>NZ_KZ614144.1:0-68940 GCF_002884445.1 Paenibacillus castaneae
AATCGGTCGAGGGCTTATCCTAAAACAGTTTGTTTGGACCCATACATCCGGCAGACAACAGCAGTAAGGTTTCAGCAAACCTACCTTTCGTGTCCAGTTTTCAGGGCGTAAGCCTTGCGCACCCTTTGATTTGGTCATCTGAATGTATTTAGACTGGCTAATCTGCATCGAGCAACACCGTTTGGTGGCGATGGCGGAGGGGAACCACGCGTTCCCATACCGAACACGACCGTTAAGCCCTCCAGCGCCGATGGTACTTAGACCGCAGGGTCTTGGGAGAGTAGGACGTCGCCAAGCACGAGAGACCTATCGCATGTTATGCGATAGGTTTTTTGTTTGTTTAATAAGCCTTAGCAGCTCTGAACGAGCTTCTAAGGCTTTCTAATTATCTTCGGTAATATGATGCTCCTCTAGATTCAAGTCTAAGTATGCCATCCTTCTGCTCTTTACGGAAGGTGAAGGATAACATTAACCGTGGAATCAGCAGCCATAGATGCCAGCTTATAATACTGAGCAATAAGGATTCCTTAATCCAAGGGTACAAAAGTGCTGCTGCGCATAAGCCGATCCAGAATAGATGGCGATGTACGCGTCGAAACAGACTTAATTTAATATCATTGGCTGGTTTGAAACCAATCCAAGGCGGAGTAATTCGCCAAACCCATTTGCGGTCAGCAGCTTCATCGACTCGAATAAAGGTGAGAAATATAATGATAATATGTATGATCTGAATGACTGCAAAGCCAAACAACCAGGAGAAAAGACCATCTATTTGAAACATAAGCATCTGAAAGGCAAGAAATATAGCTGCAATTAGCATATGGCTTTGAACAAGCTCGGGACGTATGTTTTTCCTCCTTACAAGCTGATATTGGTAAATAGTCGCGTTTTTTTGATCAGATAATGGCTTGTGCATGTTTTAGTTCCTTCCTACTCGAAATGACAGCAACTCTCGTTAACTATATCGGTATTTATTAGTCATCTGTCCATAGTTTTAAACAAACAAATGCAGAAATCCAGTAACCAATAGCCCTTATGGCGCATAAGATATATAAATATTTGAAATGGGCTATGAAACAAGTATAAATAAATAGAGTTTGTGGCATAATAATAGCTATATAGGCAATGTAAGAGAAAGCGGGGATTGTAATGGACGACAATCGCGAGCATCACTGTATCATTTGCAATCAACAGAAGTCGGACGGCCAAGGTATTCGAATTGTCAGCGGTTTTATTTGCGAGACATGTGAAGAGGAAATGGTGCGGACAGACGTCAAGGATGCGAAATATCCTTTTTTCATTCATCAGATGAAGCAAATATTTTTAGGTGAAAATGCTTGAGTGGTTTCTGGCAACAGAGGCTGCTCTTTTTTTGTCGTTTTTCATGTACAATAGGAATATCATAAAGCCTTTTTATTTTGAAAGGAATGTCCTTATATAATGAAGCAATTTTACGCACCGCTCCTAGAAGCTCTTATTGATCATATAAATGATTCACCAGCCGGGTTCCATGTACCAGGCCATCACTATGGACAAGCCCTTGCATATGAGCTCCAGAACGCCATGCCGGAGTATCATCCATCCAAGTGGTTTTCAGAGATTATGATGCTGGATGTAACGGAGCTTTCCTCTACAGATGATCTGCATCATCCTGAAAGATCAATTAAGGAAGCGCAGCTGTTAGCTGCACATACTTTCGGAGCGGATGAAACTTTTTTTCTTGTAGGTGGAAGCACGTCGGGAAATATTGCATTGCTGCTTGCTCTATGCGATCAAGACGATATCATCATTGTTCAACGCAACGTGCACAAGTCTATCTTGAATGGTTTAAGGCTGGCAGGAGCTAAGGCTGTATTTCTATCACCACAAATAGAGCTGAGCTCAAGCCTAGCTGTCGTTCCATCGTTAGAGCAGGTCGAGGAAGCTCTTCAATTATATCCGGAAGCCAAGGCTGTATTTCTATCCAACCCAAATTACTATGGAATGGGGGTCAAGCTAACACCTTACTCCGAACTTATTCATAAGTATGGCAAGCCTTTGCTGGTTGATGAAGCGCATGGAGCACATTTTGGCTTTCACTCACAATTGCCGCTATCCGCGCTAGCTGAAGGAGCAGATGCTGTCGTGCAATCGGCGCATAAGACGCTTCCCGCCTTAACTATGGGAGCAATGCTTCATGTGCAGGGGGATCGAATGGATAGACAGTTGCTTCGTCAGTCGTTAGCGATGATTCAAAGCTCAAGCCCGTCCTTTCCGATACTTGCTTCCTTGGATATTTCCCGCGCAATGATTGATGCATTAGGGGAGGAGCTGTTTAAGCAAAGCTTGTCGTCTGCTGCATCATTCCGGCGCTGGCTGGCGGAACAGTCAACTCATATTAAGTCGCTCGAATTATCATTAGAGAAGGATAATCAAATCATTGCTTTTGCTGATCCTCTAAGAGTTGTCTTATATGATAAAAGCGGCATATTTACCGGTTTCGAGCTGCAGCAGCGGTTAGAGAAATTTAATATATATGTGGAGATGGCTGACCCGCGTTATGTTGTACTTGTATTCGGTATCGGAACCTCTTTAGAGGATATCATGAAGTTGGAGAATGCAATAATTACAACAAATAGAGATTTAAATGAAATAAATTCACCCGCGAAACTAAAGTTGAATCCACTTGTATATGATGCAGGACATGCAGGCACAGCCCCAACGATCTCCAAGCCGGTATCGTTTGCCCGTTCACTATTTAGTCGCAGACGGATGGAACGAATCCAGCTAGCGCAAGCTGAGCATAGAATGGCTGCCGAAATGGTAACACCTTACCCGCCGGGTATTTCTATTCTATATCCAGGTGAAATTATAACAGCTGAAGGGATTGAGCAGATTCAATATTTAGCTCGAACTGGAGCCAAATTTCAAGGGGCAAATGACCAGACCATGAATACAATAGCTGTATATGAATGAAAATAAACATTGTATAACGTTCGTACCAAATGTTCATTGTACAAGGGGTAACGCTTTGTTAATATAGAGTAGAGTATATACTAATTTATTTTACGTTAGGGGAAGCCTTAGATTGAGAAAAGGTGTATTCATTACCATAGAAGGCGGCGATGGTGCCGGCAAATCGACACTTATTGAGAAGCTCTCGAATACGATGCTTCAAAGAGGAAGTTCTATAATGGTTACAAGAGAGCCTGGCGGCATTCCGATCGCAGAGCAGATTCGTAATGTTATACTGGACACGGGCAATACGAAGATGGATGCGAGAACGGAAGCGCTGTTGTATGCGGCAGCTCGCAGGCAGCATCTGATGGAGAAGGTTGTCCCAGCGCTGGAGCATGGAGAGTTTGTCCTATGTGATCGGTTCGTCGATAGCAGTCTGGCTTATCAGGGCTATGCGCGTGGAATCGGTATGGAGGATGTATGGTCGATCAATCAGTTTGCAATTCAAGATATTATGCCTGACCTGACCATCTATATTGATGTATCACCCGAAGAGGGATTAGCGCGAATTAATAAGGCAGAAGTAAGGGAAATAAATCGTCTTGATTTAGAGAAGCTATCTTTTCATGAGAAGGTAAGAGAAGGCTATATGAAACTCTTGCAGCAGTTTCCTGATCGAATTGTGCTTGTAAATGGAGAACAAAGTCCTGAATTGGTGTTTGCTGACGTTTTATTGGCTATTGATCAACGTTTTGCAGGATTTTATGCAACCGATGTCAAATATTAAGAGATGGACTAATGCACTGGGAAAGAGCTACTCCATTAGGTATAAGATATATCGTCTTAACAGGGTTACCAAGCAAGCAGCAACCGTTCAATAACCTATTCTAATAGTAGTCAAGGGGGAATGAAGATGAAATTAGTAATCGCGGTTATTCAAGATAAGGACAGCAACCGGTTATCAAACGCACTAGTGCGCGAGGGCTTTAGAGCAACAAAACTGGCAAGTACAGGTGGATTTTTGAGGGCGGGAAATACGACTTTTATGATTGGTATTGAGGATGAGAGAGTACATGAGGTGCTCCAAGTCATTAATTCAAACTGCAAAGTGCGCGATCAACTCGTTACACCAGTATCGCCAATGGGAGGGTCAACAGACTCTTATATCCCATTCCCAGTTGAAGTGCAGGTTGGAGGAGCAGCTGTATTCGTTATTCCAGTTGAACGGTTTGAACATTTCTGAATGGGCGTGACCACCAATGAAAATTGATCAAGGCTTTCGGCCCTTAGGGCAAAACAGATCAAATAACGATACAGGTACAAAACCGGCTTTGAATAGAAATTTCGCCGATGTCATGGTTCAGCAGGATGCGACCCGTACGCAAGAGCAGCTGCAGCAGAAGCTTCAGGATATTAACAAGCAGGGTGATCGGCTCTCTAAAGTGATGACGGTACGCGAGCTCAAAATTTATCGTCAGATGCTAAAGCAGTTTCTAGATGATACGATTAGACGTGGCATCGTACTCAAGGAAGTCAGAGGCTTTGATCGCAGGGGCCGGATTAAACGCTATAAACTGCTGGATGAAATCGATGAGACGCTTGTTTCTATGGCAGAGGAGTTATTGGATAGCGAGCAGGGAAGAATAGATTTACTGAACAAAATTGGTGAAATTCGTGGATTGCTTATTAATTTGTTATTTTAATGAAATGTGAGCAAGGAAGGTAAGGAACGGTTATGAGTCTTGAACAAATTGCCGGACAATGGAAGGCACAGCGGATTTTGACACACGCCTTGCAGACTGGGAAAATTTCACACGCATATTTATTTAACGGCCCTTCGGGAACAGGCAGAATGGCTATGGCTCGTGAATTCGCCAAAGCGCTGTTCTGTACAGAAGATGGCGTTGATGCATGTGGCGAGTGCTTGGAATGCCGAAAATTCGAGCATGGAAATCAAACGGATTTAACGACCATTTCTCCGGAAGGCCAATCCATCAAAATAGATCAAATTCGTGAGCTGCAGCGCGATTTTTCCTATCGTAATAGTGGAACTAAACGTAAAATATATATGATTGAGCAAGCAGACAAAATGACGCTGCAAGCTGCCAACAGCTTGCTTAAATTTCTAGAAGAGCCGTTATCTCCTGTTGTAGCCATTCTGCTTACAGATAACGGACAAGCGGTACTTCCGACAATCCGCTCACGGACGCAATGGGTTCCGTTCCTGCCCATGTCGCCTGAGGCTATGCTCCAAACGCTCGTTGCAGAAGGATCCCCTCCAACCTTAGCGCGCACAGTTGTTCAATTAACCTCGGGTTTAGAAGGGGCAAGACAATTTCTCCAGCAGAATCAGTTTGCAGAAATAAGAAACCTAGTGATACAATTAGGTAAGGAGAGTTTGACCCGATTCACCGCGGCGATGATCACTGCTGGGCAACAGCTTTTTAAAACAGATTTAGTAGAGCATATGGAGCTGCTGTTGTCACTATTAGTTATATGGTTTAAAGATTTGATACAGTTCCAGGCCGGAAGGCAGGACAACATCGTTTTTATAGATCAGTTAGATTGGTTAAGCAAACACGCCTTTGATAGATCGTTAGCAGGCTGGGTGTCCTGCATAGAGCATACGCTGGAAGCGAGCAAGCGTATGCGTGCGAATGTCACGCCTCAACTCGCTTTTGAGCAACTATTGGTAAGATTACAGGAGGGCTAATCCTTGTACAATGTCATCGGTGTCCGCTTCAAGAAAGCGGGCAAGATCTATTACTTTGATCCAGTCGATCACCCCGTGGACAAGGAGCAATATGTTATTGTTGAAACGGCACGGGGAATCGAATACGGTAAAGTGGTGGTGGGACAGAAGCAAGTCGGTGAATCGGATGTTGTACTTCCTCTTAAGAAAGTGATTCGCATTGCTAGCGAAGTCGACGCAAACATCGTCGAAGAGAACCGCACAGCGGCTAAGAATGCGTTCGTCACTTGTCTTGAAAAGATTAAAGGTCATCAGCTTCGTATGAAGCTTGTTGATGTAGAATTTACGTTTGACCGCAACAAGATTATTTTTTACTTTACAGCAGAAGGCAGAGTCGACTTCCGTGAGCTAGTTAAAGACTTAGCCAGTGTATTTCGTACTAGAATTGAACTTCGCCAAATCGGAGTTCGTGACGAAGCGAAGATGCTAGGCGGAATTGGGCCATGCGGACGAGTTCTATGCTGTTCCTCTTGGCTTGGTGATTTCGAGCCGGTCTCCATTAAGATGGCAAAGGATCAGAACTTATCACTTAATCCTACCAAGATATCTGGATTATGCGGACGTCTCATGTGCTGCTTGAAATATGAGCATGACAATTACGAAAGCATTCGCGAAGAACTTCCGGCAATTGGCAAATTTGTTGTCACCTCTTTAGGAGAGGGTAAGGTTACCGGCATTAATACATCGACGAAGAGTGTGTATGTTCAGTTATTTGATATACCAGGTAAACCGAAAGAACTATCGATGGACGATGTCGTCATTAAATAAACGGCAGATTGCGATTCTCACGGGTGAGTTAACGCTCACGCATGAAGCTCTGGGGTGGGAACTTGGAGAAAAAAGATATATTCTTGAAAATGGACGAACTGGATAAGCAGGTTGGTGTGTTCCACAAAGAGCTTAGCGCGATGAAGCAGAAGGTTAAAGAGCTGCTTGAAGATAATAAGCGCCTAAGTGAAGAGAACAACCAGCTGCGACAGCTGTTTAAGCGAGAAGCAGAGCTGGAGCGTGAGACTGTTCTTACACCGGCTCTAGGGACACAAACGGTTAGACATGAGACCAAGCCCATAACTGGCGATGATCTTGCAGAAGCGAGCATTGCCATTGGAGAAGGCCATGATAATTTAACACGTTTGTATCATGAAGGATTCCACATATGCAACGTGTATTACGGGCATTTGCGGACGGAGGGAGATTGTTTATTCTGTCTTTCCTTTCTAAATAAATAATGGAATCCGTATCGACATGCCGTCCTTGCCGCAAAGGGCGGCATTTTTCTATTAATTAACAGAAAGATTCACTCAAATGAATACCGTTTAAATAAAAGGAGAGGCTTAAAACGTGACAGAAATAATGGATGTAATGGAAAATGAGCGCCTAGATGATTTAATGACAGAATCAGGATTGAAAATTATACAAAGCCGTGAAGTATTCAGCTTCTCGCTCGACGCTGTTTTACTGTCCCGATTTGCCAGTGTGCCAAAGCATGGACGAATAGTGGATCTGTGTACAGGAAATGGTGTCATACCGATCCTTCTCTCAACCCGAACAAATGCGCAAATCGATGCAGTGGAAATTCAACCGAGGTTAGCGGATATGGCGAGAAGAAGTGTAAAGCTTAATCAGTTAACCGAACAAATTTCGATTATAGAACAGGATTTAAGGCTGTATCCGAAATCAGCTGGAAATGGGGTCTACGATGCGGTTACGGTAAATCCTCCGTATATGCCGATTACAGCAGGCGAACAAAATGAAAATGAGCATTATGCGATTGCAAGACACGAAATACATTGTACGCTTGAGGATGTTGCTGAAGCTTGTTCACGGCTTGTTCGCCCTGGCGGGAAGGTTTCCATGGTGCATCGGCCATCACGTCTGCTCGATATTGTGGAGACTATGCGCAAATGGCGGCTCGAGCCGAAGCGAATTCAATTCGTTCATCCCCATGCAAATGCAGAGGCCAACATGGTATTAATAGAAGCAATGCGGGATGGAAAGCCTGATATTAAGCTGCTGCCGCCGATCATGGTTTATGAGAATGGAGTGCAAATCGTTTGAATATACAGAAAAGCTTCTCAGATGCTGCTAATGGAACGATAGGCAGCTTATACTTAGTTGCAACACCGATAGGCAATCTTGAAGATATGACCTTTCGTGCGATACGAACGCTGAAGGAAGTGCAGCTAATTGCGGCTGAGGACACTAGACAAACTCGCAAGCTGCTCACCCATTTCGAAATTAATACGCGTACGGTCAGCTATCATGAGCATAATAAGCGAGCAAGCGGACCAGAGCTTATTCGTTTATTGCTTGAAGGCCAATCCATTGCACTTGTCAGCGATGCCGGATTGCCTGCCATATCAGATCCTGGCGCCGATCTTGTGAAAGAAGCAATCGAGCAGCATATTCCCGTCATTCCCATACCTGGAGCTAATGCTGCTTTATCAGCTCTTATTATGTCAGGTCTCCCGACCGATCGATTTCTATTTGCAGGTTTTCCGCCACGCGAACGCAAATCTTTAATCAAATGGCTGGAGGAGTTAAAAACGCAGAAAGGAACGCTCTTGTTCTATGAATCTCCGCATCGGATGACGAAAACATTGGATGCCTTATTAGAAGTAATAGGTGACCGAGCTATTGCGTGTGTAAGAGAGCTCACGAAGAAACATGAGGAGGCCGTTCGAGGCTATGTGTCCGAATGTATCGAATGGTTTGCAGAGCATCCGCCGTTGGGCGAATTTTGTATCGTTCTGGATGGGAACGATGGTCTATCCTCTAATGGGCAGGCGCAGGAGGAAGCTTGGTGGGTGGAGCTTGATATGGCAGCCCATGTTGCGCACTATGAGCAGCAATATGATCGGAAGGAAGCTATTAAGAAGGCAGCCACAGATCGAGGGTTGTCAAAGCGGGATGTATATAATGAAGTAAATCGTTAGACTACGGATAAAACAAAAATATTGCGGACAAAAAAAGACCTTCCTGGCCGGGTTTTAGCACAGGAAGGCGTAAGGAGTATAAAAAGGTTAGAATTAACAAGTGAATAAATATAGTATAACTTATTTTTTTTATTTTGTCACAGGTGTTGGCATTTCTGACAAACAAACGTGGCAAACAATTTTTCCTTTGAAGTAAGATACGTTCTCTGCATTACCACAGAAGATACATGCAGGCTCGTATTTCTTCAACATGATGCGCTCGCCATCAACATAAATCTCAAGAGCGTCTTTTTCGCCAATACCGAGTGTACGGCGCAATTCGATCGGGATAACAACCCGTCCTAATTCATCGACTTTACGAACAATACCTGTAGATTTCATCATAATATATAAATGCCCCTCTCAAAATGTGTTTCGCCATCGTTCGACATAGTTTTTGCTTTTGTGATTACTATAATACCAACTCTTACCAAAATAGTCAACCTAAATTATTGCTTAAAAGACCCTATAGCATTAACATTTGACTAGTTATAAGGCTCATACTACTCTGTAATAGAATACAACAGCTTCGACATTTTGGAAACTATTTTACGACACTATTCGACATTTGACTTCCTTTTTGTGTCGAAAATATGAACAAAGGAGATGAGAGAAAATGAAAAATCAATTAACGGAAGAAAAAGTTTTTAAAGATCCCGTACATAATTATATTTATGTACAAGACCAAACCATATGGAATTTAATTAATACAAAAGAGTTTCAACGATTGCGCAGAATACGGCAATTAGGAACCTCCTACTTGACCTTTCACGGAGCGGAACATAGCCGGTTCTCACATTCACTTGGCGTATATGAAATAACACGTAAAATTATTTCGCAGTTCGAACGTCATGGATATCCGGATTGGCCTGCAGAGGAACGATTAGTATCTCTTTGTGCCGCTCTTTTGCATGATGTCGGACATGGTCCGTTCTCGCACTCCTTAGAGGAAGTATTCAATACGGATCATGAAGAATGGTCATGCAAAATTATACTTGAAGATACTGAAATCAATCGTGTGCTGAAGGCTGTGTCGGATGATTTCCCTGAGAAGGTGGCAGCCGTCATTCGAAGAACGTATCCGCAGCCCATCGTTGTCAGTCTTATTTCAAGCCAAATGGATGCCGATCGTATGGATTATTTGCTCAGAGATGCCTATTTTACGGGTGTAAATTACGGTACATTTGATTTGGAACGAATACTTCGTGTACTCCGGCCCCATAAAGGGCAAATTGTAGTAAAAGAAAGCGGAATGCACGCAGTAGAGCATTATCTCATGTCTCGTTATCAAATGTATTGGCAGATTTACTTCCATCCAGTTACAAGAAGTTCTGAGATAATATTACGGCAAATTTTCCGCAGAGCCCAAGAGCTGTATGTGGAAGGCTATTCCTTCGAATGGATGCCTAATTCCCTTCAATACCTTATTCAAAATAACATGACTGTCCATGATTATTTAAAGCTCGATGAAGCGCTTATACAGACCGTATTCGCACAATGGGCAGAGGAAAAAGATCCGCTGCTAAGCGATCTATGTGATCGTTTTCTGAACCGCAGATTATATCAATATATAACCATTGATAACCCAGATGAAACTCTTCTAAATGAGATCAGTGATTGCTTTTCTTCTATAGGAATGAATCCTGATTATCATATGGAAATTGATTTCCCATTCGACCTGCCTTATGACGTATATCGACCTGATAAAAAAGAAGGCGAAAAGAAAGAAAAAGCGCCGATTTTGTTGTTGGATGAGCAGGATGAAATCAGTGAAATATCTGCTAAATCCGACATTGTTCGTTCCATTACAGGCTTGCATCAAGGCGAATACCACCTGTATTATCCGATGGAGCCGCTCAAAAAAAATAGCCATTTGATACCAGAATCTCTAAAAAAACGATTTAGAATCGACTGAAGGAGCCTTACACTGACATGACATTATTATTTGATACCCATACACACTTAGATTCCGATAAGTTTGCCGAAGACCGTGAAGAAGTTATTGAGCGCGCTCTGGCTGCAGGAGTACATAAACTTGTCAATATTGGTTTTAACCGTGAGACCATTCCGACGACGATGGCGTTAGCCGAGCGGTATGAATTTATTTATGCAGCAGTGGGTTGGCATCCTGTAGACAGCATCGACATGCTTCCGGAGGATTTGGACTGGATCGAGCAGCTTTGCGCGCATAAGAAGGTTGTTGCCATTGGAGAAATAGGGCTGGACTATCACTGGGACACCTCACCTAAAGATGTGCAGCAGCGAGTTTTCCGGGAACAAATCCGTCTTGCGCACAAAGTCAATAAGCCAATTGTTATTCATAATCGTGATGCGCATGAGGACATTATTCGTATTCTTCGGGAGGAAAATGCGTCCAAGGTAGGAGGCGTCATGCACTGCTTCTCTGGAAGCTGGGAGACGGCCAAACAATGTCTGGATATGAACTTTTATATTTCGTTTGGAGGGCCTCTTACTTTCAAAAATGCAAGGGTGCCAAAAGAGGTTCTGAGGCAGGTTCCGCTCGACCGAATTTTGATTGAAACAGATGCCCCATATTTAGCTCCGCACCCCCTTCGAGGGAAGCGAAATGAGTCCGCTTTCGTATCTCTAGTTGCCGAGACGGCAGCTGAAATATTGGGCAAAACAGTTGAAGAAATAGGTGCAATAACGACCGAAAACGGTAAAAAATGTTTTGGTATTGTGTAAAAATGAGAGAAATGAGGAGTAATCGAGACCTTTATCGCGTAAAAACTAATTTTTGTACCGATAATCGCTTAATTTTTCCGAGTTTATTCACCTTTTTCGCTTAAATCGTCTTTTATTGTATCTTTACAATTCACCTCGGATGAGGTTATGATTCAACACAGAGCTATAAAATTTTGTATTGGATTTCCAGTTCGCGCTTAGTCTCCAAGTTGGAGAGCGGGGGAACCAGGTGCGGTTAAAACGAGCCGCATTTCGATATCCTTCAGGGGTGAATTTCGGAGCCTTTGCCATGAGCATTGTGTTTCGATTAGGGCAGCTCTCTTGCCCGAACCCGTCAGCTAACCTCGTAAGCGTACATAGAGAGTGATCAATCTCGTGCATCCACATTTTCTGTATCCCAGTGTATCCATTACCCGGGAAGCCACGAAACAGATCCACTGTCGACGGCTTCTTTTTATTTTCGAATAATCAGGAAATGGTCGACATAGGGATTAAAGATGGAGGTGTGCGGAATCGATAGTAATTCTGGATTGCGTGCTTGCACGCCAATATACTATAGTCGCGTCAGTTGTATCATGCGTAACACTTGGCGGCGGGGCTATGAAGGAGGACCGATGAAGTGGGATTATTCCAAGTAAAGGACACCCATGGGAAACGATCATCCAGCATGTCTTTCGCATTGCGATGGAAGCGTGAAAACTTGCGTTTGATTCTTTTGAGTGCTGCTATCTCAATCGCTATGACTTTCATGTTTTTGGTGTTGTTGTACGGAACGGCTGTCAAAAGCGTCTCCGTAGTAGTGAACGGACAAGAAACCGTTGTTGAAACGAAACAATGGGTCCTGCAACGCCTACTGGATGAACAAGCTATCGCAATTGGACCACATGATGAGGTGTCCGTGCCGCTAAATGCGGCAATAAAGAACGGGGATCGTATTGAGGTAACTCATGCGATACCAGTAATTGTGAAAGCTGATGGCAAGACATCGACGGTGTACACAACAGAGAGAACAGTGCAGGCGGCGATCGGGGAATTAAATATTCCGATTCGAAATCAAGATAAAGTAATGCCTCCACTGGATACGGTTGTAGATGCGGAGTTAACGGTTACGGTTGTGCGCGTCGACACGAAGGTAGCGGAGTCTGAACGTGCGATGCCTTTCTCCATTGTGAAGAAAACGGATCCTACTCTGGAAGCGGGCAAAGAGAAGCTCGTGCAAACCGGTAGGGAGGGTCTTGTTGTTGAACATATCGAGAAGCAGTACGAGGACGGGGTGCTTATCTCGAAGAAGCTGGTCAACAAAGTCATTGAGACTGCTGCTGTCGACCAGGTTATTGCCGTAGGTACGAAGAAGGCTGAACCTAAAGTACAGGTTCTGTCGAACAAATCACCGAGCGTAACAACGATGACAAAGAACGGGGTATCCTTCAAAGCGAAGAAGGTGCTTAATAACTTCACGCTTACCGCTTATTCTGCAGGTGTGGAGTCGACTGGCAAAGATGAAGAGCATCCGTTATACGGAATAACGGCATCTGGAGCTCGTGTGCATGAAGGACGGACGA
This sequence comes from Paenibacillus castaneae, assembly GCF_002884445.1. GTDB lineage: Bacteria > Bacillota > Bacilli > Paenibacillales > Paenibacillaceae > Pristimantibacillus > Pristimantibacillus castaneae. The sequence goes on from NZ_KZ614144.1 coordinate 12,933, forward strand.
TTGCTGTAGACCCGAAAGTAATACCTATCGGTTGGTGGGTTTATATTGAGGGTATCGGCTTCCGCCGGGCTGAGGACACAGGCAGCGCCATTAAAGGCAACATCATCGATGTTTATTTCGACAGCAATAAAACGGCAGATAAGTTCGGGCGAAAGAAAGGTTATACCGTGTACGTTCTAGGTCCGAATAAACCAACTGCAAGCTAATAAATACGGTTACCATCATCTTATCGTAATTTTCAATTAAATATGCCATCATAAGGAGAGGCAATGCCTCTTCTTTTTGTATATTTGCTTGTATAAAAGTGGAATTGAAACAGAAGGGAATGATCTTGGTGATCAAGGAGATCATTGTCGTTGAAGGCAAGGATGATACCGTTGCGATTAAACGAGCGGTTGAGGCGGATACGATTGAGACAAATGGGTCGGCTATTGGCGAGGACGTGCTGCGGCGCATTGCACTTGCTAATGAAAGACGGGGCATTATTATATTTACGGACCCGGACCATGCAGGTGAGAGAATTCGTAAAATAGTTGCTCGTCATGCGCCGGGCTGCAAGCATGCCTTTTTGCCGCAGGAAAAAACCTTATATAAGGGTGATATCGGTATTGAAAATGCAAGCCCAGAGTCTATTCGCGCGGCGCTCTCGGAGCTGCGTACAGAGTCAGCAGACCAAACGGGAGAGATTAGCTGGGATGACTTAATGGAAGCGGGCCTTATTGTACATCCAGACGCCTCTAATAGACGTCTGCAGATGGGCAAGCTGCTCGGTATTGGATATGCAAACGGAAAACAGTTCTATAAGCGCTGTACAAGCTTCTGCATATCGAAAGAGGAATTCAAGGCAGCACTTCGTCAGATGGAACAGGAACGGGAGGAATAGCAGAATGGGCACGGAAGAGCATGAAGGGCCGCAAGCAGCAGCAGGCGTGTCAGCACCAACAATAGAGGTAGCGACGCCAAAGCGGACAAAAGAAATTATTGCGAAATACGGATTTTCATTCAAGAAAAGTTTGGGCCAAAACTTTCTGATTGACCAAAATATATTGAACAAAATTGTAGCGGCCGCTGGTCTTGATAAAACAAAGGGTGCGCTTGAGATCGGTCCTGGTATTGGCGCATTGACCCAAAGGCTCGCAGCAGAGGCAGGGAAGGTAACAGCGGTAGAAATAGATAATCGGCTTATCCCCATCTTGCGCGATGTATTGTCGAATGACTCTCATACAACCGTTATTCACGGGGATGTCCTGAAGCTTGATCTAAAGCAGTTATTTGCTGAGCAATTCACAGGAGTAACGGGTGTGAGTGTTGTTGCAAACCTGCCTTACTACGTGACTACTCCGATCCTCATGAAGCTGCTCGAGGAGAAGCTCCCGCTCGAGCATATTGTGGTTATGATTCAGAAAGAAGTAGCCGAGCGCATGGCTGCGAAGCCAGGGGGCAAGGAATATGGCAGCCTGAGTGTGGCTGTTCAATATTATTGTGTGCCGGAAGTGGTATGCATGGTGCCGCATACGGTATTTATTCCGCAGCCGAATGTTGATTCCGCTGTTATTAAGTTAACAGTACGCGATAAGCCGGCGGTAGATGTGCCTGATGAGGATCACTTCTTCCGTGTGGTACAAGCCAGCTTCGCACAGCGGCGGAAGACACTGGCGAACAATCTGACTGCGTTTGTAGGCAAGGATCGGCGCGAGGCGCTGACAGAAATGCTTGTCCAGAACCAAATTGACCCTATTCGCCGCGGAGAGACGTTGTCCCTGGAGGAATTCGCACGCATTAGCCGGAGTATGCTGGATGCGGGCTGGGGTACAAAACAGTAGATGCATAAAATACTCACCATTCGCCTTGTCTGCCCATAGGATAGACGAAGAGGTGATTTACCTATGAAGCAAGGCGACCTGGTCGTCCGCAAATCGTATGGCGGGGACGTGTTATTCCGAGTTGAGGCAGTCCGTTTAGATAATGCCATTCTAAAGGGCACGGATTATCGCCTACTAGCGGACGCTCCTATTCCTGATCTGTCTGTCGTACGAGACCCTGAATCAACCAAAGCGGTGCAGCAAGTTCGAATTAAAGTGAACGACTCCATAAGGCGTATGCACTCCGAGAGAGAGCGTCAGATTGATAATGAGGATGTTATTCGGCATGCGATGCAGCAGAGTCAGCCTTTCTTTGAAGTACCGGGGAAGGTGCTGCATCTCGACGGTGACAGCAACTATTTGAAGAAGAGCATGCAGCTATACAATACGATGCATGTTCCTTCTTATGGACTTCATCTGCATGAATCGCAGATGGCTGATGTACTGTACCGCCTGCTGCCGGAGCTGGAGCCAGATATTATTGTCATTACCGGTCATGACGGTGTACTCAAAAATCGAGCGGACCTATACAGTCTAAGCAGCTATAAAAACTCTCAGCATTTCGTTAATGCAGTTAGAGTGGCACGCGAGTATGAGAGAAACCGTGACGGATTAATTGTGATTGCAGGGGCATGCCAATCCCATTTCGAGGCGCTGCTTCAGGTGGGTTCCAACTTCGCCAGCTCGCCTGGCCGTATATTGATTCATGCGCTTGATCCTGTTTATATTGCGATTAAGGCAAGCTATACATCGATTAAGGATACGATCAATTTAGCCGATGTCATACATGGCACGATCAGCGGTATAGATGGCATGGGAGGCATTGAGACAATGGGGCGCTTCCGTGTTGGCATGCCTAAGCCGCGGGTTACGTCAACTTCTTCTGCATTGAAAGTATGAGCTAGCTAATCAGCTGGCTCTTTTTTATTTCCATTCATCAAGAAATCCTCCCAAAAAAGGGGAAGGAGTTTTATGATTTATATAGCAACTTCTTAATATGTATTTTTTTTGCTGAATTATGCGCATTTTTTAAAAAAATGGGTGAAATCACCGTTGACAAGTAAATAATCGGACTGATATAATATTTCTCTTTGTTTGACAAGCCTCCTCGTTTTAGGTATAATGAATAAGGAAAGAGGTGGTAGTGTACAATGGCAAAAAATGCGCTATTGGATATTAAACGCAGTTTGGAAGCTCATGTTGGCTCCAAAATCCGTCTTCGAGCGAACGGTGGCAGACGAAAGACCATCGAACGCACCGGCACGTTGGAAGAAACCTACCCTTCTGTTTTCATTGTTAAACTGGATGAGGAGCAACATGCGTTTAAGCGTGTCTCTTACAGTTATGCGGATATACTGACAGAATCTGTGGAAGTGACCGTATGCAATGATGAAGGTCAAGTCCGTATCGCCCATTTGCAACAATAGAATATATATCGCCTAGTGAGGCAAGTTAGCGCAGATTGCTTCTGCGCTTTTTTTTTGTCCAAATAAGCATTGTCCACTGGGGCTTAATGAGTGGTCAATTGAAGGCTTCTCTTTTTCACGTATTGGCCAAATCGTTTTGTAGCATACTACCTGTGCACAGATCATTGTTTCTCATGCTAGGTGTACGCTATTTGGATTTGGAGGGAAAAGTGAATGAGCCGAAGAAAACGAGGAATAATGTCAGAGCAATTAAAGTATGAGCTGGCGAAGGATCTTGGTTTTTATGATACTGTTCAACAGGAAGGCTGGGGCGGCATACGTGCCAAGGACGCCGGGAACATGGTTAAACGGGCAATACAGCTGGCTGAGCAGGCAGCAGCCAAATCCAATCAGCCTTAAGCGAGCTATAACGTTATAAAGGTAAAAGCTAAGCCGCTGACAGGCCGAAAATCGGTTTAATGTCAGAGGCTTAGCTTTTATTGCGTTGGTTTGTTATAATGATGCTTAAGCTTATGAACGAACGGGTGAACTTATCAGATGAAAATTTATGAAAAAGCTCCTGCCAAAATTAATTTACTGCTTGATGTGCTGCGGAAACGCGATGATGGTTACCATGAAGTCGAGATGATTATGACGATGGTTGATCTAGCTGACCGTTTGACAATGGAAGAATTGCCTAGAGATACGATCATTATTTCAAGCCAGGTTGGCTACATACCACTCGATGAGAAGAACCTTGCATTTCAAGCGGCCAGGCTTATTAAAGACCGCTATGATGTGAAGCAAGGCGTGTATATTCATCTGGACAAAAAAATCCCCGTCGCCGCAGGACTTGCTGGCGGCAGCAGCGATGCGGCTGCTGCGCTGCGTGGGCTTAATCGTCTATGGAAGCTGCAAATACCGGAGGACGAGCTATGCCGGCTTGGGTCGGAGCTTGGATCGGATGTGCCTTTCTGTGTAACCGGCGGTACCGCAATTGCGCGTGGACGCGGTGAGAAGCTTGAGCATATTGCTAAACCACCGCAATGCTGGGTTGTCCTTGCAAAACCGCCAATTAACGTTTCCACAGCTGACGTATATGGACGCTTCCGTGCTAACGCATTGAAAGAGCATCCCTCCATCTCCAATATGGTAGGTGCGCTTGAACGAGGCTCCTTCTCTGATATATGCGATGGGCTTGGGAATGTATTGGAGAAGGTCACGTTGGATCTATACCCTGAAGTTATGCAGCTGAAGGAAAGTATGATTCGCCTTGGAGCAGACGGAGTATTAATGTCAGGCAGCGGTCCTACCGTATTTGGCCTTGTTTCGAAGGAGGCCAAGCTGCCTCGTATTTATAATGGTCTGCGCGGTTTCTGCAAAGAGGTATATGTGGTAAGAATGCTTACATAGGACTGACGTTCTTCTTGATTAAATCCGTATAAAAATGTTATATTGGCTTTATATTATTCGGATTTAGTGGGGGGAGATGTGTTTGAAGAAATTGAAACGGAGCTCGCGGCTGGTAGAAATGACCCAATACCTGTTAAGTCGACCCCACACGTTAATTTCATTGACAGCATTTGCTGATCGATATCAATCAGCGAAATCTTCCATCAGCGAAGACTTAGCGATTATTAAAGAAGTATTTGAAGAAGAAGGCATTGGTGAGCTTCATACACTTGCCGGAGCTGCTGGCGGAGTAAGGTACACACCTAAGATGCAAGAAGAAACAGCTCTGACGATTATGACAAGCATATGCCGCGAGCTGGAACAGCCTGAAAGGGTTCTTCCAGGCGGCTATTTGTATATAACCGATATGCTGGGCCAACCAGAACTGCTGGCGGATGTCGGCAGAATGTTTGCGACCGCATTTGCTGATCGCAAGATTGATGTCATTATGACAGTTGAGACCAAAGGGATACCTCTGGCTTATGCAACGGCTGCATGCCTTAATATTCCCGTTATTATCGTAAGGCGAGATAATAAGGTTACTGAAGGCTCTGCGGTCAGCATTAATTATGTTTCGGGCTCAACAAAGCGTATTCAGACGATGTCCTTGGCGCGCCGTGCGCTTAAGGAGCAATCGCGCGTGCTTATTATTGATGACTTCATGAAAGCGGGCGGGACGATCCAAGGAATGATGGATCTGCTATTCGAATTTAAAGCAATCGTTGCCGGTGTAGGTGTGTTCGTCGAATCAGGCGAGGTTGATTTAGAGGAGCGATTGCTTGAGGATTATATTTCCCTCGCTAAGCTGACTGCTGTTGACATGAAGACGAAGCAGACGACGGTCGTGCCGGGAAATTATTTTAAGGATTAAAATATAGGGGTTATTAGGTTTCATTCGTATATTGGAGAGGTTGTGACCATTATGACATCAAAACAACAATTAGAAGTCATTGCAACGGACGGAGCTCCTGCAGCAATTGGCCCTTATTCGCAAGCCATTAAGCTTGGAGGATTAGTGTTCACATCCGGACAAATTCCTCTTGATGCAGCGGGGCAGCTTGTTGAAGGCGGTATTGAGGAGCAAGCCCATCAGGTATTCCGTAATTTGGAGGCGGTACTTGCTGCTGCGGGTGCTGTTTTTTCTGATGTTGTGAAAGCAACTGTATTTATGAAAGACATGAACGATTTCGCAGTGGTTAATTCCATCTATTCTTCTTATTTCGGAGAGCATAAACCGGCACGTTCTGCTGTTGAGGTTGCAAGGCTGCCAAAGGATGTTCTTGTCGAAATAGAGGTCATTGCATCGACAATTGTCGAATGAAAACGAAAAAGCTTCATAATAAAAAAAATATTTTAAATAGAGCATGATTTTACCAAAAATGTAGAAGGAATTGGCACTAAAATGTGGAAGTATACACCAAGTCTCTGTAGACAAAGGTGGTGAACACAAGTGCAAATTACTGATGTCAGACTCCGCCGTGTAAATTCCGAAGGGCGTATGAAGGCAATCGCATCCATTACTATTGATAATGAATTCGTTGTTCACGATATTCGTGTTATCGACGGAAACAATGGTATGTTCGTTGCAATGCCAAGCAAACGTACTCCGGATGGAGAATTTCGGGATATCGCTCATCCGATCTCTTCAACGACCCGGGAGAAAATCCAGGCTGCTGTTCTAGCTGAATACGAGCGTGCAGCAGAAGAAGTAGCGATTGAAGAAGGAGCTTAACAAGAGCATTTCATGATTTTTGGGAATGATGGAAAAGAGAGCTGCGGCTCTCTTTTCTTTTTTTTGAAATGTAAGCGCAGATTCGTATAATAGAATATAATGATTGTTATATTTAAAAGAGTTTGCCACTTCGTAGTCATGGGAATGAAACCATAAAGTAATTATTCATAGTTTAGTAGGAGGTTTTTTTGTTGAAAATTATGGCGATTGTGCTTGCAGCTGGACAAGGCAAGCGTATGAAATCCAAACTATATAAAGTGCTGCATCCGGTTTGCGGTAAGCCGATGGTAGGTCATGTGCTGGATGTGGTTAAAGAGGCATCGGCAGAGCGTGCGGTTGTTATTGTAGGTCACGGAGCAGATAAGGTGAAAGCTTATTTGGGCGATCGGGCAGAATACGTGCTGCAAGAGCAGCAGCTCGGTACGGGTCATGCGGTACGTCAGGCGGAAGCGCTGCTTGGTGAAGAGGAAGGCACAACGATTGTCATTTGCGGCGATACACCGCTTGTAAAGGCATCTACCATTCATGCTATGCTGGAGCTTCACGGTACTAGTGGAGCGGCTGCGACGGTGCTCACGGCCTCATTCGAGGATCCAACTGGCTATGGCCGTGTTATTCGCGGAGAAGATGGTACGGTAAAGCGTATTGTGGAGCAGAAGGACTGTTCCTCGGAAGAGGCAGCGGTGAAGGAAATTAATACCGGAACCTATTGTTTCGATAATAAGAAGCTGTTCGCAGCTCTTGCTAACGTGACGAGCAATAACGCACAGGGTGAATTTTACCTGACCGACGTTATCGGTATATTCCGTGAAGCGGGCGAAGCTGTTCAGGGGTACTGTACGAATGATGTGGCGGAAGCGATTGGCGTTAACGACCGAGTTGCATTGGCAGAAGCAGAAGGCTTCATGCGTGCGCGGATTAACCGGGCCCATCTGCTTGGCGGAGTAACTTTAATTGATTCGTCGTCAACTTATATAGAAGCAGATGTGCAAATTGGATCTGATACCGTCATTTATCCGGGAACCGTGCTGCGCGGAACAACCGTAATCGGAGAAGATTGTGTTATTGGACCACAAGCAGACATCGCTGACAGCACTATCGGCAATGGCGTTGCCATTAAATATTCTACCGTTGCAGATTCTATTGTTGGAGATACGAGTACGGTAGGTCCTTATGCCAACTTGCGTCCAGGCTCGAAGCTTGGAATTGGCTGCAAGATCGGAGATTTCGTAGAATTGAAAAATGCATCATTGGATGATGGAAGCAAGGTATCCCATCTAAGCTACGTCGGTGATGCGAAGGTAGGCAAGGATGTTAATATCGGCTGCGGCGCTATTACGGTCAATTATGACGGCCATAATAAATTTATGACGGAGATCGGCGACAATGCATTTGTCGGAAGCAACGTCAATTTAATCGCTCCAGTAAAAATCGGAGACGGTGCTTACGTGGTTGCCGGCTCCACCGTTACGAAGGATGTGCCAGCAGGGGATATGGCCATTGCACGTGAACGTCAGGTCAATAAGCCTGGTTACGCAGAAAAAATACGCGGGCGTGCTAAAGCGAAGAAGGATAAGAAACAGCAATAGATGGATTTAAATATGCAGCAGCAGATTCCGAATAGGGAACTGCTGCTGCATTTTTTGTTCTCGGCGAAGCAGATGATTTCGGTATCCTTATATTTCCTGTTTAGCTTTTGGCGAGAAAGGGTAAGTTATAAAGAAATTAATTTAGAAGCGAATCGGCTTCTCTAAACTTTTAGGAGGTTTCCAGTATGGCTATTGCAATGAAAGCGGACCAACGATCTATGTCGACGAAAGGTGAACTGCGTCAGTTGCGGCTTCAAGGAAAAATCCCCGGTGTCATTTACGGAAAAAAATTAAATGAGGCGGCACCAGTAACAGTAGATGGCAAGGAACTGCAGGCGCTGCTTCGTTCACACCCGAATGCTGTGCTTGAAATAAATATTCCTTCACTGGGCAAGCAATCGGTTATGGTGTCTGAGGTTCAGCGTGATTCACTGAATCATAAGGTGCTTCATGTTGATTTCCATCAAATCAATATGAATGAGAATGTTCGTGCCAATGTTCGTATAAATGTAGAAGGTGACTCGGAGGGCATAAGAGAAGGCGGCGTTCTTCAAGTAGTATTGCATGAGCTTGAGGTTCTATGCTTGCCTAATAATATCCCTGATGCAGTCACTGTAAATATAACTTCTTTAGGAGTAGGCGAGAGCCTGCTTATTGGAGATTTGAAGCTGCCGGAGGGCGTAGAGCGAGTCGCTGAGCCTGAGCAGGTTGTATTAACTATTCTTGCGCCACAGAAGGAGCTTTCTGAGGAAGAAAGTGAAGATGCTGCTGTTGAGCTTGCAGAAGCGGAAGCACGTTCTAAAGAAGCCAAGCTTGAAGGCGTTAAGAGTTTATAGCCTGTCTTAAACATCGAGCAGCTTAACAAAGCTGATTCATGCAGCGCCGTCCGTGCAGGACGGCGTTGTTTTGCTGTGTTTCTCTGCTGTGCTGAAATATGCTTTGGCAGCCGAGGTGCACCGTCAGTCGTTAACCGTTTACGCCTGCAATAGATTATGTTACATTTGTCCGTAAAGGAGTGGAGAAAAGTAATGAGGTGGATTGCAGGACTAGGAAATCCCGGCACAGCTTATCAAGGAACCCGGCATAACGTCGGCTTTATGGTTATTGATGAGTTGGCTAAACGCTGGGGCATTAGCGTAACGCAAAGCAAATGTAAGGCATTAATCGGAGAAGGCAACGTACAAGGCACGAAGGTTGTTCTTATTAAGCCGATGACATATATGAACTTGTCAGGAGAGTCAGTGCGCTCGTTTCTCGATTATTTCAAAGCGGATGTCGAGGACGGCGTAATCGTGTATGACGATTTGGATACAGAAATCGGAAAGCTGCGACTGCGTTATCAAGGCAGCGCGGGTGGACATAATGGGATCAAATCACTTATTCAGCATCTAGGCACGCAGACATTTGATCGTGTCCGAATGGGCATATCTCGTCCTCAGCCAGGTATGAATATTGCTGACTATGTGCTCTCTTCCTTTCCGAAGAGCGAGCGTGAGCAGCTTGCTGCTATGATAGAAGGGGCTTGCGATGCCATTGAATTCAGGCTTAAAGCGCCTTTTGAGGAGACAATGGCAAAGTTTAACCGGTAATCTGTTAGATTGTTCATATTCCGGGCATACTGAAGGGTATAACAACTCTTCAGGAGGCATACAAATGGCTGTAAACTATATTTGTCGGCACTGCAGAACATCAATTGGGTCCTTAAGCGGATCGAATCTAACCGAGCATCAGCTTGGTTTCCATTTCTTGACCCCCGAAGAGCGCAGCGATATAATAGCGTATGACCTAAATGGAGATGTGACGGTGAAAGTGGTTTGCGATTATTGCCGAGAAGCGATTGATGCAAATCCCGAGCTTCACTTGGTAGCAAATCCGCTTCAATGATGGAAGTCAATAGTTAGAGCCTTAGCGGGAAGCTGAGGCTTCTTTTCAATGTATAGGGAGTGAACTTATCACTCCCTGATTGTGTATAGAAACGGGGTGTCGCAAACGTTGAAAGCCTTAATTAAAGCTTTTGCCGCGGATTCGGACGTTCAGTCCGTTATATCTGGTATTCGAAAAGGTATGCGAGAGCAAATGATATCAGGGCTTGCCGGCTCCTCCAGACAGGTGCTCATTGCAGCATTGCAGGAGGACATCGAGCGTCCCATGCTCGTCGTAACGCATAATATGTTTTCTGCTCAGAAAATAGCAGAGGATCTGCAGGAATGTCTATCACCGGAAGAAGTATTGTTATATCCCGCAAATGAGCTGGTTGCTGCTGAAGCAGCGATCTCAAGTCCAGAGATACTCGCACAGCGCATGGATGCGCTGATCAAGCTGTCCCAGGGCTATCGCGGGATTGTTGTCGTGCCTTTTTCTGGGGTTCGACGCTATTTGCCTATAAGCAGCGTAATGTCAGAAGCAAATATTTCGCTTAAGGTAGGCGATGCCTTGCCGATTGATTCTTTCCTTCGCCAAATGACAGCTCTCGGGTATACGCGTGCAGATCGCGTGGAGCTTCGCGGAGAGATGAGCGTTCGCGGCGGGATAGTCGATTTCTATCCGATAACCGCTTCTCAGGCTTACCGAATTGAATGGTTTGGCGATGATATTGATTCCATTCGTGGCTTCGATCCCGCTGACCAGCGTTCTTCGGATCGATTTGAATCATTAATTATTTTGCCATGCCAAGAAATGCTGGCCGATGGACAACGCATGGAGATTGCTGCGAGCCATGCACAGCAGCTGCTGGAGAAGCAGTTGGATAAAATGACTGATCGAACAGCGAAGGAACGGCTTCGCAGTGAAATGGGCTCTGAGATTGAGCGATTGCGCGAGCATGTTTATTTCCCAGAGATTTATAAATATATTTCGTTATTATATCCAGAGCGTCAAACGATTGTTGATTATATGCCGAGCGATACACTGCTCATACTAGATGAGCCTACACGTTTAATAGAGACCGCTAAGCAGCTGGAGCGGGATGAGGCCGAATGGTCCATGCATTTGCTGCAGAACGGCAAATCACTGCCTGGTCTCTCGCTGGCACGTGATACAGAAGAGATTTTGCATCATCGCCCGTTTCCGACCTTGTTCTTATCCTTGTTCTTGCGGCAGATTCCGCATTCGCAGCCGCAAAATATTTTGAATATGACGAGTCGTTCCATGCAAAATTTCCATGGCCAAATGAATGTGCTGAAGGCTGAAATGGAGCGTTGGCACAAGACGGGCGCCAAAGTTATGATGCTGGCAGGAAATGCTGAGCGGCTGGAGAGAATGCGCCGAGTGCTTGATGACTATAGCATTGAGACACCTATACTTATAGAAGGCAATTTGCAGTCAGGCTTTGAGCTTCCATCCTCCCATCTCGTTATTATTACGGAAGGCGAGATGTTCTCGCAGAAGCAGCGTAAAGCGCGAAGAGTCGACAAGAAGGTTGATAATGCAGAGCGGATCAAGAGCTATACGGAGCTTAAAGTCGGCGATTACGTCGTTCACCATAATCACGGCATTGGTAAATATGTAGGTATCGGAACGTTAGAAATTGCTGGTATTCACAAGGATTATTTACACATTCTATACGCTGGCGGCGATAAGCTGTCTGTACCGATTGAACAGGTCGATATGATTCAGAAGTACGTCGGCAATGAGGAAAAAGAGCCGAAAGTCAATAAGCTCGGTGGCAGTGAATGGACAAGAGCGAAGAGCAAAGTGAAGGCATCTGTTCAGGATATTGCCGATGATTTGATCAAGCTGTATGCAGAGCGCCAGACGGCTGCAGGCTATTCTTTTGGACAAGACACTTCTTATCAGAATGAATTCGAAGCAATGTTTCCTTATGATGAGACGCGCGATCAGCTGAGAGCGATTGAAGAAATTAAGAAGGACATGGAAAAAAGCCAGCCTATGGATCGTTTGTTATGCGGAGACGTTGGTTATGGCAAAACCGAGGTCGCTATTCGTGCTGCCTTCAAATCGGCGATGGACAGCAAGCAGGTTGCCGTACTCGTTCCGACTACCATACTCGCTCAGCAGCATTATGAGACATTTAGGGAGCGGTTTGCCGGATATCCAATTAATGTGCAGGTGCTTAGCCGTTTCCGCTCACGCAAGGAGCAGAACGAAACGATGAAAGGCTTGAAGGCTGGTACAGTCGATGTCGTAATCGGCACGCACCGACTGTTGTCTCAAGATATTATATTCAAATCGCTGGGTCTGCTAATTGTGGATGAGGAGCAGCGATTCGGCGTATCGCATAAGGAGAAGCTCAAGAAGCTGAAGACGAATGTTGATGTGCTTACGCTGACTGCAACACCTATTCCGCGTACGCTGCATATGTCTATGCTCGGTGTTCGTGATTTATCAGTTATCGAAACGCCGCCAGAGAATCGTTTCCCTGTCCAGACTTATGTTGTTGAATACAGCCCTTCTCTTGTACGGGAGTCTATTGAGCGGGAGCTTGCGCGCGGTGGTCAGGTCTATTACTTGTACAATCGCGTACAGGGCATCTATCAAATGGCCGAGCAAATCAATGCGCTTGTGCCGGATGCTAGAGTCGCAGTTGGCCATGGGCAGATGTCGGAGCAGGAGCTGGAGAAGACGATACTCGATTTCCTTGACGGCGAGTCGGATGTACTCGTAAGCACAAGTATTATCGAGACAGGCGTAGATATTCCGAATGTGAATACGCTAATCGTACATGATGCGGACAAAATGGGACTCTCTCAGCTCTATCAGCTGCGCGGCCGGGTAGGGCGCTCTAATCGAATAGCATATGCCTATTTCACGTATCAAAGAGATAAAGTGCTTACTGAAGTAGCTGAGAAGCGGCTGCAGTCCATTAAAGAATTTACGGAGCTTGGTTCCGGCTTCAAAATTGCAATGCGTGACTTATCCATTCGCGGCGCTGGGAACTTGCTGGGCGCAGAGCAGCATGGTTTTATTGCATCTGTCGGCTTTGATATGTATTCACAAATGCTTGCCGATGAGATCGCCAAGCGGAAAGCTGAGATGAGCGGCGAAGAGGTGAAGGAAGAGAAGCCTGTCAGCACGCTTATCGATGTGAGTATCGATGCATACCTGCCCACGGATTATATTTATGACAGTATTCAAAAAATTGAAATATACAAAAAGGTCGCTGCCATTCGCACGTTCGAAGAGGCGGATGATGTCATCGATGAACTCGTTGACCGCTTCGGTGATCTGCCGCAGGCCGTTAGTAATTTACTTGCTGTGGCAAGGCTTAAGGTATACGGCACATTGTACGGCATAGAGCAAATTAGCGGTAAAAACGATGATTTGCTGCTGCGGTTCGCAGCCTCTGAGAAAAGACGAATTGACCGGAAAAAGGTCGATCAGTTATGCTTGAAGCATGAGAACCGATTTAAGCAGGGCAGTGAGGGGGAACCAAACCCTAGCGTGCTGCTTAGAGGCAAGGGATTGAATATGGAACAGAAGATTTATATGATCGAACAATTCTTGCAAGCCTATAAGGATGTCCTTAGATATAAGGATGAATTGCAAAATGTGACACCATAGACAAGATTCGCTTTCAGCGTCCCTTTTCTGATACAATAAACTCAAGTTCATAAGATGAAAGGGGATTCAACATGTTACACGGTTCACGCAAATCAGCATGGCGCACAGGCGCGCTGCTAATCGTAGCAGCGATGCTTGTTATGACAATGGCGGCATGCGGCGCGAAAGAAACAGAGGTTGCTACCTACAAGGGCGGCAATGTAACAGATAAGGAGTTCAACAAGTATTTGGCCGTATTCACTATTATGCAGCCAACCTATGAACAAATTATTGAAATACCACAATTCAAAGAACAATTGCTTCAGCAGTACATTTCTTACAAAATTTTAAGCAGTCAAGCTTCAGAAGAAACCAAAAAAGCAGCAGACAAAGATATTAAAGAGCAAATGAAACAATATAAAGCTGCCTTGAAAAGCAATGCGGATTTGAAAGCTGCCGTTGATGCCAAAAAAGTGAAAGACAAAGATATGGAAAATTATTTGAAATTAGGCACAACCGTTGTTGCTCATATGAATTCGCAAGTAACGGATGATGAAATGAAGGCTGAGATCGAGGCAAATCCGATCGATTATACACGGGTAAGCGTTCGTCATATACTCGTATCCACTTCTACTACTGACCCTGCGACGCAGGAGCAGAAAGAGCTTCGTACGGATGAAGAAGCGCTTGCTAGAGCGAAGGAAGCGAAAGCGAAGCTGGTTGCCGGAGGCGACTGGGCTGTAATCGCGAAGGAATATTCGGATGATCCAGGCTCAAGCGCAAATGGCGGATTGTATGCCGATAAGAAAAACGGCGATTGGGTTGAAGAATTCAAGCAAGCCGCTTACAAGCAAGAAGTCGGCGTGATTGGCGATCCAGTTGAAACGCAATACGGTTATCATGTTATTCTAGTTGAGAAGCGTGAGAAGATGACGTTTGAAAACTTAACCGATACAGAAAAAGAACAACTGAAAAGCGCAGTCGCTTATGCCCATATGAACAAGTTCATGACGGATGAGATGCCTAAGCTGGATGTTGTTATTAAGCTTCCGAAAGCGGAAGAAAAAACGCCTGCTAGTGATGCGCCAGCAAGCGACAATCCTGCGAGCGATGCGCCCGCTAAGGATGAAGCACCGGCTACAGATGCTCCTGCAGCCAAATAAGCTATAGGACAAGCCATAAAGGGGCTTTCCCATAAGTAGATATTCTACTTGAGGGAGAGTCCCTTTTTTTGATATAGGATAAGAGAGTCGAGCAGGCATAATACCTGCTCGGCTGTTTCCGTATGAACGGAAAGTTAAAACTGCATAATGAAGGTGAAATGAAAGGGAGGCATAAACAATAATGTCAACATCAAAACACAGTTCTTCTATGCGTTTATTCACAGCAATTCCTATGCCGAAGCCTATTGCAGATAAGCTGGAGAGCTGGACAAACGAATATAAACCTAAGCTTACTTTTCGGAAATGGACCGACCCCCGCGATTACCACATCACCTTGCAGTTTCTAGGCGATGTACCGGCTCAGAAGGTCGATGCTCTGGCAGCAGGCTTGCATACGGTTCAATCCAAGCCACTCGCCTTGATGCTGAATGGGATAGGTACCTTCGGTCCGCCGAAAACTCCGCGGGTTCTTTGGGCTGCCGTATCGGGTGAGCTTGCGCAATTGAATGCGCTCCAGTCGGCGGTAACGGGAGCAACAAGCTTACTTGGCTTCGAGAAGGAGGATCGGCCTTATGCTCCGCATATTACATTAGCGCGAGGATATGCAGGCGGCAGTGATGACTCCATGCGAAGCAGAGTGGATAAGAGTGATTGCGATGGCGATCTTCTCTCAAGTATTCATACAGATGTTCTAAGCGGTATGCAATGGGAAGTCGACAGCTTCGTACTCATGCGCACTCATATGCATGCTTCACCGATGTACGAGACGATTGGCAAATTCCTGCTGGGATAAGCAATTGGGTTATTCACGTTGGCGCGACGGATAAAGACGGGAAATGAGAACAGCAAAACAGATACGGCTGCTGTATAGAAGTAGGATGCAAGTAAAAGGGAGAATCGGGGAATGCTGGAGAAGGATAAGCGGAGAGGGAAACAAGGAGCTGTGACCAGCGGCAGCTGTTATCTTTTCGAATGATCACAAAAAAGCTGCTGCGCTCACACCTTAACTCGTGAATAAGAATCTGGGAGCGGATGAATACTATGGTCAGATTCAAAATCTTCTTGAAGGATCTTTCCTCTTCGTTATAAAAAAAGCTGCATAAAAACCAGTCGATTCAAAATCCTCTAGGAAAGCGGGGCAACATGAAATGAAAGCAACTGGAATTGTACGTCGCATCGATGATCTCGGGCGTGTCGTCATTCCGAAGGAGATCCGCCGTACGCTGCGTATTCGCGAGGGAGACCCTCTAGAAATATTTGTAGATCGTGATGGCGAAGTTATTTTGAAAAAATATTCTCCTATCGGCGAGCTTGGTGATTTTGCTAAGGAATATGCAGAATCCTTATTTGAAGGGACGAATCATGTTACCCTGATCACAGATCGGGACAACATAATAGCAGTAGCTGGTGCATCTAAGAAGGAACTGCTCGATAAGCAGGTAGGGACCGTTCTCGAAAATGCGATGGAAAATCGGAAGACGCATGCGGAGACAAACGGCGGAGCGTTCGAAATTATTAAGGATACACAGGAAACATACAGCTCCTTTGTCGTTGCACCTATCATTTCGGGTGGAGATCCGATCGGTACTGTTGTGCTGCTTAGCAAGGATGAGTCGGTGAAAATGGCGAATATGGAAACAAAAATGGCCGAAACAGCAGCGGGCTTCTTGGCTAAGCAGATGGAGCAATAGACGGTTATGCAAGAATGAATACAACACATAACAGCTTCTTTAATTAAGAGAAATCTTGATTAAAGAGGCTTTTTCAACGTTCATGATTGTGAGGTATAATAAATACCAATATAAATCAATGGATAGGCAGGAGTGTGGCAGGATGAACCGCAAGCCGGAGATGGATCGGCAGGGGACGCCGCAGGAGCTCGTCGGCAGCGAACGAGAAGCGAAGGTGGATGGGCGAGTAGTTAGAGCCAAGGAGCGGGAAGAGCAGGGGAGAGGACGAGCAGCGGGCCTCAAAGGACGAGCTGACGGCCCCGGGCGCCCGAAGCGTTTTTTGATGAATGGCGTTGTCATTATGGCGGGGGCGGCCCTTCTTTCCAAGCTCATTGGCGTTTTCCAAAAAATACCTTTGCAAAATTTAGCGGGAGACCGCGTTTTCGGCATATACAACGCCGTGTATCCTTTGTACCAGATGGTGGCAGTGCTTGCGACTGCTGGGCTGCCTACGGCTGTATCGCTATTAATTGCAGAGCGGCTTAGAAAAGGGGAAGACCCAGCGGGAGTTAGGCGAACGCTGTATGCAGCCTTGCTGCTCCTTGGTATGACTGGTATTTTTGCTTTTGGCTGGATGTGGGCGGGGGCAAGTGAAGTGTCGCGCTGGATCGGTGATACGGAAACGATGAACGCGATACGAGCGGTGTCGGCTGCGCTGCTGCTCTCGCCGTTTGTTGCAGCGCTGCGAGGGTATATGCAGGGATTGGGACGGATGGACTTATCTGGTGCTTCACAAGTGGTGGAGCAGATGGTACGTGTTGCGGTCATGCTGATTGTGCTTGCAATGAGCTGGTCCGCCGGCTGGGCGGATGCATCGGTTGCTGCGGGCGTTATGAGCGGATCGGCTGCGGGCGCTGCTGCATCGCTGCTTGTACTAGCTGTTTATGCATGGCGAAAGCGGCGGCGAGAGCGATTAATACATATGCCCGGCATGATTCGCGCAGAGATGAAGAAGCTTGCCGCTATCGCATTGCCCGTCGCATTGGGAGCAATTGTTGTTCCAGCGCTCGGCGTTGTGGATTCTTTCACGGTGCCGCGGCTGCTGCAGGTCGGGGGGCTATCGGAGGCTAATGCGATGACCATGTTCGGCATTTATAGCCGCGCTCAGCCGCTTGTGCAATTGGTCGTTCTAGTAGCAGGCGCAGCAGCGGCAGCGCTCGTGCCTGGAATTGCGCTAGCTCGAATGCGCGGAGCATATGGTCAGCTCCGTATTCACCTGACGATTACGGAACGCGCGGCATGGGCCATCGGGGCGGCAGCAAGCATTGGCTTAGTACTGCTTGCGAAGCCGCTCAATGTAATGCTGTATGCTGATGCGAAGGGAACCGTCGCCTTTGCTCTAATCGGCTGCACTGCGCTCGCGGGCAGCGTTAACGCAGTTACTGCGCCGGTGCTTCAGGGCCTTGGCGCGGTACGCATCCCTGCTGTGCTGCTGCTCATCGCAGCGCTGCTGAAGGCAGCGCTTAATGCCCTGCTTGTACCCGCCTATGGAGTCGAGGGGGCTGCCGTAGCAGGCATTATAGCGCTTAGCACAGCCGCTCTGCTCGGTACGCTAGCGGTGCATTATACCGCCTCAGCCATGGGTGCAGGGTTTGGCGGCTGGGACATGGTGCGGAAGCGGATGAGCGGAAGTGCGGGAGTGGATGCGGAGAAGAATGGGCGCGGGCCCGCTCTAGGCCGGGCAGCAGCAGGCACTTGCTTCGCGCTCGCGGTAATGGCCGCGGCGATTGTAGCAGCCGAGCGAGCGCTTAGCGCAGCGCTCGGCGGTCTGCCGCCGCGGGCGGCGGCGGCTGCGCTTGCGCTGACGTGCGTAGCCGTCGGCGCTTGCGCCTTCGGTGCCGCTGCATTGCGCGGCGGTGCCATTAGCGCGCGCGAATGGCGCGCGCTGCCGGGCGGCGGCTTATTGGCCGCCCGTCTGCGGCGCTGGCGGCTTATTCCGCCGGCGGAGGATAAGAGCTAATTCGCATTATTCGCAGAATGGAGCTCATACGCCACAAGCCTTAAACCAGAATAGAGCTAGAAACTAGCTCTAATTCCCGGACTTTGGTTGCTTTTGAGAAATAGAGCTAGAAATTAGCGCTATTATAACGAAGAGTGGCTGAAATGAGCCCATACGCCCAGCCTTGAACCGAATAGAGCTAGAAACTAGCTCTATTCCTCAAACGTAAGTTGCTTTTGAAGAAATAGAGCTAGAAATTAGCACTAAAGCCCAAACTTTGGTAACCTTTAACTTAATATGGCTTGGAATAGCTTTGATTTCGTCAGTTGACTTTGTTAAATTTCGTTAACTTTTCGTTATCTTATTGATGTTTTTGAAGATTTGGTCCATTATTATTTTTTGCGGTAAAATGCAATTGCAGGTGTATGCAAGCTCACGCTCGCTTCAGCCCATTCACTCGACCAGAACTATCCATACATGCATTTCACCCCCAAGGAGGCTTACCTTTCATGGCAATCCCGAACATAACTATCGTTGGGCTTGGCTCCGGTGATCCGGATCAGCTAACGCTGGGAGTATGGCGCAGGCTGCAGGCCGCAGATCGTGTATTCGTCCGCACTGAGCAGCATCCGGCTATGTCCTTATTGCAGGAGAATAGCATTGCCTATACATCCTTTGATTCTCTATACGAGGAGCATGCTTCGTTTCCGGATGTGTACGAAGCTATCGTGGGAGCTTTAATAACAGAAGCCCTCAGCTTAGGTGCTGCCGACACTGCTGGTCAGCTGATCTATGCCGTCCCGGGGCACCCTATGGTGGCAGAGCGGACCGTCCAGCTGCTGCGCGAGCAGTGTGCGGAGGCAGGAATAAATCTGGATATTATCGGCGGCGAGAGCTTCCTCGATCAAGCATTCGTAAGCCTTGGTATCGATCCCATTGAAGGCTTCGCCCTGCTTGATGCCGCGGAGCTGAATCCTTCACTGCTTCAGCCGCAGCTTCATACGCTCATTGGTCAGGTATATGACGCTTATACGGCATCTGATGTGAAGCTGGCTCTCATGGAGCGTTATCCCGATGACTATGAGGTTGTGATTGGCCATGCACTCGGCGTTGCGGGAAAGCAGGAAATTGTTAAAGTTCCCCTTTATGAGCTTGACCGTACGCCAGGATATGGTAACCTATCACTTATATGGGTACCGCGTACAGAGGATGCGACGCTTTGCAATCGATCCTTTGAGCGGCTGCATGAGATTGTTTCGATTCTTCGCAGTCCCGAGGGCTGTCCGTGGGACCGCGAGCAGACGCATCAATCCATTCGCAAAAACTTTATCGAAGAGCTTTACGAAGCGCTTGAAGCGATCGATAACGATGATCCCGACGGTATGCAGGAGGAGTTTGGCGATGTAATTCTGCAGGTCATGCTTCACAGCCAAATGGAGGAGGAAACTGGAGCTTTCTCGGTATACGATGTCATTCAATCGCTTAACGAGAAGCTAATATTCCGCCATCCGCATGTGTTTGGCAACCAGGAAGCAAGCAACTCCGAAGAGGCGCTTGGCAACTGGGAGCAAATGAAAGCCGAAGAGAAGCGAATCAAAGGGACCGATGCGAACCGCAAATCGGTGCTAGATGGCATTCCACCTGATCTGCCTGCGCTTATGAAGGCATATAAGCTGCAGAAAAAAGCTGCTAAGGTTGGTTTTGACTGGGACGAGCTTGGACCGGTGCTGGACAAAATCGAAGAAGAGCTTGCAGAGCTGCGCCAAGCGATTGCCTCGCAATCCGAGGAGGAGCAG
The DNA here is from genome assembly GCF_002884445.1 of Paenibacillus castaneae. Taxonomy (GTDB): domain Bacteria; phylum Bacillota; class Bacilli; order Paenibacillales; family Paenibacillaceae; genus Pristimantibacillus; species Pristimantibacillus castaneae. The sequence continues at coordinate 33,101 of NZ_KZ614144.1, forward strand.
GCTGGAGAGCTTGGTGATCTGTTGTTTGCAGTCGTCAATGCTTCCAGGTTCATCCATGCTGATCCCGAGGAGGCGCTCACGCGCACGAACAAAAAGTTTCGCAGCCGATTCGCGTATATCGAGGAGCAGCTTCGTATAAGCGGCAAACAATTTGACCAGACTGATTTAACAGAAATGGATCGTTGGTGGGAAGAGGCAAAACGTCATTCCTAGGTGGTAATCTGCCACGAATCGTCTTTATTCAGCACTATTCGCAAAAAAATTTCAATTACCGGCAGGATTTATTTACTTGTAAGCAGAATATGTATTCTTCGTGCGAGTAAAAATTTTTATCCGAAGGCAGCGTTATATACGCTGACCACAAATAATGGTACTCAAATTAGGAGGATTTTATAATGAACAAAACAGACTTGATCAACAACATTGCAGAAAAAAGCGGTTTGACTAAACGTGATGTAGAAGCAGTACTTAACGGATTTCTGGGCGAAGTAACAGATGCACTTGCTGGTGGAGATAAAGTACAATTGATCGGCTTCGGTACTTTTGAAACTCGCAAACGCGCTGGACGCACTGGTCGCAACCCGCAAACAGGCGCTCCAATCGAAATTTCAGAAGCAAAAGTTCCTGCTTTCAAAGCGGGCAACAAACTGAAAGAAGCTATCCAGTAGTCTGATGCGATTAGACAAATTTCTTAAGGTATCTAGGCTGATCAAGCGCCGTACTGTTGCGAAGGATGTATCCGAGCAAGGGCGCGTATGGATCAACGGCCGCGAAGCGAAAGCGAGCAGTGCCGTAAAAGCCGGAGATGAGCTCCAAATCCAATACGGTCAGAAAATCGTCACCGTGCGTGTTGAGCGCATTGCGGAGACGACCCGTAAGGATGAAGCCGGAGAGCTGTATACCTTGGTGAAAGAAGAACAACGCCCGCGAGAAAACAGTCTCGATTGGGAACAAAAGCAATAACAACATGGCTGCCCGCAAGCAACAAACTTGCAGGCAGCTTTTTTTATAAACATCGGTTTCAAAAGCATTATTTTTGTTTACTCGTTCAGTAGGTCATCTTTGCCGTCTTTTTTATTATTTTTAGCATCTGTATTCATGCATATGGAATTAGGTTCTAAACCTCGTCCACCCGCCATAGGCTATTGGTAGTCATGTTAACGAAGCGGGGGACGAGTCTATGGTCGACCAAGGAAAAGGGCAGAAGTACCAGGAAGTGAAATTGATAAATCGCAAGCTGCTGGAGCTGACCGGTGTTGTTAATGTGGAGAGCTTCGACAGTGAGGAGTTTCTTCTCGAGACGGAGCTTGGCTACCTGGAAGTGAAGGGCCAAAATTTGCATATGAAGCATCTTAGCCTCGAGCAGGGAATGGTATCAATTGAAGGGCTCGTCCATTCGCTCGCCTATTTGGATGGAAACAATGCCTCTTCGAAATCTAAAGGTTTGCTCGGAAAGCTATTTAAGTGACGCTAAGCATGCAATGGGTGACAATGGCAGCCATGCTGTTATCCGGCCTTGGAATGGGAATTGTGTTCGACGGCTATCGCGTTGTGTCGAATGAACTGAAATTTCCCAAGTGGTGGCTGCCAGTGCTGGACGTCGTCTATTGGATGGCGGCGGCACTGATCGTTTTTCGGGTGCTGTATGCAAGCAACAATGGCGAGGTGCGTGCGTACGTTTTTATCGGACTAGCTATCGGTGTTATCCTCTATTATTTATTGTTCAGCAAAATCGTGATCATCATCGTAAAATGGGTCATAAGTGCCGTTCGAGCTCTTATTAATTTTGTGCTCAAATGCCTCAATATCCTTATAGTGAAACCGCTTTTGCTGCTTTATAAACTAGTTTTGGTTATTTTAGGATTTGGGTCTGCGCTCACTATTTTCCTTTTGAAGATTGTGATACAATTGGTTCGTCCATTTTGGAAACTGCTCATTTGGATGGTTCGGCCGGTACTTCGTCCAATGGGTCGTTGGCTGTCGCCTTACATAACCAAATGGCATGTAATCGAGAAATTAAACAAGCTAGGATTATTTTTTGCCCAATTGTGGAGCAAATGGTTAAGGAGGTAACACCGCTCATGAGAACTGCTGCTGTAAATAAGACGTCTGGAAACGCTGGCACAAAACGCCGTTTTAAACTATGGATGATGTTTATTGTGTTGTTTATGGGCTGGGCGGCGTATACGTTCTTTGGCCAGATGCAGAGGCAAGAGGCAACCAGTATCCGGCTAGCAACCATACAAGATCAAATTGCCGCAGCGACGAAAGAAAGCAACGCGCTCAAACGGCAAATTGAACGATTAAACGATCAAGAATATATTGAACAGCTTGCAACCAAGGAGCAAGGAATGGTCAAGGAAGGCGAACAACAAATTTTCAGTGATAAATAGGGCTCCAATTCGGGTGAACGTCTGTTGACCTTACTTGAACGGTTCGGTTATAATCACGTTAATAGCGTTTTCGCAAAACTTTTAGCATATGCTTATGAATTCGGTTTTGCTTCGCATAACTTTTAGGGAGGAACATTTTATTTTATGGCAATTGAAGTGGGCGCTAAGTTAGAGGGAAAAGTGACAGGCATTACGCATTTTGGGGCATTTGTCGACTTGTCGGGAGGTGTCACGGGTCTTGTTCACATTTCGGAAATAGCTGATAATTACGTCAAGGACGTGAAGGATCACCTGAAGATCGACGATGTCGTCAAAGTGAAAGTGATCAACGTGGACAAAGACGGAAAGATCGGTCTTTCCATTAAGCAAGCCATCGACCGGCCGGAAGGCCAACCAGCGCCACAGCAACGCGAGCGTCATAGCGGAGGCGGCGGTGGAAGCACTGGTAGTAGTGGTGGCGGAGAACGTTTCAACCGCGGAGGCGGTGGTGGCGGAGGCGGACGCCCCTTCAACAAGCAATCGTCTGGCAGACCGGCATACGGTAAACCGTCATTCGAGGATAAAGTGTCACGTTTCCTGAAAGACAGCGAAGAGCGCATCTCCTCTTTGAAGAAGAATACGGAGGGCAAACGCGGCGGACGCGGTGCCAAGCGAGTATAAGCTGGATCATCATAACACTCATACATGAAGCAGAACCGATAAGGTTCTGCTTTTTTTGCTTTCTTTTTGCATCTAACGAAATAATGAAGGCTGTCGAAGCAGGCCCCTATGCCTAGGCAATTGCTGCCGAATAAGCGAGCACATTCCCGTGTATAACGGTCCATGTCGTTTTCGCGTCCTCCAAACGAGAGAAATAAATAGTTTTCTCCGATCCTCCATCATTCCCGACAGGTTACAACGTTCATTCGCTATAAATTGGAAAACATTGGACACGTATTTTGTTGTCGGCTTCTCGTTCTCGGCCATTGCTCGAAGCAGGCCAATCCCATACGGCATATATATCCAAAGGCAAGCTGACAATCCGTGCAGAGGGAATTATTTTTGTCGGAAAAAAATTTTTGGTCTATTCCGTCAACTGACAAACTTCATACGGACAACCTCCTATAATGAAAAACACATTACATTCGGAATGGTGGTGTCTGCTTGTGGAAAAAGAAAACGCAGTTGTATTTCCCGGTATGAAACGGACTAATCTTGCTAAGTCAGTTATGCAGAAAGGACGGGAGTGGGCGTCGGCACGTCGGTTCATTCAAGTTATTTTGGCAAAAAAGTGGACGTTTCTATTAGTTGGAGTAGCTTTCTTGCTTGGCAGAGCTGTCATACTGGAATCTCTAATGCCATTTGCAATTGCGTACTTTGCTGTTATTTATTTCATGCGAAGAGATATTTATTCATGGGTGGCCATATCATTGGTGGCAGGAAGCTGGATGGCGGCTGATCCCGCGCCGGTATGGATTTCAATGGAGATTGCTGTATTATTCCTACTCTTGAAAGGTCTTGAGGCGTATGAGAAGGCGGAGCTGTCCACAGCACCTATTCTTGTATTCACATCGACGCTGCTGGTTCAGCTATTCGGCATATTTATTGGGGACGAGCTGAGTTGGTACAACTTTATGCTCGTTGTCGTAGAGGCGGCTTTAAGCTTTGTTCTGACACTCGTGTTCATACAGGCGATTCCGGTGCTGACGATGACGAAGAAATCGGCATCACTGAGGAACGAAGAAATTATATGCCTCATGATTTTGCTTGCCTCGGTCATGACTGGGGCAGTTGGCTGGACGGTCTACGACATGTCGGCCGAGCATATTATGTCGCGATATATGCTGCTTTTGTTTGCCTTAGCAGGTGGTGCTCCGCTAGGCGCTTCGGTTGGTGTCGTTGCTGGCCTTATCCTGAGCTTGGCAGACTTTGGAGCAGTTGTGCAGATGAGCTTGCTTGCTTTCGCTGGACTGCTGGCTGGATTGCTGCGTGATGGCGGAAAAATGGCTGCTGCATTCGGAATGCTGCTCGGAACGTCTATTTTGTCCATATATGTAGGCAGCCAGGCTGATGTGATGAGCTCAACCTGGGAATCGGTAGCGGCCGCTGTCTTGCTTATGCTGACACCTCGAAGCATGATACGCACCATTTCCAAATATGTGCCGGGTACGAACGAACATGCAAAATCGCAGCATGAGTATGCCAAGCGAGTGCGAGAAGTGACCGCCGATCGTGTCTCGCAGTACTCGGAAGTATTCCGCCAGCTGTCGCGCAGCTTCGGTCAATTGAATAATAGTGCAACCAAAATGAAACGGGAGGATGAGATCAGCCACTTTATGAATGCGGTTGCCGAGCGGAGCTGTGCAAGCTGTCACCGGCAGAACTCATGTTGGGAGGACAAGTTTTTTCATACGTACAAAATGATGACTGATATGATGACCGCAGTGGAGGAGAATCGAGTTCCCTCGGGCAAGGAGATACCGCGCTCATGGGCGGCTCATTGCGTGAAATCGTCGCAGGTGTTAGTTGACATGAGTCAGCAATACGAGCTATATCACAATAATATGCACTGGAAGAAGCAAATATACGATTCGCGCCAACTTGTTGCTGATCAATTGCAGGGTGTGTCGCAGGTAATGGAGGATTTGGCTAAGGAAATTAAGAGAGAAGGACAGACGCTTCATTTGCAAGAGGAGCAGATCCGAGAGGTGGTTGAAGGACTGGGCTTATCGATTCAAGGGATCGAAATTGTGAACTTAGAGGAGGGAAATGTAGATATAGAGGTGTATCACTCATTTGGCAAAGGCTATGATGAATGCCGCAAAATTATCGCACCGCTGCTCAGTGATATTTTGGGCGAGCATATTGCTGTGAAATCAGAGACGTTTCCAGAAAAAAACGGTGAGCCAACGCTCGTTGTATTCGGCTCAGCGAAGCAGTATGAGATTGAGACGGGTGTTGCAGGAGCCGCAAAAGGCGGCGATCTGTTGTCAGGCGACAGCTTTAGTATGGTTGAGCTCGGAAACGGAAAATTTGCGGTAGCCATTAGTGACGGAATGGGCAATGGCGAGCGGGCGCGGCAGGAGAGCAGTACGGCGCTGTCTATACTGCAGCAGCTTCTGCAGTCAGGAATGGATGAGAAGCTTGCGGTTAAATCTGTTAATTCGGTGCTGCTGCTGCGATCCTCTGATGAGATGTTTGCTACCGTGGATTTAGCGATCATTGATCTGTACACGGCGCAAACGACATTTATGAAAATCGGTTCAACTCCTAGCTTTATTAAAAGAGGAAATGAGGTCATTCCCGTGACAGCTAATAATTTGCCTATCGGTATTCTACAGGATATTGATGTTGATTTCATATCTATGCAAATGCACTCAGGCGATACGCTCGTTATGATGAGTGACGGAATTTATGATGCGCCCGGCCATGCGGTGAATAAGGAGCTTTGGATGAAGCGAATGATTAGCGAGCTGGCGACAGACGACCCGCAGGAGATGGCTGATGCTTTGCTGGAGAAGGTTGTTCGCTATCATGACGGCGATATTGTAGACGATATGACCGTGCTAGTAGCTCGTATCGATAAGCATTTGCCCGAGTGGGCCTCCTTCCGCTTTCCTGGCGTTTCCCGTATGGAGCGTCCAAGGACGGTGAGCTAAGGAGCTGTTACAGCCGGTGCCATGATGACTAGGAGCGAAAGGACGGGCGATGCTGCTGGATGAATAGGACACGTCAACAGACTGATCCATAATGGTTAATAGTTGCGAGAACTCGAAAGGAGGATTAATTCTGCATTTGTGTGGAAACTAATTTAACATCAACCGATGGGAGTGAAGAAATGCCTGCTTTAGAAAAATACCAAAAACGATAGGGGGTCATACATTCGATTAGGAATGCTGATACGGCATGGAACATTACGCATGGCTGATGCAGAAGCCTTTTGTATGTCGGCTGGGTTGTAACCGGCGGCATTAAATGGGCTTCTTTTTGCTGGAATAGGAGCTGTTTGCAGGGGCGTTGCGTAAAGCTGCGTGCTCATTTTTTTCGAAAACTTATTAATTTCAATATTTGAAGTTAAATGCTATAGATGGGATGGATAGACTGTTTTAATATCATAATTTGAAATTAATGGGGTATTTATTTTGTTTTAATGGCCTAAGCAGCTGGTTAGTTTCAAACTATGATGTTACTTGACTAAGGTTGCAGCTTATTCTCAGGTTTAGTTTCAAAATAGGATACTAAACAATTATGTGATAGAGAGATGCTTGTACTTACCCCGTTTGTTTGTGTTTGAAACGATTCAAAACAAATATCCGATATGCCGATAAACAGGGTATATATACCGTTTATTTATTGATGTTAGCATAATATCAGATGACAGCAGACTTGGAATGGCAGCAAAATGGGAGGTAGAACCCCTTGCAGCCGAAAGCAATGTGAGTTTATCTATTTTTTAATAGTCTAGTTGTTTATCCCTCTCAAAAAAGGAAAAGCTAGTAGGAAGGCTTACGCTAAGTCTTTCTAGTGCTTGCATCGCATTTATTGCTTCGCACACATTAAGCGTTTGCTTTCGAAGCGAAGTTTGCTTCACAAACATTAAGCATATGCTTTCGAAGCGATGTTTGCTTCGCAAACACTTGAGGAGGGTAAACAATTATGAAACAAATATTATTAATCACCGATGGCTGTTCGAACGTGGGTCTGAGCCCAATTGTTGCGGCGGCGCATGCCAATTCAGAGGGTATTTCGGTTAACGTGGTCGGCGTGCTGGACCATGGGGATGTAGGAGAGCTTGGCGCATCGGAGATTGAAGAGATTGCGCGCGCAGGCGGCGGCTTAAGCCGGATGGTCAATATGCGGCAGCTATCGCAAACGGTTCAGATGATGACGCGTAAGACGGTCGTGCAGACGATTCAGATCGCGGTGCAGAAGGAACTGAAGCAGGTGCTTGGCAATGGGTCGATAGAGGCGCTGCCGCCGGATAAACGCGCCGAGGTGGTGCGGGTTATCGATGAGCTGGGGGAGACATCTGGTCTCCAAGTGGCGCTTATTATTGATGCCAGCGCTAGTATGAAGCCAAAGCTTGCTGCAGTAGAGGAGGCTATCCGGGATTTGATGCTAAGTCTCCAGGCCAGACAAGGAAAAAGCGAAATTTCCGTCTTCCACTTTCCCGGCTCGCGAAATGGTGACGATTGTGTGATGGATTTGAATTGGACAGATCATCTGAACGGCGTACAGGCGATCTTTCCAAAGCTCCAAATGGGCGGAACAACGCCTACCGGGCCTGCGATTATGCATGTGATTGATTTTTACAGGCAGGGCGTATATGGTAGACAGAGCAGAGATGAAACGGATGGGATGATGAGTGGCTACGTCGTTTAAGATTGACCTTCGCCGAGGAATGGTGGTGACCGGCAAGTGGAAGCAAGGGCGCTACCGGATCGAAAAGTTGCTAGGGGAAGGCGCAAACGGTAAAGTATATCTAGTACAGAGAGATCGCAACTGGTTTGCTCTGAAGGTCGGCTCGGATGCTGTTGATCTGCAATCGGAGATCAACGTGCTGCAATCGATAGCCAAGCAGAAGAAGCAGGGCCAGGAGACCTTTCTCTTTGACGTAGATGACTTGTACGGACCGGATGGAAAGGAATATCCATTTTATATTATGCGTTATGTGCTGGGAACGACGCTTGCAGATTATTTGAAGCAACAGGGAGCGGAATGGTTTCCGCTGGTCGGTCTTAATCTACTCGGCAAGCTGGCGAAGCTCCATCATGCGGGCTGGGTGTTCGGTGACCTCAAGGTAGAGAATGTTCTTGTTGCAGATTACGGTCATGTCGAGCTTGTCGATTATGGCGGTGTTACAGCAGTAGGCAAAGGGATACGCCAATTTACCGAAATTTATGATCGAGGCTACTGGAACGGAGGCTCAAGGTCTGCTGATGCCAAGTATGATTTATTTTCCTTTGGCGTGCTTTGCATACAGCTGCATGAGCCGAAGCGTCTTCATGGGCTGACGACAGAGCTATTGCCGCAAAATCGATCAGTAGAGGAGCTTATGCAGGTTGCTGAATCGAGCCAGGGCTTAAGGCCGATTGCCGGTTGGCTGCGCAAAGCGTTTGGGGGCGAATTTCATGATGCAGGGGATGCGTCTGCGGCATGGAGGCTGCTCATGCATCGCAGTGATACGCATAGGACATCAGGCATACCTGGTTGGCTGAAGGGTTTAGTGGCCGTGTCTGCGGTTCTCTTGGGAACATCGGTGTACTGGTTAGTTCGCAACATGTTATGACATCAGAGTCAGGCACAGAATTGAAGGTGAGGATACATATGAATCTGCGAAATGAGCTTGAGAAAGCAGCAGCGGAGCGCCAGCTTTGGAAGACGGGAGACCGCATTATAGCAGCCGTTTCTGGAGGCCCCGATTCCATGGCTATGCTGCATATGCTGTCTTTGCTGGCGAAGGAAGACAAGGTTTCGATTATAGCGGCCCATGTTAACCATGGCTTTCGGAAACAGGAATCTGCGCATGAGCTGGCAATGGTTCAGGCTTATGCGCAGGAGCTAGGAATCATATGCGAGACCGTGACTTTCGACATGCCCGCGTATATAAAAGAAACGAAGATGAACGGACAAGCTGCATCACGTGAGAAGCGGTATGCTTTCCTCCACGAGATTGCGCAGCGTTATGGAGCTTCGAGTATAGCGCTCGCTCATCATGGGGATGATCAAGCGGAAACCGTGCTTATGCGCCTCATTCGCGGAACGGGCTTAACAGGCATAGCCGGAATTGTTAGCAAAAGACGCGAAAAAAACGTGGAACTTATTCGCCCGCTGCTTCGTATGAACAAGTCAGACCTTCTGCGTTATTGCGAAGAGCACCAAGTGCCTTACTGCATGGACAGCAGTAACACGGAGCGTTATTATTTCCGAAACATTGTTCGGTTAGATATTTTGCCTTATTTGTCTCAATATAATCCGCAGTTATCCCAGTCGCTAATGCGGTTAGCTGAGGTGGCGGGAGCGGAAGATGAGTGGATGGAGACACAGACCGAAGCATTATTCGCGCAGCTCGTAACCTTATCCCCAGATGAATGCGCGGTGAACTGTACCGATTTGTGCGGGCTCCATGTCGCTTTACAAAGGAGATTGATTAAACTAATATTAAGTTATCTTTCTAAGGAAACGGAAAAGATATCCTTCGAGCAGATTGAGACGATGCGGCATGCCGCTTCAGCTCAAGCACCTGGTACATGGCGAATCGATGCTGGTGCAGGCATTCGCTGCGCGCGCGAGTATGATTTCATGCGCTGGCTGCGAGTATCGCCGCACTCCGTGAACGATTCGTATGACTATTCGCATGTGATTGGAAGGCATACAGACAGCTTGGCAGTTGAGCCAAGCGGTTGGAAGTTCGAGCTTTCTCATGTCTCAGTGGAAGAGAATTGCAAGCCTGCTTCGCGCTATGAAGCTTGCTTCGATGCATCGGTGCTCACTTATCCGCTCGTTGTTCGAAATCGACAGCCGGGTGACAGAATTCAGGTTTTAGGATTAAATGGTTCAAAAAAAGTGCAAGATATGTTCGTTGATGAGAAGATCGCACCATCAGAGCGAGATTTATATCCGCTCTTGTTCGATGCAGCAGGGCGATTGCTCTGGATTCCAGGCATCCGTAGATCTAGTCATGCGTTGACTGAACTACATACGAAAGACGTGTTGTTCATTCGCGCCAGCAACGAATAAGAAGCACTGGTACACTCATAAACATAGTTAAGGCGTAGGGGGATTTATACATTGCAGAACGATATTCAAGAAGTATTGCACGATGCACAGCAGATTGGTGAGAAGGTTAAGGAGCTTGGGGCAACGCTGAGCAAGGATTTTAGCGGACGCAATCCACTCGTTATTTGCGTTCTAAAAGGCGCGTTTATCTTTATGGCAGATTTGGTTAAAGAAATTACAGTACCGCTTGAAATTGATTTTATGGCGGTATCCAGCTACGGTCAATCAACGAAATCATCCGGAGTCGTCAAGATCATTAAAGACCTCGATGTATCTGTTGAGGGCCGCGATGTTCTTATTGTAGAAGATATCATCGACAGCGGACTTACGCTTAGCTACTTAATCGACGTTCTTGAGCGTCGTAATTCGAAGTCGGTTACGGTTGTTACGTTGTTCGACAAGCCAGCTCGCCGTACAGTCGAGCTTGAAGCTGACTATACAGGATTTACGTTGCCGGACGAGTTTGTTGTAGGCTATGGGCTTGATTATGCTGAGAAGTACCGTAATCTTCCTTTTGTTGGTGTTCTAAAACCGAAGATTTACGAAAAATAGTAGCGATTCACCCGTACATGCCCTTCTCCGTACCCTCTATTGTTATGGAAAGTCATGCTATGGTAAAATATTTGAAGCGTCTGAGAGGAGGTTGGGGATGAATCGGATCATCCGTAATACTGGTTTTTATTTAATTATATTTTTGGTGACCGTTGGGATCTTTACTTTTATCAGCAAGCAGAATGACACAACGGTTGGATTGCGATACGACCAGCTTCGCGCTGCAGTTGAATCAGGCAATGTTAAGGAACTGACTGTTAAGTATGAGAATCAAACGTATTTTGTTTCAGGTAAATATAAAGTGAAGCCTGCAGACGCAGATAGTGACCAATTTGTATCGAGGGTCAGCGTCAAAGCGGACGAGAAAATTCTCGCTTGGCAGGAACAGTTTGGATTTGAACTAGCAAATAAGGAGATGGACCAGCCGAGCATTTGGCTTACATTCCTTACTTCCATTATTCCGTTTATCATCATTTTCGTCCTGTTCTTCTTCTTGATGAATCAAGCACAGGGTGGCGGCGGCAAAGTTATGAACTTTGGCAAGAGCAAAGCGCGCCTTTACGACAATGAGAAGAAGCGGATTACATTTGAAGACGTGGCTGGAGCCGATGAGGAGAAGCAAGAGCTTGTCGAGGTTGTTGATTTCTTGAAGGATCCTCGTAAGTTCAATCTCGTTGGTGCTCGCATACCGAAGGGCGTATTGCTTGTTGGTCCTCCGGGTACAGGTAAAACGTTGCTTGCCCGTGCGGTAGCAGGGGAAGCCGGCGTACCGTTCTTTAGTATCTCCGGTTCGGATTTCGTGGAGATGTTTGTTGGTGTCGGTGCGTCACGTGTGCGTGATTTGTTCGAGAATGCGAAGAAAAACGCTCCTTGTATTATTTTTATTGATGAGATTGATGCTGTCGGACGTCAGCGTGGTGCCGGACTGGGCGGCGGACATGACGAGCGTGAGCAAACGCTCAACCAATTGCTCGTTGAAATGGACGGCTTTGGCGCTAACGAAGGCATTATTATCATTGCTGCAACAAACCGTCCAGATATTCTGGATCCGGCGCTTCTTCGCCCGGGCCGTTTCGACCGTCAAATTACGGTTGACCGTCCAGATGTTAAGGGCCGCGAAGCGGTACTGAAAGTACATGCCCGCAATAAGCCGCTCAATAAAGACGTTAAGCTAGAGGTTATTGCTAGACGTACTACTGGCTTTAGCGGCGCAGATCTTGAGAACTTGCTAAACGAAGCAGCGCTTCTTGCTGCTCGCCGTAATAAGAAAGATATCGCAATGGTTGAGGTTGATGATGCGATTGATCGGATTATTGTCGGTACGGAGAAGAAAAGCCGTGTCGTTAGTGACCGTGAGAAGCGTATTGTTGCTTACCATGAAGCGGGACATACAATCGCAGGCTTCTTCTTGGAGCATGCTGACATGGTTCATAAGGTTACGATCATTCCGCGTGGCCGTGCTGGCGGATACGTCATTATGCTTCCGAAGGAAGACCGTATGCTTGTAACGAAACAAGAGCTTTTGGATAAAGTTACAGGCTTGCTGGCAGGCCGTGTGGCGGAAGAGTTGTTTATCGGTGAAATCGGAACCGGCGCTTACAGTGACTTTAAACAAGCTACTGGCATCGTACGCAGCATGATTATGGAGTATGGTATGAGTGACAAGCTTGGTCCGATGCAGTTCGGCAACTCGCAAGGCCAAGTATTCCTTGGACGTGATATCGGTCACGAACAAAACTATTCTGATGCGATTGCATACGAAATTGACCAAGAGATGCAAAGCATCATTACAGGCTGCTATGATCGTGCCAAGAAGCTATTGAATGAGAAGAGCAAGGAAATGCACTTGATCGCTCAAACATTGCTTAGTGAAGAAACACTCGAGCTTGAGCAAATCAAGAGCTTAATCGAGTCTGGCACGCTTCCAAGCCCTTCTGAGGAAGCTGTAGCCACCACTAATGGTTCTGAATCAACGACTGAACCAATCGTAGAAACGGTTGGAGATGTTAAGGTTCGTATCCAGACTCGTGAGCCGGATGAAATTAAAGCTCCTTCTCTTGAGAAGCGCGATAACCCGGAAGACCCGGATTCAGATAAGAGTTAATGGTCTTTTAAAGGGATAAATTTGCAATTAGTCGTCTTACTACTTTATTCAAGTAGTGAGGCGACTTTTTTCTTTATTAATATTTGAATTTATCCTATAATACGATTGAATCCATTAGCGAAGTAGACCAGAATTAATCGACAGGGGGATTCTAATTGTAAAATGTAATACACCAGTGTCTATTAATGTAAATGGAATCGCTTAAAGTGTTTAATAATACCTATTTTAAATGATTGACGTTTAGTTTTTTGTAACTATAATGAATGAGTAGCAGCCAGCAATAGGAAGAATAAGAAGGCGGCATATTTACAAAGAGAATTTAAAAATTTTAGCAGGGGGAATGAATAGAAATGAAAAAGACATTTAGTTTGATGCTCGTTTTGGTTGTAGCATTAACGCTTGTGCTTTCTGCATGCGGCGCGAAGAAGAATAATGAGGGTGGTTCAACAGGAAACGAGCCTAATAAGGTCGTTTCTGATAACACAGGTAAAGACTTTAAGATCGGCATGGTTACGGATGTGGGCGGCGTTCATGACAAATCCTTTAACCAAAGCGCATGGGAAGCTCTACAAACGGTTACAGCTGAAACAAGCGCTCAAACAAAGTTTTTGGAAAGTAAAGGTGAAGCAGATATGGAGCCGAACCTGAATAGCTTTGTTAAAGAAGGCTATGACCTTACTTGGGGAATCGGGTTCCTATTCTTCGACGCAATGACTAAAGTGGCTGCTGAGAACCCAAATGCTAAGCTTGCTGTTATTGACAGTGAGATTGAAGCGCCAAACATTGCTTCTGTTACATTTGCTGAGAACGAGGGCTCATACCTTGTTGGCGTTGTTGCAGGCTTGATGACAAAAACGAACAAAATTGGTTTTGTAGGCGGCATGAAGATTCCAGTAATCACAAGATTCGAAGCGGGCTTTAAAGCTGGAGTGGCAGCGGTTAATCCGGATGCTAAAATTACGATTGAGTACGCAGGTGATTTCGGTAAACCGGATCTAGGCAAGCTTGCAGCGTCCACAATGTACGACGCTGGCGTTGATATTATTTTCCACGCTGCTGGCGGAACGGGTAACGGCGTATTCAATGAAGCGAAGACACGTAAGGATTCAGGCGAGAATGTATGGGTTATTGGTGTTGATAAAGACCAATCACTCGAATATGGTGATGAAATTACATTGACGTCCATGGTTAAGGGCGTAGATGCTGCTGTTCAAAAGGTTTCTAAAGATCTAATTGCCGGCAATTGGGCTGGCGGTACAACACAGGTTCTTGGCTTGAAGGACAATGCAGTAGGATTGCCTGAAACGTCTTCGAAAAATGTACCTGCTGACGTTCTGAAGAAGGTAGAAGAATATAAAGAAAAAATTATTAGCGGCGAAATTAAGGTACCGACAGAATAATATAGACCATAAACAGGTAACCTTTGTTTGAGAATCACTTGTCGATGTATCGGACAAGACCGGCTTCGGCCGGTCTTTGTCCTTTTATAAAGGGAAGATTGTGCTTATATCAAGGTTGAAACCCGGGGAGATGATGAAGAATGGACCGGAGCACGTCAGCAGTACATTTAAAAGGCATTACAAAACGTTTTGCTGGATTCGTAGCAAATGATTCCATTAACTTGGAGTTGAAAAAGGGAGAAATACATGCGCTGCTCGGAGAGAACGGAGCCGGCAAGTCAACGCTGATGAATATATTGTTCGGGCTATACCAGCCTGATGAAGGCGAGATTTGGATTAATGGCAAGCAGACCGTAATTGAAGGTGCCTCTAAAGCCATTGACCTTGGCATTGGGATGGTGCATCAGCATTTCAAGCTCGTGCAGCCGTTTACTGTTGCTGAGAATATTGTGCTTGGCAATGAGCCGGTTAAAGGAGTAAGTATTGATTATAAGCTTGCGAATGATAAAGTTCGGGCAATCTCTGAACGCTATGGGTTGAAAGTAAATCCGCAGGCGCGGATTAAAGATATTACAGTAGGCATGCAGCAACGGGTGGAAATTCTGAAAACGTTGTATCGAGGCGCGGAAATCGTTATTTTTGATGAGCCGACCGCTGTTCTAACTGTACAGGAAATCGAAGAGCTGATTGAGATTATTCGCAATCTGGCTGCCGAGGGTAAATCGATTATTATTATTACGCATAAGCTGAAGGAAGTTATGGCGCTTGCTGATTCTGTAACCGTTATTAGACGCGGCAAAGTCATCAAGACGGTAACGACGAAAGAGACCAATGAACAGCAGCTTGCTGAGCTGATGGTAGGTCGAGATGTCTCCTTTGAAGTTACCAAGTCTAAGAGTGTTCCGGGCAAAGTCATATTGTCGGTCGATTCCCTGCAAATGAAGGGTGATCAGGGCAAGAATGCGCTAGATGGAATGAGCATTGAGGTAAGGGCTGGAGAGATCCTTGGTATTGCTGGGGTTGACGGCAATGGGCAAAGTGAGCTCATTTATGCGATTACCGGTATGCGCAAAGTTGACGGGGGCAGTGTAAAGCTGAACGGAAATGACGTGACGAATAAGACGCCTCGCCATATTTCAGTTGCCGGCGTTGGCCATATTCCGGAGGACCGCCATAAGCATGGCCTAGTTCTAGACTTTTCATTAAGCGAAAATATGATATTGGGCAGCTATTTCGAGCCCGAGTTTGGTCGTTATGGGTTGATTGACTACAAAGCGATGGACAAGCTTGCAGTGAAGCTTGTAGACGAGTTCGATGTTCGTACCTCTGGTATAGAAACTCATGCAAGAGCATTGTCAGGCGGTAATCAGCAGAAAGCGATCATTGCACGTGAGCTGCATAAAGATCCTGATCTGTTGATTGCAGTACAACCAACACGCGGGCTTGATATCGGAGCCATAGAGTTCGTGCATAGTCGATTGGTTCAAGCTAGGAATGAAGGGAAAGCGATTCTGCTCGTTTCCTTTGAACTGGACGAGCTTTATGCATTGTCAGATCGAATTGCGGTCATGTACGAAGGGAAGCTGATAGGCGAAGCAGACGCTGATCAGAGGGATGATCAGCAGCTTGGCTTGTTGATGGCAGGCAATAAACCGGTTAACAACAAATCAGCAGAGAGGAGCTAGCAACAAATGGAAATGTTTAAAAAAATATTTAATAAATCTTCCCTCCTTATTCCTTGTGTGGCAATTATACTCGGTTTATTGGTGGGAGCAATTGCGATGGTTGCTGGCGGGTATGATCCTATACTTGCTTATTCCTCTCTGCTTAACAAGCTGTTCAGCTCGCCTTACAATATTGGTGAAGCGATTCGCGCAATAACGCCGCTTATTTTCACAGGCCTTGCTGTTTCATTCGCATTCCGTACCGGGCTGTTCAATATCGGTGTAGAAGGGCAATTTGTAATGGGCATGACAGGTGCGACAATTATTGGCGTACTGCTGGATCTGCCTTGGTATATCCATGCTCCGCTAGCTATCATTACAGGGGCGGTATTCGGGGGCTTATGGGCGGCAATTGCCGGATATTTGAAGGCGAAGCGCGGTGTGAATGAGGTTATTTCATCTATTATGCTGAACTGGATAGCTTTGTTCTTGTCTAACTTTATTGTGACAAAGTTTCTTGTTCAGAAGGGTCAACAGAAGTCCATGCCGGTTCACGAATCGGCAATGGTGAAGATCGATTGGCTTATTAAATTAACGGACAATGCGCGGATGCACTGGGGTACGATCGTGGCGATTTTGTGCGTCATTATATTTTATATTGTGTTATGGCGGACGAAGCAAGGCTATGAGCTGCGTGCAGTCGGGCATAATCCGGATGCAGCCCTGTATGCGGGCATGAACGTAAAAACAACGATGGTTAAATCCATGTTTATAAGCGGAATATTCGCTGGTCTAGGTGGAGTATTCGAAATTTTGGGCGTATTCGGCAATCAGACCGTTATGGCTGCATCGCCTGGATATGGCTTCGACGGTATTGCCGTAGCGCTGCTTGGCGGCAATACGCCAATCGGTGTTGTGCTCGGTGCTGTTTTATTTGGAGGACTCAGCTACGGCTCAGCTGGTATGAGCTTTGGCGCCGGCGTGCCGCCAGAGGTAGTCCGTATCGTTATCGGATCCGTTATTTTCTTCGTTGCTTCGCATGGACTTGTTAGATGGTTCCTGAAACCTTTCCTAAATAAACGTGCGAGTAAGCGGAAGGAGGCGGCATAAGATGAACGTAATGGATATTATTGGACAGCTTATTAATACGACACTTGTATTTTCTACCGCGCTTATCTTTACTGCGCTTGGCGGAATGTATTCAGAGCGTTCAGGTGTCGTCAATATTGGATTAGAGGGCTTGATGGTATCGGGAGCATTCGCAGCGGCAGTTGCAACCGAATATGCGATACAAGCTGGAATGGGAAGCTCAGCGCCTTGGATAGGGTTTCTAGCGGCAGCCATCTATGGTGTCCTGATTTCTCTCCTGCATGCCGTTTCCACGATAACATTCCGCGCCGATCAGACGGTAGTAGGTGTTGTTATTAATATTTTCTCGCTCGGCTTGGCTCTGTACTTAACGAAGAGCCTATTCAACGGCTCAGGCCAAACGCCGCAGCTGGAATATGTATTTCACAAAATAAAAATACCTTACCTATCGGATATTCCTCTGCTAGGCAAAGGAATATTTACAGCGTATCCGACCACTTATATTGTTATCATATTAGCGGTCATAAGCTATTTCGTTCTATTCCGTACACCTTTCGGTTTGCGTCTGCGCGCTGTAGGGGAGCATCCAAGCTCTGCCGACACAGTTGGAATCAGTGTAACAAAATATCGTTATATCGGTGTTTTGCTCAGTGGTGCGCTAGGAGGCCTTGGCGGTGCTACCATTACATTGACGACGACAAGCAGCTTTGCGCATAACACGATTTCAGGACAAGGCTTTATCGCCCTGGCTGCTCTTATTTTCGGCAAATGGAATCCGCTTGGCGTTGTTGGAGCAGCGATGTTCTTCGGACTTGCTCAAGCACTTCGCAGCTTTGCCCAGCAATTCGACTTTGCTAAGCAAATCCCGGCAGAATTTTTCTATATGCTGCCTTATGTGCTAACGCTTGTTGTACTTGCAGGAGCAGTAGGCCGATCGAATGCACCCGCTGCGCTTGGTCAACCTTACGACCCAGCTAAGCGCTAATTTATGGAAGACAAGACCTCGTTCTTTTTTTGGGACGGGGTCTTTTTTTGAATGCAATTGCCTGCTCCAAATCATATATCTACTCAGTTGAACAAGCTTAAACCGGGCAAGCTATTCCCGAACAATACGCTCAACAAAAATTATTTTCTAATTGGCGCCTTAAAAAGGCCTTTAATACATTGACAGCATCTTCTGCCACGTGTAAATTAAATTTAATCAAATGAATTTATCCCTTTGGTTTATATGACAGGCGAGCGACTTTCTAAGTTTGTGCATCAATTCACAAAGTCACACTTGCCTATAACGAAATGGGTTTTCCCATCGCTCATAAGAGGAGAGGATCTACTGTGGAAGCACTGGCACTGGAACGCAAAGCGGAACAAAACCGTGAGCTGCGTGAACGGTTGTTACAGTTGAAGAAAGAGCGGAACGCTATCATACTCGCGCATTATTATCAGCGTGATGAAATTCAAGAGGTAGCTGATTTCCGTGGTGATTCCTTTCTGCTCGCGCAGAAGGCGGCTCAAACAGACGCTGAGGTTATTGTATTTTGCGGTGTTCACTTTATGGGTGAAAGCGCGAAGATTCTAGCGCCGAACAAGACGGTCATTATTCCTGATGAACGTGCGGGCTGTCCGATGGCCGACATGGTTAGCGTGGATGGCTTGCGCAAGCTGAAGGCACAGCATCCAAATGCCAAAGTTGTAACTTATATCAACTCATCTGCTGAAATTAAAGCAGAAACCGACATTTGCTGTACATCAGCGAATGCAGTTAAGGTTGTTAACTCGGTGGAAGGCGACGAGGTCATTTGGGTACCAGACAAAAACCTAGGTCATTATGTACAGCAGAACACCGACAAGAAAATGATCATTTGGGAAGGTTACTGCAACACCCATGACATGCTTACAGTCAAGGATGTTGAGGAGATGAAAGCCAAGTATCCGAATGCGGAGTTTGTTGTTCATCCTGAATGCCGTCCAGAGGTCGTGGAGCTTGGCGATTTCGTAGGCAGTACAACTGCGATTTTACAATATTGCAAGGATTCGAAGAGCCAGGAATTTATCGTTGGAACCGAAGATGGTACAGGATATCAGCTGCGGTTAGATAGTCCGGGCAAGACGTTCCACTTTGCATCCAAATATTTGGTTTGTCCGAACATGAAGGTAAATAATTTGAAGAAGCTCGTTAAAGCGCTTGAGACGATGCAGCCGCAAATTTATGTACCGCCGCATGTCGCTGACCAAGCCCGTCTATCCTTAGAGCGTATGCTGCTGGTGAAGTAGCATGCGCTACTCCTATGCTTGGAGGAGCCGCGATGATTCCTAGATATCTAGTCGATGTGAATTTAAATGAGCTTCCAGTTATTGAAAAGGACGTTATCGTAATCGGGGCCGGCATTGCCGGTCTTTTTACCGCTATACGGTCAAGTGAACACAATTCCGTGCTCATGATTACGAAGAAATCATTGCTCGACAGCAATACGCGTTATGCTCAAGGCGGTATCGCAGCTGTTATTTCCGAAGATGATTCACCTGCTTATCATAGACAGGATACTCTTATTGCTGGCGCAGGCCTATGCTCGCATGAGGCTGTTGATGTGCTGGTGCATGAAGGCCCTAAGGGCGTACGCAGCTTGATTAAGATGGGTACACAGTTTGACTTGGAGAATGGCGAGTTCGCGCTTACGCAAGAGGGAGCCCATAGTCAGCGTCGTATTTTGCATGCAAATGGCGATGCGACTGGTTATGAGATCGTTCGCGCTTTGTCGGAGAATGCGGTAGCCAATCCGAAAATTGAAGTGTGGGATGACCATTTCGTAATCGATTTGGTGACTCAAGACAATGAATGCTGCGGCGTTATCGTACAGAAGCCGAACGGACAGCGCTTGTTTGTGAAGGGCAAAGCCGTTATTCTCAGCTCGGGCGGAGCAGGGCAGCTGTATCGCTATACGACCAATCCTGAGGTAGCCACAGGCGATGGGATCGCTATGGCATACCGGGCAGGCGCGTTCATTCAAGATGCGGAGTTTATACAATTCCATCCTACATCGCTTTGTTATCCAGGAGCACCGCGTTTTCTTATTTCTGAGGCGGTTCGTGGTGAGGGAGCTGTTCTTCGCAATATTAAAGGGGAGCGGTTCATGGATCGCTATCATGAGCAGCTGGAGCTGGCGCCAAGAGATGTAGTGGCAAGGGCAATCGTAAGTGAAATGGAAGAAACGAAATCCACATTTGTCTATATTGATATTACGCATGAATCAGCAGAAATGGTGAAGCATCGTTTTCCGACTATATATGAGTATTGTTTGAAATATGGTCTTGATTTAACGACCGACTGGATTCCGGTCGCACCAGCCATGCATTATATGATGGGTGGAGTGAAAACGGACATAAATGGGGAAACAAACATTAAGCGTTTATTCGCATGCGGCGAAGTTTCCTCAACTGGCGTGCATGGCGCTAATCGACTCGCAAGCAATTCCCTTTCGGAAGCGATCGTATTCGGAAGACGAATCGTTAAACGAATCAATGAGCTGTCAGAGTGCGAGACCGTTCCGGTCATTCATAATGAAATCGAACGGAGCAGCGCCTCCATGCAAGCTGTCGTGGAGAGAAGGCTTAAGCTGCAGAAGATTATGGTGAGATATGTCGGTCTTCGCCGAGACGGGAAGGGCCTTGCGAAGGGCCTTGAGGAATTGAAGCGGCAGCTGCCCATATTCCAATCGATGTTGACGGAGCGGGAAGAATATGAATTTGCTAATCTGTTAACCTGCGCATTGCTGACGACAGAAGCGGCTCTGCAGCGGGAGGAAAGCCGCGGTGCCCATTATCGAGAGGACTTCCCGGTGCGTGACGATTTGATGTGGAGAAAGCATACGGTATTGCACCGTCTATATGGATTGACGGAGGAGCGAATTGAAGATGTATGAATGGACAACAGGCGGATATGATGTTGCCGTACGCGAACAGATTCGCGGCTGGCTCGCAGAGGATGTAGGCAGCGGCGATGTAACGACGGAGACGACAATACCGAAGGAATCACGCTCGAAAGCGGTTATACATGTGAAGGAGAGCGGTTATATTGCCGGTCTCCCTATCGCAAAGCTTGTTTTCGAGGTAGTAGACCCGTCACTTGTGTTTGAAGCGAAGGTACAAGACGGTGATAAGGTGGACAAGGGCACGATTATTGCTGTTGTAGAAGGCAGCACGCATAGTTTGTTAATCGGCGAGCGGCTTGCTCTTAATTTGATGCAGCGGCTTTCAGGCATTGCGACGAAGACACGTTCATTTGTTGACGCGCTTGAAGGACTTCCGGTTCGCCTGGTAGATACTCGCAAAACAACACCAGGCCATCGAATGCTGGAAAAGTATGCTGTACGTGTCGGCGGCGGAGCCAATCACCGCTTCGGACTATATGATGCAGTCATGATCAAAGACAATCATATTAAGGGTGCCGGCGGAATTACAGCGGCTGTTGAAGCATCACGGCGGATCATTCCACACACGATGAAGATCGAGGTGGAAACCGAATCGCTTCAGCAAGTGGACGAGGCCATCGCTTGCGGTGCCGATATTATTATGCTGGATAACATGACAGCTTCGATGATGAAGGAAGCAGTAGCACAAATTAAAGCAAGAGCACCTCATGTTATTGTGGAAGCTTCTGGCGGCGTATCGCTAGAAACGGTTCATGCTATTGCGTCCTGCGGCGTTGATGTTATCTCGGTTGGAGGCTTAACGTATTCCTTCCAAGCACTTGATATCAGCCTGGATCTGAACGCCAAGAAGGGTGGCGGCCCGTCTTGATTCTCGTTATTGATGTCGGTAATACGAATATCGTCCTTGGCATATACAAGGGAAAAGATTTAATGCATCATTGGCGGCTAAGCACAAATCGTTCGGCAACAGTCGATGAATATGGTATCAATATACACAATCTCTTCCATTACGCAGGTGTTAAGCTTGAGCAGATGGATGGCGTTATTATTTCTTCGGTAGTGCCCCCGCTGATGCGTACATTGGAGCAGCTGAGCTTGAAATATTTACGCAAGACGCCGTTAGTTGTCGGTCCAGGGGTGAAAACGGGCCTCAACATCCGCTATGAAAATCCGCGTGAGGTAGGCGCCGATCGCATTGTCAATTCTGTTGCGGGCATTGTGAAATACGGCTCTCCACTCATTGTCGTTGATTTCGGTACAGCCACTACATTTGATTACATAGATGAAGGCGGCAACTACCTGGGCGGAGCGATTGTGCCTGGTATCGGCATATCCACGGAAGCGCTATATCAGCGGGCGGCTAAATTGCCGCGCATTGAACTGGTGAAGCCGAAGAGCGTTATTGGACGAAATCCGGTAACCTCTATGCAGGCAGGCATTATTTTTGGCTATGCTGGACAAGTAGACGGAATCGTGAAACGTATTCGGAATGAATTTAATGTCTCGCCGCGCGTCATTGCTACGGGGGGCTTAGCGGAGTTAATCGCTTCAGAATCGGAAACGATAGAAGAGGTTGATCCGCTTCTTACGCTTGAAGGCTTACGCATTATATATGAACGCAACCAGGAGGGATTTTGATGGACAATCAGCTGAAGGACGTGCTAGTGCGAGGGACGGCATGGAATGGCAAAATACGAGTGTTCGCGGCTCGCACGACTCAGCTCGTTGAGGAACTTCGCCAGCGGCACGGCACCTATCCAACGGCAACGGCTGCACTTGGACGCACGTTGACTGCTGGTGCTATTATGGGTGCAATGCTTAAAGGGAAAGAGAAGCTTACGATTCAAGTAAAGGGCGATGGCCCGATTGGCCAAATTGTTGTCGATGCTAATGCTGACGGCGAAGTACGCGGATATGTCGATCATCCCGAGGTTCATCTTGCAAGCAATGCGCAGGGCAAGCTCGATGTGGCAGGTGCGGTAGGACGAAGCGGATATCTTCATATTAGCAAGGATCTTGGTATGAAAGAGCCTTATCGCGGCAGTGTTCCGATTGTTTCGGGCGAACTTGGCGAGGATTTCACCTATTATTTCGCTATTTCTGAGCAAACGCCTTCTGCAGTAGGACTAGGAGTGTTGGTGGATACCGACAATTCCGTGCTGCATGCTGGAGGCTTCATTGTTCAGCTTATGCCGGGACTTACGGACGCAGAGATTACGAAGCTCGAGCAAGCGGTTGGCTCCATACCGCCTGTAACGGCTTTACTTGATCAAGGAGAAACGCCAGAGGGAATTCTGCGACGGATTGTTGGCGACGATCTTCAGATTCACGATACAATGGAATTGAAATTCCAGTGCTTTTGCTCAGCAGAACGGGTAGAGCAGACACTGCTTAGCTTAGGTGAAGATGAGCTGACACAAATAATTGAAGAAGACGGAAAAGCGGAAGTCGTTTGCCAATTTTGCAACGAAGCGTATGTTTTTGAGCAGGCACAGCTTAAGCTTTTGCTTGATCAAGCGAAACCGAAGCCAATCCAATAAATTGGAGGCAATGGGGCGATGAAGAAATACGAGGTGCTGAGGGCCGTTGTCATCCTTCAAGCCGTATGTATGGTCGTTTTAACAGTAGTTGTAGTCGTTAAGGTGTGGCCGGGGAACGATAGGCTTCGTCCGCAGACGAATGTTGGCAGCGGAGAAGAATCAACTGATTCCTCCAAGCATGGCAGTACGCCACTCGTAGATGCTGCGGAGCAAGCGGTTGCTAGGATTGGAACAGAGAGCATTTCGGCTGCTGAGCTCATTGAACAGCTCTACCAGCAGTATGGAGATACGGTCCTACGGACAATAATGGTACACAAAGTCATTGATTTGGAAGCGAAGGCATCCAAGCTGACCGTTTCTTCCGAGGAAATGGAGAGTGAGCTTGAGAAATCATATGAAGCATACGATGGTGAGAAGCGCTTCTATGATGTGATGCTGGAGCAAGTTGGGATGACCAAGGAGCAGGTGCTTGAAGACCTGCGATATAAGCTGCTGCTTGAGAAGATAGCAATACGCGGCATTCATGTGTCGGACGAAGAAGTCGATCGATACATTACGAACAACCCGGATGAGTTTACCGCAAGGCTGCAGCTGCATTTGCAATGGATTGTGACGGAATCGGAGAAGGAAGCAAGCTCGGTACTGGGACTGCTTGCTAGCGGCGAGGACTTCGCTATGCTTGCAAAAACCTATTCCATCGACGCCTTCACTGCTGATGCTGGAGGCGACATAGGCTTAATTGATGCGGATGATCCATTCTATAACCGCAATATGCTGGATGCGGCAAGCCATCTGCAGGTTGCTGAAACAGCGGGCCCCATAGAAGTTGACGGCAATTATGCCATTATTCGCGTCGTTGAGCGTCAGACGACAACGGGTATGACCGGCAGGAAACTGCATGATTCCGTACGCAAGCAGCTTGCACTGGAGCATGCTGGCTCATTGACAGATGTGGAAGATAATCTATTGGATAAATATGAAGCTGTCATAGTAAAATGAAAGCTTTCTGTAGATATCGAGCGAAAAAGAGACTATTGACAATGGATGCAAGACATTGATAAGATGGAGTTAGTCAAAAACCAACTGAATTAGTCGGAATAAGGAGGCAATAATATCATGGCCAAAATTGTACAAAGCGTTCTAGATCTTATCGGTGATACTCCTCTTGTTCGTTTAAATCGTCTAGTACCTCCAGGAAGTGCGGAAATTTATGTGAAGCTTGAGTATCAAAACCCGGGCGCTAGCGTAAAAGATCGTATCGCAATCAGCATGGTTGAAGCAGCGGAGCAAGAAGGAATTCTTAAGCCAGGCGATACGATTATTGAGCCAACAAGCGGCAACACAGGTATCGGTCTTGCGCTTGTAGCAGCGGCTAAGGGCTATAAAGCCATTCTAGTTATGCCAGAAACAATGAGTATGGAGCGTCGTAACTTGCTGCGCGCATATGGCGCGGATATCGTATTGACTCCAGGCTCAGAAGGTATGAACGGTGCAGTTCGCAAAGCAGAAGAGCTGGCGCAAGAGAATCCAACTTACTTCCTGCCGCAACAATTCAAAAACCAAGCTAACGTGAAGATTCACCGTGAAACAACGGGCCCGGAAATCGTCGAGGCGATCAATTCACTTGATGGTAAGCTGGATGCTTTCGTTGCTGGCATTGGTACAGGCGGAACGATTTCTGGTACTGGCGAGGTTCTTAAGAAAAACTTCGAAGGTATTAAAATTTACGCTGTTGAGCCTGCGGCTTCGCCAATCCTGTCTGGCGGTAAACCAGGCGCTCACAAAATTCAAGGTATCGGCGCGAATTTCATCCCTGATATTTTGAACCGTGAAGTATATGATCAGGTTATTACGATTGAGAACGAAGACGCGTTTGAATACGCTCGTCGTGCTGCGAAAGAAGAAGGCATTCTTTGCGGCATTTCTTCTGGTGCTGCGATCTATGCGGCTTTGCAAGTTGCGAAAGAGCTTGGCGAAGGCAAACGTGTTGTTGCTATTGTTCCAAGCAATGGCGAACGCTACCTTTCCACGCCGTTGTTCAACTTCGACAATTAGTTTTTACGGCATTATCGAAAGAGCCTTTCATTCCTTGGAATGGAAGGCTTTCTTTTTGTAGTTTGATTCTGTATACTGAGCAAAATAAGTCAAGCAATCGGGGGTTGAAGGTGATGGTCACCACTTTGGAACAATGGACTCGGTGGCACGCCGAAGGGAAATATACGACGCTTCCGTTTCTAACGGGGCTGTCCATCCAGCTTAAGAATCGGTCAGGCGTAACGTCATGGGAAGAGGTGTGGCAGGATGCCTCTCCTTATGCTTTCGTGCTGGAGAGCGGCAAGGATGGAAAGTATACCTATTTAGGATTGCATCCCGACGGCGTTATACGCGGAAAGGGATTAACTGCTGAATCGGTGGAATTTCATTCGCTCGAGGAGCAAACCAAGCGCCAGTGGGAAGGAAAGCCGCTTGAGGTTGTGCGGCAATGGATGGGCGGACAGTACGGACCGCGCATAGAGAACGGCCCCAAGTGGATTGGCGGCTGTGCGGGTTTCTGGAGCTATGATGTTGCAAGATCAATCGAGCGGTTGCCGGAGCTTGCCGATGATGATCTAGATATACCGGACTATTTATTTCTACGGATGAATGAGCTGTGGATTATAGACCATGAGCAGTCCAAAATTTATTGTGCCGTTCATATGCCAATAGATAGAGATGCGGACGAACCGATGCTGCGTGCAGCTTACGATTGCGCACGGTCCAAAGCGGAAGGGATGATCGATTACTGGTTATCCTGGTTCGAGGAAGAGAAAGCGAAGAAGAGAGCGGCAGCTCTTCAGAAGAAACGCAGCCGACTAATTGAAGATGATTCGTTTCACTTTGATGCAGATTCTTCAGCGGTAACAACGTCCCCATTTACGAAAGAAGCCTATATGGAGGCCGTTCGCAGCATACAGCGATACATCGCGCAAGGAGACGTTTTTCAGGTTAATCTATCCGTTCGACAAAGCAGACAGCTGAAGACATCGCCAGAGGAGCTGTATGAATGGCTTAGACTAATCAATCCTTCTCCGTATATGGGGTTTCTGCGCTGTCCAGATTTCCAGCTTGTGTCAGCTTCGCCGGAGCTGCTGGTCGAGCTAGGAGAGCGGAAGCTTGCGGCTAGACCGATTGCGGGGACAAGGCGCCGGGGCCGAACAGCAGAGGAAGATCTGAAGTTTGCAGAGGAGCTTCGCTCGAACGAGAAGGAGCGGGCCGAGCATATTATGCTTGTTGATTTGGAACGGAATGATCTTGGACGAATATCTGCTTTTGGTACGGTTAAGGTGGAAGAGCTTATGGTCATTGAACGATATTCGCATGTTATGCATTTGGTTTCTCAGGTAGAGGGGCAATTAGCTGCCGGCAAGGATGCTTATGACGTGATTGCAGCTACTTTCCCTGGAGGAACGATTACCGGTGCGCCGAAAATTCGTACAATGGAAATTATAGAAGAGCTGGAGCCCGTTCGCAGAGGTCCTTATACCGGTTCGCTTGGTTGGATTGACTACAACGGCGATATGGAATTTAATATAATTATTAGAACGATGGTGCTGCAGGAGGACAATGTCCATATTCAAGCGGGGGCAGGAATTGTAATCGATTCTGATCCAGAACGAGAATATAAGGAATCGCTGAACAAAGCAAAGGCGCTGTGGAAGGCCATTCAATACAGCGAGCGTTTCGATGCAGCAACACAGGCAGAGGCTAACGAATAGAGGGGGAGTGGACTCATGATACTTGTCATCGATAACTATGATTCTTTTACGTACAACCTGGTTCAATATTTGGGGGAGCTTGGGGAAGATATTACAGTAAAGCGCAATGATGAGATTGATTTGCAGGGAATAGAGGCATTGGCGCCCGATCATATTCTCATTTCTCCGGGTCCTTGCTCTCCGAATGAAGCAGGCATCAGCTTATCGCTTATTGATCATTTCAAAGGGAAAATTCCGATTTTTGGCGTATGTCTAGGGCATCAATCTATTGGGCAAGCGTTTGGCGGAGAAGTGGTGCGCGCGGAGCGGCTTATGCATGGCAAGACATCCCCTATCCACCATAACGGGAAATCCGTTTTTGAAGGAATGCCTTCTCCCTTTACGGCTACGCGTTATCATTCATTAATCGTTCGTCGCGAGACGCTGCCGGATTGCTTGGAAATTACGGCAGAAACGGACGAAGGTGAAATTATGGGTCTGCGTCATAAGGAATATGCAGTTGAAGGGGTTCAATTCCACCCGGAATCTATTATAACGGAGCATGGATTGACGATGCTTCGTAATTTCTTGCAAAATCGGACAGGTGCAGCACGATGAAAGTCGGGCTGAACGGCTCCGTAATGGAAGCTAACGAAGCCGTGATCTCAGTATATGATCACGGCTTTTTATACGGGATGGGATTATTCGAGACGTTTCGCACTTATGGAGGAAGGCCCTACTTGTTGGACAGACATGTAAAGAGGCTCCAATCGGGCTGTGAGCAGCTAGGCATACACTATAGTGAAGAAGCAGACAGCATTAAGGAAAGAGTGAGTGAGCTACTAGCTGCCAATGGGCTGAAAGACGGCTATGTACGATTAACGGTAAGTGCCGGAGAAGCGGAGCTTGGCTTGCCTTCACATGATTATGAGAAGCCTAACGTGCTTTTATTAGTGAAAGAACTGCCACCCATACATGATGCGGTTCATATGCGCGGACGGGAGCTGCGGCTATTGCATACGCGGCGGAATACGCCGGAAGGCGATATTCGCTTCAAGTCTCTCCATTATATGAACAATATTATTGCGAAGCGGGAATTAATAACGAGCGGCGCTTCAGCTGGGACAGAGGGCCTTATGCTCAGTGGAGAAGGTTGGCTGGCGGAGGGCATCGTCAGTAATTTGTTTTTTGCCAAAGCAGGCATCGTGTATACACCTTCTATTGCTACAGGCATATTGCCGGGCATCACTCGCGGTCGAGTAATCGAGCTTGCGAAGGAAGCGGGTTATAAGGTGGAGGAAGGCCTGTTCAACTGGCCGCAGCTGCAGGAGGCGGATGAGATCTGGATGACCAATTCTATTTCAGAGCTCATTCCGGTGACGGTATTAAATGACGAGCTCGGTCAGTGTGTATGGAATGGCGGCGGTGAAGCCGGGAGCATAACACGGCAATTGCTGTCGCTATATCGTTCAGAGACCATTGCTGAGCTGAAAATAACGGATAAGTAGCTGCTGGAGAGCTACAGAGCAGAAGAGGGGGCAATATTTACAATGATTAAGCATCCACAATTTCAGCAAAGAACCTATGACCTTCAAGGCGGCGTGCATTTAGAGCTTGGCCATCGGACACTTATTATGGGCATTCTGAATGCGACGCCTGACTCTTTCTCCGATGGAGGACGTTATACGAATATCGAAGCTGCGGTTGCACATGCAGCTGCAATGGTGGAGAATGGTGCTGATATTCTGGATATTGGCGGTGAATCGACGCGTCCTGGCTTTACGCCGGTTGGCGAAGAAGAGGAAATTCGACGAATTATTCCTGTTATTCGGGCTGTTCGCGAAGCGCTGCCTCATATACCACTCTCCATTGATACGTATAAGGCGAATACTATGCGCCAAGCATTAGAAGCGGGCGCACATATTATAAATGACATCTGGGGTCTTAAGGGCGACCCCGAAATGGCTGCAGTGGCGGCTGAATATGACTGTCCAGTCATTATCAGTCATAACCGCCACGCTCGGGACTACCAGAATCTCGTCCCGGACGTGCTCTCTGATCTGCAGGGCAGCATCGAGATCGCTCTTGCAGCCGGCGTCGCCGAAGACCGGATATGGCTTGATCCCGGCATCGGCTTCGCCAAAACCTATGAGGACAACCTCGAGATGCTAGGTCATCTTTCAGAGCTTGCAGCGCTCGGCTATCCGGTACTGCTCGGCACCTCGCGCAAAGGCTTTATTCGGCAGACATTGAATCTGCCGGTTGAAGAGCTTGTCGAAGGGACGGCTTCGACCGTCACCCTCGGGATCGCGCAGGGCTGCCAAATTATGCGCGTTCATGATGTGCGCGCGATTAAACGTACCGCGATTATGACAGATGCTGTTCTTTACCGCAGCTAGTTAGTTGCGCTTGGAAAAGCAAAGCATATATACAATAACTTCAGAGCAGGAGAGTGGACAATATGGATAACATGATTATTAAAGGCATGCGCTTTTACGGTTATCATGGTGTATTTCCAGAGGAGAACAAGCTGGGGCAACAGTTTTATGTCGATATTGAATTGCGGATGGATCTGGAGCAAGCGGCACAAACGGATGATCTTAACTACACGATTAATTATGCTGAAATTCATGGATTCGCCAAAGCAATCGTGGAAGGCCCTCCATTTAAGCTCATTGAAGCTTTAACAGGCCATATTGCATCACGGGTATTGGAAGCTTATACTATGGTAAATGAAGTGACGGTACGAGTAACGAAGCCGCATCCGCCGTTTGACATCCACTTTGACGGGGTAACGGTGGAGATGCGCAGAAAGCGGGACGCTGATGGACGAACAATTCCCGCCTGAAGGCGTTTGGGCGGAAGCTTATATCGCACTGGGTTCTAATATGGGGGAACGCGAGCAGCTGCTAATGGAAGCCATTGCGCTTATTGACTCGCATCCGCATATTGAGGCATCCAGAGTATCGGGCATTTATGAGACAGATCCAATTGGCTATACGGATCAGCCTCCTTTTCTCAATATGGTTATGGCTGTGCGGACGACACTCCCTCCATTGGTCCTACTGCGCCTGCTTCTTTCATTTGAGCAGAAGCTTGGGCGGGTTAGACACATACGTTGGGGACCTAGGACCATTGACCTCGACCTGCTCCTATATCATAATGTCATAATGGATCAAGAAGAGCTGACACTGCCGCATCCGCGTATGCTGGAGCGGTCGTTCGTGCTGGTGCCGCTGCATGATGTCATCGAACAAATGCACCCCCTGCAGGAGCAAGTGAAGGCAGCGTCTGAAGCAGCGCTTCATGATGGAAAGGAAGGCATCACGTTATGGAAAACAATCAATTGGCGCAGCGCGTCAGAGCCTTTAGAAAGCTGAAGGGCTATACTCAGCAAGAGCTTGCCAAGGAGCTTGGCGTATCTGTTGCGGTTCTCGGATCGCTTGAACGTGGAACAAGGAAGACAGATCCAAAGCTGCTGAACCATATCGCGAGAACGTTAGGAATCAGCTACGAGGAATTAATGTCCGATGATCGTGAATAATGATGATAGCTGCAACAGTTAATAGATCTTATTAACTTAAAATGCGCATTGGATGGGATAGCGATCATATCTACGCGGTGGAGAATGCACGGGCAGTAGAACGGGCTGGCGGTAAAGCGGTTAGCGTTCATGGCCGTACACGCGAGCAATTGTATACAGGCAAGGCTAATTGGGACATTATAAAGGAAGTTAAAGAGGCGGTTAGGATTCCCGTAATTGGCAATGGCGATGTATTTTCTCCAGAGGAAGCTAAACGCTTGCTGGATCATACGGACCATGGTAGCCATCTTGGAGAACTATGTTCGAACACTGGAAGAGAAAGCCGAAATGGAGCTGCAAAACGCAGGATCCGCAACAAATTCGGCTGTAGCCGAGCAGGCTGCTCACTAGTATAAACATCAATCGAATATAAAGGATACCGGAGTACATAGAGCCATCCGACACCATTTGACAACAGCCGCTTCTAGGCGGCTTCTGTTTCGCCTGATAGGAATGAAACGGTTTCACTGGTTCGTTTGGCTTTGATTGACATTCAGGGTACGTTTGCAATATAATCGTGCAATATAATCAATAAATACATCAAGAGCGCTTCAAACAACAGCAGGTATGATGGGGAAGAAGCGTAATATATTAGGTATCAGTGAATTCATACGAGGTATGAAAATTAGTCACATGACAGGAGAATCGGATAGATGAACGATAAGCAAATCATTCTGACTCAAGAAGGGCTGCGGAAGCTCGAAGATGAACTTGAGAACCTAAAGTCGGTCAAACGTCGTGAAGTCGCTGAACGTATCAAAGTGGCAATTGGCTATGGCGATATCAGTGAAAACTCGGAGTATGAGGATGCGAAGAATGAGCAAGCATTCATTGAAGGCCGTGTTCTTACCCTTGAGAAAATGCTGCGCAATGCGCGAATTATAAATAATGACGATATTGATATTGATATCGTAAGTATCGGTTCCATTGTAACGGTGGAGGATATGGAGTTCGGTGATACCATGGAGTATTCCATCGTTGGTACTGCTGAAGCAGATCCGCTGCAAAACAAAATTTCGAATGAAAGTCCGGTTGGTAAAGCGATTTTGGGCAAAAAACAAGGCACAATCGTGGAAGTTAACGTCCCAGTGGGCATCATTCAATACAAAATTCTCGATATTAAAAAATAAGGTTTGCAATGTGCAGTTCGGAAAGCTTCCTTGTGGGAAGCTTTTTGAACGTTTAGAATAGAAGAATGTATTTTAGTTGTACGTTGTTCTAGTTCATATTTTACCGCGAAACGAGTTTGACGGTCTGTATTCGTTAAAGCCGTTTACGCTTGCCGATCGTGTCAAGGAGATGAAGAAGTGGAAAATCAAAATAACGAGCAAGAGCTAAGTGAGCTTTTGCAAATTCGCAGGGACAAACTGGACGAGCTTCGCAGTCTAGGCGTGGATCCGTTCGGTCGCAAATTCGAACGCACTCATCAAGCGAAAGAAATTGTATCTGCCCATGAAGCTTCCAGCAAAGAAGAAATTGAAGAGCTTAATGAAAAGGTTAGCATTGCCGGCCGTATTATGCAGAAGCGCGGTATGGGTAAAGCGGGATTCGCTACCATTCAAGATTTAAGCGGAAAAGTTCAAATTTATGTCCGTAAGGACAGCATTGAAGAGCACAAGTTTGCAGCCTTCGATTTGCTTGATATTGGCGACATTATTGGTGTGCACGGCGTCGTATTCAAAACAAAAACAGGCGAAGTCTCAGTTAAAGCGCTTGATATTGAAGTACTGACGAAATCGCTGCTCCCATTGCCGGACAAGTACCATGGCTTGAAGGATGTCGAGCTTCGTTATCGCCAGCGTTATGTTGACCTTATCGTGAATCCGGATGTTCAACAAACCTTTATTGCACGTTCCAAAATCATTCAATCCATGCGTCGCTACTTAGACTCCCGCGGCTACCTAGAGGTAGAAACGCCAACCTTGCATTCCATTGCAGGGGGAGCAGCGGCACGTCCTTTTGAAACGCATCATAATGCGCTGGATATGAAGCTGTATATGCGTATTGCGATCGAGCTTCATTTGAAGCGTCTGATCGTAGGCGGACTGGAGAAGGTATATGAGATTGGACGCGTTTATCGGAATGAAGGCATTTCGACTCGCCACAATCCTGAATTTACGATGATTGAGCTGTACGAAGCTTATGCCGACTACAAGGATATTATGGCATTGACCGAAAATCTTATCGCGCACATCGCACAAGAGGTGCTTGGCACAACAAAAATTACGTATCAAGGCCAAGAGGTGGATCTAACACCGCAGTGGCGCCGCGTAAGTATGGTTGAGATTGTCAAAGAAATCACTGGTGTTGATTTCGGCGCTGAGATGAGTGATGAAGAAGCACAGCGATTGGCAAAAGAACATAAGGTCGCAGTTGATGCGCATATGACATTTGGCCATATCTTGAATGCATTCTTCGAGCAATTCTGTGAGCATACTTTGATCCAGCCAACATTTGTTACCGGTCATCCAGTAGCTATTTCACCGCTTGCGAAGAAAAGTGAAGCAGATCCGCGCTTTACTGATCGTTTTGAGCTGTTTATCGTAGCGCGCGAGCATGCCAATGCATTCACCGAGCTGAACGATCCAATCGATCAGCGTGAGCGTTTCGAATCGCAGCTTGTTGAACGCGAGCATGGAAATGATGAAGCGCATGAGATGGACGAAGATTTCATTCGCGCTCTGGAGTACGGCATGCCGCCAACAGGCGGACTAGGAATCGGTGTTGACCGACTTGTTATGCTGCTTACAGACGCTCCGTCGATTAGAGATATTTTGCTGTTCCCTCATATGAGAGATCAACGTTCAGGTGAATAACCATAAAGAACTGTTAGGCATTGCTGCCTGGCAGTTCTTTTTTTGATTCCATAGCTGAGAGGTAACTGCAGCAACCTATTCTAATCACCAAATTCCGATGAATTATTTTGTCTGTATATATGATTTTGTGGATTTATATGGTAAAATAGAGCTTATAAAAGCGTTACACGATAACGGCAAACCTATCGAAAGGTAGGGACGCAAAGCTAAAGGGCCTTCCCATAGATGGCAGCCAGCTACCGAATGGACAGGCTTTTTTTGTTTTTTATAGGACAAGCTTGATTATTAGAAACTTCATACGATAATGGCAAACCTATCGAAAGGTAGGGACGCAAAGCTAAAGGGCCTTCATTAAGATGGCAGCCTGGCCACCGAAAGGAGTTTTTGTCTGTGCGAAAGCTTATTCTATTGATAATGGCAGCATTCGTTTTATTGTTATCGTCTCACATGCCGGCAGCACAAGCAGATGAAGCAGTAGGCTGGTTAAATACAACAAGCCTGAACAAGGGAATTATTGCGGTTCATTACGAAGTGAATACAAAAGTGAAGACAAAGCTAATGATTGCAAAAGGCGCAAGCAATTATACATATAATTTATCAGCGAATAAAGAGGAGGAATGGTTTCCCCTACAGCTTGGTAACGGTGAGTATACGATTTCTCTTATGGAGAACCTAAGCGGCAATAAATATAAAATTGTAAATAAGGATAAGATTACGCTTCAATTGAAGGACATCAATGCCGTGTATTTGAACTCGACTCAAAATATTGCTTGGACAAGCAGTAGCGATGCCATCCTTAAAGCAAAACAATTAACAAAAAGCAAAAAGACCGACGATGAGAAGGTAAAAGCCATTCATGAGTATGTGATTAGTAATATTAGCTATGATAATAAGTTAGCGGCCAACCTCCCAGCCGACTATCTTCCAAGCATTGATCGTACTTTTCAATCCCAGAAGGACATTTGCTACGGCTACGCTTCGTTATTCGCCGCCATGCTTCGCAGCTTGGATATCCCGACGAAGCTAATTATGGGCGAGAGCAGCTATGTAGATACTTACCATGCATGGAACGAAGTTTATCTAAATGGTAATTGGATCACGATTGATACGACAGTAGATGCGGGATTAAAGAAGAGCAACAAGAAGTTCGAGCTTATAAAGGATGCAGAGAAATATACGCCAAAGAAACAATATTAATTAGAAGAGACAGCGGCCCTCCTACCAATTAATTAGATAGCGTTTGAATTGTTAAACAAGCCTATTAACGAAACCATTCAATTCACTAAACCAATACAATGAATTCTACGAATCAAGCATCGCTATAAAACACATTCCTTCACAACGATTTAGCTGCCTAATCGCTTGCCTATTTCCCAATATCCTTTCTATCCTTTTAATAAGGTTCCATTATAAAAGAATTGCTTATCTAAGAAGCTCGTCTCTCTGTTCGAGTGCAGAGCGTAATAATGGAGCTGGAACAGATTGTTTAAACTAAAATAATACGTTATTAAAAAGATTTAAAGTTTTTCAAAATAAGTGTTGCAATCGTTTGGCCCACGTGATATATTATTTAAGTCGCCGCTGAGACTTACGGCAACAACGAACAAAACAAGCAACAAACGAAACAATAGATTGCTCTTTGAAAACTGAACAACGAGTAACAAACTGCCTCGCAAATCCTTCGGGATGAGCGAAAAAGCGATAAAAGTTTTTGAGCAAGACAAACACCAATTTGGAGAGTTTGATCCTGGCTCAGGACGAACGCTGGCGGCGTGCCTAATACATGCAAGTCGAGCGGAGTTGATAAGGTGCTTGCACCTTTGATACTTAGCGGCGGACGGGTGAGTAACACGTGGGTAACCTGCCTTTAAGACTGGGATAACATTCGGAAACGAATGCTAATACCGGATACGCGATACGGTCGCATGACTGAATCGGGAAAGATGGAGCAATCTATCACTTAGAGATGGACCCGCGGCGCATTAGCTAGTTGGTGAGGTAACGGCTCACCAAGGCGACGATGCGTAGCCGACCTGAGAGGGTGATCGGCCACACTGGGACTGAGACACGGCCCAGACTCCTACGGGAGGCAGCAGTAGGGAATCTTCCGCAATGGACGAAAGTCTGACGGAGCAACGCCGCGTGAGTGATGAAGGTTTTCGGATCGTAAAGCTCTGTTGCCAGGGAAGAATGCTTGGGAGAGTAACTGCTCTCAAGGTGACGGTACCTGAGAAGAAAGCCCCGGCTAACTACGTGCCAGCAGCCGCGGTAATACGTAGGG
>NZ_KZ614144.1:72771-160271 GCF_002884445.1 Paenibacillus castaneae
CATCGCTCAACGGATAAAAGCTACCCTGGGGATAACAGGCTTATCTCCCCCAAGAGTCCACATCGACGGGGAGGTTTGGCACCTCGATGTCGGCTCATCGCATCCTGGGGCTGAAGTAGGTCCCAAGGGTTGGGCTGTTCGCCCATTAAAGCGGTACGCGAGCTGGGTTCAGAACGTCGTGAGACAGTTCGGTCCCTATCTGTCGCGGGCGCAGGAAATTTGAGAGGAGCTGTCCTTAGTACGAGAGGACCGGGATGGACGTACCGCTGGTGTACCAGTTGTTCCGCCAGGAGCACCGCTGGGTAGCCAAGTACGGACGGGATAAGCGCTGAAAGCATCTAAGCGTGAAGCCCCCCTCAAGATGAGATTTCCCAGTATGTAAGACCCCTTGAAGACGACGAGGTTGATAGGTTCGGGGTGGAAGCACAGCAATGTGTGGAGCTGACGAATACTAATCGGTCGAGGGCTTATCCTAAAACAGTTTGCATGGACCCATACATCCAGCAGACAACAGCAATAAGGTTTCAGCAAACCTACCTTTCGTATCCAGTTTTCAGGGCGTAAGCCTTGCGCACCCTTTGATTTGGTCATCTGAATGTATTCAGACTGGCTAATCTTCATCGAGCAACACCGTTTGGTGGCGATGGCGGAGGGGAACCACGCGTTCCCATACCGAACACGACCGTTAAGCCCTCCAGCGCCGATGGTACTTAGACCGCAGGGTCTTGGGAGAGTAGGACGTCGCCAAGCACGAGAGACCTATCGCATGTTATGCGATAGGTTTTTTTGTTGTTTTTGCTCTTATATACGGTATGATAAATGAATAAGATAATGAGGAGGCGATTTGAAGGTGGAAAATACAATAGAAATTATAAAAATGGGTGCGGAGCATTATGATGAAAGCATGGCCTTGTCTCAGTTTGCTTTTCAATATAAGAAAACAGAAGAAGAGCTTGAGCAAGGCAAGGAACAATTCTTAAGTTTACCTGCTGATCGATGGGCCGTTTACGTCGATGGAAAGTATGCTGCGCAAGCTACTGTACTCCAGCTTGAAACCTATATTGGCGGGCAGCGTTTTGCAATGGGCGGAGTTGCAGCGGTTGCCACATGGCCGGAATACAGACGTCAGGGATTAGTTGCCAAGTTGCTCGTTCATTCATTGAAGGAAATGAAGGCTAATGGTCAGACCCTTTCCTTCCTTCATCCTTTTGCCTTCGGATTTTATCGTAAATTTGGTTGGGAAACCTATACAGATAACAAGATATATACAATTAAATCTGATTTCCTCCCAGCTCGAGTGCCATATAAGGGACGAATCGAACGATATAGCAACAATTATGAGCTGCTCTATCACATTTATGAAGCCTATGCGGCCCAATTTAATGGCTCGCTGGTCAGATCAGAGCTGTGGTGGAAATATTACATAAGCAAACGAAAACCGGGACAGATTTCTGTTTATTTTGATCAAAACAACCAAGCATTGGGTTATATCATTTACGAAGTCAAAAATTCCCAACTATTCGTTCATGAGTTTGTTTCATTGAGTGAAGAATCGAGAAAGGCTTTGTGGTCTTTTATCTCCCAGCATGATTCCATGATCAATGAAGTTAAGATTACAGTACCTTCCAATGATAATCTCGCTTATTTGCTTCCAAATCCTAGAATTCACCAGGAAATTACCCCCTATTTTATGGCGCGGATTGTGGATGCGGAAGCATTTATAGAAAAATATACATTTGATAACCAAATGGAAGAAGACAAACTCTATATAGACCTGACAGATAGCTGCGCTCCGTGGAATACAGGATATTATCTTCTTCACATAGAGCCATCAGGTCGAGCAAGACTTCACCGCTTAGAAAAAAATGAAGGCAAAGAAATGACTATAAAAATGGATATTGGAACATTAACTGCGGTGCTGCTTGGGTATCTTCGTCCGCTTCAGTTGGCGCAAATGGAACGAATTGAGGGTCAATCGACAGCCATTAAACGCTTACATTCACGTATTCCCGAACGAACAACATATTTACCTGACTTTTTCTAATGTTTTGAGAAATTTAGGTCTATAAAAAAGATGGAAAACCGATACAATCATGCGTTGGCCTAGCCTTGACAGCCTATACCCCCTCTGCTAATATTGCTAATAATAAAAGTGAGTCGTACTAAAAATATGGGGAGGAATTTACTCGTGTGGGAAACGAAATTCGCCAAAGAAGGGCTAACGTTTGATGACGTCCTGCTTATTCCGCGGAAATCAGAAGTGCTACCAAGAGAAGTTGACATCTCGATTCGATTGAGCGAGAGCATTAAGCTAAACATTCCGCTCATAAGCGCAGGCATGGACACCGTTACAGAGGCTGCTTTGGCGATTGCAATAGCGCGTGAGGGCGGTATCGGCATTATTCACAAGAATATGTCAATTGCACAGCAAGCGGAGGAAGTAGACCGTGTTAAACGATCGGAGAGCGGTGTAATTACCAATCCGTTTTCGCTAACGCCTGATCACCATGTTTACGACGCAGAAGAATTAATGGGTAAATATCGCATATCAGGTGTACCGATTGTTGACCAAGATAAGAAACTAGTCGGTATTTTGACAAACCGTGATTTGCGCTTCGTACATGATTACTCAATCAAAATAAATGAAGTTATGACTCGCGATAATCTAGTAACCGCACCGGTAGGAACAACGCTTCAAGAAGCGGAAGGACTCCTGCAGAAGCACAAGATCGAGAAGCTTCCATTGATCGATGAATCGAACACGCTTAAAGGCTTAATCACCATCAAAGATATTGAGAAGGCGATTCAGTTCCCTAATGCAGCAAAGGATAAGCAAGGAAGATTGCTTTGCGGAGGTGCTATAGGCATTTCGAAGGATACAATGGATCGGGCAGAAGCACTTGTTCAATCCGGTGTTGACGTACTTGTGGTCGATTCCGCTCATGGCCATCATATTAACATAATTGATGCAGTACGCAAGCTTCGCGATGCATATCCGGACTTGACGATTATCGCAGGTAACGTTGCAACTGGCGACGCTACACGTGATCTGATCGAAGCTGGCGCATCTGTTGTTAAAGTTGGTATTGGTCCGGGGTCAATTTGTACAACTCGTATAATCGCAGGTATCGGCGTACCGCAAATTACAGCAATCTTTGATTGCGCATCCGTAGCTCGTGAATATAATATTCCCATTATTGCGGACGGCGGGATCAAATATTCTGGAGATATTACGAAAGCAATCGCATCCGGCGCAAGTGCCATTATGATCGGAAGCTTGTTTGCAGGGACGGCAGAGAGCCCGGGCGAAACTGAAATCTTCCAAGGACGCAGCTTCAAAGTCTACCGCGGCATGGGCTCGATGGGCGCAATGAAGGAAGGCAGTAAGGATCGTTACTTCCAAGAAAACGAGAGCAAACTAGTTCCAGAAGGTATTGAAGGCCGCGTTCCTTACAAAGGGCCGCTTGCTGATACGGTTCATCAACTACTTGGCGGATTGCGTTCTGGTATGGGTTACTGTGGTACTGCTTCGCTTGAAGAGCTCAAGAATGATACACAATTTGTTAGAATAACAGGCTCAGGCCTTCGTGAGAGCCATCCACATGATGTGCAAATTACGAAAGAAGCGCCTAACTACTCTTTATAAGTATAAATATTTATAACCGTGAAAATGAATCCAGATCGGGAAAGCGAATTAGCGCTTCTCCTAATCTGGATTTTTTCACTAATGAGGGAATACTCATTCTTGTAACTGCGGAAAGAGGTTTAATTGTTATGTCCTGATATGTTACAATTAACAACGGACAAATCAAGTGGGAAAAGGGGAGACGACGTTGAAGGTAATGGTAAGACCGGTAAGGTTAAAAGTATTAATCGCTGCGAGTATGGCGGTATTGTTGATGATGATGACGCTTGGTTCTACTGCAGCGTTAGCTATGGGTTATGATGGCAGGCCAAGTACTGAGAACGAATTAGGATTACAAGTGAAAGCAGCTATTTTAATTGATGCAGCATCCGGTCAAGTATTATATGAGGTAAATTCCGATACACCGCTCCCTGCGGCAAGCATGACCAAATTAATGACGGAATATATCGTTCTTGAGGAAATCTCAAACGGGCGGTTATCATGGGATGAGGTTGTTACGACTAGCGCGGAAGCAGCATCTACACCACCTGACGGCTCATCGGTATTTCTAGCTCAGGGCGATCAACATACAGTTAAAGAGTTGTACAAGGCTATGGCTGTAGGATCAGCAAATGACGCAACAATTGCACTGGCATCCAAGATATCAGGCAGTGAGCAAAACTTTGTAACGAAAATGAATGAGGTAGCAGCTCAGCTAGGCTTAAAGACAGCTATCTTCACAAGCGCGACAGGCTTGTCGGAAACAACGGTAATCTCGGCAGGAGAAATGGCAAAGCTCGCACGAGTTATATTGACCGAGCATCCCGAATTTCTGGATTATTCCAAGCTGCAAGATTATAAGTTTCGTGAACGGGACAAGGACCCCATTGTAAATATTAACTGGATGTTAGGCACGAATACGAACAAAACAGGACTTAAGCATTTGGCCTATGAAGGCGTTGACGGGATGAAGACCGGATTTATTGACGCTGCTGGCTATAACTTCACAGGAACGGTTATGCGTAACGATCAGCGGTTTATTAGCGTTGTAATGGATACCGCAACAAAATCCGCTCGTTTCAACGAAACGGCTAAGTTGTATGACTACGGCTTCAGTACTTTTGAGAAGAAAACGGTGCTGGCGCCAAAATCCGTGGTAGAAACGATTGAAACGGTTAAGATTAAGAAGGGCAAGAAAAAAACAGTACCGGTTGTTACAGACAAGGACATTACGTTCATGGTTAAGAAGGGCGTAGAACCGAAGATTGAGCTTGTCAAAAGCGACGTGAAGAAAGAAGCCGATCTTGTAGCACCAATTCCAGCAGGTACGGTTGTTGGAACCGTTACTTATAAATATACCGATGCAGATTCAAAGCAAGAACTGGAGCATACGGTAAACTTAATCACGACAGAAGAAGCTGACAAAGCAGGCTGGTTCCGCTTGATGTTCCGTGGTATTGGCGGTTTTTTCACCGGATTATTTAATGGAATCGTCAATTTGTTCTAATCCGAGCAGAAAACAAGGGAATAAAGCAAAACAAGGGTTGTCGATTAAACAGGCTTCCTGTAAAATCAATGGTTAGAGCAACTGCGGTAATAGACATTTTAATGGATGATAATAGGAGGTTTCGTAGGATGGAAACAGGAACATCACGCGTAAAACGCGGCATGGCAGAAATGCAAAAAGGCGGCGTCATTATGGACGTTATGAGCGCCGAGCAAGCGAAAGTAGCAGAAGCAGCAGGGGCAACAGCGGTAATGGCTCTTGAACGTGTCCCTTCCGAAATTCGTGCAGCAGGCGGAGTAGCTCGTATGGCTGATCCGACAATTGTAGAAGAAGTAATGAAAGTCGTTTCGATTCCTGTTATGGCTAAGGCTCGTATCGGGCATTATGTAGAAGCTAAAGTGCTCGAATCCATGGGCGTTGACTATATCGATGAGAGTGAAGTGCTTACGCCAGCAGATGAAGTGTTCCACATCAGCAAGCATGAGTTTACCATTCCATTCGTATGCGGAGCGAAAGATCTTGGAGAAGCTTTGCGCCGTATTCAAGAAGGAGCAGCAATGCTTCGTACGAAGGGTGAGCCAGGAACAGGAAATATCGTAGAGGCTGTTCGTCACCTTCGCTTGATTAATGGTCAAATTCGTAAAATTCAAGGCTTGTCGAAGGACGAGCTTTATCATGAAGCAAAGCTTCTTGGCGTAGCTTATGACTTGCTTCTTAACGTACATGAGACTGGCAAGCTTCCAGTAGTTAACTTTGCAGCAGGCGGAGTAGCTACACCATCCGATGCAGCTTTGATGATGCATCTGGGAGCAGACGGCGTATTCGTTGGTTCTGGTATTTTCACATCGGAAAACCCAGAGAAATTCGCTCGTGCAATCGTTGAAGCAACGACTCATTATCAAGATTACAAGCTAATTGCTGAAGTATCGAAAAACTTGGGAGCACCGATGAAAGGTATCGAAATTTCCAAGCTGGACGCTGCACAGCGTATGCAAGATCGCGGAATCTAATAGATGTCATATAGGGGTGCCGGCTCAGCGCGACAAGCGCCGCCGGCTCTTGCTTGTAGAGGAAGGCGTGTAGAGCGATGAAAATAGGCGTATTAGCGCTGCAAGGCGCTGTAGCGGAGCATATAAGAAGCCTAGAGGCAGCAGGCGCAGAAACAGTCGCTGTTAAACGGGTAGAGCAGCTTGATGAGCTTCAAGGGCTTGTCATTCCGGGCGGAGAAAGCACGACAATTGGCAGGCTGATGCGTAAATACGGTTTTATGGAAGCTATTGCTGAATTCTCTGCACAAGGGAAACCGTTGTTTGGAACTTGCGCAGGTCTAATTGTGCTTGCAGATGAGATTGAAGGACAAGAAGAAGCACACTTGCGTCTCATGGACATGACCGTGGCTAGAAATGCATTTGGCCGCCAACAAGAAAGCTTTGAAACGGATCTGGATGTGAAAGGCATTGACGAGCCTGTACGTGCCGTATTCATTCGGGCACCGTTAATAAAAAAAGTTGGAGCTGACGTTGATGTATTATCAACGTATAAGGATGAGATTGTTACTGCAAGGCAGGGTCATCTGCTGGCGGTATCTTATCATCCTGAGCTGACAGATGATTACCGGCTTCATGCTTATTTCGTTGATATGGTGAAAGAAGCAGCAGCGAACAAAGGCTAAATTTTCGTAAACAGAACTAACTAATAAAAATTACTCCCTTCAGAGAGGGGCTCATGGAACGTGCTGGATGTAAAATTGTTAAGAAATGAGTTTGAGAAGGTTGAGCAAGCACTCCTTAACCGGGGAGCTTCACTTGATCTTATTGCCAATTTCCCGGAGCTGGATACAAAGCGCCGCGATTTAATTGGAGAGACGGAGCTCCTTAAGAGCCGCCGAAATACGGTCTCGCAGGAAGTGGCTAAGCTCAAAAGAACGGGCGGCGATGCAGAATCGCTTATCGTTGAGATGAGAGAGGTTGGCGACCGGATCAAGGAGCTTGACGACGAGCTGCGTGAGCTTGAGGTTCAAGTAGTAGAGCTTACACAAGCGATTCCGAATATTCCGAGTGATAGCGTTCCGATCGGCAAGTCAGAGGAAGATAACGTAGAGCTTCGCAGAAACGGTGAATTGCCTAGCTTTAATTTCGAGCCTAAGCCGCATTGGGAAATCGCTCAATCACTTGGAATTTTGGACTTTGAGCGCGCTGCTAAGGTTACTGGTTCACGCTTCACCTTCTATCGTGGGCTGGGAGCACGCCTCGAGCGAGCGCTTATAAGCTTCATGATGGATTTGCATAGCGATAAACATGGATATGAAGAGATACTGCCGCCTTATATCGTCAACCGCGACAGCTTAATCGGCACAGGCCAGCTTCCTAAGTTTGAAGAAGACCTGTTCAAAATTTCAGATTCCGATTACTACTTAATTCCGACTGCAGAGGTTCCAGTAACGAATCTGCACCGAGAAGAAATATTACCAGCTGAGGAGCTGCCGAAATATTTTGTAGCTTACAGCTCTTGCTTCCGCTCTGAGGCGGGTTCGGCAGGCCGTGATACACGAGGCTTGATCCGTCAGCATCAATTCAATAAGGTTGAGCTGATT
Source organism: Paenibacillus castaneae (assembly GCF_002884445.1). Classification (GTDB taxonomy): domain Bacteria; phylum Bacillota; class Bacilli; order Paenibacillales; family Paenibacillaceae; genus Pristimantibacillus; species Pristimantibacillus castaneae. The sequence goes on from NZ_KZ614144.1 coordinate 80,497, forward strand.
AAGCTGACCAAACCAGAGGATTCCTATGACGAGCTCGAGAAAATGACGGCTAATGCGGAGAAAGTGCTGCAGCTGCTAGGTCTTCCTTATCGCGTTCTGACGCTTTGTACGGGCGATATGGGCTTCACAGCGGCCAAAACGTATGATCTCGAAGTATGGCTGCCTAGCGCTGATACGTATCGTGAAATTTCATCATGCTCGAACGTGGAGGATTTCCAGGCTCGACGTGCAGGCATCCGGTTCCGCAGAGATACAAAAAGCAAGCCTGAGTTCGTGCATACATTAAATGGGTCTGGTCTGGCGATTGGTCGTACGTTTGCTGCGATTATAGAAAACTATCAGCAAGCGGATGGCTCCGTTACGATTCCTGAGATATTGCGTCCATATATGGGCGGAATTAGTTCCATTCCAGTACGCGAATAATTTTTTTACCACAAGGCCAAAATATAGTTGCATGTTGTTTTGGCCTGTGGTACAATATTTCTTGTGACAATTAAATGATGGAGAGATACCGAAGCGGTCATAACGGGGCAGTCTTGAAAACTGTTAGAGCGCAAGCTCACGTGGGTTCGAGTCCCACTCTCTCCTCCATATTTTCCTTAATGCATACATACAAGTCTGGACGCTTAGCGTCTGGGCTTTTTTTGTATGCTTCCTTATCGTATAAAAAGCGGCCTGCTGTCACATGTTAATGGTGTGGAGGTGCTTTATAAATGGGTAAACAAGATGAGCTGCAAATCGATCAAGAAAGCTTAGCGGATGCTTGGCGTCAGACTCTGCCCCAAACACTCAATACTGCTGATCGATGCAAGGTGCTGCCGGATGAAGCCGATTCGAAGTCGCTGCGCGTAACAATTGAAACAGCGGGTCATCAAATGTATTCGTTCGATTTCAAAATCACTTATGTAGATAGCCGTGAAGTAAAAATTGAGCTTGTGGATGTGGAAAGAGATAAAATTTCAATCGATGAACGAGGTGATATGATTCAGCAGCTCGTTCATGATTATTCAAGACATTTGCATGAATGCGCTCAAGCACTTCAGCAATTGACACATGCGTAGAGGAGTGGTCTTGCTATGACCAAAGCAAAAGGAACGGCTGATAAAAATTTGTCGAATGTCGTAGAGGATCTTGAGATCGAGCCGGTTAATAGCCATCATGCACAGCAGCTGCAGCAGGATAGCAATGATCGCCGCCATCAGGATGCGTTAAACCATGATCAGCCAGCGAATTTGGAGCATCAAAAAAGCTAAATTAATATTTGCTGTAAGGAGGGGTTTAAATTGAGTAAGCCAGATAGTGTCCCAGTACCGGAGGGTAATCCTCAGAATAGTAAGCAGAAGCGTGACCGCGGGGGCGGCCAGCAGGAGCCGTTATCAGGATCGAAAAAAACAAAACAGCGCAATCATGTGAGTCACCATAATACAGAAGGTTGATCGTTGAGGGTCTTTAGTCCTGAATAAACATAGATCAAAAATCCCGTTTCAGCTTGCTGAAGCGGGATTTTTTGGATGTAACTTCTAAATGTCGATTAATTAGTATAGAATGGAGGTGCTTATACAAAGATAGGAGGAACATATTACATGAAGAAAGTACAAAAAATAGCGGTTCTTTTTTTGGCCGTTATTCTAGTCATTATTGCAGGTTGCAGCTCGGCTAAGCCGCCTAAGGAAGCATTGCAATCGGCTATGCTCAAGATTGGACAGGCGAATTCCTATTCCATAAAAATGACATTAGGTTTGAATGAGCTGGAGGTACCGCCTAGTGTTACAGAGCAAAGCAGCGCCGCTCAAACAGCAGCAATGGTCGGATTGCTCAAAGATGCAACGATTACAGTCGACGCTATATATCAGAAGAATCCCATGCGTACAGATATGAATATGGAAATCGTTCTGCCAGGCGACATGGAAATGAAGCTCAAAATACCTATGATTATGACGGAAGATACCCTATATGTTAAGGTGCCTGAGATTCCGATGCTGCCGCTTCCTGGCACGATCACGGGCAAATATATTAAAATTGATCTCAAGGAGCTTGCTGCGCAGCAGGGGAGCGCTGGTATCAATTTAGAAGCACAGCAGAAGCTGGGGAAAGATCTTGGACAGGTACTGCTTAAGCACTTTGACGAGAAAACTTATTTCAGTGACATTAAAGCTGCAGATGCTGGCTTGCCAGCTGACGTGAAGGCAGATCAAGTGATTGTCTTCGAAATTAATGAAGGCAACTATGCGAAAACAGTAGAAACAGTTATGAATAAAGTGCTTCCAGAAATCATTGATGTGCTTCTTAAAAATGAAGATTCATTGAAAGCTATGCAGCTAGGGAAGTCTGATGTAGAGAAATGGAAGACGGACCTTGAAACAAACAAAGCAGAAATGCTCAAAACGCTTCAAAATGATGTGAAGGTCAAGACACTGAAGCTTACAGGCGCTATTTCCGATGGTTACCTTGTCTATCAAGATAGCAAAGTAAACGTTGAAGCAACGGATAAAGACAGCGGTCAGAAGATGAAGTTAGGTCTGGATGTTAATGCGATCTATTCTGATATTAACAAGAAAATGGAATTCCCTGAAATTCCGTCAGATGCGATTACGCTTGATGAAATTATGCAGCAGTTCCAACTTCCTGCTGGACTATAAACAACAAGAAGCAGCCTCTGAATAAGAGGCTGCTTCTTGTTGTTTGCATTCATCTTTATTTCAAGAAACGAATGGTTAGCGGATAACGGTAGCCATTGCCCTCAGACGCCCGAATAGAAGCGATAATGGTGAGTACAATCCAAAATATAAACAGAGCGATACCAGTCACAATACCAATTATAATAAATGCGAGTAGACCGGATATTATGCCGTAAATCGCAATGCTGATTTGAAAATTTAATGATTCTTTACCGTGCATGTCCACAAAGTAAGACTGGTCTTTCTTCATAAGCCAAATAACAAGTGGTCCTATTATGTTGCCAAACGGAATGATAAAGCCGCTGAAAGCGAGCAAATGACATAACATTCCGTATGTTTTCTCCTCTTTGTGAAGACCGAGATTTGGTTGTTCCACGTTTAATTCCCTCCTCCTTCCTATTAGCAAATCAATTCCACTACCATATGTACGTTAATATAGCCCATAGATATGCATAAATATATTAGTGATTCCCTTTTTTTTGAAAACGATCTCTTTAAAATAGGGGAAGCAGTCAAACAAAAAAGCCTTAAATAACGCGTTAAGGCTTTAACCGCTCAGGCGTTAAGAAGCAATAGAGCACTCTTAGGTCTGGTGGTTGAAAATACGCTTCGTATAGGCTGTTATCCGCGCATTAATCTCCCCAAGTATAAACTCTCGCGAGAAGGTTAGCTGCTCCTCATAGCCACGACAATGATAGCTGTAACAGCGATGGTCTCCGTTGTGAACGATAATATTTTGCCGGAGCAGCAGCCCCTTGGCCTTCGCTAAATCGGCTTCAATCTTGGAGCCGATCACATTCGCGGCTTTGATGAAGACGGAACGTAATGATCTGGCGTTCTTATCCAATAGAAGGCGGTTTTGTTCGATAACAATAAGTGTCAGAGGAAGAAAAATACAATCATGAATAAGTCGCATTTCTTCACTAGTGGGGGAATACGAATTCCATTCATTTACTTCGTATAGGTTCATAGCCACGCGTAAATCACCTCACGCTTATTATAGGGAACATATGTTCTCTGGTCAATCCTTCTTTCTTGAAAAAGAAATTCGGCGCATATCTATAGGTGATTGCTTAAGATGATCCCGTATTTTGGGATAAAAGTTGGTGTAATTAATGTAATTAAAGTATTTCATAAGGTTTATTAAATCAATATGTATAATTTGAAACACGATTTCCATATTTAATGGTAAAGATAGAGCAGCCAAGTCATTTACTTAGCTGCTCCTAATGGGCGTCACTTCAGTCAAAACATAGTCGTATTGATTCATCTGATATTTCTTTTTGCCCTAAGGAAAATTTGTGTTATAATATTAATTACTGTGGCCTCGTAGCTCAGGGGAGAGAGCGACGGTTTCCTAAACTGCAGATCACGCCTTCGATTTCTGTCGCGGTACGCTTCACTAAAGCATCGAGAAACCGTACTGTAACGCGACTTTTTGTAATTTTGAGGATAGGCTTGTGCGAGGCGCTTGTTGACAATCTTGTCCTTCGGCTGTCATTAGGACAACAACGATTGGGTTGGAACCGCTCTGTAGGTTGAAAATGGATACATAACTTTTCAATTTTCATTCAACTATTGTAATAATTTTCACAATTACGGCTCCGTAGCTCAACGGATAGAGCAACCCTCTCCTAAAGGGTAGATGTCAGTTCGATTCTGGCCGGGGCCGCCATATTCCAAACATTTTAGAACCGTACTGTTGTGCGGTTCTTTTTATTTTGTGGGTGTGTTTGCGGGAGCCGCTTGTGGGAGATTGTCCTTTACTGTCCTGCAGAATAACAGGAAAACAGCAGAGCTATAATGGCTCGTTGCAGTATGCGTTAGGAGGCGCTATTTTCTATGCATAAGACAAATGGCATGGTATAGTCAATTTGAAGGTTTTGAAATTTTATCCAGTGATATTTACAAAGTTCTTAGATAAGACGTTATGCGAAAGAATCAAAATGACTTTAAAACTATATATTAAAAGAGTGATAATAATTATATGCATAGAATAATCAGAGATCTAGAACCTGAATCATACCCTATGATAAAAAGAATACATGAAAAAATACTGGATAGTGAAGAATTATATAATGATGTAGAGTTATTAGGAAATTGGTTAGTTACTTGGACGGGTGTTTTTTTGCATAGTGCATATCACAGTTTCAAGGATATAAAACGGTATAATTCAATACTTTTTTGTTTATTACAAAGCCAGTCCTATCAATTAGAATGGACTATATTTTCTATATTTTCAGGACAATATGACGTAGCTATGAGGGAATTAAGAACTACACTTGAAAATGCATTTTATCATTTTAAGTATGACAATCAAATTGAATTTCATAATATGACGGTAGAAGAAAAATTTAATACAATGATTGATGATGCAAATAAAGATTTAAGAAGTAGCTATGGGAAACAAGTTTTTCAAAACAGTGGATATCAAGATTGGGAGTCAGTGTACAATAATGTTTTTAAAAAATTATGTGAATATGTACATACCAGTATAGGACGAAATAACGCACTACAAATCGACAATGAAGGGTACAATTCATTGTTAGATCCTACATATGATATTTATAGAATACGGGAATGTATAAAGATGTTTAAAACAGTGGTTAAGTTAGAGGTGAGACTTATGGAAATTATATTAGAAGATGTTTACAAAGTGAGTGATACACAATATGTCCAATTGTTTGATTAAAATCACTTACATATAAACCGAAAGTTTACCAAAATGATATTTATTTTGGTGTGTGAAAGTTTCATTTATTCCATCGGCTACAGAATTTTCATGTATTAAACATTCGTCCTCCGTTGAAAGAAACTCAATTAAGATGAGTATACATCAATACAGAATCCCCCTACTGAAAAAAGCGAGAGTATGAAGCAGGTGGAATTCCATATTGATTTGAATATTATAATCCTTGAAAAGTTCATTGACGAAGTCACAGCAAAGAAGCATATGCGATGATTGATGCAGCATTTCGAAGATGTCGATTCCATCGCCTAACATAAGATTCACGCAGAGGCTACGCCTTGGTCAGCAGAAGGGATTCAGTATGCTATTACTGTCTGACAACTTGCTATGCAAGTTCGTGAGTCAAGCAACGTTTGACGAAATTATCCTTTGAAAATATAACGACTCTTCGCTATACTGCGTGGCTAAAGTAACCTTTGATAGACTGATAGAGCGATTTAACATGTTTAGATTAGCGTTTACAGCCTCTCCATATAAAATCGAAATCAACCTACCCATTTCGAGTAGCGAAGAGGCAATATAACTAAGGAGTAGAACTATATGAGCTATATCCGCATAGAAGGTATAAAAATCGAGAATTACAGATCTTTTGGAGACACAGTTACAGTTAATTTTCCTAAAGAAGATTATAAAAAGCCTGTAGCGATAGTAGGCTACAACAATGCAGGCAAAACTAATTTTTTGAATTCAATTTTATATGGAATAACAGAAAGGTATGTCACTAAAGATAGTTTTACAGTTAATGATTTTCATAACCGAAACTATGACAATATACCTGTGATAATAACCAAAATGAGTAGTAGTAATGAACTTAAAGTGGATGGAAAAAGGGCAGATCTTTCGGGATATCATTTTTTAGACATTGAACTTGATGGAAATGAAATAGAGAGCGCTAAGATTAATTCTTACGAGGATTGGAAAAAAACAAGACAAATTTACACCTCATATGGCGCATCTAAATATTTCAAAATATTCTACATAAACTTTCACGAAATTAAAAAAGAAATATCAACCAAAAAGACAAGTTGGGGAAATCTTTCTTCATTTCTGGCGAAACATATCAAAAGTATAGTTAATAGAGACGATAATATGACGGGGAAAAAAGATATCTTTAAAGAAGAGGTAAAAGCCTCAACTGATAAGGTAATGGCTGACTCCAGTTTAAATGAATTTTTAAAAAGAATACAAATTAATTATTCGACTAATCTGAGACAAAATCAGTGTCATATTGAATTTGGGTTGCCTGAATACGAGGATATATTTTTAGAGATGATGTTCAAAATTGGTCTTAATGGTGACATGGAAAACCTTGTACCGATCAGCCATTTTGGAGATGGTTACATTTCTATGTTTGTTATGGCTGTAATTCAAGCAATTGCAGAGAGCAATGAGACTGATAAGTGTCTTTTCTTATTTGAAGAGCCTGAGAGTTTTTTACATGAGAATCATCAAGAATATTTTTACAAAACTGTTCTTTGTGGATTGGCTGAGAAAGGACACCAAGTTATTTATACTACTCATTCTGACAAAATGTTAGATGTTTTTGATACAAGAGGACTGATTCGTTTTGAATTTGATGAAGATAATAAACAAACAGTACTTAAATACAACAAACCAAGTGATGAGTTTCTTGAAATCGAAGAGAATGAAGAAATTTTTGATGAATTGCTTTCTGAAATTGAAGATTATAACAATTACATTAAATTAATCGAACCGAATTTAAATAAAATTATATTCAGTAAAAAAGTTCTACTTGTAGAAGGTCCGAATGATCTGATGACCTATAAAGAAATAATTAGAAGAAAAGTATTGGAACTCACTGGCGATAACAAATATTCAGAAACCTATTTAAATTTCAATAACATTGCTATAGTTCCACATCATGGGAAAATAACTGCTTTAATTTTAATTAGGTTATGCAAACATTTTGGGATAGATTATTTTGCTATAAACGATTTTGACTTCGAAGAAGATTTTGTGGCAAAGCTCTCTTTTGAAACAATTGAAGAACTAAAAGAAAGTGATATCTATAATGCTGAACTAAAAAATATCACGATTTTCAATTCAAAAGGTGAGCCATTAAGTGAAAGAACTAAAAAGGGAATGATAACTACAAATTGGAACTTACTTAAAGAAGCCTCTTTTGAGAAGATACATTTTAATATCCCTAAGCTAGAGTCTGTCTTAGGTTATGCCTCAAACGATAAAAATAGCGCGAAGATCTGGAGAAAAATCAAAGAAACCTCTGAATTTGGGGAGTCTATTTTCCCTAAAAATCTCAAACAATTCCTTGAATTAAATAATATCCAAGACAAAGATAACTTCGTTTAACAAAATATTCACGCATCGGGCATAGTCGATTTTCTATAAGTTTTTAATGAGAACTAGCAGACACACGAAGGGATTGGGTTTATGGTGCAAAAATGTAATTTCATCGAAACCGGAACATGTGTAAAGAAGAAATGCGAAGTAAATTTGTTTTTAAATGAATTTGTAAAAAAAAGATACGATGTCAGTTTAAAAGATATAGGATTTGAGTGCTTAGATATTTCAGGTTCAGACGGAAAACGGCCCGAAATTTCTTTCGTTCACAAAGGACAAAAAATTGTTATTGAAGCAAAGACACTGCATTATGAGGAAATCAATATACTGAATTCATTTACTAATAAAATTGGTGAACTACTAATTGACTTTTGTAAAGAAAACAAAACCAATGGTAAACTTATCAAAAGAACTTCAGAAATAATGGGTGTCAATTTGGCTTTCGACGAAACGATACTAAGTTTAGCACCCATATTAAATAATAAAAGTAATATATCAGAACAAAAAGATTTAATCTATAGAATTATTAATAGTACGTATAACAAACTAAAATCCATGAAAAAAAGAGGTGAATGGGTTGGCAGTATATGTTTGGATATCTCAAAATATAAAAAACTCCGTATGAAAGACTTGAAAACTGTAAAGAAAAATTTATACGAAAGAGCTGCGATTAGTGGATTTGAGAATACTGATCCAGATTGGTTAAAGCATTCATTTAGGACCGAGGAATATATTCGAAATGATATCAAGAAGTTAAATATTTTAATTAATTTTGTTGATGAAAGTAGTGAAATAACATTTTCGAGTGCTGCTCTTGATTCAACATTTATTGCCTCTATAAATCATATTGAAAAATTGATTAAGTCAGCCGAAGAAAAATTTAATAGTTATAATAACGAATACAAAAAGGTTCTCTTCTTCAACAATGATTTTATTAGGTTGAAGTCTGAAATTAACGATGGGTATGAGGAAATTATTCAGGAGATAAATAGCAAGATAATTAATAGTGTTATAGATGAAGTTTGGATTGAATTCATAGACGCGATTATTGAGCATGATCATTTCGATTATATTGAAACATCCTCAGAAGGAAGAAAAGGATATGAAATGATATATCCAGTTGATACAGACATAAAGAGATATTTATAATCATAAACAAAGGAAGAGTATTTATGTTCCAGAATACGAAAGCTATTTCGAAAGAGTCAGCAACATCGGTAACATTATATTCACGAATCGGTGTACATCCCAATAACATAATATTCACGCATCGGGCCATTCGCCCTCGGTCCGGCCGGAGTAAGAGGTTGATTCGGAGATGAATTTCAGTGTTCGGGGAAGCAGTAGCAGCCGGACACATCCGCACCGACTAAGCGCATCGCGCCCGGCGACATTCGTCGCCTTAAGTCGGTGGGACGTCGTGATCACAAGAACGTTATCTGCATTTATTGAAACCCCATAGGGATGTGAAAGTGAAAAATGGAATCTTCAATACTTAAAATGATTGAAGAAGTGATTAACTCCCATCCTAAACTGATGCACATTGTTTTGAAACAAAAAGCCAAGTTTGAGGGATGGTTGAAGTTTGAACTAGCTCAAGAATTAATAAAGCACAATGTTCAAGATCTGAGTGTTGAGTATATGTATGCTCAAGGGAAAAGTGCGGACATATCCTTTATTCACAATAATCAGAGATATTTACTTGAGCTTAAAACCCCAAATTCAAATTGGGTAGTACCGGGTATTGACTCAAAGATCAAAACAATAACAAAGAACATCGACTCAATTATTGATGATGGATATAAACTTCAAGGGACAAACGATATTGGCATACTGGTTTTTGTCTTTTTTCCATTTCCTTCAGGAGACAAGCGTTGGAATCAATATCTGGAACGAATCAGCAATTTATTAAACTTGGAATTTAAAGAAGATAAAAATTACAGAATTATTAATTTTGAATATCAAGCAATTAATTGTCAATTGCTTTTGAGTGCAATAAAAGTTAATTCTGTTCTCTGGTATACCTAAAAGTTTCAACTAATCCAACTGATTTATAGTAAAGAACTAAGCCAGGATTTCCCCTTTTTCTAGGACACTCTTAGAAGATTGCTATAGATTGTCGCCAACCTGATTTTCGTGTGACGGCGGAACCGGATCAAGGAGGTGAAACGTATGACGAAGTATTCGGATGAAGAAATCAGAAATATGCCCAAAATCACGATTAAAATTGCTGCGGATTATCTGGGCATATCTCCAAACATGCTAACACTTGGTATGCGCAACGACTTGTTGCCCATCGGTTTTGCGGTCCGCAACGAAGAACGGTACAGAGAAAATACACCGTACTGGGCTTCCCACTCGGTGTTACCAGTGCATATCCTTTATTGATTAAATATGTTCTAAATTGTTCCTTCATTCGGCATGCTCCCCGTATTTGACCTAATAATATGATAATGCGTTGCTCATGTGTACGATAAATTACTTATTCATTTCGATGGGTTAAGTTTGTATGGGCATTATTTGCATTTAGTGTATCATGACCTTGACCTTAGGATAACACGCACAACGTTTTAATACGTACCAACACGATTGTGAATATTTCGATGAAATAGAGCCATTATTCCGGTTATGAGTGAATGAGTGAATCAAGCCTCCGAAAAAAATGAGCCACTCTTCCGGTGGTGGGATCCACTTGCGCAAGGTGGCTCCCGTCAATCACCTAATGAATCCTTTGCGTTTGCATATGTAATCCGTGCCTTTAATCTTTATTGTATAAGAGGAATGCACAATGCTGTGAACGCCGATGGTAAAATACCCAATATAATCTTTATTTCAAGAGTTGAGCATTCTGGACCATAAAACAGCCGTGTATTCATTTCAAATGAATACACGGCTGACTCAGTACCGTAAACTTAGTTATTGAAAAACCTCAAGACATCATCGGTTGTCTTCAGTATTTTATGTTCCTCTACCTTCATTTTTCTGGCCAGAACAACGCTGTTAACTGCCAGATTCTCGCCAGCAAGCTTCTTGTCGTAGGCATTACTTATCAGAAGATTTAATTCCTCATACTCATCATATATTTTTGCTAAAACCCCTTGATACTGCACATCTAGCGTTGTAATCGCCAAGTAGTATTTTTCGCGAATTTCAGCGGTGGAAACTTTCAAATCGTATGTCAGTTCAGACATAAATACAGACAGTTTTGATACGATTTCTGCGTAGTGGTCAATGGCATATGCCACGGTAACAGACACAATTCCTGTGACAATTCCTCCCAGCACCCCCCCGATTAGATTAGCAAAAGGGGCAAAAGGGGTCGTTTTCAAATATATAACAAACGATTCAGTCAGTATAACGCCTAAAGTAGTAGTTACCGATACAGCGATGACTTTAGACGCCTCTACTAATGCTTCTTTTTTTGAAATCCCTTTCGACGGATTAATTAAAAGCTTCACAGCCTTTATTAAGGCATGAACCCCTTCATTTAATACACGTACTACGTTCTTAGCTGTTGTTGCGAACGTATTAATGAATACAGTCAGGAGATTGCCGATAAAACCGCTAATAAATCCGTCCGCAAAAGATATTAATATGGTCTTTGACTTGGCTAGCATATGTTCCGAAATTTTTTTACAGGCTTCTTTGAAGCCAACAATTTTAGATTCTATAGAATTTAACGTTTTATAACGTTGAAAATATGCCTTCATCTCTATTATTAATGCCTCTTGGAGTTCGTAAATAAATAAACCAATTACCTGCTTTTGCGCCATTGCAAAGCCTTGTGTTACGCCAGTCGAGGTCACATTTTTAATATAATATTTAGTTTCGGCTTTATTAATACTGGAATCGACATACTTACGAGCCTCATCATGCTTCTTTCTTGCTCTTTCATCATCGATCCCGTAATATTCTGCATTTGTAACCGACGAATCTTTTTTGTTATCTTTGTTCATCCATGTGATAAGGTCATGTTCGCCTTTCGACTGATTCAGGCTACCGTCTGCCCATGCTAAATTTTTTTGGTCAACAGCCATTGTCCCTCTTTCTTGATCGGACATGTATAATCTTGCTCTATCGTTGTGCTGAATCTCACTTGCGGAAACAATGTGATCGCGATGTGCTCGACCATCCTTAGGAAGTATTTTACCTGTATAATCGTCTTTGATGACCTCATTTTGTTGAAAGGCCTTCTTTCTGTTTTTCGGGAAATCTTGTTCATACACTTTTTTTCGCATCTCTTGCGAGTAGTTTTTCGTAAACCGCTGCTCTTCTGCTTCATTAGCAAAAACAGCACTTTTCGCATTATGAAGTGTAGTCACATTCCCCCCTCTTTTGTAAATATCGAATATTGGCCCTAGGCCGAATTGCTGAATGATATTCGTCAATACAACTCCCTTGTATTGAATAAGCAATTCACTAATATAATTTTGATCTTTATTTTGATTAATTACGTTCAAATCCGGCCCATACTTTACATCTATAAACTCTGCAAAAGAAGACATTTGCTCCCTCCTTATTCTTGAGCGCCAATCGGCCTATTTAATAATTTACCTGCCGAATGCGTGTTATTAATTAACACCATAAGCGTAGATAGCAATGCCGTATCTTTGGCAATTTGTTTCATATCATGATTGTATGCAGCTGTTTGATCCACTACTTGATAACACATGCTATCCAACTCTTTTTTCGTTCTCACGATTAAAGAATTCGTTTTTTTAATTTCCTCAACTGTAGCTTTTAACATCTGTGTATGGGCCTTGATCTCTGTTGCTTTACTAAATGCTTCCTCCGCAGCCTTTTTATTTTTACTACGCGCAAATAAACCGGCGCCTAAAAGGGCTGTTCCACCAATGGCCCAGCCCACTGGCCCTGCAAGCGCAAGAAAGGCTGAACCAGCTGTCATGCCTCCGCCACCAGCTACAACTGCCCCTCCACCAATCCATGCTAATGCAGCGTTCGTTGCAGCCGCACCACTTAATGCAGAAATTGCTGTACCTGTCGAGGCTGTCCCGAAGGTCATGGCTACAGCCATTGCCGCCGTTGGACCAAATGCAGCTACTCCAGCACCAGCCGCTACACCTGCTGCTCCTAAACCGGTCGACGTTTTTGCCGTTTTATCGAATTCAGCTTTAATTTGGAAGATTGCATTTTCAAACTTTTTAAATTCGATTTTAATTTTTTCAATCTTCACAACAATATCCTCAGGCTTGTTTTTCATGCTGTTCAAATAAGACCACGAATGATTAATTGTAGTTTTCAGATTCTCCTTAGTATTTTGAAGAGATTCGGATCCTATTACTACAGATTTCATAGCTAACTCGTGCATGTGATAAGCGTATTCATATTCGGCAATCGCTTCCTTCTTCAACTTTCCGTTAAACATGTTCATCATCTCCATCTTCATTTTCATTTCATAAATATCTATTAAGCAATACAGCGGATCTTTTTCTCAGTTCTTCTCTAAATTCAATAGGTTCAAGTAATTCAATCTGTTCCCCTTGACTTAAAATCCACATTAAGCAGCCTTTACCGAATACTTCCGCCTTAATAACTGTCTCCTGTTCAGATTGTTCCGTGATTTGGGCAGTTGGAAATCGATCCATAATGGATTCAATTGAAGGACCGCTGTACTTGAATTTCAATGTTAATAATTGTCCGCCATACATAAATTGGACACGTTTCTTCAGTTCCCCGTCTTCATAACGTTGATAGGAAAACTTCCTGCCTATTGATTTTAATGCTGCAATTCTGTCAATTCTGTAGAAAGCGGGAGTTTCATATTCGCTATTCTCAATTTTTGCAATTAAATAAAAATAAAACTCCGAGAATACAATAGCTAGAGGGTATACAGTACGCTCTCTGTCCCCTTTATCCATTTTCTTGTATGTAATCTTGATAATCTCCTTCTTCATAATGAACTGTCCCAAGTCCCAGATCATGCTCAGAAGAGGCTTTCCGTGCGTCACAGGCTGATAATGATATTTTTCGTTCAGAACAAGATCCTTGAATGCATGCTGCTCCGGCTTAGATACAATAGAACATACCGCTTCCAACACCCTGTCCAATTCCGCTTTGTTAAATGCCCTGCTTTCGAGAAGGATTTTTACCAGTGCAAAAACTTCAACAGCTGAAATCATATTACTGCTATTGTTTTCAAGCAAGTAACCTTTTTGTCCATAGTCGTACACAACTGACTCGCCTATACAATAATCTGCGATGTATGCTCTGATTTCATCTAAATCCCTTTGAACGGTTTTCGGGGTCACTCCAAATTCGGTCGCCAATTGTTCTTTTTTCAATACAAAGCCTTTCCTGAGTCTGTCATACAAGGAAAGAACGCGGCTTGCTTTTCTGTCATCCAGCATGATAAGTCCTCGCTACCTTTAATTGTAATAGGTATATTATACCATGACTAAAGACGTGTGATTAGATTAATTCCCTGAACCACTCTCCTAAAGTCCCGATATAAAATATGTAAATAAACAGCCTTACACTCGATTCCCTTATCCAAGAAGCATACTTCCTAACTTTTCGACCCGCCGCTTTATGGATAATAAAAGCATATCAGCCGCAATGGACATATCCTGTACATGTGGAAAAATGTGCAATTTTGTGCTTGCATATTCCGGCTTGGATGCATGATCAAACCAAAAAGCCCTCTCGACGATTCCCTTGAAAGAAAACCCGCAAGAAGGCTGGGATAACAGCTGAAATGGAGAATGATCAACCTGATTATCTTTTGTTGCTTTTCTTATTATTTCAGAAAGAAGAACCTCCTTGTGATCGATGAGATCGGGTACCGTAAGATGGAGGACGCAGCCGTCCATTACTTCTTCCAAATCATCTTAGCAAACTAAGTCTTACGCCGCTTCTAGCCATCTCTTTGTGGATGTAGTCCGTATTCACGATTGCTTGCTGCGCGAGACTTGAGCAGATTTAGTAAAGAGATGCTGGCGTAAGTCGCCATCCGTCAGCTCTGTTTCTAACGGCCAGGAGAAACAAAGTTCTTCTGCTCGCTGCATGATTGCGATACGGTGTTTCGCGAGCAGGTGCAACTGAGGGCAAAGATACGTTTGCTGATTTCCTGGCTATGTAGCCACTGGATTTCACGATATTGGGTCATAGTAGCTCCTCAACGCCGGAGACGTGGCTCCCACTTAGCGGAACGATGGCCCGATTTACTCCTTAATATTCAGATTGTTGCTTCTCTGATCCCTACTTAACAAAAGAACCTGATTTCATCATACGACTTATTCGTCTGCAATGTATGCTAGAACGAGGCTTATCTCCCCCTCCCGTTCTCACCTAGCGATGGGATTGAAAAATGGAAATCACCACAAGAGGCGGTCACGCTCTCTACTTAATTTCCCACGTAAATAAGCTATTGTAAGTACTTACTTTATGTATCGTGACAACAGCGTGACAGCAGATGATATGCCCGAAAAACAAGAAGTCCATTCCCACATGTCGGCTCGACCGCGTCAGGGAAAGGCTCGAAGCATTTTTGAATTCCACAAAACAATTTACATAAATTACGGTTTCCTAAACCGCAGGTCGGAGGTTCAATTCCTCTCGAGGCCGCCACTAAATGACACTAATAAATCATGAATTTTTAAAAGCAAAAGCCAGTGCCGGATAATATCCGCACTGGCTTTATTTTTTGCCGTATAAGCTTTACTTCATGGAACGGTCTATTTAGCGACGGCTTCTAATGCGACTTCGATCATATCATGGAATGTGGTTTGTCTCTCTTGCGCAGAAGTTTGTTCACCGGTAAGAATATGGTCACTAACCGTGAGCAGGCTTAAGCCTTTAACTCTGAATTTGTTAGTTAAATAATAAAGTGCTGCTGTTTCCATCTCTACTGCTAGTACACCATGCTGTCCAAGCTTGGTGAATTCATCGTTATCGTCAGTATAAAAAATATCAGAAGATAGGACATTTCCTACAACCAGATTAAGTCCCTTTGTTGTTCCAATGTCATGCGCTTTTTTGATGAGATTAAAGTCTCCGATCTGCGGGAAGTCGTAACCAGGGAACTGGTTGCGAATAATAGCAGAATTCGTAGCCGCTGCTTGTGCAATAATGACATCGCGGATCTTCACGTCATGTTGGATCGCACCGCATGTTCCAATGCGAACCAAATTTTTGGCGCCATAATCTTTAATTAATTCATGAATATAAATCGAAGCAGAAGGCATGCCCATTCCTGTGCCTTGAATCGATACGCGGTTTCCTTTGTACGTTCCAGTGAAACCGAGCATACCACGAACATTATTGTAACAAACAGCACCTTCTAGGAAGGTCTCGGCAATATATTTTGCACGTAATGGATCACCAGGCAACAAAACTGATTCTGCAATTTCTCCAACTTGCGCTTCGATATGAAAACTCATGTCAATGTCCTCCGATAGTTGTATAGTTTTCCACACATATGATTTCCCCATTAGAATATCACGTTATAAATTTCCATGATGTTAATGAGATAACCCGATTTGTGTGAACTAGTTCACAAAATAACCGTTAGCGTGGTTACGGAAGTATAGCGCTGCCATTTGATATATTGGGTGCACAACAAATTTAACTATGATACCACTTGCGAAGCGTTGGGAATTCTTCGGTTTCATTGCAAATCACTTCTAACAATTTCATATCAAGGAGGTAAAAATATTTTCCGCGAATATCGATCAGTCCTTCATTCTGAAAATCACCAAGTGTTTTGGAGATCGATTCTCTAGTGACTCCAAGCATGTTGGCGAGTAGGGATTGATTAATTTTAATTTCGATTTTGTAACCGTTATCAGAAGATGTTCCAAAGTTATAGTAGAGATCCATTAGAAGATTAGCGACTTTGCCTCTAACGTCATAGAAGGTTAAATAACGAATCATACGATTAAGCATACGGGTTCGATCAACGAGTATTTTGTAAGCTTTTCTTAACACCGATGGATGTTTATCAATAATGTTCAGGAAGTCTTGCTTAGACAAAATCCAAACGGATACGTTCTCGAGCGCCTCAATGGAAGAAATCCGATGTTTATCGCTGGATAAGGCTTCTACTTCTCCTAAGATATCGCCGGCGGTCGTAATACTAAGGACGACTTCTTTTCCTTCATACATGCGATAAACCTTAACCATGCCTGAACGCAGGAGAAAAACCTCATCACTCAAATCATTCTCAAACATGAAAATATGATTCTTTTTGAAATGGCGTTCCTTGAGTAAAGGGGTTATATGTTGAAGTTCATCCTCAGGAATATCGGAGAAGATTGAGATGTCGGAGATTTTGTTAATCATGAGCACGCTTCCTTTCACATTTCAATAGCTAAGCATCCTTTAGTTATAGGATGGTGAAGTAACTAGAGGATTATTCTAACATGATTTGAGGGGAATTTAGCAAAGCTGTGTGACAATTTATTTAGAATCGAGGAAGCGGGATGAAATACGATCGTATTAGCGTGATTGTATTAGATAGTGTTGGCATCGGTGCATTACCGGACGCCCACGTCTATGGAGATGTAGGCAGTCATACTTTGGGCCATATATGCGAGCAAGTACCGACCATGAAATTACCCCATCTTGCTGCTCTGGGTCTTGGCTGCATTGCACCGCTTGAAACGATCCCAGCAGTAGACAAGCCTCTAGCTTGTTATGGCAAGATGGGAGAGGTTTCAGTAGGGAAGGATACAATGACGGGCCATTGGGAGCTGATGGGATTAAAGGTAGAAGTGCCTTTTCAAGTATATCCGGGTGGATTCCCTGCGGAATTGATTGAGAGATTCGAGGAAATGACAGGCCGTAAGGTGATTGGGAACAAGGCTTCCTCGGGAACAGACATACTGGAACAGTACGGAGAAGAGCAGCTCCGAACGGGGGCGTGGATTGTTTATACTTCGGCTGACAGCGTATTCCAAATCGCAGCACACGAGGCTGTAATTCCGTTAGAAGAGCTGTATCGTGCATGTGAAATAGCACGTGAGTTAACCTTGAACGATCCCTATGTAGTTGGACGTATCATCGCGAGACCTTACGTCGGTGAGCCAGGCAATTACAAACGTACGCCAAATCGACATGACTATGCGCTTGAACCTTTTGGAGAAACGGTGCTTGATCATCTCAAGCATGATGGTTACGCTGTCATCTCCGTTGGGAAAATAAATGATATTTTCACTGGACATGGCATTAATGAATCCTATCCAACAAAGAGCAATTTAGATGGTATTGAGACAACCCTTAAACTGCTGAAGCGTTCGTTTAAAGGAATGTTATTTACGAACCTTGTAGATTTTGACTCGTTATACGGTCATCGTCGTGACCCGGAAGGGTATGCTGCATGTCTGGAAGAGTTCGATCACTATTTACCTGAACTCATGAAGCATACAGGGGAGAGGGACTTACTCATTATTACGGCTGATCATGGCAATGACCCGACCTGGCCGGGAACCGACCATACTCGGGAATACGTTCCGATCTTGATTTATAACCCTCTTCTTGCGAAAGAAACGGTTTCTATCGGTACAAGAAATACATTTGCTGATTTAGCTGCTACTATTGCAGACAATTTCCAAGTTACTGAACCTCATATCGGCACTAGCTTCTTAGCGTTGTTAGAGAGGAAGTAGCAGGTTGAACAAGCAAGGCACACTATTAAGCAAGCACATTCTGGGAGGTATTCACGATGAAAAGATGGATGAAAGCAGTATTTCCTTTATTACTCATATGTACAATCGCTCTAACTGCATGTGGGCAATCCGGCAGCAATAAAAGCGAGCCGGATCAAGGCAACAATGCCAACGAAGCTGCGGGTAATGCCAATAAACTTAAGAAGCTTAGAGTCGGTATGGTAACTGACCTTGGAAGCGTTAATGATAAATCTTTTAACCAAAGCGCATGGGAAGCCTTGCAGCAATTGAAAAAAGATTATGGTTTTGATGTGAAATATTTAGAACCGAAAACAGACGCGGACGTTGAGCCGAACCTTAATCAATTCGTTAAAGCTAACTATGATTTAACGTGGGCAACTGCTTTTACATTAGCAGATGCGGTAACACAGCTGTCCAAAGAAAATCCGAATTCAATGTTTGGGATTGTAGATTCCGATCTCGTATTGCCGAATGTGGCAGCGGTTTCTTTTAAGGAGCAAGAAGGCGCATATCTAGTAGGCGTGATCGCAGGTTTAACGACCAAAACAAACAAAATTGGCTTTATTGGCGGTATGGATATTCCCGTTATTAAACGATTTGAGGCTGGATTCCGTGCAGGCATTACAGCTGTAAACCCAGATGCGAAATTGATTGTTAACTACACAGGGCTATTCAACCGTGTAGACATGGGTAAATCTGCAGCTTCTACAATGTATAACGACGGGGCAGATATCATTTTCCACGCAGCAGGCTTAACTGGTAATGGCGTGTTTAATGAAGCTAAAGAGCGCAATAGCAAAGGAGGAAAAGTATGGGTGATTGGAGTCGATAAGGACCAATCCTTGACCTTTGGCGACGATGTGACATTAACCTCCATGATCAAAAAAGTGGATGAAGCGGTATATCAAATTTCCAAAAGCTTAGCTGAAGGCCAATTCCCAGCTGGTAAAGTGACATTAATGGGTCTGAAAGAAAAAGGCGTTGATATTGCACCAACTTCGAATAAGAATGTCGCGCCAGAAGTACTTGCCAAAGTAGAAGAATATCGTGAAAAAATTATTAAAGGTGATATTGTCGTACCAGAGAAATAAAGGCAATTTCGTCCCCTGTCATTTGAATATGACGGGGGATAGGAATTTAAGGAGGGGTCCGTGTGACTAAGGCAGATATTGCGTTGGAGCTGAAAGGAATCACTAAGAGATTCTCTGGGGTAGTGGCCAACGATTCGATTAGTTTTCAATTAAAACGCGGAGAAATTCATGCTTTGCTTGGAGAGAATGGAGCGGGAAAGTCCACCTTGATGAGTATCGTTTTCGGATTATATCAGCCTGATGAAGGTGAGATTTATGTAAACGGGAATCCAGTATGGATGGATAGCCCAAACAAGGCGATAGATCTTGGAATTGGAATGGTGCATCAGCATTTCAAATTGGTAGAGCCTTTCACGGTAACAGAAAATATCATTCTTGGAATGGAACCGAAGAAGGGTGTAAGAATCGATATTAAAGGGGCCAGCAGAAAGGTAAAGGAACTATCGGAACAATATAAGCTGGATGTCGATCCAATGGCAACGATTGAATCGATTAGTGTAGGCATGCAGCAGCGCGTAGAAATTATTAAGACGCTCTACCGCGGCGCTGACATTCTGATCTTTGATGAGCCAACTGCGGTTCTAACGCCGCAAGAGATCAGTGAGCTGCTGGAGATTATGAAGCGCTTAGTTGCAGAAGGCAAGTCGATCGTTCTGATTACCCATAAGCTGAAAGAGATTATGGAGATCGCAGATAGCTGCACCATTATTCGTCGGGGCAAGGTCATTGAAACGGTCGAAGTGGCTAAGACCAATCCACAGCAGTTAGCAGAGAAGATGGTAGGGAAGGCAGTCAACTTCAAGACAGAGAAACAAAAGGCTAAGCCTCAAGAAGCATTACTGGAAGTAAATGATTTGGTAGTTAAGGGCGCTGGTGGAACTCATGCGATTGATAAGCTCTCCTTCTCCGTTCGAGCTGGTGAGATTGTCGGTATTGCAGGGGTAGACGGGAATGGCCAGACGGAGCTAATTGAAGCTATAACCGGTATGTGTACGATTCATTCAGGAGAAATTTTGTTAAAAGGCAAACGTATTACGAATCAATCGCCGCGTATGATCTCTGAATCGGGCATGTCCCATATTCCTCAGGATCGCCATAAACATGGACTCGTTCTGGACTTTACTGTCAGTGAAAATACGGTGTTACAAACCTACTATCATCCAGAAATTAATCAGCATGGCTTCATCAATACAAAGGCTAGGGATGCGATGGCGACTCGTTTAGTACAGGAATTTGATGTGCGTACTTCAGGGATTGATGCGAAGGTTCGCTCCATGTCCGGAGGAAACCAACAAAAAGTTATTATTGCACGCGAAATCGATAAAAATCCGCAGGTTATGATCGCAGCTCAACCCACACGAGGCCTTGATGTAGGTGCGATTGAGTTTGTTCATCAACAATTAATAGCGCAGCGAGATCAAGGAAAGGCAGTACTGCTTGTATCATTTGAGCTGGAAGAAATTTTAAATGTGGCTGATCGTATTCTAGTTCTCTTCGGTGGACAAATCGTCGGTGAAACGACGCCTGAAACAACAAATGATCAGGAATTAGGATTAATGATGGCTGGTAAGCATGAAGGGAATGACTCGAATGAATAAAGTAATGAGCATTTTCAAAAATACTGCTGTGGTGACCCCATTTGTTGCCATCATTATCGGCTTGTTATTAGGCGCAATTATTATGTTGATTGGCGGATATGATCCGATTCTGGCTTATGAATCATTAATTATAAAAATTTTTGGAAGCAGCTATGATTTTGGTG
This sequence comes from Paenibacillus castaneae, assembly GCF_002884445.1. Taxonomy (GTDB): domain Bacteria; phylum Bacillota; class Bacilli; order Paenibacillales; family Paenibacillaceae; genus Pristimantibacillus; species Pristimantibacillus castaneae. Next base: position 101,745 of record NZ_KZ614144.1, read on the forward strand.
AAGCTTTGCGCACGATCGTACCTCTCATTATGAGTGGCTTGGCCGTAGCAATCGCATTTCGATCAGGTATGTTCAATATCGGAGTAGACGGCCAAATTATTATGGGTTCATTAGGTGCGCTGATTGTCGGTACACAGCTTAGTCTCCCGCCGCTTCTACATGCACTTACTGCGATTATCTTTGGCGCTTTACTTGGGGGAATGTGGGGAGCGCTTGTAGGCTATATTAAGGCAAAAAGGGGTATCAATGAGGTTATTACCTGCATTATGCTTAATTTTATCGCCCTTTATATTAGTCATATCGTGATACGCACATATATGCCGCAGGCTGGCACGCAGCGGTCTGAAATGATTCACAGCTCTGCAAGCATTCAAATTGGCTGGCTCTCTGAATTAATGGGCGGCGCGCGCATCCATTGGGGTTTCCTCATTGCCATCCTTGCGGTTATTTTCTACCATATTTATTTAAACAAAACGAAATGGGGCTATGAGCTGCGCGCGGTCGGACTTAATCCTCATGCTGCCAAATATGCGGGGATGAAGGTTCCAAATGTGATGGTTCGTACAATGTTCATCTCAGGCGTGTTCGGCGGCTTAGTTGGAACCTTTGAAGTATTAGGGGTGTTTAAGTATATCGCGATCAACTCTGTTACATCGGGTCTTGGTTTTGACGGAATTGCCGTTTCTTTGCTTGGTGGAAACACTGCGCTTGGTGTATTGCTCTCGGCAGCCTTAATTGGGGGGCTTACCTATGGTTCACAAGGCATGAGCTTTGGCGCAGAAGTGCCTGGTGAGATCATTCGTATGGTTATTGCATTCATCATCTTCTTTGTTGCCGCACCCGGAATTGTAAGGCTGTTCCTCAAACCACTCCAACAAAAATTAAAGAAGAAGGTGTGATTTATGGAGATTATCGGCAATCTTCTTAATGGTACGCTCGTATTCTCTACGGCATTTATCTTCGCTGCACTCGGTGGACTCATGTCAGAACGCTCGGGCGTCATTAATATTGGCCTTGAAGGATTTATGATATCGGGAGCCTTCTTCTCCGCGATAACGGCTTATTACGCAGAAATGGCGGGGTTTGGAAGCTTTTCTCCATGGCTGGGATTAATCGGAGCCGTCGTATTTACAGCTATCTTCTCTAGCATTCATGCGATTGCCACGATTACGTTTAAAGCGAATCAGGTAGTAAGTGGTGTTGTGATTAATATTCTTGCTGCAAGCTCGACGTTCTTTTTGGTCAAAATGATATTTGATGGCTCAGCAGAAACGCCTCTGCTTGCGTCGGTATTTCATAAGCTGACCATTCCTTACTTGAGTAATATTCCATTTATCGGTAATGTATTCTTTAATGCATATCCAACGACGTATATAGCGATTGCATTAGTCATCCTCCTTTATTTTGTTTTATTTAAAACCTCAACCGGTTTAAGGCTTCGTGCAGTTGGCGAGCATCCAAGCGCCGCGGATACAGTCGGGGTCAAAGTAAATCGAACTCGCTACATCGCCGTTATATTAAGCGGATCGATTGCGGCACTCGGTGGAGCAACTATTGTTCTGACCTCGAACGGTAATTTTGCATTTAATACTATTTCGGGACAGGGGTATATTGCGCTCGCAGCACTTATTTTTGGCAAATGGAATCCAGTAGGTGTGATGCTGGCATCCTTATTCTTCGGTTTAGCCCAAGCAGTAAAGGATCAATTACAGATCTTTGAATTCGCAGCACGCATTCCGAATGAATTTTTCTATATGCTGCCTTATGTATTAACGTTAATCGTATTAATTGGGGCAGTAGGGAAAGCTCGTGCACCCAAAGCATTAGGTGAACCCTATGAGGTTGGGAAACGATGAGGAGAAAACGGATTTAATCTTTCAGTAAGCTGGATGTCTTCAAGACCTCCAGCTTTTTCATGGAATGAATGGTTAGGTTGAAGAATGGAGGACTCTAAATTGATTAACCGATTGCAAAGGCTCTTTCATATTCAAGAAGAGAATTCGACGATACGAACCGAATTTGTTGCGGGATTAACCTCGTTTATGACAGTGGCTTATATTATTGCGGTGAATGGCGCCATCTTAAGTACAACTGGCATGCCTTATGAGGCGGCAACGATTGTCACAGTTATCTGTTCTTTTGTCGGCTGTATGCTCATGGCGCTTTGGGCGAATTCGCCATTAATTATTGTTCCGGGTATGGGGGATAACGCTTTTTTTGTTTTTACATTAGTATTCTCGCTAGGACTTACGTGGCAGCAAGCACTTGCTGCCGTGTTCTTGGCAGGTGTCGTATTTATGTTAACAACAGTAACCAAAGGGGCCGATTATTTATCACGCTCGATTCCAAAATCTATGATCCATGCAATGACAGCTGGAATTGGTTTGTTTATTGCTTTTCTAGGATTAAAAAATGGGGGAATCATCGTTGCGAGTGAGGGTACATTCGTTACTTTAGCGAAATTCAGTGATCCTTATGCTTTAACGACTATACTTACCTTGTTGATTGTGCTGCCGTTATTCATGCGGAATGTGAAGGGGAGCTTCTTAATTGCGATTATTGCTGGCACTTGTATAGGTGCGCTGCTCGGTATTGTCGATTTCTCGACTTTACGCGATTTCAGTCTTTCCTTTAATGGTTATGGTGATTTGTTTTTCGCTTTGGATTTCAGCGGCATGGGCAAGCTTAATTTTTGGACTGCTGTTTTTTCATTGTCTATGGTCATTATTTTTCAGAACATGGGAGCACAACTTGGCATGCTTCCTAATAAATCGAAGTTTAGAAAGTCGTTTCAGGCCAATTCCATCTCGGTGATCAGTGCGGGACTATTGGGCTGCAGTCCTACGACGACAGCTGCTGAGTCAGCAACAGGTATTGCCCAAGGAGGGAGAACCGGGCTGACGTCGTTAACAACGGGCCTTCTATTTATTCCGGCGTTATTTCTCATTCCGCTGTTTAAGATTATTCCCAATAGTGCAATTGCTCCTTTACTTATCATTGTTGGCTGTCTGATGGTACTGAGTGTGAAGGAAATTCCGTTTGGCGACTTTACAGAAGCTTTCCCGGCATACTTGATGATGGCCATTATGCCGCTTTCTTTCAGCATTGCGAATGGGATTGCATTTGGATTCATTGCGTACCCTATTCTGAAGCTGGTTACAGGCCGGAGACAAGAAGTGTCGCTTACGATGTATGTCATTGCATTTTTCTTCCTGCTTTATTTTATATTAGGTTCGATATAAAGAGCTTATTAAATGATGCATTTTATCATTTTTTGTCGAGAAACCATTGTGTGAAGGGTCGAAAGAGCAGGATTTAGCGATTGTTAAAGCGAATGGCTATTAAGACCATGAGCTTGAATCGCTGAGGAGTGAAGTTTTGTGCATGATGAGACCCGAGAAATGAGCTTATACCAGACAGATTTATCGCCGGAGCAAATGCTTAAGGTTATATTCAAATATACAGCCAAAATCTCGAATGAGAAAAAGCTGGATTCCGTGCTTATCTTGATGGCTAATATGGGGCGAGAAATGATTGTCGCTGATCGCTGCACGGTATGGTTAATCGATATCGCTCGCAACGAGCTGTTTACCGTTGTAGCACATGGTATCGGGGAGATCCGGATTCCATATGGAAGCGGGTTGGTCGGCAATGCCATCAGCACCGGCGAGCCTATCATTATTGATGATGCCTATGCGGATTCCAGACATAATCCGGAAACGGACAAGAAGACGGGATATAGGACCAAGTCGATACTAACGATCCCTTTCCGCAATAATCAGGGGGAAATTATCGGGGCTTATCAAGCGATAAACAAAATGACAGAAGCGCAAACCTTTTCGACCAAGGACATGGAGTACTTAACTTTAGCAGCATCTTATTCAGGGAAATCGTTGGAATCTATTATGCTGTATGAAGAAATCATTGAAACGCAAAAAGAAATTATTTATAAAATGGGTGAAATCGGAGAGAATCGTTCGAAGGAAACTGGAAATCATGTAAGACGTGTTGCGCAATATTCGTATATTTTGGCGTTAGGACTCGGTCTTAGCGAGATTGAAGCAGAAAGGCTGCGAAGCGCTTCCCCGATGCATGATATTGGAAAGGTAGCGATACCGGATTCTATTCTGCAAAAGCCAGGTAAATTAACATCAGAGGAATTCGAGTTAATGAAAACTCACTCCGAAATTGGCTTTCATTTACTGCACAGCTCAAAGCGGCCACTTATGCAAGCCGCAGCAATTGTTGCGATGCAGCATCATGAGAAGTGGGATGGCTCAGGCTATCCGCAAGGCCTGAAAGGTGAAGAGATTCATATTTACGGACGGATTACGGCAATCGCAGACGTTTTTGATGCATTAGGAAGTGCTAGAGTATATAAAGCGGCCTGGGAGCTGGATCGGATTTTGCTATTAATGGAAGAGGAGCGGGGCAAACACTTCGATCCTCGGGTGGTCGATGTCTTTTTTGAGCGGCTGCCGCAGCTTCTTGAAATAAGAGATCGTGATGGAGATATAGATATGACAATCACACAAAAATAAACGAAGAAAAAGTAGATAGAAAGACCTCATGGACTCATTCCTTGAGGTCTTTTTTTTATAGCGATAATGTTGAACGCCTATAGCACGGCTCATACATTTAAGGTTTTGCTTGTCTTTCAAAGATGGCACTAGGTATTTACCGTGTTCAAAAAATGTTTTGATCATAGACTGATTTAGCTGTTGTAAATAGCATATTACCAATCGCAGCTAATCTATAAATCTATGAGAAAGAGAAGAGATGCCATGAGCAGGAAGGTTCAAACGGAGAAGTTGAATGCAGCGATAAAAAAACTGCAAACAGCGAAGATTTTTATTCAAAACAAGCAACTAAAGCACGCTAAGTACCAAATACATGAGGTTGTTTCAAACTGCGGCAGTATTTTTAACAAAAAGGTAATTCAAAAGCGCAAAAGCAGCAAATGATAGGAGTGAGCAATCTTGGCAAAAATTCGGGCGAGATGCCTTAGAAAAAAAAACTTAGCGATTGTTGAATTGCGTAAGGCAAAGAAGCTTACTCGCAAAAACAAAATAAGGTCAGCTCGAATCGATGTCATTGATACCATCGGTATTCTAAATCGAACCATTCATTGCTTAGAGGGTCCGAAGCCAAGGCCGAAGCCTAGACCTAAACCGAAGCCAAAGCCAACGCCAAAACCGAAACACAGATGCAGAAGAGGTCCGGTAGGACCAAGAGGACCGCGGGGCTTTAGGGGATTAAGAGGCTTTAAGGGCTCTAGCGGGCCGACCGGCCGGACGGGTGCTCGAGGGGCAGCGGGGGTAACAGGCGCAGCGGGAGTAAGAGGGGCAACCGGGATAGGGATGGACGGCGTAGTCTTGTTTGACCCGTTGGCAGCTCCTGGCTACCGGGCAGGTCAAGTCGTAACATATAATGGCAGCACGTACGTTGTGAATATAACGGGACCAGTAGGAACACCAGGCACATCACCGGATTACACCTTGCTTGCAGCAAGCGGTGCAACCGGAGCCACGGGAGCTACTGGGGCAGGAACAAAGGGTGCAACAGGTGCAACAGGAGCGACAGGAACAGGCCTTGGCGGGCTAGTAGCGTTTGATCCGCTTGTATCTCCGATGTATCCAGTAGGCCAAGTGGTGACATTTGACGGAAGCACGTATGTGGTGAACACGACACCACCAACAGGCATACCGGGCACATCGCCAGATTATACGCTGCTCGCAGCAGGCGGTTCTACAGGTGCAACAGGCGCAGTAGGTGCAACTGGGGCTACGGGTGTGGCAGGAGTTACTGGAGCAACAGGAGTGGCAGGAGTGGCAGGTGTTACCGGTGCGACAGGGGGAACTGGTGCTACGGGAGCGACAGGAGCAGCGGGTGCAACTGGGACCACGGGAGCAGCAGGAGCAACAGGTGTGACAGGTGATGTTGGTGCAACCGGAGCAACAGGCGAAGCGGGAGCAACCGGGGCCACGGGAGCAGCAGGAATAACGGGAGCAACAGGAACAGGCTTGGACGGCATAGTAACGTTTGATCCGCTTGTATCTCCGACGTATCCAGTGGGCCAAGTGGTGACGTTTGATGGAAGCACGTATGTGGTGAACACAGCACCACCAACAGGCACACCGAGCACATCGCCGGATTACACGCTGCTGGCAGCAAGCGGGGCTACAGGTGCAACAGGCGCAGTGGGTGTAACTGGAGCTACGGGTGTGGCAGGAGATACTGGAGCAACGGGTGTGACAGGTGATGTTGGTGCAACCGGAGCAACAGGCGTAGCGGGAGCAACCGGAGCCACGGGAGCAGTAGGAACAACAGGTGCAACAGGAGCAGGCTTGGACGGTATAGTAGCGTTTGATCCGCTTGTGGCACCGACTTACCCAGTGGGCCAAGTGGTGACGTTTGACGGAAGCACGTATGTGGTGAACACGGCACCACCAACAGGTACACCGGGCACATCGCCGGATTATACGCTGCTCGCAGCAAGCGGCGCTATGGGAGCAACAGGCGCAGTGGGTGCAACTGGAGCTACGGGTGTAGCAGGAGATACTGGACCAACGGGAGCAACAGGCGTAGCGGGAGCAACCGGAGCCACGGGAGCAGTAGGAACAACAGGTGCAACAGGAACAGGCTTGGACGGTATAGTAGCGTTTGATCCGCTTGTATCTCCAACGTATCCAGTAGGCCAAGTGGTGACGTTTGACGGAAGCACGTATGTGGTGAACACAGAACAACCAACAGGAACACCAGGCACATCACCGGATTACACGCTGCTAGCAGCAGGCGGGGCTACAGGTGCAACAGGCGCAGTGGGTGCAACTGGAGCTACGGGTGTGGCAGGAGATACTGGAGCAACAGGTGAAACAGGAACAGGCTTGGACGGTATAGTAGCGTTTGATCCGCTTGTGGCACCGACTTACCCAGTGGGCCAAGTGGTGACGTTTGACGGAAGCACGTATGTGGTGAACACGGCACAACCAACAGGCACACCAGGCACATCGCCGGATTACACGCTGCTCGCAGCAAGCGGCGCTACGGGAGCAACAGGCGCAGTGGGTGCAACTGGAGCTACAGGTGTGGCAGGAGATACTGGACCAACGGGAGCAACAGGAACAGGCTTGGACGGCATAGTAACGTTTGATCCGCTTGTATCTCCGACGTATCCAGTAGGCCAAGTGGTGACGTTTGACGGAAGCACGTATGTGGTGAACACAGCACAACCAACAGGCACACCAGGCACATCGCCAGATTATACGCTGCTCGCAGCAAGTGGCGCTACGGGAGCGACAGGCGCAGTGGGTGCAACTGGAGCTACGGGTGTGGCAGGAGATACTGGACCAACGGGAGCGACAGGTACAGCAGGAGCAACGGGAGCGACAGGAGTAGCAGGAGCAACGGGAGCCACAGGCACAGCGGGCGCAACCGGAGCGACAGGAGCAACCGGAACGAGTGTAACATCTGACTCTGCTTATGCAGCCAATACAACAGGTGCATTAATTACTGTTGTTATCGGAGGTACGAATGTACCGCTTCCAAGCTCGCAGAACTTAAGCCCGAATATTACGGTGAATGGAGCTAATGATACGTTTACGGTCGCAAATGCAGGTAGATATTATATTAGCTATCAGGTCAACACGACGGCTGCTCTCCTGCTCAGTACACGTCTAATCATCAATGGTACTCAGAATACTGCATCTGTCGTAGCACCTGCGCTAAGCATTTCAAGTTTTACCAATGACATTATTGTCACATTGGGTGCTGCTAGCACAGTGACGCTGCAATTATTTGGATTATTAGGTGCGGCCACCTTAATAACAGGGGGCGCAGGAGCCGCGTTAACAATTATTCGTGTTAGCTAGGAGAAACAAGGACAAATAGTACGAGAATATGATGAATCAATCTAATTGACTCGTAGGGGTGTGATTTCGTTGATTTCCATCAGCTTGTGTTTAATTGTCAAAAATGAAGAAAAAACGCTCGGTCGATGTCTTTCTTCTATGAAGGACATCGCCGACGAAATCATCATCGTGGACACGGGCTCTACTGATTTAACAAAGCAGGTTGCGGGTAAGTTTACGGATCGAGTTGAACATTTTACATGGATTAATGATTTCGCTGCTGCCCGCAATTATGCTTTTTCATTAGCGACCAAATCTTATATTATGTGGCTTGATGCCGATGATGTTCTTAAGGAGTCAGATCAACTGAAGTTACGGGAGCTTAAGCGAAATCTTGACCCTGCTGTTGATTCAGTCACAATGGATTATCACTTAGCATTCGATGAGTTTGGCAATGTCACGTCAAAATTAAAACGGAATCGAATTGTGAAGCGAGAGCGTGGTTTTAAATGGATTGGACCGGTACATGAATATCTTGAAGTGTACGGTAATATTTTTCATAGCGACATCGCGGTTACCCACAGCAGCATCCATCATGACAGTGATCGAAATTTAAAAATATATGAACAAAGATTAGCGAAAGGAGAAGTGTTTTCTCCGCGGGATTTGTTTTATTACGCTAATGAGCTCAAGGATCATAGTAAATTTAAAGCAGCGATTCGTTATTATAATCAATTTCTTGATACGGGCAAAGGATGGATTGAAGACAATGTGGCTTCCTGCAGTCGACTTGCTGATTGCTACAGCGAACTGAAGGAAACACGGAAAATGGTTGATTCTATCTTCCGCTCCTTTCATTATGATAAGCCGCGACCAGAGTTTTGCTGCCGATTGGGCTTTTATTTCTTGGAGCGAGAGGAATTTAAGCTGGCTATTTATTGGTATAAGCTGGCACTTGCAGTGGAGAAGCCGGAGCAAAACTGGGGCTTTGAAAATCTAGCGTGTTCCACATGGCTTCCGCATCTCCAGCTTTGCGTTTGTTATGACCGGATTGGTGAATTTGAAACGGCATATGCCCATAATGAATTAGCGAGAACATTCAGGCCGACAGATGAACGCATTGTGGCCAATAGAGCGTATCTTGTCAAACGTCTGGGGAAAAAAGTTGGAGAAGAGGCACTCTAAGTGTAATCAACAAAAAGGCGAGTGTTTCCCGATATAATAAAGGGAAGCACTCGCCTTTTATAGGTTACATATCAATTTCATACCAAACCTTGCCATCTGGGTATTCTGCAATCGAAGGCGAGGTGCATTGGATTCGGGCATGAGCATATTTCACGGCTATATAGGCCGCTTCGGCTTCGGAAAGCCTTAGTTCTCTATGTTTGCGGTCTGCGGAGAAGGATTGTTCTAGAAATAAATCAAATGCTTCTATATTAAGCATTGTCATGATGTGCCTCCTGAGTTTACCGCTATTATTCAGAATCAGAATGTTTCCCTGATAATTCAATCGATTTCTGGACAAGTACAGCCATTGCATCTACACAATATTTCGAAATCTCATTTCGGATCGGGATACAAGAAAGCTCCGTACAAGCGATGATCACACAGTTGCAATTATAATTCACCAAGAGTTCATTAATAATACCTTCGAATTCACCGGACTCCACAGGCAAATTACGCTTAACCTTATTGTAAATAATATCCATGACATGCTCTTGTATAGAGTCGTTAGGTTCATGGAGCTGCATGCCGTACTTCTCACAGCCGCTGCGATACACACCGCTGCTTACGGTCCCGTTTGTGGCCAAAATTCCGATTTTGCAATGCTCGCCGTGAAGGCTGTATATCTCTTTCAATGTTTCATCAACCATATTAATGATGTTAATGCTAGTCATCCGCTGCATTGCGGCATGAAAGTAATGCGAAGTATTACAAGGTATTGCGATATTAGACACACCCGCTGCTTCAAGAAGCTGCAGATCCTTAGCAACCGCATTAAGAAAAAGCTCACCCTGATTAGCCAGAATAACTTCTGTTCGATCCGGCAATGTTGCATGATTAAGAATAATCATATCAATATGATCCTGATCGCGATCCGCGACGGTATGCTCAATAACTTTATCAAAAAAAACGGAGGTCGCCTTTGGACCCATTCCGCCGATGACGCCTAAGCTTTTATATTCCATAGTTCGACCTACTTTTGCTGAAGTGTATACTGAACATCAATTATTACCGACAATCATTGCATGACTTCCCATTTCTACATAACTATTAAAAAATTTATCCATGTCATAGGTTACTTGCCCCACTAAAGGATTCATCACGTGGACCTTGCCATTCTCGTAGCCATTCAAAACAACGACATGTAGATTAATAGGCGCGGGAAAATATTCACTCGAATCACTCAAGTACCAGGAGTAGTTCATTTTCGGCTTAGATAGATCCAGTGTGATCCAAGTGACGACAGGTATTCCGTGATTTAGCTGTTCTATGATTTGTTCTTTGGTGCTGCCGCTTATATCTTTAGTAGGATTGCTGTGGCCTACAGCATCAAAATATAACTCAGCTGCCTTCACAATAGGCGGCGCAAAGCTGAAAAACCCGCCCTTAAGCTCCCGAGGATCGCCAGCATAGGCTTCATAAGGATCAGGTCCGTATAATTTATTGTTCTTGGAGTAAAAAGCCTGCTTCGGTAAATAGTTATCAGCCATTTCTGTCTTCGTTGCATCATAGCCATAATATTGGAGCACCGCTGTTAATGAGGTAATCTCACAGCCGTTCGGCAGCTCAGGATTTTGCATAATGGTGTCGACATTTAAATAGACTTTTTTAATTTCAAATTGACCATTTCCTGTACTGGTGATTTCCTTCACATAATCCAGCATTGGGTTGGTTAATGCGATTTCCTGAGAAGGAGAGGTTATCTTGACCTGCTCCTCGTTCTCAGTCAACTGGAAAGGTGCGTTGACGCTTTCCTGCTTTATTGAATATGTTCCATAATCAAGCTTACCGGACGTTGCCTTGCCTTGCGCATCGGTCATAACCGTTTCGATTGCTTTGCCTGATTCAATATCCATAATCAAATAGCTGCTATTTGCAATTGGAAGCTGCGTCTGGGAATCGGTATTGATGATTGTGATCTTTCCCTGCTTGCTCTTTGGAGCAGGAGTGACAGCTTCCGCCTGTTTGCCCTCGTCAGGAGGTGCTATCGTTGTTAGCACTTTCGATGAATCCTTACTAACCAAAGTATAAATAAAAAATAAAATGCCTGCCAGCACGACAAGCGATATGATTTTCTTCATGATGAAGCTCCTTCCGTCCTAAGACGTTGTCAGCCGCTCTAGCCTATTCAAAAAATCTCTTATGCCAGACAAGGAATACATATACGGTCCAGATGTACCTGGCATAATTTTGTTTTCCTGAGTAATGCGCATCCAGATAGTGAGTTAATTGTTCTGTGTGGAAAAATTGCTCGGCAGCTTGGGATTGGAAGCTGCTCTTCACTAGCAAATAATATTTCTCTTCCCGGAGCCAGTGCCGGATAGGTACGGGAAAGCCGACCTTCGGCCTGTTTGCCCATTCATCGGGAAGCACTTCCTTTGCAGCCGTACGCAGCGCATACTTCGTATTATTGTCATGCACACGAAGAGGCGTCGGAAGCTTTGCCGCTAATTCCATAACCATTTTATCTAAAAAAGGTACTCGCAGTTCAATGGAATGCGCGAGGCTCATTTTGTCTGCCTTGAGAAGAATGTCGCCTGGAAGCCAGAGCTTCAGATCGACATACTGCATTTTTGTAATGTCATCCTTGCCTCGAACCTTATCATATACATCCTTCGTAATGCTTCGTGAGGATGGGCTGCTCTTGTACTCATCCTTCAATAGAGCTAATGCATCTGCCTCGTCAAATACTTTGGCCTGTCCAATAAAGCGCTCCTCTACCCGCTGCCCGCCTTTAACGACAAAGGAGGTGATTCGGTTTTTCGGCAGCTTGCCTGTCACGAGAGATAATGATCTCCTTATGACAAACGGGAGCTTCTTATATTTCTTCATGGCTGGGGTCGTATCATACCAATCATAACCGCCAAAAATTTCGTCTGCGCCTTCTCCCGATAGGACGACTGTGACATGCTGGCTTGCAAGCTCAGCGAGAAAGTATAAAGGGACAGAAGATGGATTGGATTGCGGCTCATCCATATGATACTGAATAGTCGGCAACAGCTCGAAGCACTCATCCGCAGTAACGAGCTTTTTGTGATTCTCAATTCCCAAAATGTCCGATAATTCTTTGGCAAGATTCGTTTCGTTGAAATTCCCCTCGTAGTCCTGGAAGCCAACGGAGAACGTTTTGTTTGGTTTTAGCAAAGCCGTTATATAGCTGGAATCAATACCGCCTGATAAGAATGACCCCACCTTCACATCGCTGATTGCGTGGTAATCGACAGATTCCTTAACGGTGCTTTTTATTTGATCCACATAATACGCCAGACTATTTTCTTCCGCAGCAAAGGCAGCATCCCAATAAGAATTAATCTCCAATTTGCCATGTTCATAAAGCATGTAGTGACCAGGCTTTAGCTTATATACGCCCTTGAAGAAGGTTTCATCAAGCACGGAGTATTGAAAGGTCAGATAGGGCTTCAGTGCATCCTTATTCAGTTCTTTGCGAAATGAAGGCTGCTGCAGGAATGCTTTGATCTCCGAACCGAATAGGAAAGAGCCGTCCAACGTGTTCTGAGTATAATAAAGCGGCTTAATACCGAAAAAGTCTCTGGCAAGAAACAACGATTCCTTATTTGTATCCCAGATGGCAAAAGCGAACATGCCTCGAAGCTTCTGAAGGACACCGACGCCGTATTCTTCGTAAGCGTGAATAATAACCTCGCTGTCTGTATGACTGACGAAGGTATGTCCCTTCTCAAGCAATTCCTGGCGAAGCTCTTGATAGTTATAGATCTCCCCGTTGAAAACCAGGACACAGCTCTTGTCTTCATTATACATCGGCTGGCTGGCTTCTTCCGACATATCGATAATTTTCAGGCGTCTAAAGCCTAGAGTAACGACCTCGTCTGAATAAATACCGCCGCTATCCGGACCTCTATGAACGATAGTATCCATCATCGCTTTAATGATGGATACTTGATCAACGTCTAATCGACTATTAGCAAAGCCTACAAAACCGCACATAAATGATACCTTCCATTAACCTTATTGTTTAATGCATCTTAAGTTTATTTTGATTTCCTTTAATTTCTCTTACGATCTCAGCTTCATTGAACGGGATTTCTGTTTTTCCGACAATTTGTGATGTTTCGTGGCCCTTGCCTGCTATTAGTATAACATCATCTTTCTTGCTTATATCAATAGCGAACGCAATAGCATCTCTACGATCAACGATAGCCTCATATTTCCCCTCATAGGCCTCGATACCTTCTACGATTTCCCTAATGATTAGATTATTATCCTGCTCTTTCGGGTTATCCGAAGTAACAACAGCGAAGTCGGCAAATGAAGCGGCAACTTTAGCCATTGCTCTGCGTTTCTCCTGCCCTGACTCGCCGTCAGCTGCATATACGCCAAACACGAGAATAATTCGGCCTTTCGTAAACGGTCTAATCGTGAGCAATGCCTTCTCCAAGCTATCCTCCGTATGAGCAAAATCTACAATGATTTTGGTGTCCTCATCCTGATAGACAACCTCGAGCCTTCCTTTAATGCCGTCCACAGCCGCAATGCCATCTGCTATCTGCTGCAGACTGAACTGATTGCAATAAGCGGTTGCTATCGCCGCTAAGCTGTTATAAACATAAATGGTACCAGGTAAATTCACCTGTATCATTATGCTGCCTTTGGGCGTGTGTGCCGTGTAGGTCGTGTAATCGGCAAAATAGTGAATGTCTGACGCATAGATGTCCGCGTCCTGCTCAATTCCGTATGTAAGCAGCTTCACTTTTCGGTTTGCCAGCCTGTCGATTAGGAGGCGGCCATATTTATCATCGGCATTGATAATGTTATAGTCCGTCGTCATGTCGAATAATTTTGCTTTCGCTTCGAAATATTCTGACATCGTGTTGTGAAGCTCCAGATGATCCGGCGTCAGGTTCGTGAACAATCCGGTATTAAAGCTGGAGTGCGCAACGCGATTTAAATTCAATGCATGAGAGGAAACCTCCATAACGCAATGCTTCGTATGGGAATCAATCATATCTGCGAAGATGTGCTGCAGATTAAGCGACTCCGGCGTTGTATTTTTATTTTTGGTCAACTTATCTCCGATAACGGTCCCGATCGTTCCAATGATGCCGATGGAGGTACCAGTTTGCTCGAAGATCGACTTCAAAAAATAGGTTGTTGATGTCTTCCCGTTTGTACCGGTTATACCAATCAAATTTAATTGCTCTGTAGGGCGCTGATAGAAATTAGCCGCAACTCGTGCAAGCGCCTCTCGTGTATCAGCAACCTTCAGCACAGTAACGCCGGCATCGATCGTAACATCCTTTTCCACAATAATCGTGGTCGCTCCGAGAGAGATCGCCTTATCGATAAATCGATGGCCATCTACTGTAAACCCAGAAATTGCGACGAAAACGCCATTATGCACAACATCCCTGGAGTCATATGCAACAGCGGCTGCTTCAATATGCAAATCACCTTTCACGAGCACATATTGAAGATCTTTGACTAAAGCGGTTAATAACATACGATCAACTCCATTCTTGTGACCTATCCGTGTTCGGTATGCTTATCTTCTAAAAAACTTCTTTGCGATCTTTCCCCCGATAATAGAGGCATATGAGAATGCAGGCTTAGGGTCCTTCCAATCCCAAATTGCATAAGCCTTGGGCTTGAATAACGATACAAGCACTTGTTTAAATGTAAGCTGCCCCGTTTTAATATAATCGCGAATCGCCAGCATATCCTCGTACCCGTACCAGAATACACGATTGGTATTCTCTTTGACGGCTTTGGGCGGCACAATGTTTCCAGTCAGCTCTTGATACGTAATCCAAGGAATGTTCACTCCAACCTTATAGAGCAAATTATTCAAATTCGTAATACGGCAATTGACCTCGATTAAATAAAATTTACCGGTTTCGGAATCTTTCTTGAACTCAATTTCCGCAAAGCCCTTCCACTTCATCTTTTCTAAGAATGGCGCTCCGATATCGTACAGCTCCTGAACGTACTTCTGGCCTGTATAGACAGACGCGCCAAAGTTGATTGGATATTGGCGGAACTTCTGGCAGGTAACCCAGTGCGTCACCTTGGATTCTTGATTCAAATATGCGTCAAATGTATACATATGATCATCAAAGCCTGGGATAATACGTTGAACAATGACCTCTAGATTTGCTTCGCTCGCTTGATTCAGCGCCTGCTCAAGCTCGGCTTTGTTATTGACTTTAAACAGTTTCCTTCTAAATTTGGCTACGAAGGAAGGGGAGTCAGTCGGCTTAACGATACAAGGATACTTGATCGTCTCATCTATTTTCTCGAAAAAGTTCTCTTCATCAACGCGAACCGTTTCGGGAACGGCTACACCATTCTCGAGAGATAAACGCTGTAGTACTTCTTTATTCATCATATTCGTATATATGCCGGGTTCATTTTGCGGAATGAGATAATACTCCCGCAGCTCGGTTAGATGCTCATCGATAACCTCTAAATAGGAATCATGGCATGGAATAAGAACGGGAGGCGCGCTTTGCTTGCTTGCGTATTCTTTTAAGAAAGAAATGAATGCTGTCGTGTCATCTTTATAATGAGGAGCGAGAAGACGCTCTGAAGTGTATTTGGAATCTGCACCATAGTTATGCTTGTCCGAATAATCAACAGCTACCGTATGGACGCCGTTAATACCCAAGCAGCGAATCGTGCTTAAGCCTATATAATAATTACAACCTAAAATAACTGCCTTATTATTCACTAAAGCACATCTCGCTTTCCCGAATGAAGTTCATTTTGTTATAAATTCTAGTCATGTTTTAAACAATTTTACTTCATACCTTCTTATATTACAAATGGATTTATCCTCATAATTATAGGCAGAAAGGGATATTTCCGCTGTGAATAGAAGCATATAAATGGATTTGCAGCCTCATCAATTTAACCCGTTTTTCTCACTTCAGCTCTCTCATAATGCATACAATAACGATCAAGGCTCGTTGACTGTTTTTTGCAAATTTATTATTAAAACGACACAGCATACGACAGATGGCTTATCACGATAATGGGATAAAGTACCGAACAATGCCAGAGTGCGCGTAATAGCATGAATCGTAAGCCTCATATGGGTTTAACGAGCAGGAAAAAGAGTACGATAAATGGCCATAATGGATTAAATGCTGGATTAATTTACTAGTAAAAAAGACCTATAAAATGGAATAAATAGCATCGAATTGTCGAATGATGCCCGAAAATTATCTTCATTCGTCGACATGTTTTTACAAACTCTTCAATAAGTCGAGAGTATAATAGATTTATGACCTACACGAGTGCTTGATAAGGAGCGTGCCCCAAAGCGACCTATGGACAAAAATCGTTTACTTATACAATTGCAGTCGCTGCGGCAAAAGCTTCATGAAATAGCCGAGGCACGCGGCAGTTTGACAGATCCCGAAGTTCTAGCGATCAGTGAAGAGGCCGATCAACTTATTGTTGCATTGCAGCATATTCAACGAGATGAGCTAACCGATATCTCGATACGTCGTGACGATCTATAATTAACGTTTACGAAGCTTACGGAAAAACTGAGTTAATAAAGCTGCGCATTCAGGCTGTAATATATTACTTGTGAGCTCCGTTTCATGGTTGAAACGGGGCTCTTGCAGCAAGTTCATAAGTGTTCCGGCACAGCCGGCCTTAGGATCGGAAGTACCGTATACGACTCGTTTAACTCGGGCCTGCACGATGGCTCCGGCGCACATGGGACAAGGCTCCAATGTGACGTATAACGTACAGTCTAACAATCTCCAAGCGCCAATGCGTTCGCAGGCGTCCCGAATGGCAACCATTTCGGCATGCGCGGTCGGATCAAACCGCGTTTCTCTAAGGTTGTAGCCCCGTCCAATAATTTCATTGTTGCGTACAACTACAGCTCCGATGGGAACTTCCCCGATTTGCTCAGCTTTGTTCGCTTCGGCGATTGCTTCCAGCATCCATTTCTGATCTTCTTGTTCTCTTATCATTAGGTGAGTACTCCTTTACAAATCATTCATTATACAACGAACAAATATTCTGTTGTTAACATGTGGTGGATAACATTGTGGATAACTATACTGATATACACATAACTACACACAATTTATTAAGGTATGTGGATAATATATGTTGATAATGTGAATAAGTTGTGGATAGTTAATTGTAAATGGATACAGATCTCGAAAGTTATGATCATTTGATCGTAACTACATGCTTACCTTTTCAAAGGATGTGTCGTTCATTGTCGATTAAAATGAAATTTTCCGTGTTAATTATGCTTATCGTATTAATATTTTTCATTTTTAACCACATTTTGAACGAGTATGCCATGATTCATGGTATGCGAGAACATGCACAGCAGACGATGCAGGATACCTCCACGCATGTGGCCAGTTCATTTGCTTATTATGAGAAGCAGCTTCAAGGCGATTCCTATTATATGAAAGAGAATGAATCGGGCCCAGAACATATTTTTGACATCGTAAAGTCATTAAATCCAAATATAAAGGAAGTATCCGTATTTGAGCAAGGATCATTAGTGGTTTCCTATGGAACCTATACCTATCTGGACTCTACTAGTGATTACTCCATTATTAATGGTTTAGAAAAAAATAAATTTGTACTGCGAAAAATGAAAATTAATGGTGTGCCTTATTTCCGCAGCTACTATGCGGCCGATCAAATAGGCAATCATATTATAAGTATTGTATATGATGGCGTTGGCATTACAAAGCTAGTCAGCCAAAGACGCAATGAAACACTGGTTTATACAGGTATTTCGTTAGTATTTGTGTTATTTATCAGCTATTGGCTGGTTGGAGCAATGATAAGGCCTTTGAAGGACATTTTGTGGAAGGTAAATGAGGTTTCATCCGCACGGTTTCATCAGCCAATTCAAATCAAGAGTAAGGACGAATTTGGTTTGCTTGCACTGAAGGTCAATGCGATGTCGCAAAATTTAAGCATATATATGAATAAGCTGCGAAGAGCATTCGAGGAAAACCGGCGCATGAAGGAGCATTTAGAGTCATTTATTAATAATACGAGCGATGCCATTCATTTGATTGATTTAGATGGAAAGGTCATTCAAGTTAATCGTGCCTTCGAGCTATTATTCGGCTATGAAGAGGAGGAGGCGATAGGCCTCATCTATCCGACCTTGCCAGACTCCCATAAATCGGAGAAGAGACATATGCTGGACCAGCTGTTAGCGGGCAAGGTGCTTCCCGCGCTGGAAACGACGAGAGTGACAAAGACAGGTGAAATGATTCCGGTTAGCGTAACCATTTCGCCAATTCGTGATTCGGATGGAACGATTCGCGCATTTGCCAGTATTTCAAGAGATATGCGAAGCCGCAACAAGATGGAGGAGCTGCTTCGAAGATCGGAGAAATTGACGACAGTAGGTCAGCTTGCAGCAGGCGTTGCTCATGAAATTCGCAATCCGCTTACAACGCTTCGCGGCTTTCTGCAGCTTCAACAGGAGAGCAAGAAGTTCACTTTATCCCATGTAAGTCTTATGCTCTCTGAACTTGATCGCATCAATCTTATTGTTGGCGAATTTCTAATATTGGCTAAACCTCAAGCTACAAGGTTTATTACGAAAGACATCAGAGATGTGCTTCATGACGTAATAGCACTAATGAACAGTGAGGCCATACTTCATGATATTGAATTTCGTGTTTCCTTCACAGAGGAGGACTGTCGAATATCATGTGAAGAAAACCAGCTCAAGCAGGTATTTATCAACCTGCTGAAGAATGCTATCGAAGCCATGCCGAGCGGCGGCTTGATTCACATTAATATTACTCGCAAACGAGAGTTTATTTCCATTTCAATAACAGACGAGGGAATGGGCATTCCTGAGGATATGATTGCGAAGATTGGTGATCCTTTCTTCACAGGCAAGGAAACAGGAACGGGTCTCGGTATTATGGTCAGCCAGCGTATTATTAATACACATCGCGGCACAATGGATATAAAGAGTCAGCTTCATGTAGGTACAACGGTACAATTAATGCTTCCAGCTTTGAAAGAAGGAAGCGAGAGCAGTATACTAGAAACATAAGCACGGACGGGAGCTTCTAGAGGGATAACGAAGGGAGAGATCAGCGCTGGGTAAGCAAGCAGATAAGAAGAAACTGCGCCAGAAAGCTTTTTCGCCGCAGAGTGAAGCGTCCAGCTATACATGTCTGGTAGTTGGAGCATCGGGTCTTGTAGGCTCTGCACTGCTCAAGCAGCTCGTTCATGACCCTTTAGTTAAGAAAATAACAGTTCTCTCAAGAAGTGAATTAGAGGTCTTAGGATTAGGAAATTTAAATACAATCTCTAAGCTGCGTGTAATTGTAGCTCCTTTAGACGATCTTGAATCTGCTTTGCAAAATGTGAGTGTGGATGTGGTATTCTGTACACTCGGCACAACCATGAAAGCAGCAAAAACACAGGAAGCGTTTCGCAAAGTCGATTATGAATATCCGCTTGCATTGGCTGAGTGGGCTAAGAGCAAGGGAGCCGCTCATTATTTAGTCGTAACCGCACTCGGCGCATCTTCGAGCTCTATGTTTTTTTATAGCAGAGTGAAGGGAGAGCTTCAGGAGAAGCTGGCCAAGCTGGAGCAGCCGATTGTTCATGTGTTTCAGCCATCCCTTCTGCTTGGAGAAAGGAAAACCGCTAGAAGAGGAGAATCCATCGGTGCATGGTTCTCGAAATCATTGCAATTTATGATGGTTGGCCCACTGCGAAAATACAGGGCGATTAAAGGCGAGGATGTCGCTAGGGCTATGAAGCGAGCAGCAGGCGAGGCTATGCTGATAAGCAGCAAGCATGTTACGATAACAGAAACAGCTATTCAGTATTATACATCGGAGAAAATAGCCAAGCTGGCATTACATACAACGGGGTGAAGCAGCTTTGAGGATTAATAAATTTATTAGTGAAACGGGTTATTGCTCTAGACGTGAGGCGGACAAGCTGGTAGACAGCGGCCGTGTCACCATTAACGGAGCGCCAGCACAGCTTGGCAGCCAAGCAGAGCAAGGCGATGATGTCCGTGTGGATGGGCGAAAAATTGGTGAACAGAAGCGTCATGTATATATAGCGCTCAATAAACCAGTTGGCATCACAAGCACAACTGAACCGCATATTAAAGGAAATATTGTTGATTTTGTCGGTCATAGCGAACGTATCTTTCCAATCGGTAGATTGGACAAGGATTCAGAAGGGCTCATTCTGTTGACCAACGACGGTGATGTCGTTAATCCGATTCTTCGTTCGGAAGGAAAGCATGAGAAGGAGTATTTGGTTACAGTAGATCGGCCGCTAACGGCTGCATTCTTGCAGGGAATGTCGAGCGGCGTGCATATTCTTGGGAGCATGACGCTGCCATGTGAAGTTACGAGAGTTACTGACCGTGTATTCCGCATTATATTGACAGAAGGGCGTAATCGGCAAATTCGCAGAATGTGTGAGGCTTTCGGCTTTCATGTGAGAAGGCTGCAGCGGCAGCGAATCATGAACATCCATCTTGCTGGCCTTCCCGTTGGCAAGTGGCGGGATTTGACGGAAGCGGAGAAGAATACACTATTTCAAACGTTAAGCTATGAGCCTGTGTAAGTAGCATCAAAAACAAAGAACCCCTGATTTAACCCGGCTAAGCGGGTTAATCAGGGGTTTTTGACGATACGTAAATAGGATTATTCCGTAACGGAAAGCTTTTGAGTCAATTTTGGATCGGCATAAGTATGAATAATGGATACTTCAACGCGGCGATTTTTGGCTCGGCCTTCCACTGTTTTGTTATCACCAACAGGGCGATATTCTCCAAATCCCATAGCGCTGAAGCGCTCGGGCTTTAATTGTTTATTTTCAAGCAAAATATCCATAAACCGAATAGCACGCATGGAGCTTAAATCCCAGTTGGATTTGAAAAATACAGTAGAAATCGGTTTATCGTCCGTATGTCCGGAAACGACAACCTCATAGTTGGGATACAGCTGCAGCAATTTACCGATCGCTATAGCCAGTTCCTTGGATTCCGGCTTGACGTTTGCTTGTGCGGGTGCAAACAGCGCACTGTCGCTAATCGTAATCATAAGCTGTGAGAAATTAAGCTTTGTTTCAAGATCAGAGGTTAGACCGTTCTTCTCAATATAATCGTCAACTTTCTTCTTGAGATCCTCAAGCTCGGCTTGTTCCTGCTTTATAAGCTCTTCACGTGCTTTATCTTCAGCGTCCTGCTCGTTCGCCGAATCCTTGGTTTTGTCGGACTGATTTTTTTTATTTCCAATCACATCACTCTTTTTGCCGTCATCGTCACCTTGTCTTATGACAGAGGTCTCGCTAAGAACGCCGCTGCCGCTGCTAAGGACAATATTGAATGCATGCGACATCTCTTCGAACTTTTTGACGTCAACAGAGTTCATCGAATATAACACGATAAAGAGGGCGAGCAGCAGGGTGAGCAAGTCAGCATATGGAATGAGCCAGGATTCGTCAACATGCTCCTCGTGTTCTTCGTGCTTCCTATGCTTTTTGCTCAACGGCTCCTTCCTCCTTCTCTTTCATCTTCAATCTTTCCGTAGGTGTTAGGAATACCGATAGCTTCTGATTGATGGCAATGGTCGATACGCCGGATTGAATGGAAAGCAGGCCTTCAACCATCATAAGACGGATTTGAATTTCTTGCTTCGACATACGCTTCAGCTTATTGGCAATGGGATGCCAAAGTACATATCCTGTAAATATACCGAGCAATGTGGCCATAAACGCCCCGGCGATGGCATGCGCAAGCTTGCCCATATCACTCATATCCGCAAGTGCGGCAATCAAGCCGACAACCGCACCGAGTACCCCGAGTGTAGGCGCGTAAGTCCCCGCTTGAGTGAATATGAGAGCTCCCGCTTTATGACGGTCTTCTGTAGCCGCTATATCTTCAAGCAGAACATCGCGAACGAGGTCCTGATCATTTCCGTCAATAATCATCCGCATGCCGTTGCGTAGGAAGGCGTCTTCTATTTCATCTACTTTAGCTTCCAGGGCGAGCAAGCCTTCACGGCGAGTAATAGATGCCCACTCCATAAATTTTCCAATAAGCTCTTCGCGCGGAGTCAGTTTTTGCTCGGAAAATACCATTTTGAACAGCTTTCCAAGCTTAGCCAGCTCGGCCATCGGAAAAGCAATCATAACCGATGCGATTGTACCTAATATAATGATCATAAACGCAGCCGGATTTAGGAGAGCCGACAGGTGTGCCCCTTTTAATACCATGCCTCCAAGCACAGCAACCAAACCTAATACAAGTCCAATAATTGTTGAATTTTTCATCATACACCCCGTCCAAATCATTTTCGACATTTCTCTACTTCTTTTATTATCGTCAAATAGGTATTCTGAAGTTAGAGTAATTGAAACGATTTGAAGAGAATACGTTAAAATTTGATAAAATGCGGTAGAATAATAGGAAGAAGTGAAAAAACTATGACGATGATAAAGGTGGTTTACGGAAATGGGAGTTAGACATGCAAGAGAATATGCAGATATATTGAAGGATTTGACAGCAGCGGTAGGGAATATTGAAGGAAGCTATACTTTTTTTGAAATGGAAGAAGATGAATGGGTGGTTCTTCCGGAAGAGGATCGTCACGAAGTAATGGAAGCGTTGGCAGATGATGTTTTTTTTGGCTTGGGTGAAGACCCAGTTATTGCAGTAGGCAATGGCACCATTACCTACAATAGCAAGCACCACATCATTGAGGTGTCTCAGGGCGATAAGGTCACGCAAATGATCAGATTGATCTAAATTCAATAACTTCAAGCAACAAATGAATTTCTTATCGGTTCTTTACAATTAGGAAGGACTCGATTAGAATGTCATTTAATATTAGATGCTACATCTTTGGATCAACAGGCTCGAACACCATGCAATGGCATTCGGACACACCTTCTTGTTTAGTGATGACATACGTATCCGTAATGCAGAAGCCTGCTTGCTCATATGCTCGTATAGCACGTTTATTCCATACTAGCACTTCCAAATCGATTTCATGCTCGGGTTCGCGTCTGCGCGCCTCTAAGGCTATGCAATGGGCAAAGGCTGGGCCGAGGCCTTGGCTGCATAGGTCCGGCCGCAGACCGAGGCCGAGCCTAGTCACGCCGGCAATAGGAAAAAACTGCGCATAACCAATTAATTCAAGCTGATTGCCGAGAACTGCTACATACTGCGCAGCTCGTAGGACGGAATCGCCAAACTCGGTTCCGTCCCTTTTCATTTTTTCCCAAGAAGGCCAATTATAAATGTCGAAGGGTGCCTCGTAGCTCCATTTACAAATATTCTCGACATGTTCTATTTCAAGTGGATGTATAGTCATGGCAATTGATTCTCGTTTATAATAAGGGGAGCTTTGTGAATAGTTCATAAGTGAGATACCTCCATTACTTATTCTGCCTTACAGCGTGTAAAATGGTTCAAACAGGATTATTATATCAGCTAGGCAAAATGGGCTATGTGTGTGTACATAAGGAGAAGCATTAGCATGAAAAAATTATTATGGCTCGGCTGCTTGTCATATTTAATTATTGGAGTTGCCCATGTTGTGGGCGGCGCAATTATGGAACAATTAATCGAGCACTATGGCTTGACCTACAAAGACGGCGGACAATGGATTATGAATCAGTTTCTCGGCTTTCTGGTCGGTGTTTTGTTTGCACCATCCATAACAGCTAGAATAGGGAAAAGAGGAGCTGTACTCATTGCGATCGGTATATTGACCGTAAGCGAAGCAGCCTATAGTCTACTATTACCTTGGGGCTGGATGTTGACAATTGCGCCGCTGGCTGGACTTGGCTTCGGTATGACAGAGGCCGTCGTAGGTGCTATGATAATCGATTTGTGGAAGAATGGCAAAGCATCGGCTATGAGCCGCCTTGAAACATTTTTTGGTGTCGGAGCGCTGCTTATTCCTATTGCGGCAGCTTATTTAATCCAGCACCACGTCTGGCAGCTTTCTTTCCCCATTCTCGCGGCGATGTCTGGCATAACATTCGTACTTTGGATGACATTATCATTTGGCGAGTTGGATGACCAGCTGGGCATTATTCCTCGTACTTCAAAAGAATCAAATGAACACCATAAGACAGATGGTATGGCCGTGTCTGGAAAGTCCGCTTTCTTTGGATATCAGCGCAAGGCTTTGCCGTTTCTACTGCTGTCGGCATTGTTTTTTATGATTTACGTTGGTATGGAGATGAGCTTTTCCAATTATTTGCCTGCCATTCTGATCGGCCGTTCAGGAGTAGCAGAGGCTAGTGCGGCAGCCGTACTTGGTTTATTCTGGGGTACGATGGTGGTAGGTCGTTTATTTGCCGGCGTGTTAGCGGATCGAATAGGCTATTCACGCTACTTGCTCATAGCAACAATCGGAGCTTCAGGTGTATTCATCTTAATGGCATTGATGGGTCAGCTTAGCTGGATGCTCATATTTGTAGGGCTGAGCGGTTTATTCTTCTCTGGAATTTTTGGTATTGCACTCGTATATGCGAATGTACTCATACCTGGCATGACAGAAAGAACGACGAGTTTGCTCGTCGCATGCGGTGGCCTAGGCGGAGCCATTTTCCCTCGTGTAACAGGTTGGTTTATGGATCAATACAGCGTTCAGTCGACCTTATGGTATATAAGTATTCTAGTCGTGCTAATGCTGCTTCTGCTCGGAATAATGCTCGTGCTTGGCAGAGGACAAACCGCACACAAGCCGCTTGGGGAGTAATAGAAATTAAAATTTGAATAATCTTCTTGATCCATAAAACAAAAAACCTTTGCATTCGTTGTTTCAAAACGGATGCAAAGGTTTATTTAATAGTATACAAATAAGCTGGGCCATAGCGTTCTTACTGTTTCATACCAAATCAGTTCAGGATGAATCAACAAAGCCGCATTTGGCTTGTCTTTGAAAGACAACCTCATGCGGCTTTGTTGGCTGAGCTTACGCAATTGTCCACTGAAGGGCAATCATTAAGCTCTATTTGACTTCTGCATAATTCACGAAAGATTCCGAATCCATAACACGACGCGCAGTTACGTAACGGCTCTCATAATAGGAAGAGCTAAGTTTGTCTGTTACCACGCCTCTGCTGGAGGATGAATGTGCAAACTTGCCATCACCAATATAGATGCCTACATGGGAAACGGTGCTGTTGTTGCTGCCGACTGTATCGAAGAATACGAGATCTCCGGGTACGAGTTCATCCTTAGCAACTTTCGTGCCTGATTTCGCTTGAGCAGCGGATGTGCGCGGAAGTTCAATGCCCATTTTTTCGAACACATAGCTCGTAAAACCGGAGCAATCAAAGCCTTTCGACGTCGTTCCACCGCTTTTGTACGGACTACCCATAACATCATCGATAAATCCGTTTAGTTTGGAGTCTGCGAAAGCGCTTCCCGCCTGAGAGGCGAGCATAATAACGAGACCCAAAAGTAGTATTGTAACCTTTTTCAATTGTGGAGCTCCTTCCAATGCCGACGAGGTTAGCTGTGGGGTTCGGTTGAAGGCTCCCTATGATTCCTCAGGCGCTGCAAAAAATCAGACGTCGGAATCAATTCACCCAGAGTGGTTCCCCCGTATCCCCGAAGGGAATTAGGCTGTTTTTTTATTACTCTTGGAAATATTCGCTTATTTTCGTTAATCTCCTGCCTTTATAATCTAATTCTAATAATTCTCATGTAACCTTTTGACTAATAGCTTCGTTTCATCATCTTTCTTGTAATATAACTAAAAATGTAATGGTGCTTTCTAACTATATGAATAACTCATTTTCATTAATTATGTATATGTGTTTCAAAATATTCCGATACGTCCTAATGCCCCTATTGCTATGGGACTAGTTGAAAGCCTAGTAAATAGCGGGAGTTTCCTATTTTATTTACGAAAAATTAAAAATATCTCATCTAAAAAAACCTCCATAGAAACACATAGAGCTCGGAGCGGCAGTCGAGCGGCGAATGTGATGCAGAAGTGCAGCACATAGATCTCGAAGCGGTAGCCGAGCGGCGAATGTGATGCAGAAGTGTAGCACATGGAGCTCGGAGTGGTAGCCGAGCGGCGAATGTGATGCAGAAGTGCAGCACATGGAGCTCGGAGCGGCAGTCGGGCGGCGAATGTGATGCAGAAGTGCAGCACATGGAGCTCGGAGCGGCAGTCGGGCGGCGAATGTGATGCAGAAGTGCAGCACATAGAGCTCGGAGCGGCAGTCGAGCGGCGAATGTGATGCAGAAGTGCAGCACATGGAGCTCAGAGCGGCAGCCGAGCGGCGAATGTGATGCAGAAGTGATGCAGAAGTGCAGTACATGGAGCTCGGAGCGGCAGCCGGGCGGGCCGGAAGGTTTATATGATGATGATCTTAGAGATCAAAATAAAGCAAAAAGCTTCCGTAATCCTCTGAAATCGAGGAACCGGAAGCTTTTTTTACGATTATAATTTGGTTTGTAAGCATTCGTACTGAGTCGTAATCGTCCATATTTTCATCAAGGTTCGGATGAAATGGTAGCTCTGGTGTAGGATAAGGGCGAACAAACCGGCCCAGATCATCGACAAGCCGGAGACAACCAGGCCTAACGCAACACCGATGCCCCACATGAGCAGTGAAACTGCTGCAAAAGAAAGAAAGTTTCTTAAAGCGCGCCACAGGCTGCTCAGAATGCCTTCACCTGTTGCCGCGCCGAACTGCATGGCTAGTGAGAGCAGATGAAGCACGGTCCCCCATAGGAGCCATATAGCGGCCCCAGGGAGCGTCGCCTGCAGCATCTCCGGAATGGAGTGGCTCGACAGCAAAGTGTTAAGTGCGCGAGGCAGCAGCCACCAGGCGGGAGCGAGCGTCAATATGGATTCGATCCAATAGAGCAGCATGACGGGCTTCCAAGCTTTGCGAATGCCTTCCAAGAAGCGAGTGCCGGAATGATTCCTCGCTTGATTCAGAGAATAGAACAACCCGGCATTAAACAAAGGCGTGAGCAGCATTCTAATGACGAGCAGACCGCCAAGTGTCCATACATACGGTGTGATGAGATCTGTTTTGAACAGCTGGAACTGAGCTTCTGTCACGAAGACCTCTCTGGCAACGTCAGAAGGATAGGCGCTCGGGTATCGCCGAAGCAGTGGTGAGACAACCGAATCAATGAATCGGTATAAGAAGAACCCCCAGATTAGCTGGTAAAGGAATAGTAGAACCACGAGGTGGAAATGCTTGACCGCGAGCTGCCAGCCTTGCTTCATATGTATCTTCATATTTTATCGCTCCTTGAACACAATTACTTACCAGCCAAGCGTCCCGATCAGCCCCTCAATGATCGTTACTATACCTAAGCTCCAACGTGTGCGTGTTTCTTCTGGAAGCTGAGCCTGCATATAGTTGTTGATGAGCTTATTATCGAGCACGTTGCTGTGATCGGGATCGATGTACACCCATGATAGAGGGGCAGAATGCAGCTGCTTGTACTGAATGTGCATATCTTCCGCGTTCCAACGTTTCGTAATTTTTGTGCCATCTGTGAACTGGAGTACAATTGGAATGACTCCGTTGCTTCCGCCGTTTTTGCTAATGAGCACAACTGACTCGTACATTTGGATGCCGTTTTGCATGACTGGCTTGACCTGTATGGAATCTACGGAGAAGTCTGCCATTTGATCGTCGTACACATAATGCCTAAAATAATCATTCCATTTTGTTTTGGTTACCTGCTCCACTACACGCTGGAAATCGGCTGTTGAAGGATGTTTGAATTTATATTTTTGGAAATACGTGCGCATGATTTTTTGCATCGTTCTTGATCCAACCTGATTCTCGATGCCGATGAGTACGAGCTTTGCTCTCATATATACATTTTCAGCATATTGGGTGTGGCTTCGATAGGACCAAGAAAGCTGCTTGAGCGGCGCTGGATCTGTCATATAACTGGCTTCAACGCGCAGGTTGGATGAAAGACCATAGGCCGTTTCCATCACTTTGTCCTCGGCATAGGAAGTAAAGCCTTCGTCCAGCCATGCTTCTTCGAACTCGTTGGAGGCAACCATGCCATACCAGAATTGATGGCCGATTTCATGCACGACCGTTCTTTCAAGATCATAGCCGGGGTTCGTACTCTCCGCTGCAAACGCCGTTACGAGCGTAGGATACTCCATTCCTCCCGCACCGCCTGCGCCTTTAGGAGGCACAACGATAGACAGTGTGCTATAAGGGTATTCGCCATACCACTTCGCGTAGCTCGACAGGGCAGATTTCGCTGCATGCATATAACGGTCCTTAAGCGCAGCATGGGAAGGATCGAGATAAAGCTTGATTCTTACGCCAGGGATGCCAGTATCCGAATAGGCGGTTTCCTCGTAGACGAAATCCGGCGATGCCGACCATGCAAAATCATGGACGTCATCAGCATAAAATTGATAGATCTTCGTTTGATCCTTCATTTCAATGGCTTTAGTCTGAAAGCCGGTTGCGGCGACCGTATAGGACTCGGGTACATGGATGCGAACGCTGTAAATACCGAAGTCGCTGTAAAACTCAGAATTGCCATGATATTGATGCGCATTCCAGCCTTCTTCTGCGCGGCCGCGTGTTCCAACCGTTTCATATACAGCTACTTTCGGGAACCATTGACCAGCCATCACAAAGTCGCCAGAGTAGCCCATTCTTGCAAAAACCTCAGGGAGCTTGACTTCAAAGCTCATGCGGAGGGTGACCGATTCACCAGGGGCAACTGGCTCAGGCAGCCGGATTCTAGCTAAGGTGAAGTCATTCTCATTGCCGTCATCCGGCTGCGCATATTGCAGGCGCGGCAGAAGGCTCTCTCCGCCTTCGGTTTGCAGCGTTAGCAGCTTCATATAACCAATACTGTTTGATGTTGCTTTATCCTGACGCAGCTTGCCGCCGGACTCTTGCATAAACGTTGTTTTGCCGGACTGGAACGCATTAGGATACAAGTTGAAATAGAGCTCGGACACTGTTTTTTTGCCTGGGTTGATCCAGGTTACGGTTTGCTCCCCGTCGAGATGCTTTGCATCCTCGCGCAATTGAACATCGATATGATATTCAACAATTCGCTTGCTAAGGGACTGCGGCTTCGGAGTTAACACCGTATTCGGTTCCTGAACGGCAGGCGGCTTGGACGAATTCTGGGCAGCAACTGGTGCTTGCGGAGCTTTGCCGGCAGGGGCGAAGGCATAAGTATATTGCGATTGCCAGGCTGCTCCGAAACCGTACTGCACAGATATGCCGAGCGTGACGACTGCGAGTATTACGAATATGAATCGTTTGAAATAGCGTGGAGTCATTGAACGTTTCCCTCCCGTTGACAAGCATCTACAGCATGTATATGTTTGCTTTTCGAGGAATATTAGCTAAAATGGAATTAATGTATGGGGAAGGTGTGAATAAACGTGACCGAAGAACAAGAACAGCCGGTACAGCCGGAAAAAAAGGAAAAGAAATCACTGTCGCTCAATGTAGTGAGCAGCAAAAAACATAAAGGCTTTGGGGCAGGAGCTATCGATTTAAGCGCGGTATCCTGCATTATCATTGATGATGGCGTTGCCTATATCGACGTAGGCGCTATGCACGCAAAGAGCAAGGTCGAGCGCGGCATTAAGTTCACGCCAAATAAAGAAGATACGCCAAATGGCCGTCAATGCTGGATTGTATGGGTTGCAGTTGATCGAAATGAAGAGGGCTCTTACTATGCAGGAGCAACGGCTTGCGAGATGCTAATTGATACGGAAGCGCGCCGCGGCTGGAAAATTCTTGCCGATCATGTAAATAAGCTCGATCAATCACTTAAACGCCGTTATAATTTGACGGAGCTGGGCGATGTAGACAGAGCAGCGCTTCGCAAGCTGCTTATGGAGCATAATCTGGAGTGGTGGGACCGCTCGCCTGACGAGCTGAAGCAATCGCTTGATGTATAACGGAAGCTTCCCAAGGTACACGGCTTAACTATAAGAAAGTTCAATTTCAATGATGAGAACCTCATCATTCGTGAAGCTTTTTCTGCGAATGATGAGGTTTTTCTTGTTATAGGGGACAGCAAAAATATTTTTTTGAAAAAGTGCAGGGTAAAAGAGATTGGTTGTCGTCTATTAGATTGGGAAGGAGGGGAGCGACATTCAAGACGAGGATTGGATCAAAGCGGTACAAAGCGGCGGGCCCGAGCATTATCGACCGTTCGTACAAGCCTATGGTCCTTATATATATAGAACAATCTTTGCAGTGCTTCATTCGCAGCATGATGCGGAGGATATTACACAGGAAGTGCTGCTGCAAATTTATCGCTCCCTCCCGGATTGCCGATTGGACGGGCTGAAGACATGGATAACCCGCATTGCCGTCAACCGGGCCATTGATTTCAAGCGAAGCCAAGCACGCAGACCTGAAGAACTGATAGGCGATGAAGCTGCGCCGCAGAGGAAACAAGAGGGCGTGTCTGCAAACCCCGCGGCGGAAACGCTGGCTATCGAGCAAGAGGATAAGCGGCACGTACAAGTACAGGTGGACAGGCTGCCGGATAACTATCGCGAAGTTGTAACGGCTTATTATATGGAAGACAAATCCTATGAACAGATTGCCGCGGAAACAGGGCTGGAACGCAAAAGCGTGGAGTCCAGACTTTACCGAGCAAGAAATTGGATGAAGCGCCACTGGCGAAAGGAGGATTTCGAATGAATGACGAGATCGACCGGAAAGATGAACACGTGAACGCGAATGATAGAATCACTGCGGAACAAATGAAACTTTATGTGCGCGGTCTATTGCCTGAAGATGAGCGCATACAGGTAGAGCAGCAAATAGAAGCAAGCGATGCTTGCTTGGAGCTGTTCATAGCAGCCGTTGAGTCGGAGGGGGCAGACGCTGCCCAGACGGTCCAGAATCCAAAGATGCTATTGCCTGATATGGAACTGCTCGAAGAGCGAGTCGTATCGCAGCTAATGGCTGAGCAGCAACAACAGAAGCTGGATCGAGCAGACGGGATACGTCCGGTTCCGACGATTGTCGAGCAGGAGAAATCCTTCCGCAGAAGCTCCTGGATGCAGCATCCGGCTACGCATTACACGGTTGCTGCGTCGATTACGCTGCTTCTGCTTGGCAGCGGTACCTTTGTTTCATTCTCGCAGAAGCTCGCGCAGCTTGATCTAGATGCAAATGCGCACAAGTCGATTCCGCCAATATCAGCCCCGGCAGATGTACAAACGGAATCGTGGTCGGACAAAATAGTCGATCAGACCGGCTCGTGGCTTGATGGACTGCAAGCGATCCGTTTTAAATAATGAAAGCTAGAAAGAATCAATGAATGAAAGGAATGAATGATCAATGAACAAAAGTCCGTTAATCGCGTTAATGCTTGCGTTTATACCCGGCGCAGGACATGCGTATCTGGGAAGGCCTTTCCGCACCGTATTGTATGGAGGAGCTTTCTTTGGATCGTCTTTAATAGCATTTCTTATATTAATATCCCATTCACGTAAAGAAGAATTTGTTTTTTTCTTCGTGTTCGTTGCTGCATTCAGCTGGCTAATTAATATGATCGATATGATCATTTCTCTTGTTTCAGGTAAAACCCCGGGCTTGCACGCTTCAAATCCCAACTATGGTGCGTATTCGGATTCAACGGCTGGCTATATGCCGTTGTCGTATGAGCAGCAGAGGGAGAAGTCGCGCACAATCATGCTCTCCTTCCTTCCGGGACTAGGGCATATGAGTCTTGGACTTATGCAGCGCGGCATTACGTTTCTTATATCATTTGTAGGGTTATTCGCGATTATCGTGTTTCTCAGCATCATTATGAATACAGGAGCTTTGCTTATTTTCTTATTTATTCTGCCTGTGATATGGGTGTACAGCATGTTCGACACGATCCAGCATCTGCATGCGAAGCAACGGGGCGAACAGCTCGTGGATCATGCTATATTTGAAGATTTGGAGGCTCATATCTCCTCAGGACGCAAGAACAAAGTGCTTGCTATCGCGTTATCTATTTTTCCAGGAGCGGGCCACCTTTACTTAGGGCTGCAGAAGCGGGGGCTGCAATTAATGGGAGGCTTCCTGCTGGCGATTTACATTATGGATAATATGCGTTTGTCGCTGTTCTTCTTCCTGCTGCCGCTGTTCTGGTGCTTCGCATTCTTTGATGCGCTGCAGCAAACGACACGTTATGAGCGCAATGAGCTGACAGATGAGCCAATTTTGAAGCAATTTGTTCCTTATCAGCGCTGGTTTGGCATCGCCTTGATGGGCTTTGGTGTCTATTATTTGTTAAATCGTGTGGTTGCCGATATGGTTATGAAAAATTTCACCAGACAAATGTATGAAGCTTATATGAGCGTCATCTATGTAATTCCTACAGTTGTCGTTTCCTTTGTGCTCATATTTATCGGTTTGCGTTTAACATTTGGCAGCAAAACTGCGGATTCGAAGCGGGCAGTGCCGCCGCCGCTCGCGCCTCCAGTTTATAAACGCAAGGAGGAGGGAAGCAAATGAACCAAGCAGACCTTATTCATGAACCGGCAACAATCCGCACTTGGCGCGTAGGCTCGTTATCAATGGGCGTGACACTCGTACTGATGGGGACGGCACTTGCTGTATCGCTTTGGCAAAATCTCGAGGCGTACGAAGTGCTGATGTGGATAGCGCCCATCGTATTTGTTATGCTGGGCGCCGAGTTGCTGCTTTACTTGAAATTTTCGGGAAGTGAACGCACGATTGTACGCTACGACTGGATCAGCGTATTCTTTGTTGGAGTTATTGGAACAGCAAGTATTGGTCTTGCGCTGCTTATGTCAACTGGCTTGTTCGATGAGCTGCAAAGGGGATTGAACATGACGCAGCGCTCGGCATTTATCGAGACCAATGCTGTCGAAGTACCGGCATCTATTCAGAAGATTGTTGTTCATTCATTGAACAGGATAGAGCTAGGCGAGACGGATACACATGAGGTTCAGCTTATCGGTCAGGTCCGCTATTGGTCGGCAGAGAAGCTCGACAAAATGGACATGCTGCAAACCAAGACGATTGGCACAACGATGTATGTCATGATCGGCGCTCTGGAGCGAAGGGATGGCGGTTTTGTATCCGATACGGTAGACCCGCAGTTGACGTTAGTGCTGCCTAAGGATATAGAGATCGTTCAGCGAGGCTTATAGCACGGTCGCAGGCCGAATTGTTTAAATTATTTCATATTCTGATGTTAAATCGTATTAGGCTGGGATCAGGCAGCAATAGACCAAAGAAGCAAAACAGCCGAGCAGGTATAAACCCTGCTCGGCTGTTTTCTAATGAAAAAGCTTTATTTTTAAGTCGTTTTACTTATCCAACCGTATTGTAGGTCATAATCCAGATTGAGCCTGCAACGATGGTCAACAGAATGACGAGACCGAATATTAGCGCCATAAGGTTGAAGCGCGGTTTCTCCTCGTCGCGAATATGCATGAAGAAGAGGAGCTGTACGGCAAACTGCAGGATCGCCATCACGAGGATGAGTACCGTCGTAGCCTTTTTGCTCAGCATATCATTCAACACGACAACGAGTGGAATAATCGTAAGGATAATTGAGAACAGAAAGCCGATGACATATGACTTCATCGATCCGCCATGAGAGCCGTGCGCATCCTGTGCATGCGTGTTATGGTTCTCCATCCTACATCACCCCCATCAAGTAAACGATCGTAAATACGAAGATCCATACAACGTCAAGGAAATGCCAGTATAAGCTAATAATGCTGACTTTACGCTTTGTTACCGGCGTGATGCCCCGGCGACCAAGCTGAAGCATAATGGAGATCATCCAGACAAGTCCAAGCGAAACGTGAAGACCATGTATGCCTACTAAGGTGAAGAAGGCGGACCAATACGCGCTCGTACCAATCGTTGCTCCCTCATGCACCAAGTGCATAAATTCGTTTACTTCCAAGAAAACGAAGGATGCTCCGAGCAAGGCAGTTATCGCCAGCCAGCCGATGAGGCCGCGTTTATTGCCTTTGTTCATCTCGAGTACGGCTATTCCGCTCGTAAAGCTGCTTGTCAGCAGGATAAATGTCGAAACGATAATGCCGTTTATTTCAATTAACTCCGCACCTGTAGGGCCCCCATCCGTACTGAAACGGAGGACGACGTAGGTAGCGAACAAGGTACCGAACAAGATAACGTCTGTGATAAGAAACAGCCAGAAGCCAAATGTTTTCAACGATTCTTGATCATGGTGCTCGTCATGGTGACCGCCGCCGTGACCAGCTCCGTGTCCGCCATGCGCGTTTGCTGTTCTGGAAACTGCATGTGCCATTATTTTGACCCCCTTAAAGCTGCTTCCGTGCGCTCAATCTCTTGTACCGAAATATAATAATCGGTGTCATAGGAGAATGAACGAACAAGCATACAAATAGCTACGCCGATCAGACCCGGTATAGCCATCCACAGCCAATCCCATACGAAGCCGAAGCCGGCGGTGAACCAGCATAACGACATAATGAAAGGGATGCCTGAGTTTTTTGGCATATGAATCGGCTCGAGCGGTGTAAGAGGCTTGACAGGCTCGCCTCTGGCGATGCGCTGCTTCTCTTCCCACCAATCATCCTGATCCGTAACCTGTGGAAGACGAGCAAAGTTATAAAGCGGCGCAGGTGATGGTATCGACCATTCCAGCGTACGGCCATCCCATGCATCGCCATTCTGCTCTTTCTTATAAAACCGAATGCTATGAGCAATTTGCCATACTTGGAATAGGAATGCGATACCCATCAAGAATCCGCCGACTGTAGAAACCACGTTAAGCGGCTGCCAGCCCATATCGAAGTCGTATGTGTTGACACGACGAGTCATGCCCATTAAACCAAGCGCATACTGCGGCATGAAGCAGACATAGAAACCAATGTTCCAGAACCAGAATGCCCATTTGCCAAGGCCTTCATGCAAGCGGAAGCCGAACACCTTCGGCCACCAATAATAGAGGCCTGCGAAAAAACCGAACACAACGCCGCCGATAATCACCTGATGGAAATGCGCAATCAGGAAGTAGCTGTTGTGGAACTGGAAGTCGGCTGGCGCAACAGAAAGAAGAACACCAGTCATACCCCCGATGACAAAGCACGGTATGAATGCGACCGCCCACATCATCGGAGTTGTAAAGGTAATACGCCCTCGGAACATCGTGAACAGCCAGTTAAAGACCTTCACCCCCGTCGGGATGGCTATAAGCATAGTCGTTAAGGCAAAGAACGCATTGACGTTTGCACCGGAGCCCATCGTGAAGAAGTGATGCGCCCATGTGAAGAATGAGAGGAAGCTGATCGACATAAGTGCAAATACCATGGACTTGTAGCCGAAAAGTTTTTTCTTCGAGAAAGTTGATACAACTTCTGAGAATATACCGAATGCCGGCAAAACAATGATATATACCTCGGGATGTCCCCACATCCAAATGAGGTTGATGTACATCATTGGATTACCTGCGCCGTCAAGCGTGAAGAAGTGCGCGCCCAAGTAACGGTCAATGAACAGCAGGAATAATGTTACGGTAAGAATTGGGAATGCGAACATAATCGTAATACATGATGAGAGAACCGACCATACGAACATCGGCATTTTCATTAGCTTCATGCCTGGCGCACGCATTTTCAATATCGTGACAACAAAGTTGATCCCTGTTGCTAAGGAGCCGATACCAGAAATCTGAATACCCCAGATATAGAAGTCCTGTCCAAGACCTGGACTGCCTGACAGCTCGGAAAGTGGCGGATAAGCAAGCCATCCCGCATCCGGCGAGCCGCCGATAATGAATGATACGTTAAACAGCATAGCTCCAAAGAAGAACATCCAGAAGCTTAGTGAGTTCAGGAACGGAAAGGCAACGTCACGTGCACCGATCTGTAATGGCACGACAAGGTTGAACAAACCGAACATGAGCGGCATGGCCATGAACAAAATCATAATAACGCCATGAGTAGTAAATATCTGATTGTAATGCTCTGCTTGCAGGAAATCTAATTGCGGCGCAGCGAGCTGCACCCGCATGAGCAGCGCATCAACACCGCCGCGGAACAACATGAGTAAAGAAGCGATAACGTACATAATCCCGATTTTTTTGTGATCGACCGTAGTCAGCCATTCCGTCCATAACCAGCGCCATTTTTTGAAAAAGGTTAGCGTAAATATAATGGCAACTACCGATAATCCGATAGATACTTGAGCCCCTAAAATAAGCGGATCGCCAGTAACAAAAAATTCGGAAGCGAAGTCTTTAATTTTGTCTAACATAAGGGACCTCCTAAAAGTTTTGTGAAGCAAAACTTGCTCCGAAAGCATAAGCAAACTTATATCGAAAGCATACGATTAGTTTGGTGAAGTGAAGATGCTCAAAAAGAATGGTTGGCTTGAGATTATTTGCCCATGTCCATATCCATGCCCATGTCACCCATATCCATATCCATATGACTATGAGCATCGGTGCTGCTGTCTGGATGGGACTCATCCTTATTAGCCGCAGGCTCAGACGCTGCGCCGCCGTGATGATGACCGCCGCCATCGCCATTTACATATTGCATAGCAATCTTATCGAATAATCCGGCTGGGAAGCTTGAGAACAGCTGTTTCTCAGAAGAGCCAGGCTCTCTCAGTTTTTCGAAGCCTTCCATAGTAAGAGCAGGAGACGTATCTTTCACTTGTTTGATCCAAGAATGATACTCTTCTTCTGTCGTCGCATCGACCTTAAACCGCATTTGTGCAAAGTCCTGCCCGTTAAAGTTGGCTCCCGAGCCAAAATAACTGCCTTGCTCATCAGCTTGCAGGAAGAGCGTCATCGCCATGCCTGACATGGTATAGATCTGTCCACCAAGCTGCGGTACCCAGAAGGAGTTCATCGCCGTATCTGATGTAAGCTGGAATTTAACCGGAACATCAGCAGGGATTTTAATATAGTTGACGGTAGCAATGCCCTCGTCAGGATATTTAAACAGCCATTTCCAATCAAGGGACGTTACTTGGATCGTAATCGGCTCCTTCTCCGAAACAATAGCTTTAGAAGGCTCAAGCGCATAAGTATATCTGACCGTGATAATTGCTAGAATGATGATGGCAATGATCGGTATAGACCACCATGTAACTTCCAGCTTCGTACTATGCTCCCAGTTTGGAGTGTATGAAGCTTTTCTTCCTTTCTTATCCCGGTAGCGCCAGACGATAATGGCAGTCAGTATTAGTGTGGGAATAATAATAACCGAGCAAATAATGGTGGAAATATAAATAAGGTCTTTCTGAGACTCGCCGATAGGTCCTTTTGGATCGAGCACGATAAATTGCTCGCCGCAGCCAGAAAGCGTAAAGGCCATCAGCAAAAAGAGTACGGGGGTAAGCATGCGAATAAACGGTCTCATTTCGGTTCAACTCCTCAAAATTACTGCTTAAGATTACAATAGCAGATATAAACCGCAATGACTGCGGGGTTAACAATTACGTCAAGAATTCGTCTTTATTCTGTAATAGAAAGTTCACTGCTTAGACAACATTGATTCAGGCTTCATTTTTTCAAGTGAATTTCAGCCGAAAATATGACATTTTTCTTGGCTCTTCCTATTATTCTGGCTTTATTTTCATATCCATTAGTACCCACTAAATCCTGTTTTGTCCCATAAAGACGAAGCGGAATAGAAAAGAGGCTGCCCCACAAGTAGAATGATCTACCTGAAGGACAGCCTCTTCATTAGTTCCGTAGTCTATATCTGTTGTTCGCTTGCGTCAATGAAAGTCTGCTCTTCGTTGCGTCTCGCATGAACAAGTCCAATCGCGGTTCCAATAACATAAATATGAACACTGCCGATTAGGAAGCCGATGCCGACCATTAATCCGACATTTTTATCACTGAAGTGACTTAAATTTATTAAGCAAAGCAGAACGCCGATACCGAGTACGCCCCAAGCAATTGCAGTCATTACTTTGACTAAACGCTTGACATCCGATTTGGTTGGCTTCGTTTGGTTGATTATTGCTGTTTTGGTTATCATAATGAACACCTCTGCTTATTGTAAGTGTTTTCCTTATGTTTACTATAACACAACAATCTACGTTTGTTCAAAGAAATTTCACTTTTTGATCATAATTCAGACAAAAATGTGCGAAGGTCACCTCCAAGCTATGAGCAGAAGAAGCTCACTATGGATTGGAAATAGAGGAGAGCGTGCACCTTAGTCTGTCCACCAGCGTTTCAAATCAGACCACCAGGAACGACTTTTTTCTGCTTTTACATCGTCCTTCTCATTCCTATCGTCGACCGCAGCGGGTTCGCCGCATACCTCAGTAGGCTCCGTTCCGCTAAGGAAAGCCTCCAGCCGCCTATTCGCACAGCTGGCTGCTGCCAGCTTCCCGCTCTCAGGGTCAATGTACACATTGACTACTCCCTCAGGGATAGGGAATATTTTGGGCGGTACTGAAGCGAGTGTCTGTTCCGTAAACTTGGCAAACATAGGCGCTGCCCGGTAGGCCTCCGCAACCGTCAGCTTACGGTCCTTGTCATAGCCAACCCATACAGCGGTCGCCAGCTCCGGTGTATATCCTACCATCCAAGCATCCGTCGGAGTCGTGCCGGTCTTGCCTGCGACTGGCCGTTTAATAATAGAAGAGACACGGGAGCCGGTACCGCCTTCCTCGAACACACTTTCCATTAAGCTGGTCATTACATAAGCCTCGGCCGGGGCGATGGCTTGTACGGCATTGTGTTTCGCTTCATATAATACCTGTCCCTTGCGATCTTCGATTCGCAAAATAGCGATGGGTTCGACATGAGTGCCTCCATTCGCAAATGTTCCGAACGCAGAAGCCATTTCGAATGGGCTAACTGGAAACGTTCCAAGTGCCAAGGAGGGAACCGGCTGCATGCTGCTCTTAATGCCAAGCTTTCGCGCAGTATCGATTACTTTGTCGGCGCCGATGGTCATAATCGTATTCACCGCGTAAATATTGTCTGAACTCGCAATTGCTTTCCGCATATCAATGAGGTCGTTTGCATATTTATCGCCGTAATTATGCGGCTCATATGTTTTGCGTCCTTCATCATAGGAGAATATGGTCGGCTCACTCTTGAAGCGGGTAGCAGGCGTCATGAACCGGCTTTGCAGAGCTGTTAAGTACAAGAGCGGCTTGAACGACGAGCCGGGCTGGCGCGTGTTGGCAAACACGCGATTGAATTGGTTCTTCTTATAGCTTCGTCCGCCGACCATCGCTTTAATGTACCCGCTGCGCGGGTCAATGGCGATTAAAGCGGCCTGCTGCTCCGAGCTTTCGGGAATCCCTTTGGCGATAACCTCCTCAGCGGCGGCCTGTGCAACGGAATCCAGCGTCGTATAAATGGTAATTCCGCCTTCATTAAGCATCTGCTCGTTAATGCCCAGCTTATCTACTGCTATATATCTGATATAGTCGCGGAAGTAAGGTGCGAATCCTTCTTGTTCGCCAGAACCGAGCGCTTGAAAGTTCAGCACCTCCGCATAAGCGGCGTCCGCCTGCTCGGATGTGATAGAGCCGCCTTCAAGCATAGCTTGCAAAATCGTGAGCTGCCGATCCTTTGCATTCTTCATGTCCAAATAAGGAGAATAATATTTGGGTCCTTTCGGAATACCGGCCAACATGGCGCTCTCCGCGAGCGATAGCTCGGAAGCATGCTTGTTGAAGTACATCATGGCTGCGGCTTCTATTCCATAAGAGCCGTGGCCATAATAAATTTGATTTAAATACATACCCAAAATTTCGTCTTTTGAATAGCGCATCTCCAGTTGAGCGGTGTACATGGCTTCCTTCATCTTGCGCTGCCAAGTTCGCTCATGCGTCAAATATAAATTTCGTGCGAGCTGCTGCGTCAGCGTACTGGCGCCTTGCCTTGTGGATAAGCTTTGAACGTTAACCATCACGGCACGCGCCATTCCCTTCATATCAAAGCCGCGATGGTCGTAGAAGCGACGATCCTCAATTGCCAAGGTCGCATCAATAACGTAGTGGGAAATTTCCGCAAGAGGTACAGATCGGCGATTCTCCCCTGCATGAAAGGTGTCTATTACATGGCCCTGCAGATCCAGCATCTGCGAGGTTTGGCTAATGGCAGCAACGGGAAGCGATTGGGTGCGCAAATAAATAATCATGCCGCCGACGATGAGAGCGAACACCATGAATACGGCAGCAGTATAGCGCAGCCATTTCTTTATTTTAAGAATAGGGTGGAGAAATTTCTCCGTTAGAATGGGAAAATAGGGACGTAGCCGGGGTTTCCCCATTTTTTTGGAAGGCTTATTCATAAAACATGCTCCCTTCCGTGCTAAAGCTGCACTTTTCCTTAGTATGGAAGAATGAGGAACACCCTATTCATGATTAGTTGGCAAATGGAAAAATTTTGTGCGGTTTGGTTGGTATATTTGCTATTAATGTATGATATTAAAAAAACATTAAGTTCTATCAACCCCACCATGGGAAAAGAGGGTGTCCCAAAAGCATGAACTTCGCTGGAGAGATAGCTCACTTCGAACCGAAATGTTGAACTGTTCCGAGTAGTTACGGACATGAGGTACGTTGTATCAGTGAATTAGCTGTAAAAGCAAAGTTTACGGACATGAGAGCCGTTATTGCCCTTGGAACTGGTCATAATTGGGACTTTTCGGGCCAATAAAGGCTCTGAGGTCCGTAAGCAGCTCGAAAAAGTGATTTTTGCAGCAAATAAGGGTTCCTGTGTCCATTAACTTTTGCAGACAAATAAAAAGAAGAGGGTGCCTCTAAAGCCTATGGCTTTAGGGACACCCTTTTTGAATTTAAGAATTTCTGCCTAATCTTTTACTACGGGCATCCTGCCTCTGTATCCACAAACAGGACAAGTAACTATACGTTCGTTTAATAATCCTGTCTTTAGTGCAAATGCGAAATTAAGTTTAGATAGCTTAAAACTACAACTACATACCGGACAAACAAAATGTGTAGTTTTTGTACGGATATCAATGTACTTGTATACAAATAGAAAGGCCAGACCCATTGGGAGAATGATTTGAATTAGCATGGCGATTGGACTTGCTGGATTCATTTGTGATTTCCCTCTTTCTATATGCAAAATGCTTTATCCTGGGAACTTCGTAATAATGCTATCCGTCAACTGTATCTATTTTCAGTAAGGAAAATAGTTAATTTTTTTATGGGTAAACTATTTGCCGTTTGGGTAATCAATATGTAAGCCGATAAGGATTTGACAGCGCATCTAGAACATTTCATAATTCATCACCTGATAAGTGGTTTTTCATATGTAATAATTTTATTACACATGAAATAAGAATATAACACATAAATGAATATCTTGTTCGACTAAACGACAGCTCATATAATAACTAATTGCTCAAATATTTGCTCACACATACTGTACAGAATAATGGGGTATACAATAGAATCTTTATATTAGATTATTCTAAAAACCTTAATATTACGCACGGAATAGAATACTTGTAGTCATTGGATAATTTGAATATAATACAGGTTGAACCAATGAAGGAAAGAAGGGATTTACGACATGGAATTGTGGTATACAGAAAAACAAACAGACAGCTTCGGCATTACGGCGAAGATTACTAAAACTTATGTAAATGAACAAACGGATTTTCAACAGCTTGATATGATTGAAACGGAAGAGTTCGGAACAATGCTCGTACTTGACGGCATGGTAATGACTACGGTTAAGGATGAGTTCGTATACCATGAGATGGTTGCGCATCCAGTCCTTTTCACGCATCCGAATCCAGAGAACGTATTGGTAGTTGGCGGCGGCGACGGCGGCGTTATTCGCGAAGTGATGAAGCATCCAAAGGTGAAAAAGGCTGTTCTTGTCGATATTGACGGGAAAGTTATTGAATACTCCAAAAAATACTTGCCAACCATCGCTGGCGAGCTCGACAACCCGCGGGTTGAAGTGCTTGTAAACGACGGCTTTATGCATATTCATGATCATAAAAACAGCTATGACGTTATTATGGTTGACTCTACAGAACCAGTTGGTCCTGCTGCCAACCTATTCACTAAAGGCTTCTATCAAGGGATTTACGAATCATTGAAGGAAGACGGAATTTTTGTTGCACAAACGGACAATCCATGGTTTAAGGCTGATCTGATTCAAAGCGTAAACAAAGACGTGAAGGAAGTATTCCCAATCGTTCGTGTATACGGTGCGAACATCCCAACATATCCAAGCGGTCTATGGACGTTCACTATGGGCAGCAAAAAGCATGATCCACTTGCGGTTGACGAAACAGCAATCCCAGAAATCGACACCAAATATTACACACCGCGTCTTCATAAAGCAGCATTTGTGCTGCCGAAATTCGTTGAAGACCTTGTGAAGTAATATACGTTACGCTACAGGAAAGAGAGGACAAGCCTCATGAAATTGGATCAAAAATATTCCGGCAATGTCTTCATTCTGAGTTCTGAGAACTATGAAGCTTCCAAGGCAGTTATCTACGGCATGCCAATGGATTTCACTGTTAGCTTCCGTCCAGGCTCACGCTTTGGCCCTCCACGCATACGCGAGGTGTCAATCGGGCTCGAAGAATACAGCCCCTATTTAGACCGCAGCCTAGAAGATATCGAATATTTCGATGCTGGCGATCTGCTACTGCCGTTCGGCAATGCAGCACGCAGCCTGGAAATTATCGGTGAATTTGTTCGCGGCGTTCTAGATGATGGGAAAATACCTGTAGGTCTAGGCGGCGAGCATCTCGTTTCTTGGCCGATATTCCAAGAGGTGTACAAGAAATATCCTGATCTTGCGATCATTCACTTCGACGCTCACGCTGATTTGCGCGAATCGTATGAAGGCGAGCCGTTGTCCCACTCTACGCCGCTGCGCAAAGCAGCTGGTCTAATGGGCGGACAAAATATTTACCAATTCGGTATTCGTTCAGGCTCCCGCGAGGAATGGCAGTATGCACGCGAGAACATTAATTTCCATCCATTTGAAGTACTTGAGCCGCTTAAGAAGGTGCTTCCTGAGCTGGAAGGCCGTCCAGTTTATTTGACAATCGACATTGACGTGCTTGATCCATCCGCAGCGCCAGGTACAGGCACAGCGGAAGCAGGCGGCATTACATCGAAGGAGCTTATCGAATCCGTTCATGCGATTGCGCGTTCCGGCGTTAATATTGTAGGCTTTGACCTTGTCGAGGTTGCGCCTGCTTATGATCCAACGGAGCAAACACAGATCGTAGCGGCGAAAGTAATTCGCGAAATGCTGCTTGG
Source organism: Paenibacillus castaneae (assembly GCF_002884445.1). Taxonomy (GTDB): domain Bacteria; phylum Bacillota; class Bacilli; order Paenibacillales; family Paenibacillaceae; genus Pristimantibacillus; species Pristimantibacillus castaneae. The sequence goes on from NZ_KZ614144.1 coordinate 145,076, forward strand.
TTTCTTGAAATAAAGGGTAGAATACAATTCAATCACAATAACCGCCGGGGTATGCCTTGCGGTTTTTTTGTATCCTATACAGGAAGCGTCCGCTCCTTCGGTTCAAGGATGCCTCCCTACAATAAAGGTTAGACTTAGCCTATGTATGTGATCCATTTTTGAATGAAGCTGATTGAGGAGGATGTTATGATGCGTATCTATTCTTTCCCGCCGGTCATTGATGAACAGGCTCGCGTATTGATCCTAGGGACAGCGCCAAGCGTGAAATCGCTTGAGCATGGACAATTTTATGGACATCCGCAAAACTTCATGTGGCGTATCCTTTATCGTTTGTTCAGCGAGTCAGAAGTTGATCCCGTTTATGAGAATCGACTCTCATACTTGCATAAGCACCGTCTAGCTTTGTGGGATGTGATTGAATCTTGCGAGCGGGAAGGCAGTCTTGATGTGAATATACGGGATATCGTTCCTCAGAAGCTGCCGGACCTAATTGCCCAATACCCACAGCTGCGCTGCTTCGCCTTTAACGGCGCAAAGGCTTATGATACTTTTCAAAAGTTTTATCGCGGGCATGAATGCTTTCGAAATATTACGCTGCTTAAGCTTCCTTCATCAAGTCCAATTCCGACCCCGCGCATGCGAACGCTGGAGGATCGGGTAGAGGCATGGAGCGTTATTGTACCATTTACCGTAACTTAACCGCGCTCTAGCGTTGAAATTAACAGGCTTCCTGTATATAGTAGTTACATAAGATTACACTGATAACAGGAGCAAGGCTATGACTGAAAGCAGGAAAGTAACCATTACTTTGGAGAGCGCGCTTGACGGAAACTCGCAAAGCCATTCTTACGAGGGCGAATGGTTCCGCAAGGAAAAGTCCGTATTTATACGTTATAGCGAGCCCGCAATAGAAGGCGATCCGAATGCGGGTGAGGTACGTACGCTTGTGCGTTATCGGCCGAATGAACTATCCATCGTCCGGCGGGGTGCCATTCAATCGGAGCAGCTTTTCATGCTTGGCCATAGGCAGAAAGGCTTTTACCGCTCGCCAGTGACGTCGTTTTCTCTTGAGACGGATACGAAGCAGCTAGCGCTGCATGGTTCTCAGGCGACCGCCGGGGGCGCGGATCAGCTGCCGTTGCAGCTGCCTTTTTCGATAGAATGGCAGTACGAGATGTATGTCAGTGATCAAATGTCGGGCCTTTTCCATATTCGGCTCCATATACAGGAGGAAATGAATTAATGAACGCAAATGTACTTGAGAACATGTATGAGCAGGTCAAGGCAGCAATCACCGATGCAGCAGTAGCGGCTGGCCTTGCAGCACGTGAAGAGCTTCCCGCATTCGTGCTGGAAGTGCCGAAGGATAAATCGCATGGTGACTTAGCAACTAATGCAGCTATGCAGCTCACGAAGCTGGCGAAGAAAAACCCGCGCCAAATTGCTGAAGCGATTATCGCTCACCTTGATACCAAGCAGGCATCGATTCAATCGGCTGAGATCGCAGGCCCGGGCTTTATTAATTTCCGTATGGACAACAGCTACCTTTATCCGGTAGTAAGCGCAGCGCTTGAAGCTGGTGACAATTATGGACGGATTGCGGAAGGCAGCGGCAAACGGGTTCAAGTAGAGTTTGTAAGCGCGAATCCCACAGGCAGCCTGCATCTTGGACATGCGCGCGGAGCGGCTGTAGGCGATTCTTTGTGCAATGTGCTTGATTTCGCGGGATATGAAGTAACGCGTGAATACTACATTAATGACGCAGGCAAGCAGGTTGAGAATCTCGCTGTATCGATTGAAGCACGCTATCGTCAAGCGCTTGGACAAGCAGCGGAAATGCCAGAGGACGGTTATTATGGTGAAGATATTATCGGTTTCGCGAAGCTGCTTGTGGAACAAGAGGGAGATAAGCTCCTCGCGCTATCAGATAAGGAACGCTATACGTTTTTCCGTGAGTTTGGTTTAGAGCGAGAGCTTGAGAAAATTAAGCGCGACTTAGGCCGTTTCCGTGTTGGTTTTGACGTCTGGTACAGTGAAACCGCGCTTTATGAAAGCGGGCAAGTCGAGCAGGGCTTAGAAGCACTTAAAGCGACCGGTCATGTGTATGAAGAAGAAGGCGCAACTTGGCTGAATACCATGGAATTTGGCGACGACAAAAATCGCGTTCTTGTAAAAAATGACGGATCATATACGTATTTGACACCGGATATCGCCTATCACCGTAATAAATACGGCCGCGGCTTCGACCAAATGATCAACATTTGGGGAGCTGATCACCATGGCTACATTCCGCGTGTTAAAGCGGCGATGGAGGCGCTTGGCAATGATCCTAAGAAACTAACCGTGCTTATTGCTCAGATGGTTAGCTTGTTCCAGAATGGCGAAAAGATGAAAATGTCGAAACGGACGGGCAAAGCGGTTACGATGCAGGATTTGATGGACGAGGTAGGCATAGATGCTATTCGTTACTTCTTCTCGATGCGGAGCATGGATTCGCATCTGGATTTCGATATGGACCTTGCGATTTCTACATCCAATGAAAATCCGGTCTTCTATGTACAGTATGCGCACGCGCGTATTTGCAGCATATTCAGACAAGCGGAGGAGCAAGGGGTTGTTCTCAAGAAAACATCCGAGATCGATTTCACCAAGCTGACCGCTGATACGGAATTTGACCTGTTACGCAAAATTGGAGAGCTTCCTCAGGAGGTATCCGAGGCTGCCGCACAATATGCGCCGCACCGCCTCATTCGATATGTATATGATTTAGCATCCCAATTCCACAGCTATTACAGAGCTGAGCGTGTCATTACAGAGGATTCTGAGCAGACGCAAGCACGTCTTGCATTGCTGGGCGCCCTCCGTCTAACGATTGCGAATGTACTGCGCCTTGTCGGCGTATCGGCGCCGGATCGGATGTAGTCTCAGGAAAACAAAAGCAAACAAGCCGAGGATTCATACTTTATCCGCGGCTTGCATCATACGCTGGATATCAAGCTCGCCGATGGTTCGGCGGGCTTTGCTGCCCCTTAGGGGTTGAATAGACTTTTTGATAATGGCTTTGATTTCGGTTGGCGTGAGCCCCGGTTTATAAGCAAGCAGAAGAGCAACAGCGCCGCTGACATGCGAGGTAGCCATTGAAGTGCCGCTCATTTCGTTATATTTACCGCGAAGCCATGCAGAAATGATTTTGTCCCCGGGCGCATATATATCAATATATGAACCGCGGTTACTGAATGGAGCCGGACGACGGAGCTTCGTCGTTGCCCCTACGGAAATCGTTTGAGGATATCGAGCAGGATAATCGACAGCACGCCGCTTTCCATCATTTCCAGATGAAGCCACGATAATGACACCAGCATTATGTGCGTTTATGACGGCGCCGAGCAGTGCTTTGCTTCGGTTCTTCATCCCAAAGCTCATGTTAATGATGTGAATTCGATTGCGAATGCACCATTCGATGCCAAGAATAATATCAGACACATAGGCACTCCCGTTGTGATCGAAAGCTTTGACGGGAGCGATTAATGAACGCGGAGCAACACCGATCATGCCTTGCAGCTGATTGGCAGCCGCAATTGTACCGGCGATATGGGTTCCGTGACCGTTATCATCGTGAGGGAGCATGCTTCGATTAAGCAAATTAATACCTCTGATCACCGACTGGCGAAGATCAGGATGGCTGAAATCAATTCCGGTATCAATAACACCGACCCTGACTCGGTGACCAGTTGTTGTGCTCCATGCTTGCGGCGCTTTAATTTGATTGACGCCCCAAGGAATCCCCGGAATCCCCTTCTCCCAAATAACAGACTTCTGTGGAGTTGCGTGTACGCTGATTTTGCTGTCCTGCTCAATCCATACACTGCCTCCGAAGCGCTCAAGCGTTTCCTGTTCCGGCAGAAGGCAGGATATGCCGTGAATAATAGGCATCTTTCTTATGCTTTGTTTAGGCAGTGATGATGAAGGGCGAACAGACAATTGCTTTAGGAAGTATCGATAGTCGCTGACATGCTGAAAGCGAATGATTCGCTTTACTGCCGATGTGTCCGTACAAGCCATCGTATCCTCCACTAATCGGATTAAAGCGGCGGTGTCCAAATTTGGATTCCCCTCCTGACGGACCATGCTGAAGTATTGTATGAAGGGGGAACTCAAGCCGTATGAGCAACTTGCCTTTTTTCGTATAAATAGGCGCTGAACCGTGTCAAAAATCTAGGAAGGACATAGGATGAACAAAGAGTTCTCAGGGGCTCTTACGTCCATCATACGTAAGTGAGTATGAGGCCGGATGGATACAGTCAGAGCGAAGGGATATTCCCTTCGTTTTTTGCATTTATGTCCAAGCTATATTGGCAACCGCATAGGCGGCTTGCTTTTTTGCAAGAAATAGGTTTTACTATACTTTGACTAGCGTAATCAACGGATGCCAGCCACTGGCGGCAATCGTATGCTGCGCGATGAGATGTAAGCGGAGTACGAGGGAAAAACGTATATAATCTTAAATTTCAAAAGAACGATTACGTACTTAATTTGATTGGCAAGAGAGGATGTGTCCATATGAGCAGCAGCAATTTCACCTTGAAGCTGGATCCTGAACGTATTAAGGAAATGCCTATGGTCGATTTGGCCTTTGAAGTGCTGAAAGCGGCTAATACACCTTATTATTATCGCGATCTAATGATGGAGATCGCTAAAATACGCGGTCTTTCCGCGGATGGAATCAACCAGTTTATCGCTCAAGTTTATACAGAAATCAACATTGACGGCCGCTTTGCTTGCGTAGGCAGCAATATGTGGGGACTGAAGCGCTGGTATCCGGTTGAGCGTTCAGAAGATCCTGTTGGCAATGCGAAGCGTACTCGTATCATCAATGATGATGATGATCTTGAGGATGACGATGCATTTGCGGACGAGGAAGAGGAAACGTACGCAGAGCAGGAAGAGGACTACGACGTATTCGATGAGGATCGCGAAGACTTCGAAGAAGCCGAAGAAGAAGCGGAAGTCGATGAGGATGCTGTCATCGAGGACGAAGAGATCGATGGAGAAGTTGATGCCGATCTGGAATCCGATGATGACGATTCTGAAGATGATGATGAATTTGATGATGAAGATGAGGACGACGATAAGTAGTAATAACCTAAGCTTCCATTAAGTGGTCACAACCCTTCATGCAGCTTATGGATTATCCTATCGTTTTCGCTTGACAGGGCCTACAAGCGCAGAGTAAACTATCTCATGGGCTTAAGATTCGGTTAACAAATAACGCATACAAGCGTAAACGGTTGTTGCAGAGTTTTAGCGGCAAAGGATCGTTTCGTGTTGAAATATAAGCAAAGTATAAACTTCAAACCCTTATGCTGTCTTATATTTTGTATATGCCAAAAAATAAAAAAGTGCCCCGTTGCTACGGGTGTCACTTTTTTTGTTTGTGCGGGATTGGTCTGTAGGACACATCCCCATAATCTGGATGGATAAGCAGAGTGTATCTGCATCCATGTTTATCGAGTAAATGGGCAAACCTAAATATAATCATAAGAGCTTGGAGGGTATCAGCACAGTGACTAAATATATATTTGTAACCGGCGGCGTAGTGTCGTCCTTGGGCAAAGGGATAACGGCAGCTTCACTCGGCCGATTACTGAAGAACAGGGGCCTCAAAGTAACGATTCAGAAATTTGATCCCTACATCAACGTGGACCCGGGAACGATGAGTCCTTATCAGCACGGCGAAGTATTCGTCACAGATGACGGCGCAGAAACAGATTTGGATCTTGGTCACTATGAACGCTTCATCGATATCAATCTATCAAAGAACAACAACGTAACATCAGGCAAAATATATTCCAACGTCATTACCAAAGAACGCCGCGGCGACTATCTGGGTGGCACGGTACAAGTTATTCCCCATATTACGAATGAAATTAAAGAGCGTGTCTTCCGTGCAGGCAAAGAAGCGGGTTCTGACGTTGTCATTACGGAAATCGGCGGCACGGTTGGAGATATCGAGAGCTTGCCCTTCCTAGAAGCCATTCGTCAAATTAAGAGCGATATCGGACGTGACAATGTGATGTATATCCATGTTACGCTCATTCCTTATATTAAAGCTGCAGGCGAAGTGAAAACAAAGCCGACGCAGCATAGCGTTAAAGAATTGCGCAGTATCGGTATCCAGCCAAACGTAATCGTATGCCGCACAGAATATCCGCTTGCTGAAGAATTGAAGCGGAAAATCGGATTATTCTGTGATATTGATGCGAACGCAGTTGTGGAATGCCGTGATGCTTCGACACTATACGAAGTACCGTTAATGCTTCGCGAAGAAGGACTTGACGAGATTGTTGTCAACCACCTGAAGCTAAACGTAGATCAGCCGGATATGCGCGAGTGGGAAGAACTCGTTAAACGTGTGAAGTCGCTTCACAAAACGACTGAAATTGCCATTGTCGGCAAATATGTAGCACTGCATGACGCATACCTCAGTATTGTAGAATCATTAGGACATGCCGGTATTGCGGCGGACTCTGAAGTGAAGCTGCGCTGGGTCAATGCGGAAGAGCTTACTGAGGAAAATATTGGTGACCAATTGCAAGGCATTCACGGTATTCTCGTACCAGGCGGTTTTGGCGATCGCGGTATTGAAGGCAAGATTACTGCAATCAAATACGCTCGCGAGAATAACATTCCGTTCTTCGGAATATGTCTTGGCATGCAAGTTGCTGTTATTGAATATGCTCGCAATATTGTTGGACTTGCGAATGCAAATAGTTCGGAAATTAATCCGTCTACTCCGTACCCGGTTATCGATCTGCTGCCGGATCAGAAGGACGTTGAAGATATGGGCGGAACGATGCGCCTTGGCCTATACCCTTGTAAGCTTATTCCAGGCACGCTTGCCGCTAAGGAATATGACGACGAGCTTGTATATGAACGTCATCGCCACCGGTATGAATTCAACAATGAATACCGCGAAGCAATTGAAGCTGCTGGTTTAACAGTTTCCGGAACATCGCCGGATGGCCGCCTTGTCGAAATGGTGGAGCTTGCTGAGCATCCATGGTTCCTGGCCGTTCAATTCCATCCAGAATTTACTTCTAGACCGAATCGTCCGCAACCATTATTCCGCGGATTTGTTCAAGCGGCGCTTAACTATTCGGAGAAATAAGAGTTGTTTTAATTGATGACACATTCTTTGACAACATCTGATAAGTTTTTTTTGGACGAGAAGGATTATATACCCACCTAAGCGAATATATTAACGATTATGGAAGAGTTGGCCAATTTTGTTGGTTAAACTCAGTCGCGGGAGGTATATGAAGTTGGAGAAGAAAAAGGTATTGATCGTGGATGATCAGAACGGTATCCGCGTGCTGTTGATGGAAGTATTTAGCAGTGAGGGTTATAACACGTTTCAAGCTTCTAATGGCAAACTGGCTTTGGAAATTGTCAAGAAGGACGCTCCTGATCTGGTGCTGCTGGATATGAAAATACCTGGCATGGACGGTTTGGAAATTTTGAAGCATGTGAAAGCCATTGACCGAAACATTAAAGTCATCATGATGACAGCATATGGTGAATTAGATATGATAAAAGAAGCAACCGACCTTGGCGCATTAATGCATTTTACGAAGCCGTTCGATATTGATGAGATGCGAATAGCAGTAAATATGCAGCTCCACGGCGGCAATTCAACAAGTCGTTTTGCAATAGGTTCTTAACTCGGGTTAGAAACGGCATCGTCGCTTTAATAAAGACGGTGTCGTTTTTGTTTGAAATCGTGTAGTCAAAACAAGCTTTACTATTTCAAGGCATGATATGTTATAATGACTCAGAATGACTTGTCGGACGTGCTTAAGACTAGCATCTTGAAATATAGGATAGCTTGAGTGCTGATAAAGCCGATGCTGTAATGTGTAAACAAGAAGATTCATTTGTCGATAAAAGCTTTAAATCCAAGAGAAAATCCGCTTGTTCGGAAGTAACAACCAAGCGTAACAACAGGAGCAAGGGATCATAAACCGCCTCGTAAGGGCAAGTGGGTATAAGAATCACTTGCTTTGGCGGTTTTTCCTTTATTCTCTTCCAATCTACGGGAGGAAATATAATTAGATGGAAAAATTAATGATACGCGGAGGACGGCCGCTTAGCGGTTCCGTTCAAATCAGCGGAGCAAAAAATAGTGCAGTCGCACTTGTACCTGCTGCTATATTAGCAGAATCAGAAGTTATTTTGGACAATTTGCCTTCGATTAGTGATGTGGCTGTTTATAGCGAGATTCTGCAAGAGCTCGGTGCTGTCGTTACTCGCGATGGCGATATGATGCGAATTGATCCTGCGGATCTTACCTCGAGACCGATGCCTAACGGAAAAGTGAAGCTATTGCGCGCTTCTTATTATTTGATGGGCGCGATGCTCGGCAGATTCGGTGAGGCGATGATTGGGCTGCCTGGCGGCTGTAATTTTGAGCCAAGACCGATTGACCAGCACATTAAAGGCTTTGAGGCATTGGGCGCAACGGTAACGAATGAACATGGAGCTATTCGGATTTCCGCCAAGCAGCTGCGCGGCGCGAAAATTTATTTGGACGTGGCAAGTGTCGGAGCAACGATAAACATTATGCTGGCGGCTTCTCGGGCCCAAGGGTTAACCATTATCGAAAATGCGGCAAAAGAGCCTGAAATTATAGATGTAGCTACTCTTCTAAATGCCATGGGCGCAAAAATTAAAGGTGCCGGAACAGAGACGATTCGGATTGAAGGGGTCGACAGGATGCACGGCTGCCGCCATTCCATTATTCCCGATCGAATTCAAGCAGGTACGTATATGATTATAGCAGCCGCAACTCGCGGCAATGTCCTCATTGACAATGTTATACCGAAGCACTTGGAAGCTATGACGGCGAAGCTTGAAGAAATGGGTGTAGAAGTAATTGAGATGGATGAATCGATTCGAATAATCGGACGTTCTAATTACACTCCCATCGATGTGAAAGCTTTGGTCTACCCCGGTTTTCCAACCGATTTGCAATCCCCAATGACAACCTTGCTTACGCAAGCAGAAGGGGTCAGCATTTTAGCCGATTATGTATATGGGACAAGATTTAAGCATGTACCGGAGCTCATGCGAATGGGAGCCAATATTCGCGTTGAGGGACGCTCGGCTATCATTGAAGGCGGCAAGCTTAATGCTGCTAAGGTTCGCGCGGCTGATTTGCGTGCAGGAGCAGCACTTGTAGTAGCTGCTTTGACCGTTGAGGATGGCGTAACCGAAATTACGGGTGTGGAATATATTGACCGCGGTTATGATAATCTAGTGGAAAATCTTCGCCTGCTAGGCGCAGATGTATGGCGTGAGACATAAGTTTTCTTAGGAAAATGGATTTGGCGATGCAGACGCTGTGGAATAGACGGCGTCTAATTCGGCAATGATGGATATCAGGCATTTAAAACTATTAAAAACTCATAATGAAAACTGAATAAAGTGGTGAGAATATGACAGATCTTCAAATCGCCGATTTAGAAGAATTGAAATTGACCGAGTTGTACAAACTAGCGAAGCAATTTCAAGTTCCCTACTACGGCACACTTAAGAAAAAAGAACTAATATTCGCTATTTTGCGTGCGCAAGCGGAGAAAAGCGGCCTTATGTTTATGGAAGGCGTGCTTGATATTTTGTCAGAGGGCTTCGGATTTCTACGGCCTATTAACTATTTGCCAAGCAAAGAAGATATTTATATCTCGGCTTCACAAATTCGCAGATTTGACCTACGGAGCGGTGATCTCGTATCAGGCAAATGCCGGCCGCCGAAAGAAAATGAGCGTTATTTCGGATTGCTCCAGGTAAATGCCGTCAATGGCGAAAACCCTGAAACGGCATCTGAACGTCTACATTTCCCTGCGCTTACTCCTCTTTATCCAGAAAAGAAGCTGGTGCTTGAGACGACGCAGTCGAAGCTTTCCACTCGTATGATGGACTTGCTTGCACCCGTCGGGCTTGGACAACGCGGATTGATCGTTGCGCCTCCCAAAACAGGTAAAACCTTGCTTCTCAAGGAAATCGCCCACAGCATTTCAGAAAACCGGCCTGATATCAAATTGTTTGTTCTGCTCATTGATGAACGCCCCGAGGAAGTTACGGATATGCAGCGCTCTGTTAAAGGAGAGGTTATTGCCTCGACATTCGATGAGCTGCCGGAAAATCATATTAAGGTTGCTGAGCTTGTACTGGAGAGAGCGCTTCGCCTTGTAGAGCATAAGAAAGATGTTGTCATCTTGATGGATAGTATTACGCGTCTTGCGAGAGCGTATAACTTGGTTATTCCTCCATCTGGCCGGACACTCAGCGGCGGTATTGATCCAGCTGCGTTCCATCGCCCGAAACGGTTTTTTGGGTCTGCGCGCAACGTGGAAGAGGGCGGAAGCTTAACCATACTGGCAACTGCATTAATTGAAACAGGTTCGCGTATGGATGATATTATATATGAAGAATTTAAAGGTACGGGCAATATGGAGCTTCATCTTGACCGCAAGCTGTCTGAACGCCGTATTTTCCCTGCTCTTGATCTGCGCAGATCGGGAACGAGACGCGAGGAAATGCTGCTGACGAAGGAAGAGCTTGATAAAGTTTGGGCCATTCGCAGAAACATGACAGATACACCTGATTATGTTGATAATTTCTTGAAGAAACTAAAGGACAGCGAGAACAACGAGCAGTTTCTTATGTCCCTTGATACAACGCCAGAAGTGAAACCAGAGCGGTCCGCTATGAAAAGCAATACTTCAACGGCGAGCAGACGACCTGCGCCTAGAACGACGCAAGGGTCGTAAGACCGCTGGAAGGAGAACAACATGAATCTCGTATATGCGGATGAACACGGAAATGTATTTGATCATCCTAATTTTGTTGCTTTGGGAAGAAGCGGCGATATGATCGTCGAAATTATGGATGATGAATTGATTCCTCTGCCTAATGGAGCAACGTTAGTCAGTCTGCCATTCACAAGACCAATCGGTCTGAATCCAGATACAGGTGAGATGCAGGTCATACAAGGCGGCGCGCAGGCAGTTGGTGCCTTGCTGCCGCAAGGCTTCACGCGTCTATGCTTGCCGGGATATGTCAAAGCGGATAAGAACGAAAAGCTTCCGTTATTTGGCTATACGGCTGTTGTCTGGAAGGATGGCGGCTTTTATGTGACGGCTGAGCAATCAGATGATCCTGAAAGATGGGATCCGCTTAATTGCGATCGCGGCGAACTTGGCATACAGGTGGAGCGTTTGCTTGCCAAATATCCAGAAAATCGCTTGTACAAGCATCTGTCCAATTGTGCGCTTGGGTATGAATGTCTTACATCTTCCAACACGTTTCTTGGACGCTGGGAAGGCGCTGTGCCTGTGTCGTATTCTTGTAATGCAGGCTGCTTTGGTTGTATTTCTGAACAGCCGGATGATAGTGGTTTCGTAGCTCCTCAGACAAGGATGAACTTCAAGCCGACGGTGGATGAAGTGGTTGAGATTATGCTGGAGCATTTACGCAAGCCGGAATCGATCATCAGCTTCGGCCAAGGCTGTGAAGGCGAGCCCTCGACCCAAGCGAAAATCATCGTTGAAGCGATACAGCGCGTGCGCAGTCAGACTTCCCTTGGTTATATCAATATAAATACCAATGCTGGATTAACTGATTTCATGCGGGCGATCGTTGATGCCGGTCTCAACCTGATGCGTGTTAGTACGATAAGTGCGCTTGATGATCACTATAATGCATATTACAAGCCGCGTGGATACACACTGAAAAATGTTGAGAAGTCGCTTAAATATGCAACTGATAATGGTGTATATACCTCGATTAACTATTTGATATTCCCAGGGGTTACAGACCGCGAGGAAGAAATTGAAGCTATGATTGGGTTTGTGAAACGTACGGGCCTTAAACTCATCCAGATGCGGAATTTGAATATTGATCCTGAAAGCTACTTGGCGATCATACCAAAGGCACAGGGAGAAATTTATGGAATGAAGCAAATGCTTGAGATTTTCCGTGATGAGCTGCCTGATGTAGTGATTGGTTCGTACACACATGTCCCGCCTGCATCCATGCTTCGCACTTTAAGGTAAATTTCGTAAATAGCAACATATGAGAGATTATTCATTGCAACAGCAAAACAGTTCGTGCTATAATCCGATATGTGCGATTTAACTCTGGGTCCGCATGCGATTCAGGGCAGAAAGAGGTGAACGAGATGAAACAAGCTATTCATCCGACATACCACGTCATTACAGCAACTTGCGCTTGTGGAAATTCCTTTGAGACAGGTTCGATTAAACCGAGCCTTCGCGTAGAGGTTTGCTCCCAATGCCACCCATTCTACACGGGTAAGCAAAAGTTCCTGGATGCCGGCGGCCGCGTCGACCGTTTCAAGAAGAAATACGGTATCTAATCCTACAAATCATTCCGCCTTTATTTGGCAGAATACAAGAGCCTCCCTCAGCCATCCTATTGGATAGAAGGGAGGTTTTTTGATTGCATGACAAAGGATTGAAGCAAAGAAATGCTTGGCACTTAAAATGGATGCCGCTTCTATTGCTTTGCTTATTTGCATTAATTGCAGGGGGCTGCGGCAGCAGCAAAGACGAGCATACGAGGACGTATGGTCATGATGGATATATGGGCTACTCGAACAGCAACCCTAACTTACCTGGACGGCATATGGCCTTGAATTATGAATCAGATGGAAATATGGTTAATACGGTGCTGAAGCCGCTTAGTGGCATTGAGCGCACGCAAGTTTATTTCAACGGCACAACGATGTATGTGACGTTGAAGGTTAATAAAAACCTTTCCGCTGCTCAGGTCAAAGAGCTTCGGACGAAAGCGGAAAACATTGTTCAACATAATATGCAAAGATACAAAGTGCATGTAAAAACAAAAAAGTAATGAGTTAAATATATAAATTCCAATAACCTGAAGTTGCGCTTTCTAGCGGAATCGGCTATACTTATTTTTGCCGTGCTAGATGGGGAGGTAGCGGTGCCCTGTAACTCGCAATCCGCTGTAGCGAGGTTGAATTCCTACTTGAGGTTATGCCGATGTAGGGTCTTGGCACTTGTGAGCAGTGTTGACAGTTGGGTCCTCCGCAATGGACGTTTGTGAACCCGGTCAGGTCCGGAAGGAAGCAGCCATAAGCAAATTAGTTCATGTGCCGGGGGAGTGCCTGACTCGAGCTGTAGTACAAGGATGTCGCCTGGGTCGCATTTATCAGGAGTAGGTGCACGGTACTAAAATTTTCATTTTAATAACCAACAACAAACGTAGCACCTGTGTACGCTGTTCGATTTTTTAGTCGGAATTAGCGAATGCAGGTGTTTTTGTTTGCAAATCTTTCGATCTTATTGGGGAAAGAAGGGCAAAAGAAGTTTTGCTTGCCTCATAGTTGTTGTATAATAAGGATTAGAAAATAAAATTAATGCAATTAAATGGCAACATGAAAGGAAAGGTCTGCGTGTCACATATCGCTTTATACCGAGCCTGGCGTCCGCAGACGTTTCAGGACATGGTTGGTCAACGACATATTATACAAACACTCCAAAATTCCATTCGAGAGCAGCGCGTATCCCATGCTTATCTTTTCAACGGTCCTCGGGGAACAGGGAAAACAAGTGCAGCGAAAATTTTAGCGAAAGCGGTTAACTGTGAAAGAGGCCCGGCAGAGGAGCCTTGTAATGAATGTGATGCTTGCATAGGAATTACCGCGGGACATATTATGGATGTAATTGAAATTGATGCTGCTTCCAATCGAGGTATCGATGAAATTCGTGATATTCGTGATAAAGTCCGGTATGCCCCTTCTGAAGTGCGGTTCAAGGTTTATATTATAGATGAGGTACATATGCTTACGGCTGAGGCGTTTAATGCCTTGCTCAAGACATTGGAGGAGCCACCGGGGCATGTGATCTTTATCTTGGCGACTACTGAACCTCATAAGCTCCCTGCGACGATTATTTCACGCTGTCAGCGATTTGACTTTCGCCAGGTTTCTCTTGAAGAGCAAACGGAGCATTTGTTAAAGATTTGTACTGAAGAAGGCATTCAAGCTGATGAGGATGCAATAGCTTATATTGCGAGACTGTCAGAAGGTGGTATGCGTGATGCCATCAGCTTGCTCGAGCAGGTTTCTGCGTTCGCCGGAGGCAGTATTACTCTTGAAGCGGCTGTAGATGTAACGGGAGGAATGGCGGCTGATCATTTCTATTCCTTAGCCGAGGCTGTTAAGGATCGTAATGTAGCAGCGGTCATGCCGTTAGTCGAAAACTTGATGCAGGCTGGCAAGAGCGCAGATAAATGTATGGAAAACCTAATTTATTATTTCCGTGATTTGCTCGTTCTGAAGCTGGCGCCGCAGGGCGGGGCCGTTACGGAACGTGTGGTTGACCCGGAAAGATTCCGCCAGATGGCGGACTCCTTCTCTTCCGAGCGGCTATTTGCGATGATCGACACGCTTAATCGTTATCAGGTTGAGCTCAAGCATGCTTCACAGCCTCAAACGCTATTTGAAGTCGCATTAATGAAGCTTTGTACATTAAGCGAGGATCAGGCTGCTGGTGGAACCTCATCGAATAGTGCCGCTGCTTCAGCGGCACCGGCCGAGGTTAATCTTTTGCGACAGCAGATAGAAGCATTGGAACGCAAATTGGAGCAGGCTATGCAGAATGGGCTTGCAGCCTCTGCCAACCCGGCTTCGGCTGAGAGCTCTGCTCGTCAACCGGCTGCTCGTTCTAATGCCGTTCGCAGCTCCTTTGGAGGCAGTTCAGGAGGAATAGCGCGATCAGCTGTTAAGCTTGACGCCTATCTGGCGGCGGCAGGAAGTCCGGAATTCAATCAGTATCGAATGAAATGGAATGATGTGCTTCAGGGCGTGAAAGAAGCCAAAATAACCGTTCATGCATGGTTGAAGGATGGAGAACCTGTTGCAGCTGCCAATGATTCGATTCTCGTTGGTTTCAAAAATACAATGCATCGAGAAACAACCGAGAAACAGGCAAATCGTGATATTATAGAGAAGGTCATGCAGTCTGTGCTTGGCAGTCCAATACGACTTGTTACCGTTATGCTGAAGGATTGGCAAGCAGCAGCAGCAGGCGCCAGTACGCAGCAAACGGAAACTCTTCAGCTAGAGCCTGAGTCTGCAGAAGTTTCGCAA
>NZ_KZ614144.1:165271-1053657 GCF_002884445.1 Paenibacillus castaneae
CCCAGATCATCAGCTAAGGTCCCCAAGTGTGTGTTAAGTGGGAAAGGATGTGGAGTTGCAAAGACAACCAGGATGTTGGCTTAGAAGCAGCCATCATTTAAAGAGTGCGTAATAGCTCACTGGTCGAGTGACTCTGCGCCGAAAATGTAACGGGGCTAAACACACCACCGAAGCTATGACATGTGCCTATATGGTACTTGGGTAGGGGAGCGTTGAATACGGATTGAAGTTGGACCGTGAGGACTGGTGGACTGTATTCAAGTGAGAATGCCGGTATGAGTAACGAAAAGACAAGTGAGAATCTTGTCCGCCGAAAGCCTAAGGGTTCCTGAGGAAGGCTCGTCCTCTCAGGGTAAGTCGGGACCTAACGCGAGGCCGAAAGGCGTAGTGGATGGACAACAGGTTGAAATTCCTGTACCACCGAAGATCGTTTGAGCAATGGGGTGACACAGAAGGGCAGTGACGCGGACTGATGGAATAGTCCGTCCAAGCAGTGAGGCTGATCGATAGGCAAATCCGTCGATCATAAAGGCTGGGCTGTGATGGGGAGCGAAAATTGCAGTAGCGAAGGTCATGTACTCCGGCTGTCAAGAAAAGCCTCTAGTGAGATCTAGGTGCCCGTACCGCAAACCGACACAGGTAGGCGAGCAGAGCATGCTAAGGCGCGCGGAAGAACTCTCGTTAAGGAACTCGGCAAAATGACCCCGTAACTTCGGGAGAAGGGGTGCCCCGGTAAGGTGAATAGCCTGAGGGGGCCGCAGTGAAAAGGCCCAAGCGACTGTTTAGCAAAAACACAGGTCTGTGCGAAGCCGTAAGGCGAAGTATACGGGCTGACGCCTGCCCGGTGCTGGAAGGTTAAGGGGAGCGGTTAGGGGTTAAACCCGAAGCTGTGAACCGAAGCCCCAGTAAACGGCGGCCGTAACTATAACGGTCCTAAGGTAGCGAAATTCCTTGTCAGGTAAATTCTGACCCGCACGAATGGCGTAACGACTTGGGCGCTGTCTCAACGAGAGATCCGGTGAAATTTTAATACCTGTGAAGATGCAGGTTACCCGCGACAAGACGGAAAGACCCCATGGAGCTTTACTGTAACTTGATATTGAACTTTGGTACGATCTGTACAGGATAGGTGGGAGCCTTTGAAGCATGAGCGCCAGCTTGTGTGGAGGCAACGTTGGGATACCACCCTGATCGTATCGGAGTTCTAACCTAGGACCATGAAACTGGTTCGGGGACCGTGTCAGGTGGACAGTTTGACTGGGGCGGTCGCCTCCTAAAATGTAACGGAGGCGCCCAAAGGTTCCCTCAGAATGGTTGGAAATCATTCGTAGAGTGCAAAGGCATAAGGGAGCTTGACTGCGAGACCTACAAGTCGAGCAGGGACGAAAGTCGGGCTTAGTGATCCGGTGGTACCGAATGGAAGGGCCATCGCTCAACGGATAAAAGCTACCCTGGGGATAACAGGCTTATCTCCCCCAAGAGTCCACATCGACGGGGAGGTTTGGCACCTCGATGTCGGCTCATCGCATCCTGGGGCTGAAGTAGGTCCCAAGGGTTGGGCTGTTCGCCCATTAAAGCGGTACGCGAGCTGGGTTCAGAACGTCGTGAGACAGTTCGGTCCCTATCTGTCGCGGGCGCAGGAAATTTGAGAGGAGCTGTCCTTAGTACGAGAGGACCGGGATGGACGTACCGCTGGTGTACCAGTTGTTCCGCCAGGAGCACCGCTGGGTAGCCAAGTACGGACGGGATAAGCGCTGAAAGCATCTAAGCGTGAAGCCCCCCTCAAGATGAGATTTCCCAGTATGTAAGACCCCTTGAAGACGACGAGGTTGATAGGTTCGGGGTGGAAGCACAGCAATGTGTGGAGCTGACGAATACTAATCGGTCGAGGGCTTATCCTACAAAGTTTGAGAAGCAAACTTACATCGTAAGCATACGCTTAAGTTTGTCCCGGACCCATACATCCGGCAGACAACAGCAGTAAGGTTTCAGCAAACCTAACCTTTCGTATCCAGTTTTCAGGGCGTAATGTTCTGACCTTGCAAGCGTCCCCGAACGCCGCAAGCGACACTTATTCGGGGGACAAGCGTGGCGGTGTAGCTCAGCTGGCTAGAGCGTACGGTTCATACCCGTGAGGTCGGGGGTTCGATCCCCTTCGCCGCTACCATTACCTTTTCTACATATTTATCCAGGAGGCTTAGCTCAGCTGGGAGAGCATCTGCCTTACAAGCAGAGGGTCGGCGGTTCGATCCCGTCAGCCTCCACCATATTCACTCTTTCGGTTAATAGCCGGAACCACATGGAGCTGTGGTGTAGTGGCCTAACATGCCTGCCTGTCACGCAGGAGACCGCGGGTTCGAATCCCGTCAGCTCCGCCATTTTTCTTATAATTAAGGCTCGGTAGCTCAGTCGGTAGAGCAGAGGACTGAAAATCCTCGTGTCGGCGGTTCGATTCCGTCCCGAGCCACCACTTTATTTTTCGTTTTAACGAGAAATAGGTAATATTACGGAGGATTAGTGAAGTGGCTAAACACGGCAGACTGTAAATCTGCTCTCTCTGAGTTCGGTGGTTCGAATCCATCATCCTCCACCAGTTTTTTTACATCGAGAGTCATTAGCTCAGTTGGTAGAGCACCTGACTTTTAATCAGGGTGTCGTAGGTTCGAATCCTACATGACTCACCATTTTTTTATAAACCATACATTCGAGACCGAAGATCTTAGGATCTTCGGTTTTTTTGATTTTTCTAACTAGAAAAGTACGGTTACACGTTCACAAATTGACTATCTCAGGAGTGACTCCAATAAGAATATTTCCTTCTTTGATCTTTTGTTGTTTGGAGAAGGAGGTATTTCATACGCTGCTACAGAAAAGAGAAGATGGCCCCAAGCTACAAGGCTTTTCAAATAGCGGAATTAGTAAGAGGAAGGATAACTCATACCTATGTTGAAAAAAATGATTGAGGAAATTAGAGAGCAGCATATATTGCCGGATTCAGTTAACCAATGGCGTGAACTAAAAGGTGGTACCAATAGTACGGTCGGGGTAATGGGTACGATGGCCATACCTCATATGTATGTGGTCAAGTCCAACACGCCGGAACAGATTAAAGCAGAATCCCTTTTTTATCAAATCTATGACAGCATTTCTTTATTGCCCAAAACCAAGTACGTAGACCCGGAGCATCAATATTTTATATATGAATTTGTGTCGGGAGATTCGCAATATAATCGTGGATCGAAGCAGGAGCTAATGTCACAGCTAATCGAACGGATGATCCAACACTATGTGATTGCAGACGAATCAGTTGATTTCGAATGGGTAGAGGATCCTGCCCGTATAGAGGAGGATCGGATATATTCTGAATCTTTTATTGGTTCTCATCTAACCGAAGAGGATCATAGGATGGTTAAGGATATTCATATGCGCCGAATTAGCCGCGTTTCTAAAGAGAAGCATTATGTGCTGCATGGAGATTTTGGGGTTCATAACTTCTTATTCGAGAATGGAACGTTGTCCGGTGTCATTGATCCGCTGCCCAAAGTAGGGCGACCGCGATACGATCTTTTGTATGCTTTCTGTTCATCGCCTGACGAGCTGCATCTCAACATTTTGCTGAACTCGGTTGAACAGCTCGATAGTGGGCCGTTTCATACGCAGGAATTAATCGAGGATATGATAGCAGCTCTCTACTTTCGAATCGCTACATGCTTACTGCATCACCCTGAAGACTTACAATTATATTTGAAGGCGTGGGAGGAATGGAAGCAGCATCTGGCTAAAGGCTAAGTGAATTTTTTTTGCGAGTGAAATATCGTATTAGTCCATGCAGTAAACATCTTTGTGAAAAATCACGTTTATTGAGGCTGCAGCACAGTTTGCGGACATAGGAGACGTTATATACAGCAATTACCCCTATTTTGGAATGCTTGCGGACATGAGGGACGTTATTTATACGAAAAGCATCAATCCAGGCTAAAAAAAGGAGAAATAGCGGATCTCATGTCCGTAATTACTCTGAGATTCATCTAATCTCATGAATAAGGGCTCTGATGTCCGCAACCGATACTACGCAAGCTGCTTCCGCTAATCAAACGCAGTCACGGGAATGAACCAATAAGTCGAAGATAACTACATTACATAAAAGAAACAGGCCTGCTCATCCGTCTATATGGAGAAGCAGGCCTGTTTGATCAGCTATTTACTGCGAAGTGCAAGCTCATTAGCTAGCTCATTAATCGTTTCGCTTAGGCGAAGCTTCAGTTCCTCGTTCAATTCAAATACAGGCTCCTCATTAGGCTCTTGTGTACGATTGATTTGGGAATCAACAGCGTAGACACCGCTGACGTAAAGCTTGGCACCCATGGAAGCCAGTACCGGCTTAAGAGCATAATCGATGGACAGAAGATGCGCAATCGTACCGCCGATAAATAAAGGCGCAATGATTTTCCCGTTCAGGCCCTTTTGCGGAAGTAGATCCAAAAAGGCTTTCAGCACACCCGTATATGAAGCTTTATAAACAGGGCTTGCAATGATAACAGCATCTGCTGCCTCGACTAATTGATTGGCTTCAATAATAGCGGGGCTGCCAAAATTCGCATGGATGAGATCCTCTGCAGGCAGATTGACTACCGTTATGAGCTCGGACGATAAGTGTCTCACAGCAAGTTGATGCTGAACATAATTTGTTATGCCATTCAAACGCGAGGAAGCGTTGGGGCTCCCTGAAATAATGACGATTTTGGACATGAGTACACGCTACTTTCTTCTTATATTG
Source organism: Paenibacillus castaneae (assembly GCF_002884445.1). Taxonomy (GTDB): domain Bacteria; phylum Bacillota; class Bacilli; order Paenibacillales; family Paenibacillaceae; genus Pristimantibacillus; species Pristimantibacillus castaneae. Next base: position 170,049 of record NZ_KZ614144.1, read on the forward strand.
TGCCGTTCTCAAATTACACTATTCCGATAAGCTAAGTTAGAATAAATCGTATCACGAAAGCAGAAAATGGTCAAACAACTTCGATTGGTTTCTTGTATTTTAACGATATAAGGGAACAATGTATACAAACAAAAAATAAAAGGGGTAATTGCAATGATATATGGGTTAGCGGCATTGATTAGCTTTGCGATTGTAGCAGCAGGCGTGCCGCCTCTTCGAAAGCTTGCGCTGCGTATTGGCTTTGTTGATCGACCGACTACTCGTAAAATACATAGGAAGCCGATTCCACTTATGGGCGGTGCGGCTTTGTTTGCGGGCTGCGCGATTGCAATGTTTCTGTTCATAGGATTTACCTCGCTTACTTGGACGATTGTGACGGGCGGGCTTATCCTCGTCTGTATTGGGCTTTTAGATGATTCATGGAAATCGAAAGGAAAAGAATTTCCAGTGTGGCCTAGAGTTATTATTTATTTAGGCGCTGCATCTATACCTGTATTATTTCATATTAAGATAACAGGCATCGTGAATCCCTTCAATGGAATATACATTTTATTTCCGAGTTGGTTCGCTTGGGTGACTACTATGATCTGGGTGTTTGCGCTCATCAATATGATTAACTTCATTGACGGTGTTGATGGATTGGCCTCTGGCGTCTGCACGCTCTCCTCCTTAACCTTGTTTGCGGCTGCTCTAATTACGGGGCATGGAGACACTGCCATTCTTGCAGTCATTATAGCCGGTGTTTCGCTTGGCTTTCTACTTCATAATTTCTATCCTGCACGAATTTTTATGGGCGATGCTGGTGCGACCTTTCTAGGTTATACACTCGCTGTTATTGCTGTTGATGGCGCGTTCAAAAGAGCGACCTTCATTACATTGCTTGTTCCTCTCCTAGCGCTGGGATTGCCCATTTTTGATACGGTTTATGTCATGCTGCGCCGCCTGATTAGCGGAAACGGGCTGCATCACGCGGACAAGCTGCATACGCATCACATATTAATGAAATGGGGGCTTAGTCAGGTCCAAACGGTTTCCTTCCTTTACCTCATTGCAGCCTTGTTTGCTTTGCTGTCTATTATTCTTTTGATGGCTATAGGCTGAATTAGAGGAGCTGTTGTGGTACAATGACGAAAAAAAGCGTTACTAACGATAAAAGGTAATTGAGAGCTGCCGTTAGCGCTAGTGGAGAGTGGAGATAGAGAAATGAGCAAGACAGACTGGTTGAAGCCACTGCAGCACATTTTGAATTGTCCGGTACATGTTGTTACGAAGTCGATTGCGGAATGGAATGATTTAATAACAGAATCAGAGTTATCGTGGTTAGATGATCAGGCATCAGCAGCTCCATTAGTCGGTCAACGAGTAGAGAAAGATGGAGTAACATGGTTTGTGGCATCAATTGATCTGATTTCCATTAAGTTGATCGAAATTGATAAGCCTTCTATGACCTCCTCTGAAAAACAATTAATAAGCTGGACACTGCAGCTAGCCCATAGCGAATTGTCCGATAAGGCCGCAGCCACCCTCTCAGAATCGGAGAGAACTGCGCTAAAGCTAAGCGAATGGCTGGATAAACAATTAGAATCGGATGAGCCGGCGTATTCATTACCAGATCATCTGACCGTTGGAAGCCGTTTGTATAATGAGATGATTCCATTCTTGCTCGTAACGGAGCAAACGAATACGAAGCAGGCTACTTATTCAGAGCTGGAGAAGCTGCTGCGTTCATTTCTATCCGAGGATATTATACTTATTCCGTTGAAAAGCCAGGAATGGCTGATTTGGGGTTCTGTTTCGCTGCTTAAGGATGAGGATTCTGATAGTTTTGCAGAGCAAGAGGAAGAGACGCTTGAGGACAGCCTGGCTTCTATCGGCTTAGGCCTTCATGAGATGCTTGCCAGTGAATGGATAGGCGAGTGCCATCTTGCGGTCGCACATCCAACCTCCCCAGCTAAAGGAATGGTAGAAACGACGATTCTGCTTCGAGAGACGATCAATCTCGGACGTAAATTCCATGTCGGCGCCAATATCCATTTGCCATGGATGCTGCAGCTGGAGCGTTTATTGAATGCGATTCCAGAAGCGCAGCGATCCAAATACTTGGAGCAATCGTTGAAACGCGCTGATATGTTTGTGGAATCCGAGATGCTGAGCACGCTGGACACCTTTTTCAGCCTCGATTGCAATGTTAGTGAAACGGCTAAGAAATTATATATTCATCGCAACACACTATTATATCGCTTGGATAAGCTTAAACAAGAGACAGGCCTTGATGTTAGACAATTTCGTGATGCTGTTCTAGTGAAAATCATATTACTATTGTACAAAGTTACGAAAAGAAATTAGTTTTTTTGTAAAGTATGTGCATAGTCATGACCCTTCTATGTGGGATAAGATATAGGCATAACGAAATTTCTTTCTAGGGGGAAAATTATCATGGCAGGCGTACGTTTAGAAGGCATTTACAAAAAATACCCGGGTACTGACAAAGCATCGGTTACTGACGTTAACTTAGATATTAAAGACAAAGAGTTTCTCGTATTGGTTGGACCGTCAGGTTGCGGTAAATCGACAACTCTTCGTATGATTGCAGGTCTAGAAGAAATTTCAGAAGGTAAATTGTTCATCGGCGATCGTCTTGTGAATGATGTAGCTCCTAAAGACCGCGACATCGCGATGGTATTCCAATCCTACGCGTTGTACCCGCACATGAACGTATACCAAAACATGGCTTTCGGCCTTAAACTTCGTAAATTCAAAAAAGCAGACATCGACAAACGTGTTCGTGAAGCTGCTAAAATTCTAGATATCGAGCATTTGCTTGACCGTAAACCAAAAGCACTTTCTGGTGGTCAACGTCAACGTGTCGCTCTAGGACGCGCAATCGTTCGTGAGCCGCAAGTATTCTTGATGGATGAGCCGCTTTCCAACTTGGACGCGAAACTTCGTGGACAAATGCGTGCTGAAATCAGCAAGCTTACTAAACGTCTTGAAACAACTACTATTTATGTAACGCATGACCAAATCGAAGCTATGACGATGGGTGACCGCATTGTTGTTATGAAAGATGGTTTCATTCAACAAACAGCATCCCCAGAAGAGCTTTACAACCACCCTGTTAACATTTTCGTAGCTGGCTTTATCGGCGCGCCTTCGATGAACTTCATCTCCGGTACGTTGACTGAGCAAGGCGGAACGCTTCGCTTCAAAGCAAGCGGTGTTGACGTTGTTGTACCTGAAGGCAAAGCGGCTTCGCTTCGTTCGAAAGGCTACAGCGGCAAAGAAGTAATTCTAGGAATTCGTCCAGAGGATCTTCACGAAGAGCCAGTATTCTTGGAAGCTTCCCCGCAAACAATCGTGAACGCAAACGTAGAGGTTGCAGAAAACCTTGGTCACGAAATGTACCTATACCTGAATGGTATCGGCACTGACACTGTTATTGCTCGTGTAGACGGACGTTCAGGCGTACGTGACGGCACAACAGTTAAGCTTGCAATTGACATGAACAAAGCTCATTTGTTCGACAAAGAAACAGAACTTAACATGTACGAATCATAAGATATAGCTTTAGGAAGAGGACTGCTGGGATTATCCCGGCAGTTCTCTTTTTTTTTGCATGAATCAAAACCGAAAAAGGGGCTGGCGCGTCTAATAGGAAATAAGAATAATGAACAGGGGTCAGGTTAGCTGAACGGGGGAAAAGTAGCTATGGATAAAGAGGAGTGCGCAGCTGCGGCCATAAGAGGCGATGAGACAGCACTGCTGCAGCGAATAGATATAGATAAGCAGCAGATGTATGGAATTGCCTATTCCTATATGCGCAATGAGACAGATGCATTGGAAGCCATTCAAGAAACGGTATGCAGAGTATGGGCGAAACGACACACGCTGCGCGAACCGAAATACTTTACGACATGGATGATCCGCATCTTGATTCGCGTATGTATGGATGCTCGCAAGAAGCGGGCGAGGGAGCAGTCCGTTGAAGCTTTGGTGCAAAAGCATGAGAAAGTGGCTGCAGCCTACGATGCAGCAGATCGATTAGATATAACAGCACAGGTGCAGGCACTTCCGGATAACCTTCGTATGGTTATAACGCTAAAGTATTATCGGGATATGACGATTACGGAAATAGCGGAGCTTCTGGAGAAGCCGGATGGTACGATTCGGACATGGTTAAACAAAGGGTTAAAGCTATTAAGAACCGATATGACGGTATTGGAGGAGGGGATGCAGGATGAGCGCGGAAATCGAGAACGACTTGAAGCGGGACAACCAAAGGCTGCAAAATGACAAAAATCAAATCGTACAGGAAATCGAACAATTGCCAGTGGAGCTGCTGAATGAAGCTATCCAGAAAGGACTAGAGCAAGGGAAGAGACGGGCTTCGCGGGGCAGAAGGAAGCGTCTAAGCCTCAGTATGAGTATTTCAGCCGTCTGCATCATGTTAGTGATCACCGCATTTGTGCGAGTATCCCCTGCTTTTGCGAATATGGTAAAAGATATTCCAGGGTTCAGCGGGTTTGTGGAATTTATTCAAAGTGATAAGTCACTGCTGTCAGCTGTAGAGAATGAATTCATACAACCGATTAATCTCTCGGCTGAGAAAAACGGCTTCAAGTTTACGGTTGATGGTATTTTGGCGGATGATCAGCGATTAGTTATTTTGTATACAGCTGAAGGGTCGGGGATCAATGGCAATACCGGTTTTCTCAAATATGAATTGAAGACAGGGGATGGCGCTGACGTAGAAGCCTCTATTATGTCATCACATTATCCAAGTCAAGATGACGCAGATTCGAGTGTTCCCATACATGACTACTTAGATATATTAATGGGTGACGGCATTCCAATGCCTGAGCGTATACAATTCAGCTTGCTGCTTGGGGAAGAGTGGCTGAAGGTCGAATTTCCAATTGACCATGAGCGTTTCGCAGGGATGCGTGAGGATATTTCCATTGATCAGCATTTTGAGGTGGGAGGACAGCGCTTCACGGTAAAAAATGCAATCATTACGCCGCTTCAAGTATCATTAACGTTCGAGGCTGATCCGAATAATGATAAGCATGCCAATCATTTTATTAATATGGCCCTTGTAGACGAGAAGGGAAGGCGCTATGAAACGAATACGGGCTTCGGAGATCTCAACCCGTCATTAACCCGTCATTTCAAGAGCAGCTATTTCGAGCGGCCGAAGAAGCTGACTCTCGTTGCAGATGGTTTGCACCTATCTGATAGAAATTTGAGCATTACGGTTGATACGGATAAGATGGAGACAATTTCCTCTCCACAAAATAAGCTGAAGCTTATAAGTAAAGAACAAACAGCTGAAGGATATGAATTGAAGTTTGATCTAGAAGAACTGGATGAAACAAACAAATATTTAGTTTATACGTTGTTTAAACACGATGGCACGTTTAAAGATGCAAGTGGTAATTCCCATCCCATACTGGGTAATAGTGGGACTTCCGCGGAGTGGGGAACGGGAGATAGTAAGATTACCTACTACTATCGAATTCCGAAGGCAGACTACAAGCAGCCGCTTACGTTCGATATTGAACAATATCCGGGCTATGTGATGGAGCCCGTTCGTGTACCGATCAAGTGAATAGAAGGCGCTGAGCAGCGGAGGAAACGTTGCGTTCAGCGCCTTTTTCCTTTACGATGAAGACAATGGAAATAAACACATACATATTCGTATAAATCAGCTGCCATATGAGGGAGGCCCTACAATGCCGAAAAAAGTGAAAGTGTCTGAGCTCGTTCGACAATTCCAGCTTGAAATACTTGCTGGAGAGGACGGCTTGAAGCGTGTCATTACTGTAGATGATTTGTATCGGCCGGGTCTTGAGATGGCCGGTTATTTCCACTACCATCCAAGTGAACGGGTACAGCTGTTAGGCCGAACGGAAATATCATTCCTTAACATGCTGGATAGCGATGATCGGAAAGATCGGATGGTGCGTCTTTTCAACGATGATACGCCATGCGTTATTCTGACAAGAGGCTTGGAAGCGCCGCAGGAGCTCATTGACCAGTCCAATGAGAAGCAGGTTCCCGTACTGCGAAGCAATGTGGCAACGACGATTCTATCGAGCCGAATTACCGATTTCCTAGAGAAAAAGCTGGCGCCAACGGCTACGATTCACGGCGTGCTTGTTGACGTTTACGGCGTGGGCATGCTTATTACCGGAGGAAGCGGCATCGGCAAGAGCGAAACGGCTCTAGAGCTCGTCAAGCGTGGACATCGGCTTGTAGCCGACGATGCTGTTGAGATTAGGCAGACGTCCGATGGGCAGCTGCACGGCAGTGCGCCGGAGCTTATACGCCATTTGCTTGAGATTCGCGGGCTGGGTATCATTAATGTGATGACCTTGTTCGGAGCAGGAGCGGTGCGTACACAGAAACGAATCGGTCTTGTCATTAAGCTGGAGAACTGGCAGCAGGATAAGCAGTATGATCGCCTTGGCCTTGATGAAGAGACTACGCGAATCATCGATACGGATATCCCGCTCGTGACCGTACCGGTTCGCCCAGGCCGTAACTTGGCCGTTATTATCGAGGTAGCGGCGATGAACTTCCGCTTGAAGCGGATGGGTTACAACGCGGCACTTCAATTTACGAACAAGCTCACCGAGACGATAAACGATGATATGGACGAATACGATTGAGTGTAGAGGAGATATCTAATAATGAAGACATTGTTACTTAATCCAATAGCCTTTACGATTGGGTCCTTATCGGTACACTGGTACGGTATTATTCTAGGGACAGGGGCTTTAATTGGGCTGCTGCTTGCTATACAGGAAGGGAAGCGTTTTGGCATCAAGCCGGATTTCTTCATGGACTTATTGCTGTTTGGTGTTCCTTCTGCCATTATTGCGGCACGTATCTATTATGTGGCGTTCATGTGGGAAGATTATAAAGGCCACCTTCTTGATGTATTCAAAATATGGAATGGCGGTATTGCGATTTACGGTGCGCTTATTGGGGCATTTATTTGCGGCTTCTTCTATGCCCGTTATAAAGGCTACAATTTCTTGCGCATTGTTGATATATGCGTCCCTTCGCTGCTTGCTGGCCAGATGATTGGCCGCTGGGGCAACTTTATGAACCAAGAGGCTTACGGCGGGCCGGTTAGCGAAGATTTTCTGCGGAATACGCTTCATATTCCAAGATTCATTGTTGATCATATGTTTATTGTCGATCAAGCCATTCAAGAGGGAGCTTATCGTCATCCCGCATTCCTCTACGAATCTCTATGGAGCTTAGTCGGTATCCTCATCTTGTTCGTGCTTCGCCGCCAGAAATTTTTACGTGCAGGCGAGCTAATGGCTAGTTACTTTATTTGGTATTCAATTGGCCGCTTCTTTATTGAAGCGTTGCGTATCGACAGCTTGGCCTTCAGAGGCCCGAGCTGGCTGGCTTCGTTTATCAACGGCTTGTGGTCGCCAATGGGCACAGTATTCGACCAAGGCTACTTAGATCCGGCATATGGAAATATTCGAATTTCGCAGGCGCTGGCATTGCTGCTAATCGTCGGTTCTATCATCTTCATTGTAGTTAGACGTGTGAAAGGATATGCATCCGTACGTTATTTGGATCCGATTGTTACAACCAAGCCGGAGAGAAATGGCGGAGTTGATAGTGTTCCTGCCAATTAGCAGTCTGGAGAAATATAAGGCAATGAGTTAATTTAGGAGGTTTTTAATAATGACGGGCAAAATCAAAACGATGCTGTTCGATTTGGACGGCACGATTATAGACACCAATGAGCTCATCATTCGTTCGTTCATTGAATCGTTGGAGGGCATTGTGCCTGAAGGCTTCGACCGAGATCATATTATCCCGAGTATGGGAGAGCCGCTAACGGATCAAATGCAGCGTTTCTCTGGACTTGAGGATGTTACGGAGCTTGTAGCCGCTTATCGCGAAGTGAACCTGCGGTTGCATGACGAGTATGTGAAATCGTTTGATTATGTGAATGAAGTTATTGAGAAACTGCATCAGCATGGGATTCAAATTGGTGTCGTAACGACGAAGATGCGTTTGACGACAGAGCGAGGCTTGAAATATGTCGGCCTATCGGATTACATTGATGCCATTGTTACGATAGACGATGTCGTTAACGCCAAGCCGCATCCAGAGCCTGTAAGCAAAGCCATTGCGTTGTTGGGAGCCGATCCGGCTACAACGATGATGGTCGGCGACAGCGTAGTGGATATTCAATCGGCGCTTGCTGCAGGCACGACAGCTGTTGGCGTTGCTTGGTCGCTTAAAGGTGAGCAGAAGCTGCTCGAGGTGGGAGCGCATCATGTTATTCATGACATGCGTGACCTCTATTCATTTGTAGGATTGGAGCGGGAGACGCTTGCGCAAAGTTGAACGATATCCGGTGGAAGGACCGAACGCGCTGTGGCAAGTATATTCAACCGTGAGCCGTGTGAAATCGGTTCGTAATTTTATTTTTATACAGCTGGCTCGCTATTGTCCCATCCTTCCGCTCAAAAATTGGATTTACCGACGCGTGCTTGGCATGAAGGTTGGAGAGCATACCGCATTTGCCTTGATGGTAATGGTGGACGTCTTCTTTCCTGAACGCATCACAGTTGGCGATAATACGATTATTGGATATAACACAACCATTCTCACGCATGAATATTTGATCAAGGAATATCGGCTAGGCCATGTGATCATCGGCTCTAATGTAATGATTGGAGCGAACACGACGATTCTCCCGGGTGTTACGATAGGCGATAATGCGGTAGTAGCCGCTGGCTCGGTTGTCCATAAGGATGTTCCGGCTCATGCATTCGTTGGAGGCAACCCTATGCGGGAAATAACCCGAAGCGGCAAGGCGGATACGCCTTTAAAGGATGTGTCTGCCAGCCATTTATTGCATAAATAACAAAAGCCTCACCCGAACGAGTTCCATTCACTCGGGGGTGAGGTTTTCTTGTTTAAAGCAGGAAAAAAGGGTCGTAATGGCTTGACGGAGCCACGTTTTTCATGCTAATATTACGTCTAAACTCTTTAATTTGTTAGCATGGTAACATGGTAGTGCTTTAATATACTAAAGTAATTGAAGGTGAGAGCAAATGACAAAACCAAAAGTATTTGAGAAGCCGATAGGCGTAAAAGATTATTTGCCGGGCGCAGTAGCAAAGCTGCGTCACATTGAGCGTCAGGTGCTGGCATGCATGCAGGGCTGGGGCTACGAGCAAATTATTACACCAACGATGGAGTATTACGATACGGTAGGGGTAGCGAGCTCGACTTCAGATCAGAAGCTGTTTAAGCTGCTCAACAATCGCGGAACGACACTGGTGCTTCGTTCGGATATGACAGCTCCGATTGCCCGCGTAGTGGCGTCGCTGCTCAAGCAGGCCGATTTCCCGCAGCGCCTCTCCTATCACTCTAATGTGTTTCGCGCCATTGAGGAAGAAGCTGGCCGTGAAGCAGAGTTTTTCCAAACGGGCGTAGAGCTTGTCGGGGACTCTTCAGCGGAGGCTGATGCGGAGGTTGTTGCGCTTGCGATTGCTTCATTGAAGGCTGCTGGCGTAGAACGATTCAAGATTGCGATTGGGCATGTCGGTTTCCTGAACGGATTGCTGGAAGAAGCTTTGCCTGGGCGCCTTGAAGCACAAGAGCAGTTAAAGGGCTGCTTGCTGGGGCGTGACTTTGTAGGTTACCGCCAGCAGCTCCGCGAGCTGTCGCTCGAAGAGCCTGTACAGCGCGAGCTGGAGGGCATTCTGCGCTTGCGCGGCGGGCAAGAGATATGCGATCAGGCGCTGCAATTAAGCAGTGACGCTACGGCACAGGAGTCCATTCATCATTTATGTGAAATATGGGATGTGCTGAAGGCTTACGGCGTATGTGAGCATGTGCTAATTGATTTAACGATGATCGGTGATTTCTCGTATTACACGGGTATGACGTTCGAGGGCTATGCTGCGGATCTCGGCTTCCCTGTTGTGAGCGGCGGACGTTATGATAATCTGCTGGCGCAGTTCGGAAGACCGGCACCGGCAACCGGCTTTGCACTGAAAACAACGCGTGTGCTTGAGCTGCTTGGCGATGAAGAGGATGGCGCCGTTCAGCGGACCCTTGTTATCTATGACACGGCAGGACGCGCAGAAGCTCTGGAGAGAGCGCAGGAGCTGCGTACAGAAGGCTTGAATGTAGTAACCGAGCGTGTAATGGAGCTAAGTGATCTATTGGCATCTGTGCAGAATTGTACGAATCAGAAGCCATTTACACATAAAGGTGTTTCTTATACAGCACTTGTATCGTATACCGGAGATGGGATTAAAGGAGGCAGCGCCACATGAGCGGAGCGAGCAAAGATATATTGAAAGTGGCGATGCCGAAAGGCCGTATCTATAAGCAGGCATCGAAGCTGTTCCGCGAGGCGGGACTTCCGATTCCAAGCGATTTCGATGATACGCGCAAGCTGATTATTGAACTGCCAGATGTAGGTATGGAATTTATTATGGCGAAGCCGGTAGATGTCCCGACATACGTGGAATACGGCGTTGCGGATATTGGGATCGTGGGCAAGGACGTTCTAATGGAGGAAGATAAGGATGTATACGAGCTGCTTGATCTCGGTATCGCCAAATGCCGGATGTCGGTTATCAGCATGCCGGACTGGAAGCCGACGATTAATCCGCGCGTAGCAACCAAGTATCCGAATGTGGCATCCGCGTATTTCCGCGAGCTGGGGCAGCAGGTTGAAGTCATTAAGCTGAATGGCTCGATTGAGCTTGCGCCTATGATCGGGCTTGCTGACCGGATCGTCGATATGGTAGAAACGGGCGAAACGCTGCGCGAGAATGGTCTTGTTGAGATGGAATCCATCTTCGGCATTACGAGCCGTTTGATTGCGAACCGGGTTAGCTACCGGATGAAGAATGAAGCGATTCAAAGCTTATGCGATCGTCTGCAGGAGACGCTGGCGGGTCGAGCGTAAGGAAAAGTGGGAGGAGTGAATGCTATGCGTATTATGCGTGCGGAGCAGTTTGGTTTAAAGCGCGAAGTGGAATATGGGACACCGGAGCAGAATGAGGCGGCCATGAAGATCGTCGCAGACGTAAAGGCCGAGGGCGATGCGGCATTGCTGCGGTATACGGAGCAGCATGACCGGGTTAAGCTGGATGCAGCGTCGCTGCGCGTGACGCAGCAGGAGATTGAGGCGGCGTATCAATTTGTCGACGCTGATTTTCTCACGGCGATTCGCGAGGCGGCCGTGAATATTCGGGTATTCCACGAGAAGCAGATGCGCACCTCGTGGATGGACCTGCAGCAGGACGGAACGCTGCTCGGGCAAATTATGCGGCCGCTGAAGCGGGTCGGCGTATATGTGCCCGGAGGCAAGGCGGCTTATCCGTCGTCCGTGCTGATGAATGTTATTCCGGCACAGGTCGCAGGCGTGCCGGAGATTGTAATGGTGACGCCGCCTGCAACCGGCGGAACCGCGGGTATCGACCCGTATATTCTTGTAGCCGCCGCAGAGGCTGGCGTGAAGGAGATGTACCGGGTCGGAGGCGCACAAGCGATTGCCGCGCTAGCGTACGGCACAGCGTCGATTGATCCGGTCGACAAAATTTGCGGACCGGGCAATATTTATGTGGCGCTGGCGAAGCGCGCCGTGTTCGGTGCCGTCGATATCGACAGTATCGCCGGACCAAGTGAAATCGTCGTGCTTGCGGACGATTCAGCAGATCCTGCCTATGTAGCTGCGGATCTGCTGTCGCAAGCAGAGCATGATGAGATGGCTTCCGCCATTCTTATTACGCCGTCGCAGCAGCTTGCGGAAGCTGTTGCAGCTGAGGTGGAGCGTCAGCTGTCCACGCTGCCGCGTCAAGAAATTGCACGCAAATCCATCGATAGCTATGGAGCTGTGTTGCTCGTTGATTCACTTGAAGCGGGTATCGATGTTGTAAACCAGCTGGCGCCTGAGCATCTGGAAGTATTGACGGTTGATCCGATGCGCCTGCTTGGCCATATTCAGAACGCGGGCGCGATATTCCTGGGGCCTTACAGCTCAGAGCCTGTGGGAGACTATTTCGCAGGGCCGAATCACATCATTCCGACAAACGGAACGGCGCGTTTCTCTTCTCCAGTCAATGTCGATGATTTCTTGAAGAAATCAAGCTTGATCTATTACAGCAAGGAAGCAATGCTTGCGAACGGAGAGAAAATCATGACGCTTGCACGGCATGAGGGGCTTGAAGGGCATGCTCGGGCGATTGAGATTCGCCTGGAGAAGGAACGCGGCTAAAGGGTACGGTATTGGATTTACACATGGTGGAATGGATCGAGAAGCGGTACAGCTAACCTACTAGAAAGAGGGAATATAAAGTGGCAGAAACGAGAGTACGCGAGGCGTCAGTGGCGCGCAAGACAAACGAAACGGATATTAAGCTTACATTTGCGGTAGACGGTACAGGAGAGACAAAGCTTGAAACGGATGTGCCTTTTCTTAATCATATGCTGGATTTGTTCATCAAGCATGGCCAATTTAATCTTGAGCTAGAGGCGCGCGGCGATATTGATATCGACGACCACCACACGGTTGAGGACATTGGCATTTGCATCGGACAGACGCTGCGTGAGGCGCTGGGCGACAAGCGCGGCATTAAGCGTTATGCCAGCGTATTTGTGCCGATGGACGAGGCGCTTGCGCAGGTTATTGTTGATGTCAGCAATCGCCCGCACTTCGAATACCGTGCGGATTACCCATCATCGCAGGTTGGCAGCTTCTCTACAGAGCTTGTTCATGAGTTTCTGTGGAAGCTTGCGCTAGAGGCACGCATAACACTGCATGTTATCGTACATTACGGTCAGAATACGCATCACATGATTGAAGCGGTATTCAAAGCGCTCGGACGTGCGCTGGATGAAGCAACGAGCATCGATCCTCGCGTGCAAGGAGTTCCTTCGACGAAGGGAGTATTGTAGGATGATCGCGATTATCGATTACGGTATGGGCAACCTGCACAGTGTAAGCAAGGCGGTTGAGCGTCTTGGTTATGAGGCTGTCCTGACCTCTGATCCACAAACGATATTGGAAGCAGACGGTGCGATCCTGCCCGGCGTTGGCGCATTTGGCGATGCGATGGATAATTTGCGCCAAACGAAGCTGGATGATGTGGTGAAATTTTATGCGGCATCAGGAAAGCCCCTATTAGGAATCTGCTTAGGGATGCAGCTGCTCTTCAGCGAAAGCGAGGAGCATGGCGCAAATGATGGGCTAAACCTGCTGCCGGGCAAGGTTATCCGCTTTAAAGGTGACTTTAAAGTGCCTCACATGGGCTGGAATAAGCTATCCTTTCTTCAAGAACAATCGCCTTTGTTCAACGGACTAACAGAAGGGCATGTCTATTTCGTGCATTCTTTTCATGCGAAGCCGGAGCAATCCTCCGATCTGCTAGCTACTACGGACTACAACCAGCAGGTGACGGCAATTGTGGGCCGCAGCAATGTATACGGCATGCAATTCCACCCGGAGAAAAGCGGCGAGCTTGGCATGCAGCTGCTGGGAAAATTCCTGGAGCTGGCAAAGAGCAAGCAGCCCCAGTAAATCGTAATAGACTTCAGGTTTACTATGAATATGCTCGGCTATACGAGCCAAAAGGAGAGAGCGACATGCTGGCAAAACGAATCATTCCGTGTCTGGATGTGAAGGATGGACGTGTTGTAAAAGGTGTTAATTTCGTGAATCTGCGTGATGCGGGCGATCCAGTAGAGCTGGCGGCTACCTATGACAAAGAGGGTGCGGATGAGCTCGTGTTTTTGGACATTTCCGCTTCGGTTGAGGGACGCGCTACGATGATTGAGGTCGTCAAGCAGACGGCTGGCGAAATTACGATTCCATTTACAGTCGGCGGGGGCATATCCCATGTTGATGATATGAAGCGGCTGCTGCGGGCAGGAGCGGATAAAATTGGCATAAATACGGCTGCGGTCAAGAATCCTTCTCTCGTGCAAGAGGGCTCGCGCAAATTCGGCTCACAATGTATCGTTGTCGCGATAGATGCGAAGTTCAATGCAGAGTGGGGCGAATGGGAGGTTTATACCCATGGGGGCCGCCAGACGACGGGAATTAAGGCTCTGGAGTGGGCTCGTGAAGTAGAGCGGCTTGGTGCAGGCGAAATATTGCTGACGAGCATGGATGCGGACGGAACAAAGGATGGCTTTGACCTTAAGCTGACACAGGCTGTGTCGGACTCGTTAGGCATTCCGGTCATTGCTTCCGGCGGAGCGGGACGTGTTGAGCATTTCAGCGACGTATTCCAGCAGGCACATGCGGATGCAGCTCTTGCGGCTACCATTTTCCACTATAAAGAAATGACGATCCGTGAAGTTAAGGATGATTTAAGAAGGAAGGGAGTAGAAGTTCGATGACAGAAAATAACTATAGCGAGCTCCTATCCAGCATTAGATGGGATCAAGCAGGGCTAGTGCCTGCCATCGTACAAGATGCGCAGAGCAAAGAAGTGCTTATGATGGCTTATATGAATAAAGAATCTTTGCAGCTATCCGTCGAATCCGGTGTAACCTGGTATTGGAGCCGTTCGCGCAACGAGCTTTGGAACAAAGGGGCAACAAGCGGCCATACCCAGCAGATCGTATCGATGGCTTATGATTGCGATGGAGATACTCTTCTCGTTAAGGTGCTGCAGAAGGGTCCAGCTTGTCACACAGGACGCTATAACTGCTTCTTCAATGCAATTGAAGTGAACAGCGAGACTGCACCTGCAGCAAAGGCTGAACAAACGGCAGCTGATCGTTTCGCTACGCTGGGACAGCTTGAAAGTATAATAGCTGAGCGTTACGCAGAGCGGCCAGAAGGCTCTTACACCTCTTATCTATTCGAAAAAGGCGTAGATAAAATACTAAAAAAGGTTGGCGAGGAAGCGTCCGAGGTTATTATTGCGGCGAAAAATAAAGATAATGACGAGCTGCGCAGCGAAGTCAGCGATCTTATATTCCATATCATGGTATTGCTTCGTGAGCGGGAGCTGCCGCTGGATGATGTCATTCGTGAAATTAACAGCCGCCACGGCAAGCCGACAACAAATAAAATGAGATAGCCACTCGGCTATCTCGGTGGAAAGGCCGGTATACTAATGCTTATCGATTATCATACTCACCATGCCCGCTGCGGTCACGCCGTTGGCGCATTAGAGGAATATGTACAGAAGGGCATCGAGATCGGCCTCGCGCAGATCGGCCTTTCTGATCATATGCCTCTTCTTCATGTTGATCCGGCAGCTTATTATCCGGAAATGGCAATGCCGATGGAAGAGCTTCCGCGTTATGTGGAAGAATGCTTTGCACTCAAGGAAAAGTACAAAGGGCAAATCGATGTTCGCGTTGGCATGGAAGGCGACTATATTGAAGGCTGCGAGAAGGAGATTGAGTCGATCATCAGGGCCTATCCATGGGACTATGTGATCGGCTCCGTTCATTTTCTCGGGGAATGGGACATTACCGATTTCCGGCAAACGGATGGCTGGGAAGGCCGTGACCGGATGGCTGTCTACGAGCAGTACTACGATGCGATCGGCAAAGCCGCCGCTACGGGATTTTATGATTATATCGGTCATGTCGATGTTATTAAACGCTTTGGTTACAAGCCAGAGGGTGACGTCACTCATTTGGAGAATGCGGCTCTGGAGGCGATTAAGAAACAGGGGCTTGGCATTGAGCTTAATGCTTCTGGTCTGCGCACACCTTGTGCAGAGATGTTCCCAAGCCGCCGCATGCTGGAATATGCTTGCAAACTTGGCATTCCGATTACAATTGGCTCGGACGCCCATCAGCCTGAAAGGCTCGGCCAATATTTGGATCAAGCGCGTGCAATGCTGAAAGAAGTAGGATATACTCAGCTTGCGACATTTAATTGTCGAAATTTATTGCTAATTGATTTTTGAATTATTGTGAAATCGATGTATAATATAATTGAATAACAAGCTTTGTCGAATGATCAGACAAGGACGAATACAAATTTAGTAAAATTAATTGGTTTTAACGCTCAGGAGGGTATCATGTTAAGCGACAAGGTGCGTATTTTTTCGGGTTCGTCTAATCCGGTATTGGCTCAGAAAATTAGTGCAGAGCTTGGTCTGACGCTAGGTGCGATCAAGATGTCCCGTTTCAAAAGCGGCGAGATTTACGTGCATTACGAGGAAACGATTCGGAATTGCGACGTGTTTCTTGTACAATCTTTCTCACATCCAATCAACGAGCATTTTGTCGAATTGCTTGTAATGATTGATGCGGCGAAGCGTGCTTCCGCTAGAACGGTGAATATTATCATGCCTTATTACGGTTATGCTCGTCAGGAGCGTAAAGCAGCACCGAGGGAGCCGATCTCAGCAAAAATGCTGGCGGATGTGCTCACAACTGTGGGAGCGAATCGCGTTATTACGATTGATCTGCATGCTCCGGCTATTCAAGGCTTCTTCAACATTCCGGTCGATCATATGACTGCGCTTGATCTAATCAGTGATTACCTCAAGACGAAAAACATCAAAAATCCGGTTGTTGTTTCACCGGATGCTGGCCGTGCTTCGACTGCGGAGAAGCTGGCGAACTACTTGGATACTTCATTTGCCATTATGATCAAGAAGCGCCCTGCGCATAATGAATCGGTCATTACTCACGTCATCGGTGATGTTGAAGGCCAAACTCCGATTATCATCGAGGACTTGATTGATACGGGAACGACGATTGTTAACGTTGTGGAAGGCTTGAAGGAACGCGGTGCAGAGGATGTATATGTTTGCGCGACACACCCTTTATTCTCCGGATCGGCTATTGAGCGTTTGGATCACCCGAATATAAAAGAGGTTATCGTTACCGATTCCATCAGCTTGCCTGACTGGACTCCGGAACGATTTAAAGTGTTATCTGTCGCGCCTCTTCTTGCGGAAGCGACCCGCATCATTTTGGAAGGCGGCTCCATCAGCACCTTGTTCAAAAGCAATGGCGTTTAAGCATAGGAAGCTGATGCTTAACGTACGAAAAGAATAGATATTCTGCGAAAATCGCGGGCGGTGAATGTACCGTCCGCGATTTTCCCACATATTCTTTCGTGTTAGGATGGGCGGTGCTATGGTATAATCGTAGGAAATCGGAAGTAACGGGAGGTGCCTTGCGGGTGAAAGGAAAGAAACGGGTCGCCGTAGAGCAACAGACGAAAGTCATACCGGTTCAATGGGACGCTACGTTTTTTTTCGAACGTGCGGTTCAATCTTTGGATCGGTTCCATTATGACAAGGCACTTAAATATTTTCGCCGTGCAGTCGAATACGAGCCGGAAAATCCGGTAAACCATTGCAATATGGCCGGCATTCTTTCAGAAATGGGCAATTATGAGGAATCGAATCGGATTTTGGGCTGGATTGTAACAGAGCTTGATCCTATGATGACGGAATGTCATTTCTATATGGCGAATAACTTCGCGAACATGGAGCAATATGAAGCAGCCGAGGGCTCGCTTATTCAATATTTGGAACAAGATGCGGAAGGTCAGTTTCTGGATGAAGCGGAAGAAATGATGGATCTGCTGCATTATGAACTGGAACGGCCTACGCGGCTGACGAATATAAAGTCGCGTGAAGGCATGGTCGAGCATGATCAGGCCCGTATGCTGCTGGAGGAAGGAAAATTTACGGAGGCTGTACGTATTTTGGAGCAAATTATTGAAGGCCAGCCGGACTTCTTGGCTGCACGCAATAATTTGGCCTTAGCCTACTACTATATGGGCATGTTCGAAAAGGCGATGGAGACGATACAGCAGGTGTTGGAGCTGGAATCTGGCAATTTGCATGCGCTTTGCAATCTTGCGATCTTCTATCAGCATGCGAATGATTCAGAAAGTCTGAAGCCGCTGGTTGAGCTGCTCATTAAGACAGTACCCTTCCATCAGGAGCATGTGTTTAAACTGGCGACTACAATGGGCATCTTAGGAGAGCATGGGGCTGCTTATACGCACTTTACCCGTCTATTAAAGGATTCAGAGCTTCATCAAGATCCTTGCTTATACCATTACGCTGCTGTGGCAGCATGCAATATCGGCCGCCTGCAGGAAGCAGAGCGGTTATGGAAGCAAACGATAAAGCTCGATCCGCTCTCAGGAATACCTCGTTATTACATGGAGCAGCTTGAGCTTGTACGAAGCGGAGAACAGACGGCGTCAATCAGCTATCATTACCATCTCCCTTTCGAAGAGCAATTCAAGCTTTGGGAGAAATCCTCGGACGGAATTCCAGACCATTTGAAGCGGGATCCGCTTGTTAGGTCCTCATTCTTCTGGGCGCTTCGCCACGGTGATCAGAATACGAAGCTGCAAGTTATTCAGGCTCTCGGCATGATTGCTGACAATGAGGTAAAGGATGTTCTGCGGACATTTCTTCTTGAGCGGGATGAAGACGACTATTTAAAGCGGATTGCCATCTTTGTTCTGCGGACAATAGGCGTTCAAGAGCCTTTGCAGGCGGTGTTAGAGGGCAAAGAAACGGTCATCGAGCCCAATCGCGTTCCATCCAGACTGCCGGTGTGGGAAGATAAATGGCAGGCTGTCGTAGAAACGGCTCTTGCTCAAATGAGCAAGCAGTATGATTTGGTACAGCAGCATGATCTGATGACGCTTTGGGTAGAATTCTTGTCGCGAGTATACCCGGATGTTCCGAAACTGACCAAGCCTGAAGGCTGGGCAGCCGCGTTAGAATATTTGACTGCCAAAATGCATCGTAGAGCGATCTCGTATCACGAGGTTTCGATTCGATACGGCACATCTATTGCAACAGTTAGCAAGAACGTGAAGAAAATAGACGAGACCTGCGGCATAAAGGAAAAGATGAAGTCGATTAGCTCTGTTTTTTCAACGCAGGAGCTGCAGGACGAATAATAACAACTTATGGGGTGAAATTGATGTATAAATCCATTATTATCGGTACCGGCCCTGCTGGTCTTACAGCAGCTATTTATTTGGCTCGCGCTAACATGAGCCCGCTAATTATTGAAGGCCCTGAACCTGGAGGCCAATTGACAACAACAACTGAGGTTGAGAATTTCCCAGGCTTCCCAGAGGGAATTATGGGTCCTGAGCTTATGGAAAATATGCGTAAGCAAGCAGAGCGGTTCGGTGCTACATTCATTACAGGCTGGGTTAACAGCGTAGATATGTCGCAGCGTCCATTCAAGCTTCAAGTAGAAGGACATGGGGAATTGGTTGGAGAGAGCATTATTATCTCTACCGGTGCGTCAGCTAGATATTTAGGCATTCCGGGAGAGAAAGAAAACGTAGGGCGCGGCGTGAGCACATGCGCAACCTGTGATGGATTCTTCTTCCGCGGCAAAAAAATTATCGTTGTTGGCGGCGGCGACTCTGCGATGGAGGAAGCAAGCTTCCTTACTCGCTTCGCAAGCAATGTTGAACTGGTTAACCGTCGTGATGAGCTTCGCGCTTCCAAAATCATGCAGGACCGTGCGCGTGAAAATGAGAAAATCAGCTGGAGCCTAAACCGTACGCCGGTTGAGGTTGTAGCAACGGGCATGGGTGTTACCGGACTTAAGGTACGTGACAATACAACAGGCGAAGAAGATGTTATTCCAACTGATGGTATTTTCATCGCGATCGGCCACACGCCGAACACCAAATTTCTAGACGGTCAAATCGATACAGATGATCATGGCTATATCGTCGTAAAGCCAGGCACATCCGAAACAAATGTACCAGGTGTCTTCGCTTGCGGCGACGTTCAAGACAGCAAATATCGCCAAGCGATTACAGCAGCAGGCAGTGGATGTATGGCTGCGCTTGATTGCGAGAGATTTCTTGAAGGAAGCATAACGCATGATTGGAGCAAATCGCTTTAAGGATTGGCGAGGCGTATCTATATGACACCGAGAGAGCTATACCAGCAGAGCGCTATGCTTGACGGTATAGCTTTTTCAATAGCTGTGAAGGCTTGATTTGCCTGTATTTCATTATCTTGACCGCAGGGTAAAGGAAAGCTTATAGTGTTACAGAGAAGATTAACATACTGATGAGGTGGACTAGTGATGTCTGAGAAGATTTACGTTGGAGTCGATGTTGGCGGTACTGCTATTAAGTTAGGCATTTGCAATGCGGATGGAGTATTGCTTCAAACGTATGAAGGGCCAACAGAAACGAACAAAGGAACGGACACTATCCTTCAAAATATTGCAAATTACTCAAAGCAAATCGTAGATGAATCTGAATATGACTGGGATCAAGTTGGAGGAGTAGGCGTTGGTATTGCTGGATTTCTGGACATACCTAACGGCATTGTTAAATTTGCGCCTAATCTTAAAATTGAGAACGTCAACTTGAAACAATACTTAGAGCAAGAATTGGGTACAACGGTTAAAGTCAATAATGACGCAAATGTTGCCGCATTAGGCGAGGCATGGGGCGGAGCGGGCAAAGGAATCGCGCATTGCGTATGCTATACGCTTGGAACTGGCGTAGGCGGCGGCATTATTATTAATCATAAAATAGTTGAAGGCTTTAAAGGAATGGCAGGCGAGCTGGGCCATATGGCGATCGTGCCGGATTTGGAAGCAATCCAATGCGGATGCGGCAAAATGGGTTGTCTGGAAACCGTATCGTCAGCGACTGGCATTATTCGCATGGCGAAGGATGCGGTTGAACGTGGAGATCGTACCTCCCTGTCTCAAGTAGAAAACATTATGGCGAAGGACGTTCTTGATGCAGCGAAAGCTGGAGATGAAGTAGCGACTCGCATTGTTAATCGTGCAGCTTATTATTTGGGCAAATCTATGGCTATGATCGCTATAGTGCTTAATCCGCAATACTTTATTATCGGCGGCGGCGTTTCGAAGGCAGGAGATTTCCTATTTGATCAAATTCGTGAGGTTTTCGAGAAATATACGCAGGATCAAGCGAAAGAAGAAGTGAAAATCGTAGCAGCAACACTTGGCAACAACGCTGGCGTAGTTGGTGCGGCAGGCCTTATCCTAAGAGGCTAACGAAGTAAGTTTGCATTCGCAAACTTTAGGTCCATGCTTACGAAGTAAGTTTGCATTCGCAAACTTTAGGTCCACGCTTACGAAGTAAGTTTGCATTCGCAAACTTTGTAGGAGGTTTTAATAATGGAAACAACAGCGACAGTAGCGAAGCTTGTCATTATTACCGGGATGTCTGGCGCAGGGAAAACCATTGCAGTCCAAAGCTTGGAGGATCTCGGTTTCTTCTGCGTAGATAATTTGCCTCCTGTTCTTATTCCGAAGTTCGCGGAGCTTATCGATCAATCAAATGGCAAGATCGGGAAAGTTGCGCTTGTCATTGATTTGCGAGGCAGAGAGTTTTTTACCGCCTTGTCGGAATCATTAGCTGATATTAAAGAGAATTACACCATAAGCTATGAAATACTGTTCTTGGATGCTACGGATGAGGTGCTGGTTCAACGCTACAAGGAAAGCCGGCGCCGTCATCCGCTTGCACCTGATGGCATGCCGCTTGAGGGTATTCGCAATGAGCGTCGTCTGCTGGAGGATTTAAAGGGCTGGGCATCGCAGGTCATTGATACAAGCACGTTGAAGCCTGTGAAATTGAAGGAACGCATTATTTCTCATTTTACGAATATAGAGCAGAACAGCTTATCCGTTAATGTTACTTCATTTGGCTTCAAATACGGTATTCCTATCGATGCCGACCTCATTTATGATGTTCGATTTTTACCAAACCCGCATTATGTAGAGCATCTTCGTCCGAATACGGGACAAAATCCTGATGTCTATGATTATGTTATGAAGTGGCCTGAAACACAGCAGTTTCTAACGAAGCTGGTTGATATGCTGCAATTCCTTATTCCGCTTTATCGCAAGGAAGGGAAAAGTCAGGTTGTCATTGGCATAGGATGTACAGGCGGGAAGCATCGCTCCGTTGCCATTGCCGAATACTTGGGCCGCATTCTCGGCAGCAGTGATACGGAACGTGTGCGTGTCAGTCATCGCGATGCCGAACGTGACAGGCACTGAAAGGTGAGAGAATGCAAAGTAGACACAAAATATTAAGGCGTCCCAAAATCGTCGTTATCGGCGGAGGTACAGGACTTTCTGTTATGCTGCGAGGCCTGAAGGAGAAGCCTCTCGACATTACGGCCATTGTAACGGTAGCCGATGATGGAGGAAGCTCAGGCATTCTTCGTAATGAAATGCAGATTCCGCCTCCAGGCGATATCCGCAACGTATTAATGGCGCTTGCTGATGCGGAGCCGCTGCTGACAGAGGTACTGCAATATCGCTTCAAGAGCGTGCCTGGTTTGGCTGGGCATAGCTTGGGCAATTTAATGCTTGCAGCTATGACAGACATTTCCGGTGATTTTGTAACGGGCATTCGTGAGCTTAGCCGCGTGCTTGCGGTACGGGGGCGTGTACTGCCAGCTGCAGGTAAAGCCATTATCCTAAAGGCTGAGATGACCGACGGCACGATTGTAACTGGAGAATCCATGATTCCGAAGGCGGGAAAAACGATCAAGAGGGTTTTTCTGGAGCCTGAGAATGTGGAGCCTTTGCAAGAAGCGGTTGAAGCGCTGGAGCAGGCTGATGCTATTCTGATCGGTCCGGGCAGCTTATATACGAGCATTATTCCGAATTTATTGGTACCAAAGCTTGCTAATGCAATTGTAGAATCAGAAGCGGTTAAGCTATTTGTTTGTAACGTGATGACGCAGCCTGGCGAGACGGATAACTATTCGGTTGGGGATCATTTGGACGCCATTCATGCACATATCGGTCATCATCTATTCGATTACGTCATCGTGAATGATGGCGAAATTCCTCCACAAATCGAGAGCAAGTATGCGGAGTTGGGCGCGAAAGCGGTGCATCTTGATCTAGATGCGGTAACAAACAAAGGCTATGAGGTTATAGCAGACCGTCTTGTGCTATTCCGCACTTTTCTGCGGCATGATGCAGAGCGTTTGAGTCATCATATATATAAACTGGTAGAAAACTGGATGTTACGAAAGAGGTGATGAACGATGTCATTTGCGGCGCAAACGAAAAAAGAGCTAACATTGATTGAAGCGGATAGCTGCTGTGAGAGAGCAGAGCTGTCAGCACTCATACGTATGAATGGTTCGGTTAGCGTATCCAGCCGCAAAGTCGTTTTGGACATCTCAACGGAAAATGCAGCCATAGCTAGAAGAATCTATACCCTGCTCAAAAAACATTATGAAGTGCATGTTGAGCTTCTTGTGCGCAAGAAGATGAGACTGAAAAAAAATAATGTGTATATTGTCCGAATCCCAGCCGGGGTACAGGAAATATTGAGCGAGCTCAAAATTGTATCAGAAGGCTTTATGTTCAATCTTGGCATAGACAAGGAAATTATTCGCAAGCCTTGCTGCAAGCGATCTTATCTGCGCGGAGCATTCCTTGCGGGTGGTTCAGTTAACAACCCGGAGGGCTCTTCCTACCACTTGGAAATATCCTCGATGTATCAAGAGCACTGTGAGGCGCTGGTGGACCTGGCCAATAAGTTTGATTTGAACGCACGATGCATTGAACGAAAAAAAGGGTTTATCTTCTACATCAAAGAGGGCGAGAAAATTATTGAGCTCTTGAATATTATTGGCGCACATCAAGCGTTATTCAAATTTGAGGATGTTCGGATTATGCGCGATATGCGCAACTCCGTTAACCGAATAGTCAATTGCGAAACTGCCAATTTGAACAAAACGATTGGAGCGGCTGTTCGTCAGATTGAGAACATCAAGCTGCTGCAAAGAGAGGTTGGCTTAGAGAGCTTGCCGGATAAGCTTCGAGAGGTAGCAGAAATTAGGATGCTGCATCCCGATATGAACCTGACAGAGGTCGGCGAAATGCTTAAAGGCAAGGTCAGTAAGTCAGGCGTAAACCATCGATTGCGCAAAATTGATGAGCTCGCGGAAAAAATCCGCGGGGTCTGAGCTTTAAACCTAGTGTATAGGCTGGTATAATGTTATAATAGTTCAAACTGACTTTACTTAAAAAGATGGTATTGTATAAAGCTTATACACGCTTAACTTACAACGCGAAACGAGCTTAAATGATTTAGTAAAATAGGGGGTATGGTTTCCATGACAAGGCTTCCGGTTGTCGTTCGTCTTAAGACGGGACTTCATGCAAGACCTGCAGCATTATTCGTACAAGAAGCGAACAAATTTTCCTCCGAAGTATTTGTAGAGAAGGATGACAAGAAAGTGAATGCCAAATCGATAATGGGAATTATGAGCTTGGCAATCAGTTCGGGTACTGAAGTTTCTATAAGTGCAGAGGGATCGGACGCAGAGCAGGCTGTAAACGCTTTAGTCGCTCTCGTAAGCAAAGAAGAGCTGGAAAATCAATAAAAGGCTCAAAAGGGAAGGAGTTGCCTTGCAGGCTCATTATGAGTTTGTAAGTCAACTCCTTTTTTTATGTGGAGAACAGCAAGTTTGAATGGTGTATATTTACACAAAAAAAAGCAGCAGATCGAGAACTTCCCTCGGCCTGCTGCTTTCTTGGGGTTTAATGGATTAGACGAGCTTCTCGATTACTTTATCGACAAGACCATATTCTTTGGCTTCTGCGGCACTCATGAAGTAATCACGATCCGTATCCTTCTCAATCCGTTCAAGCGATTGTCCACTGCGTTCTGCCAAGATGACATTCAGCTTGTCACGCATATTGAGAATGCGCTTCGCGCGAATGGCGATGTCGCTTGCTTGGCCTTCTGCTCCGCCTAGCGGCTGATGAATCATCACTTCGCTGTTAGGAAGCGCATATCGCTTGCCTATAGCACCTGCTGTGAGCAAGAATGCACCCATAGACGCTGCCATGCCTACACATATAGTGGACACATCCGGCTTAATGTACTGCATCGTATCATAGATAGCCATACCTGCAGTGATGGAACCGCCAGGGCTATTAATATAGAGTGAAATGTCCTTCTCGGGATCATCCGCTGCCAGGAATAACATTTGAGCTATGATGGAGTTAGCCACCACGTCATTTACGCCTGAACCAAGAAAAATAATACGATCCTTCAATAGGCGAGAGTAGATGTCATAAGCACGCTCACCGCGATTGCTTTGCTCAATAACCATAGGTACGAAATTCATATCCAACGTAAGCCCCCTCCTGAAAAACAATGAATGGTTTAAATCGTATTCTCATAATAACGGATGAAAACTCAAAAGTCAAAGATAGTCAGACATTTTTTTTGATAAGGGAAGTGGACAATCTTGTTGGCGGTTAAGCACTTATTTTATCTAGAAGAAAGAGATTAAAAAAGGCACTGGATTGAGATAATGCGTTTATATCGTATTGCTTTTGGGTAATCCCATTAAATAGTTATTCGGTTGTTGGAGCAGCCAAAGGAGTCATTGTGCGGGATTGTAATCACAGCTTCATAAGTGAAGCTTATGTCCCCCCTAAAACAAAGAAAACCGCTCCTGCGTATAGGAACGGTTAGTATGTATCATTATAGTAGTTGGCGCGCCCGCAAGGAATCGAACCTAGATCTCAGCCTTCGGAGGGCTGCGTCATATCCATTGGACCACGGGCGCATGAAAAACAGTAGCAAAAATGATTATATGTTATTCCCTATACGAAAGCAAGGGGCGTTAACAAATTAAAAATGTAGAAAATGTGAAGGTAACCGTTTGCAAGGGGAAAACGGCTATTGCTACTGTGGCCGTTTTCCGATAAACTAAAGGTGGGACTTGAAATGTTACCGCGGGACATAATGAGTCCAGCATTGATGGATTAAAAACGCTAGAGGCCGATGGAGTGAAGGATGAGAGATGCGTCAGATCGTTGAACTGCAGCAGCAGCTTGTGCCGGATCTGCTCGATGTCATGAAGAAACGGTATACGATTCTGCATCAGGTCATGCTATCGGATTTGGTCGGGCGTCGGACGTTAGCGTCCACGTTATCGATGACGGAGCGCATGCTCCGGGCGGAGACAGATTTTCTAAAAACGCAGGGCTTGCTCGAGATTCACTCGGGTGGCATGCGCATTAGCGAATTAGGCAAGCTATTATTGGAAGAGCTTGAACCGTTGTATAAAACGATGTTTGGTTTATCCGAGCTGGAGGAAGCTATCCGCAGCCATTATGGACTAAACCAAGTCATTATTGTTGCAGGCGACTCGGAGACATCTTCTCAGACGAAGCGCGAGCTTGGCCGTGCGGGCTGTCAGGTGCTCAGTAAAGTTATGCAGCCGAATGACGTTGTCGCCGTAACGGGCGGAACGACCATCGCACAAGTATCTAACCAGCTTGTTAGTACCTCTGCGCTTAAGACGAACTGGTTCGTGCCAGCAAGAGGCGGACTTGGCGAGAGCTTGGATTACCAAGCGAATACGATTGCTTCTATGATGGCGAAGCGTACAGGCGCACAATACCGACTATTGCATGTTCCTGATCATTTGGGAGAGGAAGCATTCGCATCCATTATGCAGGAGCCTAATATTCAGGAAATTGTGGAAGTCATACGCAGCGCTCGCATCGTTATTCATGGAATCGGAGACGCTATGGTCATGGCTAGACGCAGACGGTTGGACCGTGAGGTCATTGACGAGATGGAAGCGGAAGGCGCATTAGCGGAAGCATTCGGTTTTTATTTCGACCGTAAAGGAGCTGTCGTGCACAAAATGCAGACGGTGGGGTTACGGCTTGAAGATATAGTAAAGACTGAAGTTGTTATAGCAGTTGCCGGCGGCAAGAGCAAAGGCGAGGCTATATCGGCCATTATGCGCTTCGGACACAATGATGTACTCGTAACGGATGAAGCAGCCGCATTAGAGATGATGGCACTGATCGAACTAGAACGACAATAATTTTTAGTTTGAGAATAAAGCCTGATTTGGTTAAGGAATCATGATGCCTTTGCAGCGCTTCGGCGATAACTGCAAAACATCTTGAAATATATAATAATCTTTTAAAAACGCTTAGGAGGAAACAACAATGGTTAAAGTTGGTATTAATGGTTTTGGTCGCATCGGCCGTAACGTATTCCGCGCAGCACTAGGTAATCCAGAGGTAGAAATCGTAGCAGTTAATGACTTGACTGATACAGCTACACTTGCACATCTTCTTAAATACGACACGACTCATGGTCAACTAGATGCTACTGTAGAAGCAAAAGAAGGCGCGCTTATCGTTAATGGCCGCGAAATCAAAGTATTCGCAGAGCGCAACCCTGCAGACCTTCCATGGGGATCTGTTGGCGTTGAAATCGTAGTTGAATCTACAGGTATTTTCACAGCGAAAGAAAAAGCTGAGCTTCACTTGCAAGGCGGCGCTAAAAAAGTTATCATCTCAGCTCCTGCAACGAACGAAGATATCACGATTGTAATCGGCGTTAACGAAGATAAATACGACGCTGCGGCACATACCATTATTTCCAACGCTTCATGCACAACAAACTGTCTTGCTCCTTTCGCGAAAGTATTGAACGATAAATTCGGAATCGTTAAAGGCATGATGACAACGATCCACTCTTATACAAATGACCAATCCGTTCTTGACGTGCCGCACAAAGACTTGCGTCGTGCTCGCGCAGCTGCTGAGAACATTATTCCTTCTTCAACTGGCGCAGCGAAAGCTGTTTCCCTTGTACTTCCTGAGCTTAAAGGTAAATTGAACGGTATGGCAATGCGTGTTCCTACGCCTAACGTATCCGTAACTGACCTTGTAGCTGAGCTTAAAGTTGATGTTACTGTAGAAGAAGTTAACGCAGCGTTGAAAGAAGCTGCTAACGGTCCTCTTAAAGGCATCTTGAACTACAATGAATTGCCGCTTGTTTCAAGCGACTACAACAGTGACCCTGCTTCTTCCACAATCGATGGTCTTTCGACTATGGTTGTTGAAGGCAACATGGTTAAAGTTATTTCTTGGTATGACAATGAGTGGGGCTACTCGAACCGCGTAGTTGATCTTGCTGCTTACATCGCTAGCAAAGGTCTGTAAGAAAAGAAGGCGGACGTGCCGGGCTCCGTATGAGGAGCCCTGGTCCATGGTTCGCGGCTCCTTAGGGGCCTGAACCATGAGGGCGTTTCTTCTTTCGAAGAGCGCCCTTCTTTTTTTATGATTATGTAAGTGAGGCGGTGCTTTTCTATCTTACGCCTCGAATTCTACTTAACCGCAAAACAAGCTTTTGCCTTCGAAGAACGGCGTCAGCCATCGATGCTAGGGCTGGACTACTTTTATACCTTTCCATTACAAATATTCGGGAGGTTTCATTTATGAATAAGAAAAGTGTACGTGATGTTGCAGAATTGGCTGGTAAACGGGTATTTGTTCGTGTAGATTTCAACGTGCCTCTTGAAAATGGTAAAATTACAGACGACAAACGGATTCGTGAGACACTTCCTACAATTAACTTCCTAATCGAAAAAGGCGCAAAAGTTATTCTTGCGAGCCACCTTGGACGTCCGAATGGTCAAGTTGTAGAAGAGCTTCGTCATACGGCCTCCGCAGAGCGTCTCTCCGAGCTTCTAGCTAAGCAAGTGGTTAAAGCTAACGATGTAATCGGCGCAGAGGTTGAAGCGCAAATTGCGGCGTTACAAAACGGCGACGTATTGCTGCTTGAAAACGTTCGTTTCTATGAAGGCGAAGAGAAGAACGATCCTGAATTCGCGAAAGCACTAGCTAATCTAGCTGACTTGTTCGTAAATGACGCTTTTGGTGCTGCTCACCGTGCTCATGCTTCAACAGAAGGCATTGCACACATCCTTCCAGCTGTGGCTGGCTTGTTGATGGAGAGAGAGCTGGAAGTACTCGGCAAAGCTCTTCATAACCCAGAGCGTCCTTT
Source organism: Paenibacillus castaneae (assembly GCF_002884445.1). GTDB lineage: Bacteria > Bacillota > Bacilli > Paenibacillales > Paenibacillaceae > Pristimantibacillus > Pristimantibacillus castaneae. Next base: position 198,892 of record NZ_KZ614144.1, read on the forward strand.
CACAGCTATCGTTGGCGGATCGAAAGTAAAAGACAAAATCGCGGTTATCGACAAAATGCTTGAAATTGCTGATAACGTACTGATCGGTGGCGGCTTGTCTTATACCTTCTTTAAAGCACAAGGCCATGAGATCGGAAAATCACTTGTTGACAACAGCAAGCTTGACCTGGCTCTTGAGTTCATGGAAAAAGCCAAAAAACTAGGCAAAAACTTCTTGATTCCAGTAGATATTGTTGTAACCGATGATTTCAGCGCTAATGCAAATACGCAAATCGTTGATATCGACAGCATCCCAGCTGATTGGGAAGGCATTGACATTGGTCCAAAAACACGTGCGCTTTATGCAGATGTGATCAAAAATTCCAAGCTAGTAGTTTGGAACGGACCGATGGGCGTATTCGAAATTGAGCCTTTCTCCCACGGTACACAAGCAGTTGCTCGCGCATGCGCGGAAACTTCCGGCTACACGGTAATCGGCGGCGGCGATTCGGCAGCAGCAGCTGAGAAATTTGGTCTTGCTGATCAAATGGACTTTATCTCGACAGGCGGCGGCGCTTCCCTAGAGTTCATGGAAGGCAAAGTGCTTCCAGGCGTTGTGGCTCTAAACGATAAATAAATAGAAGGAGGAATACAAATGAGCACAAGAACACCGATCATTGCAGGCAACTGGAAAATGTTCAAAACGGTATCCGAAGCAGTATCCTTTTTCTCCGAAATCAAAGGCAAGGCAGAGGTTGCTGGCGTAGAGAGCGTTATCTGCGCTCCTTACACTACACTTCCGGCTCTTGTTGAAGCAGCGAAAGGCACATCTATCGCAATTGGTGCGCAAAACGTGCATTTCGAAGACAATGGCGCATTCACTGGTGAAATCAGCGGCGTTATGCTGAAGGATCTTGGTGTGAAATACGTGATTATCGGCCATTCTGAGCGTCGTGCTTATTTCGCGGAATCCGATGAGATCGTGAACAAAAAGGTTCATGCTTCGTTCAAAAACGGCTTGCTGCCAATCGTCTGCGTAGGCGAGAAGCTGGAAGAGCGTGAAGCAGGACAAACGAAGGAAGTTTGCAAAGTGCAAACGGAAGCGGCTTTCAAAGGTCTATCCGCAGCACAAGCAGCTGAAGTTGTTATTGCTTATGAGCCAATCTGGGCTATCGGCACAGGCAAATCTTCTACTTCCGAGGATGCACAAGACGTTATCGGTTACATCCGCGGTGTTGTGGCTGGTCTTTATGATCAAGCGACTGCAGATGCGGTTCGCATTCAATACGGCGGCAGCGTGAAGCCGAATAACGTAGCTGAATACATGGGTCAAGCAGATATTGACGGTGCACTTGTTGGAGGCGCAAGCTTAGAGCCTGCATCCTACATTGCGCTGGTCGAGGGGGCCAAGTAATATGGCTGCTCCGAAACCTGTAGCACTTATTATTCTTGACGGCTTCGGTTTGCGTGATGATGTAACAGGCAATGCGGTTGCACAAGCGAAGAAACCGAACTATGACCGTTACTGGTCCACTTATCCGCATACAACATTAACAGCATGCGGCGAAGCAGTTGGACTTCCTGAAGGCCAAATGGGCAACTCTGAGGTTGGTCACTTGAACATCGGCGCAGGCCGTATCGTATATCAGGATTTGACTCGGATCAGCAAATCGATTCGTGACGGTGATTTTTACGATAATGAGACCATTCTTGGCGCTGTTCGTCATGTGAAAACAAACAGCAAGAAGCTGCATCTGTACGGCTTGCTGTCAGACGGAGGCGTTCACAGCCATATTGAGCACTTGTTCGCTTTGCTAGAGCTGGCGAAGAAGGAAGGACTTACAGAAGTGTACATCCATGCATTCCTCGATGGACGCGACGTATCTCCAGACAGCGCGAAAGGCTACTTGGAGCGTCTGCAAGCGAAGATCGAAGAGGTTGGCGTAGGCCGCATTGCTACGGTACAGGGCCGCTACTATGCGATGGACCGCGACAAGCGCTGGGAGCGTACGGAGAAATCCTATCGCGCCATGGTATACGGCGAAGGTCCTCATTATGTAGATCCGATTCAAGCGGTAGTTGAATCCTATGAGAAATCCGTTTATGATGAATTCGTTATGCCAACGGTTATCGTTGACGGTTCAGATAAGCCTGTAGGTCTCGTAGAGTCTGAGGATGCGGTTATTTTCTTTAACTTCCGTCCCGACAGAGCCATTCAATTATCTCAAGTGTTCACGAATGAAGATTTCCGCGGCTTCGACCGCGGGGCGAATCACCCTGTTAATCTATATTTCGTCTGCTTGACGTTATTTAGTGAAACCGTAGGCGGATTCGTTGCGTATGCACCTAAGAACTTGGATAATACGCTTGGTGAAGTGCTTGTACAAAACAATAAAACACAATTGCGTACAGCTGAAACCGAAAAATATCCACATGTGACATTTTTCTTCAGCGGCGGACGTGATCACGAGCTGCCAGGTGAAACTCGTGTGCTTATCAACTCTCCTAAGGTCGCAACTTACGATCTACAGCCTGAGATGAGCGCATATGAGCTTGCTGCATCGACCGTGCGTGAAATTGAGTCTGACAAACACGATGTCATCATTCTGAACTTCGCTAACCCTGATATGGTTGGTCACTCCGGCATGCTGGAGCCAACGATCAAGGCAGTTGAAGCGACGGATGAATGTCTTGGCCAAGTGGTAGAAGCTGTACTTGCCAAAGGCGGCGTTTGTATTATTACCGCTGACCATGGCAACGCTGATATGGTATTCGACGAGAATGGCCGTCCGTTTACGGCACATACAACGAATCCTGTTCCGCTTATCGTAACGAAAGCAGGCAAAACGCTTCGCGAAGGCGGCATTCTAGCGGACATCGCGCCAACCGTTCTTGATTTGGTTGAGCTCGCTAAGCCAGTAGAAATGACCGGTACGACTCTCATTCAAAAATAAACCAAATCCAACTTATAGAGGAGTGTTTTCTCACATGTCAATTATCGTTGATGTATATGCACGCGAAGTGCTGGATTCCCGCGGGAATCCAACTGTGGAAGTAGAAGTTACCCTAGAATCAGGCGGCAAAGGCCGCGCAATCGTTCCATCCGGCGCTTCCACAGGCGCTTACGAAGCTGTTGAGCTTCGTGATGGCGACAAATCCCGTTACCTTGGCAAAGGCGTTCTGAAAGCAGTTGAGAACGTGAATACCGAAATCGCTCCTGAAATCATCGGCTTTGACGCTCTTGATCAAGTAGCAATCGATCGCAAAATGATCGAGCTTGACGGTACTCCGAACAAAGCTAAACTAGGCGCTAACGCAATCCTAGCTGTATCGATGGCAGTAGCTCGCGCAGCTGCTGACGCACTTGATGTACCTCTTTACACTTACCTTGGCGGATTCAACGCTAAGACGCTTCCTGTACCAATGATGAACATCATCAACGGCGGCGAGCACGCTGACAATAACATCGACGTTCAAGAATTTATGGTTCTTCCTGTTGGTGCTGAAAGCTTCAAAGAAGCGCTTCGTATCGGCGCTGAAATCTTCCACAACCTGAAAGCTGTATTGCATGACAAAGGTCTTAACACAGCTGTTGGCGACGAAGGCGGCTTCGCTCCTAACCTTGGTTCTAACGAAGAAGCAATCACAACAATCATCTCCGCTATCGAGCGCGCAGGCTACAAGCCAGGCGTTGACGTATTCCTCGGTATGGACGTTGCTTCCACTGAGTTCTTCAAAGACGGCAAATACGTGCTTGCAGGCGAAGGCAAATCCTTCACACCGGCTGAGTTCGTTGACCTTCTTGCATCATGGGCTGACAAATACCCAATCCTTACAATCGAAGACGGCTGCTCCGAAGATGACTGGGATGGCTGGAAATTGCTTACCGAGAAGCTTGGCGGCAAAGTACAGCTCGTTGGTGACGATCTGTTCGTAACGAACACTGAGCGTCTATCAGACGGTATCGATAAAGGCGTAGGCAACTCAATCTTGGTTAAAGTTAACCAAATCGGTACGCTTACAGAAACATTTGATGCTATCGAAATGGCTAAACGCGCTGGTTACACAGCTGTTATCTCCCACCGTTCAGGCGAAAGTGAAGACAGCACAATTGCTGACATCGCAGTTGCTACAAACGCTGGCCAAATTAAAACAGGCGCACCGTCCCGTACGGACCGGGTTGCGAAATACAACCAATTGCTTCGCATCGAAGATCAATTGGGTTCAACTGCACAATACGCTGGCAAATCAGCGTTCTACAACCTAAAAAACTTTAAATAAGACGCGTCAGCGGCTTATCAAGAAGGGCGTGCCTGTATGGGTACGCCTTTCTTTTTGAACGATTAGGTTTGTGCAGCTAAATAATTGACTAATAAGTGTTAAAAATTGGTCGTTTAAGGTTGTCCTATTGTAATATATGCCTAACTATGGTACACTCATACTACGTGTTTTTACGGAGCTCCTATGCTGGAGGTGGAATAAATGGAAATTTTCTTGAAGATCTTGCTCGTTATTTTCTCTGTCGGCCTAATAGCAGTTGTATTGCTGCAAAAAGGTAAAAGTGCAGGCTTGTCTGGAGCAATTACAGGCGGCGCTGAGCACCTATTCGGCAAGCAAAAAGCACGAGGTTTGGATTTGTTCTTACAGCGCTTAACAATTCTTTTGGCAGTTGGATTTTTCGTATTGGCGTTAGTTGTATCATACTTCGTCCAACAATAATGACTACAAACGCAGAAAGCGAGGATATTCCTCGCTTTTTTTGTATTTTCGTGATCTTGGAGGATGCGAGGCGTACATTTCGTGTATACTACATGGTATATGATAATCTATCAAGCTGCTGCAAATGAAGATAGAGAATTGCAGCGGATTTATGAGGAGAAAAAACGAATATGACCAACTACGAGCAGGAACTGCTTGATTTTATGAGAGAAACGGCATATAAGCCAATGACATACCAGGAGCTTGAGAAGCATTTTGGAATTGTGGATGCAGATGAATTTAAGCAATTTCTTAAGCTTCTTAACAAGCTGGAGGATGAAGGCAGAATCATTCGTACACCTAATGATCACTATGGGGTGCCAGAGCGAATGAACTTGCTGCGAGGCAAGCTGCAATCCCATGCGAAGGGCTTTGGTTTCCTTATACCTGATGAGAAGGGACACCCCGATGTTTATTTGCATGCCAATGATTTGAAGAGTGCGATGAACGGTGATATTATTCTCGTTCGCATCACATCTCGAAGCGAGCATGGCGGTCGGATGGAGGGTGAAATCGTCCGTATCGTGGAACGCGCTGTAACGCAAATTGTCGGAACGTTTGAGGACCATGAATCCTACGCCTTCGTCATGCCGGATGATAAACGGATAAATCGGGATATTTTTATACCTAAGGATGGTTACAAGGGCGCTGTCACCGGTCAAAAGGTCGTTGTGAAGATTGTGTCTTATCCAGAAGGCCGTTCAGCAGCTGAAGGTGAAATTGTCGAAATTTTGGGACATAAAAATGATCCCGGCGTCGACATTCTGTCGATTATTCGCAAGCACCAGCTTCCTGAGGGCTTCCCAGCTGAGGTAATGGCTGAGGCTGAGGCGGCTCCTGATTCCATAACGGATGATGAGATTGCACAGCAGGGCAGACGCGATCTGCGCGGTGAGATTATCGTCACGATTGATGGCGAGGATGCCAAGGATCTGGATGATGCGGTCCACGTGAAGCGTCTTGAGAACGGCAATTATTTGCTGGGTGTGCATATTGCAGACGTTGGTTATTATGTGAGAGAGAATTCTGAGCTGGATCAAGAAGCCTACCGCCGCGGCTGCAGCGTTTATTTGGTCGATCGGGTTATTCCGATGCTGCCGCATCGTCTGTCGAATGGGATTTGTTCATTGAATCCGCAAGTCGATCGCCTAACGCTTTCCTGCGAGATGGAATTTGATGTGACTACTTTGAAGCGTGTACGTCATGATATTTTTACAAGTGTGATTCGTACGAAGGAGCGTATGACTTATTCCAACGTCAAGAAGCTTCTGACAGCATCGGAAGAAGAGCCTCATACGGAATTGAAGGAACGGTATGCGGATCTTCAAGATATGTTCGAATTGATGGAAAACCTCGCAATGGGTCTGCGCGCCAAACGGATGAAGCGCGGAGCGATTGATTTCGACTTCCAAGAATCTAAGGTTATTGTGGATGAGAATGGCAAAGCGGTTGATATTATTAAACGCGAGCGTTCCGTTGCGGAGCAAATTATTGAGGAATTCATGTTGGTTGCCAACGAAACAGTAGCCGAGCATTTCCACTGGCTGCGCGTTCCTTTTCTTTATCGTATCCATGAAGATCCTAATCAAGAGAAGCTGCTGAATTTCATTCAGTTTGCAGCTAATTTCGGCTATACCGTGAAGGGAACAGCAAACTCGGTACATCCACGCGTTTTGCAAACGCTGCTGGAGGATATTCGCGGAACCAAGGAAGCAACCGTTATCTCTACCGTAATGCTTCGTTCGATGAAGCAGGCAAAGTATGATGCGGAAAGCTTGGGCCACTTCGGCTTGGCAGCAGAGTTTTATTCTCACTTTACGTCGCCGATTCGCCGTTATCCGGATTTGGTCATCCACCGAATCATTCGCGAGGTTGTAGAAGGCGGCGGACAACTTACTGAAGCGCGTCATGAGGCTTTAACGGCGCGTATGCCGGAAATAGCACAGCATTCTTCCGAGCGCGAGCGTGTGGCTGTTGATGCGGAACGTGATGTGGAGCAGCTGAAAAAATGTGAATACATGCTCGACAAGGTTGGCGAAGAGTTCGAAGGTATTATTAGCTCGGTGACGAGCTTCGGTATGTTTATCGAGCTTGATAATTCAGTCGAGGGCTTGATTCGCCTGAGCGATATGTCCGATGATTATTACAATTTCCATGAGCAGCATATGATTCTGGTTGGCGAGCGCACCTCCAAAGTATACCGCATCGGTGATGAGGTAAAGGTTCGCGTATCGAAGGTCAGTATGACTGAGCATACAATAGATTTCGAAATGGTCGATATGAAGCCGCGCAAAAGCTTTGGCGAGGGCGGATTTGGCGGCGGACGCAGCGGGAAGAAGCGCGGCCGCAGTGAAGATCGCGGCGGCAGAGGCGGCACTGGCGGGCAAGGACGCGGCGGAGCTGGCAGCGGTGAGCGAGGCAAGCCGAAGCGCAGCGGCGCGAGCGGCGGCAGTGAGGCAGGCAGGAGCAAGCGCAGCGGAGCTGGCGGAGGCGAGCAGGGGAACCCGTGGAGAGTCGATGCAGAGGCAGGCGCGCGCAGCGGAAGCAAGCGGCGCGGACGCGGTGGCTTCGGCGGCGCAAGCGCCGGAGCTGGTACTGGCGCGAACGGCGGCGGGAATGCGCCGGCGGAGCGTAGGCCGAGGCAAGAGGCGGATGTGACGCCGGGCCAAGGCAGTGAGCAGTTGCGCAGCGGCGGCAGCAAGCCGCGCAAGGATATGTGGGGCCTGCCCATCCGCAACGGCGGCGGGGCTGGCGGTGACAATCGTGAAGCCGGGAAGCGGCGGAGCGAAGGCAGTGGCGGCGCGAAGCGGAAGAAGACGTCGCAAAGCGGAGTGTTCACGGGTGAGCGATCGGTTGGGACGCCGAGTCCGGAAGGCGGTGGCGTAGGCGCTCCAGGAAAGAGCAAACGCAAGAAGAAGAGCGGCAGCGGCGGGAATGCTACAGCAGCTTTTGTTCGCAAAAAACGCAAATAGTTAGCCCATAGCGGTTTCTGATGCCTTGCTTCAACAAAGCATCAGAAGCCGCTGTGAATTGGGCAATTTGGGAAAATATATTTAAGCTGCTCACTTGCTTTTTAATTATGGGTATAGTAAACTCAAATTAATCGCAAATATGAACCTGAATTCACATATTGAAAAGGGTGTCATTATAGTATGAAACCCTTTCCAATGTGTGAATTTTTTGTTTAAAGACAAACCAGGCGCATATTAATATTATTTTTTTGGAGGTTTTTACACATGCAACAAGGTACAGTTAAATGGTTTAACGCAGAAAAAGGTTTCGGCTTTATCGAAGTTGAAGGCGGCAACGATGTATTCGTACACTTCTCCGCAATCACTGGCGAAGGCTTCAAAACTCTTGAAGAAGGACAACGCGTAGAATTTAACGTTGTTCAAGGCAACCGCGGACCGCAAGCTGAAAACGTAGTTAAGCTGTAGTAGCTAACGAACGTTGATAAACCGCTCTTAACCTTCTAGGTTGAGGGCGGTTTTTTTGGTTGTATATATTATTGTGATTCGGCTGCCGCAGCCATCGCCTTGATTTCCTCTGCTAAAGTTGTTACAATAAACTCCAGTGTATGATGAGGAAAACATTTTAGCGTAACATGATTGAGGTGACTAGCATGGGTAAGAAAAGTGACGGCAAGCAGCTCGCCCAGAACAAGAAGGCTTCCCATGACTATTTCATTGAGGAAACATTTGAAGCTGGAATGGTGCTGTTAGGTACAGAAATTAAGTCGCTGCGAAACGGCAGAGCGAATATAAGTGATGCTTTCGCGACCATACGTAACGGCGAAATTTTTATTCACAATATGCATATCAGCCCGTTCGAACAGGGGAATATTCATAATCCGACTGATCCGACGCGTGCTCGTAAGCTGTTGATGCATAAAGAACAAATTCACAAGCTGCTTGGTTTGTCGAAGCAGGAAGGCTACGCCATCGTGCCTTTGAAAATTTATATTCGCAATGGCTATGCTAAGCTTCTAATCGGGCTTGGTAAAGGTAAGAAGCAGTACGATAAGCGTGATACGGCCGCTAAGCGTGACGCTCAGCGCGATATCCAGCGTGCGTTGCGTGAGAAACAAAAGGCATAATTTAATAGCCCGATGTTTTCCATGGATGCTGGAATCCAACGTTTCCAATAACATATTGCGCAGAAGCTGTTCGTTCGTGTTATACTAAGTAAGCAGCAGAGATGCTGCATGAAAGAAAATGCAATCGTGCTAGACAATCGGAACAGTTCATCATTGCTGCTCCTTAATCCTAAAGCTTCATTTAAGCTAAACGTTGGTTGATTTACAAACTGACTGTTTATGCGAAAATGGGGGCGTTTATGGATTCGACGGGGATTGGACGAGCGCGGGTTGCGGGTAGCAGGGAGTCGTCTGCTTCATCAACGCTAAAGCCTATTAAACGGCAAACAACAAACAAACTACGCTTTAGCAGCCTAAGAAACTGTTAGCGTGCTTCTACCTAGCATCGTCCATGTGACTAGGATAGGGGCTAACCAGTAGTGGAATACGCTGTCTCATCTCCGCCTGCGGTGAGCTGAAGAAGACAATCAGGCTGACCCAACGTATAGCCGGTTACGGGGCGATACTCGGGTGACATCAAAACTGTGACTACACCCGTAGAAGCCTGTGTGGCGTGATCTTCGGACAGGGGTTCAAATCCCCTCGCCTCCACCAATATGAGAAACCCGACCTCGTGAGGTCGGGTTTTTGTTTTGTCTGGCACCATCCATTTGACAAATTCGGTATAAGTTACACACGCTTACATTAGCTGTCTTCTTCTGTTTTGGCAATGGCTTCTTGAACGCTTTTTTCGGTGACGCCAGGAAGATTATCCTCATTTACAATGTGATGGGTTTCACCTAGATTCTTGGCTTGCCGCTTCATACCTTTTACCCAGAATCCACCGTGGAAATGTCTAGGCTCGTGCGAAATGATGAATGCTTTCGAATCGAAGGCAATGATGTAATTGTACAGATCCCGTTGTTCTTTCCGCCTAGTCAAAATCTCCATCATCAATCGAGGACCGTCCCTGCCTTCACCTATCCAAGAAGTAACACCATAACCTTCGTCTCGAAGTTTATTCGGAAGTGATTCGTCGTGACGATTCGTAATGACGCTTACTGTGACGTAGCCTAACGCTAGTATTTCTTCGATTTTGGAACCTAATAATACACCGAGCGCGTATCCAACGGCATAGGCAATCAAATTTTGGATTTCATTGAGATTATCTAGGACGAGACCTAGACCGACAATATAGATCATCACTTCGATAGAGCTGAGTGCAGATGCTAGAAATTTTTGACCTTTCAACGTAAGAATCATACGGATCGTGAAAAAGGACACATAAATGATATTAATAGTTAAAATAGTGATGACCATCACCATGATGCACACCTCCACATAAATCGTTCTAGATGCTTGGCCGACTATTTTTAGTTTAACATAAAGTTGATGTGATCTCCCGCATGCGAATAGACAGGTGTCGTGGTTCTGTCTAGGAGCTGCCTCGTGCTGGGCTTGTTTTATTTTACAGGGCGTTTACCTGAAGCCTGTGTGGCGTGATCTTCGGACAGGGGTTCAAATCCCCACGCCTCCACCAATACCATGAGAAAAGACACCGTGTCAGGTGTCTTTTTAGTGTTTAAAGAGAATATTTTCGTTAAGTTAAGAGTACACTACATAGTGTACATTATGTACATAATTTAGTACAATGGAGGTGAGGAGGGATAAACATGCAAACGGTTTTGAATGCAACAGACGTAAGAGCCAATTTTGGTGGGTTTATTGATACCATCGTCCGAGAGAAGCCTCAAGCCATTAAGAGGAATAGAGATGTTATCATGGCATTCTCTAAACAGCAATTGAAGGAATTATTGTCCGTATATGAATTAACATTTGAATATGAGCAGGATGAGGATGGCAGATATGCTGGATCAATTGAACAAATAGAGGACATTGTTGCGGACGGCGAGTCACTCGAAGAGCTTAGAAGTGAATTGGCACGACAATTAGTTGAATATGCAGTAGACTATGAGAATAATTATTCACAATATTACAATACTCCCAATAGACATAAACATTCACCATATGTCTTGCGTGTCTTGTTAGAAGATGATATTGATGCGGTCTCTAGGATGTTCCATGCCTAGCTGGAGCGATCTAGAGACCTTTTTAAGACGCGATGGTTGGGTTATGATAAGGCAAACGGGTAGAGATAAAATTTACCAGAAAACTCTACCAAATGGAGAAGTATTACGCTCAGCAGTATCCAAGGGTACTGGTGAGATTGGTAAAGGGTTATTTAATCGGATAATGAAACAGCAGTTGCGTGTAGATAAAGAATACTTCAATTCAAAAAAATAGGATTATGATAACGGGGCGATACTCGGGTGACATCAAAACTGTGACTACACCCGTAGAAGCCTGTGTGGCGTGATCTTCGGACAGGGGTTCAAATCCCCTCGCCTCCACCATCATTAACCCTGACCGCATGAGGTCAGGGTTTTTGTTTTATTTGGGTCTACCAAAGTACTGAGTTATCAAGGATTTTTGATTTTTAAATGGTAGGTACAGTTAATCTAGAATGATTTCTGCAACACAGCAAGCTGGAAGTTCAAAATGCAAACAATTATCCTTCACTTTAATATCCGGCATCGAATGAACTTCAACCTGAGGTGGTTGGCCAAATTGGTTATGGTTATTCATATCACCAGCGATGAAGCGAACTTCGGCAGAAGAAAATTCCTTCCCAGCGAGCAAAAAATGTGCTTGTTGTGGCTCATCAACAGATAGGTTCACAACCGTTACATGAATCCGTCCATCAGCTCTTTCAGAGGCGCTAATATGCAGTGCAGGAACGGATGCTTCCTCAGTACCAGTCATATCTTGCTGTACGTAACTTTCAATTAATGTGGAGTCTTGATGTCCCTTGAACAGATCGAATACATGGTAAGTAGGAGTGAGCACCATATGTTCGCCATCAGTCAAAATTACGGATTGGAGCACATTTACCATTTGTGCAAGGTTAGCCATATGCACTCGATCACTATGTGTATTGAAAATATTCAATGACAACGCAGCAACAATTGCGTCCCGCATCGTATTTTGCTGGTAAAGGAAAGCAGGATTAGTCTCAGGCTCAGCCTGATGCCAAGTTCCCCATTCGTCCATAATAATCGAAACTTCGTTTTTTGGATCGTACTGATCCATGACATGCTTATGTCCGCGAATCAGTTCATCAATATAGAGCGCTCGGCGCAATGTACGATAATAGTTTCCTTTGTCGAAACCGACAGCCGGTCCTTTGTTCTCCCAAGGATATGGTTCTGTTTCATAATATTTAGGCATGGTGTAGTAATGCAACGATAGACCATTCATATTTTTCCCTGCAAGGCGCATCAATGTTTCTGTCCACTTATAATCGCTTCCATCAGCGCCACAAGCAATCCTGAAAATTTTATTGTTATCATAATTGCGGACGAATGTTTCGAAATGCTTGTATATATCTGCATAGTATTCTGGTCGCATATTTCCACCGCAACCCCAGTTTTCATTGCCAATTCCGAAAAACTCGATCTTCCAAGGCTCATCACGGCCGTTTTGACGCCTCCAGTTTGCCATCGGCGATTCACCGCTAAAAGTCATATATTCAATCCATTCACTTACTTCTCGAGGAGTACCAGAACCAACATTTGCAGCAATATATGGGGAACAGTCAATTTGCTCGCAAAGATCGAGAAACTCATGAGTGCCGAAAGAGTTGTCCTCTACAATTCCACCCCAACCGGCATTAACGATGCGCTGGCGATCAGGCCCAACGCCGTCTTTCCAGTTGTAATATTCGGCGAAGCATCCGCCTGGCCAACGCAATACTGGTACTTTAATATGTCGCAATGCCTCTACAACGTCGGTACGTATTCCACGGACATTGGCGATAGGACTGTTTTCACCCACGTAAATACTATTATAAATACCACGACCTAAATGCTCTGAAAAGTGCCCATAAATGTTTTTGTTAACTTTGGAATACTTTCGACCTGCATTTATAAATAATAAAGCCATAAATATCCTCTCCAGTCCAGTAAAATGACTAATCACCCTTAAATATAGCGCTTTCATTCATGTGATTGCAATCAAAAAAACTGCTTAGAAGCATGGTTGTAAACAAATGATAAGATAGTACAAATCGGTGAGGGTGATATAGATGAAGAGAGTAAACGAATGCTAAGATTGTAATAATTCGATGATACCGCTTTCAAAGTATTAGGTTTATATTAAAGGGAGTTTCAGATCATATAACAACTCACCAACATCATTGCGAATTAATGAAATCACTTTTGGAAGTTGAACATGATTTGTAGCTCAATATATAGATAATAAGGGGGAAATAATTTTGAAAAGCACAATGTATACAAGAACAATTACATTCTTATCTGTTTTGCTTTTGTCAACAGGGGTTTTATCAGCATGTAGTTCTAATTCACCTAGCAATTCACCCAGCAATTCAACGGGCAGTAGCCCAGGGAATAAGTCTACCGAAGTAGTTTCGGAAGATACTGATCCCCTTGGTAAATACGATAAGGCGCTTACAATTCGATTTGCTCGTGATGTGGACAATGATATGCAAGATAATATCATTCCAAAAACACCAGGAGAGACAGTGGAAGATAATCGCTGGTTAAAAGCGTACTCAGAAAAATTAGGTATTGATGTGAAATACGATTGGACGGTAAGTGTTGGAGATGCATATACTCAAAAAATGAACGTTACATTAACTTCAGGAGCACTTCCAGACATGCTTCGTGTAACTGGTGCTCAAATGAAGCAATTGGCCGAAGCTAACATGATAGAGGATTTGACACCATATTGGGATGCGTATGCATCCGATCTTTTGAAGGAATATTACCAGGTTCAAGGCCCTGCCGTTCTTAATGCGCCAAAAATTGATGGGAAAATGATGGGTGTCGGTACCCCAGAAGTCTACGGTGATGGTGTATATCTTTGGCTTCGTAAGGACTGGCTAGAAAAACTAGGAATTCCAGCTCCAAAAACGATGGATGATCTCATTGCAATCAGCGAAGCATTCACAACACAAGATCCAGACGGTAACGGTAAAAATGATACGTATGGTCTTGCATTTACAAAAGATCTTTACGGAGGTGCCATGGGGTTAGAAGGGTTCTTCGCCGGATACCACGCTTACCCTAATATGTGGATAGACGATGGTTCAGGTAATTTAGTATGGGGTAGTACACTCCCAGAAGTAAAGGAATCGTTGCAAGTTTTATCTGCTATGTATAAGGCTGGTCAGATTGATAAAGAATTTGGTGTAAAAGATGGCGGTAAAGTAGCGGAAACTATTGCAGCGGGTAAGGTCGGCATAGATTTCGGTGCACAATGGAACCCAATGTATCCGCTTATTAGTAATTATCAGAACGATCCAGAAGCAAATTGGGAAGGATATTCTTTGGTATCGGTCGATGGACAACCAGTGCTATCACCTCAAAAATTCGGAGCTACTGAGTTCTGGGTTGTTAAAAAAGGATTTTCTAATCCTGAAGCATTAATCAAAATGTTTAATCTTCATGCGGAACTAATTTGGGGAGAAACGGGAGATTTTGATTATTATTTTATGCCGAAAGCTAATGGAGGAGTAGGTGTGTGGAAGTATTCACCAGTACAACCATACCCCCCTTACAAAAACATTACTGCGTTTAGAGATCTCGAGACGGCTCGTGCTAATAATACATTAGATCAGTTGACCGGCGAACCGTTATCTATTTACGAGAACATTGTGGCGTATGAAAATGGAGATACCACACAATGGGGTTGGCCTAAAATTTACGGCGTAGACGGCGTATTCCGACATGGCGTTAAATATATCGATAACGATCTTTTAAAGCTTGAGGGCTATGCTGGTCCACCTACTCCTACAATGACGGAAAAACAATCCACATTGAAATCTCTAGAAACAGAGATGTTCGTAAAACTAATTATGGGTGCTGCTTCAATCGATGAGTTTGACAAGTTCGTTACTGACTGGAATAAGCTTGGTGGAGCGGATATGACTAAAGAAGTCAATGAGTGGTACGCATCAGTAAAATAGATTAATTTATAAAGAGAAAGGCTGCTGCTTTTTCTAAGTAGCATCCTTTCTCTTCCTATTCATAAATTCAAACATAGAAACAGGGTGAAGCATATGCAAAAAAAAATCTTGAACCGAGAAATACCACTGCATTTAATGATATTGCCGGGATTTCTTTTTTTAATCATCTTTAGTTATCTTCCTATGGGAGGTATCATCATTGCATTCCAGAAGTTTATTCCGGCAAAGGGCTTATTTGGTGATCAGATTTGGATTGGACTGAAAAATTTTCAGTATGTTATGAGCTTACCAAATTTCAATGATATTATGTGGAATACCTTATACATTGCGGTCATGAAAATCATTTTGGGACTTCTAGTGCCAATTGTGATTTCCATACTTCTAAACGAAGTTAAAAACTCCGCTTTGAAAAGAGGAGTCCAGACTGCCATTTATTTACCCCACTTTCTATCGTGGGTTGTATTAGGCGGCATTTTTATAGAAATTTTGTCTCCAAATGATGGCTTGCTCAATCAAGTAATTAAGCTATTTGGTTTCGAATCCATCTTCTTTCTTGGGGATAACAAATGGTTTCCGATAACCATGATCCTATCAGATACATGGAAGGAATTTGGTTACGGATCGATTATCTATCTTGCCGCGATTACAGGAATTAATCCGGATTTATATGAATCGGCACAGATTGACGGAGCTAATCGCTGGAAGCAGACGCTGCATGTAACACTGCCGGGGATGCAAATGGTAATAGTGCTTCTTATGGTACTTAATCTAGGGAATTTGCTCAATGCTGGGTTCGATCAGATATTCAATTTGTACAGTCCAATAGTATATCAAAGTGGAGATATCCTCGATACATTTGTTTATCGCATAGGTTTGTTGGATGCTCAATTCGGTGTGGCAACCGCAGTAGGATTATTTAAGTCTGTTATAGCGCTTGTACTAGTGTCTGTGTCATATTTCGTTGCTTATAAAGTTGCAGACTATAGGATCTTTTAGGGGGAAGTCACAATGCGTTTACACAAGAGAATAGACTGGTTTGTATTAATTAATAATTGCTTCTTGGTACTTGTTGGATTAATATGTCTAATTCCAATGATTCACATATTAGCAGTATCATTTAGCTCCAGCGCCATTGCAGCAACAGGTTCGGTATCTTTGTGGCCCAAAGGATTTACAACAGCCGCCTATGAGTTTGTCGCACAGCGGGAAGCCTTCTGGAAATCAATACTTGTATCTTTGCAGAGAGTTTTTTATGGGGGGGCTATCAATTTATTACTTACGATCATGATAGCATATCCGCTTTCTAAAGAAAAAGGTGAGTTCCGATTCCGTACCTTCTATTCATGGAGTTTTTTCATTACAATGATATTTGGCGCAGGGCTAATCCCAACATATATGGTCATTATCCAGCTAGGATTGATAGATACAATCTGGGCACTGGTGCTACCGACTGCGGTGCCTGTCTTTAGCGTCATTTTAATGTTGAATTTCTTCCGTATGATACCAAAGGAATTAAGTGAGGCTGCTTATATTGACGGTGCTGGACATTGGACAACATTGTGGAAAATCTATGTTCCAGTATCATTACCATCATTAGCAACAATTCTATTATTCTCACTTGTTACCCATTGGAATAGTTGGTTTGATGGATTAATATATATGAACAATCCTAGCAATTATCCTGTCCAAAGCTATATTCAAACTATCGTGGTTCAACGTTCCTTCGCCACGATGACACCAGAGGAAGCTAAATTAATGGCAACGATATCAGATAAAACATTGCGATCCGCTCAAATTTTTCTAGGAGCATTGCCAATTATTTGCGTATATCCCTACCTGCAGCGGTTCTTGGTAAAAGGTATTGTGGTAGGGAGTGTTAAGGGATAGTATCAGAGGTGGACTAAGGCTTTTGTTGACATATAGACTCCCTGTTAAGTACTATCCAATACGCTATATAATTATCATATTGTATGATAAAGTATGATTATTATTATTTGTATAAGGGGGAGCTATACATCAGAGATAGTATTTTTGTAAGGCTGATCTCCACATTTTTATTAGCCATAATGCTTATCATTCTATTAGGAATCTACCTGTACAATTGGAGCCTGAATACAGTAAAGAATGAGATAATAAAGTCCTCGACTGCACAAGTATCGTTTTATCTAGAAAGTCTAGAGGATGAAATAGAACGCATTAAAATTTTGCAAAATGATACACTCAATGATGAATATCTCGAAAAGCTTGCGATTCGTTATTCCATAATGGATGAATATGAAATGATGGAAAGTATGAGAATACTCCATCAGCGATTAATCTCCATTCATAACAGTAATTCCTATATTTCTAACGTAAGTGTTCATATTCTCCCTATTCAAAAAACGATATCCTCCTCCAACTCTGTAAGTCCTATTGATATGAATAAATTCGAGTTACTTCGGGTGTCGGAGGGGGCAATGGGTGCTCAACTGGTGCAGTATGAAGGCAAACTTTATTTGACTACGTTGCTAGACGGAAAATCTAGTTTATCTAAAAAATATATGGTAGAGGTTGAAATTAATACGGTAGCGTTACAAGAAGCACTGGGGCAGTTTAATATATATGCAGATAGTGGTACTTATTTAATTGACCTAACCCATGATGTGGTGATATCTGGAAAAGGTAATGTTGAAAATATTAGGTTGGAGGATTTTGCGGAAAACTACACTGATTTTGAAAGCGATACCATTCATCATAGTAAAATTAATGGTCAAAATATTTATGTGCTTTCCGTTAAATCTGATTATCTAAATATGCTTTTATTGCGTTATATCCCAGAGAAATTGATTTTTGTACCTGTCCAAGATTTTTATATTTGGTTGTGGATATTTACTGGTGTGGGTTTGTTGGTTTTAGTACTCTATTCCATCTATACTTATAATTTGATTCAAAGGCCAATGAGAAGGCTTGTATCATCGTTTCGTCGTGTAGAGAGCGGAAATTTCAACGTCCATATTGAGGTTATCAAAAAAAATGAGTTTGGATATCTGTATCAAGGATTTAATTCCATGGTTCAGAATGTATCTGCTTTGATCGACCAGGTATACAAGCAAAAAATACTCAATCAAAAGTCGATGTTAAAGCAATTACAATCGCAGATTAGTCCACATTTCCTATATAATAGCCTGTTTTTAATAAATACTATGGCCAAGCTAAAGGATGAAAATTTAATTCCTTTTACAAAGCTTCTAGGTGAATATTTTCAATTTATTACTAAAAACGATTCGGATTTTTTGCCATTACATGAGGAAGTAGAACACGCACGGACTTATACTGGAATTCAGCAAGTACGATTTTCTAGTAGATTGACAGTTAATTTTGAAGATTGTCCCGCAATGGTTAAAGATTTACAAGTGCCTAGACTAATCATTCAGCCAATAATCGAAAATGTATTTAAGTATACTGTTGAAAATACGAGAGAGAAAGCTATTATTTCGATTAGCTTTCGGTTAGATGATCGTGCATTGCGTATTATCGTTGAAGATAATGGAATGAACTTAACTGCTCAAAAGTTGGAAGGCATGAAAAAACTATTTTACGATGAGACAGGTAGCGAAACGTCGGGTCTGGTTAATATTCATAGAAGAATTCGATTAATTTACGGCGACGATAACGGATTACATTTTGAACGAAGCTCATTAGGCGGTTTAAAAGTAACGTTGCAACTTAACCCGAAGGTGATGGTTTGAGTATGTATAGATTATTAATTGTAGATAATGAAGAGATAATAGTGAATCATCTTTACGAAATTTTTCGAGGAATGGATCATTTGAATCTTGATGTTTATAAGGCCTATGGTAGTAAAGAAGCCATTGAGTGGCTTAATAGAACAAGAATTGATATTGTACTGACCGATATCGATATGCCCGATATTGACGGATTGCAACTAATGAAGGAAGTTTTTCGAATTTGGCCACAGTGCAAAGTTATATTGTTGACAGGACATAGTGAATTTGGTTTTGTATACAAAGCCATTCAGCATAGGGATGTCAGTTATATTTTGAAGTCGGAAGATATCGAGAAAGTTATTCAGGTAGTTGAAGAGAATTTGTCGAAAATTCGCAAAGAAATTAAAACGGAAGATTTAATTAGTAATGCAAAAAAGCAAGTTCACATGGCACTTGATTTGTTTCAAGAAGACTATTTAATGTGCATTTTAAAGGGTGATCGTAGTGTACAAATTACGGAGGAGCAATTCGGAAAACTATCGATCCCTCTTAATGTGCAATGGCCAATTACATTGGTATTGGGAATGATCGATAAGTTTCCAGAAAATTGTGACTATATGCAACAGATGCAACTGCTATATTCTGTACGTCAAATTATTCAAAGATATATAGCCACTCATTTGAATGTATCCATTATATTAGACGAAAATCGTCGCTTTGTCATTTTTGTGCAGCCTAAAGAATCATTATCCAGCACAATCTCAGTAGATGCAGAAATGAGGGATCAGTTTTACAATAAGACACTCTCTTTTCTTAAAGGGATATTAGAAGTTATACAATCAGCTTCACAGGAGAATTTCAATATGCCTATTAGCTTAACAGTTAGTAGTAAAGCAAGCCGATGGGATGAGATTGCTAATCAATATCATTCGTTACAACATCTACTTAACTATCGGATAGGTATCGAAAATAATATACTATTGATTGACAGTGAGTTTAATGACAATATTGATGATGAGTCTGTCACTGAAAACACCTATGATGTACAATGCCTGGAAGGGGAAGAGCTAGTAAAAACGCTTAAACTTAAAAATCTTGCTGTCATTGAGCAGTATTTGGAATCAGGGCAAAGAGAGGATTTTTATGAAGCTTTAGACCAATTCCTTATTCCTTTAAGAGGTATTCACAGTAAAAGTAACATAATTGCACAGGAAGCATTTTATACCGTGTCCCTGTATCTAATGTCATATATCAACAGATGGGGACTCATTGAAAAGGTAGTATTCCAAATGGGTCAGATAAAACTTATGCGGACTGAACTTTTTGATTCTTGGGGAGATGCGGCGTTATATTTGATGGAATTGGCTTCAGTTCTTTTTAATATGCAAACAATAGAACAAAAGAAACGAGCGGATAATATCATCGACTTCTTACAAGGATTTATTAAGGGGAATTTGGATGAAGATTTGTCATTGGTTAGATTAGCTGAGCAAGTGCATCTAAATCCGTCGTATTTGTCGCGTATTTATAAACAGGAAACTGGTAGAAATTTGACTGAGTTTATTGATACAACCCGTTTAACAAAAGCCAAAAATTTACTTAAGAGTGAAAATTCGCGAATAAATGATATTGCTCGGCGAGTTGGATACGAAAGTGCTACTTCATTTAACCGCTTTTTTAAAAAAGCAACTGGCTATTCTCCACAGGAGTACAGAGAAAGGCATCTTTTTGGGATGCTATAAATGAAAAAACCTTCTAATTTAATAAAAATCTATCTAAGTCAATCCGTGCTATATCCAACTTAGAAATAATTCAATAGATAACTCTAAAGGGGCAATTCAAAAGTCATAATAATTGACTTTTGAACTGCCCCTTTAATTAATAGTGTATTTATTTACAGTTATTCATTTCCGTTTTCAAGGGCCTGTTCGGGTTCATCATAATCACCAATTGGTTTGCTAATCCATCGTTTAAAGTAACCTTGCTCAAGTAATACTTTGATTAAGATTAAAAGAATAGGTGATAAAATTATACCGGAGATTCCAAATAATGATAAAGAGATTTTATTTAGTCGAATTCTAAAGCAGCAGTTGACAACGCAGCAACAATTGCATCCCGCATCGTATTTTGCTGGTAAAGGAAAGCAGGATTAGTCTCAGGCTCAGCCTGATGCCAAGTTCCCCATTCGTCCATAATAATTCAAACTTCGTTTTTTGGATCGTACTGATCCATGACATGCTTATGTCCGCGAATCAGTTCATCAATATAGACCTCGGCGCAATGTACGATAATAGTTTCCTTTGTCGAAACCGACAGCCGGTCCTTTGTTCTCCCAAGGATATGGTTCTGTTTCATAGTACTTAGGCATGGTGTAGTAATGTAACGATAGACCATTCATATTTTTCCCTGAAAGACGCATCAATGTTTCGAAACGCTTGTATATATCTGCATAGTATTCTGGTCGCATATTTCCACCGCAACCCCAGTTTTCATTGCCAATTCCGAAAAACTCGATCTTCCAAGGCTCATCACGGCTGTTTTGACGCCTCCAGTTTGCCATCGGCGATTCACCGCTAAAAGTCATATATTCAATCCATTCACTTACTTCTCGAGGAGTACCAGAACCAACATTTGCAGCAATATATGGGGAACAGTCAATTTGTTCGCAAAGATCGAGAAACTCATAAGTGCCGAAGGAGTTGTCCTCTCCAATCCAGTAAAATAGCCAATCAGATTTAAATATAGCGCTTTCATTCATGTGATTACAATCAAAAAAACTGCTTAGAAGCATGGTTGTAAACAAATGATAAGATAGTACAAATCGGTGAGGGTGATATAGATGAAGAGAGTAAACGAATGCTAAGATTGTAATAATTCAATGATAGCGCTTTCAAAGCATTAAGTTTATATTAAAAGGAGTCTCTGACATATAATAGCTCATCAACATCATTGCAAATCAATGAAATCATTGTTGGATGTTGAACATGACATGTGGCTTAATATGTAGATAATAAGGGGGGAATGATTTTGAAAAAAAGAATTATGTCAAAACGATTTAGCAGAATGCTTGCGTTCTTCTGTCGCTTGGTAATGGTGGCGTCGCTAGTGCCTACCAGCTTTGCCGTCGGCACTGACAACATCGTGAACGCGGAAGCACTTGAAACACCGACCGCCATGTTCGGAACTCCCGAACTCGGGTCAGACGACCCACTGTGGGCCCTGACAATGGAGCATCTCATCAACAAAAGTACTGTGCCCGGCGACTCCAGACCCCATGCCACTGGCACAGCCAGGATCCTTTGGGACTCCAACTACCTGTATGCCCGCGTGGTTGTGCAGGACAGCAATCTATATCAGGGAGCCGGCGGAGATCACCAGTACGATAGCCTGGAGTTTTATGTAGGCACCGGAACCTCGGGCGCAAACCAATGGCGTGTCAGCGCGACGGGCGTGTTTTCAGGGCAGTCCGCTCCGGGCAGAGCTGCTTGGACTAAGATCACGGAAACAGGATATATCGTGGAGATGAGAATACCGAAAAGAACCTTGACCTTGAAGGAAGGCGATTTTACCTTTGATGTTTATATCAATAACTCGACGGAAAAGGGCGGTGACCGCTATGAAGTCGTTTCCAGTTTCGGAGATCCGGACAAGGCTTATAGCAGCGCTGCTTCATATACAAACAGCCTGAAGCTCATTTTAGCCAATGAAGTGGACACCAGATTCTCAATCACCGCCACGGCGGGATCGGGCGGCCAAATAACGCCGAACGCACCCGGCGATGTTCTGAGAATAGCTAGCAACTCAAACAAAGAATTTACGATTACCCCCGATTACGGCAAAATTGTGGATACCGTAACGGTAGACGGCGAGGCCGCGACTCTATCCGATGGCACTTATACCTTTTTAAATGTTAACGCTGACCATACAATTCACGTGACATTCAAAAATGATTCGGCCGCGGAGCTGCTTCCCTTTATCGTATGGAATGACAACTTCGCCAGTGGCGAGTACACGACGGCTGTAATCATTGATTTGGGCGAAGGGAAGGCGGCGGTAGGCTCCGAGCTTAATCCGGGCTTGTTTACCGTGTCGGCCAGGAACACGACCCTGAACGGCGCCTCGGTGACCTTTGCAGGGACGCGCAAGATCACAAGGGTATACGCCAATGACGAACCGAAGGTGCGCGGCTATCTGGGGACGGTAAGCAATTCACCGGATTATCAAGCCGGACTGGAAAGCGGCCGTTACATCGTAGTTGAGTCTGAGTTTTATTCAGCTGGCGGCGGCACTATAACGCTGGATGGCAGCATGAACTCGACAAAGCAGGTTTACAGCATCGTCCAAAACGGCGCGCTCGTACTGAAAGAAGGGAGTCCGCTTAGCTACGTGGTTTTTGAACAGGAAAAAGTTGTTAATCCGATCCTTGACAAGTTTACAACACCCACGGGCAATTCGGTCAATCGCGCGCTCTACCTTCACAAGGATGACAACGGTGAAGTATTGCAAGGGTTGCCGCTGTATGTCTATACCCACGGCATGGGACGCGGCGGCACAAGCGCTGCGACAGACCAAAAAGCGGCCATGAAATCCGCCAACGGCGCAGTCGCTCTGATGAAGAAAATGGAGAAAGATCCCGGCAAATACGCCAGCCATATACTGAATATTTCCTATAATGGCACGTCTACTCCTTCCACAGCCAATGTTAAGAAGGTTATAGACGACCTGGTTGCCAGCGGCGCAGTAGACCCTAACCGTATTTACGTGGCGGGCTTCTCATGGGGCGGCCAGTATACGAACAGCTTAGTTAACGCCTATCCCGGCTTCTTCGCGGCCGCCGCACCTATGTCTCCGGTAAGCGGCTCACCGAACGCGAACGCCAACAACGTTCACAACGACCTGGCCTATTGGATGTTTATAAATAAACATAACGTTGGAGGATACCAGACTAACCTCACTACCTTCATAAACACCAATATGCCGAAAATGATCAACGCGAGGGCTTCGCGCTTTGAGAGCAATGAGCCTCTTACGTGGCCCTACAATCAATTTGATCAGCCGAATTGGAGGCCGAATCAGGCCAACACACCTGTCCTGGGTGATCAAGTAGCGCACGAAGTTGAAGCGGCGGTTCTTTACAACCAGATAACTATGGGGACTTGGAGCATACCTCCCACGGCGCAGTCCTCTAACTTGTCGGCTTGGGACAATGATTACACAGACGTCTTTGATTGGATGTTCGTGCAGAGAAAAATGAACGTTCCTGGTGCTCCTGGCGATTTCAGGGCGACGGCGGGCGATGGACAGGTCACATTGAGATGGACTTCTCCTGACGATCCTAACGACGGTCGCAGCGCGATATTGGACTACAAGGTCTGGTATGGCGACGTGACGCCGGTCACACTGGATGCAGCGACGACCGAATATACCTTCACGGGCCTGACAAACGGCCAAGACTACACGTTTAAGGTCATCGCGATAAGCGCGAAGGGCGACAGCGCGGAGATGAGTGCGACGGCGACGCCGATGACGACTCCCATTGTGCCCGACGGCAATACGGGCAACACCGGCAATACGGGCACCGGGACAGACGTTGGATCGTCGAAGCCGACCTACACAGTGAACACACCGAAGGATAAGCCCGCGGTCACGGACAAAAACGGCAACACCACTCTGCCCGGTGGCGGCGAGATTGTGACCAAGGGCGGAACGAAGATTGAGGTACCCGAAGGCACAACTATAGACTCAAACGGTAGGGTGACCATTCCGGCGGACAAGAGCGCCAAAGTGACACTACCCGGCGGCAACAGCATGTCGCTGAACATCCATGAGGGTACGGAGCTTGTGTTCGATGACGACACCCGGCTGGGCTTCCTCGTGATGTCGGGCAATCCTTTCAGGGATGTCAACATGGACAACTGGTTCTACAGCTACGTAAACTTAGCCTACACATACGGTCTTTTCAACGGCACGACGTCCACGACGTTCTCACCGGGCACCTCAATGACGCGTGCGATGTTTGTGCAGGTACTGGCCAATCTTGAGAACGTAAACCGCTCCGGCTACACGAGTTCCCGCTTTAGCGACGTGACGGACGGGCAGTGGTACACGGCGGCAGTCGAGTGGGCGGCCGAAAGCGGCATAGCCAACGGTATAAACGCAGACCAGTTTGACCCCAATTCACCGATGACGCGCGAGCAGATGCTGGTGATACTGTACAACTACATGAAGTACAAGGGCTATGAGATACCTGAAAGCCAATCTAAGTCCTTCGCGGACGAGAGTGAGATCAGCTCATGGGCGTTGGAGGCCGTTCAGGCGCTGCGGGGAATCGGCATTGTATTAGGCAAGCCGGACAACCTCTTTGACCCCAAAGCCACCGGCACCCGCGCCGAAGTAGCTACTATCTTTACAAGGTTCGTCGAATATCTGGCTAAGTAAAAGCGTAAACAGAAAAATGCGGACCCTACCGGCTGGAAAATATCCAGCCGGAAGGGTCTCCTTCTATTTTACAAAGAAAATCTCCGGTCTGATGCTGCTAAACACACTACAGTAGCGTAGGGCTTTGGTCTATGCCTGTTTCATTATCACTTGGGTGCCGCTGTCGATGCACGCGCTATCAATGACGGTCTGTATAATAATCTCTCATTTCCCGGACTATCGGTTTGAATCATATTCAACAAATACTCGGCGGCTTTTTTGCCGAGTTTTTGCTTTTGATGTTACGTTGTCATTTCAAAGGACCCAAAATTCGAAACGCAAATTTTAAATACATTATGGGAACCAGACGATGAATGGGATCGGGTTGTTTGAATATCCAACTTTTTACTAGGTGGGAACCTTGTCCTAGTTGCGAAAGTGTAATGAGAGCCTTTATTATAGAGGTGGATCAACGAAAGATTGAATGTAATATCGATGTGTATTTTAAAAAAAGACATAGCCGATCTAGTTTAATGGAGAGAGTGGAAGCATGGAGTTCAGTTTAAAGAGCCTTCGGAAAGCTGTGACAGATATGTTTCTGAAGTATTCTTCAAAAACAAACGATCGGCTGAAAGTTATAGACAGGATATTGTACGACTTTGAGGATATCATTGAAGCAAAGCTCGTATATGAGTATGTTATATATGAAACCCTGCTTGAATTGAATAAGGAGAGTAATGGATTATTAGAGAATGATGAGATTAAAAATGCTTTGCAGACATTGATGGAGAAATGCAACGACTATATGTCCCCGGATGAGCAACTTGAAATGATGCGAGAAAATATGGGGAATGTTTTAGCTCACCTAAGACTTTACCAGCACAAAAAATGCTATTGAATAAATATTTCTTCTACGGTAAGATCAACGGAAAATTAGCTTAGGGGGATTTTATTGGAACAGCTTCAACTACGAAAGTTTATCAACACGTTGAAGATAAAGAATACTTTGGTGCGGCAATTACTCATGAGAATGGAGAATAATTTGTTGTATTAAATAGTTTCGGGGGCATGATAACGATGTGTGAAGGTAAGGCTTTTGTTGATGCTAATATATTTTAGTAACTTACAAGAATCATCCCGATAAGGAACTGCCGATGCTGTCTTACATATAATAAGCAGCGTATTATCTATACATTAAAATCTGAGGGAATGAATAAATTAATTGAAATCCACCATAATAGTCAAGTACACCTACCTATCGATTGGAGGATAATGCATGCAAGATAATCTCGAGAGTAATTATGATTGTGCCAATGCGGGAGATGATCTGCATCAACTCAAGCAGGAGCTCGAATCGCTTCGTGAACAGCAAGTGGAGAACAAAGAATCACAAGAAACGATCAATCGACTTGAAAATCAAATCTCGTTCATATTAAACAAATGTGATATCAACCATTAGTCTGAATTTGAATAAACAACGGATCCCTTCTTTACCCGATTAAGAGGTGAAGTAAGGGATTCATTGTTTCAAACGCGTAATCATTTATGTTCTTGTCATTTCTTCATAAAAATAGCATATAAATTTTGTTGTATTTGGACAAGAACTTATATGAATGCATTTCTTGGAAGTGTTAATGATTGTCGTTAAGCCAACGGAGAACGTTAGTTTAATAGCTTAAAACGATGAGCAGGTACTGCTGCGATAACTTGCCCTTTTTATTAATTTAGCGGATATATAGAGCTTATTGGTGCTGAAATGATTAAGGAAATATTCTGTATTTAAGGGGAGGCAATTCCCCTCACCTCCACCAATATCATGAAAAAAGACACCGTGTCAGGTGTCTTTTTGCTTGTCTTCTTATACTTCAGTTATATTTACGCAGTGTATTTGAATAACAGAAGCTAATCCTTCGCATATAAAAAAGCGTCGACAAGTCAGTTAGACTTATCGGCGCTCTGTCTTTAATGGACATGCTTGCGGTATTGGTTCGGCGGCAGGCCGGCGATCTTCTTGAACGCGGTGCTGAAATAGTGCTGCGATTCATAACCCGTCCGCTCCGCTATTTCGCTCATCGTCAGGTCGGTTTCACTCAGCAAGCGGATCGCCCCCTTCATTCTCGTCTGCGTCAGTACGCTTATAAATGAAGCTCCCACTTCCTGCTTAAACAGTCGGCTTAAATAGACGGCGGATACGTTCAATTCATTCGCTATTCCCTCCAGCGACAGCTCCCGGTCGGAATAACGTACCTCGATCAACTCCTTCGTCCGGCGCACGAACGGCGTCAGCCGCGTCTCCCGATTCACTGATGCTTTCGCCTGCTCATACAGCGACGGCACATCGCCCACATCATTAGCTATAAAGCTGGATACGATCGTAATTTTGAGAAAATCGGACACAGCCGCTTCAATCTTCTGAAATACGCCATCTTCCGGCCTGCCCCATAGAAGAACGACGATCAGCCCTACTTCGTCGCGAAAATGAACGCAAGGGTATGGCTGCAGGTGCTCCTCAGCAATATTCTCGATAGCAAACAACAATAGCTGCCGGTCCTTCTCGGAAAAGAACGCTTTACCCTTCGATTGCTCCGGCCAGCGAATAACGCCAACGATATCCGGGACGCCTGCAGGCATGCGCAAGAAGGCAAGCTGCTCAGCGATTTCCGACTCCCCGAGCTCTCCCTTCATCCATTCCAGGCAAAACCGTTCGCGAAGGAGGGCAATATTTTTTTCAATCTGCTTGGAGGCCATCTGCAGCAGCTCCTCGTTGACCGTCGACTCCTCAAGCTTCTGCACAAGCCTGCCAATCACTTCGGTTAACGCTGCCGGATTAACCGGCTTTAGAATATAATCGTCAACCTCCAGCTTAATGGCCTTCTGGGCATATTCAAACTCATCATGACCGGTAATGATGACGATTTTGCACTGTGGGAGCAATTGGCGGATATGACTGATCAGCGTCAAACCGTTCATGATTGGCATGCTTAAATCAACAAGCATAATATTCGCCTGCGTCTGCTCGGCAAGCTCTAGCGCCTCTTCTCCGTCCTCCGCTTCACCGACAACCTCGAGCCCCAGCTTCTCCCAAGGAACCGAGCTCCGGATGCCCTCGCGGATAATCGCTTCATCATCCGCGATCAACGCTTTCCAAATGCGCGGCATGCAAATCCCCTCCCTTTCGGCGTATAATCGGATGCTTGATCGTCACGGTCGTCCCACGTTTTTGTACGCTCTCAATCTCCAAACCGTACGGCTCTCCAAAGCTTAAGCGTATGCGCTCCTGTACATTGCGCAGACCGTAACTGGCATTTTGCCCGCCCGCAGCTGCAGCGGTCTGTTCGAGGCCGCTGGCTTCTGACTCGCCTGCCGATGCCGCCGCCGCCGCAGGAACGGAGGCAAGAACCGCCCGCAAGGACGCCAGTCTCTCCTCCGGCATACCGACGCCGTCATCCTCGATGACGATCTCCACCGTATCGACATTCAAGCCTGCGCGTATCGCAATCATGCCCGGACCCCTTCGTTCTTTTATGCCGTGGTAGATGGCATTTTCCACCACCGGCTGCAGTATCAGCTTCAGGACGAGCGCATCGCCGCAGCTCTCATCTACTTGAATGGAATAATTCAACTTATCCTTATAGCGTGTCTTTTGAATCTTTAAATAACTCCGAATATGTTCAAACTCATCGTGAATCGGAATCATTTCATGCCCCTTGCTTAAGCCGATCCGGAACAGCTTCGACAGCGCCTCCACCACTTCCGCAGCTTCCTGCGCCCCGTCTTTACGGGCCAGCCACTGGATCGTATCGAGCGTATTGTATAAAAAATGCGGCTGAATATGCGCTTGAAGGCTGCGCAGCTCCGCCTCCCGCTTTAACTGTTGCTCTTCCCACACCTGCGCGATCAGGAGAGTCATTTGCGACAGCATTTTATTAAAGCTTCGCCCCAGCATTCCGACTTCATCCACCCGCTGCTCGGGGATCCGAATATGCATATTCCCGTCCTCCACCTTGCGCATGAAGGAGGAAAGCTGTGAGATCGGGCGCGAAATCGAATGCGATAAAAAGTATGATGCCGCAATGCCGAGCGTGCATACGACGAAAATAAATATGACTAAATACAAGTTAAAATCTTTTATTCCCTGCACGCTGTCCTGAACGTCGAATACGCCCACCGTTGTCCAGTTTGTAAACGGTGATTTTTGAAAAATAAATTGCAGCTCGCGGCCGTCTACCGTTTGCGAGAAAGTGCCTGACGACTGGCGTCCGAGCAGCTCCATATCGATGCTGCCGACCTTGGAATTACGAGGAGCGTAGATGCTCTCCCCATCGTCATTGATGACCATCAAATAACCGGTCTTTCCTAATCGAACATCGCGAACCGTCTCCGCAATGACCCGCAGCTTCAGATCGATAAGCACGACACCCTGCGTCTTCTGCGTATCAGGGTCCTGGATCGCTCGTACGACCGAGACGACCTCACTGTCTTTGTAATTGGCATGCGTCGTGACGTTGCGGTTAGACGGATGGCCGATCATTTTGAAAATGCCTTTCGCTTGCACCGCTTCCCGGTACCAGCTCTCCTCCGTTAAGCTCCGCTCACTTCTTGCATACATATCATTGCTAAAATATTGTCCGTTGTCGTCCACGACGATAATGCCTGCAACCTCGGAATTGAGAGCGGTAAAGCTCTGCATAAATTTGGACAGCCGATACTGCTCATGCTCCCCTTTGATCGCGGCGTCGCCTTTCTTGAGAAAAGCCTGAACATCCTGATTCATCGAGATAAAATAGGATATATTCTGAATATTGCCCGCATAGGAGTTGAGTGATTTGTTGACGTTGCCAATCAGTTGGAGCGTATGCTCGTTCACCTGTTTTTCCATAATGCCGTTGACCGTCAGCCCCATTAATAATGCGATGGCTGAGGCCGGCAGGATGCTGATCAGCAAAAAATGAAAAATAAGTTTGTAGCGAATCGTCCAGTTGTTCAACTGAAACCACTTTTGCAGCCATTTCATGACCATCTTTCGTTCACCTTCCGCCTGCCGCCATTAGGGGTCCATTATTTCGCATAAAAGAGGTCCACGTTCGACTTCGTAACAACCGTAATTCCGGTATCGACATATGGCGGCAGCGGGGGAACATTCGATTCCCGCCAATCCGGCATCGGTTCAACGAGCTCATTGCGAAGATGAAATAAATGCATCAGCGACCAATAGCCCATATTCCACGTCCCTTGCGCCATCGTGGCCGAAATGGTGCCGCTTTTGACCATATCTAGCGTCCCTTTATCTGTATCGAAGCTGATGATGCGCACCTGATCCAGCTTACCCGCCCGCAGGACCGCATTGCCCGCCCCGATTCCGCCATTCGCTTCCGTTAAGAAAACACCGGTCAAATCCGGGTATTGTTCCATCATCTCTCTAACCTTTTGCTCAGTTACTAGCTGATCCCCTTTGCCGTCCTCGACACCGATCAGTTTGAGCTCCGGAAACTCATCGGTCAGCGTTTCCTTGAAGCCTCTCATCCGCTCCTGATGATTCAATTGATTGGGGAGCGTTATGATGCCGACCTTTCCTCGGCTTCCCGTAAGCTCCGCCATTTTGCGGGCGGCAGTAACGCCGGCGTTATAATTGTTTGTGCCCAGAAACGAATAGGCATCGCTGTCCGGCGCATCGGAGTCGAACATGACAACGGGTATTCCGGCTTCGATCGCTTTGTTGATCGCCGCATTGAGCGCCTCGGAATTAATAGCACTGACGGCAATGCCAGCTGGATTGCGGGCAATAACCTGCTCCAGCACCATAACTTCCTCCTGCACATCGTATTGCGTCGAGCCGCGGTATTCGACAGATACGCCGAGCGCTCCAGCCGCATCCTCAAAGCCCTTCAACCCGTTCTTCCAATAGTCGATGCCAGTCAGGAAATTGACCATCACATATTTCTCCTCTGTCGTACCGTGAAGCCCCGCCGATTCATTCAGCAGCCCGCTATTATCCTGCCGGACAAACGCCACGTACAAGTAGGCCATCAGAGTTGCGATCATTACGATGTACACGAACAAAAGCTTTTTCAATACGGACCCCCCAATTGTAAGCCTTTAAATAACTTTTCCATTTTATACAACTAAAGCGCGGGTGTCCACATTTTGTGAACGTCCCGCGCTAGTCATAGTTTCACTAAGCAGACTTATTTTTATTATAGAGGTCGAAAGCGACGGCAAGCAGCAGGACCAAGCCTTTAATGCCTTGCTGATAATCGATGCCGAGGCCGATCAGCGACATTCCGTTGTTCATAACGCCCATGACCAGACCGCCGATAATGGCGCCGATAACAGTGCCGACGCCGCCCGTAGCCGATGCCCCGCCGATAAAGACGGCTGCAATCGCATCAAGCTCGAAGTTGACGCCCGCTTTCGGCGTAGCCGCATTCAGACGAGCCGCAAATACGAGGCCCGCAAGCGCAGCCATAACGCCCATATTGACGAACACCCAAAATGTCATTTTTTTCGTCTTCACGCCCGAAAGCTTTGCTGCTTTCTCATTGCCGCCCAGTGCATAGATGTGGCGGCCCATAACTGTTTTGCGCATCACGAAAGTGTAAAACGCTACAAGCAGGGCAAGCAAAATCAGAATGTTCGGAAGCCCTTTATAGGAAGCCAGCACAAACGTGAACAAATTAGTAATAACGACCACCGCAGCTGCCTTCAAAAAGAAGAACGGGAGCGGCAGCTGTTCGATCTGATACCGTTTCTGAATTAAGCGGTTGCGCCATTCCATGAACAGATAGAAGACGGACAGCACGACGCCAATAATGACAGTCAGCAGGTGAAGATCACCACCTCCGGGAATGTCCGGAAGAAAACCGGTGCTGATGGCGCGGAATCCTTCAGGAAACGGCGCCACCGACTTACCGTCGAGCACCAGCATTGTAAGGCCGCGGAAAAGCAGCATGCCCGCGAGCGTCACGATAAATGCCGGTATTCGTACATAAGCGACCCAGAAGCCCTGCCAAGCGCCGACTAAAGCGCCGAACACGAGAGAAAGCACCATCGCCACCGGGAAGGACATGCCGTGCTTCACCATCATAATGGCTGAGACGGCACCGACAAAGGCGGCTACCGAGCCTACGGACAAATCGATATGTCCTGTAATAATGACCAACAGCATGCCAATGGCAAGAATCAGAATATAGCTGTTTTGAAGAATGAGATTTGTAATGTTAAGCGGTTTCAATAAATTGCCGTCGGAAAGAAATTGAAAGAGCAGCATGATCAATATTAATGCGATGAACATGCCATACTGCCGGATATTGCTGCGAAATAACTTCAGAGCGGTCTTCATGCTGTTCTACCCCCTGCTTTTCGTCATAAATTTCATTAATATTTCCTGATTGGCTTCCGATCTTGGCACTTCGCCGGTAAAGCTGCCTTCGTTCATCACATAAATGCGGTCGCATATGCCGAGCAGCTCGGGCAGCTCGGAGGAGATGACCAATATCCCCTTTCCTTGCGCCGCCAATTGGTTAATGATCGTATAGATTTCATATTTCGCACCTACGTCAATTCCCCGTGTCGGTTCGTCAAGGATGAGCAAATCCGGCCCCGTAAAAATCCATTTGCTGAGCACGACCTTCTGCTGGTTGCCGCCGCTCAAATTGCCCGTCTTCTGGTGAATGCTCGGCGTCTTGATGTTCAGCTTCTTGCGGAAGTCTTCCGCTACATTAAGCTCTTCATAATCGTTTACGACAAACCATTTGGAGATGCCTTTCAAATTGGTTATCGTCGTATTGCGCTTGATGTCCTCCATCAAAATTAAGCCGTATTCCTTCCGGTCCTCCGTCACATATGCGACGCCGTTGTCAATCGCTTTGCTAATGTCGGCAAGATTTGTTTCCTTGCCGTCCTTGAACAGCTGGCCGCTAATTTTCCTGCCGTACGATTGCCCGAATATGCTCATCGCAAGCTCTGTGCGACCCGCTCCCATCAAGCCGGCAATGCCGACAATTTCGCCGCGTTTCACGTTGAAGCTGACATCGTCGATCACCTTGCGCTCCTGCACGGGATGATACACGTTCCAGTTTTTCACCTCGAACAATACTTCGCCGATGTTCGGCTCGCGTTCAGGATAACGGTTCGTTAAATCTCGTCCGACCATTCCTTTAATGATCCGGTCCTCGTCGATATTGTCCTCTTTGACCCGCAGCGTTTCGATCGTTTTGCCGTCCCGCAAAATCGTAATCGAATCAGCCACTTTCATAATTTCATTGAGCTTATGGGAAATAATAATGGACGTAATGCCCTGCTTTTTGAAAGCCAGCATTAAGTTGAGCAAATTTTCGCTGTCCTCTTCATTAAGCGCCGCCGTCGGTTCGTCCAGTATAAGCAGCTTCACTTCTTTAGACAGCGCTTTTGCGATTTCAACCAACTGCTGTTTGCCGACGCCGATCGAGCCGGCCGTCGTATTTGGCGACTCGGACAAACCTACTGTATTTAATAGCTCGCGGGTACGCACGATCGTTCCGTTCCAATCGATAACGCCGCCCTTGACCTGCTCATTCCCTAGGAAAATGTTTTCCGCAATCGACAGCTGCGGGATGAGCGCCAGCTCTTGATGGATAATGACAATGCCGAGCTGCTCGCTGTTTCGAATATTTTTAAATTCGCAGGCTTTGCCTTTGAATAAAATATCGCCCTCATAGGAACCGTACGGATATACGCCGGAGAGCACTTTCATGAGCGTCGATTTGCCCGCTCCGTTCTCTCCCATCAACGCATGGATTTCGCCTTCTTTTACTTTCAAATTTACGTTTTCAAGCGCTTTTACGCCCGGAAAGGTTTTGGTGATTCCGCGCATTTCCAATATATTATCCGTCAAAGCCATCACCACGCCTTCAGAAGTAGGAATCAAAAGCTGCGGGACAACAAACGCGGTTCGCCTTCGTTGTCCCGTATAAATTTCATTTCTCTGCACGCCGATCAGTTATTGTTCTATATCGCTTTTATCCGTTATTTCAGTTCGCCTTCTGTATAGTAGCCGGAGTCAACCAGCACTTGCTTGTAATTGTCTTTGTCGACCGATACCGGTTCAAGCAGATAGGAAGGCACGACCTTAACGCCATTGTTGTACGTCTCCGTATCATTTACTTGCGCTTCTTTGCCTTCGATTACCGCTTCAACCATGCTTACTGCCACTTTGGCCAGCTCGCGGGTATCTTTAAATACGGTAGAAGTTTGCTCGCCGGCAATAATCGATTTGATCGAAGCGAGTTCCGCGTCTTGGCCGCTTATGATCGGCATTGGCTTATTGGCCGAACCATAGCCTACGCCTTTCAAGGAAGAAATAATGCCGATACTGATGCCGTCATAAGGCGACAATACCGCATGCACGGTATCATTTGCGTAGTTCGCGCTTAGCAGATTATCCATGCGGGATTGGGCTGTTGCGCCATCCCAGCGAAGTGTTGCTACTTGCTCCATGTTCGTTTGCTTGCTTTTCACAACCAGCTTGCCGCTGTCGATGTAAGGCTTCAACACGGACATTGCGCCGTCAAAGAAGAAGTAAGCGTTGTTGTCGTCAGGCGAACCTGCGAACAGCTCGATATTGAACGGGCCTTTGCCTTCTTTCAAGCCAAGCTTTTCTTCTAGATAAGAAGCTTGCAAAACACCTACTTTAAAATTATCGAATGTCGCATAATAGCTGACATGCTCGCTGTTTTTGATCAAACGGTCATAAGCGATTACTTTAATGTCTTGGTCAGCCGCTTTTTGCAGCACATCTGTCAGCGACTCGCCGTCGATCGATGCGATTACGAGCACCTTCGCGCCTTTTGTAATCATGTTCTCAATTTGAGAAACCTGATTTTCGATTACGTCCTCGGCATATTGCAGGTCTACCGTGTAGCCAAGCGCTTCGAATTCTTTCTTCATGTTGGCGCCGTCACCCACCCAACGCTCGGATGATTTGGTTGGCATCGAAATGCCGACGCTGCCTTTGGCGCTGCCGCCGGAGCCGCCTTTTTTCGCGCCTCCCACTTCCGTATTTCCGCCGTTATTGCCGCCGCATGCGGCAAGCACCATAATCAGCGAAGTAATGACAAACAACGTTAGAGCTTTTTTCATTTCTGTCTATCCCCTCTCAGTTTTTTGTTGTTTTTGTTGATATTGCAATCATACAAGCGGCACCCCCAAGTGATCTTTGCAATTCGTTTACCGTTTTTTATAAAAAATAAACAGAACTGCTTTCAGTTAGTTTTCAACGCGCGCTTATTCTCTTATCATCAGCCGCTAATCTATGTTCCAGATTGCCGGTTTATATTAAGGTTGTACGATAGATCGCAAGTCGGAAGGAGGTGGCTAATATGAAAGGGATAAATGCTCTCGAGGGATTTACGCCATATTTTCGGCTGAGGTAGAGAGCGAGAATGTTGGAGTTGGAGCCGCCTAGGAGCTAGCCAAGTGGCAAGTGAAGATTCTTCTCCAAAAGGTGAGAGGGACGAAGATGGAAGTGCCAGTTTATCTTGCAGTTGGTCAAGGGTTGAGGCGAGAACAAGCCTGGCCGCCAGCAAAATGGTGCATTTCTAGGCAATTAATGGTGACATTATTTTAGTTCATATCATATAAAATATAATGGTGCTAGTTTATTAAATTTCTTGTACTCTTTATTAGGAGGAATGGTCAATGAATTGGCTCGTTCTATTACATGTAGTATCCGCTATTGTAGGGGTAGGACCCGCTTACTTTCTTCACGTTCTACTAAGAAAACAACAAACAGTCGGTGAATTACGGGTTTCTATGAATCTGAGCAAAACACTTGAGTTTTTCCCTAAGATTGGCGGTTCTATTGCTGTGTTAAGTGGACTGTTATTAGTAGTAATAAGTGACTGGGCTTTTAGAGAGTTTTGGATTTGGGGATCAATTGTTATGTATGTACTTATTCAAATTGTCGTTATTGGTTATGTTGGACCACGCTTGAAGAAAATAGTTAATTGGGTAAAGGATTATAATGGACCTAGTGATGCTGTTGTTCCACAAGAACAACAAGCGTGGTTAGCTCGTGCAAATTATTTAATGTATGTAGCAAGCTTCTTTGGTTTAGTGCTATTTACATTTATGGTTCTTAAACCGCATTTATAGATAGGTGACATCAAAACTGTGACTACACCCGTAGAAGCCTGTGTGGCGTTATCTTCGGACAGGGGTTCAAATCCCCTCGCCTCCACCATGTAAATCCACAACTGCAAGAGGTTGTGGATTTTTGCTTTCTATTACCTGTAATTTCAGTATGATTTCAACATGCTCTTTGTACATAATGACCTTTCTACATCAAAGATAATTCCTTTTCATCAAGAGATCTTCTATAGCCCTATCTGCTCTAATTGACAACAAAACTGTTCTGCACTATAATTTCGCTGAACGGTTGTGGGGCGAAAAGGGACGGCATGAATGCGTAATATACGAAAAGAGCAAGCAGGAGAAACGCGAAAAAAAGCTTTTACAAGCAGCAAAAGCTCTGTTTGCTGAATAAGGTTATAATGATACTCCTGAAACGTATGATAAGCCTTAACAAATAATAAGGGGGAGGATACTTTATCATTACTTTCCCGGCGGCAAGCGTGGATCAATCGATTGGAATTTTAGGAGCGGGCAAAATGAATCAGCGTAACTAGCCTTTTTGTCCTGCTTATATTTGCGTTTAAGCCTTCCCGCGGATCTGAAAAAAAGGTTCAAATTGCACAATGCACTTAAAGAAAACCTATTGTATAGAATCAAAATAGTTGAGTAGACCTGATTATGGGGATATAAAAACAGCAGGGATAGAGACAAATGGGGTGAATGCTATTCTATTTCTTAAAATTAATTGGAGGAAGTATTATCCTCTCACACTGATGTTGATTTTTCCAGTTCTTTCGGTGTTATATAAGTGGACGAATCGACCAAGTCAGGATGTATATACGCTAGTGACCCCATTCGATACGGCTACGCCGTTTATCAAATATTTCGCACTTCCGTACGCCGTGTGGATTTTCTATATTTATGCATGCCTAGTTTATTTTTTTATGAAAGATCTGAATACGTATTACAAAGGATTGGCTACTTACACCGTGTGCATCCTTATATGTTACGCGATTTATACAGTGTTCCAGACGACGGTGCTCCGTCCTGAGCTAACCGGTAATGATCCGTTCACGTGGCTCATGAAATTTATATACAATCGGGATGAGCCCTACAATTGCTTCCCAAGTATCCATTGTTTTTCTAGCTATATGGTTATGCGACTGGTATGGAGCAGTTCATTTCGGAACAAATGGAACGTCAGCTTGATTACGGCCTTCTCCTTGCTCATCATTCTGTCAACGTTATTCATCAAACAGCACGTTGTTATGGACGTTTTTGCAGGTATCCTTCTCGTAGAGTTCGTGTTAGCAGCTAAGCTATTCATCGAAGTGCAGGTCAAGAAACACCGCCATAACCAAGAGCAGAAAAGAACATATGGCACATAAAAGTGATGGAATTTTAAGGGGATGTTGGGAAAGAGAAAGTGTTAAACCACATCCCCAAAAAGCCTGAGCATCATACTTCGGCATATTGTGGTTTTGCAACCATGACGCGCCTCAACCAAATGTAAAATCCACAACCGTAAGAGGTTGTGGATTTTTGCTTTTCTCCTATTCTAATATTTTCATATCTACTATCGCCTAGAACATCAACAATAACTTAATTAATATTTTGGTTAAACTGGGGGAATAATTTCAGAGAACTTATGTGTAGTTTGCCATGAAAGGATGAAATAAATGAATGTAGTTATAGTTTCAACGGTAGAAGAACTTGTAAATGCAGCTGGCAATCAAGCGATTGAAGTGATTCGTGTGAGGGGTAAAATAATGGATAGTCCCTCGTTAAACTTGTCACCAGGGCAACAATTAGTCGGCGAGGGCGATTCGGTTATCGAATTTAAGAGAGGCGTCGATGGTATTGAGGTCTGTCGAGACAATAAAATTGAAGGGTTAACCATTATAGTTGAATCTAGCTGTCGGGCAGTTTTAAACAGCTCAAATGTAGAATCATTTGGAACAATAAGCTTAATAAATGTAAAAACCATCGGTGAAATTCAAATTCTAGCAACTGGATCTGTACGTTCAGGACATGTAGTTGCTCATAATGTGAACGTAATTGAAGCAGATACGAGAGAGCGGCAGGATCGACCACAAGGGTTTGGTGTATATGTCTTACAGGGAGCCTTCACATTATGGAATCAACAAACGGATCCGGACGTGACAATTACAGCTCACCTTATCGGACTGAGTGCTGGAACGGATGAAAAACCTGTACAAGGAAGCGGTATTTTTGTTAGTGGTGCTGGTGACGTAGGTGGTCGACTCGAAGTGGATATGTTAGAAACGGGTGAGATATACTCCAATGGTGGAATTAAACAAGGTACGCCTGATGTAATTACAGGTGGTGTTTTTGTCGTTTATGGGGCATATGTCAAAAAGGTAGTAAATCGCGGTCCTGTGACGACATATGGTGTAAATGATATGGTGTTGGATAATTGGGGGATTGTGAATGAATGGGTGGCAGAGGATCGTATTACTTCACATGGACCAAGTGGGATTGGTTTTGTAAACTTTAATGAAATCGGGACGCTGCGTATTCTTAGTGATATCGAGACGTATGGGATCGGTGCTCGGGGATTTAATTTGTATGATGGAAGTTTAGAACATGCACATTTTAAAAGGATTGTTACTCATGCAAATGCTGCAGTCGGTATTCAAGTCAGTCGACCTTTAGGAATGTTAGTCGTTCATGAAGATATTGAAACCTTTGGGGGTGAAGGTGAGTCCTTAGTGAAAGGAGTCATCAAGCAACTAGCTGCCGACGGGTTAAGTGTCCAAGAAGGAGGGAAAATCGATAAAGTTGAAATTGGCGGTAGAATCGTTACAAATGGGCAAAATGTTCGAAGTCTACACGTACAAGGTGAAATAAATGCAATTACGATCAATGGCGGGATATTCTCGAAAGGACCTGGAGCAAAAGCAGTTCTAGTTGAAGGTGGTAAAGTCCCATTAAACGGTATTGAAATTCATGAACAGTGAACAAAATAATGAAGATATCATGAGCGTCGCATGAAACCCTTCCTGTGATTTTTTTCTCCTTGACTAAAACTAATGGAGGTATCCGAAAGTGGACGCTATAATAATGGAATAGACTTTATGGGATTTTTATCAGCAAAATGGAGAATGAAATACGTTATTGTAATCAATATATTGCACCTGTGAGCGACTATAAACGGATCTTTGGAAGTTCTGTATTATGGGGAATGGCAGTTGAGGGAGAGGACAGATTATGTTGCAGATCGACGAAATCAGGACAACTCCTAGACGTCTTTGGCCTAGGACTTTACGTGGGCGACTCAGTATTCTTCTGGTGGTCAGTGTCTTGATTCCAGTCGTATTAATTGGATTTATATCTTTTGAGTGGATGTCTGCGGTTCAAACCACTAAGATTGATGAAGATTTAACGAGTAGTGTCAAGTCAGGAAGAGAATCGATTGAACGAATCCTGAGCAATTTGAGCGATGCATCCCAAATGCTTACATTTGACAGCGGTACCGGACAAGATGTAGTCGGGTTTCTTCAGGCAGAGACTCCATATGAACGGGCTGTGCTTTTTAAAGCGATTAATAAATCGGTGAACCTTATTAATTTATCTAATCCAAGTCTGGGACAAATATTTTATTATTTTCCCCGAGAAGAGACGGTGTACCGGTTTGAAAATATGCCGATAACGGACAATTTGAATCTCGAAACATTGCCATTATTTTATCAGGCTAACCGTATTTCTTATTACGGACCACATCCGTCGGTAGTTAGGGGAGCGGAAGATCGACTTGTATTCTCGATTATGCGGGAGGTAAGCGACGATTTTCCTAACACTTACGTATATGTTGAAACAAGGGCTGATAACTTCAAGGATATGCTTTCTCCCAGTCGACTAGGAATGAAGGCGCTTTATTTCCTTGTCAATCCTGATGGAAAGGTAGCATATAGCGATGATAGTGAGCTTGCCGCTCAAGGCAAGCGTTTGTCTGACATTCATAACTTGGGCGGAAATTTTCAAATATATGAGTCCTCTAATCGTAACGGATGGACGCTCGTGATGGCTGTATCCAAGCTTGAATATGAAGCGGAAACCAAGAAGTGGTTGCGGCAATACACGTATATTTCGGCATTATCGCTCAGTCTGGGTCTTATATTTGCTATGGTCATTTGGCGAATGGTGAATAGGCCCTTGCAGCTCATAACGAAAGAAGTACGATTGTTTACAGGTGAACAACCGATTGATTCCCCGTCTGTTCAGACCGGATTGGATGAATTCGATATTCTCTTGGAACGGTTCTACGACATGCGCAACAGACTGATTGAGATGATCAGTGAGAT
Organism: Paenibacillus castaneae; assembly: GCF_002884445.1. Classification (GTDB taxonomy): domain Bacteria; phylum Bacillota; class Bacilli; order Paenibacillales; family Paenibacillaceae; genus Pristimantibacillus; species Pristimantibacillus castaneae. Next base: position 239,308 of record NZ_KZ614144.1, read on the forward strand.
TAAACATGGAGAGAAACGAAGAGGAGAGATGGAAGTAGAGAAACTATTAGTACAAATCAATCCTCATTTTCTACATAATACATTAAACACTGTTCAGTGGCTGGCACGAATACATCACCAACCACAAATCGATAGACTTGTATCTGTCTTTACCCGTGTACTGCATTATAATTTGGGGAAGCAGAATATCATCGTTCGAGTGGGTCAGGAGGTAGAGGCGCTCTCCAATTACATTGAATTGCAAGACATCCGTTATAATTATATGTTTCAAGTAAAGGTAGATGTGGATCCGGCCTTACTAGACGTACCTATACCGCGTTTTATTTTGCAACCTTTAGTTGAGAATGCTTTGTATCACGGGCTTCCAGATGATAAAGGGGAGATATTGGTTACCATCCGTCGATTGAATGAAATCGAGTTTGAGATGTGCGTGTCGGATAACGGGACGGGTATGGATCAGGAGCAATTACAGCACTTACTAAGCGATAAGGGATTTGAGGAACAAAAGTCGGGACTCGGGATCGGATTGAAATACGTAATCAAGCTGATGGAGGTTTATTATAAGGAGCAGGCCAAATTTGATATGAAGAGCGAACAAGGCAAAGGGACGATTGTGTCGCTAATATTACCGCTTAAGATTGAAGGAGTGTCATTTGATGATAAGAGCAATGATCGTAGATGATGAACATTTAGTTCGTGTCGGATTAAGAATGACGATGCCGTGGGACAAGTTCTCGATCGAGGTGGCAGGTGAAGCCCGGAACGCCGAGGAGGCGCTCAAGCTGCTTGAGAAGGAATCGTTTGATTTAATGTTTATCGATATTTCAATGCCTGGGATGAACGGGCTCGATCTTGTGAATTTGGTACATATGCAGTACCCTGATATTTCGACTGTTATTCTTACCTGTCATCAGGAATTTGAGTATGTACAGAAAGCACTCCGTTTCGGGGCAGTGGATTATTTAGTGAAAACACAGCTGGAGCTAGATGTTATGGAACAAGCTTTAGAACGAATTGTTTCACGTATAAGCATAGCTCGATTGGATCAAACGGCAGCTATGATTGCAATAGATTCAATTCCCTCCAGCGAGGAGATGAAGGAGCTATGGTTACAGGTAAGTTGGTTAATGGATGACGACTTGTTTTCTCAAATGATGAGTAAGCTTGAGCAGCAAAAAGTGGATAATTGTGCTGTAATACTAAAAAAAGCTTTAGAGTATTGGGCAGAGTGTCTTCCGGCCTATGCTGATATATTTGAAAAGGATTCTATAGACAAGGATGAACGTCGGGAGCAAATTCTGCAGTGGATGAAAGACACTCGCAAAGCAGCAGTCAGCCGGCTAATCTGGACGAATTATACGGAGGAAGTAATAAAGCAAATATTACTCGCGGTGGATTATATCCATCAGTGTGATGGCAAGCAGCCATCGCAAGCGGAGTTATGTGTACATGTCAGCATGAGCCGCAGCTATTTCAGCAAATGCTTTAGAGGTGTTGTAGGAGTCTCGTTTGCCACATACATTCAAAATGTTGGATTAAACCGTGCTAAACTACTATTAATGAATACCAATTATCCTGTCTACCGGGTAGCTGAAGAAGTGGGGTTTCAGGACGATAAGTATTTCAGCAAGCTCTTTCGGGAACGGACAGGCTTTCTGCCAAGCCAGTATCGCTCCAGTATGCGGTTTTGAATGTACTTCTCTATTCAATAATAAGTATGAAGGAAGCGCAGGCATCGTAGTCGGCGGCTTCTTTTTTTTGATGCTTATATGGGAGAAAATAATCTATTAATGGTGTGTTAATTGTGTAAAGTAAATCATTCAAGCACAAAAACCACAGGTAAAGAGGACAAATGGCTTTCCCGTCTGAAGAGAAAGCGGTGCTATAATTTGAAAAGTAAAACGCTGCTTAAATACGATTCTGAAAGGGGTTTCAAAGATGAAAAAAAAGGGGTCCATATTGCTTCTGTCTCTTCTGTTACTCTTAACTACTGCATGCTCTAATACTTCTGGAACAAAGGAAAGCAAGAAGGGAGAGAATAATTCGGTTTCCGTGGAGAGCAAAGATCCATTTGCTCCACTACCGGAGAAAGTAACCATTAATTTGGCGAAAAGCGAGGGAGATATTAACCTCAATCTGCCTGTAGGGGATACGCTGACTGATAATGCGTGGACACGATTAATAGAAGAAAAATTGCAGGCTGATTTAAATTATGTATGGACGGTAAAAGCCGGCGACCCGTACACTCAGAAATTAAAGCTATCGATTGCCAGCAACGACATTCCGGATATGTTCCTTGTTGGATTCGATGAGTATTTGGAACTGGTCCATAACGGCATGATTGAAGATTTGACAGAGGCATACAAGGGGTATGCTTCGGATGGATTAAAAGACCTGTATACATCAGATGGCGGCAAAGCACTCGAAACGATGGAGGTAGACGGAAAGCTGTATGGTTTATCCTCTATGGGAACCATCGATAATAACACACCTATGGTGTGGGTGCGTCAAGACTGGTTGGACAAGCTTAATTTGGAAGCGCCAACCACCCTGGAGCAACTGAAAAAAGTGACTAAGGCATTTATCGAACAGGATCCGGATGGCAACGGGAAGAACGATACGGTCGGTATTCCTGGACAAAGTAATTTCTTTAATGCAGATATGCTTTCATTCGATGCGGTATTTAACAAGAATAAATCATTCCCAGGATTTTGGGTGAAGAATGAAAATGGAGATGTGGTATACGGTTCAACAACACCGGAAACCAAGGAGGCACTTGGAACGCTTCGGGCTATGTATGCTGAAGGGCTTCTCGATAAAGAATTTGGTGCCAAGAAATCGGATCAGGCAGCTCAGCTTATTGCAAGCAACAAATCCGGTATATTCTTTGGCTCGTGGTGGGCTGGATGGTGGCCGCTGACGGACTCCGTCAAGAATGATCCGAATGCCGTATGGCGTGCTTACACTCTTAAGGACTCGGAAGACGGCACTTATTATGCGAAGCAAGAACGACCAATCGGTAACATACTAGTTGTCAAAAAAGGTTTCTCTAATCCAGAAGCTGCTGTAAAGCTGCTCAATTGGCAAGTAAGAATGCAATATGAGGATCAATCGATCGATCCTTACAACGATGCAAATCCACCGGTGCATGACAATGCTCTTCCTATTTATATTGGTCTCTGGCGCGCAGATGAGGTATTAAAGCTGCATGAACTGGTAGTGAAAATCGCAGCTGGTGAAACCGTGGATGAAACGACTTATGATGGTCCTGCCTATTTAATTGAAGATGCAAAGAAAGTGGCAGAGCAGTGGAAGCAGGGAGAGGAATGGCTAAGCCAAAATTCGGACAAATACGGAGAACCGTTCTCCCGCGTTATAGGCGTACAACCACTTGTAGCCGAGAAGAATAAGGAACGCGTATACAGTGAGTTTTACGGCAAGACCAAAACGATGGAACGGAAATGGGTTAACCTTACTAAGCTTGAAGATACTGCATTTATGCAAATTGTGCTTGGTAACAAGCCACTGGATTATTTTGATCAGTTCGTTGAAGAGTGGAATAAGCAAGGTGGAAGTCAAATTACCGAGGAAGTTCGTGAGCAATTGAAATAATTCCATCGACAAGCAGCTAAGAGCCGGTCAAGTCCGGCTCTTAGCTATCTCATGTAAGAAGGAGGAAATCAAAGATGAATAAACGAATAGCTCTGCACTACCATTTGATGCTCTTTCCTGGTATATTGCTTCTCCTATTATTCAGTATTTATCCGATGTTCGGTATCGTAATTGCATTTCAGGACTTTAGCCCGGTTAAAGGATTCTGGGGATCGGAATGGGTTGGTCTGGAGAATTTCAAGTATATGCTTGAAATACCTGACAGCAAGCGAGTGTTTTTAAATACGATATTTATCGCAGTTATGAAAATAACGGCTAACTTGGTTGCTGCTTTGATCTTTGCGCTGCTTCTAAATGAACTGCGGGCTCGGTTCTTTAAGCGCTTCGTACAGACCATCGTATATTTGCCCCATTTTATTTCCTGGGTTCTCATAGGCGGTATTGTTGGACAGATGCTGTCGCTAGATGGAGTAGTTAATCAAGGATTGGAGCTAATTGGCCTTGATTCTGTATTCTTTCTCGGCAGTAATAACTGGTTTCCGTTTGTCATTGTTGGAACAGATGTATGGAAAGAATTCGGTTTCTCTGCAATCGTATTTTTAGCTGCATTAACCGCCATCAATCCGGTGCTGTATGAAGCGGCGGAGATCGATGGAGCGACGAGATGGCAGAAGCTTAGATTCGTGACGCTTCCTGCAATTTCGGCAACGATCATTCTTATTGCAACATTAAGCCTTCAGAATGTTTTAAACGCAGGATTTGAACAGGTATTCAATCTATATAACACGCTAGTATACGAGTCTGGCGATATTATTGACACCTATGTGTACAGAATGGGATTAATTGAATCACAATACGAACTAGCTACGGCGGTTGGTACGCTGAAATCCATCGTTAGTTTGATTTTGATTTATATTTCGTATCAATTGGCTGCAAAATTTGCAAATTATCGGATTTTTTAGCAGGACAGGGGGATTACAACTATGGTTTATGGAAAAGGACCGCTCAATCGGATTCTTGACGGAGTCATTCTAATTATTTTATGCGGTATCGCCACCCTTAGTTTGTTTCCGTTGCTGCACATTCTCGCCATTTCATTCAGCGATAAGTCGGCTGTTGCCGCGGGATCTGTCATTTTATGGCCTAAGGGTGTTAATTTGGCGGCTTATCGGGCTGTTGTTCAGGACGGAGCGTTCTTTACGGCATTTTGGGTATCTGTGAAAAGAGTATTGCTGGGAGGGGGAATTCAATTTGCCCTAACCATTCTTATGGCCTATCCGCTTTCGCGCGAAGTGAATATTTTTCGGTTGCGAAATGTATATATGTGGTTTATCGTATTTACGATGTTGTTCAGCGGCGGTTTAATTCCTTGGTATATCACGATACGTGATTTGGGACTGCTGGATTCGATTTGGGCATTGGTGCTCCCGGGCGCGGTTCCTGTTTTCAACGTTATTATATTGATGAATTTCTTCCGTGGTATCCCGAAAGAACTGGATGATGCCGCCACGATTGATGGGGCAGGGCCTTGGCGTACGCTGCTGCAGATCTATGTTCCGCTGTCCTTGCCGGCACTGGCAACCGTTACATTGTTCAGTATCGTTACACATTGGAATTCTTTTTTTGATGGACTTATTTTAATGAACAATCCGTCGAATCAGCCTCTGCAAACCTACTTAAATCAGATTGTAGTTCAATTCAACAACTCAAGTGCAAATATGACTGTTGATGAGATTGAAAGAATCTCAAAACTCTCGAACCAGACGGTCAACTCGGCCAAAATATTAGTAAGCATGATTCCTATATTGATTATTTATCCGCTGCTGCAAAAATATTTTGTTAATGGATTAACACTAGGGTCCGTCAAAGAGTAAGCTATCCCTTCCTTGGATTAAGGAGAGAGTGAGGAGTAGGAGAATGAAACAACGGGACATGGTATTGGACATATTACCGGATGAAGTATGGTGGGGCGGTGTTGTAAATGACGGAATCCATATGCCCTTCTCATCTGAGGGTGAAGTGAAAAGGGATCTGAACGGTCATTTGGCCTACAATCAAGGGTCACCGCTTCTTTTATCCAACAAAGGTCGTTATGTATGGTCTGAAGAGCCCTTCAGCTTCGAGATAATGAATGGTCAGCTTAAGGTAAGCGGGATGACAGAATCGATATATGCTGACCGGGGCGGTGAGAATTTAAGAGAAGCTTTCCTGCAAGCATCACAAACGTTCTTCCCTTCAAACGGAGCTACACCGGACAAAAGGTTTTTCAACGTTCCACAATATAATACTTGGATGGAAATGTCATATGATTGTACACAGCAGAAAGTGATAGATTACGCAGAAGCGATTCTCGCGAACGGTCTGCCTCCTGGTTTATTAATGATCGATGACAATTGGCATGAGGATTACGGGACGTTGGATTTTGACAGGAAAAGATTTCAAGATCCTAAGAAAATGGTAGAGCATTTGCATGGACTTGGCTTTACAGTGATGCTTTGGGTATGTCCTTTTATAAGTCCGGACAGCTCTGTATACCGTGCGCTACAAAGAAAAGGTTATCTTATTCGCGGCGCGAATGGCCGTCCTGCGATCCGTGAATGGTGGAACGGGTTCAGTGCGGTTCTCGACCTTACCCATCCGGAAGCGGAACAATGGTTCAGGGGACAATTGGATAATCTGATGCAGTCTTATGGCATAGACGGTTTCAAACTGGATGCTGGAGATCCGGAATATTACACACGGGATGACGTGACTCATAAACCAACTACACCGAATGAACAGAGTGAAATCTGGGCGCGCCTGGGATTGCACTACCGTTACAACGAATATCGCGCCTGCTGGAAAATGGGTGGTCAACCGCTTGTGCAGCGGCTGAGCGACAAGAATCATAGCTGGGGACTTGATGGTCTCCGAAGCCTGATTCCGAATGGGCTGGCTCAAGGACTTCTTGGCTTCGCATTTAACTGTCCTGATATGGTGGGCGGCGGCCAATATGAGGATTTAGTTAGACCGGACTTCAAGGTAGATCAGGAACTATTCGTGCGTTACGCACAGTGTGCTGCCCTGTTCCCGATGATGCAGTTTTCAACGGCACCTTGGCGTGTTCTTGATCAAGAGCATGCAGCATTATGTATCCAAGCGGCAAAGCTGCACGTTGAAATGGGCGAGTATATCGAGGAATTAGCCGTTCAGGCAGGGATGACGGGAGAGCCTGTTATGCGTCATCTGGCATATATGTATCCGGATATGGGATATGAATCAGTTATGGACGAGTTTCTTTTGGGTGATCGCATTCTGGTAGCACCTGTTTTGAGTCAGGGAGCAGCTCGTCGAATCATCGTTTTCCCTCCGGGGGAATGGGTTGGTGATGACGGTTCCGTCATTATGGGACCGTGCGAACAGGAAGTCGAAGCTCCGTTAGAGCGTTTGCCATGGTACCGGAAAAAGTAAACACGATAGCATTTGTGAGATTAAAAGGCCATTCCGAATTGGAATGGCCTTTTAAGTTTAATCTGTAATCAGCTTATTTCCGGATGAATTTACTAATATTGAATGTCTGCAAATCTTTAACGGATTGTAATCTTATTATGTCTTTTAAGTCTCTATTTCCCGTTGGTGCAGGATTAGTTTGAGCTGGAGGGTTAGCAGGAACAATTCTATGCAAGGTGATGGTTTCAGGTTCAACGAGAGGAGGAGAAAATTCACTAGGCTCAAAAACCTTTGGAGGCTGCATTTGACCTCTCGAAAGACGGATGGCATGATCCATTACTGCATTTATGAGCTTGGAATAGACACTGATAGCATGATTAAGAACTTCGGCTGGAGGGAGATTTTCAAAAAATGTTGGATTACGAAGGGCAAATTCCAAGTCGTTTCGGGCCTGAATGTAGTGTAACTTTTGCTCGCGTGCATCTCGCAGTGCATATAAGAAATCTTCTTGTTCTTCAAGGGTTGGCATAGGCAAAGGTATCGTATCATAGGTGGCAATTTCGGTCTCATATGCAAAAGAACTTGCTTTTGCAATTGCAGGGAAATTTTTATATCGTTCGATAACCTCACTAATTTGAATAGTAGGGGAGATTTGAGCGCCGCTTCCAGCACGTTGAAACATTGTCGCACTATATTCAGACTTTGTACTTGATTCTTTGTTCGCCGATTCAAATTTCCCTGAAAAACTTCCTGATGCAACTAAACCATTGAATTCTGCATGTAATGCGGTTGATAGTTCGCTTTGTTTGGATGAAGAGACAGAAGTAATTCGAATGACAGCATAGAACTCCCCTCCGGTTTGAAGACCACGAACAAAGCTATCTCCAAAAGCTTTCTTAAACTCAGCAAATCGGTTTGTATCTAGAAGTGCCTGTGCGGCAGATGATACTTTAAAGTTTCTCCCTCGGGTCAATGGATTTCGAACGACACAGCGGGCTACAAGAAATGTTGACGTTGAATTGTAACTGGAAGATTCAGAGAAATTTGCTTTTGCTGAACCAGAAAAGAATCCGTATCTGCCCGAAGCCTCGAACGACATCCCTAAGCTTCCCATAAGTTCTTCATGCGAATTGATTATTGTAATCGATGCAAGGACCTCTTGTCCCGAAGCAACGACTGCTCCAGGTATGGTAAAACTCTCAAGCCCCGTTCCAACTGCCAATCCAGTATCACTATTAAACCCCATTCCAATTTCTTCATCATTAAATTCTATACGGCGAATTTGTTGAATCGGTACAGGCATTTTCACTCCTCCAATAATAACAAGTATTTTTTGGAACCCGCTGGAATCTAAGCTTTATATGTATGTATATTCTTAATTTCTAGAAAAATCCCTTTAGTCCACTTTGCTGTTCCATAGGGTCTCTTTTTCCCATTATTAAAATCAATCGGATAAATCAGTAAAATTAAGAGCTTGTTCGGTTATTCTCTGATCAAAATAAGCATAAGGAGAGTTATATCTTCATTTTATTCATGAAGCATGTTGATCTTGACGCTTCTAAAAAAGCCGAATTGGAGTAAGTTACTGTATTAGCGGGGGACGTGTGTACTTTGGATAACGGGAGATTCTCGAAGCTGTTTGGGCTTGTAGGCGCAGTTGCGGTCCTGAATATAATCGTTCTATCACCAGGGCTTCTGGGTGTGGAAATAGGAGGTGAAAGTGTACTTGAAACAGCTTCAGCCGTAACTTTATTGGTGGTGAGTTTCCTTGTACTGCTTTACGGGAGTTATGCTTTACTCTTTAAAGCTCCTGTTGCGGCACCAGTTAAAAAAATAGCCACGCGTGAGGATTATATGGCTGCACTTAACCATTATCGGAATTCCAAAGAGCTCAAGAAGGATATTTCTCTTGCCATTGATCAGTTGGAACGAATGGAAAAGAAGAAGATTACTTTGTCTGAGGTGCTTAGCCAGCGATTTGATCAGACAGAGTTAAGCTACAAGAAGTTTGATTCGGTTATCTATGAGGTTGAGAAGCTGTTCTATCTCAATATTCGGGGAATTCTCAATAAACTATCAGTGTTCGAGGCTTCTGGATATTCAAGCTTTACTAATCAACAAAAATCCGCGAATTTTTCTGACAAACTAGTGAAGGAAAAAACCGATTTATACAACGAGTACTTATCCTATGTGACGGGTTACCTTGGTGCAAATGAAGAAATTTTACTAAAGCTAGATAAATTATTATTGGAAATCTCTCTGCTAGACAGTGCGGATTATAGAGATGTCGAGGATATGCCCTGTATGAAGGAAATTGATTTATTAATTAAGCAGACCAAACTTTATAAGCAATGAGAGGGGACAGATATGGCGGGTAAAGGGAAAGCTTTTGTGGTGTTAGTGGGAATTGCAGCAGTTGTTTTTCTGCTTGTGTATTTAGGGATCAGTTTGACGTCCAATTTAGGCAAAACCCAGACTCAAATCACTTCGGAGGATGCGGCTAAAAAGCTGGATAATCTATATAACCGTATTTCTGTGACGATGACGGAACCGATAAAGGGCCAAATCGATCTTGATCCTGTGGAGATAGGCGATTCATTACCCGATATTTCTAAGTTTCCTGTTTCGGTATCTAATACAACCGATAGCTTCGTAGAAATTTTTTCTTCTACAGAGAAGTCTGGAACGGGAGTTGATGGCTGGTTAAATGAAGTAGCGACTGAATTCAATAAGTCTAATATTTCGGTAAATGGAAAAACGGTGTCCGTTATGATCCGTAATATCGCATCGGGAACAGCTGCTGATTATATAAGGTCGGGTAAATATGTACCAGATGCGTATACCCCTTCTAATGAGCTATGGGGTGAAATGGTTAAAGCAGACGGTATCCCTACGCAGCTTGTCTCTAAGCGTCTTGTCGGCAATGTTGCAGGTATTGTAACAACTAAGAAAAAGTATGATGAGCTGGTAAGCAAGTACGGTGCTCTGAATATAAAGACGGTTACAGACGCTATAGCGGATAATGAGCTGGCTATGGGGTATACGGATCCTTTTGCCAGTTCTACGGGTCTCAATTTTCTAGTAACTGCCCTCCGAACCTTTGACAGCTCGGACCTGCTTGGGGAGAAGGCAGTTCAAGGCTTTGAGAAATTCCAGGCTAATGTTCCTTTCCTGGCATCAACCACGCTGCAAATGCGCGAGGCAGCCAAGACAGGCATGCTGGATGCTTTTGTTTTAGAGTATCAAACCTTTGTGAATGCGACGGATTTCAAAGCAGGCTATGTGTTCACTCCTTTTGGCGTCAGGCATGACAGCCCGCTTTATGCTTTGGGTGATTTGCCTAAGGATAAGTTGGAGATCATTCAGAAGTTTGCCGATTTTGTGGAGCAAGAAAAATACCAGCGTTTAGCGGAGCAAAAAGGTTTCAATGGTCTGAAAGATTATCAGTCTGAGCTTGGAGTGGTAGATGGCAGTCTTTTGTCTGCTGCGCAGAAGCTGTGGAAGGAGAAGAAGGATGGGAGTAAGCCGAATGCGGCTGTGTTCGTAGCTGATGTATCTGGCAGCATGGGCGGTGAACCGTTGAATCGGCTGAAGGAATCGTTATTGAAAGGACAAAAATATTTAGGTCGTGACAATAGTATTGGTTTTGTTTCTTACTCCAGTGATGTTGCCATCAATCTTCCTATCGGGAAGTACGATACGAATCAGCAGTCTATGTTTGTCGGAGCTATAAACAGTCTTCAGGCTAGCGGGGGGACAGCAACTTTTGACGCCATTGTAGTGGCCATGAAAATGCTTAAGGATGAGATAGATCTGCATCCGGACGTGAAGCCGCTGATCTTTGTGTTGAGCGATGGTGAAACGAATGAAGGGAATTCGCTTAAGGATATCAGAGGATTGATTGAGACGTACAAAATCCCGATCTATACGATTGGATACAATGCGAATATCGAGGCGCTTCAAAGCATTTCAAGCATTAATGAGGCAGCCAGCATTAATGCAGATACAGAGGATGTTGTTTATAAAATTGGCAATTTGCTCAACGTTCAAATGTAATGCTAACTCATGAGGAGGGGCTGCAATGTCTTTTACAATGGAAGTAATTAATGAGGAGAAATTGAAAACGGCGATAGAGGAGCAGGTTAAGCCTGAGCCCGAGGAAGTAACGCAGTTAAAAGAGCTGGCCTTAAACAATGTTTCAACGATTCTGGCATTGGATATTGAGTCATTGGAGAAGCGGAGAGAGGTGCTGCAATCCATTGATAGCTTCGGAATGGGCTCAATGAGGTCGTCCTCGGAAAAAAATGCTCTCTTGCAAGTAGCTGTAGGGAACTTATCCAAAACAGGGGATGAAGGCGGGGAAGTAGCTAAGGGTTTGACGGAGCTGCATCTTCAGCTAAAAGATTTAGACCCAAGTGTTGTGGATTTTGCCAAAAGTGGTCTGTTAGGCAAGCTCTTTAACCCTTTGCGGCGTTATTTTGTGAAATACCAGAAAGCAGATGCTGTCATTTCAGACATTATATTATCTTTGGATAAGGGGAAAACGATATTAAAGAATGATAATACAACGTTGGAGCTCGAACAGCATACACTTAGGGAGCTCACTAAAAAGCTTCAAAAGGAAATCCAGCTTGGCGTGCTAATGGATGCAGAGATTGAGTCACAGATTGAAGCGGCTAAGCTGCGTCAGGAATCTGAAGATAAAATTATTTTCATCACGGAGGAAGTATTGTTTCCTTTGCGCCAGCGTCTTATGGATTTGCAGCAAATGCTGGTCGTTAACCAACAGGGAATTATGGCTATTGAGGTTGTCATGAGAAATAATAAGGAGCTCATCAGAGGGGTAGACAGAGCTAGAAATGTTACGGTGTCCGCCCTGAAAATTTCGGTTACAGTGGCAAGCGCCCTCTACAATCAGAGAATTGTTCTAAAAAAGATTGAGCTTCTCAATCAAACGACTGACAATCTCATAAGCGGCACTTCAAAAATGCTCAAAGATCAGGGCGCAGCAATCCAAAAGCAGTCACTCGAAACGAATATTTCAGTCGATACGATGAAACAGGCTTTTGTTGATGTGCTGTCAGCGCTAGATTCGATTAGTACGTATAAGCAGGAGGCGCTCCCAAGAATGCGTGAAACCATTAATCAGTTCAGAGAACTGGCTAATGAAGGAGAAACTAGAATTCAACGGCTGGAGAAAGGTCAAAAGTTAGGCTTGTAGGTTGCGTGGGTGTTGATCAAACCTCAACCGCCATACAACAATCGACTAATGTAATGGATGAAATCGTTGCCTCATCTGAATCAGTGGCGAATTTAGCTGAACAGTTGAATCGCTCTGTGGCCCAATTTAAATTCAAAGAGTAGAACACTTTGTATCATGTGATTATGGTTAAGACCTCGGTAGAGGTCTTTTTTTTGCTTTCCTTCAATGCAGCAGCACTAATTTAAAACGTCTTCTTGACAACATAATAGAATAATATGTTATTATTAACCAAACGTATAGACAGGCAGTCGGTCGGTTTATGGAGGGGATGTAAAGATGAGAGTTGTAAAAGAAGCTGAGGAACGCAAAAACGAAATAATTGACGCAGCTGATGAGCTTTTCGGTCAGAAGGGCTTTGATGGCACAAGTACAAACGATATTCTCGAGAAGGTCGGAATTGCGCGCGGAACGTTATATCATCACTTCAAGTCGAAGGAGGATATTATGGACGCGCTGATTGAGCGGTATAATGTCCGACTTTTAGGCGCAGCGGAGGAAATTGCCGAAGACAAGAGCATACCCGTAGTAGAGCGCATTATTCGCGTTGTTATGGCAATGAACTTAAGTGGCGGAAGCAGCAAGGAAATTATGGAGCACATTCATAAGCCGCAGAATGCGCTTATGCATCAGAAAATACAAAGGGCCATCATCAGCGGCATTACGCCGATACTGTCGGAAATTATTCGTGAGGGCATCCAGCAGGGACTGTTCCACACGCCGTACCCGTATGAATGCATGGAAATGGTTGTGATCTATGCAAATACCGTTTTTGATGATGATATGGTTCAAATGACGAACGAAGAGCGAGCTTCACGCATACAGGCTTTTGTTTTCAATGTAGAAAGGCTGCTTGCTGTCAAAAGCGGAGGTCTTATAGACGTAATGCAGATGTTTGGCAGTGGAAATAGAGACAGTAATGAGTAATTCGGGAAAACAGAGGTGACTTATGTTTAACAGAATAATCCGCAATGATATTTTAAAGAGCAAAGCGATAACATTGACAACAATGATATTTGTCGCTGCATCAGCTATGCTTGTTTCACTAGCGGCGATACTCGTCATTAATCTTTCGGGCGCGCTAGATACGCTCATGACACAAGCTAAAACTACGCATTTTATGCAGATGCATGCGGGTGAAATTGATACTGCGCGGCTTACAACTTTTGCGGAGCAAAATAACAATGTCGATGAATTTCAAGTTCTTGAATTTTTAAACATTGACGGCGCGCAGATTATATTGGGCGATAATTCGCTTGCAAACAGCGTTCAGGACAACGGTTTAAGCGTACAGAGCGAAAAATTCGATTATCTTCTTGATCTGGATGGAAACATCATCAACGTATCTGACGGCGAACTTTATGTTCCAGTAAGCTATTTGAAGGACAATACCACAAAGGCCGGTGACAAGGCAGTAATAAGCGGGAATGAATTTACCGTTGCGGGGTTTCTCCGTGATTCGCAGATGAATTCCTCGCTCGCCGGCTCAAAAAGATTTCTTGTTAGTAAAAATGATTACGCACAGATTAAAAACCTTGGAAGTACGGAGTATCTAATTGAGTTCAGATTAAAGGATGTCTCTGCGATCGGTGCGTTTGCAACGGCTTATGCCTCCGCAGGACTTGAAGCGAACGGACCATCCGTTACATACACGCTTTTTACAATGATGAACGCACTATCTGATGGGATGATGATTGCGGTTATTCTTCTTATAAGCGTACTTGTCGTTGCAATTGCATTTATGTGCATACGTTTCACACTCCTTGCAAAAATAGAAGAGGACTACCGCGAAATTGGCGTTATGAAGGCAGTAGGACTGCGTCTATCCGACATAAAAAAGATTTATCTTGCGAAATATGCAGCGATTGCGGCGGCAGGCAGTATACTCGGTTTTGCTCTTTCATTTATGTTCAAAGGCTTGCTTCTTGATAACATACGGCTTTATATGGGGGAAAGCGACAATTCTTTTTTTGCTGTGGCTTTAGGAATAATCGGCATACTGCTTGTATTCCTTGCAATTATTGCTTATGTAAATGGAGTGTTGAGACGCTTTCGGAAAATATCCGCTGCAGAAGCCATACGCTTCGGCACTTCCCAGGAAAAAAATACGGGTGCAAAGCGTTTTAGCCTGAGCGGAAACAGGCTGTTTGACACGAATATTTTTCTCGGTATCAAAGATGTTCTTGCAAGGAAAAGACTTTACGCCACTATGCTTGTGGTGCTGGTCATTTCTTCATTTATTATTATTGTTCCGCAGAATCTGTACAACACGATTTCCTCAAAAACCTTCATTAATTATATGGGGATTGGAAACTACGATATGCGCATACAGCAGGCCGGCAATTCTACTGATGAAGCCGCTGTTATAGTAGAGACTATGAAAAACGATAGTACCATTTCAAAGTATGCCGTCCTAACAATTAAAACATTAAAAGCAAAAACAGAAAACGGCTCGGAGGAAAATATAAAAGTTGAGCTCGGCGATCATTCGATATTTCCTATAAAATATTCATTGGGCCGGGCACCCGCCGCAGAAGACGAGATTGCACTTTCATCTATAAACGCCGATGAAATGAGTAAAAAAGTCGGAGATGTCATTAAACTGCTGATTGAGGGAACTGAGAAAAATCTTACGATAAGCGGAATTTATTCCGATGTTACAAACGGTGGTAAAACCGCAAAGGCTGTTTTCACCGACAATACGGCGGACATTATATGGAGCATTATCAGCGCGGAGCTTTCGGATAAATCTCTTACCGACGCAAAGGTTTCGGAATATGCAGACAAGTTTGATTTGGCAAAGGTTTCGGATATTGATGAATTTGTTAAACAGACATTAGGCTCGACAATAAGCTCAGTCGAAATGGCCTCCTATGCTGCAATTGCCGTTGCGCTGGTCATAACGGTACTCGTTACATTGTTATTTATGAAAATGCTCGTCGCTAAGGACAAATATTCCATTGCCGTAATGAGAGCGTTCGGTTTTACAAACTCGGATATTAAGGCGCAGTATGTTACGCGTACAGTATTCGTTCTGATTGTAGGAATTGTTCTCGGCACGCTTCTGGCAAACACTCTTGGAGAGATGCTTGCGGGGTTGATGATCTCCTCGTTTGGAGCATCGACGTTTCATTTTGCGGTCAATCCTCTTTCGGCGTATCTGTTTAGTCCCTTGATGATGATAGGCGCGGTACTTATTGCAACGATGATTGGCACATCAGGCGCGGGAAAAATAAAAATATCCGAAAATATAAAGGAGTAGGCATATGAAGAAGATTATTATCGGTGAACATATCGTAAAATCTTATGGCGAGGGCAATGAAAAGCGTAATGTTATCGATGGAGTTTCCGTTGAAATAAACGAGGGTGAGTTCGTTGCGGTTGTGGGACCTTCTGGCTCGGGAAAATCGACACTGATGTTTGCGCTGAGCGGAATGGACACAGTTGACGGAGGAAAGGTCGTTTTTGACAGCATGGATTTATCGGCGGCCTCTGAGAATGAACTTTCAGATATTCGTAGAACAAAAATGGGATTTGTTTTTCAACAGCCGACTATGTTGAAAAATTTGAATATTCTCGACAATATCATTCTTCCGTCAATGCGCGGCAACAGAAAAAACGGGGAAAAAATTTCGGAGAAGGCAAGAGCGATTATGGAAAGGGTAGGCATTGCGGAGCTTGAGAAGCGTGACATTACGCAGGTCTCGGGAGGCCAGCTTCAGCGTGCGGGTATATGCCGAGCCTTAATGAACAGCCCAAAAATCATTTTTGGCGACGAGCCGACGGGTGCCCTCAACTCAAAATCTGCGGAGAGGATTATGGATATATTTTCTGAAATTAACGGGGACGGAACTGCGGTTATGCTAGTAACTCACGATGCAAAGGTTGCGGCGCGGACCGAGCGTATTATGTTCATGCTCGATGGAAAAATCGTAAGCGAGCTGAAACTTCCAAAGTATGACGGGACAGATATGGATGAAAGGGTCGAGCAAATAACGGTGAAAATGAGAGAAATAGGAATATGATTTGTTGTTTCACAGTCGCCGAGATCACTTTATTGTGATATTGTACCCTACTATGTAAAACCACAACCGCATGATGTGACCCCCAAAAGTTAGACACTATATTATTAGGCTACTTCTAGGGCGTGAGTCCGGTACTGTACCGGGCTCATGCCCTTTAGCTTTGATTTAATCCGCTTGTGATTGTAGTACGTGATGTATTGATCTAATTCTGCTTTAAACTCTTCAACACTCTCAAATTCCTGCGTGTATAAGAACTCGGACTTTAATGTGCCAAAGAAGCTTTCGATGACTGCATTATCGTAACAGTTTCCTTTGCGTGACATACTCTGTGTGATCCCATGATCCTTTAATGCTTGCTGGTACTGACGCATTTGATAATGCCAGCCCTGATCAGAATGGATAAGAAGGACATCTTTATCATTCAATCGTTCAAACGCATTATCCAGCATCTTTGAAACAAGGGAGTAGGTCGGGCGGGAATTCACTGAGTAGGCGATGACTTCACCGTTAAACAAATCGAGCATTGGTGATAGATACAGCTTCTCTCCAAATAGTTTGAACTCCGTAATATCTGTTACCCACTTCTCGTTCGGTTTTGATGCGATGAAGTTCCTCTCCAGTATGTTCGGCGCAATTTTACCTACATTCCCTTTATATGAACGATATTTCTTCATACGCACGACGGATTTTAAGCCAAGCTCCTGCATGATTCGTTGCACTTTCTTATGGTTTACACGCTCATCTTCATTGTGCAGCACATCTGTAATACGATGATACCCATAGAGGCCCTTGTGTTCGTGATAAATCGCTGTAATACGAACTTTTAAGGCTGCGTCTTTGTCTGGGCGGTCAAAGGTGCTGACCCAGTAATAGTACGTGCTACGCGGAATTTGAGCCAACTCAAGCAATGATGTAACGGGATATTCTAGCTTAGTTCAAAGATTACTTGCGCTTTGTCTTGCTTTGTAATTTTTCCTTGCTTAGAACTAAGGCATTCAACTTTTTTAAGTAGGCGTTCTCCATACGTAGACGTTCTAATTCGGCTTGTAGCGCTTCGATAGAGCCTTCAGCTGGAGTTGCTTTCTTCGTTTCTTCCTTCATGGATGGACGCCCCTTTTTCTTCGGTATCAGGGCGTCTTCACCTCGCTGCTCAAGAACCCTCTTCCATTGCAGAATGGTTGAAGGTGCAGGAATGTTAAACCTAGCAGCTGTTTCTAAAATTGACGTCCCTGACTCATTCATAAGATTCAGTACATCTAGTTTAAACATTTTTGAGTAGGTTGTATATCTCTTAGCCAAACCTTCCATGCCGTTCATTTGGTAAAGGGCTACCCACTTTTCAACAGCTTTATGGTCCACACCGATGCGTACACCTATCTCCCTGAAGGATTCTTTGCCGTCTAAATAGGCCTGTACGGCTTGATACTTCTCCCTTTCGGAAAACTTCCCCACAAAAATGCACCCCACTTGTTAGATGGTGTCTAACAAATGGGGTGCAGTTCATGAGGTTGTGGTTTTTGCATTTCCTCGCTCTTACACGATTCGATCATGACCATGACCGTTTCAACAAATATATTCAAGTTTTGTGATAAAACACAACAAAATACATACGAAACGTTAAAGTAACGCTGACATAGCAATAACAATAAAACGTTAACTTTAACATATACCATTCAAACATATAGAAGAGGAGTGCTGCAATCCATGGTGAGAACGGCTGCACTTAAGCTGAAGAATAGGGTGCTCGGAACAAAATCAGGAAATTCCACAGGGGCTTCAATCGGAACTGCAGCAGCAGTGTCAGCGCCCGTCAAACCCACCTATCGGAAAGTATCCAAACTCAAACAAAAAGAAGCGAGAACAGGCTGGATGTATGCCATGCCAGCGCTGCTCTTGCTCATCCTATTTCAATTGTGGCCTATGCTGTTCGGTTTATGGATCAGTTTCTGGAAGTGGGGATTTGTGCCTGAGAAATTCATCGGATTAGATAATTATGCGCGTATCTTTTTACGTGAAATATTTTATATCGATCCGGATCGCGGTTTTCGAATCGGTGAGATTGGTCAGAGCATCATCGTGACCATATATTATGCGATAGGCACGATTCCAGTATCGATTGTGCTTGCCTTTATCATCGCTTACTTCTTGTTTCAAAGTATTAAAGGAAAAGCGATGCTGCGCACCATTTTTTTCTTACCTTTCATTACATCTCAAGTGGCTGCCGCGATTGTATTCAAATGGATATTTCATCCCAATGTGGGTATCGCAAATTCTGTGATGGAATCCGTTGGGCTCAAGAAGCAGAATTGGTTAGTTGATCCAGACCCTATTTTCAGCAAATGGCTAGCTCTGATCGGATTAAAATGGCCAAGCTGGCTTCCAATCGAGCTTGGCGGACCTACCTATGCCTTACTTATTATTATGCTATTTACGGTTTGGGGAAGCGTCGGCTTTAATATTGTCATTTTTTTGGCGGGGCTCAGTAATATTTCGAAGGAGTTATATGAAGCGGCTAAGATCGATGGGGCAAGAACAACGGCTCTTATCCGTCATGTCACTCTTCCTCTGATATCGCCAATGCTATTCTTGTTAACCATCGTTTCTGTAATAGGCTCTTTCGAATCGTTTAACGCCTTCTATGTATTCACCAATGGAGAGGGCGGCCCGAGGGGATCAACAATGTCTTTGCCTCTGTATATTTTTCGTGCCTTCTATACATATGGTCAAGTCGGATATGCAGCAGCAGTCTCTATGTTTTTATTTGTTATCCTATTGGCGCTTACTTGGGTGCAATACCGTTTCGGAGAAAAGCGGGTCCATTATCAAAGATAAAAGGAAGGTGGTCATTCGCCCATGCGCAGCTTGGATAAATTGTATTCTAAATCAATGTGGACATTAGTCATCATATTGATAATCGGATTAGCTTTATTATCGATGTTTCCATTCATATGGATGTTTCTTAACTCTTTGAAATCACAAGCAGAGATAAACTTAATTCCACCTCATATCCTGCCGGAGCGTTGGATGTTCGAGAATTATATACATGCTTGGTTTAAACCGGAAGCGACTTTCGGCCGCTACTTTATCAATTCCACGATTGTAGCGGGTGCGGGAACGCTTTTCATGCTTGCGGTGTGTATCCCGATTTCATACGCCATTTCCCATTTTTCTTTTAAAGGAAGTAAGTGGATCTTCTTCTTCGTCATCTCCACGATGATGATCCCTTCGGATATTACGATCATTCCGAATTTTGTAACCTTGAGGCATTTTCCGTTTGCGGGAAATAACAATTGGCTTGGCCAGGGCGGGCAAGGATTCTACGACAGCTATATGGGAATCATGCTTCCATTCTTTGCGAGCGCCTTCTCTATATTTTTGCTGCGGCAAGCGTTCCTGTCTGTGCCGAAGGAATATTTCGAAGCCTCACAAGTAGATGGAATGACTTATTTCAGATATTTGTGCACAGTGCTGGTGCCGCTCTCTGCTCCATCCATTGTGACAGCATCCCTGTTTAGCTTTATTGGAAAATGGAACAGCGTTTTATGGCCGTTGCTGATTACCTCTAACGAAGCATTACGACCGCTTCAAGTAGGGCTGCTCTATTTTGTCAGCGAGGAAGGGCATAATTACCATCATTTGATGGCAGCCGCTACTTTTACTATTGTCCCCATTGTTGTTCTCTACATTTTTGCTCAAAAATGGTTTCACTCCGGGGCTGTAGCTACCGGCCTTAAAGGATAATAAAACATCAAAAAACGTAATGGAGGCGAAAGAATTTGAATTGGATAGAAGACATTCAGGTTATTATTTTTGATTTGGATGGCACCTTATATCAGGATCATTCATTTATGTACCGCTATTTAAATTATATGGTTGATGGTGGTCCTCATGAGCCATACAAAGCTGATATTCTCCAAGATTTGAATAATATACTTCAGGGTCAGCATCCATGTAAAATCGGTAATTTCTATTATGTCCCAAATAAGCTGTGTTTCCATCACGATAATGAGAAAGTGATAGCTGCGTATACATGGCAGGGAGAGCGATCTCAGGATTGGGATTATACAAATACAGAACTGCTAACGTCTATGGAGGATGTGATTTATGTAGGAGACTCTTGGAGCGTACTTCATGTGCTTGCTCAGTTTTATGGAATCAGCAAGGAAAAAAGACAGGAAGCCTTTATGGCAGTAAGAAGGGATATGGTAGGCAACTCCCATGCCATTCAAAAGCATGAACAGGTTATCCGCCTTGTAAGAGAATTAGGTACGAAATACAGAAAAATACTGATGACCAATTCGCAGAAGGAAGCTGCGGAGGGATTTGTAAGCTTTCTGGGTTTAGAGAACGCCTTTGATGAGATCACATTTGGTGGAGAAAAGCCGTATGGATTAGAGGGGCGCATCAAACAATTGGTCCAAGAAGAAAACATAGCCCCCCATCAAATTGTTTCGATTGGTGACCATGCATGGAACGATCTTTATCCGGTGAGAAGATCGGGCGGCCGCACCGTATTTATCTCTCCCTACCGTAGCTATGACACGAATAAATGGGATCTTCAATTGACATCTATGGACGAGCTTGCCCAATTCATCGAAAGCTTGCAGCAAAGAACAACAGAGGGTATGACTGTTGACATCATAACCAAATGAAGGGAAGTGGAGAAATGTCTAAAGATACATTAACGTTCTATGGAGGAATGAACACGATTGGAGGTGTCCATATTGTGTTCGAAAGCGGCAAAAAGGCTTTGGTATTTGATTTGGGGTTAGCACCGCGAGGGTTGTTTAACGAGCAAGTTAAAGGGCATCCGGAGGAGGGCATTCTAAGCTATCTTTTGACCCGCACAGCACCTCCTGTAACAGAGCTTTACGACCCTTCATATTTAAAATCGCTGAAGCCTGATGATTTACTGCGAGTTTGGAACAAAACCGAATTGCCGAACTATGAGCAAGTGGAAGTGTTCATCAGCCACATTCATCAGGACCATATGGCACTTCTTCCCTATTTGGACAAATCAGCCTCCGTGTATATGAACAGAGATGCGGCATCGATTTACAAGGCGGTTGTAGCATCTGGTGAATATGGCGGAACAAAGGCTGAAATCAAGCCGCTTGCTGATTTAGAGGAAGTAAATGTAGGGGATTTCCGTTTCCAAATCATCGAAGTTGATCATGATACTTCAGGCGCATCAGGCTTTATTCTCCGCAGCGAGGAGCATACCATTGCTTTTACTGGAGACTGGCGAAGACATGGCCGTCATTCTGGAAGAATGGATCGATTTATCGAGCTGTGCAGGAAAGCGGAAGTCGATATTTTGATTACAGAGGGTACAAGAATACGGCAGGAAACGATTTTTAACAAACCAGTAGATCGTAAAGAGCTAGATGTAGCTAACACGTACAGTCGTGTGATGGCAGAGGCTAAAGGTCTTGTTTATGTGAATATACTTGCTCGTAACATCGAACGTGTAGCAGATATTATTACAGCTACGAAGCAAGCGGGCAGAAAGCTTGTCATGGATCAAAGCACAGCTACATTTTGGGTGACAGCCATTCGTGAAGGAATTGAACCGCTTAAAGCACATCCCGCGGTTACGGATACTGACACAATCCTCGTACTGCCGAATCGAATCAATAAACCAGTCGTTGAGGAAATTGATCTACCTTATGAGCAAATCGAATTTTCTGACATTGTGAAGAACAAAAGCCATTACTCCATCTATTTAATTTATCAGCAGCTGCACTGGATGGCGGAGCTAGAAGCTTGCGGGGAAACAGGATTGCAATCCCATTATGTGCATGCCGATGGCAACCCGTTACATCAATCAGATGAGACATTATTGCGGTGGCTATCGATGTTTAATGTTTCTTATGAATATTGTGCGACTGGCGGCCATGCCGCACCTGACGAGATTTCGGAATTAACAGAGGCGATCCGTCCAAAGATCGTCATCCCACTGCATAGTATGCACCCATCATTATTAGATAGTCGAAATGTTAGAACCTTCTTGCCTACATACGGGCAGAGGATCGAGATTGAACACTTATTAGGCTATACGCACCAAAAAAAATAATTATAAAGGAGTCGACTATGATCATGATTAAAAATTTCAAACTAATGATGGTAACTATGTTGTCCCTTGTCTTATTATTTGTTGCTGGATGCGGCAGCCCAACTGAGGTAACAACGAATACAGCAAAAACTCCGGAAGTCGCTGCTGCCCCCAAAGCAGAAAATGTCAAGAAGCCGGTAGAAATTGATTTCTGGCATATCCAAGCTACAATTTATGGAGAAGCCATTAAAGAAATCGTAGATGAATTCAACAAAGAATACGAAGGCAAAATTATAGTGAAAGAAACGTTCCAAGGCTCTTACGATGATTTGAACAAAAAAGTTCGGGCCGCGCTTCAAGGCGGAGGACTTCCTGTAATCGCCATGGCTTATGAGAGCGACACGTTAGAATATATGAAGGCTGATAAAATAGTGGCTTTGGACTCGTATATTAATGACCCCGATCTTGGACTAAGCCAAGAGGAACTGAATGATATTATGCCAGGAGTGTTAGCCCGTCAAAGGATCGCAGAGTATGAAGGGAAAACAATGAGCTGGCCACACGGAAATAGCTCTATGGGGACCTACTACAATATCGATCTTCTGCAAAAAGCAGGCTTCGATAAGCCTGCGGAAACTTGGAAGGAATTTGAGCAGCAGGCGATCACCATTTATGAAAAAACAGGCGTACCTGCACTCGTTATGGGTACTAGCTTACAGGGAGGCACGTTCTACAGCTGGTTGAAGACATTCGGAATCGAGCCAATTGCACCAGATGCTAGCTCCGTCAACTATGATAATCCGCAAGCACTAGAGCTTCTTTCGATCATCAAAAACTTAATCGATAAGAAAGTCATTGTACTTGCCGAAAATACGGAACAAGAATTTACAAACGGTCGCGCAGCGATGGAAATTAGTACAACTGCACGCACAAGCTCGAAGCTCGAATTAATCCAAAATAATTTCCAATGGGGCATAACCTTGGTTCCGCAAGGCGACACGAATGAAAAACGGACGACGCTTTATGGCGGTAACCAAATCATGTTTAAAGGCAATCCGGATAAAGAAGAGGCGGGCTGGACTTTCCTGAAATATTTTGCGGGTCCGAAGGCTCAAGCCATTTATGCCGCTAAGACGGGTTACTTCCCAGCTACGCTGTCCTCACAAGATACAGATTTGTTGAAGAAGAATTATGCTGATAATCCGCAAAAAGCGCAAGCCTTTGAAGAAGTATTCCCATACGCTACGATTGGTGTATCAACGTCAGCAAAGCGCGTAGTTGACGATGCCGTCGGCAAGGCACTTGAAATGACACTGACGGGAAGCACAGCTCCTGCTGAGTCATTGAAAGCGGCACAAAGCGATGCGGTCAAGGCATTAAAAGAGTTTAAATAATAAGCTTGTTCAGCTAGTACTAAACAATATAGTAGCAATTTGGCCCTGAGAGAATCCTTCCACTGACCCTTGCGCGAGATAACGTGCGAGATTTCAGGAGGGGGTTCTCTCTTTGCTCCGTTTTACAGTCATTAAAAAGGGGAGTGACTTGAATTCATGAGTGCAATACGCCGAAGAAATGAAATTGTATTGCAAGTAAAGCACAATGGCAATGTAACTGTCGAGCAGTTGGTCGATAAATACGAGGTATCTGTGGAAACCATACGCAGGGACTTACGCATTTTAGATGAGAAGGGAATGGTTCGCCGAACCTACGGGGGAGCCGTAATGAGGGAACAAACGACCTGGGATTTGCCTTTCAATGAACGAATGATGTTACATTATGAGCAGAAAAATAGCATCGCAAAAGAAGCTGTACTTCTTTTGGAGAATGGGGACAGTGTGTTTATTGACGGGAATACAACCTGCTATACTCTTTCCCATTACATTCCTCCGGAAATGGAGCTTATGATTGTTACCAATTCCCCCGCAATCATCCTCAATATGCTGCAGATGAAGAGCCGGTCCAAGCTGTTTCTAATTGGTGGAGAGGTCTCTTCTGAAGGGATGACAACGGGCTATAAGCTCCATCAGGAGCTCAAGCAATATCGTTTTGACAAAGCTTTTTTCTCCTGCATGGGAATCAGTACACAAGGTTGCTTTTTTTCTAAAATCGATCCCTTGCAGGTCGCTCAAACCTTGGCGGAGCAAAGCAAAAAATTAATTTTAGTCGCCGATTCTTCAAAAATGAACAGGAGTGGCTTTTTATTTGGGCTTGAAAGTAAAAGAGTTGATGTCTTGGTGACCGACTCAGGCACACCGACAAAAACAGTAGATAAGCTGAAGGAATGCATACGCAATGTGATTGTGTCAGGCGATGAAATCCAAACTCTGGACTGAGTATGCTAAGGCGCACGGTTCGCCTCCACCATGTAAATCCACAACCTCAATAGGTTGTGGATTTTTGCAATTTCTACAGCTTGCTGTTTGTTTTATATTAAATCTTGTTTTTGTTCCGATTCTGTATAAACGGTTATGAGCACAGTTGCCGTCTCTTCCCCTATGTTTTTCACTGTATGGGGTGTACAGGCATGCCAACTAAATGAATCACCCTCTTCAAATTCAGCTGAATCCTCCCCTTGCTTAGCATAGATTTTTCCTTTGATGACAACATGCACTTCTTCCCCCTCATGTGCATGTGGAGTTTTACCTGTTGAAGCACCAGGGGGCAGCTCGACAAGCATCATCCTTACTTTTTTTGTTGAGCTCAAGTGCTCCACCTTTAAATTATTTTCAGAGCCGCTTTTCGTTATCATTCGATTCTCTTTTCGCACGATATTCATGCGATCCTCTTTTTTTAGCAATAAGTAAGCTAAGGGTACTTCTAATGTATTGGCAATACTTTCTAAGGTTGATATGGATGGTGATGTTTTGTTTGTTTCCACTTGGCTCATAAATCCTTGAGATAAGCCCGTTGCTTCGCATATTTGAGCCATGGTCATGTTTTTTCGTTTCCGAATTGCTCGTATGGAAGAGCCGATGTCCATTCGTCCTCACCCCTCAAAATATTTGTAATACATAATATAATTTCATAATAACAATTTTTCTGTTGACAAGCTAGTTTGATGCATGATAAATTGTCTATACAAACATTATATCTCTATAGGTAATATATACGATCAAGAAGGGAATCGGACCTGATATATTATCATTCCGAACAATAGTAAACACAATAAAATGAAAAAGGTGGAGAAAGAGAAGATGACAAAATTAACAACAGTATCGACAATTATGCGTGTAGTATTGGGAATATTATTTTTAGCTCATGGGATTAGTAAATTACAAATGGGGCTTGGCAATGTAGATGCCTGGTTTAGCTCGATGGGGGTCCCAGGATTTTTGGCTTATATCGTAGCAACGCTCGAACTAGCCGGAGGTATTATGCTTATCATTGGCCTCTTTACTCGTGTCGTATCGGTTATTTTTACGATTATGCTCATTGGGGCGATTGTTACAATGAAACTTTCTGTAGGGCTGCTTGGAAATGATCAGATGGCGGGATATGAGCTGGACTTATCTTTTATGCTGGTATCCATATATTTGATTTTTGCTGAACCTACACCCCTATCGATCGATCAAGCGCTTCTTAAAAAACGCAGCGCATAATACTTTAAGCTTCGCGGATTAACAATTAAATGTGTTAGCAGTCCCACTATTATTTCAAATGTATTTATACGATAAATGCTTGCCTGCAGCTCCACAACCGATGAGGTTGTGGAGTTTTGTTGTATATTGATAAGCAGCCTCGCATAACTTGAACGGATGAGAAATAATGGGGAGAGTGGACATTTGCGATGGTAGTGAAATACAAGAATAATTGGATTCCAACCAAAACAATTGAAGATATGTCAGGCACAAATTACGATGTTCTTATTGTAGGAAGTGGTCCCGGTGGAGGAGCGACTTTGCAGAGACTGTGTGAACTATGGAAGTACGAAGGCGCTAAAAAGATCGGAATATTAGAAAAGGGAGATAAGTTGTTTCATTCCCATGCCCTTAATATACCCACGCAGAATGTAAATACGGCACGAGATGAGCTTCTTCCAGACAATTCAACTCCTTTAGGCAAGCGCTTGCCACAATTTTCCGGTGCTACAATGATTTATGCTCTTGGAGGGAGATCATTGTTTTGGAATGCGGCGACGCCTAGACCTATTCAATCTGAACTCAATAAATGGCCAATTCACTCTCGGGAATTAGCTGTATATTATGGGATGGCCGAGAAGCTAATGAATGTGACAAGGGATTATGCTAAGGGTTCATCAATGCAAAATAGGCTTTTGAAACAACTCCATGCAAATGGAGTTTTGGAAGCAGATGATATGCCGCTTGCTTTTGATATGACGCCTTCCCGGCAAGGAGAAGTTCATTCGAATCCTTGGTATAGTTCGATCAATGCGCTAGCAGCTGCCAAGTTCGACAGGCCATATGATCTCGCAGTAAATGCTTATGTCTCACGAGTTTTAGCAGAGAAGGGGAGAGTCTCTGGTGTCGAGGTTTTTTCTGCAGACAAAAAAGCATATACAATTCGGGCGAAAAATGTGGTCGTATCTGCAAGTACTTTAGAGACTCCGCGTCTATTGCTTAATTCTGGGATTCCGGGGCCTGCTATTGGACGTTATTTAACTGGTCACGTATCCGTTATTGCTATTGGTACGATAAATCGAAGCCAGTTTTCTGACAAACTTGGTAACCTGGCTATTTTGAAATTTGAAACGGATGAGTCTCCTTATCAAATTCAGATTCTTGGTCCTGATCAATATTTCTCCTACCAGCAATTTGAAGATAAAGCTGTTAAAGATCAGCTTATGGTTGTTTATGCAGCCTTTGGAAGAGTGGAGCCCCGGCCTGAGAACAGAGTATATCTGGATCAGTCTGCAAAAGATGAATTCGGTGTACCGTTACAACAAGTCCAATATTCTTTAAGCGACAAGGATCGTCAAACAGCCAACCAAGTTGCACAAGGCATTAGACAATCTGCAGCTGCTATGGGAGTGACTCTTGATGAATCTACTTTGGAGCTTAGGCCGCCTGGAGCGGATATGCATGAGTCTTGCACATGTAGAATGGGGGATAATCCCGAAACTTCAGCGACGAATCGTCACGGTCAAATACATGGGGTTCAAGGATTATATGTAGCGGATAATAGTGTTCTTCCTACTCTGACAGGAGCTGGCCCAGTTCTTTCTAACACTGCTTTGGCTATTAGATTGGCAGATCATATTGCTCGTCAATAAGGATAACCATCTGTGAACGATAGATGTATCATCTTAGAAAAGCCTGACGCGGTCAGGCTTTTGTTATGCCTTCATGTCCAACTGAAGTGTCGGGGAAATGAGGTAGGAATCTTCGCGGTGAATGCCTGCTGGCATTGGTGCTGATGGTAGTTCTCTTTAACACACACTTTATCCTGAGTTTGGATTATGGTCGTGGTTTTATTCTGACGGGGATTCTTTTGACAGGAAATCAAAAACCATTTGATTGAATTCACGAGGCTCCTCAATAAATGAGGTGACCGCAGCCTCGCACGATGATTTTAGACGATAGCTTTCCTGCATGAGGTCGTGGCTAGAAAACCTCCACATGCTCTTTTTAGACAATCACCTTAAGAACTACAAAAGAGAAAAAGGCACTTTTCCTATTAAAGAAAAGTGCCTCATTGTGATGTCTATCTGTTTGTCTAACTAAATGAATACTCATTTACATATTGAAACAATTCTATTTTGCGTTCTCATCTGGCTGATGAATGCCAAAAATATTACCTTCAGTATCAATATAATACCCCTGCCACGCCATTCCAGGCAGAGCGTATTTTGGCAATGCAATCTTGCCTCCGTGATTAACAATTTTTGTTTCAGTAGAATCGTAATCTTCCACTCCCAATGTACATGCATAGCCGTTCATAGACAGGCCTGGCTCTGGGGAAGCACCTTGACGTTGCATCAAAGCTCCGTTAATTCCAGGCTCATTTGCATCGCCAGTCACAGCTCCAAAATAAGGAATCCCAGCATAACTACTCCAATCTTCAAATGTCCATCCAAATATCTCCCCATAAAACTTCTTGGCACGTTCCATGTCATTTACATGAATCTCGAAATGAACTAATCTTCCCATAATTTCCTCCTAATTTTTCACTTCTTCAACTCTTTTGTTATATAATTATTTTTCATTATTGTAACAAACACAGAAAATTATTCAACTCCATAACTTTGTTTGCAACGGTAACAGCTCCATAATGCCCTTGCTATTATTTGAACATAATCTGCTTGCTTCCACTGCAAGTTGCATGTAGAAAAATAGCTACTTTACTCATTTTATTTCCTCCTCAGTTTTATTTTATTATTACCAGAGGTTACAGAAGGATGGCGCACATAGCGGCTAGGAAGGCTATCGGAAAGTAAAGGCCTGATCGAAAAATGGGTAGCCCGCTAAGCGAACCACCCATTGCTATATCATGCTATCCAATAACCGTTAGCTGTTTCGGGAATGAAGTCAGCACCTCGACCCCGTCCTGCGTGACGAGAACATCGTCCTCGATCCTTACGCCTCCAACGGAAGGGACGTAAATACCCGGCTCCACTGTGAAGACCATGCCCGCTAGTAAGAGATCCTCGTTCCGCCCGTGGATGGATGGATACTCATGAATGTCCATTCCAAGGCCATGTCCGAGTCGATGATTGAAATAGGGGCCGTAACCTGCTCTTTCGATCGACTCACGGGCGGCACGGTCCAAGCTGCCGAAGGTGACACCTGGGCGGATGGCTTCAATGGCTATGAGGTTTGCATCCAGCACAGTGTCGTAAATTCTTTTCATCTCGTCCGAGATGTCCCCCACTGCAAAAGTCCGGGTAATATCCGAGGCATAACCGTCCGCGTATACACCGAGATCGAACAAGAGCAGCTCGCCTTCTCCCACTTTCCGGTTATCCGGGGTGCCATGCGGCAGCGCCGACTTTGCGCCGGATAATACCATCGTCTCAAAAGAAGGCCCCTGTGCTCCGAGTTTCTTCATCTGATATTCCAGCTCCGCCACAAGCTCGATTTCTGTGACGCCGGGTTTCACCTTGGACACGCCTGATCGCAGCACATCCTCGACGATGCGAGCGGCACGTTTCATCCGCTTGACCTCGTCTGGTGTCTTAATTGCGCGCATCTCCCGAAGCGGAAAACCAATATCGACGTAAGTTGTCGCGCCGACCGCAGCATGAATCGCTTCGAAGCGATGGACGCTAAGATCGTCTTTCTCAACCCCAAGATGATGAATGCTGCGGGGCATCAGCTTGCTCAGTATCTCATAGGCATTATCCGTATCGGAATGAGTATAAATGTTCGTAACAGTGGAAGCTGCTTGGGCGGCTTCGTAATCGAGCGCCGGCAAGAGCAGCAGCGCCTCTTCTCCTTTTACGAGCAGCAGCCCGAGGAACCTTTCGTGAGGATCAGTTGCGAAGCCAGTCAAATAATAGACATGCTTTGGAGAAGTTATCAGCATCGCGTCGAGATTGTTGTTATCCAAATAGCTATAAAGACTATTCATTCGGGAATTCATTTCATCAACCACCTTTCCTTTATATTTTACTTAAATGGAGGGACCTTTCAAGTTCTTGTATAGTAAAGGTCTGATAGCGTTGATGTGAGGAGGGGAGGGGAGACAATGATTTTTTTTTGGTTTAGAGCTGAAAGGCGGAGGGATGTGCTCTCGGTTCACCTCCGCCAATAGGATGAGAAAGAGCACCATGTAGGTGCTCTGATATCCGTTCTATATTCACTACCCTTGTTTCACCAGGGTTTCTGCCGTGCGGAAGGCCAATGCCATGATCGTCAACACCGGGTTAACTCCGCCATTGGTCACGTGCAGGGAGCCATCGCTTACCCAGAGATTGTCGTATCCGTGTATGCGACCCGAAGGGTCGGTGACGGATGTTGAAGGGTCTTCACCCATGCGCAGAGTTCCAGCCTGATGCTGCCCGCCACTAAGCCCCCCGCCTGGCCGGGTTTGCCAAACGCGACTTGCGCCGGCGGCCCAGAGCCAATTCTCCGCTTGCTCTGCCAGCATGGCCGCAGCACGAAGAGATTCGGGATGAACGCTTCCAGAGAGTTGAGCCACAGGTATGCCGAAACGATCTTTGACCGCCCGCGAGAGCAGTACTCTTGACTCGGGTGTCGGTATCTCTTGAATCGGGCCCTGAATTTGGCCGGTGCGCAAGTAAGTTTCACGCATTATCTCTTTGCCTGCGCTCCCCCATCGCGCCGCATCCGGAGCAAGTGCTCGATACCAGTGAATGAGCGGCAACCGAGTGAACTCGTTGGCAAGCATCCCGCCCCCAATAATCCCGCCTCCATTATTGTGGTCAAAGCGGAAGGTAGCAATACTTACTCCTGGCCCAAGACCGTCTTGAATCGGTTCATCAAAGAGGCCGTAGGCACCTGAATAGACATGGCCCTGCAGGTTCCGTCCTACTTGCCCGTTCTGGTTGCCTATCCCGCTTGGCTCCGAATCGCTTACAGAGTTGAGAAGGAGACGTGCGCTTTCAATGGCTCCGGCCGCAACTACCACATGCCCTGCACGCACTTGTCGGCGCTGGATCGAGCCCGCCACTTCCTGTACAAGGCGAACCCCGGTGGCATGCTTTCCTCCTTCGGTATCGATGCGTTCCACCATTGTATCGCAGATCAGGTCGCAGTTGCCGGTAGCGATAGCCCTCACTAACATCGTGTTGTGACCGCCATTTTTGCTATTGGTTGGGCAGGCAAACCCGACACATTGGCCGCATCGCCCACAAGCCGGTCGGCCGTCGCGCTCCACTGAATTAATCAGGAGAGGAACCGGTCCAGCGTCCCATCCCAGCTTCGCTGCAGCCCGAGCCAAGCGTTCGGCTTCCAACGTCATCGATAGCGGCTCCATAGGATAAGGGCGTCGCCGCTTCCCGCGTCCAGGGTGGGCATCCCCATTACCTGAGACACCGACTTCCCACTCGGCTCTCTCGTAGTACGGTTCAAGTTCATCATAGCTAATCGGCCAATCGCTTAAAGAGCTCCCTTCCGGAACTCCGTATCGAGTCGCCATTCGGAAATCATCCGTATGAAATCGCCATGCTTGTGCCCCGTACACCCGTGTTCCGCCGCCTACCGTCATCGCGTTATTATGATAGTCCCCTTCAAAGGGTGCGGTGATTCGCTCGTCTCCGTTGGCCATGACAATCGTACGTGGGTTACCTTCCAACTCGGGCCCCGTGTTATGACCGTATTTGCTCAAACGATGGTTCCGCAGATGATCGCTGCCAACCTGACTGTAACGAAGCCAGCTTCCACGCTCAACGACGAGAACGCGAAGTCCCGATTCGGCCAACACTGCCGCCGCGACCGAGCCCCCGGCCCCAGCTCCCACGACGATAACATCATATTGATCTTGAAGCTGGTCTAAGGTTCGCTGCGTTAACTCGGTTTCTGGGACCGGTGTTTTGCTTTCCGGGATGGTGCCAGGACGGAATCCGATCATCTCCCAAGACTTACCCTCCCGATTCCCGCCAGCCTCAGGACTTCCATAGTAACCTTCTACAACCAGGCTCAATAGAATCTCAAAGAAGCGTTTGGACGAAACGGGCCAGTCCTGAACACGATCTTGCTCAACGTCGTGCAACAATCCATCTTGCTCGTGAACCGATAGTTCTGAAAAGTGTTTATGATAGAGAACGAATGCTTCTGCATCCAATGCTCGAAGACCGGGTTCTATTACTTCCATCCAGGTCGTAATATCCTCGCCAGCGCAGCGTTCCAGGTAGGTAAGGGCCCCACCTTCGGTCGCCGATGGCCAAGCATCTGCTGGAATCATTCGATTAGCAACCGCTTTCAAAATGGACCGCAGCTCGTTGAAATCAAATTTTGGGTCGTCGGGCTTCATATATGTACACCACCTAGTGAAATTTGGCTTTCGTTATCATTCCTCATGAACTTACAATCCTTTACCGGTCGGGATCGTCTCACTCCATTCTATGAATAGTTGTGATAGTATACTCCTTCCCCGATACAGCATCTGGTGGAAAGGAGGAGGAAATCGGCTATACAACGTTTAGTCTAACATGAGTCTTGGGCTTCTGCTAGACATTCAGTCAGCTAAACCAAGTAGAGCTGCCGTGTCACTATAATGTTCCGATCACGGCCGATTAAATTTCCTCGCCGGGCATTAGGATCATCTCACGTTTAGTCTTAGGTCATATTTTTCCTTCAGACGCTTAATGTCTGCTCTGGGAGAAGAACCAACATACGAGAATATTCGCGGCTGAATTGGGATGCACTTTCATAGCCGACCCGGAATGCGATATCTGCGGCATCCGCCGACTCGGATAATAATAAGCGCCGGGCTTCCTGCAATCGCAGCTGCTTTTGAAACTGAATAGGACTCATACTGGTTACCTCTTTGAAGTATCTATGAAACGAAGAAGTACTCATTCTGGCTATAT
The DNA here is from genome assembly GCF_002884445.1 of Paenibacillus castaneae. Classification (GTDB taxonomy): domain Bacteria; phylum Bacillota; class Bacilli; order Paenibacillales; family Paenibacillaceae; genus Pristimantibacillus; species Pristimantibacillus castaneae. The sequence continues at coordinate 272,139 of NZ_KZ614144.1, forward strand.
CTGCAAGTTCTTCAATTCGCAAAGGCTTATCACAGTCATTAATAATTTGTTCGATAGCGTCCCTGATTCGATAAGTACTGCTTCCTTCCATTGCGATTTGCGCAAGCGCAACTCCATACTGCCCTTGCAGAAGTCTGTATAAAATTTCCCTTGTGTAGATGGGTGCAAGGAATGGAATGTCTTTCGGATTGTCTAGCAAACGAGCTAATCTAAGTATCGCATCCAGTATAGGTAACTCAATATGACCGACAAACAAAGCTCTCTTCGTATTTTCTTTGGGGGTTATTTGAATGTCAGAGTCATTCAATACGTCTAGAATTTGACTTTGTGTGAATTCAAGTTTGAAACTCAAATAAGGAGCGTCGGGAAAAGCTCTTATGACCTGGCCGATCACCGGCAGATTCATGGAAGAAATAAGGTAATCGGTTGGGCCATATTCAAAGCGCTCGTGTGCCAGCATGATCTCTTTCTTACCTTGAGCTATGAAGCATAAGGAAGGCTTATAAACTCTGTAGGCTGGCTCGGTCACATTAGAGTGGCGAAAGAAATATAAAGATGGAATAATCGTCTCGTAAGCTCCGTCTTGAATCGAATGACGCTCAATGAGTTTGGCAAGCTCATCCTGCAGTTTTAGTATTTCCTCAGTCATAGGCCCCTCCTAATTGTTTTATCTTTTTCAATTATAAGACATATTCTTCTCTAGCGTTAGTGATTATAAGAGGATTAGGCAATCATTTAAGACTAATGTGATAACGGTCTTTTTTTCAATTATCGCATAATAAGGATATCCCGCTGAGCAGAAGATCGCTTGAAAACAATAAAAAAACGAAGGAGTGTCTCGATGATATGGAGTATGTAAAACTTGGCCGTACCGGTTTGGATATTTCACGAATATGCCTGGGTTGCATGAGTTATGGGGTGACCGAACGCGGAATCGCTCCATGGTCGCTGAATGAAGAGGAAAGCAGACCATTCATCAAAAAAGCGCTGGAACTAGGAATAAACTTCTTCGATACTGCGAATGTATACTCGGATGGAACAAGCGAGGAAATTGTCGGACGTGCATTGAAGGAATTCGCAAAGCGTGACGAGGTCGTTATTGCGACAAAGGTATACTTCCGCATGCACCCAGGCCCGAATGGTGCGGGACTTTCCCGTAAAGCAATTATGAGCGAAATAGATAACAGCCTAAGACGGCTGGGTACGGATTATGTCGATTTGTATCAGATCCACCGCTTCGATAACACTACGCCAATCGAAGAGACCATGGAGGCACTCCATGACGTAGTCAAAGCAGGTAAGGCAAGGTATATAGGAGCATCTTCAATGTATGCTTGGCAGTTCTTGAAAGCGCAGCATATCGCCGAACGCAACGGATGGACCAAGTTTGTCTCTATGCAGAATTTATTGAATTTACTTTATAGGGAAGAAGAGAGGGAGATGCTGCCGCTCTGCCGCTCAGAGGGAATCGGTGTCATTCCGTGGAGTCCTGTTGCTAAAGGCCGGCTCACCCGAGACTGGGATGAAAAGACAGCCCGTTCAGAGATAGACGAAGCGGGACGAAGGCTAGCAGCAGGAATGGTAGAGGCTGATCGGAAGATCGTGGAGAAAGTTGCCGAAATTGCCGCCCAGCGGGGTATTCCTCGCGCACAAGTTGCACTTGCGTGGGTACTGCAAAAGGACGTTGTAACGTCCCCGATCATCGGTGCAACAAAGCTTAATCATCTGGAGGATGCGGTTGCTGCGTTGTCGGTGAAGCTGGATTCAAACGAAATTGTGAGCTTAGAGGAGCCTTATGTACCACATCAAATATACGGAATCTAGACGTAATAATAATGAAGATGAGGCTGTAGGCATCGAACGGCAGCCTCGTTGAGCCAGCGGGTTAGTAGTGGAAAATTCTAATTCCCCAAAAAACCAAAATAATGTAAACTAAGCCTTATTCCGATTTGAGGTGATACATTTGTACGCTGTCGAGTTCTTCTTTGAAGATAGCTTTGAAAAATATATCAAGGATATATGGAAAGGATTGCATGATGAACAAATAACATCAAATATGTATGAGATATCCGATATAAGACCTCATATTACTGTAGCAGTTTACAATGATATCCCTAATCTTGAAATGTTCTTTAGACGTTTCAACTCATTTTTTGAAAATAGATCAGAACTTCATATAAAGTTCGATGTGCTTGCTTCATTTCCGACTTCAGGGACATTATTTATTGATCCAACAGTAACCGAAGGCTTAATTGAAATACATAAGCAGTATCACAAGGAATTTGAAGATTTGCTTCAATTTGCAGATCACTACTATATCCCTAATAATTGGGACCCGCATTGCACGGTCGCAATAAGGCTAACCCCTGAGCAGATGATTAAGGCGATGACATATGGCTACCAACAATTTATCCCTCACAAAACCAAAATTGTAGAAGTAGGATTAGTAAAGCTTGGCTTTGAATCAAATAAATGTGTGAGCAGCTCCACCATTATTTCAACTGTATTTACGGCATAAAGGACTTGGTTCAACAATGAAAGACGACCATCACTCCAACAATTGGAATGATGGTCGTCTTTATGTTCGGCCTTATGGCTGCCTTCTTATTATGAGCCTAACCTAAGTCATGACCGGTTATGATGATGTAGGCTACTAGGAAAATATTTAAAGTTAGAATGACAACAGTGGAAATCCAAGATAATACTTTAACCCATGTTCGGTTCGCGAATTCTCCCATCTTCCTCTTATCGCTTGTGAATAATACGAGTGGAATAACGGCAAAGGGCAATTGTAAACTGAGTACGACTTGGCTCCATAAGAGTAAATCCCCTGTTCCCCTCGACCCGGCAATCCATGTCACAACAAATGCGGGTACGACTGCTATTAATCGAGTAATGATACGGCGTAGCCAAGGGGAAATTCTTAAGTTGATAAATCCCTCCATCACAATTTGTCCTGCTAATGTTCCCGTTATTGTTGAATTTTGGCCAGAGGCAAGCAAAGCAACCGCAAATAATGTGCTTGCAATACCTACGCCTACAGTTGGGCTCAATAGTTCATAGGCTCCTTCAATTTCAGAAACATTCAAGCCGGTTCCGTGAAAAGCTGCTGCACCCAGAATTAGAATGGCAGAGTTTATAAAGAAGGCAACAGTTAGTGAAATATTCGAATCCCATATCGAAAACTTCAAAGCTTCTTTCCGTCCTTCTTTATTTCGCTTGTACTGCCTAGTTTGCACGATGGACGAATGCAAATAAAGATTATGCGGCATAACAGTGGCTCCTAAGATCCCCAAAGAGATAAACAACATCTCTGGATTTGTAACAATTTCAAACTTCGGTACATAACCGCCTAATAAGGCCGATATTTCTGGTTTTGAGACGATCACTTCAAACACGAATACAACGAATATGGTTGCCATTAGAACGAGGATGATGGATTCAATAATACGAAACCCTTTTTTCTGTAAAAGCAATAAAAGCAGCACATCCAGTGTTGTAATTAAATACCGAGCAATAACGGGATTCCGAATAGTAAATTAAGAGCGATGGCCGACCCAATGACCTCTGCTAAATCACATGCAATAATTGCAACCTCTGATAAAATCCATAAAATAAAAGATGTTTTTTTACCGACTGCATCTCTAGTCGCTTGGGCTAAATCCCGACCCGTCACAACCCCTAATTTGGCTGCCAATGATTGAAGCAACATCGCAATTAAATTTGAAATTAAAATAACGGATAATAAGGTATAACCAAAACGCGCTCCTCCAGCAATCGATGTCGCCCAGTTACCAGGGTCAACATAACCTACAGCCACTAAAGATCCTGGTCCGGCAAAAGCGAAAAATTTCCGCAAAAATCTCGCCTTGTCTGGAATTTTAATGGAGTTATTAACTTCCTCTAAGCTTACAGAGGAGCTGCTTCGCAGCCATCCCGTATCTCTCCTTGCTTGCTCAACTTGACCTTTCATTGTATTCTCACTTCCTCGCCATATTTATAATCTTTCCTTAGGCAAACATTTTTTGTAGTAACCAAATTTTATTCCTGAGGGAAACAAAATGCAAGTTTTTTTTTCGTCATTTTTTTGTATTTCAGCTTTCTAGAAGACGAGGCTAGAGTATCTGGCAAACCAGAGAAGATTCATTTATATTTTGCAATTACAAAACCAACAAGAACGATACATAATCCAACCCATGTTTTCCAAGAAGGAATTTCCTTCATAAACAGAAATCCCATTGCAATTGAAATGAAGATCTCTAATCCTTTTGATGTAGAAAGCACGTATGTTAAATTACCCAGCGCTTTATAACCCAATTTCACACCGTAACCAATCAGCATATTAGCAGTTAAAAACAAGGGTAATGTAATAAGTTGAAATTTAAACATTGACCAAAACGCTAGATCAATATGTTTGCTTTGATACGAAAAAGCAGCATTAATAATAGTTAATCCGCCAATAAGGCAAGCAAAGCTGTAGACATATACCATGAACCATATACCACCCTTCGGGAATCGTTGAAGAAATAACTACTGTTTTATGTAGTTATACGTATTTTGCCCGAAGTAAACATTTTTATATACGACCATAAAGGCAAGTTAATGCAAAAACCCCATGCAACTAGCCTACATGAACTATGATATTATCCTACTTCATAGAAGTTGCCTGTATACCAAAAAATTTGCCTAAGGCAAAAAATGGGGTTTACTTTATTGAAAATCTTAATTATAATGATTCTAAATAAAGTTTTTACCTGGTGCAAGATTTATGCACCAATACAAAAATAATAATCATTCTCAAATCCATGCTGTCCCTGAATTCAGGGGCAGCATGGGCTGTTTTAAGGGTAGTAACAACGATGATCATTCTCAATGAAAAGGAGTGTTTGACATGTCTCAAAGTACTGGTGTCGTTCAACGTACAGAACAAAGAAACACGACAGATAATCAAAAGAGGTTTTGGAATTGGATCGATCGTTACGGTGAAATGTCAGCGGCAATCGCGAGTGGCTGTTTGATTGGGCTTGCATGGGTAATAGCACATTTTTCATTTGATATTTCAGTTTGGCTTTATTTATTTGCCTATATCGTTGGTGGGTATGTTAAAGCCAGAGAGGGATATGTAACGCTTGTTCGTAAAAAGGATCTAGATGTGAACCTGTTAATGATTGTGGCTGCGATCGGTGCAGCTTGTATTGGTTATTGGGCAGAAGGTGCTGTGTTAATTTTTATTTTCGCATTAAGCGGTGCTTTAGAAACACTAACCATGGCAAGAAGCTCAAGAGATATATCCGCGTTAATGGAATTAAAACCGGAAACTGCTGTATTAATTCAATTTGGTAAGGAAAAAGAGGTACCTATAGAAGAATTAAATGTCGGTGATGTTGTGTTAGTCAAGACAGGAGAACGAATTCCTGCTGATGGTATAGTGAGAGAGGGGAAATCTACAGTAAATCAATCCTCCATTACAGGAGAGAGCATGCCAGTTGATAAAGCAGTTGGCGATGAAGTATTTGCGGGAACGTTAAATGGGGATGGAGCATTATTTGTCGAAGTATCGAAATCAAGTGAATCGACATTGTTTGCCAAAATCATTCAATTGGTCCAAGAGGCTCGAAACGAAATGCCAAAATCTCAACGCTTTATTGAACGATTTGAGCGAATATATGCGCGGCTCATTATTATTTCAACGGCAGCACTTGTCGCAGTACCTTATTGGCTGATGGGCTGGGATTGGAATACAACCTTTTATCGTGCTATGGTTTTTCTTGTTGTAGCCTCCCCCTGTGCCTTGGTTGCTTCGATTATGCCAGCTATGCTTTCCTCAATATCCAATTGCGCAAGGAAAGGATTACTATTCAAGGGCGGCTTGCATTTGGAAAATTTATCGCAGGTGAAAATGATTGCTTTTGATAAAACAGGTACTTTGACATATGGGAGACCGTTAGTGACAGACATTGTACCACTCCAAAAATTTACCGAATCCCAGTTGCTTCAAGCTGCAGCATCCATTGAATCTTTATCTACGCATCCTATTGCGAAAGCCATTGTACAAAAAGCAAATGAAATGTCAGTCATGCTAATACGGGCGTCTGATTTTCAAGCATTGACAGGCTGGGGAGTACAGGCCAAGGTGTACGGGGATAATTGGAGGGTTGGGAAACCAGGGATGTTTAGCGAGGATTTATGTACTCATCCCATTAAGTCTCATATTGATCAACTAGAGCAACAAGGTAAAACAGTAGTAGTAGTGGTCAATGCCATAGGAATAGCAGGAATTATTGCTTTGCAGGACCGTATCAGGCCCCAAGTGAAAAATACGATTACTCAACTCAGGAGGCTTGGCGTTCAGGTTGCTATGCTAACGGGGGACCAGAAACGAACTGCAGAAGCTATCGCTCATGAGGCTGGTATTGATCTGGTGTATGCTGAGCTTTTGCCAAATGAGAAGCTAAATATGATTAAACGCTTGAAAGAGGAATATAGCCATGTGGCGATGGTTGGGGACGGGGTGAATGATGCCCCCGCATTAGCTTCAGCATCCGTTGGCATTGCAATGGGTGCAGCAGGAAGTGATGTTGCACTTGAAACAGCTGATTTGGTACTCATGAATGATGATTTAGATAAAATAAAAGAAGCTATTGTGCTTGGTCGGCGAATGAAGCGGATCGTTAAGCAGAACATGGTTTTCGCAGTATTCGTAATTATTTCATTGATTCTTTCTAATTTTATAGTGGGAGTTCCCCTTCCGTTGGGTGTCGTGGGTCATGAAGGAAGTACGATTTTAGTCATATTGAATGGATTGCGCTTATTGCGCTAATCGACAATTAAAGATTAAATAACGTTACTGCGAATTGTGGTTGCATAGCCATGGTACACCTCTACAAATATCAGCAAAAGAGCGACCTCCTGAGGACGCTTTTTTTGCTTTTTCTAAATATGATTATTTATCGATACAGTTGTTATAGCCCATACCGATTATAAGTGATAAAATTATTTGTAAGCGTTTTAAATAAGAACGATGATCATTCATGTTTTACATTACGTTTTCCGATAAAGGAGACATCAATCAATCATGAGGAAGAAACAGAAGTTTAACAAGGGCTGGTTATTTTCGAAACAACCGCTTCATTCGAATTTCGAGTCGGTATCCCAAAGTGATGGCTGGTACGATGTGACGTTACCCCATGATTGGTTAATTTATGATTCTAATCGCTTGTACGAGAATGGCGATGGTTGGTATAAAAAGAGTTTCGATCTAGCGGAGCTAGACTCTCATCATATGTATACACTCTATTTTGAAGGCGTGTATATGAATTCAACGTTGTATGTAAATGCTCATAAAGTTGGAAGCTGGAGTAATGGGTATTCTAGTTTTGAAATGGATATTACCCCTTATCTAATTGAAGGTACGAACGAGGTTTATGTTCAAGTCATTCATGAAGCGCCTAATTCTCGTTGGTACTCTGGAGCTGGCATTTATCGCTCTGTATGGTTGAATACATATCCTGCATCACATATTGCTCCTCAAGGAATATATGTGTCTACTAGCAGAGAGGCGAATAACTGGCAAGTACATATCGATACAGAGGTTGTGGTGGAACAATCGGTTAATTCCTTAGCCGAATACAAGCTGCGACACCGTGTTATTAATGAAGACGACTCAGTAGTTGCACAAGCTGAGGTTCCATTTATGTCTACAGAAGGACAAATTAGATCTACTCTAATAGTCGATAACCCATTAGTGTGGGATATTATTGATCCTCATTTATACCGATTACAAACAGAACTACTTATAAATGATAGGGTAATCGATAGTGAGCATGTGAATTTCGGTTTTCGAACGATCATTTTTGATCAAGAAAAAGGGATGTATCTAAATAATCGACATGTAAAACTAAATGGTGTGTGTCAACATCATGATTTAGGCAGCCTTGGGGCAGCTGTCAATAAGGTGGCTTTGAAGCGTCAATTCATTCTACTTCAAGAAATGGGAGTTAACGCTATTCGGACAGCGCACAATATGCCTGCAGTTGAGCTTATGGAGCTGGCCGATGAAATGGGAATGCTGATCGTTTCGGAGGCTTTCGATATGTGGGAACGGCCTAAAAATACTTACGATAATGCTCGGTTTTTCCCGGAATGGTGGGAGAAAGATGTTGCAAGCTGGGTACGCCGAGATCGAAATCATCCTAGTATGTTGATGTGGAGTATTGGGAATGAAATATACGATACACATGCTGATGAGCGTGGACAAGAAATAACGAGAGCATTACTAACTGCTGTAAAACGCCATGACCCCAGGGAAAATGCAGTGGTTACCATTGGTTCTAATTATATGCCTTGGGAAAACGCGCAGAAATGTGCGGATATCGTGAAGTTCGTTGGCTATAATTATGCTGAGAAATATTATGAAAACCATCATAAGGAACATCCAGATTGGTTTATATACGGCAGTGAAACATCCTCTACTGTACAAAGCAGAGGAATATATCATTTCCCACTCTCACAATCTGTACTATCTGACGATGATGAACAATGCTCATCACTGGGCAATAGCTCGACAAGCTGGGGAGCTAGAAGTACAGAGAGCTGTATTATTGCGGATCGAGATGCCACATTTTCGTTAGGCCAATTCATATGGACAGGCTTTGATTATATCGGAGAACCTACACCCTATTTTACGAAAAACTCCTACTTTGGCCAATTGGACACAGCAGGATTTAAGAAGGATTCCTATTATATTTATCAAGCGGAGTGGACGGATTACAAGAAAACTCCAATGGTACATATTTTCCCCTACTGGGATTTCTCTAATGGACAAATGATTGATATTCGTGTGTGCTCTAATGCTCCGAAAATTGAATTATTTTTTAATGGCCAATCACTAGGTGAATTTCACATTGATCATTTACATGGACAGAACCTTCTTGGCGAGTGGAGACTACCGTATACAAAAGGTGTATTGAAGGCCATAGCATATGATGAGAATGATCATGTTATGGCAACGGATGTCCAACGCTCTTTCGATGATGCTGCAGCCGTTATTCAAACACCTGATAAAACAATCATGCATGCAAATGGATCAGATTTAATCTTCGTTGAAATAAGTACAAATGACATTGAAGGCCATTATGTAGCGAATGCCAATAATCGAGTATTTATTACGGTTGAAGGACCTGCGCGTCTTGTAGGCTTAGATAATGGCGATAGTACAGATTATGACTCCTACAAAGCCAATCATCGTAGATTATTTAGTGGCAAGCTGCTCGCTATCATTGCCAGCACGGACGAGCCTGGTACGATTGTCGTTACGGCAAGATCTGAAGGGCTTACAGCTAGTAAGCTTACTTTATCATCCGTTGCTTATTGTGATGCAATTGAATCATCGGATGAGATAGCGTTATACAGCTATTCAGCTATACATGAGGCCGAGCAAGAAAGCAGCCAACAAGAGCAGGCTCAATATGCAGAACGTGTAATTGCAGATGAAATTCCTGTACGCAAATTAGAAATAATTTGTCCGGAAGGCCATTCATTCTCAATTGAGAGAAAAACGCTTCCTATTCGTGTGAATATTAAACCAGCTCATGCCACTTATCAGGATGTGGAGTGGAAGGTTACGAATGCAGCAGGCGTGGAATCCAATATTGCGACTATTCATGCTCACGGTCAGGAAGCTATTGTAACAGCACTTGGGGACGGCAAAATCTACATTCGATGTGCAACCAAGAATGGATATGACCAAATAAAGCTGTACTCCCTATTAGAAATGGATATTCAAAATTTAGGGCAAGCCTATATCAATCCGTATGAGTTCGTATCGGCAGCTTACCATAGCGATAAAAGCAGTAATTTAACAAATGGCAATGAACGGGGAATGGCAACATCAAGAGATGGCGAGAGTATTATTTGTTTCGAGAAAATTGATTTTGGCCAATATGGCTCGAATGAAATTAATCTTCCTATCTTTTCATTGGATAATGAGCAGTTTCCAATTGAAATATGGGAAGGTACTCCGGGAGATGACCATGCTGCGCTGCTTACGATTGTCTCCTATCAGAAACCTTCCAAATGGAATCACTATCAGGAAGAAACGTACATTTTGCCGAAAAGATTAACGGGAGTAACAAGCATCTATTTCGTACTGCGTCGTAAAATCCATCTTAAAGGCTTTCAGTTCAAGAAAGAATTGAAAGGATTGGAACGATTAAGTGCACTTGAGCACAATGAAATCTATGGAGACTCCTTCACCATTACTTCAGATGCGATTGAGCAAATTGGCAACAATGTTTCTCTCGTTTTTCGTGATATGGACTTCGGTTCAAATGGTAGCCGCAAGCTGATTGTGCATGGACATTCACCAATCGAGAATAACACGATCCATGTGCTTTTTAATAATGAACACGGAGACAGTAAACAATTGGTTGAATTCAGCTACTCGGAGGGCTACTGTGAACGTGAGTATATGATCGATGAAGTGAAAGGACTGCAAACGGTCACTTTCGTTTTCCTTCCAGGTAGTCAGTTCAATTTCAAATCTTTCGAGTTTCAAGAGTAATGTGTGAATGCGGACGACCGCTTCTCACGAAATAACATAAAGAAAAGCATAGATGCGGTGACATACAACATGCCAGTAATGCTGAACGTAATGGCATATCCCCAATAGTAGCCATAGGTACTAATCAGATGAGAATGAATAGGGCCCATTGTTGCCCATCCAAGCATGAAGGCCGTCTGCATGCAGGAATTGGCGAGGCTTTGCTTTTTGGCAGAAACCCGATCAATGAGAACAGCTGACTGAAGCGGGTTGGCTGCATTCATAAGTGCTTGTCGGAATAAAAAACTGATAGAAGCGACGAGCAGTAAATTTGTGAAGCCTGTTAATAACAAGAAGGGGAGTGAAAGGGTCTGGAATATAACGATCGCTTTCACTTGCCCGACTCGATTGGCGAGCGAAGGTCCAATAAGCATGGATATAATGGTCATGACTTGGCCTAACGAAAGCAATAAGCTCATTAAGCTAAGCGATATCGAGAATCGATTGGTGAAATATAAATTTAAATAAGGAACGACAAGTCCAGATCCAATGCCGATCAAGAGCTGTATAGAGGCGAATTTAACTATAAAAGACAGTTCACCCTTCGATTGCGCTGGCGAGTTCTGAGTCGGATATTTGTTAACAGTAGTATCGCTTTGCTTTCGGATAATGGTTGATTCTCTTATAGCTTGCAAGGGTAGAAACGCTGCTATGATCGCTAAACTTCCTACAAGTAAAACCAGTTTAAATGAGAGCAGCTTATTCAACCCTGCGGCCTGCATAACATCTACCATTACACCTCCGCCCAGGCTTCCTGCAACTTGGGAGGCGAGCACAAACGCAGAATAGATGCTGAATATGCGCAATCGATCGGCTTTATTTATATTTTCGGCAAGGAAGGGAATGGCGAGTACTTGGAAAATAGCAGCGAATAAGCCAGTCAGAACAGCCATCGTTAGTAGACTGCTCTCTGACTCGAATAAAGAGCGGCCGGCCAGTACGATACCGCTGCATAGAGCGCCTATTACGAGCAATCGCTTGCGACTGACGCGATCACCAAACAACCCGATAGGAATGAAGCATAACGCCGTTGCGAGTGATTGCATACTGACGATTTTACCGCTCATGGCGTCGGGGTAGCCAAGTTCGTGTATGTACAAATTGTATAGAACAGAGAACATGCCTGTACCAATTTGATATAACATGTTCGCTAGAAAGAATAGACGAATATTGCGGGACCAGCCTTGCCACTCCGTGGCGGTAGATTGAATGAATTTCATGTATACGCCTCCTGATGCTATCCAAACAACCTTACTATTCTCGTAACTGTAAATCAATCGAAAATTGTTGCTCAGATGGGTGATAATGGAGAGAAAGTCAATTGTAATGAAGGGGACAGCCATCTATGAGACTAATTTCCTTCCCGGATGAATCATGATATGCTGAACATAGGAATTGAAAGATAAGGTGAGGGATGTACATGCAAGCATTTGTTACGCTTGGCTGCATTTTTATGGTTTTGGCGGTCGGAATTGGTGCGTTCGGTGCACATGCTTTGAAAAGCAGAATAACACCAGATAAGTTGAAGGTATATGAGGTTGGTGTGCAGTACCATATCGCACATGCTCTAGGTTTAATTTTGATTGGGCTGCTTGTGAATCAATATCCGGATGCTCAAATCATCGTGACAGCAGGCTGGTTTCTGGTAGCGGGAATTATTCTGTTCTCGGGAAGCCTATATGTGCTAAGTATTGCAAAAGCTCGTTTTCTTGGTCCTATTACACCGCTGGGCGGCCTCTCTTTTATGATTGGATGGGCGCTTGTCGTTGTGGGTCTCCTTTAGGAGATTACCATTTGGGCTCAATTCTTTTCGCTTCATTACCCATCATGGAACAACCCGACCTCATGAGGTCGGGTTGTTTGGGTTTTCTGGCATGTGATAGAAGCGGATGGAAATAGGATTAGCGTCAGGTGAATTCAGCAAAATAATTCGTTCGATATTGTATTCTGAAGTTATAACATAAACACGTGTGCATAAAATAATGATTATCAGACCATACAAAAAGATTTATACTAATTATGTAAATAAAGGATTGACAGCGCTTTAATACGCAATGTATCATGAGTACATAAACGCGTGTTTATTTAAGTGGATCTCCTGAAACGCACGACAAAATCATGAAGGCCATTCACGACGTATATTAAAGAGGTTATGATTGCATGCAGTCTGGTTACGAGGCTCGTGTTGAAGGATCTAAATTTTTTTATTTCATAATAAGAGCGTGTTCACAAACTGCTGCGTATGAATGGATTGCCGCAAATGGTGTACATTAGCGCGGAATGTACGCGCATTCATAATAAGTCTGGATTATCGGTTAGGGGCTTCAGAAACGCTGAAGGCCAAGGAGTCTGTTGTTCACCGCTTCAATACACCCTTAGTTTTAACACAGCGATAAAACGCTGTGTAACAATAGCGTTAAAAAAGGGAGGAATTGTAAGTGAAAAAGATGAAGTCCAGAAGCGTTCTGCCGCTCGCTCTGGTAGTCGTGCTAGTTGTGTTATGCATTTCAGCCTGTGGGAAAGCCTCCACGGAGTCCGGTGGAAATACCGGCACTTCCCAGGAGAAAATGGATTCTGTTGGGAAATACGAGAATCCAATCACAATGACATGGGCCGTTCAGACTGCAGCAGCTTCGAAGCTCCTTGATAACGAAACATATGAAGATAACCGTTGGAGCCGCTTGATCAAAGACAAGCTTAATATCAATCTCAAGGTTGCTTTCTCTGCCGACAGCAGCACCGACGCATACAAAAATAAGCTGAATGCCATCATTGCTTCAGGCGACCTTCCGGATGTTTTCAAAACGCAGGATTCCAATGTATTCCTTCAGTTAGCAAAGAATGGACAACTGGCCGATCTTACCGATGTTTTTGAGAAATATGCATCAGATTCGCTGAAGGCCTATAAGGAAAGATTTGCTGATTCGTTCAAAGGCGCTACGATAGACGGCAAGCTTTACGCCATACCGCGCATGAACGATAACTTCCACGAGGCTCCGTTCCTTTGGATTCGTGAGGACTGGTTGAAGAATACGAATTCTCAGCCTCCTAAGACAATCGAAGAAATGGTCGCCCTTGCCGAGAAGTTCGCTACTGGCGACCCAGATGGCAATGGTATTAATGGCGACACGTATGGACTTGCCCTCAACAAGGATCTCATTAGACAAAATCATGGCAGCATTCTTGGTTTGGTTTCCGCTTTCGGTGTCCCCGGACGTGATGAGAGTATGTTCTACCGCGACGAGAATGGCAAGATGACTTTTGCTTGGATCCAGCCTAACGTGAAAGAGGCGCTTAGCCTATTGGCCGACATGTATAAGAGAGGCCTTATTAATAAAGAATTTACTGCTAATAACGAATCCGCACTTATTGAAGATATAACGAGCGGGAAGATCGGTATGGCTTATGGAAGTAACTGGGGCACATGGTATCCTTACAACAATGTTTACAAGAAGGATGGCGTCATTGTACATCCATATGCTATTCCTACAAAGTCCGGTTATGATTACAAAATGGGCATAGAGAGCAACGCAGTTGGCCAGATGACGATGGTCAGCGCGAATTTCAAGCATCCCGAAGCGGTCATCAATATGCTCAATCTGTACGATGAGACTGTCAACTACAAAACGAAAGAGGACTATCTCAAATACTGGGCGGATGAGCAATACAGGCTCTCCCCTATATATATCGATCAACCGGGTGAGGTTTACGCAGTTGATTTGCTGAAAGCCTTAGACAAAGGCTCCTCGGAAGGCCTAGCTCCGGCTGCCAAGCCTTTATATGATTATATTGTAGGCTTTGAGGATGGATCTCTTGCCAATGACGATAATGCGTTTGGCACTTGGGGCCAAATGTCCAAGTCAGGATCTCTGCCGATCGTATTGAACAAGTACATTCCTGATAATGCGATCGTTCAGAGTATCCTGGGAATTGAAAGACCTGAAGTGTGGCTGACAAACGTTGCTTCACTGGATACGCTCACGATAACAGCGTTTACCTCTATCATTACGGGGTCTAAGCCAGTCGATTATTTCGATACCTTTGTAGAGCAGTGGCTGAAGGCGGGCGGCCAGAAGACTCTCGACGAGCTTGATAAGATGTATCCGGCCAAATAGGTCATTAGACGGCGGCGGGCAGGGTCCCGCCGCCGTTCATTCAAACGAGTTATGCCGCCATCAGGCGCTGTGTCTATTCGAATGGTTGGATCGCAACAGGACTTGATCCGAATCAATGACAGGTGGTGAAAAGCTGATGTTCGTAAACCTGAAACGAAAAGATAGGTTGTTAAGAGATCTTCCCTTGTACTTCATGCTGCTTCCTGCAGTCGTTCTGGTGGCTATTTTCAGCTATGGCTCCATGGCCGGCGTCATCATCGCGTTCCAGAAATTTGTTCCGGCAAAAGGTTTGTTCGGAGACCAGCAATGGGTAGGTTTTCAAAATTTCGTTACGTTATTTTCTGTGCCCAATATAGGGCTGGTCATTCGAAATACGGTCATTATTGCATTATTTAAAATGATTGCAGGCGTCATTGTTCCAGTTGTGTTTGCACTGCTGCTCAATGAAGTTAGGAGTATGTTAACGAAGCGGATTTTCCAGACGGTGGTCTATCTGCCTCATTTCCTGTCATGGGTCATATTGTCCGGTGTCCTTATTAACCTACTATCACCGAGCGAAGGTATTGTGAATATATTCCTATCCAAGCTTGGAATGGAACAGATCTTTTTTCTTGGTGATCCGGATGTATTTCCAGCAACGATGGTAGTGAGCGATATCTGGAAGGCTTTTGGATTCGGGTCGGTCATATACTTGGCCGCTCTTACAAGCATTGACCCTTCACTTTATGAGGCGGCAGTTATCGACGGCGCAAACCGTTGGCGACAGACATGGCATATCACTCTGCCCGGGATTTCATCTATTATAGTGCTGATGAGTGTGCTTGGCCTTGCCAATATCCTCAACGGCGGCTTCGATCAGATCTATAATATGTACAGCCCTGTTGTCTATTCCACCGGCGATATTTTGGATACATTTGTGTTCCGGCTTGGTATTGAACAGGCTCAATACTCGCTCTCTACGGCTGCAGGTCTGTTTAAGTCAGGCGTATCATTGATTTTCATCGTTGGGTCTTACTACTTAGCTGACAAATTCACCGGATATAGAGTTTTCTAGTGGAGGACAGAACAATGAAAATAAAAACATCCATCCCACGTAAAATTTTTATTGTGTGTAATACCGTTTTCTTGTTGATTATCGCATTAGCATGTATAGCGCCGTTTATTAACCTTCTGGCGGTATCCTTCTCCGACAAAACGGCAGTCGCTGCAGGAGAGGTTACCTTTTTCCCAGTCGGCTTTACAACAGTGTCATATGAATTTATTACGAATACATCGAAGTTTTTCGTGTCTCTCCTGGTCTCGCTGAAGCGGACTGCCATTGGCGTGCCGGTCAATCTGCTATTGATTATCCTGACTGCGTATCCTCTCTCCAAATCAACAAAGGATTTCAGGGCTCGGAGTATTTTCTCATGGTTCTTTGTTGTGACCATACTATTCAACGCAGGCTTGATTCCTACCTATATGGTGGTGAGAAATACCGGGTTAATCGATTCAATATGGTCGCTTGTATTGCCAGGCGCACTTCCGGTTTTCAGCATGTTGGTCGTCATGAACTATATGCGCAGCCTGCCGAAGGAATTGTTGGAAGCGGCGTATATCGACGGCGCAAGTCATGTGCAGACGCTGCTCAGAGTTGTTTTGCCAGTCTGTACGCCCACGATCGCGACAGTAATGCTGTTTTCGGTTGTAGACCATTGGAATAGCTGGTTCGACGGCATGATCTATATGAACCATATTCAAAACTATCCATTGCAGACTTACTTGCAAACGGTTGTCGTGAATCCAGAGGAATTTATGCGCAACAACACCGATCTCGGCGGTAATTTATCCAAATATCTGTCGATGGTTAGCGCCCGCACTACAGGTGCAGCGCAAATGTTTTTAGCGATGATACCAATTCTGATTATCTATCCGTACCTGCAAAAGTATTTCACAACCGGGCTTGTGATGGGCAGCGTAAAGGAATGATCAAAGAAGGAGTGGGAAAATGAAAATATTTGTTACTGGAGGTACCGGCTTTATCGGTTCGTATGTCGTCAAGGAACTGCTTCAGTATGGTCATGAGTTGACACTCCTGGCCCGGAATACGAGCAAAGTTTCAGGATTTGTGGGACATGAACAGATCCGTTTTGTTTCGGGACAAATGGATAGTTCCGACGCTATCGCTAAAGGGCTTGCGGGGCAAGATGCATGCATCCATGTTGCGCTCTCGTGGCTGGACGGAACAGCGGAGGAAACGTTAGTACATGAAACGATGCCCTCTGTCCGCCTGTTCCAGATGGCTGCGGAAGCGGGAGTGAAAAAAATCATTTATACCTCGTCCATTGCAAGCTTTGGATCGGCGCCCAACAAGGATAGTGGGTTTATAAAACCCAATTCGTATTACGGGGCCACTAAGGCGGCTACAGAGGCTTATCTCATGGCAATAGCCTCTCAGTATCATATTCAGGCAAACATCGTGCGGCCGGGTTACACCTTTGGCAATCCCTGCATAGAGGGCGGGCATCTCTATCCTGACCGTAAGATTGTAAATATGGTAGAAAGCGCCCTGAAGAATGAACCGATGTCTTTTATTAAAAACGACGGTACGCAATTCATCTGGGGAGGCGACTTAGCCAAAGTATACTCCTCTTTGCTCCATTCCGATGAACTGGATCGCGGCTATTATACTGCTGTGAGTACTGAATTCCGTACATGGGCTCAGATAGCGCAAATGGCCGTAAGCCTTCTTGGTTCCAAAAGCCAAATTTCGTTGGAGGACAAGGGGCGTCCTGAGCCCGAGGCCATGCCAATAGATGTCTCAGAAATTAAGAGTACATTTGGGTTTGCTTTCAAAGCCGATGAGTACATGAAGCAGCATATTCAATACTTGAGTACATTAGTTAACTGAATGGATCGTTTACATCAATAACAATATGGGCTCAAGATTGCTTGTCATCATTTAAGGAGGAATCATATGTCTGACTTTTCAATTGGATCATGGTCATTTCATGCGCTGTTCAATTCTGGGAAAATGAGCTTGTTTGGTTATTTGGAGAGCTTAAAGTATCGCTATCATCTCCGTCATGCAGATATTTGGAACGGAATGCTGCTCTCTACGGAGGATGATTATATCCAGAGCATTAAGGATACGTTGGTTGAAGAAGGAATGACGGTCGCGAACCTTGCAGTGGATGGTGCCGACGTCTGGAATGACGATCCCGCTGTTCGTGAACGAAACCATCAAAAGGCGCTCTTGTATCTGGATATCGCACGCAGGTGGGGAGTTCAAACTTTGCGGATCGATATGGGGATAAATTCGGTAGAAATGTCCGATGAACAGTATGAATTTTGTGTTAGCCGATACCGGGAATATGTGCAATTTGCCAATGATCATGGTTTCCTGGTTGGTCCACAGACTCATCAGCAAGCTGCCCAATCTCCTCGAAACTTGGAGCGTTTGAATAATGATATTTCTACGCCTGGGTTCGGGATTATACTCAATGTCAACCGCTGGCTTAAGGACAAGGAAATCGGAGACGAGATTGTAGCGCCCTTCACGATTCATGCCCAGTTTGATCGGGCGTTCGTGGATTTTACAGGATCGGAGCTGCGTCATAAGGTACAACTATTGCATCAAGCGGGGTATCAGGGATGCTGGTCCATGGAATTCCGGGGCGGAGCAGATGAATACTTGGAAGTTGAGCGTGATTTGATTGATATTCGACAAGCCGTAAGGTCGATAACTTAGCCAAAAGGATATAGTCATCAGGTAAATCCCAATTATTTTAGTCGATAAACAAAAGGGTGGAGGGATTGCTATTAAAATTTTTATGACTGGCGGTACCGGCAATATCGGACAAAATGTTACGAAAGCATTGCTTGCAGCAGGACATGAAATCAAATTGCTTACCCGCACGCCGGACCGGATTCCTTATTATCAAACTCTTCCGAACGTAACCCTTGTAGAGGGTAACATTCTTGAACTAGACGTAATGGAAAAGGCACTTCAGGGCTGTGATGCTGTTATACATATCGCGCTTGGTTGGGGCAATGATCCAGTTGAAATGCTTGAGCGTGATACGAAAGTTACGCTCTTCTTGGTAGACGCAGCAGAAAAGGCAGGATTGAATAAATTTATTTATACCAGTTCTACTGCTGCAATGGGTGCATTGCGTGATGGTATGGACGAATCGGCGCAGCTGCTTCCGGATAATCTGTACGGTGCAACTAAAGCAGCTTCCGAAATGTATTTGATGGGCTTTAATAGTTATTACAATGGCCAGGGTGTTAATGGTACCCCGACCCAAATTGCAAGAAACGTGATCCGTCCAGGCTACATTTTCTCAAACCCTGCTTATGAAGGCGGCGCATCACAATCTGATGTTCGTTTCTTAAACATTGCCAAAGCGGTTCTTCAGAATGAAGACCTCACTTTTAATAAATTCGATGGCACTCAGTTTCTTTCGGGTAAGCAGATTGCAGAGCTTTATGTGAAACTGTTAGAAAGTGACTTCAATAACGAAACCTTTATGGCGCTCGGCAAAAAAATTGTTTCTTGGACAGAAATTGCCCAGATTGCAATCGATTTGACCGGTTCCTCCAGTAAAATTATTGTTCCGAATGCGGATGAAGAGCGTAAACCTTCCTATTATAATGCAAGCAAAATGGAACGAGTATTCGGATTATGTTTTGAAGGTGATGAAGATCTCAAAGATCATATTCAGTGGAACATAGATCGTGCACGCAAATTGGCTGCTGGGGAACCGGTACATGATATATACCACGTATGGTAAGCAGCATCTTACAAATACGCTTATAGGAGGAGAGGGAATATGGAAGACACCATTCTTAAAACAACACTGGTTTGTCAGATAGCCATGATCGTTCGTGATGTGGAGAAGGCTACAAGCCGCTTTGCCGAGCTTTTAGGCGTTCCTGCCCCTGCCATTATTATGGCTAATGAAGATGGAAGTGATACAGTTACCTTTATGGGGGAGCCTACGCAAGGAAGAGTAAGGCTATCCTTCTTCCACATGGAGAATCTGGTTGTAGAGTTCATTGAACCTACGGAGGATCCGACTACATGGAAAGAGTTTCTTGATACGAAAGGCCCTGGGGTTCATCACATCGCATTCAAGGCAAAGAACAGAATGCTTGAAACAGCAGCTAAGCTGGAGGAATTCGGCTATCCGCTTATTCAAAACGGCGATAAATACGCCTATTTGGAAAGCACAGATGATTTGGGTGTTATTCTGGAGCTTCTCGATATTGATTAAGAAAAGTTGGCATTTAGATCATATATTTAAAACAAACAAAAGAAGCCGCATATTGCGGCTTCCTGTTGTTCTACATCAATCCAAGGAACCGCGCAATTAGGAAGAAGTTACGGAATAGCTATTGCAAGTGAAGGAAGCATTCGGTGAAGAAGTAATTTCGAAACCAAATTGTACGCTGTTTACGATTTCATTACTCATCCAACCCTTGGATTTGATCCAGTTCAAAACCGCCAATATGTCGACTGTACCGGAGTTTGTATTGCTGGTACGGACAAACGAAAAAACAGCGTTGGAACCATTGGAGCCCTTGTACACGTTCCAAGTATGCCCACCGACGCTAACATTAGTGTATTCTGCGACCGGCTTGCCGCTTGAATCCCAAGAGGAGGCAATAGGTCCGACGGAGCCGTATTTATTCATCCATAGCATGATTTCATGAGCATTATTTCCGGTCCAAATATCATAAGTAGATTCAAAGCTGGACCCGCTTGTGGGGACGGTTACGTTAAAAGAGCTAGTGAGGCTTTTGAGCGAAGAGAGCTGCGTGTTAATTACTTTCGTACTGTTAGGATAAGACTTGACACCGCCGGTATTTGGCTGGTTAGAAGTTACGCCCCAATTGCTGTAAGAATTAGCCCAAATACTTTGCAGCCCCGCACCACTGCCCCAAACGTCGTTATAAACAGTGTATCCGCCATTAGACCAGCTTGCAAAATTAGCAGTGGAGCTCCACGTTGCAGCAAAAACAGTTGCGGCTAGCGTAAGTGAACATAAGCAGACGATTAGAATGGTGGAAAACTTTCGCGTCATTCCCATTATCATTTCAAAACCTCCCTCAATGATTTGGTCTGACTTTTAATGTGCAGTTAACATCGATGCAATTCGTTACCTCATTTCCCTAGAACTTTAATCGATTATTACGATAATAAGCCTGAAACCTCCTCCTTTTAGGGCATAGTCGAAGAAAGCAGTAGCGAAGGATGTAGGCTGCTTTCTTAAATGAAAACGCTATCATTTATTCGCAAATGCAGTATAACATACTTGGTGGATAAAATATCCATGCAAATTAAGCGCAAAATTCAGTCGTTTTTTAGAGAATTCAAATCATTAGTTCAAAACGAAAAATATGATGTAATATAATAAGTGAAAACTTACTAATGCAATGGGGAAAGGAATGAATCTAGATGAACCGACTCTCCAAATATGCTACGGGTACTATACTTGTTTTAGCTCTAGGATTGGTGATCTATCTTGGAATTAACTATTCAATTAAACTTAATGAAGAAAATTCCCGTATTCAATTATCGGAGTTGCGTGGCGGAGCAGAAGTAGAGGTCGATTTTGCCGAGAAACCAACAGTCTTGTCGATATTTACATCATGGTGCCCCTACTGCAATGAGGATGCTCCCAAAATGGTCGCTTTATATGAGAAATATAAGGATCAGATAAATGTATACGGTATTAATGTTACGAATCGAGATGAGCTTTCAGAGGTACAAAGCTATGTGGAGAAACATGGGATTGAATATCCAGTCCTCCTTGATCAAGAAGGAGATGTATACAAGTACTACGGTGGTGATGGTTTCCCGGCTCTCTGCTTTGTGAATACAGATGGTCAAATTATTGATTACATTATCGGATCAGTCAGTCAGGATGATATTGAAGCATCATTTAAGAAGCTTCTTGGTTCATCTTAAGACATTTGACCGTTTCTTGCGAAATAACATAAAGAAAAGCATTGCTGAGAATGCCGGTGCAGACGAGGAAATAAAAAAGGGGTTATTCCGATGAAGGTATTTTAACGGTTGGGGGTTCTACTGTATTGGAGGAGTGATGAGGTGTAAATCGAGTGGAAGTTAAAGATCTTAAAGCTCTAATGCTTCCTTTGTAATTTTTTTGATGTCAACAGGGCAATTGGAGCTATCTTGAACGATGTCAGGCAAAATATTTTTCAAAAAATAATCAACGCAATGCAGCTTTATTTTTTTGATTTTGATGAGCGCTTCGCGGTACATAACTACAAATTCCTTCTCTGTGTTGCCTCTTTGCAATTCAGTAAGGGCCTCGTAAACTTGATCAAGCTTATCCGCCACTTCAAGAATTAGTCCTTCGGTGGAATCATCCTTGCCCTCGCGCAGTTGTTCGCGGAAAATAGGCTTGAATTCTTCTGGAATATTCTCTTCTATAAAAAGAGCAATCATTCCTTCCTCCACCTGCTGCAGCATGCCGCGCAGTTCTAGTGAGTAATGCTTAACGGGTGTTTTAATATCTCCGATAAATATTTCACCGTAATCATGGCTGCTCGTAATCTCGTAAAGCTTCTTCCAATCGATCGTAACGCCATTGCTCTCCTCAATATCGGCCAATGTTTTCGCGTACTGTACAACCTTCCATGAATGAGCAGATACGCTGTGCTCTTCAAACTTAAACTTTCCTGGGCATCGAATAATACGTTCAAGATCATTAAGTGATTGAAAATACGTATGAATTCCCATGTTATACAATTCCTTTCTAAATGAAATGTTTAGTGTGAAGCATTACAGTTAGTTTAATACTAATTTGTTAATGGACGATTAAGTTAAATCGATAATATGTAAACTTACAACCGTCAGCACAGTGAATTAAAATGTAAAGTGTACCACTTTACAGTAATGGAAATCGTTTACATACGAACAGATGTACGCTATAATCTTAGTGAAATAATATTTCGGAAAAAGGGTAGGTGCTGGAATGGAGGCCACAACTAGCATTGAGTTATCTGATTTGAAAGCAGTTCATTCACTAATTGAGCAGCAATCAAAAGAGGAGCTTTCGGTCACTACAGGATCTGAAGGCTTTGCAGTAACACCTCTGAAGTACAGAGTTCCACTCACCATTGAAACGCAGGTCAAAACAGATTCCAACAACATCAGAATCAAATTTGCCAAAGGAATGGTTATTCTCAACTGGGAAGAAAACACTCAGGAGATGCGATGGCAAAACCCTGCTTTAGGAGATTGGCTGGGTGCTCCAAACGCTGGTCAGGTGCCGATCAATGAATGGATCACCGTCGCTTGGAAGATCGAAGAGAATTTCTCGATTGTATCCGTCGATGGAATAGAGAGGTTAAGGGTAAATGGCGATTACAGTGGCGTAGCAGGCCAAGTTGGGATCGGTACTGCTTTTAAAGCGAAAGTGAATATAAAATCCCTGAACATTGATGGGGAAACGACTCTGGAGGGGGAGATGATTACACCGCCACCTCGTTTTAGATGGGATGGGGGATTCCTTTTTGTGCCCTATGACGAGCATGAGAAAGCGATTCAGTGGTATCAAGAGCATATGGGGCTTACTCTGAAGTGGCCAACCGGGGAATATAGAAATGATCCAGCTTCAGCTGCTGAGAAGATGAGTTCTCTCGAATTTCCGGCAGGAGGCTTGATTCATTTGAAATCGGCTGCTTCTGAAGTGCCACTGAAACATTTTCCAATTGCTTGTCATTCAGAATCGGGAGTTGGGTTTACCTTTAACAGCAATGACCTTTATAGGACTCATCAGTATTTCCATGCATCCTTGAATGGCGTGGGTGATATTCATGATGGGCCAGATGGAGTCCCCCGTTTCGAGATTGAGGGGTACAATGGTACGAAGCTGGTTGTTCGTTCTGAAGAAAGCAGCGAACCAGTTGGCGGCCGAATTAGCAGTTACGGTCCCTGGTATGTCGAAGTTCCGGATCTTGAACGGGCAATTCAATGGTATGAGCAGATGCTGGAGATGAAGGCGACTCGGATTATCATTCCAAATCTATGTGTAGAGATGGGAGGAAACTTTCATCTGGTTCATAAGACAACTAGCGAATCTCGTAATCATGTTGACGGTGCGGCCTGCCCTTATTTCTATACGTCATCCATTCACGATGAACAAGATCGGTTCAAATTGCTGGGGGTAGATGTTTCGGAAGTGGTCGGAACAGGCTGGAAGGCGATGCACATATATGATCCTTTCGGCAACAGAATCAACTTTTGGTCATATTAAATAGAATAACAACGAAGAATGATTGAGAATGAGCTCAATTACTTAACATGTGAGTCCTCCTGGTGCCGAAACTAGGTCACCGCACATGAGTGGATACCCGCGTTACGCCTTCACTAAACTAATGAGATAGAGCACCGGGTCAGGTGCTCTTTTTACTTTGTAATCGTATGAAATGCTGTTTGATAGCTAATGATTGAACCTTGCCACTATAAATATATCTATTCCTAAACTTCATATAATTGTATAATGGTGGTAGTTGCTTGAGGGCTTTTAATACAATTTATAATTGGAATAGTTACTAGTAATATTCTTTGAAAAATTTCATAAGGAAAAGGTGTTGGTTTGTTTTAATGGTTGAAAATATAGTAAATTCCATACAAAATAATTTGAATCTTAACTTATCCCCGTCAGGCATTATTAAAGCAATTATTATTTTCCTATTCGGCTACTATATTAAGAAAATGTATGATGGCGTTCATAGCTATTTTCTAAAATACTTTAAATCAAAGGGAGTTCGAAATAAATTAAACAAGAGGCTGGCCGCGAATAGCGCTAGTACCCTAGGGAATTTAAATATCCTTACTTTAGGCAATGCTAACCCCTATGATTCCAAGAAAGGTATCAATATATTACTTTCAAACAAGAGCTTGTACGTTGGCTTTCCAGAAGATTTGAGAGAAGAATTGCAAAGAAGCTTTCATAAAGACGATATTGCAGAAGAATTTGTTATGAACACAGACTCTTCTTTCGATGGAGGCAGTTCATTCTCAGATATTGCAAGAACTACAGATATATTCAACTTACCTGATCTTATTAATAAACATAGGAAAATAGTAGCGAGGCATTTTATTGAGAAGAGTAACGGCTGTCATTTTAATAAGACAAAACTGGGAGTGTTCAAAATAAATACTCACAGTAGGCACGGTGAAAATGAGAATCCAGTTATTAATATGGAGTTATTTCAAACCGACTACTTTACACACAAGGTATTCAGATCAATCTATAAAGAACTATGTTCTAGCGGGCATTCCATCTCACAAGTGAATGACGATATGGAATTACAGAAATACAATGCGTTTACGACATCGTTCGGAATTAATTGTTTAATCATTTTGAAGTATGAGCATGGGGTTAAAGATTTTATTCTTACTAAAAGATCAACCAACGCGACTGAAGTGAACTCTAGGAATCAATATAATATCTCGATGCTTGAAGGCCTGACAGATACGGATAGAGATAACACCGATAAAATTGATCTTAGAAAATGTGTCGAAAGAGGGTTGTGTGAAGAACTTGGAATTGAGGATATACACTCTTATGACTCTACAATCAAATTCTACGATGTATTTCTAGAGCGAAATTTTCTGGAGCTTGGTATTACTTGTGCGGTCGAAATAAGCAATATGAGTGTTGAGGAGTTGCAGCATAAGGCTGAGTATGCAAAGGATAGGACGTTAGAAATATCAGAATTAGTGAAAATTACGAACGATAAAAAGGTATTGAGTGAATTCCTGAGAAAGAATGAATTTAAGCAACAAGCATTATTTACTATACAGAGAATTTGTACAAGGGAAGGAATAAAAATAGAGTGAATTATTAATATTCGGTGAATGGTATCTAATGAATTGTGGTTTCATATGGATATACTCTGGCGAATTGTGGGTTTGTATAACTGGAACTCGCCTTCATCAAGTTTTTGGTTGGTTACAAAGTTTACATTATTTCATGGGAATAATGCGCTAGAACAAGTTTACAGATTTCCAAAATAATCATGTAAGCGCTTCAAATAAAATATGAGATTGGAGTGGTTGATGTGAATCCGGATATTTACCAAATACGGAGTGCCCGTTCCAGACAGTTTACAACCTTTGATCCCGTTACCAAAAGCAAAACGAAACGGATCATGCCTGGAGCGCCAGCAAGCACTATTGTTGAAAGTGACAAGCCGGGTATCATCAACCGGATGTGGCTGACGTTCCCCGGCTGGTTCTGGAGACACTGGGAGACAGGGGCCGAGAACGATCCTTCGGTCTTGAAGAAGCTGATCATTCGTATCTACTGGGACGGTGAATCATATCCATCTGTCGAATGCCCAGCTGGAGATTTTTTTGGAATCGGCCACTGTGAATATAGGCATTTTGTATCTAGATATATAGGGATGTCAAGCGGTGGTTTCTATTGTTATTTCCCAATGCCCTTCAATAAAGTACGTATCGAACTGGAAAATCTGCATGAGAGCATTCCAATTGATGTTTTCTTCAACGCCAATTACGAGGAATATGAGACATTACCGGAAGCATCGGGCCGATTTCATTGCCTCTTCCAGACAAGCCGGCTAGGTGGATCGGATCCGCTCCTCCTCTTGGATGTAGAAGGGCGGGGTCACTACGTGGGATGCTGTCTGTCTATGCAAGGTGAGTCTCTCAATTATTTGTCCTTCTTGGAAGCACCTGAATACTTATTCATTGATACGGAAGATCGAGATCATCCGACGATTGTAGGTACTGGATTGGAGGATTATTTCAATGGGGGTTGGTATTTCCGCGATGGAGAATATTACGCGGAGCTTCATGGTGTTCCGCTTAAGGATACGCTTCGCTCTATGATTAGCATGTATCGCTTTCACGAGCGTGATGCGATTACTTTTGATAACAACCTTCGGATTTCCTTCGTTAATCCATGGGAAGCGACGCATTTGAAGCCCTATTGGTATTCTTCTGCGGCATTCTGGTATCAAGATCGTGCAGCGGCGCTTCCCTATAAGCTCCCCACCGACAAGCTGATGGACATGTACAGGGTGCGCGATACAGATCATCAATCATACCCGTGAAAATAAAGGCGGATTTTCATTCCAAAAAGAATGGAAAATCCGCCTTTCACTTTATCATAATTAGCTTGTTGGTAAGGCATATTCCTGCTATTATCATAGTAACTTATTAAATGCATTTAATAAGTTTAATTAGCAGCCTTAATCATATAAACATCCCAAACTAAGGAGTACAGACTAACATGGCAACTTTCTTTTTAATTATTATTTATTTAGCATTTATTAGTTTAGGATTGCCAGATTCATTACTTGGATCAGCGTGGCCTGTGATGAGATTGGATCTGAATGCTTCATTAGGAACTGCAGGTATTATTTCAATGGTTATTGCAGGTAGTACGATTGTTTCAAGTTTGCTAAGTGGTACCGTTCTTAAACGTTTTGGTACGGGAAAAGTTACGCTTGTAAGTTGTATGATGACAGCTGTAGCTTTACTTGGATTTGCGTGGTCTCCTTCATTAATTTGGTTAATTATTTTTGCGCTTCCACTAGGCTTGGGCGCGGGATCTGTAGATGCCGGGTTAAATAGTTATGTGGCTGCACATTATAAAGCCCATCATATGAGTTGGTTGCATTGTTTCTGGGGGGTAGGGGCTACGCTTGGTCCTATTATTATGGCTTCCTTTATTTCGGGGCAAGACCTATGGAGACAAGGCTATCTTACTGTTGCCGGTATTCAATTTATACTAGTTATCATACTATTCGCTTCGCTTCCTTTGTGGGATAAAATTGCTAAAAGCAGCACTGTATCGCATGGAGAAAGCCCCAATGAGTTACATAATCAAGAGTTAGAACAAGCTTCCGAGCATACCAAACCATGGAATGTAAAAGGGGTTAAACTAGCCATGTTAACCTTCTTATTTTATTGTGGGGTAGAAGCAAGCATGGGATTGTGGGGGAGCAGTTTTCTTGTAAACATAAAAGACTTACCTGCGTCAACTGCAGCGAAATGGGTGTCCTTGTTCTATTTAGGTATTACATTTGGCCGATTCATTACGGGCTTTATTACATTTAAGATGAGTAATAGAAAGCTTATTCGGTATGGTCAAATGATCGCTTTAGTTGGTACACTATTGCTAGTATTACCTTTTCCAACTATTGTGTCGCTTGTCGGTTTTATGACTATAGGATTGGGGCTAGCACCCATATTTCCATGTATGCTGCATGAAACCCCTAAGCGATTTGGGCAAAAGCACGCTCAGTCCATTATGGGCTATCAGATGGCAACGGCTTATACGGGCAGTACATTCATACCGCCTATTATTGGACTGCTTGCATCTTATTCCACGATGGGTATTTTTCCGACGATTATCATTGTTTTTGCTATTGCGATGCTCTTATGTACTGAGAAGCTTAATACATACATCAAGAATAGAAAAGTTGGAGTCAGATAAAGTATCCATTAAAGTGCCGAATTGAACTAAAGGCTATTGGTATGAATAACAATAGATAGGAGGGAGGATTGATGATGCAGTATGCATGTCAGTATGTTGAAGATGTAAATAGTAATTTTTCCTGGTCTACAGTTGAAGCTGTTACGCTGCGAGATGTCGTTACAGGAAACAAGCCTCGATTAGAAACAAGGGTTCGCGCCTGTTGGACGAGGGAGCATTTATGTATTCGCTTCGAATGTGAAGATGACCATATTGTAGCGACGATGGAGAAGCATGATGATCCTATATATCTTGAAGATGTTGTCGAGGTTTTCCTTGATGAATCCGGATTAGGAGAAACCTATTTTGAGTTAGAAGTAAGCCCTCTAAACGTTGTGTTCGACGCTCGTATACAAATGGATAAAACCGATTGTTCAATTATCGCGGACACATCCTGGGATGCACAGGGACTGCAGACTCTTGTAGTCAAGGCAGATGAACGACTGTATGTCTATGAAATCCTTATTCCCTTTTCTAATTTTCAGCAGGCTCCGCAAGCAGGAACACAATGGAAATGGAATTTGTACCGAATTGACGAGGATCAACAAGGTCAACGCCACTATTGGGCTTGGTCACCGACAGGTGTTGTCAATTACCATATTCCTAAACATTTTGGATCTCTCGTTTTTTGTAAGTAAATTCTCGCCCCTCCTATCAAGTTTCAGTAAAAAGACATCTTATTAAAGGTGTCTTTTTCTCTTTTGAACAACTTTTGAAAAAGAGATCTTGATTTCATCAGTCATTTTACGTGGAAATGGCACCGACCTTAGTGGAATATGGTGCCATTTCTTTGCTTTCAACTTGAACGCAGCATGGCTAATCTAATAATGAGGAATAAGATAGGGAGTTATTCCTTCAGCAATAACTTGATGCCCCCGATCATTGGGATGGATGGGCAGAGATCCTTTCAATGCATCTTCTATTCTGCCGTTTCGATAACCATAGATGAGGTTTGCTTGTTTTCCTTCAAACCACCTATGAACGGGAACAGTTTTTACATGATAACTGTGGGCGATCTCATTAGTGGTGTAATTTAGTTGGTTAATCGACGCAATTGCAAGAGGGCTGTTCGGAGATGGATTATATTGCGTGCAGCATATGATTCGGGCATGGCTGCCATTCTGTATTTGAGTTAGAATAGCGCTTAAATTCCGCTTGTATTCGGATAATATTTGTTTTACAGCTAATGGCTGCTGGTTTCTAAGCGAAGACAGCGCAGCGTCGGCTAAATCAACTCCTCCAATCCAGATCGAAACAACAGAAGATTCACTTATAACGGCTGCTCCCTGCCTTTTTACTGCATGTAATAGATCATAGCTGCTCCAGCCAGGACGAGCCAACACATATCCGGAAACCCTACGAGAGCGCGAATTTAAAGCGGATACGGCCAATTGTGGATAGGCCTTTGCGAAAGAGGAAGCATTTTCACCATACGTAATGGAGTCTCCAAGAGCTGTATAAATCATAAGAATACCACCCACTCTATTCCTAATTATTCATTAATAATAAATCGCTCGGTGAACATTGAAACAAATTGTTGCCCTGCACATTCATGTAATTCTCAAGTTCATCTTAATGGTATATTATTGCAATCATGAGTAGATTGCGTGGACATTTATATCTAATGCTTTGAATAGGGCTCTTAACATACTTCTTGAAGTAGTAGAGGGGCGATACTCGTGTGACATCAATCCTAAAAGCAGCTCATATGCTTCTTATAGATGATTATCTGCCATAAACTTCAAATGACCACTCATAATCAATTGGTTGCCAACCTATTAATTATGTGGTTTAATACATGAATGGCAAAACAACAATGAATATAAACATAGTTAAATTTTTTAACTATTTTCAAGAAAATGAATTGAGATATAGAACAAAGGAATTCATTCCTTATTGAACACGTAAAGGAGGAGGTGTTCATGAATAAACGGAGTGTTAGACTCACTATTTTTGCAGCTATTGTTATTTCCGTTCTTATTTTATTATATTCGGAAGCGGGAAGTTATCTGCTGCATGCTGATTTAGATCAAATTAGGCAGATGACTAACGACAATCTCGTTCTAATGCTGCTGATCTTGTTTATCATGATGGTTATTCAGAATTTATTCACTCTCATCCCAATCCTTTTGGTAATATCGGTTAATATTTCGTTGTTTGGATTGTGGTATGGCTATTTATGGAGCTTACTCACGAGTATAGTAGCGGCTACAATTACTTTCTACGCGGTTCGTTTATGGTTTCAAGATGTGGTTAATAAGCGGCTAAAACGAGGATGGGTAGATAAAATTGAGCAAAAAGGATATTGGTATGTTTTTATCGGCAGAATATTCCCATTTGTTCCTACTAGCCTTATTAATATCGCTTCAGGCGTAAGTGCTGTTAAAGTCAAACACTTTATTATTAGTACCGCTATTGGAAATTTTGTTTATTTTGCGATCCTATCCTTAATTGCTGACAGAATCATGTTCGGTTTCGAACAGGGCTTGTATGTAGGGATCGCCGTTGTGGTCATTGGCATTATTGTGGCAGGAGTATGGAAACGCAAAAAAACAAAGAAGAAACAGTCAGATTCTATTTATTGATGAGTTTATTTATGATCTTAAACAAAGAGTGCCTATGGGGCTCCTATAAACTGGTACCCATACACTGGACACTTTGAAAAAAAGTGTCTAGTGTATGGGTACCTTTTTGTATACTGGAATGAACAGTAGGGGCGAACCTATGAGTAAAAAACACTTTAATAGAAACGAGCTGAGCAACCTTACTATTGGAAATGAAGGTCTCAGACAAGAAGCAGTGGACTATATTGACTGGATTCTAAACAACGCGAAAGTGAAAGAGCGAGGTATCGAATAGATCCAGCGAGCAGGCCTCACGGCGGGAACCCCCCGTCCTGATTGGCCTGTTGCCGTTGTTATCACGCCTTTATGAGATGACTTAGAACGGTCTGCGGCTGCTGCCCGATTACAAGTTTTCCATCTTGAACATAGCCTTCTTCACGATCTGTCAGCTCTCGTATGAGCCGTTCTCTCCAAAGCTGCAAAGTGGCCAATGAGGCTGGTTCGTCTACCTTGTTATGCAGCTCCGATGGGTCGGAAGCCAGATCAAATAGCTGTTCTTCACCGGACTGTGAATACCAAATATATTTCATCAATCCGTTTGTCACATAGTGATGAGACAGAGTGCCATATGCATGCTCTCCATGCACATATTCGCGCCAAGTGACATTGGGTTCATTACGGCATAGCGGAAGCAGGCTCTCGCCATCTACCGATTCTGGTATTATTGCTCCAACTGCATCCAATAGCGTGGGCATAATATCACGCAGCTCGACTACCTTGTCTTCTTTAGCGCCACGACTTAACCCCAAGCCTCCCGTATAATCTGCGACAATTAAAGGAACTTTCGCGCTGCCCTCATAAGCGAGCGACTTCCGGAAGAAATGATGGTCACCGAGCAATTCTCCATGATCTGAAGTAAATACCACTACCGTATTGTGCAGTACCCCATATTCATTAAGTGCATTAAGCAATCTGCCAATTTGAAAGTCTAAGTGAGTAATTAGAGCGAAATAAGCAGCTTTAGCGCGGTCCAGACGCTTCTTGGACAGCTTGCTTAATCTAGTTGTTGGATCGCCTGATCCATTCTCTGCCATATGCAGATCAACCCAGTCGCCTACTGGGGAGTCCGGCATATCCTCATTGAGATACATGTCGAAGTAGGCCTGAGGTGGATCAAATGGCGGATGCGGACGAACAAATGACGTACACAGGTAGAACGGCTTGCTCGGGTCACGTCGACGTAGAAAATCAATGGACTGCGTAACTGCCCAGTTTGTTGGATGCAGTCTTTCCTCAAGATGCCACGGTAGTGCAACCGTTGATGCATTGCAATCTAGACCGTTGTCCATGAGATCATAGGTAGATTCACCGTCGGTATTCCTTATCCAGTTCAAATAGTCATCACATTCATTGAAATGCTCAGCACGCATTGTCCGATCATTATAGCGGTTATAGTGCATGTATCCGTCATGCAGCACGACATTGTGATACCCGCATAAGCTGCGTGTCGGATACACATGCATCTTGCCAATACATTGTGTATGGTATCCCGCCTTTGCTAGTTCGCCCGGTAGTGTATGCTCGTATGTCCATGGAATATGCTCTTCGTACCCCACTCGTCCATGAGAGCGTTGGTCCATACCGGTTAAGAGCGCAGCACGCGCGGGTATACAGGTCGGTGTCGCGGAATAAGCATTGCGAAACAATACACCGTCCTCTGCAAGCTTATCCAAATTCGGCGTCTGTACGGTCGGATGGCCAAGTATGCTTAAGCAATCGCCCCGCATTTGATCCACAGTAATGAATAGCACGTTTGGTTTCACTTTTTGTATCCCCTCCTGATAGCGTGAAGCTCACGGATGCTGACATGCAGCATCCGTGAACCCATTGATTAGGGTTTTGTATTTATTATTTTTTCATTTTCTTCCACTCTTCGTTAGCCTGTTCTGCAATTTGCTTGCCACCCTGTTGATTATACTTCTGTACGAACTCATCGAATTTATCTATGCTCCATACACCTGTCACAATTTTAACGAAATATTCCGACCAAAGCTTTGTTTCTAGATCTGGATAATCAAGCTCGGCAGGAACCGTTTTCCAAAGGGCATTAGATATTATATTTTTTTGAGCTGTTTCAATCCCTTCTCTAACTGCTTCTGTTGTCCATCTTCTGTCAATAATGAAGGCCATCCGAATCGGATTGTTATATCCCTTTTTGTACAAGTCAGCATAGCTTGTTGACTGTGTAATAAGATTTTTTTCTTTATCAAACGTATAATCAGTTCCTTCAACGCCATACAGCCCGAGGTTGAAGCCTCCACCTTCGCTGTCATCTACTAACCAATCTAAGTAACGGAACAGCTTATCTGGATTTTGCGCTTTCACAGACAGAGCGCGCAGCGGAGCTGAGGCTACTGCATTTGTCTCGGGATTGCCCGATTTGCCATCTGGTCCTTTAGGCGGGGCAATCATAGTGAGCTTAGAGGCCGGTGTAGCCTTCTGCAGGGCCTCAGAAGTCGGGTTTGCTTTAGGATCTACTAGGAAGGCATCATTCTCAAACAAACCAACCTTTGAATTAATAATTTTCTCGTTTAATTGCTTTGTTTCCATTACCGGAAAGTCTGGATCAATCAAGCCTTCCTTGTACCATTGCTGGAGCAAGGTAAGAACTTGCTTCGTCTCCGGCAGAGTAAAGCCTTTCTGGATTTGTCCATCCCGCTCCATCCAGAAGCTCGGAATAATGCCATATGCTCCAAAAATAGAGTTATAGCGTGATAACTTCGTTCCACTTAAGCCTAGCGTATCGTTTTTCCCATTTTGATCTGGGTCATCGGAGACGAATGCCCTCAGCACATCATGCAGTTCATCCAATGTAGTAGGCGCTTTCAAATTAAGTGCATCCAGCCAGTCTTGACGAACGAGAACAGATGTTACGTTCGGACTGTTGAAAGCTTCGGGCCTCATTCCGTTAGGCAATGCATAGATTTTACCATCGAACGTAACTTGATCCCAGTAGTATTGAGGAATAAGCTTCATAAGATGGGGCGCATTCTCCAAATACTTATCAATCGGTTGAACCAATCCTTGCTCTACAAAGCGGCTCAACGTCATAGAATCAATATCGAAAAAGTCTGGTAGATCATCCGCGGACGCGAGCAAGTTGAGTTTTGTTTGATAATCTTCTCCAGGGGCTTGCTGTGCAATAAAATCCACGCCCTTAATGCCTGCATTAGCAGCAGCCTCCGTCAACACCTTTCTAGCTTCGCCGCCATCGGCTGGATATTCTGCAATTCCGCTGTTGCGTAGAAATTTATAAGTTACTGTCTTATCCTCAGACGCCTGATTGCTTCCTTTGTTTGGAGTGTTGTTAGAGCCCCCGCATCCGGATGCAAGAACAGCGAGAATGGTCATACTCGCCACCGTGGTTGATAATTTCCATTTCTTTTGCATATAAAGACCTCCCTATTCATCTCTTAGTATGATTAAGCTTAGGATTTAACTGAACCGAGCATAACGCCCTTTACAAAGTATTTCTGCAAATACGGATACACTGCAAGAATAGGTATTATAGAAAGAAGGATGGTAGCGGCGATTACTGATTCGGTTGAGGAATCTGCCAGCTGTCCCGTCTCCTCAGCAAGCTGCTGTCCCGCAATAATTTGCCTGATGAGCAGGGGCAAAGTGGTAAGTGCCTTGTCGTTCAAATAAATAAGTGCTGCAAAGAAGTTATTCCATAGCCCGACCGCAATCCAGAGTGCCAACGTTGCTAGCACAGGCTTGCATAACGGTATAATAATGGAGAAATATATTCGGATTGGATTGGCGCCGTCCATCATGGCCGATTCCTCAATCTCTTCCGGTATACCTCGAATAAAGTTAATGACAATAATAATATTAAAGGCAGATACTAAGTTAGGAAGAATTAATGCCCATAAGGTATTCAGCAAGCTAAGCTCCTTTACGACTAAATATACAGGGATCATACCTCCGCTAAATATCATCGTAAAGACGATCAAGGTCATCCATACATTCTTCCATGGCAGTGTTCGCTTAGCAAGCGGATAGGCCATGCTCGATGTGACCAATAAGGATAACAAAGTGCCAACAACCGTTACAAAAATGGTATTTCCATAGGCCACCCAAATGTAATCAGAGGACAATACGTTTGCATAGGCTTGAAAGGTGAATCCTCGCGGGAAGAAAAAGAATCCCCCTTGAAGCGCCTCTGCTTTCGAGCTTAGAGATAATGAAATTTCATGCCATAAAGGATATAGCGTTATGAAGCTTAGAAAGATTAGGAATATACCGTTTCCAGCGTCAAAAATTTTAGATGCAATTGGTTTTTTCATAGACACCTCACCATAATCCGCGCTCGCCCATACGTCTAGCCACCCCATTGGTGACGAGCAATAACAGCAAACCTACGAATGATTGAAATAACCCGGCAGCCGTTGCGAACGAATATCTTCCCATCGTTAAGCCAAGTCGATAGACATACGTATCGATAACATCTGAAACTTCGAAAACGAGTGGGTTATATAAGATGAAAATTTGTTCGAAGCCCACGTGAAGAATTTGTCCGGTACGTAATATGAGCAAAATAACAATCGTATTAGTAATGGAGGGAAGCGTTATATGCCTTACAAGGTGAAAGCGATTTCCTCCATCTATTCGGGCAGCTTCATATAACTCCGGGTTGATGCTTGAGATAGCTGCTAAATAAATAATCGTTCCCCAGCCCATGTCCTTCCATACTTCGCTTATGACGAGAAAGCCTCGGAATGAGCTAGGATCCATTATCGGTGAAGCTTTCATCCCAAGGAAGCTGACTAAGCCAGAGTCCGACGAGAAAAGTGAGAATAAAATACCGCCCAGGATAACCCATGAGAGAAAGTGTGGGAAGTACACAATAGTTTGTATAACGCGTTTAAAGGCCGAATGATATACTTCATTTAATAACAGTGCCAAAAGGATCGGGGCCGGAAAGCTAAAAACTAGTTTATAAAAGCTAATAATGATGGTGTTCCTGAGTGCTGTCCAGAAATCGGGAGCATCAAATAGGATTTGAAACCATTTCAGTCCAGCCCATGGGCTTCCCATAATTCCTTCCAATAAGCGGAAATCCTTAAACGCGATTGTAATACCCGCCATCGGCCAATAATGAAATAAAGCGAAATACACAAGGCCCGGCAATAGAAGAACAAAGTAGTATTTGTGCTTGCCCCATTCTCTCCAATGTCGCCCTGACCTGGCTTGCGGTTTTGTTCTAGTTACGGGGACTGAAGATATTCCGTTCACATTCCAACCTCCATTTCATTTGTTATAACTGTGCGACACACGATCAATGGTTACGCTTTCATCGTATTCGAAGCCATAAAAACAGTAAATCCCCACTCTGTGATAAGAATGGGGAAAAACCGTTATTTATCGTATGATGTTCGAAATTATACATGCCCATCTTAAAGACTACATGATCTTTTTTCTGTACTCACCCGGTGTAATGCCTTCGTACTTTTTGAAATACCGGATGAAGGTATGAACGTCATTATATCCAATGGCTTCACTGATATTTTGCAGTGATCTGCTGTCATCTTTAAGCAGCTTCTTTCCCTGCTCTAAACGATATTCGGTCAAATACTCAAGTGGAGGTTTGCCTGTCTCTGCTTTAAATATTCGTCCTAAATGCCCGCTGCTAATTCCAACGACCTCTGCTACATCCGATATGGAAATATTATGCCCATAATGCTGCTCCATATATAAGAGTGCTTCCCGTATATAGGGCGGGTAGCTCCGTTCGTTTCGAACCTCATGAACGTAATCCATCATTAACCCGACAGTAGAATGAATATAGGCTTGCAGCTCGGAGCTGTCTCTGTATTTCTGTAGATTCAACAAGCTAATCTCATCCATAAGCTCTCCAATATCATAGCCTTCTTGGACGAGCGAGCCCAGCATATGGCTCATAAGCATAACAATCATTTGTTGCAGCTTAGGCTGCGAATAACGATTCTGATGAATATACTTCTCGAACAATTGTGACACCAACTCATCCGCTGCTTGCCGATCTCTTGCTAGTATCGTATTAAGGAACAGCTTCTGATAGGAGACGGGATAGTCGAATTTCAGCTCTTCCCAATCTCCGTCTGCATACATGATATTTGATTGGGGGCTGGCTAAGAATGCCTTGTATGTAATAGCCCGCTGAGCAAGCTCATAGGCTTCATGAACATTTTCTAAGGATCGAATGCCTCCAGACACAGCGTGAAGCCATACGGACCATCGATCCTGTGCCTCATTCCTCATTTGAAGGCAGCACTTCTCCAAATACTCCTGTTCTATGGGCTGAAGCTCCGATGAACTCAGATTGAGAATGAAGCCGAACTTGCTTCGATCCAGAATCGTCCCCGCCACTGAAAAATGGGATCTTAATAAATCTTCTGCCAAGCTGTACAAATAAACACTATTTACTTGCTCATCTTCAGGGCTGCGCTCATCCGCCACAATGAGGAGTACAAGAAAATGTGAATGCTCAAAGAGAAGCCCGGTCTGGGCAAAACGTTTCAACACATCATGATCCTCTGGAGGACGGTGTAGCAGCAGTTCTTGGACGAGATGATCCCGAATGATCGGCTCATTTTGTCTAACGGTAGTGATGAGATGACCGATAGCATCATCCACTATGTTATATGCATCGGACTTGCCTGTATCGAAAGGACGGATGACAAATTCTCTCAGACGTTCCGCCATCTTTCTCCATGGATCATACAAAATAAAAGCAAATAAATAAGATACCCCTAGTCCCACAAGCAAAACGATTAATAATACGATAAGTGCATGGCCTATATTCGCTTTCATTTGAGTGCTATACACACTATATGGCGTTAATTGCAGCAACGTCCAGCCGTGTGCCTGATCTTTGTGCGCGGTCACAAAATAACGTCCGTTCGTTAGCGTTACCACTTCAGTACGCAGTCCCCCCTGCTCCAATTGCTTAGCAAGTCCCTCAGCATTTAGCCCTTCAATAGGGGCGACACAAGCTTGTTCTGAGGATCAATCACCAACGTATGCTCGTTTGCGATCGTTGAAGAATGAAGAACTGATTTTATAAAGCTGTCCTTCTGAATATCAATAACGAGCATCCCGAGAGGAGTGTGGGAGGTTGCTGGAATTGAGCGAGCAAAGCTAAGCACATCCATGTCTGGACTGCCTACACCCCCTTTGGTTACACGAATACCTGTCCATGACGTGTGTCGTTCTGTCGCAGCTTCTCTTAATTTTGTAATAAAAGCGCTGTCATAATATTCAGAAGTGCCATATAATCCTTCATTTGTCGTCAACACTTTATCATTCTGATAAATATGAAGCAGCAGTGAGTAGAAAATGGAATTGGAAGTTGTCCATCCTCGAAGTTGCTCTTTAATAATGGAATAGTCGTAGATGGATAGCTTGTATGGCTGGGTTAATAGATCGTAAATAGATGGTGTTAAGGAAAGCTGCGTAGCTAGCTGATCCACATTATTATTCAAGTTGTCTAAGTTGCGTCCAATTCGGTCAAGATCATTGACTGAAGCATTCTCAATTCCATTCGTCAGTTGCTTTGACGACCGATATAAATTATATGAAAGAAAGATTAGCGCTGGAATGAGTATCGTAATTAAAAACAAAATAAGATGCTGGCGAAAAGCAGATTTACGAAATAGTTTTTTAGGTTTCCATTTCAACTTCGTTCCTCCTTATTATTTAGACCAATCCTCAAGACACCCTGGCGCAAATGCCCATAACAGTAAAGGCATCATCCAGTTCATTGACTTCTTATTATAGCGTAAAAAAATAATAAAATAATATATGGTATAGGAAATAGCGGTCATGATGATTCATACGGCTTCCTCCGATTCTATTTGAATGGCATGTGACAATAAAACCAAAACGACAATAAGATAATGAATTTTAACAGTTTTTTTTGTAAAAATAAATAGTATTACGATTAATTCCAAGTGCTTAATCCCAAAAAGAAATAAAGATGGTATAATGAATGAAAAAAGCATGTAATTTCTTTCATATAATAAGTGACAAGAGCGATTGCAGCAATAACCTGTAAGCGCTACCGGTAACGGCAGAGTTCGGATCGAGGAGGAAATACAGGATGGAACAAAAAACGCATATATGGTTGATAACGACGGATCAGATGCGAGCCGACGTTATGGGATTTGTGAACAAAGAGATTCACACTCCAGTGCTCGACAAGCTTGCGGAGGAGGGAACGGTATTTAATCATGCATATTGTGCAAGCCCCGTTTGCACCCCTTCCCGCGCTTCCATCTTTACCGGCCGTTATCCTCATGTACATGGGGCATGGAATATAGGTGTCTCGCTTGATGAGAATGAGGTTACACTGTGCGATCATTTGAAGAAGCGGGATTACAAAACGATTGGTGTCGGTAAAATGCATTTCCGTCCGCAATGTAAGGCGGAATTTTCCCGAGAGCCGGAAGATGTTGTTTTCCGAGATCGCGGTAGAGCAGAAGACGGTACCTATTACGGGTTTGACGAGCATCATATCTCTGAAGACAACCTGGTTGGCGAATATTTGGACTGGCTGCGTGCACGCGACCCGCAAGTCGCAGATCGATTCAATCTTGACCGATACCGTTCGGACGATGCCGCAGGAGATGTGTGGGAAAGTGATATGCCGCAGGAGCTGCACCAGACGTACTGGATAGCAGAGAAAAGCATAGAAGCGATTATTGCGCATGATCAGGACCAGCCTCTGTTTCTTTGGACGAGCTTCGTAGATCCGCATCATCCCTTTAACCCTCCCCGTGCCTTTGCAGAACTGTATGCGGATTTGGAGATTAAAGCTCCAATTAAGGCTGATCCGGAAGGGATGAAGCTTCGTCCGGAACATCTAGCGCGTCAAAGCGATCGGGGATATTGGCCGGGAGGGGGAGAGGCGCATCAGCATGATGAAGCACATATAAGCAGGCTAACCCGCAACTATTATGCGATGATTTCATTTATCGATGAGCAGATTGGACATATACAAGAAGCTTGGAGACAGAAGGGTTTATACGATAATGTGCTGGTCGTGTTTACAAGTGACCACGGTGAACTGCTCGGCGATCACGGTCTCCTGTACAAAGGGCCTTGGTTCTATGAGGGCTTGACTCGTATACCAATGATTATTCGCGGCCCAGGAATGGTTCAGGGGCTAACGACCAATGCCTTGATGGAGCATGTCGACATCGTTCCAACGCTGCTCAGAGCGATTGGCGAAGTGCCGCCTTATGGGGTACAAGGAGTATCGCAGCAAGAGGTGTTAATGGGTCACAAGCTACAAGTGAGGGATTCTGCTTTAACCTCCTACGATGCGCATGATCGCGGTATTCATGCGAAATGCTTGCGAACGGATCGTTATAAGCTCGTAGTGTTTGCTAATGAAAAGTATGGGGAAATGTATGATTTGGAAGATGATCCACAGGAAAGCCGGAATTTGTTTTTCGACCCCGCACATCATGCTGAGAAGCAGCAATTGATGGAAAAGCTAGTGCAGCGGTTAATGCTGGATCAGGATCCGCTTCCAGAACGCCGAGCACGCTGGTAGAAAGAGGAGGCTTTTATTGAACACAGCTTATAAAACCTTTCACAAAAAGAGGGATGACATGTTGAACGCTTCTTACTGGTTAACGAATGTGAAATTAGAACAGGGCTATATAATGGAAGATGGACAAGTGGCCGGTACGAATACGGAAATTTGTCATATTCGAATTGAGAACGGTGTAATTGCTGAGATTATTGGAACGGAACTGGAGCTGCAAAGCACTCTTCCCAAATATGACTGTAAAGCATTATTGCTGCTTCCTTCCTTCGAGGAGGCGCATATTCATTTGGATAAAACTTATTTTGACGGACCGTGGAAAGCAGTAAAGCATGTATCCAGTATCTTCGAACGGATTGAGGAAGAGAAGGTCTTATTGCCTAAGCTGCTGCCAAGAGCGAAACAACAAGCGGAGAGCATATTGACACTTATACAAGGATTTGGTGCCACCCATGTACGTAGCCATTGTAATATTGAGCCTGTCAGTGGGCTGAACCGGCTAGAGGCAACTAAGCAAGCCTTCAACACGTTCTCTGGTAAAATGTCATCTGAAATTGTAGCTTTTCCGCAGCATGGTCTGCTTCGATCGCAGTCTGTTCAACTGGTCAAGCAATCCCTGGCAGAGGGGGCGACCCATGTTGGCGGAGTCGATCCCCATACAGTAGATGGAGATATTGAGAAATCACTGCAAGCCATGGTAGAACTGGCGGTTGGAGCTAATGCTGGAATTGATATTCACCTGCATGATGGAAACGAAGCGGGAAAGCAGACGCTGATTCGGCTAGTGGATTTGATTGAAGAAGCTGGATTGCAAGGAAAGGTAACAGTCAGCCATGCTTTTTGGTTTGCAGGCGCTCGACCGGAAGAGGCAGAAGAAGTAGCTGGAAGGATGGCATCACTTGGTATGACCATTGCATCAACCGTACCGATTGGAAGAATGATGATGCCGCTTCCGATGCTGTACAGCCAAGGAGTGAAAGTGAAATTGGCAACTGACAGCCTTACGGACCACTGGTCGCCTTTCGGCAATGGCGATCAATTGGACAAAGCAGGGCGGTTCGCCGAATTGTACGGGTATAATGATGAACGGTCATTGTCTCAGTCCCTTGGATTCATTACAGGAGGGAAAACGCCGCTTAATTCAGAAGGCGAGCAGGTATGGCCGAAGGTGGGAGATGCTGCAAGTTTTGTACTGGTGCATGCCAGCTGCTCGGCGGAAGCGATTGCGAGAAGATCGGAGCGGCAAGCAGTATGGTACGAAGGGCGCCTTGTAAGCGGTTCGCTATAAATTTGCATCTACATGAAAAAGAGGCTGTCTCAAAAGGATTAAGCTTGCTTTCAGGAAAAAAAGTGAAAAATGGCGGTGCAGGTGGACTATTCCTGTACCGCCATTTTTCTTTTTTTGATCGAGGGCTACCTGCTTGAGCGAAATAGAGCTAGAAACTAGCTCTATTACACAAACTAAGCATCCTTTTGGAGAAATAGAGCTAGAAATTAGCTCTATTTCCAGGAAAACTAACTGATATGAG
Source organism: Paenibacillus castaneae (assembly GCF_002884445.1). Classification (GTDB taxonomy): domain Bacteria; phylum Bacillota; class Bacilli; order Paenibacillales; family Paenibacillaceae; genus Pristimantibacillus; species Pristimantibacillus castaneae. The sequence continues at coordinate 314,071 of NZ_KZ614144.1, forward strand.
CGCGTCTGACGTTACATGAACGAAATAGAGCTAGAAACTAGCTCTATACCACAAATCCGGCTTCCTTTTGGAGGAATAGAGCTAGAAATGGACCTCTGTCAATAAAGTGGACACTTATTTAGGAGAATTAGCTAGCGCTTTTCTTATGAAAAAGCGCAGCAAAGCGAACTGGTGATAAATAGCCAAGTGAGCTATGGATACGTTTGCGATTATAGAAAAGCTCAATGTATTGGAATATTTCATCATAAGCTTGCTTCTTCGTCTTGAATGTCTTGCAGTAAACCAGCTCTTTCTTGAGTACGCTATGAAAAGATTCCATACTCGCGTTGTCATAACAGTTACCTTTACGGCTCATGCTGGCTGTCATCTTATAGGAGGAAAGCTTTTCTCGATATTCGGCAGAAGCATACTGCGAACCACGATCGGAGTGATGGATAAGTCCCTTTTTGGGTTTTTTCGTCTTAAAAGCATCTTCTAATGCGCCAAGGACAAGTTCAACAGTCATTCGAGCAGCAAGCCGCCAACCTACAATTTCACGTGTACAGAGGTCGAGAACACTGGCCAAATAAAGTCGTCCTTCACGACAAGGAATGTAGGTAATATCCGCTGCCCACACCCGGTTAGGCTCCTCTGTAGCAAACTGTTGATTCAGGATGTTCGGAGCTACAGGCTGGTCATGGTTGGAATCGGTGGTGTTTACTCTGAATTTCCTTGAAACACAGGAACGCAATCCTACCTCATTCATATAGTTGCTTACCGTACGTTCACAGGTGTTTATGCCCTCTAACGAGAGCATATGGGTAATCTTCGGACTACCATAGATCCCTTTGGTATCGTGGAAATGATAGTTGATTCGCTCGATTACAGCTGCCTTGCGAAGCTTTTGCTCACTAGGTTTAGCTAGTTTCCACTTATAATAACCGCTCCGAGAAATCTCCATGACCTTGCACATCTTCTCTAGTCGATACTCAGAGCGATGATCTTCGACAAATTGGAACCTTAGTTCTTTTCTTTGCTGAAGATGTGCAGAGCCTTTTTTAAAATGGCCAATTCTTCTTGGAGATCTGCTAGCGCTCGCTCTTTCAGTTGATTTTCGCGTTCTTTCTCTTTTAATTGTTGTTCTAATTGACGAACTTTCTCGGGGTTTGCTAAAGATTCATTGTCGAATTCTCGGTACTTGGCTAACCATTTGTGTACAGTACTCGAGGAAATATTTAATTCTGTAGCAATCTCCGGTACGGACTTCGTCTGATCCTGAATATATTTAACCGTTTGCTTCTTAAAATCTTCATTAAATCGTTGACGTTGCTCCCCCATAAAGGACACCTCTTTCTTCGTTAAGTAAATTATCCATTTCTCCTTAACAGGTGTCCACTTTTTATTCTAGCTCTAAAACTAGCTCTATTCCCAGAAAACCTAGCAAATACGAGTTCATGCGTAGTACGCCCTAAACCCAGGTTTTATCACCGTCTGGATAGCCTCTTGCTTGTTTCTTCCTCCATACAATGCGTCATATTAGATGTATAACGTTTTGAACTATTTAATTATAATGTTGTCAAAATGCTGGATTATTACTATAATAATATAGGATATAAAAGGAATAACGTTTTGAAGATTAATATAACAAATTGAACTAAGAGAAGAGGTATCGGCAATGAGCGACCGCAAGGAAAAACGGCCCAATATACTTTTTATTATGAGTGATGACCATGCTGCTCACGCAATGAGTTGCTATGATAGCAAAATTAATGAAACGCCGAATATAGATAGAATCGCCAAGGAAGGCATGCGAATGGATAATTGCTTCTGCACCAATTCCATTTGCACGCCGAGTAGAGCTGCTATCTTAACCGGAACGTATAACCATGTGAACGGTGTGAAAACATTATCTGATCGATTGGATGGCAGACAGCAGACGGTAGCCAAGCTGCTTCAGCAAGACGGTTATCAAACCGCGATGATTGGCAAATGGCATTTGGGGCATGGGGGAAACAGCGACCCTACAGGCTTCGACTTCTGGAGTGTTTTTCCCGGTCAAGGCGATTACTATGACCCGTCCATGATTGAAATGGGGAAATCCATTACTGTGCCTGGATATGCTACTGATATTGTTACAGACAAATCAATCGATTGGATGGCAAACCGGGATAAGGACAAGCCGTTTTTATTGATGTGCCACCACAAAGCGCCGCACCGGCCGTGGATTCCAGACAAGAAGCACGCGCATCTTTATGAGGATTTGGACATACCGGAGCCGGAAACATTTAATGATGATTATTCTAACAGGGCTAGCGCGGCAGCTGCTGCTGAGATGCGAATTGATCGAGATTTGACCAAAAATGATTTCAAAATGGATCCTCCTGCTCAATTGGAAGGAGCTGCGCTCAAAAGCTGGAAATATCAGCGTTATATTAAAGACTATTTACGCTGCATCGCATCAGTAGACGACAATGTGGGCAGAATGCTTGATTATTTGGACGAAGAAGGACTGACTGAGGATACCATCGTCATCTACACGTCGGATCAAGGCTTTTTCCTTGGCGACCACGGCTGGTACGATAAGCGGTTCATGTACGAGGAATCGTTGCGCATGCCGTTCGTGATCCGTTATCCCCGCAAAATTGCTGCAGGCAGCGTCAGCAAGCATATGGTTCTCAATGTCGATTTCGCTCCGCTCTTTCTGAATTATGCGGGTATTAATGTTCCGGAATCGATGCAGGGGGCAAGCTTCCACTCCATACTGCAAGGAGAGGAGCCCGCTGAATGGCGTACATCTATGTACTACAGATACTGGACGCATCTGTCCGAGCATAAAGTGTATGCGCATTACGGCATTCGTACAGAACAATACAAGCTAATTTACTACTATGCAGATGCTCTAGGAACACTTGGTTCGGAGGATGAGTCGAAGATACCGGAGTGGGAGCTGTTTGATCTGAAAAAAGATCCTTACGAGATGATCAATGTGTATAATGATCCTGATTATGAGCGTGTGGTTGCCGTACTGGACAAGGAGCTGCACCGCTTGCAAGAAGAGCTGGGAGACGAGCGATTCGTTTATAAAGGCTGAGTGCCATAGAATATGAAGATGGGGTAACGGCTTCGTCATAAAGACGATGAAGCGGTTGCCCCTTTTTATTATTTCGATAACAAAAGGAGCCTAGGCTGTCGCCTAAACTCCTTGCTTATGTCATGACTAGTTGTTCCTATGTTTAACTAATATTTTTACGCCATAAGGCTTTAAGGATATGTGGTCACTTTCTTTCTCCGAGTTCCATATATCCGCCATCGGTCGGTTGATCGTCATTTCGGTCAGTTGACTTGAACCGTTCAACACAAAAATAAATGCTGTTCCATCTGCGCTTTGTCGCATCGTTACTTCTACATGATCTGGGGGCGCTATGCCAAGTAAAGGAGAAATACCAATTTCATTACAAATATAATGAAGGAAGTCTTTGTAGAAATCCTCTTCAGCAAATGTCGTTATGAACCAGGACTCGCCTTCACCGAAAGGCTGTACCGTTACAGCCGGATAGCCTTCAAACCATTGATCGGCAAAGGTACCGACGATATGGGCCATTTCGGTCTGAATGAGCTCATGCAGCATCTCGCATTGATACAAACGCTCCTGCCAGCGGAAATGGACAGGACTCTGTGGACCGGAAGTAGCCGTTTCCAACGTTTTTGAACCAAGCAATTGAATTATCCCGGGATGCAGTCGTTCCTTGTAGAAACAGGCATCCGAATTTTTAATGCCGCTCAAAGGATGAAATACGATTACGCCCCCGGCTGCTGTATATTGCTGAAGCTTTATAACCAGCTCATCATCGACGATGGGCAGCATCGGTACAAGGATCAGCTTATACTTAGCGAAGTCACCGCTTCTTCCGACAGCATCGCAGTTGAAGCCAAGCTTGCGAACACTATGGTACAGCTTATTGATATGTTGAATGTACAGTTTGTTATTTCCGGTCCAGTCGGAAGGAATCTCCACATGCCAACGGCTAGGGAAATCATAGAGCACAGCAATATCGCTTGCGACGTTAGAGCCGTCTATTACTGGCGCCAAGCGCTGCAGGCGTTCTCCAATAGCGCGGCATTCCTCGTACGTTCTAGTCGGCTTGCCGTCATAATCGGTTATAGCGCCATGATTTTGCTCGCAGCCAAAGGGGAATCTTTTCCACGGAAAATAGAAGACGCCGTCTGCTCCGTTCGCTATCGTATGGAGCGTAAGACGCTCGAGCTCCCCAGGTGCAGGGGAGTTGCTCTCCGCGCCTAAGATGGCATGGCTTTCATTGCGCAGTTCATAAACGTGGAAAGGTGCGTTCTTAAGGCTGCGATTCACTGCCAATCCTAGCTCCAAAGTACGGCAGCGATCTCCATAGGGAGGGTAATAGTTCGTCCCTGTAATATCCAGCTGCTTGGCCATCTCGTAATAATCGGTTCGGTTGTTCCACAGCATCTGATTGTTGGTCGTGATATACTGCGTACTATCATGCTGCTGTGAACGTACAGCTTCAGCAAGCAGTTGGACCGCTTCGACATTGCAATCACTGCGAAATTGACGCCATGCTTGAATAAATGCAGGATTGAAATCGGCCTTCGTTACGCGTGGAGTCGGAATTTTTTCGAAATGGTCATATTGTTGGCCCCAGAATACAGTGCCCCAGGCTGAATTGAGAGTCTCGATTTCGCGATATTTATTTTCCAGCCATTGACGCCATTTCTGGCTGCATACCGAACAGTGACAGTCAGGTTCGTCACCGATTTCATTATCAAGATGCCATCCAATAACGCCTTGATGTTTGCCGTAACGGGTTCCCATTGCAATTGCAAGCTGCTGCGCCTTCAAGCGGAGCAGAGGATGGTTGATGCAGAAGGAATAGCGGCTGGCATATTCCAGTTCATGCCCTTCTTGAGTTACAATCTTCATAGAAGAGTCTTTCTCTATAAGCCAAGCTGGAATGGTACGCATCGGGGGACACAGCACAAGGCGAATCGCATAGCGATCGGATAGCTGCAGAAATTCATCCAGCCAACTGAAATCAAATTTCCCCTCATGAGGCTCAAAAAGCTTCCAAGCAAATTCACCGATACGAAGAGCATTGATTCCGGCTTGCTGCATTAGGAGTAGATCTTCCTCCCAACGATGTGCTTCTCTATGTTCGGGATAATAACAAGCTCCATATAACATTTTGAATATACTCCTTAGTAACATATTTTATTTTATTACAATGATACATTATAACAAAGAAACAAGAAATCGGATTTTTTGAATTCCGATATAACGAATTGAAACACAATTAATTATTATAGGAAGAAAGTGAGATGTGGATGGAGCTATGGATATTCGTACCATTCGTTTTTTTCGGCCTCCCTATGTGCCGATGTCTATATATGTGCATACTGTCGGTTATAATGTTCAGAAGCAGATGGCTCGGCCGGATGGATTTTCTGCTTTTCAATTATTGTTTGTTCGTAACGGGCAGGGGCGAGTCCGGCTGCCTAATAAGGAGGAGTTCGACTTTGGGCCGATGCAGTATATCCTACTGCCGCCTGATTTGCCTCATGAATATTTCCCAACTTCTAGTGAGCCGTGGGAAGTAGGCTATGTATCCTTTCTGGGCACTAAGGTTGATGAGCTTCTGCAGCATTTCGGAATGGAGGCGCGCAAGCTGGAGAATGCCCCGGATATGGAGGGAGTGTGGCGTCTGCTGGATGAGATGTGGATGATTGGTGATATCAACGACACCGGTGCTGAATGGGAGGCTGTCCGTTTGCTATACAGCTTATTCTTGGATTTGAACCGGTTACGGTTTATTGAAACCGTAACCGAGGCTAATCCAAAGCCGAATGCTCCGAAGGACAGGGATGCAGGCAGTGAAGTGGCTGGGCAAGCTGCAAGCTATTTGAATGAGCATTTCAACGAGAATATTACGCTGTCGAATGTAGCCTCTATATTAGGATATACACATCAATACTTGAACCGTTTGTTTCGCAAAACGTACGGTGTGAGCATGCATCAATACGTTCAAAGGGTTAGATTGGACAAAGCGATTAAGCTTATGAAGGAGATAGAAAGCATTACAGTTAAAGAAGTTGCAAGCCTTGTTGGAATGGAAACGAGCTATTTCATCAGGCATTTTCGCAAGGTTAAAGGAATGACGCCCGATCAATATCGAAAAAATAGAGGTTGAACAAATCCTCAAATAGAAAGCCGCATGAACGATCGGTCAGGACTTGACCGATCACTCATGCGGCTTTTTTTAATCAAATAATGATCATATACCAAGCTTATTTGGTTCCTTTTCTGCTGAGCTCCCTGTAAGCCCCTGGTGTAATGCCTGTTGTTTGTTTGAATTTGCGGATAAAGCTGGATTGATTCAAATAACCGACGCTTTGTGCAATTTCCTGCACGTTCTTATCCGTATTCGTAAGATCACATTTCACTTTGGTCATTCTCAGATCATTGACATAGTCCGAGATATTGCGGTTAAACTGCGCTTTGAAAGAGTGGCTTAAATAAGAAACGGATATGTTTAAATAATCGGACATGCTTTGCAGGGAGAAGTGGCTCTCACAATAATGTTCTTCAATATATTGCTTCATTCTACCATTTTGTTTATTTTCTGCAAGGCCTTTATGATCAACGCTGACAAACAGTTCAGAACAGATCGCTTTAATGCGTATGGACAAATCATCTACTGAATCTTGTCTTGCTAAGGAGATAATGTCTAAATTTTTTATAATTTCCTCGTTGAGCTCGTAATTATTTTTGTAAATCGTATGAATAATGGCTTGGACCATATTATAGAAAATTAAACGTGCCGTAATTAGCGGTATGTTCTTTTCTTGTAGACTCTTAATAATTGCATCTAATAAAGTAGCAAAATTAACCGCATCACGTTCGGATATATACGCTTTCAAAAGCTCGACTTGCTGATGAGGATAATGGGAAATATAGTTCATGCTTTCTTCCATTTGTTGATAAGTGATAATGGTATGTTTACCCCGAATTGGCCAATAATCAATGGCGGAACAAGCCTGCAAATAGGACTTTGATATATCGGATATGGAAGAATGCCAGTTACCAATCCCAATTGTACAATGGATGCCGTAATTATTTTTGAAATTTTTCAGTAGCTCTGTGCACAATGACTCACATGCTCCCATTTGATCATTTTCATCGTTCAGAATGAGGAAAATTTGGTCCTCTGGGACATTTTCAAGTACAAAATAATGATACGAATGAGCAAAAGTCTCTTTAAAAGCAGTGTCAATCTGTTCTTCATCCAATTGCTTAATAGAATCGAACATGATAATGAGCACGGCATAGCTGGTACCGGAAATCGTTAAGCCATATTCTGCCCCTTTCAAGTTAAATTCCTCTTGGTCGGCGAAATAGCCTTTCAACAGCTGCTGAAGAAGCCGGAACCGCATCGTAACGGCTGCCGATTCCACCTTTTGCTCCAATACATTAATTTGTCTGCTCATATGATCCACAGCTGAATGAACAGTTTCGAGGCCTCCTAATGGGGTAGACAGCGTGCTTCCCGCAATACGCGTGGCCATTTTTGTAAGCTCATTCAAAGGTTTATAGTTCAAGTGCATAAAGAAATAAATTAGTAGAATACCAATGATGAACAAGAATAGAAACAACTCGATTGTGGACATTTTCAGTTGAGACAGCTTGCCTGTCACGATATCAGTAGGCATGAAGCTAATATAAGTCCAGCTTGTTTTATTGGATGTAATGCTTGATATGAAATAAGGCTTATCTTTAATGGTCGTTTTCAAAGCAAACTGATTTCTATGCTGACGCAGCTGTTGAAGATCAACCGAATTGATTTCTAAGTCTCCCAGCATTGTAATGGGATTGAACTCGTTATCAAGAATTAGGATGCTGCTCTTATTCGATATCAGTGTTTCTTTCACCATATTGTAGATAGCGCTTTCACGAATGAGATAGAATACAGCTCCACTTGGCTGTTCACTTGAGTATGGCAGAGGCGCAACATATGTAATATAGCGTTCTGAGCTATTGTTCATATGAATATATTCCGCGGGTCTAACAAATCCTTTACGGCTCATTATCACTTGATTCTTCAACTGCTCTAAGCTCCAGTTATCGTATTTGTAAATGGATTTAGAGAAGTACTGAGGGCTGTAGGTACCTTGTGGTGAATAAATCAGGTCGCGATCAAAGTAATAAATAAAGAAATTGCTGTAGAAGTTATTTGGAATACTGAAATTTTCGAGCAGCTTGGTCGCTTGAACGACATTAAGGAAGCTGTCTTCTTCGAGATGTGATTTAGAGAAGTAAGGGTTGTTGGATATTTGAATGGAAAGCTTAATCATTTCTTCTACTCTTAAATCTATGGCGTTTTTGGATTGTTCCAATAACCGTGAATTATGCGAATTGATTTCCTTTCTTAACACATCGTTAAAATTATGAAAAGCGTAAAATGCCAATATGAGCAGTGGAATAAAAAACAGTACGGTGTAGGAAGTAACATATCTAGTAAATAGTTTTGACTTTAACATAGAACTCCCTCTCTTATGATGTAATGTCCGAATTGCAGGTTAACTATAGCGCAATTTTTATTGAATATCAATTTAAATACGCATTTTTGTGGTGAAATCAAATCTTGCATATTGCCTCAAATTCTGCATATTAGAGCCAAAAAGCGCTGTCTAACGAGGATTTTTCATTCGGCTGTTCAAATTTTGCACATGTATAGAAATTATGTTCATTTACATCGGATTGTATAAAACATATGCTCGGAACGTGGTTGAGACAGACAGCTTTATTAAAGAGGAGTGAGGGTTGGTTGGTTGTGAAGAGAACAATGAAACAATTACTACGAAATTATCAGCTGTACATCTTTCTATTCCCGATGGTCGCATACTTTGTTATCTTTCGATATTTCCCAATGTATGGCGTACAAATCGCATTTAAAGACTTCTATCCGCTAAAAGGCATTTGGGATAGCTCTTGGGTAGGCTTTGAGCATTTCCAAAGGTTCTTCCGATCATCAGAAATTTTGATGGTTATTAAAAACACGCTGCTGCTGAATTTGTTCAGCTTGATATTCGGGTTTCCAGTTCCGATTATTCTAGCCCTAATGATCAATCAAGTGCTGCGAATGAAATTTAAAAAGCTTGTTCAGACCGTTATTTATGCACCGCATTTCATTTCGACAGTCGTAATCGTTGGTATGGTTTCGTTGTTCCTTTCACCTCGTAGCGGTGTGGTCAACTCCATCATCAAGTCATTAGGGCTGGATCCGGTATTTTTTATGGCAAGACCAGAATTTTTCAAAGCTATCTATATTATTTCGGAAATTTGGCAGCATGCTGGGTGGGGAACTATTATTTACCTTGCAGCACTCGCATCAATCAGTCCAGAATTACATGAATCGGCAGTTGTGGACGGCGCTTCTAAATGGCAGCGTGTCTGGTATATCGACATTCCTGGGATTATGGCAACTGCGGTTATTCTACTCATTCTAGAATCAGGCAGAATGCTTTCACTAGGCTTTGAGAAAGTGTATTTGATGCAAAATAATTTAAATCGAAGTGCATCTGAAGTCATTTCAACTTATGTATATAAGGTAGGTATTCAACAGGCTGATTTCAGTTATGCAACAGCAATAGGATTGTTTGAAGCCGTTATCTGTCTAATAGTCCTAATGTCGGTAAATATGCTGGCCAAGAAAGCAACCAATACTTCGTTATGGTAAATCAAAAAGTAGGTGAATGTATATGAACGTAAAAGCTAGAAGCAGATCTGATATTTTATTCGATATTTTCAATTACGGGCTGCTAACGATTGTTCTTCTAATTGTTTTGTATCCGCTTTATTTCGTGGTCATAGCTTCATTCAGCAATCCGACGCTAGTTAATTCAGGGCAGGTTACACTCATTCCTAAAGGCATTAACTTTGAAGGCTATGTCCGAATTTTTAATGACAAAATGATATTGACGGGGTATGGCAACTCATTACTGTATACGGCGCTTGGCACTTTGATTAGTGTTGCAATTACGATCCCGGGTGCTTACGCCTTGTCGAGACGGGAGTTAGCCGGCAGGAACCTAGTGATGTATATGATTGTATTTACGATGTTTTTTAATGGAGGATTGATTCCCACCTTTATCCTGGTGAAAAATCTAGGCTTGTACAATTCATTCTGGTCGTTAATTTTGCCTGTAGCTGTCATTCCGTGGAACCTCATTATAGCGAGAACGTTCTTCCAAACGTCGATTCCTGATGAATTAAGAGAAGCGGCGCAAATAGATGGGTGTAATGAATTCAGATTCTTCTTTAGAATCGCGCTTCCGCTTTCGTCTGCGCTGATAGCCATTATGGTGTTGTTCTACGCGGTCGGCTATTGGAATACGTACTTCAGCGCTTTGATTTATTTGAAGGATGAGACACTGTATCCGCTGCAATTGGTACTGCGGAACATCCTGATCGCGAATACGATTTCTCCTGATATGATGGAAAACGTCGAGCAAGCCAGCAAGCAGTTGGAGATAGCTTCATTGATCCAATACGGTGTTATCATCGTAGCTGCTTTTCCTCTGCTCATTCTCTATCCGTTCTTACAACGATACTTTGTTAAAGGTGTCTTAGTCGGTTCAATTAAAGGGTAACATACTGCTTGGATGTTAACAGGCATGCCTGTTCAGCATAAATGAATTACATTCATCACTGAAATACAAAAAGGGAGGGTTTTAAATGAAGGGGAAAAAGGTGTTTAAAACAGTAATGGCGGGAGTAATCTCACTAGCATTGCTGGCTGGTTGTTCAGCTAAGAACAATTCAGTTGTTCAGAATGCAGGGAACACGAATGCAGGGAAAGGATCAGACGACAGTGAAATGATCGGCAATATGTATGTGAAAGGCTTGCCGATTGTGAAGGACAAGGTGACTTTGAAAATGATTGGTATTCAAGGTCCGACTACAGCGAACTTTGCAGATATGCCGTTCTTCAAAGAGCTGGAGGAGAAAACAAATGTTCATATCGAATGGGAGCTATATCAACAATCCAGCTATCCCGATAAGAAAAACATTCTGCTAGCTTCGGATGAAGTGCCCGATGCTTTCTTTGGACCGGAAGCGTTTTCAATTGAGGATGCCAATAAATTTGGCCCTCAAGGAACGGTAATTCCACTTAACGATTTAATTGAGAAATATGCGCCAAATTACAAAGAGGCGATGAATAAACAGCCGCTGTTGTCTGGTATGAGCACGGCATCCGACGGTAAAAAATATACGATGGGTACGGTTATTGAGCAAGTTCAACGTAACTATCCTGGGATTCTTTATATTAATAAACAATGGTTAAGCAATTTGGGTCTTGAAGTGCCTACAACGCTGGACGAGTACTATAACGTTCTGAAGGCTTTCAAAGAACAAGATCCAAACGGAGACGGCAATAAAAATGATGAAATTCCTTACACATTCCTTAACTTCAATCACATTACAGGATATGGCCAATTCTTCGGTGCATTCGGACGAGTTGACGTGCATAACAGTGGTGGAAATGCGGTGGATCATTTCGTCATAGGCGATGATGGCAAATTAGTGTTTACAGCGGACAAGCCTGAATATAAAGAAGCGATTTCATATTTGAGCAAATTCTTTAAAGAAGGATTGTTCGACCAAGAAGGCTTCACGCAAGATCCGAAGCAGTTTGATGCGAAGATGAAGGATCCGAAAGGTATTGTGGGATCATTCTACGCTTGGTCTTCACAAGCTGTATCGCCTGAAACAGCTGATCAATATGTAGCTATTAATCCATTCAAAGGACCGAGTGGCGAAGAGCCGGTCGTTATGAAGAGAAACAACAATATTAACGTTCGCGGCAACGGATTTGCTATTACACACAAAAACAAAAACCCTGAAATTACAATGAGATGGGTTGATGAGTTCTATAACCAATTGACAAGCATTGAATCCCAATACGGTCCAGTCGGAATTGGCCTGATTGATAAAGGCGACGGAACATTTGACTTCAATACAAAGGATGTTCCAGAAGGCATCACCTTTATGGAATTATGGCACCAAAATGCGCCGTTCGATCAATCGCCGAAATTTATTACTGCTGATATGTTGGGCACGGTTGTACCAATAACAGCAGCAGATGAAGAAAAAGCAGATAACATTAATAAATTTTATCTGAATGCGAAGCAAAACAACACATTGCCGGTTATGAACTTCACGCCGGACGAAATCAAGACGAATACAACTGAAGGTTTGGATATCGGAAACTATGTAAAAGATACCCAAACCAAATGGCTGCTTAACGGCGGTATTGATGCTGAATGGGATGCTTATGTTAACAAATTAAAGCAACTTAAGCTGGATCAATTCGTTGCCTCTATGCAAGGTGCTTACGATCGAGTTGCAAGTAAATAAGAAGTAGTGGAGCATGCAGCCGCATTCAGAGATTGAAATGTTATGCGGCTGTAATTCTAATGAGATCATCTTTGTATAAACCAATTCGAGAGGTGAGCATAATTGAAAGCATCGGTTAGAAAAAGAATTTCGATACTGTTGACATTTATGTTAATGGTTCAGATTATGGGAAGCCTTTTCTTTATTTCTGATAAAGTGGAAGCGTTCTCATATCGGTATGATGAAGCCGCTGGAAAATATTATGTAGACGTTCCGCTAGCAGGGGCAGACTTTAACAGCTCTGACAATTTCAATATTAAGCTAAGAGGGGCTAGTGATGAAACAGAGCCTATGCATACGTTCTTCGTAGATAAAGGTGAAGCCATAAGCACAGGCTTTACTACAGCACATACGACTAGTGTAACGGAGAGCGTGTACGAGGGAGACGGCAGCCTCTATCTCGGAGACGGGGTAACGGGACCTTTTAATTTGAATTACAAGGTTGATGGTTTAGAAATAGGAGCGACTTATCAATTGAGCGTTATGATGAAGCGGGTTCCGGGAGTTCCGACTAACGGTGGATCGCTATCTGTCAAAAACTATGATACGGCGAATTTCACTTCTGCCGGCGGCTCGGTGTCTGTTCCTTTCAACAACGTAACAGACAAATGGGTGCAATATACGTTAACCTTCGTACCAACCTACCCCCATGCCAAAATTAATTTCTGGGGATCTGCGAATAAGAGTCAAGTCTTAATCGATCATATGCGGCTCGAGAAGGTTCTCGACTCGGAGCCTGTGCCTGCTGCTCCACCAGTAACGGGAGATGACGACAATAATTATATTCTAGGCATTGATGAGACGATGGAATACAATATCAACAATACGGGCTGGAAGGATTACAATCCTTATGCGAAGCCTGATCTGCTCGGTGATTGCGTTGTTCAAGTCCGAGTCAGGGCAACCGATAAGTCGCCTGCCGGATATGAAGCTACACTTGTCTTCACGTCAAATACGGATGCTTACTACTATGATACTGCAATTGGGAAATGGATAGTTAAAGTGCCGCTGATCGGCGCGGATTTCGACAATCCCGATGATAGCAATATTATTGCATGGGGTGGCAGTGATGATACGGCACCAATGAATACGTTTTTTGTGAATAAAGGCAACGCAATAAGCGGCGGCTTTACTACAGCATACATTACAGCTGCGCTTGAGCAGGTGTCCTCCGGTAACGGAAGCTTGCATTTCGGTGATGGCATTTCGTTTCCGATTAATCTGAACTATAAAGTGGATGGTCTTAAGACGGAGGCCACTTACCGCTTGAGAGTCAAGATGAAAGTAGCTCCAGGTGCAACGGCCACTGCTGGATCATTGTCTGTCAAAAGCTTTGATACACCAAATTATACGACAAATGGCAAATCTGTTTCGGCCTCTTTCTCAGGATTGACAAATGATTGGAAAGATTATGAATTAACCTTTGTACCTACCTATCCTCAAGCTAAAATTAATTTCTGGGCTAATAACGCATTGCCGCAAGTGTTAGTCGATCAATTAACACTGGAGCAGATTTCCGATACGAAGCCAGAGCCTCCCGTAGACCCTGAAGTGCCATCACAGTTTTTGGTAGTGAATGGGCATTTCGAGGCGGGTGCCGACATGGTATCTACAGATGCTGCAGTCAAAAACCAATTTTTCAGCAAGTATAACAATTTTGAAATCGTAACTGCAGAGAAATATACAGGTGCCCATTCCCTGTTTGTAGGCAAGAATAGTGCATCGCAGGAAACGATTGGATACGAAAAAACAGATTTGAAGCCCAGCACCAAATACCGGGTACGTTTCGCTGCCAAGGTTAGGGGCGATAACCAGACTTTATCGTTCCGAATCTCCGGCTATAAAAACGGTATTCCCGGCGATAAGAAAAATATTATGAATTACATTGAGCATACGATGATTCGAAATACGAATTGGTCGGTATTCTATTATGATTTCGAGACAAGCGCGGATGCTTCGATGGCGTATATCGATTTCAGCACGGCCAAGGGCAGCAGCGCCTATATTGACGACGTGAACATAGAGGAGAAAGGCCTAGCTGATCCGATTCTGACCGAGCCTGTACTCTCACGCGGCAGTAAGCTATTCATTAAGAATGGCTTGCAATTTCAAGCATGGGTGCCAACAGATGAAGCGTATGAGCTGAAGAAATGGATGAAATACCCTTCGGCCAACAATATTAAGGATTTGGGCTTAACAGCCGTTCAATACAATGACGCGCCTAACTATAATAGCGATCTGCATGAGCAGAATCCGGACTTGAAGTGGGGAGTCGCTTTCGGGCCTAATGCCAATCATTTATCATCTACCTATTTCGACAGCGATACGATCTATAAACATGACCGCGGCAAGACTGGCGCTCCTACTGAAGAGCAGAAGGCTAATGGATATTTGAAGCCGGAGCAGCTGGCGAATGTAGACAATTTCCTGAATATCGGGATTGGTGATGAGGAGGATTACTCCGATACACTGACTCAAATTTTGAAGGATTGGTTCGATTTATCGAAGGAGAAATATCCGAATGTGCTCGTCCATCATAACGAAGTAGGCAATACGCCGACTACTGAGATGAGCTTAATCTCGACATTCAACAAAGATATGCTTCGCAAGTATGTTAGAACGTCCAAGCCGGACTTCATAACCTATGATATGTATTACTTCCGTGAGAATAGACAAGCACAAGAAGTTGGCGGAACCGTTATTCCATTCTATGATGACTTGAACCGTTACCGGATTATTGCATCAGAGGGCTATGACGGAACAGGACTGTCGCCTATACCTTTCGGCAACTATATTCAAGCATGGAGAACAGGTCCTGGAGCAGCAGCGTACGAGAGAAGAGGAGACGGCTGGTATGAAATGACGGAATCACAAGTCTATCTTAGCGCATTCGCCAATTGGACATTCGGAGCCAAATGGATGAGCATCTTCCGCTGGATCAAGGATACACCAGGGTATTTGTTTAGCGACTATAGGCTTGATGAAGATGGAAATTCAATGCCCTATCATATTTATGACCAATTTAAAGAAATGATTAGACAAAGTAAAAATCTTGGCGAGCATTTAGTGCATATCAATAACAGCGATGTACTTATCGTTCCTGGTCAGCATATGGCAAACGGAACAGCTGTGAAGAACAGTAGACCTGCAGATAATAAGGAATGGACCTCCTCATTAGATGAGGCTTATATCCGAAATATTGGGGTTACTAATATTGGACCTAATAACGATGGGTTGAACGGCGATGTATTTATCTCGTATTTCAATCCACTGCCGGGTATCGATACGACGCAATTTTTCACTTCTACCGCACCTAAATATTTTATGGTGTTAAATGGATTGACAAGCGGCAATGGCCTTCCGGGAGAAGAACAAAAGGGATCAAGCTATGAGACACGTCAGGAAGTAAAGCTTACGTTTGATTTAAGCAGCGGCATTGATCCTCAGAAATTAAGAAAAGTTAGCCGCAATACAGGCGAGATTGTTGAGGTTCCGCTTGTAAACAAAGGCAATGGACAATATGAAATGACCGTTGTTCTTGGCGGCGGTATGGCCGACCTGTATTTCTGGGAGCTTGGAAGTCTAAATGTCGACAACAGCAAGCCAGTAGGCACAGAATCTGTTGATGTTAGACTTACAGGAGATCCTGTCTATGCGAATGATCGTGAAATTAGAGATTTGAGCGGACAAACGGTATCTATCGGCTGGATCAAAGACACATACAGCCCGATTCCAGAGCCATTGAAAAACATTGGCTTCTCCTATTCGAAGGATGCGAACGGGAAATTAGAGACCATGCTTGGTGGTAATATCGGAGCGTATTTCTCACGCTTCTACGAGCAGACGTTATGGAATCGAAGGGTGGAACGAATCCAAACAGAAAGCAATGTGCAGATCCAATTCATGCCTGACATCGATTGGTCGAAAGATCAATTAACAGACAACATAAATAAAGTGAAAGCAGGGCAAACTGTCTCTGGCATGCCAGATATTCTGATTATTCCGGATGAATGGGCAAAGACGGGATTAATCAAGGATAAGAACATATTGCCGGCAAGTCAATTTAGTGAATTTGACTTCAATGACCGCAAATGGAACAAAGCTTATGTGGCAATGTCTTCATTTGATCAAAATATTTATGGTCTATACGCGGGGCCGACGATGAACAGCATAGGGTTATTTGCCAATAAAGCACTGCAATCATCCATAGGTGTATCCGAGGATCTGATGGCGCTGCAGCAGAGCAATAACTGGGACTGGAACAAACTTAAAGAAATTGCGAATAAATTCAAAGGTTCACCCTTTGCTGGAAGCAAGTATTTGTTTGCAGATACCGATGAATTGTTCAAACAAATGGTGTACTCCAACAATGCTGCAAAAGGAACATTAAATGGTTCTATCCAAGCTGAATTTTCTTTGGACTCTTCTAGTTTTCAAGAAGCAAGCCAATTATACAGCGAATGGTATGAGGCGGGGTTAATTGTCACGAAACCGGATGGCGCAGCTGATGATTGGTATATTGAACAATTTAGCAAAGGAAACATCTTGTTCATGGCGATGCCATATAATGAAACGGCCGATAAGCTGAAGGCAGCGGATAAGCTTCAGGATGCGACGATTGAAATGCGGGATGGCAGTTTCTTGGGTCAAGCGATGAAAATTCCGGTCATTGTGGATGTCAACGATGTTCCCATTCCTGCAGGACAATTCTCGATGCCAAGCGCTAATTGGGTATTCCTGATGTTCCCTAAAGGTCCGAATGCTGAGGGCTACAAAGCAATGATCGAAGATCCGGCATATCCGGTCATCCTGTCCTCTTCAGCACATCCTGAGGCGGCAGCATACGTATGGAATCAATTAAGCGAGGAATTTACCGGTGTGGACTATAATCGCTTCTTGAAAAAGTATTTGAATCAGAGATCTGCGGATTTGAATACGCTGCAAAGGATTGGATTGAAAGAGGGCGTCTGGGACACGTATGGCGGAACAGGAGCTTGGAATGACGTGATCAAAGCAGAGCTAATGCCTGCATTGCAAAACGGCACATGGAATGAAGCTCAGCTCACTCATTTAAGCCAGCTTGCAAGCGAGTATGCTCAAGCTAATATGACGGGGCAGAATAATACACCTGATCCAGATCCTAAACCGGATCCAAAACCAGACCCTAAACCAGATCCAAAACCAGACCCAGGTGCAGAACCGGATACTAGTATGGATCCATCAATACCTGGTGGAGGTGGCATTGTTGAAGGCAATACCAATACTCCGAACCCAAATGCTGCAGTTACGGTAACTCCTGACCAAATTAATAGCGTAAACGGGAGAGCTGTTATTTCCTTACCGGCTATGACGGCGGAAGTATTACTGCCAATCGATACTGTACAGCGTCTTGGTCAGAACAAACTTGAAGTTCATACAGGCGATGTATCGCTCGTATTGCCATCAGAAGTTATTAAACAATTGACTAGCCTGATAAATTCGGATGAGCTTAAGGATAGCGTCATTTCCTTGCAAATCATACCGTTGTCAGACTCGCAAGCGAAGCTGGCGATTGATAGAGGAGAATTATCCGCGCATGCATCTATTAAACTTGCGGGAGCTATATTCGATTTCCATCTTTCGATTACAGGCGCTAACAAGAAGTCGTCTGTCATCATCCATAAATTCGATCAGCCGATTACATTAAGAATGAAAGCTGGGTCCCAAGCAAATCCAGAGCTGGCAGCTATCTATTTTATTTCAGACAGTGGAGAACTGGAGTACATGGGGGGCAAATACAACAACGAAGAATGGGTAACAGATATCAGCCACTTCAGTCAGTATGCTATACTCGAAGTGGAGAAAACGTTCACTGATGTACCGGCTAATCATTGGGCTGCTCATGTCATTCGAGAGTTGTCATCGAAGCTGATTATTAATGGTGCGAGCGCAACAGAGTTTGCACCTGAACGGAAGCTGACACGTGCGGAGTTTACTGCGATGTTGGTCAGATCGCTTAAACTTACAGATAAAGCGAGCGTATCCTACGTGGATGTGAAGACAAGTGATTGGTATGCTGAAGCCATCTCGATCGGTGTGAAGGCGGGTATTGTCAAAGGCAAGAGTACCTCCATCTTTGCGCCAAATGCAAACATTACCCGTGAGGAAATGGTTGTTATGATGATGAGAGCCTATCAGATTAGGAATGAAGCATATTCAACACTAGAAGCTAATGATACATTTACAGATGCAAAAAGAGTTTCGGCCTGGGCGATTGAGCAAGTAGATGCAGCCGCAGGATTAGGCCTCATTCAAGGACGTCCGAACGGTGCGTTCGATCCTCAAGGCATTACAACTAGAGCAGAAGCGGCAAAAGTGATTTATAATTTGCTTAATCATTAAGCGATGTTTACCTCCTTCACGCTGTTTTGATAACTAATGGTGTAATAGAGCTAGAAACTAGCTCTATTACAATAAATAAGCTTGCTTTTAGCGAAATAGAGCTAGAAATTAGCTCTATATCCAGGAAAACTAACTGATATGAGCTCGTCTAAAGTTAGATGAACGAAATAGAGCTAGAAACTAGCTCTATACCACAAAATTCAGCTTCCTTTTGGAGAAATAGAGCTAAAAACTAGCTCTATCTCCAAGTGCGAGCTCATACGAAGAATGCCTTATAGAAAGGGCTGTCCAAAAAGTCATAAACCTTGAGGGTAACCTCGGGTTTGTCACCTTTTGAGACAGCCTTTTTTAGTGTTTCACAGCAGAAGTTGCCGGAATACTCGGATAATATTGGATATGTTGCGGATAATAACAGTGCTGCAAGGTGATTCGCTAGGGGGAATAAGGATGGCTGTGAAAAACCACTATAACGTGCTTGGTGTCACTAAAGGAGCATCTCAGCAGGAGATAAAGAAGGCTTATCAGAAGCTTGCCAAGAAGTGGCATCCCGATGTGAATAAATCGCCCGAGGCGGAAGCGAAATTTAAAGAGATGGCAGAGGCATATGATGTGTTGAGCCATGACGATAAACGAGAGGCTTATGAGGAGGAAGCGCGTTACGACTCGATGCGTCGAAATTCCTCAAGGCAAAGGCAATCTCCAAATGGGCAACAGTCGTTTAGGCGCAGCTCAAGCAGAAGCGACGGGGCCAGAGGTGGACTGAATGAAGACGATTTGTTTGGTATGTTCTTCCGAGGTGCTGGAGAGGAGTATGAAGGCTTTAATTTTAACGGTGGAGGAAACATCGCTCAGGTTCAGCTTGAAATTATGCTGGAGCAGGCTTGGAAGGGCGATAGGGTCCGGGTAAATATTAGCGGCAAGGAAATAGCAGTCACTATTCCGGAAGGTTCTACTGATGGTTCGGTCATCCGTCTGCGAGGCGGAGGGGAAAACAAGCTGTCACAAGGTGAAGAGCTGTTGTTGACTCTTAAAATCGCACCTCATGCTTATTATGCGATAGAGGATGGCAATTTGCTTGGCATATTACAGATTGCACCTTGGCAGGCTGTGCTTGGTGGGGAGGCGGAGGCTCGTTTGCCGGATGGCAGCACGTTGAAACTGAAGATTCCTGCAGGCCTATCAGCGGGCAAGCAGCTGCGAATTCCGGGTAAGGGATTGAAGCGAGCGGACGGATCAAAAGGAGACATTTTGTTTGAATTAGAACTGGCGGTGAACGAGCGACCTAGCGCGGAGGAGAAGGATCTATACCGTAAGCTGGCAGACACAAGCTCGTTCCGTGCGTCTATGAAGTCGCGAGGTACAGAAACTTAACGCCAATATGCCTCTACACCATAAAGTGAAGCTCAGCCGCTTATTATACAAATCAGAACGGCTGGCTTGCTATCTCATAAAGATGATTGAATTGACATTGGATTACGGTAAACCGGAGGCAATTCGTTCTATCCAGCTTAGTGGTTTCAACTAGTTTCATATAGTGATGTGAAAAGAGAATAAGGCTGAACGACTTCACTCGTTCAGCCAAATGAATTACGATTGTACACGCAAAATAATTTTACCGATATTTTTGTTTTGTTCCATTAAAGCGTGCGCTTCATTCGCCTCTTCCCAGTCCCAAACAGAGTCAACAATGGGTTTCAGCCGCCCATCCTCGAATCGTGGCGCTGCGAACTCTGAGAAGCTTCTGGTCAGATCGATTTTCTGGTCGACTGATTGAGAGCGGAGCGCGGTACCGATGACTTGGATTCTTTTGAAGAGAAATGGCCCCAGGTCTACATTCTGAATCTTAGAACCTCCCATCGTTCCGATGAGAATCAGCCTCCCGTCTATATCAAGCGAAGCTATATTCTGCTCCCAGTAGGATGCGCCGATGAAGTCAAGAATAAGGTTAACACCCTTGCCGTCTGTGGCTTCCTTCAATTTATCAACAAACGACCCCGCCTTGTAGTCAATGGCAATATCAGCACCGAGTGAAAGACAAAATTCCCTTTTATCTTGGCTGCCTGCTGTAACGATAACCCGTGCTTTCGCTTCTTTCGCAAGCTGAATTGCCGCCGTACCGACTCCGCTCGCGCCTGCGTGGATCAGTACCGTCTGTCCTTCTTTCAGGCCGCCGAGGCGAAACATATTTAAGTATGCCGTTAAGTAAACCTCGGGAATAGCAGCAGCCTCCTCGAAGGAAAAAGCATCCGGTATCCGCATCGCCATACCAGCCGGAATCGCAGCATATTGTGCATAACCGCCTCCTGGCAGCAAAGCATGAACACGATCTCCTATTTTCCAATCCTTGACGCTTGTTCCAACCTCCTCAACGACACCGCTCATCTCCAGACCTAGAATCGGCGAGGCGCCTATCGGAGGCGGATAATGCCCACGTTTCTGAAGAAGGTCGGCGCGATTAAGCGCGGTTGCCTTTACCTTGACGAGCAGCTCGTTTTCCGAACAATTCGGTTTAGGCGCATCACCTATGTACAATTTGGTATCCTGACTCACAAGCACTGCTTTCATACGAAGCCCTCCTTTTTCTAAAGCTAGTCACAACTCATTTATGAGCTATTCATTTGTATTAAACAGGAAATGGATACTTGCTTCTCTCTCATTCTACAGCTTCTGTAGAGCGGAGAGGGTGTTTTTTATTTTGTCACAAAAATGGTGAAAGATCACGTTCAGCGTGTGCGGAATATCACAGAATTGCAGTCCTATCCGGATTTATACTTAATCCGAATGAAAGGAGCTGTTACTGTGGAAGCATTAGATTTGGCTAGATGGCAGTTTGGCATTACAACTGTATATCATTTTCTATTCGTACCGTTGTCCGTAGGTTTAGCATACTTGATCGCCTTCATGCAGACGATGTACGTGACTAAGAACGATGAAAAGTATAAGCAGCTGGCGAAATTTTGGGGACGATTGTTTCTGTTGAATTTTGCGGTTGGCGTCGTTACAGGCATTATGCAGGAGTTCCAGTTCGGCATGAACTGGGCAGATTATTCTCGCTTCGTTGGGGCTGTGTTTGGCGGTCCGCTTGCCGTCGAGGCATTGGTATCCTTTTTCTTGGAATCGACGTTTCTCGGCATATGGATTTTTGGTTGGGATCGTTTGTCCAAAAAAATGCATCTCGCATCCATCTGGCTCGTCGCAATTGCGGCGACACTATCGGCGCTCTGGATTCTAAGCGCCAACTCGTTCATGCAGGAGCCAGTGGGCTACGAGATCGTGAATGGACGCGCGGAGATGACCAGCTTCTTCGCTTTGCTTGGGAACAAGCAGCTTTGGGTAGAGTTCCCGCACGTTATTTACGGGGCACTTGCCACTGGGGCGCTGTTTGTAACGGGAATTAGTGCTTACAAGATTGTTCGCAAGCAGCAGGTAGACCTGTTCAAAACTTCATTTTCAATTGGAATCGTAGTAGCGCTTATCTCAAGTATTCTAACAGCTACGGCTGGACATACACAGTCGCAGCATCTGATGTCCTCGCAGCCGATGAAGATGGCAGCCGCTGAAGCGCTCTGGAATACGAGCGGAGAAAGCGCGCCGTGGACGGTTATTGCTTCTATTGATCCAGAGGCGCAAAAGAATGGATTCCAAATTGAAATTCCATACGCGCTAAGTATTCTGAGCTATAACAAGCTTACCGGCAGCGTTCCCGGCATTCTGGAGCTGCAGGCGCAATACGAGCAATTATATGGACCGGGTGATTATATCCCGCCGGTACGGACGACCTTCTGGAGCTTCCGGATCATGGTCGGATCAGGCATGCTTATGATTTTGCTCGCTCTCTTCGGTACATGGGCCATGATTCGCAAGCGTCTGGAGCAGTATCGAACTTTTTTGAAGCTTATGATTGCAGCTATTGCACTTCCTTTTATTGCGAATTCATCAGGCTGGATTATGACCGAGGTTGGGCGGCAGCCTTGGATTGTGTTTGGTTTGCAAAAAACGGAGGAAGGCGTTTCCCCGCTAGTTTCGTCTGGAATGGTGGCGACCAGCCTGATCGGCTTCACGATCATTTACGGCGTTCTAGCAGCAGTATTCATCTATTTGGTTGTGCATTATACGCGCAAGGGTGTCGAAACGGACGAAGCGCATGACATCTCGAGTAGTGAGAAAATTCATACCACGGCAATTTGATGCCGAATTTATAGGCGGGAGGCAAGGGCTATGCTGGAATCCTTGTGGTTTTATTTGATTGCTACGCTGTTTGTCGGATTTTTCTTTCTGGAAGGCTTTGATTTCGGCGTCGGTATGCTGACACCTTTCCTGGGAAAATCAGATACACAGCGCAGAGTGCTGATTAATACGATTGGACCGTTCTGGGACGGCAATGAAGTATGGCTGATCACAGCGGGGGGGGCTATGTTCGCAGCCTTTCCGAACTGGTACGCTACGCTGTTCAGCGGATTTTATATGGCGTTGTTTCTTATGCTGGTGGCGCTTATCGGACGAGGGGTCTCCTTCGAGTTCCGCAGCAAGCTGGACAATCCGAAGTGGCGCACCACATGGGACTGGATCATTTTCTTCGGCAGTCTGCTGCCGCCGCTGCTTTGGGGCGTTGCACTAGCGAATCTGATGCGGGGTGTACCTATAGACCAAAATATGAACTACGTCGGTTCATTTTGGGATCTGATTTCATTTTATTCGGTGATGGCGGGCGTCAGCATTGTGCTCTTGTTCCTGCTTCACGGTGCGTTGTTTCTCTCCCTGAAGACGGAAGGAGAGCTGCGTGACAGAGTACGAGCTTTGGCACTCCGAATTGGGCCGCTCACCAGCGCGGTGCTGCTTATATTCGTCGTATTAAGCTATTTTGAGACGGATATGTTCACGGGCAAAGGTATTAATCCGGGTTCAGTGCCTATTCTGGCAGGCTTTGCTTTGCTGTCTGTTCACTTCTTCCTCAAGGCAGGACGTGATGGGTGGGCGTTCATTATGACAGGAGCGACGATCACGCTGTCTACGATTACAGTGTTTATGTGCTTGTATCCGAATGTGATGATCTCATCGCTAAATCCAGAATGGTCGCTGACGATTTATAATGCCTCGTCCAACGCCTATACGCTCAAAGTGATGACTATCGTCGCCCTTACTATGGTGCCGATCGTTATCGCATATCAAGCTTGGAATTATTGGGTGTTCCGCAAGCGGGTCAGCATGAACGACCATCTGGATTATTAGGAAATGCCATGATAAAAAAATTGTTCAAACAAGTACCCGGCAGCCGCAAACTGTTCGCAGCAACAATTATTTTTGGCTCTGTGGGCGGCTTGCTGTTAATCGCGGAGACGGTATATCTTGCTGGAGTCGTGGATGAAGCGTTTCTCCGAGGAAGCAAGCTTGCCGCTCTAATGCCTGCGCTTTATATACTGCTTGGTATTATCGCATTCAGAGCGCTGCTTCATATGGCAAGCGACTATACCTCCGCTCAAATGGCGCAAGGGATTAAGAGCGGCCTTCGCCTCCGGCTCGTCCAGAAGCTTGCAGAGCTTGGGCCCCAGTATGCTAAAGGAGAGCGGAGCGGGGAACTCATCGGAACGGTCTATGAAGGCGTTGAACAGCTGGAAAACTATTTAGCTAAATATTTGCCCCAAATGGCATTATCTATGTTCGTGCCAATGGCTGTATTTTTCGTTGTGGCAGGTAAGGACTGGATTTCCGCGGTTGTATTTATCGTCACCCTTCCACTGCTGGTACTGTTTATGATTCTAATCGGCAAGGCGGCTAAAGCGAGGACAGATCGGCAGTTTCAAATGCTTGGCCGCCTCGGCGGACATTTCCATGAAGTGCTTCGCGGATTGACGACTTTGAAAATGTTCAATCGCAGCCGTGCCCAGCTGGAAATTATAGGGAGGATTAGCGAGGAGCACCGCCGTTCGACGATGGGGACGCTGCGGCTTGCTTTTATGTCTGCTTTTGCGATGGAGCTGTTCGCGACGCTAAGCACCGCCATTATTGCCGTTTTTCTCGGATTGCGATTGGTTGAAGGGCAGATTGGATTCAAGGAAGCGTTCTTGGTGCTGCTGCTTACGCCGGAATTTTATGCTCCTGTGAGAGCACTGGGCACTCAATTTCATGCGGGAATGAACGGTGTTACGGCGGCAGGACGTATATTCGACATTCTGAATACAGAGCCGCGGGGCTGGACAGTGAAGAAGGATGGTCTGACCCTTCCGCCTCGGCAAGGCGGCTTCCGCATTGTATTCGAGGGTGTTAGCGTTCGGTATCCCGGCGAAGACCGCAGTGCATTGTCCAACCTGTGGCTAACCCTTGAACCGGGGGAGCGCATTGCAGTGGCCGGACCGACCGGCTCGGGCAAAAGCACGCTTCTGGATCTCATTCAAGGATTTATTAAGCCCACGGAAGGCCGTATTTTAATAGATGGAACGGATATGTCACAGCTATCTATGAGCTGGTGGAGAAATGAGCAGTCGGTGCTTTCACAGCATGTTCATCTGTTTCATGGAACGGTTAGTGATAATATCCAATTAAGCTGTCCAGAAGCAGGGGAGGAGCAGGTGATCGCCGCTGCGCGCATTGCGCAGGCAGATGCTTTCATCCGGAGGCTCCCGCTTGGTTACCATACACTGATTGGAGAGGCTAGTCAGATGTCGGGCGGACAGGCACAGCGAATCGCAATTGCTAGAACGCTGCTTCGAGATGCAAGCTTGGTTCTTCTCGATGAGCCAACCTCTGGACTAGATATGGTTCACCAACGTGCCGTGACCGATGGTCTTCATACATGGCTGCAAGGACGCATGTCAGTAACAGTGGCACATCGGCTGGAAACGATCCGCACGGCGGATAGGGTGATCGTACTAAGCGAAGGGCAGCTGGTGGAGACGGGTTCACCCCAACAGTTGATTGCTGCAGGTGGATTGTTTGCAGAGATGATCCAAGCGAGTCATGCAGACCAGAAGAGTGGGAGCCGCAGCTTGCCGCTAATGCAGGCGGAGCGTGAAGCTGGCACTTTGCAGAAGCAGCAGAAGGGGACAGAGCTTCAGGGGGCAATTGCTCACAAGAAGACAGGCAATGCGACGCTCCGTACACTCAGTCGCCTCATCGGCCTGATCAGCCCTTATAAATGGAGAGCTGTGCTTGCCATCATGCTCTCATTCGCAACAGTGGCGGCAAACATTGGTCTTATGGGCACTTCTGGTTATTTGATTGCACAGGCTGCACTTCGTCCGGAGACGGTGCTGCTGCTCTATATTCCGATTGTAGGCGTTCGTTTTTTCGGTATTTCAAGGGGTGTGCTGCGCTATCTGGAGCGTCTGGCCTCCCATGATCTGACCTTTCGCATTCTGCATCGTATGCGCGTCTGGCTGTATGAAAAGCTGGAACCGAAAGGCGCTCAGCTGTTTGAGAGCAAACGAAGCGGAGACGTACTTGGCTCGGTTATCAGCGATATCGATCAACTGCAAAATTTCTATTTGCGAATCGTTGCACCGCCGCTTGTTTTCGCTTTAACGATTGTTCTCGGTTTCCTGTTGATGGCTAGGCAGCAGTTGGAGCTTGGCTTCCTGCTTGCAGGAATGATGCTGCTATCCGGGCTTGCGGTTCCTTGGGTCAGCCATAGGCTGGGCCGAAGCCGCGGGGAAGCATTGGTGCAGGCACGCTCCAAAATGTACGTAGAAACATCCGATATGCTTAGCGGCTTAGCAACGCTGCTGAGCTTTGGCCAAGCCGAGACCGCGCAGCAGCGCATCGGGCATATTCAATCTCAGCTTAACGCTTCCCAGAAGAGCCAGAACCGGATTGCAGCCATAAGCGGCGGTACAATGACGGGCCTATCTCATTTGTCGATGTGGCTAATTCTGCTTGCTGCTATTCCGCTTGTCACATCCGGAACAATTAGTGGAGCTGTTATTCCGGCTCTTGTGTTAATTGCATTAGCTTGCTTCGAGGCGGTAACGCCGCTTCCGCTCTCCTTCCAGCATTTCGGTCAGACACTGGCATCGGGCGAGAGATTGTTTCGGCTGGAGGATGAAGGAGCGGTGCCCGAGTCTGCTCGTTTGCGCACGGTTGAAGAGCGCCCTGCTAAGTGGAGTGCTGAGGTAAGCGGGCTCACGCTCCGTTATGCTCCGGATGAGCCGGCAGCTATTCGGGATATCTCGTTATCAATGGCGCAGGGCAAACAAATTGCCGTTGTAGGCGAGAGCGGTGCCGGCAAAAGTACACTTCTGCAAGCGCTCCTGAAGCTCAGGCCTTACCAAGAAGGCTCTGTTACAATTAATGGTACGGAGATTCGGCAATTATCGGAGGAATCCGTTCGCGCTCAATTCGCAGTCGTCTCTCAAAACGTACAATTGTTTAATGCCACGGTAGCTGATAATTTACGGCTGGGCCAGACCGAAGCGACGCTGGATGAGCTGCGGACAGCAGCAAGGCTCGCCGAGATAGATGAGACCATTATGCGGCTGCCAGACGGTTATGACACCATTATCGGCGAGTGGGGGGCAAAGCTGTCCGGCGGCGAACGGCAGCGAGTCGCATTGGCGCGGGCGCTGGTACGCAAGGCACCAGCGATCTTGTTCGATGAGCCGGCAACCGGCCTTGATTCTTTAACGGAGCAGGCCTTCCACGTTAATATTGAACCGCTGCTGAGAGAGAAGGCTGTCCTATGGATTACCCATAAGCTGTCAGGACTTGAGCGAATGGATGAGATTATTGTGCTGCATAACGGCACTGTCTGCGAGCGAGGCAAGCACGAGGATTTACTAAAGCGTCAAGGCATATATTGGCGGTTGTGGCAGCTGGAGCGGGAGAAGGATTGGAGCGGCAAGCTTCAAACGAACATCCGTCTTTCCAGCTAATCAAAGCAACGACAAAAAGGCGGTGCAAGATTTATTCTTGCCCGCCTTTTTTTATTTTTTCGATTGCTTATGAAAATTACCAAATCAAGTAACTGCATTATCTACATCTATTCCGTCGATAGGCTCCAGCTATTTGCCTATAACTGCAATTGCTACAGCTAATTCGAGTCATTCTTTGTAAAATGCAGGTTTTCGATACGATTAACGTTAGCTTATACAGCTAAATGGTCTCTAAAGAGTTAAACGGACAAGATTAGCTGCAGCTTTTCCAGTTAATTGTCTACATCGTTCCCCATTCAGCTGAATTTCTTACCCCACCATGCGACTCAAACAACAAGCTGCGATTATTCCTCGTCTAATGTCCGCCCGCCAGTCAAATATTTTTCAGTCAAAATCGACAGCATTTGAATGCCGACCTCATTGTGTCCGCCATCGGGGATAATCAAATCGGCATATTTCTTGGATGGCTCGATAAACGCTTCATGCATAGGCTTAACTGAATTTAAATATTGATGGTGGATCGATTGAATGGTCCGTCCACGTTCCTCGATATCACGAAGCACTCTCCGAAGTATCCGAACATCAGGGTCGGTATCTACAAATACTTTAATGTCCAACAGCTGCCGCAGGTTCTCGTCAGAGAGCACATGAAGACCTTCTATAATGACGATATTATTCGGCTTAAGCTCTACAGTCTCGTCGGCGGAACGAGTATGAATCGTGAAGTCATATACAGGAGCGTGCGCAGTTTGTCCTTCTCTTAAGCAATTAAGATGTTCAATTAGCAGCTCATTGTCAAAGACGAGCGGATGATCGTAGTTGATCGCTTCGCGTTTGGACAGGCTGAGATGCGAATGGTCCTTATAGTAGTTATCCTGAGATATGAAAGTCACTTTACCCGGTCCAAGACGATCTATGACGGAGCGGGCAACTGTTGTTTTACCAGAGCCGGTGCCGCCGGCAATACCTATAATAAGCATGATTGTTTAAAAAGCCTCCCTAATTTAAAAGCCATTGTAATTCCAGTATTGTAGCACAGCCATGGAATGATTTCATCTTCAATCCCTTCAAAGGTATGTGGAAGCTGTTCATTGACCAGGAATAGTTTGGATCGCCATCCATATTCAGCATCCCAGAAAAGGAAATAGTGAAAAAACGAGGAATTTAAATAATAATTGTTCAAAAAAGATCGGCGGGTGGCATCTATCTTAATGAGGCGGAATGAGTCATAGGAGGAAGGAACGGAATGGAAGCGGAAAAAGCAGCGTGCACCGTCAATGATCGACAGGTTTCGGTCGAGCAGGCCGAGCTGGATCAGACTTTGGTAGAACGTGCTCAGCAAGGGGATACGGAAGCCTTCGGCGAGCTAATTGAGCAGCACCGAAGCAAGGCGCGCGGCTGGGCTGAGCGGATGACCGGCGATCCCCATATGGCTGATGATATCGTACAAGATGCGCTAATCCGAGCGTTTTTGCATTTGGGCTCGCTTGCGGACACAAGTCGATTTCTGCCATGGTTTCACCGGATTGTGCGCAATCAGGCGAATATGCGCTTGCGCCGCGGCGGTCCGCACAGAAAGGAGCGGCCGTTCGCATCAATGGGTGCTGCAGTGAACGATGGTTCTGAGGTTGACTGGGAAAATTTAGACAGCATTCTTTATCATCTTGCAAGTACAGCAGCGGCGGATGCCGCAGTAAGGGATCATGACCCAGCCGAAAGCCTGCTGCGCAAAGAAATGTACGAAACGATACATGCGCTGCTTCATTGTCTGGCTCCTAAGGAGAGTGCTATTTTCAAGGCGTATTTCTTTAGCCAGCTGCAACCGGAGGAGATTGCGACCATGTATAGGATGACAACCGGTTCCATTTATACCTACTTACACCGTTCCCGCCAGAAGCTCCGCAAGGAGCATATCCGTGTCTCTCTAGGCCTCATACCAGAAAAAGGAGGGAGCGGGATGACCAGAAGCAAAGTTTTGAAATTGCCGGAATGGCCGGTGCAGTCTTCAGTAAAGACGACTTTTATGGACAGTATTGGCCGCATGCTGGCGTTTTTGGATGATCGACACGGGACAGCGGAACTGATGGGACATTCCAGCTTTGCTTTTCGGATGAAGATTTCGAACCAAACGACGTTTGCGGATGGCATTTACATGTTTGACTGGAGACGGACTCTGCTGTCATTCATGGAGGAGCTCGGCTACAAAATAACGATACTGTGCGGACAGCTCGCAGATTCGCCCATCCCTCTTCTCGGAGCAGTTGAACGATTTCCGATTGTATTGCCGATCGAAGAGGCGGTTCTTCCTTTCATCCGTAAGTACATTGATCTTGGAAAGCCGGTGCTGTACTTCGACACACTGGCTGTTAAGCCCTTTGTCCATGAGTGGTCGGTCATATACGGATATGATGATGAGCAGCGGATTGTATATTTGACCGATCAGATGCTTCCAGATGGCAAAACGTTATCCTATGATGATGTGACAGATAATCCTGTTCGGTTCGCGGCAGGCATTGACGAGTTTCTGGCGAAGGGGATCGATGTGCTTGCGCAAAGGGGCTCGAAGCTACGAAAGCAGGCAGAACGGACTGTCCGTTTCGCTGTCGATTATGCAAGACAAGGCTGCGATTATCGCCCAATGACCAGCTATCTGCAGTACACCTCTGGGCTTGCGGCATATGATCGCTGGATAGGTCATCTTAGCAACACATACACCGTGCCGAACAGGTATGGCATGGGTCAGCTATGTATGGTTTATGCCGAAGCGAAACGCTATGCGTCGCTCTATTTACGCCGTGTTCCATTCGAAGGGGAAGCCATGCGGATGGTCCTCTTGGCTTCGGAAGCTTACGAACAAACGGCTGAAGCTTTGGAGATGCTGAGCTCTACTGTGCCGTTCATTCGTTCATCCGAAATGTTTTCTCCACAATTGCTTGAGACCTGTATCACGTATTTGAACCGAGCGAAAGAATTTGAAACAGCTGCTATCGGATATTTAGAAAAAGCACTCGCTTTTAATATGGAAGAGAAGGGAAGGAAATAAACGTGACAGAAATCCGGTTTTTAACGCAAATCGCGTACAATATGAGGCAAGTGATGGCAGCGAAGGAATCTTTCGAAAAAATAAACCCAGATGTTCGAATTATTGTCGAGCAATCTAAAGATTATTTTGAAATGATGCAATCATTCAAGTCTGATGAAGCCCCGGATATTATTGAAACAGGAGGATTCCAAGTTAGCAATTCGGACGGAATATTTATAGATTTGAACCCTTACATTGCTGAGATTGAAGGATTAGAAGAGGATTTATACCCAGGTTTGCTGCGGGTAGCAAGAAACAGCGGTATACTGCCGGGTCTACCTATTGAGGTCAGTCCACCGCTCATTATATACAATAAGGAAATGTTCGACCAAGCGGGGCTGGCTTATCCGACAGAAGCCTGGACCTGGGATGACATGGTCGAGCTGGCCCGGAAACTGACGATTCGTGATGAGCAAGGTATTGCGAGTCAATTCGGATTCGGACTTGGTGTCGATATCGAATGGTTCGAGCCTTTTGTAATGAGGAATGGAGGCAGCTACGTTGCCCCTGATGGCTCGACGTCAAGGGGTTATGTGGATAGCCCTGCTACCATTGAGGCTTTTCGCAAAATTATCGATGCGTTCCGCGTCCACAACATTATTCGTAAGCCCGGAGAGCAATCCTCAGCAACCGACGAGAATGATGAGAGTGCGATGACTTTCTGTTTCATATGGAATACTCATCATCATAAACTCCATGATCGGTATCAGGTTGTAGGCTTGCCTGTTATGCCAGGCGGCAAAGAAGCGAATATGATCTATATGGGCGGGGCTGGAATAACGACGAAATCTTCGAACCCGCGGCTTGCATGGGAGTTTTTGCGCCACTATATGCTGGAATGCCACTCGTGGATGCCGCCGATTTCGAAGTCACAAGCGGAAGAGCGAGGATTGACTGAGCATCGAATCTGGTCCCGTTACTTAAAGGAGCTCGACCATGTTCAGCTTAGCGGCTATTACTTGAGCAAGAAGTGGAATGCTTCTAGACAGTTGATCAACGATGAAATTCACAAAATGATTTTGGAGGGCGCCGACGTAGCGCAAACGCTGCGATCCTGGACGAGGTTTACGTAAATAGAATTCCCTCTCCTCTCTATTCAGTCTTCGCCATACAAGCTCATATCCGCCATTTTCCCTTATAATAGAGCTAGTTTCTAGCTCTAATTCACTCAAAGTAACCAAAGTTTGTGGAATAGAGCTAATATCTAGCTCTATTCTACTCGAATATGAATAGCGCAGCGCCAGTAAGATATGAAGCGGAGCAAGGAACCTCAAATGAATGCAGTGGAATACCACTGATGAATGTAATCCACTTATGCCCCTTAAAAAAACTATTTACATACCGACCATCGGTATGTTACCATGAAATCACAATAAACCGACGGTTGGTATGCATGAAAGAATTGAAAAGTTATAAGGGAGAGGTCGAATGAAAATGCTGAATAAAAAAATGATTTTACCCGTTGTATATGTGCTTGCCTATTTGCTTACCTTTTATGTGGTGATCCAATACATCATCTATAAGCCGAGCCAGGCAGGAGCGGTGTCCTCGAAACTGCAGGACGCTTCGTTCCACTACGAAATATGGAAATTGTTCTTCTATCCGCATATTCTGCTTGGGATAGCTGCATTGCTGATTGGCGCCTATCAGCTGACGAAGAGCAGCCGACGTAATCCGAAGCGTCATAAGATGCTGGGCCGGATCTATGGTGTTTCCATACTCATTAATGTGTTAGTTGTGCCCTATATCGCCTTGTATGCTACCGGCGGCACGCCCACAACCATCGCTTTTCTCGTCTTGGACGTCTTCTGGTTAGGGACGACGGTTATCGGCATCAGGCACATTTTGCGCAAAAATATTACCGCTCATCGGCAGTGGATGCTTCGCAGCTATGCGGTTACGTTCGTGTTCGTCAGTTTCCGTATCGTACTGCCAATCATCCAATTGTCTACCGACGCGCCAATGAGCGTCACCTTTCCGCTAGCCGTCTATATTGGCATTGCGATAAACCTTGTTTTTACCGAGTTATACCTCAAGAAACGCACTCGGAATACGTCTAAGCCCATTGAGGAAGTGGCTTAGCCTATGAAGATGGACCTGCATCTGCGCTGTTGCTATTACAGCGATAGTGCAGGTCTATTTGTTACCGATTCGCCTTCTACTAAAGAGACATAAATACGCTCATGATCGACGGGCTTGCCTGCAATGATTTTGAGCAGCTGCTCGGAGGCGAGCGCCCCCCACTTGCGCATGGAGTAATCGATGGTGGCTAGTCTTGGCTGTACATACTGGGCTAGTTCAATGTTGTCGAATCCAATTATATGGATATGTTGTCCGATGATCAGCGAGGAATAATCTTTTACATAATTGTATAAACCGATAGCCATTTCATCATTGAGACAGAAGACGGCAACAGGCTGATTGTATTCATCTATAATTTGCTTCGCAGCTGCTTCGCCAGATTGCTTTTCGAAATCGCCTTCCAATTCTATGTATTCAAGCTGCGGGTTGCGTTCGACGGCTTGTTTGACCGCGTGGAGGCGCTGCTTAACATCATAGGAGCCTTTCGGGCCGGTAATTACGTAAAACTTGCGATGGCCGTGCTTAAGCAAGAAATCCATGGCTAGAGTGGCTCCGGCTTTATTATCCAGCAGAACCTGATTAATGTTCGCTTGATTCAGCTCGCGATCCAGCACAACCAGCTTGTGGCCTTGATCGGCATAGGCAATCAGCTGTTCGTCGGAGAAGGTTTCATCTAATATGATTGCACCGTCTAATATTCGCTCAGGAATCATTCGATGCGAATGCAGACCGCTGCACACGATGAGATCATAATGGCTTTGATGGAGAAATTCTTTGACGCCCTGCAGCAGTTCGCCATAGAAATTGCCGCTGAAATCGGTCAGGTAGATTCCGATAATGTTAGACTGTTTCCTCTTTAACGATCTTGCAGCTGCATGAGGCACATAATTTAATTCGCTAGCTATTTTTAATATCCTCGCAGTCGTCTCTTCCGTTACCTTGCTGCTCCCGTTCAGGGCGTAAGAAACGGTTGATATGGAAACCCCTGCCTCCCTGGCAATATCCTTTATGCTGGTCATCATCTCACCTCTCTAGTAATTTCTTACATTAACAGAATATAGAAAGAAAGTTTGAAGGTCAACGCTAGGCGGACCCATACTTTCACTTAAATGTTCACATTTTCGGTGAAACGTTTCGATTATAACTATACGTAATATAATAATGACGTGCAACTACTACTTTATGACAAAAAATGATCTCAAATAAGGGTTTGACTAACAGGAAAGCGGCGAATTATAATCAATTAAGGAGCGAATCGAAACGTTTCTATAAAACTGATTAACGATTAGAAAGGTTGTGAATTCTCATGTCCAATCCGACAAACCAGACATCTATGGAATCTAACGCAAATACATTAATGCATGACTATATTGAGAAAATGACGCTTGATGAGAAAATCGCCCAGCTTATTCAGCTCGCTGTTCCATTCTTCGAGGGAGCAGAGGGCGGCGGCCTCATTACGGGCCCTATGGCATCGCTTGGCATAACGGAGCAAACGGTACGAAACAGCGGATCCGTTCTGGGTATGGCAGGAGCGCAGGAGGTCATTAACGTTCAGCGCACGCATCTGGAGAATAACC
This sequence comes from Paenibacillus castaneae, assembly GCF_002884445.1. GTDB lineage: Bacteria > Bacillota > Bacilli > Paenibacillales > Paenibacillaceae > Pristimantibacillus > Pristimantibacillus castaneae. Next base: position 348,523 of record NZ_KZ614144.1, read on the forward strand.
GTCTTGGCATTCCGCTGCTGATGATGGCCGATATCGTTCATGGGTTCAAGACGATCTTCCCCGTTCCGCTTGCAATAGGCTGCTCTTGGAATTTAGAGCTGGCAGAGCGCAGCGCGGAGATTGCGGCTAAAGAGGCATCTGTATCAGGCGTCCATGTGACGTTTGCGCCGATGGTCGATTTGGTTCGTGATCCGCGCTGGGGCAGGGTTATGGAATCAACTGGGGAGGACCCGTATCTGAACTCCGAGTTCGCACGGGCCTTTATTCGCGGCTTTCAAGGAACAGACCTTACTAGTGACAAGGATAGGGTTGCAGCATGCGTGAAGCACTTTGCTGCATATGGAGCTGCTGAAGGCGGCCGAGATTATAATACAGTCGACATGTCAGAGCGGCAATTGCGTGAATTTTATTTGCCTGCATACAAAGCGGCGCTGGATGAGGGCTGCGAAATGGTCATGACCTCCTTCAACACGGTGGATGGAATGCCTGCTACGGGCAACGTACCGCTTATGCGTAAGCTGCTTCGTGAGGAATGGGGCTTTGACGGCATTCTAATCTCTGACTGGGGAGCAGTCAAAGAGCTTATTGCACACGGATATGCGGCTGATGAGTCGGAAGCGGCCTACAGAGCGATTCAAGCGGGAGTCGACATTGAGATGATGACATCCTGCTACGCCAAGCATCTTTCTGAGCTCGTAGAGAAGAAGGAAGTAGACGAGTCTCTTATAGATGAAGCTGTACTGCGTATACTCACTCTTAAGCAAAAGCTTGGCTTGTTTGAGAATCCTTACCGCGCTGCAGATCCGGAACGGGAGCAGGAAGTTGTTTTCTGCGAGGCTCATCGTGAAGTATCTCGGGAGCTTGCGGTTAAATCATGTGTGTTATTGAAAAATGAAGGCGTGCTTCCGCTTCAGCCGCAGCAGAAGATTGCGCTCATTGGGCCATTCGCCCAAAGCAGCGATCTGCTTGGTCCTTGGTCATGGACAGGCTCCAAGGATGATGTTGTTAAGTTGACTGATGGCATAAAGCGTAAGCTAAGCCAATCAGCTGAGCTGCTTGTTGCCGATGGATGCGGCATTGAAGAAGCGACAGAAGAGCAGTGGAAGGAAGCCGAAGCAGCGGCGCAAGCTGCCGATGTGATCGTTCTTGCTTTGGGCGAGCATTCCGATATGAGCGGCGAGGCAGGCAGCCGGGCAAATATTCAACTGCCGGAAGTGCAGCTGGAGCTTATCCGCAAAGCGAAGCTGCTTCAGAAGCCGATCGTTGTTGTTCTATTTAATGGACGTCCGCTGGACTTGCACGGTGTCTACCATGAAGCGGATGCGATACTGGAAGCATGGTTCCCAGGAACGGAAGGCGGCAATGCTGTAGCGGATTTATTGTTCGGCGATGCCAATCCATCCGGACGTCTAACGATGTCATTCCCTTTCAGCGTAGGTCAGGTGCCAGTGTATTATAATGCTTTTAATACAGGACGTCCCCAAGGTGCTGAAGATGCTCAGGTCCGTTATGTGTCACAGTATTTGGACATTCCGAATGAACCGCTGCTGCCTTTCGGCTTCGGTCTTAGCTACTCTAAGTTTGATTACAGTGACGCTAAGCTTTCCTCTGACCTGATAACGGTGGATCAGCCGATTAAAGTGACAGTGAAGCTGACGAATACGGGAACTGTTGCAGGCGAAGAAACGGTACAGCTGTATGTGCGTGATATATCGGGCGAGGTTGTGCGTCCAGTCAAAGAATTGAAGGATTTCAAGAAGGTAACGCTCCAGCCGGGAGAGAGCAGCGAGGTTGAATTCGTTCTGTCCGAGGAGCAGCTGCGCTACTATCACGCCGATCTGAAGCATCATAGTGATGCAGGGGCATTCTCAGCATTTGTCGGTCCGAACAGCCAACAGACGACTCAGCTTTCTTTCAAGCTGGTAAAGTAATGATAAGACAATTGGTCAGGAGCTTTCGCTCCTGACCTTTTTTATCGACAAGAAAAACACACCTGATTCAGGTGTGTTTCCTTATCCTATATATCAAATGATTTATTCCTTCACGGCGCCGATAACAATCCCTTTCACAAAAAACCGCTGCAGGAAGGGATAGACGATGAGAATGGGCAAAGCGCCTATAAAGATCTGAGATGCCCGGATTGTTCGTTGAGAGAGATTGGCTATCGCTTGCGGGTCGAGCTTCGTTACATCGGCCTGAATAATAATCGTTTGCATGAAGGTCGCAAGCGGAAGCTTAGCTGAGTCTCTTATATAGATCAGCCCGTCAAAGTAGGAGTTCCAATGCCCAACCATAATGAACAGGGAAATCGTTGCAATGGCTGGCAAAGAAACAGGTAAGAAAATATTGAAGAAGGTTCGAAGATAACCAGCTCCGTCGATAAAGGCAGCCTCCTCGAGTTCTTTCGGAATGCTGCGGAAAAAGTTTAATAGAAGAATGACGTTGTAGACCCCAATCATGCCAGGAAGAATCAGCGCGAATAAGGAGTTCATGAGCCCAAGCTTCAAGATAAGAATATAGCTGGGAATTAGGCCTCCGCTGAATAGCATTGTTACAACAAAATACCAGAGATATATATTGCGGGCGCGGAATACCCGCGTATCCTTGGATAGGGCATAAGCGGCAATGGTATTAATGAATATGGCGAGTGCCGTTCCTAGTACAGTTCGCTGTATCGAAACCCATAAGGCGGATAGGAAATTCGTATTGTTGAATGTTTTGGCGTACGCTTCGAATGTTAGGCCTATTGGCCACAAGGTAACCAGTCCGCCGTTAGCCGGTGCGGCTGAGCTGAGGGAGACCATTAGCAAGTGGTAAAGCGGAAGCAGGCAAAGAATCGATACGAGAGCCAGTAACACGTAGTTGCATGTAGAGAAGATACGGTAAGGCAGTGTTTTGTAATACATGAATTGTCCCCCTTTTCTAGAAGATTCGATAGCCTGCGAATTTATAGGCGAAACGATAGGATATGATGATCAGAATAATACTAATGACCGACTTGAATAAATTGACGGCTGTAGCGAAGCTGAATTGACCGCTAAGCAGCCCTTCCCGGTACACAAAGGTGTCGATAATATCCCCCTGCTGATAAATAAGAGGATTGTAAAGGTTGAAGATTTGGTCGAAATTCGCATTCAGCACATTGCCGAGCGCCAGTGTCGCAACAACAATGATGAAAGGAACGAGGGCAGGCAGTGTAATATGTCTGGTTTGCTTCCAGCGGCCCGCGCCGTCAACCTCAGCAGCCTCGTACAGTGCAGGATTAATTCCGGCAAGCGCAGCTAGAAAGACGATCGTATTGAATCCGAATTCTTTCCATACATCACTGAATATAACGGTAAAGCGGAACCAGCCGCCGCTGCCTAGAAAGAAGATTGGCTTTATCCCGAACATACTGGTGAGGAACTGGTTAACGAGACCGGTCCGAGCGAGCAGATCGATGAGAATGCCTGCTAGAGTAACCCAGGAAAGAAAGTGGGGAAGATAGACAAGCGTTTGAATGGATCTTTTGAAGCCCATGTTTCTGACCTCATTCAATAGCAAGGCGAAAAATATCGGAATAATTAAGTTGAATATGATTTTGGCACAAGCAAAAAACACCGTATTCCATGTAATTTGCAGGAAATAATCATTTTCAAGCATATACTTGAAATGCTTTAATCCGACCCACGGAGAGCCGGTTAATCCCAAATTAGCTTTATAATCTTGAAATGCCATAAGAATCCCAGTCATTGGAATATAAGAGAAAATAAAAACCAATATAGCAGCCGGAAGCACCATAAAATGCAGCATCCACGGTTGTCTGTAGCCGCTTTTTCTTTTCGTGCGCTGTGCTTTTTCTTGGCTGATTGGCTGTACAGTATTCGCATCCATAGCGCTCACTCCCGTTCATAAAATGTTTTGTGAATTCAAACAATCTCTGTTATAAATAGTACAGACATTTCTATCCCGGTACTATATGACATTGTTAGGGATCGATATGGTTTTGTTAGGACACAACGTCTGGAGGAAGACAGCATGGTACTGAGAAGAGGCATGGATAGGATTAAAAGAAGATTGGGCGCAGGCTTCAGTCTGTTTGCCAAAATAAACGGTTTAATTATCATTTTGTTTATACCGATTATCGTTATTTACACCTATTCCAACAATGTCACATTTCAGGTTGTAAGCAAGGAGCTTCAGAAGTCTAATACCAGGCAGCTGGCTTTCTTATCCAGCCAAATCGATTCCCGCATTAATCAGATGATGGATTTCACGATCACCTTCTCCAAAGATCCTAATGTGCAGAAATTCAACGGCTTAAATATATGGGAAGACCGCTATGATCGGATGCAGACGAGGTTTGTCATTCAAGAAAAGATGATGCTTCAGTCTGGCGTGATGGATATTTGGCCAGCCAAATACACGGTACATTCTCAACATAACAAGGATGTCATTTCGAATTACAACCAATTTATTAAATATGATGAGGATTATCTCAAGCGAAATATGAGCGGGAAATGGACGTACGGCAACGGCGACACAGCCACTAGCGGCCAATTGAAAGCGTTTTATTGGTTTTTTACCGATTCTTTAGCTAGGCAAGGCATGCTTACGGGAAGCAATCTAGTTGTCGAAGCCAGCTTCGGTTATGAGAATATTCAAAACATGCTGGACACGTATAAAGCGGGGGGGCAGGGCGATCCGCTCTTTTACCATGAAGGGGATACTCCTATACTCAATCGCAGTGCAGATGTAGTGCTGTCGAGTGAATTGATCCGGTATTTGGATACCCAGTCTCTGGAGGATACAACGCAGAAGGTGGTTAAGCTAGAGGGGAAGGACTATTTGGTAAGCACGATTAAATCGCCTCATTTGGGCTGGCATTTGGTTGATGCTATTCCGCTTGACCGTGTATTGGGGTTAATCGCATTCAGCCGCAATTTATTTTATTTATGTATGTTCCTGCTGTTTGTTGTCGGAATATCAGCATCCATCCTGCTTTACCGAAACGTCCAGCGCCCTATTCGGAAATTAATCGACGGCCTGCGGCGTGTGCAGCGAGGGGAATATTCCGTTCGGCTCCATTCCAATGACAAGAATGAGTTTTCATTTCTGTTTTATCGGTTTAATGATATGTCACGCCAAATCCAAGACCTGATTGAAAACGTGCTTCATGAGAAAATTCGGGCTCGCGAGGCAACGCTAAAGCAGCTGCAGGCTCAGATCAATCCTCATTTCCTCTACAATTGCCTTGGTTATATTATTAATATGGCCCAGATGAAGGAGGAGAAAGCGGTCGTCTCGATGGCCTACAATTTAAGTGCTTACTATCGCTATACAACACGAATGGAACGTGAAACAGCGCTGTTGTCTGAAGAAATTCAATTAATCATTAATTACTTGGATATTCAGAAGCTGCGCAACGGCAGAATTGAGTATCATATCGATATTCCGTTAGATATGCAGAGTCAGCGTGTTCCGCGCTTGCTGCTTCAGCCCATAGTGGAGAATGCCGTCATTCATGGGGTTGGAAAATCATATACCGCTGGTGAAATTCGGATTAGCGGCGAGATGTCTAGCGGCTTCTGCCGCATATACATCGATGACGATGGACCGGGAATGAGCCACGCTCAGCTGGAAGCGTTGAATGGCAAGATGAAGGAGACGCTGCAGGAGGAAATGGGCTGCGGCCTTTGGAATACGAACCAGCGCGTTATTCACCAATTTGGAACTCATTCCTATTTGAATTTCAGGCAGTCCGATTTAGGCGGCTTGCGGACAGAAATTGTTTGGGAGATTACAGCTGGAGATGAACATTTCAATGATCTGAACAAACGAGGAGATGCTGGGCATGCAGATGATCATAGTAGATGATGAAGCGCACTGGGTAGAAAATTTAGCCATGTACAAACCATGGGACACGCTTGGTATCGAACACGTTTATAAAGCTTTTTCCGCGCGCGAAGCGCTTGAAATGATTGAAATGAATCCAATTGATATTGTCATAACCGATATTCTAATGCCCGAAATGACGGGGATAGAGCTGCTGGAGCGGGTTCGCTTACATGATAAGAAGATTAAGTTTATTATTTTATCCGGCCATTCTGATTTCGAATATGCCAAAAAGGCGGTGCAGCATCAGGCTGTTGATTATTTGCTTAAGCCGCCGACAGACGATGAATTGTTTAGTGCGGTTAAGAAAGCCATTGATCAGTTGAATGTGGAGTGGGAGAGCATCAGCTCATTGGAGCGGACTCAATATACGCTGCGGGAAAATTTGCCGCTTCTGCGCGGCCAGCTGCTGCTTGATGCCTTGCGGGGCTACCCTATGCCTGCTGAGGAATGGAGCCGTAAGCTTCACAATTATGGTTTGCCTTTCGAGAACGGAGAGTGCGCCCTGCTGCTTGTCCGCATGGAGGAAGAGTTCGGACGGTTTACAAATAATGGGCAGCAGCTAATGGAATATGCCATCATGAACATGGCTGAAGAAATAATCGGCGAGTTTATGGAAACGTGGGGTGTCAAAGAGGAGCATGGATACCTTGTATTTTTGCTTCAGTTAAAGAAAGAGCATGCCCATTTAGGCAAAGAAACGATATTAGAGAAGCTGGCCTTGCAGCTCCAATATAAGGTAAAGCAGTTTCTGAAAGTATCGCTATCTATTGTCATAACGGAATGGTTCCGGTTTCCTGAGCTGCTTCTGGATCAATACCGGCAGGCTGCAGATTATTTCCGGCAAATTGTTGGAGATGAGCAAGAATTCGTTATGCGTGTCGGAGCTGTTACGGATAACCGTTCGCAAGGCCCTTTGGATTCGCTCTATATGCCGCCTTCTCTGAGCAGCTTGCTAGAGGCTGGGCGCTGGGATACGGCGAAGGATAAGCTGATTACGGTATGCGCTGAATTGGATGAAAGATGGAATGATTCTTGGGAGCACTGTATGGAGGCTGGATATGTTATCGCGTCTTCCTTCACTCATCTTGCACACCGAAATGAACAGTCTCTGGCAAGCTTATTAGGTGGGCCGGATATGGAGCAGCTGCAAAGCGGAGAAGCATTCACCTCTATTAGCAAGCTCCGCAGATGGTCCCTTGGCGTGCTGAATAAGCTGGAAGAGGGCACGTCGAATGAAATGAAGGATATACGCTCCTTGTACGTGAAGAAGACGCAGGAGTTTGCGGAGAAAAATCTTCATCACGACGTATCGCTCCGTGCATTGGCGGATCATGTTAATTTGCACCCAACCCATTTATCCAAAATTTATAAGATTCAGACAGGTGAAGGCATAAGCGATTATGTGTTCCGCCTTCGCATGGAGCGGGCATGCCATGTGCTAAGAACGACCGACAAAAAGGTTTATGAGATCAGCATGGAAATCGGATATTTGGATCCCGCTTATTTTATCAAAGTGTTTAAACGACAGTTCGGGTCAACGCCGCAAGAATACAGAGAAAATAATTAGCAGCATGACAGAGTCTTATGAAAACTAAATAAATCATATAGATACTCTCCCCCGTTCATTGGTAAAGTTACAGCTGTAGAGATTTTAATTAAAGGGGAGATCAACAATGGGAAAGTTTAAAAAACCATGGATGCTGCTCGTGATCGTTGCGTTAATGGTAATCACCGCTTGCAGCGGAAATTCAGGTCAAAACGGAGCTGCAAAAGATCCCGTATCAAATGGCGGAACGGCAGCCGGTAACGGTTCCAAAGAAAGCAGTGCAGCCGATATCGCATTCGAAAAGGGCAAATACGATCCTCCAATTGAGATCAGCACCATATTAATGCCATATACGTATGTCCAAGGAGATACGAAGGAAAATAATGTCCATGACAGGTGGATGCTGGAGACATTAGGTATTAAGCATAAAGACACCTGGTACCCGGCGAATGACAGCCAAAAAATACAAAATCTTCAGCTAGCCATTACTTCCGGCGAGAAGCTGCCTGATTTTGTACCCGTACCGAATGATCCTGTATTGACAAATCAGCTGATTGATTCAGGTAAGTTTATGGCTATTGATGAGCTGTTTGAGAAATATGCCAGTAAAGTACTGAAAGAGCATGCCGCGGAGCACCCTGAATTATGGTATCCGTTCACTAGAGAAGGCAAGAAATATAATATGCCGATCATGGAATATACGGACAATGACGATACGCTTCTTTGGTTAAGGGAAGATTGGATGGAGAAGCTGAACCTGCAAGCACCGAAGACGATTGCAGATTTAGAGAACATTATGGATAAGTTCAAAAACGAGAATCCGGATGGATTGGCTCCAGATAAGGTTTATCCGCTCGCTACATCATTGAAGAATAATACGAACACATGGATGGGTTCATTGGATTGGCTGTTCGGAGCTTATGGCACCATACAAGAGCAATGGAACAAGGATGCGGACGGCAATCTAGAGTACGGCTCGATTAATGCGGGCGCCAAGTCAGCGCTTGCGAAGCTGAAGGAATGGATGGACAAAGGTTATATCCATCCCGATGCGGCACTTTGGGATGAAGGGAAATCCGCTGAAATCTGGACAAGAGGGGAAGCGGGCGTTTTACCGGGAGCAAACTGGGTTCCTGACTGGCCGGCTCCAGACTTATTGAAGAACGTTCCAGGAGCGAAATATAAGGCTTATCCTGTACCTGCTGGCCCGGATGGACAAATCGGAACCAAATGGCAAAACTCTGGTGTGAATGCCAGTATCATGATTAATAAAGATGCCAAGCATCCGGAAGCAATATTCCTGTACTATAATTATTTGTTAGAGCATCTAGCCAACCCGACTGCTGGCAGCGATTATGAATATGGTTTTGCCAAAGGGTATGATTGGGATATAGTGGACGGACAACCGACAAGCGATAAAGATAAAATTAAGGAATTCTCCAATAGTTTTCCTTTCCTAACCGGCCCGGCCCGCATTCCTAATCTCTATATGAAAACACTTGTTAAATTGGCTGACGGCAATGCGCCAGAAACACCTTATGAGAAGCAGCAAGCTGAATTCCGTAAGCCTGAAAACTGGTATGCTGCAAAAGTCGTGATGTCGCAATTGGATATCCGCAAGCAAAACTATTTCACAGGTGCCGCGACACCGACCATGATCTCGAAATGGAATCTTCTGCGTCAATCTGAGAAGGAAACGTTTAATAAGATTATATACGGCCAACTGCCGATCGATGCTTTCGACCAATTTGTTGCAAGCTGGAAGAGCAATGGTGGGGATCAAGTCACGAAGGAAGTTAATGAGTGGTTTAAGTCTGTATCCAAATAAGCAGGTTTCAAATTGCATACAACTAAGACAGCGATTTAATCGCTGTCTTTTGACTTTTTTCCTTCGTTTGCACATAAAGACAGGCGATGTGAGGAATACCATAAATAGCAAGTACCATTAAATATGTGAATGTTTCGCATGGTAAATTTTGATATTGAAATTCCAAGTAAACCGATGTACTATTACATGATATTAAATGAGGATGTTAAAGAGAAAGATGGAGGGTACAACTATGATTAGACGTAAAAGCATGTTTGGAATCGCAGCCGTATTGTTATTAACCTTGTTGGTTAGTGCTTGCTCTGGAAATAATGCAGGAACAGCACCGACACCAGGTTCATCTAATGCTCCAACAAATGAATCACAGCCGAAAGAGGGCGGCAGCTTAATTATCGCGGTTGGCGCAGATCCAGTCATTCTGAATCCGAACTATGCCGGTGACCGTGTTAGCTTGACGATTGATCAAGCCTTATATGCTCCGTTATTCCAAGTGAACAATGGTGAGAAAACATTCTATCTTGCAGAGAGCCTAGAGCCATCTGAGGATAATCTGACTTATACATTAAAGCTGAAAAGCGGTTTGACATGGCATGACGGCGAGAAGCTGACAGCGGATGACGTCGTATTTACAATTGATAAAATTCTCGACGAGAAGCAGAACAGCTTCCTGAGAGGCAACTTTACTATCGGCGGCAAGCCGATCCAAGCTGTCAAAGTTGACGATCTGACGGTTGAGTTCAAGCTTCCGCAAGTAAGTCCAGCTTTCGAGGCTACGCTGGTTCAAGTATCTCCCATTCCGAAGCATATCTTCGAGAATGAAGCAGACCTTGAGAAGAGCACGAAGAACAAAGCGCCGATCGGCTCTGGAGCTTTCAAGTTCAAAGAGTACAAAACAGGCGAATATGTAACACTTGAAAGATTTGATGGTTATGTCGGTGGTAAACCTTACCTAGATTCTATCACATACAGGATTGCAAAGGATACTAATTCAGCGAATCTAGCGCTTCAGAACGGCGAGATTAATGTTAAATATGTAGATCCGCAAGATGTGGGTACGATCCAAGCGTCCAACAAGTTCGAAATCCTGCCTTATAGTGAAGGCCGATTATCTTATCTACTATTCAATCATAATAGTGATACGGGAGTATTGGGCAAGAAAGAAGTAAGACAAGCTCTATCTTACGCGCTTAACCGCGATGAGCTTATCCAAGTCGCTTACACTTCGAATGAATATGCAGATCCTGCGAAGTCAATTCTCGCCCCGGATGCATTATTCCAGACGAATGACTTGGTTTCCTTTGATAACGATGCAGCTAAAGCGAAGGAGCTTCTGGAAGCTGCCGGGGTTAAAGGATTGAAGCTTCGTTTCATCGTATCGAGCGGCAATAAAGCACAAGAATCGATCTCCCTTTACGTTCAGCAGAAGCTGAAAGCTGTCGGGGTTGATGTTGAGATCAAAGCAATGGACGCTTCCGCTTATGGTGAGAAGTTCACTAATCCGAAGGCAACCGATTATGAGCTGGCTGCTGCAGGTTATATCATGGGCTACGATCCGGATGCTTACAGTATTCTGTTTACGTCGGACGGAGATGCTAACTATTCTCATTATAGCAACAAAGAAGTAGATGAGCTCTTCAAGCAAGGTGCTAGTGAAGCAGATACGGCCAAGCGTGGAGACATCTATAAGAAGCTTCAAGAAATCGCTGCTGAAGATGCACCGGTTTATCCAATTGCTTACACAAAAACAATTGTAGCTGTTGATAAGAAATACGGCGGCCTGGAAGAAGCAGTACTGAAACCGGTCGTTATTTTTGAAGACTTATCCAAAATCTACCTGAAATAAGGACGGCGGAAAATAAGCTGGTATATTCAGCTTATTTTTTTGTCCGAATACGGCTAGGAGAATAGACGCATGAGACAGCTCATCATAAGAAGATTGCTGCAAACGATCCCGATGCTGATCTTCGTATCGATTGCTTGCTTCGCAATGGTCAAGTTAGCGCCGGGAGATCCTGTGCTCTCCTTCGTCACTCCGAACATGCATGCGGAGGATATTGAACGGATCCGGCATAATCTAGGCTTGGATAAGCCTGCGTATGTGCAATACTTAATATGGATCAAAGAGATTCTTTCCGGGAATCTCGGTTATTCGCTTATTAACCACCAGCCTGTGCTTGATCAAATTGTTGAGCGGCTGCCAGCAACAGCAGGCCTCATGGGCGTGTCCATTGGATTAGCATTTCTATTGGCCATACCTCTTGGACTCATTGCAGGAGCGAATCGGAACCGCTGGGTTGATAAGCTGATCAACCTGTTTTCCTATATCGGAATTTCGGTTCCTCTGTTCTGGCTTGCTATGCTGCTTATGTATTTCTTCTCCGTTAAGCTGCATTGGCTGCCAAGCATGGGGATGCGTACAATCGGAATTCATTCGGTTTTTGATGTTATTAAACACGGAATTCTTCCTTGCTTCGTACTTGCTTTTGGTTTTCTTGCCGTCTATGTCAGATATATTCGATCAAGCACGATCGGCCAGCTGAAGGAAGATTATGTGCAAATTCAGTATGCTTTCGGGTCAACGAAGCGAACGGTTCTGTTCCGGCATGTTCTTAAGCATGTGCTTTTGCCTGTTATAACGCTGCTCGGAATGTCCTTGGCAGATTTAGTGACAGGTGCAATCGTCACGGAAACCGTGTTCTCTTGGCCGGGAATTGGATCACTTGGCATGACTGCTGTCAGAGGAATGGATTACCCCGTTATTATGGGAATTACACTTTTCTCCTCTGTTATGCTGATCGTTGGCAATCTCGTGGCAGACATTCTTTACGGCATAGCAGATCCGAGAATCAAAACGAGGGGGTGATCATATGAATCGGAGCAAATGGCGAAGCGTTGGGCATGAGCTGTTCACGAACGGTCTCGGTATCGCAGGCCTTGTTATTATAGTCGTTTTCTCACTAGCGGCGGCATTAGCATTCCTATCTCCGCAGGATCCAAATGCGCTGAATGTTATGGAACGGCTTAAACTGCCTAGTGCAGCGCATTGGTTTGGAACGGATGATTACGGAAGAGATTATTTCACGAGAGCTTTGTACGGCGGACGAGTGTCGCTTATGGTAGGGTTCGCTTCCATGATTCTAGCGACCGGCATCGGCGTTGTGGTCGGAGTTGTCAGCGGCTATTTCGGCGGATTTATTGATAATCTGCTCATGCGTTTTCTTGAGATTGTCATGTCGATTCCGTCCTTTCTGATTCTTTTGCTGCTCAGCGTGTTTCTTAAGCCTAGTGTAGGCAATATTATTGTGATCATCTCCCTCTTGATGTGGATGAGCATTGCAAGAATCATAAGGGCGGAGACAATGAGCATTAAAGAGCGTGAATATGTACTGTATGCGCAAGCATCAGGCCAGAATGCTTTCGGAATTATCGGCAAGCATATTGTCCCGAACCTGATCCCCGTCATTATCGTGGGTGCAACGAACAACATTGCCTCCGCTATCATGATGGAATCATCCCTCAGTTTTCTTGGATTCGGCGTGCAGGCTCCTAATGCAACTTGGGGCAGCATGCTTAATAATGCCCAAGGTTATATCGCGCAAGCGCCATACCTGGCTTTATTTCCCGGCTTATTCATTTTACTGACGGTTCTTAGCTTTAACGTGCTTGGCGATATATTGCGAGTCGGGTTCGAGCCTAAGCTGATAAAAAGATAAACCATCGGATAACGGAAGCTGCGCAAAGGAGTGAATGATAACATGACAGAACGGTTGCTTACCGTAGATAGCTTAAAGGTTTCCTTCGATACAAGGGCTGGGGAGAATCAAGCTGTTCGCGGCGTAAGCTTTCATATAGATGAAGGTGAAACATTAGGTATTGTCGGCGAGTCGGGAAGCGGCAAGAGTGTGACTGCGAAGGCGCTTCTCGGCTTGATTTCTCCGCCGGGTAAAGTGATCGGGGGAGAAATTCTCTATCACGGCGAGAGCTTAACGGGCTTATCCGAGAAGCAGTGGCGGAGCATTCGGGGCAATCGGATTGCTATGGTGTTTCAGGATCCGATGACCGCGCTGAATCCCGTCAAGAAAATCGGAGCGCAAATGACGGAAGTCATAGCCAGACATCGTGGATTAAAAAAAGCAGAGGCGCTAAAAGAAGCGATTCGGATGCTGAGCGAGGTTGGCATCAATGAGCCTGAGCGAAGGGTCGAGCAATATCCGCATGAATTTAGCGGCGGCATGAGGCAGCGCGTTATGATTGCAATGGCGCTCTCCTGCCAGCCGGAGCTTCTGCTGGCGGATGAGCCGACGACAGCAATTGATGTTACGATACAAGCCCAGATACTCGACCTTCTTAAAGAGCTTAAGGATAAATCCCGGATGTCTGTTGTCCTCATCACGCATGACCTGGGTGTCGTCGCACAAGTGTGCACCCGTGTAATTGTTATGTATGGCGGAATGGTCATGGAAGAGGGTCTTGTAGATGATATCTTCTTCCGCCCAGGACATCCGTATACGCAGGGGCTGCTTCGCTCACTTCCGAAGCGTGACGGCGGATCTCGTGAGCGGCTGGTGCCGATCGAAGGGTCGCCGCCGGATCTCATTAATCCGCCTCCAGGCTGCCCGTTTATTGAGCGCTGCCCGCATGCTTTCGGGAAATGCGTTGAGCGGCCGCCGTTGTTCGAGCTGGGCAACGGACAACGTGCGATGTGCTGGCTCTTGGATAAGGAGGCGAAGACGGGTGAGTAACACGGAATCCAATATTCTCGTGGACGTGCGGAATTTGAAGAAATATTTCACCAAGGGCAAGAACGTTTGGGGACGCAGCACGCAGGTTCTGAAGGCGGTAGATGGCGTTAGCTTTCAAATTCGCCAAGGAGAAACGTTCGGCTTGGTAGGGGAGTCGGGAAGCGGAAAGTCGACGATAGGGCGCTGCTTGATCCGTCTCTACGACTATACCGATGGCGAGGTTTACTTTGACGGCCATGATCTTTCCAAGCTGAATGAGAAGCAGCTGAAACCGTTCCGCAGCCGCATCCAAACGATTTTCCAAGATCCGTATTCCTCTTTAAATCCGGGTATGAATGTGCTTGAGCTCATCAGTGAGCCGATGAATATACATGGCGTTTATAAGGGTGATGAACGTATAGATGCAGTGGCAGCCCTGCTCGACAGGGTTGGCTTGAAACGGGATCACTTGTATAGATATCCGCATGAATTTAGCGGTGGACAACGGCAGCGCATTTCAATTGCCAGAGCGTTGTCCGTCAATCCGGAATTCGTAGTTTGCGATGAACCAATCTCAGCGCTGGATGTGTCAGTGCAGGCGCAGGTGGTAAATATGCTGGAGGATTTACAGAAGGAATTCGGGCTTACGTACCTTTTTATTGCCCATGATCTATCGATGGTTAGACATATCTCTGATCGAATCGGCGTTATGTATGGCGGTCGTCTCGTAGAGGTGGCAGATAGCGATGAATTGTATGAGAATCCGCTGCACCCCTATACAAGGGCACTTCTATCAGCTATTCCTGTCCCGGATCCAAGGGCAATTAGCCGGAGGGTCCCGCTTGAGAAAGCTCCAGCTTTCAATGCGGCTGAATATGACAAGGGAGCAGGCGATTCCGGGCTGTATGAGGTTAGCCCAGGACATTTTGTTGCCAAGTATTAAGATGCGAGCATTAATAGATTTGGACAAAAGCAAAGGAGCGTGGACTGGCTCATGGACATATCGAATCAGGCGAAGTTATCGCAATGGGAAGCTTTAATGCTGGAATCCTTACGTGCTTATGGCTTTACGAATGAGGAATTGATACGCCGAGTGGGAGCGGGAGAGCTGCCGGTAGACGAAAGCGAATTCCACTTTGATTATGCTGCGCTCACTGCATTTGCCGAGGAGCAGTCGGACATCTTCGAAGCAGCGGTGACGCAAGGCTATCAGATCAAATACAATACGGTTCGAGGAATCCGAAGCTGGATTCTGGTTCGGTTCGGCAAGGAGCCTGAGCTGTTGCTGGAGGAAGGACATGAAGCGGTGCGCGCGGCGTTAACTTCGCTGCAGAAGGATGAGCTGACGTCTGCATTGTCCTACGGCTGGGCTGTACTTGAGGAACAGCCGGCTTCTGACGGTGAAGCAGGCTTGTTCCGAATAGAGCCCATTCAGCGCTAGTGAAATGCTTTCAGATCAGCGGCAATACTGGATTTATACAGTATTGCCGCTATTTTTGTTGGGTTTGAACAGCTTCCGCTACTCAATTGACTGATTAATTCGACAATAGTATGTTTCTATGATATGGTGTATGGAACCTATGGGCATTCCACTCTTTCAGAGCGGGGTGCCTTCGCGTATATTTACGAGGTTAAATTACATTAAATGTCTTATGCCGAGTCGGCAGGACATGGAGGTGGTGATGCTATGTTTCTTTTTGTATCCCCGTTATGGGGAGATCCAGCGACTAGTTATACAACGCAAAGATCGATAAATGAAGAGGAGCGAGTAGAACATGACGACATGTTTGCAAGCGGAGCAACGTATACATTTAAACCCATCTGGACTTCGGAACCTGCGTAAGGCAGGACGCGTTCCAGGCATTGTGTTCGGCAAAAACACGGAGAACGAAATGATCCACATTTCCAATATTGAATTTCAGAGATGGCTAAAGCAAGGAGCCTCCGGCTTTATCGAATTACAGCTTGAAGGAAAAGCTCCTTTATCTGTACTGCTTGAGGATCTGCAGCGAGACCCGGTAACACGAGATTTGCTGCATATTGATTTCCAGCAAGTGCAGACCAATGAAGTTGTACTGACGAAGATTCCGGTGAAGTTCAAAGGTACGCCGATCGGCACAAAGGTTGGCGGAATTGTGCAAATTCAAAGTTCCTTTATTGAAGTTGAGGCGTTGCCGAGACACTTGCCGACTACGATTGAATATGACATAAGCCGTATGGATATTGGTGAATCCTTGCTTGTGAAGGATGTAGAGCTGCCTTCGGAAGTAACGGTTATATCTGGAGAAAACGAGCTTCTCGTATCTGTTGTGAAGCCTTAATTACTTATAGAATAGCCTGATCTTATGCAAACACCTAACTCAAAAACGTCACACTTGCAGCACTCCTGCAGGTATGGCGTTTTTGTTTATTTAAATTCGGATAGAGCAGAAGTGACATCTTATGTGAAATCTTACCGTAAATATGGTATGTTAATGATAAATTGTGTTTAACAGGAGCGGTTCGTTAATGAAAGTTAGTATTTTCGACGTTGCCAAGAAATCGGGCTTGTCGGTCGTGACGGTATCCAGGGTACTTAATAATTCGGCATCCGTACGCCAGAAAAACAAGGAAAAAGTTTTGCAGGCTATGAAGGACCTGGATTATCATCCAAATGCTTCAGCACGAAGCCTTGCAAGCGGCAAAACCGGCATTATCGGACTGACGCTGACCACATTGCACGATACTGTTCTTGACGCTGTAGTGAAAGAGATTAACGATTCCTTAGCGGAGCAAGGTTATTTTCTAGCGCTATCGATCTCACAAGGAGACGAGGATTCATTCAACCGTTCCATGTTTCAAGAGGATCGTGTGGATGGCGTTATTCTGCTGTCTCCAATTGATGCAGATATCTATGTAATGGAGCTTAAGAAAAGAAAGATTCCTTTTGTTATTCTTGATAATCAGCAGCGCAATCCGTCTGTCCCCTCTGTAATGGTCAATAATTACAAAGGCGGTTATGATGCAACAAAGCATCTAATCGACCTTGGACATACCGATATTGCTCATATTAGTGGCCCTTATTCGTTTTTGAGCAGTAGGGAACGGGAGAGAGGTTATTTATCCGCTCTTGAGGAGGCAGGGCTGAAGCCATTCCATATGGAGCAGGGAGAGTTCGATATTCCCTCTGGCTACAGCATCGCTAGACGCTGGATTGAATCCGGCCAGCTGCCTACTGCGGTGTTCGCCGCTGATGACTTTATGGCGCTTGGCGTGATGGATGCCTTTAAGAATGAGAAAATCCGCATTCCGCAGGATGTTTCCATTATCGGATTCGATGACCAGATTTATGCGGAGCAATTTCAACCGGCATTGACAACGATTCGTCTTCCATTTGAGAAAATAGGGCGGCAGGGCGTTGATATTTTGTTGAAATTAATCAAGGACCCTACCAAACGCAATGTGACCATGGAATTTGATCCGCAACTGATTGTGAGGGAATCCACAGCAGCTCCTCGTCTAAATTAAACCATACGATAGACTGAAATAGAGTTGTTATAAAAAAAGGGTGTTCGGAACTTCTGCTGATGCAGCAATTCCGAGTACCCTTTTTTTATCATTGGCCAGGTGGAACGGACTTCTATTATCGTAAAAAACGATGCTTGCGCATCGACTGGATTTATTATACAATCTTTTTAAAGTTTAAACGCTTTAACTTTAATAAAATAAGGGATATAGGTTTAATCTCTTGTTTGCCAGTAGTCCTTGTTCGAATATATAAAGGAAAACCTACATTAAAAGTTAAAGGGGTTAAACATTTTTGCGAGGATTATTTCTATTAGAGAAATGGCTTGAAAACGCAGAGGGGGCGGTTTTACTGAAGCTCAGCAAAGGACAAAGGCGCGAAAGCAGGTATTTCTACTTTTTTATTTCGCCCTGGATTATTGGCTTTATCATATTCGCGCTTTATCCAGTAGGGGCATCACTTTACTACAGCTTCACGGATTATGATATTATCCATGCTCCCGTTTTCGTTGGAATGGATAATTTCAAAGAGCTGTTCCATGATGATCAGTTTTGGAATTCCATTGTCGTAACGCTTAAATACACCTTTATTAGCGTTCCGATTACATTGTTCCTGTCTCTCATCTTCGCCATCCTGATTAATCAGAAAGTTCCTTTTAGCGGATTTTTTCGTACAGCGATGTACTTTCCGAGTATGATCTCTGGCGTATCTATGGCGCTGCTTTGGTTCTGGGTGTTTAATCCGCAGGCGGGGCTGTTCAACTACGGACTATCTTTATTCGGAATTGATCCCATTCACTGGTTTTTGGATGAGAAATACGCATTATGGGCTTTGATTATTATGTCGTTCTGGGGATTAGGCGGAGGGATGCTTATCTTTCTCGCAGGGCTGCAAGGTGTGCCGGCCCATCTATTGGAGGCAGCAAGGCTGGATGGTGCGGGACGATGGAAAACGTTCTGGAACGTCACTTTTCCGATGATTTCACCGGTATTTCTATTTCAGCTTATTATTGGCGTCATTGAGTCGTTTCAGGTGTTTACGCAGGCTTATACCATTACACGAGGCGGACCCAGCTATTCAACTTGGTTTTATGTATACAACATTTATATTAATGCGTTCAAAAACTTCCGCTATGGCTATGCGTCTGCCATGGCTTGGATACTGCTAATTGCTGTATTGTTCATCACTTACCTGATCATGAGAGCGTCGAAACGTTACGTTTACTATGAAGGGGGGCAGAACCGATGAGAGAAGCAGCACTTAAAGAGAGTGCAAATGAAGTACGTAGAATGAGAAAGTGGAAGCTATCGCAAATCATCGGGTTTGTGATCCTGCTCCTCGTTACGATAACGATGCTGTCTCCGGTTTGGTTTATGGTAACAACCTCTCTGAAGACGACCAAAGAGATGCTTGTGTTTCCCCCGACGCTCATTCCGAAAGTATTCGCTTGGGGAAATTTCAGTGAATTATTCACGAATACAGACATTAAGTTTGGCCAGCAGTATAGGAACAGCCTAATTGTTTCGATATTTACAGTAATCGGGACAATTATATCTTCTTCGTTTGTGGCGTTTGGCTTTGCCAGATATCAGGCGAGAAGCAGCAGTTTTCTGTTCATGCTAGTGCTCAGTACTTTAATGCTGCCGTATCCAGCGATTATGATTCCTCAGTTCCTTCTATTTATGAATCTGGGACTTCATGATTCTTTACTGCCGCTTATTCTTCCATCCTTTTTCGGATCTGCGTACATGATTTTCTTGTTAAAGCAATTTTTCTCTACGCTGCCCGATGAGCTTTATAACGCTGGCAGAATAGATGGCTGCAGTGAATTTAGACTGTATTGGAACCTAACGCTTCCTTTGGCGGGCCCGGCGCTTGCGACTGTTGCCATTTTCTCTTTTATTTGGAGCTGGAATGATCTGCTCACTCCTGTTCTGTACTTGGATTCTCAGGAAAATTTCACCCTTCCTGTGGGGATGGCTGCCATGCTGTCATCCAAGTTTCGCTTAGCTCCCTGGAATCTTTTAATGGCCGCATCGATTCTTTCCGTACTACCGATCATGCTGCTGTTTGCGGTAGCGCAGAAGAGATTTGTTGAAGGAATAGTTCTTACAGGAATTAAATAGCGAAGGACTTATATTTAATCCATTTATCCATCAAAACTAAGGGGGAAATTTGAACAATGAACAAGAAGTGGATGTCTATTACGGTTAGCTTGGTTCTCGTATTTACTTTATTGGCTACAGCATGCTCAAACAAAGAAAAAAATAGCGGCGGCAGTACAGCTAAAGAAGGCGGGAAAGGAGAACAAGTGACGATTACGCATTACACCATTGACTCACCCGATAGAACCTTCGTTGAGAAGTTGATTCCTGATTTCGAAGCTAAGCATCCCAATATTAAGGTTAAAGTAACGAAAGCGCCTTATGAGCAGTTTGATTCCAAGCTGCAATCCTCCATTGCGGCCAAGAACGCTCCCGATGTGACATCTCACTGGGGATACGGCGGTTTCATGGAGTATTACAACAAAGAGATGCTGCTCGATCTGACACCTTACTTAGATGGCTTCAGCGGATCGGATTACAACATACCTGAGGACGTCATGAACATCTACAAGGTCGACGGCAAAACATACGGTATTCCGCTTAACAGTTATGTAACCGTCATGCTGTATAACAAGGATCTCTTCGACAAGGCTGGTCTTTCCTATCCTCCAACGGACTATGAGGACAAAAGCTGGACGTTCGACAAAATGGTAGAATACGCGCAAAAAATGACGGTGGATTCCAAAAATCTGGAGGAAGCACAGTACGGGGTAGATTTCGGATTCGGTGAGCGCGATCAACGTCCGCAATACTTCGGAGCCCATGTATATTCCGATGATACATGGAGCAATGGCGGCAAGCCTTCAGAAATTAATCTAACGAAGCTTGAAGTCGTGGATGCTTACAAAACGATTTACGGTCTCATCTATGATAAGAAGATTTCTCCGACTCCGGCGTTCTCTCAGACGGTATCCGGTCAATATGGCGACCCGTTCCTATCCGGTAAAATCGGCATGTCCGTTGTAGGCTCTTGGAGCCTGGCAGCTGCTGCGGATTTCAGCTTTAACGTTGGCGTAGCCGCGGTACCTTATAACCCGAACGGGGATGTAAGAAGCGTACTGTATGTTGATCCGTTATTCGTCTTGAAAGATTCCAAGCATCCGAAGGAAGCAATGGAGTGGATCAAGTACCTGATTACAACTGAAATTCAAGAGAAATCGATTGAGCTGAGCGGGGGCAATCCTCCGGTGAACCAAGCTGCTGCGGAGAAATACTACAATAATTTCGAGGGTATTGAGCCGAAAGGCATTCAGCAAGTGTTCGATGGCGCTTATAAATACGGATTTGAATCCTATAATCATCTCATTTCCAACTACTCGCAAATCAATGAATTGTTTATCAACGAGCTCGCAGGTGTCGAGAACGGAGATAAACAGGTGGAGAATGTGCTTCCTGATATAGAAAAGAAGCTCAAGGACCTTCTTGCAAGAGTGAATAAGTAATATCCCTGGAGGGGCGCACCTTGCTGCTCCCCTCCTTTGGATATCCACTTCATCAAGACTATGACAAACACGCAATTATGGGAGTGAATCTGTTGAACTATTATTTAGGCGTAGACGGTGGCGGCAGCAAGACCTATACGCTGATCACTGATGAACACGGCAATATCGTTGGTAAAGGGAATAGTGGGAACGGCAATCATCAAATCAATTACGAAGAAGCAAAAGGCAATATTAGAGAATCTGTTCAGATGGCATTGGATCAAGCAGGCCTTAAGCAAAGTGAGATTCATTACGCTTATTTCGGATTAGCTGGCGCGGACCGAGAAGTAGACTACCGCATCTTGAGACCGATGATTGCACAATTGGGATTCCCCAACCATGATATCAACTGCGACACAGCCATTGCTCTGCGGGCTGGAACCGATCAGCCTTACGGAGTTGTACTGATCTGTGGAACGGGCACGAACAGCGCAGGAGTTAGCCCTCGGAAAGCATTTTTCCAGTGCGGAGGCTTCTCCTATTCCTTCGGTGATTTTGGTGGCGGAGGAGATCTGTGCATTGAAGCATTTCGTTCTGTTATTCGAGCATGGGACGGACGCGAGAAGCCGACTTTACTGACCAATCTCTTGCTGCAGGATCTGGGCTATGAAAGCGTACCAGACATGTTCGAGGATTTTCTGGATAGCCATAAAGCACCACCGCTTCGCACAGTGAAATTGTTGTTTCAGGCTGCGGCTCAGGGGGATGAGGTTGCTGCTGCTATTTTGCGTATGCAGGGCGAGGAGCTGGGCAAGTCGGCCCGTGCTGTCATCAAGCGTCTGGGCATGGAGGGTGATCAGTTTAATGTTGTGCTGGCCGGCAGTGTTCTGACAAGAGGGGAAGCACGCTTTATTCATCCTTACATCGAAGAGGCGGTTAAAGAGTGCGCACCTGGCGCATCGCTGGTTAAGCTTGAAGTTGAACCCGTTATTGGGGCATTGTGGCTGGCTTTCGAAGCTGGGGGAGCTAAGCTTCCGCGTGAGGTATACGACCGTCTTCGTTCTATATCCGATTATAGCTTAGTTTAAAATGGCAATCATGGGGTTAGCATAATTTATCAATGGGAAGGAAGTTGGCACAGAATGACGGTACCCGAAGGCTTGAAAATAGCAGTCATTGGTGGCGGTTCATCGTATACACCGGAAATTGTAGAAGGCTTTATTCGAAAATATGAGCAGCTCCCTGTAAAGGAGCTATGGCTGGTTGATATTGAGGAAGGCAAGCATAAGCTTGAAATTGTTGGGGAGTTAGCGAAGCGAATGGTTGTCAAATCAGGGCTTCCCATAGAAGTGCATTTAACCTTGGATCGACGTAAAGCGATTGAAGGCGCCGATTTTATTACAACTCAGATGAGAGTTGGATTACTTGAGGCGCGCAAATGGGATGAGCATATACCGAATATGCATGGTGTAATTGGGCAAGAAACGACAGGTCCAGGAGGAATGATGAAGGCTCTTCGCACGATTCCGGTCCTTCTTGATATTTGCAAGGATATAGAAGAATTAAGCCCGAACGCATGGCTTTTGAATTTTACAAATCCAGCGGGTATGGTGACGGAAGCGATTCATCGTTATTCGAAAGTCAAAAGCATTGGACTTTGCAATGCGCCAATCGGGTTGCAGAAATGGTTAAGTGAAAAATATGAAACACCGTCGAACCATATTTATACGGAATTCGTTGGGTTAAACCATTTGCACTGGGTCACCCGTATAGATGTAGCAGGGGTGGATAAGCTGCCTGAGCTATTAGATAAGCGGGAAGAGTATTCAGGCAAGAATGTTCCTGCAACGGAGTGGGATCCGGAATTCCTCAATGGTTTAGGCGGCCTTCCCTCCTATTACTTGAAGTATTTTTATATGACTGATGCCATGCTCGCAGAGCAATTAGACTCTTTGAAAGCAAGTGGAACCCGCGCGGATGTGGTGAAAAGAGTGGAGGACGAATTATTTCAACTATATAAGGATCCTAATTTGCAGGAAAAGCCGAAGCAGCTGGAGCAGCGGGGCGGTGCGTATTATTCAGAGGCAGCGGTTAATCTTATGGATTCACTGTACAACGATAAGCGCGATATTCAAACGCTAAACGTGTCCAATGATGGCATTCTCGACTTTCTTCCGCGGGACGCCAGCATTGAGGTGAATTGTGTCGTCACGGGCAATGGGCCCATTCCGCTACCGGTTAAGCGAGTGCCTGAAGGCGTGAAAGGCTTGATTCATGCGGTCAAAATTTATGAAAGACTCACGATTGAAGCAGCAATCACGGGTGACAGAAGCGTGGCGCTTCAAGCGATGGCGAGCCATCCGTTGGTTCCTTCTGTTCAAGTGGCCAAGACACTCCTGGGCGAAATGCTGGAGCGGAACAAGCCGTTTTTACCAGCATTTTATAAATAAGAGCTTAGGCGCCGCTTGTATAAAGCGGTGCTTTTTTTATATAGAAGAAAGGCTTTAATAATCTACAGCTGTAGATTATTAAAGCCTTTCGCAGCACCTAGTAGTATATATTATTGGGGCAATAGAGCTTCCGAATTCCGCTTCTCATTAATTCCTTGTGCGATGCGCTGACAGGCATCCTGAGGGTTCTCGATATTCGTCCACATCAGCTGCATTTCGTCGGTCATCATATCGATTTCGGTTTTCGATAATTGAAGCTCTAATATGGGCTGAGCATAGGGCATGATCTCTTTAAATACATTATAGTTTTGGGGATGAATTTGCGGATTCAACAAGGAATCGTCTTCCGCAATTTGCCTGCGTGCCGGAATGGTACAGCCGCGTTTTTTGAGAAGCGTCTGTGCTTCTTCTCCAACCATATAATCAACAAAGCTTTGTGCCAGCTTTTGCCGTGCGCTATTCTTATTGATGCCAAGCCCTCCGCCAAGCAGCAGGGTTCCCTCTGATTTCTGCTTCGGTACAGGGCGTACATTCCACTGGATAGAGCTTCCTCTGAATTCATTCATAAAGTAATAGGTGCTTAAGATCATCGCAACCCGTTCTTTGACAAACAGCGTTTCGGCCAAAAACTCACTGCCGTGTGAATAAATCGGAGACACCTGCTCCTTGTACATCAAGTCCAAACAAAATTGCAAGGCTTCCACCGTATTGGGATTATCGATATTGCAATGATTGTCAGCAGACACTAGACTTCCTTTATTCTGAAGCATAAAGACTGGCCAGCGATGTGGGGAGGAGGAGAAGCAGAAGCCATAATGGTCAATGCGGTCATCTCCGTCAAGGTCCATGGTGCATTTCTTCGCTGTATGAAGCAATGCCTCCCAATCTTGAATCGTGTCCGCTTCCTTAATGCCAGCAAGCTCAAATAAGTTCTCATTGTAACAAATAACGACGGGAGAGAACAGGAATGGCGTCATCATTTGCTGCCCTTTGTGCTCGAATAACTGGAATACTTTCGGGTAGCTGTCTTCTTCAGGCAGCATGCTCTGTGAAAGATAAGGATGCAGCAGATGTGTTTTTTGAAGGTCCAATAGATGACGGAATTGACTGTCTGAAACCATAAATACATCAGGGCCATCGCCGTTTTCAATGAGCTGAGTTAACGTCTCTATATAACCGGACTCGGGAATAATGGTAAGCTCCACATTAGCGAACGGCTGAGAGGCCTCGTATGCGCTGATGATCTCACGAACAATATCGATCTCGTAGGAGGTGGAGAACCACGCCAGCTTGATCGTTTCCCTCGTTGCAAGACCATTCTGGGGAGCTATAACCCGGTTTCCTTTGCCGGATATTTTCTCAATTAAGCCTTCATCAACAAGCTCAGCGAGAACTTTACGTATAGAAACACGACTAAGCTTATATTGCTCGCTTAGCGTGTTCTCAGGGAGGATGAATTCATTTGGTTTGATTTTGCCGCTTAGTATTTCTCCGCGGAGATCATCTTTAAAGGTCTGATAACGAATCATGAAATCATCTCTTCTTATTAACACAATCAACCCGCTCCTATACTTTGTATCAACTTCAATTACTTCTTATTATATACTATCTTCTTTCATCAACCAACGATCTAAAAACGTATAGCTCAACAAGCGTATATGCTCAGGGAAATCATGTCCGTCATTGCCTAGCAATGAAATATAGCATTCGGGGCTGCCTAGCCATTGATACAAATGATTGATATCTTTGGAGGCAAATGCCGCTGCTTGCCAGTTCGGGAAAATAGAATCGTTCTGAGTAAACCAATTCAATAAAGGCCTTGGCGCGACCAAAGACATAATTTCATGAAACTCGAACGGCACTTCATCTTCATTCATATCATGAGTCAGCTTCGGAATATGGGAGAACCAATCGCGTTGTCCCCAGCGATTCGGTGTTGGGTCACCCATGAATGGACAAAAACCGCAGCTGGACACGACCGCTTTAATTCTGTCATCTACTGCAGCCAAGAAATAAGCGTTATAGGCGCCAAGTGAATGCCCGATCGCACCAATTCTATCCGCGTCAACATAGGGGAGTGTAAGCAGCAGCTCAATCCCCTGCTGATGGTCATGAATCATTTTGCCAACAGCTGTAGATTCGGGGAATTGTGCATAGAAAGGAGCTGTTTGAAAGGCTTCTGCACCTGAATATATGCGTTCTCCCGCCGTAATCGTATCCGGAGCCAGTACAACATAGCCTCTGGAGACTAGCTCCATTGCATATTTGCGGTTGGCTCGTCCCTCATTCGTTGCAATATCCCCTTTTCCGTTCTTATCGGTTGGATGGAGAGCAAGCATCGCCGGATGAAGCTTTCCCTGTGGATTGGCTTGTAAACCCGGAACGAGCAAATAGGCATAGGCACGGTCCCCAAATCCCGTTTCATAGGATAAATGAATTCGAGTATGGTCGGCTTCGAGCTGCTCAGAATGAACCGTATAGACAGGGGGGACAGGTTGGGGAATCCATCCCAGCTGCTGCCGCCACCCGGCTGCAAGTTCTTCTCTCTTGTCATTCCATTGCTTTCGTTCTTGAATGCCTTCCAGTAGATGAGGGAAGTTTTGTTCTGTTAATTGTGATAGCTTATAGCCCATACGCTCACTCCTTCCTCATAGAGTAACTCCATAAATGTGTGGATATAGCAAAAAACAATTCGCGATTCCATTCGGCGAAGCCTGCTGTAATGGAATGAGGCGGAGTGGCGATCCGCTCGGGCCGCAAGCTGCTTAAAGGAATTTTGAAAACAGCTTCACTCATCACGCCGTATATGCATTGTTCCTCTGTGCAGAGCTGCCAGCCGTGCCGCACGATAGACCCCCACGCTGACAAATCCATCTCATAAATGATCGAGTCGCTGACAGGGTCCCAAACCAAGTAATGGCTGCATGAGGACAAAACATGAATCCTTCCGCTTGGATCGATCAGCAGCAAAGCGTATTCTCGAATCCCTATGCGGGGCTGCCAGCTCTTTAAGACGGTCTGGTTTTGCCAATCGTATATATAGAGGTACGCGGACTCGGATTTCGGATCAGCGCCACCTGGCGTTTCAACGCTCGTTCCAGCTATTAGCATGCCATCATACATTTCTGCCAGTGCAACTGTGCTTTGCTCCGGTATGAGCTTCGTATGCGGAATAAGCTGATCATGGCCGGAATGGAGGTGATAGATGCACAGCCCGCCGCCTACCATGCCGTATCCCGGGAAACCGCCATACACAATATGCATTCCATCCCGTAAGGCAGCTGCGCATCTCGGACGATGGATTTCAATATGCTCCGTGACGCATACAGGATTGCGCTGCTGTGCTTCGTCCAATTGAATAGGCTTCATTAGATCAAATAGGTGAAGCCTTCCCCCGGGATAAGCAGCTCCAGCCAAAATGCTTCCTTGTATTGCATAGGCAGCAATATTGCCGCCAGCACCGTGCTGAATAATGGTTGGTCCTTCATTATTAAGTGTTTGATTATGAAGATTATAGCTGTAAAAGTGCAAGGGATGATTAGATGTACCGTAAATATGCCCATCGGGTGCCAGAGCGATGGGAGAGAGTGTCGCTCCTTCTGATTGATAACGCAGCTTAATGGTTTTCAACTGTTTGGACAGCCTATGCTCCATAACGAGCTCGCGCTGGGATAAGCTGTGGCTGACAACCCTCCACTCACCGGGAAGCTGACGATGGAATATGCCGAAGCTGGTACCGGTATATAACGAAGCGGGTAGCTCATTATCCTTCAGCTTTTCGATTGTGCTGCCTCGTTCAACTCTTGCCCATTGCTCTCCAAGCAGGGCATAAACTTGACCAGAGGGTGCTTGTATAACCTGCCCGTGGCCAATTGTGCGCATCTCATCCTCTATTAGCGATTGACGATCTCCGCTTTCAGGATGGAAGGCAATAATATTTTTTTTAGTCGTGCCCATTCCTATATAGACCCAGCCATAAGCATCCGCTGCCATATGGGAGGGATATTTTTGCTCGGAGTCCATACTTCCGAAGGAAGTAATATCGCGCTCAATCGGTCGATAGCGATAAAGACGGCTTTCTGGATAGGAGGCCATGAAGATATGCCCTTGTTCGTTCTCGGCATAGCTAAACCCGCAAAGCTCATCCTCGCTGCCAATCTCAATAGTCTCAATGTAGGCGAGCTGGAAGGGATCGAATGCATAGAACATCGTACCAGCCCCAACATAGAATGTACCGCTTCGGCTGCTGAACGAATCGTATGGATATTCAGAATGCTGCATGGGGAAGAAAAGCTGCCGGCAGCTCCCTGTGACGGGGTCTATTACGAGCAAGAAGCCTTTCGCTGCAATGACCACGCGACAATCGCCGGCAGCATTCGTGCAGATCGCTGCGGTTCTAGATTCCACTGCATCTACCGGTATGCCTAAATCAGTAAAGCTCAACCGGGATTCCTCCCTCTATTTATCTATTTTTGATAATACAATATAACTTTTCGAATGGCCGTAATCGTTTCCTCTATATCCTGATCGGTAAAAAACTCATTGATCGGCACTTGCACAGCTGTTTGCAGAATCGCTTCTGCCTGCGGGCAGCTGCCTCTCTCATAGTTTACCTCAGACAAATCAAAAGGGAAGTGGCTGTCTAAATAAGCTTGCTTATGCTGGAACATCGGCTGCATATATACAACATCAGGGATATAGCCCATTCTATTTGTTATCCCTTCTGCGCTAAGGGCAGTACAGAACTGTTCGCGGCTGCAGGTGAGCTTCTCTTCATTCAACCGAAACATGTAGAACCAATACGTACATTTGCTATCGGCAGGTATCTGCATGGTGCTAAGCGCGGGCAAGTCTTGAAGCCCCAAATTCATTGCACTGCCTAATTGATTTCTTCTTTCACACAGGTTATGCAGCTTCTTCAGCTGTGCAATGCCTACCGCGCCCTGCAGCTCGGTCATGCGGTAATTAGGCGCTAAGCTGCTCGGAGCTCGATTGAGGTCTGTACCCATACGTTTATAGTTTTTGTCTGCAAAAGCATGTGTACGGTAATAATCTTCTTCCTGGCCTGAATTTACGGTAACTATGCCGCCATCACCGGTGGAGATATGCTTGAAATCATTGGTACTGAAGCATCCGTAGTCTCCGAATGTTCCTACAAGCTTGCCCTTGTATTCTGTTAGATAGGCTTGTGCGCAATCCTCAATGACCTTCAGCTTATATTTATGGGCAATGGCCATAATGGCATCCATATCGCAAGGGTTGCCAGCTAAATGCACCACGACGATAGCTTTCGTTCTAGGTGTAATGCGTGATTCAATCGATTCCGGATTCAAGTTATAAGAGTATAGATCAAGGTCGGCAAATACAGGTATCGCATTCTGATACAGAATGCCGATCACGGTACCTTGATCCGTAATCGGGCTCGTAATAACCTCATCGCCTACCGTTACTCCAGCAGCGCCTAAAGCGACATGAATGGCTGCCGTGCCGGATGATGTTGCCACACTGTATGGAATGCCATACATTTCATTAAAATCGGATAGAAATTTTTTTACTTTGTTTCCGAAATGATAGAATAGTGTATTTTGCTCCAATGCTTCTAGCAGCTCTTTGGCTTCTTCTATTCCAAAACGTTTTCCAGTCCCGAATGGCGTATTTTTCGTTTTCTCGCCGCCATGTATGGCGAGCGTGCCGGTGTGATTCAAAGCGCTTCACCTCGTTTATGTCATTTAATAATCGTTTTGGTACAGCGAATGCCATACTTTATATGCACATCTGCTCCGTTAATCGCTTCATTTGCGAGTAGAGGAGTCCAGATAACAGCTTTGCTGATCTTATTAGGATTGCTGTGCATAACGCAGCCGTTTGCGTCAATGCCTTCTATGCGCAGCTGACGCTTTGCTCGAACCCATTCATTAATCTGGCTGCCCGTCCAGAATACAAAGCCTTCTCGCTTGGCTTCTTGGATGACCTTGACAATCGCGTTGCGTACATTAGGCTGCCGCAAAATATGAACCTGATGGAAGAGGAAATGCGCCACACCAGAAACCTTCTTCACGCCCTCTAGGAACGGGGTTATGACACTGGTATCGGCTAAGGTGCTGTGGTCGAGATCCTGTGTAAGAAAGCCGATTTCCAGTACGGAATACATTCGGTTCTGCTGATCGGACCAGGCGATTGGGAAATAAGGATGGCAGGTTCCGAATATAAATCCAATATTTCCTTTTTTGCTTGGTCCTCTTGTTTGGTCGGAAGCAACTCCATAGTCCTCACACCACTGGAATAGTTCTCCCCAGCCCTCGAACCGTGTATAGTGATTTTTATTGGAAGCGGCATGAGAGGAACCGGTATCTGCTTTGAACCATTCTAGCTGTCTAGCAAATTCTTCTTCGGACCATATGCCGTTATCCTGCTGCAAGGCATTATAATGAAGGGCCAACTCATGGCCGTCTTCCTTGATTTTTGTATAAATAGGCTGGGAATACCCCGGCTCAATCATGCACCAGGTGCTTTGGACATTATGCTCCTTTAAGACCTGTAGTGTTATTTCTGCAGATTCATCAATGTTAAAATCACTGTCATGCGAGATCATGGCAATTTGCTCAATGCCGTCCGGCCAATAATCGACAAAAGGCAGTATTAGCCCTTGCTCAGCAGTGACATGGAGCAAATGGCCGGCGAAAGCTTGCTTCCATAGGTCAGCGTAAGGGTGGGCAAAATAAGCCATGCCCGTTTCGGTCGTTAGCCGGTCATATTCCCAGTCCTGCTGAATATCATCATCAGCCTTCAGAATCCAATCATCTACAGCAGCGCTGCCGTCGGGCGCCGGCCATCCGTCTGTTACGATCGGGCTTTTGCCTTGCTGCAGCCTGACAATCACAGCTGGAATATCAACGGACCAGCGCTCCAAACGCCCTTTGCCGATGCGGAAGCTTTGCAGTACAGAGCCGCAATGGTTCCCGTCCGGCTTATCTTGATGAACTAAACCGATTTGCTCACTATCATCCTCGGCGGTTATCTTCACCCATGGACGAATATCGAAGCAGCGAATTGCTGTATCGTTATACCATGAGGTTTGCAGCTGCGCATAACCTATCGCGATTTCTCTCATTGGCTTGCAGCCCAATTTAGCTGCGAAAGCAGTAAAGCCGGCGAAAGAAATGACAATACCGCCACGCTCCATGAATTTCCACAGCGTATCCACATCTGCTTGGCGCTCGCTTGGCAAAGCTGCAATAACAACATCAACCTCATCAAATTGGATAGGTTCGTCATGATTAAGCAAGGTATACGTAAATCCCGAATGAGCTAACATTTCTCCGACATAATGTTGAAAGATGTTAACGCCGTGACGGTGTCTAAGCTGCTCCGCTTCTTTATCTATCCAAACTCCTATTCGAGCCATATTCATTACTTTCACAACCTTTAGTTAGATGATAAAAAATATGTTGGGCTAAACGAAAGCCCAACATATTTTCCGCATGTTTCCTGTTTACTTCCAAACACGCTCCGTATATCCACGTGCTTTAATTTCTGCGTTGTATTCCTCAATAATTTTTTTGCCGCCGCGGTCCATGTATTCCTTAACTAACGCATCCCAATCCGAGATAGGACGGTTTCCTGCAATCATCTTCGTCTGCTCGTTCAGGAGCAGTTGTGTTAATTCTGCGCCTAGCTCCGTTTCAGTTGGTGAGATAATCCCTACATGAGGCGGGTAGTACAGCTTGTATTTTTTGTTAATATCTACGAGCTGCTGTGTCGCATCAACCAGTTTAGGCTCTGTATAGGCAAGAGGGAATTCAGCGTCATCACTGGCAGAAACCCAGCTAGTGCTGTCAATAAAGTACAAGAATGGCTCTGTACCGCTGCCTGGTTCTGTCATAGGAACACGAACCTTATTCTCATCAAGCGTATAGCCGACGCCTTCATTGCCATAGAACCAGTCAAAGTCTTTATTATCTGCCGAGTTTTTGGAGGCTTGATAATATTGACGGGAGAATCCGTGAATTTCCAGCATTTTGCGAACCTTGTCTGGTTGATCAGCCAGCTTGGCATTTAGTGTAAGAAATCTGGAGAAGCCTGTTCCAGCAGCGAAGCCTTTCGATTGATCTGGCGCTTCGAATGGCTCTAGAACGACAAACTCAGCCTTCGGATCAATCTCAAGCAATGCTTTCATGTAATCCTGTGACATGCCACGAGGAGCGATGAGGAACACGCCGGCTTTGCTGGAATAGAATTCATTATTGGTATCAGCCCAGTTAACTACTGCAAAATCATTTGTTATTGCTTTTTCTTTATAAAGATCACTGAAAAATTGGATAAGGTCTTTTCTTCCCTCAGAGATTAGCCCAGGGATATAGTTGCCGTCGGCATCCTGGTGATACCAGGTATCATGCTGCCAATATGGGCCCATTGCGAACGTTGGGTTAATATTTTGTCCGATGGCAAGACCATACGTATCCTTCTTATTGTTTTTATCTGGATCGTCATTCGTGAAGGCAATCGCAACCTTCTTAAGCTCTTCATAGCTTGTAGGTACCGGAAGGTTCAAGTTGTCGAGCCAATCTTTACGTACCATAAAGGATTGTGATTCTACTGGTGACCAGGTTGGAATGCCGTAAATTTTACCGTCAACCGTGAACGGCAGCCAAAGCTCTTCAGGAATTTCCTTTAAATAATCGAACTCCTGGATGTAATCGTTTAGCGGCAAAAATGCTTTTTGCATAGCCCAACGGTTGAATAGATCAATGTTGGCAGAACGGAAGCTGATTTGATCCGGCATATTGCCGCCAGCAACCATAGCTGTTACTTTCTCAATAAAGTTATCATTCGGTACTTTTTCGGCAAAATAATCCACATTAAACTTTTCATTCAGCATTT
Source organism: Paenibacillus castaneae (assembly GCF_002884445.1). Lineage (GTDB taxonomy): Bacteria > Bacillota > Bacilli > Paenibacillales > Paenibacillaceae > Pristimantibacillus > Pristimantibacillus castaneae. Next base: position 380,856 of record NZ_KZ614144.1, read on the forward strand.
TCTGACCGCGTCCATCTTTGGGAGGCGGATTTCCAAAAATATACGTTACACCGGTAATTTTGTAGGTTTCTTCAGGCTTTTCTGTTGCAGGTGCAGTAGTAGAGCTATTTGTCGGGCTTTTGGTCTCAGCTGGTGTAGGTGCTTCGTTCTTGGAACATGCAGTTGTGAAAACGAAGAGCAGGATAATGGATAATAGGATTGATTTTCTGAAATTCATGGAATTGACCCCTCCAATAATTTGGAATTAACTCAAATCATTTAAATCGCAGTTCATTTGCTTTCATTTACCTAGCCCTTTACTGAACCGATCATCACCCCCTTGGCAAAATGCTTTTGCAGAAACGGATATACGAGCAGGATGGGCAGCGTTGCTACTAGAATGGCTGCCATCTGAATCGTTACAGGCGGTGGCGGGTTTTCCAGCTGCAGCATCACGTCCGCCCCTAATGTAGATGTTGCCTCGTTCATAATGACGATTTGCCTTAGAACAACCTGAATGGGCCACTTGGCTGCGTCATTGAGGTAGAGTATCCCTTCGAAATATTTGTTCCAGTGGCCTACGGCGTAGAACAATCCGAATGTTGCGAGAGCGGGCTTCGACAATGGCAAAATAATGGACCAGAATGATCGGAGCTCATTAGCTCCATCCATTAAGGCAGCTTCGTTAAGCTCATTAGGGATGCTAAGGAAAAATTGCCTGATGACAATCAAGTTGAAGGAGCTGATTGCACTAGGAATGATTAAGGCCCAAATGGAATTCATCAGACCGGTAGCTTTTACAACCAGATAGACAGGAATCATACCGGCGTTAAAGAGAATGGTGAATACGACCAGCAGCAATATCCATTTCTGGCCCAATACATTACGCGTTAGTCCGTATGCCATCGTTGCGGTCAGAATTAAACTAACAGCCGTGCCGAGCACTGTAATATACATCGTTACAAAGATTGAGCGTATAAAATGATTGGAAGCAAAGATCGCTTTGTAGGAATCCACGGCCCAGTGCGTCGGCCAAAGAATGAAATCCTTAAGCAGCACATCCTGCAAGGACGAGAATGAAACTGAAAATATGTGTATGAAAGGAAGCAGCATCAAGCCTGCAATGATGGTTAAGAAAATGACATTCAGCACATCAAATGTTCTATTCAGAAAAGTTTTTTTATACATTTATGAATCCGCCTTCTTCCCAGTCCAATATCGTTAGAAACATCAATATAAGCCATCTTCGCCGAAGCGTTTTGCCATTCGGTTAGCTGCTACAACAAGAACTAAGCCAACCAACCCTTTGAACATTCCAACTGCTGTCGCAAAGCTGATATTGCCTTGCTGAATACCTTTGAAATAAACGAAAGTATCGAGAACGTTCCCGGTATCCATGTTGAATGGATTCAGCATGAGAAAGACTTGTTCAAACCCCGTATCCATAACGCTGCCGAGTCGTAAAATAAATAAAATAATAATAACGCTGCGAATAGCTGGCAAGGTGACATGCCACAGCTGTCTCCAACGGGATGCGCCGTCAATAACCGCAGCTTCGTATAACTGAGGATTCACGCCGGCTAATGCGGCTAAGAAAATAATGGTCCCCCATCCAGCTTCCTTCCAAATGGATTGGATGATAAGTAATGGTTTAAAAAAGACGGGATCAGTCAGGAATGGAATCGCTTCCAAGCCAAAGTTAGAAAGAACCGAATTGATTAATCCTTCCCCCCGCGTAAATACGATGAAAATTCCTACTACAACAACCCAAGACAGAAAGTGGGGCAAATAAATCATCGATTGAATCAATCGCTTATAGGCTTCATTGCGCATTTCATTCAACATGAGTGCCAATATAATAGACACGGGAAAAGCAACAAAAATTTGCAGTAATGATATTTGAATGGTGTTCATGAGCACCCGAAGGACCTCTTCGTTATCGAACATGCGTGAAAAGTGCTTGAAGCCAACCCAATCGCTTCCAGAAAAACCGACGAACGGATTATAATCTTGGAAGGCAACGATCAAACCCGCCATGGGTATATAACGATAGATGATAAAATATAAAATACCTGGAAGCAGTAATAAATAAATATATCGCTCCCTCTTCATTCTGTTCAGCAATTTAGCCACGATAGCCCCACCTCATAATACCTGTATTTTACCTGTATATATTTAAAATTAACCTATAACGGTTCGAGTGTCAATCACCAAAACATATTTTTCTCTAACCGGAAATTTTAGTCTTGACTAGATTAATATTCATATGTATACATGTAATATACACGTATACATAAAAAATAAATGTATATGATTAAAAGCAGGAGGGATCAATGATGAATCGTATAAGGACAAAAAGAGGGGTGCTATTATTTTTATGTTTCATATTGGTAGCGCTTTCTTTCGGGGGCGCTCGACAAGGCACTGTCTATGCTGATGCTAGGTCAGCCACAGCGACAGAGCTAATCAATGCAGGATTTGAGGAGGATGCTGTCGATGAGGTAATTCCGGGTTGGACCTTGTTACTGGGTGCAGGCAAGAATGGATCGCTCACGATTGACTCGTCTCAGAAGCATAGCGGCAGCAGCAGTCTTAAATTGAATGATCAGGATACGGTGAACTTCGCAGCAGAGAGTGTGAAGGTTGCTGTTGAGGCGGGCAAAGAGTATTCTGTCACATCCTCGGTATACATCGAAAGCGGCTCCGTACAGCTGCAGCTTCGTTTTTACGATGTTACGAACAAACTGGTTACAGACGGAATTGCTGTGCATGATCCGAATTATACAGCCTCTCCGCTTGGCGTATGGCAGACGCTGTCGCTTCGTGCGATTGCGCCCGCAGGGGCTGCTTCTGTAACGGTCGTCATGGTATCGCCCAAAACAGGCAAAGGAATCAGCTACTGGGATGATGTCCAATTGGCAGCAGTGAAGGCATCCGTGCTGACTATCGTAAATGGAGGCTTTGAGCAGCCGCCTGCAGCGAACGAAGCCATTCCAGGCTGGAAGGTATTATCAGGGCAGCCTTCCGTTAGTGCGGCGAATAAACGTATGGGTGATAAGAGCCTCCTGGCCAGCTTGGAGCCGGCTGAGGGAGTGAGTGCCGTGAATGTAGAATCAGGTCTAATTGATGTGGAAGAGAATATGACGTACACCTTGTCTGCGGAAGTATTTCTGCAGAGCGGCACGATGGAAGGGTTGTATGTCTATGTATACGACAAGAATGGCGCTTTAATCAAAAGCGATTCAGGAAGCAACTTTCACGCTTATTTAAACGCAACAACAGACCATGAAAAGTGGAAATATTACGAAAGAACGTTCAAGGTACAACCAGGAGGCGTCAAGCTGAAGGTGTCTTTAATTACGGGTGCGAAAAAAGCTTTTCAATTTTATTTAGACGAGGTTAGCGTAATGAAAAAAGTGCCGAATGGCGACATGGAGCAAGAAGCAGCGGGGGGCGTAATACCCGGCTGGAGCAAGTCCAAAGCAGCAGATGCCCCATCCTTCTCGCTCACTAGTGAACGTGCGGAAAGCGGCTCGAACAGCCTGCATCTAGTGAACACGCCTGGCTTGTATTTAAACGTAATAAGCGAGCTCATTCCTGTTGAGGCTGGGGCGACCTATACTGCGGCTGCCCGTACATGGATTGAGAGCGGATCATCAGATATATATGTGCGTTATTTTGATGCTGAGCGCAATTATATGAATAAGCAAGCATGGAATATCGTATCTGAGCCGACTAATGCATGGTTTGATCAATATGTAACTTCGGTTGTACCAGAGGGGGCGCAATATGCAGCCATTATGTTTGCGGGAAGCCCGAACAAAACCTTCTCCTATTACGTGGATGATGTAAAGCTGCTGCGCGGCGAGCATGAAATTCCAGAGGTCCCGCTGCCAAGCAATTCCATTACGATGGTTGGAGAGGATCTAGGCCCTCAAATCCGCAAAGCTACCTTAATGCGCGGTGCGGCCGGTAAAGACGGGGAAGGCAGAGATGTGATTTATTCGGTTGTTGCGGGAGCCCCGTCTATATTCACAATGATTGATCTTGCTACAGAAAAAGTAGTCAAAAGCATTCCGATGCCAGACACTTCAGGCGCATGGTCCGTTACAGTGTCCAAGGATGGTTCGGTGTATCTCGGCGCCTATAACCTTGGATTATTGTATCGCTATATTCCTTCGACGGATGAATTGGTCAATTTGGGTCATCCGCTTGCAACAAAGGATTCCGTGCTTTATCCAATGGCAGCAGGGCTGAATGGGATCATGTACGGCAGTACGTATCCTACAGCAGACCTGTATGAATATAACCCATTGACGAATGAGTTCAAAAATTACGGAACCATGTCGACCAAAACAAGCGGTGAACGTTGGACACGTGTCGTTGCCTATGATGAAAGTACACATAAAATTTACGCAGGTGTTGGCAATGTGCCTCGACTGCTGGAATATGATCTGGCAACTGGAGCGAAGCGCGATCTGCTGCCGGCTGGTTTTGACAATATTATTTCCGTCTACGATCTGAACATCGCGGGAGGCAAGCTTTTTGCCCGCAAAGAGGCGAATAATGCCAATGAAGCATTCGTTATTGATATCGCAAGCGGGGAATTGATTGAGGTCACGAATGGGGATACAGATGAGGTGTCAACTTCTTTCATCAACTTCTCCCGCGGCGTTTCCCCGGTATCGCCCCTTGCGGACAAAATTTATTTTGCCGGGACGGGTGGAGAATTATTTGAATACGATCTTGCTTCAGACGTCTATCATTCGCTTGGCGCATCCATTGAAGGAGCGGCAATTGGTTATGACTTTGTTCAATTAAATGAAGAGGGCTTCCCGGGGTATAGCCTTGTAGGCTTGTCCGGCAATGCAGGCAAGCTTTACAAATATAATTTGGAGACAGGTCATGTAAGGCTTACGGATGTGCAGGTGCCTGCCGAGCCGGTTAATATTCATGAAATTGCTAAAGGACCGGACGGCAAAATATATACAGCTGGTTACTTGCAAGGAAACCTAGGCGCATACACGCCTTCTACTGGGGAAAGCATCTATTTCGATGGTATTGGGCAAGGGGAAGGGATAACGACTATTCATAACAAGCTGTACTTGGGCGTCTATCCGGGTGCCAGCATCTTTGAATATGACTTGTTGAAGCCTTGGAACCGGACGAATGCTAATCAATTGAATCCTAACCGATTGTTTACCTTGAATGGATACAATCAGGATCGGCCGTTCGGTATGGGAGGGGCAGAGGATTTGAATAAGCTGTTCGTCGGTACCGTTCCGAAAAATAGTATGCTAGGCGGCGTACTGGCTATTTATGATCTGGAAACGGGCGGGGAGCCTGAGGTGTATGAGAATGTTGTTCCAGGCCAGAGTATCCTTTCCTTCGCTTATAAGAATGGATTCCTATACGGCGGTACATCCATTCATGGCGGACAGGGCGGCACACCAACTGCAAGTGAAGCGGTTCTGTTTGTCTGGGATGTTGTGAACAAAGAGAAGCTGTTCGAGATCGTTCCGGTTCCCGGCAAGCAAGCAATTACCGCATTGCATGTTGGCCCCGACGGCAATATTTGGGGTCTCGCCAACGGAGCATTATTTATTTTCGATACCGAGACTCGGAAAGTCATTCATATTGACAATGCATTTCCGAATGCTTTGGGACGATGGATTGACGGCTCAATGGAGACGGGCAGCGACGGGAACATCTATGCGACGGTAGGGGGCTTCTTCTTCAAGGTGGATGCTGTTACGAAGGAGATTACGGTGCTCGCCTCACAAGTGCGCAAGCTTGCACAGGATGATTTCGGCAGCTTCTATATGTATACAGATCCGGAGAGCCCGAATTTATATAAGTATTCCATCCCGGAGCTTATGGTAAAGCTGGTTGGTGTGGAATTGTCGGCAGAAGCAACTTCGCTTGAAGCCGGTCAGTATACTGAGCTTTCACTAAAGGGGCTGCTGGAAAAAGGGCGAACGACTTTAGATTTATCTGGAGCGGTTAAGGTATATACAAGCAGTGAGCCATCCGTCGCACAGGTTGACCATAATGGGAAAGTATATGCGAAGCGTGCGGGCGCAGTTCAAATATCGGTGCAGGTTACACTTGACGGCGTCACCGTACAATCAGCAGCCCTTGACCTTTCGGTCGTCGGGGACAATGTGACTGAACCGGGAAACCCTGACCATACAGGACAGCCGTCGTTGCCGCAGGTGCCTCCAGTGACACCGATGCCAGAAGCGCCAAAAGTAAACTTCTCCGATATAGCCAAACACTGGGCCAAACCGCTTATTGAACAAGCGGTAAGCCTCGGATTTATACAAGGCTATGAGGATGGCACATTTCGCCCGGATATGAAAGTGACACGGGCAGAGTTTGCCGCGATGTTAAGCAGAGCATTGAAATTAGAGGGCGAAGATGGCGGTACAGCCTTCGCTGATGCGGAAGGCATTCCTGCTTGGGCGAGGCCTTACATTGATAGGCTGGTGAAGCAAGCGGTGGTGAATGGTTATGAAGATAATACCTTCCGTCCGAAGGGACAGATTACTAGACTGGAAGGCATTGTGATGATCGTTCGTGGCCTTAAGCTTCCCACTAATCCAAATGCAGCACTAGTGTTTGCAGATGCTGAAGATGTTCAAAAGTGGGCTAGAGGGGATATTGCAGCAGCGCTGGATGCGGGGCTTATCGAAGCAGGCGAGGATAGCAGCCTAGATGTCCATGCCATTCTCACAAGAGCAGAAATTGTAGCTATGCTGATCAAAATGTTAAGCTTATTAGAGAAATAACGGCAGCTAGTCATATATAATGAAATAAAGCCAGCTTGCTGCAGGAATGCTTGAAAACGTGGCCCATAAGTAGGACACTTTGAGAAAAGTAAACCTCTTATGGGCTATTTTCTGTTTGGAGAAGCAAGAATGGTGGGAATGAATAAATGACGCAAAGCAAAGTAGCTGGAGGAGTGACCAATGAATATATTTCAGTTGAAACCGAGCCCTCATGGAAGTCATCTTATGAAGGAGTTTCTGAAGGATAATTTCGTATGCATGGGCTGGCCCGGCATTGGGGATTTGGACAATGTGAGCAAGGATGAATTGAAGAAGAGATTAGCGCACGTTTACGACAGCGAGGGACAGGAGCTGGCGGGTCAGCTGGATGAAGCGAGCACTTTCTTGCATGAGATGCAAGATGGAGATTATGTGCTGGTTGCTGATGAGGAATGGGTACATATCGGCGATATGGGTGACTATTTCTATATAGAGCATTCCGACACGGCTGAGGATGGGACATGTCACCGACGCGGCGTCACATGGATGAAGAGTGTTCTGCTTGAGGAATTGAACGAGGAGCTGCAAGGTTTTCTGAGTGATCGAAGTCGAGGGAATATTACAAAATATGAACGTTCCTTTGAAAACCATGCGTTTGAGAGTTGGATGTCGAAAGCTGCAGAACCGGTGCTGCCGACGGGGAAGCCGACGCTTGTGGACGAACAAACCATCAGTCAGGCTATCGAAGTGTTGAGAATTGCTATGCAAAGTGATGACGCGGATCGAAGAGAACGGGCTGCGATGGCGATACTGCAATATGCGAAACAATGAGGGTGCAGTAAAGGGGCTTGGTTCATTTCGATGAAAACCTGATAAGCGCCTGTTAGTCTCACAAATTGAAACTAATCCTATACTAGTGTGTTGATAAATGCGAATTGGTATGCTTTCAGTTGGGCCCTTATTAGGGCCTTTTTGCTTTTCTTCATCCATAGGCGAAAGGGTTTTGTTGCGCATAAAATCATTAGTGGAATTTTATGTTAGGTTATGAAGTCTAAAAATAAGGTTTAATAATGTATATTGTTATTTTGTTTGTTATTATGCATTTAAGTTAAAAAGCAATAGTCAAAACGTCCTAAACATAAAATCTACGTTTTTTAGATTAGGACTTGTAATTGTAAGCGCTATTATTTATGATATAATTGTTTGGTTTTACATTTGTTACCTAAAATTTCACCTAATTAAAGGAGGAGTTGAACACAGTGATTAAGAGGATAAAAATCGTTTCTGCATTTATTTGTTTTTCTTTGTTATGTTCGATGTTATTACCGTTTGAGAATGTATCTTATGCCGATCAGTCATCGACCGTAGGTGACAAGCTCATTAATTTTGAGGATGGCACTACTAACGGATGGGCTAAAGGCTGGGGAGAGTTCGCTGCCAATAATCCTATTGAGGTAAGCCAGGATTTGAAGAGGGAGAACAACTCTTACGCTTTGAAGGTTAATGCCAATTATACAGGTAAAGACTGGCAGACTGCTTCAATTACACTGGACCATGGACTAAACTTATCCGATTATAAGAAGCTGGTATATGATGTTTATGTACCTGTAGCATTCGAAGGAACGTTGGATGTAGGAACTAGCCTGAGAGAGGCTTGGACAGATCTCGATAATAGCCACCACAATATTATCGATCTTAAATCAGATCCGGTTATTTTGAATGGACAAGAATATGTAAAGATTCATAAAAATATTATTTTGCCGTACGGATTGACACAGAGTCAGCTTGTTATTCAACTGCAGAAAAATTCCGCTCTAACTTACGCTGGACCGATTTATTTGGATGACATCCTGCTTCAAGCAAGAGAGCCTGAGCAGCCGGGCGGACCATCTGTAAAAATTGAAGCAGAGTCTGGAGAATTGGGGGGCGGAGCAGCGATTAAATCTGGTGTTCCGAGTGACACCAATGATGTAATCGAAGGTTATTCTGGTACAGGATATGTATTTTTTGGCGGTGATGGATTCCTTACGCTGAAATATACCGTCCCGGCAGTAGGCTTATATGATTTGAAAATCGGTTATCATAGCCCTTTTGGTCCAAAAGACACTGTTTTAGTACTTAATGGGAAAGAATCCGGTCAAATTACTTTACCGAAAACAGTTTCCTTTAATGAGATTTCTGGGGGGAAAGTATTACTGCAAGCCGGTGAGAATACTATCCGTTTCAATAATGGCTGGGGCTGGTATAACATTGATTATATTACTCTCGCGCCTGCTGCAGCACCGGCACCTCACCAAGTAGAAAAGAAGCTGGTAAATCCGAATGCTACACCTGAGGCGCAGGCTCTAATCAACTATCTTGTTGATAATTACGGCAAGAAGATTCTTTCCGGTCAGCAGGAATTAAGCATGGCCAAATGGATTAAAGAACAAACGGGGAAATACCCGGCCATATTGTCACATGATCTCATCGAATATTCACCATCGCGTGTTGAGAATGGCTCGAGCTCGATGGCGGTTGAAGAGATGATGGAATGGGCGAAGGACGGCGGTCTCATTTCCCTTTGCTGGCACTGGAATGCGCCGCTCGGCATTGGCGGAAATGAGCCGGGCCATGAATGGTGGAGAGGCTTCTATACCGAGCATACAACCTTCGATGTTAAGGCTGCGCTCAATGATAAGGAGTCCGAAGGATATCGTCTCATCTTGAGAGATATAGACGCCATTGCCGTTCAATTGAAGCGGCTGCAGGACGCTGAAATTCCAGTGCTGTGGAGACCGCTTCATGAAGCGGAGGGCGGCTGGTTCTGGTGGGGAGCCAAAGGCCCCGGCCCTGCGAAGCAGCTATACCGTCTCATGTATGACCGTCTTACTAATTATCATCACCTGAACAATCTCATTTGGGTTTGGAACTCCCCTTCCGCGGACTGGTATCCAGGCGATGATGTGGTTGATATTATAAGTCAGGATATCTATAATAATGCAGGCGATTACAGTCCGAATATTAACAAATATCAACAATCTGTGTCCGTCGTTAACGACCGGAAGCTGGTTGCGCTGCCGGAGAACGGACCGATTCCTGATCCGGATCTATTGCAAGCCTATCGCGCCGATTGGAGCTGGTTCAGCACTTGGACTGGTAATTATATTACTGATGGCAAGAACAACACTGCTGCTCATCTAAATAAGGTCTACAACAGCGATTATGTAATTACGCGTGACGAGCTGCCGTCAAATATGAAGACATACGGATTACCAACATCAGGAACATCGACGGGATCGCCGTCCGTTAGCCCACCGGTACAAAAGATCATTACGGTTGATGATTTGAAGAAGGATAAGGATGGAAACATAAGCATTATGCTTGCTGACGGACAGACTGATTCGGTAATGTCGCAGGATGTTCTGAAGCTTGTAGGCAGCAGCGATATTACGCTGAATGTGAATGGATTGACGATTCATATACCGAATGCAAGTATTCAAGCGGCGCTTTCAATCGGGCAGGGCAAAGAGGGCAAGCTCGTATTCAAAGCCCAAGCATTGTCTGAGAAAGAGGCAGGCGAGCTTCAAGGATCACTTGTATATCCATCCAATGAAAGCTTTGCAATTCGCGGGAAGATATACGACATTCAATTGATATGGGAATCGCAAGAGGGCAAGCAATCGATTTCGCAATTGGCTCAGCCTTTTACAGTAAGCTTCCCTGTTCCGGCGCAAGGGGATGCATCCAAGCTTGGCGTATATTATTTGAATGACAAGGGCCGTCCTGAATACATGGGCGGAACCAAGTCAGGTAATGAAGTCAAAGCGGATCTGCCACATCTCAGCAAGTATGCGCTGGCTGAATACAGCATCTCCTTCAGCGATGTGCCGTCAACTCACTGGGCATATGAGGCTATCCAGCAGATGACGTCTAAGCATGAATTACAAGGAATCACTTCTACGCTGTTCAAACCAAGCGCTGAAGCAAGCCGGAGCGAAGTGACGGTTGCTCTTGCTAAGCGTCTAGGACTCAAACCGTCATCCAGCAAGCCGTTCGACGATGTAGACAGCAAATCGGAAGCTTCTTCTTACATTGCAGCTGCCTTTGAAGCGGGATTAGTGAAGGGTACCGGAGGAAAATCATTTCATCCGGATTCAGCTATTACGCGCCAAGAGCTGGCTGTCATTCTGAAGCGAGCGTATGAGCTGCTCATGACCATGCCTGCAACTGCTGAACGCAAAGCCGCTTATGCGGACCGCGATCAGATTGCAGGCTGGGCGGTAGATGCCGTCGATCTTACATCTGAGCTGGGCATTTTCCGAGGAAAAGCGGCTAATAAACTAGATCCGCGTGGATCGGTAACACGCGCTGAGCTTGCTCAAATTATGGAGCGAATCACTGCTTTCATTAAGAACTGAGATTTGGGCTTTCTCCCCCTGCTGGGAGAGAGCCTGTTTCTTTTTTTGAGGCCATTCCTGCATCCTTCCTAACTATTATGAAGAGAGCAAGAGCGTAGCCTAGAATGAGCAGAATACCTGCGTCTCCCGTCATATACTTGACAATAGGCGTCTGATTTTGGGTAAATAGGTCTCCGTACTGCCATGCTAAATTATGTGCACTATGGGCGATAAGCGCAGGCCAAATGCTGCGGCTCTTCAAGCGTAGATAACCAATGAATATTCCAGCTAAGACGATATTCGCCATGAACAATGGAATATAGACGTACAAATTCACATCACTATGATATAAGTCCGTGAAGAACATAATAGGCAAGTGGAACAATCCCCAAATGATACTGCTCCAGATGAGCGCCTTGCGCATGCCCAGTTTCGTTAGTCTAGGCAGCAAATATCCGCGCCAGCCAAATTCCTCGCCCAAAACTACGGTGACCGCTCCTCCAATTAACATAACTATAAACTGAATAACCAATTCCACTGCTCTGCCGGAGTATTCCGGAGCAGTCCCGAAGCTGCCCCATCCAGCACACCATACAATGACATAACTGCAGCCGATGAGCAGCATGGGGGTAAGGAGACCAACGATAAATGATCGGCCATCGAAGGAATGAAAGCTGAGTGATTTCCATGCCGATGCCTGCAGCGCTTCCTTGGTCAGAAGCATCGTCAGAATAGCAGCGAGAAACGGTACAAACATGAAATAAGCCGTATTTAGAGAGATGGGTAGAACGAGAAGAGTCGCTTCTAATAAAACGATCATTATTACATATAAAGCGGCCTTGGAAAGCATATTGTTTTTTTGAATCATGGGGGAAGCTCCTTCGCTGATTTGTTAGATTTATTACTCACATATTAAGCAAAAGGCGTGTCATACGGACAGTGACACGGATGTCATAACTTTGCATGACAAAATAAGAACAAGCGAGTAGAATAAATTAGGTAAAAAAAGGATGATAAAACAGGGGTGTTTCTATTGGCTTGGAGACTTAAATGGAATGATTGGATACTTTATTTCATCCGAACAATCGGTTTTATTTCGGTCATATATTTCACGGTGAGGGCTTCGGAGAACATCACTTTTCCTATTTGGTTGTTGGTTGTATTCATTACAGCATCTTATGCTGTTCCCTTAGGGCTCCTGCAAATGGGGAAAAAGGCGTACCTCATAGCTGAGCTAGTCATGCTGGCGATCCTTGTTCCTTACTTTTGCTCTGTTGATCATCTAATAGCAGGCAATTTAGTTTTGTATACGATAATGGTTGGTTTTTATAATGAACGTAAAATGTACAAAGCATCAGGCGCTTGCCTGATCGTTATCGCGCTAGCCGGGCCCGTCATTCTTTTGCCTGAGGCGCCTGTATCTTATTTCTCAATTGCGATATCCTGCATCATTTATTCCGCGCTCGGATATATTTTTCACTTCCTTCTATCGGCCAAAAGCGAAATTGAACATAAAAACAACATTATTGAAGAGCAATATCGATTGCTGGAACAATATGCGAAGCAAGTGGAGCAGCATTCCGTGCTTAAAGAAAGAAACCGGATATCGGATGAGCTGCAGGGCTCTATTAGCCATACATATACGACGCTTGCACTGAGCCTGGAGTCATTAAGGAGCGAGCTCTCGACAGAACGGGAAAAAAGAATGATTAGTCATGTTATGGACATTACGAAGACGGGCTTGGAAGAGGTTAAGCGAGCAGTCGAAGAGCTGAAGCCGCTGGAAATGAAGCTTTCATTAAATGCGATGATTAGCCTTGCCATAGATGAGTTTGAAAGCACGGGGATCGAAGTGCTGCTTCGAGTAAAGGGGGAAGAGCAGAGCATTGCCAAAGAGCTGACGCTTCTTTTGGTCCGTTGTCTCCATGAATCCATATCTCTCCCCAGAAGGGAAGGGCATGCCGCTCATATCCGTGTTACGGTCTAATATTCACCTAAGCATGTGGAGCTTATCGTGGAGGATGACGGTCAAGGCAGCGAAGAGGAAAGGCTCTTGGGCGGGCTTGATAAGTTAGGGGCGCAGCTGGAGCAAGCTGGTGGTAATCTGCAAATATTATCTTTTCTCAATCAAGGAATAACGGTTACGTATACGCTGCCGATTGCCGATAATAGCGTGCATAAGCCTATTAAAGTCGTTGTAACGGATTCTGAGCCGATCGTTCGAGAGGCGTTAATGGCCCTTCTCTCCATGCAGGAGGATATGGAAGCGATAGCAGATCCTTCGGGAGGAGTATTATTGCCGGAACTGTGCGAGCGTATGCAGCCTGATATTATATTGCTGGCAACCAATCATGGGGAGCTGGATTATATTTCGCTCATCAGCCGTATTAAGCAGATATCGCCGACTATTAAATTAATGGTAATGACCTCTTCGGATCATGATCGACAACTGGCTATGGAGGCCATACATCTAGGTGCAGAGGGGTATATCGAAAAAGCGATTCCTTCAAGAGAGCTTTTGTCCAAAATCAGACTCCTGTACCGCGGGGAAATGATCATTACGCAACAGCTGGCCAAACAGCTGGTACAGACCATTATGCGGCAGCAGGATAAAACGAATGAATATGGCTTGACGGATAGAGAATTGGAAGTGCTTCAGTGCTTATCAGAGAAAATGAAGTATAAGGAAATTGCAGAGAAGTTGTTTTTGGCAGAGGGGACGGTACGCAATTATTTATCCGTTATTTATTCAAAGCTAGAGGTGACAAGCAGAAGCCAGGCGACGGAAAAAGCGCAAACGGAAGGTATTATTTGAAAATAGGACTACTACAGAAAATAGAAGCGGATCGTTAAGATCCACTCCAATCCTGCCTTAGAGTAAAGAGCTCCTTCAGCGCTTCTGTAGACAATTCGGTAATCCAGCCTTCGGAGCTGGAGATGACATTCTCGCTTAGCTGATACTTATTATCCAGCATCTCATCGATGCGCTCCTCCAGTGTGCCCAGCGCAATGAATTTATGCACCTGCACGTCCCGGGTTTGACCCATACGGTAGGCCCGGTCCGTTGCTTGATTCTCAACAGCCGGATTCCACCACCGATCGAAATGGAATACATGGTTGGCAGCCGTTAGGTTAAGACCGACACCGCCCGCCTTAATTGATAGTATGAACACGTTAGGCTGTTCTTCCGGCGGCAGCGTGCTTCCTTGGAACTGCTCGATCATGCGGTCGCGAGCTAATTTGGTTGTGCTTCCGTTTAAGTAGAGAATAGGCTCCTGCAGCTCCTGCTGAAGCACCTGCTGCAGCAGCTGTCCCATGCCGATATATTGGGTGAATATTAGACAGCGTTCCCCCTCATCCCGCAGCTCCTTGACCATGGCAAGGAGCCGCTCCAGTTTAGAGGAGCGTTCGATTAATAATTCAGCCTCTGCGCCACCATCCGCGGCAGCGGATATATCGGGAATAGGCTCCTTCGTCAGCAGCATCGGATGGTCACAAATCTGCTTGAGCTGCGTAATGGCGGACAGAATGGCGCCTTTGCGCTCGATGCCCTCCAGCTTTTGCATACGGTCCATAAGCTGATTAACGGTTTGATTGTAAAGAACGCCTTGTTCCGCAGTGAGATGTAAATACGTTTTCATCTCATTCTTCTCCGGCAGGTCGAGCTGGATGGAGGGATCCTTTTTCTTCCGCCGCAGCATAAACGGTTTAACGAGCTTCTGCAAATCTGCCGTTCGCTTGGCATCATGCTCCTTCTCAATCGCTTGACTAAATCGCTTCTGGAAGCCATGCGAGCTGCCTAGAAAACCCGGATTTATGAAATCATAAATCGACCAAAGCTCAGATAGCCGATTCTCGATTGGCGTCCCTGTAAGTGCAATGCGATGCCTTGCTGAGAAGCTGCGAACAGCTGTAGATTGTTTAGTTCCGGCATTTTTGATGTTTTGCGCTTCGTCCAGGCAAATAGTTGCCCAGGTAAACTGTTTGAGCAGATCTTGATCCAGTGTTGAGGTTGCATAGGAAGTGAGAATGACATCGGCCTCCATCACTTCACGACGAAATTCCTTCTCCTGGGGCCGCTTGCTGCCATAGTGAAGCATGACCTTCAGCGACGGAGCAAAGCGGCCTATTTCCTTCTGCCAGTTGCCGAGAACTGAGGTTGGACAAATGATGAGCGCAGGAGCGCCATCTCTCTCCTTTGTCGTCGTTTCCTTCAGATGGAGCAGATAGGAAATGAGCTGTACGGTTTTTCCAAGCCCCATATCATCCGCGAGACAAGCGCCTAGCCCGAATTGTCTTAGAAATACAAGCCAAGCATACCCTCTTTGCTGATAATCGCGCAGCTCGGCTCGCAGCCCCGCTGGAATTGCAATTGCGGGCCACTCATTCTGCTGGCCAAGCTGGCTTATGAGCTGATTGAGATGCGCATTCAGCTCAACCTCAAGCTGGATGCGCGTCTCCTGTTCAAGAGCTTGTTCAGACGCTTCGCTCTCGGAGCTGTCATTGCCGCCAAGCAAATGCAGCTGAAGCACATCCTGAAAGGATAATCCTTGCGAGCTGTCTACACTCTGCATTACATTGCGAATTTGTTTCAGCAAGGCAGGGTCAAGCGTGATCCATTTCCCCCGAAAGCGGACCAGCCGTTCATTGCGGGCTGCCAGCTCGTTAAACTCCTCCTCAGTCAGGTCGGTCTCGCCTATGGAGATGCGCCAATCAAAGTCAATGAGCGAATCAAGCCCAAATAAGGATTCGCCTTTGCCTCCGTTCCCTGAGCTTACCTTGGCCCGAAGACGAGGCTTCTTCCGGCTGGCTGCCTCCCACCAGGCTGGGAGAAGCAATTGCCAGCCGGCTTCTAGCAATCGATGGCTGTATTCGGTTAAGAATTGCCAAGCCGCCTCATTGGCCATTGGGGCATTCAGGACATCCTCGCGGCTGCCGGACAGCCGTTCCTTAGGCAGTAGATGCTTCAAGCGGTCAAGCCAGCCTGCGGAGCGATCGCGTACAGCAAATGACCAGTCCGAAGGCCAAGAACCGAAGGCTTCGCCTTCTTCGGAGAGACGCACCGATACAACGGCTGCCTGATCAAGCTTATCCTGCAAAATAAGCTTAAGCTGCCAAGAGTTCTCGGTATCCTCGGGCTCCAGCAATTGCAGAGCAGGCCGGAAAGCAGCTAGATCTGCTTTCCAGCCGATTGCAATAAGCCATTCCTGCTCATTCAGGCCGGCGATAGACGCGTGGTCTTTGGCGAACAGCAGCGGGTATTCCCTTCTTAAATCCGCGGCGCCTGTTTCTGTTCCGTAATGGCGTTGAAATACGGCAGCGGAGAATGCAGCCTGCAGTCCAGCTTGAAAGCTTGGATTTGTTTCGGAATCGACCTGCATCGCTTGCCAATTCTCACGATGCGCTGCCTCGTCCCATATCCATTGCAGCTTGCCATTGTTGGATTGAAAAGCTGCGAAGCTTGGCAAATATTTTTTGGCCTCTATGTCTTCCGCTAGGAAAGGAGCAAGCTGAAGCAGCAGCTTCGCCTCTTCCCCCCAAGACCATTCAATATGCTCCAGCCACTTCCTTTCCGCAAAGTAGGGAATGACCTCTTCGGCTGGAAGCAGAATAACTTCCATCTCCTGAGCCTGCTGAACCTCCAGCTCAGTTCCGTAAATGGAAGGCGCATGCCAAGCGAACAAGCTGTGCTTTAAGCTAAGACCAGAGCATTCCTCGCCTGCGCTGTTAAATCCATATAGAAGAGCATCGCCGTAATTAGTCAGGTTAACATGGACTTTAATCGATTTAGTAAACTTGCTCATGGTATTAATTTTCCTTTCCTTAGCTCTTCCTGAAGTGCGCGCAGCCGGCTGTGGCGTGAGGCGAAGGCGGTAATGAAAACGTCCCATTGCTCGTCATTTTTTAATTTCTTATATAGCTTGGCCAATCGCTTAAGCAGCTTGGCAGCTGTTTTATAACCGGAACGGTTTTTGAGCAGCACATACTTCTCGACTGACTGATGATAGAAGGGAAGCAGAGCCTCCGGCGCATTTTTCTCAATAGGAGCCAAGACGGTGACACGATAATCGAGCGGCTCTCGTCCGGTGCTGAGCTGGTAATCGATCCACTGCTTCCAATGCCCATTTTGGAGAAGCATGTCCTCGTAAATGGATCTTGAGTAAGGCAGCATGCTGATGAGCAGATCCCACATATGCTGCTCTGCGGATGGGAGGTGCTGCGCAGCTTCATTCCAGCAGCGGAAATACATGCCTAACGTTTCCGAGCGCTGCCTCTCCAGCAGCGAAGCAGTCTGAGTGAGCCAATCGAGCAGCCGCTGCCATTCTTCTGCATCGGACAGATCATAGAAGAATTGAAGCAGATGAACCGGCTTGAAGCTTTTATTTTTGCTCAATTCCGTAACATATTCCAAAGCTTGTTGATCCCGTGACAGGTAGAAGTTCATCTTGCTCTCAGCAAGGAGCCAATTGTAGCGTGATAGCGAATCGCCTAACGCCTCTTGTGCGGCATGCAGATGCTCCAGTTCTTCTATATATAGGCTGGAATCATGGCGGTAAGGGCGAATCACATTTTTCCATAGCAAGATATACGGCATGGTGAAATAGAACTGAGCTCCTGAATGAGTCAGCATTTGTTGGCGAAGGTAAGAGAGTGTTTCGAATAGGTACTGCCATAGCTCGGGGTCAGCAGCCTCGGTCATAGCCGACCCATTCTCGAATAAGATTGTCATTTCCTCTTGTACTTCGGTAATAGCGGCATCGGTGTGGTATCCAATAAAGGTTCCGTGCTGGAAGGCATGCTTCGTCAGCCTCTCCAGTATGAACAAATATGCATGAAGCTTAAATAGCGGCTTCATCGCAGGAGCAAGAGACGGCTGCAATGGATTGATAGTCGCAAGCGCAAGCTCTACATATTCGACGTTTCGAGTGCGGTTGTCTAGGGACGCGGTACTGAGCGCAAACCGCTCATGCCAATTCGTTATCATAATTCATTTGTCTCCCGAACGAGTAAGTGTTGGATTGTATATCGTGATTATATCATGTCTGAAAAACACATATCGAAATTCGGGATGTGACTGCCATGCATGCGAGAAAAAAGAGACCTCTAGGGTCTCTTTTCTTGTCTTGCATGGATGCAGTCAGTCATGGCCTAGCTGCAGCAGATTAGCAGCTATATGCTTTCCGTGACCTGTTTTTCTCGTTTTATATACTGGGCTGAGACGTAGTGTACTGCTCGATAGGCGATTTCAGCAATTAGAATGCCGCCAAATACGTCCAAAATGGAATGCTGCTTGATGAATACGGTAGATGCGATGATAAGCCACAGCAAAATTTTGAAGAAGATGCGCAAATACGAGGGAAGTACAACGTCGCGCTTTAAGATCATCAATAATAAATAGCTCGTCAAGCAATGAATGCTTGGAAAGCAATTGTAGGGAGCATCGGATTGATAGATGAAATTGACAAGATAACCGGCTATATCCGTGCTCTCGACGATTGGCCTCGGTACATAAGTAGCAAAGAACCAAAAGCAAAGATTGCATGCCATGACGGCCGAATTATACATAATGAGTGTTCGGAAATAAACGCGGCGATTGACGATCGCTAGATATAGAAAACTAATATAAAGGAGCGGCATCCAGCTTATATAAGGAAATATAAACCAACGAATAAACGGAATTTGAGTATCAAGCCAATAATAGTTGTGAAATACATCGGGTCCAATGCTTTTGCCGATCCAAACGTAGATCAATCCTTGAATAGGTATGGATAGAATGCCTAATACATGTATCCATTTCTTTAAAAATACGTTCATTCGCACCCCTCTTTTTATATGTTTGAATATGGGTATATCGTAATCTTTATTAGCTTACAATTCAATCTATTTGTCTTATCCTCGAAAAGGAAGGTTTAGCCATGCTAAAACGGATTATGTTGACGTGTTGTCGGTAATCTCTAAAAACATATATGAATCAGCAACTCGGGTTATTCAATCCTCTTTTCAGTAGCTCTAGCGTTTTGCACGGAGTTAACGGACATCAGATCCGTTATATCAGAATTCAAAGGGGTTTTGATCGTTTCACGGACATGAGAGCCGTTATATGAGACAAAACAACTGATAATCTCTGCTTTTATTGCAAATAGCGGAACTGATGTCCGTAACTATCATAATTGGCGACGAATTCAGCAAATAGAGGCTTCTATGTCCGTAACCCAAATGGAGGAAGGGACAGCGTTTCCCCGCAGTTGCTCCAATCGATGAGTTGAAGGTGAACGCAAGCGAGGATGCGATTCCTACCCTTGTTAGAATCATTGAAGCCCGAGAGATTAAATGTAAATTCGTAAAGTGACGTTTGTAAAAACTTAATATTAAGCTAATAATGCCAAAATACTTGTCCTTATAATTAGGAAGGAACGCGAAGCCTACGTTCTTGTTACCTTCCCCCCTGCCAACAGCACCACATTTCCTCTTGCAAACAGTAAGCCTTCAGTGTGTGAAGAAAAGGACTGACTAGAGAAAAGAACAGGCACATTACATTTACACGTTGGTACTTTTTCCAGCATCATACCCGGCAGCACAAGCAGATTTATCCCTTGAATACGCTAATTTGTTAAATAAGCCGACCTTCTGTGCAGGCACTATCGGGTAGAAAGTGCGTGGATTCAGTATGACCGATTAGAGTAGAAGGGAGAGGCAGCATCTTGTTGCAAATGAAGGGGGAAGACCGTTCAGAAGCAATTAGTCAGTCTTTGGTGTGAATAAAACTAGAAAAACGAATATATCGATAGGAGCAGTGCTTATATGCTTAGTTTTACGAGAAAAAATAAGAAGTGGATTAGCTTAGCAATGGCGGTCGTCATGATTCTGTCAGTGCTTTTACCCGTTCCACGGGTGACTTATGCGGATACGTCGAGTTTATTGGCTAAATGGGATAATTTCAGTGCTACAAACCTATATGCTAACGACGGTAATGATGCCAATAAGGGTAAAGCAGCAACAGCCATATCTGCAGTTGGTTTGGCTAAAGCCGGGTATTCGTATTCTGGTACAGGTTTAACCAATCCTGCTATCAGCGCTAACAATTGGTTACCTGGAACGTCTTATTGGGTCGTAAACTTTTCTACAAAAGGGTACTCCGATATTAAACTATCATCTATGCAAGCTGGCTCTCCAACGGGACCCAAAAGCTTTAATGTTCAATACAGCTTGGATAATAGCGTTTGGAGCCAAATAGATTCATATAATGTTGGATCAACGAGTGCTACTCCTGTTGATTATGTTACGGGTACGTTGAGCAACATTAGTTTGCCTGCTGCGGTCAATGATCAGTCATCGGTCTTTATTAGATGGGTTGTTGATGCTGATTCCAAAACGGTTGGTGACGCTGTGATACCTGCAGCCGGTACTGGTTCGGGCACAAACAGAATAGCTAACATTTCTGTTACAGGCACGCCTTTGCCATCTGGTCCTGTTAGTGTAACAGGTGTAACGCTGGATAAGACTGCACTCCACGTATCTGTAGGTGGAACGGCTGCGCTAGTTGCACAAGTACTGCCAGCAAACGCAACGAACTCATCCGTCACATGGACTTCGAGCGACTCATCGGTTGCGACAGTCGTTAACGGCACGGTGTCGGCGATAAATGAAGGTACGGCGACGATTACCGCTGTAACGGTGGATGGATCATTCCAAGCGACTGCAACAGTTAATGTAAGTTCAGGACCGATTAGTGTAACTGGCGTAACGCTAAACAAGAGCAGTCTGGATCTAACGGCAGGTGGCACCGATCAGTTGACTGCAATCGTACAGCCTGTAACAGCAACGAATCCATCCGTTACTTGGAATTCGGACAACGAGAATGTTGCGTTGGTGGATGCGAACGGTAAAATTACAGCGAAGGGTGCAGGAACAGCAAAGATTACGGCAACGACTTTGGATGGAGGATTCACTTCATCTGCAGTGGTGAACGTAACTCTTTCCAAAACCGTCGATCCGGTTGTATCCAAAATTACTTTTCCTAGCTTAACAAATGTTACAGGTGCGGCAAGCTCTGTGGCAGGAGGTTCGCTCGTTACTTTGTATTTCCTTGATCAAACAGTAGCGGGAACAACAGTTGCTGCTGCGGACGGTTCTTTTAATCTTCTGTTCAGCAATCCATCTTCCAAAACGGAATTTACCATTGCTGCTCAAGAAGATGAGAAAGGCGTAAGTAATAAAGTTGCTCTTACGTATTCGGCATATTTTAACCCTGGAGATGTAGTCATTAGCCAGTTCTATCCCAATGGGGGCAATTCAGGGGCGTTTTATAAAACCAAATTTATAGAATTATATAACCGCTCTAATCAAGATATTAACTTCAATAATAACTGGTCTTTACAATACATTGCTTCAACGGGTACTACCCCGAGTGCGAGCAACTCTGTTTTGTTATCGGGGACCATTAAAGCGCACAGCTATTATTTAGTAACGGGCAAGCCAGGTACGACTGGACTTGATCTTCCCATTGCTGGAGATCAAACGGCTTCCATTTCTCCTAGTGCATCGATAGGAGGAGTACTCGCTCTTTCTCAAAAAAGTGGAAACATCACTGGAGCGGCGGATTCCAATATTGTCGATTTGCTTGCATATGGCAATGGCAGTGATGGCGGTTACCCAGTAGCCAATCAAATTCAGCATCATAAGATAGATACGACAACGGTTTGGGGCAAGCCGTTTTTTGACTCGTCGTATATCGGTGCTGGCACTATTGTTCGCAAAACAAATGAAGGCTCTGATCCGAGAGCTGCTTTCGGTTTGGGGAACGGTTGGTTTACCCCAAATAACGCTAGCGATTTTGTGTTGAACAGACCAAGCAATAACAGCAATCCTGCTGAAATCGTCATTAGAAATTCAACCTATATGGAAGCTCCTAATGCAGCGAAGATTACATTCTCGGAAACAGGAGGCAACGCGACCGTTACAGGTGCGGCAGGCTCTGTTCCGGCATCTTCTACTGTCCATATGTATGTGGTTAACAGTGGAGTTATCACATTGGCGGGGCAAACGCCTGCTGCTGCCGATGGAACGTTCTCGTTTTCGTTCAGCGATGCCAACCATAATCAATCGGTTTATGTGACGCATACTGACGCTTCGCAACAAAAGAGCGGCTATGCCCGAATCGATTCGGCTTCGTACAGCAAGCCACAGATTATGAACATTGGCGATTTGCATGTCAATGACATGAATGGAATTCCAATGAATTTAAGCTATTCAGCTACGATTCAAGGTGTCGTCACATCCGACAACGGATCGATTGGAAACGGGCAGACAAGCTTCTATATGCAGGACAGTACGGGAGGAATTGAAGTTATTGGCGGCACTTCTCCATCTGCGGCGATAGCAGTTGGAAATAAAGTGACTATTTCCGGCAAGGTGGTTTACACGGCGGGGATGACTCAATTTGTAGCTGCGACAATAACCGATTCCGTGCCAGACACTGCGCCTGCTGCAGCTTCAATTACATTAGATAAATTGAGCAATTTTACAGCAGCTGAAGCGTTGGAGGGAAAACTTGTTTCGGTAAGAGGTAAGGTGACCAATATTCCTTCTGCGGGTCCTGACTACAATGTGACGATTACCGATGAGTTGGGCAATATAGCTATCGTGAAAATATTGTCAGCTTCCGGTATCGATGTGAACAGTGTAATTTCCTTAGGCGATACGTATTCCTTTACGGGGATATTGGGTCAATTCCAATTAGTGTCACCGTATACGAGCGGGTATTATATAAAGCCGAGAAAGGCTTCTGATATCAAAGGGGATTTATATTTAAATCACGCTCCTTTGACAAAGGCTTATACCGGTTTAGATATTCCGGTCAAAGCCATAGTCAAATATGCGGATTCCGTCACTCTTTATTATAAGAATGAGGGTGACGCTTCTTTTGCTTCAATCTCAATGGCGGCAGCTGACAGTGTCAACTACAACGTCAAAATACCCAAAGAAAATGTGAAGGCAACGAAGATTTTATATTATATCGTGGCTCAAAGCGCAGGCCAGCCGTCACAATCTTCAGGAGACGCGAATACACCGAATAGCGTGGATATGGTAACAGATACAGATGGACCGGCGTTTTTGAATCAGCTTCCTGATATGATGGACGTCGTTGAATCTTTCCATCCGGTCATTTCCGTCGATTTGGATGACCCTAACGGTGTGGACGTGTCATCGCTCAGCATTGCCATCGATGGCCATGATTTCACGTCGAAAGCGGTTATGTCAGAACTCCAAATTAAGCTGTCCTTGAGTTCGAATGACGATTTAACAATCGGTACGCATACCGTTACTGTAGCGGCCAAAGATAAGCTGGGCAATTCTTCAACACATTCTTGGACCTTCCAGATTGCTCCGAGGTTTACAGGCGGTAATCATTATAGAGGAACGACGCATAATCATACGCAAATATCACATGATGCTAAAGGCAATCCTGAGCAAGCTTTGCTAGCGGCTCAAGCCTATGGCTACGACTATTTTGCTTTTTCTGATCACTCGCATGATATTGATGCCAGCCTAGTAGGCAAAGACACTGTCGATCACAATGGAATGCCGCAGCGCACCGGAGGATCGGATTGGAAGCTGACTAAGGATTTGGCAAAGGGGTATACGAAGGACGGGGAATTTGTCGTATTCCCGGCGTTTGAAATGACTTCGACGACGTGGGGACACTCCAATGTGTTCGGAACAACCGACTTTATTGACCGCGTACAAGATGGTGGGAAATATCAGAACCTGCAAAATTACTATGCATGGACACTGACCTACGATAATATTGTGGCGCAGTTCAATCACCCTGCGATGTCTTCGAATGCGTTCGACAATTTTATTCCTTACGATAAAAATGTCGACAAGCTCTTCACGATGCTTGAGGTAGGAAACGGGTCTGGAAATTATTCCTATGTCAATGTAGAAAATAAGTTCTTCAGCGCCCTCGATTTGGGCTGGCATATAGCGCCGACATACGGCGAAGACAACCACGATGCGACATGGGGACAGACGAAGAAGCGTACGGTCATCGTCGCTAACGACCTATCCCAAGAGTCTTTGCTTGATGCCATGAAGAAAATGCACGTTTATTTCAGTGAGGATCCGAATTTCCAGCTGGATGTGCTGGCTAATGGATATTATATGGGGGCTACGGTAGATTCCAAGGCGCTGGGTTTTAATGTAACAGGCAGCGACCCTGTATCTGAAAGTTCCTCCGACCCGAAATATAAATATTTGGATAAACCATCGAACGATAATATAGCTAAGGTAGAGCTTATTACCAACGGCGGCAGAGTTATTGATAGCTATACTCCGGCTTCGGACTCTACATCTTTTAATTGGAAGCCATCCGTCAATGTCGTGGGCGGACAGCAATGGTTTGTTATTCGCGTTACCCAAAAGGATGGCGACAAAATATACTCAGCGCCAATCTGGTCGCCAGCTGATCCGATGTCAGTCAAAGTAAACGATTTGACCATCGCTGAAGGAGCTGCCATCTCCGGGATTCCGGTCACTCTTAAAGCAGGAATCTCGAATCTGGGTACAATCAACCTGACTAACCTTAAAGCCCTTTTCTATTACGACAGCATAGATTCGGCGCATTTCATTGGAGATGCCGTGATCGAATCACTCGCATCGAATAAGAATGCGTATGCCAGCGTTAATTGGACGAGTCCAGTTGCTGGGGATCATAAATTGATAGTCGTTCTTTCGGCAGGGGACGGAAATGATCTAGGAGATAATAAATACGAGCAAGCGATTATCGTGAAAGCGCCGCTAGGCGTCAAAGTCATGATAGATGCTACGCATAATAACGAGAATACAACGAGCGATACGGGGACGTATGCGAACAACCTTACAAACTTAACGCTCAATTTGAAACAGCAAGGGTATACAGTTTCCGAGAATAAAGACGCCCTAACGGATCAACTCTTAAGCGATGTTGGCGTATTGATGGTGACTCATCCTAGCAGTGCTTATAGTGCAGGGGAGATTGCCGTATTGAAGAAATTTGTCAACCGCGGCGGATCATTATTATTGACCGAAAAGAGTAATTTTGGAGGAACGCAGCAAAACTTGAATAGCCTGTTAACGGGTATCGGTTCAAGTATTTTGGTTAATAACGACGGAGTGTTCGATGAAACGGCAAGCGGTAATTTCTGGTCAACACCGTTAACTTCGAATTTCTCAGTAAGGCTTCATTTAGCTCCAGTGAGTAATGGATTAACAGATTTCGTGTCTTTATTGGATTTCTACAGCGGATCAAGTCTTGCGGGGAACGACGGTGCCGGGAACAAAATTCCGCTGACTAATAGCGGTACGGTTACCATTCTAGCTAGCGGCAACGAATCCACGTTCCAGGACTCGCCACAAGTGAAGGCTGATACGGTGAAGTACAATGTACAAACAGCTAACGGAAAAAGCGGTCCTGCTTTAACCGACGTTACCGGCGGAGCAGTTATTCCGTTAGTAGCTTCGGAGCAGCTTGGAAGCGGGCGTATATTCGTCGCCGGAATGAATGTTTTTAACGATAAGCAAATGACACAAAACGACGGACCAACGAACAACGTTCCGTTCGGGTTAAACGTAATAAATTGGCTGTCTCATCTCGAATCGAAGGTCACATCGATCGGCGATGTACGTTTGCTTCCAGAGGAAACGAATGTTGTTGTTCAAGGCAAGGTGACAACAACCGCATTCTATGATTCGGTTTATGTTCAAGACGAAACTGGCGGTATCGTAGCATTCGGCGAAGTGCCAGATGGATCGCTTCAGCTTGGTGATACAGTTCGTGTGTACGGCCGGATCGGTTCATTCGAGAATGATAAAGAACTTATTTTTGATCGATTTGCCAATAGTGTTGTGAAAATAAGCTCCGGACCTGCAGTTCAACCTAAATCGGTTAGCACGGCTGATTCTGTATCGGAGGCTTACCAGGGCCAATTGGTTCAAGTTAAGGGTAAGGTTACTTCCATTCCGAATGAAAGTACCTATGTCATTAACGATGGTTCAGGTGATGTGAAAGTCTTTATTGATGGTTACATCAGTAACAAAACCGGGGCTCCCGTTCAGATTGGAGTCGGGGATACCATTGTTGCGACAGGCCTCAGCGGTAAATATTCTTTAGGCAACCGAATTCGCGTTCGTGATACCAAGGAATTGTTAAAAGTTACAGGAACTGATCCTACTGATCCTATAACTCCTGTATCTGGCGTGACGCTGGATAAAGCTAGCCTGGATTTAACAGTAGGCGGAACAAGCAGGCTTAATGCAACTGTAGAGCCTGTCAACGCAACGAACCAAACGGTAACATGGACATCTAGCAACGCGCTTGTCGCAATAGTAGATGCGAACGGTTTGGTCACAGCTGTCTCGTCAGGGATGGCTACCATTACGGCAACAACGCTAGAAGGCAGTTTCATAGCAGAAAGTACCGTCAAAGTGACTGCAGATGATTCCTCCAACGGAAACGGCGGAAATGGCAACACTGGCAGCGGTGATAACAGCGACACGAATACTGGAAGTCAATCAGCCATAATAACGCCTGACAAGCTCTCTAACAACGAAGGCGGTAAAACAACTGTCGTGGTTCCGGCCAATACGTTGGAAGTGGTACTTCCTTGGAATACGGCTGATTTGATCAAGCAAAACGATCTACTGATCAAATCGGATAAGATTACAATGATCATTCCGTCAGATTTGATTAGGCAGCTCTCCGGCAAGCTTTCTGCGGAGGAACAGAAAGAGAGCACTATTTCACTCAAGTTAAGTCCGTTGAGTGATACGGATGCGAGAAATATCATTGCCAAAAGCAGTCAGGCCGTTCATGCCGATCTTAAGCTTGGAGGGGATGTATACGACTTGCATCTTTCCATGACAACTGCAAATGGCAAATCTGTAGCACTGTCGAAGTTCGACAAACCGATCACCATTCAGTTGAAAGTGGATTCCGCGATGAATTCGAAATGGACAGGCATCTACTATATTTCTGATAATGGCACGCTCGAATATGTCGGAGGAAAATATGTAGACGGTTATATGATTGCTGAGATCAGCCACTTCAGTAAGTATGCCGTGATTGAAGTGTCGAAGACATTTATCGATGTTCCGGCCAGTCATTGGGCAGCAAATGTGATTAAAGAACTGGCTGCAAAACAAATTGTGAGCGGCACAAGCGATACGACGTACGAACCAAATCGTAACGTAACACGTGCTGAGTTCACTACATTGTTAGTCAGAGCGCTGAAGCTTACGGAAAAAGCTGATGTTTCGTTCGCCGATGTGAAGTCCAGCGATTGGTATGCTGAAGCGATTGCCATTGCTGTGAAAGCAGGAATTACGCAAGGTAAAAGCGCTGTGCTGTTTGATGCGAATGCACGAATTACACGCGAAGAAATGGTCACCATGCTGATGCGGGCGCACGCATATGTGAACGGTAAGCAATCCGTTCATACAGACATGAAATTTGCGGATGCATCTCAAATTTCTTCGTGGGCAGTCGAATCTGTCAAATCGGCAGCGGCGCTTCAATTGATTCAAGGACGCGGGGCGGGCAAATTTGATCCGAAAGGGATCACAACCCGTGCTGAAGCAGCTCAAGTTATTTACAATCTATTAAATAAATAATCAACATAGAAACACAGAATAGATAATAGGATGCCGTTCTTAGGAAAGGCATCCCTGTTATCTTTACAGGGAGGAAAACATGTTTCAGTTTCCTAGAGCACTCCGGTTTACTATATGTATAATGTCAGCCCTGTTATTTGTTTTCTTTCCATTCGTTCGGCAAGTCGATGCTCATGCATACAGTGCCAGCTATACGACGCTCAATCTGACCAAATCGAGTACAGAAATGGCCTATTCGTTAGACGAATTGTCCGTTATTGAACTGGTCGGCGGTGATATAAACGAGAATGGCATGCTAGAAGAGGAAGAATTTGCTGCGGTGAAGGATCAGCTTCTATCGTTGCTGCAGCAAAATATTACGATGAAAATAGGCAATGTGCCTGAAGACTGGACCCATGTGGAAAGCATTAATCTTACCCGGCAAGGGGATGAAACCAAGGTGGTTATAAAGATCTCGTTTCCACCAGTACCCCCCTCTCAGCCCATTTCTTTAACGGATCAACTGTACATCAATAATACGGCCACAGCCAACTACGTCGATCTCCTGACGATTAATTATGGAAAACAAAAGAGCACATCAGCCCTATCAGGAAAAAGCCGGGTATGGGCCATGCAGATGACGGATGATGAATACGCCGATTTGCATCAGGATGCAGAGTCGCTGCAGCTAAATTCGGATAGTGAGCAAGCAGCAGAACAACCAAATGCTGTTACGGAGCAATCGAATACCCATTCAGGCTGGTTCTCGTTTTTTAAACTAGGAATACAACATATTCTATCCGGCTATGATCACCTTTTGTTTCTATTCTCACTTTTGATTGCCAGACAAACATTTAAACAGTATGCAACGATGATCACTGCGTTTACGATCGCCCACAGTATTACTTTAACATTGACGGTGCTTGGATGGATTGATGTGCCTGCCGAACTAGTTGAGCCTGCCATAGCGCTTAGCATTTGTTTTGTTGCCATTGACAATATGGTTCGCGATCGCGTCAATTACCGCTGGGTGCTTACCTTTTTGTTCGGTTTGGTGCATGGTATGGGCTTTGCCGACATTTTGAAAGAAATGGATATCCCACGGAACGAACTTGCAGTTAATTTGATTAGCTTTAACCTCGGCATTGAAACAGTTCAAGTGATCATGATAGCAGTCCTTCTCCCACTGCTTGCACTTTTACACCGCTGGAAATATGCGAAGCGCGCAGTGTATGTGAGTTCTTCTGTGGCACTTGTGCTAGGCGGAGTCTGGCTCGTGCAGCGTATATGGTTTAACTAAATAGAAGCAAGAGGAGATTACCATGCGAAATGCGGCAGCACATAAAGGATCATTCAAATGGAACAGCCATTTGCTTGCAGCTTCTTCTTTGGCTTTTATTATCGTTTTATATTTTTTCTCTACTCAAGCACCCGGAATGATCGTAAACAATCCCAAACTGCAGCTATTCAAAATGATGTTTATCAGCATCATTATCGAAGCGATGCCTTTTATTCTGATCGGGGTTGTCATATCAGCGCTGCTGGAAGTATTCGTTTCGGAGCAGACGATCAAAAGAATGATTCCGAGCAATCCAATACTGGGAATTATTACGGCTAGTATACTTGGCATTATTTTTCCGATATGCGAATGCGGGATGGTTCCGGCTATTCGCAGACTAATTCAAAAAGGTATGCCTTTGTATGTGGCTACGACATTTATAGTAGTTGGACCGATATTGAATCCAATTGTATTCTGGTCAACGTTCACAGCTTTTCGCAACAAGCCGGAAATTGTTTATTCGCGTATGGGATTAGCCTTTTTGATAGCTCTTATCCTAGGTCTCATCGTGTATCGGTTTGTAAAGACGGATCAATTAAGGGTAAGAGAAGCTGCTCAGCAGCCTTTGCAGCATAAGCATTCACATCATCACGATCACCATCACGATCACGAACACGAACACGCCTCGGAGCATCGCCCTAGGTCGAATAAACTGGTCGAAGTGATGAGTCATTCGATAAGCGAATTTTTTGAAATGGGCAAGTTTTTAATTTTCGGTGCGCTATTAGTTGGATTGCTTCAAACGTTCATATCCAAAGACAGCTTAGTTGCGCTGGGACAAGGTCAAGGAAGCGCGAATTTACTAATGATGGGGCTCGGATTTATCCTTTCTCTTTGCTCGACGTCGGATGCATTTGTGGCACAATCATTTATTACGACATTTTCGAAGGGATCACTTGTCGCATTTATGGTGCTTGGCCCTATGTTGAATTTGAAAGGAATCTTAATGATGCTGGCTGTTTTCAAAACACGCTACGTCGTATTGTACAGCTCGCTCGTTATCGTTCTTGTATATGCAGGCACGTTGATTCTAGATAAATTCCTATTGCATTAAGAGAGGAAATAACAGATATGGGAAACAATCGCGTTTCTATTGTGCATCACTTGTTGAAATTGGTCATTTTGCTAGGTTTCACGGGATATCTGGTTTATCTGGCGCTAACAGGGGAAATCCTCCTCTTTATTGCTCCTCATCTTGTGAAATATGTGGAAATAGCTGCAGCTGGATTATTCTTGTTTTGTATATTTCAGCTTTATTTTTCGATTCGTTCGCTTAAGCAGCCTGATGCTGCTCACGATTGTGATCATGGTCATTGCCATCATCATGATTTAGAACATGGACATAGCCATGAGCCCTCACGGTCGCTATGGAAAAATGTCATGATCTACGGATTGTTTATTTTGCCGTTATTATTCGGATTATTTCTGCCAAACCAAGCTTTCGCAGGCTCACTGGCCAGAAACAAAGGAATGAATGTAGGAGGGGAAGCCGTTACGAGCGATGGAGTGCCATTGGATTTGGCACAGCTGGTCGGAAATGAAGACGCTGCGATAAAACAATTGTTCCGTTCAGATAAATACAATCGGGACTATGCCAAATTAGGCATGCTTCTATATCAGCAGGATTTAATAGAAATGAAGGATGAATGGTTCATTGAGAAGCTGCAGGCTCTTCATTCATTCGCAGATCAATTTGAAGGCAAGCAAATAAAAATAAAAGGTTTCATTTATCGAGAGAACGAATTGTCAGAAAATCAGTTTATTATAGGCAGAATGGCCATGACCCATTGTATAGCGGATATTTCGCCATACGGAATTGTTACCGAAAGTCCCGATGCAAGCAGCTATGCCAATGACACATGGGTAACCATTACGGGAACCATTGAAAAAACGACCTATCATAATCAGACAGTCATTAAAATCATTGTTGAAAACGTAGAACCTGCAACTGCACCGGTTATCCCGTACGTTTATCCAGATTGGGGCTTCGCCCAAAAACTGCAATAAGATCGACACATAAACGAGCAAAGATGGGATGGTGTTTGTAATGTTGCTTAATATAGGCAGTTTCATATTGATTATTCTGACTACAGGCTATCATGTTTACAATGCGTTTCATAGAAAAGCAATGCTCACAAGAGCTGCTGGAATGGCAGCAGCTTCTGCCTTTGCCGGTGTATCCAGCTTTGCATTTGGCGCTGTCTTGGCGCAATCATTCGATTTCGATTTAAGCATATCCGTGGCATTTGCGATCTTATTCGCGATTGTCACAGGGTTGGCAGGCGGTTTTCCTTTCGGAAGGAAGTCGGCTATCCATGCAGCATTGTCCGGATCACTTGGCGCAATGCTTGGAACGGTGTTGAGCAGTTTGTTTTTCAAATCCAACATCGTAGTTATGGCTGCTGCTATCGTATTCATTCTAGGCTCTTTCCTTGTACAAAAAATAGGAGAAAAGCACTTAAACGCAAACAATCCAAACCATAAACCGGCGAAGCCGCCTCTGAAAAAGCCAGCTTATGCGAGTACGGTTATATTGGCAGTTGGTGTGGCGGTTTGTGCGGGGTACATTTTGCTGGAAAAAAACCAAATCCACATCGGCTCTATCGGCCAGCCGCAATCTCAGATCGCGACGATCGATGAAGAAAATGATTTGCAAGTAGCGATGATTGAAGTTTCCGCTTCCGGAATTACGCCTGGAATTACCGAGTTTAAAGCGGCTGCTATGATTAAAGCGATTATTAATGTGAAGGCGAATGCGGGGAACGACTTAAAGATTGTTTCTAGTGATTTGAATTTCAGCGCTGATTTAAAGCCGGGAGAAAACATCTTCTTATTGAATAACCCTCAGCCGGGAACTTACGTCATTGAAGTGCCGTCGAAAGCATATAAAGGCTCGTTTATAGTAAAAGAACAAAACTAGTATTAGGGACAAGTCATTCGATAAGCGGAGGATACGGGCGTATATTTCCGAATACAATAGGCTGTGTATATGACGTACAAGAATAGAGTGGTTTATCCAAGCTGAAGCCAAAATCGGCGGTTTTCCATGCGGTTTAACATTCGATATACTTAAATGGACCGAAGAAAACATAAGCTGGAGGGTGAATTTACTTGACTTACATGGACTTGCTGGATCGTCGGAACAACATTTTAAAGCGGAATATAGGGAATATGGTTATGAAAGATAACAGACGGGGATTGAGTACGCAGGAAAGCCATTTCTATCAGAATATGATTAAAGAATGGCATCAGAATGAGAACGAGTTAAATTCCGCTAGAAAACAGTCATAATCTATGTTTCTACTTCATAAACGGATTAAAGAGACCCCGCGAGGTCTCTTTTTTGTCTTCAAGATGGCATTATGACTCTAGAGATGGGCGCTGCTTGTCCTCTAATCGCTGTCTTTGCAGTAATATAGCTGCTGAAATTAACAGTATGCCATTAATAACGAATACCCAACGGATGGGAATAATTCCGCCCAGCACACCTCCAATAACGGGTGCGAGCATGGTGGCAAATTGTGTGGCTGATTGATTGAGGCTGAAAGCTCGTCCGCGGAAGTCAGACTCCGTGATCTTGACAATAGCGGCATTGACGGCTGGATAGACACCGGCGAAGAACAGGCCGTACATAAACCGAAGAACACCGAACTGCCCGTAGCTGCTTACAAAAAACTGGAGAATGTTCCCGATTCCTCCTCCAAGAAGCCCAATGAACAACACTTTGGAGAAGCCGATACGCTGACCGATCTTGCCCCATTGCGGGGCAGCTAATAATGTAGCGATGCCAACCGCCGAGAATACGATGCCTGATTTCAAGGATGCCTCGCTCTTAATCACGCCAAGCTGCAGCACATAGACGGTTAACAGCGGTTCAAGCAGCATGACGGAGAATGTGGCCAGGCCGGCGATGAGAAGCAGTGTTGCAAAGGTACGGTTTGCGAGCGCATGCTTCACATCCTCCTTAATCGAAGATCTTACGGATGAACGGTTGAATTTGGTCTCGTGAACGAATAGGGTAGCAATCAATGCAGCAACCAGCACAACGCAGCCAGAAAATACGAATGCCTCGCGATTGCCGATGAGATGACTGACAACCCCGCCGATGACAGGCCCGATAATGCCACCGGTTGCGCTGGCCGTAGCCATTATGCCAAGTGCATAACCTGATTTGTCCTCCGGCGTGTTGGTGGCAACGAGCGCGATCGCCGCAGGCACATAACCGGCTAATAGCCCCTGAAAAACACGCAGCACTAGAAATAGATAAGGATCATGAATAAAATAGGTTAAAAAATACATGACGGCTAAGCTGAAGCCAGAGCGAATAAGCATCGGCCTGCGGCCATACTTATCGGATAAGGAGCCCCAGAACGGCGCAATGAGCGCGCTCGCGAGAAACGTAATCCCAAATGAGATGCCGGACCATGTCTCCAGATGGTTGGTAATGCCAAGCTCTGTATTTAAGAACAGCGGAATAAAAGGGATAGAAATCGTATAAGCAGCGCTGCAAAAAAAGACGCCCGCCCATAAAACAAACAAGTTTCGTTTCCATGAAAACATCGTCAAGTATCACATCCTAAGGCTGCTAATGATCTTATTATTGTATACCTATTTGAAAATAAACACTATTGGACGGAATTATAGGTATAATTATAGATGAATAACTTTGGCATCAATAAATAAACGGAGGTTTCTTGTTATGTTGGCGGTGGAAAAAACGGTGAGTCTCACAATTGATGCGGGTCCAGCCGGAGATTTTATACAAAAAGTCGATTATTTAAATGAAAAAGGAATGACGGCTGTGTGGTTCTGCTTAGGCGAAGCGCTGGAAAGCGAAGCTGAGAAAGCGGTATACGCGGTTAAGCATGGCCATCAGATTGGAAATCGGGGCTATAAGGATGCAGATTTCTCTGAGCTGAGCTTAGATGAGGCAAGAGAGCAGATTGAGCTTGCGGACAGGCTTGTGGAGCAGATTTATCGGAGCGCGGCCGTTTCCAGACCTTCTAAGCTGTTTCGTTATCCTGAAATCGGGGATGAGATAAGCGATGAGCATCTTGCGGGCTTGCAGCTGGTTTTGGAAGAGCTGGGCTATGTGCAGGTTTCCAGCACGCTTGATACCTTTGATATAGGAATGAGCCTTGTTCCTGGTACTGTGAAGGATTTAGATTCATCCATCCAGGATGAGATCATCCAGATTCATGACTGGATTCCGACAGGCCCATTTAAGGCATTAATTGATAAATTGATCGAAGCAGGGTTTATTTGCAAGCTGCCTGCGTGAGCGCATATAACGATTATTCCGGCAATAAATGAGAAGAAACAACAAATGACGATGCGAGAATATTTCTTGCTCCGTCATTTTTTTGTTTGTATTCATATTGTAATTAAAGATGGAGCTTGCCAGCCTGGAGCCTATTACAGCGAGCAGCAGGCTTGAGCTGAACAAATGAATAAGCATAAGAAATAGATAAACGATAACTGCGGATAATAGCGAAGACGCGCTTAATTTCAGAAATGGAAAATAAACTCTTGTACAATCGGCTAACGGCCTGAAATGAGACGATTTATTATGGATATGAAGCTTGACTGAACGTTTACTGAAAGCGATGAAATGGCCGGAACGAGGGCAGGTTTTGAAGCGGTTTAATTGGTTTAATAAGAGTGTAACCGTCAAATTCTGTATTAGTTAAAAGCGTAAAGTTCGATAATAAGAGAGGGGATATCCCAGATGCGCTTTATTCCTGCTGCAAGAAGCAGTGCGTGGTGGCTGTTGGCCGGAGCATCATCCATATTGATCAGCGTGCTCATGTGGATTATTCGATTTGTTTTATTGCATCAACCTTTTACCGGTATGCATGCATTCCGGTTTATGATATTAGCGGTCGTATTGTCCTTTCTATTTGGATTTGCTGGCTGGATTGGCGCACAAAGATTATGGCTTTTATCGAATGCAGGCATCGTCATAGGGCTTATCCTCATGGCCTTCTATTCTCGCGATTTAACGGGATGGCAGGACTTGGTAAGCTTCTTTGTTTTTCTGGAGGCAGTCGCGTTAAGCTTCATTGTGGGCTCGATTGTGGAAGGGGCGTTTCTCATCTGGCGATTGGCAAGAAGGTAGTGAAAGAAGAGGCGAAGGGCGAGGCATAACAGAAGGATTAAAAGGGAAATATGAACGCAGAAGCAAGTAAGCAGAAAGAAGGTAATCTGAATGATGCAGGATAGCAAATTTGTGAAGGAAACGCGATGCTTTAAAATTTCTAGAGTATTTCCGACCGATGTCAACAATCATGATACCTTGTTTGGCGGCAAGCTGATGTCCTATATTGATGATATTGCGTCTATCTCAGCATCAAAATTATGTCGTGCGACAGCCGTTACCGCTTCTACGGATTCTGTGGACTTTTTATATCCGATTAGACCAACCGATTCCGTGTCGTTGGAGTCATTCGTAACCTGGACAGGCAAAAGCTCAATGGAGGTTTTTGTGAAGGTGGTAAGGGAGGATTTGAGAACGGGAGAAAGAAAAATTGCTGCAACCTCATTTCTTACATTCGTAGGCATGGATGAATCCAACCAGAAGGTGCCTGCTCCGCAAATTATTCCGGAGACAGAGGAAGAACAGAAATTATTCGAAACCGCCTCCATCAGGACGCATATGAGGAAGCATCGAAGAGAAGAAAGTAAGAAATTTGCCGATTTCTTATTAACCAAATATCCTTGGGAATAACGTGTATCATCCATTTAAATCAGCTTTAAGACTTGGTTTAAACTAGACTTAAGTCGATGTCGCTTGCTCTCTTTATCGTATATATTAACGAAAGGAGTTCATGGCATGACGCGGTCTATAGCCTTTTTTATATGTTTGATATATAGAAACAGCTGTCGCAGAAAGAATTCTGCGACAGCTGTTTTTTTTGAGCGTGATTCAATTATTTGGGTTGTGAGAAGTTTGGAAATCCTCATCCCATTTGTATTTTTCGTTATAAATTCGTTCTACTTCGTCAGCTAATTGTTCCCAGTTCCGATGGGGGCTGCTTTGAACCATTCGATATAGGCGCAGGAAACGCTCCTTCGGAAGCTTATGCGCGTAGCGTATAATGAGATAGGGATAAAGTGTAATATATCGCTTCATCCGAATAGCTGCTCCCGCAACGCCGATTAGAATGCTTTCGCCATGCTCCATTTGTAGAATCTGGCCTTCGTACATGAGCACGTAGCGGAACGCATCTTCTTTAATTAAATCTCTTCTAATCTTAGAGAGCTCGCCAATATAGTCTGCAAGGTCGGGATTGAAGTGATCCAGCAGCAGCGGTTTCAGCATCAAATCCATATCCTTGCGCAGAACGAAGGATTGCAGCAGCAGGATTTGCTCTAATCGAAGCTGGTCCGTCTGGACGAGTGCTCCGACTTCACGGAGCATCTCATAGGTTAGCGGCTTATTGCCGCTCTGAAATACCGCAATGGCAGCATCTCGGTCAGCCGTCAAGCCTGCAGCCAGCTTATTGGCTTCCTTGTGAAACAGCTTCTCGAGCAGCATGAGCTGTTCAGCGGGCGCCGACTTTCTCTGAACGATCCAAAGTACCGCAATAAGCACAATCCCTCCTGCTGCGCATAGGCCAAGCAGCATAGGCGATTGACTTAGGACAAGTCCAATGAGCAGGATGAGCATGGCGATAAGCCGAGCTTTCCACATGGAACGCCTCAGCATGGAGGCGGCTTTCCTATCGATGCTGATCAGTGCTTTTTTACCGCAAATCATACACTGTTTGTCCCCGAGGACGGTGAAATGATTGCAGCTGCGGCATATTTTAAGCTTCTTATAAGCATAGCGTGTTTTAATGAAGGGGCTGAGGTTGACCGGCAGCTTCTTATTCATTCACGTTCACGCTGACCGCTTTTCAGTATAGATCTTACGAGAATGTCCAGCTGCTCGGGGGAGGGGGCACGCTTCCGGCGGGAATAGTAATTAGCCGATTTAATAACGACAAAAAGAAACAAAAGTCCTAGGCAGACGTATGTAACCATGTTAGGTTCCTTTCTTACAGTAAAAGTGATTTATGGGAGTCTATCGAGTATACTTACTTTATAGTATAGCACCATAGCAGGAGCGGTGACTAACAGTGACTATTGGACTATTGCGGTTTATTTGTCAATCTTTTCGTAAAGGAGTATTACCATGATTTCAATAAAACGTTTCACCCGTTATCTCATGATAGCGGCAATCGTTCTGCTGCTGCCGTTCAGCCGTTTCACAACGGTCAATGCCGCGCAAAGCGGTTCTCAGATCGATGCGGTGCTCGTACTTGATGTGAGCAACTCCATGAGCTATAGTGATCCGAACAAAATAGGCAATGAAGCGATGAAGATGTTCATCGACATGCTGTCAACGCAGGGCGACCAAGTGGGAATTGTTGCCTATACGGATAGGATTGAGCGTGAGAAGGCGCTGCTCTCTATCAAATCAGCAGCGGATAAAGAAAATCTGAAAGCATTTATCGACCAGTTAAATCGCGGCGCCTATACAGATATAGCGGTCGGAGTGAAGGAAGCGGTACAAATATTGGCCGATGGAGCAGATCCTGCGCATGAGCCGATGATTATTCTGCTGGCCGACGGCAATAACGACTTTAATAAGAAATCAGGCAGAACGCAGGCCCAATCTGACGAGGAAATGGATAAGGCGCTTAAGGAAGCGAATGCCAGCGGCCTGCCAATTTATACGATTGGCCTCAATGCGGATGGTAAATTAAACAAGGAAGCACTTGCTAAGCTGTCGGAGCAAACGGGCGGCAAGTCGTTCTCAACGGATACAGCTGACGATCTGCCTCAAATATTAAGTGAAATCTTTGCCAGCCATCTGGATCTCAACGTTGTGCCGGTCGATTCCTTTACCGCTGACGGAAGCTATCAGAATGTGAAGATTTCCGTTCCTAACGCCAATGTGCTGGAAGCGAATATATCGATTATGTCATCCAAACCGGTAGAGGCGAAGCTGATTGATCCTTCTGGAAATGCGGTGGCCATTCCTTCAGACGGCGTTCTGCTGTCGAAGTCGAAGAGCTACTCCTTAATCAAGCTGCTCAAGCCTGCTGAAGGGGATTGGACCCTTCAGGTTAAAGGGGTCAATCGGGATAAAATCGATATTAATCTCATTTTCAACTATGATTTGAGCTTGGTGATGGACCCGCTTGCTGGAACGGCTTATTCAAAGGGCGATAAGGTGAATATCAGTTCTTACTTAATGAGCGGCGGACAAAAGTTGAAGGATAGCGAGCAGTATCGCAACATGAACGCCAGTTTACTCGTCAAGGATTTAGATTCGGGCAAAACGGAAGAAATAGAAATGAAAAATGCCGGCGATCATTTCGAAGGAACCTACCAAATCGCCGATCAGCATGAATATGAATTGAAAGTAAAGGCCGAGGAGAAAAGCTTCTTCCGCGAGACCGATGCGGTCACGATCAGCGCCAAGGGTGGTGGAGCGGGACAGACAACGCCTGTCCAGCCTGCTAAGGAGAAGAAGCCCTTCCCACTTGTA
Source organism: Paenibacillus castaneae (assembly GCF_002884445.1). GTDB lineage: Bacteria > Bacillota > Bacilli > Paenibacillales > Paenibacillaceae > Pristimantibacillus > Pristimantibacillus castaneae. The sequence continues at coordinate 419,490 of NZ_KZ614144.1, forward strand.
CCCGTCATTGTAGGCGTGCTCGTTCTTGCTGCCTTGCTAGCGGCAGCTTACTACGTGCTGCGTATGCTCAAGCAAGCAAATCGCGGCTTTGTCGGTCAATTGGTTATTGAAATTCGGGATGAGAATACAGGGGACAAAACATCTCCGCAGTACAAGAAGCTAACCGCGTTCAAAGGAAAATTCAATCTTCATCAGCTGCTGCAGCTGGCGCCGGAATTGAAGGAAACAGACGCTATTATATTTAAACCGGGCAGCAATGATCGCATACTGCTCAAGAATGGCTCCGCAAGCACGATTGAAAAGTCGGGACGCGCTGTTGATGCAACCCGCGAGTACGAACTGAAAAGTGGAGATCGCATCACCGTTTCGTTACAGCAAATCGACAAAACGATATTAATAGAATATCTCGTTTAAATAGAGTCCAGGAGGTAGAAAAGGATGAAACCGATCGTAAGAGAGCATATACAGCAATTGGACGTTTCGTTAGGCGGAGGCATAGTCAGTGAGAAAATTAGGGTCGATACCATTGATAACCCGATATTGATTATCGGGCTCGGCGGCACAGGCATAGATGCGCTGCTGCGCTTGAAATATCAAATTAACCGAAGATTCAAGCTGCCGGAGGATCCGGTTTCCAAGAGAAAACGGGATAAGCCCGATAACGTGGAATTTCTTGCTTTTGAAACCAACGAGCAGGACCGCAACAAAAAATATAAAGGAATTGGCCTTGATCCGATCAATGAGTTCGTGCTGTTGTCCAACGCCGAGGTCGGAGGCCTGCTGCAAAACCGCAGTATTCTAGAACCGTATATAACGGACTGGTTGTCTCCCGAGCTTAGTATTACGGATGGGATGAACGGTGCGGCAGGTGTGCGTCAAGCAGGACGCTTGCTTCTGTTTACGAAGATCAACCAGGTTGTTCAAAGCATTGATAAGAAGATCAAGACGCTCTCTGTCGGCACGAACAAGAAGCTGATGGTATTTCTGCTTACCGGCTTGTCCGGCGGAACGGGCAGCGGCTGTTTTCTGGACATTTCCTATATCGTAAGAGGCATTATCGAGCGCGACCACGGTTCCGCTGGAATTGATCGGGTTAACACGCTCGGGTATTTGTTTACACCAGATATTAACCTGGCTAACAAGAGCTTAAGCGAGCATACGCGCGAGTACATTAAGAAGAACGGTTACGCTGCGCTGAAGGAATTGGATTATTGGATGAATGTGGACAGCCGCGGGGAGCGGTTTAAGCAGCAGTACGGCAGCATATTGTCCGTTAATTCGCCGCTTCCGCCGTTTAACCTGTGCCACCTTATATCGGCAACTAATGCAGAAGGCAAGCTTCTGGAGAATGCCTATGATTATTGCATGAATGTAACGGCTGAGAACATTACAAACTTTATGGCAAGCGAGGATAAGCAGTCCGGAGAAGAATTCGCTATTCATGATTATATAAGCAATATCCGCACGAATATTGCGCAGATGAACAAGCTCTATCCGGCTAACTACGACTATAACATTATCGGTGCCTCTTCGGCTGTACTGCCAATTGAGGAAATGACGACTTATTTAGCTTATCGTTTGTTTAATAAAATGGACAAAATGTTCGAGAAGGCGCCGTCCCAAGAGGATGTTGAGAAGTTTGCGCGCAAGCTGGGCATTGATATCGACACGATAGGGAAAACCTTCGATTCACGTATTCCTGAGCCATTGCCGGGCTATCAGAACAGCGAGCGCCTCAGCTACAATAACGTAATCAAGATGCAAGCCGTTAATATGGATACCGAGCTGGAGCAAAGCTTTCTTGCCCGTGCCCGCGAAGAATATATTAAAGCGAAGAAACAGCTGCCTGGTGAAATTGTCGGTCAATTCACAGACCAAATTCGTCGTACTTTTCTCCATCCGGAGCAAGGGCCGTTCTATGTATCGCGGCTTCTGTATACGGAGAAGGGCTTCTGCTTGCTGAAGATGCTGCTCTCTTATATTGAGACGCTTCGCGAGAATCTGCAGCGATTGCCGCGCGATATTGAAGCGGCTAAAGAGCAGGCCGATGAGCGGATGGGCGACGCTAAGAGCGCCTTTGTGTCCAAGGACAAGAAGAAAAATAATTATATTGAAGCGAAGATCAATGAGTATTGGCTGCATGCGGATGTCGAGCGGATGGAGCAGATGATTGAATTTTACGAGGATTTGCACGCGCTGCTTAATAGCGAGAATAATCGTATCTACAATGTGTATACCGAGATATTAAATGTACTCAACTCGATATTTGCCAAGAACGGCGATTTGCTCACGAACGGGGAGGAGCATGCCGATCACAAAGGGAACAAAACGTACTATTGGAATATCGTCAGCGTTCCGGACATTTCGGGTGTCATCAGCAAGCTTATGGACAATAAGGACGGGGATGATCTGATCCGCGACTTTACGCAGGAGCTGCTCGATCATTCGAATCAATGGGTAAAGGAGCAGGAAATCGATATTGTAAGCTCCATTTCGGAATTCCTAACGGATAAATTCGGTGATTTGATTACAAAATCGATGGAGGATTTCCTCGTTATGAAATACGGAAACGAGGAATCGATTGAGAAATTTGTCGAGCGTCATATTGCCAGCAAGCTGGATGAGGAAGCCGTACCGGTATTCCATCTGAGCAACAGTTCAGGCAATCTGCACGTGCCATCATGGGGCTTCGTGTCGGTGCCCGTTCAAGCGCCTAGCATATTGAAGGGTATTCGAAACTACCAGAACAATGCGCTTGGGAAATCCCATTTCACGATCAAGGAAAGTGAAGTGAAGAACCGGATTTTCTGGCTGAATACGAGAAACGGCGTACCTTTATTCGTGTACACGCCGCTGAAGGTATATGAAGAAAGCTATGAGCGGACCATTCTCGATAAAGAAGGCATTGGCCGTCATTTGGTGCAGACTGACCGTGTGAACTGGACATATCTTCCGTCACCTATTCCTGAGAAATCATGGGGAGACACTTACGTTAATTCACGGGTGCAGGGCTATAACGCAAGGGTCCGCGCTGAGTTCGCTAAAGCGGAAGGCTATCGGATTATTGTAGAGAAAGGGATCGACAATAACACGAGCAGCCGTTATTCTGTTCAGTTTACGAAGCCATTCGATCTCGGAGCAGAGCTAAAGGGCTACAACATGCAGCTTGATGCGGCTAAGCCGAACTTGGGTGAAGTGAAGCGAGCTTTGAATGAGCTGAAGCGTCTGCTGTCCGAGGGGCTGGAGGTTGCAGGAGTGAAAGATATTTTTGGCAGCTTCTCTGAGGAGCTTGCGCAAGAAAATCTCATTCGTTCGCCTGAGCTCTTGGGACGCGTGCGCGAGGAACTGGCGAAGTACGAGGCTATAAGCGTCAAGGCAAACGAGCTTGAGAAATTATTGAATCAGCATCAGGACGAGGACAAATGGCTGGATCAATTTATTGAGGCACTGTATACGGATACGATCTGCAAGAAGGGTGCGCTCTACGTGTATGATCGTGATCCTGAGGAGGAAGCGTGGTCGCCGTTCGCCAATCTGATGAAGAGCAGCAGCTATGTGGAATATGAGGTGTTCGAGGGCTTCCGCAGACTGGATGACAAGAACCGCAGCGTATTGATGCGTAAAGCATCGCGCCGCGTTACGGAATTGACAGCTACGGAGGATACATCTCTGCTTGTTGCCAAGCTGGATGAATTATTCGGTACGTTCCTTGATGCACGTGAGCGGCTTGAATACGAGAGAGTTGAGCTGGCAAACGGCGAGGAAACCTATCGTTTCTATAAAGAAATGACAGCTAAGCTCAATGAAATTCGCAGAAAGTTGAAATAGCTATGAGAATGCTACTGGAACGTTTCGCGGCTGATTATTCGGCCGCCGAGCAAAAATTAAGCGGACTTGAAGACGATCAGAGCAGTATCCACTACCCGACCGTATTTCTGTTCATTGGCGATGAGGCGGGGGAAGCGATCGAGCCGATGATTCGCTCCAATGCATTGAAATGGGATAATAATGCTGGCGTTATGTATGTCCATGTGGCATCGCATGAGGCGAACGGAGATGTGCGTTCGCCGCAGGTTGTCCGGGTAGCGCTGAATGGACTTTCTGAGGCTCTGAGCGATAACCGCACTGGCCGGAAGGACTTAGGAATTGCTTTCCACCAAGAAGGGCGGCATTTGACGGATTTGAACCGGGCATTGCGGCAGGTCAGCGACCAAATCGCCGACTATGGCCGATTGTATGCCTCCTTTGACCGTCTCCATCTTGCCGTTATTACGAGAGTCGATGATGCGATGAACATACTTGTTCCCGATATTTCATTGCTGGCGCAATCGATCTTTCTGCAGCTGTTCAAATCGGTGCAAATGGATTTATACGCGCTAATCAACGAACGCGATCAGTCGGAAACTTTTGGTTATGCAGGAGCTGCGGGAATAAGCTTTCTGCGCGAGCTGGAGCTCGTGCAGCGACCGGATTACTCCTATTCGGCCAAGCTGCAGGTTACTGGCGACGGACTGTCGATCCCGGTCGTTCATCATTCTTCTGCATTGTTTGATCTTGTTTACGTGCTCTCTGATCGCAACGAGAAGGGAATTACGACACTTAATGGCATGCAGGATAATTATGAGATCATCTGTCATATTTTGCTGCTGAAAAACAGGAAAAGAAGAGATGGTCTGACGCAGTCCAATGACGGCAGCTATAATAATTCATCCTTCAAGAACAGCTTGATGACCGAATCTGGAAGACAAGGCTTTGTTTCTGCCGGCCTCGCCAAAGTAAAGCGGCCTAACTATTCTATCGCTTTGACTGTGCTCTATCACTTCTGCAGGGGAATTACGATGCGGCTAAGAAACGCGCCGGAGCTCACCGATAAGGATAAGCTTGCTTTCTTTGGCCTTGATTCTGCATCCATGGAGGCGAGAGTGTCACAGATAGTCCCTGCTGAGGATAAACTCGCCGATATGATGGGCTTATTAACGAGCGGCATGCGTTACGATCAATTGAAGCGCATGTCACTGAGGGAAGCGGAGGCAGCTTTGTTCGGTGATGGCTGCTCAGCCTTCTTCCACAACCATTTCAAATATGCATCTGAAGAACGTCTCGTTCAAGTAAATGCGCCTCAGGAGCTAAGTCAAACGATTTCCCGCAATCAGAAAGGGCATCCGGAGATTGGCTTCTACCAGCTTTCGGAGTGGACCAATGAAAAGAATGAGGAAGGCAGCGTGCAAGGGAGCGTCCGCGCTCGCATGCGAGATTTGGTCAGGGAGATCGATCAAGCGCGAGAAGAACTGGATCGTATCCGTGAAACACGCGTAGAGGATTTAAAGTTCCAGCGGCTTCCGCTGCTGGATAAGCAGAACCTGCGCTCCTTCATACGCGCCTTTTTCGATACGGTATACCGCATGCATTGGCAAATTTTGCAGCTTGAGACGGAGCTGGCCTTGTACCGGCGCTTTGCCAATGAGCTTGAGAAGCTTCATGAGCCGTACCGGCTCCAAGTGCAGCGCATGGATGCGCTGGAGGAAGAGCTTAAATCTGCCGCGCTTCACAGCATTCGCATGGCCGACGATTATATCGGGCAGAACATATTCGACTATTACGAACGAGTGACGGACACTCTGATGAAAGAGATAGAAGATAAGCGCGGAGCTGCTGTTTTCTTTGAAGAGCGCTATGTGGGAAGTGTAACAGAGCTGCTGGATCAAGGAGACGACAAGCTTGCTGAGAGGCTGATTGACGTTTGCCGCAAGCATCTGCTGACCGCAGAGCCATTTGCTCAGACGTTCGAGGAGGAGCTGCTGCTTCGTGCCAATGTTTCTGTAGCCTACACCAACAGAAAGGCCTTATCGAGGGATGAATTGTTCAATCGGCTTTATCGTACGCTGGAGGACAATGCTTCGATTAATATAAGGCTGCTTGATTATACGCATGAGCATCGTTATGAGGAAAAATATTTATTCGGCGATGGCGAGAGTGAATTTATTCGATACGCGCTTGGCGTCGATGAAACATCTCGTATTTATAAGCTTGGCTGTGTTCATGAGAAGCGCAGCAGCGGCGTCGAGAAATTGAATCTAATGGGCGGCTTCCATTTAGAGGATTTGATGTACTACCGCAATGGCAAGGTTTACTACGAAACCTATCTTCAGAACGGTTATGAATTTCATGCGCTCGACTCCTCGCGGCTGCCGGAGCTTAGGTAACCGGAAAGCAACAATTATTGCTGCTTCCCATTAGAAGGTTGGAAAGGAATGCTGCTATCGTGCAAAGGAAAATAAATGTGCTCCTTGTTTTATTCAGCTTAATCGGCGGGGCAGCCGGCTTTGCCATCGGTGAAGTTATGCTGAGCAAGCTTTCTCCTGAATGGCCCCGCATAGTCGTCATTGGCTTGTACTTTGGCGTTCTTGCTTTATGCATCGGGCTGGCTTGCTTAATAGCTGAGATGATCTCTCCGAAGCTAAGCGGATCGTCGTGGCGTCAGCGTTATACGGGTCTATCTTGGAAGCTGCTGGTGCCGGCAACGCTTGTTATGCTGTTTGCTGTTGGCAGCTTGCTTCAGTTCCTTTACGGGCTTCACTTTGGCGGGCTTAAGCAGGTGAAGGATATCATTCTTGTCATCGACAATTCCGAGAGCATGCTGGAGACTGATCCGGATAATGAACGATATAGCGCTGCAAAGCAGCTGATTCAAAACATGGAAAGCGATAAACGAGTGGCTGTTGTCGTATTCAACGATTCGGCTAAGCTTGTGCAGCCGTTTGTAAGCGTAGGCGAGCAAGCAGGCAAGGATTCCGTAAATACCGTTATTGACGGGCTTAATGAAGCTATTGGAGGAACGGACTTTGCGCTTGCTCTCGGAGAAGCATTGAATACGATTGAGAGCGAAGCTTCTGAACGCGGAACGATGGTTATTTTGCTGTCTGACGGCTTTAGCGAATCTCGTATCGATGAGCTGCTTGCAACCTATAAGGAAAAGCAAATAACAGTAAACACCATCGGTTTAAGTCAGGTTCTACCGAAAGGCTCAGAGCTGCTGAAACAAATCGCTAGATCGACCGGAGGCAGCTACCGCGATGTCACGAAGGCCGATGGACTGGCGATGGCGTTTCAGAACATATATGACACCATTGACAATCGAACGCTCTTAACGGAGCGCACCGGACCGGTAGCAGATAATGTTTTCTATCAATTGCTGCGAATTGTGTCGATCGCGATTCTCGGCGTGGCACTCGGCGTAGCGCTGGGCATTGTGTTCGATAATCGCTACTTAGCGCTAAGCTTCGGCATCGGCGGCCTAGTCGGCGGCCTGCTGGCAGGCTTCATATTGGAGTCAGGATTATCCGGCCAATCTTTCGGGGACGGTGTCAGCCGACTCACAGCTGATCTAGTGCTCGCTCTCGTTATCGGACTGTTCCCGCTTATTGTGCCGATTAGAGAAAACAATAGCGCTAGACCGATGAGAGGCGGAAGAAATAGAGGACTAAACGGCCAAGCTTCTACGGGTCTAAGCGGTCGCGCCAAAGACAGCCGCAGTCATGGATTTTAAATAATGCGGGGGCGGATATAAATGCGATTCATTCATGCGGAGCAAGATTCTCCGCTTATCAGCGGATTAACCCGCACAATGGAGGCGGATCTTTGTACGCTTCGCTGGCACTGGCCGGGAAGTGTGCAGGCGGTCTACATTGGGAAGACGGCAGCGGGACAGGAGCAAGCCGATGCCCCAAGTACGGCCGGCTTAAAGCTCTATACGAAAGCCGAATACAAAGCGAATAACGGCTATCATAGCCGAATAGAAGGCATCGGGCGTTATACGTTCACCGTGTATGCCTGCCAGGAGGGTGAGGGCGGTCCGCAGCTCATCCTGCAGCAAGGCGGGGAGAATGCGATTGAGATCAGTGCCGGGAAAGCTAAAATTCAATATTCGATCCGGTCCAAATCCGGCATATTTCAGAAATACAAAACGATTCAAATTCAAGTGACGACTGAGGTTCCCTTGGCGAAGGACGTACTTTGCTACGTCAAGAAGCAGGGCGGTTATCCTGCTAATAAAGAGGATGGCACCTTATATCCGTTTGTCTCGCCATTCAGCTCAGGGAAAAACCTGCTTCCAGCTATTGAAGTTGGGAAGCAGGATTATATTCGGTTATTTTTTACCGATGGCCGCCTCTACGGGCAAATGTATGAGTTGATTTCAGTATAAAGGAGGAAGATTGCATGGGCATTTTCGATCTTTTCAAGAAGAAGCCTGAGGCAGAGCCGCGGCCTCTATTTTATGATATCGTCTGTCCCTATTGCTTCAGTAAGTTCTCACCAGCTGAAGTTGTGTTCCGCGCTACCCATTCCCGTGAGGACGATGAGGATTATGCGCTCGGTGAAGATGAAGAGCTTAACAAATACAGGGAGCGATTCGGTCTGGATTCTGTTCATGATATGGAAGCGGTGCTCCGTCCGCAGGATGTTCCTGAGGAGCATCATGTCTACTCGGATCATGTGCTGATCGGTTTGAATGATCGGTATGGAGAGCTGACGCGCAAACGGCTTTGCCCGAGCTGCCATAATGAGCTTCCAGTGACGGCTGGCAAAGTGCCAAGCAATATTATTTCCATTATCGGAGCCTCACAGGTAGGCAAATCCGTTTATATGACGGCTTTAATCCATACGCTGCAGCATACAACAGCTGATCATTTCCATGCAGCCTGCATGCCGCTCAACGCGGAGATTAGCCGCAAATTCCGCACCTATTACGAGGAGCCTTTATTTGAGCGTGGCGATCTGCTTGCTTCCACGCAGAAGGAAAAGATGCAGGAGCCGTTTATTTTTCAATTCGTATTTAAAGACGAATCAAAGCCGCCGCTGACGCTCGTCTTTTTTGATGTTGCGGGAGAGGGCATGGTGGAGCAGGATTATCTCGGGCTGCACGGCCAGCATATCAAAAATTCGGCAGGTATATTGCTAATGGTCGATCCACTGCAAATCCGCTCGATTCGCGAGAAAATTCGGATTCAGCTTGGGGATAAGCCTGGTGAATGGGTATCTCAGTATGATGAGCCGCGTGATGTTGTATTGACGATGTTCGGAGACTTCATCGCTTATCAGGACAACAGCAAAACGGATATTCCGACAGCGGTTGTACTGACCAAGAGCGACATGCTTCATTCGCTCAAGGATGAAGAAGGAGAATATATCAAGTCGAACAGCAATATTTTCAACAATATGGTGCATCGTGATTATTTCAATCTGACTGAATTTGAGAATATAGACGGTGAGGTTAGACGCTTCATCGAGAAGGTCGATCGGCCATTTAAAGGAACGATGGATGTTTATTTCAAAGATACCGCTTATTATGCTGTGTCCGCGCTTGGCAGCAATCCGGTCGATCAGAAGCTGCAAACCGTCGTAAGTCCGATAAGGGTAGATGAGCCGTTCATATGGCTGCTTTACAAGCTGAAATACATCGAGGGGAGAAGAGAATAGTGCGTGATTCTAATGCGGGCAGACGGATTCAACAGCAGATGTACGCACGGGAAAGACGCGGTATTTTTCGCTCTACGGAAGGCTATGATACGATTGCCAAGTCGAATGGACTCGATCCTAATTTTATTAAAAAACAGCTTCATCCGTTTTGCGTTTATGACGCTCCTGCCGAGCTGGCAGCACGCGGAGTGAAGGACGACGCGGCTTATCCGGAGACGATGCATCTGCTTCGTCTGGAGAACGGCGATATGCTGCTTGGACGAAGCGTATTTCGCTCAGCGGACTTCACCGGGCTGCGCAGTGCTTTTTTTACACATAACTATATTGTTCCAGGCGATGATCCTCTCAAATCAGAGAATGATTATAAGGCATGGCTTCGCGCATCCTTTGCCGATAGCTATGATATTCATGAGGGCACAGAGCTTCCAGAATTAACGAGTTTGCCTGTTCAGACGATTGTTCCGGCGAATGAGGGGCATCACTCCGTTCTGGAGGAGCTTTCTATTGATGAGAAGCAATTCAAGGGACTGTTGTACGCTGTGATGGCAGCAGTCGGGGGCAAAAAGAAGATTTACGTTTCGCTAGATGTGCCGATCGCACAGCTCCCAAGCAAAGCGAAGCAGCTGCTTGCTGTGCTTTATGCCAGCTTGCCTTATGCATATCGTACGCAGCTTGGCTTTATTACGTATGCGAAAGAGCCGCAAAGCCGCAAATCAGTTCATCTTACGTTCGTCGAGCAGGGCAGCTTGCGTGTCGGCGATCGGAATGTAGAGAAGGATTTTACGTTTGACTTCGCTAATAATCGGATAACAAATGTCGATTTGGACGGAATGGATCAGCCTTATTTGGATTTTGCATGGGACAACCTGGATAATCCAGACCGAGCAGACCGGTTCTTTCAATTCGCCGAGCTGATGCTGTCCGGCATGGAGCCAGATCGTCAGGTAGCTGCCTCCAGCTATCACGAGCTGTCCGTTATGTTTCAAATCGACGAAGGCAGCGAACAATTGTACGAAACGCACAAAAGCGCTGTGCTTCGCGGCTTGCTCGATTATTTAAAGCCGACGGATTCGATAAATACAAAAATTCGTTTGAATGATCTATTGCTGTCCAGATTTGACTATGAATTTGACCAGTTGATGCAGAAAAAAGTGCCGGAAGACTTTGTGGCGGAAAGTATTAAAGACTTTTACCGCATCGTTGACAAGCATTATGCGAATAAAATCGTAACCTACTTCGTATTGGCAATTACGAATGCAAATGCTCAGAGCAGGCCTGATGCAGCAGCTTCTTTCTTTAAGTCTATCGAAGGCAATCCAGCTTTAAGCGAAGCCTTTTTCTCCGCAGTGCTTAAGGAAAGGAAATATGCTGAAAGCTTATTCATGCCTTATATTGGAGAGAAGCTGGGCAAAGCGCCGGGCGTGAAGAGCCTCCTTCAATTATTGGAGCAATGGTGCGGCGTTCATCCACAGCTATTCAACAATCGGCCGTTTCGAGTGCTTGCCAGCGAGCAGCTTAAAAATAAGCTGGAGCGAGAGCATCGCTCCATGACTGCTGTCAGCAAAACATTTGAAGGGTTGGATAAGCTGGAAAGAGAAGTCAAGCAAGTGAAGCTGGCCGATGCATTCGGAGCCGCAGACTTCTATCAGGAGCTGGCGCTTACCGCCTATCGCACGCTGCTGATCGAGCTTGAAGTGGACACACTCACGAAAGAGCAGCTTACCGGGGCTACCTTTCTGCAGGCTAAAGAGCGGCTAAAGCAATGGAACGAAGAGCTTCATGACCCAAGACAGCGCTCGTCAGCGCGTGTTCTTAGCTCGCTATACGAATGGTATACACAGCCGAAGCCGAGTAAAGCGGTGTTTGAAGGGTTGTCTCCGGCTGAAATCGACCGTGTGCAGCTAATTGGCAGACGGCTGCTCGCAGAGCAGGTAGAGACTGCGCAGTTCGAGCGTGTTGTCGAAGCGTTTCGCCATAGCTCTGATGTGGAAATTGTGGACTATGTGGGCTTGCTGGATTTCTTGCGCAAAAACGCTGCGAGCAAAGAAACCGTTTATCAGTTCTTCCAATGGTCAGAGAAGCATCCGGATTTCATGAGGTCTAGAGGCTTTGTACCGGCCTATACGTCGGCTGTCATTGCATACTTTAAGAAATATGACCGTGATGCATTCAAGAAGCGTGCGAATTGGAAACAATATTTCGATCATGCAGGACGCACTCTGCAAGCTGTATATAAGCAGGCAAGGCAGGAGCTGGCCTCGCCTTTGACTAAGTTTTTTCGCGGGAATCGTAAAGCGGCCGTAATTACTTCGATTACTACGCTTGGTGTTATTATTGTGGCGATTGGCCTGCTTCTCATGTTAACGGATAAAAAAACGCCGGAGCAGGAGGCGATCTTGCCAGAGGTTCAACCGACGGACAACGTTGTTCCGGAGAAGGAGCCTGAGCTGGAAACGGTTGTGTATGTGGAACAGGCACCTGCTGCGGAAGGGCAGAAAGCGATGACTTCGCTCGTCTTTATGTTCAGCGACGCTGCTGCATGTGCTGCTTTTAACCCGGTGAATTTAACCATTGTAACACCGGATAACGAGACGACAGCATTTAGAGGGCTCAGCCATGAAACGAACTGTAAGACGGATTCAGGGGATAACGCAGCTTCGGGTGATAAGAGTGGCGTGAATGACACCACAACAAGTGTGCCGACCAATTCGCCGAAAGGACAAGCGGAATCTTCAGCAACACCGGAGCCTTCCCCTACACCTACGTCCGATACAGCTTCATCAGGTTCGGGAAAGGCAGCCAAAACCGATAGCAGCCCTCCAACTGCAGTAACTGGAGAAGGGAATGGATTGGATCAGGAAACAAGCAGCCCTCCTGCGGAAAAAGTGGAGTATTTGTACAAAACTACGATTCCACTCGGAAAGCAGGCGGTTATACCGGTGAAAAGTATAATTCGGGTTGGTGAAATTTCTTATGAGGTGACCGAACCGCTGTCTGATAGCGCAGGTTAAAATATGTTTAACAGGATAGTTGGATGGCTTTTGAGCCAGCCGCTTTCTGTGGAAAGGCCAACCAGGGATTGCTGGTTGGCCTTTTCTATATCCAATTCAAATATTTGTATTCACGAGGCATAAAATTCACTGTATACTAAAAAAGGAAATTAAACATACAATTAGTTGGAAACAGGATGAGCGTCGCACAGAGCTCTAATAACGGAAAGCGGTGTAGGAAATGGGAAATTCGTATTACACAATAATTATTTTAATTGCTGCACTCGTGCTATGGCGGCGTACAAGGAGCTTCTACAAGCCGATTCGAGGTGATGGAAGAAGGTTGTTGATGCCTTTATTATTTATGCTGCCAGGGCTGTCTCTGATGTTTAATTCTAACGTTCACGCTCCAGCGTATGAGTGGATTGTAGCGGCCGTACTGGGCATTGTGTTATCGATACCGCTTATTTGGACAACCAACTATGAAATTCGAGATGATAATCAGATTTACGCGAAGAAGAATATGGGCTTTATTGTTGCTTTCTTAGCTGTCATTGTTATCCGCTTTGCTTTGCGCAACTATTTAAGCATGGTTGACCCGGAGACGCTTGCTGCTTTATTTATGCTGGTTGCGTTCTCGTATATTTTGCCTTGGCGAATCGTATCCTTTATTAAATTTCGCAAGTTAGTCCAATTTCAAAAAGCTTAATTTCTACCGCGAAGTTAGGCCTTAACGAAGAGCATCGAATCGATGCTCTTTTGGAAATGGGATAACAGTAAACGAAAGATATAGCTGCAAGAGAGAATTTTTTTGCCTGTATGGCATAATATAGGTTGAAGTATGATATTTCCATCCCTACAAGTTAACGTTGACGTTAACTGTAACTAGGCGTATCATTTACGATATACGATGGAGGTGCGGAAATTGATGGATGGACTAAAAATTGAAGAAGTTGCAAATAGAACGGGGTTAACGAAACGAGCTATTCGATATTACGAGGACTTTGGCCTTATATCGGCGCCTGCAAGGACACAGGGCGGTATACGGCTATATTCCGAAGCAGACATAGAGAAGATAAATAAGATACTGCTTATGAAGGAAGTGCTTGGCTTCTCGCTGACTGAGCTTCACCAGCATGTGGAGTTCCAAGCTTTTATTGAGCAGCATCGAAGCGAATATATGAAATTCGATCGTGAAGAACGGAGAGTTAAGCTTCTGGAAATACAGAAGCAATTGCATTTGCAGCAATCTATGCTTGATACGAAAATGAAGCGGATGGAACAGTTTAAAGAGGAATTGAACGGCTCAGAGAAGCGTGTTCTAGACGCTTTGAAACGATTAGAATTAGAAAATTAGGAGTGAGTGTCATAATGGATACATCAAAGAAAGCAACAGCCTCATTCGCAGCCATTATGATCGCTGTATTTTTTGGAAATTTCATGGCTTCCCTCAGTACAACTACGATTAACGTCGCATTACCTGTTTTTATGGATGATTTCCACTCAAGCCTGAATACTGTGCAATGGATGATGTCGGGCTTTATGCTGGCAACCGGCGTTATTGCGCCTATTATTGGTTTCTTGGGCGACAAATGGAGCTATAAACGGCTTTACGCTTTTGCACTAGCCGGATTTACGCTTGCTTCGCTATTATGTACTTTTGCTTGGAGTATTGAATCATTAATTGCTTTTCGGATCTTGCAGGGCGTCTTCAGCGGTATTATTATGCCTACTACGATGACAATCATTTATCAGACGATTGCGAAGGAAAAGCAGGCGGTTGCGATCAGCTTCTGGAGCGTGTCGGCCATGCTTGCACCAGCTCTTGGCCCTACGGTTGGCGGCTGGCTGACGGATCTTTACGGCTGGAAGTCATTATTTCTTATGAACCTGCCCGTAGGCATCATTGCAGTCATTGCGGCTATCCGTTATATTCCGAATTATCGTCTTAGCCGTGGGATTACGCTCGATTGGCTCGGATTTGGCGCGGTGCTGATCGGTACCAGCTCCTTGCTGGTTGCATTTAGCGAGGCGCATAGCTGGGGCTGGGGAGGATGGAGGACATTAGCACTTATCGCATTCGGCGTATTGGTTCTTATCTATTTCATTCTTCGAACATTGCGAGTCAGCAATCCGTTATTGAATTTGCGAGTATTAAAAATTCCTCGGTTTACGTACGGCTTAATTCTTAACTGCGCAGTCACGATTTCAATGTATGCAGCCACCTTTTTAATACCGGTTTATATGCAAAATGTGAAAGGCGTATCCAGCTTAACGACAGGAATGGTTATGCTTCCAGGTACGCTTGTGATGGCATTGATTTCCCTTCTTGTGGGAAGGCTGTATAACAAGGTCGGCCCATCACGGTTAATCTTCACGGGTCTAGTTCTTATGGGAATTGCAACATGGCAGCTAAGCCGTGCGCATGTCACAACAGGCATCGCTTTCGTCACCGTATGGCTGGCAATACGCTATATAGGAATTGGTTTCAGCAATATGCCGATTACTAATGCCGCGATGACCGCTATTTCAAGTGAAAACTCAGGTCATGCCTCAGCAGTAATGAATTGGATACGGCAAGGGACGGCTGCTTTATCCGTTAGCTTGTTTAGTTCGCTGCTGTCCTCCCAGACGATCGCTCATTTAGCAGAACCTAATATGTCCAAGATAGATGCACTTTCATTTAGTATTCAGGATGTATTCCACTTGGGAACCGTTATTATTATCGTATCGCTTCCGCTAACGCTGCTGCTGCGAAAGAGGAAGGCAGTCTCCGCCTCATAAAAAAAACGCCGTTTCGGCGCTTTTTTATTTTAGAATACTTGTGCGCCTTCCAACGCCACTTTGATTTTTCCATTCGTATTCAGCACTTTAACTTTCACTTTGCGCCCAGGCTGATACTGCGGAATATTAACCATGTAAATAACTGCCTTAATGATTGTACGATAAGGCTCGGCATGCTCTCTTGGGATTGTTAAGCCAATAAATACTTCGGGATGTCCATTAATTTCGGTGTTCGTTTGTCTGATGGAGCTGACGGTAGCTTCAGCAGGAACACCATTTTTGAGAATATGTTTAATTTCACGGCTAACTTGAAAAGATTGCCTAATGACGACGAAGCCAAGAAAGCAAAGCGGCATCGCAATCAGAATGACGACTACTATGAGGATAAGATCGCTAGTTTGCATGAGACACCAACTTTCTTCAGAAAATACCCTGGAGAAGGCATATCGTTTTATCGTACGAAAAGCGTACCATACTGCAATAGGTTTGAAAATATTTCCAAAGACTTATTGTTGTCTAGGACTTTGTTGTCTGGTTAAATTGTCGGTGATGAAAAGTGGAGTTAAAGATGAGAAAGTATGTGTGTAAAAGGATGAGTAAAGCACATCGTGGACTACCATTTAAGAGATAGAGTAAGCTTGGAAGCTTGTGGGGACCACGTTTCGATAAATCCGTGATCCTGAGCCATTGATTGATGCCGAAGCAGGATGCAGATGGGATGAATAGGTCTAAAGAATCGGATTATGTTTCATAAAGCTTTGTGCTAAATTATCTGCCATATGATCTTTAGTGTTCGCTTTGTAATTCTCCAACACGTCAATCGTATAATTCTCGTTAGCATTATTGGATTGGAAAATAAAGTGCTCTCTGTCAACGATATGCACATCATGACCGCATTGCTTCAAGCATTGTTCGAAATCCTGAAGCGTAGGCTTCGTATTTTCTTCTATAAAAATGAGGCCGGTCAGCAGCTTCGTTTCTGTGCCGCGAATGACCTTGAAATAGACGGTATGCTCTTTCATCATACTTGTTCCCTCCTGAATCGAGAAACGAGATATTTTCTATTATTATACTATGGTTTGGAAGCAGTGAAGAAGAGAATATTGTGAATATTTGTACAAATGATTGCCATATATATGACAAAAAAGAGCTTTCGATACCGGGTATCGATAAGCTCTTTTTATTATCTTATCGGCAGGTCTAAACCTGTGCCACCTTGATCAAATTCGTTGCTCCAGCCTGTCCAACCGGAACGCCGGCAGACAGGACGATGATGTCGCCTTCGTGAATGAGACCGGTCAGCTTGGCATTGCGAGTGGCTGATTCAAACATTTCGTCAGTAGTTGACACTGCATCGCCTTTCACAGCAATAACACCGGAGAGTAAACAAATCTTAGGCAATACATTGTCATGCTGCGTTACCGCGATAATAGGAGCTTCTGGACGATATTTAGATACCATGCGAGCAGTAAAGCCGCTTTCTGTATGTGTAATAATAGCTTTAGCATTCAGCTCAAGGGACGAGCTAACAACACCTTGGCTAATCACCTCTGTAATATTCGTGCTGTGAAGTGATCTTTTTTTGTCAAATTGTTCTTTGTAATCGATCATAGCTTCCGCTTTTTTCGCAATGGCTACCATTGTTTGTACCGATTGAACCGGGTATTTCCCTGCAGCTGTTTCTCCAGAGAGCATAATAACGTCAGCGCCTTGAATAACGGCATTTGCAACGTCGCTCACCTCTGCTCTTGTTGGGCGAGGATTAACCTGCATCGATTCCAGCATATGCGTGGCGACTATAACGGGCTTGCCGACCAGATTACATTTATTGATCATCTCGCGCTGCATCATCGGAACATCTTCAATGGGAACCTCTACGCCAAGGTCACCTCGTGCAACCATAATACCGTCGGATGCTTCAATAATGGCATCCAGATTGTTCATGCCCTCTTCATTTTCAATTTTTGAAATGATTTGAACATGGCTCGCATTGGATTCTTCCAAAATGTTGCGAATTTCCAATATATCTTCCGCTTTCCGTACAAATGAAGCCGCGATGATTTCGACGCCGTGCTCGAGTCCGAATGCGATATGCTTAACGTCGCGCTCAGTTACTCCTGGCAGCGTCGTTTTGATGCCCGGCAGATTGACGCCTTTTCGAGGCTTCAAAGTTCCGCCGCTAACGATTTGACAACGAATGTCATCGCCCTCTACCGCAAGCACAGTTAAATCAACAAGTCCGTCATCGATAAGAATCCGGTCGCCTGGTTTAACAACTAATGGAAGCTCGGAATAATTGACAGGAAGACATTTGGAATCGCCTAGTACGTCCTTTGTAGTCAGTATTAATTGTTCGCCGATTACAAGCTCGCATGAAGCTTCTTTCAGTTTGCCGATTCGAACCTCTGGACCTTTAATATCCATCAGAATCGGTACGAAAGTATTAAGCTCTCGCGCAGCTTGCCGTATATTATTCATTCTCATAACATGATCTTCCAATTCGCCGTGAGCCATATTCAGTCTACCAACAGTCATACCGGCTTGAATCATTTCTTTGATCGTTGAAACGGATTCGCAAGCTGGCCCCATTGTACAAATGATTTTTGTTTTTAACATGTTATAGGCCTCCTCTTTTTTTTCATTGTACCGCGTATGCTCGATGGTGACTAAGAACTATAGTACAATGTATGTACTATAGTACAAGTATTGAGGTGCTCATAATGATTAGTATTTCGGAAGTGCATCAGGATAATGGGGCAGAGTGGTACGAGGAGGGAAGCGGCCATGAGCAATCCTTTCACCTTTCTCTTGTGACCTATGGCAGATGCGTGTATTGGGTAAATGAGGAGAAGGTTATATTGGAGAAAGGCGATCTATTGCTTATACCCGGGCATATCCCGTTCTATGGCAAAAGTGTACCAACCGTTGTACATACGAAGTATGTTATCAATTTCAGAAAAAGCATAGCAGAGCGCGTGCTTCCGCTTCTTCAGCTGCAAGAGCCGTTTAAGCAAAAGCTAGGCTGCTTTGAGGTAGTACATGAGCGGCTAAAGGGGATTTGGACGCAATATAAGGAGAGGCCCGCTTACTTTGAGCTGATGGCGGAGGCACTGCTGATGGAGGCTTTAATTTATTTGAATCAAGAGAAGGATCGCGGCATCATCCCTTCCGAGAAGCACCGCAGGGTGGACAGCATGAAGCAATATATTTCAACACACTACCGTGAGAAGGTAACCAAAGAGGAGCTGGGCGATGTCATTAGTACTACGCCGAACTATGCAGCGACCTTGTTCAAAACCGTTACAAACCAAACCATTAGCGAGTACGTGCACAATTTACGGATGAAGACAGCCATTTATATGCTTACGGAATCACAGCTAACCATTAGCGAGATCGCGGACTATTTAGGCTATAGCGATGTTTCTTATTTCTACCGCATATTCAAGCGCAGTACAGGAGGCTCACCGTCTGATTTTCAATAATAGGAGTATCCGATTAAACGCATAGCGATAGAACTATTTGCTTGAATCGTCATATGCTGTGAATATATTTGATTAAGCTTATCGAGGTTATGGGATTTACCATTATTTTCGGGAGGACTGCGAATGGCCGTATACCGAAATATACAAGAGCTGATTGGTAACACGCCACTGGTCGAAATTACGCGGTTTGCACTGCCTGAAGGGGTGCGGCTCTATGCAAAGCTGGAATTTATTAATCCGGGAGGCAGTGTAAAGGATCGGCTTGGCATGCAGCTGCTGCATGATGCGTTAGCAAGCGGGCAGTTGCAGCCCGGCGGTACGATTATTGAAGCGACTGCCGGCAATACGGGAATTGGACTGGCATTGGCGGCTATCGGTCATGGAATATCAATGATATTTGTCGTGCCCGAGAAATTCAGCACCGAGAAGCAGCAGCTGATGCGGGCACTTGGCGCGCAAATTGTTCATACACCGACGGAGGATGGAATTATAGGTGCCATTGAGAAAGCGGAGAAGCTGGTAAAAGTTATACCCGGAGCTTATTCACCAAGACAGTTTTCCAATCCATCCAATCCAGAAACGTACTATAGGACGCTCGGCCCTGAAATTTGGACGGATTTAAATGGCAATGTGGACATATTTGTTGCAGGTGCAGGCTCAGGCGGTACGTTTATGGGAACCGCACTTTACTTGAAGGAGAAGAATCCGCATGTGAAAACGGTCGTTGTTGAGCCCGAGGGCTCTATTCTGGGAGGAGGAGAAGCAAGCTCGCACCGAACGGAGGGAATTGGCGTCGAGAAGCTGGCTCCGTTCATGGACCGCTCCTATTTCGATGCTATCCATACCATTAAGGACGAATATGCGTTCACGAGGGTCAAGGAGCTGGCGCAGCTTGAAGGAATGCTCGTCGGCAGCTCGTCTGGCGCTGCGCTGCATGCCGCGCTGAAAGAGGCGGAATCGGCCGCTCCTGGCAGCTGCATTGTCACGATCTTCCCAGATAGCAGCGAGCGGTATTTAAGCAAACGAATTTACGATGGAGGCGCTTAACGTGAGAAGGAAAACAAAGCTTATTCATGGAGGCATGCCTTTCGATCCGCATACAGGTGCGGTTAGCGTTCCTATTTATCAAGTAAGCACCTATAAGCAAGAGGATATCGGCGTTCACAAAGGTTATGAGTATTCCCGTACTGGCAATCCGACCCGCCATGCCTTGGAACAATCGATAGCAGCTCTGGAGGAAGGGACAAGAGGCTTTGCTTTTGGCTCAGGAATGGCGGCTATCCATGCGGTATTCATGCTGCTCCATGCCGGTGACCATATCATTCTGACGGATGATGTATATGGTGGAACCTATCGTATCGTTACCCGCGTACTCAATGGGCTTGGCATAGCATCTACTTTCGTGGACACGACCGATTTAGCAGAGATTGATCAAGCTGTTCTGCCTAATACGAAAGCAATATTCGTAGAAACACCTACCAATCCGCTGCTTAAAGTAACGGATATTGCGGCGGTATCCAGTCTGGCGAAGTCAAAGGGCCTGCTGTTTATCGTTGATAATACGTTCAGCACCCCTTATTGGCAAACACCGCTTGCACTTGGAGCAGACATTGTGCTGCATTCGGCCACGAAGTATATTGACGGCCATAGCGATGTGGTGGCGGGGCTTGCGGTCGTAGGCGATGAGAAGCTGGGTGAGGAACTGCACTTTATACAGAATGCAACGGGAGGAGTACTGGGTCCGCAGGATGCATGGCTGCTTATGCGCGGCATGAAGACACTTGGCTTACGGATGGAAGCTCATGAGGCGAATGCTAGAGAGCTGGTTGCCTATTTATTGGATCATCCCGCTGTTCAGACCATTCATTACCCTGGGCTGGCTGGTCATCCTCAGCATGAGCTGGCTAAGAAACAGGCGCGCGGCTTTGGCGGTATCATATCCTTTGATGTCGGGAGTGCTGAGAAGGCGTCAGATATGATAAGGAAGCTGAACTATTTCACACTCGCAGAAAGTTTGGGAGCGGTTGAAAGTTTAATATCCGTCCCAGCAAGAATGACGCATGCATCTATACCGCAAGAGCGGCGTGCGCAGCTTGGCATTACGGACGGCCTCATTCGCGTTTCAGTCGGCATTGAAGACAGCGAGGATCTGCTGGAGGATTTAGAGCAGAGCCTGAAGTAGCCTAGTTTGAACCAATTTGAGCCAGCAATTGCTGAGCACCTTTTACGGTGCTTTTTTTATGCTCTGCTTTAAAGAACATTTTTACTTTTTTTGCGTTTATAGTTTACATACTAAAATAGAGAACTGCAAAGGATGAGTGACAATGGGTATTAAGAAACGTTGGAATAAAGGAATAGCCGTTACAGCAATATTGACAGCGACTATATTGGCTACAATCATGCCTGGCGGATTATCCTATCACGCTTCTGCCAGTGAATCCAATGCAGTTCAGTTTCAGATAGGAAGCAAGCAAGCGGTGGATTCTCGCGGCGAGCATACGCTCAGAGAGGCGCCCTTCCTGCTGAATGGCCATGCCATGGTGCCGGTAAGAGCATTAGCGGGAGGCCTTCAAGCGGAACTGGAATGGAATGAAGCAGAGAAGACAATTTTCTTAACGCGCAGCGGCCTAACCGTTCACCTAATTCTTAACAGTGATTCGGTAGTCGGCAGCTTTATTAAAGGCATTAAGCTTCCGGAGAAAGTAATGGTTGTGAATGGAACGGCATTCGTTCCGGCCAAGAGCGTTGCGCAACTGCTGGGAGCGAACACCTCCTGGAATGCATCGGACAAAAAAGTTATGATTCAAGCAAACGAAGATATTTCAAATGCGCTTAAGTAACTGTAAATCTACAGTTAGCGCTAGTGTGTGAGGCTGCTAATGTCGCTGGATAGAGAGAAACTCATACAACTCATATCATATACAAAATAACCTTGAGCTTGATTAAGTTCGAGGTTTTTTCTTACATTTAGGTGAATTTTCATTTAAAAAAGCTTAATATAAGTGATTTTTAATAAAAAAATGAAGGATTGTGGCTGCTGTAGGTAGAATAAAGGTGAATGTCCAACTAAATGGAAGCTTACTAAGGAAAGGTTAATCGGTACAAACTTATGGATAAAAGGATCATTACAGCATCAAAAGCACAATGTCAGCATAGAGGGCTTGATCCTTATGCGATTCCTACATATACAGAGCATTTTTCTCCTGAAGAGCTTAAAGTGCAGCTGCATGAGTATAAAGAAGTTTTGGATGTGATTCGTTTTTTCACCAAAAAATTTCTATCTTCATTATCGGATGAGCCCTATTTTGTAGCCATATCGGACTCCGAAGGTTATGTTTTGGCATTTGAAGGGAACGAATCTATTATAGAAAAGGTGCGTGAGCTAGGCGTTGTAGAGGGCGCTCGTTTCTCGGAGGAGGTTGGAACCAATGCCGTTGATTTGTGCTTGCGCAGCATGCAGCCTGTACAACTAATAGGCGAGGATCATTACCATAAGGTACTGCATGGTATAGCTTGCTATACAGCGCCTATATTTAGGAAGAATGGTGAAATGATTGGAACGCTGTCATTAATGACGGTCGTTGAATTTGCCCATCCTCATCTGCTAGCCCTCTTAATTACAATCGTTGATTCCATTGAAAGGGAATTATTGCTGCGCAAGCATAATACTCAGCTTCAAATATTGAATCAGATGCTGCTCGAGACCAACTATTATGGTGTAATCATAACGGATGCGGTTGGTACCATTGTTGAGATAAATGATAATTGCGCAGCCATTCTTGGTCAGAATAAACACGGTAAAGATAGCTGTCTGGGCAAGAGCGTGTTTGATACGAGCGCAATTGGGACCTATTTCGAAAAAGCTATTTCTCATGGGGAATCCTGCGTCGGGGCAGAACTCGTGATGATGTTTAACGAGGCTATTCATTATTATATGCTCGATGTTGTTCGGATTTATGATACGGAGCACAACCTTATCCGAGTAGTAGGCAGCCTGCGTGATATTACAGAGATGAAGAAAACGGAGGAGCTTCTTCGAAACTCCGAGAAGCTTGTTTGTACGGGGCAGATTGCGGTTAGCATTGCTCAAGAAATTCGTAATCCGATGACAACGGTAAAAGGGCTGCTCCAATTATCAAGCAAAATGATAGAGCCGCTTCACTATAATCTCATCATGTCCGAGCTTGAGCGCATGAATGCCATAGTGAGTGAATTTTTGATTTTGGGACGGCCTCAGGCGGACACATTCAAAGAAGAATCATTTCATAGTATTTTTCTAGAAGTATTGAATGTTTTTGAAACGCAAGCAATCATGAATGGAATTACTGTTAATAGCCGATTAGGTGAAGATTGCTCCATTTTTTGTGATCGTAATCATATCAAACAAGTATTTCTGAACATTTTGAAAAATGCACTGGAAGCTCTGCCCTATGGAGGCGAGATTGATATTCATTCGGAAATGGCTGAAGGCTATCAACGTATTCGCATTAGTGATAACGGTTTAGGGATGACTGCTGATGTATTACGGCGAATTAGCGAGCCTTTTCATTCAACAAGACCGGACGCTAACGGATTAGGCATGATGATTGTGGACAAAATTATCGCTGCGCACAATGGCCGGATAGCCATAACGAGCGAAGTGGACGTGGGGACAATGGTGGACATTTATCTTCCAACAGCCTAACGATACAAGGACGATTACTGCGGGCACTTAGCCGGCAAGTGATCGTCCTTTTTGGTTCACTATTTTACCGCGATGCGATCTGAGCATCTGTCTTGGCGATAATCGATGTTATTTGCTGCTCGAAGGCGTATATTTTCTGTTTCTGTTCACTAATCTGCTTCATGTATGCGTTAAGTCGTATAAGGGAGCTATGCGATGCAGTGGCATCACCCTTTCGAACAACTTGATTCAAAATAGTCGCTTCGGTGGTGAATTGTTTCTTGGTGCTGCTTATCGAACTCTTGGCTGCTTTAATCTTTACTTTGATTGTATCCGTGTCAGCTAATAGGGCACGCAGCTTCTTTGTTTTATCTGCTGCAGCTGTTTTGGCGGATTTATGGGCGGTCTCCTTGTTCTTAATGTCCAGCTTAGCAAGCTGAACGGCCGCCTTGGTTACTTCTATTTGAGAATTCAATAAGCTAATGCTTGTTTTATCCTTTTTTGATTTGGCCTTTTTCAGCTGTTGGTTTAGCGTGTCATAGAAAATAAACAAAGACTGATATTTTTTTTTGGTTTGGACCGCAGCAGATTCAAGCTTGAGTAAATGCTCCGCATCCATTTCTTTTATACGTTTTCGCGTGGAGAGAAGCGATTCTTCATTTCGGTAATGAAGCGTATTTATTTTGGTATCCCACTCGATGTCCTGCTTTTGTACCGATTGTAAATCAGTGTACTGCCCGGTTAGTTTAGCTGCAGTAGTCTTATCTGCGGCAGCTTTCATCTTGTCAAACGCTGTTTTGGCCGTGACGGTGAATTCGAACGCGGCAGCAGATACGGCGAGCGGGCTGGTGATTGTTAGCACGAGGACAAGCAGCATAACAGTTAATCTGGAAATGGGACGCATAAACGATTAAACCTCCTTTTATTTGGGCATACAACGCAAAAAAAGCACCTGCAAGATAGGCGTGTATACGCCATCTCTTACGGGTGCTTCCATCGTAAGCCATGCTTATTTAACTAATTTCTACCAATATACAGGATGTGGTCGGCTGGAGTCAAGCCTTATGCTTTGGCATATTCCTCTGGTGTTTTACCGATAATTGATTTGAAGTCTTTGATGAAGTGTGATTGGTCATAATAGCCGAGATCTGCGGTTAGCTTTAGCAAATCAGGCTGACTGGCCATATCCATCGTCTCAGCGGCATTCTGCAGCCTGTACAGCTTAATAACCCATTTGGGGCTAATCCCAACGTATTGGTTAAACAAGCGCTGCAGCTTCCTAATATTCATATCGAATATCCCACATAACTGCTCGACTTTGGTCAGGCTGCGATCTTCATTAATACGGTTAATGATTTCGTTAATGAGATTAACGGATGGATCCTCTTCTGGGAGCTGCTTCAATAATAAGGCTTCCGTGAGCGCAATCATTCGAGCAGGCTCATGCTCGTTGACCATTTGATGCACATACTTAATAGCTTCATCACCAAATACGGCGGCAAGGGTAAGAGATTGATCGGTCAGCTCAGCAAGCGGAGAATGAATAAACGGGTAAAAACCGCCTGGCTGAAATTTTACTCCGAATACATGTCCGTTTCCTTCGATTTGCTTTGTATATCTTCGGCTGGCAGCTCCATATATCCCGCTTTGATGCTCTTCAATGACCATATTGACGCATGGATTTGGAACGACATCCTGTGAATAAGGAGCCTGTCCTTCTAACGCCCAGCTTATGAACCAATAATGCTTAACCAAATGGCGAAGCTGCTCGGAGGGAGCATAACGGGTAAGCTGGAATTTCTTCTCACCCTCACTCAGCTGTAGAATGCCCATACTGGGCTTAGGGTTAATGGATTGCATATGCGAACCTCTCCCATTCTCAAATTGTCGCTTTTTTACAATACGAGCTATACAAATGACGATATACTACAAGTAGATGCAACAAAAAAGCCAATTAAAATCGATATGTAAACAAAGAAGGAGTGAATGGAATGGAATTTAAATATGAGTTTTATATAGGCGCAGACCCTGAGAAGGTATGGGATGCTTTCGTATCACCGGAAGGAACACGCCAAACCTTTTTTGGCTGCGTGATTAACTCTACATTTGAGGTAGGTTCATCCTACCAGTATGTTGGTCCAGGTGCTGATGGCGATGAGACTGTACACATTTATGGTACTATTCTAGCATATGAGCCGCATAAAATAATTAGCTTTTTGGAGCATCCAGGGCCTTCTTATAGACCGAATCATGCGGAGCTGGAGTCCAAAATTACGTTTAAGCTGGAGGCCGTTGGCGAAACAACGAAGCTTACATTGATTAATGATCAGTTTACAGAAAACCATCCATCGCTTGAAACGGTTGATAGCCAGTGGTGGATGATCCTTAGCAATTTGAAAACGTATATTGAAACGGGAAAAGGATTAGAATTTGGTTGGTAGTAAGCAATCCGGAAAGCATCAGCCTCTGCTGGTGCTTTTTTGGTTTGTATATACAAGCGAGCATTTCTTTTCCGGCGTTGATTCTTTATACTGTATAAAAAGGACAGACGGCATACGTCTGCGACTACGGATAGGAGAGAGTTCAGCATGAGCTACAAAATCGTGTTTTTTGATATAGACGGGACTTTAATTAATGAGCAAAAGGAAATTCCAGCGGATACGATCAAAGCCATTGCAGAGCTGAAGGAGCGCGGTATCGAGCCGGTTATCGCAACGGGCAGAGCGCCGTATTTCATTAAGCCGTTAGCGGAGAAGCTGGGCATCGAATCATTTGTATGCTTGAATGGGGCTTACGCGGTATATAAGGGAGAAGTGCTTTATAAGCGCGAGATCGAGAAGAGCAAGCTGGAAGCGCTAGTGAAGGTAGCTGCTGAGCATGATCATGGGCTTGTTTTTGAAGGGGAGTATGCTTTCTTCGCTGATAGAGAGAATCATCCGTTCATTATTGACTCGGTAAAATCTTTAAAGGTTGATCAGCCAGGCTACAATCCGGATTTCTGGAAAACAGACGGCATTTATCAGGTATTCCTGCACTGTGAGAGTCAAGATGAGCATTTGTATGAATCGCTGCATGGGGATCTAAAGCTTATTCGCTGGCATCCGCAAGCGATTGATGTGCTTCCAGCTGGAGGCTCAAAAGCTCAAGGCATTGAAGCGATGCTAAAGAAGCTTGGTTTAACGCCCGCGGATGCGGTTGCCTTCGGAGACGGGCTCAATGACAAAGAAATGCTTGAGCTGGTCGGCTTCGGAGTCGCGATGGGCAACTCCCATCCAGAGCTGCTGCCTTTCGCTGATTATGTAACGACGCATGTGGATGAGCAGGGCATTCGGAATGGCTTAGTGAAGGCTGGTTTGCTGTAAAATAGGTATATGGATTAGGCTTGCGGCGCGTCATCACTCCTAGTTTTGGGTAATAAATAGCAGCTTGACCCATAGAAGGTGGAGAAGCTAACGTTCTAGGAGGTGCAGGAAGAGATGAGCACAAACAGTCCGGGCAGCACAGATAAGGATATGTATGGGAAAGTTGAAGAAGAAATTTTGGCGCAAAAGCAAGGAAACAGCTTTATCCTTACAACCGCGCAGGGTACGATTGGAGAAATTACCTATTCACTGGTCGACGTTAATACTTGGGTCATTGATCATACCTTCATTGCTCCACAATACCGCGGCGGCAGCTTAGGCAGGCAGTTGCTTGATTTTGTCGTGGAAGAGGCAAGAGGAAAAGGAAGAAAGATTATTCCTGCCTGCTCCTATGCTCTCGCTCAGTTCAAGCGGTATCCTGAGTATGCCGATGTATGGGAGAAATCGAATACGGAATATGCAGATCCCTACAGTACGGGCAGTGCTGCAGCGTCCAGGGACGAAATGCCTTGATTAGAATTTAATAATATGATCCAAATAAGAACGGTAAGCCTAGGCTTATTGTTCTTATTTGTTTTTATACAACATATACCACTCCTTACATGTTAATTAATGGGTTAATTTTTATAGACAACCAGTTAAGTTGATCATATACTATTTTGAGTGTCTTATATATTGTATGTGGGGGAATTATTAATGGAAAAGAGTCCAAAATCGTATGTTGCAGCTATCCTGCTAGCTTTTTTTCTAGGCTCATTAGGCATCCATCGCTTTTATGCTGGCAAAATCGGAACAGGTATTTTAATGCTTATCACAGCAGGTTGTTTTGGAATTTGGACGCTTATTGACTTAATTGTCATTATTGTCGGGAAGTTTAAGGATAGTGAAGGACGTTACATCTCAGCATAATGAAGAGGGTGCCTCTAAAGCCTATGGCCTTAGGGACACCCCCTTCTTCTTTAAGTTTGTCTTACTCTACTTACAGCAGGTAAGAGGAAAATTCAACGCCATCCTTTTTTCATAGACGATTTATGAGATGGTTATGGGCTTATAGGATCATTGAACGAGTAGTTACGGACATGAGGTGCGTTATATGAGTGAATTAGCTGAATAAGCAAAGTTTATGGACATGAGAGCCGTTATTTTCATTGACTCGGGTCATATGTGGGACTTTTCGAGCCAGTAAGGGCTCTGAGGTCCGTTAACAGTTCTAAAAGTCGTTTTTGCAGCAAATAAGGACTCTTGTGTCCGTTAACTTTTGCAGACCAAATAAATAGAAGAGGGTGTCCCAAAAGCCTATGGTTTCTGGGACACCCTCTTGTTTGCCGTCTAATGCAGTTGGCAAATAGCCGTATGTCTTGATTTACGTTATTATAGACAAGTCGATACTTGACAGTGGCAACAAGAAGGAGACGGGATATGAAACTTAAGTTTTTAATTGTCATTTATGCCCTAGCTGCAATCGTCTTTTTTGTTTGTCGGCATGCTTTGTACGATTGGATGCAGAATGGGCACCCTTCGATATGGCTTATGTTTTTATTAGCGGTATGCTTTATCGTGTTTCCTATCATTCCATTCAAGCTTGTAATTGGAATGATGGGCTTTATATATGGGCCATTGCTGGGGGCGTTGATTAGCTGGCTCGCAGCTTCACTCGCCTCCGTCATTGTATTTGTGCTTGTGCGCAAATCATTTCAAAAGCAGGGCAGAGCCATGCTGTCGCGCTTCCCCCAAGTGGAGCGATTAAGTGTCATGCTGGAGAAAAATCCTTTTTTCACGCTGGTGCTGGCCAGAATGATGCCCATTTTCCCGCAGGCTGTCATCAATGTATATCCAGCCCTTCTATCTGTTCCGCTCGTGACCTATGCTGTGGCGTCGGCCATTGGCAAAGTTCCGGCGATGCTAGTCTTTTCCTTTCTGGGCAACCGTTTATTTACCGACTGGAGCAGCACGCTGCTCGTCATGGGGATCTATGTGTGCTTTCTCATTATTGTGTATGCCATCTATCGCCTTTGGTTGAGAAAGCAGCTTATATAATAAAGACTGCTCACCAAAAAAAGTGATCACACGTACAATAACCCATCAGAATATGAATCTTTTGGAGGGAATGACGGTGATCCTTGTTGAGGGCAGTAATACGTTTCAGATTAGTCCAGTAACCTTGTCAGAGCTGGAAAGAAAAATATTGCAGGATAAGCAGAAAAGTCAGGTTGTATATCGATACCCTAACGTGGATGCGCTTGAATTTGAGCTTAAAATGCGAATGCATATCGTGGAGGCAGCCAAAGCGCTATATGCGAGCGGAGTGAGCTTTGCAACGTTCGCGAAGTCCAAATGCAATGAACAATATTGGACGCGCACAGATAACGGGGGCTTTCAGCTGAAGAGCGGCGTGCTTCCTTCTGTCGGAATTAATGATATTTTCGAGAATGGGCATCTATACGCGTTTGAATGTGCGGGAGCTATTATTATCATGCTGTATAAAGCGGTGCTTGATACGATAGGAGACGCGGTGTTTAACTCCAACTTTCAAAATCTATATTTACGTGACTGGCATTACGACCGCGATTTGAGCTTAATTACAGGCAATAACAAAGATGAAGCTTATCCGGGAGATGTGCTGTATTTCAAAAATCCGGATTTTGATCCAGACACGCCCGAGTGGCAGGGCGAGAATGTCATTATGCTGGATGACAATTTATATTTCGGGCATGGCATCGGTATTGAGTCGGGGGAAGACATTATCGCGGCTCTTAACCGGATGAGGAAGGAAGACAGCACGATATCAGCATATTTGCAGGATTTGGTCGTATATCCGGACTTCGAGGAGCTGCGCGGTCTTTCCATGCGGATCGAAGCCGAGACCGTCCGTGTCCGTTATCCTTATTAGATGTGGTGCAGATTATGTTAAGAAGGAGCGAGTCCCTTTCATCAAAGGGCCGCTCCTTTCTTTATGATTGGCGAATTCGTTTGCGGGCGCGGAATTGTTTAAATTGAAAATAAATGGTGCAGCCGATGCAGTAGCCAAGTATGGCGGCAAGTGCGGCACAGCCCATCATTCCTGCGAAAATGTAACCGGCAACTGTCCAGCCGAGCGAGAGGCTTAACAGAGAAAAGGTGAGGAAGCCGATACCCAGCCCATTATTAAAGCGAAGCAGCTCTGCCGCTTCTGTATGCGCAGAAGCTATAAATCGCTGTAGAAAAGGCTGGGCGATTCGTATAAATAAATTAGCTTTCGGACCAAACAGAAGTCCAGCCAACTGGATGGCCCAGAGAGCTGCGATCAGCCAAGGCAATTGCAATGAAATCGCAACAATAAGTACGATGACGATACCGGCTTGATTGCTGCGGACATAGGGAATGGGAATTTCCTTCATTCATAAAACCAACTTTCTTTATAGGATTTATATAATTAATAGTAGTGGAATAAGACCAAATTGGCAACAGGTATATTGGAAATGGAAAGATCATAAACATATGGGGCTTTGATCCTATACATTGCATTTTTATTTTAAGATAAATTGCGACAACTTACTTTATTTTCCGCTTTTTCATATATAATAGAGTCATATATCTCAAGAACTACATTCTCGAATAAGAGGTAGATTAATAGGTGAATATGCGTACCGTATTGGAAGCGAATTCATCTTGCTAGAAGGAATAGAAGGAGATTTTTATGAAAATAAAGCTCATGCATATTCTTGCGATTTTGACCGCTCTTTCTATCTTCCTTTTGTATAGAGGCACGCTGGATCGGATGGATTATTACTTTCAGGATCGATTTATGCAGAAGGAATCGGCTGTTGATACCCGCATTGCAATTATTGCTATTGATGATGAAAGCGTTAAAGACTTTGGAAGCTGGCCGTGGAATCGCAACGTGCATGCACAATTAGTCGATACGCTCGCCGCAGGAGATCCGGCAGTCATTGCGTTCGATGTTACCTTCCCTGCACCCTCGGCGGATGACATGGAAGGGGATCGAGCGTTGATTGATGCAGTAGCTAATGCTGGAAACGTCGTGATGCCGGTATATGGCACCTTCGCCTCGTCTGCCACGAAGGGAGCGCTTGAGGCCCTCTCAATATCAGAGCCGTTCCCTGCTCTGAAGGAAGCGGCTGCTGCTGTTGGACATATTAACACGATTCCGGATCGAGATCGAGTCGTGCGTAATTCCTTATACAGCTTTATGATGGAGGGGCAGCAGGTTGAGAGCTTCTCATGGGTCATTTATCGCATGTTCATGGAACGCTCTGGGGAGAGCGTGGATGCAAGCATGCTCCCGCTGGATGACTTCGGCCGCTTCCATATCTCTTATACGGGGAAACCTTTTGCGTATGAAACAATCTCTTATTCCGCTGTTATGAGCGGTGAGGTGCCTGCTGATTATTTCAAGGATAGAATCGTTTTGATCGGTCCTTACGCGACAGGCTTCAAGGATGATTACTTGACTCCGCTGCAGGTGAAAAGCCCGATGTACGGGGTGGAGATTCATGCGAACATTATACAGGCATTATTGGACAAGCATCTTAATGAAACGCTTGATTGGAAGTGGAATGCGCTTTTCCTGTTCATTGCATCCGCATTTGCCTATTTCTTATTCCGCAGATGGAATATGTTTATATCGTTTATGTCTGTAGCGGTTATTATTGGAGTATTCATTCTCGGCAGCAGCTTATTGTATAAGCAGGGCATCATTATCTCGATTGGCTATGTGGTTCCTCTGCTCATTGTCAGCTGCATCGTGGTGGT
Organism: Paenibacillus castaneae; assembly: GCF_002884445.1. GTDB lineage: Bacteria > Bacillota > Bacilli > Paenibacillales > Paenibacillaceae > Pristimantibacillus > Pristimantibacillus castaneae. The sequence continues at coordinate 451,000 of NZ_KZ614144.1, forward strand.
CGGCTTTCATTATGTGGAGGAGTTGTTTGAGAGACGCAGGGTAACCGATATATTTGGTAGATATGTAGCCCCCGAGGTTGTTAATCAAATTCTTAGGAACGGCGAGGAAGGCCTCAAGCTGGGCGGAACACGCCGTGAGTTGACTGTATTGTTTGTTGATATCCGTGGCTTTACACCGCTGTCAGAGCGGGCGGAGCCGGAGGAAATTGTTGAAATATTGAATGAATATCTGGATCTTGCCGCCAACTGCATTTTTAAGTTCGACGGTACGCTGGACAAATTTATCGGAGATGCAGCTATGGCTATTTTCAATGCTCCATTACTGCTGGAAGATCACCCTATGAGAGCGGTGGAAGCAGCTTGGGCGATGAAGGAAGGCTCTGCGGATTTGGAGCGGAAGCTGATCGAACGCTTCGGGTTCGGCGTTAAATTTGGTCTTGGCATCCATACGGGCCCGGCGGTCTTCGGCAACATCGGCTCAAAGAGCAGGATGGACTACACTGCAATCGGTGACACCGTTAACACGGCAGCTCGTCTAGAAAGCAATGCGAAGCCGGGCCAGATTGTGATTAGCGAGGCTGTCTATACATACGTGAAAGACCGCATACATGCAAACGGCCTTGGTGAAATCAAAGTAAAGGGCAAGGAACAAGGCATTACCATTTATGAGTTGGAGGGAATAAAGTGAAAAAGTTGAAGATGTTATTCGTTATCTTATTAGTTGCAGCCATTATGATGCCTGCTTCTGCATTTGCGAAGGATACGGATAAGGCCGGTAAAATAACGAGTGTGTCTGGAAAAGCTGAAGTGAAGAAAAGTGGCGGCACTAAAAAATTCAATGCGTTTAAAGGCATGGCTATTACGCAAGGCGATACAATTATTACAGGTAAAGATGGAAAAATGACGATGGATTTGGATAGCGACAAAGAGGTTACGATCGGCTCCGATACGAAGCTTGTCGTTAGTGAGCTGGTTAAGAGTGCGAAGGCGCTCGGCGGGAAAACAAGCTTAAGCCTGTTAAAGGGGAAGGTGCTTGTTAACATTAAGAAAAAGCTGGATGGCGATTCTCGATTCGAGATCGAGACACCAACGGCTATTATGGGCGTTATGGGTACACAATTCGTAGTAACATCAGACGACAATGGAGGCTATGTAGGTGTATTTGAAGGAGCGGTAAAAACGAAGCATGGTGAAAATAGAAACCAACAAACGATTGTTAATCCGAATGAGCAGCTTAAATTAAATAAAGCAGGCAGCGGCACAAAGGGCAAGCTTGATTATCATGATCTGCCGATTATAGGCTTGGAGTTCTATTTGGGGCTGCTTAACAAAGCTGCTAAGCCAGATCAAGCGTTAATAGAACAGGTGACGCAGCTTTTGGCTAAGAAAAAGCAAGAAGAGGCAGCCGCAGCAGCGGGAAATACCGGCAGCGCTAAAAACACGATTGTATATGAAAACACTGGTGGTGGGAATCCATCAATCCCTGCTCCTGCACCAGCAGAAACACCAACGGTGACGCCAATACCGACACCGACACCGACACCGACACCGACACCGACACCGACACCAACACCAACACCAACACCAACACCAACGCCAACACCAACACCAACGGTAACGCCGACGCCAACACCGACACCAACACCAACACCAACACCAACGCCGACACCGACACCAACGCCTGAACCAACACCGACGCCGGTTCCGGTGCCGCCTATGTTGGATCTATACGCGTTTTATCGTTCTACTCAAACTTATATAATCAACGATAAAACATTTAGTTTACCATTCACAACAGCTATCGCCGGTGCTGGGTCTAGCTTGACTAAAGATATCATCAAATTTGAAGTGGCTGATGAAAACAGCATTTTTGTAGAACAAGATGTGCAAAGTGTAGCGATTGACTACATTAACGTTAAAAATTTAAATATTGAATTATCGAATAGCGTACCATATGGATCAAAAATCCGTATAACGGTACTGAAAAATAGCCTGAAGAATCCAGCGACAGACGACTATCAAACGATGGATCAGGTAACGATGAAATCGGAGGATAAAGATTGGTTTGAATTTAAGCTTCCTGAACAAATGTATTCAGTTACTTATAAAAAAAACTCTGATGTTTTTGCGGATGTATCCATTCCACTGAGGACGCTTGGCTACCATTTTACAAGTGAAGTTGAAGGTAAGGTTATACCTAATGTAACGATTACTAAGATTTGTCCGGAGGTTTCGAGGGGTGAAACGAACTGTAACTCCGACGAGTATAATCCAGATTGGACGGATGTCTTCAGTTATTATTTTCTCCCTAATCATGTAGAAATAAAGCTCAAGGGATCATATTTTAGAAATCCTGAGCTGCAACCGGCCTTATACCAATTATCCATTTATTTAATGGATGATTCTGGTGAAATAATAAATGAAAATATAAGTATAGATGTAAATCTATTAGAGCCTAAGCCGCCTGAGTTGATCTATGATGAGGTGTCTATACGGGATGGGGATAAAATTGTACTTCCGTTTGATTCAGCTTTGAAAGTTAATCCATACGAGAAACCCGATGAGAATGTGGTAGTTTATGTAGCTAAAAGGGAAGTATGTGTGGAGTGTCGAGAGGTGCCTATTGAATATAGCATTATTGATTTCGAGGATATATATATCGATTCGAGCAATCCTGCAAACTTAATTATTCAGTTTGCTAAGAGCATTGAATATGGGTCCCTTTTACAGATTATGATTAAACCTAACTTTTTGATTAATGCTGAAACGGGCGATTGGAAAAAAGAAGAAATGAATATCGCACTAGATGTTAGGGCATCTCTTTCAAATGAATGGATTGAATATCCACAGTTCCCAACGGAGGAAACCTTTGAAGTACAGATAGACACATTCGGTTATGAAGTCGGAGATATTAGTGTTTGTCGGTTTGAGGTAGAAGATTGTATAGACTTGAAACTTCCCTCTAATAGAAACGACTTGTATGTACTATCCGGGACAGGTAGATATAGAATACTGACGATTAAAAAATATTTAGAATTTGGAAGCTATCGTCTTACTATTCCGATATTAAACGAATCTGGTAAAGAGATAGATGGATTGGAAATCTATATTAATGTCTGCTTCCCACCTGCATGATGAATGAATTAGTGAAAGGAGAAATCAAATTGATAAATAAAATAAGAATATTTGCAGCAGGAACAGCTCTAGTTACCGCATTAGCAGTAGGTGGCGTACCCGCTTTAGCGGCCACAGGACAGGATACAGCGATTGCGATAAGTGCGGTCGAACCAAATATCGATTATGCCATTGAAGGGATAAGTCAGCCGTGGGGGCTGGCTTCAGCGCCGGATGGCAGTATGGTAATCGTTGGATCGGAAAGCAATCAAATTAGCAAATGGCAAAATGGCAAATTGACCGCTATAACGAGTCAGACAACAGCAGGTTATTTAGACGGGGCGACCTCGAGCTCATCCTTTGATCATCCAACATATTCGATCGTGAACAGCAAAGGTGCTATTTATGTCAGCGATACCGACAATCATGTGATTCGCAAAATCGTGAACGATAAAGTGTACACGGCAGCCGGAAATGGCAAAGAAGGCCATAAGGACGGCCAATTCGGAGACGGCCAATTCGGAGACGTTCAGTTCAATGCTCCAACGGGCCTTGCGGTAGATGGCGATGACAACATCTATGTAGCCGATTCACTCAATAACGTTATTCGCAAAATAACGCCTGATGGAGTGACATCCACATTCGCAGGGGTTGTAAGCGAAGCAGGCGGTTACAAAGACGGCAGCGCAGCTGAAGCGATCTTCAACGAGCCGATGGGGCTTGTATTTGATGAGAAGGGCGGCTTATATGTAGCCGACAGCGGCAATCATCTTATCCGCTATATTCATAATGGTAAAGTGACAACAGTCGCAGGCAAAGCGACAGCGGTTGATACGCTTACAGGCTATATGGCAGGCGGTTATACGAATGGCTTGAGCAGTACAGCGCGCTTTAATCGACCTCGTGGACTAGCGTATGCAGATGGCGTATTGCTTATTGCGGACAGTTTGAATAACCGGATCCGCGCGCTGCAAGCAAATGGCAAGGTTATAACGATTGCAGGGAATAGTGCGCCTGGCAATAAGCTGGGTGTTCCGGCCGAAGCGCAGTTTAATCAGCCTTCATCCTTATTATTTACAGCGGGGAAGCTTTATATTTCTGATACGCTAAATAATAGTGTTAAGGTACTGGACATCATTCCGAAGAGTCTCCAGCCTGTTGTGACCAAAGAAGATTTAATCGTGGGAACGGAGCTTCTTCCTGCAAGCAAAGATACTCAAGTATGGCTGGATGGCAAATTGCTGAAATTCTCAGCAGCTCAGAAGCCTTACCAGAGCGGAGACAAAACATATCTGCCAGTTAGAGAGCTGTTCCAAGCATGGGGTGCCGATGTGAAATGGAATACGGCTGCGAGAGAGGTGCATGTAGCTAAAGGAGATTGGAAGCTTGTGTTGAAGGCTAATGCGAAGCGTACCGTCGTGCTCGAGAAAGGCACTGTATACGTAGATGTAAGCTATTTAGAAGATGCGGCATCGTTTGTCATTGCCCATGATGAGGAATATAATGCAGTTATTATCTACAGCGGGTCATAATGTAGTAAGTTTTGGTTAGAATGGAGGCAGCATAATGAGTTCAGGAAACCATTTGCAAAGCAACATTGACCGTTTCTCCGGTTACGAGAATGATTATGATCAGCATCGGCCTAAAGCCCCTTCCGTAGTGGTCGATATATTGACGAATTATATTGGACATAAGCCGAGCCTCATTGTCGATGTCGGCTGCGGTACAGGCTTGTCCACCTTTGCGTGGGATGGACATGCCGAACGCGTGATGGGCTTCGAGCCAAACGATGATATGCGCGGCAAAGCGCTGAAGCATCTAGTCGAGCTGCAGGATGCGAAGCATTTCTCCTTCGAGAAAGGGTATTCTGATCAACTGGCATTGGAATCCGGTATCGTAGATATTGTAACCTGCTCGCAGTCCTTTCACTGGATGGAGCCAGTCAGCACACTCCATGAATTTGCGCGTGTGCTAAGGAAAGGCGGCATATTCGCGGCTTATGATTGCGACTGGCCGCCAACCGTGTACTGGGAGATCGAGGAAGCGTATATGCAGCTCATTGAGAAATCGGATCAGATCATCGCGAGGCATGTAGAAGAGAAGGATAGAGCGATTAAGCGGGATAAGGAACAGCATTTGAAGCAAATAAGAGAAAGTGGATTATTTCGCTTCTCGAAGGAAATCGTATTTCACAATATGGAGGCTTGCGATGCGCAGCGCTATGTCGGGCTTGCGCTCAGCCAAGGCGGTGTGCAGTCTGTATTCAAGCTTCGCTCGAACGAGCTGGATGAGCGGATTAAGGATTTCCGCAGCAGTGTAGAGCAGTATTTTGCAGGCCGAACGTTAAATATGATGTTCAGCTACCGTATGAGATTAGGTGTGAAATAGTGTAGGGATTCGAACGAGGCTGGCCTGCTGTCGATCTGACAATGGCCGCCTTGTTTTGTTTATGGGCATGAACAAGCGGAAGCTCGAACATTATATTGCATTTGGTGGTATAATATATATATAACAACAATATAGTTCAATGGTTGAGATGAAGAAGGGTTGCGGGTATATGTTCGTATCTGAGGACTGGAATCAGAAAGTAAAGAAAACGTTTAATGCGACAAGTAATGAAGAAGTATTGACGATTTCTGAAGCGGGCGAGTTATTTGGTCTGAGCAAGGATCAAATGAAAGTGTATGTAGACAAAAATAAGCTCACGAAAGTGCCTATTTTGCGAAACGTGCACCGATATCTTTTGTTAAAGAGTGAAATAGATGCCATTTTGGCTAAGAAATAAATGCTAGTTAATGAAGGCGCCCCAGACATGATGTCGGGAGCGCCTTATTTCTGCTTGATTATGGGTAATAAATAAACAAGCAAGCGATCCTCGCCTTGTAGGTGAAGAATGCTTGCTAATTAGAGCCGTAAGGATCGAGGGGAAGCAAGGGCTATGGTTTAGTGAAAATTCCGCTTTTTAACATATACAATCGATCATTTATTAAAGTTTTCATAGTAAACCTCCATGCAATACGGATAATATGGCTTTAATTCACGTCACTAAAACTATTTTAATAACAGATAAGCCATATAACCGATGCTCAAAGTAATTAAAAGAAGAGTTGCACCATAAGAAATGATTTTGAAAAATAGTTCAATATTATCTATTTTATGATTTCGATTGTCCCTTGTTTCTTTTCCCTTCGTCACAGGCGGCTTCTCACTGTCCTGACGAGGCTTGATGATGAGATCACCTACTTTTTAGTTTTATTATCGACGTTTTTCTTATATACGACGAGGATCGTGCTTCGTTGATAGGCGTTGCCTGAAGTAGCGGTTTTTATCATGGAGCCATAGCAGATGCTAACAACCTGCTCATCCTTAAGCTCTGCGAGAAATTCATTCGCTCTTTTTTCTGCAAAAACAGTATCTGTATCTATGAATTCTTTAACCTGAATCATTTGCTCACCCCCGTAATGAAGATAGGGAGAGGCACCCCTGCAAATTACGCGGAATGCCTACTCACGTCCACCATAGCATTGCTAGTTAGGGGTGTCAACCTACCTTTAAATATAGTCGGATAGACGCTAAGGAGGGGCGGTCTTATCAGGAAAATCCGTCATTTTAATCTATATGAATAAGTGATTAATCTCTGTAGTACATCACCCCTTAAATTGATGTTATATAATCTAACATATAAATTCCGATAAAGTTTGAAACGGAGTGCAATAAATAGGTTAATAGAGATAAATGCTATTGGTAACGCTTTTTTGATCCTTTTATTGTTTGTCAACTAATCTAACATTAAATACAATACGATTAGAAAATAAACAATACATAACACAGGAGGATCATCAAACATGACACAAAAATTGAAGAATGTACTGACGAAGAAGGTTCTAATTCCGGTATTGATTCTGTCGCTTCTGGCAGCAATGAGCGGCGTTTTGGCGAAATCAGATTTTGTTCGAGCGGAAGAGGCGCCTCAGCTTCCAACCTTTGCTATCCCTGAACTCTCGTCCGAGCATCAACAATCAAGCTTGCCTAATGTTATCGTAATTGCAACCGGCGGAACGATTGCAGGGGCAGCGTCCAAGGGCGATAAAACCAACTTCCAAAGCTATGCTGCGGGAACCTATGAAATGAAAGATTTAGTCGCTCAATTGCCGACACACAAAACGGCAGACGTTGCTACGTATCAGTTCGGCAATAAAGGCTCGAGCGGATACAGCATGAAGGACCTTTATGATCTTTCATTGGCGGTGGACGCTGCGTTAGAAACGTATGACAGTGCAGTCGTAACGACGGGGACGGACACGATGGAAGAGATCGCCTACTTCCTTGATTTGACGGTTCGGAGCGAGAAGCCGGTCGTTGTAACGGGCTCAATGAGACCGTGGGATGTTATTGGTACGGACGGTCCGGCCAACCTGTATCAAGCCATAAAGGTTGCGAGCAGCAATAAGACAAAATGGTTTGGAACCGTCGTTATGCTTAACGATGTCATATTTGCAGCCCGCGAGGTAACGAAAACAAACTCGCATCGCTTGGATACATTTGACTCCCCGATGTTTGGCGCACTTGGATATGTGGATGATCCGGCGGTTCGTATTTACCGCGCTCCTGCCAGAGCTGCAAAAGCAGGAAAGGCTTCATGGGCATCGCCATTTGATCTCAATACGATTTCCAAAGAGAGCCTCCCAATTGTAGAAATTGCGTATAGCTACCAACAAGCTGGCGGCGGCGCAATTCGAGGCTTTGTGGAAGATGGAGCCAAAGGGATTGTAACGGCAGGGACAGGAGCAGGAGGTATTTCTTCAGCGCTAAGTGCCGCTCGCTCGAAAGCGATTAAGGAAAATGGAGTAGTATTCGTATCGACAACTAGAACGGGCTCTGGCTCTATCTATGACAGTGGAAACGGTAATACGATTGGCGGAGATAACTTAAATGCCGCACATGCTCGCATCATGCTGCTGCTGTCCCTTGCTTTTACGAATGATGTGAACACAATTAGAAGCTGGTTCACAACGTTTGGTACGCAGGATGTCGAAATTTCAGTAGATGAGCATACAGTTGTAACCACTTCTATGGAGGAAATTGTGGAAGAGCCGGTTGTAATTGAGCCAACTCCTGAAGCTGCAGAAACACCTGCTGCACCTGTGGAAGAAACGGAGCCTTCCGTTACGGCACCAACGTCTGAAGAAGTATTGGTAACGCCATAACGGCTGGGAGGTAGATTCATATGAGCATACAAAACAACAATAAGCTGATTCGTAGATGCCTTGCTTCGTTAATCGTTGCGGCACTTCTTAGCACGCTATGGACTGGCTATGCCGGCTCAGTGCGAGCCGAGGTATCCTTGCCTCAGCTTCCCGCCTTCAATATTCCTGCTCTGTCGGAGGAGTATAAAGCCTCGCCTTTGCCTAATGTAATTGTTGTGGCAACGGGTGGAACGCTTGCTGGCGCAGCAAGCAACAAAGATCAGACTAATTTTCAAAGCTATGCGGCAGGAACGTATAAAATGGATGAAATGGTTGCTTCCCTGCCCAAGCATAAGACTGCAGATGTATCTACATTTCAATTCGGGAACAAAGGCTCCAGCGGTTATTCCATGCAGGATCTTTATGATTTATCACTAGCGGTAGATGCGGCGCTCGAAATATATGATAGTGCTGTCGTGACGACAGGAACGGACACAATGGAAGAAATAGCTTATTTTTTAGATTTAACCGTGCAAAGCGAGAAGCCTGTCGTTGTTACTGGTGCTATGAGACCGTGGGATGTCATTGGCACAGATGGGCCTGCGAATCTCTATCAAGCCATTAAAGTGGCAAGCAGCAACAAAACAAAATGGTTCGGTACGGTCATTATGCTTAATGACGTTATTCATGCGGCACGCGAGGTGACGAAATCCAATTCGCATCGTGCGGATACGTTTGAGACGCCGATGTTCGGCGCTCTCGGCTACGTCGATGATCCGGCAGTTCGAATTTATCGCCTTAATGCGAGAGCGCTCAAAGCGGGGCAAGCGGATTGGGCTACTCCATTTAATTTGAGAACGATCTCTAAGGAGCAGCTGCCGATTGTTGAAATTGTCTACAGCTATCAAGAGGCTGGCGGCGGTGCCATTCGAGCCCTAGTAGCGGATGGGGCGAAGGGAATTGTGACAGCTGGAACCGGTGCGGCAGGGATCTCCTCGAAGATGAGTGCGGCGCGCTCAGCAGCCATTAACAATAATGGCGTAACCTTTGTATCAACAACCCGGACGGGCTCAGGCACCATTTCTGGCGGCGGAAACGGGATTATTGCTGGAGATAATTTGAATCCTCAGCATGCTCGAATTTTGCTGATGCTGTCGCTTGCTTTTACCAGTGATTTCAACACTATGAAAGGCTGGTTTGCATCAGTAGGCACACAGGATATTTCTGTAGATGAGACGGACGCGCCGACATGGGCAGGGGGCAGCACGTTAAGTGTGAAGAGTGTGACACAAACGAGCATCACGCTTCAGTGGCCGGAAGCTATGGATAATGTAAAAGTAACAGGTTATTCCGTTTACCATGCGGGACAGGGGGTTCCAATTGCGAAATTGCCTGCAACAAGCTTATCCTATGAAGTAACCGGGCTTTCGCCGGGCATGTCATACAGCTTCGTTGTTAAGGCTGTGGATGCCGCGGGAAATCAAAGTGCGGGATTAAGGGGCAGTTATACTACGGACACTGCGGGAGTATCTCCTGGCACTCCGGGCGGCGGCAGTGGTTTGCCGGATGAAGGCCAAGTAATCGTTCCTGAAGGCGAGAGTGTTTCATTCAGCGATATTGCAGGACACTGGGCTGAGGCGGCAATTAAAGAAGCGGTAGCGGCTGGTGTTGTGAAGGGTTATGCGGATGGGACGTTCAAACCGAACAATACCATAACGCGTGCAGAGTTCTCTGTTATATTGATGAGAGCGCTGAAGGAAGAAGGCGAGGGCGCTTCTATAGCCTTTACCGATAATGGGAAAATAGCAGCGTGGGCGGAAGATGCTGTTGCTCGAGCCCTTAAAGCGAATATCATCAGCGGCTATCCGGATGGCTCCTTCCGACCGAGCGCGAGTATTACGCGGACAGAAATGGTGTCGATGATTACGAAGGCGATCGGGTTAACCGTGGAGACGAACGCCACAACTAGCTTTGCTGATAATGGAGAAATCCCGGAATGGGCAAAGGGCGCAGTGAAGGCTGTGACGGACAAGGGTATCATACAAGGACGCCAAGACAACATGTTCGCTCCGAAAGCGACTGCAACGCGAGCAGAGGCGATTACGGTTATGATGAAAATGCTGAAATTAAATAAATAAGCTGCTGTAAAAGCGAGAAGAGCTATCCTAGCGAGGCTGTCACGGGCCTGCTAAGATAGCTCTGTTTGTTACATGGGCTGCGAATATCACATTCGAGGCAATCGAATAATAAAGCTTGTTCCTTCTCCAAGCTGGCTTTGTATTTCAATGGTTCCCTTATGCCGATCGACTATTTTTTTTACAATGGAAAGTCCCAGTCCGCTTCCGGCATTTGTACGGTTTCTAGCTGAATCAACCTTATGAAATCGCTCAAAAATATGAGAAAGCTCGTTTTCCGGTATGCCGATACCGGTATCGCTTATAGTGACGACAATATGGTGATCAACAGCTATTCCGATCGAAATGGTGTCGCCGGAGCGGGAAAACTTAATGCTGTTCGTGATCAAATTGAACCATACCTGATAGAGCAGGCCGGCATCTGCTGTAATGACGATTTCGGTTAAATCGGGATCGATTACTAATTGTTTTTCAGTCCACTGCCACTCCGTTGCAATTAATACTTGCCTAATCTGCTCATCTAGGCGGAATGAGGTGAGGTGGATTACATTTTCTTCTTTGTCGAGCGCTGCCAATGTCAATAGCTGCTTACTGAGCGATGAGAGCCTTCTGCTTTCTTTTTCGATAACACGGAGATAACGCTCTTCTTCTTCCGGAGATGTTTCTTTATCCAGAATAGCTTGAGAAAAACCTTGAATAGAAGTTAAAGGAGATTGAAATTCATGCGATACATTAGCTACGAATTCCTGCCTCATCTCGTCCAGCTGCTTGATCGACTGTGCCATTTGTTTGAAATGGCGAGCTAAATTGCCGATCTCGTCCCGCCGCGTAACATCCATTTCGATATTATAATCCCCGCTGACAATTTTGTTGGTAGCTGCGGTAAGATTTTTCACCGGCTTCACAATGTACCGCGATGCGATGATGATGAACAAAATGCTGAGTAAAAAAACAAGTCCAAGCAGCACAGCCATAATGATTCGTACCTCACCGAACTGCTGCTCCAGATTCGGCCGCATGAACATGGCGTATGTTCTTCCGTTTGCCGATAGGGGCAGTCCGATGCTGTTCTGGATACTGCTTTCGAATAGGCTGAAAACCACAAGCAGATGATGCTCTTCCATAATGCCGTTATAGGTTTTTCCGTTTAGAACCTCTCGAATGTATTTATTGTCCATTTGCTGATGCTTGAACGGTGTTCCGTAGAAGATTCCATGCATCTCATCATCCACGAGATAGATCTGAAACCCGATATTGGCGATATGGGTTAAGTACTCTCCAAGCTCAATATCGTTTGTTTTTGCGTATAGCGTTCGAATTTCTTGGCCAATATTCATAATCTTCTGCTCGTTATAGCCTCTAACCTTCTCTGCGTAATAGAAGTTGGTAAGCAGGAGAGCAACAATCATACTGGCTAGAGAAATCAACATAAAAGTATATACAATCCGAATATATAGCGTTCTCATTTGCCTTTGACCTCCAGCTTATAGCCGATCCCGCGAATAGTGGAGATAATGAAATCATCGGCGTATTCGGCGAAACGCTCACGCAAACGTTTGATATGTACATCAATGGTTCTGCTGTCGCCTTCGAAATCCTGCCCCCAGATCAGATTCAGAAGCTGCTCCCGTGTGAAAATACGTCCAGGGTGATTAGCCAGCTGAGCAAGCAACTCGAATTCCTTCAATGGTAAAATAAACACTTTATCCTCCGATTTCACCTCATAGCCTTGGCGATCAATCGAGATGCCGTTCAGCTGAATCAAATCCGAAGAAACCATCTGATATCTGCGAAGCAAAGCCTTCATTCGAAACAATAACTCTTTGGGCTCGAATGGCTTGACCATATAATCATCCGTTCCGGATGTGAAGCCCCTTTCTTTATCTTCGATGGCTCCCTTGGCAGTCAGCATGATAACGGGGATGTCATAGTACCTTCTTATTTCCTCGCAAAGCTCCCATCCGTTTTTTAAGGGCATCATCACATCCACCACAGCTAGGTGAATCAATTCTTTTCCCATAATGACGGAGCCTTCATTGCCATTCTCTGCTTCAAATACCGAGTAGCCTTCCTTGCTTAGCAGAAAGCGCAAAAGCTCCCGAATGTGAGGATCATCATCAACGACCAAAATATGAGTTCTCATTTCAACTGCACCTTCTTCATGAGGTTAATTCTATTTATACGATTAGTATAGGAACATGGCTACATTCTAATCGTAAGCGGCTTGAAATATCAAGCGGCAATGTCTAGTTGAAGGTATTTCTATCGTTTCCGCAGTATAAAACATCAAGAGCCCTCAGCTCATATGCCGAGAGCTCTTGCTTATAAGCTACTTATTGGAAACATGACTTCCCCAAATGGTCACGCCTTTGGCCGATAAAGCGCTAAAGGTCATAACATAGCTTTGAGTTCCTTCGTTCCACTCCTTCAGCAGTGAACCGTAGTATACGGATCCATCTATCATCAGATTCAGCGTATGCTCGCCGGTGCTTTCCCAAGTGCCGCTTACGCTGCCGGAAATTTTGCCGTCTTCACCTAGCGTAATGACGGTTGCTTGCTTGATGTCAGCTGTAATATCTTTACCGTGGTTGACGTACTTATAGTCGCCTATTATTTGCTCCTTAGACACGACTGCGATCGTCTCTCCTGCATAACGATGAGGAGTGATGACCGGCCAGCCTTCCGTGTTCATCAGCATCTGATGCACTCTCACCTCATGGCCTTCGCCGCGCGAAGGGAAGCGCGTGTGGAAAATAATAAACATTTGACCGGATTCGGGGTCTACATAGGTTGAATTATGGCCAGGTGAAACATAGCCTGTGCCGATATTGGCAATCTCGCCATCTACATTATCCATTTGGAAGTTTCCGATGAGCTTTGCTCCGTAAGGTGTAATAGAGGCGTCATCGAAGAAGGTCCCGAAAGCGCCGAATGCATCGATCATATCCTTACCTTCGGAGTCCTGGAAGGGTCCGTCCGGATTTTTGGAACGTGCAACGCGAATATTGTAGCCGCCAACGGAGTCTAGTCCACCGTAGGAAAGGAATAAATAGTAATAGTCCGTTTCTTTGCTATACATCATATAAGGCGCTTCAATGCGGCTGTGATTATTGCCGAGAAGTTTTTTCCCATAGCCTTGATCCGGATAGGGCAAGCCGGTTTCTGCATTCATTCTCATAATAAAAATACCGCCGGAATAGGAGCCGTACACCATCCACAGAATCCCGTCCTTATCATAAAACACATTGGGATCAACCACATTCGGGTGAACGGTCGCATCATACAAGGTTCCATCCTCGCCGATATCGTTCCACATCCCCGACTTCAGAATAATGCCCTTGTTCGTGTACGGCCCTTCAACCTTATCGGAGACTGCGTACCCCAGCACTGATCGTGGAGAATCGCCCTTGCACATGCTGTAATACATATAAAATTTGCCGTCTGGCAGCTTTATTACATCGCCCGCCCAGAACGTTTCTGTTTCGGCCCACTCTAGGCCCTCGCTCATTTCCGTTAATACATCAGGAATAATTGGATTACCTTCATAGACGCTGGAATTGATTTGTTCCCAAGACATCAGGTCCTTCGACTTCGCTGTGGCGAGATGCGATCCAAATATATAGAACGTATCCTCGACTTTAATAATGGAAGGATCGTGAACGGAAGCGTTTGCAAATATAGGCTCTTCGATGGATGCGTCCTCCGAATTATTCGTTGTATTCGTTTCTTCCGCTTCCTGATTAGCGGTGGGTGCCGCGCTTTCGGCGGCTGGCGTGGCATTTCCGTCGTTCGGTTCACTGCAAGCGCTCATGAAAGTCATCATACATACGGTCATGAAAATAATGCTTTGTTTCTTCAATATCGTAATTCCCCCTTGAACCTCATTAATTTATATAATCATTAATCAATTAATAAATACATTATATTGTATAACATAAAAAAAGAGAAGGGCTCAGCCCTTCTCTTTACTCTACTTTTTTCGGTTCCTCAAACGTCATGCCCAGCGTGTCCACCGTTACGGTTTTCATAAATATAGGATCGGCGGGTCTATCATTAGAATCTCGGTTTTGGTTAACAACTTCGTCAACCGCGTCCATACCTTCCGTTACCATGCCGAAGGATGCATATTCGTTATCTAGCGAAGGCGCATCCGCAACCATGATGAAGAACTGTGAGCCCGCTGAATCAGGATTACCGCTACGTGCCATGGAGAGCACGCCGCGTGTATGCTTCAGCTTGTTTTCGAAGCCGTTACTGCCGAATTCGCCTGGAATGCTGTAGCCGGGACCGCCCATTCCAGTACCGTCTGGATCGCCGCCTTGAATCATAAATTTCGGAATAACGCGGTGGAAGATGGTGCCATCGTAAAACTTTTTATTAATGAGAGAAATAAAGTTATTAACGGTGTTAGGAGCTACCTCTGGATAAAGCTCAAGCTTAATGATCTTATCATTGCTTAGCTCGATCGTGACGACAGGGTGCTTGTCCGAGCCGAGAAGCTCTGGTCCATCTTCGGCAGGCACCTCCGTTGGCGTGGTCGTGCTTGTATTGCCATTGTTCCCGTTGGAACCGAGACTGTCTTTATTGGGTGCATTTTTGCTTCCGCCGCCGCAGCCGGATAGGACGAGGAGTAGAGCGGCAATGAGGAGCGTCATGACTCCAAACCGTTTTTTGTTCAGCAACATTTCAATAGCCTCCAATTCAATTTTGCGAATACATGGTGTTTTCTAAAGCATCCGCTTTGTTTATCCAACTAGTATAATAGCATATTGGATGTTTTGAATGCGAATAGAAACCGAAAATCGGAAGCGGTGGGAGTATAATAAAGGATATTAAAAGATATAATTGAATGTTTAAAAAATGGGATAACCTGCATTCGTATGAATTCTATTTTCGTAAATGCTACGCGCTTATTTAACACCTAAATCGTTAATCTCATTTATCATTAATATTCGGATGGAGGAATGAAAAATGACCAAAGTACTTGTCTTAGGTGGCACAAGGTTTTTTGGCAAAAAGCTAGTTGAGCAATGGATTCGCGAACATGCGGATGTTACTATTTTGACGCGGGGGCTGACTTCCGATCCTTTTGGCAGCTCCGTTAAGCGACTGCAAGCGGATCGTACCGACAAGGAAGCGCTAAAGACAGCGCTGGGCGACTTGAAATTTGATATTGTGTACGACAATATTTGTTATACACAGCAAGAAGCAGAGGAAGCGGTAGAGTTGTTCGCGGGACGAACTTCGAAATACATCGTTACCTCATCGCTCAGCGTATATCCGTTCGGGGAAACTTCAATTACAGAAAGTGATTTTGACCCTTACACCTATCCTGTTCCAGAACAATATGCGGCGAATGCGGACTATGCAGAAGGAAAGCGGCTTGTGGAAGCGGTACTGTTTCAAAAAGCATCATTCCAAGTCAACGCGGTTCGTTTCCCTATCGTGTTAGGGCAGGATGATTATACGCGAAGACTGCATTTCCACGTTGAACATATTCAAGCAGGCCAGCCGTTAGGCATTCCTAATCCGAATGCGGTCATATCTTTTATTAATTCGGATGAAGCGGCCTCTTTTCTGCTATGGCTCGGCCGCTCTAGTCTAGTGGGACCAGTTAATGCTTGTTCCAAAGGGGAAATTACGCCTGAACAAATAGTTGCGCTCATATCGGAGGCGGCGGGCAAACAGGCGGTTGTAGCTAACGAGACAGAGGACATACATATGTCGCCTTTTGGCGTTCCGGCATCATGGCATATGAATACAATTAAAGCGGATACTGCGGGCTTCACATTCCAACAGCTGAACGATTGGCTGCCAGCATTAATATTTAAGCTCGTTCAATAATCGGGCGGAGTGTGTCCCAAATACCACTTGCACCGCTTGGCAAGTTCCGTTATAATCTCTGTAATCCATTTGAAGGGATTCGATCGCATGTATACCATCCCAATGAATCAGTTTTATCATTTCACCGAGCGTTAGCACACCTGATCAATAATCAGGGTGGGCTAGCGCTTCTCGCGTTGGCCTCCCTGCAGCATACGATGCGCGCAGGACCAAGAGGTCCTGCGCGTTTTTTTTATTCCATCACAACATTAACCGAATGAGAGGAATGATCGATATGCTGCAAAACGTGAAAGGTACTTATGATTTTTTTGGCAAGGAGCAGGCTCTTCGAAGAAAGGTTCAACGAACACTGAGGGAAGCGTTCGAGCTGTATGATTTTGATGAGATGGATTCGACGATTATTAATGAGCTGGAATTTCTAACCTCGAAGTATGCAGGCGGAGATGAAATAATAAAGGAAATGTATCAATTTAATGATCAGCGGAAGCGATCGCTTGGGCTCCGTTATGACCTGACGATTCCTTTTGCCAAAGTTATTGCGCTTAATCCGGGTATCGAACTTCCTTATAGGCGATATGAGATGGGGAAGGTATTTCGTGACGGCCCTGTGAAAAAAGGAAGGCTGCGTGAGTTTTTGCAATGTGACGTGGATGTAGTTGGGATTAAAGGCCCTGAGGCTGAGGCGGAACTCATGCAGTTAGCTGTTGATGTGTTTCGTAGGTTAGATATCCCTGTCGTACTAAAGTGGAATAATCGTCGGTTTCTGGAAGAGATGCTTATCGCGATCGGTGTTCCTGCTTTGGAATCCTTATCGGTTATGCTGACGCTGGATAAGCTCGCCAAGATTGGGACAGATGGTGTAAGGCTGGAACTGGCTGATAAGGGCTTGGATAAGCGGCTGATAGACGCCATTTTAGAGCTGATTGAATCGAGCTGCCGGTCTTTAGAGGAATTAGCGAACAAATGCGGCATACAAGACAGCATTGGAACAAAAGAAGCGGCGGAACTGCGAGGGATAATAAGGGAAATTGGACTAGAGCATGCTTGTCAGTTTGATCCGTTTCTATCGCGGGGGCTGTCCTTCTATACCGGAACGGTATATGAAATTTTTGATGCAACGAATGGCTACTCTTCAAGCTTGGGCGGCGGTGGGCGATATGATGCGATTATTGGACAGCTCGTTGGGAGAGACGAAGTAGAGTACCAGGCAGTTGGGTTATCGTTTGGCATGGAATCGATCATGGCACTGCTCGAGGAGCGTACGATTCAGACGGAACAGGCTTCTGTTGTCGTTATTCCCGTTGGTGTTACGGTTGTCGAGGTGCTGCAAACAGCCGCCTTGCTTCGGGAGAATGGCTTGCGAGCAAAGCTTGACACGAGCGGACGCAAGCTGAAAAATATATTAGCGACGGTTTCTTCGAGCGGCATTCGCTATGTGCTGCTGCTGGGCGAGAGTGAGTGGAAGGCTGGCATGGTGCGCTTGAAAGATATGGAGGAGCGGACTGAGCGCGAAGTGACGCTGGATGAAGCCATCTATTTAATGGAGGATTGAGGCGGCGTTTAGCGCTTCTGGAGCGGCTAAGCTGCGCGCGAGCGGTGAGGGGGACGCGATGGGCGAAAGAGATGCAGAAATTGCATCTCTTTGAGCGCGAAGCGGCGCGTGTGTGGCGAAAGAGATGCAAAAATGCATCTCTTTGAGCGCGGAGCGGCGCGTGTTGGCGAAAGAGATGCAGAAGTGCATCTCTTTGAGCGCGGAGCAGCGCGCAAGTGGCGAAAGAGATGCAAAAATGCATCTCTTTGAGCGCGGAGCGGCGCGCCTGCGGCGAGGGGAACGCGATAGGCGAAGCGCGAAGCAGCGCGCATTGGCGAAAGAGATGCAAAAGTGCATCTCTTTGAGCGCGGAGCGGCGCGCATTGGCGAAAGAGATGCAGAAGTGCATCTCTTTGAGCGCGAAGCGGCGCGCGTTGGCGAAAGAGATGCAGAAGTGCATCTCTTTGAGCGCGAAGCGGCGCGCGTTGGCGAAAGAGATGCAGAAGTGCATCTCTTTGAGTGCGAAGCGGCGCGTGTATGGCGAAAGAGATGCAAAAATGCATCTCATTGAGCGCGAAGCGGCGCGTGTATGGCGAAAGAGATGCAGAAATGCATCTCTTTGAGCGTGGAGCGGCACGCGGGTGGTGAAAGAGATGCAAAAATGCATCTCTTTGAGCGCGGAGCGGCGCACGCGCTCAAAGAGACTTATGCGTGAGTAGGTACTTTAAGCAGCTTTTGAATGTAGCTTTCGATTTTCTCTGGTGTATCTTTGGAGCCGAAACGCTTCAGCACCTTTCCGTTCTGGTCGACTAGAAACTTTGTGAAATTCCACTTGATCGTTTTCGTGCCGAATATGCCGCGTGCTTCGTTGGTGAGGTATTGGAACAGCGGATGGGCATCGCTTCCCTTTACGTCGATTTTGGCAAATAGCGGGAAGGACACGCCGAAATTAAGCTGACATGCTTCTGCTACCTCCTCGTCGCTTCCTGGCTCCTGATTTGCGAATTGTCCGCATGGAAAGCCTAATACGGAGAAGCCTTGCTTGCTGTAGGTTTCATGCAGCTTCTGAAGTCCTTGGAACTGATTGGCAAAGCCGCATTTGGTTGCAGTGTTTACAATGAGCAGCACTTTTCCCTTGTAAGGTGCTAGCGTTTGTTTTTCACCTTTAATCGTATTCACTTCAATATTGTATAGAGACATGATAATACCTCCTCGTATTCTGTTCCGTATAAATTTTACATAATTAAATTGTAAACAATTCAAATGATAGTGTCAATGAAATATACGCCACTAAACAAGCATCCATTCAATAAAAAACCATTCACATATAATAAAACAGGGCACCCCCATGGAGTACCCTGTTCACTTAAGCATCGAATCGCAACAAGTTTTATTGGCTAGCTATCTGCGTCTAAGCTGCTCTAACGAATCGCCTGACGCGAGACCTCGCTTATTTCGTTAATTTCATCCTTGCTCAGCTTGAAGCGCATTGCCTTTACGTTCTGCTCAGCATGATGCACCTTAGAAGCGCCTGGAATGGCGAATACCGTTTCACCATGAGCGTTAATAAGCCAATTGAGTGCGACCTGAGTTGCGGTAGCGCAATAGCGGGCAGCTACTTGTTCGAGTGTGTCGATAAGCGGCTTCGAACGGCTAAGCCCATCCTTTCGGAAGGAGGCCGTCCACTTGCGCGGACCGCTAATCGCTTTAATCAACTCAGGATTCTGATGAAACTTACCGCTTAGTATCCCTTGCTCAAGCGGTGAATAAGCAATAATAGCTGCGCCTAGTTCTTGAGCGGTCTCCAATATACCGTTATGCTCAATGCGCCGATCGAGCAGGCTGTATCTCACTTGGTTGGATGCAAGCCGCAGGCCGTGCTCTCGTAAGACGCGATCCGCTTCGCGCATTTGCTTGGCAGAGAAATTGCTCACGCCGATATTTTGGATTTTGCCGGCTGCAGCCAGTTTCGCCATCTCCTTCATCTCGCTTCCGACAGAGGAGAAGGAGAAGGGCTGATGAACCTGATGAAGATGGATAGTACGTCCTTCAAGCAGCCTGATTCTCTCGTCAATCGTGCTTCCGATGCTGCTCGCAGTACGAAATAACGGCCACCACTTGGTTGCGATAAAGACGGCTTCCTCAGCGGGAAGAGTTTCGCGAAGAGCGCGGGCGAGCGCTTGCTCGGATTGGCCGTGGCCATAAACTTCAGCGGTATCAAACCAATTCATGCCGCCTTCATAGCTTGTTTTCACAATATCATGGATGGCATCGCCTTGTAGAACTGGCCAAAATTTACCGACAAGGCCTTTGCCATTGCTAAATTGCCAGCAGCCGAGACCGAGTGGAGACAGACGCAAATTTGTTTGGCCGAAAGGCCGGTACTGCGCTTCAAACATGGCCTAATCCCTCCAGATTCATTGTAATGGCAAAAGCATGCTGTACGGTTGTTCAATCTTGAGTTGAACTTTGCTGCAGTCGGCGGAGAAAGTCATGCATTTGCTCCAGTATGAGAGCCGCTTCTTCGGGTTTGCCGTCAATCTTGCAAGCTATTTGAGCGGGTATGCTGAGAGCCTTCTCTCTTAACGCTTTGCCCTGCTCGGTTAACTCGACAATAACGCTGCGTTCATCCTTGCGGTCACGCGTTCGTGTGATATGCCCGGCTGCTTCCAGCTTCTTGAGCAGTGGTGTTAAGGTGCCTGAATCCAGATATAGCTTTTTGCCGAGTGCCGTGACTGTCACGTAATCCTGCTCCCACAAGGCAAGCATGGTGACATATTGCGTATAGGTGAGATCAATCTCGTCAAGCATAGGACGGTATAGCTTCGTCATCTCGCGAGAGCAGGCATAGAAAGCAAAGCATATTTGGTTATCCAGCTTCAACGTATCATTCGTATCCATGTTGTCCTCCATAGGAAGGTTATCTTATTTGGTGAAATTAAATTGTAATAAATATAATAATAGTGGAAATGCCAATGCACTGTCAATGTAAGGGCAGCGGCAGCACATTGTGTACGTACGGCAAAGTATGCTATAGTTACAGCGTTTATTTCATGAAGGAGTGATTGAAATGTCCTATACCGCTGATGAGGTGGCAGAGTGGATGCTGAATGAAGTGAAATCGGCAGGCATTTTGCATCAAAGCGAAGCTGTCGAGCACATCAAGAGCCATTTCGGCGAGGCGTTTATTTATGTAAATGAGCAAGGCAATCAATCGATTGATAAAGAAGTGAAGAAAGCGTTCCGCAAGCTTCATAAAGGCAAGGCTGCTTGGGAAAGAGACGGCTTCTTCTGGGGCTGGAGCTAAGCGCCATCGATTGAAAAAGTTGACAAATATAACTGTAACTATTATACTTACAGTATTGAAAGTCTAAGACGGCATGCGAGATCCTTTGTATAACGTCTACTTTTTTACTGCAAGTGTAATGTATTTGGTTACAGATTTGTACAATAGCTAGCTTTCCTACTTTATAAATAGGTGGTGTAGAGGATGAAAATTAACATAAGCGATTGGGTAAGAGGCAAAACAAGAGAAGGCGAGCTCATACACGGATTTATTGAATCCTTCGATATCCTGCAAGGAATTGTGGTTGTGAATGTTGTTGAGTCTGATAACGAGGATATCGTCGGCAAAAA
Source organism: Paenibacillus castaneae (assembly GCF_002884445.1). Lineage (GTDB taxonomy): Bacteria > Bacillota > Bacilli > Paenibacillales > Paenibacillaceae > Pristimantibacillus > Pristimantibacillus castaneae. The sequence continues at coordinate 472,445 of NZ_KZ614144.1, forward strand.
GGTTGCTGTACGCGAGCAATGGTTAAAGCCCGTTCCTGAGATTACGTTAGCGGACGATATGTTTATGCTTAATTTAATCGATATTTCGCTTGCAACAAGGGATGAAGCTTGGTTTATGGAATTGACAAATTACTTGAAATCAAATGGAAATGAAGCTATTGGAGCGAATCATGCCTCTGAAATCAGAAGCAAACATATCAACCGTTTAGGGCCAGTAGGCCGTTAATATATGTCCATAGTCGGACGCCAACCAAAAAGACGTGCAATCGAGCAATCGATTGGTACGTCTTTTTTTGCTTATAGGAATGCTTCATCAGGAGTGAGCATGTAATTTTCTGATTTCCTTTTCACTTCACGTTAATGCCAATCCCGAGCGCTTCCGCTCTCTGTACGAAATAATGAGCGACCGACAGGTCGAACACCGCCATACCCATAGGGCAGAATAGTACAGACTCATCAGTCCCGATAGACTTAAACGCATCGCGGCAGACGACATCAGTTAATGAAAGGGTGTCTTGCTTCTGTAAGCCGTATTCCAGATGAAGCAGCTCGATGTCTGTATTCTCGCGGCACACCTCTTCCCAATCATCTACAATGATGTTGCGAACGGCGCTGATAGCAGTGGCGGCATAATCTCTTAAAGATATATCAAGCAGCAGACTGCCGGCATGCGGAGGGGTGTTGATATAACGCTGATTGCTCACTGTACATGTAATAATGAGGTTGCATGCATCGTAAAGCTCCTGCCAGCTTCCTGCCAAGCGCGTGCGGCTTCTTATGGTCTCATCCACATCGACAAGGTCTGAGCTGTCCAGCGCTGCACCGCGAATATCGTACACATAAATCTGCTCGAGCTGATCACCGAACAGTCTGGCGCACATGTCGTAATGAAGCCGCCCAACAGGTCCGAACCCGATGATGCCTAGCTTTAAATGTCTAGGTGTCTCAAGGAGCCTGAGATAATGTCGAATGACCAAGCCGCTGACGGCTGCTGTTCGGGCAGTGCTAGGGAGCGGCGTATTTAACATCGCATAAGGGATGCCGGTATCGGCATTATTTAGCAGCGTCACGCTGTGCGCCCTGGGAAGGCCTAGCTCGAGATTGCCCGGAAAGCTGGCGATCCATTTGATCCCGGCCATTTGCACACCGCCTCCGACATAGGCAGGCATAGCGATAATCCGATTGAGCGGGTTTTTGTAACGCAAATAGGGCTTTAACGGCTGCGCATAGTCGCCAGAATCAATGACTCGCACGGCAGTCTCCATACTGTCTACAAGCTCTTTCCAGTGCAGCCCGATCCTGCGTATATGTTCATCGCCGAGGTATAGCACGGACATTATCCTTTCGTTTTAAAATAGTCATGACCGAACTGCTTCTCCACCCATTCATCACAATACACGGTATCCATGTAACGCTCACCGCGATCATGCAGAATGACAGCGCAGGTAGAGCCAATCGGCAGCTTATGCATAATCGACTGTAAAGCTGTTATAACGGCGCCGGATGAGGGGCCTGCCAGAATCGATTCCTTAGCCACGAGCAGGCGGCAGCCAGCTACCATATCCTGATCTGACACATTAATTGCATAGTCCATAAATTTGGTTTGACCGAATGGAGGGATGATGCCAGTTCCAAGACCAGGGAATAGGCGACTGCCTTTAGGTCCTCCGAAAATAACGCTGCCCTCTGCATCAACGGCTACGATTTTGGTATGGAGCCCATGATCGCGCGCATAGTTGGCGCAGCCAAGCATGGTGCCGCACGTACTGACACCGCCAACCACATAATCAACATGGCCAAGCTCCTCGACGATTTCGTGCATCGTTCCCTCGTAATGGGATAAGTAATTGTTCTCATTGGCATATTGATTGGGCCAGAAGCTATTGGGGATGCGCTCCAGCAGCTGCTGCACTCGCTTCAGTCTTGCTGGCAAAAACTCGCCGGTCTCTGGGTCCTCCTCTTCCACAAGTTCGATCGCAGCTCCATATGCTTGAATGATTTGAACGTTCTGTTGAGCCGTCTTCGGATCAATAATGCTAATAAACCGCATGCCGAGATAAGAGCAGATCGCAGCTAGGCTTATGGCCATATTGCCTGAGCTTGATTCGATAATGACCGAGCCGGGCCCGATTAGGCCGCTATCCCAAGCCTCGCTAATGATACGAGCGGCGGATCTGTCCTTGGCGCTGCCGTTAGGGTTGAGTAATTCGAGCTTAGCGTACACTTGAATGCCGCGATCATTAGCGAACAGTCTCGATAGCTGTACAAGCGGCGTATTCCCAATAACAGACAACCAGTTTTTCTCCACAGGCATTGAGCACCTCTCATAAATAAATTTTTTTGGATTTCACCGCCCCGCGCTGGAATGGTTCGTTTTCCTTCATGCGCGTCACCTCAATGCCAGTCAATATTCGATTTTGGATCATTTGTCCAATTTCTTCTATCTTATGCTCCAGCGCATGCTGGATATGAACAAGCATTGTCTCATCAAGAGATCTGCTGTGAATACGAATGGATAATTTGTTATCCCGCAGCAGGACGCGAAGCTCCGCGTCATGGACGAATTGATGCACGACATCTTCAATATCGTACAAGCTGATCTTCTCTCCATGCTTCAGGTCGGTGCCGATCCGCTTCGAAATGCAGCTGAAGCATTGCCTTGAACGGCCATCGATTTCAATCGTTTGAAAATCACGTACGACATCATAGGTAACGTACCGGACCGCGGGGAATAATGTGCGTACAAATGAGGTGAGAACAAGGACAGCTTCATTCTCCTGCAGCGGACCTTGCGTGGAATCGAGCTGCTCCGCATGGATGGCTTCGGCATATATGCTCTCGTCGATCACATACAAGCCTAGCTTGTGGGAGTAGGAAGCAATCGCGCCGATCTCAATTGATCCGTAGGTGTCCAAAATATCCTCTGCGCCAATTCCGAATCTTTTGGCCATATTCACCTGCCAGTGAAGGGGAGCTATCTCGCCGACAACAATTATTTTGCGTATGCCAAATTGCGATGGATCAGGTACAGCGGCAGCGATGGCATCCAATATGGATGGCATCGTATATAGAAGCTCTGGACGAAATGTGGATAGTCTGGCGACATGCTCTTCAATGGGCAGAGCGAAGGATAACGAGTCAGCCTCCAAGCCAAGCTTCTCAAAAATAGTTAATGCTGTGCTGGCTGCATGTCCTGTACCCATATCAGCTAACGCTTTATGAATCGGATATCCGATTTCATGATTTGCACCTGTTTTACGCAACCCTCCCTCAAGCCAATTTCGAAAGCATGCGGCTTTGCAGGCCATATATCGCTCATCATCCTCCGTGGAGTAATAAATCGCTTTGCGAATGCCTGATGAGGTACCGGATGTCTTATATATGGATAAACCGGGTTCTGTTCTCTCTTCCTGAGTGAAATAATATTTCTCCAGCACTTCCGCCGTCATAAGCGGCAGCTCTGATAGCTCTGACAGCTCGGCTGCTTGATCATGAATGCCATGCTGCTTGAGCAAGGAGCTGTACCAGGGGTGAAATCGACAAATATGATTCACTTGCTGCTGCCACAAACTTAATGACGTCATGCGGAATCGGCCCCCTACTCAGTGTTTTGAATGGATCGTTATATAAACATATGTCAGTCCAGCTTGATGGTTCAGCTTAGGAGGACAGCGGCCTACATCCATTTTTGCACAAGGTTAATATAATAATAGAAGCAAGAATGAGAGCGGAGGGCTGGAATGAGAACAACAAGAGTGAATAGCGCTGGCCGCAGCGACCGCGGCCGCAGGGCGTGGGATAAGTGGACCAAAACGAAGGTTTTGGAGGGGGATCATCTGCTGCGGAGGCATTTGCCTGTAACTCGGGTTATGACGAAGCGAAGTCTCGAGAAAATGTTGGAAATGTACAAAATGGTTTACGTTAAGCCGATTAATGGAGCACAAGGACGCGGTGTTATGAAGGTGGAGAAAATTTCATACAAGCGCGGAGGAGTCAATAAGCAAGCGTATGTTTACCAGCTTAACGAGAAAAGGCTCAGCTTCACAACCTATGAATCAGCCTATCGATCAATCGTGAAGGATACGAAAGGGGAGGTTTATATTGTGCAAAAAGGCATTCGTCTGCTTAAACATAATAGACGGCCTTTTGATATACGCCTTGTCGTCCAAAGATCGCCTCACGGGGGATGGGAAGCGACTGGGACGGTGGGCAGAGCGGCTCATCCACGCAAAATTGTAACCAATGGCAGCCAGGGCGGGACGATCTATCCGACCGCGTATTTGCTGAAGCATTATACAACCGCAGCGAAACGAAAGCAGATGCTCGGTGAAATGGATCGTCTCGGTGTGCATACGGCAAAGCGTCTGCATCGTGCCTATCCGGTTATTAAGGAAATTGGCGTAGACCTTGCGATCGACAGCAGCTTGAAGCCGTGGATACTAGAGGTGAATACCATACCCGATCCATGTCCATTTGCCCTGCTCCCAGATCAATCCATGCTCCGCAAAATTATACGTTATGGCAAGGCTTACGGTAAAACGTATCGTCTCGTCTGCAAGAAGGCCAAGAGAGGATTATAAGCTAGGGAAGGAAGCGGGTATCGGAGGCGGCTATAATGGATAAATCCATTTTAGCCGCCTCTGCCCGTTTAAGCAGGCAGCAACACATGCCCCCATCCGCCGCTTTTTTTGAAACACGGGCCTATACATACATAAAAAATATAAAATACATGTTTTCTTATCTGCAAGAATGGATAAAATACGCAAAAACCAACAAACTTAACTTGTGGCCTTTGTATATGATCAGGGGAAATGCTGCGATATAGAATGGAGTGTTACGTTTGAGTAAGCAACAAATAGATTCGAAAACGCTGCATAGAGGGTTGAAGGCTCGCCATATGACGATGATTTCGCTGGGGGGTTCAATCGGGACAGGACTGTTTCTTGCCAGCGGCGGTGCTATTCATTCGGCGGGTCCCGGAGGAGCATTGCTCGCATATGCGTTAATTGGGGTTATGGTTTATTTCCTGATGACAAGTTTGGGTGAGATGGCAACTCATATGCCGGTCTCTGGAACGTTCAGCACCTACGCCACCCGCTTTGTTGATCCATCCTTCGGCTTCGCCCTAGGGTGGAACTACTGGTACAACTGGGCAATTACGATAGCAGCTGAGCTGTCGGCAGCCACTTTGATTATGAAGTTTTGGTTTCCAGATAGTCCTTCGATACTATGGAGCGGTTTGTTTCTATTATTGATGTTGGGGCTCAACTTTTTGTCCGTGAAGAGCTATGGAGAGTCGGAGTATTGGTTTGCCATGATCAAAATTGTAACGGTTGTCATATTCATCGTCATCGGTCTTCTGATGGTAATTGGCATCTGGAACGGGGAAGCTGTTGGCTTCCACAACCTGACGAGCAATCCGTTTCCAGCAGGCTTTCTGGCTACGCTTGGCGTATTTATGGCAGCAGGCTTCTCCTTCCAAGGGACGGAGCTCATCGGAGTAACGGCGGGCGAGAGTGAGAATCCGCGCGAAAATATACCACGAGCGATACGCTCGATATTTTGGCGTATTCTTTTGTTTTACATTTTAGCCATATTGTTGATCGGCTTGCTTATTCCGCATACGAACCCACAGATGGCGAGCAGTGATATTTCTACAAGTCCTTTTACTATTATTTTCGAAAAAGCAGGTCTGGCGGTTGCCGCTTCAATTATGAATGCGGTCATTCTGACTTCGGTTCTATCGGCAGGCAATTCAGGAATGTATGCGTCAACCCGCATGCTCTGGGTGCTGGCGAAGGAGGGGAAGGCTCCTCGTTTTCTTGCTAGGCTCAATAAGCACGGTGTGCCGGTAACCTCATTGCTTGCGACAGCGGCGCTAGGCATGCTGGCCTTTCTCGCATCCTTTTTCGGTGACGGCGTTGTTTATTTGTGGCTGCTTAATGCGTCGGGGATGTCAGGCTTCATCGTCTGGCTTGGGATTGCTATCAGTCATTACCGCTTTCGCAAAGCATTTATTTACCAAGGCCATAGATTAGATGAATTATCTTACCGCGCGAAATGGTTTCCGCTCGGCCCGATCCTCGCGATGCTGCTATGTATCATTGTCATTGGCGGACAGTTTGTGGGTGCGCTGAAGGACGGCCGCATCGACTGGCCTTATATTGTTGCATCCTATATAGGTATACCTTTATTCCTGTCTATTTACCTCGGTCATAAGTGGAAGCACCGTACGAAGCTGCTAACGTTGTCTGAGTGCAAATTAGAGTCAGAGGATTAGTTCTTTAGGCATATGTTTTCAAGGCATTTGTTTAATGAATGCATCTAATGGTTTATATACACGCAACAATATCTCATTTATAATAAACAGATTTCAAAGTCAGACATCCTTGTTTTCCATTGGAGGTTATGTAAATGAAAATCATTGAGAGCGCCAAATATTGTTGGCATACGTTCTGGTCTAGTTACAACATTGTCATGTATGAGAGCTGTATAGATGAAGGCATGCGTAGGAAGCTGAAAAAGAAATTTCACTATCATAATCAGAAGCTGGTTCAGCTATCTTGGAGAATGATTTAGGTATAGTATAGAGAAAAAGGTCTTGTCAGCTGCTATAGCAGTCGATAAGACCTTTTATATACATATTTTTATATTTTCGTTCTTTATTAAGAATATTTTGGTACAATAAACTCGAAAGCATTTTGTGGGTCATATGGGGGAAATCATTTTGAGCATAAGCGTAGTAGTTCCCATGTACAAAGCAGAAAAATATTTACATTCGTGTATTGCTAGTATTCTAAAACAAACTTTTCAAAATTTCGAGATATTGCTTGTAAATGATGGATCTCCAGATAAGTGCGGTGAGATTGCGGATGAATACTGTAACCAAGATTCAAGAATAAAAGTCTTTCATAAACAAAACGGGGGAATAAGCAGCGCAAGGAACGCTGGAATTGATGCAGCAACAGGAGAATACATCGTTTTTATTGATTCGGATGATCAGATATCCGACAATTACTTGCAGCGATTATATTTTACAGCCAAAAACAACAATTGTGATGCAGTAGTCTGCGGCTATCGAGAAGTTGCAACAGACAAACAGGTTGTTCCTGGTTTTAAACTTCATCAAATACGAAACGGCAAAGAATTTGTGCTAAGTTCTACCCATGTGCACTCTAGAAATGATCTTTGTTTTACATGGAGAATTTTATTCCGACTAGATATGATTAAAAAAAATAATATTCGTTTCAACGAAAATTTATTCGTAGGCGAAGATACCATATTCAACTTAGAGTATTTCTTGGAAGCAGAAAGAATGTATTGTATTCCGGACGCCTTGTATTATTACACTGTAAATAATCCAAACAGTATCATGAAAACATTATATAAGCCTAATCTGGAAAGCAGCTTAATATTGCAATACGGGATCAGAAAACAACTATCCGAAAAATTCGGATTAATGGATAACAACTCATATCGAGGTGATATGGCCTATTATTATATAACTTCAATATATAGAATGCTGGTCAGAAATTTAATAAGCAGTCCTGAGACAGATAAGATGACGGGACTAGCCAGAATATTAAACTATGAAATGTTCACCGATAGCTTTAATGAAATTGGATTCTCATACAAGTGCGGCAATGTGAAGGAATACATTTATTATTTAGCGCTTAGATATAAGTTAATGCCCTTGCTTAAAAGAGAGTTTCATCAATCCGTTGCCAATTAATTCGGTGAGCGGCAGGGGATTTACTCCAAAGAACGATTTAACTCGCCCGGTGTTTCAATCCCCCACTAAATCCATAACTCACGACTATAACTTACTTCTTAAAAGCTTCAAATGTAATGGCGAATTCAGGAATGCCTTCTGCATAGGGTGTATATTCGTACTGGCCGAAGGCTATAATTACTGCGTCATGCTTAAGGTAGAAAGGACGATCACCTGCAATCCCCTCAAATGGAGAGAGCAAATTCAAATTTCTGGTTTTAATCTGGTTGCGTATCGCGGCGTTTATGATTGCTACGTAATTTGGATTGCTGTTTGCAGCTTCTTTTAACGTCACTACGTCACCGGAACTAAGATCGAAAGTATAAGGTACGCGCTCGGTCATGCCATGAGCACCGCCGGTGTAGAGATAATAATCGATATAGAGGCTTAATTGATTCTGTTCATTATAAGTTACCGTATAATAGCTCTGATAAGTTGCGTCTGGTATTGTTGTGTCCTTATCTGCAGCTCCGAGCTCGTCATTGGAGGCAGATGCCTCGGCAATGGCATGTTGACCAGAGGCGGCATAGGCTTCTGCTTCTTTCTTCAGGTAGGTGTTCATTTTATACTCCGTTTCCGGATTCTCATATCCGGTAATGACGGGATATTGAATGAGAAGCGATTGGCCAGCCGTATGGTTGCTAATCGTTTTTGTCTCAATGGCGAGCTTGTTTTCTGTAAGGGTTTGGATACCAACGCTGCGTGATGCAGCATCATAGGTGATGCCGTATCCCATCCGTTCCAGGATAAAACGCAAGGGCATGTATGCCGAACCATTCTGCAAAATCGCCGGGTTTCCATAGATGAGCTGTCCGTTAAGCTCATAGCTGCCATCCTTCGAATTTGCAGTAAATACGCGGTCGCGTCCTTGAATCGTAACAGCTTTTGTGTTCGAGTCAAAGGAGGTGGCTAACCCGAGCTTGTCATTCAGCGCTCGGATGCTAATATAAGTATTTCCATCCACATTTGCGGTTGGCACAGTTGATTTGATGCCATCGATGACGAAGGGCTGAGAGACAACTTGCAGTGTCTGCGCTGCTGCTGCGACTGTGTTAACTCCTGGAGTCCAGGCTATTGTGGAAGCGGACCCGAGAAGAAGTGCTGCTGCTAGAACGGTGGAAATTTTGTGTTTTGCCTTATTGCTTTTGTGTTTGTGTGGTTTCATAGTTATGAAACCTCCTCTCTGATGGGTGACGAACAAACAGACGCTTCGCATACCAGTAAAGTTACAGAGGAAAAGAGGCTGTTTCTGATTATTAACCTCAGAACAGCCTCTTTAACCATTTTATTTTTTTGTCGCAATCGAGAATATGACGGTTTTGTCAGAAGCGTCAATTTGAACGTTGACATTGTCTGTCCCGATCAATTGCTGCTTGGAGGCTACTTTGGTGCCGGCTTCGACACGTTTGCAGATGTCGTTAAACAGTTCTTTAAATGCGGAAGCGTTATAACCAAATAATTGATTGGCAAATTGCTCGACTACTTCTTTGTTGCGGGCAAGCGTTCCTTCTCTGAGTCTCATCGTTATCCCGTATGTATTATACTGCGGGTCGAGCCATACGGCTGCTTCTTCATTAACAGCGGCAGTACCGGATGTTCGGTTCAGTATGCTGTCCTTCTCGGCTTGATCCTTGAACAGTCGAAGTGTTGTTTCGTACAAATCATGATTGGAACCGCGCAGCTCTCCGGCTTGGATCAGTGAATCATATGCATCCCACATCCGTTTATCCGGGAATACAATAATTTTTTTGCCGCCGCCGATTGTAGGAACGATCCGCTCCAGCTTCTCTGGCGAGACGGTTACGGCAAGCCGTTTCGATTTGATAGTTAGACGGTTAAGAATAACGAGTGCTTCCGCCCGTGTAACGGTATCTCCAACGCCGAAGAAGCCGTTTGGATAGCCTTGCATGATCCCTTTCACGAGAGATTCGGCTATAAATTTTTGTTCGCGCTCGGAGGCGCCCATCAGGTCGCCGTATGCTTGGGCCATTTTCTGACCAAACAAGCCGTCCTCCAAATATTCGGTTTCCTGCAGCGTGTAATAAATAATTTCGGCCACGTTCTCGCGTGTCATGTTCGCTTGGAAGTCGCTGTAACGGCTCTTATTCAGGAAATGGAGATCGCTAGCAACATCGATATATTGCTTCGCCCAATAACCGACGGGGCTAGGTTTGAAATCGAAGTAACGGTAATCCTGCTTCAGAATCGCTTGGTTCTCGACGCTCAGCGACTGAAGGAAGATGGTGTTCCAGCTGCGCGAGCCATTTTGATGCAGATCTGTATAAGAGAGAACGAGCATTTTGATAAATTGATCTACCTTCACAGGCTCTTGAGGTTTAAATGTCCCGTCCGGATAACCGTCCAAAATTCCCTGCTTTACCATATCCGTAATCGTCTTCTCAGCCCAATGGCCTTTAATATCTTTGAATGCGGCGGCTGAGGCTGCTGCAGCTTTTTCGAATGAGATCGAGCTAATAGAGGCCATACAAAAAATAATGAATATAGTTGTAATTAGAGTGAAACGCTTCATGAAATATCCCCCTAAATTTGAAAAAACGATATATTCCGACAATATCTAGATAACCACATTTATTCGTTATTGAGAATAGGTCTAAAGACGTGTAGCGTTGAATGGATCCCGTTTTGCTGACGTTTTTCGATCAGAAGAGGGGGTTTTTCTAGGGGTGATGTAAACTGTTCTATGATTTTGTTCTATGTATAGAACAAAAAAACTGCCCCGCAAGCAGATTATCTACTCGCAGGACAGCCCTTCTTTGCGCTGTGATGATTATTTGACTTGTGGTACCCAAGTGTTGACTGCTGTATGTCCATCTCCAACATGATCTTGGTCGAACGTTAATGGAGTTACATAGTAACCGATCAGTTCGTATTTATCATTGTAGAAAACGACTATAATGAACATGTCCTTAATAAATTCGTTGTTGGTCGTATGATAATGAGTTCCTGCGATAAAATTGTCCATCTCATCGAAATACATTTTTCGAGCGCTGGACATGGCGTACCCAGGATAGCCTTCTGGAGAAATGGTTACTTTGAAATAATCTTTGCTCAAATCTGCCGGATATTTGCCATAAGCTTCATTGATCACTTCAAAACCGATTGAAATAAATTTAGCATCAGGATGAACCTGAAGCAGCTTCTGCTTATTAAAGGTTGTATTGTAAGCAAAGCTATAAGGCGTGGATGTGGGATCATTTACAAATGCATCCACTAGCTGTTGTTTTGTGAATGGTTTAGTCTCTAAGCCGAAATCAGAAGTTGATCTAGGCACAGTAGTAAGATCGTATTGATAAACGCCTTCCGTAATTAAGGTGTCGGCTTTGTAAACTTTTAGATACCATTCTCCTTTGCCTTTAGGAACATAAGCTGTTGGTATCCAGCAGCTATTATTTTCACAAGAGAAGATCGGATTGGGATCATCTTTGGACTGGAATATTTTATATTTATGTTCGCTTGTTAGACGCTCGCCCAGCAGCGCTCCGCTTTGAAGGATATAGTTGCGTTCTGGAACGGTTACACCGTCTTTATTAATGTTGTAGTAAGTGTCGCTGTGAATTTTGAAAGCTTCTTGTATCGTTCTTGGGTAAAGAATTTGAATTTGGTAGTATTTATGGAATATGCCATCGCCACTTGTTACATAAATCCATATTCTAATATCTTCCAAGGGGTTGATTTCTAGATCAAACTGCTTAGAGCCATCCGAAAGTGTGTAATAATTGGAATTGTCGCCAGATGAGGGTTCAACCCAAATGCCTACATTCGAATACACGGAGGCCGTAACAGTTACTGGAACGGTTGTCTTACTCATTGTGCGATCCGTAACAATACTATAGCCTAGAACATCCGACTTGAAGCCCGTTTGACCCGTAGTGTAGTAATTTGCATCGAGCTGGTTGAGGGTTAGCTCGCCCACTGTAATGCCGGATAGCGTCGCATCCTTGCACCAAACGCCTTCTGTACAAGTAGTCTCGGGTTCTTCTTCGCCTGGTTCTTCACCTGGCTGTTCACCGCCACCATTACCGCTTCCATTCCCATTGCCGCCGCTATTGGACGAACCGCCAGAAGAAGGCGGTGTAGTTACAGCTGTATTGGCCGATTCTCCGTCTGCTTTGTTAGGCTTCGTCTCGAAGCTAGAGCCTGCTGCTGCTTTGTTGATTGTTGCTGCTTCTACTGTTCCTTGACCCAGCAAGCTAGCTACTGCATCAAGTACTAGCTTCATAATAGTAGCTTCTTTGCTTAGATTGATTTTTGTGTTAGATGCTGACTGCTCAACATTTAATTGATTAATTTTGCCGCTAGGCACGCTTACTTTAATGTCTGAAGCTAACACTTGGACGGTTTCAAATTGTCCGACCAATTGAACCTCAGAGCCTGTTGGAAGAGCCTTGGATAGCTCTACATTCTGGAATCCGCTTCCGGTAACATTGGATTCCTCAAGCTTTACGGGCGAGTTTACAACAACATATTGAATGGAAGATTCGCCTACGACGACAACACGCACCGTACCGTCTCTTTTATCTACTGAAATGCGAACTAGAACAGAATCTTCAAAGTGTACGGAGTTAGGACCGCCGCCTTGAATAGTCGTCGAACCTTTTACTGTTACCTTTTTGAAATAAGCGTCACCTTCACCAACAGCTGCTGTCAGCGTCAGATCACCTTCGATGATCAAGTTCCGCAGTGTAACGCCTGAAGCGGCTACAACCACGTTTCCTTTAATGGTTTCTGATCCCGTTTCTGGACCATATACACCTGCAACGCTGTATGTAGTAGTTGGTTTGGCATAACCGATAGCCTTCTCTAGAGCCGTTATCGCTTCCGCTCTTGTGAGGTTTCCTTTTGGAGCGAACTTTTCATTCGGATAGCCGTTCATCACACCGGCCTCTACAAGCGCAGCAACTGCTGGCTTGCTCCAAGCTGCAAATGCCGTAATATCCTTAAACGAATTAATAGTTTCAGTGTTGCTGGAATTAAGCTTGAGCAAGCTTGCTATCATACTAGCTGCTTCCTCACGTGTTACTTGCTTATTCCAACCGATTGTACCGTTATCATAGCCTTTAACGTAGCCAGCCTTCACCGCAATCGCGATTTCGCTGTACGCCCAATTGGTATTTGCTAGATCAGAGAAAGAAATACTTCCTTTGTCTGTTAATTGGAATGAACGATTGATTAAAGTAATCATTTCTGCGCGGGTAACTGGGCGATTGGGCTGGTAGGATCCGTTATCATAGCCCTTTAATAAATCGGCCTCTGCCCATTTGCGAAGATTTGCTTCCGCCCAATGGCCTTGCAAATCATCAACCGATTCAGCTGCCCATACGGTACTGAATAGTGATAATGACATAGCAAGCACAATCATTAAGCTTACTGTTTTTTTCATGCTTTTAAATAAAAACAATTCATCTGCCTCCCTGGAAGTCCAGTTTTTTAAGATACAAATTTCGACGATTAAACCTGCTGTTTCCACACTATAAAACTAAATATGTAAATTAAGCGATTTTTCTGAGAAAATATGTCGAAATTTGTTCTGATCTATTATACCCGAAATATTGGGTATTTGAGAATCGTTTGGTAGAATTGTGGGAAAGTTTTCAATAGAAGCAGGAGAAATATAGTGTTCAAGACCTATCAAATTGAGGGCATTTTGCTTGCAACTGCAAAAAAAGCCTAGTGCTTCGCATATTTGCGAGGAACTAGGCTTTTTGGAGTAATCCTGTTGCTGTTATATTAGTCGAGGACAGCTGTAATATGTGCTTTTGTGATCGACCAATGAGAAGCGGTCCATACTTTTTCTTTCTTTTCCAAATAAATGATCTGCGGCGATTCATGCTTCACGGATGTGTCTTCGGCGATTTGATTCGAAACGGGACGAGACTCGATTACTTTAACGAGTACATAGTCAACGTCTTCTCTTGGTTTGCCATCCAGGTATTGATTAAATTCTTGGTAGGCATTCGCGCTCACAGGGCAGGTCGTGCTGTGCTTAAATACAATAAGCGGACGGGTAGCTGAGCCTTCGTAGGCGTTATTCCATTCTTCGATAGATGTGATTTCTTTATAGGTCATCGTTTGGAAACACTCCTTTGTTCTGCTGCGCAGATGATGATGAATTCGTAGTACAAGTATTATAACTCTTTTGAAGAAGTAAATCACCTTGGATAAAAGCAGGTCTATAGCAAGAATGACGGCTTTATTGTAGATTGCAGGTTGCTCTTAAACAATTGCTTACGGACACTGAATCCGTTATTCATGAGATTATACGATGTAAGAGGGCCTAACGGAAATGAGATACGCTATTCCCCTCCGTATGGGTCAATTTCAATATATTACGGGCAAATAACGCTTCTGGTGTCCGCAAGCATTCCGAAATAGGGGTAATCGCATCATATAACGGCTCCCATGTCCGTTAATTAGATGGCCCCGCCTCATCTGATAAAGCAAAAGCAGCCAATCCTCTAGTGAGGATTGAACTGCCTTTTTGGAGTTGTCAGATCACTTTAAGCGAGCTAGAGTATGCCTGAGGTACAATACAACTCATATGGAATGATAGCCTAATGCTATTCGTGGATCTCTGTCAAAAGCTGTCCTAGAGCCTCAAGCGCCTGCTCTTCTTGCTCGCCGTCAATCTCCAGTGTTACTTCCTCGTTCACTGCAATGCCCAGCGTAAGCATGCTTAGGGAGCTTTTGCCGTTCACCTTTTTCCCTTTATTAATAACGCTCACCTTACATGGAAAGGTACCTGCGGTTTGGACGAATGTTTTGGTTGGGCGCACGTGGAAGCCTGTTGGATTCAGAATAGTGAAGGTTTTGCTAATCATGTTGTGTCACTCCGTTTCTTGTGTGTTCTACAAACTGTGTAATTTCCTGTGTACTGCGCATTGTTAAAGCTTGGTTCGCGTAATCGGACCATTCGGAGCGGTCAAGCTGTCCGATCAGTTCTCTTGCTTGCAGAATGGCGCCTGAGCTCATGCTGAATTCATGCAGGCCAAGTCCGAGAAGCAGCGGTATCGCGGTATGGTCTCCAGCCATCTCGCCGCACATGCCAACCCATTTGCCTTCCTTCTCCGCCGCTTGAATAACAAGGCGAATCAGGCGCAGCAAGGATGGGTGCCAAGGCTGATAAAGATAGGATACCGTTTCGTTCATGCGGTCTGCAGCCATTGTATATTGAATCAAGTCATTTGTTCCGATGCTGAAGAAATCAACCTCCGGTGCAAATAGGTCTGCAGCGACTGCCGCTGCTGGAATTTCAACCATCATACCGACCTCAATGTGCTCGGCAAGCTGAACGCCCTCGGCAATTAGCTTCTGTTTCTCTTCCTCCAGAAGCTTCTTAGCTTCGAGCAGCTCTTCTAATACAGCAATCATCGGAAACATAATTTTTAAATTACCGTAACGGCTTGCGCGAAGCAGCGCTCGAAGCTGTGTGCGGAACAGCTCCTGCCTATCCAGGCAGAGCCGTAATGCACGCTGGCCGAGAAAAGGGTTGCTTTCCTTCGGCAGCTCCATATAGGGAAGCTCCTTGTCGCCGCCAATATCAAGCGTGCGGATGACGACAGGCTTCGGATTCATTTTCTCAAGCGCATATTTGTAACTGGTGAACTGCTCCTCTTCGGTAGGAAGGGAGCTGCGTCCCATATATAAAAATTCGGTCCGGAAAAGACCGATTCCCTCAGCGCCGTTGTCGATTGCCCGCGCAATATCCTCTAGACTTCCGATATTGGCTGCTAATTCCACCTGCTTGCCATCCTTGGACAGGGTTGGCTGATCCCTCAGCCCTTTCAATTCCGTCCGGCGCACGTCGTCCTTCTGTTTCTTGTCTTGATAGCTCTCGAGCTCTTCAGACGATGGATTAACAAGAATAACACCTTGATTCGCATCCATAATGATGGTGGAAAATTCGGGAATCTCATTAACTGCTGAACCGGCACCTACAATTGCGGGTATTTCCAGTGACCGTGCCATAATGGCGGAATGAGAAGTGCGGCTGCCTACTTCTGTGATAAAGCCGCGAACGACCTCTAGATTAAGCTGAGCAGTATCTGAAGGCGTCAAATCGCGTGCTACGATTATACATTCCTCCGAGAGATTAGCTAGGTCCATGTGCGGAACGCCGCGCAAATGACTCATCATGCGTCCGGAGACATCCTCGATATCAATAGCACGGCCTCGCAGCAGCTCATCGGACATCGACTGCAGCAGCTCGATAAACGATTGCGATACCTCGTGAAGAGCAAACTCGGCGTTAACAGCCTCGTCGGCTATTTTCTCTTCGATCGCTTCAATGAGATCGGGATCCTCAAGTATCATCAAATGGCCTTCGAATATCTCGGCTTTATCGGCACCTAGCCGTTCCTCCGCCGAGGCGCGAATCGCCTCGACTTCCTCTCGGGACACCGCAACCGCTTGACGAAACCGTTCTACCTCCGACGCACTGTCTTGAATCGTTTGCTGTGTAGGAATGAATCGCTCAGATGCGAGATGAAACGCACGAGCGATAGCGATTCCCGGAGAAGCCGCAATACCTTTCCATGCTTGTGTCATCATTTCCTCATTCCTTTCCCTTGTTGTCTGATCTATTCGATTGCTGCAGCTCTTGGTATTGAGCTGCTACTTGAATATGCAGCGGATGCTGCTCATCTAAACCAGTATATTTTGTTACCGTACGATCAAGGCCTTGCTCCTGGATAGAAGCTTGGAGCTCGGCGGCCTCGGGATCATCGATGTTATTGAAGAGCAAAGCGGCTGCCATAGCAGTCGTCAAATGAGTAACGGGTATGCCGAGTTGATAAGCTAATAATGCCGGTCTCACAAGGCGATCATTCGGAGATAGCTTGCGAATTGGCGAGCGGCCGATTCGTACAATCTCATCCACCAAGTAAGGGTTGATGAAGCGTTCTAATATTTGTTCAACGTAGAGTCTGTGCTCCTTCTCGTCGAACTGATACGTTTGAATAAGTGCAGCTCCCGACTCAAGCAAAGCGCCTCGTACCTCAGCTACAATTGCAGGGTCCTTCATGGCCTCCTGAATGGTATCGTACCCTTTCAGATAACCGTGATAAGCGGCAACGCAATGACCGGTATTGACGGTAAACAGCTTGCGTTCGATATAAGGCTCCAGCTGGTCGACATAATGTATTCCCTCAATTTCTTCTAAGGAAGCGAGCAGGGGGGAGCGCTCCACGGTCCATTCATAGAATGGCTCAACTGTAACTTGAAGAGGGTCCGCATGCTGTTGCAGCGGAACGATACGATCCACGGCTGCGTCGGGGAATACGATGTGCAGATCGGCCTGTGCCTGCGCTTCTACTGGCAAATGCTCATAGACGAATTGTTTCAATATTGTACTGCCGCCAAGTGCGTTCTCGCAGGCGATAATAGGGAGTACGGCCTTGCCTTTGGCGAGTCTGAGCTCAATGCCCTTGGCGACTGCCGCAGCAATGTGCTTGAGTACGGATACCCCTACAGCGGTCGTGACAATATCAGCTTCTGCAATCGTCTCCGCGACGAGTGCAATATCTTTGCCATCAATAGCTGTAACATGATCGACGAGGTACGTATCCGCTTGTTCGTTAGCAAGCTTCACGGCGTATTCTCGTTTCGTTTGCAATTGAGAAACGAGCACATCGTTTACATCAACGAAGCATACCTCATAGCCCGCATTATGCAGCAGCAGTCCGATAAAGCCTCTGCCTATGTTGCCAGCTCCGAAGTGAACGGCCTTCATGATTCCATCCCCGATTGAAAGATGGAAATAAGCTCTTCCTCTGAGGAAGCGTTCAATATGCGCTGCATGTCATCATCCTCTGATACGAGCATGGCTACGTTCGTCAATATATCGAGGTGATCGTCACCGACCGCCGCTAAACCGATAATGAGCTGGGCGGGCTCCTCGCCGCCGAAATCTACGCCAGCTGGCACGATCATAATGGCCATGCCTGTCGAGCGAATAAGCGCTTTGGAATCATTAGTTCCGTGAGGCATAGCCAGGCCTCCGCCGATGTAGGTGGAAAGAGCATCCTCGCGTTCGATCATTTTTTCGATATATTCCTGCGGAGCGTGACCTGCGTCCACAAGCATCTGTCCGACCATGCGGATTGCTTCGTATTTGTCTGTTACGTTTACGTTTAGTTTTATTTTCTCTTTAGATAGAATAGTCATTATGATTCTCTCCAATCCAGTTTGGTTTTTATATAATGCTCCAGCTTTTGGGAAATGAATAGCTTGATGCTTGCCGCATGACCGTGCGCCAGTAAAGCAAGCAGGTCAGGCAGCAGCAGCATTGCGCTTATTTCGCTGAGCAGCTCTAGGCTGTAAGAGTCAAGCTTCAAGGGACCAAGCATCATTAGCAGCTGCATGGCTTGATCTTCTCCATCCTCGCTAAGCAGAAGAGGCCTGTCGTATCGGTATAAGGCGAGCAGAGGCTCTTCGATCCATTCGCATCGCGTATGAATCAAAGCTAGCTGAGTGTCGGGAATGATAACACTGCCTTGCTGCTCTCTTGCCAGTAGAAGCTCGGTTATTTTCTCGCGATTGGAATCGATATAGGGCTTGCTCAATAAGGAAAGCATGCTTGGCAGCTGATTCTCTAGTCGTTCCTGATTCTGCATGAGCTTTAAATCATGAACGCGGAAGCCGTCAAGCAAACGCAAGACAACGCCAGAGTAGTGCTGCAGCTGCAATAAACGTTCCATTGGAGATTGCCCGGATACTTCTGTTTCTGTCGTAGTGGCTGGAATAACTTTCTTTAAAGTTGTTCCCTCGATATAAGCGCGCAGCTTATTTGTTTCTTCAGGCGTAAGCATGGGACTTAACTTGATATAGCGGTCCGGGTCTAACGGCAATTCAACCGTTGAAATAATCAAATCATATCGGCTAGGCGGAAGTCTCGTTGCTTCGTACCATGAATAGTGACCAATCAAGTCAATTTGCGGCAGCTCCTTGGCAATTTTGACAGCAAGGAGCTTGGATGAACCGATACCGCTCGTACAGACAAGGACAGCTCTTATTTTTCTTGGAAAGGGCTGTAATCGCTCCAAGGAAGCCCCGAAATGCATGACGAGATAACCGATTTCCTCATCAGGCACTTTTAATGAATGGTATATTTCTTGTACACCGTTTCGCACAATTGAAAACAAGGGACCGTAATCCTTTTTGATAGGCCCAAGCATCGGATTTCGTATCGCTAAGCCTTCCTTAATCCGTTGGAAGGCTGGTTTTATATGCTGAATGAGGCCTTCCTCCAATGAACGGTCCTCCATAAGCGACATGCGAAGCTGCTTCTCAACATAATGGATGAGCTGCCTGACACCTTCGATGGTTGGCATATCGTCATGATGGATCAGGAGGCTGCTTTCAGGAAATGCTTCGTTATCGAGCAATTGAGAAAGGTACCGTCTTTCTTCTATTAGAAGCTGTATGCCAAGAACATCCAGCAGTTCCTTCAATAAAGGTATTTCATCGCCTTTGTTATAATCGGAAGCTGACACCATATTGCCCTGCTCAATGCGGGTTAACGCAACGGACAGCTTAATAAGCATTCTGGTGTAGTCGGATTCGGATAAGATATTTGGCCAATCATCATTCAGTTCCCATAAAGCCTGTTCCAGCATCTTGAAGTTTTCTTTGCCGATCATGCCAAGCAGTTGCGCCGTTGCCGGATTCGTAACCGCCATATTTTTGAATTGCCCGAATAAATCGGAATCATCTAGATGATTGAGCGCAAGCAAGCTGATATAGTGACGTTTTGCTTCTTCTGGACCGTTAATTTCGATGCCGTATCCTCTTCTTCGAACAAGGTTCAAGCCTTGCTTAACAAGCGTTTCCTCAAGCTCATCAAGGTCATGGCTGATCGTTGGCATCGTAACGCGCAGCTCATGAGCGAGCGTGAACAGCTTGATCGGCTCGTCATGCTGAAGCAGTCTGCTGAGAGCGATGATCTTCCGTTCATCTGCCGTATATTCGAAGGATCTGGAACGATCGAAGGATTGTTTGAAACGCTCCAAAGCTTCGTCATCCGCTTCGATTTTGATGCCAAGTCCCGAAATCTTATGAAGCAGAATGCCGTTTGCGGCTAGCAGTGGTTCGATATCGCTCAGCTCGCGATGGATCGTTCTTGTGCTCGTTCCAACAAAAGCAGCAATGTCCGCTGCGGTTATTTCATGCTCCTGCTCAAGCAGCAGCTCAATAATTCGACGTTGCCTAGTTGAGGCTTTGATAGGCTATCCTCCTTAGCAGAAGAATGGACTTAACGCCGACAGATATCTGTCAGCGTTAAGTATAGTGTCATTAACTTAGTCTTTGAACGAGCAAATCATACTCTGGACTTTTAAGGAAATTTTCGATCGAAATATGCTCAGCGCTTGGCGCCTTTTGCCGTGCCCGATCGGTAAGTGTTTTATGGGTGATCACGATATCTGCGTCACCCGGGATATCGCTGATTGCGGTATTGATGACGGTAATCGGCAGCTTAGCTGCATTAACTTTTTTACGCAATATGGAAGCTCCCATTGCACTTGAACCCATGCCTGCATCGCAGGAGAATACGATCTTCTTCACTTGCTCTTTCGACAGCTGCGTTTGCTCTGTTTGCGAAGGAGCTGGCGAAGCAGCATTTCCTTTCGATTCAGCTTTCATTTGCTGCATTTTCTGTGCCGCAAGCTCAAGCTCGTTATCGGCATCCTCTTTCTGCTTGCTGGTTTTAAGCAGCACGGCTGAGACGAGGAATGAAACAATTGTGGCGACCGCCACACCGCTAAGCATTGCCAGGTAACCGCCTTTTGGCGTCATTGTGAAGTAAGCGATAATACTGCCCGGCGAAGGAGCTGCTACAAGACCTGCTCCGAAGATGGAGAAGGTGAATGTACCGGAAACGCCACCGGCGATTGCTGCTAAAATTAAACGCGGATTCATGAGGATGTAAGGGAAATAGATTTCATGAATACCACCGAAGAAATGAATGATGGCAGCGCCTGGCGCGGAATTTTTAACCATTCCTTTGCCGAACAGCCAGTAAGCAAGCAGAATGCCAAGACCTGGACCGGGATTGGATTCCAGCATGTAAATAATGGATTTACCGGCTTGTGATGCCTGATCCAGCGCGAGCGGTCCCAGTATGCCATGGTTAATGGCATTATTGAGGAACAACACCTTGGCTGGCTCAATCAATATGTTTGCCAGAGGCAGTAAGCCAGTGTTGATCAGCCATTCAACGCCGGAAGCAAGCACCTTACTGAGTGCTTCAACAACGGGTCCGATTCCCTTGAATGCAATCAGCGCTAGCCCGCCGCCGATGATGCCGGAAGAGAAGTTGTTAATAAGCATTTCGAAGCCGGAAGGAATTTTTCCTTCAATGGAGTTATCGAATTTCTTCAATACCCATGCCCCGAACGGGCCGACAATCATCGCTCCGAGGAACATCGGTATGTCCGCTCCTGCGATAACGCCAAGTGTAACGATCGCGCCGACTACGCCGCCTCGCACGCCGTGAATCATTTGACCGCCTGTATAACCGATAAGAATAGGGAGCAAATACGTAATCATCGGTCCAACAAGCGTTGCTAGGCTCTCATTCGGAATCCAGCCTGTCGGTATAAACAGAGCTGTTATGAGGCCCCATGCAATAAAAGCGCCAATATTCGGCATAACCATGCCGCTTAAAAAACGACCAAATCGTTGAACGGACACTTTAATGCCGCCTGATAATGGTGTTTCAGTTGCCATTTTACTCATGCTTCAACCTCCATATTGTAATTTACTGGTGTGTATAGGATAACCACCAGAACCTAATATAATCGTAGTGTTTAGCGCTTTCATTTTCAATGATTTGAAAAGCAGATTACGTCATCATTGTTGTTGCCATCATTTTTCTTTTACTATTGCCAATTTCGGGGGATGCTGTATAATCACTATTGTTTCTTCTATTAGTAAAGGGGCTTAGGATATGCCAGATCAAACGATCATACGCTTCGAGCATGTGACGAAGCAATATAACGATAATGAAAATGCAATATTAAAGGATGTTAGCTTTACGATCGAGCGCGGCAAGTTCTACACGCTGCTTGGTCCTTCAGGCTGCGGCAAAACGACGATATTAAGGCTGATTGCCGGTTTTACCGAGCCATCGGAAGGAAATATATATTTTAATGGTAAAGTGATCAACCTTGTACCTGCCAACGAGCGTCAAGTAAACACAGTGTTTCAGGATTACGCGCTGTTTCCCCACCTGAACGTATTCGAGAATGTCGCCTTTGGCCTGCGCATTAGAAAGCTGAAGAATGCTGAGGTTACAGCGAAGGTGAAGGAAGCTCTGCGTTTCGTTAACCTGCACGGCTATGAAACACGAGAAATTACAGAAATGTCGGGCGGCCAGCGCCAACGGGTAGCGATTGCAAGAGCGATTGTGAACGAGCCGGAAATAATACTGCTGGACGAACCTCTTTCAGCACTGGATCTAAAGCTGCGTACAGAAATGCAGTATGAGCTGCGCGAGCTGCAGCGCCGGCTTGGCATTACGTTTATCTTCGTCACCCATGACCAAGAGGAAGCGCTAGCCATGTCCGATGAAATTTTTGTTATTAATGAAGGTAAAATCCAGCAGAGCGGTACGCCAACGGATATATATGACGAGCCGATCAATCGTTTTGTCGCTGACTTTATTGGAGAATCGAACATTGTGCCGGGTAGAATGGCGCGTGATTTCGAGGTGGAATTTGCTGGCCGCACGTTTGAGTGCGTGGACCAAGGGCTGCACCCCAATGAACCTGTAGACATCGTCATCCGGCCTGAGGATCTTGAAATTACATCATCAGAGAACGGCAAGCTTCAGGTAAAAGTAGATTCGCAGCTGTTCCGCGGTGTGCATTACGAGATTTGCGGCTATGATCAGTCTGGCAATGAGTGGCTGGTTCATTCTACGCGCAAGGCGACAGTAGGCGAGCAAATTGGGCTGACCTTTGATCCGGAGGCCATACATGTCATGAGGCTTGACGAGACGGAAGAAGAATTCGACAAGCGTCTGGAAGCATACAGCGAGGCTGCCGATGACCAATAAAGCACGCAGCATATACCTCGTTCCCTACCTGTTGTGGATTGTTCTGTTCGTCGTTGCGCCGATCCTGTTGATCGTATATTATTCGCTCTTTGATGTGGAAGGAAATCTTACGCTTAGTAATTATGCTAAATTTTTTACGCCGGTGTATTTGCGGATGACCGTCAGCTCATTCTGGTATGCCTTCCTAATCACTGCAATCTCTTTGCTTGTAGCCTATCCGACGGCCTATCTTTTAACAAGGACGAAGCATAAACAGCTGTGGCTGCTGCTCGTCATACTGCCAAGCTGGATAAATCTGCTCCTGAAAGCGTACGCCTTCATCGGGCTATTTGGAACATATGGCTTAGCAAATGCTGTGCTGGAGCTGCTGGGCATTGGCAAGCAGCAAATATTATTTACCGATTTCAGCTTTATTTTCGTATCGGTCTATATCTTCATCCCGTTCATGGTGCTGCCGATCTTTAATGCGCTTGAAGAGATGAATCCTTCGCTTGTCTATGCGGCACGCGATCTAGGGGCATCGGCATGGACAACGTTCCGCCGTGTTATATTCCCTCTTACGATTAGCGGTGTGAAGTCGGGCTGTATGGCCGTTTTCATTCCAGCGCTGTCGCTGTTCATGATTACAAGGCTGATTGCCGGCAACCGGGTTATCACGCTCGGTACGGCGATTGAGCAGCATTTCCTCGTCACCCAGGACTGGGGCATGGGCGCGACGATTGCCGTTTTCCTCATTATAGCGATGGGCTTAATGATGCTGCTGACCGGGAATCGAAAGCGAGGTTTAACCGATGCACAGAAAAAATAAATGGTCCAATCTTTATCTGATCGCCGTATTTGCCATACTTTACGCGCCGATCTTCTATTTGATGTTTTATTCCTTCAACAGCGGCGGAGCCATGCGCAATTTCGAAAGCTTTACGCTGGATTACTATAAAGAAGTATTCGAGGATACTCGTTTACTTATCATTGTTTTGAATACATTCGTCATTGCGCTGCTGTCTTCTGCAATCTCGACAATATTAGGAGTCATGGGTGCGATTGCGATTCATCTCGTCAGAACGAACCGTCCGAAGCAGACGCTGCTGACGTTGAATAATGTACTGATCGTCAGTCCTGACGTCATTATCGGAGCATCGTTTCTCATCTTGTTCACTTTAATTGGCATCAAGCTGGGCTTCTTCTCGGTGCTGCTGTCACATATCGCGTTCAGCGTTCCGATCGTCGTTATTATGGTGCTGCCGAAGCTTGGGGAAATGAGCTCCACGCTACTGGATGCCGCGCGGGATCTTGGCGCAAGCTCATGGCAGGTGCTGACGAGGGTTGTGCTGCCATTCATTAAGCCGGGCATATTCGCAGGCTTCTTCATGGCGCTGACGTATTCCCTTGATGATTTTGCGGTTACCTTTTTCGTTACGGGCAACGGTTATTCGACGCTTTCTGTAGAAATCTACTCCCGTGCACGCCAAGGGGTGTCGCTGTCGATTAACGCATTATCCACGCTTATTTTCTTATTTACTATTCTGCTGGTCATCGGCTATTACTTCGTCAACCAGCGTAATATGAAGCCATCATCCAAGCGTACGAATGTCCAGGATGCATCACAGATTAACTCACTAGAGGAGGGCACCAAATGAATCAGCTTGTACGCATGTTCGTCATCGTGTTTGTCGCGTCATTTGGCCTCCTCTATCTGACGTCTTACTTGAATTCAAGCGCTGGATACAGCGGAAACAATACACTAACTATTTACAACTGGGGAGATTATATCGATCCGGATCTGCTGAGCCGATTCGAGAAGGAGACGGGCATTAAAGTCATTTACCAAACGTTTGATTCCAATGAAGCGATGATGACGAAGATCGCTCAAGGCGGAACAACCTTCGATGTAAGCATTCCTTCGGAGTATGCCATCAGCAAAATGAAAGAGGAAAACCTGCTGCTTGAGCTGGATCATTCCAAGCTTCCGAATTTGAAATACATTGATCCACGCTTTATGAACTTATCGTTTGATCAGGATAATGCCTATTCCATCCCGTACTTCTGGGGAACGGTCGGCATCGTATTTAATCCTGAGCTTGTTGGCGATCTGACATTCACCAGCTGGGATGATCTATGGGATGAAAGTCTTCGCAATCAAATCCTGCTGGTGGATGGAGCGCGCGAGGTTATCGGGATGGGATTGAACAGCCTGCATTACTCGCTTAACGATACGAATGAGGCTCATTTGCAGGAAGCTAAAGCTAAGCTGCAGCTTCTGACGCCGAATGTAAAAGCTATTGTAGGCGATGAGATTAAGCTGCTGCTGGCGAATGAGGAGGCGGCTGTCGGCCTTGTCTGGTCCGGCGATGCATCCGAAATTATGGATCAGAACGACAAGCTTGATTATATAGTGCCGGAGGAAGGCTCCAATCTCTGGTTCGATAATATGGTCATTCCGAAGACGGCTCGCAACATTGAGGGAGCGCATCAATTCATCAACTTCATGCTCGACCCTGAGGTTGCGGCACAAAATGCTGAATATGTGGGCTATTCCACACCTAATAAGGCGGCGCTTGAGCTGCTTCCAGAAGACATTTCGACGGATGAGCGCTTTTATCCAGATGAAGAGCTGACCTCTAAGCTGGAGGTTTACAACAATCTAGGCAAAAAAATGCTAGCCCATTACAACGAGCTGTTCCTCGAGTTTAAAATGCACAAGAAATGACCTAAAAAGAGCGATTACATTGAGCCCTACTCATGATATGATGAGTGGGGCTTTTATTAGACATGCGGCATAACTTGCATAGATGGAGCGTAGATGAATGAATAACAAATGGTTGAATTACGTTGGACTTGTACTTGTTGCTGTTATATGGGGCGCTAACTTTGGCATATCGCGCCTGGCGATGGAATCGTTTAACCCTATTGTGTTTTCTGTTCTCAGATTCGGCATAGCTATTCCGTTCTTTTTTCTCATTCTAAAATGGACAGAGGGCAGTGTTGGAATTCCGTGGCGAATCGTGCCAAGGCTGGCATTGATCGGTCTTCTCGGGATCACTGTACTTGAAATTACTGTGATGTATTCGATTAAATTTACGACTTTGGCAAACGCTTCACTGCTGAACGTAGCGCCGTGGCCGATCTTCGCCGCGTTGTTTGCGCCGCTGTTCATGCGCGAGTCCATCACCCTTAGACTGATAGTAGGGGGAGCCATATCGTTAGTAGGCGTTAGCCTCGTAATATTAGGAGGAAGCGAAGGCTTCAGTCTAACCTCCGACAATATGCTGGGCAATGCGATGGCGTTCGGTGTAAGCATTATAGGCGCTCTGTTCAATCTTAGCTCGATGTCGCTTATGAAGCAATATTCCGCGCTGCGAGTAAGCACATGGACGATCACGTTCGGATTATTATTTATGCTTCCGCTTACGATCGGCGGATGGAGCCAGACGGACTGGTCCGCTCTGCAAGCAGGACAATATCTTTCTATTGGGTATAACGTGCTTATTTGCACCGTGCTAGCTTTTGTCGTATGGAATACATGTATGTTCAGAGTAGGGGCGACACGCTCTAATTTCTTCCGCTACGCCGTTCCAGCTGCGGCCGTTATTGCAGGCTACTTTATGTTTGATGAGAAAATTGCGCTTCTTCAAATGTGCGGAGCTGCCTGTATGGCTGCGGGGCTTATATGGATCAGCATCGAACGCAAACGTCCAGCGCCGATAGCGATCAGTAATAAAACCGTATAAATGTGAGCTTTCTTACGGATAGTTGACTTATTCCTATCGTTTTGTAAGCGTTTGTGCAAAAATATTTTCACATTTCGAGACTAGAAATAAAGCGCTTGCATAGAGTTGAGGGGATAAACCCAGTCGTAGCAATACTTCTGGGGTTATTCTCTCATTTTTATGTCAAATCCCATCACAATTACGCCATGCCTTGCGTACACTTTTCTAAAGTGGTACGGTTTTATTAATGAATGAGGCAGCGCTTTTCGTGATAATATGGGTATGGGATATAAAAGCGTTAGTGACAGAAGCCGTGTTATTCATCTTCGTTCCACAATCCATTTCCATACTCTGCAGTTTGAGCTATCTCAAAGCTATTTCGATCCAAGGCTGCTTTCCTGTATTCATGATGTTCTAAAGCTTGTAATCTCGGGCGTTTTAGTCAGAGGATAAGCGTTCGACGAAGATCACTTTTTAAGCGAATCAATATTCAGAAAATTTAAAAAACGACGAATTTTACTCTATTCCATGAAATGAGGTGGTACATGAAAAATATCCTATTGTGAGAGTTTAACCGTTCATAAGATGCTTGGTAATTCGGCCGAATATGTATGATGGAGCTTCGAAATGCAAACTTGTCAAATATGTGACATCAACCAACCTGACATAAGGTGTAATGTGGATAATTTACGTTTTTCGATATTTTACTAGAATGACAGAGGTTAAATGTCTAAAAATAACTGAATTAATAAAAACACATGTATGTTATGAAAACTATCATAGGTTGAAATTCATTATGACAATAGATAAAAAAGAGGAATTTTTGCATTTTTAATCGAAAAAAATCTTTTAAAATTGTTTTGAAACAGTTAAAATCATTAAAGCGGCTTTTATAAAAGAGAAGTTGGTATGATTTTTATATCTTAACGGAGTCGGAATCTATAATGAAGGAATGAATCGAAATGACAGTTAGTGTGGTCCAAGAGACGTTAAATCCGTACAAAATTGCTCAGCAACAAATTGACACAGCAGCAGCGCATTTAAATTTGCCTTTACATGTGACCGAAATTCTGAAGCAACCTAGACGTGTGCTATCAGTTAACTTCTCCGTTCGTATGGATGACGGCTCTATCCGTGTGTTCGAAGGCTATCGCGCCCAACACAACGATGCAATTGGTCCGACTAAGGGCGGCATTCGTTTTCACCCTGATGTAACACTTGATGAAGTTAAGGCGCTATCCATGTGGATGAGCTTCAAATGCGGCGTAGTTGGCTTGCCATATGGCGGCGGTAAAGGCGGCGTTGTTTGCGATCCGCATCTTCTTAGTAAAGGCGAGCTTGAGCGTGTTAGCCGTGGCTTCATGGAAGCTATTGCTGATTTCGTTGGCCCGGACAAAGATATCCCAGCACCAGATGTGTACACAACTCCGCAAATTATGGGTTGGATGATGGACACTTACAGCAAGCTGAAAGGTGTTAATTCCCCTGGTGTTATTACAGGTAAACCGCTTATTATCGGCGGATCGAAAGGTCGTAATGAAGCGACAGCTCAGGGCTGTGTTTATACGATTCTTGCAGCTTTGAAGGATAAAAACCTGCCTGTTCAGAACGCAACAGCAGCTGTACAAGGATTTGGTAACGCAGGAAGAATTGCAGCGCGCCTACTAAGCGAAGCAGGCTGCAAAATCGTTGCAGTCAGCGATTCCAAAGGCGGACTTTATGATCCTAATGGATTAGATATTGAGAAAGTAAGCATGCTAAAAGATACATCGTCAATTAGCGAATATGGTGAAAAATACGCAATTTCAAATGAAGCATTGCTTGAGCTTGATGTTGATATTCTTGTACCAGCAGCGCTTGAGAACGTAATTACTGCTGTTAACGCAGATAACATCAAAGCGAAAATCGTTGCAGAAGCGGCTAACGGTCCTACAACACCGGAAGCGGACCGCGTTCTTGCAAGCAAAGGCATTGTTGTTATTCCTGACGTTTTGGCTAATGCCGGCGGTGTTACTGTTTCTTACTTCGAATGGGTACAAAACCTTGCGAACTACTACTGGAGCGAGGCTGAAGTGCTTGAGAAGCTTGAAACAAACATGATCCTTTCCTATGTTGCTGTTCGTGATTTGGCAGAAGAGCATCATACAGACCTTCGCACAGCGGCATACATGATTTCGATTAAACGTATTGCAGCAGCGATGGAAGCAAGAGGCTGGATCTAAACTATTTTTTATAGAAACAGAAGGGGTGAACGGCATCGTGGGAGAGCAGATTCGCATTGGTATTATTGGTTACGGTAACTTAGGTCGCGGAGTAGAACTTGCGATTAGACAGAATCCGGATTTGAGATTGGATGCTATCTTTACACGCAGGGATCCGGCTTCCATTCCGTCCGATACGAAGGCGTATTCGATTGACGATGCAGAACGCTTCGTTAATGAAATTGATGTTATGATTTTGTGCGGCGGCTCAGCTAAGGATTTGCCTGAGCAAGGGCCTGCCTTTGCACGGTTATTCAATACGGTTGACAGCTTCGATACGCACGCGCGAATTCCGGAATACTTCGAGTTAGTGGATACGGCAGCGAAATTGAACGGTAAAGTGAGCGTCATATCAACGGGCTGGGACCCAGGTTTGTTCTCACTTAATCGTTTGCTGGCGCAAGCTATATTGCCAGAGGGCAATGAATATACGTTCTGGGGCAAAGGCGTAAGCCAAGGCCATTCTGATGCTATTCGTCGCGTTAAGGGCGTGAAAAACGGCGTTCAATACACGATTCCAAGTGAAGCGGCAGTAAATCGTGTGCGGAGCGGCGAGAATCCTGTCCTAACGACAAGAGAGAAGCATATCCGTGATTGCTATATCGTTGCGGAGGACGGTGCTGATCAAGAGGCTATCGCAGAAGAAATTCGTACGATGCCTAACTATTTTGCCGATTACGATACTACGGTTCATTTCATTGATGAAGCAACGCTGCAAGCGGAGCATCAAGCAATGCCGCATGGCGGGACCGTGCTTCGCAGCGGTAAGACAGGTGAGAACAGCACACAAATTATCGAATTCGGCTTGAAACTGGATAGCAACCCGGAGTTTACGGCAAGCGTTCTAGTAGCCTATGCTAGAGCGGCCTATAAGCTTGCTCACGAAGGCCAAGCGGGCGCGAAAACGGTATTCGATATTCCATTCGGCCATCTTTCACCTAAATCTGCAGCAGAGCTTCGTAAAGAACTGTTGTAAAAAGCGATTTGTGCGAAGAAAAATGTCGAGCTCATGAAATTGATATACCTTTTTTTGGAAATGTGGGGTATACTAGCAATAGTTAAAACGCTCATTTTCTGAATATCGCGAGAAATGCTGAATGTTATCGTTTCGTATGATAGAATATGGTCAAACTTACCCATCCAGGTAATTTTGATTACATTCTATAAGGACGTGAACTTCAGGATGATAGATATCCATACACACATTCTCCCAGGCGTGGATGATGGTGCAGCTAATTGGGAAGACACTCTGAATATGGCTCGAGCAGCTGTGTTGGAGGGGATTACAACCATTATTGCAACTCCACATCATGCCAATGGGACATATACCAATTTAGCAGTAGAAATTACAGAGCACACTCGAAGCATTAACGAACAGTTATTTGCGGCGGGTGTGCCTGTTACTATTCGGACCGGTCAAGAAATCCGTGTTCATGATGATCTGCTGGAAGCATGGTATAGGAATGAACTACTCTCGTTAGCTGAATCGAATTACGTATTAATAGAAATGCCATCATCTCGAATACCGAAAACGATGATTGAACTCATACACGAGCTTAAGGTAATAGGCCTTAGGCCTATTATTGCTCATCCTGAACGAAATGCAGAGGTAGTACAACATCCAGATCGACTAGCCGAGCTAATTGATATAGGAGCATTCGCACAGGTTACTTCCCATTCCTTGCTTGGCGGCTTTGGCAAACGAATCGAGCAAGCTGCTTGGTCGTTATTAAGAAGCGGTCTTATTCATATTGTGTCCTCTGATGCGCATCATATCGAACGTCGCGGTTTCCGACTGCGCGAGTCCTATGAGCTCATTGAGCAGCGTATGGGAGCGGAGTGGGTCTATTATTTACAACAAAACGCCTCTAGTATAATCGATAACCTTCCATTTGAACTCCATCCCGATATAAATCCTTCATCTAACGGCGCAGTGCGTCGTCTATTTAACTTATTCCGTAAAAAATAGCAAATATATTTCCTATAAGTAATTATTAGTAAAAAAGATATTGTGTATATACGATTTACATTCGTTGTTAAATATTGAATTACAATAAGACTATCGAATTATATTTCGAAAAAACGTTTACTTTTATGGCAAATGAAGGATATAATAAGAAAGAGTAAAATCAGGACTAAAATACTGTCCATTAATTACCGATATAGTATATATCTCTTTTTTTTGCTAGACCTATGATTCAAGAATCATATAAATGGTCTAAGTGTTGTATCATATGTAATAATTTACATAGCGGCAGTACTAGACATCGTTTTTCGAAGCGATGCAAACTATTAATCATAGGGGTGAATGTAGTGACTTTTAGGAAAAAACTAGTGATGACTACAATCGCGGCTAGCGTAGCAGCAACCGC
Organism: Paenibacillus castaneae; assembly: GCF_002884445.1. Classification (GTDB taxonomy): domain Bacteria; phylum Bacillota; class Bacilli; order Paenibacillales; family Paenibacillaceae; genus Pristimantibacillus; species Pristimantibacillus castaneae. Next base: position 503,629 of record NZ_KZ614144.1, read on the forward strand.
ATTTGCAGGAATCCCACTCAGCAGCAAGGGCTTGGCAGAGAAGCTAGGAGTAAGCAGTGTTGCTTATGCAGCTGCATCTGAAACGCACGCATCATATATTGAGAAAGCAAGAAAGTTTTATAATGCTCTAGCACAAGACCCAGCTGGTTTGAAAGATGTAAATGATTTCAAAGCACAGGTAGCTCAATTGTTGAGCGATAAACCGGAAATTATTGATCCTATCGTGAAAGTGCTTGGAGACGACAAAGCTGAATTCACAGCGATGATCATTGATATTCTAAGTACTTCTCTTGATTCTAACTGGGAGACTCATTTCAAAGATCTTCGCGGTGAATATAATGATTTCTTGAAATCATTGGTTCCAGAAGGCTATGAATTGACGGTTGATGACATCGCAGGAACGATCTTAGATCTTGAAACTGCACTAGTGCCGTTATCGCTAGGTATTCTTGATAAAACGGGAACAGAACTTCACGATATCATCAAAGGTGCTGTAGTTAATCCTAATGTAATTGCATTAGAAAAATACTATGATGTTGAACAATTTGATTTCGTTGATGTCTACAAAGCTGTTTTTAATGAAAAAGCAATTTCAAAAGAACTAGCTTTGAACGCTTTCTCAGCATTAGAAAAAGCTCACAAAATTGCGTTTCCAGTAGATTCTGGTAACGGCGGTAACTTTGGTGGTGGCGGTGCACCATCAGTTACTGTACCTTTGCCAGCAAACGTGAATGCTCTTCTTGACAATCTAAAAGCGGCTCTTGAGAAAGCGACTGATGCTGAGAAAGCTGCAATTATTGAAAAATTCGTAAAAGATGCGCAAGCGGCGATTAATACACTAGCGGTTGTTGATGCATCAAGCTCCGTATCCGTTGTTAACGGAGAAGCGGTACTGAAGCTGGATGATGCTAAAGTATTAACAGTTATTGCAGGTATTGAAGCATTGGCTATTAAAGTGAAGGAAATTGCACCGAAAGCCGTGCTAACTAACCTTGGACTAACCTTTAACCTAGGTGCTGTTTCACAAAAAGCATTTGTTCTGAATTTATCAGAAGCCGTAGTTAAAGCTGGTGCTTCAGCTAATCTTACAGGTTCGAAATTCATTGTTGATAAATTTGAAGTTACAACTCCATTTGGCGGTACATTCTCTTCTGTACTTGCTTTGACTGTTAAAGCAAGCGATGCAACTGAGGCTGAAGTGGGTGCTTTGAAATCGGCTTCATCTGTATATGATTTCAATTTGACAGTTGGCGGTACAGCGACAACTTCGTTCTCTGAACCAATTGTTGTTAGTATCCCGCTTGGCAGCATTGATGGCCTTGATAAAGAGCTTCTCTCCGTTGCGAAGATCGTTAATGGAAAGCTTGAATTCCATGGCGGCCGAGTTAAGGGCAGCTCAATTGTGGAATCACGTGATTCCTTCTCCTCTTATGTAGTTGTTGAGAATAAAGTATCATTTAACGATATTGCTTCCGTACAAGCTTGGGCAGGTCGCCAAATCGAAGTGATTGCAGCTAAAGGCGCAATTGAAGGTAAAGCGGCTGGCAAGTTTGCACCGAAAGATAATGTAACTCGCGCAGAATTTGCGAAAATGCTTATCCGCGGACTAGATCTGGAGAATGCTTCTGCAACTGCAAGCTTTGATGATGTGAAAGCTGGCGACTGGTTTGCTCCTTATGTAGCAGCAGCAACGAAGCTTGGAATTATCAACGGACGTACAGCTACCAAATTTGATCCAAATGCAACAATTACACGTGCAGAGATGGCAACTATGATTGCTCGTGCACTTAAAGTAACAACGGGTGCTGCTGATGTTGCTGATGAAGCTGCTGCACTTAAAGGATTTGCTGATGCTGCGAAGATCAACCCAACTCTAAAAGCTGGTGTAGCTTTTGCAGCTAACGAGGGTATCGTAATTGGTGCTAATGGTAAGTTCTTGCCAAATGACAAAGCAAATCGCGCTGAGGCTGCTGTTATTATCTACAGAGCAATCAACTTCGGCGAATAATCCATCTTAATTAGAAAATATTCCTCTCATGTAGATGGGAGGAATATTTTTTGGGATTTTTGTGGTGTATTGAGAGAATTTAGGTTACTATTGAGAAGGAGTAGTTCTTCAGAATCAAATTGATTATTCTGACCTATATCCAACGGAGGGTGCACAGTGTCAAATGAACTAGATTTGCGGCAATATATGACAATTATTAGGAAACGAATAGTTTTGATTATATTGTTTGTATTTATTTGTACAGCAATTGCAGCTGTATTTAGTATGTTCTTTAAAGATCGTGTGTATGAAGCTTCAACGAAAATTATCGTCAATCAAACAACGGCGCAGCTTGCCACCGGCCAGCTCGATATTAATCAAATTAATACGAACATAAGAATGATTGATACATACAAAGAGATTATTAAGACACCAGCCATTTTAGATAAAGTGGCGGGGCAGTATCCTCAATTAGGATTAACAGCTGAAGAGCTTTCTCGCAAGATCAAAGTGAGTTCTGTAAACAATACGCAGGTTATGACGTTAGTCGTGCAGGACGTGGATTATCGTAAGGCTGCAGAAGTTGTAAATGCTGTTTCTCATGTTTTTCAAACGGAAATCAAGCACATCTTCCAAGTTGAGAATGTATCGATACTTAATGAAGCGCTTCTAGATGCGGAACCTAATCCAGTTTCGCCTAATGTGCCGCTAAATATAGCCATTGCTTTTGTTGTTTCACTCATGCTAGCTGTCGGAATTACATTTCTACTAGAATATTTGGACGATACCATTAAGACAGAAGCGGATGTTCTTGAATATTTGGGTCAGCCAACATTGGCAATGATCTCTAAAATGAAACCAGAGGACATAGCCTTGAACCAGACAAGCAAGATTAAACAAACATACAAGGCGGGTGAACCAGAACGTGTCTCGATTGGAAAATAAACGTCATATTATAACGCTAACAAATCCCAAATCCCCCATATCAGAATCATATCGGGCCTTAAGGACGAATATCGATTTCTCCTCCATTGACGAATCGTTGCAGGTGTTGATGGTTTCATCAGCCGGCCCAGGGGAAGGCAAGTCAACAACTATTACGAATCTAGCCGTTACCTTTGCTCAATCGGAGCGGAAAGTCGTATTGATTGATGCGGATTTGCGTAAGCCGACAGCTCATCATACCTTCTCTATATCTAATCGGTTTGGTTTGTCATCAGTTGTTTCACAGCAATGCTCTTTGGAGGAAGTCATTCAAATAACGGACATTCCGAACCTGGATGTCATTACATCAGGCGCTATTCCGCCGAATCCTGCAGAAATGATGGGGTCAAAGAGAATGACCGCAATTATTAACCAGCTTAGAGAAATGTATGACATCATTCTCATAGATACACCCCCACTGCTAGCCGTTACGGATGCCCAAATCATAGCAACGAAGTGTGACGGCGCTATTCTCGTTGTCGATCAAGGCAAGGTTAAGCGGCATATCGCAGCGAAAGCCATAAAAAACTTAGAGGGTGTAAGCGCACGTATATTGGGCGTCGTACTCAATAATGTGAAGCGTAAGGCTAATGAAGAAGCCTATTATTATTATTATGGTAGTCAAGATAAATAGTAATCTATACAAATTGATGGTAGCTGTGGAGAGGGAGAAGAAAAGTGAGTAATAAGAATCGTATGTTAGTCATTCTGATGGTAGATATTTGTATTATATGGGTAGCAGTTTCGATTTCCTATCTATTTCGCTTTAATGGATCGGTCCCTCCCTACTATAAATCGCAAATGCTAGTATTTGCTATATTAATAACATTAATTTGTGGATTAAGTTTATATTGTTTCCGTATGTATAGACAAATGTGGCAGTACGCCAGTGTTGGAGAAATTATTGAACTTGTGAAAGCCATTCTAACAGGGATGGTGTTGTCTTATCTTGCGACATACCTGGTGTTCGGGGAAAGAGTCCCTCTATCTATTACTTCGCGTACGGTTGAGCTTATGCTGCTCTTCATGGGCGGCTCACGCTTTGTATGGCGATTAATTCGTGTGAATAGAACAAAAAAAGCGGATTTAGACGTAAATGTAATAGTTATAGGAGCCGGAGATTGCGGTGCACTCATTGCTAAAGAAATAATGACAAGTAATAGCTTTAAAGGAAATCGTATTATAGGGTTCATAGATGACGATCCTAATAAACGTAATATGCAGGTAGCAGGCTTGCGGGTGCTTGGAAACCGTACAAATATTGAAGAGATCGTTCGGAATCATCTTATTCAGGACATTATTATCGCTATGCCTTCCGCGAAGCGGTCGGATATAACTGATATTATAAATATTTGTAAGCTGACAGGCGCGAAGGTTAGGATTATTCCTTCCATTAATGATTTTATTAAAGGTCGTATTGCAGTGAATACGTTAAGAAATGTAGAAGTAGAGGATCTGCTTGGAAGAGAACCCGTTAAGATTGATATGAATGGAATAATGGATTATGTCGCAGAGAAAGTCGTTCTCGTAACAGGAGCCGGAGGCTCGATTGGTTCAGAGTTATCCAGACAAATTTCATTATATAATCCAGCGAAATTGCTGCTGTTAGGACATGGTGAGAACAGCATTTATACCATTGAGATGGAGCTTAGAAATAAGTTTCCAAATCTGCAGCTAGAGACAGTTATTGCTGATATTCAAGACCGTAATCGAATGGAGCATGTATTTAATAGGTTTAAGCCGCAGGTTGTCTTCCATGCAGCCGCACATAAGCATGTACCGCTAATGGAACGCAATCCATCCGAGGCTGTTAAGAACAATGTGTTTGGTACTAGAAATGTGGCGGACTGTGCAGACAAATACAAGGCTGAAAGATTTGTAATGATTTCTTCGGATAAGGCTGTTAATCCATCTAGTATTATGGGGGCTACAAAACGTTTAGCTGAGATGTACATACAAAGCATTAACTCCATAAGCGCAACGCAATTTGTAGCAGTCAGATTCGGAAACGTACTTGGCAGCCGAGGCAGTGTTATTCCCAGGTTCAAACAGCAGATTGCTACAGGTGGCCCAGTAACGGTGACACATCCAGACATGGTCAGATATTTCATGACTATACCGGAAGCAGTACAGCTCGTTATTCAAGCAGGTGCTTTCGCCAAAGGGGGCGAGATCTTTGTTCTTGATATGGGCAAGCCTGTTCGTATTCTTGATCTCGCTAAAGATCTAATTCGATTATCGGGTTATGAGCCTGATTCAGATATAGAAATCAACTTCAGTGGTATGCGGGAAGGTGAGAAGCTGTTCGAGGAGCTGCTTACAGACGAAGAAGCCATATCATCAACCCAGCATGAGCGTATTTTTATTGGCAAGCCGACTGAGATTAATAGAGTAGAGTTGGAAATGCAGTTTAAACAAATCGAGAGAGTACTTGGAGAAAATCATAATTCAATTAAAGATGTTATTGAGCACTTAGTCCCTTTTTATTCACATGTATCTTAACATCAGCAATTGAGAGAGCGAGGAAATGATATGCGGAAGAATAGATGGAAGAAGATATTAATTTGGACAGCATCGATTATAGTGGTCTTGGGAATTGGGGGCTTATTCGCAGCGAACTATGCTGTGGATAAGCTTATTTCGACGTTAGCGGCAGATCTGGAAAATGACTTATTAACTGAGGATGTACCAAATGAACCGGTTGCTCCTGAGAAGTCGGGAGACGATCAAACTGATGTTAATAACAATGAAACAGTAAAGGATTTAGAGGGAGCATCTTCACCAAAAGGAGACACCACTAATAAAACAGACAAGTCAGGTCAAGAGAATACTTCAACTGATGATTCCAAAAATAAGAGTGGTGATGGTAAGAAAACGGATGGATATAGTGCTGAAGTATCCGTAGATAAAGCCAAAGACTTGCAAGAGAAAATAACGGTTGGAGAGAAAGCTCAACTTACGGGAGTTCTTCTTAAAGAATTGACTATGGAAGATATTAAAGAACTTCAAGCACTATCCAAGGGTGGCATGAGTGTTGAAGAGAAGAAAAAAGCACGTAGTATTATTCTTGAAAGGCTATCTCCTGAGCAATATGATGAGCTGATTCAAGTAGCCAAAAAATATGGAATGAGTCAGGGTAAGTCTTATGCTGAGGTTAGTAAAGAGAAATAGGCCATTTCAAAGAAATTGAATAAGGCTATTTTAGGAGGTTATATCATGAAAGTTCGTAAGGCTATAATTCCAGCAGCTGGCTTAGGAACAAGATTCTTGCCAGCTACTAAGGCTATGCCTAAAGAAATGCTTCCTATCGTCGATAAACCGACTATCCAATATATAGTAGAAGAAGCAGTAGAGTCAGGAATTGAAGATATTATTATTGTAACGGGCAAAGGGAAAAGAGCGATTGAAGATCATTTTGATAATTCATTCGAGCTAGAACAAAGCTTATTCGAAAAAGGGAAGTTTGAACTGTTAAACGAAGTGCAAAAGTCTTCAAAAATGGTGGATATACATTATATTCGTCAGAAAGAGGCCAGAGGCCTTGGTCATGCGATTTGGTGTGCAAGAAAGTTTATTGGAAATGAGCCCTTTGCAGTGTTGCTAGGTGATGATATCGTGCAGGCTGAAAAACCTTGTTTGAAGCAGATGATTGAGCAGTATGATCGATATAAGTCATCGGTTATTGGTGTACAGAGTGTTTCTGAGGATGAGGTTTCTAGATATGGGATTGTTGACGGAAAGGAAATCCATGACCGTCTTTATAGTGTGAATAACTTAGTAGAAAAGCCTAAGAAAGAAGAAGCCCCTTCAAGTATTGCGATAATGGGGCGTTATATTCTTAGTCCGAAAATTTTTGATATACTACATGATCAAAAACCAGGAGCAGGTGGCGAAATTCAGCTAACAGATGCCATCGCGGAATTAAATCGAATGGAAGCCGTATACGCCTATGACTTTGAAGGGACTAGGTATGATGTAGGGGAGAAATTGGGCTTTATCAAGACTCAGTTGGAATTTGCCTTGCAGCGTGACGATCTGAGAGAGGAATTACTAGAGTATCTTAAGCAGTTGGTCCAGAAAGACTTAATGATTAGGCTCTAATTAAGATATATTTCCCAAAAATTTCATTCAATAAATCGCCTATGATTGGAGTCGCCATATATGAAGAGAATAGCAGTTATTGGAACAGGTTACGTGGGCTTAGTCTCAGGAACCTGTTTCTCACATATAGGAAATACGGTAATCTGCTGTGATATTGATCAGCAAAAAATTAATAATTTAAAAAACGGTAGCATTCCTATTTATGAACCGGGTCTAGAAGACATGGTGAAGGCAAATGTAGAGGCAGGACGTCTAATGTTTACTACAGACATTCCGGCTGCTATTCAGACAGCAGATATTATATATATTGCGGTAGGAACACCAATGTCCATCACTGGCGAAGCTGATTTGCGTTATGTAACATCGGTTGCTCAGACAATTGGTGCTAATCTTAATACATACAAAGTAATTGTAAATAAAAGCACTGTGCCAGTTGGGACTGGAAGACTAGTAGAAAGAATTATAAAAGAACATTTATTAGATAAAACGATCGAATTTGATGTTGTCTCTAATCCGGAGTTTCTCAAAGAAGGTTCAGCAATAGAAGATTGTATGAATATGGAGCGAGCTGTAATCGGAGCTACAAGTGAGAGAGCTGCAAAGCTCATTGAAGAGCTACACGAGCCTTTTCAGACAACAATCTTCGTTACTGACTTAGAAAGCGCAGAGATGATCAAATATGCGTCTAATACTTTTCTAGCAACAAAAATATCATTTATAAACTCCATCGCGAATATTTGCGAAAGGGTAGGAGCAGATGTAAATGAGGTTGCAGCAGGTATGGGATTGGATTCTAGAATAGGCTCAAAATTTCTACAAGCGGGCATCGGTTATGGTGGATCTTGTTTCCCTAAGGATACTCATGCACTTGTTCATATAGCTGAAGAATCAGGTTATAATTTCCAACTTATGAAGTCAGTTATTGAAACAAACGAACAACAACGAGTAGTTGTAATACAAAAAATTAAAGAGCTTGTTGGAGACCTTAGAGGGAAGACCATTGGTATTCTAGGACTGGCATTTAAACCGAATACGGATGATATGCGCGATGCTCCGTCACTTTCTATTATTCCGAAATTGCTGCAGCAAGGCGCAAAAATAAAAGCTTACGATCCGATAGCTTCTAAAGAAGCTAAGATTCACTTTGGTGAAAAAATCAAATACGAGAATGACCCATATGAAACTGTTATGAATTGTGATGTGTGCTTGATCTTGACCGAGTGGAATCAGGTAAAAACAATGGACTTAGATCAGGTGAAAGAATTATTGAAACAGCCTATTATGGTTGATGGCAGAAACTGCTTTGATCCTGAAATGATGAGAGCACGTGGATTTACATATTCGTCTATTGGGAGACCTAATGTCTATAGGGAAGATAACAGTTTTCGAGGAGCAAATGAAAAACTAGAAAAACTAGGATATAGCTTTGAGGCGGGGGTATAAGATAATGGCTTACTTGAAATTAAAGCGAATAATGGATTTCTCACTAGCACTTATTGGTTTAATTGTATTGTCACCTATCTTCCTAGCTCTAATTTTAGCTATTAAAGTAGATTCAAAGGGTCCTGTACTATTTAAACAAAAAAGATTCGGCATAAATAAAAACTACTTTTATATTTTAAAATTCCGCACAATGAGAGTAGACACACCAAAGGATACCCCGACACATTTACTGTCCAACTCTGAAGCCTACATAACCCGTATTGGAGGCTTTCTTAGAAAGACATCTCTCGATGAGATACCCCAAATCATAAATATTATTGCAGGGCAAATGTCGATTGTTGGACCGCGCCCCGCTCTCTGGAATCAATATGATCTAATTGCAGAGAGAGAGAGATACAATGCTAATGATATAATGCCTGGTCTTACTGGATGGGCTCAAATTAATGGTCGCGATGAGCTGCCAATCGAGGTTAAGGCTAAGCTAGATGGAGAGTATGTTGAGAAAATGAGTCTCTCTATGGATATAAAATGTTTTATGGGTACCGTTGTAAGTGTTCTTAAAAGCGATGGTGTAGTTGAAGGTGGAACGAGCAGCGTAGCAGGGAAGAGTAGACTAGAGAGTTAAAAATTTATAACTAATCTGTTATAGCAGGAGTCAGGAGTTTGACGAGAAATGAACAAAGCGGGCATAGAAAAAAAGAAAATACTTATTACAGCTAAAAACAGTTACGTTGGTAATTCGTTTGCGAATTGGGTCAAAGCTAATAATAATTACTCAATCGACTTCATCTCCTGCCGTACGAATGATTGGAAACATGTGTCGTTTTCTAGCTATGATGTTATTTTGCATGTTGCAGGTATTGCTCATGTCGACGCAAAGTCTGATCAAGAGGCCTTGTATTATAAGGTTAATCGAGATTTAACAATCGAACTAGCTAAGAAAGCTAAGCTAGAGGGTGTTAAACAATTTATATTTATGAGCAGCATGATTGTTTTTGGTGAAAGTAATTCAAAATTACCGAATGTTGAAGTAACAAAACAAACAAAGCCTAATCCAAGTGGTTTTTATGGAGACAGTAAATTACAAGCAGAGATGGGTATAACATCACTTCAAGATGAAATTTTCAATGTCGTAATCATACGGCCTCCAATGATTTATGGGAAAGGTTCAAAGGGAAATTTCCCGAAATTAGTTCAACTGGCTAAGAAAGCTCCCATTTTTCCCAACATAGATAACAAGCGTAGTATGCTCTATATAGATAATCTCAGTGAGTTTATAAAGCTAATGATACATAATGATGAGTTTGGTATTTTTCATCCACAGAATAAGGAATACGTAAATACATCAGATATGGTTAATAAGATTGGAAACGTTTATGGGAAAAAAATTGTATTAACAAAACTATTCAATCCATTAATAATTAGCATTGGCAATAAAGTTAATACGGTAAACAAAGTATTTGGAACCTTTACATATGAGAAGGAAATGTCAATATATAAAGAAAGTTATTGGGTGAGTAATCTAGAGAACTCATTACTACTAACGGAGCGAAGTGAAACATGAAAAAAGTTTTGATACTGGTGAACCATGATGTTGTAATATACAACTTCAGAAAAGAGTTAGTAGAACGTTTACTAAAAGATGGATACGAAGTCTATATCTCTTCTCCATATGGTGAACGTATAGATGATCTTAGGAAATTGGGATGCAAGTATGTGGAGGCAACGATAGCAAGGCACGGGACTAACCCAATAGAGGAACTAAAATTACTGCGATACTACAAAAAAATAATGAAGGAAATTAAACCACATATTGTTCTTTCCTACACGATTAAGCCTAACATTTATGGCGGAATGGCATCTGCTTCATTGAATATTCCTTATATAGCAAATATAACTGGTCTTGGAACAGCAGTTGAAAATGATGGAATTATGCAGAAGGTTACAGTTCTTCTTTATAAATATGCGTTTAGAAAAATTAGTTGTTTGTTTTTTCAGAACGAAGAAAATAAACAGTTTTTTATAAACAGAAATATAGCCGTAGACAAGCATAGGCTAATTCCGGGATCAGGTGTTAATTTAGACCATTTTACTGTATTAGAGTACCCTCCTGAAGATACGATAGAGTTTGTATTTATATCGCGAATTATGAAGGAAAAAGGAATAGACCAGTATTTAGAAGCAGCTAAATATATTAGGGAGAAATATGTAAATACAAGATTTCATATTATTGGATTTTGCGAAGAGGATTATGAGGACAAATTTAGGGAATTGAAAGGTATAGTTGAGTATCATGGTATGCAAAGAGACATAAGAACTTTTCTTGAAAAGACACATTGTACCGTTCATCCAACATATTACCCCGAGGGAATGTCAAATGTTTTGCTGGAGAGTGCAGCGAGTGGTAGGCCGATTATAACAACTGATAGAAGCGGTTGTCGTGAAATAGTAGATGTGAATAAAAATGGATATATTGCAAAACAAAGGAATGTTACTGATCTAATTGTAAAGATTGAGGAATTTATTGGTTTAAGCTATGAACAAAAAAAAGCAATGGGACTTTACGGTAGAGCTAAGGTAGAGAAGCAGTTTGATAGACAGGAAGTTGTAAATGCATATCTAAGTGAGGTAGCAAAAACACATTAGGGTTATAAATACAAAGAGGTGGGACGTATGAAAGTAGATTATAAGAAGGTAATTAAGAATAAAGATTTACGCTTAAAATTAATAGGCTTATTTAATCTCATTCCTGATAAACCAATACTTAAACTTCAATATAGAATTAAAAATGGTAGAAAACTAAATCTTAGTGAGCCTAAAAGATATACGGAGAAACTGCAGTGGTACAAGTTAAATTATCGAGATAAATTAATGACGAAATGTTCTGATAAGTATGAAGTGAGAAGTTATATCGAGGAAAAGGGTTATGGAGATATATTAAATGAATTGTATGGTGTATATGAGAATGTAAATGAAATCAATTTTGAATTATTACCAAATTCATTTGCTATAAAGGTAAATAATGCTTCAGGAACAAATATATTTATAACAGACAAAACCTTAATGGATATTAATGCAGTTAAGAAACAATTACAAGTTTGGTTAAACCCTAAAAGGTACTCACCAGGAAGAGAATGGTGTTATTATGATATACATCCTAAAATAATCATCGAGAAACTTATTGAGCGGGATATAAATAATGATCTTCCAGACTATAAGTTTTTTTGTTTTGATGGAAAGGTATTTTGTTTATATACCATGATAGATTATGCGGATAATCATGAAAATGGAAAGCTTGGTTTTTATAATAGAAATTTTAATAAAATGCCATATAGAAGAACTGATTTCGGAGAGATTACTGTTGAGCTGGATAAGCCTAAAAATTTTGAGAAAATGATAGAAATAGCGACAAAGCTTTCTGAGGATTTTCCACATGTAAGAGTCGACTTTTATAACGTTGACGGGAAAATTATCTTTGGAGAATTAACATTTTATAATGCCAGTGGTTATACATCGTTTGAACCTGATGAATTTGATTTTATTTTAGGTGAACAGTTTGTATTACCTACTTGACTCTTGCAAAAATAATAATCTGAGCTTAAAACAGACAGACTGGTAGCGTTAGTGGTCCTAGGGGCGTTATGAGATCATGTTAAGATCTCGTAATATGTCGAACAGCGGCTTCTTTTGCATCGCTTGTTCATAGACAAACAGCAGTAATTGCGCTTTATTCCCATGACGAAATCTTCGGACGACATCACCAAGGGTTAACTTGGGTGAAGGTTTCGACCATTGAATTCTTTGAAACTCTAAGAGATTTTGGATAAGAAATTGTATAGCCCAGAAACGATTAATGCCATGCTCAGGATCGTAACGAGAACCAGGCTTTGATCTTTACACATGATACAAAACGGGGATGCTGTCGCATCAAACTTGTCTTCCCATGATAACAACACCCGAACATTCTCTGTGTCTGCAAGAGGTCTTTCGTAGGCATAGACACGATAACGATTGTTCTCTACGGGTACGGAGCAGAGATCCGCGTTTTCGATGTACGTTGCCGCAAAGTCGGACATCGATGTCCGAAGCTTGCTAGCCCAATATTCAGCTACAAGAATGACACGCTTACTTACCTTGGATATAGGTGATTTAGTATATCCAAATACTGTAGAAAGCAATCATAACAACTTGTATAATAATTCATCGAATGTTGAAGTTGTAATGTATGGGTTTAAGCGTTAGAGTGAGCAGATCAAAAGCAAATATAGCCAAATTGATAATAAGGAATTGCTTTGGGAAATTTGAATTATAAAGTATGTAATAGATATATTCTTATGGAAATAAGAGAGGTATTATTTTGATGGCGCTGATAAGGGTTTTGCATGTGGTAACAAAAATGGATGCTGCAGGTTTAGAAACATTAATTATGAATTTTTATAGAAATATAGACAGAAGTAAGGTTCAATTTGATTTTCTTACACATAGATCAGAAAAGGGTTATTATGATGACGAAATATTATCATTAGGGGGAAGGATATATCATGTTCCTTCCATTAACCCATTTAAACATTCTCATTATTTAAGGGCGCTGGAAAAATTCTTTAGTGAGCACAGAGAATATAGAATAGTTCATTCGCACATTAATACTTATAGTATGTATCCCTTACGTGCTGCAATGAAAGAAAGTGTTCCAATTCGAATAGCACATAGTCATGCTATGCATGGGCCTATTGATTTGAAAATGCCATTTAGGGAATATACTAAATCTAAGTTGAAAAATTACTCAACACATAATTTTGCATGTTCTCTAATGGCTGGTAATTGGTTGTTTGGATCAACTGCAATCTCCAAAGATAACTTCAGAGTTATCAATAACTCTATAGATTCATCGTTATATACTTATAATCAAAAAACTGAAGAGATAGTTAAAGAAGAGATGAATTTAAAAGGGAAATTTGTAATAGGACATATTGGGAGATTTAATAAGCCGAAAAACCACAAATTCTTATTAGAAATATTTAAATTAATTCATGATAAAGAGGCCACTGCAGTATTATTGCTTGTTGGCGATGGAATACTCCGTCAGGAAATTGAAAAAAAAGCATTAGTATTGGGGCTATTGGAAAGCGTTATATTTACTGGAGTTCGAGCTGATATTCCTAGTTTACTGCAGTCAATGGATGTATTTGTGTTTCCTTCGTTATACGAGGGACTTGGTATAGCAGCAATTGAAGCACAAGCAGCTGGAGTGCGTACTATAGTGTCGGATACGATCCCAAATGAAGCATTTGTTACAGATTTAATACAAAAAATTTCTTTAAATAATGATGCGGAGACTTGGGCTAAAGCAATATTGAAATGTAAAGGTCATAAAAAAACTAATACTTATGAGAGTATAAAGGCATCTGGTTTTGATATATTAGAACAGGTAATAGAACTTGAAGCATTTTATCAAAAGTCTTACTAGTAAAATCAGGTGAAATAAGAGATTATGAATTGAGTTTAATATAGTTGAAAATTTAATGAAGTTGATTCTATAGTTAATAAGCGAGTAGAGAGGTATATGATGAATGAATTAATTTCAATTATTGTACCAATATATAATGCGGAACAGTACTTAGCGAGATGTGTAAATAGTATTATAAATCAAACTTATAAAAATATTGAAATAGTACTTGTTAATGATGGATCGCAGGACAGTAGCGGTGTTATATGTGATGAGTTTGCTGATAAGGATAATAGAATAAAAGCTATTCATATTAGTAACAAGGGTGTGAGTCATGCGCGTAATGTTGGAATAGACAATACATCAGGGAATTATATTCAATTTGTGGATTCAGATGATTATATTGAACCTAATATGGTTGAATTGCTAGTTAAGTATATCACCGATCATGATGTGGATCTAATCATTTGTGGTCACACTAGCATAGATGCTAATAATAATCTTGAAGAAAGAGCTCGGATGAACGACGCTATATATTCGAGTAAGAATGAAATCTACTTTAAGCTATTAGATTGTAGAAATTCATCTTTTATGAATCCTCCATGGAATAAATTGTATAAATCTAACATTATAAAGACATACAATATTAGATTTGATGAGAATATTTCACTAGGCGAGGATTTTATCTTTAACTTGAATTATACAAAATATATTGTAAGTATGGCAACTCTTGACTTGCAATTATATAACTACTGGAAAGAATCTAATATATCTCTAACGACGAAATACAGAAGTGATAATTGGGGAATTATGCGTCTATGGTTTATTAAATATAAGGAATTGCTTAATGATAAGTATTTCATAAATAAATATGAAAATCAAATTAATGGATTTATATTAAAATGCATCCAAATCACGCTTTCTGCTACTTTCAATTCGAATAATATCTCTAAAGAGGAAGGCCTAAGGGTAATAGAATCAATTATGAAAGATGATATTACTACTGAAGCCTTGAAGAATATTGAACCTATAGGCTTAAATTCTAAGATAATATTGTTTTGTTTTAAGAAAAAAGAAAAGAAAGTTCTTGCAATATATTATTGGTTAAAGCATTCGATAAGGAGAAAAAATATAAAATTATATATGAGGTTAAAAAGGTGAGTAGAATTTGGGAATAAGGAAAAGCTTAGAGGTGGCATAAATGAAGATAAACAGCTATATGATAGGAATACTCATCGCTTACAATATTATTATTCAAACAATACTAAGTTATAACTTATATATAATTAATATAACGAACATGGTAATGATGCTAGCTCCTGTTGCTCTAACCTATATTGTTGTTTTATATACTAGAGAATCAATGAAAATATTATTGAATACTAGAGCTGTAACATTTACCCTATATATGGTTTTTTTACTTGTTGGATCTTATGTTGTGAGAGGTAGTGAGAGCTATACTTTATATTACGTCTATGATTTCTTCTTATACGGATTAGTACCTCTCTTACTAATTATTTTACCTTTTAAAGTTGAATATGTTGTGCGGGGAGTAATGTTAACATCGCTACTTGTATATACGAACATAAATTATTTTTTCTTTAGTAATACTAGTGATAATCAGTTAACAGATGCTAATATTCTTGGAATGGGACTATCCTATGCAGTTTTGGTATGTGTAATAGCATCATTAATACATTTTATATTCTATAGGAATAATGCTAAATTTATAGACTATATTGCATATGTTACAAATCTGGTTCTGATAATAAGATTGGTGAATTTTGGTAATAGGGGTGCTTTCTTATCGTTGATTATCTTCTTGTTTTTACTGTGGTATATAAAAAAAAGTGAAAACGGAAAATTGAGTATCAAGATTATTAGTATAAGCGTTGTTGTAGTTTCATTAGCTTTAATTGTGGTCTCCCAATTTAATACTATTTTAATAAAAATAATGTTGAATTTAGAGAAGTTTAATATTTCTCTATATTCTATCGAAAAAACGTATTCTTTATATATTGAACAAGGTAATGTAGACAATGGACGAGATACTATTGTTAATTGGGCATATAAATTAATAATTGATTCACCTTTTTTTGGGTATGGAATAGGAGTGTTTCAAGAAATATATGGTACTTACCCCCATAATTTTGCTCTTCAGTTGTTGTGTGAATTAGGTATAGTCTTTTCCTTGCCAATTTTTATTATCTTGATGAAAAGTATACTAAATATCTTTAGAGGTGAAAGACACACATTGGATAGTCGGGTTTTTATACTGTTACTATTTTCAATTAGTATACCAAGATTATTCTTTTCACAAGAGTTCTGGTCGACACCAAGTTTTTGGTTGCTAATATATTTTACGATAATTCAACCTAAAAAAAGCAAAGGTGAATATTTACTTGTCACGAAAAAAACTAGATTATAAAACCCATAGAGTAACTCATATTTCAGGAGGAAATGAAATTGTGAAAAAAGTGAGTGTTATTATACCTGTATATAATATGGAAAGATCGCTGTTAGTAAGTATAAATAGGATAGTTTCTCAAACGTATAGTAACATTGAAATTATTATTATAGATGATGGTTCTAAAGATAATAGCCTTGAAATATGTGAAAAACTCCGAAAAGAAAATGATTGTATACAGGTAATTCATACAGAAAATCAAGGGAGCGGTCCAGCTAGAAATATAGGTATTGAAAAAGCTACTGGTGATTACATATACTTCCCCGATTCAGATGATGTTATTGAGACTAATGCAATTGAAATACTTGTAGAAGCAATGCAAAGATATCGAAGCGATTTGATTATATTTGGGTATAAAACTATATTGGGCGACAGAGAGGCTATAAAAAAGTATGCTAACAAAATATGCTTAGGGCAGGAAGTAAGAGAAAATTACAATCTATATTTTTTTATGAGTAGTGAATTTGGGATACAGGGTGCTCCGTGGAATAAGTTCTTTGATCTGAATAAAATACGTGAGCACAATATTAGATTTCCGGATTTGAAAAGACATCAAGATGAGGTGTTCATTTCGAGGTATGTCGAAATAGCCGAACGAGTTTGTTTTATTGATGAAGTGCTTTATAACTACTATGCTAACGATATGAAAAAAGAATTAGAAAAATACCCAGATAATTATATAGATATCGTTGAGGAACTTTATAAGTATAGGCTTGAAATAGTAAATAAATGGAATCCTAATAATTCTGAGCTCAATATATTGATTCGACGAGAATATCTAGGTAACATTATTAGGGCAATGATGTTTTCCTTTAATAAAAAATCAGGTTTAAAAAGAAGACAACGAATAATATGGCTTAGTGAGCAAATTGCGAAAAAGAAACTAGACACAGTTTTTACAGTGGACGAATGCACAAGCTTATTTCAAAGGCTAGTAGTACGATTTATAAACAATATAAATACAAAAAAACTTTATCGATTATTACGTTTAATTGTATTAGTTAAGTATAAAAAATAGTCTATTTCTTTAATTGATCTTTTTATTGATCTTTTTATAGATCTTTTTATAGATTTTTTTATAGGTCATATTACTGGCCGATCACTTTATTGTTGTTCTAATAGAATATTATTTATTACTATGAGATATCAGACTTCATACATAGTTATATTTAATATACATTTAGCTTACACACCTAACATTCATTATTTGACTAAAGGTGAACTGAAAGATATTGATTCCGATTCAATATCTTAGCTTAGTGAAAGAATGGAGATAATCATGAACAAAGTTTACATCTTATATCGTTCTTTTTTTGACTTAGAAGGAGAGGAATTAACAGTTGGTGGAATTCAAACTTATATAAGACAACTAACTGATGTTATTAAGAAAAGAAATGAGACACCAGTGATAGTACAATTTGCGAACGGTGATTTTCATAAGAAATATAATGATATTGACGTCTATGGTATTGATGTTAGGGGTAAAAGTACTGAGCAGAATAAATGCAAAGTATTGTTAGAGTTTATTGAAAAAAAATTTAATGTCAATGATATTATTATTTTTGCAACTGAAGAAATATTCACTCCTGCATTTACAGAGAGAGTAATTGCAATTCAGCACGGGATATCTTGGGATATTACAGGGGCTAAGCGCAGATATAATTACTTAATATTAGAAGTGTTTAGAAAAGCAATGAGGAGTTATAAGTTATTAAAAAGAATTAATAAATTACAAAATATAGTATGTGTTGATTACAATTTTATTAATTGGTATAGAACTCAGGTTTATGTAGTAGACAAAAATATTTATACAATACCCAATTCCACAAATAACAAACATCCCATTGCAAATAAAGCTACAGAAAAAATTAAAATAATATTCGCAAGACGATTTCAGATTTATAGAGGAACGAGGCTATTTGCAAGTGCAGTAAAAAATATACTAGATAAATATGATAACGTTGAATTTACTTTTGCAGGAACAGGACCTGATGAGGATTATTTAAAAAAAATATTTAGAGAAAACCCTAAAGTAAACTTTATTACGTATGAAAGCGAAAAAAGCCTTGTGATCCATGGAGAATATAATATAGCTATAATTCCTAGTATTGGATCGGAAGGAACCTCACTATCATTATTGGAAGCGATGGCATCAAAATGTGCTGTAATTGCTACAAATGTAGGAGGAATGACAAATATTCTGTTGGATAATTATAATGGTCGGTTGATAAATCCAAACGAGGATCAGCTTTATGATGTAATAGAAGAATTAATTTTAAATAAAGAATTTCGTGAGAAGCTTGCAGAGAACGCATATCTAACGGTATCTCAAGCTTTTAATGATAAAATATGGGGAGAAAAATGGAATAAGGTGCTTGATCATATAATGTATTAAAGTGGGGCGCAAGGATGAGTTAAGCAGAGGGAACTGTTAAGTACAGGGGTGATGGAGACATTTATAGGATAAGAGATAAAATAATTAAAATCCTGAACAATCAAACAACTACTAGTAGATTACTAAAAGGATTAAGTTGGAATGTTGTTGGAATTATCGGACAAAAGTCTTTTACCATGATATCTAGTATATTGGTTGCGAGAATGTTAGGTGCTACAGTATTTGGCGAATATGGTATTATAAATGGTACAGTATCAATGTTTGCAACCTTTGCAGGTTTAGCACTAGGCATGACCTCAACAAAAATTATAGCTGAATATAAAACAAATGATAAGAATAAGGTCGAACGAGTGCTTGGTTTAACTAATCTATTTGCTGTGTTATCAGGAATTATAATGATGGTATTGGTATATTTGTTAGCCGATTGGTTAGCGATTAACCATTTGAATAATAAGAGTATAGCAATATATCTTAAAATAGCAGCAATTGGGTTATTATTTAACACCTTTAATGGTGTACAAAGAGGCTCTCTTTCAGGATTCGAAAAATTCTCCCATATTGCTAAAGTAGATGTATTGATGGGGATATCATCATGCTTTTTGACTTTATATTTTACTTACTATTATGGGTTAATTGGTTTAGTAACAGTGGGCATTGCGATTAGTGTAATTAATAATATTGTTTGTACATATTTAATACGAAGAACACTTAAACAAAACAATATGAAAATTAATTATAAAGAATTTTATAAAGAGATTAATATTTTTTGGTACTTCTCTCTTCCTTCAATGTTATCGAGTATTATGGTAGGGCCTGTGACATGGTTTGCTAATACTGTATTTGTTAAAATTCCGAATGGATATACAGAATTGGGAATATATAACGCAGCTAATCAATGGAAAACCTTATTAATGTTATTACCCCAAACATTTAGTATGGTAATGCTACCGATTCTTGTCTCTGCTAAAAATAAAAATGATATAAATTTGGATAAAATCAATATGTGGTTTTCTTGGATAATAGTTATCGTACTTTCTATTCCATTAGTTAATATTCCAGATGTTATATCTTATTTATACGGCAGTGAATATATCTCACAAAGTTATAATACTACATTGGTAATTGTGGCATTAACAACACTTTTGATATCATATAATTCAGGAATTGGAAGAGTATTAATGACTAATAACTTGGTTTGGTTATCATTTTTAAGTAATTTATTTTGGGGGATTGTATTAATTGTAAGTTCTTATATTCTTCGAGATTTAGGTTCTATTGGTTTTGCTTTGGCTTTCTTAACTGCATATGTAATAAATACGATTGTATTTTTTCCTATATATATTATAAAAAAAATAATACCTAAATCTTTTGTTTTTTCGAAAGAAATTGTATTGCTTTGGGGAGTTATTATAGGGGAAGCTTTAGTAACAATAACAGAAATGAATTTATTTATTCGTTTGGGTATAGTAGCTGTCAATATTTTAGTGGTTCTTGGATTCGTTTATAAATACTTTATTAAGAAATTAAAGGGTTGAAAACAACTCGCCTGTGAGTTGTTTTCAACCCTTTAATATCGATGTTAGCGACAATGAGTAGGGTGAAATAAAGCAGTAATTGAAATAATGGGATGGGTATTAAACAATTGAATGAATTTATTGAATTAGCTAATTATTCAACACTTTTTTATCCATATATATCGAATCAAAGATCGCAGAGATAAAAACCTGACCCTAAGATGGCTAATAATGAAATAGAGGGTATTATCTCTTATATAAACTGCCGAATTTCTTGCGAATTTCGGAAAAGTTATGATAAATCGCATTGTTAATCCCATCGAATTTCAATCATTTGCAGAGTACTTCGACGATGTTGAGTATGCCCTGTCACTTAATTTACTTAGTCCCTGTCTATCTGTGAACTGATATCCAGTTTGGTATATCCTTACCATAGTTTTATAAATCTTAAGACAACTTATATAAAAATATATAGAATAAAGGTGAACAGATGGATACCATCGTTGTAACAGGAGGAGCAGGCTTTATAGGTTCCCACCTCTGCGAAGCATTATTGCAAAAAGGGCATAAAGTTATTAATATTGATTGCTTTAACGACTATTATGATCCAGAAATCAAAAGAAACAATGTTAAGGAAACACAACAATTAGTTGAAAAGCTCAATTTGACTGATGATTGCTATAAGGTTGAAGAGGGAGATTTTCGAGATATCGATTTTTTGAATCATGTATTTGAAGAAAATAAAGTGGATACGATTGTACATCTTGCAGCCTATGCAGGTGTAAGACCTTCTATTCAAAATCCGGTTCTTTACACTGATGTTAATATTAATGGGACAGTAAACCTGCTAGAAATGAGCAAAAAGCATAATATAAAGAGCTTTGTGTTTGCTTCTTCTTCCTCTGTTTATGGAAACAACAAGAAAGTACCTTTTTCTGAGGAAGATGTTGTTGATTTTCCTATCTCCCCGTACGCTGCGACGAAAAAAGCGGGTGAACTTTTGTGCCATACTTATCATAGCTTGTACAATATCAATATGGCATGTTTGCGTTTCTTTACTGTATATGGTCCAAGACAACGTCCAGATCTCGCTATACATAAGTTTACAAAGTTAATTTCTGAAGGGCAGCCTATTCCTTATTATGGTGATGGTTCCTCGGAAAGAGACTATACATACATTGAAGATATTATTGATGGGGTTACTAAAGCTGTTGAATGGGCAAGTGAAGGTGAAAAGAAATATGAAGTATTTAATCTTGGTGAATCCAATACCATCAGCTTGAAAAGAATGGTCGAAGCAATAGAGGATTCGCTAGGAAGAAACGCTGAAATTAATAAAATGCCTATGCAGCCTGGGGATGTAAATCGGACTTTTGCAGATGTTAGCAAGGCGAAAAAAGTATTGAAATATAACCCGTCTTGGCATTTTGAAGATGGAATTAGTGAATTTATTAATTGGATGAGAAACGTGGGAAATATTCAAAAATAAATAATAATACTTCTGTGAGGTTCATCGGAGGATTTCTGATAAGTGAAGGATGCTGCGAAATAGGAAGCAGAAGTGAACCAGATACTAGTAAGGCTAAGTGACATTTGGGATATGATCCAATGTGGCATATTGAAGATGGTATTAATAAGTTTGTTGATTAGGATGAAGCTTTAAATAATACAAAACAACTGCATAACCCACACGATAAAGGCAAAACCATTGAAAAGTGGTGACGCAAAGCTACAGGGGCTTATCTTTTAAAAGACTGCCAGCCAGCTACCGAATATCGTGCCTCCCGCGTGGTTTATGTGGAAACATGGAGGTTATTATTATGTTCATGCGCACAAAGGTTGTACGTGAATGGCATCTGCTCTGTATGGGATTCAATGAATTGCTGTGGAAAGATTGCTTAGATGAGAAAAAGCGCATGGAGATTTATTTGAGAATTGTTTATCACAAAAATAAACTAGCGGCGGTCTCATGAACAAGCAAGTAGCGTGTAATTAATAGATATGAATACGCTATATACGTAGCTGACGCCCCGTCACTAAGAAGCGTCAGCTTTTTTATTTGAAAATTAATGAAGGAATGAATGCTTCATATAAAACCAAAACAATGAAAATTTCGAATAACACTTATGATTATTGCAGGTGCACTCGTTGCACCAACACATCGACCAACCGGAGCAAACAACGGAAGTCAAAAGTGAGCAGGTACCTGAGGAAGTAGAATCGTCCCAACCAGAAGATGCTGCTGAACCATCTCCACTTGCAACGGTATCACCAGAACAAACGCCAACTGCAACTTTATAACCAGTACATACGTCTAATAATGTAGACAAGGGCTAGTAGCCTGATAAAGAACCTGCTGCTGTGGTAGGTAAGTCTCAGAAAAAAGAAATTGATTCTTCTATAACAGTTAAACTTCAGAAGCTAAAGCCCTCATGTCAGGCAAAGAGTAATAGTTTGGTCAAAGCAGAGGCTGATTGTGATGCCGAATTCAATCAATTAATAAGCAGCGCTCAAAGTGAGTATAAGGCAGCAGAACTAGGCGATCAATGCCTGCCTGATTGGAGCGCACAGTATGAAAGTGCGAAAGCTCAAGCTAGAGCGGATGCGCACTATCATTGCAAACTCACTCATATAGTCATCTTTATTATTCCAAGGAGGCCCCATGAAAAAATCACGTATACTATCCGTTTTTTTAGCTCTTATGATGCTATCTTCCGTTCTTGCCGCATCTGCAGCGGCGGCAACGACGACGATCCAAACAAAAACGCAGCCAATTAATCTTATGTTTGATGGGCAAGCGCTTAAATTGCCGGAAGGCCAGTATTCCTTCATCTATCAAGGACGTACATATGTCCCGATTCGTTATATCTCCTATGCGTTGCAGAAATCAGTAAATTGGGATGGCGGGAAGGCTACTATTTCGGATCCAACAGAAAAGGAGCTTGAAGCGCTGAAAAAGCAATTACAAAGTGCAGCTTCAGGCAGCCAGAAACCGCAAGCGAGTATTAATATTACGATTTCACCCGTCAAAGCAACTCTTGTCTTCAATGGCAAAGTAACCCCATTGCCTGCGGGACAATCGATCTATGGTTATAAAGGTTCTATCTATGTGCCTATTCGCTTCTTGTCTGAATCAATGGGGACAACAATTAATTGGGATCCTGTCACGAAAACGGTAAGCGGACAGTCAGCAGGCTATAACGGCGGCGGGACTTCATTACCTGGAATCGGCGGGGGAGGCACTACTGGAGGAACAGGTGAAACAAAGCTTACTTACGAGCAAATTACTAGTCAGACGGAAACGAAGCTGCAAGCTTTACGTAATAGCTGCAAAACATCTTTAATTACTTTAGCAGCTAAGTATTTAGATGCAACGACAGATAAAGCTCGCGATGATCTTATGGCGCAGGCTAATCAAGTGCTTTCGAAATGCTCATCGGATTTTGAAGATATTATGAATAATACTAGAGCCCAGCTAACGGCTGGCAAATATAGCACGGATATTATTGCAGAATACCGTAAAACATTTGAAGCTGACATTGCGGCTAGCCGCGAATATATTAAGTAAACCTATAAATTCCCTGACGCGTGGGCTCAGGGAATTTTTTATTTGAAAAATGATAATCTTCTTATAAATTCATCCACATTTCTCCAATCATGTATAATAGTTTGTAAGACTGCTGCCGTTATATTTCAGTTTGTAAATTAATTGCAAGTAGGTGACATAATAGCTAATGAAAGAAGACAATAGTGGTAATCAAAAATGGTTGAAGCGACTAGTCATAATAGGTATATCTGTAGTTGTCATTGTAATCGTGGTCGTTAATGTCGTTAAGCTCAGCTCAAAATGGAATACTGTTAATCAGATGACGGCTGAATTGGAGAAAGGTTCTGAGACCGTTAAGGAGGAGCCTTCTGAAACACCTGCTGGATCCAATGCTCCTTCAGATCTCAACTCAGGCATAGAAGAAACGCCAGAAGTAACGCCGCAGACTGAGAAAGTTGATGAAGAAATACCAGTGCCAAGCCATGAACCGAGTCCGAAACCGAGTTCTAATCCAACTGAGACTGGCAATGAAACGGTAAAGGATACTGAAGCTCCGACAAAGAAACCGCCTAGCAAGAAAGAAATTGATGCGAAAATTTCAGGAGAAATGCAGAAGCTGAGAGCTGCCTGTACGGCATCCAGCAATAAGCTGGTTCAGCAGATCAAGCAGGAGCTTAGTGGGGATGAAGAAGCCTCGCTGCGAACGATTCAGAAGAAATTTATAGTGAAGGTTGCCGCTGAGGAAGCGAATTGCGATGGGAAATTCAATCAACTCCTTAGCCAGGCCAAAAGTGATTATAGCGCAGCAGATATTAGTCATGATGGCTTGCCGGACTGGAGCTCGGAATATGAAGCGGCCAAGGAGAAAACCAGCTCTGATGCTTTGACCGAAATCGCTAGTGTTCTAAAATAATAATATGTCCGAGCTCTTATATACCATTCATCGAGCTAAAGTCTTAATGCAATCGATTCAGGATATCAGAAATACGCAGGGCCCCAATTGGATAAAAGGTTTAAGGCACCCATTCGAGTGCCTTTTTTTGTTTGGTCTCGCTGAGAGTGTTATCGAAACAGCTTAAATTGTGGGTTAGAGATAATTAGGTATCTATATGAGAGTTAGTAGCAAATACCGCTGGGGAATGACAGGAGTCAATGCTTTTTTTATATAGATTCATTTAAATCGTTTTCTCCTATTACTTTTAAATTTGTACCAGTAATGACCATGCTCATCCTTAAATAGTCGAATACCAAATAGCTTTAAAGGAGTCCTTATTTCAACAAACATAAGATAGCTGGACATATAATCACCTCTTTATTAATCTACTATTATTAATAATACCAAAAAAAACAATTATTTACTAGTTGTGAATAGGACTTTATTACCTTTTTATAGAGTATAAGGTCCTAGTTGATATCATTCTCAGCTTGCATCAATACAGGGAGAAAGCTACTCGTACACAATCTACCAGGATGAATTTTGTTTGTAGCGTGAAATTCTAGTATGATAGTAGGAGAGCTTTAATACCGGAGGTGCTGTACTATTGCGAAATACATACAAATGGCTGCCTACCCTGGCATGGGGGATTTTATTTATAGGCTGGTTAATTCTTCTTTTTACGCTATCTTCTCAGACGTATGAGCAGCAGAGTATTCAGCCTTTATTACGCAGTTATTTCAAATATAGTGATTTAGTAAGATGGCTGCCTGACATCACCATTACATACAATAAGAGTGTTGTTAATTCCCATACTAATCCGTTTCAATTTATTGAATTTCTGTTCCGCAAAGGATCACATTTGTTTGTCTACGCGACCTTTGCTGCTATTGGGTTTATGCTTCTGCGCTCATTTAATCCGAAACGCTGGTATTTTGCACTTGCGCTGACACTAGTCATTGCAGTCGTGGTTCCCGCGCTGGATGAATGGAATCAGTCTGGTTCTTCCCACCGTACAGGGAATGCAACAGATGTCGTGCTCGATTTTGCAGGCGGTTGTGTTGGTCTCATCATATGCTTCTGTCTCCTTGGAATAGTGAAGCTCTTCAGAAGGCGCAGATCATAGAATGGCTATAATCATTATGTCCCACACCTGATATCTGTTAATAAAGTATAATAGAATTTGGAAATAACAGAAGCAGCAGCCTGAGTCGTGAGTGCTGTTGCTTTCTGCATTTATAATAAGGGAGCGAGAGAGAGCAATGGCATCGATGGTCATAATGAACGAAAAAATACGTGCCTCCGAGGTACATTTAACCGGATTGCGCGGCGAGGATCTCGGCATCGTAACTAGGGATGAGGCTTTGGCGAAGGCGCGCGAGCTGAAGGTGGATTTGGTATGCACCTCGCTGATGAGCAGTCCGCCGCCATGCAAGCTGGTCAGCAAGGGACAAGCGAAGCAGCAGGCGGGTCAAGAGAAGCGTGGCGCGAAAGGGAACGAGCAGCCTGGCAAGGTGAAGGAGCTGCGCTTGACGCCGCATATTGAAGAGCATGATTATGACACGAAGCTGCGCCAAGCAGTGAAGCTGCTGGCTGCCGGCAACGCTGTTCAGCTTGTGGTGCGTCTGAAAGGCAAGGAAGGCCCGAAGGCGAAGGAGCTCCTCGAACGTATGCTGAAGGATCTAGCTGAGAGCGGCAAGAAGCAATCCGGCATTCAAGTCAGCGGTAAGGCAGCTATGGTACAGGTGCTGCCTCTATGATGCTTCGTCGATTTTTCTCCTATTACAAGCCTTACAAGAAGCTGTTCCTGCTCGATTTCTGCTGTGCGGTTATACTCGCGCTTCTAGAGCTGAGCTTTCCGCTCGCGGTCAGCTATGTTATTGATAAGCTCCTGCCCGACAGGAACTGGGGATTGATCGTCGTAGCATGTTCTGTATTGCTAATTGTTTATGTGATTAATACCATTTTATCTTACGTGGTGACCTATTGGGGGCATATGCTGGGCATTAATATTGAGACGGATATGCGCAAGAAGCTGTTCGATCATGTACAGAAGCTATCCTTCCGCTTCTTCGATAATACGAAGACAGGTCATCTCATTTCCCGCATGACGAATGATTTATTCGAGATTGGGGAGGTTGCCCATCACGGTCCAGAGGATATGTTCATCGCCGCGATGACGCTTGTAGGCGCTTTTGGCATTATGGCTTATATTAACCTACAGCTGGCCATTATGACTTTCGTGATCGTGCCGATCATTATTTGGCTAGTGCTGCTGTTCAACGGTAAAATGACCAAAGCAGCAAACCGTCTGTTCTCGGATATGGCTGATTTCAATGCGCGCGTCGAAGATACGGTTGGTGGTATCCGCGTTGTTCAAGCCTTCTCCAACGAGAAGCATGAGAAGAAGCTTTTCAAAGTAAATAACTTGCGTTTCCGTGAAGCGAAGCTTATTTCTTACAAAATAATTGGCCTGAACTCATCCATCACCTACATGCTGATGAGGCTCGTATCGCTATTTGTACTCATATGCGGTACTTGGTTCGTCATTGATGATCAGCTGACAAATGGTCAATTTCTGACCTTCGTGCTGCTTACAAATATCTTTTTTAAGCCGATTGAAAAGATTAATGCCGTAATTGAAAGCTATCCGAAGGGAATCGCTGGCTTTAAGCGCTATGTGCAGCTGCTTGAGACCGCGCCAGACGTAGCAGATGCACCGAACGCGATCGAGGTTAACCGTTTGCACGGGGATATTCAATACCGCGGGGTAACGTTTGGGTATGAGGGAGAAGCTAAGGTGCTTCAGAATATCGACCTGACTATTCGTGCTGGCGAGACCATTGCTTTCGTCGGACCTTCCGGCGCTGGCAAAACGACACTTTGCAGCCTGCTGCCAAGATTTTATGAAATTGATGGTGGCAGCATTTCAGTTGATGGCTATGACACACGGAAGCTCAAGCTGGAATCCTTGCGTAAGCAAATCGGAATTGTTCAGCAGGATGTGTTCCTGTTTGCAGGAACAATTAGAGAGAATATTGCGTACGGGAAGCTTGGCGCGGATGATAAAGATATTTGGCAGGCTGCTCGCCGAGCGAAGCTGGAGGAGTTTATCACGTCGCAGCCAGAAGGGCTCGATACGGTTGTTGGCGAGCGCGGCGTGAAGCTGTCTGGCGGGCAGAAGCAGCGGCTCGCGATTGCGCGGATGTTCCTCAAGAATCCACCCATTCTTATTCTCGACGAAGCGACATCTGCGCTTGATACGGAAACAGAAGCCGCGATCCAGCAATCGCTGGCAGAGCTGTCCGTTGGCCGGACGACGCTCGTTATCGCGCACAGGCTGGCGACGATTAAGAATGCCGACCGTATTGTCGTCGTGACAGAGCAAGGAATTACTGAGCAGGGCCGACATGAGGAGCTTGTAACAGCTGGCGGCATTTACAGCCGCTTGCATCAAGCCCAGTTTGGCAGCAGAGCGTGACAAAGGCTTTCCTAGAGGTCGCATATGACCTTTGGGAAAGCCTGTTTTTTTTTACACCTCTTTACGATTGAAATACAGAAGACCTGCCGCCCAGAAGACGAAGAAGCTTCCCGCTATCGTAATGAGCATATTCGAAATGGTTGGAGCAGAGCCATTGAAGCTATCATTACTGAAAGTAAGCATCGTCAGCATGGGCTGTGCCCACGGATAGAACGGTGCGATCTTGGCAGAATTGAGGACCAGTATATTCGGTATTGTCAGCATCACATTGATTGCAAGCGGAGCGGCGAAGCTGCTCCAGCTAACGGATACAAGCAGCTGCAGCGCGGCAAGCGGCAAGCAGGCGAGGAAGCTGCCACCAATCGCCATCAGAAGCGGTGCCCACTCGATGTCGAAGCTGATGCCATGATAGGCGCCTGCTAGGCAGACAGCCCCGAAAAATAGCAGCTGTGTAAGGGCAATCAGGGTGGCTACGACAATGAATTTGGCACAGTAAAGAGCGGTCCGTGATATGGGAAGAGTCAGCAGCTGCTTCCAGCCTCCGCTGCCATGCTCATATCTGCAGACGAAGGCGGAGAAAATACCAGTCAGGATGGGCAGGAACAGCATGCTATGAAAGCTAGACATGGCGGATACCAACATAGCATATTTAGCTTGTGATTCAGAGATATCATAAGAATCGAATGAAACCAGCAAACCGATAGCCAAGGCTAGCAGTGGGCTTAACGGAACGAGAAGCCAGATGAACGATTTGGACAGCTTCAGACGTTCGGAAGCAACGAGTCGAACAAAACTTTTCATTTCAACCCACATCCTTTCCGTTAAAATGAAGCAAGCCGATCAGCATAATAGCTGCGCCCAGCGCTAATCCAGCCCCCGCGAACAGCTCCTGATTCGGTCCTAAATAAGCAAATATAGGCCAATTGATAGGGAGATATTCTGACAGGTTTATGGTAAAAAGTGAAGTAATGGCGGCTACAATCCCAAACGAAACGGGTATAGCCTGGTTTTTGATTGTCAAGCTTAACCATAGCATAAGTGCCAGCGCTGGAAAGGATGCCAAGAGTGGCATAAAGCAAAGTCGTACGATATCGCCGATCGGTATATCAGTATTGAATTTCAGCGATAAACCAAGCACAGTTGTGCCAATCGCCAGCAATAGGCAAGAAACAGTCAGCAAAATAACGCAAAGCGTGAATTTGGAGCTGAATACGATGCTTCTGGATACGGGCAGCGCGAGCAGCTGCTTCCATGCATTGGAGCTATGCTCCACGTTGGCAAGCTGCGATGATACAAGCGTAATGCCAAGAAAGAGAGCAAGCGGTACGAAAAGAAGTATATTTTGGAGCAGAGTCTCCCATAATTGTCCGGCATAGGTTTGAGTCATATAGTCGTAGCGGAGCCCGAAGTTGAGAGCCTGCATCGCAACGAGTCCGATAGGCCCTAGAAAGACGAGAAACCAGAGACCCTTGCCGCGTATTTTCAAAAAATCGGATGAAAGCGCCTTGCCCATCATGCCCGTTTTCCCTCCCCGACAATTTGGAGAAAGAGATCCTCTAATGATTTTCTTTTTTCCTCAACACGGTAAATCGAATGATCTCGCTCAACAAGCCGTTTCACCATACGCGCAATCGTTTCGTTATTTGTTTGCTCCAGCAGAATGGACGAATCATTCATGATTGCATTTATTCCATGCTCCTTTAATAGAGTCATCGCCAGCTCAGGCTCCGATACGGAGAGGGAGATAGAACCTTTCGCTTGTTGGTGCAGGTTTTCGATGGTATCTTGGAACACCAGCTCACCTTGCCTAATAATACCGACCGTCCCGGCCGTCAACTCTACCTCGCTTAACAAGTGGCTCGATATGAGAACGGTAATGCCATGCTGCTTCGGCATTTGTTTAATTAATTCGCGAATTTCCAATATGCCTGATGGATCAAGTCCGTTCGTCGGCTCGTCCAGCATAAGCAGCTCTGGATTCCCAAGCAATGCACTCGCTATGCCGAGACGCTGCTTCATTCCAAGCGAGAAGCCTTTGACCGGACGACGCGCTTCCTTCGCTAGACCAACGATATCAAGCACCTCGGCTATTCGAGCAGTCGGTACGTCTAGAATACGGCGAATCGCTTCTAGATTGTCCACAGCACTCAAATGACCGTAATACGACGGATATTCGACAAGCGAGCCAATTCTGCGGAGAATAGAAAGCTTGTCTTTGTTCAGCGCTTTGCCAAAAATATGAACAGATCCATTCGACGGCTTGATAAGTCCGAGCAGCATCCGGATCGTGGTTGTTTTGCCAGCACCGTTCGGGCCGAGGAATCCGTAGATATCCCCTCTCGCAATTTTTAAATTCAGATTGGAAACCGCATAACGTCCTTTATAACGCTTGCTTAGTCCCTTCGTTTCAATAACCCATTCATTCACGTTAATCACCTCATCAACTACTGTAACGGATGAAGGTTAAAATCAAGGTCAGCCAAGTTTAAATTTAGTTTAAAAAAAGTCTGAATCCCCAAAACCATTGGTAGGGGGAATTCAGCCAGTGAAAAATTAATGATGTGAATAGTTAACGATCCAATAAGCTAATGAATGGAGCAGAGAGATGCTGCTTATTTTGGAAAAATAGTAATACGCATTCCGCTCTCTGAGCTGTCTGTTTGCCAGTCGAGCTGCATTTCATGAATGAGATAATCAACGATGGCAAGGCCGATCCCTGCTCCCTTACTGCTAGAGCTTGTGTTAAGCCCACCCCCGCGGTCACTAATGACTAGCGCTGTCCGTGAATGATGCTCCCCGGTTGAAATTCGGATATATTGGCCGCTTGCTGCATGCCTTACTACATTTTGAAATAAATTATCGAGCACGCGCCGGAAGCCTTCCTTATCTACATTCCAAAGCAGCTTCTCCGCTTTCAAATCAATATCTGCGTCGATCCCTTCCTGCTCCCAAAGCGGATACCAAGCCGCCGCGCTTTCTCTAACCAATCGCAGCACATCATGCTGTTCCAGCTTGAGCGGGTATCGGCCGCTGGTCATTAGCGTGTAGGACAGCAGGTTTTCCATGAGGCTGCCTACGCTCGCTATTTTGAGCTCCATTTGCTTAACGGCGGCTTGTCCGGCAGCGCTGAGCGATTCATTCCGCAGTGAATAGAGGTGACTGTTCATGACGGTTAACGGTGTCCGCAAATCATGCGAGAGGTTGGCGATTAGACTTTTTCGAAGCTCTTCTTCTGCGCGCTCTCGTTCCTTGCTTTCGCGCAGCTGACTGACCATGTCATTGAAGGCAGCCTCCAGTTGGCCTATTTCATCCTCCTTATGCCATTTAATCGGCACCGGCAGGCCATCTTCTCCTTGAATGGTCATTGCGATCTGGAGCTGCAGCAGCCGCTTGCGAATATGACGAAAGAAGAGCAAAGACAGAAGGACGAAGAAGGCGAACATGATGAATAGAAAAGCAATATAGAAGGGCGTTCCGCTTCCAACGGGCGTTGCTTGCCGAGTAATAGAGCGCGGCACCTGCAGCACTATGAATGCTGGCCCTGCTTTATTAGGACCAATGAAAGCAACGACTGTAAACGGATCACTGTCAACATGATCCTTCATGAACTGTATCGCATCCGCAGGCGTCCAGTGCTGAGGAAGCTTCTTCTGCTGCGGCAGCTGAAGCCTTGTAGTTCCCGAAGCATCCACCCAGAAGAAGGAGGCGTCTGGATACTGCTCTTTCAGTTCATTCAGCTTGCGATCAATTTGCGGCGCTGCGGATTCATCCAGCTTTGCGGCTTCCTCATACAGCATTGCAGTCAAAGCACTGGTACTGCCATATTTCAAATAATCAGTGTCATGGTTATTGCTTTGTTGGTTTAAGATGATATAGATTATGGAAGCCAATGGGAAAATAATCGGTATAAACAAAAAAGCGAACAAAATAATGAGCAGATAGCGGGACAACAACGTTTGGCGGAATTTAATGCGGCGAGAACGCCACTGCTTCAGCTTGCTCATGCTCGTATCCGATAGCCGATGCCGCGCACCGTTTCAATGATTTCGGGAGCAGCTGGATTCCGCTCGATTTTCTCCCGTAAATAGCGGATATGGACCATTAATGTTTTGTCCCCTTCGATATAAGACTCGCCCCACACGGACTCATAGATTTGCTCCTTCGTCATAATTTGCCCCAGATGACGCAGCAAATAGCTGAATATATGAAATTGTTTGCCCGTTAAGGTAATTTCTTCACCTGTATCTTGGTTCTCGACAAGGTTCTGCTGCTCGTGCACAAGCAGGTGCTTGATGGCTAATGGCTCGGAGTTACGCGCGCCCGTGCGACGCAGCAGCACTTCGATGCGAGCGGTCAATTCATCGGGATGAAAGGGCTTGGTCAGATAGTCGTCGGCGAACTGCAAGCCTTGGAGCTTATCGTCGATGGACGTGCGTGCTGAAAGCATAAGGATCGGTATGTCTGGAGCCGCCTTCTTCAGCCTTTGGCCCACCGTAAACCCATCCAATCCCGGCAGCATAATGTCCAATATAACGAGCTTGCAGCCCGCCGCGGCCTCAAGTGCCTGCTCCCCGCTCATTACCCAGTTCACCTCATAGCCTTGCTCCTGCATATGCCGACAAACAAAGCTGCCGATCTCACGATCATCCTCAATATATAGCAGTGTTGCGCTCATTGTAGTATGATTCCTTTCCGAATTAGCTTTTTCATATATGGTTCGATTATAAGCCACAGTCCCAATGTTAGCCAAGTAAAGGAGGGTATTGGAATGAAACGTCGCTGCGCGCAAAGAAAGCCTGACGCTCTCCCGCGCAGGGAGATCAGCCAGGCTTTCCGCCTATTACACTATATCCGTTACTTAGCCTTCACCAGTGAGGTCCTTCACTGGCACAGTTTTTTTTGGCACTTTCTTTTTATCCCATTTGAAGATGGCGTTCATACCTTTGTATATGAGCCTCGATTCCTTGGTAAGAAGCGGGCCCAATATAGCTAAGATTAGTACATAGAGCGCCGCAAACGGCTGCAAAAGCTCAAGCAGGCCGCCAGCCTTGCCGAGATTCGCCATAATGATCGAGAACTCGCCGCGCGACACGATCGTCAGACCGATATTCGCCGATGATTTTGGCGACAAGCCGGCACTTTTTCCTGCAAGCATACCCGCGACGATGTTGCCGATCAACGTAATGACAACGGCTCCGAGTGAGAGCCACACCGCTCCGCCCAGTTCGAGCGGATTGATCGAAAGGCCGAAGCTGAAGAAAAACAAAGCGCCGAAGAAATCCCGGAAGGGTAGAATCATATGCTCAATCCGCTTCATATGAACGGTTTCTGCAAGCACGAGTCCTACAAGCAAAGCACCGATTGCTTCTGCCACATGAATCGTTTCGGAGAAGCCGGCCACGAGGAACAGAAAACCGAATATAAGGAGGAGAAAAAGCTCATTTGAACGGATATTCAATACCTTATTAAGAAGAGGTGCAGCTTTCCTGCCGATAACAAGGAAGAGGAGCATAAATCCTAATGCATACGAAGCGGAAAGCAGCACACCGCCTAAAGTAGATGAGTCGCTGAGTACAAGTCCCGATAGGACTGAAATATAGACAGCGAGGAAAATATCTTCAAACATAATAATGCCAAGAATCATTTCTGTTTCTGGATTTGCTGTTCGTTTCAGATCGACAAGCACCTTCGCTACAATAGCGCTCGACGAAATGGTCGTAATGCCGGCGATGACCATCATTTCTGCAACAGGGAAGCCGTTCATCCAGCCAAACAATAGTCCAAGCGTAAAATTAATGATGATATAGATCGTTCCGCCAATTGCAATTGAGCGTCCCGATTTCATTAAGCGGCCTACAGAAAACTCTAAACCGAGATAGAAGAGCAGGAACAGCACGCCAAGCCGCCCCATGAATTCAATGAGCTCCATGCTATGAATAAATCTAAAATCCAAATTGCCTATTCGCGGCGCATGAGGTCCTACTGCCATGCCGATTAGGATGTAGAAAGGAATGACAGAAAAACGTATTTTTGAAGCCAACAGCCCGACTAGAGCGATAAGAATAACAGCAAGACCAATTTCTAATATCATGTGATCCATAATTATTGACTCCCGTTCTGAAGCAACTGCTTAAGAAGCTTCAGGTGTACACGTTCTCCTGCAGCGATAAGAGTGGTATCCGCTTTGAACACATAGTCGGGACCAGGATTTATATGCTTGGAATCCTTCTCAACAGCGGCAATGATCGTTGCGCCAGTTGTTTGGCGGACATCGCATTGCCCGATCGTTTTGCCAATGCAGGAAGCATCGGATTTGATTTTGTACCACTCCATCGTCAAGTCGTCTAGTGCGACCTCAATGGTTTCGAGCGACTTCGGCTTATACGTCATACCGCCGACAATGGCAGCAACCTGTCTTGCTTCTTCGTCCTCGAGGGTTACCATGGAAATGCTGTCGTCCGGATCTTCATGTTCGAAATGGTACATTTCGCGGCGTCCATCATCGTGGATGATAATAACAAATTTCTCACCGCTTCTCGTAATAATTTGGTATTTGCGGCCGATACCCGGCAGATCAGATTCTCTAATATTCATATTGTTGCCTCCTCATTTGTTGGATATGCCTAAACAAAATGAGTATATTAGCCAACAAAATGCGAGGTGAATTTAATGGGATGGAGCAGGAGGTCGCGCAGCCGCTGCGGAACAGAGGTTTGAAGCGCAGAAAGGGTAAGG
The DNA here is from genome assembly GCF_002884445.1 of Paenibacillus castaneae. Classification (GTDB taxonomy): domain Bacteria; phylum Bacillota; class Bacilli; order Paenibacillales; family Paenibacillaceae; genus Pristimantibacillus; species Pristimantibacillus castaneae. The sequence goes on from NZ_KZ614144.1 coordinate 538,663, forward strand.
GATAGCGTGAATATTTGCATAAGCGCATGACTATACGCGATTAAATGGATATTTTCGGGCAGGAAGGACTTCGTTGTCGAATTGGATTTGCTAAATGCTTTGTATGAGGATTTGGAAACCGAGTGGAAACGGTTGGAGCCTGCCGTTAGCTCGAAGTTATTGCCTGCTTCATAGGCGAACAGAGCTGCAAAAAGCAGCGGAATAATAATAAGTACGCTAAATAAACGGTTGCATGCAAATCGGCCATAAGCGTACATACTATGATTCATCTGTCCACCTCCAACTCATTAGATAATATAAGTATAACTTATAATAATGAAATTAAAAAGGAAGTTTCTTATATTTATTGATGTAAAATGTGCACTATCCCTCTATACCCACTTGTTTACTGAATTGACGATACATGCGTAGCGTTATAAAATGAGTAAACACATTTTTTAATACAGAGAGAAAGAAGGAAGACGGATGGGAGCTTTGGTGAAACAACTGTCACCGCTTGTGCAGCAGCTTGATTTGAAGCCGCATGTTGAAGGTGGATGGTACAAAGAGATTTGGAAGGCTGGCTTCGAAATACCGCAGGAGGTTCTGGGAGCTCCATATTCAGGTCCGAGATTTTCAGCTTCATCAATTTATTTCTTGCTGCATCCGGGTGAATTTTCAGACTGGCATTCGGTTTATTCGGACGAGCTGTGGATGTGGCATTCCGGGAGTCCCCTGCTGCTGACGCTTGGCGGAACAGAAGCTGCACCTGAGAACAGAAAAGAAATTATTGTCGGTCCAGACGTAGCGGCAGGTCATCAGCCGCAGGCTTTAGTGCCAGCGAATGAATGGCAGATGTCGACAGTTCTTGGCGATGAGCCAGTGCTTGTTTCCTGTGTGGTGGCACCAGGCTTTCATTACGATGACTTTAAGCTCATTAAACGATAAACGGTACGTATAAGAGCCATCCTGCATGGGAAATTCCCCCCAAGGATGGCTCTTACATTATCTTATACTCTTATCCCACATTTACTTCTCATCAAAAGATCTTATAAATAGCTCTGTCAGCTCAGTGTCCCATTGCGTACCCTTGCCTTCCTCCAAGATGGCGAGCGCCCTTTCCTGCGTCATTCCCTTCCAGAGCCTCTTTTCCGTAGTATTAATCGGCATATTAAAATTGTATATTAGATATTATTATTGAAAAATTTATACGCAGCCTAGGCAGGCATGAAAGGAACACATCCTATGAAAGAAAAGCTATGGACAAAGCCTTTTATTTTGATTATTTTGTCAAACCTTTTTTTATTTTTGTCTTTGGAAATGCTGCTCCCAACGCTTCCCGTGTTCGCAGCGGATCAAGGCGGTACGGACGCCCAGATCGGGCTTATCATTGGCTTTTTCACATTTTCCGCGGTGCTGCTGCGTCCTTTTGTTGGCATGGGCTCCGATAAATTCGGCAAAAAAATGCTGCTGCTCGCTGGTGTCGCAATCTGTCTCATTGGAACCGCCAGCTATTATGCGGCAGTTACCATATCGATGATGCTTATGTTGCGAATTGTGCATGGCGTAGGCTTTGGTATTTCTACAACGCTATACGGTACGGTCGCTTCGGATGTTATACCAGCATCGCGCAGAGGCGAAGGAATGGGGTTCTTTGGTACAGGAAATGCTGTTGCTATTTCATTAGGACCCTTTCTCGGCATTTGGCTTATGGAGGAGTACGGCTTCACGGCATTATTCATTGTAGGCGCATGTATTCTGCTGCTGGCGCTTGTTTTCACAGCATTTGTTAAGGGTGATTCGAAGGCGGAGAGAGCGGAAGCGAAAGCAGCCATATCTGCACATACGCCGTTCATGCTGCGGTTTATCGAGCCGAAGGCGCTTATGCCATCGCTGCTCGGAACGCTGGTGGGCTTGTCGCTTGGCGGTATCATCAGCTTTATTACGTTGTTCGGCAAAGAAGCTGGCGTGCAAAATATCGGCTATTTCTTTCTCGTGTTAGCCATTAGTGAATTTCTGATCCGCTTTGTCAGCGGCAGAATATTTGATACAAAGGGCAGGTTCTGGGTCTTATTCCCCGCTGCGCTATTTTGTATCGTAGGCTGTTTGCTGCTCTTCATGACAAAGTCTACGGGGATGCTGCTGGCAGCCGCTGCTTTCTATGGAGCGGGCTTCGGTGCGATTTTCCCAGCGCTTCAGGCATGGGTAATCGACCGAGTGGAGCCGCAGCGAAGAGGGGTGGCTACCGCTACTTTCTATAATTTTTTCGATATCGGCATAGGAAGCGGAGCGATGCTGCTCGGGTTAGTTGCAACATGGTCCAATTATGCGACGATGTATTTGGTTTCCAGTGTATTTCTCATTATTTTTTTGGCGGTGTATTTTATGTATGAGCGCAGCTTGAAGCGGGAACGCTCATCAACGGCAGCAATAGAGAGGCTGTAGCCATTGTTGTTTGCTGCAATGCTTCGTATAATTGACGACATAGGCGTATCACTATTCCTTATTTGGATAGGATAGGGATGAGATGCGCAGCAAGAGCATTTGCTGGAAATGACTAATTTAGCATGTTCAAAATGGAGGAATTAAGGATGAGCAGCAGCACCAATTACTCGCCAGAACAACTAGCAGCAATGATCGACCATACGATATTAAAGGCAGATGCGACGAAGGATGAAATTTTACAAATTTGTCGTGAAGCTAGTCAATATCATTTCGCAACGGTATGCATTAATCCAGGCTGGGTAGCAACAGCCGCTCAAGAGCTGAAGGGCTCGGGTGTTGGCATTACTACAGTGGTAGGCTTTCCACTGGGGGCAACAACGACGGCAGCGAAGGCGGCTGAAGCCAAATTCGCAATTGAAGATGGCGCGACGGAGATCGATATGGTTCTCAATATCGGCTTGCTGAAATCAGGCGATCTTGCAGGCGTTCAGCGTGATGTAGAGGGCGTTGCCGCGGCTGTTAAAGGAAAGGCTCTGCTAAAAGTTATTTTGGAGACTGGACTCCTAACCGACGAAGAGAAGGTAACCGCATCTGAAATTTGCAAAAAGGCAGGGGCCGACTTTGTGAAGACATCAACAGGCTTCGGCAAAGGCGGAGCGACTGTGGAGGATATCGCGCTTATGCGCCGTGCCGTAGGGCCTGACCTTGGCGTCAAGGCTTCAGGCGGCGTGCGCGACCGCGATACCGTTCTGCGAATGGTTGCAGCGGGTGCAACCCGCATTGGCGCAAGCTCCGGCATTGCCATCGTCACCGGCGGTATAGGCGAAGGCTACTAAGCTATTTCGCATAGGAACAGAAAAAGGCTGCGCCGTACATAAGGTTACATTCACCTTATGCACGGCGCAGCCTTCTTCGTATTTATAGGGGCTGGCAGGCGGGCATTAGACTTGTTCGCAGCTAATGGTGAAGTTAGCTTTCAGCTCCTCGCCGGCACCCAGCATGATGAGCTCATCTTGGCGGTTGAGCTCGCCGGTCATGGCCATCCAAGGCTCTACGCATAAGAATGGACGATCCTTCACCGACCAAAGCACCACGTATTTGAATATATCATCATAGGTTAGACGCACGCGTGTATCAGCCGAGACAGGGAATGCTATTTCACTTTTCTTCGCATCGAGCAGGCACACGGATTCAACAAGTCCTTCCAAATCAATCATGCCTGTGAACGGCTTCTCCACATTGTCGTTATAGTCGATATAACGTGTTGCATCAGATTCATAAGCGATATTTTTGTTCGAATCAAGCGCAAAATAAGGGTGGAACCCAGCATAGAACGGCATCGTATCCGATTCGCTTAGATTTCGGTATTGTTGGCGCGTATGCAATTGCCCATCTTTCAGTACGTATGTGAACAACAATTCAAAAGCAAAAGGATAGGATTGCAGCGTTTGCTCATTACTGCGAAGGCGAATGGTAATGGAAGCCTCGTCGTTGTTTTGCGTGTCTACGACTTCCCATACCGATGTGCGAGCGACGCCGTGGTTAGCCATATAATGAGTTTGCCCATTCCATTCGTAGGCTTGATTGTCCAACTGGCCGCAAATCGGAAATAGTATCGGGTTGCCCCCGCGAATATTGGCTGCAGCATTATCAAAAGTCGCTTTATCCAAATAGAATAGCTCTGTCCCATGAAGCTGGCATCCGATCACAATACCGCCTCTTTCTGGACATACCACTACACGTGAATTGCTGCTCTGCTCCGTTAATTCGTACAATGTAAACGTATCTTGATATTGGCGCACTTCGTAATTACTCATTATGTAACCTCCATATTTAGAAAATAGGGCAGCATCCATGAGGTCAATTAGAACCTGCGGACACTGCCCCTTATGCTATTTACTTAGTTGCTTCGTCAGAAGCTTTTGTTTCTGGAGCAAGCGTGTTCGTGATTTTTGCTTTCTCACGAATTTCAGTCATCCAAGATTGAGACAATTCGTTTGCTTCTGTAGCAACAAGCTGCTTGCGAATATCTTCTTTCTTCTCTTCAAACGTAGGAACAACGGCAGCCTTCTCAGCTGTTTTCTTAATGATGTGGAATCCATGCTGTGATTGAACGACACCGCTGATTTCATTCACTTTCAGTGCGAATGCTGCTGTCTCAAACTCGGCTACCATATCGCCTTTACCGAAGAAGCCAAGGTCGCCGCCATTTTGGGCTGAGCCTGTATCTGTTGATTTTTCCTTAGCGATTGTAGCGAAGTCGCCGCCTTGCTTAAGCTCGGCTAGAATAGCATCCGCTTCTTCTTTCGTAGCTACAAGAATATGCGAGGCTTGGATTTGTTCAGGCGTACCAAGTGATTCCTTGTTCGCATCATAGTAGGCTTTAACATCTTCATCCGTAACCTTCGTTTTTGGCTCCAAAATTTTACGGATGGTTAGGTTGATTCTTGTATCCTTCTTTAAGCTGTCAAGCGTCATGTTGTATTGAGCAAGTACAGAATTGAACTCCTCATCTGTACCGAAGTTTTCTTTAATCAACTTAATTTCTGCGTCGACATCGGCATCAGAAACCGTTATGCTTCCCGCTTTAGCTTCTTGCTGGATTAGTTGTTCTGTAATCAAATTATCAAGCGTAGCAGGGCCGCCAGCGGCAACTAATGCATCGTAAAGCTTGTCCTTGCTTATTTTCTCACCGTTTACCGTTGCCACAGTAGCATTGCTGCCGCCAAGTGACGGTAGAAGCAGCACGACGATTAGTGCGATAGCGAGTACGGCGCTAATTGCGATCCATACCATATTGCTTCCGCCTTTTGCTGCTGGTGCGGCGGCTGGGATAGGTGCATTAAAGCCATTATCCACAGCTGCAGTGCTTGCAACTTCTGATCTGCTCAGAAGCTCATTCTCGATAGCAGCATCTTGTTCCGATAGCATGTCCTGCTGTTCGTTATTTTCGTTTGTGTTGCGGTCCTCGTTCGCAGCCAACTCGTTTTCTGCGTCTTTTTTGGACTGCGATTCATTGTTATTCATTAAATATTAACTCCCTTCGTTTTGTATATCTTCAACTACTATAACAAATCGGAATTGAAAAAACCTTAATCTAAAATAAAAATACTTCACTATTTATCAGAGACGCTCGGAATGTTATTATATAGGAAGCATATATTCCAACATTATCCTACAATATTCGTGAAAGCTCATGGATAAACAACCTAAGAAAAAACCTAATTTTCCATATTCCTCACCATAGCATGAAAGACATCGGTCTGCCACTAGGCAGTTGCTTACTACCAATAACTATGAATGATTTATAGGAGGAATCGGCTTGCCTACAAATACGGGAGTCTTTATACGTCTGTGTTTAGTTATGCTCATACCGTTTGTAAGTTATTTGGCGCTGCGGGAATCACCGTTCGACAAAAGTATTAATGCGCCGCATGAACATTTCTATATTGTTAGTGCTGTTGCTGCATTGGCGCTCGCACTAGCGATTGCTGTAGGCGTCGTTGCTATCCAACTTCGAAATATTAAGATTAGTTTCTTATCACTGTCTTACGTATCACTCGCTATGATGTTTATCCTTCATGGTTTATCTACTCCTGGATTTCTCATGCATCATACTGCCATTGCAAGCAATGCTGCGCAGCTAAGCATCCTGCTGGCCGTCATATGGCTGTGGCTTTCTTCTCTTTCCGTGGATAGGCCGATAATTAAATGGTTCGCCATGTGGCAGCGTATGCTTCTTCCTGTATGGACGATTATTTTGCTTTTCTTCTGCATCATACTTTGGAAATATCCAGATATCATACATGTATTTCATCTCAATGAAAGCTCTTCGAAATGGGTTGCAACGCTGTTTATCGTCGGGATGAACGGATGGACGATGTATAGATACATGCAAACCTATTTGTCCTCTCGCTTTCCGCTGCAGCTGGCAATTGTTTATAGCTCAGGCTGGATGATTATTGCCCAGCTTATTGTTGTAAGCGGCGAAGTGTGGAATATTAGCTGGTGGATGTATCATTTCCTGCTGCTAGCCTCTGTTATCATTATGGTTAGCGGCATTGTTAGTCAATATGTCAGCTCCAGATCCATATCGGCATCGGTTAAGCTGATGTTTCGTGCGAATCCGATTGATTGGATCAATACCTATATGTCTAACAGCGTGCGAGAGCTGGTCATGACAACCGAGGCTCGTGATTCGTATACGGCTGGACATAATTATCGTGTAGCCTTATATGCGCTAAAGCTGGGCGAAGAGCTTTCCTTGTCATCTAATGATCTGCGAGCGATAGCGCAAGGCGGCCTTGTCCACGATGTAGGCAAGCTGCGCATACCGGACATCATCTTGAACAAGCCCGGAAAGCTTACGCCGGAGGAGCGCGCAGTAATCGAGGTTCATCCGGTATCAGGCTATGATTTGTGCAAGCGTCTAGGTTTTATGCCGGAAGAGCTGTCGGTTATTCGTTCCCATCATGAGAAATGGGACGGCAGCGGCTATCCGGATAAGCTGGCAGCAGAACAAATACCGCTCCTCGCACGCGTTACAGCTGTTGCAGATGTATACGATGCGCTCACATCCTCGCGTTCCTACCGCAAGGCAATGTCGCATGAGTCGGCGATGGAAATTATCGTGAAGGAAAGCGGCAAGCACTTTGATCCGCTTTGCGTACAAGCGTGGAAGCGGCTTGTTCAGGAGCAGCCGGAGTTTTTCGAAGAAACGGTGCGCAACAGTCCGCACCTCAAATTAAATCGCAAATTTGCAAGATAATGATATTCCAAATCCTGGGGCATTCGGTATAATAGAAGCTGTGAGCTTGAGCTTGACTCAAATAGAAGCTTATATCCTAAAGAAGGCAGGAGGAAAACTCATAATGACTCATGTGGCAGCAAATAGTCGGTACGAGAGCATGAAGTATAATCGCGTTGGACGCAGCGGCTTGAAGCTGCCAGCCATCTCACTCGGGTTATGGCATAATTTTGGTGGCATTGACCGCCATGAGAACGGACGGGCAATGGTCCGCCGCGCATTCGATCTTGGCATTACTCATTTCGATCTGGCGAATAACTATGGACCGCCTCCAGGCTCTGCTGAGGAGACCTTCGGCCAAATTCTGAAGCAGGATTTCGCAGCCTACCGCGATGAGATGATTATCTCAACGAAAGCGGGCTTTCACATGTGGGAAGGGCCCTACGGGGACTTTGGCTCACGGAAATATTTGATTTCCAGCCTAGACCAAAGCCTGAAGCGCATGAATCTCGATTACGTTGATATCTTCTACCATCACCGTCCGGACCCTGAGACGCCGCTTGAAGAAACAATGGCTGCGCTTGATCATCTGGTTCGACAAGGAAAGGCACTTTATATCGCTCTTTCGAATTATTCAGCGGAGCAAACTGCTCGCGCATCTGCCATCTTGAAGGACCTTGGAACACCATGCCTGATTCATCAGCCTTCCTACTCTATGTTTAACCGCTGGATCGAGAATGGTCTGCAGGATGTGCTGGAGAATGAAGGAATCGGCTCGATCGTATTCGCGCCGCTAGCAGGCGGCTTGTTGACCAATCGTTATTTGAATGGTGTGCCTTCTGATTCACGCGCTGCTGGTCCAAGCGTATTTATGAATACCGATCATATTACGGAGAGCAAGCTGGGCAAGGTTCGACTGCTTAATGAGCTTGCACAAGAGCGTGGACAAACACTTGCCCAAATGTCTATCGCATGGGTGCTCAGAGGCGGCAAAGTCACCTCCGCTTTAATTGGCGCAAGCCGGGTGGAGCAGATTGACGATAATGTCGCGGCGCTCAGCCGTCTTGATTTCAGCGAGGAAGAGCTTAACCTTATTGAATCGATTCTGGCTGCTGAATAATTATGAATTAGGTTTCTATATAACTCATTTAACGCTAGAGCAAAGGCCTGCGATACCGCAGCCGGCTCTAGCGTTTTTTCTTCTCCTATTTGTAGTTAAAAGGTATAATATGGTCAAAGTTCGACATTGGTATATAGGCGGATTGAAAGGGGAAAGCAGCTTGAATAAGATGTCAATGCGCACAAAGGGTTTAATATTCATTGTTCTCATTTCATTTATCCCTTTGCTTATTGCTGGAATCAGCAATTACTCAGCAGTTAAGCAGGCTATGATTCAATCCGAGATTGATAAGACAAGCAGCAAGCTAACCAACCGCGCTAACATTCTGAGGAACTGGTTGGATATTCGCAGAGCGGAGGTGCTTGTGATCAGCCGTACGGAGTTAGTACGGTTTGGAACGGATCAAGAGCGTCTGCGTTATTTCGGACGAGAACTCATTCGAAGCAGTTATATTTATAATTCAATTGGATATATCGATGGCAAAGGACTTGCTCTGCGTACAGACGGTGGGCGGATAGATATGTCGAAGGAGCTTTTTTTCCAGAAAGCGATCAAGGGCGAAGTCGTCATTACGGATCCCTATAAACCAGCGTTCTCCGATAAGCCTCAGATGCTGATCGTTGTGCCTGTTTATGGAGCGGAGACGGAAGTGACGGGAGTCGTGTATGCCTCTATTCTATTCCCCACATTACGGGCTTATATTGAAATGGAAGGCGAGAGCTCCGTCATCCGTATGTTTAATGATGAAGGATTAATGATCTACAGCTCCGCGCCCGAGCCAGAGACATTGGGCGGCGCTAATATAATGGATAAAAAATCATCCCTATTTATGATTGCAGCGCAGATGCTGGAGTCTGAGTCCGGCATGGCGAGACTTGGAATGGATGGTAATAAATTTGCCGTATTTCATACTAAAGTAGGCGGCACGCCGTGGCGCTTCGCACTGCAAGTGCCGGAGGCTGCGCTGGAAGAAAATTTGCCTCCTATTTTTTGGCGCATATTCACGACCATTGCGATTGCTGAGGTCATTATCATTATTTTTTTCTTTCTTTATTTTGAACGAATAATTAAACGTATGGTGCGGATTCTTGGGGTTACGGAGCAGGCCGCAGCCGGGCGCTTCGAGGCCGAGCATCTGGAGGTTGAGCCGCATGATGAGGTTGGTCAGCTGGCACATTCCGTTAACGGGATGATGATCCATTTGCAGGAAATGTTCGACCGGCTAGAAGCTATTATTAATCAGAACCAGTATGGCTTTATCGTACTTGATGATCATTATAAAGTATCCTATCTCAACAAAACAGCGGAAGAAATGCTTGGCTATAAAACAGAGGAGCTGGCTGGAATTGCCACGCCGCTCTTGTTCATGGATTTGGATGAGATCGAGAAGGAAGCTGAAGAGCTGTCGATCAGACTTGGACGGACGGTGCCGCCGGGACTTGAGGTGTTTAAGGAGCTTCGCAGCGAGAGCTTCTCTTATGAGCGGGAATGGACGTTTATTCATAAGGATGGCACACGAATTCCTACATTGCACAGCTCGAACGGGCTGCGTGACCGCAATGGGCGCTTCTCCGGCGTCGTCGGCATGGTGCTGGATGTTTCCGATCGGAAGCAAATGGAGAAAACGCGGAAACGCTTGCTTGATATTTTGGAATCGGCCAAGGATTTAATTGCATCCGTCAATTCGGATGGCAACGTCGTCTATATGAACCGGGCAGGCAAAGAGATGCTGGGTCTTGGCGATATGACGAACGGTACCCTCGCCGTAGAGAAGCATGTACAGCCTCAGATGTATGCGGAGCTTGTTAGGGGCTCTATAGAGGCAAGGAAATCCGGTTTCTGGGAAAGTGTTACGCAGCTGGTTAAGAGCAATGGAGAGCCGCTGCATGTATCTATGGTTGTCGTGGCACATCAGGATGAGGATACAGGAGAGCTGTTCTACTCTTGTATCGCCCGCGATATTTCGGAACAAAAAATGGTGCAAGAGGAGCTTGTTCGTGCGACGCTGGAAGCGGAGGAAGCCAACCAGGCGAAGAGCCGATTCCTTGCGTTAATGAGCCATGAGATACGCACACCGCTTAATGGTATTATAGGCTTGGCTCAACTCATGCGCAAAACAGGACTTTCAGCTTCACAAAAGGACTATATGGACAAGATGCATACATCCTCGGAGACGCTGCTTCGCATTATTAATGATATTTTGGATTTCTCCAAAATTGAAGCGGGCAAGGTTGACGTTGAACGTCTGCCCTTCCAGCCGGATGAGCTGCTGCATCGCTTGACTGATCAATTAAGTGTATTTATGGGCGGCAAGGAGCAGTTTGAATTCATTATAGATACACCGGAGAAATTACCAGAGACGATTATTGGCGACGCGATGCGCCTAGAGCAGGTTCTGCTCAATCTGTGCATGAACGCCATTAAATTCACCAATAGAGGCAGGGTTAAGCTGCAGCTGAAGCTTGTGGAGGAAACGGATCATACGGTGAGTATTTCCTTCATCGTGTCGGATACAGGCATAGGCATGAGTGAGGAGCAGGTCGAGAAGCTGTTCAAGCCGTTCACCCAGGCAGATGGTTCGACGACACGAAAGTTTGGCGGAACTGGCCTAGGGCTTGTCATATCCAAATCATTGGTTGATATTATGGGCGGCAAGCTTGAAGTGAGAAGCAAGGCGCTCGTAGGAAGCCAATTTCATTTCACGCTGCCGTTTGCCGTTATCCACAAGTACAGTGAGCAGCTGCGGCAGGTTAAGCAGGATATGAGAGAGCAGCCGGTCTGGATCGTGGAGGATGATACGGATATGCGTGAGCATTGGAGCCGCATCATAGAGGAATTTGGCCTAACCCCAATCGCATTCTCATCTTGGAAAATGGCCAGGGACCGTCTCCGCCGAATTGGGAAAGGTGCATTGCCTAAGCTCATTGTGCTTGATATGGAGATGCCTGATATGTATGGTGCAGAAACCTGGCTGGAATTCCACGAGGAAGCGGAGGAGGCTGGGGTCAAGACCATTGCGATGACCACTTCTTACGGCCGCGATGAAATGATGCAGCTAACAGCGGAGCAGCGGCCTTTAACACTGTTAATAAAACCGATTATGCGAACGGGCATGCTTCGAGCACTCGAGAGCGCGCTGGATCAGAAGTCAACAGATGGATACGGTCAGGAGAGCATTGCTCCTATTGCAGCTTTGCTGGAATCCAATGCCCATACACGGATTTTGCTCGCGGAGGATAATAAGATCAACCAGCTTGTCGCCATTGAAATTTTAAAGGAGCAGGGCTATGAGGTTGGATTGGCTGAGAATGGCCAAGAGGTTCTGCAGAAGCTTGCGGGCGAGCACTGGGATCTCATTCTAATGGATATTCATATGCCGATTATGGATGGATCCGAAGCGGTGCGAATCATACGCAGCCAATCCATCTATGATGATATTCCGATTATTGCCGTTACAGCGAATGTGCTTAGAAACGATCATGAGCGCTATCAGAAGCTCGGCATGAATGATGTGGTAACGAAGCCAATATCTTCAGAACGGCTCCATACGGTCATTTCTTATTGGCTGAAGCAAAGCTCTAATCAATCTATGCCGCCTAACACAAGCATGGAAGCAGCGAAAGGGCATGACAGGCCGCGTGTGGAGCAATCCGCCTCCATATTGCCGCTGATAGCGGGCATGGATGTGGAGAGCGCTCTGGCACGTGTTAATGGAAAGATGCCGATCCTGCTGCATATGATGACGCAGTTTATGCTTGATTATGATACGTTTATCGAGCAGCTGCGGATGCTTGTCAGGCAATCAGAGCTAACGACTGTTAAACGCATGGCGCATACATTAAAGGGAGCAGCTGGTTATTTATCCGCATATGAGCTATTGGAGACGGCGTGCGAAGTGGAGCGCATCTTGAAGAAGCCAGATATGGATATGAAGGAGCTGATGGCTGCCATCGAGCAGCTGGAGAGTGCTTTGAAAGAGCTCCTGGAAGGGCTTCGTAACGCTGAACAATTATTGGATAAAAAATCCTAACAAAATTCTAACAAATTGTTGTCCCTTTATAGTTGGTACTGTATAGTAGTACTATAGTCAAAATTCGACAGAAACCTTCAATCCTGAAAAAGGGTGACGACAATGTACAAAGTTCTGGTAATCGAAGATGACGTCATGATGAGTGATATGCTTTCCATGTATTTATCAGAAGAGGGCTATTCGATTATGCAAGCATACCGGGCGGATGATGGGCTTCGGCTAGCTGTCGATTTCGACCCTGATTTAGTGCTGCTTGATTTGATATTGCCTGATTTGGATGGCATGGAGGTATGCTCGCTTATTCGTAAGCGCTCTAATGTGCCGATTATGATACTGTCGATGAAGAGTGAAGTATCCGAGCGGGTGCAAGCGTTGAAAGCCGGTGCGGATGATTACATGTGCAAGCCTTTTAGTATGCATGAGATGACAGCCCGAGTGGAAGCTTTAATCAGACGTTCGAATACGATGCAAGCAGAGACAGCACAGCAGGTTGCAGTGACGTTGGAAGCGACAGATGAACGAGAGCCGATTGAGCTTGATTTCGAGCGAAGACTGCTGCTTGTTCGCGGTCAGTTTGTTGAAACGACCTTCTCGGAGTACGAGCTTATGAAGCTCTTTCTAGCTTATCCGGGCAAGGTGTTTAGTAGAGAAGAGCTTATAAATGCGATTCGCGGGTTTGATTCCTTCGTAACAGACCGTGCTATCGACGTACATATCGTCAATCTGCGCAAAAAAATTGAGCAGAACCCGAAGGAGCCTCGGCTTATACGTACCGTTTGGGGATTTGGTTACAAATACACGGCCCAGCATTCCAATAAGAGCCACAATTAAGCGTTCCATCATTAAATATGGATTTACAATTAGACCATTCCGGATTTGCGGAAGGGTCTTTTTTTTTGTAAGGCTACGAGTATTAGGACTGATATTAAAATATCTAACATTCATCTAAAGGTATCTTATTAATTTATCTAATACTTATATGGGAAAATAAGTTTAATTCAAATAATATTCGGAAGGTGATGTAACAAAATGGATGCGTTGACCGGATTACCTGGGCGTAAGGAAGCTTTTGCGCAGCTGGAAGTGGCGGTAAATGTGGTACGTGCGGCAGGTAAGCGGCTGGTAGTGGCAATGGTCGATTTGGATCGTTTTTATCGTGTGAATGAAACGAAGGGAACGGACTTCGGCAATCATATGCTCTGTATAATGAGTAAGAGATTAGCCGCCGCAAGAACAATAGCTTCGGCAGTATGCCGAATTGGAGGAAATAGATTCTTGGTGGCGATGCCAGTCGAACACGATGAGAATAACGGCTTTCCGGCTGTGGAAGCGATCAAAAATGCCATCGAACGTCCCATTGATGTTGACGGAAACGAATTTTATTTCACTACTAGCATTGGCGCAACGCTATACCCTCAGGATGGCCGCACAAGCGAACAGCTCATATGTCGTGCGGAGTCTGCCTTGCATCAATCGAAAGAGCAGGGCGGGAACCGAGCGCTTTTCTACAATATGGAGGATACACGCCAGCTGAATCGGCGTTTAAGCATAGAGGCAGCACTGCGGCCAGCTTTTTATTTACGCCAGTTTCATGTATGCTATCAGCCGGTTTTCCATGTGAAGGATGGTAAACTGAGGGGATTTGAAGCATTGATTCGTTGGAATCATTCTGAGCTGGGCGAGGTGCCCCCCGCGGAATTCATTCCTATTGCGGAGCATAATGGGTTGATCATACCGATCGGAGAATGGGTGCTGCGAGAGGCATGCAAGATGCTTGCGGGAATGGAAAAATGCGGTTTAAGCAGCTTGGTCGTGTCGATTAATCTGTCTCCGCTTCAGCTCCAGGATCCCTCCTTCTATAGAACAGTACTTCATGTATTGGAGGAGTATGAGCTCCAGCCTTCAGCTCTTGAACTGGAAATAACAGAGCACATCGCGATCTATAACTCAGCTGCGGCAATTGCAGCACTCAGCTCGCTTCGAGCTGCAGGCGTTCGCATAGTGATTGATGATTTCGGTACAGGCTATTCCTCCCTTGCTAATCTGAGGCAATTGCCGATTCAATGCTTGAAAATTGATAAATCGTTTATTAGAAAGATCGAGCTTCAAAGCGCGGAACGCATCATCGTTGAAGACATCATTAAATTGGTTCATAGGCTTGGCCTTGAGGTTACTGCGGAAGGCGTCGAGAATGAGGAACAATATGCGCTGCTGCGTGAGTGGGGCTGCGACTTTGCGCAAGGCTTTCTGTTCGGGAAGCCAATGCCGCAGGAAGTAATAGATCAATCCATAGTAGATCAGTATGAGCATGCTTAATTTGAATGAAAATGAGGCAGTCCTCGTACATTGTACAGGGGACTGCCTCATCATTTTTTACTTTCTAGCTATAATCATGAAGCGCTTTGAATTTGTTTGTATTCCTTTATCTGTTTGGTATTGTTCTATGAAATGCTGAAGCCGTTCGAAATCAATGGGGGATTGCCCGAAGCCTGGAATAATAGGCGTATTTCTGAGCAAAAACATAAGGTCTTCAACGGTCTCATAGTATTCTGTTGCGTCGTAATCAAAAGATTGGATGTCGCAGAAGCCTGCCTCTTGTAATTCTGCAACATATTTCATCTTCAGAGTGCCGTCAGCGTTCATGCTTTGACCTCTGCCAAACGTCTGAGCCAGATTAGTTTTATCGGCTTCACTTACTTGCTGAGTAAGAAAGAAGCCGCCTTTTACTAAAACTCGTGCTGCTTCCGCTGCGCTAAAGGGCGAATGCCTGCAGGATACTAAATTGAAGAATTGCTCAGGAAATTGGAGCTTCTCCGCATTCATTTGTAGGAAGCGTATGTTCTTTCTACCGGAAAGCCTAGCATTGCGATTGGCTGTTTCGATCATTCCAGCTGACTGGTCGATGCCTATCAGTGCCAAGGCTGCATGCGCGATGGTTAATAAAGCTTCTCCTCCGCCCGTGCCTATATCAAGCAGCAGATCGGATTGATCGCATCTTTGGGCTACTTCTTGGTACAAATCCCATTCAACGCCTTCGGATGTGCATTTGACACGGCTGAAATCCCAACCATTTATTTGTCCAACCTTCTCATAAAAACGTAAATAATCAAACTTCTGCATGAACTTCTCCGCCTCTCAAGGTTTAGTTTAGATGGGGTCCAAAGGGCATAGAAACCCCTTGACAGCTGGTACGCGTTTGACCCAGCCCGACAACTAAATACCTCGAACGCTGCAGAATGACATCCAGTTCACCTCATAGGAAAGATTGTATTTATTGTATATTATTTTATAAAAACATAAAAGACCTGACGGCTCACATGCAGCGTGCGCCTTCAGATCTTTTTTCTCATTATCATCATTAAGATACTTCCAGATAAAGCTTTGTGCCGTCGTTATATTGGAAAATAGCTACATCACGCACCATTTCAACGGACTTAATGCGTCTCCATTTTTTGCGGAAATCAAAATCTAACTCCAGTTCGTACAATTTATGATTAAGCAGTTCTATAGATGCGGATTGTTCGTTAGGGTAATAGACAGGGACGGAACGACTTTTGAAGGTAACGATTTTCATCATTTCCTATAACACCTCCGATCGATTTCCCCCATTCTAACGTATATCCTTTAGCCTCTTATGAAAATCGGGTAAGAATATTGTTTATATTACTTACAAATTTCTAACACATCTGTTTAGGAACGGTAAGCTGAGATGGGGGGATTTGCTAAGAACCTTCTTGTTATGTGCAGTTATGACTGTGCTTATACATACAGAATTAGCTCGGATTACCTGTAAAGCTGAGAATAATAGCAAGGACCATTAGATGAAGCGGGTAGAAACTGCGCCATATGATTCGAGGAATACGTATGTTGTCGGCGGTGCGCATCATATTTGATGAATATACAATCAGTATCGTAGCAAATAAGCTGAACAGCTGAATGAACCAGCCCTTTATTAAATAGCTTACCACGTTTAATGAGAAGTGAAACACCGCCATGGTTCCGAGAGACGATGAAGACAAAGGCCTCCCAACCGCTTTGCGCGAATAAGGAGGCCTGCTGTTGCTGATTCTTCTGCTACAGGCCGGCGTTCTTCTGCAGCCGGCGTGCAATTTCTATGAAATCCTCCTGTGAGATGCCAGGTGCGAATTCCTCCGGCAATTCACTCAAATCAGGCATTGGCGCTCCTTGCGGCGCTCCTTGTATGACCTCAAGCTGAGCCCCTGTCAGCGGATTCTGCCCATTCCAGATGAGGACAATATCTTTGTAATCATTCTGGCTAAATGTATAAAGCTTATTTCCGAGTCCCATGGCTTCATATTTACGAGCGGTTTCAAAGCGGTTATTGCTAAGATCCGGTATGGGTATAAGCTTCTTCACATCTACACCTGTCGCTATTTCTAATGCCTTCGCATATGCCAGCACATGCACGCCGCCCCGAACGAGCAAATAGCCAATCATGGCGCGGGCTGTAGGATGATCGGTCATTTCATAGACGCGCATCTTATGCGTGCGAGCGCCGCATTCCAAGAAAAAGTTATGAAGCAGGTCCAGCACGAGATTGCCGCTGCTGAATACATTATCTCCCGTCCAAGCGCGGCCCATAGAATCACCGGGCATAGAGGTTTGAGCAGTTCTAATGAAAAAATAGCTGTTGCGCTTATTGACGCCTTCCTCAAGCGGTGCTGAATTGGGGTCGCCAGGGCAGGTAGTTCCGGTAATGACCATATTGATAGCCGTTGATACAAGCTCCACATGGCCGAATTCCTCAGCCGTTATGCTGGAAACAAGATCATAGAACGGTTTGAGCTTCTTTTTCTCACGAAAATTAAAGGATTGGTACATATAATTGTTCAGCGTCGACATTTCTCCGAACTTTCCGCCAAGCAATTCTTGAACAGCTGCTGCAGCATTCGCATCAGCATATGGAGATGGAGGAAGCTCTATTTGAAGTCGATTCAATCGTTCAATCACGAGTCTGCTCACCTCTTTCGAACCATAAATCAATCTATCTATCCATATGTATGACAACATTCGCAGCCATAGACCGAATATTGTGGAATGGGACAGCCTCATGTCAAATAAGCTCGTCAACTCCTTATAACAAGGAAATGACAAGCAGCTCATAAAGTACTAATGGGAGTACGGCATTGTATGGATTCATCAAGGCACGCGGATCACGCATCGAGCATTGCAAGTAGAGGGCGGTCCGATCAATATGCACAATCATTCCCTCGTAGACGTGCCCGTCTAGCGTTTGAACGCATACAAATTTATGCATATAGCCTCCGCACATGCTCATGATGCGATCACGCACCTCCATAACCATGGCCGTATGCTTAGGGTCCGCTTCATAAAGCATCGGAGACGTACTTTCCTTGAAGCCCATCTTATTCATATTACTCATACTGCCCTCGCTCATGTTCTCCATGCTGCCTAAGGTGCCCATATTATTCATGTTGCTCGTATTCGCAACGTCGCCTCTGTTTCCAATATAGCCCGCATTTATTATATGTTCAGACATACAAACAGCCTCCATTCATAGGGTATGTCATATAGGTATGCGAGATTTATATTGCAGTATGCGTATTACTTATAGGAACGCCCTTTTAGATTTCAGCTTTTGTTAGGTATTACCTGTCCATACCAAATTATTAGAACGACATAGAATAGAATTAAGATTAATAGAAAGGGGGGAATGAAATGTCCGCCAAACTAAAAATGAAAGTTCGCAGTGTGAGATCTTCCGGTAAAAGCAGCAGTCGTGCAAGTGTATCATCTTCGAGCTGTAATTGCAGAGAAAATCATCAAAGCAGTGGTCGACGCGTTGACCCAGCAGTAGAAGCCATGCAGGAAGCAGGCAGGGATATAAGCGATATTTTCAGGCAGTTTAAGGACGAGAGGGTTGCCGAGCAGCTTGTCAGAGCCATTCGCAATCGTGATGCAAGAGCTGTTCAAGCATTGATCGATTTCCACTGCCGTGTCGTTAACTTCTTCTGCACGCATGACAAGGATTGTGTAAGAATCTTCTGTTCATTTGGCAGAAACCAAGACGTAACTGTAACATTTGATATTTGCGTCCGCAGGACAAATCGTTCTTTTGGCCAACGCTACTAGTTTTTCATTGCTTTAAATGGACTGTCCTATACCAATAGGATGGTCCTTCTTTATGTTTGCTGCATAAACTAAGGAAATGGAAGTAAACAAGAATATGCAAGGAGGGGAAAGAGGATGTCTTATATACCTAATTTTCCACAGGCGCTGTTAAACGAGCATCGTGATTGGCATCATAGATATCATTTGATGCCAGGCAGTGTGCCGCCGCCGGGGTATGGAGAACGTTTCTTGCGATTTCATCGGGATTATATCAATCGGGTGTACAACTGGTATGACAGTCAGGGATATGACCGAAGCTTAATTGCACCTTGGAGCCAGATTCCAGATGGCATCCGGCGCTCCTATTGCTATAATGCTGCTGCTGAACAAAGGGTGCAGTTTAATCCGCGCTCCTTCGCTAACTTGGATGAGCTTGGAAGCTTTATAGAGACGAATCTGCATGGCTGCATGCATGAAGTAGGGGCGCAGATCTTCAATCAGCCAGAGCTGAATGATTTCGACCGTGCGCCGGGTCTTACGGAGTTTTATAACATACACGGACTTATTGATCAATGGTATCGGAATTGGGAGCAGGCAGGAGGAGGTGCCCGCAGCTCCTCCGCAAACAATGATGCTCAAATTAAGTACAGCCATGCAAAGACCGCAGCACGTTCGCATAAAAAGAAGCCGCGCGCGGCACGAATTGGCTCGCCTTTACGGTACGCACGGCAGGTATCAGCTCGTTTGGCCCGTCAGAGAGCTCGACGCCAATTACATGGACCTCAGCTATCCGGCCTTCGAACATCGCAATCAGCTCGTCAAGGTCAGCCTCGTACACACCGGCCACTTCTTCAGGCTGCAGCCGCAGCTGGTTCAGCGGCACCGAGCAGACGAGTCCGAATACGTCGCTTACCTCACGGTCAATGAAGGGAACGCCGTTCACTTCTCCGCTGAGTTCCTCGCGAACTTGCCCAAGCGGGATCAATTGCTGAAATTCGACCGGCAGACCGAGCTCCTCTTCAAGCTCGCGTACTGCTTCGCGAATCGTCTCTCCAGCAGTCAAATGCCCGGCTGCCGTAATGTCATAGCAGCCGGGATTTGTGTCTTTGCTTTCCTGGCGCAGCTGGAAGCGTACGAACCGGAGGTTCTCCTCGCGGCGCGTCAGCCAGCAGTGGAAGGAACGATGCCAGTAGCCGTTCATATGTGTCTGTGAGCGGGTGGCAGTGCCGAGCGGACGCAGCTGTTCATCATAAATGTCGAATAGCTCCTCAGCCATGTGCGGTTTCCCCCAGCTGAGAAGTGCAGTGCTTGCAGCGCGTTGCCTTAATTGGCACCTTGGACAAGCAGTACGGGCAGTCCTTCTCAGTTACTTCGACCGGCGGCTCTGCTTTCTTCTCATCGCGACGCAATATGTTGATGACTTTAACAAGCAGAAAAATACAGAAAGCAACAATTAAAAAGTCCAGCATAACGTTTATGAACTGACCATAGGCAATGGCAGGGGCTTTCGATAAGTCTGGGTAGTTGCTTGTATCTACAAGATAAAGCTTCAAATCTTTAAAGTCTACTTTCCCCAGAATAGTACCGATAGGCGGCATAATAATATCATTGACGAGGGAAGTTACAATTTTGCCGAATGCGCCTCCGATAATGACACCGACTGCCAGATCGATGACATTACCTTTCATCGCAAATTCTTTAAACTCTTTCACAATTCTCAACATAGTTCCTCCTAAGCATAAACCTCATACATCTGATCAGCCCGCTTTTATTGAGCAGGGTATTCTATTATAATAGCCGAAGATTAATAGATGCGAAAGTTACTTTAGGCTCTAAGAAATGATTGGATATTTCTTAATCATGGGGTGTGTGGCGGCTCACAAATAACGGATCCTATGTCCGTAGGGCAGCAAGTAAGTGTACAGGAATGGAATAAAGTAGTGCGATTATCTGCTTCCATTTAAACTAGCGCAGGGTTAGAGGCTTATCCAAGGGCAGCGTGTACCTTTCAGTATTTTTACGATAAGCAGATAAGAATGAGCATTTTTTTGTATAATAGCTGAAGGAGGGGATTTACGTTGGCGGAACCGCTTAAGGCGATATATGACGGATTATTTATTGAACAATTTGCCGCACTGGTGAAAACGGCGTGGAGCCCATTTGATGAGGCTGCTTTCGTGGAGCGGGTAAGAAGCGGCAATTGGGAGCAGCTTGAGCTGAAGGCACGAACTAGAAAAATAACGGAGGCGCTTGGCGCTTCACTCCCGAAAGCCTATGAAGAGGCGCTTGCTGTATTGTACCGTATAGATGAGCAATGTACCGGATTGCCGTATTTGTTCTTTCCTGACTTTGTAGAGGTGTACGGAATAGAACCGCAGTACTGGCCTCTTTCATTGGCGGCACTTCAAAGATTCACCAAATACTCAACTTCTGAATTTGCCATTCGAGCATTCATTTTGCAAGATCCGCAGAGGATGGCTGCCTGTATGCTGGAATGGGCGGAGCATTCGGATGAGCATGTCAGGCGGCTTGCGAGCGAAGGCATCAGACCGCGTCTTCCTTGGGCGCAGGCGCTGCCGATATTCAAACAAGACCCAGCGCTCATTATTCCGATATTGGACAAGCTGAAGCGTGACCCATCACTCTATGTGCGCAAGAGCGTTGCGAACAATTTAAATGATATTGCGAAGGATCATCCCGAGCTCGTTATTGTGCTGGCCGCTTCATGGCTTGGAGCAGATGCTCGGACGGATTGGATTGTGCGACATGGCTGCCGTACGTTAATTAAGCATGCTAATCCTCGCATCATGGCTTTGTTCGGCTATTCCTCCCATGAGAAGGCGGATGACGAAGTGCAGCCGCTTGTTTCACATGCTTCTTTAAAGCTGTCAACGGAGAGCCTAACCATTGGGGGAGAGGTTGCACTGCATTATCAGGTGCATGTACGTGAGGGCGAGCGTGTAAAGCTGCGTATTGAATACGGCATCGATTTCGTGAAATTCAGCGGCAAAACGTCGCTCAAGCGGTTTTTGCTGTCTGATCGTGAGTTTGCCGGAGGAGCTGTCGCTAAGGGTTCCCGCATACATCGGTTTGCTGATTTAACCACGCGCAAGCATTACGCTGGTTTTCATCGGGTCACGCTTTGGGTAAATGGAAGAGAGATGGCTGCTTGTGAGCTGCAAGTATTGGAGGCTGATTCTCTATGACCATAGGTGCTAGGGTATTGAAGACAGGAATGGCGGTCGCATTAGCTATTTACCTGAGCGGATTATTTGGTTTCGCTTCTCCGCTAATAGCTGCAGTAGCTGCGATATTTACCATTCAGCCGTCTATCTATCGGTCATGGCAGCGCGTAGCGGACCAAGTGCAGACCAATTTAGTCGGTGCTCTCATTGCCATAGCAGCGGTAAGACTGTTTGGACATACACCAATTGCGGTAGGACTTGTTTGTATTATCGTTATTCTTCTTAGTATTCAGTTGAAGATGGAAAGCACAATCGGTTTAACGCTTGTTACCGTTGTAGCCATCATGGAGGCGCATGGACAAGGCTGGGACGCTGCGATAAGCCGTTTCTTGATGGTGCTTACGGGTATTGGCTCCTCTTTTGTTGTGAATGTGCTCGTATTTCCGCCCCGGCCAAGACGTCAGTTCACTGAACAGGTGCATCAAGCCTACAGCCAGCTTTCCCTGCTGCTGCGAACTTCCGTATCGAATGAAATGAAGGAGCAGGTATACGGACAGGAGAAGGATAAGCTGCTTGGAATATTGCGTAAGCTGGAGGAGCGCTACACCGTATTTGAGGAGGAGCGGAAGATGCTGGCGCGGGCGCGGACAAGCCATGCGCGGCAGTTAATCGTGTCTAAGCAAATGATTAAGACGCTGCAGAAAGGCGCGGACCTTATTGACGTTGTAGAGGAACATTATTTTGCCTCTTCAAGCGCTGTAGATTGGTCTGATCGCTTCGATCGCCAGATTGAGGATTTAACGAAGTATCATGAGCATATTTTGCTAAAAGCAGAGGGCAAGATGAAGCCGAATGCGTGGATAGAGCCAGAGGAAGAGCGTGAGGACAGGCTGGTGAAGGATTTGACGGCTTATATTCAGGAAAGTCCGGATGAGAATAAGCGGCTTGTATTTGTCGCATCGGGTATTTTCGAGTATGGGTATCATCTTCGCCGCTTGGACAAGCTTCTCGATCAAGTGAATCAACGCGAAGGCCAAGCTCATCGCGTTCGCGATGAAGCTAAAAGCGAGACGAATGAAGGAATTTTATAAGAAATGGCAGGCCGTAGACAAGCATTAGCTTAGTCCTTGCGGCCTGCCATTTTTTCAATCATTTATTGAGGATGGAATGACCGGTGAAACATGGCTACATGTCGTCATCGTTCTTATTGCTGCCTTCGTGGCGGCGAGGATGCTGCATATGCGCTTCGGGATCGTTGTCATCATCATGCGGAACTAAGCGCGGATCGGTATGTCCCTGGTGATGATTATTGAAATAGACCTCGACCAGCTCCCATTCCGTCGAACCGAGCATAGGATCAGCAGGGAATTTATCTCCGATTTCCAGCTGCTCTTGGCGGCCCCACTCGTTTTGGTAAACGCCTTTGGCTTCGACAGTCTCACCAGTAATTGGCTGCATCTCATGATGTTTGTCTTCGTTGCTCATTGGTTCAACCAGCCCTTCTATGCTTATAATCCATGCTTCGGCACTGCCGCACGGTCAGCTTCTGATTGCAGCTCGCTTGCGGAATGTTTACTGGCTTCATTGCGATCAGCTAGAGATTGAGCTTTGCTTGCTTTTTTCTGCAGATCGGATGGCTGTTTGCCTGACATGTAATCACCCTCCTGAGGTATAATGTAGAGCTTTATCTTCACAAGAAGATCCTCAACAGTTTGCCACAAAAGGAAGAAATGTATGAGCGGAGACGGAATGTATACCTTACCCATTTACCTGATAACGTGACTCCAATCGTTTGCCGCCAAACCACATTACGAGCACAGCAGTGATCGTAACGAAGATTCGCCAAGGCTCATGGATCAGATTGCCGATGTCAAAGCTGATCAGCGATATGCTAAATATCATAACTGCTTTGCCAAGCAGCATGGAGAGAAAGAACGTTTTGAAAGGTACCTTACTAAGTCCTGCAACGATGGTGATAACAACAGACGGTGTAAATGGGAAGCAAGCGAGCAGAAACAATGGAGTGAATCCCTTATGTTCTACCCAGTTGAAGAAGCGCTGCGATTTCGGAAATCGTTTCTCCAGCCTCCCTTTGACATTGCGTCCGAGCGTGCGACTGATCCAGAAAATCGATACGGCACCTGCAGTTACGCCAATCCAGGAGAACAAAAACCCTAAGCCAAGTCCATATATGTTGGCGTTAGCCGCAATAATGAGAATTAACGGCAGGAAAGGGAGATAGGATTCGATGTAAGGCAGCAGGATTCCTGGGAGCGGTCCCAGCATGGAGTAGCTTTCCAGCGTCCACTTAATGGAGTCCATATCCAAGTGTTTTATGTATTCCAGCCAATTATGCCAATCATTCATTGATATAACCCCGTTCTACTTCATTGTAGCTTCTTCGCTTGTCCCAAAAGCCCGAAAAGGAAACCATAAATAAAATATGCTGATAAGCCCAAAGAGCACAGCGCTTATCCAAAAAACAGAGATCTCACCGTGCCAGGCGGCAATGAAGCCCCCGGCTATTGGTCCAATCATAACACCGACACCTTCGATCGTTGACAATATGCCCCAGCCCAGTCCCTCTTGCTTAGGCGGAACATACGCGGCAAGCAGCGCGTTCCATGCGGGCAGAATAGCGGCATACGACAAGCCGAGAGCAATCGCTATAAGTAAACAATACCAGAACGTGAAGCGGGAGGCTAGCAGGCATAGTGCGACAGCAAAGATCGCGAAGCCGACAACGAGAAACCATTTCTTTCCTCCGAGCTTGTCTGATAATTTGCCCATTGGGATTAAGCCGGCAGCAGCGCATAAGCCCCCCGCAGTGAGCAGGATTGAGTATTGGGTGCCCGACAGTCCAAGCTCTTTATCAGCGAAGCTGGGCAGGATTGGAACGAGCATACTGACGCCAGTCGTTTGCAGAATCATTCCCGGCAAGAGCAGCTTCATATGACGAAGCCTTTCCTTAAGAATAATAAATTGCTGGCGCATCGGCAATCGATTTGGCGTAGTCGCTTTTTCTTTGCTCATGAAGAACGACAGCAGGCAGGCGAGAACAGACAGGCTGACCAGCAGCAGGTACGTAAACGATACGCTCATATCGAGCAAAATATTACAAACAATAGGGCCACTTCCAAGCCCGACCATCCATATCGTGTACAGATAGCCCATTTGCGTTGCTCGCTTATCCTCGGAAACCTTCGTTAGGCAAACGATCCATAAGGGCGACATGCCAATGCCGTACAGCGCGGCAGCACCAATAAACATCCAAGGCAAATCGGCGAATTGCAGCAGATATACACCTGCCAAGGATAGGACGAGACCAGTCTGAACAACAAGGCGGACGGAAAATCGATCAAGCAAGTATCCGATGGCCATTTTGAGCATTGTATCCGTTATATAGTGCGCAGATATAGCAGTTCCGATAACGTCAGGCGGCAAGCCTAATGTTTTGGCGCCATAGATGGGGAGCAGGCTGATTAGGACTGCTCCTCGTACAAACTCCACAATAAATAAGATAACGGAGATGAGTCGCATCTCCCCACTAAACCAAGATTTTTGATCTGTATGCAAAGGACGGTCTCCTTATTAGTTATTGTTTGGGTTTTCTTACCATTTTCATTATACGCAAAGTAGATTAAATCTCCAAAAAACGATACATAAAATGTTCTTACAAATGAAGATTGGTTAGTATGTGCAATTTTTGTATAATGTAGTAGCAATCCATCCTATTGAAAATAGAAGGAGCGATGATTAGTATGGAATTCACGAAATTAGGAAGATCAGGTCTTCGAGTAAGCCGGTTATGTCTGGGAACGATGAATTTTGGCGTGGACACGGACGAGAAGGAATCATTTCGAATTTTAGATGCGGCTTTGGATGCAGGCATTAACTTTATTGATACCGCTAACATCTACGGATGGGGTGAGAACGCAGGCCGTACCGAAGAAATTATCGGTAAATGGTTTAAGCAGGGTGATGGCCGCCGCGAGCGTACTGTGCTTGCTACCAAAGTGTATGGCGACATGCATAATGAGCATGATGGCCCTAACCGCGAAGCAGGCCTATCTGCTTATAAGATCCGCAGACATTTGGAGGCATCGCTTAAGCGCCTTCAAACGGATCATATCGAGCTTTATCAAATGCATCACGTCGATCGCAGCGTGAATTGGAGCGAACTATGGGGCGCATTCGAGATTGCAGCAGCTCAAGGCAAAATCGGCTACATAGGCTCCAGTAACTTTGCCGGCTGGGATATTGCAGTTGCCCAGGGAGAAGCGAAGGCAAGAGGCTCACTAGGCCTCGTATCCGAGCAGCATAAATACAATCTGCTCTGCCGTTTGCCTGAGCTGGAAGTGCTGCCAGCGTCGCAAGCGCTAGGTCTTGGCGTGATTCCGTGGAGTCCGCTCGATGGCGGCTTGCTTGCGGGTAACCACCGCCGCAAGGATGGCGGTCGCCGCAGCGGAGACTCCAAGCGCTTAGAGCAGCATCGCGAGCAGCTTGATGCATATGCAGCATTCTGTGATGAGCTGGGGGAGCCAGAGGATCTCGTATCACTTGCTTGGCTGCTGGCTAATCCAGCTGTAACCGCTCCTATTATCGGCGTACGCACGCTGGATCAATTTGAACGCTCACTCCGTGCAGTTGAGATTAAGCTGGATGAGTCCGCTCTTAAGCGGATAGACGAAATATTCCCAGGACCAGGCGGCGAAGCACCTCGCGCTTACGCCTGGTAAACCCAAAAAGGAGGGTCTCCCAAAAGCCATAGGCTTTTGGGAGACCCTCTTCTATTTATTTGGTCTGCAAAAGTTAACGGACGCAGAAGCCCTTATTTGCTGCAAAAACCACTTTTCGAACTGCTTACGGACATGAGAGCCCTTATTGGCTCGAAAAGCCCCACATATGACCCGATCCGATGAAAATAACGGCTCTCATGTCCGTAAACTTTGCTTTTACAGCTAATTCACTCATATAACGTACCTCATGTCCGTAACTACTCGTTCAATGATCCTATATGAGCCTATAACCATCTCATAAATCGTTTAATCTGATGAAGAAAGCAACCATAGACCAAAACAGAAAAATAGCCGTACAGGAATAGACACCCTGTACGGCTATTTTTTCATGTTTTCCAACATTTCGGTTCGAAGTGAGCTATCTCTCCGAACTTCATGCTTTTGGAACACCCTCTATTATTTAGTAATAGGCAGCTAACACAAACCGATTAAATTAACAGATTAAACAAAACGGGATCTTTGTTAAGCTCAATGAATTGGAAGCCTTTTTTGGTCATACGCTCGACCAATGGATTATAATCTTTGCGATCCTTAAGCTCGATGCCGACGAGGGCAGGACCATTGTCTTTGTTTGATTTCTTGGTGTATTCGAACCTCGTGATATCATCATCGGGGCCGAGGACTTGATCTAGAAATTCCCTTAGTGCTCCTGCTCTTTGAGGGAAGCTTAGCATAAAGTAGTGCTTTAATCCTTCGTAAATGAGCGACCGCTCTTTGATTTCTTGCATTCGATCGACATCATTGTTGCCGCCGCTTACAACACATACGACTGTTTTTCCTTCTATTTCACTGCGATATGCTTCAAGCGCGGAAATGGGCAATGCACCAGCGGGCTCGGCTACAATTGCATTCTCATTGTATAGATCAAGCATAGTCGTACATACTTTGCCTTCGTTCACCGTAATAACATCGTCGAGCAAATCTCTGCACAGCGCGTAGGTTATGTCTCCGACTCGCTTGACCGCTGCACCGTCAATGAACTTGTCAATCTGATCGAGTGGAGTTACCTCGCCAGCATCCAGCGATACACGAAGGGAAGCGGCGCCTTCGGGTTCTACGCCAATCACTTTCGTTAATGGTGATACGATCTTTACATAGGAGGCAACGCCTGCCGCCAAACCGCCGCCGCCGACCGTTACGAAGACGAAATCGGGAACGGTTTCTGCAGCTTCCATAAATTCTTGTCCGACGGTACCGTTACCTGCGATGATTTTGCGATCATCGAACGGATGAATGAATGCCATTCCGCTCCGGTTGCTCTCGGCAATCGCTTCAGCATATGCATCATCAAAGGTATCTCCTGTCAAAATAACCTCCACAAAGGTTCCTCCGAAAAAGGACACCTGTGAAACCTTTTGGCGAGGAGTCGTGCTAGGCATAAATATTTTCCCGGGAATGCCGAGCGCTTGACAGGAGTAAGCTACGCCCTGCGCATGATTGCCTGCACTGGCGCACACAACGCCATTTGCTAATGTTTCCGGGGCAAGCGAACACATCAAATTATAGGCGCCGCGTATTTTGAAGGAGCGGACGATTTGCAGATCCTCCCTTTTCAGCAGGACGTTGCAGTTGTATCGCTCGGACAGTACGCGGTTATGTTGAAGCGGCGTACGCGTAATGACATCTTTTAAATGCATTTGCGCTTGAACAATTTCTTCAAGTCCAATGCGGTGGTGAGGTGCGTTATTCGGATTCATGGGCGTACATCCTCTCTCATTTGTTCGTTAGTAACGTGAATTATTTGATTCATTATAGCATTATCATTGTAGATTCATGTACAGCTCGTATGATTTATTTTTATAGTGATGTAAACTTATACTGTTGTTACCGTGGTAATTGATTAAGGTGCTTAAGCATATGTGAGAGAGGAGTTAACATAATGAGAATAGTAAAAAGATTGTTTATCATATTAATTATTATCCTCTTACTGCTGGGAGGCGCGCTCTGGTGGCTGCTTTCTTATATTGCGCCGGACGAGCAGCTCGATATGAGCTATAGTCCGATTGATGTGAAAGACAAAGCAATGGATATGGTCAGAAAATTAAAGCCAGAGCTGGTTCTTACTGAATCGGACATTAACGATCTGATCAAAATGAATTTGAAAGCCAAATATGCGAGTTCCTCTTCCGATCATCCCAATATTGAAATAGCGAAGGATGTAAGCTTGGACGGTGCTGCCTTCGAGTTGGAAGAGAATAAGCTTATCGCTCATTTGAACGTCACTTATAAAGAGCGTATTCCAGCTGCGCTTGATGCGGTTTATTCGCTTCAGTGGCAGTCGCCAAATCTTGTTTTAAGACCTGAGTCGTTATCCATAAAGGGAACAGAGCTGCCGCTAAGCAAGCTGGAAACAATAGTTGTTACGCTGGATTTGCCAGCACAGAATGTGGTATCCGTAAAGGACGTTCAGTTCGAGAAAGGGCAGATCAAAATACTGTTCAAGCTGCAATTTCAGATAAGACTTTAATCAATGAAGTCAGTTGAAGAGACCAAAACAGCAAAACAGCCGAGGAGGGTAGAAACCCTGTTCGGCTGTTTTAGTGATAAAGCTTCATTCTTGACAACATGTGGCTCTAAAGTAGCTTTACTAATTAAGCGATAGTCAAGCCTGCGCTTGCGTATCCTATTACTGTATTGACTAACGAAGCACCAGTGGCAGTTGCAGAGAATACTAGCAATAATCGAGTTTGGGCAGTAACCGGTATTGATAGTCCAGTCGCAATGCCGTTGCTGATTGTTCCTAAAGCTACTATTCCAGTAAGCGGTGGTGACAACGTCACAAGGGCGCCTGGAACAGGGGTAAAGATATTATTTGGAGTGGCAGAGCTAAATAACTGAGCTGTAATGGTTACAGCTGAGCTTACTAAGGTGATTGCTGCTGTAGTACTGAAGTACGCGGCAAGAGAAGTAATCGTCCCATCGCGTGGAGTGGAGAATGCAAAGTTAATAAGTGGTCCTGCTAATGTGCCCGTAAGATCAATAGCTCCCCCGATAAGTGAGATGCCAGTAGCAGAAGAACCAAAGCCTATTAAGCTAGTAGTTCCTATCAATCCATCTAAAACAGTCGTCAAAATCGCAGGTCCTCCGGAAGCGTATGGTATGATGGCTCCTGCACCAGTGGTACCAGTGGCGCCAGTAGATCCAGTAGCGCCAGTAGCTCCAGTGACACCAGGATCTCCAGTAGCTCCAGTAGCTCCGGTAGCACCAGTAGCTCCAGTAGCGCCAGTAGCTCCAGTAGCGCCAGTAGCTCCAGTGACACCAGGATCTCCAGTCGCTCCAGTAGCTCCGGTAGCGCCAGTAGCTCCAGTAGCGCCAGTAGCCCCAATGACGCCGCCAGGCGCGCCGGTAGTGCCAGTCGCTCCAGTAACTCCGGTATTGCCAGTAGTTCCAGTAGCACCAGTGGCACCAGTAGCGCCAGTAGCGCCAGTAGCTCCGGTGACACCAGGATCTCCAGTGGCACCAGTAGCACCAGTGGCTCCAGTAGCGCCAGTAACACCAGTAGCTCCGGTGACACCAGGATCTCCAGTCGTACCAGTAGCGCCAGTGGCACCAGTAGCACCAGTAGCACCAGTGGCTCCAGTGGCTCCAGTGGTTCCAGTAGCACCAGTAGCACCAGTGGCTCCAGTGGCACCAGTAGCGCCAGTGGTACCAGTAACCCCAGTGGCACCGCCAGCCGCGCCGGTAGCGCCAGTCGCACCTGTGGCGCCGGCAGCTCCTCTACGACTCTTATAGCGGTTACGACCTGCTCTAACCGTAACATTAACTTTCTGAGATACGGTGTTCGTGTTCTTATTCACAATAATAGTTTCTTCCCCGTGCTTCTTTCTTCTAGCGCAGCGACGTTCTGCAGCCCATTTTCTGATTAATCTTCTTATGATACGTTTCTTGTTATTGCTTAATTTACTCAGCGAAAACACCTCCTCTTTAGATGTCTTATAGTACGCTCATACTCTATCTATTGATTGGGTAGGTAACTGTATAGTCATAGACTATGATCCAAATATTCAGAATTGGATGTTTGTACAACGAGCGTTCTCAAATGGTAGATTGGGTTCGAGTTTGCTAAGGGATGGATAGGGCTGTAGAAATTGATTGACAATACAACTGAGAATAGTTATCATCTATACGATAGTGATAATCATTATCAATATTTTGTTGTTGGCTAAATGTTTCTGATGTGGGTTACATATTCGCGTTCAATGGAGGGCTATTGACATGGGATTGCTACACAGTTGCAAAAGATACATCGGCTGACGGAGAAATTAACGAAGTAAGTAAACATGATTTTTGCTTGTAACAGCTGTCAAGCTTACGCAGCTGACAAGTAAACCATATAAGAGAACATACAGCAAGCAAATACAGCTTAATCGACATAATTGTCAGAAGGAGAGAGTTATGCAGACAGAAACAAGCAAACCTTGGAATTGGCTTCTTTTTCCCTTCTCATCGGTGAAGGCGGGTCCGGATGGATTGTTCGCAGCATCAGTCGGATATGGCATCTATGAAATGAATGCGGAGGGCGAGTGGTCAAAGCTCGATCAAGGGCTGCCTGAGATGAGCAGTGTGAATCGGCTGCAGCTGCACCATGATTTGCTTCATGCATGCACGAGCACCGGTTTATATGAATGGAACGGAGAGGAATGGAATTGTGACGGTTTAACAATCCCTTGCTATCAATATCGCAAAATAGGCGGAACCGGTTATGCGGCAACCGATGATGGCTTATGGTCCAATGCTGGATTCAAGTGGGAAAGGATTGCCTGTGCGAATAAGCATGTTTACGATTTTATTAATTTGCCGCAATACCTCATTATCGCGCATGACAGCGGTATATCTTTGTATGACCGCTTTATGGATGATTGGGCGCAATTTGAACTGCAATTGAGCGTTACAAGCTTGGTTGTATTTAGAGGACATCTTATTGGAACGAGCGATAAAGGCGAGCTGCTCATTGGTGATAAGCAGGGAAGGTTTAACCGCATCCAATTTGGCCAGAATTTCATTTTCTCCGTAGTAGCCAAAGGAAGTGAAGTTTATGTGTGCACCGACCGGGGGCTGTATCGGCTTACTTATTTATGTAATCAAGTCACCTTGCTGGCTGTTAAGATTGGCTGTCCGGTCACGGATATTGATGTTCAGGGTGATGATCTATATATGGCTACTTTATTCGAAGGTATTCAAACGATACAAGTTTAATAAAAAGAGTGAGCACTAGGAGGAATGATGAGTGACGAGAATACTTGTTGTATACACGAGCATGACTGGAAATACAGAGGAAATGGCAGAGGCCATCACAGAGGGGGCAAAGGAAGCAGGCGCCCAGGTTGTTTCAAAAGAGGCTTTCGATGCTAGCGCATCTGAGCTCAATGATTTCGATGGCATCATCATTGGCGCATATACGTGGGGCGATGGCGAGCTGCCGGATGAATTTCTTGATTTTTATGAGGAGATGGATGGCTTGGATCTAAGCGGCAAAAAGGCAGCTGTTTTTGGATCAGGCGACACCTCCTATCCGATCTATTGCGGAGCGGTTGATATTGTTGAGGCGAAGCTGAAGGAGGTGGGGGCAGAGATTGTATGCGAATGTATTAAATTCGAATACAATCCCACAGAAACGGAGAAGGAGCAAGGAAGAAGCTTAGGCCGCCGAGTGGCAGGTCTAGCAGCAGTTGCCGGTTAATGAGGATAGGAGCATAATATGCCTACCCGTGTTAAGTGAGCAGTCCAATGTGTTAAGTAAGTTTGCAGAATGAGAGGCGACTGAGACGATGGAGCAAGCACCAGCATTAATACGAATAGAAGATTATAAGCTGGAACAACTGGTGCGTGGAACAGAACGATTCGGCGAAATAAAGTCGGATCGCAAGCGGTCAAGCAAGGTCAGCTGGCGACAAATGGTTCTATTCGCTGCCTTGCACAGCGTCAATGAATTCTATATGCTTCCGCTTCAATTACGTACACATGCTGTATTGGAGGAACTGGTCGAGAAATGGTGGACTAATCGCCTGACTTGGATGGGGATGTGCTTGATTTGCTTTTCCATATGACGTCGGTTTTTTGCAAGAGTGCATTCGGGAGGCTGCCCAGCCGCATTGAGGTGCTATCGGTACTGGGCGGCGAGCGCGTTGTCTTTAAGCCAAACGAAGATACGTATAAGCAATCTCTCGATTATATGTATTTAGTCAAAAGCATGCTGCCATCAGCTGCTCCATTAAACTTGGACTGTACATGTGCAATCTAAATGAAAAAATATCGAGAATAGCTGATTCTAGCTGTCTTTTATGAGCCTCGGCTGCATCCTTTCAAAGATGCGGCTGAGGTTTCGTTTTTTTATAGACAAATGAAGGGATCACAAGTAACATGGTCATTAGTATTTTTGCATATTTGCACATGGAATTGCATGCAAAGTGCGATTTACTGCATATAACTTTTAAGTGAATGCTTACGAAGTAAAGTTTTGCTCTGCAAAACTAAGCGAATGCTTACGAAGTCAAGTTTTGCTGCGCAAAACTTTTAAGAGGAGAGATTAGATTGTCAGAGGATTTATTGCTAACGTTTCGCTCGCCCCCATTACCGTTCTTTATTGAATCGAACCGATTAACCTATCACGCAGGAGAAGAGCATCCTAATCGGACGAATCTTGGCGTTTTTGATTTGTTATTCGTGAATAAGGGCTCGCTGCATGTAGCAGAAGATAACCATAGCTGGACACTAGGACCGGGAGATGTGCTCATTCTGCGGCCGGACCGCTGGCATTACTCGACTCGTCCTTGCGATGAGGAAACGGTGTTTGATTGGATCCATTTCCAAACGGTAGGAGCCTGGGAAGAAACGGTCGGCAACCAATGCGGATCGCTTCGCGGTGATTATTATACATATGCTATACGTCTGCCCAAAAAAATGAAATTAACGTATCCCGATGAAGCGAAGCTTATATTCCAACAGCTGCACGAAGCAGCCAAAAGCTCATCGCACGGCGCATTCTGGGACCGTCAGCAGCGCTTTCTGCACTTGCTGCAGATGCTTGATGAGGGCTGGCGCTCAGATGCCGCGAAGGCTGCTGTATCGGTAGCGGAGCGGGCAGCAGCTTATTTAAAGCTGAATTATCGTACGCCTATCAGCAACACGATGCTGAGCGATGTATTGCAGCTTCATACCAATTACATAACACGCTGTATGGCTGAGGTGTTTGATTGCACGCCGCAGCAATATTTGCTGTATTATCGATTGGATCAAGCGAAGCTGCTGCTTATTAAGACTGATTGGACCATTGCACGCGTTGCAGAGGAAACGGGCTTTCGCCAAACGCCGCATTTCTCTCGACTTTTCGCAGCGCATACGGGGATGCCGCCGCTGAAATTTCGGAAACGGTTCACCATGTAATTGAGATAATAAAAGTCAAAAGTATTGAAATAATCGTTATAGCTTCTGTATGTTCCATGCATAATTTATTTTGTTTTAACAAAAACTGGTTCAAACAACGTGAAAAGGGTGGTCGCGATGATTGAACGGTTTTCGTTAACGGCAGATATTAATGATATGGTGGATATGTTTCAAGTGAAAAAAGTTGTCCGCGGATATACCAATCGGTTCAACGTGGTTCCGACACAGAATGTGTCGATTGTTATGAATGATCGATTTGATCAGAGGACGATGCAGGAGTCAAGGTGGGGGTTGTTCCCGTTCTGGGCGAAGGATTCCGTAAATGCGGATCATATGACCTTGATGGGGAAGCCGTTTCTCGGGAGAATGCTGCGCAGACAGCGTTGTATTCTCCCGTGCAGCGGATTCTATGGACAGAAGCAGTTCGGGAAGGAACGCGAACCGCGGGCCATGCACGTTATTATTCCAAGCCAGCAGTTATTCGGGATTGCGGGCATTTATGATTGCTGGAAAAATGTAAGCGGCAAGGAAGTGCGTGCCTTCACGATGATCACCGCCGCCGCTTCAGGTGCAATGTCAGTCTGGCAGCCTCGCGTTCCGGTTATTTTGGATGAAGAGGGCATAGAGGATTGGCTTAATCCCTGTATAACGGAGTTCAGCAGCCTGCGCAAGCATTTGGAGGCGATGGACTCCTATCTCATGCGCGCTTATCCCGTCACAAATGCAGTTCATGATGATTTGTACGAATCCCCGGATTGCATCAGGGAGATCAGACCAGACTTTGCCTGAGTTTTTAACATTGAGTGTTATTCGTTTGACCGCTTTCTTGATAAAGCGGTTGGACGGATGACGCTCTTTTTTTGTCGAAAAATGGACATAATAACCATTACCAATTCAAAACCTGCAATATTTAGCTGATCGTGCGTATCATTATTGTCCTTATGGTAGATCCTTAAATATATTCCTTTTATTTGAAATCAGTCACAGGTGGAGGTAGGATGATCCGTTATGTTTGCATTATTAAAGTTTCTGCTAGGATGGGGCAGTTCAAAGTACAGTGAGCTGTCTAAATCGGATTCTTCAAGTGCTAGTTCGGTTAGCAGCGAGCTGTCCGATAACATAAAGCATCTTCAGCAGTTTTTTGATTTGACTCCTGATTTGGTTATTCGCCGAATTCAAATGGAACAGGTTGGTACTGCAGCTTCACTTGTATATCTGGAAGGCTTGGTTAACAAGGATTTGATAAACAATAACATTCTGCATGAGTTGATCCATCGTGGAGCTATTGATAATGAAATACCAGAAGTAAGTTTAGGGAGTGTTCGTGTAGTATCGAAATGGGATGACATTGAAAATTCCATTTTACAAGGGGATAGTGTGCTCTTTATTAATGGGCAGTCGAAGGTTCGTATTTACGAGACCAAAGGGTGGCCGCAAAGAGCGGTCGAGGATTCACGGATCGAAGCGTCTCTTCGAGGGGCTCATCAGAGCTTTGTTGAAACGGGGAGTCAGAATATCGCGTTAATT
Source organism: Paenibacillus castaneae (assembly GCF_002884445.1). Taxonomy (GTDB): domain Bacteria; phylum Bacillota; class Bacilli; order Paenibacillales; family Paenibacillaceae; genus Pristimantibacillus; species Pristimantibacillus castaneae. The sequence continues at coordinate 573,971 of NZ_KZ614144.1, forward strand.
CGCAGGTATATTCCCAACCAGCAGCTTAAGATAAAGGAAATAACGGTAGGAGAACGCGGAAAATCCAAATGCTCAATAATATATTTAGCTGATGTGGCTCATCCGGATGTGCTCAAGGAACTTGAGAAAAGGATGAAACAGATTGATGTTGATGCGGTTATGAATACGGGTGAGCTGGCAGAATTTCTGGAGGATAGTCCGTTCTCCCCTTTCCCGCAGGTTATATTGACGGAGAAGCCGGATACGACAGCATCGCATATTCTCCAGGGAAGGTATGCATTGGTGGTGGATAAGTCACCCACAGTGTTGATTACGCCTGTTAACTTTACCACATTTTTTCAAAGCATCGATGATTACAATGCCCGCTGGACGATTGCTTCGTTCACTCGGATTCTGCGGTTTTTTGCATTATTTATCGCCTTATTTTTGCCGTCTGTGTATATTGCGCTCATCTCATTTAACTATGAAGTGATACCTTTTCAGTTCATTCTATCGATAGCGGAGACGAGAGCGCGAATTCCGTTCCCTCCAATAGTAGAAGCCATAATAATGGAAATCATGCTTGAAATGTTGAGAGAGGCTGGAATTCGTTTGCCCGCTCAAATCGGACAAACGATAGGAATTGTGGGTGGTATTATAATCGGCCAAGCTGCTGTACAAGCTGGACTTGTCAGCAATATTATGGTCATCGTCGTTTCCTCCACCGCCATTGCTTCCTTCATTATTCCTATTTATGATATGGGCGCTACCATTCGGCTTCTGCGGTTTCCCATGATGATATTGGCAGCGATGTTTGGAATTATCGGTATTGTATGCGGTGCAATTGTATTAGTTGCTCATTTCGTTTCCCTTGAGTCCATGGGAACTCCTTATGGCAGTCCGCTGGCTCCGATGAGATTCCCCGATATGAAGGATGTATTTATCCGAATCCCACTGTGGGGAATGAATAAGCGGCCAAAAAGCACAGGAGCAGTGCAAACCTTTAGACAGGGACATAATAGCGAGCGCGGCGGTGAGGATTCTTGAAGAAATATGCGGCTAACCAAATCACATTTTTACAATTTGTATTCATACTTCATGGGAGTCAAGTCGGTACGGGGATATTTGCTCTGCCTAGGATTCTCGCTGAGAAAGCAGGAACGGACGGTTGGATTTCAGTCATTCTGGCATGGTGCTGCAATTTGATTGCCAGTGTAGTAATCATAAAGGTATTTAAGAAGTATCCGAACGATACCTTACCGGATTTATTGATCCGTCTCTTTGGTAAAATAGTAGGGAGAATTTTAATCCTCCCCATCATTGTTTATTTCGCTTTTATGGTCTGGAACATACTCATAGCCACGATGCTATATGTCAAGGGATGGTTTTTGCCGATGACTCCAGACTATGTGGTGATGATTTTGTTGATTGTGCCTGGGTATTTGGTAGCGAGCAAAGGCGCGCGTGTATTGGGCCGTTATAGCGAGCTTGTTTTTTATATGACTATTTGGTTGTTTCTTATTTTAATTTTCGCTATAAAAGACAGTCACTGGATTCATCTGCTGCCGATTGTTAAAGAGGGCTGGCTGCCCATATTCCAAGGAGTAGCAGCTACGATTTATCCGTTTCTCGGATTTGAGATTTTATTTGTTATATACCCCTTTCTTCAAAAAAAGCATTTGGCTGTACGGGGAGTCGTCCTAGCTAACACGATTACATTAGCCATACATCTAGGAATCACCTTGATAAGCTTTGCTTTTTTTAGTCCTGATGGCATTACAGAATATAATGAGCCTGTTTTCAATTTACTGAAAGTGATTGAATTCCACTTCATAGAGCGTTTTGACATGGTTTTCTTGGCTCTTTATTTATTTGTGGTAACGACCTGTTGGCTTCCATATGCGTTCGGGGCAATCCTTAGCACGGAAATATGGCTTGGCAAAAAGAATTCCCAAGCGATTGCCGCTATACTGGTAGTGTTCATTATTTTGCTCATCTTACTCACCCACCCCTCCTGGAATGAGTCAAATAAGTGGACGCAGATCATAAATCAAGCAGGGATCGGATTCGCCTATTTATTCCCGTTCTTGCTTTACATCTATGTTGGTATTTACAATCGGTTTCAACGGAGTGAATCTAAGTGAAGCGAATTTATTTCGTTTGTCTACTATTGTCGCTCACCGTTCTGCCAGGCTGCGTCGATGAGGTCGATATTGAAGATATTTCCCTTTCCTTAATGGTAGGGATTGATCTCGATGAAGATAACCGTCTAGTTATTTCGTCCTCCAGCCCGGTCTTTAATAAAGAAGCGGAGGAGAAGGAAGAGAACACGTCCGTTATCGCGATCACTCCGGAACAATCTGAAGGAGAATTCGATGCCACAATTACGGCTTTATCGAGTCGAGGCAAGGTTCAAATGCTGCTCATCGGCAAACGTGTGTTTCAACATAAAGATTGGTTCAATATTTTGGACACGATTTATCGGAACGGGCAGAACACAACATTGTCTCGGGTCGTTCTTGTAGACGGCGCGGTGGAGGAGCTCATGAAATTCAAGCCTAAAGATAAACCGCGTCTCCCAGTATACTTATTGAAGCTGATTGATACAGCTCACGAACAAAATTTAACCGTCAAAACTTCGCTTCAAGAGCTTCATCGTCAATTTTGGGAGAAAGGAGAAAGTCCCACTGTGACGGAGCTGAAAAAAGACGGCGAAGTCACGATAACAGGAACCTCTATATTGAATCGCGATGGTTTATACAAGCTGTCACTGGACCTGGACGAAACCAAATGGCTAAGAATTTTACAAAATGAAACGGATGGGGAATTTAGCTTCACTATCCAGCTTCCAGAGCAGCCGAGTAGCGGGTTGTTCCAAAAAAATAGAATGAGCTTTTTTCCTAATGCTACTAAAGTCAAAGTAAAGACAAGTTTTGCGGATGACAAATTTATATTCAATTATGGCATTGACATGAGAATAGTCGTGACGGAGCGTCTGTTCCGCTATGATATAATGAAAAAAGAAGCAGAACTCGAGAAGGAAATTCAAAAAGAGCTTGAAAAGAAAATAGAGCAATTGGTCAAAAAGGTTCAGCGGGCTAAGGTCGATCCATTCGGACTTGGCTTATATGCGAGAGCCTATGAATATCCCCACTGGAAACAGGTTCAGGATAACTGGGAAGATACGTTCTCCAAAGCGGAAGTTCATGCAAAAGTAAAAGTAAAAATACTATCAATGGGATCAACGAAGTGATTAAAGGACAGGTCGAATGTAATATTCGCCTGTCTTTTTTGATGCAAATTAGTTCTTCGGCAGCGTAGTTAAGCTTGTTAGGGATTAGCCATGTATATCATTAATATGATATAGTTAAAGCAAAGAACCAATCATCCTATGTTTGGAGGTTTGAAAGATGCTTAGTAAGACAACTCGCCTTACTCTTGTGGATCAAGTGATCCTGCAAATAGAAGCGTTAATTGATTCCTGCGAATGGCCTGTAGGCCAAAAAATACCAGCCGAGCCAGAGCTTGTAGAAGAGCTTAACGTTAGCCGCAATACACTGCGTGAAGGCATAAAGGCACTCTGTCATACGGGTGTGTTAACAACGAGACAAGGGGACGGGACCTATGTGACCTCCAGCAGCATGCTTGGCGCGGCTATTCAACGCCGAATTCAGAAGTCGAGCTTGCTCCATACGCTGGAAGTGAGAAATGCGCTTGAGCAGGAAGCAGCAAGGCTGTCCGCTGAAAGGCGGACGGAACAGGACTTGGAGCGGATTCGTTTTTTTCAGCAGGAATGCAGCTCGTTTACAGCCGTTCACGATATCGAGATGTATGTGGACGCGGATATTAAATTGCATCAGGCCATCGTGGAATCAAGCGGTAACGGCATGCTCATTGATCTTTATGCGCATATTACCGAAGCGATTAAGGAATCAATTACTATCTTTTTAAGAAAAAAGGTTGCCGATGCGCTTCCTCCGAACGAACATCATCAGCTGGTAGAGGCTATTGCCGTGCAAGATGCCGCTGCCGCTGCGGAAATTGTGCAGCAATATATTTATCAATTAAAACAAGAGGTAGAGATGGAGGAAAATTAAGTGGATGCTTCACAACATAAGTCAGGCACAAAAGAAATGGGTGCATCCAAGAAGCGGGACTCACAACATAAGTCAAGCACGCAAGAAATGCACGCATCCAAGGGATGGCTGCTTGTTTTAGGCATTATTTTGATTGCGGCTAATATGCGTGCGCCACTCACTTCAGTAGGCCCGCTTATCGGAACGATACGGGATGACTTAGGCATATCGAATACGTTAGCTGGCATGATTACTACGCTCCCGCTGCTGGCATTTGCCCTACTTTCGCCTATTGCGCCTAAGCTAGCCCGCCGATTCGGAACGTCAACCGTTCTATTCGGATCATTGATTCTTCTTGTTATAGGAATGGCACTGCGCTCTTCATTAGGCATTAGTTCACTGCTGCTCGGTACAGTCATACTAGGCCTCGGAATTTCGATTTGCAACGTACTCATGCCAAGCTTGATTAAACAAAATTACCCTTTGAGAATTGGCTTAATGATCGGCATTTACTCGGTAGCCATGAATTTAAGTGGTGCCATCGCATCTGGAATCAGTGTTCCGCTATCGGCTGGAGCCGGGCTCGGATGGAAGGGAGCACTCGGGATATGGAGCTTGCTTGCTTTGATTGCTCTGATTGTGTGGATTCCTCAAATAAGACGAAATCCAAGCCAAAAGGTTAAAACATCAGCATCGAGCGAAAAGCGGACCAGCTTATGGAAGTCGCCGCTCGCATGGCATGTTACTTTATTTATGGGCTTGCAATCGATGCTTTTCTACGTCGTCGTATCATGGCTGCCAGATATTCTAGGAAATTTGGGGATGAGCTCCGACTCTGCAGGCTGGATCCTCTCCTTGATGCAGATATGTTTGCTTCCGGTAACTTTTATCGTACCGATTATGGCTGGACGAATGCAAAACCAAGTTGCTCTAATGATGCTGACGGCAGCATTATTCTTTATTGGCATTGGAGGACTACTTTCAGGAAACCATACTGTAGTCATTATTGGAGTTTTATTGATCGGAGTTGGATCGGGCTGCGCCTTCAGCCTAGCTATGATGATGTTTGGGCTTCGTACTGCAAATGCGCATGATGCTGCTGAATTATCGGGAATGGCGCAATCAGTAGGCTATTTACTGGCAGCATTGGGACCTACTTTATTCGGCTATTTGCATGATATTTCAAACGGCTGGACTGCGCCGCTTATTGTACTGCTCGGAATAACGGTTCTATTATTTTTCTTTGGCGTTTCTGCGGGGCGGAATAGAGTGATTGGCAGCGCGGATGCTGCTGGGAGAGTATGAGTTGAAATATGCAATAAACAATCGGCTTCATAACCAACTTCACTTTCGTGCAATGGCATATTAATCGAGCTAATGGACTTAGGAGCCATTATATGCTGCTGGATGAATATGTACAAAAAAACACCTGAATCAGGTGTTTTTTTCGTGTGCGATGTGCTCAATGTGCTCAATGCCCAGCTCCACCTTCGTGGATAGGCATATGACTGGAGCTAACGGACATAGGAGCCGTTATATGCTGCAAATGTGCCTTCAAAGGGAGGTTAGTGGACACCAGAGTCGTTATTGGGCGGAAAACAAGCAAATATGGCCCTTGGCAACGGGAATAGCGGGACTCATGTCCGTAAGCCACTCCAAATGCGAAGAAATCGTATGAATAACAGCTCTGGTGTCCGTAAGGTTATGTGGAAGAGCCAAAAGAGCAGGGTTTGCTAGCGAAGCTGCTGCAGCTCTGCTGATAGCAGAGGCACAATCTCGAACAGGTCGCCGACGATGCCGTAATCGGCGACGCCGAAGATGGGGGCGTCGGCGTCTTTGTTGATGGCAACGATGACGCGAGACTGGCTCATGCCGGCCAAATGCTGAATAGCGCCGCTAATGCCGCAGGCGATATATAGCTGCGGTGTTACAACCTTGCCGGTTTGCCCAATCTGCAGGGCATAATCGCAATAGCCTGCGTCGCAGGCGCCGCGGGAGGCACCGACCGCGCCGCCTAGCGCGGAAGCCAGCGCGCGCAGCGGCTCGAAGCCCGCCGCGCTGCGCACGCCTCGGCCGCCGGATACGACGACGTCGGCTTCGGCGAGATCAAGTTCGCCGCCGGCGCGCCGCACAAGGCTGCGCACGGCGGTGTAAAGCCGCGGCACCGTGAACGGCAGAGCCGTAACGGTGCCTGTCTGTTCGGCGGCGTCCAGCACATCCGCCGCCGGCAAATTATTCGGGCGCACCGTGATGACCCACGGATGGCCCGGCAGAAAGCTGCGCCGCTCGAACGCCTTGCCGGCGTAGAGCGGGCGAATGAAGCCGACGTCGCCGCCATCGTCAGAAGCTTCGATGGCGGTGACGTCGGCGATGTGGCCGGCGCCATGGGCCGCGGCCACGCGGGGCGCGAGCTCGCGCCCCATTGCGGTGTGGCCGAGCAACAGCGCGTCCGGCCGCACCGCAGCCATGGCTGCGCCGAGGGCGGCGATGTACGCCTCGGGCGCATAGGCGCGGAGGGAAGGATCGTCGGCAATATGCACGACGTCCGCCCCCCGCGCTGTGAGCGCGGCGGCTTCTTCCGCCGCGCCGCCGGAGCAGGCAAGGACGGCATGGACAGCGCCGTCCTTGCCTGCGAGCCGCCGCGCTGCGCCGAGCGCCTCCAGCGCCACGCGGCGGAGCACGCCGTCCCGGCTCTCCGCAAACACCAGAATCGTTTTGGACATATGAAGCAGCTCCTTTCCTCTAACCTATGGTCATCCCTCAACAAACAACATCGTTCTTTCTACCCTGAGAGTTCGTGGAGGCAGCATCAATTTTCTCGTTTATTAACTAACATCCTCCCATTCTTCAATGAACGAACTGGGCCGTACCTGCAGCATCGTTCACTCTACCCTAGGGATTTCGTGCGGTCTGCCTAAATCCATCAGTGTAATGACTAACATTCTCCCGTTCTTCAACGAATGAATGCCACCCAAGGAGGTTTGCACTTGCAGCATCCCGTCTTCTATATCACTGTCTTTCTCCTACCCATAGCTACAGCAGCTTAGCCTCGGTCCGAAGCAGCGCGATGAGCGCGGCCGCTTGCTCGGCCGGCGCGCCGGGAAGACGCTTGCCGGCTGTGCGAGGCGGCGGTGGGATAAGCTGCGCGCGCACGGTGCGAGGTGAAGCATGCTCGGCTGCAGCTGCATCGCTGCCGAACAGCTCGCTGACCGTCACCGTCCGAAGCGGCTTGCGCTTGGCTTTCATAATGCCGGGCAAAGAAGGATAGCGGGGCTCGTTGAGCCCTTGCTGGGCTGTAATGAGCGCTGGCAGCGGAATTGACACGGTTTCCGTATCGCCCTCGACATCGCGCTCGATGAGGGCATAATGTTTAGCGCTGTGTCCATCCGGCGCGCTTATGGCTTCGCCCAAAGCACTTAGCTCTGCTGCGGAAGCGATCGTCAGCTTTACAGCTGCGGAGGCATGAGGCAGCTGGAGCCGCTCGGCGACTTGAAGCGCGACGCTTCCGGAGCCGCTGTCAACCGCAAATAAGCCCGCCAGCAGCAGGTCGGGCGCAAGCGGCTCGATGACAGCGGCTAAGGCAGCAGCTAGCGACGAGGCGTCCTGTGACAAAGCCTCTCCGTCCAGCCGAATAGCCTCATCTGCTCCAATAGCAAGCGCTGTTCGGAGCGCTTCTTGGGAGCGTTCAGGCCCGCAAGTGACGACGATGACCTCTCCGCCAAGCAGCTCCCGCTGCCGTATGGCTTCTTCTAATGCATACTCGTCGTAAGGATTAATAATAAACTTTGCATCGCTTTCATCCACGCCCGCTTGCGTAAGCATTATTTTCTCTTCCGTATCAAAGGTTTGTTTGAGAAGCACCACTATTTTCAGCATAGAAGCTCCTTTCTAAGCTTGGATCAACGTTAGTCCTGATCTCGTCCGTTAAGCTGCATACTGTCCATCAGTGCTACGATATGATCGGCCCACGCGGAATAGACCGCTCTGTTTCATCGCCTGAGGGCGGCATGTTCGCGATTGAAAGCTCATATACATAAAGCACCGCGGCTATTTTTGAAAGCGCTTTATTACTTGTCCAACTGCTTCGCGCTAGGCGTGTTGGTTGCATGAACCGGCATACAAGGAGGGGCGGGCACATGGAGATTGCATTTATGGTTTTACTGACCGGACACATGGCGATTGCAATTAAGGTTTTACTGCTGGGGGACATAGCGATTGCAATTAAGGTTTTACTGTCCGGGCACATGGCGATTGCTTTTAAGGTTTTACTGTTCGAGGGGCTGACAGCTTGGAGCGGATATGGAGCAGCGATGTCGCTTTCGATATCCACCATATCTGAACAGCTGGTGGAATGGGGCAGATGGCTGTTGTTCGCATCCATTGTGCTGTTTGCTATATGGATGTTTGCAGCAGTTGTGATGAGGCGAGTCGATTATATCCGGCTGGGTGTACCGACGGTATTTGCTCGGTACAAACGCCAAAGCAAAAGTAAAAACAGCTTTGCTGGTCAAGTATTCGGGCATCGCAAGCTGTTGAATGATGTCAGAAGCGGCATCATGCATCTGGTTTACTTCTATGGCTTTATTGTGCTTCAGCTTGGTGCGGCAGATTTGATATGGAAGGGGCTAAACGGAGGCAAGCCGCTTCAGGTTCCTTATTATGATTGGTTTACTTGGACGCAGGAGGTGACGGTAGCGTTAGTTCTGGCGGCTGTTCTTTATGGCGCCTTCCGGAGGTATGGGGAACGGCTTCCGCGGCTGAAGCGCGGCTGGAAGCCGTCGCTCGTCATGTGGTTTATTGGGACGCTGATGTTCACGATTCTTTTCAGCTTAGCGTTCGAGAGGCTTTCATCGAGCGGCAATGGTTCTTCGCTTGCAGCTTCAAATTATGCGCCAATTAGCAGCGTGCTTGCGAAGCTGATTCATACGGCTGGCGTACAACCGGGCAGCCTGGCTGCTCATGCCGGCTTTGAATGGTTTTGGTGGCTGCATCTGCTTGTGCTGCTCAGCTTTCTTGTCTATGTGCCGCAGTCGAAGCATTTCCATCTGTTGATCGCTCCGGTTAATTTATGGTTCCGGCGCAGCACGCCGCCAGGCCGCCTTGCACCTTTGAATCTGGAGGATGAAGAAGCGGAGTATTTCGGCGCGGGGAAGGTGGAGCATTTTACACAAAAGCAGCTGGTTGATCTGTATGCATGCGTGGAATGCGGACGATGCACCAATGTTTGTCCAGCCTCGAGTACCGGCAAGCTGCTCTCGCCGATGCATCTCATCGTGAAGCTGAGGGATCATTTGACGGAGAAAGGAGCTGCGATCACGTCCAAATCGCCTTGGCTGCCTGCTGGTCTATGGGAGAGGGAATCGAAGGAGCCTCACGCCCATATGATGGGAGCTGTGATTCCAGCATGGGAGACTGCAGCGGAAGGTGGGACGATGATCGAGCCGACGATGAACGCGCAAGCGGAAGCTTGGAATAAACGAAAAGGAGTTAAACCGGAGGAGGTGGAGCTCATCGGCGAGGTCATAACCGAGGAAGAGCTGTGGGCATGTACGACCTGCCGCAATTGCGAGGAGGTGTGTCCAGTCGGGAATGAGCATGTGGACAAAATTATCGATATGCGGCGTTATCTCGTGCTGATGGAAGGTAAATTGCCTTCCGACGGCCAGCGCGCTTTGCAAAATATTGAGCGGCAAAGCAACCCTTGGGGGCTGCCGCGTGCCGAGCGGGCAGCGTGGATCGCCGATTGCGAGAGCCGGACCGGCATACGCGTTGAGACGATGCAAGAGCTGAAGCAGCAAGGCCGCAAAGCCGACATTCTGCTATGGGCCGGCTCTATGGGCGCCTATGATATGCGCAGCCGCCGCGTCCTCTATGATGTGGTGCGGCTGCTCAGCTATGCGGGGGTCAGCTTCGCTACGCTCGGTCTTGAGGAGAAAAGCTCGGGCGACACGGCAAGGCGTGTCGGGAATGAGCTGCTGTTCCAGGAGCTGTGCCGTGAAAATATCAATACGCTCACCAAGTACGGCGTCACTCACATCGTGACGGCTTGTCCGCATACATTCAATACGTTCAAAAATGAATACCCTGATTTCGGTCTAGACGGGGGCATTCGCATCGAGCATCATACGGAGCTGCTCGCCAGGCTGTTGGATGAAGGCTTGCTAATTCCGGTGTATGAAATAGCTGAGCGTGTTACGGTTCATGATTCCTGCTACCTTGGACGCTACAACGATACGTATGAGGCGCCGCGCAATCTGCTGCGAGCGATTCCGGGTGTAACGATCGAGGAGATGGAGCGCTCCCGTTCAAACGGAATGTGCTGCGGCGCAGGAGGCGGGCTCATGTGGATGGAGGAGCATTCGGGAACGCGCGTCAATCACGCAAGGACCGTCCAGGCGCTGGAGGTGAAGCCGACGGTTATCAGCTCCGCCTGTCCGTACTGCTTAACGATGATGGAAGACGGTCTGAAGGCTTTGTCCGCAGACGAGAAAGTAATTGCCCGCGATGTGGCAGAGCTGCTGGCAGAAAGTATATTTGGTGACTAAGCCAGTGAATGAAAGGATAGAGGAGGAGGGGACTTATGACGTCGATTCAGGCATCGCCAAAAAACGCCAGCTCCATTCGCAAAGCCGCCGTAATTGGCTCGGGTGTGATGGGAGCGGGCATTGCCGCTCATCTGGCGAATGCGGGCATGCGCGTCGTGCTGCTGGATGTGGTTCCGCAGGCGTTGACGCCGGAGGAAGAGAAGCTAGGGCTGAAGCTGGAGGATACCAAGGTGCGCAGCCGTCTGGCGAGCAGCGCCATTGCGCGGATGAGCAAGGCCCAGCCGGCGCAGCTCTATGATTCTGCTTGGACCGCACGAATCACGCCAGGCAATCTCTCCGACCATCTCGCTGCGCTCGGAGAAGCGGATTGGATCGTTGAAGCGGTTGTCGAACGGCTGGATATTAAGCAGCAGGTGCTTGCGGCCATCGAGTCGGCACGGAGGCCAGGAACAATTGTAACAACGAATACGTCAGGCTTATCCGCTGCATCAATGGCGGAGGGGAGGAGCGAGGAGTTTCGGCAGCATTTTGGAGTGACGCATTTTTTTAATCCGCCCCGCTATATGAAGCTTGTTGAGATTGTGCCTACTGCGGACACGATCCCCGAGGTCGTTCGGCTGCTCAAAGAGGTTTGCGAGAAACGGCTTGGCAAGGGCGTCGTAATCGCCAAGGATACGCCAAACTTTATTGCGAATCGGATCGGCTCCTACGGCATGCTGGTGACGCTTGAGGATACGCTGAGCTTTGGGCTTACAGTAGAGGAAGTGGATGCACTGACGGGGCCGGCGATGGGAAGGCCGAAGACGGCGACCTTTCGGATGATGGATTTGGTAGGACTCGATACGCTGCTGCATGTCATAGATAATGTGCGGGAGAGAAGCAGCGACGAGGAAGAGCGGGCTGCGTATGCCAGACCAGCGTTATTGGAACAGTTAACGGCGGCGGGACGACTGGGTGAAAAGTCGGGAGCAGGCTTTTATCGCAAAGTGAAGGGGAAGGACGGCAGTGAAATCCAATCGCTGAAGCTGGATACGATGGAATATGGGGCCAAACGCCCGATCAACTCGCCTGTTATCGACGCAGCCAAGACTGCCAAGGGAGCTGCGGCGAAGGTGAAGGCATTGCTCCGAACGGACCCGCGTGACCGTTATGCTCAATTTGCATGGTCTACCATTAAGAAAACGTTGCTTTATTCGGCTGCCCAGGTCGGCATAATTGCCGATTCCATCTCGGATATCGACCGCGCCATGCGCTGGGGCTTTAATTGGGAGCTTGGGCCCTTTGAGCTGTGGGATGCAATCGGTCTTGTGGAATCGGTGCAGCAAATGCGGAAGGAGGGCGAAAAAATACCGGCGTGGGTGGCGGAATGGGTCGAGGCTGGCAATCAAAGCTTCTATGTAATGGAGAAGAACCAACGGACGTATGCGGCAAGCGGAGCATATAAGCTGGAAACGCCGGAGGCGGATGTAATCTCATTAGCAGCGTTGAAAGCTTCCGGCAAAACCGTACTCTCTACATCCGGCGCCAGCTTAATCGATATCGGCGATGAAGTTGTGCTTCTGGAGTTCCACTCTCCCAACAATGCAATCGGTGGAGATATATTAACGGCTATTCGCCAGACCGCGGAAGAGGTATCCCAAAACTGGCGCGGGCTTGTAATCGCTAATGAAGGTAGAAATTTCTGCGTAGGCGCGAATTTGATGCTGCTGCTGATGGAGGCGCAGAACGGCGAGTGGGATGAGGTCGAGGAAATTATTCGCTTCTTCCAAAGCAGCATGCTGGAGCTGAAGCGGCTGGATCGTCCAGTCGTTGCCGCACCGCACCGGATGACGCTGGGCGGCGGGGTAGAGGCATGCTTGCCAGCGGACCGGATTATTTACTCACCGGAAACTTATTTCGGATTAGTTGAAACGGGAGTTGGCCTTATTCCTGCGGGCGGGGGCTGCAAGGAAGCGGCTGCGATGGCAGCTGAACGGGCGCATACTGCAAACGGCGGCAAGACAGGAGGAGACCTGCAGCCGCATTTGAATGTCTTGTTTGAGACGATTGCGCTAGCCAAGACGTCCTCTAGCGGCCATGAGGTTAGCCGGCTGGGACTGATGCGGCCGCAGGACTTTGTCATTATGCGGCAGGACTCGCGGATCGCGGAAGCGAAGCGCGCCGTGCTTGAGCTGGACCGAGCAGGCTATACGCCGCTGGCCGAGACGCGAATTCGCGCTGCTGGACGCGAGGGGAAAGCGGTGCTCAAGGTAGCGGTTCAAGCGATGCAGCTGGGCGGCCACATTAGCGAGCATGATGCTCTTATCGCCGGCAAACTGGCGCATGTGCTCGCGGGAGGCGATATCCAGCCGGGTACAGAGGTAAGCGAGTCGTACTTGCTCGACCTCGAATGTGAAGCCTTCCTCAGCTTGTGCGGTGAACGCAAGACGCAGGACCGCATGAGCCATATGCTTTCGACGGGAAAGCCGCTGCGCAATTAGCGCAGCAATCTAAGCTTTGTTCTACCAAAGGAGGAAATCACTATGTCAGCTGTATCACCGTTTACCGATCATGACCTCGATGCTGTTATCGTAGCCGCGGTTCGAACGGCGGTCGGCAAAGCATCGAAGGGAAGCTTGGCGGAGACGAGGGCGGAGGATTTAGGCCGGGCTGTTCTCCAAGGCGCGCTGGAGCGAGTGCCTGAACTATCGCCGGCGCTCATTGAGGATGTCATCATCGGCTGTGCGATGCCGGAAGGCGAGCAGGGACTTAATTTCGCACGCGTCATTTCGTTATATGCAGGCTTGCCGGTAACGACGCCTGCCGTAACCGTCAACCGCTTCTGTGCTTCCGGTCTGCAGGCTATTGCTTACGCTGCGGAACGGATACGGCTTGGCGATGCGAGTGTTGTCGCAGCAGGCGGCGTCGAGAGCATGAGTCATGTGCCGATGACGGGCTTTAAGCTGTCGCCTCATCCCGCGATTGTAGATGCGCGGCCTGAAGTGTATATGGGAATGGGGCACACGGCGGAAGAGGTTGCAAGGCGTTACGGCGTTACGCGTCAAGCGCAGGATGCCTTCGCTTCGGCAAGTCATCGGAAGGCAGCCGCGGCCATTGAAGCGGGGCGCTTTCAAGCGGAGATCGTACCTTTGACCGTTACGCGCTCGGGCGTGAATGATGCTGGCCGGCCTTGGGAGAGCGTATTTGAATTCCATACAGATGAAGGAGTGCGGCCAGAAACGACGGAGCAGACGCTGGCGCCGCTCAAGCCTTCCTTCGCGCGTGAAGGGACGGTTACAGCAGGCAACGCCTCGCAGATGAGCGATGGAGCGGCAGCTGTCATCGTCATGAGCCGCAGCCGTGCGGCAGAGCTGGGCTTGCGCCCGCTTGCTGCATTCCGCGGCTACAGCGTGGCAGGCGTCGCTCCAGAAATTATGGGCATCGGACCGATTGAGGCGATTCCCAAAGCTTTGAGCCGGGCAGGCATTTCGCTCGAACAGGTTGATCTATTTGAGATAAATGAAGCTTTTGCAGCGCAATGTATTCCTATTATTAATGAGCTGGGCATTAATCCGGAGCTCGTGAATGTCAACGGAGGAGCCATTGCGCTCGGTCATCCGCTCGGCTGTACGGGAACGAAGCTGACGGTATCACTTATTCATGAGCTGAGCCGCCGGGGCGGAGGAATCGGCGTTGTGTCGATGTGCATAGGAGGAGGGATGGGCGCAGCCGGAGTGATCGAGGTGTATGGAGAAGCTGATCAACCTCATTAAGTTAAGCGGAAGGGAGAACTGCGCATGAAGGAAACGATACGTTTTGGCGGACGGTTTGTCGTGGAGGACAGCGATCCAGAATTGGTCGTGACGCCTGAGGATTTCACGGATGAGCAGAGGATGATGGCTGAGGCGGCGCAGCAGTTCATGGAGGTGGAGCTTGCGCCGCGCGACGCGGATATAGAAGCGCTTAATTACGACCTCACTGTGGAGCTCATGCGCAAGGCCGGAGATCTCGGACTGCTGGGAGCGGATGTGCCGGAAGCCTACGGGGGGCTGGGACTTGATAAGGTAAGCACAACTATTCTGGCAGAAACCTTGTCGCGTTCCTCCTCGTTCGCCCTTTCAGTCGGCGCGCATACGGGAATCGGTACGCTGCCGATCGTGTTTTTTGGCACCCCTGCACAGAAGCAAGCCTATCTGCCGCTGCTTGCTTCCGGCGAGCGAATTGCAGCCTATTGCTTGACAGAGCCGGCTTCCGGCTCGGATGCATTAGGGGCGAAGACGACAGCCAGACTATCGCCAAGCGGCAAGCATTATATATTGAACGGCTCCAAGCTGTATATTACGAACGCCGGCTTTGCCGACTTGTTTATTGTGTATGCCAAGATCGATGGTGAATACTTTACCGCTTTTATTGTCGAGAAGGGAATGCCGGGGTTCAGTATTGGGCCGGAGGAGCATAAGATGGGCATCAAGGGTTCTTCCACCTGCCCTTTATATTTCGAAGATGTGGCTGTACCTGTTGAAAATGTGCTAGGGGAGGTTGGCAAAGGACATCAAATCGCATTTAATATTTTGAATATTGGTCGATTTAAGCTGGGAGCGGCATGCCTCGGGTCGTCGAAGGAGACGATTGAGCTGGCATCTACCTATGCGAATACGCGCAAGCAGTTCGGGCGCGCCATATCCTCTTATCCGCTGATCGGCGCTAAGCTGGCCGACATGAATATTCGAACCTACGTGCTGGAGAGCATGGTCTACCGGACGGCAGGCTGGATTGATGCGATGCTGCGGTGGGCGGAATCAGACGATGGGATGGGAGCGGCAAAGGCAATAAGCGAGTATGCGATAGAATGCTCGATTGTGAAAGTATTTGCCTCTGAAACGCTTGATTTCATTGCGGATGAAGGTGTGCAAATTCACGGAGGCTACGGCTATATTCGGGAGTATAAGGTGGAGCGGATATACCGGGATTCGCGGATTAATCGGATTTTTGAAGGAACGAATGAAATTAACCGCATGCTCATTCCCGGTACCTTGATGAAAAAAGCGCTTAAAGGAGAGCTGCCATTACTGCGGAAAGCGCGTGCGCTCCAAGCTGAGCTGGTTCAGCCTATGCCGCTCCCTTCATTCGAAAAACCGCTTAGCAAGGAAGCGTTCCGCGTCGGCCAAGCAAAGAAGACGTTTCTTGCTGTCGGCGGGCTTGCTGTTCAGAAGCTGGGGATGCGCTTGGAGCAGGAGCAGGAGGTGCTGTGCTCCCTTGCGGATCTAATGATTGAAATATTTGCAATGGAAAGTGCTCTTCTTCGTACACAAAAAATAGTAAAAGCAAGCGGAGTCTCGGACAAAACGGAGCATGTCATCCATATGACGACCGTATTCGTGCAGGAGGCGATGGAAAGAGTTGAATCGCTTGCGAAGCTTGCGCTTACCGCGCTTGAGCAAGGGGACGGACTGCAAATGCAGCTGTCGGTCCTGAAGAAGCTGATGCGGGCGCCGCTATCCGATACCGTTTCATTGAAGCGAATGATTGCTGCTCGAATAATTCGAAGCGAGCATTATATCGTGTGAAGGGGGAGAGCATAGATGGATCCGCTCATACCGCAAGACCCGCTTTTGCCCGAACAAGAGTCTGCTGGATCTCAGGAGCCGGCGCGCCCTTGGCTTCTTTATTATCCGGAGGAAGTACCTCCTTCGCTTCACTATCCTGATCAGAGTGTCGTTCAATTTCTGCTGAATGCGGTTGATCGCTATCCCAATCAAAAGGCGCTTCATTTCCTTGGCAAAACGCTAACGTACCGCGAGCTTCATGCCGATGCGGTTCGTTTAGCGGCGGGTCTGGTGTCGCTTGGCGTAGCTAAGGGAGATCGCGTTGCCATTATGCTTCCGAATTGTCCGCAGGCGGTCATTGCCTTCTATGGCGTGCTGCTTGCGGGAGCCGTCGTCGTAGAGACAAATCCGCTGTATGTGGAGCGGGAGCTGGAGCATCAGCTCGCGGACAGCGGTGCTGTCGCTATTATTACGGTTGACCTGCTCTATCCCCGCTTATCCCGTGTCAGAGGCGATCAGCCGGCGACGGGGGCACTGCCAAAGCTGCGGCATGCGGTTATCACATCGATTAAGGACGGACTGCCTTTTCCAAAAAATATGCTCTATCCCCTTAAACAGCGGAAAGAAGGCTTTCGTGCAACCATTCCCTATGGCAGCTTAGGAGTCGTTGCCTACAAGAAGCTGCTTGCAGTGAATAAGGAAGCAGCTTCTTTGCCTGACCCAGCCAAAGGTGCTGATCTGGCGGCGCTGCAATATACGGGAGGAACGACTGGAACACCTAAGGGCGTGATGCTGACGCATCGAAATCTCGTTGCGAATACAATACAGATTTCGGCATGGTGCTATAAGGCCGAGGATGCCAAAGAACGATTTCTTGCTGCGCTGCCGCTGTTTCATGTATTTGGATTAACGGTATTAATGAATATGTCCGTCTTCCGAGCGGGTACACTTATTCTACTGCCGCGATTTGAGGCAGAGACCGTGCTGCATACGATTACGCAGCAGAAGCCGACGATATTTCCGGGCGCTCCGACGATGTATGTAGCGCTCATTCATCATAAGGATTCTGCTAAAACAGATCTCTCATCCATTAATGTATGTATTAGCGGTTCTGCTGCTCTGCCGCTTGAGGTGCAGGAGCAGTTCGAGCTGCTTACCGGAGGAAGGCTAATTGAAGGCTATGGCCTATCGGAGTCTTCTCCGGTAGCCCATGCTAATCCAATATGGGGACGACGCAAAATCGGCACAATAGGTGTGCCTTTACCGGATACAGATGCTGCTATTGTTGACCCCGCTACAGGTGAGCGCTTAGGCGTGGGAGAGCTGGGCGAGCTGGTCGTTCGCGGACCACAGGTGATGAAGGGCTATTGGAATAAGCCTGAGGAGACAGAGCAGGTATTGCGGGACGGCTGGCTATACACCGGAGATTTGGCAACGATGGACGAAGAGGGTTATTTTACAATTATGGATCGAATTAAAGATGTGATCATTGCGGGCGGTTTTAATATTTATCCGCGCGAGGTGGAGGAGGTGCTGTTCGAGCATCCGGCTGTGCGTGAAGCGGCAGTAGTCGGTGTGAGTGACCCGTATCGCGGCGAGACAGTGAAGGCTTTTGTCGTGTTCAAGGATGGCTGGCATGTATCAAGCAGTCAATTGGATCGCTGGTGCAGAGAACGGCTGGCCGCCTATAAAGTGCCGCATCAATACACATTTCGGGAAACGCTTCCAAAAACAATGATCGGAAAGGTACTAAGGCGGAAGCTGCAGGAGGAGGAGGCTGAGTCCGAAGCCAGGAAGAATCGTTCGACCGAGGATGAAGGAGGATGAACGGCATGGATGAGGAATGGCTCATTCAACAGGGCGATCAAGCCGGGCATCTATCAAAGCTGGCCGAACGAGCGCAGGCGACGTTCTGGGGATTGCTGGGCTGTGAGATTGTACAGGCGAACTCCGCTAAAGCGACGATTAGCCTCGATGCGTCAGAGCGTCATTTGAATTTGCTAGGTATCGTTCATGGCGGTGTTCTAATGTCGCTGTTAGATAATGCAATGGGGCTTGTCGTGATGCTGGCTGCAGCGGATGAAAGAACGGTTACTGCGAATATGAATACACAATTCCTCTCCAGCAGCAAGGGAGGGGTGCTGCTTTGCGAGGCAGAGCTGGTGCATAGAACGAACCGTACATTAACGCTTGGTGCACAGGTGAAGGATGATAACGGCAAGCTGCTGGCATGGGGAAGCGGCGCATACCGGCTTATTTGAACATATGCTGCCCGTTATTTGCTTGACCGTGCCGGATTCGCTATAATACCAAATATATGGAAAGAACTTGCAGATGGAAAAAGATTCATAATAACGTGAAATATTCCGATACATGTATTATGGGAGAGGAGGTGAGAATATGGTGCAGGGCTGGGTAACGCTGCTTGTTTTAGCATTTGGAATTGTAATTGCTGTTATTTGCGTAATCGCTTATTTAAGAATGTTTCGTAAAGACCGTCTCGATTCGCGAGCGCAGTCGGCACCCATTGTCTCACCTCCACGTCCGAAATATCCAGCGGCAGCAAAGGATAATGGACAGAGCCCGGAGGCAGTTTCCGAACAAGCTATGCGGCAGGATTAAAAATTGTTCACTTTCTTATTTATAACCTAAATGTTATAATAGTAAGAAAAATGCAAACATTGTGACTAATTAGCCATGAGCTAGCTGCACCGAGTGGGGGTTCTTGCGGTGTATCAACATCGCATGCGGTCTCGTACATTGCTGTTTAGGACGACCATCCAACGTAAAGGGGAGGAGATTTCATGGCGAAACATAGTCAAAATGAAGTCAAGGAAAGCCTGAAGGAACTAACGAGAATTTTTCAACCCAAGGACCCGCGTAAATTTGTTAAGGAATACATTCGTAAGTACCGTATTACAGGTGGTTACGAGGATGAATTAACCATATTGGTTCAAGATGAATTATGCAGAATCAACTCTTCGGTCAGCTAGCTCACACGTATAGCAAGGCTTTGCTCCTGTTCTTGAACAGGCAGCAAAGCCTTTTTGTTTTTTATGCAACATTTACTTAATGCTGGAAGTCTTTAATGAGTGAATGGTTAGTATAGTTGATGCTTCTGCTAAGGGGGATGGCCGCGCAATGAAACGAATATCGTACTTATTGTTTATACTGCTTCTTGCAGCAACCGGTTGCGGAACGAAAGCAAATGTAGAGGGAAGCTCCGAAAGTGAACCGCCGCCAATTAAAGTCATTGAGCAGCAAAACAATATGCAGACGGAAATGCCGAATGACTTCAATTTCATTGTACGTTACGGCTATGGAGAAGCCCAGAAAAATGAGATTAACACCTATGAACATACGGTCACGAAAGATTTGATAGTGAAGGGGACGGCAACTGCAAACATCACTTTTACCCCGGAAGAGCTAAAAAGCATTTATGAGAAAATGCGGGAAATAAACATCATGGGAACGAAAGTGCTGGCACCATCCACCAGTAATTGTGGTGTTATCCCTTATAATGAAGATAGCTGGGAAATTAGGTTGAATGGAGAAACAAAATCATTTACTTGGTCGGAAAAGCATTGTGAGTTGACGAATGATGCGAAGCAATTGCTGGAACTGCGAACCTATATCCAGCATCTTGTGGAAGACAAAGAAGAATACAAAAAGCTGCCCGAAGCAGAGGGCGGTTATGATTAAGAGGGGTTATCGTATAGCTTTGCTCCTGTTCTTGAACAGGCTGCAAAGCTTTTTTGTTTATGCCGTTAAGGGTATATTTCCAGTACTGCCAAACAACTCTTTCACGCGTATCTGCTTGCAAAAGAGTTGTTTAAAATCAGAAACTGTTTAGTTATTATCGTCTGACCGCCGGCTTGTCGATTCTCTTTCGATCAAGGTGGTTGGAAGATGAATTTCGTAGAAGGATTCTGCTGGATTATTCATTCTCCAAAGCAGCTGTTTAAACGCTTTTTGACCATACTTGCTTAAATCGACTGCAATCGTAGTTGTTGTCGGGGTATTGATTCGTGACAATTGTCCGTTATCGAAGCTGCATACGGAGAAATCATCAGGCACCTTGTAGCCCATCTGCTGTAAGGACGAAATTAATAAAAAACCTAATCCGTCGTTAACGCAAAACCATGCCGTAGGCATGGAAGCCAGCTGTGACAGCTTGTTGGTTACGTTAGCAGCCTCCTCAGCAATATCCTTTATCAACCACTCCGGATTAATCTCCAGACCGGCCTCGTTCATCGCCAGGTTGTAGCCTTCCAGTCTTTCATGATAGCTGGGAGAGAAAGAGATATCGCCTAAAAAGCCGATTTTTTTATGTCCCAGCTTGATTAAATGATGAACCGCCTCATATCCGCCAAAGCGATTGTTCGTTAATATGCAATCCGCATGGATATTCGGATGATGATGGTCAATGAGCACGGTCGGAATGCCTGTAGCTAAGACGGCATTAATATATTCGGTACTAATGTGAGAAAGAACCAGCACGCCGTCGACCGATTGGTTTTGTAGAAAGGACGGTAACACAAGGTTATCTCTCGCATGAGGATTTATGGGTTGGATCTGTAAAGTCATTCCATGCTTGGAGCATTCCTGTTCGATAGATAAATAAATTTCTCCAAAAAAGCTTCTTTGGGAGAACGCGAAGTCTGAAGCAATCAAAGCAATGCTTCCGTTCCGCTCATTCTGCTTTTTCTTTCGGGTTTCGGAGTAGGAATAACCGAGCCGTTCCGCTGTTTGAATAACCAGCTGCCTCGTTTCCTCGCTGACCCCATCCTTGCCCGTAAGAGCCTGCGACACGGAGTTTTTAGAGATTTTTAAAGTTTCCGCAATCATTTGCATGGTCACTTTCTGCTGCTTCAAGGGAACCGCTCCTTTCCGATTAGTTGATAATCAGTTGAGTGAATGTTTTGTAACGTTACAAATTATATCGTATTTTACACGAAAAAGGAACAGTTATTAAAGGGTATTTGTTAACTTTACAGTTTTAATTGACATTTTAATTCTTGTCATTAATAATGAACGTTAATAAAAGTAATGAAGAATAGTAATTCTATTGTAACGTTACTTAATGGTTCACGTAAGGTTTTTGGTAATTTTATCAATTTTATTACGATCAAGGTTGAAATAGAGGGGGACTTTATGATGACAAAGCTGATTAAAAATGAAGTAAAAACGTGCGCAGCACTGCTGAATGAGTATTTGAACAAAGGCGAGCATACGGCGAACGCTGTTAAATTAAGCTTTACAGGGGTAGGGGAGCGCGATGTGTATAACATTACGGCTCCATTTGAAGACGAAGGCGAGCAGGTCATTGCCGGACGCGTCGAATCTAGAGACAGCGAGCATTCGAATATTATGTTTTTCGTTGAACGGGACGGAGCATGGGTGCCTAGAGATGGCATGCCGGAGCTGACGCTTCAGGACCCTTTCTTTACAAGAGTAAATGGAGAATTAGTGCTTGGCGGAGTAGAGGTTTATCCTCATCCCGTTAACGAAGGCGCGCTTGCGTGGAGAACTGTGATGTACAAAGGTAAGCGTCTTCAAGATCTTTCTTTATTTTTTACCGGCCCGAACGGCATGAAGGATCTTCGTATAGCAGAGCTTCATGACGGCAGCATTGCCCTGTTAACAAGACCGCAGGGAGAGAAGGGCGGACGCGGCAAAATCGGGTTCATGCGCCTATCTTCTCTAGCGGAATTAACGATTGAACAGATTGAGCAAACACCTCTTCTACAAAACCAATTCATCGAAGCGGAGTGGGGCGGCGGGAATGAAGTCCATGTGCTGTCGAACGGATTAATTGGAATTTTGGGCCACATCGCAAGCTTCGATGATGCTGAGAACCGCCATTATTATCCTATGGTATTTGCAATTAATCCGATTACGGGCGAGTTCTCGGATATTGAATTGATAGCGATTCGCGATAAGTTTCTACCGGGCGAGTCCAAAAGAAAGGATTTGGTTGATGTCGTTTTCAGCGGCGGGCTTGTAAGACGCGAAGACGGTACAGCCGACCTGTATGCAGGAATTAGCGATGCAGAGGCTCATCGAATAACGATTCCTGATCCTTTTCAGAAATTTGAAGGCTTAGAGGTGAATAAAGGATGAACATTTATCGCTATGAAGAAAATCCATTAATAACGCCTGCCGATGTGATGCCTTATCATGAAGGCTTCAAGGTTATTGGTGCATTTAATGCTGGTGTTGCCCAATATAACGGTGAAACGCTGCTGCTTCTTCGAGTGGCTGAGCAACCGATAAGCGATGACCCGAATATCGTATTGGCTCCCGTATACAATACGGGCACGGGAAAACTAGATCTTGTCGAATTGAATCGTAATGATGAGAGATATGACTTTTCCGATCCCCGTGTCGTTAGAGACCGTACACAAAGCGCAACCTTTGCCTATTTGACTTCTATTTCTTACGTTCGCATCGCGCGAAGCAAGGACGGTCATCGATTTACAATAGATGACGTTCCGTTTATTTATCCATCCAACGCTCAAGAAATATTTGGGGTGGAGGACCCGCGTGTAACGCAAATCGGCGATGTTTATTATATTTACTTTTCCGTTGTGTCCCCGGAAGGGATTGGCGAATCCATGGTCTCCACCAAAGACTTTGCCAGCTATACTCATCATGGGATGATCTTCTGCCCTGATAACAAGGATGTGCTCATTTTCCCGGAAAAAATTAGCGGCAAATATTATGCTCTCCATCGTCCCACGATGAAAAGCGTCGGCATGCCGGAGATTTGGATCGCAGAATCAGACAACCTGCTTTATTGGGGGAATCACAAGCATCTGATGGGCCTGCGGGACGGAATGTGGGATAGCGGCCGGATCGGCGGCGGAGCGGTTCCTATCAAAACAGAAAAGGGCTGGCTCCAATTGTACCATGGAGCGACGAAGGAGCATCGTTACTGTATGGGGGCTGTTTTGCTTGATCTGGACAATCCTGCGAAGGTAATTGCGCGCTCGGATAAGCCGGTTTTGGAACCGGACGCTCCTTATGAGAAGAAAGGCTTCTTTGGAGATGTTGTATTTTCCTGCGGAGCGATTGTCGATGGGGATATTGTGAAAATGTACTATGGCGTTGCTGATACTTCGATGGCCTGTGCAGAGCTCAGCCTTAAAGAGATATTAAACAGCATGGTCTATGAGTAATGAAGGAAGAAGGGGGAGGGAGACAGTCTATCAGACTGTTTTCTTTTCTTTACATTTCTTTTTTTGTATGATGCATGACTAAACATTACAAATACACATTACAAATGCGAATAATTCACAATTATTTTTTGTGAATAATGTTGACAAAATCTAAAAGTAATTTAGAATATGAAATATAAAACGGTTACATTCAACATTACAATTCATCTTGTTTGGTTAGCTGTCATGCTGAATAAGACAACTGATTTATAGGGGGATACAATGTGCGGTCAAAAAAATATACGGGTTATATGTATATATCTCCGTGGATCATCGGATTTCTTGTATTTACGGTCGCTCCTCTAGTTTTTGCATTTTATGTAGGCTTAACGGAGTGGGACACGTTCAATAAACCGAAGTATGTCGGGTTTGATAATTACTTAAATCTCATGAAAGACGAAGATTTCCAGAAAGCTTTATGGGTGACAATCAGATTCGCAATCATTTCTGTACCATTAGGCATTGCGACCTCATTACTAATCGCAATCTTGGTGAACACGAAGGTTAAAGGGGTATATTTCTTCCGAACCGCGCTCTATTTGCCGGCTATCGTATCAGGGGTATCGATCTCCTTGCTGTGGAAATGGATATTGGACACGGATTTCGGACTGATCAATTTGCTGCTCTCTAAGATTGGTATTGCTCCGCTTGGCTGGTTAACCGAAGGGTCTCTCGTTATGCCATCGTATTTGATGATGGTTTTCTGGGGAGCAGGAGGCGGCATGCTTACTTATCTCGCGGGTTTGCAGGATATTCCCGGTCATTTGTATGAGGCTGCGGATATTGATGGGGCGAATGCCTTCCAGAAGTTCAAGCATATTACACTGACGATGCTGACACCGGTTATTTTCTACAATCTTATTATGGGGATTGTGGGTGCAATGCGTAAGTTCGGAGACGCTTATATTATCGGCGGCGCAGATAATGAGGGACGTTTCTACATGATCTATTTGTATGAGAATGCGTTTAAGTTTTTCAAAATGGGTTATGCGACCGCAATGGCATGGATATTATTCGTCATTATCATGTTACTTACACTGATGGCCTTTAAGTCGTCTTCGGCTTGGGTTTACTACGAGAGCGAAGCCAAACCAAAAAAACGGAAAGGACGGTGAGATAATGGCTTCTTACGGGATGGGGAGAAAACAACAAAAGGTTTTTCGCAGCATTAGCTTGTACATCTTGCTTGGGATATTCTCCTTAAGCACCTTGTTTCCGCTTATATGGATGATTTCAACTTCATTGAAATCAGGAGATGTCATCTTTCAAATCCCTCCTCAGTTTTTGCCGGACGGATTGCATTGGAATAACTACACAAGGGCTATCACGGAAATCAACTTTTTTGTTCTCTTTAAGAACACGTTAGTCATTACTGTATTACAACTGTTGGCTAATGTATTTGTTTCCGCCTTTGTGGCATACGGGTTTGCTAGATTTCAATTTCCTGGTAAAAACATATGGTTTATGCTCGTACTCTCCACGATCATGCTTCCAGGTGAAGTGACAATGATTCCGGTGTTTATCGGGTTTAGTGAAATTGGATGGAGCAATTCAATCTTGCCGCTTGTCATTCCTGGTTTTTTTGGAGGCGCTCCGGTATTCATCTTTCTTCTCAGGCAGTTCTTTCTAGCGGTTCCGAAGGATTTGGAAGAATCGGCCGTTATCGACGGAGCAAGCAGCTTTACGATTTTTTGCAAAATATTTCTTCCGCTATCTATTCCTGCACTCGTTACGATCGGTATTTTCTCCTTCCAAGGAAGCTGGAACGATTTGCTCGGTCCGCTTATTTATTTGAATGATGTTGATAAATTTACGCTTACTCTTGGATTGTCTATGTTTAAGGGAGTAATGAAGGTAGAATGGGGCCCGCTTATGGCAGGTTCGATCCTGGCTCTTCTTCCGGTACTTATCGTTTTCTTTATGGCCCAAAAACATTTTGTAGAAGGTATTAAATTAAGCGGTATTAAGGGATAAAGAACGCAGACACGATGAATCTTGATATCCGATGATACAGTCGGAATCAATTTCAAATATAAAATAAGGGGATTTCTACACATGAAAAAGAATGTAACGGCAAGATTTGGACTTCTTATCGCAATAATGCTAGCATTAACTGTTGTTTTGGCTGCATGCGGCGGCTCAAATAGCAGCAATGCACCCGCTAACAACGGGAAAAACACGGAGAAGCCTGCTGATAAAGTGAAGCTGAAGGTAGCGACATGGGCAGGAGCAGAAGAGCTGAGAGAATTTGAAGAATTGGTAGCAAAAGTGAATACAACTGCAACAGATTATGTGATTGAAGTACAAAGTATTCCTGCTGACTATTATCAAAAGCTGCAAACCATGATTGCTGGTAAACAATCTCCAGATTTCATGTGGCTGTCTCAGGAATATATTGCGCAATATGCGAGCTTGGGCGCAATCGCTCCGCTTGATGAGCATCTGAATGGACTAGCAAGCTATAAAGCTGACGACTATTTCCAAGGTACAATTGATGTAGGACAATATAAAGATAAATTGTATGCATTGCCATGGATCTCCCAGCCTTATATGCTTTATTACAACCAAGATATGTTTGAAAAAGCGGGCGTTGAGCTTCCGACTAATGACTGGACTTGGGAAGACTTTATAGCAGCTGGCAAGCAATTGACCAAGGACGGCGAATGGGGCGCTTTGTTGAACAATATCCCAACGGCGATGTACACATGGTCATACGGCGGCGATGTATTTGATAAAGACGGCAACATCAAGCTGGATTCTCCTGAATCGATCAAAGGCTTGGAAATGTATCAATCCGTTGTGAAATCCGGAATTGCTCCAGCACGTGCTCAAGCGGATTCCATGGGTAACGGCGATATGTTCAAAACAGGAAAAGTAGCTATGTTCGTAGGCGGTGCGGGTGATGATTTCGAGAAATCGTCGAGCTTCAAAGTAGGTATGGTCTTGCCTCCGCATGGAACAGAGAAAGTAACGTTCAGCTGGATCGGAGTAACGGCAATGGCAAGCTCAACGAAAAATCCTGAAATTGCAACTAAAGCGCTTGTAGATATGACAAATGCAATCCACCAGTGGAAAGTAGTAGCGCCAACAAAAAGCGGATTTGATCTAATTAAAACAAGCCGCCCAGAAAAAGAATATGCAGTTGAAACTATTCGTCAAGCATCAGAAGTTGCTAGGGGCTTCAACAACCAGCCGAAGCAAGGCGAAATTGATGGAGCGATCTGGGAGAAGCTGACTCAAGCCATTGAAAAAGGTGATGACGTGAATGCAGCTGTGAAGAGCACTATCGATAAAATTAACACGATTACAAAATAACAGGTACTGCCTGAATGAACACCTGCCGCCAACGGAGCGCATAAACTCCGGCAACGGCGGGTGTTTTTTATAAGCGGATAGAGTGGGGGAAGCCAATTCATGTGGAGAAAAGGATTAATTGTGGCATTAGCCATTTTAATAGGGAGCTTAGGGTTAGGAGAAATCGGCGGTAATGCCGTTTATGGAGAAAGCGTACAGCAGGAGGCATCGGGGCCAGCCGTACAAAAGCGCATTAATATCATGCAGCAAATGCCGAATATGCCAGAGCCTCTTCTAATTAAGGACTGGAAGGAAACGGCTCTCGCCTATGACCGATTCGTATTTGACTTTACGAAGCAGGGAACCTTTCTGCCGGTAGGCTGGTGGGATCAGACCCACCATAATTTAGACGGGGATACGTTTGGTCTGATGTCGTATGTCGGCAAATTCTCGCAGGGAGCAGACGGATCACAGGAAGCGATCAATATGATGGCTGCCGTGCTGAGCGCAACTTTGGTCGGTATCGACAAGAGTGATCAAAACGGCCATGATTATGTGAAAATGCTGCAAACCTTCTATAATAAGGATAACGGAGAAAACGTCATTTTGAACAACCCGAAAACGGTGAGCGGTCAAACGTTTTGGTATGAACTGCTGCCGCACGTATTATTTTACGCGTTGACCTCTTATTATCCTGATGTTGCGGACGCTGAGCAAATTATGCGCGACACGGCAGACAAGTGGGCGGCGGCTGTTCAGGAGCTAGGCGGGAAATACGGACGGGCGAATTTCAATTATACTGCTTTTGATTTTCACAAGATGGAGCCCTTCCGAAACGAGAAATGGACAGAGCCGGATGCAGCCGCAGGTGTAGCTTTGCTGGAATATTTGGCCTATGCGAAATTCGGAAATGCCGATTATTTGAAGGCGGCTGAGCTGAGCATGGATTTTCTGGAACGGCAGCAGGATAATCCGCTCTATGAGGTTTTGCTTTATTCGGCTCCATATATAGCCGCAAGGATGAATGCTGAGCAGGGCAAACAGTATGATGTGAGCAAAATGATCAACTGGGTGTTCGACGGCGGCAGCAAGGTAAGGGACGGCTGGGGAACCATGACGGAGAAATGGGGAGATTACAACGTTCACGGCTTGCTTGGCAGTCTTAATGATAATGGCGGCTATGCTTTTGCTATGAATACATTCGCAGCGTTCGGCGCGCTGGCCCCGGTAGTTCGTTACGATCCGCGTTATGCGCGTGATATCGGCAAATGGATGCTGAACGCAGCCAATCAATCAAGATTGTTCTACGCAGACGAGCTTCCTTCAGATTATCAATCCGGCTCCGATTGGAAAGGAGACCCGCAGCATGTCATTCCTTATGAGGGACTGCGAAAAGAGCTTAACGGAAAATCACCTTACGCCAGCGGTGATCCGACGGTTTATGCATGGGGAAATACCGATTTCTCTCTATATAGCGGATCATTCGCCGGTTATCTTGGCGGCTTGATTGAGAAGACGAACGTGGAAGGCATATTAAAAATCGACGCTTTGAAAACGGATTATTATCATGAAGCGGCTTATCCGACTTTCTTGTATTATAATCCTTATGAGTCTGAACAAAACGTAGAGATAACCGACTTAGGCAATGAGCCCGTTGATTTGTACGACTCCGTTACAGGCAGCTATGTGGCAAAGGATGTGAAGGACAAGGCTGAGCTTCGCATGAGCGGCGATACGGCAGCGGTCATCGTCATCGTTCCTGCAGAAGGATCGCTATCCACGAAAGAGCAGCAAACGCATATTAATGACGTATTCGTTGCGCCCGCTGCTAAACCAGCGGTTAATATTGTTTCGTTGCAGAAGAGACAGCTGGTTAGCGGAAAGCTAAAGCTAGATTTGGAAACGGCCGTACCGGCTAAGCAGACGATCCGTAAGCTGACGGTTTCCTTCGCAGGCAAGGAGATTTACTCAGGAGAAGGGTTTCCGGGCCAACTGGAATTAGACACGACCGCGTTCGGCAATGGATTTCACCAACTGGAAGCAGTGCTGGAATCATCGAGCGGCCAAATCGATAAAGCGGAAATTGAGCTGTTCGCTCGAAATGAAGGCGGAGAATCCATCTTGAACGCTGGACCGGAGAGCATGCTGGAGTGGAAGCCTATTGAAGCGATGCCTGGTTACGCTGCGGCTGATCAAGGCAAGCTCAAGGTTACTGAGAATAATGATGCTGGCGGTTACGGTGGAATAACGAGCCCAGTCTTCCAGCTGGATTTCAGCAGGAAATCCTACGCAATCGTCGACATAGACAGCGTCAGTGCCAAATGGGCGCTGCAAATGCATGTGAAGGGCGAGCCTTGGGGTTATTATGTGAAACCGGATGGAACGGAAACGGGGCACTTTATTCTTGACGTGATGAAGGAAATGCGGCGTATGCATCCGGATATGACCTATTTGGGCGTACAAGATGTAGAAATATGGTTGATTGCTGCGGGCGCGGAAGGTGCGCAGGCCGAGTTCCAACGCGTGGATATGTTCTATCAGGATGATCAGCCTCTTAATAAGGAGGAATGGTCGGGTCTGCAAAAGGCGTCTTCCATGGTTGAGTGGCAATCGGCGCCGTCCTTTCAAGGGGGAGTCATTATCGATCAAGATACGGCTGTCATCCAAGAGGACAGCATTCTTAATCGAGGCGGCGTAAGCTCGCCATTTATGACCGTTGATTTTGCGCAGAACCCCGTCTTGACGGTTGATATTGCAGATGTTACAGATCAATGGTCTATTATGCTCTATATGCGCGGGCAACAGGAAGGGCTGGTTGTCCAAGCACCGACAAGCTCGATTGGCAAAGCCTCCTACGATTTAAAGGTGAAGCTGAAGGAAGCCTATCCGGAGCTTCAACTGGATGATAATGTCGAGATGCAATTGTGGTTTCTTGCAGAAGGTGCGGACAAAGCGAGCGTGGGCGTTCGTTCATTCGAGCTTGAGTATGTGGAGAATGGCAATAGCATGAGATGGTTATACGCAATCATAGCCGCTGGTTTAGTTGGTGTTCTTGTATTTATTGTTACGATACGGAGGAGAAAGTACCATGAAGCTAACTAACATAACTGTGAAAGGCAGCAGTCCGCTTAATGAGGATTCGCTTGCTCTAAATCCTTCATTAAATATGTATGGCGTCATTGACGGTGCGACCTCGCTTGTCCCGTTCAAGGGCAAGAATGGTGAAACGGGCGGTTATTATGCCGCCCAAATCCTATCTGATTTTTTACAAGCCTTGCCGTGCCCTGCGAATACTGAGTGGTCTCCTACGGAAGCTCTGCTGCAAGCGAATCAGAAATTACGTGAAGAAATGATTAAGCACGGCATCCAAGCGGACCGAAAGGAAGAGCTATGGGGAGCCTGCGCTATCCTAATTCG
Source organism: Paenibacillus castaneae (assembly GCF_002884445.1). Classification (GTDB taxonomy): domain Bacteria; phylum Bacillota; class Bacilli; order Paenibacillales; family Paenibacillaceae; genus Pristimantibacillus; species Pristimantibacillus castaneae. The sequence continues at coordinate 604,027 of NZ_KZ614144.1, forward strand.
AGTGGACGATGATTTTATCGAATACGCGCATGCGGGAGACTGTATGCTGATCGCCCAGTACGAGGATGGCTCATTCCGTTCCGTTACACATGATCAGCTTGCGCATATAGACAACAAAACAAGAGCGCTTTGGGCGGAGGGGGTCGCAGCAGGCCTGCGAACAAACGAAGAGCTATGGGCATACGTGAAGCCGCAGATCGTCAGCGGCCGGCATACCGCTAATACGAGAGAGGGCTACGGCGTGCTAAACGGTGATCCCGAGCTGTCGCGCTTCATCGAGTCTGGGAAAATAAACCGCATTAAATTAAAAACGCTGCTCCTCATGTCGGACGGCTTATATGCGCCGAAGCCGGGCGGGGAAGAACCGGCAAATGCGGAGGACGTCGCTCGTTCCGTATCGGCTTTGGGACTCGAAGGCTATATTCAGCAGCAGATTCAATTGGAAGAAGGAGATCCGCAGTGCCTTCGCTTTCCGCGTGTCAAAAAATCAGATGACAAAACCGCCATTCTGATTGATTTTACGTAAAAAAAATCCGATCCAGCATACCATTTTACACTTATATAGGAGGAATTAGCCCTATGATTCGAAAAGTGGAACAAATGCCAAGCTTGCCAACGCCCTTCCATATGAAAGATTGGAAGCAGGTCGCAGCTGATTATGATGAGCTTATATTTGATTTTGAAGCGAAAGGTGATTTTTTGCCGCTCATTTGGTGGGATCGGACAGGAAGAAATACGGGAAGGGCGACATTTGCTCTCCCCTCCTATATTGGAGCCTCTAGGGATGCTGCTAATCATGAAGCGATTAACTGTGTAACAGCGGTGCTGGGTGCGACCATAGCCGGCATTGATAAAAGCGAACAGCATGGACATAACTGGGTAGAAATGTGTGAGAGCTACTACAATACCGATAACGGTGAGAATTTGGTCTTGAATCGTACCGATGCGAATTCGGGAAGCAGCTTCTGGTATGAGGTGTATCCCCATGTTCTCATCTATTCGCTAGCGCATTTCTATCCCAGCGTAGGCAAGCTGGAGCATATTATGCTGCAGACGGCTGATAAATGGTATGAAGCTTGTTATGAATTAGGCGGTAAGAACGGTGCTGCAGATTTTAATCATCTGTCGTATGACTTTAAGCTTCAGCAGCCCGTCGATAATGGCAAGTGGAAAGAGCCGGAAGCAGCTGCAGGCATCGCGTGGCTGCAGTATGCAGCTTACGCCAAATGGGGTAATTCCCGTCATCTGGAGGCTGCAGAATGGTGCATGGCGTTTTTGGAACGGTCAACGGATAATCCGTTTTATGAAATCCTGCTTCCTTACGGTGCTTATACAGCAGCCCGAATGAACGCCGAGCTCGGATATGATTATGATGTTGCCAAAATGCTGAATTGGTGTTTTGACGGCGATAGCGCATGCCGTTCCGGCTGGGGTGTCATTGCGGAACGCTGGGGAGATTATGATGCTCACGGATTATGCGGAAGCTTGACGGATTGGGGACAGCGCTGGGATCAGATGCAGGCGAATGCGTCTAATGAATATCGCGAGGATTCCAGCGGATACGCGTTCGCAGCGAATACGTTTTCTCTTGCAGCTTCATTGATTCCACTTGTTCGGTATGATTCCAGATTTGCCCGCGATTTGGGGAAATGGATGCTGAATGCCGCTAACAATGCACGGTTGTTTTATCCCGATGCCTTGCCGCCGATTCAACAATCCTGTCATTTCTTCCGAAGTGACCCTAAGCATGTCATTGCCTATGAAGGGCTGCGGAAGAAATGGGATCATCAAAGTCCGTATGCGACAGGCGACGCCATCCGTTACAGCTGGGGATCTATCGATCTTGGACTTTACGGTTCCTCTCATGTGGGTATATTCGGAGGTATAATCTCCTATACGAATGAACCCGCTATATTGCAGCTGGACTGCTTGAGAACGGATTATTTCAGGAATGCTGCGTACCCAACGTACTTATACTATAACCCTCATGATGAAGAGAAAAGAGTGAGCGTAGAGCTTGGATCTGAAGCTTGTGATATATATGATGCGATCACGCACGTTAACCTCGGTACCAGCGTCAGCGGAAATACAATGATTACAATTCCGGCGGACAGTGCCGTGCTTATTGTGCTTGTACCTGCTGATGGCATCAGAAGCCGTGAAGGGAAGAAGCTGCTTGTGAATGGTACGGTCATCGATTATCGAATCGATTATTAGATCAACATAATTTCGTCACGCACATTCGGCATGTGGCTCGATTTCCGTGAATAAGTTTAGGCATAGACAAATCTGCTTGCGTGCAGCTCAGGGGAACTTTACTGTATTCGCTTGCTGTAGATTTGGCTTATGCAGAACTTGAAGGAGGTCCGTTCACACATGGCAGTGGATCTGAAAACGAAGGAACATATTCGCGGAATTCGCAAGGCTGGGCGCATCGTCGCTGCTTGCCACAAAGCGCTCTCGAAGAGAATTGCGCCGGGCGTTACGACGCAGGAAATTGATCGATTTGTTGAGCGGTTCATGCTTGATCGCGGAGCTACTCCCGCCCAGAAGGGATATAAAGGCTATCCATTCGCGACATGCGCTTCCGTTAATGAGGTTGTCTGTCACGGATTTCCCGATTCCATGCCCCTAGAGGCTGGAGATATCGTTACGATTGATATGGTTGCCGATTTGGACGGCTGGAAGGCAGATTCGGCATGGACATATGCGATTGGCCGCACGACATCCGCAACGGAGAAGCTGATGCTCGCAGCTGAAGCCTCGCTGCTTGAAGGGATTAAGCAAGCGATGCCAGGCAAACGGATGGGGGACATTGGCTATGCGGTTCAGTCGAGAGCGGAACGGGCAGGCTTTCAGGTCGTAACCGCCTTTGTCGGACATGGAATAGGGAGAAGCATGCATGAATATCCGGAGGTTATGCACAGCGGTATTCCGGGCCAGGGCATTCAGCTTGAGGAGGGGATGGTCATTACGATCGAGCCGATCATTACAGCTGGACGCCCCGACATCTACATTGCGCATGACGGCTGGACGGCCCGTACAAGAGATGGAGCGTGGGCAGCCCAATTCGAGCATACGATTGCGATAACGAAGGAAGGTCCCATCGTATTAACGCGCTGGGATTGATGAAGCATTAACGGTAACCCGAGAGAGGACACTTTTCATACAAAGTGTCCACCCTCGGGTTACTGTTTTTTAATGGAGCAATATAGTATCCTTTTGGAAGATTCATAGAATCTGTGCAGGAGTAATATTTACCATTCTTTGTATCTACAACAATTGCAGGTGTTGCACATGAATAGTATCATTGACTATTAGAAAGTAGGAAGCGCATACATACGTTATGGAATCACAATGACTCTAATAGGTTAGGGGCCGCTGATCGATGGGAGAAAATACAAAGCTATGGTACGACCGTCAATCCACATTGAATACAGGGGATGAGCAAGAAAGCTGGAACCGGGCGCTGCCGATCGGAAATGGGAGACTCGGAGCTATGGTATTCGGCGATTGTCCCGTTGAACGGTTTCAAATAAATGAAGAGTCCATTTGGGCGGGTCCGCCAGTGCCTATGCACCAGCCAGAGGCGAAACAGGCGATTCATAAAGCCAGAGAGCTGTTGTTCGCGGGCAAAAGTGAAGAAGCAGAACAGCTGGTTCAGGAGAAGGTGCTTTCTCCGCATACAGGCCCAAGAAGCTATCAGCCGTTTGGAGATGTATGGCTTCATGATCTGGGAGCTTCCAATGCAGAAGCGATAAGTGAATACAGACGCGAGTTGGACCTCGATACGGCAGTTGCAACCGTTTCTTACCTGCAAGCGGGAGTTCATCATTTCCGCGAGGCATTCTCAAGCGTAAATGATCAGGTGCTTGTTATTCGATGGCATACGGATGGCCAAAGCGAAATCAACACAAGGATTGATTTGACAAGAGGTGAAGACACTCTCGCCGAGGTCAAGAATGAGGATTGTCTGATGCTTGCCGCGCAGGCTGCTCATGGAACTACGCATCTGGGCGTGAAATTCACTGGTTTGTTAAGGGCGGTAGCGGAAGGAGGCACGGTGAAGCCGGAAAAGGGAACCCTTCTCGTAAGCGGTGCCACGGTTTTAACCTTATACCTAGCGATTCGCACCGATTATCATTTTGACAATCCAATGGAGCCGCTTCACCACAATTTATTTGAGCTGTGCGAAGAAGATCTGCAGAGAGCCATGAAGAAACCTTACGAACAATTGAAGAGAGAGCATATAGAGGAGCATCAGCGGCTGTTTCGGCGCGTAGAGCTTGGGCTCAAGCATTCAACGCTTGCGGATTCCGTCCCGACGGACCGGAGACTGGAAGCTTTCCAACAAGGCGGTGAGGATCAAGACCTGATTGCTTTGTATTTTCATTTCGGAAGATATTTGCTGATCTCCTCAAGTCGTCTGGGCAATATGCCGGCTAATCTTCAAGGCATTTGGAATCCGCATATGGCAGCTCCTTGGGACAGTGATTATCACATTAATATTAATATTCAGATGAACTATTGGCCTGCACAGGTAACGAATCTAGCGGAATGCCATCTTCCTTATTTCAAGCTGATTGAAGGGCTGGTTGAGCCGGGCAGGAAGACGGCACATGAAGTCTATGATTGCCGTGGCTTTGTAGCGCACTACACGTCTGATGCATGGTTATTTACAGCTCCGGTTGGCATGGTCAACTATGGCATGTGGCCTATGGGAGCGGGCTGGTGTGTTCGCGATTTCATGGAATATTATCGATTTACCGGAGACAGGGCGTTTCTGGAGAAGCGTGCTTATCCGATCCTTAAAGAATCTGCACTCTTCTTCCTGGACTGGCTCGTTCGGCATCCAGAAACAGGGGAGTGGGTATCGGGTCCTTCTTCTTCACCGGAAAATTTGTATGTAGCATCGAATGGCAGAAGCGCGGGGCTATGTATGGCCCCGGCGATGGACCAACAGATCATATGGGATGTATTCGCCTGTGTGGTTGAGGCTGCTGGAGTATTAGGCATAAGCGATGAATTCACCGAGCAAGTGAAAGCCGTTTGGCAGGAGCTGGCCATGTCCGGTATAGGAGCGGATGGCCGTCTCTTGGAATGGTATGAGAATGTAGAAGAGGTCGAGCCCGGCCACCGCCATATTTCTCACTTGTACGCTATTCATCCAGGAGCACAATATACCTATTCATCCACTCCTGAGCGAATGGATGCCGCACGCAAGACGCTGGAATATCGGCTGCGGCATGGGGGCGGACATACCGGCTGGAGCCGTGCATGGATCACCAATTTCTGGTCGCGTTTGAAGGACGGCGAGCAGGCTCTTGCTAATCTTGAAATGCTATTGAAGAAATCGACGCTTCCTAATTTATTCGACAGTCATCCCCCGTTTCAAATCGACGGCAATTTCGGCGGAACGGCAGGCATTGCCGAGATGCTTCTGCAAAGCCACGGGGATGAAGTGGAGCTGCTTCCTGCGCTGCCAAAGGCATGGGAAGAAGGAAAGGTGAAGGGGCTTGTCGCACGCGGCGGGTTCCAGATCGATATGGAATGGCATAATGGCATGCTGAAGCAATGCCGAATTATTTCGGTCAATGGAGGAACCTGCAGGGTAGCTTACAATGCTCAGAAGAAGGTGTTGGATACCGAAGCGGGTGCGGCTTATGATATCGAATTTTCAGAAGGCGCAAGCTAATATGTAGAATAAGCCGAGTGAGAGACAGGACAATTCCTGCATCTCACTCGGCTTTTGTTTCGTTCATGCATGCTCCTGCAGCTTGATTTTCCGATAATCGGAGGGTGACCTGCTTACTTTATATGGTTAAAAGATATGAAATAGGGGGCAGTCGTATATGCTGCTTATCGGCGCTATAATAGAGAAAAGAGGAGGCTGCGAAATGAGTGGATTCATTGACCGATTGCGCAAAGGCTATGGCAAAAAATTAGTGTCTCTACATACGTGGAACGGATGGATTGTTGTTATTTTGGCATTGACCGGGCTGATACTCGTTGGCGGCTTCTGGCGCGGTGTACTTGGCGAGGGAAGGGTATGGCTTAAGTGGCTGCATATTGTTGTCGGCGTCGCTTCGATCCTGCCTGTGATTTATTATTTGGCGCTGGCAGGCAAGCATTGGAAGCAGCTTAAGCAGAAGCCTTGGCAGCGATTCAATGTGCTCGTCGTACTCGCTTTGCTGCTCGGTTGGTTCGGGTCAGGCGTGCTGCTCTGGCAGTTCAGAGCGGTTGGGCCCAGCGTATCTAATACGGCTTTGGCGGTGCATGATTTGCTTACGTGGATCGGCCTTCCTTATATCATTTATCATTCAATTACACGGGTCAAATGGCTTAAGGAGCCGAATCGTCGCACAATAAAGAGTGAGAGAGCAGCAGCGGAACTGCATCCCGCAGGAGCACCGCAGTCCCTTTATACGCGCAGGGCATTCATTCGCGGTGCGATTGGCATTGGCTTAGCTGTCACGGTTGGGCCTTCGTTTCTAAAGTGGCTTGGCAGCTCGCTTGGCTCCATCGGGGGCGGTCAAACCATAGATAAATTAATCGAAAATGATACTAATGAGCTGCTGCCGGCACCGGATCCGCTTCCTGATTCCGCCCCGCCGATTGGCGGCGGTGCAACAGGCAATTTCCGCGTATATACGGTAACGCCGATCCCTTCCTTCTCGAATGATAACTGGTTCTTTACGATAGACGGACTTGTAAACCAAGCGATGAAATGGGATTGGAAGCAGTTTGTTGCCCTGAAACGCACGGTGCAGGTTAGTGACTTCCACTGTGTGACCGGCTGGTCCGTATATAAAAACACATGGGAGGGTATACCGCTCAAGGAGCTGCTCAAGATGGCAGGTGTACAGTCTGGTGCTGAAACGGTGAAGCTTTACTCGGGTGATGGTGTGTATACGGATACGCTAACGCTTGAGCAAGCTGACATGGACGATGTCATGGTTGCGGTTATGCATGACGGCAAGCCGATTCCAAGCGACCTCGGCGGTCCCGTTCGGCTGGTCGTTCCGAAGATGTATGCATACAAATCCGTGAAATGGCTGAATAGAATTGAGCTCATTGACGAAGAGCATACGGGCTATTGGGAGCAGAGGGGGTATTCGAAGGACGCATGGGTATGATTAAACTAGCTGTGGGGAAGGTGCTGCTGATGAGTTTGAAGAACCGTGTGCATCGGACGTTTACGATAGAGCTGGAGCCTGGAAGCTGTATAAGAGGGAATATTAGGGTGAAGGAGGATGGTCAGGCAAAGCCAGTTCTCCTATTTGCTCATGGCTTCAAAGGCTTTAAGGATTGGGGCTTCATGCCTTATGCTTCTGAGCAGCTCGCTCATCTGGGATTTGCGGTTATTACGTTTAACTTCTCACATAATGGAGTTGGATTGAACGAGAGTGATTTCGATGAGCTCTACCGCTTCGGTGCGAATACCTATTCGCAGGAGCAGAAGGATCTAGCGGCTGTCCTTGCAGCCGTGCTTGAGGGCACCCTTCCGCTGTCGGAGCAGATGAATAAGGAGCCAATATTTTTAGTGGGACATAGCCGGGGCGGCGGCAACAGCGTACTGTTCGCGGCGGAGCATCCCGAAATACGCGGCGCTGCGTCATGGAATGGGATAGCGGATGTCAACTTGTTCGGCGATGCATTCCGCGAGCAGGTGCTGCGTGATGGAGTAGGCTATGTTGCGAACGCAAGGACGAAGCAGCAAATGCCGATCACGGCAGCGTTTTTCGAGGATCTGGATCGCAATCGGAGCGATTCGATATTGTAAGCCGCGCGGCGGAGATGGAAACGCCGATACTGTTCATTCAGGGCGAACAGGATTCAGAAAGGCTGCTTGAAGGCTTTCAGCGTCTGCGCGAAGCTGCTCCGCAGCACCGCTTCGAGAAATTGGCGGGTGCAAACCATACATTCGGGACGGTGCATCCTTTTGACGGAACGACGGATGAGCTGGAGCAGGCTATTGCGCTGACGGGTGAGTTTTTCTCTGGGCTGTTGGGTAGAGATTGTGAGGGCATATCGTAGATGGCATAGGCATCGCATAACACCGTATTCACGCATTGTGAGTGAGGTTTCTATCAATCACCTTATCCTTCCAAAAGGAGAGAAACTGATTTGCATTTCCAATCGTAATTAAATTAAAATGTATCGAAAAAATATATAAGAGGAGGTCGTTCAATTGAAAGCACTTGTGTTTAATACATTCGGAGGACCGGAAGTACTAGAATATCTTGAAATTGCGGATCCGGTTATCGAGCCTGATGAAATATTAGTAAGGATGAAAGCAATTGGATTGAATTTTGCAGATGTTTATAGAAGAAAAGGGAACTATCATCTTGCTGGCAAATCCCCGTTTATTTTAGGTTATGAAGGGGCGGGAGTCGTTGAAAAGACGGGAGCTAATGTCCAAGGAATCAGTGTTGGCGACCCTGTTGCATTTGCCGATGTCCCATATGCTAACGCGGAACTAGTGGCTGTTCCGATGGAAAAGGCAATTCCTCTTCCAGAGACCATTACATTTGAAGAGGCGGCTTCCGTATTGCTGCAAGGCTTGACTGCCCACTATTTAACAAAAGATAGTTATGCGGTTAAGGAGAATGATATAATTCTGGTTCATGCGGCAGCAGGGGGCGTTGGACAGCTACTCGTCCAAATTGCAAAGCTCCTCGGTGGAAGGGTCATTGGTTTAACCTCCTCTATGGAGAAGGCGTCCGCAGCTAAGAAAGCTGGAGTGAATCAGGTTTTCTTGTACTCGGATGATTGGAAGAGAAAGGTTCTAGAGGAGACAAACGGAAAAGGTGTGGATGTAGTCTATGACTCAGTAGGCTCCACGCTCGAAGACAGTTTTGCTGCAACTCGCATTGGGGGAACGGTCGTATTTTTTGGAATGGCAGGGGGCGACCCTACTCCAGTTGACCCAAGAATGTTGATGGATACGTCAAAGACTTTGACTGGTGGGGATCTTTGGAATGTCCTTACTTCCCGTGAGGAACGGGCAGCCCGTTCAGCCGAGTTGTTCCGCTGGATAGAAGAGGGGAAAGTAACGGTATCTGAGCCTACGGTATTTGCACTGCGAGATGGCCGCAAAGCGCATCGTTTTCTAGAAAGCCGCAAAAGCACAGGGAAAATTTTATTAAGACCATAAAATGATAAGCTATGTTGGCGAAAAGGGAGACGTTCTCATGTTTTGAATCGAGAACGTCCCTTCTTTTTACTTTCGTTTGAACATATAGGAAAAGAAATCAGGTTGCACCCTTGCATGCCTTTTGCCCTTATTCACCCGCAGATGACTCCGGAGTGGCTCTGTTGCATTGAGGTGACAGCAAATCAGGACTATCGAGAGCAAAGGTTGGGCCAAGCGAAGCCAAAAAAAGGTCCGGCAAAAACGTGAACACCTGAAGGGAATGGCTTATTGCTCATATAGGAAACCTCATTTAGATGCGCTGAGGGGAACCGTACCATAAGTTAATCATGAATAAAGCGAGGAGGATAAATTTACTATTACTGCATTTCTTAATGAAGACGATGAAAATGGGAGTATAACTGTTTCGCTCGGTCTATTATTGTAAATATCTGGTTTATCATTCTATTAGATAACAAAACGCGTATATAAAATATATCTGGAATTTATGGTAATATAGTTTTGATAGATTACCATTTTATTTTATGGAGGCGCTTACTTATGGACCAACAGTTGCAGCAAGAGGGGTACTTCGGGGAATTCGGAGGCAGCTTCGTTCCGCCGGAATTGCAGGAAGTGCTAAACTATTTGAGCGAGCAATTTTACAAGTTCAGAGACGATCCGGATTTCCAAGAAGAGCTTAGCTATTACCTGCGTGAATATGTTGGCCGCAAGAGCCCGTTGACATATGCGGAGCGGCTGTCCAAAGCATGGGGAGGACCCAAAATTTACTTGAAGCGCGAAGATCTGAATCATACTGGGGCGCATAAGATCAACAACGCCATTGGTCAGATTCTGCTCGCCAAGCGGATGGGCGCCAAGCGAATTATCGCTGAGACTGGCGCTGGACAGCACGGGGTCGCTACGGCAACGGCTTGCGCAATGTTTAATATGGAATGCGTCATCTATATGGGAGCCGAAGATATGCGCCGCCAGGCGCTCAACGTGTTCCGGATGGAACTGCTCGGTGCTACTGTCGTACCGGTGGATAAGGGGCAGGGTCGACTGAAGGACGCAGTGGACGAAGCGCTTGGCGATCTGGTTCGCAATTATAAAAATACGTTTTATTTGCTCGGCTCGGCGGTTGGACCACATCCGTTTCCGACGATGGTTAAGCATTTCCAGGCGGTCATCAGCGAAGAGTCGAAGCAGCAGATTTTGGAGAAGGAAGGTCGTTTGCCTGATGCGGTGGTAGCTTGTGCGGGCGGCGGCAGCAATGCGATTGGTGCATTTGCTCATTACATCGACGAGCCGAGCGTTCGCCTGATCGGCGTTGAACCCGATCAAGCCCCGACCTTAACGGAAGGTGTTCCAGGACTGATCCACGGCTTCAAGTGCTTGGTGCTGCTGGACGAGGAAGGTCAGCCGCGCAAGACGTATTCGATCGCCGCGGGGCTCGATTATCCGGGCATCGGGCCGGAGCATAGCCACTTAAAGGTGACGGGGCGCGCCGAATATGCGACTGTTACCAATGAGGAAGTGCTGGAAGCGTTCCAAGAACTTTCCCGTACGGAAGGTATTATCCCTGCCCTGGAGAGCGCGCACGCGGTTGCCTATGCCAAGAAGCTGGCGCCGACAATGGATCAGGATCAGATCCTGATCGTTAACCTGTCCGGCCGCGGAGACAAAGATGTCGAGCAAGTATTTCAGATGATCAAATAATAACAACCGCTGACTGCATCTATGCGGGATAGGGTACGGGACTACGAGAACGGTCGCTATTGCAACTAAGTGATCTAGAATAAGGAATAGCAGGCCGGGAGCCTCCTCAATGGAGAGACTCCCGGTCTTTGATTTATAATTGGCTGAAGCGCACCATTGAAGATTGGAATCACACCATATACTATAGATATGAAGGCTAACGGAGCAAGCTAAGGCTAAAGGTTCCATATTGGATTACATAAATGAACGAAAGAGGCGAGTCAGAATGAATAACATCGTGTCGTTGGAATGGCTGAAGGAGAAAATGGGTGAGCCGAAACTAGTCATCGCGGATTGCCGTTTTCGTTTGGACGATCCCGATGCGGGACTCAGAGCGTACGAGGAGTCGCATATCCCGGGGGCTGTTTATATGGACCTGGAGAAGGATCTGTCCGGCGAGGTCGAGGAACATGGCGGACGCCATCCGCTTCCGGATATTTTTGCAATGACGGTGACATTCGGCAGGGCTGGCATAAGCGAAGATTCGATTGTGGTCGCCTATGACGATCAAGGCGGAGCGATGGCTTCACGGCTGTGGTGGCTGCTGAAGTATATGGGGCATGAGCAGGTCTATGTGCTGGACAACGGCTTCTCGGCTTGGACCAAAAAAGGGTTGCCGGTAGCAACCGAGAAGGAAGTGGTCCAGCCTGCGACGTACCTTGCCACGGTGCAGCACAATATGCTAGTGGAAATGGATGAGGTTAGGGAGCTGCTGGGCAGCGAGGGAGTAACGCTTATCGATTCGCGCGAAGCTCCTCGCTACCGCGGCGAGGTCGAGCCGATCGACCGCATCGCAGGCCACATTCCGGGCGCGATTAACCGTTTCTGGAAAGACAGTTTAACGGAATCCGGCGCGTGGAAGGACGTCGACGCTCAATCTGATCGGTTCCGTGATCTGGACAAGAACGGCGATCTGATCGTGTATTGCGGCTCCGGTGTTACGGCCACGCCAAACGTCATTGCGCTACAGGAATCAGGCTTCACGAAAGTGCGCTTGTATGCGGGGAGCTGGAGCGATTGGATTTCGTACGAGGAGAATCCGATTGCGACGGGAGAAGAATAAGAATCGAGAGGCCGCGTCACACGCGGGTTTGGGGGCTGTGACAGGTTAGGAGTAAGTGACCTGTTGCAGCCCTCTTTGGGCTTGCCGTTCAACAGCTTGCAAACAAGAAGTCGAGGAAAGTGGTTGCAGGAAGCCCAGAGCCAGCCACAACAGGGCGGTCGGGACAGGTTGTTCTTGAATGCTTGTCCCCCCTTCTCAGTCCGTCCAGAACAGGAACTGTGAATCCTTTCGTGTGGAGCAAGTGCAAGATCTTCATACGGAGCGATTCGATTGCATTTGGTGACGTCCCCGGTATTTCGATTCGCAATGGTTTCTTCTGGTAACAACGTAGCAAAACTTGCTCCGCCAAGCTTTCGTCACGACTTCCGTTCGCTGCCATACTATGACAAGTGGCAATCAACCGGAGCAAAGATGCACCCAAGTGACTGCTACGATGCTGCGATTTTTCGGTTTAAGGTGTCCGTCAGGCATAAAAGCCTAGCTCTTCAGACAGGTTTTCGAACCCGTTAATTTACAGATGAGATCCCCCACTTGCATCAATTAATTGACCAGTGACCCAACGGCTGTCCGACGAGGCCAGAAAGGCAGCAATATCTGCAACATCTTCAGGCTCCCCCCACCTCTTGAAGGTTGAAAGACCAGCGGCAGATTTCTGTCCATTGGGATTTTGCAACGTCCCGGCATTCATCTCTGTATTAATGATGCCAGGCTGGATGGCGTTCACCGTAATATTACGGCTCCCAAGCTGTTGAGCCAAGACGTGCGTAAGCGTGTCGACTGCACCCTTCGACATGCTGTAGGCGAAAACACTGGGGGAGGCCACACGTGTTACAAACGAAGAGATATTGATAATATGGCCTCCATCTCTCAGACGCGGTAAAGCTTGTTGGGTAACAAAAAGCGGTGCTTTGACATTAATGTTCATGACCTCGTTGAAAGATTCTTCCGTCGTCTCTTCAAGAGTTACAATTTGTCCGATTCCAGCGTTATTCACAAGAATGTCAAAACGATTATCGCCTGTACGTTCCCGAAGGGCTTCATCCAAAGTCGCATATAAATCATGAATGCCGTTAAGGGTACTTAAGTCAGCACCGATCGCGAATGCGGCACCTCCGTTGCGCTCTATCTGATGAACAACTTCCTCTGCTTCATTTTGTCTTTTTCCATAGTGAACTGCAACTACTGCGCCCTCCTGCGCCAGACGCAACGCAATGCCACGACCAATCCCCCGGCTTGCACCGGTTACTAAAGCGATTTTACCCTTCAACTTACTCATGCCTTCATCTCCTTGTTTGGAATTCATGGTTAATTATATTGCAAGGTGACGTTTGAAATATTGCTCTCTCATTCGGAATTCATGTTTATCGTCAATAGCCTACGGGAAGCTAAACTAACGGAACAAGATAGTTCAATTGTGATGGCTTGCAAACAACCATTCAACACCCTGTAAACAGTAGCATTGTAGCCCATTCACCCTTCTGGGTACTACCTTGCTTCACTTGGCCTTTTGTTGGCGTTCCGTTCGGTTTGGTTCAGCCACAGATGGATGCCTCGCCTTGGCTCAAACCATACTGTTCCACCAGGCCCGTCCTCCACGGGCTTCTTTCTCCACAAGTCCTCTCAAGCGTAGCCAAGGGAGGTCGTTGCACATGGGCGCTGGCATATCCTCCGATGCATTCTCGCCGTGCTGATCAGAACCCCTACTTTTCGGCATCGGAACCTTCCAAGCATGGGGGTTCGTGAGGATAACGAATCTATTTCTATTCACATATCCGAAGCCGACCGCCTTTGAAGCGATCTACTGTGCTCATGAATCGTGTTAGCAAACGGCTCCTGAAATCAATCTCCGACTACGGCTTGTCATACTCCCCTACATATCTGACTTCACCTGTGTCAAGCCAATCGTTCCAGCTACTTTTTACCCGCCTGAATAAAGAGTCCCTCAGTCATGAATAATACCTTAAAGGGGGGAAGGATATGGGAAAAAACATATTGGTCACATTGATTTTCTGTATGCTTATCGCCGGGGGATTGGGCGCTTGTACAAACAAGGGAACCGGGTCGCAAGGAAAAGGCGGGGACAAGCCGTATGCGATACAGGAAGAGAGACGCTTGAGTATCAAACAACAACAAGGTACCGAACAGTGGAGAAGTATCGCCGACTCGATCATCGCCGAAGGGGTGAAATATATGGGAACCCCCTATGTATTCGGAGCAGAGCGGTTCAACGACAAAACGTTCGATTGCTCCTCTTACGTCCAGTTCCTCTACAACAAACATGGCATTGCGCTAGGATACAACTCGCGAGAGCAGGCCCTGCAAGGCATCGAAGTTCCGTTTATCAATTTGCGCAAGGGGGATCTGATGTTTTTTTCCGATGAAGATTTCCCGAACGAAACGGGATTGAACAAAGTTCGGCACGTCGGCATCTATATGGGTGACGGCAAAATTCTTCATACGTATGAACCCGGAATTGGGGTAGTCGTCAGCAATATTCATCATGACGAGAAAGAAGAGGAATATTGGTACCAAAATTATTTATTTGCCAAGAGGGTCATTCCGGATTAACGAAAGAAAAAGTTCGGGCATTGATTCCAGACCGATTGATTATTATAAAACAGTACTTGAAGGATACAGATCCGAGACCGGAATCGAAAATTCGATGCTAGATAAGCTGCCGTTGTTTATCCAAGTAAACCTCATGGAAAATATTATAGATGCATTCGAGGTCATGCGGAACAAAGGCGAAGAGCCGGATTGCGATGAAGAGTTGTCAAATCGCATTAAATGGTTGGAAAACGAAATCCCTTATATGGGATTTTTCCATGAAATATACTCATGCGAAGATCCCTTTGGGTATGATAAACGAAATATTTAGTCTTGGAAGGGCCATCCCGCAATAGGATGGCCCTTGCCGTTACAGACAGCGCGGAGAACCGTATCACAAATAGTGGTAAAGCGGAGATTTGAAGTTGTCATTGATGCTCAGTTAGTAAATTCTAACTGATCTCACGTAAAAGAAGAGCCCCATTTCTGGGGCTCTTCCCTTTCAATACGTTGTGATTGGGCTTAGCGGTTAGCGATAGTGATAACTTCATCTCAATGCGCGTACCAACAGTAAACTTAGTATTCACCCGAATTTAATTATTTAAGGCGACGGGTCAATACCCAGAATAGAAGAGCCAAAGCACTGACAATTGCACCTAACAAGCACACTCCGTTCCAGCCTGAGTAAACATAAATACTGGTAGATGCGATTGACCCGATGGCGCTGCCAATGGAATAGAAAATCATGTAACCAGCAGTAAGCCTACTGCGTGCCTCAGGGCGCAAAGTAAGGATCATGCTTTGGTTGGTGACATGTACGGCCTGTACTGCCAGGTCAAGAAGGACAATACCGACGACTAATGCGAGAAGTGAATGTTGAGTGTAACTTATTGGCAACCATGATATAAGCAATAGAATCAATGCCGCGCCTGTGGTCCTCTGCCCTAAACCTCGATCGGCAAGACGACCTGCTCGCGCTGCTGCTAACGCTCCAGCAACTCCAGCGAGACCAAACGCTCCAATCGCAGTATGTGAAAGAGAAAACGGCGGAGCGCTGAGAGGCAGCACTAGGGAAGTCCAGAATATACTGAAAGCGGTAAAAATCATCAAGGCTAGTGCAGCACGGATTCGCAGGATTCGTTCTTGTGCGAACAATGTAAGCAGCGAACGAAGCAACTGTAGGTAGGATAATGATTCTCTTTTGTGCTCATAATGCGGCAGTACCCTAAACAATACACATGCCATGATTAGCGTTAATATCGCAGAGACAAGGTAGACAGAACGCCAACCGGCTAAATCCGTTAATACGCCAGCGAAAGTTCGCGCCAGTAGAATACCAATTACGATTCCACTTGTCACAACACCCACGATACGCCCACGTTCGGCTGGGGCAGCCAAAGTTGCCGCGAATGCAACGAGCGTCTGTGTCACTACGGCAAGCAATCCAACCGCGGCTATGCCTATGAATAACACCATGCTGGTGGGGGCGATGCCAACCACAATCAAAGCCAACACGGATACTAGCATCTGTCCAGCGATCAGCCAACGTCGATTTAATAAGTCGCCGAGGGGCACTAGCAATAGCAGTCCAAGTGCGTAACAAACTTGAGTGATTGTAATAACAATGCCGACGGATGAATGAGTAATACCGAACTCGTTTGAAATAGCGTCCAGCAAGGGTTGCGCGTAATATATGTTGGCGACTGCCAGTCCGCAAGCGATCGCAAATAAGAGTGCAACATTGCGAGACATTAAAGATGCGGGCGCTGAATCTGATGCTATAAGCGCCTCTTGAGCTGGTTCAACGTGTTTGCTTGTATAATCCGCGGTAATGACTTTCGGTTCTTTAACAAACTTCCCCAAAGATAACGCCTCCTTAAATTTATGTTTATCAGATTTATAAAATAAAATACTGATCGGTATGAAATGTTGCCTGATAAATATAACTCTAAAAAAAGATAACTGTCAAGAGATTACTGTAGAGGACAGCTGAAATCGAGCGAGAACACTTTTTATTCTGCTATCATGTGAGATCTAAGAGCTGTAAAAGCTTAATCTTATTGACAGGATAATCTTCAATTAATATAATTATAATATACCGTTCGATATGAAAAGAGGGGGTTGCTTATGGCTCGACGACGCGAATTTGATGAGGAAAAGGCATTGGATGCAGCTATGCAACTATTTTGGGAAAAAGGGTTCGAAGCTACCTCTTTAAGCGACTTGACATCAAGAATGGGCATTCAGCGTCCAAGCATATACTCCACCTTTGGAGACAAAAAAGGATTATTTGAAGCTGCTTTGCGAAAATATACGAGTTCCCATGCTGCCTATGTTCGCACCACTCTTCAAAACAATTCTTCTGTTAAAGAGGCATTCCGTGCCTTTTTTGAAAATATGGTGGCAAAAGAATATGAAAAAAGTCCGAACTGGGGGTGCTTTTGCATCAATTCGATGGTGGAACTTGCGCCTCATGATGAGAAATTTGAAATCCTAACAAGAGAACATCAGATGTATCTCTCGGTAATATTCCAAGAAACGATTGAACGAGGTTTGCGCTCAGGTGAGCTTGATAGCGGTATTAACGCGAAGGGTTTAGCGCAGACACTAGTCATATCGGTAATAGGACTTACTGTGTTCATGAAATCTCGTCCTGAGCGAGTATTTGTTGATAATTCTGTAAAAGAAATACTTACATTGTTAAGATAGAATCGAAAAATATGGGAGTGCCATTATGGTACCGTGAAGGGATCCGTGTTCAATTGGATCGCAATGTAGGTGTTTCTTAGACATGTTCGCTAACGTGGCAATCATTTGCTCTGTTAAAAATCGTCACATCATTAAACGTGAAATGCGATTTCAAATAAAGAGAAGCTACATCAACAAAGCCACTCCATTGTTTGGAGTGGCTTTGTGTCTATAAAGAAATGTGAGTCTTAGGGTCAAATCGAACTTTATCCTTCGATACAATACGGTGAACCGTCCAGGTGGTCTTCCTAAAGACCACCTGCTTCCTCTCTGAACTTATTCCATATCCAATCCACCATACTGTTTCGCTATATCCAGAGCCATTTGCTTCACTTTTGCGGCCATATCGGCAGGCTCAAGCAGGGTTACATCGGTCATATAATGAAATACAGTACGAATCAGCCAACGTTCATTCGAATAGGTCGTTCGCACAAGAATCTGACCGTCCGGCAATCGTTCAATATCTTTTTCATCGAAACGGTCCATGACAGATACGGCAGCCGACGCTTTGAACTGAAGGACAACTGCAAACCTCTCATTTGCCTCATGGATCTCAGGTGTCTTCCATCTGTCGTTCAACTGCGCAAGCGATTCCGCACGACGTATGAAGGTTTCGGCATGCAAGATCAATTCCCGAATCCGCGTCAGCTTAAATATGCGATAATCGTCGCGCAAGCGACAGTAGCCGTGCAAATACCACGCATAATTCTTGAGCACAAGCGCCATCGGTTCGACTTCGCGCTCCTGTTCGCCGCCCGTTCTGCTCGTGTATTTGAAGCGGATGAGCTTTCGCTCATTTAAGACCTGGCGAAGCGAATCGTAACGTTCTTGATCCTCCTCGCTATTTTTCCAAGGGGTAAAGTCGATATGAATACGGTCTCCTTCTCCGGCCCGGCCTTGCTCGGCTTGCGCCACCATCGCGCCAACCTTGCTGAGGAGGAGATCCATATTCGATCGATCGTAAGCTTTTGTAGACTCTAGACCGCGAAGCGCAGTGGAGAGGGCGGTCAGTTCGTCGAAGGAGAGCAGTTGCCGATCCAGCCGGAAGCTGTCCATAATCTCATAACCGCCCTCCATGCCGGTATAGGAGACGATGGGAATGCCAGCCTGACCAAGCGAATCGAGATCGCGATAAATGGTGCGCAGAGATACCTCCAACTGATCCGCCAATTCCTGCGCTTGCACCCGCTTTCGATTGAGCAGCAAAATCGTTATGGTCATTAACCGTTCAAGCTTCATGGTCATCTCTCCTAAGTCGGCATGATGCAGCCTGCCGATATATGAATTAGTGTGCGGTTGCGTATTCATCGCTTTCGGCAGCCGGGTCCATCGTATCCCTTGTCATCAGGAATGCCGCAATCAGCGCCAAACCGGCGGGAATAAGGCTCCAGGCAAAGGTTGCTCCGATGGAGCCGGATAGTCCGGCGGTAATGGCATCCAGAAGCTGAGGATCGACAGATTGGCGCAACGCCGGGTTCAGCAGCGAATGGGGATCACTTAAATTTAAGTCGGCCGGAACCGGTATGTCGCCTTTGCCAAGCGATTCGGTAAGCTTGGAGAGCAGGCCATGGCTTTGGACAATTCCGAAAATGGTAATGCCAAGCGCCATGCCGAGCGAACGATTGAAATTCAAAGTTGCGCTTGCCGCCCCGCGCTGCGCCGCCGGGAACGAATGAAGCACCGCAGTGCTTAATACCGAGAAGGAAGCGCCAATCCCCAGACCGATCAGAATCATAATCCCTGTAATCGAAAGTCGAGAAGATTCTACCGTAATTTGCGAGAGAAGAGCAAGTCCCATCAGAAGCATGACCAGCGTCCCGATCATAATGGTCCGGTATTGCAGCTTCGTCATCAGAATACCGCCAAGCGTCGCGGTAACAACCGAACCAACCATCATCGGCAATAAGGTCAGCCCCGAATTGGAGGCGGAACCGCCAAGCACGCCCTGCACGTAAATCGGTATGAAAATCGCTGCCGTCATATACGCTGCGCCGCTGAGCATGGCGACCAAATTGCTTGTAGTGTAGAGTCTGCTGCGGAACAAGCTGAACGAGATGATTGGCTCCGCCGCTTTTTTCTCAACGAGGACAAGCAAGAAAGCGAGAACCGCGAAGCCGGCGAACAACCCAATAATTTGCGGGGAATCCCAGGCATACGTTTTGCCGCCCAACTCAAGTCCAAATATAAGGCAGACGACAGCTCCTACGAGCAGAACCGAACCCGCCCAATCAATTTTTTGCCGTGAGTGCGTCGCCGACTCCTTGTAGAACACGGCAATCAACAGCAAGGCAATGAATCCCAGCGGCAAATTAATGTAGAAGATCCACGACCAGTTGAGATGATCGGTGATGTAACCGCCGAGCAGCGGACCAACCACACTCGACAGGCCAAACACGGCTCCGAATGCACCCATCATTTTTCCGCGATCCTTGGGGGGCATTACATCGAACAATATCGTGAACGTAATGGACACCATCGCCCCTGCTCCGACCCCTTGCACAGCCCGATAGAGGCTTAGCTCAACGATGGATTGCGCCATGCTGCATAACGCCGAACCAATCATAAACACGATAATCCCGAAAATGAAAAAACGTTTGCGTCCATACATATCGGACAGCTTGCCGAAGATCGGCATGCAGGCCATTTCCGCGACCATATACGCTGTGGTGACCCACACAAACTTGTCGAGTCCTCCCATCTCTCCGACGATCGTGCCGATTGCCGTTGATACAATCGTGTTATCCATAGACGCCATCAGAAGTGCAAGCAGCAGTCCTCCAACGATTGCTGTTAATTTGTTTTTCATATACTCCCATTCCCTTCTTATACCTGAGTTGATTGGTGAACAATCATCTGAACCCATCATAAACAATCCTTGTTGACATCTGTCTGTCAGGGAAGAAAGGTTTGTTTGGTATTTTTTTAATAAGGATGCGGAAGTCCGGACAAAATAGATCACTATAATGGATCTAAAAGCAAGTTGCAATTTTACGTTGTAACGTAGGTGCCCAAGCATAGGTGCAATCCTTAACGGCACCTCAGAAAGATGCCGTTATTCGCTTTATAGATGATAAGATGAACCGTACCATGAATAGGGCGAAATTATTGGTAAAGACTCCTTGCTGGGAGTGGAATGAACAGTCATGCGACTTTCAGAAATATGAAGAGCAACTGGTGAGACGGCTAATAGAAAAAATAACTGATAGAAGATAAGTTTAAGTTTACCATTGAGTTTAAATCAGGATTACTTTTTGAAATAGATATGTAATGTTGATTTATCCACTGGATAAGGGGTTATTACTCTTAATTGATGGTTTTTTTTCGTATGATACACAAAGCGATTTACAAGTTCAGAGACGATCCGGACTTCCAGGAAGAGCTTAGCTATTACCTACGTGAATATGTTGGTCGCAAGAGTCCGCTGACGTATGCGGAGCGGCTGTCCAAAGCATAGGGAGGACCCAAAATTTACTTGAAGCGCGAAGATCTGAATCATACTGGGGCGTATAAGATTAACAACGCCATTGGTCAGACTCTGCTCGCCAAGCGGATTATCGCTGATACTGGCGCTGGACAGCATGGGGTCGCTACGGCAACGCCCTGCGCTATGTTTATTATGGAATGCGTCATCTATATGGAAGCCGAAGATACGCGCCGCCGGGCGCTACTGTCGTACCGGTTGATAAGGGTCAGGGTCGACTGAAGGACGCCGTAGACGAAGCGCTGGGCGATTTGGTTCGCAATTATAAAAATACGTTTTATTTACTCAGTTCCGCGGTTGGCCCGCATCCGTTTCCGACGATAGTTAAGCATTTTCAGGCGGTCATCAGCGAAGAGTCGAAGGTGGTAGCCTGTGCGGGCGGCGGCAGCAATGCGATTGGAGCGTTCGCTCATTACATCGACGAGCCGAGCGTTCGCGTGATCGGCGTTGAACCCGATCAAGCCCCGACCTTAACGGAAGGCGTTCCGGGCATGATTCACGGCTTCAATTGCTTGGTGCTGCTGGACGAGGAAGGTCAGCCGCGAAAGACGTATTCGATCGCCGCGAGGCTCGATTATCCGGGCATCGGGCCAGAGCATAGCCACTTGTTCCATGATCTGGACAAGAACGGCGATCTGATCGTGTATTGCGGCTCCGGTGTCACGGCTATGCCGAACGTCATTGCGTTACAGGAATCAGGCTTCACGAAAGTGCGCTTGTATGCGGGGAGCTGGAGCGATTGGAGTTCGGTGGAGGGGAACCCGGTTGCGGTGGGAGAGGAATAAGGGATGAAGTGAGCATAGCATTATATCAATTTTGAATACATCGCCACTTGAGGTAGTTACCTTGGGCGATGTATTTTATATGATCTAAGTCAAATAGGAGTCAACGTGCACTACTTGAAACCATTTCCACATAGCCTTAAACCGAGCGCACTTTGATGTAAGCATATTGACACTATGAGATTCGAACTTCATTGTCTAAGGTTTTTATTAGTTGAAGTCAACGCATTCGAATGTTTGCAAGAAAAAATCAATCTAGAGTCAACAACGCATACAAAATAGGGTAAGGAACGTCGTTTAAGGTGCGTGTAATTGATAACATTATATGGATATGGGTTTGCTCGCACGTTGTATACGACCGAGAAGAGGAGTTCGCACGTTGTGTGTGAACTCCTCTTCTTTATTTGCATTCCCAATTCTTACTGCGTTTCTTTTTGACTAAAAATATAAATAAAGATGAAGGGCTTGAGTGTGCGTTCGCTGACCATTCCCTATTTTCTGGTCATTAACTTTGAGTTCCCATCTCCCGATATTCTTGAGGAGTAACGTTATAATATTTTTTAAATACTTTATTAAAATAAG
This sequence comes from Paenibacillus castaneae, assembly GCF_002884445.1. GTDB lineage: Bacteria > Bacillota > Bacilli > Paenibacillales > Paenibacillaceae > Pristimantibacillus > Pristimantibacillus castaneae. The sequence goes on from NZ_KZ614144.1 coordinate 626,124, forward strand.
GTGGATTTTGGTAACCAAGCTTTGTCGAGACTTCATATATTTTAGCATTCGTGTTTTTCAAATAGTAGGATGCCTTCTCCATTTTTAACCGAAGGAGATAGTCACTTAAGTTTTCGCCAGTCTCTGATTTATATGTTTTAGAAAGATATACTGGGTGTAAATAGACATGATCCGCAATGACTTGAAGCGATATATCTTCCTCTAAATGATTTTCTACAAATTCTTGTATGGATTGGATAACAGATGATCGACCATGTTTGAAATCTTTTATCGTGTCATCCATTAGTATTTTCAACGCCTTGTTCGACCAATTTTGAAGAATGGAAACCGATCGAAATAAAGAGGGTGAAACCATAGGCTTGAAATGCTCGCCTAAGATATCCTCTAATCTTTTTCCGTTTTTGTGGGCGTAATAGGTAAACGCTCCAGAAATGCCATAATAAATTTCCAAAATATGCTCTTGCGAGTTTCCGTATCTATTAACCAACTCTTCAAACACGAATGATAACTTTTCGAAGATGGCTTCCCATCGGCCTGTGTCGAAAAGTTGTAGCAGTGACGGAGGTTCGTAAAAGCTTTGAATGGTTTGGAATTCAATTGAGGCGTCTTGCTCCATTGATGTTATAAATAATTCATGATCTTTGCCTATCCGTTTTCGAATGGTTGTAATGCATTCTTGATGCAGAACAGGTATATCAAGCGGAAATAGCCCCCAATTGCTCACCATCATCGAAATTGTACCCTTTAAGTACTTTTTAACGGAAGTCTGTAATTTTAATGCGGTCTCATGCAATAAACTATTTTTTATATCCACCCAATCATTACGTTCTTTCAATAAATTCTCTTTATGAGATTTATATTTAATCAAGAAGACAAGATAATCTTGAGAATCTTTTCCCCAAAACAAATCATAATTTTCTTTAAAAATTTCTTCAGCAATGTTACCTATTGCAAACTCAAAGAGGGCGAAATTCCTATCATGGCTTGAAAAATCTTGTTCTAACCGAACAGCAAGCATAGTAAAGTCTTGATGTAAGCCAAATGGAATTTCTAAAAGCGCCAATTTATCAAGCAAATCTTCGTTAGAAAACTTTCTTCCATTCAATAAGTCATTCAAGAAATTTGCATGTAAAACTGGTTTATGATGTTGGAGTGTTTTCATGACTCGTTGTAATTCCACAATTTTTTTATATTCTTCTGATAACTGTTTCGTTATTCCACTAATTGTATTTAAAACTTCCTCATCACTTACTGGCTTTAGTAAATAATTGACTACCTGATTGGTAATGGCTAGTTTAGCATATTCAAATTCCGCATACCCCGTTAACAAGACACACTTTATTTTGGTATTCATTTGATAAATTTCTTTAATTAACTCTAAACCCGACTTCTCGGGCATTCTAATGTCGGTAATCACAATATCTACAGTGTGAGTATTTATGATTTCTAGAGCTTGCATAGCTGATGTCGCTTGATATACGGTATGAACTTCTACATCAGTCCAGGGAAGAGTAGTTGCTAATGTTTCGACTACCGAGAATTCATCGTCAACGATTAATAGGTTATACACTATAGTCACTCTCCTGTTTGTTTTTTCCAAACTAACGAGATTTTTAAACCACCTAAAGCGGAAGAGGAGCAATAAAGCTGGCTATTACCGCCGAAGCGAATCTTCATTCTTTGGTTGATATTCCATAAACCGAAACTCGTTCCAGGGTTATGGAAGTTTATATGTTTCAGTAATTCGTCCAATTGTTGATCGCTAATTCCGGTGCCGTTATCTTCAATAATGATTTGATATTCATCGATCAATGATATTCCCCTCAATTTAATGAGACCTTCCCTCATTTTAGGCTCTATACCATGAATGATTGCGTTTTCAACGATAGGTTGAAGCAATAGGCGCGGTATTTGAAGATTCATCATGTCATCGGGGAATTCTATCTCATATCGGATCCGGTTTAATCGCAAATTATGTATATTTAAGTAATTTTCGATCATTTCCAATTCTTCTCTAATTGAAGTTTCGGAATTACTCAGTTTAGTAGAATATCGATAATACATCCCCAGATTTAATGACATGGCCACGACTCCTTCTTCATTCCCCAATCTAGCATTGTTTTTAATGAAAAATAAGCAGTTATATAAAAAATGCGGATCTATTTGCGACTGCAACAGCCTAAGGCCAGCTTCTTGCAATCGAATTTGTGATTTGTAGTCTGTTTCAATGAGCTCCTCAATTTGTTGCGCCATATGATTAAATTGGTCATTTAAAAATTGGAATTCGTAATTAGAAGTTCGATCCAAACGGACGGAATAATTTCCTTTTGCGACCGCTCGCAATCTTGAGACTAAGCTTCGAATGGGTAATTGCACATTTTTATAAAAAATAAATGAGGCAAGAAATGCCAGTATAACAAGAACAATTAATGTGGCATAAAAGATTTGAAGGCTTTTTGTAATCGGAGCCATTATATCCTCTACGGGAATGTAATTGAATAAATACCATCCAAGTGTTCTGGAAAATTCATACATGACCATATGTTTTTTTTGATTTAAAACAACAACTTGACTGCCATTGACTTTGAGATTCGTAAGATCGAGCTGATTCAATAAATCTTCGGTAAGTGATTGATTGGCTGTAGAGTTTAACAGTAATGCCTTGTTTTCATGCGAGAAGAAGAATGGATCTCCTCGTCCGTCGGTCTTAATCTTATTAAGTATGGCCTTAATATCATCTGTAGGCAGGACCAATTCAATGATTAATTCATGATCTGTGCGATTTGGGTTATCAAATTTCTTTCCCACGATATCAAGTATAAAATGGCCATCTTTTTCATTATCCGTGTCTATGTACGTCCAGCGTAAAGATAATGGATTTTGCAGGTTAACTTCGTCATAGCTAATCAAACCATCCATGAAAAATGCTTCCTGTTTTTGAGGAGCGTAAATGGTAATGTGATGTTTCCAAGCGGCTGAAGCATTGTTCAGCTTTATTTTCTCCTCAAGATTTAAATATGTTTTCACTCGGTCATATGGGTTAACAAACGGCCGAGCGAATTCACGGACAGCGGAGTCGCTGATTAATGTGACGGCAAAAGTAGACAATTGATTTATATTAGCGTCAATTTCACTGTTTATTAAAGATAAGTAGCTAAGATTATTTAACTGTATCTCACTTTTTAACACTGAATTACCAGTATTCGTTAAATAAGCAGTTAAACCTATGATAGGTACAATGAGAGAAATAATCAGTAAATTTATCTTAGAAAAAAAACTTAATTTAATTTTCACAACATCCTTCCCCCCCTATAATTTTCTAAAATAATTGTTAATAAAGTGCAATGTATCTTTAGATTTTGTTCTATAGACCTACTATAAAATCATGTACTATTTAAACATGATACAAACACACATGATACAACACAACCATTTTTTTTAGTAGCGAAGAACAATCGAAGGAAGTGAAATGGATGGAAAATCAACCGCTCATAGAGCAACAAAAGGTCATACGCCAACCAAAAACGCATTTTAAATGGGGTAAAAACATCGCCTTGTATGTGATGCTAATTCCCGGAATCGTCCTAACCCTTATATTCTCATACCTCCCCATGGGGGGATTAGTTATTGCGTTTCAGGATTATAAACCATGGCTTGGAATGTTAAAATCGAATTGGGTGCAGTGGGATCACTTTGCGATGATGTTTCTACGCGATGACAGTGTACAAATTATATGGAATACTCTAATCATTTCCAGTGCGAAATTGACGGCGGGCTTAATTATTCCAATTGTTTTTTCTTTATTGTTAAACGAGGTGCGTCAATTATTTTTTAAGAAAACAGTACAGACCCTAGTCTATTTACCTCATTTTCTTTCCTGGGTCATACTAGGGGGGATTCTCACCGATTTGCTGTCGTCTTCCGGATTAATCAACTCTTGGGTTGAAAAATTGAATCACGGGAAACCAATATTATTTTTGGCGGATGGGGATTGGTTTCGAATTATCGTCGTGATCAGCGATATTTGGAAAGAATTCGGGTTTGCAACCATTGTGTTTCTTGCCGCATTGGCTGGTGTTAATCCCTCCTTATATGAGGCTGCAGAAGTGGATGGTGCCGGTCGCTGGAAGCAAACCCTGAATATTACATTGCCTGCTATCGCGCCTATTATTGTCGTAGTCGGCACATTATCGTTGGGAAATATTTTGAATGCCGGCTTTGATCAAATCTTCAATCTATATAATCCGCTTGTTTATTCTAAGGGAGACATTATCGATACTTTTGTGTACCGGACGGGGATCATTAGCGGTGGATTCAGTTTTGCGACAGCAGTCGGCATGTTCAAATCTGTAATTGGCTTTATATTAATTGCATTAGCTTATTGGTCTTCAGGTAAATTTGCGAATTATCGAATTTTTTAATAATGACTATTGAAAAAGAGGTGAGTAACCGTGTATTACAAGAATCCCAAATATCGTATTTTTTACTTCATTAATAGTATCTTTTTAATATTTATCTCGCTTCTATGCATTTTTCCACTCATTCATATCCTAGCAGTTTCGTTTAGTTCGGGAGCAGCAGCCAGCGCAAATCTAGTGTCTCTATGGCCTGTTCATTTCACATGGGATGCTTATCAAAAAACGCTTGGCGATAACCACTTTTTACTTTCTATTTGGAATTCCAGCGTAAGAGTTGGCTTGGGTGTAACGCTTGGGATGATGGTCACCTTGTTAACCGCATATCCATTGTCGAAGATTGGAGCAAGAGAGATGAAAGGCAGAGTTTGGATGACATGGTACTTCGTGTTTCCGATGCTGTTCAGCGGAGGATTGATACCTTTCTATATTCTTGTTCAAAAGCTTGGGCTGATTAATTCGATATGGGTATTGATACTGCCCGGATTAGCTGGAACTTGGAATATTATATTGTTAATCAATTTTTTGCGCGCACTGCCGAGAGAATTGGAGGAAGCAAGTTTAGTCGATGGTGCGGGACATTTCAGGACACTAATTTCTATTTATGTTCCTTTATCAATGCCCGCTATAGCTACACTGTCTTTGTTTGTAGCTGTGGGGCACTGGAATTCCTGGTTCGACGGCTTGATTTTCTTGTCGGATAAGGCCAAATGGCCGTTGAGCACCTTGCTTCAGACGCTGATTGTGATGCCAGATCCGACCAAACTTCAAAATAATATGGATCCGCGAATTCTTGAAAACTTCTCTCAGCAGACGGTAAAAGCGGCTCAGATTTTTATTGGCTCACTGCCAATTCTCGCAGTTTACCCTTTTCTTCAACGCTATTTTGTGAAAGGAATCGTAATAGGAGCGGTAAAAGAATAGGGTTTGGTTAATAAAGTGGAATGGATATTGAAAGTTTTCTATATCTAAGCACAATATTGCAGATATAAAATTATGGTGTAATTAACAATAAATTAAAGGGGTTGTGAAACAAAATGTTGGATAGACCCAAGAAGAGCTTAATGGTTTTACTTATCTTAATCCTTTCGTTTTCTGTATTTACTGCATGCAGCAAGGAGACGAACAGTAACAACGCAGGGCAAAATTCAAGTCCGGAAGCAAGTAAGGCACCAGAGGCCGTTACCGAGGATAATTTTTCGAAAGGGAAATTTGATCCGCCGGTAACCATTACAACGTCGGGGTGTACCAACTCAGCGTATGTGTTTAAGAACGGAGAAACGCTTGAAAACAACGTACATACCAAATGGGCGAAAGATCGGCTAGGAATTGATATTAAATACAACTGGGTCACAGCGGATGACCAATGTTCCACCAAAATTCGTTTAGCACTTTCCTCTGGAGAGCGGCTGCCGGATGTCATGCGCATGCATGATCAGAATCTCATCAACGACTTAATTGAAGCCGACAAGCTGATGGACATCACATCTGCTTTTGACCAATACGCTTCGGAAGAACTGAAAGCCATTTACAATCAAGATCCTTCCTATTGGTACGGAGCAGCAAGAGACGGCAAAAAATATGGAATTCCAATTCTCAATTTTTCCTTGCAGAATGATCCATTAATGTGGGTTCGACAAGATTGGCTGGAACAGTTGAATTTGCAAGCGCCTACAACCTTTGACGAACTGGAAGTAGTGATGGACGCTTTCATAGAAGCCAATTTAGGAAATGTCAAAAAACCGGTCGGCATGGCGGTTGGAATTAAAAACGGCTATGCAACCTGGATGTCTGATGCCAGCTGGATTTTCGGCGGTTATGGCGTCATTCCCGGGTATTGGAACAAGTGGAACGGTGCTAGCGAATTGCAATACGGCTCTATTCGACCAGAAGCCAAGGAAGCGTTGGCCAAAATGAACGAATGGTACAATAAAGGCTATATTTCACCGGATGCTGGTTTGTCCGACGAAAGCAAAGCTTCTGAACTGTTTACAAATGGAAGCTCAGGGTTTATTTTCGGACCGATGTGGATGGCGGGTTGGCCGATGCGCGATGTGCTTCAGCAGAATAATCCGGACGCGAAGTATAAAGCTTATCCGGTACCATCTGGACCATCAGGGAAATCAGGCCTACACGGTTCTCCAATTCCGGATGGAGCGCTTATGATCAGCAAAGATTTTAAGCATATCGATGCCTTGATTTTGTATCTGAATACGCTGGCTGCGGGAGCAATCGCGAAAGACGGAGAGTTCATGTATGGTTGGCATGAAGATTACGATTATACAATGATTGATGGAAAACCTAGCTATAACGGAGACGATGTACCGGGCGGTCAAGTTTATCCGGAAAAATATTTCTTGATGCAGGCACCGCTTGATCCTTATCACGAATTGAATCTGATGAAAAAAATTGCAAACAATGAACCGATCGATTCCCCGCGGGATCAAGTGACGGCGGAAAATATTAAAACCGACGAGGCCGCCAGAATCAGATATGAAACCGACTTAATGGCGGAAGCGCAAAAAGACAGAGGACTTCATAATTTGTATACTGGAGCAGCAACCAAAACACTACTAGAAAAAGGAGAAGCCTTGAAAAAAATAGAAGGAGAAACCTTTTCGGAAATAATCTACGGAAAAGCACCGATAGATAATTTCGATAGTTTTGTTAAAAAATGGAGTGACCTTGGCGGGGTGCAATTGACTAGTGAAGTGAATGATTGGTACAAATCTGTTGGCGGGAAATAATTCTTAATCACTTCATACTCATCCAAAGGACGGAGGTCGGTATATTCCGATTTCCGTCCTTTTTTTTATAAGTTAAAAAGTCAAGACGTGAAGCGTAGGAGGGTTTAGGGATATGAAAGAACCAGTTCTGCTTGGCAGTCAGTTATATATTAATAAAGATGATACGCCTAATTACGTAAGACAAATGGTTAGGAGCATGAAAGAAAACGGACTGGACATCATTCGTTTATTTATGGTCTGGGAGCAGCTGGAACCGACAGAAGGGGAATGGCAATTTGACAATTATGACGCTTGTTTCGATGAAGCTTTGTCATTAGGTCTTTCGGTTGTTCCGACACTCATGTCTGTTAGTCCACCGGGGTGGATGCGTCTTACGCAAGGGCCGCAGTCCGTTGCCGATCTGGACGATCCTGCATACCAAAAACGAATGAAAATTTACATTGAACGAATAGTGACGAAATACAAAGATTATAAAAATCTGGATTCCTGGATTTTATGGAATGAAGCTTCCCGAAGTATTTCAATGGGCCAACATGCGATGCGGGCGTATGCGGATTATGTGCGCAAGAAATATAAAAAAATCGAAACCTACAATTTAATGACTTATCAACAGTATCGTTCATTTGATGAATTGGCGGAAGAGACGCAATCGAGTGGCGTCGTTAACGACCTGCCTTTCAAGTCATACGCTGAGCAGTTGGAATGGATGCGTTTCTCCGTTCATAATCTGAATCAAAATTTGATATTCATTCGTGATGAGATTCGGAAATACGATTCCATACACCCCGTTCAAGTAAACCCGCATAACTTGCAAGGGGATATGCAATCCATGGGGCAATCCATATGGGAAGAGAGCAAAATCGTCGATTTCTTGGGCTGCTCAGCGCATCCCGTTTGGCACTCTTTACGATTCCCATTAAGTCGCTGGACACAATCGGTCGGTTTCTTCGCAGACCTGATGAAGAGTGCTACTCAGCACCCAGAGCGAAAATTCTGGGTAACGGAACTACAGGGGGGAGCGTCCATCTTTTCGGCGGGGCAAACGTATACACCGTCTAAAGAAACTCTCCAGAGCTGGATGTGGGAAAGCATTGGCAGCGGGGCAAAAGCGGTTGTATTCTGGTGCTTCAATTCACGAAACAGCGGGTACGAGGCTGGAGAATGGTCATTGCTTAATCAGTTGGAACAGCCTTCACCTCGTCTGGCAGCAGTCAAAGAAGTGGCCGAGACTCTAAGAAAGAATGAGAAATTGTTCTCACTCGCTCATCCCGAGTGCGGGAAAGTAGTGATCTTATATTCGGAACCATCTTGGGCGCTCGGTCAGTTAGAAGGAGATGGACATGATCTGTTGAATCCGAGAAACAAAAATATGTACGCGGACGCTATGGCAGGAAGTTATTTGATGTTTTCCGATCTATCCATAACGGCAGAGTTCATAAATGATCGTCGGTTGGAGCAAGAGGGAATCCCTGCAGGTGCCCAAATTCTAATCCTGCCGAACTCGATTGTGTTAACCGAGTCCATGCTTGTCGAGGTTGAAAAATTTGCGCGTCATGGCGGAACAGTCATCGCAGATGGTCTAACGGCGATGAAGGGTGAGAATGGAAATATGAACCGGACGGTATGGAGGCAATCTGGTGAATTATTCGGCTCTATCGTTCAAGATATTGAGATAGATCGAGAAAAGCTGCGAATAACGCTGGAACAAAATGACACCCTGGAAGGTTGGTATTATCGATTGCCTCTTCAGGCAGACGAATCGGCAACCGTGTTGGGAACGTTTTTCGATGGCCGTCCTGCTATAACGGAACGTCGAATCGGCGAAGGGAAAATGATTCGAATCGGAACTAGTTTCTTTCAACATTATTTTGCGAAACCTCAGTCTAATCTTTTATCATTTTTACGTAATCTTGTCGGCCGACATCTGTTTGAGGAGGTTAAGTTAATAAACAGCAGTAGTCAGCTTCGTTTAAGGGTATTAGGTCATCCGCAAGGAAAAATATTGATCCTGATCAACGAAGGGGACATGGCTGAGGCGCAGTTTTCATTCAACGTTCCAGGCCAGTTGATTCCTCTTAATCGGGTAGAGAGCAGCAGAACGCTGCAATGTGGGGATCTGATCTCTAAAGAAATCCCCGAACACAGTGTTTCCATTTGGTTTTACAGGACGGATTAAAATTTTATTCGATTGATGGGAGGGGAAGATGTGACCATAACTAATGCTATAAAGCGATACGATCGGTGGACGAAGTTTTTTGTGCTGGATTTGGGTGTCGAATCGGTTGTTTTTAGCGCACCTTCTGGGCATAGGACGGTACGCAGCGCTTTTCTTCATCAGCCTGCCAATCTCGTATACGATGATCATGGATATGAGAGGATCGTGTCTGATGGCGATATCGTTATTGCTGTTCGTTTCACGCCAACAGAACTTGGGACCTACGGATGGAAGGCGTTTAATAGCAATCAGGAGGTTGTTGAGAAAGGGGAACTCGAATGCGAGACTTCTAATCATCCTGGGTTTGTTGTCATCAGTGAACGGGATGGGCGTTATTTTGAATGCAGCAACGGAGAAGCCATTTGCGTATTCGGGATTAATCTTTGCTCAGCTTCAAGCTATCCTTTATCGGAGGGCAAAGAATTTCAAATCTCTGATCAATTTGGGACGCTAGGCTTGCTTGACTATAATCGTTGGTTTCACGAATTTAGCGAAAATGGAGGGAATTTCGTTCGCTTATGGCTTTCCAGCTCTTATTTTGAACCCGAAACAGGCATAGCCGGCGACCTGGATTTGGTGAAATTAGCTCGCCTCGACCAAGTTGTGGAGCTTGCAAGAGTTTACGGCATCCGCTTGAAATTTTGTTTGGAGCATTTTCGTACATTGGATCCGTTCCGCTCCGAATGGTCTAATCGGGTTTTAGAGCATCCGTTAAACGGCAAACATCCTAAAGATATGGATGATTGGTTCACCAACGAGGAATGGCAAAGTCTATGGTGGCGCAAGGTTGAAGCGTATGTTGCGAGGTACGGGGATGACCCGGTCGTTATGGCTTGGGAGCTATGGAATGAAATCAACGCTTGCAGCACTTCCAGCTGGTCTATCTTGCGAGATTGGACAAAAACAACCGCGTCTAAATTACAGCCATTGGTGCCGAACCAACTTGTTGTTAATTCGCTAGGCAGCTTTGATAAGGCAGAATGGAAGCCTGTCTATGATGATTTCCATATGGATCAGTTGGCATTCCAGCAAGTGCATCGATATTTGGACCAAGGCGCAGAGTTGGATATTTGCCATCAAGCATTCCGTCTTGGAGTTGATGCTGTACAGCAGACTAAACGCAAAGATAGGCCAGTATTGCTGGCGGAGACGGGTGCAGTCAACGATTGCCACACAGGCCCATTTCGGTGGTATCGTGCAGATCATCAAGGCGTTATTTTTCACGACACTGTTTATCCCGCCCTGTTCGCAGGAGCTGCAGGCCCAGGACAAATATGGCATTGGGATGAATATGTGGATAAGAATAATTTATGGCATTTATTCCGTCCGCTGCACAAATTAATGGATGGAATCGATCTTCCATCTGAGAATTTCGTTCCTTTCGAACTTACGAATGATCAGGTTTGGCTTTTGGGGCTTTCCGGAAAAAATCATCTTATCGGCCTTGCAAGAAGTCGTGGAGACGATTGGCAACGATTATTCATTCAGGGTATTAAACCGCAGAAGTTGGAGGGGTTGAATATCAACCTGTCCGAATGGAGCAAACAAACCGGCCATGTCCAGTTTATATCACCTTGGCATGATGGCTTGGAATATTCACAAGATTACAGCGGAACGCTTGCATTTCCGGATTTTGAAATTAGCAGCTTGTTCAAGATTCAATACTCTAATTCTATTTAACAAGACAGAAGTACAGCATGCGGGCAAGCGTCCGCCTTTAAATGATACGGGGGGAAGAATATGAAAAAATTATACTACGGTGCGGCATATTATCCCGAGCTGTGGCCCGAGAAGGCGATAATTGAGGATATTCGTTATATGAAAGAAGCGGGAATAAATGTAATTCGTATCGGCGAATTTGCATGGGCTAAGATGGAACCGAAAGAAAACGAGATCGATTTGTCTTTTTTTGTACGTATGATTGAACGATTTTATAACGAAGGAATCGAAACGATATTCTGCACGCCGACTCCAACACCTCCGATATGGCTGTCGCACGGGCATCCGGAACGCATGCATGTGGATGGCAGCGGTGCAACGATGGTGCATGGAGCCAGGCAGCATATGTGTACGAACAATAAATATTTCCGCGAGCGCTCTAGTAAAATCGTCAAGGCTATAGCAGAAGCGATCGGGCGTTTGCCTGGGGTGATTGGCTGGCAAACAGACAATGAATTTAAGTGTCACGTGAGCGAGTGCATGTGCGAGAGCTGCAAAGCGCAATGGCATGAATGGTTATTAGATCGGTACGGTATTATAGATAATCTTAATGAAGCTTGGGGAACTGAGATATGGAGCGAAAAATACCAGCTCTTCGATCAAGTGCCACAGCCATTCAAAGCGCCGTTTCATCATAATGCTTCATTAACCACAATGTACCAAAGATTCACACAGGAGAAAATTGCCGAGTTCCAAAACGAGCAGATTAATATTATTCGACAATATTCGGATGCGCCGATAACGCATAACTCCAATATCTGGTTTGCATTGGATAACGAACTATTATTTAAAAATTTGGATTTTGCATCGTTCGACGATTATCCAGATTGTGATAATTATGAACTCATGCTTCACCAATATGATTTATTTCGAAATATCAAGAAAGGCCGCCCATTTTGGGTCATGGAGACGAGCACCTCACACAACGGAAATCTATCTGGATATCAAAAAACCCACCGCAACGGTTATTTGGAAGCGGAAGCGGTCGCCGCATACGCATTCGGGGCTGAGGGGTTTAATCATTGGCTATGGCGCCAACAACGCTCTGGCTGCGAGCTGCCGCACGGGGCAGTTCTGAGCGCGTGGGGTAAGCCTACTGTTGGATATAAAAATGTACTGGCTGTTAGTGAAGCGAGAAAGCGGCTAGAGCCAATTTTACTTTCTACTACGATATGTCAAGCTGAAGTGGCTATGACCTATTCTGATCGGGCGAGAGTGTTTTTCTTGACCGAGCCATTGGAGAATTTGGAATATCGCACTATGGCTTATCATTGGTATAAAGAAGTCTTAGGTACAGGTATTTATCGCGACTGGATTCACGAAGGCCATGAGTTGAAGGGGTATAAAATACTGATCACGCCATTTGTTCCTTACCTATCCGATTCATATATTGACATAGCCTTGCAATTTGTGGAAGAGGGGGGGGTCTGGATTGTTGGACCGCTAACGGGAGGACGAACAGAAGAGCATACTGTTCATACAGGGGCTGGACTTGGCAGATTGGACACGCTGGCAGGTGTGGAGACCGTTTACACGTATCCGATGAGCGGATCAGATGCCGTTGGACATGCTTTTGGCTTGTCGGCTTCATTGGGATTATGGAGTTCTGTCTTCGAAACAAACGGTGCCCGAGTCATGGGTACAATCGAAGGCGGGGTTACACCAGGAATGGCTTTCTTGACAGAACATCAACATGGCAATGGGAAAATCGTGATGCTAGGCTCGATGCCGCAGGGAGAAGAAGGTTCACTTATGATCCAGGAATTGGTTAGGCACTACGCTAAAGAAACGGGAATTCGTCATTGGTTTGATACGTCATATGGCACAGTGGTGGCGCCGCGTCGCGGAGGTTCTGGTGAAGAAGTATGGATTGCAATCAATATGGACGGAAATGGCGGCTGGGTTTCACTACCTTCCGAGGCTATGGATATGCTGACTGGTGAGCAATTGAACGCAGGGAAACTTAAGATTCAACCTTACGCCTACCAAGTGATTCAATTCACTTCCGGGAATGAGTCAAATTAATAGGTAAAGGTGGAAGAACAATTATGACGACGAGCACTCAGCTTAATACGATTATCATTTTACGTCACGGCATCCGGCTGGATATTGACGATGAGCATTATCACCATTACCTTAAGCGGCCGCACGACATGCCGCTCTCGATCCGGGGGATCACACAGGCGAAGGAAACGGGACAATTTTTAAAGTCAGAACCAATCGATCATATTTTTGCTTCCCCTTTTTTTCGCACGTTGCAGACTGCTCATTTCGTTGCAGAAGCTGTGGGTCGGACCGTTAACATAGAAAGCGGTTTAATAGAGATGCTAAAACCGGAGTGGTTTCCTGCTTATCCCACTCTTATGTCATTAGAAGAGGCCTCATCCGTGTTTTCAAGCGTCAATCCGGGCTATCGACCGTTATTCGAACCGGAATATCCAGAAACGGATTATAATGTTGGCGTTTTCGAGCGGATTAAGAGTACACTGAATGTTATCTCTGAGCAATATGGAGGTACGATTCTGATCGTCGGGCACGGCGCTTCCACGCAGACGGCGGCGAGGGTGCTCGCCCACCCAGAATCACCGGATGGCTTCGATGGGAAGATGTGTGCGCTGAACAAATATGTTCGCCAAGGAGATAAATGGAATTTGGAGTACGCGACCACAAAGCATTTAAGCGCCGAATCGGTCGAATAGCCCGGGCTGTAGACCACTTGCTTTACGGTATAAGTTACCGAAAGTGAGTGGTTTTTCTATAAATGAATATGATTAATAAAGTATAATCGATCTTGAATTATTCTTATATAATTTGTGGAAATAACATACTAAAATGAAGGCGTAGAGAATCGGAATGAAAGCGATATTATCGAAAAAGGAGAAATGCTATGCAGTGTAGTTCATAATTAAGACCTGTCTAAGGAAATTGGCTGCAAGTAAAAAGCAGGGAATTGAAAGCGCTCCCAAAAACTAGGAGGGTATCAAATGTCCATAAGGAAAATGAGAAGATCGAAATACAAAATGCTAAATATGATATTGGCAGCTGCTCTTATATTGGGGCTTTGCTCCGCAGGGTTAGCTCCATCTCCTGCAGAGGCCAGTTCCCTTACACCCATTGTTGATGTTGACACTACGATCATGGACGGTACAAGCAACCTTTCTCTTGGTGTCACTCATACCCATAAATTTTGGGAGGCTGGTGAAGCGGAAGCGGTACAGCGCGCCAAAGATTTATTAAAGCCCGTTATTAATTTCCAGAACGTTCATATCATGGGCTGGGGAGCAGAGAATCCGTGGAAATCCAAAGACGAAGATATTGATTATTCGTCTTTGGACAAACGGATAAACATGATGAGAGAGCTTGGCGGAGAACTGGTGATTACGTTCTGTACCGCGCCAGGCTGGATGAAGACAAGCGGCAACGATTGGAATATGGATGACCGGGTGAAAGATGAGCATGTAGATGATTTTGCATATCTTGCCGCGGAAATTGCAAAGAACTACCCTGATGTAAAGCACTTCCAGATTTGGAATGAGTTCAAAGGATACTGGAACGGAAATATCGTGAATAGTGATGGTACCAAAGGGAATTATGACTACATCAAATATACTGAAATGTATAACAAAGTATATACCGCAGTAAAAGAAGTACGTCCCGATGCGGTTGTTGGGGGCTTCTATCTTTCTCTTACCGGTGACGGTTCTGAGACGCTAAGGTACCAAGGCAACAATACTCATGTACCGTTCAACGCCAAAGATATGGATGCAATGGAATATTGGCTGACGCACAAAGTAGGAGCCGATTTTATTGCGCTTGACCGTTGGTTCAAGGATTGGAACAATCCGAATAAAATAACCTTGGAAGACGGCTTGGAGCTGGCATGGGTTTACGGAAAGGCTATTGAAGATATTAAGGCGAAGACGGACCTGCCGATTTGGTTCTCCGAATACTATTCGCATCAAAATGCCGAAGATAGCAGCCCATATGTCGGCGCCGCTATGGCATCGATTTACTATCATATGATTAAAGCTGCGGGCGGCAGAGAAATAAATGCGCTTCTGTGGAATCCCACAGAAGGTGAAGACTTTGTCAAGCACAACCTGTTTACATCAACAGATAATGCCGGCGGCGGACAACCTACCCCACACTACTATGTGTACAAAGGGATGCATGACTATTTCTCTGCAGGCAAAAGGCTCGTGAAAGCAACATCCTCCGATCCGAATATTGAAGTATTGGCAACAGTAGAGAAGACGATGCTGATCAACAAATACAAGTTTCCAAGAGATGTACGAGTGAACGGTAGAATCATCACTCTGGACGCTTATGAAGTTCGTTTCATGGATCCGCCTCTAGTAACAGTTAATGTAGACGATACTCATCCGAATCTCATTTATACGGGGCATTGGAATACGGATAGAACCAATACGGGGTTTTTCGGTCAAACACAAACTTTTATTGACGCAGATCCGGGAATTGAGAGTTCAGTAGAATTAACATTTACTGGAAATGAAATTTCTTGGTATTATGCCAAAGGACTTAACCGTGGCGTAACAGATGTCTACATAGACGGTGTTAAAGAAGCAACAGTGGATTTGTACACTCCAGTTTGGGAAGGACCATCGAGTCTGTTCTACAAGCAATGGGATCAAGTAGGAACCCATACGATCAAATTAGTTCCAAAGGCTGAAAAACACCCTGACTCTACCAGCTATTATTCAGGAATTGATCGTTTCGAGTTTATTGGATATAACTTGGCGGTAGAGGAGCAGGTGGAAGAACCGGATTCCGGGAAAGCAGAGCAAATACACTTTACGCTTACGGGACCGCATTCCGTTACATTTGATTGGAAGGCCGGTCCGGATGAAATTCATTACTGGGAAACATCAAGTGATGTAAAGGCCGTTCAAGCCGGCGAACCGGACATTGTGCCGATGTCCTCGGAAGGGCCGTGGCGAGAGGCGAGAATCACCGGGCTTAAACCCGATACGACTTATCATTATTATATTAACGAGGATGAGGAATACACATTTAGAACTGCACCGATCCCAGGAAATATGCCTGAGAAGAAACTGCCGAACGGTAATTCTGGATTTAAGTTCGTCACGACAGGAGACGTTGGTTCAACGCTAAACCATGGAAGATCTGTCGGCCCGATCAATGAATTGATTGCCAGCCTCAACGCAGATGTGTACTTTGGACTGGGAGATTACACCTATGCCAATACACAGAGCGATATGACATTCGGCATGCGCGTCGTTGAACGTCACTTTAACGATGTTATGTTATGGAGTACGCATGTACCCTTTATGCCATTATGGGGTAATCATGAATGGGATAGACCTGGGGACAATTTAACGAATTATAAAGGGCGATTCGATCTGCCAAATTCCCGGACTGAAGCGTCTTCACCAAAGATCAGTTACGGCAAGGGTGATTGGAACTGGTTTGATTATGGTAACACACGCTTTATCATTCAGCCTGAACCTTACAATACGGAAACCTGGTCAAATTGGGTAGAACAAGTCGATCCCATCTATGAACAGGCGCAGCTGGATCCGAACATCACATTTATTGTCACTTTGACTCATCGGCAAGTTTGGGCAACTTCATCCCGAACTAGTGATTCAACGCTTCAGAGTATGTTCAGAAATTTTGCGAAAAAATATCCTAAGTATGTACTGCATTTGAATGGCCACAACCATAATTATGAACGGACTAATCCGGAAGTAACCGATGGGGTTGTCTTTATTACGGTAGGAACCGGCGGTGTAGATCTTAATGGGCCCCCAATCGTAGATGGTTGCATATGGTCGGAATGTCCTGCTCCAGACTGGTCAGCTGAGCGATTCTATCAATGGGGAGCACTACAATTAACCTTCGAAGAAGATAAAATTGCAGGCGAATTTTATTGCGGTCCATCCGGAGGGTTTATGAACGCCGAACAAAGATTGAAACAAGAAGAAGAATTGTTGGCGAAAAAGGGAAAAGGAACCTGTGATTCTGGAGTTGTATTGGATACATTCACGATTCAATCTGCGGATACATCTGAGGTACCATCACCAGCATCAGCAGACATCAGTGTATTGAAAGTGAATGGTCAGCCTCTAAGTGGTTTTGATCATGGTCAACTAGATTACGAAGTAAATGTAAGCAATGATATAGAGTTTGCCGTTGTTACAACAACTCTTACAGGTTCGGATGCGAAAGTTGTTGTAACAGGTGGAAATAACTTGGTAATAGGTGAAAACTTGGTATATGTAACAATTAATCAGAATGATACTGAAGTTAAAAAGTATACGATTAAAGTCAATCGCGAGGGAAGTTCCGGCGAGGGTATGACTGGAACAGGAAAAGAGAGTGATCCATTTATTATCAAGACTGCAGCTCATCTCGATAGTATTCGCGATAAATTGGGTCAGACGAGTCAACCGGGGGATTATGCATGGCATTATAAGCTTGGTGCTGACATCGATCTAGATAGATTTGATGCTGGAGACGGCAAAGGTTGGATGCCGATCGGGACAATGGCTAATCCATTCTATGGTTCGCTTGATGGCAACGGCTATGTAATCAGCAATTTGTTCATCAACCGTCCGGACATTTCTAAAGATGTGGGATTATTCGGTTATTCGAAAGGGAAAGTCATTTTCAAAAACATCAGACTGGAAAACGTCCATGTCACAGGACAAACCGAAGTAGGCGCATTAATTGGTCTTATGAGTGATCAACAGCCTAGTGTCATTGAAAATACTTACGCCACCGGCGTAGTAAAAGGGACTGGATCAGTCGGCGGATTAATTGGCGATCTGCAGCACACAACCATTTTGAACAGCTATGCGATTGTAGATGTAACCGGGAACAATAGTAATGTAGGAGGACTAGCCGGGAAAACATCCTCATCTGCTGCAAAAGAAAGAATTATTAATAGTTATTCGGCAGGAAAGGTGTCGATCGGAGGCGGAATTCTCGGAGGCGGCAGTGCTACCTCTCCACAAGTTGTATCTTCTTATTGGGATCTCGTTACATCGGCTAGACCAACAAGCTTTAGCGGCGGCGTAGGAAAATCGACCGCGGATATGAAGAAACAATCCACGTTTGTGGGTTGGGATTTCGACAACTTATGGACAATATCCGAAGGAGTGAGTTATCCAACGCACAGAAGCCTGCGACCGGATGCAATGGAGAATGTTAATTTGTCGGGACTAAGCATCAATGGCATCCCTCTGGCTGGTTTTTCAGCTGATAAATTAACGGGTTATACAATGAACGTTTTGAAAGACGTCAATTCTGTAACCGTATCTGCGACATTCGTAGCGGATTCGAACACGAAGCTCGAGGTTACGGGAGGAAGCGCTTTGGTTTTCGGGCCGAATCTTGTTAAGGTAACGGTAACGGCACAAGATTCAACGATACAAGCTTATGAGATAACCGTGAGCCGTGAGGCGGATGTAAAATCTTCGAAAAAGAACTTGGCGGATCTCAAAGTCAATGGAAAAACGTTCGAAGGGTTTGACCCAAGTGTCCATTATTATATGATGGATGTATCTCACGGTACGACCGAATTGACGGTAGAAGCAGCCGTTGAGGAAGGTTCGAATGCAATGCTGGATATTGGTGTCGTCGGTAAGCTTGCCCTATCAGGCAACACGGTAAGCAATTTGCAGGTAGCCGATAATACGGTTAAGTTTACAGTAACCGCGGAAGACGGAACCAAACAAATTTATTTATTGGTCATTACACGTGGGCCGTATATCCCCACACCAGAAGAAACGATGTCGGGTTCTGGTTCGATTACTGATCCGTATATCGTAACATCTGCGATACATCTTAACTTGATCCGGGATAATCTGTCTGCCCACTTTAAACAAGGGGCGAATATAGATTTGTCTGGATATAGTGCAGCTGACGGATTGGGCTGGCTACCGATTGGGGATAGTGTTGCTCAATTCCGAGGATCTTACGACGGTAATGGCTACAAGATAACCGGTTTAACAATCAATCGACCTACTATGGACTATGTGGGACTTTTCAGTTATTCGACAGGAATTCATTATAAAAATGTTAGATTGGAAGACGTAAACGTAACCGGGAAGAATAGGGTCGGCGGATTGGTTGCCTATATGGGCGGAAGCGGGTCCATTGCAAATTCAAGTGTAACAGGGTCGGTTACTGGAAATCAATATGTCGGAGGGTTAGTAGGAGGAGGTCAACGATCACCGATATCTAATAGCTACACAGATGTAAAGGTAACCGGCGTTCAGTACGTTGGAGGACTCACTGGATATCTGGATAACCAAAATGATGTTTTCGGTAAGGTTACCAATAGCTACTCTGTTGGAGAAGTGTCCGGACAAACCGATGTTGGCGGGTTGATCGGCGGCGTTAAGGACGGTCCTTCACCGAAGTATTCCATAACTTCATCCTATTGGGATACCCAAAGTTCCAATCAGCTTACTAGTGTCTATGGAACGGGTAAAACGACAGCGGAAATGAAGATGAAATCTACATTTGTTGGATGGGATTTTGTTAAAGTATGGGAGATTAATGAAGGAAATGACTATCCTAGACATCGGACAAATCCTGTATCATCGAATGCAGAGCTAACTGACCTGAAAGTGGATGGAACTACTGTTAGTGGGTTTAACAGCAATAAGTTGGATTATATCGTGAATGTACCGAATACCACTTCTTCCACGGTGGTAACTTACACGAAGGCTGACGAGAATGCGACGGTTGTCATCAGTGGCGGAAGCAATTTGGTTGTTGGAAACAACACCGTAAAAGTAACTGTGACTGCACAAGACTTGTCAACAAAGAAAGTTTTTGTTATCACAATCAAACGTGCACCGTCGTCAAATGCAAATCTTAGCGATTTGAAGATAGACGGTACTACAGTAAGCGGGTTCAGTGCAAACAAGTTGATCTATATTATGAATGTACCGAATAGCACGACTTCGTTAGCGGTATCCTACACGAAATCGGATGTAAAAGCCAAGGTCGAAGTGAGCAATACAAACAATCTCGTGGTTGGGGCAAACACGGTAACGGTGAAGGTGGTAGCAGAAGATAACACAGAAAAAGAGTACGTTATTATCGTTAACCGAGCAGTTGCAAACAACAGCAGCAGTAGCAATTCAAAACTGAGCGACCTGAAGGTAAACGGAACGACAGTGAGCGAATTTAGATCAGACAAGTTGATCTATGTCATGAATGTGCCGAATAGCACCGATTCGGTGACGGTATCGTACACGAAACAGGACGAGAATGCCACTGTTGAAGTGAGCGGTGCAAATGGCCTTGTGGTAGGGGCAAACACGGTAACGGTGAAGGTGGTAGCAGAAGATAACACAGAAAAAGAGTATGTTATTATCGTTAACCGAGCAGTTGCAAACAACAGCGGCGGTAGCATTCCAGTCATTATCGTACCTCCTAAAGAGAACCAAGTGAAATTACCCGCCGGTAAAGGCGGAACAACTAGCTTTGAAGAATCCATGATCATTACAATACCTGAAGGCGCAACCCAACAGGAATTAAATTTATCGGTAGAGAAAGTGAAGGAAACTTCACAACTCATTACAGATAAGGATGTTCTTCTTAGCCCAATCTTTGAAATTTTGAAAAACTTCACTAAGAACTTCTCTATTCCGGTTACGCTCACCTTCGTAATCGACCCGCATAAACTTGGAGAAGGTCAAACTGCATCTGTATTCTTCTATGACGAGGATAAAAAGGTTTGGGTGGAAATCGGAGGTATTGCAAGCGGCTATCATGTTACAGTTGAAGTGAATCACTTCACCAAATTTGCGGTTTTTGCCGTAGACAAGAAGTCTATGAATCCAGATACGGTGTTCAGCGACATTGCAAGCCATTGGGCGATGGATAGCATAAAATTGGCTGCATCTAAAGGCATAGTAAGCGGCTATGCTGACGGTACGTTCAAACCTGATGGAACTGTTACACGCGCTGAGTTCTCAGTCATGCTGGCCAATGCGCTGAACCTTCAAGGTGATGGGGCTGTCCTGAACTTTACCGACGAAGCAACCATTGGCTCGTGGGCTAGGAAAGCAATTTCACAAGCGGTGCAAGCAGGCATTGTCAAAGGATACGGGGACGGCAGTTTTAGGCCAAATGCTAAAGTTAGCCGCGCTGAGATGGTTATGATGCTGGCAAATGCGCTTGGCATCGTGCAAGATTCAAGGGCTTCAACCTCATTTGCTGATGATGCCGACATTCCGGTATGGGCTAAAGCAGCAGTTGAAGCAGCGGTAGAAAGTGGTATCGTTAAAGGCCGTAGCAACAATCGGTTTGCTCCGAAGGACACAGCGACAAGAGCGGAAGCGGTTACGGTTCTACTTAAAGCGCTTGAGTTCAAACACAACTAGAGAATCTTTCAATGAAAAGCAAGCGGATCGGGCTTAACAGCCTGATCCGCTTTTTTCGTGCATATTCAATGAGGGAACTTGTTAAATTGAGAAACAAAACATGGAAACACGCTTGTTCTTAAACAAGCGTATTATTTTTGTGTTAAAATAATAAGATTGCATTATTTAACGATGTAAATAATAAATTAAGAAAGGATTAGCATATGAGTAAAAAGATTGTACAACGTGGCCTCCTTTTTGTACTTGGTATGATGCTGATGAGCATCGGCATTGTTTTAGTTACCAAATCAAATTTAGGTACATCACCGATTTCGACAATACCCTATGTAATGAGTATGATCTCACCGATGTCCTTTGGCGTTTTAACACTAATCGTTAGCATGGTATTTATTTTAATTGAAATTGCTATTTTGGGGCGTGCATTTCCAAAGTTCCAATATACACAGATTCTAGTCGGGCCTCTATTTGGCCTCTTTATTGACTTAAGCATGTTCTTATTCGATTTCACACCTCCATCCAACTACTTCCTTAAAGGATTTGCTCTTGTGGGGGGCTGTGCGGTTATAGCGTTGGGCATTTTCCTTCAGGTTAAAGCTAATTTCATTATCAATCCGGGTGAAGGCCTCGTTAAGGTGATATCCAGAAAGTTAAATAAAGAATTTGGTACTGTAAAGATGGCATTTGACTGGACCCTCGTTATTATTGCTACACTAATCTCTCTCTTCGCTTTCCACAGTCTTAATGGCATTGGTATTGGCACGGTTGTGTCCGCATTTTTAGTAGGCTATTTTATTAAATTATTTGTCTCTATCGTCGCGAAAAAAGGACAATCACTTGCCTAAAGCATGTACCAATGGATCCATTGGTACATGCTTTTTTTTCACACAGCCGTTATTTCGTGCAGCAAGTGGGGACAACGCAATCAGCCTTTGTTTAGTGCAGAAAATACCCGGTCGAATACTGGACTCAAAATCTTGCGAATATAATAAGCGATTATCGTCCCTGGGGTCCATGAGCTGCGATTATTCTGGATGTATTGATCGTTGATAATATAAGTCCGAGTGGAAGTAGGGCTCTTCAGACCGAACTTTTCCCACTCCGCCGGATCATTCGAACCTCCGAGTCTTGCGAGCATATTCGCCGACTCTCTATTTATTTTAGCCGGAATTTGCTCGTATGCTTGGACGATTTGCATATGAAATTCGTCGATCGGATTGCGGCTAGCAAGGCTCTCCAAGTGGATGCTTTCGCGAATGTAAGAAGCGTATGCCAGATGGTCGGCCCAGGACTCGTCGATATAAAAAAGCCGTACCCGCTGCTCAGAAGGGCTCATCTGCTTCTCGCCTTTCAAAATTCCGAGCCGCTCCTCGTATAGAATTCGCCTCTGATCCTCTACCATATCCGAATAACAGTTCAGTTCCTGGCGGATATGGAAGTTTTGGCCCATAGTAACGCGCTGAATATGCGCGATTTTGCTGCGGAGTACCGGCTTTTCGAGAGCCTCATCCTGCCTAAGATTGCGAAACTCTTTATCAATGCCGAAGCGAAGCAACAACTCGTCCTCCAAGCTTACAAAAAATATGGAAGCTCCCGGGTCCCCTTGGCGGCCAGAACGCCCGCGCAGTTGGTCGTCGATCCGCACGCTTTCGTTCACATGCGTACCAATCACGTACAACCCGCCCAGCTTGGCGACAATTTCTGCTTGCGTGGGGTTGCCGCCGCCGAGGCGAATGTCGACGCCGCGTCCCGCCATATTCGTAGACACCGTCACGGCGCCGACTTCTCCCGCTCTGGCGATGATCTCGGCTTCTTTTGCGTCGTTTTTCGCATTCAGAACATGGCAAGGTACGTCGGCAGCCGCTAGCGCCTCCGCCAGCATATCAGACTCCTCAACGCTTGACGTACCAACGAGAATCGGACGTCCCGTCGCATGGACGGACGAGATTTCTTGTACAAGCGCCTTATGTTTGGCTTCTTTGTGAGTATAAATCCGGAGCGGATGGTCGATCCGGATGTTTGGCCGGTTCGGCAGAATTTGCACGACCTGCAGCGCATAAATATCTTCGAATTCCATTGCGGAAGCGTGCGCGGTAGCCGTCATTCCGCAAATCTTGGGATACAGGCTAAGGAAGTGCTGAAGGGTAATCGTCCCGAGAATTTGCCCGCCGGCTGTCGACTGCAGCCCTTCTTTGGCCGCTAGCGCGGCTTGCAGCCCGTCTGGCAAATGCCTGTTCTCCGCCACGCGGCCGGTATATTCGTCGATTAGCTCGATTTTCCCGTCCCGGACGATATAATCGACGTCTTTTTTCAATAACGATTCCACATGCAGCGCGCAATTTAATGACGATAACAAATGACTATTATGGCTTTCGTACAAATTGCCGCATCCCAGCAGCGATTCCGCTTTCCAAGAACCCACTTCATTTAAATAAACGTTCCGCTGGAACTCGTCGAAGTCGTAATGCTCAACTTGCTTGAGCTGCCGAGCCACTTCTGCGATACGAATACCGTCGCTAATGGAAGAGCCCGGCTCGCCGGCAATGACTAGCGGCACCCGCGCTTCGTCGAGAAGCAGAGAATCCGCTTCGTCGACGATGACGTAGTGGAAAGGACGATGCACGGTATCGTCTTCGCCCAGTGCGATCGTGTCGCGCAAATAATCGAATCCCGCCTCTTTGGCCGTAACATAGGTTATATCTGCGGCGTACGCTTCCTGTTTCTCAGATAGGCTCATGCCCGCTTGAACCGAGTTTACGGTTAACCCGAGGAAACGATAGATCGGGCCCATCCACTCCGCATCTCGATTTGCCAAATAATCGTTAAAAGTCAGCACATGAACACCTTCGCCGGTCAACGCATTTAGATAAGCAGGCATAACAGCAGAGAGCGTTTTTCCTTCACCGGTATGCTGCTCGATCAGAAATCTCTCGTGCAGAGCGATGGCAGCCATGATCTGGACATCGTAAGGCTGTAATCGGAGCTTTCTCTTCGCTGCCTCGCAGACTAACGCATATGCATCGACAAGCAGCTCATCCAAAGGCGTACCCGATTTTGCTTCTTTTTGCAGCCGGAGGGATTCCGCTTGAAGCTGCCCATCGTCCCATGCTTCCAAATTCCGTTTCCTGATGAGCTTCGCTTTGTCCTGATAGACTTTCAGCTTATTCTGGGTTTCGCGGTCTTTGAATTTTTGCATCAACTTGACGGCTATATGCATAGGAATTTGATCTCCCCTCAGTAGAAATACGCGATTCTAAAGTGGCTAAAATATAATTCACGGTAACGCCATACGGCAAGCCGAACATCGAATAGTCCGTTCCTACTCATCCTTTAACCGTCGTTGATACAAAACAACAGATACAATCGTTAATACAACCGTCCATGCCAAAGTAATGAGGAGGGGGGGGAATAAATCTCCCATCGTAAAGCCTGTATTGCGTACTTCTAGAAAATACACAAGTTGAGTGCTTGGTAAGTACTCCAACACTTTGAATATCGGAAAATCATCTACTAGTAACGTTCCCCATGGCGCCCCAGTGAATATGAATATCACAGGAAGTATAGTTAATGATGCTTCAAGCACCGTCTTGGAGAATAAACCACATATCGTCCCCACTGCTGTGTATAGAATAATCGAAAGAATGATTACTGCCACAAATGCCCATATACTAGTTGGCTCATAGCCTAATATATACGTAACAATACCCAGAACAACAGCAGACATTACAAAGACTAAACTACTTTTACCGAACAAAACATCCATTGTCGTGGCCGGAGTCATCATTAATGATCGTAAAGTGTTGCGCTCCTTTTCTTCCGCAATCAAGCATGCTTGTGTGAAGCATGACAGTATCACAAACGAAAGATTTAGAACTACAGCGAAAATTCCAGGCACAGACGGGTCTACACTTCGAAAAAGAAGTGCAAGGATAATTGGGAAAATCAACATAATGGAGACGGCATAATTGCGTGTGAACTCTTTGTAATCCTTCACAAATATCGCCCGGGCACGTTTTAATGAGATACTCATAGTAACTCACTTCCTGTCATTTTAATAAAAATATCACCCAGACTTGGCTCTTTCGTTTCTAATGTATCAATTAACCCTCGTTTCATCCAATCGGCTATTTGATCAGCAGTTCCCTCATCTAACGGAAGCTCGTAGTTTTCCCCATTTATTAAGTCAACACAAACCACGTTATCCCGGTACTGTCGTTTAAGTTCCTTCGGGTGAGCCGATAGTTTGGATTTGTCCTTGATACAGAATCGCTACACGGTTGCATATCAAATCTGCCTCAGCCATATCATGCGTAGTTAAAAAAATCGTTGTCCCTTTCTCATTTAAGTAGCGTAAGCCTTTATAAATATGTGCTGAGTTTACCGGATCTAAAGCCGAAGTAGGTTCATCTAAAAATAACAATTCTGGCTCATGGATAATCGCGCATGCCAACAAGACTCGCTGACGCATCCCTTTAGATAAGAGACTGACTTTCTTTTTGCGCTCTCCGCTTAAGTTTACAAACTGCAGGACCTTATCGATCGAAGATCTAGGAAGATCATATAATTGGCGATACAGCTCTAGATTTTCCTCTATCGATAATCTCTCATATAGACCACTGTTATCCGTCAAAATGCCAAAGCGCATCTTCTGTGCAGACTGATGCATCAACTCCGCTGGTAGGTTAAATACACTTGCCTGTCCACTTGTAGCATTTAACTGCGCAGTTAAAATCTTGATTAATGTTGTTTTTCCTGAACCACTCGGACCTAGGAAACCAAAAATTTCTCCTTTTGGAATTGAAAAAGAGACATCTGCTAATGCATCCTTATTTCCAAATCTCTTTCGAATATGTTCTACTTGGATAACATCCATTAACACCACTTCCTTAGCGTTGATGGCTTAAGTATATTAAGATTGCATGCTTCCAGCCATCAAAACCCGCCGAAATGTAGCTATTATCGCCTGAATGGTACCATTTAAATGTTAAGAAGTGCTTTTAATTCGTGCAATTTTGAACGGGATAACGGAACCACGGCATCTTGACCTGTATTTAACCGCAAGCTGTAGCTATTCTTCGTCCATGTAATAATCTCTCTTACTTTTTGCAGATTAACGATGTAGGATCGATGACACCTAAAAAAACCGAAATTCAACAATCTCTGCTCCAGCTCGGTTAGCGTCAAAGCACAGTCATAATTTCCCCCACCCACATGAACAAGGATCGAACCTTCTATACTTTCTATAAAATCAATTTCAGGCGGATTAAATAAAATCACTTTGTCATTTCTTTTGGTAGAGATCTTCTGTAAGGTTATATTGGCCTCATCTTGTTTCTGTACTTCCTGCTTATCCTCTTCTGAGTCCCGAATATCCAAAGGATGAAATCCGGACTCGTTCAATCGATAAATGGCATCACAGGAAATAATGGCATCCTCTAAATTCGAAGTTAAAATTAAAATCTGCTTTTCTTTCGAAAGGTCATCTAAAATCCGTTTAAAATGACGACGATCTTGTTCTTCCAAGTAAAAATAGGGTTCCTCCAGTACAAGTGTAGGCTGATGCGCAAAAAAGACACGCAGCAATGTCACATACATCCTTTTCGATGAGCTTAGATCCTTGATTTTTACCTTCCGTTCTTCTTTTAAAGCAAAATAATCCATTAACAAAGCGACACGCTCATTCCTCTCCGTTACTTTGATTAGAAAAGTGATTAGCTCTTCCACCGTTAAACGCATATACTCGCCTTGCCCAGCTCGAAATAAATAATACTCAGAATAATTGACTAATTGATTCATTAAAAGCTGCTTTCGCTTCAAGTCCGTTATAATGCCAATCGATTGGTTCGATGTCATATTTAATTCGATCTTCGGTAAAAATAATTCCCCATTATCATACATTGGTTGAAATTGCATGCCGTCCTCCAGGTCAGTTCCACTATAGGATATATTAAACAATTATACTGTTGGGATACTTTTTTGTCAGTTTCTATTGAATCCAATGCAACGGACGATCGGCTAATCCTGATTACACTATCGGTAAAGTCAAATATAGAATTTGAAATTGAGCTATTCGAATCGGGAGAGCAGCTAGTATCTCATTATGAGAACAGCATGAACCATTCAGTCGTACTGCCAGAAGGTGGGTTAATCGTATTTGGCGGCAATGCAGGGGGAAGTTTTTAAAATCAATTTATCGCTGTGATGCTTTTGAGGTAGCCTTCTAAATTTCATTGTTGATAAGATCACTACAAGAAGCAGGCAGGCCGGTTGGCCTGCCTGCTTCGGTTGCGTATACATGATGGTTAACCACCGGGCTAGTTGTTCAAACGTTGGCTAACCGGGAGTGCGTCAGACTATTTGCTACACCAAACCGCGCTCCATCGCCTTGACGATGAGGGTAGCGAACAGGCTGTTGGACCAGGCGAACCATGGACGAGAGAAGTCCGCAGGGTCGTCGGGGTGGAAGCCCTCGTGCATGTAGCCGGTATCGGCGTCGGTGTTCACCAGCATGTCGATCAGCTCGCGGATCTCGTCGTCGTCGTCGGAGGTGAGCGCCTGCATGGAGAGGGCCATATGCCACACATAGCCTCCCGGAGTGTGCGGGCTGCCGATGCCGCGCGCATGCTTGCCCTCAAAGTAGAACGGATTGTCAAAGCTCAATGCAAACCGCCGCGTGTTCCGGTAGACCGGATCGTCGGTGCCGGTGTAGCCGATATACGGGATCGAGATGAGTCCCGGCGTGCCGGCGTCGTCCATCAGGCAGTAGTTGCCAAAGCCGTCCGTCTCGTACGCGTAGATGGGGCCATACTTAGGATGATTCACAATGCCGTAGGCGCGGATACCGAAGTCGATCTCCTTGCGCAGCTTCTCGGCCCGCTCGGCCAACCGTTCGTCCTTGAAGATCTCGCTGGCGATCTGGCGGATATGCCCGAGCACCACCACGGCGAACATATTGTTCGGGATGTTGTAGCCAAACAGACAAGCATCATCGCTCGGGCGGAAGCCGGACCAGGTCATGCCGGTATAGTTCACGGGAAGGCCGCGGCCGTCGTTTTGCAGCGTCTCGGTCTCCTGATGGGTTTCGCGGATAAAATGGTACGGTGACCGTTCCATATGCCGCTGCTCGGTGATCATTAAATTAACGGCGGACGTGAGCGCCCGGTAGCAGGTGTCGGTGAACACATCGGTGCGCCCAGTCTCTTGCCAATAGGAGTACAGCAGCTGTACCGGGAAACAGAGCGAGTCGAGCTCATACTTGCGCTCCCACATCCAAGGGTTCAGATCGCAGTCGTCGCTAGCACGGTAGTGCGCATCGCTGGCCGTTTCATTGAAGGCATTGCAATACGGGTCGATGGTCAGATAGAACATCTGCCGGGCGATCAGTCCGCTCAGGATGCGCTGGAGCTCTTCGTCTTCTCTGGCGAGCGGCAGATAGTGCCGTACTTGCTCGGTGGAGTCGCGCAGCCACATCGCCGGGATATCGCCGGTGAAGACGAAGGTTGTACCGTCGTCGAGCAGCTTGGTTGTCGTCTCAAGCGTGTTAGGATAGCAGTTGCGGAACAGCCGCTGCAGCTTGGGCCGGTGGGCCAGCTGATCGTCGGCCTGGTCAAGGAAACGGGTTATGGATGCAGGTACAATCATGGGGTGGACAACCTCCTGTAGAGATGTAATCGGTCTCAAGAAAGAATGTCACACCCCGCAGCAAAGCACAATATGTATCATTTGAAGGTGGAATGGAGGGTAAAATACAACACATTTTGCTCCTGACAATGACAATTCGGGGATCGCGCTCCAAATGTTGAAAGCCTTGTCATGCCTGGTATGACAGGCTTTTTGGCATGACAATGCACATTCGACATATTTACCAAGGCCCGCTGCGTCTCCTACAATTTGACGTATGAGCTGGGCAAGACGGATATGAATGCGTTTGCTTTATGGAAAATCAGCCGCCGTCATGCGAGGGCGGTACAGAGGCTGAGCCAAGGGAAAGGAGAAGGTACGATTTGAAAGTAAGTCAAGAACTGGCGCTCCAGACAAAGCCGGGAATCAAGAAGACCTCCTGGCGAAGAAGAATAATGCACAATTGGGAGCTCTACCTATTTATCGCACCGTGTTTATTGTATTTCATTATTTTTCATTACGTACCGATGTACGGGGTTCAGATCGCCTTCAAAAACTTCCTTCCAACCAAGGGCATAACCGGAAGTGATTGGGTCGGGTTCGACCACTTTGAACGGTTTTTCAATTCTTATTATTTCTGGGATCTGTTGTGGAATACGTTCAGCCTCAGTTTGTATGAGTTGGCGGTTGGCTTCCCGCTGCCGATTATTCTGGCGCTGGCGTTCAACGAGATCAAGAACGGTATTTTTAAGAAAAGCGTGCAAACGGTTACTTATGCTCCGCATTTTATTTCCATCGTCGTCATGGCGGGGATGATCATCACGTTCCTGAGTCCTTCCTCGGGGATCCTGATTCGTATGATCGAGTGGATCGGCTTAGAGCCGGCGTCGTTTCTGGAGGATCCGCGTTGGTTTAAGACGGTCTACGTCCTCTCGGGCGTGTGGCAAAGCGCGGGATGGGGCACGATTATCTATCTGGCCGCCTTGTCGAGCGTCGATCCGCAGCTGCATGAAGCGGCCATCGTCGACGGCGCGAGCCGTCTCAAGCGGGTCATTCATATCAATATCCCGACGATTATTCCGACAATCTCGATCCTGCTGATCCTGAACGTGGGCAATATCCTCGGTGTCGGCTACGAGAAAATCTTGCTGCTGCAAAACTCGCTGAACATCGAATCCTCCGATGTGATATCGACCTTTGTGTACAGGTCAGGCTTGCTGAACAATCAGCTCAGCTTCTCTACGGCAGTAGGCTTATTCAACTCCGTGGTTAATGCAATCCTGCTTATAACGGTCAACCGAATCGCCAAAAAGACTAGCGACAACAGTTTGTGGTAATAGGAGGTCACATCGATGATATCGGCTTTTAAAGAATCCAAAGGGGACAAGATCTTTCTTGTCCTGGTCTATCTCTTCTTGACAGCGGCGCTCATCGTCGTGCTCTACCCGCTGATCTACATGCTAAGCGCATCGATCAGTACACCCAAGTATGTAAACTCCGGTGAGATGTGGCTGCTGCCCAAAGGCTTCACGCTGGAAGGCTTCAGGCTCGTGTTCGAGAACGCCAAGATATGGATGGGCTACCGCAACACGATTATCTACACAATCATCGGAACTTTGATTAACTTGGCGGTAACACTGCCGGCTGCGTATGCGTTAAGCCGCAGCGACTTCTTTGGCCGGCAGTTCTTTATGATTTTGATCCTGATTACAATGTTTTTCAGCGGCGGTCTGGTGCCGATGTACCTGGTTGTGAAGGATCTCGGTATGATCAACTCGATGTGGGCGCTGATCCTGCCGGTCTCCGCATCCGTGTGGAACATCATCGTAGCCCGGACGTTCTTCCAGTCTACGATTCCCAAGGAGCTGCAGGAGGCGGCGCATATCGACGGCTGTACCAATATGAGGTTGTTTATTCGGATCGTGCTGCCGCTGTCGGCGCCGATCATCGCCGTCATGGCGCTGTTCTATGGCGTTGGGCACTGGAACAGCTATTTCTCTGCCCTAATTTATCTTAATAACGATACCAAGTTCCCGCTGCAGATGGTGCTCCGGCAAATTCTCGTGCTCCAGCAGATGGGCGCGGAGACGAACGGAGCGGCGCTAAGCGGCGAGATGGCGCAGCTGGCAGCTTCCAAGGCGGAGGTCGCCTCGTTGGTGAAATACGCCGTCATCATCGTCTCTACGCTGCCGATAATCGCCGTTTATCCGTTCCTGCAACGCTACTTCGTGCAAGGCGTGATGATCGGCTCGGTGAAGGGCTAAGGGGCGGGCCGGCTTTCCTGCCGGCTTAGCCGCCTAAAGCCGCCGTCAAACGAACGGCTGTCCGGAACCACCGCGTGCGCCGGCAGACCGGCAATTGGCGGAATGCCAGTCGTCATGCGGTACGAAGGTAATTTCGTGCATTAATAACCGAAGGTCGGGTCCTTCCCCAAACATATGTCATTCTTACCTCCTATGAGCGTTCGATTTTAGGGAAATCCCGTCGTCTTCGTTTATTATAAGAACCAATAGCATTTTATCAAAAGGAGGAGTACTTAATGAAAACAGTAAAAAAAGGGTTGGGTCTGATGCTAGCGGGTGTAATGCTTGCCGGTATATTGTCCGGCTGCGGCTCGGCGGAAGAGAAAGGGTCCGGCAACAAACCAAACGAGACCGCGGACAAGGTGAGTAAGGAAGGCTTCCCGGTGGTCAAAGAGCCGATGACGCTCACTATGATGGGACCTGATGTCGGCATCCAGAATTGGGACAAGATGCCGCTGTTTGAAGAAATGGAAAAGCTGACGGGCATTCACATGGAATTCCAAAATGCGCCTAAGGACGCCTTTGAGACGAAAAAAA
The DNA here is from genome assembly GCF_002884445.1 of Paenibacillus castaneae. Lineage (GTDB taxonomy): Bacteria > Bacillota > Bacilli > Paenibacillales > Paenibacillaceae > Pristimantibacillus > Pristimantibacillus castaneae. The sequence goes on from NZ_KZ614144.1 coordinate 658,062, forward strand.
GCCTTGTGCTCGTCAGCGGTACTTATCCCGATATTTTCTATGCTGCGGGATTGACGCCGGCGGAGCAAGTGAATTACGGCGGACAGGGCATTCTCGTTCCGCTTGAGGACCTGATCGAGGGTTACGCGCCTAATATCAAAAAGCTTCTCGACGAGAACCCGGATATCCGCAAATCGATCACCGCGCCAGACGGCCACATCTATGCGCTGCCGGTCATTGAATTCAACCAGCCCTGGTATCGCAATCCGCTGTGGTACAATGGCGATTTCCTGGAAGCGCTTGGCATGGACAAGCTGCCGGAAACGACCGAAGAGCTGTATACGTACCTGAAGCGGGTCAAGGAAGAAGACCCGAACAAGAATGGCAAGGCCGACGAAATTCCGTTGTCCTCCGCTTCTCCGGGCAACAGCCTGCGCGATATCCGCACCTGGCTGCTCGGCGCCTTCGGCATCTATGAAGAAGAAATTTATGTCGACGACAGCGATAAAGTTCACTATACCCCGATGGAAGAGGGATACAAGGAATATCTGACGTATCTTAACCGCCTGTGGAACGAAGACCTGCTGGATCACGAGAGCTTCTCGCAAACGGCAGAGCAGCGCGAAGCCAAGGCGCGCAACAACCAGGTGGGCTTGTTCTCGGCCTGGACCGCCTTCCAGATGATGGGCGAAGAGCCGAATACGTCCGACCCGATGTTCAGCCCGGTGGTGAGCGAATCCGTGGATAAGCCGGCCATTGCCAAGAACAAAGGCATCAACACCGGTGCGTTCGCCATCTCGAATACGAATCCGTCGCCTGAGGCTTCCATGCGCTGGATTGACTATTCGTACTCGGTTGAAGGCGCAACCATGTTCAGCAAAGGACCGGAAGGCATCCTGTGGCAATACACGGACAAAGAAAATTACGTCAAGGAATACCTGCCTGTTCCGGACGGCGGAGACCGAGAGGAATATCGCTCCAAAATTACGCCGAACTATGGTATTCCGGCTCCGACGATCAACCTTCCAGAGATTTCCAAAGGTCTGATGGGCGACGTGGACGCCTGGATCGAGAACGAGACCAAGACCAAGCTTCTCGACCGCGGCGCACGCATACCGTTCCCGGTGCTGTTCCTGACGCCGGAAGAACAGGCTGAGGTTACGACCATGACCTCCGACCTCAACACATATGTGCGTCAAATGGAAGCAAAGTTCGTAACAGGTGCCGAGCCTATAGCTAATTGGGACAAATATATCGGCACAATCAAAAAGATGGGCGGCGAACGTATGGCTGAGATTTACCAAGCAGCCTACGACCGCTGGAAGGCCAACTAAGCACCGGACCTTATCATCGATCGAGAACTCTCCGAGGCTTCTGCTGTCGGAGAGTTTCTCTTTCAAACCTAACAAAGTAGGGGATTTATGAGGCATTAATCAGAAGGAGGGGACCCACTGGTTTAACCCTCTGCCCGAGGAACAAGAGGGAAGGCTGCAGCTGGACATCGAGTTGTTTGATCCATTCCCCGAGCTCATGGACCCGTTGAACAACCAGACTGCGGTTCGACCGCTGATGCAAAACACATCTCCCAGGTCAATCTTCTGGAGGATGAGACCGGCCTGCTGACAACAGTAGGCGGGCAACTGGTTCTTACTTTCCGGCCTTATGAAGTTAAGACCATCAAAATTACAGATAGTGCGCCTGCACAGGAGGAATAATCCCATGAAAATTACGAGACATCCCGGCAACCCGATCGTGGTTCCCGGCGAATACGAGTGGCGGAAAGCGACGGTGTTCAATCCGGCCGTCATCATAGATGAGGGCAAATTTTATATGATCGAGCGGACCGCCGGTTCGCTTACCCCCTGCAAAAACTACCTCGGCCTGCTGGAGAGCGAGGACGGCGTGCACTTCACCCATGTGAAAGACGAACCGGTACTGACACCCGACGAGCTGGGCTTCCCGTACGGCAGCGTGCAGGATCCGCGCGTCGTCAAGATCGACGGCACGTTCTACATGAACTATGCGCTTCGGCCCTGCGCGATGAATTATTATCCGACGAACACGAGCGTTCCGGAACGTTCGTTCCCGAAGTACCCGGACGGCTGGGGCGAACAAGAGGGACATTGGCTGACCCGCTCGTCCATCGTCAAGTCGGACAACCTCGTCGATTGGGAGTTTGTTGCGGATACGACCGAACTGGACATTAATGACCGCGACAACATCCTGTTCCCGGAGAAAATTAACGGCAAGTATGTCCTGCTGCGCCGGCCGGAGGAATATGTCGGCGAAGCTTTCGGCACAGAGAAAGCGGCCATGTGGATTACGTACTCCGACGATTTGATCAACTGGGAAGCGCCGAGGCTCTTGGCCAAAGCCGAGAACATGGCCTGGGAATCCCGCAAGATTGGAGGCTCGACGCCGCCGGTCAAGACGGACAAGGGCTGGCTCGTCCTCTACCATGGTGTCGATGACCAGATCGTCTATCGGGTCGGAGCGCTGTTGCTCGATCTGGATAATCCGGAGAAGATTATCGCCCGGACGCACAACTTCATTATGGAGCCGGAGACGTATTACGAGAAGTTCGGCTACCAGATCCCGAACGTCATCTTCCCGACCGGCAATGTCGTGAAGGATGGTCTGCTCTACATCTACTACGGCGTGACAGATACGGCGATCGCTTTGGCGACCGTCCCGCTGGATGAGCTGGTGGAGTACATTCTGAATGAGCCGAAGGCTTAAGAGAAATAGAACGTTGGTTCAAGCCGGCAATAGTAAGGCTCAGCTTTTGTCGTTGAATACGTAAATTGCTGGTAAAGAAGTAGGAGCTGTCCTGAACGTCTGACAACGGTGGACAGCTCCTTTTGTTGACATACATGAATATATAAACTTCCATTAGACTTTGCTTATATTTCATCGCGACACGATTGCTTCCCTCCAAAGGACGGCATCAGCCGTTTACGCTAGGGAGCTAAGGAATTATTCCTCCGTGGGGACGGAACCGCTTATGCTGTGCAGTTTGCGATATTGACCGGGCGTATAGCCGGTTTCCTTCTTGAACTTGCGGATAAAGTTTGGCGCATCCAGATAGCCGACGCGCTCGATAATTTCTTTGAGCGGCGCGCTGGTGTGGTTGAGTTGGAGGATCACTTCCTTAAGCCGGCACTGCCAGATGTACTGTGTAAAGTTGAGGCCTGTCTTCTCCTTGAAGCTTCGGCTCAGGTACGAGGTCGAGGTATCGTACTTGAGGGCGATATGCTCCAGGCTGAGCGTATAGTCCGCGTAGTTCTGAGCGACGTAAGCGACGATTTCATCCATGAGCGCCGGCTGTGCCGTCTCGGTCTGGTGCGTGGCTTCGCTGCAGATTTGCACTGCGAGTGAGCTGAGTCTGTTCTCCAGCCCCTCCAGTGTCTCGAAGGCATGCAACGACGAAATCTCGCCATGCACCTCGTCCATGCCAAGCTCGGCGGCGGTCCGCAGCAGGGAGTTGAGCACGTCGAAGCATAGACAGCGAAGCAAGCCGACCGAGAGGTTCTCTCGCTTCAGCATCTCCATCATATCGGCGATCAGTTGGATCGCCGTGGCTTCGTTGCCTTGCTTGAGACTCTGCTCCAGCTTAAGCAGCGACTTCTTCGGAATCCAGTAGCTCTCGCTGGAGACGGCCGCCGAAGGCTCCGCCAACTCATCGAAGTAAGCGACCCGGCTGCTGAACGTCAGCCTCCGCTGTTCAAGCGCCGAGGCGGCTTCGAGGAAGGATTGGTTCAAACCGGACAAATCGTCGTATACGGTGCCGACGCCTAGATTAGGCCGTCTTGACAGCCGCTGCGCCAGTTGCTCGTCGAGCTCGTCGACGACCAGGCTGACGCGGCTCGCCATATCTTCCTCCTCCGATGGCAGCAGCGTTACCATGAGGGCAAGCTGATGGGTGACGGAGAATTCGACGCCGTAGATCCGGGCTTGCAGCTCGGACAGGTCCAACTGATTGAGCCAGGCGCGAAGCGCCTGCTGATCCTCCCACGACTGCTCGTCGCGGCTCTGCTCGTCCAAGTTCAGGATGATCGTGAAGCAGCAGGCCTGCTCCGGCAGCTCCAGCCCGGACTGGACGATCATCCGTTCGATTTCGGGATCGTCCGGCTTGCCGTGCTTGAACAGCAGCATGAGGTATTGGTTGCGCACGAACGGCTCCTGCATGTCGATGCGGGCGTGGTAATCATGGATTGTCTGTTTGATCCAGTCCCATTCGTTGCGGCTCTTCGATTTCTCCTTGACGCCGTCTTGCAGCGAAGCGAACTCCAGCAAGTCGCGGATCGGATGATACTGCCGTCTGGCGAGCAGCATCGCCGCAGCGATGCCGACCAGCACCGTGATGAAAAAGACGAGCAGAATGATCGTTCGGATCTGGCCGACCTGCTCGAAAAATTGGTAGCTGGGAATGGCCGTGACGTACGTCCAGCCATTGACCCTTGACTTGACCGTGACGACCGAATAGCGCTCGCCGCCCAGCTCTATATTGTGGATGCCAGGTTCGAGCTTGATCAGCGATCTCAAATCGTTACCGCGCAGGGCATCACCCCGGTAGTTGGCCGTCAACACATCGCCCGTGCCCGATAGAATATAGCTGCTTCCAGAGAAGTCGTTCAATATCGAATCCATGACGCCCGTCAACTGCTCTTCTTTCATGAGATAGAGGATGGTGCCATAAGGGTACGGATCGTTGGTCTTGATCGGGAAGAGCATAGCCAGCATGGATTCTTTGCGTGAGTGAACGGTGACGTATTCGGCCGGGCGTACGGTCGTGACCGCCGTTTCGTTGAGCGACTGCTTGATCTCCTCGGGCTGCCAGCGATCGAAGCGGAACATGTCGCCGAAGACGAGGTCGAGATCAGTCATCCCCTGACTGGAGTAGATCTTATCGTCACCGCGATAGTAGAGAAACAGTTCCTCGAGCATCGTGTTGCTGGTCTTGTAACGCGCCAGCGAGGCAATGGCTTCCCGGCTGTAGTATGGATGCGAGACCATGAACTTGGTGAGATGCTCGTCGAATGATATGGTGTTGGCGGTCTCCAGCAAGTTGTTCATTTGATTGTCGATGGAGAGCCTCACCTGGTTCAGCTGGTTGACGTTGGACTGCTCGATCTCGGAGCGCAGATTGGTCGTCGCGTTATGATAGATGATGAAGGTGACGCATGAAAGCGGAACCAAAAAGATAAGAATATAAGAGAGCGTATAGGTCACGAGCAATTTGGACTTAAAGCGGTTCCAATTAAAGCGGATGCCCGATTTCATGCTGGATGGCTTAACGGATAGTTTCATGATGACCTCCCGGAAATAAGTGCTACTTGGTGTATCAGATCAGTATACCATTTTGGCTGATGCCATTTCGCTGCAGACAATAGGGGCGTGAAGACAGTTCCATTAGGTCTGCTAGGGCTTGTGTTCGATAAAACAAAGTATTGGACGGACTCGGCTAGTTATTTTTTTATTTATACATTATAACGTTATATTTATTTGAATACTAGGATGTGTTAAGCTATTGACGAAGAAATATTTGGACAACGTTCAGGCGTTGTCACAGAAGGGAAGGTCGCTTCAAGAACATGGGTACTGTACTGCGTAATATGAAACGGTTGGACGGATCTGCGGCCGATATTGTCATAGACGGCGGCAAGATCGCCGCGATAGCCCCTCCGGGGACGGGCGAAGGAGAGGTTGTCGCCGAGGGCGGCTGCGTATCCAGCGGCTGGATCGACATGCACGTACACGCCTTCCGCGAGTTTAAGCCGTACGGCGATGCGATCGATGAGATCGGCGTGAAGCAAGGGGTGACGACGATCGTCGATGCCGGCAGCTGCGGCGCCGACCGTATCGGCGAGCTACAGGCAGGAGGGACCCGGGCGGCCACCCGACTGCTGGCATTTCTGAATATCTCCCGGATTGGTCTGGAGCGCATCGACGAGCTGTCGAATCCGGCATGGATCGACGAGACGGCTGTACGGGAGGCGCTCCGGGCGTACCCGGACTTCATCGTCGGGCTCAAGGCGCGGATTAGCAGCAGCGTGGTGAAGGAGCAGGGCATCGAGCCATTAAGACGCGCCCGCAGGCTCTCCGAGGCGACGGGACTGTCCCTGATGGTTCATATCGGCTCGGGACCGCCGGCGATTGGCGAAGTGATGGCGCTGCTCGCGAGGGGCGATATCGTCACCCACTATTTGAATGGCAAGGCTAACAATCTATTCAACGAGGAAGGACTGCCGCTGCCCGTACTACTGGACGCGGTAGCGCGCGGTGTGCATCTAGATGTCGGCCACGGATCGGCAAGCTTCTCGTTCCGCGTGGCGGAGCAGGCCCGGACGGCCGGACTGCCGCTGCATACGATCAGCACGGATATCTACGAGAGCAACCGGCTCAGCGGGCCGGTCTACAGTCTGGCCGATGTGATGAGCAAGTTTCTCTATCTCGGCTACAGTCTGCAGGAGGTTATAGATGCTGTTACGGTCAAAGCGGCGCAATGGCTGAGAAGGCCGGAGCTCGGCGAGATAAAGGTTGGCGGAGTGGCCGATCTGACGCTGTTCGACGTCGTGCAAGGCAGCAAGACACTGATTGATTCCGAAGGAGAGACGCGTACGGCGGACACTTATATTCAAGTCAAAGGAGCAGTTATCGATGGATCATACTTTGCATGCTAAATACGGGTTGAAAAGAGTCGTCAATGCCAGCGGCCGGATGAGTATCCTCGGCGTCTCTGCGCCTACCGACGGCGTAATGACTGCGGTGAAGTCAGGCGGTCAAAACTATGTGGAGATGGCCGATCTGGTCGACAAGTCCGGCGCGTACGTGGCGAAGCTTCTTCATGCCGAAGATGCGGTCGTCGTCAATTCCGCTTCCAGCGGAATTGCCATGACCGTGGCGGGCGTTGTTACGCGCGGCGACAAGCGGGCCAGTCTGAGTCTTCATCAGGAACTGCCCGCGAATAACGAGATCATCCTGTTCAAGGGACATAATGTCCAGTATGGCGCTCCGGTGGAGACGATGGTTGCGCTCGGCGGCGGCAAGCTCGTCGAGGTCGGCTACGCCAACGAAGGCCGCAAGGAGCATCTGGAGATGGCTATCAATGAGCGAACGGCGGCGATTCTGTTCGTCCAGTCGCATCACTGCGTCCAAAAGAACATGATCAAGGTCGAGGATGCCTGGGAAGTGGCGCAGCGCTGCGAAGTGCCGCTCATCGTCGACGCTGCCGCCGAGGAGGATCTGCGCAAGTATGTGACCTGCTCCGACCTGGTTATCTACAGCGGCTCCAAGGCGATCGAAGGGCCAACTTCCGGTATCGTGGCAGGCAAAGCCGGCTATGTCAGCTGGGTGAAGGCGCAGCTGTACGGCATTGGTCGAAGCATGAAGGTGGGTAAGGAGTCGATCTTCGGACTACTGCAGGCGCTGGACGAGTATTTTGTAAAGGAAGACAAGAGCGAGGAAGAGCGCGCGGCACTGGCGGCGCTCGATGTACTGGACGCGCTACCGGGCGTAAGCGTCGGCATCGTCCAAGACGAGGCCGGCCGTGCGATCTTCCGGGGGCGTATCAAGATCGACGAAGCGGCGGCAGGCCTGTCCGCACGGGAGGTCAACGATGGGCTGCGCGGCGGCGACATTGCGGTCTATACGCGGGATTATGGATTGGCGCAGGGGTATTTTGACCTCGATCCACGTTCGCTGCAGGGCGACGATCTGCAAGTGATCATCACACGCATCCAAGACATTATCGGGGGGAAACACTAATGGCAGACATTTATAACCGGTTGTACAAGAATAAAGCAGCGCTCAATGTGCTGGCAGGCAGCATCGACAATGCGCGCGAGATATACGAAGCGGCGGAAGGCTATGTGGTCGTCGGCGTGCTTTCCAAGGCGTATCCCGATGCGCAGGCGGCGGCAGCGGCGATGAAGCAATACGGCGCAGCTATCGAGGATGCGGTATCGATCGGTCTCGGCGCGGGCGACAACCGCCAGGGCGCGGTCGTGGCTGAGATCGTCAAGATGTATGAGGGCAATCACATCAACCAGATCTTCCCGGCCGTCGGCGCCACCAGCGCCAATCTGGGCAGTCGCGAGAGTTGGATTAACGCGCTCGTGTCGCCCTGCGGCCGACCGGGTTACGTGAACATCTCAACGGGCGTGATCAGCGCAGCCAACGAAGACAAGGCCATCGTCCCGGTCAAATCAGCAATTGCACTGGTGCGGGATATGGGCGGTCATGCACTGAAATATTTCCCGATGCAGGGACTGAAGCAAGAAGACGAATACCGCGCCGTTGCCAAGGCCTGTGGCGAGGAAGGCTTCGCGCTGGAGCCGACCGGCGGTATCGATCTGGACAACTTCGGCAAGATCCTTGAGATCGCGCTGGAGGCTGGCGTTCCGCAGGTGATCCCGCATGTATACTCGTCGATCATTGATTCAGCGAGCGGTGATACGAGAGCGGAGGACGTACGGACGCTGCTCGGCGAGCTGAAAGCGTTGGTCGATCGGTATGTCTAGAATTGCCGCATTCGGCGAAGTGATGATGCGCCTGGAGACGCCGGGCTTCTCGACGCTGGTCCAGAGCAGCAATCTTGCTTATTCCTTCTCGGGGACCGGGGTCAACGTCGTCTCGGCGCTGTCCCGCTTCGGGCATGAGACGTATCTGGCCAGCACGCTGCCGGACAATCCGCTCGGCGACGCCGCGCTGGCGTATCTGCGTAAGCTGGGCATTCAGACGTCGTTTGTGAACCGGGGCGGCAGGTATATCGGGATGTATTTTCTGGAGCATGGCTTCGGGATCCGTCCCAGTAAGGTGACCTACACCGATCGTCTCGGCAGCAGCTTCAACACCGTGCCCCACGTCGAAGGAGACTGGGAGCGGATAAGCGCTTCGGTGGACGCGGTGCACTTCTGCGGCATCACTCTGGCGATGAACGAGCTGGCGCGTACGCAGATCAAGCAGTTGGCCCGTGAGGTCAAGAGCCGCGGCGGCATGGTAATCTTCGACTGCAACTACCGTCCATCGCTCTGGGGCGAAGGCGGCTATGTGGCGGCAGCGCCGCATTACCGCGAGATGCTGGAGCTGGCGGATATCGTCTTTATGAACGAGAAGGACGCGATATTTACACTCGGCATGCAGAGCCGCGGCGCCGACCGGATGGAGCAGCTGCAGGAGCTCATTCCGCAAACGGCGAAGCAATACGGGATCGGCCTGATCGCCGGCACGCATCGTCTGGTCAATGGGGATAACACCCATAAGCTGACCGGCTATCTGTATACGGAAGGGGCATTCTGTTTCTCCCAGCCGGCCACCTTCTCGGTGTACGACCGGGTCGGTGCGGGTGATGCGTATGCGAGCGGCATCATCCACACCCGGCTGCGCGGCGACGATCCGCAGTATGCGGTCGATTATGCGACGGCCGCAGCGGTGCTGGCGCACACGGTGCACGGAGACACGCCGATGGCGACGGAGGCCGATGTCGTGAAGGCGATGTCCCGCACGGCCGGCGACGTAGAGAGGTAAGACGAAGACGGGGAAAGGGAAGGGGGGCTAGGATGACTATCACACGCAAGAAAGGCCCGCTGTATCTGCAGGTCAAGAAGATTGTCAAGGATCGCATCCTGCACGGGATCTATCCGCTGGGCGGACATATCCCGCCGGAGCCGCAGCTGGAGAAGGAGTTCAACGTCAGCAAGATGACGGTGCGCAATGCGATCCGGGAGTTGGCGGAGGAAGGCTACGTCGAGAGAAAAAGCGGCATCGGCACTATTGTCCTCACGAACACGTCGGTCTCCCGCCTCTCCAAGGGCAAGCGGTTCACCGAGCTGCTGGTTGAAGAGGGGTACCGTTTGGAGAAACGGCTGCTATCGATGGCCTGCGAGCGGCTGGAGTCTGGGACGGAGCTGCATGGTTTGATGGGACCGGAGGCGTTCCGCATCGAGCGGCTGTATGAGCTGAATGACCGGCCGTACATCCACATCGTGCATTATCTGGCTGCTGCTGCATTGTCGGAAGTAGAGCAGGAGGCAGGTGAGCCGTCGTTTGAGTCTTTGTACGATTTGCTGGAAGAGCAAAATATCGTACTAGACAACTTCCGCGACGCTTTCTCGGTAGGTTCGGCTTCGGACGAGACTGCGAGTCTGCTCGGTATACCGGCAGGGACGCCGATGCTCATGCGGCTGCGCCACACGTACGATGTCGAGGGTCGGCTTGTCGAGTACAGCATCGGCTATTACCGGACGGATCTGCAACCTTATTTGGTTAGTTACGACACTTAAGGCAGGTGCGCCCCGGTCGGGCATTATGAGAAGAAAAGAGTAAAGCCGCTTCAGCCGTGCAGGGTTGTGGCGGCTTGTTTGTGTACGCAAACCCGTTTTATATTACAGATCCGAATGGAAACGGGTTTATGATAACGAAATAAATTTTATCATGGAGGATGTTTGGTTTTTATCAACAATGTCGTTTATTAAGTGTAGTGAAATTTCATTTTAATGGAAGGGATCTACCTGCAGTAACTTATTTGGAGGAAAAGATACCATTAATGTAGGTACCTAAAGCATTATAAGATTGATTAGAGATAGTAATTGGGAAGTACCGGCGATGATGAAATGGGGATATTTACATTGGAACGATCTCAGAATCGGGCTGATGAGATTGGTGTTTTGGAAAAACGATTTGAATCGATGGCTCATCAACTCAACGAAATTCGAGTGCATGAACCTCTCAAAAGCGTTGGGCATAAGCTGATATATGCTGATTTGAGAGGGTGTTTGTGCATGTATCCTTATTACCCGGAAATTCATCAATTCCCCTATTTAGACTACCCGTATATGCCTCACAGATATTACTCCCCTAATTATGAAGGTGAGTGGTTCTGGGGGCATGGAGTCCTGGAATCGGACAAAAGCTATCAGCTGCATGCGCAGCAGCGGCTTACCTTCGTGCTTGTGCATGGCTCATGGGCCGATGCTCACTTCTGGGATGGCATAGCGGCGGTACTGCATAGGAATGGGCATACCGTCTATACGCCGGAATATGCCGGTCACGGAGAAGATCCGAATAAGAATGTCACGCATGCGATGATCACGAAGTCTGTAGTCGACTTTATTACGAAGATGAACTTGCGCGACATCATTCTCGTCGGGCACAGCTTTGGCGGAACAGTAATTCAGAAGGCAGCCGAACAGGTACCAGACCGTATTAAGCGCCTCGTCTTTTGGGACGCATTCGTATTGAAAGACGGCGAATCGCTTGCAGACGAGTTACCGCCTCAAACGAAGCAAGGATTCGAGCAGCTTAGAGCAAGCTCGAAGGACGATACGATTATGCTTCCGTTTCCGTTGTTTCGGGATTTGTTCGTCAATACAGCTACCTTGGATGAGGCCAAATGGATATATGCAGGCGTCACTCCTGAACCGGCTAAGCCGCTTTTCGAGAAGTTGGATCTTAAAGCATTCTACGTATTGCCTACGCCGAGAAGCTATGTCTATTTCTATCAAGACAACGTATTGCCACAAGGAGAGGGCTTCGGCTGGAATCCGCATATGTCCTCACGGCTCGGTCTGTTCCGGCTGATCGTCGGCGATGGGGACCACATGACGGACTCACGCACAAGGCCGGCTATGGTGGCGCAGAAACTTTACGAGGCGGGACGGGACTGACAATGGTATAAGGGTTTTACAAGGAGGGTGTCATAAAAGCATGAAGTTCGCTCTCTAACAGCAGGTAAGCGGAAAATTCAACGCCATCCTTTTTTCATAGACGATTTATGAGATGGTTATAGGCATATAGGATCATTGAACGAGTAGTTACGGACATGACTATAAAGCCCCCTAAACCACTTGGACACTTTCTGCCACTTCAGATACACTAAACGAAGTGAGGAATAGATCGATGAAAAGAAGGTTTAGGTGCCCTGTTGAAGCAAAGAAGGAGTTTGTCGTAGAGGTGCTAGCCGGCTACCGTACAGAGGTGGTGGCGAGAAAGCATGGTATGTCTCCTAAAACGCTAAGCAACTGGGTTCGTCAATATCAGGACGAGGTGGGCGAGCTAATGGTCAAGAGACAAGATGATGTGGAGAAGCTAAAAAAGGACGCAGCTAAACTTGATGGGCTTCAAAAGAAATACAACGAAGCGATGAAGCTGCTGGGCGAAAAAGAATTGGAGAATAACATTCTTAAAGATCTGGTTAAAAAAAAGTACCCCGACTGGAAATAGCGATGTATTGGATTAGCCTAGGTTTTCCCATCCGTACGGTTCTACGCATCTGCCAGGTGCCACGCTCTTCGTACTATTATCGCCTGAAGCATTCTGAACCTCAGAAGCCAATCGGTAAAGGGCGGCCCATTCCTGGTTTCTCTTTTGACATCAACGGTAAAAAAGTGGCAGACACGCGGATTAAAAGCTACTTAAGGCAACTGATCGGCGGCCCTAACGAAGCGTTTGGATACCGCAAGTTGACGGTTCTTCTACGTCGAAAATATGGACTCGTGATTAACAAGAAAAAGGTCTACCGCCTCTGTAAAGCATTATATATCCTAGCGCCGCAAAGGGAACGTACAAATAAAGTACCTAAACGTGTAGCGAATAACCGAGTGGTAACGGGACCTAACCAATTGTGGCAAATGGACATTAAGTACGGTTATGTAGCAGGTAAACGGCGTCATTTCTATTTAGCTAGTATTATTGATGTATTTGACAGAGCCATCGTCGCCTATTACAAAGGGAAGGCCTGTAATACGCAGGCTGTGCTGCTTACCTTACAAAAAGCGCTGCTGAAGCGAAATGTGAATGTACAAGACCATGCTTTGGTTATTCGCACAGATAATGGACCGCAGTTCATTAGCAAGGCTTTCTATGCCTTTTGTGAACAGGCTGGCATTGAACATGAACGTACGCCAAACCGAACCCCTAACAAAAATGCTTATATTGAGTCCTTTCACAGCATCTTGGAAAGAGAATGCTACCAACGTAATTGTTTTGAGACTTACGCAGAAGCTTTTACCGAGGTAGATCGTTTTTTGAAGTACTACAACAACCATCGTATTCATGGCAGCCTCAAGGACTGGCCACCTAAGGAATATCTTTCTTTAGTCAAACAAGGATTGATAAAACCTAAAGATATTGCGCTATGATGCGAACTTATTAGAATGAACGTGGTAGTGTCCAGAATTAGGGGGTTAACCCGATGAGGTACGTTATATGAGTGAATTAGCTGTAAAAGCAAAGTTTACGGACATGAGAGCCGTTATTTTCATTGGATCGGGTCATATGTGGGGCTTTTCGAGCCAATAAGGGCTCTGAGGTCCATAAGCAGCTCGAAAAAGTGATTTTTGCAGCAAATAAGTGCTCCTGTGTCCGTTAACTTTTGCGGACCGAATAAATAAAAGAGGGTGCCTCTAAAGCCTATGGCTTTTGGGACACCCTCTTGCTTTAGATGCTTGTCATTTTAGTTAGCGATGAGAACCGATTATAATATAAGAATGTGGACTAAATGCTAATGCTTCGATAGAATTCAGAATTTTTTAAGGCAGATTGGAGAGGTGATAATGGGAAATACGGATAAGTTTGAAATGATAGCTAATATATATGACACTTCTGAAAGAATTCAAATTGCAAAGGTATCATCTGATGCCATTCGTGAATATTTAGTTGACACTAATAGTAAGAATGCTATTGATTTTGGTTGTGGAACTGGTCTTGTTGGAATGAGCTTGTTAAACGATTTCAATTCTATGCTTTTTCTGGACACTTCACAAAATATGATTAATCAAATAAAGCAAAAAATTTCTGATTTTAATATTCAGAATGTAGATACATTATGCTTTGATTTTGAGAAGGAAGGTCTATCGGGTTTACATGCTGACTATATTTTTATGGCTCAGGTTCTACTCCATATTAATGATGTTGAATTCGTTTTATCCAGATTATTTAATGTTCTAAATGAAGGAGGACATTTATTAATCGTAGATTTTAATGAAAATGAGAAAGTAGTTTCAGATATCGTTCATAACGGATTTAATCAAGTAAAGCTAACTGACATTATGACTAAAATAGGGTACAGGAATATTCAATCCAAAACTTTTTATAATGGAAGTAAAATTTTCATGGGACAGGATGCATCAATGTTTATTCTTGATTCTCAAAAATAGGCGGGAATTATCTCGTTAGAATACTTTGAGATGCGAAAATCATTCTCACCAAATATGCCTCCATAACAAGGAAGCCTCTTATAAACCGTAAGGTTTACAAGAGGCTTCCCGTCTGTTCGAGGTATTTCAATTCGTGACTAGAGCAATCTTTGCAGCAGCTGATGCAGCATGACTGCTGCTTGTGCGCGAGTTGTCGCTTGTTGCGGAGCTAAGGTACCATTCCCCATGCCACTGATAATGCCAGCTTTCTGCATATCCGCTACTGCTTCTTTGGCATATGCTGCGATTGCGGCATCGTCTGTAAACGCGACGGCTGCTACCTCGTCATGCAGGGTAATGCCCGCAATCTTTAATGCGCGGTCAACCATCGTAATCATATCCTGACGAGTGATCTTGCTGTTGATTCCGAAAGATCCGTCTGGTAATCCCGTTGCAATGCCGAGCTTCTGGGCAGATGCGACTGCTTCGTAGTACCAGGAGCCTTCCTTGGCATCGCTGAAAGTACTCTTTGCATTCGGCTGCACCAGATCCAGCGTATGAATGAGCATCTGAGTGAACTCTGCTCTTGTTACCTCGCGATTTGGAGCGAAGGTATCCGCTGATTCGCCTTTAATAATACCGCGAGCCGCCAGCGCATTTATGCTTGCTTTCGCCCATGTAATCGAAGCGGTGTCGCCGAAGCTGACATTGACGAATGCAGCCGCATATTTACTGAAGTGCTCGACTCTGAATTCTACCAAGCCTGTATCGGCATTGTATCTGCCATTCTTGACAACTTCCAGTTTGCCGTCATCGGACAGATAGTAGATCACAATTTGTTCCGGGTTTTCGCCGGATTGCAGCGTATACGGCACCGATACGTGGACCGTTTGACCCTCTCCAAATTTGGTGATTTTCTCGCCACCGACGCTCAGGTTGAAGTCGAATACGGTGTTTGTGCCGATCTTCGCGCGTTGTTCGTCGGATAACTTGCTGTTATCTACTTTATCGATCTTCATTTCGACGTTGGCTCCGGCTTTGTCTAGCAGAGATATCGGCAATGTCACCGTAGCCAGATCAGAAACAATTGCAATCTGACTAATGTTTGAATCCTTCGCTGCTTTCACAAGGTCGGCCGGAATCGTGACCGTCAACTGCTTCGCCCCATTGGCAGCTTTCACCGTAAGCCTAGCGGTTCCCGCCTCAGCCTCAGAGATCGCCTTGTTCATCGTGGAGGAATCAATCGTCACTTTCACGTCGCTGTTAGGCTCTCCTCCGGATCCGACTGTATTGGTCGGCGGTGTTGTGTTTCCGTTGTCTGGATCCTCGTTTAGATAGCCTTCCGGATTAATGACTGCATAGTATGCAGGCTTGGCGGCAAATGCTTTGTCAAAGAGCAGAGGGCTGCCCGAGGCGCGCCAGCTCTGGGAATCCGCCTTGCCCCAGAAGGTAATGCGTTCAATGCTGCTCGCGTACTTCTTGTAGATCTTGAATAACTGTGCATACAGCTGGGCTTGTAAAGCTTCCTCTTCCTTCGTAAGCTTGCCAGTAGTGCCAGTGGAGGGAATGTCCAGCTCGGATACGCTGATCTTAACGCCCGCTTGAACAAAACGCGCGATGGTTGCATCAACGGTGTCTGTTTTCAAGCTCTCGATCCAGTAATGCGCCTGCATGCCGATGCCTTCCACCAGCAAACGTCCTGGCTCGGTATTCCGCTCATCTGTTTTCCACTTTTTGTTGAGGTCTTCAGCCATCAGTGCCATAGCTTCCCGTTTCCAGACCTCGTTTTCGTTATAGTCGTTGTAATACAATGTAGCTCCAGGATCCGCGAGACGCGCTAACACAAACGCATCATAGATATAGTCGGCGCCGCTCTCTCCCTTGGTCTTATCGGCACCATTCTCATAGGCCTTATACCAAGGCGAATCCTTACGCAGTACCGTTTTCCAATCCGTAGGAATGCCAGATCCCCCGTCAAAGGCTTCGTTCACGACATCCCAGGACACAACTTTGCCCTTGAAGTGACCGGCGACATTGTTGATGTACTCCATCAGATTAGACTTGGCAACTGTACGGGTAAGCGGTTTATTATCCGTGCCCGTGGTCAGCCAAGGAGCCGACTGGGAGTGCCATACGAGCGTATGGCCATGAATCATAATGTTATTCGCCTGAGCCCAGTTCACCAGCGTGTCGGCATTCGTGTAGCTGTACACACCCTTGGCGGAGCTTAAATACTGGGGCTTCATGTCGTTCTCGGGCGTCATAATGTTGTATTGATGCTTGAACATGGCGGTAAGCTCGGCATCCGTCGTCTGACCGGGACTCATGACATTGCCGATCAGGAACTTGTTCTTATAGGTATCTGCGATAGAGGCTAGATTAAGATCCCACTTGGGGATGATAACCTCCTGCAGGTCGCCGACTTGGCTGATCACAATATTGTCTATGCGCCAGACATCAGCGTGTTTATCCGCATCGTTGACAACCAAACGAATATCGATCGTCTTGAGCGGTGTTTCCATCAATGGTGTCCGAATGTTTACCTCTTTCCATTGACCGATCGGCAGGGTGCCGAAATTGCTTGGAAGCTTGTAATCGCTTCGGCCGTATTCCCCATTAAGCACCACGCCGGGTCCGGTAAGCGTGCTCTTGCCTTCGTTGCCGGCAGCCGGGGCGTAGACCCAAACGGAGATATTGTAAACCCCGCCGGCAGGAAGCGGCTCGGCAAGCGTCAGTCGAACAGCGTTTTCAGCGCTGTTATAGCTCTTGCCGTCAATGTGTGTTACCTTCAGGGCGGAGTTGTCGTTCTTCCCCGCGCCTGTTTCGTTGATCCACTCAATCTGCGAGGAAGCAGCCGCTGTGAAGAGGCTCCCTTGCGCCGCCTTATCGTCGAAGTTGAACTTCAGCAACTCCTTAATCTCTGGCTCTTCCACAGGTTCTTTCACAGGTGGGGTTATGATTTGCAGCTTCACCTCATCCAGATAGAAGGTGAAATCCTGGATTTGGCCATCGTTGTGGAAGACGATGGCACTAACCGACTTATGGTCTGCCGGTACGGTGAATTCCAATGAAATATCCTTCCATTGGCCAGCAGTTAGATTCACCTTGGTGCTGCCAACGTTGCCATACGTATCTTTGCCTGCGCTGTCCTTGGTCTCCACGCGCACACACCCAACGTGGCGTCTTTCCCGCTGAAAGCCTTGGCGGTCAGCTTATACTTGCCGCCAGGCAGCATTGGCGTCGTCAATGAGTCGTTGCGTAGGGAAACACCGCTATAGTTGTTCGCAGCCGTCGGAGCGACGCTCAAGCTGCTCTTGCCGGCCGCAGCTTTGTCAGTCGTCACGGCAATTGTCGCTGTGCCGTTCTGCTGAAGCGTGTTTCCTTTCTCAAAGCCTTCATAATAGATAACATCTGCAGGCAGCGTTGTATCGTCGTCGCCCTTGCCGTCCGGCCAATTGACCAGAAGCTTATCGGCCGCGCCATCGGTACCGATCTTCTCCACTTTGATCCAGTTGATCGAGAAGGCGTTGCCACCGCCGCCGCCGCGGATGCCGATGTTGCCAATCAAGCCATTGGCGGGCTGGGAACCATCCAATTTGACTTCAGTGGTTAAGGTGTAGCTTCCCATATTCACCATACCGCCGTTGAAGTATGCGGGTATCGCGGTAGCTACTTGATTAGGATTGAGAGAGCTACTATAGGGTGGAGTACTGACGACCTGGCCGTCTTGGGCGGTGTAGCCGTCGTTTGATTCATCTTTTATCCAACGCACACGAAGGGCAGTCGTACCTTTCGCGGTGTAGTTTAAAGTGAGACGATATGTCGCGTCCTTCTCCGGGATGAAGGCGACTTTGCCGTCGGCGCCCGCCGTCGACCATGGCCACGCATTGGCGTCATTGCCCAGGATGATATTCGCGCCAGACCATTTGATGTTTCCTTTGCTCGCGTCATAGACATAGACGCCGTCAACGTGCTTTTGCTCCTGCTCGGTCTCCTGCTCAATGTATTGATGTGTCTCAAGATACGCGTCGGGATCCAGAACCCCCAACAACGCTTGTTTGGCCAATCCATTCGATGTGAACAGCAGCGCAAATTCACCTGCACGCCAGCCGGTGGTCGCGTCTCTGACGCCACAAATGCTCACGCGATCGATGACCTTCGGGTTGTTCGTCTTGTTGGCTGGACCCGCGGCGTACTTCTTGTAAATGTGGAACAATTCGGCGAACTTCACGGCTTGGTTGTTCTCATTATCGGACGTGAGAACGCCGACTGGAGGAGTGCCGATATCCATCTCGGTAATGTTGATACTGATGCCAGGGAGCGTCGCGAACAGCTTGATGGAGTTCTCGACGTTCGCGGCGCTCGTCGTGTGGTTGTAGTGCGCCTGCATGCCGATGACTTCAATCAAGGGTTTGCCATTCGGACGGACATCTTTGTAACGCTCGTTGATGTCCTTGACCATCTCGTAGACGACACGAGCTTTGTTAGGTGAGTCAAGACCGAAGTCATTGTAGATCAGCTTGACATCCCATTCAGGGTGACTGTCAACCACTTCGGCTGCTTTCAAGAAGGCGAGTTCAACCCACTCCCAGCCGAGCGCATTATACCAGCCTTCCCCTTTAGTCAATGAGGCCTTCCAATCGTTCGGGTTCGAGGTGCCAACGACTTCATTGACCACATCTATGCCTATAAGACGTCCGCCGTAGTATTCGAGTACATTCTCGATATGATTATTGAGATTGGCCAGGGCGGTGTCTTTGTCGAACGTGCCCGGTTGTCCGTATCTGGCTGGCGGGGCATCCCACATCCACGTAGGCGATTGCGAATGCCACGCCAGTGTGTGCCCGTAGAAAAGCATATTCGGGTTCTTGTCGGTAAGGTTCTTGAACGCATTGTCCGCGCTGTTATAAGTAAAGGTGCCTTTGACATTTTGTGTGCTTTCAGGCTTCATCTCATTGCCGGGCGAATACGCGGCGAAATTGTGGATCAAGGCATTGTTCTCGCCCGCGCCGAAGATGCCCATAATGAAGTAATCCTTGTATACGTCCTTCAGCGGTGTGTATTGATCATAATTCAGCCCAGCGGTAACCTTAGATTCGGAGATGGGATCGCCCGCTGCGGCCGTTGCGGAAATGGCGGATGAGAAAACCAACGCAACTATGAGTGCGAGAGAAAGGTACCGTTTCAAATTACGCAAGATTGATAGAGCCTCCTTTTTCTGATGGTTTAAGAGAATTACGCGATTTCCCGGGATTTTTGGTTGGCAAACCCTTCTTCACCTCTCTTTCCCCTAACATATCCAGTCAATATTACATCTTACTCCCACCACGACAGCTTGAACATTTACAATAATCTATCGCTTAACACCTTCGGATAATTGCCCCAATCTCTCACTTAACATCTTTCGCATGACTAACTTTTTCGTAATGACAGCATAAAAACTGCCGCGACAAGCGGCAGTCCAGCCTTGATATCATGCTAAATTCGAAAATAATAAATTTCATGATAACAAGGAAATTTATGATCTAATCTATCAATGAAAATAAATTAGCATTATGTCAGGTGGACTGGACAAGAACAATCCACTCCTATTATTATAATGCTTATAATAAAGCGCTTTATTTTGAGTGATGAAAAATGATACAGTTGTCATTATGTTATAAATGTTCGAAAATAATTAAGGAATGGGTGAGATAGCTGCGATGCAGGAATACGATTACGAGTTTGCTAATTTCATTTACTATACGCCTGGTAATCTGGATAAGGAATGTCGTATATGGCCGGTTCGAGCGGGGCGCTGCTTAGCCAAGCCTAACTACAAAGTAGGGCCCAAGAGGATCGAGTGCTACAGTCTTCACTACGTGCAGGAAGGAAAGCTTCGGCTGCAGTACGAAGGCAAGCAAGTGGAGCTGCAGAAGGACGACGTGTTTTGTTTATTTCCCTACCGCAAATATTTCTACGACATGCTCCCCTCTGACCGGCCGCTTCAAATGAGCTGGTTGGCGGTGGATGGCGATAGGGCTTCATCGTTGCTAGAGCTCGCGGGCTTAACGCATGAGCATCCGTTTCGCAAGAAGGCGCTGACCTCGCGAGTCAGGACATTGGCAGATCGAGTCATCCATACGCTTGAGGGCACTCAGCGGTGGAATCCAGCAGTCGCACTTGAGCTGCAAAGTCATATTTATGCCTTATTCGCCGAGTTGATCCCGGAGTCGGTACCTGTTCAAGAGGCCGAGCTTGCCGGTTGGATTCATGAAAGCATGAAATACATAGAGCTGCACGCCTCAGAGGGAATATCCGTCCAACAGGTAGCGGATTTCGCGGGTGTTCATCGCTCCTACTTTACCCAAGTGTTTACGAGCCAAGCGGGCATGCCGCCAATGAAGTACATGCAGAAGATCCGCATGGACAAAGCAAGGCAACTGCTAATCGATACGGACGCGACGATAACGGAGATCGCTCTGTCCCTTGGTTATCCGAATCTTTATACGTTCACCAGAGCTTTCAAGATTTATTTCAAGGAGTCCCCCCTAACTCTGAGGAAGACAAACGGTTAATCACGAGTAATTATAATTAATTTGAAAACGATTACAAAATAAACATTTCCTTATGTTCATAAAGGAGATTTCTTGATATGAAGTTATCCACTCTTCAACGATGGATTTCGCCCCGTTTAAGCATCCAGGGGAAGATATTTATCGCATTCAGTCTAGTCGCTCTGCTTTCCATTTTTTCTATATCTAGCATTGTCTATTTGAATATGCGCGAGACTATTAAGAATAACGCAGTCACTTCGGTGTCGGATAGTATTCGCCAGGCGGATGAATCCCTAAATATTATGCTGGAAGAGATCGACCGGCTGAACACTGTAGTAGTGACTAACAAAAACACGGTGATCGATACGCTGCTCAGTCCGTCGGAAGAGATCAGCTACGAATGGTTTTTGGAACAGAAGCGAATTGAAGAATTTCTATCGGTATTGATCGATTATAAGCCCTACATTTCTAGGATTGCCGTTGTTGGGTTGAACGGAAAGGTTTTTTTCACCGGTGGACCTTGGCTGGACCGGACGATCCTTGGGTCACAGATGATGGATTATACGCTGAGAAACGGATCGCGCCATGCATATTTGAAGCAGACCGGCGTGTCGGATGCTATTACCGTAGGCAGAGAAATCCGTTATAACCGCGAGACGATCGGCGTTGTCATGGTGGATTTGAACTATGATTTTATCAAAAAAACGTACGGAGTGAAGCCGACCGCCGATAGCATGCTGTATGTGCTCGATAAGGAAGGAGGATTCGTTTATCAGTCTGAATCGGCGCCGTCTTTCGCTCCTCCTATTGAGAAGATCGTAAGCATCAAGCAGGAATTCAAGGGCCCCGGTGATGCGGCAGAGATGATCATCGATGGAAGAACCTATACCGTCGTTAGACGTACATCGGAATATACGGGCTGGACTACGCTGGCGCTTATACCAATGGATTCGCTGCTTAGGGAATCTGCGAATCTTCGCAAGCTGATGGGTGAGGTGTCGGTATTTGTTTTGATCGTTGTGTTAATCTGCTCACTGCAGGTGTCCTCCCGGATCACCATAAATATTCGTCGCCTGAAGTCCATGATGATGCGGGTGAAGGATGGGAATCTGACGTTCCCTATGAAGGAAATTAAAACGAAAGACGAGGTAGGTCAGCTGTACCACGTCTTTATCAGCATGGTGGAGGAATTGAAACGGTTGCTGGAAGGGATTCGAATCAGTGAGAAGGAGAAGCGCGAGGCGGAGTTGACTGCTCTTCAGGCGCAGATACGTCCGCATTTCCTATATAACTCCCTAAATACGATCAAATATTTGGCCAAGCTGAACGGGGTGCCCAATATCGAGGAGGTATCCGGCTCGTTGATCGAGCTGATGCGTGGGGTTCTAGGCAATTCCAACGAATATCTTACGGTTCGAGAGGAGCTGGACTATGTAAGAAGTTATATTTCCATCGTGAAATATAAGTACATGCAGCCGATTCCGGTATATGAGGAGATTGAGGATGAAGCCCTGCTGGAATGCCGGGTGCCCAAGCTCATGCTGCAGCCTATCGTGGAGAACGCCATCATTCATGGGATCGGTTCGACGGAGGAAGGGGGAATGGTCATCATTCGCGTTTGCGAAGACAATCACAACCTGAAGATCGAAGTGACGGACAACGGAAAAGGTATGACTCTGGAGCAAATGGACTTGCTGCTGGGCGAGCATAGCAAAGGGGAGGCTCCTTCACGTTTCAGCGGCATGGGGGTGCGCAATGTGCATGAACGAATAGTTCGCATGAATGGAGAACCTTACGGCGTCAAGCTGTACAGCGAGATGGGATTGTATACGAAGGTCGTAATTACAGTTCCCGTTCTGCGGGACACGGGAAAATCAGATCAAGAGGTGATATAGATTATGTTTCAAGTGCTGCTGGTTGACGACGAGCCACTGGCCCGCAACAACTTATGGACGCTAGTAGATTTCCGAAAGCACGGCTTTGAAATATGTGGCGAAGCGCACAACGGAGTCATGGCCTTGGCAATGATCGAGCAGTCTCCGCCGCATATCGCAATTATAGATGTAAATATGCCCGAAATGAATGGTGTGGAGCTAAATCGAACGATCAAAGAAAGGTATCCGGCCATTAAGACGATTATGCTTAGCAGCTTTGACGACTATGATTATGTGCGTGATTGCCTGAAAAATGGCTCCATCGATTATTTTCTGAAGCATCGGCTCGACGGCGCAACGCTTATTGGCATGTTGAACAAGGCGGTACTGGAGCTGCAGCAGGAGGATCGGTTGCTGGAGGACCGCAATGATCAGAAGGCGATGGCGGAACGAATGAATCCCGTGCTCATCCGTGGTTATATTGCCGATTTGGTAAGAGGGAAACCGCAGTCCGCCCAGGAGCTTGAAGCCTTTGCACGGAAGAATGGGCTATATCCTCAGACGGTGAGCTATGCTGCAGCGTCTCTTCAGATTGTCCCTTTCCTGCTGTTAACGCAATCCTGCAGCGACGTACAGACCAATCGGCTCGTTCAGCAGGCTGTTGAGATCATGCAGCAGAGTCTGGGTGATATACAAGAACATACAGCTGCTTACCTTGAGAACGGACGTCTGGTTGTCGTATTTTCGTTCAAGGAACGAAGCGAGCATGCAGCCGCAAGCGAGGCTGGCCGATTGATGAGCAAGCTTCGCCATGCGCTGGAGCTATTCCTGAATTTAAAGTGCGTCTATGCCGTCGGACATTTATGCAGCAGCCTGTCACGCATTGGAGAGAGCTACGGTGCCGCAGAGCGATTGCTTGACTTTTCTCCAGCTGAGGAGCTTACCGGTCAAGTGGCTGGATGGGGAAGCGGCGTATACGGTCAGCGCGTCTCATTAACCATCGAGGAGCAGAAACAGCTGCTGCTATCGATCGAGATGCTCGATGAGGAAGGCGTGCAGCGGCTGATTTCATCCGTATTCGACTCCATAAGAATGCAACCCGTGCACTCCCATTCGGTGCAGATGATCATCAGTGATCTGCTGCATATCGGTGATAAAGTGTTGAAGAAAGGGATGCCCCAGGTCGACTCGGCGATGGATAAACTTCCAGCAAGGAGCGAGCTGGGCACGTTAGATAGCGTCGGAAAGATGGAGCTATGGCTGCAGTCCTTCTATGCCAGCCTGTTGAGCCTGCTCAAGGAGACGCATGCAGCGGGACCGTATTCCCGTCATGTGTCGCAAGCGATCGTATTCATTCTGGAGAAGTATTCGGGCATCGTTACGCTGGAGCTGGCGGCAGGCGCCATCGGTCTGAACTCGTCGTACTTAAGCAGGATCTTCAAAGAAGAGACGCGGACGACGTTCTCGGAATACGTAAACCGGGTTCGAATCGATGCGGCGCGTAAGCTTCTGGGGAGCGGACAGTACTCGATTAAGCAAATTAGCAATCTAGCGGGCTTTGCTACCTATAACTATTTCTTCAAAGTGTTCAAGGAAATGACCGGCGTGACACCCCAGGCGTATTTGAACGGATTGGTAGGCGGGGGATCTGAAGCGAGGTCGTAAAATATGTGGAGTAAATAGTCATATTATTATAACTTTGCGGCGAAACGGGTGAATTATAATGAGTGGACACCGTGAGTAAACAATTTCACAACTCGGTGAATAGAACATTGGAGGTCACAGATATATGCTTAGACATTGGGGGAGAAGTGCGCTAGCCACGATGATCGTTTCCGGTCTGATTCTGGCTGGCTGCAGCAACAATAACGGAGGCTCAAAGACAGAGAACCAGCCTTCGCCTGCATCTGAAAGCGCTGTTAAAGTGGAAGGATTCCCTATCGTGGAACAACCGATCAAGCTCAAGATGTTCACTCGAATCGCTCCCGCTAACGGGCCATTCAAAGATATGCCGGTGTTCCAAGAATATGAGAAATTAAGCAACATTCAGGTTGCATTTACCGAAGCTCCTACAGACGGCTTCGCAGAGAAAAAGAATCTATTATTCGCGGCCAACGAGCTTCCCGATGCGTTGTACCGATCGGAGCTTAATCCGCTTGAAACTATTCGCTACGGGACGGCCGGCCAGCTGATTCCGTTAGAGAATTTGATTGAGCAGTATGCGCCTAATTTGAAAAACTTGATGGAGCAATATCCGGAGATCCGCTCGGGCATTACGACTCCGGAAGGACATATTTACTCGATCCCTGGCATCGTAACGACAGGCTCAGCGCGTACGGACAAACGCTGGATCAACAAAGCATGGCTCGAGAAGCTGAACCTGGAAGAGCCCAAAACGACGGATGAGCTATATAAAGTGCTCCTCGCCTTCCGGGATGGAGATCCGAACGGCAACGGCAAATCGGACGAAATTCCTATGACCGCGCGTAAGGCGGCAGCGGGAATACCTATCGTAAACATGATGGCCGGATCGTTTGGCCTGGATTTGCAGCTCGGCTATAACATCAACATCGAAGACGGCAAAATAAATATTTGGAGCAGCGACGAGAAGCACAAAGAGCTGCTGATGTATTTGAACAAGCTGTATAAGGAGAAGCTTCTGGATCCGGAAATCTTCACGCATACAGAAGCACAATATCTTGCTAAGCAAGGATCGGGCAATACGGGTCTATTCTTCGACCAGACGAACAACAATTTCTTGCCGATCCAGGATCAATATGTCGGCACCGCTCCTCCAGCCGGCCCGCATGGCGACCAGATGCAAAGCACGGTAGCACCGGTGCCACGCGACTTCGGAGCTTTCGCTATTACATCCGTGAACAAATATCCGGAAGCGACGATGCGCTGGATCGACTATTTCTACAGCGACGAAGGCTCCACCCTGCTGCGCTTCGGCAGAGAGGGCGAGAATTATGAGCTGAAGGACGGCATGCCGTATTACAAAGAGGATTTTCTGGCAATAACAGGCGCGCAGGGAAAGATGACACCGTACGCAGGTGGCGGCGCGCCTCACTTGATCAGCGACAAGGTAGCGTCTTTCATCAATCCGCCGCAAGTTCAAGAGGCGTTCGCTAAGCTGGAGCCGTACATGCCGAAGATCCGCTATGCTGCTCCGATGTTCGATGAAGGGACCGCTCAGAAGGTTAACATTCTGCGCAACGACATCGACAAATATATCGACGAGCAAAGCACGAAATTTATCGTCGGCGCACTCAGCTTCGATAAGTGGGAGGAATTCCAGGCTACTTTGAAAAAAATGAAGATCGATGAGCTGGAACAGCTCTATCAAGAAGCTTACGACAAGATGGAGAAATAAGACCGACACCGCATGAATAAGGAGTGAATGCTCATGAAGAGCGCGCAAGAAGGTGCAGCCGCTCTGTCCCATATCCAGCCGAGGCGCGGAAACAGCCTGGTCAGGAATATAGCCAAGCGGTATGATCTGTACCTTATGCTGCTTCTGCCGATAGCCTGGTACTTAATCTTTAACTACGGTCCACTGTACGGGCTGCAAATCGCATTCAAAAATTTCAATCCGGCAAAGGGTATTTTCGGAAGCCCATGGGAAGGCTTCGGGCATTTCGAACGGTTTTTCAACTCGTATTATTTCTGGAGGCTGTTATGGAACACGGTGTCCATCAACTTGTTCTCTCTGCTCATCGCATTCCCGGTTCCGATTATGCTGGCTCTAATTGTTAACGAAATCCGAAGCAAAACCTTTAGCAAATGGCTGCAAAATATTACGTATATCCCCCATTTCATTTCGGTTGTCGTTATCGTAGGCATATTGAACGTATTCCTATCGCCAACAGGACCGATCAATATGCTAATCGAGGCATTCGGCGGCACATCGGTCCGATTCATGGAGGCAGCCGGCTGGTTCAAGACGATCTTCATCAGCTCGAACATATGGCAAAACATGGGGTGGCAATCGATTATTTACATTGCGGCACTCAGCGGAGTGAATCCGCAGCTATATGAAGCAGCCAAGATGGACGGAGCGTCGAGGCTGAGGCGCATATGGCATGTCTCGCTTCCGGGCATAGCTCCGGTCATCGTGATCCTGCTCATTCTGGATATCGGCCATTTCATGAACGTCGGCTTTGAGAAAATTTTGCTCATGCAAAATAACTTGAATTTGGAATCAAGCGACGTTATCTCCACGTTTGTCTATACGACAGGCATATTGAAGGGAGAATACAGCTACACGGCGGCTATCGGACTGTTCAATTCGGTCATCAATCTCATCTTGCTGTTTATGGTGAACCGGTTCGCGCGCAAGACATCGGAGACGAGCTTATGGTAGAGGAGGGAACCCAGGCATGTCGAAGCAACAAGCCATAAGAAAACCGTCGGATGAACGGGCGTTCGACTTCGTCGTATACGTGATCGCCGCAATCATCATCATCATTGTGCTGTATCCGCTGCTCTTTATTGTCAGCGCTTCGTTCAGCGATCCGTCTAAGGTGCTGAATGGAGATGTATGGCTGCTGCCGAAGGGCGTGACCTTGGAAGCGTACAAGAGCATTTTGCACAACGATAAAATATGGACAGGGTACCGCAATACGATTGTTTATACCGTGGTCGGCACGGTTATCAATATCATCATGACAATACTGGCGGCGTATCCGTTGTCCAGGCCAGACCTTCCCGGACGGGGCGCAATTATGATCTTGATCACGCTCACTATGTTTTTCGGCGGCGGATTGATTCCAACCTATTTGCTGGTTAAGGAGCTGGGGATGGTGAATACCATGTGGGCACTGATCGTCCCCGGGGCGATCGCCACGTACAATCTGATCGTTATGCGGACTTACTTTCAATCAAGTATTCCATGGGAGCTGCAGGAGGCAGCTCACATGGACGGCTGCTCCAATTGGCGACTGCTGTTTAGCATTATATTGCCTCTATCCAAACCGATACTGGCTGTCATGGTTCTATTCTATGCGGTGGGCCATTGGAATTCATACTTCGCAGCGCTGATCTATATCCGCGACGAAGCTCTGCATCCGCTTCAGCTTGTGCTGCGTGAAATTCTTATGATCAGCCAATCGGCAGGCATCGAGGGCGGAAGTGTCGGGCTGGAGGATCAGATTCTGCTTGCCGAGAGCATCAAGTTCGCGGTCATTATCGTCTCTACTTTGCCGGTATTGATCATGTATCCATTCGTGCAGCGGCATTTCGTCAAGGGCGTTATGATCGGATCTATTAAAGGTTAAATCCGCAACCATTACGACAAATCAGCTGGAGGTTTATTTTGAAAACTAACGCAAAGATTACGATTGATTGCAGCAAGGCGAGCGAGCATACGGTTAACCCTTACCTGTTCGGTCATTTCGTTGAAGACATTCGGGATCATATGGAAGCGATGCTCGCGTTCCCGCTGAAGGATATGGACTTCGAAAGCGAAGCCGAGACGAAGAAAGAGATATCCGGTAGCTGGTACGCCTATACGAACGGGCGGAACACTAAGTACGCGCTGGAGGCTCCAGCACCGAAGCATTCAGGGCGCGCCCAGCGCATTCGCCTTCTGAGTGATGATGAAGCCTATGCGGGAATCGCTCAGAAGGCCGCGCTCAAGGGATCAGCGGATTACGCGGTTAAGCTTGTGGCCCGTGCCTCCGTCGAACTGAAGTCGATCATCGTCGAAGCGGTGGACCGGCGCTCGGAAGAGCTTCTAGGAAGAGTCCTGATCGAGCTGGGCAGCCACAACTGGCGCGAGTATGAGGCGCGGCTATCTATTATCCGCGAGTGCGTCGACGCCGAAATCCGCGTATACGTTCCGGCCGATCACCCGAGGTGGATCGATCATGTGTCCACCGGTATGCTGTGGCTCGACCATATGTCTCTATTGCCGGTCGACAGTATTGCCATGGTGAAGCGCGAAGTAATCGACATGACGCGGGATCTGAATGCGGGGATGATGAGGCTAGCCGGCAACAACATCAGCGCCTATCACTGGGAGCATGGCATAGGTCCGGTTCTTGAGCGGCCAGTTATGTACAACGAAGCGTGGGGCGGCTGGACCAGCAAATATTTCGGCACGGACGAATTTATTCAGTTTTGCCGCGAGCTTCAGGTGGAGCCCCTCATCTGTGTAAATGATGGATCAGGTACGCCCGAGGAAGCCGCTGAGTGGATTGAATACTGCAACGGCGGCGTCGATACTCCCATGGGAGCGCTGCGTGCGGCGAACGGGAATCCCGAGCCGTATAACGTCCGCTATTGGGAGATAGGCAACGAGGTGTGGGGACAGTGGCAGGTAGGCACTTGCACCGCGGATCAGTTCGCTAGGCGCACGGTTTCCTTCGCCGAAGCCATGAAGGCGGCCGATCCCTCAATCGTGGTTTTGGCCTGCGGCCACTTCGAGCAGGAGTGGAACAAGACCGTTCTTGATATAGCCGGCGAGCATTTCGATTATCTTACCTTGCACTTGTATCACGGCTACGGTCCCTTCGGCATGAATCGAAATACGCCAGCGGAGGATCGTTATAAGGCGATCGCTTCTTATCCCGAGTTTACCCGTCATCATATCAAGCAGACGGCCGATCATATTCTAGCAGACGCGAAGCATAGCCATGTGAAGCTGGCTATTACCGAATACAATACGATGTATTATCCGAACACGATTCGGAAAGGGCTGCCGAACGAGCATACGTTGGGCGCGGCTGTCGCTAATGCCGCTAACCTGAACGAAATGATACGCTGCAGCGATATGGTTCACATTGGCAGCTTCTCTGATCTGGTGAATGGCTGGCTTGGCGGATGCATTCGCGTAGGTGATCATTATGCCGACCAATATTGCGGCAAGGAGCCCGGCTGGAGTGGATTGCCTCTTACTGTATACGGAACGCCAACTTATGAAGTGATGAAGCTTTATGCGAATCGGGATGTTCGGCATATTCTCCCCGTTGCAGCCGAGTGCGGGACGTTTGCCGTTCCGTCGCTTATGGAGACTCCTATCGCGCTCAACGCGCTGCCTGATCTTGACATTGTGGCAGGTACGAACGACGACTGCAGCTCCGTCACCGTATATATCGTGAACCGCAGCTTGAACGAGGTGAAGGCGGCGCTTGACCTGCAAGCGTTCGAAGCTTCGGAAGAAACGATTCTTTATGAAATTACGGGAGATTCCTATGACGATATCAATTCCGTGTTCGAGCCAGAACGGATTATATGCAAGGAAAGAGTCGTTCCTGCCGAAGACTGGCAGCGCGGCTACCCGCTGCGCCCTGCTTCCGTGTATGTACTAGAAATGAAGGCAAAGCATTATAAATAGGAGGCAAGGCATGACAACAAAGGCATATATTAAAGACTATCCCAGGCCGCAATTCGTACGCGATAATTGGCTCTCCTTAAACGGCGAATGGAGCTTCCGTTTCGATGACCATAGCGTGGGGGAGAAAGAGAAGTGGCACGAGAAATTCGAAGAGACGCACAAAATCAACGTGCCCTTTACATATGAAACCAAAGCGAGCGGAATTGGAGTCGAAGAATTCCATCCGCAAGTATGGTACAACAAAGCTGTCTATATCCCGAAGGAAGTCGAAGGGAAAAGGGTCATCCTTCATTTCCAAGCGGTGGATTACGAAGCTAAGGTGTGGGTGAATGGAACGTTAGCAGGCCAGCACAAGGGCGGCTATGCGGCTTTTTCGTTTGATATTACCCCGTATCTCGCATTCGGAGCTGATAATCAAATCACGGTGAAGGCTGAAGACAGCAATAGCTGCTATCAGCCCCGTGGCAAGCAGCGCTGGACCGAGAACAATTTCGAATGCTTCTATGTTCAGACGACAGGGATCTGGCAGACGGTATGGATGGAATACGTGGAGGAACAACGTCTTGACGCGGTTAAAATCACACCGGATTTCGACCGTTCCATCGTCCGTTTCGACTATGAGGTTCAAGGGGTAGAGGAAGCCGGAGCCGGTGACTTAAGGCTGGAAGCTATCGTTATGTTCAAAGGCAAGCTTGTGAAACGGGTTAGTCTAGCGATCGACCGCCCTTGCCTAACCGTCGAGGTTGATCTGCTGCATGAGGCAAACGGGCCATGGAAAAGAAGCTTCTGGTCGCCGCAGCATCCGAACTTATACGACGTGGAATTTGTGCTGTATGCGAAGGATCAGGTCGTAGACAGGGTGTTCTCCTATTTTGGCATGCGGAAAATTTCCATTAAGAACGGAAAGGTGCTGCTGAACAATGTGCCCATCTACCAGCGAATGATTCTGGATCAGGGCTATTGGACAGAAAGCCATTTGACGCCACCAAGCGAGGAAGCTTTAATAGAAGATATCGATCATATTCTAGCGATGGGCTATAACGGTGTTCGTAAGCATATGAAGATCGAGGATGCTCGTTTTCTCTATTGGTGCGACGTGAAAGGTCTGCTTGTGTGGTCCGAGATGGCGGCCACCTTCGAGTTTCATGACCGGGCGGTCGATGCGTTCACAAAGGAATGGCTGGAAATTGTGAGGCAGCAATATAACCATCCAAGTATTATTACTTGGGTACCATTTAACGAATCATGGGGCGTCCCGTTAATTCTGCGCGATAAACGGCAGCAGAAGTTTACCGAGGGCATCTATCATCTGACTAAAGCAATCGATCCTTACCGTCCGGTCATTACGAACGATGGCTGGGAGCATACGGTGTCCGACATTCTAACTCTTCATGACTATGTCGCTACAGGTGACGGCTTCCTGAAGCGTTATGCCGACAAGGAAGCGATCTTGGCCAATGAAACGACTTGCAATCAATGGAAGTACGCATTAGCCGAAGGGTGCGAATACCAAGGTCAGCCGATCATCATCAGTGAATTCGGAGGTATCGCGTTCCAGTCGGACAAAGGCTGGGGCTACGGAGATCAAGTGGTTTCGGAAGAGGAATTCATTGAGCGTTTCCGCGGCATCACCCAAGCGATTAAGGACGTTAAGTATATAAGTGGATACTGCTATACGCAGCTTACCGACGTCCAGCAGGAAATTAACGGGCTTCTCACTGAAGAACGCAAGCCGAAAATTCCATTGGCCACAATCAAAGCTATTAATTTAGCCTGAATGAACTTATGAAGTTCTGTCATTATCAAATATCTCTTCTTTTAATATAGAAACCGATGCTTACTTGCAGCAGTCAGTTAAATCGTAGAGAAACCTGAGTCTTTTTGAGGACATCAGGTTTCTCTTTTTTAGGAGACGTGTTAGCCTTTACTCATGCCTTTAAAAGCTACGCAGATGGCTATATTAAATATCCTTATGTAATGAAGGGGGAAGAAGGATTTGAAAATATGGAACGACGAAGGAGGAAACCGGAAGGGAGATATGCTTCTCCAATTCCAGGTTATCACCGATACGCACGTGAAGGCCGACCCTGAACATGTGTACAACCGTAATTTGGCAAGGGCGCTGGAAGATATTAAACGGCAAGCACCGGACAGCAACGGTATTATGCTTGCAGGTGATATTACTGACCACGGGCATGCGGAGGAATACGCGGAGTTTCTCAGAATATGGAGGGAGAATGGAGCGGGATTGCCGGACAGTTATTTCGCATCCGGCAATCATGATGTCGGTTTGGGTCATTGGCCTTCGCGTTTGGGAGCTTTTTTGGATGCCACGGAGATGAGAGGACCCTATCATGATCACTGGGTGAATGGGTATCACTTTATCTTTCTCGGAACCGAAGAGGGGCTGGAGCTATTCGCATCCTTGTCAGAAGCCCAGCTGTCATGGCTAGACGCCAAGCTAACCGAGAGGAAGGACGCGGCTCGCCCAGCCTTCGTTTTCCTGCATCAACCGCTCAAAAACACGGTCGCGGGATCTTACGAGTCGCAGCGATGGTACGGTGTTACTCAGGATAAAGCGCTCAAGGAAGTGTTGTCCAAACATCGGAACGCCATCCTGTTCAGCGGACATACTCACTGGGAGCTAGAGGCGTCGCATACGATGTTCGACGGGCAGGAACGACTACCAGCTATGTTTAATGCAGCATCTGTCGCTTACTTATGGACGGATGAAGACGAGCATAAAGAAGGGAGCCAGGGGCTGTTCATCGAAGTTTATGCAGATTGTGTTATCGTCAGGGGGCGAGATTTCGCTGCAGGCGAGTGGCTGGAGAATGCCCGGTTTGAATGTGAAATCACTGAGCAACCTGAATAATCGGAAACGTATTTAAGAGAACCTTCCATTCAACGATATTGGTTTATTAAGATTGAGCTATGCTGTCAGGTTAACCAGGGGATGTACATATGTGACTGGTGAAGCATGGAGACCCATGAGGAAGCACATAAGTTGGTGCCGTACGCCTGGGCAAAGGTAAGGGGAATTTCCCCTTACCTTTTTATGTTTACTCGAGAGGAGCAAGATCAACCATCTTATTGACTATTGTGGTTTATAGTTATAAACTAAGCTCGTAGGTTTATAATCATAAACCTGATAGGAGGGTTATTATGAATAATTTGAAGCTATGTGAAAGTGATTATCGCTTTATGCTTGTAGTGTGGGAAAACGAGCCGGTGGCGTCGGGGAGGCTGGTAACCTTATGTTCAGAGAAGCTCGGCTGGAAGAAGCCCACCACCTATACAGTGCTTCGGAAAATGTGTGAAAAAGGACTGCTTAAAAATGAGGATACGATTGTAAGCTCTATTATTCCAAAGGAGCAGATCCAAGCGTATGAGAGCGAGCATTTTATTGAGCGGACCTTCGAGGGCTCGCTGCCCCAGTTTCTCGTTTCTTTTTTCGGAAATAAAGCACTCTCCAATAAGGAAGCTGATGAACTAAAGCGTTTGATTGACGCGCATAAGGAGGGGTGAGTATGGATACGTTGTTTTTGAAAATACTCAATATGACCCTCACAGCGGCTTATGTGATCGTAGCGGTGCTTCTCATTCGTCTGCTGCTGAAAAGGGCACCGAAGAAGTATTCCTATTTGTTGTGGGCTATTGTTCTGTTCCGCCTTGTCTGTCCGGTATCCATTTCCTCTGAGCTCAGCCTCTTTAATGCTCCTCCCTTTGATATGACCGCAGCGCAAAAGAGCGGCCAAGCTTCGCTGAGCTATGTCCCTGCGGATATTGGCTATATGGAGAATCCGGGGATGACGGTGGGCATACCGACCATGAATGTGATGATAAGCGACACCCTTCCTTCGGCTGATCAGGCCGCTAGCGCGAATCCTCTGCAAATATGGATACAGATCGGCACAGTTTTGTGGTTCTCAGGTAGCCTTGCGTTGCTTATTTACGGCATGGTGTCCTATTTCCACTTGAAACGCCGCATGGTCACAGCAATCCGTCTAGATAACCATATATTTGAGTCTGACATCATTCGGTCGCCATTTATTCTTGGCTTTATCAATCCGCGAATTTACATACCCTTTGGACTTCGGGAGCAGGAACGCGTCTACATCCTGAAGCATGAAGCCTACCATTTAAAAAGGAAAGATCACCTAATCAAGCCGCTCGCATTTGTTATACTTGCCTTTCACTGGTTTAATCCGCTTGTTTGGCTTGCCTTCGCATTGATGGCCAAAGACATGGAGATGAGCTGCGATGAAAAGGTTCTGTCGGAGACCGGTTCAGGCATCGCGAAGGAATATTGCACGTCACTGCTCTCCTTTGCGACAAACCGCCGTTTACCGTCTGCAAGCCCGCTAGCCTTCGGAGAGACGGGCATCCGGGAGCGCGTTAAAAATATACTACGCTTTAGGGCGCCCAAAAAACGGGTTATCGCCTTCTCCGCCGGTGCCTGTATAATAGCTGTTGCCGTCTGTGCTACGAATCCAATTGTGAACGGAACCTTGAA
The DNA here is from genome assembly GCF_002884445.1 of Paenibacillus castaneae. Lineage (GTDB taxonomy): Bacteria > Bacillota > Bacilli > Paenibacillales > Paenibacillaceae > Pristimantibacillus > Pristimantibacillus castaneae. The sequence goes on from NZ_KZ614144.1 coordinate 692,441, forward strand.
AGAGACTGGAGAACCGTACGGCAGCTATCGCTTTGAGAAGCAGGTGTATATGAATCCACTGAGCTCGTTTATGCCTTTTGAAGGGTTTAAGGAATACTATACACTCACCGAAGACTCGCTTACCATAACCAACGAAGCCGGCAATCAACAGAAATTGAAGGCTGCTTATGAACGGAAAGCTTTAGATGAGCAGGAGTTTAAAGACAGCTTTATGCTGCCCAGCATTAATGTTCCCAATATTTCCGGGTATAAGGAGCGATATGAGTACGTACTGACTGATTCAGCCGTTGATCCTCAATATCGTCTTTTTCTGCTGGATGATGAGCTATGGTTGGCGAAAATACACAAGGATACCGTCAATACTTTAAAGAGTGAATATATGTGGAGCATTTATAAAATTTCGAAGCTTGACGATGAAATATCAGGGATTGAAGCTATAGCGGGAACTCAGGATGGTGTCGAGGCTTTTTTAGCTTTGCAAAAGGATTTTAATTCAGGCTATGACGCAGACAAGTGCTATAACATCACACCTGAATCTATTAAAGAAAACTCTGATTATAGCATTTTCAAATATGACAAATCTTCCGCATCATTTTTGCTATATAAGGGAGAAGTCTATCCGCTCGGAGAGTGGTTCGGCGGCCTTGGCTTAACAAGCATGGCTCTAGCAGATATGGACAATGACGGGGAATCGGAATTGTATTTTACTTATTCATGGGGTTCCGGCCTTCATCGCTCTCATGCGGCTTATTACAGTCCAGCAACCAAAGAAATTAAAACCTTAGCGTACACACATTTAAATGCGGATATGACACTAGTGAATAACCGAGACGGCAGCCTGACCCTTTTTGGGGCAGCCATATCAAACATGGTGGACTTTGCTCATTTCAACACGGAGGGAACCGATTTTATATCGGATATTGTTTATGCAAATGGGCAGATCTTATTAAACGCTGTAGCTAATGAGTGAAGGCGGCGATTTTGATTAATAAGACTATTGGATTGTTGATAATAATAGGATCAATATTAGCAATGACAATGCAAAAAAGATCCATTTGGATATATATTACTGCCAACTTTGTTGTATCCACAATCCTTCATAGTTAAAATTACAAGAATGATTCCATGCATGTCGTACTATATTAAATATGGTATCTATTGTAAGACGGAAAACAAAGTATTGAAGGGGAGAGGGATAGCGATGTGGAATCGTAAAGAATTGAAACGAAAAGCCAAGGAGGTGCTGCGAACATCGTATTGGAAGGCATTTTTGGTGAGTATTATATTGGCATTTGTCGGTGGAGGAGGCAGTCCTCCGACCTTTAACTTTGGATCATCCGGTTTCTCAGGTACTTCCGGATCCTCCGGAGCGGATGTGGATTGGGGAATCCTCGCGCCTTTTCTTGCTATTGCGATAATCGTCATTATTGTTATCTTTTTGTTTGCACTTGCGTTTCGTATCTTTCTCTGTTTTCCACTTGAGGTCGGTTCGATGCGCTACTTCAAGCAAGCTTCGGAACATGAGGCGGATCTAAACCAATTAGGCTACGCTTTTAACAAACACAGATATTTGGATATCGTGAAATCGATGTTGTGGAGAGCTTTTCTGAATTTCTTATGGTTTTTGCTTCTCATCATCCCTGGAATCGTAAAATCCTACGCATACAGCATGGTACCGTTTATTTTGGCGGACAACCCCAATATTGGGTATAGGCGCGCGGTGGCTTTAAGTAAGCAAATGACAAGGGGACACAAATTTCGCATATTCGTTCTTGATCTAAGCTTTCTCGGCTGGATCCTTCTCGGCATGTTGGTATTCTTCGTCGGTGTCCTGTTTGTGATGCCGTATATTAATGCCACGAAGGCGGAGCTTTACCTAACATTACGCCAAGATGCGTTGAAGGACGGTCTTACAACAGAAGAAGAGCTGAGGATGAATCAGACACCTGTCATTTAAATTAGAAATAGATGATCGTCCACCGAATGTTTTTGCCCAATACTCGCTCTCTGAAAATACTTTCAGTTGTTTATTAAGAAATGCCGCTTGTCTCTGCCTGTTACGGCGTAGATGAGCGGCTTTTTTTTCGTAGTTGCTTAAAGCTCGCAGCCGAGTATCGGCAGATTGATAGGCGATTGAAATGATAGTATCTCGCTAATAGTGCATCATCACACAAAAAATGAAATATATGTTATAATTTTTTTGATTTGATGAGAGTAGGTGCTAGAGAAGGCGGGGAAGTTATGATAGTGTGGTTTCGACATTTGCCAGAGATGAGTATGGATGTGTCAGAATGGAAACCATTCATCCAAAATAATTGGTTTAGAAAGCATTATATGAAGTTTGTTTATCTATTGATGATTATATTTTTTCTAGCACCCTTTTGGCTTGGGGCCGAGTTCACTCCTATTACGAAGTTCCCTCTTATCTTAATTATCGCTTCTGTTTTTATCACACATGAAATCCTTCACATTCTTGTTATAAACACTAAAGGTGATATTAGCCTAACATTCAGAGGCATATTTTTTTGGCTTAATACCAATGCAACTCTATCCAAGAAGAGATTTTGGGTCTTTATGAGTTTGCCCTATATCGGACTATCGGTAATGCCAGCTATTACTTCGTTATTTGTATCAGGTAATATGAAATCACTCCTTTTATTTATTGGTTGGATAAATGTAATCATTTCTTCCTCCGATATTATTAATTCATTTTTAATCCTAATTAAACCAAACAATTCTGTATTTTGCAGATGTTATTACCGGGGGGAGGACATTACTTGAATCAAAAGCAAAGAAGCATCATAAGCCTGATACACAGAAAAGGGTTTAAACAGTTTTTAATGCTTTGTAAACGCTATCAATTTCTATACTTGTCCGTGTTGGTTTTGCAGCTTGGCGGAACGGGAGCAACGTTGTTGCTCGCTGAGTTCAGCAGGAGAATCTTTGATGGCGGAACACAACTATCACACCCTGAGCTTGTAAAACTAATTATCGGAATTGTAACGATGGTTATACTGGCCATGCTTTTTTCGCTAGGGGCGCGTATTTGCAACCAAATCGTAAATACCAATATCGTGTTCAGAATGAGGCAGATGTTGCTGAACCAACTGACCAACATATCGCTTAAATACCATGAAAGTAATCACAGCGCCCATACTCAGAATATCCTATTTAATGAACTAGAAGTATTCAAGCAGTTTGTTGTGTTTGATGTTCTACGATTAATCTCTTTGCCTTTCTCATTTATTGCGATTGGAGTTTATTTGTTCACCGTCAATCCTTTGCTCGGGGCAATTGCCATTCTCGTAGGTCCTCTTCAACTGCTTAGCAACCTGGTGTTAAAAGGCTCTTTTAAAGATCTAATAGCGCAGCAGCAGGCGAATGGGGGAGAAGTGTTCTTTCACATGAATGAGACCCTTTCCGGCATTCGTGAAGTCAAGATGAATCAATTAGAGCACTCTGTGTATAGTAGATTCGAAAGGGTGTGTAAGGAGGGTATACGTCTCTGGGTCTCTGTTGAAAAAATGGAGGCTTTACGCGAGTTCGTTCGTCTGGTTCCTGAAAAGCTGGGTTATCTCATGGGAATTTCCGTTGGCGCAATTCTTCTAGTGAATGGTCATATTGGGCCTGGCGCGGTCATAGCCTTTCTGACTCTCTTGGATAAGGTAAGCGAACCTTTCATAAGCATTACTTCTATTATTAGTTCCCTTCAGAGGGTGTCTGCCGGAGCTGAAAATTTGTTGGATGTTATGGAAAAGGAGCAGGAACTGAAAACCCAAGGTGAAGTGCTTTCCAATGAGCCTTGTTCCATTCGGTTCGAGAATGTATCTTTTTCCTATCAAATTGATCGCCCGGTATTGCACAATGTCAGCTTTGAAATTCCAGCAGGTAAATCCGTGGCATTGGTAGGTCCGAGCGGTAGCGGGAAGAGTACACTAATTAAGCTGTTATATCGGTTTTACGAACCGGATGGCGGTTCGATCAAACTCAATGAGAACCCCATTGAGAACTATACGGTCTCTTCGCTTCGAGAGCAGCTAGCTACGGTCACACAGGATGTTTATTTATTCGATGGAACCATTCGGGAGAATATAGAGATTGGCGCCGCGGATGCAGCGATTGAGGACGTCATACAGGCCGCAAAGCTTTCCCAATCTACTTTTATTGAACGGCTGCCGGAAGGATTGGATACGAGAGTAGGGGAACGGGGAATTAAGCTATCTCACGGACAAAGGCAGCGCATCGGTATTTCTAGGGCTATTCTTCGACGAGCATCAATTCTTATTCTTGATGAGCCTACGTCGGCGCTTGATGTGGAGACAGAGGCTATGTTTCAAAGCGATTTGCCCAAGTGGGCCGGTAACAGCACGAAAATAATAATCGCACACCGATTATCGACCATTCGTGATGTCGATTATATTATTTTTCTTGAGAATGGCCGAGTGCAGGAGATGGGATCACCTAAAGATTTGCTTAAAGCTAATGGACGCTTCTCGGATTTCTGGAAAAACCAACAGATTCACGAGTTTGTTAGCTGATTTAACGGGCAAAGACACTGGAGCGATTGGAGTTCTAATAGTAGGAATCTGCTTGTGTCGGGGGAAGAGGAAAAACCGAAAGGTCTGTAATCATTTGTGAGTTTTAAATAGAGTAGCGGATACTTGGCGTCCGCTACTCTATATTTTATTCATTTACGGCCATCACTTTGTCGCAGATAACTGTGCAACCGCAGACCGATTAAACCCTTTAACAATAAGCCATACCGCCAATATCATCTCGTTCGCCGCTACAGGAAGCGACAATAGCGCGCCCCAGACGGAAAGCTGAGAAAATACGCCGAACATTTCCAACAACGCCGCAATGAAAACGAGAGTCGCCCCCGTCATGCCCAAGAGGGAGATAAAACGCGGTACGAGCTTGGATTGATAGAAAATATAACTGTACATCATTGTATTGATCCCAAGCATGAAGTTAGGGCCAAGCAAGAATGTCCAGTCGTGAACGGCATGCAATACAGTGCCCGAAGCTTGGAATGAGGCCGCATCTGGGGCACCTGCCGCAACATAATGCTGACTCAAGCTTAATAAGGACAGTACGCTGACGATGCCGACGGTAATGATGACGGCTTCCATAAACCGAAAGCAGACATGGCCGAGCGCGATGCTTTCATTGTACCTACGCAAGAATGGAAACATCATAATGGACGTGCCAACCGCCGAAACAACAAGAATCAATTCCATCAGAGCGCCTAGGATCACCTGGTTGGCGTGCGCAGCACCTTTAACCAAATAATCGGGATTATTGAGGATCGGATCGTACAGCACAAGCCCAACGATCGACGAAGCCGCCGCAAGGATAAACAGCACGCCCACGACTTTCCCAGCAATATTGGCTGATTTCACGTTTAACCTCCATCTTCTTCTTTACTGGGGTGTTCCCCGTAGAAAAATACCTCTTCCAAATGCAAGCTGAAGGCATGAGCGATGCGAAAAGCTAGCTCCAACGAGGGGGAGTAGTTGCCCTTTTCCAACGCTACGATGGTTTGCCTGGTTACGCCCACCTTGTCAGCCAATTGCTGCTGCGTCATTTCGTCATGGTTGAATCGTAATTTGCGGATGTGATTGCCGACAAGATTTTTGCCCATTTTAGACTCCTCTCCGATAGTGATAAAGTTTCGACACGGAGCCAGTGAGATCGGATATGAATCCCGAGATAATTAAGATGATGAACATCACCTGTGCAGGCTGATCAATGACCAGCGATCCCATGGCGAGAAGAAAGCCGAGGATAAATACGAAGAACCCGTTTCGATTCGCCTTCAATTCGATGTGTTTATCCAGTTCATCCGCGAACGTTGGCTCCTTCTCCCCGGTCGTGATCCGAAAAACGATGTTGAAAACGATGCTGATCACGATATGCGCGAAGATGGAAACCAAAGTCAAGACGAGGACGAAGGAGCCCCAATAGTGCAAGGTTTCCGTCGACTCCAGTCCTTCCTTCGGATACTGCACGTACTTGTACGCGCTAAAAGAAATGAAAATGAGGATGGTGCTGATGATGGATACGATGCTTTTCTTTTCTTGATAGGTCATGCCGTATACCTCCTATTGGGTTATTTTTACAAGTAAAGCCCGATATACATAATGTATATAAAACCATTCAAGATGTCAAGTTTATTTTACATGAATGGGCGAAACACTCTGCTTGTCTTCTCCGTAATATATATAATTTGTTTATTTCTATCTGCAGCAGGAGTGCTATACTTCTTATCATTTTGTGTATAATATGGTATCAAACCCGTTCAATGACTGTAGATCAAACGAAAGAGTCATAGGAGGTGTGTTCCGATAGATATGTATTCACAAACTCAACAATCGAAAACAAAATCGCTGGTTTGGTCGGGTTACGCCGTTTTTATTTGGTCCATTGCCTATATGCTTCCACACCTTTATTGGGCTTTAGGTGGCAAAATGGGTGGGGGTATTCTAAAACCTAATATCGTACATTCGCCTGATTTTGAATTTATTAATTGGATTGCAACCGTATTTCTAACAGGTGCCGGACTCATTGGTCTTGCATTTATTTATTGGAATAAGGGCAGAGTTTCTAGTTATATGTTGCTATTTATATCTTGGGCAGGGTGTTCGTTATCCACTTCGCACGGCATTTTTGGAATTGTTTATCGCATACTTCAAATCAGTGGGGTAGTTGGTTTGGAGTCGGGATCATTTCATATTCATGAAGATGCCTATGTGTTGTGGGATCTATTGCTCTTTGAACCGTGGTTTTTGATTGAGGGGATTTTATTAGGCAGTGTAGGGTGGTGCTTCTTGAAAGAAGCGCAGAGCAGAAAAATCTGGCTTGCGGCTTGCCTATTCGGCGTTATTTTCGGCTTGATCACTGGGGTTATGGGGGTGCGATTTGCATAAGCAATCAAGAACGGAGCCCAAATCGGGGATTTTCTATGAAAATGATGGAATCGGTTTCATGAGCGAAGCTAGTGCTAGCACTATATAGACAAATAAAGGGGCTGGAAGCCCTCAAACGAGGAATCCCAGCCCTTCAAATTACTAGCAGTTAGCCTCTGCTATACCTTATCATGGTGCTCGCAACTTACTTCCCAAACACCGTATATCGCGATAAAGAGGTAATTTCGATCACTCTTGGGGACGAGTGCCGGGTTCTAAGCCTGTAGAAGTTGCTGTCTTGATAAGCCGAACCGATACATCGCTATGAAGTCGAATTTGGCAAGATAATCGGATAGCGGCATCCTCGATTCCTTTGTTACGAAGGACTGTCGCTTCTGCCTCTTCCATCTCGCCCGCATTACCAGAGAGCACCTCTACGGCACATGTCGTGCACCTGGCATTCCCGCCGCATCGGTGCAGAATGTCGATCCCACTATCCTCTAACGCAAGCACGAGTTTCGTGCCTTCAACTGCCTGAATGGCGTCTCTTCCTTCTACTTGAACTGTCGGCATTGGCTATTCCTCCTCGGATTGTTAATCCTCATATTTTCCTAACCCGCTTATATTAAACCATTACCTTCATGAATAGTCCAATTTGATAGTCGTTTCGTCAAAAAGAATCCTTTGCAAGAGCATGATACACGCATTATTTGTCATTTTTTAGGTAGACCAGTTCACTGACATGTCATACACTATATTAATCTGTTAAATAATTGTTTAGTTGGTTTTGTTTTGGCGTTACGAATTATTAATACTCGATGGAGGTAACAAAGAATGAAGAAGATTTTCAATATACTGCTGGTCCTATTTATGGTGACACCAATGTTGAGCACGGTTGTCTTTGCCGGCAATACTGCGAAGGCTACGGTCACGGTAAGTAGTACATATTTTAATGGTGAAGAGAGCGACAGCTACGGATTCAATATATTAGGCAGCAATTATTTTAGATTGCGGGATATAGCAAAGAACTTCTCGGGTACTTCAAGCCAATTCGATGTATCTTGGAATAATAAGAATAATGCTATAGAGATTATAACAGGACAACGTTATTCGCCTGAGAAGACAGATGATTCAGTATACTATAGCCGTAATAGAACTTATAATGCCACAATTTCAACCTCAAAAGTTCTAGTCGACGGGAATTTGAAAAGTATTACTGCTTACAATATTGATGGAAACAACTATTTTCAATTGAGAGATTTGGCGGACAAGATTCCTTTTGAGATTGAATATGACATTCAATCTAATAAAATATCGTTGTTCTCTCAGACTATTAAGAATACAAAGAGAGTTAAAACAGCATTTAATGCTACGAGTAATGGCGTATCTTCTTATTTTCCCAGATGGAGGAGTACGGTTACTTCATACCTTGTAAACAATAATGACCAGACGGTTAGTGTCATTGAGGCTAATAAAGAGCTTACGATTGAAACGTATAATGAGAAATATGAACTAATTGCTAATAAAAGCATTGCCTTCGAGCTTCCCCTGTTTGGTGGCTTTTACAGCGGTGAGAAGTACAACTATATTGCTTTTGGACAAGGCAATCGAGAAGAGAATGATAAAAAAGAAGTGATTCGGATAGTCCGTTATGATAAAAGCTTCAATAGAATTGACAGTGTCTCTATCAAGGGTGGTGAGAGTTATACGGTAGAGCCTTTTGATGCGGGCTCTGGAAGAATGGCTGAGCATGGAGATACGCTTGTATTTCACACCTCTCGTACAAGATACACAACAGAAGATAAATTAAATCATCAATCCCAGCTTACCATTATTGTGAATACATCTACTATGACCGTGACCAATGATATGGGAAGGTTTCAAAAAAACCATGTCAGTCATTCCTTTGATCAGTATGTACTGTTCGATGGCAATACCCATGTCCTCGTGGATCATGGTGATGCTTACCCCCGTTCGATTGCCCTTAATAAAGGGGATGGAACAAGTTACAGCGAGGTAGACTTGTTTAATATTCCCGGTAAAATAGGAGCGAACACCACTGGTGTTTCTATAGGCGGATTTGAAATGTCTACGGCTAACTATATTGTCGCAATGAATACCATTGACCATTCTCTAGTTAGGGAATTTACATCATTTGATATGGTTGGTTTGGAAACGGACCAGAGGGATATCATTCTTAGTATATTGCCAAAGACCAACGTGACCAGCGATTCAGTCAAACATATCACTTTGGCTAAATATATAGGCACTAGCCTTATCGCATCTATACCTAAACTGGTAAAAGTAACAGACGACAAGATGATAGTACTGTGGCAGGAATTTGATAAGAACAATCATCCGGGTGATTTGAAATACGTGTTAATAGATGGAGATGGAAACGCAACAGGGAAAATCAATACGATTAAGAACTTTGCTTTATCAGAAAGCAATCCTATCCTTGTTGGCGATAAAATTGTTTGGTATACCGACAACAATGGGTATCGAATGTTTTATTCAATCCCAATAAATTGAAGTTAATCTATTGTTCTGTGCTGGCGGTAAGTTGCGGACAAGCCAAATGAATATATCAAATTTCTCGCCAAACTTAGACGGTTGAAAGGTTGGGGGCTTTGACAGGTTGCTGAGAGGGCAGGCTGTTGCGGTCCTCTTTGGTTTTTCTGCAAACAAGAAGGCGGAGAAACGGTTACTAAAAAAGGAAAAAATTATCTTTTGTCGTATTATTTAAATTGAATAAATACGGAGAGGATGATTGATTTGATCGAGTATTTGGACACTCTATATGTCCCTGTTGCGAATACGGAGGCAGCAGGACAATGGTATGCGAAACACTTTGGACTTAATCCGGACAGAGAGGGAAGCTTCTCTACCCTGCGGATGCCTGGAGGACAAAGCATCATGTTTGTTGAGACCCGTGAAAAGCAAACATTAAATTTTATTAACACGGAAGGCTACGAGATGTTTGCTGTAACATTCAAAGTGGATGATGCGCAGGCGTTACATTGCAAACTGAAAGAGCAAGGATTAGAGGTCGGTGAATGTAACAATGATGGAAACTGTGGTTATAACTTTAAAATTTACGATTTAGATGGGAACCGTATTCACCTGTGGGGTGGATTCCCGCAAGTGTAATGTTGAAGTGTTAATGCAATAGGGGGACAGTCATAGTGGGGGATTTTGTAATAGATTCTGATGAGAATATTAGGAAAACAATAATGCAGTCAAAAGATGCAGCTTTGAGAGCATTACAAAACTTCGACTTGGATTGGGAACACATTCGGTTTAATCAACTATCAGATACTTGTACATTTATAATACAGACAAATAAAGACGGGTCTTTTTTACTGCGTATTCATTCAGAAAATCATCACGAAGAAATTAATTCCGAACTTGTTTGGCTTGATGCTTTGAATGAAAAGATTAATGTTATCCTTCCTAAGGGAGTTTTAGATCGCAATGGCTCCAGAACCGTAACAGTTGATCAAGAGAATGGTCTCCGCGTCTACGCATCACTGATGCGCTGGGTTGAGGGCGTGCACGAGAGTGGAGGATATTCTGAAGACCAGATTTATAAAGAGGGGGTTCTCTTGGCAAAACTTCATCAAGCTTCACAGTCATTCGAGATACCTTCTAACTTTACACGCCCTGTATGGGGAGAGCAAAGCTTTAAACAAGCAATGGAGCGGTTGACGCAGCATTACGATAAATTTTTGACAGATGCACAATTTTCTTTGTACCAATCGGCGGCTGAGCGGATACTCTCTAGGATTACTAAGCTTCGTAAGGATGGCGAAAGCTACGGGTTAATTCACGGTGATCTACACCAGGGTAACATTGTATTTTATAATGGAGAGCCTCGCCCGATCGATTTTGGAAGATGTGGTTTTGGATATTTTCTTTATGATATAGCGCATACAATCTTGGGGCTTTATCCCACTCAAAGGGAACTAGTAGTGAAGGGATACCGGAGCATTAGGGGACTAGGAGATGACTGGCTTCTAGATTTAGAGAGCTTTACAGTGATGGTCATGATCGAAAATTATTGTCATCATGCTCCTGACCCAAGAGAAACAGAGGGACTAAAAGAAGAACAGCCCTACGCACAGGCTATAATAAAAAATTACTTAAGTGGAGCACCATTTTTATTTAATAAATTAGAGATTTAAAGATAGTCATATACTACCCAGTTCCCCACGGGTTGTTTATCTATCGGCATAAGATAAAAAGGCAGTCAACCCAGAATCAACAAAGCGTATAACAGTATATAGAATTTGGATACATCGTTACAAGCGTCATACACTTGTAGCGATATTTTTTTATAGGGATAGGGGAATTCATACGATAAAAAGTATAGTTAGTGAATATATTCACAAAGTGTTCACCGTCTAGACCCAACATTGTGATTTAAATCACAATGTTGGGTCGTTTTATGTTTTATAATAAAGACATCAAATACTACAAGTTTAACAGAAGCCAGAAACTAAACGAGGATGGTGATTCCGATGAATAGAATGCGATCTCAAATGTCGGTGAATCCAAAGCTTATCTAATATCTATAAATCAATCTTATCTTTTACCATCTAAAGCAACCTAAACATAAAATGAAAATTGGGAGTGAGGATCATGTTAAAATTTTGGAGAGAGCATAAAATCGCTGGTTTATTAGTCACTATCGTCCGGATTGTAGCTGGGATTGCATGGCTAACCGCCGGATGGCATAAGCTTACGGGAGCAAAGCCTTTCGATGCAACGGGTTTCCTCAATGCAGCTGTTAACAACCCGGTGATCGATAAAGCTACAGGCGGCGCGCTTTACCCAACCTACACTGCTTTTCTAGAAAACTTTGCACTGCCGAACATTAAGATCATCAACTTCGCCATTCCTTGGGGAGAATTTCTTGTAGGACTTGGACTCATCCTTGGTACACTGACTGTCACCGCCGCATTCTTCGGAGTTTTGATGAACTTCATGTTTATGTTCGCCGGTACTGTAAGCACTAACCCTTGGCTGCTGCTTCTTGGAATGATTGTCATCTTCGCTGGCGCTAATGCAGGCCGCTTCGGACTAGACCGTTTCGTCCTTCCGCTTATGCACAAAGGACTCGATAATCTCTTCCACCGCAAGCCAAAAAACAAGGCAATGGATGCGGGATTGTTAGTTAAATAACCTCACATTATGAAGGACCCTTAGATTAAACCCTTAGTAAAGCCAGCCCACATCGGGCTGGCTTTACTGCTGGCTAGATGATGTATAACTTGAGGAACACCACTAGAATCCGAGACCTTCCGTTCCCTTTTTCGTATAAAAATAGGAGATAAGCATTTTGAAACGAATGGAGGAGCTGCAATTGCGTCTGGTCTTAGAGAATATCGTCAAGCGATTTGAGGATAAACAAGTGCTTCAAGGAGCCGGGTTCACCTTTGAGAAAGGGAAGATATATGGGCTGCTAGGCCGCAATGGGGCAGGCAAGACGACGTTGTTCGACTGTCTGAGCGGAGAGAAGGGCATGGATGATGGACAGGTGCTGCTGGAAGAGAATGGCCGGACGCGGAAGCTAAGCGATCGGGATGTTGGGTATGTGTATTCGCTGCCGATTCTGCCCGAGTTTCTGACGGGTTATGAGTTTGTGAAGTTTTTTATGGAAATTAACCGGGACAAGCTGCAGATGGAGCAGGGGATTGACGATTATTTTGACATGATGAGCATGACAACGGAGGATCGCCACCGGCTGATTAAAGGTTACTCGCACGGAATGAAGAATAAGCTGCAGATGCTGCTATTTCTCATAACGAAGCCGCCAGTCATTCTGCTCGATGAGCCGCTCACCTCCTTTGATGTCATTGTTGCTCTGGAAATGAAGAATATGTTAAGGGAAATGAAGCGTGACCATATTCTGATTTTCTCCACGCATATTCTGCAATTGGCCTCGGATCTATGTGATGAGCTGGTTGTATTGAACAAAGGGGAATTGTCCGCTGTTCCGTCAGAGCTGCTGCACAGCGCGGAATTCGAGCAATCCGTCATTAACCTGCTGAAGGATGAAACCCATGCTGAGAACCCTTAATACACTGCTTGCTATTCGCATATCCATTACGGCAAATCTGCTCATTTATTACATTCAGAAGCTGCCGCTGATCGGTAAGCTAGTGCGGGACAGCTTCTACGGTAATTTGGATTTCAAAAAGATCATTACTGTCATTGCGCTACTGTTCACTCAGCTATGGGGAGTAATGCTCCGATTTATATATCTAGGGATGCTTATATACTTACCTGTAATCGGATTAGGAGAGGGATTGTCAGAGGAGGATCAGCTGAAGCAGTTTGTACATATATTTACCGTCATTAGCTTTGTGGTGGCAGCCGTCAGCAGCGCTTCTGTGCTTGAACCAAAGCGGGAGAAATATGTAGCTGTTAAACTGATGAGATTGTCTGGGGCGAGATATATGCAGGCTTCACTTGGATATCGTTATGTAACTTTTATGGTGTATCTACTGCCAGCCATGCTTGTATTCGGTACACTCTTGGGAGCCTCTATTATAGAAGCGGTTCTTCTAACGATATTGATCACGCTATGGCGAATTCTAGTGGAATATGCACATCTCAAGCTTTTTGAGAAAACCGGCGTTGTATTGATTAAACATACCGCCCTCGTCTGGAGCGTCATTCTACTGGGATATGCTGCTGCGTATTTGCCGCTTCTGCTGGGCAAGGTTCTATCAACGGATTCGTTTCTTCTGAGCCTGCCTGCCAGTATCGTTATTACCGCTGGTGGCCTGTTCGCAGCTATTCGGCTGGCCCGTTATTCTGATTACAGAGCAGTTGTTGATGCCGCAACCAAAAGAGATGACCCTCTGCTGGATCTGGGTCGTATGATGACGGAAGCTCAGAAGAAGAGTGTCAAGTCGAAGGATAGCGACTATACCGTGAACCTGAACGAGCAGGACAAGCTTAAAACAAAGGAAGGCTATGGTTATCTGAACGCGCTCTTCTTCCTCAGACATCGCAGCCTGATCAGCAGCCCTATTAACAAGCGATTAGCTATCATCGGTGCTTTCGGAGTGGTGGGCGTCATTCTCATGATCCTATTCCGTGAGCAGTTAGAGGACCAGAAATGGAGTTTGGAGAAGATCTTCCCATTCTTGATTCTGATTATGTACTTCATGTCCATAGGAGAGAATATATGCAAAGCTATATTCTATAATTGCGATCTTAGCCTGATGAGGTACAGCTTCTATCGCAGCGCGGTCTATGAGCACTTTCTGATTCGACTAAGAAGAGTGATGAGTTTGAACCTGGGGATTGCCGCCGCTCTTGGGGTGTCACTGACAGCTATCACCGCAGCTGCAGGAGAGGAGTGGCTGAGTACAGAGCTGCTCATGCTTTGGGTCTGCGTTATTTCGCTGTCTGCTTTTTTCAGCGTGCATCATTTGTTTATGTATTATATTTTCCAACCGTATTCCACGGAGCTTAATATGAAAAACCCGCTGTACTTCATCGTGAACATGGTCGTATCGTTCGCGGGCGGAATTAGCATTATACTGAGGGTACCGGCGGTTTCATTTACTGTTATTATATTTGCTGTGACGCTGATTTACCTGGCTGTTGCGCTTATTCTTGTACGTAAGTATGGGGCGAGGACGTTTCGGGTGAAGTAAACGTTAGGGTAATATTTAAGACTGCTATGCGTAAGGTACTCGGCGGAGTGGCTTTATAACAGATACTCTTCACATATTGAAAATATATTTGATAAACTAACTGGAGAGTCTGAAACAAAAATTAGATTTCAATCAATTGAAAAGAATGAGTATTTTCCAATGGGAGGACAGAACGGGCAGTATTGAACCTAAATGAATCTAAATAGCTATTAATACAAACTGAATCCCTTGGATATAGGAGTGAATTTGATAGCAGGAGTAATTGAAGTAACTAGGTTTATTATCTTCAAAAAAAACGACCAGATACAGTACAAACTGAATCTGGTCCGCGGCTGATTTATAACTTTTTCCCACACTACACTAGCTACCGTATCTTTAACTAATTGTTGCCGATTATTGCAATATAAGATCAATCTTTTGGGCCAGCGTCAGCCGATTATCGTTGTAATAAGTCACTTCATTATAGGACTGCTCGCCCAGATGATATTTAATTGTAAATTCAGTAACAGGCGGATCTATGGAATATTGTTCATTTTCATTGAGAAAGTCCAGAATGTGAAGTAACGCTTGTTGCGGATTACTATAGCCTTTCAGATTTACATAGTTATCCGACGCCTCAATCCATATGACATAATAGCATTGCTCCAACGGCGCTTCAAATAACATGAAAACGACAGGGAAATATTCAGAGTGAATACGCAAAATTGTTTTTTGACGAAAAGCTACCAATTTTTCATATTCGGGATTCTCTTCAAGCTCTTCCCATGCCTCATCCCCTGGATCGGTAGTCAATTCATCCAAATAGCTCTCCATAATTTCACGTAGACTGGCTATTTCTACCTTCATATGTTGCTCCTCCTTTTTTTCTGCTAAAGTAACTGCAGCTTGTTGACTCTGCCCGAACTTCTGTATGTATTCAATCATTTGTGCAAGTTCACTTTGAATGCTCGTTATAACATCTTGGGACAGTCCTTCTTTCAATTCGATTCCTTTACAAAACATCCGGCAATACGCTATAAGTTGTGTTCGAAATTTCAATCCATTTTTTGCATTGCTTTTAAAGCTTTCTAATCGGATTTTCCTAAGGTCAATGAGCTTGCGCTTGATGTCAATTTGCAAATTAAAGTATTCTTCTTCTTCCATTAGAGACAATTCGAGTTCATTCTTTTCAGATCTTGGTTTCTGACACAATGCAATCAAAGCTTTGCTGCCATCCTCCAGAATGGATATGAGCTCCTTTTTTTGCAGACCTGCTCTTCCAGCTACCATGCTCTGAACAAACTCATGCGGATTGCGTGTACTATTCCATATCATACTTAATAGCTCCTCACATCATCTCTATTATTTCCATCGATAGGTATCAGGATTGTAACAATATCTCCAGGCTGCATCAAGTCGTTTGGTGAAAACCTCCATTCAAGCTCAACCGGGCATTCACGTTCAAAAAAGTCAACAATTGACGTTATAGCTATAAGGGAGCTGCTGCTGTGACCAACCAGTTTTAATCTGACCTTGAACCGACTTATTAAGCTCCATGCCCGGGTGAGACTACGGCTGTCCTTTTCCGGAGTTATGCGGTGATTTGGATCAACATGAAATAGGACCGCCTCAGATTGTAAACTACTATTCATATTCAGGGAATACGAGCTGGTCGTCATACAACTGTGTGAGAAACCTTTGCTCGTTAGATGAGCATAGCCAGCCGTTATGGAATAAAGAGGTGATCCCTGTTTCGACTAATCGGATCAATGAATCCAAGCTTCTTAGCGCTTCGCACAATTTTTCGAAATGGATATCATAGGGGATAGGGCTCATGTTGTTATTCATCCAAGCATTAAGGTTCCTGCGAAGGCAATCAAGTTCAAATACATAATCGTGCATCAGGCTCTCTAGCTTGTGACTGTTGCCGAGCCATTCCATCAGGCTATTAGACAAGATAACCAGTTCTCCCAAATAATCTGCATTCTTAGCTAGCAAAACACAGCGGGCCTGTTGCTTGATATTTGGAGGCAGATCATCCTCTGAAATATCCTCCACGTACCACAGCACTTGATCCCAGCGAGAAAAAACCTCGGAATCAACATGTCTTTGACTATCGATCTTATCCATCATATACTCATTCAGAGCTGACAACGCTAACGATGAATGCTGTTCGGACAAACTCGAAATAATTACCTTTAAGTTCTTTTGCTCCGTCGCCCAAACATCCTGCATTGTTTTTGGCTTGAATTCCTTGGGATGCCCATTTGTAAGAGCCATCTGTGTATGTAATCCTCCTCTGTTAAATAGCGATCTCATAAATAATGCAGTTCTCTGCCAGTTTCATAATCTGCTCATCTGTGAACAAATGAAGCTTATTACCACAAACGGAAGTTAGCATTTGTACCACAATGTTGCCGCTGGCTAATGCGGGTATAAACAATTGTGGATTTGACTCAAGCTGCCGCTGATACTCATCCTGCAGATGGCTGTAATCTAGCTCAAGCTCGAGCTTATGATTAATATTCGAGATTAGATTCTTCATCACATCGTAGAAACGGGAACCCATGCCATATTGTTTGTTGCCCTTACAATACAAGGCCTCTTCTTGCGTTAGAGCAGATAATGCCCAAGCCATCCTCTTGTGAAACGACTTACCTGCCTTGCTTAATCCAACCTCCTTCCAAATTTGTGAATTTTCACTTAGCGTTGCACACAAGTCTCGAACGTTAATACCGTAAGTCTGATAGTCCTTGACTGCTAGAATTGTGTTTAAAATAAGGTACTGTAATTGGATGGATACACATTTATGATTGCTTATCATTGTCATCTTCCTTTAATATATTTCAGCAGTCTTTTTGCGTCATATACTGTAATACTGCCGATGTATTCACTATACAAGTGATATGCCGTTTAAAAGCTGAATTCCCCTTATCCCCCTTATTGCACCCGAACTCGCGCATCGTTGAAATATAGTCGTACGTAACATAAAATTGGAATTCCCCTCTCTAAAAATGATATAATTTGCATATTGTGGAATTTTTTTATTCTATCAGAACAGGGAGTGGATGTAGGTTGGTGAATTTATTTGAAAATGGTTTAAAGCAAACGGTGATTTCCGATTTGAAATGGATGAATGAACCTCATACATGGGCATTTGATGATAGTAAAGCACTGCTTATTTCAGCACCGGCGATGGGAGATTTCTTCATTAATCCATCCGGAGAAGAGGTTAAGTCATCTGCGCCATTCCTCTATACGACCGTGCAAGGTGATTTCGTCATGACGACTCGCGTGAGCGTTGAAATGAAGGAGCAATATGATTCCGGGTGTCTGATGGTGATGGCGGATGGCCAAAACTGGGCGAAGCTTTGCAATGAGTTTTTTGCAGCAAAGCGTTCCATAATAAGCGTTGTGACCAAAGGAGACTCCGATGATTGCATTTCGGGAGAAGCAGGTACCTTAAAGCCGTATTTGAGAGTAGCTAGATCGGGAGATTGCTTTGCGTTTCATTATTCTGTTGACGCTCAAAACTGGAATCTGGTGCGTTACTTCGGAATGAAATGTCCGGGCGAGCTGAAGGCGGGCGTAGTTGCGCAATCGCCAATTGGCAAGGGTTGCGAGGTCGTTTTTGAGAATTTAACCTTTTCCCGTCAGGAGCAGAAAGATATTCGCATCGTCGAATAAAGAGGTGGATTTGTCGGGTTTACACATAGAAGGATGCCAGATGTAAGTGTTAATGATCAATGGAATACTAATCGAACAGTTGTTGGATGCATATGCACGCACTTAGAATATATAGAAGGCCAGACGCGGGATTTGATAACCCCGTAGTACTGGTCTTTGCTGTGTTAAGAGCAGTGAAAGAAAATTTTTTGATCTAACCCCCGTATCTCTACGCTGCTATTTTCCGTTATAGTAAAGGAAGGAAAATACAAATAATGGAGGGATCGCTATTGGGCAAAATCGTCAGCAAGATCAGCGGAATCTTTATCCCCGTTACAGATATGGAACGCTCGACAGAATGGTACATAAGAGTATTCAACCTGGAGGTAATTCAAACTTCCGATGTATGCACGGGGCTTGCCTTTCCGGATGAAGCGACTTATATCAACCTGTGGAAAGTCGAGCGGCCTCAGCCGATGCAGTTCAACACTGGGGCGTATAAAATTCCCTACTACAACTTCGAATCATTCGATATCGAATACTCGCATGCCGCTTTGATCGAGAAAGGTATTGAAGTGATGCCGATCGAGAATAGCGACGGGGTTCGATTCTTTGATTGCCTGGATCCGGACTGCAACCTGATCGGGATCGTCGAAGAATTGCCAAGCTCTGATGCTTACTACGCACATAAGCGGAAGTATCGGAAGGATTGACAGATATGACGCGTCAGCCGATCGATGCAGCATTCGAGGCATTAACATTGCCGCTCGAGCCAGAGCTGCGCAGGTATTGCAGGAACTTGGCGGGTTCAGAATGGGACGGCGACGATCTGTTCCAAGAGACGATTATCAAGGCGTTTCGCAGGTTCCGAAGATGGCCGGAGCGTGAGATGAGCAAGCCCTATATGTACCGCATCGCAGCTAACGCATGGTTCGATATTTGCCGAAGGCGCAAAATCGCATTCCTGCCGGAGTTTCTGACCGATCAAGTCGATCTATCCTACGCGGATTGGAGCAAGTATGACATCCGTGAATCATTGGAAGTGTTAATGGATGCGCTTGAGCCGAGGCAGGCGGCGTTAATCGTATTAACGGACGTATTCGGTTTTTCGCCCACGGACACCGCGAGTGCGCTAGGCCAGCCCATAACAGCAATCAAAGCTGCACTTCACAGGGCGCGGAAACGGCTCAAGAAAGCAGCTGATAGACATATTCATTTACTGACGGATGTAGATCATGTTGTGGAAGCGTCATCCAAATCAAAGGCTGATGCGGAGTTGTTAGAAGCGTTCGTGCAAGCGTTCCGGAGCGCAGATGCGAAATCGATGTTCCGTACTTACCGCGATCTGTCCGACATTGGTGTGAAAATTGATCGTGTGCATTTCATGCATGGGCGTGCCTGGTTTTATTTCAAGGATCCGGATGGCAATGTGTTAACTGTGAGTTCACCATTAATCAAACAATCGGAGGCATGATCATATGGGCAAACCATCATTTTTTGGCGTAGGGATATTTGTTCCGGTAAGCAACCTGGAGCACTCCACAAAGTGGTATAAGGAGATGCTGGGATTCGAGATTACCCATCGCGATGAATCGAACGCTACGGTGATGATGATGAACGATTACAAAATCATCTTCTGTCTCGTGCTCTCATTTGATATCGAGCAACGGCCTTTCCCAAGGAACAATTACCAAGTCGAGCAATATTTCAATTTTCATACCGAAGATGTGGATGGAGCTTATCGGACTCTGAAGGAAAAGGGGGCCGACATTGGGGAAATTGAAAGCTTTGACGATGGCATTCGCGGCTTTCCTCTTTACGATCCTGACGGGAATAAGTACGGCGTCGTGCATTGATATCGATTTTGAATACAGAGCATTTGGGGTGCAAAGCTGGTATTATAGTGTTATTAATAATAATTCGAGCTGTCTTTGTTAGAACAATATTGGAGGTATCTCATGAGTCAACGTTATCGAATTACAAGAGCATTTCAGGAAAATGGAAATTCATCGCAAACCATATCTTTGGAAGAGTGTAAACAGTATTTCTCGTCCAAGCCTGACTTTTCCTATACATCCGTTTTTACGGTTGCGGGCGCTACCACCATGTCTATTGAGGGGGATTTCTTTATGTGGAGCTATGATAATACAAAAATCCCATTTAGGCATTATCAGGGTGATATATACGTATCCGGTACTAATAAAGCTGTGATTCCTATAATGATTGAGGTTGCGAGTGAATTAGAAGCGGATGTGCTGGAAGAATAATTTTCTCTACCAGACACCCCATTTCAATACAGTTGTTGTTGGGGGATGAACGTAATGAGAATTTCGTTATGTAGATCAGAATTAAGAGATGCTGCGGCTATTCATGAAATGCAGATTAAAGCATTTATGCCCTTACTGGAAAAATATCAGGATTATGAAACTAGCCCTGCCAATGAGTCTTTAGAGAGAATAGTTAGTCGAATAAATCAGTCGTTTACAGATTATTACATCATCAAAAGCTTTGATATTCCCGTTGGCGGTATTAGAATTGTACGGAAAGATAATAAAACGTATCGCGTAAGTCCAGTATTTATACTGCCTGAACACCAAGGGAAAGGAGTTGCTCAGAAAGTTTTTGAAACAATTGAGCAGATATATAATGATGCGAGGAAATGGGAATTAGATACTATTTTGCAGGAACAGGGAAATTGCTATTTGTATGAAAAATTAGGTTATAAACGAACGGAAAAAACAGAAGTAATAAACGACAAAATGACAATCGTATATTATGAAAAATATATTCCGCAGAACTGAAGAATCCGGTGGCTGTGGGAGACGAGAGAAAGTCAAAAGGCATATACCAATATGTAAGCTCAGAATACATCGCCACAAGAGTCATATCTCTTGAGCGATGTATTCTTCTATGCTCCAAATTATTACAATCTTTGAATCGATATATATCAGCTTCTCAATAGTATATTCGGTATTATAAGTGACTATAGAGAGCGTATTTCCAAGGAGCATGCTCTTCAATTTCTATTTATGATACAGCTAATTACAACAATTCAGGTTTTTATTTTCCATCTTGCGCACAATATACCTTAGAACTTGTGTTCTCAACGAAAGGAGATGCGAAGATGAGAAGATTATTAGCTTTTACATACAAGGTGACTTTACTTCTTATTTTTCTGACACAAATGATTTGTATGACAGGAGATACAACGCAAGCAAGTCCGGTGAACCCATCGTTATTACAATCACTTCGTCAGGGTGGTTACATTTTGTACGTTAGACACGGGGAAGCAACGGTAGGAGAAGACCAACAGAATCTGGTCTTCAGCGATTGCTCAACCCAAAGAAATCTTTCCGAGCAAGGCAAAAGGGATGCGGTCCGTTATGGGGAAGCGCTAAGGAAATTAAAAGTTCCGACTCAAACTCCAGTTCTGGCAAGTCCCTTTTGTCGAACAAGGGAAACGGCTGAATTAGCTTTTGGAGTGAATAATGTTCAAATAGATCCATTCTGGGTTAGAATTTACAATCTGAGCGGCAATGTAACTCCATCAGAGCGGAATAGTACATTAGCAGCGCTAACTTCATTGCTGGAGACAGTCCCGCCTTCTGGGAAGAACACTGTAATCATTGCTCACAGTTTCCCTGATGGTGTTGGTTTGGGCGAAATTCCTTATTTAGGTACCGTAGTTATAAAGCCAAGAGGACAGGGTAAAGGTTATGAGGTGGTAGAGAAAATACCTCCAGATGAGTTGTTGAGATTACAGTAAGAATAAGTTGCTGCTGTAGACGGCTAGACGAATCGTATTACAAGTTTCAAGTATATATTCTAGGGCAAAGGTATACGTATTCTTGTGCTGCAAATGGAGGACTTACTTTCAGAAGAGCAAAGAGCAACCCAGCTAGTTAATATATCTTAAAAATCAAGTTAGGCCATCCCGATTGGGATGGCCTAACAATTCACCAGTGCAAACAATGCAGAAAAACTTGTCTACAGCTAGTATAGTTAATGGGAATCAAGAGCCAGCTTCTGGCAAATCGAATACGACGAACACAAACGGCAGAACACGACCTTTAAACAGAACGTGCTCTGCGTTTTTCATTAATCTTCCCTTGCTACCTTCGTGAAGAGAGAGAGTGCGTAGAGCGCAGCAACACCGACAACGATGTATACAATTCGTGATCCAACTTCTTCTGTTCCACCGAAAATCTCACTAACGACGTCGTACTTGAACACGCCCACCGATAGCCAGTTTAAGCCACCCAGGATGATCAGAATAAGACTGATTACGTTAAGTACCTTCATTTAGAAACAGCCTCCTTAATGGGGTTCCCTAACTTTTTTTGTGCACCTGTCTAGTTGGTTTATGCTGATTCTTGATTGTTTACTATAGGAATATGAGTATCTGCTGAAACTTATGCCATACAAGTAAGGATGCTTGTTTAAAACGATTTGAATAATGACTTAAAATGCGATGCAGTATTTACTAAGATTATTGAACCGTAACAGGAGTTCTGCAATCATTGACGAATAGATTATTGGTAAATATTAGTTTGTAGGAGGGGTTGTATGAATGAGATGATAGTTTCTATTTTACCGGAGATGGAAGCGCAAATTGTTGAGCAGGCGGAGATGAAGCTGATCGGCATTCCATGTATCGGCTTAAATGATATGGGTAGTAAGTATCGACTTGCAAAGGACAGCCTGCTTGGTCTCTCCGATCATATGCCCCAAATCGTGGACGCTAATGTGCAGTTTGGCATGTGGCCGCAAGCCCCCGGTCAAGATACACCCCATACACATGCCTATATTTTAAGCGTAGAGGTTTCTACATTTGATGGCGTGCCGGAATGGTTTGTACAGATGACAATTCCAGCTCAACGCTGTGTCGTAGCAGCTAGTAAAGATGGAGACTTTGACGGGACTGGACGATTAATTGACACATTTATAGCTGAGAACGGCTTAAGGGTCGAGAACCAAGGACGCAATTATACAATCTGCGAACGGTATCGTTACAATGCAGAAGGATTCGCGCGATATTCTTTGCCGATTACTTCCGATAGTAACTAAAGCAATGGATATGTAGATAACATATAGACAGGAGCCGTACAATGATGAATACAGATATGCTAAAGCCTGAGCTGTTCGAGACTAGTATCGCGCCTTGGCTTTCCGTAAGTAACGCGGCGGAGGCTGTACAATATTACAAGGCCGCGTTCAGCGCAATCGAGTTGTATCGCTTAGAGGAAGATGACGGGAAGCTCGCTGTAGCTCAACTTTCCATCCTGGGAGCGGGTTTTTGGATTCAAGAGGACATTGACTCAAGCCCCGAGTTCGGAGGGCGAGGCTCGATTCGAATGATTCTAACAGTTAATGATCCGGATATGGTATTTGATCAGGCCGTCGCCGCTGGAGCAACAGAAGTCGTACCCATAGGCGAAGGCCACGGCTGGCGGATAGGGCGCGT
Organism: Paenibacillus castaneae; assembly: GCF_002884445.1. Classification (GTDB taxonomy): domain Bacteria; phylum Bacillota; class Bacilli; order Paenibacillales; family Paenibacillaceae; genus Pristimantibacillus; species Pristimantibacillus castaneae. The sequence goes on from NZ_KZ614144.1 coordinate 716,131, forward strand.
CGTCGATCCGTTTGGACACCATTGGGAAATCGGCAAGCGGCTTAGTTAATGCAAGAAGTTAGAATAAATGCAGTAAGGCAAAGGGTCAGAATACGCCTCAATTGAGGTTCATTCCGACCCTTTCTTTAGTAAGACGCATTTGTATGGTTATTCCGGATCAGCTATTTTTGCTCCCCAGCTGTCGGGACTAACATCTCGAATATGTTTCGAGAACGTCCATAAATGGCCTTCCAGATCTAACGCCGAATACTGACGCTCACCGTATTCCGTGTTAAATAGCTCTTCCACAATTTGGGCACCGGAAGATTTCGCATGACGATAATGCTCTTCAACATCATCCAGGAACACCGAAAGGGACTGCGTATTAACGCCGTTTTTGGCGGGGCTTGTTTGCGTTGGACCTGAGTTTTTGAGCATGATCCAAGCATCGCCGTGATGCATCATTACACCGTGGAGCTGACCATCGGGCAACGCGAAGCGGAAATGCTCGACGAAACCAAACATTTTGATCAACCAGGCGAGCGCGTCGTCCATATTCTCATAATAGAGGTGAGGAAGAATGGAATCGGTAGGTACGGAGCGGTTTTTCATTATTGGAATGCCTCCCCAAGTGTTTTCGCTAATTTATTTGCACGCAGCTCTGTATTCGAGAAAATTCCGGAAATAAAGCTTCAAGAATATACATGGTTGTCGTTTCCAGTTATTTTGCTTTCATTTTACCATGAGAGAGAATGAATGCAACAGGAATGTGACAGCTTAAGTGATGGGAGTTTAGTTGGTTTAAATATTCTTTTACGGGAATATTCACATTATGGTATATTCATATCAACAAAAGGAAATACAAGTAGGAGGCGCTTCGGAGTCGTTAAAACGATGCAATGTTTACATTGTGATAAGGCCGAATGAATGAAATAAAGCGAATGGATGATTTGCTTATGAATGCTAACGTTATGAGTGCCTTAGCTGAGCCAAACCGCTTGCAGATTGTTGAGCTATTGCGCGAGAATCCTTTAACGGTTGGGGAGATTGCCGAAAGGGTCGGGCTGCGTCAGCCTCAAGCGTCCAAGCATTTGCGCGTCCTTAGCGATGCCGGCATTGTTGAGGTGCAGGCGGTTGCTAACCGACGTATCTGCAAGCTGCGTCCCGATCCATTTGAGGAATTGGACGCTTGGCTGGAATCGTATCGGCATATATGGGAGGAACGATACGATCGGCTGGATGATTATTTGCAGGAGCTGCAAAGTAAGGAAACAGGAAAGCAAGAGTAGCAGCAGGCTGTATATGGCTTGGTTATACAAACAAATATGAGGAGGATCTATAATGACTAATTCTAACCTGAATAACCAGATGGTATCCAAAGTTGAAGGCAGCACACTTGTACTGGAGCGTATTTTCCAAGCGCCGCGTGAGCTTGTATTCAAGGCTTTTTCTGAGGCAGAGCATTTGAAACGTTGGTGGGGGCCGAAGGGCTGGACCATTCCTGTATGCAACGTCGATTTCCGTCCGGGGGGTATATGGCATTATTGCATGAAGTGCGAGGATAAGAACCTAGGAGATTTCTACGGCATGGAGGCTTGGGGCAAGGCACTCTACAAGGAAATTTCGGTACCAGAGCAAGTAGTCTATACCGATTGGTTCTCAGATGCAGAAGGCAATATTGCGGAAAATATGCCAGAAACGCTGGTCACACTTGATTTCGTTGAGCTAGATGGTAAGACGAAGCTGGTTAACACTGCGAAATATATATCTCCAGAAGCGTTGCAAACGGTGCTCAATATGGGGATGCTTCAAGGTATGTCGGAAACGTTGGATAACTTGGATATCCACCTGGAAAATATGCAGAAGAGCAGCTAAGGATGGCGCGAGCCTAAGGTATATAATTTGAAATTGCAAGAAAAATAGGACGATGCAGAGGGTAGCCGCTGCTTCGTCCTATTTTTATTTTGCGCTCCGCAGGAGCTCGATCGGAAAATACCAATATGGTTTTCGTTGCCAATAATAGATGATAATAGGTGGATTGCTGTATCAACATGGGGCCAAAGACGCTCTATTGATTATCGAGTGCATTTTGACGCTATGCAGAATGGTTGGCTTGTGGGGGGACTCATGTATTTCCAATAGGACAAATAGCGAGAATAAATAATAGTTCTATGCAAAAAAGTTGCATAGAACTATTATTTATTAGGAGAGGATGAATGCTATGAAAAAGCACTACCTGATTGTATTTGCGCTATTGTTTATGATATTAATTATAGGTTGCTCAGAGCCAAAAAAAGTGAAGACGGATCAGCTTGATGAATTCAAAACAAGTATGGTAGAGAAGCATAAACAAATTAACAATCTGAAGATTCAGTTCGTTCCAACAAATGTGAGATTTATTTATGAGATGAAGAAGGGCACTGAGGAAGCCAACCGTGAGGAGATATTTGCTGAAACGAGGGATATTGTTCAAAGTGCTCAATTTCAGGATGAAGTGATTAAATCATTGTATATTAAAATGTATCCCGGAGAGGAAAACTACCCGCCGCCTAGTATCACAATAAACTTTGAGATTAAACAAGGCAATAAGAAAGAAACCGAATATCATAAATACACCAGCTATTATAATGCTGCCAATAACGAAGCAACCCCTGAAGAAAAAGAGACTGGTTATCAAAGATGGATGTATACGGATAGTAAGGGTGAAGAGGTCGAGATACCTTAAGCTCTGGTGTAGGAACGAGGAGAGCCGCTTCGAAATCATTGTAGTGAGTGATGTGTATGAAGAGGTCCTTACCAAAGCTGGAGAATAACTAGGTGTCGTTCTCGATAAGCGCGGAATTCACTGCATTGCTTGAGGGGACTGTGCGACCATCTTCGTATGTGTTTGTATTTGCTGCTTTTATAGGAAATAGAGCTAATTTCTAGCTCTATTTCTCCAAAAGCAAGCTGAGATGGTGTAATAGAGCTAGTTTCTAGCTCTATTCTGCTCATCTACCGTCATATGAGCACATTAATGCTGGTTTTATTGGAAATAGAGCTAATTTCTAGCTCTATTTTTCCAAAAGTAGGCTGAGACGGTGGAATAAAGCTAGTTTCTAGCTCTATTCCGTCAGTGCCATCAGATTTTGTGATAAGAGGTCTCTTCTGACCTTGTTCGTTTATTATTTGACTGTTTTATTATAATTCGCAATCTTTTCTGTGATCGCTTTAGCAGCGTCATCGAGCGCTTTTTGCGGTGCTTTTGTACCAGCTAATGCTTCCTCAATGGCCGTTTCAACAAGCTGACGCGCTTCAGGGAATACGCCCATAACGGCTCCTTGCGAAGCTGGAGACGGTGTAGATGAATGAAGCTGATCGACAGCGGTTTGGAATTGCGGATATTTCGCTAAATTGTCAGCTACGATTTGCTCATCATATGCTTTTTTTGTAATTGGGAAGTAGCCCGTGTTAATATGCCAATAAGCTTGTGTTTCCGGCTTAGCTAGAAACTTGATGAAATCCCATGCTGCCTTCTGCTCTGCTTCAGGCTTGTTGTTCAGAATCCACAAGCTTGCTCCACCCACAACAACTCCGCCATCCTTAGCATCTGCAGGCTTAGGCAGGAAGCCGGTTCCAACTTCAAATTTGCCAGCTACTGCATCAACGATTCCGCGTAGTGAAGCGGTAGAATCTAATGTCATCGCAATTTGGCCTGCTGCGAAAGCTTTCTTCGTATCATCCGTTTTACGTCCTAAATTAAGTGCTGATTTGCTGTCGATAAGATCCTTCCACCATGTCAAAGTTTTGACACCTGTTTCATTGTTCAGCTCTGATTCGGTGGCTGGAGCAGTACGTCCATTGCCATTGTTAACATAATCTACACCTTGATTAGCAAACAGTTGTTCCATAAACCAACCGTATATAGCGAACGAAGCACCAGTCTGTCCATTTTGCGTAAGCTTAGCGGCAGCATCCTTTACTTCTTCGAACGTCGCTGGTGCCTTCTCTGGGTCTAGTCCAGCAGCTTTGAACAAGTCCTTGTTATAATACAAAATCGGGTTTGATGTGTTAAATGGCATAGAGTGCAGCTTGCCGTCAAATGTATAGTAGTTTGTAATATTTTCTTCTAACTGAGAAAGGTCATAATTCTCTGCATCTACAAAGTTCTGTACTGGCGTAATTGCCTTTGAGTCTATCATGAATTTGGAGCCGATTTCGTACACTTGAATGAGTGAAGGGCCAGATTTGGAATCCATGGATGCTTTCATTTTATTTAAGCTCTCGTCATAGGTTCCTTGGAACACATCCTCCACGATTACATCTGTTTGAGAAGCATTATAATCTGTTACTAGCTGGGATACCGCTTTGCCAAGCTCTCCACCCATTGAGTGCCACCATACCACTTTAATAGGTTCTTTAGCTGTGTCAGTTGGAGTAGATGAAGCTTCAGTTGTGTTCGTAGGAGAAGGTGGCGCCGCATTGCCTTTGTTTGTGGGCGCATTGCCTCCGCAGGCTGCTATTACAACCAACATTACCGCCATCATAATCGTCAATCCTAACTTAAACCTTGCTTTCATTTTTTTTCTCTCCCTCTCTACTGCTCATTTTTTTAGTTTGCTAACATATATGGAATCGTCTAAAAAGACGCAGCCATCGGCTAAACTATCCTTTTACAGCACCAGCAGTAATTCCTCGTACGAGCTGCTTTAATCCAAGAACCAGCAGCAATAATGAAGGAAGCAGCACAACGGCTACACCAGCCAGCACAATGTTCCAGCTTGTGAATTCTTCGAACTGCAGCATGCTAATGCCAATTTGCACCGTTCGCATTTTATCGCTATTCGTTGTCAGCAAGGGCCATAGGTACATATTCCATGAATTTAGAAATACATACACAGATAATGATGCAATAGCCGGACGCGATAAGGGCAATACGATAACGAGGAAATGACGGATGTGCCCGCTGCCGTCTATTTTTGCTGCTTCAAAAAGCTCACGCGGCAGCTGCAAGAAATATTGGCGCAGAAGAAAAACGCCAAAGGCCGATGCGAGAAAAGGAATCGTTAAGCCCTGATAGGAATCCAGCCATCCCCATGATTTGACCGTCAAATAATTGGGGATAATCGTGACCTCCCACGGAATCATCATCGTAGACAGGAATAAGGAAAACCAATATTTTTTGCCTGGAAAACGGATATAGACGAAAGCGTAAGCAGCCATGCTTGCAATGAAAACCTGTCCAACCATGATGATGGTCGAGATTAGAAAACTATTCCCGATGAACGTTCCGACCGGAATCAGCTCAAATACGTTCGATATACTTCCTAAATAAAAGCTCTTAGGAAAGAAGCTTGGCGGAAATTGACTCGATTGCTCAGGTGTCATTAAGGATTGCAGAAACGTGTAAATGAAAGGAAACAGCATAGCAATAGAAAGCAAGGAGAGCAGCAGGTATACCATAGAACGACGTATGAAAGGAGTTATTCCGATCATTGGTAATGCACCTTCTTCTCCACAAACACAAACTGGATGAGCGTCAATATGAGAATGATAGCGAATAGGACTAGTGACAAAGCGCTGCCTGTCCCGAATTGATAATTAATGAACGCTTCCTTATAGATGGAATATACGAATACCTCGGTTGATCCGGCTGGTCCGCCCTTCGTTAGAAGATGGATCTGTCCAAAGGATTGAAAGGCTCCAATAATAGAAATGACTGCAAGGAAAAATAAAGTGGGTGATAACAGTGGAAGCACAATTTGCATAAATGCTCGAACCGGACCTGCGCCGTCGATCTTCGCGCTTTCGACCATGTCATCCGAGATGCTCTGCAGACCGCTCAGCACGATGATATAGTTGAAGCCCGATTGCATCCAAATCGTCATCATGGATATCGATAATAATGCTGTTGATGGGTTAGTAAGCCATTGAATGGGAGAAACGCCAAGCAAAGATAATATATAATTCAGCATTCCGAGGGATGGGTGAAACAAAATCATCCAAATAACAGCAGCCGTACTGACTGACAACGCCAGCGGCATGGCAAACATAAATTGAAAAATACGCATTCCAGGCAGCTTGATATGCGTTAATGCGGCCGTCACGATACCTAATACAATACCAACAGGTACCGTATACAAGGTGAATAAGCCCGTAACGGCCAGACTATTCCAGAACATATCGGATGAGAACAGCTGCGTGTAATTATCCAGCCCGACATAGGCAGCTACTCTTCCTCTTGGATCTGTTAATTGAAAGCTTAAATAGACCGACTTCAACAAGGGATAAAATAAAAACAGTGTAAATAGTACAAGTGAAGGGGCAAGGAACAAATAACCAAGAGCATTCTCCCTCCAGCGAATCGTTTTAGCCAGCAGTCGACTTACAGCATGAGAGCTATGGGAACGCTGAACAGCCAGAGTAAGCTTTCCTTCCTGCATATCCATTTCCAATCATCCTTTCACATCCAAGTTCTCCATTAAGCATAAAGATTGAATGTTAGAGGAATGTTTTGGAATTAATAATATATTGTTGATCCTTATATGGAAAATACTAGATATGCTGTTCTCCCACGCCTGACGTCTTAGTCCATCCCCGACAAAAGCCTAGTTTCTAGAACAGACCAAGGACTGTTACGCAAACCGCTAATGATCTCTACAATAAAGATATAGATGAGGAACAAGAAAGGACGATCGAATATGAAAAAACTATTTCGTTCCACTACGGACAGCAAGCTTACTGGTCTCTGCGGAGGCATCGGACAATGGCTAGGTATTGATTCAACTATCATTAGGCTGCTTGTCGTCATTGCAGCGTTCTTTAGCTTCGGAAGTGTAATACTGGTGTACTTTATCGCTACATTGTTTGTTCCGAAAGCAATGAGCAATGATTTCAGCTTTGTAGACCATTACTAATACTAATAAATGATATAGAGGAGAGATGGTAGAATGGGGATTTTACAGCGGGTAGTTAGCATGACGAAGGCAGCGGCCAACGAGATGTTGGATAAGATTGAGAATCCGGTTATGATGCTTAATCATTATTTGAGAGATTTAGATGAGGAAATTATGAATACTGAACGCGCAATGGAACAACAGCAGGTGCAAGAACGTTTGCAGCAAACAAAGCTCAATGATCTGAATGAGCAAGTGAGCTATTATGAAGGCAAAGCGGAGCAGGCGGCTGTCGCGGCACGCGAGGTGGATGCACGGATGGCGCTTGAAGCGAAAATCCTGTATCAGGAGCAAGCCGAAGAAGTGATGAGACTGCAGCAGCTTGCCAAGCAAGCCGCGCTTGACCTCGAGCTGCGCGTTCAGACGCTTAAGGAAGAGAAGATTCGACTTCAGAGCAAGCGTACGGAGCTCATTAGCCGTGTACAGCAAACTACTGGTACAACCGGCCATTCTTCTATGCATTCGCTCCAAGGAAGCTCCGCCTCAAGAGGCTTCGACCGAATTGAACAGAAGGTAATGGAATGGGAAGCGGAACGTGAGCTAGCCAAGGCTACTCATGACCAGCAGCAAGAGCAGCGCAGCGCACGTGTGGATGAAGAACTGAAACGGCTGCTGAAGAAGTAATTTAGCCGTAAGCCTTACTATAGAGTGAAAGAAGCAAAACAGCCGATCAGAGTTCTACTTCTCTTCGGCAGTTTTGCTTCTTTGTTATATTGCTGTACGCGGATCAGCTTCTGCCTGCTCCAAGCGGAATATGATTAACATCAGAATATGAAATTAGTTGAACAAATTGAAGCGGGTAGACGCTGGTCTACATACCAAAAAACATATTTCTGCTTAACGGACCCCAATTGCCTCCTGTATATCCTGTATTACCTTCTAAACTAACAAAACAAGGGAGTACAATATAGAAGGATCCTGGCGTCACATTACGACTAAATGTCATGAGAAATCTCATCTTTGAATTGTCAGCAGGCATGATCATTCCCATTTCAGGCCGTATTGAATTTGAAGCGGAAAGTGCATCACTCATTCCTACGCTTGCAACGCCATCGGGCCCCATATTGCTTCGAATCCAATAATTAGAGATATTTGTTGCTGATGCTACATCTGCCCTCTGGTCATACGTAACGAGAATTTGATTTGCAGCGACTTGTCTCGCCTCCACTACAACGGGATGAGGTACGGTCTGTCGTTCTACATAATAATTATACATTCGGAATCCTCCAATGCTTTAGTTAATTAGCCTACTGCATTGTATGCTCAATAATTATTTGTTGACGCCAGTTTATGGAACTGTTATGATTTCTTTAAATCATAGTTAACACGTAGGATTAATTATATAACGGACTGAACCGGACCACCGGAGGTCTCTCTAATCGCACAATATACTGCGATTCGGGAGACCTTTGTCTTTTTATATCGATCCAAAAGAAATAGGGGAGAGGGGTTATTGGGATGAGGAAGTGGAGCAATTATTTCGTTAATCGCAAGGCAGCTGTCGTATTGTTACTCGCATTATCGGTGGTGCTTTCGGCTTGTGGCAACAGTGGGGGGAAGAGTGCTGAGGCGGCGGCTGGCAAGGAAACGAGAGATATTACGATTAAGATCGGATTTCAGAAATATGGAACGATTAATATTCTGAAAGCGGATGGCGCACTGGATAAGCGATTGGCGGAGGAGCGCAATATTAAGATTGAATGGATTGAGTTCCCTGGCGGGCCGCAATTATTGGAGGCGCTGAATGTAGGCAGTCTGGATATAGGGCATACAGGAGAGGCCCCGCCTATATTCGCACAAGCCGCAGGCGCTCCGCTCGTCTATTTGGCGCATGAGCCGGCAAGTCCGGAGAGCGAGGGCATCATTGTACCGAAGAATTCTCCGATTAAGTCGGTGGCTGATCTGAAAGGCAAGACGGTAGTGCTAAACAAAGGTTCAAATGTGCATTACTTGCTAGTGAAGCAGCTTGAGAAGGCCGGTGTGGACTACAAGGATGTTAATGTGAAGTTTTTGCCGCCTGCTGATGCGCGCGCAGCCTTCGAGAAAGGCAGTGTTGATGCGTGGGTGATCTGGGATCCATTCCTAGCTGCTGCTCAGACAGCTACTGGCGGTACGCTTCTGGCTAACGGCACCGGAGTTGTATCCAATCATGAATTTTATCTCGCAACCCGCTCGTTCGCAGAGAAGTATCCGGATATTGTCCAAATTCTGCTGGAAGAAGCGAATAAGATTGATGTTTGGTCGAAGGATCATCCCAAGGAGCTTGCAGAGAAGCTATCGCCTCAACTTGGAATTGATGTAGAGTCGCTTCAGTTGGCTGCTGGACGGCGCAGTTATGGCGTACAAAAAATTGATGAAGATCTGATCAAGGGCCAACAAGCGATTGCGGATACATTTCACAGCTTGGAGCTCATTCCGAAGGTGATAGACATTAATGACGCGATTCTAAAATAAACAAAATTATATAGGTGAAGGTGATCATGATGAATGTATTCTGGTTTATTCCTACACATGGAGATGGTCGCTATCTCGGCACGAGCCAAGGCGCGCGTGCTGTGGATGCCGACTACATGCAGCAAATCGCTGTTGCCGCAGATCGGCTTGGGTTTGAAGGTGTATTAATTCCGACGGGAACATCCTGTGAAGATCCGTGGGTTGTGGCGTCTTCGCTGGTGCCGGCGACTAAGCGGCTGAAGTTTCTGGTCGCCGTGCGACCAGGTCTAATGTCACCCACACTGGCTGCACGTATGTCAGCGTCGCTTGATCGCATATCTGGCGGCAGATTGCTGATCAATGTGGTTGCGGGAGGCGATCCGGTTGAATTGGCAGGGGATGGATTATTTCTTGATCATACGGAACGATACGATCTTACCAGTGAATTTCTGGACATTTGGCGGAGAGAGCTATCTGGCGAAACCGTTGATTATGAAGGCAAGCATCTACAGGTGAAAGGCGGTCATGTGTTGTATCCGCCCATTCAGCAGCCGTACCCGCCGCTCTGGTTCGGAGGCTCCTCGCCGGTTGCGCAGCAGGTGGCAGCAGACCATGTTGATGTTTATCTAACATGGGGAGAGCCTCCGGCTGACGTAGCTAACAAAATTGTCGAGATGCGCAAGCTTGCTGAAGCGAAGGGGAAACAGCTTCGCTTCGGCATTCGATTACATGTAATCGTTCGGGAGACAGAAGAGGAAGCTTGGAAGGCTGCCAATGATCTGATCCAACACTTAGATGACGAAACAATTGATGCAGCACAGCGCATATTTGAGCGTTTCGATTCCGTAGGTCAGAAAAGAATGGCGAATCTTCATAGAGGCAGCCGATCTCAATTAGAGATTAGTCCAAACCTGTGGGCTGGAATTGGCCTTGTCCGAGGCGGTGCAGGGACCGCGCTTGTCGGCAGTCCGGAAATTGTGGCTGAGCGGATGAGGGAGTATGAGTCATTAGGTATTGATACCTTTATCTTTTCTGGATACCCGCATCTGGAGGAGGCTTATCGTGTAGCAGAACTGCTATTCCCGCTGCTATCGCTTGAGAGAAGCCAATTGCCGGGACCTTCCTCCATTAGCCCATTCGGCGAAATCATCGCTAATGCAACGAAGCCGACAGCTAGAGCCTCGGCTCATTAACGAAAAGGAGCAAGCGGGTATGAACAGGACAGTTAAGGCGATTACGGTTGCGGCGTTGCCTTGGTATATTCCATTAATCGTATTGGTGGTATGGCAGGTATTAAGCAGTACAGGAATTATTTCTACGCGAACACTGCCCTCACCGGATCAAGTCATTCGAGCTGGCATTACACTAGTGGGCAACGGAAAACTATTCGAGGCAATCGGCGTTAGTACGTGGAGGGCCATGATTGGATTCTTAATCGGTGCGGGTATTGGATTTGTGTTCGGTTTGTTAAACGGTGTAATTTCTGTTTCGGAGAAGCTAACGGATTCATTTCTTCAAATGATTCGGAATATACCTCATCTAGCTATGATTCCGCTTGTCATCGCATGGTTTGGGATCGGGGAAGAGGCGAAAATATTTCTCGTAGCATTAGGGGTTATGTTTCCTATTTATTTAAATACACTGCTTGGGATACGTTCCGTCGATACGGGCTTAATCGAGATGGGAAGAGTATACGGACTTAGTAATTGGCAGCTGTACCGCAAAGTGATCCTTCCAGGAGCGATGCCCTCCATATTGGTCGGATTTCGATTTGCACTTGGTATTATGTGGCTAACGCTAATTGTGTCGGAAACAATTGCTGCCGACTCAGGTATTGGCTATATGGCAATGAACGCTCGCGAGTTCTTTCAATTGGATGTCGTTGTACTCAGCATCTTACTGTATGCGCTATTAGGCAAATTATCAGACCTAATGGCCAAATGGTTAGAGAGGAGGTGGCTGAAGTGGCATCCTCATTTCGCAAAGGCAGTGTCGCAGTCGGAGGCATAGAAAATGAATCGTTTAACCGGAAACATAGAAAATCAGCACAAGCGGCAATGCCCGAGGTGCTTGTACCGTCCCATGATATAGCTCGCGGCGGCGTTTCTATACAGCTCGATGGCGTGTCCAAAAAATTCGGCGACAAGACGGTCATAAGCGATCTCTCTCTGTCGATCGAGCCGGGAAAATTCATCGTGATTGTAGGCAGAAGCGGATGCGGCAAGAGTACGCTGCTCCGGCTGCTGGCTGGACTTGATAGTGTTACTTCTGGCTCGTTAATGCGCCAGGAACAGAAGGTAACAGGTATTGACCAGGATACTCGCTTTATGTTTCAGGACGCGAGATTGCTGCCTTGGCTATCCGTGCTCGATAATGTGAAGATCGGAGTGGCTGGAGCAAGCACGTCTGATGCAGATCGAAAGGCTTATTCCGCACTCCAATTGGTGGGACTGGAGGATCGTGCCAAGGAATGGCCGTCAGTGCTGTCGGGTGGTCAGCGCCAGCGGATCGCTTTGGCTAGAGCTCTGGTTGGCCACCCGCATCTATTACTATTTGATGAGCCGCTTGGAGCACTCGATGCGTTAACGCGTATCGATATGCAGCGGCTTATCGCACGGTTGTGGGAAGCACGCGGTTTTACTGCTGTTTTGGTTACACATGATGTTAGCGAGGCGGTTGCATTGGCTGATCGTGTAATCCTCATTGAAGAGGGCCGTGTTGCACTCGATATTCCAATTACTCTTGCTAGGCCGCGTGTGAAGGATAGTGGATTCGCGCATTTCGAGAAACTGATCTTGGATCGAGTGCTTACGCCTGAAGGTCTAGCCGACAGTAGACGGGATGAGGTTATGTTTGATATTTAGCTATGGAAGCAATTGTGATGAAATAATGAGCTTTACTATTTATACGGTTAATTTCTGTCGATGCAGAAATTAACCGTATTTAGTTATGTACATAAAGCCCTAGAAGAAATGAAACCGAAACAGGAGGAGAATTACTGTGATACATATGATCCAACTGCAATGACCTTGTTGATTAGGCTTTTCTCATATTTTTATGCGCAACCAATGAACTAGATTAAGCGTCTAATTGCTGGAAGCAATATTATATCAGATAGGGGAATTTGGACGCATGAAATCGGCAAAATGGACCATATGGCTGCTTATATTCGCTTTATGCATGACCATGTCTGCACCAGTCAGTCAAGCAGCTCAAGCTGCGGGTATTCGCATTATTCTGAATGGAAAAGTTATTGAGAGTGAAATTTCGCCGTTCATCCTTCCAAAGGTTAACGTAACGATGGTACCACTGCGCATTATCAGTGAGGAGCTTGGAGCCATTGTGAACTGGAATGCTGTGAAGCAGATAGCAACCATTCAGGGTAAGGGTAATGTTAATAAAACCATTACGATGACGAGCGGCAGCACTATTGCCACAGTGAATGGGGAGAGCATTAAGCTGGATGCTGCTGCACAGGTGAAAGCTGGGCGGACGATGGTTCCACTTCGGTTCGTCAGCGAGCAGCTAGGATTAATTGTAAATTGGAATCAGAAGGAGCAGCTCATTACATTATTATCAAATTTAATTGATAATGAACCGGAGGATATCACACAGCCGACACCACCAGATACGGGAACGGGTAATGGGGCTGTGACGGAGCTGCGGGGAGCATGGGTTTCTACTGTTTATAATTTGGACTGGCCTTCCACAGCATCCTATAAAAATACAGCGAAGCAGAAGGATGAATTCATCAGTCTGTTGAATGATTTGCAAGGGATGGGGCTCAATTCCGTATTTGTTCAAATTCGTCCTTCAAGCGACGCTTTTTATCCATCCAAATTTGCTCCTTGGTCGAAATATTTGACTGGTAGTCAGGGTATTGCCCCTGATTATGATCCGCTTGCTTTTATGATTGAGGAGGCACATAAGCGGAACATGGAGTTTCACGCCTGGTTCAATCCATTTCGAGCAAGTGTAGATGCGAAAATGGATCAATTATTCGATACTCATATCGTGAAGCAGCAGGCAGGATGGATTGTGAACGCTGGAGACAAGCTGTACATTAATCCGGGCATCCCACAGGCGCGCCAGTATATTATTGATACGATAATGGAGGTTGTGAATGGTTACGATATTGATGGCGTCCATTTGGATGACTACTTCTATCCATCGAATGTGGAGTTTGCGGATGATGCGACCTTTAAGCTCTATAACACTGGGAAAATTCTGATCAAAGCGGATTGGCGCCGCAATAATATTAATGAATTTGTCCGTCAGCTTGGTGAGTCTATTCATGCAGCCAAGCCGCAGGTAAGCTACGGCATTAGCCCATTCGGCGTTTGGCGCAATAAGTCGGTGGATAAAACAGGCTCGGATACGCAAGCTGGTATGACAGCTTATGACAGTACATATGCAGATGTACGGACCTGGATCAAGAAAGGCTGGATTGATTATGTTACTCCACAAATATACTGGAGCCTTTCCTTCACTAAAGCAAGGTACGATACGCTGGTAGACTGGTGGGCAGAAGAAGTGAAGGGAACGGGAGTTAAGCTTTATATCGGGCACTCACCGTATAAGCTGGGAACGACCGAAGCGGGCTGGCAAAGTGCTCAGGAGATCATCAACCAGCTTGAGTACAATAAAAGGAATTCAGAAGTAAAAGGTGACATCTACTTCAGCGCCAAGGATCTTCGGAAAAACCCGCTCGGTATTAAGGATGCATTAAGTACTTATTATTCGAAATAGACGACAATACGGTACTGATATTTATTTTTTTATAAAAACACAGGGGCCGGGTTTTCCTTTAACGAGGAAACCCGGCCCTTCATTTAAGGAATGTTCTTCTCTAAGTCAGCCGAATGAGTGATTCGGTTTCTCCCGTTATTCTTAGAGCTATAGAGTGCTTGGTCAGCTTTGTTAAGCAGGGTTTGCTCTGTATCCTCCTGCGAAATAGTCGCAACACCAATACTAACCGTTATATTGTATTCTCCCCAATGTGCGTTCTCCGTCTTGGAGCGGTATCTTTCTGCTGCGATTAGCGCCTTCTCTTGATTCGTATTCGGAAGAATAATGACGAATTCCTCACCGCCATACCGAGCAACTATGTCAATTTCTCGCGATGTGGACTCAAGTAATCGTGCTAGCTGGGTCAGAACTAAATCGCCTACCGGATGCCCGAAGTTGTCATTTATATATTTGAAATGATCAATATCAATAATAAATAGCGAGAAGGGCTGCTGTGTTCGTTGAAATAATGCGATGTTAGCAAGTAAGCTTTCTTGGAAAAACCGTCTATTATTTAGTCCGGTTAATGGGTCTGTGGAAGCTAGTGATTCTAGCTTGTGATTTAAGCTGATCAATTCCTGCTGCTTCGTTTCGTATTCTTGATGTAATAATTCAAGTTTTTTGTTCGCTTCATTAGTGGCTTTATACAATTCCTCTAATTTTGTTTTGGACTGGAGAATATCTTTCTCATGCTCGATCCGCTTACGCATCTCAACAACCACGCAATCGATAAACATTTCTCCATCACGCTCTTGTCGAATTCCATTCAGAAGCACAGGCACATCTTGATGATCACTTGTTCTAAACGAAAAGTACATTTCATTCACATGCCCGTACAATTGAATAAATGGATAAAAATACGTGTGAAAAAACATTTTGTTCGTGACAGACATTGTGGATTCAATATGTCGATCAAGCAATTCATGCCGCTCATAGTGGAGCATATTCAAAAATGTTTGATTGACCGATTGAAGCAGCCCTTTGCTCGAAATAGAAAAATAGCCGCAGGGGGCATAATTTAATTGGGAATCCATTTAACTACTGCCTTTCTCCAGGTACTATTTGCTGGCTAAGTATTGTTTAATCAACTGTGTCGTCTCTTCTGGGTGACTTAAGTGCGGATAATGGCCTGTAGCAGCCATATGCCGAAGTGTACTGTTCTTAAGATGGGAATGTAAGTAGTCACCTACCTCGATTGGAGCAATACTATCGTCTGAGCATTGAAGAATCAGTGTAGGGATCGAAGCCTGCACAAGATTATCACGACAATCGGATAAGAAGGTTACTTCAGCAAATTGCCGTGCAATGTATGGATCTCTTGAACAGAAGCTTTTTTCCAATTCGTCGGATAATTCCTTTCGGTCCGAATTCTGCATGACAATAGGAGCAAGATAGCTTGCCCAACCAATAAAATTCATCTGCATCATATGAAGTAATTCATCTATTTCGTTCCTATTAAAACCTCCATAATAATCAGGTAGGTCATTTAGATAGCGAGGCGAAGGTCCTAGCATAATAATTCTTTCGAAATATTTCGAATCACGAATGGAAGCTAGCAATCCAATCATGCTACTAACGGAATGCCCTACGAATATGGCATTTCTTAAATTCAACGTTTCCATAATTTCAATGACATCTTGCGCATAACCATGTAAGTCTCTGTATTTGTCTGATTGATAATAATCTCTTTGTGATTCTCCTGAGCCCACATAATCAAACAGAATGATACGATAATTTTCCTCGAAGCTAGGAACGATGTAACGCCACATGTCTTGATCGCAACCGAAGCCATGAGCGAATATAATCGGCTGATCGCCCTTGCCAAACACTTTTACGTTATTGCGTAGTAGAATGTCGATAGTCATCGAAAATCCCCTTTCTGAGGTAGCACTATGCTGCTAATGTTCATTATATCTGATTAGAGCGGGAAATGGATTATTAATCTAATTAATAATCTTGGCCAGCATCAGCAGCTCTTGATCCTCGCTAGCGAACGGAGAAATGTAAGGAAATAAATGTTATATCATGTTATTATTATACAATGTAATATTAATCAAATTTTAAGTTATTTTTGAAATAAAAAACTGTGAGCGGAATTGGATGTGCGTTATTTTATCTAAATAAGAAAGGGGTTAATGACATGAAGAAAATTGAAATAAAAGAAATTGGAGCAAAAAGTGCCTTTAAAGCAACCGTATATTTATCGCTTATTCCATTAGCTTTCATGAGTGCCATTGGAATTTTAATTACGATTATCGGATTAGCGATAGGTCAATCAGCCATGTTGGTAGCAGGAATCCCTTACATCATATTACCTATTATATTTCTTTTTATTTACGGTCTGATTGGAATGCTAAGTGCTTTTATCTATAGTAAATTTGCCATGAAATTCGGAGGTCTAGAAATAAGTGTTGAAGAGAAGGACCAGAAATAGATAGATACTAACTCAAGCTGATTCAAGTTAAGAAGCATGAAAAGAGCCGTTAAGGTGCATGTTGAGATATGGATACTATTCCCGCCCAGGGCTAGTCCATATACAGCATGCCTTAACGGCTCTTGTTCTTCGTCCGGTTCGCTGACTTTCGGAAGGCGGGGGGTATCTTTTTTTTACCGTTTTTGTGTATATTAGTACCTACAAGAATGGGGACAGGGGTGCAAGGCATGAACCGTTTCGGACAGATGAATACATTGCGCAATCAAATTTTCCTGGGTTTCATGCTCGTTATGATCATTGTGCTTGGGGCGGTTAGTTTTTTTATGTATGATCAGGTGTCGGTTCTGCTGCGCAATAATGCGGAAAAACATATTCAACAAACGGCTGTACAAGCGACTGGCAAGCTGGATGTGCTGCTGCGTCAGATTGATACGTTTACGATGCAGGTGGCGACCAATGCAACGATTCAGCGCCTTATGACACAGGAGATGGAAGGAAGTAAAATTAGCTTTGACGAGCAGCAGTCTTTGCAGCATGAGGTGAGAAAGCAGGAAGCTTACGCAACGGGTATTCGTTCCTTGGAGCTGTACACGACGGACTATCGGATGCTGTTTCCTCTTACGGACATTAGCTTGGATAGCCGAGTGCCAATGGAATGGATAAACGAAGCGGATGAGGGAAAAGGAACGCTCGTCTGGTTCGGTATGAACCCTCGGTACCCCGATTCAATCGTTGCGATCCGTCATGTTCGGCTTATCGACCATTCGTTTTCGGATGCTGGTTATTTAATGGTGCAAATTGATAAAAATTATTTTGAACTTACGGACGCAAATGGAAGCGATGACAATGAAACTAGTGAAATGATGGGATTATTTGATGCTAACAACCAGACCATTACTTCCGACTTTTCCAAGCAAGTAGATGTGGAGAAGATGTTGAAGCAGGGAGATGAGACGGTAACGCTGGACGGCGAGAAATACATGGCAATCGAGAAGCAATCGGAAGCAACAGGCTGGAAAATTATTATTTTGACACCCTTAAAATACGCTACTGAGGGCATTTCGGTTTTGCGGACCGTTATTATCGTTTCAAGTATGGTCGGCTGCTTGCTATTTCTATTTTTAACTTTTATTTTGTCGACGATGATTACGCGGCCGATTCTAAATTTAATTAAAGTGATGCGAAATGCCAAATTTGGTACGCTCAGGCCGATTCCGGTTACCTCGAAGACCATGGAAATTAATGAACTCAATAATACGTATAATCAAATGGTTGTCTCCCTGAATGATTTGATAGATGTTGTTTATCAGAAGGAAATTATTCAAAGCCGGACAGAGCTCAAAGCGCTGCAGGCGCAGATCAACCCTCACTTTTTGTTCAACACGCTGGAAGCATTCTACTGGGCGCTTGACGAGAAGGGGGAAGAGGAGCTGGGCCAAGTCGTCATTGCGATGTCAGGTTTGTTCAGATACGTCATTTCACGTGCAGACGAGGACGAGTGGGTAACGGTCGGAGATGAGCTTGACCATGCGGAGCGGTATTTGAGAATTATGGATATGCGAATGGTCGACAGGCTGACCTGGAAAATTGAAGCTGATGAGAAATGCCGTAGTATACCGATTCCGAAGCTGCTTATTCAACCGCTTGTAGAAAACGCTATCCTGCATGGCGTCGAGCAGCGGATTGGGGCGGGAACTGTGACCATTCGAGTGGGGCCGTCCGCGCGTCCGGGCTTTACTCGAATTGCCGTAATAGATAACGGCCCAGGCATGGATGAGGAGAAAATTCAGGCTTTATATACAGCAATGGACAAAGGACATGATCATTCTTCCTTCAAGGGTACTGGTGTTGGCATAAGCAATGTGGAAAGAAGATTGAAGCTCTATTACATTTCTGACAGCAACGGGTTGGAAATTCAAAGTGAGAAAGGCTTTGGAACAACCATTACCTTTGAAGTACCGAATGAACATGGGAGGAGTATAGCTAATGAAGACCATTCTAATCGTCGATGATGAACCGAGAACAAGAGAAGGCGTACGAAAAGTGCTGGAGTCTTGGTCGACAGGGCAGTATCGTATTGAAACAGCATCAAACGGAATTGAAGCGCTTGATTGGTTGAAGGAACATGATGCCAACTTGCTTATCACTGACATTCGTATGCCTGAGATAGGCGGACTGGATTTGGTCGAGCGTATAATCGAACTGCCGAATCCTCCCGTTGTCATTATTATTTCAGGTCACCCGGAATTTGATTATGCACAGAAAGCACTGCAGTTCGGAGTGCTTGAATATCTACTGAAGCCTTTGGATAAGACTAAACTCATTAAAGCAGTTGAAACGGCTATGAAGAGGGAAGAAAGCAAGCATAGGATAGAGCGAATGGAGAAGCTGGTGGATTCGAAACTGCTAGACAGCATGGGAGAAGAAGATAGCTACAGCCCTCAGGTGCAAGAAGCGATTCTGTATTTAAAAGAACATTTGCATGAACCGCTCACCATGCGCGATACGGCAGAGCATTTACACATGAATGCAAGCTATCTTAGCGTGCTGTTTAAGGAGCAGACGGGCATAACGTTTAGTGATTATTTGACAAGGCGAAGAGTGCAAAGAGCCAAGGAATTGCTGTCCAGCACAAGACTTACGATAGCTGATATTGCGGATCAAGTCGGCTATCAAACGGCGAAATACTTTGTAAAGGTTTTTCGCTCACTGGAAGGAATGAGTCCGGGTCAATATCGCAAAACCATCGCGCATTCCGAAGAGACAATCCAATAAAAGTAGTATTATCTCCAATTCATATACCCTTACGATGCTATCTTCATGTTGTTAAACTAGATTTGTAAAGATCAAATCTATCACCAGCAGAAAAGGGGTTGTAAACGTGTTCAAAAAGAAATGGACGGTTCTGTTATTGACTCTATGCCTTGCACTCGTAGCAGCAGGTTGTGGTCAAAAGTCGAATAATGGCGACAAGGATACTTCAAGCGACGGGGCAAATAAGAATGGATCAGACAAGGTGACGGTCAACTTTATGCATTTGTGGCCTGAAGGCGTTTCCGCGGGCCAGAACAAGATTGTAAATCAAATTATTACCGAATATCAGAATGAACATCCTAACGTTAAGATTAAGCAAGAAGTACTTGATAATGAACAATATAAGAATAAATTGAAAGTGCTTTCAGCTTCTAATCAGCTGCCGGATGTAGGCGTTACTTGGGCTGCAGGCTTTCTTCAGCCTTATGTAGAGGGCAAGCTGTTCACCCCGCTTGATGATCTTCTGGGCGGAGAGCTGAACGGTAAATTCGTTAACGGTACGACGGAAGCGTATGCAGTGGACGGTAAAACATATGGTCTTCCACTCGAATTCAACATTTCGCCGATTTATTACAACAAAGCGATTTTTGAAAAATACAATCTAGAAGTACCGACAACGTACGATCAATTTAAGCAAGTTGTGAAAACGCTATCTGAGAACGGCATCGCGCCGATCACTCTCGGTAACAAGGATCGCTGGACGGGTTCGCTTTGGTACATGTACCTTGCAGACCGCTTTGCAGGACAAGAAGCATTGGCTAATGCCATCAATGGTTCTGGGTCATTTAAGGATGAAAATCTAGTAAAAGCTGCTAACGAGGTTCAAGCGCTAGTGGACAGCAATGCATTCGTGAAAGGCTTCAATGGCTTGTCGAATGAAGAAGCGAAATCGGAATTCCTTAACAGCAAGGCTGCGATGTACATGATGGGTACATGGGAGCTTCCAAACTTCACAACGAATGAAGACATTCCTAAAGAATTCCGCGACAGCGTTGGATTCTTCAAATTCCCAACGGTAGATGGCGGCAAAGGTGACATCAACAGCTGGGTAGGTGGTCCGGGTGTCGGACTATTCGTAGCAGAAAACTCCAAAGTTAAAGCAGAAGCGAAAGCTTTCGTCGAATATTTTGTAGAGAAATGGGGAGAGCAAGCCGTTACAGGAGCGGGTGTTATTCCTGCAACGAAAGTGGATACTTCCAAGCTTGATCTGCCGCAGCTGTACGTTGATCTGTTCAATGAAATGAGTAAAGCAAGCAGCATCACCTTATTTGCAGACGTTCAAATGCAAGCGAATGCCGCTGAGACGCATCTTAATTTGATTCAATCCTTATTCGGCAAAGCTGTGACGCCAGAGAAATTTTCTGAAGAGCATGATGCAGCCATTTCCAAAGGAAACTGACAGCTTCTAGAACAGGGAGCAGGGAAAGAAGCTTATCCAGCACTTAAGGCTGGGTAGGCTTCATCTCCCGGATGATGAGAAAGGAGTCGGTAAATTTGGATAAGGTAATGTCGAATAAATGGATAATCGCACTATATGTGCTGCCTTCTCTGCTTCTAATATTGGCTATTGTATACATTCCGATTGTTCTAACGGGTTATTATGGATTAAATAAATGGAACGGCATCGGAGCAATGAATTTTATCGGTTTGGATAATTATCAGGCCCTGATTAAGGATAAATTGTTTTGGAACAGCGCGGGCCATTCCCTTCTACTAGCTGTATTTTCGGGCATTAGTCTTATCCTTTACTTAATTATTGCGATGGTACTATCCGCCAAGTTAAAGGCAGTGAACTTGTTCCGCAAAATTTATTTGATTCCAATGCTGCTGTCATCCGTAGCGATTGCACAGCTCTGGCTGAAAATTTTTCATCCAACGAATGGAATTCTGAACAGTCTTCTGGAATCCATTGGATTCGCAAATCCTCCCGCATGGCTCGCTGAGCCTTCGATTGTGTTATTTGCTTTGTTTATACCAATCCTATGGCAGTATGCGGGCTTCTATATTTTGATTTATTATGCTGCACTTAAGAACATTCCGGCTTCATTGGAGGAAGCAGCGAAGATTGACGGTGCGAATGCATTCCAAATCGCCTACAAAATCAAGCTTCCGCTCGCAATGGAAGTCATTAAGGTAACGATCGTACTTGCCGTCGTTGGATCGCTTAAATACTTTGATCTGATCTATGTCATGACGGATGGAGGGCCGAATGGCTCTAGTGAAGTAATGGCATCCTATATGTATCACCAAGCTTTCCGGGCGTATGATTTCGGCTATGGCAGTGCTATTGGGTTCTTCCTGCTCGTCATATGTCTAATCGTAACTTGGATCATCCGTAAATTGACTGCTTCAAAAGATACGATCCAATATTCGTAAGGAGGGACGCTTCATGATGTCTGGAACTGCAGAACAGCTTGGGGGCGGGGCGAAAAACTCCCGCGCGGGATTAGTAAGCCTGGGCTATACCTTGTTGTATATCGTACTAATCGCCGTTGCCATATTACAAGTTTTCCCGCTCGTATGGCTGCTGTTTTTCTCGCTGAAAAACAATCAGGAAGTGTTCAATCTTCCTCCGCTGTCGCTGCCGATGAATCCAAGGTGGGAAAACTACGAGAAGGTATGGAGCGCTGGCAATATTGACGTTTATTTTTTGAACAGTGTTTGGATTACGGTCGTAACGACAGTAATTACAATTGTTCTGGGAAGTCTGGTTACGTATGCGATTACTCGCATGAAATGGAAGGGAAGCTCATTCGTACTAGGCTTGTTCATGGTGGCGATGATGATTCCGGTCCATTCGACGCTAATCCCGTTGTTCAGCATTTTTAATAAGCTTCATTTAATTGATCATCCATTGTCACTCATATTGTCATATGTGGCGTTCAATATGCCGATTACCATCATGATTCTGCTGGGGTTCTATTATGCTCTGCCGCGTGAAGTGGAAGAAGCGGCTGTTATTGATGGATGCTCCGTGAACCGCGTTTTTTTCCGGATTGTATTGCCGATGACAGGCTCTGTTATTGCTACGACAGGAATCATTAACATGATTTACAACTGGAATGAATTTATATTCGTCAACACATTCATCAGCTCGGACGCTTATAAGACGCTCACGGTAGGCGTACAGAACTTCATAGGTCAATATACAACGGACTGGGGAGCAATCGGCGCAACACTTATGATCAGCATTTTGCCGATTCTGATTGCATTTCTTTTCCTAAGTGACCGTATTGTTGAAGGTATCGCAGCAGGCTCGGTCAAAGGTTAATGCAGTGAGACTGTCTATTATGTCAAAGAAAGCTGGACAAAACTTTTCGCTAAATAAGCGGTAAGTTTTGCTCAGCTTTTTTGTTGTTATTTGAATATACCTGTAAATGAGGTTTCGAAAGTCATCAGACGAGCCAGGGAAGTAGAATGGAAGATGAAGGGATTAATAAGGTGTTGTCGAATCTAATATCGATATGGCCAATTACCAATAAGCTCAACATCTTGTCTAATTATGATGTGGTCAAATAGCTGACCTATAATATCGCATACAATAAGTCCATTCAAGATTATTTGCTGGATGAGGACATGTTAGTTGGCATCGCCGGAAGGCCAAATTACGACGAAATACGGCATTGAAGGCGTGGATTGGGAAGCTAACGGCGATAAAGTCATATGCAGACGAAACAATGAATTCGATCAGAATGGAAGTCTTGTAATGAAGGCTTCCATTGTGATCCTTCTTTAGACGATCGAATAGATGCTTGCACCTAAATGCATCTGGAGGAAAAGGAGAATGATAAATGGTTTCCAAAGCAGAGGTTTGGTTAAGTTCAGAGAAAGACCCCGGACAATTTTCTTGGTTTGACGGTCCAAAACCCATTCTATATCGTAATAGCCAACAGCCCGATCTGGTATTAACCGCTCCCGAGACGGAAGCTCTAACGACGATTTCCGTTTATCCGGATATCGTGTATCAGGAAATTCTCGGATTTGGCACTTCGATGGAAGAAACAACCGTATTTAATATGTCGAAAATGAGCCGTACGAAAAAAGAAGAACTCTATAAAGCTCTTCTAGACAAGAAAGACGGCGCCGGGTTCGACTTCATTCGAATTACGCTCGGAACTTCCGATTTCACGGCACGAACATTTTATTCTTATAATGATTTAGAGCAAGGGGAGAGTGACTTTGAACTCGAGAAGTTCTCGATCCAGAAGGACATCGATTTCGGAATCGTAGATACGATTCAGAACATGCTGAAGCTGTCGCCGGATTTGAAGATTTTTGCCTCTTCCTGGTCTCCTCCAGCGTGGATGAAAACAACGGAAAGTCTGCAAAAAGGGGAATTGAAAGAGGGTAAAGCGTTCACCGACGTATTAGCAAAATATTATCGCAAGTCGATCCAAGCTTATAAAGAGCAAGGAATTCCTATTTACGCAATAACGCTTCAAAACGAACCCTTGCTTGAAATTGAATATCCAAGCTGCTTCATGAGCCCTGAGCGTCAAAGAGAGCTCGTTGTCGCTACAAGAAAAGAACTCGACGAACACGGATTGGATACAAAAATCTGGATATTCGATCATAATTTCTACGAAAGCTGGATGTATGTGCCCCCGATCCTCAATGACGCGGAGGGCTATGCCGCTACGGCTGGCATCGCTTTTCACGATTATAACGGCCAGCCCACGTGCATGACCGAGATCAAAAGCGCTTACCCCGAGAAAACGATGCATATGACGGAACGCACCGTATGGGGAACCTATGGAGCTGATCGCATCGCCCAGTATTTCCGCAATTGGGCCTCGAGTTATAACGCGTGGGTTACAATGCTCGATAGCCGTATCGGAACGCACCAATGGGTCGATACGCCCGGAGCGACGATGATCATTCAAGATGCGTCGGACACGGAGCAGTACTGGATGACTCCTGAATACTATCTATTAGGCCAATTCTCGAAATTCATTCAACACGGAGCTCGGAGAGTGGAAAGCAACTATGGATCAACGGATACCGTAACCAATGTGGCCTTCTATAATCCGGACCATACGTTGGTTGTCGTTGCTATCAACCAAACGGATAACGAGCAAAAATTCCGTATCTTATGTGATGGAAAGCAAATTACGGCGAACATACCGGCTAAAACCGTGGCCACTTATCGTTGGAAACGATGAGAGCCGATATAAACATTATTTCATTTCTAGTAAGTCAAACAGAGGGGAAGTGAGTAAACGGCGTGATTCGCATTTTTGATAGTGAAGAGGAACTGGCCCAGGAAATTGCGAACGAAATGCGGCATTGCCTGATCCAAGACGAGCATCCCGTTTTTTGTCTGGCATCCGGCAATACTCCGCAGAAGAGCTACCGAAAATTTGCCGATGAGCTCGATACCGACAGCAGAATTAAAGACCTTAGGATCGTCAGTCTCGATGAATGGATTGGAATCGATCGAAGCTCAGAGGGCAGTTGTTATCAGATGTTGAACGAAGATCTGTTCTCGCTTGTTCCGCTGGATAGCTCCCAGATTACATTCTTCGATGGGACGAAGGTAGATTTGCAACAAGAATGTTTACGAATTGATCGCTATATCGAGGAGTTTCCTATTACGTTCAGTCTAATGGGGGTGGGAATGAACGGACATATCGGATTAAATGAACCGGGCTCCCCAGTACAGGGCCGCAGCAGCATCGTGGACTTATCGGACATAACCCGTGAAGTGGCCCAGAAATATTTCAGGAACCCAACGGTACTGGAGAAAGGGATCACGCTTGGTTTAGGACAAATTGTCCGAAGCCGGAGAGTGATCGTGGCGATTACCGGCGAACGAAAAGCTGAAATCGTCAGAGATATCTTCACCGAGCCGGAAGCGAAGCTGCCGGCTCAGGAACTGCTCGGGTACGCGCATATTGATTTCTTCTTAGATTCGAAAGCGGCGAAATATATTGAAGGCACTAACAACTGAGGAGTACGAACCATGAATGAATGTGTGATCGGTGTAGATATTGGAGGCACGAATATCAGGGTCGGATTGGTGAATGAGAATCTCGAATTAACGAGGAAACAGACGGCCCTAACGGATAGCTTCGGGAGCGCTGATGCGTTATTTGCTGGAATCCGGCAGATGATCGAGTTTGTCGATGAAGACCGGAGAGCTCGCAGGATCGGGATCGCTATGCCCGTGCCCTGGAGGAACGGCGCCGAATACATCGTGGATGCGACTAACATCCCTTGTTTGGAGAACATGCCGATTGAAACAATTCATACGTACTTTCCAGGTTACGAGGTTTATTTTGAAAACGATGTGAATGTGATTGCAATTCTAGAATCAGAGCAAGGAGTCTCAAAGGGCTGCAGCCATTCGATGTACATTACCGTAAGCACTGGAATCGCGAGCGGTATGATTGTGCACAACGAAATTTACCATGGCGCGCACGGGTATGCCGGAGAGATCGGGAGCATGATTATTTCTGAAGAGAATCGAAACAACAGAGCCTCAAGCGACGGTACACTCGAAACGCTATGCAGCGGCAAAGCTTTGCTGGAAGTGAGCAGAGAACTGTTCGGTCCCGACGCCACGACGAAAACCCTGTTCGAGCAATATCATTGTCAAGATGTCAGAGCGACAGCAGTCATCGAGTTGTGGGTGGACCGATTCTCCAGCGCAGTAGCCTCGCTCATCCAGACGATGGATCCCGATATTGTTGTGATAGGTGGAGCCGTCCTGGACAATAACCCGTGGCTGATCGATCAAATGAGGGAGATCGTTAGAGGAAGAGTTCTACATCATCTAAGAGACCGCATCCGCATTGTGCGTCCAGTATTCGGTTCGGATAGTGGCTTGATTGGTGCCGGTTACATAGCGCTGAAACGATCTCGACAGGCCTTGCAACGATAAACAGATCAAAGGAGTTGGACAACTATGAAAAGAATGAAAATTGCATTAATCGGTGCAGGAAGCGTTTCATTTGCGTTAGGGGCTCTGCAGGATATCGTGCTGTCCCCGCGTTTGAAAACAGAGGTGGATCTCGAAATCGCGCTCATGGATATCGAATCGTCCCATGTGAACCGGACCTACCAATATGCGACGGAAATGTTCACTTCCTTCTCCCATCCGGCAAACATTTGGCAGACTACTCATTTGGAGCAAGCGCTCCAGGATGCCGATTTTGCAATCGTCGCCATCGAAGTGAACCGCTACTTCTATTGGTCTCAGGATTTCCACATTCCGCGCCGCTACGGCAGCAAGCAAATCTATGGGGAAAACGGCGGACCGGGGTCGATGTTTCATACGCTCCGCAACCTGGGACCTATGCTCGAAATCGCTCGGACGATGGAGAAAGTATGCCCGAATGCCTGGTTCATCAACTATACGAACCCGGAAGCGAAATTAGTTGAAGCTATCTCCAAATTGACCTCTATTAAGGTCGTAGGGCTGTGTCATGGTCTCGACATGGGCATTCATCAGCTGTGCGATTTTTTGGAGATGAAACCGGAGGAAATCGGCATCGAAGGCGGCGGCTTAAACCACTTCGGCTTCTTCACCAAGATTTGGGATAAAGTGACAGGCAAGGATTTGTACCCGCTGTTCCACGAAAAGGAGCAAAAGGCCAACCGATTGTCGCATTTCGAGCATTACGCGCTATCCAGGACGATGTATCAAATTTACGGCTATTACCCGTACCCTGGAACGAATCACGTCGGAGAATATATTTCGTATGCGGAGGATTTCTACGCAGGCTTGTCACTGCAATTCCGATATGATCCGATGCGGGAGCAGCCGTGGAAGCAAGGCTCGAGAACGCCGGAATTTGTCTATTGTGCAAACGGAAGCACCTTGGATAAGGGACTGTTCGAGAAAGTTCAGACGCAGGAGTCGTGGGTGGAACAGGCTTATACGTTCAATAAGGAGAACGTTCGATCAAGTCAGGAATATGCTATTCCGATTATTGAAGCGATTTTCTTTGATGACGAGATTCTACTCAATGCCGTCAACTTACCGAATGAAGGGGCCATTAAAGGGCTGCCCGACGATATGGTCGTCGAAACCCAAGCCATCGTGAATGGGCAGGGAATTACCTTGAAGCCGATGACTGTTGAACTGCCAACGGCAATTATCGGAACAATCCACATTCAAGGGACAATTCATCAGCTGTTGTTGGAGGCTTTTGAAGAAAAGTCGAAAACGAAGCTGCTTCAAGCGATTCTACTGGACCCTCAAGCACCGACCTATTATCAGTCCTGCGCCATGATCGATGAGATGTGCGAACTGCAGAAGGACATTCTGCCCACATTGGAATGGAAATAGCTTATGGATAACCTACAATTGCAAGAGTTACTGCAATCAATGACGTTGAAGGAGAAATTTGGACAGCTTACTCAAATTACCGGTGAACTCTATGCAGACGTTGATGATCGGGAATTGGTGGAAACAGGGCCTGAGTTCTCGCGTCATATGCTTGAGAACGACACGTTATATACAATCGGCAGCGTGATTGGAGCATCGAGCGCCAAGATAATTAATTTGATTCAATCGGAGTATTTAAAGAAGTCCAGGTTGAAGATCCCTCTGCTTTTCATGCATGATGCGATTCATGGCTACAAGACGATTTTCCCAATACCATTGGGACTGTCCTGCACTTGGGATGCAAGTGTCCTTCAGAAGGCGGCGGAGGAGACGGCGTCCGAACTGCGGGCTTCCGGCATCCATGTGAATTTTTCACCGATGGTGGACCTGGTTCGGGACTCTAGATGGGGCAGGGTGATGGAATCGTTCGGAGAGGATCCTCTTCTGTCTGGCGATCTAGGAAAGGCCATGATCAAGGGCTATCAGAAGATTCGGGAAGGGCAAATCACCCCAACCGGAGTTGCGGCATGCTTGAAGCACTTTGCGGCTTATGGTGCGGGGATCGGCGGTAAAGACTATAATACCGTTGACATGTCCCTTAGAGAATTTTTTGAGAACTTCGGCAAGCCTTACGAGATCGCTTTGGAGGAAGAGCCGAGATTCGTGATGAGCTCGTTTAACACATTTAACGGTGTTCCTGTGACTGCCAGCCAAACGATGTTAAAAGACATCCTGCGCGAACGATATCAATTTGACGATTTGGTCATTTCCGACTGGGGTGCGGTTGCAGAGCTGCAAAACCACCGAGTGGCTCAGGACGGCAGGGAAGCGGCGGAATTGGCGTTAAGTGCGGGCGTAGATATCGAGATGGTCTCGACATTGTACCTGGAGCATTATGAAGCGATTATCGAACAGCACCCGCAGCTGCTTAAGGATGTGGATGCGGCTGTCCTGAAAGTGCTGCAGCTCAAAAATGAATTGGGCCTTTTTGATAACCCATATGCAGACGAAAGCTTGGAACAAGAAGTTATCATGAATGCCATGTCTCTGGAGGCTGCCGAAGAAGCGGCCCGCAGAAGCTGTGTATTGTTGAAAAATGAGAACAGCATGCTGCCACTGCGCAAGGAGTACAAAAACGTTATTCTCGTGGGACCGTTCGCTGGCACGAAAGAGCTGCTCGGCAATTGGGCATGTAAAGGAAGCTTCGATGATGTCGTTTCTCTTGCAGAAGGCTTAATGCAGGCGGATGATTCGCTCACAGTAGCTGCATATGAAACGCTGGAGGATTGTCCGAAGAACGAGTTGGACAAGTGCGATTATATTATCGCAGCGATCGGGGAGCATTGGGGACTTAGCGGAGAGGGCCACAGCAGCGTTAAGCTTGAACTGGAGGATCGGCAACAGCATCTAATCCGGGCTGTGAAGAACACCAATTTGCCGTACTCGTGCGTCTGCTTCTCCGGCCGTCCGTTAGCACTTCAAGATATCATCGATGATATTCCATCCTTGCTTTGGTGCTGGTATCCGGGAACTCGTGCAGGGGCGGCAGTTGCAGCGCTCCTCACTGGGCAGGCAACGCCATCGGGCAAATTAACGATGTCGTTTCCACGTTATTCGGCTCAAGCTCCAGTCTATTATAACGAATTTAGTACAGGCCGTCCGGCCAATGGATCCAGCTACAGCAGCAGATATCAGGATTGCGAGATCGGGCCGCTGTTCCCATTCGGACACGGTCTAACCTATACCGGAGCTGAATACTCTAATTTCGCGATATCAGGCCGTAAAATCACGGAGGATCAGGAACTTAAGGTAAGTTTCACAGTTCGTAATCCAAGCCGCTACGACTATTCGGAAATCGCAATTCTATATATCGAGGATTTGATATCCAAAACAGTTCGTCCAACACGTGAAATGAAATCATATCAGGTCGTTCAAGTACCTTCCTATGGAAAGGTTGACGTTGAACTGACTATCACCTTGGAAGATCTTAAGTATCTCAATGCTGATTTGCAGCGCACGGTCGAGCCGGGGGACTTCAGGATATACGTGAATAACCTTGATCATTCATTGTTTACGATCGAGTATTGAGCACATAGGCATCATTAGTCAACGACCGCTCCCGGTATTTCTATCGGGAGCGGTCGTTTGTGCGTGAAAGGATAGTTTCAATAAATGAAACTAATTGTGAGGAACGATTGCAGGCGAGCGAATTAATAACAAAATTTGAAACTATACACTGAATGTACTTGCTAAACCGGGCCGAAAGGATCGATTAGTTTCAGATCATGATCTGTAAGCGAGAAAATACGCTTGAAATAAGTTTCAAATACTGATACTAAGCGCATCTCACCCAGCATCAGCTGTTTGCTATTTGTCTGTAACTCTTATGCCTGGTGAAAGAAATCGTTCAGTAATTCCGAATAAAATGTTATTATATGTGAAAATAAGGAAAGGAAGATCATCGAATGTTCCATAGACCCTCCAAGGAGGATTATCCTTCTTACTATAATACTTATGTCAGCTTAGTTCCAGATGGAGATATTCAAGCTTCTTTGTCTCAATCTCTCAAATCTACAGTCGATTTTCTGTCAGGTCTATCCGAGGAAAAAGCCATGTACCGGTACGCGGCAGGTAAGTGGAGCTTGAAAGAAGTGTTGGGCCATATTACAGATACTGAACGAATTATGGGC
This sequence comes from Paenibacillus castaneae, assembly GCF_002884445.1. Lineage (GTDB taxonomy): Bacteria > Bacillota > Bacilli > Paenibacillales > Paenibacillaceae > Pristimantibacillus > Pristimantibacillus castaneae. The sequence goes on from NZ_KZ614144.1 coordinate 746,536, forward strand.
TATCGTTTGCTCCGAATTGCGAGAGGGGATCATACGCCTCTTGCCGGATTTGACGAGAATGATTTCATAAAAGGGGCCACCTTTGATTCATCGCTATTCTCGGAACGAATTGAGGATTTCACTTCCGTACGGCAATCAACGCTTTGCTTGCTTCGGGGATTATCCAACGAAGCATGGGCAAGGAGGGGCGTCGCTAACGGACACGAGGTGTCCGCAGCTGCTTTGGCGTATATTATTGCAGGACATGAGCTTCATCATTTAAACATCATTAAGGAAAGATATTTGGCTTAGCTTTGTGGCGTTCCAATATATAAATGATCCAAGTGAAGCCGATATAATAACATAAATTAAATATGGCGACGACTTTCTCGTTGGGTGGGTGTGGCCCCCATATGGAAATCATGTTGAAGAGAAATAAAGCGGCAAAAACAAGGCCCATTCCATATTTACTCGGAGAGGTCTCCTGATTTTTCATAGACCTCATATAGATTAGCATTCCGGTTAACAGCAAGCCGAATTCGATAAATAAGCTCCAAAAAATACTATGGTAAACACCGAAACCAACTTTATATTGGTTGCCCAGCATAGGCAAATCATGATCATGTACGATCAAATCCAGCAGCCAGTGCGAGAAAACGGCCGCGGCGATGATGAGTGCCGATTTCCGGTTTCCTTTTCCCGAGTAGACCGCTTTATACACAGCGTACGCTATACCTGACCACAACAAGGAAGTGAGAAACCCGTGCGTATAAGGCATATACGTTAAGTGAATGGGGCTGGCCGGAAGAGGATGCTGCGTATCGGCTTTCTCGATTCCAAGCAGGATGAATAGGCTCCATACGACATCCAACCATTGAACGGCCAGAAACAACTGCCAAAGCTTAATTTTAGAGTCTGCTTTTTTTAGCAGATAGCTGACGGAATAATGTCCTGCTAACACTCATGAGCCCCTCCTCTAGTTTTAAAATCTTGCATAAGAATTGGTGTTTCCGTGTGATAGGTTAATCTTAATGTACATATTAGTCACATGGATACTGAGCAGAGTCATCTCTTCGCCATAGGGGGAGGAATCGTATTGAGGATGACATTTATTTTATTGCGATTGGCAGGTTATTTGCTTGTTTGGATAGGCGCTTTTTTACAAGCCAAACAATGGTCGTGGGTGGAATGGATCAGTAGCGCAATTATTCTCCTCTGGTGTATTGGCGATCAATGGAAACGTCCGGATTCCGCTGCGTCCACGTTAAGGTTAGGCATCCTAATAGAGACGGCTCTCATTTGGGCTTGGGCGTTCATACTTCAGGACGGAGTCGTTCTATTCGTATTGATCTCTCCTCTCGTCCGTTCCTGCATTCATCTGAAATGGCAGGATTACGTATGGATGGCGCTGCTGGATATAGCCTCGATTGTAGGAATTCATTACTTGTATCAATCCAGCCCGTATCTTCAACTGAGCCTGCTCATTATTGTAGGCTTATATGCACTGGTTCTAGGTGCTCTCTTGAGAGAGCGAGAACAAGCCAAGCGACTGATTGCTATAGCTTCCTTGGAAAGAGAATTGAGGGCAAAAGACGAAGAACGGATGCGCATCGCTAGGCAGCTTCACGATCGGACAGGTCAATATTGGACTGCCATAGCCCGGGCGCTGGATGTCGCGCTCAGGATGGATGGAGACCAAAGGATAGCGTTTATAACGAAAGCCAGGGAAGCTTCATTGGAAGGCTTGCAGGAAATGAGAAATGCTGTGACTCAGTGGAGCAGCGGGAGGCAAATGCCAGCGGACTGGATAAGATTTATGGAGCAATCCATCTATCGCTTTAGCGCGGTTATGAACAAACCGATCTTGTTTAGCATGTCTCCTGCGTTAAATTGGGAGCGGCTAGACAACCCTGCTACCACTGCTGAGACAATCGCCCGGACGGTCATCGAGTCCATAACAAACGCTATTCGTCATGGTGAGGCAGAAGAGATCCATGTGGCCGTCGAGTCTGGGGAAGAGGAAATTCGTCTTACCATAGCAGATAACGGGAAAGGCTTCGACTCTCTCTCTGCATCCCAGTCTGCTTACGGAATCGGAATCGAAACGATGAAGGAGCTCGTGCATGCAAATGGGGGACTGTTGGAATTATCGAGTGCGGGCGGAAGAGGAACCACTATTTCTGTAACGCTTCCTTACAGCCGGGAAATAGGAGGGCTTGCCGAATGATTCGAATAGGTATTGCCGAGGATCAAGCATTAATAAGGGAAAGTCTCGCCATCATATTGGGGCTGGAGCCGGATATGGCTATTTCCTGGACTGCCGCCACAGGGACAGAGGCTGTCTCATCGATGGTAGATATCCCAACAGATCTCATCTTAATGGACTTAAGAATGCCGGATATGGATGGCGTAACCGCCATACGCCGAATAAGGGCGTTGGAGATGATACCCCAGCCTCAGATTATCGTGTTAACGACCTTTCATCAAGAAGAATGGCTCTTGGACGCTTTGAATGCTGGCGCTGCGGCCTGCTTAATAAAGGAAGTACCGCCTAATCTTCTTATAACGGCGATTAGGACAATTACCGGGAACAATTGGGACCCTTCGCTGTGGACGGTTGAGTGGAGAAAATATGCCCCGGAAATTCAATTCCGTACGCGGCTGGCCGGCTCGCATTCAGGCGAAGCCCAAGAGGTGCTAACCTTTAGGGATTTGGCTGTGTTACGGAAAATATGCTCAGGGGCTACGAATAAGGAGATTGCAGCAGATCTTCTTCTAAGCGAAGGCACCGTGAAAAACTACGTTTCTACTTTATATGCGAAATTAGGGGCACGGCATCGTGCGGAAGCGATTAAAGTGGCTCTCGATCGAGGGCTATATTAATAAACAAGGAGGCAATTCGGCTATGAGAATAAATATGGTTAACAATGATGTAAGCGGTTTCGTTAAAGCGGACGGAAAAAGAATAATTAATGGTGACGGCAAAGAGATTGTATGGAGAGGTGTAGGATTCGGAAGCTGGCTGCTGCCGGAAGGTTATATGTGGAAGCTCCCGGCGGGAGGAGACCGTCCGCGCAAGATCGAGGCGATGGTGAAGGATTTAATCGGCGAAGAGAAAGCATCTCTGTTCTGGGATATGTATGTGGAACGCTATGTGGACGAAATTGATGTTCGCGAGGTCGCCCGGCAGGGGTATAATTCCGTACGGCTTCCGATCAATGCCCGCGGGATATTAGAGGAAGGCGATGGTGTTGTCTTTAATGAGAAGCGGCTAGCACGGATTCATCAAGTCATCGAATGGTGCCGAACATACAAGCTCTATGTCATATTGGATCTGCATGGAGCGCCGGGCGGACAAACGGGAGCGAACATCGATGATTCGGAGAATGATCTGCCAGAGCTATTTATGGACCGGCGAAATAAGGAGCTGACGATCGCAATCTGGCGTATGTTCGCTGAACGCTATAAGGATGATTGGATTGTGGCCGGATACGACCTCTTCAATGAACCGCTTCCAGACTGGTTCAGTCAGTACAACGATCAAGTGATGCCGCTGTACAAGGAAATTACAGCTGCTATACGTGAAGTAGACAAGCGTCATATGATTATTATTGAAGGGGTTCATTGGTCGACGGACTGGAGTATTTTCAATGAGAAATTTGATGATAATGTAATGCTGCAATTCCATAAATATTGGAACAATCCGGATACGGAAAGCATCCAGAAGTATCTGGATAAGCGCGAGGAATGGAATGTGCCGATCTATATGGGCGAAGGCGGAGAAAATAACGCGCAGTGGTACAGTGGAGCATTCCAGATGTTCGAGGACCATCAAATATCTTGGAATTTCTGGACGTGGAAGAAGATGAGCACATCCAATTCTCCTTACTCTATTCGCATGCCTGAAGGCTGGAATCTGCTGACGGACTATTTGGACGGGGGCGCTAAGCCGGATGCTGCCACAGCAGAGGCCATATTGAATCAATACCTCGATAATTTGAGACTTGAAGAGTGCGATGCTTTTCCTAACATATCGCGGTCGCTGCTGCGTCAACTTCCGCTCCAAATCCCTGCTGAATTTTATGGACAAGGTGAAGGTGTTGGCTTCGGTATTGTGCAGAAGAGAGAGAATAAGATAGGGCTGCGTGCGAGTGATGGTGTTCCTATGAGGATGATTACGGGCAAGACCGAGCTGCCTAGCTATCATTCAGAGGGTGGAAAAGAATGGGCCGAGGATAATACGGTATGTGTGGAGCTGTATCCGGGCGATTGGCTCGCATATGATGCTTTATGCGTCGAGGCAAGGCGATTCGATCTCCATGCACGGATGCTCGCGGCTGAAGGCCGGGCGGTATTGTCCGTTGAAATAGAAGGTCATGAATCAGTAGAGGTTGAGATTAGCGGTGAGCAATGGCAGGAGAGCTTGCTTCTGGGGAACATTAATGTTTCTGAAGGAGCGGTTCGCGTTATCCTTCGTGTTCTTAGCGGGCAAGTAGACGTGGATTGGCTTGAATTTTCTTTGGCTAATGAATAAGAGAACTACAAATGTGATGAACGGCAGCAGCATACTGCCGGCATCACATTTTTTTATGCGATAAACGATTTAAATGCTTTCTTCCGCCAGGCTTTCTAAATCATTCATTAAATCAGGTATCCAAGCCTCTGAGCCTGGAATAGTATCTGTACCTCCGTAAACGAGCCACCTCAGTGTTTTAATGAGCCAGCATAAACCGCCGATTCTTAGCTGCCAGTTAAGCTGCTCAAGGGATAAATCAGTACGGCTTTCATTAATATATGCGGATAAAATATGATCCTTCGATAGGTTGCACCAAGCATGTGCTTCCGTAATTAAACAATATAAATCACCAAGATGGGGACTTAAATAAGCGATGGACCAATCAATCGGCAAAATGTGTTCCCCTTGGATCAAAAGGTTTTTAGCATGATAATCATGATGGACCAGCGTAAGAGGGATGGCTTGATACAATTTTTTTAGCTCGGATGGAAACGTCTCTCTTAGGCTTGAAAGAGTGCGATTTTCTGAGAAATGGTGCGAACGAATAAGATCGTCCAGAAGGGCTAGGAAATGTTCATCCGACACGGTGTATGAACGAATAATACTGCTCGGAATCGTTATTTCCAGCTTTTCGGATGCTTTCTCGCGCAGCCTTGCTAATTCCCTTGCGGCCTCTAGAAAATACTCAGGCTCTGGCCTCTGCTCTAAATTTTCTATTCCAGCATCCTCCATAATCATTACTGCGCTATTATCTCCTTCAAAAAAGTCATAAATGTAGGGAGATTTAATTTCTAATGGATAGACTAGCTGCTGGTAAATGGCGGATTCAACAGCCATTTCTTTCCCGCCCCATTTCATAATTCGCGTATCGCCTGACTTCAATGTTACCCTATAAACTTCAGAAAGTGACCATTTCCTCAAAAGCGACCATTCGGCTACTTCTTCTAGCATGGGTATGAACGAGCGATAAGCAGAGAAACATTCTGGAATCATATTATTATTTCCTCCCGTATTAAATGGATGGTTACGGGAATTATATTTACATAAATAGGCATTAAAGTATAGACTTATAATTTCCCTTCTGTTATGATGTTGAATAAGGTCTTGGAAAAATTCGGGACTCTTTTTTTATTTGTAGATCAATGCAATTTCCTTGTTTTAATGACCTTTCGTTGATAGGGAAATCATGCATAATAAAAGGAGCTTTAAATTGAGAAATAGCATTGCAGTCGGCTGCTTAGTAATGATATCTATTATTGCAGTCATTATAATTTTCAATTTAAATAGAAGTGAAATAAAGGTTACTGTTATCGAAAACGAGAATGAGATAAATCAGAAAATTACTAGATGGATGGCAGCTCTAAATCAGAATAAAGGCGTACATGTATTCTATGAACAGCACGATGAATCGAGGTACGAGTATTGGTTGTTTTTTAATAAAAATGATGGTAAAAACCTTTATAATACATTCAAAATAAGAGTTGAAAAAGCTAAAGAAACATTGAAAATATTCATCACTGACGTCCAAGCTAATAATGATAATGAAGTTAAAAATACGATTACAGCCAAATTTGAAATAAATAGAAAACCTAACGATATAGAAGTGTATTATAACGGTGATAAACAAAATGTTGACATAAAGCATAACTGAATAGCTATTAATTACAAAATAGAATGCAGAGCAAGCGAGGTATATCCTCCGTTGCTCTGCTTTTTTTTAGCCAACCGCCTGATCTTGAATATGCTGGGATTTTGTTGTTAAAGCAGGCAGAGTCAACCAATAGTATATACTGACGCCTATCATGCAAAAACCAAGCAGGTAATAAAGCCAGGTGATTGAAATCCATGCTGGGAAAGCAATCGATATCATGCCGAGTGCAGCTGAGTAGCCGAGCATCATGATCGGTTCAATCCAAGCATTGACGCGCCCCATGCTTTGAGGCTCAACAAGCTCGGGCATCCAGCCGCCAAGCACGATATTAACAGGCGCTAGAATGATGCCAGTAATCAGAACAACCGGAAAGTACATCCAGATGTGGCCAACGGAGCCCAAAATGATAATGAGGATGCTGGCCAGGAAGAGGCCGGTAATCAAGACATTCGTTTTCGTAAATTTTTTGATAAACATGGGGCTAATAACACTCCCGATTAAAAAACCGATGCCGAGAAAAATGGTTATGAAAGAGGAATGAAGCACATAATTGTCGGGGCTGAGCTTGTATTTCATTGTGAAGATAGGAAGCACCGCAAAAACTCCGTTTACAACTCCAAAGACAAGGAAGCCTGATATGAGGTTTAGGAGTAATTTTCGCTTGAGGATATATCGAAGTCCTTGAAGAAAGTCGGAAAGGATCATGCGCAAACGAAGATCTTGCATACGTGCTTTTCCGTTTGGTAAACGTACTTCTTGAGGAAATCGGCATAATAAGATTAAAATACCCGATAGAATGAAGCTCATCGCGTCAATGATGATAGCCCCTTCAATGCCAACAAAATGATAAGCCGTTGCCCCCAAACTCACGCCAAAGAGCATGAACACACCCATAAGCATTTGATTTAACCCTGCCGCATGCACATACTGCTCAGCCTTCATACTTCCTTGCATTAGCCCCATCTCAGCAGGGCCAAAAAACTTGGCTATAGCACTGCGCAGAAATAATATTGCAAAGGCGGCAATTAACCAATCTTGATGTACGACCAGAAGGAGCAGCCCCGATAGTCCGGCACGAATCCAGTCGCTATTAGCGGCAATAAACCTACGGTCTAGCCGATCCGCAAGCACCCCCACCAGCCAAAATACAACGAGAGTCGGCAATGCATACATCAGCTCTGCCAAAGATGCCAAATCGGGTCGAGAGCTATAATGGTCCAGCAGGTAGAAAGCAAAAGCCATATTACCGATTACCGTACCGAGCTGGGAGGCAAAGGCGGCAAAAAACAATTTAACGAATGTAGGATTGCGAAACAAAGCGAGCATTTGATTCATCTCCTCTAGACTTTTATGGTTAGCCTATTCTCTCGGAATTCCAAGCAGCTGCCGCAAATAAGTGGAAAGAGCGCTAAGCTGCTGTTCAGTATTTGCCTTTTCTGCTCCTACCGCGAGCGTATGGGTCATAATTCCTTCCTGATAGGATGAGGTGATTTGCCCAATGAGGTCCAGCGGCATGGAAGGAATGAACTCACCTCGGTCGACGCCGATCTGCAGTAATTTGACGAAGCGTGCGATGCCGCTCTTGTAGCGGCTTACTAGGCGCATCCTTCGCTGCTCATCACGCCATCCTGTAAGGTAATATTCATAAAAGGTTGGTAAAATGCTGTCTGTCATAAACATGAGCTCGTTTTTTAGTTGTGTAAAGCTGCCATCAATAATTTCCCAGACGGATGCGGTTTTCTTTAACGCTTCACTGATAAACCATTCATATTCAAGATCTTGTTGCTCCATTAGCGCTTCGAATATATCTTCTTTTGTCTGAAAGTAAAGATAAATCCAACCTCGGCTCATTCCCGCCTCCTCCACGAAATCCTTCATGGTTGCCGGCTCATAGCCCTTTCGGATGAATACAAGCTTTGCAGCGTTGAGAAGCTGCTGTCTTCGCTGTTCTCTTTGTTCGTCAGTAATTTTCGGCGACATCGTAATATCCTGCCTTCCTAATAAAAATGAACCATCTGTCATTTATAATAATGACACACGGTTCATTTTACAACATATTTTTTCCATTTATCGTTTAATGTGGTGAAAATACACGGTTGTTACTGCTCGAACCCAACACTAAATACATCCTCAGAAGGAGGCAGCACTCCATATTTTATAATACGATAAATGTGTTCGTAATTGGAATTTAGTGTAAACGGAGGAAGGCTGATGACGATTGATAAATACAACATGCTTGAAGAGCGTATTTCTGCATGGGGCCAAAGCAATGATGAAATAACTGCAATCTACATGGTAGGCTCAAGAGCGAGGGCAGATAAGTCATTTGACGAGTTTTCCGATATAGATGCCGTGGTCTTTTCAACAAATCCACCATTTTATTTTCAAAACGACGAATGGCTGCGAGATATTGGTGAGGTCTGGACAAGTTTTTTATTTCAAACTGCCGGAGGTGATCCAGAGAAGCTCGTTCTCTTTGATCAAGGGTTGCAGGTTGACTTTTTGTTTCGTCACGTCTCTGATTTCGAATCCTTGATCCAATCTAACAAAATTCCTCTAGGCTTCCAACGAGGAGCAAAGCTGCTTGTTGATAAGACCGGGAAAGGACAACAGCTTTTACCTGCAACGACGATGGCGCCTAATAATCCTCCAATCAATCAAGATGCATTTATACAGGTTGTAAATATGTTTGGATTCGCTTGTTTATATGTGGCTAAACAAGTGCTGCGCGGTGAGATGTACATAGTCAATCAAAGGGATAAAGATTGCAAGCAGCTGCTGCTGCAGATGATTGAATGGCATGCCAAAGCGCTACATGGAGCTTCATATGATACATGGCACGCAGGGAAATTTATTAATGAATGGGCAGATAAAGAAATAATAGATCATTTGAAGCTATCATTCGGTGATTATGATCCAACAAATAGTTGGAAAGCATTAATGGCATCTTTTGAATTATTTAGCCGCTTGTCTTCTGAAGTTGCTCATATTTATTCCTATACGTATCCAGTAAGCTTGATTTCGAATATTCAAGCTTGGTTGGAAGAGCAGCAAGCTTCATTTGAATTAAAAGCCGAAAAAGTCGCTGATTAACGACAGGGTGAGCAAAATGCCCATAATGCTCGCGGTCGTCCATACTCGTATTTTGTTCTGCTTAAGCACGTTTCTCCGCCGAAGAGATTGAGCATACATCACAAAACCAACGGCAACGATTAGCAGTTCAGCTGCAGCGCTCCATAAAGGGAATTTCCATAGCTCGAAGCCAAGCAGCGATAAATTTCCTAGGTTTCCTGGAAGAATCGGAAGGTCAGCACGGTGCACAATCAAATCGAGCACCCAGTGACTGGCAACAACGGCCCCAATAATGATGCCTGCTCGTTTGCCCCATGCTCTGGCAGCTGCCAGAGCAGCGAGCGATGCAATGAAGAGCATGCCAACCAAGGAGTGAGTATAATCTGCGTGAATGACTCCCTCGCCGTAACCGATACCGGCTGAAGAATCAATCGTTTCGACTCCCGTTAACAACAAAGGTACAAAAGCGATATCGATTAACTGAGTGGCAACCATTAAAGCCCATAGAGGAACCTCAGGGCTCTTTGCCCTTACAGCAGCCGCAATTCCGAAATGCCCTGCAAACATTTAGCCCACATCCTTTCTTGAATGAAGGGAAGTATCCAGCCAACCGCATAATCCGATGAATAAAGCAAGAAACAGAATAAAGGTCAAAGCAATCTCCCCCTAAAACTAATATCATTAGTTATAATATAACTAACTACATTAGTTTTTGTCAATGAGAATTTTATGAGTTACTAATGCAAGTGGAGCGTGCATAATGAAGATGGCAGCTCATTATGGATTGAAAGGAGAGATCATATGCTAGTAGAACAATTTAGTGAAACAATGGACCTGATTTTTGGTCAGCTGCTAAAGCAATTTGCAGAGGGAGAAGAATATGCGTTTTACCAGTTTGGTCCGAAAGAAATGAAGAGGATAGGCTATTCCACTAATATTACTCCCGCGATTGTTAGACAAGCAGCCGAGAATAGAGTGGGCTTAATTGTTACACATCATGATGCATGGGATTTTGTATATGGTATGAAGGAAGAATGTCATTCACTTCTTAAAGAGCATGGAATCAGCCATTATTTCGTCCATTTACCTTTGGATTACGCGGAGTTTGGTACTTGCAGCTCGTTGTTTAAAGCCCTTGGAATCAATGATCTTCTTCAAGCATCCTATCATGGTGAAGGTAGAAGCTTCCCGGGAATAGGAGAATTTATGGATTACCTGACTTTTGAAGAGTTAGTTGATCGGGTGGAAAATGTACTGAATGAAGAAGTGAAAGCTTGGAAAAATTCAGATAAACATATAAAGCGAGTGGGGATTATAACAGGGGCTGGTAATTCGACAGACAATATTCGTGATGCGTTTCAATTAGGATGCGATGCGTATTTAACAGGCGAAAAAACCTTATATACGGTGCAGTTCGCACAATACATCGGTATGAATCTGATTGTAGGAAGCCACACGTTTACTGAAATATTTGGCGTTAGAGCATTGGCTGAAAAGCTTAGGGAGAAGTTTAATGATTTGGAGCTAATAGAATTAAAGGAAGAACATTTTGAATAATTAGCTAAAGGAGCGAATCGAGCGTGAGTAAAGTTATACCTGGCCGATTTACGGCACAAATGGAGGGGTCTTTCGTTGTTTTTATTATTGGCATGAGAGTCAATAAGTTATGGGCTATACATAAGTGGCTGCCGGTATTTAAGGCAATGAATCCAATGATTCAGGAGTTGTACCGCAATCCTGATTTGGGGTTTCTAGATGCTAGTTTTCATGTATCTTGGAGAGGGGTCACGCTTATTCAGTATTGGAAGTCGTTCGAGCAGCTGGAACGGTATGCTCGGAAAGGAGCGGTCCATCTTGAGGCATGGCGCAATTTCAATCAGAAGGTTGGTACGAGCGGTGTAGTCGGCATATATCATGAAACCTATCTTGTTCCGGAAGGACAGTATGAATGTCTCTATAACAATATGCCTGTCTTCGGCCTTGCCAAAGCAGGAAGCCACGTCTCTGCGACGGGTAAAAAAGAAACGGCAAGCGGAAGACTGGGCGGAGATGGAGAACCAGCTGTTCCAACACCTCCTAATCCTTAAGTTGCTGAACGTTCAGGTGTTTTTCAGCAACAATTGACTGCATATAGTAAAAAGGTTGTTGCTCTTTGTAACTCTGCTATGAGGGATCATGCTGCATCAAATTTTTAAGCTTCGATCTTGTAGAGGAATCCGGAGCGGGTGTATAAATGCTGCATCTTAAATCCGTACCGCCATGGACCTGCAGCGATGTAAGCTGGAAAAGCATTTTTCTTGCCTTGGCATGCCTAAACTCCAGTAATACCTCTGGTGCGGAGCTCACCTTGCTTTGCTCCCACAAGCGATTGAAATCAGGATGTGTTTCTTTCATTTCTTTCAGAAACTCCTCGTACCATTCATCATCAACGTATTGTCCATAATAAGCCCGGAATATAGCTAGATAGCTGCTAGCGAACTGCTCCCAATTAACGGCAAGCCGCTGAAATTCTTTTCTTGTAAACAACAGGCGTATCATGTTTCTCTGCTCAGGCGGAATTTGCTCAAAATCTAAGAAGACATGTGCAGCAGCAGCATTCCATCCGACAATGTGACATTTGCGGTCGGAGATGATAGTTGGGCAATAGGTAAGCTCTTGGAGAATAATGGTTAAGGCCGGGCTGATCTCAGGAAGCTCTTCCTTAAGCGGGCTTATGCCAGATGTAGTTTCTAATGCTAATGAAAATAAGTATTTCCGCTCATCGACGGTTAATTGCAAAGCCATGGCTACGTTGTCGAGGACAGAAGACGATACTTTGATGTCTCGTCCTTGTTCGAGCCAGGTGTACCAGGTGTGACTAACGCCAGCTAATTGTGCGACCTCTTCCCTCCTAAGTCCAGGAGTTCTTCTGCGAATTCCTTCGGGTAAACCGACGGATTGAGGCGTAAGCTTAGCTCTTTGGGTTTTTAGAAATTGAGATAATGCTTGAAGCCTAACTTGAGGATTCATGGCTGCACGTCCTTTCGTTTAATTATCATATTATTCATTATACTAGGATAAACAACAACTTGTAATAGGATAATGAGCGTGACATGATGATGATATGGTTTTATTCGAAGCGGATCAAGGAGGAATTGGATATGGAAAGAGTCGTCATAACGGGTATGGGTGCGATCACGCCGCTCGGAAACGATGTCGAGACATTCTGGAATCGGTTAGTACGGGGAGATTCAGGCATTTCATCTATTGATGCTTTCGATACTTCTCGATTCAAGGTTCATATAGCAGGTGTGGTACGAGGCTTTGAGGCTAAGGAGCTGTTCGGCCTGAAGGAAGCACGGCGCATGGATAGGTTCAGTCAATTTGCTTTGGCGGCAGCCGATCAGGCTTTAATTGACTCCGGCATCGATCTGGAACAAGTGAACAAAGAACGAATGGGCGTCTATGTTGGCTCCGGAATTGGGGGAATCGGAACATTAATGGATCAGCATGACCTGCTGAACGCAAGAGGGCCGGAGAGGGTAAGCCCTACCTTAGTTCCGATGATGATCTCCAATATGGCGGCGGCTTTAATTAGCATTAAGCTTGGTGCATTAGGTTCAACATTATCTCCCGTAACGGCTTGTTCGATAGGGAATACAGCTATTGGAGAAGCGTTCTATCAGATCCAAGCCGGAAGGGCTGACATCTTATTTACCGGAGGATCTGATGCAGCGATTACGGAGATATCGCTGGCAAGCTTCTCGAACGCAACCGCATTATCGACGAGAAACAATGATCCCGAGCAGGCTAGCCGGCCTTTTGATGCTGGAAGGGACGGGTTTGTAATGGCGGAAGGAGCTGGAATTCTGGTTCTGGAATCACTATCCCATGCACTGCGCAGGAAGGCTAAAATATACGCGGAGGTCATCGGCTATGGCGCCAGCTCGGATGCTTATCATATGGTAGCAACCCATCCGGAGGGCCAAGGCGCTTACCGCGCGATGAAATTAGCACTGAATGAGGCCAAGATACAACCTAGTCAGGTGGATGTCATTAGTGCACACGCCACGAGCACAGAGCTTGGGGACAAATCGGAAACGGCGGCAATAAAGAAATTATTCGGTCAAGATGCTTATCGTATTCCGGTTACAGCTAATAAATCGATGACGGGACATATGTTTGGAGCGGCGGGAGGCGTAGAGGCTATTGCCTTAGTGAAAAGCTTGCAGAATGGAATCATACCTCCGACCATTAACCAACACGAGAAGGATGAGGCATGTGATTTAGACTATGTGCCTAATGTGGCTCGCAAAGCCGATCTGACTATCGGAATGTCTAACTCCTTCGGTTTCGGCGGTCATAACGCGGTTATCGTTCTCAAGAAATATAGCGAATAAAATAGGGATGAAATCACTTATCAGTGGTTTCATCCCTTTTCACATGCTTTAATCATGTATCCTTTGTTTAATTATGTAATAACCATGAAATAATAAATAAAGTCGAATATTATCGAAATTTGTTTGAAACTCATCCTCATTAAATGGTAGAAAATGGTCGTTCGTATTTAGTGGTATGTTCTGTACTTCATTGATATACTGATTCTTCATAGGGACAATAAGGGGGATCATTTCTCGAAAAACAAGAAAATCCCACACTCAAAAAGTGCAAGCATCAGCGTACGTTCACTATAATAATGAATTCCATATGATACAAAAATTGTTGTTCGCACAATTATCGTTGTTCGTTCTTTTTCGATAAAATTCTTCTTTATATTTGTTTTTTCTACAAAATACTACATTATTACATTATAGTAAAATTGGATCAATATTACAACCGCATTAGGCGTATATGACTATAAACTGGCCTTTAAATAGGCTTCAACAAAGTCTGGCGCTGCTTTTTCTATTTGCTGAACCGTATGAAGATATCGCTGGGTCGTATTAATATGCGTATGCCCAAGTGATTCTTGAACCTGCTGAAGTGTTGCACCACTAAGCAAAGCTAAGGTAGCATTCGTATGCCTGAGCCAATGCGGAGTAACCTTTTTGCCCAAGCCGCATTGTTCACGTGCCTTTTTAATTATTTTCTCAACTTGTCGCACAGATACAGGGAAAACAACTTGATTTGCAGAGTGAAAGAGATGGGATAGATGCTTGTTATATAAGGACCATAGCATTTGAGGCACCTTCACCTCGCGATACTTGCCGCCTTTGCCATGTATCGTTAACCAAATTGAGTTTTCCTCCGGGTCCGGATGGAAATGATTACTTTCAATAGAGACTAATTCAGATACTCTCAAGCCTAATAGAACAAGGGTCAAGCCGATTAAATAATCCCGGGACCCTTGTTTTTTTAATTGTTCAATCAAAACAATCACCTCGCGCTTTGTTAAGTAATTGTTTTTGCTAGTAATCGTAATTTTAGGAGTGCGTATGCTGGTTAATGGGTTTTTATCAAAAATTCCGATATTGGTATCACTTCCCCATTTGTAGAGAGAACGCAAGGGTGCGATATATATGGCAACGGTTGCAGGCGCTTTCGGCATGTTGTCCTTCGAGAAAAGTCCATTAACTAATCCAATTTTGTATACTTCGATTTCTTTCCATGTGACATCATTTAATCTTTTTTGTCCAATGAAGCTGCGGAACTTGTTTATTGCGCTTAAGTAATTTCTAATGGTGAACTTGGAACGCTGACAAGTGGCGAAGAACATATTGACGATTTGATCATCTGTATAGCTTTGTTTGTGTTCTACGCGGATTGGAAGTTTAGACTGATTGGTCTGAGATAGCATGGACGCTTTTTTCCTCCCTGTATTATTCGAACAACGATAATTGTGCGAACAACGGTTCAAACGAAATGAATACATAATTATATAATTAAAATATTTACTCCATTAATTATACGGTTAACGGAGTATTTATTGAAGGATGGGGCTGAAAAGTTATTAAGCCTCCGTTTGCCGTAGCTTCTTCTTTTAATTTGTTGATTATATTACTTAGCGTTTAAGTTCTCAAGGGGGTTAAGGGTGGGATAACGTGGAAGATGAATTGTGCTTGAAGAGAGTGATGCTATTAAAGGCCAAAGATAGGGATACATATGAACATAGTCTTAGGGTGGGTGAATTATGTAAATTAATGGCTGGGCGCTTAAGCATGGATGACGAGCAGACCAAGCACTTGTTTCATGGTGGTCTCCTTCACGATATTGGGAAAATGTTTATTGATCCAAACATTTTGCAAAAGCGCTCGGCACTTACGAAAGAAGAATGGACAATCATGCAGCGGCATGCTTCATTCGGTGCAGAAATGATGTCTGCGTATGGGGATGTAGACAATGAAATATTGGATATCATTCGATATCATCACGAACGGTGGAATGGCAGAGGATACCCGTATGGATTAAGTGGGAAACATATTCCTCGTTTCGCGCGAATATGTGGGATTATTGATTCATTTGACAGCATGGTTTCTGATCGTCCCTATCGTAAAGGATTGACGTTTATGGAAGCAAAGGAAGAACTGGTGTGCCACAGCGGCACGCAATTTGATAAGCAGTTTGTTGATCTATTCATAAGCTTATTTCCTTCTATTCAAGTGATATATCATAACTACAAAATACTTATATGAGGTGCAGCATGAAATTAACAATTGGAAAAAAACTGATCGGATCATTTTTAGTAATTGCTCTACTTTTGGGCATTACCAGCAGTATCTCTTCGTATTACTTAAATAAAATAGACGATGGATATTCGGATATCATTGATCGCCGTGTAGTCATCTTATCAAATGTACAGAAAATACAAGTACATGTTGCTAAAGAAACCAGCAGATTGCGTGCATATATGATTACTAAGGATCAGGAATCTTTGGATAATTTAAATGCTTCTTACGATAGGGTAATAAGTCTAATAGAAGAAACGAATGGCATGGTTCAAATTAAGGAATTTAAAGAGGGTTTAGAAAAGCTGGATGCTGTAAATCAAGAGTTCAAACAGAAATATGATCTATTGATTCAAATGATTGACAATAATGAGCCTTCTAATGAGATAACCAACTATTATGTTAACGATGTTATTCGTTTATCTAGGCAGCTTGACCCGATTGCAGAAGAACTGGCTGATTTCCAAACGAAATCGATGGATGAGGCAAGCGCAAAAAACACAGAAACAGCAAGAGCGGCTACTATGAATGTTTCTATCATTAGTATTTTAGCTGTTGTTCTAGCGGTATTGATTGGCTATTTCAGCTCGCGAATGATTTCAAAGCCGATTGTCGCAATAGCGAATGTCGCCGAACGCATTGCACTTGGCGATTTAACGATAGAAGATATACGGGTGAAGAATAAGGATGAAGTGGGGGTTTTGGCTAAATCCTTTAACCAGATGGCGGGAAATCTCCGCAGCTTAGTTCAACAAATCAGCATAAGCTCTGAACATATAGCGGCTTCCTCGGAGGAACTAACGGCAAGTGCGGAACAATCCAATCAAGTATCGGAAAATATCGCATTAACGCTTCAAGAAGTTACGGCTAATGCGGATATGCAATCAAGAAACGTGGATGAGAGTGTTCGTTCAACGAATGAAATGTCATCAGGGCTGCAACAAATTGCTTCCAGCGCTCAAATGACTTCTGCTCTTTCTATCCAAACTTCCGAAATTGCACTAGAAGGAAATCAAATTATACAATCAACGGTTAAACAGATGGACTCTATTCATAATAAGATGGATCATTTAGCGAATGCTGTAACGGAGATGGAGGGCAACTCCAAGGAAATTGAAAGCATAGTAGCTGTGATATCGGAGATAGCCGCACAAACGAATCTACTAGCATTAAATGCAGCAATAGAAGCGGCTAGAGCAGGCGAGCAAGGGCGCGGGTTTGCGGTAGTTGCCGATGAGATTCGTAAATTAGCGGAACAATCGTCTAATTCTGCTGGACAAATCTCACAGCTGGTCACGACGATTAATACCCATACCCATCATGTGGTTGAGTCAATGGAAGTTGGAGCTAAAGAGGTCGATGAAGGAATTCGGGTCGTTCATATTGCCGGACAGTTATTTGAGGAAATTAACCGGAATATTGACGAGGTGTCCAATTTAGTTCAGGATGTATCCGCATCGTCACAGCAAATATCAGCCAGCTCGGAGCAAGTGGTGCATGCCATTGAAGAGATATCGGAAGGATCTAAATCCGTAGCGGAGCAATCACAGAATGTAGCAGCGTCAACGGAAGAACAATTGGCTTCGATGGAGGAAATCGCCTCGTCTGCTTCTTTCTTGTCTAATATGGCGGAGGAGCTGCAGAGTTTAGTTGGAAAATTCAAAATATAGTCTAATTTAAGAAAGCAAGCGTATGTAAAGCTGAATATAGCGTTCGTTATTTGGGGGTTGCGGCAGGCCGTTTTGTTGGTCTTCCGCAGCCCCTATTTATTAAGAGGAAAGCTTCTTTTTAATACGCATAATCGCATCTCTCGTTACGGCTTCACCGGCAGCAATGCAGATTTGTGAATCCTTGAAGCTGATTTGATTGTGACCGAGGTCGGGACGCAGAACAATATCCGCAAGCTGCAGCTCCTCCTTCACCATCTTTGCACTCATGATATCGATGGTATTCAGAAGAGAATCCACAAAATGTTTTGCTGTCCCCTTGGAGAAGGACTCCGTACATACGTTAGCAGCAATGACGATATCGGCGCCCATGCTTTTCACTAGTGCCGCTGGGACAGGATGAACGACTGCGCCATCGACTAGCGTTTTGCCCTGGTATTGGACGGGGCGCATAATAGCAGGAATTGCTGTACTTGCGCTGATCGCATGAGCGAGCAATCCATTCCGCATAATGTGAGCCTCTCCTGTTGAGGCATCCGAAGCGACAGCAGCAAAGGGGATTGGCAGATCTTCAATATTTCTTTTGCCTACATGCTGTTCAATAAACCCAATCATTGGCGTGTTATGGACGAACGAGTGCTTGGGGATAGTAGGTCGAACCAATTGACGCCAGCGAATCGTTGAAAGTACACGTACACAGTCCTCCACCGGCATTCCGGCCGCGTAGGCACCGCCTACTAACGAGCCGACGCTGGTACCCGCTATCATGTCGATAGGAATTCCTTCTTCTTCAAGCACTCGCAATATGCCAAGATGAGCCATGCCTCTAACAGAGCCGCTGCCGAGTGCTAACCCAATAGTGGGGCGGTCTCCTGCTTTGCGAGCTCGGCCAAAGCGCAAATGATTGCTGGAGATTGTACGTCCTTCACTAACAATATAGGCTTCCGTTACAATGCCTTGTAATTCCCCAACATTCTTAGTCAAATAGGGAAATAGACTTAGCAGACGAAGTGCATCTGAAGAGATCGCCGATTCCGCATCATCTGCCCCCGCGTTTTCTACAAAATATTGAGCTAGCAGGGGGATATCCTCTACCCGCTCGCGAAGAGGCGGGATGTAAAGTGAAGCAATGTTGTTTATATGTAGGGGTTGTGCCGCTGTGAGCACGATACGAGTTTGAATAGCGGTTTCCACGATTTGTTTCAAAAGGTCGGCGGGTAGCTGTTCAGCATGCTCCACGACAAGGGTACCACCCTTTGCCGCACGTATTTTTGTATCCCAAGCAAGCAAGTCAAAGTCATTTCCGTTAATGGTCAGCATCGGATATTGTCCTTGTGTAGCAGCATAATGCAGCTTCCTGGCGATACTTCGCTTTCCTGTGCCGGCTTCACCAATGAGGATAACGTGATCTTGCTTTGCAGACAACCGTTCAATATGGCCCATTAACTGCTTCATGGCCGGATTTGTGCCGATAAGATTGCCCGAGCGTTCCCGATCCTCTGTTTCATACTGCTTCATAATCAACTGGCTCTTCGTATGCTCCTCTAATACACGCTCATTGGAGTTCTGAATTCGTTTAATCATAGCATCAATAATCTGGTTGCGGAAATCAGCGTTTTTATCCATTAACAGCAGCATGCCTGTCTTAGATACGGTTATCGTAGTAAGATAATCAACCGCTTCTACAAAAGCACTGACAGGATCGCCCGTCAAGCAAGACATCTCACCGAAGAAATGGCCTCTTTGCAGCAACGCTAATTCAACCTTCGTTTCGTTCTCTATAAAAACACGCGCTTGTCCGGACAAAATAATATGGACGCACTCGCTAACCTCGCCTTGCATCATAATAAGCTGATCAGAAACATACTGTTGTTCTTTTATCTCCAGCTCTAGCTGCTGCCATTCTCCGGCAGATAGCTGATTAATGATGGGATAGGCTTGATAGGGTTGCAGCAATTTCGTACCTCCTCATGTCGGTCTGTTATACGATACTCTTTTAAGCTTCTTTTTCACTTTTTTCAGAACCATATGTCTCTTGAAGTGCAATCTCATTTTTGTAAACATTTGGCTATTTATTTCGTTCGACATGATCTAATATAAACCTCTATTTTCCAGCCAATTTCAACAAATATAGGTGTTGGTTAATAATCAATTTGGGATTTGCAAGCAGTACAAAAAATAAGGATGCCATGCTATAATTATGAAAGCGCTTTAATAGTGGGTGAGACTTGATGCAGAAAGGTTGATCTGAGTTGAAGATGAATTGGTATTATAGAACGCTGCTCTCGTATGCTCCCATTTTCTTTGTCATCATTTCTTCCATTATTTTCGTTTTCTTCACGACTCTGAATAGCTCCTCCAAAAATAAGTACATCGAAACGAACGAAGCCATTCTTCAACAAATGGTTCAGTATACGGATTCCAGCTTACAGTTAATCGAGCGAAATGTCGTTAGCCAAATTTATAAAGACGAGTTGCTGCAATCCTTCTTCTCCGATACACCAAAGACCGTCTACGACTACTATATTATTCAGAAAAGATTGATTGATTTCTCATCCACATTTCCTTTCGATAATTCGATTTATTTGTATAACGAAGAAACACAGGAATTTCTGACGACTTCTCAAATATATACACGGGATACTTTCAGCGACTTGCCGTTCTTTCTTCCAGCTTACGAGGAGTCAGGCTTAGAGGGGTGGACTAATCCCCGAGACATTCGTCAAACGAATAGGGATCGTAATGTTCAGGTCGTCTCTATTCTCAAATATTATCCTTATCCGTCAGATAAACAAGGAGCCATAGTCGTTAATGTTAATGTCAATTCCATACTGGAAGCGTTGACCCACCTGAATAATAATACGCAAGGCTCCATCGTCCTAATGGGTGAGAATGATCAGCCGTTTCAGACGGACCATGCAGCTTTTAGCAGTAAGCCGCTGTTCGCAGTCTCGCATTATACCGGCTGGCAATTTTATTCAGATAGCGTAGATGCTAATGGGTACACGATCCTTTCATTATTATCAAACATTTGGATTTTATTTGGTTTAGCGATCATTCTGCCTGCTATTATTTGGTTTACTATTGTTACGCACATCAATTACAAGCCAATTCAAACGATTATGGGGAAGATTGATCCGTATACGACTCGAAGAAGTGAAGGTCTAGGCATCAAATCGGCAAGCAATGAATTGAAGCTGATAGAAGGTGCAATTGATCATCTGCTCGAAAAAACGGTAGATTATGATCATTTGCATAATGAGCGCAAACTGCTTTGGCAGCGAAGCTTATACTATGACCTTCTCATGGGCTATCGGACGATAAGCGAAGCGGAATGGGAGAAGCAGATGAAAGCCTTTGGATTGCCCTACTCCTATGAGAAGCTTGGGGTCATTGTGTTCGAGATTGATCGATATGCTGGGTTTACAGAACGGTACAACCCAAGTGACCAATATTTATTGAAATATATTGTAGAGAATTCATTCAGAGAGCTTGCAGAACAAAAAGAGTTGTATATTTGGCATGCTTGGGTCCATCCGCATCAGATCGCTGTCGTTATTCATTTGCAGCACAACAGCGGCCATCAGGTATTGCAGCATATTTGCGAAGAATATCGAGGCTGGGTGAATACCAATCTGGAATTGACGTTATCCTCAGGGATAGGCAAGGAGATCGGCTCTATAAGCTGTATTGAAGAATCCTATCGCAGTGCCAGCCTGAATGTATCCTATAAAGCAGTATTCGGGACGAATTCAATTATTGATCATGCATTAGCAAGTACCAAAGCAGGTACGGAGAAGTTAAACTGGTATCAGCCGCTGCTGGAGATGGCACACTTATATCGAGTGAATGATCAACAGTGGGTAGATCGAATAAACGATATACTGGCCGATATGACTCAAATGCTGTTGACGCGTGAGATCATGAGCAATTTCACCAACAATCTGGTGCACCAATTACAAAAGGAGATTTATGCTCTTCCTTCAGAAATACAAGTATTATGGCGTGAGCAATTTATGGACCCATTTCGCAATCTGGCAAACGACGTAGAAACCGTTGAGGATCTTCACAGTCAGCTATTATTGATCATGGGTGATTTGGCCAAAGAGATTGAGCGAGACCGGTTGAACAGATCCAATCATAGTATTGCAGTTCGAATTAAACAATATATGGATCAACATTATGCTGATCCGAACCTATCCCTTAATCAAGTTAGTGATTTATTCGGTGTGAGTCCCAAAAACGTCAGCTTCTTGTTTAAGGAGGAGCTGGGTGAGAAATTCATTGATTATCTTCTCAAGGTGCGGTTTGCTCATGCCAAGCGAATGCTTCTGGAAACGAATGAGCCTATTCAACTAATCGCTGAGCAAGTAGGCTATACCCACGTCATTTCATTTCACCGTGCCTTCAAAAAAAATTTCGATCTTCCGCCAGGCGAGTATCGCTATCTCTATCGGACTTAATGCTTTATCTTCTAAATAACAACAGCCGCTAATCCTGCAATTAGGATTAGCGGCTGTTTATTATTTCCGTTTCTGAATATGCAGCCGGTATTGATGCGGTGTGCTGCCCATTTTCTCGCGAAAAACTTTGCAGAAGTAAGAAGGGTCAGGAATGCCTACCCGCGCACCGATTTCTGGAATGGTTAACGTTGTTTGGATTAGAAAAACGGATGCATGCCTTATTCTTGTCGCCTTCGTATAATCAAATATGGTTGATCCGGTAGCTTGTTTAAACAGATGGGCGAGATGATAAGGAGACAGATGCAAATCGTTGCCCATTTGTTCCAGCCTAAAAGATTCATGGTAGTGCAGTTCAATCCATTGCATAATTTCCTCAGCCCGATGACTATGTCTTCTTTCAATGGAGGTGGAGGAATCATCGGGCTTTTGCCACAGCGGCTTTAATTGGCGCAAAAAGCTGAGCAGGAAAAAGTGTGCTTCTTCATTCCTTTCATGCTCGGACATGTTGGTCAGGGATTCATCAAATTGCTTTAGAAGCGCGACAAGCAGTTCAGACTCTTGAATGCCGTACAGCGGCTTGCCGTCGCTCCGATTCAAGATATGGTGAAACAGATCCTCCAGCATGGGGAAGCTTGACCAATAGGCTTTCAATAATACGGGTTCAAACATAATGACCGTCCGAACAAAAGGCTGTTCTGGGGCGACATCGATTTGAACGCGATGAAGCTGGAACGGTTGGAAAATCATTAATGTATTCGGCTCGATTGCATAGCTTTTCCCTTCGATAATCAGATTCCCAATTCCTTCATGTACGTAAGTGAATTCCATCTGGGAATGCGCATGAAAAACTTCGAAGAAATGGCGATCCGACGTTCTTCGATAAACGAATTCAAGAGGATGGGATATCTTATACATCTTATTTCTCCTTTTCTTCACAGAGAAAATGTAACCGCTTCAATTACCGCAAGATAATCGTATTTTATCACAACATAGCGCGATAAAAGAAGTCCTACTTCGTTTAACATGAAGAAGAATATGGAACCTAAAGGAGATGTATGGACTTGTCAAAAAGGGACGGAATGAACTACGCGCCACAAGGGAAACCGAAACCGGTTGTAAAGCCCGGTGAATTCCAATTTGCCGCAATTGCGCTTGATCATGGGCATATTTACGGGATGTGTCAAGGACTGATTGATGCGGGCGGGGAGCTAGTCGCTGTCTATGAGCCTGATCCGGCCAAGCTTCAAGTATTCGTACAACGATACCCTCAGGCAGTACCTGTCTCTTCAGAGATGGAGATATTATCAAATCCAAAAATTCAACTAGTTGCCTCAGCTGCAATCACCTCAGAGAGGTGTGCGCTCGGACTTCGTGTAATGGAGGCAGGCAAAGATTATTTCACGGATAAAGCGCCGTTCACCACGCTGGAGCAGTTGGAGCAGGCTCGTGAGCAAGTGAAAAAAACCGGTAAAAAATATATGGTCTATTACAGTGAAAGATTGCATGTGGAATGTGCAATATATGCCGGGGAATTAGTGAATCAGGGAGCAATTGGGCGAGTTGTTCAAGTAATGGGGCTGGGCCCTCATCGTCTGAACGCAGCGAACCGACCGGCATGGTTTTTCGAGAAAGATAAATATGGCGGCATTCTATGCGACATTGGAAGCCATCAGATTGAACAGTTTCTTACGTACTCGGGTGCAAAGGATGCGACAATTGTCCGCTCGCAGATAGCGAATTATCACAATAAGGATTATCCAGAGCTGGAGGACTTCGGGGACGCGATGCTCGTGGGAGATAATGGAGCGACGTTCTACTTCCGGGTAGACTGGCTGACACCGGATGGACTCAGCACTTGGGGAGATGGCCGCACCTTGATTCTAGGTACGGAGGGATATATTGAGCTGCGGAAATATGTAGATATCGCTCGTGATCAGAAAGGCGGGCATCTCTATTTGGTTAACGCGGACGGAGAGCAGCATATTAAAGTCGATGACTTGGTCGGGTATCCGTTCTTCGGCCAATTGATTCTTGATTGTATTCACCGCACAGAGAACGCAATGACACAGGAGCATGCATTCAAAGCCGCAGAGCTGTGCTTGAAGGCGGAAAGCTCCGCAGTAAGAATTGAATAGACAAAAAAAGGTCTCTAGAGGAGGAAGGTTATTATGTTAAAGGTTGCGATTATTGGCGCGGGGGCCATCTGTACAGCACATATTGAATCTTATCTGCGCTTCCCTGAACGATGTGAAATTGTTGCGGTCTCTGATATTTATGCAGATAAGGCTCAGAGCCGCATCGATCAATATAAGCTGTCCAATGCGACAGTCGTCCAAGATTATAAAGAACTGCTGTCGCTCGATATCGATTTGGTATCCGTCTGCACGCCGCCCTATACGCATGCGCCAATCGCTGTGGATTTCCTAAAAGCCGGGAAGCATGTGCTGGTTGAGAAGCCGATGGCTTCCTCCTTGCAGGAGTGCGACGAGATGAATGAGGCGGCACGTCAAAGCGGTAAAATCTTGTCGATTGTCGCCCAGAACCGCTACAGAACACCGATGATGAAGCTCAAATCTGTGTTGGATAGTGGTCTTATGGGGCCGATTGTTCATGCTCAAGTAGATTCGTTCTGGTGGCGGGGACATTGCTATTACGATCTATGGTGGCGCGGAACATGGGAGAAGGAAGGCGGTGGATGCACGCTTAATCATGCGGTGCATCATATCGACGCGCTCCTATGGATGATGGGTCCGCCGACCGAGCTTCAAGCCTTCATGGCCAACACATCGCATGATAATGCTGAGGTCGAAGATCTATCCATTGCGATGCTTCGTTTCCAGCAGGGGGGACTTGGGCAAATTACAAGCTCTGTCGTTCATCATGGTGAGGAACAGCAGCTTATTTTCCAAGGAAAGCAGGCAAGAGTATCCGCACCTTGGAAGCTCAAGACGTCGAGTGCGAAAGCAAATGGCTTTCCTGAAGATAATGAGCAATTGGAGAAGCAGATTCAGCAGCTGTATGAAAGCTTGCCGGATGTAGAGCATGAAGGTCACGCTGGACAGATTGACAATATTCTTCATGCGATTGAAACGGGTTCACCTGTATTGATCGACGGGATAA
The DNA here is from genome assembly GCF_002884445.1 of Paenibacillus castaneae. GTDB lineage: Bacteria > Bacillota > Bacilli > Paenibacillales > Paenibacillaceae > Pristimantibacillus > Pristimantibacillus castaneae. The sequence continues at coordinate 771,648 of NZ_KZ614144.1, forward strand.
GCGGCCGCAGTACGCTTGAACTTATCATGGGCATTTATAAATCAGCAAGCACAGGGGAAAAGGTGACGTTTCCGCTTGCAGTGGACGATCCATTCTATACACGTGAAGGCATTCAGGCAAATGCTATTCATTTCTATGAGAAAGGAACATCCGTCGAAAATTTTCAGGACATGGCGATTACAACGGGAAGCAGCTTGAAAGGGTGATGGCATTGCCACGTTTTTTTGGTTATGGGGATACAGTCAACGCAGAAACAACCGTAACGGATAATGCCAGAAGAATGGCTGCGACATTTGGCTCGCCTACTATTGGCGGCACAGATATAGATAGCATATGGAATGATGTACAAGCTGTTGTTCCAACCATAGTCTCTAAGGCAACAACAACTCAAGCAGCTTTCAAGACATTATGGGATGACAATGCTTTGTATATTCTGGCGGAGGTAACAGATGAGGTATTGAACAGTTCCAATTCTGCAACCTATCAACAGGATTCCGTAGAAGTGTTATTGGATGAGCGGAATGATAAAGCGCTGTCGTACCAAAGTGATGACCTGCATTATCGTGTCAATTACAACAATTTTCGTTCATCAGACAACGGTGATATTAATCGCTTTTATACGAACACGAGGATTACCGATACCGGATATATCGCTGAGATAAGAATAGCTCTAAATGAAAAATCGGAAAATGGTAAAATTATGGGCTTTGAATTGCAGGTTAATGAAGCGGATGCATCCGGTACACGAGTTTCTACCTTGAATGTATTCGATAAAACAGGAAATGCATATGCGAATCCGTCTCTGATGGGAGAAATTATTTTTACCAGCAAGGGGGACGGGGCTGCAACCGGCATTAATCACTACGATTTAACTAATTATTTGGAATATGTGGAATCGATCGATCAGAACGTTTATTTGAATGGTGACGTTCTGAATGCTCCAATCGCTGCAGCTAAAGTAGTGGATGTTAAAGCTGACGTCTCGCAAGTTGAGCTGGATGAAGCACATAATGGGCTTAAGTCCGCAGTCCAAGCATTAAGAAGAAGCGAAAAGTTCGCTGAACCAGGTACGCTGCCGAAAAATATGGGTTTGCCTGATCCGTTCACCTTTATGAATGGTTCAAGAGTTGCTACAAAGGCTGACTGGGAGAGGCGTGCCGAAGAATTGAAAGATATGTATCAGTTCTATATGTACGGATATATGCCGGATGCATCTAAGGAAGTCGTAGCCTATGAAAAAAACGAAGCGGGAATAAATATTAAAGTTGCGGTAAATGGCAAACAAGCGACCTTTCCGGTAAGTATAAGCATACCCCCAGCTAACAATGAGATAAAAGGGCCTTATCCGGTAATCGTTTCATTCGGTTCACTTTCGGGGGCTCAAGTAAACGAGGCTAATCAGCGCGGCTATGCGGTTGTAACGCTGCAAACGGCGTCCATTGCCTCCGATAGCTATGCAAGAACGGGAGCTTTTTTTGATCTCTATCCGTATTCCCAAGCAAAAAATGATGTTGGTGCACTAGTCGCATGGGCATGGGGAGCAGGGAAGGTTCTTGATGTTCTGTACATGAATGCCTATGATGCGATTAATCCCGATCAGGCCATCATAACGGGCTTCTCGCGTTGGGGTAAGGCTGCCTTAGTAACTGGAGCGCTGGATGATCGTTTCGCTATTACCAATCCACATGCTTCAGGCGCAGGCGGCGCCGCGTCTTTCCGTTTTAGCTTTGCAGGGAAGCAGTATGATTGGGGAACTGCTGAATCTCATGAAGGAATCGGGAATCTTCAAGGCAGTACGGAAGGACATTGGTTCAGCTCGGTTTTTGGTGGAATCACTGATGTATCTGCACTGCCATTCGATCAGCATGAGCTTGCAGCGCTGGTTGCACCCCGGGGATTACTCTTTACCGGCGGATACTCCGATTGGGGAACGAACCCTGAAGGCATGTTTGTATCTTACGTTGGAGCAAGCAAAGTATATGATTTCCTGAAGGCAAGCGGAGAGATCGGATTCGCTTTCCGTGCCGGATCCCATTCGAGAACGGATGAGGATATTAACAATCTATTGGACTTCTCTGATCTTCAGCTAAGGGGAATACAACAAGAAAAAGATTTTAAAAACAGCCTGTATGTTGTTTATGAAGCTTGAAGCAGCATCTTTCTTAATTAACATATACATTAAATTTATATTATAGGTTTTAAGTGGAGTACAAAACTGAATAATTCACATCTACAAGGCCGCAATGAATAATATTGCGGCCTTGCCATTTTTAAAGAGGAAATCACTTGTTTTACCGGCCCTCAAGATTAAGGTTAGGTCTAGGAAATGTGTTAACTGACATCGAAAACCGTGGTTTTAGTACATGTTAAGCACAGGATTAATGGTAATTTTCAGAGCAATCACGATGATGATAAATTAAACGTGTCAGAACACTAGCAGGACAAAACCTAGTTGACTGGAGGAGGGTAAATTCATTGCAGCTCACACCGAACACGAAGCCACTAACTAAAACGATATCGAGCAGCCCTGTTAAAACGTTTTTCAACAACTGGCAATTGTATATTTTGATTCTATTGCCCATGATCTACTTCATTACGTTTAAATACGTTCCTATGCTAGGGGTTGTCGTAGCATTCAAGGACTATAACGTATTTAAAGGGATATTTGACAGCCAATGGATCGGATTTGATGCGTTTCGTGAAATTTTCAGGATGGATGCATTCATTAAAGCAATCAGAAACACATTTGTATTAAATCTGCTGGATCTCGTTGTCGGCTTTCCAATTCCCATTATTTTGGCGCTCCTATTAAATGAGGTTCGAGTAAAGTGGTTCAAACGAAGCGCACAAACGCTCCTTTATTTGCCGCATTTCATCTCATGGGTCTTTATTGGGGGCATGGCCACTCAGCTTCTTGCGACAAACTCTGGAAGTGTGAATATTTTCTTGAATTCACTTGGATTTGAATCGATCCCCTTCTTAAGCGATAAGACGCATTGGGTCATGACTTACCTTGCAGCAGGATTCTGGAGAGAAGCAGGCTGGGGCACGATTCTTTATTTAGCCGCTTTAACTGGAATTAATAAAGAGCTTTACGAGGCGGCGGATGTAGATGGCGCGACAAGACTCCGAAAGATGTGGCATATAACACTGCCAGGAATAAAGCCAACCATTGTCATACTGCTAATTCTCAATGTCGGTCATATGGCCGCAATTGGCTTTGACAGACCCTTTCTATTAGGCAACCCGGGAGTCAGGGATGTATCCGAGGTTATTAGCACGTATGTATACACGGTCGGCATTCAATCAGCTCGTTATACGATTGCCACTGCGATCGGATTATTCCAAGCGATAATCGGACTGATTTTCTTGCTTTCGGCTGACTTTATTTCCAGAAAAGTCAATGATCAAGGCATATGGTAAGGAGGGCGAAAATGAATAGCGCTGCAAACACTAAAATAGTTGACGTCATCATTATGATAATCATTGGCATTACGAGTTTACTTTGCTTAGTGCCGATGATACATCTGCTAGCCTTATCGTTTAGCTCGAATGGAGCCATTATGGCGGGAAAAATAACCTTATTTCCTATTGGATTCAATTTGACTGCTTTTAAAGCCGTATTCTTGCACTCAGCCATGATCCGCTCCTTGATTTTCACTATTTTTCTAGTAGCCCTTTTTACGGCGATTGCTATGTTTATGACGGTCATAGCAGCCTACCCGCTCACAAAGCCGAGTCTAAAAGGAAGAAACTTCTTTCTTATTGTTATCGTACTCACGATGTTTTTCAGCGGAGGGCTGATTCCGGACTACCTATTAATGAGAGAATTGCATCTGCTTGATTCCATTTGGGTGCTTGTGCTGCCGGGATCAATCAGCGCATTTTACTTAATTATTCTGAAATCATTTTTCTCCTCGATTCCGCTTGAATTAGAGGAATCGTCACGTATGGATGGAGCAGGCCACTTTCGCATATTGTGGAGCATTATCTTACCGCTATCTCTGCCGTCTATAGCTACGCTAAGCTTATTTTATGCAGTAGGACGCTGGAATGGATTTCAAGATGCGTTGATTTATATTACGAGTCCGAACCTGTATCCTATTCAGCTTAAGCTGTATGCTCTCGTCATTAGCGGCCAAGCGAATGACATGTCAATCATGGAGGCACAGAATGCCGGAGCTCCGGTTCCACAAAGTCTAAAAGCCGCTTCCATTATGTTCGGAACTGTACCTATATTGCTTGTATATCCATTCATTCAGCGGTATTTCATATCGGGAGTCATGATTGGTGCGGTTAAAGGCTGATAGATCTCCTCGCCGGGCAAACCCGCAGGGGCTGTCTGAGAGGGTACTATAAAACAAAGCGAAAAAGGGAGTTGAACGAAGTTGAGAAAGAAGTCGCAGAAATGGTTAGTGATGACAGCAGCTATCATACTTGTTGTATCCATCATAGCGGGCTGCAGCGGTAAAGCGAATGATCCAGTGAACAGTCCGTCCACAAGCAATACGGGTTCCAATGAGAAGCCGGCTGACAAGCCGAAGGATGAGCCCAAGAAAGACCCTGTTACATTGAAAATTGAGCTTTTCGATCGTAATAACACACCTGCTGGCGGCGACCCGATTACAAACAACTTCTTCACGAAATACGTTCAAGAAAATTTCGGTGATCCGAACAACATTAAGATTGAATGGGTTACTGTACCTCGTTCTGAGGAGGTAGACAAGCTGAATGTGCTTATGGCAGCGAACCAAGCGCCGGATTTGGTCTTTACATATGACACATCAACGGTAGAACGTTATGTTAGAGACGGTGGACTGACTGAGCTGGGACCTTATATTGATCAATTCGGAGAAAATCTGAAAAAAGTATTGAACGAAGACGTGCTCAGCTATGGCGTTTTCCAAGACAAGCAATATTCCATTGTAGCTAAACGCGTCATCAGTGCGCAAGTATCGACATTTATTCGTCAGGATTGGCTCGATGAATTAAGTTTGCCTGTTCCAACTACAACGGATGAATTCTATGATACATTAGTTGCCTTCAAAAAGGCTAAACCCAAAGCAATCGCATACGGCGGACAAACAGACTTCTTCCATATGAGTGCGCTAAGATATTCCTTCTGGGAATGGGACAAAATATCCGATGAAGACTTATTTGCAAACCCTGATTGGGTAATGCCCGGCAACAAGAATGCATTCCAATTTCTCAACAAGCTGTACAATGAAGGTTTAATCGATAAGGATTTCCCGCTGGGCATAGGGAAAGATACGAACCAGTTCCAGAAAAACATGGTGAACAGTCTAATTGGTGCTGGATCGACGAATACGAACGAGCCTGTCTACATGGGCTATTTAGCAGAATTAATGACGAATGATGCCAATGCTAAGATAACGTTGATCGACCCATTCAAGGATTCACGCGGCAAAACACCAAAGCCTTCCTATACGCCGAATGGTATTTATATAATCGTTCCGAAAACGAGCCAACGTGCGGAAGAAGTTGTGAAATATTTAGATTGGATGTCAAAGCCTGAGAATATCGTCAGAATGCAGAACGGTACGGAAGGTGAAACTTTCGAATACGTAGATGGCATTCCGAAGACGCTTGATAATGACGCTGCCAAAAACCTGCTGTTCAACTACTTTGACTATTGCATTATTCTAAACGGCAAATATGTCAGCAACGATGATAATCTGTTGAATATCGCAGCTAATGCCTCAGATCCGATCTACAAGGACTTCACCATTGCAAGTATCGATACGGGAAGCAAGGACGGAGTTGTTAAACCGCGCGTTCTGGCTCCGATAGAATCGGAAATAAAGCTTGCAACAACGTTGAAGAAGAAATCGGAAGAAGATATGTTCGTAAAAATAATTACAGCCAAACCAGAGAAATTTGATGCAGTCTATGAGGCGGAAGTCAAAGATTATATGAAAATTGGCGGCCAAGAAGTAATGGATGAGAAGAAAGCAAAGTACCAAGCTCAGTACAAATAAAATACTGCGAGTATAAGAAATTAGACTCATCATAAATAGGAAGGGGCAAGGTCATAGACCTGCACCTTCCTATTTTTTGTTCCATTACTGCTAGCCTAAGGAAGTAAGCTTACACCAGCTTAGGAGCTTCGAAAATTCACGGAATATCCATATGCAGTAGCTCTTTCGAGTCATGCATTTCCCCTTGCATTTGGGGGAAAATAATAAGTAAATGAGAGGTTTAAGAAAAGTGAGGAATGAGATATGAAACAAGAAGTAGATAAGAAAATATCGTTTTATTTATTCATTGCTTGGGCGGCGGCTGTTCTTGCTACAGCAGGCAGCTTATATATGAGCGAGGTAATGAAGTTTGCACCCTGCAGTCTATGTTGGTTCCAGCGCATATTTATGTACCCGCTTGCCATTATACTCGGAATAGCTTACTCGAAGGAGGATACAGGTATCGTCTCCTATGCACTGCCACTAGTTGTGATTGGAGGACTAATCTCGCTTTATCATACCGTGCTGCAGAAGCTTCCGCATGACTCTAAGCTTGCTGCCTGCGGTCCTGTCTCCTGTCAAGGCGATTATTTGAACTGGTTTGGCTTTATTACGATTCCGATGCTGGCCCTTGTGGCTTTTATCATTATTGCTGCAGCGCTTCTTCGCCTCAGAAAACTGGATCGATGCTCTTAATGCGGTATATTATTAAAAAAACTCATGAAATAGTAATAATTGACATAAGTTAAAAGTGATTGTATAATACCGAGTAAATAGGTTGGTTTTAGCGAGATTCTATTCAAAGGGGACTATACGATGGCTATTCAAACTTTCAAAGCGACTGCACATTTGCAAGATGGTGTTCAAGTCAAAACAAAATCTAGAAATTTTGAGTTGACAATCGATGAGCCGAAGAGCTTGGGCGGCACAGATACGGGGATGAACCCGGTCGAGGCGCTGCTTGCCTCATTAGGCGCCTGCCAGTCTATTGTTGCTAGAGTTTATGCTCAAAAGTTTGATGTGAAGCTTGATGATTTCAGTGTCGATGTAGAAGGGGACATTGATCTTGATGGCTTTTTTGACAAGTCAGATGTCCGTCCAGGATATTCGGATATTAGATATACATTCCGAATCACAACAGATTCGCCTAAAGAGAAGGTTGAGAAGTTTGTTCGATTTTTGGAGAGCAAATGCCCAGTAGGCGACTCCATTGCAAATCCGGTAAATCTTACATTAAACAGTATCATTATTGAGAATTAAATGATTACTGAACTAATCTTAAGCATACAGCCATATTCTTGACGAAAATTACATATGATCAGCAATTGAAAGCTCCCTACAACAGACGGCGTTTTCTTCGAGAGAAGAGGATGAGATGGTCAGGAATGGGGAGTTTTTTTTGGGTGCTTCGACCTGTATGCAGAAGAGTTCATCACAAGGAGGCTAATAAATTGATAACAAAAATGGGTAATAAAATAGGTGAGGGCGGCTGCTCCGAAATTTTTGAATGGGAAAATGCTAATCAAATTATCAAATTAGCAAGAGATAATACAGACTATCACGCGATGAAACAAGAGTATGATAACAGCCGAATGGCATGGGAGAATGGTCTATCTGTCCCTCAACCCATTGCGCTTGTAGACATGGAGGGCCGGCCGGGAATCGTTTTTGAACGTATTTATGGAGAGACGATGATGGAACGCTTTGTTAAGAAAGCAATGGAACGAGGAGATGAAGAAGAAGCTTCTACTGAGCACGGTGAATACAACGATATACGATTAACGGCGCAGGTATTAAGTGAAATCCATAATAAGCCGGGCCTTCGTATGCCTTCACAAAGAGAGGCTATAAAAAATTCCATTAACAGTGTTGATTATTTGAGCAAGGATGAAAAAGCAGCTGTTATCTCCCTATTGGAAGATTTGCCTGTAAAAAATCAACTCTGTCATGGAGATCCCAATCCGAGAAATATGCTTCTACGAAATGGCAAAGCTGTTGTCATTGATTGGATGAATGCTTCCATAGGCAATCCAGAAGCCGATCTAGCGGAATATATTATCATGTTTAGATATGCTATCTTGCCAGATTATTACCCAAAGGAAATAACGAGTCATTTGGATTCCAATAGAGAGGCTATTATTAATGCGTTTGTCGAAGAATATACCCGTTTAGCAGGAATCACTTCGAATGAAATAGATGCTTGGATTGCCCCAATTGCTGCTCGTAAATTAAGCGCTGATGGCATATCAGAAGAAGAAAAAATCTTACTTATTCATGAAATTAGAAGAAGGCTTCAGGAACAAAAAGATTGAGTTCATCTGGAAATAAGATGTCTGAGGGCAAAAATCGGCTTTATTGTTAACTGTAAAACCTCCCTCTAATTCGCTTAATTCTACTCGCGCACCTGACTTATATAAAATTCCTACATCTAATTTAGCTGTATTCAATGAAGTGGCAGAATTTTATATAAATCTATGAGAACAAAGGAGGAGACTATGGAGGAAAAAATCGATGAGCTCATTCGTCATTATTTTAAAGATCATCCCAGCTATGAAATGGAACCCGTTCCATTCGGCCTCACCAATCTTACCAAATTGATTAGAATCAATGAGGAAAAATATATAGCACGTATTTATAATCCGCATACCAAAAGTGAGCAGAGCATTAGGCTGGAATCAAACATAACTTCGTTTTTAAGTCAGATGAATCTTTCATTCAAAGTACCTGTATTTTTGCAAACGTTAACTGGTGAAGAGTACATCGAATTCGCTGATGGGACGTTTGGGGCTTTGATTGCTTTTCTTGAGGGTAGTGTTCCTGAATTGACAACGTTGCAGCATGCTGCTGACTTTGGCAGAGTTGTGGGAGAAATTTCTGCTGCTTTGGACCAATATAATACGGATCGGCTTGAGTACCGTGGAATATCTTTTTTGGATATTTATGCACTTCACCCCCTTGCTAGTGTGGAGAATGTAAAGTCTTTTATGGAACAGCCGCCTTTTCATATTCCGGAAGCAAATCTGAAGTTTTATCGAGAAATGATATTGTTAGTGAACCAATCTATTAATCAGCTAAAGGAACTGCCTTTTCAACTGGTTCATCATGATTTATTGATCTTCAACTTATTAGCCAAGGATAACCAAATTGGAGCCGTGCTGGACTTTGATTTCACTTCGATAGACGTTAGCTTCATGGAGCTCGCTATTAGCCTTAATCATGTTCTGCAAATGGCTGATGGCAATCTAGTGATGACGGAAGCATTCATAAAAGGGTATGGAGCCTATCGCAAGGGCTCATCACAAGAAATAAAACAGCTTCAGCTTTTAACGCAGGTTTATCACCTGGCCATTCTGCATATTTATATTGGTCAACATTATGCAGGAGGGCAAGAAGTCGAGCAAAACTTCAATTATATTCTCAATCAATTCTTCGATAGAAATGAATGGCTGAATCAGAATCAATCAACTATGCAGCAGCTGCTTGAATCATACATTCTTTAGTTATACAGATGGTTTTTTTTTGAGCAAGGGGGAAGCAGGATGTGGTTTAAGGAGCCGAAGTATGCTTGGTTTATTGTAAGTTTTTTATGGTTATTTGGGTTTCTTGGTTCAATTGGGAGAATAATTGTTCAATATTACCAAGGCCCTATAACACAAGAACTTGATATTTCGAGAGGGTTTTTGGGTTATGCGTGGTCTGCCAGTATATTGATCGGCTCCTTCTGTGCTCCATTTGGCGGTTGGTTAACGGATAAGTATGGCTACAAAATGACCATGATAATGGGAAGTGTTTTGGGGGTTATTTCAGCAGCTGTCATTTTGGTTTTTCAGCATCCTGCGGGGTATTTTATCGGATTTGGTATTCTAGGCGGTTTGGCAGGCATAGGGGCAAGTACAAGTTATGTGATCGTGACCGAATGGTTTCAGCATCACAGAGCTAAGGCGTTGATGATCATCAGCAGTGCAGGCTCCATAGGTTTGGCTGCGCTCACCCCTGTATTTGTTCGGAACGAATCTTGGCTTACATGGATGACAGCTTACAAGATTTCTATCGCTGTAGGAATATGTTTTATTATGCTTACTTCTTTCATTGTTAAAAACGGCGGAACTCCGAGCAAAAAGACGGTTGAAGATAGCCTTCTTAAGGAAGAGAATTTAAATCAAACCAAGCCTAGACAAGGCCTAAAATTAATAAATGCTATAAAAGCTTTTCCGAGCTATCTTCGCAATCCTGTTTTAGTGGTAGTTATATTTGCCTTATTCACCTGCGGCTTTAGTATGGGGACAGTTGAAATGCATCTTATGGCGATTCAGCAAACAGCACATGTTTCTCATACGATGTTTATTGCATCGCTAAGTATTTTAGGGATTTTGGAGCTTGTAGGCGGATTTGTATTTGCAGTGCTTCTCGACAAAATGCCGCGTGCGATTGCGCTGGGCTGTTTGTATTTAATTAGAACGGTCGCTTTTTCTATATTGTTTGCTTCTCTTTATTTATCTCCTGTATTATTTACATTGATTTTTGGCGCTACTTATCTTGGAGCTATTCCAGGAGGCATTCTTCTTGCCGGCGAAAGTATCAAAACAAAATCAATCGGCCTTCAAACCGGTATATTATTGTTTTTCCATCAATTAGGCGGGGTGGCTGCTGCTATAACAGGCGGTTTGAATTATGATCTATTCCATAACTATCAAGCACTTATTGCAATCAATATTGCGTTAAGCTTGGTAAGCGGCATAGGGTATATTGTTGTACATAAATATGCTGCTGTTGTGCGGAATCGCAATATGCACGCGTAGATCATAATAGGGAGCCTCCTTGGCAAGGAGGCTCCCTATTTGCTGTGCTCACTTTTGGGGATTGGGAGGCATCTCAGTCGGTGGAGAGGGTTGAATTTCCGGCGGAATATCCGGCTGAATCTCCGGAGCAGGTGTAGGGATAACCTCAGGAACAGTAGGATTTGGTATAATCTCGGGTGCATCAGGCGGAACAATTTCAGGTTCACGCGCAGGAATGCGGCTCGGAATCTCATCAGGCTTGTTCTCGTTGAATGTCATCGTAATCCTCTCCTTTGGCTATAGATATATAAACTATTACCCAAATAGGCAGCTTTCTAACATGTGATGGAATGACAAGGGGAGTGCAACTGGAGAAATTAATAACATTACATAACAAATCCAATGATTTTGCGGTCCGCAAAAGATACATCGGGAAATACGAGTGGTAGTTTCGTTATCTTTTAAATTAGTATAAAAATGTAATGATTATATATATTTCAAGATTGGATGTACATTTAACATAGTCGAGTTAATTGATAAAGGAATTTCAATTAGAAGATGTGATGCGAAAGAGATGGGAACAAAAATAACAAAAATATGTTTTAATTTACAATATATGCATGATAGTATGAGCATAACGAATAACAAGTTATCTCATAAGAGCAAGATTAGCTGATTATTGTAAAAGGAGCTGCGTAATACATATGATGCAGAAAAGCTTTAGGGTGTTATCATTACCTCTCCTACTGATTCTATTGCTGACTACTTCTTGTCAAAATAACATCATTCCCGTAGGAATCAATGAGAAGGAGAATCTTCAGGGAACACTAAGGATCGGATTATACAGCGGCAATACGTGGAGAAACAAGTCTTATGAAGTAGGCAGCAGGGGATACTACCAAATACAAGAGAAAATGAAAGAATTCATAAAGCAGAATTGGGATGGTGCATTTGCACAAGTAATAGATAAAGCTAGATTGAATGGTGAAGCGTATCTGCTGCCGGTTAGAAGTGATCCCCTCGTGGTCTACTATAACCAAGCATTGCTAGATAGTCAGGCTATTCAAGCTCCGCAAGAGGGGTGGACCTGGGAAAGCTATGCACAAATGGCGGATATGCTTAACAAGGCGAATATCCCAGTTGGCATACCGTTTGATCCCAATTCAATCGAGCCGGTCGTACAAAGCTTCGGAGGAGTCATGTCCTCTCCTGATAATGGCAAGGCAGTCGGCTACTTAGACAGTGATGCGACTACAGTCGCATTCAGTCGATATCTGAAACTGATGCCTAAGCTTACGGGCATGCTGATTCAGCCAAAGCAGCAGCCAGGACTCGGTTTTGCCCGAGCTTCCTATTTGGTTGGCTTGCTAGGCGACCAACAGTCGGATTACCGCCTTGCTCCGATGCCTGTTTCCGAAGATGGGACAAAGCACAATAACAGCTTGCTTACGGGTCTCGCTATCTCGAAAGACTCAGAAAACAAAGAGCTCGCATGGAAGCTGCTTCAGTTCATTGCAGGTGATTCCAACGATACCGCTATGTCCTTCATCGCGGATAATACGCTGCGGATGCAGGAGGCATCTCCAGCAATCGAGCAATCGAAGTGGCAGGAGCTGGTGGAGCTTGTGAAACGAGAAGCGACGAATGCCGTACCAGCTGCTTATGATATGGTCGTAGGTCTGTCAGGCTCCTATGGAAATGGACAATTTCCTATTCGTTCACCAGAGCAATTGGAAAGCATTCGCGAAGGCGGAGCAAAGCAACTGCTAGAAGAATGGGCGAGAGATATTGATGCAGGGATTTCAGTCATTTACAAAAAGTAGAAACCATCAACTTTATCCGTAATACCGACAACTGCTCTCGAATGCTATGTTCTGGAGCACTTGCCTGTTGGAACAATAACGGCCTGTTCACTTTTCGCAGAGGAGGGGTTGTGAATGAGAAATAGAAAACGGAACACTTTTTTAATAGTGATCCTGATAATGTTGATCCTATTGTCAGCATGTCAGAAACAGTCCATCGGGATCGAAGATAAAAAGTTATCCGGCACGATACGAATTGCTCTTAGCAGCGGGACGAAGGGGGGCGGCTGGCCTGCCCACACTTTAGGTGAATCTGATAATGGACCTATTTATGATAAAATCAGGGCATTTGTGAAAGATCATCCTAATGTGAATGTGGAGATCATCGGCATTGATTTCGTAACGAATCAGCCATCCACGATACCGCAAGATCCTTTCCCAGATATTATTGAGCTGGCACCAAATCAAATTCGCTGGATCGCTCAAGGAGAATTAGAAAATTTAGATGGTCTGGCGCAAGTATCGAACTGGACTGAGGCGTATACGAAGTTAGTCGAGAAGACGCAGGTTGATGGAAGCACATGGGCACTTCCAGTCAGAAGCGACCCAATGATTGTTTATTATGATAGCTCCGTATTCCAACAGCTTAACCTAGTCGCCCCAAGCGATGGATGGACATGGAATGACTTTTTATCCGTGTCTATGAGTCTGGCTAATAGTGGTTATAGTACGGATATTCCGGATCAGTTTGATGCTGTTGAGCACATTATTGGAGGGCTAGGCGGAAGCTATGTTTCAAAGGATGGGAAGCAATTTCATGGATATCTGGACAGCGAAGCAACTATAAAAGCTTTTGAACAATATGTTGCTTCAATACGTACCCAATATGTGAATAAGAAAGCGAAAAGCGCACAGACAGCACTCGGCATGAGCAGAGCTTCAGATCTATATCCATTATTTAAGCAAGGGGATGTGATTAAGCTCGCACCGATGCCTGTGTTTCCGGATGGTCAGAAGTATAATACGATGCTAACGACAGGACTGGCGTTATCGAGTGCCTCGAAGAACAAAGAAGCGGCGACAGAATTGCTGAAAGCGATTGTGGGAGGGAATGAGGAGGATGCCGTACGGTTTGCTAATTATAATGCATTAGTTATTAATGATCCTCGCTATTATACGAAGGCTCCTGCACAGTTCGAGGAGCTGCTGTGGTATATGGGGCTTGAAACAGCAGTAGCGATACCATCCACCTTTCAGATGAATTCGGATACTCGCAACCACTACGGTGTTTTAAATCTTCATTCGCAGCAATTTGCGGAAGCTTACCCCAATGTATTCATTGAGGGAAAGGAAAAGCAGACATTGGAACAGTTGGCCGCATTCATTGATTCACTTTTTCCTACACTCAAAGGCAAATGGTAGCTGGAAGGAATGCTTTGTTTAATAATAGGATAGGAGATTCATTGTGAAAAATTCACCTCGTATTCTTATTGCGGTAATGCTTATACTTAATTCGAAAGCCCAGACTTATCCGTTACGGAAGAGTCTGGGCTTCATTTGTCCTATTGTGCAATCGGACTGGAACCTAGTTTCAATTTATGGTCTGTAGGAAGGAACGCCGCCAGCAATCCGATCAAAGGCAAATAGGCACAGAGCTGAATGACAAATGAAATGCTAGTTGCATCCGCTATATTTCCTAATACGACAGAGCCAATTCCGCCAAGACCAAAGGCAAGACCGAAGAATAACCCCGATACTGTCCCTACCTTCCCTGGCAGCAGCTCCTGAGCGTAGACAATAATAACTGAAAATCCGGATAAGAGGATGAATCCAATGAGAACGCAGAGCACCCCCGACCAGAACAAATTGGCATAAGGAAGAAGCAGTGAGAACGGAGCTGTTCCAAGGATCGAGAACCAAATCATATTTCTTCTTCCAAAACGATCCGCCATTGGACCGCCTAAGAAGGTTCCCACAGCACCTGCAGCCAGCAAGGAGAAAATAAATACTTGTGCATATCCAGTCGATAGTTGAAAATGCTCGATTAAATAAAACGCATAGAAGCCGGTCATGCTTGCCACATAAACAAATTTTGAGAACAGTAGCAGGATTAAAATAACCATAGCATAAGCAATTATCTTTTTTGGCAAATTGCTTTTTGTTATAACCGATCTTCGTTGAGTCGATTGACGGCTAATATAATTGCGATACCATTTGGCTACAAAAACTTGTACGACGATAGCTGCCATCGCTGCAAAAGTAAACCATATAATGCCGGATTGACCGAACGGTACAAATATAAGTGCCGTAAACACAGGAGCTAATGCCTGGCCTATATTCCCCCCCGTTTGAAAAATCGATTGTGCCAGCCCTCTGCGTGGTCCTGCTGCTAAATAGGCGACACGTGACGCTTCCGGATGGAGAACGGAGGAGCCAAGTCCAATGAAAACGACCGATAAGATGACGAGTCCAAAGCTATTTGCTCCAGCTAATATAAACATGCCAATTAAAGAGAAAACAACCCCTACAGGAAGCAGAAATGGCTTGGGCTTCGAATCGGTATATAGACCAATAAGCGGTTGAAACAACGAAGCAGTTACATTTAACGTAAACGCGATCCAACCGATTTGTGAGAAACTCAGCTTCAACGACTCATGAAGAATGGGAAAAATAGCCGGTATAACAGACTGGATGGAATCGTTTAATAGATGGACGAGGCTGATGGAAAATAAAATGGAGAAAACCGTTGTTTGTTGTGAACGTGTAATAGCTGCTGAAGTATTCATACATACACCCTTTCATCATATCATCAGATGTTTAATTTCAATAAGAAATAGCGATTATTCCTTATTAAGAAATTGCTTGAGCTCAGCAACGGTACTATCCAAGTTTTGCATAGTCCAATGCGCGGCTGCAGAACCATCACCCGCTTTAATTGCCTCGTATAAGCTTTCGTGAAACAATGTATTCGGATCATGATCGCTATGAACAATGGTCAACTTTTGGGATGCATCGAGCAGTACCGAAGAAAACGTTCGGTATAAATCAATGATAACCGCATTTTTGCTTGCGACCGCGATCGATAGATGGAAAGCGATGTCAGCATTCAGGTACCCCTGCGTATCTCCTTTCTCCAGTGCAAGAGAACGGGTCGCTAAATGATTATGCATCTGATCTAAATCGTCCTGATCACGACGTTCCGCTGCCAATTTGGCAATTTCCAGCTCCAGCATTTTTCTAGCTTCATACACCTCCAGAATCTCAGCTCTACGCAGCCTATGATCGAGAGGCTCTTGAATAACGGAATTGGATGTCAAAAAAGTGCCAAAGCCTTGTTTCTTTTCCAATAGGCCTGCATGAACAAGTACTCTTACAGCCTCGCGAATGGTTGAACGACCAACGCCGAATTGTTCCATTAGCTCGGGCTCAGTAGGAATTTTCTCACCATGCTGCATTTCACCGCTAGATATTTTCTTTTGCAGTTGAATGACCACATCATCTACGAGCTTGGAACGATTTATCGTTTGAAAGGATATTTTTGAATTCATCTGATCATCTCCTGTTGAGAAATAATAGCATATCTTCCATCTAACAATCAATCCATTTTTAATAAGTTTTGATGTACTAATTGATAAGTTTAAGAAGCAGCCTTCTCACCTAATTGTTTGGGCTGTTGCTCCTTTTGTCTTTTTTGTTGTGTGCAGCGAAAGAGAAGAGGAAAAACATTATAATATGTGGAATTTATTGGTGTGATGATTGCGAATAACGAAAGAAAGAGGAGGCATGCAAGTGACAATTGTAGAGCAGAATCATAAGATTGAAATCACAGAACTAGGGGAGCTTCTCATGATTGGGTTGCCCGTCAACGTATCATTTAAGAATGGTGATTTCAGCAAGATTGAGCAGACGAAAGAAGAGTTTAAACGGCGGTTATCGGAAATTCCGAACGCGGTTAATCCTGTTGAATATTACGCTCCGTGGTATAGCAGTGAAGTCATGTTCACCTACCTGTACTGTTTGCAAGTGAGCAGCTTGGAGTTTATTCCAGAAGGCATGATTGGTTTAACTATTCCCGCACATCAATATGTATTAGTATCCTATGATGGGGTTCGTCCATTTGAACCGGACCCGTATGAGGTAATCCACCGCTACTCAGACGAGCATGGCTTGAAGAAAAATGAGCCTGCTATGATTTTGGAAAAGTATTTATTTGAGAACGATGATAGGGAAGGCAAAATAGTAATTGATGTATATGCGCCGATTCAGTGAGTAATGAGCTTGTGCCTTATCTAAAATATATTTTGCCAAAAGGATCGCTCGCAATGAGAGCGATTCTTTTTTGTGTGCGTCCGTATATGTGTAATGAAAGCTCACAATATCCATTTTCATAAATACGCTTCCAATTTTAGTTATATACAAAATTACCCAATGATAGCGGAACCAAAAAAGGTTGAAAAATGTTCAACCTTATTTTATGGAGGGTTTTCTCCTACAATAGGAATATATTCACGAAATTCGAAACCTAGACGGGAGGAAACATCACATGAGAATCATCTACTTAGATATCGACTCGCTTCGTCCAGACCATATGAGCTGCTATGGGTATAATCGTCCAACTACACCTAATATTGATAAAATTGCATCAGAGGGTATGGTTTTCAACAGCTGCTATACAGCATCTTCTCCATGCGTTCCTTCGAGAGCGAGCTTCATGTCCGGCCGCTTCGGTATCAATCACGGAGCACTTACTCATTGGGGCCCTGGAGGCGAGTTCTATTACCCGGAGGGTGATGGTCATAGTGAGGAAGTTCCTTTCTTTACAAGACATATTCGCAAAGCTGGCTACAAAACGGTCACGTTCTCCTCGTTTGGAGATCGCCATCATGCATGGTGGTATTTCGCAGGCTGGAGCGAAGTGCATACGCATTCACTTAAGGAAGGCAATGAAAATGCAGATGAAGTCAACGCATCGGTTATTCCATGGCTGAAGCAGCATGGCAAAGAGGAGGACTATTTCCTGCATATCCAATATTGGGATCCGCATTCCTTCTATACGTATCCTATTGAATATATGGAGCGATGGAAGGACTCGCCAGTTAAAGCGTTCCCGGATGAAGCGACGATTGCGGCACAGCAGACGGACAGTTTCCCGCGGTCAGCTAAATTCCTGCACTGGGGAGATAAGTACCCAGCAACTATGCCGGGCCAAATTGCAAACCGTGCGGATTATAAGCATGTTATCGACGGCTATGACGGCGGTGTTAACTACATGGATAAATATGTGGGCGAGCTGCTCGAAACACTTCGCGAGCTTGGAATAGAAGATGAAGTATGCTTCGTTATTAGTGCGGATCATGCGGAATCGATGGGTGAGCAAGGTATTTATATTGAGCATGCAAGCGCTACGGAAGCCGTACATCACATCCCACTGATCGTGAAGGTACCAGGCATTACGGAGCCGGGAACAAAAGTAGATGGCTTCGTATACAACGTTGACGTAATTGCAACGATTACTGACATGCTGGGTTTGGAGGTTCCATCAGGCTGGGACGGCAAATCATTCCTGCCCGCACTCAAGGGGGAGCATTGGCAAGGGCGAGATTATTTGGTCATGGATCATGCGCTCTATGTATGCCAGCGTGCTGTGCGTGATGAGAAGTGGTATTTCATCCGCACCTATCACCAGGGCTTGTATTTGAATTTCGAACCAGTCACTTTGTATGATATGGAGAATGATCCGAATCAGCTTCGCAATGTAGCTGGCGAATATCCGGATATTGTGAAGGAAATGGATCATCGTTTATTGGAATGGATGCAGGAGCAATCGAGCAAGCCGGGTTATAAAGTGGATCCGATGCAGAAAGTTATTGAGACAGGGCCTTGGAAATATTTAAGTGCAGATGATTGGATTCGTAAGCTTGAGCGTAATGGCGCGAAGGAAGAAGCGAACGTAATACGCAATAAATATAAATCGGAAGCGCTGCAGCCGGCTTACGACGGTTAATCTAAGAAAACAGCAACTCAGAAGGAGATTCATATTATGAAAAAAATCCCAAACTGGCTACTGACCGTCATTTCCATCATTGTAGGCTTAGGCGTATGGTATCTGTTATCATCGATTCCTTCCATTGGAGCCATTCTCACGACGCCTGGAAAAGTATTAAGCAGCTTCTTCAAAGAAGTTTCTAGCGGCCGGATGTGGTCTAATGTTTCCACTAGCTTGCTTCGAGTGCTTGGCGGCTTCTCTCTAGGCTTACTGTTTGCGATACCCGTTGCCTTCGCAATGGCATGGTACTCGCTCGTCCGCGCAATCTTTGATCCTTGGATTCAGTTTTTCCGGACGATTCCGCCGATTGCTTTAATTCCGCTCGTAATCGTATCGCAGGGCGTCGGTGAATCAGCTAAAATTTCCGTTATTTTTGTAGCCACTTTTCTTGTTATGGTTATCTCGATCTTCCAAGGGGTACGCAACGTAGACCCTACGTTAATCCGTGCAGCAAGAGTACTTGGCGCTAAGGATAAAGATATTTTCTTAGAGGTTATCGTGCCCGCATCCTTCCCCTATATTCTTGTCGGCATTCGGCTTGGTCTTGCGGCAGCGTGGACAACCCTCGTTGCGGCTGAGCTTACTGGCGCCAACAAAGGTCTCGGCAATATGATTATGGAAGCAAGCTTATACTTCCGAATGGATGTCGTTATTCTTGGTATCGTAGTTATTGGTATTATTGGCCTTGCAATGGATAAA
This sequence comes from Paenibacillus castaneae, assembly GCF_002884445.1. Taxonomy (GTDB): domain Bacteria; phylum Bacillota; class Bacilli; order Paenibacillales; family Paenibacillaceae; genus Pristimantibacillus; species Pristimantibacillus castaneae. The sequence goes on from NZ_KZ614144.1 coordinate 790,951, forward strand.
TTTGTATTGTTTCTGGAGAGGAGACTAACAGGATGGCAGGAAATACGTCAAAGCTAATGAACAACGTCATCAATCCGCAGCATTCGAAAGAACAAATTAAGATCGAGATTAAAGGTCTGAACAAGGTGTACAAAACTCGCACTGGTGAGACCATTGCGCTTCAAAATACAGATTTAACGATCAAAAATAACGAGTTTGTTTGTGTCGTAGGGCCAAGCGGCTGCGGAAAAACAACGCTGCTGAACATTATTGGCGGGCTAGAGGAATCAACCTCTGGCTCAATAAAGGTCGAAGGAGTTGAAGTGAAGGGCCCAGGCAAGGAACGCGGCGTCGTCTTCCAGCAATATGCGCTCTTCCCTTGGAAAACCGTACTCAAAAACGTGGAATTCGGACTGAAGCTGCGCGGCTTAAGCAAACAAGAACGCCAAGCCAAGGCCGAGCATTACTTGGACCTGGTTGGCCTTAAGGACTTTGCTCATGCATACCCAAAAGAGCTTTCAGGAGGAATGAAGCAGCGTGTAGCGATCGCTAGAGCTTATGCGGTAGAGCCTGAAGTATTGCTAATGGATGAGCCATTTGGCGCATTGGATGCTCAGACGCGAGCGCAGCTTCAAGAAGAGCTCCTTAAGACATGGCAGAAAGAAAAGAAAACGTGCTTCTTTATTACTCATGATGTGGAAGAGGCGGTTATATTAGCCCAGCGTGTTATCATAATGAGCGCTCGCCCTGGCCGAATTAAGGAAATTATTGAGGTAGATATCCCGTACCCGAGAGATCAGTCAACGAAGCTTGATGAGCGATTCATTGAGATAAAAAACGAAATTTGGTCTAAAGTTTATCGCGAGTATCTTGAAGTATCCAAATAATCGGGTTTAACCTAGCGGAAGCTTGGGCCACATATATGATAGGGAGGTCTTTATCTATGATTAACAGCTTCAGATTAATGCCAAAACGTTCGATGGCAGCCGTTTTACTCAGCATGACTCTTCTACTCAGCGCTTGTGGGGCGGGAGGTAACAAGAATGGGGATGGCTCTGTAGTCAAGAACCCTGAGGAAAATAAAACAGAAGTGAAAGCCGAGAAAATTAACTTCGCTTATATGCCCAATATGGGCGGAGCCGCACCGATCGCGATCGGAGAAGAAAAAGGCTTTTTTGAAGAAGCGGGAATTAAGCTGAATGCGGTAAAATTTCTGAGCGGACCTCCTGAGTTCCAAGCTATGGCATCAGGCGATATCGATATTGCCTATATCGGACCAGGAGCAACCTTCCTGTCTGCCCAAGGACAAGGCAATATTATTGGGCTAGTCAGCCTTGGCAAAAGCGACATGGTATTTGCAACGAAGAAATCCGGCATAAAAGAGTGGAAGGATCTAAAAGGAAAAACGGTTGGTGTTCCTAAGGGAACATCTGGTGAAATGGTGCTTAACCTCGGTATTGAAAGTGCTGGCCTGAAGCCTAGCGATGTAAATATTATCAACATGGATGTTGCTGGAGCAGTTACAGCTTATGTAGCCAATAAAGTGGATGCGGTTGCAATCTGGTCTCCATACACGACAGAAATTGAGAAACAAGTCGGTAAAGAGAATATGATAAAGCTTGGTGACAACAGCAGCTTCTATCCCGAATACAGCTTCCCAGCCAGCTGGGTTGTTAGCCCGAAATTTCTGAAGGAAAAACCGGAATTGGTTGAAAGATTTATGAAGGCTATGGCCAAAGTGACAGATTATAAGATCAATAACATTGATGAAACTGTTAAATTGACTGCAGCATACACACAAGTTCCAGAAGATAGCTTGAAGCAAGAGCTGGATTCCATTGATTGGATTGATAATGCGAAGATGGCTGAAGTATTTAGCGATGGAACGGCAGTTAAATGGTTTGATAATTTACAGAAGCTGTTCGTAGCGAACGAAAAGCTGGATAAAGCGGTTCCTTCCGAACAATTCTTGAGTACAGAACCAGCTATGAAAGCGGCAAAAGAATAAAAGATCCCATAGAAAAAGAAGTTGTCCAGAGGGTGTTATGCACTCAGACAGCTTCTTTTTGTTTGTGTTATTAAGATCCCCCGCCAAGCCGGTTTTGAATAAAAGAGGTTACATTGAGCTCTCGCAGCAGAGCAGTAACCTCTTTTGTCCGCTTCTTGTCGAATTTTTTCAGAATCATATTGATTTGTGTCTTTATGGTAGAGAGCTCCACTTGGCGCTCCTTCGCAATTTGAGGAATTTTCATATCCTTAAGCAATAAATTAAGGATGGCCAGCTCTGATGGAGTCATTTGAGACAGCAGCAGTGTTGCGGCCATAAGTGCTTCTTGATTGCGTCTTATCCGTGAAAATTCGTTTTTAATTTTATAGGCAACTTCAGGCCGAACCGAAACCACTCCCGAATGCGCGGAACGAATGCTTTGAACGATGGCTTCGCTTGAGCTTGTTTTCAACACATAATCAACCGCACCCGTATCGAATGCACTGAATATCGTTTCCTCATCCTCATGCACGGTCAGGAATACAATTCGTGTATCGGGATGCTTCTCCAGCACCTTCTGCGCGGTCATAATGCCATCATGCTTAACATCCATTTCAATATCCATAAGGATGATGTCCGGAGCTCCGAGCTCGGCAACTAGTGCAAGAACCTCCTTGCCGCTTGCCGCTCGTCCAATAATGGACATATCCTTCTCCTGGCTGATCAATTTGCAGAAATGATCTCTTAATACGTCCATATCCTCTGCTACAATGATGCGAATGAGCTCCGTGATGTCCCTCACCTTTTCTTGATATCTGTATTTAATTCATATAATGGAATAATAAGCTGAAACGAACTGCCAACCTCCGGTTTGCTTTCTACATGAATTCGCCCGTAATGGGCTAAAATGATGTGTTTCACATACGATAAGCCGACGCCCCAGTTTTTGGTCGTATTCTTATTCGTAACGAAAGGATCGAATACTTCATCGAGCATATGCGCAGGGATGCCGGGCCCGTTATCCATAATTTTAATAATGACCCAGTGATCCTCTGTATAAACTAATACGTGAATTAATCCGCCATATTCGGAATCGATCGCTTCTATGGCATTAATAAGCAAATTATAGATCGCTTCCGACATAGGGATGAAGTCAGCTAATATCATGGTTGACGGATCAGGTAATGCTGTTTTGATTTCAACATGCTTCTGTAAAGGTTTAATGCGGTCTAACGAATGATCGATTATGTTATGAATCAATTGCGGCTTAAGCTGTATCTGATTAGTCTTGAATGATTTATACAGCTGGTCGAGTCTCCCAAGCGTGGAATGAACAATTTCGTCTGCTTTTGCAAGCGGTGCTCCAATAGATTGGGTTTCAGTGCTGCCGGATGCCTCTAGAGCTTCTGTTGCTTGTCTCACTAGAAGTTGAAGCATAATGAGCTGATTCTTAACGGCGTGGGTAAACACCTGTGCGCCCATGTTGGCGGTATCCAGCTTTCGTTTAAGCAGGAGATCGTCCTTACCCATCTTTAATTCAATTTCCGTATAACGCCACACGGCATAAATGCTGACGATCGACAACACACCTGTAAGCCCTATGCTTAAATACCAACCAGATAGCGTTAGCGGCGGATTGAAGTTAGAAAAGTCGGAGTAGAGCACATAGAAGGTTCGAATATCAAACACTTGAAGCGGTCCCATGAACCCAAGATAGAAATAAAATAAAGCAAGTGAAAGTACGCCAAGTATAATAAATCCGCTTTGTCGTTTCGCCCAAGGAATGGTCACGGTTCGATATTTCCATATCATTAAAGATACAGCAATCAAAGCCGAAAGGACGAGCCAGCCGCGAGTGATCCAGCCAATAATGAAGGTATGGTCGCGATCCATTATAGTAAGCGCTCTCTTATAAATAACAGGATCGTAGAAAATGAGATTGGCAAGTGCTGGAATAAAGCTAAGCATGTGAATTTTCCAGTTTCGCCAGAAGGGGCGATAGGACATCAAGGACACAGAGAGTCCAACTAAGCTGAAAATAAACAAAGATCGGCCAATCGTAATAATACGGCTAATGCCTTCAATTTTAATCGGTAAATTCAATAGCATATTGCGAATCGCATCATTAAAAAATAAAACAATATTTACTCTGTAATAAAATCCGCCGTATTTCGCAATAAATAGGATAAGGCCGAACATACTTAAAAACCAGCCAACAAGAACAAAACCCATCCAATAGGCAGAAGGATTTCGTGCTTTCATAATAAATAACGTGACCGCCGCTATGATGAGTATAATGAGCAATATTGTCATGGGGTCTCCTCGTTTGATCGATATAACGTTATCCCTTTATTATAGGGCATTTCGCCTGCGATCACTAGTCGTTGCCAGATGAATTTGGGACTAGCTGCGAACCTCTTTGAGGGCCGCTACATACTTGATTTGTTACTGTTAATTGAGTGCTGCGTGGTTATAAAACGAAGTGAGGTTTTCAGTTAGTTTCAACATTTGATGTTACAGTCCGCGTAGGGGGTCAATCGTGAACAGCCGATCAGGTGCAGTAACTCTGATCGGCTGTTATATAATTTAGAGGCCCCAGCTATTATTCAACCAATTGACGATAAAATACAAAAGTATCCTTCACTTCCTTAGCTTTGTACAGTGCTAAATCAGCATACTTGATTAGCAGGTCTGAGTCATCCGTGTCAGCAGGATACATCGCAATGCCGATGCTGCTTGAGACGATGGCCGTACCGCCTGTCAGAACATACGGCTGGCGAATGGCCTCAACTGCCTTGCTTGCGTATGCAGCGGCCACATCGGAGTCGGCTGTTTGAAGGAGTACGGTAAACTCATCTCCGCCAAGCCTAAATATAGCATTTGACTTCGTCATGCCAACGCCCGGCATCGTATGAGAAAGCAAGAATGATTGATCCGATAATACATTTCGAAGCCGGTCAGCAATCTGGTTGAGCAATGTATCGCCTGCATCATGTCCGAGTGTGTCATTTACCTGCTTGAAGCCATCAATATCGATATAGAATAAGGTAAAAGAGTTATCGTGTCTGGCAATGGAGGATAAGCTGTTATAGAAGAAACGTCTATTGAATAGATGAGTAAGCGAATCAATGTCAGCGAAATAGGTGAGCTGGGCTTCCTTCTCTTGTCTCAATATAATTTCCCTCGATAATTGCGTAACTAATTCATGCGACTCCTCCAGCACGCGGTTGCTCTCAAGCGCGATGCTAATTTGATCACCAAGCGTTACAATTAAATGGGCATTATGCTTGCCGGGATCGGCCCAAGCGATACCAAGCTCTTTGTCGTTCACTCGAAGGGGGTGGACAATAAGATTGAATCGGTTATTTTTCTTTTGTTTAAATAGTTGAAATGCTTCAACGATGCCGCTCTCCGGTGAGTAGTCATCAATTAGAGTTTGATATTCATCAAAAGCAAAAACAAGCCGGCTTTGCTCGGCCTTCGAGTGTGATGAATCATTCAAAAATATATATGTAGTAGGTATCTGAATCCAGCCTAAGTTGTTTATTAGTGCATCCGTTACCTGTGGAATGCTGCGCGCGGATAATATACTTTGGCTAATCGAGCTTAATATTCGACTGTCTTCATGGCTCCCAAGAAATCGGGTTAATACGGAAAAGTAATCATAGTCCTTCATTATATAACGTGCCGAAAACCAAAGCATTTCAGCTCTTTCATATACGATACGATCATGGCTCACGTAAGGTAGAAGCAGCTTGCGAAAGAGATCAATCATCGCTTGAAGCTGATTAACATCGTAAGCTCGCACCTGCTCCATCTCATAAACAAGTGCAGATAGAAATTGACTATCAGCCGTTTCAGCGCTTTGCACGAATAGGCTGGCTAATTTGGCATAGTCGAACGGCTTCATTGCAAAGCTTTGAGACATCTGCTGAGCAATGAATGAGCATGCATCATTTATTGCAACTGCAGTCTTCTCTATAGAAGCAAGGGGTGAATCAAGAAGCATCGGCTTGATTTTGTTAACGGTACACCCACAGGAGTCACGGTTAATAATCTTGCCAGGTACCTCCATAATATGCGGAATGTCCTCTCCGTCAAGCAGCTTAATAAGATTCTCACATGCAGAATAGCCAATCTCTTTGAATGGAAAATAAATGGTTGTGAGTGATGGCTTGGAAAACTCAATAACGGAGTGGTTCTCGAAGCAAACAAGCGCAATGTCCTCTGGTACGCGAAGTCCCCGGCTAGTCAACTCATCAAGCATATATTTCCCTTCGAAGGCATTCGTAAGCATGATGGCGTCCACTTGCAAACCGCGCTCATCGAGTAGAAGGGAAAGCGCCTTGTTCATCCGTTGATCGATCTGGGTATAATCTGCAAGCTCGTGCACGTTGATTAATAGACTTTTATCGAAGAGTCCATGTTCATGCAGTTCATTCGCGTATGCTCCCGCTCGGTCATCATCACTCCAAGTGGGGACGAATGCAATGCTGCGATACCCGTGATCTGTGACTAAGTGTCGTACCATATCCTTGACGTACTGGCCGCCGTTCATAATAACACTGGGAAAATGCTCTGAGCTTTTGCCAATGCTTATTAGACGGACAGGGTAGAGGATATCTTGCAAATACCGTCCATTCTCTCCAATGAAATCGTTGGACCAACCGATAATAACGAGTGCATCCAGATCATAGGAAGCGGTATGTGCTTTCAATTTGTCATGCTTGCGGCGAATATGCTGATTCGTTTCCTCATCCAGGCTGGCGTGGCGCAATTCTTCTCCGTCATCAATAACCGGTGTGAAATAAATAACGTTGGCGTCATGGATCTCCGCAGCATTTATCATCCCCTGAAATAGAAGTGATTCAGATTCATAATGCGCCACCTCTGACAAAAGGCCTATCGTATATCGTTTCGATCTTTTCGCGATTTCATTATTTGTGGGCATAGCGCAGCACCTCTAAGTTTGTCTTCTTATCCGAAGTTAAGCTGTGAACGGTTTTGTCGTAACATATTCTTTGAACTAGTACCGTTCTCCTGCATCACATTTAAATCGAGGAAGAAAAATAGGCAATATAAGATTTCGCATGCTTTTTTCTTAAGTAGTAGACATCAGAATTAGAATTCGTTATAGTAAATAACAACATTGAAACAAAGTTTAAGGAATGATGGTATTGAACAAGATTTCAAAAACGACTTCTTGTAAACGGTTACAAAAATTGGGATTAGACTTGATTTTGACTATAAATAAAGAAAGAGATAAAGATAGTATGATAGACTAATTTTTAATTCTACATAGCACTTATAAATTAAAAGATTGGTTCTATTGCAAGAAGTATGTAAACGTTTACTTATTTTGCAAATCAACAAGTTTTTCAAATAATAAAAATTAGTAAATATTTTCAAGTAAACGTTTACCTATCGTGAATTAATTTTTTAACTTTATAAGTTGAAATTCATGCTATATATGTAATCGCTTACTGGCACAAGTTTGGTATATTTTCTTACGTAACTTACATAGGGACTAAAGTTTATTTTACAAGGAGGTGATTAAGTTGAAATTGGTTGTGGTTGTTTAATTAGGGGTTGTAAGAAGTAACAATTAACCAAAAAGTTCACAAGGAGTGAGAATATGTTTAAAAAAGGGCGTAAAGGGTTTAGTCTTATGCTTGCAGCGCTTATCGTTTTGTCATCCGTTCAGCTTACATGGGGAGCAAGGGCAGAGGCTGCGTCTGCAGATGGAGAAGCTGTTATTATTTTCAATACAAAGGAGACGTTGCTGGAATTATTGGCTAAACAGGGATACGATGCAGCTAAACCTGAGGAAGCAGAACAGCTTAAATCAATTGTGATTCATGCAGGTACGCTTTCGAAAACATTAGCCAATGCTGATTTTATTAAGGATAATAGATCGCTAAGCAAGTATGTTAATTTAGAATCCTTTAGAATTGTTCAGCCGGCGGCATCCGGACAACTTGCTTGGAACGGCAATAAGCTGCCAAACAATGCATTTAAAGGGCTTGCAAAACTGAAGAAGGTTGATATCGGTATCGACACTTCCTACATTGGTGCGGGTGCTTTTGACGGTTGCGTATCTTTGGAAACAGCTGTATTTGGTATGACAAGAACATTGGGGCCATATGCGTTTAAAAATAATTCATCTCTAACGTCCCTTACGTTTAATAAAACATATCTGCCTATCGGATTAGATCCTGATGCAGATACTGGCGCGGGAGATTGGTTTGCTGGCGCTGACATGGATAATTTAACCGTTTACGTACCAACGGACGCAGTAGCTGTGTTTCAATCGGATGATGATTGGAGCAGCTTCGGGTTCACGATCGCATCCAACGGAGATAACTCACCAAAGGATGTGGATAATGGTCCGACTGCTACACAAGAAGTCGAAATCCAATCCTTTACAACTAAAAAATTGAAGGATGCTATCGATGCATCCAACTTTGAAGGCAAGGATTACAGCGATATTAAAACGCTGACAATTAAGGGGGGTGTGCTTGATCCCGCGGATTGTACATTTATAGCAACTAGCTTGAAAAAGCTGGAGGAGCTTTATATTATCGGAACAGCCAATTTTACCAATAGCACCATTCCTAAAAATGCTTTTGAAGGAAATAGGTATTTGAAAAAGGTAAAAGCAGAAAATGTAAAAACGATTGGTGTAAAAGCTTTTAATTTATTCGAAAATTTGACTGAGGTTGATTTTCCAGATGTTGAATTGATTAGCTCGCAAGCTTTTGCTCAAACGAAGGGTTCTAGCGCAAGCAAGCTAAAAGTCGCGAGATTTCCAAACGTAAAAACGATCGAATCAAGAGCCTTTTATTTCTGTGTTAATCTAACAGATCTATATTTGGGAGAAAACCCGCCAACGCTTACAGTGCCTGAGGGAAAACAAGGGCTATGGTTTAACTTTGTAACAAACATGACGATCCATGTACCAAGCTTGGAAGTATATAACGAATATATTAAGGTCGAGCATAGTGATCAAATGGATTGGAGCGCCATGTCGTTTGTTGCAGACAATGGGGACCAGCTGCCGACAGTGCCTCCTGCAGAAGAATATGTAGATTCGAACTATGACCATCTGCGTTTGGATCATACAGTGCCATATTACAATGGGGACTACAAACTGAGCCTTAATATGTATACGTTTAATATGAATGTGAATTCATGGATTCAAGGTCGTACTTCGCCAGTTCCTATGACGACTTTTGAGGCGATTAAGTGGGCGCACGACAATGGCTTTGATGCTGTAGACATTACATGCTATTACATTCCAGGGTACAGCAACACAGCAATGCCGCCAGTAGAAAAGCATGAAGAAATATTTGAGTTTGCTAGACAGATCAAAAAGTATGCTGATGATTTAGGTATTGAAATTAGCGGTACAGGCATTCAAAACAATTTTGCAGAGCCAAATCAAGCAAGAAGAGAATTGGATATTGAGCGTATTAAATTTTGGACTAAGGTTGCTAATGAAATGGGCGCGCCAGTCATTCGTATTTTCAGCGGTCCGCCACCGGTAGATATTAGACGTCTCGGATGGGACGAAATTGCTCGCGACCGAATTGCTCCAGCTATACAAGAGGTTGCAGATTTTGCAGCGAAGAACTATCCAAATGTAGAAATCGGCGTGCAAAATCATGGCGATATGCTGGCTACTGCCAATCAAGTGCTACAACTGCTGCAATGGATAGACCGTCCTAATGTAGGTGTAGTTAATGATACTGGCTATTATAGAGAATTTATGAATACAGATGCTACACAATATGATTGGTATACCGATATTGGACTTATTCTTCCTTATTCAAATAACTTCCAAGTGAAGAAAAAGCCAGGCGGTGCAGAAACGCAAAAGCTGATGGATTTGAATAAAGTATTTGAGACTATCCGCAGCAGCTCTTACCGCGGATATATTCCTGTAGAGTTATTATGGAATCCGGAGGATGAAGGCTATCCAGGGAAATTAAATACACCTCCGTATGAGGAAACGCTTGCGTTTCTAGGGGCTATGAAAAAAGCGATGAAAGATACCGTCCGCAAGGATATTTATTCGGATCTAAAAGATATTCGATTATCTACCGGCGCCCTGAAGGAAGACTTTACAGCCAATACCCTTCATTACACACAACAAGTAGCAAATAATGTGTCCAGTGTACAGGTAACTCCAGCAGCAGCGGAGTCTGAGGCGATAATCACGGTAAATGGCAACGAGGTGGTCAGCGGTCAAGCGAGCGAGGCTATCACGTTGAATACGGGCGTGAATACCATAACAATTGTTGTTGCAGGAGCAGACCAATCAAGCAAAACTTATACAATTGCAGTCACAAGAGATTCAGCTTCAAGTGGTTCCTCAGGCGGGGACGGCGGGAGTCCAGTAGGAGATACAGTAACTTCAACAAATGGCCAGCTGAACATTCCAATAGGGAAAATAGGTATTGCCAGCCTTGGTGACGGCCTTAGAATTACTTTCCCTGCAGGTGCGGCGGCTGATGAGTTGAAAATTACAATCGAGCAAGTTAAGGATACAAGCGGGCTTCTTTCTGACCAAGTAGCACTGTTAAGTCCTGTCTATGAGATGCTTAAAAATATCCCGCAGAATTTCAAAAAGTTAGTAAAAATAGAATTTGCATTTGATTCAACACTACTTAAGAACAGTGAACGTGCCGGCATTTTCTATTACGACGAGGCTAAAAAGCAGTGGGTTGAAGTTATGGGAAGCAAGGTAACCGGCAACCAAATTGCGGGTGAGGTAGATCACTTTACGAAGTTTGCGGTACTTGCAGTAGATAAGGCAGCTGCTGTCGAGTCATTTAGCGACATTGCAGGCCACTGGGCTGCGGCGAGCATTAGTGAAGCGGTGAAGCTTGGTATAGTAAGCGGCTATCCGGATCACACCTTTAGACCGAATCGTACGGTTACACGCGCAGAATTTGCTGTGATGCTGACGAATGCGCTTCAGATGAAGAATGAGGGTGCGGAGCTGAAATTTAATGACAGCGCAAAGATTGGCGAGTGGGCTAAGCAAGCAATAGCAACCGCTAATCATGCAGGCATTATTCAAGGCTTTGAGGATGGAAGTTTCCGCCCGAATGAACAAATCAAGCGCTCAGAGATGGCAGTTATGATTGCTAGAGCTCTTAAGCTATCTACGGAGACTGTAGAGCCAGCCGGCTTTGCAGATGATTTGGATGTGCCATTATGGGCAATGGGAGCGGTAGCGTCACTTAAGCAGCAAGGGATTATTCAAGGAAATGGCAGCAACACGTTTGCTCCTAAAGCTTCTGCTACGAGAGCAGAGGCAGTAACCATTTTGTTGAATATGGTCAAGGAATAACCGGAACAAAGGAAATATTTTTCGAGAAACCTCTTGACAGCAAAAAGATACGGGAATATGATATTGCTCAGGGAAACGTTTACATATTTTTATTTACAGAATAAGTAAACGTTTCCCTGCTAAAATTAGCGTGAGTAAACGTTTCCCTATAAGGAGGGAGTTGATTTGGAAAAGAAAACAAAACGTAATAAGTATGCAACGCTAAATGATGTTGCAAAGCTAGCTGACACCTCTATTGCTACGGTTTCGTACATCCTTAACGGCTCAACTAAACGTTATGTAACTGCAGAGCTAAGAGAGCGAGTACTAGAGGCGGTTAAAGAACTGAACTATATGAAAAGTGCAGTGGCTAGCAGTTTAAAGGGCAAGGACAGGGGGATACTTGCCGTACTTGTACCGCAGTTTGATAACCCGTTTTTTACTAAAATCATCGTGGCAATAGAAGAAGTGGTTCATCGCTATGGCTATTTTATTTCAATCAGCACAACGGTAGATGATATCGGCAAGGAAAAAGAAATCATCGATAAAATGATTGGTCAAAGGGTTGATGGGTTTATTATAAGCCCGACGATTCAAGGGACAGAAAATACGGACCATTTGCGTCGATTGGGTATTCCCTATGTCATTACTGAAAGACCGCTATCTGGTATCGCTCAGTATGATTTCGTAGGCTGCGACAACTGGGGTTGCGGCTACACAGCGACCAAGCATTTAATCGAGAATGGTCACAAAAAAATAGGCTTTATAGGTTGGAACACTTTGACTAACGTTGGTGAACGGGAAAATGGTTACTATGCTGCAATGGAAGAGTGCGGACTTCAAGTAAAAAAAGATTGGATTGAGCTAGGCAGTCTAGACACAGTATCAGGCTATCAAATGATGCAGCACATGCTGAAAACGGATGTAAGCGCAATCGTGCTGGGTAGTCATATCTTGGCCGAAGGCGGTATCCAACTGCTGCGTGAAGAGAACATAAGTATTCCAAATGATATTTCGACAGTTATTATTGGTACACCAAATTGGACTCGATTAAGCGTTCCTACATTCACTTGCGTCCATCAATTGGAGCACAAGATTGGTACCATGGCTGCGGAAATATTAATGAAAAACATTTTGAACACGGAAGAAGATTTATCGTGGCATCATGAGAAGCTGGCTTGTGAACTTATCATTGGCGAGTCAGTAAAAAAAATGAATTAACAGGAGGCTTTTTAAATGAAAAATCAGAAGGCAGTTGTAGGCGGTATAGCCATAGTTCTAGTTGTAATATTAGCAATTGCATGGCCTAGCATTTCGGGAATGTTTGAATCCAAAGATACTAGCTGGCCGAAAAAAGATATTACCGTTGTTGTTCCTTTTAATCCTGGCGGCGGTACGGATTTGACTTCTAGAGCAGTAGCGGATGAAATGTCCAAATCACTAGGCAAAAACATTTCAGTTGTTAATACACCGGGCGCGAGCGGTTCGGTAGGAACCATTAGTGTTGCAAACTCTCCTCATGACGGCTATAACATTTTGGCAAACGGTTTCATGTCCTTCGTAAGCTACCCTGTAATGGGCTATACAGAAACGACTCACCGCGACTGGCATATTTGGATCGCTACATTTGCTCCGAACGTTATTGCAACACAACCAGATTCAGCATTTAAAGATATTAATGAACTAATTAAAGGCCTTAAGAGCAATCCAGGCTCAGTAACCTTTGGTACAGCTGGCATCGGTACTGGTGGACATATTGCAAGTGAAGTATTGAAATCATCTTTGGGTATTGATTACAAACACGTTCCATACCAAGGCGGCAACCCTGCAATCGTGGCAGCACTGTCTGGTGAAGTTAACGTAGTTCCTCAGCTTTCTATGGAAATGGTTGATATGCTTCGCAGCGGCAAACTGAAAGGTCTAGCAGCATTGACAGACAAAACGCTTGAAATTGAAGGCGCAGACCCAATTCCATCGATTACAGAAGCATTCCCTGAGCTTAAAAATATCGTACCGCTAGGTGAAGCATTCGGTTTTGCAGTGCCTAATGATACACCGGAAAATGTTGTTCAAAAAATTGATGAGGCATTCAAAAAAGCAATGGAAAGCGACAGTGTGAAAAAGCTTGCTACTGAAAAAGGCGTACAATTGCTAGGCTATAGCGGCGCTCAAGCGCAAGAATATGTAGAAAAGCTAGCATCTGTTGTGGACTGGGCGTTGTTTGACGGCGGCGTTGCAAAAATTTCTCCAGAAAAATTCAATATCGAAAGACCTGGGAAATAATTATTTAAGAAATAAGGTGAAAAGCAGATGGAAAAACAAATAGCGACGACGACGGAAGATCAGCCAAAGCACTTTGATTTTATCTCATCGATATGTCTTTCTCTAATAGCATTGTACATTGTATTTGGAAGCATAAAGATTTCGAAGGAAGTTGGAGGCCCGTTCTATTCTTCACCAGGCCTTTTGCCACTCTTTCTTGGCTGTATGCTCTTGTTATGCTCAGTGCTCTTGTTTGCAAGAAGTCTTAAGAAGACGGGGATATCTGGCAATATAAGCACATTAAAAGCATGGTTTGCTGAAGTAAGCAAGTCCAAAGATGTAATGAATATGCTGATCGGAATCGTTATTCTTGGTATTTTTACCTTCGTCCTGATGCCGACCTTTCCGTTTCTCATTTCATCCTTTATCTTTATGGTGTTTTTAATGAAGGTGCTTGATGCAGGCTCATATTTGAAAGTTATTATTATTTCCGCCTGTGTAAGCGCTACCGTATATACTTTGTTCCAAATTATTTTTAAAGTACCTTTACCTTAAGGAAAGAAGAGGAAAACAATGGCCATACAATACATTCTTGATACCTTTACTCAGCTGTTGTCGCCGATTAATCTGCTAACATTGGTATTGTCCGTGTTTTTTGGATTATTGGTTGGCGTCCTGCCAGGGCTAACTTCAACGATGGCTGTAGCTCTCCTGACCGGTTTAACTTATGGAATTGCTCCAGAAACGGCAATCTTATCATTGATCGGGGTATATGTAGGTGCAATATCGGGAGGCGTCCAGACCGCTATTTTGTTGAATATTCCAGGTACTCCAGCTGCAGCTGCTACAGCACTTGACGGTTATAAAATTGGCCAACGAGGAGAAGCCGGTCTAGGCATATTTCTAGGAAATGCTTCAGCTTTTCTAGGAACTATATTCGGAGCAATCGCTGTATTACTGCTTACACCATTACTATCTGTATTATCATTGAAATTTGGATCATGGGAATTTTTCTTGCTTGCTCTATTTGGTGTAATTATGTGCGGCAGCTTAGCTTCCGGGGGTGATACGCTAAAGGGCTGGATTTCAGGAATTTTGGGATTGTTTGTCGCTCAAATCGGTCTGGATGCTTTGAATTCCTATCCAAGATTCTCATATGGAAATGTTGATTTAATGGCTGGTTTGCCGTTAATTCCTATCATGATCGGTTTGTTCGGTTTTCCTGAGATTGTAAATTCATTTAAAAATGAAAAAGTCAAAGCGATTAAGGAAGAGATGACCTACCGTGTACGGAAAGGGATTTCCATTCTAATTTCCAAATTTGCTACAGTTATTCGTTCAGGCTTTATGGGCGTTGGCGTAGGAGTTATTCCAGGTGTCGGTGAAGATGTAGCTGGCTGGCTATCTTACTGGGCAGCAAGAGTGAGCAGCAAAAACAAGGAAGAGTTTGGAAAAGGTGCTTATGAAGGTGTTATCGCTGCTGAAACGGGTGTAAATGCTACAATCGGAGGAAATATTATTCCGGTTCTTACGCTTGCTGTTCCAGGGAGTACATCCTCTGCTGTTTTGCTAGCGGCGCTTTGGCTCCATGGCTATAGACCAGGACCGCTTCTGATGACTGAAACACCAGGTTTTATTTACACCATTAGTATTTATCTTGTTGTAAGTGCATTTGTGATGCTTATTCTAGGTTTAATTATTTCAAGATATACGGTAAAGCTGCTCCAAATTGATAAACGAATTTTAATGCCGATCATATTTGTTATTTGTGCGGTAGGTTCTTTTGTAATTGATAATAAGTTTTTCAGTGTGTACATTATGTTTATTTTTGGAATCATTGGACTTTTATTATCTAAAACCAAATTTCCAGCTGCACCGTTCTTGCTTGGTGTCGTGCTTGGACCAATGGCGGATTCCAATCTAAGACGCTCCTTAGTTCTTTCTGATGGAAGTCTTGCACCGTTGTTCACTAGACCCATTTGTTTAGTGTTTGTGATTATAATTGCGATTATGATTTTGGCGCAATTCAAAGTATTCAGTAAGCTGCAGGCAGTTCTTTTCAAGAAGAAGGCTAATGAGTCTTAGACGTACCTAAAGATAAGATAGAAAGACTAACTTGGGTTGACCGTATTGTAGAGCATACATCAGGGAGTGGAGAGATATTGAGCAATAAAAAATATGGCTTTGCGATTATTGGAGGAGGAGTTATTGGCCAGACGCATGCTGATCGCTTGCTCAGTGTTGAAAAAGGGAAGCTAGCCGTCATTTGTGATAGGACTGAAGCGAAGGCTAAAAGTATCGCAGAGAAATATGAGAGCGATTGGTCAACTGATTATGACGCTGTATTAGCCCGGGAGGATGTAGATATTGTTAATATCTGTTTGCCAAGCGGGATGCATGCCCAATATGCTATCGCAGCTGCAAAAGCAGGCAAGCATGTCATCACAGAAAAACCAATTGATATTTCAGCTGAAAATGCGCTGGCTATGATTAACGCATGTCGTGAGGCTGGAGTAAAGCTGGGAGTTATTTCTCAGCATCGCCTGCAGGATTCAACACAACAGGTGAAAAAAGACATAGAGAGCGGCAAGCTGGGTAAATTGATTATTGGAACCGGTGCTATTAATTGGTACCGCTCTCAGGATTATTACGATAGCGGATCTTGGAGAGGCACTTGGGCATTTGATGGTGGCGGAGCTTTAATGAATCAGGGAGTACATACAGTAGATGTGCTGCAATATTTGATGGGGCCTGTGGAAAGTGTTCATGCCCATTGCGAGACTTTAGGCCATGATCGCATAGAGGTAGAGGATGCTGCCGTGGCAACCCTGCGCTTTAAAAATGGTGCTATCGGGACCATCGTCGCTACTACCTGCGCATATCCAGGACTGTCAACGAGAGTTGAAATTTTTGGGCAGGACGGAAGTGCAGTCATTGAAAGTGATACCTTGGTTTATAGAAAGATTAAAGCAGAAGAAGAGAATGAGCAATCTACTGCTATAGCAATCAAGCATCCGACGGTGTCTACTGCTGCAGATCCGACAGCGATTGAGGCGGAAGGTCATATTAAACAAATGAATGATATGATTGAAGCAATCGAACATAATAGAGAACCGATTATTAACGGTGAAGAAGGTTATAAGCCTTTGGAAATTATTCTTGCTATTTATGAATCAGCACGTACGGGTAAGACGATCACTTTAGGTAATAAATCTTGTTTTTCGACCAGTAGGTAAACGTTTCCCTATTTAGATGTATTCTAATAATAAGAGTCTTTTAAGTATAAGTTCCTACTTATAAGACTCTTATTATTTTGAAGAAACTGCGCATTCTTTTGAATGCAAACGAGAAAAGGTTTATCTTGGGAGGATTAGAAATGGTTCAAAAAAATGATGGAATGAATTACGCTCCGCAAGGGAAACCGCGGCCTGTTGTCAAGCAAGGCGAATTTGTTTTTGCGGCAATAGCGCTTGATCATGGCCATATTTATGGTCAATGCAATGGTTTACTGGAGGCTGGTGGGTCATTGAAGTGGGTGTACGATCCCGACCCTTTGAAAGTAAAGCAGTTTTGCGAAGCTTACCCAGAAGTTCGCGTTGCTAGCTCGGAACAAGAAATTTTACAAGACCCTGAGGTTCATCTCATTGCTGCCGCAGCTGTGCCGTCGGAAAGAGGGCCATTAGGCGTGAAAGTGATGCAGCATGGCAAGGACTATTTTACGGATAAGACACCGTTTACTACACTTGAGCAGCTTCAAGCGGCAAAGCAGGTTGCTGAGGCAACAAGAAAAAAATATATGGTTTACTTTAGCGAGCGGCTGCATGTTGAAAGTGCTGTATTTGCTGGACAGCTTATTCAGGACGGGGCAATAGGACGAGTAGTACAAGTGCAGGGTCTTGGACCACATAGACTTAATGCGGCTGCAAGACCGAGTTGGTTTTTTGAGAAGAATAAGTATGGTGGAATCTTATGTGATATAGGCAGTCACCAAATTGAACAGTATTTGTATTTTGCCGGTTGTAATGATGCCGTTGTACAAAGCAGCCGCGTTGCCAATTATAATTCTAAACAGTTTGCTGAACTGGAGGACTTTGGCGATGCAACTCTTGTTGGTGACAATGGCGCAACAAATTATTTCCGGGTCGACTGGTTAACTCCTGCTGGACTTGGTTCATGGGGCGATGGTCGCCTGCTAATTCTCGGAACAAAAGGATATATAGAGCTGCGAAAGTATATTGATATTGCCCGTGATAAAAAGGGTGATCAACTCTATTTGGTGAACGATGAGGGCGAGCGCCATATGGAACTGGGCGGTAAGGTTGGGTTTCCATTCTTCGGTGAGCTTATACTGGATTGCTTGAATCGTACAGAAATGGCGATGACTCAGCAGCATGCTTTCAAAGCTGCTGAACTTTGCTTGCTGGCACAGAAGCAGGCTGTACGTATTGAGTAAGTATCACATGGCCTAAATGAAACATGGAATTCTACAAACACATATGGCTAGGAGGAAGTCCACCAGCAACAATTGGGGGCTTCCCCGATCATTGTAAGGCCGGATCCACTTGTTGATTAGGGCCTAATTAATGAATTGCTCCAAATAAGCTGCTACTCCATTATTATCGTTGCTCTCTACCACCAGCGTTGACATTTCTATTATGGTTGGATGGGCGTTGGATACTGCGATTCTCGTTCCTGCTTCTTCAAACAAACCTACATCGTTTAAATGATCACCAAACACAGTTAGTTCATGAGGCTTGCACTGCATAAGCTTAGACCATTTGCGAAGACCTTCTCTTTTATTTGCTTCCTTATGGCTGAATTCTAAAAAATAATGATTTTTAATATAGGAGTCCTTCATGAAATGAGTATGAATTTCATTTCCGAATTTGTGCTGAACCTCAGTCATTAACGGCTCAAGCTCTTCGAATAATCCGATGTATGCAATGATTAGCGTTCTGAACGTGTCAATGCATTCCAACTGCTGTAATTGCCCGAACCGGGGATCATTAGGACGGCTTCGGTAAAATTGCAAATCTCCCTCACGGACCAGTTCTTCGTGCAGCACACGCTCCTTATCCTCCTCATCAAGTGCAAACAGAAAGGGGAGCAATTTATGCTCTCTCCCTAGGTGGATAATTTCATTCGATGTATCGCTATCCAACCAGCAGCCATCAATCACTTTCTGAGTAATGGGATCTAATATAACAGCGCCATTATACAAAATAATAGGGTATTTCCATGGAATAACTGAAACGATATTATTGGAGCTTATATAGCTTCTGGCTGTTGCATAGCTGATCATGATGCCTTTGCTTAGAGCATCAGTAATAATAGAAATCGTATAATCCGATAGGGTAGCATCTGATCTAAGCAGCGTTCCATCGAGATCAGTAAGAAAATGTTTATTTGTCATAGCGTTCGCCTCCAAATACTTCACGTTTTCTCGACTTATACTCATCCGCAATAATGAAATACACACAAAATATAGCATATATCGATTAGCTGTAAAAGATAGATAGACAATTCGATCGGATGCCTACATGACAGCAGTTGGCATTTCATAATAAAAGGGACGCAGTCACTTGGCGTGATCTGCATCCCTTTGTTGTGCTCAATCGAAGACGACTTCAGTTCCGGCAATAAAGTCGTGAAGAGAACGTTTATCTTCTCTAACCGCCACCATAATGCCGCTTACAATGACTCCGATACCTAAAGTCAGACCGTATACGATGGAAGCTACTACATTACGCATAATCATCGTTCCAAGACCGGGTGAAGTCCCGTCTGTTTTGCTTATTCGAATACCGCATATTCGTTTTCCAATCGTATGGCCATTCCATATAACGGGCAATAACAATGAATATAAGAAGGATATGATATTAGTGAAATATTCTTTCCCGTCTCCGCCGCCAGTAATAATGAAAGCGATGATGCCTAATGGAATGCCAACAATAATACCGTCCAACAATGTAGCACCGAGCCGTATCCAAAATCCAGCCTGCATTCTAATTCCTCCTAAGTTTCAGTATTTTGTCATAAAGAAATCAAATTTACCTAGCTAAATACGGTTTAGTTTATGGGCTTGCAGCCCTGTAAAGACCTTGGAATAGGTATTTGGGTAAGGATTGATTTCGAAATATACTGTTGTATACTTCAAGTAGAGTTCGAATCGTTAGAGGAGGGATGTACACTTTTCTCATCTATCATTTCTGAATCTAATAATTGACAGGATATGAAGTAAAAAGTTTAATAAAATTCAAGAACAAGCGTGATACTGGGAACGAAAACAGTTAAAATAGAAGAGACGGCAATAATGGTACTCCAATAATGTAAGGAATCGGTGAATATGCAGATTGGTTTATTTGATTCGGGGATCGGTGGGCTTACTGTGCTTGCTGAAGCGCTTCGCAGGCTCCCTGACAAGGACTTTCTTTATATGGCGGATACGCTTCATGTTCCTTATGGAACGAAATCAAAGGAAGATGTGAGAGCGTTTGTTTTTGAGATCGTGGATAAGATGATGAACGAAGGTATTGATGCTTTGGTAGTGGCGTGTAATACTGCAACTAGTATAGCGATAGCTGAGCTAAGGGAACGTTATTCGCTACCCATTGTCGGTATGGAACCGGCTGTCAAACCTGCAGTAGAAATGAATCTTGCAACGGGCAAAAGAGTGCTGGTATTCGCTACGCCTTTAACCCTGTCGCTGCCTAAATATTATGCGCTTGTATCCAGTGTGGACAAAATGGGCATTGTGGATTCTTTGCCTCTGCCGGAGCTTGTTCAGTATTGTGAAGCATTGCAATTCGATAAACAAGTCATGAACGAATATTTTCTAACAAAGCTATCCTCTTATAATCTTGATGATTATGGAATTATTGTGCTTGGCTGCACTCATTATCCTTTCTATAAGGACATACTTCGAGAACTGCTTCCCCCGCATATTGAGATTGTAGACGGCAATGCGGGCACTGTGAGAAGATTAGCCGCTTTGCTGAACCGTTACGGAATCCCAGAGAGCGGAGGCGGCGGAAGCGTCAGGTTTATGTGCTCCGGCAACGATCCAGCTTATATTGATAAAATGCAAACTGCGCTTGCTATGCTGCGTGGAACAGAAACCATATCGGAAAGCCGCTCAACTTGATAACAAGGAGAGCGGCTTTTTTTCGCAGCAGGTTATAAATCGCCATCATAGTCGAATTACATAAATAACGGTATCATACGCAGCATTTTTATCGCCTACATAACTCAAATCGTTCGTATCCCCAACATCATACGAACGGGAAAAGCTGCAGTTAATCTGACAATATGATCAGTCTGAAGGGGATTAGATGTAATACCTGCTGTTAATCTTACGAGAAAAGGCTCTAAACAAACAAATATGCTGAATTAGATGTAGGAAATCCTGTTAGATCCGCTACAAAGGCTGAAATTGCGAAAATAAAGGGATGTTTTACAGTTATACACAAACCAAATACTCTGAATTCTCAACAATCCAGAGACTTCATAATAAAAAGCAGTTAGCTGGGAACTTTTTCTGCTTCCAGTTGTCTTATTTATAGAGGTGAACGGATGTGAAGGAACATTATATGCAGTATCTTGCTCCTGGTTATGACAGAAACCAAGTGCTGGAGGAGCTCATGATAACCTATGGCGAGGATGTCTGGAATTTTGCTTACTTCCTCGTTCGTCGCTCCGATGCTGCGGATGATATTACCCAGGATGTATTTCTGAGCGTTTATGATCGGTTGTACACGTTTCGTGGAGAATGCAGCCTAAAGAGCTGGATACTAAGCATTGCTCGCAATAAATCAATTAATTATTTAAAAAGCTCTTTCATCCGAAAAGTAACATTAGCGGATCGGCTCCTGCATCGAACGGAGAGCGCTCATTCAGCAGAGAAGGTAGCTTTTGATCGTATGGCGACTAAAGAAATTTGGCTTAAGGTGATGGAGCTTCCTCTGAAATTTAGGGAAGTGATTATTCTTGCTTATCATTATCAGCTTACCATGGAAGAGATCGCCGCATCTCTTCAAGTTTCGGAGGGAACGGTGAAATCACGTTTGTTTCGCGCTAAGAAAAAAATATCTGCAATGCTGGACTCCCAGCGTGAAGGAGAGTGATTCTACCTATGGACCTACAGGAACCGTATTGGACGGAGCAATTAAAGGAGACACCATTCCGCGAGCAGCATATGAGAGAAGAAATAAAGCGGCAAATTCGGCTAAAAACAAGAAGTGGAGCACGAAACAATACGAATAGAAAACAAGCCAAGTTTGTCATTGCGGCCGCATCTCTATTAGTCGTACTAGCTTGCTGCTCGATTATTTTTAGCTTTATGAGCAGCGAATCACCGCTCTATGAAGATATGGAGGAGAGGCACGCCTTTTATCATAATGAGAAACTGCTCTTTGAGGTGTTCCCTGACCCTGCTCTAGAAGCTGGTCGTGCATATGGCTATATATTTCGCTTCACAGCACCTATCCAAGAGCTTCAAGGGAAAATGCTTTCCATACATGCTGTTCATTTGAATACAGGACTAGAAGTGACAGCGTTGCCACCGGTCCTAATAACAGAGCCTAGCAGTGGCTATTTAGGCTTGGAACGCTTCACTACGGCATTTGCGCTGCCGCTCGAAGGAAAATGGAGATATGAGATTAGATTGGATGATATGCGCTATGGCGATGTTGTTTTAAATGTAGGAAAGCCTTCATGGAAAATAACCACCACCTTTAAATCGGGAAGCTATATGCTTAGAGGAATAGAGGGAAAGGTTGGTTTCATTGATCCAGGCTTTATTGCCGGACAGGGCAATAAGTATATGTGGCACTTCTGGGGCGAGACAGAGGAGCTTCAAGGAGAGCTGAAAATAATGGCAGTCAAACAAGGCGATGACAAGCTTCTTGAAGTTTTTAAAGCTAAAAGTCTTGGAGGCGCAAATAACGGCGCAGATCGTCATATCCCTAGCTCGATGTCTTTACCGGAATCAGGGTTATGGAGACTGATTCCTTTCATAGACGGAAGAATGCTAGAAAGCATTGTAGTGGAAGTGAAAGAAAACCGCCCTGTGTAAGGGCGGTTAGTCGACTATCACTTAGAATTCACTTTACCATTTCGTGTCATCCAGCTGAAGAAGGATCGGACAATGATCACTGCCTAAAATGTGAGTATCAATATGGGCATCAATTAAAGAAGGAGCTAATCTTGCAGAAGCTAGAAAATAATCAATCCGCCATCCAATATTTCGCTCTCTTACTTTAGCCATATAAGACCACCATGAATAGACATCTCCCCGATCGGGATAAAAATGCCGGAAGGTATCAATAAATCCGCCGCCCAACAGCTCGGTCATTTTGCCGCGTTCTTCTAGGGTGAAACCGGAGTTTCCTTGATTGGGCTTCGGATTTTTGAGGTCGATTTCTTGATGGGCAACGTTTAAATCGCCGCAAATAATAACAGGCTTCTGGCTGTCCAATTGCTGAACGTAGTCACGGAACCGATCTTCCCACTCCAGCCTCAGCCCAAGCCTCGATAAGTCTCGTCTAGCATTGGGAGTGTACACATTAATTAAGTAGAAAGAATCAAATTCCAGCGTTATGATTCGTCCCTCCGACTCGGAGTCCTCCTCTAAACCATATCGAACGGAAAGGGGCTTAATTTTGCTGAATACAGCTGTACCGGAGTATCCCTTCTTAAGCGCATAATTCCAGTACTGCGAATAGTGCTCCCCAAGCTCCATCATAATTTGACCTTCTTGAAGCTTTGTTTCTTGTATACAAAATATATCTGCATCGGTTTCATTAAGGTAATTGTAAAACCCCTTTGTCACACATGCTCTCAAGCCGTTCACGTTCCAAGATACCAGCTTCATTATATTAATCTCCTTAAAGTACACTATCGTTTTTACTAGTTTAACATATTTATTAATATAGGCTGTGATCAGTCTAGGCATCTTTTTTATCTCCAATCAAGGAAAATGGAAAAAAACATTGCAAACATGCACAATGCTGAATATAATACGTAATATATCATGAATAAAAACGAACAAACGGGAGGTTATCGGAATGACTCAGGAAGGAACGGGCATGTTTGCAGAAGAACGTCGGGTGAAAATTCTTTCTTTATTAAATCAGGAGAAAAGAGTATTAGCGAAGGATCTGGCAGTGAAATTTCAAATTTCTATCGATTCCATTCGGCGAGACTTGTCCATTATGGAGGAACAGGGGCTGCTTAAAAAAACGCATGGTGGGGCTATACCTGCTTCACATGTGCGCCAGTCCCCTGCGCCGCCTGAATTGCGGTACGGAAATGGCACACCGCAAGGCCATGCGATTGCCAAGCTTGCTGTCTCCTATATTCGAGAGAATCAGACTGTATTTATTGGAAGCGGCTCGCTTTCCTATCTGCTGTTGAAGCATCTTCCTGAGGGTATGCCGTTAACCGTCCTTACCAACTGCATGCGTGCGGCAGATGTATTGCGTGAACGGGACTGGATTGATACGTATTTCATTGGCGGCAGAGTCAAACCATCTGGCAATATTACCGATGCGCTCGCGAATGAATTTATTCGTCAGTTCAAAATCGATATCAGCTTCGCTACCGGAGGCGGTATTTCGGAGAATGGAATAAGTATGGCTACCCCGGAGGTTGCCGCATTTAGCCGGGCAGTCTCAGCTGTATCTCGCCAGTTAATTGGGCTGGCAACACATCATACGCTTGGAAACGATGCTTTTGCAAAGGCTTTGCCGATTGAAGAGCTGGATCTATTAATTACGGACGAGGAAGCTGATCCTGAGGCAATCGAACGGATTCGTGCTCTTGGTGTTAGTGTCATTGTAGCCCATACAGAAGATGAGTTAGTGTGAATTGAATTCAAGCCGACATAAAACAAAATAAAAAACAGCCCAGAGCTTTTTAACTGCAAGATCTGGGCTGCTATAACCATACAGGAGACCACGCCTCTCTCAGCAGTTCAACACCCCGCTGCATCTCTTTGGCGTTCACGCCACCAAAGCCTAAATAGATTTTAGGATTTCCGATGTTCTTGCGCTTTTGCTCCTTATTGTAAGAGCCATACACACGAACCCCTGAAGCATATGCCAGCTCAATTAGCTTCTCTGCACTTTGCGTGGTTTTAACCATCAGTTCCACATGCAGCCCCGCGCTATCGCCTTCTATTTGTACATGATCACCGAAATGATCGTTAATGAGCCTAGTCAAGGTGATGTTTTTCTTTCTATATATATTTCTCATCCTTCCGATGTGCCGATACCAGTGACCTCGCTGTATAAATAAACTCATCGCTAATTGATCAATTCGTGACGGACAAGAGAGCATATGCTCCATATTACGCAGTTTCTCCGCTAGATGAAGAGGGAGAACGGTATAGCTCATTCGCAGAGCAGGTGAGAATGCTTTGGAGAAGGTCCCGATATAGATCACTACTCCTTGTTTATCCAACCCATGCAGCGCAGGGATGGTTTTGCCGGAATAACGAAACTCACCGTCATAGTCATCTTCTATTATATAGCCGTCATGATGATAGGCCCAGTGGAGCATTTGCTGTCTAATGGTATAGGATAGCGGATGTCCACTTGAACGATGGGATGGCGTTACATACAGAGTATGCAGATTTGCTTCTATTAAATAGGAAGCAGGGAAATGATTATCCTGAAGTGGAAACGGAATAAGATCAAAGCCATGCTGCGCGAACTTTTCTCCAACCTGTGCGATTCCGCTCTCTTCATAAGCTATTTTTGAGGGTCTTTCCAATAGCATCTTCAAAATATGAATACTGTAGGATATGCCTGTTCCGATGATGATTTGTTCGGGCAAGCAGGCTACCCCTCGGGACGTTTTTAAATAGTGTGCAAGGCTCAGACGCAAATCATATTCACCTCTAGGATCGCCGTACTGGTGCAAGAGGCTGCCTTTACGCAGAAGCGTTTCATTCAAGGCGGTTCGCCATGCTTGAACGGGAAATGAGCGATCATCCACAGCAAGCAGGCTAAAGTCGATAAGCTCTTTCTGAATGGACGGAGCAGGAGTATGCGATCCGTTAAATTGCTGCACAGCCTCTTGCTTAACAAGCTCCTCTATTCTGTGGTTTGCAGCTTGCGGCGGCTGAGGATTAATGACGTAAAGACCGGAACGCGGCTTACTAAGCACATACCCTTCTTCCAGCAGCATATGATAGGCTGTCTCGATGGTTGTCTTGCTGAATGCGGTTTGCTGAATCAAGGATCGGATGGAAGGCAGCTTCGTTCCGTCTTGGATGTCATTATTCTCTATGAGCTTGCGAATATGATAATAAAGCTGCATGTATAAGGGGCCGGATTCAGTTCCGGAAAGGACAATATCAAACAATGCCTATCTCCAATCTGACCTCTAATAATAGGACATAACTGATCCTCCCAATAAGGTCAATTTCATTATAAACTGGATTGTAGATTTCCATCAAATGGATAGGGGTGGTGTTCTATATGGTGAAAGGTTCCATTGATGCTCGTTTAGAAAGATTAGGTGTCGAGCTGCCTTTAGGCAGCGAGCCTGCAGCTCATTATGCGAACTATGTTGCAGTTAATGGATTGTTATTTGTTTCTGGGAAAGGTCCGAGCGGACAGCCCAAAGGTAAGCTTGGGACCGACTATACAGTAGAAGAAGGCTATCATTTCGCGAGGCTGACAGCAATAGAAGTGCTTGCAGTCGTCAAGCAGACGTTAGGCAGCTTAGATCATGTGAAGCGGGTTGTAAAAGTACAAGGCTTTGTAAATGCCGATTCGGCGTTCGAGGAGCACCATAAAGTGCTTAATGGCTTCTCGGATTTTATGCATGAGGTATTCGAAGAGAATGGCGTGCATGCCAGGTCGGTCATGGGAGCCTGCTCACTGCGCGACAATCTCCCGATTATTGTTGATTGTATATTTGTCTTTGGAGAAAATGGAAATATTTTGTAACATTAGAGGATTTGGCTCCGTATATACTAGATAAGGAGGGGCTTATATGAAACTATCTAAATTATTTCTCTCTGTTGGTACTTCTATGGCAATCATACTTGGAGCAGGTCGTCTTTTTAACCATACACTTCCTGATTACTACTTCTATCTTGGCATGCTTGTGGTCTGTTTTATTGTGATTTCAGTGGGAATTCGGTCGTTTGAGAAAAAAAGAGCCTCCTAAATGTATGAAAAGTGATTGGTATTTAGCGTTAATGTACTTCCTAATAATTGAAAAAATGGATTGACGGCTCTAATGGATTCCGATAGAGTAACGTTTAAACGGCGATAACCCCTTACGAGGCCGGTTATCGCCTATCTTTTTTACCGTTATTTTGGGGAAAGGGGCTTTGCATGAGCAAGACGAAGAAAAAGAACACTTTCGGTCATTACTATATGATGTTAAACCGTTACTTGCTTCCGCAGCGCAGATCGCTTATCGGATTGGCACTTCTCCTCTTCACATCAATTGGATTGCAGCTCATTAATCCGCAAATTATTCGATATTTTATTGATACCGCTGGTTCAGATAAAGCGCTTGAGCCGCTTTATTATGCTGCCGCTTTGTTTATCGGCTTCTCACTGATCCAGCAGCTCGTATCGGTTATTGCCACCTATGTTAGCGAGAATCTGGCATGGCGGACGACGAATCTGCTGCGAGGCGATCTAGCCGAGCATTGCTTGAAGCTGGATATGTCCTTCCATAAATCCAATACATCGGGGTCTATTATCGAGCGTGTTGACGGTGATGTGAACGCATTAGCCAACTTTTTCTCCAGTTTCATTATTAATCTAGCTGGAAACCTGCTGCTGATGATCGGTATTATTATTTTATTATTTCGCGAAAATGTGCTGATCGGCGCAGGCATGCTTCTGTTTGTTGGTTTTGCTATATATATCATTCAATGGATTCGTAAGTTCTCAGTACCCATATGGGCCAAATGGCGGCAAATTAATGCTGAATTTTATGGTTTTATCGGCGAGCATCTGGAAGGTACCGAGGATACGCGCGCGAATGGAGCGACGGGCTTCGTTATGAACCGCTATTATTCGCTGCTGCGGCGGATGCTGCCGCTTCGCAGGAAAGCGTTCATGGGTTATTCTTCGATGTGGATTACGACCATTATTATATTTGCTTTAGGGAATGCGATGGCCTTCGCAATCAGCGCCTATCTATGGAAGGCAAGCCTTATTTCAATGGGTACTGTTTATTTGATTTTTTATTATACCGAATTGCTGGCCAAGCCGATTGAGAAGATCCGCACGCAAATCGAGGATCTTCAGAAGGCGGACGCGAGCTTGATGCGCATTCGCGAGCTGTTCGATACACGTCCGCGAATTGAGGACGGGCCTGGAGCAGAGCTTCCGCCAGGGCCATTGTCACTGGAGCTTGGCAATGTGACATTCGGCTATGATGAGCAGCCTATTCTGGAAGAAATTAATTTGCGGCTAAAGCCGGGAGAAACTCTCGGGCTGCTTGGGCGAACAGGAAGCGGGAAGACAACGATTGCCCGATTGCTGCTTCGTTTCTATGATCCACAGGTTGGCAGCATTAAACTGAGTGATACCGATATAAGGCAGTGCAAGCTAATGGAACTTCGGGCTAGAGTCGCACTCGTCACGCAAAATATTGAAATTTTACAAGGGAGCGTACGAGATAACCTCACCTTCTATGATGAGAGTATCTCGGATGAGCATATTATCGAGGTATTGTATGAGCTCGGCTTGCGAGGCTGGTATGAATCGCTTCCGGGCGGATTGGATGCGCCGCTAGCATCAGGAGGCGGAAGCTTATCCGCAGGCGAAGCCCAGCTGCTTGCTTTCGCAAGAGTATTTCTAACAGATCCTGGCCTTGTCATTCTGGATGAGGCATCCTCTCGACTTGACCCGTTAACGGAATATAGATTGGAGCAGGCAGTCGATAAACTGTTGAATGAACGCTCCTGCATCATTATTGCGCATCGCTTGGCTACGGTGCAGCGCGCAGATCAAATTGTTATTTTGGAAAAGGGCCGTATTGTAGAGGCTGGCAGAAGGACGCAGCTGGCAGCCGATCCGAATTCTCGCTTCAGCCGCATGCTTGCGGCAGGGCTTGAGGAGGTGCTGGTATGAGTACGTTTTCGTATATGTGGCGTTTAATTAGCTATCGGCCAGGCTTGTATATGATTAACGCACTAATGTGGACAATCATTTATTTAATGCCTATCTTTCCCGGACTTATTACAAAAGCCTTCTTCGATTCCTTGACGATTGATTCGACTCTCGGCTACGGAACATGGGGATTGATCGCCTTGCTGCTAGGAGCAGCTCTTGCTCGAAGCGTTAGCGTGTTCATCGGGTTTATAACCGATGTCAACTTTCGGTTTCGAGCGAGCATGGTGCTGCGGCGCAATTTATTGGAGCATATTCTGAAGGAGCCTGGAGCAAGAGCCATTCCGTGCTCGCCGGGTGAGGCGATCAGCCACTTTCGCGACGATGTGGAACAGTCCGAGGAGGCGGTAAGCTGGTCGGTCGATGTGTTCGGCATGACCTGCTTTGCCTTAGTTTCTTGTTTTATTCTTATTCGTATTGATGCCCAAATGACGCTGCTCGTGTTTTTGCCGCTCGTGATCGTCGTCATCGCCGCGCAGCTGGCTACGACGCGTCTGCAGAAATACCGTTCGGCAAGCCGTGAATCTACAGCCAAGGTAACGGGAGCCATCAGCGAAATGTTCGGAAGCGTTCAGGCGATTCAAGTGGCAGGCGCAGAGAAACGTGTGATGTCCAGATTTAGGGCGCTGAACGACAATCGCCGCAAGACGATGCTGAAGGATAAATTAATGACTGAGGTGCTCGATTCGATCTTTTCCAATTCTGTTAACTTAGGTACAGGATTAATCCTGCTGCTTGCCGGACAGAAGATGCGCGGCGGCGAGTTTACGATCGGCGATTTCTCGTTATTTGTATACTATTTAACGTTCGTAACACAGTTTATTTCCAACTTCGGCAAGTTTCTTACCCATTTCAAGCAGATGACGGTAGCTTTGCTGCGCTTGACCGGCATCCTGCAAGGAGCACCGGCTGCTGTATTGACGGAGCCTAATTCCTTGCATTTACATGATAATGGTAAGGAAACTGGCATTTCATCATTGGAGGCAGATGAGCGGCTGAAGCAGCTAGAAGCGAGGGGCTTGACCTATAAGTATCCCGAGACGGGAAGAGGGATAGCGGATGTTGATCTTAAGCTGCGCAGAGGATCATTTACGGTTATTACGGGGCCTATTGGCTCTGGAAAGACGACGCTGGTGCGTACCTTGCTTGGCCTGCTGCCGCGAGATGGCGGGACTGTTTGGTGGAACGGCCGTGCAGTAGAAGATTCAGGTTCGTTTTTTGTTCCACCGCGGAGCGCATATACGGCTCAGGTGCCTAGACTTTACAGCGATACATTGCGGGAAAATATTTTGCTTGGTCATCCCGATGAAGAGGGCGGGCTTGCAAAGGCACTGCATACGGCGGTAATGGAGGATGACATCCTGTATTTGCAGAAAGGCCTTGATACCGTAATTGGACCGCGCGGCGTGAAGCTATCCGGAGGACAGGCTCAGCGGACAGCGGCAGCGCGAATGCTGGTTCGCGACAGCGAGCTTTACGTATTCGATGACGTATCCAGCGCGCTTGACGTGGAAACGGAGCAGAAGCTATGGACACGCTTGTTCCGTGAACGCGGTAATGCCACCTGTTTGGTTGTATCGCACCGGAAGGCGGCTTTGGCGCAGGCCGATCATATTATTGTTATGAAAGACGGAGAGATCGAAGCGGAAGGGACCGTCGAAAGCCTGCTCGCCGGAAGCCCTTCGTTCCATAAGCTGTGGCATGGCGATGAAGGCTGAAAGCGGCTCAAGGCACGCTCAATCCGGGCTTGTTTATTATTCCCTATTCATTAATGGCTTCATATGCATTAATATTAATCTTATATTAATGAATTCATGATAAGATGGGGCTGCCGAGATACCCCTTTGTAAAACTTAATTAGTGGAATAGAGCTAGAAACTAGCTCTATTCCATCAACTTAGCTTACTTTTGGAGAAATAGAGCTAATAATTAGCTCTATTTCCAAGAAAACTAGCAGATATGAGCTCATATGATAATAGATGAGCGAAATAGAGCTAGAAACTAGCTCTATTCCACCAACTTACCTTACTTTTGGAGAAATAGAGCTAATAATTAGCTCTATTTCCAAGAAAACAAGCAGATATGAGTTCGTACGAAGAAAGATGTATAGAAAGGGCTGTCCAAAAAGTCAAAACCTTGAGCGGTAGCTCTAGGTTTATCACCTTTTGGGACAGCCCCTTGCTATTCAATGAACACTGCGTCACAGCAGAAGGAGTGAGTAAGCGTGAGGCTTTTATCAGATGGGTACCGGAGGTCGCCCTTTGTACTTATATTTATATTAATCATGTTAAAGATGGCTCTTTTCCGCCAATTCGTTTTTCACGGCATTCAGATCGATAAGCTTATTGGGGATGCGGCTGCTGTATTAGTTCTTCTTTGTATAGCAGAGCTTCTTACCTCTGCGAAGTGGAAGGGAACGGTATTTGGTTGGTTGAACGGATTATTATCGCTGATGCTGTTCGCATCTACTGTATATTTTAGTTATTATGGAACAGTACCTACTTATACAGCGCTTCATGGCCTTAATCAGGTTCTGCAAATAAGAAGCAGCGTAGGCGCATCCATACAGCCGGCGAATTATCTTTTTTTTATTGATATTTTAGTATTAGTATTCGTATATATAGTTAAGCTAGTAAGAGGCGATCATAACAGAGGGCGCAAGCATGCGGCGAAATTATCCTATGTATGGATTGCTGCTGTTATTGGCTTAATCGTATCTGGCTTCTATATGAAGGCGGGCAGCGCTATTGCAAATGAAATGGTGGAAGCGGAAAGCTTAGGATTTCTGAACTATCAAGTTGCAGCAGCGGTGAAAGCGAATAAGGAAAATCAAGCCATCAAAAATGGAGATCTCGCAGAAACTGCAGCAGCGGCAGCAAGTCTGCAAGCCACTTATTCCTATCGAGATACGAATGCTGCGCTGAATTACTTTGGAGCAGCGAAGGGGAAGAATGTCATCGTTGTGCAGCTTGAGGCTTTTCAGAACTTCCCGATTCATCTATCGCTAGGAGGCAAGGAAATAACTCCAGTGCTCAACCAGCTTGTGGGAGACAGCTTTTATTTCCCTCACTTCTTCCAACAAATTGGGCAAGGAAATACATCCGATGCGGAGTTTATGTCCAACTCCTCCATTTATCCCGCAGGTGTAATCGCAATGTCTACTGGATATGGGGATCGTGTGGTTCCGAGCTTGCCGAGGCTGCTGAAGCAAGAAGATTATAAGTCTAATACGTTCCACATTAATGATGTCACGTTCTGGGACCGCAATCTTCTATACCCCGCCCTTGGATTTGACAAGTATTATGACAAGCCTAGCTTTAAGAATGATCATTTCAATGCATTTGGCGCTTCGGATGAAGAGCTGTACCGAGTGGGACTCGAGAAGCTTCAAGCACTACAAGAGCAGAGCAAGCCGTTTTATGCACAATTCATTACGGCCTCCAGCCATCATCCGTTTAAGGTGCCGGTGAATAAGCAGCAAATCACATTGCCTGATGCATTGAAGGATACACAATTAGGCGACTATCTTACAGCTGTTAATTATACCGATTATGCGCTTGGGAAATTCATAGACGGCCTTAAGGCAAGCGGCTTGTGGGATAACACGATGCTGGTCGTTTATGGCGACCACTTTGGTTTGCAAACGAAGGATAATGACGATACTTGGGTCAGTGAGCAGCTCGGCATTCATTATGATGAGCGAATTAGCCGATTCAATATTCCGTTGATTATTCATGTACCGGGAGAGGGCGCTAAGGTGGTTGAAGGGGTCGGCGGACAGGTTGATATTATGCCAACCGTATCCAACCTTCTCGGTATTTCACTTGGGGATGAAGGCTTCACTGCGTTTGGTCATGATTTGCTTAATATTGATCATAATGTAGTGGGCATGCGCTACTATCTTCCTACGGGCTCCTTCTTTAACAATGATATATTGTTCGTGCCAGGAAAAGGCTTTGATGATGGTACCGCCCTCGATCTTCGAACAATGGAAAAAATAACCGACATAAGTCCGTATCAAGATGACTACAACTATATTTTGGAATTAATGAAGCTATCGGATAACTATGTAAGGCTTCTTCCGAAGCGGGCACCATAAATTTTCTCAGGGAAAAGCTTCATTTTCCCGTTACATAATGAAACGATTTAGGTCTTTTACCGTATTAAAGTGGATTATATCAAAAAAAAATGAGGGAAGTTCATGGAAGGATTACGAACGTTTTTTGCCCATGCGGTTGTAAGAAGAATATTATTTCTATTGCTCGTTGTCCTGCTGCTTTACAGTCTCCGCGATATGCTTAATTTACTGCTTCTCTTGTTCTTGGTCACCTTCGTTATGGGACGCTTGCAAGGCTTCGTCGTCAAGAAGATTAATCGTTTTTTCCCGATCTCTCCAGTACTGGTTACCGTCTGTCTGTACGTGCTGCTAGTGAGTACGCTCGTTTTTGGCATGGCAAACTATTTGCCTAAGATCGTGAGTCAAATTGTCGACATGATTAATAACATTAATCGGTTCCTAACCTCTTCCCAGAACGATGAGGTAGTCGGGAAACTGGTCGATGCTTTGGAGAAGGTCGACTATCAGAAGTATTTAGGCAATGCCGTTGAATATATTATGAAGCTTGGGAAATGGCTGGAGATCATTCTTTTTGTTATCCTGCTCAGCTTCTTTTATTTATTGCAGCGGACCAAAATTGTTAAATTCACGGAGCAATTCCGTGAGAGTAAAATCGGATGGGCCTATAAGGAATTTCATTATTTCGGCGGGAAATTCGCTTCATCCTTCGGTAAGGTAGTAGAAGTGCAGCTGTTGATCGCTGTATTCAACACCGTTTTGACTATGATCGGGCTTTGGATTATGGGCTTCCCGTATTTGGTGGCGATTACGACGATGGTATTTCTACTCAGCCTTATTCCAGTGGCAGGCGTTATCATCTCCTTCATCCCCATCGGCATTATCGGCTACCAAGTCGGTGGGTTCTCCTTGGTACTATGGGCTATCGTAATGATTCTAGTCATTCATTCACTTGAGACCTATTTCCTTAACCCTAGATTGTATGCCCATAAGACGAAGCTTCCTATGTTCTACACCTTTTTCATTTTGATTTTCTCACAGCATTTCATGGGAATATGGGGATTAATTATCGGAATCCCGATATTTATGTTCCTGCTTGATGTGCTGGAGGTCAGAGAGTCGGACTAACCAATTGAACTAGAGCAATACAACAGTTCCTCCTAAAGATTAGGAGGAACTGCTCTTTGCCCCGCACTCGTTATACGCTATGATAATCATAGTAATAGATTTGGGAGAGGAGCATTTATGGAAGATTTATTGCTTTTGCTGAAGTATTTAGTGCTTGGAATTGTACAAGGGGCAACGGAGCCGATACCGGTATCATCAAGCGGACACCTCATTATTGCTCAGAGGCTGCTCGGTATTGAACAAAAGGGCCTTACATTTGAAATTTTGACGAACACGGCTTCATTGATCGCGATCGGATATATTTTCCGCAAGGATATCGTACGTCTTATCGTGAACACTATTCGTTTCATCCAAACTAGAAATCATACGTATAAATCCGATTTCAACTTCGCGCTGTACGTCGTGGTTGGCACGATACCCGCCGTTATTATTGGACTATTATTCAAGGATCAAATTGAGAGTTATTTCTCATCGGTTCGGACGGTGGCAGTATCGTTATTAATCACAGGGGTAGCGCTATGGTTGATTCGTAATCTTCGCGGCCGCAAGCGGGATGGCGATTTAACACTCAAGGATGCTTTAATCGTGGGGCTGGCGCAAGCTGTTGCGCTCATTCCAGGCATTAGCCGTTCCGGTTCAACGGTCATTACGTCCATTGCAGTAGGTATGAAGCAAGAAACAGCGCTGCGTTTTTCTTTTATGCTATACATACCTGTAAGCTTGGGCGGCTTGGTTCTCGGCATATCCGATATTGCTTCCGACCCTGATCGCTCTACGCTTGCGATTCCTTATATTATTGCTTTCTTGGCTACCCTTATCGTTACCTATTTTGCTATGAAGTGGTTTATGAACATTATGGCTAAAGGCAATTTAATCTACTTTGCCTATTACTGCTTCGCAGCGGGTACACTGCTGCTCATTTTTCTGTAGCAAATTATAAAATTTCAAAAAACAGCTGATCAGGGTCGCAATATCTGGTCGGCTGTTTTGCTATTTTAATTGATTTCTACAATTACGGATCGGTTTGATTTGTCCTTTGGTATAATTGCCCTATTCATCTCAGATCTAGACTGCTATAATTTTGTTCAGCAATCGTTTTATTTTGAGCTTCTGATCGGAGTGGAGTCCAATTGATGGATACGAGTAATCAGCAATTAAAGCAGATGGAGCAGGAAGAGCAGGAGCTCCGCTTTACTTCATTTACGAACGATACGGCTTTGGAGCTTGGGCTGTTGCTTGTAGAAGAAGCGCGGCAAACCGGCAAATGCATTACGGTGGATATTACAAGGGCCGGCCATCGCTTGTTTCTGCATGCAATGGAAGGAACATCAGCGGAGAACGAGGATTGGATCCGTCGTAAAAACAACACAGCCAATCATTTTGGCTGCAGCTCATGGTATATAGCTTGTAGGCTTCGCAGCGAAGGCACGACGATGGAGGAGAAATATGGGCTTCCGCTTGCAGATTATGTAGGGGCAGGAGGCGCTTTCCCGCTTATCGTAACAGGGGAAGGGCAGATAGGAACGGTAACTGTATCTGGTTTGCCTGATCAAGAGGATCATGATCTTCTTATTTCAGCGCTTCGCCGTTTTATATTGCGCTGAGCAGTTGGTGCCCTACAAGGAGAAAAGCCGGGAACCCTTAGTTGGATTCGCGGCTTTTTCTTCTAAGCTTCCTCAGCAGAGGAAGTCGATAATGCTTAAGAATGATACGGAGTACAACATAACCTATAATGGAGAATAGGATGCTGTTTACAATCGATCCAGCTAGGAAATTAAGCCCGATGTCGCCAAAGCTGCTGAAGTGGTCGGCTGCCTTTGAATAGTGAACATCAGGCACTGGCTCACCGATGGCATCGTCGAGCTGTGAGACGGGAGCACGAAATAAGCTTTCTATAATGAAGCCCACTCTGTAGTTGAGGAAAAAGAGACCCGGCCATAAGAATGAGCCTATGGATCCAGAAATGATCGCAGCGGCAAGATTGCCTCGCAGCAGCTTGGCCAAAGCGATAGACATCAGCATGCCTACTCCGAAGGTAGGGAACCAGCAGTGGAAGAATCCTGCTACAAAGCCTATAGCAACTACATGATCGGACTTGCGAATGCGGAGCAGCTTTAAGAAATAATACTTTATTTTTCTTAACCATTTTCTTATCATTGTTGTATTTTCCCTCTGTATGTTCATATCTCTTAATAATAGCAGATTTCACTCCTAATAGAGCAATAGTTATCAACTGTTTTTGGCAGAGAGAGGCGGAGCTACAGTGGAGGCTGGCAGAAATGCATTTTGGAAGACGTATCTGACAGGACTTCAGCTGCATGTAATTGTAGCGGAGTACACGAAGGTACCTGTGACTTGGAATGAAGATAACTACACCACAGATGTGAATAAGCTTTATTTCATCCAGGAGGGCGAGGGATATATTAAAGTTGGCAATCGTCAGTTTTACCCAAAGCCTGGGGATTTATGCTTAATGCCTGCGGATAAGGTTCAATCCTATGGCACGACTAGTGCAAATACATTTGGCAAGTATTGGTGCCACTTTACGGCAAAGCTGAACAATTTCAACTTATTTCAATTGCTTGAAGCGCCTATCCTTGTACCTGTGGCAGAACGTCTTCGATTAGAGGAGAAATTCGAACGACTGATTCATCATCACAAAAGCGAGGAATGGACAGCCAGTCTGCATGTGCAGGCTGCTTTGCTGGAAATACTGGCCTTATTTCTGGAACAAGCCGAGCAGGTTAACATAAATACGCCAGCAGCGGGCTCGTTCGAGAAAATGAATGCTGTACTTACTTACATAGAGGAGCATCTCTCGGAAAATATAACGGTAGATAGTTTAGCACAGCTGGTTCATTTCCACCCTAATTATTTTATACGTATGTTCAAAAATACGACCGGCTTATCTCCTATTCAGTATGTGAACCGCAAGCGGATGGATAAAGCTAGGCAGCTACTTTCATTCACTGCTCACAGTATATCTGAAATTGCAGAAACGCTCGGTATGGATGCAGCGTATTTCTCGCGTCTGTTCAAGGAGTCTACAGCCTTAACGCCCAGTGAATATAGGGAAATCTCTTTGAAATAGTTTTAAGATTCGTATAAAAATGGTCCGTAGAAGGATAATAATGAATGGGTGGTATGAGACGATGGAATGGTTATATCACTATTATGATAAATCAACGGGGCCATTTCGCAATTTGTCTGATCTGCTGCCAGAAGACGCGGAGAATGTGCTAACGGCTATTCGGAATTCGAATAGAGGGTTCGCCAGCAAACGCTCAAAGGACTATCTCGAAATTAGACGTAGTCTTGAGTTAAAGGCCAGACAATTATTTATACACAAAGGCGGCAGCCCGATTCGCAGCCATCCTCACTATATGACATTAGGAGAATGCCCTTGGCTCATGGGATGGTATCCTGAGGGAAAAGCGCTCTCCCTCTCCATTTCGGAGTTTGATCCGAGCACAATCAGCTTCACGTATGGAGACCTGTTTCCTACTATGAGGTACCTTGACGACAAGCCATATCGAAAACAAATTTATCTATTGGATGAAATTAGGCATGTCATTAGACAATTCGGTTTACCGCAAAATTGGAACCCTGAAGGAAACAAGGGGCCTGAACGCTATATTGAAGTGCAAATATGGGATGATAAGCCGCTGCAAAAATGGAAGTCGTAGTCTTAAACGTAACATTAGTTTCAACATTTGATGTTATAGTCCACGTAATGAGTCAAACGAGATCAGGCAGCAATAGACCAAGAAAGCAAAACAGCCGAACAGATATAAAGCTCTGATCGGCTGTTTTCCTGATAAAAGCTTCATTTCTAAATAGTGCGTTGCCCTAGAAAGTATTAGACGGTGTTGTCGTTGTGCACCACCGTGCATTAAATAATGCTTTAATGAGAATATCTTTGGCTTCTTCGGTTCCGATATAGCGGAGCGCTTCCAGCGCATGTGCCCTGACGTAGCGGTTCTCGTCATCTAGAGCAGCTGCAAGAGCTGGAACGGCAGCCACAGCGGAGGGTCCGACTCGAGACAGCGAGAGGCCGGCAGTGAAGCGAACCTGCGTATCCTCATCCTGCAAGCATCGAATTAACCCGTCCACGGCTTCTTGTCTTGTGGAAGCCATGATGCCCAGCGCCTCGCAAATCTCTCTTCTTACTGCAGCTGAGGAGTCAGATAGAAGCCTGATAAGCGCTGGAAGCGCGCTATCGGCCAAGCCGCGAAGCTCTCCAAGTGCAAATACAGCATGCTTAACCGTTTCCTCACGCTCATCTGTTAACGCCTCTATTAATCCAGCGACAGCATCAGAACCTGCAACAGAAAGCCCATAAGCGGACAAACGCGATACGTCCGTTCGATGATGATGGAGTGCTGCAAGCAGCACCTCTACACCCGGCATGCCATATCTCGCAAGCTCATACGCTGCGTTTAACGCATGCGGCTCGAAATCAGCCTCTAAAGCGATTGAAAGCTCTTTTAGTTTTTCTTCATTCGATTCTGCTGTATTCGCAATACTGCCAACGCTGCCGGAAAGCCAGTTCCAGCTTTCTTCCCAGAGCGTTTCATGACGGGCTATCGGCAGTGATAGAGTAGTAGTCGGCTCTATCCATGCTGGAGCTTGGTTATCCCATGAAGGCTTGCTCGGAGCAGTCGTCCGCATAAATTCAAATTTCAGCATATAGCGGGGATTGCCAAGCACATTCGGTGTTGACCGATGCCAGATATCATAATGGATAAGTGCAAACGTACCTGCTTCGCCGCTTGCATACGCTTCTCCAGGAGCATCATCAGAGATGAAGTTTCGTTCCTCGTAGTTTTGTGTGCCTGGCATTACGCCAGTTGGTCCAAGCTCGAGCGGGGTGGCTTGCGGAAAATACATAATCATGGCCCACCATGGATGATGATTGCGCATCCGTGAATAGCCCCAATAGCTATCTTTATGCCATCCTCCGGCAACAGGCTGTGCATTGTAATGGCCATGTCTGTGTGCGTGCAGCATGTAGTCTGGGCCAAGTACGCTTGTCAATGCGCCGGTAATGACAGGATGGTCGAATACCTGCTGAATTTCACGAATTCGCGGCAGCAGGTTATTGCCTGGGTTTCCTTCTTCCTCATACACCCTTTTCAGTTCATCGGTCATGCTTTGATGGAAAGTATTGGAGAAATCGGTTTTCAGAATGAGAAATCCTTCTGTAATAAATGCTCGAATCTGCTCGTCAGTCAATAAGATAGGTGATTGGCTCATTTGTATGTTTAACCTCCTGAAGGTATGCAGCATGAAGCAATTGCGGTATGTGCTTACGCTGCAGTCATTTATAAATTGATTATAGGAGATGCTGAAACCAATCAACATACACGATACTAAGCGAAATTTGTATAAAACTAACTCACTCTTGTACAATATTCCAATCAAACATATAATTACATTAAATTACACGTTTGATAAACCATAATATAGAAAACAGAGTCTTTGGTCCTACTAAAAACATATTAGACTATCTAATATAAAGCGCATACATAAGAGGATGGGTATGAATCAGATTGAAAGCAAAGGAGGGATAATCATTTGAAAAAACTAAAAAAATTATCCCTATTGTTCATCCTCATCGGCATACTTGCCGTTGGCTGTCAGATCGAGAAAAACTCCGAGTCTGTCTCTTCCACGGAGACGCAGCAGCAGGGGGGTATTTCGTTGAAGGCATGGATTATCGCGAATACGGCGTTAGCTGAGCCTTTTTTCGTGCAGACCCTAGAGCCTTATATGGAGCAGCATAACAATATTACAATTGATATAAAGGTGCTCAGCTGGGATACGGCTTGGTCGGATATTACATCTGCGATTACAAGCGGAGAAGGGCCTGATATTGTCCAGCTGGGAACAACCTGGGTACCGGCTATTGCATCTATGAATGGTCTTGATGATCTCACCAATAGAGTAGGTGAAGTAGGCGGTGGAGAGGCTTATCTCCCTGCCAGCTGGAAGACGACAATGATTGAAGGCAAACCGAATGTATATGCCGTTCCGTGGTTTGTGGACGCGCGCGTGTTATTTTATCGGAAGGATGCCTTTCAAGCTGCAGGCGTCGATCCGAATACAGCGTTTCAGGATTGGAGTTCGTTCAAGGAAGCATTACAGAAAGTAAACGGTATTGAAATAAATGGACAGAAGATGACTGCTCTCGGAGTTCCCGGCAAAAATGACTGGAATGTCGCCCATAATATACTTCCATGGATGTGGAGTGCGGGAGCAGAGGTGCTGACACCGGATAATAAATCAGCAGTATTCAACGACAAGCAAGCGCTTGAGGGCATTATGTATTACACCGGATTAGCCCAGGATGGCTTAGTCGATCTTGCTTCGCTTGGCAAAAACTCTTCTCAAATCGAGAATGATTTCGCAGATGGCAAGACCGCTGCTTTGGTGTCTGGTCCATGGCTGTTGAAAGACTTTGAAATCTCAAGGGATAATGGCGGACTTGGTGGGGTTATTGATAAAGCAAATATAGGCCTTGCTCCGCTGCCGATGGGCCCTGAGAAAAGATCTACCTTTATCGGGGGAAGCAATCTTGCTGTATTTCAAACATCCAAGCATAAAGACGCCGCATGGGAGCTTATCCGTTATTTGTCCAGCGATGAAGCGCAGCTGGCGTATTCCA
Source organism: Paenibacillus castaneae (assembly GCF_002884445.1). Taxonomy (GTDB): domain Bacteria; phylum Bacillota; class Bacilli; order Paenibacillales; family Paenibacillaceae; genus Pristimantibacillus; species Pristimantibacillus castaneae. The sequence goes on from NZ_KZ614144.1 coordinate 831,532, forward strand.
AGAGACTGGGCATGCTGCCTGCCAAGAGAAGCTTGTTAGATTCGAAAGCGCCTATTGAAGAGCTGGGCTATGCTGCTTTCGCAGAGGCTACGAAATATGGCCAGACGTATCCTTCCATTCCGCAGTGGGGCTCGATTGAGACAGCTCTTGTCAAGCATTTCGGAGAAATTTGGAGCATAGCTGCAGATCAAACAGGACGTTACAGCGAAGAGGCAGTTCAAGAACAGCTAGATGCAGCAGTACGGGAAATTGATATTATTTTGGCCCAATAGCTGGTTGATTTCGCTGGGATCGCTAGGATCACAAATGGTGAGCGGCATCTACAACAATCTATTACAGCAGCAGGTCAGACATAATCTCGTTTGCAAGGAGGATGTTAGCGATAAACCAGATGGCTGAAATACATAAAAAAGTTCTATCTCTAAGAAGCCTTATTAAATATACATCCTTTCAGCTTACATTTTCATTACTCATCAGCGTTATTATTATTGTTCTTGTATTATCCGTTTTCTCTTATCGGCAGTCTGTACATATTCTTGAAGAGGAGTCTGCACAGGGCTCCCTGCAAACGATCATACAAACCAACGGGCATATTGATAATTTACTGCAGCAATACGAGGATCTTGCAACGATGCTGATGCATGACCAAGAATTCCTCAACAAACTATTGGTGTTCAATAGTAGTGATAATGAAGCGGATTTCAGCCAAGCTAACAGCTTTATTTCCAATTTCTTTCATACCTATCTGAATTCATATCAAACAATCGCATCGATAACCATTTTCTCACCTGATCAAGCTAGAGTATTAACCTCTCTTCGCCGAGAAGGAACGATTCCCACAATAAGGAATGGTAATGCAAAGGGTATCAGAGAGCTGGATTGGTTTCAAAAGCTTCTATCCTCTGACCGTGACACCGTTTATTTGGATACGCGAAAAGCGGCATTTGTCAGCATGGGCGCATCTGAGCCTATGTTTGCAATCGTGAAAACGATAAGAAGCCCTTATAATTATGAGAAAATTATCGGAGCGCTGCTGCTTGAGATACCAAGTAAAAATTTGAGAAAAGCTTTAGAGGGCTTTAAATTAGGCGAAAACGGCGGATATGAGATTATTAACAATCAAGGAACCATTATATACACGGCAGATGAGAAGAGGATAGAGGCACCCTTTAAAGGGGTAATGCCTGAACTAATTGATGGCGGCAGCAATTCGGGCAATTTCTACGCCCAAGATGAGAATGGCGTGCTGCAAAATTATTCTTTTCAGCAATCAAGTGTATCGGGATGGACTATCATAGGCTATTACTCAAAGAAGGAGCTCCTTGCGCCGATGCGCCGGATGCTTATTGATTCGGTATGGCTTTCTCTATTATGCTGCATCGCAGCTGTTTTTGTTGTGGGCTTTCTCGTGCAGCGAGGAGTAGGGAAACCGCTGGGCAAGCTGCGCTCACTCATGCAAGAAGGGGAAAGAGGGAATGTACAGGTTCGAACGGATTTCCATGCTGATAATGAAATTGGTGATTTAGGAAAAGCATTTAATCGAATGATGGATCAAATCACATTGGCCTATTATGATACCTTAACGAATCTTCCTAATCGCAGATTGTTAGTGGACCGGATGCAGGAGGCACTGAGCCTTGCCGAGCTTGGCGGACAGCAATTTGCTGTCTTGTTTGTAGATATGGATCGATTCAAAATCGTAAATGATTCTCTAGGCCACCATGCAGGCGATCTGTTGATTCAGCTTGTCGGACAAAGGCTGCAAGCTTGTATTCGTGAGCAGGATACGGTTGCAAGAATAGCTGGAGATGAGTTTATTGTACTGCTGCTGGATTCTAATAAGGAGCATTCCATTGCCGTTGCGCAGCAGATACTTGAAGATATTAGAAATCCTTTTATTGTATTTGAGCAGGAGCTTCATGTTACCGTAAGCATAGGCATCTCTTATTATCCTAATGACGAAACCGATGTAGAAACGTTAATCAAGTTTGCAGACATGGCCATGTACGAAGCGAAGGCCAAAGGCAAAAATACGGTAAAAATTTATCATTCTGATATGACGGCTCGTACGAATGAAAGAATGAGAATCGAAAACGACCTTCATCGCGCCTTGGTGAACAAAGAGTTTCAGCTTCATTATCAGCCTCGCGTAGATGCTCAAAGCGGTATCGTTGTGGGAAGCGAAGCGCTCATTCGTTGGAATCATGTGACAATGGGCCAAATTCCGCCAGAAAAATTCATCCCCATCGCCGAGGAAACGGGACTAATCATTCCCATTGGCGATTGGGTAATTAGAGAGGCATGCGCGCAGAACAAAGCTTGGCAGGAAGCGGGATATCCGCCGATGCGAGTGGCTGTCAACGTGTCTGGAAAACAATTCGAAGGCAGTTTGATGGAGAGCATCGACCAGATTCTTAACGATACCGGTCTTGACGAGCGGTGGCTGGAGGTGGAAATAACGGAAAGCGTACTGATGGAACAGGTCGCGACCATTAATCAGACGCTTCGTGCGTTGAAGGCAAGAGGCATTCATCTCTCCGTCGATGATTTCGGAACGGGCTATTCCAGCTTATCATTCCTCATGAAATTCGAAGTGGATACGTTGAAGATTGATAAGTCATTTATCCAGGACATTCACACCAATCCGGATAACCAAACGATAGCTACTGCGGTCATTAGGCTTGCTCATAACTTAGGCATGACCGTTGTTTCAGAAGGAGTAGAGAAGGAGGAGGAATATCGCTTTTTGCTGGAGCGCGGCTCTGATGAGATACAGGGTTTCTATATGAGCATGCCGCTTCCAGCAGACAAGTTTGAACAGACGATATTGCGGGAAAACCGAACGGCTTCCGGCGAGGGGGCTAAGCGTTAGGGGAGAGCGTGCAAGCCGCACGCTCAAGCCTTCGGTTCCGCATCCGGTCCTTTGCCGATATATTTCTTATCCTTGAGGAATAGTCGCCAAAACATGTAGAATCCGGGAGCGAGAACAGCAATTCCGATGCTATACGAAACTAATAAAGCACGAAATGTGGACGGATTCGTAATCGCTTCATCAATTGTTACATAAGGATGCAGCAAATAAGGAAGATGCGCGATACCGTAGCCCATGCTTGCGAGAAAGTATTGCCCAATGACGAAAGTGACCGCAAACCTCGGCCAGCCCGGTATGCCGGCTTTCCGCTTCCACCATAAAGCGCTGTAGCCGATTCCGAATGATACGACTGAGGCAAGGAACCAAGGCCACTGCTCTCCAATTCGGCTGACGATCCACTCAGCCTCCGGTGCCATCGTATAGGTAGCGAGCACGGCTGTTGCAAGGGTTAGGGGACCTAACCATTTGGCAGCCTTTCTGTAGACACGATAGGTCGATAAATCATCCGCCTCATGTGCATAATCAGATAAAAACAGCGTGGCAAGAAACAGCTCTGACGTAATGCCGAATGCTAAGTGCGAATACTCGGTAGGCGACCGAAGCAGCTTGCCAAACAAAAGGTGAGGCTGCGCGTTTTCTGTTACTTCAACGAAGCCGCCTAATGAGATTGGCAGAACACTAAGCAGGAGACCGGGGATGAGAACACCTGTCAGGCCGGAAATCCAGCGAAGAATACGGCTGAATCTACTGGTGGAATAGCTGTAAACCATAAAGCTGCTTCGAACTGTCAATAGAATAAGCACGAGACTGACCGGTACGATCAGCACCGTGCCGAACCAATAGGCAGCCTTGGGAAAGAAGCCGACAAGGGCTACGGCAATAAGTACGAGGAACACATTCGTAACTTCCCATGAAGGAGAGAGATAGCGGTTTGCGATTTGCGCAGCACGCGTATTTTTGTTGCGGTCATAGACCAAAGCCCAGAACCCTGCACCGAAATCGACAGAACCGAGAATGGCATATGCAAATATGAATGCCCATAAAATGGAGACTGCAATTGTTGCTTGATTCATAATGCTACCTTCCTTCTAGTGGAGTGAGTTCAGGGCCAATCGGCCTTCTGCGGAAATAGAAACGCATGACCAAGATGGTTATAGCCATTAGCATCACGTAGAGCCCGATGAAAAGCGCAAATAAAATGCCGATATCTTGTGAACGTGTGGCTGCATCGGCTGTCAGCTGCACACCGCTGATCACCCAAGGCTGCCTGCCGGTACAGCTGAATATCCAGCCCGTTTCAATTCCGATTAGCGACAGCGGTCCGCCCACCATTAACAAGGCAAGCATCCATTTAGGCAAAGGACGCTTCCTAATGAAAGTTATGAACAGCGCGAAGAAGGAGAGCGCTAATAAGCCGGTGCCGATCACCACCATTAGATTGAATAGTGTATGAACATAAAGCGGCGGCCAAAGCTCGCGCGGGAAATCATTTAATCCCTTCACCACCGTATCGAAGCGATCAGCTGCTAAGAAGCTCAGCACCCAAGGAATTTGTATGCCCCCCACTACCCGCTGCTCCTCTACATTTGTACTTCCGAATATTTCAAGCGGAGCATGATCCGTTGTTTCAAATAGCCCTTCCGCTGCTGCCAGCTTTAGCGGTAAATAGTTGTGCAGCATTTGAGCCGTGAGATGTCCATTTAGAGCCGTAGCAAGGGAACAAGTGAATCCGACGAAAAGCGCCAGCTGCAGGCATTTGCGGTGATAGATCCGCTCCCGTTCCGGCTGTCCTCGCTTCAGCAGCTTGTAGGCAGCAATGGAGCCTATGCAGAATGCGCCCGTCATGAAAGCGGAAGCGACCACATGAAAAGCGGTAACGCCAAAGCTGGGATTAAATACAGCCTTTAGCGCATTAACGTCCGATACGACGCCATCCACGTATTTGAAGCCGGTCGGTGTATTCATCCAAGCATGCACATTAGTAATAAGCACAGCCGATGCTGCTGAACCCAGAGATACCATAATAACGCTGAAAATTCTGAGCTTCCGCGACAACCGGTCAGCCGCGTATATGTAGATAGACATGAACAAGGCTTCTAGGAAGAACGCCCAAATTTCAATTTGGAAGGGTACAGAAATAACCTGCCCGACGATTTCCATGAACCCCGGCCAGAGCAATGAAAGCATGACACCGACAATGGTTCCAGAAGGGATAGCGACGCCAAGCAGAATGGCCTGCGCTTTGGTCCATCTTTTAGCCATAACGGAATAGTCCGGATTTTTGGTTATGCCGGACATGATTTCAGCGAATACGATCATGAGAGGCACTCCGACACCCAGCGTTGCAAAAATAATATGAAAAGCCATCGAGGTTCCAAATAAAGCTCTAGCTAATACCACGCTATCCATTTTACAGCACCTTCTTTATAGGATTGTCTAAGGATTTTTAGTATGCATAGACGGAATGGAAATTATGTACAGAGTTGGCTTATGAAGGCTAAAGCTAGTTTCACATCATTGCGCAAACGTTGTCATTTTTACATAGAATCGGAAGAAAAATTGGAGAAATGGATCATCTTGGTGGAATGTTATTGACATTTCATTATTTTTGGTATTAATATGTATTCAGGTAAACGCTTTCAATACTCTAATTTTTAATATAATCGGTTAGAAGGAGGTATTAATGTTTTAAAGTCATTTATTTACCCTTTTATGCAAACGATTGCACGACGTAAAAACATGGATTAGGGAGGTTCATACGAATGGATTATGTTTTAAAGCGAAGAAGAATGCTTTCAATTTGGATGATTATTGCTATGATTTGGACAACTGCGGGTATTGCACCGGCACATGCTGACACAGCCAAGCTTACAAAGGTTGTTTTGGTTGGGGATTTGCAGTCCAAGCTAGGCCATAGCAGTGACTGGGACGCGGATGCTGCAGCAACCGAGATGATTAGCTTGGGCAATGGAAATTATAGCTTTACGGGAAATCTTCCTGCAGGCACCTATCAATATAAAGTGGCGGTAGGAGGAAATTGGGACGAGAGCTACGGCTTTAGCAATTATACCGATACTAACGGCGCTCAAAATGATGGAAATATTCAGCTCACCATAACGGAAGACAATACGGCAATAACCTTTTACTATAACCATTATACTCATTGCATAGCTGATTCTACTTACTACTTACCTATTGCTGCAGATAAACTGCCTAGAATTGTTGGCGATCTGCAAACCGTAATCGGAGATACAGAAAAATGGAAACCTGAGGCTGCGAAGTCCATTATGGATGATGCTGACTTGGATGGAATCTATTCCATAACGAAAACAGTACCTAAAGGAACGTATGAATATAAGATTGTACTAGGATCCACAGAGGAGGATCAGACGTACCCAGAAAAAAGTAAAGTTTTGATCCTTCCTCAGAAGCTTCCCGTAACGTTCAAATACAATATGCAGAATCATGCGGTTACTGCAGATTTTACGGTGCCTGTAGATTCTAGCGCAGATCCTGTTCCTGCCAATCACCTTCGGGTACATTACAATCGGGTTGACGGGAACTATGAGAATCAAGGCTTATGGCTTTGGGATCACGTCAAATCACCGTCCACCAACTGGTCGGATGGCGCAACGCCTTTTCCGGCTGGGAAGATCGATAGCTTCGGGGCTTACGTAGACATTCCGTTAGCTGATGGAGCATCAAAGGTTGGATTCCTAGTCGTTAATCGAAAAAGCGGGGTCAAAGACGGAGGGAATAAAGCCTTTGATCTAAGCTCCCCCGAACTTAACGAGGTATGGATTCAAGAGGGCTCTGATAAAGTCTACTCCTTTATACCCGTCGTGCTTCCTGAACAAACGGTTCGTGTTCATTATGCCAGAAGCGATGGTAACCAGGGCGCATACGGTCTTTGGCTGTGGGGGCAGGTAGCTGAGGTATCCACTGGCTGGCCAGCGGGTGCTGCTGCTTTCTCAGAAGAGCATGTAGATCGCTATGGAGCATACATCGATATTCCATTACAAAAAAATGCTGAAAAAATAAATTTGATTGTCGTCAATCGCACCTCAGGAGACAAGGACGGCGGTGACAAAGCTTTCAATTTTCTTTCCAAATACAATCAGCTGTGGCTCAAAGAAGGAGACGACAACGTTTATGTATCTCCGCATGGAGAGGTGCCAGTTGGGCTGGTTTCCGCTGAAATCCTTTCTGATCATAAGCTTCTGCTTGGCTTTTCGATGACAGACGGGCTAGATGTGGAAGAATTGAAGAATGCGATTACGATTAAAGACAAAAACGGCGATGACATCGTTATTGATCAAGTGGTCATAAAAGGCGATACAAGCATCGAGGTCTTAGCATCTATTCCATTAGATAAAGCACCCTTAAGTGTTACTTATTCGGGTAAAACCGTTTCCGCTGCGGCGGGATGGAGAATGATGGATGAGATGTACAACTATGAAGGCAATGATCTCGGAGCGGCCTACAAAGCTGGCGGCGTTGACTTAAAGCTGTGGGCTCCAAAAGCAAGCGCAGTCCGTGCCAACTTTTTTGATAAAAGTGACTCGACAAAGTTGGTCGGAAGCATCGACTTAACCAAAGGAGACAAGGGAGTTTGGTCAGTAAGCATAACACCAAGCGATTCCCGGATTTCGGAGATTGCCGATTGGAAAGGCTACTTCTATCAATATGAAGTGACTAATGATGGCGTTACGAAGAAGGTACTTGATCCGTATGCCAAATCGATGGCAGAGTTCAGAGTCAATACAAAAGGTCAAGTTGGACCGGATGGAGACGCTGTTGGAAAAGCCGCGATTATAGATTTAAGTGAAACGAATCCTAATGCGCAATTTGATTTTGCTAATATTGATGGTTATGAAAAGAGAGAGGATGCAATCATTTGGGAGGCTCATATTAGAGATTTCACTTCTGATCCATCCATTTCGGAAGGCCTGCATGACCGTTGGGGGACTTACAGCGCTTTTATTGATAAGCTCGACTATATCAAATCACTTGGTGTAACACATGTTCAACTGCTTCCAGTCATGGCTTGGTATTACGGGGATGAAGCGAATATGACAGAGCGAGAGCTTGAATACTCTGCCCAAGATAATGAGTACAATTGGGGCTATGACCCCCACAACTATTTCTCTCCGGATGGCGCATATTCGGAGAACGCGAAAAACCCTGAGCTTCGTGTGAAAGAGCTGAAGGGATTGATTGATGCCATTCATGATGCAGGAATGGGGGTCATTCTGGATGTTGTTTATACCCATATGGCCAAAGCTGATTTCTTGAATGATATTGTTCCGAATTATTACGCATTTCAAGATGCAAACGGCAATAATATTGGCGGCTTTGGAAACAACCTGGCTACCAATCATAAGATGGCGGAGAAGCTGATGGTGGATTCCGTTAAGTATTGGTTTGACGAGTACAAAATCGACGGAATGCGCTGGGATATGATGGGCGATGCCACATATGATTCCGTTCAGCATGCTTATGATGCGGCTGCAAGCATCAATCCTAAAGCCTTATTTATCGGAGAAGGCTGGAGGACATTCGGCGGAGCTGCATCTGATCCATCGCTGGCAGGCAAAGGCGCGGATCAGGATTGGATGGACAAAACGGACAATGTCGGCGTGTTCTCCGATGAAATTCGCAATGAACTGAAATCAGGCTTCGGATCTGAAGGTGAGCCTCGATTTATAACCGGCGGAGCAAGAAGCATAAATACTATTTTTAATAATATCAAAGCGCAGCCAAGCAATACGCCTGCTGATGCTCCTGGCGACATGGTGCAATATATAGAAGCGCATGACAATCTGCCCTTATACGATGTTATCGCTCAGTCCATTAAGAAGGACCCGGCAGTACCGGCCAATGATTTAGAAATTCACAAACGAATCCGGCTCGGAAATATGTTGATTCTAACCTCACAGGGAACGGCATTTCTCCATGCAGGGCAAGAATATGGAAGAACGAAGCAATGGCTGGCTCCCGGCAAGCCGGAGCAGAAATACCATGAGTTATTCGATGATGCAGGCGTAGGCTTTGGTTATTTCGTTCACGACTCCTACGATTCTTCGGATGCGATCAATAAATTTGATTGGCAGAAAGCGACCAATGCGGAGCTATTCCCAATCAATAATGAAACAAGGGATTATACAGCAGGATTGATTCAACTAAGGAAGTATACAGATGCATTCAGACTGGGCGATAAGAATTTGGTCAATGCCAACGTTACGCTCATTGAAGCGCCGGAAGTGAAAGCAGATGATCTAGTTATCGGCTACAAAAACAAGGCAACTGACGGCACAGGTGAATATTATGTGTTTATGAATGCGGATAACAAGGAAAGAACGATCACGCTGTCCCAGGACTTAACATCAGGAACGGTCATTGCAGATAATGATGAAGCGGGAATTAAGGCTGTATCTGCTCCATCAGGCTTTGAGTTGACAGCTAGCTCCATAAAGCTTGATCCTTTGACAGCAGTCATTATTAGGATGGAGTCTGCCGCACCGACAACCCCGAATACGTCTGTTCCATCAACTCATAATGCTGATGCTCAGGTGATTCAAGAAAGCAGCTTGCAAAATGGTCGGGATGGCAAAGTTTCCTTAACTATCGATACAGGCAAAGCGGCCGTGCTTCTGCCGCTTAAGGCTGCTGCTATTTTAGGCAAGAATGATCTTGAGCTGAGAATGAATGGCTTGACTGTTACGCTGCCAAATGCAGTGCTAGCGGGCATGCCAAGCTTGGTGAAAGCTGGCGACACAGATGGCTCGCGTATTTTGTTCCAGGCGAAGCCGCTCACCGAGGCAGCTGTCAGCTCGATAATGAACAGCATGAATGTTGTTCAAGGCGAGTTCAAAGCAGGCTCACAGGTTTATGAGTTCAAGCTGAGTGTGATTACGAGTGAAGGAACGGCTATAGAAGTAACGAAATTTGAGAAACCGATTATCGTTGCGTTTATGGTCAGTGAGAGTGTAAATACAGAGCTTATCGGTATTTATTATATTAGCGATAACGGTAAGCCGGAATATGTCGGAGGAGTCTTGAACGGAAACATCATGACGTCTCAATTATTCCATTTCAGCAAATATACCGTGCTTGAAAGAAATAAGTCATTCTCAGATGTGTCGGCCAGTCACTGGGCTTCTTCTGCAATCAAGGCATTAGCTGCCAAAGGAATTGTGACGGGTATTAGCGATACGCAGTTTGCCCCTCAAGCTAACGTAACCCGTGCGGAATTCGCAGCGATGCTCATTCGAGCACTTGGTGTTAAGACGGAAGGAAGGGCAGGAAACGGAGGCTTCGCAGATGTCAGCGCGGACAAATGGTATTCCGCTTACGTGGCGACAGCTGTGGAGCTCGGTATTGTGAAAGGACGCAGCGACAAAGCATTCGCTCCGAATGCAACGATTAGCCGCGAGGAAATGGCGGTCATGATCGTTCGTGCGTATGAAGTAAAAATAGGTAAAGCGTCAGAGGCGACGGCAAAGCAAGCTTCATTTGCTGATGGCAATGAGATTAGCAGCTGGGCTGCTGAATCGGTCGCCGCGGCTGAGGAGCTAGGACTTGTTCAAGGCAGCTCGAACGGACGTTATATGCCGAAGAGCCAAATGACTCGCGCGGAAAGCGCTAAGGCCATTTACAATTTATTAGGGAAATAGGTAACAGAAAGAGCGTCCTTCAGCCAGCACTGGCCAAAGGACGCTCTTCTTGTTGATTTATTCTTTTCCGTGACGGATGAATAGCCAGACGCCAAAAAGAATCAATGCGCCTGCCGCCAGCTGGTAGGCCGTCAGCGCTTCCTTCAGAAGCACCCAAGCAAGCAGGGATGCTATTACAGGCTCACCAAGCACCGACATGGATACGGCCGTGGCACTCATATGCTTCAGCAGCCAGTTGAACAGATAATGGCCGAACAGCGTTGGAACAATGGCTAGCAGCAGGAATATGCCCCATTCCTTCGTGCTGTAACCGGTAAACGAATATCCGCGTGCAGCGTTATAGAAGGCAAGAGCTGTCGCTGCCATAAAAAACACCCAAAAATTATAAGCAAATGCACTCATATCCTTGCGGAGCTGCTTGCCGATCAGCATGTGAACGGCTACGGCAACCGTACCTAGAAAGGATAAAATATCGCCTAGCAATGCTTCTCTTGAGAGGCTGAAGTCACCTGAGCCTATGACGATTGAGCCGACCATCGCAATACCCATACCTGCCAGCATAATGCGGCTAGCCTTCGCCTTGAACAGCCAATAAGATCCTAGCATGACCAGTACTGGCTCAAGCGTTAATATAACAGTCGAGCTGGCTACGGTCGTTAATCGCAGCGATCCCATCCATAGCAGAAAATGCAGTCCCAGCATAATGCCGGAAGCCGTCAGTAAATACCATTGCCGCGCGGTTAAATGAAAGATTTCAGTACGATACTTCCAAACGAGCGGCAGCATAATCAGATTCGTTAAATATAATCGATACATGGCGATAACGGACACATCTGCATTAGACCAACGAACGAATATAGAGGAGAAGGATATGGCGATAATACCGATGATATAAAGTATTTCAAAGGCTGCAAGAGGTTTAATGTTTCGGTTCATAGTTGCGTGATCTCCAATGCTGTATGTAGTAAGCCTCAGCTTCCCGTACGTTATCGTACTATAACCGGTGAGCAGCTTGCAATTGTTATATTTGTCAAAAGGCTTTATATCATTTTATGTTTCCATAGAAGGGAGAGAAAGTGCTTTTTTACGCGTATTGAGCATACATCTCAGAAGAAGCTAGTGAAAGAAGGAGGAAAGCTGATGAGCTTTATTCCGCTTAAGAATAATTTGGATGTCATTGCAGGCCTGCTTCCGCTTAGTGCGAGGTTTGCCAAGCTTCCTGACGGGAGTCCAGCCTGTATATTGACTGACATCGACGGTGACGGCTTCAATGAAATTATTGTTGTTTATATAGAGCAGGGTGACTTATTTATTAGCGTATTTAAACAAATGGAAGGTGTTTGGAGGAGACGAGCCACTGAGAAAGGAAATGGTGCTGACCTCACCCATTTGCTTGCTGCTCCCCTTGCGAGCGAGAATGCACAAACCATTATATTGGGCTGGCATATCGGCAGCATGTGGTCAGAGCTGAGCTTGCTGCAGTGGCGGGAAGGGACATTGAAGGACACCGTTGCAAGGGGGATTTTGTTCAGCAGGCTGGAGGTTGAAGACATGCCATCCGTTTCGGGGAAGGATGGTAGGGATGAGCTTGCGATATGGGTGCATGATTCAGGAGAGGCTTATAAAATCGCAGTTTACCGTCTTGGCTTGCAAGGACTCGTAATGGCCGAGGATGTTTATCCGTATTATTTCCGCAAGGTGATCGGTTATTACGAGGAATTGATTGAGAAATTGCCTCAATCCTCGATCTATTGGTATTATCTCGCAGATGCGCAAAGGAAAGCGGGGCTGCTGCGCTTGGCTATCCAATCTATCGATTACGCGCTCTCGCTGCCTAATCCATATCCATCCAAAGAAGAGCTTATGAAGCTGAGGCAAAAGCTGCAAACAGAAGCCACGTTTATACCTATTGGAGTATTTCGCAATATTAGAGTGAGAAGAATTGCAGCTGGACATTATAGCGTATCAGGTGAAGCGAAAGTGCTTGAGGGGATCGTCGGCTATGAGGTGCTTGAGAAACAGAAGCCAATCCTGCAGTCATATACGAAGGCAAGTGCCGGAGGCCCGGCTTGGGGTACGTTCAGCATAATCATTCACATTAAAGAAAAACCAATTACCGCCTATGCTTTGCTGCTCTTTGAGCCTAACGGATCAGCAGAATTTGAGAATGGCATTTCTGCTGTTCATTCCGTCACGATCCCTCTGACAGCTTCCAGATAGCTGAAGGGCAGCCTGAGCAAAACCACTCCCTTATGTAGCACGACACTTCCATCAATTTAAATCTAGTGGACCAGCCTCATCCCAGAAACTAAGCGTCCTTTCGGAAAATAGAGCTAGAAACTAGCTCTATTTCACAAAATCAGCTTCCTTTAGGGCAAATAGAGCTAGAAATTAGCTCTATTTCGAAGAAAATGAGCAGCTGCGAGCTCATATGATGTTAGATGAGAAGAAATAGAGCTAGAAATTAGCTCTATTTCGAAGAAAATGAGCAGCTGCGAGCTCATATGATGTTAGATGAGAAGAAATAGAGCTAGAAATTAGCTCTATTACACAAAATTAGCTTCCTTTAGGACAAATAGAGCTAGAAATTAGCTCTATTTCGAAGAAAACGAGCACATAGGATCATACGAAGAGGGTGTGCTATCCAGCTTGTCCAGCCGTAGGCTTCGCCGCCTTCTCCAGCTCCGCATCGAAATATTGCTGCAGCTCTGCGACTTTTCTTACATCCTCGAATGAGGCTTTACCCGCTAAATACTTCTCGGCGAACACTTCCCACTGCGGAACGATCTTCTGAGCGTGCATGGAACGAATCGCATTTTTGACCATTCTGCGTTCCTTAGCGTTGGTGTACATATCTTTGAATTGCTGCTTGAGTTCGAAATCCAGCTCGGTGAATATTTTGCGGAATACTTCAGCAGTCATCCGTGCATCATCAAGAGCACGATGTGCGGAGCCTTCAGCCGTTATTTCGAGATCAATTAAAGCCGCTTCGACGCTGACGTCGTTCGTTACATTCTTATAACGAATATATCCTTTTAACAGGTCGAAATAGTCAGCAGCCATCCAGAAGCTGTCATCAAGCTTATGCATCCGTGTATCATAAACAATTCGCTTCAAATCCTCGCCGCCCCACGTAAAGAGGAGGAAGGCTTCGCTTTTTTTCAGCCATCGGGTGAAATCAGCAATCACTTTAGGAAAGCGGCTCGCCGCGTCGATATCTTCCTGCGGAATACCGGTTTTTTTCTTAATAAAGCTGTTAAGCTTCGAGAAATAAATAGGTTTGATCAATGCAGAAAATTCATCAACTTGCTCTAAAGCGCTATTTAGCCGAACTGCGCCAATCTCGATGACCTCCATAGGTAAATCGCTGGCGAATTTGCGGCCGTTAAATTCAATATCTAATATAATATAATCCAAAATTGTTACCTCCGATAGATAGCCTGTGTTATCCATTCTATCAGAAAAGAGCCTCCAGATGGAAACTACAATATGGCAAGAGCCGGAAAGTACACCGCAAGCTCATTCTGCTGCATAACTTTTCTGGTACTGTCTAGGCGTTAGTCCGGTCCATTTCTTGAAGGTGGAGCTGAAATGCCGCTCTTCCTGGTAGCCTACCTGCTTGGCGATGGCGTAAATTTTGTAACTCTCACGCAGCAGTTCCTTCGCTCGCTCGACGCGATACTGGTGTAAATAATCGAGAAAGTTAACACCAAGCTCTTGCTTGAACAGAGAGCTCAAATAGGAGTTGCTTACAAATGTTTCCTTCGCTGCTTGCTCCAGCGTCAGATTTGTATGGTATTTATTTTTGATCAGCTCGATCGTAGCATGAACCGTCCGATGCAGTGTTTTTCGATTAGAAGCGGCTTCGACGATGTTCTGAATAATTTTTTGCACAATGGCGGAGCAATTGTCGAGCGTCTCCATATCCGGTATTTTTTCTATCCAATTAATAACGCCGTCCTGCCACTCTATAGAGCCGGAATATCGCTCTTTGGCGAATTTTTGCAGCTCCAAGATGAGGCTAGTTACCCGCAAAATAATTTCAGCGCGTGAATAGTCTGTTTGATCTCTTATGTAAGCGAAGCCGGTATCGATGGAGTCTACCGCCTGCCCGTATTGTTCATTCTGAAGATACCCGAGCAGCTTCATCTCCATGCGCTGCAAGTATATATCATCAAGGATAGAGCTAGCAGGGGACGGCTGGCGATTGATTTCGGAGAACAGGAAGATGCCGCCCCTGCCTTGATAGAAGCGTCGTTCCATCGCTTCGAGCGCTTCTTGATAGCCCAGGTGGGCATCGTTCACCGATGCTTGCGCTGAGCTGAGCGATAGACTGATGGATAGCTTCAAATAAGATTCTAGATTTTGCTGCAATACTCGCATAATGGCTTCTTGGCCGTCATTCGAATTAATCGTTGTGCAATTGCCAATCCAGAGCATTTCCTCGCCGTGCCGGATGACCTCAAGCTTGCCGTCATAGTGGGCACCTAACGTTTCTTCGGCAATATTGAGCAGAGCATACCGAATGAGCTCTAAATCTCGTTTAGATGAGAAGCTGTTGTTGCTATCGTCATTGTCAATTCGAATTAAACCCACTTCTATAGGACCGACTTGCAGGGAAAGATTGACCTCTCTCATCGCAACTGACCGATCCTCTAGGGGCATTAACGGCTGTTGAAGCCACTGTGACAAAATTTGATTTTTCAACAAATGAATGTTGCGGTTCCAAGTGCGGCTCATCTCCGTCATATGATGATCCTCATATTCGGAAGCTTTGATCTTTTGTTTCACATCCAAGAGGACGCGTATAATATCATTCGGCATACATGGCTTTAATATATAATCGGAAACGCCCAGCTTTATAGCTTCTCTAGCGTATTCAAATTCGTTGTAACCGGTTAGGAGCACCGTATGGAACTGCAAACCGGCTGCTTTTGCTTCGCGAATGAGCTCAAGTCCGTTCAAGTAGGGCATCCGGATATCAGTCAGGAGCACGTCTGGCGGATTTTCCTTCATCAGTTCTAAAGCTTGCCGGCCGTTCTCCGCTTCTCCAGAAATTTCGATATCGTACATCTTCCAATCAATAAGCGTAAGGAGTCCTTCACGGAATGATTGCTCATCCTCTGCGACGATCATTTTAAGCGACATATTCGTTGTCCCCCTGCTTAATTCGTACTTGCACTCTTGTGCCTATGCCCTCTTTGCTCTGAATGCTTAGCTCTGCCTGCTCGTAATATAAATTCAGCCTCTCCTTAATATTGGACAGCGCCATAGATGAGGGCGACTGTACCATATTGCGATTAGCCTTATCCGCTGCAGCGTTTTTCTGTAACAGAAGCAATTGCTCCTCTGGTATGCCTGGTCCGTTATCTGTCACCTCAAGAATAATCCAGCCCTCTTCTTTATAGGCGCTTACATGAATGTTGCAAGTTCCTTCAGATGGCTCGATGGCATGAATAATCGCATTTTCTACTAGCGGCTGAATGAGAAGTTTCGGCATGCGGAAGTGCTTAAGCGCAGCATCCGTTTCGATCTCGAAGTGAAGCCGAGCGGGATAACGTTTCTTTTGCAGAAATAAGTAGTGCCTTACCAGCTCCAGCTCCTGCTCTAATTCCACGAAATCATTTCCGCTATTCAAACTTAAACGAAACACCTGCGACAGTGACACGACCATCTCGGATATTTCTTGATCGCCTTTCTGCATGGCGCTCCAATTAATCATATTTAATGTATTGTAGAGAAAATGCGGATTAATTTGCGATTGCAGCGCTTTAAGCTCCGCTTCCCGCTGCTTTAGGCTAGACGCATATACATCATCAATTAATGTTTTCACTCGCTCGACCATCGTGTTGTACAAATGGCCAAGACGCCCGATCTCATCGTTGCCGTTTAAGTACACCCGCTGGGAAAAGTCCCCGATTTGCAGTGCTTTCATCGACAGCATTAGTTTTTTCATCGGATTCGTAATAATTCTCGTAATGATCCATGACAGAAGAATAGTGATAAATCCCATGGCTGCCATAATGGTAATGGTTACGGAGCCGATATGCTTGAGCTCTACGACCAGCTTGCTGCGATCCTGTATAACGACAACATGCCAGCCGGTTATGTCCGATGCTGAATCCGACACGATAAATTCCGCGTTATTTTTCAGCTTGGCAAGCCCAGAAGCGGGTTCTTCCTGTGTGGAGCCTGCTTGCTCGAATATCGGCAGTTTCGTAATGGGCTTTCCAATCCACCTTAAGTCAGTCGCTGCCAGAATGTCGCCGTTGTTGTCCATAATAAACTGAATAGCACCCTCATTGTCATGAAATAGGCTTTGACTCAGTTTATCCGCATCCATGCCTAGAACAAGAAGTCCGTTATTTTCATAGTTGTAAAAGTTTTTGTACGGCTTGATCAGCATCAGCTTATGATGATAATCACCGGGCAATATGCTATCCGACGGCTTGATCAGCTCCCAGATTAATTGGTTGGGCGATGCATTTAGCCGTTCATAATATTTGGTTGCTTTAAAGCGATCGTAACTGATAGCGCTTGCAATACCCGTCTGTGTAATAACGAACGGCTGACTTGACTCCATATTAGTCTGAGCCGGGTACAGAACCATCGTTTGAATAGACTCTCCGGTAACCATAAGAGGGAGCAAATTTTTAAATACTTGATCACGCCGCTGAGGTGTATCGCCGTTCATGACCATCGCTTGGACGGTCGGATTCAGAAATAAATAATTGGAGAAGCTGATGGTGCTTTGGGCGAAATAGTCAAGCTGATCCTTTGTTTTCACAGCCATATTCATCTGAGCTTGCCGAATTTTTTCTACGACCTCTCTAGACGCGATTATGTAGGAGAAAAGGCCCGTGATGCCGACTGTTACAATAAGAAGCGGAATGATTAACGTCAGCAATTTACGCTGTAGAGTAATGTTTCGAAATGGAGGAAATAGAGCTCTCATTCGCTTCACCTTTAATAGCTGGATTTGTACGTTCATTATACAAGAAACGACGGAGGCAATCTGCTATTTTACTGATAATCCAAAAAATGAGGCATCTATTCTAAAATATGAGTCATATTTTGGTTAATAATTCCACGCTATAATGAGTGCAGGCAGGGGAAGGACACCTGTTCAACAAAAAAAAGGTGGGGTAACGATGAAAAAATTATTGTCATTATGTACAGTCATCATTCTAGTATTTGTGTTGGCGGCCTGCGGCACTAGTAACAACGTCAATAAAAATAATACGGATAAGAGTACGAAGGAACCGGCAGCAACGAAAGAGCCTAATAAAGATAAGCCTGCTGAACAAATTACGCTGAAGCTGTTTACTGCGCTGGCAGATCGAACGAACGGAGCGGGTAAGATCGAGCAAGCCATCATTGATGCGTATATGGCAGATAACCCGAATGTGAAAATTGAGGTTGAGGCGCTTCAGGATGAGCCGTACAAGTCCAAAATTAAAGTATATGCTTCAACTAACACGGTGCCGGACATTATTCAATCGTGGGGCCAAAGCTCATTCATTAAACCGCTTATTGACAGCGACATGCTAATGGAGCTTAATGCCGATGAATTCACATCAAACAAATTCGTTTCCGGCGCAATGGACGGCTTCTCCCAAGATGGAAAGCTGTATGGTCTGCCGAGAGGCGCAGATTTCCTCGTTCTCTATTATAACAAGAAGATTTTCGACGATAACAATCTGCAAGTGCCGACTACGACTGCAGAACTGCTGGAAGTATCCAAACAGTTAAGAGCAAAAGGCATTAATCCAATTGCTACGAATGCGATGGAAGGCTGGTCATTGCCAATTTGGTTTGAATATGCGGCACAGCGTCAGACAGGCGATTTCAATAAAATCGATGATGTGCTGGCGGGCAAAAGCACATTCGCAAGCGATGCGGATTTCCTGGCAGCGGCACAGGACCTGCTAGCGCTAGCAGAAAATAAAGCTCTGGCAGATGGCTTCTTAACGGCAGACTATGGAACGGCCCGCAACCTCTTCGGTCAAGGCCAAGTAGCCATGTATGTAATGGGCAACTGGGAAGCAGGCTTGGCAACAGATGAGAACTTCTCTGAGGAATTCCGCAACAATGTAGGGGCTATCTCTTATCCAACGACAGCTAAAGGCAAAGCGACTGATGTAGCAGCTTGGTTCGGCGGCGGTTATTCCATCTCCAAAAACTCCAAAAACCAAGAAGCAGCAGTAGCATTCCTGAAATATTTCTTCGCACCGGACAATTGGGCAAAGCAATTATGGCAGACGGGTTCAGGTACTCCGGCACAAGTATTTAACGATTTCTTGACTGGCAATGAGTCTGCATTGCAAAAGCAGCTGGTCGATATGTTTGGTTCGATGACCTCCTCCAGCGGTACGCCATTCCATGATAATGGCACGGATGAGTTCAAAACGAAAGTAATGGAATCCCACCAGAAGCTGTTCGGCAAGCAAATTTCGGCAGAGGACTTTTTGAAGGAATTAGATGCAGCTGTAAGTGTATTGAGAAAATAAAAAATAAGGGAGCAGGCGAATTTCATTCGGCTGCTCCCGCTTTTATACAACATAGATAGAGGTGAGGAAGGCCATGCACAAACTGCTAAGCAATCGAATCACTGTCTTTTGGTTGGTCGCACCAGGTTTATTTCTTTTTCTTTTTATGGTGTGTTTTCCTATAGCCATGAGCGGTTATTACGGAACGACGAATTGGAAGGGCATCGGCTCCTATGAATTCGTCGGGTTAACCAATTATACGAATATATTGTTTCATGATGCCGTATTTTGGCGTTCTTTATGGCATGCGCTGCTGCTGCTTGCGGCAACCTTGCTCATTCAGCATCCGATCGCACTGTTCTTCTCGATTCTAGTCATGCACTCCGGGAGATTCGAGAAGCTGTTTCGCGCCATATTTTTTATACCGGCTGTTATTTCAATCGTTGTTACCTCGAAAATGTGGGTAAGCGTATTCCATCCGAATTACGGGATGTTAAATAAAATATTGGATGGCATCGGGCTTAGCGCTTGGAAGCAGGATTGGCTAGGAGATCCGCAGCTCGCCATTTGGAGCATAATCGTTGTCGTGATGTGGCAGGGCTTTGGGTATGCGCTGCTTCTTTATTATGCAGGTCTTCAGGGCATTCCGAAGGATCTCTACGAAGCAGCTGAGCTTGACGGTGCAGGCCGTATCAGCCTGTATACAAAGGTTGTTATTCCACTGCTGACCCCCATGGTGCGGGTAGCTGTCGTTATTGCGGTAACGGCCTGCTTGAAGCAGATGGAGACGGTATTTCTTATGACGAATGGCGGACCAGTCAATACGACGCAATTCGTTGGTAATTATTTATACAAAACCGCATTTTCCTCGTCGCTTTACGGCTATGGAAATGCTATTTCGGTCGTGTTCGTTATTATATGCCTAATCATAACAGTCGTCATGAACAAAGCGTTCAAAAAAGACGTCGGTGAGTTTTAGATTGAGGAAAGGAGGCGCCAATTATGAAAACAACCGCATCTGCGCGGCTAGGCAAGCCGTCGAAGGGAAATAAACAAAACGCGCCGTCACCGGTATTGAAAGTATTATTGCATACGGTTTTATGGGGGATCGCGCTGCTGCAAATTTTCCCGCTTGTTTGGTTAATTAATTATTCCTTTTTGAAAAGCGGGGAGTTTTTTGGCAAAAGCATATTGAAATGGCCTGAGAAGCTGGAGTGGACCAACTATGTGAATGCATTCACCTACGGAAGCGTACCTAAATTTATGTTGAACAGCTTTTTTATTACGATGGTTACAATCCTGGTTGCCGCCATACTGTCGGTTATGCTGAGCTATGCGTTCGTAAGAATGCAGTGGAAGCTGCGCAAGGCGACAATGGCGTTAATTTTGCTGGGGATGATCGTTCCTATACACGCCACCTTGCTGCCTAATTTTATATTATTTGATTGGCTTCATCTCATCGATAACCCGCTGTCGCTTATTCTTCCGTATATCGCTTTCTCGCTGCCTATAAGCATGCTCATTATTTCAGGCTTCATGGAGACGATTCCAAGGAGTATTGAAGAATCGGCTGTTATGGATGGCTGCTCCGTCTTCGGTATCATTTTCCGTATCATTCTTCCCATTACGAAGCCAGCAATCGCGACGGTTTGCATAATGAACTTTATTAGCTGGTGGAATGAATTTATTATGGCGAATACGTTTCTCACTTCGGAAACATTCAAGACGCTGCCGTTCTCCATTATGAAATTTACGGGCCAGTATTCATCGAATTACGGGGCGCAATTCGCCGTAATGACGTTGATTGCTCTGCCGACCGTTATTACGTATTTGCTTTTCACAGAACAAATGTCACGTGGTATAACAGCAGGCGCGGTGAAGGGATAGCCTTGTCAAATACTCCGTTGATTTACGATACTTTTCGTTGAATTCGCAAGTAGAATCAAGCCCGCTGGGAGATTAGAATCAAATCAAATGAATGGATATGGGAGGCATGGAAGCTTGCGCACACCTATTTCGGCATCATCAACGATTACAATCTCCCCTCGGGCAAAACCACTTTGGAAGCGTTTCTTGTCCCAGTGGCAGGTTCAAGCCATGATATGGCCTGCATTGATATTTATATTCGTATTTAGTTACCTTCCAATGTATGGCGTCCTTATGGCGTTCCAGGATTATAGCTTGTTTAAAGGTTTTTTTGGGAGCCAGTGGACGGGCCTAAAACATTTTGAAGCCTTCTTCCATTCACCCGACTTTTTCCGGGTTATACGAAACACCATTGTCATCAGTCTCTTGAAGCTGTTCATCGGTTTTCCGGCGCCGATCCTTCTGGCGCTTATGCTGAATGAAGTTCGAAACATGGTATTTAAGCGAGTGATTCAAACCATCAGTTATTTGCCGCACTTCTTGTCTTGGGTTATTGTATCTGGCTTCACCATCTCTCTTCTGTCCGTCGATAACGGAAGCTTGAACATTTTGCTGCAATCGCTGGGGTTGACCGATAAGCCGATTAATTTCCTGTCCACGCCCGAGTATTTCTGGGGAATTATTGTTACGACGAACCTGTGGAAGGAAATAGGCTTTGCCACCATTGTGTATTTAGCTGCAATTGCAGGGGTGGATCAAAGCATGTACGAAGCAGCCTCCATTGACGGTGCGAACAAATTCAAACAAATATTTCTCATTACACTGCCTTCCATTACACCGGTCATCCTCATTTTTTTGATTCTGAATATTGGCGGACTATTGAATGCGGGCTTCGATGATTTGCTCCTACTAGGCTCAAGTCCGATGCTTCGCGACGTAGCGGATGTCATCGATACGTACGCTTACCGAGTGGGCATCATCAATAATCGCTTCTCCTATGCCGCAGCCGTTGGATTATTCAAAGCAATTATAAGCGTAGGCTTGCTGACGATGGCCAACTATCTGGCAAGAAGAGCGGGTTCGAGCTTATGGTAGCCTCCAACCTTATTATTCAGAAATGTGGTGAACCTTCATGAAGCTAAGCAGCAGCGACAAAACCTTGCACATCATCATTTACATTTTGCTCATCATTCTAGGAATGGTAACCTTGTATCCCTTCTGGAACTCAGCCGTTATTTCATTTAATGTCGGAATGGATACATCCCGTGGTGGCGTGACGATCTGGCCCAGGCAGTTCACACTTGATAATTATAAAATCGTGTTTCAAGACAATCGCATCCTTCATGCCTTCTATATATCTGTTATGCGTACGCTTGCAGGTACAGCGATATCGATATTCCTTACGGCGATATTCGCTTATGGCTTGTCTGTCAAAGGCGTAATCGGCAAAAAATATTATATGATTTTTGCCATCATTACGATGTATTTCAGCGGCGGCCTCATTCCATTCTACTTGGTCAACCGTGAACTGGGATTAATGAACTCGTTCTGGGTTATGGTCATACCGACAGCCGTTAGCGTGTGGAATATGATTATTTTCCGGACATTCTTCATGGGCTTGCCGGTTGGCTTAGAAGAATCAGCCAAGATTGACGGCTGCAGTACATTCGGCATTTTCTTCCGAATCGTACTTCCGTTGTCTGGACCTGTTCTGGCAACTCTTTCTTTGTTCACAGCGGTATATCATTGGAATGATTGGTTCACAGCAACGATCTTCATTAACAAAACGGAATTGTTCCCTATTCAAACGATGCTGCAGCAAATACTGAATTCCAACATTATGAGCGAGCAGCTAACGATAGCTCTCAAAGGCAATGGAGCTGCTGCGGATGCGATGAGCCGCATGCAAAGCGTAACGACCAAGTCGTTAACAATGGCTACGATGATGGTTGCAACCCTTCCCATTATTGCTGTCTATCCTTTCGTTCAACGGTTTTTCGTAAAAGGTGTGCTAGTGGGCTCTTTGAAAGAGTAGCTGCGTTATTCAACCTAGACGCTATGCGCGAAGGATGAGTATAGATTAGATCATACAAATATGGGAGGCGCTTTGAAATGAAAGGAAAGAAGCTATTTACGGGGCTGTTATCGGTCGCTCTTGTTAGCAGCATGGTGCTCGCTGGTTGTGCAGATAAAAATAATAAACCAGCAGCAAGCCAAGGCACTGGCGCTGATAACAAAAAGGCAGAAAGCGGCGGTTTTGTGCTAGGTGAAAAACCTACTACCTTTTCTTATTATGTGAACTATGATTGGTGGACAACGGAGCCATGGGGCGCAAGTCCAAACAGCAAATGGGTACAAGATAATCTCAAAATTACTGTGGAGCCGATTCAATCCGGTGGAGCCGCAGCCCAAAAGCTTAGCACGATGATCGCTTCCAATGAGCTTCCTGATGCGATTATGATGGATCGCGGTCCTGATGTTGAACGTCTGAGACAAGCTGGCGCTCTCGTTCCGCTCGATGATTATATTGAAAAATATCCGAACCTGAGAAAGTGGGCCGGTGAAGAAACACTGAACATGCTTCGTTCAAGCGATGGCAAGATCTATCAATTTCCTAACTGGTATACGGCCGCGCCAACAGGCAATGACGGCTGGTTTATCAACACGAAAATTTATAAGGAATTGGGATCGCCTAAGCTGGAAACAACAGATGACCTCTATGCTTACTTGAAACAAGTGAAAGCGGCTCATTCTGACATCATTCCATTAGAGGTTGGCCGCGGGGCGCAAGGCGTGGAAGTTATGTTCCCTGGCTTTGCCGAGGATTCTCCAAGTGTATACAGCTACATGAAAGCGTATCCAAAAGATAATAAATTCGTTACTATATATGATAATGAAGCTTGGAAAGAAAATATGCTGTTTGCAAGCAAGATGTTCAGAGAAGGACTCATTACACAGGATGCTATGACACAGAAAGAAGATCAGGTTAAAGAGAAGCTGGCAACGGGCAGAATTGCTGTATTTGTCGGTGGCAATGCGACGAACCTAGGCAGAGAAGGCCTCAATACGTGGAAGGCTAGTGATCCAACTGCGGGATATGAGATGATCTGGCCGATCGTTAAGCCAGGCGTAGACAAAGACAAGGTATATCCGAATGGCTATAACTCACTTGGATGGAATGTCAACGTAATTACAACGAATGCCAAAAACCCAGAAGCTATATTCGCTTATCTGGATTGGTTGACGGGCGAAGAAGGAACACGAATTATGTTCTTTGGTCCGAAGGGCTTGTATTGGGATGATTATGATTCGGATGGAGCTCCTATTCCAAACGACAAATGGTTCTCGACATCACAAGAGCAGAAGGATAAAGACAAGCTTGAGGCCTATGTATGGGCTGGCAATGCGACTTTCGTAGATACGAGCAAAACGAAAATTGAACAAGCGCTGCCTGAAGACCAACGTAACTGGGGAGCTGCAGCTCAAGTTGCGGTAGCTTGGAGAACGTCTTATAACAATACACAATTCAACAACATTGATCCGGCACCGGATTCCGAAGAAGGCATCATCAGCCAACAGGTGGGTGATATTCATGCTGAATATTTCGGGAAAATGTTGTTTGCAAAAAGCGATGACGAGGTGCTTAGCCTAATTGAAAAAGCAAAGTCAGAAACAAATAAACTCGGCTTCGAGAAGCTGTTGGCATACAAAACAACGAAATGGCAAGAAAACCTGGCTCTAATTAATGGGAAATAATGCTTCATAACATTAATCGAAAATGGAAAGAGGATGTACGCCTAGCGTATGTCCTCTTCTTTCGGCTTTACTAATGATGGGAGGCTGATGTTCTTGTATAAGGTATTACTTGTTGATGACGAAGAGCTGGAATTGATTGGAATACAGAAGCTTATACCTTGGGGCGAGCTTGATATGGAGGTCGCATCGGCCTGCAATGACGCCTTTACGGCGCTTGATTATTTACAGAACCATAAAGTGGATGTGCTTGTCTCCGATATAAAGATGCCTATTATGTCAGGATTAGAGCTGGCGAGCAAGGCGCTGCGCTTTAGCCCTGACTTAAAAATTGTTTTTGTTAGCGGCTATGAGGATTTTCAATATGCCAAACAAGCGATTTCGATGAATGCCAGCGGCTATGTGCTGAAGCCTGATCACGATAATGAGCTGACAGCTGCCTTATCTGGCGTTCGGGATTCATTAAAGCAGGAGCAGGGACAATTTCAACTAGAGCAATCGCTTCAGCAGTCGATGGTTTATTTAAAGAACGAATTGCTGGGCCGCTGTCTGGAAGGCGCAGGCGATCAGGGGACTGTCCTCGCCTTAATCGAGCAGTTTGGGCTGGGCCGCTACACTGGCAGTTTATGCGTCGCGGTTGCAGAGGTAGATGATATGAACTGGCGAATAGCTTCTTATTCTGAGGAAGAGCGCAAGTGCTTGTCTGAGAAAATCTTTAATACCTTGTTCCAAAAATGCCATGAAGCTGGAATCAATAAATATTGCAAGCTATATCCACAGCGGCTAGCTATCGTATTGGATGATCAAGACGAATTGAAGCTGCTTGAAGATATGATCACATGTATCGGTGAGAGTTATCCTCTTACCTTAACCATTGGGCTAGGTGGATATGTCGGCAAACTTGATCAGCTCCAACTCTCCTATAATCAAGCCTGCAAGGCGTTGTCTGCGAAGATGTTCCAAGGGAAGGGCAAGATCATCTGCTTCTCGCCCGCACGGGAATCGGTGCATGAGAATGCATTCAATATTGACAGCACAGTTGATACCTTATTTGCTGCCATGTCCAACTATGAGCTGGTACAAATTGTGGATTGCATGGAGGAACTGTTCCTGCATGTGAAAAATATAGACAGCCAGGCGGCTATTCACAACTACTCTTTGTATATCATCTCCAAGCTGGATGTATATTTGACAGCGTTGAACGAAAATTTGTTCAGCATATTGCGGCGGGATCGTCATGTGATCGAAATGCTGTTTAAGTTTGAAACGATAGACGATATTCATTCTTGGCTTCGTAAAATCATTTTTGAAATTTCGGAGCTTTTCCATAACAAGAAACTGCGTAAAAACATCAAGCTGATTCGTGAGATTGAAAGTTATATCGTAGAGAGACTGCACAAAAATATTACGTTAAAAGAAGTAGCGAACGCCTTCTCGTTCTCGCCCAATTATCTCGGCTATCTTTTCAAGGAAGAGACAGATGAGAATTTCAGCGACTATATTACTCGCAAGCGTATGGATATAGCTAAAAATTTGCTTAAGGATACCAGCTTAAAGGTATATGAGGTCGCAGATCGCATAGGCTGCGGAAGCTTGGCCCATTTCAGCAAGCTGTTTAAGGATAACACGGGCATGACGCCGGGGGATTATAGAAAGAGAAGCTAAGCGAAGGAAGTGGGGCAGGGTAATGATGAAGAGGAAAAGAATGCTTCCTTTTGGCTATAAATTGATGATTTCCTATCTTCTTATCGTGCTTATTCCAGTTATTATTATCGGTTACTATGCATACACGACTTCTGTGCAATCAATAAGAGTGCAAGCAAGCTCCTCCATCGAGGGAACGCTTCAGCAGACAAGGGAAAATATTATGTATCAAGTGAACCAGCTCATTCGCATGACGGATCAGCTCTATTGGGATTATTCGATGCAGGAGAGTTTGAGATTGCGAGAGAATGGCTGGGTTGTTTATGAAACGACGATTAAATCAATCGAGCCGAAGCTGCAGAACGCAGTTAACTTAACGCCAAATCGGGCGCTGCTTCGCTTCTATGTGCAGAACGAGCAATTTCCAGAGATGTATGCTTTGCATAAAGCAGGCACGGATCCACTAGTTCGAATGGAGACGTATGAGCTGTTTCATATGAAACGGATTTTGTCTGAACCGTGGTATACGAATCTTCCCAAGGCAGGCAGCAATGGAATTGACAGTAGTGTGTATTGGCGTCAAATCGAAGAAGATGAGAAGTTTGGGAATATTTCGTTGCTTAGACACTTTTATGACTATAATAAGCTGCAGCATATTGGATTCATGAGAGTTGTTTCTAGAATTAAGGATATGCTCAGAAGCGTGGATTACGAGAAGCTTGGAGAGAGCAGCAGTGTTGTTGTTCTGGATGAGAATGAACGCATCGTATATGCTTCTTCTGGAAGCAGAACATTTGCGAAGCTTGAGTCATGGTCTGACAAATGGACTGAAAAGCATTTGATCGTCAAGCTGCCTCTGCCAAGCGTGAATTGGACTATAGTGGCTATGGTGCCAGACAAGCAGCTTCAGAAGGAAGCTGGTAAAGTGAAAAACTTAACGATACTGGTGTGCATTGGGAGCTTCTTCGTTCTAGCCTTTATCAGTTGGTTTGTTTCAAGGTTTTTTTCTATTCGAATTACTAAGATTATTCATTCGTTAAACGCATATCGGGATGGCCGATTCGATAAACGAATCCAATATAGCGGGAATGATGAATTCTATCAAATTGCAGAAGCATTCAACGAGATGGGCAATCATATTAATACGCTTATTCATAAAGTGTATCTCGTCAATGTCGAGAAGAAGGAAGCGGAGCTCGATGCTCTGCAAGCGCAAATTAACCCGCATTTTTTGTACAACACACTATCGTCAATTAGCAAGCTGGGCAAGCTGGGGGAGATCGATAAGCTGGATGAAATGGTAGCGGGGCTGGCGAAGTTTTATCGATTAACGTTAAATCGCGGCAAGGTTATTATTCCGGTGCAGCTGGAGATTGAGCAGGTTAAGGCCTATATCGCTATTCAGAAAATAAAGTATGGCAGTCGAATCGATGTTCTCTATGATATAGAAACAGATGTATATGGCTATGATACTGTAAAGCTCATCCTGCAGCCCTTTATCGAAAATATACTAGGACATGCTTTTTTCCAGGCCCATATCGTGATTACATTGAGGGCATATGTGGATGGCGAGTCTATTGTCTTCAAAATCATTGATGATGGAATCGGGATGAAATCGGAAACGATTAAACAAATCTGGGCGCCTGGCGGCACGGGGATCGGCTACGGTATACGGAATGTGGATGAACGGATTAAGCTCCATTTCAGCGCAAAGTATGGCGTGACCATCGGCAGCTGCTATGGAGCGGGAACGACTGTTATGATTAGAATTCCTTTATACAAGGAGAGTAAACCTAGCTATTAGACGCTTCGTGCGTATTTCTTTATTTTTAATATAAAATGCACTATTGTGCTAAAGAAAATAATTAAGGTGACAGGCAGCAGCCAGATGCCAAGTCCAGATGAGAGGCCCGCAGCGTTTTGAATAAAGCTCCAATGTACATAGCCTAGCATCGCAACAAGCTCAAGCTTCACCCAGCTGAGCATAATAAAAGTCGTTTTATAAATGAAGGGTGCATTTTGTTTCGTTATGGTAACCGGGTAATTAAAGTTATCAGGCTTTATTTTTCGTAATAAGTTTAAACCTGTATAAGTGGCAAGCGTGAATAAAGGTAAAATAATTAATGTTGTTTTGCTTCCCCAGCCGTCGGCTTCACCGCTCACATTGAAATGAATAGGGATTGTTTGCGGTAGATTGGACCATTTCAATATTAAATAAATGATGGAATAGAGCAAAATAACAAGCGATAGATAGTCAAGCCATTTTTCGGTACTAGATTTGGGAATAACTAAGACTGGCCTTGTTTCCATAAGAGCAGCACCGCCATTCAATTCATATTCATTTTTCCATTTATTATATCTCAAAATAATTAGTTTTGGTAATAATTAGTGTAATTAATTAGTAGGTAAGAGGAGTATCGACTACGGGTTCTCTGTTCAGCCGCTGCAACCTTTTCTAGTTCTTACTCGTTCGGAATAAGTAACAACCAAATCGATTAGGAAAGGGCGAACGATCATGAGAAAACGTTGTACAACAGCTATTGCAGCGGTCGCTGTAATGCTATCCACATCTTTTGCGACCCAAGCCTTCGCGGCTGCTCCTTTTACGGATATTGGAAATGTGAGCAATAAGGCGAAAATTGAAGCCTTGCAGCAGCAAGGAATTATTAAAGGGGTGAGCGATACGGAATTTAGTCCAGAAGAGCAGCTAACTGCTGCACAAGGCATTTCCTTAATCGTGAGAACGACGCAAATCAGCCTCGCAGCTATTGATTTTAATAAAGCGCCTACGGCGGATGGCTATTTTACGAAGGTGAAAAATGATGCTTGGTACGCAGAGGATTTCGTAATTGCACATTTCAATGGTGTAGATATACCTGCCGATATCGACCCGCGTGCGCCGTTAACCAAAGAACAGTTTGTTCATTACCTTGTTCAAGCAGTGGAGTCTACCGGTCAATACCCTTTAATCAAAATGTTCATTAATATTACGGACGAGAAGGATATCGATACAGCATATCAAGGAACCATTCAGCGTGCACTTCTGTACAAATTCGTCACTTTGGATGAGGAAGGCAGCTTTGATCCCTCGCATGTTCTTACCCGTGAGGAAGCAGCTGCTATATTATACGATGCTCGCAGCTTCATAGATGCACATAAGGACGCTGTGGTCACGGAGCCAGAAAGCAACGGCTAAGTTAGCGTAACAGGAAAAAGCAGCTGAACCGGAATTTGGCTATTCTGACCAGCTGCTTTTTTGCATATATTCACACAAATAAAAACGGAATTATTCGATTTTAACCTAATCAATCGTAATCCAATACTTGCATTACCCTTCCGGAATATGTTCAAGCATACCATTATTATTTTCGATCAGTTCTTAATTGAGGCAAAAACCGCAAAGCTGTAGTGTTTATATACGCAGTCGGTATGAGTAAAGCCAGCTTCCTGGAGCCAGTCCAGCTGCTCCTGTACGGTAGCATTTATATCGAGCTTTCTTCGTTCAATTGAAGCTTCTATAGCTTCCGTTGATAGGCTGGTTTCCCGAATGGCATTCTCCCATTGCTCCATGTAATAAGAATCTAAAAAGGCTGTTGAGCCTGCTGCTTGATCAGCGTTTACGAATATGCCTCCATCGACAAGCAGCTCATGAATTAAGCGGAATAATGCTTTTTTGGCATGATGAGTTAAGTGGTGAATCGATAAGGATGAGATAATCGCATCATATTTCTCGGTGTAAGGATAGCGTGTATAGTCTGCGGTGATATAGCTCACTGCTGAGTCATCTGAAAAACGGCTGCGTGCTTCCTTCAGCATTTCTTCGCTTAAATCGATTAAAGTAAGCGAAGCCTTGGGATACTTGCTGCGGATAAACGAAGAGAAAAGTCCGGTACCTGCCCCTAAGTCCAAAATTCTCGGCGTATCATTCGCACAGTTCACCCAATCGGCTGCTAGGCCATAAAAATCATCGAAGCATGGGATCAGTTGGCGGCGTTGACGGTCATAATCCCTGGCAACCGCATCGAATTGTTTTTTCATTATTTCACTCATCGTTATTCCTCCTCGACACCGATAATAGTAATGGACGGTTCCAATGAAAAGCTTACTTTATTTGTATAATACAGTTTCACTCCTAATAAAGGAAATATATAAAACAAATATTGTTTATAGTTTCATCCTATCAACGTCTGAATTCTAATGAGCAAAAAAATGGGTATTGTGCTTCCCTGTTTTTGGTGTTATCATGGGTGAAATTATAAAAATGATGCTGATTCATCCGATATTGAACGAATCAAACTTAAATAGCTTTACATTCGATGACGAGAAAGAGTACGTTAAACGACTGATCAAACAGAGAGTTGGGGCAGCTGAAAACCAACGTTCAGGCGTTAATGGAAAGCCATCTCCGAGAAGCAGGCTGAACATGAGTAAGCTCTGCCGCATTTCCAGCGTTAACAGGAACATGTGTTGATGGATACATGAGCGGAGTGTCACGCTTTAAGCGTGGAACTAGGGTGGTAACACGGGTGGAGACTCGTCCCTTTACAGGGATGGGTCTCTTTTTTTTGTTTTCAGATTGTTTGCGAAGCATTTTGTCCCACAAATAAATGTAGGAGGCCATCACATGAAAACATGGTCAATGAATGAGCTAATATCGCCGATTGTGCAGCAAATACCGCCTTCGGGCATTCGGAAGTATTTTAGTCTGGCAGAAGGAAACAAAGAAATTATTTCACTCGGTGTAGGAGAGCCGGATTTCGTAACGCCGGAGCGTGTTAGGGCCGCATGCGTGCGTGCGCTGGAGCTTGGCAAAACAACCTATACGCCAAACGCTGGTCTACTTGAGCTTAGAGAAGAAATCGCAAGCTATTTATATAACGGATTTCAAGTGAGATACGAGCCTTCCAATGAGGTTATCGTTACAGTTGGGGGAAGCGAAGCCATCGATCTGGCTCTGCGGGCTATTATTTCAGAAGGCGATGAAATCATAGTGCCTGTGCCTAGCTATATTGCCTATTCACCGATCGCGCAGTTGAGTGGCGGAAAAGTGATAGAGGTTGAAACGTATGCAAAGGATCAGTTCAAATTAACAGCCGAGGCTTTGAGCGCTCAAATTACGCCTCGCTCAAAGGTGCTCATCATCAATTATCCAACCAACCCGACAGGTGGAATTATGAATGAAGAGGATTGGCTGCCGATTACACGGATTGTAGAGGAGCATAATCTGATTGTCATTTCGGATGAAATATATGCGGAGCTAACCTATGACCAGAAGCATGTAAGCTTCGCTGCATTACCGGGCATGAAGGATCGGACATTGCTGATTAGCGGGTTTTCCAAAGCTTTTGCTATGACAGGCTGGAGGATTGGCTACGCATGCGGTCACCCTGAGCTTATTGCGGCGATGCTGAAAATTCATCAGTATACAGTGATGTGCGCACCGATCATGGGACAGATCGCGGCGATTGAGTCACTTAGAAATGGCATGGAAGACATGCATATGATGATCGAATCCTATGGTCAACGCAGACGGATGTTCGTACGCGGATTGCAAGAAATCGGATTGCCTTGTCATGAGCCGAAGGGTGCCTTCTACGCTTTCCCGTCGATTGCACATACAGGATTAAGCTCGGATGCCTTCGCACAGAAGCTGTTAGCTGATGCGAACGTCGCAACGGTTCCGGGGCATGTGTTCGGTTTGGGAGGGGAAGGCTTTATTCGCTGCTCATACGCTACCTCTGTATCCAAGCTGACAGAAGCGCTTGATCGTATGGATCGGTGCTTGAAGGCTAACGGTTGGGATGGGAGATAAGTAAGAGTGCCGTAACAATCGAAACTATGAATGCAATAATTTCGTATAACGCCAGTCCCTGTCTGATAAGGCGGGGACTATTTTGATTCAAGCAGCAGAAACAAGCCTTCCGATATGGATGAGGATTGGTTGTGTTTTTTGCAACACTACTGGATATATGATGTAATAAGTTGACTTGTTTTTTAAAAATACCTAGACCGTTTCATCGAAAGTAAAACGAAGTTAGGATGATGAACATATGAAAATATTGCTTGTGGAAGATGATAAAACGATAGCATCTGGACTTGAATATTCACTGCAGCAGGATCATTATACAACCGTCCTTTGCCATGATGCTGCTTCTGCGAAGAAGGTATTGGCAGAAGAGTTGAACCAAATTGCTTTATGCTTGTTCGATTTATCGCTGCCGGATGGGAGCGGCTATGAATTATGCCAAATCGTTAAAGGACAAAGTGATGTTCCCGTCATATTCCTCACGGCGATTGATGATGAGGTTAACGTTGTGATGGGGCTGGACATGGGAGCAGACGATTATATTACGAAGCCCTTTCGTATTCGTGAGCTTTTGTCGCGAATTAAATCAGTTTTGCGTAGATATCAGAGTCAGTCTCAGACCAAAACGATAATCGATATTGAGAATGTCCGGATTAACACGCTGGAGGGTAAGGTTTATAAGCTTGGCGATGAAATTACGTTGACAGCTTTAGAGTATCGCTTATTGCTCATTTTCGCCAATCACATTGGACAAGTACTTTCAAGAAGTCAGCTGTTAGAGCGGATTTGGGATGTAGCTGGCGATTTCGTGAATGATAATACATTAACCGTTTACATAAAAAGGCTGCGCGAAAAGTTAGAAGATCATCCGCAAACCCCAACCATTATCAAAACGGTACGAGGGCTCGGCTATAAGGTTGGTGATTAGCATGCTGCGCAATAGAGAGATTCAGATTCTATTAGTAGTGATGTGTACGATCAGTGTTGTGGCAGCCATTGCGGCTTCTTTCTTCTCGAGCATAACCTTGGTCTTCGTTATCATTACAGCAGTGCTGCTGATTGCTTGCAGCTTATTATTCACGAGCTGGAGATATCGCGAAATCGCGAAGCTTTCCGGCTATTTGCGTCAAATTAATAGCGGTAATTATTCTCTTGATGTCCGTGACAATCAGGAAGGCGAGCTTAGTATTCTGAAGAACGATATTTACAAGGTCACGCTTATGCTGTCCGAGCACAGTTCTCTTCTGCAGCAAGATAAAATTCAGCTTACAGATGCGATATCCGATATTTCTCATCAGCTGAAAACCCCGCTTACCTCCATGATGGTGATGTCAGATTTGCTAAGTGACGCTGAGCTGCCAGCAGCGAAAAGAATTGAATTCACACATAATATTCGTATCCAACTTGAACGGATTGAATGGCTTGTATCTTCATTACTCAAGCTTTCGAAGATTGATGCAGGAACGGTCCCTTTCAAAAAAGACCGTATAGAAGTGAAAAGGCTCATTCAAAAAGCGTTGGAGCCTGTTCTCATTCCAATGGACATTAAAGAGCAATCCATTTCAATAGAGGGAGAAGATACGGTCTCTTTTATTGGCGATTTAAATTGGACAACGGAAGCATTGATTAATATTTTGAAAAATAGTGTAGAGCACACGAGAGAAGGCGGAGAAATTACCGTTACTTTTGAAGAAAACGCATTGTTTACGGAAATTGTCATTGCTGATAATGGTAAAGGAATTGCGAAGGAAGATATTCCGTATATATTTAAACGGTTCTATAAGGGGAAAAATGCAAGTGAAGGCAGCATTGGCATTGGCCTTGCTATGGCACACAGCATTATTACAAGCCAAAACGGACATATCGAGGTTAGGAGCGAGCGAGAAAAGGGCACACAGTTTCGAATCAAATTTTACAAGGGGACCATTTAAGCAAAGTGACTAGAATGTCACTTTAAAGTCACTTGAAAGTCATTTTAGACAGATATACTAGCCCTATCAGAGCAACTAATGGAGGTTATGAATATGGAAATTTTGAAGATAGAGCATCTGTCTAAAATGTATGGAAAAGGTGAAATGGCCGTAAAAGCGCTGGATGATATTTCTTTTTCGGTAAAAAAGGGTGAGTTTGTTGCCATTATCGGTCCGTCTGGCTCTGGTAAATCTACGCTGCTGCATATGCTAGGCGGTGTGGACCGACCGACAAGCGGCAAAGTTATCGTTGATAACACGGATATTTATCAATTAAATGAAACACAGCTGGCGATCTTTAGACGCAGACAAATTGGCTTGATCTATCAGTTCTACAATCTGATTCCGGTATTAACGGTTGAAGAGAATATTACGCTGCCCATGCTGCTGGATGAGCACAAGGTGAACCAGAAGCAAATGGATGAAATCGTGAAAACGTTAAATCTGCAAACCCGTTTAAACCATCTGCCCAATCAGCTGTCAGGCGGACAACAGCAGCGAGTTTCTATCGGTAGAGCGCTGATTAGCAATCCGGCTATAATGCTGGCGGATGAGCCTACTGGAAATCTCGACAGCAAGAACAGCGGTGAAATTATCGATCTGCTGAAAATGTTTAATAAAGCTTATAAACAGACCTTGATCGTTATTACTCATGACGAACGGATTGCGCTGCAAGCAGACCGAATTATTGCGATTGAAGATGGAAGGATAGCTAAGGACGAGGTGGTTCGTCCATGAATATTGTCAACAAGCTTACGTTAAGACAATTAAAGCAAAACAAAAGACGAACGCTGGTTACGATCATCGGAGTCGTTATTTCAGTAGCGATGATAACGGCCGTTGCGACTATCGCGATCTCTTTCATGGAATTAATGCAAAGACAAACGATCGCGGATGAGGGAGAATGGCATGTTCTTTATGAGAATGTGAATAAAGATCAGCTTGCAGCGGTTAAGAAGGATGAAGCGACAAAGACCGTTGTCATTTCAAAGGATCTTGGCTATGCGCCTTTGAAAGGCAGTCAAAATGATAATAAACCGTATTTGTTTATCGAAGAGTATAATGCCGAAGGTTTCGAGCAGTTTCCCATTAAATTAAGCAAGGGTCGACTGCCGCAAGCAGCGGATGAAATCGTTATTTCGGAGGAAATTGCCTCCAATGCCAAAGTGGAATATGCAATCGGCGATAGTCTGACCCTTAATGTCGGGAAGCGTATTTCGAAAGAAGAGGAGCATATTCTGCTACAGCAGGACCCATATTTTACGGGTAACGAGGAAGCTGAAACCCTTCAAATAGAAACAACTGCAACCTACAAAATTGTAGGCATTATAAAACGCCCAGAATGGGAACCAACATGGGCGCCCGGGTATACGATTATCTCCTATATCGATGAAAGCTTAATCGGAGCAGACGATACGCTCAATGCGTCCGTTATATTAAAAAAAGTGAAAAGCTCTTTATACGCCCATGCGAAAAATCTGGCAGAGGAAAATAGCATCGAATCCATTAAATATAATAATAGTTTATTGCGTTATTACGGTGTGACGAGCAACGACGGCTTACGCAGCACGCTGTATTCCTTATCAGCGATTATTATGGCGATTATTATAGTTGGATCTGTATCCCTAATTTATAACGCTTTCGCCATTTCAGTCTCGGAACGCTCACGCCACCTAGGGATGCTCTCAAGCGTAGGGGCTACGAACCGCCAGAAGAAAAACTCGGTATTTTTTGAGGGAATGATTATTGGTTTGATCAGTATTCCTCTTGGCATCATTTGCGGTCTGATCGGAATTGGCATTACTTTCTGGTTCATTAACTCAGCGATTCAAGGGGCACTAGGTGTAACGGAAAAGCTGACGGTATCGGTCACACCATTATCGATTCTGATTGCCTGCGTTGTTTCGATGCTGACGATCTTCATCTCAACCTATCTTCCAGCACGAAAAGCATCTAAAATTTCGGCTATCGATGCGATTAGGCAGACGACAGATATTAAGCTTACCGGAAAAGCAGTGAAAACATCGAAGCTCGTTCGCAAGCTATTCGGAATTGAAGCAGAAATCGGTTTAAAAAATTTAAAAAGAAACAAACGCAGATACCAAGCAACGGTATTCTCGCTCGTCATTAGCATCGTTCTGTTTCTAACCGTATCCTATTTCACTGACAGCTTGAAGAGATCATTAATGATTTCACAGGAGGGTGTCAATTATGATATGCAGGTTTCATTTAGCAGTCAGAATAGGATTAGTGGAATAGATGAACAACTGATCCAATCGATTACTGCTCTGAAGGACGTAACGGAATTCAGTATGATGAAGGAAGCGTCTGCGTACTCCTGGATTGACGAGGCATTTATTGCTGACGAATTAAGAGATAGTGCAAAGCTGAATAACAATATGCTTAAGGACGGAAAATTTTCATACTTTATTTTGATACATTCATTAAACGAGGAAAGCCTGCAAGCCTATGCGAAAGAGGTTGGGATGGACTACAAAAAGCTGATGGACCCTGATCATTTGGCTGCTATTGTAATCGATACGATTTCGTATCAGGATAAGCAAATAAAAAAATATGTGGAAACAAAAGTTATTCATGCGAAGATTGGCCAAAGCTTCGATTTTTACGCTGTGGATAGAGATACAGAAAAAGAAATACCTCTAAGTACAATAGAAGTTGCGGCATTAACAGACAAAATTCCTATGGGTGTTCGTCCAAACGGATTAGGTGTCTTAGATATTGTAGTATCCGAACAAGTGATGGACAAACTGCTTGAAAAAAAGGCTTATGGTGAAATTCGCACAAATCTTTTTTTGAAAAGCAAGGATCCATTAGCAACACAACAGCAAATTGAGGAAATGAAAGAACGCAGTATTTATGTTCATAATGTTTATAAAAATAGAAAGCAAGAAGAACAGATGATCATGCTGATGTCCGTCTTTACTTATGGTTTTATTTTGTTAATTACGGCGATCTCGGTAGCAAACATATTCAATACGATCTCAACGAGTATCTCTCTGCGGAAACGTGAATTTGCAATGCTGAAATCTGTCGGAATGACGCCTAATGGTTTTAATAAAATGATTAACTATGAAAGTATATTTTACGGAATAAAGTCTTTGCTTTACGGACTTCCAGTCAGCATGATCGCGATGTATTTCATTCATAAATCCTTGATGAACAGCTTTAGATATTCGTTCGAGTTTCCTTGGGTAAACATTCTATATGTCATGGCTGCCGTATTTATCATTGTCGGCTCAGCTATGCTATACTCCAGCGCAAAAGTAAAAAAGGAAAACATTATAGATGCATTAAAACAGGAGAATATCTAGGTTAATTAAATAAATGGCGAGGCTGCTGATGTGTATCGGCGGCCTTTTTTTTATACGATCGAACTCAAGATATAACAATATGTGGTATAAAGGAAATATATGAAAAAAGTAATAACCAGATGGAGGACTGAGGTCAGATGTATGCATCCAAATACGTTAATAATAAAGATGTACGGATTCACTATTACGATTCACTTGAGAAATCAGATGAAAAGCTGACTCCATTAATAGTCTGTCCGGGACTATCCGAAACAGCAGAAGAATATTTGGACTTGCTGGAAGCCGTTTTCCCAAGAAGATGCATCCTTTTATCATTCCGAGGCCGAGGCGGTAGTGATACCCCCGAAAGTGGGTATAACCTGGAGGAACATGTATCAGATATTGAGTCGGTTGTGAGGGATTCTGGAATTGAGTCCTTTCATTTATTTGGTTATTCACGTGGAGTCGCATACGCATTAGGTTATGCACTGAAATACAAGGAAAAGATAAAATCATTAATATTAGGTGATTATCCCCCAGAACATCGAGCCATGCCTAAGGATTGGCCTGACGACTACATAAATAACTATTTAATTCCGGATAACCGAGCTCATCTCATTCGACCTGCAGCAGTTATGGGCATTCAAAGAGAATCTACCCAAATTAATCTTGAGAGCTTGTTACCAATGGATGTTTTATTGGCTAGAGGCAAACTTGAAGATTCGTTAGTCTCAGACAGCGATCTTAACCGTTATCAAAACATGTGTGTGAAATTATCAATAAAGGAATATCCACATTCAGGTCATGGTTTAAAAGGTGTAGATAAGCTATCTTTTTACAATGATATTGTACATTTCTTGGATCGTGTTTAGTAGAGGAGTGTTTGAACTTTAGAAGATGAATAAAGGAGGGAACTTGTTAATGGTGGATAATAATACGAATGTAATCAAAAACAGTTGGAATCAATGGTCCGATACATGGTATCCAAAGTATAGAACGGAAGAAGCTATTTCAAAAATAATTGCAGCCCCACAATCAGCATTTCATCCTATGACCTATTCCATGATTACGAAAGCCATGCCTAATCTACAAGGCAAAAGAGTTTGTGTTCCTTCAAGTGGAGACAATCATGCTGTGTTCGCCTTTCATTTGATGGGGGCTAAAGTAACATCATGTGATTTTTCGGAGAAACAGTTGGAAAACAGTGCCGTTATAGCTTCTAAACAGGGTTGGGATATTGAATTCATATGCGATGATACGATGAAATTAAGCCAAATAAAGAGCGGTGAATACGATTTTGTGTATACCTCCAATGGCGTTCATGTATGGATCAATGATTTGAATGCTATGTATACGAATATGAGTAGAATCCTGAAAGACAATGGCTCTTATATCATGTTTGATATTCACCCTTTTTTGCGGCCGTTCGGCATTGAAGCTTCAGAACAAATAAACGTCGTACAACCTTATGACTCAACAGGACCATTCGGAGAAGTACCCACTTTCAAATGGCGGATTCAGGATATAATGAATGCTATGATTTCATCAGGTTTAAGCGTTTCGCATATGGAAGAGATGTACGCGGAGGATGGTTCATTTTGGATAGATGAATCCAAAGAAGAAAGTGAGCAATTATCCAAACAAGAGCTTGAACGTTTGTGTAATTGGAAAATCAACCCCTTAGCTGCTCTTCCTCAGTGGCTATCGATACATGCAATGAAATGACATTTTACTCGAAAAAGATGATTGACATTCTACCAGCTAGAACCTTTAAGATGAGAGTAATAAGGAAATAAAAGGAGAATGTATCCATGAAAAGACCGAATTTTGGATTTGATGGCGGCTTTATTATGGCATCCTGGGATGGCTTCGAGGAAGCAGTAGAGTGGTATAGCGAGCATATGGGTTGGCGTTGTGCAGGGCAGGAAATGGTACCAGCTGGAAAGATGGCTTTCTTCCCACTTCCGCGCTTTGGACAGGCAAATTTGAAATCGTTTCATGATGACTTTATACATTATAAGGCAGGGGACTTAAACGAAGGCCATTTGCGCCTATGCTTCAGTTCGGAGGATTTAGAGGCTTTGACGGAGTATTGCGCAAAGAAGGGAATTAAGGTTTCAGAGCCTGCTCTTCTACCTGATGGCAAAAAATATGTAGATATTACAGCTTATGAAGGTGCTCGGATTACAGCTCTTGAGCATCCATCAATAGAAGCTTGTTTTCCGGACTCTCGTCTCATTAGCTTTGGGGCTATTGCACTGATCATTACAGTATCGGATCTAGACAGATCCATTAACTGGTACGAAGAGGTATTGGGATTCGAGAAGCTGGCCGATGTTCAGCATGAAGGAGCTGTACTTCTTCGTATGCCTATTTCCGATCATGGACAGAAAGAGCCTGATCCTAGCTATCCGATGCATGTGTGGTTAATTGAAGACCTTTCAATTACTGGATCTCTAAAGGGAAATCCGATGTCTCGTGTGTATTTTCATATCTTTCCTCATGAATTTGAAGCTTCAATTTCATGGTTGGCCTCTCATGGAATCGATATTCCAGATAAGGACTTGAATGACTATCATTTCTATGATCCTGATGGCAATCGAATTAATGTATGGTCGTATGAGATTTATTGATATGTAGGAGGAAAGCGGCATGATGATGACGATTCAGGCATTTGCTTTGCAAACTGGATTGCCAGCAACCACACTGCGCTACTATGAGAATAAGAAGCTGTTAGTACCAGATATGCGTGGTGGCAACGGATATCGCTATTACTCTGATGATCAAATTCCCATTGCGCGCCTGATTCAATCTTTTCGACATTCCGCAGTACCGATCAATGATATTCGCCAATTCCTTGGATCCTCTCTGGAGGATCAGGAAAAACTGCTTGAACGATGGAGGCAGGAGGTTGAAGAAAATCTAAAATCATTACAAGTCGCAAAACAATATTTGACTGGAATGAAGCCGGGGCAGAAAACCGTTCAAATGGTGAAGTGGGAGGATCAGACCATAATGGTCTGGTTTTCTCATGTTCTCCCATATTCCCAGCTTCCCTTCGAGCAGCCTATTGCTTTGAATATGAAGAGATTGGCAGCAGCCAATATGGACATAGTACCTGGCAGTTATATTCGTTTATTAAGCGCTTATGGGAATACACTGGAAGTAGAGATCGGTTACCACCTTACAGCTAAAGCTGTGAGATTTGATCAGCTGCAATTGCCCTCTGATTGGAATGCTCGTCTCGAATTGTTGAATCCAACAATGTTCGTTACAATAGAAGCGAGGAAAAGGGATAAATTTATGTGCATGCAGTACTCACGGATACTGAATAAACATGGATTCGATCCAATCGGACCTCGGTGGGATCGTTACGACACGGAGAACGAGGACCATTTTTTAGTATATATTCCGGTTGTACAGAAGGGTATTGATTTGAATTGATGAATAATATCATTGAATACTGTTTAAAGAAGAAAGGAGCGACTAAGAATTATCCCTTTGGACCCGATCCAATGGTGATCAAAATTGCGGGTAAAATGTTCGCGCTCATTTCTGAGAACAAAGGGGAGTATTCTTATTTAAACCTAAAATGTGATCCGGTTATAGCAGAAAATTTGAGAGAACAACATGAGAATGTTCGACCAGGGTACCATATGAACAAAAAACACTGGAATACGATTATTATGGATGGTTCCTTGCCAGAATCGGATGTGTTTGTTTGGATTGACCACTCTTACGATATGGTTGTCAAAAATCTTCCTAAGAGCATTCGAGAATCGATACCGGAAATGAACTAACCAAATAAACGCCAAGCCGCAATGATTTATGGCTTGGCGTTTACTATAATAGGCAGCAGCCTTCTGCTTTAACTGCCTACTGATTTTGATTTCTCTTTCTGCACTAGCACTTACCTCTATACGCCCCGCCACGCATCCAGCTGCTTCTGTATTTCTTTCTGTACCTCTTCGATGCCTGCTTGCTTTAGCTCCTCGTTGAACCTCGGGAGGATCGTGTCAACATCGACGGTGCCAGTCATGAGGCTTGGATAGTATTTCTTCCAAATCATCTCGATGTTATCTGTTTGGGTGGTCAGCTTGGATAGATCAGGAGTAAAGCCGAGAACGGTGGACTTGATTACTTCTGCGTTGTATTTGCGGAACTGGTCCCATTTATTGAGGGGTTCCGGGTAATCACCGCCCATTGTTTTCAGGATAAACCAGTTTCCTTGTGTGTATTGAACTCCTGCATAGCTTGCTGGTCCATCCGGGATCGGGTCGCCGTGGCTGTCTTTGCCGGGAATTGGGGCTGCTTGCCCATGCTCATCCAGCGTGTAATGCACTCCTTCAATACCATAATTAAATAAGTTTCGTATTTCAGGGTCGGTATTGAGCAGATTCAGAAACTTAATACATTCAATGGGATGCTTCGTGTTGGCATTAACAGACATGATTCCTCCACGGACCGATTCCGTGGTGACGATGCTAGGGGTTACGGGATTGGATACAACCTTATAGCCACGATCCTTACTCCAAGTAGTCTCCGAGAGTGGACCGCCGCCTGACGACTTCCAGAACACTTTAGCTCCACGCTTAAGTCCGCCAGGCTCTCGCAGCGCTGCGTCCTTATTAATGAGGCCTTCCTTATAATAACGACGTAAAGTGTCTAATATTTGCCGTGCTTCCTTTGTTTCGAAGATATTCA
Organism: Paenibacillus castaneae; assembly: GCF_002884445.1. Taxonomy (GTDB): domain Bacteria; phylum Bacillota; class Bacilli; order Paenibacillales; family Paenibacillaceae; genus Pristimantibacillus; species Pristimantibacillus castaneae. The sequence goes on from NZ_KZ614144.1 coordinate 873,623, forward strand.
CGGCCTCGGCATTTGGATCCAGTGATTTCACCATCAAAGGAACTTTATTGTTCACAATATATTCGTAGCCAGAGAGAGCGAAGAAATTGTGTGAATCTTGATCCAATTCCATAGGTATGTATGAAGGCTCTTCCTGTTGAATCATCCGGAGCAACGGTTCAAGCGATTCCAGCGTATTGTAATTGGTAATATCAATATTGTACTTTTTCACTATTGATGCAGGATACATCCAATGGTCACGCACGGCCAGCTCTTTATTGGTCGGTACACCGTAAATGCCTCCATCGTTCATTCGTACCCCTTGCCAGAAGGTCGGGTCAATGCTGTCGTACAATTCCTTACCCAGACTCGTAAGGTAATCATCAAGTCTCAGCCATGCCCCGCGCATAGCGGTGGTTGCATAATTGGGTGCAAAAGCAATGTCGAAAGGGCTATCTGCGGATATAAGCGTGTTCAGCCGATCTTCGTACTCTTGCCACCCTACTTTGATATAGGTGATAGTAACGCCAATTTTGCGAGCCATAATTTCATTGATTTTATCATTTACGAGCTGCAGATCCTTATCAGGCTCTCCAATCGTGTAATAAATCAGATTTACAGTGTTTCCATGGTATATATCATTGTTGTCGTTGCTAGGCTGGCGGGAGCAACCGGTCGTATACGCTGTGAGCAGCAGTATAATACTGATGGCTATAAAGATACTTCTGTATCTAGAGCGCTTTAGCATCTAGAGCCTCCTTTCTGCTGAGTCCGATGTTAACCCTTTCCCCGCAGATCAGAGGGGGATTTCCCGAAAAAGCTTTGAAAGTGTGTATAGAAATAATTGAGATTGTTGTAGCCAACGGATAGCGCGATATAAGAAATCTTCTCATCTGTCGATTGAATTCGTTCTTGTGCGAGGAGCATTCGAAAAGCCATTAAGTATTCTGAAAATTTCATTTCGGTTTCTTTAAGAAATAATTGTCCAAGGTAGGTACTATTCATCTTGAAGCGCTCTGCCACCGATTTCAAGGTAATATTCTGAGCATACTCCGTCTTGATCATTAGCAGAATGCGATTGACCAGCTTGGATAAGCTGTCATAGCTTACACCAAGCACAGGATCCTTGTTCAGATGCTCGCTGCTAATATTGCCTATCGTACCACCCAGATCTTCAACAATAATCTTCTCAATAACTTGCTGTAGCTTAGTACGTTCTACAGGCTTGAGCAGATAGTCTTTAACACCACAGCGAATGGCTTCTTGGGCATACTTGAATTCACTATAGCCGCTCATAATAATATATTTCGTCGGGATTTGAAGTTCATTGAGTTTGCAGATCGCTTCATATCCAAGATTTTTGCCAATGCAGACATCAAAAATGGCGACATCCGGCATCAGGTCTACAACCTTGGATATAGCCTCCTCCGTAGATTCACAAGTTTCGATTCGACCGAATCCGTATTGTTTCCAGTCCAGGATTCGCTTCATCCCCTCCAAAATCTGAGGTTCGTCATCCACAATCATCAGCTTGTACATGTTCAATCACCTCTTTTGAAATCCGTACAGAAATCTTGACTCCAGCTTCATCATTATTCACAATCTCTATAGAAAAGCTGTTCCCATAGAAGAAGTTAAGCCGTGTGTATACGTTGCGTAAACCGATACTATTGGAAGAGGTATCATCATGGTTCGACATTGTGCTTCGAATGGTATTTAAACGCTCCGCATTAATACCACGCCCATTATCCACGAATTCTAATACATAATGGTCTTCAGCTTCCCAGCCATTAACTACATACAGGTTAAACTCATTACTAGCAATAAAACCATGGATGAAAAAATTCTCAGCCAAAGGCTGCATCCAGAATTTCACGGTAGGAATCGAGAGTAACGCCGGCTCTACATTGACTTGATAATAAAAACGCTCTGGATACTTGAATTCCATAATTTCTAAGTACTTCTGCAGCAATTCCAGCTCGCTTGCAATAGAAATGATATTCTCCTTCTTAACAATTTCACGATAGAGCGCCCCCAAAGTAGCTATTGCATCAGCCGTGTCCCTGTCCCGGTTCACAAGAGCAGTGGAGCGGATAACCTCTAACGTATTGTAAAGAAAATGAGGATTAATTTGATGCTGAAGCGCTTTCATCTCGGTTTCTTGCTGCTTTAGCTTAAGTAAATATTCGTTACGTATATGCTTTTCTAATTGCTGAATCATATCATCTAATTCCCTTGCGATCATGCCGTATTCATTTCGACGATAACGGGCAGGGCGATTAGGTGTGAAATTGGCTGTTTTCACGCGACCAATCGATTGAATAATGCGGTGCAGGAAGCGGGCATCATCCCGCATATTATACACAATGAGCAGTAGTACGCTAATCATGGTCATTAATACGATTAGAAAAATGGTGATTAGCATCTGGGCATGCTGACGAATCAACGAAGCTAAATCAATGATGCTAACAAATTTGAAATTGAACTTGGTGGAGGGAAAGGTGACAAAAAATATATGCTTAAAAAGACCCTTCGAAACAAAACCATGACTGCGTTCATTCGCCGCCGCCAGACGGGTTAGTTCCTTCAATTCTTGGTCCTGCCCATTACCAATAAGGTATATGTCGCCGGAAGCACTGACTGCAGCAGCCTTGCCAAATCGATAATTTTGTATCGATTTAAAGATTTGGTCACTGCTGACCAAGAAACGCAGCTCCCCGAATTCCTGTGAGCCCAATGTTGGCTCCGATAGTTTCTTGCGATATACAAATCCCTTTAGAATGGTATCGTGGAAAGCTTCATCTGTGTTTGGCAGACCGAACATGAAACTTGCAATTCCGTTATCGTTAAATTGTACGACATTGCCATACTTGTTGGTATGCAGACTAATTTGCGTAATTTCACCCTGCGCCCAGCTGTACAGGTAGGTCTTAATATCCTCAGGGAAGGATACCAGCGGCTGTGAGAAATGGCTGTTTTGCAGTCTGCTGGTTAAGTAGCCTTCAGCACTGCTGCTTGAAAAGCTGCGAGCATCATCCATCAGACTATGATTGGAGTATATACGCTGCATGTAAGCCTCAATGCGGTCGGCATCATACTGCAGCTCATTCTCTACACCAGCGAAAGCATTAGCAGCCTCTATACGGGCATCACCAACCCACTGATTCAGCAGCATTGCACAGGTCAGAATGCCAAGCGCGAGTCCAATAGTGACGACGAAGATGACATAGGCAATAAACTTGTAACGATAAATTTTGATTTGTAAAAAAGAGCTCATACGACACCTCAATTGCAGTAGGTCGCCTTAAAGTAACCATTTACCATTCCACTTTAACATGATTAAGTAAAGCTTCATAGATAGCAAGAAAAAAGCATCCCTTACAGAGTGTCTCAATAAGGGATGCGTATGAATGCAATCTTACTTAAAGTAATTGTTAATTTGCTCTTGAGCAGCTTTCATAATCGTGTCCATACCCGCGGACTTTAATTCAGCTGTTATTTTCGGAATCATTTTCTCCGGATCGGATGCGCCTGTAATGAGTTCAAATTTGTATTTATCCCATACCGATTGGCAATTCGCTATTTCGGTCTGAAGATTGCTGATGTCCAGAGCAAAGCCTAGTACGGTGGAGGATGTCGCTGCGTCGTTCAGCTTTTTAACTTGGTCCCATTGATCCACAGGAGCGCCTTTGGTAACCGCTAGATTAAAGAAGGTGCCTTGAGAGTAAGCAGCCAGCGGCCAAGTATCGGAAGTACGCTCGATGACTTTCTCGCCATCGACATTTTTGTAATCGACGTCTAACTCACCGAATGCCAGCATATTGCGCAGTTTTGGATCTGTGTTGACTAATTCGAGGTACTTCAATGCTTCCTTCTTATATTTCGAATTCGCAGAAATCGCGTTCAGAGAGCCTTGGATCGTACTCGTTGTATAAATAGGTCCAAAGTGCTGAACCATATCATATTTTTGAACAGCATCATTGATTTGCCAGCTTACTTCTGCACCCGGAAATGCCTGAGCTGCGAAGAATGGTCTGCCTTTGTCATTCTCTGTTTTAGTCGGAGCATCTGGGTTGATGATGCCATCCTGATACCATTGATGCAGGAGCTTCAGATCGGCCATAATATCAGGCTGCTCGAGAACAGAGACAACCGTGCGTGATCCATCGTCAGCTTTTACGCCAATTGGAGCGAAGCCTAATGTTAAATCATCATAATTGTTAAAGAAACCGTTCAAGCCCTCACCTTGCGTCATTGGCAAGGGGTAGAAGCTCTTGCCTTCGCCAGACTTTATACTGTGCAGAGGTTTATCAAGGTCCTGCAGTGTTTTGATGTTGTTAATATCGATATTGTACTTTTGTACATATTTATCATCGTATACCCAATACTGCGTTAGTGCTGAATCCTTATAGGTAGGAACGGAATAATACTTGCCGCCAATTTTTGTACCTTCCCATACCTTTTCAGGAATCACTTTGTATAAGTCAGGTGTTTCACTTTGAACCAGATCAGTGATATCGGCAAAAGCTCCCATAGCCACTTGCTTGCTGTATTTACCGCTGTTCGTGAACATAATGTCGAATGGTTCGCCAGTATTTACAATCGTGTTTATTTTGGTGTCCCAATCACCCCAGCTGGCAACCTTGATGTCAATTTTCACACCAATCTTCTCAGCCGTGTATGCATTCATGGCATCAATAGCTTTACTGAAATTATTAGGTACTTGGCCGCCGATGAGCCACCAGACCAAAGTCGGAATATCCTTATTTGGTGCTGCGGTGTCCTTTGGTGTGTCTGTCGTTACCGTAGGACTATTTGTTGCAGATGGAGAGTTTGAGCTGGAGCAGGCTGCTAAGGCAGTCACCAGTAGTGTGAGAATACAAAGCGTAGAGATGAGCTTCCAAGATTTCTTCATTTCATTTCCCCCTTATTGAAGTTGTATCACCGTAAGCGTTGTACAGCGATCTATCATAAACCAAGCTAGCTGGCTTACTTCGTTGGTTATCCTTTGACAGCGCCAATCGTTAATCCGGAAATGAAATATTTCTGGAAGAACGGATAAGCGAAGGCTACAGGCAAAACGATGATAATGGCTACAGCCATGCGAGCAGATTCCTTCGGCATCGTTGCGACAAGCACGGCATAGCTAACGCCCATACTTGCAGCATTCTTGGCAAGTGCATCCACATTGCTCATCAAGCTATTTAGCAGAGCCTGCAATGAATAGAGGTTCTGGTTGTCGATATATAGCATCGATTGGAACCAGTCATTCCAGTAAGAGAAGCATAGGAACAGTCCAATTGTTGCAATGACCGGCAAGGAGATCGGAAGGATGATGGAAAAAAAGATTCGCAGCTGGCTCGCGCCATCGATTTCAGCAGATTCAATCAGCCCATCGGGAATCGTACTTTTGAAGAAGGTTTTACAGATGATAACATTGAACGATGAGACACAAAGCGGTAGAATAAGTGCCCAGACGCTATCCTTTAATCCTAATAAATTTGTATTGATGAAGTAGCTGGATACCAAGCCGCCATTGAATATCATGGGGATGAAGACGACCCAGGTCAGAAAGCCCCTCAGCTTGTAGGTTGGTCGAGAAAGGACATATCCCATGGAGGCGGTAAGCAAAACGCCGAGCACAGTACCAACCACAGTAACAAGAGCGGATACGCCGAGCGCCCGCAGAATCATCGTTCCTTGCTTGACTACATAGGCGTAAGCCTCTCCTGACATTGCAACCGGCAGCAGATGATACCCTGTCTCACGTATGGAGTTCTCACTGGATAATGAAATGGATAGAACAACGATTACAGGTATGACGCAGATCAGCGCCAAGACGATAAATATCAGGTTGAAAAAGAGGTTTACGGTTTTGCTTGTACGGTTAAATTTCTCAAGGCCCGTTTCGTAAGCCGTTCTCGTTGACATTTTCTTACCTCCTTACATCATCGCGCTATCAGGATCAATTTTGCGAACAATCCAATTAGCGGTTAGAATAGTTGCACAACCCAGAACAGACTGTACGAATGCGGCTGAAGCTGCCATCCCCAAGGTAGCGGATTTCAGTTGTTTAAACACCATGACATCGATGGTGGTAGATACATTGAATAGAGAGTTGGAATCTCGCGTGACCTGATAGAACAGACCAAAATCGGTGTAAAATATACGTCCAACTGCCAAGATGAACAGCATGACGATAACTAGCTTGAGCATGGGCAATGTAATAAATCTCGTCTGCTGCCAAATGGAAGCGCCATCAATAACAGCTGCTTCATAATAGGTGCTGTCAAGGCTTGTGATGGTTGCCAGATAGATGACCATACCGTAGCCTAAGCCTTTCCAGATATTTAAGAGAATCAGAAAGTAGGGCCAGTATGCCGGCTCCATATACCAGTTAACGGGATCGCTGCCCATATTGACGAGCGTTTGATTGACAATCCCTTTATCAAAGCTTAGGAACGCCCAGCCTACAGCAGATACGACAACCCAAGATAGGAAATAGGGGAGGAACATCATCGTTTGATAGACTTTACTTGCTTTGCGGCTGTGGAGTAGCCCGATCATAATAGCGAATAGAACGGGCAGTACAATGCCTAGAACGATAAAGATAATATTGTAGCCAATCGTATTTCGAATAATGATCCAAGCGTCATTCGACTTGAATAAGAACTCAAAGTTTTTGAAACCTACCCACGGACTGTTGAACACATTGCTCAAAAATCCGCCGCTAATTCTGAAGTTTTTGAAGGCAATAATGATCCCGAACATAGGCAAGAAACAGAACAGTATGTACCAAATCGTCGTCGGCAATGCCAAGAGTGTTAGTTCCGTATCCTGCTTGTGCCAACGAATCCGTAAGCGCTTTCTTTTATTCTTTTGTTCGGCTTTAGAGCTCATGTCTGTCACTCCTTCCGGTGTTTTCTCGCTTGTATTGCGCTTGCTACGTTCATTGTATTACAGGAGGATTCGATGCTTCTAGATAACAAACTTGATACTATAGTCAACAAACGTTAGATTCGAAAAATTCAGTTACATGTCCCTACCACATGCGGCGCTCAAGGCCTATTTTTGGGGAATACCGCTTACTGACAGTTCAATAACGTGATAAACCTTATGAATAAAGTGTGGTACATTTATACAATAATGGTTGATAATGAAGGAGGGGTTACGTGGAAGATAAGAGCAGCAAATTTTATCGGCATATGGGCGTTTATGGGATCTGTGTTGTTAACGAACAGATTCTAGTTATTCGTAAAATACTTGGCCCTTACTCTGGAAAGTATGACTTACCTGGGTATTGCTATTTTTTATGAAACGAAAGTTAAGTCTAACGCATTAATTAGCTCTATTAAATCATTTGAAGGGCAGGACTCTGAAGGAGCTCTTTGGATGCCAATAATGGAGTTGAATACAGAGAACTCATCGCCACTTGTATTGCTTGCTGTTGAATGGGTCCATTCAAGAAAAATACCTTTTTATAAAGATATTTTCGACTATAGCGTTTAACTATTTACAATAGCCGCGAAAGGGTGCTTGCTGTGTTTAGGGTTGATGTTGCTTATGCATTGATAACAAATGAAGAGAAAGATAAAGTGTTAATAGTTAGAAATATACTCACTTCGAGCTGGTCGTTACCTGGCGGAGCTGTAGAGATGGAAGAATCGTGGTCTTCAGCGGCAGTTAGAGAAACTAAAGAAGAAACAGGCCTTGAGGTTGAATTATTAGGTATTTGTGCAGTAAATGAATGCTTTTTCGAGGAAAAGGGTGAACACGTCGTGTTTGCAACATTTAAAGTGAAGACAGTAAATGCACATATTAAGATAACACGACCTCATGAAATAGCTGAAGTGAAATGGGTGGATATTAACGAGGCAGATCATAAAATGCCATATTATAAGTGTGGTTTAAAGAAACTAATTGAATCTGATGTCATTCCTTATGATTTTCAAGGCAAACAAACAATACGATCATACAATTCGTTGAGCTGACGAATGTATTCGGGCTAAGGATGATGGTTCAAAGGGGGGGAGCGAGTAATGAATTACGATAATACCACCTTCAACATTAAAAATCCTTCGGGAACTTTGATGATTTTTATTTTGCTTTTCCATTTTATGTGTGGTTCTTTTTGGATTAGTCGAAACTATTTAGACGTTGATGGCTATCTGATCTTATATATAGCTTTTTGCGGATACACTCTATTATGTTTATTTCTATTGGCTTTCGTCATTTATAGGACATTTATGAAGGCATTTTTTCTGTCGTTGCATTCGGAATCTATATCTATTTCCGATCAAACCATACTAGCAGTAAATGTGGATAGATTGATGGTAATGGGATATGTAAAGCCAATTGTAGGCATTAAGCTGAAAAACAAAAAAATAGTGCCGCTTCGTATGAGCTTTCAATTTCTCGACAATGAAGATATGGGGATAAAAGAATGCAAGAGGTGGGCGGAACATAATCATATCCCTTTTGTTCATAGACGATTTATGAGATGGCTATAAGCTCAAATAGATCATTGAACGAGCAGTTACGGACATGAGATGCGTTATATGAGTGAATTCGCTGTAAAAGCAAAGTTTACGGACATGAGCGCCGTTATTTCCCTTGAATCGGGTCATAATTGGAACTTTTCGAGCAAATAAGGGCTCTGAGGTCCGTAAGAACTCGAAAAAGTGGTATTTGCAGCAAATAAGGGCTCCTGTGTCTGTTAAATTTAGCCAACTGCAAATAAACAGAAGCACATACGACACTCGTATGTGCTTCTTCGCGATTTTCATTAGATTCCATTTTGATTCTCGATCTCTCAGCTTAAGGGAACGGCTTCTGCCAGCAGATCAGCGAAGAACTCTGCACCGTGCTTCTTTAAGTGAACGCCATCGTTAGAGAAGAAATCTTCCTTCCCCTTGCTTTCTGTATACCAATCCACCAATGTCACATTTGCTGTTTTATCTGCTGTCTCAGCCAGCATTTCATTAACGGTATCCTGCCATTTACGAGGCACGCGTGTGTTCACCATAATGATTTGGCGTTCCGAGCCGATTGCAGTCAGCAGCGCATCAAGCTGTTTGGTTGTAAACGCTCCGTTTGTTCCAAGCTCAATAATGACCGTATTTCCAAGCTTATTGTCTTTCTTCAACTCCTCAATGATGGTTGCGGCCTGTGATAGCTGTCGGCCGACTTTGCCATCAACTACGATTCCCGGCAGCAATTTCTCCAAATAAGGAACAGCATCCAATATGATGGAGTCTCCTATCGCCGTTATACCATCATAAGCTAAGGGATCAGAAGGCTGTTGTTCAGGCTCAGGTTTGCTGCTTTCAGCTCCATTATCCGAGGGCTTATCAGCATCAGATTGTTCAACCGCCGGCTTCTCGCCTGCAGCGCCATCATCTGGCATCGAGGAGGTATCATTATTCAACGTATGATCCGGTTTTTCGATCGTATGCCCGGATGATTCGGCGGAATTTCCTTTCTGCTGCGTTGGTTCAGTAGTTGGTTCAGTAGTCGGTTGAAGTATGGGTGCTTTATTGCTTACATGGTCTGCTTCTCCGATATTTTTCTGATCATCAGCTTGGGGCTGGGAGATGGTTTCGTTAGAAGTACCCGTTTGGACGGTTGCTTTATCGCTTTTGCTTTTATCAGCAGATTGCAGAACCTCGCTGTCCGCGAAGGACATACAGAACACAACGAGAACGAACAGAGTGAAGTAAATGGCTGATTTTTGCAGCTTAGGCATACGAATACCTCTATTCATTTGCCGTCTAAGCAAGGTGAACAGCCTCTCCAGCGCACCATGCCGAATGGGCTCCTCTACAAACCGCCATGACAGCTCAGCTAGAATAAAAGTTAGAACAACTTGAATGAGTGCTCTTACAGCATGCAACTCTCCCATTTCGGCAGTGGGCGTGGTTAACACAATAATGGGATAATGATACAAGTAGATGCCATAGGAACGTACACCAATCCATGTGAGAACTTTGTTGCCAATTAATTGTGCGAGCTTGCTGGCGGGATGCGCGAGTGCACCTACAACAGCAGCGGTAGCGATAGCGAGCAGCACCATTCCGCCGCGATACAGGAAGGAGTCGTATTCGCCTGTGCTGCTTATCATTAGAACAATGACGATTAAACCGATTGTTCCAATTGCATCTAATGTGATGCGGCTTCGGGAAGGAAGGGACTCGGATAGCTTCCAACTTGGCCAGACGACAGCCAGCGCTGCACCAATCAGAAGGGCAAAGGCTCTTGTATCCGTGCCGTAGTAAATGCGGCTTGGATCCACACCCGGCTCATAAAGCAGCGACATCGCACCTGCGGATAGGGCAGCTAATGCTAGTGTCCATAAAGCGAGCTTGCCGCGCTTTGGAACGAACTTAATGACAAACAGCAGAAGTAAGGGCCATACCAGATAAAACTGTTCCTCGACTGCAAGAGACCATAAATGTCCGAATGGGGAGGGAGGACCGAAGCTCTCGAAATAGGAAACCTCGTGGAAAATGAGCCACCAGTTGCTTATGTAAAGTAATGCCGATCCGATATCTCCTTTTAGAGATAAGAGCCGACTGGAATCGCTAATCAACAGCCATATGGAAACAAGTGCCATCATGGAGAACATTGCGGGAAGCAGACGTCTGGCGCGGCGTATGAAAAATGTTTTTAAATCGATTGATTTCGTATGACCGAGCTGCTTGAGCAGAATGTCCGTTATGAGATATCCGGAGAGGACGAAGAACATGGTTACGCCAAGCAAACCGCCAGGCACCCAATCAAGATTCAAATGGTAGGCGATAACCGCGAGTACGGCAATGGCGCGCAAGCCATCTAACCCAGGCATATAGCGACCGCTGTTTTTGATTGGCTTAGGCACGGCTATATCCTCCTGCACATAACGAGATGGGGAGACTTGCAGTAAAGCGGGTAAGACGCAGACGGTGGGACAAGTGATGTTTGTTGCTTTTAATACAGATGGTAAAAATGATGTTCAGCCCCTCTTGAAGATAAATCGTTGTATACCTAATTATAGATCGTGGGCACTAAATAAGTCGTAACAGAACAGTTACAATTCGGTATCAAACTGGTTACAATGAGGGCGTGTTTATGTTATTTTAAAGGGACGAATACCCATTTTTATTATCTTCAATGTCATCAAATAATAGTTTAATAGAAGAGGGAGCGATAATCATGGCAGAACAATCGAAAGAGTGGATTTTGCATTCCGTTATTTTTAGCTTGAAGCATGAGCGGAACTCGGAGGCGGAGCGCCGATTTCTAGAGGATGGGCAGCGTATTCTTACATCTATCCCAACTGTAACAAACTTTCATGTATACAAGCAAGTAAGTTCGAAAAATGATTATAATCACGGCTTCGCTATGGAGTTTGCCAATCAAGCGGATTACGAAGCATACAATGCACATCCCCTTCATGTTCAGTTTGTTAGTGAGCGTTGGGAGAAGGAAGTCGAGAAGTTTCTAGAAATCGACTACGTGAAGTAGGAGAAAGATTGAAGATTTGCTAGAATCGTCATATAATGTACGGTATAGATGGAACATTTTCGAACAAATATGAACAAAAAAGGAAGAGTGACTAGCGAATGAAAAAACTTAAAATATTGCAGCAGCTAACAGAAGCAGGCGTAGTGGCTGTATTGCGCGCTGACTCAGCAGAAGAAGTAGCAGACATGGCTCGCCATGCGATTAAGGGCGGTATTAAAGCGATTGAAATTACGATGACCGTACCGTTCGCGCTGCGTGCAATTGAACAGCTGGCGAAGGAATACTCCAGCTCAGCAGAGCTTGATGCTGATAATTATGCGATTATTGGTGTGGGCACAGTTCTTGATCCGGAAACGGCGCGTGCTGCTATATTGGCTGGTGCCGAGTATGTAGTAGCGCCAGCTCTTAATCCCGATACGATTAAGCTATGCAATCGATATGCGGTTCCGATTATGCCGGGAACGATGACGATACACGAAATTCAAAGCGCACTGGAGCTGGGCGTTGATGTAGTGAAGTTATTCCCAGGCAACCTTTATTCACCTAGCGTTATATCTTCTATTAAAGGACCTCTGCCGCAGGCGAACATTATGCCAACCGGCGGTGTATCTCTCGACAATCTGAAGGATTGGATCAAAGCAGGTGCAGTGGCGGTCGGCATTGGCTCCGATCTAACGAAGGATGCTGTGAAGACTGGCGACTTCTCGCTTATTGAGAAGAAGGCTGCAGCTTATATGGCGGCGTATCGCGAAGCGAAAGCGCTCTAATCGATTACCCTGATAGAGAGTAAACGCTCTGTCGGGGTATTTTTATAACTAATGCTGACGATGCATACGCCGAATAAACAGCCTGACGTGCGGGCTGTGTTTATTGAAATAGAAGAAAAAGACGGTACGCTTCAGCGATTGAATATGGCGTAAATATTCACATTTCATCGGAATTGAACATCGTTTTACTAGTGATTGGCTTGATTCTGAGCGGGAATAGCGTTATAACAGAAACAGGTTCATAAAGTGATCAATCAAATGGTTAAAGGAGTCGTTCATGTAATGGATTATCGGATTGAGAAGGACACAATGGGTGAAATTCAGGTTCCTGCGGATAAGCTGTGGGGAGCGCAAACACAACGAAGCCTGCAAAACTTTAAAATTAGCGGTGAGCGTATGCCGATTGAAGTCGTCTACGCAATGGCGTATATCAAGAAAGCAGCTGCACAAGCCAACGAGAAGCTAGGCGTTCTGGATGCAGCTAAATCAGCAATTATTGGTGAAGTGGTTGATGAGATCGTTGCAGGCAAGTGGGACGAGCATTTCCCGCTTGTTGTATGGCAGACAGGTAGCGGTACGCAAACGAATATGAACGTGAATGAAGTTATCGCCAACCGTTCTAACAGCCTGCTAGCAGAGCGTGGCAGCGATGTGCGCATTCATCCGAATGACGACGTAAACCGTTCGCAAAGCTCTAATGATACATTCCCGGCAGCTATGCATATTGCGGGCGTTATTGCGCTTGAGGATACGCTGCTTCCATCACTTGACCTGCTCAACGCTACGCTTCGCGCGAAAGCGGAGAAGTTTAACGATATTGTGAAAATTGGACGCACGCATCTGCAAGACGCAACGCCAATTACGCTTGGACAAGAAATTAGCGGCTGGTATTCGATGCTTGACAGAACGCGCGCGATGCTCGTTCAATCCGTCGATACGATGCGTGATCTGGCTCTCGGCGGTACGGCTGTAGGAACAGGCCTTAACGCGCATCCTGACTTTGCGGTTGCTGTTGCGGCGGAAGTATCGGCTCTTACCGGCAAAACATTTGTAACAGCGGAGAATAAATTCCACTCGCTGACAAGCCACGATCAAATCGTATACACGCACGGTGCGGTCAAAGCGCTTGCAGCTGATTTGATGAAAATCGCCAATGATGTAAGATGGCTGGCAAGCGGTCCTCGCTGCGGAATCGGCGAAATCTCTATCCCAGAAAACGAGCCGGGCAGCTCGATCATGCCAGGTAAAGTAAATCCGACGCAAAGTGAAGCTCTGACAATGGCCGTATGCCAGGTAATCGGGAACGATACAGCCATTTCAATGGCGGCAAGCCAAGGCAACTTCGAGCTTAACGTATTCAAGCCTGTTATTATTTATAACTTCCTGCAGTCGGTCGCTTTGATGGCTGACGGAATGGTATCTTTCAATGATAATTGCGCAATCGGCATCGAGCCGAACGAAGCGGTAATTAAGCGCAATCTTGATCAATCACTCATGCTCGTTACGGCGCTTAACCCTCATATCGGTTATGAGAATGCAGCTGCTATTGCGAAGAATGCACACAAAAAAGGACTAACATTGAAAGAGTCGGCTATTGCGAGCGGCTTGCTAACTTCGGAGCAGTTCGATGAGTTTGTTCGTCCAGAAAACATGATCGGCAAACGGTAATTGATCAATTGCAAGCAAGAAGGGGCTGGCGCCCGTCAAGGAAGACGAAGCGCTGGCCCCTTTATTTGTGGTATGATACGAGTGGTACGATTACGACTATATCATTCGAAAAAGTAGGTTTGACATATGCATTTATTATCAGTTGAAAATATAACGAAAAGCTATGGCGAGAAAGTATTATTCGAGAATGTTACCTTTGGCGTAGAAGATGGCGACAAGGTCGGTATTATTGGCGTGAACGGAACGGGCAAATCTACGTTCTTGAAAGTAATTGCTGGTCTTGAGCCGGCGGACTCAGGCAAAGTATCAATCGGCAACCGCGTTACGGTTCGGATGCTTGCTCAGGATCCGGTGTTTGCTCCTAATGAAACGACGCTGGAGCATGTGCTTGGCGGAGACTCTCCGCAGCTTCGGGCGGTAAGGGCCTATACGAATGCAATGGAAGCTATTGAATTAAATCCGAGCGACCTTGCGGTTCAAGACCAACTGATGAAAGCGAATGAGCTCATGTCCGAGCTGGACGCTTGGCAGCTGGAGAGCGATGCCAAGATGGCATTGACGAAGCTTGGCATATACGACTATGAGGCAAAGGTAGAAACGCTATCTGGCGGCCAGCGCAAGCGGGTTGCGATGGCGGCAGCGCTGCTGCTGCCGTCGGATGTCCTCATTCTGGATGAGCCAACGAACCATATCGATAATGATTCCGTTGCTTGGCTGGAAGGCATGCTGCAGAAGCGCAGAGGGGCGCTGCTCATGATTACGCATGATCGTTATTTCCTCGATCGTGTAAGCAATCGTGTAATAGAGCTTGATAAAGGGCAAGCTCATTTCTATCAAGCCAATTACAGCCGCTTCCTTGAGCTGAAGTTGGAGCGTGAGGAGCGAGAATCATCTACAGAGTCAAAGCGCAAGAGTTTGCTTCGCAATGAGCTCGCTTGGATACGAAAAGGCGCGAAGGCAAGAACGACGAAGCAGAAAGCGCGGATTGACCGCTTTGAAGCGCTGAAAGCAGATGTGCCAAAGCAAGCGGGCGGTAAATTGGAAGTATCGGTTGCTTCTACCCGTCTTGGCAAAAAAATTGTAGAGATGGAAGGCGTAACGAAACGATATGGTAATCGTACGCTTATTCAAGATTTTAATTATATTGGCGTACCTGAGGATCGCGTGGGCATCGTTGGCCGCAACGGCAGCGGAAAGTCTACATTAATGAAGCTTATTGCTGGAAAATTGCTGCCGGATGAGGGAACCGTTGAACTGGGTACTACGGTAAAGCTAGGCTGGTTCTCCCAGGAGCATGAAGAGATGGATCAAACGATGCGTGTCATCGAATACATTCGCGAGGATGCAGAACAGGTGAAGACGGCAGACGGTTCGCTCATATCGGCTGGGCAAATGCTGGAGCGCTTCTTATTTTCGCCTACAATGCAGTGGACTCCGATTGCTAAGCTATCCGGTGGAGAGAAACGGCGTTTGCAGCTTCTGCGTGTATTAATGAATGCACCTAACGTGCTGCTTCTCGATGAGCCGACGAATGATCTGGATATTGCAACGCTTACGGTGCTTGAAGATTATTTAGATGATTTCCCAGGCGTAGTATTCGTCGTTTCTCATGATCGCTATTTCCTTGATCGGACGGTCGATAAAATTGTCGCCTTCGAGGGTGAAGGCCGGATTACTCACCATACGGGCAACTATTCGGATTATCAAGCTTATGTAGAAAAGCAAGGGAAAATAGCTTCGTCAATCACGTCAGCATCGAAGTCCTCGTCATCGTCTTCGAGCAGCGCTTCTGTAGCTGCTGCGAATGCGAAACCTGCGGTCAAGGAGCCTGTGCTCAAAATGTCCTATAAGGAGCAGAAGGATTACGAGGAGATTGATGGCAAGATCGCTGCTATGGAAGCCAAGATCAATGGAGTTGCGGCAAGCATGGAAGCAGCAAGCAGTGATTCTGCGCGACTGCAGGAGCTGACGCTTGAACAAGGGCAGCTAGAGGCTCAGCTTGAAGAACTGATGGACCGCTGGGCGGAGCTTAACGAGCTGGCCGAGAAAATTGCTGCCCAGAAGCAGGGATAGTGTTATATCAAGCCATGACGAAGGATGTTTCACTACATTTGAAGGGAGAAGTGTAATGAATGGGCACAAATGATATACGCAATATTTATTGTATTGGCCGCAACTATAAGCTTCATGCCCTGGAGCTTGGCAACGAGGTTCCTGAGGAGCCGCTTGTATTTACGAAGCCGTCGCATGCGGTTATTTCGATGGACGGAAATACTGTCGAGCTTCCAGGGAATGTTGGCGAGGTTCATTTCGAGCTGGAAATCGTACTGCGAGTCGGACAGGCTTACGAGCAAGGAATGGATGCCGAACTATGTATAGACGCGATGGCTCTCGGGCTAGACTTGACGCTGCGGGATGTACAATCGAAGCTTAAGGCCAAAGGCCAGCCTTGGCTTGCAGCCAAAGGCTTCAGAAACTCTGCGCCGATCAGCAATTGGCTTCCGTATCCGGGAGCAGCGGCGCTCGCGGAGACTGAGTTTGTCCTGCTCCGCAACGGAGAAGAGGCACAGCGGGGCAAGGCCGCTGATATGATATTCAACGTATCCGAGCTCATAAAGTATGTCGGTGACCATTATGGGCTTGGCGTTGGCGACATTATTTATACAGGAACGCCAGCTGGCGTAGCGGCTCTGCATGACGGTGATCAGCTGCAAGCGCTGTGGGCTGGATCGCCAGTTGGCAGCTGCAGCGTTAAGCTTGCTTGAGTATAGCTCTAGTGAAAATTTCAAAAAACAGTTCTTCCAACCACTTGGAAGAACTGTTTTTTTGTGTCACAATTTGCTCATGGGAGTGTGAGTGAAATTTGAAAATCGTATGGATCGAGGATGAAGAGGGGCTGCTCCGGGAATGCTCAGATTTTTTGCGTAAGGAATCGATCGAGGTGTATGGCGCCTCAACATGGGATGAAGCGGACAATCTTATAGCATCGGTGCTTCCCGACCTGCTGCTCGTCGATTGGATGCTGCCGGGCGGAATCAGTGGAATCGATATTTGCAAATGGAATGAGAAACGTTGGAAGCTGCCCTTCATCATGGTGACGGCCAAAGGCGATGAATTTGATAAAGTTCTTGCGCTTGAGCTTGGTGCGGATGATTATTTGACGAAGCCGTTCGGCTTGCGCGAACTAAGCGCGCGCATTAAAGCGGTTATGCGCAGAGCTGGCAAGCTGGATGGAAACATGCAGCAAGCTTCTCATGATTCGGTTATCCGCAGAGGCCGACTCGAGCTGGATCAGCTTCGCTTCATGGCTATGCTGGATGGGCAGAAGCTTGAGCTGACTCGAACGGAGTTCTTGCTGCTCTGGAAGCTTGCATCCAACCCCGGAAGAGTGTTTACGCGTACGCATTTAATGGATGAGGCGCTTGGTGACGGCTTCCTTGGCTATGAGAGAACGCTAGATTCTCATATTCGCAATTTACGCCGCAAGCTGGAGGTTTATGAAGAGGGGGTAGCTCTGATTCAAACCGTATACGGTGTAGGTTATCGATTTGCAGAGGGAGTGTAGTAGAAGCATGAGAGGGATTGGGGCTAAGCCGCATTGGAAACTGGTCTTTATAAGCAGCGTCGCTTTTGGTATTGCACTTGCCACCACGCTGGTACTCTTACATAACTCATCTCAGACGGAGAAAGCTTCGGCACAGCTGTTCTGGAACGGCTATGCCAAATTATATTATGAGCTGACGGGGAGCTGGGATGGGCTGGAAGAGCGCCTCTATGCTGACCGTTATATGTCCGCAGAGGACAAGTCGCTTTGGATAAAGGTTTACAACAGTGAAGGCTCAGTTAAGGTGGCGGAGCTGGCGTCAGGTAATTCAAGCACGCGGCAGGAAAGAAAAATGGCAGTGCTTTCGAATGGAAACATTGTCGGTTACACCGAAACGGCCATCTCCAGTCAATCCTTATTGAGCTTCATTGGCATACCGCTAATGATAGCCATATTCATTTATGCAGCCGGGCTATGGCATCTTAGTCGAACGCTCCGAGTAAAGAAGCAAACGGAGCAGCTTGCTGCGGCGGCGATTTGGAAGCGAGCAGCTGCACGCGGCACTGAAGCCGCTGCCTCAGATTCTGTAAGCGGCAGTTTCAGTGCTGCGCTTAAGGCTGTTGATGACCTTGCTCTGAAGGTGGAGAGACTTGAGACGGTTCGAAGAACGATGGTTGCCGATATCGCGCATGAGCTGCGTACGCCGATTGCGATTATGCGAACACAGCTTGATAATGCGATTCAGGACGGACTGCCGCTTCCACTTGCCAAGACTGTATCGCTGCATGATGAGACGCTCCGCTTGACGAAGCTGGTTCGTGATTTACAGGAGCTTTCGCTCGCCGAGTCGAATCATCTGGCGCTGGAAAAAACATGGTTCTCGTTGACGGAGATGGTTGCAGCCATTGCGGAGACGCTTGTCGTGAGCACAGAGGATCATCTGATCAATACAAAATTAGATTTGGATCGGGACGTTCGGATTTACGCGGACGAAACCCGTATTAGACAAATTATTATTAACCTGATTGGCAATGCAATTGGGCATACCCGTAATGAATTGTGCATAGCGGTTTGCCTAGCGAATGGACAAGCTGAGGTAACGATTATTGATGACGGCTGGGGAATTGAAGAGGAGGAGCTCGACTTTGTATTCGATCGGTTCTACCGCGGCAAGACTTATTCCCAAGCAGGAAAACGAGCTGCAGGATTAGGTTTAGGCCTTGCCATTGCGAAGCAGTTTGCGATCGCTCATGGGGGAGCGCTCACCGTAAGCAGCAAGTTTGGGGAAGGGGCTGCCTTTACGCTAAGCCTGCCTATTATAACGGAATAGAAATCTGCACAAGTTCTGCATATTTGCTCCATTAAGAATGCATATGAAATTGCTAGAGTTAGAGCATTCAATGGAACAAGAGGTGAAGATAGAAGATGATTAAAGTAAAAGGGCTATCGAAGACGTACGGGAAGGGTGAGGCTGCTGCAAGAGCGCTTCGCGATGTTGAGCTGATGATTTCGAAGGGAGAAATGGTCTCGATTACGGGACCATCAGGCTGCGGCAAGACGACATTGCTGCATATTTTAGCGGGGATTGAGTCGAGTGACAGCGGCGAAATTTGGATCGGGAATGCTCCGATTCATAAGTGGGACGATAAGCAAATCGCGAAGCTGAGGCTGGCTAAGATGGGGTTTGTATTTCAATCCTATCATCTGGTGCCTGTGCTGAACGCATGGGAGAATACAGCTCTGCCGCTTATTGCTGCAGGTATATCTGCAAACAAAGCGAGAACAAGAGCACTTGAAGCGTTGAGGGAAGTAGGGCTGGAGGAGAAAGCCAACAGTTATCCTTCGAAGCTGTCCGGCGGCCAGAATCAGCGGGTTGCGATTGCCCGGGCCATTGCCGGCAAGCCGGATATCATTTGGGCGGATGAGCCGACGGGAGCGCTGGATACGGATACCGCAGAGCAAATCATCGGCATGCTGGAGATGCTGAACCGCCATCATGGCACAACGGTCGTCATTGTCACTCATGATCCAAGAATAGCTGATCGCACATCGAGAACGATTCGTATGCAGAACGGACGGGTCATTCAAGGCGGAGGCGGCCCGCTATGATCAAGTCTGGCTTAATATGGCGCATGGCATTCGGCCATTTAAAGAAGCAATGGAAGCAGACGCTGCTCACGGTTATAGCTGGAGCAATAGGAGCGATGCTGATCTCTATCAGTGTCGTCAATTACGAATCCGTGAAGCACAGCGGGGCAGCGTGGATCGAGAAGCGGCTTGGGCCGATTAACTGGAAGCTCACGCCGGAGAATCTTAATTCAGGAGGCTTCTCAGCCGAGGAGACTGCTCTCTTAATGGATTATCCCAGCTCTATGAATAATGATTATACGCTTCTGCCTTATGTAAAGACTGAGGCTAATTTGATTTCGAATACAGCAGGGGACCGCAATCAAGCGGCATTGACCAATATGCTGCTGCTCGGCTTTTCCTTAGAAACTGCGGCAAAGTTTGATCCAAAGGGAGCGGAGCTGTGGAACCGCGGCTTAGCTGACGACGAGCTTATTATTAACCGTGAAACCGCAGGCTTGCTGCAGGTCCAGATTGGCGACACGGTGACGATTAAAACAGCCGATGGGCAGAAGCTGCTCCGAATCCGAGATGTGGCGGAGCAGCGCGGTTTAACCGGCTACATCGATTCCGGCGCCTTCACGGGCACCGTTATTGGAAGCGAGCGTACCGTTCGAGAATTGTCTCATCAAGAAGGAGACAGCTACGAAGCCATTCTGGTGGGTTCAAAGGACCCATCGACGGAATTGTATGGGATGTTTAGACTGCAGGAGCTTCCATTTCAAGTCGTATATCTGAAGCAAGATGCGATGAACAAGGTTCGCCAAATGAACTATGCCCTTATTATCGGAATGATCAGTCTGGTAGCGATTGCTTCCAGTATGCTGTTTATGCGGCAGGTGCTTGTGATGATCGGCGAATCCAGGCAGGAAATGTACGGCATTCTTCGCGCGATCGGTTTTTCCCGAGGTCATATTTCTGCAATGTTTCTCGTAGAAGCGTTTCTGCTCTCTCTGCTAAGTGCTTTATTAGGAACAGTAGTGGGAGTAGCCGGTGGTTATGGGTTCGTTGAATTACTGTATAATTCCTATACCGAAGAGCTGTCGCGAATGGCAGGCAACCCTGTAACCATCCAACCTTATGTATCTGCATTTAGCATCATCTTTTTATTTGTAATTGTTCTGCTATTTCTTGCTGTTATTTCCTTATTTGTCGCGCGCCAAACGAGCAGATTTCAAATTGTTGAAGCTTTGAGGGGTTCCTCCGATGACGGTGGGGCGGGCCAAGGCGGCAAGAAAAAGCCTTGGACCATTCGACTGCTCCTGACTGCTGGTTTAGCGGCAGCCTGTATTCATTTCGTATTTGTGTTCATTGAGCCTCCCGAATTAAACGGCGACAATATGCTGCTTATTGCGTCAACTTGGCTCATCACCTGTTTTACTGTGCTTTTTTTTGCTTTGAATTTGCTAGGGCGTATCGATCTGCCATTGCAGAAGCTGCTTCGGTTTATCAGACTGCCAGCGATATCCGTTATGCTTGCCGTCAAATATTCGCGCAGACACATAGGGAGAACGTATACAGCTGCTCTCTTGTTCGCGCTTGTAATGATGGTCATTACCTTTATGACATGCATCATGCAGTTATTGCTTGCAGCTGGCAGCGTGGAGAGGACGGATCAGACCGTTATCGGCTTCGGTGGCTACGCTGCTTATCAATCCGTACAAGAGAAGGAGAAATTGATAACGGCAGCAACGGCGGATACTTATATCAAACACAATATTAAAGGCGTAATGACCGTGGAGCCGTTTATGCTGCAAGTAAGGGAGAACGGGAGGATAGCCCAAGCCGCATTACCGGTTACCGAGGAAATAGTGAAGCATGGAGGCTTGGAATTACTTGCCAGATCGCCTGAATTCAGCAGTGACCAAGAAACTTGGCAGGCCGTATTGGACGATCCAACCTATATAATTTTGCCGCATTTCTATATGATGGAGGACCCGCTGTTTCCTGATGCTATTGAGCTTATGAAGGCTGGAGATCACATCACGTTGCCAATATACAAAGGGGGGACTTTGGTCTATATGGGGGAGGGTACAACTCCAGCTCTTCCTGTTTCTGAACAAACATTTATAATCGCGGGATTTGTCCCTAATCAAAAGGTATTGATCGACTTTTATGGCGGCATGTTTATGAACAAGAGCGTTGTGGAGGAGCTCCGTCCTTATGGTTTCAAATGGCCTAATCAAACATCACTTGGATTTGCTCTATTCCGTTTTGATTATAGAGATATTAAGCTGGCGCAGGCTCTAGAGGAGAGATTCGCCATTCTTGGCGTACTGGACTTCAATGTGCCTTATCTCAAAAATACGGCGTCACAACTAATGAACAAGCAAATCGGAAATGGATTCATCGGGTTTACTGTCATTTCAGCTTGTATCTGTTTAATGGGGCTTGCAATCATCCAGTTTAGAGCAGTGCGCGAGCGAAGCAAGCAAGTGGCTATGATGCGCTGTATCGGTTTGCCTGGCAGGCATATTTATTGGATGTTTTTCATCGAGGGCTTCGTGATCAGCGCAATAGGTTTGTTAGTTGGTTGGGGAGTTGGTTCGAGTGGAGCGAGCATATTTGTGGAAGGGATCAAGAAGGATACGAGAGTATATGAGGATTCTGTCATTTTCAATTATCCATTTGAGATATTAGTTCCGCTTATCGGTGGGCTTCTAATCGCTTCCTTGCTGATTAACATTGCTCCTTCCCGGGCAGCATTGAAGCTTAAGGCAGCAGATGCGCTGCGTATGAGTAATGATTGAGGTTCACAATCATCAATTTGCATAAGTTTTTGTCAAAAGACAGAAAGGTGACCCGTAAGAAGTTCACTTGTTACAAAGTGAATATCTTACGGGTCACCATTTAATCAAACTTGAAGCTCCTTTAGGAGCGGAATCTTATTTCACGTTATTAAATGCGCTCAGCATCCATACATGCTTCTCCAGCAGCGTATGAATAGCGAGCAGCATGTCGGCTGTCGTCTCATCGCCAGCTTTCTCCGCGTCCTCCATGCCTTCCTTAAGTTCGCCGATGAGGGTGGTGAAATCGGCAATCAGCTGATCAACCATTTTCTCCGCATCTTCCTTGCCGCTTGCCTCTTTGATGCTTGAGGTTGTTAAAAATTCCTTCATCGTTGCAACGGGCTTGCCTTTCAGGGCAAGCAGGCGCTCCGCAAGCTCATCTACATGAAGTGCTGCTTCCTCATAAAATTCTTGAAACTTCACGTGCAAGGTAAAGAACTGAGAACCTTTCACATACCAATGATAATTATGAAGCTTGATGTATAGTACGCTCCAGTTTGCAATTTGTTTGTTTAAGTGCTCGGGTACAGTAGTCATGTTCAAATCATCCTTTCTGCTGATAGTTTGTGCTTTAAGCAGTCTGAGAATACGAGATGAAAGCAAAAAATATTTCAGATCAGTTGATTATAATTATTACTTATTTATAATTATTACAAATAAGAGGAGCGTTGTCAAGCCGAATCCCATTGCTTCATCCTGAGTACGCTTCGCAGAAAGCTAAACGATATGTAATACGCTCTTATCTAGCTATTACCCTATCCACGGCAGAATCAAACAGCTGCATAATTGGAAAAAACCAACAGTCTAAGTGAATTCACCTAAACTGCTGGTTTTTTTGTTTTGGATAAAGATATTAAGCTGGATCCCTATAACGCTTTCGCAGCTTTGGCCTCTGCTTCTGCGAGCATTGAGATTGTTAATATGAACATTGCATGCGACCAGGTAAGCGGAACAACCCAGGCGGTTTCACCGGTATTTTTGTCGACTTGCTCAGGAAGCAGGCCGGTTTCGGTACGGTGATCCATCGCCCATTTCAACAATTGCTTCGCCTCATCCAGGCTTCCCGTTTGAATGCGATAATGTGCGAGCCATAAAGTTGTGAGAATCCAAGGATTTCCCCCGATATAGATGTCATCCTCATAGCGCTTAATACCGCCTACACCTGGGACAGTCAATGCGGCTTCAACCGCATCGGCAGTACGAAGCATGTAGTCGTGATCAGCGGAAACAGCGCCAAAAGGTACGGCGATGCCGAGTAAGCTGACATCAATTACTGGATCATGGTCGAGTATATATTTTTTATAGCCTTTATTGGTTTCAGTTATATAGCCAGTTGCACCGGAAGCTGTCGCTTGCTCGTATTTGGCAGAGCCTACGGCAAGGTTTATGCCGCGGTAGAATGTTCCGTTTTCCTCATTAAAGCACAGCTCCTTTATCGCCGCTGAGATCCGCTCGGCCGCAGCGGTCCATTCGGCAGCCAGCTCAGGTCTGCCAGCAAGCTCTGCAAAGCTGGCAGCAGCTGTCAAGCCACCGTATACAGCTGCGGAAGAGTACGTATGCGATGCTTCGCGTTCTTCCCAAAGGTCGATGCTCGGTTTAGGCAAACCGGTCTCTGCATCCAAGAAACGGATCAAATAAGCAGCGCCTTTCTCAACAGCAGGCCATACCAGCTTGGCAAAGGCATTATCCTTCTTCTCCAAATAATGCTGCCACATTCCCCAAAGAATAGATGAGCCTTCATCAATCTGGAGACCCCATGATGGAGCTAGACTGCCATCATGATAATGTCGCTGCTGCCATGAGCCGTCAGGTGATTGCGCTGTAAGTGTCCATGCATAGAAGCTATCGGACAGCGAATGCAGACCAGCTTTATCCAGCGCTGTTGTAATGAATGCAGCATCTCGGCCCCAACAGAATGAATAGCCTCCGCAGCGCGAGAAATTTTCATCGAATTCGGGAGCTGCTATGATGCTTCCGGTTTGCTCATCAGACATGAGTTTGAACATGAGCAAGGAGCGGTCGTATAGATCAGAGATTTCCGAGTCATCTATAGGACAAGGTGCTGCCGCCGCCAGATAATTTTGCCAGTAAGCTGTTGTTTCTGTGACCCACTCGGCGCTTGTTTTGCTTTTTGCAGTACGCATTTGCTGCAGTACGCTTTCTTCGTCATGGCCGGCAGTTAAATAGACGGGAATCGTCACGGAAGCACCTGCAGCAAGCTCATCGATGCGCCATTTCAAAGCACCATCTGGTCTCATGTCGATATTATTTCCATTCATTTCGCCTTGTTGGGCTAACTCCCAAGCAAGTCCTGATTGATAGCCTGCGCACACGTTTGCACTCGAAAGCGCAAAATAGTACTTATGGCGGAAATGAACCAAGGAGTCTTCAGCGGCGTTAAACATAGTTGTATTATACAGCTGATTCTCACTGACTAGGAACGATGAATGTACGATAAACGAGAAGGAGGCAGCTTGCTCGCTGACGTTCGTAAATGTATATTCCCGAACGATAATATCATGGCCAGGAATAGCGAAATGCAAGCTATCTACCTTTACAGGCTGCTGCTCACTCTGAACATTCACTTGCAATATATTTGTTTTAGCAACGTAAGCCGTTTCATGAACGAAGCCGTCAGCTTCTTCGTCAAACCATGAAACGGGGGATTGTTCCCATTGAATACCCGTGCGTATAGCGTCTACGTGCTGCGGCAAATCAATATTTGGCCACCATAGACGATACATTTTGCCTGTGCGGCCAAGTGATGCTAGAAATTTGGAGTTGCCGATAATAGCATCCACTAGAAATGGTTTTTTATTTGACATGCTGTTAGCTCCTTTTGGATACGGTTTGAATAGATGATTCCCGAACAATTAGTCTGTGTGGAATAATCATACGGTTCTGATGAACGCTCTCTTCTTGAATAAGGCGTATCAACATTTGAGAAGCGGTATAACCAAGCTGATACGTTCCAATATCAATGGAGCTGATTGGTGGTGTGGCAAGCTCGGACAATGCGATGTTATTGAAGCTCACGATGCTAAGATCATCGGGCACCTTATAACCAAGCTCTGTCAGGCCGCGTAATACGCCGAATCCGACAACATCGTCAATAACAACAAGGCCGCTAGGCCTCTCGGGCAGACTCATCATGAATGACATCGCGCGATACCCGCTTTGCTGAAGAAACTCGCCTTCAACAATCCATTCCGATCTTACAGTCAAGCCTGCTTCTTTCATAGCTCTACGGTAGCCTTCCATCCGGTCACGGGCAACCACAAGCGACGGCGGTCCACTAACGAAGCCGATTCTCTCATGGCCTTGGATGATTAAATGCTGAGTAGCATCATAGGCTGCAAGCTCATTATCATTATCAACGGATAATATATTCGGCCGGTCTTCCGTTCGACCTATTAATACTGTAGGGAAGTTATGTTTGTTTAAGAGGTCGATTAAAGGGTCATTTATTCTAGAAGATAACAAGATTACTCCATCAACTCTTCCACCGAATACAAGGCGTGATACTGTTTCTGTTTCATCACTTGGTGAGGTAGCTGCTGTAAGCAGCATATCATACCCTGCTCTTGTCGATTGTGTCAGTATACCGCGAAGCAATTCCCCGAAGAAGAAATCTTGAAACAGTTCTTCAGCAGGACGTGGAAGCATAATTGCTAATGTCTGAGTTGTTTTTGAGACCAGGCTCTTAGCCATTACATTGGGATGGTACCCCATTTCTTCCATATACCGTTTGACCTTCTGTGAAGTAGCCTTGCTAATTCTAGGGTGATTGGAAACGACCCTAGATACAGTGGAAGGAGAGACCCCTGCAGCTTTTGCAATATCTTTAATGGTTACCATATTATGTTGAACCCCCACCCGCGCAAACGTGCTTGCTTTATATGCTTCATCCTAATGCAATTGTTGCCTAAAAGTAAATATATATCTAAAGTAAGCGTTTCACAAATAATGAAAAACTGATTGAGAAAGAGGAAATCGACGAAAACAGAAGATAACGTATTATTTATTCGGAATATTGAACTGTGCAAACGTTTTAACAAACTATATGCCTTGTTGTATGATGAATTCACGAATAGAACGCTTTCAAAGCAATTCCATTAAAATTATTAGGTGCGAAATGGTGATTTATCCATTCGCCAAGCATCATCTTGTGCTGGTTGTACAAACGTTTGCATGTGGCCGAGCCTATAGATTCGCGATAGCGATAAACAGCTCAGAGCAGTGGTTATGGCATTTGTACAAATGCAGCTTTCTAAGAAGGTGCTTGCGGAATTGCTGAAACGCCGCGAATTCAAAAAAGGCAGGAACACATTATGGAGGGGGATTACCTAGCATGAAAAAGTGGTTTGTAATGTCATTAATCGTTGCCTTATTTATTGTTTCCGCATGTGGCGGAGCGAACAAAGGAGTTAACAAAGAGGGAGCTGGAAACGCAACAAATGCTCCAGCGAACAATACAGCGTCGAACACAACGAAAGATGACGCTGCAGCAGAAGAAGATATCGTTCCGGAAGCGGGCGCAAAACTACTCGTTTGGGAAAGTAAAGAAGAGCGTCCATTCGTGGAAGCGATTGCGAAAGAATTTACTGCAAAATACGGCATTGAAATCAAATTTGAGGAAATTGGTGCAGGTGACCAAGTCAATAAGCTGGTTACAGACGGCCCTGCTGGTCTAGGCGCAGACGTTGTACTATTCCCGCATGATAACCTTGGTAAAGCGGTTACGGCTGGATTGGTTCTGCCGAATGATTACTACGAAGAGCAATCCAAAACCGAAAACTCGGAAATTGCAGTAAATGCAGTATCCTATGACGGCGTCCTTTACGGATACCCGCGTTCCGTTGAAACTTACGCACTATTCTATAACAAAGCATTAATTGCTGAAGCTCCAAAAACGTTCGACGAAGTAGTTGAATTCTCCAAAACATTCAACGATACAAAAAACAATAAGTACGGTTTAATGTGGGATGTAGCTAACTTCTACTTCAGCTATCCGTTCATCTCAACAGGCGGTTATGTGTACGGCGATAACGGTCAAAACAAAGATGATATCGGCTTGAACACAGAAGGCGCAATCGCTGGTTTGAAATACTACGGCTCACTGAAAAGCATCTTGCCATTGAATTCCGGTGATATCAACTACGATATTAAAAAAGGTTTGTTCACTGGTGGCACACTTGCAATGGATATTAACGGTCCTTGGACAATCGCAGATTACAGAAACGCAGGAATTGATTTCGGTGTAGCACCATTGCCTAGCATTAACGGTCAACCGGCTTCTTCCTTCTCAGGCATCAAAGCTTGGTATGTAAACTCATTCTCGAAATATCCGAATGCAGCTCGTCTATTCTCGCACTATGCATCAACTAAAGAAGCACAACTGAAAGACTATGAGCTTACTGGCGCTCTTCCTTCGAACATTGAAGCAGCGGCAGATCCTACCGTGCAAGGAAATGACATTGTTAAAGGCTTCCTAGAGCAATTCAACCAATCAACTCCTATGCCTTCTATTCCTGAAATGGGCAACGTTTGGAGCCCAATCGGAGCAGCATTCTCCGATGTGTGGAACTCTGGCAAGGATGCGAAAGAAGCGCTTGATAATGCAGTTCAACAAATCAAAGACGCCAACAACGGCGCAACAGCGAAATAATATCATATAACCGGATTCACCCGCCGACTTGAATCGGCGGGTGAACCGATGTTTTATTCATTACTTACCGTTAGCTTGAGCATGATGTTTTTTATATGAAAGGAAGGGAGCCAGGCGGGATGAAGCGTCATCGCAGCACCGCGGCTATATTGTCGTTACTCGTAATGGGTCTTGGCCAATTGTATAACCGCCAATTTATTAAAGGCTTAATTATGCTCGCTGTCGAAGCAGCGGCGCTTATGTATTTTATTCCGAATTTAGGTAGAGCGATTTGGGGAGTTGTAACTCTCGGAGAGAAAACGCAAGGACTTGAGAAAATTGGTAAAGTCAGTGTTCGTGTAGAAGGCGACCATTCGATCTTTCTTTTAATTAGCGGATTAATTACGTTAATTTTATTCGCAATTTTTATCATTATCTATATTATGAATATCCGCGATGCACATCGGAACGGCAAGCAGAGAGATGCAGGGGTAATGCCTGCGAGCTTCAGGCAAACATTAGCCTATGTGACGGATCGTAATTTTCCGCACTTGATGCTGACGCTGCCAGCGCTCGGCGTATTGTTTCTAACGATTATGCCGATTATCTTCATGATCATGCTTGCTTTCACCAATTACGCATCGCCTGATCATATTCCGCCGGCTAAGCTGGTTGACTGGGTAGGGTTCCAAACGTTTGCCAACCTGTTGACGTTGAAAACGTGGAGCCACACATTTGTAGGCGTATTTACTTGGACGATTGTATGGGCTGTTATTGCAACGGTAACGACTTATTTCGGCGGCATACTTGTTGCGCTGCTCATTGAACAGAAGGGCATTCGCTTCAAGAAGCTATGGCGGACACTGTTCATCATCCCTTATGCGATTCCCCAACTCATTTCACTACTCGTGATGAGAAACTTGTTTAATGGGCAATTTGGTCCGATCAATCAATATCTTAAATACTTTGGTATGGGTAAGCTGCCTTGGCTGACAGACCCGTTCTGGGCAAAGGTTACGGTTATAGTTGTTAATATGTGGATTGGTATTCCGGTTTCAATGGTGCTTATTCTAGGCGTATTGACGGCAATCCCGAAAGATTTGTACGAAGCAGCTGATGTAGACGGAGCGACAGGCATTCAGAAATTTCGTATCATTACGATGCCGTTTATTTTATTCTCTACTGCTCCGATATTGATTGCACAGTTCGCCGGCAACATGAATAACTTTAACGTTATTTTCTTGCTTACGAACGGCGACCCGGTTAAAGGCGATTACCAATACGCCGGCAGCACGGATTTGCTTGTTACGTGGCTGTATAAGCTGACGCTGAACAATAGTCAATTCAACATGGCATCCGCGATCGGTATCATCATTTTCTTGATCGTAGCATCGTTCTCTATTTACAATTATCGCCGTTCACGGTCCTTTAAAGAGGAGGATATGATTCAATGAAAATGGGCCAAAAAACTGCCAATATTGTGCGCCTGACGCTCAGCTATATCGTTCTAATTGCGATAGCTGTGTGCGCTGTCTATCCTGCTCTTTGGGTACTGTTATCCTCGCTCCGTCCGGGTACGTCCCTGTTCAGCGATAGTCTTATTCCGAAAACGTTCACGATTGTGCATTATAAGGAATTGTTTACGAACCCAAGCTTTCGATATGGTGTGTGGTACTTAAATACGTTGAAAATTGCGACGTTGACGATGATTTTTTCTACTATTTTGGTTACACTCAGCATGTACGCGTTATCGCGCTTCCGCTTCCGCGGGCGCAAGATGACATTGACGATTATGCTCGTACTCGGCATGTTCCCTGGCTTCATGAGCATGATCGCTATTTTCATCTTCTTACTGCAGCTTAATCTGCTTGATACGCATGCAGCACTTATTATTGTATATTCTGCTGGATCCGTGCTTGGCGGCTTTGTTGTCAAAGGCTTTTACGATACGATTCCGCGGAGCTTGGATGAAGCGGCCCGGATCGATGGCGCTTCTCATCTGCAGGTGTTTGTGAAGATTATGCTTCCGCTGTCACGCCCAATGCTAACCTATGTGGCGCTGACTACCTTTGCTGGCTCTTGGGTAGATTTTATTTTTGCGAGATTGGTGCTTCGAAGCAAAGACAACTGGACGCTGGCTGTCGGCATGTGGGACCTCGTCAGCAATTATCAGAACAGCAACTTCACACTGTTCGCCGCGGGTGCGGTGTTGATTGCTATTCCGATTACCCTGCTATTCGTCTTCCTGCAGCGTTTCCTTGTGCAAGGGCTGATGTCCGGCGCTTCGAAAGGATAATGGAATGAACTACAAACGTCTAGGTTATGCGGGAGCGTTGCTGCTTTGCTCCCTTATTCTAGCCTTGCTTGCAGCTTGCTCTTCAGCGGGTGGAACTAAAGCGGAGACACCGACTGCTGCTCCTTCGACAGACGTAGTCGAGCCAGATGGGGGCGGGGCGGCTGTCGCTGCTTCCTATACAGTAGATGAACAGCCTGGCGCCGTTTATTATGAAATATTCGTCCGTTCCTTCTATGATACGAATGGAGATGGAATCGGCGATCTGAACGGGGTAACGTCTAAGCTGGATTACTTGAAAGAGCTGGGCATTAGCGGTATCTGGCTTATGCCTATTAATGCCTCACCCAGCTATCATGGCTATGACACAACCGATTATTATGCAATTAATCCCGAGTACGGTACGCTGGAGGATTTGAAAAACCTACTGCAAGAAGCACACAAGCGGGATATTAAAGTAATTATGGATCTCGTCGTTAATCATACGAGCAAGGAGCATCCTTGGTTTAAGGAAGCATTAAAGGATGAGAATAGTCCTTACCGCAGCTGGTATACATTCGCCAAACCGGATGAGAAGGTTAGGGCGGACGGTGCTGTTGGCGGAGACCCGTGGCATAGCTATGGGAGCCTTAAATATTTAGGTGTTTTCTGGGAAGGCATGCCGGATTTAAATTTCGATGAGCCGAAGGTTCGCGAGGAAATGATTAAAATTGGCCAATACTGGCTTGAGCAGGGGCTGGACGGCTTCCGCCTGGATGCGGCTAAGCACATTTACGGAGATTTCGCATCGACGGCCAGTACGCCTGAAATCCAAGCGAAGAACAAAGCATGGTGGCAGGAGTTTCGCGCAGGTATGAACAAAGTGAAGCCAGACGCTTATTTAATCGGTGAAGTCTGGGATTCATTGACGGTTATTGCACCTTACTTTGACCATGCGCTAGACTCCGCATTTCACTTTGATCTAGCGGGCCGCTTGCTAAGTGCCGCTGATTCGGAGCGAGATGCTGATCTTGCCTACTCGCTAGGCCGGGCATACGGTGTATATGCGAAGTCTTCCGGAGGTACATTTGTTGATGCGCCATTCCTTAGCAATCATGATCAAAACCGTGTAATGACTGTCCTAAATGGCAATATCAATCATGCGAAGATGGCTGCCGCTATGCTGCTTACGCTGCCGGGCACTCCATACCTTTATTATGGTGAGGAGCTTGGCATGAAGGGTGCTAAGCCGGATGAGTATATTCGTGAGCCTATGCCGTGGTACAGCGCTTCGAGTGGAGGAGAAGGACAAACAACTTGGGAGAAATCGCGATTCAATGAGTTGGCGGGGGCGACATCTGTGGAGGAGCAGACAGCGGATGAGCAGTCGTTGCTAAATCATTATCGCGAATTAATGAAGTGGCGAAACGAAGAGCCTGCTTTGCGTGACGGGGGAATAGCAGAATTCAAGCTGGAGCCTGCGAATCAGAAGCTAAGTGTATATGTTCGAGTGATTGCAAGCGAGCGGGTACTCGTCTTGCACAATCTATCTGGAGAGCTGCAAACAACTGATCTGCAGCCTTCCGAGACCTTTGGTACGTTCAAAGAGCTTGTTCACGCGAACAATTCAGATGCAAAGCTGGAGAATGGAAAGCTCACGCTGCCAGCTTACAGCACGGTTATTATTAAATAGTACATGGGGCTGTTCCTGAAGGTTAATTCCTTGGGGGACAGCCCTTGTTTTATTGCAAGTACAAGAACGAACCGTTAATTGAAGCTGCGCATCGCCTTCATATTAATGTAGGCGAAGCAGCCAATAATAAGCAAAGCTGAACCGCTTATGCTAATAATGATGGCTGGTCCGTATAGATCGGAAAGGGTAGAGAATACAGCTAACCCGATAGGCGGAGCAACGCTTGTTAGAGCGCCTATGAGCCCAAACACCCTGCCTTGCATGGAAGGTTCAATGGCAACTCGCAGTACAATAAAGATGATCGTGGTGCTGAATGAGAAGAGGAAGCCGACGAGAAGGATAAGCGGAAGCGCCATGAATGCCGATGGCATAAGCGAAATAGCTATGAATAATGGGCCCATGAGGATCATAGTTCCTATGATCCACTTCCCTCTGCCTTTTAACCGTTTATCAAGCCTCATAATAAGAATGGAGCCTGCTACGTAGCCAAGTGGAATACATGCCTCCATAAGTCCGAATACAAAAGGTTTTGCCTGCCATACTTGAACGGCCATGACTTGTATGAGCATGAATGTAGATAAAAAGAAGAACATGACGAGCGGAAGCAAAATAACAGCAGCTCTAGCAAAAGAATCCTGCCATACGTAACGGAAGCCTGCGGCAAGGTCTTCTTTAAAGGAGGTTTGCGGCTTTCCTGAATCTCGAACGGCTGAAAATGGGAATTTACCCGCGAATAGGAGCAAAACAGCCGACAATAGAAATGTCGCAGCATCGATTGCAATCGCAAATGCCCCGCCAAATGCAGCAACAGCTATACCCCCAAGTGCAAATCCGGATATCCTTATTATGTTATCGGAAATATTAATTGCCCCAACGGCCTGAGTAAGCTGCTCTTTACCGACAATTTCGATGAGTGATGCTTGTAACGCTGGCGTTCGAAATACCCCTGCGAAAGCAACCATGGCCGTTAACAATACGATGTATATAAAAGGTATATTGGGCAAATAGATGAGGACGGCGATGGCGGCAACCAATACAAAGCGGATCACATCTGTTATCCACATTAGCGTGCGTCTGTCGGTGCGATCTGCGAGCGTGCCTGCGAAGGAGCCGAACAGCATGCTGATGACGAGATGAGTAATGAGAACGATGGACATGAGCTTCGCGCTCCCGGTCGTCTGAAGCACCCATAAATTTATAGCAATGCTATGAAATGTATTGCCAAGCAGCGACATGCTGTAGCTGGAGAATACGGCAATAAACGTACGGTTGCGCCATATAGATTCCGTTTGATTCTGTAGCGGCTTAGGCGCATTCGCATTAGGTTCTTTAGCTAATTCAAGCATCATTGTACCTCCTGAATAATTGATTAAATGTGATTGACTTACTCAAGCCATTTGACTTAAACGTTTAAGTTATTGTAAAAAAATGCAGAGAATACTCTGCTAAATCTTTTCGTGGTCATCTTAATTATTAATTGCTTTGACTTGAATGTATTTGCTTTCGGGTCTTGCTGTCGGATTTTCTAGCAGTCGCATCATCAAATGGAAAGCTTCTTCCGGCTTGCGATCATCGAAAGAGATTCGAGTAGCGGCAGCAGGGATTATTTCCGAACAGCCAGTCGTGCACATAACGGTTAATCGTGATGGATCAACATATTTATATGCAGAGATCGCGACAAACTCGTTGAGTATAATGCCTGTATTGTTCTTGTTCTGTTCCAGAAAGGCTTTCAATGTTTGTTCGTCCTGCATCACATGAATGAGACTGCGATCTAAGCCAGAGCTGCTGCAAATATGGTTAACGAGCCCGGCATTGTTGAAGCTGTCGATAATAATAAAGTTTGGCTGATGCTGGGAAGCAGTGAATGCTTTGGCGAATGCATCCTTATAATCATAATTAACCTTATAAAACAACGAATCATCAATAATGCTGTCAATTACGATGAGCGGGACCCCTGCGGAAAAATGGCTTGAAATGAGATGGAAATTTTCCTCTTTAACATCGACAACAAATACGCCGTCCAGCTTGCGTTCCGATATGATATCCAGCTTAGGATCAGAGGCATCCAGACTAAATAATACGACGTGGTAGCCGCGGTCCGATAGGAGCCGCTCCAGCCGATTAATTAGCTGAGAGTAACGGAGCTGCCTCCACAACTCTTCGAGTTCCGCTCTGTTGATGAGAATTCCGATCAAGCCTGACTTTTGCATGACCAGAGATCTGGCGGCCAGATTTGGAACGTAATTTAATTGCTTGGCGGCTTCAAGGATACGGCATTTCGTATCATCCGGTATCGTTTGATTAGCCACGTTGTTAAGTACATAGCTCACCGTAGCGACGGAAACTTCTGCAGCCTTTGCGATATCTTTAAGTGTTGCTTTTTTCACAGGGATGCAGCTCCTTCCATTCTTCTTCGCGGTAAAGTTGATGATAAAAGAGGACCGTTATTGGTACATGGTTTACTTGTTATGAATGGATAAGCTTGTGGAATAATCGCCACTTAATCGTTTAAGTTTATTATGCATGGTTCACAATCAGTTGTCTAGAGACAAATTACTTAATAGATCCGCTCATACGGAGCCGCAATCATACTTCAGTGCACTTTCCATCCAACCAAACCCAAGTGTGCGAGGTTCACGGGAGCAAAGTCAGCTCATTCCGTTCAACCACCGCTGTATGAACTCATATCCGCCAATTACCCAGCCGTTCAACCACCGTCGTATGAATTCATATCAGCCAATTACCCAGCTAATAGAGCTAGAAACTAGCTCTAATTCGTCTAAAGTAACCAAATTTAGTGGAATAGAGCTAGAAACTAGCTCTATTCCGTTCAACCACCGTCGTATGAACCCATATCAGCCAGATTCCCAGCTAATAGAGCTAGATTCTAGCTCTAATTCGTCTAAAGTAATCAAATTTAGTGGAATAGAGCTAGAAACTAGCTCTATTCTGTTCAATCATCGTCGTATTAACCCATATCGGCCAATGTTCAGATTAGCGCTAAATCGCTCATAAGCAATTTAGTCGTTACCGTACATTACTGAGCGATCTGCTCCAAGATGACAAAGCCGTACGCTGGTAATACAAGCCGAAGCTCGCCATTGCTGCTGCTTGAAACGGTAGAGCTTACAGCAAGCTTGCTCGTGCTGGATAGCAATACGGACCAAGTAGACTCGTTGCTGCCGCCGTCAACAACATGCTCTGCTGCAGCCACGGCAGTCAGTGAAGGAGCAGCTGTTTCACTTACAGTATCGGATGCTGCAATCGCTTGGCTCGCAAAGCCAGTAAATGCAATGGCATGCGGAGCCGTATTATGCTGAGCGGGAACAGCCTCAATCTCGAAGCTTAGATTAGCCGCTTCGCCGCGCGCATTCATCGCGATAAGCAATCGCTGATCGCCGCTGCGGCGCTCATAGATCAAGGTGCCGTCTGCTTCACCGACGTGAACGAAGCGAATATCCGTACTGCGAAGCGCGCTGTAGCGATGGCGGAGGCCAATTGCCGCCGTATAGAATTGCAAGAGCTCTTGGTTCTGCTCTGCTGGCTCCCATACCATACATTTGCGGCAGCCTGGGTCGCCTTCGCCGTTAATGCCTACTTCATCGCCGTAATAAATACAAGGCGTTCCCGGGTAGGTTAGCTGGAATAGGGAGGATAGCTTCATCGCCTCGGTATTGTCCTCACAAATCGTAAGAAGTCGTGGCGTGTCGTGGCTATCGAGCAAATTAAATGCACTCTCCGTAACCTGCTGAGGGTAAGCAGCAAGCTGAGCTCCGATTGCGTTGGCGAAAGTTGATGCATCAATGGACTGATAGGCGAAGAAGTCGAGTACCGCATTCGTGAACGGATAGTTCATTACGGCATCGAACTGGTCTCCCTGCAGCCACATGATGGAGTCATGCCAAATCTCTCCCAAAATATAAGCTTCTGCATTCACGGACTTCACGGTTTGGCGAAACTCACGCCAAAACTGATGGTCTACCTCGTTGGCAACATCGAGTCTCCATCCGTCGATACCGATCTCCTCGATCCAGTAGCGAGCTACATCGAATAAATATTGTTTTACTTCCGGATGCTCCGTGTTCAGCTTCGGCATGAGCGGCTCGAAAGCAAATGTCTCATAAGTAGGGACACCGTCCACAACTTGGAGCGGCCATTCACGCACATGAAACCAATCTGCATACTTCGAGCTTTGTCCATTTTTCTGGGCGTCCACGAATGGAGGGAAGGTTTTGCCGGAATGATTAAATACCGCATCCAGCAGTACACGAATACCGCGGGCATGGCAGGCATCAACCAATTCCTTCAGCTTTTCATTCGTACCGAAATGAGGATCAACCTTCATATAATCCTGCGTGTCATATTTATGATTCGTTGTAGCCTCGAATAACGGCGTGAAATATACAGCATTGATGCCGAGCTCGGCGATATGATCCAAATGATCGATAACACCCTGGAGGTCGCCGCCAAAGAAATTTTTAGGTGTCGGAACGCCGCCCCAAGGCTCAACGTTCTCAGGATCAAGGGAAGAATCTCCATTGGCGAATCGTTCCGGGAATATTTGATAGAAGACCGCATCCTTCACCCATGCTGGCGGCTCGAATACATCGATTGGATTAATATAAGGAAAATCAAACATTGTATTGGGATTGCTGGGCTGCTCGAGCTCGAAGCCTTTTTCCGTTACCCAAATCGACTCTGCTCCGTTCGTTAGACGAAATGCATAGCGGAGACGACGGAATGGAGGGATAACAGCCGTTTCCCAGTAATCGAACATCGCATCGGAAGACAAAATCCGCATCTCAACGGTTGTTACGGTTTGTTGCCATGCATATTTGTCTCCAATGATCGCTTCTACCTTAGAAATATCGTCTTTTTTGGTACGTAAGCGAAGGTGTATGGTCTTGCCATCGTAGGCATAGGCCCAGTTTTGCTTCGGTCTGTGATATACAGCTTCTAATAACATGCTTCATCGCTCCTTTGAAGGTGTGGTGAAAGTATGGTTGCTTTCCAGCAGCAAATGGGGGAATTCGCCAAGAACGCGAAAAAAGGTACAACCTCTGCTAATTAAAGCACGAGGTTGTACCTTTATCCCAACAATGTTCAGGCCACTAGGAGAGGCCTATGATGAACAAATGGTTTCGGTAGCATTGCCTTTATATTAACACTCTCAACAAAATAATTATATCCAATTTGCACGTATTGTACTAGTATGTTTTCGAATTTTTTTTAGGCGTTAACCGCTTCATGCACTTGTGATTCTAGGTAACGCTCGCAATCAAGAGCTGCCATACAGCCGCTGCCAGCTGCAGTAATCGCTTGGCGGTAGTTGCGGTCCTGAACGTCGCCGCACGCATATACGCCTGGGATGTTAGTCTCGGACGTACCTGGCTTAACGATAATATAGCCTTGCTCATCGGTATCAATTTGGCCGCCAAGGAATCCAGTGTTTGGCGTGTGGCCAATCGTGACGAACACACCGTCTGCTTCCAGAAGCTCTTCTTCGCCTGTTTCATTATTGCGCACCTTCAACCCTTGCAGGCCCATGCCCGTTGCAGCGACTTCAAGCGGTGTACGGTTAAGGCTCCAAACGATTTTTTCGTTGGCGCGAGCGCGGTCCTGCATAATTTTTGAAGCACGCAAATCATCACGGCGATGAACAAGACGAACCTCGGATGCGAAGCGAGTAAGGAACACCGCTTCCTCCATAGCAGAGTCGCCGCCGCCGACTACGATAATTTTTTTGCCGCGGAAGAAGAAGCCGTCGCAGGTTGCACAGGTGCTTACGCCGCGTCCGATGTTTTCTTGTTCACCCGGAATGCCCAAATATTTCGCCGATGCGCCAGTGGAAATAATGATGGATTCAGCCTGCAGCTCGCCAATGCCTTCAACATCGAGCGTATAAGGGCGCTTACTGAAGTCAACGCTCTTCACGGAGCCGGTCTTGAACGTTGCTCCGAAGCGCTGCGCTTGCTTGCGCATATTCGACATCAATTCGCTGCCTAATATGCCGTCCGGGAAACCTGGGAAATTCTCGACCTCAGTCGTAGTCGTGAGCTGGCCGCCTGGCTGCCACCCTTCAATAACGAGCGGCTCCATGTTCGCGCGAGCCAAATAAATAGCCGATGTCAAGCCAGCAGGACCTGTACCGATAATAATTGTTTTATAGATCATCTATATATCCTCCATTCCATTAATCAACTAATATAATGAATACTACTTTAAAATTATTATAAACTAGCTCCAATGTCAATATCGTTCATGTAACGTTCATGTTGGTGCTGTATGATTAGGCTGCAGCTTTTTTAGCCGACGGGAGGAGATAATGGATGCTGAAAATATTAGTGGCAGATGATGATTCGAATATTCGCGAACTGGTCAGCCTTTTTTTGAAAAGAGAGGGTTATCAGGTTATTGGAGCGATAGATGGCATAGATGCGTTAGAGAAGCTGGAAACGGTTCGTCCCGACCTTGCGGTCATCGATGTGATGATGCCTCGAATGGATGGATGGGCGCTTTGCTCAGCCTTGCGGGCCAGCTACGATATACCGCTCCTTATGCTGACGGCGAAAGGAGAAACCTCGCAGAAGGTGAAGGGCTTCGAGCTGGGTGCGGATGATTATGTGGTTAAACCGTTTGATCCGCCCGAGCTGATCGTCAGGGTGAAGGCGCTGCTCAAAAGATACCGTATCGCTGCGTCGCAAACGGTTGAATTCGGTCGCATGCTGATGAATCAAATTGATTTTCATTTGTCTGCTGGAGGAGAAGTGATAACGCTACCGCCTAAGGAATTCGAGCTGCTGTTCAAGCTGGGAAGCTATCCGGGAAAAACCTTCTCACGGGATCAATTAATTGAGCAGCTATGGGGCGTTGACTATGAGGGAGATGAACGGACAGTGGATGTACATATCAAAAGGCTGCGCGACCGCTTCCCCGAGGAGCATTACCGCTTTCGAATCGTGACGATTCGCGGACTTGGTTATCGGCTGGAGGAGTGGGCGTGATGCGCAGCTTGTATGTTCGAGTAACGGTTACCTTTCTTATTATCGTTATTATTAGCATTGGCATAGCCTTTCTAATTACCAATCAACTGTTTAAACGAGATACAAGAGGCCAGCTAATGGATCAAATGGGGAAAGCAATCGACCGGATCGAGCAAATGTACGCTGTATCCGAGCCATCCTCTATGAAGCACTTTCTAGAGGAAATGTCGAAGCTGCAAGGACAATCTATTGTAGCGGTTAGCAGCTCGAAGCGCCTTGTTGCTGCCGGAGAGCAAAGCGAAGCCATGGTTAAGCAGCTGAATTATCCAATATTGTCAAAAGTGTTTAACGGCGAAGTAGTAAGGCTCGATCGATTCGGTCTTGAGTCGGAAGGTCCGCCTTCGCCTCCAGCCATTGGCAGGCTCGTACGCTTCGGTGATGAGAGCTGGGCATTATTCGTGAAGCCGAATGGTTTTCCACAGAATAGCAACTTTATTTGGACGGCCGTGACGCTGCTTGTTACGCTGCTCGTTGTCGGAAGCATTCTCATTCTAATTGCGGCCCGCTATTTGGTCAGGCCGCTCAAAAGAATGACAAATGCCGCAAGCCGAATAGCGCAGGGGGATTTCAGCGTTCGTCTGCCGGTAAAGCGCGGCGGTGAATTGGATGAGCTTGCAGCGAGTATGAACCAGATGGCGCTGAGCTTGTCTCAGCTTGAAATGATGCGCCAGGATTTCGTTTCCAATGTTTCTCATGAAATTCAATCGCCGCTTACCTCCATTGGTGGATTTGCAGAGGCGCTGCGGAGTGAAGAGGTCACAGAAGCGGAGCGTGACCGCTATATCAGCATCATTAAGCAGGAGAGCACAAGGCTATCGCGTTTAAGCGAGAATTTACTTAATCTGGCCTCTCTCGATTCGCAGCAGCATCCTTTTCATCCGAAGCCTTATCGATTGGACCGTCAGCTGCGAGATGTCGTGCTTGCTTGCGAACCGCATTGGCTTGCCAAAAGGCTGACGGTTGAGCTTCTTATGGAGGAGACGGTTATTTTGGCTGATCAAGATCAGCTTAGCCAGGTATGGTTCAATTTGCTTGCAAATAGTATGAAGTTTACGCCCGAAGAAGGGAAAATATCTTTCTCTTTAGCAGAGCAGGACGATTATGCGGTCGTTCGAATATCCGATACAGGCATCGGCATCAGCGTGGAGGATCAGGAGCGGGTGTTTGAACGGTTCTATAAAGGCGATGCTTCACGGGATAGAAGTCAAGGCGGCAGCGGACTGGGGCTTTCCATAGCTCAAAAAAT
This sequence comes from Paenibacillus castaneae, assembly GCF_002884445.1. Classification (GTDB taxonomy): domain Bacteria; phylum Bacillota; class Bacilli; order Paenibacillales; family Paenibacillaceae; genus Pristimantibacillus; species Pristimantibacillus castaneae. The sequence continues at coordinate 913,903 of NZ_KZ614144.1, forward strand.
CGTCGATATTCACGGTGGGACGATTGCGCTTGATTCAAGCGCTGGTCAGTTGACGGGAGCAAGCTTTGTGGTCAAGCTGCCGCTTCAGCAGCCTTGTGACTGATCACAGCAGCAATTCCTTCCTAATATAATGGATAATTGAGGGGCTAAAGGTTATGATGTAGGCAGTCTATTTGTCTAATGCAACCAATGGAGGAGAAGCTCGGATGGAGAAGCGAATAAGAAAAGCAATTATTCCTGCAGGAGGATTGGGAACGCGTTTTTTGCCGGCGACGAAAGCGCAGCCGAAAGAAATGCTTCCGATAATTGATAAGCCAGCCATTCAATATATAGTAGAAGAAGCAGTGCAATCTGGCATTGAAAGCATTGTTATCGTAAGCGGGAGGAATAAGCGAGCGATTGAGGATCACTTCGACAAGTCTGCTGAGCTTGAGATGGAGCTGGAAGCGCGTCATAACGAGGAAATGCTGGAAGTCGTACGCAAAATATCGCAGCTAGCCGACATTTATTATGTTCGTCAACGGGAGCCGCTTGGGCTCGGGCATGCAGTTCTATGCGGAAGACGTTTTATTGCAAATGAGCCGTTCGCAGTGCTGCTTGGCGATGATATATTGAAATCTGATCCACCGTGCTTGCGTCAAATGATAGATGTGTACGAGCAGCAGCAATCTTCGGTTGTAGCTGTCATGGAAGTGCCTTGGGATCAGACGCATAAATATGGAATCGTCGATATAGAAGCAGGCAAGCAGATTGCGCGAGTGCGGGACATTGTGGAGAAGCCGGCTCCTGGGCTAGCCCCTTCCAATTATGCGGTTGTCGGCCGTTATGTACTGAATCCTGCTATATTCGATTTGCTTGAGCACGCAGTGCCGGGCAAGGGTGGAGAGATTCAATTAACCGACAGCTTGCAGCAGTTGAATCGGATATCCGCCTTGTCTGCTTATCGTTTTGACGGAATTAGGCATGATGTGGGGGATAAGCTGGGCTTTGTGCAGGCGACCATCGATTTTGCGCTGGAACGAGCAGACCTTGGGGATGATGTAAGAAAATATTTAATGAAGAGACTTAAGGAAACGCACTCTTAAATCTAATAGCTTGCAAGGCCGCCTCCGTGCGGCTCTTTTTTTTGCGGACAAAGCTGCTGGCCTAATGTAAGAGGATATAAGATCATGTACGTACAAGTTTTGCTTATGTTATACTACTAGGCATACAATTAACGGAGTTGAGGTGTGAAGTGAAGGAACAGCAAACGCCCAAATATATGCAGTTGAAGCAACAAATATTGTCTTGGATTGTCACGGCACAATTTAAACCGCATGATAAGCTGCCGTCGGAGAATGAGATTGGCAAGCAATTTGAAATGAGCAGGCAAACCGTACGCCAGGCGCTTGGAGATTTGGAGCAGGAGGGTTGGCTCTATCGGGCACAAGGAAAAGGCACATTCGTATCGGATCAATCGATTACCGAGCGCCGCAGCTCGCCGCAAGGAATGACGATCGGAATGATTACGACCCACATTTCGGATTATATTTTCCCTACGATTGTCAGAGGGGTTGAGTCCAGCTTGCGGGCCGTAGGGGCACGGCTTCTGCTAGCCAGCACGGATAATGAGAAGGACAAGGAAAAGGACAGCTTGGAGTCCATGCTGCGCGAGCCGCTTACCGGACTGATTATCGAGCCGACAAAGAGCGCCGAGGGAAACCCGAATTTCAATTATTTTTTGGCGCTGGAAGCGCTCAAAATTCCTTATATTATGCTGAATGAGCGATACAGTGATGTGGATGCGCCTTGTTTGCGCGTTGACGATGAGCTTGGCGGCTACCGCGCGGCGGAGCATCTGGTCAAGCTCGGCCATACAGAAATTGCAGGCTTTTTCAAGACTGACGATTTTCAAGGCGTGCATCGGATGCGCGGCTTTCTTAGAGCCCACCGCGAGCATGGACTGACTGTGCCGCCCGAGCATTTGATTCGCTACTCCTCGGAGGAGAAGCAATCGAAGCCAGCGGAAGCTCTATCCGTTATGCTGCAGCGAGAGCAGGAGCGCCGGCCAACAGCTATTATTTGCTACAATGACGAGCTCGCTGTGCGGATGCTTGATATTGTGCGCCAGCTTGGCCTCACAGTGCCTGAAGACTTGTCCATCATCGGCTTCGATGATGCCAACTTGGCAACTGCTACCGAGGTGAAGCTGACGACTGTTGCCCACCCGAAAACGGAGATGGGAGCCGATGCGGTTGAAATGCTGCTCGGCATGGTAGAGAAACAGCAGCGCCGCTTGGTTTCGGATAAGGTCTATGATCCACTGCTCGTCATACGCGATTCTACTCAGGCACCTAGGATGTAGCTTTCAGCTAGTCGTCACTTGTTCGTGCCTGTGCATGCAGGATAGATGTTTTACAAAAAACACGTGACACACTTGTACGTACAACTTATAATAAATAGGAGTGTATATCTTGGTGATGTCCGTATAAGTGTGGACGGGCATTGGAATAGAAACGACTTGAAGGGAGCGAGCTATTCTTATGTTGGAAACGTTGAAGCAAGCGGTTTGGGAAGCAAATATGGATCTTCCCAAATATGGACTAGTCACATTTACTTGGGGTAATGTCAGCGGAATGGACAGGGAGTCTGGTTATGCGGTTATTAAGCCGAGCGGTGTGCCTTACGAAGAGCTGCGTGCGGACCAAATGGTCGTTGTAGATTTGGAAGGCAATGTTGTTGAAGGCCATCTTCGTCCGTCATCAGATACGGCAACCCATGTTTTATTGTATAAAGCTTTTCCGGAGATCGGCGGCATCGTGCATACGCATTCGCCATGGGCGACAAGCTGGGCACAAGCGGGACGGGCAATACCGGCGCTTGGCACGACGCATGGCGATTACTTCTACGGTGAGGTGCCTTGTACGCGCCCCATGACGGAAGCGGAAATCAAAGGCGCATACGAGCTGGAGACGGGGAACGTAATTGTTGAGACATTTAGAACGAAAAACATTAATCCGAATCAAGTGCCCTCTGTGCTAGTAAACAGCCATGCGCCATTCTGCTGGGGCAAGGATCCACATACGGCCGTTCATAACGCCGTTGTTCTAGAGGAGTGTGCCAAGATGGCGCTGCATACGTTCCAGTTAAATCCTAATGTGCAGCCGATGGATCAGAACTTGCTTGATCGGCATTATTTGCGCAAGCATGGAGCAAACGCCTACTACGGCCAAAAATAAGGAGGACTGGGATAAATGAGCAAAAAGTATGCAATTGGCGTAGACTACGGTACGCAATCCGGACGCGCGGTTCTTGTTGATCTCTCGAATGGCGCTGAGGTAGCGGAGCATGTAACGCCTTATATGCACCACGTTATTGACGAGAAGCTGCCCGTATCCGGCATAAAGCTGGAGCATGATTGGGCGCTGCAGCATCCGCTGGATTATATAGAAGTTTTGGAATTGTCCGTTCCTGCTGTAATGAAGGAGTCTGGAATTGATGCTGCTGATGTTATCGGTCTGGGCATCGATTTCACGGCATGTACGATGCTGCCTATCGATGCGGCGGGACAACCGCTTTGCGTACAGGATGCTTATAAGGATAACCCGCATAGCTGGGTAAAGCTGTGGAAGCATCATGCGGCGCAGGATGAGGCAAACCTTATTAATGAGCTGGCTGCAGAGCGCGGCGAGAAATGGGTTCCGCGCTACGGCGGCAAAATTTCTTCCGAGTGGATGATGGCGAAAGCGTTTCAAATACTAAACGAAGCGCCTGAAATTTATGATACGGCGGATAAATTTGTAGAAGCAACCGATTGGGTTATCGGCCAGCTTACCGGCAACATCGTGCGCAATAGCTGTACGGCGGGCTACAAAGGGATGTGGCACAAGCAGGATGGATACCCGAGCAAGGAATTTTTTAAAGCGCTTGATCCGCGGCTTGAGAATTTAACGGAAACGAAGCTGCGCGGTGAGGTCGTTCCACTCGGTTCCAAGGCTGGCGATTTGACAGCAGACATGGCTGCGCGTATTGGTCTCGCGCCGGGCACAGCGATTGCTGTCGGCAATGTGGATGCCCATGCGGCAGTGCCGGGTGTCGGCGTTGTAACGCCAGGGAAGCTTGTTATGGCGATGGGTACATCAATTTGCCATATGCTGCTTGGAACAGAAGAGAAGGAAGTCGAAGGCATGTGCGGCGTCGTTGAGGATGGCATCATCCCAGGCTACTACGGCTATGAGGCGGGCCAGTCGGCGGTTGGCGATATTTTTGAGTGGTATGTTGAGGAAGCGGTTCCAGCTTACGTTCTGCAAGAGGCCGAGCAAGCTGGCGAGAATGTACATGTCTACTTAACACGCCGGGCGGAGGAGCTTAAAGTCGGCCAATCCGGATTACTGGCGCTTGATTGGTGGAATGGCAATCGATCTGTGCTTGTTGATACGGATCTGACAGGTACGCTAGTAGGATTAACGCTATTGACGAAGCCTTGGGAGATTTATAGGGCTTTGCTGGAATCTACCGCCTTCGGTACACGCAAAATCGTAGATGCATTCCATAACAATGGCGTTGAGGTTAATGAGCTGTATGCTTGCGGCGGCTTGCCGCAGAAAAATGCGCTGCTGATGCAAATTTATGCGGATGTAACCAATCGTGAAATAAAAGTAGCAGCTTCCAAACAAACGCCCGCCCTTGGCGCAGCGATGTTTGGTGCGGTTGCCGCTGGCGCCGCGAAGGGCGGCTTCGACAGCATCGTTGACGCAGCACAGAAGATGGCACGTGTTCGCGAAGAGACGTTCAAGCCGATTCCAGAAAATGTAGCGGTTTATGAGAAGCTTTATGCGGAATATAATCTGCTGCATGACTACTATGGCCGCGGAGCTAATGATGTTATGAAGCGGCTTAAGGCGATCAAGGAAGAACAGGCCTAACAAAGGTGAATTTAAGATGAGGGGTGCAGCCGATGCGGCTGTGCCTCTTTTGATTGGATTTAAAATTTCCCACTAATAAAAGATGGAGGACAGCTCCTTTTTAATATAGAATAGATAGATGCATATATAGAGAGAGTTTGAAGAGTTAGGGGATGAATGGAAGTGTATTGCCATCACTGCGGGAAGAAGCGGATGGATGATGCGATCTATTGCAGTCAATGCGGTAGACGACTCGCTGCCGATGAGGAAGCTTTAGTGGCGGCAGACGCTCCGATGATTGCTGGTGTATCGGAGATTGCGGCTTCTAGTGAGACAGAAGCAGTAAACAGCCCATCGTTTAGAAGCAATGGTAAGCGAAGCAAGGGCGGATCATTATGGTCGTGGTTAATACCTATTTCGCTGGCGCTTGTTATGGCGGCGTCCGTATTTACTTACTATAAATATCAATTATCCATAAATGATAAAGTAATTCGGCTGCAAAATGAGGCGAAAACCGAGGCGCTCGCAGGTAAATATGCGGAGGCGCTAGCGCTCCTCAAGGAAGCTGCTAACGATCGGCCTAAGTTTACTGCATTGCGGAAGGATGCATTAATCATCGCCCACGCAGCGGAGCAGGAGCGGGCGGCTGAAGCTGCCAGCAAGCAGCTGGAAGAGAATAATCTTAGTGAGGCAGAGCTGGCACTTATAAAGCTGAAGGACGAGCTTAAAGGCCATACAGAGCCTATCTATGCGCGGGTTAGGGAGAAGCTGACTGCCTTGAACGACAAGCTCGGCATTATGAAGCTGACAGATGAACTGGCTGATCTAGTTACAGTCGATGAGCTGGCGGCAAAGCTTAGCATTGCGAGCCATTTGGACAGCGAAGATGCGGTTTCAATTCGAGAGCAGCTTGTTGAGAAAATTGTAAACATTAGCTTAGTGGAAGCGGAAGCGCTGCTTAAGAAGAAAAACTATACTGAAGCTTTGGCGGTCACTGTCAAAGCACTTACTTTTGCCAAGGAAGATGATCGGTTAGTATCGCTTGAGAATCGTATTAATAATGCACAAGCGCAATATGAGAAGTCAGAGCAGCAGCGGCTTGAGCAAGCTATGCAGAAGGAAGCCGCTGAGGATTTGAAAAATCAGACAGCAGCTGTCGACGTTATCCATATAAAAACAACGCTTGATGAGAATGGCGATGTTTATATAGAAGCTGAGCTGAAGAATGTGGCTACTCGGCCTATTTATTCGGTTAAGATCCAATATACGGTTCTCGATAAGGGAGGTAAGGAAGTAGCTAAAGGAAAGGCTGCTGTTCTGCCTGATTATGTGGAGCCGGGTGAGAATATGAGCTTTAAAGAAGCGGTGAAAGATGTTCATATGGAGGACACGACCGTTATCGTTGATCATATAACATGGTATTTGGATTAAGGGAGCGATAAGATGAGCAGACGGTTATGGATCAGCATCATCGCCTCATCTCTAATAATATGCGGAGGCTTGGGCGGAGCATATGTGGTCCACTCTAAAATTCCGAGCCGGCTTACAGATAAGCCGCTTCTCGCAGTTTCCGAGGTGAAGAAGGCGAAGACGCTTAAGGATATTATTTTTGAGACGCAGAAGCTTGTCGTGATGATCGAGACTGAGAACGGCACGCAAGGCTCCGGCTTTCTCTATAACTTAGAAGGCGATTTAATTACGAATGGCCATGTCGTAGCGGGTTCCCGCAAGGTGAAAATTAAAACGGCGGACGCGCGTGAGCTTGACGGCGAGGTTATTGGCATTAGTACGGAGACGGATGTAGCGGTCGTTCGTGTGCCGGATTTGGCAGGTACGACTCCCCTGCAGGTGGTACGTAAAGAAAAGTCGGAGGTCGGCGATGAAATATTGGCTGTAGGCAGCCCGCTTGGCTTTCAAAATACGGTTACAACTGGCATTATTAGCGGACTAGGCCGCAGCTTTGAAATTGAGCCTTATTTTTATTCGGATTTATATCAAATATCTGCACCGATTACATCGGGAAATAGCGGCGGACCGCTAGTTGATCAGAAAACAGGCGAAGTGCTTGGCATTAATTCCGCAGGCTATGAAAAAGGCTCGATTGGTTTCAGCATTCCGATTGCTAACGTCATTGATATTGTCGAGGCATGGTCGAAGGAGCCAATGAAGGAGCTGCCCGTGCTGGAAACGACCGATGAATCGGTTGCCTTAGAAGATGAGGCCTCCATAGAAGAGTTCGCCGGATACTTGGTTAGGCATTTCTATGACAGCTTGAATAATGCCGATTACGTCTACGCCTATTCTTTGCTTGGCGGCAACTGGAAGGAAGGCACAAGCTATGAAAGCTTTCGCGAAGGCTATCTAGGGACACGAAATGTTGTAATCGATAATATGCATGTGAAAGCAAGCAGCGATGATAAAGCGGTTGTCATAGCGGTAATTTCGGTAGATGAGCGTGAGGACGGCGAATACATGCTGAGCAAATACCAAGTAACCTATCAGGTTGGTTATGAGAATGATCAGCTGAAGCTGCTAAGCGGCAAAGGGAAGGCTATTAAATAAGTTTAGGCAAATGAAAAGAGCGAGAGAAAGACGTCCGGGGGAGACGCTTTCTTCTCGCTCTTTATTGTGCGTGCTTATGCTTTTACGGTGTGAAAATGAGCTGAAGAGCAATAGAATCATTCCGTTAAAATGGGAAGTCGAGCAGTATTGATGGAAAGCATTTCCTCCATTAATGAAAACCGATACCTAACCTACGATAGAGGACCCGGCTGTGGAGGAAAGGGTATAGGCGACGGAAAAGATAGTGGACGCGACGATGGGGAAAAACCTGACCCGCCCGGCCCGCCCGGTCCGAAGCCGCCCGGCCCGCCCGGTCCGAAGCCGCCCGGCCCGCCTGGTCCGAAGCCGCCCGGCCCGCCTGGTCCGAAGCCGCCCGGCCCGCCCGGTCCGAAGGCGCCCGGCCCGCCTGGTCCGAAGCCGCCCGGCCCGCCTGGTCCGAAGGCGCCCGGCCCGCCCGGTCCGAAGCCGCCCGGCCCGCCCGGTCCGAAGGCGCCCGGCCCGCCTGGTCCGAAGGCGCCCGGCCCGCCTGGTCCGAAGCCGCCCGGCCCGCCTGGTCCGAAGCCGCCCGGCCCGCCTGGTCCGAAGCCGCCCGGCCCGCCTGGTCCGAAGCCACCCGGCCCGCCTGGTCCGAAGCCGCCCGACCCGCCCGGTCCGGGTCCCCCTGGCATAGGAGATGGCATTAACATCCTAGATCCGCCGCAGCCGCAATCTTTCCGGACTGGTGCGGCTTGATTCGGATTTATGAGAATTTGCTGCTCGTTAGTGTAAGTATTGTCCATACAAGCATTCAGTCCCCTTCACGAAACGAATTAGGCATTTATCCTGCTGTATCGTATGCGGCAATTGCCTATCCGGTGTGCGGGAATTTACGAAAAAAGAGGTGTCCCAAAAGCATGAAGTACGCTGGAAAGATAGATCACTTCGAACCGAAATGTTGGAAAACATGAAAAAATAGCCGTACAGGGTGTCTATTCCTGTACGGCTATTTTTCTCTTTTGGTCTATGGTTGCTTGCTTCATCAGAATTGGCAAGCGAAAGCCACCCGACCTCCAGACTTACCTTAGGCAAGCTGCGAAGCAGGGAACGCCGAAACCCCCGGTTATTCTTTATCTGCCCGAATACACTTTCGGGTTCAATCATTCGTCTCACCGACAGCGCAAGCGGAAAATTCTACGCCATCCTTTTTTCATAGACGATTTATGAGATGGCTATAGGCTCATATAGGATCATTGAACGGTCAGTTACGGACATGAGGTACGTTATATGAGTGAATTAGCTGTAAAAGCAAAGTTTACGGACATGAGAGCCGTTATTTTCCTTGGATCGGGTCATAATTGGGATTTTTGATGTGCCGTCAAGCTAGTGGACACAAATTTTAGGAACTACCTCGAATTTATGCCGACTTTTTCGCAAAGTACATCTGTTCAAAGCGATGGGTTGTTTTGTAACCCAAAGTTGAATGTAAACGAAGACGATTATAGTCAAATTCAATGTAGTTATTTAGTTCTATTATTGCTTGTTTACGTGTTCTAACTTTCGTTTGGTAAACAAGCTCTTTCTTTAAAGTGCTATGAAATGACTCAATGCAAGCATTATCGTAACAGTTGCCTTTACGACTCATGCTGCCGATCATCTTGTATTGCAGTAATCGTTCCTGGTAATCTTCACTGGCATATTGAGACCCACGATCGGAGTGATGAATGAGACCTGGCTCTGGCTTACGACGTTTATAGGCATGATCAAGAGCGTCTAGAACCAGCTCCCTTGTCATTCGTGAACCCATGCTCCATCCCACGATTTGACGAGAGAACAGGTCCATGACGCTGGCCAAATATAACCAGCCCTCACTCGTCGCAATATACGTTATATCGGTTACCCAGACTTTGTTTGGCGCAAGTACTTTAAACTGTCGGTCGAGTACATTGTCGTGTACAGGCATTGTGTGTTTCGAGTTAGTCGTTGCCTTATATTTCTTGGATGTAATCGACTTTAAACCCATAGCTTTCATATAGCGTTCAACCGTTCTGGAGGACACTTTAATGCCATCCTCATTCAAAGCGGCTGTAATCGGGCGACTTCCTGCACGCTGCTTAAAATAGAAGAAGTAGTGTCTTATACGCCTTTTAATCTTCTTCCGAAGCAGCTCGCTTTTACTCGGCGTATGCTTAAGCCATTTATAATATCCGCTTGTTGAGACTTCTAAAATCTTGCACATCTTCTGGATTCGATACCGCAAGCGGTGTTTATAAATAAACGGATAAATCAGTCCCGGTCCTTTGTGAAGAAGTGCATCGCTTTTTTTAGGATTTCGTTTTCTTCCTGAAGATCCTTGTTTGCTTGTTCAAGTTTTTTCAGACGTTCGTAGTCAACAAATACCTGAGACTGTTCCTTGGCGGCCCCACTCCCGTACTGCTTAATCCAGCGAGATAGGGTACTTTTAGGAATATCTAATTCTCTTGCAACATCAATAAGTCTCTTTCCTGTTGACTCCATATGTTGGATCGTGTTGCGTTTAAACTCTTTGTCATAGCTATCCCGCATTTGTGCCATTAGTACACCTCGTCCTTTTTAATATGTCTATTATAAAGGGTGTTCCTTAAGGTGTGTCCACTAAATAGTCTAACTCCATTTTTGAGCCAATAAGGGCTCTGAGGTCCGTAAGCAGCTCGAAAAGTGGTTTTTGCAGCCAATAAGGGCTCCTGTGTCCGTTAACTTTTGTAGACCAAATAAATAGAAGAGGGTGTCCCAAAAGCCTATGGCTTTTGGGACACCCTCTTTGTGCACGTAAATAATATTATTTGATTGCTGCTTCGTAACGTTTGCCAACTTCATCCCAGTTAACTACGTTCCAGAACGCTGCGATATAATCAGGGCGTTTGTTTTGGTAGTTCAGGTAGTAAGCATGCTCCCAAACGTCCAGACCAAGGATTGGCGTTTCGCCTTCCATGATTGGGCTGTCTTGGTTAGGCAAGCTGTATACTTTCAATTTTCCGTTTGCAACTGCTAGGAATGCCCAGCCGCTGCCGAAACGAGTTGTTGCTGCTTTAGCGAAGTCCGCTTTGAAAGCTTCAAAGCCGCCAAGCTCGCTGTCAATTGCTGCTGCAAGAGCGCCGGTTGGTGCGCCGCCAGCGTTTGGTCCGATTGTTTCCCAGAACAAGCTGTGGTTAGCGTGTCCGCCGCCATTGTTGCGAACAGCAGTGCGAATAGCCTCAGGAACGCTAGCTAGGTCGGAGATTAGATCCTCGATTGATTTGTTTTGCAATTCTGGAGCAGACTCCAGAGCAGCGTTAAGGTTAGTCACATAAGCATTATGGTGACGGCCGTGGTGAATTTCCATTGTAGTCGCATCGATATGCGGCTCAAGTGCGTTGTGCGCGTACGGCAATGCAGGTAGTTGATGTGCCATTTTTTACAGCCTCCTAAGTTTAATATGTATTTATTCCACTCTATTATCCCTTATCCAATCGAATAAATCAACATTATTGTTTCAAAAGTCGGGGGAGCGAGCGATTTGCGACAGTCTAGAATAGGTTAACTCAGAGTTCCAGAAATTATACAAAAATACTAAATAGTAAGCATAGATTTTACACAAAAAGCGATTAAAACACTGAAAGCGCTTAATATTAAGCGCTTTCAAGAGATAATCGATGTTTTATTCAACTTTTTTAAGGAATATTAAAGATTCAAGCAGGATTTCGTTAAAATTTGTCGTAATATATTCATAATGCAGGACTATGACATGGTATAGAAGGTGTAATTTTAATGAATGTTCGTTCCTTCCAGTTGTCCGATTACCGCCCTATTACAGCACTCCTTGAAGATGTTCTTACAGAAGAGTGCTACGAGAAAACGATGGAAGCTTTTGCTCGCCAATTGTCATGGGATAGTGATTTAGTATTAGTCGCTGTCGAACATTCAGAGATTGTTGGCATGATTATCGGTACGATTGATAATAACAAAGGTTATTATTATCGCATTGCTGTATCTTCTTCCCATCAACGGAAAGGGATTGGCAAAGCGCTTGTTCAGGCCTTGCGCCTGCGCTTCGAGCAACGTCATGTTACAAAGATACTAATTACCGCGGACGAGCACAATGAGCCGGTTCTGCCGCTGTATGAATCGCTAGGGTACGTTGCAAGCGACTTCTTCAAATCTTTTCAGAAGCTAGCCATTGTTGCCGGTTAACGCGAACTTTACTGCATGTTAGGTTGTACGCAGGGCATATCTGCATCGCCATTGCTTTTGGCGTTGAGATATGCTTTTCTTATTAATATATGCTTTATTGAGGTGAACGGGATGGATAGATATCGGCATTGTGTCATCAAAAGCTTTAAGCATAACGGTCATATTCATCGCACCTGGCAGCAAAATTGGCTCATTCCGAACGAACTGCTCGCTCCAGAGCATAAAGAGGAATCCATGACAGTGCTCATCAATAGCCAAACTCCCATTCAGGAATCAGACGGGAAAATTTGGATCAGCCGAGTTCCGGCCGTTTCCTTTTTTATACCTGGCCAATGGTTTAATGTCGTCGCCTTAATGGAAGAGGGGGGCGTGCGTTATTATTGCAATCTTGCATCGCCGCCTTATTTGCAAGGAGACGTGCTAACCTATATAGACTATGATTTGGACGTTATACGCACGGTAGATGGTGCATGGTCCGTCATAGACCAAGAGGAATACGAGCTTCATAAAGCAGCCTATCATTATTCCCAAATGGTGGATGACAAGGTTCAGGACGGACTTGATGCGCTGCTTGGAAGGATTGATGAGGGCAAAGCTCCTTTTCAGGACCATGCTGTGCTCCACTATTATGAGGAATGGCTGAAACACTTCGACGAGGTGGACGAATGAGCTTGATCGATAGGGGTAAGGATGTCGAGCCTGGCATTGAATCAACGGAGAGCAGCTGGCGCAAAGAGCTGGGTGATTGGATAAAAACGATGGTAATTGCTTTGGCTGTCGTGCTTGTGCTGCATTTCTATGTATTCAATTTATCTAAAGTTCAAGGCCATTCCATGGAACCGACGTTAACGGAGAATGAATGGCTTTTTGTTAATAAAATCGTGTATTTAGTAAGCAAGCCAAAGGTTGGGGATGTCGTCATTCTAAGAGAGCCGGGCACGCTTGCCAAACATAAGAAATTTCTCGTCAAAAGGATAGTCGGCATGCCTGGTGATCGAATTGAAGTTTATGATCAACGTTTGTATCGAAACGGTGAGCTGGTAGAAGAAAGCTATACAGATACATTAATTGAAGATATGAGCTATGGACCAGAAGTGATCATGCCTGGGCATTACTTCGTCATGGGAGACAATCGCCATGCGAGGGCAAGTCTCGACAGCAGGTCATTTCATGCCGTTTCGGACGAGCTTATTCGCGGCAGAGCTGATTTTATTTTATGGCCATTTAAGGAAATAAGAGCACTTTAGCACGCAGTAATGGTGATAACGGATATTTCCAATTCAGCCGCTCGGAAACACACTTTTGAATCTGCTATACTGGATGTATCCATCTAGCTCATTACATGAATAACTTTAAGCACACGCTTATGACGATAAGATTTGCAGCGCATACACGAAACCTTTGGGAGGGTGAACGATGAAGGACGTAATGATATATACGGACGGTGCATGCTCCGGCAACCCGGGTCCTGGCGGCTGGGGGTCGGTGCTTTTTTTTGGCCAGCATAAGAAGGAAATCTCCGGCGGCGAGAAGCATACGACGAATAACCGGATGGAGATCAAAGCGGTTATAGAAGGCTTGAAGCTGCTGAAAGAGCCATGCAATGTGAAAGTATACAGCGACTCGGCGTATGTTGTGAACTGCTTTCAGAAGGGCTGGATCAATGGCTGGCTGCGCAACGGCTGGAAGAACAGCAAGAAGGACCCTGTCGAGAATCAGGATCTATGGAAAGAGCTCTTGGAGCTTATGAATAAGCATAAGGTTGAATATGTGAAGGTAAAGGGCCATAGCGATAATGAATGGAACAATCGTTGTGACGAGCTAGCTCGTGAAGCGATTAAACGGTTATAGCCCATGCTGGACCGTTGGGCGAAATTGAAGGAAGAGATGCAGGCGGCTGCGCCCAGCCTAGGCATCGACAAAATTGGTGTAGCCTCCGCTGACCCGTTCGTATCGCTAAAGCAAATTTTGCTGAGGCACCGTGAACTCGGAAGGGAATCGGGCTTTGAGGAGCCAGATATCGAGAAGCGGACGAATCCATCACTGCTGTTCGATAATCCGCAGTCCATCATTGCGATTGCCATTGCGTACCCATCCAAGCTTAAGGACCCTCCTAAGTCGGAGCCGGGTGCAAGAAGAGGCATTATGTCGCGGTCAGCTTGGGGAGAAGACTATCACCGTGTATTGCGTGATCGGCTCGCAAGGCTGGAAGCGTGGCTGAGAGAGCGTGTACCGGAGCTTCGTTCCGAGAGCATGGTGGATACAGGGGCTCTGTCAGATCGTGCAGTAGCAGAAAGAGCGGGCATTGGCTGGAGCGCCAAAAACTGCTCTATCATTTCACCGGAGCTTGGTTCTTGGATTTACCTGGGCGAAATGATCACGAATTTGCCTTTTGCACCGGACGAGCCTATTACGGATGGCTGCGGAACCTGCAATAAATGTATCGATGCATGTCCAACCGATGCGCTTGTCGGCCCTGGCCAGCTTAATTCAAGCCGCTGCATTTCGTTTGTCACGCAGACGAAGGGAATGTTGACGGATGAGTTCATGCGCAAAATCGGAAATCGATTGTATGGCTGTGATACGTGCCAGACGGTTTGTCCGGTTAACCGAGGCAAGAACTGGACGCATCAGCCAGAGCTGCAGCCTGATACAGAGCTGGTCAAGCCATTGCTTATTCCTCTGCTGACAATAGGCAACAAGGAATTTCAAGTTAGATATGGGCGAACCTCTTCAGCGTGGCGCGGCAAGAAGCCGATACAACGAAATGCGGTTATCGCGCTTGGCAACTTCAAAGAAGCAAGCGCGGTTCCTGATCTGATTCGTGTGCTTGAACAGGATACGCGGCCAGTACTGCGCGGCACTGCAGCATGGTCACTTGCACGAATCGGCGGAGAGGAAGCAGAAGCAGCCTTGCTCACTGCTTCGTGTAAGGAAACAGATGAGGAAGCGCTGACGGCCATTGCCAATGCGATTGAGCAAATCAACAGCAGCAAGGCGGAATTGCAGGAAAAGATGGAAGCGGGGAAAATCAGTGACTGAACAGTTATATGCGGCAGAGATCGATTCACCAATCGGAACCATTACATTGACGGTGACGGATCAAGCCATTTGCCATCTGGATTTCGATCTCTATTCGAATATAGAAGCAAAGCTGAAGGTATGGGCTAAGCGCTATATGGGTTTGTACAATCCGGATATAAAACTTGTTGCTGCCTCCTCCCATCCCGAGCTGAAGGAAGCATCAAGGCAGCTGAAGCTTTACTTTGAAGGAAAATTGCAGAAATTCGAGCTTGCTACCCAGCTGTTCGGCACTCCTTTTCAACAGAAGGTTTGGGGTGCCTTGCAGCAAATTCCTTATGGGGAGACATGGAGCTACAAGGATATTGCGGTTGTACTCGGTCAGCCTGGCGCTATGCGTGCAGTTGGGGGAGCTAATAATCGCAATCCGATATCGATCATTGTGCCTTGCCACCGAGTCATTGGAGCAAATGGTCAGTTGGTTGGTTACGGAGGCGGACTGCCGATTAAGACAGCCCTTCTTGACCTTGAGAAAACCAAGTAAGAACGTCGTATCGCATTTTCAAAATGGATGCAAAAAAAGCCGAATCCTGTTCATTGCGAACACGGGTCGAACATGCTATCATGGGAACATTATATTAGCAGGAGATAGGAAAGGGTAAGGTGGATTTATGAACTGGGTCAACATTGTAGTGCCTATTATAACATTGCTAGCAGGAGCTGTCGGTGGCTTCTTTATCGGTGTATTCTATCTGCGCAAGCAGCTTGAGAAGATGCAGAATGATCCTGAAATGATTCAGAAGATGGCTAAGCAAATGGGCTATAACTTAAACAAAAATCAAATGCAAAAAGCTCAGCACATGATGAAGAATCAAAAAATGCCTCGCAGATAAGGCAAGGATAAGGGAAGTTGGAAGGAGGGTTCTGAAATGGCAGGATTGAAAGATTATGTCAATTCGAATGTAACGAAGAATAGGGAACAAATCGAATATCATGTTAAAGAAATACTCAAGCTGATTGGTGAGGACGTAGAGCGTGAGGGGCTGCTGGAAACGCCTGCTCGCGTTACTCGCATGTATGAGGAAATTTATGCTGGCTATGAGGTTAACCCCCGTGATGTGCTTGGGGTAACGTTCGATGAGAAGCATGAAGAGCTCGTCATTGTCAAAGATATCGTCTACTACAGCCAATGCGAGCATCATACGGCACCCTTCTTCGGGAAAGTGCATATCGGTTATCTTCCAAGCGGCAAAATTGCTGGTCTAAGCAAGTTTGCGCGTCTTGTGGAGGCAATTACCCGCCGCTTGCAAGTGCAAGAGCGTATTACATCGCAAATCGCCGATATTATGGATGAGGAACTGCAGCCGCATGGCGTAATGGTCGTCGTAGAAGGCGAGCATCTGTGCATGTGCGCGCGCGGCGTGAAGAAATCGGGCAGCAAGACGGTTACATCGGCTGTACGCGGTGAATTCCGCAGCAATCCAGCACTTCGCTCCGAGTTTCTAACCCTTTTGAAGCAATAGGTATATTCGTAAATAAATCCGCCGGGATGTCATCTCGGCGGTTTTTTGTTTTTTAAAAGTATCACTTGTTATTTCTGCGGCACGACTATGATCAATAAGGAGCCCAAACCAGTCGGCGCGCTTCCTCGAAACGATCTTCCACATAGGGCCAGTTAACGACATTCCACCAGTCTTTGATGTACTCGGGGCGCTTGTTTTGATGCTTTAAATAATAGGCATGCTCCCATACATCAAGCGTGAGTAAAGGAACGACATCCCATTGTGATAAATTTTGATGTTTTTCTGCGGTTAGAATTTCAAGTCTTCTGCTGCGCGGACTCCATACGAGAATGGCCCAGCCGCCGCCCTCGACTTTTGCTGCTGCTTCGCTGAATTGCTTTTTGAAAGCATCATAGCTTCCAAAGTCATTGATGATTTGTACAGCTATGTTTCCAGTAGGTTCGCCGCCGCCATAGGGCGACATATTGCTCCAAAATATCGTATGCAAATAATGTCCGGCACCGTTAAATGCGAGTTCTCGCTCCCAATGTTTGACTAAGTCGAAGTTGCCGGTATTTCGAGCGATCTGAAGCTGCGTCTCGGCTTTATTTAAGCCGTCTACATAGGATTGGTGGTGGATATCATGGTGAATCCGCATCGTCTGCTCATCTATATATGGCTCAAGAGCATTATAGGGATAAGGGAGCGGAGGCAATGTATGACCACCTATTGGTACCTGTTGAAGCTGAGAACGATATTCATGATTGCCTGGACTGTTCGCCGCTTGGCGATAAGCACTCATTAAACCGACATAATAGTTCGACTCACGGATGGAGTGGGTGATGACCATTCGAACGTTGGAAGCATCCTCATTGGAGGCTGTTCGTTCAATGATTTGAGAAAGCTGATCTACATACGTTCGCGACTGCTCCAGCGCAGCATCAACGAGTCCTTCAACGGTTTGCTCTACATGTGCGGGCAGACGAGAAGGGTAGGGAAGCCATTCATCCAGCCACTGCGTAGCATAATGCGCAGTATGGGAAAAGACGGGCTCCCATGATTGCAGCAGCTGGACATATTGGCGATCAAGCTCAGGAGCTGACTGCAAAATAACCGCAGTATGCTCCTTCTCTTGCATTTTCCAATGACGAATTAATTCCATGACTCTCACGGGCATGAGCGATCCGTAAACAAAAAGCACGACTATCGCCTCCTTTATTGACAACAATTGCATCTATGCTAGATGTATTCGTTGTATCAGGGGGATATGTCGTGCTTTTAACTTATATTCGATCTGCTTGCAGCTGTTGATCGACCTGGCTTAGAAATAAAGCCGCTCGTTGGATGTATTCCCTAGGATGAACCTGGAACAGCATTTCATGCTGGCCGCCTTCCACAATCCATGAGCGAGACAACATATTGCCTTGATCTGCCGCAATAGCTTCAGCTGTCTGGAATGGCGCCTTCACATCATTCGTACCATGAATAATGTACATCGGTATCTTATACGTGTTAGCTATAACCTCACTAGCAGGAATAGAGCCAAAGCTTGATCCTGTCCATAGAGGAATTAAAGTTTCAATTAACGGCAGAGAGAAGCGCGGCAAAGACACAAACTGATTCAAATTATCAAAAAGTGCTTCAGGGCTTGGGATGAATAGACTATCTAATATCATCGCATCTATCTCATCGGTTTGAAGGGCCGCTTGCAGTGCCGTGCCGGCACCCATGGAGAAGCCCCAGACGACGATATCCTCTGCGCCGCGGAATTTCGCATAATCAACTGCTGCCAGCAGCTGTTGCGACTCCTCAAGGCCGCCAGTGGCTGGTGCTTTGTACTCCTTCGAGGCGTAGCCGTAGTCAAAAAGCAGTATATTATAATTCAAGCCGTGCAGCATTTTGGAAAGCTCATACATCGGCACCCAGGTCTCTTCCCGGTTAGCTCCATAACCATGGCTGAAAACGACAGTGCGAACCGATGCAGCAGACGCAGCAGTACCTGTATCCGAATCGGTGTTTGCGGGTATGAACCATCCGCTAACCGTCGTATTTCCGCTTTTGCTAGGAAAAATAACATCTTCATAATCAAGGCCTATAGCAGCTTTCGGATTGGACGATAGAGGCGCAACATAAGGGTAGGCCAGCATCCAAGCAACATATGCGTGAAAAATAATGACAAGCAATAAGCACATAGCAGTAAGGGAGGCGATAGACGCTACCAGCAAATGCTTACTTCTGCTTTTGGTTTTGCGTGCTTGAAGGAGACTCTTCGCATCTCCCAAAGGGAAGGGATTTAAGCTTTGCGGTATTCCGCTCTCTAGATTCAAGGGTGTCATTGCTGTTGTACTCATGTCGTTATCCTCCCTCTGCATGCAACGGTATACATGAATCTATTATTCTGAAAATTATAAATGTTCTCATATAGTACTTTTATCTTAGATCGGTCCTATAAGCCTGTCAATTGATGTCGAGATACTGTTATCGTCTTGTAATATATTTGTAATGTAAGGAACTTTTCTTTACGGTGGCCTCTTAAATGAGTTATACTAGATGAGAATAGGTTTCATTGGATGAAACCGTTAGATAAGGAGGCGCGGCTGCATGGAGGATGGGAAATCGACGGTACGAGCAGTGGATCGAGCACTTGATATATTGCTTTGCTTTACTTCCAAAACAGACTTGGCGATGACAGAAATAGCTGAACATGTCGGCCTGCATAAGAGCACCGTACACCGCATGCTGGCAACACTGGAGGATAAGGGCTTTATTGAGCGGGATCGCTCGACAGACCGTTACCACTTGGGGCTTAAGGTGTGGGAGCTATCAGCCAACTTATCGCGAACGGATGATCAAGCAACGATATGGCTGCCTGAGATGGAGCGTCTGCGTGACCAACTCGGGGAGACGGTTAGCATATATGTAAGGGATGGCTCCGAGCGGATTCGGATTCAGGCCGTTCAAAGCAATCAGCCGGTTAGGCGTGTAGCACCCGTAGGTGTAAGGCTGCCGCTCTACGCGGGAGCATCCAGCAAGGTGCTCATTGCCTATTCCGATCTTATGGTGCAGGAGAATATATTTGGCGATCCGGAATGGCTTTATTCCATCGATCTCGATCAATATAAAGGGCAGCTGGAGGATATTTGCGCGAAGGGCTATGCAACAAGCTTTGAGGAGCGAGAGCCGGGAGCCGCTGCATTATCCGCACCTATTTTTGATCGAACTGGGAAAATCGCCGCTGCATTATCCGTATCTGGGCCCGCCAGCAGGATGACGATGAAGACGATGAACGAATATGCTCCTGTACTGCTGGAATCGGCTAAGCGAATGGGCATTATGATTGTGTAGCAGTTGGAATAGGAATATAAAGAAAGCAGGCCTCGGGGAAATCCCCGAGGCCTGCTTTCTTGTGTTGCTCAGCGCAATGCTGCTTATTACATGTTAGCGATCATTTGACGAAGCACTGTTTGAAGGATACCGCCATTACGATAGTAGTCCACATCAACCGTTGAGTCTAGACGTACGATTGCTGGGAAGTCAAAAGTAGTGCCGTCTTCGCGAGTAGCTGTAACGGTAACTTGGTCACCAGGTTTAACATCATTGGACAAGCCGTTAATGTCGAAGGTTTCGCGACCTGTAATGCCGAGTGTTTTCCAGCCTTGGCCTTCTGGGAATTGAAGCGGCAATACGCCCATACCAACCAGATTGGAGCGGTGAATCCGCTCGAAGCTTTCAGCAATTACAGCTTTGACGCCAAGCAGGAATGTACCTTTTGCTGCCCAGTCACGGGAGCTGCCTGTACCGTATTCTTTACCAGCTAGAACAACTAGGTTTTTGCCGGATTTTTGATATTTCATGGAAGCATCGTAAATCGACATTACTTCTTCGGTTGGAAGGTAAGTCGTTACGCCGCCTTCTGTGCCTGGAGCTACTTGGTTACGAATACGAATATTCGCGAATGTACCGCGCATCATGACTTCATGGTTACCACGGCGGGAGCCGTAGGAGTTGAAGTCTTGGCGTTCAACGCCGTTCTCGATCAAGTATTTGCCGCCTGGGCTGTTAACTGTAATGTTACCAGCAGGAGAAATATGATCCGTTGTAACGGAATCGCCGAGCAAAGCAAGTACATTGGCCGAATGAATATCAGTGATATCAGTTAGATCAGGACCCAGGTTCTCGAAGAATGGAGGATTCTGGATATAAGTCGATTTCGTATCCCACTCGTAGCTTTCGCCTTTTGGAACAGAGATAGCATTCCAACGTTCGTTTTGCGTAAATACGTTCTCGTATTTGTCGCGGAACATTTGCGGATTAAGTGCTGCTGACATCGCATCGTTGATTTCTTTCGATGTTGGCCAAATATCTTTGAGGTACACAGGTTTGTTGTCTTCTGTGTAGCCAATTGGATCATTAGTCAAATCAATGTTTGTTGTTCCCGCAATCGCATAAGCAACTACTAGCGGTGGCGATGCCAGGTAGTTCGCTTTGACTTGCGCGTGAACGCGGCCTTCAAAGTTACGGTTACCGGAAAGCACAGCAGAAACGGTCATATCATTGTCTGTGATTGCTTTGCTTACTTCATCTGGAAGCGGACCGGAGTTACCGATACATGTTGCACAGCCATAGCCGGCAACGTTGAAGCCTAGTGCTTCAAGCGGCTCCATTAGGTTAGCATTAATCAAATAATCCGTTACGACGAGCGAGCCCGGAGTCAAGGATGTTTTGACATAGGCTGGCTTCTTAAGTCCAAGTGCTACTGCTTTCTTAGCAACAAGGCCGGCACCGACCATAACGCTTGGGTTGGAAGTGTTTGTACAGCTTGTAATTGCCGCGATAACAACAGCGCCTGTGCCCATTTTGCTCACTTGGCCATCATTATGCTTAACAGTTACGACTTGCTCAATCTTATCGTCGCTTAGACCGTAGCCGCCTTTTTCGATAGGCGTGCGGATAATATCATTGAAGGATTCTTTCATTGCAGTCAGCTCAACACGGTCTTGAGGACGCTTCGGTCCTGCTAGTGAAGGAACGATTGATGAAAGGTCAAGCTCAACGATATCTGTAAATGCAGGATCCGGCGTATCATCTGTACGGAACATGCCTTGTGCATGGTAATAAGCATCAACAAGATCGATTAGATCTTCCGAACGGCCAGTTTGGCGAAGGAAGCTCAATGTTTCGTTATCAACCGGGAAGAAACCAACTGTTGCGCCGTATTCAGGAGCCATATTGGCAACCGTTGCACGGTCAGCAAGACTGATGTTGGACAGGCCTGGGCCGAAGAACTCAACGAATTTACCAACTACGCCTTTTTTACGCAAAATTTGCGTAACCGTTAGCGCAAGGTCAGTCGCTGTGGAGCCTTCTGCCAACTTGCCTGTTAATTTAATACCAATAACTTCAGGCATAACGAAGTAAAGCGGCTGTCCAAGCATACCTGCTTCTGCCTCAATACCGCCTACGCCCCAACCTACAACGCCAAGACCGTTGATCATCGTTGTATGGGAATCTGTACCGACTAGGGAATCAGGATAAACGACTGTTTCGCCATCGATTGTTTTTGTTGCAGCAACAGATGCCAAGTACTCAAGGTTAACTTGGTGAACGATACCTGTGCCTGGTGGAACTGCGCGGAAATTATCAAATGCCGTTTGAGCCCAACGAAGGAAACGGTAGCGCTCCTCATTGCGTTCAAATTCAATTTTTGTATTGTATTCAAGCGCTTCTGGCGTACCGAAAGCATCAACCATAATAGAGTGGTCAATTACAAGGTCAACAGGTACAAGCGGATTGATTTTCTTAGGGTCGCCGCCTGCTTTTTTCACAGTGTCACGCATTGCTGCTAAGTCAACAACAACGGGTACGCCGGTGAAATCTTGCAAAACGATACGTGCAGGAATGAAAGGAATTTCTTTATCTACACGACCGTCAGCCCAAGTAGCAAGCTGCTTTACATGCTCATCCGTAATAGCGCGGCCGTCATATTGGCGAATAGCAGCCTCAAGTAATACTTTGATGGAAAAAGGCAGCTTCGAAATGTTACCCAAGCCTTGTTTTTCTAGTCCAGTTAGGCTGTAGTAAGCAAACGATTTGTCACCTACGTCCAGCGTTGAGCGAACAGAATAATGATTTTGTTTAGACATCGTCATTCTCCTTTTTGAATAATATTCGTGTTTCATTCTGTGAAACCCGTTTTCAAAAAAAGCTATATATACAGTATATCTTTAAAATAGCCGTTACGTAAAGTCCAATTATGACCTTTCATCCATTAACTTGTACGGAAAACCAAGCTGACGAATATTACATGAAAAGAACAATGCCTTCATATAATGAAGCAGTTAATAAACGCCAGCCGTTGCGTTTGCATCACCACTTGGTTAGGGAGGGATAGCGATGCCGCGTACGGGAAACCGTGGACCGGGCAATCCAATACCAAAACGTAATCAAACATCTTCAAAAAAGGAAATAGTAGAGCGCCAGCAACCGCAGAAGTTGGTGACGAGTGCCGTGAAGAAACAAAAGGCAACGTCCGTCCCAGGAAAAATTACGCATCGCGCTTTCTCTCCAGAAGAAGGATCGCCTAGCAAAAATGTGTACGCCAGTCTGGATGTGAGCCCGACCGCGAAGACGATTCAGCCTCAATCATCCACACGCAACCAGTCAAAGCTTAATTCATTGCTGCGATCGTCCGATTATGACAACAATCATCGCCACCAAGAAAAGCCACAGGGCTGGAAGTCTGCTGTTCATCGCTATGTGAGCTTATACAATCAAGCAGAAACGGAGCAGCATGCTGCCGTGCTGATCGACTTTGTAACGGATACGGATCACTGTGCGCGGCTGC
The DNA here is from genome assembly GCF_002884445.1 of Paenibacillus castaneae. GTDB lineage: Bacteria > Bacillota > Bacilli > Paenibacillales > Paenibacillaceae > Pristimantibacillus > Pristimantibacillus castaneae. Next base: position 936,900 of record NZ_KZ614144.1, read on the forward strand.
GCACCCGTCTAGAGCGGCTTCGTGAGCGCGACTTGCTTAGAGGTGCCATTCCAGCGGGAAGCGTGACAAAGGCTGAGCTGATCCGGATTAATGAATCACCTAGCGAGGTGTCTGTATTAATTAAGCTTCACATTAAAAGAAGAATGGAACAATCAGGCCGTTACTACATGGAAGAACGATCCGAATTAGAACGAATTTGGCTGGGCTTGATGGACACAGGCTGGGACGTTCTCCGGGTTGAGCCGATTATTGCTGAGCGCAGACCGCGTTTTGGCACGTCCTCTGACAACTGGATGACGGTCGATGACTATTCAGAGCTATACGGTGACTTGTCGCAGCCCTCAACACCATACTTAAATTATGACCTATTACCTCAATTCAAACACCGTCCAGCAGGTATTCGGTACAGGAGAGATTTGGTTGCCGCATATGCGGATAAATGGTGGAACGAGGGGAACCCATCTTATGAGCTTTTTGAAGTGAATTGTACGAACTACGTGTCGCAGTGCATCTTTGCAGGCAATGCTCCGATGAACTATACTGGTAAGAGAGAAACAGGCTGGTGGTATAAGGGACGTAATAAGGGAAGTGAATGGTGGAGCTATAGCTGGGCCGTATCGAATGCGTTGACCAACTACTTAACAGCTTCTCGCTCCTCGGGCTTGCGTGCCGAGGTGGTGCAATCGGCAGAGGAGCTTCAGCTCGGCGATGTAATCACCTACGATTGGAATGGCGATCATCGCTTTCAGCACAGCACAATCGTAACCGCCTTCGACTCTTTTGGCATGCCGCTAGTTAATGCCAATACAGTAGCCAGCAGGCATCGCTACTGGGATTATCGTGATTCTTATGCATGGACGGAACAAACGAATTATCGTTTTTTTCATATTACTGATCTTTTATAAATTATTTATACCGGAGGATATGCCATGGGAAGCAAGGTTAGAGTAGGTTTAGTTTACGGGGGGAAATCGGGAGAGCATGAGGTCTCTCTGCAAACAGCATTTGCCGTAATGGGCGAATTTGATTACAGCAAATATGAAATTAAACCTTTCTATATAACAAAGCTAGGTGAATGGAAATCGGGTGGCATCCTTCATGCTCGTCCAGCTTCTGTAGAAGAGCTCCGTTATGAAGCGAGCGGGGCAGAGCCGACAGGCTTTGCGCTCGCTCCGTTGTTTGAAGGCATGAATGGCGGATCGGCTGCAAGCAGTGAATCGGGCATCGACGTCATATTTCCGCTTCTGCATGGCACGTTTGGAGAAGACGGCACGATTCAGGGCCTCTTCGAGATGGCTAACATTCCTTACGTAGGAGCAGGCGTTCTCGCTTCTGCCGTCGGGATGGACAAGATTATGATGAAAAAGGTATTCGCGCAAGAAGGCTTGCCTCAGTGCATATTCCGTTACTTTAACCGCACGCAATGGGAGAAGGACTCTTCTTTCTTCATTATGGAGTGTGAAGTAGCGCTCGGCTATCCATGCTTCATTAAACCGGCTAACCTCGGCTCAAGCGTCGGTGTTTCCAAAGCGAGAAACAGAGAAGAGCTTGTTGCTGCTATTAATTTCGCATTCCGCTTCGACCGTAAAGTAATCGTTGAAGAATTCGTCGATGCAAGGGAAATAGAAGTAAGCGTACTTGGCAATGATGATGCAAAAGCTTCCATACCTGGGGAGATTGCTCCATCCAATGAGTTCTATGATTACAAAGCCAAATATATCGATGGTACCTCAACCATGCAAATTCCAGCGATCTTATCGCCTGAAATAACGGAATCCGTCCGTGAGATGGCCGTTCGGGCATTCCAATCCATCGACGGGTCAGGACTATCCCGCGTAGACTTTTTCTTGCGCAAGAGCGACAACCAAATTTTCATTAACGAGGTTAACACTTTGCCAGGCTTCACCCCATTCAGCATGTACCCGCTGCTATGGAGAGAAACCGGCATTCCATACAAAGAGCTGCTGGATACCTTAATCAACCTAGCGCTGGCCCGCCACGCCGAGAAACAACGGATAGACTTCACGGGCTCGGTAAATTAATTCGGATTTGTGTGTAAACGGCAATTCCAGATCAAATTAGCTCATTAGTTTCAAAAATTGAAGTTAAACAGCAATTATCCATAAAAACCAACCTAATAGTATTAAAAACTGAAACTAAGCACGCCCTAAAATTACTTAAACACAATTCAAGCACCACCAACGGAACAACGCACACATATATCTAATGCAACAACTGAAGTATCAATGTTTTAACACATATAAGCACTCTATCCTACTTTATCTGATGTTTATCGACTTCCAGCGTGTCCCGAAGGGATGAAGCGCTCCTAGGTAGACGTAACGTTTGATCGACGGTTCAGCTCCAGCGTTATTCCAATTGCGGGTGTCCAGAGGGTGCAACCCTCGGGGCCCTCCCTTGGAAGGGAGGGTTTGGGTGGGTTCGAAATCTTTAAGCCTTTGAAGGTTTGGTAGAAACTGAAATTTCACTGAAAGAAGGGAAAATATATGGGTTTTGCAACTGAATTTAATTCTGTGTGTAAGTTTAAGTCCGAACAAGAGCTTTATGAATTGCTGGAGTATGGACGGGGCAAGATGGTAAAGAGCGGCTTTCGCGTATATCCCGTCGGTCAGAAAGTAATTGCTTATACGCTTAACAATGAGGCGATTGCGATTGTCCGGATCTCTGCTTCCACCGCTGAAATTAATTTTCAAGGTGAAGAAGTAACGGGAGTGGAGCTGGAACTTGTGAGGAAACTGACGGAGGAGGAAGCGCGTGTACAGACGGCGCTGGCCTACGAGATGTTTTTTGGGGAGAATGCTTAACTGATGATTGTTAGATTTGGATTTGTAGCAATGACCTTGCAATTGGAGAATGTTACACCTTCAAGAACGATGACTTTCGCTAGCTTATCCAAGCTGGATGATCGTGAGGCGGGCATAAGGAAGCTGGAGCAAATTGCAGCGGATAATTTGCACAGCACCATGCGCATATTGAAGCTTAGCAAATCATGTGATATTCAAATGTACCGATTTACGTCCAAGCTTATCCCTCTTGCAACACATGAGGGGCTGAACGACTGGAATCCGTATCCCGTGCTTGAACCAGGCTTCAAGGAAATAGGAGAATACGTGCGAAAAAATAAGTTTCGGGTTTCCTTCCACCCCGATCACTTCTGTGTATTCAGTACACCGAGGCCGGAGGTGCTGGTGAAGTCTGAGCGGGACTTGATTCATCACGTTCTAATGCTCGAAGCAATGGGGCTGGATGAAGCATCTAAATGCAATATACATATCGGCGGAGCATATGGCGACAAGCCAGCAGCGTGCGAACGATTTATAAAACAGTTCGGAGCGCTGGAGCCGCGATTCAAAAATCGTGTCACCCTTGAAAATGATGACAAAACGTTTACCGTTCGCGAGACGCTGGAGGTAGCAGAGCAGCTTCATTTGCCGATGGTGCTTGATATACATCATCATGCTGTTAATCCTGGCGGCACGAATGAGGACGAGCTGTACAAAGGCTTATGGCCGCGAATCAATCGGACCTGGCAGAAGGAGAGAGAACGGTTAGGCTTCTCGAAAGCCGAGCAGCTTCCTCCAAAAATCCATGTTTCGAGTCCGAAGAGTGTATCTGAAATACGCGCACATGCGGAATTTGTGGAAGTCGAGCCGCTTTTTCGATTTTTGCAGCAGGCAGCACAAACAACCGACTACTTGGATTGTATGCTCGAAGCTAAAAGCAAGGATGTCGCCCTGATGAAACTCATTACAGATTTCAAACAAATGGAAGAGAACGGCGAAGGCGTCAAAGTATTAGACGGCGGAAGTATCGAAATAAAGATATAAGCCTGAATGAACAAGCAGTACCGCCTCGGTATATATATCCTTGGCGGTTTATTGCATGTAACCACGACGGCTTACACGGTTGAACAGGAGAAGGTGATGTTCGCATGGCTTGGCTTTTACTTGTGCTGCTCGGTGTTGCGGCAGCGATGTTTGGCAGTATTGTTGGACTAGGCGGAGGCATTATTATTGTTCCGATGCTTATGCTGCTTGGACCCGTATTAACAGGCGGAGAAATTGGACATGCAACGGCCGTAGGCATTTCCTTAACGGTGCTAGTCGTAACTGCCCTTTCCTCGACCCTGACGTATACTAAACGAAAAATCGTTGATTTCCGCAGCGGTTGGCTGCTTTTTATAACAAGCGGACCTGCAGCGATGCTTGGATCGGCATTAACCGGACTGCTGCCTGCAGGTGCTTTCCAGCTTATATTTGGAGTTTTTATGCTGTTGATGGCAGCCATATTGGTAGCTCGTGATTATATGAAACCGTTTACGAAAACATGGCCAATTGTACGGACGATGACAGATGCGAAAGGACAGGTTCATACGTACAGCTATGGGCTTGTGCCGGTTCTGGCCATCGGCTTTGGAGTTGGACTGCTATCCGGATTATTCGGAATCGGCGGAGGCTCGCTATTCGTCCCGCTTATGGTGCTATTGTTCAAATTTCCACCGCATCTTGCAACAGCAACCTCGATGTTCGTTATTTTCCTTTCCTCCATACTCGGCAGCGGCATGCATATTTATCTCGGAGAAACGGATTGGCTGCTCGTACTGGCACTTGCTCCAGGCGCGTGGATTGGCGGCAAGCTGGGCGCAGCGATTGCTGTGAGAATGAGCGGCAAAGGCTTGTTATGGCTGCTAAGAATAACGTTATTGCTGCTTGCAGTGCAATTAATCATTGAAGGTTTGAAGACGTTTTGATAAGGTTGTATTAATCATCATCATATATGAAACCCGATTAGAGATTTTACGTAACAATGGATAATAACTGTAGCGGACTATTTAGGAACTGAAAATTTACAAAGAGGGAAGAGTGAGGGATCGTGAGTGATCAGAACAACACTTCCGTCGTCGGCGGGAAAAGCTTTACTGCTGTCGCCATCAATTGCGCGTCGAAAGCAGGAGAATGGATAAAGACAAAGCTTGGGAATTACGCGAGCCTTGATATAAAATATTCATCGCATGACCTTGTAACCGAGGTAGACAAAGGATCGGAGCGCTTAATAAAAAATTTGATATTAACTCATTTTCCGAAGCATTCCTTCTTGGGTGAAGAAGGAGTGGAGCCAGGTCCGGAAGCTTCGACTCGCGCTCTTGAAAATATTCGCGATGCAGAGTATTTATGGATCGTTGATCCGATTGACGGAACGACCAACTTCGTTCACGGCTTTCCTTTCTTCTGCGTGTCGATTGCACTGGCGCATAATGGCGAGGTCATTGTAGGCGTTGTCTATGACCCTATGAAGGATGAGCTTTTTGTCGCGGAGAAAGGCAAAGGCGCTTATGTTCATGGCAAAAGAATGCAAGTATCCAAGGAAGAAACGCTGCAAGGCAGTCTTGTTGCTACTGGATTTCCAGCCGACCATATATACGCGCTGCCTTTAAATTTGAAGGGCATTGGAGCTATTGCTCCGCAGGTGCGCAATCTTCGTATTGCAGGCTCCGCAGCGCTGCATATGGCCTATGTGGCTTCTGGACGGTTGAGCGGCTTCTGGGAGATCGGCCTAAACAGCTGGGATTTGGCAGCTGGCTCTCTTCTCATACAGGAATCCGGAGGGGTTGTAGAGGATACGCTTGGCAACCCTTACGATTTGGGCGTGCGCAATATTGTCGCCTCCAACGGCAAGATTCAAGAAGAGCTTATTGCGGCGCTCACGGAAGCAGAAGCTAATAAATAACGATAAAGGACAGCGTTTCGCTATGCGGCGAGGGCGCTGTCCTTCTCTGTTTTTACAAGAATGGAGGATGCATCAAGCAATGAAAATAAATACGAAGCGAATTGCTATTGTTACGATGATTTCCGTAGGTTTAAGCGTGATTGGAGCCTGTGAGCGAAATGAGCCTTCCAGAAAAGTCATATCAACAAATGTTTCTTCGACAATCGCACCTGAGCATGCCGCAACGAACTCGAATCTCCCTTATACGGTTTTAGCTAAGGAGCTGCGTGTGCCTTGGGTGATTGCTTTTGACAGGGATGATATTTATATTAGCGAGCGTGAAGGCAGTATTGTAAAGGTGTCAGGAGTTGTCATGACGCGGCAGCCTGTTAACCTGCATAAGAATGTCCAAGCCAAAGGGGAAGGCGGTTTTCTTGGTTTTCTTCTAGCCCCTGACTTTCAGCAATCAAGAAGGGCGTATGCCTACCACTCCTACGAAGAAGCTGGCGAGATAAGGAATCGTGTCGTTCTATTGGAACAGAATGGCGGTCAGTGGAATGAGGTAAATGCTTTGCTCGAAGGAATACCGGGTGCTGCTAATCATGATGGCGGACGCTTGGCTTTTGGTCCGGATAAGCTGCTGTACGTCACAACAGGCGATGCCCAGCAGGGAGAATTGGCACAGGATCTAAATAGTTTAGCGGGAAAAATACTGCGTATAACGCTGAATGGCAAAGTACCAGAGGATAATCCGTTTCCGAATTCCTATATCTACTCCTATGGGCATCGTAATCCACAAGGGCTGGCATGGAATGAAGAGGGGGTCATGTTTAATACCGAGCACGGTCCTTCCGGCAATCCAGGCGGGCATGATGAGATTAATATCATTGAAGCTGGCGAGAATTATGGCTGGCCGGATATTTATGGAGATGGGCAGCACGATGGAATGATAACGCCAATTTATCATACTGGAGATCCAGCTATCGCACCTTCGGGGATGACGATTGATTCGAACAATCGTCTGCTTATTGCTACTCTGGCAGGCGGGGCGTTGTACCGATATGATCCAGCTGCTAAAACGATGGAGTCTATATTTGAAGGCGAGGGGCGTTTACGGGATGTAAAAATAAAGGAAGGCAAAATTTTTATTATTACAAACAACACCGACGGGCGCGGTATACCTTCGAAGATGGACGACCGTCTGCTTATGCTGAATTAAGAAAGGAGCAAGCCTTCACAGGGTTGCTCCTTTTTTTGGTTCCTATTGCTTCACATCTCTTTATTTCAGCTTAGAAAATGCATAATTAGCAGCAATAATCGTTGCATCAATATCGGCTTCAGTATGTGCTGTGGTGAAGAACCACGCCTCATATTTGGAAGGGGCGAGATTAATTCCTTGGTCAAGCATCAGCTTAAAAAATCTTCCGAACAGCTCGCCGTCCGTATCCTGCGCTTCCTCATAATTCGTTACCTTATGATCGCAGAAGTGGGCGGAGAAGCTACCACGGATTTGATTAATAGTTAGCGGAATGCCGTATTCCTTCGATGCTGCGAACAGGCCAGCCGCAAGCTTCGTCGCTAAAGCATTCATTCTGTCATAAATGCCTGGCTCCTGCAGCAGCTCCAAGCAGGCAATGCCCGCTGAGATCGAGGCTGGGTTGCCGGCCATCGTACCTGCTTGATAAGCAGGACCGAGCGGAGCAACCTGCTCCATAATTTCTCGCCGTCCGCCGTATGCACCAATAGGAAGGCCGCCGCCGATTATTTTGCCAAGTGCGGTTAGATCGGGCTGGATAGCTTGATGATCAGGGAAAGCAGCATAGGTTTGCGCTGAGCCATAGTGAAAGCGGAAAGCGCTAATTACTTCATCATAGATAACAAGCGCGCCAGCCTCGCGGGTAAGCTTGCAGAGGCCCTCCAGGAAGCCTTCATGCGGCATAACCATGCCGAAATTCCCTACGATAGGTTCGACCATGACGGCCGCTGTATCGCTGCCCCAGCGCTCCAAAGCAGCTTCCAGTGCCGGAAGATCGTTAAAGGGTACTGTTATAACCTCGCTTGCAATGCTGCTGGGAACGCCGGCACTGTCCGGAATACCCAGCGTGGACGGTCCTGAGCCTGCTGCTACAAGCACTAAATCGGAATGACCGTGGTAGCAGCCTGCGAATTTAATGATTTTAGTTCGTTTCGTATAGGCGCGCGCGACACGGATCGTCGACATGACGGCTTCTGTGCCGGAGTTGACGAAGCGCACTTTATCAAGAGACGGTATAGCATCCTTGAGCATGCGAGCAAGCTTTATCTCCAGCTCAGTAGGCGTGCCATATAGGATACCATTCTGTGCAGCGCGAATAATGGCTTCAGTAATATGAGGATGAGCATGTCCTGTAATAATCGGACCGTATGCGGCTAAATAGTCGATGTAGCGGTTGCCGTCGACATCCCAGAAGTAGGCTCCTTCCCCGCGTTCCATGAATACGGGAGCACCGCCGCCAACCGCCTTGAATGAGCGGGAAGGGCTGTTAACGCCGCCGACAATATGCTGGAGCGCTTCTTCATAAAGCTTCTCGGAATTAGGTCTTTGTATAGTCATTTCAATCAACCTCAACTTTCATGTAATCTATGAGCAAAAATACACGCAACAAGCATAAGCCGTTGCGTGTATTTATATACTACTTTTGGTTATTGCTCGGAGCGGCTTCTCCGTTTGCATTGTCAGTAGGAGTCGGAAGGGTATCATCCTGCTCCAGCGTCTCCTGTACATAAGAACGAAGCTTGCTCTCACTGCTTACTCCGATGACGGATGCACCGCCAACGCGCTCTTCCGTGATAAGCTCCATAGGCGGAATTTGAGATGTACCTGCTACATGGCTTTTGACTCCAAGCTGGCCAAGCTTCAGCATGTCAGTAACGCTAATATTCATGCTTACATAAGGCTGAACGCTTTCCAGTATTTTTTTCATCTTAATAATGTTCCATGTCGATTGAAGTTCCTTGGCTACAGCCTGCAGTAAGTTGCGCTGACGCTCTGTACGCGTATAATCACTCAAGGCGTCATGACGGAAACGAACATATTGAAGCGCTTTGTCACCGTCAAGCAACTGATAGCCTTTCTTCAGATCAATATCATAGCGGTTGCCATCGGCATTATCCGTGTATTTCATATCCTTCTCAACATCGAAATAGACGCCGCCAATCGTATCAATAAGATGCTTGAAGCCTTCGAAGTCCGTATAAACATAATATTGAATTTTGAGGCCGAGCAGGTCGCCGACTGTCTTCATAGCAAGCGGATAATCGCCAAGTGTAATTGCCGTATTAATCCGTCCGCGTCCATAGCCATCAATATTGACGTAAGTATCACGCAGAACAGAGAACAGATGCGCCTTCTTAGTTACGGGATCGAACGAAGCGACCAATATGGAATCGGATCGCGGCTTCTCTCCTTCATCTACACCGCGAGCGTCACCGCCAAGCAGCAAAATATTTACACGTTCCTTGCCTTCCCATTCGGGTATAGGCACCGGAGTTGCATCTACTCCTTCTCCGGGTTGATTAGTTTCTTTAGGATCGCTAAATTTATCAAGTGCGTTATATACACCAATACTCCAATAGATAGCGAACACAAGTGCCGCACCTACGATGACGGAGAGACTGATGAAGAACCATTTCCATTTTTTTGAGAGTTTCTTTTTATTGCGCATTTCGGTAAAAGCGCCCCTTTCAAGTTCTGTTGGATCTTCTAGGTCAATATAGGGTTTGAAGCACTTGTAAGCACGAATCAATAAGGCACCATGATTATTCACACTTTCGAAGGGAAGCTGAACCGTTTACGCTTTGCGTGAAGTGCTGTATGATTACATATCATAAAATTATAAAGCTGAACGACATGCAGAAGCAAGTTTTATCGTTTTAAGTAAAAAGAGAGCGGTATTTCCTAGGAAATGTCGAAGCGAGAGGAGCACTATTAACCCGATGTTAGCAATTGATGTGAAAGATTTACGCAAGCAATTTAAAGTACAAAAAAACCGTGAAGGTTTATCTGGGGCACTCAAAGATTTGTTTAAACGCGAGTACAGGGAATTGACAGCGGTCAAAGATATTTCATTTCAAATTCCGCAAGGCGAAATATGCGGCTATATTGGGGAAAACGGCGCTGGAAAGTCAACGACGATCAAAATGCTCACAGGCATTTTAGTCCCGACTTCCGGTGATATTAGAGTTAACGGGTATATTCCGTACAAGGACAGGGAGAAATTCGTAAACGGAATTGGCGTCGTGTTCGGACAGCGCTCTCAGCTCTGGTGGGATATTGGCGTAATTGAATCCTTCCAGCTGCTGCGCAAGGTTTACCGTGTATCGGAGCCCGATTTCCGCAAACGGCTGAATGAGCTGGTAGAGCGGCTGCATCTTGGCGATTTGCTCAATCGTCCGGTACGCAAGCTGAGTCTTGGCCAAAGAATGCGCTGTGAGCTTGTAGCATCTCTGCTTCATAACCCGTCCATCCTATTTCTCGATGAACCGACAATCGGGCTTGATATTGTAGTAAAGACGGAAATAAGGGATTTCCTCATGCAAATGAACAAGGAGCAAGGAACAACAATTCTGTTGACAACTCATGACCTGCAAGACATCGAGGCACTTTGTTCACGTGTCATTATGCTTGATGACGGACGAATCATATACGACGGCGGGCTCGATGAACTGAAAAACCGTTGGAGCAAGGGCCGCGAAATTCAGTTCCAGTTCGCTTCACATACAACGCTGGATAGGCTGCGGCAGCTTACTGCCACGCTGGATGTTTCGTGGACGGCCGAAAGTGATGTAACAGCTAGAATGTGGCTGCCTCATGCTGTAAATGTCTCAGATGCGCTTGCATGCGTTGTAGGCGGAACGGAGATTCGCGATATCAAAATATTCGAGACGAATACAGATGATATCGTCCGCAGCATTTATTCCTCCGGCTCTGCTTCTACATCGAAGGAGACGGTCGTATCATGATGAGCGCTTATATCGATTTTATTCGTATTCGCTTTATTATGATGCTAGCTTATCGGGTTAATTATTATAGCGGTATTATTATTTATGCGATAAATATTGGCGCTTACTACTTTCTATGGCAAGCCATCTACGGCGATAAAGAAACGCTGGCCGGATTTACGGTAACCCAAATGACTACTTATGTAGCGGTTTCATGGATGGCACGCGCCTTTTATTTCAATAATTTGGACCGAGAAATTGCAAATGAGATTCGTGACGGCAGTGTAGCCGTTCAGCTTATTAGGCCATACTCTTATTTGCTTGTGAAGATGATGCAGGGCTTTGGGGAAGGCTTGTTCCGCATGCTGCTGTTCATGGTGCCGGGGATGATCATTGTTTGTCTCATTTTCCCAGTCACGCTGCCGACTGATCCGAAAACTTGGGCTATATATTTAATCATGCTGTTCTTCAGCTTCCTGATTAATTCACAAATTAATATTTTGACGGGTTTATTTGCATTTTTTGTCGAAAATAACGAAGGCATGATGCGTATGAAGCGAGTGATGGTTGACTTGTTCTCAGGGGTAGTCATACCGATTGCCTTCTTCCCAGGCTGGTTATCAGCCATTATGCAGTGGCTGCCGTTTCAAGCGATCACATACTTGCCAAGCTCTGTGTTTACGGGGCGGACGCCTACCAGCGAGGCGCTGCATGTGTTTGTTATCCAAATCCTATGGTTCTTGGGTTTGTTAGTGCCGATATGGCTGACATGGCGTGCTGCTCGCAAGCGCCTGTTCGTGCAAGGGGGTTAATCGGAATGAGATATGCATCGTTATTCTGGGAATACATTAAAAACTATGCGAAGACAAGGCTGACTTATCGATCTGATTTCTGGATCGAGGTTCTTTCTGACCTGCTGTATCAAGGGATGAACCTTATATTTATATTGATCGTATTCCAGCATACGCCTTCACTTGGCGGATGGTCCGAGGCTGAGGTTGTGTTCGTATACGGCTTCTTCATGATTCCGTACGGCGTTTTCAGCACCTTCTTCAGTATTTGGAATTTCAGTGAGCGCTATATTGTGAAGGGTGAGATGGATCGCGTGCTTACAAGGCCGGCTCATAGCTTGTATCAAGTGCTGCTCGAAAATGTAGATCCGCCATCGCTCATCGGCTCGCTTGTCGGAGCCATTATTATGGCGATTAGCTGGGCGCAGCTTGGTTTACCTTTCCATTTATTAGATATAGCCATGGTGCTGCTGCTTGTCATTAGCGCAGTGCTCATTTATGCCGGTTTATATACAGCGCTGAGCGCTATTTCGTTTTATTCCGATGCTCCAACGGGCATTGTACCGCTGATGTACAACATTCAAAACTACGGTCGCTACCCAGTTAATATTTATAACAAAATGATTCGTTTCATGCTCACATGGCTGCTGCCATTCGCTTTCGTAGGTGTTATTCCAGCATCTTATTTCCTTGCGAAAAAAACGGATGATTTGTCTCAGCTGGCGCTTATTACGCCTGTGATGGGGGTCGTTGTGTTCACACTTGGATTACTGCTATGGAATCATGGTGTGAAAAGGTATCGCGGGGCTGGCTCATAGCTCAGCATGCCGCCTTCGTTATCAACATAGATCCGCATATAAGAGGAGGCAGTTCTGATGACATTATTCCAAGCAGGCGAACCAGCACCAGATTTCAAATTACCCGCTTCGAGCGGAGATGACGTTTCACTAAGCGATTATCGCGGCCGCAATGTCGTCATTTATTTTTATCCTAAGGATATGACGACGGCATGTGCGCAGCAATCCTGTGATTTTCGAGACGCAAACGCTGAAATGTTGAGAAACAATACGGTTATTCTCGGAATCAGCACCGACACGGTGAAATCGCATTTGCGTTTTATTGAGAAGAAGGAGCTGCCATTTCTGTTGCTGGCGGATACGGAACATAAGGTATGTGATCGATATGGCGTATGGCAATTAAAGAAGCTTTATGGAAGAGAATATATGGGACTTGTTCGATCCACATTTCTAATTGACACAGAAGGCAAGCTTGTCCAGGAATGGCGCAAGGTGAGGGTTAAAGGCCATGCGGAGCAGGTGCTTGAGGCAGTGAAAAACTTGCAAGCCGCTTCAACGGTATCATGAAATAACTGCGTAATTCGTGCAACGAACGAATGAAACTATACATTGACAAAGAGGGTACCTCTACAGCGAGTTTGCTGCGGAGACACCCTCTTTTTTGATGTCTCCAAGCACAAGGTCTTAGAGAGAACGCGACCAAAGTCCAGTCAACAACACATTCTGGAGACCATTATGCAATGCTCTCAAACGAATTACAATAAATCTCGCAGGGTTTGAATTGGAAAAATAATGTAATCAATCGTTTGAGATGAGAAGAGGAGAGAATGGTATGAAATTTTTCACAAATTTTTCATTGCGTAATCCAGTTGCTGTTGTGCTTTTGGTTATTCTAATTGCAGTAGGCGGTGTTTATTCCGCGTTAGGATTCAAGCAGGAACAGCAGCCAGAAATTGCTTTTCCAGGAATTATCGTATCAGCGATATACCCAGGAGCAGCGCCGAATGAAGTTATGAATCAAGTTACGATGCCGCTGGAGAAGCTGCTGCGGAATATGGAGGGCGTCAAAAGTGTGACCTCTCAATCCGCGAATAGTATGTCTATGCTGCAGCTTGAATTTGGTTATAACGACGATATGAAGAAAAAGCAGGCCGAAGTTGCTCAAGCGTTGGGAGAGGTACAGCTTCCAGATGGTGTGCAAAAGCCGGAGGCAAAATATTTCTCGACGACGAATCAACCGATTATGTACACCAGTGTTGCTGCGCAAGGAGGAGTAACGGAAGAGCAATTAACGGATATCGTCAAAAACTCGCTGCTTCCTGATCTGCAGGCAATCGAGGGAGTTAGTGACGTACAGATCGTCGGGTTAAGGGACGATGGCGTATATATCCGCCTTGACGCCGCAAAAATGGCCGCGAAGGGCATTACATACGATCAAATACTGGGAGGACTGCAAGCTAATAATCTGAGCATTCCGCTTGGTGAGGCTGCGATCGATCAAACGAAGCTGCCGGTATTTGTTCAAGGAGATCTTCGTTCCATTGAGCAGTTGAAAGCATGGAGCCTGTCCCCTAACGGTGAAGTCAAATTAACGGATATCGCCGAAATTACGCAAGGCAAAGATTTAAGTATAATCAACAGGACGAACGGGGTAGCAAGCGTCAACCTGAACATTGTGAAAACGGGCGAAGCCAACACGGTGGATGTTTCGGAGAAAGTTCTGAAGGTGTACAAGGACGCCGAGAAAGATGGCGGAATCAAGTCGCTCATCATGTATAACCGTGCAACAGATGTGAAGGAATCGGTTAATACGTTAGCTCGTGAAGGGGCACTTGGCGCATTGTTCGCATCCATCTTAATTTTGTTCTTCCTTCGGAATTTTAGAGCTACGCTCATTGCGATCGTGTCGATTCCGCTATCTATGCTGATCGCTATGATTTGTTTGAAATATTTTACCGATGTGACATTAAATATTATGACCCTTGGCGGGCTTGCCGTGGCAACAGGACGCGTTGTGGATGACAGTATCGTGGTCATCGAGAACATCGTCCGCCGGATGCGGGGCGAGAAGGTTACGAAAGAATTGATTTCATCGGCTACTGCTGAGGTGGGCAGGGCAATTACTTCTTCCACCATTACAACGGTTGCTGTATTCGCACCGCTTGGCTTGCTGCAGGGGATGATCGGAGGATACTTCCGTCCATTCGCATGGACTGTTGGATTCGCGCTTCTTTCTTCTCTACTAGTGGCGCTTACCGTCGTGCCGCTTATGGCTTGGGCCTTGATGAGAAATGGAAAGCTGGCAGAACCGAAAGAATCGGCGATGAGCCGTGGATACAAGCGAGTGCTGCGATGGTCATTAGGTCATAAAGCGATCGTGCTCATTGTGGCTTTCCTGTTATTCCTAGGCAGTCTTGTGCCGATATTTGCTGGCAAGGTAGGCGTTATTCTGCTGCCGGAAACGGAGTATAAATATATATTTGCTACTCTTGAAATGCCTAAAGGTACTGAGCTTGCAGCTGTAGAGAAAGAAGCAGCGCGCATGGATGCTGTCATTCGGGAGTATAAGGATGTCGTTAATACGAACGTTACCGTGGGCGGCAGCTTCGGAGGCGGCATGGGAGCGGCACCTAATCTTGCGGATTGGTTCATCGGCTTGGATTCGAAAGCGGATCTAGATGTGTTTATTGAAGAAATGAGAGCAAAGGTTGCCATTCCTGAGGGCAGTGAATTCAGCCTGATCAAGGATGATATGGGCGGCGGCGGAAGCATTGCCGTTACTGTGACTGGTTCTTCCATGAATGATATTCGGACTGCAACGGAGAAAATTACGACAGCTGTTCGAGAACTGCAAGGAACGGATAACGTAAGCAACAATCTTCAGAATGGAACCAGAGGCGTTGCTATAGAGGTCAGACAGAAGGATGCTAATAAATATGGATTATCTGCGGCACAGGCTTCGTTCATGCTTCGGCCTTTCTTGACAGAAACAAATGCCGGGCGGATCGGTGACGGCTCTACAGCCAGTGATTTGTATTTGGCACTGAGCGGTTCATCTATTGCATCAACGAGCGATATTGAGAATTTGAAGCTGCTGTCGCCATTCGGCACATTCATTCAAGTGAAGGATATTGCCGATGTCAAAGTAGTACAGCTTCCTAGCACGCTGCTCTACAAGAACGGTGCAGAATATGCGACCGTATCTGCACAAATTACAGATAAGAATGCAAGTAAAGTAAATCAAGCTTTGAATAAAGCGTTGGAGACGCTTGAACTGCCCAAAGGCGTTAACTATTCTCTTGGAGGCAGCGACGAGGACGTTCAACAAATGATGCAGGATATGATGATGGCTATGCTTGTCGCCGTCGGAATGGTCTATATCGTAATGGTTATCGCGTTCCGTGAAGGCAGAGCTCCGCTTGCCGTATTGTTCTCCTTGCCGTTTGCGTTAATCGGTGGTTTAGTCGGAACGCTGGCAGTCGGAGAGCCGCTATCAGTCTCCAGCATGATCGGGTTTCTTATGCTGATCGGCATCGTCGTGACGAATGCAATCGTCTTAATCGAACGGGTACAGCAGCAGATCGAGCATGGACTCAGCATACGGGATGCACTTATTGAAGCGGGTGGAACTCGTCTTCGTCCCATTCTTATGACTGCAATTGCTACAATCTGTGCGCTAATGCCGCTGGCAATCGGCCTAGGCGGCGGAAGCATTATATCAAGCGGCCTTGCGATCGTCGTCATCGGCGGCTTGACGAGCTCGACGCTGCTCACGCTAGTAGTCGTGCCGGTCATGTATGAACTGCTCTACTTCAAACGCTCGCGCAAGCAGCGTATGAACAAAGCCGAGACGCTTCATACGGCAGCTTAATTAAAGAATGTATAGGTATTACGCTTAAATGGAAATATGACATTATTTCCGCTCAAGAAGAGGAACGTATTCGGCTTTTACTGCCGAGTACGTTCCTTTTTCGACTAAATGGAATGTTTACCTTATCCGTCTTCTTCGTATAATTACACCCAAAATGGTATAATGCATTGTCTAGCTCAAGGTGTTGGAAACGAATTACCGTTGACAGAAAGCTAACACATTTATACAATATGTTTTTGTTCGTCCGATAGGGGGTTATTTAACTGATTAGTCTTATAAACATCAAAAAATCATACCGAGTGGGTGCCGCTTCGGTTGAAGCTATTCGTGACGTTAGTTTGGAAGTTCGGAAAGGTGAAATATTTGGCATTATCGGACATTCTGGTGCGGGAAAAAGCACCTTGCTCCGCTGTGTCAATTTACTTGAGAAGCCGACTTCAGGCTCGGTATTCGTGGGCGACGTCGAGCTGACCGGTCTGTCTGAAGGCCAATTGCAGCAGCAGCGCCGGCGTATCGGGATGATATTCCAGCATTTCAATCTGCTGTCCATGTCAACGGTTCGTGAAAATATTGCCTTCCCGCTTCTGCTAGCTAAGCTCTCCAAGGCAGAGATAAACAAGAGAGTGGATGAGCTGCTGCAGCTTGTACAGCTGGAACAGCATGCTGATAAATATCCAGCGCAGCTATCAGGGGGCCAGAAGCAAAGGGTAGGCATTGCAAGGGCGCTTGCGAACAATCCGGACGTGCTGCTTTGCGACGAGGCAACTTCGGCGCTGGATCCGCAAACGACAAATGCGATCTTAGCTTTGCTGCTTGATATTAATGCGAAGCTTGGCATTACGATTTTGCTTATTACACATGAGATGAACGTGATTCGATCAATCTGTGACCGCGTAGCGGTTATTGATCAAGGCGATATTGTGGAGATGGGCGATGTGCTGCACGTCTTTTTGAATCCGGAGCATCCGGTCACTCGTGATTTTGTCGATCAAGTTTCAGATCAAGGAGTGAATGGCCAAATGCTGCGTGAGCGGAAAGGCCGGCTGCTGCGCATGACCTATATCGGGAATTTGACGTATGAGCCTATTCTATACAATGCCGTGAAGCCGACGGCGGTGCAGTTCGCGATTTTGCAAGGAACGGTATCGCGTATGAAGCAGACGCCGTATGGTCAGCTTATTGTAGAACTGATCGGAGACGATATGGAGATTGAACGCGTTATTTCCGTTCTGCGTCAGGAAGGACTGGAGGTGACAGCGGTATGATGAGCTTCGAGCATGTCCGTTGGCCGGAGATATGGGAGGCTACAAAGGATACGTTATACATGATGACCGCATCATTGATATTTACGATCCTGTTCGGCTTAATTCTCGGCGTCATCCTGTTTCTAACCTCGCGCAGGCAGCTGCTTCAGCAGCCGCTCGTTTACGGTGTGCTATCTGTAATCGTCAATATATTGCGTTCGGTGCCGTTTGTCATTCTTATGATTCTGATTATGCCGGTAACGAAGTTCATAACCGGAACAACGCTTGGCGTTGAGGGCTCGATTCCACCGCTTATTGTGGCGGCAACTCCTTTCTTCGCCCGGCTGGTGGAAACATCGCTGCGCGAGGTTGATCGCGGCGTTATTGAAGCGGCACAAGCGATGGGAGCGTCCAAATGGGATATCGTAAGGCGTGTGCTTTTGCGTGAATCCAGACCAGGCTTAGTTGCTGCAATAACCATAACTGCAGTGACCCTTGTCTCTTATACGGCGATGTCTGGCGTCATTGGCGGCGGGGGATTAGGAGATTTGGCTCTTCGTTATGGCTACCAACGATTCCAAACAGATGTTATGATAGTTACCGTTGCCCTGCTTATTGTGCTGGTTCAACTGCTGCAAACGATCGGCGATGTGCTGGTAAGACGTTTCAGCAGAAAATAGTTTTTAATCATTGCCTTCAGCTTAGAAGGAAATAACAGAATGTAATGGGGGAATAAACATGAAGAAGACAAGCTATATCGTTGTAGCGATGATGCTTATGCTCGCTCTAGCGGCATGCGGTCAAGACAAGAATGCGGGAAATAATAAGAATGGCGCTGAGGTTAATCAAGGCGCGGGTGCAGAAGCTCCGTCGGAAGTAACCTTGAAAATTGGCGCATCGCCAAAGCCTCATGCGGAAATGCTTAAATTTATACAGCCAATGCTGAAAGAGCAGGGCGTAAACTTGGAGATTCTTGAGTTTAATGATTATGTTCAACCGAACACACAGCTGTTTGAAAAACAAATTGATGCTAACTTCTTTCAGCATATGCCGTACCTGGAGCAGTTCAACAAGGATAAAGGCTATGATCTAGTAAGTGTCGCAGGCGTTCACATCGAGCCTTTCGGCGCTTATTCGAAAAAAGTGACAAAAATCGAAGATCTGAAAGATGGCGCTAAGGTTGTTATTCCGAACGATCCATCGAACGGTGGACGCGCGCTTGCCCTTATGGCGGCAAACGGCTTGCTCACGCTTAAAGAAGGCGTTGGCGTAAGCGGTACAGTAGCGGACATTACAGAAAATCCGAAAAAGCTGAAAATCCAAGAAGTAGAAGCTGCTACTCTTCCACGTGTATTAGGGGAAGTTGACCTTGCGCTTATCAACACGAACTATGCGCTTGAGGCAGGTCTTGTACCAACAAAGGATGCTTTGTTTATCGAAGGCAGCGATTCACCATATGTGAATATTTTGGTGGCACGTCCGGATAACAAGGATTCCGAAGCTATGCAGAAGCTAGCAGCAGCGCTTCGTTCGCCAGAAATGAAAAAATTCATTGAAGATAACTATAAAGGCGCGACTGTACCTGCATTTTAAGCGACTGTCGCGGCCAACCGCCAACCAGCAAACCAAATAAGCAGAAAACAAGAAGAGACGTCCCGCCAATCCGGCAGGGGCGTTTTTTTGTGTACCTCGTGAATAGCCCATCTTTATTTTATCCCATGCATTTAGTAGAGAAGCCGCTCATATAATCTATCAGAATGAACGCACATGTAGGTTCATATTCGCGATGTGGAGAAGGGTGGCATAATGAATGCGGCGTATGATGCAGGCAGCGATTTATGTATTGGTTTTATCATTTGGCTTATTTGAGCTGGGAGGCTTTGCCCTGTACAAAGGAGAAGCACTGCGAGAGATTTATAGTGAACAAGCAGGGCCGGAAACCACAGTTGTTTCTTATTATAAAGCTAAGCTGCTGCTTGCCGAACCTGCAACCTATGAGTCTGTGCAAATGGAAACTAATAAACCGACAGTCATAGAGACGGATCTGCCAAATAATAGAGTTGAGTCGAAGCTGCCTACAAAGAGCGAGAAAATTATTTACTTAACATTCGATGACGGCCCCAGTAAAAATACGGAGCAGGTGCTTCAAATATTGAAGCAGGAGGAGGTCAAAGCGACGTTTTTTGTGCTCGGAGAGCAGGTGCTGAAGCAGCCTGAAATGACAAAGCGAATAATCGAGGAGGGCCATTCCATTGGCAATCATACGTTTAATCATAAATACGAAAGCTTGTATGGTGATTTCGCGGAATTCGCAGATCAGGTTATGAAAACAGACGAGGCTATTTACCGCACGACCGGCGTTAGAACGACATTATTTAGAGCGCCAGGCGGAACGTATCGGAATTTTGATCAAGGCTATTTCGATGCTATGGCGGCGGCAGGCTATCATGTGCATGATTGGAATGTAGATAGCGGTGATTCCAGAAGGATTGGTGTCCCAGCGGCAGAAATAATCAAAACCATTAAAGGCTCCACCCTTGTAAATAAGCTGAATGTGCTGCTGCATGATGGGAGCGGCCATAGTGAATCCGTCAAGGCATTGCCTGCGATTATAAAATATTACAAAAGCAAAGGATATACGTTTGCCTTGTTAACGGATCAAATCGAGCCGATTCAATTCGGCGTTGCCAAACAGCTGAAATGGACTCGGCCAAAGGTGACAGAGAAACAAGCGACGAATCTCGCGAAATTTTCAGAGGAATTTAGCAATAGCGTCAAGCGGGCACAGGCTGAGAAGCAGGCGCCCTCTCTTATTTTGCATCGGGGTAATCATGAATTGGTGCTTAAGCCCGATGAATATCGATTAATTAAAGGGGTTATTGAAATATCGAAACGGAAGCTGACGGAATGGATCGGTGGCGGTGCAGAGCTGAAAGCAGAGAAAGACATGCTGCCATTGCGAATATCATTGCAAAAGCTCGGTATTACAATTACGAATTATGTATATAACGATCAACAGCGTGAGGTTTGGATATCGGATTAATAGTAAGCCTCTAGCAGGTCTAAAATGAGAGAAAGCTGGGGAAACTGAAAAATAGATAGATTTATTTTTCAGGAGGCGAAAGATAGGATGATTTCTCCCCAATTTTCTGAGGAAACTAAAGATGAACGTTATAGTCATTGGCCGGAAGCACCGCAGGTGCTGCTGCACCGATTGCTAGTTAAGGTAGAGAGTGTATTGCTAGGCAAGCAGCAGGTCATTAGAAATACGCTAACCGCATTGTTGGCTGGAGGACATGTCCTGCTGGAGGATGTGCCTGGCGTCGGCAAAACATTATTGGCGCAAGCATTCGCCAGAGCAGTCGGCGGTGATTTCAAACGAATTCAATTCACGTCCGATATGCTGCCTGCTGATATTGTCGGTGGGGTTGTGCTTGATGCTCGCACAAGCGAGCTTGTTTATCGTCCTGGACCGATCATGGGAAATGTCGTGCTAGCGGATGAAATTAATCGAACCTCTCCCCGCACGCAGTCTGCGCTGCTCGAGGCAATGGAGGAGAGACGCGTCACAGTGGAGGGCAAGACACGCCGATTGCCGGTTCCTTTCATGCTTATTGCAACGCAGAATCCTCTCAGCTTCGAAGGGACGAACACTTTGCCGGAAGCACAGCTGGACCGATTCATGATGAGGCTGACGATCGGCTATCCAGGTGTGGCGGAAGAGAAGCGGATGCTGGAGCAATATGCGGGCGGCAATCGGATTGAGCCGGAGCGGCTGCGCCCTGTTATTGCAACGGAGGAATGGCTTCAAATGCAGGCCGAGGCAAGACAAACGCATATGCATCCAGCCTTGCTCGAATATATGGTTCAGGTAGCCGATGCTTCGCGACGCGCTCCTGAGGTGCTGCTCGGTTTAAGCCCGCGGGCATTGCGCGATTGGCTCAGAGCCTCACAGGCCAATGCTTACATGGAAGGACGCAGCTATGCCATACCTGATGATTTGCTGACTACCTCGGAAGCGGTTCTGCCTCATCGGCTATCGCTTCGATATGGTGCTGCAGCAGGCGGCGACGATGCAGCGGCGGTCATTCGGAAAACAATTCGCGGATGTCCATTGCCAGCTGCCGCAGGAAGCGGCTTTGGAAGCGGAAGCAGGAAGCGCCAATGAATGTATTTAGACAGGATGAGAAGCTTCAGCATGTAGAGCTGGCAGCCGCAGGCGAAGAGGCGAATGAAGCATATGCCGGTGATGAATTAGAGATGCAGCGCAAATATGGAGATGGAGATGGATATGCCAGCCATCATTCGAACACCGTACAGCGAGGAGAAGCGCTAGATAGAGAGCAGAAGCAGTCTGCCAGCAATTATCGAACGAGATGGGTTGCATGGTCTGTTATTGCCGTTGGCTGGGCCTGCAGCCTGGCAGCCATCCTGCTGCGCGGAGGCTCGGTGGAATGGTTTCTGGCAGCAGTGTTAAGCGCGATAGTTGTTGTTAGCGGAATAGCGCCTATACTAGCTGCCAAAGGCTTAAGCGCTGTTCGAGTATTATCGCGTCAAGAGACGAGGGAGGGCGGCCAGCTTCAAGTGCAGCTGACGTTGAAACGCTCTTATTACGTTCCGCTTGTTTGGCTGGCGGTGCGGGATGAAGCGACTAATGAGAGCTCGCTTTCGGGCATTGGCATTCTTTTCCGTGAAGTATTGGTTCCATCGCTTCGCAAGGAGGCGTCCATCCGCTATACCATGCATAAGCTGAGACGCGGAAGGCATCCTTTCGGCCCCGTTTCCGTAACGGTAGGCGATTGGCTCGGATTAACGGCGATTCGCAAGCAGCTGGAGTGCAAATCGGAGTTTGTGGTGCTGCCGGGACTGCCTGCAATTGATCTATTGGAGCCGCCGGGTGAACGAAGAAGCGGTGCTTCCGTTTCTATTCAAGGCATGCCGCTGGCGGGAGCTGCTCTTGATTATCGAGGCGAGGCTGGACGCGAAGAGATTACAGCTGCGGTGAGAGCTGCTGGGCTGGGACCGGATAGCCGTCCTTACAGGGAGGGCGATTCACTGAGGCATCTGGACTGGCGCAGCGCGGCCAAAGGACGCGGTCTGCAAACAAAGGTGTATGCCTTAGAACAGCCGGCTCAAACGGTGATCGCCGTTGACACGGCTGCTTCAGCCTATGAATGGGATGACCGGTTGTTTGATGCGTGTGTAGGGTGGGCTTCGCTTGCGGTGCAGCAAGCAGCTGCTTTGGGCAGTATGGTGACGCTGTTGACAGGGCAAAGGCAAGAGGTGGAATTGCAAGAAGAGAACAGCAGCGAGCCTGTGCGACAAGAGAGTGAGCAAAAAATCGGCATCACCAGACTTCTTCGGTCCATGGCGCTGCTGCGAGCTGACGGGAAGGGATCTCTCGCGGGCAGTCTGCTTAAAGGCAGCTGCTCCCTGACGCGCGGCGGGACGATACTTGTATTTACTGCTGATTGGAGAGGCGGGCGGAGCTGGGGGGAGCTAGCTGGCTTTGCCGGGGAACAGGGCTGCCGAATGGAGCTGTTTATCGTTACACGCAGCAGCGTGCCGTCCTTTGCTATGCGCGAGCAGCAGAAATGGCTTGAAAGAGGCGACGTAAAGGTGACCTGGCTGCATGTGCCTGCTAGCATGAGCGCGCTTCCTTACGCTGAGGAAGGAGGCGGCGCAGATGAGCTTGAACAGCGATAAAGGTACAAAGGACGTTTCAGAGAAACGATCTGGGGCAATCGCGAATATGACTATCGAACAACCAAGCGAGACGTGGGATGAATCTTTTTCTTATCGCTTCTTGACGAGCGCGCTGCTGTTCGGGCTGCTTGCCGAGTGGCTTCTGCCGTGGACAACCGCGGGAGAGTGGACTGACATTTACCATCCGGGAGCTTTGCTGCTCATCATCGCTTGTATTATGATGGCAGGTTTATTCCAGCTGCCGATGGCGATTTCTTTATTATTTAATATTGTTTTATGCGTATTAAGTTTGATGTGGCTGTACAATGGCTCGGATCAGAGCAACCTGCAGTGGCTGCTCGGACTGCCGATCCTGCTCAAGGACGATGTATTGTTTCTAATGGAAAATGGTCTCTGGGCAATGTCCGGCGAGCTTCGAACGCTGCTGTTATTTATCGGCTGGGCGACGCTAGCCCCAGCTTTGCAGGCGTTTTTGTGGATGCGCCAGACTGCGCTTGGCATAGCATGCCTAACGATCGTGTATTTAATTACGCTCCATGTTTGGCTCGGATTTGATGTGATGAGCGGCGTAATGAGAACCGTTGCGGAAGGGCTGCTGCTGGGTGCTATCGTCAGCGTCCCGCGGGTACAGCGAATTTGTGAGAGCGGGCTCGGCAAGCTGAAGGGATTGGATTTGCGTTGGTTGACGGTATCGGTTTTTGTCATTTTGACGATACTGGGATGTGGATTGCTTCTGGCAAACGGGAGAGAAACCAATATGCCTCCCGCCAACTGGACAGCCTCTATAACGGAACGTTTAGAAAAAGCTTTTATTTCAATGGCTGAGAAAGATAAAAGCACAGTCAACGTGATGGGACAGCCGGTTTCCTTCAAGCTTGGAGGGGCATTTACAGGCTATGGGTTCGATGACAGCGTGCTGGGTGCAGCGGTTCGCAAAGATAACCGCGTTCTTTTTACGGGGAGCTCAACGGTTAAAGCGTATTGGCGCGGTGAATCGAAACGGCTATATGATGGACGAGGCTGGAGTGAGGAAGGAGGTAGCCCAGTGCTGCTGCCCATTCATAACTCTGCTATAGAAGAGTCAGAGGAAGCGGCGGCGGCTGCTGGAATGGAGCAGCATGGACCTGTTATTCGTCAGACTGTCGTTTGGTCAGATCCCGCAGCGGGCATGCCTTTATTTGCTTCAGGAATGTATGGTCAAGTAACCGAGCTGGTTGCTGCTGAACCTCGTCGCAAGCTGGCTAGCTATGTTTCCAATAAAGAAGCAAGCTCCCTGTACGTACAGTCGGAATCCGTCAAGGTGGAGCAATACACAGTCGCAAGCGTAATGCCCATAACCGCTGAAGCGCAATTACGCGCTTTGAATGTAGAGTCGAATGCGCAGACGGAGGATGCGGATGGAGCTGAAGATGCTGCCGGAGCAGTACTCCAGAAGGAGCTTGAGCCTTATTTGCAGCTGCCATCGTCTCTGCCCAGCAGGGTGTATGCGTTAGCGGCGGAGGTGGCTGGTGGCGGTGTAACCAATCGTTATGATCAGGTTAAAGCGGTTGAAAACTTTTTGAAAGCAACCTATGCCTATACGCTCGATAATACGAGAGTACCGCCGGAAGGCAGCGACTTCGTCGATGATTTCCTATTCGAGCAGCGTGAAGGCTATTGCGTGCATTTCTCAAGCGCGATGGTCGTACTGCTTCGTTCACAAGGCATTCCGGCCAGATGGGTGAAAGGATTCACATCGGGTACGGAAGTCGGGACCAGCAAGAGCGGCGAAACGGATTTGGCGGCAAGCGTGCAGCAGGTCAGCTATGAAGTGCGCGGCTCGGATGCCCATGCATGGGTAGAAGTGTATTTCCCGGGCGCAGGCTGGGTGCCCTTTGATCCGACGCCGGGATTCGGCGGCGTCGACCTTGTAGCAGCCGCCGATTCTGCTGGCGGCGCCTCTGGCGCATCCGCGAGCGATGGAGCGGATGCTGCTGGCTCTGGCGAGGCAGCAAGCTTTGCGCGCCTCGCAGGCTGGGCTGAGGCGGCGGCTGAGCAAGCCGCCTCTGCCATTAGGCGCGGGGCAGACGCCCTCGCGCATGCGGCGCAGAGCGCCGCCAAGGGCGCAGCGGCGGCATCGCCAGCCGCTGCTGCCGCTGCAGGCGCGGCCGCGCTGGCGCTTGCGGCCGCGGCCATTGCTGCAGCGCATCGCCAGCGGCTTCGCCTCGCGCTGGCACTGCGCCGCTATGGCGCGGCCTATGAAGGCGCGGCCGCGAAGCTTGTCGGCACCGCCGAGGCCGAGCTGGCGCCGCGCCAAGCCAGGGCGCGCGGCCGCGGCGATGCCTCTGCGCTGCGCTCCGGCTTTATAGCTGTCGCGGAGGCGCATGCGCCGCTGCTGTATCGGCGGCTCGGCAAGCACGCGTCGCAGCAAACTGCGCTCGAATACGCGAGCGCAGCAGAGCCGGCACTTGCAGCGGAGCAGCAGGATGCGCTGCGCCAGCTCATGAGCTGGACCTTGGAGGCTCAGTTCGCCGCGCCCGGGCATTGGGCGGGCGCCCCGAAGCCTTCGGCGCTGCGCAGTGTCATCCGAGTGCTGGACAAACGGCCGCTCTACAAAGCAAATAAATCGAACGTTATACAAAAGCAGGAGCGGGAAAACAACGATAATGTGCTCAAAACATCAAAGTAGCCTGCTTTTGATTAACCATTTTTTGACGAATTCAGGTGCGTAAATGCATCTGAATTTTGTCGTTTCTTGATTTATCCAGCCGATTAAAGTGGATACGCCTTGACTCGTTCAAAGCGCCTTATATATAATTACTACATCTATTGAGGGAGGCTCGGTAATGACTAAACAGAATGAAATCATCGTTGTTCTTGATTTTGGAGGACAATACAACCAACTAATTGCACGCCGTATTCGTGATTTGGGCGTATACAGCGAGCTTTTGCCTTATAACACACCGGCAGAACGGATCCGTGAATTGCAGCCTAAAGGTATCGTATTCTCGGGAGGACCGGCTAGTGTTTATGAAGAAAATTCACCACTTGTAGATCCGGCGATTTATGATTTGAACATTCCAATTTTCGGTATTTGCTACGGTATGCAGCTTATGTCGCATCAGCTCAATGGTAAAGTAGAGCGCGCAGGCAAACGCGAGTACGGCAAAGCAGAGGTTGAATTTGTGGAAGGAAATCAAATCTCCTTCGGACTGGACAAGGTTCAAACGGTTTGGATGAGCCACGGCGACCACGTAGTGACTTTGCCAACAGGCTTCCAAGTTGATGCAAGCACGGACCATGCTCCAATCGCAGCAATGAGCGACAGAGACCGGAAGTTTTACGGTGTTCAATTCCACCCAGAGGTTCGTCACTCTGAATTCGGAAATGAAATGATTCGTAACTTCCTTTACAATGTTTGTGATTGCGATGGCAATTGGACGATGGAATCATTCATCGAGGATGCTATCCAAGATATTCGCAATGAAGTTGGCGACAAAAAGGTGCTATGTGCGCTTTCCGGCGGCGTAGATTCTTCCGTTGTAGCTATTTTGCTTCATAAAGCGATCGGATCTCAGCTTACTTGTATGTTTATCGACCATGGCTTGCTGCGCAAAGGTGAAGCAGAAGGCGTTATGGAAACCTTTGTTGGTAAATTCGATATGCAGGTTATTAAGATCGATGCACAGGAGCGTTTCCTTGGCAAGCTGAAGGGCGTAGACGATCCAGAGCAAAAACGTAAAATTATCGGCAACGAGTTTATTTATGTATTCCAAGAGGAATCAGACAAACTGGCTGATTATGAGTTCTTGGCGCAAGGCACGCTTTACACAGATATTGTAGAGAGCGGCACAGCTACAGCGCAAACGATCAAATCCCATCATAATGTCGGCGGCTTGCCGGAGGATATTAAGTTCAAGCTTATCGAGCCTCTTAAAGCGTTGTTCAAGGATGAGGTTCGTAAAGTGGGCGAGGAGTGCGGCCTTCCAGAAGCGATCGTATGGCGTCAGCCATTCCCAGGTCCGGGTCTTGCTATTCGTGTTCTTGGCGAAGTGACCGAGGAGAAGCTTCATATCGTTCGTGAATCGGATGCGATTCTTCGCGATGAGATTGCGAAAGCGGGTCTTGACCGTGAAATTTGGCAGTACTTCACTGCACTTCCGAACATGAAGAGCGTAGGTGTTATGGGCGATGCCCGTACGTACTCGTACACAGTCGGCATCCGCGCAGTTACTTCCATCGACGGTATGACAGCTGACTGGGCTCGTATCCCTTGGGATATCTTAGAGAAAATCTCTGTACGTATCGTTAACGAAGTAGACAACGTAAACCGTATCGTCTATGACGTAACTTCTAAGCCACCAGCAACAATTGAGTGGGAATAATCAAGCGACACTCTATACACTGAAATACGTTGATTTTATGCCATTTAGGTAAAACTCATATGACTTTCTGAGACCAAAATTCTTTTGAATTGTCTCCAAGATTGTCGCCAAAAACTCTCGCCGAATGATTGTCGGTGAGAGTTTTTATTTGCTACGACACATGTGGAGAATCGGAGTATGGTGTATAATGTGGTGGTACAATCAATCATGTCATTAGGGTATCTTGTGAAAGCATAATAAAACAGATAATAGGAAAATTGGAGGAACACGAATGTCAAGTGCAACACAACGTGCCGAATTACAATCTCAAATATGGAAGATAGCCAATGATGTCCGTGGCTCGGTCGATGGATGGGATTTCAAACAATATGTTCTGGGAACACTATTTTATCGTTTTATTAGTGAAAACTTCTCTGGGTATATTGAAGCTGGAGACGAAAGTATCAAGTATGCTGAACTTCCTGATGCTATTATCACGAAAGAAATTAAAGACGATGCGATCAAAACAAAAGGGTATTTCATCTATCCAAGTCAGTTGTTCGTTAATATCGCAAAAACCGCTAATACAAATGAAAGCTTGAATACAGATTTAGCTGCTATATTCTCAGCTATTGAAAGCTCAGCGAACGGTTATCCATCTGAGTTAGATATTAAAGGATTGTTCGCTGATTTCGATACTACAAGTAATAGACTAGGAAATACTGTGAAAGACAAAAACAGTCGTTTGGCTGCTGTCATCAAGGGCGTTGATGGTCTTAATTTTGGTGATTTTGAGAATAGTCACATTGATTTGTTCGGTGATGCCTATGAGTATTTAATCTCAAATTATGCTGCTAACGCAGGGAAATCTGGAGGAGAATTTTTTACACCGCAGAATGTATCCAAACTTATTGCACAATTGGCGATACACAAGCAAACGACCATTAATAAGATTTATGACCCAGCAGCAGGATCAGGTTCATTGCTACTGCAAGCCAAAAAACAGTTTGATGATCATATCATCGAAGATGGTTTCTACGGGCAGGAGATTAATCATACAACGTATAACCTTGCGCGTATGAATATGTTTCTACACAACATTAACTACGATAAGTTTAATATTGCTTTAGGGAATACACTATTAGATCCTCATTATGGTGACGATAAGCCTTTTGATGCCATTGTATCTAATCCACCTTATTCTGTGAATTGGATTGGTAGTGATGATCCAACGCTTATTAATGATGAGAGATTTGCTCCAGCAGGTGTATTAGCTCCCAAATCGAAAGCTGACTTCGCCTTTGTACTTCACTCTCTTAGTTATCTTTCTAGTAAAGGTCGGGCAGCTATCGTATGTTTTCCTGGTATATTTTATAGAGGAGGGGCCGAGCAGAAAATCAGAAAATATTTGATCGATAATAACTTTGTAGAAACAGTAATTTCATTAGCACCGAACCTGTTTTTCGGAACTTCAATAGCAGTTAATATCTTAGTTCTATCTAAACATAAAACAAGTAATACGACTCAATTTATTGACGCAAGTGGTGTGGACTTCTATAAGAAAGAGACCAATAATAACATCCTCACAGATGACCATATTGAGCAAATTATGAACATGTTTGACAGCAAGAAAGATATTGATCACGTTGCAAAATCCGTCGATTATGATGCAATCGTTCAGAATGAGTACAACATATCGGTTAGCTCATATGTGGAAGCAAGAGATACTAGGGAAGTCATAGATATAAATGAGCTGAATACAGAAATAAAAACGACAGTGACAAAGATTGACCAACTTCGTGCCGAAATTGATGACATTATTGAGGGGATGGAATCATGAGTAAGCCGAATTATATGGAGAAACTTCTTGAGGGGGTTGAGGTTGAGTGGAAGACGTTTGGTGAAGTTGCTAAAATCCAAAGAGGTGCTTCACCTCGACCTATAGCGAAGTTTATTACTGATAAAGAAGATGGTGTTCCTTGGATTAAAATAGGTGACACTTCACCTAATTCAAAATATGTGAATAAGACAGAACAAAGAGTTACACCAGAAGGTGCTATGAAATCAAGAATACTAAAAAAAGGTGATTTCATAATGTCCAACTCTATGAGCTTTGGACGACCTTACATTCTAAATATTGATGGGGCTATACACGATGGATGGGCGTCAATTAGTGATTTTGGGGATAAATTGATTTCCGATTATTTATACCATTACCTTTCTTCAGATTTAGTTCAAAGCTATTGGATTAGTAAGATTAACAGTGGCTCAGTAAGTAATCTAAACTCAGACATTATTAAATCTTTAGAAATACCCATCCCACCCCTTAAAGTACAAGCGGAAATCGTTCGTATTTTGGACGCTTTCACAGAGCTTACAGCAGAGCTTACAGCAGAGCTTACAGTAGAGCTTACAGATCGTAAAAAGCAATGTGAATACTATCGTGATAAGTTGTTGACTTTTGAAGAGGGTGAGGTTGAGTGGAAGACGTTGGGGGATGTTACTAAATTGATAACCAAAGGAACTACCCCAAAGGTATTCACAGTTAGTGGTATTAATTTTGTGAAACTGGAAAGTTTCAATAATAGTAAAATAGATCCGTCAAAATTTGTATTTATAACTAAAGAAACACATGTCAAGGAACTTAAAAGGTCAACTTTAGAAGAAAACGATATTTTGTTTGCAATTGCTGGAGCAACAATTGGGAAATGTGCAGTAGTCGAAAAAAGCATCTTACCTGCCAATACAAATCAGGCACTTGCTATTGTACGATTAGGTGAGAGTGTTAATGTGAAGTTTGTATTCTATTATATGCAAACAAACACAATGAAGGAATATATCGCAAAGTACAACAAAGCATCAGCGCAGCCAAATTTAAATTTACAACAAATCTCGGATTTTAAAATTCCCATCCCAACTCTCGAAGAACAAACGCGCATCGTATCTATTTTAGACAAATTCGCTGCCTTGACATCTTCTATTACGGAGGGTTTATCACGCGAAATAGAGTTGCGTCAAAAGCAATATGAATATTATCGTAATATGCTACTTTCATTTCCGAAAAGTGAGGTAGAAGTATAGTATGGGAAAGAGTTTAATTGAAATCGCACAAAAGTTAAAAGATAATGATAAAAAAGTTCAATTAATTTATGCCTTTAATGGAAACGGAAAAACAAGACTTTCAAGGGAATTCAAATCGTTAGTGGCACCGAAAGTATATGGGGATACGGAGTTAGAGGAATCAGAAGCAGCTAGTAATAAAATTTTTTACTACAATGCTTTTACAGAAGATTTATTTTATTGGGATAATGACCTAGAAAATGATGCTGAACCAAAACTTAAAATTCATCCCAACTCATTTACAAAATGGATTTTTGAAGTGCAAGGACAAGATAGAAATATTATTTCTATTTTTCAGCATTATACTGACGAAAAATTAACGCCACATTTTAATGAAGAATATGTTATTAAAGATAAGGATGGTAATGACGTAACTGTAGGATCATTTACAGAAATTACCTTTTCATATGAACGTGGTAATGATGAACCTTCAAATAATATTAAGATTTCAAAAGGAGAAGAAAGTAACTTTATATGGTCTGTTTTTTATTCTCTACTCGAACAAGTTATTGAAGTATTAAATATAGTTGAACCAACGGATAGAGAGACAGATCAATTTGATCAACTGGAATATATATTTATAGATGATCCTGTAACTTCACTAGACGATAACCATCTGATTCAGCTAGCTGTAGATTTGGCTCATTTGATCAAAAAAAGTGAATCTAGAACGCTAAAGTTTATTATTACGACACACAATCCTGTATTTTACAATGTGCTCTATAATGAACTTGCTTCAAAGAACTGCTACATTATTGACCGTCAAGAAGATGGTACTTTTGAATTAGAAGGAAAAGATGGAGATTCCAACAATAGTTTCTCCTATCATTTGCATTTGAAGAAGACTATTGAGCAAGCTATTGAGGATAATAAGATACAAAAATACCATTTTATGCTTTTGAGAAATCTGTATGAAAAAACGGCGAGTTTTCTTGGATTTCCAAAGTGGAAACAATTATTACCTGATAACAAAGAAACATATTATAATCGTATTATACAATTTACAAGTCATTCTACACTGGCAGATGAAACTGTAGCAGAACCCTCTCCTCAAGAAAAACAAACGGTTAGACTATTATTTGAACATTTAATAAGTAACTATAGCTATTGGAAGGAGGAATAAAGGTGTATGATTTCAACCCTATCGCAGAATCAAACAACTACATAGTTCTAGATAAATATAGCAAGATAGCAGAACAAGGGGTTGGCTATCAGACAGAGGCTAACTTAGAGCGAGAATTGATTCAAGATCTAGTTAATCAAGGGTACGAACATCTACCAAGTGTCATAACTCCTGAAGCCTTGCTCGCTAATGCTCGTGTACAGTTGCAAAATCTGAATCATATGCAGTTTTCCGATGCGGAATGGATTAGATTTTGTGAGCAGTACTTAGATAAGCCTAGCGATAACCACATTGATAAAACTCGTAAAATACATGACGATTATATTTATGACTTTGTGTTTGACGATGGGCATATTCAAAATATTTATCTAGTAGACAAAAACAATGTTGCAAACAATAAAGTGCAGGTCATTTCGCAATTTGAACAAAAAGGAACGCATACTAATCGTTATGATGTAACTATCTTGGTCAATGGCTTGCCGTTAGTGCAAGTAGAGCTCAAAAAGCGCGGGATTGCGATTCGTGAAGCCTTTAATCAGGTTCATCGCTATAGCAAAGAGAGTTTTAATTCTGACAACTCTCTCTTTAAATATGTGCAGATATTCGTCATTTCTAATGGGACAGATAGCCGATATTTTGCGAATACGACGAAACGAGACAAAAATAGTTTTGATTTTACGATGAATTGGGCTAAAGCAGACAATATCTTAATTAAAGATATAAAAGACTTTACAGCTACATTTTTTCAGAAAGATACTTTGTTGAATGTATTACTGCGATATTCTGTGTTTGATGTGAGTGATAATCTGTTGATCATGCGGCCTTATCAAATTGCTGCTGCAGAGAGAATATTGTGGAAAATTAAGAGTACATACCAATCCCGCAAGTGGAGTGCCATTGAGAGCGGCGGATATATATGGCATACAACAGGTTCGGGGAAAACGCTTACGAGTTTTAAAGCAGCTAGATTGGCTACTGAACTGGATTTTATCGATAAAGTATTTTTTGTTGTAGATCGGAAAGACCTAGATTTCCAGACGATGAAAGAGTATCAGCGGTTTTCTCCTGACAGTGTTAATGGTTCAGAGAGTACCGCAGGCTTAAAGCGTAACATGGATAAAGATGATAACAAAATTATTGTGACGACGATTCAAAAACTGAACAACCTAATGAAAAGCGAAGCGGACTTACCTATCTATCATAAGCAAGTGGTATTTATATTTGATGAAGCCCACCGTTCACAATTTGGTGAAGCGCAAAAAAATATTAAAAAGAAGTTTAAGAAGTTCTATCAATTCGGATTTACGGGTACACCTATATTCCCACAAAATGCATTAGGTTCTGATACGACTGCTTCTGTCTTCGGCCGAGAGTTACATTCTTATGTCATTACGGATGCCATTAGAGATGAGAAAGTATTAAAGTTCAAAGTCGATTATAACGATGTACGTCCCAAGTTCAAATCTATTGAAAAAGAACAGGACGAGAAGAAGCTCTCGGCAGCAGAAAATAGAGAAGCATTACTACATCCTGAGCGGATTAAAGAAATCTCTCAGTATATTGTTCATAATTTTCGAATAAAGACCCATCGTTTAAATGCGACTGGACAAGGGTTTAATGCCATGTTTGCTGTGAGTAGTGTTGACGCAGCCAAACTTTACTATGAATCATTAAAAAACATACAACATGAGAGTAGCAAACCTCTTAAGATTGCGACAATCTTCTCCTTCGCTGCGAATGAGGAGCAAAGTGCAATAGGTGAAATACTTGATGAAACGTTTGAACCAACAGCTATGGATAGTAGTGCAAAAGAGTTTTTGAGTTTAGCCATCAAAGACTATAATGCTATGTTTAAGACCAACTACGGCGTAGAAAGTAAGGAATTTCAAAATTATTATCGTGACCTTGCTAAACGAGTTAAAGATAAAGAGATTGATTTGTTGATTGTTGTAGGCATGTTCTTAACTGGGTTTGATGCACCTACATTAAATACGTTATTTGTTGATAAAAATCTTAAATATCATGGCTTAATGCAAGCTTTCTCAAGAACAAATCGTATTTATGATTCCACCAAAACCTTTGGGAATATTGTTACTTTTAGAGATTTAGAACAAGCAACGGTAGACGCAATTACGCTATTCGGAGATAAAAATACTAAGAATGTGGTGCTAGAAAAAAGTTATAAAGAGTATATGGAAGGATTCACCGATGTGATAACGGGTGAAGCCCGTCGTGGATACGTTGACGTAGTCAAAGAATTAAAGAAACGTTTTCCTGATGTGGATTTAATTGAAACTGAAAAGGATAAAAAAGATTTTGTGAAGCTGTTTGGTGAATATTTGCGTGTTGAAAATATACTACAGAACTATGATGAGTTTTCAGGTTTAAAAGCTTTACAAACAATAGATATGACTGATCCCGAAGCAGTAGAAGATTTTAAGTCTACACACTATGTAACGGATGAAGACATAGCTGTTATGCAACAGATTCAAGTGTTAGAAGAAAGAACTGTTCAAGATTATCGTTCTTCCTACAATGATATTCGTGATTGGATTCGCCGTGAGAAGACTGGTAAGGAGAAAGGTAATTCCTCTGTCGATTGGGATGATGTTGTTTTTGAAGTGGATCTTCTAAAATCCCAAGAGATCAATTTGGATTATATTCTTGAACTAATATTTGAGCATAACAAAAAAGCGAAAGATAAAGCATCCTTGGTGGAAGAAGTTCGTCGCTTAATTCGTTCTAGTATAGGAAACCGAGCTAAAGAAAGCTTGGTGGTTGATTTTATCAATCAAGCTGATCTAGATAGTATTCATGACAAAGCTAGTATAATTGATGCTTTCTTCTCATTTGCTCAAACTGAGCAAAAACGTGAAGCAGAAGAATTAATTAGTGCTGAAAATCTTAATGAAGAGGCTGCAAAGAGATATATTTTAACTTCATTAAAAAGAGAATATGCCAGTGAAAATGGAACGGAGCTTAATGAAGTTCTACCTAAAATGAGTCCTCTTAATCCTCAGTATTTAACAAAAAAGCAGAGCGTTTTTCAGAAAATCTCTGCCTTTGTGGATAAGTTCAAGGGTGTAGGTGGAGAGATTTAATAAATCTATAATAACGGTTATAAATTTGAATTTTAGAAATTGATATTATCACATTGCCCTTGGATTTTAATCCGAGGGCGTTTTTTTGTTGATTTTTAAGCTTATAGGAATTGAAGTGCTTTCCTGCATACATTTAAAGGCTTCTTCAAAATTTGCTCGAAGCTTAGGACTTAACTGATCATCGCCACGATAAAAAAGCCAATCAAGGCTAATTCCGTATGTATCTGCAATTTTTAAAGCTAGGTCAGATGAAAGGCTCATTTCTCCACGCTCAATGCGGCTTATTGTGTTGGATGAAACATCAATACTTTCTGCAAATTCGTGTTGTGTAAGATTCTTTAATTCTCTTAATTCCTTAACGCGTCCAATTACAATATCTTTTTTTCGTTTATTCAAGCTTTTTTTGTCGTTCATGTTTCCGCTCCTTTCGTAGGATGTAGCTTTATTTTACTATACAAAGTCGTATAGTGACAATCGCGGGAAATGATGTCCTCAATTAGCCGTTTAGGTTCTCGTTATCTGAATATGGCTCCTTTACAATAAAGTTACGACATGGCCATGTTGAATTTAATTACAAGGTGATGAACACATAATGAAAAGGTTTTTACTATGTGCTAGGGAGCTTGGCTTCAAGGTAAATGACGGTACACAGGTAAAGGGAATGCAGGTTTTATGTAACCTACACAGCAGAGAATAAAAAAGTCAAAGGAATCGCGAGTCCAGAGATAAACATATCTATGCAATATGTACTAGTCATACTGTACAAATGCTAATCTAAACATGCAAAAGGAGACCTTTATGAAAACAAAAAATTCGCAAAACGCATACAACGAGAATACAGCAAAGCAGTATATTTCAGACGATAAACCAATCATTAGTGTTTCCTCTCAAGTAGAAACACAATATAACTGGATTGATGGTAAACGTACAGATGAAGTAACAGGTTATAAACTTTTCTTCATTCAAGAGGGAGTTACTCCATTCGCTGTAAAATTAGAGAAGAAACCGTCCCTTCCACTGTTTCTTTCAGAAATCAAATTAGACAAACTCGAAGCAATTGAAATTCGATCCAACGTGTATTTCCGTTCAGAAGGGGTACGGCTTGTTAAATGATGAAAAACTCAGAACTTGAAGGATACTTACTACAAGCTCTGAACATGGCACTTCAGGTAGGTGAGACATCCTACACCAATTCATTTGCTGTGAAGGTAGCGGACGAAGGTTATTACTTTATCCCTCGCCTTCCTGCAAGCTATGTCGTTGATAGTGAGCTTTATCAAAAAATTTATCTTATTAGTAACGCCGTTCTATATCCTGATTTCACCTTATTAAAACAAGCAGGTGCCTATTTTGTCCCAATGGATACAGAAGATATCCATGTAAAACGAGCATTGTTCTTCCCTTGGAAGCGAGGTATTTCAAAAAGATTGATTATACGGGATATAGAAAAATATGTTGATGATTTGCCATTTAACCAAGTTCCTGTAATGGAAAACTTCACTATCAACTTAAACAAAGTTACAAGTATTGCTATCGCAGGGAATTCAGGTTCAGGCAAGTCCTATGTGTTGACATATTTTTTATGTGTCTTGAAAAAGAGTTCAAGGATCGTAATTATTGACCCTAAATTTGATTTGCCAAGTAGATGGGGCAGAGAAAACAATGTCAAAGTCATAGCGCCAAGTGACAGCCAAAATAAAAATGATTTTGTGTCAAGTGTGAATGCAGAGCTTAGCCAGTGCTTGGAGCTGATTCATCAACGGCAACAGGTGCTATACAATGACCCGCAAGCCGACTTTGAACACTATACGGTGGTAATTGACGAGGTGCTTGCATTGAGTGATGGTGTGGCAAAACCGATTAAAGAAGCTTTCTTCAGCCTCCTTTCGCAAATTTGCTTATTAGGACGATCTTCAAAAGTTCACTTGCTGATGGTTTCGCAACGTTTCGACAATAACGCAATCCCAATTTCATGCCGGGAGCAAATAAGCGTTCTAATTCAAGTGGGAAACATCAATAGCAAGACAACCCAGTTCTTATTTCCAGACCTTGATTTGGAGGGGATTGTGATTCCGCAAGGAATTGGGACGGGACTGATACAGGTTATTGACTCCGAGCACCCATTTCAAATTGTTCCATTACTAACACCAACATTTAATGAATTGAAAGGAATCATGTAGATGAGAAAACCAAGTAAATCATTCTTCATTCTGACGTTCCGTATTAACGGATTTCTGTTATTTATTTCATTGATACTCCTCTTAGTTCGAGTTGCATTCAAAATAATTGAAAGTATTTTAGACACTGGAACAAGTTTATTTCTGTCAGAATACTCATTATTTATGTCTAAAGTATTAGGGACAATATCTAACACATTGGATGGGGTGATTGCTCTATCTATTGCAATATTGCTAATACTGGTAGTTTCAGAATTGGTAATAAGGATGGTTCACGACTCATTAGCAAATTGGTTCTATTCAATATGGGTTAGCTTCCGTTTGAGGCAATTCCTAATAAAACAGGCAGACCATAAAGGCGAAGGAGTTTTCAAGCTTCATCAGTATAATAAAGCAATGCGAAAATCCATCATTGATGTTAGGAAAAAGAAAATCGCCTATACTATCAAGTTGCCTAATAGTGTTCAAGCACAAACATGTATCTTGGAAAAAAAAGATATTATTCGGGAAGAAATATCAAGTCGCTTTCCAAATTATACGTTCTCAAATTTTGAACGATACAAACACTGGATTAGGATTGATGGAACAAAAATTAGATAAAGAATAGCGGAGCTCTTGCCTGCCTTGGGCAGAAGCAAAGAAGCTTCGTTATTCTTTATAGATAGCATGAATATTGTTAACTGTCTTAATTCACGTACATAGAGTTGAATGGTTGGGTTTATCAAACCATTCAACTCTATGTACGCCAACAACTGGAGCGTAAGCGTAAGGCGTTAGTCAGGGCAAAGGATTACATTCATTTAGTTCCTCTACCGAGCGTGGTTGAACAATATTATACAAGCAAAATAACATTATGATGTTGCCATTTACAATGGCGGGAAAAGAGATTCCACGGGGTTACTACGACCCCCGTGGGATCAATAATCAATAATCGAGGAAAATGAACTATGGAAAAGAAAAAAGAGCAGAGAAGCAATAAATGGGCGTTCATTTTCTATCAAGAGAGTGCTCCCGAAAATTATTTAGAAATTCTAGAAGAAATGCATATACCATATGTGTTAAGCCCTTGGCACGACAAGGACGTGAATAAAGAGACAGGGGAAGTGAAAAAAGCACACAAGCACGGTGCACTATACTTTGATTCTTTGAAGAGCTATTCACAGGTTTCAAGCCTAATTAGCGAAAAGATTAACGCTCCAAAGCATGTTGAGGTTGTGATGTCTCCAAAGGGAATGTATGAATATTTTACACACGCTGAAAATCCAGATAAGACACCCTACCAAACAGAAGATATTGAGTGGGGGTGTGGATTTGAACTTGGAAAATTTCTTGTTGAGCATAATACTGGTGAATTTTTGAACAGCATTATTGATGTAATAGCGGAACAAGATTTTAAGGAATTTGAAGAACTTGTAATGTACGCAAGAAATAATGATTATTTGTTGCTAGAGTTGATCGTAGATAAAACGTATTTCTTCTCAAGATTATTAGACTCAAGACGTTACAGTTCAGAAAGACTAACTAGAAAATTATATAAAGAAATGGGGGAGGGTGATGAGTAAAACAATGGTGAACTCAGAAGATTTAAAGCGTGCGGGCTTCTCACCTTACACAGCTTCCAATATCATTAGACAAGCAAAACACTATATGGTACAACAAGGGTATGAGTTTTACGAGGGACGGCGTGTTTCTGTTGTCCCCATACAGGCAGTAAAATCCGTTATCGGTGATGTTGAGTTGTCCGAAAAAACGGAGGAATAACTTTGTCAAAAACTAGCTACCAAGATATCTTTCAAGACAATAATGGGCAATACTATTACGAGGTAAGCTTAGGTACGGACAAAATCACAGGAAAACGTATCAAGCGTAAAGGTCGCAAGTCGCAATCTGGAAAGAAATTTGAGTCAGCAAAAGAAGCCTATGCGGAAGCTATCCGTGTGAAAAATGACTTTTTGCAAACTCAAGGATATTCTGATTATGGCATGACCTTAGAACAATTCATGAATAATGTCTACATTCCACATTATAAGACGGAGGTGACGGAAGATACATTTGAGTCACGGAATCCATCTTTGAATATTCTGCTCGAACGTTTTGGAAAGAAGCCGTTACGGAAGATTACTTTGCACGATATTCAATTTTTCAGAACGTGGCTTCTAGATAAAAATGCGGCAGGATATTCACAGTCATACGCTTCGTTGGTCTTTGGGATGTTGAAGAAAATTCTTGAATTTGCGGTCACGCTCAATTACCTTGATAAGAATGTTGCTCATCAAGTGAAACCAATTTCAAAAGTGAAAACCGATGTTGCTTATTGGACAAAAGATGAAATTGAGAAAGTAATTTCAAAAATTTACACCGAAGATTTTTATGAGCATTTGTGTTTTATGATGTTGTGGGTCTACTATATGACAGGTGTTCGTGTGAACGAAGGAACTGCTCTCTGGTGGAATGATGTTGATTTTGAGAAAAAACAGCTTCGTGTACATCATATGCTAGTTTCTAAGAGTCGCACGAATTACATTCGGAAGAACCATACGAAAACAGTTGATGGAAAAAGGGTGCTTGCTTTAGATAATGATACGCTTGAAGTGTTACGTGTTTGGAAAGAACGACAATCACAACATGGAAATATAGATTTCATTTTCTCATATGATGGCTTACCTATGATAAAATCAACGATTGGCAGAATTATTGCTCGTTATGCCAAGCTTGCAGGTGCTCCGGTGATACAGGCAAAAGGACTACGTCATTCTCATGTAAGTTTTCTCATTAATGAATTAAATGCTTCGGTTTTGGTTGTCTCAAAACGTCTCGGACACAGTTCGCCAGACATTACCCTAAAACACTATGCCCATTTGTGGCGTGGCATTGATGATGCTGTCGCCGAATCAATGGCAGGTATTATCAAAATTGAAACAGCTACGAGTAAGCAATTTACATTCGTCGGTAATCAAACGGTGAAACGATTGTCGCCAAAATCGTCTCCAAAGTAGTGGTGACACCTTAGAAATGTGATAACATCAGGCATTACAAGCACTATCCGCTTCATTGAGTGGGAATAGGCTGGAAATAATTAATGTTGTCAATCGCCCGGAAGCCTTGATACATAAAGGCTTACAGCATTGATGATATTGAGACTCCATGTACACCTGCAACAATAGAGTATCAAAATTCACTCTCTTTTATTTGCGTTTTTTTGCAAATAGAAGGGAGTTTTTTTATAACTAAAATCGATGAAATAGAAGCTACGCAGTGTGAAATAGAGCGTCTAAGCGAACATGCAAAAACCAGATGAGGATTTTTTCCTACATCTGGTTTTGTATTTAATGGCATCATTTCTTGGGTGTGGCAAAGTATTAATTTGAATGCAAAATTGAAAGTACATGGTATAATCTTACTGCAAAGTTAGGGAATGACTCCTGCCGAACAAACTTTAACCCGCAATTATTAGGAGATAGGTTATGTTACTTAAAAGAGGTGCGAGTTTATGGGATTTAACTATGAATTAAGCAAGTTTCTACTTAATATTTTCTTCATATTGTTCCCATTAATTTTTTATCAATTTACAATTCATGAAAAGATGAATGAGAAAAAAGCTTTGAAAAACGTAGTCATCTTTTTTTTATTTGCCACCCCAATGATTTTATGTATGTACTTTCCTCCTGTAGAAGTAAAAGGTTTAATATTTGATCTTAGAATTATTCCTTTGATATTGGGTTGTTTTTATGGAAACTCCAAAATTTCCATCATGTTATTTTTCTCCCTTATTAGTGTTCGTTTTATGATTGGCGGCACAGGCGCTTATTTAAATTTAATTTCCTCTACTATATCATTCATGGTAATTATATCTTTATCAAAAAAATATCGTTCATATAGTTTAATTAATAAAATTCTCGCATCCTCTATACTTTCTTTTGTTTGTAAAATGATTGGCATATCAAGTATTCTAATTATTGATTCTGATTATAATCTCCTATCTGCTTTTATGTTTTATATTGTTCAAAGTTTATTCATGGGATTAGCTGTATACATAATTGAATCGATTAGAAGAAACGCTGAATTAAAAAAAGAATTAATGTTTTCAGAAAAAATGAACATCGCAAGTGCTATTTCAGCTTCCGTTGCGCATGAAATTAGAAATCCGCTGACCACAGTTAGAGGATTTATTCAACTACTTACTCAAACAGAACTAAATCCTGACAAAAAACAGATGTACGGAGGAATTTGTTTAGAAGAAATTGATCGTGCGGAGCAAATCATTAATGATTACCTATCATTAGCAAAACCTTATCCTGAGGTAGTAGAAAAATTGGATATAGGTGAGGAAATCCAATACATTTGTAATTTGTTAACATCCGTTGGAAATCTTATAGGTGCAGAAGTAAAGATGAAATATGACAATAATTTGTTAGTTTTAGGTGATCGTAAAAAGCTAAGGCAAAGCATCATTAACATTGCAAAAAATGGTTTAGAAGCGATGGAAGATAAGAGAGGGGTACTTAAAATTGAAGCTTATAGGAGAAACAATGAGGTGATCCTCTCCATTAGCGATACTGGAATTGGAATGACAAATGACCAAATTAGTCGTCTAGGAATGCCATATTATTCTAACAAAGATAAAGGTACTGGTCTTGGGATGATGATTTCATACAGCATCATAAAAGGTATGTTGGGAAATATCAATGTGAAAAGTGAAGTAGGAAAAGGAACTGTATTTGATATTTCCTTTCCTTTATCGAAAATATAATCAATTGAGTGGGAATAGACAGCAATAGAATGAAAAAAACTCCCTTTTACTTGCGATATTCAGCAAGTAGGAGGGAGTTTTTTTTATCACTAGCAGTTGGGCAGCAACAGATTAATCTTTCTCGTGGTCAGCGTCGTCGCTATCTGTAACAGCTTCGCCCGCTTTGTTGCCAAGCGCTGCGCCTGCGATGCCGCCTACAATGGTTCCAATGGGACCCAAAGCGGAGCCCACGACAGCACCCATAGCACCGCCACCTACAGTTCCTACAGTTTCACCAACGCCATCCATATTGGTCATGCTGCGGTCAGAACCTTCTTTTCGTTTACGATCGTTATGTTCAGACATCCATTATCACTCCTTCGCTGGTATGAACATGGCTACGGATAGCGCAGTTCCAAACAGTATCTTGCCCAAACCAGTCTGAAAAGATTCGTAAATGTGGATTTATGCAGGAATGGTGCTGTTATACAGTTGATTCTTTCTACTAGAAGCAAGCAGCAACGCCAATTGAATAACCAAAATACCAATGACGATGTAATCATACAGATGAGTGCTTGGTTCATTTCCAGTGAAGTTGATAAAATTATGCAAGCCGTGGAACAGAATCGTCAGCAGAATGGCCCGATTTCTGACAACAAGCAGCGACAATACAAACCCCACTAGGAATGCATAGACAATTTGCAAAATCGTATTTTGCAGCGACTGGCCACTAAGTGCCTGGAGTGCATGTGTGATCCCGAATAAGAAGCTGGAGCCAATTACAGCAAAAGCTGTACCTTTAGACATAAGGACACGCAGCATGATTCCGCGGAACAAAACCTCTTCTACGAATCCAACCAAAAATAATTGAGATAGCAGCATATATGCGAAGAACGAGAAGGAAGCGGCTTGAAATCCGTTATTGCCGATTACCAATACAATTAATATGAGCAATAAGGGAGCATAATCCAGCCATTGCTTCTTTGTCAGGTTAGCCAGACCGTCGAAATAAAACGTATGCCATCTCCTTTTGACCGACAAATAAATGAGAAGAAACAGCGCGATGGGAATAAAGCCGAAGAACGGAGCAAGCGGATGCGTCAATTCGGCGATGGAGACGTAGGCACTCCCGCCAGCAACAAATATCATCAGCATGAGTTCAATCAAAATAATAATCAAATACGGTCTTTTTACGTTGAAGCTGTCAGCTGTTTTCAATTAAAACTCCCCTTTTTGTATTATTTTTTTGAGCCATTCGTTTTCCATATTGTAGAAATGCAAGCCGTAATGCATAACGGAAACCCGGTAGTAATAATCGTCTTTATTGTCCAGCTCAGCTAGTTCCTGTGTAACAATGGATTGAACGGCTTCTATTTGAGCGATAATTTGCTGGATGGATTGCTGGTACATCGTAATGTTAAGCGTTCTTGTCGCTTCATCGAGGTAATCATAGAAGAAAATTTTGATCAGATATTCTCTTTTATTGGATTGCAGCGGCTCGCGCAGCCATAGCAGAAATTGCTTCCGGCCCTCATCTGTGATGGAATAAAGCTTCTTGTTTTTGCTGTTGTTCGTTTCTTCCTCAGTAACCCACTGGCTTTCGACTAACCGCTTGAGTGCGGGATAAAGACTGCCATAGCTCATTTTGTAAAATATGCCAACCGACTGTTCCGTTATCTTTTTGATGTCATAGCCGCTCATTTGTCCTTGTATGAGCATTCCCAAAACAACCTGTTCAATCATGCTCCCACTCCTAAATGTATCTTTTAGATATATCTACTTGATACATTTAATTTATTTGAATTCACAGTTTTTGTCAAACGTTTTTTTTGGCTTCAGGATCAGGATTAAGTAACTGGAAAAGCTACATCTATTTCTTCGAAAGGCTCCAACTATTTACTTTTAACTGGAAATACTGCAGCTAATTCGGGAGTTTCTTAGTAAAGTGTAGGTTTTCGATAGAATTAACGTGAGCTTATACAGCTAAAGGGCTCTAAAAAACCCGACGAGACAAATTAGCTGTAGCTTTTACAGTTAGTCATTCTAATTAGGGTCTAAAGTGAAACGGGGCTAGTTGGTGTGGCACTATATTGGAATTATTCTTATTATCTAATATGCCTTCTGCGAGCACGGAGCTAGGATTAAGCGTCCATATAAGGGTGAAGGTAGGAAATAAATGACATTAATTTTGAAAGACGAATAATTTTAATGGTAAATGACGTTAATGTTCGTGAAAGTGGTTGACAAAACATACCCTTCTTTATAAAATTAAAAACGGAAAACAACAACAGCATATCTTTTCGTATAATCTCAAGAATCGGCTTGAGAGTCTCTACTAAGTCACCGTAAATGACTAGGCTACGAAATTGGCGGAGAAGCTCGCGGCGGTTTAGCGGGTATACTTTTCCCCTTTTTGCAGAGCCTAGGAGAAATGCGATTATTTGCATTTTTTTCTAGGCTTCTTTGTTTGTTCCACCACAATTTTGGGAGGTTAGTAATCAAAATGGAACGTTTCTTTCGCTTAAAGGAACACGGAACAAATGTCAGAACGGAGATTATGGCGGGGCTGACGACTTTCATGACGATGGCATATATATTGGCCGTCAATCCAATCATTCTTACACCAGCAGGACTAGATTGGACAGCAGTCTTCTTAGCTACGGCGCTTGCTGCCGGTATTTTCACAATCGCGATGGGGCTGTTCATTAACTTCCCTGTAGCACTTGCTCCCGGAATGGGACTCAATGCGTATTTTGCATCCGTAATCATTGCTTCAGCAGCGACGGATAAGCCGATCTCTCCGGCAATGGGCTTAACGGCTGTGTTTATCTCAGGTATTATTTTCATTATTTTGACACTTACTCAAATTCGTCA
The DNA here is from genome assembly GCF_002884445.1 of Paenibacillus castaneae. Taxonomy (GTDB): domain Bacteria; phylum Bacillota; class Bacilli; order Paenibacillales; family Paenibacillaceae; genus Pristimantibacillus; species Pristimantibacillus castaneae. The sequence goes on from NZ_KZ614144.1 coordinate 981,483, forward strand.
AATGCTGATTACAGCTGTCCCTGACAGTCTGAAAAACGCTATTACAGTCGGTATCGGTTTGTTTATTACCGTAATCGGCTTGAAAACGAGCGGCCTTATGACGATTGCAGTTTCGAGCTTTAACGATATTAAGGCATTTGAATTCACGCCTGTCAGCGGCTCTGAAACGGTTATACAGCTAGGAAGCTTTCAAGACGGAACGGTAGTGCTTACGGTTGTCGCGATTTTTCTGATCGCTATACTGATGGTGCTTCGTGTACCAGGCGCCATTTTGTTTGGTATTCTAGGTACGACTGTTATATCCATCCTAACGGGTCAAGTCAAAGTGAAAGATGTGTTCTCGGGTCAAACCTGGGTACCTGATTTCTCCAAAATGAACTTTTGGCATTTTGATTTCGCTGGGGTGTTCGAGGTGGGACTGGTAACCGTTATCCTGACCTTCACCTTCGTTGAATTATTCGATACTTTCGGTACGCTTGTCGGTACGGCAACTCGCGCCGGCTATATGAAAAATCCGGAGGAAGGCAAGAAGCGGATCGGCAAAGCGATGTTCGTCGATGCAATCGGCGTCAGCGGCGGCGCTGTGCTTGGTACAAGCACGGTTACTGCATTCGTTGAAAGCTCCGCGGGCGTAGCGCAAGGTGGACGTACAGGTCTTACGGCTGTTACGACCGGCGTTTGCTTCCTGCTTGCTATCTTCTTGTCGCCGATCGTAGCGCTCGTTCCGGGCTCTGCAACAGCGGCTGCGCTTATTATTGTCGGCGTGCTGATGATGCAATCGGTTAAGGATATTGATTTCTCTGATTTGGTTTACGCCATTCCTTCATTCCTTACACTTGCATTAATGCCGCTTACTTACAACATTGCTAACGGTATCTCATTTGGTATCGTATCGTATGTGGTGCTTGCAACGGTTGCCAATCTGACTGGCAAAGGCAAGTATAAAGTACACTGGCTCATGTGGATTCTAGCGGTGCTTATTATCGGCCGTTACGTATTCATGGGCGGGGAATAATATTGCCAATAAATAAGAATAAGTCGAAGAAGCAGCGCTGGACTAGCGCTGCTTCTTTTTTGTGTTTATGAGACTTTGGACAAATCATTAAATGAATGCTAATGCTATAGTCAACCGTACAAGCAGAGCGGAATTTGCAGAATAAGTTGTATTACAATAACAGAAAGGAGACCGCCATGCTTAGAAAACAAAAAGCGTTAAGTAAGCAGGCAAGACGGATGATCGGTCAACCCGTTTGTGTGGAGCTGAAGAACGGGGGCTTTTATGTCGGACGAATCATGGGCGTCGAGAAGGGACAACTGATTCTCTCTGGTCAAAAGGGTAAAGGGAAATTGAATCCTTCACTTTCACAACGAACAAAAAAAGCAAAAATATCTGCAATATTACCGGGGACTGCTGCCCCGTTTGGAAACTTTGGAGGGAGCGGATCCTTTGCTCCTGCTGCCGCCGTCGTAAATCAGGAAGGCAACGGACCAGGCAGCGGTCCGGGTTTCGGTCCAGGTTTCGCTCCAGGTAATGGTCCAGGTAACGGACCAGGTAGCGGTCCGGGTTTCGGTCCAGGTTTCGGTCCAGGGTTTGGCCCAGGCTTTGGCGGAGGGTTTGGTGGTGCCGGAGGCCCTGGAAGCTTTGGCGGCTTTGGCGGTATCATGAATTTTATGAAAAAAGCTTGGCCGGCTGTTAATATGGGTATGGGAGTCATCAAATCTATTATACCGTTTGTAGGTTTGTTTAAAGGTTAAAACGAGGGATGCTAATCGGATCGATCTTCCCTCCAGTTACGCAAAAAAGAATCATCCCTTATGGCGGGAAAGATTCTTTTTTGCGTTGCTCGTATACGGAAGGGCTTAAGACAAAAGCGCCAAGGCTGCCATGAAGCAGCATCAGCGCTTAAGAGTTGACATATTTTTGAGCACCAGCATAAGGTTGGCGGGCTTCTCGGCAAGACGGCGAGTGAAATAGGGATACCACATCACACCATATGGCACATAGCAGCGGATGCGGTATCCCTCCTTGGCAAGCCTTGCTTGTTCATTCATGCGAAGCCCATACAGCATCTGGAATTCAAAAGCATGCTTGGGTATTTGTTTTGCGCGAGTATAAGCCTTCACCCAGCTAATGATGGCATCATCATGTGAGGCAATAGCAGTGTAGACGCCGTTATCCAAATGAAGCTTTATGATGCTTTTGAAGCTTTCGACAACTTCGGACGTTTTCTGGTAGGCAACAGCATCCGCCTCTTTATAAGCGCCCTTCACAAGGCGTAAATTGATTTGCTCGCGAAGCAAATCCTCTGCATCCTGCTGGGTTCGGAACAAATAGGCCTGCAGCACGGTTCCTACATTCGTTAAGCCCTCTTTATGAAGTCGTCTCACGATATCGATAGTGGCCTGCGTATAAGGTGAATTCTCCATGTCGATGCGTACGAAGTTCCGGCAATGTCTTGCCTGTTTAACTACCTCTCTTATGTTCGAGAGACAAACCGTCTGATCGAGACCAAGTCCCATTTGAGTTGGCTTTAAAGATACATTGGTGTTTGCTTTGCGGGCTGCAATGCCTTCGATCAGTTTAATATACTGCTCTTTGTATGCAGCCGCTTCACTTAATTCCGTGATACCTTCTCCCAAATGATCGAGCGTGGCCATAATGCCAAGACCATTAAGCTGCTCAACCTCATCCAAAGCCTCATCAAGTGTTTCTCCGGCTATGAACCGGCTTGCCAGTCCTTTGCCATAGGTTGTAGACATTTTCTCCACAAACTTGAATCCCGTAATCGTTAATAGCGTCCTTCGATACCATTTGGAGCCCATGCCCATCTGTACTGCTCCTTTCAATAGAAACATTAGCAGGAGTGTGGTTCCGGCAGTCGGTATCAGTATATTCGCAATTAACGATCAAAAGGCTACCCTTTGTGCAATTATTTGAAGAATAAGAAATGGGTCGGAAGCTTGCGAAGCTCTCCGCCAGACGGCTTATTAATGACTTTGCCATTAAAAATGAGTGAGGATGAGCCGCCGCCATCCAGATTGTATCCGTCAACCGCGCCATAGCGCTGAAGCAGCAGCTGCATTTCGTCCAGCGTAGCTCCAGAGCTGCCGGCTTCGTTATAGCCGTCCGCAACAAGGAAGAGCAGCTGGTCATCCTTAAAGTTGGCAATAACAGTCCGAGGAGCGCGTTTTGGGCTCGTCTGCCATTTGGCTGGAATAGGCTGGGTCGTACCGCCTCGAAGCAATACCGGAACGAAGGATGCGCCGAATTTCGGTTTTTTGGCATCAAGCTGTTCTTTAGTCGCAAACTTGCCGCCAACCAGTTCATTCTTATCATTTAGTCCGACAAAAAACAAATTCGCACGCGGCGGCTCGAAGCTTGTTACATATTCGCCGTCTACAATCGTCGTGCTCAGCGGATAGCGTTTGCCGCTTCCGTCAGCAAAGCCGCCTGCATTGACTCCCGCTATTGCATGATGGCGGTTCACGGCAGCGAGTGTCGTTTCCGCTTGGCCAAGCTCCTTGCCGCCCAGCGTCATCTTCATGGCATCGCTGCTCTTCAGCTTCACCTTCAGCGCATAGGCGTTGAAATGCTCAGCCTTTATGTAGAAGAGCTGAGCCCGCAGCTTGTCCGATTCAATAGTAGCTGAGGGGTTGCCTAGCCTTCTTGTAATATTACGGTCATAGATGGCAAGCGGCCTCGATGCTTGCGAGGCTGCTAGGGATGATAGGTTCGCCATATCCGAATTGGTTTGATTATAGAGTTTAATCTGCTTCTGAATCGATTGCTGGGTCTCTGAAGCTGTTACCTGCGCTTGGTCAAGCCCAATAATGGCAGGCTTAATATCAGCGGCAGGCGGCATCTCGTGCTCAGTAACTGCGCTTGGAAACGCATCATCTGATAATTGAATGACAATATCGGATAAGAGCAGCCAAATCATAATGCTGAGAAAAGGTGTGCAAGCAAGCAGCGCCGTCCGGTTTAATGTTTTTACGGTTATGTTCATTTCAACATGTCCAAATTCTTTTGCAGTTCGTTCAGCTGTTTCTTCACTTCATTTAATTGCGTATATAGCTTATTGCTATTGTCTGTTTTCGAATCGGCGTTATCCTTGGTGAAAGTAAGCAGCTCATTAAGCGCATCAACCTTGCTCTTAAGCTCGGCGAGATCCTCCGTGTAGTTGCTTTCTAGCTGCTGCATGCGGGTCTCATAGGCTTGCTGCATAGCTGTAATCTGAGCGGCTGTTTGTTTCTCCAAATCGACGGCTAGCGTCTGCTGAATCCGCTCGGTATACCATTTGGCGCCCAATACTCCTAAAGCGATGAGAACGATCCATACACAGATAAAGATGAGGAATGTGCCTTTTCCTCTCTTTTTTCGCGGCTTCATTTCATAGGGGCTGGCAGCACGTTGTTCCATAATTAAATCACTCATTTGATTCATTCACCTCTCTTGTTAGTCACTTGCATAGAAGATCGGATGAACGAACTGCAAGCATTTCGGTACGTAATAATAGACGATCAAACCCTGCTGAATAGTTGCGGACGTCATCTTATTGTAACAAAGAGAATATCTGATGTCCTGTTTTGCAAGTGGTAATTTATTGAATATTTCAATTTATGCGGAACATTATGCATGTTAACAGCGTCTAACTAATCGGGATGCGGCAGTTAATGCTGTGAACCGGAAGGAGAAGAAGATGAATAAAGAGAAAAAGAGCAAACGGATAGCAAAGAGAATCATTATTGCCAGCTTGTTGGTTTCACTTGCGGGGGCGGGGTTTGGTTCGCAAGATAAGATAAACGCAGCAGAGCGGCAGCCGATCAAAATTACTTTTGTACACGGCCAGAAGCAAATGACGCTTAATGGAAGCGTAAAGCAAATGACGACACCGCTGCCGGTTGTTAATGGGGTTACGATGATACCTATTCATACCCTTGCAAGCGCAGTGGGAGCGAAAGTGTATAATGACTCGAAGGGCACTCATATCGATACTTACTTTAACAAAGTAACACTGAACGTAGATATGCGCGGAGCGCGCCGCAATGACAGCTATATTCTGATGTCCTCTGCAGCGACTAGAATTAACGGTACGATGCATGTTCCGCTATCAGCTGTAAAGCAGCTTTGGACAGGGAACTATACCTTCAATGCTGAGCTTAAGCAAATTAGTATTACCATTCAGCCAGACCCAAATGTGGAGCCTGTTGCCGATTTTAAAGCTCCTGTCGAGGTGAAGCTCGGAGAACCGGTTGAATATACGGATCTTAGCTATGATCTTGATGGAAAGATTATGAAGACGGAATGGGCAGGACGCAAAAGCGCGTATTTCGAGCCTGGGGTATATACAGTGACCCTGAAGGTTACGGATGACGATGGCGCAGTCAGCGCGACGAAAACGCAGGATATTACTGTGACTGATGAAGTCATGTATACGCCTTATGAATATTATTTGCGTTATGGTAACCCAGGCGACAAGTTCGCGCTGGACGCGAAGCTTATGAATACCTTTAAAGAGGTCGATACGATAGAATCCAAGGGCGGACGTACGTTGTATATGTCGAACGCGCCTGAACGTTTCTTCGGCGAGGGTTTGCTGTACGAGGATGATCTAAATGATGCGAGCCGATTATTCCTTCATCACCGCAACGGCTCTGAAGAGCGTCTTAAGATTGCGGTCGTCGCGACTAACAAAGGAACAGAAAGCGTGAAGCTGAAGCTTGGCAACCGCGGCCTTGCTGGACCGAGTGTCAGTGCGATGCAATTCGGTTCTGCTGCTGTATTGAGATATTTACAAGGCTCTACGGCGCGTGAGATGATCATCGAGCCTGGAGCATCCGTTCCGATATTGCCGGAATTGGAGAAAATCATTATGAATCCGACGGAGGGCTTCTCCGGCTTGCTTGATGTTGATATGGATGGACCGCTAACCTTCACGACATTAGCGCTCAATGAATTTACGGATCCGGTAAGTGTTGTGTCCAACGCGCCGCTGCTTGAGAAGGTAGGAAATCGTGGTAAATTTTTTGATACGGATCAATATATTGAAGTAAATGAGAAGGTTGGCGTAACCGAGAGCAAGCTTCGTCTCGGCAGCCGCGGCGATGTTATGGTAGGCGTTGACGCGCTGACAGGCGGAATGACCTATAACGGAGGCGAGTATGGCGCCGTTACGACGGTCAAGCTCAAAAGCGTTGCATACGGAACTCGTATTCTATTGAACCCAAGAGCAGGTATTTTCCAAGGTGCGGTATCCGTTAATGGAAAAGTAATCTCGGTTCCGACAGGCGGACATGTGAATTTATCCGAAGGTGTGCTGCTTTATACGCACAAGCCTACAGGAGCTGAGCTTAATTCACCGCAGGAAGTGACGATCCAGTATACTTCACCAGGTGCGAGCTCGCTGCCAATCCTGTTTGTCTTTTTGCCAGGTAAAGCTTTTGAATAGGATGTAGTATTGTAAAACAGCCGATCAGGATTTCTACTCCTGACCGGCTGTTTTGCTTATTTGGTCTAAAGCTGCTGCTTGAACCCAGCGAGAAAATTTAATGTCAGCATTTGAGCGGCTTTTGAGACAACCCCTTCTTTTTTTGATGTTAGCCATACTCGTCATGTATAATAGAGAAGCAAGACATGAAATGAAATATTCAGGAGGGTGATCAGTATGGATCAACCAATCATAAATAACGGCACAAGCCGTAATGAGGCGAAAGCGGTGTTCGCTGGTGGCTGTTTCTGGTGCATGGTTTCGCCGTTTGAAGAAATGCCGGGCATTATCTCGGTCGTATCCGGTTATACAGGCGGCCACACCGTTAACCCAACCTATCAGGAGGTTTGCTCGGAAACAACAGGCCATACGGAAGCGGTACAAATTACGTATGATCCGCAAGTGTTTCCTTATGAGAAGCTGCTCGATATTTACTGGCGACAAATCGATCCAACCGATGCAGGCGGACAGTTCCATGACCGCGGTGAATCGTATCGGACGGGCATTTACTACTACACGGAGGAGCAGCATCAGCTGGCTGAGAAATCCAAGCAGGAGCTGCAAGCAAGCGGCCGCTTTGACCGTCCGATCGTGACTGAAATTGAACCGGCTGGACCCTTCTACCCAGCGGAAGACTACCATCAGGGCTATCACAAAACCAACCCGTTCCGTTATAAAAATTATCGTAAAGGCTCTGGCCGTGATGCGTTTATCTCCGAGCATTGGACCGTGAAGAAGGATCCTGCTGAGCTGAAGCAGAAGCTTACGCCTATTCAGTATGAAGTTACGCAAAACAGCGGAACAGAGCGCCCTTTCACTGGCGAGTACTGGGATCACGTAGAGGATGGCATTTATGTAGACATCGTTTCGGGCGAGCCGCTGTTCAGCTCGCGTGATAAGTATGACGCTGGCTGCGGCTGGCCGAGCTTTACGAAGCCGCTGCAGGCTGCTGCTGTGACGGAGCATACAGACTCCAGTCATTTCATGGTGCGTGTAGAGGTGCGCAGCAAGGAAGGCGATTCTCATTTAGGGCATGTATTTGATGACGGTCCACAGCCAACAGGTCTTCGTTATTGCATTAATTCAGCATCCTTGCGATTTATTGCCAAAGATGACTTGGAGCAAGAGGGCTACGGCGAATACTTGCATTTATTTAAATAGCATAATCGGAGGAGATACCGGATATGAACGTTGAAGAAGCTATAAAAACGCGAAGAACGATTGGGAGAGTGAAGAAGGATCCCGTTGATCGCGCTATTATTGAGAGACTGATTGAGGCTGCTGTATTTGCGCCAAGCCACCATAATACGCAGCCATGGTCATTTATTGTTATGACGGGAGAAGGACGCGCAAGGCTCGCTGAAGGCTACGCACGCGTAAGCGCCGCTGCCGTGCCTGAGCTGAGCGGTCAGCCGCTTGAAGAGCGCCTTGCGAAGGAACGCTCTAAGGCTTACCGCGCTCCGGTCATTATAGCTGCTGTCTGCGTGCCGTCAGATAATCCTCGCGCTGTGCTGGAGGAGGAGCTTGCGGCTGTACAAGCAGCCGTTCAGAACCTGCTGCTTGCCGCTCATGCGAATGGCCTAGGCGCCATTTGGCGCTCCGGCGATCCGATGTATCATCCACTCATGAGAGAAACACTTGGACTCGCAGAGGATGCGCAGCTTGTCGGCTTCATTTATCTGGGTTATCCAGATATGACCGCCCCTGAACCGCAGCGCATTCCTGCGACTGCTAAGACAGTGTGGCTGGAATAGTATTGAAAAGGCGCAGGGCTTCTCCTTATAGTCGGAGAGGCCCTGCGCCTTTTATTTTGCTTCTAGCGCTAAACAAGCTTTTTAATCGTAAAATTCGCACCGAGCACATACCAGTTTTGCGGAAACGGAATGCCGAGAACCCAGTAGCTTACCCCGCGTAGGTTATAGGCTTTGACAATATTGAATTTGGCCTGCACGCTTCGCGCATCTTCAAACCAGACGATATGCTCGCGGCCCTCTTCATCATAGTAAGAGTAGAACGGGGATTGGCTCTCCTCGTTGTATTGGATATCAGCACCATATTGTATGGCTCGATTCAGCGCTGCCTCCGGGCTGACGGTCGGAGCCCATTTTCCTCCTTTTACGTAAGGAAGCGTCCAATCATAGCCGTATAATGGCATGCCCATAATGATTTTCTCTGGAGGCATGACGGACAGCGCATAGTTCAATACCTTAACAACCTCGTTAAGCGGTGCGACAGCAAGCGGCGGGCCGCCTGACCAGCCCCATTCGTATGTCATAAGGATAACAAAATCAACGATTCTACCGTGGGCCGGATAATCATGCGCCTCATATAGTGTGCCGATCTGGTCGGCGCTCTGCTTGGGAGCCAAGCAGGTCGATACCAAATAATTTCGCGGATGCAGCTGATCAACGACTTTTTGTAGAAATGCATTATACAGCTCACGGTCAGCCGGAGGCACGTATTCGAAATCAATATTGAGCGCAAGATAGCCTTTATTCTCCATAAGGTCCAAAATATTAGCGATCAGCCGCTCTTGGACCTCGGGATTGGCCAGAACGGCATGAGCAATATCGGGGCTGAACGTGCCATTCTCGAAATTAGTAATAACCATCATCGGAGCAGCACGCTGCTCATAGGCTGCAAGAATAATAGCTGTTTCATCTAATTCAATGAACGTGCCGTCTGGTCTAACGCGATAGCTGAAAGGACTTAAATAAGTTAAATATGGGCCGATTTTTTCGATGATTTCAACCCCTGCTGGTCCGAATTTTTCCGTATATCCGTTAACTTCTATCGTTGGTTTCACGGCTTGCGGAATGACGATCGTCTGGCCTGGATAGATGAGGGCAGGGTTTTTGATTCCATTGAACCGAGCAAGCTCCTTCAGTGTGACGCCGTATCGCTGCGCGATGGCCCAAAGCGTTTCACCATGCAGCACTTTATGGCTGCCAGCCTCGATGGGTATAATGATCGATTGACCGATGACAAGTATATTTTGCTTGCTTAGGCCGTTTGCAGCAGCAATATCGTCTACGGGAACATCATATTTTTGCGATAGCTGCCATAAGGAATCTCCTTTTTGCACAACATGAATTTGCACTTTTCTAACCTCCTTCTTCGCTATTTCTACCTCAATAGGTTTAATCGCTTTATTGCTTATGCTCGAAAGGCTTGTATTATAACTGTATTCACCTTATGCGCATCCTAGTCTGTTTAAGATGCTTCTGGCTTCTTTGATGAGTTAAAGCGGTTAAGGATGAAATCTGGAATAGTAGGTTGAAACACCTATTTTATGGCGTGCAATTGTTTTTTTTTTGATTCAATGATTGGTAAAAGCGAACTTTCCAAAAGAAACTCAATTTAATGTTCGTATTTCATTGACAGTAGATTGAGGATTAGATAAACTGGAATAGGCTTGAGGCGGAGTGTTCTGCAGGAGCGGAAAACAGCAATTGCCGACCTTTGGAGTCAAGTCACTTTTTAACAATCATTTTAGTAATGAAATAGTAAAGCTTATACGAATCTTATTTAACGTTTATGTAAAGTCAACTCGTATATATTTGGGATTAGGCCTGAATGTTTCTACCCGGAAACCTTAATTTTCGGACTACGAGCAAAATGAACATAACAGGCGAAATCGCGCCTATCGTCTCGCATTGCGAGATAAGCTTCGATTCGCCGCATATGATATGGAAGCCAAGCAGGACATAGGTTGCCTCTCTAACGAGGCAGCCTTCTATTGTCTGTATGGCCCATGCTGTGCCGTGCTGTTATTTTCATTGAAGTGATTGCAGCTGCCTTCATTCGGAAGAATGCAGGTACTTCAATATTCTTCGCTTGCTCTGGTCCTTAGGCATTCCTATTCATATGGCTGCTGACGGGCCTTTTTTGGTTGTCGTGAGGTACATCTAAATAATCGTTTACATGGAAATTCAACTTATACATGAAAGTGGGTTTGATCGCATGTCGGCTAAGGTGGGCGTCATCATGGGCAGCAAGTCGGATTGGGACACAATGAAACTAGCTTGCGACGTTTTGGAGGAATTGCAAATCCCTTATGAGAAAAAGGTCGTGTCGGCGCATCGGACACCGGATTTAATGTTTGAATATGCGGAAACGGCAGTAGAGCGAGGGCTGAAAGTCATTATTGCTGGAGCAGGCGGCGCTGCGCATTTGCCCGGCATGGTCGCTTCGAAGACGATACTGCCGGTCATTGGCGTTCCCGTCAAATCTTCGAATTTGAGCGGACTGGATTCCTTGCTATCCATTGTACAAATGCCAGGCGGTATTCCTGTTGCTACTGTTGCGATTGGTAACGCTGGCGGAACGAATGCTGGCCTTCTGGCTGCTCAAATGCTCGGAGCGTTCGACCCCGAGGTGCAGGCGCGAGTGCAAGCACGCCGCGAACGCATCAAGCAGGAAGTGCTGGAAAGCAGTGAAACGCTATGAGTAAGGAAGCGGGCAAGAGCCAGTCGCAGACATCATCTACGGAAGCTGTGAACGAGCAACCTGAGCTTAGTACACGGCAGCCCGCAGGAAGCACACTGCTTCCTGGCAGCACCATCGGCATTCTAGGCGGCGGACAGCTTGGCCGCATGATGGCGAATGCGGGAAGCGCAATGGGCTATCGATTCATCGCGCTCGACCCGACGCCGGATGCGCCGACTGGACAAGTTGCAGAGCAAATCGTTGCAGCGTACGACAATCGCGAAGCCGCTCGCGAGCTGGCTGAGCGTTCGGATGTGATCACGTACGAGTTCGAGAACGTTGACGCAGACGTAGCCGCTATGCTCATGAATGAATCTTATGTACCGCAGGGCAGCGAGCTGCTGTATACAACACAGCATCGGCTTCGCGAGAAACGCGCAATTGAAGCTGCTGGCGTGCGGGTAGCTCCGTACAGCGAGATTCGCAGTGTGGAAGAGCTTCATGAGGCCGTTGCACGTTTTGGAACGCCTTGCGTCCTCAAGACAGCAATGGGCGGCTATGACGGCAAGGGCCAATGGGTTATCCGCAGCAAGGATGAAATACCGGAAGCGTATGAGACGCTAGCACGTGCCGGCGTTCAGCTGGTTCTGGAGCAGTTCATACGCTTCGAGAAAGAATTATCAATTATAGCGGCGAGAAGTCCACAGGGTGAAATAAAAGTGTTCCCCGTTGCGGAAAATATACACGTCGATAATATATTGCATTTATCTATCGTGCCTGCGCGAATAAGCGAGAATGTGCAGCGTGAAGCGGAACAGCTGGCTAAACAAATCACTGAAGGGCTTGGCGTTGTAGGGCTTATCGCAGTAGAACTGTTCTATACGGCTGATGGCGAGCTGTTCGTGAATGAGCTTGCGCCGCGTCCGCATAACAGCGGCCACTACACGATGGAGGCATGCCGAACTTCGCAATTCGAACAGCATATCCGCGCAATTTGCAACCTGCCGCTAGGCGATACGACGCTGATGAGTCCGGTTGTGATGGTTAATGTACTGGGACAGCACGTTGAGCCGCTGCTGGCGCTGCTAGCACGCCGCGATGAAACGGCCGAAAGGCTGAAGGTTGCACCAAAGGTACATTTGTACGGGAAAAAAGATGCTGTCCATAAGCGTAAAATGGGACATGTCAACGTTTTGGCGCCAGATATAGATGCTGCACTCAGCTGGATTAAAGAGACAACTATTTGGAAGGTGTGAATGATTGATGTTGGAGCGTTATAGCAGACCGGAAATGAGAGAAATATGGACAGAGGAAAATAAATTCAGAGCATGGCTTGAAGTTGAGCTGTGTGCATGCGAGGCTTGGTCCGAGCTGGGCGTTATTCCGAAGGAAGATGTTGTTGCACTTCGTGCTTCAGCTGACTTCGATATTGATCGTATTTACGAAATTGAGCAGGACACTCGCCATGATGTTATCGCATTTACGCGTGCCGTATCCGAGAAGGCTGGCCCGGAAGGCAAATGGGTGCATTACGGCCTAACTTCTACTGACGTTGTAGATACAGCTATCGGTTATCTGCTGCTTCAAGCTAATGCTATTTTAGTAAAGGACATCGAGCGTTTTATTGAGATTCTTCGCAATAAAGCGATCCAATATAAAGATACGCCTATGATGGGCCGTACACACGGCGTTCATGCACAGCCAACGACCTTCGGTTTGAAGATGGCGCTTTGGTATGAGGAAATGAAGCGCAACCTGGAGCGTTTCCATCATGCGGCAAATGGTGTGCAATTCGGCAAAATGTCCGGTGCTGTCGGTACTTTCGCAGACATCGATCCATTCGTTGAAGAGTTCGTTTGCAATAAGCTGGGTATTACAGCAGCTCCAATTTCCACACAAACCTTGCAGCGTGACCGTCACGCTGAATATATGGCGACGCTTGCGCTTGTTGCTTCGTCATTGGATAAATTCGCGACTGAAATTCGCGCACTGCAGAAGAGTGAATTCCGTGAAGTCGAAGAGCCTTTCGCAAAAGGCCAAAAAGGTTCATCCGCAATGCCGCATAAGCGCAACCCAATCGGCTGCGAGAACATTTCCGGCTTGTCCCGCGTCATTCGCGGACATATGGTTACCGCTTATGAGAATATTGCGCTTTGGCATGAACGCGATATCAGCCATTCATCCGTAGAACGTATAATTTTGCCGGATGCAACGATGCTGCTTAACTATATGCTGAATCGTTTGGGCAACATTATCAACAATCTTCAAGTGTTCCCGGAAAACATGAAACGCAACATGCAAGCGACTTACGGCGTACCTTTCTCCGGCCGTGTATTGACAAAGCTGATCGACAAAGGCTTCAGCCGTGAGAAAGCCTATGATACGGTTCAACCGCGCGCGATGCAGGCTTGGGAAACTCAGCGTCAATTCCGCGACATTATCGGTGAGACAGAAGAAATTACAAGTGTGCTGACTGCTGAAGAAATCGACGATTGCTTCAATCCTGCATGGCATTTGAAGCATGTGGATACGATTTTCACACGCTTAGGATTGATTTAAGGGGAGGTTAGCCGGATGACTGCACAATCGCAAGCTCTATCGACGGCTGTCGATTATATCAAAGCTCCGCTTATCTATAAGGGCAAGGTTCGCGAGCTCTATGATCTGGGCGAGCATTTCCTGATCGTCGTAACGGATCGTATCTCGGCGTTCGACTACGTGCTCGATCCGGCTGTACCGGATAAGGGCAATGTGCTTAACCGCCTGTCAGCTTATTGGTTCCAGCAAACGGCTGATATTCAAGTCAATCATGTTGTGCATACCGATGTGGAGAAGCTTGGCGATATCGTCACAGAGCCGGAAATGCTGAGAAACCGCATCATGGTTACCCGCAAAGCAGAACGAATTGATATTGAATGCGTCGTGCGGGGTTATATTACGGGCGGCGGCTGGAGGCAGTACCAGCAAACATCAGCAATCAACGGCATTGAGCTGCCGGAAGGATTGCGCAAAAACGAACGTTTCCCTGCTCCTATCTTCACGCCGGCTGCCAAAAACGACGTCGGTCACGACGAAGATATTCCGTTTCAGAAGATGGCGGAAATGGTCGGCGCCGAGCTGGCAGAGGAGCTTCGCGACCGCAGCATCAAGCTTTATGAGTTCGCTCACGGCTATTGCGCGGAGCATGGCATCATTCTGGCGGATTGCAAGTTCGAATTCGGACTCATCGACGGCAAAGTTATTCTGATCGATGAGATTTTCACACCAGATTCCTCGCGTTTCTGGGCGGAAGGCAACTATGCCCTGGATATCGAAATCGACAGCATGGACAAAGAGCCTGTTCGCACTTACCTGCTAGGCTCCGACTGGGATCGTGACAGTAAGCCGGCACCACTTCCGGAATCCGTAGTAGCCGAAACGACTACTCGCTACCGCGACATTTACCGTCGTCTTACGGGTGCTGAGCTGTAGAGTCTATTTACTTAGTTTCAAACTAGATTATTAGTTTCAGATATTACTCTTATTTTAAAGAAAAAGGCGGCCAGAGAAAGCGCGGCCGCCAAAAAGCTGCTTCACCGACCACACTTGCGAGAGTTTGAAGGAAATATGCTCACGCGCAGCGTGGGAAGTTGTTGTCGTAGAGCGATAGCGATCGCTTCTTGAAGACCGGGAAATTACCGCATAGCGTGTAATCAGAATTTCCCGGCTTCGAAAGCGACGTAGACAATAACTCCCACCGCCCGCGGACAGCATCGTCCATCACCATCTAGCGAGAAAAACATACATTTTCAGGAGGCTATTATGAAGGCAACCGTCTACGTCACTATCAAGCAAAACGTTTTGGATCCACAAGGAACAGCTGTGCAAGGAGCGCTTCACACGCTAGGCTTCTCCGAAGTCGGCAAAGTGCGCATCGGCAAATATTTGGAGCTTGAGCTTGATACGACTGACCGCGCAGAAGCGGAAACTCGCGTCAAAGCGATGTGTGAGAAGCTGTTCGCGAACACGGTTGTAGAAGATTACCGTTTTGAGCTGGAGGGATAAGGCGATGAAGTTTGCGGTTCTCGTATTTCCTGGCTCCAACTGCGATATTGATTGCTACAAAGCAGTGGAAGACACCATCGGACAATCGGTTGACTATGTATGGCATACCGCTACGGATCTATCCGCGTATGACGCGATTCTAGTTCCAGGCGGCTTCTCTTACGGTGATTACCTGCGCTGCGGTGCAATTGCTCAATTCGCTGCCGTGATGAACGAAGTGAAGAAAGCAGCCGAAGCAGGCAAATATATTCTTGGCATTTGCAACGGGTTTCAAATTTTGACGGAAGCTGGCCTCCTGCCAGGTGCACTTATTCGCAATAACGGCTTGAAGTTCCGCTGCCACCAAGCTCCGCTTGAGGTAGTGAACAGCAAGACAGCTTTCACAAACCAATATTCGCAAGGCGAAATTATTAATATACCGATCGCGCATGGCGAAGGCAACTACTTCTGCGATGACGAGACGCTGGCTGAGCTCAAAGCGAACGACCAGATCATATTCCGCTATGCAGGCGACACGAATCCGAACGGTTCGGTTGATAACATTGCGGGCGTCAGCAACAAAGCAGGAAATGTGGTAGGCATGATGCCGCATCCTGAGCGCGCGATTGACCAATTGCTTGGATCGGAAGACGGCAAACGGATGTTTACATCGATTTTGAATGCATGGAGGGAACAACATGACGCAGCAGTTAACGGCTAAGGAACCGACGGCGGAGCAAATTGCCGATCAAAAGATTTACACTCAATTTGGCGTTTCTGATTATGAATTTGATCTCATTTGCGGTTTTCTTGGACGCAAGCCTAACTACACGGAGATCGGCGTATTCAGCGTTATGTGGTCGGAGCATTGCTCTTACAAAAACTCCAAGCCTATTTTGAAAAAATTCCCGATTACCGGACCTCGCGTTCTTATGGGACCAGGCGAAGGCGCAGGCATCGTCGATATCGGAGACAATCAAGCGGTTGTATTCAAAATCGAATCGCATAACCATCCCTCTGCGGTTGAGCCTTACCAAGGCGCTGCAACTGGCGTGGGCGGCATTATCCGCGATATTTTTTCCATGGGCGCTCGTCCGATTGCGCTGCTGAACAGCTTGCGCTTTGGCCGTCTAGAGAATGAACGCGTTAAATATTTGTTTGAAAACGTCGTAAGCGGCATCGCGGGCTACGGCAACTGTATCGGAATTCCGACGGTTGCGGGCGAAGTGATGTTCGATGAGAGCTATGAGGGCAACCCGCTCGTTAACGCGATGTGTGTCGGCCTAATTGATCATGATAAAATTCAGCGCGGCGTCGCCAAAGGGGTAGGCAATCCTGTATTTTACGTAGGACCTGCAACAGGCCGCGACGGTATTCACGGTGCAACCTTTGCTTCCGTTGAGCTGTCTGAAGAATCCGAAGAGAAACGTACTGCTGTACAGGTCGGCGATCCGTTCATGGAGAAGCTTGTTATGGAAGCGACTCTGGAGCTTATCAATTCCGGCATTGTACTTGGCATTCAAGATATGGGAGCAGCAGGACTTACTTGCTCCAGCGCAGAAATGGCTTCCAAAGCGGGTAATGGCCTTGAGCTTTACCTCGATGAGGTGCCGCAGCGCGAAACAGGCATGACGCCTTATGAAATGATGCTTTCCGAATCCCAAGAGCGTATGCTCTTTGTCGTAGAGCCGCAGCATGAAGCACAGGCAATGGAAATCTTTGATCGCTGGGGCATCATTTGCGCCAAAGTTGGTAAAGTAACGGATGACGGACGTCTGCGCTTGTTCCACCAAGGCCAAGAGGTTGCTGATATGCCGGTTAAAGCGCTCGTTGACGAGTGCCCAGTATACGACAAACCATCGAAAGAGCCTGCTTACTATAGCGAAAATGCAGCAATCGACACGAATGATTTTGCAGAAATTACTGATTTGACTGGTGCTTTGGAGAAAGTATTGGCTTCCCCAACTGTTGCAAGCAAAGAATGGGTTTATAACCAATATGATTACATGGTTCGCACATCTACAGCCGTTCAACCGGGCTCAGATGCAGCAGTTGTAACGATTCGCGGCACGCGCAAGGCGCTTGCGATGACGACTGACTGTAACGGACGTTATGTTTATCTTGATCCTGAAGTAGGCGGACGCATTTCGGTTGCAGAAGCAGCGCGCAACATTGTTTGTTCTGGAGCAGAGCCGCTTGCAGTAACAGATAACTTGAACTTTGGCAATCCGGAGAAACCAGAAGTATTCTGGCAGCTTGAGCGCTCGGCTGACGGTATGTCTGAGGCTTGCGTCGTTCTAGATACGCCGGTAATCGGCGGTAATGTGAGCTTGTACAATGAGAATGCGAAGGGCGCTATTTACCCGACGCCTGTTATCGGAATGGTTGGTTTGGTGCATGATATCGACCACATCACGACACAAGGCTTTAAAGCAGAAGGCGACGTTATTATTCTCGTAGGCGAGACGAAAGCGGAGCTAGGCGGCAGTGAGCTGCAATACGTGCTGCAAGGAGCGCCATCTGGTCGTCCTCCTGAAATTGATCTGGCTGTAGAGAAGAAAGTAATTGATACGGTATTAGGTGCTATTCAGAAGGGTCTCGTAGCATCGGCTCATGACTTGTCCGAAGGCGGCATCGCCGTTGCTGTTGCAGAATCATGCATTAGCGGACGTCTCGGTGCGGACGTCGCTCTTGCGACTGAGCTTCGTCCTGACCACCTTCTGTTCAGCGAATCGCAATCACGCATTTTGCTCTCAGCTAAGCCTGAGCAAGCTGCAGCATTGCAAGCATGGCTAACAGAGCAAGGTGTTGTTCATACGGAAATTGGTACTGTTCGTGGAAGCAGCCTGACCATAAGCGTCAATGGGAAAGCCGGCATTCAGGCGCCGGTACAACAACTGGAGAAGGTCTGGAAGGATGCGATTCCATGTCTGATGAAAAAATAGGACAGGAGCCACTGTTATGGACGGGAGACCACTATAACGAAGGCATTGGCCGTGACGATATATTTGATAAATTGCGTGAGGAGTGCGGCGTTTTCGGGATATTCAATCTCCCCGAAGCGTCCAATCTCTCTTATTACGGGCTTCATGCACTTCAGCATCGCGGTGAGGAAAGCGCAGGCATCTGTACGGTAGATACGAGTAAAGGCAATAAATTCGAGTATCATCATGGTATGGGGCTTGTCAAAGAAGTATTCGACAAGGATAATCTAGATCGGCTGACGGGCGACCGTGCAATTGGTCATGTTCGTTATTCGACCGCGGGAGAAAGCAAGCTGGCTAATGCGCAGCCGCTTATTTTCCGCTATCGTGACGGTGATCTTGCGGTTGCTACGAACGGCAATATCGTGAACGCACCGGAAATTCGCCGCGAGCTGGAAATGCAGGGCTCCATCTTCCAAACCTCAAGTGATACGGAAGTAATCGCGCATCTTATTGCGCGCTCGCCGAAGGATTTCGAGACGGCAGCGAAGGAAGCTTTGCAGCGTATTGTCGGCGGCTTCGCCTTCCTTATTATGACGAATGATAAGCTGCTCGTTGCATCTGATCCGCATGGCTTGCGTCCGCTTGTTATGGGCCGGATCGGCGAGGGCTATGTATTCTCCTCCGAATCCTGCGCTTTTGAGACGATTGGCGCGGAGTATGAGCGTGATGTTCAGCCTGGAGAATTGCTTATTCTGGATTCGAACGGCATGCGCGAGGATCGTTACGCCGATGTTGATCGGCGCGCGACCTGTGCGATGGAATACATTTATTTTGCAAGGCCGGATAGTGATATTAACGGAATCAACATTCATATGGCGCGCAAACGGATGGGACGCCGCTTGGCGGAGGAATCTTTCGTGGATGCAGATATCGTAACCGGTGTGCCAGATTCCAGTATTTCAGCGGCGATTGGTTATGCAGAGCAGACCGGTATTCCTTATGAGCTTGGCTTAATTAAAAATAAATATACAGGCCGGACCTTCATTCAGCCTTCTCAAGAGCTTCGCGAGAAAGGTGTGAAAATGAAGCTTTCCGCCGTTCGTAAAGTCGTTGAAGGCAAGCGCGTTGTAATGATCGATGATTCCATCGTGCGCGGCACGACATCGCTTCGTATTGTTAACCTGCTTCGTGAAGCAGGGGCAACCGAGGTGCATGTGCGGATTACATCGCCGCCTTTCAAGAACCCTTGCTACTACGGCATTGATACGCCAGACCGCAAGGAGCTTATTGCTTCTTTTCGGACAGTGGAAGAAATTCGGAAGCAAATTAATGCCGATTCATTATCTTTTATAAGCAATGAAGGCTTTGTGGAATCCGTTGGCGGCAATGATGGAGCATATAATCGCGGCATGTGTCTAGCGTGCTTCGATAATGATTATCCAACGCCGGTCAATGAAGAGTCGGACAAAAGCTGCAGCTGCTAATAGCAGTTATACATGAAGCATCAAATGCAAAATTAGTGAAGGAGTTGACCGATAGTGTCAGAAGCATACAAAAAAGCAGGCGTCGATATAGCGGCGGGCAACGAAGCGGTTGAACGGATGAAGAAGCACGTAAAGCGGACTTACCGCCCAGAGGTGCTGGCAGAGCTTGGCGGCTTCGGCGGTTTGTTCAGCTTGAACAAGGATAAGTATGATGAGCCTGTGCTCGTGTCCGGAACGGATGGCGTTGGGACTAAGCTGAAGCTTGCTTTTGCAATGGATAAGCATGACACGATCGGCATTGATGCCGTTGCGATGTGCGTGAATGATATTATCGTACAAGGCGCGGAGCCTTTATTCTTCCTTGATTACTTGGCTTGTGACAAAGTCGTGCCTGAGAAGATCGAAGCGATCGTCAAAGGAATTTCGGAAGGCTGCTTGCAAGCAGGCTGCTCTTTGATCGGCGGCGAAACAGCTGAAATGCCAGGTATGTATCAAGGCGGAGAATATGATATTGCAGGCTTTACGGTTGGTATTGTGGATAAAAAGAAGATGATCGACGGCTCTACGATTGCAGCTGGCGACGCGGTTATCGGCTTCGCTTCCAGCGGCATTCACAGCAACGGCTTCTCGCTCGTTCGTCGTTTGCTGCTTGAGGATGCTGGCTACAAGCTGGATCAAGAGCTTGAAGAGCTTGGCGGCGCTAAGCTTGGCGATGTGCTGATCGAGCCAACACGCATCTATGTCAAATCAGCGCTTAAGCTGATTGAGCAGGTAGAAGTGAAAGGCATGGCGCATATTACAGGCGGCGGCTTTATCGAGAATATTCCGCGGGTGCTTCCAGACGGCGTAAACGTTGATGTAGAATACGGCTCATGGCCGATTCTGCCGATCTTTGATTTGATGCAAAATAAAGGTGAAATTACGAATCGTGACATGTTCACGACTTTTAATATGGGCATTGGTTTGGTTGTTGTTGTCCCTGCTGATCAAGCTGACGATGCCATTCGCATTGCGAACGAGCTTGGCGAGCAGGCTTACCGTATCGGAACGGTTACGGAAGGAAGCCGCATCGTAACGTTTACTGGAGCGACTGTATAATGGGAGCACTTCGCATCGCTGTTTTCGCTTCGGGACAAGGCACGAACTTCCAAGCGATTATAGATGCGGTGCAGGAGGGGAAGCTCGATGTAAGCATCGAGCTTCTTGTTTGTGACAAGCCTGCCGCTCCCGTCGTGGAGCGCGCTAAGCGGGCGGGTGTGGACACGTTCCTGTTCACACCGAAGAACTACCCGTCCCGTGAAGCCTATGAGACGGAAATCATTGCCGAGCTTGAGCGCCGCGGTGTGGAGCTTATTGTGCTTGCCGGTTATATGCGCATTATTACCTCCGTTGTCGTGGAGCCGTATTACGGCAGGATGATTAATATTCATCCTGCCTTGCTGCCGGCTTTCCCTGGCGTGAACGGGATCGGGCAAGCGTTGGACTATGGCGTTAAGGTGACCGGCGTCACCGTCCACTATGTGGACGGCGGCATGGACAGCGGACCGATTATTGCGCAGTCTGTAGTAGCAGTAGAGGATGACGATACGGAAAGCTCGCTCGCGGTGCGCATTCACGCCGCGGAGCAGGCACTGCTGCCAGCTATCATCCAGCAAATCGCGCAAGGCCGCGTCACGCTGGACGGCCGCCGCGTTACTGTGCTCAGGGGAGAGGAATAGAGCTAGAAACTAGCTCTATTCCACAAACTCGGGTTACTTAAGGCCAAATAGAGCTAGAAATTAGCTCTATTGTCCCCGAAAGCGGCGGAAATGAGCTCATACGGCTGTAGGTTGAAGGAATAGAGCTAGAAACTAGCTCTATTCCACAAACTCAGGTTACTTAGGGGCAAATAGAGCTAAAATTAGCTCTATTTGCCCCGAAAGCGGCAGAAATGAGCTCATTCGGCGGTAGGTTGAAGAAATAGAGCTAGAAATTAGCTCTATTCCCCAAACTCAGGTTACTTAAGGCCAAATAGAGCTAGAAATTAGCTCTATTGTCCCCGAAAACGGCAGAAATGAGCTCATACGGCTGTAGGTTGAAGAAATAGAGCTAGAAACTAGCTCTATTCCACAAACTCAGGTTACTTAGGGCCAAATAGAGCTAGAAATTAGCTCTATTGTCCCCGAAAGCGGCGGAAATGAGCTCATACGGCTAGTGTGAGTTAGGGAAGCTGGCTTCCCTTTATATATGTTTGTTCAATTAGATGAGGAGGGTATTAATATGGCTATTCGCAGAGCGTTAATTAGTGTTTCTGACAAGTCGGGAATCGTGGAGTTTTCCAGAGGGTTAGCAAGCCAAGGTGTGCAAATTATTTCTACTGGTGGTACGTTCAGCCTGCTGCAGAAGGAAGGCGTTCCCGTTATCGGTATTTCTGATGTAACGGGCTTTCCGGAGATTCTGGATGGTCGCGTCAAAACTCTTCACCCTGCGGTGCATAGCGGACTGCTAGCTGTTCGTGATGATGAAGAGCACCAGAAAGCAATGAAAGAGCTTGGCCTCGATTATATTGACATGGTTATCGTTAACCTGTATCCATTCAAAGAAACGATTGCTAAGCCAGATGTGACGTATGAGGATGCAATCGAAAATATCGATATCGGCGGTCCTACAATGCTCCGCTCAGCTGCCAAAAACCATGCATTCGTTACTGTTGTGGTTGATGCCGCTGACTACGGAACAATACTTGAGGAAGTAAAGGCACAGGGCGATACAACGCTCGAGACTCGCAAACGCCTCGCAGCCAAAGTATTCCGTCATACAGCAGCTTATGATTCCCTAATTTCCGATTACCTATCTAAGCAAATGGGCGAGCCGCTTCCTGAGACTTATACCGTTACTTATGAGAAGGTGCAAGATCTTCGGTACGGCGAAAATCCGCATCAGAAGGCTGCATTCTACAGCAAGCCGCTTGCCGCATCTGGCAATGTGACAACAGCTGAGCAGCTGCACGGCAAAGAGCTTTCCTACAACAATATTAGCGATGCTAACGCTGCGCTTGCGATTCTCAAAGAATTCGACGAGCCTGCGGTTGTGGCGGTCAAACATATGAACCCATGTGGGGTAGGCATCGGCGCAACGATTCATGAAGCGTACCAAAAAGCTTATGCGGCTGATCCAACGTCCATTTTTGGCGGTATCGTAGCGGCTAACCGTACAATCGGAGTGGATACGGCTGAGCTGCTTGGCGGCATATTCCTTGAAATCATTATCGCTCCGGACTTTACTCCGGAAGCGCTTGAAGTGCTGACGAAGAAAAAAAATATTCGTTTAATGAAGCTGGGCGAGCTTTCAGCAGCTGGCGAGCGCAAGCCGGAATGGCTTGTAACGTCGGTTGACGGCGGCATGCTCGTGCAAGAGAGCGATGTTCATAGTGTTACGGAAGCGGATCTGCAATTTGTTACAGACCGCAAGCCGACAGCGGAAGAGCTAAAGCAGCTTCTATTCGGCTGGAAAGTAGTAAAGCATGTGAAATCCAACGCGATTCTGCTTGCAAAAGACGATATGACAATTGGTGTAGGCGCAGGCCAAATGAACCGCGTAGGAGCGGCCCGCATTGCGATAGAGCAAGCAGGCGAAGCTGCAAAAGGCTCAGCACTGGCGTCCGATGCATTCTTCCCAATGGGAGATACAGTAGAGCTTGCGGCTAAAGCAGGCATTACAGCTATTATTCAACCAGGCGGCTCAATTAAGGATGAAGAATCGATTGCGGCTGCGAACGCGAACAATATCGCCATGGTGTTCACAAGCGTACGTCATTTCAAACACTAGGGAGGTTATTCTATGCGGATATTGGTCGTAGGCGGCGGTGGACGAGAGCATGCAATCGTCTGGGCGCTGAAGAAGAGCGAGAAGGTTACAAACATTTTTTGCGCGCCGGGCAATGCCGGTATAGCGCAGCTTGCCGAGTGCGTGCCAATTGCGGTAGGACAATTCGATGAGCTGATTTCTTTTGCCAAGGATAAAGCGATTGACCTTGTTTTTGTTGGGCCGGATGATCCTCTTGCCGATGGTATTGTAGATGCGTTCGAAGCGCACGGCATCAAGGCATACGGACCTCGTAAAAATGCAGCGGAAATCGAAGGCAGCAAAATTTTTATGAAAAATTTGTTGAAGAAATACAACATTCCGACTGCGAAGTACGAAACGTTTACTGATTATGAAGCGGCATCCGCTTATTTGAACAAGCAAACGGCTCCTATCGTTATTAAAGCAGACGGTCTGGCAGCAGGGAAAGGCGTTACTGTTGCGGCTACGCTTGAGGAAGCAGAGCAAGCGCTGAAGGATATGATGCTTAACAAGATTTTCGGAGATGCGGGCAGCCAAATCGTTATTGAAGAATGTCTTGTTGGCCAAGAAATGTCAATTCTTGCATTCGTTGATGGTGAAACCGTCAGGGCAATGGTGCCTGCGCAGGACCATAAGCCGATCTTCGATGGCGATAAGGGACCGAATACGGGAGGGATGGGGACGTATACCCCGCTGCCGCATATCGATCCCGCTATTGTCGAACAATCTATTGCCAACATTATCATTCCTACGGCAAAAGCAATGGTTAGCGAAGGCCGTCCATTCCGCGGCGTGTTGTTCGCAGGACTTATGATTACGAAAGACGGTCCGAAGACGATCGAGTTCAACGCTCGCATGGGTGATCCTGAGACGCAGGTTGTACTTCCTCGCCTCGAAACCGAATTGCTCGACATCGTACTTGCTTCTATGAATGGCAGCTTGGATCAAATAGACATCAAGTGGAGCAATGAAGCAGCTGTATGCGTCGTTGTTGCATCGGAAGGTTATCCTGCTTCCTATCCGAAGGGACGGGTTATTACTGGTCTTGCAGAAGCAGAAGCGCAGGGCGCGCTTGTGTTCCACGCAGGCACAGCAGAGAAGGATGGACAGTTCGTTACTAACGGAGGGCGAGTGCTCGGCATTGTTGGCCGTGGCCGCGATATTGCGGAGGCTCGCGCACGCGCATATGAAGCGGTTAGTGTCATCGATTTTGAAGGAAAACAGAATCGAACGGATATTGCTGCTAAAGCGCTCGTATAAGCAAAGCTATGTTGAAATGACCATATAAATGGATGATATTTACAATAATGGACCATTCACTTCGTTTGCTTGAAAAAAGCAGCGTGTGAATGGTCTTTTTTTCTGCTAAAGGTGTCATATTCTCTCGAAAGGTGTTACTATTTTGTAACTCTCTTAATCTGTTGTTCTATTAAGATAGAACTATCAGCTAGGAATAGAAGGTGAGCGAAATGGAAAGAAGAAAGAAACGCCGTCGCAGACTTTTGGTACTGTTCATTTTGGCAGCAGTTATGATATGGATTGGCGGTTGTGCGGTAAGCAAGCCCTTAAGCCTGTCATCGTTCATGTCGATAGGCAGCAAACCAGTCGTGAATGCAGGAACGAGCGAGCAGGGTCCGCAGACAGAAGCAGGAAAGAATAACGGAAACCAATTCATTGTAGTTGGAAATACGGGATCGGATAATGAGAAGCCGGGACCGGGTCATTCGAGTAACGGAGAGACAAGCGTGCCAACGCCTAATAAGCCGGATACGACCGAAAAGGATAAGCCTGACACGCCAGCAACCGAGCCTCCTGAGAAGCCGGCAGTTGATAAATCTGAGCCTATCGAATCGGAAAAGCCTGTTGATGGAGCAAAGAATAAATGCGAGAAATGTATTGCGTTAACATTTGATGATGGACCCGATAGTCGTTATACAACAGCAATTCTGGATATTTTGAAGGAAAAGAAAGTTAAGGCTACTTTTTTTGTAGTAGGACTGCAAGTGAGCAAATTCCCGGAAGTACTTAAGCGTATTGACGAAGAAGGTCATTCGATTGGCAATCATACTTATAATCATAAAGACTTGTCTAAACTGAATAAAGAACAAATACTTAAGGAAATGACCACAGCAGATGCTGAAATTGAGAAGGCGATCGGTTATACGCCAACATTATTCCGTGCTCCTTATGGCGCTGTTAACGACGCATTAATGGAAATCATGAAGGAATACAAGCGCGAATCGATCTTATGGAACATCGATACGCGCGACTGGGCAGGGACTCCCGCTGCTGATATGCAAAAAATGATAAAGAAACAAGCGAAGCCGAATGGTATAATTTTAATGCATTCTTTTGGCGGCAAAAAAATTCAGAACACGGTCGATGCGCTTCCAGGTATCATTGATGAACTAGAAGAAATGGGTTATACATTAGTGACCATTGAACAGCTGGATTAAGATAGGGATATGCACGAGGAGGCTGTAAAGTTGGCTAACGCAGGTTATACAAATGCCGGGGGCGGGCATGGGAAGCAGATTCGCTTAAGCATAATGCTTAGTGCTGTTCTCACCCTCCTGTTCCTGGCAACAGGCTGCCGCTATACAGCTGCTCCTGCAGACCTGCTGCAGAAGCCTGCTATAGCGCCTGACAAGCAAGCTATTGTGCAGGCAATTGAAAAATCATTGCCATCATACAGCAAGCTGACACTTCCTGTTCGCGAGGAGCATATGGGAGCGATTCGCCTAATCGATGTAGACGGGGACGGTACAAACGAGGCTATCGTATCCTATTATAATGAATACAGCACACCTGAACTTATGGTGTTCAAATATACGGCATCCGCTTGGAAGCCATGGCTGCTTATTCAGCAGCCGCTAGCCCGGCAAATCGAATGGTTGAAATTCGAGGATTTGGATAAGGATGGCCAAAAGGAGCTTATAATAGGCTGGATTGGCGGTTTTGACAGTCCTAACGTGCTAGAAATTTACTCGTTCCAATCCAAGCCGATACGCAATGAGTCGGGCAAGCTTACCATTCAGCCGATTGAATCTTTGCCCTATACGTATGCGGAATCAGGCGATTTAGATAATGATGGCAGATCAGAGCTTGTCGTTATATCGGAAACCGGAACAAATCAAGAAATTGCCTTGCCGGAATATCAGTTGACCATTTACAAATGGACGAACAGAAAACTAAAGGAAGTCTACGGAGAATCCATTAATAATGGGGTAAATGCCTATGACCGTATATTGATTGGCCGGATATCTGAGCAGCATAGGGGAATTATTCTGGAAGCATCCACGGGCGCACATTCCTCTTATACGGCTATGTATGTA
The DNA here is from genome assembly GCF_002884445.1 of Paenibacillus castaneae. Classification (GTDB taxonomy): domain Bacteria; phylum Bacillota; class Bacilli; order Paenibacillales; family Paenibacillaceae; genus Pristimantibacillus; species Pristimantibacillus castaneae. Next base: position 1,007,993 of record NZ_KZ614144.1, read on the forward strand.
TGGGAGAAAGGAAAGCTTCGACTGGTCTACCCGAACGAGTCAGAGGGAATCGAAGGCATAGTCGGCAAGCCTACCTACAGCCAAGACATTAATGGAGACGGCATCTTGGAGCTGCAATGGAGCAGAGAAGCTCCAGGCTATCCAGATGTTGCATACGCCTACTCCAAGTGGGTGAATGATTGGATGCAATGGGATGGCCATGACGGGTTCAAAAAGATAACAGAGGAATTCACCGATTACCGATATGGGATCCAGATGCGCATACCTAATCAATGGCTGGGTCGCTATACGCTCCATAATGCGGACAATGAACTCTATGCTGTGGTAGCGATCGATTATTGGAATGAAGAGACAAAGGCAACCGCCAAGCTTGCAACCTTATATGCTGTTCCTCAAAAGCAGTGGGGCAGCGTTGAAGCAGGGTGGAGAAGCGAGTCCAAGTCCTTTCGACAAGTATTTACGGATAGCGGCAACGTATTTGTAACTTCGTTCGTGAAGGAAGCCCCGGCAGATGGGTCTGATGCAGACCGGAAAGCGTTCAGAGAAATGCTTGAGGCGGAAGCGGAGTTTACATCATCCCTAACGATTCGAAATGATTAAGAGAAGAGCGGGTGTTGACCGATGCGAATATTACTGTTAGAAGATGAGGAGTCCATCCGCGGATTCGTCCGAATTAATCTGAAGCGAAATGATATGGAGGTCATTGAGGCTGACAACGGTGAAGCTGCGCTTGAATATGCCGAAACGTTGGGGCCTTTTGATATTGCGCTGCTTGATGTCATGCTTCCGACTATTAGCGGATTCGAGGTATGTGAGCAGCTTCGCGAGCGATATCCGCGAATGGGTATTATTATGCTTACGGCAAAGTCGCAGGAGGAAGACAAAATTCATGGGCTTGAGCTAGGTGCAGATGACTATGTGCAGAAGCCATTCAGTCCAGGTGAGCTTATCGCCCGCATTAAATCACTCTATCGGCGGATGAAGCCCGTTATAGGCCAGGAAGAGCCGGGGTCAAGCGGAGGCGCGGAAGAGACTCCGCTAGCTGCTGAGACATTAGAGGCGCAAGTTATGTCTCAGCTTCACATCCAATCGGGTCAAATTTCAGCGGCAAGAGCGGGTGCTCATCATGAATTGAGCGTACAGCCTTTCCGGCTTTCTATATCGGAGCGCAAGCTTTGGAAGAATGAGTGTGAGATTATTCTAACACCTACGGAGTGGGCGCTTGTCAGACTGCTGATGGAGCGAGTGGGCGAGAGTGTGAGTCGCGATCATATTTTGACAGAGGTATGGGGCCGTTACTATGTTGGCGACTTGAAGGTCGTTGATGTAAACATCAGGAGAATTCGTCAAAAAATCGAGAAAAACCCATCAGATCCTTCCTTTATTGAGACGGTGTGGGGCTACGGCTACCGCTGGAAGAGGGGCGGAGACGAATGAAGAGCGTGCAAACGAGAATGGTGTGGAGCTATCTGCTGCTCATCGTGCTTGTCGTCAGCGTACTAGGCGGCGTGTTTGCGACTTTGATGTGGAATTACTATTACGGAAGTGCGCACAGCTCTGTTAAGCAAAGGGCTGAATCAGCATTAACGCTGCACAGCCGTTCACTCTCTTCGCTTACGGTGCAGGATCAGGTAGACTATATGCTCCAATATATGGTCGAAGGCGGTACAAGTCTGCAGCTTCTAGACAGCAAGGGACAAATTCGAATCGATTCGGATGGCTTCGCTCCGGATATTCGTTATACAACCGGGGATGTGAAAGCGGCTATTGCCGGGAATACGGGCAGTTGGCGAGGCGTTGATCCGTACTACGGGGAACGTGTTATTTCCGTAACAATACCGCTGTGGAATGATGCCAAGGTCGTGTCGATGCTTCGTTATTCTGCTTCACTAAAGCAGGTAGATGCTATGATTAGTCAGCTCATCCGGATGACAGTGGCGGTTGGTATTGGCGTCGTGCTGTTGTTTCTCGGCTTAAGCTTGTTTCTGGCGCAGCGGATCGTCAAGCCGATACGCGAGCTCACCCGTGCCGCGCGTTATATGGCTGAAGGAGATTGGACCCGGCGCGCGCTGCGCCGTAACGATGATGAGATAGGCCAGTTGGCGGAAACATTTAATACGATGGTCATTGAGCTGAGCAAGAGGGAGAAGCTGAAGGATGATTTTATTTCTTCTATCTCCCATGAGCTTCGTACGCCGCTGACGTCCATTAAGGGCTGGAGTGAAACATTGAAGGAAAGCGAGCCAACAGAGGACGATGAAGAGGTTAAACTCGGCCTATCTATTATTAGCAAGGAAACAGAACGATTATCGGGTCTTGTTGAGGATTTGCTGGATTTCTCCAAGCTATCGGCACGGACGATGGAGCTGCATACGGAGGTGCTTGATTTCAATAGCCCTGTGAAGGAGACCGTCAATCAGCTAGCCGTGCGAGAGGAACAGACACGCGTTCGACTATTGGCCGCCTATGGCAAAAGCCCTATTGTAGTGCGAGGGGATGCAAATCGTCTGAAACAGGTCATAATCAACCTCATAGACAACGCATTTAAATTTACACCCGCGGGCGGCACCATTCGAGTGGCGACCGCAATCGAGCAAGACTGGGCGAGGCTTGTCGTATCAGATACCGGCTGCGGAATCGATGGTGATGATTTATTGCATGTCACGGAGAAATTTTATAAGGGCAATACGGGACAAGGCGGGTCTGGACTTGGACTAGCCATATGCAAGGAAATAATAGAGCTCCACGGCGGTCAGCTAACGATTGACAGCGAACGCGGAGCTGGTACGGTTGTGACGATTCGAGTGCCGCTTATGCACGAAGCATAAGCTTAAGCGGCCTTCGGTCGTCATTCTTTATAGAACAGCTGCTTGCGCTTAGAAACAACATATATGATCGCGATGACCACACCCGCTGCAATAAAGAAGGACAGCCAATGATTTTGCAGCCATTCAATCCACAAAGGCAAGTTCAAGCACCTCCCCATAAATTTTCCACCTGAATAGTATTCCCCTAAGAAAGATCAAAATATTGATAAACCGCCCACTGTACTATAATCGTACATCTTTGGCTATAAACAGGATTGACAGAAACGGAGGCAAAGTGCTATCATAAGTTCAATATCAATTCATAGTATACGGGTAGGAATTATTATATATACGTGTTCAGGAGGTTATATAGATGGAAAAACAGTTAATTCTTCGGCATGATGGACTTGAACTGGCGGCAACGCTGCATTATCCGACGGACGGAAGCAAGAATGATTCAGAGAAGAAGCAAGCTATTATTATATGCCATGGATTTATAGGCTCACGCGTCGGAGTCGATCGTTTATTCGTCAAAACAGCGCGTGCATTGGCTGCTCAAGGCTCTTACGTATTGCGCTTTGATTATGGGGGCTGCGGAGAAAGCGGGGGAGACTATGGCTCTCTGGGCTTCGACTCCATGGTTGACCAGACACGAACTGCAATTAATTATGTAGCAAGCATGGAATGCGTTGATCCGCTTCGAATCGTACTGCTCGGACACAGTCTTGGAGGCGCAGTAGCGATCATGACCGCCGTTAAGGACAAACGTGCGAAGAGGCTTGTACTTTGGTCTCCGGTTGCTTACCCGTTTAATGACATTGTTCGCATCGTCGGACGCAGCAGTTATGATGAAGCGGTGACGATAGGGAACACAGACTTTCAAGGCTACACTTTGCAGCCTGTATTTTTTGAATCGCTGCTGCAGCACCAGCCTTTTCAAGCGGCAACGAAATTTGCCGGGGAAGTACTGCTTGTCCATGGTACGAGCGATGAGCTAATTCCTGTCGATTACAGCTTCCTCTACCAGAAGGTGTTCTGGACCCGTCATGAGGGGCTATGCGATAAGGAAATTATATTTCAAGCGAATCATACGTATTCAAGCCGGAATCATCAGGAGGAAGCGATACGCGTGACCTCAGAGTGGCTGGATGGACTGGATAAGAAGCAAGAGGAGTGGCATCACTGGAGCATTTAAGAAATAAGCGGGTCGTACGTGCTTTTATTACAAAAGCATGTGCGCCTTTTTTGTGTATATGAGCCTTATCACTTGGAAGTGTTTGGAGGACGTTTGCGCTGGAGGTTTCTAAATATAACTTACTTATTCTGTTGAAGGAGCAACTTTTTTGTCGAGACAACCGTTAGTAAATGTGTTTAAATGGAAGTTAGATGGAAACGAATACAAGCTATTCATAGCGGAAAAAGGCAGGGTTGCTTACTTATGGATAAACGATTGCGAATTTCGGTCAGCGCATTGCTATTATCTTTTATTCTTATGTTCACAGCATGCAGTTCGGGAAATGGTGGCAAGGAGCAGCCGCAGGAAACAGGAGAAACGATCGATCCCATCAGTACCGAGGAGGCTGCACCGCCGACGCCACCGCGACTTACAGCATCGCTCACGGGCTTGGAGAAAGAGGAGGGAGTAGAAGCTAGACCGATAGTCGTCATGATTAACAACTTTGCAGCTGCTCGTCCACAGTCCGGGCTTACGAACGCCGATGTGATATGGGAAGTGCTTGCAGAAGGCGGTATTACGCGGTTGATTGCCGTATTTCAGAGCACGAATGCTTTGACGGATACGATTGGCCCGATTCGCAGCATTCGCCCCTACTTGATCGACATAGGCGATAGTTACGGGGCTATCCTAGCTCATGCAGGAGCGAGCACAGACGGATACGATATCTTGCAGCATCAAGGAAAGCCGTATTTGGATGAAATATCGAATGCGGGCAGCTATTTCTGGAGAAGCAAGGATCGGAAGCCGCCGCATAATTTATATTCGAATTTGGAAAAGCTGCGCGCGGGTGTGGAGAAGAAGAAATACTTTACGGAGAAAGTTACTCCTGCCTACACCTTTGCAGAGAACGGTTCAAACGAATCAGGTGTCCCGGCTTCAACGGTAACGATATCTTTTTTGCTGAAAAATTATAAGGTTGGCTATGAATACGATGCTGCAAGCGGTACATACAAACGATCAATCAATGATAAGCCTCATATCGATATGAATAATAATGAGCAGCTTACGGGAACGAATCTGGTTGTGCTCGGAGCCAACCACAAGACCTTAGATGATGAGGGCCGATTGGCGGTTAATTTGACGGAGGGCGGCTCGGCTCTTCTTTTCCAGAAAGGTAAGGCGATAGAGGCGGAATGGGTTCGTGCTCCCGATGGCATGATTCGAATTGTGAAGAACGGGGCAGAGCTTGAATTGGTTCCAGGAAAAACGTTTTTTCACATCGTTCCGAACAAACCGACCTTTGCAGAACATATTACGTGGGTATAAATATAGCTTATTGGTTACACTATCAATACGATAGTGAATGGGCTATGGCTTCAGAACAGCGCAATCCTATGACAGGATTGCGTCTTTTTTTTCTTTTTTTATGAAAATAAAAAATTTTTTTATTAAACATTTACATTCTCTTAACAATTAAGATGTATACTATGTTAAGATATTGTGGGCTCATAGCAGTGCGCCTAAACATCCAGTCAGGTAAAGGGGATTACGATGTTCAAGAAAAAGGATATTTTCTTTAAGACGTTTGAGGATATGGCTGATGCCATTGTTGAAGCAGTGGAGTATTTTTCGAAGGGTCTATCAGACTTATCAGATGTTGCTACTTTCGCCAAGACCATGAAGGAATACGAAAGCCAATGCGATAAATATACGCATACGATCTTGAAGGAACTGAACAAAACGTTCATTACTCCAATCGAGCGTGAGGATATTATGGCGCTTACGACTTCTCTTGATGATGTGCTTGACGGCATTGAGGCATGTGCATCGCGGTTTGAAATGTACAATGTTCGTGAAAGTGACGAGTACATTACGAAATTCGGCGAAATTCTTGTTCGATCTGCACACGAAATCAAGAAAGCCATATACTTACTGACACAAAAAAAATTGCTAGCCATTCGTGAGATGAACATTGAGCTGAACGAGCTAGAGAATCAAGCAGATGATCTGCTTCGGGTTTGCATCAAGAATTTGTTTGCAAATGTAACTGACCCAATTGAATTAATGAAGCGCAAAGAGCTTTATGAGATGCTAGAAGAAACGACCGACTTCTGCGAAGACGTTGCCAATACGCTGGAATCGATCATTATGCGTAACAGCTAATCTAAAGAGTGGGAGTCTTAAAAAATGGATCTATTGGTTCTATGGATTGTTGTATTTCTAGCACTGTCATTTGATTTTATAAATGGATTTCACGACACGGCTAATGCCATTGCGACCGCTGTGTCCACACGCGCATTAAAGCCAAGGGTAGCCATTATCATGGCTGCAACGATGAACTTTCTTGGCGCGGTTACGTTTACCGGTGTTGCTGCGACCATAGGTAAAGGCGTTGCTAACCCAGCAGCATTATCGAACGGGGTAGCTATTGTAATTGCTGCACTAATTTCCGCTATCGCGTGGAATTTGATAACCTGGTGGTTCGGAATTCCTTCCTCCTCCTCGCATGCATTGATTGGATCACTAGCTGGAGCGGTTATCGGCGGCGCGGGTATTAGCAATATTAATTCCGAGGGATTAATTAAGATCGTTAAAGCTTTATTGCTCTCACCTGTACTTGCATTTGCAGCCGGCTTTATTATCATGTGGATATTAAAGCAGATATTTGCCAAATCAAGTCCGCATCAGGTGAATAAAGGATTTCGTTTCGCACAAATCTTAACAGCAGCATTCCAATCCTTCTCGCATGGTACGAATGATGCGCAGAAGGCGATGGGGATTATCGTATTCGCCCTCGTAGCTTCTGATATTCAAACTACGATGGATGTTCCGATGTGGGTTAAAATATCCGCAGCGACATCGATGGCACTCGGTACTTCAGTCGGCGGCTGGAAAATAATCAAAACAATGGGCACCAAAATATTCAAAATTGAGCCAATTAACGGCTTTGCAGCAGATGCAGGCTCTGCAATCGTTATTTTGACAGCAACGATGCTCCATTTGCCAGTCAGCACAACTCACGTTATCACTTCTTCGATCCTTGGTGTAGGCAGCGCTAAACGCTTCTCCGCCGTCAAATGGGGAGTAGCAGGACGCATCGGAATCGCATGGGTAATCACAATTCCAATTACGGTACTCATGGCTATGTTCACCTACTGGATCGTTCAATTCTTCTTCTAAGAGGCTGTGGCGGGATTGTGGGGAAGGGCGACGTACCTTTGTAGGACGTAGACGTAGGTCCAAAGGTTGAACCTTCTAAGGACATGCCCGATGGAAGGATCCCCCAAAGGTCGAAACCTTTGAGGTCGAACCTTCTGGACGTACCTTCGTACCTCAGAGCGTAGCTTCGTACCTCAGAGCGTAGCTTCGTACCTCTGAACGTACCTTCTTACCTCTGAACGTACCTTCTTACCTCTGAACGTACCTCCTATGAGGCAAACTCCGTTTTAGTGAGGATAAACTCACTAATTTGGCAGCTATACGAAGTTTTCAATGAGATAGTGAGGAAAACCTCACTCGCCATGAACCTAGGTTCATGGGGAATGAGATTTACCTCACTATTTTTTGTGTTCTCCATATGTAAGCCCCATAATAAGTGAGGCTGGCCTCACAGTTAGTGAGTTTCGTCGCGGATTTCGACTACACAGGGCGAGTCGGATGTGAGAGTGATGCGGATTGGTTACTCGGGAGCGCGAAACGAGCTGGATGTGCGCGTTGGAGTAACTGTTGAGTATGAAGTGACTTACGGATTGGTTACTTAGGAGCACGAAACGAGCTGGATGTGTGCATTGGAGTAACTGTTGAGTATGAGTGAATTGCGGATTGGTTACTTAGGAGCACGAAACGAGCTGGATGTGTGCATTGGAGTAACTGTTGAGTATGAGTGATTACGGATTTGTTACTTAGGAGCGCGAAATGAGCTGGATGTGTGCGTTGGAGTAACTGTTGAGTATGAAGTGACTTACGGATTGGTTACTCGGGAGTGCGAAACGAGCTGGATGTGCGCGTTGGAGTAACTGTTGAGTATGAAGTGACTTACGGATTGGTTACTTAGGAGCGCGAAATGAGCTAGTTGTGCACATTGAAGTAACTGTTGAGTATGAGTGAATTGCGGATTGGTTACTTAGGAGCACGAAACGAGCTGGATGTGTGCGTTGGAGTAACCATTGTGTATGAGTGAATTACAGATTGTTGCTTAGGAGCGCGAAACGAGCTGGATATGCACAATGGATTAACAGTTGTGTATGAGTGGCCTAAGGAGATTGCCGAACGGTGTCGAAGGTTGCACTTGTGCACAGGCTTAAATAATAAGGAATAGTGAAGAGATACAAAAACTGTGGATATATCAGTTTTTTGAGATATCCACAGGGGTATAAGTTGTTTCTATGTAGTGTGAAATGATGCATAAATAAGATACGACGAGTATTATGCACAATCAGACCACAGATGTGGATGAATGAGCAAGATTAGGATTGGTTGTAGCTCGAGAGCAGGTAAGAAGTTGTTCTATGCTTGGATGCTTGGCCGCGCAATATGCCTTCCTGTTCAAATCGCTGAAGCCAGTCAATAGCTGTTCGGTTGCTAATTTGAAATTCACGAGCGACTTCGCTAGGTTTAAGCTTTCCATCTCGGCGCATAGCCAATTGAATGAGAAGCTGCTTGCGAATTTCCCATAGCTTGGTGGGCTTTGTACTTTCACCGCTATAGGTTAATGCCCACCAATGCCCAATTGCTTGCTTTAATTGGAACATGCATTTTTGTGAATGGTTTTTCACCTGCCAAGCCGAGAAACGAAGTACAATCCAGCCTGACAAGACAAGATCATTCTGGCGAATGAGATGGTCATTGAATTCGGCAGGCGAAATATTGCGAGCGTGAGTTGTAAAGCCGTCAATTTCGACTACCAATCGCATTCCGTTCTTAATATATACGAAATCAGCAAATCTTTGGCCTCCTTTATGGTCAACAAAAGGATGCTCGGCGCGAAGACCGTCATAATTGTGGTCGAATGCCGGGCCCCACACTTGCTCAAGAAAAGAGATTGAGGATATATCCAGCTTGCTGCGATAGGAGCTGCTTAGAGCAGCTTCTCGTTCAAAGCGTTCAATAAATGATATCAGGTTAGGATGCATTTCTATTCCTCCTTTTTGTGTAAGAAATGAAAACACCCCGACTGCAGCGCTTAGCGCTGCAGTCGGGGTGTGCTTCACTCCAATGCATATATAACTTCATATTAGCGAATAGAAGGCATTCATACAAGTGAGCTGGAGTAGTTCTGGCTAACTCTACCCTGATACGTATGGATGTACAAAGGTTAATTGGCTGATCGGAGGAGGTGGGCCAATTAATCTTTTCTTATTACTTCTTGCGCTTTGTGGTGCGCCGGCGGACTTGGCTTTTGCCTGAGCCTGTTCCAGTACGAGGCTTGCGGCGCTTGCGGCGTTTTGGTTTCCATTCTCCGTCATCATCATCCGAATCGGAGGAGGACTTTTTGAAGGAGCCCATAAGCACTTTGACAAGCGGAGCCATCTGAGAAACGCTGCTCATGACCTTCTGAACCTTCGTAACGGTGCTCAGAATCCCGTCGATTCCACCAAGCCGATCCAAGTAGCCTTTAATTTCTCCTAAGCTGGCAAGAGAAAAGCCTGTTTTGGCAGGGGTGGTCGAATCCACTAAGTCTGCTGCTTTCTCAGGCAAGACAACGGGCAGTATATCCTGGCCTGGAGGGGGCGGTGTCATCGGCGGCATAGACGGCAGATTCGCACCAAAGTTAAAGCCGCCAGATTTGGCTCCCATCGATTTATGAGGAGGTCCTTCACCTGCGCGGTAGCCACCGTGTCCATTATAGTGTTGGTTGCCGGTACCGGAGGAGTTGTTGCGATAATTCACACGGATCACAACCCTTTTTTATAATAGTCTATGGAATAGGCAAACATACGGATTGGACTAATGTCCCGAGATCCTATATTTTTTATAGATTAATGCCCTGTGCCTGTATGATTTGCCGCTCTTCCAGAAAAGCTGATTAATCCTTCCATTCTGTAATGCGTGAATACGGTAATGTTTGAATAAATCTGTTAAAAAAGCTACAATGAAAGCATTGGTTTAAATATGAGAACGTCATGATTTTATCTAATATGATGCTTATATTTTTACGCGAAACGTGTAGAGCGCCGTCATCGACGGGCGTTTGCCGTTTACGCATGTAATAGGGGTGGATGCACATGCAGCTGAAAAAGCTGAACGATAAAGCAATAGATCAATTATTTGAAGCGGTACTAACCTTGAAATCGGTTGAGGAATGTTATGTGTTTTTTGACGACTTGTGTACGGTTAATGAAATTCAGTCGTTATCTCAGCGGTTAGAGGTTGCTCGTATGCTCGGCAAGGGCAGCACGTACAATGCAATTGAAGCGGAAACAGGAGCGAGCACGGCGACAATCTCACGGGTGAAGCGCTGTTTGAATTACGGCAATGACGGCTACAAAATGGCTTTAGAGCGTCTCGGAAGGTAGGTCCTTTCCATGAAGCCGGGCGTTCTAGTCATTAGTCATGGCTCCAGAGAGGCTGAATGGGTTCAGCTAGTGGATGAAGCTGTAGCTGCTGCTGCGGCTTCTCTTCCGTTGGCAGGTATTCCAGTATATTCCTCCTTTCTTGAAATTGTCGAGGGACGGCTCATTCAGGATGGAATTGATGAGTTGGAACGGCAGGGCGTAACGGATATGCTGGTTATACCGTTATTCGTCTCCTCAGGAAGCACTCATGTTGACGAGATTGGACAGGCGTTTGGCCTTCCATGGGTATCGGATTTAGAAGGCGATCTTGGCACTTTCCGTGTTGAAGCGAAGGTGCATTATGGCCTGCCGATTAACGATGATCCAGAAATTGCTGAGCTTCTAGCAACTCATGCTGAGGATTTGTCTACAGAGCCTGCGAAGGAAGCGTTATTGCTGATCGGTCACGGGAGCAAGGAAGACGTATTCCACCAAAGGTGGGAGCTGGGTCTGAAGCAGCTGAGTGAACAGCTTCGAAAGCTCGGCGGCTATGCACGTGCAGATTATGCCATGCTGCTGCCCGATCAAGCGGCAATGAAGCTTGCCGGCATGCAGGCGGAGCATCCAGAGGAAGCGGTCATTGTAGTTCCGCTGTTTCTGAGCCAGGGTTATTTTACAAATCATGTAATTCCGACTCGGCTTGCAGGGCTTGATTATCGGTACAATGGACGGGCTATGCTTCCTCATCCGGCAATTGAACGTTGGCTGGAGCGGCAGATGACTGACTGGTTGAAAGCCGGAAGTTAATCAAGATTTATTAGCTAATCGCATATTATGATGTAGGTTGAGTGATTGTTAGGGGTGAACCGATAGATGGCAATCAAACGGGCAAGACTGATATATAACCCGAGTTCAGGAAGAGAAGAAATGAAAAAGCGTCTGCCGGATATTTTGCAGCGATTAGAACAGGGCGGTATTGAAACAAGCTGTCATGCGACCATTGGTGAAGGTGATGCTACGATTGCTGCTTCTGAAGCGGCGGATCGCGATTATGATATGATTATTGCAGCTGGCGGCGACGGCACGCTGTATGAAGTCATTAATGGATTAACGAACAAGTCGAACTGTCCTCCTCTTGGTATTTTGCCGCTGGGAACGACGAATGATTTCGCGAGAGCGATGGGTATTCCGAGAGCCTGGGAGTATGCGGTCGACTTGATCATTCAACAATATACGCGGCCGATTGACGTCGGGAAGGCGAATGATCGTTATTTTATTAATATTGCTGGCGGCGGCTCATTGACAGAACTGACCTATGATGTGCCGAGCAAGCTCAAGACGATGATTGGGCAGCTCGCTTATTATATGAAGGGTTTGGAGAAAATGACCCGCCTGCGCCCGACCGAATTAACATTCCAAGCGGCTGGCGTCGGTCAGTTCCACGATGAGTTCATGATGTTCCTCATTTGCAACAGCAATTCGGTTGGCGGATTTGAACGCCTTGCGCCGGATTCCAAGCTGGATGATGGTTTGCTTGATGTGCTGTTGATCCGCAAGTGCAACTTGCCTGAGTTTATTAAGCTCGTGTCACTTGCGCTTCGCGGCGAGCATCTCAATGATCCGCATGTGATCCACTTCCGGACCAACGAGCTGAAGGTAACGACACCGGATTACGTACAGATTAACCTCGATGGTGAATATGGCGGCGTGCTGCCATGCACATTCTCGGTGCTGCCGCTGCACTTGAATATTTTTGCGGATAAAACGGGCGTGTCTACTTATAGATAAGAGCGGATTAAAGCTTGCAAGAAACAGCAATGAAGAAAGAGCGGAGAGAATTTATGAACAAAGGCAGAAGCAGAGGCGGCAGCAGGGGGAAATCGCGAAGCACAGGAAATGCTAGTGCAGCGGCAGCTCCAATAGATGCGCCTTTTCAAAAAAATGAAGAAGTCACTGTCGATATCATCGGCCTGACTCATGATGGAGAAGGGGTAGGCCGCGCTGACGGCTATACCCTTTTTATACAAGGGGCGCTTCCTGGTGAACGCGTGCGCGCCAAGGTTATGAAAGTAAAGAAGCAGTATGGTTATGCACGGCTGGAGGAGATTGTTCTTAAGAGCCCCTCACGTGTGGAGCCGCCTTGTGATATATATAAGGAGTGCGGCGGCTGCCAGCTGCAGCACTTCGATTATCCTGCACAGCTGGAGTGGAAGAGACAGCATGTGGTGGACAATTTAATGCGGATCGGGAAGCTTAAAGTAATTGGCGAAGCTAATCGTGAAGGTGCGATTATTTCGGAGGGAATCATCGTTCATGAAACGGTTGGAATGGACGAGCCTTGGCGTTACCGGAATAAGGCTGCGGTACCTGTTGGCATAAGCTCGAAGGATGGCGAGCTGCTCGCTGGTTTCTATGCACGGAGCAGCCATCGCATTATCGATATGGACGATTGTCTCATTCAGCATAATGACAATGACGAAGTCATTCGTATGGTGAAGAGAATCGGCAGGGAGCTGGGAGCCTCGCCCTATGATGAGGAAACAGGCGGCGGCATGCTTCGTCATGTGATGGCGCGGACGGGAGTAGTCACTGGTGAAATCATGGTCGTGCTCGTAACGAATGGCAAAAAGCTGCCGTCGGCAGAGCTTTGGGTTCAACGAATTCGTGAAGAGCTGCCAGCTGTGAAGAGCATCGTGCAGAACGTCAATGAGCGGAACACGAATGTCATATTCGGTGATGAAACGAAAGTGCTATGGGGCAGTGAAGTGATATATGATGAGCTCGACGGTATTCGCTTCGCGATTTCCGCTAGATCGTTCTATCAGGTGAACCCGGTACAGACGGTTGAGCTTTACCGTAAAGCGGTTGAGTATGCAGGCTTGACGGGATCGGAGACGGTAATCGATGCTTATTGCGGTATTGGTACCATCTCGTTATTCCTTGCTCGGCAAGCGGGCCGCGTGTATGGAGTGGAAATCGTTCCAGAAGCGATTGAGGATGCAGCAAGGAATGCTGCGCTGAATGGTATCGAGAACGCGTCATTTGAAGCGGGACCTGCGGAGGTCGTTATTCCTCGCTGGCGCGAGGAAGGCATAACGGCAGATGTAATCGTCGTTGATCCACCAAGAAAAGGCTGCGATCCTGCACTGCTTGAAACGATTCTCGCAATGAAGCCGGAAAGAGTTGTTTATGTGAGCTGTAATCCGTCTACGCTTGCTCGGGATTTGAGAGTGCTGGAGGATGGCGGATACCGCACGGCTGAGGTTGTGCCGGTGGATATGTTTCCTTGGACGGTGCATGTGGAGAGCTGTGTGTTGCTAGTGAGAGATGTTGTAACCACCCAATAAACTCTTGCTATAACAAATAAAGTTCTGCTAAAAACGTAATAAACCCGTGCTAAATAGGGTGAGTGAATGAGAATAGGAAGCAGATATTGCTTACCTACAGCCCCCTCAAAGCACGCTAGAGAATACAAAATAACCGAGCGAGATTCAGGTAATATCACTGAGTTCGCTCGGTTTTTCATTTGACCGAATGATGATTAATATATTTTTATTGTAAACATTTTGCTTTCGCCTGTTGTGCGAGAGCGTGCTGTAATAGCGAGATAATAAAAAAAGGAACAAGTCAATAAGTTGACTTGTTCCTTTTTTGGTATTGTTTGCAATTACTCGTATACAGGAGTCTCTACTGCGGGAACCTTTTCATATTTAGGAATAATTGTGGATGCTACGAATGCTACGGCCGGTATGAGGAGTACGATTCCTATACACCCGCTCATTCCCAGGATGACTTCAATAGCTATAAAATTCATATTCAGCAATTGAGCAACGGAAACTCGCATCGCGTAGATGATAATTAGTGAACTGAGAGCACTGCCTGTGAAAGCAAGAATAAGGGTGGTAGCCATCGTACCCATCATATCACGCCCCACATTAAGTCCCGACATATACAATTCTTTCTTACCAATGTTTGGATTGGCTAGAAAAACCTCATGAACGGCTGCTGCAATAGAGATGCTTACGTCCATCATAGCTCCTAACGAAGCGAGTAAAATTCCTGCAAATAACAAATCGCTAAGCTGTAAACCGGTGTTATGGGAAATGGTAACTAACGACTCTCCACTTTCTATGTTATACCCCGAAATATGCGTCAAATTTCCGGCTATATAGGCGATAAGACCGGCAACAGTCACCCCAATGATCGTACCGATTATAGCGGACCAGGATTTTGAGCTCCACCCATTTAATAAAACCAGCGTGACAAAAGTTGATAAAACGACGATCAAAACAGATGCCCAAATTGGGGAGTAACCTCTGTACAGCATAGGAATATATAAATAAATAATACAAGCAAAAGTGAAAATAATGCCGAATACAGACATTAGCCCTTTTCTGCCTCCGATCAGCCATAAAGCTGCAAAGAATAGCAAAATTAAACCCAGGATTACGGGAGCTTTGTGGTTACTGTATACATAAACTTCATAATCTTTAGTGGAAGCAGTATCAACATTTACAACAACCGTTGAGCCTTTTTTGAAAATATTGTGATTGTACAGGCTAACATAATTCATGACTTTGTGAACTTCGCCTTTATGCTCGCCAGAAAGAAGTTTTACCTCCATCTGTTGGGTTCCTGTTCTAAGATTGAGTTGATCAGGACTCTTTTCTAAATCTTCACTAATGATCGTCAAAACTTGTGCCGTTACATATTTAGAATAAGTGAGTCCCGATTGGAGGTATTTCACCTCAGGAGCCTTGCTGAACAAATAAATTGAAGCACAGATGATCAGCAGTGCCACGAGAGAGAGCACCGTTCTTGTCTTCTTAGATATTTTCATATACTACCTCCGAATAAGTTGTATGAAAAACGGCTTAAATACATTAATTAATCTATCTTATTGGTTGAAAATGTACAAGAATATTTATGTATTATTTTTGTAATTAAATAATGGTATTATGAGACCTGAATAATATTCAAGTTAATTTAGGAGGCAGAAATGGTGAAGAGAATGGGCAGGCTTTTTATATTTTCGACAATTATGTTTGTGTTTTTATTGGGGTTATTTCCATCCGTTACATCCGCTCATGATAATGACAGCATAGCTTTTACAGATATTTCGATCAAAGGCAATGTAATTAAATTTGTAATACAAATTGATATGTATGATATAAGGGTAGAGGCAACACCGGAGAATCCAGATGTAGGGGATAAAACTTCTGAAGCGTACGATCGGTTTGTTAAAGAGTCGCATGATCCTGTAGAGAAGTACTTGTTATCTAATATAGAATTATATGCTGATGATTTACCGCTTAAAGGAAAACTAACGCAGCTGAGTCAAGTTGACAAAGAGGATCAGAACCAACCATTTGCAGAAGCGGTGCTTGAGTATCCAGTTGAAAATAGTCCCCAAAAATTTGAACTAGATTATAATTTGGTTTTTGAACGTGATTCATATCATGTCAATTATGTTAATGTAGCGCTCGGAGATTTAAAAGCAAATGCTGTGTTCGTCTCTGAGCTTCATGAGCTTCGAATTGGACAAATGAGTTTACCCTATACGTTGGAGCATTTTTTTCTGCTTGGTCTTAAGCATGTATTGACACTGTTTGAATCTATTATTTTAATCGCTCTATTAATTATAGGTCGTAAATCCGTCAAGCAGCTTGCAGCAGCTTTGTTCGTTTTTTTGGGAATTTATTCATTGACTTTAATTTTGGCAGGTTTACAGCTATTAAACTTGCCTGATCATTTTATTCATTCAATTATTGCACTAAGTATTTTCATAGTCTCGTTATATACCTTACTAAGCAAGAAAAAAAATCTCTATCTATGGCTAGCAGGGGGTTTCGGTTTCTTCTACGGATTCGGATATGCCGAAGGTTTGGCCGGGTTGAAATCGGATGGAGGGCATAAAATATACTCTGTTCTGGCTTATACTGTCGGAATCGGTGCCGCTGTATCTATAATTGCATTAATCTTGTACCTCGTTCTTCATTTCGTATTAAAGGTTAAGAACTTATTTTCTTGGATCTTAAAAACGCTTTTGTTGTTTGGCATAGTATGGTTCATTGTAAGAGCATTTTTCTAATGCAAAGTTAAATGTGTAAATGTTTACAAATAAATCACGTAATTCCCAATTGGATTTAACAAATTAACCCTATAATTTGACGGGTCGGGCTTGATAAGAGCTCGCAACATTTTATTCAAAAGGGGTGTTGATTTCGCAATGTTTATCAAATTTAAGAAAAGGCAATTCACTAAGATTGGCACGTTGGTCCTAACTTCGATGTTGGCAGTATCTTTACTGCCAGGTAACGTTCTTAGTGTTGCAGGATCAAATTCAGTAGAAGCTGCAGCTGATGTACAAGCCGTTTACAGTGCAAAGGACATTTCACTTACTCCAGGTGCAGATGAATCCAAATTGAATTTCGCTTGGTACTCTTCTGTTAATCCGGTAGGCGCTGTTGTTCAAATGGCCAAAGTAACTGATGTGGTTGATGGTATTTTTCCAACTGATAAAGCTTTGTCATTCGATGGCACTTCTTCTCCAGCAGTTACTGGGTTTAATTCCAATAAAGTAACGGCAACAAATCTTGAGCCAGATACGCAATACGTTTACCGTTTTGGAGACGGTACAGACGAAAACTGGAGCGAAGCTTACGATTACAAAACTCCAAATCCGGATAGCTACACTTTTATGTACGTAGGTGACCCGCAAATTGGTGCAAGCGGTAACGCAGACACGGATACTATTGGCTGGAAAAGAACAATGAAACTAGCTAAAGATAACTTCCCGAACATCGACTTCGTTATGTCTGCCGGTGACCAGGTTGATACAGCAACATCTGAGGCCCAATATGATCTTTATACAAGTCCTGATCAACTCAAAAATCTGCCAGTAGCAACAACAGTTGGTAATCATGATACGAGTATTAACTATGAGTACCACTTTAATGTTCCTAATTTGACAACTTTCGGCGGTCAAACCGTTTCTGGTAAAATTGTCAACGGTGATTATTCGTATACTTATGGCGATGCTCTGTACATGGTTATTAATTCAAATAGTTCTAGTACTGCAGACCATGCAGTGTTTATGAGACAAACTGTCGCTGCTAATCCAGATGCCAAATGGAGATTCGTTACTCTGCATCATGACATTTATGGTGCTGGTTCGGCCCACTCTACATCAGATTCGGTAGCTAGAAGGATATATCTTCAGCCTGTAATCGATGAGCTTGACATTGATTTGGTTTTCACAGGTCATGACCACTCTTATGCTAGATCGTACCCTTTGTATAACAACGATGTTCAAACTCAATTTAAAGATGGCCAAGGAAATGATATCAACCCTTCTGGTACATCCTACTTTACAGCGAACTCTGCGACCGGAAGTAAATATTATGCTCTAGCACCAATTGCTGAATATTATTCTGAATCAAGAATCCAGCACAACAAACTGTCTTTCTCTACTGTTACCGTAACACCAACAACGTTTACTTATGATACGTATGAAATCGAATCCGACGACAGCTTAACTCTTATTGATTCATACAAAGTTGTGAAAAAACCAGAAGACGCTAAGGTTTACGCAAAAGCGGATGATAAAGCTAGCGTTTACTACGCAATCAAGAATGCTAATGCTGTGAAAAACCTGGATACTACATTTACTTTCGACAGCACAAAAATGAAATTGAAAGATGCTGCATTGGTAACTCCAGACACTGGAAGCTTTGTAGTTGACAGCAGTAAAGCGGGAGAAGTAAACATCAAGGCTACTCTTGCAACTCCAATCCGCTCTCAGGATTATGCTGATGTTATTAAGCTTACTTTTGAAGGAGTAGGTGTCCAAAAATCGGAAGTAGTAAGTGTAGAACTTGCAAAATCTGATCTTACTACTTTAAACAAACATAGAGTTAATGTTTCCAATGTAGAAGAGAGGAATGCTCCAGTAACGATTATTAATCAACCAAATGTTAAAGTTTATGTTAAAAAAAGTACGGTAATTGCGGAACTGTCTAAAAAAGCAGAATTCTATATTGCACTGAGCAACGCTGATGATGTAAACGCACTGGACACTACTTTCCATTATGACCACACAAAATTCAAATTAGCGGCTTTTGAGCTGATCAACCAAGACGATGACATCCAATCATTCGATGATAACAATGGTTCTGTACGTTTCATCGCTGGCTTTACAAAACCAATTTCAACAGTTGGCTACACGGATGTAGTGAAGCTGACTTTGGAACCAATCAGTGTGTTTAATAAATTCCTGCAAGCTGACATCAAGCTTGACAAAGTAACAACTGCTTCCAAAGGAATCAATACAGTAGTTCTAAACAACACGGAGGAAAAAGCGGCATCGATCATGCTTCGTACGTATAAAAACCTCGTTGATGTTAACGAAGACGGCAAAGTAGACGTCGGCGACCTTTCATTTGCTATTGATTGCTACAGAACTACTTCTGCTGATCCAAATTGGAATAAAGCAAAACGATCTGACGTTGTCGAAGACGGCGTTATTGATACCGCTGACTTAACATTAATCATGTACCACATCATGCACTAATAAAAAGTAAGTAAAGGAGCAGGAGAAGGCCTTGCGCCTTTTCCTGCTCCTTACTAATAAGGGAGTTTAATCTAATGAAAATTAAATGGTTAACCGCACTCTTAATAATCTGTTGCTTTAGCTTCCAGGTGCCTGTTTATGCGTCAGCCGATCAACATATTCAATCTGTGGACTTCTCCAAATCGAGCATTACGGTTGGCAGCAATGCCAAGGAATTTTCCGTTGATATTATTTTAAACAATAACGCATCTTTTAGCAGCGCAGAATTCGGTCTTCTTTTGGAAGGCGTAACCATTCAAAAAGATAAAATACAATATAGCAATGCCATTTCTAGTTCTCATATAGGCCCATTAGAAAGCCATGGCGTAAATTATTTTGGTTTTTATGATAAAGCAAATAAATACAATGGAAAAATAAATGTTTGTACAATAACTTTCACATATACGGGCGATTCCCCGGCTAAAGTAACTCTAGTTGAAACGAATGTTACAACAATTACAGCGGATGGCTTTGTAAGCACAGAATCTGCGAAACCCAATAAAGTTTTGCAAGTAACTCGCACTGCAGGTGGTAACCCAGACCCAGGTCCAGGCGGTGGTTCTGATACCAAACCTCCTGCGGATAAAAACAGCGGTTCTTATGTTGTTGACAGCCAAGATGCCTTAAGTGCACTAGAGAAAGCCAAAACAGATAAGAACAATGTCAAAGTTATTACAATTGATGCAACTAAGGTACTGGCAGACGACAATGATGA
The DNA here is from genome assembly GCF_002884445.1 of Paenibacillus castaneae. Taxonomy (GTDB): domain Bacteria; phylum Bacillota; class Bacilli; order Paenibacillales; family Paenibacillaceae; genus Pristimantibacillus; species Pristimantibacillus castaneae. The sequence continues at coordinate 1,027,797 of NZ_KZ614144.1, forward strand.
AATTGCTATTCAATTGCCTTACTTCCTTCTCAATACGCCAGAGCAGCGTATTGTTAATATCATTACGCCATTCGGAACATTCAACCTTCCGTCAAATGTATTGACAAAGGAACAAGCAGCTAATGCTAGTACGCTTACTTTAATTGTGAAAAAGCAGAATTTGTCCCTCTTATCGAAGGATGTTCAGTCACAGGTTGGCAGCCATCCCGTTTTTGATATTCATTTCTTAGTTGATGGAAAATCTATTGCTTGGAATAATGATGATGTAGCGGTAACTGTATCTATTCCTTACACTCCAACAGCGGATGAAGCAAAGAACACTAATAAATTGACTGTTCATTATATTGACGATAACGGTAAGCTTTATGCTGTAGCAAACAGTATTTATAACGCTCAAAGCCATAGCATTAATTTCGCAACGAACCATTTTAGCAACTATGGTATAGTTTTTGCTCAGAAAAGCTTTGCTGACATTCAAACTTCATGGGCGAAGAACGAGATTGAAGCGCTTGCCATTCGCGACATCATTAATGGTACGACTGCAACGACTTTCTCTCCTGCGGCGAACATTACAAGAGCTGATTTCACAAAACTGCTTGTTGGTGTTCTTGGACTTAAAGCACAGAAACAAGGAAATGATTTCAGCGACATTCCATCCACGGCTTATTACTATGAATCAGTAATGACAGCCAAAGCAGTTGGCCTCGTTAACGGATCTGGCGACAACAAGTTTAACCCTAAATCGCAGATCACAAGACAGGAAATGATTACACTCATTGATCGCGCACTTACAATTGCAGGCAAACCGCTTTCGGAGAAAGCATCTCTATCTGCATTCAACGATGCGAAGCAGGTTGCTTCTTATGCAACTGATAGCACAGCAAAGCTCGTAGCGGCTGGTATTATCAATGGCAGCAACGGCAAGCTCAGACCGCTGGATAACTTAAAACGTGATGAAGCGGCTAAAGTTCTGTATGCAATCTTTACTCGCTTGTACTAGGTGTAGGAATATAACGAAGAGTTTCAATACACTAAGGCATTCCAAACTAACTTGACCATACTGCTAAGCTAGTTTGGGATAGCCTCTTTAATTTAGGTTGCACAATAAAAATATTTGAATTACAGGATGGTACTTTATATTGCATCCTCTTTCAATAATAAGGAGAGAAATCATGGTTCGTGTTAAAGCTACAATTCGAGCTTCCATCCTATTGTCTATTCTAGCGCTTCTTCTTATCCCTATTGGAAAAGTAGATGCACATGCTTACAGCGCCAGCTATACAACGTTAACTCTAACGAAAGCCAACATTGGAATGACATATACACTTGATGAGCTCTCTGTCATAGAACTGACGGATGGCGATGTGAATAAGAATAGTATGCTGGAACCGGAAGAGTTCGATGCGGTGAAGGACCGGATTTTGGAATTGTTAAAGAAAGATATTCAATTAGAAATTGATAACGTGCCTCAGGAATGGTCCCAAATTGAAAGCTTTACATTGAAACGTGAAGGAGACGCCACGAAGGTGATCCTAAATATCACCTTTCCTCCTGTACTGGCTTCTCAGTCAATTTCATTAACAGACAATCTCTACTTAATTGATAAAAATACTGCAAATTATGTTGATTTAGTTAAAATCAATTACGGTACACAAAACAGTACATCTGCCCTGTCGGGGAAGTACCGCGTATGGTCGATGCAACTAACAGAAAGTGATTATGCTGCTCTCCGTCAGGATCTGCAATCGCAGCCGAATAGTAATAGTACTGAATCTGGCGGTACGGAAAGTTCAGATGGTTTAGGGCATATTTCAGGTTGGTTTTCTTTCTTTACGTTAGGCATGGGTCACATTTTGGGTGGTTATGACCATCTGTTATTTTTGTTCTCGCTGCTTATTGCAAGACAAACGTTTAAGCAGTATGCAAAAATGATAACTGCGTTTACGATCGCTCACAGTATAACTTTGACATTAACAGTGCTCGGTATTATTAATATACCTGCGTGGTTTGTAGAACCAGCAATTGCGCTTAGTATTTGCTATGTAGCCGTTGAAAATATAGTGCGTAAAGATGTTAGCTATCGGTGGGTATTAACCTTTTTGTTCGGATTAATTCATGGTATGGGCTTTGCTGACATTTTGAAAGAAATGGATATTCCAAGAAGTGAACTGGCAACAGACTTAATTAGTTTTAATCTTGGTATTGAAACGATTCAAGTAGCGTTGGTTGCACTGTTGCTGCTTCCGCTGATCATGCTGCATCGTTGGAAATTTTTAAGACGCGCAGTTATTGTTGGATCAGCAATCGCCTTGATACTAGGGGCATATTGGTTGATAGATCGTATCATTATTATGTCGGCATAAAATGCTATTATTGACGTACTCTCGATTCTATTAAAAAAAGCATTGGTGGATGGCATCTATACTCCAGACCAATGCTTTTTTATATACCGTTTCGCGAATGAATTTCGAAAGGGATCCAATATGAATAAATTGGAAGGACAACTAGCCAGCGAACCGAGTGCATAACCAACAAGGATGTGTTAAACTATGGTGCTGGTGATGTGGCGACCTATACGACTAGATATTCATTAGAACTGTATGTCTGCGTTACTAACTGTAAGTAGTTTGTTGGTTTATGTCTGGGTTAATTGAGGTGCCTAATTCTCCATGCCGATACCAAAACTTGGGTGAAGTGAAATTCCTGCTTCGCTTTATTCGTCATGTACATATATGTACATATTTACTCACACCTAGGGGGATACATCATGAGACTGTTTTTAGCAATAGCGGTTAGTACAGGGATATTTTCTGGCATTTGGGCATCTTTTAGTTTGACGTTTGAACTTATTACATTCGTTGGTTTTTTTGCGTGGTCGTCTTTTTTTGCTGCCGGCGGCAAATCCAAAGGTTTGAAAATGACCTTAGTTACAAATTTCAGCGGTGTAATATGGGGATATCTCATGATGAAGATGACGACTTTATTTTCCTCGTTCTCCGGCGATAATTTAGGCATGGGTATAGCTGTAGCACTCGGAGCAGCTGGCATGTGTTTGCAGTCTCGATGGAAATGGCTTGGGTTTATTCCTGGCGCATTTATCGGATGCTCCACTTTTTTCGCAACAGGCTTTAATTTTAGCGGCAGCATATCAGGACTGATTTTTGGTGCATTATTCGGATACATCTCAGAAAGAGGCGTGAGTTATTTAACGAATTGGAAAAGGGAAAAGCTATCATAATCGATAGCTTTCTTAAGTACAGTGTTTCATAAATGGGCGGGGGACTAATGTCCCCCGCTTGTTTGATGCCCTTAAGGATAAGGGGCGGGTAATTAGTTTCTGGTTTTAACAGCTAGCCCGCTAAACGATATAGGTCCTACAACATCCACTCTTGTATTTGCAGTAAGGTTTTCTGCTGTGACTGTGTAAGCATGGGTTCCTGCTCTTACATTTCTATCTTCAGCTTGGAAGGTAATTATATAATTTTGTTCTGAACCCGTAGATTCGATACCTTGCTGTGTGTTGAAAATTTCTTTTCCACCACGGAAGATTCTAAAGCGGATTTGCCCAATGCCTGTGACACCTCTGACACCAACGGATGCGACCAAATCTACCCGATTCGGTTGAGAATTCACTGGAATCCGTATTGCGATTGCAGCTATGCCAGATCTTGATGGGGAACGTTGAATCGTAAACGATTTGGCCAGGTTGAAGCTTCGACGCGGCTGGACGGCCGCTTTATCAAGGATACGTACCAAAAATATCAACTCCTCTAGTGTGATACTCCAAGATATGTAAGAGATTAATAGAATGATTGGACTAATCGACTATAATCTAGCGGACTCCGCAATCAGACTTGATGGGGTTACCTCTCTGAAAGAGGCGTGAGTTATCTAACGAATTGGAAAAGGGAAAAGCTATCATAATCGATAGCTTTTTGCTCCTAAACAACGTGTTTTACTGATATATAAGAACTATTTAAGCTCCGGCAGAGAAATTGCTGGGCTTTTTTTGTTGGCTTGACATAGGCAACGCATGAGATCCTTATACCCTATAAAGATTTGTGAAAGGAAAAGGATTTTTTTAGTAATTTGTCGAACTCTGTAGAAAGAAGCAACGCTTTAATAGAAGTAGAATGAATACATATATAGGTAGAATGAGGCAGAATGATGGATGAGCTGTGGATGAAAAATGCAAGATTTCTAATTGTAGATGATCAAGAATACAATGTTAGTCTTTTAGAACGAATATTACGCCGTGCGGGTTATAGCAATATATCAAGCACTACAGAGCCCCAGCAGCTAGAGGCACTGTATCATGAGTTTCAACCCGATATTATATTATTGGATTTACACATGCCGGAAATGGACGGATTTGCAGCGTTAAATCACCTTAAGAGATTGAAGAAGGAAGGGGACTACCTTCCGGTTCTCGTTCTCACAGCAGATGTTATGCAGGAATCGAAACAAAGAGCGCTTCATGAGGGTGCCAATGATTTCCTTACGAAGCCTTTTGACCGAATTGAAGTGATGCTGCGTATTCAAAATTTACTGAGAACGAGATTTTATCATTTGCAGCTCCATGATCAAAACCAGCATTTGGAGCAACGGGTGCGGGAGCGCACGAATGAGCTGAAGCAGGCCAAGTCTGAGATTCTTCAAGTGCTGGGACGCACCTCGGAATACCGCGATGATGAGACGGGACAGCATACGCAGCGGGTAGCGCAGATGGCTGGGAAAATCGCCTCTGTCCTAGGATTATCCGAGCATGAAGTAAATCTCATCGTGCTAGCAACTCCTTTGCATGATATAGGGAAAATTGGAATACCTGATGGGCTGCTGCTGAAGCCAGGGAGATTTACGCCAGAAGAGTTCGAGCAGATGAAATTGCATACGCGGATCGGGGCTAATATTCTCGAAGGCAGCCTGTTTCCCGTCCTGCAATGGGCGAAGACGATAGCGCTCACTCATCATGAGAAATGGGATGGGACAGGATACCCAAATGGGTTAAGCGGGGATGACATTCCACTGCCTGGCCGAATTGTTGCGATAGCCGATTTCTTCGATGCGCTGACACATGAGCGTCCTTACAAAAGGGCTTGGACCAAGGAAGAAGCTCTGGAAGAAATCGAGAAGCAGAATGGAGCCCATTTCGATCCGCAAGTAGTCAAAGCATTTATGACTGTAGTACAAAGCGATAGTATTCATTAAATAATGAGAATCGGATGGTGTTGGATATGAAGGGAATGATATTTACAGCATTTCTAGAAATGGTAGAAAACAAGTTTTCTCTTAATTTAGCAGATGAAATTATTGAGGCGTCTGATTTACCATCGGGAGGCAGCTACACAACAGTTGGAACCTATGATCATAATGAAATGATTAAGCTGGTTGTACAGCTTAGCGAACGGACAAGCATACCGGTTGCCGATCTCGTTCGAACATTTGGGGAATATCTTTTTAGTCAGCTATTAGAAATGCATGCTTACTTTTTGGAAGAAAATAGTTCTGTATTTGAATTTTTGCAAAAAGTAGATAGTTACATTCATGTAGAAGTACGCAAGCTGTATCCTGATGCAGAGCTGCCTGCTTTTCATTATGAAACTTCAATACCGGGAACTCTTATTATGACCTATCGTTCTTCCAGACCGTTCGCTGATCTAGCAGAAGGTCTTATTATCGGCAGCATTAACCATTACGGCGAGAAGATTGACGTTAAGCGTCAAGATCTGTCCGATGGCAATGCTACTCGTTTCGAATTAACAATAGTGGGGTGATTGCCGATGGACGACATTGAAGTTCTTCGAAGACAGCTTGAGCGGGAGAAAAAGGCCCGTAAAGCAGCCGAGCAAATTGCGGAGCAAAAAACCCGAGAAATCTATTATGTGAATCAAGATTTGCGTCAATTAAATGATCAGCTAGAGGAATTAGTTAAGGAACGTACGATAGAGCTGTCTAAAGCACGTGATGAAGCGGTTGAAGCCAATCAAATTAAAAGCCAATTTTTGGCTAATATGAGCCACGAGCTCCGAACCCCGCTTAATGCCATCATTGGTTATAGTGAAATGCTGAAAGAAGAGGCTGACGAGCTGGGTGAAGAAAGCTTTGCCTCCGATCTGGATAAAATTAATACGGCAGGCAAGCATCTGTTGGTGCTTATTAACGATATTCTTGATCTGTCCAAGATTGAAGCGGGTAAAATGGAGCTTTATTTGGAAATATGCGATATTCCTCATATGATCCATGAAGTTGTAACAACCGTTTATCCACTGACTGAGGCGAACAAGAACCGTGTTGAAGTTGATATTCCCGAAGGGTATATAAACACAGATCACACGAAGCTCAGGCAGATTCTTGTTAATGTGCTCAGCAACGCAAGTAAGTTCACCAAAGAAGGAACGATATGGTTCTCAGCTTCCAATGTTGTTCAAGAGGGCAAACATGGGGTTGAGTTTCGTATTCAAGATACCGGAATCGGCATGACTGAGGAACAAATCAGCCAGCTGTTTCAATCCTTCAAGCAGGCGGATTCATCAACGACAAGGAAATATGGCGGTACTGGACTAGGCTTGGCTATTAGCCAGAAGCTGTGCCAAATCATGGGCGGTAAAATTAGCGTCAGCAGTGAATATGGCAAGGGTGCGACGTTCTCCGTCTGGCTTCCACAGCTAGAGAACTCATCTTCTATAAGAAATGAGTTGCCGACGGATGAACCTATCGTTATGAAGTCAAAGGGATCTCGCACGGTGCTTGTTATTGATGATGATTCGGATATGCACCAGTTAATGTATCATTATCTAGGGAAAGAAGAATGGACAGTGGCCGTTGCCAGAGACGGACAAGAAGGTATTCGAATGGCGAAGGAATTAAATCCCGCCATCATCTCCTTAGATGTATTGATGCCGGGAATGGATGGATGGAACGTACTGACGACGATCAAGAACGATCCAGAGCTGGCAAGCATTCCTGTTGTGATGATTTCTATGACGGACGATAAAAATTTAGGTTATGCGCTCGGAGCGTCAGAATTTCTGACCAAACCTATTTATCGGGACAAATTGTTAGCCGTATTGGACAAGTATATACATGAGCAGCAAACCCATTCCGTATTGGTTATTGAGGATGATATTCCGACCAGTCAAATGATGACCAAAATGCTTGAAAAAGAAGGATATCGAGTTACGCGAGCCAGCAATGGGCAGCACGCTCTGCAGTGTGTGAATCGAGCGAAGCCGCAAATGATTCTACTCGATTTAATGATGCCGAAGATGGACGGATTTGAATTTGTTACAGAGCTGCGGAAACGAGAAGAATGGTGCTCGATCCCCATCGTGGTCGTTACCGCGAAAAATATTACGGAAGAGGATAGGCTTCGGTTGAACGGATTTGTAAAAAATATTGTCCAAAAAGGGAATCTGAATCGCGAAGCCTTAATGGATGAAGTTCGTCAGTTAATCGACTTTTCAAACGTTGAGCAGTCCAAACGGAATAAATCGATCGATTCTATAAATGAGGGAACGGAAAGATGAGTAAGATATTATTAGTTGAAGATAATGAGATGAACCGGGATATGTTGTCGCGCCGCTTGCTGCGCAAGGGTTATCAAGTCGTTATCGCGGCTAATGGACAGCAGGGCATAGATATGGCGGCGTCGGAGGCCCCAGATCTCATTCTGATGGATATGAGCTTGCCCGTGGTGGATGGCTGGGATGCAACACGATTGTTGAAACAATCGGATATTACGAAGCATATACCTGTTATTGCTTTAACTGCACATGCCATGTCAAGTGATCGGGAGAAAGCATTTCAAGCGGGATGCGATGATTTCGATACGAAGCCCGTTGAATTTAACAGGCTGCTGGATAAAATTTGTAAATATTTGAAAGAGGATTGATCTCGCTTTTAATGATATAGAGACGATGGTGGTTATGAGAATTGATTTTGAAAACAGCACGATCGAGTTTAATGTTCAATATGGGAATAGAAAGAAAATTTCAATTCAAATGGATTCGATAGGCCATATCACCGTTAAGGCCCCGAATCATACAAGTGACGAGATTATTAAAAGCGCTGTTGAACAGCATGGAAAAGGGATTCTGGAGAAATTAGATAAGATAGCGAAGATTCGAGCAGTCCCGAAGACAAAAGAGTATCAGGATAAGGGAAAGTTCCTTCATCTTGGCAAAGAGTATTTTCTTCATGAATTAATCGAAACGGAAGGGTTAAATGAAGAAGAGCTCAAATTTAATCTCAAGAAGTTCTATTTCTCAAGCTGTAAGAAGGTTGTCGGCGAACGAATAAAAATATATCAAACACAGCTGAAAGTAAAGCCCAAAGCTATTGAAATAGAGGAGTCTAGAACGAAGTGGGGAAGCTGCAGCTCGACCAAAAAGCTAACCTTTAATTATCGTCTAGCTATGGCACCAATTGAAGTGATTGATTATGTTATCATTCATGAGCTATGCCATCTGCTTCATATGAATCATGATCGATCATTTTGGAGACGCGTCGGAAGTATTATGCCGGATTATAAAGAAAAGGAAGAGTTTCTGGCGAGGTACGGGCAGGCTATGACGCTATAAAATAAAACTTTCTTCAGAGTTCCAGCTTGATAAAAGCTGGGACTATTTCACGTTCTCCGTGATCAAGCAAATGCTCGAGCACCCTATAAGCTCCCAGAACTTTGCGGTTACTTTCCCCTAAATTCCCACGACATATGCACACTTTCCTAAAGATTTTCAGAAAAGGAAGGCAGCGTATAACGTTAGGCTAATTGGTTATTCTAAAGAAATGTCATGGCAGATTTAACTGAAGAAAGCATGTGATGCGGGGTGATAAGTTGAATATTCAGGAGGATCTTGTCAATCACTTGACTGAGCTGCGGAAAAGGCTGCTCATTGTCATATGTTGTTTCTTAGTCGCTATGAGCGGAGGGCTTTATTTGTCCCCGAGCATACTGCGCTACATCAAGTCAGGGCTGACTGCTCAATCGGTAGAATGGAACGTCTTCTCGTTCACTGATGGCTTGTTCATCTATTTGCGCTGTGCTTTCTTGTTCGCCATTCTGTTCACGCTGCCTGTATTGCTTTATCAAACATGGGCATTTGTAAGGCCGGGCTTAACGGAAACTGAAGCCAAAGGAACGCTGGCCTACGTGCCTGTATCCTTCATTCTGTTTCTAATAGGTGTATCCTTCAGCTACTTTCTTGTATTTCCGATGATGCTCAGGTTCATGATTGAGATGAATCATAACGTAGGCGCAGTCGAGACATACGGTATCGACAGATATTTCTCCTTTCTGTTCAGTGTCGTATTCCCGCTGGGCGTAGCCTTCGAGATGCCGCTCATCATCCTGTTTCTTACGAAGATCGGTCTGCTTACTACCCAGCGCCTGAAATCTTCGCGGAAATATGCCTATGTTGGATTAGCAATCGTTGGGTCTTGTATATCCCCTCCGGACTTCGTCTCGCATCTGTCCGTGACGGTTCCGCTGATCCTGCTCTTTGAGATCAGTGTGCTCATTTCTTACCGGTATGCCAAACGGCTGACTGCAGTACCTAACCCTACTTGACTATAAAGGAGATTGGCACATGTTCAACAACATCGGAGTTTCAGGGTTAATTATTATTTTGTTTATCGCGCTTATCGTGTTCGGACCAGCCAAGCTGCCGCTGCTTGGCAGGGCTTTCGGTGATACGCTGCGCGAGTTCCGCAGCTCGACGCGCGGCATTGTAGAAGAAGATCCAAGCAGCCCAGCTGCAGAGACTAAGGAAGACTTGAAAAAGCTTCTTTAGAGTATATGAGAGAGCCATCCCCGTATCGTTACGGGGGTGGCTTTTTTGTGTTTCCACGATTAAATGTTTTATTCTATTTTTTTGCAAAGATATTTGCGGAAAGGTATTGTGATAGATCCCTTTAAAGGATAAAATACAAATCAATATGGGGGTTGATAATATATGGAAAATCCAATATTTGATCGATTGATGCCCGCGCCAATAAAAGGTGGATACCGCGAGGAAGACTATTATATTTGGTGCGGGTCCTGCGTGCAAGGGGAAGACGGACGGTATCATTTATTCGCATCCCGCTGGAGGAAAGAGTTGGGATTTGGATTAAACTGGTTGTTCAATTGTGAAATTGTAAGGGCTTCCAGTGCAACGCCTGAAGGTCCTTATCAGTACGAAGAAACGGTACTCGGAAGACGTGAACGAACCTATTTCGACGGTATGAACCAGCATAATCCTCACATCAAGTATTGGAACGGCACTTATTATCTGTACTATATGGGAACCACCTATGGCGGACCAATACCAGGTCCGGGCGATGGCGATTCGATCACTTCTGAACGAGGCACTGAGGTTTGGAATAATAAGAGAATCGGCCTAGCTGTGTCGCAATCTGTGTTTGGACCTTGGAGAAGAAGGGACACTCCATTGTTAGAGCCGCGACTGGGGAAATGGGATTGTACGATAACCACCAATCCTGCGGTTGCCATATTAGAGGATGGGACCACCTACATGATTTACAAATCAAGAGAATATTCCGGTTCCACGCTTCAATTGGGTGTTGCTGTCGCTGATCATCCTGAAGGACCTTTCCGGCGATTGACAGATGATCCGATCTTGAATTTCACCGATCCAAACTTACATGTTGAGGATCCTTATCTATGGCATGCCGACGGGGTTTTTCATCTCTTAATGAAGGACGATTTCAAGAATGATTGCAGCGGACTAACTGGTGAATGGGGTGCCGGCGTTTACGCAACCAGCGAAGATTGCATCCATTGGAATATTCACCCGAGCCCGAAAGCCTATTCACGGACGGTTAAGTGGGATGACGGAACTCAAACTGAAATGTGCAATCTTGAAAGACCTAATTTACTTTTTCAGAATGGCAAACCTACGCATTTGTTTGCAGCTACCGGCTCAGGGGAAAGAGCTTGGCAGTTTGATCACACCTGGAATATGGTCATTCCCCTTTCGACCTAGCAGTGACCTTATTATACTAATCAAATCATTTAAGACGAAAAAGGAATGGTAGCTATGTTTGCAATGATCGATTTAAGTGGGGCTTGGAAGCTTCAATTGGACGAAGAGAAGCGAGGTTTACAGCTTCCTTTCAACGATGTAATTTCACTGCCAGGTACAACCTCGCATGCTCAAAAAGGCAAGAAAAACGAAAATATAGAGCTCGGCTGTTTGACCGATGAATATAAATTTGAAGGATACGCCTGGTTTTCCAGAGAGATTGATATTGCGGATGAGATGTCCGGTAAAAACTTTTTTCTATATCTAGAAAGAACCAGAGTAACGACAGTTTGGATCGATGATAAAGAAGTGGGAACACAGAACAGTCTTAATACTCCTCATGTCTATGATGTCACCAGCTGTCTAACAAGGGGCAAGCATACCGTAACGATACGCGTCGATAATACAAGCTATCCAACAAGAGGTGGCCATTTAACATCGCCCGATACCCAGACAAACTGGAATGGCATTACAGGGAAAATGGAGCTTCAGGTGTTTAATAAGGCGTATTTAACGGATGTTCAAGTTTACCCGAATCTGGAACAAAAATCTGTTTTCATTAAAGCTAAAGCTGTTGGCGCTGACAGTGGCAAATTATCCGTATCGGCAGCAAGCTTTAACGGCAAAACGGAGCATCTAGCAGAAGAAAAGCAATATAGCTTTGATTCAAATGAAATTGCTATTCATTATTCGTTAGGCAAAAGCGCTTTACTTTGGTGTGAGTATGAACCGAATTTGTACAAGCTGAGCTTGAGCCTGACGATCGATGGCTCAATGGTTGATACTCATGAGGCCGTGTTTGGCTTGCGCGAGTTTAAGGCAGAGGGACTTAAGTTTACGATAAACGGCAGCAAAACCTTCCTTCGCGGCAAGCATGATGGGTTGATCTTCCCGCTTACCGGCTTTGCTCCAACAACGGTTGAAGAGTGGCTGACGGTCATGCAAACGTCGAAATCGTATGGCATCAATCATTATCGTTTCCATACCTGCTGTCCACCGGAAGCTGCTTTTATTGCTGCTGATATGCTTGGCATATACATGCAGCCGGAGCTGCCATTCTGGGGAACTTTTACAGATGAAACAGATCCGAATCATAACCCGGCTGAACAACAATTCATTATTAACGAGGGCTTCGCTATGCTGAAAGCGTTCGGCAATCATCCTTCGTTTGTCATGATGTCACTTGGCAATGAGCTCTGGGGAAGCAAGACAGGTTTAGATGCCGTTCTAAAAGCGTACAAACAGTTTGATAGCCGTCATCTGTATGCGCAGGGCTGTAATAATTTTCAGTTTTATCCGGATATTTTGGAGCATGATGATTTCTTCTGTGGCGTTCGTTTCTCAAAGGATCGTCTTATAAGAGGCTCCTACGCGATGTGTGATGCCCCGCTTGGTCATGTGCAAACCGATATGCCAAGTACGATGAAAGACTATGATGAACATATTGTTCCATCATTAGCTGAGGCTGGCGACGAGTCACTCTCGCATACGAGCGGCACGATTGAAATTCAGTTCGGGACAGAAGCGAAAACGGTGGAAACAACGGGTCATGATGATCAAATCATTCCGGATGTTCCGGTCATCTCGCATGAAATTGGCCAATATCAAACGTATCCGGATTTCAATGAAATCAAAAAATATAAAGGTTCGTTAAAAGCGAAAAACTTCGAAGTGTTTAAACAGCGTCTTGAAGAAAAAGGGCTGAGCCATCTAGCAGAGAAATATTTCAAATGTTCTGGCGAGCTTGCCGTTGCCAGCTACAAAGAAGAGTTGGAAGCTGCTTTCCGTTCGAGAAAGCTCGGAGGATTTCAAATATTAGATTTGCAGGATTTCAGTGGCCAGGGAACGGCTTTAGTTGGCGTATTAGATGCGTTTATGGATTCCAAAGGTATCGTAACAGAAGAGAAATGGCGCAGCTTTTGCTCGGATGCCGTCCTCATGGCTAGGTTTGAGAAATATAATTATGTGGCAGAAGAAAGCTTTCATGCACATGTCGAATTAAGCTATTACAGAAATATCCCGCTGCCAGGCATGAAGCTGTTATGGGAATTAAAAGATAGTCAAACGGTATATGCGAATGGAGAGGCTATCGCAGCGAACATAGAGGGCAACAATTATATTGATATATGTGATATTCATGTAAAAATGCCAGACGTATCCGCTATGAAAAAACTGACGCTCGCAATTCAAATCGAGGGCATGGATGTTGAAAACAGCTATGACGTATGGGTGTATCCAAAAGATATTACGATTAACAAAACAGGTTTACATATAGTAGACAGCTTATCGGAAGAAGCAGTTTCTTTGCTGGAAAACGGAGAAAATGTATTGCTTATTCCGAAGCTCGATCGTTTAGACAGATCGATTGAAGGCTTTTATTGTACGGACTTCTGGTGCTACCCTATGTTCCGGTCCATCTCGGAGAGTATGAATAAGGAAGTGCCAGTAGGTACAATGGGGCTGCTCATAGATGCTAATCATCCCGTGCTCAAACACTTTCCGAGCGAGCAATATTCAACCTATCAATGGTGGAATATCGTATCCAACTCACGTTCCATTATACTGGATGGAACACCGAAGGAATTTAGCCCGATCGTTCAGACCATTGACAATTTCGAACGAAATCATAAGCTGGGCATGATGTTTGAATGTCAGGTTGCCCAAGGAAAGCTGCTCGTTTGCGCTTGCGACTTTGATAAAGTGATCGATATGCCGGAAGGAAAGCAGTTCTTATCCAGCATTATCAGCTATATGAAATCTGAGGAATTTGATCCAAAGGCTGCAATGAGTGTTTCTGAACTTAAAGCGCTTCTGTAATAAAAACGAAAGCCTGGTCCGTTGTGGAGCCAGGCTTTTTATAACCTCTTTATTTAATAACTTCCTTCACAGACGCCAGCTCATAGGTAATGATCTCGCTGTCTAGAATAGGCGATTCTTTAGGCGATTCCGAGGAATCGGTTTCTGGGCGTTGGTGAGCTGCTTTAAAGGCATCGCTACTTCGCCAAGCCGTAAAGTCCTCCATTGTTTCCCAGTACATATTTACGTTCAATTCATCATGCTCGGTTAAGTTTTGGGCTAATAATATTTCTACCTTCACGAAACCTTGAGTGGAGTCTAAGTGATCCGATGCAGTAAAGCCGGGGGCCATTGCAGCGCCCATTCCTTTTTTGACTTTAATTCTGTTCGTTACGATGATCATGAATCCCAGCTCCTTTTTTTGCATATTTGAATTGAAATTTCACAATCGTCGAAACCTATAAGAGCTATTTCCAGTATAAACCTTTTGGATAATGAAGTAAAAATCTTGACTTCTCAATTCGTTGTAACTATAATGATTACATCGAGAGGGTGAGCGCGATGAAAATTAGCAGCAGATTCTCCATAGCTGTTCATATTCTATCGTTATTAGATATCAGCAAGGGTGCGCATAGTACCTCAGAATGGATTGCGGGCAGCGTTAATACAAATCCGGTTATTATTCGGAGGCTATTAGGGCAGCTTAAAAAAGCAGGCTTGGTGAGTGTCCGTTCGGGAACTGGCGGTGCTTATTTGTTGAAAGACCTAGCTGAAGTCACGCTCTTAGATGTTTACCGAGCGGTAGATGTGGTCGAAGAAGGCCGGCTATTTCATATCCATGAAGAACCTAACCCTCAATGTCCTGTTGGCGCTAATATTCAAGCTGTTTTGCAATTGATATTAAACCGCGCTCAAGATGCGATGGAGAACATTTTAGCCAATATTACGATGAAAGAATTAGTTGCCGAATTATCATTAGCTTCAAACTAAGATAATTCTTTTTTTTGAACTAGTTGTAATATTGTAAGTTACAACATTACAACGAAATCCATTGTTGAATAACCTGTTTTGAAAAACTTACAAAATGGGTATCATAATAAAAATTTTAGGAGGAAGTCCAAATGAAAATTGGAATTATTGGTGCTACAGGAAAAGCGGGAAATCTGATTATGAAAGAAGCTTTAAGCAGAGGTCATGAAGTAACGGCTATTGTTAGAAATGCTTCAAAAATGACAGATCTAGATGCAAAAATTTTGGAAAAGGATATTTTTGAATTAACCTCCGTTGATTTATCTCCATTCGATGTCGTAGTGAATGCGTTCGGTGCCGCTCCAGGCACAGAGCAACAACATGTTGAAGCAGGAAAAGGTTTAATCGAGACGATTAAAGGTACTCCCGATACCCGGCTGATTGTAGTTGGCGGAGCAGGCAGTTTATACGTCGATGAAGCGAAAACGTTGCGTGTTATGGATACGCCTGATTTTCCGAAAGAGTACTTGGCTACTGCTCAAAACCAAGGCAAAAATTTCGAAGACTTGCAGAATGCTTCTGGTATTAAGTGGACGTTCATCAGCCCATCTGCATTTTTCGACCCAGAAGGCAAAAGAACGGGTACTTATCAGAAGGGCGAAGATAATCTGCTTGTAAACAGCAAAGGGCAAAGCTATCTCAGCTATGCAGACTTTGCTATCGCTGTAGTGGATGAGATTGAGAACCCGCATCATATCAATAAACGATTTACGCTTGTCTCGGAAAACTAAGCTTATAAGATGACAGAAGGACAGAGCAGATGTTATAGTCTGCTCTGTCCTTTTCGTATTCCAGCAAGAAATAACTAGGTCAGCTTCAATACATCTAGCATCCGCATCACCATAACCGCGGCTTGTGCCTTAGTCACCTTAGACAGAGGGTCTAATAAAGTAGGTGAAACGCCCAGCATAATTTGCTGTTCTGTCATGAAAGCAACCGATGCTTGCGCATAAGATGAAATCTTAGCGCGATCCTTGAATCGATCAAGAACTGCGATATCTGCATGATTCGTCTTGCCTGCATACTTCATTGCGTTAGCTAAGATGACGGATATGTCCTGTCGGGTGATTAAGCCGTTCGGATTGAATGTATTTTCGGTCGTTCCATTGATTAGTCCCAGCTTCTTCGCTGCTGCAATATCTCCTGCGAACTTGGATTTTACATCCACATCCTTGAACGGATTGCTCACATTGTCTGGCACAATGCCAAGTCCCTTGACGATCATGGAAATAAATTCGGCGCGCGTGATCGTACTGTTTGCTCCAAACCGGTCTGCCGACTCCCCAGATATAATCAGCTTCGCAGCTGCCCGCTCTATATCTTTCCTAGCCCATTCGATGGTCGCATCCTTGAAATTGAAGCTAGTCTCAACAATAGTGTAGATACTGTTGCCCTTTCTTATCAATTCCGCTGTTACCGTTCCGTCTGCGTTGGTAGTGAAACGAGTAGGAACCGAACGGAATTCATTGGATTCAGGCACATACACAACGCCGGTTGCCCGGTTTAGGTTGATGTCATTAGCGCTTAAGGTGAACATACGGCTAAGCATCCCTTGACCCCAATTCGTAACTTCCACATAAGTTTTGTCAGAAGTGAGCTGTTCAACCTTAAAGTCGAGCGGCGGGGCAAGTACTTTCAATTCATTAGCTTGCGCTGACCCATTGATCTGGTCAATAATGCTTGAGGCAGGTGCTGCAATCGAGATTTTTATGTCTGCAGAAAGAGGAATGGTGTGAATCGGGATCATATAGGATATACCATTCCAGTCAACGGTTAATACCGCTTGCTCTCCTTTTTTCGCAATTGCTTCCATGACTGCTTTAGACACGAGGATGTCAACTTGCTTCGCATCATTGCCCGCTATAATAATAAATGCAGCGGAATTAGAAGCTTCAATGGTCTTTATTGCAGCGTCCGTTTGTACGGTGAATGTCCATTTGCCTCCGTCTTTCGCAATGCTTGTATCAAGCTCATCCTTCTCCTTGGTTGGCGATTGCGGTGTTATTCCACCTGGAGATGATGGTCCCGAGGAGGAAGTGGTAGCCGCAATTAATACCTGACTTGCAGCGGATACTTTCAGCACTTGCTCTTTGTCCTTCACGATGGCCAGCACATGAATCTTGTAATCCGTATTGGATGTAAGGGAGCTTGCTGTAAAATTCGTTTCGTTCGTATAGCCTGCGTATTGATTATTCACATATACTTCATACCCCGTCGCCCCTGCAGCTGCGTCCCACTGCATCTGCAGCGTATTCTCGCTCCGAGAACCAAGCACGAGATTGGAAGGCGCGGATTGAGCGGATGGATTCACGGAGCCGTTAAACGGCAAATCCTGAGCCAATTGGGTGGATAGTGTTCGGTTGCGGTCGCCGCTAATATCCCAGCTCATCACACCAGCTAGATCCATGGATTTGACGAATGAAGCGTTGTACATCATAGAGGTCTGGTCATTGTAGGTAATAAAGGTTTGGTTATCGCTGTTGTACAAATAAGCAGCTTTCGATGCTTCATTCCAGTAGCGGACATAACCATTTTTGTTTACAAAGTTATCTTCCAGATCAGAGTAATCGAAAATACCCTTCTCCCAGCTCCCCGCTGGAATATCGGTACAGGTCTCGTATTCACCATTAGCAGGACAGCCGCTCCAGCCTTTGCCGTAGAACGGAATACCTAGCACAAGCTTATGGGCAGGCACTCCGCCATTCAAATGGCCGATCGCTCCGCCGCTTGCATTGTTGCGAGGCGCAGTGTCTCTTGGATGATTCTTATCCGCGTAAAGCGGCGCATTATGGTGAGCGAGCAGCTCCCAGCTTCCGCTGTAGTCATAGGTCATAATGTTGATGAAATCCAAGTAGCTGGAGGAATGAGCAAGGTCTGCATTGACGACAAAATTATCTCCCTGACCGGAAGCGATCGTCAGCAAATAATATTTGCCGTCCTCGGAGCCTGCTGCATCTAAAGCTTCACGTACGGTTCTCATCGCAAGGGTGAAATTCTCCTTATCCTCTGGACGATGTACGTTATAGGTTTCCCCACCCTCTACCGGATACTCCCAATCGATGTCTATTCCATCCAGCTTATATTCGCGAAGGAATTTAACGACGGAATTAGCGAACATCCGGCGAGTTTCTTCAGTAGCCGCCATATTCGAGAAGTTTTTGGACCATGACCACCCGCCAACCGAAATCATCAGCTGTAAGTGTGGATTATTTTGTTTGATTGTTGCAAAAGCACTGAAATTACTTAAATCGAATTCTGGATCGCCAATGACCATTTCGCCGTCATAAACATAACCCGATTGCAGAGGGATTTTCTCGTTCGTACAAGCTGCTGGGCCTGTTCCGTACTTTTTCCAGCATAGATCAGAGAAAGCGTAATTAATATGAGTCACTTGTGAAACATCGATATCTGTTGGTTTGAAACGGCGTCCGGTCTCAGAAGCAGACCATGAGCTGTAGTAGGTGACGATGTTATAATCACTGCCTGGCACAACGGTAATGCCGCTGCTCTTAGCGGATACCCATCGATTGTTTTTGGCGATGATAGCAAAGGAATAGGATTGGCCTTCCTTCAGGCCTGTTGCTTCATATCGGTTCGAATCGCTGGAGCCAATCTGTTCACCATCTCGATAAATCGCATAGCTGGTGGCGCCTGGAGTAGGGGCCCAGCCGAGCGCAGCAGTTGTCCGATTCGCCGTCACGACCTGGACATCTCTTGGAGCAGCCAGTTGTCCCCAAGTGATCGAAACAACATTGCTGTCCGCAGATACCTGCTTGCTCTTGGAATTTTGTGCTCCAACTTTGAAATTGATCGAACCTGCTGCGGCTTGCTCTTCAGAAATGGCATAAGTGATCGTATTGGAACCGTCCCAAACGCCAGCTTTCCATTTATCATTTACGTAGAAGTCATAGCCGTCTGCACCGGGACTTTCTGTCCAGCCGAAGCTGATGCTGTTATCTGTAACGGTTGTTACTTTTAAATTTTGCGGAGGGGTTAATGGAGGTTCCTCGTACTGGCTCAGATCTTCTGTCGTAGTGAAAGTGACCAGGTTACTTTTTTGCTCAGGTGTAAGTTTGTCGTATTGGATACCGTCTGGACCTACATAAAAGGTATAAGTGGTTGTTGGCGATAAACCGCCAACGGTTTGTGCCCCATCATTCGCCCAAGTAATATATTTATTATTCTCATCCCAAATCCAATAATGGTTGATGCCTGGAGCGGGATTCCATTCCAATGAGACCGTATTATGAGTCACATCCACTACATGCAAGTTTGTAGCTCCAACATTAGCAGACGGGTCTGCTTGTTCAGGTGCGGCATTGTCTGCGGCATAGGACAAAGAAGCATGAAAGAGAGGGCTGAGCATGAGAATAAAGCTTAGAAACACAATATAAATTTTCAAATCTTTCTTCCGAACAAATAAATCCACCTTATCACCTCTATTATTATTTTCGAACAGGTCCGCATTCCAATTCATGCAAATGTCTGGGTGTCGATGTTAGATCGTGATGGTATGATCGGTCTGGAAGTAAAAGCCTCTATTAACCAGCACCTCCCCTACGATAAATGTAAAGGTATTGTGTAGCTTCTATAATCATGAGTCGAACAGTGTGAGAAGGGAAGGGGTATATTTCCATTTCATAGGGGGTAAAATTTGACCATAGACCCATCTAAGCGGATATATATTGAATAGCGGACTGAGAAAACAACTAGTTGACTGCGATCATTTGTGGTAAGATGACATAGGACAATTGACCGATCACAATCAATATCAGAAGCAGGGAACGAAAGTACGCCCTGCTTCTTTTTATTTGGAGTCGATACATGCTATAAAAAGCAAAAGGAGAACTAGAATGCCTGCTATTATTGCTAAACCACTTGATCAAGAAATGCAGACCGAGCTAAGTGAATTAACATCCGGTTATCATGCAGGGGAATTGAGCAGCAAGGAGAAATCGGAGTTACCGGAAGAGATTTATATCATTGAAGCCGAGGATACGATGGTCGGGTACGGCGTTGTATGGGAATATGGCAATGGGAAGCAGTTAATCCAGAAGGCGGAAAAGGATTATTTCAGCGCGGATGAGAAATATTTGGAAACTGACTTCTATATCGATATTAAGAACAAAAAAGATTTTATTTTTATAGAAGTACTCGATGTATTAAAGGATTTCGAAGGCAAGGGCTACGGCGCATTTTTTATTAATTGGCTCAAAGCGAAATACCCGAATAAAAAGATGTATGTTTATTCATTGGAAAAATCAAAAAACTTTTGGTATAAGCAAGGCTTTGAGGTGCTTGGGAATACCGTGTGGATGACCTTTAATTAGGAGCATTCGCAGCATGCGTGGTCAATTAGGAAATGCAGTTTTGAACATGAAGGAGACAAAATGAATTTTAACGATTTAAACATTAAACCAGCGATTCTAAAAGCGCTTAGCAAAGAGAACTATACGGCGCCGACACCCATACAGGAACAGGCGATTCCAGCTGTACTGGCCGGTAGAGATTTATTCGGATGTGCTCAAACCGGAACAGGAAAGACTGCCGCGTTTGCCGTGCCGATTGTTCAACTATTGAGTGAACAGCAAAGCAGCCCCCAGAAGGTGCGCCGCATTCGTTCCTTGATATTAACACCAACCAGAGAGCTGGCTCTCCAGATTTCTGATAACATACAAGCTTACAGTCAATTTACGCAATTGCGCAGCTTGGCTATCGTGGGCGGCGTTTCCCAGAAGGGACAAGAGCGTTCCCTTGAGCAAGGCGCAGATATTATTATTGCTACTCCGGGCAGACTGATTGATCTAATGAATCAGAAGCTTGTTGATTTACAACATGTACAAATACTTGTGCTTGATGAAGCAGACAGAATGCTGGATATGGGCTTTATCCGCGATGTGAAGAAGCTCATTGCCAAAATGCCCGGCAAAAAACAAACACTATTTTTCTCTGCTACAATGCCGCCGGAAATATCCAAGCTCGTCAAAGCGCTGCTTGTTAATCCAGTGAAAGTGGAAATTACACCTGCATCTTCTACAGTGGACAGAATAAAGCAATCACTATATTATGTAGAAAAAGCAAATAAGCAAAGCTTATTGAATGATCTTTTGCGGGATCCATCCATTGTGTCGGCACTTGTATTTACCCGTACCAAGCATGGAGCAGATCGTGTCGTGCGCGGATTGACCAAAGTGAATATTTCCGCTCAGGCCATTCATGGCAATAAATCTCAAAATGCACGCCAAAATGCACTGAATAATTTCAAGAGCGGTGCAACAAGGGTGCTGGTTGCAACGGATATCGCAGCCAGGGGAATCGATATTGACGAGCTCTCGCATGTGATCAACTTCAACCTTCCTAATATCCCAGAAACCTACGTTCATCGCATTGGAAGAACCGGTAGAGCAGGGCTAAGCGGAATTGCAATCTCCTTCTGTGAGACGGAAGAAATTCCGTATTTGAAGGATATTGAGAAAAAGATCAAAAAATCGATTCCCATCGTAACGGAACATTCTGATCCGCTGCTAATAAGCTAAGATTACGTTTAATTGCTAAGCAATAATGAAATAAATAAACCTAGGGGTGATCGTCTGAGAAAGCAAAAGCCAATGTCATTTGACGACTTATTGAAAGAACTGCAAGGACAGAAATCGATTCAAGAGGATCCAGACCATATTTCATTAGAGAAATTGTTTAATGAATCGTTCATGAGCAAGCATTCCAGCTTGCAAAGCTTTGGTGCGTTTCTGGAGAAGGGCAACTTCCAAGTACAGACAAGAGAAGATATTCAGGACATTCCTGACGAACTCTTCGATCGTCATGTGGCTAGGGAAACGGATTTCACAACTTGGGAATCCATGCTGGATACTGCGACTAAGGAATATGAGGGTAAATAAATATTAGCTGCGGCAATGAAGAAGGAATGGCCTCTCGTTAGAGGTCATTCCTTTTTTTTTGTTTCGTGCTCCGCTCCGCGTGTTTAAAGTAGTGAAACGGGGGTGGAATCA
The DNA here is from genome assembly GCF_002884445.1 of Paenibacillus castaneae. Lineage (GTDB taxonomy): Bacteria > Bacillota > Bacilli > Paenibacillales > Paenibacillaceae > Pristimantibacillus > Pristimantibacillus castaneae. The sequence goes on from NZ_KZ614144.1 coordinate 1,049,653, forward strand.
TGTACGGACGAGAAAGAAACTTCATTTGGCGCAGTGTAGGATTGCTATTGCTACTGCTTTGCGTTTCCGCCATCATGGTGACGGCATCTAACCGCAGTTCCTCTGATGGGCTAATCATCATTGCGCATCGCGGGGCTTCAGGCCATGCTCCCGAGAATACGATGGCAGCCTTCGAGGAGGCTGAGCGTCTTGGAGCCGAATTTATCGAATTCGATATCCAGATGAGCAAGGACGGAAAGCTTGTCGTCATCCACGACGATACAGTAGACAGAACGACGAATTATAAGGGAAATGTAGACAGCTATACATTGGAGGAGCTTCAAGAAATGGACGCGAGCAGCGGCTCTGGTTCTGTCTCCGGCTCCGATGCTAAGGAAGAAACCCTATTATCCTTTCAAGAAGTGATGGACCGATTTGTTGGAAAAATGGGCATGCTTGTTGAAATTAAGGATTCACCGAATTATCCAGGAATTGAAGAGAAAGTAGCTGAAATCGTGCGGCAGTACGAGCTGCAGCAAGATCATACAAGCTTCGGGGAAGCAGGCGGATTACGGAGTATCGAGGAATTCAAGAACAGCACAGGTCTCATTATTCAGTCCTACAGCTTCGAATCTACGCACCGCATTCACACCCTGCTGCCGAATATACCTATCGTTGCCCTTATTCAGGAGGATCAGCATCCTTTATCAGATGAAACATTGGACGTGCTCACTTCTTATGTGACGTATATTAACTACCCACACAATCTGCTTGACGAGGAGATCATAAGGAAGATTCATGCTCGCAACCGAAAAGTGATGGCGTGGACGATTCAAACGGACCAGGAATGGGAGCGGGTGAAGAAGCTTGGGGTTGATGGAGTGGTTACGGATTATCCGGGATAAGTTCCGATCATCATACATTGAAAGTAGCTGCTCACTCTCGTTAAGTCTATTCATTTTGATTTTTTGTTGATACTTATGTATTAGAATTGCTAAGAAGGGCTATAGTCCTTCTTATTTTGGCTGGATAATGAAGAAAAGTTCTATTTTTTTGCAATTTTATTGTCGAATAAGAAGGAAATTGATGAGATATTGTCGAATTATCTCAGGAAAATTTTACACTTTATTTTTGATAGGGAGTGGTCGAGGGAAATAGCAAGTTCCAGTTAGTAAGCGAAAAGGATGAATAGGCTTTTTATTAAAAGGGGATGAAGCATTTGGCAAAAGGAAAAGCAAGAAACAAAAGAACGGCAATCATGTTATGCTTTATGATCTTATGTTTATACTGTATGCCTATACTACAGTATAAGAATATAGCATTTGCAGCGAGCGGGCTATTTGATCTTAATACGGCCGTGAAATTCAAAGCACTCACACCCTCTGGTGAATTATCAAGAAGTATTGTTTCTTTATCCAATGGAGACAGCGGCGTGCTGTCCAAAAATGGCACAATATACTCCTATAAAGTGTTAGACCACTCAGGGAACATGGTATTCGAGAAAAATATTAGTTCAATAATGGGAACAAGAGAAGTTATGACTGTTAAAGCATATCCTATGGGCCAGGGGAAAACGATTATTACCTGGGAGGGTAGCTCTAACGGGTGTGATAACAATACGAATAGTATGTTTCAGTTTATTATATTGGATGCGAATGGCAAAGTAGTGAAAGGTATAACGAATATCAGTACCCAAACTGCTAATTATAATTGTTATACGAATGCTGCTGAGCTCTCTAACGGCAACATCGCTTTTATTTGGCAGCATGCGGGCGATGAATACTACATGCGAATTTTTGATGCTTCAGGAAACTCCGTAACTTTACCTCAATCTATCGATAAAACAGGAACGAGAGAAGCTCTTGCTTCCTACGATTCGACATATACCCATGCCATAGCTGCAAATCGTGATGGTACATTCATGGTTGTATATAACACATATAACAGTAATTATTATTATGGTGTTGTATATCAAAACGACGGTACTCAGAAAACGGTTAATGGGAATAATCATTTCAAGCTTTCAAGCAATTCGAAAACAGGTTCGGCTCAAAATCAAGTCATCAGCCTAAACAATAATAACTATGCTGTTTTGTACAATACGACTACAGGCTGGCGAGTCAGCTTTTTTCAAAGCGATGGAACTGCAACAGGAAATGATATTACGAGCGGATTGCTGTACGGTACTTTAGCACCGTCTATATTCAGCCTGAGTAATGGCGGCTTTGTTGCTGTTAGCCTTAATTTTGATGATGGTGTCAATAGATATGCAGAGGACAAACATTATCAAAATGACGGTACGGTTATCGAAAACTGGAAGCTAATAGATAACGATGCTACGAATCCAACGAACTATTTCAAAGGATATAACAGTGGATTTGGTATGTACAATGGAAAGACAGGCAATCTTGTGCTTCATGGGATTACGGTACCGCAGATCAGTGTTGCTGTAACCTATGATGCAGGAGCGCACGGAACGATCAGCGCAACGAGTGAAACGGTTGTTGTAGGCGGGCATCCAGCAGCTGTTCCGACTGTAACACCAGATAATGAGTATACGTTCACAGGCTGGAGTTCGGATGGAGGACTAACGTTGTTGAGCAATGTTCAAGTTGCCGCAACGACAGTGACTGCCCCGATTACGTATACAGCGCATTATACGAAGATTATCAGCAATGTAACCTCAAATTATTCAGCCAATGTAACAAATGACCTACATTATACTAGACCGTTTACTCCAGGGGATCATACGCAAACCAATGCAGATTGGTCGGCAACTTGGTTTACAAACGATATTCTTGCAGCGAATACGAGAGCAAACTCGGGAAGCTACAATTATGTAACCGTGAATTTAACTCCGGCAGTTACGGGAAGTTATACGATAACGATTGATTCAGCTACGGGGTTGCTAACGGGTAATAAAAGCGATACACAAGTATGGCTATACAAAAATCCCTTCGATCCTACTCATCCGCTAGTCAATGTATTGGCTGTCAATGAGGATATTCTATTTTTGGGTCCAAGCGGTACAGAAATAGATGGCAACTGGTTATCCAAAATTTCGAATGTTCATTTAGACGCTGGAAACGTCTATGTCTTTGTTATCACAACATATTCAGCTGGTGTAACCGGATCTGTCGATTTTAGCATAACCGGGCCAGGAAGCGTCGCTGCGAGTGGAAACACATTAGACGATATAGAGATAGCATCCTTTGATCTGCTTGCCGACATCCATGCAGGAACGGCTGGATCAGCTCTACATGGTGATGCTGCAGCTGTAAAAGCGGCACTGCCAACAACGGTAAAAGCAAATAATAATACGGTAACCGTACCTGTCAGCAGTTGGGTGGATACGGATGCGTACAATCCGAGTGCAGCAGGAAGCTACACCTTTACAGCGGTGCTAGGAGCAATTCCTACAGGCTATTTAAACACAGGAAATTATACAGCAACTGTTGAGGTAATTGTTACGGCATCTACGGTACCATTAGCGCCAAACGTATCAGCTAACGATATTGCAAACCTCATTGTTGGATTGGATTCGACGATGGAGTTTAAAGTAGACGGCGGAAGCTATGTGAAATATGACGGAACGAATGCGCCGGATTTATCAGGAGCGCATACGGTGCTAGTGCGTGTGGCAGCGGATGATGCAGCTGGAACACCAGCAGGCTTGGAAACGACGCTGACATTCACGCCAAATCCGCCAGCGCCAGGGGCGCCAGATGTAACGGCTAACGATGCAGCGAACACAATTGTTGGACTAGATTCGACGATGGAGTTCAAAGTAGACGGAGGCAGTTATGTGAAGTATGACGGAACAAATGCGCCAAACTTGGCAGGCTCACACACGGTACTTGTACGTGTAGCTGCAGATGATGCAACCGGAACACCAGCGGGAGCAGAAACGACGTTGACGTTCACGCCGAATCCGCCAGCACCAGCAGCGCCAAACGTATCGGCTAACGATGCAGCGAACACAATTGTTGGACTAGATTCGACGATGGAGTTCAAAGTAGACGGCGG
>NZ_KZ614144.1:1054670-1054932 GCF_002884445.1 Paenibacillus castaneae
CCGGAACACCAGCGGGAGCAGAAAAGACGCTGACGTTCACGCCGAATCCGCCAGCACCAGCAGCGCCAAACGTATCGGCTAACGATGCAGCGAACACAATTGTTGGACTAGATTCGACGATGGAGTTCAAAGTAGACGGCGGTAGCTACGTGAAGTATGACGGAACAAATGCGCCAAACTTGGCAGGCTCGCATACGTTACTTATCCGTGTAGCAGCAGATGATGCAACCGGAACACCAGCGGGAGCAGAAACGACGTTGAC
>NZ_KZ614144.1:1056201-1091201 GCF_002884445.1 Paenibacillus castaneae
TAACAGCTAACGATGCAGCGAACAAGATTGTTGGACTAGACTCGACAATGGAGTTCAAAGTAGATGGCGGCAGCTATGTGAAATATGACGGAACAAATGCGCCAAACTTGGCAGGCTCGCATACGGTACTTGTCCGTGTAGCAGCAGATGATGCAACCGGAACACCAGCGGGAGCAGAAACGACGTTGACGTTCACGCCGAATCCGCCAGCACCAGCAGCGCCAAACGTATCGGCTAACGATGCAGCGAACACAATTGTTGGACTAGATTCGACGATGGAGTTCAAAGTAGACAACGGAAGCTACGTGAAGTATGACGGAACAAATGCGCCAAACTTGGCAGGCTCGCATACGGTACTTGTCCGTGTAGCAGCAGATGATGCAACCGGAACACCAGCGGGAGCAGAAACGACGTTGACATTCACGCCAAATCCGCCAGCGCCAGGGGCGCCAGATGTAACGGCTAACGATGCTGCGAACACAATTGTTGGACTAGATTCGACAATGGAGTTCAAGGTAGATGGCGGCAGCTATGTGAAATATAACGGGTTAAATATGCCGGATTTATCCGGTACGCACACGGTGCTAGTTCGTGTAGCAGCGGATGATGCAACGGGAACACCAGCAGGCTTGGAAACGACGCTGACGTTCACACCAAATCCGCCAGCGCCAGCAGCGCCAGACGTAACGGCTAACGATGCAGCGAACACAATTGTTGGACTAAATTCGACGATGGAGTTCAAGGTAGATGGTGGCGGTTATGTGAAGTATGACGGAACAAATGCTCCAAACTTGGCAGGCTCTCATACTGTACTTGTCCGTGTTGCAGCAGATGATGCTACCGGAACACCAGCAGGAGTAGTAACGACGCTGACATTCACACCAAATCCGCCAGCGCCAGCAGCGCCAAGTGTAACAGCTAACGATGCTGCTAACACGATTGTTGGACTAGATTCGACGATGGAGTTCAAGGTAGATGGCGGCAGTTACGTGAAGTATGACGGAACGAATGCGCCAAACCTGGCAGGATCTCACACGGTACTTGTCCGTGTAGCAGCAGATGATGCAACTGGAACACCAGCGGGAGCAGAAATGACGCTGACATTCACGCCAAATCCTCCAGCGCCAGCAGCGCCAAGCGTATCGGCTAACGATGCAGCGAACAAGATTGTTGGATTAAACTCGACGATGGAGTTCAAAGTAGATGGCGGCAGCTATGTGAAATATAACGGGTTAAATATGCCGGATTTATCCGGATCGCACACGGTACTTGTCCGTGTAGCAGCGGATGAAACAACCGGAACGCCAGCAGGAGCAGAAACGACGCTGACATTCACACCAAATCCTCCAGCGCCAGCAGCGCCAAGCGTATCGGCTAACGATGCAGCGAACACAATTGTTGGACTAAATTCGACGATGGAGTTCAAGGTAGATGGCGGCAGCTATGTGAAGTATGATGGAACAAATGCGCCAAACTTGGCAGGCTCTCATACTGTACTTGTCCGTGTTGCAGCAGATGATGCTACCGAAACACCAGCAGGAGCAGAAACGACGCTGACATTCACACCAAATCCGCCAGCGCCAGCAGCGCCAAGTGTAACAGCTAACGATGCAGCGAACACAATTGTTGGACTAGATTCGACGATGGAGTTCAAGGTAGATGGCGGAAGCTACGTGAAGTATGACGGAACAAATGCGCCAAACTTGGCAGGCTCTCATACTGTACTTGTCCGTGTTGCAGCAGATGAAACAACCGGAACACCAGCAGGCTTAGAAAAGACGCTGACATTCACACCAAATCCGCCAGCGCCAGCAGCGCCAAGTGTAACAGCTAACGATGCTGCTAACACGATTGTTGGACTAGATTCGACGATGGAGTTCAAGGTAGATGGCGGCAGCTACGTGAAGTATGACGGAACGAATGCGCCAAACCTGGCAGGATCTCACACGGTACTTGTACGTGTAACTGCAGATGATGCAACCGGAACACCAGCGGGAGCAGAAAAGACGCTGACGTTCACGCCGAATCCGCCAGCACCAGCAGCGCCAAACGTATCGGCTAACGATGCAGCGAACACAATTGTTGGACTAGATTCGACGATGGAGTTCAAAGTAGACGGCGGTAGCTACGTGAAGTATGACGGAACAAATGCGCCAAACTTGGCAGGCTCGCATACGTTACTTATCCGTGTAGCAGCAGATGATGCAACCGGAACACCAGCGGGAGCAGAAACGACGTTGACGTTCACGCCGAATCCTCCAGCACCAGCAGCGCCAAGCGTAACAGCTAACGATGCAGCAAACATGATTATTGGACTAAATTCCACAATGGAGTTCAAGGTAGATGGTGGCAGCTATGTGAAGTATGACGGAACAAATGCGCCAAACTTGGCAGGCTCACACACGGTACTTGTCCGTGTAGCAGCAGATGATGAAACCGGAACACCAGCGGGAGCAGAAACGACGTTGACGTTTACGCCGAATCCGCCAGCACCAACAGCGCCAAGCGTAACAGCTAACGATGCAGCAAACATGATTATTGGACTAAATTCCACAATGGAGTTCAAGGTAGATGGTGGCAGTTATGTGAAGTATGACGGAACAAATGCGCCAAACTTGGCAGGCTCGCATACGGTACTTGTCCGTGTAGCAGCGGATGATGCAACCGGAACACCAGCGGGAGCAGAAACGACGTTGACATTCACGCCAAATCCGCCAGCGCCAGGGGCGCCAGATGTAACGGCTAACGATGCTGCGAACACAATTGTTGGACTAGATTCGACAATGGAGTTCAAGGTAGATGGCGGCAGCTATGTGAAGTATGACGGAACAAATGCGCCAAACTTGGCAGGCTCGCACACGGTACTTGTCCGTGTTGCAGCAGATACTGCGACTGGCACGCCAGCGGGAGCAGAAACGACCTTAGCATTTATGCCTAATCCGCCTTCAGCCCCAATGAATGTTACAGCAGTGGCTGGAAATGGACAGGCAACGATTACCTTTACTGTCCCGACAGAAAGCGGAGACAACCCAATTACGGGCTATGAGATAATAGCTTCACCTGGGAATATTAAATTAACAGGAAACTCAAGTCCGTTTATTTATACAGGCTTAACCAATGGAACAAGTTACACATTTATTGTAAAAGCTATTAATGCTTCAGGAATTAGCAGCTCATCTTCGGCATCTCAAGCAGTGACACCGTCTGTACCGAATCCTACTTTACCTCCAGTAACTCCGGAACCACCTAAATCATCGGGTGTGGATGTTCTTGTAAATGGTAAAGTTGAGAAGGCTGGGACTGCTTCAACTGAAATTGTGAATGGTCAGACCGTTACGACGATTACAATTGATCAGAAGAAACTGGATGAGAAACTATCCGCGGAAGGATTGCATGCGGTAGTCACTGTTCCAGTGAATTTGAAGTCTGATGCTGTAGTAGCTGAATTGAATGGTCAAATGATTAAAAACATGGAAGACAAGCTAGCTGTATTAGAGATTAAGACGGAAAGAGCAACTTATACGCTTCCGGCAGAGCAAATTAATATTAAAGCAATAAGTGATCTGCTTGGCAAAAATGTACTCCTACAAGATATTAAAATTGAAATCGAAGTCGCAGTTCCAGTAAACAGCACCGTGAAAATCGTTGAGAATGCAGCGGTTAAAGGTGAATTTAGTATTGTTATACCGCCGCTTGATTTTACAGTGAAGGCTATTTCCGGAACGACGGTTATAGACGTTTCCAAATTTGATGCTTATGTGGGCCGTACGATTGCCTTACCGGATGGTGTAGACCCAAATAAAATTACAACAGGAGTTGTGGTCGAGTCAGATGGATCTGTTCGCCATGTGCCAACTAAGGTGATCACTATCGACGGTAAATATTATGCGGTAGTGAACAGTCTGACGAACAGCACGTATTCTATTGTGTGGCATCCGCTTGAATTCAAAGATGTAGCCAAGCACTGGTCGAAAGAGGCAGTAAATGATATGGGTTCGCGCATGGTCATCAATGGTATTGGAAATGACCTATTCAATCCTAATGAAGATATAACACGAGCAGAATTTGCTGCTATTATCGTTCGCGGATTAGGATTGAAATTGGAAAATGGAGAATTGCCTTTCTCGGACGTTAAGAGTTCGGATTGGTATGCATCTGTAATTCAGACTGCATACTCGTATAACCTTATTAACGGATTTACCGATGGTACATTCCGGCCTAATGATAAGATTACACGTGAGCAGGCGATGGCTATTATCGCAAAAGCTATGAAGATTACGGAGCTTGCAGCGAAGCTTGCAGCGAAGGATGCATCAGAAGTGCTAAGCCCTTTCAACGATTACAAAAAGATTTCCCTTTGGGCAAGGGATAGTATTGCCGATTGTCTGCAAGCAGGTATTGTATCTGGCAGGAGCAGTGCATTGATTGCTCCCAAAGAAAATATCACCAGAGCAGAAGTTGCAGCAATTGTTCAAAGACTGCTTCAAAAGTCTGAATTAATATAGTCTGATTTTATTTAGTGAAGGTTCCCCCTAAAGTGAGTTTAACCCACTTTAGGGGGAACCTTTTTTATTCACTATGCATATAAGTGCTAGCTTTTGTGGTGCGATTTAGGAACAAATAAATGCGTTTTCTAGAGCCTTTAGGAGGATTGAAATTGATCATTATATGAGCTTGAGCGAAATTTGCATGATTACAATGACCCGAAGGTTGATGGCGTTAATCGAATGTTGAACAGGTATTTATTTTTGAAACTGCCGGAATATTACTCTGGTGAAACGATGAGGAGGTCATTGCAAGAATTAGAAGGGGAGAGGTAATGAGATGTCTTACTGTAAAAGCTACAGCTAATGGAGCGAGCAGGGGTCTATAAAGTCCATTTAACTGTATAAGCTCACGTTAATCCCTTCAAAAACCTGCACTTTTCAAAAAAAGAACAAAATTAGCAGTAGCAATTACAGTTAAAAGCAAATAACTGAAACCTATTTAAGAAATAGATGTAGCTATTGCAGTTAGTTAATCTCGAAGCAACCTCATCGTATATAAACGTGTGAATATCAGTAGTATTTGGTTGCAACCGATATCCAAATGGAATCTCCAACACAATGGAGTGAAAATTGGTTTCCACTCTCGTCAATCCGATCCGGATTGGTATGCCAAGCAGAATATTGCGTTCTTGCAATCGAAATTGACTGAATTAAAGTGGAAGATAGAATGATAAGAAAATAAAAAGAAGCCTGTTGAGAGCAGACTCCTTTGTTCTTTTGAAAAACAGTGATTAAATGCTGCGAACGCTCTCTCTATGTATGAGCTCGGTCGCAAGCATGACATGATGAGTAGTATCTTTTCCCTCTAACATTTCAATGAGGATTTGAGCCGCTTGGGAGCCGAGCTCGTACTTATGCTGATGGACTGTAGTCAGCGCCGGTGTGCAATAAGCGGTCAGATCAATGTTGTCGAAGCCGATAATGGAAATATCCTCGGGTACTTTTTTACCCATATTCTTTACGCCTTGCATTGCTCCAAGCGCCATGAGGTCACTTGCGCAGAATAAAGCAGTCACTTCGGGCCGGTTGGACAATATTTGGCAAGCTGCTTCTTTTCCTTTCTGCTCTGAGAAGAATCCATCCAGAACAAGCGATTCGTCGAATGGGATGCCATAGCTCTCAAGCGCTTGACGATAGCCTTCTAATCGCAATAAGCTGACATCCGCTTGGGCATGACCGTTAATCATCGCGATATGACGGTGTCCAGACTCTAGTAAATAATGAACTGCAGCGAGAGCGCCATCTGTATTGTCCGATGTCACGTATCCGACGTAAGGCCCCTCCAGCGTTATGTCAATGAGCACGCAAGGAATATCGGAGGATACGATTTCTTTCAAATAAGGATCATCCAATCTGATCCCCATAATGATGACGCCGTCCACGCCGCGTTCCTGGCATAACGTTTTGTATGATTTCACTCTTTGCTTCTGAGGTGTCGTGCTGAACAGCACAAGATCGTAATCCAATTCCCCTGAACGATCATTAATTCCGCAGAGCACTTCGTAAGCGATATTGTCTTTAGAGCTGTCTCTTGTAATGTTGGAGAGAAGGAGACCTAACGTCTTTGTCTTCTTCGAGATAAGCGACCTTGCGGCCATGTTAGGGCTGTAGCCAAGTTCATCAGCTATTGTTTTTATTTTGAGACGAGTGCCTTCATTAACGTCATCATAGCCATTCAAAGCACGAGATACCGTGGTGACGGACACACTCGCGGCTTTAGCAATATCTTTAATGGTGACCATAGGATACCTCCGGAATGTTAGGAAATATGTCATTTTTGATTTTCAAAAATAAATTTAAATTCGTACTTGTAAATGCTTTCATCATGATTTATAATTCGATTATAACTTATCCGAAACGTTTTGGATAGTTAGACCAACCGTTCTTACAGCAAGTTCACATATTTTTTTATCCTTTTTCCGAAACGTTTCGGATAGAAAGTTTGATAGAAAGCATGTAACTAAAGAATGCTATAAAAAAGAAATGAGGGAAAAGCTTGGATTATCGAGTCATCAAAGAAAACGATTTGTTCCTCATGACAGATAGGAACGGAGACATCCCTGAAGGTGATGTGTCAGGACAAGGTCTCTATACGAAAGACACGCGGTTCCTAAGCAGGATGGAGATCCGAATCAACGATCAGAAACCTATATTACTGTCATCTGCTGCCGACGAGAATTACATCTCCACCATTCGTCTCACTAATCCGCATATGGAAGAGAATGGCGAGTTGATTTTGTGGCGTGAGTCAGTTGAAATTGAACGTACACGCTTTATTTTTGAGGGTGCATTGTACGAAACATTTAAGCTGACCAGCTATTACCCTAAAGCGGTTGCATTCGACTTTTCCGTATTAATGGATGCCGATTTCGCTGATATGTTCGTCGTACGCGGTTTCCAATATGGAGATCTTGGTAGCAAGACAGGCGAGCGAGTTGTGCCTGGTGAGAAAGTGATCAGCTATCTCGGAGCCGATAACGTGAAGCGCGAGACTAAGATCAAATGGAATACCAAAGAAAGCCGAATCGGCGAGTCAGGCGAACTTCACTTCGATGTGGGTCTGAATCATGGGGAGAGCGTTGAGATCGCTTTCTTTATCGCTCCAATTATAGATGGCAACGAGCCGCTTCAGCATGAGCCTAATGATGCTATGAGCAAGCTTAGAGCATCTTACCAGGATTGGAATTCTTCATCTACTTCTATCCAAAGTGATGTGCCGCTGTTTGATAAGCTGTACCACCGAGGTGTTCAAGATTTACGAGTGCTGCTGACCGATCTTGGCTACGGAGCATTTCCTGTTGCCGGTCTGCCATGGTTCTCCGTGCCTTTCGGCCGCGATAGCCTGATCGCTGCTCTGCAAATGCTTTCGTTGAATCCAGCAATCGCGAAGGGAACACTTCTTACTTTGGCAGCTTATCAAGGCCAGAATGAGGATGAGTGGCGCGACGAACAACCGGGTAAGATCATGCATGAAATTCGGTATGGCGAATTGGCTGGTACGAATCAAGTTCCATTTACACCTTATTACGGAACAATTGATGCGACACCGCTATTCTTGCTGCTTACCGCTGAATACTATCACTGGACTGGCGATGCTGCGCTTGTAAGCGAATTAATGCCGCATCTAAATGCAGCGCTTGCTTGGATTAAGCAATTCGGCGACTGTGATGAAGATTCCTTCGTGGAATACTATCAGAAGTCATCCAAAGGTATTGCGAATCAGGGTTGGAAGGATTCCGCGGATTCAGTTGTTCACCGTAACGGCGACTATGCGGAAGCGCCTATCGCACTCGTAGAGGTTCAAGGCTATGTCTATCAGGCGCTTACCAGACTTGCACCTATATTCAGAAGCTTAGGCCATGAAGAGCAAGCGGGTGTTATGGAGCAAGACGCTAAAGAGCTTCAAGCTCGCTTTGAACGCGACTTCTGGATGGAAGATGAGCAGTTCTACGCGATTGCTTTGGATAAGGACAAGAAACGTGTAGACTCAGTTACTTCGAATGCAGGACATATTCTAATGTCCGGAATCGCTTCTCCTGAACGGGCACAAGCTGTTGCAAAGCGCCTTGTTGCTCCAGATCTATTTGGTGGCTACGGCATTCGAACGATGAGCATGGGTGCAGCGGGATACAACCCAATGAGCTATCATGATGGCAGTGTATGGCCGCATGACAATTCCATTTGCTTGATCGGCCTTAGCAATGGCGGGTTCTCCGAGGAAGCGATCACTGTGATGCAAGGACTTCTAGATGCTGCCGACAAGTTTGAATATAACAGGCTGCCTGAACTGTTCTGTGGTTATGATGATACGCTCGGCGCACCAGTTCCTTATCCGGTTGCTTGCTCTCCGCAGGCATGGGCTGCTGGAACACCGCTTACATTTGTGCAAGCGCTGCTTGGCCTTCAGCCGGATGCCTTAAATCGACAAATTACTATTAAGCCATCCCTTCTTCATGGAATGAATGAGCTTAAAGTAGAGCAGCTTCAGATTGGCAGCGGCACTCTCAGCCTGCGCGTTACTCGTGGAGTAAATGGGCCAGAGGTGGAAATAATGTCTAATCAGACGGGTTACGAGCTGCTGATATCTTAAGGTTTCACGCACTATTTTAATATATACAAGATTCACACTAATTAGGAGGTTGTATGTATGATGAAGAAATCAGGGGTCGTTCTTTTATCTTTAATGCTAGCTGTTGTTCTTATGCTATCCGCTTGCGGAAAGAATGAAGGGAACACAAACACAGGGACTGCGAACAGTGGCACAAATCAAGAGCCAGCAAAAGAGCCAACGGCTGAGAATGTTACCGTTACGCTTGCGGGCTGGGGAGCAAGTCCAGAAGAGCAAGATTTGTTAAACCAAACGCTGAAGGAATTTGAAACGAAATATCCGAATGTGAAGGTTAAATACGAAGTTATTGCCGATCAATACATGGATGTTATCAAAACAAGACTAATTGGCGGAGAAGGTCCTGACGTTTTCTACTTGGACGCATTCGAAGCACCTGGCCTAATTGATAAAAATGTACTTGAGCCGCTAGACGGTTATGTGACACCAGAATTTGATGTTGCAGACTTTGAGCAGCCTATGGTTGACGCTTTTAAACAAGAAGGCGTATCTTACGGCTTCCCTAAGGATTTCTCAACGCTTGCAATGTTCTACAACAAGAAGGATTTCGCTGAAGCAGGAATCACGACTCCTCCGACAACTTGGGAAGAGCTGCAAGCTGATGCAATCAAGCTGACTAAAAAAGAAGGCAACAAAACAGTTCGTTACGGCTTCGGCGTAGCGCCTGAGCTTGCACGTCAAATGTTCATGATTCAAGCATTCGGAGGCAAAGTGTCCGATGCTGAGGGCAATGCAACTTTCGCATCGCCAGAAGCACTTAAAGGACTTGAGCTTGTAACTAATATGCACAGTGTAGATAAATCATCCGGCGAGCCGAAAGAAGTTGGCGCTGGCTGGGGCGGAGAAATGTTCGGACAAGGTAAAGCTTCTATCGTATTCGAAGGAAACTGGGCGATTCCATTCTTGGAGTCCAACTACAAGGATCTAGAGTACGGCACAGCAGAGCTTCCTACTGTAAACGGTACAAAAGGTACAATGGCATTCACGGTTGCTTATGTAATGAATAAGGAATCGAAGCAAAAAGAAGCAGCATGGCAATTGATCTCTTTCTTGACAGGCAAGGAAGGGATGAAGACTTGGACAAGCAAAGGCTTCGCGCTTCCTACTCGTAAGTCGGTTGCACAAGAGCTAGGCTATGACAAGGATGAACTGCGCAGTGCGATTGTGGCGGGAGCTTCTTATGCAACGCCTTGGCAAGCAGGTTCCACACTTCCTACTGTTATGAGCAACTTTAATAATCAATTCGTAGATACATTTATGGGCAATTCGAAGTTGGAAGACGCTATGAAGAAAGCTGAAGATACTGCCAATAAAGAAATCGCAGCAGCGAAGTAATCGGATTGAAGGGGGGAGAACCATGATGGCTCCCTCCTTCATTCTTTGATTATGATACGAAAGGAGAAGATGATGTATGACCCAAGCCTCTTCATGGAAGAAGAAGCTGAGAAATAATGCAACGGGCTATATGTTCCTGCTGCCTACGATTCTAGTGCTTGGAACGTTCTTGTTCTTGCCTGTATTCTATTCTCTTTATCTTTCGGGACATAAGGTTAATTTGCTTGGTGAAGTCAGCTATAAATGGGTAGGATTTAAAAACTTTACTCGGATGGCCGCCGACGAGCGTGCCTGGATTGCACTGAAGAACACAGCATCTTTCGCATTGTTTGTAGTGCCGTTACAAACGGCTTTTGCCATTTTACTGGCAGTTATTTTGAATGCTAAGCTTCGATTTAAAAACTTCTTTCGAATCGTATTCTTTATGCCGACTGTAACCTCATCGGCAGTGTTGTCGCTTATTTTTATGTGGATATACAATTCAAACGGTCTACTTAACCGAGTGCTTGAATTTATCGGTTTGCATGGCTATAACTGGCTTGGAGATCCTGCGGTCGCTATGAAGGCGATCATGCTTATGAATATATGGTCTACCGCTCCATTCTTTATGGTTGTATTCTTGGCTGCGCTGCAAGATATTCCGGACTCGCTTTACGAATCAGCGATGCTGGACGGGGCAGGAGCTTGGAGAAGATTTATTTCTATCACGCTCCCATTAATTAAGCCTGCAACTTTCTTCGCCGTTGTAATGGGAATCATAGGTACTTTTCAATTGTTCGATCAGTCCTATATTTTCTCGGCAGGCTCAGGTGGTCCGAACAACTCAACATTGACGGTAGCACTGCTTATTTATCAATATGCTTTCAAAAATCTCGATTTCGGCTACGCTTCTGCGCTTGCTGTCATGCTTGCTGCGGTTATTATGATCGTAACGCTGATTCAGCGCATGCTGTTCGCCGAAGAGAAGCTGAACTAGGAGGGCGATTAGGTGGTATTTCAACAAACCAAATGGGGAAAGGCGATTCTTTACTTCCTGTTATTCGCGTACGGCTGTATTACGGTCGCTCCCTTTCTATGGGCGCTGTCCTCTTCGTTTAAGCCGTTAAGCGAGATTGTATCAGGTGGCATCAACTTTATTCCGAAACAATTCACCTTTCAAAACTATTATGACATCTTTGTTAAAGAGCCGCTTTTCCTAAGATGGATGTATAACAGCGCATTGATTGCGGTAGTGGCGACGGTGTGCAATACTTTATTCAACTCTATGGCGGGCTATGCGCTTGCGCGCATTGAATTTACCGGCAGTAAAGTAATGTTTATTCTTATTCTTGCGGTACAGATGATTCCGGGCCAACTAACTATCGTGCCTGCTTACCTGATCATGAAGCAGCTCGACTTGCTGAACACGTATGCGGCATTGACGCTGCCAATGATGGCGAATGCGACATTCATCTTTATGATGCGACAATTTTTCCTGAGCTTTCCGAAGGAGCTGGAGGAGGCGGCCGCGATGGATGGCCTCAATCGCTTCGGCGTATTCTTCCGCATTGCCTTGCCGCTGGCTGTGCCAGCGCTGGCAGCCCAGACGATATTCGTATTTATGGGTGCATGGAATGAATTTCTCAAGCCGCTCATGTTTATGTCGGACAAATCGATGTTCACGCTGACGCTAGGGCTTAATACCTTTAAAGGACAGTATATCAGCCATTGGAATTATATTATGGCCGCCTCTATGGTATTCACGCTCCCAGCGCTGCTGATCTACGCGTTCTTTAACCGATTCTTTATTAAAGGAATTTCGTTTACAGGCGGTAAATAGCAACGGAATAATGGGTTCGTTAAAAGCTCTGCAGATTAATCTGCAGAGCTTTTTTTCGTTAGTTGACAAAATGTCGGAAATGGTAGAAGTAAACATATTGAAGGAAAAAAAGTAGCTGGAAATCCTCCAGCTATTTTTTTTGTTGTATCTCATAATTCGCTCGTACTTGTACATCTCCATCTAATTCACCAATTCTCGAACGAATTGGGGGAAGACCGCGTGATTAAAGTCACCAACTCCATCTAAATGAGCTAAAAGGGTATGCGTGAAGATTGAACAATAATAGAGCAGTCTTGTTAGGTGCTAAATGTTAATGCAACTAGCTCATATTAACTAAAGGAAAAAGTTTACAACGGAACATATGTACGATAAATTTATAGGAGTAAGAAAAACAAGAGCGAGCGAATCAAAAATATATTACGCATTATCAAATGATTCTGGAAGTGATAAGAGGGAGGATACCATGAATGAGTTTATTGAAATCAAAGGTGCGCGTATACATAATTTAAAGGAGATCGATGTACGTATCCCGCGAAACAAGCTGACAGTCATTACAGGCGTGTCGGGAAGCGGCAAATCAAGCCTTGCTTTCGATACTCTATTTGAAGAAGGCAAGCGTCGTTACCTGCTATTCTCAGGTACTCAATTTATGGTTGAATCAGAATCCCATTTCGAAAGCATTACTGGGCTATCTCCGACAGTGGCGGTCGAACAGCGTATTATTCGTCAGTCGAATCCGAGAAGCACAGTAGGAACACGCTCGAAAGTTGGGAATTTACTAGCGATCTTATTTGCAACTTACGGTAAGCGCGATGCTGCGTATGATGATGGTTTACCGCTGTCCATGGAATTTTTTCAGAAGAACTCTCCTAAGGGAATGTGTGTGAAATGTCTCGGGAGCGGACGGTATCATAGAATTGACGAAGAGGCGATCATTCAACCGGATATGCCGATCAAAAACATATTTGATGGCTTTTTGATGAAGCATAGGCACCATCGGGGGAATTTCAATAAATTTTGTGAATTATACAAAATAGATGTAAATCTTAAGATTGGCTCATTGTCGGACGAACAGCTGCTGTTGTTCAAATACGGCTGCCGGAAAACAGGCTTTGTAGGTGCCGTTGTGTTCTTCAATGAAATGCAGAAACATGCAACTCACAAAAACGCTAGACATAATTCGGTGGATAAAGAAATTATTTTATGGGGAATTAGGGCAGAAGCAGTCATATGCCCGAAATGCCATGGATCAGGTCTTGGCGAACAGGCTCTTCACACGACCTTCGGGGGCAAAACGATCTCAGAGCTCGAAAAAATGTATTTAGACGAGCTCATGATGTTTCTGCAAAGTCTGAGGAATACGGTGTTAGGTAAACATTTAGTGGATGAAATGCTTGTCAAGCTCCGTTGTATGGTAGACGTCGGATTGCATCATCTTTCTTTATCTAGGGGAGTTCCTACCCTTTCGGGCGGAGAAATTCAACGTCTTTTCCTCGCCTCTTTTATTATTGCCGAAATGGATTCTATTATTTTTATTTTTGACGAGCCTACAATCGGTCTTCATGAATCAGAGAAAGAAATGCTGATTCAAATCATACAGAACCTCGTCAAGCGAGGAAATACCGTCGTAGCTGTCGAGCATGATGAAAATTTCATGCGGGCTGCAGATTATATTATAGACATTGGGCCTGATGCCGGACGTTATGGAGGCGAGCGAATATTCCAAGGCAGCTATCAACAATTCCTCTTCTGTACAGCCTCTAGGACTGCACCTTATCTTACTGGGGTAAAAACATTAAGCGCCAAAAATCATTATAAGCCGATTGACCCGGAAAAATGGCTCACAATCGAGCACGCGAATCTGCATAATTTACAGGATGTCACTGTTTCCATACCGCTTGGACTTATAGTTGGCATCGCGGGTGTTTCCGGAAGCGGCAAGTCGAGTCTTATTCATGATACGCTCGTCCCCAAGCTGAAGCAATTGCTGAAAAACAAATTTGTACACGAGAATGATACTGATGTGCTAACTATGGCTGATGATGTAAGGGTACTCGGTACGGAGTTCATTAAAAAATGCATTGTTGTCGATCAGAAGCCAATCGGCAGAAGTAAAACTTCTTGTCCGGCTACCTATACTGGAATTACTGATCGCCTCCGAGGGATGTTCGCCAGAACTCCCGAAGCGCAAGAAAGCGGTTATTCAGCGGGGTTATTCACAGTTAATTCCGAAGGCGGCTGTCGGAATTGCAAAGGCGAGGGCTTTAAGCATTATTATCTTGGATTTAATAATTTCATGGATATGGAATGCGAGGAATGCGGCGGGACAGGCTTTATCGAGGAAGCACTCAGCATTACGCTTGAAGGGAAAAATATTAAAGAAATTATGGCTATGAGCGTAAGTGAGGCAGCTGTTTTTTTTGGACAAGAACAATCTCAGGCATACGATAAACTTATATTAAATACTTTAAAAACACTTGAACGTGTTGGAATGGGCTACATCACGCTTGGACAAAAAACACCAACCATATCAGGCGGAGAAGCCCAACGAATCAAATTGGCTAAGGAGCTCTCCAAGGAAAAAGGGCGGGACAATGTTTACATTCTTGATGAGCCAACCACTGGTCTTTCTTTTAGCGATACAGAACGGTTAATTGAACTCATGCAGCAGCTCGTTGATGCAGGAAATACCATCATCGTTACTGAACACGATCCGGCTGTACTGGCCAACTGCGATTACATGATTGAAATGGGTCCAGGCGGAGGAAGCGATGGAGGTTTTGTGATCGCGCAAGGCACGCCAATAGAGTTAATATCCAACCATAAATCAATGATCGGGAAATATTTGAGGAAGGTGAAGGGATGAGCTATGTATGGCAGCATTCGACTCCTGAGGATGAAGGGATGGACAGCTATGTTCTCAATCAGATGGATGATTATCTCAAACAGAAGAGATATCGTCTTGTTAACAGCATATTAGTTGTAAAAAACGAGAAGATTGTTTTTGAGAAATATTACAATAAGTTTAATGAGAATAGCAGAAATTCGATTAAATCCATATGGAAAAGCATTCTCGCTATTGCAACGGGGATATGTCTGGATAAAGGAATAATTAGCAGCTTGGATGAGCCTATCGGCAATTATTTAAGAGAATTCACATTGAATATACACCCCTATCACAAGCTGATTACCATACGTCATTTGCTTAGCATGACATCTGGGATTTACTGGGATAGCGGGGTGCATTATCATTGTCCGATGGTTACACAAATGATGAGAACCCGCGACTGGATCTCTCACATAGCAGATATTGATATGAATAGCGTTCCGGGTACGAATAATCAATACAAGGAATGGGATGTCATGCTGCTATCTGCCGTAATTGGCAGGGCATACGGGGGGAGTGCCTATGATATTACCCGAAAGTATGTGTATGAACCTTTAGAAATTGTTAGCGGGATATGGCCTCAAAGCCCATGCGGCTTTTCCTATAGTGTCATGAGGGGCGAAGAAGAATCTGATTTATCCGCAAGAGATCTGGCCAAGATCGGTCAGCTATTTCTTTCAAATGGATCTTACAAAGGGAAACAAATCATTTCTGCTGATTATGTGAAACAAGCGGTCACCCCTTCGTATTCTGCAGGTTCGATAGATTCCTCTGCAAGCAATAAGGAAGGATATGGGTATCTTTGGTGGATTGCTGAAGAAGGATATGGGTGCCGAGGATTTGGGGGACAGGAGATAAATGTAATCCCCCATGAAAATTTTGTTTCCGTTATTCAAGCTACTCCTACCCCTTCGAGCAAGGCTTATAGAGATATTCAAGATAACTTATTGAGAAAAGCTATCACCCTTTAACCTTGGCAATTCCACCGATACTACAGTCCCTTGATCCACCTGACTCTCAATCCGCAGCGATGCCTGCTTGCCAAATAAATGCTCTACTCTTTTCTTAGTATGGGATAGGCCGATGTGCCGAAGACCGGAGTTTTTCATATCGCTTCCTTTATCCCAAATGGCCGGCAGCAGATGGGGTTCAATGCCTACGCCGTCATCTTCAATTTGAATAGTCAGATTCATTCTTGAGACAGCAGCAGAAATATGAATAATACCGTTTGCTTCTTTGGGGCAAATCCCATGAAAAATAGCATTTTCAATAAAAGGCTGGATAAGATTGCGTGGAACTAGGCAGTCGTAGGCATCTTCCTCGATATCCCACCTAACCTCGAACATATCAATATATCGGTATGACTGAATGGCAATATAATCGCGCAGCAAGCCGATTTCTTCACGGAGCGGAATGAGGGATTGTGTACCCTCCATTTTGACAGCATCCTGCAAAATACGAATAAACGAACCAACCATTCGAACAATATCATCATTTCCCTGCTTCTGTGCCATATAGATAACAGCGTTCAATGTATTGTATACAAAGTGAGGATTTAATTTAGACAGTAGAAGCTCGAGCTCGAGCTCCCGTTTATCCTTCTCGTGTCGAATAGATTCCTCTAACTGCAGCTTGAGCTGATTGGTCATGCGGTTAAAGCCTTGACCCAGCTTCTCCAGTTCATCTCCGGTTTGAATATGAACAGACGTTTGAAGATTTCCGCTTGAGACAGCATTCATGGCATGGTATAAGCGCATAATAGGCCGTGTAATGCGGAAGATAGCAGGCATCATGAGGAGAAGGATTAAAGAAGTGCTGGTCAAAGAGAAAAAGCCGAGTAGGTAAATGATGATTTTTCCTCTATTCATTAAGGAAGCCTGGGAAATAAAGGTGGCGAGCTTCCAATGATTCGTCTCGAAACGATCAATGAGCATATATCCTCCAGAAATGGGGAAGATACCTTCCTGATTCTTCTCAGAAGCAGTTAGAAGAAGTGAAGAGCTGAAGGACGTATCTGCTGAAGGATTCTCCTTCTCATATAAGACATATCCCGCATCGTTCATCCAAAGCAAACCTTCGAAATCTTCACTGCCGAAATCAAGCAATGATTTAAAGCTGTCGTAATCCAAGTTTAAAATGAGCTCTCCAATCGTGTGTCCCGGCTGTTCGATATCCATCACATTTACGATAAAACTAATGCTTTTGCCTTCTATGACGGAGTTGCTGATCATAATCATGTCATGCGGTTCCGTGAAAGCATGCTGCTGCCCTGAACGAACAAAGTTTTGATACCAGTCTTCTTTCAAATGCTCGCTGAAATAGCTGTCATTTCTTGCTTCGCTCCAGAAGACACGGTCATTGGGCAAAATAAGAGCAAAGCTGACAACTTCCTTGCGCAGTCCTTTATTATCATCCAGATAGTATAATGTGTCTTGGACCATGGCGAATTGATCGAAGGTATCAAGCTGATCGTAACTTTTATAGAAGGATTGCAGCTGATTTGAAATGATAAGGGAAAATGAAAATTTAGCGATATCGTCCGACATATATTCGAGCTGTCTGACGGTTTGGTTAAGCTTCGTTTCATCCTCATGAATCATTTGCGGAATCAAAATGGTCCGGTAATAATAATAGGTGAATGCTGCGGACAGCACGAAGCTGATGAGGGCAACGATGATGATCCGCAGCAAGATGACAGTACGGAGGCTCCTCATAATAGAGTGCCTCCTTGGCGGTATTGATGTGGGAGCATACCTGTCGTTTTTTTGAAAACCTGACTGAAATGCTGCGGTGAACGATAACCGACTCTAGCGCAAACCTCGGTCATCTTGGCGTCCTCTTGAATCAAAATACGCTTGGCCTGAATAATTCGATGCTCCGTTAAATAATCGAGAAATGTACGCTCTAATTCACGCTTAAATAATTGATGCAAATAAGAGGCGCTGATTCCTGTTGCTCGAGATACGTCTTCTATATTTATTTCCGTATGGTAGTGTGCATGAATATACCGGAGCGCCTTTAGCAGCTTGTTGGAGATCGGTTCATATTCGTTTTTGCCAGAGCATAGCTTCTGAAGAATCTTGATGAATCTATTCTTGATTTGATCGATATGATAGAGGGCTTCCTCTTGGCTGTTAAGCGGATCTAATTCCGTATGCCCTGCACCTGTAAGACGTTTATTTACTAGCCCGGATAAAGCATGGATGAGTTCATACAGGGCCGCCAAGTTCCAATGTGGATGGCAGATAGATTGGAATTGCTTGTTGACGGCGCTTGCAATGCCTTCCGAATCATTCTGATTCATGACGCCTATTAGCTCTTCGAGATGTATGCTTCGAACAGGCAATAGGTTTATGTTGTCCTGATCGGCGATAAGAAGCTCATCTGTGCACAGCAGCCTGCTCTTTCCGCAGAAGACGGCATGACGAGCTGCAGCTTCCATACTTCGCAAGGCATGGGGAAGCGATGAAGCAGCTTGGTTTTGAAAGGAGAAAAATATGGAGTAGCTCTGACGGCAGCGCCCTTGGAGATGAGTATGAATGGCAGCAGCAAGCTCTCGGAAAGATTCACGCTGGAGGGCTGCCGATTTATCTTTTTGGGTAAATAAAACGATGAATTGGTTTCGGTTAAGCGCAAACTCGCCAAGCAGCTGCCAAGAAGGCTGTTCCGAGCATATATTAATCTCCTCTGTGGTCCAGTGAATCGGTTGGCTGCTCTCCATCCATCCGCTGATGGCAGGTGCAGCCGAAAAGGGGAAATCCCCATGAATAAGCAGCATGGCGAAGGGCGGTTTTGCTTGATTCTCCATTTGGATGGTCGCCATTTCTAATCCTGTAACGAATTTCATAAGCTGCTCGGAGCGCCCTGCCCGTCTCTGCTTCTCATCCGATTCCCATGCTTCTCTAGCTTTATTAAGCTCAAGGAGCAGCTTCATGCGGTCGACCTCATGTTTGATTAAATAACTGGAAACATTGCCCACCGATATGGCCTGTCTGGCATAATCAAAGTCCTCATAAGCACTCATAACAATAAATTTCACGCCGAATTTGCGCTCGGAAACGTTCCGAATCAATTCGAGGCCATCCATTACAGGCATACGGATATCTACGATCATAATTTGTGGACGAAGCTCCTCGCATAGCCGCAAAGCGCTTCTACCGTTTGAGGCTGTTGCTGCAACTTCAAATCCATGCTCTTCCCAGGACAGAAGATTTCGTATATGCTCCAAGGCGATTCGTTCGTCATCAACCAATATGACTTTCATAGCCCCTACCTCCGGAAGAAGTTTATGTTTGATTAATTATAACGTACATGCATGTGTACCCTCGAAGCAAGTGCTAGTGTAGAATAACGACCAAAAGTGTAGGATTATTATGTTTACGCTTACATTTGCGGACGTGTATATTGAAAGCGTAATCATTATTCGATCGACAAAGGAGAGAATAAATTCATGCTTATATCACAAGGGGCCAAGAGGCTCAGCCTGCTGATTACTATTATGATGCTTTTAGGCTTGCTCGCAGCATGCGGAGGAGGCAACTCAAGCAATAAAACGGTTGACACTGGAAAGAACAATAAAGGGGCTGTAGATGATACGAAAGCCGATCAAACGATCAAAGGAAACGAGGATTATAAGGGGGAATTTGTTTTATGGACATGGGAGCCGGAGCATGATACCGCACTAGCTGCATTTAACGCCAAGTATCCGAATATTAAGCTTAAGCGCGTTAATGTTGCGGCAGAGGATATTTCCAAAAAACTGCAAACGACCATCGCGTCGGGAGGCGAGCTTCCGGATGTCGTAAGAATCGAGAGCGGGCAGAAAGCGAAAATATTTGATATGGATATTCTCGAAAATCTTGAAGATGGACCCTACCATGCAGACAAATCGATTCTGTTCGATTATGACTCAGCAAGCTTCTCCAAAGACGGTCATATGATCTCTATTCCAGATGATATGAGCGTTGCCGGAATTGCTTATATTAAACCACTTGCTAAACAATATTTCGGAACCGATAATCCTGAGGAAATGGAAGCTATGTTTACGGACTGGGATGTATTTATCGAGAAAGGGAAAGAGGTTCTGCAGCAAAGCGGCGGTAAAGTGAGAATGTTCCCAAGCCTTGGGGACGTGAATCAAACGCTGAAGGGCCAACGGACTGAGCCGTATTTTGACGGAGAAAAGCTGAATGTGCCGATGCTTACTAAAACGGTAACTACGCTAGTCAAATTCCGTGATTCAGGAATTATAGATAAGCTTGATCAATGGACGCCTGCTTGGAACGCCGCATTCGGAGGAGATAAATACATATTTGCGATTTGTCCGGTATGGATGCCGCAATATGTAATCGGGCCAAACGACAAGAAGGATGACCGCTGGGCACTAATGGTGCCTCCTAATGGCGGCTTTATTAGAGGGGGCTCCTCTCATGGTATACCGAAAGGCGCCAAAAACGGTGAGCTCGCATGGAAATGGATCGAATTTGTTTCAATGTCGCAGGAAGGCGCAGAAGCGCAGAAAACCGATGGCGTGTTCACGCACTTCAAAAAAGCTTACGAGGACGCTTCCTTCACGAAATGGACATGGCGGAACTTCGGAACTCAAGATATCGGTCATAAATTTTTCGTCAATATTTCAGAGTCAACAACGGATATGCCGGAAAATATTAATGATTTAGTTCTGGACGACGCTATGAATATAGTCATTCAAACGTTAGCCAAAGACAATTCATTCGGCGTAGATCAGGCGTTGGATAAGATTCAAAAAGAATTGAAAGCGAAAGCTCCGAGCATTGTTTGGGAGTAATTTGTAATTCACGAGTTGCAGCATGAGAGAAAGCGGCCTTTCCCTTGGCCGCTTTTCCTTTCACAGCATGTTTAATAGTTGGGAGTGTGAACGATGGATGCCGTAAAAAGAAGATGGGTGCCTTACTTTTTCCTTTCGCCGTACATGCTGTTTTATTTGGCATTCGGCCTGATCCCAATGATCTTTTCATTATACGTCAGCTTGACGAGCTGGAACGGGATCAGCGAAAAAACATTCGTCGGATTTGACAACTATAAATTTCTATTCAATCCCGATTCTTATTTCTTTAAATCAGTCGGCAATACGCTGCTGTTTGTATCATTTACGCTGCCGCTTCAAATTATTTTTGGATTAATAATCGCCTCGCTGCTTTACAGCCGCTGGGTTAAGTGGAAGGGCTTTTTTCAATTAGTCAATTTTCTTCCCTATATTGTAACACCGGTCGCTGTAGGATTGATGTTCAACTTGCTGTTTGACTGGCAGTCGGGATTTGTTAATAAAATTTTACTTCATTTGGGATTGATCGACGAGGGGATCTATTGGCTGGGTGATCCTCTGTATGCAAGAATGGTTATTATTGTAATGCTGTTTTGGAAGGGCTTTGGATATACGATGATTTTTTATTTGGCTGGTCTTGCCAATATACCAAAGGATTTGAATGAAGCTGCACAGGTGGATGGAGCATCGGGTATGCGTACGTTTATCTCGATTACGCTTCCGCTTCTGAAGCCAGTTACTATTTTCATTGTAATCACCGGCATTATCGGAGGGTTTCAACTGCTGGAGGAACCGATGCTGCTGCTCGGAGGGGCTGGCATGGGTTCGAGTGCGGCTGTTATCGGTGGACCGGATAGATGCTGTTTAACGACGGTTTGGAATATGTATGATACTGCGTACGGAAGCATGACTCGTTATGGCCTTGGTGCAGCTATTGCTTATGGATTATGTCTAATCATTGCGTGCTTCTCCTTTATTGGCGCAAGATTTTATAGGGGGGAACCGGAATGAGCCCCTCCTTGCGCACGGTCTTTTCAACTACCGCGATTGCTATTCTTTCTGTATTCGCGCTGCTGCCTTTCTATATTATGCTGATTATGGGAACGTATCAGAACGAAGACCTTTTTACAAAAATAGTTTTAGTGCCAGGTACGTACTTGCTCGAAAATTTCAAAACGGTGGCGGCAAGCCGTTTCGATCTAGTTTATTTGAACAGCTTGATCGTATCGCTGGCAAGTACGGTGCTATCGGTATTCGTCAGCGCATTCGCAGGCTTTGCTTTCGCTAAGCATCATTTTAAATACAAGAACAAAATATTCGCAGCAGTGCTGCTTACGATGATGATACCTGGACAGCTTGGTCTGGTTGCCTATGTCATAGAGATGCGCTATCTCACCTTGTCAGGTACATTGCTTCCGCTCATCATGCCTTGGGTTGCTAATGCATTCGGCGTGTACTGGATGACGCAGTTTATCAAAAGCGCTGTTCCTATGGAAGTGCTGGAGAGTGCGCGAATGGACGGCTGTTCAGATGTAGGCGTATTTTTCCGCATTGTGGTGGCTTTCATTTATCCTGCCATTACGACGCTCTCACTTCTTGTCTTCTTATGGTCATGGAATAATTACTTGCTTCCGCTCATTATTATTAACAAACCGGAGCTTTATACGATACCGCTTGGAATTACCGCGCTGGGAGACGCGTATCGTACGGACTTGGCTGCTCAAATATTAGGCTTAACACTAGGTACAATTCCAGTGCTTCTTTTGTTCGCAATTGGTTCCAAAAGCTTCATTCGGGGTTTAACAGCAGGCTCGGTTAAGGGGTAGGATGATCTGACTAGCGTTAATAGAAAGAACTGCTGGTTAAGACGGCAGCATAAAACAGGCATCTTCTGCGCGATTAACTCGTGCGAAAGATGCCTGTTTTTTCGTGTTTCACGCTCTCAATTGGCGTCTTCTCGCAGCAATCAATCTGATCGCTGTCCATAGCCATACAGCACCGATCACCACAAGCACAACGAATGAGCTTAGTGTGTAATGGCGGGCTTTGGCAGTGTCATCAAAATGAATGCCGCCAAGCAGTTTTTTGCCGTGCTTCATGAGGGATAGCTGCAGTACCGGATCATTAGTCATGCCGCCCGCGTTTACGCGGAAGCCATTATATTGTCCAGGCTTGTTAATACCGGCCTTCACGGTCAGCGTTATATCTATGCCCAGGTCCTTGCACACTTTAAGCAGCGACTTTGAGAAGCCGCCGAAAGGAAAGGCGAGCACATTATTCTGTATACCGAGCTTCTCGTGCAGCAGATCATTAGCTTCACTTAAGTCCTTCGTCACGCGCTGCACATATTCTTGCTCTGTTTCCTGTCGTTTCTGATCTTTCAAATAAATTTTATCAGCGAGCATGGCTACTTGCTTTTCATTAGATTCATCAGCCGGGAGATAGGTATGTGAATCGTAGGTATGGCTGAAAAACTCAATTCCATTTTTTTGCATCAGCTGGACTTGTTCCCATGATACTTTCTTCATCCCATAGTGCTTCGGATTGTCGATCGAATTGACAATAAGGAAGCTGGATGCAGGTGCTTGGTACTTCTGTAGAATGGGATATGCATATTTGTACAGCGATTCATAGCCATCGTCGAATGTAAGAAGAACAGCGTTCACTGGGACAGGAGCGGAATGCAATATAAAATCCCTGTATTGGCTCATCGTAATCCAGTGAAAGTTATTATCTCTCATTAGTTCTAATTGTTTCTCGAAATTAGCGACGGACAGCGTGCTTACTTCAATCGGATCTGGATCAAGATCGTGATACATCAATACGATGACACGATTCTCATAATAGATCCCGTTTGGATCATTGGATTCAGGCTGCAATCCCTCGTAAGGGAAGACGACAGTGTTTGTGCTGTTTGTCTCGCTGCTAAACATTCGATTTAAAACAGGAATTTTTGAATGATACCTTTGCACGACAAAGTAGCTGAGAACGATAGTGCCGACCAATAACAGTAGCGATAATACGATAAATCTTCTTTTTAATGTCATATTGCGTGCCTCTCCATACCAATAAGTAATAGTAAAATGCAGAATCCTCAAAATTATATATTAGGTGATTATAACATAGGTTAATTTGAATTGGACGAAAAGATTATGTCATTCATTCGTCGAAGTATGGAATGACGAAGGAGGCTCTCAAGCTTGAGAGCCTCCCTCGGTTTAGAATCGTAAAGTGATTCTATTATCGCTTGGTACGGCGGGAATTTAGCCATAGTGGGATACGGAACACTAAATTAATGATCAGCACGACGAATACGAGAACGGCAGCTGCTTTCTGGGCAATCTCCTGCGCATCGCCAACAATAGCCTCGGATTGAACGTACCAGAGGTGAACGGCAAGCGTTGCACCAGGCGAGAAGAGGCTGAAATCCCACATTTCGCCTGAGGTTGTCACGCCTGCGGTTAGGATGATGACTGCACTTTCCCCGAACGCACGACCAGCCACAAGGCAGATGCCTGTTATGATGCCGTTAAGTGCAGCAGGAATAAGCGCGCGTGTAATCGTCTGCAGGTGAGTGCCGCCAAGTGCGAAGGAGGCACTCTTAAGCTCCTTAGGAACCGCACGGATTGACTCTTCGGTTACACGAGTAAGGACTGGAAGATTGAGGAAGGCAAGACTGACCGCTCCTCCAAGAATGGTTAAGCCAATTTCAAAATATTCGACAAACAAAGCGATTCCGAATAATCCGAAGATGATGGACGGCACGGAAGCGAGTCCTTCTACACAAATGCGAACGAAGCCGATCAGCTTATTGTCAGGGGCGAATTCAGCCAAATAAATGCCTGCTGCCATTCCGAGCGGGATCGAAATAATCAAGGAAATAAACAAAATATAAAAGGAATTGAGCAGGGTGGGACCGATGCCGCCGCCTTCTTCAATTTCACTTGGCAAGCCGAATAGGAAATCCCAAGTCAGCTTAGGCAGCCCATCCTGCAAAATGAGATAAAGCAGACCGAATATAAATACAATGATAAGGATGCCAAGCGACCAAACAACGCCGGTGAACAGCCGGTCTTTTAGTCGATTAAGGCCGTGCTTGCTGCTAAATGGATTGTCCATGGAGGCAGTAGGGAGAGCTTGCTTCATGCTTGTGCACCCTTTCTTTGAAGCCATCGAATGGCAACGATCATAACTAGAGAAATAACGAGCAGCAGGAAGCCCATCATATAAAGAGCGTAGTTCCAAGTGGAGTCAAAAGGAACGTTGGAAATTTGCATGACGATGTTGCTCGTAAGCACGGAGGTTGGTTTGAGCAGGCTGTCTGCCAGTTGCGGCGTATTGCCGATTACCATAACGACGGCCATCGTCTCCCCGACCGCACGAGCCATACCAAGTATTACTGCATACATAATACCGCTTTTGGCAGATGGAAGCTGTACTCTCCACACCGTTTGAAATCTTGTCGCGCCCAGCGCGTATGAAGCATCGCTGAATTTGGCTGGAACAGCACTGATAGCATCATCACTTATACGGCTTACAGTAGGCAGTACCATAATGGTCAGAACTAGCGCTGCTGCGAGCAGCCCATCGCCCATTCCGCTGCCGGTAACATTTCGAATGATAGGAATAAGCACGGTTAAACCGAGGTAGCCGTAGACGACGGAAGGGATACCGACGAGCAGATCCAGAACCGGACGTAGCATGTTTTTGAGCCATGACGGTACGAAGACGGAAAGAAATACAGCAATGATTAAGGATACAGGCACGCAGATTAATAGCGTTAACGCCGTAAGAGCAAAGGTGCCGAAGATGAAAGTGAGCGCACCGTATTGTTCATTCTCGGGATTCCACTCCGTGGAAAAGAAAAATTCTGTCATTGAAATGTTATTGAATGTCAGAACACCGGTGCGGAACATTAAGAGCAGAATCAGCAAGAGGATAAGGCAAACAAAACCGGCAGCGGCGATGCAGACGTAACGGAAAAGACGATTTGTGAAAAATAAGCGAGATCTCCGGTCAAACGGCTTGCTGCTGCCTGACAGAATAGCTGTGCCTAGCTCAGCAGAGCGTCGCGGCTGCGGACCAACCTGAGTGGATTCCAACATATATAATAGGCTCCTCTTAGTGGAATCGGCTGTCGTTGGCCCTATGGCAGCGAAGCTCGATCCGTTTTGAAATATGAACAGGATAAGATTAAGGATATCCCTGCGATTAGAAGTAAAGAACGGCCGGCTTAAGCGCTCCTTTGCGCAAGCCGACCGCTCCTTGGAATCGAAACTATTTAATTGCTGAGATTGGAATAAATTTCAGCTTTTTCAACGATCCGTTTTGGAACTTCGTGCTTTGAATATATTCGATGAATTCCTTTGTTGCTCCAGTAGGCTCGCCCTTAGTCATAAAGTAGCCGTAGCCCCAAACTTTATATTTGCCGTTAATGACGTTAGCCTCAGTTGGCGCGATGTCGTTAATTTTAAGTGCAGTCATTTTGTCTGTTACATAGGCAAGGTCCATATAACCGATCGCATTAGGCGTCGTTTCAATTGTTGTCTTCATGTCGCCGCTTGTTTTGACTTCTTTGTAGTTGTCGCCTTTAGTCATAAAGTCGGTGCCATCGAGCGCCTTGTCTTGGAAGTTAACGCGAGTTCCTGATCCGAAAGTACGGTTTACAACGATGATTTCTGCATCTTTGCCGCCTACGTCTTTCCAGTTTTTGATTTTGCCGGAGAAGATCCCTTGCAGATCTTTTGTAGTCAGATTCGTTACGCCTACGTTTTTGTTAACTACAGTTGCGAAAGGAATAATAGCTACTTTATGAGCGACTTGGCCGTCAAATTTTTTGAAGCCTGGTACGTCCTTGGTAGCATCCCAGTCTACAGCTCCAATGTCAGCGATTCCTTTGCGTACAGCCTGAGGTCCTGTGATCGAACCTGCAGCAGACGCTGAAATTTTCACTTTTGGATTCAGCTTTTTGAATTCATTAGCCGCTTGAAGCGTCAATGGCAGAAGAGCCGACGAGCCGTTAATGACGATTTTGCCGGTTAGCTTGCTCGCAGCATGAACCGTAGAAGTTGAAGCGGGAACAGAGCTGAAGCCGACTACGGCAATAAGCGCAGCGATCGTGAGTTGTTTAAACCATTTCATTAGGAATGACCTCCAATTAATTAGTTAGTTATATTTTTCCAATTTCCGTTAACAAACACAGCCAGTTGACCTTCGATAAGTGCCGCAATATCCGAATTATTCGATATAATCAGTTCTGACGCGCGGTCAGTCACAGTCTGTACAAGTCTGCTCGCACCCGTTGCGCTGTCAATTTCATAAATAGCGTTCGTGCTGTTACCATCAGCCGTTAGCAGATATAGCTTGCTTCCGCCTTGAACCAGTTGGTAGACGTCTTTCTCTGCGAATAGAGGTGTGCTTGCTTTTCCTGTATTATCCACTGTGATGAGCTGTCCGATGCTTGCATCGTCTGCGCTCTCGCTGATGTAGCTTACTTTGGAGCCGTCTGCTGACAACTTAAGGAACACTTTATCAGCTGTATCCTTGGTAAGCTGTACGGGCTTATTGTCCGCAGCAGCAGTGTTGTAATAGTAGATTTGCGGCTCAGTGCCTGTAGCATCAATTGCAACATCGTCAAGCTCAACATCCTTGTTGCTGTCAGCTGTAACCTTCGGTTGTTTGAAGACGTAGAACGCAAATTTCGTTCCGTCTGTTGATATTTCAAGATTCGCCTTGTAGTCAACTTTGTCTTCCAGTACTTTGGACACTTTTCCGTCTGCTACTGTAAGCTTAGCGATAACAGAGCTTTTGTCCCCTTGCAGGAAGAAGAGGGACGTGCCGTCTTTGGACCATTGCAGTTCGTTCTTGATCGAGTCGTCTGTGCTGATTTGAGTTGATTTCTTGCTGCTTAGATCAATTGTGTATACGGCGCCATTCGCATCGGAATAAGCAGCGCTTCTGCCATCTGGAGAAAGAATAAGATCGGATGTATCTTCGGATGCAAGAAGCAGCTCGTATTTGCCTGTTGCTGCGTTTACTAAGTAATCCTCGCGGCCCTTATCAGCAGTATTGGAGACGATAAGCTGGGAAGAGTTAACCCAGACAGCACGCTCTGCGCCTTCAAGCAGTTGAACGGTGGAGATGGTGTTGTCCTCATAAGTGCCACCAAGCGCTTTAACAAATGCTTGAGGTTCGATGAATGTGGAGTAAGCTACTTCTTTCGCCGGGTAATTCAGAGGAGTGGCTACTCCGTTAACATCAATTGTTTTTGAAGCAATTTTTAGCTTTACTGTGTTATTTCCAAACTTCACAACAACAGTGTGGTCTTTGTTAATATGCAGTGTAGCGCCTAGTGCGTTCGTTATGTCGCGAACGGAAGCAAGCGTGACATCGCCATCGACTATCGTGCGAATCGAATACGGGTTTGCATTAACTAGAAAAGTGGATTGTTCAATTTGCACAGCGTGCTGGCCTGCTGCCGTTTGTGCGAATACAGGAGTGACTGCTGTTGCGCTAATTGCTGCTGCGATCATCGAGATTACCATTGCTTTTTTCATTTGCATGGAATAATGTCACCTTTCTCAAATGGGGTATTTTTTTTTATAAACCGAATCTCCGACAGCCTTAGTCGGTATGTATAGTTGGCTCGATCCCTCCCAGGCAGGTTAGTTCGGAACTTTTCTTGATTGCTTATGCTTGTTATTCTTTTCCACTTGATAATAGCAACGTTTTGTTATCCCAATATTTAGAATTTGTATGGAATTTGTAAACGTTAGAGGAAAGATATGAGAATGCATTAAATAGAAAAAAGCCCTCAGAAATTGAGGGCTTCTTCCGTATTATCAGCGTCCAGTAATGGATGCTTCTTGCTGATTTCTTCAAGCTGAACTATTTCAACACATATATAGAAGATACTTAATTGATTTTCGATTATTGTCGATAAAACAACGGCGTTCATTGATGATCATATTGACACTAAAAACAATTATGTGTTATATAAAAGGAAGAATTAGCACTCTAATTATTAGAGTGCTAATCACGAGACGAAACTTGTTATTTATGAATTGAAAGGAGTTTCAACCATGGCGAAAAAACAATTTAAAGCAGAATCAAAGAGATTGCTGGAAATGATGATTAATTCCATTTACACGCAGAAAGAAATCTTCTTAAGAGAACTTATTTCTAATGCGAGCGATGCCATTGACAAAATATATTACAAAGCTCTAACTGATGATCAATTAGTGTTCAACAAAGAGAGTTACTACATTAAAGTAGCAGCTGACCAAGCAAACCGTACATTGACTATTACAGATACAGGTATCGGGATGACGAAGGAGGATCTTGAAAATAACCTCGGGATTATTGCCAAGAGCGGCTCATTCGCATTCAAAAATGAAAATGAAATCAAAGATGGCCATAATATTATCGGTCAGTTCGGTGTTGGCTTCTATTCCGCCTTCATGGTAGCAGATGTGGTTACGGTAATCAGCAAAGCTTTGGGCAGCGATGAGGCTTTCAAGTGGGAATCCAAAGATTCTGACGGTTATACGATTGTGCCTTGCGAGAAGGAAACGGTCGGAACTGAAATTATTTTGAGAATTAAAGAAAACACGGAGGACGAGCAGTATGATGAATATCTTGAGCCGTATCGCTTAAGAGCCATTATCAAGAAATACTCCGACTTTATTCGATACCCAATTAAGATGGACGTAAAAGAACAAAAGCTCAAAGAAGGCAGTGAAAACGAGTTCGAGGAGCATCAAGAAGAACAGACTTTAAACAGCATGGTGCCTATTTGGCGCAAAAGTAAAAATGAGCTGACAACCGAGGACTATAACAATTTCTATTTCGAGAAACGTTACGGCTTCGACCAGCCGATTAAGCATCTTCATATTAACGCGGATGGCGCTGTAATTTATAATGCCATTTTGTTTATTCCAGAAAATACGCCGTTTGATTATTATACAAAAGAATATGAGAAGGGCTTAGAGCTTTATTCCAATGGCGTGCTCATTATGGATAAATGCTCAGACCTGCTTCCTGATTATTTCAGCTTTGTGAAAGGCATGGTCGATTCAGAAGATTTGTCGCTTAACATTTCACGAGAGCTGCTGCAGCATGACAGACAGCTTAAGCTCATCGCCAAAAACATTAAGAACAAAATCAAAAGCCAATTGCAAAGCATTTTGAAGGATGAAAGAGAAAAGTATGAGCAGTTCTATAAATCATTTGGCAGAGGATTGAAATTTGGCGTATACAATGATTACGGCGTCAATAAAGATGATCTCCAAGATCTGCTGTTGTTCTATTCCTCCAAGGAGAAGAAGCTGGTTTCTCTAGATGAATACGTTTCGAGAATGCCTGAGGATCAGAAATACATTTATTATGCATCCGGCGAATCGATTGAAAGAATAGAAAAGCTGCCGCAAATTGAGCTGGTATCGGATAAAGGCTACGAGATGCTGTACTTTACCGATGACATCGATGAATTTGCTATCAAAGTAATTGCGAAATACAAGGAGAAAGAATTTAAATCTGTATCGAGCGGTGATCTGGGCATTGAATCGGATGCCTCCGACAACAAAGCGGATACAGAAGAGAGCGAAAGCAAAGATCTTTTCGAGCAAATGAGCACCATTCTAGCTGGAAAAGTATCGAGCGTGAAAGCTTCTAAGCGTCTGAAATCCCATCCGGTTTGCTTATCCGCTGAAGGTGAAGTAACGATCGAGATGGAAAAAATATTAAAGGCGATGCCAAACAGCCAAGATGTAAAAGCGGACAAGGTATTAGAAATCAATATCAATCATGAAGTATATCAATCCTTGAAAGCCGCTTACTTGAATGATAAAGAGAAGCTGAATCTCTATACCAACCTACTATATACTCAAGCGCTGCTTATAGAAGGCTTGCCGATTCAGGATCCTGTGGAGTTCACGAACGATATTTGTAAAATCATGGTCTAGTTATAGCAAAAACCTCCTGATTTCAGGAGGTTTTTTTGATGGGATTTTTCCTCTATTATCTGGAGTAGCCGAACAAACTCTTATTGGAAAAATAGCCAAAAGTTCATAGTATTAGATTTTGGCATAGTGTACAATGTAGGCATGGGAGGAAGGCTATGCCATGAACTTTTACGCGACTTTTTTTATAAACATAAGTATCCTTATCACCAGTTCTTATCTTTTTAATTTGCTATATAAAAACCTCATTCAGAAATACTCTTACCTGACGAGACATATCTTCTTGATTGTCATATTTATTTTTTCCGGCTGGCTAGCTATGAGTGTTGGAGTGAAGATGAACGAGGGTCCTCTCTTTGATTTGCGTAACGTGCCGATTATTGTAGCGACGCTTATGTTCAGCAATCCCCGGCATATTGTTCTAATTGGTCTTGGAATGGCGGGCGCGAGATATTTCGTTAATGGAATGTCGTTCAATGCGGTAACCGGATCTCTTAATATTTTCTTACTGGGTCTGGTCGCTGCGGGACTTGTGATGCTATACGCACGAAAAAAGGAATGGAATTATCGCTTGAAGGCGACGATTTCACTTCTAGCCATTAATATCTCACAAGTTGCGGGTATATTGATCTTTGGAGCAGTGCCGCGAGCGCTCTATTTTAAACAAGTAATGCCGTATACTTTACCGCTTGGGTTATTGCTTGGAGCTTTTTTCTTGTTTATTATTCATGATTTTTATAAGGAGCAGCTTCGAGTGGACGAGCTTAGCTGCAAGAATAAGCTCCTTCTTAAGCAAACGGAAGAGCTTAGTGCGGCAAAGAAGGAACTGGAGGGACAAGCGCTTCAAATTATACAAGCATCGAAATATAAATCGGATTTCATGGCTAATATGTCACATGAGCTCCGAACACCGCTCAACAGTATTATCATTCTATCCCAGCTCATTCGTGAAAACGACAATGATAAGGTGCAAGAAGAGCATCAGCAATATGCGGACATTATTCATGAGTCTAGCAATGAGCTGCTTCGAATCATCAATGATATTCTTGACCTCTCCAAGGTGGAGGCAGGGAAAATGGAAATAGATTGGGCAGCTTCTTCAATCGAGGATGTGACGCAGCTCGTTTATTATCAGCTTCTTCCGATGGCGGAGAAGAAACAACTGGACTTTAAAATTCATGTGAGCGCTGAGGTGCCGGAGGTAATCGTAACCGATGCATTGAGGCTAAGCCAAATACTACGCAACTTGCTTTCCAACGCTGTTAAATTTACAGACCAGGGAAGTATTACTCTACGTGTATCGTTGGATCCTGCGAACAGCTTCGTTTTGTTTACCGTTAAGGATACCGGAATCGGGATTGAGGAAAACAACCAGCTTCTCATCTTTGATGCTTTCCAGCAGGAGGACGGTACTATTAATCGGAAATATGAAGGCACCGGACTCGGACTTTCCATCAGTCAACAGCTCGCCAAGCTGCTCGGAGGCAAGCTTACGCTCAGAAGCGCAAAGGGCAAGGGCAGTGAATTCACACTTCATTTACCTATTACTCCAACCATGAAGCAAGGCTAGCATTCGCAAACCTAAGCACACGCTTACGAAGAAAGGTTTGCATTCGCAAACCTAAGCATACGCTTACGAAGAGAGGTTTGCATTCGCAAACCTAAGCATACGCTTACGAAGAATGAGGAGAACTCATATGCCGGATTGGTCTTATCAGACGCTTTTTCGCCCTTTACTTTTTAAATTGCCTTCTCGTTTAAGTCGATCCATTACATTGAGAACCATGGGCACATTAAGCAGATTGCCTTTAGGCCCTTTTGTTATTAGAACATTTGGACATATGGAACCCTCCCCCTTGCTGGAGTGTAATGCTGCTGGAATCGCACTTGATACTCCTATTGGCATTTCGGGCGGGGTAGATGGACAAGGAATTGCTCATAAAGCATTTGCCCAACTCGGATTCGGGTTCATTGAACATGGGCCAGTCACGGTGAAGCCTATTACGGATTCAGCACCTATTGAGAACGACTATGAACATGAAACGATTCGGTATCCGTCATATTACGAGAATGAAGGCGTTGAGAGAATTATCGAACGTATGGCAATGCCTCAGCATGCTCTGCCGCAAATGGTGCGAATGACACCACTGCCGGGTGCTTCGCCTGAGCAGGCGCTTCATGAGCTCGGTTTCATGCTGAAGCGATTCAATCTCAGCGAGGCCGCAGGGCTTTATGTAGATGTTTTTTGCGGCAACAGAAGCTGGGAGGAATCTTTTACTATAATAGAGGGCTTGCCAGCACTAGTTACTGCGTACCATCATTCTCAAACGCCTTTATTTTTGTATGTTCCGCCGGAATACTCCAATGAGAAGCTCATATATTTGCTGAATTTACCGCAATCCGCTTTCTGGAGCGGCGTTGTTATTGGTGAAGCTATCCATGACGGTGAGGGTATGCTTGTTGGTAGAGATAGTAAAGCGCTCTCCTTGCAAAAAATAACTCAAATACGGAATCATTGTAATCCGTCGTTGATTATTAAAGCAGGAGGCGGAGTTCACGAACCAATGGATGCGCTGGAGCTTTGGGAAGCGGGCGCAAACCTCATTATGCTGCACAGTGGATTAGTCTATGCGGGGCCGGGCTTGCCTAAGCGAATTAATGATGCCATCATCTATGAGCAAGTCAGGCAAACACCTGCTTCAAAGCCGCCATCGTTTTGGAAGCACTGGGGCTGGATGTTCCTGCTCGGCTTAGGCATGATTATTGGCGGCATACTTTCATGGATCATTGCGGCTACGTCCGTTCTATTACCCTATGACTTGGATTTTATAGGCTTATCTATTGAGGAAATAAGTCATGTTAATCATCGACTGCTGCATTTCATGTCTCATGATCGGATTACATTGGCAGGAACAATGATTTCTATCGGTATATTGTATGCACAGCTTGCAAGATACGGTTTGAAATGTAGTTTACACTGGACCAAAACAGCTTTAATGACCTCCGGTATAGCTGGCTTTTTAAGCTTTTTTCTATATTGGGGATATGGATATTTTGATCCTCTGCATGCACTGGCTGCTGCATTGCTATTTCCAATGTTCATTCTATCAATGCGCAAAAACCCAGATTTGCCTAATCGCAAACCGGTGAATGTTCATAATGATCGAGTATGGCGAATCGCCATGTGGGGTCAGCTATGCTTCGTCGTACTTGGTTTTGCGCTAGCCATTGGCGGTATAACGATTGCTGTAAAAGGTGTGACAGATGTATTCGTAACACAGGATCTTGCGTATATGCATACAACAAATGCTCAATTAAATGAAGCAAATCCGAAATTAATTCCATTGATAGCCCATGATCGGGCCGGTTTTGGAGGAGCCTTGTTATGTGATGCAATAGCCATCCTGATTATTGCGTTATGGGGAATAGGGCAAGGAGAGCGTTGGCTTTGGTGGACCTTATTGCTTGGAGGAGCGCCGGGCTTCTATGCGGGTTTCAGCGTTCATTTCGGAATAGGCTATACCGATTTCTGGCATTTGCTGCCTGCTGTTTTTGCATTGCTTCTGTATGTTTGTGGCATTATTCTGCTCTATCCTTATCTAATGCTAAAACCTAGACATTCATTTTTGAATATGGAGGTAATCACGACAAATGCATCGGATTGATGAGCCTATTCCATTTACAGTACGAGACCCTGAAGCAGCCAATTTAAATTCTCAAAAACTAGAGTTGGCTTATGACAAGCTCGTGAATGAGTTTCCTAGTATGTACAGCCTTCTGATTGTGAAGGATGCGCAGTTAGTATTCGAGCGTTACCGTTCAGGGGCAGCGTTCTCCTCAGCTTTTAGCATA
Organism: Paenibacillus castaneae; assembly: GCF_002884445.1. Lineage (GTDB taxonomy): Bacteria > Bacillota > Bacilli > Paenibacillales > Paenibacillaceae > Pristimantibacillus > Pristimantibacillus castaneae. The sequence goes on from NZ_KZ614144.1 coordinate 1,090,530, forward strand.
AAATCAATAACCAAAAGTATAATGAACGCTCTAGTGGGAATTGCAATTAGAGATGGACTCATTCAATCGGTGGATCAGTATATTGTTGATATTATTCCTGAATCTGAATTGCCTGTGGAGATGCTGAAGAACCTTAACGGCTTGCAAATTCGCCATCTGCTATCTATGACACATGGATTAGAAATTGAAGAAAATAGTGCAGAGATGTTGGAGATTTGGAGAAGTCCAAGTTGGCTTCAATCCATTCTGGAGATACCATTATCCTCGAAGCCGGGAGAAAGATTTCAGTACTGTACCTGCTCGACTCATCTTTTATCCGCAATCATATCAAAGGTTACGAATGTACCAGCTTCATATTATGCTAGCCGTATGCTCTTCTGGCCTCTTGGCATTCCAGTGCCCCTTTATTGGGAAAGTGATCCTCAAGGCATTAACTGGGGCGGAACAAATATGTTTCTTACTCCTCGAATTCTTGCACGGTTCGGGCAATTGTACTTAGCTGATGGTGTTTGGAACGGTCAACGTATTCTGCCTTCTGGCTGGGTAGACGAATCACTTACATATAAATCCGAAGGCTGGTCCAATTATGCACAATATGGCTATTTGTGGTGGATCTCAACTTGTGAAGGTATTGATTATGCGTTTGCGTCCGGCTATGGGGGACAATATGTA
>NZ_KZ614144.1:1096201-1747142 GCF_002884445.1 Paenibacillus castaneae
CCGTTAAATGGGTGATGGCGTGCCTTTTGTAGAATGAACCGGCGAGTTACGATTACGTGCAAGGTTAAGTCGGGAAGACGGAGCCGCAGCGAAAGCGAGTCTGAATAGGGCGAATAAGTACGTGGTCGTAGACCCGAAACCGTGTGATCTACCCCTGTCCAGGGTGAAGGTGCGGTAACACGCACTGGAGGCCCGAACCCACGCACGTTGAAAAGTGCGGGGATGAGGTGGGGGTAGCGGAGAAATTCCAATCGAACTCGGAGATAGCTGGTTCTCCCCGAAATAGCTTTAGGGCTAGCCTCGAGGAATGAGCGTCGTGGAGGTAGAGCACTGATTGGGTGCGGGGCCCGCCAAGGGTTACCAAGTCCAGTCAAACTCCGAATGCCATAGACGTGCTACTCGGGAGTCAGACAGTGAGTGCTAAGATCCATTGTCAAGAGGGAAACAGCCCAGATCATCAGCTAAGGTCCCCAAGTGTGTGTTAAGTGGGAAAGGATGTGGAGTTGCAAAGACAACCAGGATGTTGGCTTAGAAGCAGCCATCATTTAAAGAGTGCGTAATAGCTCACTGGTCGAGTGACTCTGCGCCGAAAATGTAACGGGGCTAAACACACCACCGAAGCTATGACATGTGCCTATATGGTACTTGGGTAGGGGAGCGTTGAATACGGATTGAAGTTGGACCGTGAGGACTGGTGGACTGTATTCAAGTGAGAATGCCGGTATGAGTAACGAAAAGACAAGTGAGAATCTTGTCCGCCGAAAGCCTAAGGGTTCCTGAGGAAGGCTCGTCCTCTCAGGGTAAGTCGGGACCTAACGCGAGGCCGAAAGGCGTAGTGGATGGACAACAGGTTGAAATTCCTGTACCACCGAAGATTGTTTGAGCAATGGGGTGACACAGAAGGGCAGTGACGCGGACTGATGGAATAGTCCGTCCAAGCAGTGAGGCTGATCGATAGGCAAATCCGTCGATCATAAAGGCTGGGCTGTGATGGGGAGCGAAAATTGCAGTAGCGAAGGTCATGTACTCCGGCTGTCAAGAAAAGCCTCTAGTGAGATCTAGGTGCCCGTACCGCAAACCGACACAGGTAGGCGAGCAGAGCATGCTAAGGCGCGCGGAAGAACTCTCGTTAAGGAACTCGGCAAAATGACCCCGTAACTTCGGGAGAAGGGGTGCCCCGGTAAGGTGAATAGCCTGAGGGGGCCGCAGTGAAAAGGCCCAAGCGACTGTTTAGCAAAAACACAGGTCTGTGCGAAGCCGTAAGGCGAAGTATACGGGCTGACGCCTGCCCGGTGCTGGAAGGTTAAGGGGAGCGGTTAGGGGTTAAACCCGAAGCTGTGAACCGAAGCCCCAGTAAACGGCGGCCGTAACTATAACGGTCCTAAGGTAGCGAAATTCCTTGTCAGGTAAATTCTGACCCGCACGAATGGCGTAACGACTTGGGCGCTGTCTCAACGAGAGATCCGGTGAAATTTTAATACCTGTGAAGATGCAGGTTACCCGCGACAAGACGGAAAGACCCCATGGAGCTTTACTGTAACTTGATATTGAACTTTGGTACGATCTGTACAGGATAGGTGGGAGCCTTTGAAGCATGAGCGCCAGCTTGTGTGGAGGCAACGTTGGGATACCACCCTGATCGTATCGGAGTTCTAACCTAGGACCATGAAACTGGTTCGGGGACCGTGTCAGGTGGACAGTTTGACTGGGGCGGTCGCCTCCTAAAATGTAACGGAGGCGCCCAAAGGTTCCCTCAGAATGGTTGGAAATCATTCGTAGAGTGCAAAGGCATAAGGGAGCTTGACTGCGAGACCTACAAGTCGAGCAGGGACGAAAGTCGGGCTTAGTGATCCGGTGGTACCGAATGGAAGGGCCATCGCTCAACGGATAAAAGCTACCCTGGGGATAACAGGCTTATCTCCCCCAAGAGTCCACATCGACGGGGAGGTTTGGCACCTCGATGTCGGCTCATCGCATCCTGGGGCTGAAGTAGGTCCCAAGGGTTGGGCTGTTCGCCCATTAAAGCGGTACGCGAGCTGGGTTCAGAACGTCGTGAGACAGTTCGGTCCCTATCTGTCGCGGGCGCAGGAAATTTGAGAGGAGCTGTCCTTAGTACGAGAGGACCGGGATGGACGTACCGCTGGTGTACCAGTTGTTCCGCCAGGAGCACCGCTGGGTAGCCAAGTACGGACGGGATAAGCGCTGAAAGCATCTAAGCGTGAAGCCCCCCTCAAGATGAGATTTCCCAGTATGTAAGACCCCTTGAAGACGACGAGGTTGATAGGTTCGGGGTGGAAGCACAGCAATGTGTGGAGCTGACGAATACTAATCGGTCGAGGGCTTATCCTAAAACAGTTTGTTTGGACCCATACATCCGGCAGACAACAGCAGTAAGGTTTCAGCAAACCTACCTTTCGTATCCAGTTTTCAGGGCGTAAGCTGTTAATGCTTGCATTAACGCTTGACCCACAACAGTGGGTTTTATTTTTTTTCATTAGTGATAATGGCACCGTTGATAGATTCCTGACTTTCAACGATCCATATGCTTTCAACGTGGCGGTCGTGGCGAAGTGGTTAACGCATCGGTTTGTGGATCCGACACTCGGGGGTTCAATTCCCCTCGATCGCCCCATAATTATGTTTCATATGCGGAAGTGGCTCAGCGGTAGAGCATCGCCTTGCCAAGGCGAGGGTCGCGGGTTCGATTCCCGTCTTCCGCTCCATTAATACGGCGCCATAGCCAAGTGGTAAGGCAGAGCTCTGCAAAAGCTCTACCCCTAGTTCGAGTCTAGGTGGCGCCTCCATTCCTTTCTTATACTAATATGTGCCCTTAGCTCAGCTGGATAGAGCGTTTGACTACGAATCAAAAGGCCAGGAGTTCGAATCTCTTAGGGCACGCCATCTTTATAACTTGCCGATGTGGCGGAATGGCAGACGCGCGCGACTCAAAATCGTGAGGGAAACCGTGGAGGTTCGAGTCCTCTCATCGGCATATATGTATTTCATCAAAGCTCTTAAGATCATTAGATCTTAGGAGCTTTTTTTGTATTTTGCTCTCTTCCTGCTATAAGAACATATGTTTGCATTTTACGGTGTTATATGGTATATTTTGGGGTAATAAGAATGCAAAGGAGATTGAAATATACATGGCAGTTAAACCCAATAAGACGCTAAGTAAGTTTTCTGAGTTATTGATCTGGTTACAAAATTTGAAAGGTCTTGGCAGCAATGATCTATGGCTCCAACCCATTGCAGAAGGCAAATGGTCAATTCGAGAAATTCTTACTCATATGATGAATTGGGATAAAAATAGCAGCGAAATGATGGTACCGAATTTCACCGAGGGCGCTAATCTTTTCTTCGTAGATATAGAAGAGCATAATAAGGTCGCAGCTGCTTTGGCTGCCCATTATACCGATTTGAATATGCTCATTACGGATGTTGTGAGAACAAGACAGCAATTGCTTGATCTCTTGAACAAGCAGTACAATGACTCTATTAAATTTAAAATTGATAACCAAAATTATACCTATAAAAAATTCGTCGACGTATTCATTCATCATGACGAGCATCATATCAAACAAATCGAAGCGTTTCTTAAACAGCATAATAACGGTTAATAGGTATTCATAAAAAGAACAAGAGCAGGCTGCCATAGAGCGCCTGCTCTTGTTCTTGAAAGATTAGTTGACAACAAATACGACAGTCTTCTGTTTCAGGCCTTGCGCTTCATTCAGAAGAAGCTCAGAGGAAGCAGATATTTCTTGCATGACCGCTGTTTGATCCTGAGCTGCACTTGATATGTGAGATCCACCCTCAGAAATTGCGAAGGCGGTACCAGCAATATTTTTCGCTTTATCAAATGTGCTGTTTATTTGCCCGGTTTGAATCGTAATATGCTCTACAATGCTTTGCAATGCTGAGGCTGTTTCATGAACGGAGGAAACGACCTCGTCCAAAACAAGCTTAGCATTCTCGCCTATCGTTGTTTCATGACGGATAAGCCGTACCTGCTTGTCTGTTTCATTGACAACCGTTAAGGTTTGCTCCTGCATTTGTCCAACCAGCTGATTTATATGCTCCCCAGCAGCAGCGCTGTCCGCAGCCAGCTTGCGAATATGCTGAGCGACTATAGCGAAGCCCTGACCCTGTTCTCCAGCATGAGCGGCTTCAATAGAAGCATTAAGGGCAAGCAAATGAGTTTGATCGGCAATTTGGCTGACAAGCTGTGAGATTTGACTAATTTCACCTGCTTGGACTTCCAGGTTGCGTACAATATCAAGTGTTTTTTCGCTAGTTTCCGATATATGAAGCATTCCATCAACCAATGAACGCAGCTGGGCTGCATTTGCAGAAATCGTACCAACCATTGTCCCGGCAATGTCGATTGCGCGTTCCGCCTCGTTATTTATATCCTGTGCTGTCTCAGCGGTTTGCTCTGCGGAATGAAGCATTTGCTGCGCGGAATCTGCTTGTATAGCCGCACCCTCAGCCATACGCTCAATCGTTAATGCAATGGTTTCTATTTGATTGGTCGCTTGCCCAATGGCAGATCCAAGCGTTGTGGCGCTCCGATCTGTAACGGCAACACTGTCCGACACATCGGCAATCATTTGGCGCAAATTATTTAGCATCAGTTGGAACGATTGATGCAGCTGTTTGATTTCGTCATTAAACGAATAGGGTGGAATTGTGATATTTAAATTTCCAGACGCTACTATATCGACAACCTTTGTCAATCGGAGCAGCGGCCTAATAAGAAACTGCGCAGCAAGCCATCCAAGAAAGCATGTCCACAGTATGCCGAGTACAAGCACTCCTGTAATATAGATCCAATCAGTCATGTCAGGTGCTAAAATCGGCTTTAGTTGAAAAATAAAGAAGGCGCTGGTGCTATAAGTAACGGTAGATACGATCAAGATGCCTAGCACAAGCTTGCGTACTAAACTAAATGTCATGTTAGATCCTCCTGTATAATGTGCACATTATATCACTCTTCTATTATATTCATTATGTGCTAGTATAAAATGTGATATAGATCACACTAGCAGATTTTGACGATAGGAGACTGATGATCGCTTGTTGCACTTTAGCCGGAGATATCTGTATGAATATTTCACATTGAAAAGACGTATTCTTTACATTTTTCTTATTAGTACGCTGATACCTATATTTTGCAGCAGTATAATCTCGTATTATGCGATCACATCTATTATGACGAACAAAATCAATGCGGGCATTCAAGGCAATCTGAAGCAAATTAAATTATCACTCGAAAATACGATTAACAACTTGAATCATGTTTCGCAGCAGCTCTCCTTCCAAGGAAGCGTCGGACAGAAGCTTGATCAGCTGTTAAATGAAAATGAACCTTATGAAAGAAGCAAATTGGTAGATGCGATCGGAATTGAATTAGGCTCGATTACCTTTACAAACCCGAATATCGGGTTGACGCTGTATTACTACCAAGATGAAGGGAAGGTCGCATTCGAAAATCTACGTGTAGATGAGTCATTTGATCCTGACACGCTTCCTCTATTGTTCAGCTATCATAGTATACGTTATTTTGGTCCGCATGCGAGCTATAATCCTCATGATAATCAGCTGGTGCTGTCCGCTCTGCGGCAGGGCGGCCTTCCCGATCGTCAGGATGTGTATATTTATATTGAGTCGGGATTTAAGCTTGCGCAAAATATTTTGGATTACGATCAAATCGGCCGCAGCTTATCCCATTTGATGCTTGATAAAGACGGGAAAATTGTATATACGGAATTAAGCGATGCATTTGCTCGAAACACGTTATTTGAGGAGCATATTTCCGGTAAAGAGACGGGCAATAAAAACGGCTATTATTGGTATAAGAGTACAACAAGTCAAGGCTGGAGCGTTATTTCGGTGATCAAAGAATCAGAATTCAATCGGGAACGCGATCGATGGATCGTTCAATTATCCTCCTTTACTTTACTGTTTCTCGTGATGAATCTTACGCTCGGATGGCTGCTGTGGCGCATGGTTTATAAGCCTCTTAAAAATTTCAATAAAGAGATAAAAGGAATGACAAACAACCACTATCAGTCAGAGTCTCTAAAAATGAAAATTCCGGAGTTTGATCATTTGCTTCATCAATTCAAGTCCATGAAATCGCAAGTCGGCGAGCTGTTCCTGGAAGTGGAGCAGAAAGAGAAACGTCGAGCGGATTTGGAAATTGAGAAGCTGCTGTATCAAATTAATCCTCATTTCTTGATGAATACGTTGGATACTGCCCATTGGCTGGCGGTAATGAATGGTCAAAGTGAAATTGACCGCTTAGTCGTATCTCTCAATAATTTGCTTTATTATAATCTCGGCAAGCAGGGCAAGCATTCCACAGTACGGGATGAGCTGGATGCGCTTCGTCATTACTTGACCTTACAGCAAATTCGTTATAACTTCGAGTTCGATGTCAGAATTGATGCAGATGAAGAAGTATTGGATTATCCCATTCCTCGATTTATTTTACAGCCTCTTGTCGAGAATGTGCTTTATCATGGGCTGGACGATACCGGCTCCATATATGTAGATGTTCATTTTAGGGAAGAGCTTGTATTTTCCATTCGTGATAATGGCGCAGGCATGTCGGAGAAAACGATTCGAAATCTCATGCAGCCGGAGCATGTAGAGAATGAGATTGTAGGAATGGGAATTGGCATGAATTATGTGAAACGAATACTGGCTTCTTATTATGAAGGACGAGCCAGCATGGAGATTGAAAGTATTGTCGGAGAGGGAACGACCGTTACGCTGCGCTTGCCGGTTCATAATAGCAAGGAGGGGATAGATATATGATCAAAGTACTTATTGTTGATGACGATAAGCTCGTCCGGAAAGGGCTCATCTCTGTGATGCCCTGGTCTGATTTCGACATGGAGGTTGTGGGAGAAGCGCAAAACGGAGAAAAGGCGCTTGAGTTTCTAGAAACGAATTCCGTTGATCTGATGTTAACCGATCTTGCAATGCCTGTTATGTCCGGCATGGAGCTTATGCGTGAAGCGAGAAAGCGTTATCCAAGGCTTTTCATGGTCATACTAACGCTGCATCAGGATTTCAATTACATACAAGAGGCATTGAGGCTCGGTGCACTCGATTATATCGCGAAAGTGCAGCTTGAGAAGGAGCGTCTGGAGGAAGTATTGGGACGCATTCACGGACGAATAGAAGAGGAAGGGTTCAGACATCTTCCGAGCTCTGGCTCGGCGCTTTCCGTTAATCATGATGTGGATACTGTTTATGTATTCCTTTCAAAGGAAGGAAATCCGAATCTGTCTTGGCTTTCGGATCGATTTCAGAATGATGAGCTTGAGGAGGTTGATCTCAATGTTTGGTTATGGAAGCCGCAAGCTCAGCTGAAGCCAGATTCGAAGCCGTTGTTGAAACTAGCTGAGGCCATGAGCGAACAATACGGATGGAACTGTATGAAGCTAAGCGGATTGACCGGCGAGAAGATGAATAGTATCCATCGCACGCTGCGTTCGTACCGGCATATGGGCTTCTTTTACGATTATTGTGCAGAAAAGACTTTCTATGAGCGTACACTCGCACAGCTGCAGGAAGAGAATTCTGTCATTGCGGAGGACCGCTTCTTGTTGCTGAAGGAGCAATGGCTATCCTTTGAATGGGTTCAGAAGGAGCAGATTTTTCTCAATTGGCTGTCAGAGCTGAAATCATTGCGAATGCCTCCTGCTAGAGTTGTTCATTTGCTTCTCGTACTGGAGACCGAATGGAATCGGGTTTATGCCTCGCTAACGGGAGATAAGCTTCAATCGCAGTATTACATTCAGAGCTGGCATGATGCGAGCATTAGGCTTCAAATGATTCGTGACCAAACTGTTCAATCTGTCGTTAAACCACAATACTCACCGGAAGTGACAGACTGTATTATGCGGGCGGTTAAGATTATTCAGGAGGAAATAGATCGGTCGGTGCATGCGGTCGAGGTGGCACGGCGTGTCAATATGAGCCGGAGCTATTTCAGTCAGTGCTTTAAGGATTTAACGGGTAAGCCGTTCAATGAGTATTTGAGATATGCTAGATATGAGAAAGCGAAAGAATATTTGCTGCATTCAACCAAAACAATCCAATGGATTGCGGAGCATACCGGATATTCAGATGAGAAATACTTTAGCCGCGTCTTTCGAAGCCATTCCGGCATGCTGCCCAGTGAATTCCGTCAACAGCAGCGGCAGGGGAGAAATGTCTGATTGAAGGGGGGAGATCTGTTCTCTCTCCTTTTTTGGTTTGCGTACATCACTCTACCCCTACTCGCTACGATACACTCATATAGGCCCATATCTTTCTATGATATCTTTAAAGCGTTAGTCATATTCGTAAAGAAAGAAGGGGATAAGATGAAAGCGGTTAAAAAAATAGGGTTTATATGTATCGCAATTCTAATGGTGGTTGTGACAGCATGCGGCAGTAATAATAACTCGAAAAGTCCATCACCAGCTGCGGATTCGAAGGATGGAAATAAAGTAACGGAGCAGCCGGCTGCAGCTGATCCGTTCGGCAAATATAAAGATCCTGTAACGATTCGCATTGGACAGGGGATCGATCCAACGGACAAAAGTCTTCCGCAAGGTGACACGCCCGAAAATAACCAATATACTCGCCACATTAAGGAACAGTTAAATGTGGATACGAAGATCGTTTGGCAAGCATCGAAAGGCAAGGATTACGACCAGAAGGTTAACCTAGCTATTGCCAGCGATGATTTGCCGGACTTGGTCATTGTCAATGACGCACAGCTCAGACAGATGGTCAAAGCTGGTCAACTGGCTGACTTGTCGGAGGTGTTTGATCAGTACGCATCACCAGCCATTAAGGGCATTATTGAGAAAACAGAAGGACGCGCACTCGAAGCGGTTAACTTCGACGGTAAAATGATGGCGCTTCCGAATGTGACGGCGCGTGGTGATGCTGTCCATACGATGTGGATCCGCCAGGATTGGCTTGACAAGCTTAAGCTTGAAGTGCCGAAAACAGTTGATGAGCTGGCAGCTGTAGCTAAAGCATTCGTTGAGCAGGATCCGGACGGCAACAATCAGAAGGATACAATCGGAATTTCCGGTCCGCAGGCAGGCGGCAAAATTCATGCCAATTTTATTACTTCAAGCAATAACACATTCGGACTAGATCCTATTTTCTCCGCATATCTCGCTTATCCGGGCTTTTGGCTGGAAGGCAAAGATGGCAAACCGGTATACGGTTCCATTCAACCGGAAGTAAAGGATGCGCTAGCCAAGCTGCGCGAGATGTATGCAGCAGGGTTGATTGACAGGGAAATGAGTATTCGTAAAGATGCGGCTGAGCCCGTCGTTGCCGGCAAGTCAGGCATTTTCTTCGGTCCATTCTGGATGGGATACTGGCCGCTGCCTGATGCTATCAAGAACGATCCGACCGCAAACTGGCAGGCTTATGCGCTTCCGCTTGATAAGAATGGAGAGTACAGCCCGCATATGGCTACGCCTTCCTCGCAGTTTTTGGCTGTAAGAAAAGGATATGAACATCCTGAGGTTGCATTGAAGTTATTGAATTTGCTCGTTCGCGATGAAGCTACCTTCGATGTTTCTGTAACACTGGATCACTATCCTGTCCGGATTGTATATGCACCAGTAGACGAAATTGAGTTCACGCTGCAAAGCTTGCAAGAAGTGCTGGCTGGTACGAAGAAGCCGGAGGATCTGAACATTCCAGGCTATAAGCTGCTGGTCGATGATGCGAACAAAGTAACGAAGACGAAGCTGGAGCCTTATGACAAAAACGACATTCAATATTGGAACACAGATGATATGGGGGCGTGGAGCCGTCTGTATTCTATCTTCGTAGGCGGCAAGCCGCTGATGGAGAAGCGCAACGAGGTTTACAGCTTAACCTATTCACAAACCAAAACGATGGAAAGCCGCTGGGCGAATCTTGAGAAGCTGGAGACGGAAACCTTCCTCAAAATTATTATGGGCGCTGCACCGCTGGAATCATTCGATATGTTCGTCGAGGATTGGAAAAAGCAGGATGGCGACAAAGTAACAGAGGAAGTTGCTGAGGCTGTTAAGAAGTAAATGGAGAAAAAAGGCGTCTCGAATAAAGGCGCCTTTTCATTCCAATTAGGCTGAGGAGGGAAGTGAAGCATGACAAACAGGGGCTTTGAAAAACATTATTACCTCATGCTTCTGCCGGGAATGGTATGGCTGATCTTGTTCAGCTTGGTTCCCATGCTCGGCATAGTGATGGCATTTCAGGATTTCAACCCTGGCTTGGGCATTTTTAAATCAGAGTGGATTGGACTGGAAAATTTCAAATACATGTTTTTGCTTTCAGATAGTAAAACCATTATGTTCAACACGATTTACATCGCGGTTCTAAAAATAATAGGCAATTTGCTAGTGCCGCTAATTTTCGCACTCATGCTGAATGAGCTGCGAGTAATCGTAATGAAGAGATGGATACAAACGATTGTGTATTTACCGCATTTCTTATCTTGGGTTATTCTCTCAGGTATTTTGCTTGATGTTTTTGCTTTTAAAGGGCCAGTGAACGGCATGCTTACTTTTTTTGGAGTAGAACCTATTTTGTTCTTAGCACGCGCTGATCTATTCCCTTATATCGTCGTAGGGAGCGACGTGTGGAAGGAATTTGGCTTTAATACGATCATATATTTGGCCGCATTAACTTCAATAAATCCGGCATTATATGAGGCAGCTGCTATCGATGGTGCGACAAGGCTGCAGCGTCTGCGATTCGTTACAGTTCCCGGCATCACGACAACCATTGTGCTGCTTGCAGTACTCAGTCTAGGCAACGTATTGAATGCGGGTTTTGATCAAATATTCAACATGTATAATCCACTCGTATATTCAACCGGTGATATTATTGATACTTGGGTTTATCGTGCTGGATTACAAAATCTTCAATTCAGTCTAGCTACGGCAATGGGATTATTAAAATCAGTGGTCAGTTTCGTTTTAATCGTTATTTCTTATTATTTGGCTTCTCGATTTGCGAACTATCGTATTTTTTAACACCAATTGAAGTCAAAACGAGAAAAGAAGCCAATCTCGCTTCATGTTTGCGGGTTGAAGGGAGCATCGCATAATGGTTACAGAAAAAACCTTTGGCGCCAAAGCAATGGATATTCTTCTAGTCATCATACTATTAGCCATAGGACTGCTGTGCGTAATGCCGATATGGTATACGTTTGCCTTATCCCTCAGCGATAAAGCCGCAGCCGCAGCTGGCATTGTCCGTCTATGGCCGATTGGATTTAATCTGAACGCTTACGATCAGATTATGAGTGATGAGAAATTCATACGCTCATTTGGCATATCATTGCAGCGTGTACTTCTCGGTGCGACGTTGAACTTTATTGTCGTTGTTTTGACGGCTTATCCTTTATCGAAAACGACGAGAGCCTTCCGGCCACGCAATATATTTATGTGGGTGCTCGTTTTCACGATGTTCTTCAACGGTGGACTTGTACCTTGGTATATGGCGATGAAATCCTATGGACTCATGAATACCGTATGGGGACTCGTATTTGCAGGAGGATTGCAAGTATTCCATATTATTCTTGTCGTTAACTTTTTCCGGAACCTGCCCAAAGAGCTGGAGGAGGCCGCCCTTGTTGATGGTGCTGGGCCCTGGTACACGCTGGTACGGCTTTATGTGCCGCTAGCAGTTCCTGTACTGGCTACCATAACTCTGTTCGGAATTGTTTATCATTGGAATGAATTTTTTCATGGGCTGGTTCTTATGTCCTCGACTGATAAATATCCGCTGCAAACGTATATTCAGCAGCTCGTTGTTACCATTGATACGACAACCATGACGGAGGACGAGTATAAAAAGCTAAGCGAGCTTTCCAATCAGACGCTGAATGCCGCCAAAATTTTTATAGCTATGATTCCTGTATTGATCGTTTATCCATTCCTGCAGCGCTTCTTCATCCATGGTATTACTCTCGGTTCCGTGAAAGAATAAATGTTACAAAAGGGGGCGTCTCCCAAGGTCAATGACCTTGGGAGACGCCCCCTTTCCATATATGCTGGCTATTTCTCACGCGAGTGGCGGATATGAGCTCCTGCGGCGAAAGCTTGACCGAATAGAGCTAGAAACTAGCTCTATTCCACAAACTGGGGTTGTTTCTGGAGAAATAAGGATGGATGTCATTGTTGCAATCATAATAAATTTTGATCCTGCAAGCGAATCGCGTACAATTGAACAGATGGCGGATTAACGCCGAATTTATTTTGAGCTATGTAAACGAAAGGGGACATGACTATGTCTACACCACTTGAACCGCAATTAAACCGAGAATTTGTCACCGGTTTGCTGGAAGCCTTGCTAACAACACCAAGTCCTAGCGGATATTGTATGGATATCATGAAATATATCGGAACTGAAACGGCTAAGCTAGGATATTCACTAGAAATTACGCCCAAAGGAAATGGAATAATTACAATTCCGGGGGAAAAGAACGATAAAGTGATTGGCATATCCGCACATCTCGATACGCTCGGTGGGATGGTCCGCTCGATCAAATCGAACGGAATGATTCGTTTAACGCCGATTGGTGGTTATGCCATGCATACGGTAGAAGGAGAATACTGTCTCATTCACACCCGCGACGGACGGAAATACGAGGGAACGGTATTGTCTACGAAGGCATCCGTGCATGTATATCCCGATGCTCGAGATTGGAAGCGGGAAGAAGCGAATATGGAAATTCGGATCGATGAGCTGGTGAAATCCAAAGAGGATGTGGAGAAGCTTGGCATTGCGGTAGGAGATTTCATATCTTGGGATCCTCGTACTCGCATAATGCCGAACGGCTGGGTCAAATCTCGGCACTTAGATGATAAAGCGAGTGTAGCGGCTCTATTCGGTCTCATGGAGTGGTTTAAACGGGAAGGAAAATCTCCGTCTAATACGCTGAAAATCATTCTATCTACATACGAAGAAGTAGGACACGGAAGCTCCTCCATTCCATCAGACATATCCGAATTTATTGCCATTGATATGGGGGCAATTGGAGATGATTTATCAGCGACCGAGCATGATGTTTCGATATGTGCCAAAGATTCCACAGGGCCTTATGATTACCAAATGACGTCAAAGCTGATAGAGCTGGCTAAACGTGAAAAACTTCCGCATGCTATCGATATATATCCATACTATGGCTCGGATGCATCTGCAGCGCTAAGAGGTGGAAATGATATTCGCGCAGCTTTAATCGGGCCCGGAGTTCATGCATCACATGGAATGGAACGAACGCATTTGGATGCGATTGTGAATACAGCTGCCTTGCTTCTTGCCTATGTGCTAGATAAATAAAGGGACGATCCACATAAAGAAAAGAAAGTATATCTGTGTTTAACGCAGCTTTGCCGTCACTGGACGGCAAAGCTGTTTATGCTTTTCTTATGGTTGCGGTATGACTAAGCGTCCTTTGAAAAATAATTGCTCTGGCTCCAAATCATCAATAACTCCATCAAGAATGCGACGTACATCATCAAGCGTATCGTATAGAGATAACGTCTCGCCTGGTTTTTTAGTATGGGGTTCAGCAACAAAGAATGGCTGTGTAAGGAATGATTCCAATCGTTCGCCCCGTTTATATAATTGTCTGTCAAACTCCGTCATTTTCTCTAATCCTTGCGCAGCTGCTAATGGCCGAAGCTCTCTGTAACGGCGTAATAGTTTTCTGGCTCTCTGTTGGATTGTCAGGTGTACGGCATCCAATTGTGCCCCTTCCAATACGGTAGACGTAGAGAAAACCGGATCTACTGCAGGGTAAAAACCTCGACTGATTAAGTCCGTATCGAAACGCCATAGTGTATCCAGTGGGCCAAACGGAGCTTCTTCATCTGCGGCTTCCCCTCTTGTGTCGACTAGAGCAAAGGTGACCGGTCTGGTGCCTGCTTCCTGTAATTGCTCGCGCAAAGAAAACAGTTCGCCTGATAATACCATTGTGCGATCAACTGCGAGCAATATATCACGTTCATCTCGTATAGCAATAATTTGTTTATAGACCTCTTCCTTATTGGTGCAAATGATTTCTGCGTGTTCCCTTACAAGATTAAGTCCTGGAACATCGGTTTGAGGGTCCCATAGGAAGGTGGCGAATCCACGTTTTCTCAATCGCAGCATAAGTTCTCCAAGCAGAACCAGCTGTCCCATACCAGGGCGCGCTACCAAGCCAACCGTACCGCCGCGTACAACAGGAGCAAACAGATCTAAAGCCTTGATACCCGTTTCAATCATTGCTACACCACTCCCTCGAATTATTAACTCATCCAAGCTGCAGCCCGCCAATGCGGCTAGTGCCGCAATCGTACGAACCTCTGCACGACCTACGGGTGTTTTACCCGTGCACAAATTGGAAACCGTAGCTGAACGCAAGCCTGCTGCTCGAGCGACCGTCGTAAGATTGGGAACACGCCGCCGGAGCAGGGGAACATTTAGCTGCAAATCATCAAACATGTCATCGCCTCCTTACTTTATAGAGTAATTTAGTTTACTCTCAAATGCAAGATTAATTTGAAAAAAATTGAATTTAATCCATTTCCACTATATAATACGACTATTGAAGTAAGCCTTAAGGAGGAAAGCCGATGCTTTATCATTTCAGCGAGAATCCGGATATTAACAAATTTGTTCCGCAGCTGAAACAAAATATTAAGGAAATGCCGCCAGTCGTTTGGGCAATTGATGAAGAGCATTCGGTAAACTATCTTTTTCCAAGAGATTGTCCTAGAGTCATATATTCGAAATCGGATCAGGTAACACCAAATGATATGGAACGTTTTTTTTCTAGTACTGCTGCCAATACGATTATATCGGTGGAAACAAGCTGGCTTGAACGCATCCATAATACGACGATTTTTAAGTATACCTTTGAGGAACGACAATTCAAGCTGCTGGATTCTATAGCGGGATATTATGTTTCATCGGAAACGATAGTGCCGGTCAGCGTGGAGCCAGTAAATAATTTGATCAGCAAGCTGCTAAGCAGAGGGATTGAGCTGAGGATTACTCCTAATCTATATCCCATAAGGAATGCAATATTATCGTCAAGTGTGGATGATTTCTCGATCATCCGATTTAATCATGCAGCTATACATTAGGATGTTGTTTCCAGCTGCAATCAAGTAGAATAGAAGGAATGAATAATTATACTAATGGGAGGCATCAAGATGGATTTAAATAAAAATAAGGATGAGCCAATTACGAGCGAGGAATCAGCGCGCAGAATGGAGGATTTACCGCCAGTAGCTGCGGGAGCAGCAAGAGCGCAGAGATCTTTATTAGATGATATGAATGATTCAGTTAAACAAGTGGATAAGAATGTAATTATACGATTGCTGACAAACCCGCTCGAAAGCTTGAATCTTCATTCAACTAAAGATTTCGTTTATGGAGTTTTAGGAATTGCGGCTGCTATTATTGGATTTCTAATATGGGCTATGTTTATAGGCAATAAGGTAGAGAGTGTCATTATGCGCGCCTTTGGTTTCGGGGGGATTTCGAGCTTTGCCGATCTTTTTGAGACACGCAGATCGATAAGCGCTGCTGTATATGGGAAAATGTTCTTGATCGCAATTTTATCAAGCGCTTCATTGCTTGCAGCTATTTGGTCTATCGGTTCCTGGAAGGGCGGGCAACGCCAGTCTATTAAATCGTTAATTACACATATTGGAGCGATGCAGTACATAGCAGGGGCAGGATTTATAATATCAGGAATTTTGGCTCTGATGAGCTTTAAACTGTCCATATTTGTATTAACAGTAACCTTATTGTCTACGCTCATACTATCTATAACGGGGGCAATGGATTTATACCAGGTTGCTAAGGAACATCGCGCTTTGTATATCGTTTGCACCATTTCAGCATATCTTGTATTATTCGTGCTGCTGGCGGGTGCTGTGCTATAATTGTGGTACACAAATAAGCAGAGAAATGAAGTGTAGGTATGAGTAAAGGACGCGTATGGAATAAAGGAAAACATAATGGAGGCAAGCCTGCAGGCGGCACTAAAAGCAAAGACAAAGTAAACGCCAAAAACAGCAGCCAAAAGCAAGTACAAGCTACGCCAACGGATGGCAACGGCGGGGTTAGAAATGAGCGGATAACTACAGTTAAACGAATGAACCGTGAGAATTGGGTCGTAAGACCAGCTCGTGTTGTTCAGAATAATGAACGTAATGAGTCCATTCATACAACTGATGAGACGATCGATTAATTATATTTGTTTTAAATAAACAGGGGCGCTCCATTAAAGGAGTGCCCCTGTTTATTTGTGATTCAACGTTAAGAAACGGTAATTGTGCCTACCATATTGTCATGGCCGGCGCCGCATTGGATGGAACAATTGTAAGCGTAGCTGCCGGCTTTATCTACTGTAAAAGTAGCGGACTCGCCGTTTTTGATGCTCACATTCAGTTCTGGAATAGCAAGACCGTGGTTGCCTTGGTCGTTCTTGAGAGTAAGCTTAACCGTATCGCCTACTTTTAGTTTTATATCAGGCTGATCAAATTCGAAATTTTTAGCCGTTACGGTAATTTCCTTTGTTCCGCCACCGCCTGCTGCAGGGCTTTGAGAAGGAGTGCCGCCTTTGTTGGTGTTATTCGTTTTACCGCATGCACTTAATGCCATTACGATAGCAAGAGCTGTAATCGTTAAAACGAGGTACAATTTTCTGTTCATGCTGTATTCCTCCCAGGTCATAAATATGCGAAGCAGCGATGCCGCTCTGTCATACTTAAGGTGCCCGATTTTACCACTTTTTAAACTTATGAAACAATTACTAATCATTTTATGGAGGGGGTTTGTATAAAGGATTATTGCTCTAACAGAAATCGAATCATTTCGTTATTAATGGTATCAGGCTGTTCATGGTTAATGCCATGTCCTGCGTCAGCTATCACTTTATAGTGAAATTCATCTTTCTTTAAAATATCCATTAAATCCTTCTTCATATCTATCTGATGCTCTGCTATTAGAAAATAAAGCTTATTTCTTATTGCGATGCCGCTTGCTCGATCATATTTGACGAGCTTATGCGCAAACATGGCTTGCTGATTATGGCTTTTCATTAATAAAATGAGATGCTCTGCTATTATTGGGTATCGATCAAATAGATTTGAGCTTGGAGAGCTCAGCTTTTTTAATATGCGAAGAAGATTGGTATGTGTAGGAATCATTATTTCAGGAAACATCAGTAGAATGGTCCGCAGCATCGTTTGGATTGGTTTGGTAACCATTCCGCCCTCCATACAAATCACTTTCTTCACTCTGCCACTATTTGCTGCTGCATAGTTGTATACCATGTATGCACCGTTAGAGACACCTGCAAGGCTAACCTTTTCTAAATTAAAATAATTTAAAATTTCAGAGATCCATTGCACTTGATCAAACTTTTTTTTCGTAAAATTATCGTTTGGAACACTTTTTCCTGGTCCGCCAATAGTATCTACAGCTATACAATAAAAATACTTCGATAATTCCTTCATATTGAGCATCCACATAACTGCAGAATTATCACCTACGCCATGAAATAATAGAAGCGGCGGATTCGAATTATTTCCGGAAGCAATACAGTGGGTCATGCCATACATGGTCGGAACATCCATTTCTTGAAACTCGGTTGACCACATTTCAAGGATGCGATTATAGGAATGAAGGACCTCATATTTGGCTTTTTCTTTTTTAAATACTTTAACCATGACAGATAACCTTCTCTCGAATGGTTTATTTATCTTTCATTAATACCATTTGTTTACAAATATTACAACATAAAAAGCTAGCTTGAGCATTTATGTTAGACGGGATTGGTAAGAGACATGATATAATATAGGGAAAAATTGGGTAATAGAAATTTGGAGGGGCGCATATGAACAAAATCAAGGTATATCATTACGATGCATTCAGTACCATCCCTAATAAAGGAAATCCGGCTGGAGTTGTTTTGGATGGAGAAAATCTTACGGAGGAGCAAATGCGGGAAATAGCCGAAAAAGTTGGCTTCAATGAGACAGCTTTTCCCCTTCAATCCGAAAGGGCTGACTTGAAAATTCGTTATTTTACACCTGGCCATGAAATAAATTTATGTGGTCATGCAACGATGGCAACCATTTATGCATGGAAGAAAAGAGGGCTGCTCGGAGCTAAAATGGATTTGACGATCGAAACAAAAGCAGGCATTTTCCCCATTAAGCTTCTTTCCCATACGAATGGAGAGCTGCAAATAACGATGCAGCAAGCTTGTCCTGAGTTCCAAGCATTTCACGGATCATATCCAGATTTGGCAGCTTCTTTGGGCATAGAGGTAAAGGATATAATGACAGAATTGCCTGCCGTGTATGGAAGTACTGGAACATGGACGTTATTGGTTCCAATAAGAACACTTAGCGCCTTTGAGAGAATGAAACCCAATAACAAGCTCTTTCCGGAAATATTAGAAGAAATGCCTAGAGCCTCAATCCATCCATTTTGTTTCG
Organism: Paenibacillus castaneae; assembly: GCF_002884445.1. Lineage (GTDB taxonomy): Bacteria > Bacillota > Bacilli > Paenibacillales > Paenibacillaceae > Pristimantibacillus > Pristimantibacillus castaneae. The sequence continues at coordinate 1,114,732 of NZ_KZ614144.1, forward strand.
AAACATACGATACGAATGCTGATATGCATGCTCGTCATTTCTCATCGCCTTTTTCCGGTACGATTGAAGACCCCGTCACAGGAACGGCTTCTGGAGTAATGGGAGCATATTACGCAAAATATATAGATAAGAAAAACAAATCCTCATTAAACCTTTTGATTGAACAAGGACAAGAGATCGGAAGAGACGGCAGAATACGTGTAGCCGTAACAAACGATGGCGAAGAGATAGAGATTACGGGCAATGCCTGTTATGTGAAAGAGTTTGAGGTCCCCTTATCGGTGAATGGTTAATGGATAAGCTGAGGACATATGTCCTTCCCAACCTAATTGGATTTGTCATTTAATAATAAAGAGATCTAATTGGGGGGAGAGAAAACATGAAAGGCATTATATTTGCTTTTTTAGGCGGGGCTTTCATTACTTTACAAGGAGTAGCAAATGCAAGAATTAGTGAGGACATTGGGACTTGGCAGGCGGCGACGATAACCCAGCTAACCGGATTCATTGTGGCCTTGTCTATTCTGATGTTTGTAAGAGATGGCAAATGGCAATCGTTTAAGGAAGTAAAGCCGTTATATTTGACTGGCGGCGCCTTAGCGGCATTAATTATATTTAGTAATGTGACGGCCATTCATCAAATCGGTGTTACCCTTTCTGTGTCTGCTCTTCTGATTGCTCAACTAAGCCTCACCTTTCTAATCGAGATTAACGGCTGGTTCGGAATAGCGAAAAAGAAAATGAGGCTATCCCAGTTTATCGGTATCGGAATGATGATAGCCGGTGTGGTCCTATTACGTTATTGAAAGCAAAAATATGCCCCAAGGCTATAAGGTGAACGCTGGAGGCGAAATCGAGTTATGAAAGAAATGAAGGATCGTGAGCAAGTTGTTGAATATTTGCACGCCCATGGAATAGCATCGGTGTTTAATGATCAATTAATGCCGCATTTATCACTATACAGCTTCGATCAAGGTGAGCTCATCTGTTCCCAAGGAGAGCCTTTACAGTATCTATATATACTTGTTAAGGGGAAGGTGAAAATCTATACCACCTCGGTAGAGGGCAAAACGCTTATTCTTTCTTTCAAAACACCGCTTGAGATGATCGGGGATATTGAATACGTTCAGGGAACTGAAATTATCAATACGGTAGAAGCTGTATCATCTGTTTGTATGATCGGTGTTCATCATCGGTGGCTGAGAAAATATGCAAGTGATGATTCGTCGCTGCTGCAGTTTCTACTTAAAATCATTACACAAAAATTTTATATAAAATCCTCCTCGTTAAGCTTCAACTTGATGTATCCTGTGGAAGTGCGATTGGCAAGTTATTTATTGTCTGTCTCTATTGACGAATCCGATTCATTATTTGATGGGAAGTTAAGCATAGCCAGCATTAAGGATACGGCCAATTTAATCGGAACCAGCTCTAGACATCTGAATCGGGTCATTAGGCAGTTTTGTACAGAGGGGCTTGTTGAGCGCAGCAAAGAGTTCATTCAGATTAAAGACAGAGAAGGATTAAGTGCGCTGGCAAGTCGTAATATCTATGAATAATTAGTGATGGGAGTGTAGGAACTATGATTGTTGGACTACTAATGGCGCTCATCGCAGGCTCGCTGATTAGTTTGCAAAATATATTCAACAGCAAGGTAAATGAGCGTACAGGTTCTTGGGCGACAACTTCATTAGTGTTAGGTATGGGATTTCTAGCTTCATTGACCATCGGTCTAATTATGGAAGGCTCACATTTATTTATGCTGCAAAATATGAAGCCTTGGTACTGGGCCAGCGGTACGATTGGAGTAGGGGTGGTCATCTGTCTAGTGCAGGGCATAAAGCTGCTGGGTGCTACGTATGCCATTTCAATTGTTCTATCCTCACAGCTCGTTTTTGCTTTATTGTGGGATTCACTAGGGTTGTTTGGTTTAGAGAAGATCCCTTTTACTTTCATGCAGTTAATAGGCGTGGTGGTCATTGCAGGCGGTATTTTTGTATTTAAACTAGGCGGTGAAATTGAGAAGCAGAAGGCATATAATTGAGCTAACAATACGACTAGAAATAACATCAAAAGATGGAGAGATCAATTTGAAAAAATACCAAACCTTATTATTTGATGTAGATGATACGTTATTGGATTTCGGTGCTGCTGAGGATGCAGCGTTGCGTTTGCTTTTCGATTCTCAGAAAATGACCTTAACGACTGAAATCAAAGCCCATTATCAGAAAATAAATCAAGGGCTCTGGAAATCGTTTGAAGAAGGGAAAATCGATCGTGATGAGGTAGTGAATACGCGCTATTCCCTGCTATTTAAAGAATACGGTCATGAGGTTGACGGAGCCTTATTGGAGAAGAGCTATCGCAGCTTCTTGGAAGAGGGGCATCAGCTGGTTGTGGGGGCAATGGAATTAATCTCAGATCTTCAAAATAAATATGATTTGTACATTGTTACGAACGGCGTTTCCAAAACTCAGGATAAACGTTTGCGTGGTTCAGGTCTACATCCGTTATTTAAAGGTGTTTTTGTGTCAGAGGACACCGGTTATCAGAAGCCAATGAAGCCTTATTTTGATTATGTGTTTGCGCGGATTCCTGATTTCTCTGTAGAAAAGGCATTGATTATTGGAGATTCCTTTAGTGCGGATATTGTAGGCGGTCAGCTGGCTGGTCTGGATACATGCTGGTTCAATCCTACAATGAAATCTAATCATACCGAAATCGTACCAACCTATGAAATACAAAAGCTGGATGAGCTTTATCGGATTTTAAACATAGACAAGGAATCAGCGCCTCAGCAAGGTTAAGGTTCGAATTAGCAAAAGCAAAAGGGGTGCCCATGGGCACCCTTTTGCATGAGTATCGCTATTGCAAAATAAACTGTGCAGTTACTGGATTGTGATCACTGTGCTCATATTCAAGCTTATTACCGTGTACGGCAACAACAGTAATATTAGGAGACACTAGAAAACCATCAATGACGGCTTGGAAATTGATGCCTGCCGTATAAGCAACATCCACTGTCCGAACGGAAGGTATGCTGCTGTCGACGACCCATTGAAAGCCCTCAGGCGTGAAATCAGCAGGGAATGGCTGCAGCCATTCCGGCCATGCTTGCGTGGTGGGAAACGCTCCCGGGTCGGTGCCAGGCAAAGCATGATTCCAGTCTCCGCCTATGATCAGATAATTGCCTTTCTCATTTTCCTTCTTTATATAGTCCGATAAGAATTCGAGCTGTTGTCTACGGATAAGGCCGCCTTTATCAAACGCAGATAAATGAAGATTAACGAGGACAAGCTCTTTCCCGTTATCAACAGGCAATCTGGATGCGAGGAAAGCTCTATCCAATTCAAGCTGCTGCCGCGGCCAGCTTTCTTTGCCTGGCAGGTCGTATCTTAGATTTTCTGTACTTTCGAAGGTGGATAGCGTTAATAAACCGCTATTGACAGACCCCATCGGATCAAGGATCGGGACTGGTACCCAAGGAACCTTGTAGTTTATAGCAAACACATGACTGTAATGGTCGAGCTCATTCGATAGGTAGGAGGCTTCATTGATTTTGTAGCTTCGAGAAGATTTGGTGTCCACTTCTTGCACCAGATAGAAGTCAGAGGCTGCTTCTTTCATGAAAGCGGTGATGGCTGCTAGATTCATCCTCGTTTGTTCTTCGCTGCTGGAGCGGGACTGCTTCCCTCCATCCATAAAGAAATCCTGGTTATGATCTAGTCCGGCATAACCAATGTTGAATGTGGTAACCGTGAAAGGCTCATTTTGTTTAATGATGTTCTCACTGTTTGCTTCAACTGTTAGCTCGACGACTGGTGCCGGCTTATAATCTGTAATCGTTATATAGAGCAGAAAGCAGCCCAACAGGAGCACAACAGCAGCAATAAGAGAGACAAGCCCCTTTACTAGTTTTTTCACCATCTTGATCACTCCTTCCTTGTATTGTGGAATACTAGCTTCCCCGCAGTGATGAAGGGGATGCTTTCTTATGCTTCTTGAAAGTCCGGCTAAAGTAGTAAATATCATTGAATCCTGTTGCGGCAGCTACCTCCGATACGGACAGCGGGCTGTGGCGCAGCAAATAATCGGCTTTGTCGAGTCGGGTCGCCGTTATGTATTCCGTTACGGTTCGGCCGCTTAATTCCTTAAATAAACGGCTGAAGTGAAAGCGGCTTAAGCTTGCCATGCTCGCGAGAATATCGACGCTCAGCTCCTCCTGGTAGCATTTCTCTATGTATTGAAATACGGGTGCGAAGCGGGCAATATTTTTCAACCGTTCAGCGTATTCATCTGGGGTAAGAACGGTCGCGACATGCCCCCGCAGCAGCAAGGTGAGCAGCCGATAGAGTTCAGACTTTATTGCTAGCTCGAACCCGAACTCCTGCTGCTCCAGCTCGTTAATGATAGCGAGCATGCATGACGTGACGCTGCTGTCGCCGCTAATATGATTGCGAAGGAGCAGCCTATTCTGCGTAATAGGTGTAATAAACTTTGTTTCTGCCGCATCAACGACCTGGCTGTGCAGCAAAGAAATGTCGGCAATAAGGGCATAGTAGAACAAATTGGACGATTGGCTGATACCGTAATGCAGCTCATTGCTGTTGACGGCAATCAAATCCCCAGCTGTCGCGTGGATGGTTGTGGAGCCGCACTCAATGGTAGCTTCGCCGGATACGAAATAGAGAAACTCAAGATGCTCATGAAAGTGGTGAGGAAATATAATTTTGCCTTGATGATCAGCAAAGTTACGATGAAATTTGATCGGAAAATGCGGGTCAGGCATATCCATCGGCTCGCGTAACGATTCGAATTTTTCCACTACATCGACACCTCTCCTATAGATAGCACAATTGTACAAATAAATCGCACGCGTTTGCATGGAGTTGTTCGTTTAAACCATTATAATACGAAAGTGTAGAGGGTAAAACCCTAGGATAACAAAGGAGAGATTAGCAATGAAGCCGATACAAATCGCCGTTATAGGAACAGGCTCTATCTCAGCCATGCATTTGCAGTCTTATAAGAACAATCCGAATACAACAATCTATGCGGTCTGTGATTTAAATGAACAACGTGCAAAGCAAGCAGCAGAAAAGTACGGCGCGACAAAAGTATTTACCGACTACCGGGAGCTTCTTGCCGATCCTGTTATTGATGCAGTTAGTATATGCACTTGGAATAACACGCACGCTGAAATAAGTATTGCCGCACTGGATGCAGGGAAGCATGTGCTTGTGGAGAAGCCGCTATGTCGAACCGTTGAGGAAGCGCTTCTCGTACAAGAAGCTGTAGAACGTTCTGGTAAGCTGCTTCAAGTGGGCTTCGTACGTCGTTATGATACAAATGCGCAGCTGCTTCGCTCGATGGCGGACAGGGGCGAATTCGGCGAAATCTATTTCGCCAAAGCATCTAATATTAGACGCTTAGGAAATCCAGGCGGCTGGTTCTCCGATATTGAACGCTCAGGCGGCGGCCCATTGATCGATATTGGCGTTCATATCATCGACTTATGCTGGTATATGATGGGGCGTCCGAAGGCTGTCTCCGTAAGTGCAAATACATACAAGAAGCTTGGCAATCGTTCGAATGTGCGCAACTTGAGCTTCTATCAGGCTGCTGACTATGATGCTGAGAAAAACACGGTCGAGGATATGGCGAATGCGCTTATCCGCTTTGAGAATGGAGCTTCTTTACTTATGGATGTAAGCTTCACTCTGCATGCTAAAGATAATGATGGCACAGTCAAGCTGTTTGGAGAGAAGGGCGGCTTTGAAATCGATCCGGAAACGGTAATCGTAACCGAGCAGAATGATACGATTGTTAACATTTATCCGCAAACTGATCATCCTGGGTTTCATTTTGACGGCGCATTCCAGAATGAAATCAATCATTTTGCTGCATGCATTTCGAATAATAAACAGCCTATCAGTCCCGTTCAGGACGGCGTTGAAATAATGAAAATATTGTGCGGAATTTATGAATCCGCGGCCAAAGGAGCTGAAGTTCGTCTATGAAGCTAGGAATTAGCATGTACAGCTTGTACCAAGCACTAAGTGCCGGTGAAATGTCGATTGCCGAAATCATTGATTATATTGCGTCTATAGGCGCAGAGCATGTTGAGATCGTGCCGCTTGGTTTCAATCTCGTAGATAATCCGGAATTAATTGAGGTTATTAAAAATCAGGCGAAGGAAAGCCGAATTGAAATATCCAATTATGCCGTAGGTGCGAACTTCTCGGGCTTGAATGACGAGCAGTTCGAGCAGGAAGTAGCGCGGCTGAAGCGGGAGGTTGATGTTGCAGCGGCGCTGGGCGTTAGAAAAATGCGTCATGATGTTGCCTCATCGGGGGACCTGTCCATTGTCAACTTTCTTAAAGAGCTGCCGAGGCTGGCTAAGGCTTGCCAAGAAATTGCGGACTACGCGCTGCCATTCGGAATTACGACAAGCGTAGAAAATCACGGTTTCTTTATTCAGCACAGTGATCGCGTGAAGTCTCTTGTTAATTTGGTGGACCGTCCTAACTTCAGAACGACGCTCGATATCGGCAATTTCCTCTGTGTGGACGAAAGCCCTGCGGCGGCAGTAGCGAATAACATCAGCATGGCATCAATGGTTCATGTGAAAGATTTCTATTACCGCTCTTCCAAGGATAATCCAGGCGAAGGCTGGTTTAATTCATCAAACGGCAATTGGCTGCGCGGTGCAATTGTCGGGCATGGCGACATCGATATCCCCTATGTGCTGCGCAAGGTCAAAGAGAGCGGCTATGATGACTATATTTCCATTGAATTCGAAGGTATGGAAGATTGCCGCAAAGGAACACGGATTGGCTTTGAGTTCGTTAAGAGAGTATGGAATGAACTATAAACAAAGGAGGTAATTCATAATGGGAAACCCAATAATCACGAATAAAATTGGTGTTATTGTCGATAGCTTTCAAGTTGGCGTAAAGCAAGGCCTGCTCAAAGCAAAGGAGGTTGGGGCAGACGGCGTACAGATGTATGCCGTTCAAGGAGAGCTTGATCCTGCCAACCTATCCGCAGCAGCAAGGAAAGAGTGGAAAGCGTATATTGAATCACTCGGGCTTGAGATTTCTGCCTTGGTCGGAGATTTGGGCGGACACGGCTTTCAGGACCCCGAACAAAACCGCGCCAAGATTGACAAGTCTAAACGCATTATGGAGCTGGGCATGGAGCTTGGAACGAATATTATCACGACGCATATCGGAATTGTTCCGGATGATAGGAATAGCCGCGTATACGAGACGATGCATACAGCTTGCGAGGAGCTGGCTCGTTATGCGAACGAGATGAAAGCGTTTTTCGCTATTGAGACAGGTCCCGAAACGGCTTCGCATCTGAAGTCCTTCCTCGATGGGCTTGGGACAAAGGGCGTTGCGGTTAACTTCGATCCGGCGAATATGGTCATGGTTACAGGCGATGATCCGGTTCAAGGCGTATATACGCTGAAGGATTATATCGTGCATACCCATGCCAAAGATGGCTTAAAGCTAGGTCACATTGATCCACGTGATGTATACGGCGACTACGGCTATGAGGTCTCGCTTAATCATGAAAATATTGCTTCGATGGCTGAAGCCGGCCCTTCATTCCGCGAGGTTCCCCTTGGCGAAGGCGGCGTTGACTGGCCAGCCTACTTGCGTGCGCTTCAGGAGATTGGATACGCGGGCTATTTAACGATTGAGCGCGAGGTCGGCACGAATCCAGAGGGCGATATTAGCAAAGCGGTTCAGTTCTTGAAGGCTTATAAAGCATAAGAGAGAATGATGTTTTTATAAATTTTTTAGTAATTCGGTGTAAAGGTATAGGAATAAAGAGTACTTAAAGTTATAATGGTTTTTAGTAAACGGATTTGGGATTAGACCCACAGGGGAGCCCAGCCGAAAAATAACCTTTAAGGAGTACTCCTAATGACTAAAACACTTATTTTCGGACACAAAAACCCGGACACCGACACGATTACATCGGCTATTGCTTATGCAGAGCTCAAAACAAAGCTAGGCGCTGACGTAGAAGCGATTCGTCTTGGCGATATTAACGGCGAAACACAATATGCTTTGGATTATTTCGGAATTGCAGCTCCGCGTCTCATTGAGAACGTTGCGGATGAGACGGATACAGTTATTTTGGTTGACCATAACGAGCGTCAGCAAAGTGCGAATGACATCGATCAAGTGCGTGTGCTGGAAGTTATCGATCACCATCGTATTGCTAATTTCGAGACAAGTCACCCGCTTTATTTCCGCGCTGAGCCTGTTGGCTGCACAGCAACGATTCTGAATAAATTATATAAAGAGAATGGCGTAGCCATTCGCAAAGAAATTGCTGGACTTATGCTTTCTGCTATTATTTCTGACTCCCTGCTGTTCAAATCTCCAACATGCACGGAGCAAGACGTAGCAGCCGCTCGTGAGCTTGCAGAAATTGCTGGCGTAGACGCAGACAGCTATGGTCTGGACATGTTGAAAGCGGGCGCGGATCTAAGCGACAAAACGATTGCACAGCTGATCTCCCTCGATGCGAAGGAATTCGCAATGGGCAGCTACAAAGTAGAAATCGCCCAAGTGAATGCGGTGGATACGAATGATGTTCTTTCACGCCAAGCGGAGCTGGAAGCAGCTCTTAATGACAAAATTGCGACTAAAGGGCTTGATCTGTTCGTGCTTGTCGTTACCGATATTTTGAACAATGATTCCATTGCTCTTGCACTGGGCGCTCAAGCTCATGCTGTTGAGAAAGCTTACAATGTGACGTTGTCCGACAATAAAGCGGTGTTGAAGGGCGTTGTATCCCGCAAATCACAAATCGTACCTGTATTGACAGAAACGCTTAGCAGCTTGTCATAAGTAGAGCAGCGATTCGATAGAGGCAGTCCGAAACTTGCTTAGCAAGTTTCGGACTGCCTCTTATTTTGTTAGAATGAGTTAGAAAGACAGAGAAGGAGTGGATCGAATGTTTACTGTAACCGAATATAGCGTAGAGCTTATGAAGGACCCGTTCGGCATTTTGACAGGGGAAAGATATGAATTTCTGCTTGATCTGGACGTTGCGGAGGATGATGAGCTTCATCATGATGAGGGGGTTTCTCTCCGTGTGATTTATGTCATCGAGGATGGCAGCGCCCGTATAGCTAAGTATGAGTTTTTGACGACCTCCTCTAACCGTTATATTGATTTTGAACTGGAAGAGGATGAAGAACAAATGGTGTTTGCGTATTGTAAAGAACACTTTGATGCGGCTGCAAATGAAATAAAATAAATATTTTCTCTACCCACTTGTTTCAAAATGCTGGAAATAGGATAATATAATTCGTTATCATTTAAAAATTTGTCATAGGCGACAAATAATGATAAATGCGAAGGTATTATTAATTTCTGGGGGTTATTTGATGAGATTTACCAAGCTTTTTGTTAGCTTATTCACAGTTTTTATGCTAATGGCTTCGACAGCATCCGCAGCCGAGGCCTCACCTGAGGTAACTTGGGTAGAAGGCGGTGATACCGTTCAAGTAGGAGACATATCCTCGCTCAAGCTGGATGAATCACTGCTTTACCTGGACAAGAAAGATACGGCAATCATTCAGGAATACATAGGCAATCAAACGTATGATACGGATATCGGCAGCGTGTTCCCCGTAGACGAGAACGAAAATTGGTTTGTCGTATTTGAATATGTCGATGCCGGCCATATTTCGGATGCGGAGAAAAACAAGATTGATGCTAAGGCGCTTCTCAAGAGCTATAAGCAGGGGACAGAGGAAGCGAATAAGAATCGCGTGGAGGAAGATCGTCTTTATGTAAAGGGCTGGCATACGGAGCCGTTTTATAATGAAGAGAATCGTACGCTGGTTTGGGCTCTAGAGGCTGAGGACAGCACCGGCGAGCCTATCATCAATTATAACGTTCGGATGCTGACTCGCGAAGGCTATGTATCATCACTGCTCGTGACCGATCCAACAAGGCTTGACCAGGACGTCCAAACGCTGCAAACGCTTATTTTGCCTAATTATTCGATTAATGAAGGAAGTCGCTATTCTGACTTTGATTCTTCCTCTGACAAAATATCGGAATTTGGTTTAACGGGCCTTATTCTGGGAGGCGCTGGATTAGTCGCTGCCAAGAAAGCAGGGCTGCTCGTAGCGGGTGCAGTGCTTCTCAAAAAGTTCTGGATTGTACTCATTGCCATCCCAGCTGCAATTTGGTCTTGGTTTAAACGGCGCCGTGAAGCGGCTGCGCAAAGAAAAGAGCCATACGAGCCAATAAATCATGATCAGCCAAAATGATACGGTTTTACAAGGAGGAGCCGAACGACGATGGAAAGCGGAATCAAGAGGAAGCTTACGGAAGTCGAGATCTCGGCAATAGCCGAGCTAACATTTGGGCAGAAGATAACAGCTAATGTAGAATTAACGGATGGATGTGCGAACAGTGCGTATTCCGTTACGCTTCAAGATGGACGAAACGTTATTATCAAGGTCGCACCGCCTTCCAACACCAAAATGATGACCTACGAGCAGCATATTATGGCCGCTGAGGTTGAAGTCATGCGCTTAGTGAAGCAAACGGGTTCTATTCCTGTTCCGCAGATTTACGCCTATGATCAAACGAAGTCGATTGTAAACTGTGAATATTTCGTCATGGAGAAGCTTGAGGGAGAGCCTTACAATAAGGTGAAAAAAAGCTTGACTGATGAGCAGCGCAGCGGGATTGAGCATCAGCTTGGCATATATAACCGTCGAATTAATGAAATACGCGGCGAAAGCTTTGGCTGCTTTGCACACACGGATGAGCCGGGAACTCCTTGGAAAACAACGTTTCATCGTATGCTGCTGGATGTATTGGCAGATGGCGAGAGAGAGAATGTGAGGCTGCCGGCTTCATACGAGACAATTCGTCAAGAGATCTCGCTTCGTTTGGATGCGCTGGATGAAGTAATAGAGCCGAGGCTAGTCCACTGGGATTTGTGGGACGGCAACATATTTGTGAAGGACGCAGCGATTACTGGGCTTATCGATTTCGAACGTGCATTATGGGGTGATCCGCTGCTGGAAATATATTTCGGTCATTTCAATCAATCACAGTCCTTTTTCGATGGCTATGGGCTATCAGAGCTCACACCCTCACAACGAGCTAGAATAGCCTTATATGATCTTTACTTGGATTTAATATTATCGATTGAATGTGCTTATCGTTTCTATTCGGACATCAATCATATTAATTGGACGCGGGATAATTTAGTACAGGGCTGGAATCGGTTTATGAGCAGAAGCAACTAATAGCTATAAGGGGCCGACCCATAAGTAGATGATCTACTTATGGGTCGGCCCTTTATTTGTGCTGACGGCATTCTAAATAGGCTTCATTGTTATTTGTGTCCTCGGAGCCGCATAAACTGCAAAAACAGCTATTTTTTGCAAGGCATGCAGAAAGGAGCAGATGATGAACCGAGCAGAGAAGGATATTGAGCTTGCTGAGCGATACGGCGCTCATAATTATCATCCGCTGCCAATTGTCATTAGCCATGCAGATGGCGTGTGGATGAATGATTCAGAGGGCGTGCGTTATATGGATATGCTCAGCGCGTACTCGGCCTTGAATCATGGGCATCGACATCCTCGCATTATGGAAGCAATGAAGGAGCAAGCGGATAAGGTAACGATTACGTCGCGAGCTTTCCACAATGAAGTGCTGGGTGCATTTTGTGAGAAGCTGGCGGCCTATACGGGCAAAGAACGGATTCTACCTATGAATACCGGAGCAGAAGCGGTCGAGACGGCTATTAAGGCAGTACGGCGCTGGGCCTACAGCATCAAAAAAATTGCTGATGAAAAAGCGGAAATCATCGTCTTCGAGGGCAATTTTCACGGCCGAACCGTTACGGTCACTTCATTCTCTTCCACCGCTGCCTACCGGCAAGGCTTCGGTCCCTTTACGCCGGGGTTTCGTCTGGTGCCATATGGCGATCTGGATGCGCTGCACGCAGCTATTAATCCGAATACGGCAGCTGTACTTATCGAGCCTATTCAAGGGGAATCGGGTATTCGGATTCCGGCTGACGGATTTCTTCAACAAACAGCTAGGCTGTGCCGGGAGAATGGAGTGCTGCTCGTCGCGGATGAAATTCAAACCGGATTTGGCCGTACGGGAAAAAGGTTTGCTTGCGATTGGGAAGGTGTTATACCCGACATTTATATTATGGGCAAAGCGCTTGGCGGCGGAGTCATGCCCGTGTCGGCCATCGCTGCCGATTCCATTATTATGGACGTGTTTGAACCAGGCTCCCATGGATCTACGTTTGGCGGTAATCCGCTAAGCTGCGCAGTAGCTATCGCCGCAATTGAAGTGACGCTGGCTGAGCAGCTGGCCGAGCGTTCCAGTAGACAGGGAGATTATTTTATGAGAAAGCTTGCCGTGCTTAACCATCCGGATATTGTCCAGATTAGAGGGCGCGGCTTATTGATTGCAATAGAGCTGTCCGTACCCGCAAGAGTTTATTGTGAGAAATTAATGGAACTAGGTGTATTGTGCAAGGAAACCCATGAGCATGTTATTCGGTTAGCTCCTCCTCTTATTATTACGGAAGCGGAAATCGATTGGGCCTTTGAGCGGCTTCAAGCTGTTTTTGAGATAAACCGTACAGCAGGAGGCTGACAGCGATGAACAACAAGCAAACCATTGCGATTGTTAGTGTCCCGTTTGGCAAAGGAGCGGGGAGCGTCGGAGCAGAGCAAGGACCTGCAAGCATGCTCTATGCGGCGGGATTGCTTGATAAGCTCAACGAGCTGAGCCTTGGTTACCGATTAACAAGCGAGATCTCTCTATCTCCTCAGCTGCCGCTAATTCTTACCGATAATGCTAAGCATCTGGCAGAGGTTATAGACATAAGCAGCCAGCTTGGAGAACGTGTATCCCAATTCGTAGCGGGCGGTGATTTCCCATTAGTGCTTGGCGGCGATCACAGCATATCCATTGGAACTATTGCGGGATTGGCTGATCATTATGCTAGACTGGGCGTCATTTGGTTTGATGCGCATTCTGACCTTAATACGGAAGAAACAAGTCCGTCGGGCAACATTCACGGCATGTCACTCGGCATCAGCCTCGGAAGAGGCATTGCGAGCTTAACGACTCTTAGAGGCATTCATCCCAAAATAAAGCCGGAGCATGTTGCGATCATCGGCGCGAGGTCGCTTGATCCAGGCGAGAAGGCATATATCCGATCATTAGGTATAGCCTGTTATACGATGCATGACATAGATCGGCTTGGCATAGCGAGTGTTATGGATAAGGTCACGGAGCAGATGAGGCAGACGACTGACGGGGTGCATGTCAGCTTCGACATCGATAGTGTAGATCCTCAGGAAGCTCCGGGGACAGGAACGCCAGTCAAAGGCGGTCTCAGCTACCGGGAAGCGCATCTTGCGCTGGAGCTGCTCTATCAGTCCGGTCTTGTGACATCAGCGGAATTCGTCGAGGTTAATCCTAGTTTAGATACGAATAACGAAACGGCTAAGCTTGCGGTGGAGCTGATCGGCTCTTTGTTAGGCGAACAGATTCTGTGAGCAATAATGTGAAATGAAATAGGATTCGAAGGAGTAGGAGGGATACGCTTATGCGGGAACCATTCCAGAACGAGCCTTTCACTAATTTTGCGATAACCGATAATATTTACGCTTTTCAAGAGGCGCTGCGGCAGGTGGAGTCCGAGCTGGGGCAAGAATATAGGCTTAAGATTGGACCGGACCAGATTGAAACCATCACCAAACGTAAATCGATCAATCCTTCTGATGTAAAGCAGCTTATTGGCATCGTATCGCAGGCTGACACAGCGCTTGCGCACAAGGCGATACTTGCCGCAGCGGCAGCGTTTGAGGAGTGGAAACGTGTATCCCCTTTCGCAAGAGCGAGGGTGCTATACAAAGCAGCGGCTCTGCTGCGTGCACGCAAGCATATATTCTCGGCTTGGCTCGTTTATGAAGCGGGCAAAAATTGGGCTGAAGCGGATGGAGACACAGCAGAAGCAATCGACTTTCTGGAATACTACGGACGGGAAATGGAGCGGCTCGCAGAGCGCCAGCCATTAATTACGACAGCTGGCGAGGATAACGAGCTCGTCTATATTCCGCTTGGCGTTGGCATTATTATCCCGCCATGGAACTTTCCACTGGCCATTCTAGCAGGCATGACGATGGCTGCCGTTGCAGCTGGGAATACAGTTGTACTCAAGCCCGCAAGCGCGACTGCCGTTATTGCAGCCAAGTTTGTTGAGCTTCTCAAGGAAGCCGGTCTCCCCGACGGGGTTGTCAATTTTCTGCCGGGCGCAGGCAATGAGGTAGGCGATTTTCTAGTGGAGCATCCACTGACTCGCTTTATTTGCTTTACCGGCTCGCGTGAGATCGGACTGCGCATTAATGAGAAGGCCGCGCATACACAGCAGGATCAAAAGTGGATAAAACGTGTCATTGCGGAGATGGGCGGCAAGGATACAATTATTGTGGACGAAGATGCAGATCTTGATCTGGCCGCAGAGGCGATTACGGCTTCTGCATTCGGCTATTCGGGCCAGAAATGCTCGGCCTGTTCGCGTGCGGTCGTCCATGAGCTTGTCTATGACGAGGTCATTGAGAAAGTGACGGCAAGGACAAAGCAGCTCCGAATGGGCAGAGCGCATGAGCAGCGAACGGATATAGGTCCCGTTATCGATGAGCGGGCTTATATAAGTGTGCTTAAATATATTGAGGTAGGCCGCAAGGAAGGCATTATTGTGCAAGGTGGCAGAACAGGGGATAGCAGCGGTTATTATATTGAGCCTACTATTATTAAGGATGTATCACCTTACGCGCGAATTGCGCAGGAGGAAATATTCGGGCCGATCCTAGCCTTTATTAAAGCGGCTAATTTTGACGCTGCACTCGATATTGCGAACAATACGGAATACGGCTTAACAGGAGCCGTTATTTCGCGCAATCGCAGCAGGCTGGAGCAAGCGCGCGAGCAGTTTCATGTTGGGAATCTTTACTTTAATCGCAAATGCACAGGAGCATTAGTCGGTGTGCATCCTTTTGGCGGCTTTCATATGTCGGGGACGGATTCGAAGGCTGGCGGGCGCGACTACTTGCTGCTTTTTACGCAGGGCAAGGTGATTTCAGAACGATTTTAAACATTTAAGATGATTTTCAGCACATTTTGCAAGCATAATTTTTTATTAATATTAGGCCGTTCGTGCAGATGCTATCGCATTGTACGAACGGCTTTTTTGGGCTGCAGCAAATCGATCGTTTAGCCATGTTTATTAATTAGCTTTTTCGTGTATTAATGTAGAAACGATAAGGAGGAAATATATATGTCACATGTTGTTAAGCTCGAAGAAGCTGCACTCCAATTCGCTCAGGATAATGCGAAACCACCCTATCTGTTTGACTTAGAGCCCGAGAAGGGCCGTGAGACTGTAGATGAAGTACAATCAAGCCCAATTCATAAGCAGACGGTTGATTCAGAGGAGCTCACGATCGAGGGCGGACCAAGCGGCCATGTCTCGGTCCGAATAGTTCGGCCCCCAAATGCAACTGAGAATCTCCCGGTTATTGTATATATACATGGAGCGGGCTGGGTATTTGGCAATGCGCATACGCATGATCGGCTCATTCGAGAGCTGGCGGTTGGCGCTCACGCATGTATCGTGTTTCCCAATTACAGCTTATCTCCCGAGGCGAAATATCCAACCGCAATCGAGGAGATTTATGCCGTAGTGAAGTGGGCTGCGGAGAACGGCCATAAGCACGGAATGGATGCAGAGCGCTTGACTGTAGCTGGCGACAGCGTTGGCGGGAATATGGCGGCAGCTATTACGCTGATGGCCAAAGAACGCGGCGGACCGCCCATTCATAAGCAGCTCCTGTTTTATCCTGTGACGGATGCTTCATTTGATACCGATTCCTATCATCAATTTGCTGAAGGTTATTTTTTGCGGCGTGACGGCATGATGTGGTTTTGGGATCAATATACAACCGACCCCAACCAACGCGCGGAAATAACGGCTTCTCCGCTGCGTGCTTCCATTGAGCAATTGACCGGCCTTCCGCCTGCATTGGTTATTACGGGTGAAGCTGATGTGCTGAGGGATGAAGGTGAAGCCTATGCGAATAAGCTTCGGGAGGCAGGCGTTGATGTAACAGCAGTGCGATTCCAAGGGATTATTCATGATTTCGTCATGCTGCATGCCTTGGCTGATACAGCCGCCGCACACGGAGCGATTTCATTGGCTAACTCATGGCTGCGTAAATAATAGAAAGAGCTGCTGATGGAATTCATCAGCAGCTTTTTTTTGCTCTTCATTGCATCATGAATGAGCATTACTTATATTTATTTTCGCTGGAGGAACGATGCTTCGTTTTATCCTTGTTTTTCTCTTCCTGCTTCTCCATCTTCAAGTCCTCCACCGGAATCGGATCAACCGTTTGCTGGCTTTTGTATTTATCGAACAAGCTCTCTTTGTCGGTAGGATATTGCTCAGGATGATCCCTTTTGCTCGTCTGCTTAACACCATCGGCATCTTTCTCAAACTCATTCATCTTATTCCACCTCCATCCGTTGATAGTCTACATTTACCCCATAATGGTGAGCGTTCAAACAATTGTATATAAATGAAAATTAAGCTGTTTTTCGAAAATTTGAAATAAAAGCGGATTTTCGCTCTTTTTTGTTTACTATATAGTACAGCTATATGAAATCAAGGTTGAGAGAAGGTATCTTCCCATGGAATTTAATCGTATAGAGATGGATAATTGGAATGATTCTCTGTTAGAAGGGATGCTTCATTTTATAAATTATGTCATGTCAGAAGGACCTCTGGATAAATATGTAACCGAGGCAGAGGGAGCTGTTCGCTTCGCGGAGCAGCATCTCCAGCGATCAGAGGCAGCAAGTTATCGGCAAGAGCTGGGTGGATTTTTCACTTCTGCTGAACAGCTTATCGCTATTCCTGATGTTGAGCAGGAGACGCTTGAACAATTAGCCTTTATGGTAAATGATCTGGACCTTGCCAAGCTTGCCGCGTTGGCACCGCAAACGACTCAGCATAACCGAGTTGAAGCTTATGTGAATGGACCGGCTTGCTTGCAGATCATATTGGATGAAGTAAATGCAGCTGAACGCTATATCCACTTGTCTGTGATGCTCTTCTTCAATGATAAATCGGGCAACCGAATTGCGCAGGCGTTATTATCTGCTTTGTCTAGAGGCATCATTGTAAGAGTTATGGTGGATTATGAGATTACGTCAATCGGGTATGAGAATAATGTGGAATTCGGAGACTTTCAAAGTATTGCCGATCAGTTGACAAAGGCCGGTGGAAAGCTGCTTAACACGTTTCATTCTTGTTATAAGGATTCGGATTGGGAGCAGAGAAGGACGGTGCTGGCATCGCGAGGTGTGTCGGAAAGCAGCTTATTTCTCCAAGATTGCATACAACAGCAAGCCATTACCGGATTGGATATTATGAATCATCGAAAGTTTATCGTTATTGACGGTGTGACCTCCATCTTGGGAAGCATCAATATCGGTGATCAATATTTATATGATACGCCGATCCAAGCTGCGGAAATCATAGAGCTCGATGGAACACAGCTCGGTATTCCAAGTAAATCGGAAGAATGGCATGACGGTTGTTTCCGGATCAAAGGCGCAGCTGCCAAATCTATGAATAACATCTTTTATCATCAATGGACAGCGCTGTGCGGAGATCTGTTTGATCCGAATGATTCTTTTTATTATCCGGACGTGGATAGGCATTTCGGTTATGAGGAATGTACGTTGTTATCTAGCTTTCCAGGAAATCCAATTAATTTAATCCAACAGTATCATCTATCCTTAATTTCTTATGTTAGCGATGAAACCATTATTATTAATCCTTATTTCATCGACCAAGACTTCTGGGAGCTATTAAATAGCTTGAGCTGTGAGCAAGCCAAGCATATTACGATTTGCAACTCCTTGCGGGTGAATGATCATCCCACTAACGAAGCAGCAGTCCGCAGCAATATGTATGACCCCTTCATGATGGGAGTATCCTTCTACGACTATAGTGAAACGGAACGATTCTCCCATTGGAAAATATCGTATGACAAACGATCCGATTGTGTGTTCCACGGCTCCTATAATATGAATGAAAGAAGCGCACGCCATGATTTCGAGCTGGGTCTGTTGGTTAAGAGCAAGGATTTTGCAACTAAAGTGAAAAAAATGATTGATTATGATCTATTCGTTTCACGGCAAATAACGGATAGCAAGGAGTTTTACCAATATCCCGCCCTCCATCCCGGCACTTATCTCAATAAGATCACGGCTTACTTTGCATAAACCACATAGAAGTGTTTTTATGTTTTGTTAAATAACTTGCGTTATAATATTAATATGTGGTCAGAGAAGGGGAATGCGAGTATGGAGGATGTACAGGTGAATCAGTACGCTTTGTTCGAACATGTATATAATTATGCGCCAATAGGTATAGCCTTGGTCTCTATGGAGCGCAGGTGGGTAGGGGTTAATCCCGCCGCATGCAAAATATTCGGTTATACACGTGAAGAACTTCTGAAGCTTTCAGATGAAGATATTACGTATCCAGATGATAATAATATAAAGGACAGCCTGATTAAAGACCTCTTAGATGGCGTCTGTTCTTCCTTCAGCTATGAAAAGAGATATGTGCACAAGGATGGACATGTTGTCTGGGCTTCCTTGCATGTATCGCTATTGCGGGATGAGACTGACCGAACACCTCTTTATTTCATTCTACAAATTGTTAATATTACGGAAAACAAGCAAGCAGAAATGAAGCTGCAAGAATCCGTTGAGCGTTATAAATCATTAAAAAAATATAATCATGATGCTATTATTTCATTTGATTTGAAGGGTAACGTTATTAATACCAATATTATGGCGGAACAGCTTACGGGATATTCTACGAATGAAATGATAGGAACAAGTATTTCAAAAATTGTGGGCAAGAGGAACCTTAAAAAAATACTTGCGAACAACGAAAATTATATGGATGTTGAAAGAAGTATCGATCATATCAAGCAAAAGAATGGTCAAGAGGTTGAGGTATTAATTACAATTGCGCCTATTATAATAAAATTAAAAAATGTTGGTTTCTATCTCATCGCCAAAGATATGACGGAACAAAAGAAATTGCTGATTGATAAAGAAGCAGCCGAGAAGACGAATCAAGCTAAAAGTGAGTTTTTAGCTGTGATGAGCCATGAAATCCGCACGCCGATGAACGGTGTCATTGGTATGACGGATATGCTAATGGACACAGATTTGGATGATGAGCAAAAGGAATATGTAGAAATAATGAAGAAAAGCGGCGATACGCTACTTATGATTATTAACGACATTTTGGACTTCTCCAAAATCGAATCAGGCAAGGCAGATTTATTGGAAGTACAATTTGACGTACGTGATATTGTTAAAGATACAGTTGACGTATTGATGGCCAAAGCAATAGAGAATAATGTAAAGGTTTCGATCTCTATTAATCCCGATGTTCCATCTCTCGTCTTCGGCGACTTTATGAAACTAAGACAGGTGCTGATCAATTTAATCGGCAATGCTATTAAGTTTACTATGAATGGGGATGTCATCGTTTCAGTAGAGAAGATGATGCATAAGCATAACGATTTAATGCTTCAATTTACAGTCGTAGACACAGGTATTGGTATTCCGAATGAGAAGGTTGTTCATTTATTTGATCCCTTTTACCAAGTAGATCATTTCATGAATCGCAAGGTTGAGGGAACCGGACTAGGACTTGCGATTAGCAGAAAGCTTGTACAATTAATGGACGGCCAGATTTGGTATGAGCATAATGACAGGGCGGGATCTACCTTTGTGTTCAATGTCTGTTTCCAGGTAGGGGAATATGGGCATATACTTGAAGGAGATTTGACTACTTATAAGGAACAACAGCCGCAGCGCCCGCTTCAAATTTTGATAGCAGAGGACAATAAAGTTAATCAAACTGTCATCAAAAAGATGATTGAAAAGTTTGGTTATGATGCGGATATTGTTGAGAATGGAATCGAAGCCGTGGAGGCTGTTAAGCGCCAACGATACGATATTGTATTCATGGATGTGCACATGCCTCTCATGTCTGGCCTTGAGGCTGCGGAGGCCATTCAAAAAAGCCTGCCTCCAGGCATTTGCCCCTATATTGTAGCCGTTACGGCAAATGCACTGAAAGGCGATCGCGAGAAATATTTGGACTGCGGATTGGATGACTATATCAGTAAGCCGATTAAGAGCCATGTTCTGTATGGCGTTATTGAGAGCTATATCAAAAGTACAAGCTACTCCACGTATTGAAGGAGCGGCTTTCTCCTTTGCCAATAAAATGGTTTAAATTAAACATTACCTTGTTTAGTTCACGCTTGGAAATTACAGTTAAATCATAATAAATCGAGTATATGAATTCGCTGTAACAGAGATGAACTAGAGAGGATGATTCACTATTATTATTCGCAATATGCTGGTGCCTGATGATTATGAAACTGTTGCACGGATCATGAGCGGCCACTACTCGGAAGCGGTAACCGTCCAGAAGATGATGGAGGAGGACGCCCTTATTCCGGCAAAAGGCTCGCTTAGCCGGGACGAGAATGATCGATTAACAGGACATGATCGCGTACGCTTGATTGCTGAGAACAGCGAGGGACAGATTGTGGGCTATGGTCATGCTTGGCGAGCCCCTTGGTCGCCTCCAGGCGTGTTGTATGAGCAGATCATTGTAGATGCTCAGCAGCGGGGGCGTGGTACGGGACAAGAAATGTTTGAAGCGCTTATGGCTTACACGCATGAAGTGAGAGCTAATCGAATCTTTTGCGAGGTTCGTGACGATGAGCCGGAATCGGTAGCATTCGCTGCTGCTCGTGAATTCAAAACGGAGCGGCATTTGTTCGAATCCGTCATTGAGCTTGCTGAGCCTGCATCTGCTGGAATAGAGCAGTTGTCTCGCCCCACGAATAGCCGAATCCGATTCGCTGCCTTGACTGACCTGCCAGGTGAGGAAATTGAGCGGCAATTATTCGAGCTGTATCGCACGACTCATCCGGATATCCCTGGTTTCGAGGGAGAATACATGTGGTACAGCGAATGGCGCAAGCGAAAAGTAGATCGGACCGACTTTGATAGCTCGCTAGTATTGCTGGCACTTGATGAAGAGCGCATTGTAGGCGCGGTGGAGCTGATGGTCTTTGAGGATTCACAGAGCGTATACAATGATTATACCTGCGTGGATGCGGCATACCGCGGCCAAGGGATTGCTTTAGCGCTCAAAATAAGATCCATTGAAGAGGCGCGTCGTAGAGGCTTCCGATATATTCGGACCAATAACGACTCATTGAATATTCCGATGCTAACGATCAATCGAAAGCTTGGATACAAGCCTGTTCCGGGTTATTATCAAATGATTTGTTCGGTCTAAACTGTTTAACTCATCGGTATGGCAACCAAAAAGCAGTACGCCGCGGCGTACTGCTTTTTGGTTTGGGGAGTATATTAAAGACGAATCTTAAATGATTTCTTTGTCAAAGGATACAGCCATTTCACGCCGCTTGGCGTTAATGTATCAGCTGCAAGATGAGAAAAGTAACCTAGCATAGCGACTGTTGCTATACCATCCACCTTGATTTGGTTTTCGAGACCTAACGCAATAGCGCCCCAGATTGGAACAGCCCAGATCGTATGTGTCATGCCGCGATGCTTCAGCCATGGTGCCCAACCTACAAATAAGCCAAAACCGATAAGCCAATTCATCCCATAGGTATATCCGGCATACATAACCAAAAGGCCAACAACGCTGACGAGTATATTTCGGATTACGCCTTGCTTGGCAACGAGACCAAGCAGGAATACAGCTGCGGCAGCGCCTATGTAAATCGGTGAAAGTGATTTTTCCATAAAGAAGGCATACACAATCATGCCTGCGAGAAGAAGGCCAATCCATAATGTAAACTCTCGTATGAGCTTGGACAATTTGCCTAGCTTGCTGCTAAGCATGCTTGGACCGTCAAGATCGGCGCTTAATGCGGAAAAGCCTGCTACTGTTATATAGAAAGCAGCATTTTGGAAAGTGAATGGGTAATAGATAGAAGCGGCTGCGCCAACAGCCACTCCAATTGCGAGATGAGTCTTTCCTGTCATAATTCCTCCTGTGTCTGGATGTGCGAGTAAAGTTAGAATGCCGCTTATAGTTGTTCTCGGTTCACCTGCTCATTGCGAACCATTTGCTCCAGCTTCTCTACTAGGCGGTCGTGCGAAGGATCTTTTTTGCCAAAGCTGAATATTCGTTTGCGATTTTGTTTCTTGAGCAATTGAAGCAGGTAGAGCTTTTCCTTTAAAGTAAACATGTTGACTCACAACCTTTTGTGCCTGCTCCTTCCTGTGGATGCGAGCTGGCAGTGCTTTTTTTATAATTATAGAGGATACAGCCTTGGCATGGGAAGCGAACACTGTAAAATCATGCTATAATGTGCTTTAGGACAAATAGATCTGGTGGGATGATCATGGATAATCACGTTGCTGCAACCTGTGCTGATACATGCGGGGGCACAGACGCAAACATAGAGAATGTAAAAAGCCATTTAATTAATGAATCAACCGCAGTTGAATTAGCGGATTTGTTCAAGGCGCTTGGCGATCCTACGCGAGTGAAGATGATACATGCACTCGTGCAATCGGAGCTGTGCGTGCACGATCTGACGCAAGTGCTCGCAATGGGACAATCTGCTATCTCTCATCAGCTGCGACTGCTGCGGAATATGCGAATTGTAAAGCGAAGAAAGGTCGGAAAAACCGTATTTTATTCGCTTGACGATGATCATGTAGAGCAAATTTTCATGCTGACGCTGCAGCATCTCAAGCATGAATAATAAGGAAACGAAAGCTATCCTATAAGGTCTCAGACCGCGGGATAGCTTTCTTTTTCGTAGAGCTGTTAGGCTATTCTATTGTCAAGGATCAGGAAATCTGGCATATTGAGATTGACTGTTATTATACGCATGGAGGTGGCGAGCATGTCATTATTGCTGAACGGTCAGCGTATACTGCCTGCCGTGCATAAGCTGAAGGATGTAGAAGCTGTTCTTGCCTCTCCTTATTCATACATGGTGCTGCTGGGAGGCCATTTGGGACAGTTGAAATCGATAGTTGATCTAGCCAAGCAGCATGAGAAGAAGGTGCTGCTGCACGCTGATCTAATCGACGGTCTGAAAAATGATGAATCCGCAGCCGAATTTCTCTGTCAATCGATTCAGCCGGCTGGAATTATATCTACTCGTGCAAGCGTTATCAGCCGTACGAAGCAGAACGGGCTGATCGCCATTCAAAGGTTATTTCTGATTGACTCGGATGCGCTAGAACGAAGCTATTCACTGCTGGATAAGTATCGTCCCGATTATATTGAGGTGCTTCCGGGCGTTATCCCTGACATCATTCAGGAAGTGAAGGAGCGCAGCGGCATCCCGATTATTGCAGGAGGACTGATTAGGACGCAGGAGCATATTAGACAGGCGCTTGAGGCTGGGGCTTCTGCTATAACGACCTCGCGGAAGGAATTATGGAAAGCAACGATTTAGCAGCTGCAGCACAGAAGAAGGGGTGATAGGATGGAAACCTACATATTGGCATTGGATCAAGGGACAACAAGCACGCGTGCACTGCTGATCGATCGCAGCGGCGTAATTATCAATATGACGAGCGAGGAGCTTCCACTTCAATATCCGCATCCTGGCTGGGTGGAAACGGATGCGTTGTTTATTTGGGAATCCACGAAGAGTGTTATAGCGGAGCTTCTCGCCAAAACAGGAGCAGCCGCAGAGCAGATTGCCGGAATCGGTATTACAAATCAGCGTGAAACGACAGTAGTATGGGATAAGGCGACTGGCGAGCCGATTTATAGCGCGATTGTTTGGCAATCTCGCCAAACGACGGATATTTGCGAGCGCCTGAAGAAGGAAGGCTATGGACAAATCTTTCATGAACGCACAGGCCTGCTTGTCGATGCCTATTTCTCGGGGACGAAGCTCAACTGGCTGCTGGAGCATGTTGACGGAGCAAGGGAAAGAGCAGAGAAGGGCGAGCTGCTGTTCGGAACGATTGATACATGGCTGATCTGGAAGCTGACTGGCGGAAGCGTTCATGTTACGGATGTGACCAATGCATCACGGACGCTCATGTTCAATATTCATGAACGGTGTTGGGATGATGAGCTGCTGCGTATTTTAAACATTCCCCGCTGCATGCTGCCAGAGGTTCGTTCTTCATCCGAGGTATATGGTAAGGTTGAAGAGAAATTATTCGGCTGTGAAATACCGGTAGCGGGAGCGGCAGGAGACCAGCAAGCGGCACTTTTTGGCCAGAATGCATTCCAAGAAGGCGATACCAAGAATACGTATGGCACCGGCTGCTTTATGCTCATGAATACGGGAACGAATGCGATCGTATCGGAGAAGGGGCTGCTTACTACGATAGCTTGGGAGGTGGACGGCAAGCTTGAATATGCGCTCGAGGGCAGCGTGTTTGTAGCAGGTGCTGCCATCCAATGGCTGCGAGATGGGCTTGAACTGATCAAAACCGCCGCTGAATCCGAAACGCTAGCTGCACAAATCGAATCCACGGAGGGTGTATATGCAGTACCGGCTTTCGTTGGTTTAGGAACGCCTTATTGGAACAGCGATGTTCGCGGTGCGGTCTTCGGTCTTACGAGAGGAACATCCAAGGCGCATATTGTCCGCGCGACGCTGGAATCGCTGGCGTATCAGACAAAGGATGTGCTGTCCGTCATGGAAGAGGAATCAGGCTTGCCGCTGCAATCGTTATCGGTAGATGGGGGTGCGGTTGCTAACAATTTGCTTATGCAGTTCCAAAGCGACCTGCTCGGCGTACCCGTAGAAAGACCTGTTGTGAACGAGTCGACAGCGCTTGGGGCAGCGTTCCTTGCAGGGCTTGCGGTTGGCTTCTGGGAAAGCCGTGATGAGCTTGCGAACCTGCGCAAGGTAGACCGCGTCTTCACGCCGACCATGGAGGAAGAGAAACGAGATGAGCTATACAATGGATGGCATCGTGCGGTTAAAGCAGCGATGGCTTTCGCGCACTAATTATGTTATAATAACGACAAGTTAATATTCGGTTGGAGATTTGGAGAAACCACGAGAACCGCTTCTGACCCCTTTATTGGGGAGGAAGCGGTTTGAGTGGTTTTTTTTGCTATACCAACAATAGTAAATATAACAGCTGGGAGGCTGGACATAAGATGAACACTGAACGAAGAAAAGATGCATTTGCTTCACAAAACCGTATCGAGCTGCTTACGAAAATGAAGGATTCATCTATCGATATACTTGTTATCGGAGGCGGTATCACGGGAGCCGGCATTGCACTCGATGCAGCAGCGCGCGGATTAAAGGTTGGACTGGTGGAAATGCAGGATTTCGCTGGGGGAACATCAAGTCGTTCAACGAAGCTGGTGCACGGGGGACTGCGTTATCTGAAACAGCTGGAAATCGGAGTTGTTGCAGAGGTTGGCAAGGAGCGGGCAATTGTATACGAGAATGGACCACATGTGACGACACCGGAATGGATGCTGCTGCCTCTATATAAAGGCGGGACGTTTGGCAAATTCTCGACCTCCATCGGCCTGCGTGTATATGATTTTCTGGCGGGTGTGAAGAGAGGCGAGCGACGCCAAATGTTGAGTGCAGCGGACACGTTAGCGAAGGAGCCTCTTCTGAAGCAGAAAGGCATCAAGGGCGGCGGCTATTATGTGGAATACCGAACGGATGACGCGAGACTCACAATTGAAGTGATGAAGAAAGCGGTGGAGACGGGGGCTCTCGCAGTGAATTATGCGAAGGTGGAAACACTCCGCTACGATCCGGATGGCAAGATTACAGGAGCTTTGGTAAGGGATACGATTAGCGGGATGGAATTTGATATTACAGCTTCCAAGGTCATTAACGCAACGGGTCCGTGGGTAGATGAGCTACGCGAAATGGATGGCTCCAAAAAAGGAAAAACGCTGCGATTAACAAAGGGTGTTCACCTTGTATTCGATCAGAGCCGTTTTCCTCTGCGGCAAGCCGTCTATTTCGATACGCCGGATGGGCGCATGGTGTTCGCGATACCGCGGGAAGGGAAGGCATATTTCGGAACAACGGATACGAATTACAAGGGCGATACCGTTAATCCTGTCATGACCATGGAGGATCGTACCTATTTGCTGAATGCGGTTAACTTTATGTTTCCTAAGCTGAAGCTTACGGAGGCGGATGTGGAATCAAGCTGGGCAGGACTTCGACCGCTTATTCAGCAGGAAGGAAAGTCGCCTTCCGAAATTTCACGTCGAGACGAAATATTTGTGTCGCAATCCGGCTTAATTTCCATTGCAGGCGGCAAGCTGACCGGTTATCGTAAAATGGCAGAAACCGTCGTGGACAAAGTTGTTGAATTACTTGACGATACAGCAAGGAGCGGCGGTTATGGCGCTAGTTCAACCAAAACGCTGCCGATGTCGGGAGGGGAACTTGGTGGGTCTCAGCATTTCGCGGCATTCGTAAGCAAGAAAACGGCCGAAGGTGTTCATTTCAGCTTCACGAAAGAGGAATCTGCCTTTCTTGCCAAACGCTACGGCTCTAACGTAGATCAGATCTTTGCGCTGGCAGGGAGCACGGCAGAATGGGCAGCTTCCTTCGAACTGCCGCTGGTGCTTGCCGTGCAGCTTCGGTATTCCATGGAAGCGGAGATGACAGTAAAGCCTGCTGATTTCTTTATTCGTCGAACAGGGGACTTGTTTTTCCGTATTGCTAACGTGCAGAAATGGAAAGCAGCTGTGATCGCCGCTATGTCTAATCAGCTTGGCTGGAGCGAGAAGCAGCGTGCTGAGTATATTGCAGAACTGGAGCTTAAGCTCAGCGAAGCAGTCAAGCCGCTGGAAAGATGAAATAACTTATGAGGTGCAGAGATGCGCCTTATTTTTTTTGACCTGGTATATCAAATCTAACGGCTAGCTGAAAATATATAAAGTTGCAGGAACGATAGGATCAATATATAATTAACATATGAGCAAGTATTCATATGTTATTGATTATCGGAGGAGAGCATGATGAGTAGAACAACGGATCAGATTAAGCAAAAGAAATACGAAAAACAATCGGATAGCCAATCGAGTTTAATTCACGACCACCACGGACATTCACATAGCCATGACGATCATCTTGGACATCATCATGGGCCCAATAATAAAGCGGGATTACTTATCGCACTGATCATCACAGGTGGCATTATGTTTTTGGAGTTCGCTGGAGGCTTGCTGACTCATTCATTAGCTTTGCTGGCCGATTCGGGGCATATGCTCAGTGATACAGCGGCGCTTGCATTAAGCTTAGCAGCTATGTGGTTCGCAGTTCGCGCTTCTTCACCTAAGCGGACCTATGGTTTCCACCGTTTTGAAGTATTGGCTGCATTATTGAATGGAATTACGCTGTTTGTCATAGCGGCTTTCATTATCGCCGAGGCGATCAAGCGGTTTGGTGAACCGCCAGTCGTAGCAAGCGGCACCATGATGATTATTGCTATTATAGGCTTATTGACTAATCTAGCGAGCGCATGGTTTCTTATGCGGAATGGCGATGTGAAAGACAATCTCAATGTCCGCAGCGCATATTTGCATGTAATCGGCGATGCGATAGGCTCGGTTGGCGCGATTATTGCCGGACTGTTAATGTCCTTGTTTTCTTGGTATATGGCCGATCCTATAATAAGCGTGGTCGTAGCGTTGCTCATATTGCGAAGCGCATGGGGAATTATCCAATCAACAGTTCATATTTTAATGGAGGGAACACCTGCATCAGTTAACGTTGAACAAGTGACGACGGCTTTACTGCACATCCAAGGCGTTAAAGAAGTGCATGATCTTCATGTCTGGACCATTACGTCAGGGCTTCATTCATTAAGCAGTCATCTTATCGTTGAGGATGAGGCGGACTGCCAGACTATTCTGCAGGAAGCGATTCAGCTCATTGCGGACAAATTTCATATCGAACATACAACGCTTCAGATTGAGAAGTCTCAGCTGCAGCTCCTGTGTTTAAGGTGTAGGGTGCATCAAAGTGTGAAGAGCTTTTCGGCTTTGCGGAATGCGAGGGAATAGAGCTAGAAACTAGCTCTATTTAGAAGATATTGGTTAGTTTGAAGAGAATAGAGCTAGAAATTAGCTCTATTACCTAAGAATAGCGCGAGAAAGCCAAATGGGCGAAACATGCGAAATGTGCGAAATGTGCGAAATGTGCGAAATGTGCGAACATCCAAACAAAAGCCCCGAGCTGATTCAGTCAGCTCGGGGCTTTGCCTATCGAATTAGTTTAACACCATTACGCCGTAGCCATCGAGGGTTACGCTGCCGCTCATCGTTTGACCGGTGAGGAGATCGGTTTTCTCTTCGCTGATCGTTATGAATGCGGGTTGTTCACTGTAGTTGAGCAAGAAGTAGAGCGGTCCTTCCGCATCCTCGCGGATCGCAAGCTCAACGTCTGGAGTCAGCGTCAGCCAATCTGCCGCTGGCGATACGAGCCCCAGTCGTTCGATGATTTGCAAAGCCGAGGCTTCATTGAATACAGCGCCGAAGTACCATGCCTCGCCTTGGCCGAATACATTCTTCGTAACGGCGGGCTTACCGGCATAATAGTCGGATGCGTAGCGGGCCATGACTTCAACGGAGTCATCCTCGACCTGAAGCACATCATTGAAAGCATCTGCTCCGGTCAATGCTTCCTCACCGCTGCTCCACTTCATAAAGGTTTCTGGGCGTGTACCCTTAACCATCGTGAATTCCTCGACGGAAATACCGCATAACCCAGCCGCAGCTCCTGGGAATGGCCGCATGTAGCAGTGGCCGCGCTCATCTTTATAGCCTGTGCGGCAGCCGAATATAATAATTCCGCCTTCACGCGTATATTGCTCCAGAAGGGCAGCTGTCTCATCGCGCATAATAGCTGGATGCGGATAAACGAGCACCTTATAGCGGCGAAGATCTTCAATCGTCGTGCCGCTGCGAATATAAATGGTATCGCTCGGGATATGGCGGCGTGTGAGCGCCTTGTACCACGCTTTACCGCTTTGCCACGAGAATGGACCATGCCACACATCGTATTCCCCGTCCCATTCATTATCATAATCGCGAAGCAGCGCGATATCTGCTTTGAATTTCGTCGGAGCGATCCGGCTGCCCGCATGCGCAAGCTCTCCGCCAATTTGTCCCGCCTCGCGTACTCGGCGGTTCGGCTGGTTATGGTAATCATTGATGCCATGCCAGTAGATTTCATTGCCGAAGGTTGCTGTCCGCCAGCGGAAGTATACGACCATGTTGGCGCCGTGAGCGATGGATTGATAAGTCCACAGCCGCATTTGGCCTGGTTTTGGTGAAGGCATATCCATTCGGTTCACCCAACCGCCCGGTCCTGCTTGCTGCTCCATAATGCAGAAGTTTGGCGAGATGGAGCGCACGGCGCCGAGCGTCTGGCTCCAGCCTCTGTCGGCAAGCGGATTTTGTTCGCTTTTATCGTAATGAATCGTCGAGAACTGCGGATAGGAATCATAGCTGAAAAAGTCGAGCAGATCATCCTGCATGCGGTGGCTGTCCAGATGCCCGAATAAACCGTTTGTTGTTACCCAGTGATGGGGAGCGACCTCGCGCAAAATATCGGCCTGTACCTTCGCATAGGAAATCGTATTGTCGGAAATGAAACGTTTCTCGTCAAGCGCTTGATGCGGATTCGGTTGTTTGTGAGCTGGAGTCGGACGCGGCAAATAAACCTGCTCCCAGTCGGAATACGTCTGGCTCCAGAAAACAGTGCCCCATGCCTCATTCAGCTTATCCAGCGTACCGTATTTCGCTTTCGTCCATTCACGGAATGCGTCATGATCCGCCGAAGCGTAAAATTCGCTAATTTCACAGTTGAATTCATTATCGATTTGCCAGCCGACAACAGCTGGATGATTCTTATAATGCTCAGCCATCTTGCGTGTAATGATGGCAGATAGCTCACGATATTTCGAACTGCTGTAGTTATAATGACGGCGCAGGCCGTGATGCAGCGTCACGCCGTCCTGAGTAACATTCAGCACCTCAGGGTAGCGATGGGTTAGCCAAGCCGGAGGTGTTGCAGTAGGAGTGCCAAGAATGACCTTTAGGTCGTGCTTGTGTGCAAGTTCAAGAGCACGGTCAAACAGCTCAAATGAGAATACGCCTTCCTCCGGTTCAAACATGGACCAAGCGAATTCTGCTACGCGAACAATGGAGAAGCCAAGCTCCTTCATGCGGCGGTAGTCGTCCTCCCATAGACTCTCTGGCCAGTGCTCAGGATAATAACAAACGCCAAGGCGGAATTGATTCAAGGCATCGTTGTGCTTCATGGTTTAACCCTCCCAATCAAGAATAGAATACAATTATATTGCTAATCCTAACATTCATTATTTATTGTAAAATCAATTATCTGCTGCGTAAATGACAATATCCTGCTATTTATGATACAATATTGCGAACTTCATTCATGAGGGGGAATACCATGTATCAGCACTATATTGTTCCGAAGCCTTCATTTTCCGAGTATGTATGCTACCCTGATTTAGTAGGTCGATATAAACAGTTTCCCCAGCATGCTGAACGAAGAGAGCAGGGGCAGTTGAAGCATTATAATTTGCATTTCATATTCAGCGGAAGCGGGTATGTTATTAATGGGATTGGAGGGGAAAGACTGCAGCTGCAGGCTGGGGACGGCTTCTTGTTTCCTAAGCATGCCTTCCAGCAGTATGGCTCAAGCACTGACGATCCTTGGGACGTACGGTGGATCCATTTCGATACGCAAATACCGCTGCCAATGCTTCGTGAGGCTGATGATTTCGGTGGATGGTTGTTTACCTATTCCAATGGGGAACGCTTTAAAGAGCTGATGGAGGAGATGTATGCGCTGTGTCATCCTTTTGAGACGAGTAATGAACCGCGATTATCTGCATTGTTGTACGAAATATTAGCGCAATTGAAACAAAATACGGAACGTCTGGAGGGCTCTTCGGCTTTGGAGAAGCAGAATGCGATTCGTGCAGCTGCCGATCAAATTCGGCATAAATGCGAGGAAGCATGGAGCTTGGAGCGTATGGCGGCACTTTCGGGCTACAGCAACTATCATTTTCTGAGGCTGTTTCAGCAGGTTATGGGCAAGACCCCAAATCATTATGTCACAGAATGCCGAATCGCAGCAGCCAAGCTGCTGCTTGCGACAACGGCATTAACCGTGACTGAGGTTGCGGCGAGATGCGGCTTCGCTCAACCCAGTTATTTTATTCGCGTGTTCCGATCAGCGGAAGGCCTGTCTCCGAAGATGTACCGAAACATATACGGACAGAACGCAAAGCTATATTAGTCTGCTTGGACAGCCAGATGTATGGCAATACCCGACGGATCATGAACAACTATCGCATTCGCTTGCTCATGGATAGCAACACCTGATCTTCGCAGCTGGTTCAGAATCGTTTCACGCGCTTCAGCATTTGGAAACATAATAGTGAAATAGGCAAGCCCTACTGTATTGTCGGATGGCAAAGCAGCGCCTGCTCCTGCCCAAATATTCATCCCCATATGATGATGGTACCCGCCGGCAGACACGAATACGGCTGACATTTGGGCATAATCGCCTACCACATCAAATCCGAGCTTTCCTTCATAGAAAGCACGAGATTGCCTCAGATCACCAACATGCAAATGGATATGGCCCATGATTGTGCCCGGAAGCATGCCGTTCCACTCTACGCCTTCACTTAGAGCAAGCAGGCTTTCCCAATCAAGCGGATCAGTAGCCATCACATAGCTGCCTTCAGCATCACGCTTCCACTGATCCCGTGGACGGTCTGCATAGATTTCAATGCCGTTATTGTCTGGGTCCGCGATGTAGAGCGCCTCACTGACCAGATGATCGGCTTGCCCGATATGGATGCCCGTGGAAATCAAATTTCTAAGCGAAAGGGATAGAGCTAGGCGATCCGGAAGCAATAAAGCAAAATGGTATAATCCTGCATGGGCTCTTCTTTGCGGTACAACCGCATTCGGAATTTCCTCTAGTATGAGCAGAACAGAGTGACCGTCAGCCGTAAAGGATGCGGTATGCTTATCCTCATCATGCATCAGCAGCTTCAATCCGACTACATCCTCATAGAACGGTATGGATCTTTCTAATTGACTCACTTTTAATTTCACTTCGCCTAGCGAAGTTTGTGGATCCAAGCGTGATGACATGGAAGTCACTCCTTTTATATTTAATATTACTTACTTTTAGTTTATTACTTACTTAAAATATATTCTTGTTCTTAATAGTATACTCAAAATAGAGGAAGAGCAATACTTTTTTGGATTCATTTTTCGGACAAGCATGAAATAAAACAAAAAAACGTCTCAAAAAGAGACGCTTTGTTGATTGTTTATGCTCCTGTATTTAAATGGCTCGGGCTTTTAGCCGTGACGGGCTTCTTCTTCGCCGGCAGCGGTCCGAATACGAGCCAGTGCCACTTGTGCCTGGAGGAAATGGCTGCAATCAGCCACGGCAGCAGCAATGCAAGCACGAATCCGCCGGCTACTGAAGCATGATAAATTATAGGCTTCGAGTTGAAGTCCATTCTTCTATAGAGATACAGCAGGGCAGGATGCATCAGATAAATAGCAAATGAGGAGGCACCGAGATGAATGAGCACCTTAACGATCGATGCGCTCCATTTCGAATAAATCCAAATCGAAAGCTGAATGAGTAGAATACTCGCTAATACACAGCGCAGCTCATCAATAAACTCCAGCTGATTCCCGCTTAATAAAAGTTTTTTGTGCAGCTGCAAATAATAATAAACATAGACCTCGGTAAGGCTCGCTGCTATAAATAACGTCCATAGTATTACCCATGCTAATACTTTTCGAGGCGTGCGATTCTGTTTGGTTATGTTGATCCAATGAACAAGCTTTATATAATAAATACCGATAAACGCTCCAGTCGTAAAATAGAACATATAAGTAAAGCAATAGCTGCCGCGATTCTTAAGACTAAGCTCAGGTGCGAGCTTGAAAATAAATAGCCATTGTATGAGAAGGCCGATCCAAACGATATGCTTGCCAAGAGAAGGGAATCGCTTCACCGCATACAGCATGAATGGCGCAATGACATAAAACTGAATGATGATGACGACGAAATATAGATGTGTATATGTTTTGCCGATGATCAGATCTTTAAGAAACAGCTTGCTCGTAAAATAACCGATAGATGTTTGAATATCAGAAAAACCATACGAGGCCACTTTCGTAAAGCTATAATAGAACACTGAAAAAAGCAGGAAAGGGATAACAATTTTGCTTATTCTTTTTTTGTAAAATTCAATGATTGTTTTCGCTGTAAACGATTTGTCGTAATAATTGTAAAACAAAACAAAGCCGCTTAAAAAAATAAAAACAGGCACTGCAAATTTACTGAAAATATTCAAAAAAACGTATAGCGGATATATCGCGGATTGGTGATCATATCTTGCATAAGCAGCAGATGTAGCATGAATCATAACGACCGCCATAATGCCGAAGGCTCTAGTGATTTCAAGCTCAGGCAGATACGGTCTTTTTGCAATTGGTTTCATTAAAATCCCCTTATTTGATTAGGATAAATAGATTGGTTTTGTAAGAATAGAAACACCAATAGAAGTTATTATACAATCACTGTTATTAATCTCCAATACTTTATTTAGATCAAAGCTCTTTGAGCCTTTTGAAGCATTAAGCTCTTTTGATACAGACAAAAGACGCTCCTCTTGTTATGATTGGAGCTGTTATGTTTACGCTATCAAAGGATTGATTTAAGAAAGGGGTGCTTTCAGCTCTTATGTGGCTTACTTATTCCGTGTTCGCCGCGCTATGCTTCGGATTGCGCGGAATTTCCTATCATTGGACGAGTCAAAAAAAGCTTAATCGGAATTTGCTGCTGTGCGGAACCTTCACGATGGGAGCACTCGTGAATGGACTGTGCGCAATCGCCTTTAACTCTAATTGGACGTTAGCAGCGCTTATCGGCATCCAAATGGGGCTGTTTTCATTCGGCGCGAATGCGAGCATGTTCAAGGGGTTTGCGGTTGGCAAAGCATCGCTTGTTGCAATACTGACCGCGCTGCCGTCAGTCCTCGTCGTTATATTTGCGTATGGGCTGTGGGGGGAGAAGCTGCATGCGATGCAGCTGGTTGCATTCATCGTCATTGTTGGCGGTGTTCTGCTTGTCAGAATCTCGAACGATATTTCACTGAGCAATCTGCAAGGCGCGCAGTGGGGATTACTCGCTATGCTGCTGTTCGCGGTGAATGATCTGTCAGGAAAGTGGTCCACCATTATGGAGGCAGAGTTGTTTCCAACGATGTTCTTAATGTTCATAACCGGCGCAAGCTGCTTCGGAATCTGGTGGGTACGAGATAAGCAATTGGAACGAAGCAGACAGGAGCGGGTCATGCAGGCGGCGGGCGCACCTAAGCGGGACGTACAGGTATCGCAGCAAGCATCCTCCGGCGAGAGAACAGGAATAAGCTCCGCATCATGGAGTGAAAAACGCACATTTATGGTTGGACTTGCCATCGGTACAACGAACGCATTCGGCATGATGCTGATCATAACCGCGTTCGATCATGGCAAAGCCGGACTTGTATCCGCCGTAACAGCGCTTAATGTGCTTATTGTGCTTCTTTATACTCGCTTTGTTGTGAAGGAGAAATTCACCAAAACGGAGATTACCGGTATTACGCTGGCATTTGTCGGCATTTTGCTGATGAGGCTGTTTGGAGCTTAACAAAATAATGTAACAGTATCCGGTTTGCCGGATAGGCATTTTAACCCGTCGAATAAAGACGGGTCTATTTTTTGATGGATGAATTGCGTTTACTCGGGCTGTAATGTAATTTTGCTTATAAATAGGACGCTTGTATCCGCTGGAGACTTTAGCTGAATTTCATAGGTTCCGATTGTGGGCGAAAACAATGTAATCAGCTCGTTATTGATCTCTTTAATAATAATGCCGCTAGCCGTCGAGCGTTCGTCTGATTTTTTGTATGAAAGCTTCTGGTCCTTGAAGGGCCATTCTTCGCCAGTCAGATTAGATACTGCGGCTGTTACGACATCCATCCCATTTGCAAGCCACGGTTGATGCCCTTCTTCATGCTGCTCAAAGACAAGGTCAGGGAAGAAGAGAATTTCCCCGTTACGATAATAAGGGATAGAAGTACGCGGCTTTTCAAAAATCTCATCTGGCAAGGAGTAGATAAGGATTGGCGTTATGTTCTCTTTAGGTTCTTGTGTGTCAGGTACGTCCTTTACGATAGGGGGTGCTGAAGCAGGTATTACATCCATAGCGATCGAGTTGGACGAAGCTTGGCAGCCGTTGAGTAAGGATAGAAAAATGAACAAACAAATGAATTGTTTTAGCAACGACGTGCCTCCTACAACAAGCTATTTTCCATCATGCTATAGACGATGAAAAACTAGAAAAAGTTTCCTTAAGTAAAGAGATAACCTATTGAATTAATGTTTGAAAGCAATCGGGAAAAGAGGCGGCTGCTGTGAGCAATATCACATCTAAATGCTGGAAATGCTGCTACACTTGAGTTGTAAACATAATGACAGGAGTGGTCATAATGGAAGACAACCAAAAAAGGTTCACGAACAACTATCTGCAGTTTTGCTATACATGCCTGGAAGCCCACCAATGTGATGAAGAAAGCAAATGCGTAGCCTGCTGGGAAAAGAACGGGATTGATATAAAGGAAGGCATGAAGGACGAAGTGTTGGACGAGACCAAGGATAATCAGACAGAAGATTTGCTAAAGCTATACGCTCTGTAGCAAGTATCTATATGCATAACAGCAAAGACCAGCTCCTATCGGGGCTGGTCTTTGCTGTTATGTGTATATTTTAAAGTAATAAAAGGGTATTGACGGTTAATGTTAAATCCTATAGGATTACTAAAGAATGAATAAATATACATAATACTTGGGGGGAAAAACATGAAAAACAAAAAGCTGCAAACGTTATTCGTTTTAATGTTGGCACTTGTGATGGTTATTACAGGCTGCGGACAAGCGAAGAACGGTAATGCAAACGGCGCGGGCACCAATAAATCAGCTGGCGCACAGGTTGAGAATCTTCCTGAAGCGATTGCTGCAAAAAAACAAATAAAATTAAAAGTGATCCGTAAAATTGGCGGAGATGACCATACAGCACAATTTCTGGCTGGAGCGAAGCAAGAAGGGGAGTCATTAGGCTTCAAAGTCGACACCTTCTCCGCTAACGGCGATACCGCTAAATTCTTGGACACACTTGATCAAGCAGCGGATAGCGGCTACGACGGCGTAGTTATATCACATGGTGACGATCCTGCTACAGTAGCTGCGGTTCAGAAGCTAAGAGACAAAGGAATTGAAGTCGTAACCTTCGATTCCGTTGACGAGCTTGCGAATATTTCCGGCGTAACGGTTACCTCGCAGGATGATGCGGCGCTTGCCCAATATGCGCTTGATCAACTGGTGAAGGAGCAAGGAGAGGACGCCAAGATTGTCTACTTATGGGTTGACGGCTTCCCGCCAATGGTTCGCCGCAACAATGTTTACAAGGATACTTTAGCGAAATATACAGGTATTAAAGAGCTTGAGCGGTTTGGCGTAGCTACCGAGAATACTTCAGTAGAAACACAAAATGCGGTTGCAGCTATGCTGACCAAATACCCTAAAGGCGAAATTGATGCAATCTTCGCCACTTGGGATGCATTCGCAATTGGAGCAGCTAGAGCGCTGATTGAGGCTGGGCGTACGGAGATCAAAATTTACGGCATTGATGTCTCGAATGCAGATTTGCAAATTATGCAGGAAGAGAACAGCCCATGGGTCGCAACTGCTGCTGTTGATCCGAAAATGATTGGTGCCGTGAACGTAAGACTGCTCGCTAAGAAATTAGCGGGAGAAGAAACACCTGCTTCTTACCATTTAGACGCTACGCTTATCGATCAGGAGAAATTGAAAACATCGGCAGAGCCGGTCAATATGGTCACACTTGCTAGTATCATCCCAGGCTGGGGCATTTCTGATGCCTTCGCAGAAGACTGGATGAAAGGCTTGAAAGCGATACACACCAAATAATAATAATGGTTTAATTGATTTACCCTACAAGCGCCCTTATCCACTGAGATATGGGCGCTGTATCCTGTTTAGAGAGGAAGGTGCGCCTGGTGACAGTATCAGCGGCAAGCCGTCTAGAGATGAAACAGATTTCAATTGCCTTCCCAGGTGTGAAGGCGTTAACGGATGTGGATTTCCATACCGCCGCAGGCAGAGTGCATGCGCTGATCGGAGCGAACGGAGCGGGAAAGTCGACGCTTATGAAGGTGCTTGCTGGCGCGTATGGGCATTACACCGGTCATATTCTGATGGACGGCAAGGAAGCTCGAATTCGCTCTCCTAAGGAAGCGAAGCAGCATGGCATTCAAGTGGTTTATCAAGAGGTAGATACCGCATTAATTGCCAATCTGACCGTTGGTGAAAACATTATGCTGGAGAAAACCGTGCATGACATGACAGGCCGTCACTGGGTTCGCTGGAAGGGGCTGCATCAATCAGCGCAAGCTATTTTGGAGCGAATGAATGTAAAGGTTTCTACGAGAAAGCTAATACAAGATTTGACGCTGGCGGAGAAACAAATGGTGCTGATTGCCCGTTCGGTTGCGATGAAATGTCGTTTTCTCGTATTGGATGAGCCAACTGCTCCGCTTAGCAAGACGGAAACAGAGCAGCTATTCCGCCTCGTACGGCTATTGAAATCGGATGGGGTAGGCATTATCTTCATATCCCACCGACTGCCTGAGCTATTTG
Organism: Paenibacillus castaneae; assembly: GCF_002884445.1. GTDB lineage: Bacteria > Bacillota > Bacilli > Paenibacillales > Paenibacillaceae > Pristimantibacillus > Pristimantibacillus castaneae. Next base: position 1,152,728 of record NZ_KZ614144.1, read on the forward strand.
AAATATGTGATGATATTACAATAATGAGGGACGGCCGGCTTGTCGTAAGAGATGAAATAAGGAAGCTTGATCATCAGCAAGTTGTGGAGCATATGCTTGGCGCCAAATTGGACGGTCAATTTCCATGCAGGAAAAGAGAGATTGGCGAGATATGCTTTGAAGCAAGGGGCATTCATGACAGCGGCAAGGTGAATGATGTTGATCTGCATATACGCCGTGGAGAAATCGTTGGCCTAGCGGGATTGGTTGGCGCTGGGAAGACCGAGCTGTGCCGCGCTCTGTTCGGTGCTTCTCGGGCGTCAACCGGAGATATGTATTTGAATGGACGGAAGCTTCGAATCAAATCGCCTCATCAAGCTGTACGCAGCGGCATAGCACTTGTTCCTGAGGAACGGCGCCGCGAGGGAATATTTGTCGATGAAGCTGTTTCTGTTAATTTGACCGCAGCAAGCTTATCTAGATTTGCCAAATGGGGATCATGGCTTAGTTCTGCAGCGGAAAAGAAGGCAGCTGTTGAAATGATCGCAAATCTAGGCATCAAAACACCCAATGAACAAGCAAAGGTCAAAAACCTTTCAGGCGGAAACCAGCAGAAGGTTGCAATTGGCAAGTGGCTCTTGGTTGATGCGGATGTATATATTTTTGACGAGCCGACTAAGGGTGTCGATGTAGGGGCAAAGAGAGATATTTATGATTTAGTTGCGGAGCTCGCCGCCCGAGGGAAATGTATTTTGTACGCATCCAGTGAAATTTCGGAAATGACAGGCATTACGGACAGGGTGTATGTCATGTATGACGGGCGCATGATTAAAGAGCTGGAATCAGATAAGACGAATGAGGAAGAAATTTTATTGTACAGCACGGGAGGATTATGAACATGAATGCTGCTGGTTCTATGCGAGAGAAAAAGCCGTTTCACTTCTTTGAATTTTTATATAAATACGGAACGCTTATTACCATTCTGCTGCTTATCGCGGTATTCGGAACAATGACGGATAGCTTTCTCAATTCATCCAATATCATTAATATTTTGCGGTCCATATCCATCGTTACGATTATTGCAATCGGTCTTACCGTTTCGCTGGCTGTTGGCGGCTTCGATCTGTCTGTAGGATCAACAGCTTCGCTGGCGAATGCGCTAGTCATCTCCATGTATGTGTGGCACGGACAATCTGCTGGCTTAGGCATTGCGATTACGATTGCTTTCTGCCTTGTTGTCGGATTGATAAATGCTTTTCTTGTCATCAATTTCAAGATTCAGGATATGCTGATGACGCTCGCGACCATGTTCGTCTTTCAAGGCGTTGCACTGACCTACACGCGTGGGGCTACGATATCCCAAAATATGATTATGCCAAACGGGGATTTCGCTACGGGACAAATACCAAAGGCATTCGGGAAAATTGGACAGGTCCCTTGGATCATTGTCATTATGCTAGTCGTGGTGGCAGCAGTTCATTTATTTCTGAATTACACGAAGCATGGACGTTATATGTATATGATTGGCGGCAATCCCGAGGCAGCTAAGCTCTCTGGCATCGCAGTCAGCAAGTACCGATTAATTGCTTATTTGGTATCTGCATTATTTGCTGCAATTGGGGGAATTGTGCTCGGTGCGCGTATTATGAATGCGGAGGTCAATGCGGGCGGACCTTATTTAATGGATGCTGTTGCAGCTGCTTTTATCGGTTATTCGGTACTAGGTGCAGGGAAGCCTAATGCCTTCGGCACTTTTGCCGGAGCGGTGCTGATTGGTATTTTGTCTAACGGTCTCATTATGCTGTCCGTTCCTTATTATGCGATGGATATTGTGAAAGGGTCTGTGCTGGCATTAGCGCTGGCTATCACTTATTACAAGAGAAAATAAAAGAGGAAACCCTGGCACTATGCGTCAGGGTTTCTTGCTATAAGGAAGGATGTTACTGCTGACCGGGACGAATACGAACAACACCGATCTCTGATGCATTGATCGCAATTGCATTGCCGCCTTGTCCTATGCTTGCGCTGGCGCCTTGCTTCAGCTTGATATTTGTTCTGCCGTTGCCAAACTTAATTGTATTTTTTGACGATTTTTTTCTCATGCCTACACCCCCTCTCATGCTTGCCTGCCTCACAGGTGAAGACAGATTAGCGGCGGGCCGATTTCTTGTGCATGAGAATATTTACGGCATTGCTTGCCAGAACATTGCCTTGCTGCGCGCTTGCCGCCGCTGACTGATGAATAAGAATGATCAGATAGCTGTTCTTGCCTACACGGTATCTAAGCGTTTGTATTTTGGAGCGGATCATACTATACCTCCTTCATGAGCCGTTTAAAGCTTACTAGATAGCATATGAAAGATTCATAGTGGAAGTATCCGCTAATGATAACCGTCAAACCTCTCAAATTAGTGATGATTATGCACCAAGATTGCTCCTCGGTGTAATATGCAAATATTAGGAGGATTTCGTTTCTATTTGACCCGAATTCTGTTATTCTACTGAAGAAAGAAACTATAGAATGGGGGTGAGCCGCTATTAAAACGGTTACTGTATATGATATTGCTAGGGAAGCTAACGTCTCAGTAGCCACTGTGTCACGCGTTATCAATAATACAGCGCCGGTCAAAAAATCGACGAGAGACCGTGTAATGGAGTTGATAACGAAGCATCAATTTCAGCCGAATGCGCTTGCGAGAAGCTTGTTCAAGAAGGAAACTGGGATGATTGGCGTTATCCTGCCGGACATTACAAACCCTTTTTTCCCCGAGGTGCTGGCTGGTCTGGATCAGGAGGCGCGCAGCAGAGGGTATACATTCTTTCTATGCGATACCGTGTCGACAAATGGCGATTCTGTTGAGCAATATGTGCGTGAATCGCAATATTTAAATATTCTTATGGAGAAGCAGGTAGATGGCATCATCATGATTGGCGGAAGAATCAATCTGTCAAAGCCGAGCAAGGAGCTGGTCGGTGAGGTTGTTGAAGCTAGCAAACGGGTACCGCTTCTACTTATTAATGGCAACTTGCCAGGCGAAGGAATGGCACGTGTATATGCCGATGAGATTGAGGGAGCTGAGCTCGCAACGCAGCATCTCATCGATCTTGGACATCAGAAAATTGCTTTCGTGGGCGGGTTTAAACGAATGTCCAACACGATTCAGCGCATTCGTGGCTTTATGAAAACAATGGAGAAGAATAGGCTGCAAATCCGCAATGAATGGATAATGGATGGGGGCTTTTCCGTAGAGAGCGGCAAGTTATTCATGAATCAGCTGCTTCAGCTGCCGGAGCGTCCAACTGCTGTTTTTTGCGCGAACGACTTAGTAGCTATCGGTGTAATGAAGGCGGCACACAATGCCGGAATTCGCGTTCCTGAAGAGCTGTCGCTAATAGGATTCGACGATATACCCTATGCCTCTAACAGCATTCCAGAATTGACGACGATCTCTTTGAAATGCTATGACGTTGGGCGGAGTGCAGCAGAGCTGCTTCATCAAATGATCGCCAAAAACAAGATAAGCAAAAGCACAAAAATAAGGCCTGAGCTAATTGTCAGGGAGTCGACAGCCCCACCGCGAGCAGAGAATGAACATTATGAATCAGTTTTAAAAAAATAAATTGACAACGCTTACATTTGTGAATAAAATCAAGTTGTAAAAAGATTATATGGCGTCGCCGCTAAAAATGTAACCCGTTACATAATCAGCTAAGCTTCTTCCTACAAAAGCTATTACACAAATACACATCAGAGTACCGTGCAGAATTGCGTTCTGTTAATACCGGTCTTGGAGTGTATTTATTTTTTTCTATAAATGTAACGGGTTACATGAAACGGGTTACATTAATCGAGCTCTTAGTCCATTTCGTTGGAGGTTATAACATGTCCATGGAAATTGAAACGAAAGCAGCCGTGAAATTTGACAAGAATGCCGTAATCATTGAAGAAACCTCTCAAATTCTACTCTGTGCCTCGTTATTTTACTTCCGCATTCCAAGAGCGCTGTGGAAAGAGCGGATGGAGCAGCTCAAAGCATTCGGCTATAACAGCATCGATGTTTATTTTCCTTGGAACTATCATGAAACGGCCGAAGGGAAATGGGATTTCGGCGGAGAACGTGACATAGCGTCATTTCTGGAAGCAGCGGCGGAAGCCGGATTATACGTTGTTGCAAGACCAGGCCCTTATATTTGCTCCGAATGGGACGGTGGAGCCTTGCCTGCTTATCTGCTGACAAAGGGGCTGAAGCTTCGAGATAATGATGCAGGCTTCCTCGGATATGTTGCGAAATGGTTCGACCGCATACTGCCATTGCTAAAGCAGCATCAAGTCGGAGAGGGAGGTACCATAATCGCCGTTCAGCTGGATAATGAACTCGACTTCTACGACTGTCATGACCCTAAAGGCTATATTAGTGCCTTGCGAGATATGGCCCTGAACCACGGCATTACGGTACCGCTGTTCGCTTGCGCGGGGCAAGGAGGCTTGCTGCAAGCATCGGGGCTGGCAGAGGAAGTGGTTCTGACCTGCAACTTCTATCCCAATAACCGAGAAGCAGAATTTGAGCAGAAGGTGCTTCATTATAGTCAAACCTTAGCAGCACTGGGTTATCCGCTGCTCGTTACAGAAACGAATCGTGCGCATTATTTGCTTCGTAGATTGCTTTCCTGCGGGGCTAAGCTGCTTGGACCGTACTTGCAGGTGTCAGGCACGGATTTCGGATTTACAAACGCTACGAACAATTGGGGTAAACCGCTGGCGTTTATGACCTCGGATTATGATTTTGGCGGGATGATCTCACCGGAGGGACATATTCGCGAGGAAGCCTATGAAGGGCGGATGCTCGGCCGAATGATCGCTGCATTCGGCGCCCCGCTTGCAGAAGCAGTTGCCGAAGGTGGAATATCCTCCACATGGAACTTAATCGGAGACCGGGCAGGAATAGCAGGCCCCTTCGTGCTTCAGCTAAAAGGCGGCGGCAGCTTACTATTTATTACGAATTTGGATGAACGTAATAAAGAAGTTGCAATTGCAGCTGCAGCTAACGAGGACGCTTCTGCTGCTGAATACGGCATTACGCTAATAGCTGGAAGGTCGCTAGCGCTCCCATTCGAAGTTCCGTTAAGCCTTTGGGGCTTCGAAGGGCTGCTCGAAAGCTCGACAGCGGAGCTCTATCTAACGGAACAATCAGCTGAAGTAACGGCGCTTTTTTTCCACACGGAAGGAAGAGGCGAAATAAGGATTCGAATAGATTCGCCAATCGATGTAAATGCGGTTCATGCAGCTTGCGAATTGTTGGAAGGCCGGTTAACAATCTCCTTCGACGGCGAAGAGGATAGCTGCTGTGAGATCGTTGCGGCAGATGGGCGAAAGCTGAAGCTTTATATAAACGATAGAAGGAAAGCGCTCCATATGGAGGGGCTGGACGAAAACGGAGCCATCCAATTAGGGAATCCGTACATTTATTCAAGCATTCCAGAGGAAGCGGCGAGCGAATGGAAGCTCACCTTATTCGATGCAGCAGCGCCTTTGTCCGTAAATGACGAGCGCAATTCATTCATTTTGGAGAAGATGGATTACTTAGAACAGGCAGGAATATATCGCGGCTATGCCTTCTATGAAGGCGCTGTGCAGTTGATGCAAGGGCAAGCGGTACAGGGCTATTTGATTAGACAAAGCAGTGATGTCGTATCGCTGTATGCAGGAGGCCAATATGCTGGAACTGTAACGCCTGGCGGAGGCAGCGCCTATCTTCCATACTCCCATGCTCTTCAAGACGGAAGGCTGTTTGCCAGAGTAGAAACGTGGGGCCATTCCAACTTTGATGACGCAAGGCTGCCGGGGCTTCGTCTCCATTCCATGAAAGGGATGAAAGACGTGTCGGCGATAACAGAAATTCGCAATCTGAGCAGCAACTGGAGCGTATATCGCGCATCGGACCGGGTGTTGCGAACGGAGCTTATTGAATCAACCGATTACACGATGTGGCCGCTCGTTAACTTCGGAGGTTGGCTGTCTCCGGATCATCCGGCTTTCGAATATTACCGGAATACATTTAAGGCATCCGAGGACGCCAGCTCGTGGACGCTGCATTTCAAAGGTTTACAATCACTTGCCCGTTTGTTTGTAGGAGGTCGAGAATTGGGTTCTATTCATCCATTTGATCCTTATTTCGATATTTCGGAGCATGTTGTGGCTGGAGAAACCGTTGAGCTTGCGGTATACGTTGAGCGTGTGCTTGGTTTGCCATCCGGACAGGTCTATTTGTATGAAGGCCATAAGGCTTCTGAATGGGCAGTGAGAGCAGCGGAGGAATCAGAGCTGTTTGAGCATGCAGAGAGAGAGCGAATAAACGGAGCGCCAACAGAATTGCCTATCACGCTTGAACCGGGTGAGACTGCATGGCTGTATGCTTCGACCGTTAATTCGAAAGCGGCAGCAGGCTGGAGGGCAAAGGCAGCAGGCACCGGCCTTAAGCTGACCGTATTCCTGGAGGGGCGAATCGTTGGCCGAATTTGGCTGCCGAGTGATACGGGCAGACCTGTGTTGACGGGTGGCAGCCCGGATTCCTTCTATCTACCGGGAGCTTGGTATGAAGAGGGAAAGGGAAGCTTGGCGATTATGCTTGAGGCGGTAGACCTGGAGAAGCAAGGACGATTGGAATCTATTCAATTCATATCCGTCTAGTGAACAATTCGAGGGGGAAATAGAATGGAAACAGCCATTGCCGAAAGGGAGCCGGAAAGGAAGCTTCAGCGCATGAGCGGCGGCAAGCTCAAACGATTTTGGAATAACAAAACATTGCTGCTCATGTGCTTGCCGGCCATCGCGTTCTTTATCGTCTTTGCTTATCTGCCGATGCCCGGACTGTATTTAGCATTCATTAACTACAATTACTCCGACGGCATTTTCAAAAGCCCGTTTGTCGCATTCGATAATTTTCGTTTTCTTGTCATTAACGGTGACTTGTGGCGGCTCTCCTTCAATACAGTTGCCTATAATCTGGTATTCATCGTTCTTGGAAATGTGCTGCAAATATTTGTAGCCATCCTTTTAAATGAGATTCGCCGCAAATGGTTCAAAAAAATAACGCAAACCTTAATGTTCCTGCCCCATTTCATATCAGCTGTGCTTATCGGTCTGATCGCGTATAACATATTGAGCTATGATTACGGAATATTGAACAGCGTTCTGCAATCGTTTGGCATGCAGCCTGTCAAGACGTACTCTGATCCGACAATATGGCCGTTTATCATTGTGCTGACCTATCTTTGGCAGTCAACCGGCTACGGGTCGATCATTTATTTTGCAGCCATCATGGGACTTGATAATGAAATTATCGAAGCATCAGAAATTGACGGCGCGAATGCTTTTCAACGCATTATGTATATCGTGCTTCCTTGGCTGAAGCCAACCTTCATCATCCTCATGTTGTTCTCGCTCGGAGGCATTCTCAAAGGAAACTTTGGTTTGTTCTTCAACCTTGTAGGCGCAAACAATGTAGCTTTGTATCCAACGACTGATATTATTGAAACGTATGTGTTCCGTGCTCTTATGACGAATTTTAATTTCTCGATTGGCAGCGCGGTGAGCCTCTATCAATCCGTATTTGGTTTTATAGTCGTCTTGACTGCAAACTGGCTTGTGAGAAAGGCGTCGCCCGAAAACTCGTTATTTTAGGAGGTGTCGAATATGGAAAATAGGGAAGAATCACGAAGCATCCGTACGGATATTAGCGGGATTATCGTTAAGTTTTTCGGATATGTGTTCATTTCGTTTTTTGCGCTATGCTGTCTGCTGCCTTTCTTGCTCGTGCTCGGCACTTCGTTTACGGCGGAGGGGACGATTAAGAAATATGGCTTCAATCTGTGGCCGCGTGACTTTAGCACCTTTGCGTACAAAATCGTTTTTGAGAACCCTGATCTTATTATCGGCTCCTACCTTGTGACTATGGCGATCACCGTTTTGGGGACAGCATTAGGCCTCTTTCTCGTTGCAATGACCGGGTACGCGCTGCAGCGTCCAGACTTCGGATACCGGAACGGCATTTCATTTTTTATTTATTTCACAACGCTGTTTTCCGGGGGACTTGTTCCTTTCTACCTGCTGATGACCCAGTACTTGACGCTCAAGGACAATTATTTGGCCGTTCTGCTGCCAGGGCTGCTGAGCCCGTTTCTCATTATTATGATGAAAAGCTTCGTACGCTCCATCCCGCATGCGATTACCGAATCTGCCAAAATCGATGGAGCAGGCGACTTTACTATTTTTCTAAGGCTGATTCTCCCCATGACGACACCGGCTCTAGCAACAATAGGTTTGTTTATCGCTCTAGGCTACTGGAATGAATGGTATAACTCCATGCTCTTCCTCTCGGCGGATATGAAGTATCGTCCTCTTCAACTGTTCTTGTATAACGTGGTGACGAGCGCCGACTTTATTCGTAACTCGTCAGCGGCATCCAATGTGCCGCTTCGCGATATGCCGCTAGAATCTATGAAGATGGCTACCGCAGTGGTCGCTACCGGACCTGTCATTTTGTTCTACCCATTTGTACAAAAGTATTTCATAAAGGGAATTACAGTTGGTGCTGTAAAAGGTTGATGTGCCGCGGGCTCTAACGGGCCACTTCACATAACGGGCGCTGCCCGATTTATGAAAACAAAGGGGAGAATTGCGATGTTGAGTGTCAAGAAGGTTTCCGCTTTGCTAATCGCCATCATGATGATCATTAGTCTTGCAGCTTGTTCAGGCAGTAATAGTAAGAAAACAACGAATGGCAGCAAGGGAGCAGATACATCCAAGTTCGTCAAAATCAGTTATGTGGTGCTTGGCGACAAGCCCAAGAACGGACAGTTCGAGAAGGTTCTAGCTGAGGTTAACAAAAAAATGAAAGAAAAAATTAATGCAGAGCTCGAGTGGAAGTGGGTCGAGTGGGCAGATTGGCAGACCAAATACAATCTGCTGCTGGCGTCTGGTGAAGCGATCGATCTGATTACGATCGGTACCGATTGGCTCGATACATGGGGCAACGCACAGCGCGGCGCCTTTATGAAGCTGGATGATTTACTGCCGGAATATGCGCCGCAAACGTGGAACTCCATTCCGAAAGAGGATTGGGCGGAAAGCAAATATAATGGCAAAATCGTACTCATTCCTGAGAATGATTATACACAATGGGTAAACCACGGCTTCTTCTACCGCGGAGACTGGGCGAAGGAAGCGGGCATTACCGACCCCATCAAGGATTGGGAAGGCATTGGCAAATATCTTCAGTTTATAAAGGATAACAAGGAAGGCGTAATTCCTTGGGATGCCGTTGCATCAACAAGCATATGGGGAGGTTTTGCACAGTCCTATACAGATGAGCTAGAGCTGCCGATCTCAACAGGATATTTACCGGTATTTACGACGAAATCCTTCGAAGAGAAATATACGGTAGTGAGCCCGGTATTTGAGGATACCTTCTTGGATTTCGCTACGATGATGAAGAGTTGGGCAGATAAAGGGTACTGGCGCGAGGATGTGCTGAACAATAAAAATGATAATCGCTCTGCTTTGCGTGCTGGATTGTCGGGACTTGATCAGCATCATACGCAAACCTTCGGCGGCTTGCGTGTGACCATGGACAAGGACCAGCCGGGCTCTGAGCTGCAAATGTTTCCTTTCGGACGTACTAGAGGCAATAATTTAACCGTGCTTTCGATTACACATGGCGGTACATCCGTCGGTGCGCATAGTAAAAACCCAGAGCGCGCTCTAATGGCTTATGATTTAATCCGTAACGATAAGGAAATTTATCAACTGATCAATTATGGCATTGAAGGGGTTCAGTATGAAGTGAAAGACGGCAAGCGTATGCAGCCAGCCGGCTATGACGAAACGAAGGATTCATTCTATGCTGACTTCTGGGGCGGCCGCGTCGATAAATTTGAAATCCCGAGTGTAACCACATGGGATAAACTAGAAGAAACACTGTATGCAGAATATGACAAAATCAAGAAGCCTTATCCATATGGCCAATTCGTGTTCGACAAAACGCCGGTTGAGGCTGAGCTTACCGCGATTACGCAGGTAACGGGCGAGATGGGGCCTGCGATTACGTATGGGAAAGCAGGAGAACCCGCGCAAGCCGTCGAGAAATTCCGCAGCAAGCTGAAGACAGCTGGCTACGACAAGGTGCTTGCCGAGCTGCAGAAACAAATGGATGCTTATAAGAAACTGATCGAAGGATAAGAATAGAGCCATAAAGCGCAAGGGGAGTCTTCATGCACGAAAGTGCAGAACTTCTCTTGCGCTTTTTTTAATTGTACCGTGATAATGATTTAACTTATGTTTTGTGCACCATAGGGCTGCCCAATATGCATGGGTTGCTAGTGCAGAAGGAGGCGGGATTAGCGGGAGCTTTTGCAGTTAGCAAGCTGCTCTATTCGCTCTTCCTATAGTGAGCAGGAGTTATGCCAGTGAGCTTCTTGAACATGCGGTGGAAATGGGGTAGGCTTTCGAAGCCGCAGCGCTCTGCAATATCTGAAATATTGACATCTGTCTCCATAAGCAGCTCCTTCGCATGAATGATTCGTTTCGTCGTGACGTACTCGGTTACGTTCAGGCCGGTCAGCTTTTTGAATACACGGGAGAAATGGGCAGGTGTTACGGAAGCCAGCTTAGCAAGATGGGATAAGCCTAGCGGGCTGTCCGGGTGCTCATCGATATACGTTAAAATTGTCGTCATCCATCCCGGATGCGAGTTTGAGGTCGTTTGATCCGCTTCAGCGCTGTTTAGAATACGGCCTAGAAGCAGCAAAATTTGCTGCATATGCAGCAGCACCGCTTGTCGATACCCCTGCTGTTTCTCCGCTTCTTCCGTGTGAATATTCTCAATCAAGCTTATCATCTGTTGCTTTTCTTGTGTCGTTATCGCGAGCTTGTACGCTTTGCGCCGCTTGGCTTGCTCAAAGCAGCGCAAATAAGAGAATGAATCGCCTAGCGGCTGGCTATGTACGAATGATGCATTGAAGAACAAGGCAGTTGATGTCTTCGGATTGTCAGGATCGGGAAAGGAGCGGTGAATCGTATTGCCGGGTATCATGAATATATCACCTGGGCCTGCATCATAGATCGTTTGATCGATAAAAAAAGTGCCTCTGCCGCTATAAATATATACGAGCTCATACCAATCGTGAAAATGATCAGGCAGCTCATTCTGAGCGCTCTTCGTATCCTTATAGACCATTTCGAACGGAAAAGCAGTCACGGCATCAAACTTTTTGCGATAGGGATACATATACAAACACCTCATTGGCAGCTATAGTCAGCCTCATTGTAGCAAATATCAAAAAAGAGTACAAATAAGCAATAATAGAGCATTTAATACATCGATATTGTTATCTATAATGAGAGTATAAACATTAAGCTAGAAAAGAGGCGACAAGGTGAGAATTGATGCGCATCAGCATTACTGGAGTATTGAGCGAGGAGATTACGGCTGGATTACACCGGAAATTCCGGTTCTTTACCGTGATTTTTTGCCTGAGGATATGGAGCCTCATTTCATCAACCATCAATTAGACGGCACGATTGTCGTGCAGGCGGCGGCAACGCTGGCAGAAACTGATTATTTGCTCGAACTCAGCGAAACAACGGATAGCATTATCGGTGTCGTGGCTTGGCTTGATCTTGCTGATCCTCATTACCGCAGCCATTATGAGAAATTCGCAAGCCATCCGAAGTTTGTCGGCTTTCGTGTCATGATCCAAGAGATGTCGGATGCGAATGCGGTGCTTGAGCCTCATTTCGTGGAAGCGCTCACTTTTTTTGCCGAGCAGGATGTTCCGGTGGATCTGCTTGTCGTGTCTCATCAGCTCGAGCCAGTCGTCTTGCTGCTTGAGAAAGTGCCGGGCCTGCGCGCTGTCATTGATCATATTGCGAAGCCGCGCATTCGGGAAGGCGTAGTTGAGCCATGGCAAAGCCAGATGCAGCAAATTGCTTCGCATCCTAATATATTTTGCAAGCTGTCGGGCATGGTGACGGAGGCCGATCATAACAATTGGAAGCCGTCCGATTTCTCAGCGTATATATCGGGGGTGCTGGAATGGTTCGGACCGCAAAGAGTGATGTTCGGTAGCGACTGGCCAGTTTGCCTGCTTGCAGCGACCTACAATGAAGTAATTGAAATATTGCAGGAGGCTATTCCGGCCTCGTGGAGTGAAGCTGAACGGGAGAGGCTGTTCGGACTAAATGCGAAGGAGTTTTATAAATTATGACTATTTTAAATCGCGATCATCTGAATGAGCAGCAGCGCTCCAGTATGGAGCAAGCCGTGAGTGCGCCGATTACTGTACTGCAAATTGGCGAGGGCAACTTCCTTAGGGGTTTCTTTGATTGGATGATTCATGAATGCCGCAAATTGGGCTTATATAAAGGAAGCATTGCCGTCAATCAGCCGAGACCAGGCGGCAAACCGAAGATCGATGCGTTGGCCGAGCAAGACGGACTATTTACGCTTGTCATTCGCGGCTTGGAGAATGGCAAGAGCGTTCAGCGGAAAGAGGTTATTTCGGTATTCGGCAGCGTATTTGACCCTTATTCCAATTGGGATGCCTATCTTGCCCAGGCTGAGAATCCAGATTTGCAGCTAGTCGTATCCAACACGACGGAAGCAGGGCTTGTCTATCGGCCGGAGGCGCTGGTGGACGGGCAGCCGATTCAGTCATTCCCCGGCAAGCTCGCGCAGCTGCTGTATCGTCGTTTTACGTTCTTTGATCGCGACCCGCAGCGCGGCTTAGTTTGTTTGCCTTGTGAGCTGCTGGAGCGCAATGGTGATGAGCTTCGCAACTGCATCCTGCGCTATAGCGACGATTGGGGCTATCCTGAAGCATTTAAGCAGTGGATAAGGGAGCATAATCGGTTTTTGAACTCACTTGTGGATCGGATCGTAACGGGCTATCCGGACGAAGTGCAGGCTGAGGCATGGTTTAGCGAATGGGGTTACTCCGATCCGATGTTAAGCACGGCTGAGCCCTATCATCTATGGGCAATTGAAGGGGAGCCAGAGCTAGAGAAGCTGCTGCCGCTGCGCCAAGCGGGACTTAATGTTCACTGGGTAAGCGATTTGCGTCCTTTCCAACTTAGAAAGGTGCGTATTTTGAATGGTGCCCATACCCTAATGACGCCGCTTGGTCTTCTGCACGGGATGGAGCAGGTTCGGGAAACGATGGAGCATCCGGCATTTGGGCCGCTTGTTCGCGGGACGGTAGAAACGGAAATTATTCCATCGCTTGCCATTGCCCAGGATGAGCTGGAGGCTTATGCCGCCGATGTGTATGAGCGCTTTCTTAATCCATTCATTCGCCACCGGCTTGCGGATATTGCGATGAATAGCTTGAGCAAATTTAAAGTGCGGCTGCTTCCTTCCCTGCTCCATTATGCAGGTGAGGACATAGCTGTCCCGAGCGGATTAGCGCAGGGCTTTGCCGGCTTGCTGCGGTATTACAAGGTCAAGGCGACGGATGCAGGCTTCGAGGGCACGACGCTGGACGGCAAAGCTTATATCGTTCGCGATGATGCGGGATTGCTGGAGCTGATAGAAGCTGTATGGACAGAGGCAAGCGAAGAGAAATGGACACTTCCGCAAACGGTCGAAAGACTGCTTAGCTTAGAGAGCGTATGGGGACGGGATCTGGCGGCGGAATGGCCAAAGCTCACAAAGGTACTGAGCGAGAATATTGCGGAAATGGAGCGGGAAGCCAATGAATAGCTGGGTTCGATTACATGAGGATGATCACGTCATCATTGCGCTGCAGCCTTTCGCCAAAGGAGATAAGCTGCTGCTGCAAGGTACAGGCCACGAGGCTGGCTTGAATGCGGAGGGTGTCTATTCACTGGAGCTGCTGGATGATGTACCGAAGGGCCATAAGATACTGACGCATGCCGTTCGTGAGGGCGAGCATGTGATGAAGTTTGGCTACTCGATTGGCGTGGCGAAAGAGGATTTGAAGCCGGGCACATGGGTGCATACGCATAATATGGGCACGGGCCTCAAGGGTTTCCTTGAATATGCCTATGAGCCGTCAGCAGTTGAGCCAGCTGAAGAAGTATCGTCTGCTGCGGAGCGCATGTTCCAAGGCTATATTCGGGACAATGGCGAGGTAGGCATACGCAATGAAATATGGATTATTAATACGGTTGGCTGCATTAACAAAACTTGCGAGATCGTAGCTAGAAAAGCATATGCGAGGTATGAGGGGCGAGTGGATGGCGTTTATCATTTCGCACATCCCTTCGGCTGCTCACAGCTTGGTGATGATCTCGTCCATACCCAGAAGCTGCTTGCCTCGCTCGTGAATCATCCGAATGCAGCAGGCGTGCTTGTTATCGGTCTAGGCTGTGAGAATAACCAAATCGACGCTTTCAAACGGGCGATTGGCGAGCACAGCCCAGAGCGAGTCAAGTTTCTGAAATCACAGGAGGCAGAGGATGAAATTGAGGAAGCGCTGGAGCTTGTAGATGAGCTTGTCCAATACGCAGAGCGATTCAAGCGTCAGCCAGTACCGGTATCCAAGCTGAAGCTTGGACTGAAATGCGGCGGCTCGGATGGTTTATCCGGCATCACAGCGAATCCGCTTGTAGGCGCAGTCTCCGACCGTCTAATTGAAGCAGGCGGGACGGCAATACTGACTGAGGTACCGGAAATGTTCGGTGCTGAGACTATACTGATGAATCGTGCGGCAAATGAACAAGTATTCGGGAAAATTGTTCATTTGATCAATGATTTCAAACAATATTTCATTAAGCATGATCAAGAAATTTACGAGAACCCATCGCCGGGCAATAAGGCAGGCGGCATTAGTACACTGGAAGAGAAATCACTTGGCTGCACTCAGAAAGGCGGCCATGCTATTGTGCAGGATGTCGTACCCTATGGTGAGCGCATTACGAGCAGAGGGCTAAATTTGCTTGAAGCGCCGGGCAATGACCTCGTTTCTGTAACGGCATTGTCAGCAGGCGGTGCCCATATTGTACTGTTTACGACTGGAAGAGGCACGCCGTTTGGCGGCCCTGTGCCGACGGTCAAAATTGCGACCAACAGCGAGCTGGCTGGCCGCAAGAAGAACTGGATCGATTTTAATGCGGGGCAGCTGCTGGAAGGCAAAAGCATGGATACATTGACGGATGAACTGTGGGAACAGCTCATCAGCCTTGCTTCAGGCGAGCTGCAAACGAATAATGAGCGGAATGGCTTTAAGGAAATTGCTATTTTTAAAGACGGCGTTATTTTATAGAAGCAGTTGAAGGCGGCAGCTCGTTTCCGACAATGGCTTGTACACAAGCGAAAAGGGTAGGGTGAGATGGAATGAAATACCGCAAGCTTGGAAAAACCGGATTGGATGTGTCCGTGCTCAGCTTTGGCGCATCATCGCTGGGATCGGTCTTCAGAGAGACCGATGATGCGGAAAGTGTGCACACCGTTCATACAGCGGTCGATTTAGGCATTAATTTAATTGATGTCTCACCTTATTACGGCTTAACGAAGGCAGAGACAGTGCTGGGCAAAGCGATTGCCGAGCTTCCACGCGATCGCTTCCTATTAAGTACGAAGGCTGGCCGCTATGGAGCGGAGCAATTCGATTTCTCCGAGCAGCGCATAATTAGCAGCGTGGATGAAAGCTTGAAGCGTCTGAAAACGGACTATATTGATATTTTATTTTTGCATGATATTGAGTTTGCACCATTTGCTGAGGTTGCAGAAGGAGCCTTCTTGGCGCTGGATAAGCTGAAGCAGCAGGGGAAAATCAGGTTTTCCGGCGTTTCGGGACTTCCTCTGGCAGTATTTGAACAGTCGCTCGCCCATAAAGAGCTGGATGCGGTGCTCTCTTATTGCCACTACTCGCTAAATGATTCGTCCTTGCTTGGAACCGTTCCGCTTATAGAGGAGAAGGGAGTTGGGCTCGTGAATGCTTCGCCGCTGTCAATGGGATTGCTTAGTACACGACCAGCGGCCGATTGGCATCCCGCTAGTGCGGAAATTCGTGAGGTTTGCAAGCAGGCAGCCGACTACTGCGCAGCTCAAGGAGCAGATATTACAAAGCTGGCAGTACAATATTCAACCGCGAATGAACGGATTCCAACTACACTTGTCAGCACCGCTAACCCGGTCAATATTCGTAAGAATATTGAGTGGACCGATGAGGCGCTTGATCAAGAGCTGCTAAATGAGGTGCTGGCTATACTGGAGCCCATTCATAATAAAAGCTGGAAAAGCGGAAGACCAGAATATAATGCAGACATTATCTTATAAAGGAGGTGCTACGCAAGGTGAAAGCGATTGTATGTGAACAAGTGGATCAGTTGATGTATGTCGAACAGGAGGAGCCGGCTTTGCAGCCTGAGACAGCGGTTGTCCGTATTCACAGAATTGGTATTTGCGGTACTGATATGCATGCGTTCAAAGGAAACCAGCCCTTCTTCTCCTATCCGCGAGTGCTGGGCCATGAGCTTGCAGGTATCGTAGAGCAGGCGGATGATCCGAGTGGAAGCGTCAAGATCGGTGATCAGGTGAGCATTATTCCTTATATGCACTGCGGCGTATGTATTGCTTGCCGTAATGGCAAAACCAATTGCTGCACCGATATGCGGGTGCTCGGCGTCCATATTGACGGCGGCATGCGGGAGAAGCTTGTCGTTCCGGTATCGCATTTGCTTGTAACGAATGGATTGACGCTTGACCAAGCGGCGGTGCTGGAACCGCTGAGCATCGGCGCGCATGCGGTTCGCCGCGCTGAGCTTCGGGCAGGAGAAACCGTGCTCGTCATTGGTTCTGGGCCGATCGGGCTGGGCGTTATGGCCTTTGCGAAGCATTGCGGAGCACGTGTTATTGCTATGGACATTCAAGAGGAGCGATTGGCATTTTGCCGTCAGTGGGCGAAGGTAGATGAGACCGTGAATGCGCTGCAAGGCGCTAAGGAGCGTCTTGCAGCATTGACGAATAACGAATTTCCGACCGTTGTCGTCGATGCCACAGGAAGTGCGAGATCCATGACCGATGCATTCGGTTTGGTAGCGCATGGAGGCAAGCTTGTCTATGTTGGTCTTGTCAAAGCGGATCTGACCTTTAATGATCCTGAGTTTCATAAGCGGGAATTGACGCTTATGGGCAGCCGCAATGCGACGATTGAGGATTTTGCTGCAGTGATGGCGGCGGTTAAGAGCGGCAGTGTGGAAGTGGACAGCTTCATTACGCACCGCGTGCCTTTCGCGGAAATGATCCATCATTTCGAGAGCTGGCTGAAGCCGGGATCGAAGGTTATTAAAGCGATGGTAGAGTTGTAAACGGGGACGATTTCAATAGAAGTCCGGTTCAGGTCGCGAGACCGTAACCGGGCTTTTTTGTGTTTGAATATAAAATACAAAAAAAGTATTTTTAATATCAAATATGAATTGATAATCATAGTTAAAAAGGATTATATTTAACTCACTCCACTAACAATTAATGATAAACCGAATGAGAGAGGATATGAGCATGAGTCTGATCAAAGATTATTTGCTGCAGCTATCATTAATTGCGATCCCATTATTTATATATCAGGTGTTTTTTGCTGAGCGTCTTCTTCAGAAACGATACGCTGATTTCATGTTGTCCTTGCTGTGGGGAGTATCTGTATTTCTCTGCATGTCTATGCCTGTTAGATTCGGTGACGGCAGCCATTTGGATATCCGAATCATCCCATTGCTGCTGGGTACATTATACAGCGGCTATAGAATGGGTTTATTTCTCACGGTGTTAATTATAGTCTATCGTTTCAGCATCGGCTTCGATCTCGGGTTTTACAATACACTATTTTCATTGGCTTGCTGCGTTCCTCTGTTCTTATATATTTCGAAATCGTTCACGAAACAAAAGCCTGAGAACAGAATTAAAATAACGGTTTTCCTGTCTGTGTATTATACGCTTGTCGGAATTACTTCATTTTATCTTCTTGGGGGCATTACTTCTAAAACCCTTTCTCTCTATATTATACATTTCTCTTTTGTAGTCGGACTTACGTGGCTGTTCGCTGCTTTAAACGAAAAATTAACGGAAGTGCATCAATTGCGCACTGATTTCCAAAATTCGGAGAGACTGCGTGTGATTGGTGATTTAACAGGAGTATTTGCGCATGAGATCAGGAACCCATTGCAGGTGACAAGAGGCTTCCTTCAACTGCTTGCTGCAAACGCTTTTTCCGATAAAAGGGATCAATATGTCCAAATTTCGATTGAGGAATTGGATCGGGCCAATGGCATTATTAATGATTTCTTATCCTTCGGAAAGCCAAGCGAAAATATCGATGAACGAGTAAATGTCGGAAATGAAATGAGAAGGGTCGTTAATCTTCTTCAAGTATATGCTTCTTCTTGTGATGTTTTAATCGAATTAACCATTAGTGATGTTTGTTTCATTCAATCCAATCCCCAAAAATTAAATCAGGTACTCATCAATATTGTGAAAAATGCGATAGAATCGATGCCGAATGGCGGTACGGTCGAAGTTAGCTGTACGCCTGATTCGACTAAATATATAGAGATCGTAGTGAAAGACTACGGAATAGGCATGACGAAGGAACAACTGAATGGTCTAGGCTCGCCTTACTATTCTTTAAAAGAGAGTGGGACAGGCCTTGGCATGATGGTTAGCTACCAAATCATTCGATCCATGCAGGGGAAAATAAAGGTGACTAGCATAAAAAATGAAGGAACTATATTTTCAATACAAATTCCGAGAATAAGCTAGGTGGATAGGCAACTTCATCTAGCTTATTCTCGTTCACTTTCTCGTCACATCTATTAGACGTATAGAAAAATCCATCCCGTAAATAGAAAAGTCCATTCCGATCATTTTTATTTAGTGTAACATAATAAATGTTGCTGATAATGGTTATCAATCGCAAGCGAATAACCATGAACAGCGTATTTTTTTAACTATTATTGAGAATGATTATCTCTGATAATATTTATGACGATTCGAGGAATTAGGATGAAGCTATGGTATCTCTTGGTTGTGCTTATTGTACTATCTATTACCTCCCTATTTATCGGAGTAAAGGACATATCGCCGCTTGACCTGTTTAGTCTGACCGAAGCGCAGCAGCAGGTGCTTATGATTAGCCGTTTTCCGAGGCTGATCAGCATTATTTTGGCAGGCTTCGGCATGAGTATAACAGGGCTCATTATGCAGCAGCTCAGCCGCAACAAGTTCGTATCGCCTACGACTGGCGGAACGGATGACTCAGCTAGACTCGGCATACTTGTCGCTTTAATGGTATTCCCATCTGCAAGCACGATTGAGAAGATGCTGCTCGCTTTCGCTTTTGCGCTAGCTGGCACATTCCTATTTATGAAGATCCTTGATCGAATCAAGTTCAAGGACACGATTTTTATTCCGCTAGTAGGGCTGATGTTTGGTAATGTAATCAGCTCTGTAACTACCTTTTTTGCTTATAAGAATGATCTCATTCAGAATATCTCTTCTTGGCTGCAGGGCAGCTTCTCGCTCGTCATGAGCGGTCGTTATGAGCTTCTTTATGTCAGCATACCGCTTCTCGTCCTTGCGTACCTTTATGCGAATAAATTTACGATTGCTGGGCTAGGTCAAGAATTTTCTGCGAATTTAGGAATGAATCATAAGCTTGTCGTAAATATTGGCCTTGTTATCGTTGCGCTCGTATCTGTTGTTGTTATTTTGACCGTAGGAACGCTGCCTTTCCTCGGCCTTATTATTCCGAATATAGTGACGCTTTATATGGGCGATAATTTGAAGAAAAACTTAGCCCATACGGCAGTGGTTGGAGCGATATTCGTGCTGGTGTGCGATATTATCGGCCGTCTCATTATATTCCCATATGAAATACCGATCGGTCTTACAATCGGTGTCATTGGCAGTGTTATTTTTCTTTACTTGTTGATGAGGAGAAAGGCTTATGAAGGTTAAACTGAGTTTTCTTGCGCTGCTGGCCGTCGCACTGATCGTACTGTTTCTGTTCATCCATCTCGGGCCTAACTGGGACTATGCGCTGCCAAGAAGATTGAAGAAGGTGCTGGCGATCGCCATTACCGGAGGCGCAATAGCGTACGCTACGCTGATCTTTCAAACCATCACGAACAATCGGATTTTGACCCCAAGCGTTATCGGGCTTGATTCGTTGTATATGCTCATTCAGACATTTGTTATTTACGTTTTCGGCTCTATGAGTCTGCCGAGCACAAATAAACAGTTGAACTTTTTTATTACCGTTGGCCTGATGATTGCATTCGTCGGGGTACTGTATAAGCTGCTGTTCAAAAGGGAAGGCAGAAATTTATATTTCCTGCTGTTGATTGGACTCGTGCTTGGAACGCTGTTCGGAAGCATGTCTACATTCATGCAGGTTTTAATAGACCCGAATGAGTTTCTTATCGTACAGGGAAGAATGTTCGCCAGCTTCAATAATGTCAACACGGACTTGCTGGTTATCTCCATTATTATCATCGCGCTGGTAGCTGCTTATAGCACGAGATTAGGCAAATATTTGGATGTAATGTCGCTCGGCAAGGAGCATGCGGTCAATCTGGGCATTCCTTACGATTACATAGTCAAAAGAATGCTGGTGATCGTCGCGATCCTAATCGCTGTATCGACCGCATTAGTAGGGCCAATTACGTTCCTCGGACTGCTCGTCGTGAATGTTGCTTATCAATTCATGCGCACCTATCGCCATAGCATCCTTATTCCGGGAGCCATATTGATCAGTATTATTGCTTTAGTCGGCGGTCAGCTGATCGTAGAGCGGGTATTCGCATTCGAGACAACGGTAAGCGTCATTATTAACTTCATCGGCGGAGCGTACTTCTTATATTTGCTGCTAAGGGAGAAGAAAGCATGATAGAGGTCAGAAATGTATCCAAAGCATACGGAGGCAAGCCTGTTATTGAAGAGGTATCCGTTGGAATCAAGAAAGGCAAGATCACCTCGTTTATCGGTCCTAACGGTGCGGGCAAGAGCACGCTCCTGTCGATGATTAGCCGATTGTTGACGAAGGATAGCGGTCAGGTGCTCATAGAAGGCAAAGAATTGAGTGATTGGAAGAGCAAGGATCTTGCCAAAAAGATTTCTATTCTAAAACAGTCGAATCATATTAATCTTCGCTTAACGGTTAGAGAGCTTGTAAGCTTCGGTCGATTCCCCTACTCACAAGGGAAGCTGACGAAGGAAGATTGGGAGCAGGTTGATGAAGCGATCGCTTATATGGATCTGGTAGATCTGCAGGGCAAGTATCTCGATGAGCTGAGCGGAGGCCAGAACCAGCGTGCTTTCATCGCAATGGTTATCGCTCAGAATACGGAATATATTTTGCTCGATGAGCCGCTTAATAATCTCGATATGAAGCACTCCGTTCAAATTATGAAGGTGCTGCGCAGGCTAGTCGAAGAGCTGGGCAAGACGGTCATACTAGTTATTCACGATATTAATTTTGCTTCTTGTTACTCCGATTATATCGTGGCGCTGAAGAATGGAAAAATCGTCAAGGAAGGCTCTACGGAGACGATTATAGACAGCGCCATTCTTAAGGAAATATACGATATGGACATTCCAATTGAAATCATTAACGGAAACCGTATCGGTATCTATTTCTCTTAATCAAGCAAGTCTACCTATAGTTGTTCAAACCTTTGAATTTACAAAAAAAATGATCTAGGGGTGATTGGAATGAAGAAGTCTTTACCTGTTGTAGCCATTCTAGTAATATTCGCTATGGTGATCGCAGCATGCGGCGCCAATAACGGCGGGAATAAACCAGCAAGCGGCGCGACAAATGCGCCACAAACAGAAGCGCCTGCAGGATCAGAAACTCCGGCGCTGACTGAGGTAACTGTTAAGCATCAGCTAGGTGAAACGGTTGTACCTGTTAATCCAAGCAAAGTTGTCGTATTCGACTATGGCGTATTGGACACACTTGATAAACTAGGTGTCGAAGTAGCTGCTGTATCACAAGCGAGCCTTCCAACATATCTTGAGAAATATAAAGATGCTAAATATGTAAATGCAGGAGCTCTAAAAGAGCCGGATTTCGAGAAAATTAATGATATTGCACCAGACTTGATCATCATCTCTGGCCGCCAAGCAGATTCATACGATGAGCTTAGCAAAATTGCACCAACCATTCATATGGGCGTGGATACGAAAAACTACATGGAGTCATTCACGAACAACGTGAAAACGCTTGGTCAAATTTTTGGCAAGGAAGCTGAAGTAGAAACAGAGCTTGCTTCAATCAATGATTCCATCAAAACCTTGAATGATAAAGCAACGGCAAGCGGCAAAAACGGCCTTATTATTTTGGCTAACGAAGGCGCGATCAGTGCATATGGTGAAGCATCACGCTTCGGCATCATTCATGACGTGTTTGGCGTACAGGCAGTAGATAAGGGCATTGAAGTATCGACGCACGGCCAACCGGTAACCTATGAATACGTTGCGGAGAAAGATGCGGATTATTTGTTCGTCGTTGATCGCAATGCAGTAGTAGCAGGCGAAGGGGATGCACATTCTTCTGTTGAGAATGCTCTCGTGAAGAATACAAAAGCATTCAAAGAAGGCAATATCGTTTATCTTGAGCCTGAATATTGGTACCTTTCCGGCGGCGGTCTTATGTCCGTTGCGGCTATGGTTAAAGAAATTGACGCAGCTATAAAGTAATAGCTTAAGGCATATCAAGATTTGAAAAGGCTGACGGTTTGCTTCCGTATATTTTGCGGAGGCGGGCAGTCAGCCTTTTGCTTCGAATTTCGGCTGTATTTCAGAAGGAATAGCTCAATAATGCTATGCTATAATGTTAAAAAAGCGGAATGGAGGGAATCCGTGAAACCAGTGTTCCATATGCAGCAGCTTAGAAAGAAACATGAAGGAAAAGAGAATCAAGCCTTATTCGCTAATGTAACGGCTGAAATTGCGGATCCGACTGTAATTGCCCTGCTGGGTGTTTCTGGTCAAGGGAAGAGCACGCTGCTTCGTATTCTAGCCTCTCTGGAGCATGCGGATGAAGGAGATATTGGTTTACATAATATATCACAACGCGAAATGGATCCAAGATTATGGAGAATGAAGGTGTGCTATGTAGCACAGCAGTCTGTTATGCTGACGGGAAGCATTGAGCACAATTTAAAGACAGTCAGCTTGCTTCACCGCATACCGTATGAGGACAAGCTTGTTAACCATTTACTGCCGCGGCTGGGACTCGATCATTTGGACTTAAGCAAAAGCGCTTTGGAATTATCCGGTGGAGAGAAGCAGCGCATATCCCTGCTCCGAGCTTTGCTTCTGCATCCCGAAGTGCTTCTTCTTGATGAAATTACGGCGTCACTCGATCGGAGCAGCAAACAAATGGTCGAGCAGGTGCTGCAGGAATGGCATCAACAAGAAGGAACGACGATGATTTGGGTTACACATGATATCGAACAAGCGAAGCAAATAAGCCAGACGGTATGGTTCATGGGTGAGGGGACATTGCTGGAAAATTGCTCGACCGAAGCATTTTTTGAACAGCCGGCTACGGAGCTAGCACGAAATTACGTTCAAGCACCGTCTGTGTCATATAAGGAGGACCCATGTCCATTCTAGCGCTTAGCTTTACTTTGTTGTTTGTGATGATCACGATGCTTGTCTCTGTATGGCAGAAGCTCGGGCTTGAGCGGGATATTGCCGTAGGCACGGTCCGTTCTGCCGTTCAGCTTCTGCTAGTCGGCTATGTGCTGCAATTCATATTTAATACAAGCAATCCGATTTTAATTGCACTTATACTAGTTCTGATGATTACGATCGCTTCTTTTAATGCAGGGAAAAGAGGAGCCGGGCTCAAAGGGATCGTATGGAAGATCGCAATCGCAATTACGTCAACGGAGCTTATGATGATGGGGCTATTGCTTGGCTTTCGGATTATTGAAGCAACGCCGCAGTATATTATCCCTATTAGCGGAATGACGATTGGCAATGCGATGGTAGTGTCAGGCTTGTTCTTGAACCAGATGCGAAGAGAAGTTAGCGCATCCAGGGGGGAAATCGAGACGCTGCTGTCACTAGGTGCAACAGCTAGACAAGCCATTCAGGAGGTTATGAAGAGGTCAGTCAAATCAAGCATGATTCCAACGATTGACGGCATGAAGACGGTTGGTCTCGTTCAGCTGCCAGGTATGATGACGGGGATGATTGTGGCAGGGGCCAATCCCATCGAGGCCGTTCGTTACCAAATTTTAATTGTGTTTGCTTTCACAAGCTCCGCAGCGATTACTAGCATTATTCTAAGTCTTATCAGCTATCGACTTTGGTTTACGAAGGATTTGCGTATTCGACTCATAGAAGAGAAGGGATGAGGGAACTTGAAGGTGTACAAAAGCGGTGATGCCTTAAAGAAGCAGGTGGAGGAAACCTTGCTGCCGGAGCAAGCCTTGGCACTATGGGCTTTGGGACAGGAGGGCTTTCTTGTCAAATGGAAGAGCATGACGATTCTATTCGATCCATATTTGACGAACTGGGTGTATGAGAAGGCTGGGGCGCCTTGGATGCGGGCGTTCGAATCTCCGCTTCAGCCATCACAATGTGAAGATGTGGATTATGTTATATGCTCGCATCACCATGATGATCATATGGATAAGATGACCTTGCAGACGATTGGACAATCATCCAAAACACGCTTTATCGTCCCCAGAGCTCATTTGTCTCTCATGAAAGAGTGGGGTTTCTGCGATGAGCAGCTTATTGGCATTTCTCATGGGGAAACGCTGGAGCTAAGCGGCGGCATTAAGCTTGAAGCTTACGCAGCCAAGCACGAACAATTCGAGCAGGATACAGCGGGCGAGCATAAGTTTCTTGGCTACACAGTATCCTTCGGAGAGATACAGCTCTATCATGCAGGAGATACGGTTGGATTTCCGGAGCTGGTGACATGGCTGCAAAGCAAAGAAATTGATATAGCGATGCTGCCTATTAACGGACGGGATTATGTTCGAAGCGGGCAGGGAATCGTCGGCAACTGCAATTATCGCGAGGCGGTAGAAATAGCGGTGCAAATTAATGCTGACCTGCTTATTCCGATGCACTATGGCTTATTTCCGCATAATGATGAGAATCCGTCCTATTTCGTCGACTATATATACCGCCATTATCCAGCGAAGAAGTTTCATATGTTCGCACCTGGCGAGCGATTTATATATATGAAATAATCGAATCCGCTGTTTGCAGCTGCTGCCGAAGCCGCTTGCAAGCAGCGGATTTTTGGTCGGATCTGCTACATGATTTGAATGGCAACAGGGCAAACTGAGGGGAGATTAATAACGGGAGGTTGCGCTGCTGTGCCAAATAGAGGACTAGGAACGGCATTATTAGCTGTAGGAGCTGCTCAACTGCTGAAGCTGCCTATGCACTATGCAAAAACTGGCGAGTGGGACTGCCGGAAAATGATAGGCTCCGGCGGCATGCCCAGCTCACATGCTAGCGGAGTAACAGCGCTTTCTGTATATACGGCTAAGAAATACGGCTTACGCACACCAGAGTTTGCCATATCGGCTATGCTGGGTATTATCGTTATGTATGATGCAATGAACATACGCAGGCATGCAGGAGAAATTGCAATGCAGGTTAATGATTTAGATGAGGATGTGGAGAAGCTGTCAGGTGAGCATCCGGGCTTCTATCATAAACGACGGCGCAGTAAGCTGAAGGAAAGCTTAGGCCATCAGCCTCGTGAGGTTGCAGCAGGCTCTTTGCTCGGAGCAATTGTTGGTTTTCTTGGTGCGCTTTCCCCATCGAAATAAATACAAAATCCCACTGGCGCCTTGCTAAGTGGGATTTTGTATATTATGTTGAAAGCTAGCATCTTTTTGTTAATTAATAGAGGAGGAACATAGGGATGAAGAGCGAACGGAATGAGCTTTTACTATGGGAGAATGGTGCTCCTTATGCGGCTGGGGACTCGGCGGAGGATCAGCCCGCGATAACACCCTATTTAGTGGAAGGCAATAACCGCCCGGCGATGATCATTTGCCCCGGTGGCGGTTATGGGGGAAGAGCTTATCATGAAGGAGAACCAATCGCGCAGTGGCTGAACAGTATCGGCATTTCTGCCTTTGTTTTGCGGTATCGTGTAGCTCCCTATTCTTATCCATGCGCACTTCTTGATGTGCAGAGAGCGATACGAACGGTGAGGCAAGAAGCCATGCGCTTCCGTATTAATCCTGATCAAGTAGGCGTACTCGGTTTTTCAGCGGGGGGTCATTTGACGGCGAATGCAGGAACAAGCTATGACCTTGGTGATGCGTTAGCAGAAGAAGCAGTAGAAACACAATCCTGCAGGCCGGATTTGCTTGTTCTATGCTATCCCGTTATTACAATGACCGAGCCCTACACTCATATTGGCTCTAGGGATAACTTGCTGGGCCAAGACTTGGAGCTTCAAACGATAGAGCAGCATAGCAATGAACGTAATGTAACGGCTGACACACCGCCAGCATTCATCTGGCATACATCGGACGATTCAGCTGTTCCTGTCGAGAACAGCTTCCTATTCGCAGCTGCGCTTAGCAAGCATCATGTGCCATTCGATCTTCATGTCTATACAAAGGGCAGACATGGCTTAGGATTGGCAGAGGAAGAAGAGCATACGAAGGGCTGGACGGACGTATGCGCATCATGGCTGGCTTATAACGGCTTCAAATAAGCTTAAGAGCACAAGATGATATGCCGAATGAAGCTGCCCTTTCGAGTTGTACAGCGATCTGTTATAGTGAAGCCGACGTTTGCCAGCATATCATCTACAGGATCTACTGAAATAATAACCGCAATTTTTGCGATGCGGCGAGTATGCTGAATTAAGGAAAGCTGTTCCTCAGGCGTCGTTCTCGAGAAGTGATTATAGGGCAAATCGAGAACGGCAGCATCATATTGATCGTTAATATCAGCGATATCCCCGCATATGATCTCGCCCTGCAGCTCGAAATGCTTCAAGTTCTCTCTGGCACCTCGGACGATGAAATGATTAATATCCCTCCCGTCAATGTCGATGCCCATGGAGAGAGCCTCAACGAGTACGGTTCCGATTCCGCAGCACGGATCGATGGCTTTTATTCCGTTTGGAATCGGAACAGCAATATTCGCTGCTGCGCGCGCTACGCGTGTGCTGAGTGCGATGGAATAGCTCCGCGGCTTCTGCATATGTCCCAGCCATATCGCTTTGCTTTTGACATAATTGCCGAAGTACCAGCGCCCTCCCAAAGTGATAATGCCATAAACGAAATCGGGATGGCGAACATCGGCTTCCGCATCGATATATTCCCCAATATCCCGTTCAATGCTTCGCGCATCTTCGAAATCAATTTTATGCTCAGGAGCCAGGTCATTCATTTTGACGAAAATGACCTTGAAGGTCGCCTCGTGCAGCTGAATCTCCTTAACCTGCTCCCATATATCGCTTAAGCTGTCACCCTGATACATGACTTCAAGCCGCTCCTTCATAAACGGACTGCGGTCTGGATCGACAGCTTGATCGCTCATAAGGATGCCTGAAGCTGCATCTTTCCCAAAAAATGCACGCATTTCTAAAAGGCATAAGGCGGTTTCTTCTTCCCGATAGCCATAGGTATAAATAAATAACGGTGATTGCTTCGTATGTTTCAGAGTTTACTCATCCTTCAACTTATATATTAGAAGCCTCCATTATACCTTAAACGGCTGAAGTAAGTATGTCAGATACTAAGGCCCAAAAAATAGGGTGCCAAAAAACATCCACATAAAGAAAAGCAGCAGCGCGAAAACATTAAGCAGAATAAGGACCATGTCTCGCATGGAGCCTGTTTTATTGACTGCTAGTATAGCAAATACAATGCCTATTGGAGGCAGGATGAAGCTGGACAGAAGTCCTAGTCCGTCAAAGAGCTCACCGGTATGAATCCAAAATCCATCAATTGCAAACAAAATAAGAGCTGCCATGGAGGTTGCTATTGCGATAAAGCGCATCTTTTTTACTTGCAATGTTAGAGTCTCCCCTTATCGTGTTAAGTCATTTCTATTTCTGACGGTTAGACTGTTTTTAATGTTGCTGGCTAGCGGTGCTGCGATGGATGAACGTACAGGGGCAGCTTTAAACGAAAAAAAAAAGGCGATTTATGTTCAGTATATGAACTTAAATCGCCTTTTTTAAGAGGTTGCTTATCGCGCTATCGATTTCTCTGCTGCATCGACCGTATGTTTCAGCAGCATGGCAATCGTTACGGGGCCAACACCTGCTGGCACCGGAGTAATTGCGCTAGCTTTGGCTAGACATGATTCGTAATCGACATCTCCGACGTTTCCGGCATTGTAGCCGGCATCCAGCACGACAGCCCCTTCGCGAATCCAATCTCCTTGAATAAGCTTTGGCTTGCCGACCGCCGCCACAACAATATCTGCGAGCTGTAACAATTTAGGAAGCTTCTTCGTCTTAGAATGACATGTAGTGACGGTTGCATCTCGGTTCAAAAGCATTAAGGATACAGGTTTTCCAAGAATCGGGCTGCGTCCTACGACGACTGCATGCTTACCCTCGATCGGAATTTCATAGTAATCGAGAATGGCCATAATAGCAGCAGGCGTACAAGATGGAAAGGAGGCATAGTCGAAAGCATTCTGTGCAAAGCCGAGCGCGGTAACTCCATCCACATCCTTGTGAATGCTTATTGCCTCGAAAGCAGCCCGCTCATCGATTCCATGAGGAACAGGATGCTGCAGCAGGATACCATGAACAAGCGGGTCCTCATTGAGCTTCTGAATAACGTCGATCAAGCCTTCGGTCGAAATGCTGCTATCCAGATGGATGCGCCTCGATTCAATGCCAAGCTTTCGGCATGCGTTGCCTTTCATTTTAACATAGGTCTCAGAGGCGGGATCGTCACCGACTAAGATGGTGGCAAGGCAAGGAATTACCCCTTTTTGGGAGAGTGCATCTACTCTCCCTTGCAGTTGTTCTTTAATATCATTCGCAACACGATTACCGTCCAAAATCAATTTTTCCGTCATCATATAACCCAGCTCCTTCGAATGGTTATCGAAAAACATAAAAAGGCAAGGGGGAATGTCCCCCTTACCTTTGCCCAGGCGTACGGCTGATCATCTGCGCGCT
The DNA here is from genome assembly GCF_002884445.1 of Paenibacillus castaneae. Classification (GTDB taxonomy): domain Bacteria; phylum Bacillota; class Bacilli; order Paenibacillales; family Paenibacillaceae; genus Pristimantibacillus; species Pristimantibacillus castaneae. The sequence continues at coordinate 1,181,867 of NZ_KZ614144.1, forward strand.
TCCTCATGGTTACCCATGCTCCGCCAGTCACGCACAGCAGTTAAATGTTAGTCTTATAGTAACAGGCAGCTCGCAAAAAAACAATAACAAAGGAGAGTGCAGTATGAAACGGTTTTCGCTTATTTTCATTTGTTTTCTGCTTCTTGGAGCGCTTGTTCCATTCACAGCTGCAGCTGCGGCAAAGTCGAATATTAAGGTTAATCTGGGTGGATCAATTATTCCGTTCGAGGTATCCCCCCAATTGGAAAATGGACGCGTGCTTGTCCCTGTACGATTCGTATCCGATGCGCTATACCAGAAAACAGAATGGAATAATCAAACAAAGGTCGTGAAAATTAGCGGCCCAAAAAATAAAATCGAACTAACGGTAGGAAGCAAAACAGCTTATTTGAATGGTGTGAAGCATACACTAGACGTACCAGCCAAAATGATAAATGGCAGAGTATTCGTTCCGCTCCGTTTTGTATCCCAAATAGCTGAAGGAGATGTAAGCTGGGATGAGAAAACGCAGACCGTATACATTGACAGTCTTTATCAGAATGTGAAGCTATCCAGCGGTGAGCTGATTTCATTGCAATGGCAAACCGGCGATTTGTATTATGCGGACAGCAGCAAAAGCTATCGTAAACTAACCAATTTGGAGCTTAAGAGGCCTGGAGGCGGCAATCTGTCAGCAGACCTTACCCCGGAAGGAAATATCCTTGTATCGGTCAGCAACGATTATGGGGAACCAATGGTTAATAGGACAGAATACAGCCTTTATTTATATAACAAACAAATTAAGAAGCAGACTACTGCTCATTATTATTACCGCACTCAAAATAATGTTCGTATGTATAAAAATAATGTTGTAATGACAGATGGCCAAAAGGCCTATGTGATAGATGATAAAACGGGAGAAATCGCTAATGCTTATGATTTAGAGGGGCTGGGAGGCGCAAAAGGAGATTACTTTGTTGAAGGTATTGGAGACCATTATTTGCTGATTCGTCCAGCGAATCCATTAGCCTTGTTGACCCTCATCTATACAGCTACTAACGAGAAGATATTACTGTACAAGGAGCTGCTTAACGCCGCCGAACAAGATTATGCGGAGCGGGACGATATACAAAGGGGCGATCAGCTCGAATTTATAAAAGAGGATAAAAATATACTTTACTTTAGAAATAACTCAATGCATGGAAAAGACGATAAAATATACGAGTATGCCTTATCGAAATGAAGCCGCAGCATAGCGATAAAGGTTGAAGAAACGAGCTGTTCAGGACCATTTTCTGAATAGCTCGTTTTTGTTTGCGTTTATTTTGATAGAGTTGAAATGGTATAATTGTACTACTATCATTTCCGATACTGAGGTGCTGACTTGTTAAAGCTTACTAGATTTGTGAAGAAGTATTGGCTGACGGCTGTGCTGGCTCCGTTATTTATGCTGCTTGAGGTATGCATGGACCTGCTTCAGCCGAGATTTATGGCAAGCATAGTGAATGAAGGAATTATGAAAGGAAATTTAGGCCATATCGCAAGCACGTCACCAAAAATGCTGCTTGCTGCTATTATCGGCTTGATCTGCGGTGTTGGGTGTACCGTATTTTCTACGATTACTTCGCAGAGCTTTGGCGCAGACCTGAGGCAGGAGCTGTTTCAAAAAATTCAATCCCTGTCGCTGCGCTCGCTTGACCGATTCGGGTCCGGTTCGATTGTGACGCGGCTTACGGGAGATATTACGCAAATTCAAAACCTTGTGTTATCGATGCTGCGCATGTTTGCCCGCGATTCATTCATTATTATCGGATGCTTGATTATGGCTTTCACCATTAGCCCGCGATTATCTGTTATTTTGCTGGCTATGATTCCTTTGCTTATTGCCTTCCTTGTCCTTACGACTAGAATTACAATTCCCCTCTTCTCCAGGATGCAGCAAAGACTTGATGGAGTGAATACCGTGATGCAAGAGAATTTATCCGGCATTCGCGTTGTTAAAGCGTTCGTACGCTCAGATTACGAGGAGGCGCGCTTTAATGAAACAAACTCAAGCCTGCTGCATGCGAGTTTGAAAGCGGCAAAAATTGTAGCGCTTAATACTCCGCTAATGTCTATCATCTTGAATTTCAGTATTGTAGCCGCCCTCTGGTATGGAGGATTGCTCTCCGAGGAAGGGTCGCTTAGCGTTGGCAGTCTAGCGGCATTTCTAACTTACATAACGCAGCTTCTATTCTCTACATTAGGGCTCGGCAACAAGCTGATGGAGATATCTCGTGCGAAGGCATCTGCTGACCGTATTAATGAAGTGTTGGATTTGCCGGCGGATAAGCTTGCAGCCAAGCTAGTGCCGACAAGCAATGCGATGATTGGAGCGGGCCGTCTTTCCTTCGAGCATGTCAGCTTTAGCTATGAAGGAGATTTGGCAAATGCCGTTCTGCGCGATATTCATTTCACAGCCCAGCCGGGTGAGACGATTGGAATCGTGGGGGTGAACGGTGCAGGCAAATCGACACTGGTCAGCATGATACCGCGATTCTATGAAGCTACTGCAGGAAGGATATGCATTGACTCGATTCCTATTAGTGAAATCGATCCTAGGGAGCTTCATCGCGAGGTTGGAATGGTGCTTCAGCAGGCGCTGCTGTTCAGCGGTACGATCCGCGACAATATTTGCTATGGCAAGCCCGAAGCAGGGCAGGAGGAGATTGAGGCGGCAGCCAAAGCGGCGCAGGCGCATGAGTTTATTATGAAGCTGGATAAAGGCTATGATACCGTTCTTGGACAGCGGGGCGTCAATTTGTCTGGCGGACAGAAGCAGCGCTTATCAATTGCTCGCACCCTGCTGCTTAAACCGAAGATCGTCATTCTCGACGATTGTACGAGCGCAGTTGATTTGAACACTGATATGCTCATTCGTCAATCCTTGCAAACCTTGATGAAGAGCAGTACCTGCCTTATTATCGGGCAGAGGATAGCTTCCGTCGAGCAAGCAGATCGAATCATTGTGCTTGAGGACGGTCGAATAACAGCGATTGGCACGCATCGGGAGCTGCTTGAACAAAGCAAGCTCTACCAGCAAATTGCCTTATCTCAGCAAGGAGCTTAGCGAATGAATCATACCTTATCAACATTAAAGAAGCTTAGCACTTACCTGTTTCAACAGCGTGCCAAGCTCGTCAGTGTGATTATGCTGACCATTGCAGCCGCTGGCCTTACGCTTGCAGGGCCTTATTTACTCGGCAAAGCATTAGATGATTATATAATTGCGCAAAATTATGATGGTTTATTTTCTTTATGCCTGCTCATGCTGGGCGTATACGCAGCGAGCAGCCTAGTTGGCTGGCTGCAAGCTGTTTTTCTCGCAGAAGTGTCGCAGAGAACGGTCTGGAGCTTGCGAAAGGATTTGTTTGTCCATTTTCAGAAGCTGCCTATTCCGTACTTCTCCAGTAAAAATCACGGCGAGCTCATGAGCCGTACGACGAATGACATCGATAACGTGACCAACTCTCTTAATCAGAGCTTAATCCAGATTATTTCAAGCATTATTATGCTAGTCGGCTCCTTTACAATGATGCTGCTTCTGAATGGCTGGCTCACGCTTGTTGCGCTTGTGGTTATTCCGGTTATTGTATTCGTATCGAAGCGGATTGCGAGAATGACACAGCGCCAGTTCAAGGGTCAGCAGCAGGAGCTTGGCGGCTTGAACAGCTTTATTGAGGAGACGGTGACCGGCCAGAAGGTCGTAGCTTTATTCCATCAAGAGGAGCGGATGGCCAAGCGGTTCAGCGATGCCAATCTGAAATTGAAGAAGGTCGGCATTAAAGCGCAAATATATTCAGGCACGATGGGTCCGTTTATGAATATGTTCCGCCATATCAGCTATTTGATCATTGCTGGCGTCGGGGGATGGCTGGCTGTGCATGATTTGGCTACTGTTGGTGTAATAATCAGCTTCCTCGGCTATTCCCAGCAGTTCAGCGGTCCATTAAATGAAGTAGCGAATCAATATAATATGATTCAATCGGGCGTTGCAGGAGCAGAGCGGGTATTCGAGATAATGGATATTCCTTCGGAGTATGAGGAAGCGAAAAGACTGAAGCCAATAGAAGCGGTTGTTGGTAAAGTGGAATTTCGAAATGTAATGTTTTCTTACAACGAAGGTACAGCCGCTCTAAGAGACATCAGCTTTACGGCTAAGCCAGGGGAAACGATCGCATTAGTAGGACCAACAGGCGCAGGCAAGACAACGATTATTAACTTGATCGGACGTTTCTTTGAAATCAATGCGGGGCACATATTTATCGATGATGAGGATATTCGTTATCTCGATAAAAACAGCCTTCGCAGCCAGCTTGGCATCGTACTGCAGGATGCTCACTTGTTCTCAGGCTCGATAATGGACAATATTCGATATGGCAAGCTGGATGCTGCCGATGCCGAGGTGAAGGCAGCAGCGGTTCAAGCGAATGCGCACAGCTTCATAATGAAGCTGCCTCAAGGCTATGAGACGGAGCTATCGGCTGAAGGGAGCAATATTAGTCATGGACAGCGGCAGCTGATTACGATCGCACGCGCGATATTGTCTGACCCCGCATTGCTTATTTTGGATGAGGCAACGAGCAGTGTTGATACGCTGGCAGAACTGCAAATACAAGAGGCGATGAAGCATTTACTGCAAGGAAGAACAAGCTTCGTTATCGCCCACCGCCTGAGCACTATACGGAATGCGGATACGATTCTATTCATCAAAGATGGTGAAATTGCGGAAAGAGGCAGTCATGAGGAGCTGCTTGCGCAAAGAGGACTATATTATGAGCTGCACGGCAATCAATTTCTTCAAAAAGCATAAATAGTCGTTTTTCATAAACAATAAATGATTGTGGTACAATGGAATTAACAAACAAATAGGAGATGACATGAACAATGAGTGAACAAATTAACGAGCAAGAGCTAATCAACTACATAGCGAAAGAAACAGACGCGGATGAGAAGCTGATTAAGCTAGTATTAAAGCATGAGCATGCTTTCATTAACAACGCAAAGGAAGATAAGAACGGCGAAGTCGAAATTGATGGCGATGAGCTGGTGGATTATGTGCTAAGCCGCCCAGATGTGAAGTCAAACGAGCTCGTCGTAGAATCGATCTTGGATGCAGAGATGGATTATTTAATGGATAAAGGCGTTGCAGGCTACGTAGACTAAAGTCATTCTTCTTTCAAAGCGATTGAATTCGAATAAAATGATACATTTATGGAATATGTATGTTAAAGGTATGGGATATAGTTTAACACTCCGTATCAAAAATTTTGAAAAATGGCCGTTTTTGTGCTAAAGTCAAAAGATAGAAACAGATAAAACGGAGGTTAAAGTTTTGGCAAAGGCGCATAAAGGTTTATCCAAAACGGAGCTTTTTAAAAGATTTATCTTCATTACTATCGGCTCCATATTGATGGGTGTAGCATTGGAACTATTTCTTGTCCCTAACAGTGTGATTGATGGCGGCATCGCTGGCATTTCCATTATGTTGGCTTATCTAACACCACTGCCGCTCGGCGTTTATTTATTTCTCGTGAACGTCCCATTTCTAATTCTGGGCTATAAGCAAATAGGGAAAACCTTTGCCATATCAACGCTCTACGGCATTATAGTCATGTCGATAACTACTCAAATGCTGCATCATGTTGAAGCATTTACCGAAGAGAAGCTGCTGGCTGTGCTGTTCGGAGGACTTATTCTAGGTGCAGGTGTTGGTCTTACCATTCGCTTTGGCGGCTCGCTCGACGGTGTGGAAATTGTTTCTATTCTAATTTCGAAGAAGCTGCGCATGCCTGTCGGACAAATTATTATGATATTCAACGTTGTCATTTTTATTTTTGCTGGTTTTGTTTATGGATGGGATTCTGCAATGTACTCCATGTTTACGTATTACATAGCCATTAAATTGATAGACATTGTAGTCGAGGGTCTTGATGAATCGAAATCGGTAACCATTATTTCGAGTGAGTATGAAGAGATTTCACAGGCGATTATCGATCGCTTGGGCCGCACAACAACCTTCATTAAAGCGCGAGGCGGTTATTCGAAGGAAGATACGCAAATGATCTATTGTGTTGTATCCCGGCTTGAAGTAGCCAAGCTAAAGTCCATTGTGCAATCTGTTGATGGAAGTGCATTTATTGCGATCGAGCACGTGTCCGATGTTATGGGCGGCGGGTTCAGCAAAGGCAGCATCCATTAATGATAGTTATAAAAGAATCCGGACCGTTGTCTAACCGACGCGGACCGGATTTTTTGGTTCTGCAGCTATGCTAGGGTGGATGTATCAGCAGCGGTAGACGGAGGCGTTCTTGACAAGCCTTTGTCCTGCACGCCGAGCAAGAATAGAAAGGCAATTACCATGCTGCCGGATGCGACGTAGAACAGCACAGAGTAACCCATAAGGTCGATTAATCCGCCCATTAACGGCGGTGAAGCGATAGCAGCAAGAGATGAAATTAAGTAGTAAATGCCGGTTCGTGTCCCTATGCTCTGCTCCTTGCCGAGCGCAACAATGAAGGGATAAGAATTAATATTAATCATAGCCCAGAATATGCCCCCTGCAACAAGCAGCAGTCGAAGCGACATTAGTGTATCGACAAACGTTATAGCTCCATAAATGATGATCAGCCCGATGATGCCAATGGCGATAATGAGCTTTTTACCAAAACGCTTTCCTAATAATCCGCTAGGGATAGCAGCGAGCACGAATGCCAGAGAGAAGTAAGCAAGCGAGAAGGAGGCTTGGCCTTCCGTTAGATGCAGCTGATTTTTTCCGTATAGCGTGAAGAGCGCCTCCACGCCTTGATAGGCCAGAAACCAAAAGAAGATCGCACCTAGCAGAAAGATTGTTGGCCGATTCCACTCCCCTTTGAACGAAATAGGCTCCTTTTTCACGAGTGGAACTGGTGTTAAGGTGGTATTACGCTTTTCATTTATGATGAAATAAAGAATAGCTAAACAAATAAGCGTTATGATAGATGCGGACAGAAACGGCAGCGAATGATGCTTCTCATAAAGCACTGCACCCCCTGCAAAGGCGATGATAGAGCCTACACCACCCATAAAATTAATAATTCCGTTAGCTTGAGTTCGTTTATTGTCCGGCGTAATATCCGGCATAAGCGCTACAGTCGGCGACCGATATAAGCTCATGGATAGATTCATCAGCACCATGAATAGAATGAGTGTCAACAAACCGGTATGCCAAGGTATCAATGCGCCGAATACAGCGGCAAGCGGCATTCCTATAAGCAAATACGGCATTCTTTTGCCAAAACGGCTGTTCGTGCGATCACTTCGGCTGCCGATCCATGGCTGCAAAAACAGGGCAAAGTAATTATCAATCGTCATCATAAAGCCGATTAGCGCTGTGCTTGTAAAAAACTTTTCAAGGAAAAAAGGAACAAATGCGTTGTACAGCGCCCAAGTAATGCTAATGCTAAAAAAACCAAACCCAAGCAGCCATGTTTTTTTCAACGCTTAAGCTCCTCTCCTTGTCAGAATATGTGCTAAGCGATCAGGATAGTCTGTAATAATTCCAGCTACGCCTGCATCAATGAGGCGTTCCATTTCCGCAGTCTCGTTAACGGTAAAGGGATGATAGGCAATGCCATGAGCAGCAGCTTCTGCAGTCCATTCAGCTGTTACGGCATATTTAAAGGCGTGGAGCGCATCTGCTTCAAGCGTTGCTGCATAATCCCAGGGACGGTAAATACCTTCCATATAGAGGATGCCTGTACGGATTTCAGGGGCCAGTTGCTTGCAAAGCTTGAGTGAATAATGATTGAAGCTGGAGATGATAACGCGCTCCGTCATTTGATAAGCACGTACCAGATCAATTGTTTTTTGTTCGATGTCAGGATACTGGATGACACCATTTTTGAGTTCAATATTAAGGATGACATCGGTAGGCTTAATTAGCTCCAGCAGCTGTTCCAGTGTTGGAATACGCTCGTTCAGAAATTCAGGACCAAACCAGCTGCCTGCATCAAGCTTCTGAAGCTGAGCATAGTCGGTGTCTTTGACGAGCTGGTCTAATCCTGCGGTACGTACTAATGATTCATCGTGGATAATGATGATCTGACCATCCTTCGTTAATTGAATGTCCGTTTCGATGCCTGTTGCGCCAAGCTGGAGCGCTTTCGAGAAGGCAGCCATCGTATTCTCGGGACAGTAGGCGCTTGCGCCGCGATGGGCGAAATTGATAAGTGCTTTCATGTTGATTCATCCTTTCGGTTTTTTCATTTTTTTAATTGATCAGAATTAGAAGAAGTATAGTTAACTAAGAGGATCGTAGCATAAAGTATTCCATGTGAATAGCGTTTCTGTGGATTCACAAAAAGAATAAAATGATTCTTGCATACCTGGTGGGGGTATGCTATTCTGGTATTAGAAATATATACCCCATGGAGGTATGCTGGATGGATGATAATACAATAAAAGATGGGAATCATACACATACGCATCCTTCTGCTGACTGCTGTGATGCCAATGCACCGCGCAAGAGCCATCATTCACAGGAAATAAAGGATAACTTGACGAAGCGGCTCAATCGGATAGAAGGGCAAATCCGTGGCGTGAAAGCAATGATTGAGAAGGATACCTATTGCGATGAGGTGCTTAATCAAATTGCTGCAGTTCAATCCGCTCTCAACGGCGTCGGCAAGCTGCTCCTTGAGGGCCATATGAAGAGCTGTATCGTCGAACGAATTCAAGCAGGTGAAACGGAAGTTATCGATGAGCTTCTTACAACTGTCAAAAAATTAATGAAATAATTAGAGGAGGTTTTGATTATGGCAAATGCAGTGTTGAAGGTAGAAGGAATGACGTGCGGACATTGTGTAAGCGCGGTGGAGAAAGCAGTTGGCAATGCTGGCGCGAGCGGCAAGGTTGATTTGGCAAACAAGAAGGTATCGGTTGAATATGATGAGAAAAAGGTGACGATTGATGCCGTTAAAGCGGCAATTGAGGATCAAGGCTATGATGTAGTTTAAAATAATGATTGAAGAAGAGGCTAATTGAAGCCTCTCTTTTTTACAGAAATATATACCCCCTACGGGTATGCGGGAGAAAGGTGAGCAAGAATGGCGAAATCGCAGACGACAATTGGAATAACGGGCATGACATGCGCGGCCTGTGCAAATCGAATTGAGAAAGGGCTCAATCGGATGGATGGCGTGGAGGCTAATGTCAATTTGGCGCTTGAACGCGCATCCGTCAGTTATGATTCGAATGTAATAAACGCTGAGAAGCTGGAGCAAAAAATTATAGATCTGGGTTACGGCATTATTAATAACAAAGGCGACGAAGGTATTAGTCAAAGTGAATACAAGCGGATGGAGATTAAGAAACAACAGCTGCGTCTTACCGCTGCTATCGTGCTCTCTTTGCCTTTGCTTTGGGCGATGGCAGGACACTTCTCTTTTACAAGCTTCATTCCTGTACCCGCTTTGTTTATGAATGCCTGGTTCCAACTAGTGCTTGCGGCTCCGGTTCAATTCATCATCGGATGGCCGTTCTATGTTGGCGCTTATAAGGCACTTCGAAGCGGCAGTGCGAATATGGACGTGCTGGTAGCGCTTGGAACGTCTGCCGCCTTCTTCTACAGCCTATATGTCACTCTTGCTTCATTAGGCGCATCTGGACATGGGGCGAACGAGGTGGAGCTTTATTATGAGACGAGTGCGGTCTTGATTACACTGATCGTATTAGGCAAGCTGCTCGAAGCTTTAGCGAAAGGCAGGTCATCGGAAGCCATTAAGACATTAATGGGGCTGCGTGCGCAAACGGCTGTTGTTGTTCGGAACGGAGAGGAGCAGCGTGTCGCGATAGATGATGTTCTAGTAGGCGATAAGGTTCTGGTTAAGCCAGGTGAGAAAATTCCAGTTGATGGTATCGTATTGGATGGCGCATCAACGGTTGATGAATCTATGCTCACAGGTGAGAGTATGCCGGTAGACAAACGCAAGGGAGATACGCTGATTGGAGCTACAATAAATAAGAATGGCGTTCTTCGCATGCAAGCAGACCGAATAGGAAGGGAAACAACGCTTGCTCAAATTATTAAGGTTGTGGAGGAAGCGCAAGGCTCGAAAGCACCGATCCAACGGATAGCGGATCGCATCTCCGGTATATTTGTGCCGATTGTAACGGCTATTGCTGCAATTACGTTTATCATCTGGTATCTGTTCATTGAGTCTAGCAATCTGGGCCATGCTTTGGAGAAGGCAATTGCAGTGCTTGTCATTGCCTGTCCTTGTGCGCTTGGCCTTGCCACTCCAACCTCGATTATGGCCGGCTCAGGCCGTGCCGCTGAGCTTGGCGTACTATTCAAGGGCGGGGAACATTTGGAGAGTGCTCACCAGGTCGATACAGTTGTACTGGATAAAACAGGAACGGTAACGAAAGGAAAGCCTGAACTGACCAATGTCATTGTTGCCGAGGGGTACAAGGAGAAAGAACTGTTAAGCTGGGTGGGCGCTGCTGAACGCAATTCAGAGCATCCCGTTGCGGATGCGCTCGTTACCGGCATTATGGCAAGGTCAATCGACCTGCCTGCGGCGCAGCAGTTTGAAGCTATACCGGGATATGGGATTGAAGCGACAATTGAGGGGCGGCAATTGCTCATTGGAACACGCAAGCTGATGGAAAAGCATGGCGTGAGCATTGAATCTGCCAGGAGCAAGCAGCAGGAGCTGGAATCGGAAGGGAAAACGGTTATGCTTATAGCTGTTAATAGACAATATGGTGGAATGGTTGCTGTAGCGGATACAGTGAAAGAATCGTCTGCCGCTGCTGTTGCCAAGCTGAAGGAAATGGGTCTGGACGTGATCATGCTGACGGGCGACAATGAACGGACTGCGATGGCGATTGCAAGGCAGGTGGGCATTGAACGCGTACTGGCGGAGGTTCTTCCAGAGCAGAAAGCGAAAGCTATTCAGGAGCTCCAAGCGGCAGGGCGGAAGGTAGCCATGGTTGGCGATGGCATGAATGATGCGCCGGCACTCGCAGCGGCTAATATTGGAATGGCTATCGGCGGAGGCACCGACGTTGCGATGGAAGCAGCGGATATTACGTTAATGCGCGGAGATTTGAACAGTATCTCCTTTGCGATTTCGATGAGCCGAGTAACTATGGCGAACATTAAACAAAACCTATTCTGGGCGCTTGCATATAATGTAATCGGAATTCCTATCGCAGCTGCAGGATTCCTTGCACCGTGGCTTGCAGGTGCGGCAATGGCTTTCAGCTCCGTCTCAGTTGTGCTGAATGCGCTTAGGCTCCAAAGAATGAAGGCGTAAAACTAATTTATAAAAATGCTAATCACTCTGTATACAGGGTGATTTTTTTTGTAGTTGTGAGGAACGGAATGAAGAAAATAACTTTGTTACAGGAATCAATAGATAGATCGTGCCGAAGTTCAGAAAATAGCTATTCAGAAAAAATGCGAAGAAATGAATATTGGGACTTGAAAACGTAAAATTTCGTGTTACACTAATCATGTAATAAAGTTGTTAATCAATTAATATAATGGTTACTTCCCGAGGAGGTGCAAGATTAGTCTAGTAATGGCGCGGGCATTATCCGGTAACAATTTATTTTTGAATTTACGATTAACACTTTCATTAAAATATAAGCATACATAGCTATTAGACAAATATGCTGCTTATAAGTCTAGTGAAACGTGTCGGTTCCTAGTATAAAGGAGCGTTGTTAGTCGGAAATGCTGATTTGATTTATGGATCAAAGGGAGTCATTACAACACGCGCTACAAAAAAGAAAAAATTGCTGCACGAATAAAATTTGGCTAGCAATTAACAAATGTATTAAACGTATGTAGAAGCAGCCTTGCTCGTTATAGATACCTTTGACTATATCGTTTAAGACAACAAATGTAAACGCTTTATCCAAAATTCAAGGGAGGAACTTTTAATGAAAAAGCTTGCAAGCACTTTCATTTTCATGTTGGCTTTAATTATGCTTGTTTCTGCATGCTCAAGCGGAGGCGGAACAAACAAAGGAGCGACTAACGCACCTGCCAATACAGACGGAAACAAGGCTACAACTGAACCTGTAGCTGAAGCCACAGAACCAGCCGATGAAACAGCGAAATCAACGATCGATCCATCTATTTCCGGCGAGGTAACGTTCTGGACATTCCTTGATAACAAGGAGAAGGATGCTGCTCTTCAAAAAGCTTTTAATGAAGTGTATCCCAACATTAAGCTGAAAACGATCTTCGTGCCATTCGGCGATTTGCACGATAAGCTGCAAACAACGCTTGCTGCCGGTAAAGGCGCACCGGACGTAGCCCTTGTTGAGCAAGGCCAATTCCCTCGCTACAGCACAGGCAATGTGCTAGAGGATTTGCTTCAGCCGCAGTATGACGCTGGCAAATACCAAAGCCTAGTATCTGAGTATAACTGGAACCGTTGGTCTTCCATTGACGGCACTAAATTGCTCGGTATGCCTTGGGATGTTACACCAGCTGTAACTTACTATCGCGCAGATATTTTTGAAGAGCTTGGTTTGCCTTCCGATCCCGCTGAGCTAGGCGAATACATTCAAGAGCCAGAAAACTTCTTCACGCTAGCACAAACGTTGAAAGCAAACGGCAAGTATTCGATGGAATGGCGTGATTCACCCGTTCACTGGCTTGGCGATTCGTATGGTTACTATGACAGCGAAATGAATTGGGTTCGCAACACAGATGAGTTCGTGAAGTTTTTGGATATTTCGAAACAAGTCAATCAGTTGAAGATTGCTCCGCATGACAGCATCTACAGCGATAAAGGCAAGCAGCGCGTGAAAAAAGGCGAGTCTCCAATGTATGTAGCAGGAACTTACGGCGCACGTGATCTGGAAGCAAACTTCCCGGATCAAAAAGGTAAATGGAGAGCAACAACTATGCCATTTGGTCTTAACGTCGGCATGGGTGGATCAACATTCGTTATACCAGCACAAAGCAGCAACAAAGATGCAGCTTGGGCATTCGTTGAATTCATTACGACGACCGAAGCGGCTTGGAAGCTTTGGATTGAACAATCCGTACAACCGGATTACAAAAACATAACTAGCCAAGGCTGGTATCTTGCTCATACCAATCCATACCTCGGCGATCAAGAGGATTACAAGTTCTACGATGAGCTTGCAGGCTTGCTTCCAGTTAGACGCTACACTCGTCTTGACGGCATGGCTTGGCCGCTATGGGTTGAAGGCGTGCTCGCGGCGCTCGATAAAAACATCGATTCGAAAACAGCTATTCAACAAACGCAAGAAAATATTGAGAACAAGCTGAAGGCTGAAAAGGATAAATTGATTAAAGAGCTTCAGCAATAGCTCTGTCGGTGAACTATTGTCTTTGTTGTCCGAATCATCCTTCCCTGGAAGGATGATTCGGTTCTTTTAAATCATAATGCCTTTATTTCAATGCGAAACGTATGCCGTTTACGCTAGTATGGCAAGGGGGTGCTCCTTGGTGATCCGTTGGTTAAGCAAGTATAAGGTAACATTGGTTGTCATTGCCGCGTTGGTTTGTTTCTTATTGTGGTGGAACAATTCAAGGGGCTACAACGATGATGCAATGGCTGGAATTGTGCTGGATACGGGAATTGATGAAACGTCTATTTTGGAAGGTGAAGACGCCGGCAATAAGCTCGAGCCGTCTTTTAATAAATATGTGAACAGCTGGAATGAGCAGGGTGCAGCTGATTCAGCAGGCTTTAACATTACGATTGCTTCAAATGACTACACTGCAATAAGTGCAGCGGGTACTCGCATTGAATCAGGGCTCGGTGATCAACCGGGTAAAGCTTTGGCTCTTATTGATGAGGACAGCTGGGCTGATTATACCTTTGAAGTGCCGCAGGACGGCTACTATCAAATAGGAATGAGCTACTTTGCAATGGAGGGCAAGCGCTCGTCCATCGTTCGCGGCGTTCAAATTGACGGGGCATATCCTTTCTTTCAGGCGAAGAAGCTGGAATTTCAGCGGATGTGGAAGGAAGCTGGAGAGCCTTGGTTTGATAATCAAGGAAATGAATTTAATCCGCGCAGGGAAGAGACAACAGGTTGGCAATATCGTGAATTCCGTGATTCCGAAGGCAAGGTATATGAGCCTTTCCGTTTTTATTTAACGAAGGGCAAGCATACGCTGCGCCTTCAAGCCGTACGTGAGCCTGCTGCAGTTGGCGAGATTCATATTTATTCCCCAGTTCATGTGCCTACATATTCAGAAGTGCTCAGCACGTATGAGCAGCAGGGCTATAAGAAAGTGGAAAATCAGCTCATTAAGGTGCAAGCCGAGCTGTCGACCTTGAAGTCCGATCCAACACTTAAGCGTATCGAGGACAGGGAGCCGTTAACGGAACCTTTCAAGAAGGATTCGATCGTGCTTAATACGTTTGGCGGGGCAAGCTGGCGTACAGGCGGGCAGTGGGCGGAGTGGGAAGCGGATGTGCCGGAGAGCGGCTTATACGAAATCGGAGCCCGTTATGGGCAATGGTTTCTGAACGGGATTCCGGTACAGCGTACCGTTACGATTGACGGGAAGCTTCCTTTCAAAGAAATGAACGAAATTTCTTTCCCGTACAAGGCTGAATTCCAAATTTCCAAATTTGGTCAAGACAGCGAGAACAAAGAGCCGTTTCTCTACTATTTAGAGAAGGGCAAGCATACGATTCGCATGGAGGTACAGGTTGGCGCGCTTGGGGGAATGCTCGAGACGGTAACCGATACAGTTCGCAAAATGTCCTATTTAGGCCGCGAGGTCATTCAGGTAACGGGAACGAATCCCGATCCGAACGGCGACTGGCGATTAGAGCAAAATATCGCGAATCTCGTGCCGCGCCTTCAATTGATGGCGAAAAGCTTGGATGAAACGATTAAAGGGCTGTATGCGCTTGGCGTTGAGAAAGGCAGCTCAGAGGTAAGCACGCTGTTCGAAGCGCGTGACGTGCTTCTAAGCATGTCCAATGACACCATGACCATACCAGGCCGGATGATGCAGTTTACCGATTTGCAGGCTTCGCTTGGCACATGGGTAAGCAGCCTTAGCAAGCAGAGCCTTCTGCTCGATTATTTGATTATCAAATCACCGGACACAGCTTGGCCCAAACCGGCTGCTGGCTGGCTGGCAAGAACAGGTACGATGATTTACGACTTTGGGAGCTCCTTCACCAAAAATTACGGCGGAATCGGCAACGTCTATGAAGACGAGCAGGTACTGGACGTATGGGTGGCAAGAGGCCGCGATTGGGTCGATATTATTAAACAAATGATCGACGAGGATTTCACGACGGAAACGGGCATTAAAGTGAATGTGAACGTGATCCCGGCTCAGCAGATGCAGGTGCTGCTGCTTGCAAGCACAGCGGGACTCGCGCCGGACGTGGCGCTTGGCGTCGAGGGCGAGATTCCGATTGATTACGCGGTGCGTAACGGGCTAGTCAATTTGGAGGAGTACGATGATTACGAAGAGGTAGCAGCTCGTTTCAGACCGGGGGCGCTTATCCCTTACAAGTATAACGGCGGCAGCTACGCGATACCGGAAAATCAAAAATTTAATATGCTCTTCTACCGGAAAGATATTATGCAGCAATTAGGGATTACCGAGGATCAAATACCAGATACGTGGCAGGAAGTGATGGACTTAATTCCAATCCTGCAGCAGAACGGCATGGACTTCTTCTATCCGCATGCTCCGAATAATCCGGGGGTAGCCATTAATGAATTTGCTCCGTTCCTGTTTCAACAGAACAGCGAGTTTTACCGTGAAAACGGGAAATTCTCAAATTTGGATTCACCAGAGGCGATGAAGGCGTTCAAGCTGTGGACGGGTTTATTTACAAATTTCAAGATTTCAAAGCAGGCTGATTTCTATAACCGTTTCCGTTCGGGCGAAATGCCGATCGGCGTCGCGGATTACTCCACGTACGTACTTCTCTCTACGGCAGCCCCGGAGCTAACGGGCTGGTGGGGAATGAAGCCAATGCCGGGCATTAAGCAGGAGGATGGCCGAATTAATCGCTCGACGGGCGGATTGGCACAGACGGGCATGATATTCAAGGATACCGACATGAAGCAACAATCATGGGAATTTTTGAAATGGTGGACTAGTGCCGATACGCAGGAAAGATTCGGTTCTGAGCTGGAAGCATTGCTCGGTGTAGAGGCGCGCTGGAATACGGCGAATATTGAAGCATTGAAGCGTATGCCGTGGCAAACCGCGGATATCAATGCCATCCTGGAGCAATGGGAATGGTTCAAAGAGCGCGAGGTCGTCATCGGAGGTTACTACACGACAAGGCATATCGCGAATATTTGGAACGAAATCGTCTTGAACGGTAAAATACCGCGCGAAGCGGTGGAGCAGGGCGTTAAGGAAATCGATAAGGAATTGCGCAAAAAACGCGAGGAATTTGGTCTTAATGAAGTAGCAGCTAAGAAAGAAGCGTCAAAAGGAGGCGATAGTCCGTGATAACCAAAACTGATCCGGCGGCAGCAACGGCTATTCCAGCGGAGCGCCTCCGCAACCCAAGCAAGCTATCGCTGTTATGGCAGGAAGTGAAGAGACACAAGGTATCCTACCTGTTTCTCGCCCCATTCCTCATTCTGTTCACGCTGTTTACGATCGTACCGGTCGTTACTTCGGTTGTGCTGAGCTTCACCTATTACAATATTTTAGAAGCGCCGAAATTTATTGGGCTATCCAATTACAGGCTCTTGTTCGTCGATGACGATATCTTTCTGAAAGCAATCGGCATCACGCTAAAATTCGCTTTCATAACAGGCCCGGTCGGCTATGCTATGGCTTTTATCTTAGCATGGCTGATCAGCCAAATTCCGCAGAAATACCGTTTTTTCTATACGCTTTGTTATTACACGCCTTCGATTACGAGCGCAACAGCTATGTCGGTTGTGTGGCTTTATCTGTTCGCGGGTGATCGGAAGGGCTTGCTGAACTATTTCGCAGCAAAGCTGGGCATCATCGATGAGCCCTATTTATTTCTGCAAAATATTAATTCCATTGTTCCGGTTATCATTATCGTATCGCTTTGGATGTCTATGGGCGTGGGCTTTCTTGCCTTTCTTGCCGGATTGCAGAACGTTCCTAAGGATCTCTATGAAGCGGGAGAAATTGACGGTATTAAATATAGATGGCAGCAGCTTATTTATATTACAGTACCTTCAGTTAAGCCGCAGCTGTTGTTTGGCGCCGTCCTGCAGGTTGTCTCCTCGCTTACGGTATTCGATGTCAGCGTGCAGCTTGTTGGCTTGCCGAGTCCGCTCTATGCGGGCCATACGATTCTGACACATTTATTTGATTATGCGTTTATTAAATTCGAGATGGGTTATGCCGCGGCAATCGCCGTTGTTCTGTTCGTCATGATGATCGGACTCAATCGTCTCATATTCAAATGGTTAGGAAAGGACTGAACCGATATGACTGGCTTAGTGAAAGGCAAGAAAGTAGATTGGGGCGGTTTTTTCCTTTATCTATTTCTGACGCTGTTCGGTCTTCTGATGCTGGCTCCGCTCGTTTACATGGTGTCAACTGCTTTTAAACCGATAAGCGAACTGTTCCTATTTCCGCCGCGCTTTTTTGTGATGAATCCGACTTTTCTTAATTTTCGCGATTTGCTGCTGATAACAGGAACGACTAGCGTTCCGTTCTCCAGGTTTATATTCAACAGCCTGCTGATCAGCTCCTGTATTGTCGGCTTTGGCATTATCGTATCCGCAATGGCAGCTTATCCGCTGGCGAAGCATAATATGCCATTTCGTAGTGCGATTTTCAACATGGTCGTACTCGCAATTATGTTCTCGCCGCTCGTTGTACAAATTCCGCAATATTTGCTCATTAGCAAAATCGGGCTTATTAACACGTATTGGGCTATGATCTTGCCTTATTTGGCAGCTCCCGTCGGCATGTTTCTCATGACGCAGTTTTTGCGCCAAATTCCAGATGCGCTGCTGGAAGCAGCGCGGATAGACGGCGCTTCCGAATGGAAGGTGTTCTGGGTCGTTGTCATACCGATGCTGAAGCCGGCTATTGCTACATTTGCATTATTCAGCTTTATATCTGCCTGGAATGATCCATACCCAGCGATGGTATATACGACCGATCAAGATATGAAATCATTGCCGCTCGCCATACAAACGTTAAGCGGCGGTTATGGCGTTGTTGCGCGTGTCGGCACCTTGGCCGCAGCCAGCTTATTGATGATTGTGCCGACGATAATCGTCTTTATCGTAACGCAGCGCTTGGTGCTGCAAACAATGGCGCATTCAGGTCTGAAAGAGTAGGAGGACAACCGGGATGAAGCAGGTTTCGAAATTCCGATTCGTTGTCAGTACAGCAATTGCTTTACTGATGTTAGTTACAGCTCTACCGGTACAAACGTACGCAGCTTCTCCTTATGAAGGGTACACGCGGAACAAGCTGGGTGATGATGTTCATTCGATTAACGGCTACATATATGAGAGTTCTATTGACGGTTATGACTTATCATCGGGCCCCTTCAGTGCGCCAGAGGATGTCTTTCTCGCTGATGACGGTACGATTTATATCGTTGATACGGGTAACAGCCGAATCGTGCATTTAAATAAGAAGCATGAGCTGCTGGGCATTATCGGTGATGAGGAAGGCGACGGCAAGCTTTACGAGCCTAAGGGCGTATTCGTAAAGCAGGATGGGACCATCTATGTTGCCGACACGAAAAATCAGCGAATTGCTATTTTTGATCAAAAGGGCAAATTTCAGAATCAGTTCGGCAAGCCCGAGAATCCGCTTCTCGGAGCAACCTTCTCCTATTCTCCGTCGAAGCTGCTTGTCGACAAGCGCAACTATATGTTCGTCGTGAGCGACGGCAATACGCAAGGGCTTATTCAAATTGATCCGAACGGTCAGTTTAAAGGCTTCTATGGTGCGAACCATGTCGGCTTCAGCTGGAGCAGATTGATTAATAAGCTGGTAGCAACCGATGAACAGAAGGCGAAGCTTAGCGTTGTAAAGCCGCTTGAATTTTCGAATGCAGTACAGGATGAAGAGGGCTTTATCTATACTTCGACGCTTGGAACGGAGATGAACCAATTGAAGCGGCTCTCGCCAGTTGGCGTGGATACGCTTAATATTGTTCCGCGCAGGTATGGCGGCCGATTCGATAACGGGCCCTTCTCAGTCCCTTCATTTCTTGACCTTGCCGTAGATAAAGACGGCGTGATTACAGCGCTTGATCTGCAGTCCAGCAAAGTGTACCAGTACGATAAGCTCGGTAATTTCTTGTTCGTATTCGGCGGCCTTGGCGACCAGAATGGATTATTTATAACCCCTTCAAGCCTTGCGCAGTCACCTGACGGCACTGTGTTTGTAGTGGATAAAGGGCGCAATCGCGTTGATTTATTCCGTACGACTCCTTTTGCTGAATTGGTGCATGATGCATCAAGACTATTCGTAGACGGCCGCTACAAAGAGGCTGAGGGATTGTGGAATGAAGTGCTGCATTTGAATGGGAACTTTGATCTGGCTTACCTCGCAATTGGGAAATCGCTGTTCAAGGCTGAGAATTATAAGGATGCGATGACCTATTTCGAGCTGGCAAGATCACGCTATGATTATTCCATTGCTTTCAAAGAGTATCGCAAGGAATACATCAGAGAGAACTTTGCTTGGATATGCCTTATTATTGTTGTCATTATTATCGCTCTTCGCTATATCCTTCCTTTCTTATGGAGAAGAGTGCGGATCATGCTGTCAGCTCGCAGATTGGCTGGAGCGGCTCATATAAAGGGAGGGGTGCCCCATGATCGCAACCTTTAGATTGATGCGACAGGTAATTGTTCACCCGATAGATTTCTTCCATGACATCCAAGAGCCAGGACGCGTTAAATGGCTGCAGGCGCTGTTCATTGTCGGATTAGCCTACATCGCGAAGATGGTTGCGATCTTAATAACAGGCTATGCTTTTCAAACGAGAGAACCATATGAAATTTCGTTTCTGAATGAGTTTATATGGATCGTGGTACCGTTATTCACTTGGACGGTATCTAACTGGGCGGTTAGCGCGATTCTTGATGGCGAAGGGAAATTCAAGGAAGTATTCGTCGGAAGTGCATTTGCACTTGTGCCTTATGCGATATTCATTGTACCTATTACGCTATTAACGAATATTTTGGCGCTGGATGAAAGCTCCATGTACACCTTTCTTATTCATTTCACCCTCTTCTGGGTAGGCTGGCTCCTGCTGCTGAAAGTAAGAATTGTACATGACTTTGAGCTTGTGAAGATGGTGTGGATTACCTTGCTCAGCATCGTAGGCATATTGATCATTTGGTTTGTGGGCATATTGCTGTTCGGATTGATCAATCAGCTCATTAATTTTGTAGTCGACATGTTCAAAGAAGTAAACTTCCGAAGGTAGGTGGACGAGATGAGGAAACAACGGAAATGGCTTATTATCGCGGCATTGCTGCTCGTTGTCAGCATATTCCCTCACTTCGGGACCGCGGAAGGCAGCATCCAGGTGCAGGCAGTGGAGGATACGAGTGTCAGCTCGCCAGAAAGCAGTGATGATTCAGCTGTAGAAGCGGTTGCAGATGCTGTGGAAGCGGAGCCGGTAGAAGAGTCAGCTGCGACAGATACGGAGGAACCCGCGGCCGAAGAAGAAGTGAAGCTATACGATGTATCTGCGGTTAAGGAAATTGCCGCTAATGATAGCTACATTATGTATATCGATGAGAAAACAGGAAACATTCGTCTAGTAGATAAGAAGACGAAGAAAGAATGGCTCGGTACGCCGCAGCTGCCGCGTACGACGATGCCTAACAACAAGAAATATATGGACGCTGCCGTTCATGTGAAGTATACCGAGGGCTCGGATACCGTTCAGACTTATTTGACGAAGGAAAAAGAAAATAAGCTGAAAATCGAGAAAATTGAGAATGGCGCAAAAGTCATTTTCCAATTCATCAAAGAGCAGCTGGAATTTGCCATTGAGTACCGCTTGCTTGCGGATGGCTTCGAATTAACGATTCCAGAAAGCTCCATAAAGGAAACCGGTAAAGCGAAATTTATTAGCATTGAACCGCTTCCTTTCTGGAACGCAGCTGCGGATACAGACGATGGGGCGATCTTCCTGCCGGACGGCTCGGGAGCGCTCATGAAGTATAAAGCGACTCATCCGCAATACTTCGCAGGTTATTCCGAAATGATTTATGGCTCGGATCCTGCGTATGTTACGCAGTCCAATATCATTCTCGATGAGAAGTGGAGACAGCGTCTTGCTCCGAAGGAGAAGATTGCGCTTCCGGTATTCGGAAATTATCGCAACGGAATAGGATCGCTGGGTATCGTTACCAAAGGCCAATATGATGCGAAAATAAACGGAACCCCATCAGGCATTCGCGCTATTTCTTATTATCGAACATCAACTGAATTCGTTTACCGTTGGAATGATGTTATTTTTATCGGCACATCCGGTGAAATTCCATTCTTCCAGGGAGATTGGATCAAGGGAGATCGTCAGTCGCGCTATATGCTGCTTCAGGAGGATCAAGCTGATTATGTAGGAATGGCGAAGGCATATGGGAAATACCTTCAAACCGTGGAAGGCATTAAGCCGGTTGAACAGTCCGGCGTTCCAGTTAAAGTAAAGCTTCTTGGCGGTATTCTGCGTGACGAGGTGCTTGGACAAACGTTTATCTCGATGACTACATTTAAGCAGGCACAAGAAATCATCGATGCTTTCCAGAATAAAGGAATCAAGAATCTGGAGCTTACGTTCTCTGGATGGTCAGAGGGCGGCTTGTACGGGGATCAGCCTGACCATTTCCCAGTGGAGAAGAAGCTTGGCGGTCAAAAGGCGCTGAAGGAGCTTGCTGCCTATGCGTCCAATAAAGGTGTATCGCTTTATTTGGAAGCCAATTATGCACGAGCATTCTCCAAAAGCGACGGCATGAAAAAAAGCAAAGACGCTATTCGCGGCATGGACCATGAAGTCGCTGTAAGCAATGAATATTACATCGGAAGCAGATGGAATGATGACAGCCGTATATTTTACTGGATGAAACCGGAGCGTGTTATTAACAAGCATTTGAATAAAGAATTGAAGGACTACGCGAAGCTCGGTATTTCAGGTGTTCATCTCGCGTACTGGGGCGATACGCTTTACTCTGACATCGATAAGAAATCGATAACTTCTCGCGGTGAAACGGCTAATGCGTGGGTGAAGGCTGCCGACGCGGTACGCGAGGCTGTCGGCGGTGCATCCATCGATTATGGATTTGGCTATATGTTAGGCCATATAGATGGAATAAGCCAAGCGCCAATGGATTCCAGCCATTTCATCTACAATGATGAGACGGTTCCATTCTATCAAATTGCGCTTCACGGCCTGCTGCCTTATACAGCCGCTTCTATTAATCTTCGGGATGACGCTCGGAACGAGCTGCTGCGTATGGTTGAGTACGGCGCGCTGCCAAGTCTTGAACTGACCTATGAGCCAACCTCGAAGCTTCAGAGAACAATGGAAGACCGCTTGTGGAGCTCGCAATATACGACATGGATTGATGAAGCTGTTCAGCAATACGGGGAGCTTGAACCTATTTATACGGCCATTTCGAATCAAGCCATTACGGATCATGAAGCGCTCGGCGATAAGCTATTCCGCACGACCTATGCGAATGGAACAAAAGTTATTGTCAATTACGGCGCAGCAGCAGCGACTGTTGACGGCATATCTGTACCGGCAGCTGGTTTCGCCATGCAGAACGGAGGGAAATGAACATGGGCAAAAAATTTAGGCTGTCGATGAGAAGCCGCCACATCCTTGAAGGCTATTCGTTCATTTCCATATGGATCGCGGGCTTCTTGATGTTCATGCTCGTTCCGCTCAGTATGTCGCTCTACTATTCGCTGAATAATCTAGAAGTTTCAAAGGATGGACTGAAGGCCGTGTATACGGGGTTGACGCATTATAGAGCCGCTTTCACAACGGATATCGATTTTGTCCCTCGTTTGCAAAGCACTTTAACGACGATGCTGACCCAAGTACCGCTAATCCTTATTTTTGCAATGCTGAGTGCATTGCTGCTAAATCGTAATTTTCGAGGACGTATTTTGTTCAGGGGCATATTCTTTCTGCCCGTTATTATCGCATCCGGTGCGATTCTGCGTGAATTGCTGGAGCAAGGCGCGACGAAGCTGCCGATTTTTGCTCAATATGATTTATTTGAGAAGCTGAATGGCCTCATTCCAGGCGATTTCCTTGAGAATCTTCTTATTTACGCAGATTCCTTAACATTGGTTATGTGGGACTCAGGAGTACAAATTCTAATTTTTATTGCAGGCTTGCAGACGATCTCACCCGCGCTTTATGAAGCGGCAAGATGTGATGGAGCGACGAAATGGGAAAGCTTCTGGAAAATTACGTTTCCGATGATTATGCCGATGGTTTTCGTGAATACGCTCTTTAGTATCGTTAATTCCTTCACGAAGACGGATAACAAAATTATGGATTACATTAATAACACGGCATTTAGGGCAAATGATTATGCTTATGGTTCTGCATTAGGCTGGATCTATTTTATCGTCATATCGATTGTGCTTGCGATAGTCTTCTTCATCTTCCGCAGAAGCTTATCAGCGACCGAAGGAAGGGGGTAGAGGCTATGAATTCAACAAGTGGGGTGCAGCAAAAATATAGCGAGCTGCAAGGTAAAGCGGAAGCGGTCTGGAAAGTGACGTGGATTAAGCGCGGACGGGGCATCGTTGGGACCCTATTCTTTTATTTGGTCATATTGAGCTTGGCATTTGTATTTGTTTACCCGCTGCTATACATGGTATCCAAATCGCTGATGCGGCCCGAAGATGTAGCGGATGCGACGATTCAGTGGATTCCGAAGCAGTTCAGCTTACGAAATTATGCGATTGCGATGGATGAAATCAAATTTTGGCCGGGGCTGCTGAACAGTATCATTATTTCATTCGGCAGCGCCATACTTCAGGTCGTGAGCTGCTCTATAGTCGGATACGGCTTCGCGCGCTTTCGTTTCCCGGGGCAAGCCTTTTTTCTAGCCTTGGTTGTATTTACATTTCTAGTTCCGCCACAAACCTTTGTCGTGCCATTATTCAAGTTTTTCCTTGATATGGGCTGGGTAAATACACATCTGCCCTTTATCGTTCCGGCTTTACTCGGCCATGGCCTGAAAGGCTCTTTGTTCGTTCTAATCTTTATCCAGTTCTACCGTACGCTTCCAAACGTGTTGGAGGAAGCAGCAAGAATTGACGGCGCGGGCGCTTTCCGCACGTACTGGATGATCATGTTTCCGCTCGCTAAGCCTGCGATGCTGGTCGTCTTCTTGTTTTCGGTCGTCTGGCATTGGAATGATTTGTTTGAGCCGAATTTATACTTGCTCGTTCCGGAATATTTCAATCTTGCTCAAAATATGGCGTTCTTCAATGGGAATGCAAATTTGGATATTCAGCAAGCCGCCAGTTCGGTATCAACAGGCACGCTTGGGATGGCTCCGACGCTCCAAAACCAGGTTATGGCAGGCGTTATGCTTACGATCTTGCCAATTTTAATTCTCTATATGTTCACGCAGCGTTACTTCGTAGAGAGTGTAGAGCGCTCGGGTATTGCGGGTGAGTAGAAGAAGCTGGAGCTGTTCTTCTAAGAAAGCGGTGCAGAATGAAAAATAAACAGCGATGGATGATATGCTCCATACTGCTGCTTGGTGCGGTTGCGGCAGCTATTTGGCTGCTGCTTCCCTTAGCATCGGAGCGGCAAAAGGAACAAAAAGCAGAAACCGTTCCAGCCTTTAACGATTTCTTGGTACTGCGCTATACCTTCGACATGGATGCTGCAGAAGGTGCGGCTGTCAGTGAAGCGGAAGATCAATCGGGTCATGATAATGGGGCGTTATTGAAAGGCGGAAAGCTTGTTCCCGAGGGACGTTTCGGCGGCGGATTCGAGCTGGATGGCATAAACGCATATGCTGAATTGCCGACAGCGGTGTTGAACGGGTTGGAAGAGCTGACGTTATCCGCATGGGTGAATGTGAATGAACTTCGTACATGGCAGCGTATATTTGATTTCGGCAATGGAACAGATCGGTATTTATTTC
The DNA here is from genome assembly GCF_002884445.1 of Paenibacillus castaneae. Lineage (GTDB taxonomy): Bacteria > Bacillota > Bacilli > Paenibacillales > Paenibacillaceae > Pristimantibacillus > Pristimantibacillus castaneae. Next base: position 1,207,013 of record NZ_KZ614144.1, read on the forward strand.
TAACCCCAATGTCGGAAACCGGCAAAGTAAAAATAGCAATCAAAAACGGGGGCGGCGAGCAAATCATTGATGCTGCCACCGAATTGCCTGTAGACAGCTGGACACATATTGCTTTCACATGGACGGGATCTTCAGGCGTTCTATACTTGAACGGCCGCGAGGCTGCTCGAAATGACGAGTTGTCTATTAAACCAAGCGATATGGCAGGCACGACTAGTAATTTCATTGGGAAATCACAGTTCGACGTTGATCCTTATCTGTCTGGACAAGTGGATGAGGTGCGGCTTTATGGCAAAGCTTTGGCAGCAAATGAGGTTGCTGATGTGCTGACTGATGGGATGAATGACGAGGAAATCGTCGCTTTCACGTCAGAATGGCTGGAGCTAGGGGGCAGCGAGCGTGTTGTCTCAGCGCTGACATTGCCGAGCACAGGTCCGGGAGGTTCTTCTGTCGCTTGGTCATCGGATAACGCTGGTACGGTTGATGACAAGGGTACTGTTACGAGACCGGCAAGCGGTGCAGGTGACCAAGAGGTCATATTAACGGCCAAGATAAGCAAAGGAAAAGCATTTGACGAGAAAAAAATTCCGCTGCGGGTGTGGGAAGAAGGCGCTGCTGATTATGCTATTTCGATTGGAGCAGATCAGCTTGGTGCACCTGTAAGCCATACATTATTCGGCATTTTCTTCGAGGACATCAATTTTGCAGGTGATGGCGGAGTGTACGCCGAGCTGGTCGAGAACCGTTCCTTCGAATTCTCGCAATCACTCTGGAACTGGGCGAGGCAATCTGCCGGCGATGGTGACGGGACGATTGAGGTTCGTAATGAAAGGCCGCTTAATGCTAATAATCCGCATTATTTAACGATGCAGGTGAACGCGCCGGGAGCAGACGATGCGTTCGCTGTAGCGAATAGCGGTTTTGGTGGAATGGCGCTGAAGCAAGGCGAAAGCTATGATTTCTCTCTTTATGCCAGAAGCGGCAGTGCGGTAGTTCCTAAGCTGCATATGTATTTGGAGGATGATGGCGGCCATCGTATTGGTGAAGCTGAGATAGCCGGTATTGGAGCGGAATTTAGCAAGCATTCTATGACGATAACGCCATCAGCAGATGCGTTGAACGGGCGGCTTGTATTAAGCGCATCAGGAGTAGGTGAGCTTGATGTCGATATGATTTCGTTGTTCCCGCACAAAACCTGGATGAACAGACCAGGCGGCTTGCGCGCCGATCTGGTTCAGATGCTCGCAGATTTGAATCCCGCTTTCATAAGGTTTCCCGGCGGAAGTATTGTCGGAGGAGACGGAATCGACAACCGCTATAACTGGAAGGATTCCATTGGAGATGCTGCACAGAGGAAGACAAATGAGAATTTATGGGGCGGCGGCGCTCTAACGACGCCTTATTATCAAAGTTACGGACTTGGCTTTCATGAATATTTTCAGTTAAGCGAAGACTTGGGGGCGGAACCGCTGCCTGTTGTGAACGCTGGAATGGGCGATCAATTCCGCCACTCTGATACTGCGCCTATAGATGAGCTAGCCAGCTATATTCAGGATGCGCTTGATTTGATTGAGTATGCGAACGGCTCTATCGATAGCGAATGGGGAGCGAAGCGGGCGAAGAATGGACATCTTGCGCCGTTTGGTCTACATTACCTGGCGATTGGCAATGAGCATTGGGGAGCTGATTACTTCATCAGATTCCAACAGTTTCAGGAGGCTATTAAGAAACAGTATCCCGATATTGAGCTTATTGCCTCAGCAGGTCCATCTCCAGCGGGTCCGATCTTCGAGGAAGCGTGGCGCTGGCAGCAGTCGCAGCCAACCGATATTGTAGATGAGCATTATTATATGAATCCGGATTGGTTTCTGTCTAATTCGAATCGCTATGATTCCTATGACCGCAGCGGTCCTAAAGTATTTGTCGGCGAATATGCGGCGCATAATGGAAGCCGGTCGAATAATTTCGGTTCAGCACTAGCTGAAGCGGCATTTATGATTGGGCTAGAGCGTAATTCCGATGTTGTGGCGATGGCTTCTTATGCTCCGCTATTCGGCAAGGAAGGATATTCGCAATGGGCGCCGGATTTGATTTGGTTCAATAATTCGCAAGTATTTGGCACTCCGAATTATGCTGTGCAGCAGATGTTCGGGAACCATGTTGCAACGAGCGTTTTGCCAGCAACCGTCGTTTTGCGTAATGGTCAGTCCTACGAGGCAGGGCGCGGCGGCATACAGGCTGAGGAGCCGTTCTATTTCATTGCGGGCAAGGATGAGCAGAGCGGTGATTGGATTCTGAAAGCAGTCAATGCCGCCGGGTACGATGTGCATGTGGATGTTCAACTGGCGGGGGTGAAGGCAGCTCTGCAAGGAACAAAGCTATCGCTTTATTCCGATGATTTGAATGCAGAAAATTCATTTGCAGAGCCTTTGGCTGTGAAGCCAGTGGAGCAAGCGGTAGATGGGCTGACTAATGAATTCAAGCTTGAGCTGCCAAAGAAATCGATTACGATACTAAGGCTGAAAGCCAAGCCATAAAGGGGAAGAGTCATACGGCTTATCCGTAAGACTCTACTCGTTCCTTTCATAATACAGTCTGAAAATAATGTCTTGATTGTAATTCCCGAAGCCTGTGCCAAAAAGAGTGACTCCGCCGACATTCTCAGCGTCTTCCTCTACGGCTATACGGAATTTCCACTGCTTGTTTAATATGCTAACCTGATCGAGGTTTACGTCAGAAATTTTCTGGCCATCGATGTACGTTCCGTTCGGCGTGATCTTCAATACTTTTAGCAATCCATATTGATTAATTCCGTCCCACCACCAGTCAGGTGTAAATTTGCCGCGCTTGCCTCCGAAATCACCAGGACTTGTCCAAATGCCTACTTTGGTATCGTTCAAATAGAACGAAATATCGGACGGCCAGTTTTCGTTGGCAGATGGGGCTTCTGATGAAATTTCAAAAGAAATTTCGAGCTCAGTTGGCTTCTCGCTCTTCAGCAAAAAATTAGCAGCCTTATATTCGATGAAGCCGCTTCCGAACCAGAGAATCTTGGCATTGATGCGATCCGCATCAAGGAAAAAACGCGGTTCGTCGAACATACCTATGACCTTTGCTGTTGTGGCGAGGCCACAGGTAGGTTCAATCTCGAAGTCGGTATAATGGCCAACGGAAATGATGGATTCGTGATAGGTTCGAAGCGCTGGACGATTCTTGGAAGGGAAATCGATTACGATTGAGTCGGTTATAAGCTTGCACATTTTTTTCGTTCCGCCGCTGCTGGAAACCATCTCAGAGCTGATTAATCCGGCTTTCTCCAGCTTTTTGACATGCATGGTCATAATGGGACTGCTTAATTCAAGCGCCTGCGCTAGATCCTTAATATTCATTTCCTGCTGGGCGAGCAGCTGAATGATTTTTAATCTAACATCACTGGCAAGTGCTTCATAAATAGGCAAATGGGTATTTGATATATCAATTTTCATGCATTCACTCCGCTCGAATAGGATAATGTAAATTTTGCAGCTGATTTATATCTAGTTGTGAGAATAGAGGCCGAGAATCAAATAAAGCGCTATCAAACCCAAAGTAACTATTCATTTATTCTATATGTAAATAGTTTAATTGCCAAATGAAATTAATAAGGTCTGCCGTTTGGAAATAGATGATCGGAATGAATAGGAAAACGATAAATATACAATTTTATTGGAGGAATGAGAGAGTACATGAATACACAAGCATCCAAGCAATCGCAGACACAGCTGCGCAACCCGTTAATTGAACAGCGGGCCGATCCTTGGGTTATCAAGCATACGGATGGCTATTATTATTTTACGGGATCTGTACCCCAGTACGATCGCATTGAATTAAGAAGGTCGAGAACGATTGAGGGTCTTACAGATGCAGATAAGGTTGTTATATGGAATCAGCATGAGAGCGGTCCGATGAGTAAAAACATTTGGGCGCCTGAGCTTCATTTTATCGCAGGCAAATGGTATGTGTATTTCGCTGCGGCACGCAGTGATTCGCCTTTTAAGCACCGAATGTATGTCATTGAGAATGAGTCGGCCAATCCGCTTGAAGGCGAGTGGAAGGAAAAAGGACAAATCATTACAGACTGGGATTCCTTCTCTCTTGACGCTACAAGCTTTGAACATAATGGAGAGCAGTTTTTAGTATGGGCTCAGCAGGACCCTGCTATCCAAGGAAACACGAACTTGTATATTGCAACGATGAGCAATCCATGGACGTTGAAGAGCAAGCAGGTGCTCATTTCGAAGCCGGAATTTGATTGGGAAGTCATTGGCTTCATGGTTAATGAAGGTGCGGCGGTGCTGAAGCGAAACGGGAAGATCTATATGACCTTTTCGGGCAGTGCGACTAACCATAATTATGCAATGGGGCTGTTAACAGCTTCAGACTCCGATGATTTGCTTGACCCGGCATCTTGGGTGAAATCACAGTCGCCGGTTTTCATGAGCAATCCTGCAACAAGCCAATATGGACCAGGGCATAACAGCTTCACCGTATCTGAGGATGGAGAGCAGGATATATTGGTGTATCACGCTCGCAGCTATAAGGAAATTGAAGGTGATCCGTTATTTGATCCCAATCGTCATGCACGCGCTAAAGTTTTCACATGGAACGATGATGGTACGCCGAATTTCGGAACGCCGCCCGCTGACAAAGAGTAAATAGCAATGGTAGAAGGCTAGAAAAACGGAAGAAGCTGCTTCCTCTCAGGAAGCAGCTTCTTCTTTGCTGATTTTATCATTTAGATGGCCTGCAGACCGGCTTGATTCAAGAGGTTCCACGGTTTATTGTAATGAGGCTGAAAGAAGAAATCAACATAGCTTAGTTCATCCATTGTCATGCCGTTCTGAATGCAGACCGACAGTGTATTAATCGATTGTGTAAGATCGACCTTCGAGAGGACTTGGGCGCCAACAATTCTTCGGCTATCGCTCTCATACACGACCTTCAACGTAACTTTCTCGAATGTAGGCATAAATTCGGGACGATAATTGTCTATGATTGTGACATTTTTCACATTCATACCGGCAGCGATTGCACCCGTTTCGGTTAAACCGGTCGAAGCGATATTATAATCATAAATTTTGATACCCGAAGTGCCTTGAGTACCTAAATACTTAACAGTTGGCGAGATGAGGTTTTTGGCTACGAGCGTTCCCATCCTAACTGCGTTAGTTGCGAGCGGGATATATGCATGCTGACCAGTTGGATTATAATGAACCGCACAGCTGTCGCCAGCGGCGAATATATCCTCTTTGCTTGTTCTCATATATTCATCCACAATAATTGCTCCGTTTGGAAGCATATCGACCTGTCCTTTTAGAAGCTCTGTATTCGGGCGGAAGCCGATGCATAGCACGACGAGATCCGCTTCATATTCGCCTGCGTTCGTTACGACTGTTGCAACGCGGCCTTCTTTTCCCGTAAACGAAGTAACGGTTTGTCCGGTTGCGATTGTGATTCCTTTGTCGATCAAAGCTTGTTGAGCCAAATCCGTAAATTGTTCGTCTAAATATTTATATAAAATACGTTCCATATTATCGATTAATGTAACCTGCTTGCCAAGCTGCTCGAAGGCCTCTACGAGTTCAATTCCGATATAGCCTGCGCCAATGACGGCGATGCGATTCGCATTTTTGGCTTTTTCAATAATGGTTTGCGAATGTTCATAGTTTTTGCAGAGCACGATATTCTCAAGCTCGATACCTTCCATCTGCGGTATGATCGGCCACGAGCCTGTCGTTAGAACAAGCTTATCGAACGAATCGGTAAATTGTTCACCTGTTGCGAGGCTGCGCACCAAGAGCATTTTTGCATCGGTATCCACGGCCAGCACGTCATGACGCATTTTAGTCGTAACACCAAGCTCAGCCAACTGCTCAGGAGTAGCGTAAAATAGTTTTTCTGCATCCTTCACAACGCCGCCCACATGCAGGGCAATACCGCACGACAGAAACGAGATATTGTCATTCCGTTCATAAACGGTAATTTGAGCTTCCGGATACAGCTTAGCCATTTCTTTAATTGCAGCAGTTCCAGCATGAGTACAACCAATAACAGCGATTTTCATAGTCATCTTAATAGCCTCCTATTAGTTAAGTGAAGGGAATGTGCTGCGTTGACAGCTGCCTTCTTTAATGTGAAATAATTCACATACTTTCCGATGAGTAACGACTACAATTAATAAAAGACGAATGAGATGCGTGTTGACAAGATTGACGATTAATAGTGAGCCGGAGCAGGAATGATCCAACGTGTACCGACCAGACTATGTGAAAACATTCACAACGTCTTCCTATACCTATAATATGCTCTCTGATCTCATTAATCAATAATAATGTGAAAAAAATCACAACCACTTACGGAAATTCAAACGAAGATGACACAAGTTAGTCACAGATCACATATGTAGGGCCGGATTTGAGTATAGGGAGGGAACTAAATATTGCGATGCTGCAACTGCTGCGGAAGTGTAGCTTAGTGTGCTATGCAGGAATGAATTTGTAACCGGAGCTGATGGGAAAGTGGAGATACAATGAATAGTCGGCAAACACAGCAAAGCTGTCATCATAAGTGGTATGGCATTTTTATGAGACAGCCATTGGTGTGTGTTTACCGAGGTAACACTAGCTTAAATGAGCAATTAGCTCTAAAGCTCCTTCATTCTTAGGCTCCATCATTATAATCTTGTTCGCATATTCCAAAGAAGCGGAATCATGACCAAGCTCGTAGCAGCAAATGGCCAAACTATATAATAAGGCAACATCAGGCTCGCATTCACTGAGTGATCGTTCGAAAAAAACTAATGCATCCTCATACAACTCCATCTGATACAAGAGCATGCCGCAGTCTAAAGCTAAATCATGCTTCTCTCCCATCAGATAATAGCTTGTCCACATCGTTTGAATGCCTAGCTGGATATCCTCCATTTCTTCATCAGCGCTAGATGGGAGTAAAGCTGAAATCCGCTTTGCGCCTTGATGGAATAGTTGAGCGTCGAATCCGCTCATACGCCAAAAGGAAAGGATTTGTGATAGATTCATCTGATCCAAATGCTCATCGAACCATTCTTTTAAGCTGAAAAAGTCATCGGGACCAAAGTGATCTACAAATCTGCGATAGGCTAATCGTGTATGAGCATAGCTCATCGGGTCTAGAAGCATAAGAATACAGCCTACATTTAAGTTTCTGTAGTGATGGCCTGTGAAGAGGGCGAGAGCGCCTTTTTGCTCCAAAACCGATTGAATCGCATGGTAATTAGCAGTTAAAGAGAAGCTGCCATGATGAATAAGCTGCGGCGGCTCAGCAAATTTCCAGTTTTCTATCCGATGATCACCCTTATCCCCTGTTAGGAGAAGAAAGCCTTCTTTGGATAGCTGACCAAGCCGCTCTAAGCAGGACAGGCCAATGGCCGGAAACAAAATGTGCGAATCCTCAAGCTCTTGTTGATAAAGCGCGATAACATCACGGTAAGGATATGAATTCTGCTCGTATTGGGTTGCTCTGCGGTAATGGTACTCGGGCTCCAGCTTCTTCAAAATCTCAGATGCGCTGAGATTGGAGGCATCATCTGGAAGCGGCATGGAAACTCTGCACTCATAAATCTTGCCTTCATCCACATAAATAAGCTCTTGCGGGATACTGTCAAAAAAATAATTAGCTATAATCAGAAGTGGCTGCTGCAAGTCTCCATACTGGATGCAATCGCCGGATTGTGTTAAGCGCAATTCCGTATCCTGTACAGCATCAAATACAGCGAAATCCAAAATGCCCTTCTGAACAAATGGGCGCAAGCTGCTGTGCTCCTGCCAATAGGCGATGTTTTTGGAAGCTAAATCACTCATAATATAGCGAAAAGGAGGGAGCTGCAAACCTGCGTAATCAATTAGTCCGCACAGCTCCTTCAAAATATGAAATGCGAGTCGGCCAGAGCCAGCTCCCAGCTCAACAATTGCAACGGGCTCTGATGTAGATTCACTTCTTGCCCGATCTTGAAGAAATCCAAAAATAATTTCCGCATATGCGTTTGCGATTGTTGGATTGTTGGTAATGTACTGCGGAACAATTTCATTCTGCCATGCCTTTATTCCCTGCTCATCGAAATAAGCACGCTGCAGTTCCCATATTGGAGCCTCGCTGAAACGATAGAGGGGTTGCTCGTTTATTGTCATCTATAAAGACCTACTTTGCTGAGATTATAAATATGAATACGGCTCTATTCAAGTTTAACCGTAATTTGAAGTGTCTATAGTATAATGGTAACAAGTCTGGAATAAAAGAACGGAGGAATAAAAAGTGATTCCTACATTTGCTGAAAAAATAGTTCTCATAACGGGAGCAGGCGGCGGAATTGGACGAGTAATCGCTGAAGCTTATGCCGAAGCAGGAGCATTGCCTGTCATTGTCGATAAGAATGAGGATGGGCTGGAGGAGACAGCGGAGCTATTGCAAGACAAAGGCTATGATTCTTTATCCTTTGTCACCGATATAAGCAAGCCGGAAGAAGTTGTCCAGCTTATGCGAGATGTTGAGACCATGCTCGGAGGTCTAGATATAGTCATTAATAATGCTGGCTTTGGCATCTGGAAGTCGCCGCTCGAGCTGACAATTGATGAATGGGACAGCGTGATCAACACGAATTTGAGAGGTACATTTCTATGCTCGCGTGAAGCTGTGAAATTGATGCGAATAAGTGGTGGTGGAGCGATAGTGAACATTTCGTCTACCAGGGCTATGATGTCGGAGCCCAATTCGGAAGCTTATGCCGCTTCTAAGGGAGGGATTCTTTCACTTACACATGCGCTGGCGGTATCACTAGGCGGAGAGCGAATTACGGTTAATGCGATCTGCCCTGGCTGGATCGAGAATGGCGATTACAGTAAGCTGCGTCCTGTAGATCATCATCAGCATCCATCGGGAAGGGTAGGCAAACCCGAAGATATCGCGCGGGCATGTCTCTATTTAACTGACCCCAGTAATGATTTTGTGACGGGTACGCATATTACGATTGACGGCGGCATGACACGAAAGATGATTTATGAGGAATAGTCGAACCTATTAAGCCAAAAGCAGCAGGCCATTTTAATTATAAAAGGCCTGCTGCTCTTATGAATGAATTAACTTACACGATCTGTACATTTGAATGATTCGCAGTTCCCCAACCATCAACCTCGAGTGCTTTTTCCGCTGTTAGTATACACGAGTCATACATACCGCCTGAAACGACTCCGTTAGTAGCATCATTTCGAATAAACTCAACCCGGTCAATATTGCCCCATTGGCGTAGCATGTCTATAAGCGCTTCGAAAAAGAGTGTAAAATATATTATTATTTAAATATATATTAAAGTTAGTATATATGGTTGCTGGATTATGGGGAATCGATGCGAATCGAAGCAGAAAATAGCTGAATCTTGTGATAACAGACAAAAAAGTATATGAATGCAGTCAATTTAGAAGGGTTCAACATAAGAAACTGCTTTTTTATACTAAATAGAGTATTTAAAAGTATAACAATATAAATTAGAATGAGTTCATTGAGGAAGCGCTTGCAAAGAGGAGTTGTGCAAACAGCCTTGTTATAGTATCTGGCTTAATGACCTTCGCTTTTCAAGATTCTTGCTTAAAGGAAAAGTAGTTTACGCACTAACACAAAAGGGAGGCGTCAAACGTAATGAAAAAAGGGTTATCAGTAAAGCTTGGACTTGTACTTCTATTATGCTTCGGAATGCTGCTATCGGCATGTTCATCGACTAAAGATGGCAATGGTTCTGCCACAAAAGGTAATGTGGGGAATAAAGAGGATGCGGGTGCAACCACCACCCCGCAAGAGCAAGTGAAAATTTCGTTTATGGGTCATGGCAGTCCGCAGGAGAAAGACATATTCACGAAGCTGATTAAATCTTACGAAACGAAATATCCGAACGTAAAGGTCGAATACACGAGCGTGCCGCCAGCAGAGTATAACCAGAAGCTGTCTACGCTAATCGCATCAGGCAAAACGCCGGACGTATTCTACGTATCGGGACCCCAGTTTTACAAATATGCAGAAGCAGGCACGATTCAAAACCTGCAGCCGTTTCTAGAAACAACAGAGCTGTTCCAAGAGGGCAATGTATGGAAACAAGCGCTGGATCGTTACCGTTATGACGGCAAGCAGCTGGGCCAAGGCGATCTGTATGGATTACCGAAGGATGTAGGCCCGTGGGCAATGGCCTACAACAAAACAATGTTTGAGGAAGCCGGCGTAGAATTGCCGCCAGCAGAGGTTGGCAAATGGACGTGGGATAACTGGCTTGATGCAGCGAAGAAGCTGACGAAGGATGAGAATGGCGATGGAAAGATCGACATTTACGGCGGAGCGAACTTTAATCTTGATGGAGCGGTATGGGCAAGCGGCGGAGACTTCATCGACTACAGCACAGGTACGATTACAATCGATACGCCTGAATTTACAAATGCGATGCAATGGGTAGCAGACCTGCGCCTGAAGCACAAAGTATCGCCATCGCCTGAGGACGAGAAAGCAATGAATTCTTATTCGCGATTTGTAGCGGGCAAAGTAGGCATGTTCCCGATGGGACCTTGGGATCAACCTGCTTTCTGGGATCTGCCGTTTGAATGGGATATCGCAGCATGGCCGGTGAATCCTGCGACAGGCAAAGCAGGAACGTGGGTTGGATCGATGGGATATTCCGTGTCCAGCAAATCCAAGCATGCACAGGAAGCGTTTAACTTAGCTGCATTCCTTGCACTTGATGTAGAAGGACAGAAGCAAAACTATGAGCTGGGCCAAGCAGTGCCTAACTTGATTGATATGGCGAAGGGCGAGTTTGTGTCTTATGACAAAGCGCCTGCTAATCGTCAAGTGTTTCTAGATATTATTGAGGATTATGGACATCCGACAGTGGACTTCGGTTCGAAGGATACGAAATGGCTTGATACGTTCCGGCAAGAGGCCGGCCAAGTATGGGATGGCAAGATGACTGCAGCGGAATGGGCAAAAGAATTACAGCCGAAGCTGCAAGAATTATATGACAAGGGCAATAAATAAACCGAATAGAAAAAAGACAAAACGATGTTTTAAGGTTATTACCTTAAGACATCGTTTTTTAAGTGTATAGGATTAAATTAATAAAGACAGATATAATTTTATTTAGTATACTTAATATATTAATATATGGAGAGGGAGCTGGCATGAAAAATTTTCCTTTATATAAACAAATCCAAATTGATATTTTAGGGCAGATTAAAACTGGAAAATTACGTCCCGGTGATCGTGTTCCTTCCGAGAAAGAGCTTGCGGATCAATACAGAGTCAGCCAAATCACAAGCAAGAATGCACTGATTGGCTTAGCGGATGAAGGGGTGCTCGTCCGAGTGCAAGGTAAAGGCACGTTTGTAAAGCAGGAAGGCGAATCGGCTGGGGAATTTGATAATCGAAGCAACGCAAGAGATGTTATTGGTCTCATTTTGCCTTGTATGAAAACGAAGGTTGATCAGAAAATTCTTGATTCTATTGAAAAGTACGTAACTGCGAGCGGTTACAGTCTGCAGGTTCGAGTTACGAGAGAGTCGCAAATAGAAGAGAGTGCAGCCATAGAATCCATGGTCGCATCCAATGTGCGCGGATTAATTGTGTTTCCAACGGAGGAGGAACGCTATAACGATAGTATTTTGCGACTGTCGCTCGATAGGTTTCCGCATGTGCTCATTGATCGTTTTTTGAAGGAAATCCGCACGTATAGTGTTAGCTCAGATAATGTGAACGGTACTGAAGAGGCGATTACTCATCTTCTCGACAACGGCCATGAGCATATTGCGCTTATTACTCCCGAAATTACGAATACGGCAACAGAGGAAAGACTAATCGGATTTGAGAAAGCCTATTTAACGAAGAAGCTTCCGATTGATAAGGATTTGTGGTGCATACTGAAAATTGAGGATATATCTAGTGGCAACGCTCAGCATATTATTGAATCCTTTATGAGTGAGCGTCCAGCGATTTCAGCTGCATTCGTAGTCAATGTGGAATTGACCAACTATACGTATTACGCAGCTAAACGATTGAAGAAATCAGTTCCTGATGATATTAAGCTCGTTTGCTTTGACCGGCCTGATTTCCAGGATGTATCCTATTTGCAGCAAAATGAAGATGAAATTTGCAGACTTACGGTTGAATTGCTTCATGCACAATTACAAGGCGAGTACGAACCGCAGCGTATCGTTGTTCCAGTGAAATTTTGTGAAATGTAAACTATACGACAATACCTTTGTGCCGTTCTAAGGCACAAAGGTATTTTTTATATTATATTCAGTATATAAACATATAACAATATAATTTATAATAAGTTCATTGAGTGAAGCGCTTACAGTTTATACGTAATAAATAGAAAAAGGGAGGGCGTCAAACGTAATAAAAAGAGGGTTATTATTGAGGATTATGGACACCCGCCAGTGAAGTACGGCTCGAAGGATACGAAATGGATTAAATTCAATATTATCTATTAAATGAACACGAATAGTTAGTGCGAGGATGTGTATGCATGAAAAAAAGAAAACCTAGTTATATCCGCAAAGAATATGCATGGGCCTATCTGTTTGTGGCTGCGCCTGTGCTTGGCTTTCTTATTTTTGGAGTGGCACCGCTTATTTACTCGGTTTGGTTAAGCTTCACGTCATGGGACTTGGTTACGCCGCCCAAATATATTGGTTTAGAGAACTATGTTGAAGTATTCCATGATGAGAAGTTTTATAAATCTTTGTATAACACCGTTTTTATGATGCTTGGCATCCCGATTGGAATGATTGTTGCGCTATTGCTTGCTATTATGATGAATCGCCCGATCAAAGGGATCTCATTTCTTAGGACGATTTATTACTTGCCAGTCATTTCACCGATCATCGCAGTATCATTGCTATGGCAATGGATTCTGAATCAAGATTACGGTCTACTTAATCAAACGATGTGGAGTTGGTTTGGCATTCAAGGGCCTAACTGGCTCGGAAACGCGAGTTGGATTAAACCTTCCATGATTTTGATAGGAGTATGGGGAGGCGTTGGCGGTACAATGGTGCTTTACTTAGCCGGACTTCAATCTATTTCTACCACGTATTACGAAGCGGCAGAAGTGGATGGCGCGAGTGCGTTCCAAAAACTGAGGCTAATTACGATTCCGCTACTGACGAATATTCATTTCTTCGTCATTGTTATGGGCGTTATCGGAGCATTCCAGTCCTTTAGCCAGATTTATGTGCTAGCAGGCGATGGTGGTCCCCAGTACAGCGCAGCAACAGTTGTATTTTATATTTTCGAGAATGCATTCAAGTACTTTAATATGGGCTATGCCAGTGCGATTGCTTGGGTTCTTGGCCTTATTATTTTCATTGTTACACTCCTTCAGTTCCGCTTGTCAAAAAAATGGGTTTATAACGATTAGTACTTTACCGTTACAGTTTGTGAGGGGAGTTTGAATCAACATGCAACAGAAACGACTAACAAACCTTTGGGTGGCATTAATCCTTTGTGTCGGCTCCATTCTTATGCTGGCGCCGTTTGTCTGGACGATATCCACTTCATTAAAAGATCAACGCAACGTTTTCGAAATTCCGCCTAAGTGGATTCCAGACCCTGCAACTTTCAAGAACTATATTACAGCTTGGAATGATTCGCCTTTGCTTAGCGGATTTATGAACAGTATGATTATCGTCGTATTCGTTCTCGTCATTGGGTTGTTCGTATCAACCATGGCAGCATATGCTTTTGCAAAAATTGAATTCCCGTTTAAAGATGCTATTTTTCTATCCTTGCTTGGAACAATGATGATTCCTTTTTCGGTAGTAATGATACCCCAGTTCATTGGCTTCTCGCATATTAATTGGACAGATACGCTTCTGCCGCTCATTGTGCCGGGTTTGTTCGGAAATATCGTCGTTATTTTCTTCCTGCGCCAATACTTGGCGGGCGGTCTCCCGAATGAGTTAGTGGAAGCAGCCAAGCTGGACGGAAGCAGTTTCTTCCGAACTTTCTGGACCATTGCTTTGCCGGTTGCAAAGCCTGCGGTTGCAGCTCAAGCAGCGCTAACCTTCATGCATATTTGGAATGACTTTATGGGGCCGCTTATTTATTTAAGCTCGCCTCAGAAGCAAACGATTCAAGTACTCATTGCTTCTATGCAATCGCAGTACATGGGCTCCTCTAACTATCCGGTCATTTTGGCAGCATCCATCATTTCTATGATTCCGGTTATTCTCGTATTCTTTTTCTGCCAACGCTATTTTATTGAATCAATGGCTATTAGTGGTTTAAAGGGTTAATGGGATGAGAATATGTATATTGGGAAAATCGAGGCTGTCGAAGGCAGTCGTCTTCCTAGCCGTTTCGATTATGCTCATACTAAGCGGTTGTCAATCGATTCCAAAAGAGAAAGAAGTCATCCTGTTGGAGGAGGATTCTAAATTGTATACGAACTCGTTTAAGCTCGATCAAGAGTGGGAGGATTATGGTATTGGAGATCCTTTCATCATGCGATACAACGGCAAGTTTTATTTATACTGCAGCACCAAAGATTGGAGACCAGGCATTAAAGCTTGGAGCTCCAAGAACTTAGTAGATTGGAGCTATGAAGGTCTGGTAACTGAAGATCCCATAACAACTGGAGCATATGCACCGGAAGTCGTTTACTGGAATGGCAGCTTCTATTTGTATACATCGCCTGCGGGCCAAGGCCATTATGTACTGCAAAGTGACAGTCCAACCGGTCCGTTCGTTGTCAAAACAGACAATCTAGGAAATTCCATTGATGGTTCTGTTTTTATTGATGACAATGGCAAATGGTATTTCACGAATGCAGGAACGCAAGGCATTGTTGCTCATGAAATGCCTGATCCGTTTACGATTGATATTGGCATAACAACGAACGCATTTCTTGGACATTGGACAGAAGGGTCCATGATTTGGAAGCGAAATGGCTTGTACTATATGACTTATACGGGCAATCACGTTTTTAGCAACGGCTATCGTGTTAACTATGCGGTTTCAAAGAATAGCCCATTCGGTGATTACACAATCCCTTCAAACAATCCCATTATTATTAATGTGAAGGATGAATTTAAAGGACTTGGCCACAGTGCGACTGTGCTGGGCCCGGATATGGACTCTTATTATATTACTTACCATAATTTGATTGGACATTCCGCTGAAGGACCGCCTGTTCGTGAACTGAACATTGACCGCCTTGCTTATAACGGCGATAAGCTGGTCGTATTTGGCCCGACGAATGATCATAAGCAGCCGGCGCCTGCGATGCCTACCGTGTATGGCTGGCTATCGGAGGACAGCTTATCCGATCAGTGGGAGAAAACAGAGTCAGCTGATGGAGAAAAAGTACTTAGCAAAGGAACCACAGATGGAATATTTATTGCGGAATATAATTTCCGTTTGAATGATACGGACGCAGCGGCGGGCAATAGCGCGATTGCAGCTTTATTCTCCTATGTAGATGAAGCTAATTATGCGGCTGTCAAGCTGCTGCCATCCAAGCATGAGCTCCAATATGTGACGATGAGAAATGGAACGGAGCAGCAGGTCGCGCAAGCAGAGCTTCCGAAAGAGTTCGACTACACGAAGCTGCACACGATTCGTGTTGAACAACGTGAAGACAGTGTGCTCGTCTTCTTCGACGGAATGAAGAAGCTGGAGGAGTCTGCATCTGCACCTGCTGGCGGCAAAATTGGTTATATCGCCGTTGATTCGAAACCGATCTATGAATTTACCGCTTTCACGAATGAAGCCGACGGAAGCAGTGATTTTGAGGCGTATAAGCCTGTACCTGGATCTATTGAAGCTGTTCATTATTTAAAGGAAGCTGAGCGAGGCTTTCATATGAAACAGAAGCATTCGGAGTCAAGCGGCTTCCGGAAATCGGACGGTGTACCTATTCACAAGCTGGATGATGGTAGCTATTCGGTAAGCTTGCAGCAGAGTGGTGACTGGTTGAAATACAAGCTCAATGTGAAGGATACTTCGAAATATGGAATAGGCCTGACGCTTCAGAAGCCCAATAAGGATGTAGTGATAGAGTGGTCCATAGACGGTGGAGAAGCGGTGAAGACGAAGATCAAAGCTGATGATCCAGCTTTTATAGAGGACACGGCTAAGCTTCGTATAGGAACAATGGATATTTCGGCAGGTTTTCATGAGCTTAAGGTGCAGCTGAAAAGTGGAGTGGTTGAACTTCAATCATTCGAGCTGTTCGCTGTCGATATGTTGGATAAACAGCAGCCAATTGATCAATTGTCCGTTCAAACAGCCATTGGATTATTTGAACAGGCAGATGGCACATATACGGGCAGCGGTTCTGATGATGACATGATATTCGCTGGAAATGACAATTGGGATGAGTATGAATTATCGGTTGACGTTCAGTTGGGTGCAGAGTCTGATAGCGGAGGCGTATTTATTCGAGAGTCAAATGAATCTTACCATCCTGCTCAAGTGAGGGATGCGGCGATGGGCTATTACATCGGCATTTCTTCTTCAGAGCTGACCTTGAATCGAATGAATTATGACTTAATGCTGGTGTCCAGTGAAACTGCACAGTTGGAAACTGGACGAAAGTATTCGATTAGAATTGTCGCAAAAGGCGGTAATATTCAAGTTTATCTAGGGGATGGTGCAAAACCCCTCATTAATTACACCGATCCTAATCCATTTTTGCATGGAAAGATAGGCATTCGTTCGGAACGATCTGCGGTGTCCTTCAGTGATTTGACAGTAAAGCCGCTAAAAAAATAATACAAAGCATAAGCAATAGGACTGGAGTGGGAATATGATTTATCCGTTACGAAATGAATATCCAAGACCACAGTTTGAACGATCATCCTGGCTTAATCTAAATGGAGAATGGGAATTCACTTATGACGATTCGAATGTGGGCAGTGATAATAAATGGTTTGAGGGAAAGCAATTTGATCGCAAAATTCAAGTGCCGTTCTGCTATCAAAGTGAGCTGAGCGGCATTAATGAGAAGTCGTTCCATGATATCGTTTGGTATAGCAAAAATATCGAGCTTCCTTCTGAATATGCAGGCAAGCGAATCCTTATCCATTTCGGTGCAGTGGATTACGAAGCGAAAGTATGGGTAAACGGACATTTAGTAGCAAGCCATGAAGGCGGTCATACGCCATTTCATGCCGACATTACTGCTGTTTTGAATGCATCAGGTGCAAATCGTATAGTTGTGCGCGCTCAAGATTATAGCAAAGACGTCACGCTTCCTAGAGGAAAGCAGTATTGGAAAGAGAATTCGGAGCAGGTCTTCTATACGCGGACGACTGGCATTTGGCAGACGGTTTGGATCGAAGCCGTAAATGCCGCCCATGTGAGCAGCGTTAGGTTAACGCCGGATATTGATTCGAACAAAATCCATATTCGCAGTGTAATAGAAGGATCAGAATTACACGCAGGGTTGCGACTCGGCATTAAAATATCTTTTGAAGGCGAATTAATAGCTGAGGATGTTATCCGGGTTATGGCGCAGGAAGAGGAAGTGTCGATTAAGCTTCATGACTTCAACGATCATGGTCTCGGGCGCTGGTGGTCGCCAGAGAAACCGAACTTATATGATGTAGAATTTACGCTGCTTGAAGGCGAACGAGAACTTGATCGGGTGAAAAGCTATTTCGGCATGAGGAAGATCTCAATTGAGGATGGTGTTATTTGTTTAAATAATCGTCCTTATTATATGAAGTTAATTTTGGATCAAGGTTATTTTCCTGGCGGTGTGCTCACAGCTCCAAGCGATGAAATGCTGCGCATGGACGTTGAATTAGCGAAGCAGATGGGATTTAATGGCGCGAGGAAGCATCAGAAGGTTGAAGATCCGCGGTATCTGTATTGGTGTGATCAGCTTGGTCTGCTTGTTTGGGGCGAAATGGCGAATGCTTATCAATACTCGGAGCAATACGTATCTCGTATCATGAATGAATGGCAAGAGGCTGTACATCGCGACTACAATCATCCTTGTATCGTTGTATGGGTTCCGCTTAATGAAAGCTGGGGAACGCCAAATATATTAATAGACAAAAAGCAGCAGTACCATGCCTCGACACTTTATTATTTAACTAAATCTCTCGACGAGACAAGACCTGTCATCTCAAACGATGGCTGGGAGCATGTGAAATCTGATATTTATACCATTCATGACTATGAGAGCCGAGAAGAAATTTTGGCGCTTCGGTATGCTACACCAGAGCTGTCAATTAAGAGCGATCCTCAAGGAAGAAAGATTATTGTGCCAGGCTTCTCTTATAATGGTGAGCCGGTACAGTTGTCGGAGTTTGGCGGAATTTCCTATATTCGGGATAATGCGGAAGGCTGGGGTTATTCTTCTGCGCAAAACGATCAGGACTTTTTGAATCGTTTAATTGCGGTGATGCGCCCCGTTATTATAGCAGGTGGACTGCAGGGCTACTGCTACACACAGCTGACAGATGTCGAGCAGGAGAAGAACGGCCTGCTAACCTTTGATCGTGAGCCGAAGCTTCCTGTAGAAATATATCGCAAGCTAAACGCTGGCATTACGCCAGTGCTAACTAAATAATAAGGCTTGAAAATTGGATAGGGCTGTCCGGCAGAGCGCATAAATGCGCTAGCCGGACAGCCCTTATTTGTATCATATATTTAACCGAGCCTCTTCTTATTGAAGGGCCGTGTGGGATCCCCTTGTTAACAGCAAACTGCATGTGTATCAAGTTGACAAAAGACTTGCATCCTAAAACAACGAAAGCCCTACCTCTCTTCCGTCCTCGCGGCTCCGATGACCGCGCCAGTGTGAATCAGAAATACAGCACGAAACATGATTTGGAATTAACAGAAAAGAAATCAAAATCAGAGGGTTACATTGAATCTTGCTGGGGATACTCTGGGGTTAAATATTGTACATTACTTATTACTATACTATAAAATAATTGAAAAAGCAACATCAATTTGAAATGTGAATGTTTTTTTGTCTTTTGGACAATATAGGTATTGGAAATATCCGCGAATCGGGATAAGGGGGATGTAAATGCCGGATTGGATTGAAATTATTGTTCGAACAATGGCAGCAATGGTCATATTATTTGCGCTTACGAAAGTACTAGGCAAACGTCAAATTTCACAGCTCTCTTTGTTTGAATACATAACGGGCATAACTATTGGTAATATTGCTGCTTATATTTCACTAGAGCTCGATAATCTATGGTACTTAGGAATTGTCTCATTAATAGTGTGGGTTGGTGTATCTGTTGGGATGGAGTTTGCAACAGTAAAAAGCAAAAAAATGAGAGATATTGTGGATGGCAAAGGAACCGTGTTAATTAAAAATGGACAATTAATTAAAAAAAACTTGCTTAAGGAACGGTTGACGATGGACGAAATGTTAGAGCAGCTGCGCAAGAAGGATGTCTATCGCGTAGCTGATGTTGAGTTTGCCGTCATGGAGCAAAGCGGTGAGGTCAATGTTCTGCTGAAAAAGGAATATCAGCCGATCACGCCTGAACTGCTTGGGTGGAAAATTGCCCCTGGACGGGAAGCTAAGACCGTCGTGATAGACGGTAATATTCTAGAAGATGTTCTCCATGAGGCGGGTTATGATCGAAATTGGCTCCTGCATGAGCTGAAGAAAAATAAATTGAAAGAGGAAGACGTTTTTTTTGCACAAATAGACAGCAATGGAGAACTGCAGCTGCAAACGGGAATTGAGGGATTACAAACAAGCGGCAATCAAACGAAGCCGGGAGATCGGGTCTCTATGCTGCTCGAGCAATTTGAGGCGGAGCTTGTCCGCCTGGAACGATTGTCACGAAATGAAAGCGATCGTCGTATTTATCAAACAGCGCGTGATCGATTTCAAGCGGGCTATAATGCATGGCTAGAAAACCGCATTCCGCATAAATAAGCTAGGTCCATCTCGCCGACCAAAGCTTCATTTCTTTTAAAATATGATGCAAATCCTCGCCCTTAGGTGTAAGTGTATATTCGACGGTTACCGGAACAGTAGGAAATACTTTACGTTCAAGCACGCCTTTATCCTCAAGATGACGGAGCGTACTTGTTAGCGCGCGGGGACTTACAGCAGGAATTAGCCGCTGTATTTCTCCAAATCTTTTGGTGCCGCCAAACAGCTCCCTTAGTACTAGAAATGCCCATTTCCCACCAATAACATCCAATGTTTTCTCGATATTGCATTCGATATGTAAAGGCTCTTTCGGTATGTAATTATGCGCACTCAAATAGAAGTACCCCTCTCTGCTTATTACTATCCATAAGTATAGTATATATATTTAAGATAATATAATGAAAAAACATTCACTACTTTAACTCTATTAGAAACTACTATACACTGTTTATGGAGACATTATAAATGAGGAGTGATTGCACATGCAAATGAACTATAGAAGGCTAGGTAAGAGTGGATTAAAGGTAAGTGAAATTGGACTTGGAAGCTGGCTGACTTATGGCACTGCCACAGAAGCAGAAACAGCGCAGGCTTGCATACATAAAGCTTATGAATTAGGCATTAACTTCTTCGATACGGCGAACGCCTATAATACTGGAGCAGCAGAAAAGGTCATGGGGGAAGCTTTGAAAGCGTATACACGAAGCAGCTATGTGCTTGCGACAAAAGTGTTTTTCCCGATGGGCTCAGGGCCGAATGATCGCGGACTCTCACGCAAGCATATTGTGGAACAGTGTGAGGCGAGCTTGAAGCGTCTAGGAACAGATTATATTGATCTATATCAATGCCACCGATTCGATAACGAGACGCCGGTTGAGGAAACGCTTCGAGCACTGGATGATTTGACTGCACAGGGTAAAGTACTCTATGCAGGCATAAGTGAATGGTCTGCTGCTCAAATCACGGATGCGGCTGAAAGAAGCAAAAAGCTTGGCCTGCGTCCTCTTGTTTCGAATCAGCCGATTTATAATATGTTTGAGCGTTATATTGAGAAGGATGTGCTACAGGTTTGTGAAAGTGAAGGGATGGGACAAGTGGTGTTCTCACCGCTTGCTCAAGGAATATTGACCGGGAAATATAAACCGGGCCAAGCTGCTCCGTCAGACAGCCGTGCTGCAAACGATAAAACTAACGGCATTATTAACAGCTATATGCGCGAGGATGTACTACAGGTGGCAGAGAAGCTGGAACAGCTTGCGGGTAGCATCGGAGCAACGCTTTCTCAATTTGCATTAGCATGGGTGCTTCGTCAGCCAGGAGTAAGTTCAGCTATTATCGGATCAAGCCGTCCATCGCAGATCGAAGAGAATGTAAAGGCCATTAATGTGGTGCTGTCCGAAGAGATTTTGGCACAAACAGAGGCTATATTGTCTGAAGTTAGCGGTTTTTCACCAAAGCGGTAATTTTATTAATAAAGAGGGTGTCCCAAAAGCCTATGGTGCTTTTGGGACACCCTCTTTTTGACTATATATAATAGGAAGCGATTTTTTTATTCATTCATATGCTGCTCTGAACTTCTATTTACTTCAGGCAAAGTAATGGGTGTCGGCATTTCCTTGCCCCCGGCAAAATGATATTGGACGAGTGTATTGAATGAGTCTACCCATGGCATAAGAGATCTTCCGCCCCAAGCTTCCTTAGCATATTCATTAAAATAATTGACAAAATCCATATTAGCGGAAATATGCACCTCTTGGACAGTAGGAGCAAGATCACGCACGGTTTTTGCCACTGTCTGTTTAAGCTCATTCGATAAGTCATTAACGTCATTGACGGAAAAATAAGAATTATAAGGCGATACAAGCAAACGGCCATTGCCATATGGATTTCCATTTTCACGATTGTATACGCCTTCCGTCGTCCCTGTATTGTCCTGCTCACGGTGTCTGCCTGAATTGCGTGTTCCTACGGCTGTCCAGTCCAGCATTAATCCAACATATGCGTTTTTATCGGTAAGCATGACAATTGCGGATGCGATGCCATTCAGCTCTGTTACTTTGCGCGAGATGACGGAGCTGTATTCAAAGAAGGCATTATCATGCTGATTAGCGTTATTCGACAGTGGACCGTATAACTTTGCATGAATCATTTTCGGATCATTGACTTGACGGCTGCCATAGTCAGTATCACTTTTTTGGGCAAGCTCCCTGTAATTGCAGCCGGCAGCCGAAGAAAGGACAGCAGCAGAAAGCAGCAGCGCAGCCATTCGTTTTACCATTAAGAACGGACCCCCATTCATTCGATAATGCCTTTAGCTTTTGTTATTAAAAAATAAATATACGTTTATTCCCCATACATAATTGACCATACTTTTGGTGCACAATGAATGGCAGAGGGTAAGTAATTTGGAGAGACTAAGCCAATGGATGAGGAAAGCTAAAAACGTTGACGTACTGCGATTTTTGACAGCTTTGAGAACAATTTGTGAACTCTTCCTGTAACATTGACAAAAAGAGGCTTCAACTTTATATTTAATAAGATGAATTTAGTTGCAGGAGTTATAAAACATCTGTGAAACACGCAGTTAGCCGCTTGCCACGTGAATTCAGGCAACTGCGAAAATGTCAAAAGTGGGGTTGATTAATGATGAAACGGTGGCATTATTTTAAACGGCTAGCGCCGCTTATGGCCATGATGGTACTGGTGCTAGCGGCATGCGGACGGGCTGATTTGTCTGCGCTAAATCCCCAGGGACCTGTAGCGGAAGAGCAATTCGGACTGATGAAGCTAACGATTGGAATCATGTTGATCGTGGTTGTTGCTGTGTTTGCGATTTCTTTGTACGTCATTATTCGTTTCCGCAGACGCAAAGGAGACAAAACAATACCGAAGCAAATCGAAGGAAGCCACAAGCTGGAAATTATTTGGACAGTTATTCCAATTGTTCTGCTTGTTATTCTCGCGGTTCCAACTGTACAATCCGTATTTAATTTAGCTAAGGATTACAGTAAAGACCCGGATGCGATTCAAGTAGTCGTGACTTCGCACCAATATTGGTGGGAATTCGAATATCCGGATTACGGTATTAAAACAGCGCAAGAGCTTATTATTCCAAAGGGAAAAACAATCTCCATTAAAGCGAAGTCAGCAGACGTGATTCACTCGTTCTGGGTTCCATCGCTTGCAGGCAAGATTGATACAAACCCTGGTGCTAACGAAAATATGATGTACTTCTCAGCTCCAAAAGAAGGCGTTTACCTTGGTAAATGTGCCGAGCTTTGCGGTCCTTCACACGGACTAATGGATTTCAAAGTGAAGTCAGTGGACGAGTCCTCATTCGATCGTTGGGTAGCCGCTATTCAAGAACCTGTAGCTCTTCCTAGTGATCCAGCAGTTGCTGCTGCATTCGAAAGCAAATGTCTTGCTTGTCATGCAGTAGGAGATATGGGCGGACCTGCTTATCCTAACTTAACGGGTATCGGAAGCCGTCAATCTGTCGGAGGTATACTTGTTAACACCGATGAACCTAAATATAGCAATGAAGGCTCTGTTTATGATAATCTTCACCGTTGGATCAAAAATCCGGATGATGTAAAACCGGGCAACCAAATGGGTAAAGTCGATTTGACTGAGCAAGAACTTGAAGGCATTGCGAAATATTTATCTGAACTGAAACTTAACTACGAACAATAATTTATCGGTGATTGAAGGAGGTACCTACTTTGGCTCATGCGCATACGCATACGGTGAAACGACACAGCGGTCTTATGGACTGGCTGACAACGGTTGACCATAAAAAAATTGGGATTTTGTATTTGATCGCCGGCGGATTTTTCTTCCTAGTTGGCGGTTTGGAAGCGATATTAATCCGGGTTCAATTATGGAAGCCGCTTAATGACTTTGTTAGCGCGGATACATATAACGAGCTAATAACTATGCATGGTACGACTATGATCTTCCTAGCAGCCATGCCGATCTTGTTTGCGCTTATGAATGCGGTTGTACCGCTGCAAATCGGCGCACGAGACGTTGCGTTTCCTTTCCTTAACTCTTTAGGGTTCTGGACATTTTTGTTTGGTGGTGTCTTGCTTAACGTCAGCTGGTTTACTGGCGGCGCTCCTGATGCGGGCTGGACATCTTACGCTCCTTTAGCGGGTACGACCTATAACGGCCAGCATGGTGTTGATTACTATGTATTGGGACTTCAGATTGCAGGTATTGGTACACTAATCGGGGGTATCAACTTTCTAGCCACGATTATTAATATGAGAGCTCCAGGTATGACGTTTATGCGTATGCCACTATTTACATGGACGGTCTTCGTAACTTCGGCGCTTATCCTATTCGCATTTCCGGCTCTTGCAGTCGGCCTTGCAGCGCTTATGTTCGATCGACTATTCGATGCCAATTTCTTTGATCCATCTGGGGGAGGAAATACCGTCCTCTGGGAGCATATTTTCTGGATATTTGGGCATCCTGAGGTTTATATCCTCATCCTGCCGGCCTTCGGCGTTATTTCCGAAGTAGTAAGCACGTTCTCTCGCAAGCGTTTGTTCGGTTACAGCTCGATGGTATTCGCTACAATCCTGATTGGCTTCTTGGGCTTCATGGTTTGGGCGCATCACATGTTCACAGTTGGTCTTGGACCGGTTGCGAATGCTCTGTTCTCGATTGCAACGATGCTTATTGCGATTCCGACAGGTATCAAAATTTTCAACTGGTTGTTTACGATGTGGGGCGGTTCCATTAAATTCACAACAGCGAATTTGTTCGCAGTTGGATTTATTCCTACCTTCGTAATGGGCGGCGTTACCGGCGTCATGCTGGCAGCAGCGCCTGCCGATTTCCAATATCACGATTCTTACTTTGTAGTCGCACATTTCCATTACGTTATTGTTGGCGGATTGGTACTAGGTATATTCTCAGGCCTTCATTACTGGTGGCCGAAGATGTTCGGACGTATGCTTAATGAAACGCTAGGCAAATGGACGTTCTGGACATTCTTCATCGGCTTCCACATGACATTCTTTGTTCAGCATTTCCTTGGCTTGCTTGGAATGCCGCGTCGTATTTGGACGTATCTGGACGGTCTTGGCTTTAATGAAATGAATATGATTAGTACAGTGGGCGCATTCTTGATGGGCTTTGGTACAATATTCTTCCTATTGAATATCGTAACTACGGCATTCAAACCCCAAAATGTACCAGCTGACCCTTGGGAAGACGGTCGTACACTGGAATGGACGATTCCATCTCCACCGCCAGAGTACAACTTTGCTCAAACACCGCTTGTTCGCGGTTATGACGCTTATTGGAAAGAAAAAATGGATGGTCACAGCGGCATGACGCCTGCTGAACCGCTAGGCCCGATTCATATGCCTTCTCCATCGATTCTGCCGTTCTTCATGGGAGTAGGATTGTTTATAGCAGCTCTTGGTTTCATGTACGCTCCAGAATGGGGCAATCTGTTCGGTTCGTTCAAAATGGGCTATGCAGTTGGTATCGTCGGCCTGCTCGTGCTATTTACTTGCATGGTGCTTCGTTCAGTCATTGACGACCATGGTTTTCATATTGAAGAAGACGAAATTCTTAAAGATATGGGGGGAAAAGCATGAGTGCACACTCGCATGTAGAAGGGCAATTGCCTCATGAGCCCGAAAAGGCGACCCTCGAGGGACGCAATAAGATATTAGGCTTCTGGTTGTTTCTTGGAGGCGAAACCGTACTTTTCGGAACATTGTTCTCAGCGTTCCTGGCGCTTCGCCATCAAGTATTAGATGGTCCTACAGCGGATGAGCTATTCGATCTTCCACTGGTTGCGCTCGCAACAGCATTGCTTTTAACATCAAGCTTGACCAGCGTATTCGCTATTCACGCTCTTCATACGAATAAAGTGAAGGCGTTGATAAGCTGGCTCATTGTTACTGTTGTTCTGGGTTTAGCCTTCCTGGGCCTAGAAATTTATGAGTTTACTCACTATATACATGAAGGCCATGGCTTTACAACTAGTGCATTCAGCTCATCCTTCTATACGCTTGTAGGCTTCCACGGAGCACACGTTGCTTTCGGTATAGTTTGGATAAGCTTGATTATTATGCAGTTGATGAGAAAAGGCTTGACTGTTGTTACCGCGCCAAAGACATATATAGCTGGTTTGTACTGGCACTTTATCGATGTTGTATGGGTATTTATCTTCACCGTCGTTTACTTGATGGGAAAGGTGGTATAATCCATGGCGAGCAATCATACAGCCACAGAGGGAAGCACCAAGCGTTATAAAGTTGAAGGCCCCAAAAAGGCCATCATTTCGTTTATTTTTTCCGTACTGCTAACATTTCTTGCGTTTGCGACAGTTATCAGCGGAGAAATAAACAAGGATTTTACTTACATCATTTTAATCGGATTGGCTATTCTACAAGTATTTATTCAAATGGCAGTCTGGATGCATATGAAGGATCGCGGTCATACGTTTGCGATTATCGGAATTTTGATGGGTGTATTTATCGTATTTACTTGCGTCATTATGGCGGAGTATTGGGCTTGGTGGTAAAACCATCATTTGTATGAAGGAGAGGAGGGTTCCCAAAGCTGGGTCCCTCCTTTTTTCTAAAATGAGCTTAATGTAATGGAAAGGAGCTTCCACGATGCTTGGCTTACAGTATTTCCGCTTCGAAGAATTGTGGACCCCAATGTTTCTGTTCGGAATGACGGCAGTCGTTATTCTATATTTCTACTTAATTGGTCCATGGCGGGAGAAGCATTACCCACAGGAACCAGCAGCGACCCTCCTCCAAAAGGTGATGTTCGTGTCTGCTGCTATTATGTTTTATTTAGCTCATGGAGGACCTCTTAACTTATTAGGTCATCTTATGTTTACGTTTCATATGATCAATATGTCAGTCTCCTATTTAATCGTACCGCCATTAGTATTACTAGGCGTGCCAGGCTTTGTTTGGCGCAAACTATTTTCAGGTTCATTTTGGAAAAAGTTAAGCCCAATGATGAATCCTATTATTACATTGGTGCTCTTTAATATGCTTTTTTCCATTTACCATGTTCCTATTGTCCATGACTATGTGATGACGCACTTCTCCGTGCATCGTCTTTATTATTCGGTGCTGCTCATTACTTCTTTTATGATGTGGTGGCAAATCGCTTGTCCAGTTCCAGAATGGAATCGTTTAACTGACTTGAAGAGAATGGCTTACGTATTTGCGAATGGTATTTTGTTAACACCGGCATGCGCACTAATTATTTTCGCCACTACCCCTTTGTATGCGATATACAATGATCCGAATGTATGGGTAACGGCAATGGGATATTGTGTAACAGGGGATCCTAGCAGATTGCTTGATACCTTCAGCGGTCCGCAGTTCTTTAATCTCATGGATGTCGTTGAGGACCAGCAGCTTGGTGGTATTGTGATGAAACTGGTTCAGGAGTTTATGTACGGTTTTATTTTGGCCTATATTTTCAAACAATGGTTCAAACGTGAACAAACTGAAGATGATTTACCGAATACGAATACCGGTACGGCTTAGCCGTCATATTTTTTAATAGGTGGGGTAACGTTGAATAGTTTTAATATTATGCCAACAATCAGTACCTTTTTTATCGTACTAAGCGCAGTACTTGTTGCTATTGGCTGGAGACTGGCGATTAAACGCAGGTTGGTTGAGCATCAGAAGATGATGGTCTATGCAGCAATAGCAGCGTCTATCTTCTTCATCGTATATGTTTCTCGTACTATATTTGTTGGGAACACCGCATGGGGCGGTCCAGATTGGTTGAAACCATATTATCTTGTTTTCCTGCTGTTCCATATTGTGCTGGCGACTGTAGCGGCTGTGTTTGGAATAACGACGCTTACGCTTGGATACAAGAAGAAATTTGCAAAGCATCGGAAGTGGGGAAAGGTGACTTCGCTCATATGGTTTGTTACAGCCATAACAGGAACGATGGTCTATATTCTTCTCTACCTTATGTACCCAGGCGGACATACTAAGCCTGTTATTGACGCTATTTTCGGCTAAAACATTTCAATCATCCCCATTAAAAACCGTGCTATCGTAAGAGATTATCTCTTGCATTAGCACGGTTTTATTTTGTTTTGTTGGAAAGGGTTGACATCGTCGTAGTTAGTCAATATACTGTGTATAAGGATATATACAGTATATTGACTGTTGATGTTGAGAGGAGAAAATAATGTGAATGTGTGGAAAGGTGCTTGGTTCCTAGCGAAGCATGAGCTGGCAAAGGATAGATGGAAAAGCTTGATATCGCTTTTGATCGTCGGTTATTTATTGCTATTTACAGTTCCTTTGTTTTTGGATGCGAATAGTGACGAAACAGGTTCGATTAACTGGGCAATGGATTTTGTTTACTTAACTATTCTTCCTTGTCTAGCCTTTTGCTTCAACCAGTCGATGATGCGTTATTGGAAAAATGATGCGTATACGCATAAGATAGCGCAGTGGCGAACGATGCCAATATCTTCTAAGCAAATAGCAATTGGCCGATTGATTCAATTGACAATCGTATTATTTGTAACACAGCTTGTCTTCTTCAGCTTGCAGTACTTAATCGTCTATATGAATGATGTAAATATATCGATAGGTTACTTTGCTTTATATGGATTGTTATGGTTTGCCTACTCGTTGACGATTGCATCGATGTATGTATATTGGGAGCTTGGCCATACGGGAAAAACGTATTTTATAATGAATTTATTGTATATTCTCCTATATCTCATTCTCACGTTGTGCTTGGCTTTACTCAAGATTGGGAATATCGTCATAACCTCCCTCCATTTCATAGAAGATGGCAATGGCTGGATTGTTCTTGTTGCACTGGCTATAACGGCGTTGGCTTTATTTATAGGAATGAAACGAATAGAAAACCGACTTGAGAAGCGGAGTTATAGAGCTTAGACAATCGAGAAGGAAAGAAGGTGAAAGTCATACTGCTGCCGATACAAATAAACGATCAAAGCGCCGAGCCACTATACCATCAGATTGAAGTTCAATTGCGTGCTTTGATTGTTAGCGGACAGCTAACTGAAGGCACACTGCTTCCATCGATTCGAGAGCTTGCTCAAACGGTAAAATGCAGCGTTATAACGGTAAAGCGAGTATATAATGACTTGGAAGCAGAGGGCTTACTGCGAACCAGACAAGGAACCGGCACTTATGTTGCCAAGGTAGGAGAGCTCGAACGTGATCGTCATCGACTATCTGCCGTGATTGAAGCGTTAGATCAAGCTGTTATAGCCGGAAAGCGCGTGCAGTGTACGGAGAATGAGCTTGAAACCATGTTTAAGGAAGTCATGAATAAATATTATGAGTGAGGATGGGGGAGAACGATGGTTGAGACGAATGCGATTCAGTTTACAGGCGTAGTACAGAATCGTTCTAAATTCCGACTTGGTCCGCTAAATATGAGTATACCGAAGGGATTCATTACTGCCATTGTGGGACCGAATGGATGCGGAAAGAGCTCCAGTTTCAGTTTAATGCTCGATTTAGCTAAACCAGACGAAGGATTGATCGAATTATTAGGTCAAAGATTGGAGCAGGGACCATCAGTAGATTTAAAGAAGCGAATCGGTTATTTGCCGGAGGAATCCTTATCGCATGAGAACAATATGAAGGCTGCTGCAAAAGCGGAGTTCTATCAATTTTGGTATGAGAGCTGGGATGTGAACCGCTATCGAGAGCTATTGCACTTATTGGAGGTTGATGATAATCAGCTCCTTGGCAAAATGTCGAAGGGTATGCGCCGTAAATTTGAATTTGCATTAACGCTGGCACATGGTCCAGAGCTATTATTGCTCGATGAGCCATCCTCGGGGCTTGATCCATTAGCCTGGAAAACGATGATCAACATTCTTCATCGTTATATGGATCAAGGAGATCGAACCATTCTGCTGACCTCCCATATTATTGAAGAAGTGAAACGTCTTGCCGATTTTATCGTATTTATGGATCGTGGAATGGTGCTTGGCATGTATGAGAAGGATGAGCTGTTCAGCAGCTGGTTTACTTTATTTGTCACTGGACCTGACCTTTCAGAGAAGCTGGCCGCAACTATGCCAGGACAATGCGGCGTAGATCATGCAGGCGGAACCACTTATCGTATTACAACAAGTAAAGCTGCGGAGGCGGAGCAATGGTGCGCAAGAGAAGGCTTGCAGCTAGTCAGCAGACAGGCGCTGGAACTGGATGAAATTATGAGCGCATTATTATTGCAAAATAGTTTGAGTACAAGATTAAATGAAAAGAGGGGAATTTAGAATGAATCCATTGAAAGTGGAAGGAATTGTTAAGCAGTATGGCGACAAAACTGCAGTAAACGGAATTAGCTTTGAAGTTAGCGAAGGAGAGATTTACGGTTTGCTTGGGGCGAATGGTGCCGGCAAGACGACAACGATGAGAATGGTGCTGGGCCTTATTTATCCGGATGAAGGCCAAATATTGTACAACGGTAAAGCATACAGCAATAATGAATTGCGTAATCTAGGCTATTTGCCAGAGGAGAGAGGGCTGTATCCAAAGGTTCGCGTGAGTGACCAGCTCATTTATTTGGGACAGCTGCGGGGGATGTCGAAGAAGGATGCTGACAAAAACCTTAAGAAATGGTTGGATCGCTTCGAGGTGCCTGAGTATTACAATAAAAAGGTTGAGGAGCTATCCAAAGGAAATCAGCAAAAAATTCAATTTATCGCAAGCATCATTCATTCGCCGAAAATCGTCATTCTTGATGAGGCATTCAGCGGTCTCGATCCGGTCAACGTAGAGCTGTTGAAATCAACGGTCAAGGAGCTGCGCGACACTGGAACGAGCATCTTGTTCTCAACCCACAGGATGGAGCATGTAGAGGAGCTTTGTAGAAATATTACGATTCTGCATCGTTCCAATGTCGTGTTGAAAGGTAGCCTCAAGGATATTAAGAAGCAATTCCCGAAGGAACGCGTTATATTAAACACGGAGAATGAAATAACTGGCCTTAATCAAATTGTTGGTGTTACGAATGTTGTACGTCATGAATATGGCTATGAGGTTGGCATTGCAAACGAAGCGGTTGGTGGAGATATTTTGCGGCATGCGATGGGGCAATCGACCATTACGAGATTTGAAATCAAGGAACCGACATTGAATGAAATATTTATTAAGACGGTAGGCGGTGATAGCCATGAATAGCTTTTGGACAGTAGTGGGCTTTACGTTAAAAAACAAATTCAGAGCAAAAGCGTTTTTGATTACAACTTTGATCATTGCCATTATTATGACTATCGGAATTAATCTTCCTTATATTTTCTCGCAATTCAACAGTGGTGACAAAGTAAGCCAGATTGGATATATTCATTCTAAGTCAGCGGAAGATTCGGCGACAGGTGATCAATTGAAGGCCTATTTCGAAGCACAGGAAAAATCAGATATTAAATTAGTCCCATACGAAGATAAAGGCTCGGTTTCAGAGAACGAGAAACAGCTGAAACAAGCGATTGCGGATAAAGATATTGTAGGCTATCTCCAATTTGGCAAAATGTCAGAGAACGGCTTCCCAGAGATGACATATAAATCCGAGAAGCTGATGGCGTACGAGTCGACTAGCCCCATTCAAAGCGCTCTTCAAATTATTCGTCAAGGAACCATCCTGCATGATGCTGGTTTAACAGCTGAGCAGCTTGCTCTGCTTAACGCACCGATTGAAATTGCTACGATGCAAATTTCGGCAACAGATGGTACGACAAATGTAGATGATGGAAAATCACTTGAGCAACAAGCTGTAAATATGGGTCTTGTCTATTTAATCGTTGTCCTGCTGTTTATGGCCATTATGATTACAGGTCAGCTCATTGCATCAGAGATTACAGCTGAGAAGAGCTCACGCGTTATGGAGCTGCTCATTACGAGCGTATCTCCTTTGAAGCAAATGTTCGGAAAAATCGTTGGTATGTTTCTCGTAGGTTTGATCCAAGTATCCGTGTATGTTCTCGTCCTAATTATTAACGTAAGTCTGCCGCATAATAATAAATTGCTTGAACAATTCAATATTGATTTAACGAAAATTGATCCGAAGCTGCTTATATTCGCGGTATTGTTCTACTTAACTGGTTATCTATTATTCGCAACATTGTTTGCGGCTGTAGGCTCAATCGTCAGCCGTACAGAGGATCTGGGTCAAGCCGTCCTCCCTATTACTATGCTTTCCTTGGCCGGCTTCTACATTTCCATATTCAGCATCACAAGCCCGGATAGCATGCTTGTCAAAGTATCATCCTTTATTCCGTTTTTCTCACCTTTCGTTATGCTGCTAAGACTAGGCTTAACAGATCCGCCGGTATGGGAAATTTGCACCTCGATCGGTATCCTGTTCGTCACCATCTATGTGGCTGTATGGATATCCGCTAAAATTTACCGCACAGGTGTGCTTATGTATGGCAAACGGCCTACCTTTAAAGAAATTCGCAAAGCTATGAAGGCTTATAAGATATAAATAGGTTTAGCCCACAAGAATGACACTTTGAAAAAAGCGGATTGCTTGTGGGCTATTTATTTCCTATTCAGGTGAACAAGAACAATTAGAGACACATAGAGGGGAATTGATATCATTATGAAGCGGATTAAATCTATGTATTATCAATTCATGAAAGAGCCTTTGTGGTTTAAAATGCTGATCCTAACAACTCTGCTTGTATCCATTATATTTAGCAGCTCAGCCTTCTCGGACAATAGTTATTACCGAAGCTTAGCTAAATTAACTGCAGCAATCTTTTTTTGTGCCTATGGGTTCAAAATGCGTAGAAATCGTCAAATTTCAACGGTCTTCTTTGTTCTAGCCGTTATATGCATTTACTTATCATGGAGCAGCTTGAAGCTCACTTGATTGTACCAAAAATATTGATTTACCTGCCTAGACGGGCTTCCCCAGGGAGCTCGTTTTTTTTATTCCCCAAATAAATTAACACTGTAAATTTTATTAAATACACTGCATAGGAATCTCCCCCTTCACAATAGTTTTGTCCCGTTATGTTTCAGATATAGTTCTATTATGATTAACCTAATCTCTTACATAGCGACGGCTAATGTATCAGATAACGGAATGGCACCGTGTTTCCGCAAGACAGATAAAGCATTGCAACCAGGGGAGTAAGACAAAGCCACCGAATGACTAAGCAATTAGATGGAGGTGATTTGCTGAGATGTCCACCTGAAGCATAACGTTTTCTTAATATTTATGTATGCGCTTAATAAAGAACAATGTGTGAGTGTTTGAACGTTGTAATATTACGATGCAGATTGGACCGCGTTTAAGCAAGCAGATATGAATGCGGATGATAAAATTGATATTTTCTATTTTTCAGCAGTAGCACAATTAAATGAGTAACTGAGAAGCAGGGGGAGAGCGCAGCCTTTACTCCTGTCTCAATCATGGGAGGAGCCTTCATCGTGAGACAAAAATCGTATTTGCTCAGCT
Organism: Paenibacillus castaneae; assembly: GCF_002884445.1. Lineage (GTDB taxonomy): Bacteria > Bacillota > Bacilli > Paenibacillales > Paenibacillaceae > Pristimantibacillus > Pristimantibacillus castaneae. Next base: position 1,240,464 of record NZ_KZ614144.1, read on the forward strand.
TAATTTTATTAATGTGCTTTGTATATGTCCCTCCTCTGGTAACGTATGCAGATACCGCGCCTTCCTTTACTTTAAACGTGACTAACAGTCAGGTAGCATTAGGCAATGAGCTGCAGGTTACCGTTACCGGGAATGATCTGCGGGATATGTATGGATATGAATTCAGTCTCGAATTTGATCAAACGATGCTGGAATACAAGGGTGTCCAAGGCGGAATATCTGGAGGATTCTCCATCCAACCGTTGCTTGAAGGTAATAAATTACGATTTGCAAGTACCAAGTTACATAAAGTAGCGGGTGAGAACGGCGCCTTAAATCTAGCGACCATAACGTTCAAAACAATTCGACAAGGAAGCGCTGCACTAGAGCTGAAATCTGTTCAAACGGTGGATAGCCAGTTGACCGGACATACGTATCTTCCAAATACGAAGGCGAGCGCGTCGATTACTAGCGGAAATTCAGGAGACCCAGGCTCTGTAAATCCGCCAATTAATCAGTCAAAACCAGGGATTCTAAACCCGGACGTAAAGATGAATTCTGCAACGAAAACGGCAACTGCAATTGTAACCCAGGCAGACTGGGATAAGGCAGTCGAGCAAGTAGCGGCCAATGAAAAAGGAGTAAAAAATATAGAGATTGTCATTAAAGAAATACCGGGTGCAACAGCTTATGAACTGGAATTACCGACATCCGCTTTCGCAGCTATTGGAGGTTTAATCCAAATAAAGGTAACTTCGCCGCTTGGGACTATTTTAATATCCAATAAAATGTTTAAAGTAGGTGAAATAACTGCCAATAGCATACGGTTGAGGATCGGAAAAATCGATGCCAGTGAACTAGACCAAGCTTTAGGGAAGCAAATTGGTGATCGACCTGTTAGAGACATAAGCCTGTATAGCGGTGACAAAAAAATCTATTGGAATAACCCGGATGCCCCTATAACGGTAGTCGTGCCCTATACACCGAACACAGAGGAATTAAAGAGCTCTGAGCATATCGTTGTATGGTATTTAAACGAGGAGGGGAAAGTGGTTCCGGTTCCTAATGGCAGATATGATGCCACTACGGGCACAGTCATTTTCTCGACTACACACTTAAGCAAGTACGCCGTTGCATTTGTACAAAAAACATTTGGCGATATTGCTGCTTTGGGTTGGGCAAAAAACCAAATTGAGGTTTTGGCATCCAAAGGGATTATCAACGGTATCTCAGACAAGGCGTTTGCTCCTCGTCAGTCCGTTACACGCGCCGACTTTTTAGTCTTGTTAGTACGGACTTTAGAGGTTGACGTAAGTAAGGGAGCTGGAAGCGAATTTGCAGATGTGAAAGAAAGTGATTATTTCCATGATGCTGTGAGAATCGCCAGAGGCCTCGGCATTACGGAAGGCGTAGGCAACAATATGTTCCTGCCTCACGAGCCAATTACAAGGGAAGACATGATCGTATTAACAGAGCGTACGTTGAGATTGGTTAAACAAATGACAACAGACCCGAATGAGGAACAACTGAGCCAATTTAAGGATCATGCGAAAATAGCTGATTATGCTGTTAAAAGCGTTGCTGCAATGGTCAAAATGGGACTTGTTCAGGGGTCAGGCGGCATGATTGATCCAAAAGGAACAACGAATCGGGCTCAAGCAGCTGTATTGATGTACAACATTTATACAAATTTGTATAAGTAGGTTAGACCACTTCCTTCGATTCTAGTTCTATGACGATAGTAATGTAGGAGGTGATAGTTATAAAATGTGAAGTCCATCTTAAGTAAACGAGGTTTATGAAGATTTTTGGTACGGGTCATTAAAAGTTAAGGAAATCTCAACAACGAAAGCCTAAGAAGGGAATGGCAAAGCGTATAAAATATAATTAATGTGAGGGGATAGAATATGAATTCGATCTCAATAAAATCTAAACCAGTTGCGTTGCTTTTACTTGGTTCGTTGTTATTATCTTCGCTTGGTTTACCAAACGCAAGTGCGGCTAATGGCGCAACACAGCCTATTATCTCTAGTCATATGAAGAATATACTTACGATTGATGGCAAGAAGTACAAGGATTTAAACGGTAATGGTGAACTGGACATTTATGAAAACTGGGAGAAATCTACAGCAGAGCGCGTGGCCGACCTCATACCGCGCATGAGCGTGTCGGAGAAAGCTGGCCTCATGAACATCACATCTAATCCTAGCGCTACCACCGTCAACGATTTCATCCAAAATCGCAACCTACGTTACTTCATCCTACGCGACAACCCTACTGCCTTCGATATAGCTACACGGAACAACACGTATCAGGAGATCGCGGAAGCCACAAAGCTGGGTATCCCGATCGTATTCACCTCCAACCCGCGAAACAATATTGCAGAATCTCTCCAGTTCGGCTTCCAAGAGGCCTCTGGACAGTTCTCCTCTTGGCCTGGACCCTTGGGCATGGCGGCAACACAAGACCAAGCCCTTATCCGCGACTTTGCAGAGATCGCCCGCCAAGAGTGGCGCGCGTCCGGCATCCGGAAGATCTATGGCACCCAGGTTGAGGTCGCGACAGAGCCGCGTTGGCGCCGTATCAGCGAAACTTTCGGCGAGAGCCCAGAGCTAAACTCGATGATAGCCACTGAGGTTGTTAAAGGCTTCCAAGGGGAAAAGATCAACAGCGAGTCTGTTGTCCATACCATCAAGCATTTCCCTGGTGACGGGCCTGTAGTAAAAGGTCTGGACCCGCACTTACCGCACGGCAAGTATACGCTCTACCCGACGCCTGGAAGCTTGTTCAAGTATCAGCTTCCACCGTTCCAGGCTGCAATTGACGCAGGGGCGAGCGCGATCATGTCCTTCTACAACGTTCCTAGCAACGAGAGTGCCGATCAGCTCCCGAAAGAGCTTTGGTACTCTGAAACCGAGCAGTTCGAGCAGGTGGCAGGTGCCTACAACGAGGGCATTATCACCGACCTGTTGCGGAACAAGTTGGGCTTCAAAGGCTACGTGAACAGCGACAGCGGCGTGCTGGCCGGCATGGCTTATGGCGTAGAGGGCCTGACGATCGAGGAGAAATTTGCTAAGGCGATCCGCGCCGGAACGAGCATCTTCTCAGACAGCAACGACCCAAGCGGACTCATCTCCGCGGTTAACAAGGGTGTGCTCAAAGAAGAGGAACTCACTCCTTCATTGACACTTCTGCTTACGGAGATATTCGATCTCGGACTGTTCGAGAACCCGTACGTTGACCCGGCTGCGGCTCAGGAAATCGCAGACTCACCTGCAAACCAGGCACGGGCCGACGAGGCTCACCGCGAGTCGGTTACACTCTTGCGCAACAATGAGGGACTGCTGCCGCTGACCGATGCAAAACTCGCCACTACAAAGCTGTACGTGGAGGTTTTCAACGGTACCAACAGTGTCGCTCAGACCGCTTCAATGAAGGAGGTCATCGCTAAGGAAGATCCATCGGTGAAAATTGTCAATAAGCTCGAGGAGGCGAACGCAGCACTTGTGGTGTTACGTCCGAAACCATACGAGTACCCTGACCTCTCCACAGTGGAGATTCAGTTGGGCACACTCACTGGTATCGACGTTGCTCGGGTCAAACAGATCGAGGCGGCCGTTCCGACTGCCCTAGTGATCAACATGACCAATCCGTGGGTTATCAACGAGGTTGAACCCGCCGCTGCAGCTGTAGTGGCAACCTACAGCGTTAAGGCTGAAGCCCTGCTCGACGTGCTGCGCGGGCGCTTCAACCCTACTGGTAAGCTGCCGATCACGATCCCAGCTAGCCAAGAGGCAGTAGAGAAAAACGCACCGGACGTACCAGGCTACGCCGAAGCGTTCGACTACACTTATACGAATGCAGTTGGTGATGGCTACACATTCGGTTTTGGATTATCTTATGAAGCAAATACTTCTGACATTAGTGCTACGCTAACAGGAGATACGTCTGTAATGGCTGGAAAAGCTTTCAACCTTAATTTTGGTCTGAATAAAGTAGCTCAAAATGTGTATGCCGAGGAGCTTACTCTTAATTTTGATCCGGCTAAATTGGACTTTGTAGACGCAACGTCATTGAAAACAGGCTTGCAAGTCGTAAGCAAAGAGGTGAAAGCGCCAGGGAAAGTTCGAATTATACTTGCGAGCCTAGGAGAAGGCAATGCGATTCATTCGGACGGCGATCTATTAAGTTTGAAGCTTAAAGCAAAATCGAACATCCAGGCAGCTTCTACTGATGTTAAGCTGACAAACATTATTTTGGCTGATGGAAATGGTGTTGAAACGCCGCTTGCGAGCGCTACCCACAGTATAAGCATTGGTTACATTAAAGGCGACCTGAACGGTGATGGCAAAGTGTCGATTGGTGACCTAGGCATCGTTGCGGCTGCATTCGGTAAGACAGATAAAAGTCCAGACTGGGATAAATATAAGGCAGCGGATGTAAATGGGGATGGCATAATTGATATCAAAGATCTCTCTACTGTCGCGCAATTAATTGAGTAACTGAGAAGCAAATGGATCCCGGGATGCTATTCATTTAAACGAAGCTCCTCCTACATTCGTAGGAGGGCTTCCCGATCCATTTTATGCAAGTTGTTTCATAGAGCTCTATATCTATTGGATGAAAGGGAGGTGATCGGTATAAGTAATAAACGGCGGGATATCCGACATTTTGCTTTCGCTTACCAACAGTGAATGGATGGGGAACATAACATTTAACAGAACGAATCTACTTAAGCAAATGCCCAAAGGCGATCATTATTATTAGGAGGGGTTTATCTGAAATCTTTATCTTATTATTCGAAGAAGCTTTCGCTAGGATTACTAATTCTATCCATGAGTCTTAGCTTTGCCGTTGGCGCGGTTAGCGCCGATACTATTCAGCTGGCTGACTCGTCCGATTTGCCTTGGATGGACAAGTCGTTAGCGCCTGAGGCGCGATCTAAATTACTTATTGATGCGATGAGCCTCGATCAGAAGATTCAGCAGATTGCTATGAAGCCGGTGGCAAACACCAACATCCCCGGATGCGGTTTTTCCTCGCAGGGGCGCCACGTCGAAGGGATCCCCGAGCTGGCCATCCCCACTCTCCGGATGACCAACGGTCCCTTTGGCGGTGGGGACTGCGCTGTGGCACCGACTTCAACGGGTCTGACCAGTGCTCTGACTGTCGCCTCATCGTTCGACCCGGCCGTCTCATCGGCGTGGGGCGACATCATTGGGGAGGAAACCCGTGCCAGCGGCCACAACGTGCTGCTCACTCCAGGCATCAACCTGGGCCGGGTTCCGAACGCCGGACGCAATTTTGAGTACTTTGGTGAAGACCCCTACCTCGCGGGAGTCATGGCCGTCGCCCAGGTCAACGCCGTGCAGGCACACGGGGTGCAGTCCGTCGCCAAGCACTTTGCGGCCAACGAGCAGGAAACCAGCCGCCAGACCATGGACACCATCGTCGACGACCGAACCATGCACGAGCTATACCTGCTGCCGTTCGAAATGACGATCCAAGAAGCCAACCTCGCATCAGTCATGTGTTCCTATCCGCACTTGAACGGCGTGTACGCCTGCGAGAGCTCTGAACTGCTCACCGATTGGCTGCGCGAGGACCTGGGATTCAAGGGCTATGTCATGTCCGACCGTGGGGCAACACACAGCACGGCACCGGCCATCAAGGCAGGCCTTGACCTCGAGTTCGCCAGCCCCCGCTGGTTTACCCCTGAGCTGATCCACCAGGCTTTGGATACGGGTGAGCTGACTGTCGCCGATATCAACAAGCAGCTCGACCGGCGGTACACTGTGATGATCGAGCTGGGGCAGTTCGACGACCCTATCAACAGCCTGAGTCCAATCGACTTCGCGGCCAACGGGCGGCGGATCCAGGACATCGGGGAACAGGGCAGCGTCCTATTGAAGAATGACCACAGCACACTGCCGTTGAAGGCGGCCTCACTTAAATCGGTCGCACTCATCGGGACCCCGACGTTCGCCGGCTCGGCGAAGTTCAACTCGCAGGGACCCTCGAATGAGATCGTCGTGACCTCGCCCTATACTGTGACGCCCGAGCAGGGCCTGAACAACGCGCTCCACGCGTTGGGCTCCGACGCCTCGGTCACTTATAACAACGCCAGCAACATCGCGGAGGCCGCGGCGCTGGCTGCGAAGTCTGATGTCGCCGTGGTGATGGTCGGCGATATCTCCCGTGAGGGAGTCGACCGCACATCGCTCGCGCTGCCGGTTACGGACGGAGTGAACCAGGATGCACTGGTGGCGGCGGTGGCTGCAGCCAATCCGAACACCGTCGTCGTCCTCAAGAACGGCGGCCCGGTGCTGCTTCCGTGGCTCGACAAGGTGCCGGCGGTCCTTGAGGCCTGGTATCCAGGGCAGGAGGACGGCAACATCGTCGCCAACCTGCTGCTGGGGATCGTCAATCCCTCCGGCAAACTACCAATCTCGTTCCCGACCCAAGAGCGGGAAGCCGCAACCGCCACGCCTGCGCAGTGGCCGGGGATTGACCCCGACGGAGCGGGTCCCCTGCCGTTGACAGCGACGTACAGCGAAGGTCTTGAAATGGGCTACCGCTGGTACGACGCCCAAGGCATCGATCCGCTGTTCGCTTTCGGCTATGGTCTATCCTACACGAATTTCGAAATTTCCAAGCTAGCGGTTTCGCAGAAAACCTCTGATGGAAGCAAGCCGTTCCAGGTGTCATTTGTCGTGAAGAACACCGGTGACGTTGCAGGAGCCGAGGTGCCTCAAGTTTATTTAGGCCTGCCGAAGACAGCGAACCAACCTCCGAAGCGTCTTGTAGGCTTCAAGAAGGTTTGGCTTGCTCCAGGTGAGGAGAAGCAGATCTCGATCACGATTGATCCGGCAGCCTCGAACCATCCTATGTCTACTTGGGATGCAGATGCCAATCATTGGACAACACATGAAGGAACGTACGCGGTGTATGTAGGCAACTCATCAAACCAAATTACGTTGACTGATTCTATTACAGTAAAGGGCTCCAGCACAGCTGAAGTAAGTGCTTCCCTAACCGGAGATTCGTCTGTAATGGCGGGAAAAGCTTTCGACCTTAATTTTGGTTTGAACAATGTAACTCAAAATGTGTATGCCGAGGAGCTTACACTTAATTTTGATCCGGCTAAATTGGATTTTGTCGATGCAACGTCATTGAAAACAGGCTTGCAAGTCATAAGCAAAGAGGTGAAAGCGCCAGGGAAAGTTCGAATTATACTCGCGAGCCTAGGAGAAGGCAATGCGATTCATTCGGACGGCGATCTATTAAGCTTGAAGCTTAAAGCAAAATCGAACACCCAGACAGCTTCTACTGATGTTAAGCTGACAAACATTATTTTGGCTGATGGAAATGGCGTTGAAACGCCGCTTGCGAGCGCTACCCACAGTATAAGCATTGGTTACATTAAAGGCGACCTGAACGGTGATGGCAAAGTGTCGATTGGTGACCTAGGCATCGTTGCGGCTGCATTCGGTAAGACAGATAAAAGTCCAGACTGGGATAAATATAAGGCAGCGGATGTAAATGGGGATGGCATAATTGATATCAAAGATCTTTCCACTGTCGCGCAATTAATCGAATAAGTTTGGGATACGTCTCGATGCTGATTTAGCTCGGGACGTATTTTATATACTGATTTATCGTAATTTGATACGATAGATTTCGATAGATAAGTCAGAGCCTAACAGGGGGAGAGAGCCGGTTGAACTATAAGCAATGGTTGTATCAGCTATCGTATAAGAAGAGGATTTGGATTTCGTTTGTCATCTTGATCACATTAGCGATTAGCACGACGGGGACGATGACTTATTTCATTGCAGCCAGCGTACTGAAGAGAAACGCCTCCGAACTAAGCCAGAATAGCTTGAATAAGTCTGCCCAGGTATTCGATGAGAAGCTAAGGCAAATTATCGTATCGGTTATGACGCTGACCATCAGCGAATCTTTCAAGGACATCATTAAAAATACATCAGCGGGCGATAAGCAAAACTATTATCAGCTATTATCGTCCATTCAAACGCCATTTTCACAAATCCAAGCCTTGGAGCCAGCGGTTCAGTCTATTCTTATAACAACGTCAATTGGTGAATTTTATCCAACTAATTATGTGCGGTTGAAAGAAAACTCTTTTTTCAATACCGATATGTACAGACTCATTACGGAATATCAGCATGCTATTTGGATCGAAGGACATGAGGATACCTTTTTTCGGAGAAAAGAAAAGGTTATTACGTTAGTTATGCAACCGCTTACGGAAAACCAGAATAGTGAGATTTACATTATCGTGAATATTAAAGAACAAGCGTTGATTGATATGCTTTTGAAAAATGTAGAAGAAACAGATCAACGGTTTCATTTGGTCTCGAGTAAGGGGGACCCGGTATTTTTTTCGCAATCCCGCTTTTCGAGTTTTTTTAATGAAAGTGGCTTTGTTGAAAATATAAATCGGGATACGAAAGGTAGTTTTGAATATAAAGGAACGAAACAATCCTATTTGGTTAATTATGCAAGCCTCTCTTTAGCAGAGGACTGGATCCTGCTTAGTGTCCAATCGAAGTCAGATCTTTTAAAACAAATTCGTATGATCAAATGGGTTTCGATTTTAATTATGATTGGATGCTTATTACTTTCCATAATTTATTCCAATATTCTCACAGCCGTTCTGCTGAAGCCATTGCTTAAGCTGCGAAACTTAATGGTGAAAGTGGAACACACGAATGATTTAACTGTTCGCTTTGAAAGCGAATATCGGGATGAGGTCTCTCAGGTCGGAAGAAAATTCAATAGTATGCTAGAGGAATTAGCTCTATCCATCAAGGAAACTGGTGAAATTGAAATTAAGAAACGTAAGGCGGAAATTAAAGCATTACAAGCGCAAATCGATCCTCATTTCTTGTATAACACGCTAAATACGATTTATTGGAAAGCGCAATTGAATCAATCCGACGATGTCAAGGAAATGGTTCTTTCCTTATCGCGGATGTTCCAGCTTGGTTTAAATAATGGATTTGATTACACGACATTAGAGAAAGAAATCGATCATGTGAAACAATATTTATTCATTCAAAAAAAATGCTATACGAATCTATTTGACTATAATGTAGTGGTAGACGTAGAAAAAGAATGCATCGTGGACATTACAATCCTCAAAGTTATTTTGCAGCCCTTGGTTGAAAACTCAATTTTACATGGTTTCAAAAATCGTAAATCAGGCGGCATTATTGATATATTGATTAGAAAAACGGAGGAGCATCTCATTATTGCTGTAGAGGATAATGGGAGTGGCATGAATGTAGATGAGATTAAGCAAAGTTTACAAGTGCCCACTCAGAAGACGGGGTATGCGCTGCGCAACATTTATCACCGACTGCAGCTTTATTATGGCGGAGATTCAGAGATGATCTTCGAAAGTGTTCCAGATCAGAAAACTACTATTACTTTAATAATCAATATGAAGGGAAGAGATGGGTATGGAGAAACGGATTAGCATGTGTGTGCTGGATGATATCATGAGTGTAATAGACGGGATATCTCTTGGAATCCCTTGGGCTGATTATGGAATTGAGATCATTGGTACTGCCTTAGACGGTGAGGAAGGGCTCAGAATTGCTTTGGAGCTGCATCCGGATATCATATTGACGGATATTCGGATGCCGGTTATGGATGGTCTTGAATTAACGCGTAGAATTATAGAAAAATCTCCAGCATGCAAAGTCATCCTTCTAAGCGGCTATACGGAATTTAGCTATGCTCAGCAGGCAATTCGATACGGGGCTTTTGATTTTGTAGCTAAACCTTTTTCAATGGAGGATATTATAGAGGTTGTCCTGAAGGCAACTGAAGAAATTGAGCTTGAGCGGAGCAAGCACAAAAGAATATATGAGATGGAAGCTAGAGTAAGAGAGAGCAAGCCGCTCTTAAGGCAGGAATACTTTAACCTGCTCATCCGTTATTCATCAAGCGAGGAAAGTGCGAGAGATAAATGGGAGTTCCTTGAAATTGATTTAAAGAGAGAGGGCTTTGTTGTGATGGTCGTCGAGATCGATCGATTCTCGAAAACCATTCAAACGCTGCCCATCAGTGAAGTAGAGCTAACTCGTTATGCTTTGCAAAATATTTTGGAGGAGACGATTAACGCCTATACACAAGGGGTCGTATTCAGAGAAAGCATGAACCGCCTTGTCGTCATTTATAATTCAACAGATCAGATAGAGCCTGGATCATTAGCCGAGATTTGTTGTAATCATTGTGCACAATATTCGCGTCATACCGTCTCGATTGGGGTGAGCCTAAGTGTAAACCTCATTTCAGAAATTTATCTCGGATATCAGCAGGCCATAAGCGCATTGTCCTATAACTTTTATACGGGCGGCAATGGGGTGTTTCATTATGGCGATGTCGGTCAGATGAGTTCACAAATACGTACCTATTCCTTAGACCAGGAGAAGGAGCTTCTCTTTGCTGTGCGTTCAGGAAATCAGGAGCTGGCGCTTGGTGTATTGCAGCAGATTTATGAGGATTGCGCTAAAATACAGCCGCTGCCGCATCCGCAATATTTGATTACGATGTATGATGAATTGGTTTATATGGTTCTGAGGGTATTAGAGGAAAAACTGCATACGGAAGATTTGCAGGGGTTAAAAGCGGACATTGAAGCACATAAAAATACGGATCGGATGTCGTTACTGGAATTGCAAAAATCTCTTGAGCAGCTATGTATTAATGGCTGCGTATTACAAGATAAACATAGAACAACAGAGGCTGAGCGCATTATACATAAAGCTATTGAATACACGAAGGGGCATCTTCATTTAGATTTATCCGTGAATGAATGCGCTAAGCTGGTGCATCTGAGCAGCAGCTATTTTAGCAATTTATTCAAAAAGGTGACAGGCCAAACCTTCCTTCAATTTGTAACGAATGAACGAATTGATCAAGCCAAATTAATGCTAATGAAAGGCCATCAGGTTCAGGAGGTTGCAGCTGATATTGGTTATGAGGATCGTCGCTATTTCAGCGAAATATTTAAGAAAAATACAGGAATGACACCTTCAGAGTTCAAACAGGCCTATTACAAATAGGCGCAAAGATCGTCGGAAAATCCCCCTTGAGAATAGTTTTATCCCATTATGCCTTTGACTTCGGTTAATTATAATAATGGATATCACCAGTAATAAAAAAACCGAAGGGGTTGAAAAGTTCATGTTTAATAAAACGCGAATGGTTACTGTAGCTGCACTCCTTGCTCTTAGTTTGAGCGCATGCTCCTCTGGTAACGGAAATTCTACAAACTCGACTAAGGGGACAAATGAGCCGGCACCAAAGGCAACTACCGAAGCTGTTGTGGAGGGCACAAAGGAAGCTCCGAAGGTCAAGCTTAACTATTGGACAGAGGATCGGCATGATTTGACTTATATTCAAGAAGTTGTCCAACGGTTTAACGAAACCAATACAGAAAATATTGAGGTAGAGTTGAAAGGGCTGTCTGAGAACTATAACCAGTCCGTTGATATCGCTTTCTCTAGCAAGCAAGCTCCGGACATTATCAGAACGACACCAAGCAACTTTATTCCTTTCGTTAAGAAAGGGTATCTGGAACCTCTGGATGGCTATATGAATGATGCAATGAAGACTAAATTCCAAGGAGCACTTATTGATAAATCAAACATGATGAATGGCCAAATATTTTCCCTTCCCAACTACGGATATTCAAGCCGACTCATTTACAACGTTGATCTTTTTAACAAAGCAGGTATCACAAGCCCTCCAAAAACATTGAATGAAATGGTTGAGGTTGCGAAAAAGCTTACTGAAGCAGGCAAAGACATTGGTGCCTATGGCTTTGCAATTAACTTTAAAGGAGCAGACAACTCTTTTGAAAAAGCTCCAAGATCGATCGCTGAGTTAAGTGGAATCGGCGGTTATGGCTACGATTTCAAAACAGGCAAATATGATTTTTCTGGATTTGCAGATATCATGAAAGCTTTTAAACAAATGAAGGATGACGGCAGTATGCTGCCGGGCGTAGAGGCGCTGGACATTGATCCGCTGCGTGCTCAATTTGCTGAAGGAAAGATCGGTATGTACTTATCGATTTCCGCTGAGCCGGGTGTATATCAATCGCAGTTCCCCACAGAAGTCAACTGGTCAGCTGCTTTGCCTCCAACAATTAGCGGTGACATTGCAGGAGTAGCAGGCTACTGGAAAACAGGTCCATGGCTTTCCATCAGCAGTCAGACTAAAAACAAAAAAGAAGCTTGGACATTCTTAGAGTACATGTACAGTGATGAAGTATTAAGAACATATTATGAAGATGGCTACGGCTTATCTCTTCTTCCAGCAATTGTAGCACAGTCCAAAGACCCGAAAATTCCTGGTATTGAGGGTTTCCTTCCTACACAATATGATGGTTTATGGCCTATTTCGCCGAAAGTGACTGTAGAAGGAACGGATTTTCCAAACCTATTTATTAAATATGCGATTAGCGGCGGAGATTTGGATAAGATGATTACAGATGTGAATACCCGGTACAATGCTGCACTTGATAAAGCTAGAGCATCTGGGGATGTAACAACTGAAGCAATGCCAGACTTTAATGCTAAGAGCATGCAAGGAATGCTAGTCAAATAATACTTCTATGCATGGTTCATGCCAAAAAAGGATAGGAGCATCTCGTATGCCCTATCCTTGTTATTTAAGGAGATGAAATCGAACATGACCAGTCTACGCAAATTAGGAGAATCTTACTCATTTATTTTGCCCAGTCTAATATTCACTTTGGTGCTAGGTATTTATCCGATTGTATGGGCGATTAGATATATGTTTTATGATTATCCCGGATATGGAGAAGAAGTATTTATCGGCTTTGGTAACTTTGCGAGCTTGATGAGAGATGAAGCCTACTGGAACTCGGTTGTGAATACCGCGGTCTATGCGATGGGGAAAATCATAATCACGATTCCGTTATCATTAATTTTAGCAGTAATTTTAAATAAAGGACTTAAAGGCAAAAATTTTTTAAGAGCGATTTATTTTATGCCAACGGTGCTGAGTACTGCGGTAATCTCCATCGTCTTTTTTAACATTTTTAATTCTTACAACGGAATATTAAACCAGTTTTTATTGAAATACCATATCATCTCCAAAAGTATTGATTGGCTTGGTCCCGACCTAGCCATGGTAACCTCTATCATTGTTGCTATCTGGGGTGCAATAGGAAACTATATGCTTCTCTTCCTCGCTGGTCTGCAAAACATTCCAGATGATGTCTATGAGAGCGCTTCGCTAGACGGAGCGAATGCTTCTCAAAAGTTCTTCTACATTACTATCCCTATGCTGGGGCCCGTGCTGCAAATGATTATTATGCTGGCGATTACCATATCATTAAAGGGCTACGAAAGTATTATGGTATTAACAGAAGGCGGTCCGATCGGACGAACAGAGGTTATGTATCTGTATGTATATCGAATGTTCTTCCCGATTTCTTCTAGTTCGACTATGATTCAACAAATTGGCTATGGTAGCGCTGTTGGCTTTATGTCTGCCATAATCGTCGGACTCATTACATTAGGTTATTTCTGGTTATCCAAACGATTAAACCGTATTTTTTAGCTTAGGGGGATTGCTGTAATGAACACAGCACCAGCAACGAATACCGCTCCGATAACTAAAGTTGGCAGGCGAGCGAACCGTATATTTTCCGGATTAATTCTTTGGGTATTTCTAGGGCTTATTGCCGTTTTTACGGTGTTTCCTGTGCTCGTTACGTTATTTGGCTCTTTCAAAACAAATGCAGAGCTGACAGCGGGCGCTACTATTCTTCCTAGCGTTTGGCATTTCTCGAACTACTTGGAGGCTTGGAAACAAGCTGACTTTGCTAAGTTCACTTGGAATAGTTTATTTATTAGTACATTTACGACGATTGGGACACTGCTTTTGGCTTCGATGGCCGCCTATGCTGTGGATCGCAGAAGTTTTTTCGGAAAGAGCTTATATGTTAGTCTTCAAGCAGCGACGATGTTTATATCTATTGGTGCGGTTGTTATCAGACCGCAATTTGAGCTAATGGTGAAATTACATTTGAATTCCTCGTTATGGGGCATTATCTTTATTCTAATCAGTGCCCATGCCACTACCTTTTTTATTCTAATCGGTTTCTTCAAAGGAATTCCTCGGGATTTGGATGAAGCAGCATACATTGATGGATGTAATTTCTTTTCGGTTTATTGGCGAATTATTGTTCCATTATTAAAGCCGGGTTTAGGCGTCGCAGCATTATTTGCCTTCCGGAATGCTTGGAATGAATATATCCTGCCACTTGTTTTTACGATGACAAACCCTAAATTACAAACCTTGACGGTTGGTTTAGCGGATTTAAGATATGGTACGACTGCAGCCACGCAAACCCATCTGATTATGGCGGGTGCCTGCTTATCAATTTTGCCGATTCTAATCGTATATGCTTTTGCAAATAAATCTTTTATGCAGGTGACAGGCGGTTCTGTCAAAGGCTAGTAAACGTTCATAATATTAAAAAGATCGCCCTTCACCTGGCCAAGTAGGCCAAGTAAAGGGCGATTGCTGTTCTAACTGTCTATGAATTTATAACTCTTAATGCCCCATCATCATCGATGGATCTGGTTTTTCTCCTGCTGCATCTGCGTTTGGATCTTCTTTCACACGCGGTTTACGCAGCGTGAGGCTGACTAGAACCCCAAATGCTGCGATACAAGAGGTAAGGAAGAAGAGGTCATCGAATGCATTTGCTTGGCTTTGGATAGGATTACCGTTTGCCCCTGCTTCGGTCATATAATGAGTAATTCTAGATGTTAAGAATCCTGTTAATCCAGCGATAGCGAATGACATTACGACTTGCTGGGTAGCAGTCGTAAGCGGCGTTACCCGGCTAACGAGTCGAAGTGGTGCAGAATTCAATACATGTGTATTGAGTGCCATCATCGACAAGCCCATTCCGGCTCCCATCATAGCCAGTGGAAGCATAATAGCCATCTTCGAGCTCTCTAGACCAATATGGGATAACAAGTATAAAGCGACGGTAATAATAATTAATCCAACAAAGGCAAGCGGACGAGCTCCCACCTTATCAAATAGCTTACCTCCGATTGGCATGAACACAACAGAACCTAAAGCCATTGGAAGTGTTGTTAATCCGCTTTGAAGCGGTGTATAGCCCAGAAGATTTTGCAAGAATAATGGAACCATCAGGATGGAACCAATGAGTGCAATTTGAGAAACCCAGGTTAAGAGAACACCTCTTGTGAAATCGGATGAGCCGAATACACGAAGCTCAAGAAGCGGCTGTTTCTGATTAAGCTCTACGATAATAAACAGAATTAACGCAACGCCTCCGACAATCAATCCTGTTAACGTTCGAGTAGAAGTCCAATCCGTGCCTCCTTCGCTCATACCGAATGCGAGCATGGAGAAGGCAATTGGCGCTAATATCATTCCCAGAATATCAAGTGAAGGGGCTTTCTGGCGCTCAAGAACAGGCAAATATTTCAAACCTACCAACAATGCGGCAATACCGATAGGCAGGTTAATAAGGAATATCCAATGCCATGAAGCGACACCAATTAACCAACCTGACAGAATCGGTCCGGCAGCTGGCGCTAGCAGCATAGGAATACCGAGCATAGCCATTACGGAACCTCTGCGATCAGGAGGCGAGAGCTTAAAGATCATAGCCATCCCAATAGGTGCGACCATTCCGCCGCCAAGTCCTTGAATAACCCGGAATAGAACGAGTTGATCGGCCGTCTGAGCGAGTGCGCATAATACGGAGCCCAGCGTAAATAAGGTTATTGTAATAAGAAAAATCCGTTTAGCACCGAACTTATCGGTCATCCAGCCTGCCAAGGGAATTACTGCAGACAGGGCTAGGGTGTAACCTGTAATCGTCCATTGAATCCCTTTGAGCGAAGTATTGAAATAATGCTGTAGATTGGGAATTGCGACATTAACGACCGTGCTATCCAGTATAACCATAATCATCCCGATGATTACGGCCATTAGGGGCATAATGAGCGACTTAATTGAAAACTCTGGCTGGGCTGTTGCTGCCGCAGCCGTGGCTTGCTTTGACATATAGAAGTTCCTCTCCTTGACGAAATGTAATAATAGCATTAACATTGACTTATAGTTTTTATGAAAAACCCGTCGGTCAACAATAAACTTTATTTTACTTCATTTCAATTCAAAGTCAAACAATTATTTTTGGAAAGAGGGATAATGTTGAGCATTATTAGACGGAACATTATGGAATCCGCTATACGGCATTTCTCAGAACATGGCTTCTCAGCTACTTCCATTCAAGATATTGCCGATGATTGCGGAATCTCCAAAGGCTCATTTTATAAATTTTTTCAATCGAAGGAAGATTTGTTTATCGCATTTAACGAATCACTACAGGATACTTTGTTTACTAAAATGGAAAGCATTAGATTAGATCCATCGCTTTCATTGAAAGAAGCATTTATTCTTGAAACCGAGTGTCATTTTGAATTTTTCCTTAACAATAAGTTCATTATGCATGATATAAAGAAGCTGGACGCTTCAAAGGGAGAATTCGCCCCGTACTTCCTTCGCTTAAGAGAAAGCCTATTGGAGCATAGCAGAATAGGTTTGCTTCGTTTGCTTGGAGAAGAAGCCAAATCCAACATATGGGATTTAGTTGTAATGTATAACGGGATCATGAGGGAATTTATGTTCTTGTTGATTTATGAAAAAAAACTGCTGGATGTCAGAGCCATTGCAGCTTATGTTGTGGACCGAATTGAAGAATTGGCCGCATGTATCGTCTTTAAGAAAACAGAGCCGATTCTGCAAAATGCGATCATGAATTATGGTATGTGCTGCGAGACAGCCGGAAGGTCGATTTTTAAGGAAAATTATAAGACTAGCCTTCTTCAAGACTTAATATCTACTGTCAAGGAACTTTCTATAACTCAGTTCCGAAAAACAGAGCTGAACGATGCGATTGCATTGCTCCAAGAGGAATTGGCAAACGAGAACCCTAAATCGGTACTTATTCATGCACTGCTGGATTTTGTTGGCAAAGAACATGAACTTAATAATACGGTAAGGCAGTTGGAAAGATTTGTTTTATGAAGCAAGCCTTTAATGGAAAGAGTACTTCCTTGCAGGCAGAAGCAGGCATCATAGGAAAGCCACAGTCATATGACTAAAGTCATACAACTGTGGCTTTTGTGTTGGGCTGTAAAACAGACATTAGGCATTTTTCCCTGTTCACATACAGTACAAATTGTTATGTTACGATCAACGAAAGGGAAATTGCTGTTTTTGACGATGTCTTTTTCGGCTTATTTTGCTACAGGTGCTATCATCACGTCTGGCTAAGGGTGATCTCTAATAAAAATTCGGACGAAAATAATTGTTGCTCTGCTTATTGTCTCTGCCATTATACTGCTATTGTACATGGAAATACCTTCTTTGATATTGAACTTCGATCCTGAGCAGCTGCTGGAATTAGCCCAAGACAATATTCCGTTGCTGCTTCTCATTACATTTCTGTTGATGATTGTTCAAAATGCATTTTCTGTTTTTCCGCTCTTATTGTTAATTACGATTAACATCTCTATTTTTGGTTCATTCTATGGGTATTTATGGAGCTGGTTTAGCAGTGTTGCTGGAGCTGCTGTGACATTTTTTATTGTTAGAAATGGTTTGCAAGTGTTTAGTAAGAAGAAGATAGCCCGGAAATTGATTAAACAAATTGAAAATAATGAATTTTATTTTGTCTTTTTGATGAGAATTTTCCCTTTGCTGCCTAACAGTATTATTAATATTGCAGTCGGAATGAGTGCCGTGAAACTGAAATGGTTTTTTTATGGTACGATTCTAGGGAATATGATTTATATATTTATTTTGACATTAATTCCTATAGGGCTTATGTCTGAGGGAGTAGGTTTCTATCTTATTATAATGATGATTATTTTATTTGTTATGGGCGTAATTATATGGCGCAGATACAATAAAAAGAAGAAACAATCCCACGGATTATAAAGTGTATTTTAAGGGGGCAAGCGGGTTGACGACCGTTATGGTAGTAGATGACGAAGCACATATTCGGGAATTGATCAAGTTATATTTAGAAGACGAAGGCATGATTGTCGTTGAGAAGTCCAATGGAGAGGAGGCTTGGCAATATTATTGCCAGCATTCCGTGGATTTGATCGTCTTGGATGTTATGATGCCCCGTATCGATGGATGGGAATTATGCCGCAAGCTTCGTGAGACAGGAGATAAGCCCATACTTATGATAACCGCAAAAGGAGAGCCAGCCGAACGAATAAAAGGATTTCAGCTGGGCACCGATGATTATTTGGTGAAACCATTTGAGCCTGTCGAGCTGGTTCTGCGGGTTAAAGCGTTGCTGAAACGATATCGCATTTCCATTTCACAGACGGTTAAATTAGGAACAGTCGTCTTAGATAAGACCAATTACCAGATCCGTTATACGGATACGGGATTCACTGATACCATTCCCCTCAAAGAGTTTGAGCTGCTCTATATGCTTGCTATTCACCATGGCAAAGTTTATACGCGCGACACGCTGCTTCAGCAGATTTGGGGTTATGAATACGAAGGAGACGAGCGTACTATCGATACGCATATTAAACGTTTGAGGGATCGATTCAGTGCTTACGAATACGATTTCAAAATTGTAACCCTTCGAGGATTAGGATACCGCCTTGAGGTGTACCATGATTAAATCTCTTTACGTTCGGATGCTCTGTTATTTTCTTGGGTCGGTTCTAGTCAGCTTGATGATCGGTTTTTTCATAACAGAGCGGTTGTATAAAGATCGGCTTATCGAGCTTGTACAAAATAATCTTATATCCAGTGGAAAAACGATCATTGAGGCTTACAAGGAGTCAGCACCGGATAATCGCGATGTGTTAATTAGAGGGATGTCATCGATGGCGTTGTATTCGATACGTCTATATGACCATACCGGCAGATTTATCCCTGAGGCTAGCTCAAAGTCTGAGGATACTGCACCTATTAGCAATGAGAAGCTTCAGTCTGTCTTAACAGGCGGTGTCTACCATGGAAATCAAGGAAAAGGTTTTAAGCATTTCGGGGTCGGTCTTCCGTTTGCCATCGATGGCGAGTCTTACGCATTGTTTATTTCACTCAATCTCGAAAGCTTTGGGAGAATGCTAGGCGGGCTGTTCAGAACGCAATTATTGATTGTATTGCTGTTTGGAAGTTTTCTTATTATTTTATCAGTACGATATATCGTTCGACCGATTCAACATCTGACCAAGGCTACTCATAAGATGGCTAGGGGTAATTTCAGCATTCATTTGAGCACGAAACGAAAAGATGAAATTGGTCAACTGACAACGAGTTTTAATCAGATGGCACATGAGCTCGGTATGCTTGAAAAAATAAGGCGTCAATTTGTTTCTGATGTCTCCCATGAAATCCAGTCTCCATTAACTTCAATTAAAGGATTTACACAAGCGCTCAAAAACAAGAAGATGGACGAGGCAAGCCGTATGCGCCTGCTTAATATTATTGAGGAAGAAAGCAATCGATTATCTCGGTTAAGCGAAGATCTTCTGCAATTGTCTTCTCTCGAATACGATCATCTTCAGCTGAATGTACACAGCTTTCGATTGGACGAACAAATCCGCAACGTTCTTATTTCCTTAGAGCCTCAGTGGTCTTCAAAACATATTGAAATCGAGATTGAGTTAAAGGAGATTTTCGTTCGGGCGGATGAAGACAAGCTCGTTCAAGTATGGGCCAATCTTATCGGCAATAGCATCAAATTTACGAACGATTACGGAAAAATACAGGTGACAGGGAAAGAGAATGCCGAGGGCATTGAAATAGCAATAACGGACAATGGCCTAGGCATCGGGGAAGCAGAAATCCATAACATATTTAAACCCTTCTATAAGGAGGACCAGTCTAGAGACAGATCTATTAGTGGAAATGGCATAGGTTTATCCATTGTGAAACGAATTATTGATTTGCATCAAGGTGACATTCAAGTGATAAGCCAACAAGGTGAGGGGAGCACATTTACTGTTTTTTTCCCTCATTAAATAGATGGAATCGAGTTTACGTCATGCTATTTTATAATAGCATGGCTTTTTTATGCAATAATAATGCCTTTCAAGCTTTTGCGAAACCTAATTTCAAAAAGTTCACAGTGAGTACAAATTGGACAAGTATAATAAGAACTAGATAAAGGAGAGGGGAAAGAAATGAATGAGTTTTTTGAGCAAAATTAGCTTGAAGAATGGCTTCGCAGTCATTCTATTATTTGTTTTTATATTAGTATACGGAGGGTTCTCTGCCACAACGATTAAGCAGCAGACGTTTCCGGATTTGGAGTTTCCAGCAGTGTTTATCCAAGCGATTAACCAAGGAGCTTCTACCGAGGAAATGGAGAATGAGATTACGAATCCTATAGAGAACAGCCTAAAGAGCTTCAATGATTACGATACATTAACGAGCAGCACAACAGAAAGCAGTGCCAGCATATCCATCCAATTTCCTTTTGGTACGGATATGGAGAAAAGAACGGTTGAAATTGAGCAAGCGCTGGATAAGCTGCATTTGTCCGATAAGGCAACCATTTCTGTTCAGCGGTTATCTATTGGAGCAGCTCCGATCTATAAGGCAGCGGTGTTCTCTACGGACAACGATACGGAGGCTCTTGCAAATAAGCTACAGAATGAAATTGTTCCCAAGCTGAAGTCTTTAGATGGTGTTAGTTCAGTAAATCTAAAAGGCTTGGTTTCTGAAGAATTACGTGTTGTTGTAGATAAAGAGAAGGCCGCTCAGAAAGGAATTACAATAAGCGCCATCCAAAGTGCATTACAATCGCTTAATTATGGTCTTTCGCTTGGTTCTGTCACTCAAAATGATACAACCATTCCTATACGTTTAAGCGGGAAAGTTACTTCAATAACACAGCTTGAGCAATTGCGCCTTGGCGGTGCATCACCTCAGGGAGGCAAGTTAGATCCATCTATTGCCAAGATAAGTGAACCTACTAAGCTTGCAGACATCGCAACGATAACAACCATTTCGTCGCAAAAAGAGATCACTCGCTATAACGGCGAAGCCAGTTATAGCGTGGAAGTGATCAAGACTCAAGATGCGAATACGCCTGCAGTTGCCAATGAGGTTAAAGCGGTGCTCGCTTCCTACCAGGAAACAAATCACTTTGATGTGCATGTTGTCATGGACCAAGGGCAAGAAATTGAAAAATCAATTTCTTCATTAGTTAAGGAAGGACTATTCGGCGCATTATTTTGCGTCATTATCATCTTCCTGTTTCTGAGGAACATTCGGGCAACAGTCATATCCCTGCTTTCCTTGCCAATCTCCATATTTGCCACCATTGCTGTGATGGATCAAATGGGGTATACGCTTAATATTATGACACTTGGCGGAATAGCCGTATCGATTGGTCGAATCGTGGATGATAGCATTGTAGTCATCGAAAATATTTACAGATGGCGGCAAGAAAACGGCGACAAATTGAAGGGCAAGGCGCTTGCTTATCGCGCTACCAAAGAGGTCATTAGTCCAGTTTTCTCCTCAACTGTTGCAACGATTGTCGTTTTCGCTCCATTGGCTTTTGTCAGCGGCATTATTGGAGAGTTCTTCCGGCCCTTTTCTCTTGCGGTAGTTATCTCCATTGTCACCTCGCTGCTCGTAGCCGTCATGCTCATTCCTGTGCTGGGATCGAAATTTTTCAATCGGGTTAAACCGCACAAGGAGAACAATAAGCTGACGAACGGCTTCGAAACGTTACTGCGTGGAGCATTGAAACGAAAAGCACTCGTGCTCGGACTGTCTATCTTGCTGCTAGTCGGGTCTCTTGGTACAATTCCGCTCCTCGGATTGGAATTCATCTCAGCAGGCAGCGTTCCATCAGCCACCATTGTGTTGACATTACCCGCGAAGAGCAGCATGGAACAAACCAATGTGCTCACAGCAAAAGTCGAAAGCTATGTTCAAGGCTTGAATGGCATCGATAAGTTTGAGGCTTCTCTGGGCGGATCTTCTGGAAATCCCCTTAGAGGAGGATCTTCCAGCAAAAATAAAGCAACAGTAAGTGTACAATTTATAGAAGGCACGAATATGGATGAAATGGTCACCAAATTAAACACAGACCTTCGTCCCCTCGTATCAGCTGAAGTGGCTGATGCCATAGTTAATGTCAAAGAAGGCGAACAACAAGGAATTCCAAGCGGCGATAACATCGATGTAAGTCTATACGCCAATAATGTAGATGATTTATCGACAGCTGCTAAACAAATTGAAGACCTTATGAATCAGAACAGTGATTTGAAAAACGTCACGAACAATATGAATGAAGTGAAGTCGAAATGGGAGTTGACGCTTAATCAGAAAGGGATAGATGCGAATATTAGCCCGTATCAGATTATGCAAACCGTTCATGAGCAATTAAGACCGGTAGATGCTGGCATATTTAATTTGGATCATGAAGAGAGATCTGTTTCATTAGCTTACAAACAGCAGATTTCATCCAAAAAGGATCTTGAGAATATCCAAATTATGACTGCGGGTGGTGTGATGAAGCTCAAGGATGTAGCGGATATCACAGTTCGGGATGCATTGATTACAGTTAATCATGACGATGGCAAATCCTATGCTAAAGTAAGCGGGACGATTAAATCAACCGAAACGGCAGCAGTTACGAGGCAGGTTCAAAAGGATATCGCCAGCTTGTCGTTGCCTAGCGGTGTTGAAGTAAGCTATGGCGGCGGTTTGGCCATGATAAAAGAAGGGTTTACGAGTATGGGAATTGCTATGGCTGCAGCTGTCGGTCTTGTATTCCTCGTGATGAGCATGACGTTCGGAGGTTTGAGAACACCGTTTATCATCTTGTCATCCCTGATCTTCATCCCAGTAGGCTCGCTTACTGCATTGCTCATTACGGGGCAATCATTGTCGATGAGTGCCATGATCGGCATGCTGATGCTTGTCGGTATTGTCGTAACGAATGCGGTCGTTCTGCTAGATCGCGTCGAAAATAACCGTAAATCGGGCATGCAGATTACAGAAGCAATCGTAGAGGCATCAAGAATTCGTCTTAGACCGATCTTGATGACAGCCTGCGCGACAATTCTAGCCCTAGTTCCGCTTGCGTTATCGGGTTCATCTACGAACCTCATATCCGGTGGATTGGCTATAACAGTTATTGGCGGATTGTTCACTTCAACGGTATTAACGTTGGTCGTCGTTCCAGTCATCTATGAGATGGCGTGGAAGAAACAAAAAGTAAAGGATATTGAAACGTTCTAAATGGTCCGGATTAAATTAAAATGATTTGATGGATATGAGAACCGAGTGCTATTCCAAAGCAAGGTAAAGTGAAATAGAGCTAGAAGTTAGCTCCTCTATTCCTAAGAAGAATAGAAGATATGAGCTTATACGACGATGCTGTAAAGAAGGCTGTTCTAAAAGTCATAAACCTCGAGGGAGAGCCTCAGGTATATTGTACTTTTGGGACAGCTTCTTTTTGATTTTGTTAACTAATCACAGATAAAGGGTACTTATATGTAGGGATACGGCAACAAATCATCCTGCGTTTCGTTTAAGTATATAAAAAGGAGAGTGTTGACGCATGAAAAAATGGATTTGCGCATTAGCTGCACTAAGCATGTTAACGGTAGGTTCAACTGCTTATGCAGCTGATTCAGTGAAAATTATGGTTGAGAACAAACCGATTAAAACAGATGCAGCTCCTATCCTGAATAAGGGGCGGGTGTTAGTTCCAATTCGTGTTGTTTCAGAAGCGCTAGGCGCATCAGTAGCATGGGACCAGAATACGAAGACTGCAACAATAAGCAAATGGTCGGAGAAGGTCAAATTGACTGTTGGCGAAAATAAAGCAATGGTATATGGAAAAATGAATGATTCCGAAGCGCTATCACTAGACGTGTCGATTCAAAATATAAATAACCGTGTGTTTGTCCCTTTACGGTTTCTATCGCAGTTCTATGGTTACAATGTAGAGTGGAAAAACAATACCGTTTCCATTCATTCGCCATTAAGCGCCGGGCAGCAAGCCGTCCTTTACAATGGCGATCTTATTACTTCACGCAAGCTTGCGATGAGTTTATCTAATACGAAGATGCATTATGAGCATACTCCATTAACAACGCTGCATGAGCATGAAGATTATAGTCAAAAATATTTATTCCCCGAGGGAGAGGCGCTTCGCTTTTACAAGATTGAAGGAAATGAAACCATATCTTTTTATGAATTCAAAAATGATTTCCCTGTTGTAACGTGGCAGGCTCATATTGCGGATGAAACAACCGAATCTATCCAAGCATTATTGGATAATAAACTAAAGGACAGTAAAGGCTCGATGCCGAAAATGAATAAAGCGCTTCTGTATTATGGAACAGGCTTCTTCGGCGATAGCAGCTGGGAAGAAAGCGGCCAAATAAATGGACAAGGCGAACTTGTAATAACGGGCTACAAAAAAATTGGTGCAGGCACCATCATTACGGACTCGGGTACGATTGCGTTAAAACTGCCTAATGAAACGCGTCAGGAGACAGTAAGCATCCCTTAATTGTCCAATGCTCATGGAGAAACAGCATATTGCGAAATTCGAACTATCGTGCTAAACTGAATTCATGAGCGATTGACCGAATTGTACTTTTGGTCAGTCGATGGTCAGTTAGCAGCCGGAGAGGAGGAGATAAAGCTGGAAACGGAACGCAAACCGTTCGACCGAAAAAAACAAATTATAGAAGCAGCAGCTAAATCATTCGCAATGTTCGGTTATAAAGCGACGACGATGGAGCTTATCTCGAAACTTGCGGGTGTAGGTAAAGGAACGATCTATACTTTTTTCGCAACGAAAGAAGATCTCTTCAGTGAGATTATTAGAAACTTGACCGTTGAGATGAGAGAAGTAGCTCGTGCTGTGATTGATCGAGATAAGCCCTTTTTTGAGAACCTCAACAATGTATTGCATGGCATATTGCAGTTCAGAGAGCAGCATGAGCTGTTTATGAAGCTGAACCAAGAGCTGCGTGATATTGGAACACCGATGGTTCAAGAAGGATTAATTCTTATTGAACGAGCTGTAGTCGGCTTTATTGAACAAGAGGTCAGACACGGCATCGAGCAAGGCGAGATCAAGAGTGACGATCCAGAATTGACCGCCTATCTTATATTGCGTACCTATCTTGCACTTGCAGTAGAATGGAATCGAACACGTGAACCGTTATCGAAGGAACAGATAAGCAGATATTTCACAGGTCTGTTTAAATTCGGCTTAAAAGAGCTTCCTTAAGGAAGCTCATTTCGTCCTTGATCGTCTAATGACGTTTTTTTTTGGCACAAAATGACCAAATGACCAAAATGTTCATTTGGATTATTATTTTGATTCATTTTATGAAGTATTTGTTTTATAAAAAAAGGAGTGGAGCATACTTTGAAAGGTATTCGTCAATTCGGCAGTGAGCTGGCTGCCATCGTTCGCAACAAAAAAGTGTTAATTCCGGTTCTTGCTATTCTTATGGTTCCTGTCCTGTATAGCGGATTATTCTTGAATGCATTCTGGGACCCCTATGCCAAAATGGAGGAGCTTCCTGTAGCTGTCGTCAATTCGGACGCAGGAGCTGATTTTAACGGAAAAACGTTAGCTATCGGTGAAGACTTTACAAATAAGCTTAAAGAAAACAAGGTGTTCAAGTGGAGCTTCGTAGACAAAGAGACGGCAGAAGAGGGATTGAAGAACAATACCTACTATTTAGCCATTGAAATCCCAGACAATTTCTCAGAACAAACAACGACATTAACATCAGATAAGCCTTCACCGGCCATTATCCGTTTTTTGCCGAATGAGAGCTTGAACTTCTTATCATCACAAATAGGCAGTACTGCTGTTGATAAGATGAAAGCGCAATTGAACAAAGAAGTAACCAAAGAATATGCTCGAACCGTATTTGATCAAGTTACCGAGCTATCCGAAGGTCTCGCAACAGCAAGTGACGGGGCGGCTCAAATTGCTGGCGGTACACTCACTGCGAAAGACGGAGCGAAGCAAATTACTGAAAATTTGGCTAAGCTGACGGAAGGCTCCGTTACGATGCAAGACGGTGTGAAGCAGCTAGTGAACGGCAGCTCGGAATTAGAGAAAGGCGCCGGCAAGCTGAAAACCGGTCTTGATTCCATGACTGACGGGATGGGTAAGCTTCAGACTGCTAATACACAATTATCGCAGGGTGCTGTATCCGCCGTTAAAGGAACTCAGCAACTGCAAGCCGGACTTCAGAAATCAACTGAAGGTGCTGGTCAGCTGGAGGCGGGTTCGGCTCAGCTCGCGCAAGCGCTGGAACAATATGCAGCGGCAATGCCTGCTCTCGCGGAAGATCCTACCTTTCAAAAATTAATTGAATCAAGCAAATCGCTTGCTGCTGGCGCGACTGCCGTTTCGCAAGCACAGCAGCAGCTATCGGCTGGAGCCAGCTCCTTGGGCGGAGGATTGAACCAGCTCTCTGCAGGCTTGGATGCATTCGGTACGAAGCTGGGCGAAGCAACAGCTGGAGGAAAACAATTAGTAACGGGATCGGCATCATTGCTTGCCGGTTCGCAGAAGCTGCATAGCGGATTAGGCAGCTTATCAACAGGCATTAACACGGTTATTGACGGTTCCGGAAAACTTACGGACGGTGCGGTTCAATTGACTGACGGATTAGTCCAATTAACGGACGGCACGGAAGAGCTTTCGTCTAAACTTGGCGAAGCGGCCAAAGCGACATCTGCCATTCACGGCAGCGATGATATGATTGATATGTTCGCGGCTCCTATTGATACGGAGACAGTAGTGAAAGAGAGCGTGCCAAACTACGGTACTGGGTTTGCACCCTATTTCATTTCGTTAGGATTGTTCGTGGGCGCACTTCTTCTAACAATCGTATTTGCTGTTAAGGAGCCAGCTATTCGGCCTTCTAACGGCTGGAGCTGGTTTGTAAGCAAACTGCTCGTTATGCTCTCCATCGGTCTGCTGCAATCACTTATTGTAGATGGGGTTCTGTTGTTTGGACTAGGGCTCGAAGTACAGAATGTGGCATTATTCTGCCTATTCTCGTTCATAGTTAGCCTTACCTTTATGAGCTTGATACAATTCCTCGTGACAGTATTTGATCAGCCGGGTCGATTCCTTGCAATTCTAGTGTTAATTTTCCAATTAACAACGTCTGCAGGTACTTTCCCTCTGGAGCTCATCCCGAATTGGATGCAGGGAATTAATGCATGGCTGCCGATGACCTATACGGTATCCGGCTTCAAGGCCATCATTTCCAGCGGAGATTTCAGTGCACTTTGGAATAATGCAGGCATTTTATTAATCTTCTTCTTCATCTTTAGTGCATTGACATTAACGTATTTCGTATTTGCTCATCGCAAACAAAAAGACGATTCAATCGTTTCAATGGCCTAATAAGTAGTGAGAAATGAAAGGCAGTTCAGACCTGTGAGATCAGGTGCTGACTGCCTTTTTCTTATGCTTAAACAAGGGAAGGGAAAATGAGCTTACTTGAACGAGAGCAGCACGATTAGAAATAGTAAAAACGTAATAGAAATGAGCGTTATTGGGGCATAAAATAAGTGATTCTACAGCGTTATCACAAACTTGATGAATGGTAAAATAATCCCGATCCGATTTCTTTGAATGAGGAAATGAAGCAGGACCCCCCCTGTAAACGGACGATAAAATGGTTTTTTAAGGAGAAGGAATACTACTATTTCTGGAGAAAAAAGCCGTTATTTTTATTTTTCTGCAAAATAAAACGCTTACATAGATGAAAAATTTCTAATGAAAAGCATCGCGAAAATTGTCGAATCGTGTGTTATGGCCTATTTTTTCGGGATGCTAGACAATAGTCCCTCCTTTGTTCATAAAAACAATAAATTATTTTATAAAAAAAGCAGCTTCATGTTAGATATACATAGCTTGAATCCTTTATTTAACAAGGAAAAAAGCATATTTTGATATAGGTATAAGTGAGTATGAATGATATTCAACAGGAGATGACATGAAGCGTTCTATAGTGTCAAAATTATCAAATAAATAGCCTTAATAAGTTAATTATTATTGTCTAATCCCGATAAATTAGAATTCTTTAAGGAATAAAATGAGTATGATTGTCTAATCGGCACTATGTCTTTATTCCCTCATGAATTATGGGCTTATGTGTCATACTTAAGTGCAAAGAGGAGGCAGGCCACAATGATAGCCTGGTACCTGTTGAGGGAAAATATAAAACCCTCTTAATCAAAAAAATGACGTGCATTTCATTTAATAAACGGAAATGAACGAAATATTTGAG
The DNA here is from genome assembly GCF_002884445.1 of Paenibacillus castaneae. GTDB lineage: Bacteria > Bacillota > Bacilli > Paenibacillales > Paenibacillaceae > Pristimantibacillus > Pristimantibacillus castaneae. The sequence continues at coordinate 1,268,855 of NZ_KZ614144.1, forward strand.
AATGGGAGGATTTCGAATATGACTATGACGAGTCACGAACAAAAGCAAGTTGAGCTCAAAAAGTTTTTGAATATTTTATCCGAAGACTTATCTCTGAACAGCGGAGCTGAGCTGGAGAAACCGAGAGCCATATCCGATCTGCTTCTATTTACGGGTTATATTCCTCGGAACGAGCCGATCGACATGTCAAAGCTGCTGTCGCTGCTGTTAAGAAAGCTCGGATTTGATTTCGGCTCGGAAACAATGGTCGATCATATGATAAATGGCGGAACGATTGATGGTTTGATGAATGCAGGAAAACGAACATAATGTATTTGCGAATTTGTACTTACTTAAATAATGATGGGACAAATCCTGTCTAAATGTTCGCGTTACGAATAACTATTAGTAGAACATATTCGTATGGAGTCGTTTTGGCCGTTTAACTCGCTAGCCATACTTAACCAGTAACGGAGGAAATAATTTGGAATTGAAACAATATTGGATCATCGTCAAAAGAAGGTTGCTAATGATTACTTTGATTATTGCGGTAAGCTGTCTGACTATCGGTATTTACTCCAACTACTTCATCGAACCGAAATATGAAGCATCCGCGAAATTAATTGTCAACCAATACAAAGAGAGCAGCTCACTGATCTCAAGTATAGACGTAGGCTCCATAAACTCCACAATTGGTCTAATTAAAACCTATAAAGAGATTCTCAGAACACCGCGAATGATGAAGAAAGTCGTGAAAGAGTATCCAGAGCTTGGCGTATCGTTTGGAGAACTTATCGGCAAGGTTAGTGTGAGCTCGGTTAATGAAACGCAGGTAATGTCCATCTCCGTAAGGGATGATTCCTATGAGAAGGCAGCAAATATTGCAAACGCGGTAGCAGTCGTTTTTCAGAAGTCGGTTCCCGAGCTGATGAAGGTAGACAATGTATCGGTATTGGACCAAGCCGACCCGAAGGAAAAGCATAATCCGATCGCTCCGAACGCAAATATGAATATTGCTGTAGCTTTCATGCTTTCGTTGATGCTCGGTGTAGGGATCGCATTCCTGCTGGACTACTTGGATGACACCATTAAGACCGAGGACGATGTCGTGTCGCTGCTTGATGTTCCAGTACTGACTGCGATTCCAATATTTGATGAGAGTGATAGCAAGAATGTGAGGAATTTAGCTCCGAAATCGACAACGCTGGGGGGGAAAAGCAATGTCTCGCTTGATGCCTAAATGGAATCTTATAACGGAAATTAATCCGAAGTCACCGATCTCCGAAGGTTATCGCATGCTGCGGACGAACATCGAGTTCTCAACGATCAATCAGAAGCTGCAGGTCATTATGGTTACTTCTTCTAAGCCGAGTGAAGGCAAGAGCACTACATGCGCTAATATGGCCGTCGCATTTGCGCAGGCAAACAAACGAGTGCTGCTAATCGATGCTGATTTGCGGAAGCCATCGCAGCATTTAATATTTGGCAAGTCGAATCGCTTTGGCCTTACGACGGCATTATTCAACAAGGATGAGCTGCTGAAAGTGATTCAACATACGAATACAGAGAACCTTTCAATCATTCATTCCGGTCCTATACCGCCCAATCCGTCCGAGCTGCTCTCATCCGATCAGATGGCTGATCTGCTCGTATCTGTCAGGGAAATGTACGATGTCATAATCATCGACACGCCGCCTATTCTGTCCGTCACGGACGCGCAAATTGTAGCAACACAAAGCGATGGCGTCGTTCTCGTGGTCAATTCGGGAAAGGTGAAGAAGGAGGTCCTTCTTAAATCAAAGGCTTTACTAGAGCATGTGAAAGCAAGGCTGATTGGTGTTGTTCTAAATAAAATTAATCGAAATAATTCGGAAACCTATTCTTACTACTACGGAGAACGTAGCGAAGCTTAGATATGTTTGTTTATAGCAGTGAGAGAGATTTAAAAATAGGTAATGTCTCCTGCACCTCTATCACCGGAGGCACTCGATCATGCTGTGGGTCAGCTGACCTTAGACGTTCATCGTCGAGGGCGTGATGTGAGGTGGGGTTAGATGCCCTGTCACGGTACGATCATAGCTATCATTCTTACAAATACAAATCATTTAATGAATAGGATAGGGTGAGATCAAATGATAAAAAAAGTGACTAAAGCCATTATTCCCGCCGCAGGACTAGGTACCCGTTTCTTACCGGCAACAAAAGCAATGCCGAAAGAAATGCTTCCTATCTTGGATAAGCCAACCATTCAGTACATCGTGGAGGAAGCAATTGAATCAGGCGTTGAGGACATCATTGTTGTTACAGGCAAAGGCAAGCGGGCTATCGAGGATCACTTCGATATTGCATTCGAGCTCGAACATACGCTAGAGGCAAAAGGGAAATTCGAGATATTAGAAAAAGTACGAAAATCATCGAACGTGAATCTTCATTACATAAGGCAAAAAGAACCGAAGGGACTTGGACATGCTGTGTGGTGCGCCCGTAATTTCATTGGGAATGAGCCATTCGCAGTTCTGCTTGGGGATGACATCGTAGAAGCTGATGTACCATGCACCAAGCAATTAATCGAGCAGTATGAGCGGACAGGACGTTCCGTAATCGGCGTACAGATGGTTGGCGTTGACCAAACGCACCGCTACGGTATCGTGGACCCGGGCGAGCGCGTGGATAATCTTTACGAGGTTAATCGGTTCGTTGAGAAGCCGCCGCAAGGACAAGCTCCTTCGAATTTGGCGATTATGGGACGCTACGTTCTGACACCGGATATATTCGATTATTTAGGTCAGCATGAGCTTGGAGCAGGCGGTGAAATTCAGCTGACCGATGCGATCCAGAAGCTGAATATGGACCAAGGGGTCTATGCATTCGACTTCCAAGGCATTCGCTATGATGTGGGCGAGAAGCTTGGCTTTATTATGACGACTATCGATTTTGCGCTTCGGAATAAGGAGCTTAGACACCCGCTAATGACGGGAATCGAAGAATTAATGGAGCGTGAGCTGCGCAAGCAAATACTTGTAGGCAGAGGTGAGAAAGTATGAGGCAGACTGAGTATGGGGATGAAGCGGTACTGAACTATTCTCATGGCTTAGCTCAACAAGCTAACAGCCGCAGTCTTACCGTTTACTCCGTCGTTAAACGTACGATCGATATCGTTGGTTCATTAGCGGGCTTAGTTCTATTAAGCCCGCTGCTAGCCATCATCGCGATTCTAATTAAATGGGAGGACCCGAAGGGTTCTGTATTCTTCTATCAAACAAGAATCGGCAAGGACGAAAAACCGTTTCGGATGTTCAAGCTGCGCTCCATGCTAACAGGAGCGGAGGACAAGCTGAAGGATTTGCTCGATAAGAATGAAATCAGCGGAGCTATGTTTAAGATGAAGGATGATCCGCGGGTTACGAAGGTTGGAAAATTCATTCGGAAAACGAGTATCGACGAGCTTCCGCAATTGCTTAATGTGCTGAGAGGAGAAATGTCCTTAGTTGGTCCAAGGCCGCCTCTAACGAGAGAGGTTGCTGAATATACAGAGTATGACAAGAAGCGCTTATCTGTAACGCCGGGCTGCACAGGACTATGGCAGGTGAGCGGAAGAAACCATTTGTCTTTTAAAGAAATGGTTGAGCTTGACATCACCTACATTGAGAAGAGATGCATTTGGTTTGATATAAAAATCATATTGCGAACATTCAAAGCAATTGCAGGCTCCAAGGATGCATTCTAATCGAACCATTTTTTACTTCACAAAACTTCAGGAGGTGTGAACATGGCAAGAGTCCTTCATATATCGGAGTTTACAAAGGGAGGCATTGAAACACACCTTAATGAAGTGCTGAGATATCAAGCGGACAACCATGATATTTATCTGATGGCTTCCGAGCAAAATTCCAATCGGGATTCACTGCAAATCAGCCCTGAACGGCTGCACTTGTATCCATACAAGAGGAAGCCGAAATATTTCTTTCAGGCGATGAGAGCCATCGGGAAGAAGGTTGATGAAATCAAGCCGGATATCGTGCATGTTCATGGCACGTTCGCAGGTTTTTTCTTGCGGACGTTGCTATTTACCAAAAGGCAGCGTCCTGCGGTAGTCTATTGCGCACATGGCTGGGCCTTTCTAATGGACACGAAGCCTTGGAAAAAACAGTTGTTCGCCTTTGTGGAGAAGGTCCTCGCGCTTCGGACTGATTTCATTATCAACATATCCAAGCATGAATACGAAATGAGCATCAATTACGGCTTGCCTGCCAAGAAATCGGTTGTGGTCTACAACGGTGTTTCGGATGCTCCGTCGGCGAATCTGCTCCCGTTCACAGTAGATGAAAACAAAATTAATTTACTTTACGTGGGCCGCTTTGATCGGCAAAAGGGATTTGATCTGCTGCTGGAGCTGTTTAACGAGCAAAAATTTACGAATGTGGTGCTGTACCTGGTTGGAGATACCGTATTGGAGGAAATCAATTATGAGTTTCCTGCGAATGCCGTCAAGATCGGCTGGGTGAACAATTCGGAAATTGACCGTTATATGAAAGCATGTGATGCGGTCATCGTTCCCTCGCGCTGGGAGGGCTTCGGCATTGTTGCGATCGAGGCGCTGAGAAACAAGAAGCCTGTTATCGCCAGCAACCGGGGAGCGCTTCCGGAAATTATCGAGCATGGCGTCAACGGCTATATTTTTGATTTTGATCAAAAGAAAGAGCTGGCTGACATTATTCATTCACTCGATAAAAACACGTTGGAAGCGATGGGCAGCACCGGTGAGACTATTTTTTATGACAAATTCCATTCGGATAAAATGAACAAGCAAATTGACCGTTTATACGAGGATGCCTTAAAAACTTCGCGTGGCAGCTATTCGGTAACCGTCAATAAATATGTCTAGATTTACAAGGATGGAGAGAAGATGAACAGTGGCTTGCAAACCAACCTTACGGCAACTGAAAAACTAGCTAAGCTTCAAAGCAAAGGTCAATTCTTTTTGGCCGTTTATCTGGTCATTCTATTGATGCTCACCGTCTATCAAGACTTTCCTTTGGTTAATAAGATCGGTGAAATCGGTAGAACGCCTATTATTGTGCTGCTCCCGCTGTTTGTATTCTGCGAAATTACGATGCTTGCGAAGCATAAGAGAGTGATGTACGGATCAAAGCTTCAAACGTATTTATTTGCTTTCATTCTTTATTTGAGCTTTGTCAGTATCGCTTATATTCTGGTTCAGTTTTTGCAGGGCAGCTACAGCTATGGATCGGAGAATCTGCTAGGAAAAGCGGTTAAGGTATTAATTTATTTTGGTTTAATTTTGCTCTATATCAGACATATGCAGCTCGTCTTTTCCAAAATTAAAAGCTTTAAAATGCTTTATGGCTGTTTTCTCGCAGCAGTGACGCTGCTTGCAGTCATTATGATTTTGGAGCTTATGAGCATGCCGAACGCATTCACATACCTGCACTCAGGGAGCCACCCCTATTGGAGAGTAAGGCTGCTGACGTCGGAGAGCAGTACAACGGGCTCTATCATCGTCGTCTATTCAGCCATTCTCATTTATTTGACCCAATATTTGAGTGCATTTGCTAAGCAGCTGTCAATTGGGTATATATCTATCTTTTTTCTATTTTATTTGTTTAATACAGGCTCGAAAGGCTTCTTAATTATTAGCATGCTGACGCTTGTCGTAACGATGATCAAATTTATGGATTTCAGGAAAAAGAGAAATTTTGTACTGCTCATTGCAGTTGTGCTGGCGATGTATATGTTTATTGTTTATTTCTCGGGCGGGCTGATTAAGTCATTCAATAATGATATTCAGAACTATACCTCGTCCTACACGAGAATGGGAACGATCATCATTGCGCTGCTCACCATTTTTCATCATCCGTTCGGCGTTGGAACTGGCGCATATTTGGTTTATTTCAACCAATACATGGATGATTCGATCAGCATGATGACTCATTTCTATTACAACGCTTTTGGCGTAAGCGAGATTAATACGGGAGAACTGATGCAATATTCAGGCTCGGCTAAAAACTTGGGTGTCAAATCAGGATTTTTCCAGTGGGTGATGTTCGGGGGGATATTCTCCTTCGTGTTCTTCTACATGATGGCCAAAAATCTGATTATAAAGGCTAAATCGAACTCAATCATATTTCTAGCCCTTATGTTCATTCTTTTCTCTCTGCTCTTAGTTACGCTTGAAATTAAATATGAAGTGTGGCTGTTATTCGCCTTTATTAGCTTATTTCTAGGCAATAACGATTTCAATCAATCCAATACGTCGAGGGTGGCCAAATGAAAATACTAGTTGTTTGCAGTGATTTTCCTTTTCCAGCCGACCATGGCGGAAGGGTCGATACATGGGGAAGAATTAAAGTTCTGGCTGAGCTGGGCTGGAAGATCCATCTCGTCGTTTGCGGCAAGCAAATGCCTTCTAATGAAGATATGGAAGCCGCGTACGTCTATGTAGAAGATATTAGGCTTTGCAGCCGTAGAAGCAAGCTGGCGGATCTGCTTCATGCCATCCCGATGCAGGTGCAGTCCCGAAGCGAGCTGCGGAACGTTGAGCTGGAAGGGGATTATGATTACGTGCTGCTGGAGGGCGATTATGTGTATCCCATCCTCTCTAATCCGAAAATCAAGCATGAAACGGTTATTTTGCGGGTTCATAACGATGAGGCGGTATACTTCAAAGCGCTTGCCAGAAGCACCAAAAATATAATCCACAAAATGTACTATCACATGGAGAGCAGCAAGTTCACTGTATTGCAGAAGAAGATGCTGGAGAAGGTCGACAAATATTTGTTTATTTCCAGCAAGGAGTTTGACAGCTTCCATAAGCTTAATCCTTCTGTCAAAAGCCTTTTCCTGCCGCCTCCGGTTACGAATGAAAGGTTCAGAATGAATGCTTTCAAAAGTAAGAAGGTCGTGTTTATCGGATCACTGTTTATGCCGAATAACCGAGAAGCGATCCAGTGGTATTTGGAGCATATTCATCCGTTGATGCTGAAGGAGCAGGATTACCAATTCATCATCGCAGGCAACAGCAGAAAGCAAAGTCTTAGCTGGCTGGAGCCTTATAATTTGACCCGCGTGGTCGTACATGATACTCCGAAAAGCTTGGATGACATATACAATAGCGGTTATTTATTCGTTAATCCGATGCAAAACGGTGCCGGCGTTAAGCTGAAGACGATTGAAGCGATTCAGAATGGACTGCCCGTCATCTCGACTTCAATCGGCTATGAGGGTACTGGCTTAGTGGATAATGAGCACATTATGATTGCAGACAAGCCGGAGCAGTTTTACGCCAAAATCAAAGAGCTGTTCGACAACCCGGATAAGGCCAAAAAGCTGCTGGATGCGTCGCAAAGCTTCCTGCGCAAGCATTACAACCATAAAGAAGTACTGAATGGATTCATTCATTCGTTGAACGCTAGTTATAAAGTGAAGCAGGTGCTGTGAATGGATAAGGTCAAAATTAATGTCATGTTTGTCACACATGCGGATAAGAAAGGCGGCGCGGAGCAAAGTCTTATTCATTTAATCAATTACTTGGATACATCCAAATATCGAATATTTTTGCTCAGTCCCGGCCATGCGGAATATTTGGATGAAATCAGAACCGAATACCGTCATTTTCCGCTGAGTCTTCATAGCATTAAGAAAAAATTCGGTATGGGCTATTTGCAAACCATATTTCGGATGAAGGCTTTCGTGAAAAGAAATCAGATCGATATTATCCATGCCAATGGCTGGAGAGCACCTTGGTACACGGCTCCGCTAAAGTTTCTAACTTCATGCAAGCTGGTCTGGCACCACCGGGATTACACGCATTTGCGGATGTTCAATCAAGTGCTTCCAAAGTTTTTCGATCAAGTCATTTGTATCTCGCACTTTGTAGCGAATTCGATCCAGGGCAGCAATAAGACAATTATTTATAACGGCGTTGATCCGGAATTGTCTTTGACTCTGAAGAGCCGAAGCTTTATGGAGGATGACACGCTTGTTATCGGGACGTTTGGAAGAATTGTAGAGTGGAAAAGATACCATCTCGTAATCGAGGCCGTCAAGAAACTAGCTGATAACCATAAATACAATTGGAAGCTCTTAATTGTAGGAGACGCATCGGTTGACGGCTCGCAAGGCTATTTCAACGAAATGATCCAGAAGGTTATCGATTACGGCTTGGAGCAGAACGTTATTTTCTACGGTTATAGCAAAAAACCGCTTGAAGTGATGAAGGAATGCGACCTTACGATTAATTTCTCGTTAAACGAACCGTTTGGCAGAGTCATTATTGAATCGATGCTCGTTCATACGCCAGTTATTGTGTCAGATTCCGGCGGAGCGCCGGAAATCATTCATCAGACAAGAGGCGGCTTTATTGTGAAGGACGGAGATGTTGAAGAGCTTTATCAAACCATCAGATTGGTGTATGACAAAGCTGTTGATCATCAGGAGCTTTCGAATGAAGGCTACAGAAGCGTGATGAGCGACTTTAATATGAGCACGATCGCACGCAAGGTAGAATCTACTTACCATTTATTGTTGGCGCAGAAATTGAAGTCGGAAGCGGCGGGATAATATGAGTATTTCATACAATCAATTGAGCTTCGGCAAGCTGCTTGCTGTGCTGAAAGGCGCGGTTGTTTTGCCGATCAAGACAAGCTCGGCCGGCCGGTTTGGCCGGATTTCCGGGAAGCTGACCGTGAAGAACAAAGGCGAGTTTGTGGTGGGACGGAACATTTCCTTTCACGCGAAACCATTTCCGTCTTCTATTTCCGTCAATAAAGGAGCCAAGCTGTGGGTTGGAGACAATGTGTTTTTTAATTACGGCTTAGATATCGGCTGTACGATGTCCATTCGTATTGGCAGCAATACGATCATTGGCCCAATGGTAAATATGATTGATACCAATTTCCACCCTGTAGATATTCAGGATAAGTCGTCAAGCAAAGCGATAGAAATTGCGGATAATGTCTGGATTGGCAGAGGCGTCGTTATACTTCCAGGCGTAACAATCGGCAGAAATACTGTAATTGCCTCCGGAAGCGTCGTGACGCGGGATATTCCCGCGAATGTACTGGCTGGAGGAACGCCGGCCAAGGTCATCCGCGAGATTGAGGTGCCGACCGATTGGATCCGCAGATACAACTAAAGAGAAGGCCTGACCTTAAGGTGCATAGAGTGGAATTTATTGAAGCAAGGGTAGGGAGAGCAATTGATGAAAGTATGGATGTGGCCGAAATCGAGCGAACTCAATTTTTACAATGATTTATTGTCCGATTCGCTGAATGGCGCTGGTATGGACATTGTGGATTTGAAGCACGGCAAGCTGCTGCTCGGCGTCGGTCGAACGAAGCCGGGAGATATTGTCCACATACACTGGATGCACCATGCCTATCAGAATCGCAATCCGCTGCTGTTTATCGTGAAATCATTCTTATTTATAATGACCATGCTTTATTTAAAGCTTCGCAACGTTCAACTCGTATGGACTATTCATAATCTTTATCCGCATCAGGTGAAATACCCGAAGCTGGAGCGTTTCATGCGAACGTTAATCTGCAAATTTTGCAGTAAGCTGATCGTTGCATCCGAGTCGATAAAACGGAAGGTTATGTCGGAATTCAACGTTCCGGAGGGCAAGCTGTTCGTAGTGAAGCATGGTCATTATTTGGGTGTTTACAAGCCAAGCGGAATAGATTTCAGACAGCGTTACCGCATTAGCGCCGATGCGCATGCCTACTTATTCCTTGGCGCCATTAAAGCCTACAAAGGTGTTGAGGATTTGATCGAAGCGTTCAATGCAGTGAAAACTCCAAATGATTATTTGATTATAGCGGGAAAAGCGGATCAAGCAATGGAGTCTTATCTGAAACGTGTAGAGGATACCGAAAATATCATTCTGGATATGCGCTTTATTCCCAATGAAGAGGTTGCGGACCTGATCAGCGCCGTCGATGTCATGGTCATGCCTTACAAAGAAATTACAACTTCGGGCTCCGCTATACTGGGGCTTTCCTTTAAGAAGCTGATCGTAATGCCGGACAATGATTTCATAAATGAATATTTCACGGAGGATATGGTTGTCCGCTACGATCCGCATCATGATAACGGATTGGAAAATGCGCTGAAAGCTGCCCTTCATGTGAAGAGACAGCAAGCAGCGCCAAATTATGATGAAGTGCTGAAGGATCTCGATTGGAGCGCAATCGCGCTAAAAATAAAAAAAGTGTATCAAGGATGGGGATAAAGGATGAAAGTAACGGTGGCCATCTGCACCCATAACCGAGCCAAGGATACAGGAGAGGCGATTGAAAGCGTCCTTGCTCAAAGCTTTGATAAAGAAAAGATCGAGATTGTCGTTATTGATAACCGGTCTACGGATCATACGGCTGAGGTGGTGCTTAAGCTAGCTAAGGTTCATGGTTCAAGGATTCGCTATCTGTTGGAGAATAAGCTTGGACTATCAGTTGCCCGGAACAGGGCGATACGGGAGGCAAGGGGCGAATACATACTTTTTCTCGATGATGATGCGCTTGCTTCACGCCACTGGGTGCGGCACATTGTGAATGTGTTCGAAAGCGATCCGCTGATTGGCTGCGTTGGCGGCAAGATTGATCCGATATGGGAAGCACAGGAACCGAAGTGGATTCCAGAAGAGCATCGCTCGGTATTCACGATACTTGATTATTCAAGCGGAGTGGAGGAAATGCCTGCACCGTCCATTCCATACGGTGCGAATGTCGCTTTCAGAGCAAGTCTATTCCGCCAAATAGCCCCTTTTCGCGAGGATTTGGGTCGAGTCGGCAACAATCTGCTGTCGAGCGAGGAGAGTGAGCTGATTGCGAGGCTTCGCAAGGATTATAAGGTGTACTACACGCCGTTTGCTTCTGTTCAGCACAAAATAGCAAAAGAACGCACCACTAAGAAATGGTTTCTGAAACGAATCTTTTGGCAGGGTGTAAGCGATGCGGTAAAACGGCAGGATAGAAGCGCATTAGCTGTCTTAAAGCATAGTATTCGTCTGATGCAGGCTTTAGGATCAGCACTCATTTCTATTTTTCATTTCAAGAAATTCATTAGACAGATTGTTAACATATGTTACCGCAATGGATCGCTTGTCGGCATCCTGCGATATAACAGTAGGGGTTGACGAGAAGGATGTCACAGCTCGCCATTCATAAAGTATGGAGGGGAAACGGACTCGTCCAGACGATATTCAAGACTAGCGCAACTAACCTTTTGGTTATGGTCATCAGCACGTTGACCTCCATTGTGACGGCTCGCATGTTCGGAGTTGTCGGCAAAGGAGAATTCTCAGCTATTCTTTTCTGGCCCACGCTGCTGGCGGGACTCGTAGGGTTCGGGCTGCCAACCTCGCTAATTTACAATATCAAACAAAATAAAGGAAACGGAGCAGATTTCGTAAGGGCTGGATTTCTGTTTCAAATTCCAGTCAGCATAATCGTCGGGGTAATCGCATGGATTTGGCTGCCTTCATGGCTGAGCAGCTATCCCGCAGCCGTTATTCAAACCGCGAGATGGTATACGGTGCTCATGCTTCCTATATTGCTGGCCATAAATTTAATATCCGCACTTGCTCAGAGTACTGGCAAATTTACCGTATACAATGGGCTGCGCTTGTCTGTTCCGCTCTGCAATCTGATTGGACTTATTGCGCTTTGGGCGATCGGCAGCTTAAGCCTGCATTATGCTTCACTTGTGTTTCTAGTAACAAGCGCGGTCATGATCGCATGGTCCATCTACAGCATAAGGGATGCACTGCGCATCAATTGGCTGCGAGGACTTGGAAATCGGCTGGCGGCAAAAGCGTTGTTCGGCTATGGAAGCAAAGTATTCGGGGTCGAGCTGCTTGGCACCATGTACACCCAATTCGATAAAATCATCATTCTTTCCATGCTGACTGCAAGAGACCTAGGATTATACACCGTTGTCTATGCGCTGTCCCGCATATTCAATGTGGTGCAGAACGCTATTACGAGTGTTATTTTTCCGAAGGTCACAGGTATGGATAAACAAACCATTATTGCAACCGTCGGCCGAGCATTCCGGCTGTCCATGCTGCTCATGACAATCGTCGTCATACCTTGCATGTTTATCGGCCAATTCTTGATGGGTATTCTGTTCGGGGCGCCATTCCTTGAAGCAAGCGGAGCGTTCTATCTTCTCTCCATTGAATGCATTCTTGGCGGGGGCTCATGGATTCTAGCATCCTCCTTTAATGCTATGGGGCGTCCTGGGCTTGTATTGATCAGGCAGCTCATCGCCTTGGCGGCCACTATCGGATTGTTTTTCGTATTTACTCCGCTTTACGGGCTAAATGGAATTGCGCTTGCCCTATTAATAGGGGCAATCATCCGCTTGGCGGTAACGATGGCATCGATGCGGATTGTTTTCAAGGTGGGGCTGCGAGGCATGTTGTTCGACAAGAAGGATTTTCAATTTTTATTCGATCGTTTGAAAGACAAGATCAAGCATAAAGGAGCGCAATGAAATGCCAATTGAACCGAATGTTCACCCTATGGACGAATTGAAAGGACAGCTGCGCCAAATTTTGAATGTTATTCCGCAGGGCTCCAGCATCTACTATATCGATTATCCCGTTCATAGCAACGGTGGAGATTTGCTGATCATGAAAGGCACGGAAGCTTTTTTTAAGGACTACAATATTTCAGTGCAAGCACGCTACAGCGTCCTTGACTTCCCTGATTCGCTGTTGATTCCGAGGGATCAGATCATTGTACTGCATGGCGGCGGAAATTTCGGAGATTTGTATCCTGCGCATCAGAAGCTGCGCGAGAAGATTATTGCGAGCTACCCTAACAACCGAATTGTTATTTTGCCGCAAACGATCTTCTACGATAAAGAGTCGGAATTCGATCGAACTGCTCATGTTTTCAATAGGCATAACGATGTCCATCTCTATGTAAGAGACACCCTTTCCTATCAAATGGCAGCTCAGAAGTTTCATAGCTGCAGCATCTATTTATCACCTGATATGGCGCATCAGCTATGGCCGATTTTGCCCAAAAGCAGTCCCGGCAAGGAGCTCCTATGCTTCTTCCGTACAGACATCGAGAAGACGAAAGAGCAGGAGCAGCTTGAAATGTCGGGCCGCGGTGATTATTTGGACTGGACCTCCCTTTATAACCGAGTGGAGAAAAAGTCAATAAATATGATCGTCAGAATGATGTCTAAAGGGAGCGGCCCGCTGCCCATGCATACGATCTGGGGCAAATACACCGATTATCTCGTGGATAAGGCAGTCAAGCGCTTCAGCGGTTATCGAAATGTACAAACCTCAAGACTGCATGGACATATATTATCCTGCTTGATGGACAAGCCTAATACGCTGTTGGATAACTCATACGGCAAAAATTCCAATTACTACAATACATGGACGAGCGGTATTAAATCAGCTCAATTGGTTGTAAAAAACGATGATTCACAGGTAGTTTAGTCCACAAAACCTTAAGCATTGGCTTACGAAGAAAGCTTTTGTTTCGTAGTTTAAACAGGACGGTCAGCTCAACAAAACTTTTAGGAGGTATCACGATGAAAATAGTGCTTCTTTCAGGCGGATCAGGCAAACGATTATGGCCGTTATCCAATGAGTCGCGGTCCAAGCAATTTTTGAAGGTGCTGAAAAATGCTGACGGAGAACGGGAATCGATGGTTCAGCGCGTATGGGGACAAATTTCGAATGCTGGGCTGCGCGAGCATGCTTATATCGCAACCAGCAAGCCGCAGGTGGAAATGATTCACAGCCAGCTTGGAAGCGAGATCGAAGTCATCGTTGAACCAGAAAGAAGAGATACCTTTCCAGCCATAGCACTGGCGGCTGCCTATTTATATTCCGTTCAAGGCGTTAGCTTGAATGAAACCGTTGTGGTCATGCCGGTCGATCCCTATGTGGATGAATCGTTTTTTCATAAGACGAAGGAGCTTGACCGCGTATTAAATGAATCGGGAGCGGATCTTGCTCTAATGGGCGTAAAGCCGAGCTATCCTTCTGAGAAATATGGATATATCGTACCAGACATCAATGCCCATGCGGATCAGAATTTCGTAGGCGTGCACAGCTTTAGAGAAAAGCCGCGAGAAGAGGAAGCAGCGGCGATGATCGAGCAGGCTGCGCTTTGGAACTGCGGCGTATTCGCATTTAAGCTTGATTTTCTAATTAATATATTGATAGCAAATGAGTATCCGATTCAGTATGACGAGATGCTCAAGCAGTATGGCAGGCTCCCGAAGAACAGCTTTGATTACGAGATTGTGGAGAAGTCCAATCATATTGTAGCGCTGTCTTATGAAGGAGACTGGAAGGATCTCGGGACGTGGAACACGCTGACCGAGGAAATAGAAACGCCTTTGATTGGCAAAGGAATCATCTGCAATAGCTCGAACAATACCCATGTGATCAATGAGTTGGATATACCGATTACACTGCTGAATCTATCGAATGTTATTGTCGCAGCTAGTCCTGACGGCATATTGGTATCAGACAAATCATCCAGTCCGCTTATTAAAGAGATAATGAAGCATTCCGATCAGCGTCCTATGTATGAGGAGCGGCGCTGGGGACGCTATAGAGTGCTTGATTATTTGAAATATCCAGATGGCAATGAAGTGCTGACGAAACGAATTTGCATCACATCAGGCCAAAATCTAAGCTACCAATACCATCAGCTTAGAAACGAGGTATGGACAGTCGTTAGCGGTCATGGGGAGATGGTGCTTAACGGTAGACGATTTGAAGTAAAAGCCGGCGATGTTCTAGTAATTACGAAAGACAGCAAACATAGCCTGCGCGCAGAAACGGATATGGATATCATCGAAGTGCAGACAGGCACGGAGCTTATTGAAGAGGATATTGTAAGGCTTGCTTTCAAATGGGATGAAATTTTGGAAATATGTTCTGCATAATGACGGGAAATGCAAGGAAGGAGCGGGGAAGATGAATATTACGGTTATCGGAACGGGCTATGTTGGACTTGTATCTGGCGTCTGTTATGCGGAGCTTGGTAACCATGTTATATGCGTGGATAAGGATGCCGATAAGATTGATATGTTGAATGCAGGCGGCATTCCGATTTATGAGCCGGGCCTTAAGGAGCTTGCCACGGCGAGCCGGGAGGCAGGAAGGTTATCTTTCACTACTGATTTGCCCGAAGCGATTCGCAGGTCCGATATTATTATATTGGCTGTCGGAACACCTCCGCTGCCAAGCGGCGAGGCGAATCTCGCTTATATTAATCAGGCTGCAATTGAAATCGCGGAAGCGATGAACGGCTACAAAATTATTGCGGTAAAAAGCACGGTCCCGGTTGGTACCAATGAGCGACTGGCGATCTTGATCAAATCTCATACTAAAGAGCGCTTCGACAGCATTTCGCTGCCAGAGTTTCTGAGAGAGGGCTCAGCGATTGAAGATACGCTGCATCCTGACCGAATCATCATAGGCGCTAACTGCCAAAGTGCGGCTGACACGATGATGCTGCTGCATGAGCCGTTAACCAAACATATTGTTGTGACGGATATTCGGAGCGCAGAGATGATTAAATACGCATCCAATGCGTTTCTAGCAACCAAAATCTCATTTATTAATGAGATCGCCAATATTTGCGAGAAAGTTGGCGCGGATGTGACGCAGGTAGCGGAAGGAATGGGTTATGACAGACGGATCGGTCCTTCCTTTCTGAAAGCGGGAATAGGATATGGCGGCTCTTGCTTTCCGAAGGATACTAGTGCTCTGATCCAAATTGCGGGCCATGTTGATTATGAATTCAAGCTGCTGCGCTCTGTTGTGGAAGTCAATCAGGATCAGCGCTGGAGTGTCATTCGGAAGCTGGAGACGATATTTAGCGGTGAGCTGCGAGGAAAAACGATAGCAGTCTGGGGTTTGGCGTTTAAGCCGAATACCGATGATGTTCGCGACTCGCCAGCAGTGGAAATTATTCGGCATTTGGTCGAAAACGGCGTAAAGGTAAAAGCGTATGATCCGATCGCCATGTCCAACTTTCGTACCATTTACAACATTGAGAATGTGGAGTGGTGTGATCAGGCGCTCGAAACGGCAAAAGGCGCTGATGCGCTCTGTCTGTTGACTGAATGGGATGAATTTACGACAGTTGACCTCGGACAGCTTCAAGCGATTATGAAGCAGCCGATTCTTATAGATGGACGAAATGTGTTTAAAGAAGAAAATTTGCTAGGAACTGATTTCATTTATTATTCGGTTGGCCGTCCTAGTCTTAATCAAGGCGTAAAGCAGCAAATGCCCGTTCTTCTATTTTAATTCAAAAATAATAAGTAGAGGTGAATGTGATGACGATTAGAAAAAAAGTAACGATGACCGCAATAGCGGTTTCCATGCTTGCTACATCAATTGGCGGTTTTCCGCTTAGCCAGAAAGGGCTGGCGGAGAAGCTTGGATTTGTTGACGTGGTGAATGCGGCTCAAGCGGAGCTGCCTTCAAAAGCTTTTCTGGAGCAGCTTAATAAGCTGCATGCTGCGCTTGCAGCGGGCGACCCAGTTGATGTGGAGGAGGTAAGGAAGCTGCGCGATGAAATCGCGGCGCTCGACGAGAAAGAAGGACAGAAGCTGCTTGATCCCATATGGATTAAAATTAGCGCCAAGCTTCCAGAATCCGTCGATCAAGGCGAGCTCAAGGCTAGCTTATTCCGAATCGTTAAGGCTGTCGGCTCATTCCAATATGACCCTGGAGCTTCGAACCTTGAAGCGATTCGCACCAATCCTGAGTTCCGTTCAACGTTGAAGACTATCGCAGCTGCCAGTGGCGATCCTAACATTACTATAGATGATTTTCTTATATTTCTGTTTGGTGACGGCGGCAGCCTTAAAGGCGTTGAGGGAACCATACGCGACCAGCTATCTAAGAAGTCCTCAATAGAGCTGATGGCGCTGCTCGGAAATAAGCAAGGGATCATGACTGTATTGCTTCAATCCATGGAGCAGCTGCTCGGAAAGACGGAGGATTACAAGTTTAGCTCGATTCTGAATAAGCTTGGCATATCGCCTCTCGATGTCAAGGCGACGGTCCTTAATTTCCAAATGAAGCTGAAACAGTCTGAACCGGCTATTAATGCAATGACTGTAGCCTATATGCGCTCTACCTCGCAGGAATCAGTGAAGATTAGCGAAGATGGGCGAGTTCATAATTATAGTTTAAAAGTATTTGGCGTGGATGTTCCTTCTGCGGTGTTGATCTGGAGCAAAGCTTCTGGAAGCTCTGAGGTAAGCGTATTACCGAACGGTACAGTGAGCATTCCTGCTGGCACGGCTAAAGCTTCGGCGGTTATTCAAGCTAAGCTTATGAATCCGTATGGCGGATCAGCAAAGGTTATTTTTCAGAAAGAAGTAACGTTAACCGGAGCAGGCGAGGAAGTGGAAGAGGGCAAATTCCCTTCTGAACTATTTCTGGCACGCATGAATAAGCTATATGCTGCACTTGCAGCGGGCGACCCGGCTGACATGCAGGATGTTAGAAACTTGCGGGATGAGATAGCCGGACTAGATTCCGTTAAGGATCAAGCGTTAATTGCACCGCTTTGGAATAAGATCGCCCTGAAGCTTCCTGCGTCTGCGGATAAGGCGAAGCTGAAGACAAGCTTGTTCGAAATAATCAAAGCGGTAGGCTCCATCCAGTATGACCCAGATGCATCGGGGCTGGAAGCGATACGAACAAATGCTGAATTCCGGGCAACGCTGAAAGCGATTGCGGCTGCTGGCGGAGATTCCAACTTAGTGATGGACGACTTTCTCCTATTTATGTTTGGAGACTTTAAGTCACTTAAAGGTATAGAAGGGACCGTTAGGGACAAGCTGGCAAGCCTGCCGCCAACGGAGCTCATGCGCTTGCTTGGGAATAACCAGGAAATCACAGCGCTTCTATTTCAAGCTATGGGCCAGCTGCTAGGTGAAACCGAAGCCTATAAGCTAAGCTCCGTTATGAGTGGACTGGGCATTACCCCTCAGGATGTGATGGCGACGGTTGTGAACTTCCAGCTTAAGCTGAAAAAAGCGGAGCCGGCCATTAATGCGATGACGATTGCGTATATGCGTTCTGAGTCATCCGAGTCGGTAAAGGTAAGCAATGATGGGCGCCAGCATGAGTACAGCTTGAAGGTGATTGGAATAGATGTTCCTGCGCCCGTGCTTGTGTGGAGCAAAGTGTCAGGAAGCGCGGACGTAACGGTGCTGCCGAACGGTACAGTTACTCTTGCCAAAAAAGTAATGAATGCATCAGCAGTTATTCAAGCCAAGCTGGTAAACCCTTACGGCGGATCAGCTAAAGTCATTTTTCAGAAGGAAGTGACGTTGACTGCAAAGGAAAGTGAAGGAGCGTTCTTCCCTGCTGAGCCATTCCTTGAGCGGATGGCGAAGGTATATGCAGCGCTTGAGGCAGGCGGTTCAGCGAATGTTAAGGATGTAAGGAATCTCAAGAATGAAATAGCTGGGCTTAATGCTGCTAAGGATCATGCTTGGATCGATCAAGTTTGGAACAAGATTGCTCCTAATCTTCCGAAGTCCGTTGACCAAATGCAGTTGAAGAAGGGTTTCTTTGAAATTATCAAAGCCATCAGTTCATTCCAATATGCACCGACAGCGGCAGAGCTGGAAGCCATGCGCGGAAATAAGGATTTCCAAGCTACGCTGAAGGTGCTTGCAGATGCCGGTGGTACTGCCAATCTTACGATTGACGATATATTGATTCTGATGTTCGGAGACGGCAAAGAGCTCGGAGGAATAGAAGGAGCTGTTCGCGATACGGTGGTAGGCATGAAGGAGCAGGATTTTGCTAAGCTGCTTCGCAGCAAGGACAACTTGAATACCGTCCAAAACAATGCATGGACTGCCGTATTGGCTCAAAAAGAAAGCTATGTGCTAAGCGAGGTACTGTTTAATTTAGGCGTCAAATCGACAGATGTGCAATCGGTCATTCAGAAATTCAAGTCCAAGCTGAAGTATGAAGAAAAAGCGAAAAACGTATGGAATGCAGCTTATGTACGTGCCTCAGTCGTGCCAACGGTGAAAATTTCCGATAACGGGGGCGAGCTCGAATATGGGCTGATGCTTCTAGGCAAAGAAATTCCTTCCACCAGCTTGAGCTGGGATAATGTAACTGAAAACAAGAACATCACAGTAACGCCGCGAGGCAAGGTAACCTTATCCAAGAAGGTGAACCAAGGTACTGTTGTTATCAAAGCGACATTGCCTAATGCATTTGGAGGCTCGGGACAGATTATATTCCAGCAAGAGATAACTCTTGTAAGAGATAATGGTGGAGTCATTGATCCAGAGACTGCGATAAATAATGTAATGAAGGCGCTTGATGTCAAGATAGCCGATATAACCAAAAGGCTAAAAGAAGCCAAAAACGATACGCAGAAACTAGGATTAATTATGGACGCCATAGTGGCTGGCAATGAAACGGCCACTGAGATTAATAAAGTGAACGCATCAAAAGGCGTCAAGAATAAAGCGATTAATGAAACAAGGAATAAGGTTAATAAAGTGATAGCTCTTATAATTAAAGATTTAATGCGTTTCTAAGCAGCAGCCAGCCTTTGCTTCTCTTTCTGGGAGAACAAAGGCTGGCCTATTTCAATGATCAGAAGGTGGTATCAAGCTAAGATGGATAAACAACATAAACGCAAAAAAAGGCGACGCCGCTTACAGAAGCCGGATGCTATAAATGTGATATTGGCCTCCATAACATTAGTTTTGCTGCTTACATGGGGCGGACTGCATTGGAAGGAATCTTCAGAGCAAAAGCTGCTCGTTCATGCAGACGGCGGAGAACAGGTGTTGGTATCAGAGGAAGGAGTAGGGTCCGCGGACTCCGAAGAGAAGGGCTTGGCTCCTGAAGGAGAAGCTGAGCCGTCAGCAACTGACGAGATAGCGGCCACTCCTGAGACACAGGCTGAGGCAGGAACTGAAACGCCGGTCATTGACGAGGAAAAGTCGAATTTGCCGACGAATACAAAACCAGCCGCACCGGATAAAAATAATAATAACGGCAATGCTCAGGCAACGAAGCCTACCAGCACGGTCAAACCGAATACAAAACCAGGCAGCAAGCCAGAAGCTGAGCTCCCATCGACGACCGAGAAGCCAGGCACAGCGGTAACACCACCGCCTGTCGTTCAAACCGGGCAGTATGAACAAGAAATCATAGAGCTGCAAGCGTCGTGCACACAGGATATGAATGAGGTATTAGTAAATGCAGAAGAAAGCATGGCGCAGCTTGATAAGACAGATCCATATGCCCTTCTGGCGTTTAATGACAAGGTGGCAAAGCAATTGGCGGATGTAGGGTCCGCTTGTGATAACAAGTTTCAAGAAATAACGGTAAGAGCGGACAAAGCTTCCGTCTCGCCAGAGGTCATAAAAGAGTGGCAGCAAGCATACGGCGCATTGATGGAGAAGTTAAAGGGTGAGTTTGAAGCGAAGCTGATGAAGCTACTGTAATTTCTATTATTCTTTCTTTGGCAAAGTACGGTCTCGGAGCACGCGTTCGAGCAAATGCCGAATCAAATCGAGATCGTCCTTTTCCAAAGGAACCCCGTCCCAGTGCAGCTGCTCATAATTTAAATATTGTTTAGCATTATGATTTAATTCTGCAGGCGGTTCTGGATAATCAGTAAGGCCTAGAAGATAATCGGCCGATGTATGCAGCTTTCTTGCTATCGTTTGGATCGATTCCAGCGTGGGCTGACGATAACCGGATTCATAACCCGCATATGTACTTTTTGCAACCCCTAAGTAATCAGCAACCTCCTGCATGGTCAGTTTTCTTTTTTTTCGCAGCTGCTTCAATCGTTTTTCGAACATGCTAAAGACTCCCTCCTGAACTTCTCATTTACTCTCTTTCTGGCCTCCAGTAAGGATCCGATTAACCTCTAGTAAATGCAAACATAATTATAGCATGTCTTCCAATTAGATGCACAAGGCTTAAGCGGAAAGAGGATATTCAGTACTGAATATCCTGAAACCGCCAAGGTGATTGTGTGGATTCCCGTTTGAATAGAAACTGGTAATGCATGCTTTGCGGAGAATGGTTTTTGCTCTCGATTGTAATAGGCAACTTAATCTCAGCAGTCAAGCTGTCCGTTATTTCGCTATTGCTGTTCATGCTGCTGTTCTTAGGCTTAGCCTGCTTTTGCACGCGAATTGAGCGAAGTGACTCTAATTGTTGAACGAAATAAGCGAGTTTTTGTTCGGGAAGTCCTGTTGATAGCTGCTTAAGCAGATCCTTATCCTGATGATTCATTACTTCGATAAAAGTTTTAGCTAATACATGAGGTGCGGCAGAGTCGAAATAAGCTGTCAGGTTGCCGGCTGCTTTGTTTACCATAACCTGATGGGTGATATCTGGCTCATTCGATTTATGCGTGCTGCTCAGGTGAAAGTGAATGCAGAAGTGTCCAGAGAAATTGTTCTCCGGTATTCCATCGCCTCCATGGGGCATGCCATTCATCGATGCAGCGATCCAATGCTGATCGGAATGAACAAGTACGGCTTTGCGCTTCCAGCTCCAATGATCTTGATAGATTTGTTTCATTATTCGAGTGTCTTCTTTCGTTACGGGCTGTACGTCGGCGTGGTCTCTTCCTGCGCGTCTCTGAACATGAAAAGTAAGTCCGCTTTCTAAATCGGTAACGGTAAATATGCTTTTATTAGGTAAGATGAGCTTGGCCTCTTCCCAAGGAATCCTTTCACCATAATGGTGAGTACGGAGCGCTTCTGCTAAATGAAGCAGTTTGTCTGAGCCTGCTTTCGGTAAAATAATTCGTTTATGTTCGGATTCGTCCCATAGACTTCCTATCCGCTCTAATCGAAGCTGTGTTTTAGAATGTCCATTGCGCAAGCTGATTTCGATATCTGGAAAGAATGAACCTTCTGCAGCAGTCTCCAGCTTTGCATTTTGTAAAGCTTGATACATTTCTTTGCTTTCGATATCGAGCTCACTCATATAAGTGGAATTTGGGCTCGAACGGACTGTAATCGTCAGCGCGGCTTTTTTGTTTTTTTCCGCAGCCTCTACACCTATCGGCATCGCAAGTAGTATGAGCAGCAGAACAGCAGTCCCAATAGACAGGATATACTTTATATGATTGTTCACCTCATTTTCCTCCATCCATATCACATTGCTATAATCTTTGTATAATCGTATTTTCAGCAAATACATCTAAAAATATGTGAGCTGTTTATCGTGCATGTCCTAATCAAATTAAACTCATACTACTCTAGATACAAAATGGAGGAGATGATTGTATATGGGACTGCATGTTCTTTTAGCCATTTTATTTCTTTTTCAGCATGCTGAATTACCTCAATATGTAAAGATTGAGCTGGATGGTCAAACCATTGAGGAAGTAAACCGGTTTGACTATATGGAGCCGCTGCCCGGAGTGCCGATTGTAAATGAGGGCAAGCTGAATAAATTGATGGGGATAATTGAAAAGCGTGTGCGACGGGAGCCTATTAATGCTTCGCTAGATGGCGGCGGCAGAATCATTCCGGAGATAGCAGGCAGTAAGCTTGACCGCAGAGCATTTCAGGTGCAGTTTCATAGCTTTATTTATGAAGGTGCGCCATTAAATTTGGAAGCTCCCTTAATGAAGGTATATCCGAAGGTGGACAGCGAGCTTATGTCCTCCCTACAAGGGAAAAGGATTGGTCAGTATACTACATATTTTAATTCCAATAATAAAAACCGCTCTTATAATATTTCGCTTTCGGCTAAAGCGATCAATAATTATGTCGTGTTTCCTGGCGAGACATTCTCCTTTAATGGCGTTGTAGGGAAACGAACGAAGGAGAAAGGCTATCTTCGTGCTCCCGTTATCGTTAGAGGGGAGGTGTCGGAGGATATTGGCGGGGGCATTTGTCAAACCTCATCCACCTTATTTAATGCTATAGACCGCGCTGGCTTGCAAATTATACAGCGTTATTCCCATAGCAAGAATGTGCCCTACGTGCCGCCCGGCCGCGACGCAACGGTGAGCTGGTACGGCCCTGATTTCGTATTCCAAAATAAATACAATCAGCCGATCCTCATTAGAGCCTTTGCTGGCGGCGGTCAAATGAGCATTGTTATCTATTCATCGGATGTGATTGATGATAAACCGCGGGAAGTGCCTAATGCATCGCGAAAATTGCCGGAAGAAATCAGGACCGAAATGGATGCCAGCGGTTTTGAACCCTAAGTGAATCAGTGTGTTAAACAAAAAGGGCAGATACTTCAGTAGATGATCTACTGTAGGATCTGCCCCATTTATGCTAAACTTATTCTTGCTCAAGAATATAAGCCTCTCTATCGCGAGTAATCCGTCTCAGCTCATTCGCAATATCACGTGTAATTTCCCCGCGTTCATACAGCCTTTGAACTTCATCCCGTTCTGCTTGTATGGCTATCCAATGCAAATCTCTTTTCACTTCTTCTTTCCCATTGAATTCGGCCTGCCCTCTTGAATACGGCTTTGACAGCCTATTTTTAATCATATGGTAATGGTTTATAATGACCTCCACATCTCTTTTGTTCGGGGAGGTTCGCAGCTTTTCGAAGGATTCGATGACAGCATTGCTTGTTTCCAATTTAATTTTTTTCAACACGTCACGATCAGGCTTGGATAGCTTGCTTGTAGCATTTCTCGCAGGATCTTTGGATGTAATAGCTCTCAATTCTCTAGCTATATACTTCAGGACGATGTACCAGAGATGCGTACGCCGAGACAAAATAAGCTCTAGCTGCTCTAAGCTGCCGAGAAATAATGCAGCCTGTTCCTTGCTTATTTCCCCTTTTTTCAGAAGTTTGCGAGTGGTTAGACGCTCAATTTCGATTGCCTCGATCCGCAAATCCACCTCTTTCTTATTGAGGCGAATGTTGCTTTGCTTATGCCCATTCGGCTGGGATTGCCTTATCCATCGATTATAATCAGCAATTGCTGCAGCGGCTTCCGCTTCATTGCTCTCATCCGTTGCATAATGAATGGCTTGAATAGCTGCGCTCATCATTTTGAGTTCACCCTGTCGTTCTTTCTTTGCAAGCTCTGCATCTTGACCTCCATCTTTTTTGGCTAAAAGGGGAAGCAGGATGCTTGCTGAAAGCAGCGAAAGCAAGATGACGGCCGTAGCGAGAAATATAACAAGGCTACGCTCTGGAAAAGGACTTCCATTATCAATAAAGAGTGGAATGGAGAATGCGCCTGCAAGCGTTACAGCTCCACGAACGCCGGATAATGAAGTCATCGCAAGCATTTTGAAGGAAAGCTGCTTATCATTTTTAGTTCCGCCAAATATTTTTCCGCCCTTTGAAAAGGCAAAGGTCCACAAAAAACGTAGCAGGATGAGCATCAAGAATATGACCAAGGCATAAAAGATTACCTTGAAATTATTAAAATCAGGACTTATCCAAATAATACTGAAAACATCGGGTATCTGTAAGCCAAGAATTACAAATACGAGTCCGTTTAAGATGAAGATAATGACAGACCACGTATTGTCGGAAACCTCATGGGTCCGCGGCATTGCTTTATAGGAGCGATCACGCTCAACCGCGTGCATGACGCCGCCGGCTACCGCAGCTAGAATGCCGGATACGCCTAATTCCTCTGCGGTTATATAGAGTGCGAAGGGAGTTAGGATATGTATGAGCATATGCATCGTTTCGTCTTCAAGACCGGAACGCCGCAGCATGAAGCGCAGTCCCGTTACCAGTGAAGCCAATATGGCACCGACAGCAAGACCGCCAATCGCGATAATCAAGAAGCTAACGCTTGCCTTTGGCAAAGAGAAGGCGCCGGTCACAGCAGCTGCAACGGCAAATTTGAAGGCGACAAGTCCAGAAGCATCGTTCATGAGTGCTTCTCCTTCAAGCAAATGCATCAAACTCCTCGGAAGCTGAATCCTTCCTGCCAATGCGCTAACGGCTACTGCATCGGTTGGCGATAAAATAGCAGCAAGTCCGAATGCAACCGGAAGCGGGATAGACGGGATCATCCAGTGAATCGCATATCCAAGCAAAAATACGGTTGTAAACACAAGACCAACAGCCAGCAGGAAAATAGGAGCGCGAAGCCGCCACAACTCACTGCGGGGCGTATGCTTGCCATCGTTGTAAAGAAGCGGAGCGATAAATAACAGGAAAAAAACTTCAGGTTCCAGCTGCAGATGAATGCCTGAGGGGATGATCGTTACGGCTGCGCCGAGAGCAATCTGAATAAGTGGAACGGGAACAAAAGGAATTTGACGATTGATAACATTTGAAACGCCTATGAGAGCAAGGAGAATCAAAATTGCAATAAATAACTCCATCCAAATGCTTCTCCTTTCGAGAAAATCGCATGCCTATATGGCACACAGACCGTGTGAAATGTATACGATATATTCATATACCACGATTGCAATTATAACAAACCTCGCATGATCTATTATTAAGATTTTTGCCGCATTTTTTTCTTATAACCACTCGGACTGATCTCCATCCATTTATGAAATTGATTAATAAAATGATTGTAATTGATAAAGCCGACATCGTAGGCAATGTCCGCCGAGCTCCGGTCTGTATGCTCAAGCAGAAGCGCAGCTTGACGAATTCGCATGCCATTTAATGCATCAATAATAGATTGTCCGGTGCTTTCCTTGAAAAGATGGGATAGCCTCGACGGGGACAAGCCTACGGAGCGGGCAAGTTCGTCTATTGTGATAGGCTCGCGCATGCTCTGTGACAATCGGTGAAGCGTCTCCTCAACGCGGCTATCGAGTCTTTGCTGTCTTCTTTGAGCCAGCACAATGAGTACTTCGTTAAGAGAGGTGAGACAAAGCTCATTCCAATAGCTGTTTCGTTCTCTGGAGTCTATTAGTATTCTCATAAAAGCGCGATAAATACGTTTTCTGGAAGTGTCATTAGCAACCGTCTGATTATATATCGGGTGGTCGGGGAGAACGCTGGCCGGCATCCAATTACCGGAGAAATGAGCCCAAAGGAAATGCCACTCCTTTCCTTTCGATGTGCCATACTGATGCGGTGTTCCTGAACGCAGCAAGGTAACGTCCCCCGGCATGCACAGCAGCTGCTTTTCTGGCGTTTTGAAATAGCCCTCTCCGCCAATCGTATACGTAATTAGCCAATCTTCCATTCCTGAAGGGCGGCTGTGCGTGTAGGTATCGGGCTCATTGAAGTGGCCGGCGATGACGAAGCCGCGGTCTTCTCCAGAATAATCGGAAGGCGAATCTACTCTAGCCAAGTACAGGCCTCCATCCATTTTTTGTTGAAATAAGCATACCGCAATTCTAATGGAATGACTAGCCGCATAGCAGGATTGTGTGACAAATAAGCAAGATTGTTACTTCATCTCCCCCCCTCTATCTTCTATACTTAAAGCAATAAAGGAAGTGTCATAAGGAGGAAGTGACATGAGCATTTCATTAAGAGCATTGTCGCAAGAGCAGAAGCAGCAGTTCCAGGAGCAAGGCTATTTAATCGTAAAAAGCTTATTTACTACAGAGCAGTTAACCGAAATCGAAGAAACGTTCGAGCAAATTAGTCATCAGACGATACCGGGCTATTTCGAACCTAGCCTGGAGTTGGAAGAGACTGACCCGCTGAAGCGTTATCCGAGAGTCATGCATCCGCATCGATTTAATGAAACAGCCAAAAAATATATGCTGCACGCCCCTGTTCTAGATATTCTGGCGGACCTGTATGAGGAAGAAGCATTGGCGGCGCAAAGCATGTTCTATTATAAACCGCCGGGCTCGCGAGGTCAGGCGCTGCATCAGGACAATTTCTATTTGCAGGTTGAGCCTGGGAATTGTATAGCAGCATGGACAGCTGTAGATGCTGCGAACGAGGAGAACGGCGGGCTGCTTATTGTACCGAAGACGAATGATTATGACATCGTATGTCCGGACCTCGCCGACTCTAATGAATCTTTTACGACACACTATGTTAAGCCGCCTAAGGATGAGAAGGTTGTGCCGGCCATTATGGATAAAGGCGATGTTCTTTTCTTTAATGGCAATCTGATTCACGGTTCTTATCGCAATAAGACAAAGGATCAATTCCGCCGCGCATTTATTTGCCATTATGCGAATGAATCAGCTTCAAAAATATCGCATTTCTATAAGCCGCTCTATCGAGCTGACGGTACGCCGATTGAGCTGGAGGATAATACGGACGGAGGACCATGCGGTGTTGAATTCGAAAACGTCTACCCGCATTAATCGTAATAACGAGCTCGCCGTGCATATGTCCTGGTGGGGGATGTCGGGTCTAGGCGAGAATGGACGTGAATGGACGGTTGAGGAGAAAGTACGGCAGATTGCAATTGCAGGCTTCGATGGCATTAATGGATTTATCCCTTCACCAGAGGATGAGGAAGTGTGGAGGAGGCTTCTGGACGATAACGGATTAGCATTTAGCGTAAACGCTTATCCCACAGAGGCTGCCCAAATGGAACAGTATCTTCAGAAGGCTAAGGGGTACGGCGGGATCGACTTTATTAATACGCAGGTGATGATCCCTTTTCTCATCGATAAGCCAGCCGTAAATTTGCTGCGTGATCTGAACCATTTATCAGCTGAATATGAAATTCCAGTATTTATCGAGACGCATCGAGGTACCATTACTCAAGATTTGATTCGCACCGTTGATTATGTTCAGCAGCTTGGCGACCTCCCGTTAACGATCGATTTCTCGCATTTTGTGGTCGCCGGTGAAATGCACACCATTTCGGATGAAGCAGAGAAGCTTCTACAAGAGGTGCTTGTCCATACAGCAAGCATTCATGCGAGAGTATCCAATGGCGAACAGGTGCAGGTAGATATTGGAGCTCAAGCTGAGCATACTATGGTTCCGCATTACAAACGCTGGTGGAAGCAAGGGATGAAGCACTGGCTGTCAAGAGCGGCCGATAGTCAAAGCTTCCCGGTTGTATGTGAGCTGGGTCCCGCTCCATATGCGATCACGGTTGATGAGTACAGTGGGCGCAAGCAGGAAATCAGCGACAGATGGCAGCAATCCTTATTGCTGAAGGAGCTGCTGCACGGCTTATGG
Organism: Paenibacillus castaneae; assembly: GCF_002884445.1. GTDB lineage: Bacteria > Bacillota > Bacilli > Paenibacillales > Paenibacillaceae > Pristimantibacillus > Pristimantibacillus castaneae. The sequence continues at coordinate 1,296,942 of NZ_KZ614144.1, forward strand.
TCTGGGATTATGGAAGAGTAGCTTCATCAATAGTTAACAGAGTGGATAGATTGATCAATAAATAGCTGTATTCCGTATATTTACGGGATACAGCTATTATTGTTGATGAGGATGCGAATGTGGAGTTGGATGCAGTTGTGATCTACGAAATATAGGCGGAATAAATTCACATATTGAAACTAAATGATGAGGGAGGCAGCATATGATGGAGATAACATTACTTTTTGAAACTAACTAGTCTCTCAGGTTCAAATGGTGCAAAATTTTCGCGTTTAGTTTCAATTAATGATGTTAGAGCAGCGATAACAGCTCATGCCAACGGATAACATGACGAATATGTTTTGCAGCCAAAACGTTTCCCGATTGCTATCGTTCTTTTGAAGCAAAGGTTGACAGTGCCCAGTAAATTCGTGATGATGAAGTAGAGAAGCCCTGCAATGAAGTCATACAAATCAAACGATAAGCTGCAACATTCTGGTGTTTGATATAGAGGTTCACGGTTAATCAACCAGGTTAGGCTAAAGGTCCATGGACAAGGCTAGGTGTGTTTACAGATCAGAATAAAGGAGCTGGCAGACGATGAAACTAGTGGTGGAGCAAACGGCGGCACGCTGGTATAAATCAGAAATGGAATTAGTAGATGGAGATGCGGTACGCATTTATGTCCGTTTAGGCGGCTGTGGCAGCGTTCATCCTGGTCTATCTCTAGGTGTTATTAAAGATACTCCAAGAAATTTGGGGATTAGCCAAGAAGTCGATGGCATTATTTATTTTATCGAAGAGGATAATATATGGTATTTGGAAAATAAATCGCTTCGCATTTCGTTTGACGAGAAATATGAAGAAATTGCAATGGTTGTCGAGTAACGCTATCAAAATTTGAATCTGCTTATACAGCGCCGATTATCTCACTGTGTGACAATATGCAAAAAAATAGAGCACTGACTGCCTAATACGCAGTGTGGTGCTCTCTCTATAAATGCCTGTTGACCAACGTTTTATGATTGTACACCAACTTTGTAGCCTACACAATTCTCGCACTTCACACCTCACAATTATTGTCATCTGCATAACGTGTATAAGACGTATTTCTACGCTGCTCGCTTACGTTACCCACCATTTTGCTCCGAGTTACACCCTGCAAATCTCAACGGGGCATTGCTCACAGCGGCAAGTGCTCTGAAGATATTTCATATCTTTAATGGTAATGGTGCCTCCTTTAATATCGATAATGTCCGATTTATGCATAGTGTTCAGCATCCGATTGACGCTTTCCCGTGTAGCACCGATCATTTCCGCAAGATCCATATTGGTTGCTTTATAGTTGATCGTAATATTATCACCTTGTTTTACTCCGTAGGAGTTGCTCATCCGAATAAGCAGCGAGCAGAGTGCGCCAGGCTTCCCATAAAGCAGCAGGTCGCGGAATTTAACCTGTGTCATCCGGTACATGGCACCCATCCATCTCATAAATTCGATAGCTAGGTCTCCGTTATGAAGCAGCAGCCTCTCCAGATCTCTTTGATCGATAACTCCAAATTCAGCATCCTCAATCACTTCTGCGCTGAACGGTTGAATAGAAGGCTGAAACGGTGTGATCTGACCGAACATATCGCCCGTATGATGAAGGTAAAGCGTAATTTTGTTTCCGGTGTCTGTTGTTTTCGTAAGCTTAACGCGGCCTTTCCTTACATAATACATGAACTCCGCTGATTCGCCCTCTTGGAATAAGCGGCCGTGTTCATCTACTTTCTTTGTATACATAATTCCTTTGAGCTTATTAAAGTTCTCTTTCGTGAAAAAAGCAGCTACCCCGGTATCCCGCTTGCTCTCTTCTTCATGCAGAACGGTGTATTCGCTAATGGCCATTGCCGCTAAACCCCTCTCATTACATCTCTTTCCTCTATTCTAAATGGATATAGAATGGCTGAGTATCAGGGAAGCTCCCCATTATTTCGGCTTTTTTTGCCGTATACCCTGACTCATATTTCAGGGAATTCCCCGACATACAACTGGAATATTTTAACCTAGAATAAGGGTATGGAAAGCGAAACAACAAAGCATCGCCAGCAGCAAAGGCGGATGAAGAGAAGCAGAAACGATGAATAAATGCTCTGAATACTAGCTATTTTGATTAGGCTATACGGGCTTTAGGAGGTGGATAAATGGAGCATGTTCCTTTAAGAAGAGTTGAACAGCTTGCTCTGAAGAAGCAAAAGGTGTTTATGGCAAGCAAGCTGCGATATATATTGAGATCCATGTTAGCCAGTATGTTTATTGGTTTTGGTGTAATCGTAGCATTCAAAACAGGGAGCTTCTTCTATGTCGAGCACAGTCCGCTTACCTATCCCATGGCGGCGATTACGTTTGGTGCAGCAATTATTCTTATCGCTTATGGAGGCGGTGACCTTTTTACGGGCAACACCTTTTACTACACCTTTACAGCGCTTCGCGGCAAAATGAAATGGCGCAATGTAATCAAGCTGTGGTGCACGAGCTACGCAGGAAATTTTCTCGGAGCGGTCGCCTTTGCCTTACTGATCTGGGCAACTGGATTGTTCAAGGATGCATCCGTTAACGGCTTTCTGTTAAGCGTAGTAGAGAAGAAGCTGCATGCACCGATGCTGGAATTGTTTTTTCGAGGATTGCTTTGTAATTGGTTAGTCTGTTTAGCCTTCTTCGTACCGATGACACTGCGTGGGGATGGACCAAAGCTGTTCGCAATGATGCTGTTTGTATTCTGTTTCTTCATCTCTGGCTACGAGCACAGCATTGCAAATCTATGCACCTTCGCTATTGCACTGGTGCTGAATCATCCCGGTACGATATCGCTAGGAGGCATGATACACAATCTAGTGCCGGTGACGCTAGGAAACTTGGTTGGCGGTTCAGTTCTTATGGGTGTCATGTACTACTTTGTAAATAAACCATTTGATGAGGTGGAATAGAAATGAAAAAGACAAGAGTTGTAGTTATTGGTGTTGGAGCAGTAGGCTCCACGACGGCATATACGTTATTGCTTCGCAGCAGAATGGATGAGCTCGTTCTTATCGATGCGAATGAAGGGAAGGCGGTAGGTGACGCGCTGGATATGAATCATGGCATGCCGTTTCTCGGGCAGACCAAGGTATGGGCAGGATCTTACGAGGATTGCAAAGGTGCTGATATCGTCATCATTACGGCAGGAGCAGCACAGAAGCCTGGCGAGCCGCGGCTTAATCTATTAAAGCGCAACATCGCTATTTATGAGAGCATCGTCTCTGAAGTGCTGAAATACAATGAGGACGGCATCCTGCTTATCGCAACGAATCCCGTCGATATTATGAGTTACTTCTGCTGGCAGAAATCAGGTTGGCCGACGAATCGAGTTATAGGTTCCGGAACCATTCTCGACAGTGCGCGCTTCCGTTATCTGATTGGCGAGAAGCTGCAGCTGGATCCGCGCAGCGTTCATGCCCACATCATTGGAGAACATGGCGATTCTGAGCTTCCAGTATGGAGTCTAGCGAATGTGGCAGGATCCCAGCTTAACCTGACCGAGGAAGAACAGGCTGATATATTCGTTCACACTAGAGATGCAGCCTATGAAATTATCGAAGCGAAGGGTGCGACTTACTATGCCATAGCGCTTGCGCTGGATCGCATTGTAACAGCTATTTTACGCAATGAATCGGCCGTACTAAACGTATCAACGCTTGTTGAGAATTATCACGGCTTATCCGATGTTTATATGGGCGTACCTTGTGTTGTTGATCGTCAAGGAGTCAGGGAGGTGCTGGATATTCCGATTACAGAGGAAGAGAAGGCATTGCTGCATCGTTCGGCTAACAAGCTGAAGGAGCTTATTGAAACGATTTCGGTTTAACCTTATTAATCTCTTGATTACAGAGTTTGAATCTCGTTCAAAAAAAAGGAGCGGATCATCATGTTAATGGGCTGGGTAAGAGAAAATAAATATGCAGCAGGGTTGTTGCTTTTGCTACGCGTCTACTTGGGATGGGAATGGATGAGTGCAGGCTGGCATAAGCTAACTGGTGGATTTGATGCAAGTGGTTTCTTGAAAGGAGCAATTGGCAATCCGGTTGTAGACAAAGCGACGAATGAGCTTATTTATCCAACATTCACGGCATTCGTAGAGCATTTCGCTTTGCCAAACGCGAAAATTATTAATTTTATGATTCCACTAGGTGAATTTCTAGTAGGTCTGGGACTTATTATCGGGGCACTCACTACGATCGCTGCCTTCTTCGGACTTCTGATGAACTTCATGTTTATGTTCGCAGGCACCGTATCGACTAACCCTTGGATGATCCTTATCGGAACGATCATCTTGGTTGCAGGCACAAACGCCGGTAAATTCGGATTAGATTACTTCGTCCTGCCGTACCTGCGCAAGCTATTCTTAAAATTCAGTAATAATGATACTACTGCAAGTGGCAAGACGGTTATTCGTTAGATTAGCTCATAGGCAAGCCCCTTTGCAAGCTTCATGGCAGAGGGGCTTTTTCTATAAGCGTACTTGTTTCTTCTATCATTTCTGTCTATCATAAATAATTCGCCGTACCCGATCTTCGCTTAAGCTGTAAAGATCTACTAACTGGCTAATAGTAAACCCGGACTTATATTTCTTAACGATCTCAGCGTTTCGTTCGTTTAACTCTTCACGAATTCCTGTAGCTTCTCCCCAAGTTTGCCGCTCTGTTTGTGGGATGTAGATGTGCTTGCCTCTGACATGCTTCTGAATTTCCTTGATCAAATGTTCAGGCAATATATCCTTGGCATTGACGTATTTTTTCATATCACACCTTTTTATATAAATGAATAGTACTCATATTTTCTATCCCAAAATCGTCAAAGCCTTCTCGAATCATAAGGGCAAAAATATTGAAGTCTTTCAAAGTGATTCGAGTAATGACGTGGCTAACCCCGAGCTGCTTCGTTGAAAGCAATGCGGCATGCAGCAGCCTCTGCATCTCTGACTTACTCCACTGAAATACAGGTCTGAAATACAGCGTAAATGCATAAGCACTAAGATTTTCTTGTTGGCTGCTGCTTTTCGGTTCTACATCGACATGATAGTAGGCCAATCCCATTATTTCATTCGTATGCTCATCACGTAAAGTTAGCAGGACACTTGCTGGGTCATCCATTCTTTCGGAGATAAAGCTTTCACCATCATCTATTAATAACTTCTTGATAGCTTCATATTCATCACGGGACGGGAGCGTAATGTTGACATTATTGAAGTGCTCTGGTTCCATCCAATCGTCGAGATGTAGCAAAATTTGCACATTAGAATATTCTTCTGATAGGAAGCCAAATTTCTCCCATAAGGAAATTTCACTATTTCTGATTTGGCCAAATTTGCTGAAAGTAAACTTGTAAAGCTTTTCTCCACCGTTCTTCCTTACGACTTCTATGCTTACCTCTATTAATTTGGTTAATACATCTTCGTAACCTTCGATACAGCCGAATATAATGTTTCCGTTCTTCGTTATTGGTGATAAAGAAACGCCCATAAACCCAATAATCTGACCATTTTGCTCCGCAAGAAAACCATTCTTTAGGGAAACGTTTGAGAATTCCTCCTTAAGCTCATCGGTAGTGGTGCTTAACCCTTGAAAGGTGGGATCGGGATTAAATCTTTTTGCTGTATCATTCATCATTTGGTGCAAAAGTGTGAAATCATCCTGCAGCGTAATTTGCCGAACCAACCATTGTGGTTTTTCATCCATATCCTATCACTCCCCATTTACGTTCTAATTACATTATCCCTAATAGTAACAATGATTTAAATGTTGAGTATTTGTATAAAATACTTCGCCATTAATTATCAGCTAACCTTTTCTCATACCGCATTGATGTTTGTTGACAGCGGCAGTTTAGTTTGTTATTTTTAAAATATTATAATCTTATTGGTTTAGTTGGTATTAGTTGTGCCGGAGGTGTTTCCAATCAACATAGAGAATATAGAGGCATTCGTATACGTTATTCATTGCGGAAGCTTCAACAAAGCGGCAGACGCTTTGTATTTATCCCAGCCATCTGTTACGGCTCGTATTAAATCGCTTGAGCATGAGCTGGATTGCAAGCTGTTTGACCGACAGGGAAAGCAGGTTCAAATAACAGAGGACGGCAAACGTTTTCTCCCCTACGCGCAGCAGCTGCTCCTTATCTATCAGAAGGGGAAGCTTCATATTAATCAGAAGAAATCGCTCCCGAATGAATTCCGAATCGGCTGTACGGTGTCGGTTTCTAATTATATTATTCCAGATTTATTGCCACGCTTGAAACAGAAGTTTCCGAATACCCATTATAAGTTTGTGACAAGCACGACGGATGAGATCGTAGGCAAGGTGCTGAGCAAGGAGGTAGACATCGGGTTTGTTCGTAATGTGAATCATCCCAGCTTGCAATCCATTAAGTTCTATGAAGATCCCATAAGGCTTTATGTTTATGAGGAACATCCTTTTCTTCAAAATGAGAATATTACGATTAAAGAAATCGCCGAGCAGCCGCTCGTTTTTTTTGAATGCGGCTCATTAGATTGGCTTCGCATTCATCGGGTTTTTGAAACGCTCGACATACCGCCCAATATTCAAATACAGACGGATAATTCCGAAATGGCCAAGAAGCTGGTCATACAGAAAGCAGGTATTGGGTTTCTGCCCAATTTGTGCGCGCAGCAGGAAATACGGGAGGGTAAGCTTTACCCGATCCGAGTGCCGGGAACGGAGGGCATTTATCTACAAACAAATGTCATCTCGCATCATGGCGAGCACACCGAATTTCTTGAATCAATCATAGAAATTAATAAAAGCTTAGCCCATGAGAAGCAAAGCTTATCGGTAAAATGAAAGCTATTATAAATAATTTCTATTATGAAACGAGTCGTTCGCTATGATACATTTATATTGTCAGTAAAGCTGATCGGAATAGTTTAATTAATCGTAATCGTCCGCTGCTCTTTCTGGAGCAGCGGACGTTTCCATTTCACAAAACTTAATAAAAAAAGCTGATTTACATATAGAAAATCTCTATTAGCAAGAGCATTGACGGGGCTGGTAAGGGGATGGTAAAGTGAATTCACCGTTAAATCTTACTTAACAGGTAGGAATTATAAGGTTTAAAAATCGGAATGAGTTGGGGGAATTGAAAATGAAGAAAAGCCTTATGATATCGATTGCGTTAGTCCTTGCACTTACACTGGCGGGCTGCGGAAATAATGCGGATACGAATGTGAAGTCAGCAAGCGGAGAAACATCCAAGACAGTCAAGAAAATTGTAGTAGGTACGGGAACACAATTTCCGAAAGTTTGCTTTATTGATGAGAACGGCAAGCTAACCGGATTTGACGTGGAGTTGGTGAAGGAAATTGACAATCGGCTTCCCGATTATGAATTCGATATCCAAACGCTTGAATTTACGAATTTGCTGTTAAGCTTGGAAACGAAAAAAATTGATATGGTTGCGCATGAAATGGAGAAAAATCCGGAGCGTGAAGAGAAGTACCTATTCAATAAGGAGCCCTACGCCCACTGGAGAAATAAAATCGTAGTAGCCAAAGACAATGATTCCATTCAATCGCTTGATGATCTGAAAGGCAAGAAAGTACTGACTACAGCTACAAGCGCACAATCAACGATTCTCGAAAACTATAACAAGGCCAATGCGAACGCCATAAAAATTGTTTACCAAAACGGCGGCGCAAACGACAGTGTTGCACAAGTGACGTCGGGACGCGCAGACGCCTTTCTATCCGCAGACTTTACGCTATCGCTAGTCGATACGAAGAATGAGCTAAAGACAGTAGGTCCAGCGCTTAGCGAAGCAGATATATTGTTCATGTTCCGTAAGAATGATCCAGAGGGTCAGAAGCTTTCTGATGCAGTGGACGTGGCGATTAAAGAGCTGAAGGCTGATGGCACACTAGCTAAGCTAAGTGCCAAATGGCTGGGCGATGACTTTACTTCCAAAGAAACGAAATAAACGTATGGTGAAAGGTGAGATGGCGGGATGGGAGAACCAATTGATATCAGCTATGTGCTTGAATATCTAATAAAGCTGCTGCCTACCTTGAGAATCACTCTCCTCATCGTGGTGAGCTCCATCGTAATCGGGCTGGGCGTCGGGTTTATCGTCGCCCTTCCCCAGCTCTATAAGATTCCGATTCTACGGCGATTTTCGCAAATCTATTTATCCTTTTTCCGAGGGACGCCGATTTTAATTCAGCTCTTTTTGTTTTATTACGGTCTGCCTGAAGTGCTGAAGCTTGTTCATATGGATGTGTCGAGAGTACCTGCCTTGTATTTCGTCATTTTAACTTATGCGCTGCATAGCGGGGCTTATTTGGCAGAAATGATACGAGCCGCGGTTGGCGCTGTTGATCGCGGTCAGGTCGAAGCGGCTTATGCGGTTGGGATGACGGGCTTTCAAGCTTTTACGCGAATTGTGCTTCCTCAGGCGATTGCGATATCAATACCGGTATTTGCAAATTTGGTAATTGCGAACTTGAAGGATACCTCATTAGCCTTCTCGCTCGGAATTATGGAGTTGACGGGAAAGTCGCAGACGCTTGCCGTGATGTCCAGACATTTTGTAGAAACGTATATTTCGCTCGCTCTCATCTATTTTGTCATTAGTTTTGGACTCGAGCAGCTGTTCCATTTACTGGAGCGAAGAATGCAAAGGCATAATCGACGTGCTGCTACAGAAAAGAAGGAGCAAAGCAGCAAAAAGCTCAGATATCGCTGGTTATCTGCCGGAATAGGCTTTAGTAGAGGAGGAAGGGAGAATGAAGCTTGATTTCGGATTCATATGGACCGCTTTTGTTCAGCTGCTAACCGCTGTGCCTACAGCTTTGGCCATAACGGCTGTATCCGTATTTTGCGGGCTGCTTATCGGTACGGCAGTTGCCGTTATTAGATTGTATAAAATTCCGGTATTGTATCCAATCGCTACTTCCTACGTCACGTTCATTCGTGGAACGCCAATGCTCACCCACTTATTGCTCATTTATTTCGGACTGCCAATCATCGTAGACAGCTTGGCTGAGGCACTTGGCTTATCATTTCGATCGGTATCCATACCGATGATCGGGTTTGCGTATATTTCTTTCTCTATCACGGCGGGTGCTTACATGTCAGAGGTCGTTAGATCAGGCTTGCTCGCGGTAAACCAAGGACAAATCGAAGCCGCATATTCCATTGGCATGACAACAACGCAAGCGACAAGGCGGATTGTATTGCCTCAAGCCTTCGCAGCCAGCTTGCCTAACTTATCGAATATGGTGATCGGCATGCTGCATGGGACTACGCTCGCCTTTACCGTATCGGTCGTCGATATTAACGCGAAAGCGCAAATTGTTGCGACAACGAACTGGAAGTTTTTCGAAGCTTACCTTGCTGCTGCTATTATTTTTTGGGGACTGACCATTATAATCGAGCGCCTGACCGCATTAGCCGAGAAGCGCTTCAACCTTTACAACCGAGGCGGTGTTTCATGATTAAGCTGACTAAGATACGAAAGAGCTTCGGACGCAATGAGGTGTTGAAAGGAATTGATCTTACAGTTGAGAAGGGCGAGGTTGTTGCAATACTGGGGCCAAGCGGCTCCGGCAAAACAACGCTTCTGCGCTGCATCAACTATTTGGAGAAGCCAAATGACGGCGTGATCTCCATTGATGATTTCACGGTCAACTGCAAACGTTCCGGCAAAAAGGATATTCATACCCTTCGCCAGAAATCGGCAATGGTATTCCAGCAATATAATCTATTTCGTCATAGGACTGCGCTTGAAAATGTGATGGAAGGTCTCATAATCGTGAAGAAAGAGCCGAAAGAGTCAGCCCGCAGCAGAAGCGTGGAGCTGCTGGAGAAGGTCGGGCTTGGCAATAAGCTCGATGCTTATCCGAGCGAGCTCTCCGGCGGTCAGCAGCAGCGGGTCGGTATCGCAAGAGCGCTGGCGCTTAATCCAGAGGTTATCCTGTTCGATGAGCCGACGTCAGCGCTTGATCCAGAGCTGGTCGGGGAAGTGCTTGCCGTTATTCGGAAAATAGCAAAGGAAGGCATCACGATGATTATCGTTACCCATGAGATGAGCTTTGCTCAGGACGTTGCCAGTCATGTTGTCTTTATGGATGAAGGCATTATCGTCGAGCAGGGTAATCCGCGTGATCTGTTTAGATCGCCAAAGGAAGAACGAACCAAACAATTTTTGAAACGGATCACCCCCGAAGGCATTTATTCCATCTAACGATAAACGATAAAGGAGTGCAGCGTCATGTCACTTAAATTTGGCATTTTGGATCAAAGTATTATTTTTCCCGGGCAAACTGCTTCAGAAGCACTCGGCAATACAGTTAAGCTGGCGCAGTTGGCTGAGACGCTTGGTTTTGAACGCTTCTGGGTGTCGGAGCATCACGATTCGCCGGGAATGGCAGGCTCCTCGCCGGAGGTACTGATTGCTTATTTGCTCGCGCAAACGAAATCGATACGAATAGGGTCGGGAGGCGTCATGCTTCAGCATTACAGCCCTTATAAAGTGGCAGAGAATTTCAACGTGCTTGCTTCCTTGGCGCCGGGACGGGTTGAGCTCGGCATCGGACGTGCACCGGGCGGTCTGCCGCGGTCAACGAAGGCGCTGCAGAAGGGTGTAGCGGAATCTGCTGCTCTCGCAGAGAAGCTGACGGAGCTTGAGGGGCTGCTTCACGCGCCAACGGGAAATGAGCATCCGCTGCCAGGCCTCCAGGCAAGTCCCATTCCCGTGCAACCAGCCGATATTTATTTGCTTGGCACGAGTATTTCCAGCGCAGAGCTGGCTGCTGAGAAGGGTTATCCCTATGCCTTTGCTTTATTTATTAACAATGACCCCGATACGGCACATAAAGCTTTGGAAGCTTACCGGACTCAGTTCAATAGAGAGCATGGAGCAGTGCCGAAGACCATTCTCGCCTTGTCCGTCATCGCCTCGGATTCAGAGGAAGAAGCGAATGCTTTGGCTGGACATTTCAAGAGCGTAAGAGTAACGCTCGCAAGCGGCAAAACAATAAATGTAGGATCACTTGAGCAAGCGGAAGAATTCGCCAGACAAGCGGGCGAGACTTATACGGCAGAAGAGAGAGAGGCAGATATTACGCGCGGCACGAAGGAGACGGTGCGGAAGCGGCTGCTTGAAATACAAGAGCAATACGGCGTCGATGAGTTTATATTCACCACCATTGTGCCTGACTTTGCCAAACGCATTCGTTCATTCGAGCTATTGAAGGAAGCGTTCGAGGAGGAATTGGTATGAGTGATTTCTCTGCTGGCTCCATTGGGCAGCAGCTGTCAACCATCCGCAGGCATTTGCATGAGCATCCCGAGCTGTCCCATGAAGAATTTGAAACGACTGCCTCCATTGTGGCATGGCTGACGGAAGCAGGCATCCGAATCGTTGATTATGGTCTCAAAACAGGCGTTATTGCGGAGGTTGGCGGCTTGCATGGAGGACCGGTCATCGCGGTGAGAGCTGACATCGATGCGCTTCCGATTCAGGAGGAGACGGGACTGTCCTTCGCCTCGAAGGTGCCGGGCAAGATGCACGCCTGTGGCCATGATTTCCATACAGCTGCGATCCTTGGAACGGCGTTTCTGTTAAAGGAACGTGAACAGGAACTGCAGGGTACGGTTCGATTTCTATTCCAGCCCGCTGAGGAGAAGGCAAAGGGCGCCATTCAGCTCATCAAAAGCGGCGCATTGAATGGGGTGCAGGCTGTATTCGGCATGCATAATAAGCCTGATCTGCCCATTGGAACGATAGGAATCAAGAGCGGACCAATCATGGCTGCGGCTGACGGCTTTATTGTCGAGGTCGAAGGACGCGGCAGTCACGCAGCGGTTCCGGAGGCAGGACTTGATCCGATCGTAACGGCGGCTCATATCATTACAGCGCTGCAATCCATCGTCAGCCGGAACGTGAGTGCGCTCGACAGCGCGGTAATTAGCGTGACAAGGCTGCATGCGGGAACAGCTTGGAATATCATTCCGGAGAAGGCGGTATTCGATGGGACTCTCCGCACTTTCGATGAGGAAGTGCGCCTTAAAGTACGAACTCGCCTAGAGCAGGTCGTAAATGGTGTAGCTTCCGCATTTAATACGAAGGCGCAGGTAAGCTGGATCGAAGGACCGCCGGCAGTCGTTAATAGTGGGAGGTGGGCCGAGCAAGCTGCGTTGACGGCTGAAGCGCTGGGATACGAGGTTGTTGAGCCGTCTCCGTCTCCAGCAGGCGAGGATTTCGCTTTCTATTTGAAGGAAACAGAAGGCGTATTCGTATTTCTAGGAACGGCAGGACCGCAGGAATGGCATCATCCCGCTTTTGATTTGGATGAGGGAGCGCTGCCTGTTGCAGCTTCGTTCTTCACTGCGCTTGCGATTGACGCTTTAAGCAAGCTGTCTGAGGAGAGCCTTCGAGGAGGACGACAGCATTCCGAAATCATATGATGTGATCGTCGTAGGAGCGGGCTCAATGGGGATGAGTGCGGGATATGAGCTGGTGGCGCGAGGAGCGAAAACATTGCTGATCGATGCCTTTGATCCTCCGCACAGCATGGGCAGCCATCACGGTGAGCCGCGCCTCATTCGGCATGCTTATCATGGCGGAGAAACCTATGTGAGAATGGCGCTGCGTGCGGATGAGCGGTGGCTGGAGCTGGAGAGGCTTTCGGGCAAGAAGCTCCTTGAGCGATCAGGTGTATTGAACATGGCGGAAACGAGCTTTTACAATTATGACAATAGGCTTGATGATGCGGCTCTCCATGGTGTTCAAGTCGAACGGCTTCGGGCGGATGAGATTAATCGCCGTTTCCCGGGCATAAAGCTATCTGGCTCCTTTCAAGGCATGTATGAACCCAATGCAGGCTATCTATACAGCGAGAAATGCGTTGCAGCTTATAAGGAGCAGGCGATCGCAGCCGGGGCGGAACTGCTCGTAAATAGCATTGTTACCACGATCAAGAACGAACGAGCACAGGTAACCGTCTATACGGAAAAGGATTCCTTCACAGCAACCAAGCTGATTATTACTGCAGGCGCTTGGTTCAAACTGCTTTCGCCGTATGTCACGCTTCCGATTCGGGCCGTTCGTAAGGTCGTAGGCTGGTTCGAAGCGGAATCCAACGAATTTGATGCAGGAGTTTTCCCGGGTTTTACTTGGGGAGGCACAGATGGCGTCTACTATGGATTCCCAAGCATTGGAGGAGCAGGCGTTAAGATAGGACGTCATGATACAGGTGTAGAATGGCTGCCTGGTCAGCCGATCGCGCCGTTTGGTACTTATCCGGAGGACGAAGCGGATCTTCGCCGCGCACTTGAAGCTTTTATTCCTGGAGCGGCTGGCAGGCTGCTGCAAAGCGCGGTATGCAAATACGAGTTTACGCCTGACGAGGATTTTATTATAGATACGCATCCCGAGCATGCTAATGTGCTGCTTGCTGGCGGCTTCTCCGGGCATGGCTTTAAATTCGCAAGCGTAGTCGGAGAAATATTGGCCGATAAAATAGAACAAAAAAAAGATGCTTATGATCTTCGCTTATTCCAATTAAGCCGTTTCGCTTAAGTGAAGATTAGATAACTTTAGTTAATGATAAGGGGGAGTATATATGAGTCAGTCAACAGCTCAGGTTGAAGCGTATTTGCACGCTTACGATGAAATCGAGCAGGAAATTGCCGAGCTTTCTGAGGAGCAGCTTAAATGGAAAGGCTCTTCACAGTCATGGAGCGTAACTGAGGTGCTTTCCCATCTTGTTGATCACAGCATTGTTGTATCCTTTCGTATTCGCGACATATTGGCCGGCTCAGAAGTGCGTCTTCCAGCCTTTAATCAGGATGCTTGGGTATCCGGTCAAAAGGCGAACGAGGGCCATGCAAAGGATATTCTTAACGCAGCTCGGGCGTTGGTTCAGTATAATGGTCTGCTATTTAATCGTCTGACTGATGAAGAGTGGAACAAGGCAGGCATTAATGCCAAAGGCGATCCTGTTGCGATTGCAGCTATCGTTCCTGCTTTTGTCGCTCATGTAACGAATCATTTGGCTCAAATTCGCCGGATTAAGCAGGCGCAAAGCGGCGCGTAGCGGCGATTGAGCGGCAAATGTGATGCAGAAGTGCAGCACATGGAGCGCGGAGCGGCGATCGAGCGATGAATGTGCTGCAGAAGTGCATCACATGGAGCGCGGAGCGGCGACCGAGCGGCGAATGTGATGCAGAAGTGCAGCACATGGAGCGCGAAGCGGCGATCTAGCGCTGAATGTGATGCAGAAGTGCAGCACATTCAGCGCGGAGGGGCGATCGAGCGGCGAATGTGATGCAGAAATGCAGCACATGGAGCGCGGAGCGGCGACCGAGCGGCGAATGTGATGCAGAAGTGCAGCACATGGAGCGCGGAGCGGCGATCGAGCGATGAATGTGATGCAGAAGTGCAGCACATGGAGCGCGGAGCGGCGCTCGAGCGATGAATGTGATGCAGAAATGCAGCACATGGAGCGCGAAGCGGCGATCGAGCGGCGAATTGTGATGCAGAAGTGCAGCACATGGAGCGCGGAGCGGCGATTGAGCGGCGAATGTGCTGCAGAAGTGCAGCACATGGAGTGCGAAGTGGCGATCGAGCGATGAATGTGATGCAGAAGCGGCTAGGCCCCCTAATTCTGGAGTCTTGCCCTACAATTTTACTGGTTTCGTAGACTCACTTGTTTTTTTGAGTTATTACATGGCTTTATGGAAGGCAGATGAGTCTTCCAGTGTATTGACCCACGCTGAAAACTTAACTGGAGGCATCAGCTTCAAGCTGCCGTGCATCTTGCGATTATTGTAAAAGTCCATATAGTGATCGAGTGCCTCATAGGCTTCCTCAAAGGTCATGAAGCTCTTAAGGCTGAAAAGATCTCGTTCAAGTAGGCTATGGAACGACTCGATGTAGGCATTCATATTCGGTGTCCGGGGTGGGATGCGTTCATGCACGACCTCCAGACTCTCGCACGTGTCTCCAAACAATTTGCTAACGAATTGCGGTCCGTTGTCTGTTCGAATCACCGGCATCGTATCGCCTGATTCTATGCGGTTCTGAAGCGCCCCATATAACGTTTGGACAGCATGCTTGGCTTCACATACCGGCCCCCTATATTGTCCAACGACAACGCGGTCAAACACATCGATGATACTGAGCACGAAAAAGAAACGCTCCTGTCCGATGACATAGCCGTATTTAATGTCCATTTGCCACAGCTGGTTAGCCCCCGTTACTACCCGGTTCTTTGGTAGTCTGCGCGGATGTGCCGGAATTCGTTTACGCTGTTTTTGAAGGATATCTAACTCATTGCAGAGACGGTACGCTTTCTTTTTGTTCAGAGGGAGCTCACGTTGGTTCCGGATGCAGTGTGCAAGCAACTTGTAGCCGTAGACGTGTTCTTCGCCTTCAATGAGCTCTAGCAGCCATTCCTTAATTTGTTCGTCACTAACTTTTTCCCCTGTTACTGTGAATGAATAGCCTGGAACAGGTCGACCTCTCCGGTCACCTGCAGGACATTCCACTGTCTGGCTGGTGGCTCGCTTTTTACGGTCGTAGTAGGTGGATTCGGATAGCCCAAGGATGCGCAGAACCACTGCAGTTGCTTCCCCCCGCTTAATAAATAGGTCTGCTATTTCGAATTTCTCGGATAAGCGGGGGCTTTCTTTTTTAGCAGTTCACGTAGAATCTCGATTTCGAGTTCCTTCTCACCGAGCACCTTAACGGCCTTTTCATAGCGTTGTTCTACCTCTTGCAGCCGTTGAAGCTCTTGCAGATGTTCATCTGCCATTGGGATTTCCTCTAGTGGGATTGTATCACGGTAGTCCCTGATCCAAGCACGGATCGTTTCCGGATGGATGCTATACATGCGGGATAACACCCCCACCTTGATACCAGCTAACGCTTCTCGAACAATTTTAAGGCGTGCTTCCTCATTCAGCCTTTTTCCCATACTGCTTCATCTCCCTTGTCCTAAGTTTAAATTATTGGATGGGAGGACTCCAGTTTAATTAGGGGGCCTAGGAGGAAGTGCAGCACATGGAGTGCGAAGCGGCGATCGAGCGGCGAATGTGATGCAAAAGTGCAGCATATGGAGTGCGAAGCGGCGATCGAGCGATGAATGTGATGTAGAAGTGCAGCACATGGAGTGCGAAGCGGCGATCGAGCGGCGAATGTGATGCAAAAGTGCAGCACATGGAGCTCTGAGCGGCGATCGAGCGGCGAAAGTGATGCAGAAGTGCAGCACATGGAGCGCTAGACTCCAACCGCATGATTTAGATGTATATCCGTACAACCCATTTGGATGAAAGCTGGTGGAGACATGTCAGGTGAAGCCATTTCGATTCGATTTAGTAAGCCCGCGGATCAAGCCGCAGTCGAGGAAGTGCTATTGGACGCTTATGGACAATATGAACGGGAGCTGCCGGAGCCAGCCTGGAATCAGTATAAGGAAAGCATATTGGCAGCTAATGCAGGAGCATTAACAAAAGCGCGCTTAGTTGCTGAACGCAATGGCAAAATTGTCGGCAGTGTATTTCTGTTTGATTCCTCCGAGGCGGCATACGGACGTACGGACCTCAACATTCATTCGCCGATAATTCGGCTGTTGGCCGTATCTCATGAAGCTCGCGGTTACGGTGTAGCGACGGAGCTCATAAGAGCTAGCGCTAAGCTTGCAAGGGAGTGGGGTGCAGAAACGCTACATCTTCATACATCCGATATGATGGGGTCCGCTGTCAGACTGTACGAGCGGCTAGGCTTTAAGCGGGCTTTCGATAAAGATTTGTACAACGGAGAAACGCTCGTCAAGAGCTATCTTCTTTCATTGAAGGAAGCGGCATTGCTTCAGGCTTAGGGATACGATCATCAATTTGAGGAGGTACGTATAATGGGGAATCGCAAACAAATTAAATTTGGGGCTTTAATTCATGGCGTTGGAGGCAATGTATCGGCTTGGCGCCATCCTGAAGTGCCAGCCGATGCAAGCGTGAATTTTCAATTTTATACACAGCAGGCACAAACGGCGGAGGCAGGGAAATTCGATCTTGTTTTTATTGCCGATGGATTATACATTAATGAAAAATCGATTCCACACTTTCTCAATCGGTTTGAACCGCTTACGATATTATCCGCTTTGGCTGCTGTTACGTCCAAAATAGGTCTAGTCGGCACTTTATCCAGCTCCTACAGCGAGCCGTTCACCGTTGCAAGACAGTTTGGCTCTCTTGATCATATTAGCGGCGGACGTGCCGGCTGGAATGTCGTTACTTCGCCGCTCGAAGGCTCTGCCAGCAATTTCAGCAAAACGACTCACCCTACACATGATGAGCGTTATCGAATCGCCGAGGAATATTTGGAAGTAACACGCGGGCTTTGGGATTCATGGGAAGATGACGCCTTCGTAAGAGATAAAGAAGCAGGCGTGTTCTTCGATCCCTCCAAGCTGCACCGGCTTGATCACAAGGGACAATATTTTTCCGTTCAAGGACCGCTAAATATTGCCCGCTCGAAGCAGGGGCATCCGGTTATTTTCCAAGCAGGCTCATCAGAAAGCGGCAAGCGGCTTGCAGGAAAAGAGGCAGATGCGGTATTCACCGGACATGAGAGCATAGAAGAGGCCAAAGCCTTCTATAAGGATGTGAAGGATCGCGCAGTGGCAGAGGGGCGTTCCGTTGATGACATCGTCATCCTGCCGGGCATCGGACCAATCATTGGCCGCACGGAAGAGGAAGCGGAGCGTAAATATCAAGAGCTGGCAGAGCTGGTTTCGATTGAGAATGCACTCAATTTCCTAGGACGTTTTTTCGAGCATCATGATTTTTCTCAGTATCCGCTGGATGAAGCATTCCCTGAGCTAAGGGACCTGGGCAGCAACAGCTTCCGCAGCGGAACGGACAAAATTAAGAAATCGGCCAAAGAGAACAAGCTAACGCTCAGGCAAGTGGCGCTTCAATCTGCAACCCCTCGCGGACCGTTTATCGGCACACCTGAGAAGGTAGCTGATCTTATTCAGCAATGGCATGAGGAAGAAGCTGCGGACGGGTTTATCATCCACACATCGATTCCTAGCGGATTAAAAGATTTTGTAGAGCTGGTTGTTCCGATTATTCAGGAGCGGGGCATATACCGGAAGGAATATGAATCGGATACGCTGCGCGGCAACTTAGGTTTGCCGATTCCGGCTAACCGCTACACGAAAGAAAAGGTAAACAGCTAAAAAAAAGAATTGTTTAAGAAAGCGTTAAAGCAGAGCGGCGGACGATATGTCTGCTGCTTTTTATTTGATAGGATGAGCATTATGATGGAATTTAGGCAACAATGGTGTTATAGGCTTAATTAGAAGGAGGGCAATT
Source organism: Paenibacillus castaneae (assembly GCF_002884445.1). GTDB lineage: Bacteria > Bacillota > Bacilli > Paenibacillales > Paenibacillaceae > Pristimantibacillus > Pristimantibacillus castaneae. The sequence goes on from NZ_KZ614144.1 coordinate 1,315,334, forward strand.
ATCGATGAAACTAGAGCTGGGAAACTGCTTGCTGGAGCAGCGCTTGCACGATTGCGGCATGACGAGGGAGCAGCTCGCGAGGGCGCTGTTCATCAAGCCTGAGCGGATAGGAGATTATATCGACAATAAGCGAGTCATGCCTCTTAAAGCAGCTATATCTATTGCGGATACAGTCCAATGCGATGTGCGGGATCTTTATGAATGGCATCCTATTATTCAGTCATCTATCAGCAATGAATAGGAAATGAGGCTATAATATACTTGTTAGCGGACACAGGAGCCGTTATATACAGCAAATATCTTTGTTTTGGGAGTATTGCGGACATCAACTATAAAGCCCCCTAAACCACTTAGACACTTTCTGCCACTTCAGATACACTAAACGAAGTGAGGAATAGATCGATGAAAAGAAGGTTTAGGTGCCCTGTTGAAGCAAAGAAGGAGTTCGTCGTAGAGGTGCTAGCCGGCTACCGTACAGAGGTGGTGGCGAGAAAGCATGGTATGTCTCCTAAAACGCTAAGCAACTGGGTTCGTCAATATCAGGACGAGGTGGGCGAGCTAATGGTCAAGAGACAAGATGATGTGGAGAAGCTAAAAAAGGACGCAGCTAAACTTGATGGGCTTCAAAAGAAATACAACGAAGCGATGAAGCTGCTGGGCGAAAAAGAATTGGAGAATAACATTCTTAAAGATCTGGTTAAAAAAAAGTACCCCGACTGGAAATAGCGATGTATTGGATTAGCCTAGGTTTTCCCATCCGTACGGTTCTACGCATCTGCCAGGTGCCACGCTCTTCGTACTATTATCGCCTGAAGCATTCTGAACCTCAGAAGCCAATCGGTAAAGGGCGGCCCATTCCTGGTTTCTCTTTTGACATCAACGGTAAAAAAGTGGCAGACACGCGGATTAAAAGCTACTTAAGGCAACTGATCGGCGGCCCTAACGAAGCGTTTGGATACCGCAAGTTGACGGTTCTTCTACGTCGAAAATATGGACTCGTGATTAACAAGAAAAAGGTCTACCGCCTCTGTAAAGCATTATATATCCTAGCGCCGCAAAGGGAACGTACAAATAAAGTACCTAAACGTGTAGCGAATAACCGAGTGGTAACGGGACCTAACCAATTGTGGCAAATGGACATTAAGTACGGTTATGTAGCAGGTAAACGGCGTCATTTCTATTTAGCTAGTATTATTGATGTATTTGACAGAGCCATCGTCGCCTATTACAAAGGGAAGGCCTGTAATACGCAGGCTGTGCTGCTTACCTTACAAAAAGCGCTGCTGAAGCGAAATGTGAATGTACAAGACCATGCTTTGGTTATTCGCACAGATAATGGACCGCAGTTCATTAGCAAGGCTTTCTATGCCTTTTGTGAACAGGCTGGCATTGAACATGAACGTACGCCAAACCGAACCCCTAACAAAAATGCTTATATTGAGTCCTTTCACAGCATCTTGGAAAGAGAATGCTACCAACGTAATTGTTTTGAGACTTACGAAGAAGCTTTTACCGAGGTAGATCGTTTTTTGAAGTACTACAACAACCATCGTATTCATGGCAGCCTCAAGGACTGGCCACCTAAGGAATATCTTTCTTTAGTCAAACAAGGATTGATAAAACCTAAAGATATTGCGCTATGATGCGAACTTATTAGAATGAACGTGGTAGTGTCCAGAATTAGGGGGTTAACCCATCAAAGCCGTTATTTGGACGAAAAGCATCCATTTTTGTTCGTGATGGGGGAAATAGCGAATCTCATGTCCGTTAGCATTTTCTAATGCATTAAAAAAGACAAATAACGGATCTTATGTCCGTAAACAATGAAACAATTTCTTGTGCTACTTAGTTACATGCAGCAATCTATCTTATTAATTGAAGCACTGATTACGAGTTTATATCGTTTAAGCCGTTCAATTCCAATGGAGATAAGGGAGTGCACAAGGATGAAGCTTACTGAAGTACAAATCGAAGAGCATTTGAATCAAACCGAAGGATGGAAGCGGGAAAATGGCAAGTGGATCATCAAAAAGTATCGTTTCCCCAGTTTTCCAGAGAGCATCGCATTTGTGAACCTAGTAGCGCAGGCTTCTGAGGAGCTGAATCATCACCCCTTTATTGCCATTGATTATAAGCTAGTTACGCTCCGTATGACGACTTGGCATGATGGAGGCTTAACAGAGCTTGATTTCACAGCTGCAACTGCTTATGATCGAGCGTATGCTCCATCATAGCCTAGAGGCGGGATGGAGCATACACTGCCCGATATAGAAAATGTATGGTTATGATTTGGATTTAGAGCTGTCGTCTTCTTGGCTGAGTTCTTCAAAAGACTTCACTTTACCGTGAGGCTGTTGCGTTTGCTTGCGTTGGTTCCAAGCATTTTCACGGCGGCTTTTGGACGATGTCATCGCTTATCACCTTCCCTTCCTTCTGTAAGGTGGCATAATAACGCACCTTTTATTCAGAAGGGAAAGAGTAAATAATGTAGTTTCGCTTTTTAAACTCCAGAATAGGAGAGGAATCCGCCGTCAACGGGTACGGTTGTGCCTGTGACGAAGCCAGAGGTCGTATCATCCGCAAGCCATAGCAAAGCGCCAAGCAAGTCTTCCGGCTTGCCGAACCGCCTCATTGGTGTATGCGATATGATCTTGCCTGAGCGCTCGGTTAGTGAGCCATCTTCATTCAGAAGCAGCTTACGGTTCTGATTCGTTAGGAAGAAGCCGGGAGCGATAGCGTTGACACGAATGCCTGACTCAGCAAGATGGACAGCAAGCCACTGAGTGAAGTTAACGATGGCAGCCTTGGCTGCGCTGTAAGCCGGCACCTTGGTCATAGGCGATGGGGCGCTCATCGATGAGATGTTAATAATAGTCGCGCCTTGCCGCTGCAGCATCTGCTCGGTAAATACTTGAGTAGGAATAAGCGTGCCGACAAAATTGAGATCCATGACGTTACGGAAGCCATCGATGCTTAAATTAAACAGTGTTGTTACATTCTCGACATTTAAATGCTCCGGCTTGAATGTTTCATTCGTCGTATTCGCGCTTGGATGATTGCCGCCTGCACCATTGATCAATATATCGCATGGGCCTAACTGTGCGAGCACAGCAGCGCCAGCCGCCTGTGTACTTTCTACACTTGTAACATCGCAAGCAATCGCGATGGCTTCACCGCCGGCAGCCCGAATTTCCTCCGCTACAGCCATTCCTGTCTCCAGCGTACGATTAAGTATTGCTACTTTTGTGCCTTGACGGGCTAGCTCCAGAGCCATAACGCGGCATAATACGCCTGCTCCGCCAGTAACTACGGCGACCTTGCCTTCTAATGCTTCATGCTTTGGCAACTTGCTCATAAGCTGGACACCTTCTCTTCCTTAACGGTATTTGAATGCTGAAGCTGATACGCATCCCAAAGTCCCCACAAATACATAATGCCGAGCGCGCGATCATACAGCCCGTAGCCAGGTCTGCACTGCTCATCCCAGATGTGGCGGCCATGATCGGGTCTTGCGTAGCCCGTAAAGCCAATCTCGTGATAAGCGCGCACGATGCCAGCAATATCAACCGTGCCGTCCTGCGTGCGATGTGATGTCTCAATAAAGTCGCCGTTCTCAAATACACGAACATTGCGGATATGGGCGAACGGAATACGATCCCCAAATTCATGAATCATCGCTATAATATCGTTATTTGGATTAGCCCCAAGCGACCCGCTGCAAAGCGTAATTCCATTGTATGGACTGTCGTACAGCTTCAAGAAAGTACGGAAATTTTCTTGGCAGGTCATAATGCGCGGCAAGCCGAACACGGACCAAGGCGGATCATCCGGATGAATAGCCATTCGAATGCCGTTCCGAGTTGCGACCGGAATAATTTCATTTAGGAAATAACGAAGGTTCTCCCAAAGATGAGCTTCTGTTACGCCTTGATAAGCCTCGAACAGGCTCGTTAAATGCTGCAGCCGCTCAGGCTCCCAGCCTGGCATAGTAAGCTCCGAGTTCGAGTTGATTTCTGCTACTAAATGAAAGGGATCTGCATCGGCAATTCGGCTTTTCTCATAAAATAATGCCGTTGATCCATCCCCCATCGGTTTATGAAGATCGGTGCGCAGCCAGTCGAAAATAGGCATAAAATTATAGCAGATGACTTTAACCCCAACGCTTCCCAGCTTCTCAATCGTCTTCTTATAATTATCAATATATAAATCCCGTGAAGGCAAGCCCAGCTTAATATCCTCATGCACGTTAACGCTTTCAACAACGTCAATATGTAATCCCGCCTGCTCAGCTTGCTGCTTGATTTCCAGAATGCGCTCCATCGGCCATTCCTCGCCAGCAGCCACATCATGCAGAGACCAGACGATACCGTCTGTACCTGGAATTTGATTAATATAGCTGAGGGGAACCGTGTCATTACCCTCGCCAAACCATCTGAACGTCATTTTCATCCCCATGAACCTCCCGTTTATTATTTGTAGAAATTCGGATATTTCTCTTTCAGAAGAGCCTGCTCCACAATGTTCAGGTTCAGATGTTCTTTCATTAACTGCTTGGCAGTTGATCCATCCTGTGCTTTGATTGCTGCAGCCATATCACGATGCTGCTCATATAGAAGCTCCCAATTATGGTCATCGACTAACCGCAGCATCCGGCTTCGATTGAGATGCGCATTCATCTGCTGCATGACAGCCCAAATATTGCTCTTGCTGCATCCGTCGAACAGGATGCGGTGGAATGCTTCATCAAGCTCGAACATGCTTTTGTCATCTTTCTTTTGTACACAGAGGCGCTGCTGCTCAATATTCCAATCTAGCTGCGCTAAAGCTTGCTCGGGAAATTGGCTGCATGCAAGAACGATGATAGCGCTCTCAAGCTGCTCCCTCATAAACCTTCCTTCTTCAACCAGCGCCGTATCAATTAGCGATACGAACGTTCCGCGCTGCGGGAGCACTTGCACAAGTCCTTCCTGAGCAAGTCGCAGGAAGCTTTCTCTAACGGGTGTACGGCTGACCTTAAATAATAACGAGGTCTCATTCTCAGATAGAGATGTCCCAGGAGGGAGCTCAAGCTTTAATATTTGTTCTCTTAGCTGCGAATAGACCAGTTCTCTTGTTGAAACAGGCTGTGGACGAGTACCAAAGTCCATAAAATCATTCCTTTCACATTACACTACCATACTACCATACAAGTACAGGAATTGGAAGAGAATAACGCCAGAAGGGCTGCCCCCAAAGTAGTTAATCTACTTTTTGAGACAGCCCTTCAAAAGTTGTTTTATGATGTTATTTGACGCTAATCGGTACGGGACCGATATGCTTCATAATGGATAAAAGAATAAGAAAAGAGTTTTTATCCTTTTTACAGCTGATTTTTGTTGCATGGTTTACTAAAGTCGTTCCTTGCATGGTTAAACACGTTCTCCCATTCAATGAAGAAGCTATCCTTGCGGCCTTCGAACAAGCTTCTAATTATTTGCGAATGCAATCTGTAAAGCAGAATGATTGCCTGCCCTATTTATTTAACCAGCTTGACTGAATTTGAAACATTTATTATACGGGCGGTCAGCAACCGTGATCCGCTGGTAAATCCTTAACCTCGCTTCTTGTCTTCTCTTTCTCTCGCAATGTTTTCAAATAAGTTGACATGACTCGTGCGAGTTGGTCCGATACTTCCAATAAGCTCATATGTCCGACATCCTCGAAAGTGGTTTCAAGGGTATGCGGATATTTATAGGTTGATTCGGCATCATTCGCGCTAGTGACAGAAAAGGAGTCATCCGGCTTAATGAGTCCGTCTGCAGCGCCTGCTACCAGTAGAACAGGGAATGCGGCTTCAGCGAGCACATGGCTTCGGTCAGGGCGCTGCATCATGCCTTGTATAGTTGAAATAGCAGCTTCTGCTTTCATTTGTTGTCCGACACGAATCAATTCATTCACATCATCGCGCATTTCATCCAGCTTTTCTTCATTAAATAAATCAGGAATAATGTTGCGGACGAAAGCTGTAATTCCTTTTTCGCGAATGTCGGCAATGTCTCTAACCCGTTTTTCCTTCGTTTCATCGGAATCGGGACGTACAGTGGAATGAATAAGTGCAAATCCTTTCAGCTTCTCAGGGTATTTCTCCGCAAATGCAGCCGTTACATAACCTCCTAAGGAATGGCCGAACATAACCACCTTATCTATTCCAAGTGTTTCCAGCAGCTTGGCAATATCGTCAGCCATTACATCCATCGTATACGTGCCCTCCGGGCTAGAAGAACCACCGTGGCCTCGAAGATTAGGAATAATGATACGATATTCATCGCTCATAAGCGGACAAATTTTTTGCCAGTATTGAGATGATCCACAGAAGCCGTGGATTAAAACAATAACCTTCTCGTTCGTACTTCCACACTCTTCATAGACTAAATCGATGCCATTGACGTGAGTACGTTGTTTTTCCATCGATCATCACCAGTCCTTTTCAGTTGCTAATTTAATTCGTGTACTCTCTTTAAACTAAATCCAACGCCCCTGAAACATTTGAAAAAATAAACATAAATCCTTTCATTATAAGCACCGAAATAAGATTGGTTTTTAAGATAATGCCAGTAATTACGCTGTTTCAAAGGGTGCTAGTGTGGTTAATTACATGTCAAGTTAGCAAAAAACAATTAGAAAGAAAGGTGATTCTAATGTTAGGATGGGCTCTATTATTTTTCATATTTGCCATTGTTGCAGGTATCTTTGGCTTCCTAGGAATTGCTTCCGCACTAGCAGGAATAGCTAAAGTGCTGTTCATCGTATTTATAGTTCTCTTTATCGTATCTCTCATTGTCGGTCGAAGAAGAGCCAGTTAAATTGTTTCGTAAATGATTAGGCTAGTCTAAAACAACTAATGAGAAGAAATAAACATTTGGGACAAATAGGAGGAATTACAATGAATAATCTATCTAATACTAAGGTACACACAGTGAATAATATTGCAGAGGTACAAGAGCAGGTATATAAATTCCAATCAGAAGGCTATGCAAAAGATAATATCTTCGTATTGACTCATGATAAAGATCGTACGAAACGCATTGTTGATAATACGGATGCAGAAAATATCGGTGTTGCAGAGGAAGGCTTAGGAACAGCAATCGCCAATATCTTCCGTTCAAACGGTGACGAGCTTCGCGCCAAGATGAGATCGCTTGGTATTTCCAAGATGGACTCAGAACGGCTAGAGCGTGATATGGATCAGGACAAGATTCTGGTTATCGCTTGGGGCGGCACCGAGTATATTGGCGAGGACTATGACCCTGCCGTATATTACTATCCACACTATGTCGTATAAGCACTGCCCCTGTTACGCTTAAATGGAAGGAGGCCTATCCAGTCGGGTAGGCCTTGTTTCATATAAGCAAAGCCATGCGTATTAAATCTTTTTTAAACATATGGCTTTTCTTATATTTACTTATTTTCCGCTGACAGGATAAAGATTGACTACTCAATCAAACATGCTCAAAATGTAGAGTATATACTATTAAAGGAGCTTACAATATGAGTATTATAATTGTTGATGATAATGCTACAAATCAGCTCATTATTAAAGCTATTCTAAATAAAGCAGGCTACGGTGACTTGAAGGTCGTTTCATCGGCTGTCGAACTGTACAAGCTACTGGATATTGATTCGACATGTCCAGCTGCAACGACTAATGTAGACCTTATTTTAATGGATATGATGATGCCGGAAATTGATGGTTTAGAAGCGTGCAAACGAATTTTGCAAGTTGAGCGCTATAAGGATGTACCTATTATATTTGTTACAGCGCTGGGAGACTCCAGCAAGATGGCCGAGTCCTTGGATGCAGGAGCAAGTGATTACGTGATGAAGCCGATTAACAAAATGGAGCTGCTAGCCCGTATTCGTTCAGCTCTCAGACTTAAGCATGAGATTGATTGGCATAAAGAGAGAGACAAGCTGATGCAATTCAAGCTTGATCTTGCTAAGAAGGTTCAGCGTAATGTATTAAGCCAGCCAATTAATGATGAGAAAATTGATATCAGCGCGGTTTATCAGCCGTCCTCAGAGCTTGCTGGCGACTTTTACGCCTGGTATCGGATCGATGAAAGCCGTTATGGCATCATTCTACTCGATATGATGGGACATGGCATTGCAAGCTCCTTAGTGTGTATGTATATTTCATCCGTGCTGCGGGATACGATAACTCATATAACAGATCCAGCGCTCGTTATGCGTGAGCTGAATCGGTACATGAAACAGCTTTATAAGAAAGAAGAGCTATTGAATTACTATTTTACGGCTATCTATTTAGTCATTGATACGAACAATCGAACTATTGAATATGTGAACGCCGGTCACCCGCCAGGGAGATTACTAATAGACAATAACACGACACTCCTTACGGAGGGGTGTTGTGCAATAGGATTATTTGAAAATTTGGATGTCACCAAAGGAACAATTGCTTACAAGGAAGATGTGAAAATTATGCTTTACACTGATGGGTTGAGTGAAATGCTCATGGATGACGGAGACGTTCAGCTTAATAAGCTGGTTGGTGAGTTAGCAAACAAGCAAATTGTTGATCCATTAGAGCATGTCCAGCAAGTATTAGCGGAGCATACGAACGGTATTCAGAAAGATGATATTTGTATAGTTTGTATATTCACGAAATAATTGGATCATACATGTATCAAAAAGAATTGATAATAACTGTTTCAAATCTAACAGAACCGTTTATATGTAATTATAAGCTGTATCGACCGATCAATGACTACATGCAATGGAACCTAGTACTGCAATGCGTATAGGAGGGCTTCCATATGAAGACTTATTTTTTAATTGGCTGTTTAATCGGCAGTATTTTCGTTTCTTCAGGCGATTTCGAAGGGACAACGGATGCTTACTTAGCAACGCCTAATCGAATCGAAGTTAAGACGGAAACGCTTTTTGAAACAGCGAATAAGATTATAATCGCTTCTATGACCCTTTCGCCTGAACCAAATGCAACAGAAGCAAAGGCTGAACAAGCGGTGAATATGAATGAAACAGCCAAAGAGCAGCAGCTTATGCTTCAAACGGTCAACAATGTTTCTTTATACGATGATCCCGCTAGTGTAATTGAGAAGCTTGGCCAACCTGAGCAGATTATAGCGGATGAGTATTTGGAAGGTATTGAAACTTATCAATACCCTGCTATGAATATCATTTTTAGTGATGGAATCGTAGATTTTGTTGAAATTGAAGATCTTTCAAGAAGCTTGCTCATTGATGATGCAGTCATTCCCGCAACAGTGGAAGATTTACAAGCAGCACTGGGAGAACCAGATTATATAACGGAGGATGGCATCGTATTTGAACGGAATGAAGCTTTATTAAAGCTTTTTATTGATTCTGACACGAAGCAGCTAACCTCCGTTAGCTATTTCCATAATTTATCGATGTGATGTATCGCTTATACGGCTTGTACTAACGTAATGATATTGTTATTATTTATTAAACAAAAGTGAGCGGAGTGAAATGAATGAAAGCTGAGCAATTTCAAATCGAACATGAAGAAACGAACTCACAGCATATTTTGCATATAATAGGGGAATTGGATCTATCTGTTGTGCCTCAGCTTAGATCTGCATTGGAGCCTGTCATTAATCGTACGGATAAGACGCTTGTTCTAAATCTGAAAAATCTCAAATATATCGATAGTACCGGTATTGGTATTATTGTTTCGGTTCTGAAGCTGCGCGATGAGCTTAAAGCGCCATTCTACGTGCGTGAGATACCGCCAGCGATTAAACGTTTATTTGATTTAACAGGCATATCCAGATATTTAACAGAGGGGACAGAGGCTCAAGCATGAATGCCATCCGTTTACAAATACCGGCCCATGCAGACTATATAGATATGGTTAGAATCTGCCTCTTTGGAATCGCGACGAAAATGAACTTTTCCTATGAAGATATCGAGGATATGAAGGTAGCTGTATCTGAAGCATGCAATAATGCGGTTATTCATGGTGCTAAGGATGTTGCCAGTGAAGTTATAGATATTAGCTTCGAGTCTGACACTACAGGCCTAACCATCAAAGTGAAGAACAGCGGCTCAGTTATCTCTATTCCGAATGCGCTGGATAAGGCAGCACCACTGCCGGACGTAGAAGTAAGCGGGCTGCGTGTAGGAGGCCTCGGCATCTATTTAATGCAGGCGCTCATGGATGAGGTAGATGTTAAGACTACTGAGGATGGAACCGAGGTATGCTTAACCAAGTTCTTATCGGCAACCAAGGAGTATTCTTAGGGACACTTATAAATAGAAAAAGCTGTCTCAAAAGTAGGAAGTTCACTGGAGAGATAGCTCACTTTGAACAAAAATGTTGTAATAATGAAAGAATGGCGGTTTAGGGGGTTATTCCTGTACCGCCATTCTTTCATTAATAGCAGATATGAGCTCATCTGATGATAAATGAGCGAAATAGAGCTAGAAACTAGCTCTATACCACCAACTTAGCATGCTTTTGGAGAAATAGAGCTAAAAATTAGCTCTATTTCCAAGAAAACTAGCAGATATGAGCTCATCTGATGATAAATGAGCGAAATAGAGCTAGAAACTAGCTCTATTCCACCAACTTAGCTTACTTTTGGAGAAATAGAGCTAAAAATTAGCTCTATTTCCATTAGCAGATATGAGCTGTTACGAAGAAGGCAGGCTGTATAGAAAGGGCTGTCCAGAAAATCATAAATTTTGAGCTACCGCTCAAGGTTTCATGACCTTCTGGACAGCCTCTTTTTGTGCTGCAATCAATCTTTTATTTTACGGAAAAGGCGTTCCGGCGCATTGAAATCCGCATAGTCCGGTTTGTGGTCCGTAATTAAGCTTTCCATATTGCCTAAAGCCAAAAACCCATGCGGGGCGAGGCTTTCAAAGAACAAATTATGCACGCGGTTCTGTAATTCTGAATCAAAATAAATAAGAACATTGCGGCATAAAATGACGTGAAACTCATTGAATGAACGATCTGTAGCTAAATTATGCTGCGCGAACATAATATTCTCTTTAATAAACGGATGAAATAGAGCGAACTCTTCATCCGTAGTGTAATACGATGAAAACTCTTTAATACCACCTGATTGGAGGTAGTTTTTCGTGAAGGATTGCATCCGTTTAAGCGAGAATTTCCCTTGCTTGGCGATATGGATAATATTCTCATTCATATCGGTAGCGTATATCTTCGATTTGGATAGCAAACCTTCCTCCAGCAATAAAATGGCCATTGAATAAGCTTCTTCCCCACTGGCACAGCCAGCATGCCAAATACGGATTTCGGGATAATCACGCAGTAGGGGAATGACTTCCTTGCGAATGGAGTGAAAAAAACTAGGATCACGAAACATTTCGGTTACCTTGATCGAGAAATCATTTAACAATCTCTCCAACATGAGCGGATCATGCAAAATTCGATCCAAAAGCGAAGTGATAGTAGGAAGGCTCTCCAAATTCATCCGGTGATAGATCCGCCTGCGAAGCGAGGATCTTAAATAATTGCGGAAATCGAAGCCGTATGCGCTAAAAATACCTTCTACTAATAAGTTAATTTCAATTCGCTCAATTTCATTATTTGGATTCAAATCAGGTCCGAACTCGAACACATCTTCTTCAAAAGAATTAGTCAATTAATTACCCACCTGCTTAGTCAGCCATACACGCATGAGTGAGAATAGCTGATCCATATTTAATGGCTTGCTAATATAATCGGAAGCACCAGCTTCTAAGCATTTTTCCCGATCGCTCTTCATCGCTTTAGCTGTCAAGGCGATTATAGGCGTATTCTTCATTTCTGAGGAATCAAGACGAAGAGCTCTCATCGTTTCATACCCGTCCATAATCGGCATCATAATGTCCATCAGTACCAAATCAAAGTCGGATTGCTGCTCGACGATTTCCAAGCATTCCTTTCCGTTGCTTGCAACGGTCACGTCAAACTGCTTGTGCTCGAGCGCTTTGACTAGAGAGTAGACATTGCGCGAGTCGTCCTCCACGAGAAGCACTTTCTTTCCTTTAAACAAGGAAATCTCAAATTCTGACGATTTCCTTGTTGCCGCTGAGTGAGTCATTTCCTCCTGCTTCATGTCTTCGCTAGGAACGGCTGCTGCCACCTCATATTGAGACGCAATAAGCTGCTCCTTCTCCGCATTTGGCAGATTAGGTATAAATAAAGTAAATGTGCTTCCTTTATTAGGCTCGCTATCAACAATAATGCTGCCGCCTAACAGTCTTGCAAATTCATTGCAAATCGATAAGCCTAAGCCAGTTCCGCCGTATAGGCGATTCGTCTCGCCATCTACCTGCTGGAATGCTTCAAAAATCAACTGTTGTTTGTTTTTCGGAATCCCAATACCGGTATCCGTTACTGAAATCGCTAATACCTCAGTATTCAATTGCGCTGGAACATACTTTTTAACACTGTTCGGATCAGCATGCTTGATATTCAAGGCGACTGATCCGGTCTCCGTAAATTTAAAAGCATTGGATAATAGGTTTTTCAAAATTTGCTGTAGTCGCTGACCATCCGTATACAGGACAATTGGGACGTCTTCAGCTATATTCACATGGAATGCTAACCCTTTATTTTCAGCTATTTTGTTGAAATTAAGCTGCATATGCTCCGGTATTTCGGATACATTTACTTCATCGATCGTGAGCAGTACCTTTCCGGCCTCGATCTTGGATAAATCGAGAATATCATCAATAAGCGTTAATAAATCATTCCCGGAAGTATGAATAACATTAGCATACCCTTCTTCTTCCACATTAAGCGTCTTGTTTTCATTCTCGGCCAGCAGCTGGGAAAGAATCAAGATGCTGTTTAACGGAGTACGAAGCTCATGAGACATATTGGCAAGAAAATTAGTTTTGTATTGCGAGCTCTTTCGGAGCTGTTCGGAATAGGTTTCTAGCTCTTCCTTCGCTTTTTCCAATTCCTTTGTTTTTTGTTCGGCAAAAAGATTTTGCTCTTCCAGGTGCTCGGTAGTCATGCGCATTTCCTCTTGCTGCATTTGAAGCTCTTCCGACTGAGTTTGCAATTCTTCGGTTTGTGTTTGAAGCTCTTCTGTTAACACTTGTGATTCACTCAGCAGCCGCTCAACTTCCATGCGACCTGCAACATTATTGATTGCAACGCCAAAGTGTCCTTGGATTTGCTCCAATAGCTTAAGATGCTGCGAATTGAACGGTTCAACGGATGCGAATTCGATGACGGCAACTACCTTTTTTTCAAATTCAATCGGTACAATTAGAATGCTGTGCGGTGGAAAATTACCCATTCCTGATGTAATTTGAATCGGGTTCTCCGGAGTAGAATTGAGCAGGAACGTACGGTTCTCACGCGCAGCTTGACCGATGAGTCCCTCCCCGATACGGAAGCTGGAGATCGCTTCGTTCTCGCCGTAACCGGCGTAAGAAAAGATCTTATCCAGCCTCTGCTTATCTCCAGTGCCCCGGCTAATATAAAATAGTCCATAAGTTGCATTAAGCGTTGGAGCAAGCTTGGAGAGGAAAGCTTCCGCCAAAGTATCAATATCATTAATTCCTTGATTCATGGTGGCCACTTCGGCTACCTTTTTTTGAATCCAATTTTGTCCGTTTATGTTATCCAGGAGATTATTGGTCGCTTCGGCAAGTTCTTTGATTTCATCATTTGTTTTTACATGTATTCGAGTAGTCAAATCTCCTTCGGACGAAGCAATGTCGGAAATCGTCTTGACTACCTGTTTGATCGTTTTGGTGATGGAGCCTGATACGAAAGAAATGATCATAAAGGCAATAACAGAAACGATAATGAGCATGACATAAAGACTGATAATAAGAATATCATTTTTATTTTCTAACTGAATGATATGGTTTTTGGTTGATTGTATTTCTTTTTGGCGCATCGACTCAAACTGCACTCGGAGCTTATCTATATCTTGTTTTCCTTTATCCGCATTAAAAAATTCAATAATTTCCTGTGTTTTATTTGCTTTTCTCAATGCTATAGAAGGCTCTCCTGCGGTATCGATCCAGGTTTCAATATTGACCTTTATTTCTTCTAAATCTCTTTTTACGCTGGGATCATCAGAAATATATTGATAGAGCGTATTATAATTGGCCAGCCACTCGGATTTGCCTTTTATATAGGGATCTAGATAGGATTCATTGCCCGTAATAACGAAGCCGCGCTGGCTTGTCTCCATGCTAATAGCATTATAACGTATAGTTGTAATTAGATTCTGAACCTCGATATCCCGCGTTGTGATTGTCTCTATTTCAGTCTGTAAGGAAGATATCCGATTATTGACAACGATAATAGATACAGCAAGGCAGCATATGATCAAAAAATAACCAATCATAATCTTCCAACGAATATTCAATTTAATATTTCGCAATATCATAATCTCCTTTAAATCAATGTTTATTCGTCATACATTCCGACTCTATTTCATTCCTTCTATTATAGCATGAATCTATTAAAGGACAATTTTTGTTCCTTGATTTTCAAATCCATTTGACAGTGTCACTGTTTCAAATTCACATTTATCGGGTATCTAATAAAAAAAGAAAGTGGTGACTTGTATGGATATTGTCATTCAAATTAGCGTTGCTGTTATAGCTGTAGCCTTTCTTGTCTTATTGTATTCCCTTGTTCAAACGTTGAAGACGCTTAGAGGCACCCTAGAGGAAACAAGAGAAACTATTGGACAGCTGAGAACAGAGGTGACTCAAATTAGCGTGGATGTGAAAGAAGCTATTCATAATACGAATGAAATGACTCGCGACGTGCGTACGAAGCTTAGATCTCTCGATGTATTGTTTACTTCTGTTAATGACATTGGCCACGCGATCCATTCTTTCACCGGAGTGGCGAGGGAATCAGCAGCGAGCTTAGTCTCATCCATAAAAAGAGAAAGCAATAAGCCTCTGAAAGAGCCTGGCATGCTGAGCACCGTCTATGACGGCATTATATCGACTATCAGATTTTATAATAAAGTAAAAAAAGTAAAAGTGTAATCTGCAATCGGGAACACACCAGAGAGGATAGGGGAAATTATGAGCCAATTCATTCATTTAACGATTCCCGCTAAAGCGGAATATATCGATATTGTTAGAGTTACATTATTTGGAATCGCGCAAAAAGCAGGCTTTTACTATGAACAAATAGAAGATATGAAGGTAGCAGTAACGGAAGCGTGTACGAATGTCGTACTGCATGCGTATACCAATCAGCAGCAAGGGGTAGTTGATATTCGTTTCGAGCTTGAGGAAGAAGGAATTTCTATCCGAATAAAAGACAATGGAACGAGCTTTAAATACGAGCAGGCATTAAACAAGAATGCTTCGCATCACAATAAAGATTTAAGTGAAATAACGGCTGGAGGGCTTGGTCTCTTTATGATGCAGGCTCTAATGGATAAAGTGGAAGTGTTAACGGAGAAAGGTACGGAAGTGATACTGACCAAGCTAATTGGTAGGAAAGAGGAGATGGCATGAATCCGAATCCATCCTGCCTAGAGCCGCAAGAAACGATTGAGAAGATGGCTTACTATCAAGAAACGAATTGTAATGATACGGCTACACAATTGCTAAAGCATTTCGAACCAATTGTTAAGATGGCCGCTACCAAAATGTCGCGCAGCCGACCTGACCTCTATGAGGATCTATATCAGGTCGGTCAGCTTTCCATGCTGCGCTTGTTTAAACAATATGACAGCTCGAGAGAAATTCCATTTGAGGGTTATGCGATGAAAAGCATAATTGGCCATCTGAAAAATTATTTGCGTGATAAGTCATGGTATATCCAAGTGCCAAGACGAATTAAGGAAAAAGGCTTGCTGATTCAGCAGGCTATCGATCATTTAACGGTTGAGCTTGGACGCTCGCCGAAGATGGAAGAGATTGCAGATCATTTGAGTCTATCTGTCGAGGAAACGATTGAGGTGCTGTCTTGTCGTGAAGCGTATCATTATGTATCGCTAGATACACCGCTCTCCAGTGAAGGAGAAAGCGCCGCTACGATCGGAGACCTGATTGGCTCGGACAAAGACGATTATCATCAAGTAGATAGCCGCCTTGATCTGGAA
Organism: Paenibacillus castaneae; assembly: GCF_002884445.1. Lineage (GTDB taxonomy): Bacteria > Bacillota > Bacilli > Paenibacillales > Paenibacillaceae > Pristimantibacillus > Pristimantibacillus castaneae. The sequence goes on from NZ_KZ614144.1 coordinate 1,331,434, forward strand.
GAGGCGCTGGATCAGTTGAAGGAAGAAGAAAAGACGGTTTTAGTGCTCGCGTATCATAATGGTCAATCCCAGCGGGATATCGCAGATCAGCTGGGGGTATCTCAGATGAGCGTGTCTCGCATCCAGAAGAGGGCGATCGAGAAGCTAAAGGTTTTGTTGATGGAGAATATTCCTGATATACGTACTTAATTGATTTATTATATGTCAAAACTCCCTTTCCGAAGTGTTTACGGAAAGGGAGTTTTTGTAATGTGTATTTGATTTATGTTATTGAACCGGATCAGGAATGAAGCCCTTCTCAATCACTTCCGCATTGGTGTCCATCTTCTCCATATCTTCACCGAGCTTGTTTATTTCTTCCTCGGTGGGAGCCATAGAGTTAATCGTTTTTGCCAGTTCATCCTTCATTGATTCATCTCCCGGAGGAGACGAGATCATCCTTAACCTCTTCTTTGGTGGAAGAAAGGGAGTCCATAATATTTTGGTTGGACTTCTTAGCGTGTTCTACCAAATCAGACGTTTCATCTTTGATGCTGGATGCTAGTTCTTTTGTATTTTGCCCAACTGTAGTTGCGATGTCTTTTGTTTTTTGTCCGACAGTAGTGGCAATGTCTTTTGTTTTCTCGCTCACAGCTTGGAATTTAGTAGATAGATCCTCCCGAAGCTCTGCGCCTGATTTAGGAGCTAACAATAGCGCTGCAACCGCACCAATGGCACCTCCTACAATTGTACCCAGCAATAATCCGCTACTTGAGTTTTCTCGTGACATTGTCATCTCTCCTCTAATCTTATTTGCTGATCTTGTGGACCAACGGTAATACCATTTCTTAGTTATATATAAACTTTTGAGTGCAGTTTGAAACAAAGGGAGAACTTAGGATAAGTATATAAGTTTGAAATCATAGCTTGATTAATCAGCCTCAATCCTATTAAAATTAGTGAAGTATACTAACGTAGCCGTCAATCCGGTCTACTAACACGATATAATAGAGAGAAGCAGATGCAGTTATGAGTATTTTTCTCCATATTTTATTAACGAACGTGCTTCCGATGGTCATCATGATTTCCCTTGGGATCATGCTGCAGCGAGCATTCAAGCTTGATATTAAAACATTGTCCAAATTGAATTTTTATTTATTCTCGCCAGCTATTATGTTCGATTTGCTATACAAGACGATTATTTCGGTAAATATTATCGTTAAAGTGCTCTTATTCTTTGCCGTATTTATGGTTGCGCAGTACATTATCGTTGAAGTCGTCGTTCGACTGAGAGGGTATCAACCAAGCATGAAGAGCGCGATGCGGAACAGCGTGCTGTTCTATAACAGCGCCAACTACGGTATTCCGCTGAATCAGCTTGCTTTCGCTGGGAACAAAGATACGCTCGCCATCCAGGTGCTCATTATGATGGTGCAATCGCTTGTGCCCAATACATACGGCATTTACAATGTTAATGCGCACAAGGCCGACATGCGGATGATATGGCGGACCATTATTTCCATGCCGATTATTTACGTCATTCCGATTGCCTTCCTATTAAGAGGCTTTGAGGTTCCTATTCCGCAGCCAATTGCTACGCCATTGAAATATTTAGCAGATGCTTTCATAGGGACTGCACTGATTACGCTAGGTGTGCAGCTTGGCAATATGGAGTGGAAGATCAAACGTTCGCTGCTCATCGACGTAAGTCTCTCGGGCATGCTGAGACTCGTTGCAGGACCATTGCTTGCATGGCTTATCGTATCGCTGATGCCATTTGACAAGCTGACCGCAGCTGCATTAATTGTATCCTCAGCCGTACCTACATCTCTAAGCAGTGTGCTGCTTGCGGTTGAATTCGACAATGAAGCTGAATTTGCCTCGCAATCCGTGTTTGTTTCTACTATTTTAAGCATATTAACTGTAACAGCGGTTATTTTCTTTTTAAAACTGGATATTTAATATGAAAATAGCAATCTGATCGATATTCATCGTCAGTTTGTTATTTTTTTATTGCTTGTATGATTAGATGCCCAAGGTTAAAATGGAAAAAGATACAAATGTTCATGTTTATATGGGAATGGAGGATTGTCAAAATATGCAGTCAGCAACAGAAGATATCATTCGTGCAAGCGCTTTAAAAAGAACCTTTGGACGAGGAAGCGGCGCAGTTACGGTGTTGAAGGGCGTTGATCTATCGATTCCTTCAGGAAAGCTGATTGCCTTCAAAGGGAGATCCGGTTCAGGGAAAACAACGCTAATTAACTTGCTGAGCGCGCTCGATCGGCCAACAGACGGGCAGATTATGTTCGATGGACGCGACTTGACGACGATGTCCAACCAAGAAAGAGATCTTGTAAGACGCAAGGAAATGGGGCTTATATTCCAATCCTTTGCTCTTATACCGCTGATGTCCGCCTATGAAAACGTAGAATTTATATTAAGAGTTGCTGGAATACCGTCGAACGGCCGCAAGGAATCTGCGATTCAGGCTTTGGAGCAGGTTGGCCTGAAGGGGAGGATGCACCATCGGCCCTTCGAGATGTCCGGAGGGGAGCAGCAAAGAACAGCTATTGCTAGGGCCATTGCCCATAAGCCTAAGCTGCTGCTTGCCGATGAGCCGACTGCGGAGCTGGACAGTCGTACGGGCTTGCAAATTATGAAGGTATTTCGCGATTTAGTAGAAACGGCTGGAATGACAATCATTATGACTACGCATGACCCTGCTATTATGGAAATTGTTGACCATGTGTATGAATTGGAGGATGGACAAATTGTCGCACAAGTTTAAGAAAATGCTCGGCTGGTCATTTGCGCTGTTGATCAGCGCTTCACTTACAGGGTGCTCGCTGCTTCCTGCAGAAGAGAATGCATTGAAGCCGCCGCTCGTAAAACCAGCACAAGAGAGCTATCGTACAGTTGTTGTGGAGAAGGGGACGATTTCACAGGAAATTAACGGAAATGGCAGCCTCGAATCTATCGATTATGAGATTGCACAATTCAAAGGGCAAGGAGGCCGCATCGCTAAAATGTTGGTTTCTGCCGGCAATCAGGTCAAGAAGGGCGATGTGCTTGTCCAGCTGGGTGTGGATGGACTGGATATTCAGTTAAAGGAGCAGCAGCTTTCGGTTGAGAAAGCTAAACTAGCAGTTAAGCAGGCAAAATTAAATGATGATAGCGACACATTAAAGATTGCTCAACTGCAAATGGATGTTGAGAGTTTAAAGCTTGAACGATTGATGACCACCTTCAACAGCAAACAGCTGGTCGCAGAGATGGACGGACAGGTGACGTTTGTTGAGGATCTAGAGCCAGGGGATTTCGTAGATGCCTATCAGACGCTTGTCATTATTTCTGATCCTTCTAAGCTGCGAATAGCGCTCCGTGTTGATACGGGATCGGAAATCAGCGGCGTGAACGTTGGGTTCCCAGCGAAGGTTACCTTTGGAACGAAAGTGGTACAGGGGAAAGTCGTGCAAACGCCTTCATCGGCTCCGACTACATTAAATCCAATGCTGCAGGAGCGTTATTCCAAAACACTTTATATCGAATTGGCGGAATTGCCAAGCGATGCCGCAATCGGCGGGTTCGCAGATGTGAAAATTATTTTGCAGCAGCGGGATGATGTACTGAAAATTCCGCGCAGCGGCGTTCGCAGCTTTCTTGGAAGAACATTCGTACGAACATTGGAGGAAGGCAATAAAATTCGCGAAATCGATGTAGAGACAGGCATTAAAGGCTCTACTGAAATAGAAATAACGAAGGGCTTGGAAGAAGGCGCAGTTGTCGTCTTGCAATAAGGTGATTTTACCGCAAGTACGGCTTCAGCCGTTTACGCTAGGGAGGTTTTCAAGTGGCTTTGTTTGTGATGATTATGCGCAAAATGGTACAAAATAAGTGGCTTGTCGCCAGTTTGTTTATGGGGCTGTTAATATCTGTTGCTTTGGTTAGCAGTATGCCGATTTATTCCGAAGCCGTATTGTCGCGAATGCTCGTAAAGGATTTGGAGACAATGCAGGCCAAGAATAACGTATATCCTGGCTCTCATTATAATAAATTATTTTTCGCGAAAGAAACGCCCGAGCAAATGAACACCATTTTCACGAAAATCGATAATTATATTCATGATCAAGCGTCAGCAAATTTCGATATCCCGGTACAGGAGCTTGTAACCGATTTTCAAACGAAGACGATGAAGATCAGACTGAAGGATGATCCGGAGACGAACCTGAACAAAGCGCTCAAATCGGTATCGATTCGTTCCTTCACGGATCTTGAAGCTCATATTAAGCTAACGGATGGTAGAATGCCCGCAGCGGAGCAGCCGGTTGACGGGGTATATGAGGTGCTTGTCACACCTCGTGCACTCATTCAATATAAAGCGGTCGTTAACTCGGAATATCACGTCAACGACGACAAAATTGCCGGGGAAATAAAGTATAAGATAGTCGGCGTATTTGACAAGAAAGAGGATGATGATCCTTACTTTAGAGATTCAAATTTAAACGAATTAACGAACAGCTTCGTGATTAACAATAGTGTGTCAACAAAACAATTTTTGCAGGAAGCCAGATTGCCGATCGCTTCAATTGGGTGGTTTTTTGTGCTGGATTATTCGAAGCTGGAGCTTCGGTACATCGATAATTTCGTTCTAACGACGAACAAAATTCGCAATGTCATGCTAAATAGCGTAACGATGTATCAGACCGTCTCGGAAACGCCTGCGCTAGATACGATTTCGAAGTATTTGAAGCGAGCAGAGCAACTGCGGACTCTCATGTGGTCACTCAATGTGCCGGTATTGATCATGCTAGGCTTCTATATGTTCATGGTGTCCAATCTCATTGCGGATCGCCAGAAGAATGAAATTGCCGTATTGCGAAGCAGAGGCGCAGCACGCTGGCAGGTTATTACCTCTTATGCCGTGGAGGGCATCATCTTATGCGGTATTGCATTCGGCATAGGTCCGCTGCTTGGCGTTGTACTAACGGAATTGCTAGGAGCATCCAATGGATTTCTTGAATTTGTACAGCGTGTTCGCCTGCCGGTCAGATTGACTGCGGAGTCATACCGTTACGGGGCTATTGCTTCCGGTATCTGCTTTGTTATTATGCTTATTCCTATCATTATGGCGACTCGGGTTACGATAGTCGGACATAAGCAGCAAATGGCAAGGCTGTTGAAATCTCCGCTGTGGCACAAAATGTTTCTCGATGTCATTGCGCTTGCCCTTGCTATTTATGGACTGTATACCTTTAAGAGACGGCTTGCAGATTTACAAAGCTTAGGATTGAACGCAGATGATTTGAATATTGATCCGCTGCAATTCGTAGTACCTGCTTTATTTATTATGGGCGCGGGCTTGCTTCTGCTGCGTCTGTATCCGTGGGTGCTAAGATTGGTATATTGGATCGGCAAAAAGTGGTGGCCGCCATCCGTTTATGCCACATTGATCCAGGTTGGCCGGTCAAGCACGCAGTATCAATTTCTAATGATATTTCTCATTATGACCATCGCCACTGGCGTTTTCAGTGCTTCGGCAGCAAGAACGATCAACAATAATACGGAGGACCGTATACGCTATGGGAATGGCGCCGAGATCATATTGAAATCGCAGTGGGCCAATGATGCTCCGCCGCCTGCCATGCCAGGCGCGCCTTCTCAGGCGCCAACTACAAGTGTATCATCGGTTGTCCATTATCTTGAACCTGCATTTGAGCCGTTCCGAACGATTAACGGTGTTGAATCAGTGGCAAAAGTATTTAAGAAGGAAGTAAGCTTTAGCGTAAATGAAAATAACGGAGCAGCCACTTTAATGGGAATCGATACGGATGAGTTTGGGGAAACGACTTGGTTCCGTGACAGCCTGCTGGATTATCCCATTAATGATTATTTGAATTTGATAGCAGCTGATCCTCAAGCCGTGCTTATTTCCCGAACATTGGCTGACCAGAAGAAAGCAAAGCCCGGCGATACTATTTGGTTAGGCTGGGGCGATGTCACGCAGCAGCCGTTCAAGGTATTCGGCATTATTGATTACTTCCCAACCTTTAATCCGAACCCTGCGGTAGGCAGCGTCGATGTAAGCAAGAAAACATTGGATAATGCTCCAATGCTCATTGTTGGCCATTTGCCGCGCATTCAGGTTCAGATTGCACTTGAGCCTTACGAGGTTTGGGTTAAACTGAAGCCAGACGTGACGACGGCACAGTTCTATGAAGGACTGACGGAATCGAAAATACCGGTCACGAGTATTATTAATACGAGAGAAGAGCTGGTTCAGGCGAAAAATGATCCGTTCTTGATGGCTTTGAATGGTATTTTGACACTAGGCTTCGTATTATCGATTTTAGTCAGCTTTATCGGCTTCTTATTGTATTGGGTGCTGTCGCTGCGCGGCCGTACGCTGCAAAACGGTATTCTGCGTGCGATTGGTTTATCGTTGCGTCAATTAATCGGAATGCTTGGAATCGAGCAGTTGCTTACTTCCGGTGTTTCGGTGTTAATTGGTATTCTAGTCGGCAATATCGCCAGCTTGTTATATGTACCTAACTTTCAAATTGCCTTTAATCCGAGCAGTCTTGTACCGCCGTTTAAAGTTATGTTTGATTCCACAGACTTGATGCGCATCTATATATTGGTAGGATTTATGCTGCTCATTGGTCTCGGTATATTAGCCTTCATGCTGTCGCAACTGCGTATTCATCAAGCGCTTAAGCTAGGGGAGGATTGACAGATGATTCATTGCGAAGGGCTAGTCAAAATTTATAAAACAGCTGATCTGGAAGTATTCGCCCTGCAAGGCTTGGATCTGCAAATCGAAGCCGGCGAGCTTATGGCAATCATCGGCAACAGCGGCAGCGGAAAGTCGACGCTTCTTAATATGCTGGGCGGTTTGGACCGCCCGACTGCAGGCAAGCTGATGGTTGACGGGAAGGATATGCTCAAGTTCAAGGAACGTGATTTTGTCCGCTATAAACGGAAAAGTGTAGGCTTCGTCTGGCAAAATAATGCGAGAAACCTCATTCCTTATTTAACGGCGCAAGAGAACATAGAGCTGCCAATTCTTCTTACGGGAAGCCGCAAGCGCTGGCGTGCTAAGGAGCTGCTTGATGCAGTAGGACTTAGTCACCGGGCAAATAATAAGCTGTACGAACTTTCCGGCGGAGAGCAGCAGCGCGTGGCAATTGCGATTGCACTCGCCAATCACCCGAAGATATTGCTTGCGGATGAGCCAACAGGCTCAGTAGACTCACGGATGGCGAATCAGATTCTAGATCTGTTTCGAGAACTCAATCGGACAATTGGCATAACCGTCGTTATCGTTACGCATGATCCAGAATTAGCGAAGAAGGTTGATCGTGTGGCTGCGATTCGTGATGGCAAAATTTCTTCGGAAATGCTGCGTAAACGCTCTTATGCCGAGGAGCTTGCTGCGCTGGAGGAAATGGATGAAGAGGGAGGCACGCATGTGGAGTATGCTGTGCTTGATAAGGCGGGACGGCTTCAAGTGCCTTCTAATTACTTGGAATCCATCGGAGTGAAAAATTCCAACAAGCTGCGTGTCGAGCTTGGCGATGGGCGAATTGTTCTTCTTCCGCCTGAGGAGAAAGCGAAGTAGATCATTTATAGGGGCGGCTCGCATGCTTAACAAGCATGTTGAGCCGTCCCTTCTGCAAATCGCTTCATTTAATAAATATGTAATCTGGGAGTGTTGTGCCATAAGTCATGATGCTGAAAGTATCCGCAATGAAATATTTGATTCGATAACTGCCATGTTTGGGATAAATGTCATCTGTTATTCTCCAATTGAATTAGGATATATGAATTTGAAGTGGAATATGGTAACCGATGCGGGAGATTTCTTCGTGAAGCAATATAATAAAATTCGCTATCCCGAGTCTCTTTATGATGGACTAGAGATCGCTTTGACTAAGCAGGACAGCCTGTATAAAGCGGGCATACCTTCTCCTAAGCTGTTCTCTAATGGAGGGAAATATGTACTTAGCACGCCATCTGGCGAGCATTTTGTTCTGATGGAGTCTTGTGAAGGAAATATGGTGAAGGCCGGAACAGCGAATGAACAGCAAATGTATCATTTGGGGCAGGTCACTGGCAGAATGCATCTTCTATTGAATGATAACATTACGGGTGACCAGCCTTTGCATTGGAATATTCGGAAAAAGGAATGGATGAATGAGAACTGGAATAGAAGATGGCGCGAAGCTCATTCTCTGCAATGCGATATAACATTATCTGCTTTGGAAGTACAAAGAAAAATAATTGAAGAAACGGATTTGGACATTTTCTCAGAATGCGAGCCGGGCTGGGGACATTGGGATTTGTTTGTAGATAATATATTATTCAACCCAGATTCTGTTTCTGCTATTCTGGACTTTGACCGTATGCACTATGTGTATCCTGAATTTGATATTTCAAGATCAATTTTGTCCTGTGCTTTGCACAATGATTCAATTCAGTTGAGACAAGTAGCCGCCTTTATTGCAGGTTACCGAGAGTATAGGGAATTATCAATAGAGAAATTGATAAGGTCTATTAAATTAACCTGGTGGAAGGAAGCAGAATGGGTCTGGGTCGGAAAAGAACGGGATACACAACCTTTAAGACGCTTTCGGATCGAAAATAGGTGGGTCGGAGAAAACTGGGATAGGCTGCATGATATATTCGGCGGGATGTAACAGGTACTCTATATGAATAGAAAAAAGAGGAATCCAGAAAGCTTGGATTCCTCTTTGTATTAAAGCGTCAGTGCACGCTCCTCTTGGGCCACCTTTGTATAATAAAGCTTGAAGATCAAATCCTGATTGTAGTTGCCAAAGCCCGAGCCAAATAACGTAACTCCACCGATATGCTCAGCATCCTCTAGAATGGCAATCCGGAATGTCCAGTGGCTGCTAGGTATATCAATATCGTCCAGACTAACATTGGATAGCTTGATGCCGTCCATGTAAGTGCCGCTTTTCTTAATAATGAGCCGTTTCAGCAAGCCGAATTGATTGACATCATCAAACCACCATGATGGGTTTAGCTTGCCTTTGCCGCCATAGTCAGCCGGACTTGTCCAGCTTCCGACATTAACGCCGTTGAAGAAAAAGGTGAGGTCGGAGGGCCAGTTCATATTGGTCAAGGGCGCCTCGGACGAGATTTCCATCGATATTTCAAGCTCCTCCGGATTTTCGCTGCTCAGCAAAAAATTCGGGATTTTATACTCAATGTAGCCTTGCGAGAACCATAAAATTTTGGCGTTAACCCGATCAGGATCAAGGAAATATCTCGGATCGTCGAATATGCCAATTACATTCTCTGTTGTACAAATCCCACAGGTAGGCACGATGCTTAAGTCGGTATAGTGGCCAATCGATACCTCGGTTCTTCTGGACTCACGTTGAATGACATCCTTGCGCGGAAAAGCGATTTCAAGTCCATCCATACTAAGCGAGCAAACCTTCTGAGCGGCGCCGCCTTTTCCCGGTGTCATCTCAGAACGGATAATTTCAGCTTTCTCCAGCTTTTTAACGTGCATCGTCATAATAGCGCTGCTTAGGCCTAATGCTTCGGCCAGCTCGCGAATATTCATTGATTTTTTGGATAGTAGATGAATAATTTGAATGCGTACATTACTTGAGATGGCCTCAAATATAGGCAGGCTTTGCTCAGATAGGTCGATTTTCACTTAATTACCTCCGGATAATTCTTATTATTAATACATATGTGAATAATTAGAGTGGGTATAGACTGTAATATACATGAAAATAGTCGAAATCACAAGGAATATTGCTTAAAATCATAGTTCGAGCAGCTGATAAAGATAACCAATTTGTAAATTAATTCGCCGAGTCATTTACATGTATGTAAATGAGGTACTTATTTATGCCATTAATAAAAGAGTTGAGTTTTTTGGTAGCATAATTAATAATAAAACATATAACAAATCCGTTTCGAATAGAAAGGTGATATATACCATGCAAATCGATCTGACGAATAAGACTGCTTTAATAACGGGAGCAACTGGCGATTTGGGTCGTGTTATGGCACGTACATTGGCGAGCTGCGGCGCTAACATCGTACTGCACTATCATAATAACGAATCAAAGGCGAAAGAGCTTCAGGAGGAAATTACAGCGCTCGGAAGACGCGCAATAACTATTCAGGCAGACATTACGAATGAGCAGCACATTTACGCGATGAAGGAGCAGGTTTCAAAGGAGCTTGGTCATGTGGATATCGTTGTGGCTAATGCGGTTATTCAATATCAGTGGACAAGCATTCTCGAGCAGCCTATCGCTGATTATGTAAGCCAATTTGAATCTTGTGTGCTTCAAAGCGTGTATTTGGCGAAAGCATTCGTTCCCGCTATGATTGAACGCAAGGGAGGAAGAATCATTGGCATTAATACGGAATGCTCCATGCAGAATTTCCCCAGCCAATCAGCGTATACGGCTGGAAAGCGGGGAATGGACGGCGTTTACCGCGTACTCGCGAAAGAAGCGGGCGAGCATGGCATTACCGTTAATCAGGTTGCACCGGGCTGGACGATCAGCGATCGCGACCGAGCAAGCCATACGGAGGAGAACAATGATTATTCACGCAGCGTACCTTTGAAACGCAGAGGCACTGATCAAGAGATCGCGAATACAGTCGCTTTCTTAGCATCGGATTTGTCGAGCTTCATAACAGGTGCTTACATACCTGTAAACGGTGGAAATGTAATGCCGGCTATATAAGAATAGGGGAATTGGAATGAGCTTGAAAAAACGCTCGCAGCGCATCTGGGCGGCTATTGGCGGAATGAGAATGGAAAGGAAGCTGTTTCTTGTCTTCCTGCTGCTAATAACGCTGCCCTTATCGTTTATTGGCTATATCTCTTATAGTAATTACTCGCGATCCATTGAAGAGAAAACGATCGTGTATTCAACCAAAATGCTGGAAAATATGATGGTGCGAGTGGATGACTATATTGAGGATATGAGTAGAATTTCATCAATTCCCGCCTATCAGGATGATATTAAACAAAATTTGATTCAATCCAATTCGTATTATGAGAAGCGGCAATCAGCTGCAGGAGAAAACTCGAATCAAATGCCGGATGATTTCAACCTGCTGCTGAAAATTCAAAGAGGCATAGAAGGAAATATTTCTTTCATCAATGCGATTAAACGTGGAGCGAATTCGGTTTATATATTCGATCAGTATGGGAATGGCTACTATTCCACGACGGGCGGCGGAATTCGGCTTAATGTGAAGGAAAGCTACGAGAACTGGTTGGAGCAAATAAAGTCCTCGGGCGGAGAAGCCAAGCTATTCAGCACGGAGAAGTATACTAGTAATTTGCAGAGCGAGAGATACGTGTTTACGATTGTTCGCAAAGTGATCGACAAGCAGCTGAAGCCGATCGGTATGATCGCGGTAGATGCCAATATAAGCGTCATTGAGGATCAAATGAGCGAGCTGGATAAGGTGACAAGCGGCAAGTCAGTCATTATAGATGAGCTTGGCAATGTCATATACGACAGCGATAAAGAGCGAATGGGTACGAATATTGAAGATGATCCATCTGTTGTACAGGCGACAGGGACGAAAGGAAGCTTTTATCTGGAGAGCGATGGCTACAATCGGCTGTATATTTATACGACATCGCCTAATACGAACTGGAAGGTTATTACATCGATTCCGGACAGTGAGTTGACCAAGGACGCAGTCGTTATACGCAATGTAACCTGGATCGCTACAATTATAACGATAATCGTCGCTTTGTTCATTTCCTTTGTATTCTCATTCGCGTTAACAAATCCGCTTCGCAAGATGATGCGCTTGATGAAGAACGTGCAAGAGGGCGATTTCAATGTTCAGTTTCAGGTTAAGCATCGTGATGAGGTTGGACAGCTGGGCAACCAGTTCAATCGAATGATTGTCCGAATCGACCATCTAATCCAAGACATATATGTTATGGAGACGAAGAAGAAGGAAGCGGAGCTGCAGGCCTTGCAGAGTCAGATCAATCCGCACTTCATGTATAATACACTGGAATCCATTCGGATGGCAGCTGAGCTGAATGATGATCATATCGCTGCGGATATGATTGCTATACTTGGCAAGCTGCTGCGCTACAGCATTAGCGATTTGCATGAGGAAGTGACGCTGGAAAACGAAGTTGGGCATATGCACAATTATGTGGAGATGCTCAATTACCGCTATCCCAATCGCTTTCGCTTGGAGACGGACATCAGTGAAGAGCTGCGAAGCTATCCAATCATTAAGCTGGTACTGCAGCCTATAGTGGAGAATGCCATTTATCATGGCATGGATGATAATAAGCCCTTTATGCGCATTGAGCTGATCGGAGAATGCACACAGCATATTCTTTTGCTTCGAATTAAGGATGATGGAGTCGGAATGGATATGGCAACGCTTGATCGTTTAAATCGATCTCTTGCAGGTATTGAGATAGAGGATACCGGCGAAAAGCAGAAAACAGGCGGTATTGGCTTAAAAAATGTGAATGAACGCATTAAGCTTCATTATGGCAATGCGTATGGCTTAAAGGTAAAGAGCAAGCCGAATGAAGGCACGGAGGTTATTTTACAGCTCCCATTAGAAGCAAGGAGAGACGCAGAATGAACAAATACACTTCTATGCTAGTGCTTGTTGTTCTGTTAAGCATAATTATAATTGCTGGCTGCGAGAAGGAGTCAATAGGCCAAACCGCAGAAACGGATATACCCAATGCTGCCAACCAGCCCGATGATCAAGTGAAGCTCAATGTTCTGACGAACCGAGTTGATCTCATTGAGAATGGTGTTTTTCAAAAATACGCCGATAAGTTTGCAGAGCTAAATCCGGGTGTGACCGTGCAATTCGAGGGCATAACGAATTATGTCAGCGACATTATGATCCGTTTTTCCACCGGGAGCTTCGGAGATGTGCTGCTGCTTCCAAACAATATCAAAAATGAGGATTTGCCTAATTATTTTGAGCCGCTGGATGAAAGCCTGTTTCAGCATATTCGCTTTGCTGACTTTAAGAAGTATGGAAATAAGCGCTATGGAATTGCTACGGGTGCTTCGACAACGGGGATTGTATATAATAAGGCAGCCTTTCAAGCAGCAGGAATTACCGAAGTCCCCACAACGCTGGATGAATTCTATAAGGCTTGTGAGAAGCTGAAGGAAGCAGGCATTGTTCCCGTTTATTTGAATTATGGCGCACAATGGCCGCTCATGTCATGGAGCGAGGACCTCGTCAGTTATATGACGGGAGACGCGAATTATTTGAATAATATGGCGTTTACGGATGAGCCATGGGCTATTGATAATCCGTGGGGACAAGCCATATCCATTGTAAAAACATTGATAAATCGCGGATATGTGGAAAAACAGCTGCTAACTAACCAATGGGAATTATCAAAAACAGAGCTCGCGCATGGCAGAGCGGGAATGTATTTGATGGGGAATTGGGTTATTAACCAAGTGATTGCGGCTGGGGCGAAATCCGAAGACATTGGATTTTTTCCATTCCCTTATGATAATAGCGGCACGCGCTTTGCACCGCTCAGCCCGGATTGGTTTCTTGGCGTCAGTAAATTTAGCAAAAACAAACAGTTAGCGGAAGCTTGGGTAAAGTTTTTCGTAAACGATTCCGGGTATGTAGATGATTCAGGCTTTCTGCCTGTGGATGATAATAAGGAACCTTCGCTGCCGCAATTCCAACAGTTCCTATCCTTTAACATTTCATTTCTAGAGCGGCAAATAGCGAGTGACCAATTTCTAGAATTGGCAAATACGGCACGAATTGAGTTTTGGTCTGGAAACCATATTCAAGAGTGGATTGCCGCACCTGATTTGAATACTATTTTCAAACAGTACAATGAGCGCTGGAAAGAAGCGCAAAATATTTCGAAAAGTTAAGGTGGAGTACAGCGATGTCTAAGAAGATCACGATGCAGCAAATTGCCGACCATTTGGGCGTTTCAAAGTTTGTTGTTTCTAAAGCGCTCTCTGGCAAGGATGGTGTCAGCGAGACGACGAAGGAGCGGGTTCTTCAAGCCGCCTCACAGCTCGGTTATTTTTCGCAAAAAAATTCGTATGTCAAAACAATGAAGCTGGAACAGCTGCCCAGAGTACCTGCAGCAGGGAAGCAGTCGGTACTTGTGCTTATGCCTAATATTCGGTTTCAAACAAAGGAGTCCCTATATTGGGGGCGAATTTTGGATGGCATTGCGTCGCGGCTCGAAGAGGATGGCTACGGTATGGTCATCGTGTCAGAACAGAGTGTTGACCATTTCGTTCATTTCTTGAACCCGAACGGCATATTAGGACTTATTGGCGTAGGTGAAATATCAACTCCACTGCTGCTGGAGGTACATCGAATCGGCCTGCCAATGGTGCTTGTCGATCATGAGGATATGCTGATTCCAACGGACACTGTATTTACGAATAACTATGAATGCATGTATCGCCTAACGAAAAATTTGATCGGTAAAGGCCATAAGCAGCTTTGCTTTATCGGCGATATATCTTATTCGAGAAGCTTCAAGGACCGCTTCCTAGGCTTCCGAAGCGCAATGGAGGAGCAGGAAGACGCTGAGCGTGGAGCCGGAGCAGGAATGGATATGAACGGCAGCAAGGAGGGGGGCTTGTTTTCTGTAGAAGGGTTTGAGCATGAGCAGTTCCAAGAACCAATTAAACAGTGGGCAAGCAAACGGTTAAAGGCTAGAACGCTTCCAACAGCGCTTCTCTGTGCGAATGACGAGATTGCCATTGGAGCGGTAAATGCGCTTAAGGAGCTCGGTGTAGCTGTACCGCAGGACGTGTCAGTTACCGGATTTGATAATATTGATGATTCATTCCGCATGACTCCCGCACTAACGACGGTTCACGTACCTAAAGAATCGCTGGGCAAACGTGCGGTTGAACGATTGCTTGGGCGAATCGCGAGCAAAGCGGAACCGATGGAGAAGCTGCTGCTGGCAGGGGAGCTGCTTTACCGTGAATCGACCGCACAAGCAAAGCATTTAACTAAATAACGAATGTTATAAGAAGGAAGACCAGCAGCAGATATCATGGCAGCTGGTCTTCCTTCCGTTTTAGATAGTACTGCGCTTTCAACCTGCCCAGTACTTGCCGAAAGAGCGCAGTACCGCCGATCCTCAGATAATAGAGCTAATTTCTAGCTCTAATCCACTCAAAGTAATCCGTTTTTGTGGAATAGAGCTAGATTCTAGCGTTATTCCGCTCAGAGGTCACCAACTAAGGCCAATTCCGCCGAATCCCCCGCCAATAGAGCTAGTTTCTAGCTCTAATTCACTGAAAAGTATTAGAATATGCGAAATAGAGCTAGTTTCTAGTTCTATTCTGTCCAGCCCTCACCGAATGATCCCAATTCCACAACACTCCCTCAATAGTACTGTTTAGTTATAGTCATTTATTATCTTCCAGATGCCAACTAAAAGGAATTATAATACAAATATTGAAGCGTTTAGAATCGATAAAGTGAACTTGTATTTAATTTGTCCGTAATCGCTTTGGAAAGCAGCAGAACAAAAAAGAAGCAGAAAGGAGGAATGGACAATGGCAAAATCTAAAAGGGGACGCACACTCTGGAATCTACCTTCACGCGGCAGGGGAACATGCCCCGTTTGCAGCCGCTCAAGAATAAAATTATTGTATCCACGCGCCACATCTAGCGGCACTTCGGTAACCGTATGTAAACGATGTGTGAACGCAGATCAAACGAAGGTTGATGCAATTACCGGATAAATAAAAGCATAAAGGAAAAGGCTGCAGGCGATTAAGCACTGCGGCCTTTTCCTTTATTTAGGTTCCGCTAAAAGGAAAAACAAACTCAATCGAGAATGTTAATTTATGGAACCGATTATATCCAAAGGAGTTTGACTGGATGCTATTTGATAAATTGGAAGGTGAGCGTGTCGTATTAATGCCGTTAGCAGAGGAGCATATCGAACCTTTATACGAGTGCTCCAGAAATCCGATCATTTGGACTCATTATCCAATCGAGATTTCTTCTATCAAGGATATGGAGACGTTCGTATATAAGGCTCTGGATGGCAGAAAGGAAAACGAACAATTTCCATATGCCGTATTTGATAAAAGCCTGAATAAAATAATTGGTACAACCAGATATTTGAGAATATCGGACGTTAATCGCAATTTAAATATTGGTTCAACCTGGTACACGCCTGAAGTTTGGCGAACAAGAGTAAATACAGAATGCAAATATTTGCTGCTGCGCTTTGCGTTTGAACAATGGGCGGCTGTTCGAGTTGAAATTATTACGACTCCGGATAATATGAGATCGCAAAAGGCAATTGAACGATTGGGTGCATTAAGAGAAGGGGTATTTAGAAAGAAATACAACCAAAGAGATTATGTTATATATAGCTTTATTGATGAAGAGTGGAAAGAGATAAAAGAACGGCTTGAACGCTTTTTGAATGAACCCAACACTTTGCCAACTATAACGTCTTCATTATTATAACAATTATTTTTTATGGAGGATGAATAGTGATGAATCAAATCGAGAACGAAGTAAACACCAGGAAAGGTAAAATAACTCATCTTGCCCTGTTGGATCTTAGAAATATGCGATCTATTGATGAATTACGTAATGTTACATCAATCCATCTTATTGGAACAATCTTGATTTCTGATGCATTTCAAGGCAGCCTTGCAAGCATTCCAATGAGTCATGTGGGTACAATAGTAACCATTCCGGAGGGAAGCAAAGTAAGGCAGTTAAGCGGAACTCTGAAAATCGGCGGAGATTTTCTGGAGAATGCAAGTGGCGATAGCGAAGAAATATTAGTTATTTCCGGAGAATTGTATATTACTTCGCCTTTCACAAAGGTTGGATTTAAAAGCCTAATCATTACAGGACAGTTATACGTCCCAAAGGGAAGCGAAGGAGCTCTCAGTTCCGTTATTTCACAAATGACAGGACAAATTATTTATTGCAAATCACTAAATTATAGAGTATTTACAGGAAATGATCGTTTTGACAAGGATTTTTTCAGCTACATGAAAGAGCCAATAACGATGATTCTTATGGGGGATTACGTGATAGAATCCGATGTGACTGTCGAGATTTTGCAAGAAAAAGTTTCAGAAATTATATTAATGGGCAAGCTCGTAGCTGCCAATAAGAAGCTCGTTCCCCTATTGCTTGCTCTGACAGAAGAGAAAATGGGTGAAATTTTGTTTGAGGCTCAATAATGAGCGATAAGGCATATGAATCGTTTTTTAACCAAATGTATGACCAATACCACAAGGCTGTTTATGCCTATATATTAGGGCGTGTCAGCAGCAAGGATAGTGCGAAAGAATTGCTTCAAGAAACTTTTCTTCGAATATGGAATCATATTCATATTGGATATGACATGGGACTGGATAAATCCCGATTCTGGCTTTTTAAAATAACAAAAAACATTATAACGGATTATTATCGGAGCCGAGCATCTCGTTTGAAAGCAGAAGAGCAGCTTAAAGCGAATCCCCTACTGCCCGCCAATTCGGTTCACTCACCGGAGGAAGCCTATCAAAGGAAAAATGATATGCGCCTCATGGAAAAAGCTATAAATAACTTGCCAGAACAATTACGCATTGTACTTGTTATGCAGGTGATCGGCCATATGAATAGTACCGAGATAGGAGAAATAATTGAAATCCCGCCCGGGACAGTAAGATATCGTTTAAGCTTGGCACGCAAAAAACTAATAAATGAAATGAACAGTATGAATTCAGTTGGAGAGGAAGCCTACCAATGAAAGAAGAGGATAAGATCCATTTATTATTCCAGATGGAGGATGAGGATGCTCAAATTGATCTATTGTTAACAGAGTGGTCAGAAATACATCAAATCTCCAATAGTGAAGCCAATAGCATTCGCAGCGCCATAATAGAGCAAGAAACGGGATTAAGTGAGCTCTGGTGGTCTACCTTGTATTCGCGGATCAATCGGTCTATCTCTTTCTCTAATCAGCGCGCCGAACAATCTTTGAATCGACTATCTTCCATGCAAGCTCATTATATCAATATAAGCTGCCGCGGTTAAGAATCGGCAGCTTCATCGAATGAATTTTAATTTATAGGGAGATCCCTTAGCTTACAGTAAACCTGCACATCTACGATCTCCTTCCCTTTGCCTGTTCGTACGGCTGCCTGCCGAATGGAGTCTTCAGCAATGAAGCCATTACGGAGCAGTTCCTTCTTGGCATATTCGTCATGTACAGCTACTTCAATAAAAGCTTTTGTCATGGAGACTGTTTCAAATAAGTATGCCAACAAAGTTTTTATTGCATCAGCAGCAATATCAGAAACGTCAGTAGATCTATTCATATTGTATTCAATCATGACCTCCTTAGCCTTTACGCTCATATGAGCCTTCATTATGCCAACTAATCGGTCACTATTCTCAGTGCTGAAAACTCCCCAGGTGATGCACTTTTTCTTATAAAAGCCGCGTTCGAAATGACTGACCCAGTTCAATAATTGATTTTTATCGCAAATACGATCGATATAGTAAATGCCGCACATATCATCAACATGGGTTTCATCGATTTTCTTCAGAACGGTTTCCTTAGATTGCAGCAAGGGAAATTGCTTGTAAATGGTATCGAGGCTGCTGGTTTTACTCGTTATTTTTTTCTTCGGTTTAGGTACCTCTGCAAATTCCCATTCTTTTAGATAGGAGTTCGCTTTTATCATTTTTTTCACTCGATCGAGAGTTTTAGGGCCTGTCGGTACAAATCCGCTTCTCGTATAAATAAGCCACTTAAGACATACTATCGCTTCAAAAACTTCGATTTCTTCCTCGGGGATAGGATTTTCTTTTAAATATGCAGCTCGGAATACCGATGTTTTCCATTCGGAAGGAAACAAAAGTTTATTGAGAACCAGAGATTGTGCGAAATCGAATCGCGGATCGCCCATCTGCCCGTTTGTCCAATCAATGACTACATATTGACCATCTTCGCCGACAACATTAGACCAATGATAATCACCATGAATGATTCGATTTTGCTTTATGGAAGCGATTTCTACTAAATGGACAAGTGCAGCACGAATATCTGGATATTGATCAATATCTGAATAAAAATAATCGATAAAACCGTAGTTTGCCAGCTGCTGTCGTTCATCCTCGTTAACCTTTATCTTATGTATGCTAGCTAATAAACATCCGAAATCATGGAATGCCTTTGCATCGTACTTGGATTCATGGCCTCCTGCATAAGTCGTCAACAAAACCTGAAACTCGTCCGAACGGTTCGCTCCCCAAGCAACAGGGCTCGGAACGGAGATGCCTTTATTTATCAGCAGCTTAAGCAATTGATATTGCAATTGGATGTTTGGCCTGGAATCCTTATTCCATGTTTTTAATACAAAGCTTTTCTGATCCAAGTCCAATCTCGCAACCTCGGCCTCAAAACCTTGATTCATCGTATGTATAGCTGCGTCATCTATCCGATCTAATAAATGCTTCCATTGTTCATTCTGTTCATGCCACTCTATATCTACCAAAAGTTTTTCCATGGAGGCAGCTCCTCTTTCAATAATGGGTGTCCTTGTACTTTGTAAATATTATACTAATTTTTTCTAAAACTGTAATGCGATTATTGATTGGAAAAGATAAGAATTAATCCTGTGCTGATGAGCATTTTTCCTTCATTAAAATATGAAATATTAGTTTATAAAGCTTCTCTTTTAAAGAAAATAATTTTACCGTTAAATGGGGAGAGAGAATGAAGAAGGAAAAGGAGTGAAGGAAATGAAGCACAGCTCAACCTATAATATTCAGAACAGCAGTATTGGATTGGAAGCAGAAATAATCCGCCTAAAGGTTCAAGCATTAATGGCCTGGGAAAAAGAATATCGCTCTTTGCAATGGTTTGGACTGCAGGACGGAATGATGGTGCTGGACGCTGGATGTGGTCCAGGCTTTGTGACAGAAAAACTAATGGAGAGCCTGCCAAATAGCGAAATAACGGCTCTAGACATAGACGAACAATTGATTAATCAAGCAAAATCCAGGTTGGAGCCGCTCTCAGAGGCTCGGCTTCATTTCGTACAGGCTTCAATATATAACACGGGATTCCAAGACGAAGTATTTGATTTTGTTATTGTACGCTTGCTGTTTCTTCATCTTCATCATCCTTTAGAAGCGGCAAAGGAACTAATGCGGATTCTCAAACCAGGTGGTAAGCTTGTTATCATCGATATTGATGACGGTTTATTTGGGGTTATTCATCCGGATATGGACGACCTGCCTTCCATATTACAGAAGATAGCTAGGTCTCAACATGCCAAAGGAGGAAATCGTTATATTGGCAGAAGCCTGCCGCGCTTACTAACGGAGGCAGGTTATAGGAATGTCGATATGGATGCCATCATTCAGCATAGCGATCTGCATGGCGTCGAAGGCTTTAAACAACAATTTAATACTAATCGATTCAAAGGCATGCATGATATTGGAATAATATCGGATAGCGAATTTGAATCTATGAAGAAGTCGTATGAGGAGCTATCCAATTCGGAACAATCCTATGCCATGATGATATTCTTTATAGCATGCGGTTCGAAGCCGCTTGGCGATTTATAGTTATTTCTGATCTTCCAAATACGGCATTACATAATCGATCATTTTGATTGCGGCGCTTATCCGCCCTTGTACTTATAGAGCTCCACCATTGTATCCCTCCTCCATCAAAGAATATTTATACATAAAATGAAGCTAATTCTGAATTAATCGCGCCATCTAATGGGAGTAATGATGTACAAAGAGTTAGTACTATCCATAGGCTGCACGATGATCGGGCTCCATTTGCCGTTTAGTCTCAGCATCACCTTACTGCAATCCACCGCACCTATAATATCAATCATATATTTTCCATTAAAATAAATTGAGATCGCTTCTCCCATACAGGCTTCCATATCGACTTCTTCCATTACATCTCCTACTGCTGTTGTTTTGGAAGATAATTCAACTTTATGATAGGAGATGATGTCCAGCTTTACAACATCACTGTCCCCGGCTAATAGAGATACACGTTCAAGGGCTCGCAAAAAATCATTTCTGTCTAGAGTTATCTCAGTTGAAAAAGAGTCTGGCTTAAGTCTGTCGGTGCAAGGATAGCTGCCTTCAAGTAGAGAGGATTGCATGAGTAGGCTGCCTGTTTTCAATACGATCATATGATCTTGGATGCATATATCGGTTGTTGCAAGCTCATCATTTAACATGCGAGAGAAGTCGATAAGATGTTTTCCTGGAATAATAATGATAGCAGCAGTTGTTAGAGCGATATTCTTAATAGGAGTTATTCTTGAAGCTAAACGAACGCCATCTGTTGCTACCCATTTAACCTGATTATCTTCCCTTATACATGCTACACCAGTTAATACAGGCCTTGATTGGGAAGATGAAATGGCAAATGAAACCCCGTCGATTATTTTTTTGAGAGAGCCATTTGGAAAGCTCATTGTATGGGAGTAATCGGTCTGAGCGACCTGAGGAAATAGTTCAGCGTTCATTCCGCATAAATGATAAACCGCCTTACCCCCTTGAATAATCACCTTCAAATCTTCATTGCTCCCAAGGGAGAGTGAGCCTGTCGGCAAATGACGTACGATATGGATGAAATAATATGCTGGTATAACGATACTGCCCATTTGCTTGATCTGCAATTGTTCGTTATCACAGGGGATATGATAGTGCAGAAGCAAGCCTGTTTGACCAGCTGTAAGAGACAATCCAGCAGCGTCAGCTTGCACTTTAATGCCAGACAGAATAGGAATGACGTTTTGCGATGACATGGCTCTAGAGACGGCCTGCAGCGCTTTATATAATAATGGTTGTGCTATCTCAATTAACAAAAAGCCTCACCTATCCTTCGGCTTTACTTAGTCAGGCAAGCTTCAATCATTCCTCGTAAAAGCTCCGATCGTGAACAATGCTGCTGACTGCACCTCTTATCAAGCTCATCCCATATTTCTTGGGATAAGGTGAGAGATACCTTCTTTGTTTCTCCGATGCTTTTTCTGCCTGCGCCTTCACGGGGGCCCCCTCTTGTAAACATCATCGATAGCTGCCCTTCGTTTTTGGGAATGCCCAGCTTTAGTTTCTTCTCATCCAATTCCATCACACCCTGTTACATTGAAATAGGTTACTTAATTCAAACTTCATCTATCTTCACTTTATCATAGGTGGATTTAATTGGCAATGACTTTGAAAATACAAAAATGGCATAAACAAAGTTTCACTTGTCAGTTCATCAGTAAGTGGTAAAGTAAAATAGACGGATATTTACCGGAATAAGGAAGAAAAGAAATAATGAAAACGCAACATGCTGCTTCGTCGGAGGAGAAAGATGAGGAAGAAACAACATCATGTTATTTGTGTCATAGTTATAGGAAGTAATGAATTAGGGGGGATATGAGTGATCACGCGTTCTATTGAGGAAATAATAAAAATGGCTGGCGGTTCCCAAAGTACAGAGGACTTTCAGCTATTCCCTAATCAAATGGTTCATGGCGTCTCCATTGATTCCAGAACCTTAACGGCTGGAAATTTATATATTCCGATCGTCAGAATAGACGATGGACATAAGTATGTAAAGCAGGCTTTTGAGAAGGGAGCAGTTGCATCCTTATGGCAAAAGGACCATTATCCGCTTCCAGAAGGTGTGCCCCTCATAGTCGTGGATAACACACTGGAAGCACTTCAACGTATAGCCAAAACTTATCGGAGCCAATTAAACAGCAAGGTGATAGGCATTACCGGCAGCAATGGTAAAACCACAGTTAAGGACATGGTGGCGTCCTTGCTGAGCACCACCTATAAAGTTCAAAAAACACAGGGAAACTTAAACGGGGAGTATGGACTTCCTTTAACTTTGTTAGAAGTAGAAGAAGATACGGATATTGTTGTTCTGGAAATGGGTATGAGCAATAGAGGAGAAATCAAGGTTTTATCCGACATTGCAAAGCCCGATATTGGGATTATTACGATGATAGGTGTTTCTCATATGTCCAGTCTTGGCTCCAGGGAAGCAATTGCTGAAGCTAAGTTAGAAATCCTCGAGGGACTAAACCCTGCTGGGACCTTCATTTATAACGGAGATGAGCCATTGCTCGTTAATAAGCTTGCCAGAACAGAGCTTCCACCAACCCTATCCACGCTCCGCTTTGGACAATCAGCCGACAATGAATATTATCCGTTGAAAGCAGCACAAAACGCTTCCCATCTGGCCTTCTCCATAAACAGACATAAGGAACAATTTCGTCTGCCTCTGCTAGGGAGCCACAATATTAGCAATGTGCTTGCCGCGATTGCTGCTGCCGATCTCTTTCATATTCATCCAGACGATATTCAATCGGGACTTGCAAACGTACAGCTCTCTGCGATGAGAATGGAACGAATACCTTCTTCCAAAGGCTTCTTAATGATTAATGATGCATGGAATGCTAGTCCCGCCTCAATGAAAGCGGCAATAGAATCGATTGTTAGCTTAGATGGTTTTAATAAAAAGGTATTAGTGTTAGGAGATATGCTGGAGCTAGGGGATAAAGAAATTGAATTTCATGCGAATATTGCCCAAAGCATAGATCCTGCACAAATACACACCGTATATACCTTTGGAACGGTAAGCCAAATTATTACGGATATCCTTCGGGAATCCACCCTAGAAGGGGAATCGAAGCATTTCACATCCAAAGATGATCTAGCGGCTGCATGTCTTGCGATACTTGATGCAAATGATCTTCTATTAGTGAAAGGTTCGAGAGGCTTAAAGCTGGAGGATATTTGTAATATTTTAAAATAAAACGCAAAGTAATAGACTTACGCTGTAATATAACGTATTGTCATTTTCGAATTAGTGCTACAATATACATATTATATATATATATTAGCTGTTTCCCATCTATATGGCGCTATTGCTTAATAGTGAGTAACCATATAATATATATTACAAATATTAATATGAATGGTGATTGCAAATGAGTTCAACAGTGCGTACGCCGCTTTACCAGAAAATCCAGGATTATATCCGTGACCTGATTGCAACGGAGGGCTTGAAAGCTGGAGACCGCGTTCCAACCGAAAAGGATCTAATGCAGCTCTTCAATGTTAGTAAAATTACGGTTGTCAACGCCATGGTAGGTTTAGCGAATGATCATATTATTACTCGAGTGCCCGGAAAAGGCAGCTTCGTCAGCAGCGGCGAGCCGGAAGAAATGGAGGAAGCGCTGCCCGCAGCGCCGACAATCCATGTAGAACGAGCAGCTGTCTTAGGAAGGACGCGCATCATAGGTCTCGTCATGCCGTCCATTTATGATTATTTTGCCATTCGTTTAATCGAAGGCGTACAGAGAGCGCTCTACGAAAAAGGCTACCGCAGCATGATTCTGCTGTCCGGGGGAGATGTTGACAGGGAGAAAGAGGCGTTCAAAACGCTGAAGGAAGCGGGAGCAGAAGGTCTTCTAGTCTTTCCTGTGGATGAAGAAAACTATAACGAGGAAATCATAAGCATGAAGTTCAGCGGTTATCCGTTTGTGCTCATTGACCGCTACCTGCCGGGTGTAGAGACCAATTATATCGCTGCGGATGGAAGGCTGGGTACAAGCCTTGCCGTCGATTATTTATGGGAGCTCGGACATCGGGAAATTGCTATTTGCTCCGATTCTCCTTTGCAAACGATTACGGTGCAGGAACGGATTGAAGGCTATATGGATGCTTTGAAGAACAAAGGAGCGCTCATTAATCCCGCCCATATGATTACCGAATTTCAAGTAGGCAGCCCAAAGGATTCGGAGAAGCATCCGTTATACCGTTACATTCGCAGCCGAATGGCTACGGCATATATTACGCTTAATGGAAGGCTTGGCGTTCAAATTTACCAGATGGCCAAAAAAGCAGGGCTGCAGGTGCCGGACGATTTATCGATTATTAGCTTCGACGATCCGACATCAATCGTTGAAGAGTTCAGCGTATTTACGCATATAAAGCAGTTTGAGCATGAGATGGGCTATCGCGCTGCCCAAACGCTGCTTGGCATTATCGAGAATGGAACGAACGACAGCCATAAATATACCAAAACTTTAATCAAGCCTGAGCTTGTTATCGGACAAACAACGGGTTCGAATCCCACGATCTAATCAAAAGCATATACTTTTTCAAAAAATCTTTTCCATTATGGAAAAGATTTTTTTATTTACATATTGAATATATAAAATGTATATATTATTATATGTATAGGCTGATTGTTATGAATTGTCATATACGAGAGATTCGAGTATTGAATGATTGATTGTGTTGAACCTATTGAAGTGAACAAATTGAGATCGCTTACATTACATTTTGTGATGTCAGAAGCTCTTGCAAACAATGAAATCGGAATGAAAGCTATAACCGAATGATAAAGGAGACCTCCAAATGCCTTATGAAAAAGTGAGAACGGAGCAATTGAAATCGGCGCTGGAACGATTGAAAGACCAAATCTATATGCCACTCTCAGAGCTGAATGTAACAGCATGGGTTACGCAGGAGCCGGTCTCCTACGAGGCTAGAGAGTCAGGCCAGCGAATCGAACTTACTCCGGGAGACCGGTGGGGGAGCCTATGGGATTGCGCTTGGTTTCACTTCAGCGGGAAAGTGACTGAAGAGGCGAAGGGTTCCAAGCTTGTGCTCCTTATCGATGTCAATGGTGAGCTTTGTCTTGTTGATGACGAGGGAACGCCTGCTCAGGGGCTTACCAATATCAATTCAGAGTTCGATTACGAGCTTGGACTTCCAGGTAAGCGGGTCGTATACATTAGCGAAAGCTCGACTGGTGATGAAATAATCGATATATGGGGCGATGCTGGCTGCAATGATTTGTTCGGACGCTTCCGAAGCGGCACATTGAAAGAAGCGTTGATTGCGGTCTGCCGCGAAGACATTCGCCAGCTGTACTATGATGCAGAAGTATTGCTGGAAACAGCGGAACGCCTGCATGAAGGGTCGGCGCGCAGAGCGCGTATTTTTCAAGCGTTGTACGATGCATCGAATGTGCTAATTGCGTTTACCGAGGAACGGGTCGCTGAGGCGGCTCGCCTATTGCGGGAACAGCTGGAGAAGCGCGGCGGTGATCCATCGCTTACCATAAGTGCTGTTGGCCATGCACATATGGATTTGGCGTGGCTCTGGCCGATAAGAGAAACCATTCGCAAGGGGGCTCGTACATTTTCAACCGTTCTGCGAATGATGGAGCGTTACCCCGATTACATATTTGGGGCGAGTCAGCCACAGCTTTATGATTGGATGAAGACGCATTATCCGAAGCTTTATGCGAGCATCAAGGAGCGCGTTCAAGAAGGACGCTGGGAGCTGCAGGGAGCGATGTGGGTCGAGTCAGATACGAATGTGCCGAGCGGAGAATCGCTGATCCGTCAAATTCTTTACGGAAAGAGGTATTTTCAAGCCGAATTCGGTCAGGAGATGAAGTCGCTTTGGATGCCTGATGTATTCGGTTACACCGCGAGTCTGCCCCAGATTTTGAAAAAATCGGGCGTTGATTATATGATGACCCAGAAGCTGTCATGGAGTATTTACAACCGTCATCCTCACCATACCTTCCACTGGGAAGGCATCGACGGTTCGCGTGTATTGACCCATATGCCGCCAGAGGATACGTATAACAGTCCGGCCGCTCCGCGCTCGATCCTAAAAGCGGAGAAAGAATATTTAGATAAGAATGTGTCGGAAAATTGCTTGATGCTGTTCGGTATCGGTGATGGTGGAGGCGGTCCAGGCGAGGAGCATCTCGAGCGATTGCAGCGGGAAAAAAATATGCAGGGACTTAGTCCGGTCGTTCAAGAGCCTTCCTCCATCTTTTTCGAACGGCTGTCTGAAGGCTCGAAGCGCTACGCAACTTGGTCTGGTGAGCTTTATCTAGAGAGGCACCAAGGCACGTTGACGAGTCAAGCCCGGAACAAACGCTATAACCGGAAGCTGGAGAAATCGCTGCGTGAACTCGAATATGCAGCCGTAATAGCTGGACTGATGAATGAGAGCGATTATCCTGCCGAGGAGCTGGAGCGCATATGGAAGGAAGTGCTGCTCTATCAGTTCCATGATATATTGCCTGGTTCTTCTATTAAGCGAGTATACGATGAATCGTTGGAGCGTTACGCTGTGCTGCTGGACCGAGTCGAGGAAATGATTGGAGAGGCGTACGAAGCCGTTGCTGGAACGCTTCCCGCTGACAAGGGTTCAGATGTTTTCTTTAACTCCTTGTCCTGGGATCGGGAGGAATGGGTTCATAAGGACAACTGCTGGATGCGCGTTCAGGTTCCTGCTATGGGCTACGCCATAGTGAATAGTGATTTTCTCAGCAAGGGGAAGGCCGAGACGGCGGCAGCAGTGGAAATCATGGAAGCAGCAGTAAATGAACTTGATCATACTGTATTTTCGGATATGAGAGTATCGGCTGTAAACAGACAAGTGGAAAATGATTTGCTCGCGGTTACGTTCGATGAGGATTTCACCATCTTGTCTATAAAGGATAAGGAAAACGGAAGAGAAATTGTTCCGAAAGGCCAGAGAGCTAACGAGCTAACCCTTTATCATGATGAAGGAGATGCTTGGGATATTAAACAGGACTACCGGGAAACCGTGGGAGAAGCACTTCACCCTGTCGAGTCGTCTGTATTTCAAGACGGGCCAACAGCTGGCTTGCGGCTCACATACAGGTTCGGCCAATCGACATTGACCCAAAAGATTACGCTGACGCATGGCAGCCGCCGCATTGATTTCGCTACAACGGTAGACTGGCAGGAATCTGCAAAAATGCTGCGAACATCTTTCCCGGTTGATATTCGGACGGACAACGCAAGCTGCGAAATCCAATTCGGCTACATTAAGCGGCCAACGCATCGCAACACGCTGTGGGATTATGCGAAGGATGAAATATGTGCGCATCAATGGATTGATCTTTCGGAGCCGGATTACGGAGTAGCGCTGCTTAATGATTGCAAGTACGGACACCGGGCTTGGAAGAATGTGCTCGATCTAAACCTTTTGCGAAGCACATCCTATCCCGATCCTGAAGCGGACCGCGCTGAGCATTCATTCACTTACTCGTTATATCCACATCAAGGGGATCATGTTAAAGCTGAGGTCTATAAGCATGGCTACGAGTTGAATGTACCGTTGCGTTCTGTTCGCGTAACTGCCAGCGGCACGGATTGCAGCCTGCCTGAAGCGAAATCATTTCTAAGCGTAGATCATCCGAACGTAATGGTGGAGACGCTGAAGCAAGCAGAGGATGGCGGTGACCTGATCATCCGTTTATACGAGACCGCTGGTACTCATTTGACGTTCAAGCTCTTTGCAGACATCCAACTAGCAGAAGCATGGATTACCGATTTAATGGAGGCTCCAATTGACACTATCCATGCGGAGAACGGAGCATTCACGTTATCCTTCACTCCGTTCGAAATCAAAACAATTCGATTGGCTAGGAGGCAGGGCATATGACGCAATCTGTATTATGGAAGCGAATTTGGCGGCACAAGCTGTTGTATGTGTTTATGCTGCCCGGCATCATCTGGTTTTTTCTTTTCTCCTATGTCCCGCTCTTCGGCATTCAGGTTGCTTTTCGTGATTTCAAATTTTCTGGGGGCTTCACGGGAAGCCCTTGGGCAGGCTGGAAATATTTCGAGCAATTCTTTTCCTATTATCAATCATTAGATTTGATTCGCAACACGATTATTATCAGCCTTATGAAGCTCCTTATTGGATTTACGATGCCTATTCTGTTAGCTATTCTGTTGAATGAGGTTCGTAACGTTAAATTCAAGAAGACTGTGCAAACGCTTTCGTATTTGCCCTATTTCGTATCCTGGATCGTCGTTGTCACGCTGATGCAGCGAATTCTGACACCGTATGGAGGTCCGCTCAATGATTTCCTGAGTTCCTTAGGCATGGAGCCGATTCAATTTCTGAATAATACGACATGGTTTTATCAAATTATTGTAGGCTCGGATATTTGGAAAAACATTGGATGGAACTCGATCATTTATATGGCCGCTATTGCTGGCATCGACCAGCAGCTTTACGAAGCAGCAAAGATAGACGGAGCGGGACGCCTTCGCCAAATGTGGCATGTTACACTGCCTGGCATTCGCAATATCGCAGTCATTCTGTTCATTCTCTCTGTCGGCAGTCTGATGAGCGCCGGCTACGAGCAGCTGCTGCTCCTAAACGGCCCAGCTACCTCGGCAATCGGCAGCGTACTCGATGTGCATGTCATTAGCGCCGGTATCGGCGAGGGACGACTAAGTTATGCGGCCGCAGTCGGATTATTCCAAAGCATCATTGCGCTCATTCTAATCGTAACTGTTAACCGAATTGCCCGTAAAGTGAGCGACGTATCCCTGTTTTAAGGAGAGGTTTGATATGGCAAAGCGCCAATTTTCCATTTTCAACTGCTTGAATTATATTTTTTTGACGCTGTTTGGTTTATCGATGATCTATCCGTTTATTTATATTCTGGTCTACTCGCTCAACGACGGCAAAGATTCGATGATGGGTGCTCTCTATTTCTTTCCCCGCAAATTTACGCTGCACAATTATGCGGAGGTTTTCGATAATGCCCGAATATGGAAGGCTTATCAAATCACCTTGCTTCGCACGGTGATCGGCACGTTTCTGCACGTAGCGCTATGTACGCTGATGGCTTATGCGCTCTCCAAAAAAACGCTGCCAGGGCGCACCTTTTTTACCTATTACATTTTTTTGCCGACGATCTTCAGCGCAGGCTTCATTCCGTATTTCATTACTCTGCAGAAGCTGCATCTTGTAAATAGCTTTTGGGTGTATGTCATTCCGATGCTATTCAGTTTCATGCATATCGTCATTCTCCGCACGTTTCTGCAAGGCATTCCGGAGGAACTGGAGGAATCGGCACGCATAGACGGATACGGCGACCTTCAGATCTTTTTGAAAATTATTTTACCGTTGTCTGGCCCGGTTCTTGCGACCATCTCTTTATTTATAGGCGTTACGCATTGGAATGATTGGTTCACCGGCGCCTATTACGTGTCCAATAAAGATTTGATTCCTGTTCAGACGCTGCTGCAGCAAATGCTGACCGAGGCAGAATCTCTCTCCTCCTCCATGCAGAGGGCGGCGCAGCAGGGCGGCCAGACCGTCAGTGTCAATATGGCGGGAGCAACGCCGGAATCACTTCGGATGGCACTGCTCGTCATTACCGTGTTTCCGATATTATGCATATACCCGTTTTTGCAGCGTTACTTCGTCAAGGGCGTCATGATCGGCTCTGTCAAGGGATAATCGTCCGCAAGCAGGACTTTATCATATCTTATTCCGTTTAGGGGAGGGTTTTTATGAAGAACAAAAGAGTAAAAAGCACTTCGTTATTTCTTGCGGTCGTTCTAATGGCGGGAGCGCTGTTCGGCTGCAGCAGTAACAATGGCGACGGGAAGGGCAACACGTCTTCGAACAACGGGGGAACTACGAACAGCGGCAATGCAAATAAAGAAGTAACACTCAAAGTCCTTCACAACTGGAATGGTTCAACAGGCAGCGATGTGGATATGACGGCGGTTGAGAAGGTTATTAAAGAAAAAACAGGCATTACAATTCAATGGGAATACACGAAAGGCAGTGAGGTTGAGAAGGTGAATACCATTTTCGCGACCCAAGATATGCCGGACATTTATACGGGTCCAGCTTGGGGCGGCGAATTAGACGGCATTATTAAAGCAGCTAAGGAAGATCAGCTGGTCGATTTATCGGATAAGCTTGATAAGTATCCGAACCTCGCTAAAGCGATAGCGGAGGAGAATGTTCCGCCCGCCCTTTACGAGAAAGCATTCAATGCCTACGGCGGCAAGCAGTTTTTGCTATATCAGAACCATCCGGCAACGCCTGAGGATGCTATGGATTGGCTTTACGGCTTCTATGTACGCAAGGATATTGCCGAAAAGATCGGCGTTGATCCGCAATCGGTTCATACGAAGGATGAGCTGTACAGCTTCCTGAAAAAAATTAAGGATGCTGGACTCAGCGAGAACGGCATGCCAGTCATTCCGCTGGGCGGCTTCCATGACGGCTGGGCAGTCGGTATCGCGAATACGATGTTCTACGGCTCTGGTTATATAGACAAAGGCGATGGCACGCTGGAGAACAGCTTCTTCACGAAGGCTTACGAGGACTATACGCTTTATTACCGCAAGCTGCTTGCTGAAGGGCTGTTGGATCCAGAAGCATTCACACAAACAGATCCGATTGCGAATGAGAAGATTAAACAGGGCCGCATCGCTGTATTAGCTGCTCACTATCCCGCTATTCTTGATGCTTCCAAGGATTATGTGAAAGCGCATCCGGGCTCCGATTATGTTCCTGTTGGACCTTTGGAGCGTGCAGGAGCCGCAGCAGACCGTCCTGTTGACCTCGGCATTCAAGGCAATAACGTAACAGTTATACCGAAAAAATCGAAAAATGTAGACGCAGCGCTTCGCCTGCTGGATTATTTGGCTTCTGACGAAGGGTTCCTGCTCGTTCGGTACGGCGTACAGGGCGTGCACTGGGATATGGAGAATGGCAAGCCAGTAGCCAAAAAAGAGTGGTTCGATAAATTTACAGAAGATACAACAGGCAAGCTGAGGAAAAACGAAGGAATCAGCATCGGTCTAGAGAGCATGTCGGGTCAAGACCGGATTAATTCGGTCGGCGGCGGAGATATTTGGGCGGATCAGGAACGTCTTGCCGCTATGGATAATGCGCGCAAAATTCTCCGTCCTAATGGAATCAGCGTTATATCGGCCTATAATGCAGGCGATGTGATAATGAAGTCTGATAAATGGGAGACGCTGAAGCCATCGATGGACAAAATAGGCGACGTCTGGAAGGTTGCAATTTTCGCCAAATCCGATGAAGCGGCGCTTAAAGTTATTAATGATCTCCGCGGACAGATGAACAAAACGGGATATCAGGAAGCGATTCAGTTTACAAATGAAAACCTGAAGGGCAAGGAAGTTGTTTTGCTTCAAATGCCGAATTAAAGGAGGATGCGATTTGGCCATAAAGTCGCAAGGCCGGTCGGAATGGACCGGTTTTCAGGAATCGAGGCCATACGGTCCGAAGTATGATTTGCGAACTGATTTTGTTATGGTATACGGAATATCAGATGATTTGCCGGAGCGGATAGAAGGCTGGAGAAAGGCTGGCTATACGATCCATTTAATGACGGGCGTGTCCTGGGGAGAATATCAGGACTATCTGTACGGTCGCTTCGACGGTCGCGAGCACTGGGATGAGGCTCAGATGGATCGAAGCGGCAAGCATCTGCTTCACGGTGTGGATGTTCCATATATGGTTCCAACCGTGGCGTTTGCCGAATATTTAGCTTCTCATATCAAGCGAGCGATCGACTCCGGCGCAGAGGCGATTCATTTGGAGGAGCCGGAATTTTGGGCAGCCTCTGGATATTCAGATGCCTTCAAGCGAGAGTGGCTCAATTATTATGGCGAGGAATGGATTCCACCCCACTCCTCGCCGGACGCTCAGTACCGTGCTTCCAAGCTGAAGGCAGCCATGTATTACCGAGCGCTTGATCGTATTTGCAGCCAAATGAAGGAGTATTCCCTTGTTACCTATGGAAGGGTCGTACGCTTCTATATTCCTACCCACAGCTTGATTAATTACACGCAGTGGCGAATTATTAGTCCTGAGGCGCTGCTTGTTTCAATGCCTGGCTGCGACGGGTTCATTGCTCAAATCTGGACGGGGACAGCGCGAACGCCTAACGTATACAAGGGGGTACGCCGAGAGCGAACCTTCGAGACGGCTTATTTGGAATATGGAATTATGCAGGAGCTTACGAGAGGCACTGGGCGCGAAATGTGGTTTCTTCATGATCCCATTGAAGATAACCCCCGCTATAGCTGGAGTGATTACCGCAAAAACTACCGCTCTACTGTCGTTGCTTCTCTGCTGCATCCTGAGGTGAAGCAGTACGAGGTATGCCCTTGGCCGCGTCGTGTATTCGAGGGCAGCTATCCGACGGAGGACGGGAAAGGGAAAGAAACCATCCCTGGCGATTATGCCACAATGCTTCTGACCGTCATGAATGTGCTGCGCGACATGCATAAGTTTGAAGAGTCTGCTGAAGAAGACGAGTATACAGCTGGAATAGGCCTTTGCTTGTCCAATTCTGCCATGTACCAACGAGGCGATGTCATCGCTGATGAAGAAGCGGCGAGCGATGGCGTCAAATATGATGGCACCGCTTCTGCCGAGGAGCTGAGCGCTGAGCAGAAGGAGCTTCTTGATTGGTCTGCGTTCTACGGCTTAGCTCTTCCGCTCGTTAAGTCTGGCATTCCGCTTAGGCCGGTGCAGCTCGACAACATTCTGACCTTCCCTGGTTATTTGGATGGCTACAGAGTTCTGCTGCTCAGCTATGAATTTATGAAGCCGGAGCATCCAGGCATTCATCAAGCGATTGGACAATGGGTGAGGGAAGGCGGAATTCTAATTTATGTTGGTGACGGTTCGGACCCGTTCCACGACGTTCGGGAATGGTGGAACCGCGACAATGGCCGCCGCTCTTATGCTAGGCCTGAAGAGCATTTATTCGAATCGCTGGGCTTGAGCCGAAATCCTGAAGCAGGGGAATATGCAGTAGGCGACGGTGCTTTGTTGTTTTTCCTAGAAAATCCGGCGGAGCTTTCCCGTTCAACGGCAGGGGCAGAGCTTGTAAGGAATGCCGTAAGGCGGTCGCTCGAAATTCGTGGAGAAATGAATGAATACAAAGAGAGCGATACGCTGCATATTAGACGCGGGCCATATGTCATCACTCATATGCTGGACGAGAATGAGGCTGAGAAGCCGATTATCCTGCAAGGCTTGTTCATTGATCTGTTCGAAGCGGGCCTGCCGGTGAGGAGCTCCGTGGAACTGCATGCTGGCGAGGATAGCCTGCTGTATGATTTAAACTACGCAAGCAAGTCGCTTGGCGGAACGAGCATTCTCGTCAGCTCGTCGCGGATACGAGGCGAACGGACGGATGGAAACCGGATCACCTTCGTATCAGAGGCTCCGGCTGACATTATGGTTAGTACGCGTCTTCGTGTGCCGGATGAGCCGCGCAGCGTCAAAGCTGGAGACAAAGTAGCAGCATTCCAGTACGATGCGGATTCAAGCACGGTGCTCATTCGTTATCCTTCTGCTCCGGAAGGCATAACGGTCGACGTGGAATGGTAATACAATAACAATAGCATCACTAAATTTTAAGTATTTGCCATAACGAAGGGGTGTCCCGTAATGTCTGTTAAGACATGCGAGACACCCCTATTCGGTTCTAGCCTTGCAGCTGCAAATTACGATCGATCAAAGCAATGCGCTGTTCCACGCATGCGTGGGAACGAAGCGGGTCTTCCGGCGTGTTGATGCAATAGTCTAGCAATTGATCAACCGTTGTAGCTGCAACATGGCAGCGTGTGTCAGATGATGCATAGTAGATGTATACTTTGCCATCATCCTGCGCGATTACCCCGTTGCAGAAAGCAACGTTCGATACGTCTCCAACGCGCTCGATGCCTTCTGGCGCGAGCAAGTGTCCGCCTGGACGGTGCGTTACTTTGTTTGGCTCTTGAAGGTCGGATAGGAAAGCGTAAAGCACATAACGCAAGCCGGCAGCTGTGTTGCGAACGCCGTGCGCAATATGAATCCAGCCTTTATCGGTCTTGATTGGTGCAGGTCCTTGGCCGTTCTTTACTTCCTTAATCGTATGATAATGGCGTTCGTCGATAATAATCTCGCTCTCTACGACTGCATTCTCGATTGTATCGGATAGACCCCAGCCAATACCGCCGCCTGAACCTGTATCAATGAAGCCATCCTGAGGACGAGTGTAGAACGCATATTTGCCATCAATAAATTCAGGATGAAGCACTACGTTGCGCTGCTGGTTGGAAGCTGTTTTCAGATCAGCAAGTCGCTCCCACTGCTTCAAGTCCTTCGTTCTGACGATGCCGCATTGCGCGATTGCGCTGGATAGATCGCCCTTCGGTGCAGCCGGGTCTTTTCTCTCCGTACAGAATAGGCCGTAAATCCAGCCGTCCTCATGCTGCACAAGACGCATGTCATACACGTTAATGTCCGGATCACTTGTTTCTGGAAGAAGGATAGGATGGCTCCAGAATCGGAAGCCTTCTACTGGACTGTCGCTTTCGGCGATTGCAAAGAAGGATTTGCGGTCATTGCCTTCAACGCGAGCAACGAGATAAAACTTGCCGTTCAATGAGATTGCACCTGGATTGAAAACACAGTGGATGCCAAGGCGCTCCATGAAGAAAGGATTAGTTTCCGGATTGAAATCGTATTTCCAAGTAAGCGGTGCGTGCTCAGCAGTCAAGACCGGATGGATATAGCGATCGAATACGCCATTTCCAAGCTCCACCGGCTCGTTCTTGCGCTGAACGAGCGCCTCATAGCGTTCTGTCAGCAATTGCTTGCGTTCATTGAATTTACTCATTGTTATAACCTCCATTAGTGTGTGGGTGCGCCCTTCAGGCGTTCAATCATTTCGAAGCATGCACGGCCGTTATGATAAGGACATTTCCAAGGGCTGACCTTCTCGATGTTGTCGCTCGGCGTTCCATCTCGCGTTACACTCCAAAGCCATTCTCCATGCTCTTTGTCTACGATGAAATCTTCGATGAATGACCAAGATCGCACAGCGGCGTCGCGGTACTTCTCTTCCCCGGTCATTTGATAAGCATTGTAGAATCCGACGACTGCTTCTGCTTGCGGCCACCAATCCTTATGCGTATCGATAAGTCCATCCGGTCCTGCTTCATTAAGCAAACCGCCGTCTTCATCAACGCCCTCGTTAAAAGTTGCTTCTGCCATCCGAATAGCGATTGCTTTCACTTCTTCCAGCAGCGCTTCGTCGCCGAGCACTTCCGCAGCTTCAAATAGCAGCCAGCTGCCTTCAATATCGTGTCCGTATGAAATATGCTCTGACCTGTAGTTCCACTGCTCGTCGAAGAAGAGGATGAAATGCGCATTATCGGGATTGACGATGTGCTTAATTGTTATTTCAATAAGCTCCTTCAGTTTGGCGTGAAGCTCATCGGACTTCCAGACGCGATAAAGGTTCGTATAGCCCTCCATAACATGAAGATGCGTATTCATAGACTTCTTCTCGTTCAAATCCTTCTCGCTCAAGCTGTTATCATCCGTTTCCTGCCATTCACGCGTCAATGCTTCGAAATAACCTTTGTATTCCTTGTCATAGCTATAGCGCTCAAGCGTACGGAACAGCTCAATAGCCTGCTGGAGAGCAGCTTCATTCCCCGTCGCACGGTAATATTCAGAGAAAGCGTAAATGGCGAAGGCTTGTCCGTAAACCTGCTTCTTCGTTTCCAACGGGCTGCCTGCTGCATCGACCATCCAGTATAGGCCACCGAATTCATTATCGATAAAATGCTTTTTTACATAGTTGTATGCCCGATCAGCTATTTTCAAATATTGCTCATTGCCTAAAATGCGGTACGCAGAAGCAAATGTCCACAAAATACGCGTGTTCAGGACCAAGCTTTTCCCCGCCTCGGGATTAACGGTCAGGTCTCTGCTAATAAATCCATAGAAGCCGCCGTTTTGTTCGTCAACGGTATGCTTCATCCAGAAGCCGAGGATATTAGACTCCAGCTCCTGCTCAATGCGCTCCAACCATTGCTGATTCAAAACATTCATTTCACTGAACTCTCCTTTGCGGATTCCTTTATTTTGGATGAGTAGTAATTACGAACGGTTTGTTCTGCTTGCTTGCCATACATGCAGTAATCATCATTGGCAGCCGCATCGCTTTCCTCATATAGGCGAGCAGGCCAATCCCAAAGCATGAACCCGCCGACCCAGTCGCGCTTATCAGAGTGAGCAAACATCGTTTCATAGAAACGGCGCTGCACCTCTTCACTTGGCGCTCCCGGCAGTCCCCAGTCATTCGGCAAGTACTCGGAGCCTTCACGGCTTGGACAGCCTGCTTCCATGAAGAAGAATGGCTTTTCGTATTGCTTAACGACCTTCTCAATACGGTCAAGCTGCTCCTCCCACTTATCGATTGGGTAGTAGCCGCTGGAGGAAATGACGTCAACAGCATCCCACCATTTGACTGCACCTTCTTGGTATTTATCGCAATTGTACGTAATGATGCCGGAGTATACTTCCCGCACGTCCGCAATCAATTTGCGCCATTCATTCTCGCGGCGATCGGTTTGGACCATTTCGCAGCCGATGCAGAGCATCTCGCAGCCGGTTTCCTCGGCGATGCGTGCGTAGTGAAGAATGAATTCCGTATAGGAGGCGAACCATTCAGACCATTTAGGCTCGCAAGGAACGTCTGTATCAAAGAAATTGATATGCGCACGCCATGTTCCG
Source organism: Paenibacillus castaneae (assembly GCF_002884445.1). Lineage (GTDB taxonomy): Bacteria > Bacillota > Bacilli > Paenibacillales > Paenibacillaceae > Pristimantibacillus > Pristimantibacillus castaneae. The sequence continues at coordinate 1,368,889 of NZ_KZ614144.1, forward strand.
TTCGCGCAATTAACGACGGGCTTTAGACAAACCTGAAGCTCCAGCTCTTTCGCCTTATGAATAGCGAAACGAACCTCATCATCCGTTACAGTAGGCTTCTCGCGAAACTTAATTTCCGTTGCTTGCGGATGGTCCTGCAGAGCTCCTAGTGTGACAGCTGTCCAGTTCACGCTTAAACGCTCAGTCATAAGTTCCATAGAACGTTCAGCTTGTGGACCAGTCCACGTGCCGCGCACGCCTGTCCAACCCCATGTCATACCGCCGATATAGGCTGTCTTATTTGTCATTTGAGTCGCCTCGCTTTGTTTATGGTTGATTTGTTATTACTAAAAAAGCACTTTGTTATATAACAAGTAAACATGATTTTTATAGGGTTTGCAATAGATTTCTTCAATTCGGACGGTTCTCAAAAATACGCTTCATTTAATAAGCGAAATCGCGCTCAAAATCCAAGTGAAATCGAGCCGTTATAACAAAGATAACGTTTTCAGAACATGACAGTTTAAGACTATAAATAATATTTTAAACCATTTTAGAACGGTCTCTAATGGGTTATTATCGGAATGTAAGCGGAATCAAATATGAAAAAGGGGGAAATAAAAAATGAAAAAGTTCTTTTCGTTAGCATTTGTTTCTGTAATTATGCTAACATCTTTAGCGGCTTGCGGAGGAAATAATACGAGTAATGCTCCAGCAACTAACAAGCCTGCAGCGAACAACACCGCAACAGAAAAACCGGACGATAAAGGTACAGAAGAGGCTTCAACTATTAAAGGGAAGGTTGTCTTCTTGACTAACCGTACGGACATGGTAGACAAAGAATACGTTGATTATAAAAAGCGCTTTGAAGAGAAATACCCGGGCGTAAATCTTACTTTCGAAACGACAACAGACTATGACCAATCCCTGAAAGTTCGGATCGCTTCCGGTGACTTCCCAGATGTAGTTTTTGTCCCGACAATTCCGAATTCTGAACTGCCTAACTATTTCACACCGCTTGATGATATTCAATTCTCGGATGAGCTTTATTTCAAAGATTTGAAGGCTCATGAAGGCAAAATGTACGGTATTTCTTCCGGCGGTTCAACTGTCGGCATTGTATACAACAAAAAAGCATTCGAAAAAGCAGGCGTTACAGCGGTTCCGACAACCTACGATGAGTTCCTTGCTGCTGCACAGAAGCTGAAAGATGCAGGCATTGTGCCTCTGGCTTCCAACTTCAAGGACAAATGGCCGCTGGATGCATGGGTATATGATGTTCCAACCATTATCGGTGAAGAACCAGCACACCAAAATCTACGCGCTGAAACAGATACGCCTTATACGCTTGACAATGCATACGGTAAATCATGGGGAATTCTTCGTGAGCTTTACACGAAAGGTTTCTTAGAGAAAGACGTTAACTCCACAAACTGGGAGCAGTCGAAGAAAGAAGTAGCTAACGGTACATTCGGTATGTACCTGCTTGGAAACTGGGTTATCAATCAAGTTATCGAGAACGGCGCACCATCTGAAGACATCGGATTCTTCCCATTCCCTGCTGACAACAGCGGCGTAGCGAAAGCTCCACTTAACCCGGACTACTTCTATGCCATTAACAAAAAAGGTAACGTAGAAGCAGCTAAAGCGTTCGTGAAATGGATTATTGAAGAGTCTGGCTATGATGATTTCGCTGGCTTTATTCCAACTTTGAAATCCAAAGAGCCGAAGCTTGCACAGCTTGCAGAATTCAACAGCTTTAATGTGAAATACTTCGAGCCTGCACAGCCAGTAGATGCTGCAACTCAAATTCAAAACAAGGCACAGCTTGACCAAGCAAGTGTTGTACAAGAATTCGTATTGTCCAAAGATCCTCAAAAAGTGTTTGATAAAGTAAACAAAGCTTGGGCGAAAGCGAAAAAAGATCTAGGTCTGTAAGGATTGCGTACAGAATGGATGGCCACTTGACCGGTCATCCATTCTGTACTTTCTGATAATAGAAAGTCGCAGGAAGGATGGGGTGTCATCATGTTTAGCAGGCTGCCTTTTAAAACACAGAAAAATTATGTCGTGTTTGGCTTTGTCGCATTACCGCTTCTGCTCCTCTTCACATTCGCCTATTATCCGGCGCTTGAGCTTATACGCCTAAGCTTTACGAGCTGGGATGGACTGAGTCCGAATAAGCCTTGGATCGGCTGGTCCAATTATCAAGAGGTATTTTCCAATCCAGAAATTTTTGGCGTGTTTAAACATAACTTTGCCTATTTCGCTGTCGGAATTGTACAGAATATCGCCGCGATTTATTTCGCTGTGGTGCTTAACAGCAAACTAAAAGGAAAAAACTTTTTTAGATTGCTGCTATTTCTTCCGTACATCCTTAATGGCGTTGCTGTAGCATACTTATTCGGTTACGTTTTTGATACAACGAATGGATCATTAAATTATTTACTTGGACAGCTTGGATTCGGCGCTTTGTCCGAAACAAGCTGGTTAGGAAACGGATCATTTGTAAACTACACGCTGGCATCTATCGGCTTCTGGCGGTTTATGGGCTTCAATATGGTAATTTATTTAGCAGCGCTTCAATCCATTCCAAGTGATATTTACGAAGCGGCATCGATTGACGGTGCGAATGGCTGGCAGAAATTTATTAGCATCACGCTGCCTAACATTTACAAGATTATTGAGCTTAACTTATTTTTAACAGTTACGGGTTCTTTAGAGGTTTTCGATTTGCCTTATGTCCTTACCAAAGGCGGCCCAGCGGGGGCCAGTGAAACATTCGTTATGAAAATTGTCGAGACGGCTTTCCAGTTTAACAACTATGGCCTGGCTTCAGCGATGAGCGTAGTCTTATTGTTATTCGTAATTATCGTATTATCGATTCAACGCTTCTTGTTGAACGGAAGGGGGGAATAATAAATGACTAAAGCCAATAAGCTTTGGGATTCATTCAAATATTTAACCCTTTTAATAGCGGCCCTAGCGATATTGTTCCCGCCTTATATTATTGTCGTCAATGCTTTCAAGACGAAGGCGGAATTTCAAACCAAATCGTCCATTTCGCTGCCGGACAGCTTTTTTTACTTGAAAAACTTTGCGCAGGCATTTAAGCAAGCGAATATGATTAATGCCTTCGGGAATACCTTATTCATTATTGCATTAACGCTTATATTGAATATTCTAATCGGTTCAGCTTTCTGCTACGCGATTGGCCGCTTTAATTTCAAATTTAAAGGTGTTCTTGTCGGGTTGTTCCTATTTGCTACAATCATCCCGTCAATTACAACCCAGGTTGTCAATTATAAGACGATTCAAACGCTTGGGTTGACTAACAATCTGCTCGGCCCTGTGCTTATCTACGTAGGCGCGGATATATTGCAAATTTATATTTATCTTCAATTCATCAAAAACATTCCTTATGAGCTGGACGAGAGCGCAATGCTGGAAGGTGCTTCGCTAATTCGAATATTCCGCACCATCATTTTCCCGCTGCTTGCGCCAGCTACAGCTACGATTATTATTTTGAAGACGATTGCTATCTACAATGATATGTTCATTCCATTATTGTATTTACCAAGACCTGAGCATGTCGTCATCTCCACATCACTGATGCGCTTCTTCGGAGTCAACAGCGGTGATTGGCAAATGGTATCATCTGCAATCCTCATAATTATGATTCCAACTGCTATCATGTACATGTTCTTGCAAAAATACATTTTCGCGGGTGTTACAAGCGGTGCGGTTAAATAAGCCGCCCGCTTTCTTTTCGTTGCAGTTGCCCCCAATTTAGCGCAAACTAGATGAGGAATCTGCCAAAGGAGACGAGCAAACATGAACATCATCATTGCAGACGACGAGGAATTTATTCGGCTGGGTTTACACAAAATTTTGACGAATATGGACCTGGATATTACGGTTATAGGCTCATACAGCAACGGCATGGACGCATGGGCACATATTTCAAAGCTGAGCGAAGGCGAGCTGGATGTGTTGATTACCGATATCAAAATGCCCATGATGGATGGTCTCAAGCTCATTGAGCATATACGGGATAAGTCGATCGCAACCATTGTGCTTAGCGGCTTTAGTGAATTTGAGTATGCGCGCAAGGCGCTCCGTTTCGGAGTGCGTGATTATTTGCTAAAGCCAATTGATAAAACAAATTTATACGATCTGCTTGCAAGGCTTAAGCAAGAGCGAAACGAGCTGAAGTTGGAAAACGCTGAAACTGCTGGAAGCGGACAAGATTCTATTTCGCAAGAGAAAGAGCATCATGTTATCGAACAGATGAAAAGCATTTTGGAACAGGAATATGACAAAAATTTCGAAATGGAGCGCATTGCCGATACAGTCGGGATGAGTGCCAATTATTTAAGCCGGCTGTTCAAGCAGGAAACAGGAATGACACTGACGGACTATCTAATTGACATTCGAATCGAGAAAGCTAAGCTTTATTTGACCGATCATCCCCATTTGAAAAATTACGAAATATCGCAGCTGGTCGGCTATAGCGATCCGGTTTATTTCAATAAGCTGTTCAAAAAAATGGTCGGAGAAACGCCGAAGGACTACAAAGGAAAGTATCGCTAGCTGATGGAGCCAAATCGAATAAGTTTAACGCCAGATTACACATTTACAGTATCGGGAAATGAGCGTAAGATTGTGGCGGTAGCAGGTGGTGATTGCTTCCAGGCAAACGACATATAGAGCTGCAGAAGGATGGAGAGCAAATGACAGAGAGAGCCGCAAACGCTAACCTCAAGCTGGGCGGATCGAAGGGTTTGGCAAAAACGTTTGAGAATGCGGCGCTGGAGGAGAACAGCAGTCCGTTAAAGTTTCTGTTATCCCTGTACAAAGGTAATTTCGCAAATTTATTCATTTCTTTAATTTTTTTGTTGATAAAAAGTGCGCCCGTTTATGTACTGCCGATTGTAACAGCCAATATCATTAATATTGCAACTAATCCAGCCAAGTATCCGATTAGCGGCATCTGGATGAATTTCTTCATTATATTAATTGTTATATTGCAAAATATACCGACGCACGCGGCGTATATCTCCTTTCTAAGCCGTGCGGTCAGATACGTGGAAGCGGGACTCCGCAGCGCGCTTGTGCGCAAGCTGCAGCAGCTGTCGATTAACTCGCATCGCGAGCTTCCGGCAGGGAAGCTGCAATCAAAGGTGCTGCGCGATGTGGAAGCGGTTGAGATGATGTCGAAGCAGTTCATGCTAGCTTTGGCGCCCGCAGTCGTTAATATTATCGTTTCGTTCATTATTACATTGAATAGCAGCTGGACCGTTTCGCTGTTTTTTGTACTAACGATTCCGATGTCCATTACAATCGTAACGATTTTCCGCCGGAAAATCCGTAAGTCGAACAAGGAGTTCCGCAAGGAAATTGAGCAAATGTCCTCGCGTGTGTCAGAGATGGTCGAGATGATTCCCATCACGAGAGCTCACGGGCTGGAGAAGGTTGAAATCGCAAAGATTGATTCAACCCTGCAAAATATTCAAGGCAAAGGCTATCGGCTTGATTTGGTTGAAGCTTTTTTCGGATCAACGAACTGGGTTACATTCCAAATTTTCCAGGTGCTATGTTTAATGTTTACTTCTTACCTCGCCTATAATGGAGAAATTCAAGTGGGCGATGTGGTCATGTATCAAGGCTTTTTTGCTATGATCTTGGCATCCGTCACCGGCCTTATTAACATTTATCCGCAAATTGCCAAGGGTTTGGAATCGATACATTCCATTAAAGAAATTCTCGTTTCAAAGGATATTGAGAATAATAGCGGTAAAACAAAGCTAGCAGATGTACGCGGACAGTTTTCATTCCAAGGCGTAGAGCTGATGTATCCTGACAGTGAGTACCATGTGCTGGAGGATGTTACGCTTGACGTCAAGGCGGGCGAGAGCATCGCGTTTGTCGGCGCATCCGGTGCAGGGAAATCGACCGTGCTCAATTTGGTCATCGGCTTCCTGCAGCCGACAGGCGGCAAAGTGCTGATGGATGGCATTAATTTAGCCGACATTGACCTGCGCAGCTATCGGAAGCATTTGGCCGTTGTGCCCCAGACGAATATCTTGTTCTCAGGAACGATTCGCGACAACATTACATACGGCCTGCGTGAAATTAGCGAAGAGCAGGTGCAGCGTGTAGTGGAAATGGCTAATCTGTCTGAGTTCATTGAGCAGCTGCCGAATGGTCTGGATACGATGGTGGGCGAGCATGGCGGTAAGCTTTCAGGCGGCCAGCGCCAGCGGATTGCCATTGCTCGTGCACTTGTCCGCGATCCCAAAATCATTATTTTGGACGAAGCGACCTCCGCACTTGATAATGAGTCGGAATTCCATGTTCAGAAGGCGATGCAGGAGCTCATTAAGGGCAGAACAACGTTTATCGTCGCGCATCGCTTGTCTACCATTCGCGATGCTGATCGCATTGTTGTTATGAAGAAGGGCCGAATTGTAGAGGTTGGAACGTTCGATGAGCTGATGTCGAGCAAGGGTGAGTTCTATAATTTGAAACAGCTTCAGCTGTAGGAAATAGTAGTGAATAAAGCTGTTCAGGGGGATCGTATGCCTGGGCAGCTTTTATTATTTGGCGTAGCGTTAGTTTCATATTTTTATAGAAACACTTGAAAATTGTAGGATTAAACAAAGATGTTGAATGATTTATACTGTGAATATCATGTAAAGATATAGGGGAGAGGTGCTGACTGTTTTGCGTAAAAAACTAATATATTCACCGCCTGCTAATGGCTATCCGGAATGGAACAACAATCCGGAGCTTTTTCAATTGAATCGAATGGAAGCTCATGCATCGCTTATGCCCTTTAATACAATAGAGGAGGCATGGGGACGCAAGCACAGCCAATCAACCAATTATTTATTGTTGAACGGACAGTGGAAGTTTGCATTTGCTCCGAATGCTCAATCTCGAATTGCAAATTTTTACGAAAAAGATTATGACTATAGCAGCTGGGATGACATAGCGGTGCCTGCCCATTGGCAGCTGCAGGGCTATGATTATCCGCAATATACAAATGTGGTATATCCTTGGGTTGGCAAGGAGGATATTAAACCTCCGTTCGCGCCGACTGCTTACAACCCGGTAGGCTCTTATGCACGCAGCTTTACCGTTCCTGCCGGCTGGACGGGCAAGCCTGTCTTTATAAGCTTTCAAGGCGTAGAATCCGCATTCTATGTTTGGCTTAACGGAGAGCTTGTCGGTTTCAGCCAGGATACTTTTACTCCATCGGAATTTGATCTTACTCCATACTTAGTAGAAGGCGAGAATAGGCTTGCCGTTGAGGTGTATCGCTGGTCTGATGCAAGCTGGCTTGAGGATCAGGATTTCTGGCGGATGAGCGGTATTTTCCGGGATGTCTATTTATATACAACGCCAGAAGCGCATATTTACGATTATTTTGTGAAAACAGAGCTTGATAAGCAGTATCAGGATGCCGAGTTCATCGTGGATACGAAGCTAATGAACTATTTCGGCAATCAGCTTGGCGAGCTAACGATTGAAGCTTCCTTATTCGACGCGAATCAGAATGCCGTATTCCCATCGCCGTTAACGATGAAGACGAAAGTCGAAGGCGAGGAATTCACTTCGGCAACTCTTCGCGGACATGTCGCCAACCCGCTCAAGTGGAGCGCGGAGCAGCCCAATCTGTACACTTTAATATTGAGCCTAAGGAATGAGGATAACGTGCTGCTTGAAGCATTAAGCTGTAAAGTGGGCTTCCGAAAGTTTGAAATTAAAGACGGTTTGATGCAAATTAATGGTCGCCGAATTATGTTCAAGGGTGTAAACCGCCACGAGTTCTCCTGCGACACTGGCCGCGCGATCAGCGAGGCGGATATGCTGAAGGATATACAGCTCATGAAGCAATATAACATTAATGCGGTGCGTACGTCGCATTATCCGAATAACTCGCTTTGGTATAAGCTTTGTGATGAATACGGGTTATATGTCATTGATGAAACGAATTTAGAAACACATGGCGCTTGGTCCTATGGACAGAAGGAGCTAGGCTCTGCTGTGCCGGGAAGCTTGCCGGAATGGACAGATGCCGTGCTTGATCGTTGTAACTCCATGCTGCAGCGCGACAAGAACCATGCCTCCATCGTCATTTGGTCGCTTGGCAATGAATCGTTTGGCGGCGACAACTTCATTAAAATGCATGATTACCTGCGTGAAGCTGATCCTTCGCGTGTCGTTCATTATGAAGGAGCGTTCCATTGGCGTGCTTCTGAAGCAGCTTCAGATATTGAAAGCCATATGTACACAAGTCCGCAAGGTGTCGAGCAGTATGCGCGGAATAATCCGCAGAAGCCGTTTATTTTATGTGAGTACAGTCATGCAATGGGCAATTCATGCGGCGGCTTGCATGTGTATTGGGATATTTTCGAGAAGTATCCGGTGCTGCAGGGCGGCTTCATCTGGGATTGGATCGATCAATCCATTCGTGTAACGGATCAAGATGGTGTCGTGAAAATGATGTATGGCGGCGACTTTGGCGATTCTCCTAATGACGGCAATTTCTGTGGAAACGGTATTATTTTCGCGGATCGCTCTGTATCTCCTAAGCTTCAAGAGGTCAAGAAGGTTTATCAGAACGCAAAGTTCGAAGCGGTAGATTTGGCGAGTGGTGTGCTGAAGGTGACAAACCGTCATTTGTTCAGTTCGCTTGATCAGTTTACGCTAGCTTGGACGGTTGCGATTGATGGCGTTACGGTGCAGGAAGGCACAGCACAAGCAGCGGCAGCACCGGAAACGGAAGAAACATTAGCTATTCCATACACGCTGCCGGAGCTGTCCAGCGGAACGGAGGAAGCGATATTAACGGTTCAGCTTCTATTGAAACAAAATAAGCTTTGGGCCGATGCGGGACATGAGATTGCGTTCGAGCAATTCGTTCTGCCTGCACCCATTAAAGCAGGCATTGAGCGAGTAGAAGCGAAGCCTGCAATTGCAGTAGAGGATACAGAAGCAGCTGTAATCGTTCGCGGACAGTGTTTCACTGCTGCCTTCGACAAAAAGAGAGGAAGCCTTGTGTCTTACAATTGGAAGGGAGCTGAACGGTTGTCTCATGAGTTGGCTCCGAACTTCTGGCGGGCTTACACGGATAATGATCGCGGCAACAAGCAGAATGAGCGTTCAGCGACTTGGCGAGAGGCAGGTGCCGAACGGGTGCTTCGCGGCCTTTCTTACGGGATTGAAGGCAGCATGCTGACTGTTCAAGTGTTCTATAGCTTGCCGACTACAGTCGTATCCTTCTTATCGATCGTTTATAAGGTGAGCGGAGATGGCGAGGTGCAGGTATATGAAGAGCTGCAGCCGGGCGCGAGCCTGCCCGAAATTCCAGAGGTAGGCATCCTCTTCCATATGCCTGCACAGTTTGATCAAGTGAGCTGGTATGGCAAAGGGCCGGATGAAACCTACTTTGACCGGCAAACAGGCGGCAAACTGGGACGGTATAATGGCAAAGTTAAGGATCAGATGGTTCCCTACATTCGTCCGCAGGAGTGCGGCAACAAAATGGACGTTCGCCAAGCGGAAGTAACCAACGCGCTAGGAGAAGGACTTCTATTGAAGGGGTCGCCGTATTTCGAGCTTAATGTACTGCCTTATACACCATTTGAGCTGGAAGCGCATGATCATATTCATAAGCTGCCAGTCAGCGATAAGACAGTCGTGAGAGTGAATCATAAGCAGATGGGTGTAGGCGGCCATGACAGCTGGGGTCAGCGTCCGGAGAACGAGCATATTTTGTTCGCAAACCGCGTTTATACACATCGTTTCTCTATTCAAGGTATTTAATGCAGAAGAGGCTGCCTTTCGTCTAATGACGATAGGCCAGCCTCTTTTATTTAATATAAATGCCGCCAAAAGGCAGCACTTCACGCAATACCCGCTTAATGAAGCCTCCGTTTTGCAGCTGCTCCTCAAGCTCGACATCGCGGGAGCCGGTCTGAATCAAGACAGGGCCGCTGCCGCGAATTTCCCATTGCACATTCATATGCTGGCTGGCGAGCTTGTTTCCGTATACAGACAGCTGAATAGACGCGTTCGCAGGATAGGCAACAAGAGCCCCGGTCTCTACGTAAAGCGGACGATCATGCTGCAGCTGAATCGATTTCATATCGCCGGCCGTTATAATGCCAAGCCTGCCTGGTCCAGTGAAGCGCATCCGTACAAATTCCTTAGTAATCCAAGCGTTCTTGAGCTTCTGTACGACAGATTTCAGCTTCATGCCGTCTGAGAAAAAAATGACATGGCGAAAATCGAACAGTAGATCGCTTTTTGCATCAATTTCCACCGTTTCGAGCGAGCATCCCCGAGGCAGGCCAATGATGAATTCAGCAGGTCCTGACAGAAGAGAACGAATCCATTTCTTCTTGCGGTACATGCCAGCCAAATCCATGAAGCGATCTTCACGGTTCTGCGGTGCTCCCTGATAGGCGATAATAGACTTGGGGTGAAGCACATGCAGTCTCTCTTCATCTTCCAGCTTGATGTGCACATGTCCGATCTGAACGGGGACGTTTATATTCATCCGCTGATCCCTCTTCTGCCGGCTCTTGTCTGCTTACGCCATACCAAATAGCGCCAAACACGCAGAGCTATGATATAAGCGGCAAATATAGCGACGATAATGATAATCGTATTAATAAATTTGCGTATGAAAGATTGCTTGTCCTGCTTCGCTTTCTCTACCTCAGCCTGCAGGCTGGCGTTTTGCGCAATTAGCTGCTCGTTCTGCAAGCGGAATTTCTCATTCTGCTCTAGCAGCTCCTGCTGCTGGCGGGCGTATTCTTCGGCTGCCTGAAGAGACTCTTCAAGCTGCTGCTGTTGTTCTGCCAGTGCGGCTTTCGCATCTAAATATTGGGATTCCAGCTCGCTTATTTTCTCTGGTGTATTGTATATGTCTTTGATCCGATCGAAAAATCCAGCATCGGCGGTTGGATAAGGGGATGCTGCACAAAAAATACATAAGAGGCATACAAGTACGATTGCTTTCGTTAATGGCTGTCGCATCATATTCTCCCTTCAATTCTCGACATAAGAGGGGCGATGCTTACATTTTACAGTCTTTCCCGACAATAGTCACCCTTGTCCTACAAAAAAAAGCTGCCCCAATAGCCGTTTAAGACCTTGGGGCAGCTCCATTTTGTTTTTAGCTTTAATTTGTCGGAAATAACGGAGGTTAAGAAATAGAGCTAGTTTCTAGCTCTATTTCTCCTGAAACAGCCTAAGTTTGTGGAATAGAGCTAGTTTCTAGCTCTATTCTATGCAGCTGTAGCGAAATGAGCTCATTTCCGCCATTTGTCTGAGAAATAGAGCTAACTTCTAGCTCTATTTCTCCTGAAACAGCCTAAGTTTGTGGAATAGAGCTAGTTTTAGAGCTAGAATAAAAAGTGGACACCTGTTAAGGAGAAATGGATAATTTACTTAACGAAGAAAGAGGTGTCCTTTATGGGGGAGCAACGTCAACGATTTAATGAAGATTTTAAGAAGCAAACGGTTAAATATATTCAGGATCAGACGAAGTCCGTACCGGAGATTGCTACAGAATTAAATATTTCCTCGAGTACTGTACACAAATGGTTAGCCAAGTACCGAGAATTCGACAATGAATCTTTAGCAAACCCCGAGAAAGTTCGTCAATTAGAACAACAATTAAAAGAGAAAGAACGCGAAAATCAACTGAAAGAGCGAGCGCTAGCAGATCTCCAAGAAGAATTGGCCATTTTAAAAAAGGCTCTGCACATCTTCAGCAAAGAAAAGAACTAAGGTTCCAATTTGTCGAAGATCATCGCTCTGAGTATCGACTAGAGAAGATGTGCAAGGTCATGGAGATTTCTCGGAGCGGTTATTATAAGTGGAAACTAGCTAAACCTAGTGAGCAAAAGCTTCGCAAGGCAGCTGTAATCGAGCGAATCAACTATCATTTCCACGATACCAAAGGGATCTATGGTAGTCCGAAGATTACCCATATGCTCTCGTTAGAGGGCATAAACACCTGTGAACGTACGGTAAGCAACTATATGAATGAGGTAGGATTGCGTTCCTGTGTTTCAAGGAAATTCAGAGTAAACACCACCGATTCCAACCATGACCAGCCTGTAGCTCCGAACATCCTGAATCAACAGTTTGCTACAGAGGAGCCTAACCGGGTGTGGGCAGCGGATATTACCTACATTCCTTGTCGTGAAGGACGACTTTATTTGGCCAGTGTTCTCGACCTCTGTACACGTGAAATTGTAGGTTGGCGGCTTGCTGCTCGAATGACTGTTGAACTTGTCCTTGGCGCATTAGAAGATGCTTTTAAGACGAAAAAACCCAAAAAGGGACTTATCCATCACTCCGATCGTGGTTCGCAGTATGCTTCTGCCGAATATCGAGAAAAGCTTTCCTCCTATAAGATGACAGCCAGCATGAGCCGTAAAGGTAACTGTTATGACAACGCGAGTATGGAATCTTTTCATAGCGTACTCAAGAAAGAGCTGGTTTACTGCAAGACATTCAAGACGAAGAAGCAAGCTTATGATGAAATATTCCAATACATTGAGCTTTTCTATAATCGCAAACGTATCCATAGCTCACTTGGCTATTTATCACCAGTTCGCTTTGCTGCGCTTTTTCATAAGAAAAGCGCTAGCTAATTCTCCTAAATAAGTGTCCACTTTATTGACAGAGGTCCATTTCTAGCTCTATTCTATGCAGCTGTAACGATATGAGCTCATTTCCGCCAATTGCTTGCGATTTAGCCTCACGCATGACAGCGATTTCACTTTAGATTTTATTTTCTGACATACAAGCGGCTAGTTTCTTCCCAAATGCCGCCCGGCTCTAGCGAGACAAGTCCAATTTGGTCAGCCGGCAAATCAACATTTGGCGCGTTAACCAAATTAAGCTGCGGCTCTGGACAGAAAAATCCTGGTGTTGCATTGTTATTCCAAATCATCCACTGCTTATAAGCGGTTCCAACATCGTATACTAGCGTTACATCATTGCGGGAATCGGTAAGCACCATTGAGTTGCGGCCATTTTGTGGTTCAGTTGTATAGTGGTTATCCATGGACTCCCATATAGGAGAGAGGCCTGTCGTCTTCATAGCTTCTTCTTCAGCGCTAAGCGGCTGATAGCTGCCTGTAGGAAGCATACGCTCATTCAGCTCCCAACGATTGCCGATTGTAAGCGTGTAGCGATAGTCATCCACGGTGCTGTTCGGTGCGAAAGGTGCGTTGATGGCCGTGTGAAAGGCAATCATGCAAGGCATTGCGTCGGTCCCTTCATTATGTACGGACACATGCTGCAGAAGACCGGCGTCGCTTAAAGAGTAGCGAAGCTTGATCGTGAAGCAATGCGGCAGATAAGTATAGATCTGGTGGCTCTCATTAATTGATATTTGAAGTGAAACGTAGCTTTCCGTTTTATTCGTGCCAAAGTCCTCAACGCTCCAAGCAGCGGTATGGAAAAAGCCGTGCAGGTGGTTGCCGGTCTTGGCTTCGTTAACTGGAAACGTATACGTTCTGCCATTCCAAGTAAAAGTGCCGTCTTCATAGCGGTTAGGGGGAAATAGAACGGGAATGCCATGAATGCCCGGATTAGCGCGGAAGCCATCCATTTCTTCTGCAGAAGGCTCGCGCAAGAAGGTATAATTGTTTTCTTTGTCACGGAATGCGATCAGATTGGCTCCTACCTGCGGCAATACTGCCGCTTCATACGGGCCCCATTGCAGCCAAATGGCTTGCTCGTCATGGAATGCTTGCTCGAATGCTTGTCCTTGCGTAGTCATGAAAGTCCTCCTAAAAATTTTATATAATGACTTATTCCACCTTAGAATAACAGGGCAGAACGAAACAAACAACCGCCCTGTTCCGTGTTTAACGGAAATAGGACGGCTGGCTGTCAATTATGTCGTTATACGCAGATCCTTGTTCGATGAGATCTTTGAGAAAAGCTTCTGGATAACGAATTGCTTGCGGCGATTGACCGATACTTGCTTCGACTCCGAGATGTCAGATCCGAAATAAATGGTCCCGTCTGCGATGGCTTTGATTTTGCCGATATTAATGTAGCAGTTAGAGCTGATTTGATAGAAGTTTTGTTCATTTGTCAGTTGACGAAGCTGATCGGCAGTCATTCTTTTCTTTATATTATAGTTTCTGCCATGGAAGCTTACGAGTCCTTGAATTCCAATCTTGAAATAAAGCACGTCTGATTCCAACTGGAAATCCTCATAAATATTGCGTTCGCTCAGTACAACATTCATCATCTCAACTACCCCCTTTAGAAATGTGAATCGCTGAATTGTTAGCGCTTCCATTGTAACATGTCACAATAGCTTTTGTGAAGTATTTTAAATAAAAATACATTGTTTGCCGAGACGTCATATGCTATGTTCACTGTAAAGCAAAAAACGGAAAGGGATGAGAGCATTTGAATAAAGAAAATAGTCGCCCGATTTACAGCGGCATCCTATATATAGGATCGTACGGAGCGGCCGAAGAGACAACGATTCATGTTTGCAGCTTTAATGGAGAAACAGGAAAAATATCAATCATTCAGCATGTGAACGGTGTTGAGAATGCTTCATATCTTACAGTTCATCCGAATGGTCAACATTTATATGCTGCAAGCGAGACCGCAACGACGGGCGATTCGGACGGCGGCTCGGTAGTTGCGTTTCATATTGATGAAGCAACCGGCCAGCTTAGAGCGTCAAATAGCCGCTCACTTACACATGGCGCGCATACATGCTACATAAGCACGGATGACAAAGGCCAGGCGCTTTTTGCGGCAAATTATACGGGTGGAAATGTTGCCTTGATCCCCCTAAACGCGCAGGGAGAATTAGCGGCTGAAGCCATCGTCCAGCAGCATGAAGGTGAGCTTGGACCTAATTCGTCAAGGCAGGATGCGCCTCATGCGCATTGCATTGTTCCGATGCCTCATTCCTCATTTGTGTGCGCAGCGGATTTGGGCATTGATGCTATCGTCATTTATCGCTATGATGCGAAGCTGAATACGATCACGCTGCATGGCAAAGCTGAGGTTCAACGTGGGGCTGGGCCGCGTCATATCATTTTCCATCCCAATCTGGCCGTTGGCTATGTTATGAATGAGCTGGATTCAACCATTACTTTATTGAAGGCAGACAAAGAGCTTGGAACGCTTGAGGCAGGTCATACGGTATCGGCTTTGCCATCAGGCTTCAACGGCTATAACGATACGGCGGACATTCATCTCGATCCGTCTGGCCGTTATTTGTATGGCTCGAATCGCGGACATAACAGTATAGCGGTATTTGCAGTTGACCAAGAGAGCGGAGAACTGTCTCTCGTTCAGCATATCGATTGCGGCGGGGAAACGCCCCGCAACTTTGTAATTAGTCCGGATGGCCTGCATCTGCTTGCAGCTAATCAGAAAACGGGCAATGTCGTCGTATTCAGCATTGATGCTGACAGTGGAATGCTAATCAAAACAGATTCAACGCTGCAATTATCAAGTCCCGTATGCTTAAAGTTTGCCTGAGGGAATTATATTCGCCTCGAACTGTGAGGAGAAGAATCGGTTTAATAAAGAAAGGCAGGTCCTTTAATTATGTCAGCACAACAATCAGCCGCCAGCACGAGAGCTGACGCCATAAAGCACGCAACCGTCTATGCGATATTAATTGCGATTAGCTCCGTACATTTAATGAATGATATGATGCAATCGGTCGTATCCGCATTGTTTCCGGTTCTTAAAGATTCGCTTCAATTGAGCCTCAGCCAGATTGGTTGGATCGCTTTCACTTTGAATATGACCTCTTCGGTTATGCAGCCTGTCGTAGGGCTTATTTCCGACAAGAGGCCGGCTCCTTGGATGCTGCCGTTTGGAATGCTATCGAGTATGGCAGGGATGGTTGGACTTGCTTTTGCCCCTAACTTTTATCTGCTGCTGTTAGCTGTAGTATTTGTAGGTCTTGGCTCCGCGGTGTTCCATCCCGAAGGCTCTCGTGTCGTTCATCTTGCTGCGGGCAATCGCCGCGCCTTCTCGCAATCCATTTATCAAGTAGGCGGCAATTTCGGACAAATGCTTGGACCGATAATGACGATGGTTATCTTTATCCCGCTCGGCCAAAAGGGGGCCATCTGGGGAACGCTGCTTGCGGCTGCCGCGATCATTATTTTATTGAAGGTCGTGCCGTGGTATAAGAAGCATCTCGCTATACATAACGGAAATGCACAGAAGAAGCGGGCGGCTGGCAAAGGCCATATCGGGCTCTCCCCGAGGATTATTGCTTTCGCGCTCGGAATTTTGTTTGCGATCGTGTTTGCTCGTTCTTGGTATGCTGCGGCTATCGGCAACTTTTATCAGTTTTATGTGGAGGAAACATACGGCTTAACTATCAAGCAAGCACAAATTCCATTATTTTTATTTATGGCTGCTGGCGTTGCAGGAACCTTCTTTGGAGGAATACTGGCAGACCGGATTGGCCGCAAAAAAATGATGTTATTCTCGATACTTGGAGCTGCTCCCTTTGCAATTGTGCTGCCGCATTTGCCGCTTGCTTGGGTTTATCCTTTAATCGTATTACTCGGCTTCATTCTGCAATCGGGGTTTTCCGTGAGCGTTGTATACGCACAGGAGCTCATGCCTGGAAAGGTGGGCACCGCATCGGGTCTCATTACCGGTCTTGCATTCGGTATGGGCGGGCTAGGTGCTGTAGTGCTCGGTTATTTGGCAGATTCACATACGCTTAGCTTTGTTATGACTGCCTGCAGTATTTTGCCGCTTATTGGCTTGCTTGCATTCCTTCTCCCGAAGGATAGGAGAGAAACGGCATTATAGATAGGGTTAATAAGAGAACAGCTGCTCTAAGGAAATTTCTTAGGTGGCTGTTTTTATTTTTTTCGAAAAGCATTGATTAAAAACAAACGTAATTATATAATGTCTATAAAATAAACAAACGTATCTAAGGGGTGTTTGGTTTAGTGGATTTAAACGAACGATTCTGGTCCTCTTCAATTGAGGAATTAAAGCTGGGCTATGTATATGATGCAGTGGATGATGCCTACCATTGTTTGACCTGCGGGGAGCGCTTCGAGGATGGGGAGATATTCCGTCATGAGGATACCGGCCGCTTGTACGAGGCACGAAAGTATGCGGCACTTCATGTACAACATACGCATGGCTCTATGCTGGCTTATTTGCTCGAGCTCGATAAGAAGCTTACCGGACTTACTGACCTGCAGAAGGAGCTGATTCGCGGGTTCGCTGAAAATGTATCGGATACAGAATTGATGAACCGTACAGGTGCAGGCAGCGCATCCACCATCCGTAATCATCGGTTTGTTCTGAAGGAGAAAGCAAAGCAAGCGAAGCTGGTGCTCACTATTATGGAATTGATGGAGCAAGATTCGGTTGCTGCTCCGCAATTTGCACCTATACTTCGAACAGCAACACAGGTTGATGCGCGCTATGTCATCACTGAAAACGAGTATGCGGATCTGATTAAGCAATATTTGCCGAATGGGCCGGATGGTCCGCTCGCTTCATACCCGCGCAAGGAGAAACGTAAACTCGCAGTGCTGCGGCATATTGCGTCTTACTTTAAAAACGGCATTCGTTATGAAGAAAAAGAAGTAAATGAGCTGCTTAGCCAATTCTGGGCAGAGGATTATGTGCTGCTGCGCCGCAACTTGATTGACTATGGTTATTTGGACCGTAATGAAGATGGCCATGCTTATTGGGTTAAGGGGCTGGAAACAGAGCAAGTCAGAATAGACAAAGGAAAGGATGTAATGAGTGTGAAAAAGGAAGTACAAAATAATAAGAACGATAAATCCGCTAAGCAGGGGATTCAAGAGCGCGAGGCTCAGGAGCAGCAAAATGATAAGAAAGAGGTTCAGAAAATAGATAAGGCAAAGAGAAAGCAATTAACGGCGGAATATCAGGAACGTG
The DNA here is from genome assembly GCF_002884445.1 of Paenibacillus castaneae. Lineage (GTDB taxonomy): Bacteria > Bacillota > Bacilli > Paenibacillales > Paenibacillaceae > Pristimantibacillus > Pristimantibacillus castaneae. The sequence goes on from NZ_KZ614144.1 coordinate 1,386,838, forward strand.
AACGTTCAATGGGTGTTTTTCAAATTAAAAATAATGTGAATGGTCGTATTTATATAGGCGGTTCTACTAATTTGGATGCGCTTTGGGGGAAGGAACAATTTGTGCTTAGTATGGATGGCCATACGAATAAGGAATTGCAGAAGGAATGGAAGCAATTTGGTAGTGAAAATTTTTCGTATCTCGTTCTCGAGACCGTTAAAACGGACCAAAAGATCCGATATGATTATAAAGACGTGCTGGACGCCGAAGGACGTCAGCCGGTCGATATGGTTCATCAATACAATCGGGAAGTTGCGAGCTTAAAGGAACAGTGGCTGAGTAAGCTTCAGCCATATGGAGAGAAGGGCTATCATTCCCCTGCGGAAGAGGGAAAGAGATAATCTTCTGTGTGAAGAGGAATTAATACTGAAGGAGTGTTGATTTGAATGTCTGCAAATGCTGTACAAAGTGCGGGAGAAAGCTTGTTCCGCAACAAATTTTTTCAAACGATTCTGTTTTCTAACGTTTTACTGCAAATTGGGATTTGGGTGCGTAACTTTGCAATTCTGATGTATGTTACGGACAAGACGAATGCGGATCCGTTTTCTATTAGTTTAATGGGATTCGTTGAATTTCTGCCGATTTTTGTTTTCTCATTCATTGGGGGAACATTCGCAGATCGGTGGAAGCCGCGCCTAACTATGATTTGGTGTGATTTTTTATCGGCCATATCGGTGTTTATCGTCTTAATTACATTAATGTATGGATCATGGCATATGGTCTATTTTGCAACGTTTGTTTCTGCGATTTTGTCGCAGTTCTCGCAGCCTTCGGCGATGAAGCTGTTCAAGCAGCATATTCCCGCTGAGCAGCTGCAGTCTGCAATGGCGATGTTCCAATCGCTAATTGCGATTTTTATGGTGCTTGGACCGTCTTTAGGCGTTATTTCGTATCAAAAGTTTGGTATTGAGATTTCGATCGGCGTTATGGGCGTAGCCTTTCTGTTGTCTGCCGTTGTTCTTTTCCGCATTCCAGCAGACCGTCAGGTAGAACGTACAAACGTTGTGATCAAAGGACAATTCAAAAAAGATCTTACCGATGGATTTAAGTATGTATGGCGCAGCCCAGTGCTCAAAAAACTAGGAGGAACATTCGCGCTTGCCGGTACGGCAGTCGGGATTGCTCAGACGCTAGGTATATTTATTGTATTGGAAAGGCTGAATCAGCCAAAGGAATTTTTGCAATATATACTGATGGTGAACGGAGTAGCAATGCTGGTAGGCGGTGGAGCGGTGATGGTCATTGCCAAAAAAGTACCGCCGCAAAAACTGCTTGCGCTTGGTATCCTGCTTAGCTCCATATGTATGGTTGGTATCGGCTTATCGACAAGTATTCCTATAACGCTCGTGCTGCAGTTTATTAGCGGACTTGGATTTCCATTAATTCAAATCGGTATTAGCACGATGATCCTGCAATGGTCTGATGAGAATTATATTGGACGGGTTAACGGCGTACTTAGTCCAATGTTTGTGGGAATGATGGTTATTATGACGCTCGTAGCCGGACAATTAAAACGAGTAATTCCACTGGTTGGCATTTACTGTGTTGCCGGAGGCATAATGTTCTTGGGTATGCTGATGTTGGTACCTCTGTTTAAGCTAAAGCCAGTTGAGAAGCCGCAAGAAAAGACGCTCGAAGGGGCGCAAGCCTAACATTCTGGTGGATATTGACAGAATAGCCTATGTGAAGTAACATTTGTTTAATTGATGCGAAGTATAGCGAAGCACGCTTATACCCTCTAACGAGGGGAGAGGCGTGCTTTTTTTCGTTGTTTTGTCGAATAAACGCGTTTAGTGATATGGAAATAATGAGAAAAGAAGGAAAAAGAGTTAGGGAGATGAATTAGTATGAAGTTCCAGTAGAAGTGTGCGACAAATTGGGACAGCAATGTCGAATCATGATGCCTGCCAAAAACAAAAAGGGGAGTGTATTTTTAATGAACAAAACGATGAAAACCATTATGGCTATAACCATTACATTTAGTTTAATAGCATCAACTCAAGCAGCAGCAGCGGCTGCTGCATTCTCAGATACAAAAACACACTGGGCCAAAGTGGAAATTGATACGGCTGTGAACCAAGGCTGGATCAACGGCTACGATGCCAAAACCTTTAAACCAAACGCTAATATGACTCGTGCTGAATTTTTGAAGTCGCTCGTATCTGCTTTGAAATTGAAAGTAGAAGATACGGATACACCGTTTGTGGATGATACGGGTTGGTTTCGATCCTATATTGCTATTGGATTGAAGCAGTCGATTATTAAAGTTGAAGATTACACAGAAGACATGTTTGAGCCCAATCGAATGATTACGCGTGAAGAGATCGCTCGTATGGCGATACGTGCGCTAGGTAAGGATGCGGAAGGCGTAAAGTCTGGATACTTAGCTGTGGCTAAAAAGCTTGAAATCATGCAGGGCTATCCAGATGGTTCAATGGGCGGCGAGAAAAACGCTACTCGTGCAGAGGCTGTTGTGATGGTGAGCAATACGTTGGCGGCGAAGAATGGCAAGCCTGTGGCGTATCCGAAGACGAAGGAAGAGTTGAATACGTTGATTCAGAGCTTGCCTAGTTTTAAGGGGAGTACGAGTTATGCTAGGAAACAAGCATTGCTTATAAATTTAAAGGGAACTGATGTCTTTTCAGATAATACAGTAACAATAGAATATGTAGAAGATTATAAACGTATCTCCCTTAATACGTATGATTCGTCAGAAGAAGTTCGTGCTTTAGTTAAGGACATTTTAAAATTTTATTATCCAAAATCATTTGAGAAAGCATATAACAATTATATTAAAATAGATGAGTTAAAATCTACTGACTCTGGAAGTAATCTCGAAACTAATTACGATGGTAGAGTTTTTATAGTATATAAAGGTAGTGATAATACAGGAGTATCTATTAAGATAGGAGCGTAATTTAATTGAAGAAATATAAAAAGAGTTTTTTTTTATATCTGTTATCTTTATTACTCTTTGTAGCATCAATACCGATCTCCGCCTATGCAGCAACAAATTGTTCAACTCCTACTAAATACAGTGACTTAGCTCAAGAGTATATAGATTATTATAGTATTCCTTTAAAAAACTCAAAGGGGGCTTTAAACGAAAAGTTTTTGCTAAATCAATCAAACATTGGATCTAATGTTATTGTTTACGGTTGTCCAGCAGATATAGATAAGTCTCAACAAGATTTTAAAAAGGGTCAATATCGCTACCTTGGATGGGATTATGAAGGGAATTTATATCGTAACTGGATGTTTGAAAGTGATTCTAATTTAACAAAGAGTGTTGCTAAGAACTGGGTTAGAATGCCATGGGAGACAGCTATCGGAACATCAAGAGACATTAAGCAATCAAATTTATCTTTTCATCCTAACGCAGAAAAATGGCTAAAAGACATGATTGATCCCTACGGACATTCAAAAACATTCTTAGAAAGCTACAATAAACTTAAAGGTGCGAATTGGACAGCTGATACACTTTTGGACTACGCCATTATTCAACAAGCAAGAACTAAGTTTTCACCTGGCGTAGTACAAATGTGGAATATATGGCAGCCTGACGGATCTTGGTGGTATGAAGTTTTTACAATTCCACCTGAGGATTTGCCACCGCCGCCCACAAAACCTGATCTCATCATTACTGAGATCATAACAGACCCCATAACCGCAGCTGCAGCATCATGGGTGGGAGAAAATGTATCTGTAAAGATAACTTCAAAAAATCAAGGGAAGACAGATACTGGCCCCTTTACCGTAGGTATCGTTGGCACCAATATAAAGTCAGAGGTTATCTCAAACATTCCTCCCGGTCAGATTAAAACCGTAACAGTTAAGGTTACTTCAGCTGTCAGCGGAATAATCAAATATACCGCTATGACTGACATTGGTTTATCTGTGGCAGAATCGAACGAAGACAATAATACTAAACCTTTTCAAATTGTGTTTAGCAAGAAAAACGAACCCACCACGCCAATCGCAATTATAAGTCATTTAGATGGCGATCATCGAAACATGCCTGAAATCACGATTAAACCTTCAGTAGATCCTAAGCTTGATGATAAGCTTTCTTACTCACCAGGGAAAGAAGCAATAACCGTACAAGAATGGAAATACAAAACCCCTTCCGGATCGACCATTCAAAAGAAACCTACAGCCAAAGACTTCACTGTTGAAGGGAAATATATGGTTGAGCTGCGTGTCACCAATAGTGCGAAGAAGGTTTCAGAATGGGCGCAATTGACGATAAACGTTGCAGAGAAAGCTACGCCTAACCCAAGCGCTACTCCACCCCCATCACCTGAGCCAACTCCAACGCCAAAACCTGATTTAGATGCGAAGATTCAATTTAATCCTCCTGTGATCATTACTGGAGAAAAATCCAATCTTATTAATAACTCAAAAGGCGTATCAAGCTATACGTGGAATTTTTCAGATAATTTAAAGCGAGTGTTACCAAACCAATTTGATTATGAGTATCCCAGCTATACCTATAATGAGCCCGGCAATTATAAAGCGGAGCTTACGGTTATGGATGGCGAAGGAGGAACCAAAAAAGATACAGCGATTTTACAAGTAATTGATCCTAAGCCTGTAGCAGTTGTTTCGGGGATAACACGTGTTATACAAGGCAGAGCTCTAGAATATCCGCATCATTTATTAAATTCATACACGCCGCTAGCTGATAGGGGGCAGAAGATAGATTTTAGTAAATCCGAAACGCGTTATAAAAAAGTCGGTGATGCATCCTATACGAATAATTGGTTTACAGCTGCGCCATCTGCATTAGGAAAGTACAGTATAGAAGGAAAAGTATACGATACAACAGGTAGAGTCAGCGAATGGGATGCATTAATTATGGAAGTGGTACCTGATTTGCCTCCTGTTGTAGAGGTAATTGCTCCTGATGAGTCATATCGCAGCAATGATTTTATGCTTTACATAGATGCAGAAAGTCCGGATGGCGACACTCTGAAGCATCTCCTTCTTGAGGAGCGCTATGATCATAATGGGAATGGGAATTTCGAAGAGAAAGCCTGGACCACTCTATATAATGGGAAATTCAAAAATACTCATGCTGTTAATTATAACAAGGTAGGCAAAAGACAATACCGCGCAACTGTAACTGAGGATTACGGTATGGCAGGTCATTCGGGCATTGCAGCTACAGATATATTAAACTATGCGCCCGAAGTTAATTTTAACGTATTTGGGATAACGCAGCAGCCGGGGCAAGGCGAGGATAGCGCACCGCCAGTAACAACCTATACACCAGAATCTATATTCCGTTCTTGGTCTCTAAAAACGCCGTATAGCGGAGGGAACGCCGATAAGCAGGGCTGGCGAGTTGACGGCTCGAGTATCCTTACGAAAAAAACGGTAATGGCTAATTTTAATGTAGGCTACCCCAATTCAGGAAATGGTGCCAACGGACGATCTAAGTATGGAATGGGAGCGAATATTGCTAAAAAGCCGGTATGGAAATTAGCAGAAGGCCAGCTGATCACTCAAATATTTGCAGGAAATCGGATTTATTCTTATCAAATCATGTCTAATGATCGTACCGAAGGCAGTCCACAAACTTTTTATGAGCGCAATGCAGTAACGGGAACGGAAATAAGAAGATTCACTATTTCAGATTCAGCTAATTTAACTTTTTTGGGGATGGGGAATGACGAGAAGCTTTATTTTCTGGATCGTACAGCAGCAGCCAGTTCCAGCAATCTCGTTGCGATCGTTGTATTTGATAATAAAGGGAATAAAGTGGATCAGTTTTCCTTCCAGCACGGAAATGGTTTGAACTATTTGGATCTAAAAAATAATATGGTCCACTTTGAAATTAGTCCGGACGGCAAATCAATGTATTTGGCGATTATGCAAATGAACAGCTATGTGAACTTTAACAATTATACAGGTGAGCTGCGTTTTTATAAGTATGCTTTAGACAGTAAGCAGCTTCTTTGGGAGGTTCCTGGGGTAAGCACATCTATGGAGAGATTCTCAGATGTAAAAATGACATTCGCTAAAAATGGCGATGTATACGCAACGTACAGCCGCTATAGGGACAATGAAATGTTGATTAAGATAACTCCTCAAGGCGTTATAACACAGGTTCCACTAAATGATTCTGTACAGGTCTCTTATGTAACGTTATCCGATGATGAAACCGTGGCCTATGTTAATCAGGTACGAGTGCCGTTTAATGATACGAAAATTTCTTATCCATCTTTAACAGCATTTTCGACTAGTAACTTATCAGCCATTAATGGATACAGCATGGAAAGTCTCGAAAGCTTTGGTCCAGCGGGTATACGAGATTACGGTGGGTTGGTTAGCCCCGTAGTCCGGACGGATGGAACAGTAGTAACAAACAGCCGTGTTGTAGATGGTTATTACTATTCTTTTTCTAAATTTGGATCTCTTTTAAGTAAAACCACGAGATCCGCCATATCTCCTAACAGTGAGAAAATATTCACTCTTCCAAATGGTGATATTGTGTATCCTATCGTTGAGGCAATCATGGGATGGGGATCATATGACGTGGATGCTTCACTCATTCTGGATCGAACTCAGCAATTAATAGGAAGCACGGTGCGAACAGGAAATACGGGATGGGGAACCTCGTCTCCCATCCTGCCTAATGGAAATCTCTTTGTATTCCATGACAGTCAATACGTTATTCCATTCGTTACACCGGATGCTGGAGGGCTCAGACCAGTGGATAGCCAAACGATAGAAATATCCGATGATAACTGGGGCGGCCTGCTTTATGATGCCGGAAGCGCAATGAAGAATTATACATTCGAGTTTAATGCGAGCGTTAATGATTTAACCAATGACAAGCTTATCGGTGCAGGATTCCAAATTCAAAATGAAAAAAATATGTATGCGATGGAATGGAGCCAAAATGTTTTATCTTTATATCGAGTCGTAAACGGCGCTAAGTCGCTTTTACAATCAAAACCGTTAGTTCGAAATGCTTTTAACACTTACCCGATAAAAGTGGAGTCGGTTAATGGCATTCAACGTGTATATGTGAATCATTCTAAGTTAATAGAAATCGCTGACGGCACGTACTCGAAAGGATATGCTGGCATCATGTCACTCGGACAGCCTTCAGCGACGTTCTCAAATGTAAAGAAGACGAATTATGGCGATACATATACACAGGAAACTTATGAAACCGTATTGGTTAATGAACCTATGTATTACGATAAATTATTCAAAGATATCGAGAATGATCCAATGGGGATTCAGGAGTGGACCTACAGCCATAATCCTAATTTTTTTGAAAATCCAGAAGGGTTAAGCATCCATAATGGAAAAACCTATGGATCAACCATGAACGCGCTCGAAAAACCTGGCGTATACGAAATCACGTTTCGCGCTCAAGACAATCCAGGATTACCTGCGTATAACAAATGGTCAGAACCGGTGAAAAAGCTGCTCTATGTGCATCGTAGACCCATTGCACAACCAGATGTGCGATTTACGGGCAAGGTGTTTGCGGAAGGTGAAGCACTGGATTACGATACGTATGATACTTCTTACGATCCAGATATTGCTCATATCTTATCTGACAAAATGTTTCGAACACGCTGGGCAGATGAAAGTACTTGGACGATTGGGAAGAGAGAGTATTACAACCGTCCTGGTGTGGAGCTGATCGTGCAGGAGCAAGTGAGAGACATCCATGGCGCCTGGTCATATTGGGGGCAGCATATTGTTTATAAAGCGTCTTTGCCAGCAGTGAATCAGACCAAGCCTGTTATGACGATTACAGCTCCAGCGGGAACGACAGTCGCAGCACCTACTGTACTTATAAAAGAGCCGACAATTAAGTGGACCTACTACGATAAAGAGAATGATCCGCAAGAAGTCTATCGATTAATTTTTACGTATGTTGATACGAATGAGATAGCACTTTCTGTGGAACATGAAGGTGCTGCCGTCATGTATCCAATGCTAGAGGGAACAATTGTACCGGGACGCATCGTGAAAGTACAAGGACAAGTCAGTTCGACAGGAGTATGGTCCAATCTAAGCAATATAAGATATTTTGTGTTAGACTTACCGCCAAATACGTTCTTGTTATCCTATAACGGTCCGAATGGAGACCATCCGATCTATACCAATAGCAATCGTCCACAGCTGCGCGTGTTTACGGTTGATCCGGAGAACCATCCCATTACCGCAATAGATTACGAGGTTTTCCGAGCTTCTAATGGAGTCAAGGTTGTTGATACAGAATCGGCCATGGCAGCGACGAGCTACACCCCAGCGCCGCTTGCAGAGGGACTTCATTATTGGAAAGCGAGAGCCTTTGACAGCTACATATGGGGTCCGTACTCTTCCAATGGCTTCTTCTTCGTAGATACAGTAAAACCGGCGGATGTAAATGAGAAGCTAGAGATCGATCCGAATGCAGTAACGGTCAGATTTAATGCGTTTAGTGATACGGAGCCATCTTCGGGGCATGCAGCCCGAACGTTTTATATGCAGAAAGTGAATGCGAACGGCAGTGTTACGAACATTGATTTGAATGGTGACGGTATACCGGAGTACAGCATTCCACTAGCGCTTAATGCAAGGTCCTACAAGGTATCCGGATTAATTGCTGGCCAAGAATACCGAGTTACCGTGATCGACCATGATATAGCTGGCAATGAAGGTTATTATGCGTATATTCATTTTGTAACGAATCAACCGCCAGTCGCTGATTTTAATTGGTTACCAAAGCCGGCCTTTGAAGGTGATACCGTTACATTTCAATCTGCTGCGAGTGATCCTGATGGAGACACTTTATCACTTATGTATGAGTTGACGAGTCCATCAGGTACGAGGAAGAGCTATGAATACACGCTGAATGGACCTGTTTATCCAGCAGCGGGACCTGCGGTGAGAATGGCTGAGACAGGTACGTGGAGCATGCGGCTGACCGTTAGTGACGGTATTGCGCCGCCTGTCACAATCACAAAGCCTATCTCCGTTCAACCGCTTTACGTCAAGGGCTATGTGAAGCATACAGAGTTGTGGAATGAGCACCGCATAAACTACAATCTCAAAAAAACGGGTAATATGGATTCTCCGCGCGGCTACTCGGTTTTCTGGGCTGGTGAAAGGTTTGTACTGGAGGCTGATACAACCGTGACAGGTACGGCGGTGAAAGCAGATCGGGTAGAGGTTTCGATGGGCACCTACACGGTGTTGTTAGATGCAGTGAATACAGCACAAACGAGCTGGATGGGAGAATTATGGGATGCGGCGTTTGACCAATTACCAAAGGGGAAGCTTTTGTTTACGTTTACCGCTTATTATAACAATGGAACGGTAAAGGCTGCAGACGTTGAAGTGACAATTGATGGACAGACTCTGAACATAGTCGGTGTGCATCGCGTACAGTAGCTCTTTTATCCGTATGAACGGTGGAATTGTGCTAATTAGGCGAAGGTTGACCAGAATAGAGCTAGAAGCTAGCTCTATACCACAAATAATGGTTGGTTTTAATGAAATAGAGCTAGAAACTAGCTCTATTATCTGTAGGAACGGTGGAATTGTGCTAATTAGGCGAAGGTTGACCAGAATAGAGCTAAAAACTAGCTCTATTCCACAATTATTAGTTAGTTTTCATGAAATAGAGCTAGAAACTAGCTCTATTTCATGAATCTAAGATGGGATGGATCACTTCACTGGATGAATATAAGCAATACGATCTATCCTGCACTTGGATTGCTTATTTAGCTTTTAATTTTCAAGAAAAACTTGCTAATTGCATAATAAGCTGCGCCACGGACAGCGGATTGATCCTGAAGCTCCGCGAATAGTATTCGCAATTCTTCGCGGTGATAGGGCAGGGTCCGCTGGTCGATGGCTGCTTGAACGGAAGGCTGGAGCCATTCGGCTGCGCGACTCATACGGTTGCCGATAATGACGACGTTCGGATTGAACACATTAACAATATTTGCAATGCCAGCTCCCAAATAGTCTCCGATTGAAGCGAACAGCTCACGCACTTGCATATCTCCCGCCGAAGCGGCGACCAGCAGTTCTTCCAAGCTGTCGAAGCCGAGCAGCGCTGCTCGTTCCAGAAGCGCATTCTCCGAAGCGTAAAGCTCCCAACAGCCTCGATTGCCGCAGCTGCACGGCTTGCCGTCATACTCGATTGATAGATGGCCTAGCTCGCCTGAGAAGCCTGATGCGCCTTTGAAAAGCTCCTTGTTCAAAATAATTCCAGTTCCGATACCGATCCCAACGCTGACGTATATTTGGTTTGGAATGCCTCGGCCAGCGCCGTACTTCTGCTCACCCTGTGCGCCTGCATTCGCCTCATTGTCAATTGTGACTGGCACGTTGAAACGTTCCTCAAGCTGCTTTTGAAGGTCTACTTGACGCCACTTTAGGTTTGGCGCGAATAGAATGACGCCTTGCTCATCTACAATCCCCGGTACGCCTACGCCAATTCCGACGATGCCATAAGGGCTTTCAGGAGCTTTGCTGATGAGCATTTCAATACATTCGGATAGCTGTCCGATTGCGAATTCCGCATCATGCTTCTTTAATCCGCGCTGCTCCTCCGCAATAACATTGCCCTCTAAATCCACTAATAAACCGCGGATATAGTTAACGCCAAGATCAATCCCTACGGCATATCCAGCGGTACCGTTGAACAGCAGGATGACTGGTTTTCTGCCGCCGCTCGACTGACCTGGACCGCTTTCGATTACGAGATGACTGTCGATCAGGTCTTGAACAAGACTGGATACCGTCGCCTTGTTAAGTCCTGTCAGCTCCGAGATTTGTGCTCTGGAAAGAGGTGCATACTTGAGGACAGACTCCAGCACGATCGAAGTATTAATTTTTTTTATGAGCGCTAAGTCTCCTGTTGGTTTCGATTTCAAGAAAGAGAGCCTCCGTCCAAAATTTCTGTAACTAATATTGTATCACGAAATGTTGTATATACAGATGCCATGAATCACATACTCAGGATTGCTTTTTTAACTGGGAAAAGATTTATTACTAGTTTAACACAAAACTTAGTTTGTTTAATAGACAAACTAAGTTTGCCGTGTTATTCTTGTGGTGAGCGTTTTCAAAAAATATTGAAATCCATGAAGGAGGATTTAATTTACTATGAGTTATTTCAAAAATATTAACACAATCCAGTTTGAAGGCAAGGGCTCGGATAATCCGTTGGCATTCAAACATTATGATCCTAACCAAGTCATTCTAGGCAAAACAATGGAGGAGCACCTTCGCTTCGCAGTTGCCTACTGGCATACATTTAACGCTAACGGCACAGATCCTTTCGGTGCTGCTACAATGGTTCGCGGCTGGGATCAATATGACGGTCTAGACCGTTCGAAAGCTCGCGTTGAAGCTAACTTCGAATTTATGAATAAATTGAATATACCTTTCTACGCATTCCACGATGTGGATATCGCTCCAGAAGGCGCAACTTTGCAAGAAACGAACAAAAATCTTGACGTTATCGTTGCTATGTTGAAAGACAACATGAAATCTTCCGGCAAAAAACTGCTTTGGAACACAGTTAACATGTTCTCGAACCCGCGCTTTGTACATGGCGCTGGAACAACTTGTAACGCTGATGTATACGCATACGCTGGCGCACAATTGAAAAAAGGCTTAGAAGTTGGTAAAGAGCTTGGCGCGGAAAACTATGTATTCTGGGGCGGCCGTGAAGGTTATGAAACGCTTCTTAACACAGATATGGGCTTTGAGCTTGATAACCTTGCTCGCCTTTACGAAATGGCTATCGCTTATGCGAAAGAAATCGGCTTTGATGCTCAATTCCTGATCGAGCCGAAACCGAAAGAGCCTACTAAGCACCAATATGATTATGATGCAGCTACAACGATTGCATTCCTAAGAAAATACGGCTTGCAAGATAAATTCAAGCTTAATCTTGAAGCCAATCACGCGACGCTTGCAGGTCATACTTTCGAGCACGAAATCCGTACGGCTGCTATCAACGGCATGCTAGGATCGCTTGATGCGAACCAAGGCGATTTGCTTCTTGGCTGGGATACAGATGAATTCCCAACTGATCTTTACTCCACTACATTAACGATGTTTGAAGTATTGAAAGCTGGCGGCATCGGCCGCGGCGGCGTTAACTTTGATGCTAAAGTACGTCGTGCATCTTTCGAAGCTGAAGATCTATTCCTAGCTCATATTGCTGGTATGGACAGCTTCGCTTGGGGTCTTAAAGCGGCTGCTAAGTTGACTGAAGAGAAAATTTTGGACAACATCGTTGATAATCGTTACCGCAGCTTCAAAGAAGGCATTGGCGCGGAAATCGTGTCCGGCAAAGCGACGCTTGCTTCGCTTGAGCAATATGCGCTTCAAAACAAAGAAATCAAAAACGAATCAGGCCGTCAAGAGCGTATCCGCTTAATTCTAAGCGAAGTTATTTTCAGCGTTTAAGTCGGGAGGACCTCTGACAAATGAGCTATGTTATTGGCGTAGATTTAGGTACAAGCGCAGTAAAAGTGCTGCTTGTTGACCGTGAAGGAACGGTAGCTGCAGAAGCATCTCGCAGCTACCCGCTGTTCCACGAGCATTCAGGCTGGAGTGAGCAAAGATCTGATGATTGGGTAGACGCAACAATTGAAGCACTGCACGAGCTTACAGCTGAATCTGGCATTGCTTCTGACACGATTGAAGGCATTAGCTTCTCCGGACAAATGCACGGACTTGTGCTGCTCGATGGCGAAGGAAACCCGGTCCGCAACGCTATACTATGGAATGACACACGCACAACAGAGCAATGTCGTGAAATAGAACGGACGCTTGGCGACAAGCTGCTCACTGTTACCCGCAACCCTGCTTTGGAAGGCTTCACCCTTCCTAAGATTTTATGGGTGCGTAAGCATGAGCCGGAAACGTTTGCGAAAGCCAAGCTATTCCTTCTTCCAAAGGATTATCTCCGCTACCGTCTAACAGGCGAGCTGCACATGGATTACTCCGATGCTGCTGGCACGCTGCTGCTCGATGTAGCAGGCAAAGAATGGAGCAGCGAAGTGCTCGAAGCTTTCGGTCTTCCAGCCAGCTTCTGTCCGCCGCTTGTGGAATCGCATGAGCTTGTAGGCACTCTATTGCCTCAGCTTGCAGAGCGTTCGGGGCTGACTGCGAATACGAAGGTATTCGCAGGTGGAGCCGATAATGCTTGCGGCGCGATCGGCTCGGGCATATTGTCCGAAGGCTTGACGCTTTGCAGCATCGGCACGTCCGGTGTCATTCTATCCTATGAGAATGATAAGGATAAGGATTTCGCCGGCAAGGTTCATTTCTTTAACCATGGTAAAGAAAATTCCTTCTACGCAATGGGTGTTACGCTTGCAGCAGGCTACAGCCTTAGCTGGTTCAAGAAAACATTTGCGCCAAATGAATCTTTTGACGAGCTTCTGAACGGCGTAGGGGATATCAAGCCGGGAGCAAGCGGACTAATATTTACGCCATACCTCGTTGGCGAACGTACACCACATGCAGATCCTAATATTCGCGCAAGCTTTATTGGCGTGGACGGATCTCATGAGCGTATACATTTTGCACGTGCGGTTATGGAAGGCATCACCTTCTCGCTGAATGAGTCGGTAGATATGTTCCGCCAAGCTGGCAAAACAGTCGATACTGTTATTTCGATTGGCGGAGGCGCGCAAAATCCGGTCTGGCTGCAAATGCAGGCTGATATTTTTGGAGCTAAGGTCGTAGCGCTTGAGAATGAGCAAGGTCCAGGCCTAGGTGCAGCTATGCTTGCAGCTTATGGATCAGGCTGGTTTGACAGCTTGGAGTCCTGCGCACATAAATTCGTTAAGCATGCAGACTCGTATTCACCGCAGCCTGAGGCGGTTGCTGCGTATGAGGGCATTTTCAAAGTGTATCAACAGGTGTATGAACAAACTCGCAGCATGAATGAGGCACTCGTTCCTTATCGTGCATAAATAGATCAATTGAAAACTGTCATCCTTGCATAAGGATGACAGTTTTTTGCTTTTACAGTACCGCTCATGATTAGAAGCAGCAGCTGTATTTGAAATTTTTTATGATGATTTTCGGCAAAAGTGGCATGCTATAGAAAAAGCATGAGAGGATGATTGGATTTGTCTTATAATTCCGCGCTATTATTTGATTTCAATGATGCCGAGAGCGCAGCGCTTGCTTGTGAGACGCTGAAGGAACTTGGGTATGACACCGTGCTTCATGACGGGAGCCGCATGCATGTGCATTTGGAAGGAAGTGACCTGACATCTGCACTTGAAATCGCGCAATCTCATGGGGGGCAGCTTGTCGAGCAAGCTCAGATTGATTCGGAGACAATAACAGATAGCGCCTACTCTTTGGATGTTATCCCCATACCCGCTCATATCGTAAATGAGGATTGGTCAAGTGAATTTGCAGAGTCGGAGCAGCCTGAGGGACTGCATAATCGTGATGACGATTTCGTTTACAACGATGACATTTTTGCTGGACCGGAAACAATCGATTACTTATCTGCTGATGTAAAGATATAGAATAAACAAGAGGCTGCGCCTAAGTGTAAACTTAAGTGGCAGCCTCTCGTTTATTTAAGTACAGCGTTAGTTCCAGCTGTATATCCGGTTGAGAAAGCAGCGGTTATATTATATCCGCCAGTGTAGCCGTGAATATCGAGAATCTCTCCGCAGAAGTACAAGCCTCCCATCAGCTTCGATTCCATCGTCTTCGGATTAATTTCTTTTAAATTAATGCCACCGCCTGTTACGAACGCGTCCTCAATAGACAAGGTGCCATACACTCTAATAGGAAAATGCTTAATCAGCTTGGATAAGCCTAACCAATCCTGCTTTGGAATATGATCATAGGTTAGCGTATCAGGGAGTCTGGCTTTTTGAAGAAGGATCGGTATCATTTTCTCTGGCAAACATGCCTTAAGCACATTTTTGATTACTTTCTTTGATTCCTGCTCGGCGAGCTTTAATGTCTGGCTATAGCACTCGTCCTGAGTCAGATCAGGCATAAGATCAACCGCTACCTCAATGTTGCCTGTCCCATACTGCTTTAATGCTTTCACAACAAATTGGCTGCATCTTAATGCAATAGGACCGGATAGACCGAAGTGGGTAAAGATCATATCGCCTCGGTGATCGATCAGTTTCTTCCCCTTAGGATTCCAGACAGAGAGTGTAACGTCTCTCAAAGATAAACCCTGCAGCTCTTTGCTCGTAATAAACGGCTCATTCGATGTTAAGGGAACCTCAGTCGGAAAGAGCTCTGTTATGGAATGACCGGCTTTCTCCGCCCACGCATAGCCATCACCGGTTGAGCCCGTTTGCGGTACGGATTTGCCACCGGATGCTACGATGACGCTCTTGCTGTAAATCGTCTCGCCTGATTTTAAACGAACACCGGTCACATTTCCGTTTCCATACATGATATGATCAACAGGAGCATTCAAATTAATTTTAACCCCTTGTTTGACGATCTGATTAATGAGCGTGTCGACTACCGTTTTTGCTTTATCCGAAACGGGGAACATTCGGCCATTATCTTCTTCTTTAAGGGCTATTCCTAAATTCTCGAAGAAGGAAATAATGTCCTTGTTATTGAAATTAGAAAAGGTGCTGTGCAGAAAGCGACCATTGCCGGGAATATGCTTGATCAGCTCATCCAAATCTTTATTATTGGTCACATTGCATCGGCCTCCGCCGGAGATGCCCAGCTTTCGTCCCAATTTATTTCCCTTGTCGAGCAAGAGTACGCTAGCGCCCTGCTTGCTTGCGGCTATACTGGCCATTAATCCAGCTGATCCTCCGCCAATTACTATTGCATCATATTGCATTCTTTCCACCTGCTATTTTATTAGTAATATTATAATAACACAAAAGAAAGGTGGCAGTCTTATGGAGCGCTTAGAATGGCAATTAGCAGGCGTACAGGAAACAAATTTGTTCGTTCGAGAATGGATGCCGGAAGAGGAGAAAGCCAAAGCTGTAGTTTGCCTTGTTCATGGGATGGGAGAGCATGGAGACCGCTATAGCCACGTCGCGACTCATCTGACAGCTGCTGGCTTCGCTGTTATTGCGCTTGATCAGCATGGACATGGACGCTCCCCAGGCAAGCGCGGCCACCTTTTGTCTCTCAGCGCTGCAATAAACGATGTCGCCTTATTAATAGAGGAATCGAGAAGAAAGTATGCTGGTATTCCTATTTTTCTATATGGACACAGCATGGGCGGTAATGTAGCGATAAACTGTGCGCTGCGACTTAAGCCGCCTATTGCAGGTCTCGTTCTTACGAGCCCGTGGCTGAGGCTCGCTTTTAAGCCGCATCCAGCAGTAGAATGGTTTGGCCGAAGGCTGGCAGGCATCGTTCCTACGCTGCAGCAATCGACGGGATTGCTTCCGGGCGATTTATTTCGTCCCGGTTATTTTGAGGCCGCGCCTATTGTTGGTGACCCTCTATGCCATACAAGGATAACGCTTCATACCTTTAGTGAAATAAGCAACGGCGGCGAGTGGGCTCTTGCTCATGCGGATACGCTGCACGTACCGATGCTGCTTATGCACGGCTCTGCAGATCGCATTACTTCTTTCGAAGCGAGTGCAAGATTAGCCGAAATGCTTGGCAAGAAGTGTGATTGGATATGCAGGGAGGGCGGCATGCATGAGCTTCATAATGATCTGGAGGCTGAGCAAAGTATAAAGGAAATAATAATATGGTTGGAAAGGCAATTGTAAAAAAAGGTAGTTTATGTTTTAATCGGAGTAACGGAGTATGGGAATGATAGTATCACTCCTACATATTACAAATAATGTAAAATATGCTACTTAGCAATCGGAATGCGATTAGGGGGAACTGATCGTCCGTGTTAAAGGATCTGCTATTGCAATTCATAGTATCTTTGCTACCGGTCTTCGCCTTCCAAATATGGAATAATAAAGAGCTCAATTGGAAGAGAATGCCCGTTTTTCTGGGTGTTTTTTGCGGAGCTTCCATGTTGCTGTGCATGCTCACAGAGCCGAATTTCCTTGGGTGTCAATTGGACTTTCATTTGATTCCTTATATGATAGGCTCTTTATATGGGGGATGGCCTGCGTTAGCGTTATTAACGCTTATCTGTGTCATCGTACAATACCCAACGCTGGACAATTTTCAAGAACTAGCCAGCTTTATTTTGTTCACTGCAGGTTTTGTCATGCTTATGTCCATTTCTTATCGGCCGTTTCATCAATTGAGCGCTCTTCGCAAAGAGCGTAACGGGCTTTTGTTGATGTCAGTATTGATGCTGTATTTGGTTATTACGCTAACCGGTTCTGTCATGGAATGGACGTTTGATTTGGTTCTCGAAGTCGTACTCACCGTTTCAGCAACATTGTTAGCAACCTGGCTATCTATATTTATTATTGAAAGTGTGAAAGAAAAGCAATTGCTCCATGAAGAAGTAACTCGCTTATCAGTGAATTATCGAAATGAGGTCGAGAAGCTTCAGCAGTTTATAGATGTGACATCATTTGCAGTCATTGTTGTTGACTGTGAAGGCCGAATAACGCACTATAACGAAATGGCATTAAAGCTTCTACATATACGTATAGAGCTTACGGAATCTGGAAATCTGCTAGGTACATACTATTCTAAAGCGTTTCAACCAGGTCAAGGCGATTTATTTGTTAATATGATTAGTCAAGCTTTGAATGGCACTAGAGCCACGTTAGTACCATTTGTAAGCGGTGACAAAATGCTGTTAAAAACAACCTTCTCTCTTCGTAGCCTCCTCAATAATGAAGCAGAAGGTGCGGCTCTCATGGTGCAGGACGTCACAGAGCTGAGCCAATTGAGGAATGAAGTGGGTCGAATGGAGAGGCTTAGCCTTGTGGGGCAGATGGCGGCCAGCATCACACATGAGATACGTAATCCACTAGCAGTCATACGCGGCTTTGTCCAGCTCATTCAGGAGCGAAGCCCAGCTAGTCAGCGTGAATATTTCCAAATTGTTATGGAAGAGCTTGATCGAGCGAATATGATCATAAGCGATTTTTTATCTCTTGCTCAGAACAGAGCGTTAACGATGGAGCTCTCCTCCTTGAACGACATTTTGAACGAGCTGCTGCCTCTATTGAATGCTGATGCTAATTTGCGCGGGCAAACCATTGATACGAGCTTATGTGAAGACATGCCGCTTATTATGCTGAATGATCGAGAGATTAAGCAGATGTTCCTTAATATTGCACGTAATGGAATGGAAGCGATGGATGATCATGGCGTCTTGCAAATTAGTACGCATTACTGGAATGATAGAATTGAGCTGCGGATAGCAGACAATGGGGAAGGCATCGCTCAGGATAAAATGGTGCATCTATTTGAACCGTTTTTTACTACGAAGACGCGGGGAACCGGACTTGGACTGCCGCTTTGCTTAAGCATAGTGGAGCGTCATAACGGAAAAATTGATGTAAACTCCATAGAAGGCGAGGGAACGACCTTCATTGTTACCTTCTATTTGCAGCAGGAGGAAAAGGCAGTTTAACAAAATAATTTCAAGCAAAGGGCGATCCTTCACGGATAGCCCTTTGTTATTGTGAGCATGAGAACATAAAGAAAATCGTCTTGGAGCATACTACATTGGGCGCATACGAAATAAGAAATTAGTTTATTTCAATTGTAAATAGGAAGGAGGCGTATGTTTTGACACAATATGATGAGGAAAAGGGACGTTCGGCTGAGCAAGCACAGCAAGCTTCAAGAAATGCTGATGCGGCGCAAAAAGGAAAAAAGCCTGAATCCGACGGCTTTGACAAAAAGCTTGACGGACCCAACCGTCCGTCTACATAGCACGGGGGTGATTGTTTGACCAAACAGGACAAAGAGCAGCTTGAGAAGCAAGTTTACATTAATCCAGACCTCGATCCGTATGAAATTGAATTTTTACCACAATTTCTTGATGGCCGTGGAAAACGTGAGCCGTTCATTAACGAATACGGCGTTGTTATTGGCGACCATGATTATGAATCCCCAGACTCTCCACTATCACAGTGGAGCGTCGATACAGACCCTGCTGTCATGGCAGGAGATCAGTGGGTTCATCCGTTCAAAGATATCGGATTTCAGACAGCTGAGAATAGGGATATTTTTGAACGAGGGATCGTACCGCAATCCGGTATATTTATGCATCCAGACAAAAATTCGGCCTATAAAGCAGGAAAGCCTGATGCTGCAAACAAATTTATTGAAAAAGAGCAACCGGAGTGAACACGCTCCGGTTGCTTTATTTTGATTACGGACGGTATAATAGTAGCTAAACTAAAGTAATTAAAGGAGTGTGTTTCGATGTCGATGTCATTCGAACGATACATGTTAGATATGGTTCAGCCTATGCGTGATGATCTTACTCGCATTGGTATTCAGGAGCTTCGCACGCCTGAGGAAGTAGAAGAAAGCTTGCCGAACGCAAAGGGTACGGCACTAGTTGTTATTAACTCCGTTTGCGGATGTGCTGCAGGCCAATGCCGCCCAGGAGTTGCTGAGGCGCTCCAGCATGATATTACACCTGATCATTTATACACTGTTTTTGCTGGACAGGATAAAGAAGCGACAGCGAAAGCGCGCGAATATTTCGCTCCATACCCGCCTTCTTCCCCTTCCATCGCGCTGATGAAGGACGGAGAGCTCGTATACTTTATTGAGCGCCACCAAATCGAAAACCGCTCTGCAGCGGACATTTCAGCTGATTTGTCTGATGCTTTCGATCGGTTTTGCCGCTAATAAAGGACTTTGTTATGAGCCTACAACAAGAAATTATTGAACGGCTTGGCGTGAAGCCGACGATTGACCCCGATACAGAAATTCGCAAGCGGGTAGATTTCTTAAAGCAATATATTAAGCAATCGGGTACAACGGGGCTGCTTATTGCAATTAGCGGCGGCATCGATAGTGCGGTAGCAGCCGGACTTTGCAAGCGTGCAACGGATGAGCTCAGTGCTGAGACAGGCCGCGAATATATGACCCTTGGCGTGTTCCAGCCGTATGGCGAACAGTCTGACATTGCGGACAGCTACGCAGTAGCGGAAGCATTTGATCTGAAGCACCGCGCCGAGACGAATATTTCTGAAGCCGTGGATGAAATTGCGCTAGAGGTTGAGCATAGTTTTAAATCATTAGGTATGCCGCGTCATTTGAGCCGCGGCGGCAAAGGCAATGTAAAGGCAAGAACGCGTATGGTAATGCAATATGCGCTCGCATTTGACCTTAACCTGCTTGTTGTGGGCACAGATCATGCTTCTGAATCGATTACTGGCTTTTATACGAAGTGGGGCGACGGTGCGGTGGATCTTACTCCGCTCAGCACGCTTAATAAGCGTCAGGTTCGCCAGCTAGCCTCACATATCGGCGTTCCGCAGAGCGTGCTCGACAAAGCGCCTACTGCCGGTCTATGGGATGGCCAAACCGATGAGAATGAGCTTGGCATCACCTATGGTGATAATAGCGACTATCTCGAAGGCAAGACGATTAACGATGAAGCACGAGAGAAGCTGGAAAAACAATATTTGAAAACCGAACACAAGCGCTCCTTGATCCCAGGAATTTAATGCTGGTGGGAGGAGTTAATTGGGACTGTCCTGTTAGACCGAGCAATCGGCATCGGATAGTCCCTTTATTTTGTGGTCAGTTGGTGAGCGATTACTATATTAAGAAGATTAAAGATGGAGTTCTCATCATAGAGCAGATCTATGCTAGTTTAATATAAAGGGGCGATAAATGTGAAACCAATCAGAAACTCTGCGAAAGCAGTCATCATAGCGGATAATCATATTCTTTTGACGAAAAATTTAGATTCAGACGGCTATTTTTATTTATATCCCGGCGGCGGTCAAGAGAAAGGCGAGGAGCTTAAGGACGCGGTCATTCGGGAATGTTTAGAGGAAACAGGCTGCCAAGTAAGCGTAAAGGATTTACTGTTTATTCGAGAGTATATTGGTCAAAATCATGAATTTGCAAAATGGGACAGCGACATTCATCAAGTGGAATTTTATTTCGAATGTGTTATGGAAACGCAGAACGCTTCCTTCGCCGGCGATAATCCTGATGCAGACCAAGTAGGTGTGGAATGGATTGCACTTAATCAGTTGGATGAGATTCGAGTTTACCCAAAAGGGCTTACCAAGCACATGCAAAATAACTTGAAAAAGCCGTGTTATATAGGAGACTCGAATTAGTTTGAAAAAGACAATCCCGTACTTAATCGCAGTATTCGTCGTTATGCTGCTAGGGCTAGGCTCAAGAGCCTTTGCTGACTCCTTGCCCGTGTTCGTAGCGAACCATTTCGGCGATGCGCTTTGGGCCGCTATGATATATTTAGGCGTACGCACTATATGGGTACATATGAGCCTTATGAGGGCAGTACTTATAAGTGCTATTTTTTGTTATGGAATCGAGTTCAGCCAGCTTTATCAAGCCGATTGGATCAATAGCATTCGAAGGACACTGCTCGGCTCATTAATACTCGGGAGCAGTTATGTGACTATAGATTTGGTAAGATACACTGTCGGAATAGGCATAGCTTTCCTGATCGATAGATATTGTAGCGGAAAGCAGCAGAAAACTACTAGGAAATAAAAATTGCTGAGAGGGCTGCGCTGGATAATCCAAGCAGCCCTCAGTCTTATGAAACGGCTCATTGCCATCGTTACCGCGAATACCAATTCAAAAAAGCATCTGCTACTGCTGTTCCAGCTAGACCATTCGGATGCGGATCCATTTCGGAGCTCATATATTTCGGTCTGATTTGCCTGTCATTAGGCACGGCTTCGCCCAGCACTTCAGCAATATCGAAAATGCCGGAAACGCCGGAAACGCCGCTTGGCTCGCCAGAACGAATCCACTCGTTGACTGTCCGCCATGCTGTTTCCATTTCATCGGAAAAATTAAACGGGGGCAGCGTGCAAAGCCAAATGACTATAGCAGGCTTATTGTTTTTCAATTGCTCGATTATTGAAGTTAAATCAGCAATCAGCTGCTTAGAGCTGCGGTTTCCGGTTCCAATATCGTTCACACCTAAACAAATAACGACCTCATCGCCTTGCGCGGCTTTGGACAGCCAAGCGCTGTCTTCCACCAAATCATAAGCCCTTCCCCAACCGCTGCCAATATTCCATGTACCGATGTCTGGTCCTAATCCAGCTGCGATCTTGGCGGCCCAGAATGTATATCCGTCCTGCTCCGTACGTACCCCTTGTGTAATGGAATCTCCTAGAAAAACGATTGTTTTTGAAACCTCTTTCTTGTAAGCAAGCAAAGCAGGCAGAATCTGTTTATTTCCTGAAGGGACAAAGCTTTCGGCGCTTTGCTGTTCAGCGAGATTGCCTTCCGATTCATATGTAGTCGCTAGCGGTGTTTCAGTGTTGAAAGGAATGCCATTCTCTAAACCCTCCACCGTAATTGTCCACGAGAACGCGACAAAGTGATTGTGTGGAATTTGAACAGCAGCTGTATCGCTCCAAAACCTTTCGCCAGGCAAAACGTCCTTGAAGCGAGAGGCATCAAACGTAAGGGGACAAGAGCTTCCTTCTACTACGCTGCCATCAGGCTGTTCTCCGCCATCTGCCACAAAGCAGGATTCAATACGCCAGTTTCCACCGAAGTCATTGGCTTTGGACTCCATGCCATCTGACCAAGTAGAATCCACGACGTTGCTGTGCCACAGCCTCAGATGAAGCTGACCAAACTCGCGCGGTTTGAAATAGGAGCGATAGGTAATCGTGCTCTTTTTTTCTGTTCTAAGCATATAATTAGTCGCGGTTGAAAGCGTCGTGACCGAGGTATATCCGATTTGCAAAGCATCCAGCTCCTCAATAAAAAATGTTTCTCTCAAAATATCATTTTTTAAAAAAATTGGCTATAGCTGCGTTTCGAGAATATGATGTCTCCTGTTATATTATCGATTTAATGGTACCGTTTTCATATTGGAAATGATATGATTTCAATACAACCTTTTGACGACATAAGGGAGATGTATTTTTTATGCAGCGCAAACCTACTATCGGCTTACTCACCCCTTTTTTTGGCGGTAACTATCTTGGTGAGCTTATTAATTCGATTCAGAAGGCTGTTCAAAGCAGCGGTGCGCGCTTACTAGCCATTCGCACTGCCGGCAAGCCGTTTGATTGCCCTATCGCGATGGATCACGTCGATGGCTGGATTATATTGAATGTCGCAGTCACAGACGAATATATTCAAGAGCTGTCAGAGCGTTGGAAAAAACCAATTGTGACAATCTCGAAGGATATAACGAGTTTGCGTGTAAACGGTCAAATGGTGGTTTGCGATAATGAAGGCGCAATTATGAAAGCGGTCGAACATTTATATGAGCACGGTCATCGCTCGATCGGTTTTGTTGGACATATAAGCTTAGATGATATGAAGCTGCGCTTAAGCGGGTATAAGAAAGCTCTTGAGTTGCACCAATTACCCTTTAACCCCGAGTATATAATCGATGCGGGGGATTTTAGCATGCTCGGAGGCCGGGTGGCAGCACAGCGGATTGTAGATGCAGGATTTCCTTTCAATGCGGCTGTCGTATGCACGGACATGATGGCTATCGGTTTAATAGAACGACTAATGGAGCTAGGCTATCATGTGCCAGATGATTTTGCTTTAATTGGGTTTGACGATACAGCTACAGCAAAAACAAGCAAGCCGAGTATTTCAAGCATTAATCAGAATATTCCCACTGCGGGGGCAATGGCTGTTAATCTGGTTCTGCGTCAAATGGAGGAAAAAGCGCCATATCCGCCGCAGCGGCATCTGATTGAATGTGCACTAGTCACGCGTGATTCTTGCGGCTGCAGCTCTAGGCATGAGGAATGGAAGCCAAGCAAACCTGCCCTTCAAGCTTTTGCGTCTGACAAAAACAGAATGGCTCAGCTTGGCATACACTATGAATTTAACAAGTTTATACTTAATTATACGATTGAGAAGATAAGAGATCTATCATGGGCGTTAGCCCCCCATTTCCATTGGGGCAGCCTTGGGCTTTGGAATGAAAGGTCATCCATATCTAATCACTTGACGATAAATGAATGTTTTCATTTCCATAAGAATGAAGATATAATTCCTATTTCAGAGCATGGACATAAAATCGTAATAGACGTGACCAGTTACCCGCCATATGACCAAATAATAAGTGAGAATTTCGCAGAAGAAAGTGAAATGACTTATTTAATTCCTTATCGGACCATTCAAGATAATTGGAGTGTGTTAGCTCTAGGTACATCCTTGCGCAATGCTGTCAGCAAAATGAATGATTATATGTCTGTTGTTCACTATCTTGATCTTATAGCAACTACGCTGGATCGACAGGCGCTAATAGAAGAGCTAAAGGAGCAGGGAACACAATATAGACAAATAGCAGAGCAATTGGAAATTGTATCAAGAACCTCTAATGACGGAATATGGGAATTGGATCTTGTTACAGGTGAAGTCATCTGGAATCAACGCTTCTATGATTTATTGTGCACGACGGAAGCGAATCGCTTCGAAATGCTAATTCATACGGATGACTGGATTGCGTACCAGCATGCCTTTAACGCTCATATGGAGACTCAAGCCGCATTCATGGTAGATGCGCGTCTGCTTAAGCATTCAGGCGAATATGTCTGGGTGGTTATTTCCGGTGAAGTGCTGCGAGACAGCGAAGGAAAACCGATTAGAATGGTGGGATCGGTGAGAGATATAACGGAACGCAAACAGGCTGAGGACAAGATGCGTTATTTGGCATACCACGATGCCTTAACCGGCCTAACGAATAGACGGCGTTTTTATGATGAAATAACAGCCGCTGCCCAAATAACAGAGCAATCCTTTGCTGTTATTGTACTGGATCTGGATCATTTCAAAAAAGTGAACGACAGCTATGGCCATCAAATGGGTGACCGGCTGCTGCAGCTTGCAGCCGACGGGCTGAAGCAATTGGTTCGGAAGAATGATCATATTGCCAGGTTCGGCGGAGACGAATTCGTCATCATGTATCAGTTTGACGAAATAGCCGAGGTGGAAGCCTTTGCACAATCCATTTCCAAAAATTTATCTTCGCTATTATTAGAGGAAGGTATTAATTTGACTATTACATTGAGCGCAGGTATTAGTGTATTCCCCCGTGATGGCGGAGATGCGGATACTTTAATTAAAAAAGCAGATATTGCGATGTATAAGGTGAAGCAGGATGGCAAAAATCATTATGAAATATTTTCGCAGCAGATGATTGAACAAACGATGTGGCGTCTTAATACAGAAAATGAACTTAAGGATGCCGTAGCGAAGGGGCAATTCGTGCTGCATTATCAGCCCCAAATCCATATGGAGACAGGTGAGCTATTCGGCGTGGAAGCTTTGTTAAGATGGCATTCTCCAACCCGCGGAATTATTTCTCCGTTAACTTTCATTCCGCTAGCCGAGGAGACTGGACTTATTGTGCCTATAGGGGAATGGGTTATAGAAGAAGCCTGCCGCCAAAGCACGGAGTGGCTAAATAGAGGATATAAGCCTTTGAAAATTTCGGTTAATATATCTGGACAACAGCTGAAGCAGCCGGATTTCGTACATAGGGTGAAGCGAATTGTGGAGAAGACGGGAATGAACCCTCATTATTTATGCATTGAGATAACGGAAAGCACTGTAATCGATGATCTGGATTCGACCATTAAGATGTTTAAACAGTTATCCGAGCTTGGCATTCATATGTCGATGGACGATTTCGGTACAGGCTATTCCTCATTATCTGTATTAAAGCGGCTGCCGCTTAACATGCTCAAAATAGATAAATCGTTCATACGTGAAATGACGCATGAGCATCAGGATTTCGATATTGTCAAAGCGATCATATCCATCTCCAAAAGCTTGAAGCTGCAAATCGTAGCAGAGGGAGTAGAACAAAGGGAGCAATACGATTTGCTGCAGGAGCTTGGCTGCCATTATATGCAGGGCTACTATATAAGCAAGCCGCTGACTGCGGAACAGCTTGAGAAAGATATACTTGTATCCTTGTAGCTCGCATATTTTGTTGCATAACGTTCACAACTGTATAGCTCTATCGAGTCATGCGCCTGCAGGCCTCCATTGATACAATTTGGTAAGTTAATCAAATCAATGGAGGTTTTTATTATGAATGTAAGAAAGAAATTTGCAGCAATGGCGTTAGCAGGAGTATTATCATTAAGTGCAGCTGTACCTGTATTCGCACATGACGGCTGGACGCAGGCAAGTACGCCAATTGTAGCTCAAGGACAGATTTCTTATGTAGAGTTAATGTACGGAAACCACTCAAATGAGCATAAGAGCTATCGCATAGACGGCCAATGGGGAAGCGATACATCTAAGGTTTACGTAACGACACCAGCAGGAGTGAAGTCTGATATTACGAGCACTCGTTTCTATACGGGGGAACCGGCTACTGAAACAACGCCAGCATTAAATAATTATTTCGTAGCTTCGTTTAAATCGAATGTGCCGGGCGCTTATATTATTTCAACAGAAGGAGACAGCGTCTTCAAGAGCGCAACTGCGGCAAGCCGTACACTGCGCAGTGCGAAAGCATTTGTAGCGGTGGGAGACATTCCTGTGCTTGATCGGGTAAAGGCACTTACTGGATTCTCCAAGCAAGTAAGCCCGGATCGGGCCGAGCTGATTCCGCAATTCAATCCAGCCGCAATCACACCGGATGAGAAGGTTTCGATTCAATTGCTGTTGAAAGGCGCGCCGCTTGCAGATACGAATGTAGATGTCATTCGCCGCAGCACTTCAGAAGCAACCGAGCTGAAGACAGATGCGAACGGATTGGTCTCATTCACGACAGGAGCTGCCGACTATTACTTAGTTCGTGCTAAACCTAGCACGACGGAAGCCAAGGAAGGCGAATACAGCTCAACCAATTACGAAGCAACGTTGACTTTTACCGTTCAGAATAAATCAACGAAGCTGCCAGGTGCCGTATCATCAGGCAATCCACAGCTTTATATGAATAGCGATGCTGTTGCCGTAAGCAGCTTGAAAATTCAACAGGGTGTGACCATGGTAGATGCTTCATTCATTCGTCAATATGTGGATGCAGCCTATAAAGGTTCCGGTCTTGTAGCGCTGCGCACTGCAGTAGAAGCTGCAGGCGCATCAATTGAATATTTTCCAGCTGTAGGCCAAACGCAAGCAGCAATTGCAATATATACGAAATAAAGGATGCCTATGAAGAGATTATTAAGCACAATCGTTTTATTACTTACAGTGTGGGCGTGTCTGCCGAGCTTAGTCTCGGCGCACGCCTATGTGTCGCAATCCACACCTTACCAGGATGCCGAGCTGAAGGATTCTCCGGCTTCCATCCGCATTACATTTACGGAGAAGATCGATACGGGGTTAAGCTCCATATCACTTCAAAACAGCGAAAGCGGCAGCAGCATTTCCGGAACTCTTAGCAGCGAAGGGGATGTTACGCTTATTTATACGATACCGAAGCTAGACAAAGGGATCTATAAAGTAAGCTGGCAGGCGCTTTCGCTGGATTCGCATACAACCGAAGGCTCCTTTCGCTTCGCAGTAGGCATGGAGCTGGAGCAGAAGAAACCTGACGATGCCATTTCATTAGACGGTGCTTCTGCTAAGCCGAGCGGTCCCATTGATAATGGAAGCAGCACAGACAGCAAGGGAACACCTGCATCAAAGCCAAGTAATACAGATAAAGGGACAGAGCAGCCTATAAAGATAGAGAAGCCAGCTGCGAAGGCGAATCCGACTCCAAGCCCTAGTGCTGAAGTAAAGCCTCTAGCTTCACAAATACCGAACCCGACTTCTAAGCCAGATTCAGCGATTACAAGTACGGAAAAGAATGACGAAGAGATAGCTTTGGATGAGGAAACCGCGGCTGCGATAGGGAATAATTCCTCTGGCGTTGAAGAGCAAGTGCCACCGTCAACGGATTTACAGGAAACGACTTCGCCAAGCAATGAAACCAGCGCCGCAGCAGAACATGTTCACACCGATGAAGGCGAGCATAATCACGCAGGCGGATACGGCTTGATGGTCGTCCTTCGCGTATTCGATATTTTAGCTGGAGTGGTGCTTGCAGGCGTTTTATTTTTCCGGTATATGCTTTGGCGGCAAAATCCAGGAGATGCGCCGCTTGGCTTCTCGCTGCGATCTGAACGATTGTTAATCGGAGCAGCAGCCCTAGTGTGGGTTCTATCGGGCCTTACTAGGTTATATTTGCTGTCAGAGCAGTTTGGAGGTTTACCGCTTTACACGATTGCGACAGAAACATTGGTAGGAAAAATAGCAGTAGTTAGACCAGTTCTGGCATTGCTTGTGCTATTATTGGCATTCGCTCCAGTTCGGGAACAGCAATGGGCGAATCCAGTTAAACTGCTGGTTGTCACTGCAATAATTGTTACGTTTCCGTTAACCGGCCATGCATACGCATCTGTAGATGGTGTTTTGGCAGCAGTTGTTGCGCATGCGTGCCATATGCTGGCTGCAGCCGTATGGTTTGGAGGCTTGCTTGGTCTGCTCTCGCTTACATTCTATAATGGAGCAATCATGCGATTAAATCGTGTAGCTCAGCGTTTCTCGGTTTGGGCGGTTCCGAGCATGGCGCTTATCCTTGCTAGCGGAATATGGCTGTCAGCGACACGCTTAACGTCATGGGCGCAGCTTGCGACAACGGATTATGGAAAGCTAATTGTAGGCAAAACAGGCTTCATGCTGCTTGTTCTGCTTATTGCCGCGCTTCATAAGCTGCTGTTCATGCCTAGAATTGCACAAGCGGCAGCAGATCTGACGGCAACTAATGCTGAGTATAAGCAGAAGAGAGCTGCATCAGGGCTTATACTGGGCGTGAGAATAGAAGTATTGCTGGCAATTGTATTGTTTATACTCGCTGGATGGCTATCTCAAACGTCGCCGCCAGAGGATGCTGCTGTACAGCAGCAGGCATCTGAGCCGTTTTATTGGCATGTGATGGGTGAGAAAGCTCATATGAGCCTTCGAGTGTCGGTGGGAGATTCATCTGAGGAGCAGCAAGCGAAGCTTGATATATGGCTGCCTGAAGGAACAGGCGCGCCATTATCCATCGCCGCAATCGTATCAACCGACAGCAATAAACAATCGGGTACGCCAAGCGAGCAAACCGCGATTCCTTTCGAATTGCAGCCTGCTGGGACTGAGCTCTATGAATTTCCGGACTTCACTAAATATACGTACAGGGCACAGGGAGTGTTCATAGACTACTCAAAGCCGAGCAAAATTTCGATAGATGTAACCGAGGCGGATGGCAGCGTCATTCATTATGAGAAGGTCATTGGCGAATAAAAGCTTATTTATGAGCTTATTAGCTGACAATATGCTTGACTTCGTTCCAGTCATCTGCTAATGTCACCTTCATGGAAAAGGCGGGTGTTAGCATGATCATCGGCATCGGACATGACTTATCGGATATTACGCGCGTAGCCAAATTGGTATCCGGAAGCAAAAGCAGTCGCTTTCTGGAGCGGGTGCTGTCGTATGGGGAAAGAGAGCTTGCTGCTGCTTATTCCGGTCATAGGCTCTCACAATTTACGGCTGGCCGATTTGCAGCGAAGGAAGCGGTCGTGAAAGCTTTCGGATGCGGTATAGGTCAAATTATAGGTTTATCAGATATTGAAATATTGCCTGATAGCAGCGGCAAGCCGGAATGCAGCCTGTCAGCAGAGGCTTGGCATCGACTTGGTTTAACACCGGACGAGGTGCGTATCCATGTTACGATTACCCATGAGCGAGAGCTAGCTTCGGCATTTGCGGTTGTTGAACGAATGCAACAGCAGCCACTTGCCTGACGGGTCAGCATATCGGCAGTAAGCTATAAACAAAAAAGGATGTCGGCGACAATACGTATGCCGAGCATCCTTTTTTGTTTGATGGCTTATTTATTATTTGCGAGCCACTGGGCTAGCCCGGCAATTTCATTCGCTGTAAGACGATCCTTAAAGGCAGGCATTGTCTCCCCTCCTTCTTCGATTTGCTGCGTAATATCGGCAGCACTCATTCGTGATCCAACCTGCTGCAAATTAGTTACGGCTCCAACACGTCCTTGCAGCTCTGTACCATGACAGTTGACACAGTTTGCTTTATAGACGGAAGCGACTTCAGAAGGGGCGTTATTCAGAGCGCTGCCTCCTTTTGAGCCTCCCTGTGGATTTCCGCCGCAGCCGCTGAGAGCAAGAAATAATGCAGCAGAAGCAACTAATATGATTTTGGAACGTATCAAACGACGGTGGATCATTTAATATCCCTCACTTTGCATTTTGATTTTGCGATTTCAGTTTGTTTAGGTCATTCCTTGGTCTTCCATATGAATTTGCAGCTATAGTTCGTATAATAGAGGAACAGATTGCATGGCAAATAACATTTGACTTGTTTAACATTATATCGCATTTTGACTACAGGAGACTTCATGAAACCGACAATAGATAGTATATTAATCAATCAATTGAACCATATCCACGTTGAAGTCCTCATGACCGCATATATGGAAAGTTTGCCCGGTTGGTCTGTGCCTAAATCCGAGCCGGAGTTTTATCGTTTTTGCTATATGGATAAAGGACAAGGCTGGATCGAAATTAATAATGTAAGACAAGCCATTCAGCCGAATACGCTTTATTTCCTTCCAGCGGGCACAGCTCAAACGTTCGGAACGGAAGGAGACGAAGTATTTGGACGTTATTGGTGCAATTTCCGATTCGAGCTATTTGATATCGAGTTTATTCATTCGCTGCAGCTGCCTCTGTTTGTATACGTCAAAGACGAGCAGATGATAAAACAACTATTTTCCAAAATGTTAACCTATCAGAACTGCACCTCAGTAACGAGAGAATTGCGGTTAAAAGCAGTACTGCTTGAAATGATCTCTTTTTATTTGGATGAAAGCAAGTTTCAACAGCATAGCTTGAGCGAAGCGAGCTTAGGCGTGAAATGGAATGAAGTGCTTGCTTATATTGAATCGAATTTGCATACAAACATTCAAATCGAGGAGCTTGCGAAGGTTGCCTTCCTGCACCCGAATTATTTCATATCTTCATTCAAAAGCAGAATGGGCTGTTCGCCTATTCAATATGTAACTAATCGCCGTATTGCGAAAGCGAAGGAGCTGCTTGCGGAAACAAGCTTATCGATTGCCTCAGTAGCGAATCATGTGGGCATGCAAAATCATTATTTATCAAGACTTTTCAAACGGTATACAGGCATTACGCCGATTCAATATCGCCGTATTTCGAAGCAGGGTGCTGGCAATATGCCGGAATATTCATTAATAAAAACGGAGGAGGAAAGCAGCTAATGGAACAGCAAGAGATCAAAGACTATTTCAGTACAGAGCTACTTTCCTGGTACCGGCTTGTAAAAAGAGACTTGCCGTGGAGAACAAATCGTGACCCGTATCGCGTATGGGTATCGGAAATTATGCTGCAGCAGACACGGGTTGACACCGTTATCCCGTACTACAATACGTTTATGAGTAAATTCCCGACTGTCGAGGCGCTAGCGGCAGCACCGGAAACAGAGGTTCTCAAATGCTGGGAGGGGCTCGGCTATTATTCGCGTGCGCGTAATTTACAGGCGGGCGCGAAGGAGGTCGTCGAACGCTACGGTGGAATCGTGCCTGATGATAAGGCATCAGTAGCAGGCCTTAAGGGAGTTGGCCCATATACAAGCGGTGCGATTATGAGTATCGCCTTCAATCGGCCTGAGCCAGCGGTGGATGGCAATGTGATGCGCGTCCTCTCACGTTACTTTTGCTTAGAAGACGATATAGCGAAACCATCCACACGAATTGGTATTGAGAAGCTTGCTGCATCGCTTATTCCAGAAGGAGCAGCCGGTGATTTCAATCAAGCGCTGATGGAGCTGGGGGCGCTCGTCTGTACACCGAAATCGCCCAGCTGTCTGCCTTGCCCTGTGATGGAGCATTGTGCAGCTCGCCTAAATGGAAGAGAAACGGAATTGCCGATCAAAACGAAGGCGAAGCCTCCGCGTCCGGAATTTAGAGCGGCAGCTATTGTTGCAGGAAGCGGCGAGAATAAAGGGAAAATACTTGTAAGGCAGCGCCCTGCTACAGGCTTGCTTGCTCAGATGTGGGAGCTTCCGCATCTGTTATTAACACCTGATAAGGCGAATTGGCTGGATGAGAAAGCACCGAAGGAGCAAGGGGAATTAGCTGAGCTGCTGGGCCGCATGCTCCAGGAGGACACGGAGCTGTTGATCCGACCACGCGGTTGGTTCACGGACGCCGATCATATATTTAGCCACATTCATTGGCGGATGCGTTTCTACTTGGCGGATTTGGGCGAAGAGCCTGGCGTGCTGGAAGCGACGACTGCTGCTGCATTGGAAACGGACAGCTTAGCGGCAGAATCAGCGACGAAATATGAAGTGAATCAATGGCCGGAGCATTATCGCTGGATTGGCAAGGAAGATATGGATAGCCTGCCTTTTCCAAATTTATTTTTGCGGATATTGAAGCAATATTGGGAATAAATGAATAATAGGTCGGGAGCGAAGCGTAAATGAATGGAATGCTGGAGCTGCTGTTGCAGCACAAAATAGTAGCGATACTAAGAGGGATTGAGGACCGCCATGCTGATCATGCAGCGCAGGCATTAATAGACGGCGGTATTCATTTGATGGAGATTACGATGAATACGGCCGGCGCGGCTGTAATGATTGAGCGCTGGCGCACAAAGTTCGATGGCAAAGCAGCAATCGGGGCCGGTACGGTAACCGATGTAGCGCTTGCTGAACAGGCTGTTAATGCGGGAGCACAGTTTCTTATCTCTCCTAACTTGGATGAAGAAGTCATTGCATACGGGAAGGAGCGCGGCTTGTCCGTCTGGCCTGGCGTTATGACACCGACAGAAATCGTAAAGGCCTGGAAGGCTGGAGCGGATGCAGTGAAAATTTTTCCAATGGGTACGCTTGGTATCGGATATTTGCAGGAAATCCGCGGACCGTTAAACGAAATTCCGATGCTGGCCACTGGCGGCGTCGATCTACATAATATTGCGGATTACTTCAAGGCAGGAGCAAATGCGGTCGGAATGGGCGGCAAGCTTGTTAATTTGGATTGGATACGCGACGGGAAATTGGACCAAGTAACGGAGAGAGCGCAGCAATTTGTAAATATAGTGCGCACTTTATAGAGCTGGCAGCTCTATCAATCGAGGGATATAGTCAAAAAAGAAGCTTGCGGCACGGGGCTGCAAGCTACAAAAGAGAATATATATAATAAAGGGGGGTCATGAATTTATTATATAAGCATAAGATGAAACGAAGATGAGAGAAAGATTACAGTTTGATTACATGTATGTTCTGTTTTGTTTCAGCCCAAGCTTGTACTATTATTCCTTCTTTTTGCCTCACAACAAGATTAGGAGGTTCGTATGAATAGAATAGCTTCGAAGCTGTTGGTCGTGGCCGTCATTATTGCAGCTGTATTCTATATGGATATGAAACTGGATTTGTTTCCCGCTTTAGCGGAGTCGAAAGAGGTGACTGCGGTGGAGAAAACAAATCAGCTGGAACAATTAGAGCTTACAATTGCCAAGGAATTTAAAGCTCGTTCCGAACGCTTTTCTGTCACCTATACGGGGGACAAGCAGAAGCTTTCGGATCAAATGACAGATGTTATTCGTGCTGCGCTTACTCATGATGATTATTCTGCTTACATTCTAGAATCTTATATTTATACCATTCGGAGCTGGGGAACGAAGTCGACGATCTCGATTGAAGCGCGTTATCGGGAATCATTAGAGCAAACAGCAGCCGTTGACCGAGTGGTAGCGAAGGCGCTGGCGAGCATGATCACGCCAGTCATGAATGATCATGAGAAAATAAAAGTTATTCATGATTGGATTGTGAGCCATGTTGAATATGATCAAACCTTGTCTCACTATACAGCGTATGATGCAGTCACATTGGGAGAAGCCGTTTGTCAGGGCTACTCGCTGCTAGGCTACAAAATGCTGAACGAAGCTGGTATTAAGGTGCGTATTGCTGAGGGCACGGTAAACACAGGAGAGCATGCTTGGAATATGGTGCAGCTGGACGGTGCATGGTATCATCTGGATTTGACTTGGGATGATCCTGTCGGCTTGGCAGTAGGCAATTCGCAAGCTGCGCAAGCGACGGAGACAGGAAATGACTCGATCCGGTATCATTATTATTTGAAATCAGATAAAGAGATGCGTGTCGATCATCAATGGACGAAATCTTATCCTGAAGCAAACACATCCTATGCGGTTACAATACGTAAACTGGAGCAAAATGGTAATTTTTCACAGCGTGATCGCTTTAGTAAGCTGAAGCTGTCGCTTGGCTTGCATTGGCTTGAGCCAGAATATACGGTGTCTAGCTCTGAACAGCTCGCACGCATGATTAAATCAGCACTGGATTCACGCACGAATAGCTTAGAATTTAGATTCAAGCAGGGCGAACAGTTTCCAGAGGCGCTGAAGGCCTCCTTCCAAGGGACAAAAATAGCAGTCGGTTACAAAGCCAGCTATGAGCCGTATGGTGGAGATGGTTCATTGCTTGTTCGTATTCAGCTTCAATACCAGCGTTAACAATATACACATGAGAACAAAGCAGACCCAAACGATTAGTCGTTTGGGTCTGCTTTGTTCTTGGGGTGCATTACTGCTCTTTGTTTCTGGCAGCAGTCATTTGCTGCCAGACCGAGCCAGCGGCTTCCTCGCCGCGTTCAATCCGCTCAAGCGCCATTTGCGCTTGCAGTTGAATTTCAAACTCATTGTCCTTCGCGGCCTCACGCAGCGCCTCGATTGCCGATTCATCTCCTGCTTCATAGAGGAAGCGGGCAGCCCGCCATCTTACAAGCTTATTCTTGTCACGCAGCGATTCGATCATCGGTCCTATTGCGGCCGGATCGCCAAGGTCGGACAGTGTATCGCCTGCTGTCCGTCTAACAGAAGTGGAGGAATCACGCAATGCGGCAAATAAATACGGCAGCGCTTCTGGGGATCGAAGGTCGCCTAAGTAGACGACAGCGAGCCTGCGAATAGACGTATTCTCATCTTTAATTGCTTCCGCAAGCAATGGAATGCCTTCAACAGATGCGACGTAGCGCTCAAGCGCAGCATAACGAACCTGCCAATCCGAAGATGTGAATTGCTCCTGCGCTTCTTCAAGCGTTAATGGAGCCGGCCTGACTGCAGGCTGAGCCATTTCCGTGCCTGCTGCATTTCCTAGCTCGAGGGCAGCTTGAATAAGCGCTTCAAGTCGTTCCTGTGTATAAGAAGCTTCCAGTTCACGGACGATTTCTGCGGCAATTTCCTCAGGCTCTCCATATCGGACTCCAAACTCCTCCAGCTTGCGCTCGCGAATCATACCCGACCCTGCTGCGCGGCCAACGGCCTCAGCGAATTGGGGCGGAAGCGCTGAACGAGCCTCGCCGTCTCCCATACGCACACGAACTTGCATTGGAATGCCGCGATACATTTGCACAAGTACCTGAGCCTCGCCGAAGCTTGCATTCGCGCCTATACCGTTACTGGTTTGATCGCTGTCAGCGTTATCCTTCTGCAGCAGTTGTCCTGCTTCTCCCAGAATAGCAGCCCAGTCTGCACCCGGAAGACGGTCTAGAGCAATGAAGTCAGCCGTACGGAATAAGCTTCGAACGCCTTTAATTTGCAAAAGCTGCTGCAGCAGCTCAGGAGCTTCAGCTGCTTCGCTGGATTTAAAAGTAAGTCTGCGTCCACGCGGCAGCATTTCATCAACATTCAGCTTCATGGAATTTGGGCTAGGCG
Source organism: Paenibacillus castaneae (assembly GCF_002884445.1). Classification (GTDB taxonomy): domain Bacteria; phylum Bacillota; class Bacilli; order Paenibacillales; family Paenibacillaceae; genus Pristimantibacillus; species Pristimantibacillus castaneae. Next base: position 1,422,702 of record NZ_KZ614144.1, read on the forward strand.
TCGGTTCTATTGAAATTAGTTTCATGAGGAATCCTCCTGCATTTTATGATGTCGTAAATGTGCTCTTCCTTAAGGAACAAAATTTGCGTCGAATACGTAATCTTAGGTGTAAACATATATGACTAAGTGTAACTGATTTTCAATATGGATGCGAATGCATGGGGCAGAAAACGATGTCTTATTTAGTCGCTTATTGCAAAATCTTAATTTGCAATAAGTACCTTCAGATTGGTATCTTAGTAAAATAATAAATCACGGCAAGGGAGGATGGACAATTGAAGTTGAAACGATTTGCCAACATTGATCCGATCGAGCATCACACGTCAATGAAACAATTTAAAAGATGGCGTCAAGAGCGAATTCGCCGGCTGAAATTGAAGGATTATTCATTCACCGTTCCGAGCGCCGTTCCAGATATAGCTTATTTGGAAAACAATCGAAAGTGGCCATCCCTTACATGGGTAGGTCATTCAACGTTTTTTATTCAGCTTGGCGGGCTTAATATAATAACAGATCCTGTCTGGTCGAACCAGATGGCTTTCCAAAAAAGACTAACGCCGCCGGGTATTCCTATCGAAGATGTGCCGCCGATTGATGTTGTCTTGATTTCGCACTCCCATTATGATCATTTAAATATAAATACGCTTCGCAGACTCATTGGACCAAGGCAGCTGCTTGTCCCGGCTGGGTTAAGCTCAAAACTAAGGAAGAAGGGTTTCCTTCGCATCAAGGAGCTTCATTGGTGGGAGTCTGTCCATATTAACGGAGTTAAATTCACCTTTGTTCCTTCGCAGCATTCGACAAGGCGCAATCCTTGGGATGCGAACAGCTCGCACTGGGGAGGCTGGGTGATCGAGCCGGCAGCTTCCAAGAGTGGTAAGCGGATCAGCTACCCTAGCAGAGAAGCACCAATGAAAGCAGGAACAGCTAGTATTTCAAAAGCGAATATATTAACCGAAAATGAACAGTTTCATGATGGCCGACCAGTCGTATCGGATACTCCGACTATTTATTTCGCTGGGGATAGCGGCTACTTCCAAGGCTTTAAGGACATTGGCGACCGTTTCTCGATTGACGTAGCGCTCCTGCCAATCGGTGCTTACGAGCCGGAATGGTTCATGGGTCCGCAGCATACGACGCCTGAACAGGCGCTGCAGGCTTTCATGGATACAGGCGCAGCATGGTTCGTACCGATGCACTACGGAGCGTTCAAGCTTGCTGACGATACGCCGCGCGAGGCTCTCGACCGATTGGAGGCCGATCGAAGAAAGCGGGAAATTGAGGAAGGACGAGTTCTCGTCCTTCCTCATGGGGAGACTTGGCTTCTGTCGGGCAAATGACAAACGCGTACAAAAGCGTGCCAAAAACACGCAATGACGAAAGGATGCGATAACGGTATACTAGGCAAAGGAAGTATTGCTCCACAACATTTTAAGGAGGATTTAAATGATTAACTCGAATATTCGCCTCGGCATTATTGGGGCAGGTGCAATCGGCAACATCCACATGCAGACGTTCAATAAGCTAGAGGGAATTGATGTGGCTGCTGTAACAGATGTTTATTTGCCGCTTGCTGAACAGCGTGCTGTGGAGTACGCCATAGAGACCGTCCATGAAAATCCGTTAGCATTGCTTGAGGACCCGACTCTTGATGCGGTAGTGATTGGCGTTCCCAATCGTTTTCATGCTGCGCTTGCTATCGAGGCGTTGAAGCAAGGCAAGCACGTCCTGCTGGAGAAGCCGATGGCTATCAATTCCGAAGAGGCTCGCCAAATCGTAGAGGAAGCTGAAAAATCCGGTAAAATATTAATGATGTCGCATCAGATGCGTTGGACAGGACTTAGCCGTGCTCTGAAGCAGCATATTGATAATGGCGATGTTGGCCATATATATAATGCGAAAGCAGGCTGGTTCCGCAAGAAAGGGATTCCTGGCTGGGGCTCATGGTTCACTCGCAAAGATCAAGCGGGCGGCGGGCCGCTAATTGATATCGGGGTTCATATGCTTGACTTATCTCTCTATTTGATGGGTAACCCGAAGCCGGTTTCCGTATATGGATCGACTTACGCGGAATTCGGGCCGAATCGGCAAGGCGTAGGTACTTGGGGAACTCCGAATTGGGATGGTTATTATGACGTCGAGGATTTGGCATCCGCACTTATTAAGCTTGATAACGGCGCAACGCTGTCGTTGGAAGTAAGCTGGGCAGCGCATGCAGCATTTTTGTCAGAGGACCCTTTCATTCATTTAATGGGTACTCAGGGCGGTGTTGCAATGGTGGGCAATAACGGAAAGTATGTAACACATACAAATAACGAGGTAGTCGAGAATGATATTACCCCGCTTGATGGTGAAGAGGATCGCATTCTGATGAGCCAGCATTTTATCGATTGCATTCGTGAAAACAGGCAGCCTATAACATCTGCGATTTCGGGTTACACGAACAACCGCATTCTTGACGCCATCTACGAATCGTCCCGCACAGGCAATGAAATTAAGCTGAGCTGGGATTAGCCACTATTATTACAGCAGCCTTAGCTGCTTAACGAAATAAACAAGCAGAAGCCTCTTCTTAAGTGATGACAATATGTTGATCACTTAAGAAGGGGTATTTTTATTTTGAAATATTAGGCTCGGGAGGCTGCTATGGATAAGATCTTTTTGCTAAGAGGCAAGCCGCGGATCGGTAAAAGTACGGCCATTAAATCAATTGCGAAGCATTTAGGAGTGGACAAATGCGGCGGTTTTTATACGGAGGAAATTCGCAATGCAGTAGACCGTGAAGGCTTTAGATGTATAACTCTCACCGGTGAAAGCGATGTGATGGCTAGCGTTCATAGCAACAGTTCAATGAGAATAGGTAGATATGGTGTTGATGTAGATAAATTTGAAAACTTAGCCTTGCGTGCTGTTAGCGAATCTCTGCTCTCCAAGAAAATAACCGTTATTGATGAAATCGGCTTTATGCAGATGCTCTCGGTTCCTTTTCAGCATATGATTAAAGAGGCGTTCTCCAGTAACCAGTATGTCATCTTAGGTACAATATGTTTGGATAACCATCCTGCAATCGATTCGTTAAAAGAGCTTCCAAGCATTAAAATGTACCACATGACGGAAGAGAATCGCGACATTATTAGCAATCGTGTAGTTTGCGACGTCATAAAAGCTATTAATTGATACATGAGCAGTATGGATGGAAATACACTAGTCAAAAGAAGGTTCGGTTTCCGAGCGAACTGTGGTATAATGAAACGATATATTGCTATTTCGTAGTGAAGGACGGGATTAAAGAATGATTAGTACTAGTGGCATAACGCTTCGTTACGGGAAGCGGGCGCTCTTTGAAGATGTAAGCATTAAGTTTACACCAGGCAACTGCTACGGTTTGATTGGCGCTAACGGCGCGGGTAAATCAACATTTCTAAAAATACTTTCCGGTGAGGTTGAACAATCCCACGGAGAAGTGCATATAACGCCGGGTGAACGTCTAGCGGTTTTGAGTCAGAACCATTATGCCTATGACGAGTCGGTTGTACTCGAAACGGTAATGATGGGCCATAAGAGGCTTTATGAGGTTATGAAGGAGAAGGACGCATTGTATGCCAAAGCGGACTTCACCGATGAAGACGGCATGCGTGCCGGCGAGCTTGAAGCTGAATTTGCTGACATGAATGGTTGGGAAGCGGAATCAGAGGCAGCAGAAATGCTTAACGGCCTTGGCATTACGCCTGACCTGCATGACAAGAAGATGGCTGAGCTTGGCGGTAATGAGAAAGTTCGCGTATTGCTTGCGCAAGCTTTGTTCGGTACTCCAAACATTCTGCTGCTCGATGAGCCTACCAACCACTTGGATATCGAATCCATTCGTTGGTTAGAAGATTTCCTTGCTGATTTCGAAGGCACTGTAATCGTAGTCAGCCATGACAGGCACTTCCTGAATACAGTTTGTACGCATATTGCGGATATCGATTTCGGAAAAATCCAAATGTACGTAGGTAACTATGACTTCTGGTATGAGTCCAGCCAGCTGGCTCTTTCTCTGATGCGCGGAGAGAACAAGAAGAAAGAAGATAAAATTAAAGAGCTGCAAGCCTTTATTCAACGCTTTAGCGCGAACAAATCGAAAGCGAAGCAAGCTACATCCAGACAGAAATTGCTTGAAAAAATTTCGCTTGATGATATTCGCCCGTCAAATCGTAAATATCCATTTATCCTCTTCAAGGGGGAACGGGAAGCTGGCAAACAATTGCTGCTTGTTGACGGCTTGACGAAGAGCATCGATGGCGAGAAAGTCATCGATAATCTCACGATTGCGATTAACAAGGGCGATAAAGTTGCTTTTGTTGGTCCTAACAGCTTGCCGAAAACATTGTTGTTCCAACTGCTAATGGGTGAAGTTGAGGCAGATGCCGGTTCTTACTCATGGGGCGTTACAACGACGCAAGCTTATTTCCCGAAGGACAACTCTGCTTATTTCGACGGTGTAGATTTGAACCTTGTGGAATGGCTGCGTCAATATTCGAAGGATCCGGATGAAACGTTTATTCGCGGATTCTTGGGCCGGATGCTGTTCTCAGGCGACGATGCGATTAAGAAAGCTAGCGTATTGTCCGGAGGAGAGAAGGTTCGCTGCATGCTCTCCAAGATGATGCTTGAGGGCGCAAACGTATTTATTCTGGATGAGCCAACGAATCACTTGGATTTGGAATCCATTACGGCTCTTAATAATGGCCTAACGGATACAGAATGTACAATTCTATTTACTTCACATGACCATCAGTTCGTTCAGACGATTGCGAATCGCATCATTGAAATTACGCCAAACGGTATTATTGACCGTATGATGACTTATGATGAATATTTAGAAAGTGCAGAAGTGAAGGAGCTTCGCCAGCGTATGTACGCGGTTTAAGCGGAAAAGAAATGAATAGGAACGCCGACCATAATGGGAAACCATAAGGTCGGCGTTTTTTTGCTTGTTAAGGAGAGACAAGCTTTAAAGAAAATAGGTTGCGTAATGGTGAAAAAGAAGCTATACTATCGATGAAAAGGTTTTCAGAAAAGCTTTTCAGACATAATATATGGTAACTTATACTTATAAAGTATGGAATATAGGGAACTTAAACTTTCCAAGCATGGTTGCTACCCTAGCATTAATGACAAGAAAGGCGTGCTATCATGAAACCGACTATACACGATGTCGCGAAATATGCCGAAGTGTCCATAAGCACTGTATCACGGGTTATGAATGCACCGGAGACAGTCGCGGCGGAGAAGCGTTCAAAGGTTCTGGATGCGATACAAGCGCTTCAGTATCAACCGAATGCATTCGCAAGAGGACTAATATTCAAAAAGTCGGATACGCTTGGCGTGATGATTCCGGATATTGAGAATCCATACTATGCCGGATTGATTCGCGGAATGCAGGATGCAGCCGTTATGCTGAATCACAGCTTAATGATTTGCAATACAGATCGAGACAAAAGTCGGACAGTAGCCTATGTTCAAAGCTTCTTTGAGAAGCAAGTAGACGGCATAATATTTACAAGCGATTCATTGCATATGGAATATTACGAAGAGATGCAGCGCTATCGGCTGCCCTTCGTCCTAGCATCTACGAATGCCCCGGAGTATGACATACCTTCTGTTGACATAGACGATGAGCAAGCTGCCTATGAAGCGGTTATGCATCTGATTGATCAAGGCCACCGACAAATCGGAATGATAAGTTTTCCTCTTGGAGATACGATATCAGGCCAGCCGCGTTATAACGGGTACCAACGTGCACTTCGCGATAATGGTTTGGCTGCTTACGATTCATGCGTGGAATATGCTGAGCATCGATTCAAGCATGCTTTTGCAGCAGCAGAAAGGCTATTAACACGCTGCCCGGAGCTAACGGCAGTTTTTGCCGCATCTGATGAGTTTGCTATGGGTACCATCTCGTACTTGCGAGAGAATGGCAGATACGTCCCCGAGCATATATCCGTAGTCGGGTTTGATAATATCCGAATGGCGGAAATGTTTATTCCAAAGCTCACGACGATGGATCAGCCGACCTACGACATTGGTTTCCGAAGTGTTCATAAGCTTTACGAGCTCATTACAAGAGGTAAGGTGGAACAGCTGAGAGAAAAGCTGCCGCACCGTTTAGTAATACGAGAGTCTACAAGGCGTTATGAAAAAGGATAAAATACCAACTGTCTTAGGCCTAAGCAGCTGACCCTTTGGTTTCGGAATAAAGTTTGTCTAAATTGTTATTTTAAAGGGGGTGAGTTTTGTTTCAATCGGGTAAAGTACGTGTATGTAATTAATTAGTTACTTAAATACGAAAGGATGAGGTCTGTGTCTACCAGAAAAACAAAGAAAGCAATGACAACCTTTATTCTCATGTTAGTACTCGCAATGGCAATTACTGCTTGCGGAGGGAAAAGTAACAATAATAAAAATGAGCCAACAGCTAATCCTGGCAAAGGCAATGAAGGCGGAACTAATAATTCGTCAGACTCGGCTCTAGCGAAAGCAATGAATGGAGATTTCAAAGGCAAAAAGGTAACGATGTTCGGTCCGTTCACTGATGCGGATGAAGTGAAATTTAATGAGAGCATTAAAGCATTTGAAGAAAAAACAGGAATTGATATTGCTTACGAAGGCTCCAAAGAGTTCGAAGCAACGATTTCGGTTCGCGTAAACGGCAATAATGCTCCTGATATTGCAGATTTCCCGCAACCGGGTCTTCTGAGCGGCTTTGCAAAAGCTGGAAAAGTTATCGATATTAAATCATTCCTGAGCGATGACTACTTAAACAAGCAATATAATGCAAGCTGGCTGGACATGGGTACAATGCCAGGCGCTGGCGGTGACATTATGGCGGGCGTTTGGGCTCGCAGCTCTGTGAAAAGCCTAGTTTGGTATAACAAGAAGGCATTCGCTGAAGCAGGTTATACTGTACCCAAAACATGGGCAGAGCTTATGAAATTAACGGATGATATTGCAAAAGACGGCGACCCGGCTTGGAGCATTGGCATCGAGAGCGGTACGGCAACAGGCTGGCCGGCTACAGACTGGATGGAGGACATCATGCTTCGCACGACAACTCCTGAAAATTATGACAAATGGGTATCCGGTGAGCTTCCTTTCACAGACCCAGTAGTTAAGAACGCAGCTGAGAAAATGGCTGAAATTTGGTTCAACGCTGATTATGTATACGGCGGACGCAAATCAATCGCTACAACATCATTCGGCGATGCGGTTAAACCTTTATTCGATAATCCACCGAAAGCATGGCTTCACCGCCAAGCTGGATTTATTACAAGCTTCTTCCCTGAAGGCTTGACTGCTGATGATTATGATTGGTTCCCATTCCCATCAATTGATGAGAAGTACGGGACACCGGCGCTCATTTCCGGAGATATCTATGCTATGTTTAACGATCGTCCAGAAGTTCGTGCTGTTATGGAGTTTTTCACAACAGGCGATTCGCTCAAAACATGGATTCAAACAGGTGGCGTAACAGCACCGATGAATGACGCGGATCCGTCCTGGTATCCGAATGATCAAGAGCGTCGCATGGCTGAATTCGTTAAAACAGCAGACACTATCCGCTTTGACGGGTCTGACCTCATGCCTGGAGCAGTTGGAGCAGGTACGTTCTGGAAGGGTATGACAGACTGGGTCAGCGGAACTGTTGATTTGGATACTGCATTGAAGGAAATTCAAACAGGCTGGAAGAAATAACAGCGGCTTGATGGAAAATGAGGGGCTTCTCGCTAAACGGCAGAGCCCCTCTCTAGTTTTAATTATGCTTTGTTTCACAAAGCTTAAGAAGATGCTTACGAAGTAGCTTTGTTTCACAAAGCTTAAGATAATGCTTACGAAGTAGCTTTGTTCACAAAGCTTGAAGGAGGTTTCGTTATGGAATTACAGGCTAGGAAAGGCAATGCTCTGCGTCTACTGTTAATATCCGTGCTGGTGCCGGTCATAAATATTGCCATTCACTGGAGCATTTTTTTGTTTTTTCGCGAATCAAGCCTTCCGCCCATCATGAATGCGGTTCTGGCGGTCGTATGGGGCGCACTTGGCATTTATTCCATTTACTACTCATTTAACTGGGTAGTCGAGCAATACCCGGATAAATGGAAGCGAAGAATATTGCCTTTTGTATTTGTCGGACCAGCAGTGCTGCTGCTTGGTTGGTTGCTTGTTTTTCCGACATTGCGAACTCTTTACTTGAGCTTTTTTGATGCAAGCTCGGTCAACTTTGTCGGTTTCGCCAACTATGTGGCTGTATTTACCGATAGGCTCCTTGTTATGGCGCTCCGTAACAACCTGCTTTGGGTGTTTTTCGGTACTCTGGCTTGTGTAAGTTTAGGCCTGTTGATTGCCATCTTGGCTGATCGCAGCAGCTTCGAGAAAATTGCTAAAGGGCTTATATTCATGCCAATGGCTATATCATTCGTTGCTGCCGGCGTAATCTGGAAGTTCATTTATTACTACCAGCCTGGGCAAGACCAGATTGGGCTTTTGAATGCTATTGTAGTGAAGTTCGGCGGAGAGCCGCAGGCTTGGCTCAGCATGATTCAGCCTTGGAACAATCTGTTTCTCATCGTCATCCTCATTTGGATGCAAACGGGCTTCGCGATGGTTATTTTCTCAGCTGCGATAAAGAGCATTCCAGAAGATATGTTGGAGGCCGCTCGGATGGATGGCGCGGGCGAGATCAGGATCTTTTTTAAGATTATGATTCCATATATCGCAGGAACGCTGCTGTCAGTTACAACAACGATTATTGTGTTCACCCTCAAAATTTTCGACGTGGTTATGATCATGACGGGTGGACAATATGAGACGGATGTAGTGGCGACACAGTTCTATAGACAGCTCTTTATGTACCAAAATGCGGGCTACGGCTCTACCTTGGCGATTGTGCTTCTTGTGGCCGTTACTCCGGTAATCATCATTAACCTGCGTCAGTTCCGAAGAGAGGGGGGCTTCTAAATGAGTAGACAAAAGAAGATTCGCAAGTCGAAATGGCTTGTGAACATCGTATTAGCCGTCATCTGTCTCATCTGGACGATCCCTACGCTGGGACTGCTCGTATCCTCGTTCCGTCCTGCTGCTGACATATTATCAACGGGCTGGTGGAACATTCTGCCGCATCGCGAGTGGAAGACAACGGAACAAATACAGCTGCCGAAGGAAACTGATCTCAAGGGTTCAATCGTTGTAAATGGCGTTACGTTTACGGATGACCAGCTGCGTGAAGGCGTGGTTGCAGATGGAGAACGTCTGATTTGGGAAAATAGACGCGCTCGGCTTGTAATGGTTCAGGAGAAGGAATGGACGATTATTTCGAACTTTACGACTCAGAACTACGAAACCGTGCTTGGCGGGAAAACCTATTCCATTACAATGCCAGACGGTACGACCAAGACAGAGAAAGGCAGCGGTATGTCGCGTTCCTTCTGGAATACAATTGCCGTTACTATACCGGCAACTGTAATTCCCATCTTTATTGCTTCCTTCGCGGCATATGCATTCGCTTGGCTTAGATTTCCTGGGCGAAAAACTCTATTTGTTATCGTAATTGCTTTGCTTGTTGTGCCGCTGCAGGTCGCGCTCATTCCGATTTTAAGGGACTATACGTCATTAGGGTTAAATGGTACCTACTTCGGTATATGGCTTGCGCATACGGCGTTTGGACTGCCATTAATCACATATTTTATGTACACCTCCATCAGTCAGCTGCCGAAGGACTTGTTCGAGTCAGCTTTTATGGATGGCGCTACGAATTTTACGATTTTCAGTAAACTTATATTACCGCTTTCTGTGCCTGCGCTTGCTTCAATTAGTATTTTTCAGTTTCTATGGGTTTGGAATGACTACCTTGTATCGCTTATTTTCCTCGGCAGCCAGCCTGAAGTACAGGTTCTGTCCATGAATATTGCGAATATGGTCGGCTCACGAGGAAATGATTGGCATCTGTTAACAGCTGCTGCATTCGTATCCATGCTGATGCCATTGGCCGTATTTTTTGCCCTCCAAAAATATTTCGTTCGTGGAATGCTTGGCGGATCGGTTAAAGGTTAAGCTGAACGAATGTATGGGAGCAAAGGAATGGCGCAGCGGATGGACTTCATGTCCTCGTTTGCGCCATTTGTATTTCTAAAAATGAATAGATAGATAATGAATAGGAGAGATAATAATGGATGGAAAGATCTCATGGTGGAAAGAATCGGTTGTATATCAAGTTTATTGGCGCAGTTTTCGGGATTCAAATGGAGACGGAATTGGTGATTTGCAAGGTGTAATCGAAAAGCTGGATTACATTCAATCGCTTGGTGTTACCATGCTATGGATTAATCCTTTCAATGTATCGCCTGATAAGGACAATGGCTATGATGTATCCGATTATTATGCTGTTATGGAAAAGGCGGGCACCATGGCTGACTTCGATCTGCTGCTTGCTGAAACGCATGCGCGCGGAATGAAGCTTATGATGGATGTTGTAGTTAATCATACGTCGAATGAGCATCCGTGGTTTAAGGAATCTCGCTCTTCACGAAATAACCCGAAACGGGACTGGTATATATGGCATGACGGCAAGGCAGGTAATCCTGCTAATCCGCCGACCAATTGGCGTTCTTATTTCAATCCGTCCTGCTGGGAGCAGGATGAGGCAACTGAGCAATACTACATGCATTCTTTTGCCATTGAGCAGCCGGATTTGAACTGGGCTAATTCAGAGGTGCGCAACGAAATTTATCAAATGCTACGGTTTTGGCTGGATAAAGGAGTAGACGGGCTGCGTCTGGATGCACTTGCGCTATTGGCGAAGCCAGAGCACTTCACGGATGCAGAAGATCCGTTCGATATCCGTTACTTGACTCATAATCCGGGATTGCATGATTATTTGCAGGAAATGAACCGAGAGGTTTTCCGTCATTACGATATGATGACAGTCGGCGAAATTGCATTTGCTACGCCAACGACAGGGGTGTTATTCGTAGATGAGCAGCGGGAGGAGCTGAACACGCTGTTTCACTTCGAAGTAGCGGATGAAATGCCGGTCTGGGATATGGCTCGCTTCAAACGTATTCAGAAGCAGTGGGCCGAAGCATTGAATGGCCGCGGCTTTGGCTCACAATTCCTTAATAATCATGATCATACGAGACAAGTAACGCGCTATGGCAACGACAAGACATACCGGGTGGAATCGGCTAAGCTGCTCGCAACGATGATCCACACGCTGCCTGGCATTCCGTATATTTACCAGGGTGAAGAGATTGGTATGACTGGCGTGAATTATGAAACGATAGAGGAATATCAAGATATCGCCATGATTAATAGGTATGAGGAGGAAGTAGGAAACGGGAAGGAGCCGTTAGACGTCTTACGCTCGTTGCAGCCGCTCAGCCGTGATAATTCCAGATCGCCAATGCAGTGGAATGCGGACATCAATGCAGGCTTTGGCAGCGGAACGCCTTGGATCAAGGTTAATCCGAATTATAATGAAATAAATGTGGAGCTGGCAGAACGAGACCCGCATTCTGTACTTGCGTTCTATCGGAAGCTGATCCAGCTTCGTAAGAGCAATCCGGTCATGGTTTACGGCAATTTCACCGATATTAGTGAAGACGATCCTCATCTTTATGTGTATGTTCGGGAGTATGAAGAGACAGAATGGATCGTGCTGTTGAATCACGGAGAATCATCACGATCATTTGAAATTTCGGAGTCTGTGTTTGGCGGCAAGCAGCTTGAGCTTAAGCTCGTTCTTGGTTCATATGAAGATACGGCGACACAGTGGAATGACGGCAGTCAAATCGAATTAAAGCCTTATGAAGCAAGGATCTATGAGGTTGTTTCTTAGAAGGTAGTATAATACGGGAGGAATAGAGCTAGAAATTAGCTCTATTTTCTTTATATACCCGTTAATGCGACTCTAATGGGCAACAATATGACAAATAGAGCTAGAATTAGAGCTAGAATAAAAAGTGGACACCTGTTAAGGAGAAATGGATAATTTACTTAACGAAGAAAGAGGTGTCCTTTATGGGGGAGCAACGTCAACGATTTAATGAAGATTTTAAGAAGCAAACGGTTAAATATATTCAGGATCAGACGAAGTCCGTACCGGAGATTGCTACAGAATTAAATATTTCCTCGAGTACTGTACACAAATGGTTAGCCAAGTACCGAGAATTCGACAATGAATCTTTAGCAAACCCCGAGAAAGTTCGTCAATTAGAACAACAATTAAAAGAGAAAGAACGCGAAAATCAACTGAAAGAGCGAGCGCTAGCAGATCTCCAAGAAGAATTGGCCATTTTAAAAAAGGCTCTGCACATCTTCAGCAAAGAAAAGAACTAAGGTTCCAATTTGTCGAAGATCATCGCTCTGAGTATCGACTAGAGAAGATGTGCAAGGTCATGGAGATTTCTCGGAGCGGTTATTATAAGTGGAAACTAGCTAAACCTAGTGAGCAAAAGCTTCGCAAGGCAGCTGTAATCGAGCGAATCAACTATCATTTCCACGATACCAAAGGGATCTATGGTAGTCCGAAGATTACCCATATGCTCTCGTTAGAGGGCATAAACACCTGTGAACGTACGGTAAGCAACTATATGAATGAGGTAGGATTGCGTTCCTGTGTTTCAAGGAAATTCAGAGTAAACACCACCGATTCCAACCATGACCAGCCTGTAGCTCCGAACATCCTGAATCAACAGTTTGCTACAGAGGAGCCTAACCGGGTGTGGGCAGCGGATATTACCTACATTCCTTGTCGTGAAGGACGACTTTATTTGGCCAGTGTTCTCGACCTCTGTACACGTGAAATTGTAGGTTGGCGGCTTGCTGCTCGAATGACTGTTGAACTTGTCCTTGGCGCATTAGAAGATGCTTTTAAGACGAAAAAACCCAAAAAGGGACTTATCCATCACTCCGATCGTGGTTCGCAGTATGCTTCTGCCGAATATCGAGAAAAGCTTTCCTCCTATAAGATGACAGCCAGCATGAGCCGTAAAGGTAACTGTTATGACAACGCGAGTATGGAATCTTTTCATAGCGTACTCAAGAAAGAGCTGGTTTACTGCAAGACATTCAAGACGAAGAAGCAAGCTTATGATGAAATATTCCAATACATTGAGCTTTTCTATAATCGCAAACGTATCCATAGCTCACTTGGCTATTTATCACCAGTTCGCTTTGCTGCGCTTTTTCATAAGAAAAGCGCTAGCTAATTCTCCTAAATAAGTGTCCACTTTATTGACAGAGGTCCAAATCTAGCTCTATTTCCATGAAATCAACCAATATTGAACAAATAGAGCTAGAAACTAGCTCTATACTCCATAAACCCATCCCCAATATGCCTCTAATGAGATGAGTTAGATAACTCAGTTACGCACGTCGTCTACAATGCCTTGTTTAATGGCGTCGCAAGCTTGCGACCCTTGCCATGAGGAATACAAAGAGGCGTTCCGAATAACGGATCGGCTGTTACTTGGCATTCCATATCAAATACATCACGAATTAGCTGCTTGTTCATAATGACTCCGGGCTCGCCTTGCGCATGAATACGGCCATTCTTGACCGCTACAATATGATGCGCATAGCGGCAAGCGAGATTAATGTCGTGAAGAACCATTACAATTGTACGATTCTCCTGCTCGTTTAAGTCAAATAACAGATCAAGAATCTCGATCTGGTGAGTCATATCGAGGTATGTTGTAGGCTCATCTAGCAGAATAGTTGGCGTATTCTGAGCGAGTGTCATCGCGATCCAAGCGCGCTGCCTTTGCCCGCCCGAAAGTGAATCGACTGAGCGATTGGACAACTCACTCATATGCGTCACTTCAAGCGCCTTCTTAACCAGCTTCTCATCTTCATGCGACCATTGCTGCAGCCAGCTTTGGTAAGGATAACGGCCTTGTTTAACAAGCTGATGAACGGTCAGTCCTTCCGGTGCTATAGGGCCTTGCGGGAGGATAGCGAGCTTTCTAGCCACCTCCTTGCTTGAAAGCTTAGCTATCTGACTGCCGTCAAGCAAGATTGAGCCTTCTGTTGGCTTCATCAGACGGGCGAGTGAACGAAGCAGCGTAGATTTACCGCAACCGTTGCTGCCAATGAATACAGTGATTTTGCCTGCCGGAATTTGCAGGTCAAGATTGGAGAAAATTGCTTTTTGCCCATAGGATAAAGTAAGGTTTTTGGCTTGGATGCTGGACACGGGAAACACTCCCTTTCAATCTATTTAGAAACGGGATCGTTAGTTACGCCCCGTTGCGATGACGATAAAGTAAGTAGATAAAGAACGGCGCTCCTATTGCCGCGGTAAAGACGCCTGCGGGAATATCGAGTGGAATAAAGGCAGTTCTAGCTACGAGATCAGACAGAAGCAATACAAGCGAGCCGATTAATGCAGAAACAGGAATGACGCCGCCATAAGCGGGTCCAACAAGCTTGCGTGCAATATGCGGAGCCATTAATCCGATAAAGTTGATTGCGCCGCCGATCGCTACAGCCGCGCCTGCCAATGCTACGCTTATAATTAGAAGTATCGTTCGTTTCATCTGGACAGAGCTACCAACGCTAGTTGCCACCTCGTCTCCAAGCTCCTGTACGTTTAAATGTCTTGCATAAATAATAGCTACTGGCAAAAGTACGATGATCCATGGAAGCAGGGTCCATACGTCCCGTTTCCAAGAAACGCCATAAATGCTGCCTGTCATAAACGTGAATGCTTTAACCGCTACTGCAGTCGGTGTAAAGGATGCTGTCAGAATAAGCATGTAAGTGACAGCAGTTAGCGCAGTTGCCATGCCGATACCGATCAGCACGAGTCTCAGAGGCGTAATGCCGCGGCGGTATGCGAATAAATAAATAAGGAAAGCGGCGGCAAATGCTCCTGCTATTGCGCTGATAGGCATGTAACGAATGCTTAAATGTGAGAAATACAATATAAAAATGACGGTGCCGAGTGAAGCGCCTCCCGAAATGCCGATTATATCTGGTGAAGTGAGCGGGTTGCGAACAATGCCTTGAAGCAAAGCTCCAGAAACGGCGAGCGCTGATCCTACCAAAATAGCAATGACTACGCGCGGCATTCGAAGCGAGAAAATAATCATGGAATCCGATGAGTCTCCTATTCCCAGAAGGGCTCGGATAACGTTAGGCAGACTGATTGATTTGCTGCCTAGGCCGACGCATAAAACAACTGCGCTCAGATTGGCTATAATCAAAAGGAGGATCATCATTATGGTTCGCCGCTGCAATTGAAACGAGTGTTTCCACCCTCGAAATGTAATCCAATTATTCATTAAGGGTTCCTCCTCCTTTTCTAGCAATGTATACAAAGAAAGGAACACCGATAATAGCAGTCATTACGCCAATAGGAACTTCCTTTGGAAATAATATATAACGCGAGCCTATGTCAGCAGCCAAAAGAAGGATGGAGCCTAGAACTGCACAGTATGGAATGATCCAGCGGTAATCAATGCCAACTAAATAACGAGTCAGATGGGGCACTATGATACCTACGAATGCGATTGGGCCGGCCATCGATACGGAACCTCCTGCAAGCAGAACAATAATGATTCCAGCTGCAAGTTTAATATAGATGGTTTTTTGTCCTAAGCCGACAGCGACATCCTCGCCAAGCGCAAGCACATTCATATGTCTCGCTAGAAAAAGTGCGCCAATAAGTGCGATAGCAGTAAATGGGGCTGCCGCTGAGAAAATATTCATATCACGTCCAGCTACAGAGCCGACGAACCAATACAGAACTTGATCGAAGGTTTGACCGCCTGTTAACAGAACACCAAGTGATAGAGATGAGAAAAAGGCTGTTAATGCTGCGCCTGCCAATGTCACTTTAAGCGGGGTAAGGCCATCATTTCCGATTGAACCAAGCACATACACGAGTATGGATGTAAACGCCGCTCCGATAAAGGCTAGTGTGGCGAATGCCGACATACCGCTTGCTCCGAAGAATGCAGACCCGACTACTATAAAGAAAGCGGCGCCGGCGTTTATTCCGAAGAGGCTTGGCGAAGCGAGCTGATTACGGGTTATTCCTTGCATTAATGCGCCGGCTACGGCCAGGCTAGCCCCAGCAGCAGCGGCTATGAACGCACGCGGCATCCTTGCATTCTGGATAATCAGATGCTCTTGCGAGCCGTTAAATTCTGTGTATGAAAGTAAGATTGTCCGCCAACTGATATTTGTCACTCCGAAGGCGATACTGCAAATCATACCCGCCACAAAGAAGAGAAACAAGGCGATAAGCCCAGCAATCTTCCGAGAACGCGTTGTTAATAGAGTATCCATAAGTTTATCTTTTCCTCTTCTCTCGGTGCTTGTTGCTACTCAAATATTTTATGGTAACATGGATGCACTGTCAATGAGTTTGAAAATCATTATCACTAAAAGGATTGACTTTCTTTTATCCTCCTGCTATAGTTTCGTTTGTAGTTATAATGAGAATCATTTTCAATGAGAAAGGGAGTAAATTACAAATGTTTAAAACATTAAAAAGAAAATTAAATTGGACAGCTGCTGCGGCTTTGTTATCGATCGCAGTAGTCGTTACTGGATGCGGCCAAGCTAATTCCAATAATAGCAATGGAAATGCGGCGACTCCAGCAGCTTCCGATACACCTAAAGCGGAAGATGTTCGGAAAATTACACATGCAATGGGCGAGACTGAAATTAAAGGAACGCCAACTCGTATAGTGGTGCTAACAAACGAAGGAACGGAAGCGCTGCTGGGTCTTGGCGTTAAACCAGTGGGTGCAGTCAAATCTTGGACTGGCGATCCGTGGTATGATCACATTAAAGCAGATATGGAAGGTGTTACGGTT
The DNA here is from genome assembly GCF_002884445.1 of Paenibacillus castaneae. Lineage (GTDB taxonomy): Bacteria > Bacillota > Bacilli > Paenibacillales > Paenibacillaceae > Pristimantibacillus > Pristimantibacillus castaneae. The sequence goes on from NZ_KZ614144.1 coordinate 1,439,564, forward strand.
GTTGGCGATGAGAGCCAGCCGAACATGGAGCTTATTGCAAGCCTTAAGCCCGATCTCATTATTGGCAATAAATTACGACAAGAAAAAGTATATGACCAGCTTAATGCAATAGCACCAACCATATTTTCTGAGACGCTTCGCGGTGAATGGCAAGCTAACTTTAAATTGTACGCAGAAGCAATCGGCAAAAAAGCAGAAGGCGAAAAAGCAATTGCCGACTATGACAGCCGCGCAGCATCATTTAAGGAAAAAGCTGGTGACAAGCTGAATCAGAAAGTTTCTGTTGTACGCTTTATGGCCGGCAAAACGCGTATTTACTTAGAAGATACTTTTACAGGAATTGCGTTTTCCAAGCTTGGCATTACCCGTCCTGATAATCAGAAATATTCAGATACATTTGTAGAAGAAATTACAAAGGAACGCCTTCCAGAAGTAGACGCCGACATGCTGTTCTACTTCACGTATGATACTGGTGATGGTAAAGGAACAAGCATGGAAGAAGAAATGCTGAAGGATCCGCTTTGGCAAAGCCTTCAAGTAGTGAAGAACAATAAAGCGATTCGAGTGAGCGATGCGATCTGGAATACATCTGGCGGTGTAATTGCTGCAAACCTCATGCTCGATGAATTATTCAAAATCTACGAAATAGAATAAAGATTGATCATATGAAAAAGAAGCAGTCGATTTTTATCCGGCTGCTTCTTTTTCTGCATAAGGCTGTTCATCAATAAAAAGAGAAGGCATGGTTTGGATTGAATTGATAATGGTTAGTTGATAATAGAAGTATCTGTGCTTGGGAGGGAATTGAAACTGAATCAGTATGAGGAGATTAAACAGGGTGAGAAGGGTGCATGGGTTAGTATCTGCTCCTATTTGTTACTTTCTACGCTTAAGCTCGTTGCAGGCTATTGGTTTGTGTCAGGAGCACTCGTTGCGGACGGTTTTAATAACCTCACCGATATTGTTGCATCAGGTGCTGTCTTAATTGGCTTACGGATTTCGCAGAAGCCTCCGGACAAGGATCACCCTTACGGACATTTTCGCGCTGAGACGATAGCGGCGTTAATGGCTTCCTTCATTATGGCTACAGTAGGCATTCAGGTTCTAATTAGTGCTATTAAATCTTTGTTTGCTTCGAATCAACATATTCCGAATTTATTATCTGCCTGGATTGCTTTATTTGGTGCCGCTTGCATGGGAGCTGTATACTTTTATAATCGCAGGCTGGCTATTCGAATCAACAATCAGGCGCTCCTAGCTGCCGCCAAAGACAATCTGTCAGATGCGCTTGTCAGTACGGGAGCGGCAGTCGGAATCATTGGCGCACAATTCGGGTTACCGTGGCTTGATCCCGTTGCAGCAATAGCTGTTGGCGTTATTATTTGCAAAACGGCCTGGGATATTTTTTATAGCGCTTCTCATGCGTTAACGGACGGTTTTGATGAAAAAGAGCTATCCTCCTTGCGTTCTTCAATTGCAAAAACAAAGGGAGTGAAGTCAATTAAGGATATTAAAGCCCGCGTCCATGGAAGCCATGTTCTTATTGATGTTATCGTACAGGTTGATCCTGATCTCTCGCTAATTGAAAGCCATGAAATAAGCGATGAAATTGAGCAACGTATGAGGAAAAGGCACAATATTATGAGCGTGCATGTTCATGTGGAGCCTGACGGGCATTTGGATAATGCTGTGAACAAAGCTACAAAAATACATTAATTCAAATCGGTAATTGTTTCCAATGATTTGTGGCTAGGGTAAAAATGAGTCTAAAGTACCGTTTGTATAAATGGATATTTGAACCTTTAGAGCGTTGGGGCTGTTGCATAGCCCAGCCTACGGAGGAAAGGGTTAGTAGTTGATTAACAATGGGCATCTTCGAGTCGAAGATGTCCTTTTTGTATTTTTTAACTGTAAAGGCTTGAGGCTCTGTTCCCATTTCTGCAATTCGTCAAATAGGAAGAATGGACGATGCTTGTCTATGTCTGTCGAACTTACAATAGGGTGAGTTCCACAATATTTACACATCAAGGGAGACCAACATCATGAAATATAATATGAAGCAAAAAGTGGCAACAGCTACGATAACTGCAGCTTTAATGTTTAGTTCCATAGCAGCTCCTGCCGCTTGGGCATTACAATCGGCTGAAGTTCAATCGGGTGTGAATTTTCGTTCTGCTCCGTCCACAAGCGCGTCAATCATTCGCAGCTTGAAAAAAGGTGAAGAAGTAACAATTATAGAAAAAGTAAATTCTTATTGGTACAAAATTCAGGACTCCAAAGGGAAAACAGGATACTTATCAACATCATCGAACTATTTGAAAGTTCAAAATAAGGTCGAATCGAATATTGCAACAGCTGTCGTTAAAGCATCCGTTTCTTTCCGGAAATCGCCATCAACATCGGGAGAACGAATCCGCTACTTGAAAAAGGGAGAACAGGTTGCCGTACTCGCCAAGACGAATAGCTATTGGTATGAGGTGAAGGATAGCGATGGCATTCGTGGATATGTAAGCACACAAGACTCCTATTTGGATGTCAAAGGTACTGTTACAGGGGGCGTGTCATCGAGTGGAGGCAGCTCTTCGAATAACGGAAACGATACGTCAACAACCCTCCCAGAGGAATCTGTTAAAGGTTCAGTTGAAAAAGTAATCGCGGCAGGCATGAAATATATCGGCACTCCTTACGAATACGGATCTGACCGCAACACAACTACGACATTTGATTGCTCAGATTTTGTCAGACAAGCGTTTATTGACGGCGCAGGCCTGAAGCTGCCGGCTGACTCGCGTCAGCAAGGGGATTATGTGAAGAAAAAAGGCGGAACAACAACGAATTGGAAAAACCTAAAACGTGGCGACGTGGTTTTCTTCATGGACTATAAAGGTTCGAAAGCATCCGCATATACCGGAATAAACAAATCCAAGGCAGCTATCTCACATGATGGCATATACTTAGGAGACGGAAAGATTCTACATACGTATTCCAAGGAGAGCGGCGGCGTGACCATCAGCAGCATGGAAGGCACACACTGGGAATATCGCTTTTTATACGGCGGCAGCGCGCTATAGGGTTCATTCGAATTTCCAAGAGGCAATGCGGATTAAACCGCTGAAGGAAGTATTAAGCAAGCAAAGGGCTCTGTTGGCAACAGAGCCCTTTATTTATGAATATATATTACGTATTTGCATATTTAGAAATGAAGAAATAATACTGGCTTATGATCCAAGCCGTATATTTGTATCTTCTGGTTGGTCAACTGCTGGTGCAGAAGTATTCTTTTCAAGCTCTTTTTTCTTGCGAAGTCTTTTGCGAAATAGGAGGAATATGACCACGATTGGCACTGCGCCTAAGAAAATATATAACGATACGTTCTTAACCATGCCTTCTGCTGCCCGGCCGTAGAAATAGAATAGTAAGCCTACCGTATAAAACTTAAGCCCCCTTCCGATTGCCGCGTAGCCGATCAAGCGCCATAGTGGAAAATTTAAGCATCCTGATAAAATAGTAAATACTTTAAAGGGGATTGGCGTGAATGATCCGATTAGAATAGCTGTTTCGCCATTTTTCTGAAATCGGTCGGTTGCACTGTCAATCCATTCTTTCTTTAAAAACTTATATAACACGGATTTTCCCATTAGTTTGCCTAGGTAATACCCAACTGGAGTTCCTAAGAGGCAGCCTATATAGCCAACGGTGGCCAGCCATATTGCTGTAGAGGGATTGAGTAAGCTTAATGATACTTGAAGGAAGAACGCTGGAATCGGAAAAATAACTGCATCAAAGAAAGCATGAATGAACAGTCCTAATGGTCCGAAATCCTTTAAAAAATCGATTACAGCTTGAAACATTACCAGGCTCCCTTTCCTTCAACTAACCTGCACATAAAGCCAGCTTAACAACTGAACTAAGCGGAATTCCTTTATATGCTAATATATGTTGCTGCTTGTTGAAAAAGCGCTTCGCGCTCCATATTTTATTATATCATATTTAATACGGTTAAACAGATGATAGGTGTCATACTTTTACGGCGCAATCTATTCATAAAAAAACCGCTTAGCAGTCACCATTAACGATACTAAGCGGCACACACGGCAAGAACAGATTGCCGCTTATAACCATGTAATTTATTCCCGAGGTTGTCTTCGCGAAACTCCGCTTTCCTGCGCGGCTTGAATGACGCGGCGGCGGACCTCCTCCACGACTCGCGTGTTGAAAACGCTTGGCACAATGTATAGACGGCTTAGCTCATCATTACTAATGACAGATGCAATAGCTTCGGCAGCAGCAAGCTTCATTTCCTCGTTAATAATGGTAGCGCGGCTATCCAGCGCTCCGCGGAAAATTCCCGGAAAGCATAATACATTATTGATCTGGTTAGGGTAATCTGATCTTCCCGTTGCGAACACGGCTACAATATCCTCAGCCAGCTCCGGCCTAATTTCAGGCTCGGGATTTGCCATTGCGAATACAATAGGCTGCTGCGCCATCGTCTCAATAAGTTCTCGAGAAAGTATGCCCCCAGCTGATACGCCTATAAATACATCAGCACCTTGAAGAGCTTCCGCTAAGCTGCCGCTGATTCGTTCCGAATTTGTATTCTCCGTATACCATTGCCACATTGGATTGTCATAGCTTTGCTCTGCGGTTAATATGCCTGCACGGTCGACCCCTATAATATGCTGGGCTCCTCCGGCAAGCAGCATCTTCGTGCATGCGATCCCTGCTGCGCCAATTCCGCAAACGACGATACGCGCCTCATGCAAGCTTCGTTCGGTCAGCTTGAGCGCATTAAGCAGGCCCGCATATAATACAACGGCTGTTCCATGTTGATCATCATGGAAGACAGGAATATCAAGCTCCTGCCGCAGCCTCTTTTCAATTTCAAAGCAGCGAGGCGACGATATATCCTCTAGATTAATGCCACCAAATGCTGGCGCGAGATTTTTGATCGTAGCTATGATCGCTTCGGTATCCTGTGTATCGAGACAAATGGGGAACGCGTCCACATCAGCGAATTGCTTGAACAGCATCGCCTTGCCTTCCATAACCGGCATTGCTGCATAAGGACCGATGTTGCCTAGACCGAGTACGGCACTTCCGTCCGATATGACGGCAACTGTATTCCGCTTGATTGTAAGCGTAAAGGCCTTCGATGGCTCTTCATGAATGGCCTGACAAACTCTTGCGACATCGGGTGTATAGACGCGTGATAGGTCGTCACGGTTTTGTATCGGTGTTTTGGGCTGAATCGTTATTTTACCGCCGAGGTGCAGCAGGAAGGTGCGATCAGATATATGGATCAATCGAATGCCCGGCAATGCCCCTAATGCTTTAGTTAGACGCTCGGCAGCGCCTTGCTCCGCCATTTTTACGGTCAGATCGCGAATGCTCTTGTTTTTGTCCGTTTGAATGACGTCAATGGCGATAATATCCCCATTAGCCTGCTCGATGGCTGTAGCCGCTTTACCGAATTGGGCTAGATGGGTATCCATCTCCAGCCTCAAAATAATGGTTTTCCCATCGGTCATTGGTGAACTCATAATAAACAGCTCCCTTCACTCAGATATACTATTTGGATAAAGGACTATAATTTATGCTTCATTTCAATGAGAAAAAAAGAAGGCCGTCACTGCATGAGGCGCAGGACGGCGTTTGGACAATTCGTCGGGTCATATTGTTGATTGCGTTTCGTTAGTAAGCTGTCCCTGAATTGGCCGGAAGCGTAAGGCTCGTGAATGAGCGAAAACCATTTATCAACGGTATCATTCGAATCAAGCATTTCACCGTAGCCGTTGCTTATGAAGTATTCGCAGTTTTCTTCTTCTTGTCCAGGAATTGGATCGTAAAACAACATAGGTATCCCTTTGCTCATACCTTCTGTGCAGGTCATCCCGCCTGGCTTCGTGATCAATAAATCCGATACATCCATAAGCTTGTTCACTTCACGCGTGAAGCCGAGAACATGAATGTTGGGGTGTTGAAAGAGAGGATCAGCCAGCATCTTTTCCTTCATCTTCTCATTAGAGCCAACGCAATAAATAAGCTGTGTGCTCTCTCGCCACTTCGTCATATATTCCAGAGCATTATCTTCATACATGATGCCCCATCCGCCGCCCATAATAAGAACGGTAGGAATGGCCTTTAATTGAAATTGCTCTCGAACAGCTTCCTTATCATATGTATGCCAGAAATTCGGATGAACGGGAATGCCAGTTACCTCAACGCTGTTTGCAGGTACGCCTTTTTCGATGAGACGGTCTTTCACAAGTGATGAAGAAACCAAATATCGGTTCACTTCCTTGCTGACCCATGAGCCGTGCGCATCATAGTCTGTAATCAGCGTATACAGCGGCATATCAAGTCCTAGTCGCTTAAGCCTCGCCACCACCGCATTAGGTCCAGGATGTGTGCATACAATAAGATCCGGCTTCAATTGCGATATGACTTGCGATGTTTGTGTGTAAAACATACGATGAAGCGCCAGCTGCGTAAGCCGATTAAATGATTTTTTATAATTGCTTCGGTACATAAGGCCTACCATTTTAGGCTGCTTACTTACCGTTTTCCGATATGCGGATACGATCCAAGGACCTAGTACCGGATTAAGGAATTTACCAAGCTCGATGACACGGGTTTGAATTCCCGGACACAGCTGTTTTAATCCAACTGCGAGCGCATAGGCAGCTTGAGTATGACCGGAGCCAAAGCCTTCAGAGAGCAGAAGCACTCTTTTCTTACGCATTCATTCCACCTACTTTTCTATTTCCATATTACGATGCAGGAGCAACTAACACAAGTTTTATCCGCGAGCGTTTCGAATAATGCGGTGGATAATTTGTCCTAAACGGCGTATACGTATATGATTAGTATATGAAACCTTGATCAAACTATAATTACATATATTTTACTATCAGAAGGAAATAATAGAAATGGGGTTAATGATCGATGGAACAAATGAATCAATTTGACCATAATCTAACAATTGGAGACATCGTGCAAGCGGAGGTTCGTTCTGGCCAGTATGTAGGCGAGCTTGTAGAGATTAATGGACCGCGTATGCTCGTTAAGGTGCTTGCCGTATTGAAGCATCCCGAGCAGGGTGATTTGCATAATCCGTATAATCCGGATGTTCCCATGTTCCATGAACGCCGTGCTCTCAGCTACACAGAAAAAACAACGGTGCTAAAACGTGATGTAAAACGTTATTCGGGCCAAGTACCAGATTATAGCGCTTCATTGAAGGCGGCGACGGCCGCTGAGATAGAAGCGCTTGACCGCTTGCAGCGCTGGGCTTCCAAAGGTCTTGAGCAGCTGCAGCAGCTTCAGAAGGAATACAAATAACCTAGCATTGACATGTTCGGCCAGCGCAGCAAGCGAGAAAAGTGCATGCTGCGCTTCTGTTCTGTATAGGTTGTATTCATAAAGCAATCACGCAATTAAGATAGCCAATACTGGATTTATCTACGCTAATCATACCTCGCCTTGAACCATTTTAGTCATGTTTTCTTCGTAAAGTTTTACTTATAAAGCCCAAATTGAAAGCTTCCTTAACTTGCTATACAAAAAACACGCATTGTTTTGCTAAAATAAGAGCAAACAACGGATGTCTGCTATCGTTAGGCCGCGTTTCGCCAAACAAATTGTTAGTTCAAAAATGGAGTGAAAACAGCTCTGCCTACTGTAAAAAAGTACAAACATCTAGGCGACAATTATAAAAATATTAAATTGCTTCCCCTATAGCCGGATGATAAAATAATATAATAAATCGTATTGTCGCGATATACGAATTCGGTATGTATCAACTAAACGTAAGTGCTCTTCCGGAGCGGCTTAAATCGTTTAACTTATAAATGGCAAGGAGCAGGCTGATGCGCTTCGCTGACTACCATTCTATGATAAAACAAGTCCAATAAAGCGTAATGCGTAATCATCGATGCTTATTTCAACACGTTCACGCTTACCCAAAAATCTTCTCATAGAAAGGTTGCACACAATGAAAGAATATATTTTGGGATTGCCGCCTAAGCAGGGGCTTTATGATCCGCAATTCGAGAAAGATGCTTGTGGCATGGGCTTCGTGGCCAACATCAAGGGAATCAAATCACACAAGGTCATCACTCAGGCGCTGATGCTGCTCGAGAACATGGAGCATCGCGGCGGCCAAGGCAGCGAACCGAATACCGGGGATGGTGCGGGCATATTGCTTCAAATTCCCCATGCTTTTTTTGCAGCGGAATTAGAAGAACAGGGAATTGTGCTTCCGAAGGAAGGTCAATACGCAGTCGGTATGATTTTTATGCCGCAGGACGAAGCGGCTCGCAGCGAAATTGAGCGTGAAGTGGAAGCAATCGTACAAGAGGAGAATCAAACCGTAATCGGTTGGAGAACGGTACCAACAGATGATGCGAAGCTTGGTGAATCCGCACTGGCTGTTAAGCCTTATGTACGCCAGCTGTTTATAGGCATGGATGCCAGCTTGCAAGACAATATGGCTTTTGAACGGAAATTATATATTATTCGTAAGCGCGCTGAGCTTGCGATTCGATATGCCGGCAAAGAAGGCGGCAATATGTTCTATTTCTCCAGCTTATCCTCCAGAAAAATCGTTTACAAAGGGATGCTTACGACGGAGCAGGTCCGTTCATTCTACACTGAGCTTAATAATGAGTCGGTTGTATCGGCGATGGCGCTTGTACACTCCCGTTTCAGTACGAATACGTTCCCGAGCTGGGAGCGCGCACATCCTTTCCATTATATGATTCATAACGGTGAGATCAACACGCTTCGCGGCAACGTGAACTGGATGCATGCCCGTCAAACGCTCTTTGCAACGGAATTATTTGGCGACGACATCGAGAAGATTAAACCGATTATTAACCCGGATGGTTCAGATACGGCGATGTTCGACAACACGCTTGAATTTTTATTTTTATCCGGTCGCTCCATGGCTCATGCCGCAATGATGATGGTTCCAGAGCCTTGGTCAAACCATGAAAGCATGAGCGATGAGCGCAAAGCATTCTATGAATATCACAGCACCTTGATGGAACCATGGGATGGACCAGCTGCGCTTGGCTTTACAGACGGCGTGAAAATAGGAGCGGTACTTGACCGTAATGGTCTCCGCCCAGCCCGTTATTATGTAACGAAGGATGATCATATCATTCTTGGATCAGAAGCGGGAACTGTTGAAATACCGCCTGAGGATATATTGTACAAAGATCGCTTGCGTCCTGGACGCATGCTTCTAGTTGATACCGAACAAGGCCGCATCATTTCGGATGAGGAAGTGAAAGCGGAGATTGAAACAGAGCATCCTTACCGCGAGTGGCTAAATGAGCATCTCGTTGATCTGGAGGAATTGCCGGATGCGCCGGAATTGCCTGAGCCGGATCATGCTACTGTGCAAATGAGACAGCAAGCCTTCGGATACACTTTTGAGGATATACGCAAAGTGCTTGAGCCGATGGCTGGCAGCGGCGCAGAGCCTATTGGCTCAATGGGCTATGACGCACCGCTTGCTGTTTTGTCTGAGCGTCCACAGCGTCTTTACAACTACTTTAAGCAGTTGTTTGCTCAAGTAACGAACCCGCCAATTGATGCGATTCGGGAGGAAATTATTACAGCAACTGGCACGACAATCGGGCCAGAGCGCAACCTGCTGAACCCGGAGCCGGAGAGCTCCCGTCATATCAAGCTGGAAACGCCAATCTTGTCCAATGAGCAGTTCGCGAAGCTGCGCCATGTGCGCCGCCCGGGCTTTCGTTCGATTACGCTTCCGATCTTCTTCGAAGCGAGCAAAGGCGAAGAGGGTCTGCGATTTGCGCTTACCCAAATGTGTGAAGCAGCAGACCGGGTTATTGCCAAAGGCCATAACCTGCTTATTCTCTCCGATCGTGGCGTTGACAAAGAGAATGCTGCCATTCCGGCTTTGCTGGCTGTGTCGGCTTTGCATCATCACCTGATTCGTCAAGGAACAAGGACGAAGGTTGCTATATTGCTGGAGTCTGGCGAGCCTAGAGAAGTGCATCATTTCGCGCTGCTGCTTGGCTACGGCGTTAACGCCGTAAATCCGTATCTGGCCTTCGAAACGCTTGATGATATGATCAGACAAGGCATGCTCCGCGGCGTATCGCATGAGAAGGCAGTCAAAAACTTAATAAAAGCTGCAACTAAAGGCGTCGTTAAAATATTGTCCAAAATGGGAATTTCGACGATCCAATCCTATCGTGGCGCCCAAATTTTTGAAGCGCTCGGTTTGAAAGAGGATGTCATAAATGAGTACTTTACGTGGACGCCGTCCCGTATTGGCGGTATAGGCCTTGATGTTATTGCGGAAGAGACGTTAAAGCACCATAACCGTGCGTTCTCGGAACAAGAGGGCAGCGAGAAGGAGCTTGATTCCGGCGGTGAATACCAATGGCGCAAAGACGGCGAGGATCATCTATTTACGCCTCAGACGATTCATACGCTGCAGATGGCAGCACGCTCTAACGACTACAAGCTTTACAAGAAATTTTCTGCACTTGTGCAAGGCGAGGATAAGAAGCATCTAACGCTGCGCTCTTTGCTGAAATTTAAACAAGGCCGTCAATCGGTTCCGATTGAGGAAGTGGAATCATTAGAGTCGATCGTGAAAAGGTTCAAGACGGGTGCGATGTCATTCGGCTCGATCAGCAAGGAAGCGCATGAGAGCCTAGCTATTGCGATGAATCGTCTAGGCGGTAAATCGAATACGGGCGAGGGCGGCGAGGATCCAGCTCGTTTCATTCCTGACGCTAACGGCGACTCAAGACGCAGCGCAATTAAGCAAGTTGCATCGGGACGTTTCGGCGTAACGAGCAACTACTTGGTGAATGCCGATGAAATTCAAATAAAAATGGCCCAAGGCGCGAAGCCTGGTGAAGGCGGACAGCTGCCTGGCCTTAAAGTTTACCCGTGGGTAGCGGAGGTTCGCGGCTCTACTCCTGGTGTAGGTCTAATCTCGCCGCCGCCGCATCATGATATTTATTCGATCGAGGATTTGGCGGAGCTTGTTCATGATTTGAAAAACGCTAATCCGCTCGCACGCATCAATGTGAAGCTCGTATCCGGTGTAGGCGTAGGGACAATTGCTGCAGGAGTAGCTAAAGGACGCGCCGATGTCATAATGGTCAGCGGCTATGACGGCGGAACGGGAGCATCTCCAATGGGCTCGATCCGTCATGCTGGTCTTCCGTGGGAGCTTGGCCTTGCTGAAACACATCAGACGCTTATGCTGAACAATCTTCGTGATCGCGTCGTGCTTGAAACAGACGGCAAAATGATGAATGGCCGTGATGTTGCGATAGCAGTATTGCTTGGCGCTGAAGAATATGGGTTCTCTACTGCTCCGCTCATCGTACTTGGCTGCATCATGATGCGTGTATGTCAATTGGATACTTGTCCCGTTGGCGTAGCTACACAAAATCCTGAGCTTCGCAAGAAATTTATGGGTGATCCAAGCCATGTTGTAAATTATTTGCGTTTCATTGCTGAAGAGCTGCGTGAAATTATGGCAGAGCTTGGCTTTCGCACCATTCAAGAAATGGTTGGACGCGTTGATATTCTGGAAACGAATCAATTGCTTGAGCATTACAAAGCGAAAGGCATTGATCTTAGCGGCATGCTATATGAAGCGGATTTGCCGAAGGATGCTGTACGTTATAATGTTCAACAGCAGAATCACGGGCTTGAGCTTTCACTTGATATGCAGCAGCTCGTGCCTCGGGCACAAGCAGCGCTTGAAAGAGGTGAGCGCGTACAGGCAGCGTTCCCGATTCTTAATACGAATCGTGTTGTCGGAACGATTCTTGGAAGCGAGGTAACTCGCCGTTACGGGGCAGCTGGCCTGCCCGAGGATACGATTTCGTATCACTTTGTGGGTACCGCAGGACAGAGCTTTGGCGCATTCGTACCGAAGGGTATTACACTTTCCATCGAGGGTGATTCCAATGACTATTTCGGTAAAGGGCTCTCGGGCGGCAAGCTAATTGTTGCTCCATCGCCGAAAGCTACGTTTGTTGCTGAGGAGAATGTCATTATCGGCAATACCGCGCTATACGGCTCTACTAGCGGGCAAGCATACATTCGCGGTGCAGCCGGCGAGCGTTTTGCCGTTCGGAACAGCGGCGCTAGTGTAGTTGTTGAAGGCGTAGGCGATCATGGCTGTGAATATATGACGGGCGGCCGTGTAGTCATTCTAGGCCAAACAGGACGCAACTTCGCAGCTGGCATGTCCGGAGGCGTGGCATATATTTATGATGCGAATGGCGAATTCTACAACCTTTGCAATTTGGAAATGGTATTGCTGGAGCGTCTTGAGGAGCCGGAAGACATTGCAGAGCTTCGTGGATTGATCGAGCGGCATACTGCGTGCACGGAGAGCGCTGTTGGTTCCCGTATCTTAAAGGATTGGGATGCTTCCATTACAAAATTCGTAAAAGTTATTCCTAAGGACTACAAGCGGATGCTCGAGCAAATTCGCAAAGCAGAAGATACAGGATTGCAAGGTGAAGAAGCATTGCTCGCGGCTTTCGAAGCAAATAAGAAAGAGCTTGCTCGTGCAGGCGGGAAATAACTATATCATCTCTCTGTCTATTGATAGGGGAGAAGGATAAAGTCATTCAAGAATAGGGACTGTCACTGTTGTGGATCAACCACAGCAAGTGGCAGTCCCTTTTTTTCGACAAAATTTCATCAAAATAGAAAAAAGCTGCGTCCACTAACCGACAAATTCCATCCGGCGACTCGGGTATAATTATTGTATTATTCCTTGCAGAACTACCATTCTAGCAGGGGAAATCCGTAGCGTAATAGATGACAATGATGATGGAGGAATGAAGGATGGCGACTTCTTCAGACAATAGCTCGCGTGCGCATATAAGACTTCACTTCACAGACGGCGTTCAGGCAGAACTTCGATTAATCAACAAGGCTGGCAGACAGCTAACGAGTTCAACAACTACGGTTCTTATGCAAAATATTAGTCAAAACGGTTTATGTTTCATATCTAATTTGCAGCTGCCTATCCAGCCTAATTATTTGGTTGAGCTGAGAATGTCCATCTCGAATGTTCAGCTAATTGTTCGCGGACGAATCTTATGGCAATCGCTGACTGGCGATCAATTTGTTCATGGTGTCTTATTCATCTGCTCAGATGCAATGCGCTCTTTAATTATCGGCGTGATGAATCACGAATTGCTAGTACGACAGCCACAGCAGCAAAAAATCCATCATTTATACAATAGGCCGATACATACGAAAAGAATTTATAATAGCGGCTAGTATTTTTTAGTTGTGAATACACCTATTGCTGGAAGGGGCGCATCCGTTGAAAATTATTTTATTATCAGGTGGATCTGGAAAAAGACTGTGGCCCTTATCCAATAGCAAGCGTTCAAAGCAATATTTGTCTGTGCTCGAAGGTCCAGACGGTCATTTGGAATCGATGCTGCAGCGGTTATGGAGACAGCTGAAGGAGGCAAACCTGCAGGAGCATACTCGGATTGCAACCTGCCGTCAACAGGCAGAAGTCGTGCAGAGGCAGGTGGGCGAAAGCGCTCCTCTTATCATTGAACCAGAGCAACGCGACTCTTTCCCGGCGGCCGCACTAGCAGCTGCTTATTTGTATTCAATAGCAGGAGCTGCCTTAAATGAAACCATTATTGTAATACCGGTTGATACTTATGTGGAAAGTGATTTTTTCACATATGTCCGTCATATTCCGAACCTCTTCAGACAAAGTAAATCAGAGATGATTATGGTTGGGATAAGGCCAAGCTATCCTGCGGAGCAATACGGTTATATTATTCCGGAGAAAAATCATTATTCTCACGCTTCTGCTGGTTTAGCAGCTCAGAATGTTAAAGTCCTTAAAGAACGGCCATTTGAAGCGGAAGCCGAAGCATGGATTAGGGAGGGAGCATTATGGAATAGCGGCATTTATGTATTCCAGCTTCATTTTATGATCTCGTCACTGATTGCTCACGGTATGCCGATTCATTATGATGAGCTTTATAAGCAGTACTGTAAGCTGTCCAAATCGAGCTTTGAATCCGAAATCTCTCAAAAACTCGGTTCCATATCCGTCGTTTGCTATGAAGGAGCATGGAAGGATCTTGGCACATGGAGATCGTTGTCGGAGGAGATAACGTTCCAGCGTCTAGGCATGGGCGAATTATCGGATGATTGCGAGCAGTGTCAGCTTATCAACGAACTGGATATTCCGATTACGGTTGTTGGATTAAAAAATGTAATCGTAGCGGCAAGCCTCGATGGTATTCTTGTAACAACGAAGGACTCAGGCTCCATCCTCCATGAAAAGCTGCAGAAAATGAACGAGCGGCCTAAATATGAGGAACGACGCTGGGGACATGCCAAGATTATTGATTCAATGATATCAGCATCTGGGGAACAGGTAATCATTAGACGAGTATTCATCGCTGCAGGCCACAATTTCAGCTATCATATGCATTTCAAAAGAAAGGAAGTATGGACGATTCTTTCTGGGGAAGGGCTCCTCATTCAGGATGAAGCTTACCGTTCTGTCGTGACCGGTGATGCTGTCCAAATACCTGAACGATCAAGGCACAGCTTGCGTGCGGCTACGGATATGGAGCTAATCGAGGTGCAGACTGGCAGTAGTATTCAGGACGATGATACGATTAGGCTGGGCCATACATGGGAAGAAATTACGAATCAATATAATTGGGTATAGGGGACTAGAGGATGGTTGGCAGGAACGAGCTTGCTGTCATTATCGCAAAGGTTATTGAGATTCGAGGCTCTATTGACGTGACATGCTACGGTAACGCAATGTATCCTTTTTTGCGGGAAGGGAATATGTCTACATTCGTTCGCGTTCAGCAAGATAGGCTGCAGATCGGAGATATATGCTTATTTGAAAGTGATGCTGGACGTCTATTGCTTTATCGCATCATTGATATAGACGATGACCAGCAGTCGGTACTTTATACCTTTCGAGGAGATACCTATGATGTGCCGGAGAAGCCTGTTCCTTTCTCACAAATTATCGGTAAATTAACTGCTGTTCATCGTAATGGGAAAATCGTATATGTGGATAACTGGCAGTCTCTTCTATTAGAGGCAGCCGTTCTGCAAATCCCTTTTTGGACCAAATTTTTCAGATGGATTGCGAAGCGTCAACATAATCGAACATCTGCCATATAGAACGGCATCTTTTATAACGAAGGTTTGATACAATCATTACGAAATAGAGAGGAAGCGATCTATCGGATGATGTGTTCAAAGGACCGTTTTTATTGTGTTAGTTGCGGAGAGATGGTTTCCAAGCCTGAGGCGGATATATTGTTTAGAACAGGATTTTTCCGAGTAGTGCATCGAATGGGTTATTGCATCTCATGCAGTATCGAGCAGGATAAGCTGGATGCTATGGCTGGATTATCAGGCAAGACTAGTAACTATGACTATAAAATGTTCCTTCGTGCGGATGCCAAAGTTGCCGAACATGTTGTGCAGCCTTATCGAGCAAATAATAATGATTGCCTCCTCACTACAGCTCCGCTGTAGGAGGAGGCAATTTTTGGTAACTACCATTTGTTTCCTTAATGGTTTATACTAATAAGGATTTTCTTAAAGAGGAGGAGCAGAGTGATGGAACAGCCTATTGTTAAATTACAAAATGTAACTAAAAAAATCGGCAGCCGCACCATTATTGATCAACTGACACTTGACTTGCCGCTAGGAGAAGTATTCGGTTTCCTCGGTCCCAATGGCTCGGGTAAGACGACTACAATTAGAATGATGGTTGGCTTAATGTCTCTAACGGCCGGTGAAATTTTGATTGGCGGGTACAGCATAACAAAGGAATATGAGAAAGCCATTCGTCATGTAGGTGCGATTGTAGAAAATCCCGAAATGTATAAATACTTAAGCGGCTATGATAATTTAGTCCATTATGCAAGAATGATTCCGGGCATTACGGAGCATCGCATACTTGAGGTCGTCAAGCTTGTCGGCCTAGAGGGACGCATTCGAGATAAGGTGAAAACCTACTCGCTGGGGATGAGGCAGCGGCTGGGAGTAGCTCAGGCGATTCTGCATAAGCCTAGATTGCTTATTCTGGATGAGCCAACAAACGGACTGGATCCCGCTGGAATACGTGAGCTTCGAGATTATTTGCGCTTGCTGTCCAAGGAGGAAGGTCTTGCCGTATTCGTCTCAAGCCATTTGCTCTCTGAGATGGAGCTGATGTGCGACCGCGTCGCTATTATTCAGAATGGCAAACTGATTGATGTACGTACGATTAAGGGAGACGAGACGCGAGCAGACATTTCACATATGTTGATAGAGGTGGATCGCCAGCAAGGGGCAATAGAGGCACTGCTAGCTGCAGGGCTAAACGCTGCTGCTGAGGGTAATCATTCTATTTCAATTGAGGCGAATAGAGAAGGCACGGCCTTCATTAATGCGACGCTGGTAGCTGCCGCCATCAAGGTGTACAGCATACGCGCGCAGGTGAAATCACTTGAAGACCAGTTCTTGGAAGTGACAGGAGGAGAGCGCATTGGTTGATTTTTTACAACTTGTTCGAAATGAGAATATGAAAATATATCGTCGACCTCGAACATGGGTGATGACGCTTATAATGGTCACTCTGGTGCTGTTTATTTCGATTATGTGGCGAATATTCAGCAAGGGAGAGACATCGATGTGGGATGTTATATCGATGGAGTCATTTGTTTTATTTTTACTAGTGACCATATTTACGGTTGTCGTCTCTGCTGGCAGTGTAGCCGAGGAGTTCACAAGCGGGACCATTAAGCTGCTGCTCATCCGTCCCTGGTCCAGATCAAAAGTATTGTTATCGAAGTACATATCCAACGCTCTGTATGCGGCCTTGCTTACAATCATCCTATTCGCAAGCTCATTATTGTTGAACTGGCTGCTCTTTGGGCTTAATCCATCAGACGCGGCTAAACAAAGTACGGTGCCTTTGCCTGGAGAAATGGCGCCATTTGCCTATTTGCTTAGATTTTATGGCATGAAGTTTATTACATTGATGGTGACTATGACACTAGCCTTTATGCTGTCAACGATTTTTCGGAGCAGCGGGCTGGCAATTGGTTTATCCTTGTTCTTGCTGTTAGGTGTCAGCAGCTTCGTCCCACTGCTGGCCATGCTGGATTATGAGTGGATCAATTATTTGTTATTCATGCATCTAGATCTGACTAAATATATTGGAAGCACCGTATTGGAGGATGGCAGCGGTTCAAGCCTCAGCTTCTCATTAAGTATAATCGGTGCATACTACGTTCTATTTATTGCTTTAACCTGGTATGTGTTTAACAAGCGGGATATATCGGCTTAATACCAACTTAAAAAAACCGTTTCATAGCTGTGCTCATCTCGATGAGTTACATGCATGAAACGGCTTTTTTTGTTGGGGATCTATTGAGTTAAAAAGAATCGTTATCCAGCTTGACGTGATTTCTCTTTAGTTTCCTTTGCATTCGGTTCCTTGCCATGCAGAATAGGCGGTTCCGATTCGGCTACTGAACGGTTTTTGGGATCCGGTGCTTTCTCCATGCTGCACTTGCCGTTAAGCATTCCTCCATCTTGTACGATAAGCGTATGGGCGGTAATATTGCCGCTCAGATGACCGGAGGAGGTAATGATTAGCCGGCCTGTTGTTAGAATATCACC
Source organism: Paenibacillus castaneae (assembly GCF_002884445.1). Classification (GTDB taxonomy): domain Bacteria; phylum Bacillota; class Bacilli; order Paenibacillales; family Paenibacillaceae; genus Pristimantibacillus; species Pristimantibacillus castaneae. The sequence continues at coordinate 1,457,273 of NZ_KZ614144.1, forward strand.
GAAAACCTTTCCTGCAACGGTCACATCGCGAGCTGTAATGTTTGATCTGGCGATACCGCATTCTCCTATAATAACGTCTCCCTTGCACTCGATATCGCCGCGATACTCTCCTTCAATGCGTAGACTGGCTTCACAAATTATTTTTCCTTCGCCGAGCGTGCCCTGCCCGATTAAAGTATCCGTTGCTGCAAGCCGTTTGTTTTCTTTGAACATCTTGATTATTCCTCCTTCATATTGAATGTGATTAGCTTTCATTAGCGAGAAAAGGTAAAGGATTAACAGCGACCTTCTTTTGATAAATTTGAAAATGCAAATGAGGGCCCGTGCTTCTGCCGCTTGAGCCCAGCAACCCGATTTTCTCACCGCGGACGACAAGATCGCCTTCCTTAGCCATACTTTGTTTCAAGTGCATGTATTCGCTTTGCAATCCCCCTAAATGATCAATAATAATATAATTGCCAAGGGATTTATCAAACCCTGTTTCTGACACTACGCCGTCTGCTGCACTAAATACGGGGTCGCCAAGCATGCCTATTATATCAATGCCTGCATGGAAGGTCATTCGGCCAGTGAAAGGATCACTGCGGTAACCAAATCCTGAAGTAATAGATATGGTTTTGGTTGGCCAGCCTGAAGGATAAGCGTCCACCATCATTCGTCTCTCTTGCGCATGCTGAAGTGTAAGCGCCATGGATTGTTCCATGCTGTCTACCATGACATTTAATAATTGCAAGTCAAGATCGGTTTGCTGGGAGATTGCAGCTATTTGCTTCATCTTATAATTGCTGGTGCCGGAGCTGGATAGCTTCGCAATAGCTGGTATTCGTGAGGTTGATAGCTTCTGTTCCGTGCTGCTTGATGAAGGAATGGAGCTTCCGTACTTTTCAATAAACTGCTTAAGCCTAAGCTCCAGCTCATGCAGCTCGTCAACCTTACTGTTCAGCTCTTGCGCTTGGCGCGACAGCCCAAGTATATCCTGCTGCAAGGAATCGATAACTTCATCCTTTTCGGATACCGTATGTGCAAGGAGAGCATCCTGCCTCGATAATTGCTCCTCCAAATTCCGCAGCTCATAAGCTGATTTCAATAGCAAACCTCCAAAACAGCCCGAAACCGCGAGAATTGCTATTGTAGGAACGGCAAATACCGATCGCTTCGTTACATGAAATTGCTTAACGGTTTTGTCAGCGCCGCGCATCACCACAAAAGACCATGTAGGCTTTCGCGCTCGTCTCAAATGATTTCCCCTTTCTGCCAAGATACGAGAAAAGTGAATCAGAACGTTCTATTGCTATTTATTCTTAGCAGTCTTAAAACATGCCAATAATGAATCGAAAAAAGAAGAAAGACTGCCCATGCCGCAAAAGTTAAGCGGATGGACAGTCTTATGAAAGGGTTTAATTATTGGGTTGAAGCTATCTCAAGCTGAGAGATAGCTTCATTTATCGCTTCTGTGAAGGCGAAAGCTCGACCTTGCTGCTGTTCAGGAGGAAGAGAAGCAAGCTGATCCATTCTCCGCTGAATTTCACTAGAAAGTTGGTCAACACGTTCCTTGTATTGACTCGCAGCAGCGGTATCGTTTGCCGCTAGAGCGTTCTTGCTGGCTGTTACATAGGAGGTGATAACAGCTTCATAGATATTAATATCCCATGGGAATTTGCTTAAACCTTCCTCAAGCATTGCGATTGATTGTTCCAATTGTCCTTTTTCCTGAAGCAGACGGTAGTTTGTCATAATAATAATACGATTATACGGATCATATTTCTGAGCAAGCTTTAGTGTAGCTAAAGCTTCGTCCAGCATATCAAATTCATCTATTTGCCTATAACCCTGCTCAAGCCAATTCGCTTTCGTTAGTGAAAAATCAGTATGTTTAGGAGAGATTGCAATAGCTTTATTGATTAATATAAGAAGCTCGCTTAAAGATGTTTGCTGTTGAACCGCTAAACTAAAAGCTTTATTGTATTTCTGGATAGCGGTGTTTTCACGTATAGCTGTCACTAGCAACACGATAGAGAGCAAGCCTATTGCAGCAGGATAGATGATCTTTTGCCAGCTTTTCTTCGTTTTATTAGTCAAGCTCTCGATCATAAGCTTGCTGCTATAGGGTGCCAGCATGCAGCCAAGAGATACAAAGACGATTGCGCTTATAAAGATAAAGCTCATATCGAAATCAAGCGCGCTGTGCATTAAGAGCGTTAACGACATAATAAAAAAGATGAAATGACTGCCTCGCAGCTCTGGAAAACGGATAAATGAGCGAATGTATAAATAATAAACAAATCCAATGAGTCCAACTAAAGCGATTAGGCCAATCCAGCCAGACTCCACCAGAACCTGGACAAAATAACTGTGTGCTTGTCTGCTCCAATAAGGGTTGTTCTGGTATTGCTCGAACATAGCTTGCCAAGCTCCACCGCCCCCACCAAGCAGGGGATAATCCTCTGCTACGCGGAGACCATCTTTATAGAAAGTGAGACGTTCTAACACGCTATGCTGCTGAAAATTAATGTTTTCAAAGCGAACAGCAATCTTATCGGGGAGCAGTCCACGCACTGCGCTGCTGCTCGTGAGAGCGCCAATGGCGGCTCCAGTAAAGACGATGATAGCTCCAGGAACGGCAGCGAAGGACCATTTGCGGGCTGCAAGCTTGTTCATCTTCGCTTCTACGTGGACATTAACCTTATAATGGTAGAGCATGATAAGTCCAGTTGTGATGGCCATTCCCAATAGAAGCAAGCCCCAGCTTTGCAAAGGCAGAGAGCTGAATAGTGAAATAGGGGTTTGTGCTTTCTCTTCATTAGGTTGTACGAGCTTTGAAATTGCTTCTGTAATAGTGGTTAGCTTGCCTAAAATACTCATTGAAACGACAACGGATAATACGAGAAATAGTAAATAATTAATTTGTTTCGTTAAACGTAGAAATGGAATAAGAATAAGCACCATAATCGGAATAATGACTACAGCTCCGCGTGAATAGGTAAGCATGAACGAAATCCATATCGGAACCAGCATAGCTGCATGAATGATCCGTGCGGACGGTCTGATGCAATGCACAGCGTAGTAGATACTAACTAAAAATAATGCAGCTAAAAACCCAGCATAAGTATTCGAATATTGAAATACGGCTGCTAGCCGATAACCATCGTGTGCAAGCCATAAAGCATCTCTATAATACATTTGACCGAATAGATTCAATAAACCAAACAGCACGATGCTATAAGAAGTAAGCATTAACGCATACTCAATCACTTTGCGATTGAGCTTGGACTCTGCAAAATACATACCGCTTATGAATAGAGCAGAGAGCAGAAATAATATCAGTGCCATAAAGACGGCGTAGTACTTCGACACGGCTTGAAAAGAAGACAGCCAATAAAGAAGCGGAAGTATAAGGACACCAATCGACAAAATACTTCGATAGCTATTGAGCTGCCAGCTTCGGGATATAAAAGCAGCAGTTAGCAGGAGGAGAATGAAACCATAAATCATGGCACCATAAAGAGCAGAATCAAATCCCAGCTCATACCCGTTAAACAACCCTCTATCATAAGGAAAGATGATAAGAAATAGGGCTATCGCAATCGTACCGATCCACTTTAAAAACGGTGGATTTGACGTTAAAGCATTCGTTTTATTCATTGTTTTTTTTCGTGCGCTCATTCGTATGTACTCCTCATCGCTATTTATATAATCAGTATGTAGTTAGGTATCTTCTCTGTGTATTTTAGCAAAAGAGGGAATAGATTACTATATTAGAAGGAGTGATTTGTATGAAGTTTACATATTTGTTGGATTAGAGTTTTGGCAATAACGTACACAAACATCAATATTTCAACAATTTGTTCAGTAATGGAGGGAGAATAAGGTATTATTATGGAAGGAAGTTTGGTAAGATAACGAAGGTAGAGTGACGAAAATATTGGAGTTAAACTTAATTATTTTATACTGGAAATAAGAATGATTTTAATATTCTTTCAATAGAAGATACATACGGAGGGAAACTAATATGAATATAATAGTCACTGGTGGAGCTGGGTTTATTGGTTCTCATATCGTTGATTTACTAGTTGAAAATAACCATTCTGTGATGATAATTGATGATTTATCAACTGGAGAAATCAGTAATATCAATCAGAAAGCTACATTCATTAATAAAGATATTCTAGATAATCTTGAATATGAATTTAAAGAATTTAGACCGGATTATGTTATCCATCATGCGGCACAAGTCGATGTAAATTCTTCAATGATAGACCCTATATCAGATTCTAAATCAAATATAGTAGGTACTATTAATTTATTGAATCATTGTGTTAAATATAATACAAAAAAGATAGTATATGCTTCCTCTGCTGCTATCTATGGAGTGCCTGAATATTTAAGTATAGATGAGAAACATCCAATTACCCCACTATCTTGTTACGGCATATCTAAGTTCACACCAGAACAATATATTAAAACATATTCTACTTTGTATGATTTTGATTATACAATACTAAGATATTCGAATGTATATGGTGAGAGGCAGAGTTCTAAAGGTGAGGGAGGAGTAGTTTCTATTTTTTTGAATAAATTACTGTCAGGTGAGGTTCCAGTCATTCATGGTGACGGTGAACAAACTAGAGATTTTATTTATGTTAAAGATGTTGCGAGAGCAAATTATAGTGCGCTCTTTCTTGGTAGTAAAAAAACGTGTAATATTTCGACAAATACAAGAATAAGTATCAAAGCTCTTTATGCTATGTTAACAGAATCTATGGGGATTAAAAAAATAGAACCAATAAGTACAACTAGTAGAGTTGGTGATATTTTACATAGTGTTCTTGACAATAAATTAGCATTTCATGAACTAGATTGGTCGCCTAAATACTCAGTAGAGCAAGGCATTGAAGAAATTGTTAAATATTATAAAAGGAATGTTTCTGTTAATTTATAGAACGAAATTGGATGGTTGATAAAATGAAAAACATAAAAACTACGATTAGATTAATATTCGAACTTTCTAAAAACGATTTTAAAGTTCGTTATGCAGCTTCATATCTAGGAATCGTTTGGGGAATAGCAAATCCATTAATAACCTTATTAGTGTATTGGTTTGTTTTTGAAATTGGTTTTAGATCTGGTGCTAGACCGGATGGCACCCCATTTATCGTATGGCTTGCTTGTGGAATGGTTATGTGGTTTTTGGTTTCTGAAAGTGTTTCTACTTCAAGTAATAGTTTCTTGGAATATAGTTATCTTGTGAAAAAGGTATCGTTTAGAATAGGCATTCTACCCATTGTAAAGATAATTTCTTCATTGTATAACCACATTATTTTCTTAATTATTTTAGGTGTTATTTTATTAACAAATGGAGTTAAACCGGATATTACTAATATTCAATTTTTATATTATCTGTTTTGTAGTATTTATTTATTAACGGGTATAGGATTAATTACTTCTTCACTGGTAGTCTTTATTAGAGATATTGGTCAATTGGTGGGGATTGCAGTTCAGATTGGATTTTGGTTAATTCCAATTGTATGGTCATCTGAAATAATACCAGATAAATACATTTATTTGTTCAAGTTAAATCCCGTTTATTACCTTGTAGAGGGTTATCGAGATACATTTATAGAAAATGTTTGGTTTTGGCACAGATATAACCAATCGTTCTATTTTTGGTGCATTTCTACGATAATATTATTTATTGGTTATAAGCTATTTAAAAGGCTGAAACCACATTTTGCAGATGTTTTATAGTGGAGGATATAATGAGCGAGATATCAATTCAATTAAATAATATTTCTAAAAAGTATAAATTGTATTCAAAACCTATTGACCGAGTTCAGGAATCAATTTTAGGGAAAAAGAAACACGTTGAATTTATTGCGCTAAAGGATGTTTCTCTTAGTATTAAAAAAGGTGAGACCTTAGGTATTATTGGAGAGAATGGCTCAGGGAAATCAACTTTATTGAAAATTATCTCGGGAGTGTTAACTGAAAGCTCAGGGACTAAGAAAGTAGAAGGACATGTTGCAGCTCTCTTGGAGCTAGGAACGGGATTTAACATGGAGTATACAGGTTATGAAAACATCTTTCTTAATGGTACAATGCGTGGATTTACTAAAGACCAAATGAATGAGAAATTAAAACAGATCATTGATTTTGCTGATATTGGTGATTTTATTAATAGACCAGTTAAAACCTATTCTAGTGGGATGTTTGCGAGATTAGCTTTTTCCGTTATGATCAGCTTTAAACCGGAGATATTGATTGTAGATGAGGCATTATCTGTGGGAGACGTATTCTTTCAGCAAAAATGTAATCGATATATGAAAGAGAATATGGATGATGTTACAAAAATACTAGTATCACATGATCTTTCTTCTATTGCAAGTATGGCTGATAATGTACTCGTCCTCTCAAGGGGTGAGGTTGTATTTTACGGTGAACCGCTAAAGGCAATTGAATTTTATACTAAAAGGGTACATTCAAAAGTTTTCCAAAGCAACAGTGAATTGAATTCAGATGATCTTATTCAGATTACTGCCAGTATAGACGATACTAATTGGACTGCAATTGACAAGGAAGCTTTAGGAGGAGCAGGAGAAGTAGTAATTAAGTCTATTAAATTCATGGTAAATGGCGAAGAATATAAAGGATACGTTACAAAAGAATCTATAGTAGAAATAAATATGCGAATAGCCTGTTTTAAAGAAACAACTGAATTAATTTTCGGATATTTAGTTAATGATAAATACGGAAACGCCATATTCGGCGAAAATACATTGAGTTCTAATCTTAAAGTAGGCAAAATAGAGGCCAATAAAGAATATCTGGTTAAGATGTATCTTAATTGGCCAGAGATTCAAGAGAATGATTATTTCATAACTCTTGGTATTGGTGAAGGGTTTCATGAATTACAGCACACGATTCAATGCTGGGCACATAATATCATTCAAGTTAAGAATATTACTACTGAAACTGTTCACGCAATTTTTAATAATAAAATCAAGGAAATTAGTATTGAGAAAATTAAATAATTATAAGTGATTATGGAGATGATTCAAGTTGTCAAAATGGCGAATTAAAAATCCGATATTTGAGTCTGATCAATTAAATAGTAAATTACGTGTTGCCCCTTGGGAAGGACATCGTAAATTTGCATATGATTTTGTTGAATATTTAAAGCCGGTCCGAATTGTAGAACTAGGCAGTCACTATGGCTGCTCATTGTTTTCGTTTGCGCAATCAATAAAAGACCACAAATTAGAAACTGAGTTATATGCAGTAGATACTTGGGGTGGTGATGAGCAAGCCGGTTACTATGGCGAAGAGGTAATAGGACTTGTGAGTGAGACGGTATCTAAATACTTTAATGATATTAATGTTAACTTACTTCGAAAAACGTTTGATGATGCTTTATCTGATTTTGATGATGATTCTGTTGATATTATTCATATTGATGGTCTTCATACGTATGAGGCGGTCAAACATGACTTTACTACTTGGTTACCTAAGCTTAATAGAAATGGAATAATATTATTTCATGACGTACATAGCCCATTAGAATATGGATCGAATCAATTTTGGCAGGAGATTAAGAGCCTCTACCCCCATTATGAATTTACACATAGTTGGGGACTAGGAATGTTATTTCCAAAAGGTAGAGACATATATGAAAAATTAGAACATGAAAACTTTAAAGATATCGCTTTAATATATGAATATAAAGCACTATTTGAGTTTGAGAAAATTAAGAACAATGACCTGTCCGATATGGTGAAGGATCGAGATGAGCTTATTACCAAAAACGAAAAGAATATTTCAAATCTTAATAATACCATAATTGATATTGAAAAATTAGTTAGTGAAAAAGATATTGCTTTAAAAGCAACGGAGAGATTAGTAGTCGAACGGGATGTTGCATTAAAAGCAACGGAGAGATTAGTAGACGATCGAGATGTTGCATTAAAAGCAACGGAAAAATTAGTCATTGAAAGAGATATTGCACTAGCAGCTGTGGAAAAATTGGTAATAGAAAGAGATGAAGAGTTAGAAAAAGTTAATTCGCGTTTAAGTGCTGAACTCGAGAAATTAAGTTATTTAGAAAATGAGTTGAATAAATTGAATGCTAAGAATACAGAACAATGTGAATTGATTAATTATTATAAATCCAAAAAAATTATTATTAATTTTAAAAAGAAGTAGATAACTAGGAGTGTAATGATGAAGGAAGCTATTAAACGTATATCAAACATTAAATCTTTGAAATATGTTTTCTTTGATATATTTGATACTATTCTACTCAGGAAAGTGCACCCTGAATATACAAAGATGATTTGGGCTAAACGAATCAGTATTCAACTAGCTAGTAGAATTACTGCTCAAGAAATATACAACATCAGAAATAGAGTAGAAGCTGAAACTTGTACTAGCAATGAACGTGCCGGGAAAGATAAAGAATTTACTTACGACCAATTAATTGGTCATTTATTTATGGTTTTTAAGCAAGAAAATATATTAGCACCCGAAGTAGATTATCAGAGTTTTTATGATTTATGTTTAGATATTGAAATTGACGTAGAGACAGCAGTGCAATATGTTGACCCCGTATGGTTAGAAACGATAAAAGAAATAAAACTTAAGACAGAATTAAAAGTAATTTGTGTTTCGGATTTTTACCTCCCAGAGGAAGCTATCCGAAGATTGTTTATTTATCATGAGATAGAAGAATATATTGATGATTTTGTAGTTTCGAGTGAGTATTTGCTCACCAAGAGAACGGGACGCTTATTTGATTTTGTTATGGAGTCAAAAGACATTCGGCCTTCTGAAATTATAATGATTGGCGATAATGAGGTGTCAGACCATCAAATACCTCAAAGTAAAAGCATACATTCTCATTTAATCAATCGTACAAAACAAGTAGCTTTCTATGATAGATTTATGAAAGAAAATAAATTTCAGAACAATAAGCAAATTTCTGATAATGTGCTAGCTTTAGCAAAGGATAATAGATTTAAATCTCCATTTAATAACATAATATTCTCACTTTTTTATTTCACAAAAAAATTATATGAAGACTTAGTTAGCAAGGGTGTAAAAGATGTGTTCTTTTTATCTAGAGAAGGAGAATACTTAAAAGTTTTATTCGATAGATATCAAGAAGCTGAAGGCTACAGAGATTCTCGACTGATCCAATCACATTATTTAAAAGTTTCTAGAAAGTCGACGTTTTTACCTTCATTAAAGGAATTAACCCAAGAGGATTTTTACAATCTCTTTAGACAATATAGAAAAATCAGCTCATATGAATTCATGTCAAGTTTGAATTTTGAAGAAGAATTTATAAATAGTTTAGCACTGAACCTACAAATTAATTTAAATAAAAAAGAAGAAGATTTCCCTACAAGTGAACCGTTTCGTATCTTGTTAGAGAACAAGGCGTTTCAAGATTATTATGAAAATGTTAGAACCCAACAAAAAAAACTTTTTAAATTATACGTGAGCAACTTAAGTGGTAAGAAGAACATGGAGTCATTGCACATTGTAGATGTTGGTTGGAAGGGAACAATTCAAGATAACATATATAATATATATGATGGACAGGTTTCAATTAACGGGTATTATGTTGGGCTTGTCGCTTTGGGAAACATGAAAGAAGATAATGATAAAAAAGGTATTGTTTTTTCGATAGTATCTCATAAGAATAATCAAACTGCAGTATTTAATGAAAATAGAGCATTATTCGAAATAATGTTGGGTGCAACTCATGGCAGCGCTGATCGTTATATTTATAAAGACAATAATACTGATGTTGGAGTATTAACAATACAAAATGAGAAAGAAAAAGAGATATTTGAAAAGATAGTTCAACCAGCGCAAAATGGAATGTTTGAGACGTTTGAAGAAATTTGTGAAATATTCTGTTTAAGAAGTTTGGATATAGAAAATTTCATAAATGAATTTGCACTTATTCATTCTGATTTAGTACTTTCGCCTACAACAAAAGAACTTTCTTTTTTTGATAAACTCTATCACTATGAAAATTTTGGTGTTTTTGAATTTACAGAGTTCAATGCTGTATTAGAGAAGCGTACTATAGTATATAGAATAAATAATGCATTTCAACTTATAAGGAATCCTCATGGATTCTTCTCCAATAGTTTTTGGGCTCCAATTACACTAAAAGAGAAGGGGCTTGGTGTACTAATTCCCCTTTATAGTTGGTATAAGAAAAGAAAATATTTTAATAAAACAGAGGAATTTCAGAATAAATCTGATGATTCAACTTCAGTTATTAATAATTTTGAAAGTATGATTAAGGATAGAGATGAAGCAATTAGGAATATGACTCGTATGATAGATGATCGAGACGATGCAATAAAGAGCATGACTAATATGATTGATGAGCGAGATGCTTTGATTAAGCAACTTTATAGTGAGATTGATAAGTTGAAAACCCATATATAAGAGTTCTTATGTGAATTAAGGTAGTGAAGGAGAGGTAACAAATGAAGTGGGCAATATTACTCGGGTCTCCTGACATAAGTGGTGGAAGTTATGTCATTTTCGAGCATGCAATTAGAGCAAAAAAAAATGGAGAAGAAGTAACTATTATTACTGAAGAAAAAGTAAATATGGAAAGGTTACACTGGCACCCGGAAGCAAGGATATTAAATTGGAGAACCTATGACGAAGCTATGACGGATAATTATGATATTTGTATTGCAACATGGTGGAGAACGGTATATGAAATTACTCGTATCACTGCGAGTACATACGCATACTTTGTGCAATCGATTGAGTCTCGCTTTTACGACCTTCATGAAAAACCATTGAGACAGCTTGTTGAATCAACCTATCATTTACCTCTACATATAATAACTGAAGCGACATGGATACAGATGTACCTAAAAACGGAATGTAATAAATCAGCGTACCTCGTCAAAAATGGAATTCGCAAAGATATCTATTCAACAGAGGGCGAAAGATATGCTGAGAGGAAACAAGGAAAACTAAGAATTTTAGTTGAGGGACCCATTGATGTTGGATTCAAAAACGTTCCTAAGACCATTGAGTTGTGTAGGAATTCTAAGGCAGACGAGATATGGTTGCTTACTTCTAGTCCGGTAGATACATATCCTGGAGTCGATAGGGTTTTTTCAAGAGTACCTATATTTGAAACGGCAAATATATATAGATCATGTGATGTTATTATAAAGCTTAGTTATGTAGAAGGAATGTTTGGTCCACCACTTGAAATGTTTCATTGTGGAGGGACATCTATAACTTATAACGTAACAGGACATGATGAATACATCGTATCTGACTACAATGGTTTAGTTGCACAAAAAGACGATGATAAGAGAATTATTGAATATATTAATATGTTAAAAGAAGATTCTACTAAATTAAACGAACTTAAAGTTAATGCTCTGAAAACAGCAGGGGATTGGCACAATTGGGATGAAGCAGCGGAGCAATTTGTAGATGCAGTACATGACATTTTCAATAATAAACCACATATCGAGAAGGAAGAACTTAAGAAAAATCATCAGTTCTTTTTCGAATGGTATGTGATTGCGGAGGATTATAAGAACGTTAAATTGTCTGCTTCAAGGTCAATTATGTTCGAGAAACTTAAAAAGCATATTAGAGTGAGATATCCTAAGTTTCATCAGAAGTTGAGAAAAATAAAATTTTCCCTAATTGCGAGAAAAGGTTAATGTTTAACGTCCAAGTACTAATGTCGACGTATAATGGTGAAAAGTATATTAGTGAGCAAATACAAAGTATATTAGATCAGGAAAATGTAAATGTTCATCTTTTAATTCGAGATGATGGTTCTACAGATAAAACAGTTGAAATAATTAATTCGTTTATGAAAAAATATAGTGATCAAATAATGTTTTATGCTGCTGAAAATATTGGAGTGAAAGATAGCTTTTTAGAGCTATTGAAAAATAGTAATGAGATGTTTGACTACTTTGCATTTTCTGATCAAGATGATTATTGGCTGCCGAATAAGCTTTTTGCAGGGATAAATTATATAACCAATTCGATGGAAGATGGTCCAATCCTATATTGTTCAAGAACAACCTTAGTTGATGAGGATTTAAAACGATTAGTCGAATGGCCTCCCGTACCCAAGAGACCATTGAAGCTTAATAATTCTCTTGTGGAAAACGTTGTTGTTGGATGCACGATGATAATCAATATACCTGCAAGAAAACTTTTGATTAAATTAAGACCAAATACCCAAAACATTATTATGCATGATTGGTGGATGTATTTATGTATTTCTGCGTTTGGTAGAGTTTATTTTGATAAGCAATCAAACATATTATACAGACAACACTCGAATAATTTAATAGGCGGAGAACGATCGATATTTAAGAAATGGAGCAAAAAATTTAGGAACGTTTTTTTGAAATTACATAATAACATAAGATCAATACAAGCTCTTGAGTTTAATTCTGTATTGAACCGTAATAAAGTATGCTTTAGCGAAATTGAAACACTTACAGAATTTAATGCTTATGTAACGTATTCAGTATCTAAAAGATTGAAATATTCGTTTAAAAATAAATTATATAGGCAATCTAAAATGGAAAGTGTTTTACTTAAGGCGCTGCTACTGATAGCAAGAGTCTAATTATTTTTTAATCAAACAGTATAGATGAACGACCCGGATCGGTTGCAATAGATGAATAAGATTACTGAGCGAGATATACTTTACCATCGAGTAATGCAATTCACGGTGAAGCTCATTGATAATTACACTGAGAAAATGACAGAAGAAACGAATAAAATACTCAAGCAAATTAGGGACTAACCCTTGTCTGTGAGACAGAGATCAAAACACCTTGCAAGTTAAACAGCCAGCCGACGGAAATCAACAAGCGACTAGTTATTTAGATTTGGATGGCGAGTTAAGTGATAGCAGGCAATATAGTCTCGAACGTTCTGTACAACGATTAACTTCGTTGTATATGTGAGACCTATAAGGGAATTTCAGACTTTAGAGTGGAAAGAAACGATTCCATGAGGCATTATCAGCGGGCGTTCACTTGCGGGACATGCTCATGGTAATGCCGTTTCCTTTTTACGGTCGTCTGATAGGCCTCTGACTTACATATACACACTGCCCTGACCGCTATGGAGCATCATTCCTGGTCGGCTCGGGAGTTGATTCTACGTATCAAGAACACAAATGATGTTTCTTGTTTATCTGCTATACGGTAAACTATAATCTCTCTGGAATACAAGTCCAAAAAGTTTGATAAGTATATCGTTCTTCCGCCAAACAGCAAATACGTAATATCCGTCACGAGTTTTTGTAATGGTGCATCTGCTTGAAATTACAGTTGTAACACATGTTCTGCTACCTGCGCAGGCTTTCCAGTCGGTTTGGATTTCTTCATTCTGACTCAACATTGTAGGTGCTCACTTTGCACTATCCGTTGCTAACGCTTGTGGATAGATCGTTTGTTCCTCCCTAAGGCAGCGCGGCGAATATGCGATATCCGTAGCGAAATTTATGAAGCAATTGCTGAATGGTCTAATCGGCATGTTAAGTCTTCAGCAAGATTGTCAGTCCAAATGGGCAATCTGTCGCTCCTGCCATCACAGAAGCGAATGACTGTCCACATACTTTTGGTTAATTACATGCGCTATGATAAAACATAAAAAAGAAAAGTGAGCCCTAGTTAGGTCCCACTTTATCTGTTCTATACTTAAGTCAACACAACGACCGAGTCAACTTTCCATTTTTAGAATGGATTTTTTTCTATGTACGGTTTTCATCAAATATTCTCTACAACCTTGCTTTTTAATTATTATTTCATAAAAAATATTAGAGATCTGAAAATTTATATTTAAAGTCTCTTATTTCGAGAAAAGAATCATCGCTATCAACTTTTACCATTACAAGATCTTCTGTCACAACATATTCGCTATTTCCATTACTAGGAACAAAATAACTTATGATTTAGTAGGAGCAATCTTATAAGATTTATTAGCTTTTTCAACTTTGATAGAGCGAATCAAGTATTTCCCAAATTGTATTTTTAAATTCTGAACTGTATCTTCTAGTATTGGGAATACTGTTTCCTTGGCAAGCTCACTATCTTTTATCACTAGCGTTGCATAAACCCTAATCCTCTATATGTCTGAAAATTGAGATAACGTTTTTTAGGCTGCGAATCCAAAAGGTCAAGATCCTCTTAGAGATAGCTCTTTTCATTTGGATAATTTATGTAAATGTGTTCACGTGAGTAAGTAGTTAGGCGACTTTCCGATTAAACGGTTGCTTCTCTTCGTCACCTTCCTTTGGATTCTCGACTCGGCTTTTGCTTCATCCGTTCCAACCACTGGGTGTAGGGCTGCCACAGTAATTTCGTCAACCATCGGCTCAGTTGTAACAGACTGTGATCGACCTTCGCCTCCAACTTCACGAGAAAGAGCAAGCAGAAGGCGATAAGTGCGATCCAAATCTGGTTGTGAACCGCACGATCACTTTGACCGTGAAAATGCTTGATTCGCAGATGCTGCTTCATCCACTTAAAGAACGTTTCAATCGCCCAGCGACGATACATATCGCCAGGTTATTACGTAAAAATATCAATAAAAAACATTATTGCGTTTAGAAAATTGAAGATCTCTTTTCCTGTCATAAGCAAAAGTTGTAAATTAAAATGTACTAAATTCCTTCCGGTCCATGTAAAAAATAAGTTCCACTGAGATTTTACTATATTTATTAAACTTGATACTTATTGGTCACTAGTTCCAGAAATTACTATAATTGTATTCACCAGCTATATAAGGTTGGGAAATATTTATTGCCATAATAAACACAAATAGTACTATAGAAAATAAAATTATTCCTTTTTTGTAATTTATCATTTTTAAACCTCTTTAGTTTGCTTACTACTTTTAAAAATGTATACCTTACTAGCTATGTAATTAAGAATTACAACTAAAACATTGGTAATAACTTTAGAAATCAGGTCATCCATTTGAAGTATTTGAATTAACGCAATTAATAGTATTATATCTAACACAAATGATAAAACTCTAAAAGCTACAAATAACATTAACTCTCTAACTATTAAGAAAACTCCGCGATTTACATTTCTAAAAACAAAGATCTTATTCGTGATAAAAGCAAAAAGAATTGAAACAATCCATGCAATTGTAGTAGCAATTCTATAATCTATCCCACTTACTTTGGTTAGAATCACATATACAATAAGATTAATAGCTGTCGTAAGAATACCAAAGATAATATAAGTTATAATTTCTCTTTTATTGCCTCTCATCATTTACTCACATAATTAGACACTACTAGTTTAGTATCGTTATTATTTTTTTCGTTAAAAAGTCTACCTAAATATTCGCCAGTTATCCCTATTGAAAGTAATTGTATTCCTCCAAGTTGGTAGTATCCTATACTATCAATAATTGTTGTCAATCTCTCATATAATAAATTCAGAACGTCTTTCTCATTATAAGCAGGTATTTGAATTGAAACAGTTTTCATCAGTTGCTCTCCTTTAGAAGTATGTAGCTATATTGAATAAATTAGTAGTTACAATTAATTATACAATGAATAAAATTTAATTCGTTATAAACAATTTAAATGATTATGTAAGTTTTTTATTATCTTCGTAAGCCAACAACATGTTGAGATGTGTTTCTCCTGAGGGGAGTAAAATACAAAGAGTATTTTGCGGATTGGAGTAGAGTTTATGAATAAAATAAAAATAATAAAGATGCTAAGGAACTATTTAATCCCCTATTATCAACATTGTAACATATAACAAAGTAAAATAGTTCTAGTATTAATGAAATAGAAAGTGTAATTAGTCTAGTGAAATGGTTGCCTTAGGGAGAGCCCTACAAAAGTTCTGCTTTTGAGAAGAAGTGAGCTTTGAAATGGAAATGTGATCATGCGGATTAAAAAAAGCAGCTAGTTCTGAACTGCACCCCATTCGTTTCACATTTACAACAAATGCAGTGAGGTAGGCTTGTATTCGCATGCGAAATAAACCTCGGTATTTAAATGTTGCCATCCCGTGAAACCTCTTCATCTCTGCGTTTTTGTGTTCAATTATGGGTCTCCGATTTATTCGTTCTTTAAACGTATCGCTAAGCTCAAACGCGATCTGTTCCTTAAAATGTTCTGCAATGATACGAATCGAATATTACTTGCTCTTGGACCCCAGTTTTTAACATCCCTAGTTTAGCGGACAGGTCTTGCACTTCTCAACATCAAAATAAAACACAAGGGAGCGACTCTCTCCGCTTTGCTTACTTCCTTGTACTGCTTTGGCCAGTAGGACACATCACAACATTTGCATCTTTGTTGTACTCAAATCCTTCCTGTTGCTCTCCCCCATGGTGGACAATGGGATTCAATGGGACAACAGGTTGTATCGTTTCTTTTTTCTTCTTCGCTAGATTGTCTTTAGCTGAGTAGGCGGTATCTGCAATAATTACGGTTACTATGATGCCATTTGCTTGTGTCTACGCCAACAGGGAGGGAAGCTGTTTTCCATAATCACTACTGCTTGGTGTGACAGGTACAAGATTATATAATTCCGCATGAAATGATGCGTTTTTTTGTCTACCAACGTGCAACAACAGACTCATCTCACTTTACTTTTCTTCCATTATACAACAAACCCAGTACCATCAAGGCACTGGGTTACATTTTACAGATACTGTATTCGTTTTGCAGGGCGCTCATATTGGAGACTATATCTATTGGTGGAGCGTGGACTTATGCAAATGGTTCACTACATCTAGGGTGACTTACAAGTTTATTGCGGGAGATGTATTGGCACATTACTATCGTTTGAAGGGAGCAAAGGTGTTATATGTATCGGGCAGTGATTGCCATGGTCCCCCTGTTGATGTTCAAGCGACTCAACAGGTGTTACCCCTAGTGAGATTACAGATCGATACCATAAGGATTTTGCGGAGTGTTTTAAACAACTAAGATTCACATACAACCTTTCTACACGTACTGATCAGAAATTACACTATCATGAAGCCCAACACATGTTTCTTCGTTTATTGTAAAATGGCTATTAGTATAAGAAAGAAATACAACAAACCTATTGCGAAGCCGCTTAACGCTTTTTGCCTGATCGATATGTAGAAGGTAACTTCCCTGCTTGCGACAAATCTGTGCGAGATGATCAATGTGATTATTGTTCGACCTTACTAGATCCAGCAAACCTCTCAGACAAAACTTGTAGAATATGTGGCAATCCATCTGTAGAGAGTACGACAGAACATTATTACTTTTCACTTACAAGGCACCAAGCTGAGTTAGAGGAATATAGCTGGCAGATTGCAAGGATGGAAAGACAATGCGGCGAATAATTCAGATAAGAATGGTATCAATATTCTAATTGAATAAATCCGATTATCTAAAAGTCTTTCTACTAGATAATCGGATTATAATCAAAACGTATTATTTATTTGATAACAGGTGATTGAAGCCGTTTATTTCGATAAATGCACCATAAATATCAACTTTTACTTTCACAGCATCCCCTATTACAACGTAATCACTAATTCCGTAACCTGGAACGAAGAGATCTTTAATTTCTGTAGGAGTAAGTTTATAGGTCTTATTATCGGTTAAAACATTAATAGAACGAATAAAATATTCCCCTACTCCAAATTGTATTCTTAAATTCTGAACTGTGTCATCTGGTATTGGAAATATTACTTGCTTGGCAAGTTCACTATCTTTTATATATTCTCCAAACATATGACGATCATTAAAGCCTTTCCCGATGTCATAATAAACACTGTAATCATTAGTTACAAGGTTTGAATCAAATTCAACCTGTATTGAAGTAGTTGTCACGATTTGATCGCCTTTAACTCCTTTAAGAGTATTTAAACCAAAATACCTTTGCATAATAATATTATAGTAATGATCTTTATCACCGGTTATATCCCATCCAAATAAATGCTTAGTAAATTTAACATCTTGATAAATTGGTATTTTCACATCCAACTTACCTTTTTCAATATGCTCTTTTATAATTTTCATTCTATTTTGATGCTCATCATTCATTTGTTTGTATTGTTGAAAAGTAAATAGCATTGAATTGAACAATAGTATTACTACAGCAATTAGTGGTAAGTTAAAAAGTTTTCTGTTTATCCAACATACAATGTTCCCATTTACTATAATAGAAATTGCAACTAAAAATGCAATACCAGCTGCAAATGAAGCCCTAGGAGGGAATGTGGGAGAAAAGAACATAGCAATAACTGAAAGTACCCCACCTAAAATGAATACAATGGATAAGACGACTTCCGTTTTTTTAGATTTAATATACTTGTTACGAAAAATTATTATGGATAAAAGAAATATTATCACTCCTCCTAAAAATAAAAGAAGATATCTTTGCTCACCAAAAATTAGTTCTGTACCATATTTGAAGTTTTGAATCTTTTTACTCAGTGTAAATTCATTATCCACGGAATGGCTTCTGCTAAAATTGCCCGGAGCAAGTAAAAGTATCATACTTCCAATTACTACAGAAGACAGACCACCATAATACCATTTTGGTAACGTTCTAATTTTAACCACAAACCAGAGATATAGGGAGATAGACCCGATTATAAACAAATTAACTATTGCTTGATTCTCTTGAGACCATCCCGCTAGTAATCCTAGAATGACCATAATCACAATTGATTTGTTGTCATCTTTTAATAAGTATTTACCATCTAGTAAATATCGATATGGTAGTAAGAAAACCAAACCTACTACTGCTACCCATAAGTAGTTAACTGCTCCAGCTTCCCAAAAAATGGTTTCACCAAATGCAGGTAGACCAAACCATGCTAAACATAAAACAAGCATAATGGATAGAAAGTCTTCTTTTTTATTAAAGCGAGTAAGTTTTGTAAATAATATTATTACAAATATCAATGCAACAAACATTACTGTATTAAGAATATTGAAGATACCTTTTCCAGTCCATAGTAATAGTTGCAAATTAAAATGCACTAAATTTCTTCCAGTCCAACCGAAAAACAAGTTCCACTGGGAGCGTACGATATCAATTAAACTTGAGACTCGCTGGTCAAAAGTTCCAGCAACTAAACTGTAATTATACTCATCTGCTGTGTAGGGCATAAAGATGTTAATTGCTAAGATAAACATAAATAGAGTTGAAGAAAATAGAATTATTCCTTTTTTATAATTCATTATTTAAAAGCTCCTTTAATTACTTGCTCACTTATTTTGATAGTAGTTTATTACTTACATATTAGCACTATGCTATGTATAATCATTAAAAGAATATTATTATAGATTGGATAAATATTACATACATCACTTACTTACATAATTTGAAATCGCCACTATAGAATCTGGATTAATTATTTCATTATTTTCTCTTTCGTTATTATATTCATCAATATAGTAGAGAGGACGGTTTTTAGTTTCATTAAAAACTCTACCCAAATATTCTCCAATTATTCCTATAGATAACAATTGAATCCCTCCTAAAAACAGAATAGCAGTCATCAGTGAAGGATATCCTGTAACGGTTTCACCAAAAATAAGCGTTTTTCCTATGGTCCAAAGCATATAGAGGAATGCAAAAAAAGAAATAATACATCCAAAAATAGCTGAAAAGCGTAGTGGTGCAATTGTAAACGAAGTAATACCTTCTATCGCTAGATCTATCAACTTAAGGTAACTCCATTTTGTTTCTCCTGCTGCCCTAGGATCTCTATCAAATAATATTTCCTTCTTTTTATATCCAATCCAACTAAACATGCCTTTTGTGTATCTTTGGGACTCACGCATTTTTCTTAATGCATTTACGCATCGACGATCTAATAACCGGAAATCACCTGTATCTTCCTGAATGGGTATATTAGACATTTTTTTGAGTACTTTATAAAAAGTGGATGAGGTTATCTTTTTTAGCCACGTTTCGCCAGCCCTGCTCCGTCTTTTGGCGAAGATGTCATCATAACCTTCTTCCCAGTATCTTAGCATTTCAGGGATCAGCTCTGGTGGGTCTTGTAAGTCTGCATCCAAAATAATCACAGCATCACCTTTTACATAATCCAATCCGGCTATCATTGCTGTCTCTTTACCATAGTTTCTAGATAAGTTTAAATAAGAGATTCTATTATCAAGTTTTCTAAAGGACTTGATAATATCTAGAGTATTATCAACACTACCATCATTTACAAACAATATTTCAAATTGGTAGTATCCTATATTATCAATAATTGTTGTCAATCTCTCATATAATAAATTCAGAACGTCTTTCTCATTATAAGCAGGTATTAGAATTGAAACAGTTTTCATCAGTTGCTCTCCTTTAGAAGTATGTATCTCCAAATGTAAAAAAGATTAAATTACAATTTTTGCTTTACTTGTTCATCAAACAATTGCCGCGGTCGATCTGGGGAGTGTCCCATTAATATCATGCTATCTCAATGTAACGATAAGTTTATAGAATGCTATTATATTGTCGTAACAGATTGATCTTTCGTCTTAGATATTTTTGTGTAATTCCTTTAATCGGAGGAACTAGTAAGGATTCATTTGTAAGCCAGTGTCTCATATTGGATGGTTTAACCATACAAGAAGGATCTTTCCTTGTCTACTATGAGTTTCATTTTTTTATGAACGTATATATAAGAACTTTTTTAACGAATAGAACTGCTGGAGATAATCTTTTTTTGAATAGAGGTTGTCATTAGTAGTTACACCTTTTATTTTATTTGATATGCTTAATTAGAATATCTTTACTATTATATACGATTTGTTTCATGAAATTGAACTTAAATATCGAGTAGGTTTTTAATTGTGTCGAAACAAATAATAGAATCGATGGTGATAGATAATATGAAAGGTATTATTCTAGCAGGCGGAACTGGTTCACGACTGTTTCCACTTACTAAAGTAACTAACAAACATTTACTTCCTGTAGGTAAATACCCTATGATTTATCATTCAATTGCTAAGCTAAAACAATGTGGAATTTTTGATATCCTCATTGTTACTGGTAAAGAACACATGGGCGATGTAGTAAATTTACTCGGAAGTGGTCACGAGTTTGGTGTATCTTTTACATATAAAGTTCAGGACGAAGCTGGAGGTATTGCGCAAGCTCTTGGATTAGCAGAAAACTTTGTAAATGGTGACCAAATGGTCGTTATTCTAGGCGATAACGTATTTGATGATAGTATTGCTCCGTTCGTCAGCAACTTTAAAGAACAGAATAAGGGAGCAAAAATTCTAATTCAAGAGGTTCATGATCCTCAGCGCTATGGTGTACCTGAATTGCATGGAGATAAGATCGTTTCTATTGAAGAGAAACCTAAACAACCAAAGAGCAATTATGCAGTTACAGGAATATATATGTATGATAGTAATGTTTTTGAAATCGTTAAAACGCTTAAACCATCTGGTCGTGGAGAGCTTGAAATTACAGATGTCAATAATGCATATATTGAAGCAGGCGAGCTTAGTTATGATATTCTCCACGGATGGTGGACAGATGCGGGCACTCATGCTTCGTTGACGAAAGCAAATGAGCTTGCGAAAGATCTTAAGTTTGTCGAAGAATTTGGTAAACTAAAATTATAAAAAATAGGTGACGATATGAAAATAATAGATTCTAAGCTTCCAGGTGTTAAATTGCTAGAACCTGCGGTATTTGGTGATCACCGTGGTTTCTTTATGGAAAGCTATAATGAAGAAGTAGCCCATGCTAATGGTATTTCATACGCTTTAATTCAAGACAACCATTCTCTGTCAGTAGAAGCTGGTGTACTTCGCGGTATGCACTATCAACTATCGCCGAAAGCTCAGACGAAGCTAGTTCGAGTGACTGCTGGGGCAATCTATGATGTTGTAATAGATATTCGTAGAGGCTCACCAACATTTGGACAATGGCAAGGTTTTATTCTTAGTGCGGCCAATAAACGTCAGTTGCTCGTACCACAGGGCTTTGCACATGGCTTTTGTACGCTCGTTCCGAATAGTGAGGTTCAGTACAAGGTTGATGCCCTCTACTCTCCAGAACACGACCGTGGCATCGCTTGGAACGATCCGGCACTAGCAATCGACTGGCCGACATCGACTCCGATTTTATCGGATAAGGATGGTAAGCATCCAGTGCTTGCCAATGCGGAAATCAACTTTGTATATGAAGGGTGAGTTAGACTCGTGAAATTACTAGTTACCGGCGGTGCCGGCTTTATAGGCAGCAACTTTATATTATATATGATTAAGAACTATCCAAATTACGAAATCATTAATGTTGATGCGCTCACCTACGCGGGTAACCTTGAGAACTTGCGCTCGATTGAGCAGCATTCTAACTACTCATTCGTGAAAACAGATATTGCGCAACGAAGCGAATTGGAGCCATTATTCCAACAAGGTATCGACGCTGTTATCAACTTTGCAGCAGAATCACATGTGGATCGCAGTATTTTGCATCCGGAGATTTTCGTACAAACGAACATTCTTGGTACTCAGACGCTGCTTGATCTTACAAAGCAATATAACGTAACTAAATTCGTTCAAGTTTCTACGGATGAAGTGTACGGAACGCTCGGCGAGACGGGGCTTTTCACGGAAGATACCCCGATTGCGCCAAATAGTCCTTACTCAGCAAGTAAAGCTGGAGCGGATCTGCTCGTTAGAGCTTATCATGAAACGTTCGGACTAGACGTCAATATAACACGCTGCTCAAATAACTATGGTCCATATCAGTTCCCAGAGAAGCTTATTCCATTAATGATTCAGAATGCGCTTCAAGATAAGCCGCTTCCAGTATACGGGGATGGCCTCAATGTCCGTGATTGGCTTTATGTAGAGGATCACTGCAGCGCAATAGATCTTGTATTGCATAAAGGCGTTAATGGTGAAGTTTACAACGTTGGTGGACGTAATGAGCGAAACAATCTGCAGGTTGTTCGCACGATTCTTGAAGAACTTGGCAAGCCAGAATCGCTTATCTCCTATGTGAAGGACCGTCTTGGTCATGATCGCAGATACGCAATTGATGCTGACAAGATCCGTAATGAATTAGGCTGGCAGCCGAAATTTAACTATGAGGACGGAATCAAGGAAACGATTCGTTGGTACCTCAGCAATACAGAGTGGATGGAGCAGGTTGCATCTGGCTCCTATCAACAATATTATGACATCCAGTACAAGGATCGCCTGGAGGCGAAAGAATAATATGGCTGCATTAAAAATCGTAGTTACTGGCGCGAATGGGCAGCTTGGTCGAGAGTTATCGCAATGGACGACGGATACGGCTGAAATCATTGGATTAAGCCGAAGCGAGCTTGATATTACGAGTCTCCCAGCCTGCCGGAATTTATTTGCACTGCATCGCCCTGATGTTGTCATACACTGCGCTGCCTATACAGCTGTAGATAAAGCCGAGTCCGAGCCGGACGAGGCTTTTCGTGTGAATGCAGCTGCAACACGTAACGTAGCAGTTGCTGCTCGCGAGATAGGTGCAAAGCTTTGTTATATAAGCACCGATTATGTTTTTGATGGAAGTAGCACAGTCCCTTACAATGAATATGACCAGATTAATCCTCAAACGGTGTATGGAAAATCAAAATATGCTGGCGAACAAGCAGTACAGACACTACATGATCGCTATTACATCGTTCGAACATCATGGGTATACGGGAAATATGGCAATAACTTTGTGAAGACGATACTGAAAATGGCTGGAGAGCGTGATATGCTCAAAGTAGTTGCTGATCAAATCGGATCGCCAACCTACACCTATGATCTTGCAGCTTTTTTGCTAGAGCTTGTGCAAACTGATTTTTATGGTATCTACCATGCATCAAATAGCGGAGTCTGCTCTTGGTTTGAGTTTGCTAATGCCATTTTTGAAGACAGCGGCACCACTATTCTTGTTGAGCCTTGTACGACAGTAGATTTCCCAAGGCCAGCTCCAAGACCTGCATATTCGGTAATGGATCATACTGCCATTCGTAGTAATGGTCTGAACGTACTTCGGCCTTGGAGAGAAGCGCTTAACCACTATCTCAAAGACAGTGATTGATTTTAGAAGTTTTTTATAACGGGTTTGTCGAGAGCCGGAATCAGGATATTCGTCAAACCCGTACATTTTATGTTCTTATACTATATCTTGATGTGAAGTGGTAACCAGACTATTTGTCTGAAATTATTAACTGCAAGGAGTAACATTTAGCGGTTGGCAGTGCAACCAGCAAACCTGTTTTCGCGTCTAAAAGGGAAGTAATAGATTATGCGAGCTTAGGTTTTGCTGTGAGTTTGGATGGTTTCGCTGGCGGTACAAAACCATGTGGTAAATTAAGGGTACTCCTCTCAATCTATTTTTGGTACAATAAGGTAGGGTCGAAATTTAAGAGAATGCAGGTGAAAACGGCGAATGCTAAGGCAAAACCAACGGTTTTTGACGCAACTTTATATGTTGGCTGATTTATTTTGCACATTGGTCGTATTTATGGCCGCATATTGGCTTAAATTTGATAGTGACTTGCTGCCGAGCTTCGACTCCGTATCATTTTCTACTTATTTGCTATGGGGGACGATTTATTCTTTTTCGGCTGTGTTAATCGGGTTTTATTTTCAATTTTACTCACCAAAACGCAGGAAAAATTATTCCTATGAAATTTTGCGAATCTTGCAAATACAAACAATAAGTTTTCTTGGCTTGCTAAGCCTGTTCTTTTTCACGCGTGAAGTCCATATATCTCGTGAGTTTCTTGCCCTCTTCTTTATTATGAATTTTATAGCCATTACAGCTTATCGTTATTGTGTGAAACGGATTCTGGCTTCGTTCCGGCGTAAAGGCTTTAATAAACGATTTGTATTAATTGTTGGCGCTGGTTCGGTCGGTCGCAGTTTCTATAATAACCTACAGCAGCATCCGGATCTTGGCTATGAGGTTGTTGGTTTCTTGGATGATTATCAGAAGGAGCATGCGCCTGAGCATCGGCATATGAAGCCGATTGTTGGAATGCTGAATGATCTGAAGCGGAAGCTGGAGAAAGAACCTATCGACGAGGTCATTATTGCTCTGCCTCTCGATGCCCATGCGAAATACGCGGAAATTATTGAAATGTGTGAACGGACGGGAGTAAAAACGCTCATCATTCCTGATTTCTTCGATCTGCTTCCTGCTCGGCCGTTTTTTGATAATTTTGCCGGCATTCCATTAATAAATGTGAGAGACGTGCCGCTTGATGAACTAAGCAATCGAGTACTCAAGCGCTGGTTTGATATTGCTTTTTCTCTAGTTGCAATCGTCATTACCTCACCAATTATGTTATTTATTATAATTGCTCTAAAGCTTACTTCTCCTGGTCCCATTCTATTCAAACAGGAACGAATGGGCCTAGATCGCAAAACCTTCTTCATGTATAAATTCCGGTCTATGCATGTATCAACGGATAAGGTTTCCGATACACAGTGGACAGTAGAGAGCGATCCACGTCGCACAAAGTTTGGCGGTTTCCTGCGTCGTACAAGTCTGGATGAGCTTCCGCAGTTTTTCAACGTGCTGCTAGGACATATGAGCGTAGTTGGACCACGCCCAGAGCGCCCGTATTTCGTTAATCAATTTAAAGAAGAAATTCCAAAGTATATGATTAAGCATCAAATAAGGCCAGGCATTACAGGTTGGGCGCAGACCAATGGTCTTAGAGGTGATACCTCAATTAAAGATCGTATCGTACATGATATTTTTTATATTGAGAATTGGACTTTCTTTTTTGATATCAAAATTATTTTCAAAACGGTATTGAAGGGCTTGATTAACAAAAATGCTTACTAACATCAAACAATCATGCCGAGTATCGGTTATAATTCCTACATTAAATGCCGGTACTGAGCTGAAGCAGCTGCTAGTGGGGCTGGGACAGCAATCGATCAAGCCTTATGAAATAATAGTTATTGATTCTCAATCGGATGATGGAACGCAGGAAATGGCAAGTAAAGCTGGCGCATATGTTATGTCTGTGGAACGCAGCGAATTTGATCATGGTGGAACGCGAAACCGTGCTGCGAGACAAGCGAAGGGAGATATTCTTCTCTTCATGACGCAGGATGCGCTTCCCTATGACGATAAGCTCATTGAGAAGCTAACTGGCCCGCTTATAAATGATGAAAAGGTTGTTTATGCTTATGCGCGGCAGCTTGCAAGGCCAGAAGCAAATGTATTGGAACGCTTGGCTAGACAATATAATTATCCCGAAGAATCGCAAATAAAGGCTTATGAGCATATCGAGGAACATGGGATTAAGACTTTTTTTTGTTCTAATGTTTGTTCAGCCATATGGCGAGACACATTTGAGGCTATGGGTAGTTTTCAAGAGCCGGTTATTTTTAATGAAGATTTATTTATGTCAGCGAAATGCATTTTAACAGGTTATAAGGTAGCCTATTGCGCAGACGCTGTCGTTTACCATTCACATGATTACTCCATTAAACAGCAATTTAAACGTTATTTTGATAATGGAGTATCGATGCGCTGCAATACATGGATTACTCCTTACAGCTCAGTAGGAAAAGCTGGATCAAAGCTCGTCAAGCTGCAGCTACAAGAGCTTAAACAATCCGGTCAGTGGGTATTAATTCCTAAGCTGATTATGGAATCAGCTGCTAAGCTGATTGGCTATAAATTAGGGATTCATTATCGATGGCTGCCTACTTTCATTACAAAAAGATTGAGTATGCATCATCTTATTTTTGCATATCTAGAGAAAAACAATAATGGCGTAACCTTAAAGCAATAAATACATAGATAACTTTTTGTCAAGAAGCCCGTTCGATGGATACTTAATCGAACGGGTTTTTTGTATCCTCCGTATACCTTCCCCAGTAAGCGCTCAGACTATAGAAACTTGTCACTTTATTTAATCCGCCAAGAAGAGAGGTGAATCATCGTGATTACATGGCTTATTTGGCTGATTATTTTGCTCGTTATTTATGTGCTGCAGTTAGCTCTGATTCTCCTCATGGAGCATCGTCGTCCTGCTCGAATGACGGCTTGGCTGTTCATCGCTTTGGTTTGCCCACTGATTGGATTTATAGCCTACCTCCTGCTGGGCAAGGAGTTCACGCGACGAGGACGCATTTTGCCCTATAAGCAAGAGACGTTTCGATACGCTAGTAAAATGTCGTCAACGATCAAAGCTGCGGAGGATATACGAAATAAACAGCTCGCACATCAAGAGAAGGTTTATGCGATGCTTACAGGGCTTGCTCCTTTTCCGATTACAGGCAGAAATAAATCAAAAGTGCTTACGAATGGGAAGCAAACGTATGAAGCGATTTTGGAGCAGCTTGAAGGGGCAGCCCATCATATCCATATGGAATATTACACGATTCGAGACGATGAGATCGGCATTGTTTTCTTAGAAGTTCTCGTTCGAAAAGCAAAGGAGGGAGTTGAGGTTCGAGTCATTTATGATGGAATAGGCAGCCTGAATTTAAGTGAAAAATATATTAACGAGCTCCGCAGCGCAGGTGTACATACGAGCTGCTTCCTGCCGCCTCGAATCTCTTTTTTTGATAGAAGGCTGAATTATCGCAATCATCGCAAAATCGTGATAGTGGATGGGAAGGTCGGATTCGTTGGCGGTATTAATATTGGTGATGAATATTTAGGCAAGGACCCTAAGATTGGATGCTGGAGAGATACCCATTTATGCTTGGAAGGAGATTCGGTTTATTTTTTGCAGGAGCTGTTCATGAATGATTGGGCGTTCACGGCAAAAGAGATGCTGGATGGGAATGTGTACATGCCTAGGCATCAATGCGATGGGGAGGAAGATGTACTCATTGTATCGAGCAAGCCGGGGCATAATGATCAGAAGATTATGGAGGTCATGTTCGCAGCGATTATGGCTGCTAAAGCTCGTATTTACTTAACGACACCCTATTTTATTCCTGATCAAAGCTTGCTGATGGGACTTAGAACGGCGGCACTCAGCGGCATTGACGTCAAGCTTATCATACCAGGAATAGCTGACTCCAAGCTCATTATGCTGGCCACGTTGTCGTATATTCAGGAGATGCTGGAAGCGGGTGTGAAGGTTTATCGTTACCAAAGCGGATTTATTCATGCCAAGGTCATGATTGTCGATGAGATGCTGGCGACTGTCGGGACGGCAAATGTAGATATGCGCAGCCTCCATAGTAATTTCGAATTGAACGCTGTTCTATTCGATGAAGGAACCATAGGGCGGCTGGAAGCTGATTTTATTAATGATTTGCAGCAAAGCCTAGAGCTTGATTTGCAGAAATTTAAGAATAGGCCATGGCGGCAAAAAAAGATGGAATCTCTGCTGCAGATCCTATCTCCATTATTATAAACGATGCATGGCACGCTTTGATTTCGGGCATATTTTTCGTGATGGCTATTTACAGCTCTCAGGGATCATAACGTTTAATTGTGTGGTTTCTCAAAACGATGAGGAGGAATTTAAATTGCCTGATAATAATAATGAAGAAAAACAAGTGAAGGCGGAGACTATAAACGAGGGGCGAGATGATTATTTTATGGATATTGATCGCATGGTTAACGAAGGCTTGGGCGGCGGCAATGTGACGCTTCATAATGGTTTAATTGATGAATCAACAACAGATACGATGGATAACGAAACCAAATAAACGATAAATCATTCGATTGAATTCAAACTTTTCAGGAGGAGGTGCAGCAGATGGATACAGCTCGCGCTAAAGAAATTTATGAATCAAAGCAGACGGTAGCTGTGAAGCTGGACGGCAATGGAGATAGCGTATGGATTGAAAATGTTGATGAAGCCAATGGCATGGCGACGGTACAGGTTGGAGGAAATCCAACGAACACCCAAACGGTATCCTGTGATCGTCTAAAGGAAGAAAGCAAATAGATGCATGAAGAAACCTGATAGCGAGTGGCTATCAGGTTTTTTCATTTGCAATCATCCGCCAAAGGCTTCGCGGAAAGCAGAGCAGAGCTTCTCACGATCAACCTTCCACAGCTCTGCTATTTCGGGACCGACATTCTCGTCCCACCAGTCTGCTTGAGCTTTACGATTGCTCTCATTTTCTATAACCCAAGTCAGGTTAAGGATGACTTTTTTGAAATAAATGGCTTCCGCTTGATCCATCATATCTTTGGAGATCCAGAGCTTCATTCGTTTCACTGTACGGTAAAGCTCGTTGCTGCAGGCTCTGCGGATTTTTCGCGCAGTCGGATAGCCGGCGTTATGTTTTTGCGAGTTAGTCTTCACGATAAACCGACTCCTCTCTATCCCATATGTATGCGTTCGAGAAGGAGGAGGTCACTGAGATTATGGATACTCAGCTAGAGCACGACAATATAACCAACCATCGGTCCGCCATGTTTCATGTCTGTATGGGTCAAGCATTGGATGGGATAGGTTCCTGCTTTGTCAGCGGTAAATCTCACAATGGTTACTTTACCCTTTAGAACTTCACCTTTGATCCCTAAGCCTTCAACGACAAAAGGATGGCTGTTTCCATTGACGCCATTGATTTGAAGCTCAATGGACTCTCCTTTGTTCACAATAATGGTTCCCGGGTGCCAGAGATATACTTCAATTTCTTTTCCATCGGCTGTTAGCGCTTTATGCTCGCCTGTAACAAGCTGAATGACACGAGCCTCCGCAGCTTGTCCGCTAACTGCTCGCGATTGATCCCAACTTAAGTAAACGCCAGTAATAATAATTAATGCAGCCACGATTATAAATAACTGAATCTGTCTTTTGCTGACAACTAATACTTTGGACATGAAACGCTCACCTCATCTTTTCGTATCATTTATAGCTAGTCTATGCATAGGCTTGTTTAAGCATGACTAAAGTGGAAGGCTGTCCGTCACGTATGTTAGAATAGCTTCATCACATGTGAAATGAATCAAGTAGAGACATTATGAGGAAGGCGGAGTGAGAGCGGTTATGGAATGGATTCATGAATTATTGAACAATGTTTTACAATGGGTTGAAAGCTTGGGCTATTTCGGTATATTAATTGGTTTATTAATTGAGGTTATTCCAAGTGAAGTTGTATTGGGGTTCGGCGGCTATCTAGTATGGAAGGGGGACATCTCGTTTTGGGGAGCGGTTCTATTCGGTACGCTCGGTGCAGTCGGACAGAACTGGATTCTATATGCAATCGGCAGATACGGCGGCCGTCCTATTGTCGAGAAATACGGCAAATACATTAAGATAAAAAAGAAACATGTTGATAAAGCCGAGACTTGGTTTAATAAATTTGGCGCAGGTATTGTGTTCACCGCCCGTTTCGTGCCGGTTATGAGACAGGTTATTTCGATTCCTGCTGGAATGGCGCGTATGAATTTTGGGCTATTTACCCTTCTTACAGCATTGGCATCACTTCCATGGTCTATTTTATTTATTTATTTAGGCAAATCGCTCGGCGAGAATTGGGATCAAATTGATGAGAAAGCAGGTGCTTATGTACAACCTGCCATTCTAATCGCTATTGCGCTGCTTATCGTTTATGTCCTGTTTAAATTTGTACGTGCGCGTCGCAAATCGGTATAATGAAGTCATATAACATACTTATAACTATGAAACGAAAGAGGGATACATATGAGTAAAAGTGTAGCAGACAAGCTTGGCAAAGGAATCAGTCCACAGCAGTTTATTGATGGGATGACCAAAAATAAAGAGCAGTTTTTGGATTGGTCTGAGAAGTTTGTGTGGACTGATGAGGAAGACAAGGCATATTTCGAGTCGCTTAATAATCGCGATGATCTTCGTGTTCTCATTCTGATGGCAGATTGGTGCGGCGATGTTGTACGTAATATTCCAGTCGTATTTCGCGCGCTTGAGAACAGCGGAATTCAGGTTGAAGTTCTTATTTTAGAAGAGCACTTGGATACGATGGATCAGTTTTTGACTTTAGGCGGACGCTCGGTGCCCGTTGTCATTATTGCTGACACAGGCGGAGCCGTGCTTGGGCAATGGGGTCCTCGTCCGAGTCATGTACAGGAAGCGATGATTGCTTTCAAGAAAGAGAATCCAGACCGCGAAGCAGCTGATTATCAAGAGAACCTTGCTGTTACTCGTCAAGAGATTGGTCGTCGTTACGGTGAAGGAACTGGCTATCAGTCGGTCATTGTGAAAGAGCTTCGCACCCTGTTGGAGTCGCTTTAAGACGCTTATGGATACTAATATGCGAGTTGAGACATTTACGCTAGGGCCAATACAGACGAATGCTTATTTAATTACAGTGAATGAACCAGCCGCTGCAGAAGATGGTTCCCCGCAAGAGCGGGCAATCGTCATTGATCCGGGGGTGAATCCGAAGAGGCTGCTTGAGCGTCTGAAAGGGGTAAAGGTGGAAGCCATATTACTGACACATGCTCACTTCGATCATATGGGTGGTGTCGATGAGGTGCGCAAGGCAGCAAATTGCCCTGTATATATTCATGATTTGGAAGCGGACTGGCTTACCGATCCGCGTAAGAACGGTTCCATGCGCTGGCAGGACGTAACACCACCGCTTTCAACAGATGAAGCCGAATATGCGCTTGCCGAAGGACAAATACTGAATCTGCTTGGCCTAACCTTCCGAGTTATGCATACGCCGGGACATTCGCCTGGCAGTGTCAGCTTTTTATGTGGAAATCATTTGTTTTCGGGTGATGTGCTGTTCAAACTGTCGGTTGGGCGTACGGATCTTCCTGGTGGACGAGAACGTGATTTATATGACTCTATCCGCTTGAAGCTGTATAAGCTAAGTCCAGAAGTTATTGTATATCCAGGACATGGCGGAAAAACGACGATCGGATATGAAATGGCGAACAATCCTTATACAGGAGCATGAAGCAAGGAAAGGGGCATGACGTTTGACGGATTCTAAAGATCAGCATTTGACAGAGGAATTAGAAGAAAGCGGAGCCAAATCGAAGCTTACAACGGAACAGAAAGCAGCTGAAAGCGATCGTATCATCAAGGCTATCGCAGCTCAGCTGACTATTCCTATTACGAAAGTAAAGTCAGCGGTAGGACTGCTTGATGAAGGCAATACGATACCTTTCATAGCCCGTTACCGGAAGGAAATGACCGGAGAGCTTGACGAAAATGACTTAAGATCAATTGAAGAAAAGCTGCAATATATGCGAAATCTAGAAGATCGCAAGCGTGAGGTTATTCGTCTTATAGATGAGCAAGGAAAGCTGACGGATGAACTGCGGGAGAGTATAACGAAGTCTATCAAGCTGCAAGAGGTAGAAGATCTATATCGTCCTTACCGTCAAAAGCGCAAAACACGTGCCAGCGTAGCGAAGGAAAGAGGATTGGAGCCGCTTGCGGACTGGTTATGGTCGCAGCCTCGTCAAGGCGATCCTCTTATTGAAGCGTCTCGTTACGTTAATGAGACGAAGGGAGTTCAGTCAGCACAGGATGCCCTTCAGGGTGCAATGGACATTATCGCCGAGAACATAGCGGATGATGCTTCGATTCGAGCTTGGGTACGTAAATTCACGTTTGATCAAGCACTGCTAAAGACTGAAGCGAAGAACGCTGCTGAAGAAACGGTATACGAAATGTATTACAGCTATCAGGAGCCTGTGCGCAAGCTTCCGCCTCATCGCATACTGGCCATTAACCGGGCCGAGCGTGAGGACGTGCTGCGTGTATCCTTTGATTTGTCTTCGGAACGTATTCACGAACATATGCAGAGGAAGCTGCTTAGGAACGGTACGGCTCAATCTATCCGCGATGTACTTGTTGCAGTAATCGAGGATTCATACAAGCGATTAATATCGCCTTCTATTGAACGCGAGGTAAGAGGTGAGCTGACGGAGAAGGCGGAGGAGCATGCGATTTCGATTTTCTCGGAAAATTTACGCAATTTATTGCTTCAGCCACCTGTTCGCGGCAATATCGTACTAGGCGTAGACCCCGCATTTCGTACTGGCTGCAAGCTAGCGGTTATTGACGATATTGGGAAACTGTTAGAAGTAGCAGTGTGCTATCCTACGGCACCAAACCATAAAGTAGCAGAAGCAGAGAAGCTTATTAATGGATTCATTGATAAGTACAAGGTTGAATTGATCGTAATCGGCAATGGCACAGCCTCTCGTGAGACAGAGCAGTTCATTGCAACGCTAATTGGCAAACGGAAAGCTGCAGCAGCAGCAAGCGGGCCTGATCTGAAATATATTATTGTCAATGAAGCTGGGGCTAGTGTTTATTCAGCATCTAAGCTCGCTCAGGAGGAATTTCCGGCTCTTGACGTAGCTGAGCGCAGCGCAGTCTCCATTGCGCGCAGACTGCAGGATCCGCTGGCTGAGCTCGTCAAAATTGAACCGAAGGCGATCGGTGTTGGGCAGTACCAGCATGACGTTAGCCAGAAGCGGCTCGACGAAACACTTGGCGGCGTCGTTGAATCGGCGGTTAACCATGTTGGTGTTGATGTGAACACAGCGTCTGCTTCACTGCTTTCGTATGTGGCTGGCATCAATGGAACAATTGCCAAAAACATCGTGAAATATCGGGACGAGAACGGACGTTTTGTGAAAAGGGCGCAATTGCAAAAGGTGCCGCGTCTTGGCGCTAAGTCCTATGAGCAATGTATCGGCTTCCTGCGAATACCGGAAGCGGTCAATCCGCTCGACAGTACGCCTATACATCC
Organism: Paenibacillus castaneae; assembly: GCF_002884445.1. GTDB lineage: Bacteria > Bacillota > Bacilli > Paenibacillales > Paenibacillaceae > Pristimantibacillus > Pristimantibacillus castaneae. The sequence continues at coordinate 1,490,967 of NZ_KZ614144.1, forward strand.
GGAATCCTATGATGTTGTTGATAAGCTGTTCAAGGAGCTGGGGCTTAAGCTTAATCAGCTGGGCTCTGAGGAACTGAAAGCGAAGCTGGCTCAGGTTAATGTTGAAAGCTTGGCTGAAGTGCTCGGCGTTGGCGTTCCAACGCTGCGAGACATTATTGACAGCTTGCTTAAACCGGGCCGCGATCCGCGCGAAGAGCTGCCGCCTCCGATATTCCATACGGATGTGCTGAACATCGAGGACTTGAAGCCAGGGATGGAGCTGCACGGGACAGTGCGCAACGTAATCGACTTTGGCGCATTTGTCGATATTGGCATTAAAAATGACGGACTCGTCCACATTTCGCAATTAAGCGATAAATTCGTTAAGCGTCCAATGGACGTCGTATCGGTCGGAGATACAGTAACAGTGTGGGTACTTAGTGTAGACGAGAAAAAAGGCCGTGTAAGCTTAACCATGCGGAAGCCTGATTAATTCATGGTGTGTGGTTTGCAGTCCGCTGTGGGAGCATTGTACGCGGCTAAATAGGCTATTTTATCGGAAGGCTTGCCTGAAACTTCAGGCAAGCCTTTTTGTGCTTATATAGAACATATCCATTATTCCGATCAAATGGATATAGTTTATTAAAGTAAGTAAATTGACAAAAGTAACGACACGTTTTATACTGTGTAAATAATTGATACAGTTACTGTTCATCGTTTCGTTTATTCGCTATTTCTGTTCATTGTGTTCTCAGGAGCAGATAGATCAAATATTAAACAATTATTAGGAGGAAATGGATATGACAACAACACAAATTGATTCAACGATACACAATCAAACTAATCATAATGAGGTCACTTTCGACAAAGTGCTGAATAGCCGCCGATCTGTTCGTAAATACGATAGCAGCGTTGCTATTTCCGAAGAGGAAATTCGTGAAATATTGGAGACCGCTACAAAAGCGCCGTCTTCTTCCAATATGCAGCCTTGGCGTTTTCTGGTTGTAACTGATCCGGAATTGAAGCAGAAGCTGCTTCCAATTGCCTTCAATCAACAGCAGGTAGCTGAAGCTTCGGCAATTATTATAATTCTTGGCGATTTGGAGATGTACAGCTTGTCCGATAAAATTTATGGCGCATCTGTTGAAGCGGGTTATATGACAGAGGAAGTTGCTGCAAACTTTATTGCGAATTCGACGAAAATGTACTCCACGCTGCCAGCTGAAAGGCTGAAGGAAATCGTTGTATTTGACACCGGACTCGTAGCGATGCAGCTTATGCTGGCTGCGCGCGCTAAAGGCTATGATACGGTTCCTATGGGCGGCTACAATCGCGATCAGGTGAAAGAGCTGTTCAATATTTCGGATCGTTATTTGCCAACTTTGATGCTTCCAATTGGCAAAGCAGCGGCAGTGGGACATCCAACCACACGTTTGCCTATAGATAATATTGCTTTTTTTAACAAACTATAAGCTTGAATAATGACTAAAAAACCAGCCAAATCCTTTAGAGGAGGCTGGTTTTTTCTTTATAAGGAAGTATAAGTATTGTATACTCGGCTTATATTTCGTCATTAACCGTCTAAGAAGGGCGACAGCTGCTACACATAGAATAACTATTGAAACTCAGTACCGTTACCTGATTCACCAGGACTTAGCTTGCTTCGGTAAAAAAACCAGCAGTCATTCAGCAATTTTACTTGTCGGCGGTCTTTCTTATAAAATGCGTGCATCAGTTGGTTGCAAAGCCACTGCGGCATACGCATCGCCCTCCTCCCATGCCAAACTTGTTGTAATATTAAAGTATGGGGAAGGGCGTATGTCCGTGCAGGTCCTATCTAATTGCTTTGTTCTTCCTCGTATTCCTCATACCACTGCTCGAGCTGCGCTTGGAGCGCGCGGATTTCTGTAAGCAGCGAGATAAGCGGATATGATTTTTCTTGAATACCGGCGAAATCCTGTTCAAGGCGATTGATATAGTCCAGTCCGGAAATGATTGAAATGGATGTTTCATGCAGCTCTACGTCATTGCATTCCGCAACAGCGTAAGGCAAGCTTGGTACATGCTCAGCGGTCAATTTATCGATTTCTTTATGAAGTCTAAGATTAAGTGCGCTTAACTGATAAGCGTGTGAAGCTGGCATTTCAACGAAAAAAATGTTGTCATTTTGTTTGAATAAGACATAGCGCATAGTTGCCATAGTCGGTTTTAATCTCCCCTCGGTATGTAAGTGTGCATTATTTACATTTCTGTTCTGCTCATTTTATAATTCCTACTTGACAGTGTAGCGTATGACAGCTTTAAAATTCAAGTAGCTGGGGGATAATAATCGATGGAGAACGAAGCGTTGCAGCAATGGGTTGAACAGATTTCACTGCGCTATTTTAATCGTCCGTTTGTACATGAAGCGACATTTAACAGCCGCTTGAAAGCAACGGGAGGGCGTTATTTTACTTCCTCACATAATATAGAAATTAGTCCGCATCAGCTACAAGCATTTGGCCCTGATGAAACGGAAAAGATTATTAAGCACGAGCTGTGTCATTATCATTTGCACATCTTGAAACGGGGATATAAACATCGAGATGCTGATTTCAAAAATTTATTGGCGCAGGTTGGCGGATCGCGCTATTGTCAGTCGCTCCCAAGCCGAGTCGAGCGGAAGACATTGCCTTTTCGATATAAGCTCATATGTACGAAATGCGGCATGGAGTATTTGCGGAAGCGCAAGCTTGATCCCGCCAAATATGCATGCGGCAAATGTCGCGGGAAATTAAATTTAATTTTTCTTGACAGAAAAGTTTAACCATGATACATTATTAAAAGTCACTTTTACTTTTCCCTGATAGCTCAGTTGGTAGAGCACTCGACTGTTAATCGAGTTGTCACAGGTTCGAGTCCTGTTCGGGGAGCCAGATTTGGAGAGATACCCAAGTGGCTCAAGGGGACCCTCTGCTAAGGGGTTAGACTGCGTAAGTGGTGCGAGGGTTCGAATCCCTCTCTCTCCGCCACATTTTTTCTCACAAGTGTTTGCGACGGGAAGACCGTTCACCGGTCTTTTTTATTTGTCACAATGGGTCGCAGCCAGTCGTGAAATTCCATGTAATCAAATGTATAAGGCCCGTTGGTCAAGTGGTTAAGACACCTCCCTTTCACGGAGGTAACAGGGGTTCGAGTCCCCTACGGGTCACCAATTTCTCGAATTGAAAATGGAAACAGCTCTCTAGAGCCTACATTTCAGTCACAGTGAGAGCCATTAGCTCAGTTGGTAGAGCACCTGACTTTTAATCAGGGTGTCGAAGGTTCGAGTCCTTCATGGCTCACCATTTGCTTGCTTTTAGAGTAGCGGATGAGAGTGAAGGAAAGCTCCAATTATAAATGTGCGGTAGTGGTGGAACGGCAGACACGCTATCTTGAGGGGGTAGTGTCCAATGGACGTGCAGGTTCAAATCCTGTCTACCGCACCATATTTTACTTTTGCCCATGTCTATAGGTGAATTTAGAAGGTGTCACATGTTAACACTTTTCTGATATATGATGCCACTTTATATTCAGATCATAAATCTGATTAGAGAGTGGTTTTTTCGTTCCAGGGCACCATAAACAGTCAGACAGATGCATCATAAGAGAAGAGGAGCTGTATACATGAAACTTAATTTGAATTTCACAAACAAGGGACAAGCAGCAATTGCAAAATTCGACAATGAAGAATTGCTTGAGATTTTCGGTCGATACAGCAACACTTTAATGAAAAAGTATTCCATTGAAGTTACGGTTCCTGCAGAAGGCAATGAAGCGATTGTGGACAGAGGTATTTTGACTGTATTCGTGGACAAAGTGGAATGTGATGTGGAGACGTTCTTCAAAGAGCTTGGCAGAGATGTGAAGGTTCCATTAAAGAAAAGACTGACTCCAGAAGACAAGCTGGACAACGTATTTAAGACTGAGACTATTAATTAGAGATCATTGCTTGCTGCAATGAATTTAATTGAAAAAAAGCTTGTACTTCCGCTGATAAGCTGATATAATCATTTTTGTTGTCTCAACAAATGCGTTTTAAATGTTCGAAACGGCCCGTTGGTCAAGTGGTTAAGACACCTCCCTTTCACGGAGGTAACAGGGGTTCGAGTCCCCTACGGGTCACCATCTATCCTCAATTGAAATAGCTCTGAGAGCCATTTCATCACAGCAGGAGCCATTAGCTCAGTTGGTAGAGCACCTGACTTTTAATCAGGGTGTCGAAGGTTCGAGTCCTTCATGGCTCACCATTCGTTTTTTCTCTCAAAGCGGATGTTAGTGAAGGGTCGAATAAACACATTTGTGCGGTAGTGGTGGAACGGCAGACACGCTATCTTGAGGGGGTAGTGTCCAATGGACGTGCAGGTTCAAATCCTGTCTACCGCACCATATAAAACAATTCCAAAACCCTTGCGGCGCAAGGGTTTTTTTGATGTTTTCTTTTCTTCGCTGTAATATGTCTTGAGGGTTTTAGAGATGTGTCTGTTCAGGTCATTAGTTTGGTCGGGAAACGTAGCCCCTTATGCTAGAAACACAGCAGAAGGGGCTGTGCGTGCTGTTAGTGAAGTGAGCAGCCTCATACTTTAGTCTTATATGCGTTCAGCAAAAGGATGTACATTTTTTTTGCTGATTTCCGACTCTTTGCTGAAGCCGCTGCCAGGACTTTAAGGTATCATAAAACTATATACTATTATTATGGTTCAGAGCGCAGCTTAAAAAATAAAGGAGGCTGTTACGATGAGTATCAGTTTAAACTGGATTTCAGCAGGCAATTTGAAAGCGCTTAAAGAAGAAGGAGCAAAGGTTATACGAGGCGGTATTGCTGTTTTTTATCATGAAGACCATGTATACGCAGTGGACAACCGCTGCCCGCATTTAGGATTTCCGCTCCATATGGGGAGCTTGTGCGACGGGATTTTGACGTGCCATTGGCATCATGCCCGGTTTGACGTCTGCAGCGGCGGTACGCTTGATCCTTGGGCGGACGATGTTCCGTCGTATGAAGTGCGGGTCGACAGCGGTGAAGTGTTTGTAAATCCGGTTTCCAGGAGTGCGAAAGGCGCGGCAAAATATAAGCATAAACTGAAAGAAGGACTCGAACAAAATATCGGTATCGTCATCGCGAAAGCAGTCGTCGGACTGATCGAAGCGGGAGTGCCGGAGCAGGAAATCGCCCGCATTGGCATCGAATTCGGCACGACACATGGAACGGGCTGGAACGCCGGACTTACGATTCTTACTGCGATGGCGCAAAGCGTCGACAAGCTGGACAAGAACGGCAAAATACTTGCCTTGTACCAAGGTCTTGTCCATGTCGCTCGAGGTAGCTCGGGCAGAGGAACCCGCCACTTGCTGTCGGCGCTGCCGTCGGCGGACGTGCCGTTCGAACGGTTGACAGAGTGGTATCGCAGCTGCCTAGAGGTGCGGGATACGCCGGGAGCTGAGAAAGTTCTGATCACCACTATTTTGAAGGGCATCGAGACGAAGAGGCTGTCGGAAATGATGCTTATCGCCGCAACAGATCATTTTTACTTGGACGGGGGCATGTATTCGATTTCCACAGCAAAGCATTTGAAGCGCTGGAGTGGGCGGAGGCATCGCAAAAGGAGCGGATTTTAACTTCGCTAGTTCCGATGATGGCTCGTCCAACACGGAGCGAAGAGCTACACCAGTGGCAGGCGCCGATGAACCTCGTAGAGCCGATCAAACAAGCAGTTAACGAGCTGGAGCAGAATGCGGCGCAGGCGAAGCCCACCGGTGGGTCAATGAATGTGCGGCTGTCTGCTGATTCGCAAGAGCAACTGCTGAAGCAGCTGCTGAGCGATACGCCAGAGCAGACGATCGCTTTGCTGCGTGACTTGATCATCGCGGGAACAGCTCCGGCACAATTAGCGCAGCTAGTTGCTCTGGCCGCCGCGGAACGGATCGTTCGTTTCCATACGCAGAATGATTTCGGCGATTGGATTGCAGTGCTCCATACGTTCACTTATGCTCACGCCGTACACGAAAGGCTGCTGCAATCGGATGAGCCTCTGCTGCAGCGGGCGATTTTTCACGGAGCCGTCAGCGTATATCTTGACCGTTTCTTAAATGTGCCGACAGCGGCGCGACCGAAGCCTTCCGGCTCAACCGCGCCAGCCAACCATCAGGAGCTGCTCGATTTGCTCGATCTGCGCCAGCAGGTCGGACCGGCCGCGCAATGGGTGATGGACTACATTCATGGCGGTGGTGAGCCTGGGGAGCTTCTTAATACGCTTGGGCATGCACTGTTGCGGGAGGATGCAGAATTCCATTCTTTCCAAATGTATGAGGCAGCAGTTGCCGAATACGACCGCTGGCAAGCGTATGAAGGCTCTTTTGCGGATAAGGCCAAAGAAACGATGCTGTTAGCCTGCACCCGATACTTGGCCGCACACGCGCCAACCGCGCGCGAACTCCCGCATACAGCTAAAATTGCCTGGAGGCTGCATAAAGGCGAACGGTTGTTTGAAGAAGAATAGCAGATACTGTTTTGCTATGACATGACCTATCTGCATACTGGGGGTAATCGCTTATTCTGTTCAGAATTGTTTGTTTTAATAATTCTCGTGTTGTTTCGGAATTAATCATCTGCCATGTAAACTTGCCATAATCCCGGTAGACAGGATTTGAACCTGCACGTCCATTGGATACTACCCCTTAAGATAGTGGGCCATGATTGTACCACCATATTCTTATCATTCAAGCCTTTGCACATATGCAGAGGCTTTTTATGATTTCTATCAAGCTTATTGTAAAAGAGCAGATCACCACAAAGAGAGTGTCCCAAAAGCCATAGGCTTTTGGGACACTCTCTTCTATTTATTTGGTCTGCAAAAGTTAATGGACACAGGAGGCTTTATTTACTGCAAAAACCACTTTTTCGAGCTGCTTACGGACCTCAGAGCCCTTATTGTCCCGAAAAGTCCCAATTATGACCCGATCCAAGGGAAATAACGGCTCTCATGTACGTAAACTTTGCTTTTACAGCTAATTCGCTCATATAACGCATCTCATGTCCGTAACTGCTCGTTCAATGATCCTATATGAGCCTATAGCCATCTCATAAATCGTCTATGAAAAAAGGATGGCGTTGAATTTCCCGCTTACCTGCTGTAAGTAGAGTAATTAAGTTGGCTGAGGAGAAGTATGTAAAGCTTGAGCACTACTTTGTTGATGGAACAAAGATCGAAGCGAATGCCAACCGTTGGAAAGCTACCCGGAACGATCATCGCAGATTCTGGATATGGCTGTGAAGAAAATTACGCTTACTTAGAGAATGAACAGATTGAGGCGCTGGTCAAATACAGCACGTATCATAAAGAAAAGTCGAAGAAATGGCAAACCGAAATCAGTAATCTTGACAATTGGCAATACGATGACGAAAACTACGTGGACATGCGCGAATGGACAGAAGCTTGTCTTTCACTAAGAAAGTAAATGCACAACGGAAAGTGGATATGAAATCCGATACCGGGGGTTTCGATGTTTCCTGCTTCGCAGCTTGCCTAAGGTAAGTCTGAAGGTAGGGGCTTTCGCTTGCCCATAATCTGATGAAGGAAGCAACCATAGACCAAAAGAGAAAAATAGCCATACAGGAATAGACTCTGTACGGCTATTTTTTTCATGTTTTCCAAAATTCGGGTTTGAAGTGAGCTATCTCTCCAGCGAACTTCATGCTCTTTGGACACCATCTTCTAGGACGATCCGCTCTTTTTTCCTTATAGGTGAAAAACGAGATTCAGCTTATCCTTCCCACACATGCCGTTCCTTATCTTTTCCCGCATATACAATTCGTGATGGAGTGATATCGAGTATGATGTAATCGGGATCATCAGGTCCGTCAAACCATTGCTTCATCTCGTCATTCCATAAGCTTTTGCGCAGATGCTCGTTTTTGGTTATAGCAGCCGTTCCTTCGATCTCAATTAACTCCTTTGGTCCCGTACCTTCAAACCCAATCAGCAAATAAGCATTTGGATTTTGCCGCAGCTCTTCGACCTTGTGCGTCTTGCGATCAGTCGCAAGATGGATCTTGAGTCCGTCATGAAAAATCGCCATATAACGGGCTTTCGGCTTATTCTGCTCTACTGTAGCTAAGGAGCCGTACTTATGGCGGTCCAATGCCTGCGAGATTATGTTTTCGAGTTGTTTATTATCCATATTCAGCAGCTCCCTTCGTATTCCGGTTTCCTATGTATATTACCCCTTTCAAGTGAAATTGAACCGTTTGCTTCTATGTTCGAATCGTAACACGCGTTCCTAAAGGTACGATTTGGGATAAGGAGACAACGTCTTCGTTGTACATACGAATACAGCCATGCGATACGATTCTGCCGATGGAGGAAGGGTCATTCGTGCCATGAATGCCATAATGGGGCTTAGAAAGTCCCATCCAGAAAGCGCCGAAAGGTCCGCCGGGATTCGGCTGCTTATTAATAATCGTAAATTCGCCGGTAGGCGTCTGGGTAACCATTCTTCCGATACCGACTGGGTAGGCATTAACGACTGTATTGCCATCCAGCAAATATAGCTGACGATCAGAAAGATCTACAATGATGCGATAATCGGCCATGCGGTTTCACTCCTTTTGCTCTATGCTATGAAGAGGGTGAAAGGGATGCTCACCAAAAAACAAAAAAAGAGGCCCAACATTGATGTTGAGCCTCTTAATCTTGTTATTTAATGACCCGCAGCCTCATGGTCATTGGAAATCTTGAATACATCGAACAGCTTGAATAGAAGGCTGAATACGATGGCGACAATCGTTGCTAGTGCCATACCGGAGAGCGAGAAATCTCCGATAGTAAGCTTTGCGCCGCTAAGTCCGGTAACAAGAACGATAGTAGTCAAGAAAAGATTGGTTGGTTTGCTGTAATCAACCTTGGATTCAACGAGCATCCGGAAGCCGGAGGCAGCGATAACACCGAAAAGAAGCAGGGATACACCGCCCATTACTGGTACTGGAATACTTGATATTAGTGATGAGAATTTTCCTGAGAAAGAAAGGATAATCGCAATTACAGCAGCGCCTCCAATAACGAAGGTTGAGTATACCTTCGTAATAGCAAGCACGCCGATATTTTCACCGTAAGTCGTATTTGGCGTAGAGCCCGTGAAGCCGGACAATATTGTGGATATACCGTTACCAAGCAAGGAGCGATGAAGACCAGGGTCTTTCGAAAGGTCTTTCTCCACAATATTACCTGTGACGACCAGATGGCCAATATGCTCGGCAATTACGACAAGCGCCGCTGGAGCTATCGCGATAATGGCAGTCCATTGGAATTTAGGGAATGTAAACTCCGGTGACTGAACCCAGTCGGATACGCCAACATGGCTGAAATCGGTAAAGCCCATGAAATAGGCGAGCACATATCCTGCTATGATCCCGAATAGAATAGGAATGATACGCATAAATCCGCGAAATAATACGGAGCCGAGTATGGTTACCGCTAACGTGAATGTCGAAAGCGCAATAATTGTTATATCAGGTGTCCAGGTTGCTTCTTTGCCTTTCTCGGCAATCCAGCCAGCCATTCCTGCAGCTGTTGGAATAAGCTCTAGCCCAATGATTGCAACAATAGCGCCCATCGCCGCTGGCGGAAATACAGCATTAATCCAGCCTGTGCCTGCTGCTTGGATAATAAGAGCCACGACTGTAAAAATAATACCGGCAACAATAAATCCGCCAAGAGCGGCTTCATAATTGCCGCCGCCTGCGGCACGATCACCAATTACGGCGCCTGCAGGAGCAAGGAAAGCGAAGCTAGAACCCAGATAAGCAGGAATTTTGCCTTTACAAATCCATAGATAGAATAATGTGCCTATACCGTTCATTAATAGGCATATCGCCGGATTAACTCCGAGTATGTTCGGAACAAGAACCGTTGAACCGAACATGGCAAAGAGATGTTGAAAGCTTAGCAGTAAGCTTTGTCCCATAGGAGGCCTTTCATGGACCCCAATAGTATTTTTCATTATTGATTAGCTCCTCTATTAAATGTAGGCTGTCTATATGACCCTTGTAGATTCTACATATATTTGCATAGATTTGGCAAGTGTTTTCTTATCATTAGGATGAGTGTTAACGAATACATTAATGAAGAGAGGAGGGAAGCGAATGGACTTATGGATAATTTGGCTTATCCTCGCCGGCATATTAATAGTCGTCGAAATGCTTACGCTTACGTTTTATTTACTCTGGCTCGGTATTGGCGCATTGGCAGCGGCCTTTATCGATATGATTTGGCCAGACGCAATTGTGCTGGAGGTGGTAGTTGGCTGCGCAGTCGCTCTAATTCTGACCTTATTCACTAGAAATCTTACCCGCAGGATTCATTCTTCTAATGTCTATAAGGATGCCCTGGACGAGTTAATAGGCAAGCAAGGGGTTGTGCTTGAAGATATTGCATCGGAGGTCGCGGGAATCGTCAAGGTCGGTAATGAAACCTGGAGCGCGATTGCAGAAGACCAGATCGTGAAGGGCGAGTCGATAAGAGTCGTTAGCCGAGGGAGTGCAGTACTTAAAGTTGAGAAATGGGGAGGTTCAAATTAATGGGTATTATAATCGTTATTATTTTATTAGTATTGGTTGTTGTGTTTATTGCATTATCGATCAAAATCGTGCCTCAGCAAAGGAATGGAGTTGTTGAGCGGCTGGGGAAATTCCATCGGCTTCTAAAGCCTGGCGTTAATATCCTAATTCCGATAATTGATCACGTCAGAACATACCATGATTTGCGCATACAGCAAGCTAATGTCCCGCCGCAGACGGTTATTACGAAGGACAATGTACAAGTGAAGATTGACACGATCATATTTTACCAGGTGACGGGTCCGGAGCAAGCTACATACGGCATTTCGGATTATGTATATGGCGTTCGCAATATCAGTACAGCCACTATGAGACAGATTATTGGTAAAATGGAGCTGGACGAGACACTTTCCGGCCGTGAGAAAATATCGTCCGATATTCGGATTGCGCTAGATGAGGCGACTGAGAAATGGGGCGTGCGGATTGAACGGGTTGAGGTCATCGATATTCAGCCGCCGATTGATATTCAGGATGCGATGGATAAGCAGATGAAGGCCGAACGGAGCAAAAGGGCAATGGTCCTCGATGCAGAAGCAGCCAAGCAGGATATGATTCTGCGAGCAGAGGGCGATAAGCAAAGTAAAATCCTGAAGGCAGAGGGGGACAAGGAGGCGCGTATTCGGCAGGCGGAAGGTTTGCGTCATGCCAAGGAGCTTGAAGCACAAGGCGAAGCAAAGGCCATTCAAGCCATTGCGGAAGCAGAGAAAAACCGGATTGAGCTGATTCGCTCCGCTGGTTTGGATGAGCATATACTCACATACCGTTCGCTAGAAGCGCTGTCAGAAATATCGAAAGGCCCTGCTAATAAAATATTTATTCCGACAAGAGCGGTTGAGACGCTAGGAAGCATTGGAGCCATCGGAGAAATGCTGAAGGCTGGAAAGTCAGAGTAAATGGTTAATCCATAATCGCTTGTTTAAGAACCCCCAATGTCACAATTGAGGGTTCTTAATTGTGCATCGTCTGATCCTATTACATCTTAATAAATATCGGAATAAGATAATAATAGATTAATGAACTTATAGCTAGCTAGTAGTCGTTTTTTCTATGTAGAGTAATGTACTTGGCTTGAAAAGACAGAAATAAGCCGAAAATAGCTTTTTTTACGAAAAAAATGTGACCATAAGCGATCTGCTGCGTAATAAACGTAAGGATAAATTTAAAATAAAAGGGGAGAGATGTCAGTGAGCTTCATGGATCAAAACCAGAACCCGGGGCAGAACCATAGCATGAGCGGTCGCAGGCCGCCTGAGCTTAGTCCAAGTACGGTAAGGAAAATCGTTATTGGTATCGTTGCGGCAGTCATTATCATTTTTCTGGGATCAACATCATTTTATACGGTACAGGAGCAAGAGAGAGCAGCAATTCTAACGTTTGGCAAGTATACAGGGGAAAGCTCAGCAGGACTGCACTTTAAATGGCCGTATCCGATACAACAAACGGTCACCGTTCCGGCGGAGCTAACGCAGCGGATTCATATCGGTTATCGCCAAGAAGGCAATCAAGTGACTCCGGTTGATGATGAAGCGATGATGATTACGGGCGACGAGAACATCGTATCGGCAGATGCAGTCGTCCAGTGGAAAATAAGCAATATTCACAATTACTTATATAATATTTCCGATCCGGAGCAGTTTCTGCGCAATGCGGCCAGTTCTTCCATTCGTGCTGTTATTGGTTCAGAGAAGCTGGATTATGCCATTACAGATGGTAAGACGGTTATTCAAGACAAGGTGCGCGAGAAGCTGATTGAGCTGCAGACCAAATACAATACAGGCATTCAAATTATAGATATTAAGTTCCAGGATATTGAACCGCCAAGCGGACAGGTTGCCGAAGCCTTCCGTGAAGTTACGAATGCAAGGGAAGAGAAAAATACGAAAATTAATAATGCGGCAAAATATGAGAATGATCGCATTCCGAAGGCTCGCGGTGAGGCACAGGCTTTGCTCGAAAATGCGGAGGGCGAGAAAAAGTCACGGATTCTGAATGCAGAAGGCGACGTTGCCAAGTTTAATGCGATATTCGGCGAATACAAAAATAATCCTAATGTCACACAAAGTCGTTTGGTGCTGGAGACGCTGGAAAAAATATTGCCGAATGCGAAAATTTTTATTACGAATTCGAACAGCGATACGGTTAACTATTTGCCGTTAAATGAGCTTTTGCGCAGCAGCGGATCGAGCAGCACGACTACACCGCCTGCAGCAGATGCTCCGCAAGGAGGTAATTCACAATGAAGAGAAACCAATGGATAACCCTTATTGTGGTCTTATTAGTCGTTATTTTGGGTTCAGGCTCCATGTATATCGTGAAGGAAGGCGAGTACAAGGTCGTGCTCCGATTCGGCGAAGCGATGAGAGCCGTTCCAGAGCCTGGCTTGAAATTTAAAATACCGTTTATTGAGAACGTATCGGCGCTTCCAAAATATCAAATGACGTACGAGAGCAGCCCGACTACTATCCTTACGAAAGATCAGAAGCCTATTGTTGTTGATAATTACACCGTATGGCGGATTACAAATGCTTCGCAATTTTTGAGAACGGTCCAAACGGTCAGCGGCGGAATTCAGCGTATAGATGAAGCGGTCTACAACTCTGTTCGACGCAAGCTTTCGGAAGTGAATTACGATAACATTATTAGTGAAAATACGGCGCGAGGCAATATTAATGATGAAATCACGAGAGATGTAATTACTGCATTAACAAGAGACAACTATGGGATTGAAGTTATTGATGTTCGGATTAAGCGTACCGATTTGCCGGATTCAAACAAGCAAAGCGTTTATAATCGGATGATATCGGATCGCCAATCCATTGCGGCCCGCTATTTATCTGAGGGTGATGAGGCTTCTCGTAAGATCACATCCAAAGCCGATCGCACAGCCACTGAGCTCATTGCTCAGGCACAAGCGGATGCGAAAAAAATTATTGCTGAAGGTGAGCGCGAAGCTGCAAAAATCTATAACCAAGCCTATGGCAGCGATCCGCAGTTCTATAATTTCTATCGTACATTAGAGAGCTACAAAACGACATTGCAAAACGAGCCTGTCATTATGATGCCTATTGATTCTCCGTATGCAAAAATATTGTTAGGCCAATAAGACGCAAAAGAACCCCTTCGCTAAGGCGAGGGTTTTTTTTGCGTCTTAAGCGGGGGAAGCCAATGATGGAACTGGAATAAACTTGGTTTGATTAGCAACCAATATGTTGTGAATATACCCTGTATCCGCTCACGGTCATTTGATACGCTAGCATAGAATACGACTATTATATATTTTGGAGGTATATCGTGCACATATCGTTTAAAGGAAACAGACTGGATGACTGGGGCTTGCATGCTGATGGAGATCAGTCGTCTGCGAGTATCCAGCAGGCTGAACAAACCTCTTCTGAATATCTTATGGTTCAAAATACCGTTTCCTATCGCTTAAATGTGTCAAGGACGATTGAGCAGCTGGAGAATGGCTTTTATACGTTAACGGCATTGTCGCAAAATAGCGGCGGGCAGCAAAAATGTTATATTTATGCGGGCACTGGTAATGAAGACGTTCGAATGACCAGCTTGCCGGTTTCCTTGGATTGGATTTCTGTTGTTATTCGAGGTTTAGAGGTTAAGGATGGACAATGCACGATCGGGCTTTTAACTGAAGCAAACGGCGGAAATTGGTGTAAAATCGAATCGTTTGAGCTTGTGAAGAGCGATCAAGCCTATGAGCTGCTGAAGGGCGGAGATATTTCCGAAATGCCTCGGGTCGAGGAAAACGGGGGCATTTATCGGGATAATCACAAGCTGAAAGACGGGCTTGAAATACTGAAGGATTACGGGCATAACATCGTCCGAATACGTCTCTATAATGACCCCGGAAATCCGAGCTATTGGCCTTCCAATCAGTTGGATGAAAGAGGCTATCAGAATGAAGAGAGAACACTTGCTTTGGTCAAACGTGCCAAGGATTTAGGCTTCCAGATTCAGTTCTCGTTCCATTACAGCGATTACTGGACGAATGGCTTGGCGCAGCATAAGCCGCATGCCTGGGAAGGCCTGCCCTTCGATGAGCTGAAGGAAGCCTTGTATCAATATACTCGTTCATTCATGCAGCGTTTGATCAAGCAGGGCACTATACCTGAGTATGTGTCACTAGGCAACGAAATTCAAGGCGGCATATGTTATCCCGACGGAGCGATTGCCAATTGGCCGCAGCTGGCGGAGCTGCTGAAGGCAGGCTATCAAGCTGTGAAGGAAGTGTCCGAATCCAGCAAAGTCGTCATTCATTTAGACGGTGCGACTGAAGATGAGAAGTACGAGCAGTTTTTCGGCAATTGCGAGCGATATGGCGTGCCTTATGATATTATCGGTCCTTCCTACTATCCGTTCTGGACGCAGGCTTCGGTTCAGCAGCTTGTCGCATTCTGCGATAAGCTTGTCAGACGTTTCAATAAGGATATTTTGTTGATGGAAACAGGCTTTAACTGGTGCAGCACTACTGGGGCAGGTATGAGAGGGCAGCTCGAAAACAACGGACCGGAGCCATACGAGAGCACGCCTGAAGGCCAGCGCGATTTCATGTATTCTTTAATGAACGGCATTAAGCAGGTTGCAGACGGAAGATGTATAGGCATTCTTTATTGGGACCCCATTATGATCTATGTGCCTGGAGTAGGCTGGCAGAAGGATGCTCCGAACGTGGTTGATAATACGACGCTGTTTGATTTCGTAGGGAATGCGCTGCCAGCTATGTTAGCTTACAAATATAACAATTAACCGCTATTTTTATAGGAGGAATTGTACTTATGACTACTTATTCGCTTAAGCTGGATGGCCCTAATAAACAAATAAAGCCCGGCAAGCTATCCGGCAGCAAAGGCACGAATCCGAAGGGCGAAAGCTTTGGTTTTACGAATTTCTATATGCTGCGCAACGGGCAGCCGTTTATTCCAGTTGTTGGCGAATTTCATTTCGCACGCTTTTCTTATCTGCACTGGGAGGAAGAGCTGCTTAAGATGAAGGCTGGCGGTGTAAATGTGATCGCGACCTATATTTTCTGGAATTATCATGAGGAAGAGGAAGGTTTTTTTAATTGGAATGAAAATCGCAATCTGCGCCACTTTGTCGACCTTTGCGCGAAGCATGAGCTGCCGCTCGTGCTTCGCATCGGGCCATTCTGCCATGGCGAGGTCAGAAACGGCGGTATTCCGGATTGGGTCTTCGGCAAGCCGCTTGAAATCCGCTCGAATGATGCGCAATATTTGTTTTATGCGAAGCGCCTTTATCGTCAAATCGCGAAGCAGGTGAAAGGCTCCTTGTTCGAAGAAGGAGGGCCGGTTATCGCGGTTCAGCTGGAGAACGAATACATGCACTGCGGTGCGCCGCTTGATTCTTGGGGCTATAAGGCAGGCGTGTTCATGTCATCGGGCAAGGGGGGCAACGAGCATCTGGCGGAACTTCGGCGATTAGCGGAGGAAGCGGGCATTACGCCGATGTTCTTCACAGCTACTGCTTGGGGCGGAGCTGCTGTTCCGGAGACGGATACGCTGCCAATGCTCGCCGGCTACGCATATACGCCATGGATTCCGAATCAGCCGCCAAGCGGAGAGTATATTTACCGTGATCTGCATGTTAAGCCATCTGAGGCTGTCCATTACGACACGCTGGAATATCCGGTTGCTTATTGTGAAATGGCAGGCGGAATGCAGGTCAGCTATACAGCCCGCCCTAACGTAAGCCCGGAGAGCGTGGAGGCGATGACGCTCGTCAAGCTGGCAAGCGGAAGTAATTTGCTCGGCTACTATATGTATCATGGCGGCTCTAACCCGGAGGGCAAGCACGGGTTTCTTAATGAATATGGACTGCCTAAAATGACTTACGACTATCAATCGCCGCTTGGAGAATTTGGCCGCGTAGGGGAATCTTATGACCGCATTCGTTCCCTATCCATGTTTATGGACGCTTTCGGATCCATACTGGCTCCGATGGGAACAGTGCTGCCAGTAGGACAGTCGGACATTCATCCAGAGGATACGGAATCGCTGCGCTGGTGCGTCCGTCAGAAGGATGGCTCCGGCTTCCTGTTCCTGAACAACTTCCAGGATCATATTGACTTGCCTGATCGCGAAGGCGTACGCATTGAGCTGGATACGGCGAAAGGAAAGGTCGTATTTCCACATAAGGGCACGCTCACGTTGAAGAAGAATGTGAGTGCGGTTCTTCCCTATAATCTAGAGCTTGCAGGTGCGTTTATCGTGACTGCCACGGTTCAGCCGCTGACTAAGCTGAAGGTGAATGGACAATCGCTTCTTGTATTTTATGCACAGCAAGCGCTTGAGCCTGAGCTTGTATTTTGCCGTTCGACGGTTGCGGCTGTATCGATTGAATCAGCAGAGGTTACGATGGAAGAGGAGGTTATTGTTGTTCATCCCTTAGTTGGCAAGCAGCATGCATTCACGCTGATGCTTACGAACGGCGAGCGTGTACAAGTACTCGTCCTCTCAAGGGATGAGGCTCTATCCGCTTATAAGTTCCATATTTGGGGCGAGGATAGACTGTTTATTAGTGACAGCCGGCTCTATGTGAAGGATGAGCGTCTTGTAACCACCTCGGAAGGAAATGCCAGTTGGAGCGTGTCGGTGTGTCCTCCGTTACCGGAGAATGGATGGCTTGCAAGCGAAGGACAGGCCAGCAGTCAGCAAGAGGGACTATTCCATACATTCAAGCTGGATGTTCCGATGTATGAGCCTTCCTTTACCGTCCAAAAACCGCTAGAGAGAAGTGCACTCGTTGAGATAGATATGAACTGGCCTAGTTATGTTTCGGATGTATTCCTCCAGGTAGAGTACGACGGGGATGTTGCCGGCGCTTACTTGGATAATCGACTGCTGACAGATCATATACATTATGGAGAAGCTTGGCCTATCGGATTGAAGCAATTTAAAGATGATTTAGAAAATAAGCAGCTCCATCTATCGATCACACCGCTGCGCAAAGGCACTGTTCATACCTTCGTTAATCAAGCTTTAGTGGAACGGTTTGAAGGTGTGGAAATAGCTATCTTCCATCGCATTGAGCCTATTCCTTATTATACTTCCGCTTTATATCAATCCTTTAACTAGATTCAGCAAACCATAAGAACTGGCGTTTCGGAGTAAATACCGAAATTTCGGTTTTTTTGGTTTATGGATGTAAATAAAGTGAGCATCAGCTGCAAATGGTTATAAAAACATTGCATAGATTTCAATATTATAGGTTGAAATGAACGGAATGTCCAAGTATGGTGAAGAGGGCGATAAGCGATTGATGCAGTCGCCTCAATGACATCCTGCAGAGGTGCGAAGCCATTATGCCCAAAATCAATTTATTTACTAAAATCGTCGCGCTGATCGTCATTATGCTGACCCCAATAATGCTTCTTTATTTCTATTCCAATAAAACCAGCACCGACGTCCTCGGTGAGGAGCTTAATAAATCGAATACGAACCAGCTCGTTTTTTTCCAAAGCCAAATCAATACGAGCATTGATTCCATGGCCCTCTGGCCTGATTTGCTTATACAGGACCCCGATATTTCATCCCTTCGAGATATATTCACGGAAATGGATGAGTTGAATCTGAGTATGATTACTCTCATCAAAAGAATACAAACGAAGCTCGCTATTCAAGAAAATTCATCGAACTGGCGCAGCAGCCTGCATATTTATTCTCCTATTCTTCATAGGGACATATCCGATCATGATGTTGTGCATTATGACGACGCGGATTTGAAAAAGAGGTTAAAGCCGGGCTGGCAGGTGAAAACGGTCGGAGATGGCAGTACGGGACAATTCGTCTTCTCGCGTTATGCGGTAACACCCTACTCCAGCTATTTGGACCCTAGCGGCTCCAATCTGATTATTGAAGTGCAGTTCGACAGCTCGAACATTAAAGATATGCTGGACAAGTTCAAAAGCGGCAGCCGCAGAGAGCCTTTCTATTATATGGAGGGTGTTGGCGTTATCTATAACCGCTCGGCAGATATTGAACGAACGACTAATGTCATCAATCTGCTTAAACAAGGGCCGCTGCAGGATATGGAAAGTCGTACGATAGAGCTGGGAGAAGAGAAGTATTTAGTTAATATTGTGAAATCCGAAACCATTGGCTGGTATTTGATAGATTATATACCGATTTCAGAAATTATAAGGCCTATTCAAAAAACGAATCAGTTATTTTATGTCTCGATTGCCTGTCTGCTATTGTTATGCTGTACTGCAGCTTACTTGTTATATGCGCAGGTTCAAGTGCCTATCAAACGTCTGGTTATTGGATTCCAGAAGCTGAAGAACGGTGATTATTCGGTCCGCATGAAGCCTCGCGGCAGAAGCGAGTTCGGATTTCTTTATACACGCTTTAATCTCATGGTCGCCCAAATACAGGAGCTGTTCGAAACCGTTTATTTGGAAAAAATTCATGTGCGAGAGGCCCGGTTAAAGCAGCTGCAATCGCAAATTAATCCGCACTTTTTCTATAACTGCTTTTCTTTCATTTCCAGTATGGCGAAGCTCGAAAAAAACGAAGCGGTCGTTGCGATGTCGCATCATTTATCGAACTATTACCGTTACACGACACGTCAGGAACGTGATCTTGTTGCTTTGTCCGAGGAAATCAATTTTGTAACTAGTTATTTGGAAATTCAGAACATGCGCATGCCGAGGCTGAATTATACGATTGACCTGCCTTCGGATATGCTCCATCTCGAAATCCCGCCGCTTATGCTCCAGCCGCTCGTTGAGAATGCGGTAATTCATGGCATTGAGGCATGGTCCGACGCCTCCAATATTCAAATTACAGGACATTGGAATGAGGATGAAGCCAGCCTAGTGGTGGAGGATGACGGCAAGGGGATGAGCGCCGAAGATATTCTAGTTCTGCAGCACAAAATGCAAAATCACATGGATGAGCATATGGGCTGCGGGCTGTGGAACGTGCATCAGCGTATGCATTTACGCTTCCGCGGCTCCGCAGGGGTAAGCTTCTCGTCTTCGCCGCTTGGTGGCCTGAAGGTCACCATCACTTGGTTGCCAGCCTAGAAAGGAAAGGGGAGTTCATATGATTGAGGTATTGCTGATTGATGATGAATCTTATGTAACGGGAAGCCTGGAGAAGACGATTCCGTGGATGTCGATTGGTGTTAAGAGCGTATACCAAGCCGCTTCCGCTTTCGAAGCTTTGGAGCTTCTCGAAGAAAACGCCATTGATATTGTCGTAACGGATATTGCGATGCCGGAAATGAATGGACTCGAGCTGCTTCAGGAGATTGGACAGCGCTGGCCTCACATCAAGTGCATTCTGTTAACGGGGCATTCCGACTTTCAATACGCGAAAAAAGCGGTTCAGCTGCAAGCATTCGATTATATTTTGAAACCGGTCAATGACGATGAATTTGTGAAAACAGTATCAGGGGCGATTGAAGCGCTGAAGGATGAATGGGAGCAGTCGGAAAAATATCAGCAGCTGCTGTATGATCGCAAATCTGATTTCAAGGTGCTTCGTGCAAATTTTATGGTCGACTTGGTGCTAGGCAGGCAGCTCTCGCCAAAGACGATCAAAGAGAAGCTGTCTCAATATGAAATTCCTCTTGCGATTGAACGCCCTACGGTCATGATGCTCGTTCAGCTTGGCAAGCAATTCTCTCATCTGGACTATAGCTCAGCTACACTTATGGAATTTGCGGTAGGCAATATTGCAGAAGAATCATTTGCTAACCATTTCCACGTATGGCATTGCAAAGCGCCGCATGAATATTTGCTCATTATGGCACAGCCTAAGCTGGAAGCGATCGAGAAAACAGATTATAGCTCGGAAGGCCGCAGCTCGCGCAAAGCCAATCTGGCTGAAGCAGCGAAGAAGCTCCGCGCGAACGTTAGTAATTATCTGAAAGGCGATATTTCGATTGTCGTAACGGATTGGTTTGAGTTCCCGAATGCTATTCCGACAGCCTATCGTTCAGGTTTAGGCACGATGTTCATGATTGCGAATGAAGAACAGCATTCTATACATTATTTGGAGGATCGAACCAGTAAGGATAACAGCTTTGTCAAATCGATGGAAACCTTGTATAAGCCGCCTACTATTATTACGCTGCTAGAGTCGAAGCGATGGGATGCTGTGGAGCATAAGATCAGAGATGTGTTTGCCGATTTGAAAAATACGAGATATTCGAGAGAGCATTTGTACGAGGTGTACTTGGCACTGACGAACGCCTTCATGTATATCGCGCATAGACAGGGACAATACGTATCGCAAATCAATGAGCTGGGCATCGATTTCATTATGGATCAGACGGTTGTGCTATCACCGGAACGTTTAGAGGATTGGTCCATTGGCGTACTGAATAAGCTGCAAAGCGAGCTTTCGGTGAAAGAGGAAAGCGCCAAAAGCTTTATCGTCAAGCAGGTGCAGGAAATCGTAGCTAATAATCTGAGTCTGGATACGACAGTAAAGACGATTGCAGATCGTGTGTTTCTGCATCCTGTTTATCTCTCTAAAGTGTTTAAAGCGGAAACAGGCGAAAGCTTAAGTGAATGGATTATCGGCATGAAGATGGAGCGTGCGCTTTATTTGCTCAAAAACTCGAACAAAAAAATATATGAAATAACGAGCGAGCTAGGCTATCAGAACCCGCAATATTTTAGCAAAACGTTCAAAAAGTATTATGGCATGACACCTCAAGAGTTCCGGGAGCAGTAAAGTGGTTGCAAAAGGTGCTGATATGTTCGGATTGTGTCATAGGCTGGAGACATGGCTGAGCCTATAATTGAACATGTAGAACATAATCATGAGGGGGATTACAATGAATACAAAAACGAAAAAACGGTTCACGTTTACGCTTTGTATGCTTCTAATCGTATCGGCTATCATTGGCTGCTCGAATAGCGGCAATAAGGCAGAACCGTCTAATAAGCCGGACAACAGCAAACCTGCTGCGACCAAAGAAGAAAACCCTTACAAAGATAAATACGATCCACCGGTAACCATCTCCACTGCATGGGGAGTAGATCCAGCACTTACCTTCCGCGAGGGAGAAACGATTGAGAACAACGTTGCAACCAGATGGGCACTTGACACTTTGGGCATAAAAGTCGATTCGCTTTGGTCTGTTACAGATACCAATGGAGCATTTGCAACCAAAATGCGTCTAGCTATGTCCTCCGGACAAAAAATGCCGGATATTGTAGTTGTTAATGATAAGCTGCTTGCTCAGGATTTAATCGATTCAGGCATGTTCCAGGATGCAGGCGCATTGTTCGACAAATACGCAGGCGAGAAATGGAAAGCAGCGATGAATCTAGATCCTGCCGTATGGAACTCTTATATGAATGATGGCAAGCGTATGGGAATTCCGCTTCTGGATTACGCATACAACAATGATTACTTGCTTTGGATTCGTCAGGACTGGCTGGATAAGCTTGACATGAAGGCTCCAAAAACATTGGCTGAGCTTGAGGTTCTAATGGATGCTTTCAAAAACAAAAATCCGCAAGGGCTGACACCGGATAAAGTAACACCGCTCAGCATAGGCTTCAAAACGTCAATGAATACTTGGATGGGCGACCCATCTTGGGTATTCGGCGCTTACGGCACACTGCCTGCACAATGGAATGTAGCAGCGGATGGAACACTGGAATACGGCTCCACGAATGCCGGCATGAAGCAAGGCTTAGTGAAGCTGAAGGAATGGCGTGACAAAGGCTATATTCCTAGTGAAGCAGCTCTATGGGATGAGAACAAAACCTCTGAACCGGCTGTAGCTGGAACAGCGGGCATTATCCCAGGTCCATACTGGATGAGCGGTTGGCCGCTGCTTGATACAGCCAAAAACGTTGAAGGCGCAGTATGGAAGCCTTACGCTATTCCAACTGGTGAAGACGGTACAGCCATGCGTCACGGTACGCAATTTGTAAACGGCGTTATTCTTCTTAATAAAAATATGAAAAACCCAGAAGCATTTTTCACATACGAGAACTATTTGTTTGACAACCTAGCTGATCCGCAAGATGGAAGCCCGTTTGAGCTAGGCGCTTTCGAAGGCTATGATTATGCGCTTGATGCTAACGGCAAGCCGCTGTATCTGGATGATGTTCCTGGCGGCGCAATTACAGCTCCTCTTCGCTACTTCATTGTACGCGACGGCGCTCGTATTCCAGATGCACAATTCAAAGCATTGCTTAACCTAGCAGCTGGCAATGAAGCGAAAACCTACCGTGAGAAAGAGGTCGTTGCTCAGTACGGTCCGGAAACAGCACTTGCTGCAACGGTAGTAATGGAGCAAGAGGCAATTTCCAAGAAGGATATGTTTGTAGGCCCTACGACCAAAACGATGAAATCACGCATGGATTATTTGAAGAAAATTGAGGCTCAAACGTTTAATGAAATCATTTATGGCGCGAAGCCGGCTGATTCATTCGATGACTTCGTGAAGAGCTGGAAATCTTCCGGCGGCGATGATATTACGAAAGAAGTTAATGAATGGTATTCAAGCGTAGCGAAATAAGCTGGTTAGAGGAATGCGGTCCCTAAGGGGGCCGTATTTTTTTGCGTGATAAAAGATTGCTAAGACGAGAGAATAAACGCTTAGCTAATTAAGTATGTTTTACTGTAAAAGTGGTTGCATTTGTGCCATTAATGTTGGGTTTGTTAGCTACTTCGAATTTTACGGCGCTGATATAATTTTTATATAAGGAACGCGGTGCATATGTGCATGCTGACAGGCTGATTGCGTTCTACATTTCATCCAGCGGGAGGAACAAACATGTCACAGCAGCAAACGCTTCAACATGACGACATAACGATACCTGTTGTCAAACCAAAAGGAAAACCGCTGTTTTATTACCTCATAAAACAATGGCCATTTCATATCATGGTGCTTCCGTCCCTCGCATTTCTACTTATTTTCGCCTATTTGCCGATGGGTGGGCTTGTAATGGCTTTCCAGAATTATAAACCCTGGCTCGGTCTGACAGGCTCAGAATGGGTTGGACTTGATCAATTCCGTTATTTGTTCGAGAGAGAAGACAGCTTGCAGGTCATTTGGAATACGGTCATCATCGCTGTATTCAAAATGATTCTCAACCTGTTTGCCCCATTCGTATTTGCAATTCTTCTGAATGAAATTAGAAAGCAGCTTGTGAAACGTTTTGTACAAACGCTTGTTTATTTGCCGCATTTTTTATCTTGGGTTATTTTGGGCGGAATTTTAACCGATCTTCTGTCAACAGAAGGTGGGCTAGTAAACCGTTTGTTAACAGGACTATTTGGTATAGACCCGATTTTCTTCTTAGGCAATGGAAACTGGTTCCGCTTCACCGTTATCCTCTCTGACGTATGGAAAGAATTCGGCTTTGGCACAGTAGTGTTTCTTGCAGCACTAGCTAACATCAATCCATCCTTGTATGAGGCAGCCGAGGTAGATGGCGCAAGCCGCTGGAAGCAGACGCTCCATATTACGGTTCCATCTATGATTCCGATAGCGATTGTAGTGGGTACGCTTGCGCTGGGCAATGTGCTTAATGCAGGCTTCGATCAGATTTTCAACCTATACAATCCTCTTGTATACGCGAAGGGCGATATTATTGATACTTTTGTATATCGTACAGCTATTCTAAACGGCGAAATGGGCTTTGGTACCGCTATCGGATTATTTAAATCGGTAATCAGCTTTGTTCTTGTCGTCATATCTTATCGTCTTGCTTATAAACTCGCTAATTACAGAATTTTTTAATAGAGGAGGCCATACGAGATGTATCATAAATCACCCGCTTATCGCGTATTCAACACTTTCAATACGATCTTATTGATTGTTCTATCTCTGCTCTGCGTGATCCCTTTGCTGCATGTGTTTGCGGTATCGCTCAGTGCCAAGGCAGCAGCAGATGCCAACATCGTCGGTTTATGGCCGGTTAATTTCACACTGGATGCTTATAAGAAAACGACGAACAATCCGATTTTTTTAAATTCGATGTGGATCGCTGTAGAGAGAACGGTGATTGGAACGCTGTTGACTTTGTTTCTAGCTTTCTTGGCAGCTTATCCGTTATCCAAAGAGAACTCCGCATTCCGCGGCAGAAATATATACGCCTGGATGTTTGTATTCACGATGCTGTTTAATGGCGGACTAGTGCCGTTCTATATGGTCATTCAGAAGATTGGCCTAATGGACAATTTCTGGGTGTTGGTGCTTCCGGGGGCAGTTAACGTCTTCTTGACCATTCTAATGCTCAACTTCTTCCGCGGTGTTCCGAAGGAGCTGGAGGAGGCGGCGCTTATTGACGGAGCCGGCCATTTCCGTACGCTATTCAGCATCTACCTGCCGGTTTCATTGCCGGCAATTGCGACACTCGCTTTGTTCAGCATGGTCTTTCACTGGAACTCATGGTTTGATGGACTTCTGTATATCGGCAATCCAAAACAATATCCGCTGGCTACTTTCCTTCAAACCGTAATTATTCAGCGTGATATGAGCTCGATGAGCATGAATCCTGCCGATTTAGCGCTCATTTCACAGAAAACGGTAAAGTCAGCTCAAATCTTTATCGGTGCGCTCCCTATACTGCTCGTTTATCCATTCCTCCAAAAGTTTTTCGTCAAAGGTTTAGTTATGGGCTCTGTTAAGGAGTAAGCCAATCAATAAGCAAAAAGAAAAAAGAGGCACCAGGAGTTGAGCTGGGTGCCTCTTTTGCGTATGGATGAAAGTGAATACCGCTTATGTTTTTTTTCTGAGGCTCATGAGTTGATTTATCGCAAAGGCGGCAGCGATAGCAATAATAAAAACATTAGGATAGCCATATCTGGAGAAAGCGACGAATGGAACGTATATGACTGTGAAATAAGCGAATGTGAGCAGCAGCAACAAATACGGCGTGTTCCTTCGTCTTAAAGCTTGGATTAGCATGAGGAGCAAACCGATCGAGCCGAAAATTAGAATTAAGCTATGATAGATGCCTACGCTTATGCCGCTTATACCAAACACCGTTTTCCAATAATAAGGCCCGTAATATAACCCCTTCAGCTTATCGATGGTATACCACTTTAAGTATTTCATCGGCTCCTCCGTGAAACCGAATTTAATAATTTTTTGGGCAGTTTCCGCCATATCATCATCGGAGCCTACGAATAAGCTGCTTCTGTCGCCTGTGTATTCAGGATGAGCATGGAAGAAGGCTTGAGACGGAGCTTCATTATTAACGAGCGCCCCAAGCAGCATGGGATTTCCAGCAGATTTCGTAAACGGAATAAATGAATCGAAGGCCACATAATTGCGGATCCACCACGGGCATAGAAGCAGAACTAAGGTGATCGAGACAATAACGGTATATTTAACGATCGATTTCCATGAAATTTTATTCACCAGCCAAACGATAAACCATACGACGGGGAAAAGGATTGTATGCGGCTTGAAATAGCAGGCTAGTCCCACTAGAACCGCCGCAATGATATAATGCTTCGTCTGGTTACTCTTCAAGGCCAGCAGGCTGAAGCAGATTAAAGCAATAAATAGGGTTCTAAATATCGTTTCGGATAAAATAACGCCTGAAGAGAAATAATCGGGCAAATAAAGTGCAGCAGCAATTGAAGCTATTATCGCCGTTCGGCTATTAAATAACGAATGAGCCAAAACAAAAATGAGATAGATCGAAAAAGCTTGCAATGCAGCCTGCAGCAGCCTGAACGCAATGACTGCACCATCTCCTTGTCCGAATATAAGCATTAAACCGGACAATACGAAAGGCATGCCTGGCATAATGAAGGCTGAAGGCGATTTCCCGCTGTTATATGCGAGCGTATGCTTATTCAATAATATTTGGGCACTGTTTACATATTTAACGTCGTCATTATTCAGCTTCTCGTAGGAACCTAATAAGAAATAATCTCCATAATAGAGAACGGACGCAGCGCTTAACGAGAATACGAGGATGATTACAGCTATAAGGGTAATTTTAATAGATTTAGACACTTCCTTAAGCTTGAACAAAACCAAACACACCTTTCCTATGGCTAAGCATCGAGGGAATAGAGGTTTTCCCCCAGTTACATATAACGAAGAAATACCAACTAATGTTCCAGTATCTATAGGGTAACATCATTATTATACTCCAATAAGGACTAATGCTTGCTAAGGCAGCATCTCAAGCAGCCGCTTCGCTGCTGAGGATAAAGGAACGCCGCGCAGCGAGGCTATGCCGATGCTTCGTGGTGGAATCGGCGGATGAAGCGGAATTTCGATAAGCTCGCCTGCCGCTAACTCATTCGCAATATATTGACGAGTGATGATGGCTAGACCGAAGCCGCTTCTCGCAAATTGCGCTATCAGATCGATACTGCCGAGCTCAAGTTCGGGTGAGAAGCTGACACCGTTCTGATCGGCATAATCGTCCAAGAAACGTCGTGTACTGGTTCCTTGCTCCAACAATAGAAGCGGATGCTCGATTAATTGTGCCAGCTCCAATGGAGCATCAGCGAGCAAAGCATAAGATGCCCCGCCTACAAGGCAATCCTGCAGAGTCAGGCTCTCACGAATTTCAAGTCCTTTGTCTGCCGCGGGCAAATGGACAATACCGAAGTCGATTTTGCCCTCCTTTAGCAGCGCTATCGTTTCTAGTGATGTCCGATTAGTGATATGTATGCGAATTGAAGGATGGTCAATGTGGTATTGCTCTAAATAGGGCATTAAATAATGTTTACACAGCGTATCGCTAGCACCGATCCGTATTTCCCCCGCCTGTAATTCATGCATTTCCGCGATCATTCGCTCGCCTGTCTCCATGAAGCTGTAAGCCTGCTCGATATAGTGGTAAAGCACTTCACCCTCTGCAGTGAGCTTGACCCCTTTTGCCATGCGAAAAAACAGCTGTCCCCCTAGTTTAGCCTCTAATTGCTTAATCGTATGAGTGACAGCGGGCTGTGTAATATAAAGCTGCTCAGCTGCTCGCGAGAGACTGCCTGTTCTGGCAGTCCAATAAAATACACGATACCATTCCATATTAATAAGCATAGATATTACCTCACCTAATGTCATGTATTAGTTATATCAATTTTTCTAATGTAATAACCGCTATTATAATAAACAATATAAGGTAAACACAAGTAGGGAGGCGATTGGCTTGACGGTAACAGCCATTGTAGGAGCGAATTGGGGAGATGAGGGAAAGGGGAAAATAACGGATGCGTTAGCGGCAAAATCCTCATATGTCGTTAGATATCAAGGAGGCAGCAATGCAGGACATACCATTATTAACAGCTATGGGAAATTTGCGCTGCATATGCTGCCATCAGGTGTTTTTGATCCAGCGGTTATGAATGTCATTGGACCGGGAACGGCATTGGATGCTGAGATGCTGCTGAGGGAGAGAGAAGAGCTGATGGCGCGCGGAGTTCCCGAACCGCAGCTTCGCATATCAGAACGGGCTCAGCTCGTACTGCCCATTCATCGATTATTTGATGAGCTGGAAGAGGAAAGGCTTGGCGAGCGGGGATTTGGTTCAACCAAGCGAGGGATAGCTCCCTTTTATGCGGATAAGTATGCGAAGCTCGGTATTCAGGTGGCGGATTTATATGATGAATCGCGTTTATTGCAGCGGCTTGAGCATATGCTGGCAGCCAAAAATGTACTGCTTATGCAATGGTACGGCCGACAACCAATAGCTGCAAGAGAGCTTATGCCTGAGCTGCTTGAAATAGCAGAGAAGCTGCGGCCTTTCACAGCAGATACGAGCATGCTTCTGCAAGAGGCTTATCGAAATGGGGAACATATATTGCTGGAAGGACAGCTTGGCGCTCTGCGTGATCCAGACCATGGTATTTATCCATATTCCACTTCATCTTCAACGCTCGCTGGCTTTGCTCCAGTAGGCGCTGGGCTTCCGCCTTACGCCATCACACGAATTATCGCGGTAGTTAAGGCTTACTCCAGCTGTGTTGGGGCAGGGCCGTTCGTGACCGAGCTTGAAGGCGATGAAGCGGATGAGCTGCGCCGCAGAGGGGGAGATGCCGGCGAATATGGTGCATTGACGGGAAGGCCGCGTCGAATGGGTTGGTTTGATGCTGTAGCTACTCGCTATGGCTGCATGCTTCAGGGAGCAACAGAGCTCGCGCTGACGAATCTGGACGTGCTGGGTTACCTGAAGGAAATACCGGTTTGCGTCTCTTATGAGCTGAACGGAGCCATAATAAAGGATTCCTTCCCTGTAACAGCCAAGCTCGATTCTGCGAGACCGGTGCTGCAGCGATTGCCGGGCTGGAACTGTGATATTTCTCATATTCGCCATTTTGATGATTTGCCGGATGCGGCAAAGCAGTACGTCTATTTTGTTGAGTCGGCGACTGGTGTGAAGGTAGCAAGCGTGTCAATTGGACCAAGACGCGAGCAGCTTATCATTCGATAACCGAAAAATAGGGCTTGCAAAAACTAATACCATTAGTTTATTATAAAGCTAATGGTATTAGTTTTATTATTGAGGAGCTGAATGGGATGAGATTTATTCGTGAGAAAACGGTTGTGCAGCTGACTTATTTACCGAAAGTGTTTCCAGTAAACTGTTATTTGGTTGAGGAGCGGGATAGTTTAACGCTCATCGATGCTGCTCTGCCAAACAATGTGAAGGCGATTATGAAGGCAGCTGACGATATAGGAAAACCGATTACGCGAATTGTATTGACTCATGCCCATGATGATCATGTTGGCGCTCTGGATGGACTGAAGGCGCTGCTTCCTTCGGCGCAGGTATTTATATCTGCTAGAGAAGCTCGGCTTCTGGCAGGCGATCGATCCCTTGAATCGACTGAACCGAAAGTGGCAATCCGCGGAGGCGTGCCGAAGAACGTAAGCACGAAGCCGGATGTACTGCTTCATGACGGAGACCGGGTCGGCTCCTTGCTTGCCGTAGCCGCTCCTGGACATTCCCCAGGCTCAATGGCATTTCTTGATACGCGCAACAACATCCTTATAGCGGGAGATGCTTTCCAGACCCGCGCTGGCGTAGCAGTATCCGGACAACTGAAATGGTTGTTTCCGTTTCCGGCATTGGCGACTTGGGATAAGCAGACCAGCCTCGAAACAGCTCGCCGCCTAAGAGACTTAAAGCCAACGCTATTGGCAACTGGTCATGGCAATATGATTGTACAGCCGAAGCAAGTCATCGAAAAGGCTATTTCGGAAGCTGAGCGAGCAATGGCAAAATAGATGTTGAAGAGGAGATTACAGTAATGTCACCTAGAATAGGATTGGATTTGCCAACTATCGTAGAGGCTGCGGCCGAAATCGCGGATACTTCCGGCATTGAGGAAGTTACGCTAGCTTCGTTGGCACAGAAGCTGGGCATTCGCTCACCTTCTTTATACAACCATGTCAACGGACTGAAAGGTCTGCGTTTGCAGCTTGCCATCTATGGATTAAAGCTGCTGACGGAATCGATTAATGATGCCATAAACGGGAAATCTGGAGATGAAGCCATACATGCAATTGCTGCTGCATATATGGCTTTTGCGCGGGCGCATCCCGGCCTTTATGAGTTGACACTACGCGCACCAGACGCTGATGATGTTGAATATGCGGCGTACGCCCAAGCATTAGTTAATATAATGGTGGAAACGCTTCGTGTTTACGGACTGGACTATGACCTTACGATACATATCGTGCGAGGCTTTCGCAGTTATTTACACGGCTTTGCCTCCATCGAGCAAAAGGGCGGCTTCGGTATGCCGCAGGCTGTGGATGAAAGCTTGAAGCAGGTTTTGAATACGTATTTGATCGGACTTCATCATTCATGAGGAAAAAAGAGCGCTAATCCCAATTGAAAACCGGGATTAGCGCTCTATTCCTTCTATTAATACTCAACTTGAACTAATGCGGCTGCGCCGATCAGACCGGCATCCTGTTCCAGCTCTGCCGGAACAATTACCGTTTGTCTGCCGGATGGGTTGAGCGCATTTTTGGATACATAATTTCTGACAGCTGCGAAAAGCGGCTCTCCAACCTGAGACACGCCGCCTCCGATAACGATTTTATTAGGATCCAGTATGTTAATAAGAGACACACAGCCCATTCCTATACAATTGAATACTTGGTTAACGAGCTCAGCCATTTGCGGATCACCTGATGCGGCAAGGTCGAACGCTTCTTTGGAGGTAACATCACGTCCAAGCAGTTCGCTTGCTTGTTTGGCAACGGCTGTGCCGGAGGCGACCAGTTCCCACGGTGTACCTGCCCGGTCTACAATCATGAAACCGGCGTCGCCAGCATTGCCTGTTGAACCAGTAAGGAGCTTTCCGTGCATATAAATACCGGCACCAATACCTGTACTAATCGTTATGAATATGAAATGCTCAGAATCCTTAGCTGCTCCAAGCCATTTCTCTGCTAATGCGGCAGCAGTAGCGTCGTTTTCCATTGTGACAGGTAAAGGCAGCTGTGCTTCAAGAGCTTCAACGACAGGAAACCCCCACCAGCTCTTTAAGTTAGGAGGGCAGGTTAGCTGGCCCTTCTTCGTATCCAGCGGCCCTGGCGCGCCCACTCCAATGCCTTTCATCGTGTCCATCGAAAGCTCGTTCTTATTTGCCAGCTCTTTAACTGCATCCGCAATTCGGGTAATCATCTCAGCGGGCTCAGCTGATAAGTCGGTTTTTATTGAGCCTTTGGCAAGAACGTTTCCTTGCTCATCCACAAATCCATATGCTACTTTTGTTCCTCCAATATCAATCCCAACTGCTATACTCACGGTATACCCTCCAATTTAAGTGAAAAAAATGCTGTAATCGATTAAAAAAGTCTATCATAATCAAGTCATATTAGAAAGTATAATGCATCAAATATGATGAATGAAAAAGGAATAATTGGGCCAGTAATTTTATCTGTACAAATATTTGCTAGTGTAGTAATATCCTATCAAATGAGGTGCTAGAGAGAGGATTCCTTGCGGCGCAAGGGATCCTCTTGTCTATCCTACCAACACAGTGAAGAAGGTAGCTAAATGGAGTCCGAAATGAAATCAAGTCGGCACATAATGAAATTCGGAATGCCGATGACAGCGAATGTATGGAGAAATGCTCGAATCGATCTTGGAGCATCCTGTCTTTTCAGTCTGTTTAATGTTGTTCTCAATCAATTCTATATTGCCTTTGCTATTCAGCAAGGAGCAAGTAATTTACAGGTTGGCTTATTGTCCGCTGCACCTGCCGTCGGGCTTTTGTTCTCTCCTTTTTGGGCAACATGGATTGAGAAGGCGAATAATCCTAAACCGTTTGTCATTATTCCGAATGCAATCGGAAGACTTCTATTGCTGCTGCCTGCCATATTCGCACATCCTTCTGTTTATGTGGCTGCCGTACTTGCTTTTCAACTATTAATGGGTATACAAGCGCCAGCATACGCAGCGCTTGTATCACGGATATATCCTTCCGATTTAAGAGGCAGACTTATGGGCTATGTTCGGGTGGCAATGGGAATTATTATGATTCCGCTTGCTTATTTAGTCGGCACCTGGTCAGATGCTTTCGGTCCTTCGGGACCGCTTATTGCAGCTTCTATTGCAGGCATGCTGTCGATTGGACTATTCAATTCATTGAAGCTCGCGAAGCAAACAGCTCAGGATAAGCCTATAATCATAAAAACGGGCAGCCGTTTTCCACTGCAGGAGCAATGGAAGCTTGTGAAGGGAAATCGAACGCTAGCTGTTTTCCTTGCGGCAACAACGTTCACGGGCTTTGGAAATATGCTGGCTAATCCGTTGTACCAAATTATTCAGGTTGATGTGCTTCAGCTGTCTAATGTGCAAATCGGTTATGCTCGTGTAGCTTATTTCACCGCATTGCTGCTAACTTTCTGGATTGCCGGCTGGATGATTGACCGGATCGATATTAAATACACGCTCCTTTGCGGAATCGCTGCCTATGCTGTAGTGCCAATGCTTTATGGACTTTGGGGCGATTATGCATCCGTTATTACAGGCAATGCGATTCAAGGAATTGGTGAAGCGATTTGGGATATCGGCATCCTTGCCTTCGTGTTCCGGCTTGCTCCCGGTCGCGAGGCGATGGTATTCGGCATCCATTTGATGCTCTTCGGTATTCGTGGAACGCTTGGGCCTATTCTGAGCGCTTCACTTTCTTCGCATGTTTCTTTGTCCTCTCTGCTAATTGCGGCATCCATCTGCGGTTGGATTGGAACGATGTTGTTCCTTACAGGCAATTGGAAGCGAAGAAGGTTAACCTAGTGCTTGTTCATCTCTGGTTCATATTCCTATGCTACAATTCCTTATTCTCATAAGGAACGCAGAATGAATATATAGGAGATGATAGATGATGAACAAGTGGAAAGTAATGCTTAGCACGGTTGTAATAGCTGCCGCGCTGTCTGGATGCGGGGCAGAGGCAAAGTCCCAGACAGATATGCAAAGCACAGTACAACAGGGCGGTGCAATAAACGGCTCAATGGCAAACGGCGGCATGCGGCCAATGGGTGCTCAAGCTGATCTAATAGGAAAAGTGAAAGCGATAGATGGAGATACCATTACTTTATTTATATCGGCTATGACAATGGGAAGAGGCGCGCGCCCGCAAGGCAATAGCGCAGACGATATGCCCGCTGGCGGCGGTCAGCCTCCAGCGGATGGAGAAATGCCGGCTGACGGTGAACGTCCGCAAGCACCAGCAGGTGACGGAGCCGCTTCAGCGAGAGGTGGCGGAAGAATGAATATGGAATCTATGTTTACCGATGAAACGGTACTACTTCACGTATCCGATGCAACGAAAATTATTTCCAGAAGTTTTGAAAATGAGCAAATGGTGGAAAAGGAGCTTACTCTCGCCGACTTGAAGACCGATGACATTTTGTCTGTAATGCTGAAGGACGGTACACAGGATGCGGATACGATTACGTTGAGTGTTGGTGGATTCGGCAGCGGGGGCTTTGGCGGCGCCGGCGGCAGGCAGAGGCAGCAGCAAGATCAACAAGCAAATTCACAGTTATAGCTTAAAAAGTGGACTGCTCTTTGTAAAACAGTTATTAGGCTGATTGATAACTTGTTTAAAAACAATAAAGGACAGGCTGTCATGCAATTTGCATGACAGCCTGTCCTTTTATTTGGTGAGCCCTATTGTATTAGTATAAAGAAATCGTTAAAGTGTCACGCTCCGAATATGAATGAAGCGTAGCTTCGCTGCCTACAATTTCAACGCTAATTAATGATTTAATACACGTTTTTAATGCGTTTTTGCCTGTAGCAAGCTTTCGGTTAAGCACTGCGGATAATTTTTCAATAGCTTGCTTATTCGTGTCTGTTAAATAGACAGGTATCGTTTTGTTTTGGAACAACAGCATCGTTTTCATGGTATGGTCCTCCATCCCGCGAATAATTTTTTTAATAGTGTAACGCATAATTATTAAATAATTCTTAAAATTCGGTGAGTATTTGGTTACAATGCTGTAACTTTTGCCATAAAGCAAGCAGAATCAGTCGGTTTCGTTGTTTATGGACGGCGATCGACCGTTTCGAGCTGTTTTTTACGAAATTGCGAAGGTGTACATTTCATTGTTTTGCGAAATACTTTAACGAAGTAGCTAATATGATCGAATCCGACATCTAGCGCAACTGCCGATATTTTTCGTTCGGGCTGAAGCAGCAGCTCAGCTGCTTGTCTAATCCGATAAGCATTTAGATACTCAATTGGCGTTTGTCTTGTCATCGTTTTGAAGAAGCGGCAAAACTGACCTTCACTCATCGGAATTTGGTCGGCTATTTCTGCTATCCGAATCGGACGATGGAAATTCTGCTGCATATACACGATGGCAGTCTTAAGCCTGTCAATCTTTGTTGTGTCTGCTGTGCTGGTCTCGCTGCGGTTGCAGAAGCGGCCTTCCTCAGCAATTTCATGCAGCATCAAATATAAACGGCCCTTGATAGCTGCTTCTATGCCCGACCTTTGCTGATCAGAGCATGTATCTAAGATGCACTGCAAATGTTCAAGCAGCGTACGTTCCCAAACGGTATTCGGCTTAATGTGGCGTGGGAACGTGCGTTTCTTATCCTGCAGCGGCAGGATGCATCGTTCTTGGGCAGCATCATAGCTGGCGCTTGCGAGCAGATGTGTATCAAATACGATAGCGCAGAACGAGCAGCCTGCATCTCCAAGAGCATGACCAGCATGTATGTCGCCGCCGTCAATATATACGGCTTCGCCTGCTTTAACAGGGAAATAGTCAGTGTCCACCTGAAACAGAACTTCGCCTTCCAATACAAAAAAGAATTCAGCTTCAGAATGCCAATGACAATCAAGAACAGGAGCGCCGGCTTCTTCTTGATCAATCCAATAAGCGGCAAGCGGGAACATATTGTCACCATGCATACGGTCTTCTTTCAGAGCATGACGGGTCGTTTGATCCATTTTGAACAGCCTCCCTGGGGTCGTATTGGAAAAATCTGCGGTCGAAGAGGCATATTATCAAAATAGTGCTATAGATGCGCATTATTTTGTTAGATTTATATAATTCATTATCAGTATAATGCAATTATGAAACATTGCAAATAAAATAATATGAATAGTAGAAAGGTTGGTTCAGTCCATGAAATTTACAGACGGCAACTGGCTCATTCGCGATGAATACAAAGTACTAAGTGCATTACAGGCTCATGATTTTTATGAAAAGGATGGCAGGCTTACAGCTTATGCGTCCCCGCAGCCTATCGTATCTCGTGCAAACATGCTGGATACGATGCTTCTGACGGTTCATTTCCACTCTCCGCTTCCAGGCGTTATCGGCGTTAAGCTTGTTCACCATGAAGGAGTAGCAGAGCGCGGTCCAGCATTCGAGCTATCTTCACAAACAGGCAATCATGTCACTATTGAAGAGAATGACAAGGAAGCGATTCTCACAAGTGGAGGCTTAAGCGTTCACATCCGCAAAGGATCAGAGTGGGCAGTTGATTTTATTCGCAATGGCGAGCGTATTACAGGCAGTACGCAAAAATCAATGGCATATATTAAAGAAAACAATGGCAATACTTTTATGCGCGAAGAATTAGATATTGGCGTTGGCGAGTTTATTTACGGACTTGGCGAGCGTTTTACTCCTTTTGTCAAAAATGGCCAAGTTGTTGATCTCTGGAACAAGGACGGCGGCACCAGCTCGGAGCAAGCGTACAAAAACATCCCATTTTATATTTCGAACAAAGGCTATGGTGTATTTGTTAACCAGCCTGAGCTTGTATCCTTCGAAATCGCTTCGGAGAAAGTGAAAAAAGCACAGTTTAGCGTAGCAGGGGAATCGCTTGAATATTTCATTATTGATGGACCAAGCATGAAGGAAGTATTAAACAAATATACCGATTTGACAGGCAAGCCATCACTTCCTCCAGCATGGACTTTCGGACTGTGGCTCTCGACTTCATTCACTACGAACTATGATGAAGAAACGGTTAATTCATTTGTTGATGGAATGGCTGAACGTGATTTGCCGCTTCACGTATTCCACTTTGACTGCTTCTGGATGCGTGAATTCCACTGGACTGACTTTAAATGGGATGAGCGCGTTTTCCCAGACCCAGTTGGCATGCTGACTCGCCTCAAACAAAAAGGCTTGAAAATTTGCGTATGGATTAACCCGTACATCGCACAGCGTTCACGTCTATTTGAAGAAGGCAAACAAAACGGCTATTTGGTTAAAAAGGCTAACGGAGACGTATGGCAATGGGATCTGTGGCAGCCAGGAATGGCACTTGTTGATTTCACGAACCCTGCAGCATGCGAGTGGTACGCAAGCTATTTGCGCGATCTCGTAGATATGGGCGTAGACAGCTTCAAAACTGATTTCGGTGAGCGTATTCCGACTGATGTCGTTTATTTCGACGGTTCAGATCCAATGAAGATGCATAACTATTACACGCAGCTATACAATAAAGTGGTATTTGAAGTGCTGGAAGAGAAGCTAGGCAAAAACGAAGCTGCCGTGTTCGCACGTTCGGCAACAGCTGGCGGACAAAAATTTCCTGTTCACTGGGGCGGCGATTGCTACGCAGACTATGAGTCGATGGCAGAAAGCCTGCGCGGCGGCTTATCTCTAGGTATTTCTGGTTTCGGCTTCTGGAGCCATGATATTGGCGGATTCGAAAATACGGCTCCTGCCCATGTATTCAAACGTTGGTTGGCATTTGGCTTGCTCTCGAGCCACAGCCGTCTTCACGGAAGCAGATCGTATCGGGTGCCTTGGGCATACGACACAGAAGCGGTTGATGTTACTCGCTTCTTCACGAAGCTGAAATGCCGGATTATGCCTTACTTGTTTAACACAGCAGTACAAGCAACTGAGCAAGGCTTGCCATCTATGCGAGCGATGGTATTGGAATTCCCAGAGGACCCAACAACTGAAACACTTGATCGCCAATATATGCTGGGAGAATCATTGCTTGTTGCTCCTATCTTCAATGAGCAAGGAAATGTTACGTACTACTTGCCAGCCGGCAAATGGACACATCTGCTTACTGGCGAAATCGTAGAGGGCGGATTCTGGCGCAAGGAAAACTATGATTTCCTAAGCTTGCCATTATTCGTACGTCCGAACTCCATTGTTGCTTTTGGCGCAAATGATGTTCGACCGGATTATGATTATGCCGATGGTGTTTCGTTCGAGCTTCATAATCTTGAGGATGGACGTACGGCGGAAACAAAAGTCCGCGACATGAAAGGCGCAACAGAGATGACGGTCTCTGCTAGCCGCAGCGGCAATGCCATTTCTGTTCACGTGGTTGGCAGCGGTAAATCATTTAGTTTTGGCTTAAAAGGTCTTGGAGACATCGTTTCTGTAAATGGTGTACAAGCAGAGGTTAACGGCAGCGTATTGAAGCTGGAAGCCGGTTCTAAAGAACTCCAGTTCACGATTCATATCTAATCTATCATACAGCCTATCAGCTCTGGCACGGTCTTAAAAAAAGGCTTTGCCGGGGCTGATATTTAATTTATGCACAATAATAAGAGTTTTAACAAAATCGCATAAGAAAATGTTAATAAAACGGCTATTTTTCAATTGAAACTGTCGATATAATGGAAGTCAGAAAGCAAAATCAAATACATCATTATAATAGATATAAAGGAGTGCAGCGCACATGACAAAAATGAACATTGGATTGCAGATGTACACCCTTCGCGATGCTACGGCTGAAGATTTCGAAGGCACGCTGAGAAAAGTTGCTGCAATGGGTTATGAAGGCGTTGAGTTTGCCGGCTATGGCGACATAAAAGCAGAAGCTATGCGTGATTTGCTTCAAGAGCTCGGCTTGCAAGCAATTGGCAGCCATATCGGCTTGCAATTGCTGGAGGAGCGCTTGGATGAGGAAATCGCTTATCTTCAAACGATTGGTGCCAAATATGCGATTTGTCCTTGGCTGCCGGTTGACGCTCGCGACACGGAAGCATGGCGCGGACATATTGTGAAATTCGAACAATATGGAAAGCGTTTCCGTGAAGCTGGCATTACGTTTGCTTATCACAATCATGATTTTGAATTTGAAGTGAAAATTGACGGACAAATCGTATTTGACGCTTTGTACGAGCGTATCGATCCACAATATTTGCAGGTTGAGATGGATATCGGTTGGGTTCAATATTCCGGGATAGATCCGCTCGAATATATTGCCAAATATGCGGGCCGTTTGCCGCTTCTTCATTTGAAGGATTTCCGCGCAGGCGAGAAAGGCCAACAAATCGATACGGTTGAGCTTGGCCGTGGTGATTTGCCGTTATTGCCGATTATTGATGCAGCATCGAAGGCATCTGTTAATTGGCTAATTGTCGAACAAGATACATGTGCGAATCCGCCAATTGAGGCTGTTGCTGAAAGTATGGAATGGCTTAAGAAAAATTTCTTGAATAATTAATAGTGAAGAGGCAGGGGAATTAGTAATGTCAAAAGTACGTGTAGCAGTAGTTGGTTGTGGATCAATCTCTAAATATCGTCATATCCCAGAATATGCAGCTCATGAGAACGTTGAGCTTGTAGCATTTGTTGATCCGATTATTGATCGTGCAAAGCATTATGCAGACCAATACGGCGCGAAAGCATTCGCAGATTTCGAAACGATGCTTGCAGAAATTAAACCGGATGCAGTAAGCGTATGTACGCCGAATGCCTTGCATGCTCCAATGGCTATTGCTGCTGCAAATGCAGGTGCGCATGTACTTGTAGAGAAGCCAATGGCGGTTACAGATGCTGAGGCAGAAGCAATGATCGAGGCGGCTAAGAAAAACAATGTCCATCTAATGGTAGGACATAACCAGCGCTTTATGCCGCCGCATGTGAAAGCGAAACAAATTTTGCAATCAGGCGTGCTTGGCAAAGTGCTTACGTTCCGTACTTCGTTCGGTCACCCAGGACCAGACGGCTGGAGCATTGACGGTGCTGAAAGCTGGTTCTTCCGCAAAGAGGAAGCGATCATGGGCGCAATGGGCGATCTTGGCGTGCACAAATCAGACTTGATCCGCTGGATGCTTGATGATGAGGTTTCCGAGGTAGCTGGATTTGTTGGAACGCTTCATAAACAAGGTACAGATGTTGACGATAACGCTTCCTGCCTGCTTCGTATGAAGAGCGGCGCAATGGGTACGCTTGTTGCTAGCTGGACTTATTACAAAGGCGAAGACAACAGCACAATCCTCTGGTGCGAAGAGGGCGTAATGAAAATTGGTACTCATCATGATGACCAAGTCATCGTAGAGCTTCGCAACGGCACGATTGAAAAGTACAAAGTCGGTGCAATCTCAACAAATGACAAGCAAGAAACGAGCGGTGTTATCAATGCTTTCCTTGAAAGTATTCTGACTAATACTACACCTGCTGTAAGCGGTGAGGATGGACGCGCTTCCTTGAAAGTTATTTTGTGTGCATTCGAATCACAAGCAACAGGCAAATTTGTTAGTGTAAACTAATATATTCATTACCCCTGTTAGAACGTGAAATAGACGTTATAACGGGGGTATTCTTTTTAGCACACTATCTTGCATTGTAGAATACCATATGGTAATATACAGATATTAGAAATCACTTACGCCCCGCTATTCTGTATTGTTGAATAGTAAGTATAGCTTTATAAGGACGTTCACGAGGCGATCTACTCCGCTTCATTAATGGAGGACAGGAAATGAACATTCAATTTAAAAAAGGCGTGCTTGAAATTTGCGTCTTAGTACTCGCTACCAGAGGAGATCGTTATGGATATGAATTAGCAGTGAAAATATCCGAGAAATTCGAGGTAGCAGTTGGGAGCGTCTATCCGCTTCTAAACCGATTAACGCAGGATGGCTACTTTTCGACTTATTTGAAAGAATCGACGGAAGGGCCTCCGCGCAAATATTATCATTTAACCGCTGAGGGCTGGAATCATATGCGGATGCTAATCGCCGAATGGAAAGATTTCACGAATGCAGTAAATGAAATTGTAGAGGAAGGTCTTAAACCATGACAATAAGGGATCAGTACATGAATGAGTTGGAAGGATTGCTTATGAAGGTGCCGGAGCAGGTTAGAAAGGAATGGCTGTACGATTATTATATTCACTTTCAGCAGGCGCACGAGAATGGCCAAACCGAAGAGGAAGCAGCTCGCGAGCTTGGCGATCCGAGGTTGATTGCGGGCGAGCTGCTGCTTGGCTACCGGGTTGACCAAGCGGAGTCAAATAATAGCTTCAGCAAGCTTTCACGTGCTGTTTTCGCTACGGTAAGCTTAGGTTTATTCAATATTATATTCATTTTAGGCCCTTATTTGGCTTTGGCTGCCGTGCTGCTCGCTTTGTGGGCCGTTGCCGTAGCAGTAGGTTTAGCAGGTGTAGGCATTGTAATTGAAAGCTTATGGAACGGTACATTCAATATTGCTCAAGCTCTTACATTAGGTTTAATAAGCTGTTCCATAACGATACTGCTAATAATCGGATTAAATGCACTTACGAAAGCTTTTTTCAAAATGACATTAAAATATTTGAAATTCAACACTCGTATAGTTAGGGGAAATCAAAAATGAAAAAACTTGTTGCGATAGCGCTTATTATGCTGGGGATTGGAATCATTTGTTCGTTTTTTGTTTTTGGCGAAAGTGATATGACGAAATTTAAAGGTGAAGCATATTTGCAGGAGAAGACTGTGGATGCTTCATCCGTAAAATCGATTCATGCAGAAACAGACACGTTCAATCTGACATTTGTGCGCGGAAGTACGGAAGATATTCAAATACGGCTTGAAGGCAGCGCAAGCGAAAAAAATATAAATAAGATTATATTTAAGGCGGAACAAAAGGGTGATACGCTATATATTACAGGAAACACGAAAAAACAATTTATGATTGGCATATCGATCATTAATCTGAAGATGACAGTCGAGCTGCCGGAAAAACTTTGGGAATCATTCGACATTGAAACGGATACAGGAAACATTTCTGTTGATCAACTGAAAACAGAGAAAATAAAAGTAAAATCAGATACGGGTAACGTGAAAATAAACGATTATACGGTTGAACAATTCGTCTTTGAGACGGACACCGGCAATGTTACCTTAACGGATGGTAGTGGCAGCTTAAAAGGCAAAACGGATACGGGCAACATACGTATAGAGGCAGAACAATTACTGAGAGATATTACTTTGCAATCGGACACCGGCAATATATCGATAAATGTAGATAAACAACCACAATCTGCAACAATCCGCATTAAGAATGATGTAGGAAACAACAAGGTGGAATGGGATGGTTTTATGAACCATAGTAATTCCAAACGCAATATTGATGGTATAATAGGCAGCGGTGAATTGAAAATTGATATTAAATCGGATGTTGGTAACATCAAGCTAGGTAACCGATAATTAAAAGTCAGAAGCATAACTGCGAGACCAAAAGCAGACCATGGGATTTCCCTGTGTTCTGCTTTTTTTATGTCTCACGTCTCAGTGTGGTTGTTTATAGCATATGATGTAGCAATTGTTTTTCTGAAAGGTGCGATGATTTATGACTGCTGAACGCAAAAACTTCCGCAGATTCACTTATGCGGAATATGTAGATTACTTAAAACCGTTTGTTTCCAAGGTGAAATTCTCTCAGGTTCACGTTCATGGAACATGGAAACCCACTATTGCCGATTATCGCAAAGCTGCTGAGAAAATAAAAATCATTCAGGCGATGTGGCGTTTTCATACGGTGACAAACAATTGGGGAGATATAGCTCAGCATGCGACGATTGATCCAGACGGTTTCATTTGGGAAGGGAGATCACTACTTGAGGCTCCGGCTTCGGCAAGTGGATACAATGATGCTGATCTAGACGGTGTTCATCCATTCATGTTCGAAATGATCGGAAATTTTGACGTGGGAGCGGAGAAACTTGAAGGCGCTCAGCTTGCGACTGCTGTTAAATTGACGAATGCAATCATATCGCTGTGGAAGCTGCCAGAGTCTCAAATTAAGTTTCATCGAGAATTGAATCCGGCCAAGACATGTCCAGGCAGCTCTGTTAGCAAAGCTTCCTTCCTTGCGTTGGTAAGGGATTGGAGGAGTGTGGATATGTCCCCAGCAGATGCGAATACGATTATCTCAAAATGGCTGTCTCCTGCATGGTTTGCAGCAGCGACTAAGGCTGAGAAAGACGAGATTCACCGCCTGGCAGAGGAGCTTCGCAAAGCTAGCGGCCAATTGTGAAACGGTTTCAAATTCGATGATGAGCATATTCTCATAATGCAGCAGTGATGCTGTTTTGCGGCCTGTTTTCGGCATATTACCAGTTATTGTGTCATGAAACGACAAAAACCCCGTGTTAAGATAAGTGGCGTCGGGAGAACAAACGCTTTACGCCAGAAAATATATGCAAGTTATTAGGATCCAACTTTCATATATTTTAAAACTTATCATACAGGAGGAATCATTCATGAAGATGCAACCAATTCGAGTAGGTGTCGCAGGTATAATCGCAGCAACGGTAATCGGTGCAGGATTAGTGGCTCCAACAGCAAATGCAGCACCTGCTGTGAAAACAAATTCCACCATTCAAACGTATATGCTTAATCAAGATGCATTTAAAAACATTGCTAATAGTTACGGTCTGGATCTTAGTAAGCTCTTTAACGGCATTACTATTTCATTGCCAGATTGCTTTGCTGGAAATACAGGAACAGTAACAAAGCCAAGCACGGGAACAGGTACAGTAACGAAGCCAAGCACTGGAACAGGTACAGTAACGAAGCCAAGTACTGGAACAGGCACAGTAACAAAGCCTAGCACTGGAACAGGTACGGTAACAAAGCCTAGCACTGGAACAGGCACAGTAACAAAGCCTAGCACCGGAACAGGCACAACTACCGGAGGAGATTCTAGCTTGGGTGCATTCCAATCTCAAGTAATCGATCTTGTTAACCAAGAACGTGCCAAAGCAGGTATGTCGGCATTGAAGAGCGACACGCTTCTAACAAAGGTAGCAACTGACAAAGCAAAAGATATGGATGTAAACAATTATTTCAGTCACACATCACCAACATACGGATCACCTTTTGATATGATGCGTTCTTATGGCGTGACTTATTCCTATGCAGGCGAGAATATTGCTGCTGGTCAAAGAACACCGCAAGAAGTAATGACAGCTTGGATGAACAGCGAAGGCCACCGCGCTAACATTCTAAACAATAATTTCACAAAAATCGGTGTTGGCTATGTGAACGGCAAATGGGTACAAGAATTTACTGGTTAATTCCTAATAACGGAATTGAAACTCATGTATAAATGTTAAGGGCGCCTGTCGCCCTTAACACCCTATCATTTCAAATAACTCTGCCGAAGTTGTGAAACGTCGGAAGAGCACCGGAGGAATTAACTCATGTTTAAAAAAAGCACTTTAGCAGCAGCCGTAATTGGCTTGTCCGTCATGATGGCGGCAGGAACAGCGAATGCAGCTGCCAA
Source organism: Paenibacillus castaneae (assembly GCF_002884445.1). Taxonomy (GTDB): domain Bacteria; phylum Bacillota; class Bacilli; order Paenibacillales; family Paenibacillaceae; genus Pristimantibacillus; species Pristimantibacillus castaneae. The sequence goes on from NZ_KZ614144.1 coordinate 1,534,519, forward strand.
AACACATACTGCGACAGACAATGATACATTCTGGAAGCTCTCCAAGCAGTACAATGTACCGCTAGATAAACTGCAGGAAGCAAATCCAAGCATAGATCCTTTGAATATATATATTGGAATGAAGCTTACAATTCCTTCAATGGAAAAAGAAGCAGCGGCAAATGAAGTTAAAGCTGCGTCTGTGGATTCAGCAAAAACAATAACCGCTGTGAATGGCAAAAAAATAGAATACTCCAAATCATTAAATGTACAAGCTACTGCTTATACAGCAGCAGCTTCCGAGAATGGCAAATGGGGCGCAGTCGACTACTTTGGCGACAAGCTGAAGGTTGGCACGATTGCTGTTGATCCTAAATTGATTCCACTGGGCACAAAGCTTTATGTGACCGGCTATGATTATAACGGATTGCCGCAAGGCGGAATGGTAGCGACAGCTACGGATATAGGCGGAGCGATTAAAGGGAACCGCATTGATATTTTTGTTCCAGGCTCGACGAGCCAAGCGCAATCGTTTGGTATTCAGAACGTCAAACTATTCGTAATAGAATAAGCATAGATAATAAACCGATTGTCTGCTCCTTGAGAGCAGCTTTCGGTTTTTTTGTTACCTACGTGCCGCTGGCTGTCCAACAAGCTCAGGAAGTGTAACAATTTCATAACCTTTGTTATGCAGCATTTCAATTATTTTGGGCAAAGCGTTAATGGTTCCAGCGAAACTTTGGCCTCTTCCGCCTCCAGCGTGCTGAAGTACGATTGAACCTGGCTGCAGTGTATTTTTTATATTTTTGATAATTCGCGTATCGCTCGGATTGTTTTTCCAATCTACAGAATCGACATCCCAATTTACAATTGTGAAACCGGCTTGCTTGCTCCATTTCACCTGGTGCGGCAGTGTCTCGCCATATGGTGGACGAATAAAGTGTGGGGAGTAGCCGACAATATTTCTAATAATAGAATCGGTGCCTTCGATTTGCTTTCGATAATTGGTTAAGGAAAGCTTTGATAAAACAGCATGGTCATAAGAGTGATTTCCAATGATATGCCCTTCCTTATGTATCCTTTTGACTAGGGTAGGATTTCTGGATGCACGGTTTCCCACAATAAAAAAAGTAGCACGTACTTCGTATTTCGCTAGTATATCTAAAATAGCCGGTGTAACTCTTGGATCGGGAGCATCATCAAACGTAAGGGCAACTCTTCTCTTATTGCGAGGTCCATTTAACAGAAATGAATGAGGATACTGTCTATGCAGCTCGACCCATGATATGCCGGAAATTTTTCGTTTTTTTATTTTTTTGTCGGGCTTGGACCATGTTTGCTGCGTCCCATCAGCATACGCAGGAGCGGAATAGTGGGCTTGACCAAAAAGAAGACAAGCCGTTATAGCCGCAAATGCAAAGCATTTCATTATTTTACGCCGAATGCTCTTCATACCTCATCATTCCTTACTTATTTATTTATAGGCATCGTGCCGCTATTTTACCCTTGGAGTATTCTTTCATACACTTTACATCGAAAAAGGCTAAGCTTAAGATAAATACATAGATGTTTCCAACAAAAGGAGAGAAATGAAATGAAGCTGCTGCAATTTATTGACCATGGACAAGTAAAGCTTGGCGTAATGACTGAGGCAGGTATTATCGATGTTGAAGCTGCATCACAAACATTCCAAATCAAAGCACCCACATCGGTCGAAGAAGCTATTAAAGGCGGCACGACGGCGAGTGCAGAGCTTGATCAGCTCATTATTGCTGCGAATGAAAATCCAAATCCTGCATTTTTGATTGAGGAATCGATGATTACATATGCACCGGCTGTTAGTACTCCGCAGAAGATCATCTGTGTGGGTCTTAACTATCGCAAGCATGCGGAGGAGACGAAGGCGGATATCCCAACCTCGCCTATATTGTTTAATAAATTTGCTAATGCGCTTAGCGCTCATGAACAATCTATAGTACTGCCTCATACAAGCAACGAGGTGGATTATGAGGCAGAGCTTGCTATCGTCATCGGCAGGAAGGCGAAGGATGTCGCAGAAGCGGATGCGCTTGATTATGTATATGGCTATTGCTGCGCTAATGACTTGTCTGCACGTAATTTGCAGCGGCGTACATCACAATGGATGCTAGGCAAAAGCTGTGACGGCTTCGCCCCGCTGGGGCCATATATAGTGACTGCAGACGAGATTAGCAACCCAGATAATCTATCCATTTCATGCCGTGTTAACGGTGTGCAAAAGCAGAATTCCAATACAGCTGATATGATTTTTTCATGCAGAACTATTATTAGCTATATTTCGCAGCATATGACTCTAGAGCCTGGCGATATCATATTGACGGGAACGCCTGAAGGAGTTGTGATCGGCTATCCGAGGGAGCAGCGTGTTTATTTACAATCTGGGGATAATGTATCGGTAACTATCGAGAAGCTGGGAGAGCTGCGGAATACGATGATTTCTTTTCATTGATAATCATTATCGATGAATGTATAATATAGAAGCCATTATTTATTACATGTATAAGGTGTTATGGAGAGGAAAAAAAGCGAAATGAATGATTCCATTATGGCATGCCTCGCAAAAGAGTATGATCTAACGACGCAGCCGCGTGAGCTGGTTGTTTATCGTTGTGCTGCCATTGATTTACTGAATGAAAGTAAAATGAAGCATTTGTTAGCACTATACACACCTCTTGTGAAGGGCAAGGAGCAGGCAGTAGGGGAAGCCTATATGACAGGCTGGTTCAGAGGTCCGACAATGGGTCTTCTCTATGCTCTTTCAGCATGGAATAAGTCCATTAATTTGTCACTCCATAATATAACGATTGAAATTTATAAGAATAGCTATAATGATATTGAATATTATAGCTGCGGCTTCCTGCTTAGCAATGTTGAGCTGGAGGACGGGCCGCAGCTGCCGTTAGACAATAGCGATTGGGTCACAGAAAAGCTGGGACATTATTTTCAACATACCGTTCGACCGATATTCGAGTCAATTGCCAAAGTAGGGTCGCTTAAGATTGGAATGCTTTGGAGCCAGCTTCCTACATCATTTGAATATAGCTATGAGCTGCTGCTGAAATCAGATAAGAGCGATGAAGTTAAGCTGCAAACGATTAGGAATTATAAGCTGATGAAGTCACTCGACGGGCAGCGTTTTGGAAGAAAAAACAATCCATTGGATGTGAAATTCCGGTTGACGGAATCAATGGATTGTCCAGATAAACAAATTAGAATGAAATATACGTGCTGCCAATATTATTTGGTGGAGGACGGCTATTATTGCTTTACGTGTCCGAAGATAAGGGAGAGTGAACGGGAAGAGCGTCGAATGGCCTTCCGTTCTGAGAATCAGAAACAATAACAGAATGAACAAAAAGACCTTCTACTCATCGCGTTGGCGAAGAATGAAGGTCTTTTTATTATTATTTCATTTTGAATACATTTATCGTTTTGAGCAATTGAGCAGCCATTGTACGCATCCGTTCTGTTTCCTCTACGACCGCTTGGACAGAACCGATTTGTTCATTCATAGAGGCGGAAACCTGTTCAGTGCCAGCGGCGGACTGCTCAGTTATAGCGGAGATATTCTGAATTGCTCCAGAAATTTTGCGGGCACTCTCAAGCATTGCATCGCTTTCTTGTGAGAAAACATAAATTTTATTCGTAATAAATTGAACGCTTTCCACGATTTCTGAGAATACGACTTCAGATTCTTTAATATGATCCGTTTGAAGCCTGACTACCTCTTCGTTGGTTTTCATATTCGCAATCGTATGTTTAATACCCTCATCAATGCTTTTAACTAATTGGAATACTTGCTTTGTTGATGCAGACGATTCTTCGGCAAGCTTACGAACCTCTTGCGCCACGACAGCAAAGCCTCTGCCGTGTTCACCCGCTCTTGCCGCTTCTATGGAAGCGTTGAGCGACAGCAGGTTTGTTTGTTCTGCAAGGTCAGAGATCGTTGTCGTAATCGCGCTAATTCCTTTTGCTTTCTGAGCCAGATCCTCTATCGTTGCGGATACCTTTGCTGTTGCCTCAACGTTGCGGCGCATGCCTTCTGCTTGTACATCAAGAGCTTTCATTCCTTTATCAACAAGCACTAGCGTCTGTTCCGAACGAGTGTTCATTTCCTTTGTAGAATCTGCATAGTCTGAAACCTTCTCTTCAATTTCAGTAATGGATTCACTCATATGTGATACATCTTCTGAAATTTCATTAGCACCGGTTGCAAGCTCGTTTACAGAAGCGGATACCTGCTGCATCGCAATTTGAACATTATTGTTTTTGTCAAAAATGCTGTGGCTTGTCTCGGATACATGGCGAATAATATTCGATGTTTCCGTTAATATATCCCGCAGCTTGTCGATCATGCTGTTGAAGGAATGACCAAGCTCGCCTAGAGCAGATGATGAGCTTGTATCAATTTTTTGCGTAAAATCGCCTTTCGAAATACGGAGCGCTGTTCCCTTGATCTCATCGAAAGAATCATTAATCGATTTCTCAATAAAGGAAACGGTTGGGAATACCGCAATTGCCATAATGATCGTAACAATAATGCCACCGATGACGGAGTCTCCAGAAAATGATAATACAGCAAGCATTAAAGCAGCAAACACCAACAGGTTGAAATAAAAACTGATCAGCAGCTTATTGCGCACAGATAGCGAATAGTACCATTGGATCATTATGTAAGCGCTCCTTTTAATAGAATATCCATATTATAGCACCGGTTGCGAAATTGGTCTATAATTGTCGATTTATTAAAAATTCCGTAATACGTGCCCGCAAAAGGCTTTTCGGAAAATACTAATGACGTTTTCGGTGTTTGCTCAATTAGAAAATGATACCATTATCGGTATGAGAATACTTTAAAGGATTATTTATATGGTTCAAAAGATTCAATTATTTTTCGATAATTTTCGAAGAATTTATTTATTGTCTAAATATATGGAATTTTAAAGAAGAAAGTAGTCGGATTATTTAGAATATTAAAAATAATGTCGTTTAATCTATTGTAAATGATAGAAATGGACTATATAATATGCGATGAGACCTATATGTAAGCGCGAACATATTCATTATTAGTGGAGGCTGATAGTCATGGAACTGGATTCGATATCGCTGGCTCGTCAAGTTGATTTTGTATTTCGCCAGCTCGAGGGTGAGCTAACGAATGCAACAGCAGGAACAGTACTGATTCAAATTCGTAACAATGCAGTAGGCAAATTTGGGCTGAAGCATCATCCAATTGAAACGAAAAATGGGAAGTTCGAGACATCAAGCCAAGGACTGACTGGCTCACAGGTACAAGCCTTCCGCCAAATGGCTATGGACGCGCTCAAGTTTAGAAAAGAATGGACTCACGGCGAGATATTATATGATTTCTCTGTACGCTCCAACGCAAACTCCTGGTCAGCGAGTGTCCTCTATGAGTCGAATTACAATATGTCTAACTGGAATACGCGGTATATTCCGAAACAAAATGGCATTTGGGATTCATAGTTGAAAGGGGATATACAAACGGACAAGGGAAACGCATGAAGCGTTTCCCTGCTTTAAAGACCAAAATCAAGGTCAGGATAGACATATGGCGAATCGGGAGCATGAATTCTTTCGATCTTCGTTACGTCAAGTGAAATAATATCATGGTCTTGGTAAGCAGCAGTCGATAATATCCCTTTCACAGACACCCATTCGTCATTCGCGAAATTCATTGCTTTGGGCCAATTAATCATTAAACCATAGGGCATGGCGTCAGCAGAACAACAATTCATCACGAAGCGGCTGACGACCAGTTGTTCTTTTCCCATATCATCCTCACGATATACAAATCCGGATATTTCGACCTCTTTTCCGATAAAGGCATTCCGGTAAAGATCAAGTGTTGTTAAGGTTTCAATAAATAAATGTTCTGGCACAGGGATAAGAGTTTTCTTATACAGTTGTTTGCCATATGCCGCATGTGCTTCTGTATATTCGTCGAAAGGAAAAAGACTGTCGATTGAGCCGTCTGTCTTCGAATCTGGTTTCAAATCGGGGTGTGGTGATTGCGGTGCAGTCTGTTCAAGCTTAACAGCGGTGGAGAAATTTACTCCTTTCTTGGAAGCGAGAGCGCTGCCTAGAGTGCCGGTAGGAACAAGAAAGCCCAGCAGCAGCGGAAATATAAAAAGCCCATAGATAAGAATGCTTTTCATGACGGAGGGTGAAGGCTCATGTTCGCAGTCGCAGCTCGGCGCTGTATGGCCGATTCGTTTCTGCAATGCGGCATATATTTGGTATATGGCTGCTGCGTAGAGCCCAAGGGCAGAAAGCTTCACGTATAGCTCCATTCTCGGCGCAATAAACATTCCCATTTCACCGGTTCGATCCAAATAGACAATAAACATAGCGAAGCCTGTCAGTATGGCTGCTCTAATAAGATGATGTATCATATCAATACCTCCGTGACCCAAGCTCCAACAAGAGTTAACACAGCTACTAATAATGTAAGGATTATTACAAACTTAACGCGGAAAGTGGATAATAGCATTAACAAATTTTTGAAATCAATCATCGCTCCGAATACAAGAAAGGCCAGCAAGGGACCGAAATCAAAAACACCGTTAAAAGAGGATGCGATAAACGCATCAGATGTCGAGCAGATCGATAAAATGAATGCAAATGCCATCATAAAAAGATAAGCAAAAAAAGGCTGCTCAGCAAATGCGGTAAGGGTGCTGCGATCAACGACAGTTTGAATAATTGCGGTTAAGAATGCGCCAAAAATCAAATATTTCCCCATTTCGAAAAACTCGTCAGAAGAATGTGACAATATGGATGCGCCTTTTCCGCGAAAACCTGATCCATTTTTGCTGTGATCATGATCATGACTATGACTATGACTATGTTTATGGTTATGATTATGGTGAATGACATGCAAAGCAGGGGTTGCTTTAAGCGGACTCTTTCGCATGAATTTATAAAGCAGAAAGCCTACCACGACTGAAATAACAAAGGCCAGTCCCATTCGAGAGTACGCCATTTCAGGCGTACCGCGAAAAGCAGTAAATGTCGAGGTATACACGATAGGATTTACGATTGGTCCTGCCAGTAAATAAACAATACCTATGTAAGCAGGCATTCCTTTGCGTATGAGTCGGCGAACGACTGGAATCATTCCGCACTCGCATAACGGGAATATGATCCCAAGCAAAGCACCGAATAGAACGCCTGCTATTGGATTCTTTGGCGTGAATTTTCTTATAAGCTCGTCCGTTACGAAAACCTGCAGCAGCGCTGAGAACAATACACCAAGCAGGATGAACGGAAATGCTTCTAATATAACGCTTATAAATATAATTTTAAAAGTTTGGAGGTTTGCTGAATTGAGGAGGCGGTCAGGCAAATCTCGCTGAGTTACGATAAGCGCAAGCATAATGAGACATCCTACACCCAGCAAAGGCGTAACGTAACGATATAAAAATTTCTGCATGAGGTTTATCCTTTCTAATAGTAATTATTACGATTAACAATATAACATATGTTTCTCATTCTTGAAATAGACATGCTCCACTAATCTGTATCATCATTCTAAATGATATGTTTCTATTTGTTGGAATAGGACAATGCTTATCGCTTGACAATAAGTCGGATAGTTGTATAATCATTTTAAATGCGATGATGGGAACAAGTAAGCTCGAATGAGTTGCCTGCAGAGAGCCGGTGTTTGCTGCGAACCGGTGCAAGCTTCGATGCTGAATGGGTCCCGGAGCCTATGAACGGAACTCGGCAATTAGGTTTGCTGAAGATGTTTGTACGGCAGCTCCCCGTTACGGAGTAATAAGGTTTATGGCAAGCAGCCTTGCGTCTCTAGTCAAGAGCGCTCGTGTCATAAGCAAATTAGGGTGGCACCACGGTCTCTCGTCCCTTGCGGCGAGGGTTTTTTTGCGTTTATTTAGCCTTATTCAAATAAAAGGAGCGGATATTTCAATGAAGAAAGTCTTATCAGGAATCCAACCAAGCGGTCAGCTTACCTTAGGAAATTATATCGGGGCGATGCAAAATTTCGTCAAGCTACAGCATACCGAGGAATGTTTTTTTATGGTAGTTGACCTGCATGCTATTACAGTTGCTCAGGATCCAGCAGCTCTTCGCGAACAAACGGAAGCTGTTGCGGCATTGTTTATTGCAGCGGGCATTGATCCAAACAAAGCCAATGTATATGTCCAATCCCATGTTCGTGCGCATGCTGAGCTCGGATGGTTGATGACGACCATTGCCAATATGGGTGAATTGGAAAGAATGACGCAGTTTAAAGATAAATCGGCGGGCAAGGATTCAGTTGGAGCGGGATTGTTTGTGTATCCAACTCTAATGGCTGCAGATATACTCATCTATAATGCTGATCTTGTTCCAGTTGGTGACGATCAGAAGCAGCATTTGGAGCTTACACGTGATCTCGCACATCGTTTCAATACCAGATTTGGACAATATTTTACGATTCCGGAGCCATATATTCCGAAAGTTGGAGCTCGTGTCATGTCACTGGATGATGCAAGTAAAAAAATGAGCAAAAGCAATCCGAATGTCGGAAGCTTTATTGCTTTGCTAGATCCTCCGGACGTTATCCGCAAAAAAATAAGCAGGGCAACAACCGACTCGGGCCGCGAAGTAAAATACGACCCAGCCAATAAGCCTGAAGTAAGCAACTTGATTGGAATATACGCACATTGTGCGAACATGACGATCGCTGAGGTTGAAGAGCGCTATGATGGTCAGGGCTATGGTCCATTCAAGAAGGATCTTGCGGAGCATGTCGTTGCTGTTCTTGAGCCGCTGCAGGAAAGGTACAATGAAATTCGCAGTTCAGGCGAAATTCATCACATATTGAAGCAAGGTGCTGAGCGAGCTTCTATTGTTGCTGAACGGACATTAATTGAAGTAAAAGAACGGATGGGCTTTCTTCTGCCTCGCGAATAGAAAAAAACAAACAACAAGGCTGGCGCGAAGCGTCAGCCTTGTTGTTTTCTCCGTAAACGCGCTTTTGTAATGAAGCCTGCTCCGATGGTGAAGAGACTCAATAGGCCAAATAATAATACATACCAAACGTTATAGCTGATGGAGACAGCCATTGCACTTAGAAATAGAATAGCAAGCACCGAAAAAAACAAAGAAAGTGACTTAGACATAGCGGATATCTCCTTAAAAAATCGTAAATATATTTTATGAACCAAGCATAGTTTCCTGAGTCATGCACATAATAAGCTTGCAAGCTTGCAACAAACATTAAAGTGCAGAGGACGAAAGGAGAAATACATTATGGCAGGAAACAGAAGCGGTCAACTCGTAGTTCCACAATCTAGCCAAGCTTTGCAACAAATGAAACTTGAGGCGGCACAAGAGCTAGGCGTGCAAATACCTCAAGATGGATATTACGGTAATGTTTCTACACGTGATGCAGGCTCCCTGGGCGGTTACATTACGAAGAAACTCGTTCAAATCGCTGAACAACAATTGTCTGGCGGATCCCGTTAATTACTCCTAATACACTATGTTAATCAAAGCCCAAGGCAGCTGCCTTGGGCTTCTTGTTTATTAATTCTATAATAACACAAAAACAGAAAGCCCCCTACATTTGAATCAAGGGACTTTCTGGTCGCTATTTAATACGTATCCATTCGAAGTCGTTTCATTAATCGTTCATCGCTTAGCCAACCCACATAGGAGCCGATTGTTTCATACTTCTTGTTCATAAGAAGTATGCCAACGAAAGGATACTGCTTGCGATGGCGATAACGCACATCAGACCATCTTACTTCATACCCCCAATTATGCTCATTCATCTCGGCGCAGGCAAAGCTGGTGAAATATAAGAAGGATTGGATCGCAGGATCATTTTTTGATTTAGTTACAGCAGGATGATCAGAGCATTGAACATGATCAAGCCATGTTAATGCTCTGCTGCGCAAATTACCAATGGCAAAGCTGCCTTCTTTTGTTTGCTTGACCACATTCCATATCGTTAAAGAAATAGTCGGAATTGCAATATAATGATCCCCTTCGTTATGATTGGGATCTATTGCTTGAATTCTCTCAACAGTTCTGCGGGCAGCCCACGTTCGCCATAAGTAGTAAACGGCTAGAAAGGCATACATGGCGGGAAATAAAACAGCAGGATTTACGAAACCGGCGGCCCAAAGTAAAATAGCTATGACATGCAGGGTAAAAATAATGGGATCAAATATATGGATAATGTTCCAGGATATCCACTTTTCAGTAAATGGTCTCATCGCTTGTGTACCATAAGTATTAAATAAATCAGTAAATACATGAACACAAACGGCAAGTAATACCCAGCCGCCAATATGCAGCCAAGGCAAGCTGCCTTTATAAAATAACTGAATAATGCTTGTAATTAATATTGTCCAAATGGCGATGGCAGGCAAGGAGTGAGAAATGCCTCGATGATGCCGGATATAGAAAGCATTTCCTTTGAGCCTTAGAATGCCATCCAAATCAGGTGCTTGTGAACCTAACACCGTTCCGAGCAGAACAGCAGTTTGAAGAGACGAATCTGAAGCTACAACAGGGTCGACTGCAGCTAGACCAGCCAAGCCTATACCCATAACTAGATGTGTTCCTGTATCCATGCCAAAGCCCCCATTCAACTGATTAGAGCTAGTATCGGCTGAATAAGGCATTTTTATCATTCGTTCTAATTAGAAGGAGAAGAAAAACCATGTATATTTGTTTTGCGGAATACCAAATTGCACCAGAGCACAGACAGCTATTTCTTGACTACACGAAGACTTTGCTTGCTAACGTGCATGATGTTTATTTATATGAAGGAACGGATCAGCCGAACCTATTCGTAGAAGTATGGAATGCTCCGAATGCCGAGGAAGCCGAACGTATCAAAAAAGAACGCTGCGATGAGCGTTCTCCTTGGTTCTTCATAACAGAATGGATCGTTGGTGGCGAGGCAAAAATGCATATTTGGACATTTAAAGGAATCAATGGATGAAATCAGCTCAGCTTAACGGCCAGTGTTAACCGTACCTAGCGTCGCCATGCCAAGCGGTGTTGAGGAGCTAATCGTTTGTCCCTGAAACGGATATTCGTAGGCGATTGGCTCATCAAATGTGACATAATCAAGATTAAGCGTCAAGAGTAAGTAACGCATACCTGTCGATGGATCGCTAATAATAATATGGTCGCGGCCTGCTGCCTCAACAATGCCTTTGAATATTTTGGCGTTCCACTCCCGATTGTTCTCGTATGTCATATAGAAGGTTCCCATTTTACCGCGGTTTAAACGTAAAATGTTTTCCACATATGACTCCTCAACTGCAGGAAGCGTAACGATATTCCCACCGGTAGGCGTAACAAAGGAACCGCTTGGCACATTAGTAGGCACTGGCATAGCTTGTTGTTGTAGCGGCATAGCTTGTTGAGCTTGAAAGTTAGCCTGTTGGGGCTGGAAACTAGCAGGAAAAGGAGTCGGCTGTGGACCCATGCCCATACCGCCCATACCCATACCGCCCATGCCGCCCATATGATATGGATAATTGCCATACCCGCCGCCGTAACCAAAGCCTTTATTGGGGCCTGTATTGGCTGGACTTACTTCATTATTGAAACGATAATTATTAGACATTCTCATGTTCCTCGCTTTCGCACAATGAAAATATTAAATTAATATACAGCAGGACAGTCGCTTTCCGCTGGAATAAAGAAGCAATGGGCTTTGTAACGGCCGCTATTGTATTGATCGTACCAAGTATCGGGGCAACTTCCCGCAGGCCTGAAAAACCAGAGTGCATTAGAAGCAGGGCGCTGACGCTCTCCGTTGATGACTCTCTCCGCCAATCGGATATCTTTGTCTCTTGCACTTTGGTAGAAATACCCTTTAGTCGTTGCTTCAAAGCCGCCGGGGCTTTGAAAGACCATATCGGGAATGGAGCGAATGTTTCTGAAATCTAAGCAATTGCCGCGTATCCGATTCACTCCGACGTTGCCGACCATTAGCATTCCAAGCTCGCCTTCACCCTCTGCTTCCGCTCTCATAAGCCGAGCCAGCATCTTGGTATTTTCAGAATTCGTTTTGATAACTGCCATAGACTTATTGATTCACTTCCTTTCGCATAGGCATCTAACTACATAATCATTGTATTGAGCGTCTGGCAAAATGGTTACTAAATGATTTGTCACATTTCACATGACAAAATGATGAACAAAGGGGTCGAACATTGTCATCGTTTGCTTTTTTCGGTATGATTAGAAACGATTCATCAAAAAAAGATAGACGCAAAGGCGTCTTGTCGCATAACTCGGGAGGCCTTCTACGTGCTGAAAGACTTAATTGCATTAACAAAACCGGGACTGCTTCGGTTAAATATTTTTGCTGCACTCGGTGGTTTCTTGGTCGCTTCCAAATGGGATATTGACTTTGTATTGCTCATTTGTATGCTTATAGGCTCAACGCTGACGATTGCGTCTGCAACCGTCATTAACAACTACTGGGATCGGGAATTAGATCTTAAGATGGAGCGAACAAAAAATCGCGCGCTGCCTACAGGTCGGATGCAGCCTGGAACGGTGCTGCTTTACGGTATTATATTAGGGGTTATCGGACTTGCCGCATTGTTCGTATTTGTTAATCCTTTAGCTGGATGGCTCGGTTTTTTTGGCTGGTTTGTATATATCGTTATTTATACGATGTGGCTAAAGAGGACCTCGACATGGAGCACTTCGATTGGCGGAATCTCTGGTTCAATGCCGCCGGTAATCGGCTATTGTGCGGTGACACAGGAAATTGATGCAGGCGCGTGGATATTATTCGCATTGCTGTTCTTATGGCAGCCGGCTCACTTCTGGTCGCTTGCTATTAGACGAGTAGAGGAATACCGTGCTGCAGGATTTCCGCTGCTGCCGGTTGTGAAGGGGATCAAGCGCACAAAGCTTCAAATGATTCCTTATATCGCTCTTCTTATTCCAGCAGGAATTCTGTTTTATACTTATGGTTATGTCGGCATTTACTTCCTCATTATTTCTGTGCTCTTCGGAGCTGTATGGCTAGTTCATACCTTAAGCGGAATTAATGCCAAGGATACGGACAAATGGGCGAAAATAAACTTCTTAATTTCCGTTAACTATCTAATGGTTATATTTATAGTTATGATACTTAATACCAAATTTTCATAATAGTCAAGGAGTGGAAGAAGTGGTATTTCTCAAAAAACATAGCTTTAAGATCGCTGTACTCGCGCTTTGCGCGGCAATGGGCATTTATTTGTTTATAACGTATGGCATGCAGCCGAAGCAGACGCTTCCCATTCTAAAGGCTGCTCCTGATTTTCAGATGACCGATATTAATGGTGAACAGGTATCGCTTAAATCTACGAACGGCAAGGCTCGTATTGTTTATTTCTATTTTGCTAATTGCCCAGACGTCTGTCCGCCAACAACATTCCTGCTGTCGCAAGTACAAGATAAGCTTGCTGATTCGGGGAAACTTGGCACCAAAGCAGAGCTCATCTCCATTACTTTTGATCCTGAGCGTGATACGCCTGAGGTGATCCGTAATTTTGCAAGCCGTCTTGATGCAGATTTCAACGGCTGGCACTTCCTGCGCGGCGATGAAGCAGAAACGAATAAATTAGCCGGTGAATTTGGCGCGCCAGTCATTAAGAATGAAGATGGCACTTTTATGCATATGAACGTTATTACGCTTGTTGATAAAGATGGACAGATTCGTAAATGGATTAACGGCAGTGATGAGAATTTAACGGCAGATCAAATCGTAGATGAATTGAAAAAGCTGTACTAAATAAAAAGCCGATCAGGGTTTCTACTCTGTTCGGCTGTTTTGCTTTTATTGGTCTATTGCTGCCCCAAAAACGAAACACTCGTATGACATAAATCGCTAATCCTCGCTTAAAACTCATCTTTGGTCCATACGGAAAGGGCATTGTCCAAAGGATAAACAATATACTCTTCAAGACCTGCTTTCTCTAATTGCTCGATTAAATATTCAGGCGGCGTGTGCTCGACGCCGGAGTATCCTCTTCGGGTGTAAATATGCTCAGCGTCAGGGAATAAGTCCCGCAGAAGAAAACGTATCCGTTTGCCGGAGGAATCATTATCGGTAAATATGTAGACCTGGCTGCTGCCAATATCTTTGCGCAGTTTGTCGAGCTGTACGGATCCCGGCGTGCCAAACGTACAAAATATAGGCACATCCGGCTCTAGAACACGCTTCAACCGGCTTTTATCATTTTTTCCTTCCACAATAATGGCAATGTCCATCGCAGTCACCTCGCGCAAGCAGAATGGGAATTGATCTGTCCCGCATAAGTGTAGTTTACCACTGAACATCATTTCGAAACAAAAAAACGGCTTGCACGAGGCAAGCCGTTTTTTCTAGAACGATTAGCACATGCAAACACATGCGATGATTACAAGCAAGATAAACAATACAAGAATAATACCAATATTATTATGCCTAAATCCGTCATTGCCGTAACCCTGTCTTACAGCTTCCACATTCGTATTTGCTGACATCTATGGAGTCACCCCTCTTCCTTTTGAAAAAAGCTTAATGACACAAAGCAGCCGACATTGAAGTATGGTCATCTGCCACTAGTTATTGTATGTGCCCGTGTATCATTAGCCCTGTGCGAATACCCAGTTCTAGGTAAAATGGGTGCGGGGAGGAAGAGCGCGAGAAATATGAAGCGGAAGCAGTGAAACGGCTATCATTAAACCAATAAAGGCGATGTAATAGGGCGATATTTGATCGCGCAATTGCCCGGCCGCCATCGGGCCGATAAATGCTCCGACTGAGAAGGCGATCGACAATACGGAAAATGTGCGCCCGTAGCGGGCTCCGCCGCTCAGCTCGATTAATAGTGTAGACAACGCTGGCAGAATAATGCCTTTGGCCATTCCAAGAAACAACAGCATAACGGCGAAAGGAGCAGGTATGTCAGCTGCTATACAAAAGTAGACAAGGGCGAGCGCTAGCGAGCCCCATAATGTTCGAAGATAGGCGGATACGCGATTTAGAAAAAGCATGCTCAGCGTAACAAGAGCGCCAATACTGACAACGGAAAACAATAGTCCTGTTGTAAGCATAGCTTCCTGTGATTTGGCAAGCAGCGGGAGCTCGAAGGAGAGAATTCCCTGTGCGCAGCTGATGGAAATCGGCAGCAAGTACACAAGCCATGGGATTGGCGTTGCTTGCTCAAGCGGCAGTTTCTCTTTCTGAATGGCAGGCAAGGAAGCGGCTTGTGCCTCCACTTTCTTGGCTTTGATGTCTTTAATGAAAAACAAAGCACAAACCGCAGTTACGATCAGTACCCAGCCGAGAAGAGTAAATGCGGTTGCAAAGCCAATTTTGGCGACCAAATAAGCTCCTGCTGCGGGCGATACAACGGATGCAAGCGTATGAACGAGCCCATTTCCGGCCATGAGCTTGCCTTGCTCAGTCCGATCAGTGCTTAATCGGGCCAGCAGCGCAAGACAAGCAGGGGATAGAAAGGCTAGAACAAAGCCGCTGATCGAGCGAAGCAGAAGCAGCTCCCATGGATTTGTGACATGAGACTGGAACAAGAGCACGGCACCCGCAGCAAGAAGACTAAACACGATAAACAGTCGGCTGCCATAGCGATCAACGCCGTAGCCTGCAATGAGATTGCCTGGCAGATGGGTAATGGAGTACATGCCCATCATGAGTCCAATAAAGGAAGGCGCTGCGCCGAGAGAAATGGCAAATGGTGTTAGAATTGGATACTGTGCATGCAAATCAAAAAAAGCGACGAACAGAAATAAATAAAGCCAAACAGCGGTTTTCACAGGCTGCCCTCCTAGCCAATAACATTCTTATATACTTGTACGTCTAGTTGGGACAGGATATGTCTGGATAAAAAGGAAGTGATCGTTTACGCCTTATAATCCGTAGGTTATAATATTTTGTAATGGGTTTTCGTACGAGGTATAATGGAGGGGATCGGATTGGATTTTTTAGATTTTTCAACGTATGATATTGACACATGGACCACATTTTTTAAAGAGCATTGGTTAGTGCTAGTTATTGCCCTCATCGTTCTGTTTCTAATCGTTCGAATTGTGAAGACGGTTGTCAAATGGGCCATTGTTGCTGCTATTGTGCTGGGGCTCGTTATTTACAGCGGCTACAGCATGGATGATCTGAAGGAGATTGGCTCCAAGGTTACAGACTCTATCAAGCAGGAAGCGATTAATGCAATGGCAGGTGGAGCGAAGGATGCTACGTTTGTTACCAATGCAGATGGTACTTTTACGGTGAAAACAAGCAATGTCGAGCTGACTGGAGAGCCGGGAGCCAATGAGGTTGCCGTTTCATTCCGTGGAGCTTCACTCGGGAAATGGGAGCTTGACAGCACGATACAGTCCTTGATCGATCAAGCAAAACAGAACGGGTGATGTTATGACCGAATGGCTTCAATGGTTTAAGCAGCCGGAGCCTGTTGCAATGATTGTTTTATTGCTGTTGCTAGGCTCGCTTTTACAAGGTGTTAAGAGAGGCGCATCAGGTTCTGCGAGGCGTCTTTTCTTTTTTGTATGGCAGGCCGTTGTCCTAGTCGTTTGTTTGATACTCGCTGCAGTGCTTACAAATGCGTTATCTCCCATAACTGCTAAGTGGCTGACCGAGTATGTCAAGCTGCCGCTTCATAATCTGAATGGATTAGAGCAGGCGTGGTTCACATGGCTTACGAGTATGCGTGATTTCGCATTGCTGCGCTACGGCGTGTTATTCCTTCTCAGTTATTTATTGCTGCGTACGTTCGCTTCTTTCATTGAGCCTGTCATCGAGCATGTGGTGGGGCGTATGTTGAGCAGAAGGCATGAGACTGATCTGCGCATGTCAAGCAAAAGAGGAGCAAGTCGAGCGTTAGGTGCTGTAATTGGCGCAGCGCACGGCGCAGGACGTTCATTTGTATTTGTCGCACTGCTGTTTGTGTATGTGTCACTTATGCCTAACGGATGGTATGTCGAGAAAATATCAGACTCCCCGTTGTATAAGGAAGCAGCAACTTGGCTTGCTCCGGTAGCTGGAGATATGCTGGCAGGGCAAGGCCCGGTACTAACGAAAGCAGTGGAAGCTCAGTTTCAACAAATTTTAAAACGCAAGTTTGAAATTATTGATTATGCAGTCCCATCGGAAATTGAGAAGGCTGCGGTTTATGTAACAAAGGATGCGCTAACCGATGAGGAAAAGGCGCGAAAGCTTTATGATTGGTTAGGGACTCGTATCGCTTATGATTGGGACAAAGCTAATAATTATGAACAGCATGGAATATGGAAGGAACAAATGCCGGCCGACACATTTGATTCGCGTAAGGGCGTTTGCATAGATATAGCCCGTTTGTATGCTGTAATGGCGCGTTCAGCTGGACTTCAAGTTCGAGTCGTTACTGGAATGGGCGCAGACGGACGCGGGGGCTTTGGACCTCATGCTTGGAATGAAGTGAAGATTCATGAAGGCGATGATGGATGGATTCCATTAGATGCTACTTGGTCTTCTTCTGGAGATTGGTTTAATCCGCCGCAATTTGAGCGAACACATATAAGCGAGGCATAAAGAATTCAGTCATTTATTTTAATGAAGAAGACTTAGAGGTGATAATAGATGCAGGATGATCCGCAGAAGCGGGAAATTATTAATCGGCGCCATTTCTCTTTTCGATTGAACTTATTTTTCTTTGTCACATTTGCATTATTTAGCGTTTTGATTGTACGGTTAGCTATATTACAGTTTGTGGAAGGTCCCACTCTCAGTGCAGAGGGGGCTAAGAAAGGAACGCGTTTTAACGCGATTCCACCGATCCGCGGCAATATTTACGATTCTACTGGCTATCCGATCGCATATTCCACTTCGACACAATCCTTGTACTTCAGTATCCAGCCTGATATGGGGTTGAATGCAGCGGTGGAGAAATCCAAAGAATTAGCGGTTGAATTGGAAAAGGTTTTCACCAAGTACGGAGATCCTGAGAAAGCAATGACCGTTGAGGATATTATCCGCCAAATGGACTTGGATTTTAGAAGAAATACAATTTCCACTCCGCGCCGTATTAAATCCGGTTTGACGAATAAAGAAATCGCTTATTTCATGGAAAATCGATCCAACTTCAAAGGGATAGATATTATGGAGGAGAGCGTTCGTAATTACGATACCGATTCCATAGCGGTTCAATTGGTTGGATATTTGAAAAAGTATAAAGGTGTTCGCGAGACGGTTGATTTCTATAATGAGAAAACAAAAGAGAAGGACGAAACCCTTAAATACTTAGAGGAAGAAGACGTAGGCATGGACGGTCTGGAGTTTATGTACCAGGATGTGCTGCGCGGCAAAAACGGATTGAAAAGTTATCCGGTTAACAATGCGGAGCGTATCATCGGACCGATGCAAATTACGAATCCGGAGAAGGGCTCGGATCTTTATTTAACAATTAATAAAAATGTACAATTAACAACAGAAACAGCTATTATGGACCAATTGAAAAAAATAACGACATCGACTAATAAATATGAACGGGCTGAATATGCCAAAACAGGCTTTGCTGTTGCAATGGAAGTCGATACGGGAAAAGTTGTAGCGATGGCAAGTATGCCCGATTACGATCCTAATATTTGGTCCGGCGGAAGAATAAGCGCTGAGGATTACGAGAATTTCCAGAACGTCCTGGAGAACGGAACGATTCGAAGCGTTTATGGAAAATATGATACAAAGGCTGAGCGGGATAAGCATCCTTCCTCCATCGTGTTTCTAGGATCAACAATGAAGCCGTTGTCCGTACTTGTCGGATTGAATGAGAAGCTGTTTAATACGAATACTTATTATCCTGATACTGGCGCATTCTCTTTCGGTAAGAAAGGCTATGAACGCATTATCAAAAACTCGCAAGGCCACGTATACGGGAACATTGACGGGGCGGGAGCGATCGAGCATTCCTCCAATCCGTTTATGGCAGCAATGGTCGGCAATAGGCTGTATATGCGTCCCGCGGTTAACGGGAAAAGCGGTGTGGAAATTTGGGACGATTACATGAAGCAGTTCGGACTAGGGGTATTGACGGGAAGCGGTCTGCCTAATGAATCCAAAGGGGTTATTGGGTATTTCTCAGAGGCTGAACGAGGAAGCGCCCAATCAGCACTCATATTCGCCTCATTCGGCCAGCAGGGCCGCTACACGACACTGCAGCTTGCTCAGTATGCTGCTATGCTCGCCAACCGCGGTAGTCGGATGAAGCCGCAATTCGTGAATGAGATTAAAGATTCTGATGGCAATATCGTACAAGGCTATACGCCAGAAGTATTGAATTCAGTTGATTATCCAGTGGAATACTGGAAAGAAATTGAGCTTGGCATGTCAAAGGTAAGCGTACAAGGCTTTGAAGGCGTAGATTATACCTTTAGGCGTAAGACGGGTACTTCCGAGCAGCAGGTTGCGGGCCGAACAGCAGAAAATGCCGTCTTTATCGCATATGCACCGGCAGATCATCCAAAGCTTGCAGTAGCGGTAGTCATACCTGACGGCGGCTTTGGCGCTTACGGTGCAGCACCGATTGCGCGTAAAATTTTCGATGCATACGATCAGGAAATTGGTCTAAACGGCGTTCCGAAGAAGAAGGCAGTTAACGATGAAGCTTCGACTTCAACTGTTGGGGATGAAGATGCAGCAGCTACGAACACTGGAGAAGCAGGAACAAGTCAATAAGCAGCAACAAAGGATAAAAAGGCAGGCTGGAGCATAAGCTCCGGCCTGCCTTTTTTGTGCGTTTACACCGGAAAAAGCCTGTTTTCCCCAAAATAAAAGCCTATTTCAAAATAAAAGTTGCACAAGAGAAACATTTTTGTGTATTATTAAAAAAAAGGCATTAGGTAAACTAATATTCACAAGGGCAAACTATCCAACATAAAAAATAACTAGGAGGTCATACCATGCGTAAAGCGCGAAAAATGAATTCAGCACTTCGAAGATTTATAATAACAATTGTTTTTCTGACGATGACGGCTATCCTTACATCTGCATGCGGTCAGCAAACGACTAACGGACAAGGAAAACTTAATATTACAGCAACAACAGGCATGATTACGGATGTCGTGAAGCAAGTAGGCGGCGAGCATGTGGAAGTAAGCGGATTAATGGGGTCAGGCATTGATCCTCATCTTTATAAAGCATCGCAGGGTGATGTGAAGAAGCTGGACAATGCGGACATTATATTTTATAACGGTCTGCATCTGGAAGGGAAAATGGCAGAAATGTTTGAAGGGCTAGAGAAGCGCAAACCGACGGTTGCCGTATCCTCCTATCTGACAGAAGAGCAGCTGCACGCCGCCCCCGGGCAGGGTGAGGGCATGCATGATCCGCATATCTGGTTTAATGTAAAGCTGTGGATTTCCGCTGCGGAAGTTATTCGCGATACATTAGTTGAGAAGGACCCTTCTCACGAAGAGTCATATCGATCAAATGCCACAGCGTATATCGAGCAGCTTGAAGAGCTGAATACTTATGCGAAGGAACAGATCGCTCTAATTCCGGAAGCAAGCCGCATACTCGTTACGGCGCATGATGCATTTGGCTATTTTGGCGAAGCGTACGGGTTGACTGTTACGGGGTTGCAAGGCATGAATACGATGTCTGAATATGGATCGAAGGATGTAAGCGAGCTGCGTGATTACCTTGTAGATAAAAAGATCAAAGCTGTGTTTATTGAATCCAGCGTTCCCAAAAAATCGATCGAATCTGTAATCGAAGGCGCACGCCAGTTGGGGCATGAGGTGAAAATTGGCGGGGAGCTATACTCCGATGCTATGGGTGACGAAGGTACGTTTGAAGGTACTTATATCGGAATGGTGAGACATAATGTGGACACGATCGTATCTGCCTTGAAATAAATATGAAAAAAGCAATGAAACGGAGTGATAAATATGAGCCAAACAAAAATGACTGCTAAGCATAATGCGAAGATGGCAGCTCCTCTCGCTATTCATGGTTTGAGTGTTGCTTACCAGAAGAAGCCTGTGCTGCGTAATATATCGTTTGAAGTAACAGAAGGCGAATTGGTAGGTGTGATCGGTCCGAATGGAGCCGGAAAATCTACACTCATGAAAGCGACATTAGGTCTAATACCAAGCATAAGCGGCGAGGTGCTCGTGTACGGCAAGGCTTATAAGCAGCAGCGCAAATTAATTGGTTACGTGCCGCAGCGTGAATCCGTTGATTGGGATTTCCCAACGAACGCGCTGGACGTAGTGCTGATGGGCAGATATGGTCACCTAAGCTGGTTTCGCCGGCCTGGTGCGAAGGACAAGGAATTTGCTCTGGAATGTTTGAACAAGGTGGGAATGGCCGATTATGCGAACAGGCAAATAAGCCAATTGTCGGGCGGACAGCAGCAGCGGGTGTTTCTGGCTCGTGCGCTGGCGCAGGATGCTAAGCTGTATTTCATGGATGAGCCGTTTGCAGGAGTGGATGCGGCAACCGAGAAAGCTATCATTACACTGCTGCAAGAACTGAAGCTGCAAGGAAAGACGGTCATTGTCGTCCATCATGATCTAGCGACAGTGCAAGATTATTTCGATTCCGTATTGCTGTTGAATGTGGAGCTGCAGGCTTATGGGCCAACCGCTGAAACCTTTACGCAGGAACAACTGCAGCGCACATATGGAGGCAGACTCGCCTTTCTTGATCGAAGCATACAGCCGCTGTCCATTTCCGAAGGAAAGGGTGAGTAATTATGCAAAATATTTGGTTAATGCTCGCTGATCCGAATATGCAGTGGATCTTTCTCGGCTGTACCTTGCTGGGTCTTAGCAGCGGAGTTATCGGATGCTTCTCCTATCTTCGGAAACAAAGCTTGATGGGCGATACGCTCGCTCATGCAGCATTGCCGGGAATATGTATCGCCTTTATGCTTACGGGAATCAAATCGATTGGACTTTTTCTAATTGGTGCAGGCGCAGCTGGTCTTATTGCAACGTTCGGTATTGGATATATTACGAGAAATTCAAAGCTGAAGCAGGATGCTGCGATGGGAATCGTATTGTCGGGATTTTTTGGATTTGGAATCGTGTTGCTTACTTTGATCCAGCATGGAAGCTATGGCAATCAGGCGGGACTGGACAAATTTCTATTCGGCCAGGCCGCTTCGATGATTGCTTCGGACGTGATAACGATGACAAGCGTATGTGTTCTGTTAATTACCGTATGCACACTGCTGTTTAAACAATTCAAGCTCATTTCCTTTGATCCAGGCTTTGCAAGGGGAATCGGCTATCCTGTTGCTTTTCTTGAACAATTGCTAATGCTCTTAATCGTAGTCGCAGTCGTGGCCGGCATTCAAGCCGTTGGTGTTGTGCTCGTTGCAGCGCTGCTGATCACACCAGCCGTATCTGCTAGATATTGGACAGATCGATTGGGCTTAATGGTTGTTCTGTCAGGTGTCTTCGGCGCAGCAAGCGGAGCTGTCGGCACGTGGATCAGCGCCTCTGTATCTAATTTGCCGACTGGTCCGGTTACGGTTCTAGCTGCGACACTGCTTTTCTTTATTTCTATTCTATTTGGCCCACAGCGCGGCTTAGTCGCCAAACAATTGATGCGCAACCGTGTGAAGCAGCGCTTCAACCGAGAAAGCGAGTCCCTTGCAAAGAACAGCTTGAAGAAGGAGGCGGCCTTATGAGCGACTTTTGGATACTGCTTACAGGCGCGCTAGTAGCTAGCTGCTGCGGCATTTTAGGTGTATTTTTGGTACTGCGCAAAATGGCGATGATAGGCGATGCAATCAGCCATTCTGTTATGCCTGGCATCGTTGTTGCCTTTCTGCTAAGCGGATCAAGGGATTCGCTGCTAATGATGTTCGCAGCACTGCTTTGCGGCTTGCTGACCACCTTCCTTATTCAAATGTTTCAAAATAGCGGAATTCAATCCGATGCATCAATTGGCGTAGTATTTACCGCGTTATTTGCTATTGGCGTTGTGCTTGTAAGCTTGTATGCGCGGCAGGTGCACCTCGATCAGGATGCGATATTGTACGGTGAAATTGCCTATGTCCATTGGAATATATGGGAGCTTGGCGGCGTGAGCATGGGGCCGAAAGCGATATGGCTGCTTGGTTTCACACTGTTCGTTATTGCAGCGGTTATTGGATTATTTTATAAACAGTTCAAGCTTTGTGCTTTCGATCCCGCGCTCGCTGCTGCAATCGGCATTCCTGTCGTCTTCTTTCACTACCTGCTGATGGGTCTTGTCTCCATGGCGACAGTTAGCTCTTTCGAGAGTGTCGGCGCCATTCTAGTTGTCGGGCTGCTTATTATACCTGCATCGACTGCTTATTTGCTGACAGATCGCCTCGGTGTCATGATCGGATTAAGCGTTGGGGCAGGAGTAGCGAGTACGTTCCTAGGTTATGGAGCTGCAGTTCTGCTGGATGCTTCGATCGCAGGCTGCATGGTTTGCGCGGCTTCCCTATTATTTATTGCCGCCTTTCTATTCTCTCCGTCACATGGAGTCATCGTGAAGAAACTGCGTCTGAGACAGCTGACTTAATAGCACGTCTACAAACAGATAAGATGTCGAGTTAATTTCAAATCTTGAAATTAACTCTTTATTTTTTTATAAACAGCCAAATTCGCCGCTAATGGTTCATATCCATTTGCCAATAATCGAACAATAATTGCAACCTTTATCCAATTTCGCTCGTAATATATATGGGACATATGAGAGATATTGGAAAGGGAGAGGGAATTACATATGAAAGCTTGGAGTAAATTCGTTATACCTGTAGCATTATTTGCGCTTGTTTTATCTGGCTGCAGCTTTGGGGGAGGCAAAAAAGACCTCGATAAGAATCAGGAATCAACACTAAGAGTCATGTATTATGATGAAGGCTCATTCTTCCAGGAGTATGGCATGGTCTTCTCTGCTTTATACCCAAACATTGATATTGAGGTAATAAATAACCGGTCTATGTATACGGAAGAAACGAAAGACTATGACGCGGCATTAGTTAAGTTTATGGAAGAAAAGAAACCTGATATTGTCATGCTAAGCTCAGACCAATACAAAAAATTGGCTATGGACGGGAAGCTGTATGAGCTGGACAGTGTAATTGAGAAAGAAAAATATGACACTGAAGGACTTGTTCCCGGCATGCTTGATTATTTAAGGGAACAGGGCGGCGGCAAAATATTTGGATTCTCTCCGAGTTTCTACAGCCAGGTTCTTTTTTACAATAAAGATATTTTCGATGAATACAAAATTGAATACCCTACAGATCGTATGAGCTGGAATGAGGTTATTCAGCTAGCTCGCCGATTCCCAACGGAGGGTGAGCCTAAAGAAAGAATATATGGTCTGAAAATGGGCTATAACGAGGATTTATTCGATATTGCCAGCACGTTTGCTTCTTCAGAAGGCGTAAGCTATGTAAATGCTTCCCAGAAGAAAATGACGATTAATTCGGATTCGTGGAGGAATGCATTCCAGAACGCGTTAGACGCTATTAATTCGAAAGCTCTCTTCTTCGAAAGCAGCATGTACAGTGAAGATGGCAATATGGCGATGGGAAGCACTTATGAGGATTATTTATTGAGGGATCCATTCGTTTCTGGTCGTCTGGCTATGGCAATAGGCGATAATTATTATATTAACCAAATTAAACAAGCATTAGAGAATGAGAAAATCAAAGATCAAGTCGTAAAAAATTGGGATTTGGTTACAGTACCGGTCGGTCAGCAAAATCCTGACCAAAGTACAATGATGGGTTTCAATAACCTCTTCTCTATTAGTGCAGACTCGCCAAACAAAGAAGCGGCTTGGCAATTTCTAAGCTATATAACGAGCGACGAATTCTCAAGAGTGAAGTCCAAATCTAATAATTATAACGGTATGCCGATTCGCACCAAATATATTAAAGACGAGGAAGGGCATAATTATGCTGCCTTTTATAATTTGAAGCCAAGTACGTTTAACAGCTATAAAGATTTTGAGAAGCTGCCGGAAAACTTCTGGATGGAGTTTAGAACAGCAACATCGGAAGAATTGCAGAAGGTCAAAGATAATACACAATCAATTGATGAGGCTCTCGACATTTTGCAAATTAGAGGACAGGAAATGCTGGAGAAGGAATCCCCAGCTGCCCCAGGTGGAGCGGAGCCTGCAAATGAAGTCAATTCTGATTCTGCAGGAGAGTCAGATTCTGTATCTGTCGAAGTGGCTCGGTAAGCTTGTGACGAATTGAATCTCACCAACAAAGAAAGCATGCTTCGCAGTTCTTGCGACGGCATGCTTTTTCTGATCGTAGAGGTTTAAAATGGGATTAACGATGTTTACATATACTTTCGTTTGGAATCTGGCGTAAATGTGCTAAAATAATTTACTAGTTGGGTTCAAGTTTGAAATGGTTTTTACGAGGAGGCACAGACACTAGTGGGAGACTACAAATTACTTGCGCTTGATATGGATGGTACACTATTGAATGACACGAGTGAAATTAGCTCCGGAAATGCTGAATGGATTCAAAAAGCGCTGGATGCTGGCGTAATTGTGAGCTTCTCAACCGGACGCGGCTTTCGCAGCGCGCTGCCGTATGCGGAGCAGCTAAATCTGCAAACGCCGATGATAACGGTAAACGGCAGCGAAATTTGGCATCGGCCACATGTCCTCCATAAACGGACATTGCTTAGCCCTGTTTATGTGAAGCGTCTGCATGAGCTTGCGCTTGAGCATGGTGAGCCTTGGTTTTGGGCGTATACCGCAGATGAAATTTATAACAAAGAGAAATGGATTAGTCCTGCTGGCGATTATGAATCACATCATTGGCTGAAATTTGGCTATTACACTGAGGATGATATCATTAGGAAGAAGCTGCTGGATGAGGTTCAGAGCTGGGGAGCGCTGGAGATTACAAACTCCTCGCCATTTAACCTTGAGCTCAATCCGCTTGGCATATCCAAAGCGAGCGCTATTCAAGAGCTATGCGGCTTGCTGAACATTGAGATGTCTCAGGTTATCGCTGTCGGTGACAGCCTGAATGATATTGCCGCAATTCGCGAGTCAGGCCTTGGTGTGGCAATGGGCAATGCGCAGCAAGAGGTGAAGGAAGCGGCCGATTATATTACGCTTTCCAACAATGAGGATGGAGTCGCTGATGTGATTAAACGGTATATATTGAAAGGATGATGAACGAATGGATATACTAGGCTGGACGCTGGTTATTCTATTGTTCGCAGTGGGCATGGCAGGAGCTATTTATCCAATCCTGCCTGGCGCGCTCGCTATTTATGGCGCATTTTTTGTGTATGGTTTATTTTTTTCATTCAGTGAATTTGGTGTTTGGTTCTGGATTATTCAGACCCTGATTGTTATTGTATTGTTTATAGCGGATTACGCAGTCAGCGCCTGGGGGGTCAAACGCTTCGGCGGCTCCAGGGCGTCGGTAATTGGCAGTACGATTGGCCTTATTCTAGGTCCTTTCGTCATCCCGGCATTTGGTCTAATCATTGGTCCTTTTCTCGGTGCAGTAATAGGTGAGCTTATTATTAAAACGAGCTGGGAGAAATCGCTTAAGGTTGGTGTAGGCTCCGTTGTTGGTTTATTTTCAAGCGTAGTAGTGAAGATCATTCTTCAACTGCTTATGATTGTATTGTTTATTTTATGGCTTGTATATTAATTGAAGGGTGGAATTTGAAATGATTAAAGTAACGGTATGGAACGAGTTTTTGCACGAGAAGCTTCATGATGAGGTGAAAGAGGTATATCCGGACGGTATACATCATGCGCTTGCCAAAGGCTTGGTAGGGGATGATATCGAAGTGGCAACTGCGACGCTGGAGGAGCCTGAGCATGGTTTAACTGAAGAGCGCCTTGCGAATACAGATGTTCTCATTTGGTGGGGACATATGGGACATGATCAGGTCGAGGACAGCATCGTTGAACGCGTTCAGCAGCGAGTGTTGAACGGAATGGGCTTAATTGTTCTGCATTCCGGCCACTTCTCGAAAATTTTCAAGAAATTGATGGGAACAGGCTGCGATCTTAAGTGGCGCGAAGCTGGCGAGAAGGAGCGTATCTGGGTTGTTAATCCAGCGCATCCGATTGCAGCTGGCTTGCCAGAATATATTACGATTGAGCATGAGGAAATGTATGGCGAGCACTTTGATATTCCAGCACCTGACGAGCTTATATTCGTGAGCTGGTTTGAAGGCGGCGAAGTGTTCCGCAGCGGCTGTACGTTTAACCGCGGACAAGGCAAAATATTTTATTTCCGTCCAGGGCACGAAACTTACCCTACTTACTATAATCCGCAAGTATTGCAGGTTATTCAAAACGGCATACGCTGGGCAGCGCCGTCGAATGCAGCAGCACCTGTCAGAGGCAACCACCAACCCTTGGAGCCAATCGGAAATAAAGAATAGGGAGACTTTAAGACGCAATTATGTTGAAAAAAGACTCATTAATTAAGGGCACGCTAATATTAGCGGCCGCAGCGTTTACAGCTCGCTTTCTTGGGCTGTTCCAGCGCATACCGCTCGATTATTTGCTTGGTTCTGCCGGGCAGTCTGCCTTTAATACAGCCAATCAAGTATATTTGCTCTTGCTCACGGTCGCTACGGGAGGTATTCCAATCTCCATAAGCAAAATGATTTCAGAGCGCTATGCGATTGGCAGACCTGATGAAGCAAAACGTATATATAAGGCGGCCTTAATGTTCGGGGCTATTACCGGATTCATTCTAGCTATTGCTATGATAACGTTGGCACCGACCTATGAGAGGATAACGAAGGTTCCTTATACCGCATTATCCTTGCAGGCGATTGCACCCGCATTGCTTTTGTTTCCCATTATCGCGATGATGCGCGGTTATTTCCAAGGCAGACAGATTATGGCTGCGGGCGGCATTTCGCAAATTATTGAACAGATTTTACGGGTTATCGGCGGAATTGGACTGGCACTTCTCGTACTTGGCTGGGGCTGGGGTGATGACAAGGGTGCGGCGGCAATAGCCTTCGGCAGTGTGTTCGGAAGCCTTGGCGCCATCTCGGTTATGCTCACCTTTGCTCGCAAGCTCAAAAAGCAAGATAAAGAAGAGCTGGAAAGTGCGGTTCAAAAAGGGACAAGCTCAGCTGTGAAGGCGGGACCTGTCCTGCGCTATCGCACTATTTACAGGGAAATATTCAGTATGTCTATTCCCGCCGTCGTTACGGCGATGACGGTTCAATTTGTTTATTTCTTCGATACTTCTCTATTTATGCGTCTTACGCAATCATATTATAGCGAAGAAAAGGCATTGGATGTGCTTGCGAATTATTCTACAAAAGCAATGGCGCTTGCTGGCATACCGCCAATTCTGGCGATTGCGCTCGGCGCTTCCATGATTCCGATCATATCATCTGCTTTTTCATTGAATAAGCTGGATGAAGTTCGGCGTCAAGCCTCGCTAGTTATGCGTATTGTATGCTTTACCGGGGTACCTGTCGCATTGCTGCTGACTGTTGCGGCTAACTCTATAACAGGGTTTTTATTTACGAGTCCTAGCGGCAGCAGTACGGTTGCACTCCTTGTAGCAGGTACGATCTTTCAAATTACAATGATGACGACAAACTCTGTTTTGTTCGGAATCGGGAAACCTAATCTGCCGATGTTTCACACCTTTATCGGCTTCGGCTTGAAGGTGCTGTGCAGTATTGCGCTGACTCCATGGCTAGGTGTATACGGTCTTATTCTAGGCTCATCTGCTTGCTTTATTGTCATCACATTATTGAATGTAAGAAGAATTAACAAAGAGGTCAAGCTGAATGTGCTTGGCAGCAAATGGATACCGTATATCATTGCGATTGCAGTGCCTGCTTTAGCTGGCTGGGGTGCAGAGTATGGAATGCTTGCCTTAACAAGCAAATGGGCTGCGAAGCTTTCGTATCTCGCATCAGGAACGGTTACAGGTATTGTAATCGGAGGATTGTATGTTATTTTGCTGGCAGCGCTTCGAGTCATTACACCGGAGGATGTGAAGTCATTCCCGGCTCCTCTTCGCAAAGGATTAACATTGCTTCTTAAACCGTTTTATAGAAGGGCGCATTAATTCGCGTCGTATGAACAAATAATAAGGGCGCATCCAATCATATGGAATGCGTCCTTTTTGTTGAGCTTCTTTATAAAATTCCGCTTCTTTTTTCTTTATATTTTGCAAAAAATATTTTAATTTTCTATAAAATAATTGGAATAAGCTGCAATTGATAGGTTGACAATTCGAATTATTCCGATAAAAATAGAATGTATGTGTTTTTATAATAATTGGCGATGAAATTCGCTTTATTTTGCAATAGACAATGAACAAGAATGGGAGGCAACCGAGATGATCAACGTGGATAATGTCAATAAAATATTTACTCAACGAGATGGGAACACCTTTCAAGCATTGGACAACGTAGACTTTTCGATTAAAAAAGGAGAATTCGTTTCTTTGCTTGGTCCTTCCGGCTGCGGTAAATCAACCGTACTTAATCTTATTGCAGGTTTTGATAAAAGCTATGAAGGTCATATCAAGGTTAATGGCGCTGAGGTGAAGGAGCCGGGACCCGATCGGGTCGTCGTATTTCAGGAGCATGGCCTGTTCCCTTGGCTGACGGTGCTGGAGAATGTGGCATTCGGCTTGAAACAGAAAGGAATAGGGAAGAAGGAAAGATTGGAGCTTGCTCGCGAACAAATCCGTACGGTGCATTTAAGCAAATTCGCAGACCGTTATCCGCATGAGCTCTCGGGAGGCATGAAGCAGCGTGCAGCAATTGCCCGCGCGCTTGTGATGGACCCGCAAATCTTGCTAATGGATGAGCCGTTTGCTGCGCTTGATGAGCAAACGAGATTAGTGCTTCATCAAGAACTTGAGGACATATGGTTAAAAACAGGCAAGACAATATTGTTCATTACTCATAATATTAGAGAAGCTGTCATGCTTTCTGATCGCGTATTAGTTATGTCCACACGTCCAGGCACGATCAAGAAGGAGTTCAACGTGCAGGCTGCAAGACCGAGAGACAGCGCAGATTCCCTGCTGCATCATGTAGAGAAGGCCATTATGGAATGCCTAGCCGATGAGCTGGAGAAAGTCGTAAAGGAGGAGATGGGCGATGACACCTACAGTCTTAAGAAGAACAGTGTTTTTGATCGTACTTTTGGTGGCATGGGAGGCGGCATATAGAATCATTGGCTGGGAGAGCTGGAAGTTTCCGTCTCTGTTTCAGACGATTGAATCCTTCTATACAGGCTTTGCCCATGGGCAGCTTCTTGAGGCGATCATGAATTCCCTCAGAAGACTGTTAATTGCTTTCGCGATATCTATATCAGTAGGCATGCTGCTCGGTTTCATGTTCGCCAAGTGGAAAGCAATCGACGATACAATCGGGTTTGTTGTAATCGCTCTCCAGACGGTACCCAGTATCGCTTGGCTGCCATTCGCCATTATTTGGTTCGGGTTTAATGACAAATCTGTTATATTCATTACGGCATTAGGAGCAACCTGGACAATGGCTATTGCTACCCGTACAGGAATCAAGAACATATCCCCTATTTATATACGTGCAGCGCAAACGCTGGGCACCGGCAACGGCTGGAAAATGTTTATGCAAATTCTCATTCCGGGGTCATTCCCTCATTTAATAACAGGCGTTAGGGTGGCATGGGCTTTCGCTTGGCGCGCTCTAGTAGCGGGAGAATTAATTGCTAACGGAGCGGGGCTTGGCCAGCTGCTGCAGGATGGCCGCGGACTTGGCGATACGGCATTAATGCTGAATGTTGTTATCATTATTGCTGTGCTTGGGACAATCTCAGACCACTTCTGTTTCAAGAAGCTTGAGGATAAGCTGCTTATTCGGTACGGCTTGGATAAATAAAACAATTAAAATTTCGATTGACAAAAATTATTAATCCGATAGAATTAGTAGGAGTAAAACAGAAGAGAGCAAGAGATAGATATATATAAAGGGGTAGGAGAGATGAAGATGAAAAAATCATGGAGTCTAATTGTTGCGTTAGTATTTGTATTGGTATTATCGGCATGCGGCGGTAATAACACGACTGCAGATAAAGGAGCAGCATCAGACAACGGCGGTAAAAAGAATGCAGTTACCGTTAAGCTTGGCATATTCAAAAACGTAACTCATGCAGCTGGTTATGTTGCATTGGAAAAGGAATATTTCCAAAAACAGCTTGGCGATAATGTGAAAATAGAAGTTCAAGCTTTCGATAATGGTTCTGATTTCTCTACTGCGATTGCAACGGGTCAAATTGATCTTGGCTACGTTGGTCCTGGACCGTCTACAAATCAATTTCTGAAAAGCAAAAACTTTAGAGTTATTTCCGGTGCGGATAACGGAGGCGCTGTTCTAGTAGCAGGCAAGGACTCAGGCGTAACGACTGTAAAGGATCTGGTTGGCAAAACGATCGCTATACCAACCAAAGGCAGTACGAATGAAATTTCGCTCAGACTGCTTCTGGAGCAGGAAGGCGTCAAAGTAACGACAGACAGCTCAGGCGCCCAAATCGTGGCTCGTGCTCCTTCTGACACGCTTGTAGCACTGCGTCAGAACGAAGTGCATGCAACGCTTATTCCTGAACCGTGGGGAACGCAAATTGAGAAAGAAGGAATTGGTAAAGTTATCGTTCCTTGGGATCAAATACCGCCGAATAATGGCGACTACCCGCTCGTCATACTCGTGGCTAGCGATAAATTTATTAAAGATCACAGAGATTTGGCGAAAGCGGCTATCAAAGCGAACAGCGAAGCGATTGAATTTATTAATGCTAATCCAGATGAGGCTTACGAGCTCATCAACAAGCGTCTGAGCGAGCTTAGCGGCAAGGGACTTGAGATTGATTCCATCAAAGCAGCCCTTTCCCATATGAGACTGACTTCTGATGTAAGCCAAGCTGCTATCGAAGAGATGGCGATAGTTTCAATTGAAGCGGGTTATATTAAAGATGTAACTGTTGATAAGCTTGATCTCAGTGCGTTTCTTGACCTATCGCTGCTTGATGAAGTAAAAAGCGGCAAGTAGGGCTCAATAGCATCATCATGAAGGATTGTTCCTATTGCGGCATTTGCGGCCATAGGGACAATCCTTTTTACTCCTTATGGATAAATTTCCAAATAACAAGTTTCATGCTATATTCATTAATAGAAAGACGAGGTTCATACTAGCTTCGTCTTTTTTTATGCATAGGATAAATGCTTGGAGGGTTACATAGATGACTAGAGAAACGATTCTGATGGTTGATGATGAGAAGGAAATATTGAAGCTGATGGACATTTATTTCAAGAATGAAGGCTACACCATGCTTAAGGCAGCTAACGGCTTAGAAGCATTGGAGCTGCTGGAGCAGCATAAGGTAGATCTCATTATTCTGGATGTGATGATGCCGCTGATGGATGGGCTTGAAGCATGCATGAAAATTCGCGAGAAGAACCATATTCCGATTATTATGCTTTCAGCAAAAACACAGGATATTGATAAAATATCAGGTCTTAGCATCGGAGCAGATGAATATGTAACAAAGCCGTTTAGTCCTTTGGTGCTGCTTGCCAGTGTGAAATCACATATTCGAAGATATAAGCAATTTAATCATCAGTCGGTAACAAATGATAATGAAATCACAATAGACGATCTTATAATCAATACAGCGACGCATACCGTAACTGTGGATCAGCAGCCAGTTAAGCTGACTCCTCGGGAATTCGCGATTCTGAAGCTTCTCGCTGTTAACAAGGGTATTGTTCTTAGCATGGATAAAATCTATGAGACGGCATGGAATGAACCTTTTATGGAATCCAAAAATACAGTCATGGTTCATATTCGGAAAATTCGCGAAAAAATAGAAAAGGATACTCAAAATCCGAAATTTATCAAAACGGTATGGGGCATCGGCTACAAGATGGAGGATATTTAAGCCTATGCTTATCCATTCAAGTAAATATAAAATTTGGCTATCCAGCCTTATATGGACCGTAATCGTTGCTGTTATTGGGCGCCTGCTTATTGCTTTTATGATCCATATCCCTCCTTATGACAAGCCTCTGCGCTGGATCGTTGAGCATATTGGCTCTATTCCCATTATGATAGTCACAGGCATCCTCATTTTCATCATCATTCATAAGGGGCTGCATACGCATTACCTTCAATCCATATTAGGTGCTGCTGTAGGCAAGCCGAACGTGAGCCGAATAAGAAGATATAAATGGTTTCGCACGATCCGCTTTACGTTTATGCTTGCATTCCTGAATAGTCTGGCACTTATGATCTGCTTTGTAATAGCAGGTCATTTGCTTGCTTATATTCTCATGCAATATACACCCTTCGGCAGTACGCTTGTCTGGATTGTTAATCACATTGGTTCAACACCTGTCATAGCCGCTTTTGGCTGCCTGTTGTTTTTATTTTTGTTTTTTTGGACGAGCAAAAACATGATTTCTTACTTGAATGAAATTCGATTTGGGCTGCAGCAGATGGCTGAAGGCAAGCTCGATTATGAAATACCAATCGTATCTGCCGACGAGCTTAGCGAGATTGCAAGCAGCATTAATGTAATGAGCAAGCAATTCAATCAGCTTCTTCAAGAAGAAAGAAATGCAGAAAAAGCGAAAAATGATTTAATAACCGGTGTATCACATGATCTACGAACACCTCTGACATCCATATTAGGTTTTTTGGAGCTGATTGAGCAGGATCGTTATCAGGATGAAGTAGAGCTTCGCTATTTTGTAAACATCGCCTATGAGAAATCGAAACATTTGAAATCATTGATTGACGATTTATTTGAATATACAAAGCTTAACAACGGCATGCCGCTCGCATTAGCCAAGCTCGATATGATTGGTTTTATTCGGCAGCTTGCCGAAGAATTTGTTCCGAGCTTGGAGAAGGCCGAAATGGGTTGTGAAATTATTACAGAGGAAACCTCCATATCGATTATGGCTGATGGCGATCTTCTGGTCCGGGCATTTGATAACCTCGTTTCCAATGCAATTCGATACGGGCATACCGGCAGGCAGATTGAAATCCGCATAATAAGATCAGATAAAGAAGCTCTTATTCAAATTGTTAATTTTGGAGAACCAATACCTGCTCAGGATGTTCCGTTTATTTTTGATCGTTTTTATCGGGTTGATCAATCGAGATCGGCTGAATCCGGAGGGACCGGTCTTGGTCTTGCCATTACAAAAAGCATCATCGAAGCTCATGGCGGTACCATTTCGGTAAGCAGCAGTTCGAAGGAAACGATCTTCGAAAGCAGATTTCCGCTGACCTATCCTAAAAATTAAGAATTAATTAAGTTTTCGTTAAAGGGCAATATGCGTGAACGATAAGATTCTTCCTCTACACTAGCCATCAGTAGAATGATGGAGGGGACAGAATATGGTTCGTACAACACATGCTTCGATTGCGATTGTAGTAGCTATAGCCATGATGGTGGGCTGGCTGTTGACCGGCTGCACAAATAAAGAAACCAGTCGAGCAGCCCAGTTAATTGTGGACGGAACAATGGTGGATGGAGCAGCAGATGTGCTCATGTATGATGAAAAGCTGATGGTTTCGCCGGCTTTTGTGGAGAACGTATTTCATCAGAAGATAGAGTGGCTGACCCAAGCTAGTAGAAATGATAATGCTTATTATTAAAATCAGGTGGCAGTGCTGATGTATCATGATATTGCACTCGTTCCTTTAAAGGCTGGAACATTAGACGTTGATCGATTCGAGCAGCAGATGCAATTGCTGAAGCATAATGGCTTCCATGTACTTGGAATGGATACTTATTTAAGGTTTATGCTGGAGAAGGGCACCGTACCGGACAATGCTGTATTGATTACTTTCGACGATGGCTATGAAAGCTTCTATAAGCTTGCTTATCCCATTTTGAAGCGTTATGGCTATCCTGCGGTGAATTTTGTCATTGTATCTGCTATTGATGATCCAGCTTTGCCTGGAGTAGCAAAACTGACGTGGGAACAGATGAGGGAAATGCAAAAGGACGGCATGGGCTTTTATAGCCATACCTATGAGATGCATCATTACGGAGCTGTGAATGCAGAGGGAGCTCAAACGCCTGTTACGGCAAGAGCCATTTATGATAAGAAGAAGCAAAGGAAGGAGACAGAAGCGGAATATGCAGAGCGAGTGACCCTTGATTTAATAAAGGCTGAGGAGAGATTGCGTGAGGAGCTGGGCAATACGGACGGTGTTCTTGCATTTCCATACGGTGCATATAATGAAGCTCTCCTCAAGCTGACAGAGGAAGCAGGAATTGCGATTACTTTTACGACTAAGGAGGGATTAAATTCAAGGCTTAACAAAGTGGGCAATCGTATTAACGGAGCAAAGAGCGGTGAGTCAGCAGAGGACCTGATTGGGAAGATAAAGCAATTGAGTGAGGGCAGTGAGCGAAGCAGCGGGGCTAACATTGTATTTGTTGACGGTGAGGAGGCAGCTGACATAAGGCTGTTGCCCGTGCCAGCTTGGAGATCAGACGAGCTTATGATTCCTTTGCGCGATGTATGCCAACACAATGGATGGACTATCACGTGGAACAAGGCTCAAAAGCAGATTGTAATTAATACTCATCATAATCCAGAAGAGTAAGCCTTCAAATGTCGGTTAACCTTATCTATTTCGACAAAACTAGTGATTTCCAAACATTTACATAATAATAAAGTCTCCTGTAAAATGAGAAGTATGTGCTAATGATGATTAGCAAAATTGGTTTCTAAAAGGAGAAGCTTATATGCTGAGAAGGTTCGGTACAAAGGGTAAGCTGGCAGCACTATTAATGGTATTTATACTTGTATTCGTAACAGGCTGCCAATCGGTTTCAAATCTTGATTTCAACACGGTGTTACATAATGCTTTAAAGGTTAAATCCAGCGAAAGCAAGCAATCGATTGAAATGAATCTGGAGTGGGACGAAACAGCTGCTCAAGGAGCCTCTCAAGAAGAGACTGCGCTCATAAAGCTGTTGTCCAATATGAAGCTGCAGCTTGATAATGTGAAGATGCAGGACAGCGATCATTTGTCATTAGACGGCAACCTCATTTTTGGAGATGCATCGGGTATTTCATTCAATTTGAAAATATCAAAGGAAATAGCGGTATTAGTGCTTGATGGAGCGAAGCAGCCCTTTGTGCTTGACTTAACGAGCGAAGCCTTGCTGGGATTGAACGGATTAGGCGGAGAAGTTCAAGCGGCTGAGCCTGTTAAAAAACTTGACGAAGCTTCTATGACTGCACTGGGTCAGCAACTTATTGATATTGTTGGAGCCTATGCGATCAATAATTTACCAAATCCCGAACGTATTTCAGTTAGTCCGTCTGTTGAAAGCATTAATGGTGTAAATACTTCGCTCCTTGGCGTACATATGGATCTTAATGGACCGGAAATATGGACGCTGCTGAAAAAATATGTAGACGCTCTAGCAGCTGATCGGGCGGGCCTTAATAAAATGGTAGCAGGCGTGCTGGATTTAGTAACGAAAAATCAGGAGATATGGGCTGCGGCAGGTATAGAAAATCCTTTTGAATTCGATGGAGCGGAAAGTCCAGCATCGGAGGAATTGGTGAAGGAAGCAGCGGATGGGATTGCAGCTATGCTTACGGAATTGCAGTCAGAGCTGAAGCAAATGGAGGAAGAAGACCAAGATTATTTGAACGAAATATTCAGCAAGCAATTGAATATTAAAGCAGATGTTTTTATTGATAATAAGCTCGATATACGCAAACAAGTATATGTGCTTACTTATAAGCCTAAAGCAGATTCAGAGCTCGGAGAGATCCCAATTAAGAGCTTATCGCTCAAAATAGAGAACGAATCCTGGAATGTAAACGGCGTGGTCAAAGCCGATGCTCCAGTTGCTGCGAAGAATGCTATTCCTGTTGACCAATTATTCGAGATGCAGGGTTATCAAATACTGAAGAAATTTGATGAGAAGTCAACGGTATATGATTTGCTGAAAAATAAGCTTCATATCAATAAACAAACGTTGATGTGGTATTCAGATGATGATTATAATCCGCCGATCGTGACGGCTGGCGGCATTACAATTATCCCGCTGCGTGATACGGCAGAGCAGCTAGGGGCAAAATTAACGTATGATGCCAAGACGAAGAACCTGACCATATTCGATGAAGCAACGAATAACACGATAACGCTTAAAATAGGAACCGATGCTGCACGTATTAATAGCAACAACGTGAAATGGTCCTTCCCTGTAGTCGTCATTGACGGGGCGGCTTATGCGCCGGCGCGAGATTTGGCCAAAGCGCTTAAAGCCACGATTAAATGGACAGATATCTATGATGATGTGAAATTATTTACGTTTGAACGGGAAGCATAAGCAATAGTGTAAACACAACATGCACTTGTGATACAATTATTTAGGGGTGCAAAAATGAGAAAATTGACAACAGACGCCGAGTTTCGCGAGGCTGTGGCTGGCGACGATCTAACGATTGCCGTTTTCAAAACGACCTGGTGCAAGGACTGCCACTTTATTGATCCGTTCATGCCTGATTTGGAGAAACAGTACGAGGGACGTGTGACCTTCGTGGAGATTGATCGTGATGACCTTCCAGATCTATGCTCTGAGCTGAACATTTTGGGAATACCAAGCTTTATTTCATTCCGGAATAGCCAAGAGCTAGCTCGATTCGTCAGCAAACTGCGCAAGACGCGTGAAGAAATTGAGCAGTACGTAGATCGCGCGATAGAAATTAGCGAGGCACTAAGAAGTTCGTAATGGATAGTCCGCACTGCAGGGGATAATAAGCTCCCCTCAACAGTGTGGACTTTCCTTTTTTTGCGGGCTTTTGCTTGGAAGTTTCACATTTTCAACATGGCTTTTGCTCTTTTTTATAGCTATAATTGAACTGTTATTGAAATGTAAGGGATCTGACATCGTTGATTCATACAAAATATATTTTTGAAAATAGGTGATTTTATTATGGTAACCAGCCGTTTTCGCACGTTAGCTATTGCAGCGTGCATCGGAATGCTACTTGTACTGCTCGGCGGGGCACTTGTCACGAATACCGATTCTGGCCGCGGCTGTGGAGATGATTGGCCGTTATGCCATGGCAAATTTATTCCTGCTTACACGATTGAATCTATGATTGAATATTCTCATCGCCTTGTTACGGGTTTCGAAGGGCTTCTTGTATTAGCAACTGCCGTTTTCATTTATAAGAAATTCAGGAAAGATAGACAAGCTTATAAAGAACCTCTTTTCTATGCGGGTGGAGCCTTATTATTTACGATTGTACAGGCGCTAATGGGGGCTGCTGCTGTCATGTGGCCGCAATCGCCGCCCGTTATGGCTATTCACTTCGGCATATCGCTGCTTGCTTTTGCCGCGACATTGCTGCTCGTTATTTGGACCTTCCGTGCGAAGGATGGCCCTCCTGCCGTGTTTCAAGTTTCGCGGTCCATTTTCCCTCGTGTGCTCTTAACGTCTATTTACAGTTATGTAGTTGTCTATTTAGGCGCTTTCATACGGCACACCGATTCAGGAGGAGGCTGCTTGGGCTGGCCGCTCTGTAATGGCGAGGTCGTTCCAGAAATAAGCGGAGCAACCGGCATCGTGTTTATTCACCGTGTAGCTGCTTTGCTGCTTGGTATCTCGATTGCTGGATTATTTTTTCACATACGTAAAGTAAGCCCTAAAGGCGAGGGACTTACGAAGCCTGCGGCATGGGCGCTGGTGCTTGTGGTGACTCAAATCTTTAGCGGAGCATGGCTTACTTTGACCATTACGAATAATGATTGGTTTCTGTTCACCAACTTGCTTCATAATTTAATTGTTACCGGATTGTTTGGATTATTAATGGATATGTTAGTTCGATCATGGCGGCTGCGGGATGGCCGCGGAAGCTAATGATTTGCAGCTTTCATAAGGAACAGCTAAAGTGTAATACTGGCTTCCACAAAGCTTGTCGATGAACGCTGGAGCGAATATAATCTTTATAAGGTTTTCTTTAAATGTACTCGCTCTTGGTTTCATTTGACAGTAGAAAGGATTGTTCAGTTATGCTGCGTTTTCTATTTGATGAGCCTATGAGAGAAGCACAAGGAACACTTGCAGATACTTTTCGGCTAATGGAGCAGTTCATTTCCATCTTGTCGCACAAAAACGCAGCAGATGCCGACAGTGGAGACAAGGAGAATAAGCTGCACAAATACGAAATATGGACGCTGGGTCTATCCTCATCTCTGGATGAACTGGAGCAAAGCCATTATGCTGCTTTAAAGTTTCAGCACCAAATAACGTCCACCTCCCTCTCTCAAATGACAGAGGAAGAGCGAATCAATTATAATCGGTATATTTACTTCGACAAAAATGCTTTTATACGCGTCTTTTCTTTATTGGACAAGCTTGGTACGCTGCTTAATGAACTCCTGGATATGGAGACTGAGCAAATAAAGGCACATTTCTCTTATTTCACCGTCCTGCGCAATATGAGGGAGAAGAGGGCTCATCCTGAGCTCACTTGGAAGCTCAATGATGTCAAAGAGAAATACAAGGAATCTATGAATCGGCTTCGCAAACGAAGAAATACCGAAATTCATTATATGAACTCAGAGATGCAGGACGATTTGATTCAAAGCAACCGTATGTATGGGGCAGTTGTCCCGTTGGAAAATATTGCAGAGCAATCGGCCGATTTGACTCAAGGTTTATATTTGGCGATGGAGTCGCTGCTGCTCACTTTTCAATACGCATGCGGATTAATGCGAAACAAGCAACCATAATCCGAGAGTGGGGAAGACCCGTGGAGTTCAAAGGGAAAACAGCGTTAATTACAGGAAGCGCGAAGGGATTGGGCAAACGAACTGCCCTTCAGCTTGCTGAGCAGGGCTGCAATATTGTCATCAATTATTATGAAAGCGAGCAAGAAGCGCAGCAGGTAAAGGAACAAATCGAGCGGCTGGGCGTTAAAGCGCTTGCTGTTCAAGCCGATATTGCAACGGTTGAGGGTGTGGAGAAGCTTGCAGATGCGGCAGAACGCTGGGCAGGCGGTGTAGATATCCTCGTGAATAATGCGGGCCCATTCGTACGAAAGCGTACATTATTCAGCGAATACGATGAGGCGACCATTATTCGGCTGCTGAACGGCAATTTATTAAGCGTTATGCTGTTAGACCACCGCTTGCTTCCTGGGATGCGTGAGCGCAAATGGGGCCGGGTTATTCATTTCGGCTTCGGACATGCGGGAGAGGCAAGAGCATGGCCTCACAGAACGGTATATGCAGCAGCGAAGACAGGCCTTGTATCGTTTACGAAATCATTGGCAGTGGAAGAAGCGCCTCATGGAATAACGGTCAATTTGATTGGTCCTGGAGATATTCGCGGTATGAATAAAGAACGTTCCATTGAAGAAGTGGAAAGCGATTATGATTCAGAATCACCAATTGGCCGGCCTGGCGCTGGCGAGGATGTTGCACGGGTCGTGCTTTTCCTGTGTGGTCTGAAATCGAATTTCTTAACCGGCAACGTGATAGACGTCACAGGCGGCTTTGATCCTATAGTGGCCAATATCAAAGGGATGTAGTGCGCGCAAAAAAAGAGTCTTATCAATAGGCAAGGGAGCTTGGGCTCCATGCCATGATAAGACTCTTCGTCATTCTAACGCAAAGGCGTTAACCCGTTGTTCATATATTTATTAGAATACTTGAACGACTTCGATTACACCTTCAACTTCTTCAAGAAGTGCACGTTCGATACCCGCTTTAAGCGTGATCGTCGAGCTTGGGCAGCTTCCGCATGCCCCCATCAGGCGAAGTTTGATGATGCCGCCCTCGACATCAACCAATTCTACGTCGCCGCCATCGCGTTGTAGAAACGGGCGAAGCTTATCCAATACGTCCAACACTTCATCATACATGGTGTCTTGTACTTGTTCACTCATTGCAATCATCTCCTTTCTCCCCTATTATAGTACAAAGTGAAGCAATTGAAAATGGATAGTAACTGAGCAAAGTTAGGTGAGGCAAAATGTTTAAACTAATGATTGAGTTTTGTGCCAGCAATATGCATCATGGCACAGACCGAATAATGAAGTTATTTGAACAAAATGATGAATATGAAGTAACAGAGTATGGCTGTCTAGGCAACTGCGGCGAATGCTATTTAAACCCATTCGCGCTTGTAGACGGCACTATTGTATCTGCTGATACGGTAGACGAGCTTTACGACAATATTTTGAAAGCAATCGAGCAGCAGCAGTCCGACCGTGAAGCGCTGGATAAGCTGCTGGACGATTTATAAATGTTTAGCCAAGATGACGTTTGGAGCGCCAGAGCACGCCGCTCTTCACAAGCCTAGGAACGCGTCCCATTAGAGCAGTGCCGCCCATAAGCCCAAAGCCGCTTTTCTTGCCGAGCGAGCCAAGTACGCCCTTCAGCTTAAGCTTGCCCAATCGAGGAAGTGATTTATCATGCCAAATCGCTTGAAGCACCTCGGCGATTTGCTTGCCTTGAGCACCGGCTGCTTGCCCGCTTGGCGATAATGGCAATGCGGCGCAATCGCCTACTATAAATACATCGTTATAGTCAGGCAATTGATGATATTCATTAATGATGAGTCTGCCTTGATTATCTTTAGGCAAATGAATGCGTTGAACAAGCTCAACAGGTTGAATACCGGCGGTCCATACCGTTGCATCTGTATAAATTGGCGCCGGATTGTTCGCATCATGCAGAATGCCGCCTTCGAGTCTTGTTAGCCCGACATTTCCCCACATTTCCACGTTATGCTCCTGAAACCAATCTGCTACAAACCGCTGTAATTTACCTGGAAATGCGGATAGAACGCTTGGTCCGCGATCCAATATTCGAATATTCAGGTCAGGACGGCTTTCCCTCAGCTCGGCTGCAACCTCTACACCGCTCAAGCCGCCTCCAACAATTGACACCTGGCCATAAGGCTTGACGTCGTTTAACAACGCATAGGTGCGTCTGGCAGCTGAAAAAGATTGAATGCTTGTCGAGAACTGCTCAGCGCCTTCGATGCCATGATATTTATCGGTACAGCCAAGTCCAATAACAAGCCAATTGTACGCAATGGAATCCTGTCCAT
Organism: Paenibacillus castaneae; assembly: GCF_002884445.1. Classification (GTDB taxonomy): domain Bacteria; phylum Bacillota; class Bacilli; order Paenibacillales; family Paenibacillaceae; genus Pristimantibacillus; species Pristimantibacillus castaneae. The sequence goes on from NZ_KZ614144.1 coordinate 1,576,658, forward strand.
CAAGATGAACAAGCTTAAGCTCCATATCGACATCCGTTACTTCTCCATAAGCCAGACTGACTCTTGGATCAATCGGGAATTTAACCCGAAGCTCCAGATCAGTTACGGTACCAGCAGCTAGTGCATAATATTCTGTTTTCAAGCCTTGAAAGGGCATACGATCGATCAAAACAATGGATACGTCATGCGGTAAATGCTTCTCAAGCAGCTCATTCGCGATAGCGAGTCCGCCATAGCCACCACCCAAAATAACAAGTTTTCTCATATGATCTTCAACTCCATGCTTCTAGTTGATTATTTTATAATGTGTCGCTGTCATGTTGTTTACTCATATACTTTAATTTCATTGTAGAATGTATCGCGCTCAACCGGAATTCGTCCTGCGCCTTTAATAAGCCAGATCAGATCCTCGCGTGTAATGCCTTCTGGCGTTAAAGCGCCGGCAGCATGGCTGATCTTTTCCTTCACAATCGTTCCATGCGCATCGGATGCTCCCATAGTCAAAGCAACCTGTGTCAGTTGAACACCAATGTTGATGAAGTATGCTTTAATATGCTGGAAGTTATCCAGCATTAAACGGCTTATGGCAATCGTCTTCAAGTCCTCGAATGCGGAGTTGCGACGGCGTATGCCAGCTCTTGGGTTGATGGGCTGCATAGACAATGGAATGAAAACTTGGAAGCCGTTTGTATCGTCCTGAAGCTCGCGAATATGCATCATGTGGCGAATGCGATCCTCTTTTGTTTCAATAGATCCGTAAAGCATAGTCGTATGGGTACGCAGTCCAAGCTCATGAGCGGTGCGGTGCACCTCCAAATATTGCGAGACATCAGCTTTGTCTACGCGCATTTTTTTGCGGTAATGATCGGATAAAATTTCAGCGCCGCCTCCCGTTAGTGATTGCAAGCCAGCTTTCATCAGCTCTTGCAGCACCTCACGGTAAGTCAGTCCGCTGATGCGGGAGAAGAAATCGATTTCCGCTGCGGTATAAGCTTTCAATGTAACCTCTGGGAACCGGGCTTTCAGCGCGCTCAGAGAATCAACATAATACTGGAAAGGAACGTTGGCATTATGTCCGCCGACAATATGGAACTCTCGAACGCCGGGATGGAAATGCTGCTCTACATATTCGATCATTTGCTCACCGCTCAGCGTATACGAGCCTTCTTCGCCCTCATCCTTGCGGAAATTACAAAATGCACAGTGCGCTTCGCACACATTCGTGAAGTAAAGACTCATATTTTCGATAAAATAAACCTTTTTCCCGTTTTTACGCAAATTGACTTCATTAGCTAATTGTCCAATGGTGAGCAGATCGTCCGATTGATATAAGAAAACGCCATCTTCTAACGATAAACGCTGCCCATGACGCACTTTTTCAATAATGCTCTGCATTTGTTTGTCTTCTGTTGGTATAACGACATTCATGGCAATGCCTCCTTGAGTTTGTAGCTTGTGAAAAAAATAACTTGCTTTTCCGTATAAGAAGCTGTAACTATTATAAACCTCTTATGTAGCAGGGGCAATAACAAACTATTTTAATAGGCAGAAATTGGCTGAAATTGAGAATGGGCACCCTTCTCTTGAGCAAGCGAACAAAGTGGAGTATACTACAGATAAGTAAGTGAACACTATTAATGAAGGTTAAGACACATAAATGGAGGGATGTCGTATGATCACGATCAGTGATAGTGCATCTGATAAAATAAAAGAAATGCTGGAGGAAGAAGGAACACCTGGCTTATTTCTTAGAATTGGCGTGAAGGAAGGCGGCTGCAGCGGCTTTTCCTATGGTATGGGCTTCGACGATGAGGATCAAGAAGGCGACCAAGCCATTGAAATGCAAGGCTTAAAAGTCGTGGTGGATGGGAACAGCATTCAATATTTGAACGGTCTCGTTATCGATTACAAGGAGTCGGGTATGAGCGGCGGCTTCACCATCGAGAATCCTAACGCAAGCGCTACATGCGGCTGCGGATCATCTTTCCGTACGGCTACGGCTGCTGGCAAACCTGCTGCTGCGGGCGAATGTTAATTCACTGTAAATGATGAATAATTTATAAAATCATATACCTCCTAAGCTTATGTGGAACATTTATCCTAAGCTTAGGAGTTTTTTTTGGAAATCTGATAACTATGCTCATGAAAAAAAGAGCCCTGTTACAGGCTCTCTTTTCCGATGGTGTTTGATCGTTGAGTTTCTTCAATTTTCACACTTCACATGGTTAGAATTACTTGGGCACCGCTTTTCGCAATCCGGTTTTACGAGATTGTTATTGGCGAGTGTGTTCAGAGATACTCTGCGACACAACCCCTCGCTTTCCTATAGCTAAGTGATTAAATAAATTCCTCCTGCAGCCCTAGCACCAAATGGTCCAACGGAACCACACCTCTCTTCACACCATCACTATTATATTGCACACTTTGCGCCAACAATATACGTGGCTGATTAATAATTTTTTGAAAATGGATTCGGAAGGAAGTCGGCTTTATCGATAAAGCCAGTAAATCCGCCGGGAGCGCTGATTCGATAACGTTCACCGCTGCTTTCCTCGATACGAATCGGTGTATTCGAAGGCGCCTTAATCATGGATCCGTTCTCGGCATACACATTAGCACCTTCACGGAGCCTTCCTTCCTGTGCTTTCGCAGCTTCCCATTGGGTCAGTACTTTTCTGGGCAGCCAGATATCACCATCATAGGGTCCATCATAGGTGAAAATATTAACTTTAACCCATTCTCCGGATGTCTGAGTTACCTGCACAACTTTTCCGGCGAATAGCTCATAGCCAGATGGCTTAGCTTCATTTGGTTCGGCAGAAAATACGATAGGTGATTCAATAATCCATTCGGTTGGTGTAACGTCAACCCGTTCATCATCTTTATTTGTATGCTTGCCATTGGCTCCGATCGATAAGGAAATGATGATAACCGCCAAAGTTAATCCAATCAATAACGATAATTCAAACCGTTTGCTTAGCCAATTGGACGTTTGATTCAATGTTCAGCACCTCCTGAAATGTAGACGCTTAACCCATTGAAAAGTTTCTTTTTATAATAATAAAAACCATTTATTTACTTTACCTAACGATAAAAGCCCTCCGTGCTCGTGCGAATTGCACGGCTGTAGACGGCTTTTGCTCTTATGGGCTGTTAGCACTAGCGTTTGTACGCTGAAGCTTCCTGGCGCCCTGTATCAATGAGCCGATAAGCTCGCTCGATTTGGTCCTCGGTTGGAGCTGATATCCCCTCTAGCGGATATGGGAGCTTAAGCTGCTGCCATTTGTAGATGCCCATTCGGTGATAGGGCAGAAGCTCGAGCTTCTGCACATGGTCCAGTGTACCAATAAATTGCCCCAGCTCCAGAAGATCTTGATAAGAATCGGTAACACCAGGAACGAGGACGTGGCGAATCCACATGCTCTTACCTTCATCGGACAAGTGGCAGGCAAAGCGGATTGTTCGTTTATTGGATTGTGTCGTGAGCGCCACATGCCGATCCTTATTGATTTGTTTGAGGTCGAGCAGCACAAGATCCGTAGCCTCTAAAAGACCGGAGGAATCGAAATGCGAAGGCTCGCAGAAGCCTGACGTATCCAAGGCGGTATGAAGACCGAATCGGCGCTTCACCTCGCGGAACAGTGCTGCAACGAATGGAGCTTGAAGAGTCGGTTCGCCCCCAGTTACCGTGATGCCGCCTCCGGATCGCTTGTAATAGCTGACGAAAGGCTCAATCTCTGCCAACACTTCTTCGACAGTAGTCAAATCTCCTGCTGCTGTATCCCAAGAATCGGGATTATGGCAAAACTGGCAGCGAAGCGCACAGCCCTGCATAAACAGGACGAAGCGAATGCCGGGACCATCTACTGTGCCGAAAGTATCAAGGGAGTGAATTCGCCCTTTGACAGCTGCATCAGAGCCAAAATGCTGGCGAATGTTCATCATATTACCTCTCCTTCGTTCTTACATCGAACCGTGGAATGTTCGGCTTATTACTTCAAGCTGCTGCTCGCGTGATAGTTTAATGAAGTGAACGGCATAACCCGAAACTCTAACGGTTAGCTGCGGGTACAGCTCTGGATGCTCCATGGCGTCCTGGAGCGTAGCACGGTCAAATACGTTAACGTTAAGATGATGGGCATGCCTAGACATATAGCTGTCCAGCATAGCTGTCAAATTATTGATTCTTGCTTCTGGCTCACGTCCGAGTGCTTTCCCAACGATGGAGAAGGTGTTGGATATGCCGTCCAGCGACTCGCTATATGGCAGCTTTGCAACGCTCGCAAGCGAGGCCAGCGCACCTTTGCGGTCACGGCCGTGCATAGGGTTCGCGCCTGGCGCGAAAGGTTCGCCGGCTTTGCGTCCATCAGGCGTGGCACCGGTTTTTTTGCCATATACAACATTAGAAGTAATGGTCAGCACCGATTGTGTAGGGATGGCATTGCGATAAGCCCGCTGCTTCCGCAGCTTGCTCATAAATGTCTCGACGAGCTGCACGGCAATGGTGTCTACGCGATCATCAGAGTTGCCGTATTGCGGATATTCACCCTCGATTTCAAAATCGATTGCGATGCCCAGATGGTTGCGGACGGGCCGGACCTTAGCGTGCTTGATCGCGCTTAGGCTGTCGGCTACTACAGACAAGCCCGCAATGCCGCAGGCCATCGTACGGATAATCTCGCGGTCGTGAAGTGCAAATTCTAAACGCTCATAGCAATATTTATCATGCATGTAGTGAATGACGTTCAGTGTATTCATGTACAGCTCGGCCAGCCAGTCCATTACTTCATCATAGCGTTCCATCACTTTGGCATAATCTAGTATCTCATCCGACATCGGCTCTTTTCTCGGAGCAATTTGGATACCAAGCTTCTCATCGATGCCGCCATTGATCGCATAAAGCAACGCTTTAGCCAGATTGGCGCGAGCTCCGAAAAATTGCATTTGCTTGCCAATTCTCATTGCGGAGACGCAGCAGGCAATTCCATAATCGTCCCCGAACTGCGGAACCATCAAATCATCGTTCTCATATTGGATCGAGCTGGTTTCGATTGAAACTTTAGCACAATAATTTTTGAAGCCCTCTGGCAGTCTCGTAGACCAAAGCACCGTCAGGTTAGGCTCTGGTGCAGGACCGAGATTGTACAAAGTATGCAGCATTCGGAAAGAGCTTTTTGTTACAAGGGAGCGACCGTCAGCAGCCATGCCGCCAATCGATTCTGTTACCCATGTTGGATCACCGCTGAACAGTTCATTGTAGTCCGGTGTTCGGAGAAATTTGACAATCCGCAGCTTCATGACGAAATGATCATATATTTCTTGAGCTTCTTGCTCCGTCAGCGAGCCTTCCATTAAGTCACGCTCGAAGTATATATCCAGAAAGGAGGATACGCGTCCCAAGCTCATCGCAGCGCCGTTTTGCTCTTTAATGGCACCTAGGTAAGCGAAGTATAGCCATTGCACCGCTTCCTTCGCATGACGCGCCGGCATCGAAATATCGCAGTCATAGGATGCGGCCATACGTTTCAGTTCATCTAATGCGCGAATCTGCTCGGCATGCTCCTCGCGCTCACGAATGACAGCTTCTGTCATTTGAACCTTCTCTGTGAGCTCTATATCCTTCTTCTTCTCCTGAATCAGACGGTCTACGCCGTATAGCGCTACCCTGCGGTAATCACCGATAATGCGACCGCGGCCGTAAGCGTCGGGAAGACCGGTAATAATACCGGCTTTCCTTGCGCTGCGCATATCCGCTGTATAAGCATCAAATACACCTTGGTTATGTGTTTTACGCATATCTGTGAATAAACGTACGATTTCCTCTGGAAGCTTAAAGCCATACGCTTCGCATGCATCCTGCACCATACGGACACCGCCGAAAGGCTGGATGGAACGCTTAAAGGGCTCGTCGGTCTGCACGCCGACGATTTGTTCAAGGTCGCGGTTTAAGTACCCGGCGCCATGGGAGACAATGGTGGAAGGGGTGCTCGTATCCACATCCAGTACGCCGCCTTGCTCGCGTTCTCTGCGAGTCAGCTCGCTTACCTCATGCCAGAGCTGTTCTGTAGCTTCCGTTGGACCAGCAAGAAAAGTATCATCACCCGTGTAGGGAGTTACATGCAATAAAATAAAATCACGTACATCGATTTGGTCTCGCCATGCACCTTGCTTAAACCCTCTCCACGCTTCGTTAATTTTGTTCGTCTGCAATGATGTCTCAGTTAAAGCCATAGTCAATTCCTCCATTCAGTATCGGTTAGTACCCGACTTTCTCTAAATAGCTGAACACGGGTTATATATTCATCATACATCTGCTGCGCTTCAAGCATAATCAGGGAATCTCCTGATTATGAGGAGAGAAAGTCCTGAGTGGCATTGAGCGAACTGCTGCAGCACATATTCGGGGTACCCTTCTCCTGAATTCAGGGAATTCCCTGACATACAAAGCTTTGTAATAGCTTTATAATAAAAAGCACAGCTGAGAGAATGGATTAAGACATTTGCTAGTTAGCTGATGATAAGCAGGAATAAACCAAACATTGAGGTTGGACATATATGCCATAAATATGGTAAGGAAGGGGGAACGACGATGAAGACGATCGAAGCGGGAATTGCTTCCGGTATTGAACGGTTGAGATTTGAGACTGGCAGCGATTTCGCGGGACTCGGCTTAATCGACATCCAAATACGCAAGCTGCGCTGGACCTTCGCGGCGGGCAGTATTAGCAAACGTACGCTGCTTGTCGAACAGAAGACGAGCGCCGGCTTGTCCGGAGCCGCCATTCGTTCCGGTAGACCTGCAAGTACGGGTGCCGCGATGTCGGATCAAGAGAGATTCAAGCTGGGCGAGCCTGTATTACTCGCAGAGCAGCTATATATAGCCCTGAGCATGCCTATAGAAACGGATAAGGGGATTGTTGGCGTTATTTTATTAGGAAGGCGCTCACTACTATCCTACCAAGCAGAGGAGACAGAGCGTGCGAGCTTACTGACGAAGGAGCTGGCTAAGCATTTATAAGAAACGCGGAGTAGCCATACCATATATAACTGTTTTATAATTGCCGTTCCTTATGGTCGATGACGGGGGACGGTTTTCCTATGCGAAATAACAAGCTTCGAAAACAATGGAGTATATCCCATTTTTAGATGAAAAGACTCATCACAAGGAGAAAGTAAGTTATAATACAAAACAGAGACATGTGTTCATTGGTGGTAAACGTGTCAAATTTTCGGTGAAGGGAGAAGCAAATGATAAAACTATTGATTTGTGATGATCATGCTGTGGTCAGATCCGGGCTTGCTATGCTGCTGCATGGCAAGAATGATATAGAGGTGGTTGGGGAAGCATCGGAAGGCGATGAGGCAATTGAAATGTCTCAGCAGCTCCTTCCAGATGTCGTGCTCATGGATCTTAGCATGCCGCATGGCAAGGATGGGATGACTGCTACTACGGAGCTGAAGAAGCTGCTGCCGAATACGGCAGTCCTTATTCTGACGATGCATGACGATGACGAATATTTATTTCGAGCTATACATATAGGCGCATCGGGTTATATTCTCAAGAACGCCCCTCATGATGAGCTGCTATCTGCTATACAGTCGGTTGCTGCGGGGAATGCATACTTATATCCTACCGCTACGAAGCGGTTAATGAGTGAATATCTCGTTAGAATGAAGCAGGGCGGCGAGGAAAGCGGTCCTTATGAAACACTTTCTGAACGAGAGAAGGAAATATTGGGCTGGATTGCGAAGGGGTATTCCAATAAAGAAATCGCGGAAAATCTCATCATCAGCGTAAAAACAGTGGAAACGCATAAAAGCCATCTGATGGATAAACTGGGACTTAGAACGCGTCCAGAGCTTATTAAGTTCGCGCTGAAGAAGGGGCTGCTTACATATGAGTAATCATAACAGCGAAAAGTACCGTCATATGATCGGGGCAGATGTTGATTATTTGTTGTCAGTGCTGGAAGGTCAAATCGACGATAAGCAGATGCTGGCGCAGGTGAATCAGTCACTGAAGCAGCTTGCTGATGTGAAATTTGCGCTAGATGAATCCTCAATTGTTGCTGTTACGGATGAGAAGGGCAAGATTGAGTACGTGAATGATAAGTTTTGCGAAATATCGAAGTATGCCCGTGAGGAATTGATCGGCAAGGATCACCGGATTATTAACTCAGGGTATCACGGGAAGGCGTTTTTTCGCGAGCTGTGGCAGGCGATCTCTTCAGGCCAGGTATGGAGAGGCGAAATAAAAAATCGAGCTAAGGACGGAAGCTTCTACTGGGTGAACACGACGATTGTTCCATTCTTGGATGAGAACGGAAAGCCTTATCAGTATTTAGCGATACGCAGTGAAGAGACGCAAAGGAAGCGTGCGGAACAAGATCTGAAGGAGATGATGGTTAAAGTCATCGAAATTCAGGAGGATGAGCGGAAACGGATATCGAGGGAGCTGCATGACGGGATCGGACAAAGCTTATTTTCTCTGCTAATTCGGCTTGACCGACTTATCAGCGATCATGGGGAGCTTGCTGAGCTGAATACGATTCGTGGGGATGTTTCCGGCATGATGGAGGATATTCGCGGTCTTGCATGGGAGCTTCGGCCGTCCGTGCTCGATGATCTTGGGGTCGTACCTGCTATCCGAACCTATTTGGAAAACTATTCGCAGCATTTCGGCATTCAGCTGAAGCTGGAATCCGGACTGAAAAGCAGGCTCGGCATCCACAAAGAGACAGCCATTTATCGCGTTATTCAAGAAGCATTAACGAATATTGCGAAATATGCTGATGTAGCGGAGGCACAGGTATTGTTGGAGGAGCGGGCTGAAGAAGTCGAGGTTAGAGTAATTGACCACGGTCAAGGCTTTAACCTCGACCGAGTTGGACGTGGCGTTGGGCTGTTCAGCATGGAAGAAAGAGCTCGCATCGTCGGCGGACATCTTGAGCTTACGTCCAGTCCTGGCAATGGCACTATGGTACGATTTGTCGTGCCGAAGGAAGAGAATAAAAATACAGGCTCTCATTAATTTATCATTCACAGTTTACTGGATAGTAGAAGCATCTCATTTACTTGGAGCTGCTGCTGCTGTCTTTTTTTTGGACCAAATTGCGGGAATCTCCTTCTCTTTCTGAAAATAGGGGAATGCAAGGCGAAAATTCAGGGTTTCTCCTGATAACAACATGCAGCTGTAAAAGTTAAAATAGAAAAGAAAACTTATGATGAGAAAAACTCGAACTTTGTATTTTACCAAATAAAATACATGCTAAGAAAGGGAGAGAGAAATGGAAATTGGAACGCTGCAGGACATAAATGCAATCCGTTATTATGGCGTTGGCTTATTAGACCGTTTTGGAGTTAGCATCGGACATACCGTTCAAGTTGAAGGGAATGAGATTGCCGTATTCCGCACGAGTGATGACAGACTGTTTGCCATAGATAATATGAGCGCTCATTGGAATGGCGGAACATTGTCAGAAGGTATACTTTCGGGTCATGACTTATACGATCCGCTTTACGTGTCGAGAATAAATTTGGAGACGGGAGCAATATACGCTCCAAGCACTGGACAGGTTCGAATCTATCCGATATGTGTAGAAGGCAACGAGGTACAGATTGGGCTGCCAGCCTGAACAGAGGGGCAGCATCAGAGGAGAGCAGTTTGAATGTTTAAAGACACATTAGAGATAGCTGTAAAATCTGCTTTAGCCAAAAAAGCGTTATTCGCAGAGAGCAAGTTTCGTTATTTATTGTCTGCCGGGTTGGCTGGAGCTTATGTTGGCATTGGAATTATTCTTATATTTACAATCGGAGCTTCGTTAGCTGCCATACAATCTCCTGTCACCTCGCTCGTGATGGGATTGTCATTCGGCATCGCCTTAACCTTAGTTATATTCGCAGGAGCAGAGCTTTTTACCGGCAATAATATGATATTCACGGTCAGTACGCTGGCGAAAGCGACGAGCTGGAAGGATACCCTTCAAAACTGGATATGGAGCTACTTGGGCAATTTGCTTGGGGCGATGGCCTTGTGCATGCTCATTATCGGAACGGGTTTATTTGCTGATATTAAACCAGAGCATTTGCTATTTACAGCAGCAGCCAAAAAAATGCATATCGATACGCTGCAGCTCTTCTTCCGCGGCATTATGTGCAACTGGCTCGTTTGTCTAGCAATCTGGACCTCCATGCGAGCTAAGGAAGACACGGCTAAGCTGATTCTTATTTTCTGGATGCTGTTCGCATTCATCGCATCAGGCTATGAGCATAGCATTGCCAATATGACGGTCCTCGGACTAGCGCTGCTGCTGCCGCATCCTGAGACCATTACCATTGCCGGCTGGTTTCATAATATGATCCCGGTTACGCTTGGCAATATTGTAGGCGGAGCCTTATTTGTCGGTACTGCCTACTGGCTAATAAGTGCACAGAAAAAAGCTTAGATAATTACGCAGGAAGGGCCGATGATCAACAGGATGAGATTGTTTGGGGAAAGATAACAGAGAGGGGAGAACGATGATGAGCGTATCGAGAAAAAACATACTGAGCCAAATACCGCTTTTCAAATATTTTACGGCGCAGCAGTTGGAGGAGCTTAGCTGGTATGGGGTGAAAAGAGAAATTGCACGAAATCAAGTGATTTATAAGGAAGGCGATGCCAAGGAAGCGGTATTCATTGTGCTGTCAGGGTTGGTCAAAACGTATCGTACGGATCATCTAGGCCAAGAGAGCAATCTGTCCTTTCTGAAGCAGCATGAAACCTTTCCCGGCGAGGGATTGCTCGCGGATGGCTTCTATTCTCGTTCGGCAGCCGCGATTGTCCGAACGGAGCTGCTTATGTTTTCGCTTAAGCCCTTTCTGAATTTCTTGGCACACTATCCTAGCGCAGCAGTAGCTGTCATACACGCGATGCAGGAATCGATCCAATCCTTGGATCATCAGCTGAATGAGTCGAAATGGCCTGATGTGTATAATCCGGGTCAGCTCTTCCTGCTTAAGCTGGCCGAGCATTATGGTCGCCAAACAAAAGGTGAGCTGCGCATCGGTATTCCGATGTCACATGATTATTTCGCAAGTGCAATCGGTGCAACAAGGGACGGAGGAGACCGTCTGCTGGATAAGCTCCATGAGGAAGGCATCGCTGAAATGAAGCGTTGGGGCTTCGTCATACATGATGTGGAGGCACTGCGGCGTTGGCGTGATTTCGATGATCAGTCGAAGGCATGGGAACAAAGCCGCTGATGGAAAGAAAGGCATTAACATAACCGCAATGACTTCCGCATGGCCCTCCAGCTAGCCTATAATTGATCCTAGGCGCGGATACTGCTACGCTTACGAAGTAGGTTTACTTCGTAAACCTAAGCTCATGCTTACGAAGTAGGTTTGCTCCGCAAACCTAAGCTTATGCTTACGAAGCAGGTTTACTTCGTAAACCTTTAAGGAGGGTCATCATGTACCGAATATATATCGTGGAAGACGATGCTAAGATCGCTTCGATCTTGAAGAGCAATATGGATAAATATGGTTTTGAGGCGGCTAAAGCTTCTCAATTTCGTGAAATAATGCCTGAGCTTGAGGCGTTTGATCCGCAATTGGTACTGCTGGATATTAACCTGCCCTATTTCGACGGCTACTATTGGTGCAGGCAAATTCGCTCCCGTTCCAGCGTCCCGATTATATTTATCTCTGCTCGAGCAGGGGAGATGGATCAAGTTATGGCGATCGAGAATGGCGGAGATGATTATATAACAAAACCGATTCATCTGGATCTGCTTATGGCTAAGGTGAAGAGTATTCTTCGGCGCACCTATGGCGAGTATGCGTCTGCATCGAGTATAGGAGGTGGGCTTGCTTCAACAATAACTGAGGCTGAAGTCGGAGCCAATCTGTTTGGCGAGTTGTCTTTGCATGGCTTACGCTTGTTATTGAATCGGAATGAGCTGGAATGGTGGGGTGTTCGTGTAGAGCTGACGAAGAACGAGCAGCTGCTGGCTGAATGTCTGATGAGGCGGCCTAGCGAAGTAGCGACAAGGGAGCAATTGCTTGAGGCGTTATGGGATGACGTGCAATTCGTCGATGATAATACGCTGACAGTCAACGTGACTAGGCTGCGGAAGAAGCTGGAGGAGCTCGGGCTTCCAAAGGTTATAGAAACGGTAAGAGGTCAAGGATATAAGCTGAATATGAGCAGCATAGATAAGGAGACGCCGCGATGAAGCTGGCGTTGTTTTTGCGTGATCGGCTGCTATTTATTTTTATTGCACTGCTTATCCTTTCATTGTCAGTAAGCATGCTGCTGCTGGAGAGAGAGCGGTATCCGGGCAGCGTGGAAGATGCAACGGTTTATTATTTGGTTGTATTAGCGTTATTTTTTCTCGGAGTATGGCTTATGATTGATTATTTGCGTCAGCGTGCATACATCGAGCAATTACTGGAAGCTACTGAAAGGTCAGATGAGCTGCAGGCTACTATGATTGTGAAATCATTCGTCACGAGAGAACAGCAGCTAGTAGGCAAAATGCTGGAGGAGCAGCACCGTGCATATATGAATGAATTAGGCAAATATCGCCGTCAGCAGGAGCTGCATAACCACTTCGTGCTTCAGTGGGTGCATCATATGAAGACACCCGTTTCAGTCATTGATTTATTGGCACAGGATGCGCTGCAGCAGCCGTCACTCACACAGGATGAGTATAAGCAGCTCATTCTAAGCGTGCAGGAAGAAACGGATCGGATGGCGCGCGGACTTGAAATGATGCTGTATACCTCGCGTTTGGAGAAGTTTGAAATCGATTTGCATATCCAAAAAATTGCACTGCATGAGCTTGCACGTAAAGTTATCAATTCGAATAAGAAGCTGTGTATCCGTCATTCTATATTCCCAAGAGTGATAGGTGAGGCATTTGTAGAAACGGACGAGAAGTGGATGACATTCGTATTTAATCAATTAATAAGCAATGCGATTAAATATAGCAAAGGAAAGCCGGGAACGAAGAAACTTGTATTCCAAATACAATCAAATCGTGACGGCGGCGGGAGCGTAGAGGTAGAAGATGAAGGTATTGGCATTGCGCAGCATGATCTCCCGCGCATATTTGAACCGTTCTTCACCGGAGAGAATGGACGGACAGCTGGTGAGTCAACGGGGATGGGACTTTATTTGGCGAAGCAGGTTTGCAATCGATTAGGGCATACGTTGACCGCAGCTTCCATTCTCGGAGAGGGAACGACATTTAATATGATATTTCAGCCGCGAGGCATACATATTTTGGGGAGTAATGCGGATAATCTACAGAAGGGTAAGTGACAATCTTGTAAGGTTCTCTGGCAGAAATGAAAGGAAAATCGATGGGTTCACAGTCTCCTCCTCGTCTATACTAAAATTATTCAAACGAGAAAACAGTTAAATTCGGGGAGGAACAAATAAATGAGCGTACTTCACGCAAAAGGACTTGGCAAAATATACAGCACTAAAGGCAATGTGTCCTATAAGGCATTAGAGGACATTGAATTGCAAGTTGAGGCAGGGGAGTTTGTTGGCGTCATGGGCCCGTCTGGAAGCGGGAAGACTACACTTCTTAACCTGCTGTCAACGATTGATCGTCCTACTTCTGGTGAAATTGAAATAAACGGTATCAATCCCTATAAGCTTACTGACAAAAAGCTTGCTTTGTTCCGCCGTCTCGAGCTGGGCTTCGTCTTCCAGGATTTTAATTTGCTCGATACACTTTCGATTAAGGAAAATATTATATTGCCGCTCGTGCTGGAGGGGATTTCTCCTAAAGCTATTCAGCAGAAGCTGGTTCCGCTTGCTGAACTGCTGCAAATTACGGCGATATTGGACAAGCGCACATACGAGGTATCCGGGGGGCAGAAGCAGCGCGCAGCGATTGCGCGAGCGATTATTCATCAGCCTTCGCTTTTGCTTGCGGATGAGCTCACAGGCAATCTCGATTCCAAGTCGGCGAAGGATGTTATGGACTCGCTTAAGGACATGAATGAACGTTTCAAGGCTACCGTACTCATGGTTACGCATGATCCATTCTCAGCCAGCTATTGCCAGCGTATCGTTTTTATAAAGGACGGCAAATTTTTTTCGGAAATACGCCGTGGAGCGAACAGGCAAGCGTTTTTCCAACAAATATTAGACGCTCTCAGCGTGCTGGGAGGTAATTTCGATGACGTTCCGTTCGCTCGCTCTTAGTAATATCCGAGGCAATTGGCGGTCGTACAGTGCGTTTTTCCTGAGCAGCGTATTTTCAGTTATGATTTTCTACATTTATGCCGCTTTTCTTGCGCATCCGGATGTCGTGAGCGGTCATATTATGGCAGCGGGAAAAATTGAAAAAGGGATGAAGTTCTGCGAATATATTATTGTTATTTTTTCTTTCTTATTCGTGCTCTATTCCAATTCGGCTTTCCTGAAGACAAGACAGCAGGAATTTGGTCTGTTCTCGTTGTTCGGGATGACAAAGTCTCAGCTTAGAAAGCTTGTCATTTATGAGAATGCAGCTATTGCCGTTTTAGCTATTGCTGTAGGTATTGGCCTTGGCATGCTGTTTAGCAAGCTTTTCTTCATGGCGCTGGCGGTTCTGCTAAACATGAATGAAACGATTCCATTCGCAGCACCCTTGCAAGCAATTGGGCTCACTGCTGGCGGTTTTTTCGCCTTGTTTATGCTCATATCGGCGTGGACTGCGCTTCGGATCGGACGCACCGTAATTATTGATTTGCTGAAGGCGGGACGCAAGCCGAAGGGAAGGCTAGTATTTTCCCCGTGGCTCGTAGTGGTTGCGGTTGTATGTTTAGCTGTTGCCTATGGATTGGCACTGGTCATGACTAGTGACACTTTCATATTATTTGCATTACCCATATTAATTACAGTTGTTATAGGGACGTATTTCTTGTTTACGCAGCTAAGCATTGTATTGCTGCGATTCATTCAGAAGAGGTCGTCCGTTTATTACAAACGGACGAATATGATTATTTTTGCCCAGCTAGGCTACAAAATCAAAGATAATGCACGCATCCTATTTATTGTATCGATCCTAAGTGCAGTCGTTATGACAGCATTGGGCACGGTGTATATTATGCAGATAGGCAGCAAGAAGAGTATGCTTGAGAATTCTCCTTATACGATTGCTTATATGGAGAAGGGCTTGGAATCACAAGAGGTTATTAATCGGAAGGAATTGAAACGCATTGCTGCACAAGACGGCTTTCCTGTCATTCGTGAAGCGAAAGCGGTAGGCATCGAGATTGCCGACTTCAAGGTTAAGACAGAACAAGAACAGATGGATTATAAGGGAACACGATCTATTATTATATCAGCGACCGATTATAACAAGCTGGCGAAAGCGCTCGGCAAGTCTCCCATACAGCCGGAGAGCGGTAAAGTGACGCTCGTCAAGCAAACCCATGGTAGACCAGGCTTTGGAGAAGGCAGTGTTAGAGGATTGATCAATGGAAAGGAAATTGATTTAGCGCTGACAGGTACGGTGGATGCAAGAGTTATGAACTGGTTTGACAGCAACTACTACACTTTCGTTATGGATGATTTCGCTTATACCAAGCTTCGTTCAAGCGTACCTGATGAGAAGCTCAGCGTCATGTATGGCTTTGAGCTAAGCAATTGGGAGCATTCATCGGGCACAGTGGAGAAGCTGCGGGATTTGGTTCCAGAGAAATTTATGGATAAAATGGATTTCCGACGTGCCTCCATTTATGATCAAATGAGGGAGCAAGTTTCATTAACTCTATTTATCGGCATGTTCATCAGCCTGCTGTTCTTTATCGCTTCCGGCAGCATGATTTACTTTAAGCTCTTTACGGAGCTGCAGGATGATCAAGCACAGTTTAAAGCATTAACTCGAATTGGCATGACAAAAGGGGAAATACGCAAAATTGCCGTTACGCAGATCGGTATCATCTTCTATGTACCTGTCATTGTCGGTATTTTACATGCGCTGTTCGCAATGAAGGCGCTGGATAACTTAATGGAATCATCCAATTGGATCTATTCTTTCGTAGTTATCGGGATTTACATTGCAATGCAGACGATTTACTTCCTCGTCGCTTGCAGCAGTTATATGAAGAGTATGCTGCGTGGCGCAGCAGCATAATTGGATTACCGCATGGTGTATAAGCGCCATGCGGTTTTTTTATGTGGAATTGCTTGAGCGACTATTAAATTAAATAGGCATCTCTTTCCAGCCCGTGATAAGCTGTAATTAGCAAAAGGAGATAGATGGAGGTGCCGTTAATGGGAGAAGAAAATATGGCTGGCAAGCTCGTAGTCGTAACTGGCGCAAACTCTGGTATGGGATTTGCAACAACTGTAGAGCTTGCGAAGAAGGGGGCTCATATCGTCATGCTGTGCCGCAGCAAGGAACGAGGGGAGCAAGCGCTTGAGAAGGCGCTTTCGCAGAGCGGCAGCACGAAGCTGGAGCTAGCTATTTGCGATTTAGGCTCGCTTGCGAGCATTCGGAGCTTCGCTGCCTATTTCAAACAAAAGTATAGTCAGCTGGATGTGCTTGTGAACAATGCCGGAGTTGTTTCCTTGAAGCGGGCGACGACTGCTGATGGGTTTGAGGCGCAGATCGGCATCAATCATCTAGGTCATTTCCTGTTGACGAACGAGCTGCTGGAGCTTATTGAACGAGCGCCGCAAGGAAGAATAGTCAACCTATCTTCAGGAGCGCATAAGGCCGGCACGATCCATTTCGAGGATCCTAACTTGACGAAGGGATATAATGTTGTGAAAGGATATTCCCAATCGAAGCTAGCCAATATTTTATTTACAAAGGAGCTTGCTCGGCGTCTGAGGGATACGAAGATAACCGTCAACTGCGTCCATCCGGGAGCGGTTGCTACCAGCATTGGAGTAGATCGCAAAACCGGCTTCGGAAAAACAGTACATCGGCTGCTTAAACCCTTTTTTCGTACAGCGCTTGAAGGTGCAGCGACAGCGATTTACATGGCCTCGAGCAATGAAATAAGCACGACGACCGGCGAATATTTTATAGATAACAAAATAGCGCCTACGGCTCGAAGAGCGGATAATGCTGAGCTTGCCGCTAGGTTATGGGTATGGAGCGAGCAGCAGGTGGGTCTGGCATAATGCTTGGCATACGGGTGTGGGAAAGGGGGGATTCCATGTTTTTAAGGAGAATATGGACTGTTGTTGCGGCCGCTGTAATCTTATTCGTGCTTGAAGCGGCATTAGCGAGTGCTAATGGAGGGCCATTATATGAACCTGCCGATGGATCAGGACTTTTACAGCTGGATGAGCAATCGAATGTTAGCTTAGTTCGAGAAAAAGTCGTGTTTACCATTCCAAATGTATCTACTCCCCATCAGAATGAAGCGAAGGTATCGGTTCAATATGAACTTAATAATAAGAATGACTTCATTAAACAATTGGATGTTTTATTCTTTACTCCATCATCGCGCAGTTTAACTATCATGGAAGGTAATAAGGTGATTCCTGGGAGTTTGGCAACGGATAGCAAGACACTTAACTGGTATGCTAAACCGCGTTATACCGTTACTGATCCCATAAGCGGCAAAACCATGTCCATGCATGGAGATGGTAAAAACCAAACCGTAGCAACCCGGTTCTCGTTATCTTTTGAAGCGAATGAAACCAAATCCATTGTTATCCAGTATTCAGAAATAGGTGGGATGTATGACAAAGGAGTCATTAACACGCTCTTCTTTCATCAATATTACGTAACGCCGGCAAAGTTTTGGGAGGGTGATCCTCTAGTGGAGCTGGAAGTGAATTTGTATAAAACGAGCGATAAACTTTATTCGAACCTGCCAATGGAGAAAACAGGACCCTCAACCTACACGGCTGCATTCAAGCAATTGCCCGGTGAGGAGTGGTACTTCTCTTATACGAATCCGAAGAGACTTTTCTTTCCGACAAATATAGAAAAGGACCATAATTTATATGTACTGCTAACTTCGGTGTTAATGGCTGCTATTGCGGCTGGGCTAGCACTCTTTTTTAGAAAAAGCCTCATATTGATTATTAGCTCGGCGGGGATATGGGCATTTACGGTGTTTTATATAACGAAATTAGGCGGCTATCCATTTAATGCTATTTTCGTCGGGTTTACAGATGCCGCAGTAGGAGCCATGCTGATTGTATGCAATGTGATGGTCTACATGAGAATCAAAGCTGGCCGAAAGAATGGGATTAGCTTATAAATGGCTTTCGTAGAGGAAATAATGATTATGATTGCAACTATGAATGGATAGGGTTGATCATAATGTTGAATATTCATTGGCGGCTCGGAGAGCTGTGGCTGCTGCAGCAGAAAAGGCAGTTAACGGAGGATGAGCTGCTGGACATGAACAGCTGCATGCAGTTGAATGCAACCTACGCTCGAAAGCTGGCAGAGCAATATAATTATGGGCTTATGGCGAGCATGACCAATGATTGGGACTGGCTGCATGAGGTGTCCGCCCAGATCGATAGACTGGAAGAGTTATACGATTCTAATCGGCCATCTTTTTTTGAGAAAGGCTATGATTAGTTTTGTTTCGTATATCGAAGATAAATCAAATTCGTATATTCTTTTTGAAGGAGAGAGTCTGATAAAGCTTTTATTCGTATGCAGTCGAAACAAGTGGCGCAGCTTAACAGCAGAAACGATATTTCAGGGCGTGAATGGTTATGAAGTAAGGTCAGCAGGTACAGAGGAGCAAGCACGAATTAAGCTGACAGCAGGACAAATTGGCTGGGCAGATATTATTTTTGCAATGGAGAAGAAGCATGTTCGTCGCATGCAAAGTAAATTTAGCGAAGAGCTGTCGGGCAAGAAATTAATCTGCCTCCATATACCGGATGAATATCAATATATGGAGGAGGATTTAATCGATCTTCTGAAGTCATCTGTATCATCGCATATAGAGCTGCCAGACTAAAGGTTAGCCACGAGGGCAAGTCGGGATGAGCACGAAATTATTGTTCTGTTATTTGTAAAATTCGCTCATTAGCCTGGTCTGCGAATAATCCGCCATGATAACAAACGACCGTCTTAATATCGTAAGGAATGAACTTCTGGAGTGACTGTATGGCTAATGGATGATCAATGCTATATTGTGGATTTGGCCCAAGCAATTGGTCGTTTAAGACGACCATAGAGTCGGCTGCAATTAATGTTTTGCTTGCTTTATGATAAAGCGAGAGATGGCCAGGTGTGTGTCCAGGGGTCGCAATGACGACGATTCCTCCGCAATACGGAAGCTCCATTCCATCTTTGATTGTAGCGTCCACACCGGCTGCTGGAGGCTTCTCTAATGTTTTCCTGAATGCGGCTTTCCATTCATCGGTAACTTCTGGCGGCAATGCGTTAACGGCTTTATCTATGGATTCTGGCGTAATCTTTAACAGCTGCTTTTGGCCTTCTATGAAAGGCTTTTCGAAGCTGCTCGCTAGTACCTCCACGTTTTGCGTCAATTTGTTCAACAGGTCCGGCAGGCTTCCGATATGATCCAGATCAGCATGAGTAATAATAATTTTTGTAAGCTTGTCTAGGGAAACCCCGGCGCGCTCTACCTGTTCTTGTATTAAAGGCAGCTGTCCAGGATATCCTGTATCAACTAAAATAGCCTCTTCTTCATCCCAGATCAGTACAGGATAGATCGTTTCCATCTGACCCCTCATTACTGCTGAGATTGGCAGCATGTTGATTCCACTTGCAATATTCATATTATCCCTCCGTTGTATAGATGAACTTTAATTCAGCCTAACTATTCTCGTTACGGGGTATATATTATCAACGAAAATCCAATATGTAAATAGTCAAATATTTTATTATACCACAAAAATATATTTTTGTCAATATAGTATTTGGTGAAACGGTGGAAAATAACGCCCCCTTACTATATCCAAATAAGTAGATAAATATTTACAATACTTAACATCTTAAGCCGTTCAATATCTGAATCTTTTGGGAGGGGATGATCGGGTGAAACGCGGGGTTATTATTGGTCTTGTTGTCGTTGCGGTACTTGCAGCGGTGCTGCTGTTCCTGTTTCGCATGAGCGAGGAACGCGTTGTTGTGCAGCGTATGATTGATTTCGAGAACGAGGAGCCGAACTCTGAAATGGAATGGACAGATCGTGACTCAGTCAAAACGTTCGTTTATGGGGTCAGGTTTGCCAAAAAGGAACAGGGTATCGTCGATATATCGGCGCCTCCTTATTCCTTTAAGCTTGGAGAGAATCGCTATTTGTTGTGGATATCACCACAATTCAAGAGGGTACAATTCGCCAAATCAGAACATTCCGGCACCTTGTATACGATGAGACAAGCTACAGCCGAAAGGCTGAAGAAGCTGTTAAGCCAGGCTGATGAACGCTACGGTGTAATTGATCAAGGCGCGGCGACTGATGATGCGGCTGATTCTGCATCTACTCCCTTGCCGTCAATGGAAGAGAGCGAGCCACCCGTTCCTGCTTTTTTGGACACTGAGGACTTCTCCGAGGCGGAGCGACCGCTTATTGAGCTGATTAATTTGAGGATCAAGTATATTGCTGAAGGAGAAGGGGAGAAGCTTCTTGAGCTTTATACGGAAAGTGCTCGTGCCTCTAGATCATCATCCGGACCAATATCTTCATTTACAATTACAAGCATAGAGATAGATGGAGCTATATCCATAAAAGAACAAAGCTCATTGTTTGAGGCAGTCGTCCATGTCATAGAAGAGAGAAATAATGAGGCTGGGGGCAGCAGCACACTTTACGTGTTTCAAAAAGGCAAAAACACTACTAGCGAATGGCGTATTGCTGACGTGGATTAGTAATGAAAAGGGAGTTATAAGTGCCAAACAGGCACTTATAACTCCCTTCTATTCATTTATGAATTCAACCTCGATATGAATGACCTCTGACCGACTGCCGATGCGAACGGGCGGCCCCCAAGTGCCGAAGCCTGAGGAAACAATGGCGTTTAGATTTCCTTTTTTTAGATAACCCCAATCAAGCTCAAACAATTTCCGTGTAATGAGATGATTTGGCATCATTTGGCCGCGATGAGTATGGCCGGATACGGAAATATCGATTCCATTCTCTGCCGCTTTTGCAAGATCGGACGGCTGGTGATCCAGCATAATGAGCGGACGAGATTTATCCAGCGGTGCAATTAGCTCGTTAATGGGAAGCCTTCTGTCAGAACCGAAGCCGGCTGAGGCTTTATCCTTGCGGCCGACAACATAAAAGCTATCGTTGACTAGTACCGATTCATCCATAAGGACACGAATACCGATTGCATGCATGGCATTAATGAATTCAGGTACCTTTTTTCCAATATATTCATGGTTGCCAGTTACAGCGAACACGCCGAGCGGAGCTTGCAGCTTGCCAAGCACGGCAGACATTTTTTTGCGAAGAAAGGGCTCAATATCATCATCCAATATATCTCCTGGCAGCAGGATGAGATCGGGTTTGATTTCCTTCACTTTATGGACTAACCGCTCCAGATGCCGATTGCCGACGATTGTCCCCAAATGAAGATCAGAAGCCATCGCAATACGCAGCTTGTCCATTTGTCCGGCTTGCTTCGGAACTTGTACATTATACGTACGAATAACAGGGCTCCACGCATTCCATGTACCGCGAACGATCAAAGCAGCCAGCAAAATAAAAGCTATGCTGCCTACACCTATGATATACACAGATTTATCAGCGCCTGCCGTTTTCAAAATAAGTGCAATTAAATTTGCAGGCGGCAAAATAAGTACAGCATATTCGAGTACGGCAAACCAATAAGAACCAATAAGCTTCATGATTTCTGCAAACGGCCTTAATGGGGTAGAGTAAGCTAATCGGCCTATGATATATGCAAAAGCAATAATGGCTACGCAGATAGAATAGACTGCTGAATTACTCCAATCAAATAGAGTTGATAGAAATAGCCAACCGTTCCAACCGATATACAAGGAAATACCGCTGAACACTAGAAGTATACTAAGCAATATACCAATAAAACGAAAATTCATCTGATAGCGCTCCCTGACTATTAATGTTCTTACGAATAAGCTGAATTAACTATATCACACGTCGTATACCGCATCCAACTGAGCTCATATATCAGGATTCAGTAGAGAGGGATTCCGAGTCAAACAGCTCGCGGCAAAAAGCGAACACAAGCTCCATCGTTTCTATTTCAGCTGGCGTGCGCACATAAAAACAATGCCTCTTCCAATTAAGGAGCTCAATTGCGCCTTTAATCTCACCTTGCTTTGCTTGCCAATACGCCTCTCTTACTTGTTCTATATGAGGAATGCGTTGATTTCTTCTATAAAATTGCACATGTTTAGATACTTCATTTAGATTCCACATGATGAACACCTCTTCAATTCTATCACCTCTTACAGAATGTAATGAAACGAGCCAAAAAGCAACATGAATTTATATAGGGAAAGTATGTCTATCTATTAAATTAATACCCGTATAAAAATGGATAATCGTGTATAATTTGAATTATTAGTTTTGCTTCACAAAACTTTAAGATGATGCTTACGAAGCAGTTTTGCTTCACAAAACTTTAAGGAGGCTAATCATGAGCGATCCATCAATGTCTACTGAGCATTATGAGCAAGCGGTTCATTTTTTGAAGGAGAAGGCAAGGCCGCTTGAAAAAGCCGTTTTTGAACATGAATTTGAAGGCGCCTCTGCGGAGGCGGTATTGCGAGAGCTGTCCGCTTATCAGAATGCAGATGGCGGCTTCGGACGCGCTCTTGAGCCGGATATACGATTGGAAGGCTCTTCAGTGCTTGCTACCACTGTCGCTCTTCAGCATTTAGTGCGACTGAAAGCAACCAGCCAATCATCCATTGTGCAAAGTGCAATTCGCTATTTGGTCGAAACGTATCATACATCACAGCCGAACGGCTGGGATATCGTGCCTCCTGAAGTGGATTCAGCGCCGCGTGCTCCTTGGTGGAATTACAATGCGAAGCATGACGGCTGGGGAAATCCAGCAATTGAAATCGTTGGCTATTTCCACACCTACCCGGATAGGGTTCCAGCGAATTTATTAGATGAAGTGACACAGCACGCGATTATATATATTAATGAGAAATCCTCACGCAAAGATTTTCACGAGCTGCTTAATTGCTTGCGCTTTGCAGCGCTCGTACCTCCTTCTGTGCTTTCGGAAATTAAACCAGCGCTGGATGAGATGGTCAATAATTGTGTAACAACTGATCCAACTCAGTGGGACAGCTACTGCCTAATGCCCGTGCAGGTCGCAGAGTCACCAGTGTCTTTGTATTACAATGAACTAAGCGACGTTGTTATAAAAAATTTGAGTCATTTGCTTTCCAAACAAGAGGCGGACGGTTCATGGTCTCCGCCATGGGGCTGGGGGCAATTCGAGGATGTATGGCCGAAAGCCGAGCTTGAATGGAAGGGTGTATTAACGCTTGAAGCGTTGCGCCGACTGCAAGCCTATGGTATCGTTTCGTCATAGTAAATGATGTGATTTTACGTGAACAGTGCATCATATGAAATGGAGCGAATAACCGAATGAAATCGCTTGTACTAGCAGAGAAGCCGAGTGTGGCAAAGGAAATAGCCCGCGTTCTCGGTTGCGGACAGAAGCATAAAGGCTATATGGAAGGTCCTAAATATGTCGTTACTTGGGCACTGGGCCATTTGGTGACACTGGCTGAGCCCGAGGATTATAATCCCAAATATAAAACATGGAATTTAGAAGATTTGCCGCTGCTTCCTCCGAAGATGCATCTAAAAATTATGAAGGAAACGTCGCAGCAATTCCGCGCAGTAGCTCAGCTGTGCAAACGCCAAGATATTAACGAGCTTATTATAGCGACAGATGCAGGAAGAGAAGGCGAACTGGTAGCCCGTTGGATTATGGAGCTTGTCCATTGGCGCAAGCCGTTTAAGCGGCTATGGATTTCATCGCAGACAGACAAGGCGATTAAAGACGGCTTCAACAACCTCAAGCCAGGTAAAGACTATAATAATCTGTATGCTTCTGCCGTGTGCCGGGCTGAGGCTGACTGGTTGATTGGCCTAAATGTGACGAGAGCACTAACGACGAAATACAATGCCCAGCTTGCTGCTGGGAGGGTGCAAACGCCTACGTTGTCTATGCTGATGGAGCGTGAGCAGGAAATTCAGACTTTTGAATCAAAACCGTATTGGAATGTAATGGCGGATTTTGGTTCGTTCACAGCATTATGGCGTGAGCAGGAAACGCATGACGGAAGAGTATGGAGCCGCTCGGATGGCGAAGCGGTTCTGGCGCGAATTCAGAACGGTCATGCGAAGGTAGACAAGCTTCGTACGATTGAGAAAACAGAGCCTCATCCGCAAGCCTATGATTTGACTGAGCTGCAGCGAGATGCGAACAAGAAGCTTGGATTCTCAGCAAAGCAAACGTCGAACGTGCTTCAGAAGCTTTATGAGCAGCATAAGCTGGTCACCTACCCGCGCACCGATTCTAGATATTTAAGCAGCGATATGGTTCCGACGTTAAAGGGGCGCTTGGAAAGCATCGCTGTCGGACCTTATGCGCAGCTGGCGCGGAAGCTGCTGAGAGTTCAGCTTCCGGTAACCAAACGAATCGTAGATGACAGCAAGGTAACGGATCATCATGCTATTATTCCAACAGAGCAATATGTTAATTTATCAGCATTAAGCACCGACGAGCGGAGGCTGTATGATCTCATTGCGCGGCGCTTTATCGCTTTATTTTATGGCCCATACCGCTATGATGAGACGAGTGTTGTGCTGGCGGTTGGCAAGGATCGGCTCTATGCGAAGGGCAAGATTGAGAAGGAAAAGGGCTGGAAGGAAATCTACCAATCCGATAACTACTCCTCTAGTTCAGATGATGAGGAAGAGGACAACGATGGTTCGAGCAAGGCTGACCGCCAGCCGGCACAGCTGCTCCCAGCACTTGTTCTTGGTCAATCTCTGCCTATCAAGCAAAGTAGAATTCGGGAGCTTCGGACGATGCCTCCGGCACGATATACGGAGGCGACACTGCTGACCCGCATGGAGAAGCATGGTCTGGGAACACCCGCTACGCGCGCTGATATTATTGAGAAGCTGCTGGGAACGGATACCATTACGCGATCGCAAAATAAACTCATGCCAACCGGCAAAGGCAAGCAGCTTGTCGAACTCGTCGTAGGCGAGCTGAAGAGTCCTGATTTGACTGCCAAATGGGAACAGGATTTGGAGCGCATAGCAAGAGGAAAGGGCGACCCAGCAGCGTTCATGCGCAATGTTCGGGAGCAAGCCTCCAAATGGGTATCCGAGGTTATTAGCGTGACGAAGGAATACAAGCCGCATAATTTAACACATTCACGCTGTCCGGAATGCGAGAAACCACTGCTTGAAATAAATGGAAAACGAGGAAAATCGCTTGTATGCTCTGATCGCGAATGCGGCTACAGGCGAGCGGCGGAGCCGGCCCTTTCCAATAAACGCTGTCCGCAATGCCGGAAGAAGATGGAGATCCATGACGGCAAAGCAGGAAAGTATGCGCAGTGCCGGCCGTGCAATGTGATTGAGATGCTGGGAGACAAGCAAGGCGGCAAAGTAAACCGTAAACAAAATGAGAAGCTTATTCAGCAGTATAGCGACAATTCCTCTCTATCAAATAGTTTAGCTGACAAGCTGAAAGCAGCGATGGAGAAGCAATCGGGCAAGTAGCATCAATCAGGAAGGTCCAAAACCGCCATTCTAGCCTTTAAAGGCCGGAATGGCGGTTTTTTTGATATAGAAATATTAATCAAGCTAGGTATATGTCAGTTGCTAGCTCACAATAATGCCAATAAAGGCTCCTAGCCTCCGTCATTCATCCAAGAGACATGTATCACTCAGTCATATGCTATGGATAAAGCAATAGGAAAGGGGATAGATAGCGTTGGTTGAAAATCCTGGAAGACAGCTTGCGAGCAAATGGGCGAAGACATCAGTATTGTTGTCGCATCCCGAGATTGCTCCACATATTCCACCTACAAAAAGATTTACGGCAGGCCATTTGAAAAGCATGCTGGATAGCCATCAGATGGTTGTCGTAAAGCCAGTAGTTGGCGCAGGCGGTCATGGTGTCATTAAGGTGACGCGTGAAGCTAATGGATATAGTTATACTTACTATTCGCAGACGAAACGATTTACTAGTTTTGGGGAGATGGTAAGTTCACTCAATAGAAAACGGAAACGTCGAGCCTATATTATACAAAAGGGAATTTATTTGGCTACGGTAGATGGCAGACCGATTGATTATCGCGTGAAGTATGTGAAAACGCCGACAGGCTGGGTATACAGAGCGATAGTGGGGCGGATTGCCAAGCCAGGGCTATTCGTAACGAATTTATGCCGCGGAGGCACGCTCGTGACGGCTGCGCAAGGCATCAGCCGCTCTTTCTCTTCTTCGCAAGTATTACCTAAGAAGAAAGAAATGCGGGCGTTAACGGTGCTCTCAACTAGCTTATTGGAACGGAAGTATCCAGGAATCGGCCAGCTTGGTTTTGATTACGGCATCGATAAAGAAGGTAAAATGTGGATATTTGAAGTTAATACTAGGCCGCAGTAATTCGAAGAGGCTGCTTCAAGAGAAATAGGTTACGATGTAATAGCTTTTTTAAAAATGAGTATAATAGCTAATGCCGTTAATATATTCCATTAATAGATTATGAGATTTCGATTAAAGTTTTTTATGAAAACGACAGGAAAATAACTGTGGATAAGTATATCCACATTATCCACGCTGTTATTCCTCGTCATTCGACGCATATTCACACACTGTGCACACAGTATCCACAGTATAATGTGCATAACTAGGACTGTTGTCCTTTGGAATAGTACTATGCTACTATTGTAAAGAAATAACCAAAGGATGGAAGAAAGGGTGTGTAGTAATGGACCTACTCTCTGACGAAATGCTAGTAGACACTTATTATGCAGCTATTCAATTTGAATTAGAAGCAGAATTCATTCGAATGCTAGCCATTGAAATGAAGCGCCGGAGCGTAAACCCAGAAGCGCATAAAATTACTGCATAATAAATAATAGATACAAGAGCCTTAACCACATAATCGATGTGTCCATTTCATAACCGTATAACCCGATCCTCGGTTATTTGATTGTAGAAAAGGGTATCCTCCTCGGCACGCCATGCATACCTATGCAATAGGTGAATGACATGATTTCGCCAAGTATGGATACCCTTATGTCTTTTTTAAAGCTTCATATTACTGCTGTGCCCAGGCGAGAGCTTAGCGCTTGGGTCAACGTAGACCTTCGCGTTGTTAATAGCAGTCGGCGCTTCGCCAAAGCCAACAGCAATAAGTTTAAGCTTGCCGGGATAGGTAGTTATATCACCTGCGGCAAATATGCCGGATACATTTGTTTCCATCCGGGTGTCGACTACAATGGAGCCGCCTTGAATATCAATGCCCCAATTGGAGATCGGCCCAAGTGAAGAGAGAAATCCGAAATTGACAATAACCGCATCCACTTCAAGTTCGGTTGTTTCATTTGTTTTCACATTGGTTAACGTTACTTTATGGATATATTCATCACCATGAAGCGCAGTAATTTCTGTCGGGGTTATTAGGCTCACCTTTGAATTCATTAGATTCTCGACACTGTGCTCATGTGCCCGGAACTTGTCACGACGATGGATGAGCGTGACGCTTTCCGCAATCGGTTCCAGCATTAGCGCCCAATCCACAGCAGAATCTCCTCCGCCGCTAATCAGTACTTTCTTTCCTTTAAAACGCTGAAGATCTCCTACGAAATAATGGAGGTTCTTTTTCTCGTAACGGGCCGCTTCCGGCAATTCCAGTCGACGTGGTTCGAATGCACCCACACCTGCCGTAATGATAACAGCTTTGGCATAATGAGAGGTCTTATCTGTTATTATTTCAAAGAGGCGCTCATCATGCTTTATGACGCTTGAGACCTTCTCCTCTAAACAAATTTCTGGATTAAAAAGTTCAAGCTGCTCTTTAAGACGATCAACTAGTTCTTGGGCTGTTACTTTCGGAAAGCCAGCAACATCATAAATATGTTTTTCAGGGTAAAGCGCAGCAAGCTGACCACCTAACTGAGGCATGCTTTCAATAAGTTTAACGGATGCCTGGCGCATTCCGCCATAGAAAGCCGCGAACAATCCAGTCGGTCCACCGCCAATAATTACAATGTCGACAGGGCTTTCGGATGATAAAGCATTAGACAATGCAGCCACCTCCTCGTTATTAGCTTCACGATTTCAATTATAAACTTTCGGACAAAAAGATGGAAATAATTAATTTGTATAGACTTCTAAAGAAATTCGTACATTTTGCACTTGTACTTTGGATGAAAACTCTGTAAAATTTCTGATGTATGTTAAGCACGGGAATGGTTGCAAAAAGTGAAGAATTTTGTCATTTATTAGCAAACGTTTCTTCATTGATAAGAATGCATCAATTGGAACACACTGAACTTATTATATTATTAAACTTTCGGTTTAGCTTGTGTAATTTTTCACAATGTGAGAATTGTAAATTGATAGCCGCTATCCTTAAGCGGTGCTGCATACATTAAATAAATGAGATATAAGCGCGCGATAAGTTTATATTTATACAAAGATAAGAGGAATGGATGGGATCATACAATGAGTAACATACCTAAAATTGTTATTCTTGGGGCAGGCTATGGCGGCGTCTTGACTGCGCTTCGCTTGCAAAAAGAATTGAACTACAATGAAGCTGACGTGACGCTTGTGAATAAGCATGATTATCACTACATTACCACACATCTGCATATGCCGGCTGCCGGCACCGACAATCCGGAGAATGCGCGAGTGAGCATTTCTAAATTGATTGATGAATTTAAAATTGATTTCGTTAAATCAACTGTAGTTCAGATCCGTCCTCAGGAAAAAAAGGTTATTCTAGAGGATGGCACTTTGTCATACGATTATTTGGTAATCGGCCTTGGCGGAGAGCCTGAGACATTTGGTATACCTGGTCTTGGGGAACATGCGATGAATATTCGAAGCATTAACTCGGTTCGATTGATCCGTGAACATATTGAATACCAATTTGCCCGTTACAAACGTGAGCCTCATCGTACGGATTATTTAACGTTTGTTGTTGGCGGCGCAGGCTTTACAGGTATCGAGTTTGTCGGCGAGCTTTCCGACCGCATTCCTGAGCTATGCAAGCAATTTGACGTTGATCCATCCCTTGTCAAAATTTATAATATTGAGGCGGCTCCAACGGCGCTTCCTGGCTTCGACCCTGAGCTTGTTGAATACGGTATGGACGTATTAACGAAGAAAGGTGTTACGTTCCGCATTGGTACGGCTATCAAGGAATGCTCGCCAGAGGGTGTCGTAGTCGGAGAAGGGGAAGAAATCAAATCCGCAACTGTGATTTGGACCGGTGGTATTCGCGGCAATCGACTTATTGAAGAAGCCGGTTTCGAAACGATGCGCGGACGTGTGAAGGTTGATGAATTCCTTCGCTCCCCAGGTACCGAGAATATTTATGTTGTCGGTGATAATTCCTTAATGTTCAACCCGGAAGGCCGTCCTTACCCGCCGACTGCACAAATCGCTATGCAGCAAGGTGTCGTTTGCGCGCATAACCTAGTTGCTTCGATTCGCAATCAACCGCTGAAGGGTTTTACATTCAGCAATAAAGGCACGGTAGCTTCGCTAGGCAAAGGCGAAGCAATCGGAATCGCCTTCGGCAAGAAGTATAAAGGCCGGACAGCAGCATGGTTGAAGAAGCTGATCGACCTTCGATACCTGTTCATTATCGGCGGCATTCCACTTGTCCTTCGTAAAGGTAAATTCCTATAATGAGACATTGCAGCGTACAAGTTCGCGGGTTGCTGACTAGAGATGAGCTTGATCGTTATAATGCATTGATGGAGGTCGGATCATTCTTAGAATCGCAGACACGTTACGACTTGGCCTATACGGTGCAGAAGGAAGTTGATTTACTTATTCAGCCAGCGATTGAACGGCTGAAGGACAAGGGGCGCGAGCGCGACAGAGCTACGAAGGAGTATCTGGATGCGAAGCGTCTTGAACTAGAGGAAAACGAAGAGGACGACGAGAGTTAATCATAGAGGCTTTCGCATAGAAACAGTATTCGTGCTGTTCTAGAGCGGAAGCCTTTTTTGCTGCTATCATAGTGATTGACCGACGAAACCAATGAAAAAAACCGTCCAAGCTGTATAAGGATTAGGCTTGGACGGTCTTTGTTATGGACATTACATTTGAAGCAATGCTGAGAACTTCTCGCTGTTCAGCAGGTTGCCGACATAAAATTCGCCGAAATCCGCATAACGTGCGCTGACTTCGTCAAAACGCATTTCATAGATCAGCTTTTTGAACTGAAGAGCATCGTCTGCGAATAGGGTAACGCCCCACTCCCAGTTATCGAAGCCGACAGAGCCGGTAATAATTTGTTTCACCTTGCCCGCGTATTGACGACCAATCATGCCGTGACTGCGCATTAATGTCTTGCGCTCGTCCATGCTGAGCATATACCAGTTGTCATTGCCATCGCGGCGTTTATTCATAGGATAGAAGCAAATATGATTTGCTTTAGGCAATGTAGGCTTCAGTCTAGCGATGATGTCCGGATTTTGCATCGGATCAGCGCCTGGCTGTGCCATATAATTGCTAAGCTCCACAACGCTTACATAAGAATGAACAGGATAAGTAAAACTAGCGAACGTTGTTTTGTTGAACGCTGTCTCGATTGCGCTGAGCTCCTCTAATGTTTCACGCAAATGCATGAACATGAAATCAGCTTTTTGGCCGACTACGGAATATACGGCGGTACTGCCTTCTTTATTTGCTTCAACCTCAGACCATTGCTGCAAAAAGGAATGCAGCTCGTCCAGCGCGCGGCTGCGCTCACTTTCATCGGCTAAGCGCCATGCTGTCCAGTCGATACTGCGGAAATCATGCAGGGCGTACCAGCCCTCTAATGTTTGTGCTGCCTCACTCATTGGATAAACGCTCCTTTCAAGCACCCTAATGTTGCTAAAACTATTGTATCGAATGTTGCCAAGGGGAGCAAATGGCGGTCTTGTGACAAATGTGTACAGCTAATTGACTTCCATAGCACCATTAATTAAACTAATAATCGAGAGTCTGAAAGGGGAATTTAGGATGTTACAATTAATTATAGCGACGGTGCTGTTTTTGGTCATGATGTTCGGCATCGGCTTTATTCTGAATATGCTGCTCAAAACAACTTGGTTTCCGATTTATGGATTTATTCTAGTGTTGATTCCGCTTGGCATATGGGCGCCTTGGGATGATTCAGCTACCGCCACAATAGAAAATTTTGCCCATTATACGATTGTAGATTACATACCGGTAATCGGAGCGCTCGTCGGCGCCTATGTAAGCGGCTGGGCGATTCAAGCTTTGCGCAAAGGCGGATACAAAATGTTCTAAATACAAAAATCCCTCATTCGGGGGATTTTTCTATTTTTCGACCCATCCCGTGGAGCAGGTTTTATGCTAGAATAGTAGAATGAAAGTTTGAAATGGAGCTGGCGTAATGCGCATCAATAATTTATTGGAATATACGGAACACCATCGTTTCTACATATTTCGTGATTTTTCGCTGAGCAGCTTGGATTATAGAATGATATCGTTAATCTATCAACCGATGGTTGGCGCATTTGCAGTTGCATTCTACCAGCAGCTTTATCATGGAATCGCAGAAGGCTGTACCGGTTATTCAGCATTAGAGCCCCAGCGCAAGCTATTTCTAGGTCTGGGTCTGGACATGAATGAGAGGGCCCGCAGACATTTAATAGAGCAGGCCTCTAAGCTGGAAGCGGTCGGATTGCTACAAACATCTCGGTTAGGATTGCCGGAAAATGCTGATGTTATTTATGAATACGAGCTGGCTCAGCCGCTTTCGCCTGCTGAGTTTTTCCGGAATATGCATCTGACGATGCTGCTTCGAGATAAGATAGGCAAATATGCCGTTATCTCCCTGCGTGAATCGTTTGGAGCAAATGAACCGGATGAGCTTGCTGATGCACAATTGACGAAAGAAAACATATCGATGCCTTTCTATGAATTATTTAAGCTTAATATGCAATCAGTTGACAATGAATTCGAGCAAGCCTTAACTGAGGTTGCCTCTTCACGTCAAACGGCAGCACGTCCTGCACTAGCAACTGCGGGTATCCCTTACGGTGAAATTATTATGCGATTCCCAAGGAATTCTGCAAACCGCCGTTTTGTTGAGAGGCTGCGTGGAGATGACGATCAGCTTGCACAGGTTAATTATGTTGCTTACAAATATAGCTTGACTGTAGTTGATATTTGCCGCTTGCTTGATGAGGATGGTATTTTTGATCAAAGCGGTGAATTGAATGTCGATGAGCTCCAGCTTCGGGCGAATCAATTTTACCGACAGGATAAGAAACGCGAGGGCGATCGCCAGCGGACACTGGCTCGCACGCAGGTCATGGCAGATGAGGAATCGGCCGATGCAGATGAGCTGACCGAGGAGTACGAAGTACAAGAGCAGGATTATTTGCCGGTACCGAATCAGCTCCATGGACGTTGTGACGTTCAGCAATACAATATGCTGATGCGGAATGAACCTCATACCCGTTTTCTGCAGCGGTTTTTCCCAGGGGCCATACCCGATTGGATCGAGCGCGTATTCGAACGAATTGATATTAATTATAAGCTGGCAGCGCCTGTTATAAACGTACTTATCCATTACGTTCTTGGAGCTAACGAAGCGCAGCGGGTAACGAAGACCTTTCTGGATGCTGTCGCGTCCAACATGTTGGTGAAGCAAATTGATACGTTCGAGAAGGCCGTTCTCTACGTGCGTGAGCAGGCGCAGGTTGAGCAGGATAAAGAACGCCGCAAGGAAGCAGCAGCAAGCTTTAGCGGCGGCAAAGGCGGCAGTCGGGGAGGCGGGAGCAGCCGAGGGACCTCGCGCAAGCCTTCTATCCAGATCGTACAAGAGGGTCAGCCTGCCTCGGCGGTCTCGGCTGATGAGCTCGAGGAGCTGCGTAAGCTAGCTCGTAAATTAGACGGAAAATAAATAGTGGCGAGGTGAGCGGACGATGGATTCATTGGGCGAGTTGCTGAAGGCATGGCCAACAGGCCAAACCATAACGGAGCAAGCGGAGCACAAGCTGACGGAACTGCTCTCAGAACCGCTTGTATTAAAGCTA
Source organism: Paenibacillus castaneae (assembly GCF_002884445.1). Taxonomy (GTDB): domain Bacteria; phylum Bacillota; class Bacilli; order Paenibacillales; family Paenibacillaceae; genus Pristimantibacillus; species Pristimantibacillus castaneae. The sequence goes on from NZ_KZ614144.1 coordinate 1,609,883, forward strand.
AGAGAGAAATATCCCGATCTAGATGAGCGGACAATCCGTCTTAATCTTAATCGTGTTTATCAATATGTCACTGAATATCGCAGCTGCAGCAATTGTCCTGGACTTGATCATTGTCCGAACGACTTTGAAGGCCATTATACGCTGCTTAGCTCGGACACGGTGAATGGGCTTACTCAGCTGTATGACCGCAAGGTGGCATGCAAGAAATTTATTGCCAGGCAGAATGAAGATCAAATTCGCAGCCGGGTTCGCAGCTTCTATATCGATGAGAAGGCGCTGCAGCGCGGATACTCATCAGATGAAATATTAACGAATGATTTGGAGCGAGCGAAGGCTGTAGGACAAGTGCTTAAATATATCGATCGCACGAAGGAGCATGGCTTGCAGGAGGAAGGCCTTTATTTGGCAGGTCGCTTCGGAACGGGTAAAACCTTCCTGATGTGCTATCTGCTTCATGAACTGGCGAAGGCAGGTTATTCGGGCGTCATTGTGTATATGCCAGACTTTGTCGAGGATTTAAAGTCGCTTATGCATGAGCCTGGCAAGCTGAAGGAAACGGTCGAAATGATGAAGGAGACCGATCTGCTTATCTTTGATGATATGGGCGCAGAGAATTTGAACCCATGGGTTCGCGATCATGTGCTTGGCGCAATTCTAAACTATCGTATGCAGCGCAAACCCACATTCTATACCTCGAACTACGAGCTTGAGGCGCTGGAGAAACATTTCAGCTTCACGAGCAAGGATGGGGACGAGCTGCACAAAGGCCAGCGGATTATGGACCGTATTAGACCGTATGTTGAGGTTGTTATGGTTACAGGAGAAAATAAGCGCGGCCGCAAATAATAAAAGCAAGCCATAAACAGTCTTGGGTAGTAGTCCTGCAAAGGATGAACGCCCAAGGCTTTTTTTATTTTGTTGAGACGCTATGCCGCAACCTATAAAGGATTCTTATAAGAGCTATTATATTTTTGAAATTAAGTATTGACAGGAAATGGTGTGCGCTGGTAAGATTCTTCCATAACCAACTAAACAGGTAGGAATAATAGTAAGACTACCGGACGAACCGGAGTATACATCTACATGCGAGGCAGCACTTCGTAAATTTCCACAGCTAACCGTAAGTGTTACCGCATACCTGTAAAACTAATAAGGGGTGTATAAATGATGAAGAAAATTTCTCATGTTCGTTCGGCCATTATACTATTGGCATTAATTTTGGTTATTACTGCTTGCGGTCAAGGCGGCAATAATGCAGTTAATAAAGCAACAAACAAACCGGCGGCTGATAATAAAGAAACGAATGCTGCGACGACCAAGGAGCCTGCTAAAGAAACGCCTAAGCCTCCAGTAGAGCTGTTGAACGTATCCTATGATCCGACCCGCGAGCTTTATGTAGCTTTCAATGAAGCTTTCGCTAAGCATTGGAAGGAAGAAACAGGGCAAGTCGTTACGATTAAGCAATCACATGGCGGTTCCGGTAAACAAGGTCGTGCAGTCATAGACGGACTTAAAGCTGATGTTGTAACGCTAGCGCTTGGCTATGATATCGACGCTCTCGTTGAGCCTGGGCTAATTAAAGCAGATTGGCAAACTAAATTTGAGCATAACAGTTCACCTTATACTTCAACTATCGTGTTTCTTGTTCGCAAAGGAAATCCGAAAGGCATTAAAGACTGGAATGATCTAATTAAAGATAAAGTAGAAGTTATTACGCCGAATCCGAAAACCTCTGGCGGTGCCCGCTGGAATTACTTGGCTGCTTGGGGCTATGCGCTTAAGCAAAATGGCAATGACGAAGCAAAAGCACAACAATTCGTAACAGAGCTATATAAGCATGTACCCGTACTCGATTCAGGAGCACGCGGATCAACGACAACTTTCGTAGAACGTGGAATCGGCGACGTTCTGTTAGCTTGGGAGAACGAAGCGTTTCTATCGATTAATGAGCTGGGTCCAGATAAATTTGAAATCGTCTATCCTTCGCTTAGCATTCTGGCAGAGCCTCCTGTAGCTGTTGTCGATAAAGTTGTGGATGAGCGCGGTACGCGCGAAGTTGCTGAAGCCTATCTGCAATATTTGTACACGGAGGAAGGGCAAGAAATCGCAGCGAAAAACTATTACCGCCCTATTTCCGAATCGGTTGCAGCCAAGTATAAAGATCAGTTCAAATCGCTTGAACTGCTTACCATTGACAAGGACTTTGGAGGCTGGAAGGAAGCACAGACGAAACACTTTGCTGACGGCGGGGTTTTCGACAAAATTTATACGCCAGGATCATAAATTGCGATTCATGAAGATCGGAGCTGACTTCACATGAAAGGTTCCAAGTCCCGCAACGTATTGCCGGGTTTTGGTTTATCGCTAGGCTTCATCTTGTTTTATTTAAGTATTATTGTATTAATTCCGCTGGCTGCCGTTTTTTTTAAAACGGCAGAGCTCAGCTGGTCGGAGTTCTGGAGCACCGTCACGAATGCAAGGGTTGTTGCGTCCTATCGAGTGAGCTTCACGACCGCATTCTTGGCTGGACTTGTGAATGCTGTATTCGGTTTATTGATTGCATGGGTGCTCGTTCGCTATCGCTTTCCCGGGAAAAAAATAATAGATAGCTTAGTCGACTTGCCTTTCGCCCTGCCAACTGCAGTAGCCGGCATTGCGCTAACGGCCATCTATGCTCCAAACGGTTGGATGGGTTCTATTCTGGCGCCGCTTGGCGTAAAGGTCGCTTACTCTCCAATCGGCATTACGATAGCACTCATTTTTATAGGTCTGCCGTTTGTCGTACGGACCGTGCAGCCGGTGCTGCAGGATCTCGAGAAAGAGACGGAGGAAGCGGCAGTCATGCTTGGCGCCTATCGTTTGCGAACGTTCTGGAAGGTTATATTGCCAGAGCTAATGCCATCGCTGTTGACGGGGTTTGCTCTAGCGTTTGCAAGGGGAATCGGGGAGTATGGTTCGGTTGTCTTTATTTCGGGCAATATGCCGCTGAAGACAGAAATTACGCCGCTTCTCATAATGACAAAGCTGGAGCAGTACGATTATGCGGGCGCTACCGCGATTGCGCTTGTTATGCTTGTTGTTTCCTTCCTTATGCTGCTGGTCATCAATCTACTGCAATGGCGAATGAATCGCCGCACAGTATCGGACTAAGCGCTATGCCTATGGGGATTGTTTTGTCACACAAAACTTTAGGAGGGTACATCTATGGCAGGTGCAATAACCGTTCATACATCGCATGAATCATCGAAACGCCCTAAGCATATAACAGAGTCCGCCCCAGTGAAATGGACATTAATTATTATAGCCATGCTGTTTCTCGGCGTAATCGTGCTGCTGCCGCTCGTTTCGGTATTCGTCGAAGCGCTGAAGAAGGGTGTTGGCGTGTATATTCATGCAATTACAGAGCCGGATGCGTTATCAGCATTGAAGCTGACATTAATCGTTGCATTGATTGCTGTTCCAGTTAACACCATATTTGGTGTTGCGGCAGCTTGGGCGATTAGCAAGTTCCGCTTTCGCGGCAAAAATATTTTGATCACACTGATCGATTTGCCTTTTGCTGTATCGCCAGTCATTTCCGGCTTGATCTACGTGCTTATGTTCGGAGCGCAGGGATTTCTAGGGCCTTGGCTTGATCACCGCGGAATACAAATTATTTTTGCTGTACCGGGTATCGTGCTTGCAACCGTATTTGTAACCGTACCTTTTGTAGCTCGCGAGCTTATTCCGCTGATGCAGGCACAGGGGATACAGGAGGAAGAGGCGGCTGCTAGTTTGGGTGCCAAGGGCTGGCAAATATTTTGGAAAGTAACACTGCCTAATATTAAATGGGGCCTGTTATATGGCGTCATTCTATGCAACGCTCGCGCGATGGGCGAATTCGGAGCGGTATCGGTCGTTTCCGGCCATATTAGAGGCGAGACGAACACACTGCCGCTTCATATTGAAATTTTGTATAATGAATATCAATTTTCTGCATCCTTCGCGGTTGCATCGCTGTTAGTGATGCTTGCCGTCGTAACTCTAATTGTAAAAAGCATTGTGGAGTGGAAATCGGGTCAGCAAGCTGCAAAAGACTAATGGAATAAATGGAGGGATTTCTTATGGCAAAACCGGTAGAAGTGGATCAGCAGTGGCTGGAGCGAATCGCGGAGCAAGTGAATGGGCTTAGCTATGGACATGTGACGATCACCGTTCATGATGGGAGAATTGTTCAAATCGACCGAACAGAACGAACGCGCTATGACGGGCCCTCTCAGAAGCGGGTTCCCGAGACGCAGCAGCCTCCATCATCCAAGCCGCGCGACAGCCAAGCGGCTGGAGAAGCGCTTCGTATTGTATAGTAGACTCGTCTTGTTCCTAATAAATTGCAAAACGAGCCTTGGCTGTCATGAGACGGCCAAGGCTCGTTTATGCTTGTTACGAGATGATGAACTTAACGATTACAGCTACTGCGAAAATGACGGTCATAAGACCGAGCATGCCGCCAAAGCCGAATACGACATCCATCAAGTCATGGCGAGGTTCCTCGTTATAATGTTCCCGCGGATCTCTTACATTTTCCATTGTTGACGTCCTCCTTGAAAAAGACCGAATGCTTAAGTCACAACCATAAGCGGTCGTCTCTATGTAGTATCGGTTTATTCAGCTTTTATTAGTATACCCAAACTGTCAAACAGTTGTAAAGCAAATACAGGTGACAATTGTAAGACAAAATACTGTTCAACTATGCTAAAATGTGTACAGAATCGTATCGCAGTCGGAGGCGAGAGCATGGATCAACAGCAAAGAGATTATTTGCAGGCTGAACAGCAGCTTGCGGAAGCAAAAGAGACGATACGGAACAAACTGGCTTTGCTCCCGGATCAGTCGGGTTGTTACTTAATGAAAAATAGCGAAGGTGTCATTATTTATGTCGGGAAAGCGAAAGTGCTCAAAAATCGGGTTCGCTCCTATTTTAACGGAAGCCATAACGGCAAGACACAACGGCTCGTATCGGAGATCAGAGATTTTGAATTTATTGTCACATCAAGCAATATGGAGGCACTCATCCTTGAGTGCAACTTAATTAAGCAATATCATCCGAGATACAACGTCCTTCTTAAAGATGACAAAACCTTTCCTTATATTAAAATAACCAACGAAAAGCATCCTAAGCTGGAAGTCACTCGGCGTATAGTTAAGGACAAGGGGAAGTATTTCGGTCCTTATCCTAATGCCTATGCTGCACAGCAGACAAAGAAGCTGCTTGATCGGTTATACCCGCTGCGTAAATGCAAGACATTGCCGGATAAAGTATGCCTCTATTATCATCTGGGGCAATGCATAGCGCCATGTGAATTTGATGTGGAGCAGGCAGAGTATGACAAGATGATTAATGAAATATCACGTTTTCTGAACGGTGGACAAGATGTAGTGAAGATTGAGCTGCAGCGCAAGATGGAAGAAGCAGCTGAACAGCTTGAATTCGAAAGGGCGAAGGAGTTTCGCGATCAGCTCATTGCTATTGATGCAGTTATGGAGAAACAAAAAATTACGATGTCTGATGCTCTCGACCGTGACATATTTGGTTATGCAATCGATAAGGGCTGGATGTGCGTGCAGATTCTGTATATGCGTCAAGGCAAGCTGATTGAGCGACATGGTTCAACCTTTCCATTCTACGGAGAAGCCTATGATGATTTCATGACGTTCGTCACACAGTATTATAGTGATAACCCTGCGCTGCCGAAGCAAATATTTCTGCCGCTTCCACCGGAGCTGGAGCAGGAGCAGACGGCCCACAATGCCGAAGAGGCAGCGGAAGTGGTGAAAGGGGCTGACGAGGCCGCTTCCTCGCGCGCTGATGACGTCATGGCTTCGCTGCACAGCTGGCTGAAGGTAAAGGTACTCATGCCACAGCGAGGGCGCAAGAGCGAGGTTGTGACGATGGCTACGGACAATGCCAAGGTGATGCTCGATGAGAAGTTTCGCTTAATCGAGCGGGACGAGGAGCGAAGCGTCAAGGCGTCACAGTCGCTGGCAGGATGGTTAGGCCTTGAAGAGGTGCGCCGGATCGAAGCATTCGATAATTCCAATATACAAGGTACAAATCCCGTTTCAGCGATGGTTGTGTTCACAGACGGCAAGCCGGATCGCAAGGAATATCGCAAATACAAAGTCAAAACGGTTCAAGGGCCGGATGATTATGAAACGATGCGTGAAGTTATTCGCCGCCGTTATGAACGCGTGCTGAAAGAGGAGCTTGCCGCGCCGGATTTAATCGTTGTCGATGGCGGCAAAGGACAAATATCTGCTGCTGTTGATGTGCTTCAGAATGAGCTGGGCTTGTTCATTCCTGTGTGCGGACTTGTCAAGGATGCGAAGCATAAGACGGCGCAACTGATGACGGGTGATCCAGCTGAGATTGTGCCGCTGCCGCGCGACAGCCAAGAGTTTTATTTGCTGCAGCGGATTCAAGATGAGGTGCATCGATTTGCCATTACATTTCATCGTGAGCAGCGCGGTAAATCCATGGTTGAATCGAAGCTCGACTCTATTCCGGGTATCGGCGAGAAGCGCCGCAAGCTGCTTCTCAAGCATTTCGGCTCGATCAAAAAAATAAAAGAGGCCTCAGTCGAAGACTTTCGGCCCCTGTCTATTGGTGAAAAATTAGCTTCGCAGATTATAGCTGCTCTAAGGGAGGAGTCGTCCTAACGGACGGCTTTATCCCTTTTTTGTTGCTTAAATGTCTAATGATGTACGCAATGGGGACTGGCAATACAACAAAGAAGATTGCAGAAATGATATTAGGCGCACTTCCAACCGTCAATAGTGATATTCCGACTGCTGCACTGTCAAATATCGCATGGGTGAACATGGCTGTAATTAATCCATAACGGATAAAGATAAAGCTGAACAACAGACCGATAATCATAAGCTCGATAAGACGCGTCGAGGATGGATAGAAAGGATACATAACATGGCCAAGCGCCCAGAAAAGCGTGGGCAGAATTGCCGCGGCGAACGTATTCTTAAACCATTTGCGGAACAGTCCGATGCCAAAGTACCGAAATACAGCTTCTTCAGAAATAGCCGCAGCCCAAGCGAGCACAGGCATAAGCCATAAAATACTAATGTTATAAGGCGATTGCGTCGCATCGGTCGTACCCCACGTACCGATCGTAAGCTTTAATCCAATAAAGATAACGGCCTGAATCGCAAAGAGGATGATAGTAAATAAATAAGATATCCCCATGCTGCGCCAAACATAATCTCCATATCCCGGCTGTCCGAATCTCGGCCATAAATTGCGTCCTTGTGCTTTCCAAAGCCCGTCACCAGCCACGAGTGAGATATAAATAGAAGCAGCCATTGGGAACATCAGCAATACGGTGAATACAACTGTAACCATCACGGTTTGGTCTGCCATCGTGTTCTCGCCCATAGTAGAACGAATGCCGTCCATAATGTTCAAATTCATAATAAGGGACGTTATGAAATACACGATAGTTAAAAGAATACCGTACTTGAATGAAGTGAATTTGCGATACAGAACCGCGTAAATGATCGCCAGTACAAATAAGACGAAGCTCATAAAGAAATAACCGAAGCCGGTAAGCAGTCCGGCGAGCTTATCTTGGCTATTTACATAATTAATATAAGCTGGCGGTGCAATAAAGGCTGGTTTGTATTTGGTGATGACGGTGCGCTCATCGACGATCGACGCGTTCACGTCTATATTAAAAGTCGCCTCTTTGATGGAGTAGCTGGTAGGCTTTATATTCCATTCACCGTTCGGGAACAGCTTGCCCAGTTTCATCTCGCTTGCTTGGAAGCCTTGTCCAGTCAGAAAAGCGATAATCTGATTCGATTTTTCTGTTTTGGGTAATTCTTTACCATCAATAAGAAAATTCCAGGCAACAATTTTTCCACTTTGCATATGTACGTATACGAAACCATTGCCGCCTTGGACAAATTTCAGATCCACTCGAAACGTATCAGTAGGAAAGCTTGCATCATATTGATCATTGTACGTTTTGGCAAGCTCTTCTTTGGATAAATAACCATTTAATACTTTATCCGTTTGATGCACAGCTTTGGCTGATTTGACATCCAGCCCCGTGTGCTTTTTGGAGAAGTCTGCTGCTTGCTGCTCTGCAGCCGATTTGTCGATGACCTTGGTGTTGTACTCGCCAGATGAAATGGACGAAATCATGGGAACAATATCAACAGCTACATAAATAACGAGGCAGGCAATCGCCACCCAAAGAAATCGTTTCCACTCATTTGGCTTGATAAATTCAATCATTGGTTCACCCCTATTGTCTTCATTGTATAGATATACTATGTTCATACCTTATCATATTAATCCCTGATTTATCCAATGAAACTATAAGATTGTTTTCAAGAAAGTGAGATAAAACGATATCTATCAAGCTTGATGGATGCTACGGCGATCAAGTGCCTTGATTTGGTCAAATATCGCCTATTTATGCGTAATGCAAGCTTTGTGTTAGACCAGCTTAGGGATTATAATCGATAACATTGTACGAATTGAATAGCAATGCCGAATTTCCTTAGGAAAACGGGGGAACCATAAGCTGTTGCACATGAAGAATAGACGGAAAGTCGTTTATTCAGCTGCGACGGCATGGGGTGAATTTTAGCGGAAAAGCAACTTGAACCGCTGAATAGGGCAGCCTGACCAGGCCCGAATCCGACAGCTAACCTCGTAGGCAACTTGGATCAGGACTCATCGCACAGAGCACTTGAGTTTCCAGTGCTTTTTTTTATGCTTACTAATCGCGATTTAATAGATGACGGAACGAAGAAGAAGGCTGAAATATGAAAATAAATGCTAAATTAGCGTGGTCGCCGCCACGAATTCTAGTTAGCGGGTTTGCTGTTATTATACTGCTGGGAGCCTTTTTATTAACATTGCCCTTCGCTTCATCGAGCGGAACGCGGCTGTCATTAGTAGATGCCTTATTCACGGCCACATCAGCAACTTGTGTAACGGGACTGGTTGTCGTTGATACGGGCTCCTACTTTTCCGTGGCAGGTCAGGTCATATTAATGGCGTTGATCCAGCTTGGCGGACTAGGCTTTATGACAATGGCAACGCTTATTGCCCTCGTTTTCCGCAAAAGGATCTCTCTGAAGGAACGGCTCGTATTGCAGGAGGCGATGAATCAATCCAGCATGGAAGGTATCGTACGATTAATTCGTCGGGTTATTATTTATTCACTATCGATTGAATTAGTCGGCGCTGTATTATTTGCTTCCAGATTTGCTGCTGATATGCCGCTTGGCAAAGCGATTTATTATGGCGTATTTCATTCCATATCTGCCTTTAACAATGCGGGCTTTGATATATTCGGCGGTTATCGGAGTTTGACCTTATATGCATCTGATCCCACTGTGAGTATAACTGCGATACTGCTCGTTATATTTGGCGGCTTAGGCTTTGTCGTCATGTCCGATTTGCTGGAATGGCGTCATAATCGCAAGCTGTCTTTGCACAGTAAGGTCGTATTAACCGTGACTGGATCACTAATTGCACTTGGCACTATCATTATTTTTGTATTTGAGTTTTCTAATCCGTTGACATTGGGCTCCCTTGAATGGGGAGGGAAAGTATTATCAGCCCTTTTCCAATCCGTTATGCCAAGAACGGCGGGATATAATTCGATTAATCTGACAGAACTGCGACAAGCTACTCAATTTTTTATTATTATTCTGATGTTTATTGGCGCCTCCCCCGGCTCTACGGGGGGCGGTATTAAGACAACTACGTTTGCCGTACTGATCGGAGCAGTCATTTCGATGATCCGGGGACGCGAGGATATTGTATTATTCCGCTATCGACTTGCAAAGGATCGTATTTTCAAGGCACTTACGATTACTTTGTTATCGCTAGTGCTAGTTATTGTTGTAACGATGCTTCTCTCCATGATCGAGGGCCAGAAGTTTCTGTTTGTATTGTTTGAAGCTGTGTCTGCCTTCGCGACAGTGGGGCTAACACTCGGCTTGACGCCGGAGCTGTCCGACGCCAGTAAGCTTATTCTTGCGGTTACGATGTTTGCTGGGCGTCTTGGTCTATTGACACTTGCTTATGCGCTAGGTCCTCGGACTGAAAAAGAATTGTATCGGCATCCTGAAGGAAAAATTACGATTGGATAAAGGGGAACAGGTAAGTGGGGAGTAAAAAAAGTCAGTTTGTTATTGTAGGTCTTGGAAGATTTGGCTCAAGCTTGGGGCGGGAGCTGGTTGATCTCGGTCATGAAGTGCTAGGTATCGACAAGGATGAGGAAGCTGTCCAGGAGATGAGCAGTGTACTCACATACGCTGTCTCAGCCGATTGTACTGACGAAGAGACGCTGCGCTCACTTGGCGTTCGCAACTTTGACTGCGGTGTTGTAGCCATTGGCGATGACATACACGCAAGTATTCTGACCACGATTTTGTTGAAGGACTTAGGCGTTAAGAAGGTTGTGGCAAAGGCGATGGGCGTTCTGCATGGACGTGTGCTTGAGCGGCTGGATGTTGACCGCGTAGTTTATCCTGAACGGGATATGGGCATACGTGTTGCACATCAGCTCGTTTCGCCGAATTTGCTTGATTATATTGAATTGTCCAAAGACTATACAATTGCTGAGCTTGCTGTTCCGACATGCATTAATGGGAAATCGCTCCGCGAGCTTAATATGCGCGCGAGATTCGGCTGCAGCATCGTAGCGATTAACAAACCAGAGGGCATTATTATTGCGCCTACTGCAACGGATCTGCTCACGGTTAATGACGTCATGGTTATTATAGGAACAAATGAACAAATCGAAGATTTCGAGACTACTGTTATACGATAGATCGTGCACTCATATGGATTTGGAATTGCAATTATGGGAAGAATGAAGGACAGCCGCTTATTTCAGAAGCGGCTGTCCTTATGAGTTGCAAAGCTTGCAGCAAGCTCGTTGATCCATAGACGAATGGACGGACTCAAAGCAGCTGAATCTGCATGAATGAGCGACGTTGTTCGTTTGGTATCTTCCAACTCTCGTATAGGTACGATAATGAGCTCGTTGTCCTCCAGCTGCTGATGGCGCATATAGGATTTCGGGAGCAGGGTCGCAGCTCTGCAGGTATGCAGCAATCGCAATATTGCTTCGAAAGAGTCGATTTCCATACGAACATCGGGCTGCAGATGATACTTATCGAACAGCTCATCCGTCAAGAGCCGGTACCAGGTTCCCTTAGAGAACAGGATCATCGGCATCCCGGTTAAGTCTTGTATGCCTAGCTTGTCCTTATCGGCAATCACTTGGTTTCGTGGAAGCACAAGAGATAAATGATCCTCGAATAAAGGGATGCAGCGCAGCGTTGAATCCTCGATGCTGGAGGCGACGATTCCAATGTCAGCTTTGTGATCCCGGACGAGAGATACGATTTCATGGGTTTTGCCTGTTACAGCTTTAATATCAATTTCAGGATGCGTAGAGGTCAAGTTTTGAATGAGGTCGGGCAGCGTTGTTTGCAAGGTGGTTAAGCTTGCTCCAATCGTAAGCGAAGTATGTCCGAGCGCTGTGAACTCAGATAATGTCTGCAAATATTTGCGATGCTGCTGACGCAGCTCAAGCGCGTATTCGTATGTTAACTGCCCAATCCGCGTAAGCTCAAGCCGTTTGCCAATGCGGCGAAAGAGTGGAGCGCCAATTTCTTGTTCGAGCTTAGCTATTTTGCGTGAGAGTGCAGGCTGTGACAAGTTGAGCAAGCCTGACGCTTTATTCATACTGGACTGCTCCACGATAACGGTGAACACATGCATTTCTTCATTCATTGACCGCACCCCTTATGTCATTTTGTTATAAGAAATTATAAAAAATAAGCAATTCCATTATAAGCTGAAAAGGAGTAGGATGGGAAGTGTGACTAATATGTGTCGAGTTTTGTTGACGGAGATACATGGTAGGGTTACAATGTAGAATGGTTTGTCTAGCGTGAAGGACTAACAGCCTCTAGTGGCGGGGGGAAGCACACGCTTCGCGCAGAAATATAAGTAATATATAAGGCCAACTCATAATTACTTATATTTTTTGGACAAAAGAATGACAGAATTCACAGGATTGAAAGGAGAAGGAATGACATGAAAGGAAATTCGTATTTCTCGCGCAAGCTTCACTCGCTTCTCGGGATCATTCCGCTCGGCATGTTTATCGTCGTGCACGGACTGACCAATTACCAGGCGTTTGAACGCGGGCCTGAAGGCTTCGGGAAAGGTGTAACTTTTATTAACAGCATGCCAGTGCTGCCTTTACTCGAAATTTTCGGCATCTATCTCCCGCTTTTGTTCCATGGTATCTACGGCTTATATGTCGCTTACCAATCGAACTCAAATACGGGACGCTTTAAATACGGCCGGAACTGGGCGTTTACCGCACAGCGCGTAACAGGGGTAATTACTTTTGTATTCGTATTCTGGCACGTATATCAGACTCGCATCCAAGTATACCTTGGAAAGGTTACGCATGAGGAGCTAGGCTCACTAATGCACGATATTGCAACCAATCCAGTTATGTTTGTACTCTACACGATCGGTGTGCTAGCAGCGGTATTCCATTTCAGCAATGGTATATGGGCGTTTCTGATTAGCTGGGGAATTACGATCGGACCTAAAGCTCAGCGGATTTCATCGTATATTTGCATGGGCATTTTTGTTGTGGTTTCTGCACTATTTATCCTTTCTCTTGTCGCTTTCACTGGCGATGAATTTAAGGAAGCAGCAAGCGCTGCATTAGCATTTACGAATATCGGATAGTTTGTAGACAAGGAGCGAAGCGTAATGGCTAAAAATAAAATTATCATCATAGGCGGCGGACTTGCTGGCTTGATGGCTACTATTAAAGCGGCAGAAGCAGGCGTGCACGTCGATCTGTTCTCGCTTGTGCCGGTCAAACGTTCACATTCCGTATGCGCACAAGGCGGCATCAACGGCGCCGTTAATACGAAGGGTGAAGGCGATTCTCCTTGGGAGCATTTTGATGACACGATTTACGGCGGTGACTTTCTCGCGAATCAGCCACCGGTTAAAGCGATGTGTGATGCCGCGCCAGGAATTATTCACTTGATGGACCGGATGGGCGTTATGTTCAGCCGTACTTCTGAGGGCTTGCTGGACTTCCGCCGCTTTGGCGGCACGAAGTATTCACGTACAGCATTTGCTGGCGCAACGACGGGTCAACAATTGCTCTACGCACTGGACGAGCAAGTACGCCGGTGGGAAGCAGCAGGCTTGGTAAATAAATTCGAGCACTGGGAATTCCTTGGAGCAGTTATCGATGACGACGGCGTATGCCGCGGAGTCTCTGCACAAGATCTGCGTTCGATGGAAGTGCATACAGTTCGTGCTGATGCTGTTATTATGGCTTCAGGCGGTCCTGGCATTATTTTCGGAAAAACAACGAACTCTGTTATTAATACAGGTACAGCTGCAAGCGCGGTTTACCAGCAGGGCGTTAATTATGCTAACGGAGAATTCATTCAAATTCACCCAACAGCAATTCCAGGCGATGATAAGCTGCGCTTGATGTCAGAATCAGCTCGTGGTGAAGGCGGACGTATTTGGACTTATAAAGACGGCAAGCCTTGGTACTTCTTGGAAGAAAAATACCCGGCATACGGAAATCTAGTGCCGCGGGATATCGCTACGCGTGAGATCTTCAGCGTCTGCGTCGATCAGAAGCTCGGAATCAATCAAGAAAACATGGTCTACCTTGATTTGTCTCATAAGGATCCGAAGGAGCTTGATGTTAAGCTTGGCGGTATCATTGAAATTTATGAGAAATTTATGGGTGATGATCCACGTAAAATTCCTATGAAAATTTTCCCTGCTGTTCATTACTCTATGGGCGGCATGTGGGTAGATTACAATCAAATGACGAATATTCCAGGTCTGTTCGCAGCTGGTGAGTGCGAGTATCAATATCACGGCGGTAACCGTCTTGGCGCGAATTCCTTGCTGTCCGCTATTTACGGCGGTATGGTTGCTGGACCGAAAGCGGTCGAGTATATCAAAGGCTTGAAGAAATCGGCTGAGGATATTGCATCCTCCGTATTTGATCGCGAAAATAAACGTCAGACGGATAAATTCAACAGCATTCTCAAAATGAACGGAACTGAAAATGCTTATGTCATTCACAAAGAGCTTGGCGAAGTCATGACTAACAATATGACCGTCGTACGTTTCAATGACAAGCTGGAAGCTACGATCGTCAAGATCAAAGAGCTGAAGAAGCGTTATGCCAATATTAACATTAATGACACGTCTGCTTGGAATAATGCGGGTGTTGCCTTCACTCGTCAGCTTTGGAATATGCTTGAGCTTTCTGAAGCTATGACAGCAGGTGCGCTGCTTCGTAACGAAAGCCGTGGCGCTCACTATAAGCCGGATTTCCCAGAACGTGACGATGAGAATTTCATGAAGACGACGATTGCGAAATGGACGAAAGAAGGTCCACAGATTTCTTATGAGGACATCGATGTTAGCTTGATTAAGCCTCGTAAACGCGATTACTCGAGCGACAAGAAGAAAGGAGAATAACGATGGCTGAAGCGACTGTTGCTACAAAAACGGTTAAGTTCATCATTACCCGTCAAGATACTCCCGAATCACAGCCTTATAATGAAGAATTTGAAATTCCTTATCGTGCGAATATGAACGTAATAAGCGCACTTATGGAGATTCAACGTAATCCGAAAAAATCAGACGGCGCAAGCACTGCACCCGTATGTTGGGAATCCAACTGTTTGGAAGAAGTGTGCGGCGCATGTTCCATGGTCATTAACGGCAAGCCTCGCCAAGCGTGCAGCGCCCTTATTGATAAGCTGGAGCAGCCGGTAAAACTTGAGCCAATGCGTACATTCCCTGTTGTCCGTGACCTTGTCATCAACCGTGAGCGCATGTTCGGCGCGTTGAAACGGGTTAAAGCATGGATTCCAATCGATGGAACTTATGATCTTGGTCCAGGTCCGCGTATGGCGGAAACGAAGCGTCAATGGGCTTACGAGTTGTCTAAATGTATGACATGCGGCGTTTGTCTGGAAGCATGCCCGAACGTTAATGATCGTAACAGCTTTATCGGTCCAGCAGCGATTTCTCAGGTTCGTTTGTTCAATGCTCATCCAACAGGTGAAATGAACAAAGAAGAACGTCTTGATGCGCTGATGACAGATGGCGGTATCGAAGGCTGCGGCAACTCGCAGAACTGCGTACGCTCATGTCCGAAAGGCATTCCGCTTACGACATCAATTGCGGCGATCAATAAAGATACAACTAAGCACTTATTCAAAAAATGGCTGGGCGTATAGAGCCGTTGGAATCGATAGGAGCTCTCGAATAATTCGAGGGCTCTTTTTTTTATTTGATATTGATTATTATTATCAATGATAATTGATTGAGAAAACTTTGTCAATCCGGATGGAAATGAGGTGATTTGAGCATGAAAATGGAAGCTTGCATTTCACTTATAGGATTAATATAATATACATAGATAATCGATGTATAGATATTCGATGTATTGAGGAGAATGCTCTGATGAAAATCAACAAAGAACTTTTGAAAGGCAGTACGGTTACGCTCATCCTGAAATTATTGGAACGTAACGAAATGTACGGCTACGAAATTATTAAAGAAATGGAGAAAAAATCAGGCGGAGTCTTCTTATTTAAAGAAGGGACGCTTTATCCAATCCTCCACACCTTGGAGACGGAAGAATGGGTACAGGCTTACTGGCAAACCCATGAGGGGCGCAAACGCAAATATTATCGCATAACGGAGACCGGAATATCTAAGCTAGAGGAACGAAAACAAGAATGGAGCTTGTTCCGTAATGCCGTTGATTGTGTGCTGGGGGAGGGAAAGGCATGAGCAGCATATTAGAATTGGAAAACCCCGAGATTAAAGGATTTCTAAATACGGTCTGCCAGCAAGTTAGAGCCAAAAAACTTCATGATGAAATCAAGTCAGAGCTGCTTTGTCATATTGAAGAGCATGTGTCAGACAATCTGGCAAACGGCATGTCAGACGAGGAGGCTGTAAAACATGCTGTTAGCAGCATGGGTGATCCGAAGGAGATTGGAAGGGATCTGAACAAAGCTCATCGTCCACACACAAACTGGGGTCTTCTGTTTCCGCTGCTTCTGTTATCTGCAGCAGGATTATTGACTATGGCCAGCATTCAATCGTCGGCTGACCAACCGGGCTACATATTATTTTTTGAACGAAAGCTATTATACACATTCGTTGGTCTAGCATGTATGGCCATATTTTGGGTGATTGATTATGAGAAACTCAAAAAATATTCAGAACACTTTTTCATTTTAGGTCTCATATTGTTACTATTGGGCTCGTGGTTTGGTCTTCAAGTGAATGGTCAGAGATCATGGCTAACGGTTGGAGGCGGTTTTTCTCTTTATGTCCCAACTATATCTATCTTTGCTATGCTGCTTGGGTTGGCTGGGGCTGCGCCAGCGAGAAATTGGAATTGGAATTCAACGCTAGCCCAGTTAGCTTATCGCGGTTTACTGCCGATTATTTTTCTGGCAAAGTTGAATGTCTTTATATGGATTGGCATATATGCTGTCATATTTATGGTTCATATTTGGATAACACGTAAAAGCACATTGCAGGCCATAAGCATGGCCATTAGTATTGGAGTAGTCGGTGTTTGCAGCTTAATGTTGACTTCAATACCAAGTTCTAATTACCTGAGAAGCAGGATTATGTCTTTCTTCTATTCAAAAACGGATTCTTCAAATTCGGATTATATGCTCACAAAATCGCTGGAAGCGATGGGGACAAACAATTGGTGGGGACATGGTATAGGAGCCAATCTACGTATTCCGTATGTCCATAGTGAGGGAGTTCTGCCTTATTTCATATACTGTTTTGGATGGATTGCAGGCTTGTCCGTTTTGATTCTTATCTTCGGTTTTATTTATAGACTAATATCTTCTGTTATTTTTATAAAAGATGAGTATGGTAAGCGAGTTACAACAAGTATTTGCGTTTTATTCGTCATACAATTTATTTGGTCGGTATCCATGGTATTTGGTCTTGTTCCATTTGGAAATCTCGAGCTTCCGTTTTTGAGCTATGGAGGAACCAGCCAAATCATTCATTTCGCGATGGTGGGATTGCTGCTCGGTATTTATCGCCGCAGAGACATGGTTCCGATAGAAAGTACGATTTAATGGATTGCACTAAGTTATAGAGACGATCTGAAGGCGTATTTGGATGCTGTTGCGGGTGCCAGTCAGGTGCATAGCAATAAGCATCCTTTCGTATTTTAATGCTGTCTAATCTGATATAATAGAGAAATAGATATATTTTCTGCAACGGCTGCTAATTGTAAAATATGGTACACTTCCGGAGGGGCTGTCATTGATTGTAAGTACAAAACTTCATATCCCTCATGTGCGTAACGTTTTAGTATACCGTCCTAGGCTGATGCAAAAGCTTAACGAGGGGATGGATGCCAAGTTGACGCTTGTTTCCGCGCAGGCCGGATACGGCAAAACAACTGCTTTAAGTGAATGGGTGAAACAATGCAATGCACTTGTGGCGTGGGTTTCGCTAGATAAGCAGGATAATGATTGGATTCAGTTCTGGAAATACGTAATTGCTTCTATCCAGGAGAAAGATCCTGGCTTTGGCTCCACAGTAGGGCTGCTTCTTGAGAAAGGACCTTCGATGTCTACAGAGCCTGCGATTATAGCACTTCTTAATGAACTCAGTCTATTAAGCGGCGAACTCGTCATTATTCTCGACGATTATCACGTCATTGAACTCTCCTCTATAAACCATTCTATGACCTATCTGCTCGAACATTTACCTTCCCATATTCACATGTATATCGCAAGTCGTACCGATTTAATAATACCAACCACCAGACTTTTGGCAAAAGGCGAATTCCATCGAATCATTATGGACGATTTGCGTTTTAAGCTGGATGAAGGGCTTGTTTTTTTTCGGGATACGACCGATTTATTACTTACAAAAGAGCAAGTCACGGAGCTGTTTCATCAGACAGAGGGTTGGATCAGCGGCTTGCAGCTTGCAGCGATCTCTCTGAAGCGAAGTGAGAACATAGATGCGACCATTCAACAATTTAAAGGACAGCAGCAGCATATATCCGATTATTTGTTGGAAGAAGTATTTCATCATCAATCGGAATCTATACGCGCTTTTTTAATGGAAACCTCTATTCTGGGCCGGATGAATCATTCATTATGCGAGGCTGTTACAGGACACAGCAATTGTCAGGAGCAATTGGAGCAATTAGTGCAGCTGAATTTATTTGTTATCCCTTTAGATGACCAGAGAAATTGGTATAGGTATCATCATCTGCTTTCTGATTTTTTACAACAAATATTGTTTCGAACAAACCTGGAAAAATGGATCCAAGTACATATTGCTGCGGCGAATTGGTTAGAGCATCATGGATTCGACGAAGAGGCGGTAGAGCATTACTTAGAAGGAAAACAGATAGAGAATGCCGTGCGGTTAATCGAGAAAAATCTACATAAATTAGTGCATTCAAAAAATGATTTGTTAATGAAGTGGGTATCTCTTTTGCCGGAAAACGCTTTTGCGGAGAAGCCGATGATCGATTTATTATATATATCAGTCTTACTGGGCGTTGGAGAATGGCAAGCCGCATTCAGCAGAATTGAGAAAGTGAAAATCCGGTTTCAAATGCTGCAGGGGAAAATGAATGATGGGGAATGGCATAAGGTAATGGGCAATATCTACTTTTTTTGTTCAATCTCCTCTTATCTTCAAAAGGACTTGGAACAAATGTCAGCAAATCTCGAATGGGTAGAACGACTTGTGCCAGAAGGCAGCTTCTATCAAACGATGGGGCGTAACAGATACCAAGCTTATGATATATTTGATGATTATTTGGCGCATATCAACGATCTTCATGGTGCAGAAACATTCCTAATGAAATGGATTACAGTATGGGGGGATAAGAAGGAATACCCCTTTATTGGATTTTTATATGCTTCCTACAGCAAATTGATGTATGAGTGGAATCGGCTGGATGAGGCTGAGTATTATGCTTTTAAAGCGCTTGGACGTAAGGACATAGAGCCTTATGCGCGGATTACGATTCCCAACTATATAGGTGCTTCTAGAATTCAGCAAGCGAAAGGAAATCCAAACCGAGCATCAGAGCTGCTCGCAAGGTTGACGCTGCAAATCGACTCCCCCGATTATGAATTATTTATGTTGGGCATAGAAGCCGAACAAGCTTGTCTATCCCTGCAGCAAGGCTCACTCCAAGCTGCTCTTGATTGGATGAGAAGGTGCGGTCTGGCGCATACGGATGAGATTTCACTGATTCGTATGGCAGAGTATCTATCCTTGGCTAGAGTGCTTGCAGCGTGTGCACGGATAGAGGAGGCGCTGTACTTATTGGAACAGATGTACCGTATATTAGAGAAGGAGGATCGCCTCCGGGATCAAATCAAAGTATTAATTATGCAAAGCGTGATGCTTCGGCGCTTAGGTCGTACTGAGGCTGCTGGGATTCAGTTTGAAGCTGCGCTACATCTTGCGGAACCTGAGGGGTACATTCGAAGCTTTGTTGATGAAGGCCCTGAAGTGGCGGAGCTGCTGACTGTTTTTTTGAAGGCACAGAAAAGTAATCTCTCTAAAAATAATAGTGTGGTTTCAACTGGCTATATGAAGCAATTGCTTCAGGCTTTTAGTGTTTTGCCGAGAGGCTCGGTTAAAGAAATTCTGACAGAACAAGAAACAAAGGTTTTGCGATTAATCGCAGAAGGTTTGTCAAACAAGGAAATGGCCCATCGATTAAACATAACAGGCGAAACCGTTAAGTTTCACATTAAAAATATGTATCGTAAGTTTGGGGTAAACAATCGAGTGCAAGCGCTGCAGCATGCCAATGAATTAATGATACTGATATGAAACCACCCATTTCTTAACGTTTACCTCCCCGTTTGGGGAGTTTTTTTTTTGAGAATATAGTCTTATAGTAATAGTGCCGAGAATAGATTCGACATAAAAAGATAAACTGCAACAAAAAAATAGTATAAAAGAGGGAGGAATACCAAGAATAAATAAAGAAGAGTAGAGAATCAGGAATTTTCCCCTTTTTACATCGTTCCAAAGAACTATGGCCTAGTATTTGTATTGTTATCTTATAGCTACATATAGGTACGAGAACTAGAAACAGTCAATTCGATCAATAGGAGAGTTAGAATAACTATGGTTATAAAAAGAGTACCAGGCTCTTTGCGAGTGTTATTAAAAGGTTTTATGGTTCGTTTATTATTAGGACTAATGGTATTTTCTTTGTTTTCATCTTCGCTTGCGTTGCCTGCATCTGCGGCTGTAGAAAACACGGGGCCAGACGGCAGTCCAGGTTGGACATATTGTGCGGATGAAGGTGCTGGAAGTCAAAACACTTGCAGCTTTGAAGGAACAAAAGAAGTACGATACTGGGGTATTTCTGATAGTTATAATTTTATATCTAAAATTGTGACTAACAGTACGGCCTGTTCAAATGAGGTATTCGGTGATCCTCAAGGGGGCATAAGAAAAAAATGCTTCTATCGTGATGTACAGCTTGATAGCGGGGAAATGACGAAAGTCGTTCAAAATTTCAATAAAACATTAACGATTACATTTAATGTTTATGCTGCACACGCAGGCACTTTGGAAGATTTGAAAAGTAAAATATTAGTTAAAAGAACAAGTATGGGTGACTTTATTGCACTTGGTGAAGACGATACAGTGACAAATTCAACCTATACTGCTACTTCTAGTACGCTTGAAATCAATTTTAAAGACACGTTAGTAGGCTTGGCAAACGCAATAAAGATTGAAGCAGGAGCGTTTAATGATAGCGATGGAGAGCCCTACAGTAAGAGCTTAGAAATTAACAATATTCAATTTATCCAGCCATCTTTAACAGCGGACATAACTGATAATAATAACATGACGGACATCGAGATTACGTTCGCAGACAATGCCCTATGGCGCGAAGCGATCACGGCGGTGATGGATGGGGCGCGCTCGCTTGTTTCGGGAACGGACTATTCGGTTCACAATGGCAAGATTACGATAAAGGCCGGTGTGCTGCAAAAAGGCAATCATAGTATCGTGGTAAAGGCACTGGGTTATCCAGATGCGTCTGTAAATCAAATTGTGAAAAAGGTGTATATAGGTGCAGGAAAGGGCATGATAGAGAACCCTTATCTGATTGAAACGGCAGCTCAGCTCGATGATGTTAGGAATCAATTAGACAATGATCTCTATTTCAAACTGACGGCAGATATTGATTTGAGCAGTTACGCAAGCTGGGAGCCTATAGGGAATGATAGTGAGAGTTTTAAAGGGAACATTGACGGCAACGGTTATAAAATAAAGAATCTGAGAATAAGCCAATATTATATGTATGTGGGATTATTCGGTATTTCAGATAACATGAGTACGATTAGTAATATGAGGTTGGAAAATATAAATGTTAATGGTTATCAATATGTAGGCGGCTTGATTGGTCAAAATAATGGAAATATAAGCAATAGCTATGCATCAGGCATTGTGAGTGGATCTTATTTTGTAGGTGGTTTGGTTGGGAATAATAGGAATGAAATAACCGGTAGCTACACGGCTGTGGCTGTAAGCGGAATTTATGCTGGTGGCTTGGTTGGCTACAATGAAATAGGAACAATTAGCAACAGCTACGCGACAGGAGACTTGATAGAGAGTACTTTTGTAGGAGGTTTAGTTGGTTATAGTTATTTTGGATCAATTAGTGATAGCTATGCATTAGGAAGTGTGAGTGGAGAATATGCAGGCGGCTTAGTTGGTGAACTTTATTATACTTCACTTAATAATAGCTTCTACGACAACGAAACAACAAACCAAAAGGATAGTGGAAAAGGTGTTGGCAGACTGACCGCAGAAATGAAATCCAAGACCACTTTTAGCGATTGGAACTTCACCTCAGATTGGTATATGCTCCCTGATCATTTTCCTCAGTTATGGGCGTTTATAGATTTGACGAAAGGGATAGAAGGCGGGACAACGAAGATAAACCATGCTGCAAGCGGCATGGAGTACTCGGTTAATGATGGTATTTATAATGTAATTGATGATAATAATTCGGTTAACATTCCTGTAAATGCGGGAGATACGATCACTGTCCGTATAGCGGCAGATGTATTAAGCGCAAAAACATTGACAGTCAAATCAAAGGATATCAAGCCTGGATCAGGACCAACAACAGCCGCTTTGGCCGTTGGAACGGATTCAGGAACGACAAAGATAACAGGCGTAACAAGTGCTATGGAGTATAAGGTTAACAATGGTTCTTATGTGGCAATTACGGGTTCAAATGTAGACAATATTGCAGTCAATGCTGCCGAAACGATTTCCATTCGCCTAGCGGAGGGGGCGACCCAACCTGCATCGCTCGATCAAACGTTGACGATTACTCTAGCGGATATCAAGTCAGCAGCAGCACCGACAACTGGAGTTTTGACACAAGGTACGATCGGTGAAACAACCAAGTTAAGCGGTGTAACCGCTACTATGGAGTACAAAGTCAATAACGATTCGTATAAAGCGATTTCTAAAACCAGAGAGGATAACATTACAGTTAAGGATAATGATACTATCTCCGTTCGTGTAGCGGCAACAGCATTGCAACCGGAGTCTGAGCCACAAACTTTGACTGTGCAATCCAATGTAAGGAATCCGAAAAGTGCAGATGCAACGCTAAGCGCACTGACATTAAGCGGCGTGACATTGAGTCCTACGTTTGCAAGCGGTACGTTAGCGTATACAGCTAATGTAGCTAATAACGTGACGAGCACGACAGTAGCGGCAACCAAGGTGAATACAATGGCTACGATTAGCGAAGATGATCTGGGCTTGAAGTCGCTGAGAGTTGGCGCGAACACAATGACCATCCATGTAACTGCAGAAGACGGCATCACAAAGAAGAACTATTCAGTCATGGTAACCCGTGCACAAAGTACAGATGCAACATTAAGTGAGCTTTCGTTAAGCGGCGCGACACTAAGTCCGACATTTGCCAGCGGTACTTTAACATACACGGCAATTGTAGCCAACAACGTGACGAGCACGACAGTATCAGCAAGCACGAGTGACGCAGCGGCTACGATTACAGCAGCTGATCTCGGTTCGAAGCCGCTATCGGTAGGAGCGAATGTGATCACCGTACATGTAACAGCGGAAGACGGCACCACAAATAAATATACCGTTACCTTAACACGTGCAAAAAGTTCAGATGCAACGTTAAGTACACTGACACTAAGCGGTGTTACATTGAGTCCGACGTTTGCAAGCGGCACACTGTCGTATACGGCAAATGTAGCTAATGATGTGGTCAGCACAACAGTTGCTGCAACCAAGGGAGATACAACAGCTACGATTACAACAGCTGATCTCGGTTCGAAGCCGCTATCAGTAGGAGTGAATGTGATCACCGTGCATGTAACAGCGGAAGACGGTACCACAAATAAATATACCGTTATCGTAACCCGTGCACAAAGTACAGATGCAACGCTAAGTGAACTTTCGTTAAGCGGCGCGACACTAAGTCCGACATTTGCCAGCGGCACTTTAACATACACCGCAAATGTAGCCAACAACGTGACGAGCACGACTGTATCAGCAAGCACGAGTGACGCAGTGGCTACGATTGCAGCAGCTGATCTAGGTTCCAAGCAGTTGATCGTTGGCGAGAACACATTTACCGTCCATGTAACAGCAGAAGACGGCATCACGAACAAAAATTACACAGTTACTGTAACACGTGCAGCAAGTTCAGATGCAGCGTTAAGCGCATTGGCCTTAAGCGGCGTGACAATGAGTCCGACGTTTGATAGCGACACATTGGCATATACTGCTGATGTAGCTAATAACGTGACGAGTACGATAGTTGAAGCAACCCAAAATGATGCAACTGCTACCATTTCAGCTGATGATCTAGGTTCGAAGCAGCTGTTAGTTGGTGAGAACATCATTACTGTCCATGTGAGAGCTGAAGATGGTACTACAAAAAATTATACCGTTACTGTAATACGTGCACAAAGTTCAGATGCAGCGCTAAGCGAACTGACATTAAGCGGTGTGACACTGAGCCCGAAGTTTACAAATGGCAGATTTGCTTATACCGGAGATGTAGCCAACAATGTGACGAGTACGACAATTACGGCAACCAAGAGTGATAAAACGGCTGCAATTGCCGAAGCTGATCTCGGTTCAAAGTTGCTGTCAGTAGGTGTGAATACTTTCATCGTTCACGTAACAGCGGAGGACGGCATCACGAAGAAGGAATATACAGTTATCGTAAGACGGGCACAAAGCTCAGATGCAGCACTAAGCGAACTGACATTAAGCGGCGTGACAATGAACCCGACGTTTGATAGCGGCACATTGGCTTATACCGCAAATGTAGCAAGTAACGTAACGAGCATGACAGTTACAGCAACAAAGAGTGACGCAACAGCAACGATTAATGAAACTGATCTAGGTTTAAAACAGCTGACAGTAGGTGAGAACACCTTCATCGTTCACGTAACAGCAGAGGACGGCATTACGAAGAAGGAATATACAATCACTGTTACGCGTGCTAAAGAGGTTGAATCTGGTGGAGGCGGTTTACCAATACCGACACCGACCCCAGTGCCAACGCCTATCCCGACCCCGGTGCCAACACCGACACCGACGATTAACTTAGGTGATATCTCTAGATATTGGGCCGAAGATAACATCAAGCAAGCGGCGAGCCTCGGAATCGTCTCGGGTTATCCAGACGGTACGTTCAAGCCAAATCATACCGTGACTCGTGGAGAGTTTGCAGTCATGCTGATGAATTTATTGAAGCCGCAAGAAGCAGGAGCAGAATTGACATTCGCAGATACAGCAAAGATTCCAGCTTGGGCGCAGAAAGCAATCGCTCTAGCGGTACAGGCGGGTATTATTAACGGCTATGAGGATGGTACTTTCCGTCCGGATGCAGAGATTACACGTGCAGAGATGGCAGTCATTCTAGCTAAAGCTTTGGGCAAGTCCACAGAAGCGAATGCTGCAACCAGTTTCGCAGATGACAACGATATTCCAGCGTGGGCGAAAGCGAGCGTTGCTTACGTGAAGCAAGCGGGCATCGTAAAAGGCAAGGGCAATAATGAATTCGCCCCTCAAGACCATGCAACAAGAGCTGAAGCTGTAACCGTTCTGCTGAACATACTAGCTCAATGGAATAAGTAAAATACTTCTTAGTTTTTGCAACTTGGGAATTTGTGGTTAAGGATGGATTTTTATGCCTCATTACTATTTTAGTGAAATTTGGACACCTTTTAAAATTGTAGGAATTCGTTTGTATCGGGATGATGATATGGGCGTATGGATCAAGTTTTGGAACAAGAGAAGACGCCGGATCCGAACATGAAAGCAACCTAGCTGAATCAATAAAATAGCGGCCCAAATCAAATCGGGGCTGCTTTTTTATTGCCATTTTTATTAGTTATCCAAACTAGTCTTCTTTCCAACTTACTGTTGTGCTGCCTGTTTTTCTTGTTCCCGCAGCTCAATTCTCCTTATCTTTCCTGAAGAGGTCTTAGGGAGATTCTGAATAAATTCAATTTTACGAGGATATTTATAGGGAGCCGTCCATTCTTTAACGTGCGACTGCAGCTCCTTAACCAGTTCTGGAGAAGCGGTTGAATCATCCTTTAGTACAACAAAAGCCTTAACTATATGACCGCGAATGCTATCAGGGCTCGCAACGACAGCACATTCTTTGACCGAAGGATGCTTCATAAGCGCATCTTCTACTTCAAAGGGACCAATCGTATAGCCTGAGCTGATGATAATATCATCTCCACGACCCTCAAACCAAAAATAGCCGTCTTCGTCCTTTCTTGCTCGGTCTCCTGTTACGAAATAGTTCCCGTGCGAGCTATTTTTTTTTCGTTCAGGGTCCTTGTAATAGGATTTGAACAATGCCGCCATGCTCAAATGTACAGCAATATCTCCAACAACTCCCGGAGGAAGCGGATGACCATCTTCATCTATTACTTCTACAATACCTGGAGCAATCGACTTGCCCATGGAGCCTAACCGAATTGGAGTGTCCTTTAGAGTTCCGATAATTAGTGTGCTCTCTGTCTGGCCATAGCCGTCTCGGATGGTGATATCGAATTCGCGCTGAAAGGTTTGGATGACTTCTTGGTTTAACGGCTCGCCCGCAGAAACTGCACAACGCAGGCTAGAAAGGTCATATTGGTTCAACTTTTCTGTCTTAGCCATTAAGCGGTATTCCGTTGGGGTGCAGCATAATACTTGAATGCCATGCTCCTGCATTAACTGCAAATAGCGGTTTGGTTGGAAGGGACCGTTGTATACGAAACCCGTTGCTCCGTTTCCAAGTACAGCAAGGAACGGGCTCCAAATCCATTTCTGCCAGCCTGGTGCCGCAGTTGCCCAGACGGTATCCGAATCGCGAATATCCAGCCACAGGGAAGAAGTGATTCGCAAATGAGCATAACCCCAGCCATGACTATGAACAACAGCCTTAGGGTTGCCTGTTGTTCCGGAGGTATAAGCCAAAATAGCGATATCGTCGCTGCGGGTATTTACTGCTGTGAAGGTATCAGGCTGATCGATCATTAAATGTTCGAGATTCAGCCAATTCGAAGAGATTGTGCTTTCATTTCCTGAAACAGAAAGACGATAATCCAGTGCGGGCATATCTTCCGTAATCTTATCGACTTCATGAGCAACCTCGGACCAAGCAATAACGGCTCTCGCTTCAGAATGCCGAAGGCGATAGGACAAATCCTTGGCTCGAAGCATTTCGGAAGAAGGGATAATGGCCAGCCCCAGTTTAAGACAAGCCAAATAAATGATATAGGCAATAATGCGCCTTGGAACCATAACGAGGACGGGATCACCTTGGCGAAGGCCGAGATCTGCTAAACCTCCTGCGAGCTGGTTGGCCTGCTTTCGCAGCTCTCCGTATGTAATTTCCTCTTTATTACCAAGTTCATTTAACCAAATAAGCGCAATCTTATCGGGAGGATGCTGTTCCATTTCGGAAGTGAGATTATAGTATTCAGGCGCGATCCATTGCTGATTGTCCAAAATGAACATCTCCTTTAACATTTGATTAGGTATAGACACTATACTTATTATAGCATGTCCATCAAATAGCCGATGCCTATGCTGCAGATCCGCTGCATTAACAGCAGCTTACGCCCCTTTTGATATAAAAGAATGTTCGGAATTTGTATTGTAATCGTATGCTGCTATTGCTTGGATAAATGAAGCATACAACAGCCCAATCTTTCTTAAAAGAAATGGCAGCACGAATACAAGCACCAAACCGACCACACCAGCCACCCAAGAGCGCTCGTATGAAGTCATTTCTGGGAAAAGAGGATGTAATCCCCAATCCGATTCGAAGAGATCAAAAGCGAATAACTCGGAACTTACCTTATAAGCTAATGGAGAAAGCATAACCGAATAAGCAGTAACCGGCAGGACGATAGCAAGTGTAAACCCTACGATGCCTAGTGGAAGCTGCATTAGGCTGTATAAGATACCCATGTATGTTCGTCCTTGTCCAAGAAGAGACCATAATGACCGCCAACCGTTCCAATGTAGAGATATTTGTTTGTCCGCAGCAGAATGTTTTTGAGAATCTTCTTGAAGCCAAGCTTCAACGACTTGCTGTTCATTGTTCATCAATCTGCTGCACGCCGTAAATGTCACTGCAAGCATAGGCAGGCCAACCCATAATATGACTAGTGGTAAACTCACACTCAAACCAACAACTGCGATAACAAATGCCATGATCCCCTTCGGAAGAGACATCAGAAGCATTGCCCAAGCTTTTACAGCACTTTGTTTTTTCATCACTGAACCCCTCTCTTACTATTACTTCCCTCAGTATAGATGCTTAAACCTGCCTACACATTCATCTAAGGACCGGAAACGCGCCCGACCTTAGTCTAGTGTTGAAGGTTCAATCGTGCAGCGAAATACAGCAGTTTTCTTTGGTAACTGTGTCAGTCGTCTAATTATGAGCTTTAAAAATTTGTTAATTAGTCTTCTTGGTAAAGATATATGTTAGATTATTAATTAAGAATAGGAAGTTTGGGAGTTATAGCGAAAAGGAGTGATACATTTGTTTGTACAGCAGCGGCATGAGCTGATTATTAATAAATTAAATAATGACAAATCGATCCGCGCCTCTGAGCTTATGGAGTTGTTTGGCGTATCATTTGAAACGATAAGACGTGACTTGGAGTTTTTGGAAAGCGAAGGATATTTAAGGCGGGTTCATGGCGGAGCTATTCTGAAAGAACCGGACTATAGTAAAGAAATTCCGCTGCCTATTCGAGAAGCGATATACGTAGAGGAGAAAACGGAATTAGCCGGAATTGCGACCCGATATGTAACGGAAGGAATGTCAATCGCTCTGGACGTAAGTACGACCAACTTGCAGATTGTAAAGGCGCTTAAGGCAAAGTTCGACCGACTAACGATCATAACGAATTCACTGCCAATCGTTAATGAATTGGTCAGCATGCCCCGATATACGCTGATCATGATCGGCGGTGTTATTCGTCATGAAGAACAGAGCATTATCGGCGACTTAGCAGAAGAATTCGCATCTCGTTTTCATGCTGATTTATTTTTTATGAGTATGAGCGGTGTTACTCTAGAAGAGGGCATTACAGATAATGCTATAGGTGAAGTGCAGGTGAAAAAGATTATGCATGCCAATGCGAAATCTACTATTGTACTGACGGACAGCAGTAAATTTGATCAGGTCTCTTTACTTAAGGTATGCAGCTGCACAGAAGTTGAACGGTTTGTAACAGACTCTAAGATTGATAGGGCAATTGTAGATAAATACAAAGCAAGCGGAATAGAAATTGTTTATGAATAAAGGTAACAACGGAGATGATAAGAGCTCATGTTCAACGATTCTGGGTGTAATACCTAGAGTCGTTTTTTTTGTGAGAATTTATTTGTATTTGATTTCGATATATTGTATATATGTGTGTTTGTGTGTTATTGTGTTGAAAGAAATGAAAGGAGCGGGTGTTTTTAACATGATTGTCATTAACCTTGTCCTCGTCTTATGTTCCGGTTTGGCACATGCGGTCTGGAATATGTTTGCCAAGCAAAGTACGGATAAGCCAGTGTTCTTATGGGTGATATATGCTCCCGCAACCATTTTTTTAATGCCGGTGCTAATAATTGAATTGGCTGAAGCGCAATTAAGTTTTAACGGCTGGATGATGATTGGATTGTCTCTTGCTATGCAAGCTATTTATTCGATGCTGCTTGCCTACACCTATAAAGCAGGTGAATTATCACAAGTGTATCCCATCATGCGAGGAACTCCAACCTTGCTTATTCCATTCGCTGGTGTCATCTTATTGGGTGAAGCTTTGCCTATATGGGGCTGGTTAGGTATTTGCTGCATGCTGATCGGATTTATCGTAATGGTTGGGTGGAACTCGGGAAAAGAGCATAAGCCTACACTTATTCAACCTATACTTTTGGCTCTGAGCGTTGGGCTTTGTATTACAACTTACACACTGATTGATAAAGTAAACTTGCAATATATTTCACCGCTTGCGCTGCTGGAAGTGACGAATATTGGGTTTTTACTAGGTCTAACTCCTTCTGTTTTAAAGCCTGATCGGTTAAAGCGTGTTATTCGCAATCATTCAAAAATCATTTGGATAGGGGCGATATTGTCTCCAGGCTCGTATCTGCTCTTCTTGTTTGCAGTTAAAAATGCTAATGTATCTACTATCGCGCCAATGCGTGAGGTGGGTATCGTGTTTGGCACGCTGCTCGGCCTTTTTGTATTAAAAGAATCGCAAGGCGCGCGAAGAATAACAGCTTCAATTGTTGTAGTGATGGGCATTCTCTTGATCGCATCATCGGGGCATTAACTTCTTACATAAACTACTTCAAGGGCAGCCTAATTATATAACAACCGATCAGAGTATCTATACCTGATCGGCTGTTTTGCTTGCTGCCTGCTCCCTGCAGAATATGATTTAACATCAGAATTTTAAATTATGATCACGATTGACGCTTTACGTTGACTGTAACATCAAATGTTGAAACAAACTCAAACCCCCTCTTCGTTTTATAACCACACAGTACTCGTTATGGCACATCGTATGTATGGATGTCTATATCAAGCTTGTGAATGCCGATGGCATTGATAAAGCAATTAAGCTGGAATTGAAAGACATAAATGCAGCTCCTACAGGTAAAAGGATGACATTAACCGGTGATTCGGCGCTTGTACATATTCCGAATATCAACAAGAAGAATGATGAGAAAGTGGTGCCAAGCGAAGCGGTAATACAAGTAGACGACGGACTTATTTTTGTGAATTTAGCTGCGAATTCGGTGAATGTGATTGTTTTGGATGTCGTTTAAATAAAGAAAAGCATGTTTGAAATAACAGTTGAACGTGAGAGACAATTCTCACCAGCTAAGATTCAAACTCCTGACAATTGTTAGGGGTTTTTCTTTTTATAATTTTAGAGAATTGTGTGAGTAATAAATGATAGAATGAGTGGAGTTTAGAAAGGTATAAGGGGCTGTCATGTTGCGTACAGAGCGTTTTAACCGAATAATGAAGCTTGTTTTGCTTATTCTACTTATTATAGCGTTGGCAGCTAGTATCTACCTTTTAACGGTTCCAAATCGAAATATGCCGTTAGCAAAACAGGGGGTACTCGATTTATCCGATTGGGATTTCTCTCAGCGGGGAACCGTCATGCTGGATGGTGAATGGGAGTTTTATGAAGGACAATTGCTCGAACCCGCTGATTTTCGCCAAGGCTCTGAAGAGGCAGAAATCTCATATTTATATGTTCCTGGCACATGGAAGGGGAAAGCAGCAGATGGCGGCATGAAACGAAAAGGCTTTGGTACATATCGTCTAAAAGTACTGCTGCAAGATGAGGATGAAGTATTAGGCTTGAAGATAAAGAGCATTCGCATGGCACAGCGGTTATTCATCAATGGAAAAAAGGAAGGTGAAAGCGGACAACCGTCTGCCTATGCCTCGTCGGGCAGCTCGGGCAATACGCCTTATACCGTTTTTTTTCATTCGAAGGATAAAGAAGTTGAATTGCTTATTCAGGTATCCAACTATGTGTACGTAACTGGCGGTATTGTCAACTCAATTCCATTCGGTGCACAAGCCGATATTACGAGGTTTAATGGTATACAGCTGGGTTCAGACTTTGGAATTATTTGTATACTGGGCATGTTCGGCGCATATCATCTCTGTCTTTACTTCCTAGGGCGCAGAAAGAAGGCCTATTTGCTGAGTGGATTATATTTGCTGCTTCTGTCCCTAGACGGTTCATTATATGGCGAGAAAATTTCTCTGCTGCTGCTCCCGAACGTTCCTTTCGATGCAGCCTACAAGCTGTTGGAAATAAGTCAATTTCTTAGCGCGATAGTTATTATTTTATTTTTCTGCTCGGTGGAGTCAAGACTGATGACAGTAAGGAGCATGAAGCTGCTCCTCGCTCCATTTATTGTCTATCTTCTCGGGGTTGTCGTGCTGCCTTATCGTTATCATATAAGTGTAAAATATTTATTTTTCGGTTATTTGGCTGTATTGGTTATGTGGATGATAGCTAGGATGATGTATTTATATATTCAAAGTAAAGAGTCATCGTTTGAAGAGAGGGAATTAATGCTGTTTATTGGAGGAGCCATTTCGTTGATGATCTTCCTAGTAGACGCAAGCCTCTACTCAGAGAATCTAGTACCAACGGATTGGGCGGGAAAATGTGGTGTAATCGGTTTTATTGTATTTATTAATCTATTGCTCGCTTTGCGGTTCTCGAATGCTCATGAGAAAGCAGAGATCCTTTCCCGTAAGTTAATGGTATCTAATCAACTGAAGGATGAATTTTTAATGAATACTTCCCATGAGATCAAAACCCCGTTGCATGGGATTATGAATATGACCTCCTTTCTATTGGAGAATGAGGAACAAAACTTGCTTCCGAGACAAAAACAGAATCTATGGTTGATCAAGGATACCTCAACGAAGCTTTCGATGCTCATACAGGATTTAATTGATGTAAGCCTGTTGAAGCATGGGGAGCTGCGCTTGCATTCAACTGTCGTTGATGTCCGAGTTGCCGTACAAATTGTATTGGACATGCTGCAATTTGAGTTAGTGGGGAAATCAGTTCGTCTGGAGAACGCGATAAAGCCTGATATATGGGTAATGGCAGATGAGAGTCGGTTGCGTCAAGTGCTCTATAATTTAGTTTATAATGCAATTAAGCATACAGATAATGGCTGGATTAAAATATTATCAGGCATGGCGGGAAATATGGTTACGATAACAGTAGAGGATACGGGTATTGGGATTGCTCCAAATAAGTTTTCAGCGATATTCGAATATTTCGAGCAGCTTGAGGAGCCGCTCCCGATGGACGGGTATACCGGTATGGGAGTAGGCTTATATATAAGCCGTAAGCTTGTTGAGCGAATGGGCGGGGAGATCCGTGTGGATTGGTCCGAGACCGGAGAAGGGACGCGCATGCTGTTTTCATTGCCGAAGGTGGAGGAAATATCCGGGTACACGGAAGCTGCAGCATCTATGGAGGAGAAAATGCTGCAGCGATTGGAGCATTTAGATGGCCAATTAGACATCTTAGGTCAGCATGAGCACACGATCCTAATCGTAGATGACGAGGCATCTAATATACATAGTCTATTAAGTATTTTAAGAAATCATCCCTATAACGTCATAACATCATTCTCTGCCAAAGAGGCGTTAGATAAGATGAAAGAGTATCCCCGTGTGGATCTCGTTATTCTGGATGTCATGATGCCAGGTATATCGGGGATCGAGCTTTGCCGTACGCTGCGCGGGGGTTATTCCATTCTTGATTTGCCTATTCTATTCGCTACGGTTAAGGACACACCGCCAGACATTGCACTCGGCTTTCAGGCTGGCGCTAACGATTATATAACCAAGCCGTTCGATGGAGAGACATTGCTTGCTAGAATACAAACGCTGATTGCGATGAAAACCTCTATTCAAGAAGCGATTCAGAATGAGCTTGCCTTTCATCAAGCTCAAATCAAGCCGCATTTCTTATACAATGCATTAAGCAGTGTGATTTCATTTTGCTATACTGATGGTGAAAAGGCAGCTCATTTATTATCCATGCTTAGTCAATATATTCGTTACATACTAGATACCGACCGTGCCCATTTAGTTGTTCCCTTAACGAGGGAGCTGGATTTGATACATGCTTATGTCGAGATCGAAAAAGCAAGGTTTGGGGATCGGTTCACTTTCATCTGCGATGTGGATGAAAGTCTTCAATATGTTGAAATTCCTTCTTTATGCATTCAGCCGTTTGTTGAGAATGCAATCCGCCATGGTTTATTTGAGAAGGATGGGGAAGGAATCGTTGCACTTAAAATTCAAAAGGGTCAAGGATTTATGCAGGTACATGTTGAGGATGACGGTATAGGCATACCAGAACATTTGCTCTATCAAATGGTAAGAGGTGAATATCAGAACGGCGGCATCGGTATATCCAATATTCGCAAGCGTCTGGATGCTATACCTGGAGCAGCGTTTACAATTCATTCAGAGGCAGGACAGGGAACGAAGGTTACGATGTATTTGCCTTTGGACAGCAGCGGGAACGGGTTGGGAAAAGTACGATAGCTTGTTTTGATAAAAGCAGACTTTATTTACGGAAAAAGGTTTGAAGGAGTGGCTTATATGTTTCGAGCGGTCATTATTGAGGATGAAAAACCGATTCTGGATTTGATGAAGGTCATTATAGGTCGAAATGCTAATTATAGGATTGTAGGAGCGTTCACCAATCCAATTGAAGCACTGGAGAAGCTCGAAGAGATAAAGCCTGATGTTGCTTTCGTAGATGTTGAAATGCCGAAGATGAATGGTGTTGAGCTTTCACAAAATATTCGCAAGCTGTCGATTAAAACTGAAATCGTATTCACAACAGCCTACAAGGATTATGCATTGGAAGCGTTCGGAGTAGAAGCTCTTGACTATATTTTGAAGCCGGTAACGCCCAGTGCTGTTCAAAGGGTTGCGGAGCGCCTCATAAATCGCCATCAATCTGCTGCACCAATCAAATCTAAGAAGCGTTTGTCTGCGATCCGCTGCTTTGGAGGTTTTGAGGTGCGCAATGCAGAAGATGCCGTTATCCGCCTTCGAACGCGCAAAACGGAGGAATTATTCGCTTATTTCTTGTGCCACCCAGGGCGGGTGGTTAGTAAATGGCAGCTTGCAGACTTATTATGGTCGGAAATGGATGAGGAACGAGTATCTCATAACTTACACAATTCCATTTATTTATTAAAAAAAATGCTTAGAGAGTATCGTTTTGGCATGGACATAATAAAAACAAATGATGGATATTTGCTGGAAACGGGCGATGAGGAGTATGATTTACTTGCCTTTCAGCGCTCAAAAAATGATTTTTTGGATGACAAACTTAGTATAGCTGAAGTGGATAGGCTTTGTTCCCTGTATAGTGGTCCGCTGCTTGATGGCAAGCCATATCTTTGGAAGGTTTCTATGGAAGAAGGATTTGGAAAGCAATATACGGCATTTATGCGCCAATTAATTCAAGCTGAGATTGCCGCACACAATTGGAGCATGGCCGAACAACGGCTCGATACCTATTTGAACGTCTACCCGTTGGAGGAGGAAATGAATTCACTCCTAATGGATGTTTATGAGAGCCAAGGGAAAAAAGAGCTTATTGTTAGACATTATGCAAAGTTCGAAGCTGCATATCTCAGTGAGTTAGGTATTAAGCCATCCTCAGAGATTAGGAATCGAGTGGACTCTTATTTCAATAAAACCAGGAAATAAAAAAAACCGCCTAAGCGGTTTCTTATATTACATCCATTCTTCGCCCCATTTTTGGATGGATTCGATGACTGGTTCAAGCTCTTTTCCCATTTCCGTTAGCTCATACTCAATTCGCACGGGCATTTCGGGATATACTTGACGTTTAATAATGGTTTGTGCCTCTAATTCTTTCATACGGTCCGTAAGCATTTTGTCGCTCATTTCGGGTATTTGTTCCTTAATCTCTTTGAACCGTTTAGGCCCTCCGAGCAACACCCGAATAATTCTGCCAGTCCATTTCTTACCTAATATGTCGGCCGCAGCTTCATACTTTGGGCACATTGTCGAATAATCCAACCGTATCACCCCGCTTTTTGTAATACTATTGTAGCATATGTACAAACTTAAAGTAAGTTCATTTGAATTAAGAAATTACTGGGAATTTGTGAAACCGTTATCTAATTAATTTATTCGTTTACAATCGAATGATGATCAATCCTATAATTGTAAAAGCAAAGGCTGCCCACTGAACAAGGGTCAGCTTTTCTTTGTAAACGGCGATAGCCAAGGCAGCAACAACGAGACTGTTTGTTGCAAATATGGGAGCAGCTAAATTTGCTTGGCCAGTTGAGAGCGCAGCAGCATACAGCTGCAATCCGCCGTATGAGAATAAGCCCGCGATAATGCCAAACCACAGCCCAGTACGCTTGGCTGAACGCGGAGCTGCATGATGATCCGGGATGAAAAACCAGCCGAGTGAGAGCGCATAGGCAATGAACAGAATAGGTGCGCTTGGCAAGCCAAGCTCTTCTGTAACCTTTAGTCCTCCATTTCGCAGAGCGAACAACAGTATGGCTGCTCCAACAATGATAAACCAGCGCTTCTCCTTAATCGTAAGCGGTTCCTTCCGTTTATAGGCAATGAAAACAACGGCAAGCAATAGGAGTGTTATTCCAATGGCTTCAGAGGCGCTTAGAGGTTCCTTATACCACAAAGTCGATAATGCGACGACTAATATGATATTCATATTGGTGAGCGGGGAGGTTAAGCTTGCAGGTCCATAATGAAGAGCTTTCATAAACAAGGCATTGCCCCATGCAGAGCCGGCTCCTATTACAATGCCAGCAATCCATATAATCGGATCAGCAAGCTTGTCTAGTGTGCCTTCTATTGCGGCATGAACGCCAAAACCGAGCGCCCCTGATCCGTATAAACCAAGCAGCAGCAGTCTGGTTGAGCCGCCGCGCATCTGAGATACTTTCATCCACCAACCGGCAAATCCGAACAATACAGCACTGCCGATGGCTGTTGCGAGCCACATGACTGTCCATCTCCTCTAAATTTGTTACACAAATGAAATAGTCTTGTTATCGTCCCATTACATTAATGGGCTATTATAATAAACAAGACCCCCTTTTAAATATATACTTTTTGGACCTGCAGCGTGCAGGTCCCCTTTTTTGTTCATTTATTCACTTACAACGGTACAATGACCTGCTGACGCTGTCTATAGAACACCCATTGTGAGAAGCCAATCTCCTTCAGCCGCTTCTGCACAAGCTCCCATTCATCTCCGACACGGCTTGGCTTGTGAGCATCAGATCCGAAGGTCACTTGGACCCCGAAGTGAAGCGCACGCTCTAGTATAGCGTCAGAAGGATACCATCCCCCTACATCCTTGGTGCTTCCCGACGTATTAATTTCGATGGATACACCGTTATCAGCTATTGTACGCAGCGCATCATCAATTTCATCATTCGCAGGGATGTCAGAGAATGCGGGATAATAACCTTTCATGGCATCGATGTGTCCCAGAATATCGAACATTCCGGAGCGGGCGGATTGTTTGATCAGGCCGTAATAGCTCCGTTTCTCCTCGATATGCTGAGCTTCATTCAAATTTTTCCAACGATTGCGATTAAAGATGCTGACACTGCCTACTTGATGAACGGAACCGATCAAATAATCGAAGGGCACATCCTTGTATGCACTACGGTAAATTTCCACATATTGAGGGTAGAAATCAGATTCCATACCAAGCAAAACTTCTATTTTGCCCTCGTATTTTTCCTTCAGACGCAATACCTCGCTTATATAATTAGCAAATTCACTTCTCGCCATCGCAATGCCTGGTGAAGGCTGATCCTCCTTATGATAGAAATAAGGGGAATGATCGGAAATTCCGATTGCCTGAAGTCCAGCATCTATGCCTGCAAGGATATAATCTTCAATATTGCCGTCGGCGTGTCCACATCTGAAGTGATGGGTATGTAAGTCGAATTTCATTAGAATCGCTCCTTATCCATTATGTTCTTATTCGCTGCTAATGAATTGATGCTCTGGCATTCCTTTTAAATCGCTTAGAAATTGCTGCATTGCACTGCTCAGATACCGACCTGATTTATAGACGACGCCTACCGGATGGCTGGTCTCAAATTCATGGACTTTAATCATCTTCAGAGTACCGAGCCGAAGTTCATTCGAGATCGCGAGCTTGGATATAACAGCTGCCCCGAGATTAATTTCGACCATTCGTTTTACTTCTTCACTGCTTGAGAGCTCCATCACGACATTTGGTTGAACATTATGCTTACGCAATATTTGATCGATAAATCTGCGGCCAAGCGTTTCGGGAGCCAGCATGATCATCGGTAAATCTCTAAGTGTGTCAACGGTCGTGTGTGTGAGCTTGCTCATTGGATGAGAAGGCGCAACGACGAGCTCAAATGTATCATAATAGAGGACAGAGGAGGAAACATTCGGATTTTTTTCGGTTAAATAGGTAATTCCAATATCAACAGAGCCATTCTCAACGCTTGATAATACTTGAGAGGAAGACATGGAATGAATCGTTGTTTTGATTAAAGGAAATTGATCTTGGAAATAGGACAGCACACGAGGCAAAATTTGTATGGCCATCGTTGAGGTTGTGCCAAGCAAAATATGTCCTTGCGGCGTTAGATTCAAATCAGAAAGCCGCTGCTTCAGCTCTTCAACGATGGAGAGCATCTTCTCCGCATGCTCTAGAAATACTTGGCCGTGATCCGTTAAGGTGACGGGTTGGTTCCGATCGATAAGGACCGTCTTGAACTCATCCTCTAAGCTTTTTATTTGTGCCGACACGGCAGGCTGAGTTAAGTTGAGCAGCTCGCCGGCCTTACGAAAGCTCATTGTTTTGGAAATCATTAGGAGTGTTTCAAGCTGGCTGATATTCACGTCAATCCCCCTTTCAAGGTTAGAGACTGCACTACTGAGCATTATTTTATTATAAAGGATATAGCTTGCTACAGCAAAAAGGGTCGTATCCGTAAAAAGCCCAGATGGCTAAAAACGAGTACGGCCCTTCCGTATAATGGTATACTCAGCTGTTATAACCATTCCTTCTTGCGGAAAACGAAAAACATGCTTACGCCAAGCAGCATCATAATTCCTAGCAATATATAACTTCCCATTCGAATATGAAGGCCTGGTATGAAATCAAAGTTCATTCCATAAATACCGGTTATGAAAGTGAGCGGCATGAATATTGTTGTAATAGCGGTAAAAACACGCATGATTTCATTGGCGCGATTGGATACGCTGGATTGATAAGCTTCTCGTAAGTTGCCCATGAGTTCGCGATACGTATCAAAGGACTCTGCTATCTTCAAGGCATTTTCATATATATCGCTAAAATATTTCTGGAGCTGATCGTCGATCAGCTTTAAATCCTTTTTATTTAACGTTGCAATGACGTCGCGCTGTGGTCCAAGAATTTTCCTCAGCCACAATATTTCACCGCGCAAACCAATGATTTCGTTCAGGTGTGATTTTTTGGTATGCATCAAAATATCTTCTTCCAGCGTCTCGATGCGGTTGTCAATTCGATCGCCAACAAGAAAATAATTGTCAACAACCATATCGACGAGGTGATATAGGAAATAATCGGGACTGCTCACTTCCTGCTCCCATAGCAGTGGTTTCAAGGAGCGCAATTCGTTAATTTTCTGTTTCGTAACCGTAATAATAAAGTGGCGGCCGAGAAAAATATTCAATGCGCGCAAAAAGATTTCTTCATCATCGAAGCGTATGCTGTTTATGACGATAAAGTAATGGCTTTCATATATTTCAATTTTGGGACGCTGCTCTTCTTCACTCAGGCAATCCTCCACAGCCAGATCATGCATACTGAACAAAGGCTGCAGTACAACAAGATCCTCAACGTCCGCGTCAATCCAATAAAATCCTTCAGGCGCTGGTAAAAGCGTTTGTTCAATATCTTCAATAGGGGTAAAAACACCGTTGTTAACGAGACGAATTTTCATCCGGAGTCGCTCCTTTCTTTCCTCAGAGAAGACTGCCGGCTAAAGAGGTGGCATGGGGCTGTTCTAATCCTTGCTGCCAAATTCAGTCATCGTAACTGGATATGCGGCATAGATTGCGGACTGAGCCCGGATTCACATAGAACCGGCAGTAATCGTATTCGATATTGTTCAGGCTTCGGTCTGTCGCCCTCCATGTCCATTTCCACCCCTTTATTAGTCAATTAGTCGCCATAATTCTTGTCTAGTATACTCCCGTGTCAGCTTTA
This sequence comes from Paenibacillus castaneae, assembly GCF_002884445.1. Classification (GTDB taxonomy): domain Bacteria; phylum Bacillota; class Bacilli; order Paenibacillales; family Paenibacillaceae; genus Pristimantibacillus; species Pristimantibacillus castaneae. Next base: position 1,649,414 of record NZ_KZ614144.1, read on the forward strand.
CATTCAAGCATAAATACAACCTATATTTACCCACACCGTTATCGTATGCAAAGTACCTTCTTGACGCGCATAAAACAATGCATTAAAGTAAGGAATGAATAGTAAACGCTGAAAAATGAATAGACTACTTTCTTATCAAGAGCAGGCGGAGGGACTAGCCCGATGAAGCCCGGCAACCGGCATAACTATGCACGGTGCTAATTCTTGCGGAAACATTAATGTTTCTGGGAGATGAGAGAGGCGGATGGCTTCTTAACTGAGCATACGACCTTTTCTCACAACGGAAAAGGTCTTTTTGTTATTTAAGCGACCATACTGCCCAAAGCCTCCAGCTTTGGTAACTAAACAAGGAGTTGATTGGTGTGCCTATTAAAGTACCGGATAACTTGCCAGCCAAAGAAATTTTGAATAATGAGAATATTTTCGTAATGGATGAAACGGTTGCTTATCAGCAAGACATCAGACCACTGCGAATCGCCATATTGAATTTAATGCCTACGAAAGAGACGACAGAAACACAGCTGCTAAGGCTAATAGGGAATACGCCGCTTCAGGTTGAGGTTGTGCTGCTGCATCCTAGAACGCATACCTCCAAGAATACATCTACGGACCACCTCGAAGCTTTCTATAAAACGTTTGATGAAATTTCGCATGAGTATTATGACGGACTTATTATTACAGGTGCTCCTGTAGAGCATATGCCATTTGAAGATGTGAACTACTGGGAAGAGCTGAAGGAGATTATGGACTGGAGCGCAAGGCGCGTTACATCAACCTTCCATATTTGTTGGGCCGCACAGGCTGGGCTTTACCATCACTACAACATACCCAAATATAATTTGGACAACAAAATGTTCGGTGTTTTCCCCCATACGGTTGAGAAAAGAAATGTTAATTTGCTGCGCGGATTTGATGAACTGTTTTTTGTTCCTCAATCCCGTCATACGGAAGTACGCCGCGAAGACATCGAGCATATTGAAAATCTGGATATTTTGTCAGATTCGGCGGACTCTGGCGTATATATTGTAGCTTCAAAAGATGGCCGACAAATATTCGTAACAGGCCACTCTGAATACGATCCAAGCTCGTTGAAGTATGAGTACGACCGAGATAAAGCCAAAGGGCTTAGCATAGATGTGCCCAAAAACTACTTTCCTGGCGATAATCCAGCAGCAGTGCCGCTTTCAACATGGCGCGCGCATGCCAACCTTCTATTCTCGAATTGGCTGAACTATTATGTTTACCAACAAACACCGTTTGATTTGGGTGCAGGCATTTAAATATAAATAGAGGAGTGCGAGATCATTATGAAAATCGAAAGTCATTTGGCTCAAATCGGCTCAATTAAAGAGCCTGTAACAGGAGCTATTAGTTTCCCTGTTTATCAGGCGACAGCATTCCGTCACCCCAAACTAGGGCAAAGCACAGGATTTGACTATGCTCGCACCAAAAGCCCGACAAGAGCGGTTCTTGAGGAAGCTGCGGCACAGCTGGAATCCGGTGATGCTGCTTTTGCTTGCAGCTCTGGCATGGCTGCCCTGCAAACGATCTTCGCTTTATTTAGCCAAGGCGATCATTTAATTGTATCACTTGATTTGTATGGTGGTACGTACCGGCTGCTTGAGCGGATCATGTCGAGATTCGGAGTTACAGCTTCCTATGTAGATACGAATGATCTGGACGCCATGTCATCGCTTTGGACTCCGAGTACGAAAGCAGTCCTTATCGAGACGCCAACAAATCCATTGATGATGATTACGGATATTGAAAAGGTAGCGGCATGGGCGAAATCCAGGGGTTTGATTACCATCGTAGACAATACGCTGCTTACTCCTTTCTTTCAACGTCCAATTGAGCTTGGCGCAGATATTGTCATTCATAGCGCGACCAAATATTTAGGCGGACATAATGATGTTCTTGCCGGCTTAATTGTAACGAAAGGCAAGGAGCTGTCCGATGAAATGGCATTCCTTCATAATTCAATCGGTGCTGTGCTTGGACCGCAGGATTCATGGCTGCTGATGAGAGGCATGAAGACTTTAGCTTTGCGTATGGAACGCCATCAGTATAATGCGACAACAATTGCAGGCTATTTAATGGAGCATCCGGCGGTTGAGGATGTGTATTATCCGGCGCTGCCGCATCATCCGGGCTTCGATATTCAGAATAAGCAATCCTCGGGCAATACAGGGATCTTGTCATTCCGTTTGAAAGATTCCCGTTATGTTGAGCCGATCCTTCGCCATATCAAGCTCATTGCGTTCGCGGAAAGCTTAGGTGGCGTTGAATCGCTCATGACATATCCTGCCGTTCAGACGCATGCTGATATTCCATTGGAAATTCGTGAAGCTATCGGTGTTGATGACCGCTTGCTTCGGTTCTCGATTGGCATTGAGCATGCTGATGATTTGATAGCAGACTTGGAACAAGCATTTGCCGCCGCGGCGAGCGAGACTCAGGAGGTGCTATAGACGATGAGTGATGAGAACATTAAAGGGCAGCCTTCAGATCGTCGTTTTGCTACGAAGCTTCTTCATTTCGGTTCGGAAATCGATGAGCATACAGGCGCATCCAGCGTGCCGATCTATCAGGCGTCAACCTTCCATCATCATGATATTTTTAATCCGCCGCAATACGATTACAGCCGTTCCGGCAATCCGACACGGCAAGCGTTAGAGGATTATATTGCGCTTCTCGAAGGCGGTGCACGTGGCTTTGCGTTCGCCTCGGGTATGGCAGCCATATCGACGACGTTCCTGCTGCTGTCGGCAGGCGAGCATGTAATCGTAACGGAAGATGTCTATGGCGGAACATATCGTTTGTTGACATCAATCTTGGATCGATTGGGCATTGAATCGACATTTGTGGATATGACGGATTTCGAAGCGGTGAAAGCTGCTTTGCAGCCTAATACCAAAGCTGTTTTCATGGAAACTCCTTCTAATCCGACGCTAAAAATTACGAATATTGCAGAAACGACGTCTTGGGCGAAGGAACACGGCTTGCTAACAGTGCTGGACAATACATTTATGACGCCTTATCATCAGCGTCCAATCGAGCATGGCGTTGATATTGTCCTCCACAGCGCTACTAAGTTTCTGGGAGGCCACAGCGACGTGCTGGCAGGACTTGCGGTTACCGCTGATGAAGGCCTTGCCAAACGGTTGAAGCAGCTTCAAAACGGATTAGGCACCGTTCTTAGCGCCCAGGAGTCATGGCTGCTTATGCGCGGCATGAAAACGCTGCAAGCGCGAATGGAGCATAGCGAGCGGAGTGCCCGCAGACTAGCCGAATGGCTGTCAGGTCATAAGGAAGTAACAGCTGTTTATTATCCCGGTTTAGAAGGACACCCTGGCCGTGCCGTTCATGAGAAGCAGTCGCTTGGCTACGGCGCAGTTGTCTCCTTTGATGTAGGCAGCGGCGAACGAGCTAAATCCTTGCTCAGCAGGGTGCAAATACCGCTGGTAGCTGTTAGCTTGGGCGCAGTAGAAAGTATTCTATCCTATCCGGCCATGATGTCCCATGCGGCTATGCCGAAGGAAGTCAGACATGCGCGCGGCATTACAGATGGGTTAGTTCGCTACTCCGTTGGATTGGAAGACATTGAGGACTTGATCGAGGATTTGGATCAGGCGCTTCGAGCTTAGCTTTTTATAGAAATAAAGACACGGTTGTCCTAACGGACAGCCGTTTTTTCTTATTTCTGACACATACAAAGCGGCTGCGGCGGATGACTTACAGGGGGAATATATGTTAGGATGAGGAGATAAACATACGTAATAGAATAGAATTAAAGGAGTCTTGCGGAATGGGAACGTTAGACCACATATTGGATAAAGCATTGCGCGGTGAACGTATTGAGCTTGAAGAGGGCATGGAATTGCTAGCTTCGGATCAAATTGAAAAGATGGGCCATGTTGCGAATCAGATCATGCTGAGACATCACCCTGAGCCTATTACGACGTTTGTCGTGGGCCGAAATGTTAACTATACGAATGTATGCGATGTATATTGCCGATTCTGCGCTTTTTATCGCGCACCAGGCTCTAAGGAAGGCTATGTGCTTCCTGATGAGACGATCCTGAGCAAAATTCAGGAAACAATAGACGTTGGCGGCACAGAGATTCTAATGCAGGGCGGTACGAATCCGAATTTGCCGTTTACGTACTATTTGGATTTGCTTCGCAAGATCAAACAGCATTTCCCTGACATTACGATGCACTCCTTCTCACCAGCTGAAATACAGAAGATGAAAGTTGTTTCGGATGGCCTTTCTTTGGATGAAGTCATTAGACAGCTGCATGAGGCAGGACTCGATTCCTTGCCGGGCGGCGGAGCAGAAATCTTGGATGACCGTACTCGGCGCAAGATCAGCCGTATGAAGGGTTCATGGACAGACTGGATGGATGTCATGAAGTCTGCGCATCGTCACGGAATGAACACGACAGCGACGATGGTTTACGGTCTTGGCGAGACGGTTGAGGAACGTGCTCTGCATATGCTGCGCATCCGTGATGCTCAGGACGAATGCATAGCGAACAAATACGACTCGACGGGCTTCTTGGCCTTCATCTCATGGCCATTCCAGCCGGATAATACGAATTTGAAGCTGGAGAAGGCACCGCCTGAGGAATACTTGCGCATTGTCGCGGCCAGCCGTATCATGCTGGATAATATTCCAAACTTCCAATCCTCTTGGGTGACGATGGGACCTGAGATGGGCAAGCTATCGCTATCCTACGGCTGCAATGATTTCGGCAGCACGATGATTGAGGAGAATGTCGTATCAGCGGCAGGCACCACTCACAAAGTGAACATTGATCTTATTCTTCAACTAATCCGTGAATGCGGCAAAATTCCTGCTCAGCGGGACACGAAATATAATATTTTGAAAACGTATCATGGCAACGAAAAGGCTGGTCTTGATTTCGTAATGCAAAATTAATTTAGAGCAGCACAATAATGCCAATTCATACGCCTGCTATCGATCACCTCTCATTAGAGGGATGGTTGATTGCAGGCTTTTTTAGCTGTGAAACAGGCTTCCCTTACATTCCAATCTCTTCATCGTATATCCCTTGTTGCTGGACCATATACTGATAAGGAAGGAAAGGGGTGAGCTTATGGAACTATTTACGATTTCATTGCCTACAAGCCTCCAGCAATCGGTGGACAAATTAACCCATTTGTTGACGGAACAAGCAATCGTCGATTTACATATCGGCTCAAATGCTGAACAAGGAGCAATTGTCGCATTTCCCGTTATATCCGAGCTAGAAATAGGGTGTCAGGCCATTTTGCCGTTTTTTCAGCTGAAATTACATGGTCCGGCTGTCTATAAGGCTGCTTCGCGGGCGATAGCAGAATTTGTTGTTGGGGAACTGGAACCGGATATGCTCGCGTCCATTATTCGCAGAAAATACAGCCATAATGTATCAACAGATACAGCAGCAATCGAGAAGTATTGCCATGATATGCTGCATGGCAAAGAATGGGACGGTCTAGGATCGAAATTTCTGGACGCTGACCGGTTAAGAAGAAAAAATAAGGTTGCTGCTGAGGTAGAGCAGTACTTGCAGACGCACACGCAGCTTAATTTGATAGGCTTCACGACATTTCGTTTAGAGGCTTACCGCAAGGAATTGTCGGAAGTTGTAGATTATGCTTTGGATGAATATGTACTGGATAAGCAATATCAGGAATTCATATCCCTGTTGAAATATTTTGTTTTTCTTCAAGAGACAAAGGTGCCAATGGTACATTTGCTCCATAAGGGGGGGCATGATTTCATGATTTACGATGACTGTTTTCAACCCCTTGATCCGAATCCTCCATCAGATCGAATTGTTGCAGAAATGCTTGAGACCGAAATGAATATAGAGGATATGGTTATTAGCTCGCTCATAGCCGTATCGCCGAAGCATATTAAGATTCATACGAGACAACCGGAAATGCAAGTTATTCGTACGATTGAATCGATATTTGACCAGCGAGTTACCGTCTGCGTGCAATGCGCATCGTGCAGCAGCAGCCTCGACGAGCTCATTCAGCCTTAGAATCAAATAGCGAACCCGAAGGCGGCGCCTCCGGGTTAAGGTTTAGGAAATCCGCTTCCCGCTGTCTTACTCTTGACCTTGCGCATAAGTCGAGCTATAATGACACACATAGAAGATCTAATCGGCAATGAAAAAGACATGTGTTTGCGCTTGATGTTTGGCTCAGAGAGAGGAAACTAGGCTGAAATTTCCTTCCATAATATCCGCAAATATACCCCTTTGAAGCTGTATAGCCTAACCTGCGGTGTTCCTTTATTGAGATTTGCTGCACTAGTAAGCTGTACCGGAATTCTCCGTTACCAGAACATACGAGGACTGCAGAGCACGAGCAATCGGCCGGCGCAGTCGAAGTAGGGTGGAACCACGAGCACAAAGCACTCGTCCCTTTTTAGGGATACGTGCTTTTTTTGTGTTCTTTTTTGCTTGAAATTAATAAAAATTGAAACAATTGCTGACAAACAAATAGGAGGATGAACGAGGATGAGCATTCAAGTCACTTTGCCGGACGGCGCAGTAAGGGAATATGCGGCAGGCACAACTATTGAAGAAGTAGCAGGATCGATCAGCCCAGGGCTGCGCAAAAATGCTATAGCAGGAAAACTGAACGGAAAAGTGGTCGATGTGTATACACCGATTGAAGCTGATTCAGCGATCGAGATTGTAACAGTAGAATCGGCTGACGGACTGGAAGTATATCGCCACAGCACAGCTCACTTGCTCGCACAAGCAATCAAAAGATTGTACGGAAACGCAAATGTTAAACTGGGAATCGGTCCAGTTATCGAGGACGGCTTCTATTATGACATTGATATGGAGCAATCCTTGACACCTGAGGATCTGGTTAAGATCGAGAAGGAAATGGAAAAGATTGTTCAGCAAAATCTTGATATTCGTCGCCGGATCGTCAGCAGAGAAGAAGCGCTTGCGATCTTCACCGAGCTGGACGATAATCTGAAGCTTGAGCTTATTCGTGATCTTCCGGAAGATTCGGTTATTACGATGTATGATCAAGGCGAGTTTTTTGACTTATGCCGCGGGCCGCATCTGCCGTCCACTGGCCGAATCAAAGCCTTCAAGCTGCTTAGCGTAGCGGGTGCCTACTGGCGCGGTGATTCTAAGAACAAGATGTTGCAGCGCATATACGGAACAGCTTTCCCGAAAAAAGCGCAGCTCGATGAGCATCTTCATTTCTTAGAGGAAGCGAAGAAGCGCGATCACCGTAAACTCGGCCGCGAGCTCAAAATGTTCACATTCTCGCGTGAAGTTGGTCAAGGCTTGCCTCTATGGCTGCCTAATGGAGCAAAGCTGCGCAGAACAATGGAGCGCTATATCGTTGATCTTGAGGAAAGCTTGGGCTACGAGCATGTATATACACCCGTTCTTGCAAACGTTGAGCTGTACAAAACTTCCGGCCACTGGGAGCATTACAGCGAGGATATGTTCCCGAAAATGATTATGGACAATGAGGAGCTGGTTCTCCGTCCAATGAACTGTCCGCATCATATGATGGTATTCAAAAGCGACATGCGCAGCTATCGCGACCTGCCTGTTAGGATTGCCGAGCTAGGAACTATGCATCGCTATGAAATGTCCGGTGCGCTAACTGGCTTGCACCGCGTACGTGCAATGACGCTGAATGATGCACACATCTTCTGCCGTCCAGATCAGATCAAGGAAGAATTCGCGCGTGTTGTTAACTTGATTCGCAAGGTGTATGAGGATTTCGGCATTAAGGACTACCGTTTCCGTCTGTCCTACCGCGATCCGAAGGATACAGAGAAGTATTTCCAAAATGATGAAATGTGGGAAATGTCACAGCGCATGCTGCGTGAGGTTGTTGAAGAGCTTGAGCTTCCATTCTTTGAAGCAGAGGGCGAAGCAGCTTTCTACGGTCCAAAGCTGGATGTTCAAATTAAAACAGCGCTTGGCAAAGAAGAGACATTGTCGACAGCTCAGCTTGATTTCTTGCTTCCAGAGCGCTTTGAGCTTGAATATATCGGTGAGGATGGCAAGAAACATCGCCCAGTCGTGATCCACCGCGGCATTATAAGCACAATGGAGCGGATGACTGCTTTCTTGCTGGAAAACTTCGCAGGCGCTCTGCCGTTATGGCTGTCACCGCTTCAAGCAAAAGTCATTCCCGTATCTACTGCTTATGAAGGCTACGCGCGCAAGGTAGCTGAACAGCTGCAATTAAGCGGAATACGCGTTGAGAGCGATCTGCGTAATGAGAAGTTGGGTTACAAAATTCGCGAGGCGCAGCTTGAGAAGGCACCTTATATGCTTGTTGTAGGTGAGAATGAGATGCAAGCCGAGGCGGTATCCGTTCGCAAACGCGGCGAAGGCGACCTTGGAGCAATGCCTCTAAATGAGCTAATAAGTTTGCTGAAGAAGCAAATTGCAGACAAAGAACAATAAAGATTGACGCATAAAGCTTGGGCCATCGGGGCATTATTCTTCTGAGGAGGAAGTAACCCAGATGGTCACAAGCTTATTTTTTATGAAAAAGGTTATGTCTGTTCTGCTGCCTATGTCTGCTTTCGTTATCGCTCTAAATATATCTAGCTGCTGTATTGAAGCAGCAGGGGCTTCAACGAACAGCAGCATTGCAGATGCCTCTTCAAAGGCAAACAAGCGCAATAAGGCGGGTCTTCAGGAGGCGGCAAGCTTGGGTAAGTATGAGGACCCCAAGCTGGAAACAGTCGAGGTTATCGCCACGGGCTATACGGCAGGGGTCGAATCAACGGGCAAACGTCCTGGGCATCCGCAATATGGGATTACCTATTCGGGCGTTAAGGTTCGAAGAGATCAAGTGTCCACGATAGCGGCCGATCCGAAGCTGTTCCCCATTGGAACGCTGCTGTACATTCCCGGTTACGGCTACGGTGTAGTAGCTGATACAGGATCCGCGATAAAAGGGAAGAAGATCGATTTGTATTTTGAAACGATCAAACAAGTATATGAGCAATGGGGCAAGCGCAAAGTCGAGGTTCAAGTGCTTCGGATAGGAACGGGCAAGCTTTCACAAGCATGGCTTAACAATATCAACCTAGCGACCGAGGCAGGGAAGCCTATTCCGCAAACATATCTAGAATCGTAAAAAGACTTGAATAATATGCGGCAAGATTACCATACTATTATGGATTGAGCAGGGAGGTGAAAACACAATGGCTAAGAACAAAAATAACAACAATAATAATGCGGCACAAAAAAATAAATACAATGCAGAATTCGCTAATGAATTAAACCAAAATAATGCTGCTGGTCAACAAGCAGCTAATAAAGCTAATCAAAAAGCTAATAAGTAGTATTTTCTAAGCCAAGGAAGAAGAAAAGAGGAACGAAAGCTGTTCCTCTTTTTTTGTGTTTAAGTGGACTTTTTTAATATTATGACTTTAAAATGGATGAAAAATGAAATAGCTCGGTCTAGAGGCGGATAACAAGTTCAATCGGCCGTCCCTTTCTCTCATGCACGCTGTTCGCTATACTTAATTTATCAAACGAGGATGGAATCATAAGGAGTTGGTGACGCGTGAATGGAAATTTTGCTAATCGGTTTTTTACCGGATTAATCATTATTTCACTTGGCATATTGTTTTTGCTTAGGCAAACAGGTCATGTGACCTTTGATATTCGTGATATGTTATCTATGTATTGGCCTGTTATCCTCATAATTGTCGGTATAAGAGGCTTGTTGGCGGGCTGTTCGCAGGGCGGCGGAGGAACGAGATGGTGGGGGGCAATCGTATTACTTATCGGTTGTATATTCCTCGGACATAATTTAGACTTTTTCACCTGGTCTATAAGTGATATTATTCCTTATATATGGCCTGTGATCGTTATCTTGATTGGTATTAATTTAATATGGCGGCCTAAGACCAAATCTCAAAATCCTCCTGAAGAGGACTGGAAATCATATAGTCCCTACCAGAATCAAGCGAATGTTCCTCCTGCGCCGCCGCTTCACCCCGATCCAACGAAGGGGCCTGCAGTTAATTTGAGCAAGGAAAAATACGCTATGAATGAGCAAGAAGGCGTGCAAGAGGATATGGGCCAGAACCAAACGAAAGACAAATCGTATTATAAAAATGAATATAAAGAGTGGAAGCATTACCATAAGAATGAATATAAGAAAAACGCTAACGAATGGAAGCAAAATCATAAAGAGCATGTGGAATGGTGGAATCATGGCGATTCCGGCGTGCAAACGCGCTCAGGCTTTATTGGCGATATTCACATTGGCCATGATTACTGGGATCTGAAGCCGCTTAACATTTCGCATTTTATCGGTGATACTGTGCTTGATTTAACAAAGGCTCAGGTGTCTGCGGGTGAAACCAAAATCCATGTTTCTTCGTTTATCGGCGATGTGAAGGTTTATATTCCTAATGATTATGAGGTAGGCGTGCAAGTGATCTCCAGCGCCTTTATCGGTGATGTGAAGATTCTAGGCCAGAAGGAAGGCGGCATGTTCACCAACATCAATATCCAATCGCCTATGTACAGAGAAGCAGACAAAAAAATTAAGCTGATCGTAAGCACATTCATTGGTGATGTGCGCGTCACAAAGGTAGGGTGATTGACGGATGATGGTCCGTTTTCTAAGGAGCGGGAAGTGGGAATTAATCGGCATGTTTGTCCTTGCATCCATGCTGTCTTATTTCCTTGGCTCTGTGACCTGGAATGCTTTAATAAATGAAACAGGAAAGACGGAAGTGCGCCTAGCGGCCGCCTCCGTCTTCCTGCTTGTGAGCGCTGCGTGCGGTTATTGGGCGGCTCAGCGTATTGGGAGACGAATTGATACACTCCATCTGTCCTTAAAGCAGGCTTCTAACGGAAATTTTGGCGTTCGGATAACGGAAGGCGGCCATAATTCTTTTATCGTTGTATATCGTGAATTCAATGAGCTTGCAGAGCAGATGGAGAAGAGGATGAAGCTGCTGCAAATGCGGGGCGAAGAATATGTAATGACGGAATCGGCATCGAATGAAGCGGCGGTGCTGGAAGAACGCAAGAGGCTGGCTAGAGATTTGCACGACACCGTAAGCCAACAGCTTTTTGCCATTCATATGTGCGCATCCTCCTTGCCAAAGCTGCAGCAGGTAGATCGTGAGCGGGCTGATTCTGTTCTGGAGCAGCTTGTGAACATGTCCAATCTGGCGCAGAAGCAAATGCGTAATTTTATTGCTCAATTGCGCCCTATGGAGCTGGAAGGGCGTACTTTATATGAAGCGCTGGACAAATGGTTTCCTGATTATTGCAGACAAAACCATTTGCAGGGCGAGCTGGAATGGCGCTTGAAGGACCCCTTATCGGAAGCTAAGGAGCATCAGCTATTTCTTATCGCACAGGAAGCCATGGCGAACATCGTGAAGCATGCAGGGGCCAAGGGCTGTACGTTGACGCTTTCGGATAATGAGAGGCAGGTTGTGATGATTGTACAGGATGATGGAGCAGGCTTTAATCCAGATGAGGTGAAACGCGGCTCCTATGGATTATCGACGATGCAAGAGCGTGCTCAGAAGCTTGGCGGATCAGCGGAAATTTGGAGCAAGCCTGGAAGCGGCACAAGAGTTAAGGTTACGATACCAAAATTGTTGCGGGGAGAGCTTGAATGATGAGTATGCCGGATGCTATAAAAATAATGATTGTAGATGATCATGATATGGTAAGGACGGGCTTGCGGACTTATCTTATGCTTGAGCCCAAATTCCACGTTATAGCTGAGGCAAGTGACGGCCAAGCAGCGATTGAAATGCTGGCGGGCTTTGGCGAGGAGCAGCTGCCTCATATTATTCTCATGGATTTAATGATGCCGGGGATGAATGGAATTGAAGCTACCAAAACGATAATGGCAAGCTTTCCTGATATGAAGATTGTCATGCTGACAAGCTTTCTTGAGGATGACAAAGTGTATGGCGCAATCGAAGCGGGCGCGGTCAGCTATGTGCTCAAGACGGTGTCAGCAGAAGAACTCATTTATGCCATTAGCGGAGCCTACAAAGGCATGCCGGTGATGACCCAGGATGTGTCGCAGGCTTTGACCAGAGGCTTGCGTCAACGTACATCTCAGTCTGGCGATGAGGGCTTAACGGAGCGGGAAAAGGAAGTGCTTCTGCTCATTGCTGATGGTCAATCCAATAAGGAAATAGCCGAGGAGCTTCACATCAGCGTGAAAACAGTAAAAACGCATGTGAGCAATTTGCTCATGAAATGCGAGCTTGAGGATCGGACGCAGCTTGCCGTACTCGCACACCGCAAAGGCTGGGCGAATCGCACATAAATGGATCAGTTGACGGGTATACTTACGATTAGCAACTAGCCTAAGTCTTGAACGGATGGCTAGCGTAAAGGAGTAACCGTTATGATAACACTCTCGTCCGTGCTGCAGTCACAGGAGCATCGCTTTTTGGAGACAAAGGCGTTTTTGGAATCGCAGCAATTCGTGCTTGGCGGCAATTGGGAATACGATAGCGGCTCCTTCGACCATGCCCTCGATGAGGCGCAAAAGGTATGGCTCCGTATTCCATTTGAAGCCATTAACGGCAATATTGACATAGAAGCGAAAGATACTGATGCAACCATTAAGCTTGGCACCCCTTACGTACTTAAGCATGTCTATCGCGAAGGAAATGATCCTGAAGCTTCATTTCGCGTTATGGGCGCATTGTTTGATCAGTTTCAGACGCCATCCGACCCTGATGCGGATATTGAGCAGGAGTGGGTCGATCGCGCAAATAAAAAGCTGAATGAGGTAGAACAGCTGTTTCCTAGCTGATTTCAAACGAAAACAATCAAAAAACGCCGCCAAAACTATTTTTGGGGCGTTTTTTTTATTTCTGTTTAAATTCCTTTTAAGATTGTTTTAAGGTAGAATGTGCATGATAGAACTATATCAAATAACATGAATCCACATATTGTTTATCGGAGACATGATTGGAATAAGAATCAAGGAGGAGAACTTGCATGGAAGATCAAAACAACAAAAACGGCTATGACGATTTTTTTAAGAAAAATACGGAAGGTCAAGACTCTCCCAGAAATGTTGAGGATGGGGAAGTTTCGCAGCATGAAGCGGGGTCTGAACCGCAAGAACAATCGGCTAAGCCATCTTACTACTATTCTTACGGACCCTACAAAGCTAACCCGCAGGGGGATGGGAATGGGGCCGGCCAACCGCCTGCTCAGGAGCAGCGGCAGCTGATTCAAGATGAGCCTTATGGAAATACGGCATCGAGCTCGCAGGAGCCAAGCAGCGAGCCTGAACAATCGACTGAACGGATAACGCAAAGAGCGCCGCAGCAATCGCCGATTCGGACGTTTACACCTTCGAATCAGACAAGCAAAAGCGGATGGCAGGTTCGTGAGCCGCGTCGTACATCCTTTTCAGCTATTTTTATGTCTTTCCTAGCTGGTGTTATCGTAGTAGGCTTGCTAATGTACACGGCTGACTTAAATAATTGGTTTACGAAGGATCAGGCTGTAACTGTGCAAACGCAATCAGGCGGCTCTAACGGTTCATCCGCGACAATTGCAGGAACGAATGGCAGCTCTACGGCGTCAACAATAGCTGGCAAACCGGACAATATCGCTCAATTATTTAAAACAGCTAGTCCGGCAGTAGTGAAAATTGAAACTTATGTCAATACAGCGAAACGGAGCACTGGCGGCTCTATGTTGGATGATTCTTTCTTCCGTCAATTTTTTGGAGATAACTATCCAGGAACGACTCAGGAAGAAGGAAAGCAAGAAGATAGCAAAATGCAGCAATCGGGTATCGGAACTGGGTTTTTCTTCGACGATTCAGGTTATATTCTGACTAATCAACACGTTGTTGGAGAATCGGATCAAATTAAAGTTATTGTACAAGGCTATGATGAGCCATTCACAGCTGAGCTGCTCGGTTCAGACTATCAGCTGGATTTAGCTGTACTTAAGATTAAAGGCGACAAAGCATTTCCTACGCTGCCGCTTGGAAATTCCGATGATATCAACATTGGAGATTGGGTAGTAGCCATTGGTAATCCATACGGCTTCGATCATACGGTAACATTCGGCGTACTAAGTGCGAAGGAGCGTCCAATTGATATTCAAGATTCGCAGGGCGAGCGCAAATATGAGCATTTGCTGCAAACGGACGCATCCATTAATCCTGGTAATTCAGGCGGGCCGCTTCTTAACCTGAACGGTGAGGTGGTTGGCATTAATACGGCAGTAAGCTCGCAAGCGCAAGGAATTGGCTTTGCGATTCCGACGAGTACCATTCAAGGTGTAATCGACAACTTGAAAAATAACAAAGCTATTCCTAAGCCTGCTAGTCCTTATATTGGAGCTGAGCTTCAGAATGTAACGGCTGAAATAGCAAAACAATTAGGCATGGATAAGGTTGAAGGCTCTATTGTACGAAATGTTTATTATAATTCTCCAGCTTATATTGCAGGGGTACAGCAATTTGATGTTATCGTAGGCATAGACGGCAAGAAATATGCTTCGATGGAAACATTAATAGCAGCGATTAAAGAGAAAAAGGTTAATGATAAGGTAGAGCTCAATATTGTTCGCAAAGGAACGGCAATGAACCTGCAAGTCATAATTGGTGACAAGAATGCAGTAGAATAAATTGTAAAATGGTGAAAAGAAAAACGCAGAGAGACAGCAAGCTCTGCGTTTTTTGTTGCAGATAGAGGGGGACAAATAGTGAGACAGCATATTGTAGTCATGGATGACGATGAGAAAATAATATCTTTGCTTAGAAGAAGCTTAGCCTTTGAAGGCTATGAAGTTACGACCGCAACTAACGGAATGGAAGGGCTTAAGGCATTGCTGAAAATTGAACCAGACCTGCTTATCCTCGATATTATGATGCCACAGGTTGACGGCTGGGAAGTTTGTCGGCGCGTAAGAGAAAGCGGCAGTACGGTTCCGATTATGATGCTCACAGCCAAGGATGATGTTACCGATCGGGTGAAAGGGCTGGATCTGGGGGCAGATGATTATTTGGTTAAGCCTTTTGCGCTGGAAGAGCTGCTTGCACGCACGCGTGCCATGCTGCGAAGAAAACCGGATACAATGGGACAAGCTAGCAATCAGCTTCTTTATGAGGATTTAATATTGGATATGGATGCGAGGGAAGCCATTCGCTCTGGACGGAGAATTGAGTTGACCTCCAAGGAATATGACCTTCTGCTGCTGTTTATGCAGAATCCGCGCCGTGTGTTGACGCGTGATGCTATTATGGAAAAAATTTGGGGCTATGACTTCAGCGGTGAATCAAACGTGCTGGAGGTATACATTGCGATGCTGCGCCAGAAGGTAGAGGATGGCGGCAAAAATCGACTCATACAAACGGTGCGCGGCACCGGCTACGTGCTTCGCGGAGAGGCAGGTTAACATTATGTCTATTCGGCTTCGGCTAACGCTCTGGTATTCGGGCTTGTTAGCTGTAACGATGATCGTTTTTGGCCTTTGTATTTATTTCTTTGTAAACTGGAATACGTATGCGGAAATCAAAGAACAGATGCGTGTTCAAAACAGTAAAATAGATATTATAGGCGCAACTAATTTTCTGAATAAGAAGCTGGATTTGTATGTCGGATCACAATTCCGAATTGACCAGAAAGACATGTATATTCAACTGGTGAATTATAAAGAATCGGCCATTACGCAATCCAATAATTTTCCAACCACATTTAGTATTCCCTATGCAGAAGCGAAAGCAAAACCAAAGGATGGGTTTGTTAAGGTTAAGGTGGAAATTAACGGACACAAATACGATATGCTTACTTACCAACGTGGGATATATTTGCGGAGTGATAACAGCCTGGTGGGCTTGCTGCAAATCGGTGTATTTACCTACAATGAGGAAAGATTCCTTAGCGGGCTGCGCACTATCCTAATCTTCTCATCGCTGGTCGTTGTATTTATCGCATTTACAGTTGGATTAATCATTGCACGGCAGGCTCTCCGTCCGATTGAGAGAGTTATTCGCTCAACACAGCAAATTGAGAGCGGCTCAGACCTAAGCGTCAGAATTCCAGCAATGGGTCCGAAGGATGAGATCGGAAGACTTGTAAGTACGTTAAACGTTATGCTCTCGCGTCTGGAAATGGCCTATAACGAGCTGGATGAGGCTTATAAGGCTCAGCGCAGATTCGTTTCCGATGCTTCGCATGAGCTCCGTACACCGCTGACAACAATAAGGGGAAATATTGATTTGCTGGAGCGGATGTGGACGAAGATGAAGGAAACGAATAGGAATCCGGAGAGCGGAGAGTGGCTTCCGCTTGACAATGAGCGCTGGGATTTATCGAAGGAAGCGATGAGCGATATTTCGGCAGAAGCGAAGCGGATGAGCACGCTAGTTAATGATTTGCTTGCTCTGGCGCGCGCAGATGCCGGCTACACGATGGAGAAAACACCGCTAGACCTGCTGCCGCTGACAGAAGAGGTCGTGCGCAGAGCGCAGCTGCTGCCTCGTACTGCTGTATGGCAAGTTGGCGACCTCTCCGCCTTGGCTGGGGTACGTGTCAATGCAAACCATAATTATCTGCAGCAAATGCTGTTCATATTTATTGAGAACGCCTTTAAATATACGCCGGAAGGATATATTGAGCTCAGAGCGATACGCAGAGATCAAGAATTAGGCTTTATCATTGAAGATACCGGTATCGGAATGAATCCGGATGAAATTCCGCATATCTTCGATCGTTTCTATCGAGCAGACGAATCGAGAGGCGTTACAGTAGGAACGGGACTTGGATTATCGATTGCCAAATGGATTATTGATGAGCATAAGGGCTCTGTTGAAGTGACGACTGGCGAGGGAAATGGAACGAAGTTTACAATCTGGCTGCCTTTAGCCTTTCCGGACACGTCTCATTCGTCTATAATAGTAGCAACGGATGAATTAAAAGAATAAAGCCTATTACGTACATCCGGTTAGAAAGCGGGTGCAATTAATGGAAATTGTTAGAATATCACCGCGCGGCTACTGCTATGGCGTTGTTGATGCCATGGTTTTGGCTTTGCAAACAGCCAAAAACTTAGAGCTACCGCGGCCCATATATATTTTGGGCATGATCGTTCATAATGCGCATGTAACGGAAGCTTTCGAGCAGGCAGGCGTTATTACGCTGGATGGTGCCAATCGACTTGATATATTGGATCAAGTCGATACTGGAACCGTTATTTTCACAGCGCATGGTGTATCGCCAGAGGTTCGTCAGCGGGCTCGCGAGAAAGGGCTTTCTGTCGTTGACGCCACCTGTCCTGACGTGACGAGAACTCATGATTTGATTCGCGCGAAAACAGCGGAAGGCTATCATATTATTTACATCGGCAAGAAGGATCACCCTGAGCCGGAGGGAGCAATCGGCGTAGCTCCGGATCTCGTGCATCTCATTGAGCGCGAAGAGGATATTGCTTCGCTTAATTTGCCGGAAGATCGTATTATTATTACGAATCAAACGACAATGTCGCAATGGGATATTCGTCATATCATTAGCCGCTTACTCGAGCGGTATCCTTCAGCTGAGGTTCATAACGAGATATGTATGGCGACGCAGGTTCGACAGGAAGCGGTAGCCGAGCAAGCGGGTGAAGCGCAGCTATGTATCGTCGTTGGTGATCCGAGGAGCAATAACTCTAACCGTCTTGCACAGGTTTCAGAGGAGATCGCCGGCGTCAAAGCTTATCGTGTGTCTGATGTGTCCGAGATCAAACAGGAATGGCTTAAGGGCGTAGACCGAGTTGCGGTAACTTCTGGGGCATCCACACCGACGCCGCTAACCAAAGAAGTTATTACGTACTTGGAGCAATACGATCACGCAAATTCGGATACTTGGGAAATACGTCGTACCGTCAATATGAATAAGCTGCTGCCTAATATCCGAGTTAAATCAACTGCTGGTGAAGCGGCAGCCGCGACAGCAACTGCTGAGAAGACAGAGTAGTATAATGGGCTGAATACAACGAATCTCATTCCCCTTGACCATGGAGGGGAATGAGATTCGTTTTTTTATAAAGATTAATCGAAAAAGTGAGATCACTCCCTAATCTAGTAACTTAGCTGCTGCTATTCCAGTTAGTTGTCCCGATTAACACGACTACAGGTAGAAATGATTTAACAAAGGGAAGGAGAAACTTTTGTAATATGGGTTGACGAAAGGCAGCTTCTCTTGTATATTTACTTTAGTGATTAAAAGCGTAGAAGCCGCAAAGCATAAAAGCTATAAAGCGTATATGCGTTGAAGTGTGAAATGATCTGTATTACCAGATAAAGCTGCAAATGTGATTATTAGTATCATATGAGCATCCCGTCTATCAGAAAGCTAATTGTTTGCTGTTAAAAAATACTAAGGAGTGATCCCTATGATCGTTATTACTAATTCAAAGATTGAAGAGGCTCGTATTAATGAAATTGTAGCCCATATTGAAAAAGCAGGTGTTCAAGCTCATGTATCGAGAGGAACGGACCGTACGGTAATTGGTATTATCGGAAATGCAGAACCAACACTAGCGGAGCATCTGCGTCAAATGAAGGGAGTAGAGAATGTTATAAAAATTTCAAAATCCTACAAGCTTGCTAGCCGTGATTTCCATCCAGACGATACAATTATTGATATTAAAGGTGTCAAAATCGGCGGCAGCAATCTTGTTATTATGGGCGGGCCATGTGCAGTCGAGACGCCAGAGCAAATTGACGAGATTGCTCGCCTAGTGAAAGCAGCAGGCGGACAGGTGCTGCGAGGCGGCGCGTTCAAGCCGCGTACGGGTCCGTACAGCTTCCAAGGTGTCGGCGTTGAAGGATTGGCGATGATGGCTGAGGCAGGCAAGAAACACGGTCTGCTGACGATTACAGAGGTCATGACGCCGGAGTATGTTGATGTGTGCGCAGAATATGCTGATATCCTTCAGGTAGGAACGCGCAATATGCAAAACTTTGATTTGCTGCGCAAGCTTGGCACTATCCAGACGCCAGTATTGCTAAAGAGAGGCTTTAGCTCCACGTATGATGAATTTCTGAATGCAGCGGAATATATTCTGGCAGGCGGCAATCCGAATGTTATGCTCTGCGAGCGTGGAATTCGTACGTTCGAGACATATACACGCAATACGCTGGATTTAACGGCTATTCCGGTTCTGCAATCGCTTAGCCATTTGCCGGTCATCTCCGATCCGAGCCACGGCACAGGACGCCGTGAATTGGTAGAGCCGATGTCCAAGGCATCAGTCGCGGCAGGAGCGAACGGATTAATCGTGGAAATGCATACCGATCCAGATAATTCGATGACCGGAGACGGTGTTCAATCGTTGTTCCCCGATCAATTCGCAAAGCTTCTTAAGGAGCTTGAGCAGCTTGCTCCAATTGTTGGCAAGCAATTTGATACACCGAAAGCGCCTGCTGAAGCTTTTAAAGAATGGAAAATATAATAAGCGTAAAGAACCGTACATCCTTGCTTCTGCAAGGATGTACGGTTCTTTTTGTTAGGCGGGAAGTCAGGTATTGTGAACTTCTGTTTAAACTTTGTAAGTATACCTGACATGAGTTTAAAAAATACCTGACATAACTATTGACGGAGATTGAAGCCAAGTTTTATAATAACGACATGGATTTGGAGCAATAGTTGAACGATAAATGTTCAATACAAAGATAATGTTCGGAAATGGAGGAAATTATTATGTCAGTTCAAAATGTTTTGGACAATATTAAAGAAAATGGCATCATGTTTGTAGATTTCCGCTTTGTAGATCTTCTTGGTCATGCACACCACATCACTCTTCCTGCTGCTGAGGTTGATGCTGATACTTTTGTAAACGGGGTAGCGTTTGATGGTTCTTCGATCCAGGGTTTCCGTGGTATCGAAAACTCTGACATGGTTATGATGCCGGATCCAGAATCCGTTTATATTGATCCTTTCACTGATCATCCTACACTGAACGTTATGAGCAATATATTTACACCAGATGGTGATCGTTATGACCGTGATCCGCGCAGCATCGCTCAGAAGGCTGAAGAATATTTGCAAACGACTGGTATTGGTACGACAGCGTTTTTCGCACCGGAGCCTGAATTTTTCATCTTCGACGAAGTTCGCTATGAAAGCACAATGAATTCATCTTCTTATATCGTTGAATCCGAAGAAGCTGGTTGGAACACGAACCGCAAAGAAGAGGGCGGAAACCTAGGTTCAAAAGTTCCGGTTAAAGGCGGCTATGTCCCAGTAGCTCCAGTTGACTCCCAACAAGACATCCGCAGCGAGATGGTTCGCCTCTTGCAGGAATCAGGCCTTCGCGTAGAGCGCCACCATCATGAAGTAGCTACCGCTGGTCAAGCGGAAATTAACTTCCGTTTCGATACTCTTACCAAAACAGCTGATAATCTTATGAAATTTAAATATATTATTCACAATACAGCTCGCCAATATGGCAAATCAGCTACGTTCATGCCGAAGCCGTTGTTTGGCGATAGCGGCAGCGGTATGCACGTTCATGCCTCCATTTTCGATGGCGACACACCTTTATTCTATGATAAAGGCGCTTATGCAAACTTAAGTGAAATGGCTATGCACTATATCGGCGGCCTGCTTTACCACGCACCAGCATTGATTGCTATTACTAACCCAAGCACGAATTCGTTCAAACGTCTTGTGCCGGGTTATGAAGCACCGGTTAACCTTGTATTCTCCAAAGGAAACCGTTCAGCAGCTGTCCGTATTCCAATCGCGGCTGTAACGGCTAAAGGCTGCCGCATCGAGTTCCGTACGCCTGACAATACAGCCAACCCTTATCTAGCGTTTGCAGCTATGCTGCTTGCAGGATTGGATGGCATTAAGCGTAAGCTTGATCCTGTTGCTCTTGGTTATGGTCCGTTCGACAAAAACATGTATGACTTGCCTGAAGAAGAGAAAAAAGATATTCGCAGCGTTCCTGGAACGCTTGATGAAGCGCTGAACGCGCTTGAGGCAGATTCCGAATTCTTAACAGAAGGCGGCGTATTCTCCAAAGACTTTATCGACAATTACGTAGCTGTGAAACGTAAAGAAGCGAAAGCAGTTGCGATCCGAATTCATCCGCATGAATTCAGCCTATACTACGATTGTTAATCAATTCATAAGTTTCATAAGAAAAGGGCCCTTTAAGGGTCCTTTTCTTTATTGAAAAGCAATATTTTTGTATGAAATCCGAATATTTAATGACAGTTATTCAACATACGTTCGACTTTTTGTGATTTATCGATACGAATATACTTGATGCATTCCTCCAAAATTGCTATCATAACCATATCATGTATAAAGAAGCTGAGGTGGGTATCCGAATATGACAAGAGCATTTAATTTCAACGCAGGACCAGCCGCAATACCTCTCGAGGTGCTTAAGCAAGCACAGGAGCAATTCGTAGATTATAAGGGCGCGGGCATGTCCATTATGGAAATGTCGCATAGAAGCGCATTATATGAGCAGGTGAACAATGAATCTCAAGCCTTGCTTCGTGAATTGTTCAATATTCCTAGCAATTATCACGTGTTATTTCTGCAAGGGGGCGCAAGTACGCAATTTGCGATGCTGCCCTTAAACCTTCTTCGTCCGGGTTCACCTGGTGCTTATGTCATGACAGGAGCTTGGGCTGATAAAGCACTGAAGGAAGCAAAGCTGGTAGGCGATACGGTTGTAGCAGCTTCTACCGAAGCAGACAAATTTATGCGTATGCCGACAATGGCTGAAATCGAAGTTCCCGAGAATGCTGCGTATTTGCATCTCACTTCGAATGAAACAATAGGCGGAACCCAGTTCAAAGAGTTTCCGAATACAGGAAATGTCCCACTTATAGCAGATATGTCCAGTGATATTCTAAGTCGTCCGATCGATGTAAGCCAGTTCGGCGTTATTTATGCCGGTGCCCAGAAAAATCTAGGCCCGTCAGGCGTAACAGTTGTCATCATACGTGACGATCTAGTGAAGGAAAGTCCCAAAACGATTCCAACCATGTTTAGATACGATACGCATGTGAAGAGTTCTTCGCTCTACAACACACCGCCATCCTTCTCGGTTTACATGGTCAGCCTAGTGCTGCAATGGATAAAAGACAGGGGCGGAGTTGCTCAATTAGAGCAATACAATCATGACAAAACAAAGCTGATCTATGATGCAATTGATGGAAGCAGCGGATTCTATATCGGCTGCGCTCAGCCGCAAAGTCGTTCGAATATGAACATTACGTTCCGTATTCACAGCGAAGAGCTGGAGAAGAAATTTATTAAAGAATCAGAGCTGGAAGGCTTTGTTGGCTTAAAGGGACATCGTGATGTGGGCGGCCTTCGTGCTTCTACTTACAACGCTGTGCCGCTGGAAAGCTGCCAGGCGCTTACACAATTTATGATCGACTTCCAGAAGAGAAACGGTTAAACGTCTTACGAAGCTTCGTTATCGGCAGAATATAGAAAACCGCCCATCCCTTCTTCTTAGAAGGAATGGGCGGTTTTTTGGGCTTGCTAAGCTAATGAGCCGTCCGCGATATGAGGGCCGTTAAGCTTATAGCCGACATTTCGAACGGTCATAATATATTCAGGCGTACGGGCATTTTTCTCAATTTTGTCTCGCAAGTGGCTAATGTGTACGTCCACGATACGTGTATCGCCAAGGAAATGATAATCCCATACACCGTGAAGCAGCTGCTGACGGCTGAGTACCTTGCCTTTATGTCGGCAAAGAAACAGAAGAAGTTCAAATTCCTTCGGTGTCAAATCAACACATTTGCCGTCGATTTGCACCTCGCGCTGTTCGACGCGAACATTTAATCGGCCGATATCAAACGCTGTATCCACTGTTGAACCAGGCAAGGAATGAACGCGGCGCAATATAGCCTGAATGCGCGATATAAGCTCTTGCGGACTAAATGGCTTTGTTAAGTAATCGTCTGCACCATTATCGAGTCCAGCTATTCGGTCTGTTACGTCCTGCAGAGCAGTAAGCATGATGATTGGAACAGCATTGTTTTGTTTGCGCAGCTCACGGCATACTTGAATGCCGTCCATCTTGGGCAACATGAGATCTAGGACAATCAAATCAGGACGAAAAGGCTTTAGCATGTCGAATACAGCTTCACCATCACTTACGCATCGTACATCATAGCCTGCCAGCTTTAAATTAAATGCAATTAACATGGAAATGGAAGGCTCGTCGTCGACGACCAAAATTTTTTTTCGCATTGTTCAACTCTCCTTCAAGGTAACCGCGTATTATGTTTCTATTATGAAGGTAGAAGTTATGCCCAAGATTAACGGTACGTAAATTCGGTGTAAAAATATTACGGAATTTCGTGTATAATAGGCCAAATGAAAGGTAGGATTGAGAGCTATGGCATTTCATATCGTTTTGGTAGAACCGGAAATACCGGCAAACACAGGAAATATCGCACGTACATGCGCAGCAACCGGAGCGCATTTGCATCTCGTAAGGCCGCTTGGCTTTAACACAGATGATCGCACATTGAAGCGTGCAGGACTTGATTATTGGCATTCTGTACATGTGGAATATCATGATTCCTTCGATGAGGTGCTTGCTTTATATCCAGAAGGGCGTTTTTTCTATGCTAGTACGAAAGCTCAAAAGCTGTACTCCGATTTTGAGTATAAGGATGGGGATTTTTTCGTATTTGGCAAAGAAACGAAAGGACTTCCAGAAACATTGATTTATGCAAACATGGATACATGTATTAAAATGCCGATGTCCGATAATGTTAGGTCACTTAACTTGTCGAATTCCGCGGCAATTATTGTGTATGAAGCATTAAGGCAGAATCAATTCCCAGGACTTGGATAGGTCGAGGGTAATATTAACAATATATGGAATATTATCAATGAAATCCATTCATTAATTGCAGAATACTAAGAAATTATTAATTTGGGCAGGAAATAACGCAGGATCATCGAAAGATTATAACGCAGAGGTTTCTCAAAAATAGCTTGCGAAACCAGACACAGAAGAGGTGAAAGTGATGAAACCAGCAGGTGTAGTTAGGAAAGTGGACCAACTTGGTCGAATTGTTCTTCCAAAATCATTACGGAAACGTTACTTGATGAATGAGGGCGATCCCGTTGAAATTTTTGTGCAAGGCGACCATATCATATTGGAGCGTTACCGTCCAAAATGCGTATTTTGCGGCTCTATGGTTGATGTGCGTGATTTCAAAGAACGTTATGTATGTGGAGTCTGTATGGAAGAAATGGCAGAGTTGGAGCGCTAATCAGCGTTTTGACCTGCTATTTTAACGAAATGAAGCTTCCCGTGTTGAGCAAAACGCTCTCGGGAAGCTTCATTTTTTTTGACTAAAAGCATAGCACTCGCCTATAGTCCGCTTGTTTTGTCATCGTTGTACGAGCTTGTCAGCATCGCTCCAATAAACAAAATAAATACAGTCATTACGATGATAAAGTTCATCTGTTCTCGCACCTCCAATAAGCTGTCTTTATTATACCCAACGGTGGCAAAAAAGAAAACTTTAAAAGTTGTGAACACATTGTTAACATAGAGAGTATGAGCATAGTAAAGCAGCAAAGCCTGCAAGGAGGAGCAAACATTATGAATTATCGTTTTTCATCAAGAGTTGAGCAGTTGAAATCTTCAGCAGTTAGAGATATTTTGAAGCTTACACAGGGGAAGGACATGATTTCGTTTGCAGGCGGACTTCCGGCCGAGGAACTGTTTCCAGTTGAAGCGGTGCGTGAAGCTGCTGATCGCGTATTTACAGCAGGGGCAGGCGCTCTGCAATATGGTTTGACGGAAGGCTATTTGCCGCTGCGAGAGCAGCTTTGCGAGCGTATGGCGGCTAAGGCAATGTTCGTAAATCCAGATCAAATGATATTAACAACAGGCTCACAGCAAGCAATTGATTTATTGGTAGGCGTTCTTACCGAGCCTGGAGATACGATTCTTGTGGAAAAGCCGACTTATTTGGCTAGTTTGCAAGTATTTGCGCTGCATGGCTTAAAGGTTGTGGCAGCAGAGAGTGACGAGGACGGTATTATTCCGGAAGATGCAGAGCGCCTAATACGTGAGCATCGTCCAGCGATGCTTTATGCCGTGCCGACTTTCGGAAACCCGACTGGCCGCGTATGGAGCACTGAGCGCCGCCGGAGAATGCTGGAGCTTTGCAAGCAATATCAAATGCCGATTATTGAAGATGATCCTTACGGGGATATTAAATTTGATGAAAGCGAGCAGTTTCCAACCTTGTTCTCGTTGGAGGGCCAAGCAGAGAAAGGGATTGTGTTCTATACAAGCACGTTTTCCAAAACGGTTGCTCCTGCTCTTCGGACAGGATGGGCTATTGGAGACAGCAGTGTAATAGGTATGGTGGCGAAAGCTAAGCAAGCAGCTGACTTGCAATCTAGCTCGATTGACCAGCAAATATTGAGCCAGCTGCTCTCAGGCTTCAAGCTGGATGACCATATAAAGCTTATATCCCAATCATATGGTGAACGCATGCTTGAAATGCATGAGCTGCTGAAACAGCAGGCGCTTCCGGGTGTAACTTGGGTTAAGCCAAAAGGCGGCATGTTCCTATGGCTGGAGCTTCCAGAAGGCTTGGACGCCGAGGCGTTGCTGCGTGCAGCGGTGCAGAAAGGCGTTGCCTTCGTGCCAGGAAGCTCCTTCTACGCGAAGAATCCGCAGCGCAACACCGCTCGTCTGAATTATACCTTTAATACGGGTGCACGCACCAAACAGGGCGTTGAACGTTTCGTGGATGCTATTGGAGAATTTACTGCGCGGAGTTAATCGAAGCAACCCAATCGGCTATCACTTCGCTATACTCGGCTAAGGCAGCTGCTCCTTCAGGCCGAAGGCTGTATTGTCCGTGTCCGATTCGGTCGAACCAGCCATAGTAGTTATTCCGCAGCGTTTCTCCGCTGTGACGGTATCCGGTCAAGGCAGCTACCTCTCGTGGGGCAAGCGGGCCAGCTGTATGCAGGACATGCGCGCAGCGCAGTGCCTTCTCACGGTAAGCCGTAACAAGCTTGCGTCGTGTGCTGCCACCGACGTTGTAGTCGCCGCTGCGCTCTTTGAACTCAAGGAGCAGTTGAGCTTGCTTCTTGCGCCTCACGCCGCGCTGAGGGGGATCGCCGGGCGCACAGAGCATATCGATGACTGGCGGCTTCGTCTTGTAGAAGGTAACCGTCATAAATCCAAGCCCTAGCATACGGCAAAGCTCCGTCAGGTCACCAAACCGCTGATTATGGGAGCCGCTCTTTTTGCGGTTCCGCTCAACGGCAAGCACAACATGGTTATTTAATCGTAAACGTTCAACCCCTTGCAGCAGCAAGGCGAGGTTGAACGTTTTTTTCATTTCGACAATTATCGTCTCCGAATGCTCTGGATGAATGGCGACTAAATCACAATGAAGCACCTCGCTCTTGACCGTATAGCCAAGCCCCTCATAGTATTTTTTTATTGGATTGTAGAGCTCTTCCTCACGTGCGACAGCCACTTAAATGATCTCCTTCCTAATCGTCTAGGACGCTGCTAATACCTCATTATAGCAAAGGAAATGATCCGCTTGTCGCAAAATGCTGGATGAAGGACAAAAATAGTGGTCAATTTCCTACCCAAATAAGCATAGGAATGTAATACTTCAATAAAATTTGGTTAGCACTACTCGATAGAGCGTCTAGAAACAAATCCCGGGCGTAGGAAGACTGGTGGAATGCGGAAGCGATGGGAGGAGGCACGGTATGGACATTTTTAAGCGAATATCGGAGTATCAGGCTGAGAGTGAGAAGCTTGCATGGACAGGATCGTTCAAGGATTATATTGAGTTGCTTCGAAAGGACCCGTCACCGGCCATGACTGCACATGCGCGCGTTTATGAAATGATTGAAGCCCATGGAGTGGAAGACGTTGGAGGCCGTAGGCAGTATAAATTTTTTAATGAAGCTATTTTTGGATTGGATCATGCTGTGGAGAAGCTGGTTGAAGAATATTTCCATTCCTCAGCGCGCAGACTGGAGGTTCGCAAACGGATCTTATTATTAATGGGGCCTGTAAGCGGCGGGAAGTCGACCATTGTGACCATGCTCAAAAAGGGGCTTGAGCGATTCTCGAGAACAGATCGGGGAGCTGTCTATGCGATTAAAGGCTGCCCGATGCATGAAGATCCGCTTCATCTTATACCGAATGAGCTTCGGCCTGAGATTGAGAACGAGCTTGGCGTTCGAATTGAAGGCAATTTGTGTCCTTCATGCCAAATGCGGCTTCAAACCGAATATGATGGAGATATTGAGAATGTTGTCGTGGAGCGGGTTTTCATCTCGGAGGATAACCGTGTTGGAATCGGCACATTCAGTCCATCTGATCCGAAATCACAGGATATTGCCGATTTGACAGGCAGCATCGATTTCTCAACGATTACCGAATTTGGATCAGAGTCTGATCCTAGAGCCTATCGATTCGATGGCGAGCTGAACAAAGCGAACCGCGGCTTGATGGAATTCCAAGAAATGCTCAAATGTGATGAGAAGTTTCTTTGGAATTTATTGTCGCTCACGCAGGAAGGGAACTTTAAGGCTGGCCGATTCGCTTTGATTAGCGCTGATGAGCTCATTATTGCACACACGAACGAATCGGAGTATAAATCGTTTATTAGCAATAAGAAGAATGAAGCACTCCATTCAAGGATGATCGTTATGCCGGTTCCTTATAACCTGAGGGTATCGGACGAGGAGAAGATATATAAGAAGCTGATCGGGCAAAGCGATATGAGGCATATCCATATTGCGCCGCATGCACTGCGAGCCGCAGCTATTTTCTCCATTCTTACTAGGCTGAGGGAAACGAAAAAGCAAGGGATGGATTTAGTTAAAAAGATGCGCATGTATGATGGGGAGGAAGTAGAGGGCTTCAAGGAAGCGGATTTGAAGGAAATGCAAAACGAATACCTCGAGGAAGGGATGACCGGCATTGATCCCCGTTATGTCATCAACCGGATCTCAAGTGCACTCATCAAGCAGGACACACAATGCATTAATGCGCTTGATGTGCTGCGTGCCCTCAAGGAAGGTCTTGATCAGCACCCATCCATAACGAAGGAAGAACGCGAGCGGTATTTGAATTTCATTTCGGTGGCACGGAAGGAATATGATTTGCTTGCGAAGAAGGAAATTCAAAAAGCATTTGTGTATTCATACGAGGAGTCTGCGCGAACATTATTTGAAAATTACTTGGATAATATCGAGTCCTATTGCAATTGGGCGAAAATAAAGGATCCTTTAACGGGTGAAGAGATGGATCCAGATGAGCGCCTTATGAGATCTATAGAAGAGCAAATTGGTGTGTCGGAAAATGCGAAAAAAGCATTCCGCGAGGAAATATTGATTCGAATTTCCTCGTATTCGCGTAAAGGGAAAAAATTTGATTTCACAAGCCATGAACGGCTGCGTGAAGCGGTGGAGAAAAAACTGTTCGCTGACCTGAAGGATATTGTAAAAATAACAACGTCCACCAAAACGCCGGATGAGAACCAGCTGAAGCGCATTAATGAAGTGACGAAGCGGCTTATCGATGAGCATGGTTATTGCCCGGTATGCGGAAATGAATTGCTCCGCTATGTTGGAAGCTTGCTGAACCGCTAATGCGATTAAGCTAGGCTTCATAAGTTTAGGACTAAGGCTGGCGGACAAATGTTCGCCAGCCTTTCTTTCGTCATATTAGGTGAGAAAATAAATTGATTGGATAATAATGAAAAGTATTTTTTTTTCGATATAATAGGGAATAGTTGTCTACTACACACCTAAGGAGTCGGGCGAATTGATTAAAGTAACAGGAGAACGTAGAAAGCAGCTTGATTATACAGGAATTACCGAGCATGATTTACAGTATCTCGCTGAATGTAAGCCAATTTTCGAGAAAATTGTCGATGAAGTAGTCGATCAGTTTTATGAAAATATCGGTAAGCAGCCTGAATTAATGGCTATTATTTCCGGATTTAGCACAGTGGATCGCTTGAAGGAAACGCAGAGATGGTATTATATGTCTCTAACTGAAGGGTTGATAGATGAATCCTTTATAGAAAAACGGATAAAAATAGGAGCTGTCCATTCTAGGATCGGATTGACGACAAACTGGTATTTAGGTGCTTATATGACCTATTTAGATATTTCTACTTCCGTACTGCAAAAGGTTATTCCGGATCAATGGCAGAAAGTTGTGCATGTATTGACCAAAATGTTTAATCTGGACTCCCAGTACGTTCTTGAAGCTTATAACGAGAAAGAGCAGCAGCAGATTCAAGAGCTTGCGGATGATCGTTCCATGATGCTTACAACCGTAACAAGTGCCGTTCAGGAGCTCGCATCACTAATGGTGGAATTGGACGAGGGTGCACAAACCATTGCCGCAACTGCGATTTCAACTTCCCAGTCGCAAGAGAAGACGCATACATTGCTAGAAGAGCTTCGCGATGAGCTTGATAGTATTAATGAGATGGGAACTTTAATCCGCGGCATATCGGATCAGACTCATTTGCTTGGACTTAATGCGGCAATTGAAGCAGCAAGGGCAGGCGAGAATGGTCGTGGCTTTGAAGTAGTCGCTAATGAGGTACGCAAGCTTGCCGCCTCATCACGCAATGCGCTTGAAGGCATTCAAGGCAAGCTAACAGAGATCGACAAAAAGCTGTCGGATGTTCGGCATGAATCAGTACATACCTCGAATGAGGCGCGCAATCAGGCTGCTCGCTCTCAAGAGCTTGCTTCTTTCGTTCAAATGGTTGAGAAAGTGACGAAGGACTTAGAACAATTGAATTTATCCTAATCTAATAATTATCGATTCATACGGAAAACGGTGGGACAAGGTCTATGCTTGCACCACCGTTTTTTAGTGTTCGCACATAATGATGCGATGTGATATTTCAATGCATTCATGTTACTGTTTTGTCTTTGCTTGGTTTAATTGCCAGCCATGCTAGAACGGAACAAAGCAAGGCGCAACTGGCAAATATGCAAAAAAGCAATATTTCATTTTTTATTATTAATGCTGTAATTAGAGGCCCGATTGCTACTCCAATAAACCGGGTGCTGCTGTAAATGGATGTAATCGTACCTCTTTGTTTCTTTTCGATTCCTTGAGTAATCAATGTGTCCAAGCAGGGAAGAGCAAGTCCAATACCGGCCCCGCTAATAAACATAAACGATATAAGAAAAACTAATCCTTTCGTATTGACAAGGCCGCAGGTTAACATCGTTGCTGTTAAAATAACCATGCCAATAACGGTAAGCCACTTCATTCTTCCTTTTTTCTCACCGACAACTTTCCCTGTAATAAAAGAAGCGAGACAAATGGCGCTTAACGGGATGGCTAACAGGAGACCTTTCCATATGCCATCGATATGATAATGGTCTTCAAGTACCGAGGACAAATAGTATAAGAATCCGAACATAATAAACATGGCTATTCCGCCGATTGTAAATATAGCGTATAGCCAGTGTCCTTTTTGGGTCAATATGGAAATGGTCGAGCGAATGAATTTTTTGAAGCTGTTGTCCGAATTTTGGTTTTGCTTAGGTGCTTTAACGAGAAAAGCTACCGCAGCAATCGATATTGCACAAATAAAAGGAATAACGGCTAGCGGAAGATACCATACGACAATTGCGAGCGCAGCACCTAGTATTGGACTCAGCACTTTGCCGAATGTATTGGATGTCTCGATCATACCAAGTCCGCTGCTAACCTCCTCCTCATTCTTAAACATATCTCCCACCAAAGGAAGGACAATGGGAAAGGCGCCAGCAGCGCCAATTCCTTGAATGAAGCGGCCTGCCAATATAGTGATATATACATGAGAATGCATTAACCACGCAGCCAAGCCGGATACTAAACCTCCGATTGCAGCGATTGTGAGCCCAATCATAATAACTCGTTTTCTGCCAAACCGATCTGACAAATACCCTGCGACCGGGATACAAATGATAGAGACGGCTGCATATACCGTAATGATTAGACTCGCTTGCATGGATGTAATATTTAATTTCTTCTGCATGAGTGGAAGGACAGGAATCAGCATGGAGTTAGCGAGCGTCATAATTAATGGTATAGATGCTAAAGCGGCTAAGTCCCACTTTTTTTTCTCATTCACCGATGCTCACCTTTCTCTTGCGATATTGAAACCAATGGACCAAAGCTTATTGCTGCAGCTTCTTCAACGGTTTTTCTGCAGGTCCTTCGATGACTTCTCCGCTTATCGAGAACCTTGATCCATGACAAGGACAATCCCAGGTGCGATCTCCATTATTCCATTCAACCTCACAGCCCATATGAGTACAGGTTGTATCTACGAGGTAGAGCAGGCCATCCTCGTTTCGGTAAGCACCTGCTCTTTTGCCATGCAGGCTTACTACTGAGCCCTCATCCTTCGCTAGATCCTCTGGTTTCTTATTGAACATCTCTAGCTTGCCTGCAATTAAGTGTTTGGCTACATCTGCATTGTCAACGATAAGATTTTTCACAGCTGTTAAAGAGACAGACCGTGAGGGTGAAAATAATTGTTCATATGGATTTTCCTCTTCCATAATTAAATCGCGAATAAGCAGCGCAGCCACTGTACCATTAGTCATTCCCCACTTGTTATAACCTGTTGCAATGTAAATATTCGGAGAAGAGGCTGTAATTCGACCGATGTAAGGGATTTTGTCGCCTGTTACAAGATCTTGTGCTGACCAGCGATAAGGAATTGCTTTAAGTTGGAAATGCTGCTCTGCATAGCTCTTCAGCTCTTCATAATGATTAATTGTGCATATTCCTTGTCCTGTTTTGTGACTTTGTCCGCCAATTAAAATCAAAGGGGAGTGATCCGATGTTTCTGCATAGCGAATAGAGCGCTTAGGTTCCTCTGCGCTTAAATACATGCCGCCGGGATAGCTTTCTTCAATCGTAACCCCAAGCACATAAGACCTCGCTGCATGCATTCTAGCAAAGTAAAAGCCGAGCCCGTCATAGAATGGGAAATGTGAACAGGATACGACATGCTTGCATGTAACGCGATGACTGCCGCTAGTCATAACTCTTGGTATAGGCCCGGTTTCCACATCTACAGCCGTCGTATTCTCGTAAATAACGCCGCCTGCATCGATAAATTTGCGAACTAGCGTAATTAAATATTGCAACGGATGAAATTGTGCCTGCTTGTACATGACCGCAGCAGCTTTGACGGAAATCTGATCTAATGGAATATGATCTGTGAAAGCTCCAGATATGCCGATCGCTTCATAAGCAGACACTTCGTCTTCTATTTTTTTTGTATCGTTATCTGAGTTCGTGAATACATAAGAATCCTGTTCCGAGAAACCGCAGTCGATTTTTTGTTCAGAAATGGTTTGTTTAATAAATGCAAGAGCTTCAGTAGACGCATTGAAATACAAAGCTGCATGTTCCTTACTGCTTTGTTTAATAAGTTTATCGTAGATTAAATCATGCTGAGCCGTTATTTTTGCTGTGGTGTGAGCAGTAGTTCCATTGAGCAGCTTGCCTGCTTCGAGCAGCGCAACCTTAAGGCCCTTCTGTGCGAGCAGATAGGCAGTGGTTATGCCCGAAATGCCACCTCCAACGACAGCGGCATCGACTTCAATATCTTCTTCAAGCTTGGAGAATGACGATAATGCGCCATTTGCCGCTACCCAATAAGACTCTGGGAATTGTGGAATGGAAATTGATTTGGACATTTATGTATCTCCTCCTACAATGATCATGCTATATTACTTTGCGCAGATGGATAACATTTAATCCGCCGAATTTTCCATGTATGAATCCTTCAAGTTTGCAGACCTTATAAACATCAAAACAGGAGGTGTTTATAGTGAATAAGCATTTAAAGCCTATAGCTGCATCCGTATTGGTACTTGCATTAGGAATTTCTTTGTCTGCATGCAGTCAGAGCCATACGGTGAAGGAGAAGACTACTAAAACGAATAATGTAAACCGCATGACAACCAAGTCAGTACCGAACAACAAAGTGGTGACGAAGAAACATGATGGCATCAGTTTGAATAATGGCAACACCAGCACGTATAATCAAAAATATAACCATAACGGAAACACCAGCACGTATCACGAAAAATATAACCGCACGAATAACAGATCAAATATAACAAATAATAAAATGAATGCAGCAGGAACGGGGCAAGAAGCCAAACAGCTTGTAAATAGAGCTGAGCTCGTAAGCGGTGTAAAGAAAGCGACGGTCGTTGTAAACAATAATGATGCTATTGTTGGGATCGATGTGGATAACACAGGAAAAAAAGCGATTATTGAAAAGCAGGTTCATTCGGCATTAAAAACGCAGTATCCGCAATATAATATCCATGTTACTTCCGATCCAAATTTGCATGAAAGAATCAGATCCATAGATGGCACCCATTCCATGGAGCATCCGGTAAAGACATTAGGAAGTGATGTTACTCTTCTTATTCGCGATATTGGCAATGCGGTAACAAGACCTTTCCGTTAATAGCTTCAGCTCAAACGGTCGACAGCTTCTTAACAAGAGCTGTCGACTGATTTCGTACATATTGATGAAAATTGCTGCTGCACCAGTCTTATTGGCCAAGAGATTGACTAATATCGCAGCATACCGGCAGGAGGTTATATATTGTTGAATGGTAAGCGCAAAGCATTATTGTTGTTACTCGTTGTTTTTATATTGCTGGGATTTGAAGCGCCGATTAAGAAGGATCGTTATTTTTACGAGAAAAGGGGAGAGGTCGTTTGGGAGGTTCCGATGGAGGATAAGAAAATAGCTCTTACCTTCGACGATGGCCCCTATCCGCAAACAACGGATAAAATACTCGATCTTTTGCAGCAATATCATGCGAAGGCAACTTTTTTTGTTATTGGGAATAAAGTAGAACGTTTCCCACAAACGATTATGAGAGAGATAGCGGAAGGACATGAGGTTGCCAATCATACGTTTAATCATGTTTACTTTTTGCGTTCGATAAGCTCAACTACCATTAAAGAAGAAATTACGAAAACAGGACATGCATTGGAGGCTTTGACAGGAATAAAACCATTATTATTTCGTCCGCCTGGTGGCTACTATAACGAAAAATCGATTCAAATTGCAAAAATGCTAGGTTATACAACCGTTATGTGGTCTTGGCATCAAGATACCAATGATTGGAAAAGTCCTGGTGTAAACAAAATTGTGAATAAGGTGCTTAATAATGCTCGTAATGGCGATATCGTTCTGATGCATGATTATATTCAAGGCTCGATGCAGACGGTAAAAGCGTTAGAAATCATTTTATTTGAGTTAGACAAGCGAGGGTTTAAATTTGTAACGGTATCCGAATTATTGAAGGATCAATCGGATAAACGCATCTCCAAGCCGTTATAGAAGAGGAGAATAATCGCTATACGAAATCATAAGAAGAACCCCTGTCAATTGACAGGGGTTGTGTTGTTTTATCCGTTTAGTTAGGTGCGTTCACGGTCACGGCTCTTCATGCCAGCTAGCCCGATCAATCCCAACAAACCAAGCCAACCCCAATTGCTGCCTCTGTTTGTTGTTGTGGCTGTAGTTCTGTAGTTATTAGCATGCAGCGCTGGATTTACGGCAGTTCCTGTGGTGGATCTGTTCATATAGTTTCTAGTGGCGTTGCCGTCAATATTCGTATTTGTGTAATTCCTGTTCATGTACCCATCGGTCCTTGTATTTGTGTAATTTTTGTTTGTGTAGCCGTCTACTCCAAGTGCTCGCTCCGTGCTTTTGACTCCATAATTAATGTCTGAACGAATTGTGTCGGGTATCGAGGTTCCCATACCCTTGTTGTTATAATTGTTCGTCGTGCCAGTCGTCGTGTTAGCGGTATTTGCGAAAGCAGGTACAGCCAAAACGAAAGTCAAGCAAGCGAAGGCACAGAAAAGCATCAACATCTTTTTCATCCATTTCGTCCCCTTACTTATCGGATTTAATTACCCTCTTATTTTTGCTCGCCAAGCTTAAATTATGCTGGGTATTACTAACAACGAAGAAACTGCATCGGAACTGCGTTTAAGGAATATGTATTTACCCAAGCATAGCGAATAAATCCCTGCACAATCAGGAAAACTACGACGAACATCAAAAATTGGGGGGTAATTTAAAATGGCTGAAAAAAATATTCAAGCTTTTTTCGAAAGCCAAGAACAAGCTGAAGAGGCACTATCACGAGTAAAAGGTTTAGGCATCGTGGATGCATCCATTCATGCAGGAGACGGATCAGATCAAGGCATGAACTCGTTGACTAGCGGGATCGATGGTCTAGGCAATTTAACAGTTGGAGGCGATGCGGAGGATTCTAGTGCCGGCACATTGAGCGCTGATTATGAAAGTGCCAGTGGAATGAGCTCTGGAGGCGTGGAGAATCAAACAACAGGGCGCGATATTGTATTGACTGTTATCGTAGAGGAACAGGACCACGTGCAAGCTCTTCAGATTCTACGCCATGCGGGAGCAATATTCTAAGAAACGAAAAAAATGGCGCTCAAATAAATGAGCGCCGTGCCAATCATGTATCAGATCATGTACAAATATTCCTTAGCTTCTTTCTCCCGTATGCCAAACCCAAATGTATCTGAACGTAGACCGCGCCGCAATGTCTCGAGTGAGAATATGTCGTGAGGAGCTATATTGCCTAGATGCACATCCGAACCAAATTGACGCAATAAAAATACTTGTTGATGTTTAAGCGGCGCCTCCCACATCAGTTTTTTGGGATCTGATATGAATTTTAGAATGGATTCAAGCACATCTTCTCGGCATTCGCCGTCCTCATCAAACAATCCAACGCTAACGCCAGATTCTCTTGCTTCAACCGTTACAAGATCCGCACCTGCATCCAAGTCCTCCTCCATAGTGACAGCTAGAAGCGTGGCATCAATGAGCGAGCCTGACAGCTTCTTCCCGTATTCGGTTACAACACGAAGACCGCGCTTTACACCTTCTTGGATCAGCTCAGTTCGCATTGTGCGGGAGAGCTCGATCGTACCGTCAGATACCTCGATGCTGTTAAAGCCCAAAGAACATATTGTATCAAAAAAAGAAGGTACAACATCCTGTTGAACAGCAGTCTCCAGCAAGGTGCCGCCGGGCATGACCGATATGCCGTGCTGTTTGGCTAACTTGATCTTATAGAGCAGCAGCTCTGGGTTATAAAGAGGGGCCGTTCCGAAGCCAAATTTGACGCAGTCCATATAATCGGCGGCTGTTTCGATCAGATCCATAAATGCATTTCTACCGAGTCCTTTATCAATGACCATTGTTCGGCCACGCACGGAGCTATCAGAACTGCAATTATCCGTTTCAAGTTTGGAAGCATGACGATTTCCGCTCGGATCATACAACTCTAAGGGCCAAATAGCACGTGGGGAATATTTCATTTGTAATCTCCTCAATTCTTATAATGTTTTCTGTTTTCTCATAATGACGAATGTCAAAAACATCATATGCGAACGGTTGCAGGCGTGTGCCCACAGATTAACAGTTCAATCATCAGCTAATTTCGCGCGGGGGCTTAATCAAGAAAAATACTAAGCACAGCGTAATCAAAGACAAGGAAGAAACGGAAATGAACACTAGCCGATCTGACTTTTCCATCATCCAACCAAATAATGGGGGACCTGCTGCTACACCTAGAAATCTTAAACTGTTGTAAAGTGACGTAATCATTCCGCGCTCGCTTTTCTGGACGGCTCCAGTAATCATCGTGTTCAAGCAGGGGAGAAGCAGACCAGTGCCGATGCTGCTAATCGTTAACAGCCCAATAAATACATAAATGTTTTTGAAAAAGAAAATGGTGGCTGCCAGAGATAGAGTCATCGTAAGCAATCCAATATTCATAAGCCACCTTATTAAAAGTCCTTTCTTCTTAATCAGACTGCCTGTTGTATATGAAGTAATAACCAAACCAAGGAGAGGAATGGCCAATATAAAGCTTTTTTTGACACCATCGATATTGTACGGCTTCTCTTCGAGAATGTTGGATAAATAAAATAATACGCCGAACAAAATAAAAAGCCCTAACGAGCCTGCCAAGAACGATGTGATGAGCCATCGGCCCTTTTCCTTAAATACTTGTTTTATTTTGTTGATATACTCGCTTAATTTCTGTTTCTGGTTTTTTTTCGGTTCTTTGATCAGAAAAAGAACGGCTAACAAAGATAAGGCACAAAACACAGGAAAGGCAAAAAACGATGCGTACCATACGATTAAAGCGAGAAGGGATCCGATAATCGGACTAAGTACTTTCCCGGCTCCGTTAGAAGCCTCGGTCAAGCCTAGAGCTTTGCTTTCTGTACCGCCGCTGTATAAATCGCCTACAAGCGCCATAGCAATCGGTGCTGTTCCAGAGGCCGCAATGCCTTGAATGGCTCTAGCGATAATAATGATGGAATAAGAGTTCCAAACCGCTCCGAAACCGGCCAGAATACCGCCAGCCCCATAAACAATCAGTGCCGGGATGATGATAACCTTCCGGCCGTATCGATCTGATAAATAACCGATTACCGGTATGAAGATCCCTGCTGCCAAAGAGAAGATCGTGATAACCAAGCTGCTTTGAAAGGTGCTAATTTTAAGCGCCCTCTGCATTTCAGGCAGTACCGGTACGAGCATGGAGTTGCCGAATACAAGCACCATGGGGATGGTAGCTAACGCGATAAATTCCCAAATCTTCCCCTTTCCCCCGCTAGCGGTTTTCGATTTCTTCTCATTAGACGTGCTTAAATCCTCATGTTCCATATCACTTTTGAATGTTATATTCAGTTTTCGAGATTTGGTCTTTTCCATTGGTATCGCTCCTCTCACCGGATAACATTTTTTATGCTTACCTAATTATCCGCAATGGAGCAAGCATGTATTCATTTGGGACTGAAATCGCCGCTAAAGACAGAAATGACCCGCAAGCGGGCACTTATTAAAAAGTGTCCTTCTTGCGGGCCCATTAAGGGTAGAGATGTATAGGGGCTAGTCGATTCTCGGTTTAGTTGGATCGCATTGCGGTACAGGAATGGCACCGCATGTAGATAGCTTAAACAAATAATAGCACTCCTCACGAAACATATGATCAGGTACAAGCGGATTTAGCTGACTTAACAGCTCTGCACTTAATTCGAGCTCTTCGAGTTCTATTAAGAAAGCCATAAATATGGACATTTCTATATTTACGTCTTCATGAAATTTTGCCAAAACGGGATAGTGGTCACGCATTGTCCTCGTATACCCAGTCAATTCAATTGCTTTTAAATAAAAAGCGTTAAAATGTTTCTCGAAATGTTTACTCTTTTTTATTAATCTTTTTTCGACTCTATCAAGATCTGATGCGATTATAGATGCATGCCCGGCTGCATCAGGCAGCCATAACAAATCATGGTGCAAGGAAGAAAAATGCGGAACGGGCTTTCCTTCCAGCAATGCAGTAACAATTTTGATATATTCTTCTAGCTCATTGACCATATGATTGATAAAGGTTGGAGTCATTCCAATTGCCAGCTTTCCAAGCAGCAATCGATCCAGAAGGTTTAATTTAAATAGGCGTAATTGAGAGGCCAACTCAAATGCTTGTTTGTTGAGTTCGGATAATTGGGCAGAAGCATCCAGTTGTCGTGACTGTTCAAGCAGTTGGTCGAACTGCGTGATAAACATGCTCGCCATTTCGATTGTCTGGAGCTCTTTTGGCGACAAGGCATTGAAGATAAAGCGAGCATGATCCCCTAATATTTGAAGCCAGAATCGATGCTCGAATAATGCTTGCTCTTCCATTGTTGTCCCCCTCAAGTAAACGGTAATGAACAATTATATGATTTTGAAAAGGGATTTATGAAATATTGAAAAGTTCCCCTTAATCACTCGTGGAGGAGTAAGGGGAACAGGGCATTATTTTACACTTCGATAATAATGGGCAGGATCATCGGTCTTCTCTTCGTTTTAGCATACACATACTTGCTAGTTGATTCCTTGATTTTATGCTTCAGAATCGACCATTTCCCATCATTTCCTTTCTCCTGGAGGTCTCCGATTGTTTTAACAACCAGCTTGCCTACTTCATTGAGGAGGGTTTCTGATTCTCT
The DNA here is from genome assembly GCF_002884445.1 of Paenibacillus castaneae. Classification (GTDB taxonomy): domain Bacteria; phylum Bacillota; class Bacilli; order Paenibacillales; family Paenibacillaceae; genus Pristimantibacillus; species Pristimantibacillus castaneae. The sequence continues at coordinate 1,688,563 of NZ_KZ614144.1, forward strand.
AACAAAAATAAATCCACGGCTAATGATGTCGGGTCCAGATAGAATGACACTCTCCGTTCGACTTAACGTAATGACGATTACAAGAATTCCATCCTCGGCAAGATGCTTGCGATCACGCAAGATGATGTTTCCTACATCTCCGATTCCTAATCCATCCACAAGCGTATTCCCGGCCATAATTTTGCGATTCTGTTGAATATGCCCTTCTGCAATGTCTAAGACATCACCATTATTTAGGATGAAGATCTGTTCTTTCTCGATACCGACGGATTCAGCCAACTGCTTATGCTGGTACAGCATCCGATATTCTCCGTGAATTGGAACAAAGTACTTAGGTTTCATCAACGTTAGCATCAGCTTGAGCTCTTCCTGACTGCCATGACCGGATACATGCATGCCTGTCGCAGCACCCGCCCCATGAATAACGTGTGCACCAAGCATATACAGATGGTTCAGCATGTTCGCTACGTTTCTTTCATTGCCGGGGATGGGGGAAGAAGCTAATATAACCGTGTCATCGGGCATTATTTCAATATGAGGATAGGTTGAGCTGGCAAGACGGGAAAGAGCGGCCATCGGCTCTCCTTGGCTTCCCGTACATAATACAGCTACCTGCTCCCGAGACAGCTCATTTGCTTCTTTTGCTTCAATCAACATCCCATCAGGTATATTTAAATACCCTAGGTCTAATGCAATCGTGACTACATTGATCATGCTTCTTCCAAGCAATAGCAGCTTGCGATTTGTAGCGATAGCAGCATCCACAACCTGCTGCAAACGGCTTACATTGGATGCAAACGTGGATAAAAATATTTTGTTCTCAGCCTTTTGAAAGGCTTCCTTAATCCGTTCTCCTACCAGCTTCTCTGAAGGAGTAAATCCGGGTCGTTCTGCATTCGTACTTTCGGATAATAATGCGAGTACCCCTTTTTCCCCGATGCGTGCCATCTTGTGAATGTCGGGAAATTGCTTATTTGAGGGGGAAAGATCAAATTTGAAATCACCAGTATGTACAACCGTGCCCTCCGGGGTATCAATAACTACACCAACACAATCGGGGATGCTGTGATTCGTACGGAAAAAAGTAAGCTTCAGACTTCCTAGCTCGATCGAGGAATCGGATTTAATTTCATAAAGGCTTACATTGCTGAGACGATGCTCTTTCATCTTTCCTTTAATTAATCCGAGCGTAAGGCTCGTTCCATACACGGGAATATTTAGCTGCTTCAAAAAATAAGGGATGCCGCCAATGTGGTCTTCGTGTCCATGGGTAACGATTAAAGCGCGGACCTTATCTTTCTTTTCTAATAAGTACGAAATGTCAGGAATAATCAAATCGATGCCAAGAAGACTCTCATCGGGAAATTTAGATCCGCAATCAATGACCAGGATGTCATCCTCATATTGAACAACATACATATTTTTGCCTATTTCATATACGCCGCCTAGTGCGAAGATCGAGAGTTTATTCGTTCCTGCCTTCTTCTTATCCACAGTTGTTCCCTCCGGTGTCCATTTATTCAAAATGATCAGGTATTAGTAAAATAGAACCCTATTCAATGAAGCAGGGTTTATTTATATGGATTACACTTTCTGACTGGCTTATATTGTCTCAAAGTTTTTAATCTATACATTTTGAGCTGTTCGAGCGGCGAATGTGATGCAGAAGTGCAGCACATAGAGCGCGGAGCGGCGGTGGCGGGGCAAATGTGATGCAGAAGTGCAGCACATGGAGCGCGTAGCGGTGGTGGTGCGGCGAATGTGATGCAGAAGTGCAGCACATAGAGCGCGTAGCGGCGGTGGTGGGGCGAATGTGATGCAGAAATGCAGCACATAGAGCGCGGAGCGGCAGCGGTGAGGCGAATGTGCTGCAGAAATGCAGCACATGGAGTGTGGAGCGGCGGTGGAGCGGCGAATGTGCTGCAGAAATGCAGCACTTGGAGCGTGGAGCAGCGGCGGCGCGGCAAATGTGATGCAGAAATGCAGCACATGGAGCGCGTAGCGGCGGTGGCGGGGCGAATGTGATGCAGAAATGCAGCACATGGAGCGCGGAGCAGCGGCGGCGCGGCGAATGTGCTGCAGAAGTGCAGCACATGGAGCGCGGAGCGGCGGCGGTGCGGCGAATGTGCTGCAGAAATGCAGCACCTGGAGCGCGGAGCGGCGGTGGAGCGGCGAATGTGATGCAGAAGTGCAGCACATAGAGCGCGGAGCGGCGGCGGCGCGGCGAATGTGCTGCAGAAGTGCAGCACATGGAGCGCGGAGCGGCGGCGGTGCGGCGAATGTGCTGCAGAAATGCAGCACATGGAGCGCGGAGCGGCGGTGGTGGGGCGAATGTGATGCAGAAATGCAGCACATGGAGCGCGGAGCGGCGGTGGTGCGGCGAATGTGATGCAGAAATGCAGCACATGGAGCGCGGAGCGGCTGTGGCGGGGCGAATGTAATGCAGAAATGCAGCACATGGAGCGCGGAGCGGCGGCGGCGCGGCAAATGTGCTGCAGAAGTGCAGCACATGGAGCGAGGAGCGGCGGTGGCGGGGCGAATGTGATGCAGAAGTGCAGCAAATGGAGCGCGGAGCGGCGGTGGTGGGGCGAATGTGATGCAGAAGTGCAGCACATGGAGCGCGTAGCGGCGGTCGAGCGGCGAATGTGATGCAAAAGTGCAGCACATAGAGCGCGTAGCGGCGGCGGTGAGGCGAATGTGATGCAGAAGTGCAGCACATGGAGCGCGTAGCGGCGGTAGTGGGGCTAATGTGCTGCAGAAATGCAGCAGATGGAGCGCGGAGCGGCTGCCGAGCGGCGAATGTGATGCAGATAGATAATGATTGTTACATGCAAGAATCTTCTTTTCTCTATTGATAAAAAATTGATGGGTTGTATTTACTTAATGTAAGCGCTAAACTCTAGATATGATGTAAAAATAATGTTTTTATATGTGAAGAAATATTTAATGATTCCATATATAAAACAGAAAGTTTTATTCAGTAGAATTGCTCTACTAATGAAAGATTTTGTTAAGCACAGCTCTAGCAATCATGACAAATCAATTAAAAACAATTTGGAGGAAACCATTATGAATCCAGTTATTAAACCTAATCAACCACTAGTTACTCATATCTATACTGCCGATCCATCCGCTCATGTATTTGAGGGCAAAATTTATATTTACCCGTCACATGACCTTGATCATGACGGTCCAGATAATGACAATGGGGATCAGTACGCAATGGAGGATTATCATGTCCTGTCTATGGATAACTTCGATTCTCCTGTGGTAGATCATGGTGAGGCCCTTCATCTGAAGGATATCCCTTGGGCTTCTAAACAGCTTTGGGCACCGGATGCTGCTTATAAAAACGATACCTATTATCTGTTTTTTCCTGCGCGAGATCATGATGGTATTTTTCGAATCGGAGTTGCTACGAGCGCTTCGCCAGCCGGACCTTTTACACCGCAATCGTCTTATATCGAAGGCAGCTTCAGCATCGACCCTGCTGTGTTCATAGATGACAACAATCAGGCTTATATGTATTTCGGAGGTCTATGGGGCGGACAACTGGAAAAATGGCAGAATGGCGCTTTCGATGCGGATACGACGGGGCCGGATGCGGATGCACCTGCTCTTGGTCCAATAGTCGCTCAGATGAGCGAGGATATGCTTTCGTTTCAAGCTGATCCTCAGGAAATTTCGATTGTCGATGAGAACGGCAGCCCGATTCTTGCAGGCGACGAAGATCGGCGTTATTTCGAGGGTCCATGGGTACACAAGTACAATGATTTGTATTACCTTTCCTACTCCACCGGTACCACGCACAAGCTGGTTTATGCCGTCAGCGAGAACCCGATGGGCCCTTATACATTTAAGGGGACGATCTTAACGCCAGTTATCGGCTGGACAACTCACCACTCTATCGTTCAGTTCGAAGAAAAATGGTATTTGTTCTATCACGACTGTTCGCTGTCGGAAGGCGTTAACCATAAGCGCTGCGTCAAATATACGGAATTGCATTACAACGAAGATGGTACGATTCAAACGATTGACCCTTATCAAAAGTAAAAACACTTTAATGGCAGAAGTTATCATAAAAAAATAATAATAGCGAAATAAATGAGCAGTATCTTGATAACGAACCTGGTACTGTGGTCTGATATCGCGGAATAATAAAATATTATTGCACTTCATCGCAGAAGATTAGCCCAATTTACAAGAAAGCAATCTCTGGCCTCATACGAAAGCCCGACCTTATTAAGGTCGGGCTTTCGAGTGAGAGAGCAGTTCTTTATGACCCATGCACTTATATCAGCAAGTATTCGCCTAGGCGACGAAACCATGTGAAATGGTAATGCGAAATGCTGGAATTGAAGAAGCTTGCTGATGCATAGGACATAGCGGTAAGAAATAGTTTATCCATTTATGATCAAATTGAGCTGCAAAAGTAAAGTTGGAAACGTTTCAAATTTAGTATTGAAACGTTTCCAACTTGATGTTATTATACATGTATTAGAAATATGTAAGCGGAGGTCAATCATGTCTGGTATAAAAGATGTCGCAATCTTGGCGGGGGTGGCTGTCGGCACCGTATCAAGGGTAATTAACAATACCGGAGCTGTGAAACCGGAGACTCGAAGGAAAGTTAAAGCTGCTATTGAACAATTAAATTATGTACCGAATGAAGTAGCGCGTAATTTTAAAATGCAAAAATCAAAAATGGTGGCCTTAATGCTTCCAAGCATATGGCATCCTTTTTTCTCTGAGCTTGCTTATTATATTGAGGATGAGCTCGATCGTGAAGGATACAAGCTCATGCTTTGCAACAGCGGGGGCAAGCCAGAGAAAGAGCTTTACTATTTGGATATGCTAGAGCAAAACAAGGTAGCAGGGATTGTCGGAATTACGTACAACGACATCGAGAATAATGTGAGCACGGATATTCCGATCATTAGTATCGACCGCCATTTCAGTAAGAAAATCACCTGCGTGACGTCTGATAATTTCGAAGGCGGTCGCCTTGCATTGAGAGAGCTTGTTAAGGCAGGATCGAAAAAACCAGCATTTATGGGCAGTGTTACTTCGGTTTTCAGTGAAACCATGAATAGAAGAGAGGGCTTCGTCCAAGAGGCCGAGGCGCTCGGAGTCGAATATATCGTTTATGAGGAATCGGATCCGGTTCAAGACGATGAATCCTATTACGGAAATTTTATTAAACGCTATCAAGATGTGGATGGTGTTTTTGCAATAACAGATATGTTTGCTGCCAAATATATTGAATATGCAAAACAGCAAGGCATTCGCGTTCCAGAAGACGTTAAGGTCATCGGGTATGATGGAATTCAAGATCACACGTATTTCCATCCGGTAATATCGACGATTCGTCAGCCGGTAGAAGAAATGGCTCGACTTGCAATAAAGCTGCTTTTCAAAAAAATTGAAGGCGAGACATTAGATAGAGACACTTATCGGATCCCTATCACATTTAGAAAAGGAGAAACCACTTAATGTTTTATAGTTAAGTGGAAAGTCTTTTGCTAAATTGGAAACGTTTCAACTGAATTGGAAACGTTTCATATTTCACTTCAATGCTTTATCAATATCATCATGGGAATCATATTATCGATTTGTAAGCGTTCACTCTGGATGTGATTAGTTCATTAATGGGGGAGATCAGATGAGTTTGACAACAAAAGAATTATCTAATACGAGATTGGAGGGTAATTCAAAGATAAAGAGCAAAACGTGGATCCAGATTAAACGAAACTACGAATTGTATTTGTTCTTGCTTCCGGTCGTTTTGTTGTATCTCGTATTTAGATACTATCCGATGTACGGAGTTCAAATTGCTTTTAAAGATTTTACACCGAGCAAAGGAATATGGGGTAGTGAGTGGGTTGCATTAGAGCATTTCATCCGGTTTTTTGAATCTTATAATTTTTGGGCCATTATTAAGAACACGCTTTCTTTAAGCTTTCTATCGCTTCTTTTCGGCTTTCCCACACCGATTATTGTGGCTCTTATGCTGAATCAGATAACGGCCAAAAGGTATAAAAAGTTTGTACAAACTGTTATTTACGCGCCGCATTTTATTTCCGTTGTCGTGCTTGTAGGGATGCTGAACGTCTTTTTGTCTCCGAACAGCGGTATGGTCAACCATATCATCACCCTTTTCGGAGGGGAACCGATTCTCTTTATGGCCGACTCAGGGTGGTTCCGTCCGCTTTACATCCTGTCAGGGATCTGGCAGGAAACAGGCTTTGCGACAATTATTTATCTTGCAGCCTTGGCGGGTGTAAGTCCCGAGCTGCATGAAGCCGCCATTATGGATGGAGCTAGCAAGTGGAAGAGGATACTCAACGTAGATATTCCAGGCATTCTACCGACTATCATCATTCTGCTCGTACTTGCTCTTGGTAACATTATGAGCGTTGGGTTCGAGAAAGCCTTTTTGATGCAGAGCGATCTTAATTATGACACATCAAATATCCTTCCAACTTACGTGTACGAGCAAGGGATTCAGAAAGCCCAGTACAGCTTCTCGGCTGCAATCGGATTGTTTAATTCGGTTATTAACATCATTTTATTGTTCGTCGTTAACCGTGTTGCCAAGAAATTAACAGAAACTAGTTTGTGGTAGAGGTGGCGTACTAATGAAAAGCTTGTTATTTAAAAGAAAAAGTAAAAGTGATTTTCTATTTGACCTGTTCAACTATTCGATTCTCACGATCGGCATGCTGTTAATTCTATACCCATTGTTCTTTGTCCTTATCGCCTCATTTAGCGATCCTAATTACATTTATTCAGGTGATGTATGGCTTTTCCCAAAAGGATTTACGGTGGATGGTTATCAACGTATCTTTAATGATGCTTCGATATGGATCGGATACGGAAACTCGATGCTCTATGCGACGTTAGGGACATTGATCAGCGTCTCTTTTACGCTCCTTGCAGCTTATCCGCTATCTCGTAAGGACTTTGTGGGAAGAAACTTGTTTATGTGGTTTTTTATGCTGACGATGTTTTTCAGCGGGGGATTGATTCCGACTTATCTGCTGATCAAGGATCTTGGCATGATTAATACAATCTGGGCGCTTGTCGTTCCGGGCGCAGCAGGCGTTTTCAACATTATTATCGTCCGAACATTTTTTCAGAGCACGATTCCTGATGAAATGCGGGAAGCCGCATTCATCGACGGCAGCACTAACACGAATTTTTTCTTTCAATTTGTTATTCCTCTCTCGAAACCGATTATCGCGGTCATGGTGCTCTTTCATGTGGTAGGTTTCTGGAACGGCTTCTTCGACGCTCTTATTTATTTGAATGAAGAGGTGAAATACCCGCTCCAGCTGGTGCTTCGAAATATTCTCGTACAAAACCAGGTGAACTCAAACATGATGGTTGATGTGGAGTCATACGCTGCGAAATTGAGAGTTACAGAGTTGATTAAATATGGGGTCATCATTGTCGCAAGTTTGCCGCTGCTTATACTGTATCCATTCCTTCAGCGGTATTTCGTAAAAGGCGTGATGATCGGTTCCATCAAAGGGTAGTTGCTGTATCGAGGTAATTCCCCGGGCAAGGCCTCTCGGGTGGGTTATAGATGAAAATTAGTTTGTCATAAAAAAGGAGGGCGCAGCAAAGATGAAAAAAGCACTGTCTATTACTTTAAGTCTCGCACTGGCAACGACCATAGCACTAACGGGGTGCTCGAAGAGCAAGGGAGGCAGCAACACAGAAAGCAACACCAATGCACAAGCGATTAATAAAGAAGGGCTGCCGATCGTAAACGGAAAAGTTACTTTGAAAATGGTAGCACCGAAAGCACAGCTAGCTCCGGAATATGGTCAAATGGAAATTTTCAAACGTCTGGAGCAATCGACGAATGTAAGCATTAAATGGACCAACATTCCGGACACGGATTACGGAGAAAAGAAAAATTTACTTCTGGCGAGCGGTGATCTGCCGGATGCGTTCTACGGTGCAGGTTTTTCCGACTATGAGCTTATTACTTACGGCAAAGACGGCACAATTATACCTTTGGAAGATTTAATTTCGGAATATGCCCCTAATTTAAAAAAGCTTTTGGAGCAAAGACCGGACATTAAAGCAGCGATTACGGCTCCTGACGGACATATTTATGGACTTCCTACCTGGGAAGAAAATGAACTCGGCACAAATCCTTTCTTCCATGTCATCAATACGGCATGGCTTACAAAGCTCGGCCTCAAATTTCCAGAAACGCTTGATGAATATACGGATGCTTTAGTGGCATTCAAGACGCAAGATCCTAACGGCAACGGCATTGCCGATGAAATCCCGCTCAGTTTTATGCATATGGGCTGGTGTATGGATATTGCCGGTCTGTTCGGAGCATTCGGGATGCCGGATAATCTTGAACACCGTATTGTTAGAGACGGCAAAGTCATTTTTACTGCCATTCAGCCTGAATATAAGGAAGCATTGAAGTATTTTAATGAAAAATGGTATAAGCAGGGCCTAATTGATCCCGAATCTTTCACTCAAGATGCTCCTCAATATTTGGCGAAAGGAAAAACGCCTGACGAAACACTCGGTTCCTATGTATGGTGGGAAATTGAAGAAGTTGTCGGTTCAGATCGTGCGAAGGATTACGCACTTGTGCCCCCACTTACCGGCCCAACAGGCCAGAAGACGATCGGCAGAGGCAATGGCGGGGGTCCTGGCAGAGGAACTTTTGTCATCACGAAGATGAACAAAAGTCCGGAAGTTACGATGCGCTGGATCGACCAGCAGTATGAACCTTATATGGCAGCGCAAATTCACTGGGGCCCAATCGATGTGATATATGAGAAGGATGCTAACGGCAAGCTTGTGAATTTACCGCTGCCGGAAGGTAAATCGATGGGAGAATATCGTCAACAAGTGGCGCCTAACGGTGCTGGTGTAATCACGAAAGAGGATTATCAGACGATCGTTGACATGGAGCCCCGCGCAAAACAACGTAAGGAAGATTTAGAGAAATACTACGAACCGGTCATGGAAGCTGAAAATTATCCGGGCATTTTCTTCCTGCCTGAAGAGCTGGAAGTGATCAATCGAATTGAGCCGGAATTGATCAAATATGTGAACACACAGAGAGCGAAGTTCATTGTTGACGGAAATGTCGACAAACAATGGGATAGTTATGTGAAGCAAGTGAATGAAATGGGTCTTGATAAGCTAATGGAGCTTTACCAGAAAGGTCTGGAGCGATACAAGCAAGCTCAGGGCTAGTTTATACGCTGACGGAACGGAACGATCCGTTTCGTTCCGGTTTCACTTTAATAGAGAGAGATTATTAACGCATGGATTAGGTGGGTGAACGATATGGTTTACGATGTTACGGCATTGGGAGAAGTACTTGTTGACTTTACGCCTGCTGGAAAGTCCGAGAATGGGAACCAACAATTTGAATGTAATCCCGGCGGAGCACCTGCTAACGTATTGGCTGCTTTAGCTAAACTGGGCAAAAAAACATCATTTATAGGCAAAGTCGGAAATGACCAATTTGGGACATTTCTTAAAGAAACGCTGGAAACATGCGAAGTGCATACCGGTGGATTGGTAGTGTCGAGTGAGGTAAGCACTACATTGGCTTTTGTCCATCTCGACGATATGGGCGACCGATCGTTTAGCTTTCACCGCAAACCGGGCTCCGATCAGACACTTCATGAGAACGAAGTAGATTATAGCTTAATTGATCAAGCGAGGATATTTCATTTCGGTTCGATTTCAATGACGCACGAACCATCCAGAACGGCTACCTTACATGCACTGGAGCATGCCAAAAAAAGCGGAGCATGGATTTCCTTTGATCCGAACTTAAGGCTTTCACTATGGGATGATCTGACGCATGCCAAAAGCGCTATAATTGCTGGCTTGAAATATTCCGATATTACAAAACTGTCTGAAGAAGAGCTTGCGTTTATAACAGGAACGAAAGACCTTGAGAAGGGCTCGAAATATATTTCCGAAACATACGGCGTGAAGCTGGTACTCATTACATTGGCCGAGGAAGGCTGCTATTACCGGTTTGGCCAACAAAGCGGCAAGGTGCCCGGCTTCCGAGTGGATACGATTGATACGACAGGAGCAGGGGACGCTTTTTTGGGAGGTATATTGTTCGCTCTGTTAGAAATGAAAGTACAGTTAGAAGAGCTGTCTAAAGAAGACGTTGAACATGCGATTACATTCGCCAATGCAGTAGGCGCGATCGTCACAACGAAGAGGGGTGCCATACCGGCTATGCCTGGCATGGATGAAATTCGAAAGGTGTTGAATGAACAATGACAATAGCAACTTATACCGAAAAATACCGGCCGCAGTTTCATTTCACGCCTGCTGCTCATTGGATGAATGATCCTAATGGTATGGTCTACTTTGAAGGCGAGTATCATTTATTTTATCAGTACTATCCAGGCGGAACTACATGGGGTCCGATGCATTGGGGGCATGCCGTTAGCCGAGATCTTATTCATTGGGAGCATCTTCCGGTTGCGCTTGAGCCGGATGAAAATGGATTTATTTTCTCTGGAAGCGCGGTTGTGGATTGGAACGATAGGAGTGGTTTTTTCTCCGGCGGTGCTGGACTGGTAGCTATTTTTACGCATCATAAAACGTATCCGGATTCGGAGAAAACAAAACAATGCCAAAGTATAGCCTATAGCAAGGATAAAGGTAGAACATGGATCAAATACGAAGGAAATCCCGTTCTTACGGAAGAACAAATTGTAGATTTCCGCGATCCCAAGGTTTTCTGGCATGAGAAATCTAAACAGTGGGTTATGGTTCTAGCAGCTGGAGATCATATTCGATTCTACTCTTCCTTCAATTTAAAAGAATGGGTGTTCACTGGTGAGTTTGGCGCTGCTGAAGGCTCTCACGACGGAGTATGGGAATGTCCAGACTTGTTCGAGCTTCCTGTTAATGGGCAAACAGAGCAGAAGAAGTGGGTGCTTATCGTAAGCATCGGTGATAATTCTGCTTGCCCTGAAGGCTCTAGAACGCAGTATTTTGTTGGGGACTTTAACGGAAGAACCTTCACTAACGAAAATACAGCCGACACGGTATTGTGGGTGGATCACGGACGTGATAATTACGCAGGCGTTTCATGGTCCGACATTCCGAATTCAGATGGCAGACGATTATTGATGGGCTGGATGAGCAATTGGAAATATGCGAACATGACACCGACCGAAACTTGGAGAAGCGCGATGACGATTCCACGTGTGTTGTCTCTCCATACAGATGAAGCAGGTATCCGGTTGAAGCAGCAGCCTGTACAAGAGCTGCAGAGTCTTCGCCAAGCGAAACTTTTCCAAGAAGAAATCCCGCTTGCATCGGAACAGCCTATATCAACGAATATGACTGCTTATCAACTCGAAATTAAAGTGGAATTTGAGATTGGCGATGCAGAGCAGTTGGGGCTGAAATTAAACGCTTCAGCGGAAGAAGCGACGCTAGTCGGTTACGATACGAGAACCCAATCTTTATTTATTGACCGTACAAAATCGGGTAAGTCAGACTTTCATCCGCAATTCGCCTGCAAGCATGAAGCATCGCTGCAACCGGAGAATGGACGGATTCAGATGCAGCTCTTCGTGGATTGGTCTTCGGTAGAGGTGTTTGCGAATGATGGAAAGGTCGTTATGTCGGATTTGATTTTCCCTGTATCAAGCAATGGCTTCCTTGAAGTATTCGCTGCAGGAGGCGCTGCGAGGATCGTCTCTCTTGAGGTCTATGAATTAAGCTCCATTCATGCTAGCAGCGAAATGCTGGCTGCAAACGAAAGTCTATAAAGTGGTGAAACAGCGGTTGGAATAGGTTGCTTTTTCTATTCAACCGCTTTTTTAATAGTCAAGAGGAGTGAGTGGCTTGAGAAGGTCGTATGTGAGTATCTTCAGGTGGTATCGCTGAGATGATTTTAAACAAAAAGGCAGTAATAACAGTTGCATGTATCTTTTTAATCGTATTAGGAGGATGGTTTGTTATGAGTTCGCAAGAGACTCGAGAGCAATCAGGATTAATGGCGCAATGGTCGTTCGATGAAGGTGCGGGCAAAACTGTCAGGGACCAGATTAGCGAGTTTGTAGATCCTATTAATTATGTATTCAATGATGCCCGTTTTACGAATACGCATGATCCAGCTTGGAGAAGAGGGGTGAAGGGGGGAGCTCTGCTATTCGACGGCTATTCAACATGGGTAACGAGGCCAGCAGATGGAGTGAAGCAGCCGGGCGACGCGTTGACGATCACCGCGTGGGTTGCGCCCCGTTCCTACGAGTGGGGCGACGAACAAAGGCTTTCGGCCATTGTTAATCAGCATGATAGAGAGAACAAAGAAGGATTCATACTCGGCATGTATCGTCACGGATCATGGTCCTTGCAGCTCGGAATAGGCGGTAATTGGGAGGAGGTATGGGCTGATGATGCACCGCTTGTTAAAGAGCAGTGGTCCTTTGTAGCCGCCACCTATTCGAAGAACGATGGTATGATGAGGCTCTATTTAAACGGAAAGGAAGTAGCCTCGAAAGCCAGCTCTAATAAAGCAGCGATTTCGCCTTCTAAATCGGATTTGCTGCTAGGTAAAAATAATCAAAGTACGATTCTTGCAGGAGTGTTCCCGCTCAATATGTTCAATGGCATGATGGACGAAGTGAAACTGTACAGTCAAGCCTTAGATGCAGAGGAAATTGCCAATATATTTGCGGAGGATTTACAGCCGCACGGCGGGAAGTCCCCTGAAATTCCGTATGATGATATCCAATTGGACAGAAGCTTACTAACGGATGACAGACACCGGCCACAATATCATGTGAGCCCTCCTGCACATTGGATGAACGAGCCTCATGCTCCTATTTATTTCAATGGCCAGTACCATTTGTTTTATCAGCATAATCCACAAGGACCCTATTGGCATCAAATTCATTGGGGCCATTGGGTAAGCGACGATATGGTGAACTGGAGAGATCTGCCGGTAGCGCTTGCTCCTGAGAAGAATGCGGTAGACCCCGATGGGGTATGGTCTGGAAGTGCGGCCTACGATGAGAACGGAGTTCCCGCTCTATTTTTTACCGCAGGGGACGATAGCGTAAAGCCGAATCAACGCGTCGGTTTAGCCAGAAGCACATTTCTTGAGGATAATAATAATGATCTTGTTAGCTGGATCAAGCATCCTGAGCCCGTCATCACACAACAAAAGGGTATCGGCCTTTTCGGAGATTTCCGTGATCCGTTTGTGTGGAAAGAAGGAGATACATGGTATTTGTTGATCGGATCCGGGATTGAGGGAGGTTCAGGCACTGCGCTTGCCTATACGTCCAAGAATATGACGGATTGGGAGTACAAAGGCCCTTTCTACACGTCTGACTTAAAAAAATACCCTTATTTAGGACCTGTGTGGGAGCTTCCGGTTTTGTTGCCGCTTGGAAAGGATAAAAACGGGAATGAAAAACATCTGTTTCTTATTAGTCCTGTAGGACCTGGTGCAGATGTCGAGGTATTCTATTGGATCGGATCTTTTGATAAAAATAAATTTTCATTTACGCCTGATCAAGAAGAGCCGGAGCTGATCGATGTCGGACAATTTCATTTCACGGGACCAAGCGGAATGGTTGATCCGAAGACCAGCAGAAATATTATATTTACGATTGCGCAAGGAGAGAGAACGCCACAGCTCGATTACAGTGCGGGATGGGCGCATAACGGTGGGCTGCCAGTTAGCGTTTTCCTTCGGGAAGACGGGCGTCTCGGCGTTGAGCCGATTGAAGAGCTTCAAACTTTGCGAGGAGAGAAGCTCGTCTCCTTCAAGGATAAGTCATTGGAAGAAGCAAATGTGCTGCTGAAAGAAGTCAAAGGCGACATGCTGGAAATCATGCTGGAGCTGGAAGCGGATAAAGCGGAGCAAATGGGCATTAAAGTTCGCCGTTCCCCTAATGGCGAAGAAGAAACGCTGCTCTACTACGATATTGTCGATGCTATGTTGAAAGTAAATCGGACTAAAACGACATTGGATCGTTTTGAAAGAAGTAAAGGCATTCAAGGAGGCAAGCTTGAGCTAAACGGGGAAAATGTGAAGCTTCATATATACTTGGACCGCTCGATGATTGAAGCTTATGCGAACGGATTGAAAAGCTTAACGACAAGGGCATACCCTAGCAGAGTGGACTCATTAGGCTTACAGATATGGGGTAATGGAAGCTTAACGGTCAAATCGATGGAGGTTTGGGAGATGAGGAGCGCAAACCACGGATAAATCAACTCGCAGTAAAAGAGAAAACCCGATCGAATTCGATCGGGTTTATTATACTAGCTAAATATGCAGTTGATCGCGCTCATTCTCACTTCATCTTGGATATTCCACCATTAACCAGATTCACCTTAATGACGATGTTCTCAATGCTGCTCTGATCCAGCGGAATTTTTCCATTATCATTCAACTTGTTCCATGCGTTTGGCATACTACGATAAAATATGCCTGATAGTCCAAAAACATCTGTATTCATTTCTAAACCTTTTCGGTAGGTTTCCATAATTTGATCTTTAATTTCTTTTGTCGCTTGCTGCTCCAGCTTTGTCTTATGAAGACTCATATTTATTTGAGGAAGGGTAGCCTGCATAGATACTGTTATATCGAAGACTGGTTTACCATGCTTCAGCTTTGGATGAATTTTTGATTTGATTTTATTCATTACCATTAAAGCTTTGAAGGATTTTTTATCTCTAATTACCAGGGGCGTTCTTATTGTATTATTATCCAGCCATCGCAGCCCTAAGACATCATGGCTCTCCAGGCAGCCTCTGAATTTCCGGTTGTCCAATACACAAACTCCTCCCATGCCGAGATTGGGAGAAGGCTTATTATTATCCGTCCAACTATTCACAATATCCAGATAAGGCAATAATACCGTTTGACCTTTTTCTTTCCATTTCCATATAAACTTGTAGAGATACAGCGGTGTAATGATTGAACTTTGTTCATAAGTTCTCATAGGGCTGTTAAGTTGTGAATAAATAACCGATAAATCGCTTATTGAGGAGGTATTGAGCACTTGTTCCATAGGTTCCTTGGTAGCCATGGCCCAAACGGTATAGCGGAATTCATAATACCGGTCCCATACCTCCAGAACCTGATTAATAATACCGTGTTTTAGAGCCTTGTCGCTAAATACGATGGTTTTCACATTGCTCCAGACAATCCTTTGTGGGCTTGAAGCATAAAGATTGAATATCGCGGTATCGAATGAATCCCCTTGGCTCTTGCCGATGAATGTCTTCTGTGGCTGTGCCTGTCCGGATTCCTTTTTGGCAATCCCACTAAAATTAACCATCTGGACATAGACAACTACCTGATCATTCACATAATCGATCCCTACAGTATTTACATAAATCATATGCTCAATTTCCCTCGCCCCCCAACAACCCGTAAGCATTGTCGAGATGAGCACTGTTACAAGGATACATCGGATGTACTTCATTTTGTATTCATCCCTTATTTCTTGTTTTGTCAGATGACAGGGCCGTTACTTTTTTCTTTCCCCACGGCATTCTAAAGAAAATTTTATACATTTCCTTATAATGATGCGGAGTTAAAGGAGTTAAGTAGTAGGTTCCAAAAGAACGCAAATTGACCAAATAAAGAATGAGGGCCAGCAGACATATTAAAGTGCCGAATAACCCAAGACTGCCGCTAATCAGGAGCACGACAATCCGATACAAGCTGACGACGCTGACCAATGACTGATTCACCAGAGTAAAGGTGGCAAGTACAGAAATCGCAATAATCACAATCGTCCCAGGACCCGCAATTCCGGCGGTGATGGCTGCTTGACCGATAATTAATCCTCCTACAACCGATAAGGTCTGGCCAAAAGAAGAAGGCAATCTCATACCCGCTTCTCGGAAAATCTCAAACAATATCAGCATCATCACCGCCTCAAGTGGAGCCGGAAGAGGTACTCCCTGTCTCGAGTTCACTATGGTTGCAAGCAACGTAAAGGGGATCTGATCCTGATGAAACGTATTGAGTGCGATCCAGAACCCTGGCAAAAACAGGGATAGCATCACGCCAGTCAGCCTTAATAACCTCGTAAAAGCAACGAAGATGTTAACCAGCTGCGCATCTTCCGCCGTATTCAACAAAAAATTTAAGCTCACTGGAGCAACTATCACGGTAGGCGAACCTCCCATTACAATTACAAATTTGCCATGAAGCAGTGAATTTACGGCAAAGTCTGGTCTTCCGGTATAAGACATCAAAGGAAAAAATGAGAAGCCGGTCAGCGTTTCTTCCAACTGAGTGCTGCTTACAAGCCCATTGACTTGAATATCGGTCAGCTTTGTCTTAATCTCGGTTAGAACATGAGGCTTGATCGTGTCCTTTAGATATAATAAATGTACTTTTGTAGCTGTTAGGGATCCAATCGTGAATTCTTCCACCGCCAATAAATCGGTCTTAAGCCTTTTTCTAATAAGGCCGATATTGGTAAATGGTTCTTCCGTAAAGCCATCTTTAGGCCCTCTCGTTGAGACTTCCGTATTCGGTTCCTCCGGCTGCCGTTTTGGGGGGTCAGCCAAGGTGATAGAGTAACAATCATTCGAAGGAGTAAATATGAGCAGAAGATCGCCATTGAGCACGACTTGTTGCATCGATTTTTCCAGATCATCTGTTTGAAGGGGTGTCGTGTGAAACGGAAGCTTTTGCGGGAGATCCAGTTTATCTGATTGAAGGATACCTTCAGGGATATTTTTTAGCTCTGGTATAATGTGTTGCTCCACTTTGCTCACATCGCACAACCCCAGACAATAAACCAGTTGAACAGTTGAGTCAGATTGCGACAAAGAGATTGTTATTTGCTTTATATCTGAGCTTGAATCGAATAGTTTTGAGACCTTATCCTTGAATGTTTGGGATTCCTCTTGGTCAAGATCCTTCATGTTGTTACTTTCCCCTTCCGGTAGGCCAAACCGATCAGCCCCGCAATAATGACTGAAAAAACCAGCATTCCCCATATCGAATAGGGAAGAATATACAAAGACATCATGTTCAGAAAAAACTGATCGCTAAAAGGAATAACGGTGACCACGACAATGGCTGATAAAATGCAGCCAAGCACCCATGCCTTCAACTTTCGATTTTGGATCTGGAATATGTCGAGAATTAGAAACATCGTCAGGGAAATTCTTAGAAAGGCCCCGCTGAACCATTGGTAAACGCTAAAAAAATCTAGATGCTCAATGTATCGACCAATGGTCATTAATCTCCACTCTTCATACGCGGGAAATCTAAGCTTATCAGCTTCATCTGGACCAAATTCAACAATTGCGCCAATAATCGGACCCATGGTGAGACCCAAAATGATCAGGATCATAATCATAAAAGAACGATACGACAGGCGCGACTTGATGTGGTGCTGCAAAAAGAAAAGCATGATGACTTCAACATAGCCAGCTCCAGCGTACATAGCCCCTTTCCAAACCGGCTTCATGCCATGCTCAAGCATTGGCTTTAATAAGGAATAATCCTTATGAGGCATATTGGACAGCATTATAAAAAAGCCCAAAATGACGACAAAGGGCAGCAAGATTCCAGCAGTATTAGCGAGGGAGTGGATACCCATAAAAGCATTTATTGCAGAAAGTAAAAGAAATATTATGGTAAATACCAGAATAGGTGTATCCGGGGAGAAAGTGAGATGAATCCAATATACGGTGTCTCTGGTTGTAAGAGTGCATATCACGAATAGATATATGCTCGCGGCAGCTGCAAGTATGCGGCTCACGATCGGATGGTAAGCTTTCG
Organism: Paenibacillus castaneae; assembly: GCF_002884445.1. GTDB lineage: Bacteria > Bacillota > Bacilli > Paenibacillales > Paenibacillaceae > Pristimantibacillus > Pristimantibacillus castaneae. Next base: position 1,706,369 of record NZ_KZ614144.1, read on the forward strand.
TGATCCATTCGAACAAATGCTGCTTTTTGATTTTGTTAATACTGAAATGCAGGATAAAAACCCAAACCAGCGCGCAGGCGCCCCCCAGCAGCACAGAAATCCAAGCATCCCTTTTTGCTGCGTCCAGCAGTATCGGAATGATGATGACATGATTCAGAAGACCAGTACTCAGCATAATCATCATGACAGATTGAATAAATGAAATGTTCGTTTTTATTTTCCTCATCCCCCTAAATAAACCAGCTAGCTCCGCCATCTTTATAATGGCATTTTTTTGCTTATTTATTCCTTTTCGCCTTGTGTTTCTATTTATTATGTAAAATCATCCGAATGTTCGAGAACAAAGCTTCAACCGGCGAGATACACTCTCGACCGGTTTTTTTGTGCCCCAAATTCAAAATAGCAAAATCAAAGGATAAAAAGGTTCCAAATGTGCGAATTGGCATACGAGTTTTCGTTGTAGACGGACATTATGTAGCTTTTCGAACCTGATAGACAGTATTCGAACTATTCACTGGCGGAAATACGCTTTATGGTGAAAGCACGGATCAGCAATGATCGCAACGACAACTTGTGCAGCATGTCAAAGGGGATCAGGGAAGGAGCAGTGTGCTTATGGGTTTTATTAGGGAGATCACAAAAAATCGTCAGCTTTACGTATTAGCCATTCCGGGAATGGTGTTTCTGGCCTTATTTTCCTACATTCCAATGTTTGGGCATTTAATCGCGTTTGAGCGTTTCCAGCCTGTCAAAGGATTGTTTAAGAGCAAGTGGGTGGGACTGGATAATTTCAAGTTTTTTTTCGGCGGTCAAGATTGGCTTCGGGTTACCTTTAATACGGTTTATCTCAATCTGCTTTTTCTGATTTTTGGCATCGGCATTGCCCTTATTCTTGCCATCATGATTAATGAAGCCAGTTCAGTCATTTTGAAAAAAATAAGCCAATCGCTCATTTTCCTGCCTTATTTCATATCGTGGCTGGTTGTCAGTCTCATGATGCTGGCGTTTATGAGCTCCGACGGTTTATTGAACCAGTGGCTGCAGCAAATCGGCATTCATGAGATTAACTGGTATCAAAGCACCAAGCTTTGGCCTTTCATTTTAACTGCGGTGTACGTATGGAAATTTTCAGGTTACTTCTCGGTCATCTTCATGGCTGCGATCGTCGGCATCTCCTCGGAATATTACGAATCGGCCAGAATTGACGGAGCAACCCGGCTGCAGCAAATCATCCATATTACGATTCCGTCCATCCGGTCGGTCATCGTGGTGCTGATGCTGTTAGGAGTCGGCCGCATCTTCTTCGGGGATTTTGGGATGATCTACGGCATTATCGGCGATAACTCGATTCTGTTCCCAACCACCGACGTTATTGATACGTATTCGTTCCGGGCACTGCGCCAGCTGGGCAACTTCGGGATGTCCTCGGCGGTAGTTCTCTACCAATCGGTCATGGGGCTGGTCACCATTCTGCTATTTAACAGGCTCGCCGCCAAAATTGATCCCGACTCGAAATTATTTTAGGAGGAGCTTATGAAAAACGAAGATTTGGTTTTGCGCGGCAAGCCGGTACGGACCAAAATCCGAAACGACCGAAGCTGGGGAGAAAAAGCATTTCTTTGGCTGATGTATGCCTGTATCGCCTTGTTCAGCCTTGTGTGCGTGGTGCCCTTCTGGATCGTGCTGGCCGACTCCTTTGCTTCCGAGGCTAGCTATCTCAAGCACGGCTATCAACTCATTCCAAGCGAATGGAGTCTGGACGCTTATACGTATTTGCTGCAAGGGGATCAATTGCTGAATAGCTATAAAAACTCCCTGTTCGTGACGATTGTGGGTACTGTTCTAGCAGTGATCATTACGGCCATGTTCGCTTACGTGCTCGCACATCCGAAGGTGAAGTACAGAAATACACTTGCCTTTTTGACGTACCTTGCGATGGTGCTGGGCGGAGGCCTCGTCGGGTTTTATATTATGGTTTCGAATTGGCTGCATTTGAAGGATTCGCTATGGGCGCTAATTCTCCCGTATCTGCTCAATCCGTTTTACGCCTTCATTCTCGTCGCCTTCTACAAATCGCTGCCTTACGAGATTAATGAAGCGGCTACGATTGACGGGGCAGGGGATATCCGGCTCTTCTACAAAATCATTTTGCCAATATCAACTCCGGTCATTGCGACGGTATCACTCTTTTATGCGATTCAGTTCTGGAATGACTGGTATCTGTCACTGCTGTTCATCGATGACTATAAGCTCCATCCGCTACAGCTTATGATTCGGCAGTTGATATCCAATCTTAACGTGTCCGCCTATGTAGGCGGGGGCGCTAGCTACCAAGTATCGGCCCCGTCCAGTGCAATTCAATTGGCGACCGTATGCCTCACCATCGGCCCGATTGTCTTTCTCTATCCTTTCCTGCAAAAGTATTTTGTGAAAGGGATTACGATCGGCGCCGTAAAGGGCTGATTTTTAGCTTGATTTACCCGAGCATCTCGGTTAAATATATAAAAACAGGAGGTCATTATTAATGAGAGCGAAAAAAGGAATCGTAGTTGCTTTGACCCTGCTTCTTCTGGTAAGCATGCTGGCCGCTTGCTCCAGCAACAAGAACGTGGAACCTTCAGCTGCCACGAATGCGGATGGGGCTTCAACCGGCGAACAAGCTAAGCTTGATCCCGTTACGCTGAAGATCATGGTGCCTGGAGATCGTCCGAAGGATTTTGACGCTGTGCTGGCAGAGGCTGAGAAACGAATGGCGGATACGATAAACGTGAAGCTGGATGTGGTGTTTGTGCCATGGGCTGACTTAGCTCAGAAAACGCAGGTTACGCTCTCCTCCGGTGAAGCCATCGATTTGATTTTTGACGCGCCATGGCTGCATCTTACGCAGCAAATTGCGGCGGGAAGCTATGAGCCGCTTGATGATCTGCTGCAGCAATATGGACCGAATATCCTAAAGAACCGCCCGCAGGAAATGTGGGATGCCAACAAATTTGACGGCAAAATTATGGGCATTCCGAACGGAATCACATTTGTGCAAGGCCGAGTTTACTACGTGCGCAAGGATTTGCGCGAGCAGCTTGGCATAGCGCCGATCAAAACCTATGATGACTTGATAAAATTCGCTTATGCTGTAAAAGAAAAGGTGCCTAATGTCACGCCGATGGTGCCTGCAGGGCAAGACGTTAAGAAGGGGCTTTCGGAAGGAGCCTTCCGCCATTACTGGGCGGATAACACGGAGAATATTACGCCAAGCCCGGCGCTGTCGGAATCTCTGATTCTGTATACGAAAAACAATGACGGGAAGATCTATAATTTATTTGACCAAATGGAGCCAATGGTATGGTCATGGATTGAAAACGCACGCAAGCTGTACCAAGACAAAATCATCAGTCAAGACGTGCTTGCCATTAAGGATGAATCAGAGCTAGCCAAGCAAGGCAAAGTAGCTATTCTCCCGAATAATGAATTTGGCGTAAAGAGCGACATTCAGCAAGCGCTCAAAAGCGTCAATCCGGATGCAGAGTTTGAAGCAGTCACGCTCATGAATCAGGAGAAAGGCGCAATTCTGACGAATGCTCTCCAATATAACTTCATAAGCGTGCCTTCCGTCAGCAAGCATAAGGAGCGCGCGATTCAGTTCCTGGACTGGGCGAATCAGAAGGACAATTATGATCTGCTGGCCTATGGCATTAAGGATCAGAACTGGGAAGCCATTGGCGATGATCAATACAAATTTATTGGCAGCGGCTATACCTGGTTCCCGTATGTTTGGATTTGGAATCCGACTACCGACCGTCAGGATGCTGCTCAGGATGACCTGACAAAACAGCTTAATCAATGGGGCGCCGACGTCACGAATTTCACAATGGACAAACTCGCTGGCTTTACGTTCGACAACACGGCAGTCGTAAATGAAATCTCTCAATATGTCAGCATTGAATCCAAATACTACACCGCGTTGTTCAACGGGGTTGTTGCCCCGGATGAACATTGGGCCAAGTTCAAAGCAGAGGCCGCACCGTTAGCCAAAAAAATTCAAACCGAGCTGCAGAAGCAAATCGATGCCTTTTTGGCAGCCAAATAAACAGAAACCAGAAATAACTAATGTCTTTTACAGGCATTAGTTATTTCTTTTGCGGCAAAGAATCCAATTTCAAACTGCATAATCAATATTCGAACATCCGAAAAGCTGCAAATTATGTTTTAATGAAGGGGAGCAAGAGTGGAAACAGAGAGAAGGGGAGTTCAGATTGCGATTATTGCCAGAGAAAACATACCTTCGAAATTTTTTGTATATCGCCATTTTATTTACGGTTATTATTCTGCTCTTTTCCTATTTGTTAAGACAGCAATATGCGAAGCAAGCGTATAACGATATTAACCATTTGATGGAGATCAAGACGGCGAGCGTCAGCCAAGGGTTCGAATATCAATTGGAGCATCTTCGCGCTTATGCCCTCAATATTTATCAGGACCCGGAAATTTTCCACTGGCTGATGTCTGATGACAACGATCCGCTGGTGATGTCAACGGCCCTGAAATCAGTGTCCAAATTTATGAGTTTGCAGTCCTTTATCGACTCGACCTATTTGATCAATATGAAGACGCAGCGGGTCATTAATTCGAAGGACGGCATCCATTCCTTTGCCGATTTTGCCGATCAGGGCATGCTGGAGCGCATTCAGACTGAGCCGCCGTCTACGCTTAGTTTTTATGATCATACCGTTAAGGGAAGCTCCTATTTGGCTTTAATTGCGCCTGCCTATTATTCCAAAATTAAGAGTCAGGGTTATGTCGTTATTTTGCTGAACAAAGGGCTGCTGGAAAAATATTTACTGCAAAATTTGAATGACACGACGACGAATATTATGATTTTGGAGGAAGGCAAGCGTGTGATCCTTGGCGGCTCGGCGGCATTCGATGCGGAGCAAATTGCCCGGCAAGGGCCGGAGAATTATCAAATGACCATTAATACGCAAACCTATCTTATTCATTCCCATGCGTTCAAGATTGAGGATTGGACGTTATATTCCACGGTCAAGGTGAAGGATATTAGCAAAAATATCGACATCATCCAGTTTAAAATCGTAGGGATGTGTTTTTTTCTGCTGCTTGTTTTATGGGCTTTAAGCTACTGGAATTCACGCCGGCAATTCAAGCCGTTCAGCCAGCTCGCGGGGCAGATTAGGAAGACGGTTGCGCCTGCAGTGCAGACGGGTGAGCATAACAAGCATACGGAGTTTACGATTATCAAGTCCGGCCTCGATCATATGGTGAAGACGATGGAGGAGATGAACAGCATGATTCGCAACCATCAGGAAGTGATCAAAAACGAGTTTTTAAGGCAGTGGCTGCTTCAAGGAACCTACAATAAAGCGATCCAAGAGCCTATGAACGATCAGCTGGCTTCACTGCTTGGCTCAGACATTTACATGGCTGTCATCCGCATCAACCGGTTTCAAACGTTCTCGGAGCGTTATTCGTATGCATCAAGAAAGCTGCTTCTTTACGCTATGGGCAATATAGCTGGAGAGGTTTTGCGAAACCAAGGGTTTGTGTCCGAAAACGTGGATCTGGGCAGCGATCATTTGGTGGTGTTAATTAGCGGAGGCGGCGAAGGCGGAGAGCCGCTCGCGGCTTTGCAGGAAGCCAGGGAGCAAATCGAGAACTGGCTGCAATTCCAAGTGACTGTGGCGATCAGCAACCAAACGCCGATCCAGCACAATATGCGCAGCCTGTACGACCGCATATGTGATTTAACGCTGCTAAGATTTTTTGACGAGGAGAAAAAAATATACAAGGAAGCGGATTTCGGTGCGTATTTGCAGGAACGGAAATCCGATCTGGATGAGAACCGGGTGCAGCAGCTGATTCAGTCGGTCCGCACCTCACAAAAGGAACAGGCACGCGAGCAGCTCGATGCTATATTCGGCCAGCTGCAAAATCTGACGTATGCGGAGTGCCAGTTCCAGCTAAAGCTGTTGTTTTTCTATATCGTCAAAGCCTTCAATAAGGTAATGGGCGATCAGGAGCAGGGCGGGGTTGATCTGCTGCTGCAAAAATTCGATACGTTAATGGATGTCAGAGACTGGCTGTACAGCCAGTTCGACCAGTTCATGGATGCCGCTATGCTCAAGCATTCGACCTCCAGCCGGAAGGAAGAATTAGCGTCGGAAATATTTGACTACGTGAAGCAGCATCTTCACGATCCGATGCTGACGCTGGAGAGCATTGCGGATTATTTGGTGCTGTCCGTCAGTTATGTGCGGCTCGTCTTCAAGGAAACGTATCTGATTACGCTGTCTAATTTCATTCATCAGGAGCGGCTGGAGCAGGCGAAGCGCCTATTGGTGTCCACCGACTGGCCGGTGCTCGATATCGCGGAGCGGTCTGGCTTTCAGTCCAAGACGACCTTTTTCACCTCGTTCAAGAAGTACACAGGGCTGACACCAAACCAATATCGCGAGCATAACGCGGAATCATAAACAGTAGAGGGTTAATGTTGGCGAAACATCATCGGACTGTCCGTACAGAGAGGAGCTCTCAGCGGGACAGTCCTTATTTGCGTTTCTTCGCCTAGGTATGAGCGTAATTGCTGCTTATTTTGAAGCTCTTAATTTCGATGGAACCACGCCAAACATGCGGCGGAAAAGGCGGGTGAAATAGACCGGCTCCATGCCGACATGAGCGGCGGTTTGCCGTATCGTCATATGCGGGTGCTGCTCGAGCAGCAATGCCGCCGCCTGCAGCCGAATTCTTTGCAAATATTGCAGTGGCGTGGTATCGAGCGATTCGCGAAATAAACGGGTAAGCTGCTTGGACGAATAGCCTACATGTGCAGAGAGCTCAGCTACCGTAATGTTGCGCTGTAAATGATCCTGCATGTAGCGGGTGGCATGGTGAACGACCGAATGCGGATAGCGGGCTGTTTGGGCAGAATCGGCAGTTGGTTTATCGCTGTTGCCAGCTTTGGTTTGTTTCTTGATCTCAAGGCAGAAAGCAAAAAAATGCTCAGAGGTTCTCCAAGCGTTGTATTGCGGACCGGAATGCTGCCAGATCGCAGAGAGCAGCTCGTACGGTCTATTTACATCCTGAAGCTCGGCACGAAAAAATTGATTTCCGCAGCCAAGATGAGCTAGAAAGCCGTCCGCTTGCTCCATAAAGGTGACGTAACCGATAATCCAGGGGTCCGACCCATGCGGACCATATTCATGAGGCAGGCCGGAAGGAATGTACAGCAGCGTGCCGGGCGGGACAAGGCTCCAATTGTCCTCGCCCAAGAAACGAAAGGAGCCCGTTCCTGAGAAGGTGAGGAACCATTGATTGGCGGAGAAGCCCTCCAAACGGGTCATGAGCGGCTGGTTTTCCGTGCCGACTGTATACACCGCGAAAGGAATGCCGAGTTCGAACGGAATGGCGGTCAGGTTGCTTCGCAGCTCCAAAAGGTTCATGTTTCACCTCGAATGTCCGTTTTGTACGGTATGTTGTACGAAATGGCGGCTAGGCTAGCCAAGTTCGTCATCCTATAATTTTAGCATGGGCATATGTTTTATCAAGCAGAAGAAGAGGAGCAAATAACATGATCATTGAGGACTCATATTGGAAGGACCCGAATGTACTGCACGTGAACCGCGAGGAGCCGAGATCGGCCTATATTCCATATGCAACTTCGGAGTCAGCGCAAGCGGGTAAGCGGGCACACTCGCCCTATTTTCAAACCTTGAACGGAAATTGGAAGTTTCGTTATTACGCCAGCGTTCATGAGGTGAAGGAGGAGTTTTACCGGGAAACGGCGGATGTGAGCAGCTGGGATGATTTGCTCGTTCCTTCCTGTTGGCAGGTGAACGGCTATGACCAGCTTCATTATACGAATGTGAACTACCCGTTCCCTTGTGATCCGCCGTTTGTGCCAGATGAGAATCCGGCCGGGCTGTATGTTAGAGAATTTAATGTGAAGGGCCAGTGGGAAAGCAAGGAGAAGCACATTGTGTTTGAAGGGGTGAACTCCTGCTTCTACTTATGGGTGAATGGAGCATTTGTTGGCTATAGCCAAGGAAGTCGGGTTCCTGCGGAATTTGATATTTCAAGCCATGTTCGTTCCGGCCGCAACCGCATTGCTGTTCTTGTGCTGAAATGGTGCGACGGCACCTATCTCGAAGACCAGGACGCTTGGCGCTACTCCGGTATTTTCCGGGATGTGTATATGCTGGCTCGCGAGCCCGTTCATGTGCGTGATGTTTTTGCCAAGCAGGAATGGTCGGAGGATCGGGAACAGGCGAGGCTTCAGGTGGAACTCGAGATTAAAGGTGGCAAGACGGCGTTTGTTGAGCTGGAGCTGCGGGATGATGCAGGGAGCCTTATAGCAGACTGCCAGAGCCATGCAGTTGGGAAAGAGCAGCTGACGCTTGTGGTCGACAAGCCTGAGCTGTGGAATGCGGAGCGCCCCTATTTGTATCAGCTTTATGTGCGCGGGGGCAATGAAGTTATCCGAATTCCCGTAGGCTTTCGGTATATTGAGATTTATGGCGGCGTATTCCGGATCAATGGCCAACCAGTGAAGCTCAAAGGGGTGAACCGACATGACTCGCACCCGGAGCTTGGACAGACGATTCCGCTTGCTCATATGGTCAAGGATTTGCATGTTATGAAAAAACATAATATCAATACGATCCGCGCGTCGCATTATCCGAATGATCCGCGCTTTTTGGAGCTTTGTGACAGCTATGGCTTTTATGTGGTGGACGAGGCTGACCTGGAATGCCACGGGATGGGTATCGCCGAGAGCTGGGCGGATGGAGCGGTGCATAAGCTATCGGCGAATCCGGAGTGGCGGGCTGCCTTTGTCGACCGTGCAATTCGCATGGTAGAGCGGGATAAAAATCATCCATCCGTCATCATATGGTCGCTTGGCAATGAATCAGGCTACGCGGAAAATCATATCGCCATGGCGGAATGGACAAGGGGACGCGATAGCTCTAGGCCGGTCCACTATGAGGGCGCCGCATCCATCAATAAAGGTTTAACTGATGTAGACGCTCTGGATGTGGAAAGCCGGATGTACGCTTCACCAGCGGAAATAGAGCTTTATGCAGCAGACGCTGCCCAGACCAAGCCGTTGTTTCTATGCGAATACAGCCATGCTATGGGCAATGGGCCGGGAGATCTGAAGGATTATTGGGATATCATTTACCGTGAGCCGAAGCTGATGGGCGGCTGTGTCTGGGAATGGTGCGACCATGGGATTAAGACGAAGACGCCAGATGGCACCGATTACTACGCCTACGGAGGAGACTTTGGCGACAAGCCGAATGACGGCAATTTCTGTATTGACGGACTGGTAACTCCTGACCGGATTCCCCATACGGGACTGCTGGAGCTGAAGCAGGTCATCGCTCCGGTCCGAATCGAGGAGGAGAACCTCAAGGCTGGTATTGTCAAAATAACGAATCTGTATGATTTTATCGACCTCTCTCATCTGGCGCTGCGCTGGAAGGTTGAGAGAAACGGCGGAATTTTAGAGCAAGGAACGATTTGGCAGCTTAAAGTGGCTCCCCATACATCCCAAGCGCTAAATATTCCGTATTCGACGTCTGCTGATCAGGCCGGTCTTATTTTGACGTTGTCCTGCTGGCAGAAAGAGGAGACACGCTGGGCAGAAGCCGGGCACGAGATTATGTTCAAGCAGTTTGAGCTGGGCGCTGCTGACGCTGAAGCATGGCTGCCGGCAAGCGAGCAGAACGATATCGCCACTTTGCTTCAGGTAAGTGAGCAAGGCAAGCGGCTTACGGTGGAGGGCTTCGACTTCCTTTACGTGTTCGATCTGCACAAGGGGGCCTTTACCGAGATGAGCAAGCATGGCGTACCTATGCTCGCTGCACCTACGGCCTTCAACATTTGGCGCGCTCCTACAGACAATGACATGAATGTGAAGAAGGAATGGACTGCTCAAGGCTTGGACAGGGCGGGCGCCAAAGTGTATGAAGCCAAGTGGAAGAACGAAGGCGAGTCCGGCGTCATCATCCGCGTCAACTTCTCTTTGGGCGGCTATATTCGCCATCCGTTTCTACATGGCGAGAGCGTATGGCGGATCGACCGCTCTGGCGTCATTACGCTTGAGGTTCAGGTCAACGTGAGGGGAAACCTGCCGTTTCTACCGCGGTTTGGCCTGCAGCTGACGATGCCGCAAGGGATGGAGGAGGTTGAATATACCGGCTTCGGTCCGCACGAGAGCTATATCGACAAAAGGCAGAGCGTGAAGAAAGGGAGGTACCGGCTGACGGTCGACGAAATGTTCGAGCATTATATTATGCCGCAGGAAAACGGCTCTCGGTTCGGCACGGAGCGGGCAATGGTAACGAACGCCCTTGGCATGGGCTTAGCCTTCCAATCATCCGAGCCGTTCTCGTTCCAAACGGCTCATTATACATCGGAGGATCTGACGGCTGCTGCCCATACCTACGAGCTCGTTAAACGAAAGGAAACGATTGTGCATCTGGATTACGCGATGAGCGGAGTCGGCTCGAATTCATGTGGACCGCAGCTGCTGGAGCAATACCGCTTCGACAGCAAGGCTTTTCATTTTGAAATCCAGTTTAAGCCAGTGTTTAAAGAAGATGAAATGTAAATAAGACTTTTACCCTGTATTATTGTCCTTTGCTCCGGTTTTCCTCCACTCTGATTTTCGTTAAGCTAGCTAATGTAAGCACATTCCTTATTAGCAGCATACAGAGAGAAGATTGGAGGAGAACCGGATGGAGCAGGTAACCGCTAAGCTCACCGAAGGAAGAGAAGCATCACTGACGAGGCGGCTAAGGAGGATATGGAAATTTAGGCTTTTGTACGTACTGCTGCTTCCCGCAACCGTATGGGTATTCCTGTTCGATTACCTCCCGTTGTCCGGAATCAGCATCGCGTTTATGGACTTTAATGCCATTCAGGGCTTCTCTGGAAGTGAGTGGGTCGGTTTCAAGTATTTCCAGATGCTGTTCGAGTCGGAGATGTTCCGCAACGCCTTTCGGAATACGCTGCTGATTAGCTTGTACAAAATGATCAGCGGTTTTTTATGCCCCATTTTGTTAGCGCTTGCATTGAATGAGATTCGTGCAGTCTGGTTCAAGAAGACGCTGCAGACCGCCGTATACTTGCCGCGTTTCGTATCCTGGGTCGTTTACGGTGGGATCATTACGCTGCTGCTTTCGCCGGAGACGGGCATCGTGAACAAGGTCATTGAGTTTTTCGGAGGAAATCCGGCTTATCTGCTCGTTGAGCCCGGCTACTTCCGGACGATTCTGGTTGTCACCGACGCGATGAAGGAGATGGGCTGGGCAGCGATCATCTATATTGCAGCCATTGCAGGGCTGAACCCGGAAGTGTACGAAGCGGCCATTATGGACGGAGCGACGAGGTTCAAACGGATTATTCACATTACGCTGCCAGGCATAACGGGAACGATCATCGTTATTTTTATTCTGAGGGTCGGTTATGTCATGAGCGCTGGTCTTGATCAAGTAATCAACCTGTACAATCCGATGGTGTTCGAGGTAGGTGACATTTTGGATACGTACATTTACCGTGTCGGCATTGAGCAATTCAATCTCAGTCTTGCCGCGGCAGCCGACGTGATCAAAGGTGTGATCGGGCTGGTGATGGTGCTGGTTGCCAATCATATTGCCAAACGCATCAATGATTCCGGCATTTTCTGACGAAGGGAAGATAGCAGATGAAGCTCACAAAAGGCGAGACAGCGTTTGTCGCCTCCAACTATGTCATTTTAACGGTATTAACCATCGTTATTGTCCTTCCGTTCTGGTACGTCATTTCCGTATCTTTTACGCCGTATTCGATCTTTAGTGAGAAGAACGGGCTGATATTGTTCCCGTCCTCGATCAGCCTGGATTACTACACCTACTTGCTGAAGAAGGGCTCGATGATTTATACGTCCTACGGTAACACGATCCGCAATACGGTCGGCGGCGTCGCCCTGGCATTGTTCCTTACCGTTACTTCCGCTTACGCATTAGCGGAGAAGCGGCTGCCAGGCAGGAAAGTGATTATGCTCTTCTTCGTATTCACGATGCTGTTTAGAGGCGGAATGATTCCCACCTACATTACGATCAAAGAACTAGGGCTGTTGAATACGAATTACGTGCTCATTCTGGTGATGGCTTTCAGTGCCTTTAATATGATCATTATGAAATCATTTTTTGAAGGTATTCCAGAGAGCTTGAGGGAATCCGCATCCATTGATGGCGCTTCTGAATTCAGAATATTGCGACAAGTTGTGCTGCCGCTATCGATGCCGGTTATTGCAACTGTCGGCCTGCTGTATCTTGTCGTTTATTGGAACGATTTCTTCAATGCCATGCTGTACGTGACCGATTGGCACAAAGCGCCCGTTCAGCTCGTCCTGCGGACGATTATTGCAAGCTCCAGCCTGCCGCCTGAACTGCTTGAGCAAGCGGGCTCGACACCGCCGCCGACGATCGGCATTCAGATGGCTGCGATTGTGATCGTTGCGCTGCCCATGCTTGTCATCTACCCGTTTATTCAGCGATTTTTTGAGCAGGGTATGCTCATTGGATCTGTTAAAGGATAGGTATTGGCTTCATTCCGAACGGTTTATCCCCATCAGGGTAAATATAGCAAGTCCATAACATTGAAGGAGGTCTGTTATATATGTTAAAGAAAAAGAAAGCTTGGCCGCAAGGGGTGCTTGCAGCAGCATTGGCAGGCATGATGCTGGTCGCGGGATGCAGCAGCAACACGAATTCGGGGGCAGCATCGCCGTCTCCCTCGCCTTCACCGTCACCGTCAGCAACGGCAAATGAAGCGACTGCAGCGCCGGAGGTACAGGAGCCCTATACATTCAAATGGCTGAAGGCACAGGATATTTCCAAGCCTTATGATCCTTCGAAGGATGTTGTTAAGCAAGCGATTGAAGAGAAGCTCAAAATTAAAATCGTGCCTGAGATGGTCGATGTTCAGCAATACAAAACAAAGCTTAACCTGAAAATGTCCAGCGGAGAAATTCCGGATGTCGTGCGAATTGATTTTGTGGACGATTTTCAAAAATATGCCCAGCAAGGAGCGTTCGTGGATCTGACCGATCTGATCAACGAGCAGGATACGCCGAACATTATGCGGGAGGTTCCGAAGGAAGTGTTCGAAAAGGCCAAGGTTAACGGCAAAATTTACGGCATTCCTTACCAAGGCGGACCAGGCGCTGGCTACCGCTGGGATCTGGTGATGCGGAAGGACTATTTGACGGACATCGGAACCGAGGTGCCGCAGACACTGGACGACTATTACAACGCCTTGAAGAAGATCAAGGCAGAGAAGAAGGACGTGATTCCGCTTGGCGGCTACACTGCGCAGATCGGCGAGCCGAAATATGCGAACAACTCATTTGACCATATTTTTGGAGCGTTCGGCGTAACGCCAGGCTTCTTCACGGAGCAAGACGGCAAATTCAGCAATTATGATATCGATCCGAAAATGAAGGAAGCGCTACTGTTCCTGCAAAAAATGTATGCCGAAGGCCTGATTGATAAGGAATTCGCAACGATTAAGGAAGAGCAGCTGCGGACGAAGCTGTACAGCGGCAAGCTGTTCTCGTGGATGGGCTGGTGGTCGACCGCCAATGGCTACGACACACAAATCGAGACGAACGAGCTTATCAAGAAGGGGGAGCTTGCTTCAGACGGAAGCTTGCCTGACCAGGCTAACCAGCCTTATAAGAAATTAGCCTTGACCGGATCGCTTGTTGGTGCTGACGGCACTGCGGTAGCTCCGATGGGTGCACCTTTCTCCCAGATGAATGCGATCAGCGTGAAAACCAAAGACCCTAAGAAGGTATTGGCTATTATCGAGGAATCGTTGTCGCTAGAAAACCAAATGCTTACGGTTTGGGGCATTGAAGGCGTGGACTACAAGGAGGACAACGGCTTGCTGAAAACGGCTACGGACCTCGTTGATCCGCAGACGCAGCAGGACAAGGACGGCAATTTCCGCGGCACGCAAAGCTATTTGTTCGCTCCAGGCCTCACTGGCTGGCCGAGATACCTCGAATCGCTGCCGCTCCGTTTCTCGGAGTCGCTGGACGTCGCGATCAACAACAAATTCCAGATTACAGACGCATCCAACTACCTGGATTCTCCGACGAAGATCGCCAAGCTGGTGGAGCTAAATACGCTTCGCGATTCCGTGTTTACGCAAATTATTATGGGCGCGGACATCAAGAAGTTTGATGATTTTGCAGAAAAGTGGAAATCGCAGGGTGGAACTAAAATATTGGAAGAGCTTGAAGCGTCCTTCAAGCAAAAATCAGGAAAGTAACCACAGCTAGACTCATAGCCTCCTGCCCCGCTGCTCATGCAGCGGGGCAGAGGCTCTTTGACCAATAAAAGGAATTTTTCCAAGCAAGGAGGGGAAGGAATGGCTGGTCGTCTTCGTAAGCGGAGGGGGAATTCTGGATTGCTGTCCAGATTGAACCTTCCGATTTTTGTACTGATCGTCACCTTTATCGCGCTTTTTGCAACGGCGGCCAGCTATATTCTGATCCGTGTCCAGAACGTCCATACTGCGAAGATGGCCGAACAATCGATGAATTTCGTGTACCGGAACGTATGGTATCAGTTCGACACGATGAATAACGTGGCCGCCTTTGTAATAAGCAACCAGTCCATCGAGAACTTATTGGAAAACGAATACAAGGAGCCTTACGAAGCCGTTAGCGACTATTTCGCACTACAGACGAATCTGCAAAACCTGTCGCTGCTGTCGTTGTTGAACGATTTTGGCTCGCGGGAGGTCGTGCAGCAATCCTATGTGGTATCGATCGCGCTTGAACCGGAAAGCGGGCTTTATGAGCTAGCAACCGACAACTTCTATCCGATAACGGGCATTTTCAAAGCTGCTGATTTGTACAACGGGGGCAAGCTTCGGGGCTTGAGCAGCGGGGAGCGGCAGTCGCTGTGGTGGGGTGAATTGACGAACCGCGCAAGCGGGCCGATGATTTATTTGGCAAGGAAAAAAGCGAGCATCAAGGACGGCCGGAGCATCGGCACGGTCATAATCGGCGCAAGCGCGAGGAGCATTAAGAGCGTGTTTGACAACGCACCGCTGGAGAAGGGATACCATCTCTTGTTGGATCAGAACGACAGGGTTATTTTCAGCGAGCGTTACAGCTTTCTTGAATCAGTGGGAGAGCTTCCCTATGTGCAGGCGATAGTGGGCTCAAAAGGTTCCATCGTTAAGCGGATAGATGGAGAGAAGCAGAGGGTAATGTTCGATACGCTGGAGAACGGCTGGCGGCTGCTGACGGTCGTACCGGAGAGCCATTTCAACAAATATACGTTTGCTATCTCTGGAATCGGCGCGGCAACGGCCGCCGCAGCCTTGCTGGTAGCAGGCTTCTGGCTGCGGCGGATTGTGGTGCGGGTCACCGTTCCGATAACGAGGCTTGTCGCAGCGATCCAGCGCCCGGAGGTGGCTGAGTTTAAGGAGCCGCTGCCTTATCAGGACACGGGCATCTATGAGGTGGATGAGCTTAATCAGAAGTTTGCCTCGATGCTCGTCACGCTTCATAGTCTAATCGAAAATTCGTTTAAAGAAGAGATGGAGCGGCGTGCGCTGCAGCTAGAGCTGCTGCATGCTCAGATTAATCCGCATTTCCTGTACAACACGCTCGATTTGATCAATTGCAGAGCGATTATGGCTGGTGATTTGGAGACGGGTCAAATTGTCCGCTCATTGGCTAATGTGTTCCGATACGGCTTGAATCGCGGCGAAACGTGGATTTCCCTAGAGGAGGAGATCATTCAAGTTGAGGCTTATCTGCATATACAGCAGATGATGCTGGAGCAGCTGCAGGTCGTGATTCAGGTGCCGGGAGAGCTGCTGTCTGCGCGAATCGTTCATCTCACGCTGCAGCCGCTCGCGGAGAACGCCATCGTGCATGGTTTTGCGGATCATCCGGCCGAATGCAGGATAACCATTTCAGTCAGGCTTGATGGGAGAAAGCTCGTGCTTCGCGTCGAGGACAACGGGCGCGGCTGCGATGCTGCAGCTATGAATCGTAGGCTCATGGAGCAGCCTGCCGGTACTCACGGCGATCTCAATAACAGTGATCAAACAGGGGGCAAAAGGAACGGAGGCAGCGGCTTTGGCACGATGAATGTTCATCGGAGAATCCAGCTCCACTGTGGGAAAGCATATGGCCTGCGTTATTTGGACGTATCAGGCGGGACATGTGTAGAGATTGTGCTGCCATATCCACCGGATCAAATGTTTTGAAAAATGGGGGCTAAGAGATGCTGAAGCTGCTTATTGCGGAGGATGTTAAGACGGTGCGTGACATGCTGGTTAAGGCGATTCCGTGGGAGAAAATGGGCATTAAGCTGCTGGGAAGCGCGGAGAACGGTGAAGAGGCACTCGCTTGGCTTGAACGTGAGGCACCAGATTTACTGCTGACTGACATCGGGATGCCGCGCATGAACGGGCTTGAGCTGATAGCAGCCGTCAAAGCACGAAAGCCTAGTGTTCGGTGCATTATTTTATCCGGGTTGAATGAATTTGAGCATGCAAGGCAGGCGGTCAAGCTGCAGGTGCTGGAATATGTGCTAAAGCCGATCGATCCGCAGGAAATCCAAACCGTGTTCATGCGGGCTGCGAGTCAGCTGCGCAAAGAGCGTGAGGCCCGGCAGGAGTCGGACTTTGCCTTGCAATCGGCGAAGGAGAAGCTTCCAAATCTGATGGAGGGGCTGCCTGCAGAGGAGTGGGCAGGCAGCTTGAAGAAGAAAAAGTTGGTGGAGCAGGCGCTTCAGTATTTAAAGGAGCATTACGCACGCAGGGAGCTGGCCTTATCGGATGTTTCGGGCTCGGTGGGACTGAGCGACAAATATTTGAATGTTATTTTTAAAGAAGTGACCGGCATGACGATGAATCACTGGATTATTCGGTTGCGCATGGAGGAAGCCTCTCGGCTTTTGGAGAACCCCGGGATTAAGATCTACGAGGTATGTGACCGCATCGGTTATACGGATCAGGATCATTTCCGAGAGAGTTTCAAGAAGCAGTACGGGCTTACGCCTACTGAATTCCGCAACCGTTTTTTGTGATGTTTTTTGAACGAGGAGGGGGAAATAAGCATGGAGATGGATGCAGAAATAGGTGTAGAAATGGGAATGGAAATGCGATCGGAATTGAAGTGGAGCAGGTTGGAGGAAGCCGCGCGCAGCGTATATTCATATATGATGCACAGTAGACCGGACGAGTGGGGAGGCCATCAGTGGAGCGATTGGGCCATGAATAGGGAGAAGTGGGATTGGAATCCGGGAGTCGGCATCGTAGCAGCTGTGCAATTTGGTCTGGCTATCGGAGACGAAAGGATTTTGGAGGAAACTGAGGATTGGATCAGCAGAAACCTTGCAGAATCAGGAGCCACTAAGGTCATTAATACTATGGCGCCTTATGCGGTGTTTCCTATGTTATACGTTGAGACGGGAAAGGCGTTTTATAAAGAGAAAACGAGAGAAATTGCGTACTGGATGGTGAACGAGGCTCCGCAGACGAGGGAGGGGGCCTTTGAGCATACCGTGACAGAGAATGCTTCTTTTCGTGAGCAGATTTGGGCAGATACGCTATTTATGGCAGTGTTATTCCTTGCACGTGCAGCCCGGCTGCTAAATAGCCGTTACTTGGCGGACGAGGCACTAAAGCAGGTACTGATTCATCTTCGTGCCCTTCAAGATGAGCATACGGGCCTAGTCTATCATGGCTGGAACTGCGAAACCGCCGACTGGATGTCCGGCGCAAGCTGGAACCGCGCGAATGCCTGGATCGCCTGTGGCATTCCTATGATTCTGAGCGAGGTCGAGTCAGTTAGCGGCGGTAGTGACACTTTGGACGAAATTAAAGGAAGATATTTGAAGCTGGCAATGGCATTGGCAAAATGTCAACACGCAAGCGGACTATGGCCTACTGTATTGGATTATCCTGATTACTATGAGGAAACATCGGGCTCCGCGGGTATTGCATATGGATTGTATTTAGCGGTGAAACAGAATCTAGTTCCTCATACCATGAAAGGGCATGCTGATCAGGCATTAGAGGGTTTATTGCGGCAGATTAATGAACGCGGCGTAGTCGCAGGAGTATCGGGGGGCACCCCCGTGCTTGCAAGTCTGGAAGCATACAACGAGGTTCCCGTGTTCCCCACCTTGTATGGTCAAGGCTTGACCTTGCTGCTCCTCACAGAAGCGCTTGGCCAGCAGACTAGAGCTGGCGTCCAGTAAAACTAAATTGGGGGAGAGAAGGTTGTCGAGCTAGGCCACTTGCCTGGATGGTCAGCCTCTCTGCTTAGGAAGAGCTTCTTTCCAGTCTAGGGGAACGCAGATAAGTGGATCCATACGCACATCACCTCCAAATGGAAAGATGCCTTATCCTTGCAGCCATATTTTCTTCACTTACAATTTTTGCTAGACAGATGACTATCGCCATTTTATAATAATGTTATAAACGAACATAAGATGTTTGTAAATAACAATAAAGGGTGAAGCCAAATGTCAGCAGAGGCAAGGTTGAAGAGGATGTTCAGCGAGGAAGGCAAATGCTTTGACGTAGCGATTGATCACGGTTTTTTTAACGAATTTTCTTTTTTGGCATCGATCGAGAATATGAAGGAAGCTGTTGAAACCGTCGTACGGGCCAATCCGGATTGTATCCAGCTTAGCCTTGGCCAAGCCAGACATTTGCAAAATATACCGGGCAAGCACAAGCCAGGTCTTGTGCTTCGAACAGACGCTGCGAATATTTACGGCTCCAAGCTGCCGGAATATTTGTTCAGCGAGGTAGTTGATCACGCGATCGAGCATGCGGTTCGCTTAGATGCGGTAGCCGTATGTGTAAACCTGCTGCTGCTCCCGAACCAGCCGGATTTGCATTATCAATGTGTCAAAAACATCTCAAAGCTGAAAACCGAATGCGAGCGGTTTGGCATGGTTCTGATGGTGGAGCCGCTTGTCATGCTGCCTAACGAGCAAAAGGGCGGTTATATGGTCGACGGCGACATTCAAAAAATCATGCCACTGGTCCGTCAAGCGGTTGAACTTGGTGCGGATGTCATCAAAGCCGATCCTTGTGATCAAATCGAACAATATCATCGGGTTATCGAGGTCGCTTCGGGCATTCCTGTTCTGGTACGCGGCGGCGGTCGGGCATCGGACGAGGAGATCGTTAACCGTACGGTGAAATTAATGGAGCAGGGCGCAGCAGGCATCGTATACGGACGCAATGTTATTCAGCATCCCGATCCGGAGCGCATGACGCAGGCACTTATGGGCATTGTGCATAAAGGAGACAGCGCGGAGACGGCACTTGCGGTTTTGAATGGAGAGGGTGGAGCTCATGTCTAAAAAAGAAATTCGTTTCGGCGTCATTGGCTGCGGCCTGATGGGCAAAGAATTCGCCAGCGCGGCAGCGCGCTGGTGCCATTTGACGGATGTGGATTTCGCTCCGGTTATCACAGCTGTATGCGATGCTAACCCCGCGGCAACTACCTGGTTTGAACAAGCGGTGCCGACCATTAAGCGCACGTATCAGGATTATAAGCAGCTTCTGGCTGACCCGGACGTGGATGCCGTTTATTGCGCTGTTCCCCATAACCTGCATGCCCAGCTGTATACGGATATCATTCGGGCGGGCAAGCATCTGCTCGGGGAGAAGCCGTTTGGTATTGATCAAGAAGCGAATGTGCTCATCCGCAAGGAAATGAAAGCGCATCCGAATGTCATCGTGCGCTGCTCTTCGGAGTTTCCTTTCTATCCGGGTGCCCTTCAGCTGTCTAAGTGGGTAACCGAAGGCAAGTTTGGCAAAATCATAGAAGTGGAAGCCGGTTTCTGGCATTCCAGTGACCTCGACCCGCTAAAGCCAATCAACTGGAAGCGGAGAATTGCAACGAATGGCGAATATGGTTGTATGGGCGATTTGGGCATGCATGTGCTCCATCTGCCGCTTCGCTTCGGCTGGCAGCCGCAAAATGTTAGAGCGCTGCTAAGTAAGGTCGTGGAAGAGCGGCCAGATGGCAAAGGCGGCATGTCGCCTTGCGAGACGTGGGACAATGCGATTTTGGCATGTGAGGTAAAGACGGAGGAGCAGCAGTTTCCGATGGTGCTTTCCACGAAACGAATTGCGCCCGGCCATGCCAATACATGGTTTATACGAATCCAGGGGACACAATTATCCGCCGAGTTTTCGACAAAAAATCCGAAGCAGTTAGCCTGGCTGCCTTATGAGCCCGGCGGAAGCCAAGCGTGGCATGTGATGGATGCGCCTTACCAATCGGCTTATGGCACGATTACGGGCTCAATCTTTGAATTTGGCTTTTCCGATTCGATTCTTCAAATGTGGGCAGCCTTTTGCGATGAGGTGGCGAACGGAGCAGAAGGAATGGCGCAGCCGTTCCGCTGCGCAACGCCGGAAGAGTCAGAGGGAAGCCACCGCGTATTCACAGCAGCATTGGAATCGAACCGATCCGGCAAGACCATTCCAATTCAATGGGGGAACTAAGTTGGCAAAACGAGCGGCTTCTTATCCTGTCATCGTAGGCGGCCATATCTGTCTGGACATTATTCCTTCCATACAGGGCGGGCCGTTCCAAATGGTGCCGGGCAAATTGCTCAATATCGGAGAGGCAGCCCTTTCCACCGGGGGCGCGGTTGCCAATACAGGGCTGGCTTTGCATCGGCTAGGCATTCCTGTACAGCTGATGGGCAAGGTAGGCAATGATTTTTTTGGCGAGGCCATTCTCTCGATTTTAAAAAAACAGCATGAATCGCTTGCCGAAGGCATGATCGTAGCGGATGGGGAGCCTAGCTCCTATTCGATTGTCATTAACCCGCCTCACGTAGATCGGATGTTCCTTCATTGCACAGGAGCCAATGATACGTTTCAAGCGGAGGATATAACAGAAGAAGCACTACAGGAGGCGGGGCTGTTTCATTTCGGCTATCCGCCGCTCATGCGGCGCATGTATGAGCACAATGGCGCTGAGCTAAGCCGCCTGATGCAAAAGGCGAAGGAAGCAGGCGCCACCACGTCCATGGACATGGCGAAGCCGGACCCGGATGCGAAGGCGGGGCAGATTGACTGGCAGCGGCTGCTAGCGGAAGTGCTTCCTTATGTGGATTTGTTCCTGCCCAGCATCGAAGAAATTTTGTATATGCTTAGAAGAGAGACTTATGAGGCGATGAAAGAAAGTCATGGCAGTGAGCAGCTGATTGAGCATGTGGAGGCTTCCTTGCTTGCGGAGCTCTCTTCAGAGCTGCTTGCTATGGGAGCGGCTATCGTTGTGTTCAAGCTCGGCGAGCATGGTTTGTATTTGCGCACGACAAGTGAAGCAGCACGGCTTGAGAATACCGGCCGCTGCGGCCTTGGAGACGATGCAGCAGGCTGGCTTAACCGTGAGCTGTACGCTCCATGCTTTAAGGTGGAGGTAGCAGGTACGACTGGCGCGGGCGATTGCACAATTGCCGGCTTTCTCTCCGGTTTCCTGCAAGGCTTGCAGCCGGAGGAGACACTGCTTGGCGCGGTGGGCACCGGCGCGTGCAATGTCGAGAGGCCGGATGCTGTAAGCGGAATCCCAAGTTGGGCTGATGTGCAAGCACGCATTGCAGCAGGGTGGGAAGCGTATCCGCCAAATCCATCTTTTGCAGAAGCTCGCATTCAATTACAAATGAACGCAGCGGTGTGGCAGGGGACACGGGATCTTGAGATGACAAATGAATCGGTAAAGGGGACGAAAAAGCTATGATCACCCGCAGTCAGGTTAAGGCCGCTCAAACGCGCGCGGCTCAGCTGCTTCAGGTTGCAGGAATCGTGTTGTCGCCAGAAGAGCGCGAACAGCTTGAAGTAGCATCCTTTGGACTCAATGATTTGGAGACGCAGGGGCTTCAGCTTGTGACTTATATTAATACGGACCGTTATTGTGCGAAGGAGCTTGTGTTGTTTCCCGGTCAGACTTGTCCGGAGCATAAGCATCCAGTGGTAGGCGATTTGCCCGGCAAAATGGAAACGTTCCGCTGCCGGGCAGGCAAAGTGCTGCTTTATGTGGAGGGCGAGCAATCTGACACTATTGAAGCAATCATACCGCCGAGAAGCCAATCGCATTACACCGTATTCCATGAAATCGTGCTGCTTCCCGGACAACAGCATACGATTCCGCCGGAGACGCTGCACTGGTTCCAAGCTGGGAGCGAGGGAGCGGTCGTGTCGGAGTTCTCCAGCACAAGCCGCGATGAGTTTGATATTTTCACGGACCCGAACATCCGGCGTATGCCTGTTGTCATAGAGGAATAATCGATGTATTTATATGGCCGGCACTGGACGCGCAAGGAACTGACTGCGCATGTGGGACGCATCGAGCAAATCGGCGGCATCCGGCGCTATTTGGGGGATGAGGGGCCGGAGCGCGGCATGGAATTTATTCAAGTGAGGACAGGTGCAGGGCTAGCGTATACCGTCACCCCGACCAAAGGCCTTGATTTCTCATTGGCTGAATTTGGCGGCGTCCCTATTAGCTGGCAGTCTGCTGGAGGCGACGTTCATCCGATGTATTACGAGCCGGAGGGAGCAGGCTGGCTGCGAACGGCCTCCGGCGGTCTCATGATGACCTGTGGTTTGATAAATATCGGTGCACCTTCTACGTATGAAGGCAAAAGCTATGGGCTGCACGGACGCGTTCACCATCTGCCGGCTCGCCAGGTATGTGCCGAGGGAGAATGGCAGGGAGATGAATATGAGATGGTGATCCGAGGCACCGTCGAGGAAACCGCATTATTTGGCGGCCATTTGCGTATGCACCGCGAAATTCGCTCACGCCTTGGAGAGAACAAAATAACAGTGACCGACCTTGTGGGAAATGCAGGCAGCGAGCCTGCGCCTCATATGATGCTTTACCATTTTAATTTTGGTTATCCGCTCCTGTCTCCAGAGTCAACGATCCAGTTTCCTGCCGGTTCGGTTACACCAAGAGATGCTGCTGCGTCATATGCAGACTATGATCGGTGGCAGGAACCAGAGGCGGGTTTTCAGGAGCGCGTCTATTATCATAGGCTGGAGCCGACTGTGCAGGCGGAGGTTAAGCTATTTCAGCCGCATTTTCCACAAGCAGGTAATCGAACCATTCCTTTGACCGCAGCGTTAAGCTGGTCTACGGATACGCTTCCTCATTTGGTGCAGTGGAAAATGGCGGGCGCAGGCACCTACGTACTCGGCATTGAGCCGTCGAACGGCTTGGTAGAGGGTATTGCGGAAGAATCGCAGCAGCGCCGTTTGCTTATTTTGCAGCCGGGACAGTCCGTTCGGTACAATTGGGAGTTGAACATTGGCTGAACCATTGCAATAATAAGGAGACGTAAATGAAATATAGTAATGGGAGTGGCGAAGCATGCCTACCAGCTTAAACGATCGGCAGCAACGGATAAAGGAGCAGCTCGAGATACACGGAGAAATCCGTATGAATAATATGAAAACGATGTTCGCGGTGACGGAAATGACGATTCGCCGGGATTTGGAGAAGCTGGAGCAGGCGGGCATTTTGCGAAGGACGTTCGGCGGTGCGATTTTGCTCGGCAAGGATATCGCCCTGAAGGATCGAACTGGGCTTATGGCGGATGAGAAGGCAAGTATTGGCCGTACGGCGTCAGCGCTCATTCAAGCTGGAGAATACATCTTTATCGATGGGGGAACAACGACGATTGAGGTGGTACGCGCGCTCAAGCCGGGCTTTGCGATTACGGTCGTCACGAATGCACTTAACGTCGCGAATGAGCTGCAGGAGAAGCGGATACCGACGATTTTGTCCGGGGGCATGATTTTGGAGGCGACCTCGACAGTAATCGGGCCATTTGCCGAAAATATGATCGGATCAATGGCTTATACCCGAGTGTTCCTGGGAACGACCGGATTGTCTGCCGAGCATGGCTTCAGCAATTCCAATATGTATGAAGCGGAAATCAAAAAAACGGCCATACGCCAAGCCTCGGAAGTCAATGTACTGATGGACCATACGAAATTCGGCGCTAAGGATTTTATCTCCTTTGCCGATCTTGGGCAAGTACACCGCGTCATTACGGACAAGCTTCCCGCAGTTGAGTTGTGTGAAGCGTGTGCGGAAGCAGGCATCGAGCTTGTCGAAGGCGTGTGATTCAAGGGGGAAAAGGAGCCAGACAGGTGCAGCCTGCGGCTCCATAAACCGATAAGTAAAGCTATGCCTGCAAGAATGATATTTTTATCAAAGAGATTTATTATACAAGCTGAGCATATACATTAGGCTTTTAAAGCCTCCCGGAGTACCTGCTCAACTTTGGATAAGTGGTCAGTAATTAAGCTCTCAGCTAATTTCTTATCCTGTTGCTCAATGGCTTCATATATCATTTGATGCTCGTGAAGCAAGCGAGAAGCTGATGCCTTCTCACTATAAAACCAAAGTTCCCTGGTTTGACGGATGGACTCGTTAAACCGATCAGACATTGATTCCATCAGCTGAATCAGCAGGGAATTCCCGGAAGCTCTCACTATAGCCATGTGAAACTCAACATCGGCACGTTCGCCCTCTGACGTATCATTACGTTCAAGTCCAATCTCCATTTCAGCAATTAGTTCTCTTAATCGAAGCAAATCTGTGGAGATGCGTCTTTCGGCAGCAAGAGATGCAGCTCTAATTTCCAACGCCATACGGACTTCAAGGAGCTCGATTAATGAATCGGCGTCAGTAAATAAATGAGTTGCATCATGTTTGACATCTGTTGGAAGCACCGATTTTACAAAAGTTCCTCCTCCTTGTCGAACATCTAGCCACCCCATTGCTTTAAGCGCGCTCACTGCCTCTCTAATAGTAGAACGTCCTACACCGTAAAGCTCGGCCAATTCGACGACCGATGGGATCCGTTCTCCAGGTTGCCATTCTCTATCCTGAATCTTGAGTAAAATGTGGTTAGCGACCAGCTCATGGCCTTTTTGGGTATTTATTTTCATTGAAGCCTCCATTGATTAAAAGTGAACACGACATAATAAAAGGACTATACAACGTAATAAGATTAGCATATAATCTGAGAAAAGTCATCTGACGACCTGACGAGTAACACATCAGATGACCTGACTTATATCGAATAGAGGGAGTGAAGTCACCGTGCTGGATCGGGTTTTAACTCGCAAGCTTCGCCAAATTGTCGGAGAGGAAAACTTTAGGGACGATAAAGAGGCATTGGTTGCACATTCTTATGATGGGACACCTATGCTTCAAAGCCTCCCTGACGGCGTGATTTATCCAAAGGATACATATCAGGTAGCGGAAATCATGAAAAACTTAGCATTCTACAGCGTACCGGTTGTATCTCGCGGCTCTGGTTCTAATCTATGTGGCGGCACAGTTCCCGTCCATGGCGGGGTCGTGATGGTGATGCATCGTATGAATCAAATTTTAGAAGTCGATTTGGAAAATTTAACGGCAACGGTACAACCGGGGATCATAACGGCGGAATTTATCACACATATCGAATCGCTTGGACTTTTTTATCCGCCGGATCCCAGCAGTATGCGAATATCGACGATAGGCGGCAATATCGCCGAGTGCTCAGGGGGACTTCGCGGTTTGAAATATGGCACGACAAAGGATTATGTAATTGGTCTTGAAGCCGTTTTGGCAAGCGGTGAAATTATTCGGACTGGCGGGAAGCTGATGAAGGATGTCGCGGGCTATGATCTAACCAAACTGTTAGTAGGCTCCGAGGGTACGCTCGCGATTATTACCGAGGCAACCTTGAAGCTGGTACCGCCTCCGAAGAGTAAGAAAACAATGCTTGCTATGTATAAAGATCTCTACGGGGCTGCTAGAACGGTATCTCGAATTATTGAAGCCAAGATTATCCCTGCAACTCTTGAATTTATGGATAATCCAACGATTCGGGTCGTAGACGATTTTGCCAAGCTGGGCCTTCCACGTGATATGGAGGCGATTCTTCTGATCGAACAGGACGGCGACTTGGAAGCTGTAGAACGTGATATTGAGCGTATTCGAGAAATCTGCGAAGCGGAGAGTGCAGATAGAGTGGAGGTGGCGGAGAGTAGAGAGCATGCAGAGAAGTTGTTAACAGCACGGCGAAGTGCTTTTACTGCGCTCGCACGGCTTCGTCCAACGACCATCTTGGAGGATGCAACGGTTCCACGGTCCAAAATCGCTGATATGGTACTGCGTATTAATGAAATTGCTCGTAAGTACAATGTTTCAATCGCCACATTCGGACACGCGGGGGATGGAAATCTTCATCCTACGGCAACTACAGATGCAAGGGATCATGATGAAGTGCATCGCGTAGAGCAGGCATTTGAAGAGATTTTTGAGGCGGCGATCGAACTGGGAGGGACCATAACCGGAGAACACGGTGTCGGGTTGGTCAAAGCTCCATTCCTGGAATGGAAAATCGGAAAGACAGGCATTGAAGTGATGCGTGGCATCAAACAAGCCTTCGACCCGCATAACTTACTGAATCCAGGCAAGATGTTTGCTAAAGAGACTAGAAAAAGAGTGGTGATTACACGTGGCTAATGGGAATGCAGAGAGATCAATCCAGAATAAACCGGCAATTGCACTCAGCAATCCAATGTCCAAGACGCTGCAATTGAAGCTCGACTATGATCAATTAACGAACTGTATGCGATGTGGATTTTGTTTGCCTGCTTGTCCTACCTTTAAGGAAACGGGTCTCGAGCAGGAATCTCCTCGGGGGCGAATCGCGCTGATGAAAGCGGTCGCCGACGGTATTATGGATCCGGATCAGGCGTTCCAGGATCAAATGAACCACTGCCTCGGCTGCAGAGCTTGCGAGCCGGCTTGCCCGGCTGATGTTAAATACGGACAATTGATTGAGCAAGCTCGAGATGCGATCGAGGATCATGATGTCCACAGTGTTCCTGTTAAAGGACTTCGCAAGGTTTTCTTCGATGGTGTCTTTCCACACCGTGGAAGGCTAAAATGGCTAGGGAGATCGCTTTCGATTTATCAAAAGTCAGGTTTGCGAAAGCTAGTCAGAGGAAGCGGCATGATGCAGTTGTTTCCGGCCTATATGCGCGAGATGGAACAAATCTTGCCGGACGCGACCGCCAAAGGCGTTGTTGAACAGTTAGGCACCGTCTATCCAGCCAAAGGGGAAACAATTGCCAGAGTCGCTTTATTTCGGGGTTGTATCATGGATGTTTTGTTCTCGGAAACGAATGTCAATACAGTAAAGCTGCTGTCCGAAGCTGGTTTCGAGGTAGTCATTCCGACTGAGCAAGTATGCTGCGGGGCACTTCACGCACACAGCGGTGAGATGGAGCGGGCAAAAGATCTTGCTCGCACGAATGTGCAAGTGTTCAAAGACGCGGAGATCGACTATATCGTCTCTAATGCTGGCGGTTGCGGTGCTTTGCTCGTGGAATACGATCATTTGCTGCATGAAGATTCCGAATATCGCGAGCTTGCTGAGTGGTTTGCTTCTCAAGTGATAGACGTAAGTATGCTGTTGTTCGAACATGGAAGAATTCCGGCGTTCGCCGAACGGAATGCGTGCGCTAATGAGCCGGTGATGGTCACCTACCAGGATTCCTGTCATCTACGCAACGTGATGAAGAGTTCGAATGCTCCTAGGCAGCTTATGAAACAAGTAGCCAATGTCAATTTCGTGGAGATGAAAGAAGCAGACCGTTGTTGTGGCTCTGCAGGTATCTATAACGTGACTCAACCCGAGATGGCAGGTCAAATTCTCGAGCATAAGATGGAGCATGCAAACCGAACGGGGGCCAGCTATCTTCTCACCAGCAATCCGGGCTGCCTACTGCAGATGAAGCTGGGAGCCTTGAAGCATGGCGTTAGCGGCCAAATGGAAGTCAAACATGTCGTGGATTTCTTATATGAAAGAATTTCTGAGATAAAATAATATGACTATGTTTGACTTTTGTTTGATTATAGGTTGAAACGAAACGAAGATTATCTTTGTAATGATAGTCACTTGTTTTACGAACAAAAGGAACCCGATCGAATTATATCGGGTTCCTTTTGTATAGCTTCATGTATGATAGTTCTTCATTGAAGAGTTAAGAAGCAACCTCCTTATAAATTAAACAAACTTCCTACTCGTCTTCTTCCCATCGCAGCTGAACACGATCTTTTTATCCTCTACAAATGTCTCTAGATGAACATTTTTCCCCCAAAGCTGTACAACATAAGGCAACGTACGCTCGACGTATTTGAGATCCAGCTCCATACCTTCGTATTCATGTATTAAATAAAGCTCGCCTACGCGATTGAAATCTCCATCCTTCACCATCAAACTAGGAAACCCGCCATTTACTTTAGAATAAACTAGCTGATCGCGAATGTTCTCCCATGACTTATCGGTAATTTTCCACTCAGGTCCTTTTTTCTCGAAAATATAAAGATCAAGGTCATTAACCAGATCCTTCGTCAGGTAGTTGCGGATGAATGAAATATCGGAATCCAGCTCGCGAACCTCGAACATCTTCTCTCTTCCTTTACCGGGCACACGTCCGAAGCGCGCCTGTTCCTCTTTCGTTGGTTTATCGAAACGGCGCTCGATATCCTCGAAAATTTTCAGGCCCAAATAATAGGGGTTTAAGGTGTGCCTTGAAGGCTGCACGACTGAGGAGTTCAGTTTAGAGAATTCAATAGTCTCCTCACTAGTAAGATCAAGCTCACGAATGATGCGCTGATGCCAATACGAAGCCCAGCCTTCGTTCATGATTTTTGTCTCGATTTGCGGCCAGAAATAGAGCATTTCGTCGCGGAGCATGGACATAATATCTCGCTGCCAGTCCTCCAGTGTAGGCGAATACTCCTCAATAAACCAAACGACATCTTTCTCCGGCCGCGGCGGGAACCGTTTGGCATCTGTCGCTTGTGAATCGGCAGCAGAAGCTGCAGCAGCCGTCCTGTCAGGATCTAAATTCCATAAATCATCGTACTGGGTTGAAGGGATATTCCATTCGGAGCGCTCGCTATCTTTTTGCACCATTTCAATGTACCGTTTCTTATCCAGCTGGTATGGCTTAATGAGCGTTGGATCGACATGCTCCTGAATAGCGAGAACGGCATCAATAAATTTCTCAACAGCTTCGGTGCCGTATTCCATTTCATATTGATGGACGCGATCAGCGGTAGCAGACATGCTTTCAACCATATTGCGATTCGTCACGCCGAAGCGGGCATTGTTTTTGAAGAAATCGCAGTGCGCGAGCACGTGGGCGACAATGAGTTTATTTTGGATTAAGGAGTTTCCGTCCAGAAGAAAGGCGTAGCAGGGATTAGAGTTGATAACAAGCTCGTAGATTTTGCTCAGGCCAAAGTCATATTGCATCTTCATTTTATTAAACGTTTTTCCGAAGCTCCAGTGGCTGAACCTTGTCGGCATACCGTATGCACCGAATGTGTAAATAATATCTGCAGGACAAATCTCATATCGCATTTGATAAAAATCAAGCCCAAAGCCCTGCGCAATTTCCGTTATTTCATCGATGGATCGCTCCAGTGCGCGAATCTCATCTTGGTTCATCCGTCATCCCTCCGCATTCGAAAATACGATTCATACCATTGTATGTTTGGTTGGCCAAGGTTATGACGGATGTGCAAGGTCATGGGGTGGAGAGAGGGTAGTGTTATAGCGTACAGTAGGTGCTGAAGTACTAACTTATATTTGCATTATTTCACACTAAATTTGCGTACAAAATGAAAAGAACCCGTTATGGGTTCTTTTCATTCTGTTTAATGCCGTACATTGCTTGGTCGGCATCGCTTATAAGCTTCTTTAGGTTGGAGCCTTTGCCGGGAGTGGCGCTTATGCCAATGCTGGCGGAAATGTGAATGAGCTGTCCGTTAATCGTAAACGGCTGTTTAATGGAAGCCTTAATTTTGTCTGCAACAACCGTGATGTCGTGATTATCCACTAAGTGTTGAAAGCAAATGAGAAATTCATCGCCTCCGTATCTTACGAGGATGTCTGTTTTTCGAACGCTTTGTCTGAGCCTTGCGGATATTTCCAGTAGAAGGAGATCGCCAAAATCATGGCCGAACGAATCGTTCACATCCTTGAAATCGTCGATATCAATGAACATTACGCTAAACTGCTTGTCCGATTCATGATTATATATATGGGACAAATAACGGCGATTAAATAATCCTGTCAAACTATCGGTTACGCTCGCATTTTCGAGCTCAATGATGTAGCCGAGAAAGGAAGACAAAGATTCAATAAATGCAATTTGTCTTTCATCTAGATGAATGGGCTCGCGGTCCAGCATGCAAATCGCAGCACAAGTCTGATTATCAGACGTTCTTACAGCTGCTCCAACAAATGAACATACGCCAAGCTGCTCTGCGATTGGCAAAGCTGCCGTTCTAGCATCTTCAAGCGTATTGGGAATAATAAGCACAGAGTCCGATTGTGAAAAAACGAGACTGCAGAAGCTTAGCGGCATGGGAGTATGAGCTTGATTTTGTATCAGTTGCTCGTGACGGTTAAATGCTCGAATTATTCGATTGGCAAAGCCGTCATTTGTTGCGATAAACAATGTATTCACCTTAAGGAAATGCTTCAGGGTGTCAATGATATGCTCGGCTGCATCTTCTAGTGAGCGTGCATGGCTGCTCATGTACTCAACTCCTGCCGTTATCTAAAACTTGAATTACCTTATAGTTCCATAGTAGTCGAAAAGGAGGACTAACTCAAGAGAACATTCATTATTTAATAGGGATTTTGAACTACTTTACCGAAGGAACTATAACCTTCAGATCATATCCGTGCAGAGCTTCCTTACTACCACCCATGAATTAATATATTCATTAATTCAATGGTGGTAAAATTAAGGCTTGAATTAATTACGAAGCTGTAGTTTAATATTATTTATAGATACTATTATTAATAAATAAGCAATTTATTAATAGTTTTGTTAATTTGATAATGGGGTGAATGCACATGGCAAGCAAGGCATCTATGACCGTAGATAAGGATTTTCAAATCGGGGAAGTCGACAAAAGGATATATGGTTCTTTCATTGAGCATCTTGGACGTGCGGTGTACGGTGGTATTTATGAAGCTGATCATCCAGAAGCAGATGATAAGGGCTTTCGTACGGATGTGCTTGAGCTTGTCAAAGCGCTTGATGTTCCGATTGTTCGTTATCCGGGAGGCAATTTTGTATCCGGTTACAATTGGGAGGATGGCGTTGGTCCTGTAGATAAGCGTCCTAGCAGGCTTGAACTGGCTTGGAGAACGATTGAACCAAACTGGGTTGGCTTTAATGAGTTTATGGACTGGTGCAAGAAAGCTAATACAGAAGCGATGATGGCGGTTAATTTAGGAACTCGCGGCATTGACGATGCTCGTAATCTAATTGAATATTCGAACCATGCATCCGGCTCCTATTGGAGTGATCTTCGTGCCGAGCATGGCTACAAGGAACCCCACAATATAAAAACTTGGTGCTTAGGCAATGAGATGGATGGTCCATGGCAGATCGGACACAAAACCGCAGTGGAATACGGCCGTCTGGCTAACGAAACGGGCAAAGCGATGCGCTGGGTCGATCCGTCGATTGAGCTTGTAGCTTGCGGAAGCTCCGGTAACGGTATGCCGACATTTCCAGAATGGGAGGCAACTGTATTGGATTTGTCATACGATACGGTTGATTATATTTCCATTCATCAGTATTACGGTAATTCGCAGAAGGACACGATGAATTTTCTTGCGCAGTCTATGGGTATGGACTCCTTTATCAACAGTGTCATTTCAACATGTGATTACATTCAAGCGAAAAAACGCAGCAAGAAAAAAATTAATCTTTCCTTTGATGAATGGAACGTATGGTATCATTCAAATGAGCATGATAAAAAGCTGGATCCTTGGCAAATCGCTCCGCCGCAGCTGGAGGACGTTTATAACCATGAGGATGCTCTCGTCGTAGGATGTATGCTTATTAGTATGCTGAAGCGTGCAGACCGAGTGAAAATGGCATGTATTGCGCAGCTTGTTAACGTAATTGCTCCGATCATGACGCAAAATGGCGGTCCTGCGTGGAAGCAAACGATTTATTTCCCATACATGCATGCAAGTATTTTTGGCCGGGGAACGGTGCTCGTACCGCTTGTTAAGTCGCCGAAATATGACTCGAAGGATTTCACGGATGTGCCTTATCTTGAGGCGGTAGCTGTTCATAACGAAGAGAAGGAAGAGGTAACGATCTTCGCAGTCAACCGCAACATTAAAGAAGCGCTGCCTTTTGAAATCGATCTTCGCAGCTTCGGTTCCTTCCAAATCATAGAGCATATCGTGCTTGAGCATGAGGATCTGCAAATGACGAACACCGCAGAAGCTCCTAACCGTGTAACTCCGCATACAGCAGGGAATGCTGCAATTAGCGATTCTGGTAAAATTGAAGCAACTCTTGGCAAAGCATCATGGAACGTTATCCGTATTAAGCTATAATCATATACAAGCAAATCGAGGGTATCCGAAAGCTGCGAATGCAGCTCTTGGGATGCCCTTCTATTGTTATATAATAGCCGCAAACAAAAGCAGGAAGGGGAAATGGGATGATTCACGCAAATACAGACGAAGCCTGGCTGCCTTTATATGAAGCATTGGCCAGCCCGGTTAGATTATCGATTATTAATTTGCTTGCTTCCGATTTTATGAATGTAAAGGAGCTTGCAGAATCGCTTGGATTGAGCAGTGCAATCGTAACGATGCATATTCGGAAGCTGGAGAAGGCAGGAATCGTTCAAACCAAAATGGTTCGCAAGCAAGGAGGCACACATAAAATTTGCACACTCGCGGAACGATCTATTTCAATTGAGCTGCCTGATCCTCTGATGGATGTGAAGAAAGTGCATGAAGTTAGCATACCGGTCGGACATTTTACACAATTTGAAATTACTCCGACCTGCGGGATTGCTACAGTTGACAAAATGATCGGGCAGTTCGATGATCCGCGTTTCTTTCTAGAACCGGATCGGATGAATGCTGGCATCCTATGGTTTGGCAAAGGCTATGTTGAATACAAGGTTCCGAATTATTTATTAACTGGACAACGTCCAATTGCGCTTGAAATCACGATGGAGCTTGGCTCGGAAGCACCCGGGGTGAATGAAAACTGGCCGTCAGATATTTCTTTTTCATTAAATGGGCAGGAAATCGGCATGTGGACAAGTCCTGGAGATTATGGGGATGTAAGAGGGAGATTCTCTCCGGCATGGTGGCAGGATCGAATTAATCAGTATGGATTATTAAAGGTCATCCGGATACAAGAGGACGGAACATTGATAGATGGTCAACATATGTCATCGGTTGGGATTGGGGAAATCGGTCTTGATCGCAATTATTGGACGTTTCGGATCGGGGTAAAGGAAGATGCGACTCATGTTGGCGGGCTAACCTTGTATGGCAAGGGCTTCGGCAATTACAATCATGACATTATGTTCCGAGTATACTATGAGGATATAAGAGGCGTATAAGAAAATGCATATTTTTTCGAAAAACAACTCATTCCCCACATACAGACTCGCATATAAATCTTTGTAATTATAAATAAATGCCATTTTTATTCCAAACCTATATAATAAGTATATTCGCGCCTAGTAGCGATAGAAACAAGACCTACTCTACTTGGAGGATCGAAGATGCTGACTATATTTTCTTTTCTGAAAAAATATCGTTTTGCTGCCGTGATTGCGCTGTTGCTGATGCTGGTCGAGCTGATAGTAGAATTGCTTCAGCCCTATATCATTTCAAGAATTATTGATTACGGTATCGGTCATAATGATTTATCGACTGTGCTGAATTGGGGCGGTGTCCTTATTGGATGCTCCATTGTCGCCTTCACAGTAGGAATATTAAGCTCCTTCTTTGCCTCTCATGTGAGCCAAAGCTTCGGCTTTGATTTAAGAGAGCGGCTCTACGACAAAATTCAAGCGTTCTCATTCGCCAATTTCAATCGTTTCCCGGAATCTTCACTGATTACAAGACTAACCAATGACGTTATGCAGCTGCAAAACACGGTGTTCATGAGCCTTCGAATAATGCTGCGGGCTCCACTGCTGGTTATTGGCAGCATCGTTATGGCATTTATTGTTCAACCTAAGCTTGCTTTGTGCCTTGCAGCGGCAGTACCTTTTCTAGCCGTGTTCCTGCTCTGGGTGCTGAAGAAGGGAGAGGGGTTATTTCGTTCCGTTCAGCAGCAGCTTGATCAAGTGAATAGCGTTATGCAGCAAAATCTGATAGGAATGCGAATCATTAGAGTATTTGTTCGGATGAAACATGAATCCAAGCGCTTCGCCCATTCAAGTGAAATGCTTATGAATCGAACAGTGTCGGCGCTTCGTTTAACGGAGACGACGATGCCCATTGTATTGCTAGTTATGAACGCTAGCGTGATGGCGGTTTTGTGGTTCGGCCGAATCGAGCTTGATAACAGCGGTGCAACGGTTGGAGAAGTGGTCGCTATTGTTAACTACGCGACAAGAACGACAGCAGCCCTTTCAATTATGTCGATGATTGTTGTCAACTTCTCACGAGCTCGTGCATCAGCGCAGCGGATTGAGGAGGTTCTAATAACCGAGATCGATCTTAAGGATTCGATAGACAGCCATGCAGTTGTAAAACTTAGACAGGGCTCTATTTCATTTGAGAATGTTTCCTTTCAATATCCAGATTCAGAGCAGTCGGTTTTGAGAAATATTTCATTCGAAGCGAAGTCGGGTCAAACTATTGCCATTATGGGTGCAACCGGTTCAGGCAAGTCATCGCTTGTTCAGCTAATTCCAAGGCTTTATGACGTGCAGGGTGGAACGATAACAATTGATGGAATAGATAATCGACAATTGAAACTGGAACAGCTGCGCAAGCAAATCGGATATGTGCCGCAAGATATTATGCTGTTCACAGGCAGTGTGGAGCAAAATATTCGTTGGGGCAAGGAAGACGCCAGCCTCGAAGAAATTATTGAAGCTGCAAAGCTGGCTCAAATTCATGAGACGATTATGAAGCTCCCTGAACAGTACAATACTATCGTAGGCCAAAAAGGCGTTAATTTATCTGGTGGTCAGAAGCAGAGGTTGACCATAGCACGGGCACTTGTGCGAAAGCCTATTATTTTACTGCTGGATGACAGCACGAGCGCTCTTGATGTGAAGACCGAAGCGGCGTTATTGAGTGGACTGAAGCATATGAACTGCACGACGCTTCTTATTACACAAAAGATTAGCTCAACTGCAGGAGCGGATCAAATTTTATTGCTTGATGAGGGTGAACTGATTGCTCAGGGCACTCATGAATTACTTATTAAGGAATCAAGCTTATATCTTAGAATCTATGAATCGCAGTTTGGAAAGGAAGGTATATCCCATGCTTAAGCAATTAAAGGATCCCTTTCAATATCCAAAGCCTGAAAGAGTCATAGAACAACCAGGGCAAAGCAAAGCTGCCGCAGGAACGTCGAAGAAAAAACCAAGAGCCCAGAATGCATCTCGCACCTTAAAGCAAATGTGGGGGTACTTAACCGAATACAAAAGCAGGCTCGCCGCGGTTGTCGTTATGGTTATTTTAAGCTCGGCATTGTCTCTGCTAGGTCCTTATTTGGCGGGAACCGCAATCGATCGATTTATTATGAATAAAGACAGCGGGTTCGTCGTTTTTCTGGTTGCAATGGCTGCCTCGTATGCTCTTTATTCCGTTACGATGTGGCTGCAAAGCATTTGGATGATTACGATATCACAGAAAACGGTTTATCGCATGCGCGTCCAATTGTTTGAACATTTGCATAGACTGCCCATCCCTTACTTCAGCAAGCGTCAGCATGGGGAGCTAATGAGCCGAGTGACGAATGATATAGAGAACGTAAGTGCTTCGTTAAACAGCTCGGTTATTCAAGTATTCTCAAGCGCCCTTCTACTAATAGGCACGGTAGCAGTGATGCTATCGCTTAGTCCCATGCTTACATTGCTTACATTCATCGTTGTGCCGCTTATGCTGCTCGGAATGAAATGGATAACGAAACAAACCGGTCGATTATTCAAAGCACAACAGCGTAATTTAGGCGATTTGAATGGTTACATTGAAGAAACGCTTTCCGGTCAGCGCATTGTTAAAGCTTTCTCTCAGGAACAGACCGTTATTGAGGAGTTCAAGCAGCGGAATGAGCGGATCCGAGTTTCGGGCTTTTGGGCACAGACGATATCTGGTTTTATACCGAAGCTTATGAATGCATTGAACAATTTAAGCTTCGCTATCATCGCAGGAGTTGGAGCTATATTTGTATTAAATGATGCCATTACGGTAGGTGTTATCGTTATTTTCGCAGAATACTCCAGGCAATTTACGAGACCGCTTAATGATTTGGCTAATCAATGGAACACTTTGCTCTCGGCCATAGCCGGTGCGGAACGGGTATTTGATGTGCTTAGTGAGGAGGAGGAGCGGAATGATGAATCTGCTGCTCGCCATCTAAGTATGCTGGCAGGCTCTGTTGTATTTGAGAATGTGACATTTGCATACGAGAGCCGCGCATCAACCATTCGAGATGTCAGCTTTCAGGTGAAGCCGGGTGAAACTATTGCGCTCGTTGGCCCAACTGGAGCGGGCAAGACAACACTCATCCAGCTTCTGTGCCGTTTTTATGATCCGAGCTCTGGCAGCATCAAGATTGACGGTTATGACAGCCGAACGATCAAACGCGAAAGTTTGCGCTCACATATGGCATTCGTTATGCAGGACCCATTCCTGTTCGAGGGGACGATACGTGAAAATATTCGCTATGGCAAGCTTGATGCGACCGATGCTGAGGTAGAGCAGGCGGCGAAGCTGGCCAATGCCCATTCATTTATTACGCGTCTGCATGACGGCTATAATGCAATACTGAAGATGGATGGCAGCGGGATCAGTCAAGGACAGAAACAACTATTGGCTATCGCGAGGGCTATACTGGCTGATCCTACTATATTGGTTCTCGATGAAGCTACAAGCAGCATTGATACTGTTACAGAAATTAAAATACAAGAGGCGCTGCAGCGGCTTATGAAAGGCCGTACGAGCTTTGTTATTGCCCATCGGCTCAATACGATTCAGCAAGCTGATCAAATTGTCGTGCTCCAAGATGGAGCTATTATCGAGAAAGGCTCACATTTGCAGCTGCTGAGACAGAATGGGTATTACAGCGGAATGGTTAGCGGTCAATCAACAAGCAGTATGCTTAGCAAGTAAATGAGATAGCATTATATAGAAGAGGAAGCACACGGGTGAGTTTCGCCTGTGTGCTTTTTTGGTATCTCTTAGTGAAAATAGCCAAATGAAGAAAATTATCCTCAAACACGGACCCTATAAAGCGAAGCAGGTTCGGACAGCCTAATAAAAATAATGTAGAAAGCCAAGCAGCTTTCAGTATCATTTGCGTTATTATAGGCAGCTTTACATATTTAACTTAATAACCATTCATGCTATTTATGTTGCAAGATGAAACTATTGTGGTATATGGAAAGTATAAATAAGAGTACATGAGGAGGTGGACAGGATGTCTGTTCTCAAATGCGCAAATTGCGGTAACGAAATGGACGAACAGTTGGAAACACAATGCTCAGCCTGTGGAAGTGAAACCACGAAAGAGGTAGACCTAGAGATGGCAAAGAATAACGAGCTTGGAGCTGCTACGGCGGAATCAAAGGAAATTGATATAAATAAATGGATAGAGAAAATTGGGGATCATGAGAAGCAAGCCAAGTATGTGGAGGAAGGCTTTTGGGGAAAAGTGAAGCGGCATGCTGCAAAGGTACCGTTCGCGAAGGAAGTCGTAACGCTTTACTATTGTTCGACTGATCCTAAGACACCTTTATCTGCTAAGGCTACAGCGGTTGGCGCATTAGCGTATTGGATATTGCCCATTGATCTTATTCCTGATTTCTTGCCGGTCGTAGGATTTGTTGATGATGCTACAGCAGTATTTCTCGCTTACAAAGCGTTAAGCGGACAAATTACGGATGAGCATCGCGATAAGGCAGAGCAATTTTTTGTATTGAATAAGAGTGTAAAGCTTGTAGATTAATATTCACGCTTTACATTCAGCACCTGACATAGTGGGGGAGCCGCCTTTATTGGGGCTCCTTTCTTTTGTACAATCAGCTTTATTTAGAACAAGCTCCAATCGAATTTCTGCGACAACGACTGAAGGAGATCTACCCCCGCGATGCTATTTCCTTTCCGATTTAAGGCTGGACCAATCAAGCCAATCCCGTAAAGGCCTGGGACCATAGTAAGGATTCCACCGGATACACCGCTTTTTGCAGGGAGGCCCACCTGAATGGCAAATTCACCGGATGCATTGTACATGCCGCAAGTAATCATAAATGTTTTGGCAATCTGAACGTAGCGGCGCGGGATGAGCGTTTTTCCTGTGATTGGATTTTTACCGTTATGTGCAAGTACAAGTGCCATTTGAGCCAAGTCAGCACACGTCACACATACGGAGCAATGGTGGAAATATACGTCAAGGACATCCTCAACCTGACCTTCAAGCACTCCGTTATCTTTAAGGAAATAAGCCATAGAACGATTGAGATTAGCCGTATCCGATTCCGAACGGTATACATTCAAATCATAATTTAGAGCATCATTATTAGAAAGAAGACGCAGAAAATCGAGCACTCGAGCCGATTTTTCAGCAGGGCTGCTACCCGCTATTAATGATGAAATCGCAATGGCACCTGCATTAATCAATGGATTGAATGGGATTCCTGGTTGTACAAGCTCCAGCTTAAGCATCGAGTTAAAGTTATCACCGGTCGGTTCCATGCCTACTTTGTCAAAAACCGCAGCTTCTCCGTTATCCATTAGAGCTAGAATAAGAGTAAATACTTTGGAAATGCTCTGCATTGTGAACGGCAAAGTGGATTCTCCTTCAGTAATGGACTGTCCTTGAGCATCCAGAATGTGAATACCAAGTGCCTCCGGCGGTGACTTTGATAATTCGGGTATATGAAGCAACCATCCCGAGGCTGCACTGGTGCCGACTCCTTTCCAACTGTCTTGGCAGTATGGCACGAATACGTTCAATTTCTGTTATAGACATTTGGCTGCTCCTTTACTGGGGTTAGACTCCTTTGTGTACCTTTAGTTATAGTTTATTATATGATTGAACATTATTTATAGATGATGTAATATTATTTAGTCGATAAATGCACAGA
This sequence comes from Paenibacillus castaneae, assembly GCF_002884445.1. Taxonomy (GTDB): domain Bacteria; phylum Bacillota; class Bacilli; order Paenibacillales; family Paenibacillaceae; genus Pristimantibacillus; species Pristimantibacillus castaneae. The sequence continues at coordinate 1,745,643 of NZ_KZ614144.1, forward strand.
CAAACAATGGCAATCAACGAGAAAATGATGCATTTAAAAAACTTTTAAAACTTTTTTTAAAAAACGCTTGACCAAATAGACGTTAACATGATATATTCTAATTCCGGCCGAGAGAAACACGCGGACGGCAAGCAAAACAAGCAACACAAACGAAAGAATAGATTGCTCTTTGAAAACTGAACAACGAGTAACAAACTGCCTCGCAAATCCTTCGGGATGAGCGAAAAAGCGATAAAAGTTTTTGAGCAAGTCAAACACCAATTTGGAGAGTTTGATCCTGGCTCAGGACGAACGCTGGCGGCGTGCCTAATACATGCAAGTCGAGCGGAGTTGAAGAGGTGCTTGCACCTCTGATACTTAGCGGCGGACGGGTGAGTAACACGTGGGTAACCTGCCTTTAAGACTGGGATAACATTCGGAAACGAATGCTAATACCGGATACGCGATACGGTCGCATGACTGAATCGGGAAAGATGGAGCAATCTATCACTTAGAGATGGACCCGCGGCGCATTAGCTAGTTGGTGAGGTAACGGCTCACCAAGGCGACGATGCGTAGCCGACCTGAGAGGGTGATCGGCCACACTGGGACTGAGACACGGCCCAGACTCCTACGGGAGGCAGCAGTAGGGAATCTTCCGCAATGGACGAAAGTCTGACGGAGCAACGCCGCGTGAGTGATGAAGGTTTTCGGATCGTAAAGCTCTGTTGCCAGGGAAGAATGCTTGGGAGAGTAACTGCTCTCAAGGTGACGGTACCTGAGAAGAAAGCCCCGGCTAACTACGTGCCAGCAGCCGCGGTAATACGTAGGGGGCAAGCGTTGTCCGGAATTATTGGGCGTAAAGCGCGCGCAGGCGGCCTTGTAAGTCTGTTGTTTAAACTCGGGGCTCAACCCCGAGTCGCAATGGAAACTGCAAAGCTTGAGTACAGAAGAGGAAAGTGGAATTCCACGTGTAGCGGTGAAATGCGTAGAGATGTGGAGGAACACCAGTGGCGAAGGCGACTTTCTGGGCTGTAACTGACGCTGAGGCGCGAAAGCGTGGGGAGCAAACAGGATTAGATACCCTGGTAGTCCACGCCGTAAACGATGAATGCTAGGTGTTAGGGGTTTCAATACCCTTGGTGCCGAAGTTAACACATTAAGCATTCCGCCTGGGGAGTACGGTCGCAAGACTGAAACTCAAAGGAATTGACGGGGACCCGCACAAGCAGTGGAGTATGTGGTTTAATTCGAAGCAACGCGAAGAACCTTACCAGGTCTTGACATCCCTCTGACCGTCCTAGAGATAGGGCTTTCCTTCGGGACAGAGGAGACAGGTGGTGCATGGTTGTCGTCAGCTCGTGTCGTGAGATGTTGGGTTAAGTCCCGCAACGAGCGCAACCCTTGATCTTAGTTGCCAGCACATAATGGTGGGCACTCTAGGATGACTGCCGGTGACAAACCGGAGGAAGGTGGGGATGACGTCAAATCATCATGCCCCTTATGACCTGGGCTACACAC
>NZ_KZ614144.1:1747152-1749601 GCF_002884445.1 Paenibacillus castaneae
AGCACCGCTGGGTAGCCAAGTACGGACGGGATAAGCGCTGAAAGCATCTAAGCGTGAAGCCCCCCTCAAGATGAGATTTCCCAGTATGTAAGACCCCTTGAAGACGACGAGGTTGATAGGTTCGGGGTGGAAGCACAGCAATGTGTGGAGCTGACGAATACTAATCGGTCGAGGGCTTATCCTAAAATCGTTTGTTTGGACCCATACATCCGGCAGACAGCAGCAATAAGGTTTCAGCAAACCTATCTTTCGTATCCAGTTTTCAGGGCGCAATTTTCCCTAAATTTGCAAAAACAAAATTGCCATACATAGCAGGTTATGTTTTCGCTTAGGGCCCTTAGCTCAGCTGGTTAGAGCGCACCCCTGATAAGGGTGAGGTCGGTGGTTCGAGTCCACTAGGGCCCACCATATTTTCCCTGATAGCTCAGTTGGTAGAGCACTCGACTGTTAATCGAGTTGTCACAGGTTCGAGTCCTGTTCGGGGAGCCAAGTTTGGAGAGATACCCAAGTGGCTCAAGGGGACCCTCTGCTAAGGGGTTAGACTGCGTAAGTGGTGCGAGGGTTCGAATCCCTCTCTCTCCGTTCCTATTTCTCAAGGCCCGTTGGTCAAGTGGTTAAGACACCTCCCTTTCACGGAGGTAACAGGGGTTCGAGTCCCCTACGGGTCACCATATTTTATTTAATTGACGCGGGGTGGAGCAGCCCGGTAGCTCGTCGGGCTCATAACCCGAAGGCCGCAGGTTCAAATCCTGCCCCCGCAACCAATCATCCTTCAGGGTGAAGAAACATTATACGCCGTTGTAGCTCAACTGGTAGAGCAACTGACTTGTAATCAGTAGGTTGGGGGTTCAAGTCCTCTCGACGGCACCATTTTTTCTTAAGATGAAGATCAGCTTACTGATACTCATCCAAATCACCACGATATGGTGATCATAATCGATGTGCCGTTGTAGCTCAACTGGTAGAGCAACTGACTTGTAATCAGTAGGTTGGGGGTTCAAGTCCTCTCGACGGCACCATCTTTTCTCGGGACGTAGCTCAGCTTGGTAGAGCACCTGGTTTGGGACCAGGGGGTCGCATGTTCAAATCGTGTCGTCCCGACCATTTTTCTCAATTAATGAACGATACATAAATCACTTATTCTTTTGTCCACAAGACAATTGAGTAGGTGATTTTTTTATGCTTACCTATACATTCCTTCTGAACCGTTAGGAGTATAAATGCCCAATTTGGGGTAATATAGCTACACTAGAATGTTTAATTGAGGAAATGGATAGGGAGGGTTTTATTTTTGAAGCGTAAGATATCGATAACTACTTTGTTAATTGTCATAGGGTGCTGCCTATTGTTCGTATCGTCTGTTCTGGCACAGCCGGGAGCATACCATTTTGGCTTTAAAAAGAGCGTAGACGGACGTTTGCCTTCTATTGATGAAGAGGGATTTAAAGATATTATAATGAAGCACGGTGCTCTATTTCTCGGCGATACGAACAAGAAAGATCTCTTCTTAACGTTTGATAATGGTTATGAGAACGGTTATACGACTAAAATTCTCGATGTACTTAAAAACAAAAAGGTGCCAGCGACGTTTTTTGTAACCGGGCATTATGTGAAGGATCAGCCGGAGCTGATGAAGAGAATCGTTGCAGAGGGGCATATTGTTGGCAATCATTCATGGAGCCACCCCGACATGTCTCAGCTCTCAGAGGGACAAATTAAATTAGAACTGGAGAAAGTGAAAGAGCAAGTCGCCATATTAACTGGACAGAAGGAAATGAATTATCTTCGTGCTCCGAGAGGTATTTTTAACGAGAGGGTGCTTGCGGCAAGCAAGCAATTCGGTTATACAAATGTTTTCTGGTCTGTTGCCTATAAGGATTGGGATGTGAATGCACAGAGAGGAACAGAATTTGCGTATAGAGAAGTCATAAAACAGCTCCATCCTGGTGCTATCATTTTATTGCATTCGGTCTCCAAGGATAACACAGAGGCCTTAGGAAGCATTATTGATGAGGCACGTCGTCAGGGCTATGAGTTTAAAAGCTTAGATGAGCTGATGATCAGCAGTGAGCTATTGATACTAAGAGCAAATAAAGAACACGCCGAATAGGGCGTGTTCTTTATTTGCTTGGGAAGCTTTAAAGGGGATAGCTAGTTGAACAACTTACGAATATCTGGCATACGGTCTATTGCCGAATCGTAACCATGCTGACAGGTTTCTCTAAGCTTGCTGATATCCTTCTCAAAGCTATTAAGAGAATATTCGGGACGAATAATAATGGCTTTTCCGTCTTTCTCCAATTGCTCACAGAAAGCAACGGTTTCATTATATTTTTCATGTCTGGTTAGTAAGACTTCCTCAAGCTGAGGGAATTTTTTCTTCAACAGTTTGCTAATAAATGCATTTTGTTTGCTGAATTGTTTAACATATCCCTTGGGTTGGGTCAGA
>NZ_KZ614144.1:1750289-2775440 GCF_002884445.1 Paenibacillus castaneae
CATCGCTCAACGGATAAAAGCTACCCTGGGGATAACAGGCTTATCTCCCCCAAGAGTCCACATCGACGGGGAGGTTTGGCACCTCGATGTCGGCTCATCGCATCCTGGGGCTGAAGTAGGTCCCAAGGGTTGGGCTGTTCGCCCATTAAAGCGGTACGCGAGCTGGGTTCAGAACGTCGTGAGACAGTTCGGTCCCTATCTGTCGCGGGCGCAGGAAATTTGAGAGGAGCTGTCCTTAGTACGAGAGGACCGGGATGGACGTACCGCTGGTGTACCAGTTGTTCCGCCAGGAGCACCGCTGGGTAGCCAAGTACGGACGGGATAAGCGCTGAAAGCATCTAAGCGTGAAGCCCCCCTCAAGATGAGATTTCCCAGTATGTAAGACCCCTTGAAGACGACGAGGTTGATAGGTTCGGGGTGGAAGCACAGCAATGTGTGGAGCTGACGAATACTAATCGGTCGAGGGCTTATCCTAAAATCGTTTGTTTGGACCCATACATCCGGCAGACAGCAGCAATAAGGTTTCAGCAAACCTATCTTTCGTATCCAGTTTTCAGGGCGCAATTTTCCCTAAATTTGCAAAAACAAAATTGCCATACATAGCAGGTTATGTTTTCGCTTAGGGCCCTTAGCTCAGCTGGTTAGAGCGCACCCCTGATAAGGGTGAGGTCGGTGGTTCGAGTCCACTAGGGCCCACCATATTTTCCCTGATAGCTCAGTTGGTAGAGCACTCGACTGTTAATCGAGTTGTCACAGGTTCGAGTCCTGTTCGGGGAGCCAAGTTTGGAGAGATACCCAAGTGGCTCAAGGGGACCCTCTGCTAAGGGGTTAGACTGCGTAAGTGGTGCGAGGGTTCGAATCCCTCTCTCTCCGTTCCTATTTCTCAAGGCCCGTTGGTCAAGTGGTTAAGACACCTCCCTTTCACGGAGGTAACAGGGGTTCGAGTCCCCTACGGGTCACCATATTTTATTTAATTGACGCGGGGTGGAGCAGCCCGGTAGCTCGTCGGGCTCATAACCCGAAGGCCGCAGGTTCAAATCCTGCCCCCGCAACCAATCATCCTTCAGGGTGAAGAAACATTATACGCCGTTGTAGCTCAACTGGTAGAGCAACTGACTTGTAATCAGTAGGTTGGGGGTTCAAGTCCTCTCGACGGCACCATTTTTTCTTAAGATGAAGATCAGCTTACTGATACTCATCCAAATCACCACGATATGGTGATCATAATCGATGTGCCGTTGTAGCTCAACTGGTAGAGCAACTGACTTGTAATCAGTAGGTTGGGGGTTCAAGTCCTCTCGACGGCACCATCTTTTCTCGGGACGTAGCTCAGCTTGGTAGAGCACCTGGTTTGGGACCAGGGGGTCGCATGTTCAAATCGTGTCGTCCCGACCATTTTTCTCAATTAATGAACGATACATAAATCACTTATTCTTTTGTCCACAAGACAATTGAGTAGGTGATTTTTTTATGCTTACCTATACATTCCTTCTGAACCGTTAGGAGTATAAATGCCCAATTTGGGGTAATATAGCTACACTAGAATGTTTAATTGAGGAAATGGATAGGGAGGGTTTTATTTTTGAAGCGTAAGATATCGATAACTACTTTGTTAATTGTCATAGGGTGCTGCCTATTGTTCGTATCGTCTGTTCTGGCACAGCCGGGAGCATACCATTTTGGCTTTAAAAAGAGCGTAGACGGACGTTTGCCTTCTATTGATGAAGAGGGATTTAAAGATATTATAATGAAGCACGGTGCTCTATTTCTCGGCGATACGAACAAGAAAGATCTCTTCTTAACGTTTGATAATGGTTATGAGAACGGTTATACGACTAAAATTCTCGATGTACTTAAAAACAAAAAGGTGCCAGCGACGTTTTTTGTAACCGGGCATTATGTGAAGGATCAGCCGGAGCTGATGAAGAGAATCGTTGCAGAGGGGCATATTGTTGGCAATCATTCATGGAGCCACCCCGACATGTCTCAGCTCTCAGAGGGACAAATTAAATTAGAACTGGAGAAAGTGAAAGAGCAAGTCGCCATATTAACTGGACAGAAGGAAATGAATTATCTTCGTGCTCCGAGAGGTATTTTTAACGAGAGGGTGCTTGCGGCAAGCAAGCAATTCGGTTATACAAATGTTTTCTGGTCTGTTGCCTATAAGGATTGGGATGTGAATGCACAGAGAGGAACAGAATTTGCGTATAGAGAAGTCATAAAACAGCTCCATCCTGGTGCTATCATTTTATTGCATTCGGTCTCCAAGGATAACACAGAGGCCTTAGGAAGCATTATTGATGAGGCACGTCGTCAGGGCTATGAGTTTAAAAGCTTAGATGAGCTGATGATCAGCAGTGAGCTATTGATACTAAGAGCAAATAAAGAACACGCCGAATAGGGCGTGTTCTTTATTTGCTTGGGAAGCTTTAAAGGGGATAGCTAGTTGAACAACTTACGAATATCTGGCATACGGTCTATTGCCGAATCGTAACCATGCTGACAGGTTTCTCTAAGCTTGCTGATATCCTTCTCAAAGCTATTAAGAGAATATTCGGGACGAATAATAATGGCTTTTCCGTCTTTCTCCAATTGCTCACAGAAAGCAACGGTTTCATTATATTTTTCATGTCTGGTTAGTAAGACTTCCTCAAGCTGAGGGAATTTTTTCTTCAACAGTTTGCTAATAAATGCATTTTGTTTGCTGAATTGTTTAACATATCCCTTGGGTTGGGTCAGAATAATCAGATGCTTCTCGTTGCCGTCAGCAATTGCTTTGCGGATGGGGATAGGATCGGTCAATCCTCCATCGTAGTATTTGGAACCGTTCAATTCAATAGAAGGAAAGAATAGCGGAATGGCACAGGTAGCACGCAGCATCGTCCATTTTTTGTCCACATCCATACCATTCATATATTCAGGCAATCCAGTATGGGCATTGGTTACCCCCACTAGAAGTTGGCCGTTATAGCTGCGAAAGGCATCCATATCAAACGGAATTAATTTATCAGGAATTTCTCCGAATGCGAAATCAAGTCCAAAAAGGCTGCGGCTGCGCAGAAAATTACGGTAACCGATATAACGCTTATCATGCCGATATTGTTCCATAATATCTAGGTTTCTCCGTTTTTGCTTGGAGATATAGGAAAATCCATTGCTAATACCTGCTGATACGCCGATACAATAGGGAAACATTAGCTTTTGATCCAATAATGCATCCATTACACCTGCGCTGAATATAGGACGAAGAGTTCCTCCCTCCAAAATTAAGCTTGGCATTTATATTCACCTACTTATTAATATATAGTTACTCCGACCGTCTATACCTATCAAATTGGCTGAATGGTGGCAATGATAAAGAGAATGTTCTATAAGCAAGTTTACCGCTTTAATTAGTCGAAATCAAACCTCCTGCGAACCCATACAGGCAAATGCTTGCCTTACACTGTCAAACCAATATTCGAATTGACATCAAGAGGTTACTGTTGTAAACTGCATATAAGTCTACAATTGTAACCCGAAAGGCGGAGGAGCATGAATACATTAGTATCCAAAATTACGGATTCAGAACTTGAAGTTATGCGTGTGTTATGGGAAGCCGGCAAGGAGCTGCCTATTGCTGAAATTAGGAAATCACTCGAACAATCAAGCAGCTGGGAAAGCTCAACAATAAAAACGCTGCTTCGCAGACTTTGTGAGAAGGGTGTTGTGCTGGCAGCAAAGAGAGAACTATTTTACTACACACCTTTAGTCAGTGAAAAAGAGTATAACGACTATACAGTTCAAAACGTAATTGATCGATTATACGCTGGCAGCGCCAAAAACTTTGTAGCATCTCTATTGGGAGGCAGCAGGCTTAATGAGGAAGATCTTGAGGAGCTGCGTACCATGTTTAAAGTAGAGGATAAAAATGAGTGACACAATGAAACTAATACTTTCTCTTTCTATATCAGGAAGCATGCTAGCAGGATTTCTATTTCTCATCAAGCCGCTTATGAAGCACAGATTCTCGAAGTCAATTCAATACTACATATGGATTGTGGTGCTCCTGCGGCTTATGATTCCCTTCTCCATAGAGGGGAGCCTTATGGATAGTATTTTTTATGGAAATCAAACAATAGGTTCTTTGGCTGCTTCAGGTGAAAATATGGGCAAAAGCAGTCAAGAAGAAGGTTCAATAAACTCATTTCAGTTATTAAATACAGCGAATAACGTAGCTTCAGGTTTTTTTAATAATGATGTCGATCACAACAAATACTTGCAATACCTATTTAATGAGTATGTTATTTATATTTGGCTTATCGGGGTAGTGATCTCGCTTGCCGTTAGCCTATCGGGATATATGCGATACTCAACATACATCAGGACTACGAGCAAACCGGCGGATGAATGGGAAAGCAGAATGCTAAGATTCTTAATGAATGGAAGACATCGGGTGAAGCTATTACGCAATTCTTATGTTACTACTCCCATGCTAATTGGTATTGTAAAGCCGATTATTATTATCCCAGATACCGATTTTAGCGACATTCAGCTAAAAAATATACTGCTGCATGAGCTCACTCATTTGAAGCGCTATGATATTGGGATCAAATGGTTGGGTGTAATCGCGGGTTCTCTTCACTGGTTTAATCCTTTAATGTATTTTATAAAAAAAGAAATCAACAACGCTTGTGAATTAGCTTGTGATGAAGCCGTGATCAAACGTCTAAATACATCGGAAAAACAACAATATGGAAATACATTAATTTCAGTAGCAGGCGGAAATAAAAAATCTATCGGAGCTGTGCGGGCTACTTTTAGTGATGAGAAAGCCATACTTAAAGAAAGGCTGGTTGCTATTATGAAGCATAATAAAAAGCCGAAAATGGTTATCATTTTATCCATTATTTTATTTGGAATAGTGGCTGTCAGTGCTGTGGCTCTTGGGGCAAGCAAAGGTATAAGTAGCAATAGCGCAGGCGAAAGCAGCAGCATAATTCCAAATGAACCTCCGCAAATGGAAATAAACAATGAAACGGGCTCAAGTCCAATTGGAAATTATCAGATACGGAAATTGGTTTGGAATGATGTGCAAGAGGAAGGTCCTTCCTTTTATTATATTGCTTGGCATAGTGAGCCAACCCTGCTAACGGGACTGCATCGACCAAAGCCGGGAGAGAAATTCACATTCCAATTCGCTGATGCCTTACCGGATAAAGTTACATTAAAAATGGCGTATTTAACAGAAAGCTATGATGAATCCTTATTGCCTGTAATATCTATTCCGCTGCTGAAAACAAGTTCAGGATATGAGTTTACTAATCCAGCGGCTTCGTTAAGCGATATCCCCACAACGGGCCGAGTCTATAGCATTACGGCTGAATGGGGCGATAATAGGTGTGAATATATTTTTGCTGTAGATGGCAAGTTTGACAGCTATGAATCTGAAAATACGGAATAGAGTTATCGGCTAAGCCACTTCTATTCCCAATCCAAAACACTGAGAGCCTGTATAGGACTCAGTGTTTTTCGGGTAGGGGCTATGTAAAAGCAAACTTAGCTTATAAACATAAAAATTAATAAGTTTATGTTATCAAACATAACACCAGAGTGGTATTATGATATGAAATTCGAACATTTAATTGACATAAATTTAAATACCCTATATTATCCCTTTTATAGGGATTTTACTTAAACTTAATTAATCATTACATAATCCTTATTCATATTTTGCTTTTTAAGGAAGTAACAACCTCCAAAATTCTTTTCAACCACACATATTTACTAACCACTCACACAATATCTCATACAAAATGTATTGTTTTTCCGCTTATTTCGTACATAAGCATTTTACGTTTTTAAAATTCAGAAAATTCATAATATTAAAGTTATTAATCTTTTTTTGAATCTCTCAACTATATTTGTAGGGGCGGTGCAAAAAGTGATGTCAACTTTGATTAAATGGCAGAGTTCAAAGATCACAAATGAAGATCAACAGCCGTTGCTTGAGGTGAAAGGTTTAAAAACCTATTTTCACATAGATGGCAAAGTCTCCAAAGCAGTAGATGATGTTGATTTTACGGTGTTCAAGGGTGAGACATTAGCGCTTGTTGGAGAATCTGGGAGCGGCAAGAGTATTACCTCGTTATCCATCATGGGCTTAATCCCCCAGCCGCCAGGGAAAATAGAAGCCGGCTCCATTCTATTCGGCGGCAAGGATTTATTAAAGCTTTCGGATAAAGAAATGATGCGCATACGGGGTAATGATATTGGTATGATTTTTCAAGAACCGATGACTTCTTTGAATCCAGTGTTCACCATTGGCTATCAAGTTGCGGAGTCGTTAATGCGGCACAAGAAAATGAAGAAAAAGGATGCCTATAGAAAAACGGTGGACTTGTTAAAGCTTGTTGGTTTCGCGAGAGCTGATGATATCATACACGATTATCCCCATCAGCTGTCTGGGGGAATGAGACAGCGAGTAATGATCGCAATCGCGGTTGCATGCAATCCAGATTTACTCATAGCAGACGAGCCGACAACCGCACTTGATGTAACGATTCAAGCCCAAATACTCGATCTCTTACTGGAGCTCAAAAAAGAATTTAATTCTTCTATTTTATTAATTACTCATGATTTAGGCGTAGTAGCTGAAACAGCTGATCGTGTGATGGTTATGTACGGCGGTCAAATTGTGGAAGAGGCGTCCGTCCATGATCTGTTCACGCAGCCTAAGCACCCTTATGCCATTGGTCTATTAGAAAGTATTCCGAATATGGACCGAACGGTAGAGAGACTTCATTCAATACCAGGTACAGTTCCTCCGTCTGACCGCTTTCCAGAGGGCTGCCGCTTTGAGCCCCGCTGTCCGATGGCAATGGAGAAATGCCGCCTGATTAATCCAGAGCTTATAGAGATAGAACCGAATCGAAAAGTTCGCTGTCATCTTTTTGGAAAGTGAGGAGGAGCTCAGATGTCTATGCCTAGAGAAACGCTCATCGAAATAAGAAATCTTAAAAAGTATTTCCCCGTTAAAGGCGGTGTATTGAAAAGAACGATCGGTTATGTTAAAGCGGTTGATGACGTTTCTTTCGATATTTATAAAGGGGAAACATTAGGGATCGTAGGGGAATCCGGTTCGGGGAAATCGACGCTGGGGCGGTTATTAATTAGATTGCTAGATCCGACTGGCGGACAGATTAGATTTCAAGATGCAGATATATCCGCGATTAGTCAACGAGCGATGCGCAAGTACCGCAGGGACATGCAGATGGTTTTTCAAGATCCATATTCTTCTTTGAATCCAAGAATGAGTGTTGGCGAGCTTATAGCTGAGCCCATGCTGGTTCAGAAGACTGTAGCGAAGTCTGATCGAAATGAAAGGGTAATCGAACTATTAGGAAAGGTCGGCTTGCCGCCTGAGGCTGCTTCTAAATATCCGCATGAATTTTCCGGCGGGCAGAGACAAAGGATTGGCATAGCAAGGGCCCTTGCCATTTATCCAAAATTTGTGATAGGTGATGAGCCAGTTTCTGCTCTAGATGTGTCGGTTCAATCTCAAGTTCTTAATTTGATGGATGATCTGCAGGATGAATTCAAATTAACCTATTTGTTCATCGCCCATGACCTTAGCGTCGTAAAGCATATTAGCGACCGGGTAGGCGTTATGTACTTAGGACGATTAGCTGAGCTTGCTCATAAAGATAATTTATATGAAAAGCCTCTGCACCCGTATACGAAGGCATTGTTATCAGCTGTACCCGTTGCTGATGTTCGACATAAAAAAGAAAAAATCAAGCTGGTGGGCGAGATGCCAAGTCCCTCCAATCCACCGTCGGGGTGCACCTTTCATACGAGATGCCCGCAAGCTCATGACCGTTGCAAAGCAGAAAGGCCGGACCTGAAAGAAGTATTTACGGGACATTTTGTTGCCTGTCATCTGTATGACCCCAAATAAAGGTTTTCTCAGCAAAGCTACTAAGTCGAGGAGGTGATTCTGCAGCGCTTCATTGCTTTCCGTTATATTCAAATAATAGGAGGTTGAACGAGAATGAAGAATAAACAGTTTATTCTTATCTTAGCTTTAACGCTCATCGTCGTTTTGACTGCTTGTACAAATAATAATTCGAAAACAACACCAACAACATCACCGAAAGAAAGCAATGTTGTGGAATCTACGCCTGGGGATGACAAAAAGCCCAATGCAGATGGTCCGCAAAAGGGTGGAGAAATTACGGCAGCCATGTTCTCGCCTCCGGACAACCAATTCAACCCTATTTTTTATGATTCTGCTTATGACGCGAATATATTAGATCTCGTATTTGAAGGATTAGTTGAACAAAATGATAAGCTGGAGTTTATACCTCTTCTAGCAAAAGAATGGAAATTCAATGATGATTTTACTGAGCTTACATACATCCTGAATCAAGGTGTTAAATGGCAAGATGGAGAAACATTAACAGCAGACGACGTTGTATTTACCTATAAATCGATTGCTGATCCAGACTATACAGCTGCCGGCGGTGTTCGTGTAGAGTATGTAGACAAGCTGGTGGGTTATGATGACTACGTAGGAGGAAAGTCGACAGAATTTCCAGGCGTGGTGAAAGTCGATGATTACACGGTAACGTTTAAGTTTAGTGAGCCAAACGTTACTGCGATCAGCAACACAGCTTTTCCAATTATCCCTAAACATATTTTCAAAGATGTAGCGGTTAAGGATATGCCAACTTACAGCGCATCATTCAAGGCTGGAGAAGTTATCGGAACAGGCCCATTCAAGCTTACAAAATATCAAGAGGGCGAGCAATATATTCTTGAACGTTTCGATGATTACTGGCAAGGCGCTCCTTATTTGGACCGAATCGTTTACAGAGTATTAGATCAGGCTATTATGTCGGGTATGCTCCAAAATAATGAGCTGGATTTGGTTACGCGACCAGAAGGTATTCCAGCATCAGATGCCGATGATATCGCAGCACTGCCTAACGTAAAAGTACTTGAACAGCAGGCGCTGGCCTATCAATATCTAGGATTTAAACTTCATACTTCAACAGATGAATCCAAATGGAACGATCCCTCAACCTGGAAAGTTAATGAGAAGGTTGCAGACAAAAGAGTGCGTCAAGCGATTGCTTACGCCATTAATCGGCAAGGCTTCGTTGATGGATTATTATTCGGCAAAGGTACAGTAATCGACGCCCCATTCCCAGAAGCTTCTTGGGCATTTGATGCTAAAGCGACCATCCATTATGATTTCAATGCGGACAAAGCGAAAGCTTTGCTGGATGAAGCAGGTTATAAAGATACGAATGGCGATGGTTTCCGTGAAGATCCGAATGGAAAAGAGTGGATATTGAATTTAGATTATCCAACAGGAAATAAAGTTCGTGAGAAAACGGCTCCTATTATCGTAGAGAATCTCAAGGATGTAGGAATTAAGGTGAACCTGAGAAATCCACGGGATGCATCGTCACATTTCGCGATTATCGAGAAAAATAATACAGATTTAGATATGTATTTGGCCGGTTGGTCTTTGGACTCAGGCGACCCCGATCCAGCAGGAATTTCGTTATCCACAGCGCCATATAATTATATTCGTTGGATGAACAAGGATAGCGATGATTTAATTAAGAAAGCGATGAAGGCTCCAGAAGCATTTGATATCGCCTATAGAAAGCAAATATATTCCGACTGGGCTAAGCTTTACTCAGAGGAGCAACCGGCAATTATTTTATACAGCGGCAATGATATTCATGCATGGAACAGCAGACTTCAAGGAATTTCCGTTAAACCGCATACAATTGTGAGCAGTGCCCATTTATGGTGGGTTAAGCAGTAACATTGTTTGGACTTAAGGGATAAGCAGAGGGGTGCCTGATTGGTTAAGCTCCCCTCTTTGTTTGAAGTTGGAGGAGGACAAGCATGTATAAATACATCGCGAGAAGAATCTTACAATTTATACCTATGCTCTTTTTGGTTTCGATTATTGTTTATGCTTTAGCTTATTTTGCTCCCGGTGACCCGTTGACTGGAAAGATGATGGATCCTAATATTCCAAAAGATGTATACGAGGAGCGTCGTGAAGCTCTAGGATTGAATGACCCCATATATATGCAATATGGAAGATGGTTATCCAGTGTCTCCACCGGTGATTTAGGCATGTCGATGATGTATACGGGCAAATCCGTAGCGGATCTAATTAAAGCTAGAATAATGAACACCGTATATTTATCTACGTTTGCCTTATTTATTACGATTGTTATCTCATTGCCTTTAGGCATTTATTCTGCCAGAAAGCCGTATTCTTTGCTTGATTACAGCACGACCACATTCGCATTTCTAGGCCTTGCGACGCCTAGCTTCTTTGCAGGCTTAATTGCGATTTATGTATTTGCGTTTCAGTTAGGGTGGCTGCCTTCACAAGGTACGATAACGACGATTGGGTTAACCGGTTTTGATTTATTTATCGATAAGATCAAGCATTTGATTTTGCCTGGATTTACATTAGGGCTGTCGAGTACGGCTATTTATATGCGTTATATGAGAACGGAAATGTTGGATGTGATGGGAAGCGATTTTATTCGTACGGCTAGAGCGAAAGGGCTTAGCAATAATTCCGTCCTCTATAAACATACGCTTCGTAATGCGTTGATTCCTATTATTACTCTATTAGGCTTTGAATTTGGTACGCTGCTCAGCGGTGCAGTTATTACGGAGGCTATATATGTATACCCGGGAATTGGAACCTTGTTCCTTACATCAATCCTGAATCGGGATTATCCGATCATTATGGCCATTAATTTAATTTTGGCTGTAACCATTCTAGTTGGAAATTTACTGGCAGATATTTTTTATGCGGTAGCTGACCCGCGTATTCGTTACGATTGAGGTGATGAGGGTGAAAATAGACGTAACTGTAAATGTAGAAGGAACAACTCTCCAACCAGAAAGAAGCCTTAGTCCGTCTCAACTCGCGATGCGTCGTTTCTTACGAAATAAATTAGCTTTAGTCGGTCTTTTTTTGATGGTGATTTTTATTCTAATTGGTATTTTTGCTCCGTTCATTGCGACTCAAGATCCTACTGTATCAAATTTGTCCCAAGTTTATAGTAAGCCAAGCAGTGAGCATTACCTGGGGACTGATGCTTCAGGACGCGATAATTTTTCTCGACTCGTTTTTGGCACTCGAATTTCATTGACGGTCGGCTTCACAGCTATGATATTTACGCTTGTAATTGGACTCGTACTGGGCTCTTTAGCAGGTTATTATGGCGGAAAAGTGGACGCTGTAATAATGAGAGCAACCGATTTAATGCTTACGATTCCGTTTTTGCTGCTCGTATTGACAATTATAGCTATTTTGCAAAAAGTAAGCATCGGTATTTTTGTAGTCATTATTGCATTTACTACATGGCCTAATATTACGCGAATATTACGGGGTACTTTTTTGTCATTGCGGGAGAAGGAGTTTATTTTAGGTGCTCGTTCTATCGGTTGTTCTGATTTCAGAATTATTACGAAGCATTTCCTGCCTAATGCGATCGGTCCGATTATCGTCAATGCGACATTAACGATGGCAACCATGATTGTTATAGAATCCGCTCTTAGCTTTATCGGATTCGGCATTCCGGAGCCAACTCCAACATGGGGAAATATGATTGATGAGGCAAGGCAGATTAGGGTACTGACTAAATTCCCTGAAGCTTGGATTCCGCCAGGTGCTGCAATTTTGTTAACGGTTCTGGCTATTAATTTTATTGGAGATGGATTAAGGGATGCCTTTGATCCTAAAGGCAAACGATAATTTCTAGAAGTAAATACAAAACATTATCGCGTGAGTGAATATTAATAGGTTAAGATTTTTTATATCGCTATTTTTTTGATAGTAGGATTCGGATTCGCAACATTACTATTTTGGCTTTCCTTATCTATTTGTCTCCAGCTATCGGTATTACACAATTCATACATGGAACATTTTCTATATTCAACCAGTGCCTCATCAAGAGATTGACTAGCAGCGAGAACAGATGCATCTGTAAATGAACCAACTTTATTAAATGCTAATGTCATTGCATTCCTTAAGACTTCAATTTTTTGTCTGCAAGCGCATATCATTTTTTCGTTTTTCCTTCCATATAAACTAATTCTTAGGACTAGCTTACAACAAATATGCTAATTTGGCGATATGTGGAATGTGGAATGAGTAAGAAAAAGCCTATTGACCTGTTGCAATGCACCCCTAAAGTAGCCATTGGAAATCCCCTAAGGGAAACCGATGATACTTTGGGGGTGTGTTTTTTGAGGAAGAAAAAAAAGCCTAATGAATCGTATACAAAGGAAATAAGGCAGGAGGCATACGTTACAAGAAAAAGATAAGATAAGAAAGAATATGATGAATAATTCATTATTGAGCTAACGAAGGATAATAGTTGATTTACACACAAAATGAGCAGGCAGCATTGGACCAAAGAAGCAAATAGCCGAACAGGTGTAAAAAACCTGCTCGGCTATTTTTTATAAAAAAGTTTTATTCGGATAGTAGAAATGAATAAAAGTATAGCTGTGATGGATCAGCCCTTTTTAAGTCATACTGATAGTGTGTAATAATGAATAAGTGAAATGAGTAAATAGTGGAAAAGGGGTTCTACACATGAGTCAGACAACTCTGCTGCGTGACAGGAAGCAACGCAAATTATTGTTTAGTGCCGGACTTAGCTGGCTGTTCGATGCGATGGATGTAGGAATACTTTCATTTATTGTTGCGGCTTTAAGCGTAGAATGGGGGCTTGGAGCGCAGCAGATCGGAATGCTGACAGCTATTAATTCAATCGGTATGGCTGTGGGGGCGGCTGTAGCGGGCTCGCTTGCGGACCGCTATGGACGCAAGTCCATACTGCTGTGGACGTTGCTTATATTTTCCGTTGCCAGCGGTTTATCCGCGCTTGCAACGAGCTTTATCGTATTATGCCTGCTCCGATTTATAACAGGCTTTGGTCTAGGAGGCGAGCTTCCCGTAGCCTCAACGCTTGTGAGCGAATCTGTTCCGGCGAAAGATCGAGGTCGCGCTATTGTGCTGCTGGAGAGCTTCTGGGCAGGCGGCTGGATATTGGCAGCGCTGATCTCTTACTTCATCATACCTGCTTATGGCTGGAGAATGGCTTTCGTAATTGGCGCACTTCCTGTGTTTTATGCTGTTTATCTTAGAAGATCGATTCAAGATTCACCTCGATTTGTGGCCCAGCAGCATATTAAGCTGTCGTTAAAGGAAAGATTGGCATCGATCTGGTCGGTCAAGAACCGTCGTTCTACGATTGCGCTTTGGATTTTATGGTTCACAGTCGTATTTTCTTATTATGGCATGTTTCTATGGCTTCCAACGGTTATGGTCATGAAGGGGTATGATCTTGTCAGAAGCTTTCAGTACGTATTGATCATTACCCTGGCACAGCTTCCCGGTTACTTTACCGCTGCTTATTTTATTGAGAAATTCGGACGGAAATTTGTGCTTGTTACCTATTTATTGCTAACTGCATGCAGCGCCATCTGGTTTAGCAATGCCGATTCGGCAGGAATGCTTATTGCGGCTGGCATGAGCTTGTCCTTTTTCAATTTGGGAGCCTGGGGGGCCATGTATGCCTATACGCCAGAGCTGTACCCGACTGCTGTTCGAGCTACCGGAGTAGGCTTTGCGGCTTCATTCGGTCGCGTAGGCGGTGTTATCGGACCTTATTTAGTTGGCATGCTTGTAGCGAAGGGGGCATCTATTGCAGCGGTGTTTGTCGTATTTTTCGTTGCGATTGTTATCGGAGCATTTACTGTACTGTTTGTTGGGAAAGAAACAAAGGGGATTGATCCGGATCTATAAAAGACCCGAAAGATATACACTTCACGATTGTCATGGAGCGTCATTCTTTCGGGTCCAGCTTCTTTTTTTACCAGCAGGGTGAAGTTATGAGCTGACTGTTTTTTTGGAGAAAAAGGTTTTCAGCGCCTTATAAACCTCGCCTTTCTCCTTAATAATGGAATACATAAATTTCTTATGGTTGATATGCTTATATGCTGACATTAGTGTACTGCTCCTGTTGTACTGATTAACCTCGCCATAGCCGAATATATTGCTACGCTCCATTAATTGATTAATGAGCTTCACGCATCTCTCATTGTCAGATGTGAGGTTGTCGCCATCGGAGAAATGGAAGGGGTATATATTCCAATTGGCTGTAGGATAACGGCTGTCAATAATGTCTATAGCCTTCTGGTATGCGGAGGAGCATATCGTACCGCCGCTTTCGCCGCGATTGAAAAACTCCTCTTCTGTAACTTCCTTGGCTTCCGTGTGATGGGCGATAAAGACGATTTCCACATGCTCATACTTCCGGCGCAGGAAGCGGGTCATCCAGAAAAAGAAGCTTCGCGCGCAATATTTCTCGAATGAGCCCATGCTGCCAGACGTGTCCATGAGCGCGAGTATGACGGCATTCGATTGCGGCTTTACGATTTCATTCCAGGTTTTATAACGAAGATCGTCAGGTGAGATGCCGCCGATGCCGGATTTCCCAGCGTTTGCGTTGCGCCTAAGATTCTCGATTAAGGTTCGTTTTTTATCAATATTAGACATAATGCCTTTTTTGCGTATATCCTGAAAAACAATTTCAGTCGTTTGCAGCTGATCTTTCTGCTTCTGTTCCAAATTAGGCAGCTCGAGCTCATCAAACAGCATATCCTCCAGCTGGTCAATGCTGATCTCCGTATCAATGACATCTTCTCCCGGTTGGTCTCCAGCATCCTGACCTTTGCCGGGCCCCTTAGCGGCTTGCGGATCAACTCCCAACACATCGCCTACCTGCGAATCTCCATCTCCTTGTCCGACATGCTGCTTCTTGTTGTAGTTGTATATAAAGTGAGTTTCGTCGAGACTTTTAATGGGTACCTTGATCGTACGCTTGCCGTCAGACAAGATGATGCTTTCGTCGGAAACCAGATCGGGAAGGTTTTGCTTAATGGCTTCTTGTACCTTCTCCTGATGCCGCGCTTGATCCTCATAGCCTTTGCGGTGGAGTGACCAATCCTCGCGGGATACAATAAACAGCGGCTTTGACTCCATTACCCTCACCTCATTTCGAATAAGTTACTACTGCAGCATGCAAGAAACGAAAACCATACCTTTTCGCTTTTTCTTGTCTGTTACTCAATATATTCAAGTGCCGAGCGGTTATGTGAAGGAAAATAAGTCCATTTCTATCAATCTAGCTTATGGCTTAATGATTATTCCTCCTAAGCGGACATTGTGCTCAAAGGATTGTTTGATGTTTTAAATATATAGGAGAAATGCCTCTGCTATACGCTGTAGATCAGCATAGGCGGAGGCATTTTCTTAATTTGCTTATAAAATGGCGTTTTGCTTCTTGAGCATACGGTATAGGATGATAGAGGTGAAGGAGCAGAGCAGGGCACATGCGCCAATGAACAAATATCCACCCTGCAAGCCGGCGATTAGTCCGGCTTCTTCGAGCTCGCCATATGCGAACAGGTGCTTTGTCCATTCCGTGATGAAGCCTATAGCTAGGTTGCCTATTACGCTGGCAATGCCCATCAAGGTTACTGTAAACGTAATGGCTGTGTCGACGCTGTTAGGATATCGTTTAGCCAGCAGAGCCATAACAGTAGGATAGATCGGTGCGATGCCGACACCTGCGAGAGCAAATAGAAACGCACCGGGCTCGCCAACTATAATAGCAGTAATCGAGCATACGCCGGAAAATGCGGACAATAGAATGAGCGACATCGTATAGCCGATTTTATCTGTCACAGGCCCCAGTACAAGCCGCGCAATCATGAAGCAGAAGAAGAAGGCGGAGAGCATTTTGGATGAAGAATCGACGCTCCAGCCGTATGCTTTTTCCAGGAAATTAACGAGCCAGCCGCCGACAGCAAGCTCCGAGACAACTCCGAAGGAGAGCACCAGGACGATTAGCCAAGCAATAGGCTCTCTCGTATATTCCTTTATCGAGATCCGATCCTCCTGCTTCGCTCCATCATTCGAGTATCGTGCCATCAGTGCAGGTATCATTGGCAAAATAGATAAAGCGAGCATCAGCATATACATACCGCGCCAGCCGAGGGCAGAACCAAATACATTTATGCCCATTAGCGAAGAGGCGATCATGGGAGCAAACATAGAGCTAAGACCATAGAAAAAATGAGCAAGGTTCATCATGGTGCCCGTGTTTTTGATGAAAATGCGGGCTGCTAATATCGCGAGCCCAATTTCTAGTACCCCATTACCGATATACATGAGAAAGTAAGCGGCAGATAGGGATGTGTAATTGGCAGCGTAATAGATACAAACGCCTGAGACCGCCATGGAGCCGAATGCAAGCGATGTCGTTAGCTTCATCCCTCCACGGCGGGCAAGCCAGCCAGTAAAGCTGCATGCAATAAGATAGCCAAGGGAGTTGAAGGCAAGAAGGATACCGACCTGCAGCTCATCGAGCTTTAATTCTGCCTGCATTCTGGGAAGTGCTGGCCCTTTAATATTTTCGGAAAAGCCGAAGATGAGAAAACCGCCGAACACGACGATGAGAAGCAGAATGTAATTTTTGGATAAACGGACGGTTAAGCGTGACAAGTTTGTTGACCTCCAACGTTGTAATTATAATAGTATTAATGAGTAATAGCATGAGAATCGTCCTTTACTTTATCTTGTAATGGTCATTTGCGCAATAACAATATACAGCCGATTATTGGTGCGCTATGCGATGCGCTGAAACGAATGGTAATATAAATGATAGAATGGTAGAAATGAAGAAATGCAAAGAAAGGATGTTAGCAACGAATGAAATTATTTCATACTGCGGACTGGCATCTAGGCAAGCTTGTGCAAGGCGTATATATGACGGAAGATCAGCGGTACGTGCTGGAGCAGCTTCTGCAAGCAGTAGAAGCAGAAAGGCCGGATGCGGTAATTATTGCAGGCGATCTCTATGATCGTGCAGTGCCGCCGACCGAAGCGGTTGAATTGTTGGATGAGATATTGAAACGGATCGTTATTGATTTGAATACGCCAGTGCTTGCCATTTCAGGCAACCATGATAGTCCTGATCGCATCAATTTCGGTTCGAAGCTAATGGAAAACCGCGGTCTCTATATCGTGGGGCAATGGAAGGATGAGCCTAAGCCTGTCATACTCCGTGATGCACACGGCGAGGTTCATTTTCATCTCGTGCCCTACGCTGATCCCGCGATGGTTCGACATATCCTCCAAGATGAATCGATACGCACTCATGATGATGCCATGCGAGCTATTACCTCGAAGCTGGAAACTATAATGGACCCTGCCGCTAGGCATATTTTTGTTGGGCATGCCTTTGTTACGGCAACCGGAGAGCCTGAGCTTAACACTAGCGATTCCGAGCGGCCATTATCAATTGGGGGAGCCGAGCATGTCAGCGCAGCTCATTTCGAGCGTTTTCATTATACTGCGCTTGGTCATCTGCATCAGGCTCATTTTGTTCGGAACAACACGATAAGGTATGCGGGTTCACCATTGAAATATTCCATTTCAGAGGAAACCCATGCAAAGGGTTACTTGGTCATTGAGCTCGATGAAGCGGGTGAGGCTCGTATTGAGAAGCGCGAGCTGCTGCCGCTGCACGATATGAGGCGAGTGGCTGCTCACATAGAAGAAATAGAGAAGCACGCCGTAAACGATGATTATGTATTTGTCACGCTGCTTAATGATAATCCAGTATTATTTCCGATGGAAAAGGTGCGTGCGGTTTATCCGAATGCACTTAATGTGGAGCGCAGGCCGTTGCTCCTGAACAGCAGCAACGGGGCTGATAGCACAGGGGAAATTAGCGGCAATACGGGAAGGCGAGAGGCCGATCCGATAGAGCTGTTCGCAGCATTCTATCAAGAGGTTAAAGGGCAGCAGCTGTCCGAAGCCAAAAAACAGCTGTTCGCCGATACGTATGCAGAGCTGCTGCGTGAGGAAGGGGGAGCCGTATGAGACCACTCAAGCTAACCATGACGGCATTCGGCCCTTATCGCGATTCGGAATCAATCGATTTCAGCTTGTTGGAGCATCGTCGGCTGTTCGTCATATCAGGTAATACAGGAGCGGGCAAAACATCGATATTTGATGCGATTTGCTTTGCAATCTATGGTACGGCAAGCGGTGAGGACCGCTCCGATGCGCGTATGCTGCGCAGCCATTTCGCTGATGAAGATACCCATACCTCCGTCATATTCGATTTCGCGGTCGGACGAAGAAGCTATTCTGTTCTCCGGCAAATGCCTCATCGCAAGGGCGGGAACAAGAGCGAGACGGGCGGCAAGGCTGAGTTGTATGAGACGACAAGCGGCACGGCGGTTCCGGCAGTAGATCGCTTCATCGTATCGGACGTCAATGCAAAGCTAGAACAAATTATCGGGCTAACAAAGGAACAGTTCAGTCAAATTGTTATGCTGCCTCAAGGAGAGTTTCGCAAGCTTCTAACTTCCGATACGGATAATAAGGAAGAAATTTTAAGGCGGATTTTCCGCACGGAGCTCTATGAACGGCTTGAGAACCGTTTCCAACGGAAAAATCGCGACCTGCAGGACGAGCTTAAAGAAGCAAAGGCAACAGCGAATGCTTATATGAAGCAAGCGCAGGAGGCTTTGCCTGAGCGTGAGGAGAGTGAGCTTTCCCGTACATTTAAGCAGGAGATCTTTAGTGCGGTACAAGTAACAGAGGCTTTGGAGCTGGAATTCGACTATTATCGGAAGCTTGCTGAGCAAGCGGGCGAAGGGAAGGAGCTGCTTACTGCTGAGCTGAATAAGCACGAAGAGCAGCTCCGGATTGCTATGGCCATAAATAGCAAACATACAGAGCATGATAGAAAACAATTACAGCAGCAATTGCTGGATATGCAGAAAGTGGACTACGATAGGAAAGAGCAGCAGCTTACTCTTGCAGAGAAGGCTGCTCATCTGGCCCCTTACATCGAGCAGGCTGAACGAATGAACGCTGATGTGTTGTTGAAGCGAAGCCAGCTCTTAATGAGGCGGAGTGAACAGGAAACAGCACAGCACGAGCATTCTCAGGCAACTGAGCGTTATGCCTTGGAGGAGAAGCGCGAGGATGATCGGCGTGACATGGAGCGAGAATGGAATAAACTAAACGAGATGGCGCCAATCGTTAGAACGCTAGCACATCAGCAGCAAGCAATTGACAAGCTCCTGCAGGAGGAGAAAGGCTGTGAAGCTAAGCTGCAAGCTGCGGAAGCTGCTCTTGTTCAGCTGCGTGGTCGCAAACAAGTGGCGAATCAATTAATTAAAGATACAGAGCTGGAAACCGCTCAATTGACGGAGAAGCTGGACAAGCTCCGCCAGGTGGAGCAGCATGGAAAACAGTTGAATCGTCTGGTGGATGTCGAGAAGGATATGGCGCGCGCAGCCCAGCTTGAACTGGAATTTGGACAATCATTTGCAGCGGCGAAGATGGAGCATGACCAGCTGGAGAACTCATGGATAGAAGGACAGGCTGCACTGCTCGCCACTCATTTGCATGACGGCAAGCCTTGTCCGGTGTGCGGAAGCGAGCATCATCCCGACAAGGCGTTGACATCTGCCGAGATTCCTTCACGAGAGCGGCTGCAGGAAATAAAGGTGCAGCTTAGCGCAGTCGAGCGGGAGCTGCTTGGAGCACGAGCTCAGGCGGCAGCAGCGAAAGCGACCCGGGATGACGGGGTGAAAGAGCTTGCTGAGTTCGGATTGCAAGCGGTGAGGCTGGAGGAGCAAAGAGCTGAGCTGCTGCAGCAATGGCGCGCGCTCAAGGAAGATACAGACAAGCTGCTGCTTAAATCAAAGCAGCTGCCAGAACTTAAGCAGCTGATTGATCAGCTTGATCAGCTGCTCGAGAAGCAGCAAACGGAGAAGGAGCAGCTTCAAAAAGAGCAGCAGCACCGAATAATTGAGCGCACAGCCCAGCATTCGGCGCTCCAGAAGGAGCTTGACCGTATACCTGAGCAGCTGCGTTCTCCAGAGCACCTGACAGCTAAGCTTAATGAGACGAAAGCTTCATTAGATCGTCTTACAGCCGCATGGAAAACAGCGCAGGAATGGCTCCAGCGTGCGACAACTAAGCTGGCCGAACAGAAGGCTTATACCGATCAGTCGGAGAAGCAGCTGGAGGAAGCTGAAAAAAATAAATTATTTGCCGAGCATCGTCAGACGGAAGAGCTTGGGAAAGCTGGATTTGCTCATATTCAGCAGTACAATGAAGCCGTATTGTCTGAGGAAGCCAGGGATACGCTTAGGAAGGACATTGAAGCCTACCGAGCAGCGGTTGCGCTGCTTAATCAGCAGCTGATTGAGCTTCAATTAGAGCTTGCCGGGAAGCAGAGGGTTGATCTTGATAGCCTTCAGGAGCAGCTTACTGCCTTAAAGCAGCAGCTGGAGCAAATGATTGCCGCAGCTCAGACCGCGCAGCAAGTTGCATTGGAAGCAAGGCGATTATCTGCTTCTATAGGACGGGCATATGCGCATGTGAAGAAGCTGGAAGCCAGCCTTGAGGAAGTAATGGACGTATTTCAAATGCTGAAGGGCGACAATGCTTTGAAAATTTCGTTCGAGCGTTATATATTAATTGAATTTCTGGAACAGATTCTATATGCAGCCAACGCGCGTCTTCGCGAGCTTTCAGGCGGACAGTTCACCTTGCAAAGAAGTGAACGGCTTGAGACACGAGGAAAGCAAAGCGGGTTAGGGCTTGATGTCTATGATGCGTACACGGGCCAGAACCGTGATGTGAAGACGTTATCCGGCGGTGAGAAATTTAATGCTTCTCTATGTCTGGCACTTGGAATGACTGATGTTATCCAATCGCATCAGGGAGGCGTAACGATCGAGATGATGTTTATTGACGAAGGCTTTGGCTCACTCGACGAGGAATCGTTGCAGAAGGCGATTAACGCACTAGTAGATTTGCAGAGGGCTGGCAGAATGATCGGCGTTATCTCGCATGTGCAGGAGCTTAAGGATGCTTTCCCTGCTTGTCTTGAGGTTAATAAGACGAAGGAAGGATTTAGCCGAACTCTCATTACTGTGAAGTAACACCCGATAATGAAAAAGTCTGCTTCCAGCACTCCTTGGAGGCTGCAGCAGACTTTATGTATCAAATAAGAAAGGATCAGTGTTTAAACGCTGCCAGCTGCGGCAAATACTAATCCTATGATAAAGAAACCTATCGTGCTGACTACAATTAATCCGTTTATAATAATTCCGACCACGCTGTATGCTTTTTTGCGCATTTTGGTAAAAGCGCCAATGATTCCGAGAATAAGTCCAACAAAGGATAAAGCCATGGCTGCGAGTACGCTCATAACGGCAATCATAACAGGTATAAAGAATTCTTTTCCTAGATCTTCTAAATAGTTTTGAAGAGAAGCTTCGAAAGCAGCTCTATCAGAAGGATCAGCCAGCACAATATTGCTATCTACGATCTGTTTAACAAATACAGAACCGAACGCGATTGCTACAATAAATAGAACGACTGCAACTAAAGCTAGAATAAAAGAGGCAACGCCAAGCTTGGAATGTGTCTTCGGGACTTCCGGCACAAATGGCGGATTGGAGAAGCCGGACTCAAAAGGATTGGGAGAAAACGCTGAACTGCTTGTATCTTGTTTTTCTAGCCCAATTGTATGCCCTGTATGCGGATCATTGGAGTTGTCATGTTCATTATTCATTACTATCATCTCCTTTGCTAATTAAGGTAAAATTATACACAAATCTGAAGGGATTGAAAACATATGTTTCCCAAATATTTTGCTATTGGAGCGTTTAATGCAGCTCTATCCATCGCATTAGGCGCTTTCGGAGCACATGGATTAGAGAATAGGCTCAGTGAGCATTACTTGCAAGTTTTTGAAACAGGCGTCCGTTATCACATGTACAGTGCGCTCGGCCTTATGCTCATTGCGCTGCTGGCAAAGCAAATTGGTGGGAGCAAGCTTGCTTTAATGGGGGCTCGTCTTATTTTGGCAGGAACTGTCCTATTCAGCGGAAGCCTCTACGCGCTGACATTAACTGGAGTAAGCAAGCTGGGAATAATTACACCTTTCGGCGGGATAGCTCTCATCGCAGGCTGGGCTTATGTGATCGCTGCTGCTTTGAAATCATCAAAGAAATAACGGTTATCTGACATCGTTCTTTGATTTCTGACAAATAAATCATTTTCTTTAGTAAATATTTCTATACCGAAGCGGCTACATCGTTTATAATAAAGCGAACACTCACTTGACTCGTATTAGAGGAAGGACGTTGGTGCGTGACAAAACGGACGGATGGTTTGCCTGATAAACATAAGCGGCAGTATGTAAAGCCGTTCTACGGAGCGTCAAGAGTTAGTTGGCTGCTGGCAGCATTTGCGTCAGTTTGGATCGTTATTTCTTTTCTATGGATTACTAATCCGATGTACAAATGGATCGCTTTTTCCATTGCTTCAACATTAATTATTACAGCAATTATTGTTTATATAAGCCGCCTGAAGGGGCTTGGCTTTCATCATTACCACACTGCAATTGTGGAGACATTGCTCCGTTCTGAGGCTGTACCGCTTGCTATACTGGATCGAAACGGAAATGTTATGGAATTGAACGAAGCGTCAAGCCGCACCCTTGGCTATCAGCGAACGGAGCTGCTGGGAGAGCCTATTTCTCGACTGGTCGAGCATAGCAGCAGACAGATGCTGCATGATTCATTCGAGAAGGCGCTGCTCGGCGAGGCTAATCAGACCAATATCAATATTACTCATCGTTCCGGCTTTCCGCTGGAGCTTCAGGTTGTCTGCGCACCTATGAATCAAGAGGATGAGGTCATCGGTATCGTCATGATCAGCCAAGACCTCAGTGATCGCAAACGAAATGTCGAACGCATACGATATATGGCATATTATGATGATATGACTGGTTTGCCCAATCGTACATTATTTCAAATAAAATTAAACGAAACGCTCAGCAGTGCGAAAGAAGAAGAGCGCGTAGTCGGCATATGCTATTTGGATTTAGACCGCTTTAAGCTTGTTAACGCTTCCTTTGGACGCGAGTTTGGCGATATGCTGCTGATGCAGGTTGCCGAGAGATTAAGCAGAGACCTCTCTGAGAACGATTTTGCCGCACGCCTGGAAGGCGACGAATTCGCTTTGTTGTTCTGTAATGCGCAATCGGATAAGCAGCTGCTCGAACGATCTCGTCAACTTCTGAAATCAATTGAAGAGCCTTATGAATTAAGAGGCTTTCCTTTACATATTACAGCCAGCATCGGCTCGGTGACGAATCGGAATGAGGATGATGACAGCTATACGCTTATCAAGAAAGCAGATATGGCATTGGTGAAAGTGAAGGAGAGCGGGAAGAATGATTGCCTGTTATATTCAGACAGCTGGAGCAATTCATCTTTAGAGCGGCTTACGCTTCAGCATGAAATGTACAGAGCCATTCAACGAAATGAATTTATTCTTCATTATCAGCCCCAATATGATCTGCTATCAGGCTCAATGGTAGGCGTTGAGGCGCTTGTCAGATGGAATCACCCACAGAGAGGCATGATTCCGCCTGCAAGCTTCATCCCTCTTGCAGAAGAGAGCGGAATGATCGTTCAAATAGGCGATTGGGTGCTTGAGGAAGCATGCCGGCAAAATAAAGCTTGGCAGGATGCAGGTCTACCGCATATTCCAGTGTCTGTTAATTTATCAATTAGACAATTTGTCCAAAATGATCTCACCGCAAAGGTATCCAGCGTTCTTGAGAAAACAGGCCTCGACGCTAAATATTTGGATTTAGAAATAACAGAGTCAATGACGATGGATGTATCTCAAGTATCGCGCTGCTTGCTGGATCTGACTGAGTTGGGCGTTAACATTAGCATTGATGATTTCGGCACCGGCTACAGCTCATTTCATTATTTGAAAAATTTCCCGATTGACCGTTTGAAAATTGACCGTTCCTTCGTGCGCGACATTCAGCAGGATCCTAATGATGCAGAAATTGTTGCAGCGATTATTGCAATGGCACATAATCTGAACATTCAGGTCATCGCAGAAGGCGTTGAAAACGAAGAACAAATGGTTTTTCTGCGAAAGCATAAATGCGATGAAATGCAGGGCTATCTATGGAGCCCTCCAGTAACAAGCGATAATATTGAACAGATGTTAATGGCGGGATAAGCATACACG
Organism: Paenibacillus castaneae; assembly: GCF_002884445.1. Classification (GTDB taxonomy): domain Bacteria; phylum Bacillota; class Bacilli; order Paenibacillales; family Paenibacillaceae; genus Pristimantibacillus; species Pristimantibacillus castaneae. The sequence continues at coordinate 1,774,495 of NZ_KZ614144.1, forward strand.
TATACATAGTCTCCTCCTAAACAATGAATGGGGTTGTCTCTTAAGGTCATGGACCTTAAGGGACAGCCCCTTTTTCTAAATTTGAGGCTCATATGACGAAGGCTGAACCGAATAGAGCTAGAAATTAGCTCTATTATCGGGGGGAATGGCGGAAGTACAAAAGGAGCCGCCCCAAAAGTTGCCTTAGCTACTTTTGGAACTGCTCCTTTAAAGTATTTGTGTATCGAGTTAGGAGAAATCCTCAATTTCATTCATTCGGAACGTATATACTTGCTTCTCGTCCACGTGATATACCGTGATGAGATTTTCTTTCTCGTCCATGTTAATAATTCTGCATGGTATGCTGAGTTTAATGCCAAGCCCTTTGTTTACGATTAATCGTATCAATGAATTGCTTTTCATTAACGCTCTTATATTATCGAATCCGTTCGAAGATTCAGATTGTGTGTAAGCTTCGTTAGAGATCGCCTGAACTGGCGGAGTATCTTCTTTCGTGCTTGGAGTCGGCGGGAGCTGAATGGATAGGTCTTCAATGGACTGGCTGTTTGCTTTTCTTACATCGATTTCCTGACCAAGCTTAATGCCTGAAAGGATTCGGTAATCAAGAAAATGATTGCTGTTCAATGCATGAATGAGCTCTGCTAAAGCTTCGCCGTTGTTTTTTCCTTCTACAAGAACCTCGATATTGAATACAAAGGATGATTGGTCTGAGGGGTATTTATTCATAAGACCTCCGTGGGGTTTAATATAGTACTAATATACCACTAAAATTATATTTCATATAGACGATAAATGAGCATTTGACCAACACTGCGGAAATAATTTTGCATATAATGATGGTGCAGTGTAATTCCTCTTACAAAAAGGAGCGAAGGGGGTGGATCCCATATGATGCGAATGGTTCCTTTCACACTTGAGCATGGAGAAACGGTGCTTGGAATTGAAGCAAAACTGCCCAAAACAACGTTGCTCGCCATAATGACTGACAAGGGATATATTATGTGCGGTGCTTTAGATGTCTCCCTCCTTAACGAACGGTTAAAGGATCGGGAAATCATTGCCGGCCGTGCCGTTGGCGTACGAACCTTGGAGGAATTAATGGAGGCGCCTCTGGAATCAGTTACTTTCACGGCAGAAGCTTTAGGTATCGTGGTTGGCATGAAGGGCTCGGAAGCGCTTCGTTTAATGCTCTAGTATAAAATAAAAAAAGCCCTAATGAGTCATTCGGATTTGCTGTCCGTTAGACGATTAGGGCTTTTTGTATTATGAATCGCAATAGGGCTAAAAGGAGGGCTTAAGCTCTTTAAGCTTCCTCGAACAGCTTGCGCAGATTAACATCATAAGGAGCTTGAACAATTCCTTTTTCAGTAATAATAGCTGTTACATATTCATTTGGTGTCACATCAAAGGCGGGATTGTATACCTTTACGCCTTGAGGTGCGGTACGTTTGCCGAAGCCTTCTGTAATTTCCTCTGCATTTCGCTCTTCAATCGGAATTTCTGCTCCAGTAGGCGTGCTGAGGTCAATGGTTGATAATGGGCTGGCTACATAGAAGGGAATGCCATGAGCCTTTGCCAAAACAGCTACGCTGTAAGTTCCAATTTTGTTAGCTACATCGCCGTTTGCCGCTACTCGGTCAGTACCCACGATTACAGCATCAATCCAGCCTTTAGACATGACCATTCCAGCCATATTATCACAAATCAAAGTGACATCTACGCCTGCTTGCTGCAGCTCAAATGCAGTCAAACGTGCGCCTTGAAGTACGGGACGTGTCTCGTCTGCGAATACGCGCAGCGTAATGCCGCGCTCTAGTGCAAGATAGAACGGAGCCAGCGCCGTGCCGTATTTAGCCGTTGCCAAGCCGCCTGCGTTGCAGTGAGTCAGCACCCCCATATCATCCTTGAATAAGGACAGAGCATGCTCGCCGATCTGGCGGTTTGTTTCCTCATCTTCGACTTGAATGGCGATTGCTTCGGCAAGCAAGGCTGCTTTGCTATCCTCAAGCGATAATCCTTTTTCTGCATAAGCTGCCGCAGCAGCCTTCATACGGTCTAATGCCCAAAACAAGTTAACTGCAGTAGGGCGGGATGTAGCTAAATATTCAGCTTGTTTGTTCACTTGTGAAAGCCATGCTTCTGTAGTTTGCTCGTCGCGGCTGCCTAGAACAACGCCGTATGCTGCCGAAATTCCGATTGCTGGAGCACCCCGCACCTTCAAATGGCGAATCGCTTCCCATACATCCTCTGCTGTCGTCAAAGGCAAATATATAACTTCCTCTGGCAATAAACGTTGGTCCAGCAGATCCAGCCTGTCTTCCTTCCAAATGACCGATTGCAAACCAGCATAATTATTAGTTGTCATGATGTCATTTTCCTCCTTGTTGTTATTAGTTGCTCACAGCCGCTGATGCAGCATCGATTACTTCCTCGATGGATTGCGCGTTGCGGTTATTACGAATAAGGGTTGTTCCAATAGCTAGAGCAAGACGCTGTGCTTTCTCGCGTACCGCTGGGTCTGGAATACGGTCAATATCGATGACATGTGATAAGCCGACGATTCTGCGCACCATTTTGCAGCCTGCAAAACCTATAGCATCCTGCAATAAGCGCTTCATGTAATAATTCTTGTAGCCAGGCGTTGAAGAAGCGATCCGATCTAGACCATGCTCGTCCCATAGCGCAAGAAATTTTTGTTCAAACAATTGCCACACCTTACGAATCGTATCTGTTAAATATAGACGGAAATCATTGCGTTCTTCGTTATTAGCTGACCAGTGCTCCTGTCCGGCAAAGTTCAGAAGGAGATTGGCGATTACAGCACCGATATCAAAGCCGATTGGGCCATAGAAAGCAAATTCAGGATCGATTACTTTGGTGGACTGAGGTGTTGCAAACACGCTGCCTGTATGAAGATCGCCGTGAAGCAGGGCTTGTGCATTTGTCAAAAACTTATCTCGTAGAATGGCGACTTCAAGGTGAAGCTCATCATCCTCCCAAAGTGCAGCAGCCGCATCTTTAATAGCGGGATCAAAGCTGTTGTTTGAAGAGTTGGTATAGGGATCGTCGAAGATAAGATCTTCTGTTATTTTGCACAGCTCTGGATTAATAAAAGCTTTGACGCGATTTTTTTTGTCCTGTTGATTCATTCCGAGATCGGAAGTGAAAAATAATGTGCGAGCCATGAATGTTGAAATATCATCAGCAAATTTCGGATAGCGTGTGCCTGCAATCAAGCCTTGCCGCATGATAATATGATCGCTCAGATCTTCCATAATAGTGAGATAGAGCTCGGAATCATATTTATAGACTTGAGGCACAAGGCCAGGGGCAAGCTCTCCTTCTAGAATAAGCTTCTCACTCTCGATTCGTGCCCGATCCAATGTTAGAGGCCAAGACTCTCCTACAACCTTAGCGTAAGGCAGCGCCTGCTTCATAATAAGGCTCTTGCCGCTGGCCGAGTCCGTGATGTGGAATACTAAGTTTAAGTTGCCATCACCAATCTCACGGCATTGCAAAGCTGCTCCTGCCGGGAAGAAACCATCGAGAGAGAGCGCTATTTCAATTGCTTCCTGCTCGGTTAAAGGGTGATATGAGGACATGGCTGTCCACCTCCGTTTTATATTTAGTCGGGCACAATGCCCAGTAATCATCTCAACATAGTATAATGGATATTTTTTCGCCTTGGAATACCCCGTTTGATATAATGTTATTAAATATAAGACCGATCGATGGGGGAGTCATATTGCATACTGATAAAGTACGGCCAAATATTGCTTTAAAAGAGTGGGCGGTAAGCGTGCAGGCATTAGCTGAAGGCAAGCAAATGATCATGATGCGCAAGGGCGGAATTATTGAAGAAACACGAGACTTTCAGCTTCTTAGTCCAGCTTTTTATTTAATGCCCGCATATGAGCATCAGAAAAAGCATCTGTTGAAGGATGAATACAAAAATAAATTGGATGAGACGCTCACTTACTGGACTCCCGGTATGGAAACCATCAAGCTGGAGGCATATGCCGAGGCTGTTGAGGATATTGAGATAACGGATCAGGATACGCTCGATCTTTTAAGAGAATTTCATATATGGACGGATACGTTCGCACAGGAAAGATTGCGGTGGAAGAAGAAAAATCCGCTTCATTTATTGATTCTCAGAGTCTATCGACTGGAGGAAGCATTGGAAATTCCGATGCTTGACGCTTATAATGGCTGCAAATCTTGGGTAAGACTGGACAATATAGCAGACCATTCGAAAATAACACCGGTAATCGAGGAGGATGAATTTCAACATAAAGTGAAGCAAATTAAGCAAGCTTTAGTACAAAATGTGACCAAAAAGTGACATTGCATGGGGGATGGGTACAACTCACATTGATTTATAACAAAAACTATATTAAAATGATTATTGAGAATCATTTGAGAATCACTCTATACAGACAGGCTTGATAATAAAGTTGTAACTAACGAATTAAACCAACCTTGGAGGGATCAGCATATTATGGCGACACATTTTGTCATCGATGGCCTGAAAGCGGCAATCGACGGAAAAGAAATACTTAAAGGAATAAATCTTGAAATTAAAGGTGGAGAAATTCACGCGATCATGGGCCCTAACGGTACCGGCAAAAGTACACTGGCTTCCGCTTTGATGGGACATCCAAAATATGAAGTAACAGAAGGCAAAGCGCTTTTGAACGGCGAAGATTTGCTTGAAATGAGCGTTGACGAGCGTGCTTTGGCTGGCTTGTTCCTAGCTATGCAATATCCAAGCGAAATTCCAGGCGTAACTAATTCTGATTTCCTTCGCAGCGCATTGAATGCACGTCTTGGTGAAGGCAATGAGATTTCCCTCATTAAGTTCATTCGCAAGATGGAAGGCAAAATGAAAGAACTTGAAATGAACCCGGAGTTTGCTCACCGTTATTTGAATGAAGGCTTCTCAGGCGGCGAGAAAAAACGGAATGAAATTTTGCAAATGATGCTGCTTGATCCAAGTATCGTCATTCTTGATGAAATCGATTCGGGTCTGGATATTGACGCGCTTCGTATCGTATCACAAGGCGTTAACGCTATGCGTTCGGAAGATCGCGGTTTCCTCATTATTACTCACTATCAGCGTTTGCTTAACTATATTACGCCAGATTTTGTACATGTTATGATGCAAGGCCGCATTGTTAAATCCGGCGGTCCTGAGTTGGCAGAGCGTTTGGAAAACGAAGGTTATGATTGGGTTAAAGAAGAACTTGGCATTGTAGACGAAACAGTCGGCCAGGCTTAAGCGGAGAAGGGGGCATTACGGATGAGTACACAACTATCGACGCAGGCTACCCGTCAAGCTGCTGAAGCGCTGGCTCGTAGTAAAGGCGAGCCTAATTGGCTCGTTGAACTACGCGGTGAAGCTGCAGAGCTTGCCGGAACACTTGGTTGGCCAAAGCCTGAGAAGGTTCGAATTGAACGTTGGAATTTGACAGCGGTAGGCAGCTATGAGCAGCCGTCAGCGGTTTCAGCCATTAGCGAGCTGCCTGAAGCTGTTCGCGAATTGGTAACAGAAGGCACGGAAAACCTGATTGTACAGCGCAATTCTGGTACGGTTTGGAACCAGTTTTCAAGTGAATTGGCAAGCAAAGGCGTTATTTTCACCGATTTAGAAACAGCATGCAAGGAGCATGGCGAGCTTGTTCAGAACTATTTGTTCAAAGCAGTAGCGAAGGACGAAGATAAGCTTACAGCTCTTCATGCGGCGATCTGGAATGGCGGAATATTTGTTTATGTTCCTAAGAACGTAGAAGTAGAGCTTCCGCTGCAAGCTATTTTCTACAATGATAATGCTGAAGCGACATTCGCTCCGCATATCTTAATTGTAGCGGACAATAATAGCCGAGTGACTTACGTGGATTGTGTAGTATCTGAGTCAGGAGCAAACAGTGCTCCTTTCGTCCATCCTTCCATCGTAGAGGTTTTCGTGAAGCCAGGCGCTCACGTTCGCTTTAGCACCATTCATCAAATGGCTGAGACTGGCGTAGATATGTCAATTCGCCGCTCAATCATAGAAAATGATGGCCAAATGGAATGGATTATTGGCGATCTGAATGACGGAAACACATTGTCCGACACGAAATCGATTCTTAAGGGCACTGGATCTAATTCAGATGCTAAAGTGATTAGCGTCGGCAAAAACGCTCAGCAGAACAGTCTGACTACACAAGCTGTTCATTTCGGCAAAAGCTCGGACAGCAACATGGTAACACGTGCGGTAATGAAGGATTCTGCTTCCGCGATTATTAACGGTATTACAAAAATTGAGAAAGGTGCGACCAAAGCGAACGGTGTACAAACCGAGAAGGTGCTCATGCTGAGCCCGAAAGCGCGCGGTGACGCCAATCCGATTTTGCTTATAGATGAAGATGATGTAACAGCCGGTCACGCGGCAAGCGTTGGGCAAGTTAACCCTGAACAGGTCTATTACCTGATGTCACGCGGTATATCTAAGCAAGACGCTGAACGCTTAATTATTTACGGCTTTTTGGCTCCGGTCGTATCGGAAATTCCGGTCGAAGCGGTACGCGGGCAGCTTCAGCGTTTGCTCGAAAGGAAGCTTGAGGGATGAATATAAATGCGATTCGGGAACAGTTCCCGATATTGCATCAAGAAATAAACGGGCACCCGCTCGTTTATCTGGACAGCGCGGCATCTTCGCAGAAGCCGCGCTCCGTCATTGATGCGGTTAATCGGTACTATGAGTTGGATAACGCGAACGTGCATCGCGGCGTGCATACACTCGGTTCCAGGGCGACTGATGCCTATGAGGGAGCGCGCGAGAAGGTCGCTGCTTTTCTGAATGCGGGAGCACCCGAGCAAATTATATTTACACGGGGCACGACGACTGCATTGAATTTGGTCGCATCGAGCTATGCGCGTTCGGTCTGCAAAGAAGGCGACGAAATTGTCATCACACCAATGGAGCATCACAGTAACCTGATTCCGTGGCAGCAAGCTGCGAAAGCGACGGGTGCAACACTTAAATATATTCCGCTGCAGCCGGATGGTACAATTTCTCTGGAGGATGTAGAGAAGACCATTACTCCGAATACGAAGGTGGTTTCTGTCACTTACGTTTCGAATGTGCTGGGACTTATCAATCCTATTAAAGAAATTACAGAAATCGCTCATCGCAATGGCGCTGTTATGGTAGTCGATGGCGCTCAAAGCACCCCGCATATGAAAGTTGACGTGCAAGCTCTCGATGTCGATTTTTATGCTTTTTCGGGACATAAAATGTGCGGTCCAACAGGTATTGGCGCTTTGTATGGCAAGAAGGCATTGCTGAATAAGATGGAGCCGATCGAATTTGGCGGCGAAATGATTGATTTTGTAGATCTTTATGAATCAACCTGGAAAGAAATTCCTTATCGTTTCGAAGGCGGAACACCTATTATTGCAGGTGCAGTCGGGCTTGGGGCGGCAATTGATTTCCTGCAGGAGATTGGACTTGATGAAATCGATCAGCATGAGAAGCGACTAGCTGCTTATGCTTATGAGAAGCTTTCAGCGATGGATGATATTACCATATACGGGCCGAAGCAAAATCGGGTCGGACTCATCACCTTCAATTTGGATGACGTTCATCCGCATGATGTGGCGACTGTGCTTGATTCCAAAGGCATTGCGATTCGGGCAGGCCATCATTGCTGCCAACCGCTTATGCGCTGGTTGAATGTATCGGCTACGGCTAGAGCAAGCTTTTATCTATATAATACAGAAGATGACATTGACCGCTTAGCCGATGCTTTATTACAAACAAAGGAGTTCTTCGGTCATGCAATTGGATGATTTATATCGCAGAGTCATAATGGATCATTATAAAAATCCTCGAAACCGCGGAACGATGAATGAGGAATCGGTAACGATCAACCTTAATAATCCAACCTGCGGCGACCGCATCTCCCTTCAGCTTCAGATGGAGGAAGGCAAAGTAGCGGATGCAAAATTTAGCGGCGAAGGCTGCTCGATCAGCATGAGCTCTGCATCGATGATGACAGAGGCGATTAAAGGGAAAACATTTGATGAGGCACTTTCCATGGCTGAGAAATTCTCGGCATTAATGAAGGGTGAACCTGTCGAATTTGATGAATATGAAGAATTAGACGCACTTTCGGGCGTGAACAAATTCCCCGCACGAATCAAGTGCGCGACGCTTGCCTGGAACGCCTTGCGCAAAGGGATCGAACAGCAGCAAGAATAACAGTAAAGATCATAAGAGGAGCGTGAAGAACGATGGCTAAATCTATGCCGGAAATGGAAGAATACAAGTACGGTTTCCGTGACGAGCACAAAGCTGTATTCCAATCGGGTAAAGGATTAACGGAGGAAATTGTACGGACGATTTCGGAAATTAAAAATGAGCCTCAATGGATGCTTGATTTCCGTCTGAAATCGCTGGAGCAATTTTTCAAAATGCCGATGCCTAGATGGGGCGGCAACATGGATGAGTTGGATTTCGATGATATCCAATATTATGTTCGTGCTTCGGATAAGCAAGGCAAGACGTGGGAAGAGGTTCCTTCCGAAATTAAAGAAACATTCGATAAGCTGGGTATTCCTGAAGCTGAGCAAAAGTTTCTTGCCGGCGTATCAGCTCAATATGAGTCTGAGGTAGTCTACCACAGCATGCAAGAGGATTTAGAGAAGCAAGGCGTTATCTTCACCGATACGGATACGGCGCTTCGCGAATATCCGGAACTGATGAAAGAATATTTCGGAACAATTATTCCTCCGAATGATAATAAATTTGCTGCATTGAACAGTGCGGTATGGTCGGGAGGAAGCTTCATCTACGTGCCGAAGGGCGTGAAATGTGAAGTTCCTTTGCAAGCCTACTTCCGTATTAACTCAGAGAACATGGGTCAATTCGAGCGTACGCTAATTATAGCTGACGAAGATAGCTCCGTTCATTATGTTGAAGGCTGTACAGCACCTGTATACAGCACGAACTCGCTTCATAGCGCGGTCGTAGAAATATTGGTCAAGAAGAATGCTCGTGTTCGTTACACGACGATTCAGAACTGGGCACCGAACATCTACAACCTCGTTACGAAACGTGCCGTTGCTGATGAGAATGCAACTATGGAATGGGTAGACGGAAACATTGGTTCTAAGCTGACGATGAAGTACCCTGCTGTTGTACTGCGCGGTCGCGGTGCGAAAGGAATGGTATTGTCGATTGCAGTAGCAGGCAAAGGCCAGCACCAAGACGCAGGCGCTAAGATGACGCATCTTGCACCTGATACGAGTTCCACTATCATTTCCAAGTCGATCAGTAAACACGGTGGTAAAGTAACATACCGTGGACTTGCTTCCTTCGGACGCAACTCTGACGGTGCGAAAGCGAACATCAAATGTGATACGCTCATTCTCGATAATGAATCGACTTCGGATACGATTCCTTATAACGAGATTTTGAACGATAATATTACACTTGAGCATGAAGCTACAGTATCGAAGGTATCAGAAGACCAATTATTCTACCTGATGAGCCGCGGTATGAGCGAAGCGGAAGCGACGCAAATGATCGTAATGGGCTTCATCGAGCCGTTCACGAAAGAGCTGCCGATGGAATACGCGGTAGAGATGAACCGTTTGATCAAGTTCGAGATGGAAGGCTCCATCGGTTAATAAAAACGCAGTCGTATCAAGGGCTAAACGGTTTCGAAATAGTGTATGAGTATACGATACCTATTCGATCCATTTAGCCCAATATGCGTAAACCTTAATTTTTTTGATAGGTTGTTGTAAAACCTACGCTTTACTTAAATAGGAATGATAGAATCCGTAGAACTTAACTATGGATTCTTTTTTTTGTTTGGATTAATAATAAAGGGGCTATCCCATTACATAATCAATGAAAAAGTAATGCTACATTCTAATATAGAGCAGTTTGTATGCAGAGCTATTGAATGCAGTCAAGGATGTTATAAATACGAGGGAAAAATATAAAAAATCATATAGATAATTAAAGTATATTTGGACAAAGTAATACAAGTTTCAAAAATAAAGGAGGTAAACCAGTGGCAGCAAATTTAGGGGCACATGAGACAATGGAAGTGCATGAAATCTTAACAACGGCGATAAATGGCATTAACCACTTCAATCTGTATAGTTCTTTCGTGCAAGATCAACGATTACGTCAAATACTCAATAATCAGCTTCAATTTATGACTAATGAATATAACCAAATGGTGAACACCTTGAATAATCAAGGGAATACCGCGGCTGTTCCATACCGCTCCTCAGGACAGAGCGCCCCAATCTATGGACTTGATAATCCAGTGAGGCAAAGCCCTAATATGAGTATGAATCAATTCGATGATCGGGACGTATCCAGCAGTATGCTTGCTTGTCATAAATCTTCAGCTACAATGAAAATGATAGCTGCCTTGGAGTGTGCTGATCCTCAGCTTCGAAGAATGCTGCAGCAAGGAGCTGTTAATTGCGCTGAGCAAGCTTATGAAGTATGGCAATATATGAACCATATGGGCTATTATCAAGTACCGACGATGAAGCAAGAAACAACGAATACCATACTGAATACGTATCAATCCGCATCCAATCCAATGAATACGGGAATGGGAATGGAACAGCGTTTTCAGTAGGAAATAATAATGAAAAAAAGCCCGCTGCATAATTAGCGGGCTACCTGACTATGATAATGATCTAGTTGAACGAGCCAAAAGACAAACCGCGAATACTTGACTTGTGTACAAGTCAGATATTCGCGGTTTGTCTTTTGTTAAAGTAAGTCTTATCTTAAAATAACATCATATATAAACATGCTTTATTTCATAATCACGTTCAATAGTTAAATCAATGAATCGATCTTCAATTTGAACAAGCGGCTGAAAAAATTCAGTAGGATGAGTCATAATAATAATTCCGACCTCGCCAGAAACAAGCTCAACTCGTTTGCCGATGAAGTTTGGAATCATATGCTTAATAAAGGTATGAGCGGTATGAGCATCAAGCTCTTTGAAGCTTAAACGATATATTTCCTTAAGCACGAGTAATAAATCACGCTTATTCTGATAGACTCGCTGAGAGATCATGGCGCTGTAAATATCAACTACGGAAATGATTTTGGCGACGGGATGGATATCCTCGCCGCTTAATCCGTAAGGATAACCAGAGCCGTCATTTCGTTCATGATGCTGGAGCGCTCCGTAAGCAAATAAGGGTTCATAAACGGAATTGGAAATAATTTCATGTCCGTAGATGGTATGTTTCTTTACTTCGTCAAATTCCTCTGTTGTAAGCTTGCCGGCTTTATTGAGAATACTTTCATCAATCCTGCATTTTCCAATGTCATGCAGAAATCCAGCTTTACCGATTTGTTTGGCTTCTTCATCAGAATAACCAACCCAAGTGGCTAAGTAGAAGGATAGCATACCTACTTGTACGGAGTGTTGATAAGTATATTCATCATTGGTGTTGAGCAGAAGCAGCATCGATACGACATCACGTTCCATTTGGAGATTATTCAATAATGGTTGAAGCATGGAAGTTACTTCTTGGTCATTTATGAAGCCTTGATCGAGGGCGTTCATAAATAAGCTCTCTGTTTTTTTGACAGCGTTTTCGTAAATGGGCTGTACGGAAGGCAGCCATTTCGGATTTATCGTAGATTCAATAGTACGAGAGATTGGTTTACTATTCTGTCTTTCTTCTATATCAACATACTCGATTTGATGCTGAAATAATTTAGATATTTCCTTTTCATTAAGAGTTGTACCTTTTGAGAGAACATGAAGGCCGTAATTATTAAACATATCACGGCTTAACTCGTCTCCATTCAATAAATCTGTTACATGAACCCTCATGAAGACACCTCAGTTAATTATAGTAAGTTATATACCTACAATAGTAACAATCTATTGTTAGAATGGCAATATGAGGATAAATTAAATGAGTCTAAATACCTAAAATTTCAGCATAAATCGATCTTGCTTTTATAATTTCATCGGTCCCTTGAATGATAGCGCGACCGTCACTGAATAGGACAAAGGTCAAGCCTTCCTTTAATTCAATGCGGAGTAAAAAACGATTGGATGAAATGGGGCCAACCATCTTTAATCGCTCAGCAAGCTCCTCTAAGTGAAGTGTTACAGGCTGATATGGAGAAATCTGAACAGAATGGCGACCGCATAGCGTTGCAGCAGACAGCTCCGAATGCATGTCATTCAGAAATGTATAGCTCTGTTGACTGCAGCAGGTGCAATTGCTTCGCTTGGCATTCACTAACGAGACTGGAAGCCAGGAATGGTTCCAGAGATCCACCTGAAACAATGTGTTGTGCAGCGACTGCCGATTACCTGAAAGCAGCTTAATCGCTTCCGCAGCTTGCACAGAGGCGATAATATCTACTATCGGTGAGATCACGCCAGCTGTTTCACAGCTATCTGTAGTGCCTGGGGCAGGAGGCTCGTCAAATAAGCAGCGATAACAAGCTGTTTCATGAGGGATAATGGTCATGGTCAAGCCTGATGCGCCAACTGCTCCGCCGTATATCCAAGGAATGCCATGCTTGATGCTATAGTCATTTATGAGGTATCTGACGGAGAAGTTATCGCTGCCATCCATGATGAGCTGCACATCTGAAAGAAGCTCTTCCGCATTTAAAGCGGTTAAGTCAGCAACAATCGGTTCTATCGTTACGGAACTGTTGATAGCTTGCAAGTGTCTAGCAGCTGCTTGCGCTTTCGGAAGCAAGGAACGAACATCCTCTTCGGTATATAGCATTTGCCGCTGCAGATTGCTCCATTCAATGAGATCGCGGTCAATAATTCGCACATAACCAACACCGGATCGTACCAGATGCTGTGCAATGACTGAGCCAAGCGCACCCATACCTACGACGGCAACACGGCTGCTTCCAAGCGCCTGCTGACCCTGCTCGCCGATGGAGGCAAAACGAATTTGCCGGGCGTAGCGCGCTGTGGCAGGAGAAGCATTCATTTCTGAAGAAGCAGCCTGGTGAATTGTCTTTTTCATCTGAGAACTCTCCTTCTTATTTTCTAAAATTATATTTCTACTTAATAGTCAAGCTTAAAATTCGGTTATGGGATCTAGCGGATTCCACGGCCCAAGCTGATGGCCTTTCCATTCGGAGCCGTCCTCCCAAATCTCTTTTTTCCATATCGGCACAATTTGCTTTAATCTCTCGATGGCATAGCGGCTTGCTTCGTAACAGGCATCTCTATGCGGTGAGGATACGGCTATAACGACACTAGTCTCTGCTAGGCCCACAACTCCGATGCGGTGGCTGATTGCACAGCTTGCGCCTTGCCAGCGCTGAGCTATTTCATCTCCGATTTGCTGCATCGTGGCAATAGCCATTGGAGCGTAAGCTTCATATTCCAAACTCACTGTCCGCTGTCCATTCGTCCATTCACGGGTTGTCCCCACGAAAGCGATGGCAGCCCCATGCTCTGGAATGATAACCTTCGCCAGCACTTCATCTGCATTTATGGTTTCAGCTGTAATCACATAGCGATTGCGCTGCTTATCTGTGGCGCTGGATGTTTCCTCTCCGCCGGAGACAGGGGGCAGCAGAGCAAGCTCATCTGCCGCGTGAAGAAGCGTTTCTTCTGCCGCATATGCGTGATTGCGAGCGATGAATGAAATGTGGATAATTCCGCTATGATCAGGGTATTGAGCTGCGATCACTTCCTTTAATTGCATTACGGTTAAATGCTCGAATTCGGATTTTATGTTTAGCACAGGCAGTCCTAATCGTTCAGGAAGGCCGGCAAATAGTTGGATAGTCCAGTTATATGTCATGATATAGAACCTCACGTTCTTTAGGCTAAAAGCTGTATATAGAATATCATAATTCGAAAAAAAATGTTATGCTGAGAGGTATAAAAAAAGGAGCGTGACTCATGCCGACCTTGACGGACCGTTATGGACGCGTACACGATTATTTGCGTATTTCAGTAACAGATCGATGTAATTTACGATGCTTATATTGCATGCCTGAAGAGGGAATGGAGTTTACGGAGTCCGCTAATTTATTATCTTATGACCAAATTGTCGAGGTGGTAGAAGCGGGCGCTGCTTTAGGCATCTCCAAGCTGCGAATTACAGGCGGAGAGCCGCTAATTCGACCAGGGCTTGACGATTTGATTAGCCGTTTATCCTCTATCAATGGAATACGCGATATCGCTTTAACCACAAATGGGATTTTTCTTGCCAAGCAGGCAGAAGCGCTGCGCAAAGCAGGCTTAAACCGCGTTAATATAAGTTTAGACACATTGGATGCTGCAAGATTTCGGTTTATAGCGCGCAGCGGAGAATTGAAACGAGTGATGGAAGGGATTGAGGCTGCTGCTGCTGTAGGGTTCAATCCGATCAAGCTTAATTGCGTGCTTTTAAAAGAAGTTAATGAAGACGAAATTGCTGCCTTTCTGAAGCTGGCGTATGAGCAGCCTATGCATGTGAGGTTTATAGAATATATGCCGATCGGCCACGCAGATGAAAATTGGAAAAAGCACTATTTGCCGCTCTCAAGGGTGCTGGAGGTAGCGGAGGGAGCCGGCTATTCCATAAAACGCGGTCCTAATGTGCACGGAAATGGTCCATCTGAGGATTATCAAATGGCAGGGGGGCGCGGTTCGTTTGGATTGATCCATCCTATTAGCGATCATTTCTGCAGCAATTGCAATCGGCTTCGTTTGACAGCTGACGGCTCGATCAAGCCTTGCTTATATTGGGTTGATGAATTAAATGTGAAGGATGCCTTCGGCAATCCGGACGCAATGCGGCAAATCCTGCTTAAAGCAATGGATATAAAGCCGGAAAATCATGAAATGGCTGCCAAGCTGGCTGACACTGCGTTGACTCATGTGCCTACCGAGCGGCGAATGTCGCAAATTGGAGGTTAATAAATGAAGCATACATTTTCGGCAGAAGAGCTGCGTATGCACAAATAGACTGAGTTGAAGCGCTGATATGGAGCGATTAGGAGGCGTGCATGAATTTGACAGACAGCATACGTACCAAAGTGGTTCTCATTCACACGAACGATATCCATAGTCGCTTAGAGCATGCCGCCCAAATAGCTTCCTTTATCGCGGAGGAGCGGCGGACCTTTGGCAGCGATAGCGTTCTTGCCGTTGATTGCGGCGATCATATGGATCGGATGCGTGTGGAAACAGAAGGCAGTAACGGCGTCGTAAATGTAGAGCTTCTGAATGATGCTGGATATGAAGCGATTACGATCGGCAATAATGAAGGACTGACTTATTCATTTGATCAATTGGCAGAAGCATATGTCAATCGGGCACAGTTCGCTATTGTGTGCGCGAATATGAAGGCTTCAGACACCGGTGAGCCGCCCGAGTGGATGATACCCAGCACCATTATTGACAAAAATGGCCTGAGTATTGGATTGATAGGCGTTACCGCAGCGTTTACTGATTTTTATACCTTGCTGGGCTGGAAGTCAACGGATCCTTTCGAAGCGATTAAAGAGCAGGTTGAGCGTATCCGCAGCAAGACGGATGTGATCGTTGTTATGTCGCATCTTGGCATAACAGCCGACCGTCTGATGGCGGAGAAGTTGGAAGGCATAGACCTTATACTTGGTGCTCATACCCATCATTTGTTAGAGGTGCCGCTTATTATTGGCGGTACTACCATTTGTGCGGCCGGAAAGTTCGGCGAGTACGTTGGGCGGGTTGAAATCGGGATGGATCCCGTTTCTGCTCGCCCTGTGTTCCGGGCAGCCTGCGTGCCGACTGCCGCTATGCCTGAACAGCAAGGAGCCGCCGCCATTATTCGCGGCTTTCGCGAAGCGAGCCAGCAGCGGCTCAGCCGGGTTATTGCCCGACTGAGCGCGCCGCTGCCAGCCAGTGTCGAGCGCGAATCACCGCTCGGCAACCTGCTTGCGGCCGGCCTGCGCCGCTGGACTGATGCCGAGATCGGCATCGTTAACGCGGGACAGCTGCTTGGCGGCCTTGCGCAAGGAGACGTGACAGCGGGTGAATTGCATGCCCTCTGTCCTTCGCCTATTAATCCTTGCCGGATGAGCATTGCCGGCAAGCATATCCGTGCAGCACTTGAGCAAGCGCTGCTGCCCGAGTTCATTCACAAGCCGCTGAAGGGCTACGGCTTCCGCGGAGAAGTGCTTGGCACGCTCGCTGTAGACGGCCTGTCTATTGCTTATGATTCGTCGAGGCCTGACGGGAGCAAGCTCGTTTCCGTTACGGTGAATGGAGATCCGCTCGCGGATGAACGAATCTATACGCTTGGTACGATCGATATGTTCAGCTTCAAGGCAGGTTATGAAACGTTAGCGAGGATGGAACAGCTGAAGTATTATTTGCCCGAATTCATTCGCGACGTCATCGCTGATCAATTACAAAATTCGACAGCGCTCAGGGAATGTCGAAAAATCCACTGGCATAATGAAACGAAATAATTCGAAAACATAGGTTTATCGACATATAATGTCGATTAACTAGCATAAAATGGTTGCGATTTTCTCGTTTTTCCCGTACATTAACATTACGATCGGCTTTTTCCGATGTAATATTTAGCATATCATTTAGGGGAAGGACCGAGAAAATGCGTCTGCTGCCAATAACGAAATGTAAGCCAGGAATGAAGCTGGCAAAAAAAATATTTTCTCAGGAGGGCCTCGTTCTCCTAGGCGAAAACATAGAGTTGACTGAGCGTCTTATTCTCCGTTTGGAACAATGCGGTATTCAATATGTGTACATTGCAGATCCGAGAACGGATGATATTATATTGCCTTCCTTAATTAGCGAGGAAACGATGCGGGTCGCGCTTAAGGAAGTGCGTTCAAGCTTCCGCGAGATCATGGATCGACCGCTGACTAAGAAAGGGGTTATATATCCTTATATAGCAAAGCCGTTAAAGCAAATGATGAACATGATTATTGATGATTTATCCGGACACGAGGACGCTATGATCATGCTGATGGACATGAGCTCCGTAGATCATTATTTACTGCAGCACTCCTTGAATGTATGTGTATATACTACACTGCTCGGCATGGGGAATGGATATACAAGAGAAGAGCTAACGACGCTTGGCATGGGAGCGCTGCTTCATGACATTGGGAAAACTAAAATTCCAATTGATGTGCTTAAAAAGCCAGGCTCCCTGACAAAAGAAGAGTTCGAAGCGATGAAGCAGCATGCTAGAATCGGATTTGAGCTGCTGAAGGATGAGCCCAATCTTCCTCTGCTGGTAGCGCACTGCGCTTTCCAGCACCATGAACGAATTGACGGAAGCGGATATCCGCGGGGAATCAAGGGCGATGAAATCCATGATTATGCCAAATGGATCGGGCTTGTAGATTCATATGACGCTATGACGACTAATCGTGTTTATAGCTCTCCGATGCTGCCGCATAATGCGGTCGAACGGCTTTATGCAGGATCGGGCACGCTCTATGAGCAGAGAATGCTGCAGATGTTCCGTGATAAAGTAGCTATTTATCCTATCGGTATAACGGTTAAGCTGAATACGGGAGAAGCAGGCGTCATCTCGGATCTTAATCACTCTTACCCGCACAGGCCTATTGTTCGTGTCTTGTACAATGAAGCAGGCGAAGATTTGAAATTGCCATATGAACTGGATTTGTCGAAACAATTGAATATGATGATTGTTAGTGTGAATGATGATGCTGCGGAGGTCAAACATGCCGCAAATGTGTAAAGCTTAATACGCATAGGAGCCGATAAGGCTCCTATGCGCTTTTTTTGTTGAATTATTTGCTTCCTGCCCATATGGGGATTACAATTGAAAGAGAATTTTTCATTCCAGAAAATAAAGTCAGGTGCTGAATTAATGAATACTATAGACTTGCAACATCCATACAAGCCGCTTTCTGCGCTATCGCCAACGAATGATCCGTGGGATCCGATTTCTTCGCTGCAGAAGTATGGCAGACATCGTTTAACCAGTGTCGAAATGACCGTTACCAATCTTTGCAATATGCGGTGCGAGCATTGTGCCGTCGGAGATACACTCGTGTTATCTGAGCCCGCGAAGCTGCCGCTTCAAGAGATGCTGAACAGACTAGAGGAAATTGAACATCTTGAGACGATCAGTATTACAGGCGGAGAGCCTACCTTCTCTGATCGAACGGTTAGAGATTATATGGTACCGCTGCTCCAGTATGCCCGCAGCCGTGGTATTCGCTCACAAATTAATTCCAATATAACGCTGCCGTACAGCAGATATGAGCAGCTTGCTCCTTATCTAGACGTTATGCATATATCGTTTAATTACACGTCCCCCAAAGATTTCCATGAAGTAGGCTTTGCCAAAGCCGGTCATCATGTATCGCTTGAAGCAGCAACAAAGCTGTATGATAGAATGATTGACAATGCGAAGCGGCTGAGTGAAACCGGCGTGCTTGTTTCGGCGGAATCTATGATCAACTATAGAACGTATAACAAAATAGACGAGATTCATAAGCTAATCGTGGAGATGGGCTGCCAGCGCCATGAGGTGCATCCGATGTATCCAAGCTCCTTTGCCAAAGATCTGCCTGTGCTCACGCGTGAGCAAATGCTGGAAGCAATCGAGCTTCTGCTTCAAGCTAGGGATAAATCGATATGGATGTTATTCGGAACGCTTCCCTTCTATCGCTGCAGTGACAATTCGAATGAACGGAAGCTGCTGACGAAACTAGCGAACGAGCCGAACGTAACCGTCCGTAATGATCCAGACGGCCGTAACCGGCTTAATGTTAATTTATTTACCGGTGATGTGTTCGTTACAGATTTCTCCGACGTACCGGCTTTTGGCAATATCGCTAATTCCAAGCTGGAGGATCTATTTGACAAATGGCTCGATCATTCCCTTGCGCGCAGCGTCAATTGCCATTGCGCTGCAGCAGCATGCTGCGGACCAAATTTGCTTGTGAAGGATATGTATTACAAAACAGTTGATTTCCATCAGCGGAGCGCGGTGATTGATTAGTTTATTGGGACAATTCCAGGCTTAAACGAATTATTGCAAGCATATAGCATAATAGAGGGGAGGAAAGGCTCTTGTCGATAAAGACGGTCGTATTTATTGCCCTTGGATTATTGCTTATCTATCTATTATTTACAGTAGGAGCACCCTTCTTGCTTGCATTAATTGTTGCTATTTTTCTGGAGCCACTTAATCAATTGTTTATGAACAGATTCAGAATGAATCGGCTTCTGGCAGCTGCCATTTCAAGTACGATTTTCACGGTCATTCTCATTGGGTTAATCGCCCTGCTAGGAGTGAAAATCGTCGCAGAGCTTATTGCTTTTTTCAAAAAGGCGCCTAACTATTTCGAGCATGCGAATGAAATGGTCGATGACCTTATTAATCAGGCGCAGTCTCTTTATCAAAATTTACCTCCTGATGCCATTGCTTCGCTAGAGGAATGGCTGAAGGGACTAACGAGCACTCTTACCGCAATGGTCGGCTCCTTGTCCAATACGTTTCTTTCCTTTGCCTCAGGCATTCCGGGGATGTTCATTTTCTTTATCGTGTTTTTGGTTGCCATATACATGATAAGCTTTAGTCTGAATACGATGAAGTCGACTGTTTTGTCGATGTTTGATGAAAAGTCGCAGCCGCAGGTAAACGATGTAATGATTAATTTGAGAAAATCGATTTTTGGATTTTTACGGTCACAGTTCATCTTGAGTGCCATTACATATGTTCTTTCGTTAATCGGACTGTTGATTCTCGATGTGAAGTACCCTCTAGCGATTGCATTACTCATTGTAGTTGTTGATATTATGCCGATACTTGGGACAGGCTCCGTGCTTGTGCCTTGGGGAAGCTATCTACTGCTTACCGGCAATGCATATACTGGAATCGGACTAATTGTCCTGTTTCTATTCATTACTGTGTTTCGCCGCATCGTTGAGCCGAAGATTCTTGGAGATTCGGTGGGCATCGGCTCCTTGTCTGCACTGGTAAGCTTATACGTTGGCTTCAAGCTAGTTGGTGTCATCGGCGTGTTTATTGGACCGCTCGTCGTCATTATTTATATGGCCGCGCGCAAGGCTGGACTGTTCCAAATGAAAATCAAACTTTAACGGGTGACCAGTCGCCGTGTCAGTCCACTTGGACGGAGCGTATGATACTACATTTAGCAGAACATGTAGGAGGCTTTCGAATAAATGGCACCCATTAAAGTAGCGATTGTTACCCCTGGCTCATTCCCAATCCCTTCTCCGGGAAGCAGCTCCGTTGAGCGGGTGGTGGAGAAGTTCGCTCCGCTCCTTATGCCTTATGCGGAACCGCGAATTTACGGAAAATTAAGCAAGCGACTGCCTCGTCATGGACAATTACACGGTGTTGTCTGCGAACGGTTCTCAGGCGGCAATAAACAACGTTATGTGCAGCAGGTAGCCAAAGCGGTACGGCGATTTGCTCCGCATGTGATCGATGTCGAGAATCGTCCCGAGTTCGTGCTGAAGATAAAGAAAATAAATCCGGGCACACGTGTCTGGCTTTATTTGCATTCGTCCACGTTCATTGGGCAGTCCTATATCTCACCAGCTAAGCTGCATCGCTGTTTGCAGGGTGCAGATAAGATCATCGTCAACAGCGAGTTTTTGAGAAGGATCGTTGTGTCCAAAGCCCCTGAAACTTCGGCGAAGCTGCGGGTCATTTATCCCGGTGTTGATACGCAGCGGTTTCCATCGCAATATTCAGCCGAAGGAGCAGCAAAGAGGCAAAGCTTGCGGCAGAAAAGAGGCTTGAGCGGCAAGAAGGTCGTATTGTTTATGGGTAGGCTTATTCCGCTTAAAGGTGTGCATCATTTGCTAAATATCGTTCCGGAGCTTGCAAGAAGCCATCCCGACCTTCTAGTCGTTATTGTCGGCAGCTCTTTCTATGGCTCGCATCGGAAAACGGCGTATACGCGGAAGCTGGAGCTGCTAGGAAGAAAAAGCCCCGGCCATGTACGTTTTATCCCATATATCCCTCATTCTGAAGTGCCGGGCTGGATGCTGGTTGCCGATGTAGTGGTAGTGCCTTCTGGCCAGCGTGAGGCATTTGGCCTTGTCAACGTTGAGGCGATGTCCTGCGGAGTACCTGTTATCGCTACGCGTGCAGGAGGCATGAAGGAAATCGTTCGGAATGGCGTTACGGGTTATTTGGTTAATCGGAATCATATCGAATCGGAGCTGAAGGAAAAATTACACATGCTCTTGCGCGATAAGCAGCTGCGACAAAATCTAGGACGACGCAGCCGCGAGCGAGTGGAAGGGATGTTTACTTGGCATCATACTGCTGATCGTTGGATAAAGCTGATAAAGGAAAGCGGCATTAAATGAGGGCCGGCTAGAAATAATAGGATTGACATTTCACTTTCCGAAACGGTATAGTCATACAAGGATATCCACTAGGGGCGCCGTCACGGCTGAGATAAAGCGAAACGCTTTGGTCCCTTTGAACCTGATCTGGGTTATGCCAGCGTAGGAAAGTGGGATTGTGCGTTTATGTAAAGGGCGAGTAGGCTCTGCCGAATTCAGCTGATTGTTCAGCTTGAATAGGCATTTTTGGCGGAGCTGCATTAACCGGGGGAATGTCCGTTTGATGCCGCGCCTATGACGACACACTTCAACCGCTCCTTCACTGGAGCGGTTTTTTTGTTTTTTCAGACACGCTCCAGTGATAGAAGCTCACGTAGCCGCCGTGCATGTGTAAAGCACGGTGCTTGAAACTTTCTTATATGCTCGTATGCCTCCAGGAGGAGTTCTATTTAATCCATGGGAGGTTTTTGTTATGTCTATTATTATGACTCCGCTTCCGGGCAGCCGAAAAGTGTATGTGACAGGCTCAAAGGAAAGCATCCGCGTTCCGATGCGGGAAATTGCGTTAGAGGGAAGTAAGGGAAGAAATGGCGAAGAGCAGCCGAATGAGCCGATACGAGTTTATGATGCTAGCGGTCCATATACGGATGAAGGCTATGATTGGGATGTGCGACGCGGCTTACCAGCCTTTCGCAGCGAATGGATTAACGAACGCGGCGATGTGGAGCATTATGATGGCCGAGAAATAAAGCCGGAGGATAATGGATTTATGACGGAGGATAACATGAAGCAGCGCGGTGCCGAGCGGTTTCCTGGCTTGACAAGACAACCGCTGCGGGCAAAGTCCGGGCGAAATGTAACGCAGCTTCATTATGCTCGGAAGGGGATCATTACCTCGGAGATGGAGTTTATCGCGATTCGCGAGGGAATGAGCCCAGAGGTTGTACGCAGCGAGATTGCTGCAGGGCGTGCGATCATTCCTTCGAACATCAATCATCCAGAAAGCGAGCCGATGATTATAGGACGTCGCTTTCACGTGAAAATCAATGCGAATATCGGTAATTCCGCTGTGGCTTCCTCGATTGAAGAGGAGGTGGAGAAGATGGCATGGGCGACCCGCTGGGGAGCGGATACGATCATGGACTTGTCTACGGGCAAAAATATACATACTACACGAGAATGGATTGTCCGCAATTCACCTGTTCCTGTTGGGACAGTGCCGATTTATCAAGCACTGGAGAAGGTGAACGGCAAGGCGGAAGAGCTAAGCTGGGAAGTATTCCGCGACACGCTTATTGAGCAGGCGGAGCAGGGTGTCGACTATTTTACGATTCATGCGGGTGTGCTGCTGCGTTACATACCGCTCACGGCTAAGCGCGTTACGGGTATTGTCTCACGGGGAGGGTCCATTATGGCCGCATGGTGTCTAGCGCACCACAAAGAGAACTTCCTGTATACGCATTTCGAAGAAATTTGCGAGATTATGAAAACGTATGATGTATCGTTCTCGCTGGGAGACGGACTAAGACCAGGCTCCATCGCCGATGCGAATGATGCTGCGCAGTTTGCCGAGCTAGATACGCTGGGCGAGCTGACAAAGATCGCTTGGAAGCATGATGTGCAGGTCATGATCGAAGGACCGGGCCATGTACCCATGCATCTTATAAAAGAAAATATGGACCGACAGTTGGCGGTTTGCGATGAAGCTCCCTTCTACACGCTAGGTCCGCTTACTACCGATATTGCACCTGGCTATGACCATATTACATCGGCTATCGGAGCAGCCATGATCGGATGGTTCGGTACGGCCATGCTTTGCTATGTTACGCCCAAGGAGCATTTGGGTCTTCCGAATAAAGAGGATGTGAAGGAAGGCGTCATTACTTATAAAATTGCAGCTCATGCAGCTGACTTAGCTAAGGGACATCCAAGGGCCAAACTGCGTGATGATGCTTTGTCCAAGGCGAGGTTCGAGTTCCGGTGGCGTGATCAGTTCCATCTGTCGCTAGACCCTGAGCGTGCGATGGCGTATCACGATGAAACGCTTCCGGCGGATGCAGCGAAATCAGCGCATTTCTGCTCCATGTGCGGCCCTAAGTTTTGCAGTATGCGAATCACTCAGGATATTCGGGAATATGCAGCGCAGAACGATATGGAAACGTCGGAAGCTATTGAGCGAGGGATGAAGGAGAAAGCGGAAGCGTTCAAAGCGGCGGGGAGTATACTTTATGGCTCATGATCAGAATTCGGCATGGTCTGAGCGATATTCCAGACAAACGAGATTTGCGCCGATAGGAGAGGCGGGCCAGCTTAAGCTGGCCGGCTCATCCGTGCTTATCGTCGGTGTTGGCGCGCTTGGCGCTTCGCTTGCTCAGCATATGGTTCGAGCCGGTGTGGGGGAAGTCAGACTGGTGGATCGTGATTTCGTCGAGCCAAGCAATCTGCAAAGGCAAATACTGTTTGATGAATCTGATGCGCTTGCGGTGCTGCCGAAGTCGATCGCCGCTGCAAATAAGCTCCGCCGTATAAACAGCGAGGTTAATATTGTTCCTACGGTAGCCGATGTAAACCAAACGAATGCGAACGAGCTTGCCGCAGGTGCGCAGCTTGTGCTGGATGGAACCGACAATGCAGCTGTTCGGCTCGTCATGAGCGACATATGCTTTCGTCTTGGCATTCCGTTTATTTATGGCGGTATTGCAGGCGCACAAGGCATGAATGCATCTCTCCTGCCAGGGCGAACGGCTTGCTTGCGCTGTTTAATTGGCGCGGAGGAATCTGAAGGCGAGGTTGATACCTGCGATACAGTTGGCGTACTGTCGCCTGCCGTTGAATTTATCGCATCTTTGCAGGCAGCAGAGGCAATTAAATATTTAACGGGCAACAGAGCGGCGATGCGGCAAACCTGGCTAAGCATGGATCTATGGTCGTTTCGGGTACATGAATCGAAGCTGCCGAGAGGGAGAGATGAATGCTCTTATTGTGGAGAGGCTTCGCAGGTACTTGCCAGGGAGCAGGCATCACATGAAAGATCGGCTAATGAACAGGATGCGCACGAAGAAGCAGTCAGCTCTGCTGTCCTTTGCGGAAGGGATACCGTACAGGTAACGATTGACAAGGCATTTGATCTGGAAAAGCTGGAGAAAAGATTAGAAATGCAGGGATGCTTATTAACCGTGAATCGTTATCTTGTGCGAGCCGAGCTTTCATGCAGCAGGCGTCTCGTTATTTTCTCAGATGGACGGGTGCTCGTGCAAGGAACAACGGATGCGGATGACGCTGTAATGCTTTGCAAGAAGTATCTATTGGAGTATTAAATGAATGAATCAAGGAAGGGGTTACAATTGTCTATGGCTATGAGCAAGAAAGCAGGGCTGGATTTTCAATTATACGCCATAACGGCAGAATCGAATCATCCTGGCAGATCCTTGGTTGATGTGATGGAGCAGACGCTTATTGGCGGTGCAGGAATAGTGCAGCTAAGGAATAAAACAGGCACAAGGGAAGAAGTATTGGAGCAGGCGAAAGCACTGCGGATATTGACCAGAAAGTACAATGTGCCGTTCCTCATTAATGATTATGCTGATATTGTCCTTGAAATCGATGCTGAAGGTGTTCATTTAGGGCAAGAGGATATGCCGATAGCCGAAGCGAGGCGGCTGCTGGGTCAGGAACGTATCATTGGAATTTCAACGCATAATTTGCAGCAGGCGAAAGCGGCAGAGCGTGACGGGGCCGATTATATTGGAGTTGGCCCCGTCTTTCCAACAAATACGAAGCCGGGACGGCCTGCTGTCACCACAAGCTATGTCGCGGAGGCAGCTAGGCATATTTCAATCCCTTTTGTAGCGATAGGCGGTATTTCGCCAAGCAATGTGAATGCGGTGCTTGCTGCTGGAGCAAAGCGGATATGCGCTGTATCCTCCATTGTTGGCAGTGATGATCCTGCTGAGGTATGCCGTTCATTTCTAAGACAAATAAATTCGGCAGCATTCGGCTATAAATCGATTACGGTGAATGGACAACAGGAGCAGTCGAGCGCAAGGACAATTGATGAGCTGGTTGTGGAGCTGGGGCAGCAGAACAAAAAGCTTGTTGTCGAGCTTAACGGACAAATCGTGCAGCGTGCACTGTGGGCGGAAACCGTGCTGCACAGTGGTGCGATAGTAGAACTTGTCCATTTCGTGGGAGGAGGCTGATGGGATTGAATGAATGGTTGAAAGGGGATCCACTAACAATCGCGGGCCATAAGCTGCATTCTCGTTTTCTATTTGGAACGGGCCGCTTTCCAAGCCCGGCGGTATTGCAGCAAGCGCTCGATGCATCAGGCTCGGAAGTGATTACGTTCGCGGTTCGGCGTGTCAATCTGGAGAGTACGATGGATGATTCCTTGCTTCAGCATGTGGAAGACAAACCTGTCATTTATTTACCAAATACATCCGGTGCGTCAACAGCGGAGGAAGCGGTTCGAATTGCCCGGCTTGCACGTGCAGCCGGCCTCGGCAGCTGGATCAAGGTTGAGATTAGCGGTGATCCACGCACACTCCTCCCGGACCCTATAGAGACGCTTCACGCAACGAAGCAGCTGGCTGAAGAAGGATTTATTGTATTGCCCTATACGTCAGACGATCCCATATTGTGCCGCAGACTGGAGGAAGCCGGTGCAGCGGCCATTATGCCTGGCGGTTCCCCGATTGGTACAGGTCTCGGATTATTGAACCCCTATAATCTAGGACTTATAGCCGAGCAATCAAATGTGCCTGTTATTATTGATGCGGGCATTGGATCGCCGAAGGATGCGGCGGAGGCGATGGAGCTTGGTGCGGATGGCATACTGGCTAATACGCCGATTGCGAAAGCACAGGACCCAGTAAGAATGGCACATGCTTTCCGATTAGCGATTGAAGCGGGACGACTAGCGTGGCTGGCTGGCCGAATTCCGAAGAAACGCTATGCATCGGCAAGCAGTGATTGGGCAGGCTCATTATATGAACCGGCTGCAGCTGGTTCTGCTAGAAATAGAGGCGAAATGTAATGCCTCAATCTGTTATTGTTTTGGGCGGCGGCATTATCGGATTATCGAGCGCATTTGAAGCTGCGCGCCGAGGCATGCGGGTTACGGTAATCGAGCCCGGAGTTTTTGGCGGTCAAGCGTCAGGGGCGGCGGCAGGCATGCTGGCTCCATTCTCGGAAAATACCGAGCAGCCGGATGACTTCTTTCAGCTTTGTTTGCGCAGCTTGAGAAGCTATCCCAGCTGGATAGCAGCTGTAGAAGAGCTGTCAGGCTTGCAGACAGAGTGGATTCAAAGCGGCAGCATCAATGTATTCATGCATGAAGCGGATGTGCTGCCTATCCATTCGAGATTGCATTGGCAGAACGAATGGGGGGCGGAAGCACAGCTGATTGATGCTGCGCAGCTTCGAGGGCTTGAGCCGCAGCTTGCGGCATCGGCTGTTTCCGGCATATTCCTGCCCCATGAAAGCCATGTGTATGCACCGAAGCTAGTGGCGGCGCTTGAAACGGCATGCCGCAGGCTAGGCGTTGTATTGCTGGATCATGCCGGAGAGATTGACGATGTAGTTGTTCACACAGGCGGGGGCGTAACTATTCGTGCCAGGTCATTGGAGTCAGCCATCCATGCTGATCGGCTAGTCGTATGTGCAGGAGCTTGGGCGGGCGCTTATGAACGTTGGTTCGGACTTTCTATTCCGATACATCCGATACGCGGGCAGATCTGCTCCTTTGAGCATCATACGAATGAGATCAATCATATGGTGTTTTCGAGTCAAGCCTATTGGGTTGGGAAAAAGAATAACAGGCTCATCTGCGGTGCGTCTGAGGATGTCGCAGGCTTCGAAACAAGCGTGACCGAGCGAGGCATCGGCCGATTAATTCGAAGCAGCAATCAGTTGTTTCCCTTTCTAGAGAACAAGCAGACCGCACATCGCTGGGCTGGGCTGCGTCCGGCAACTAGAGACGGCCAGCCGCTGCTTGGTCAGCTGCATTCGGTTCCATCCGTAATAATAGCTGCCGGACATTATCGCAATGGTATTTTATTAAGCCCTGTTACAGCGGCTATCGTTGCTGATTTGCTTGAGGGAAAGGCGAATGATTTCAACATCAACGCATTTTCTCCAAGCCGTTTTACTCTCTAGTCATGGACTTTTTTATTAGATTGAAAATCACAATAAAATCTGCTATATTGAAAACGAGAATCGTTATCAATATAGCGTTTTTTTGTGATTTTTTTATTTTAGCTAAAGTTTACATACAGAAGGGTAGTTAGAAGATGTCATCTCACTCTAATACGAGAACATTGGACAGCGCAAAGCTGCGAACTCGGCCATTTACAGCGTCAATTATTTTGTTTGGAGGAGCAGGAGTTCTACTATTTTCTCTTGCCTTATCCATTTGTGTAGGCGCTGCAAATATTCGTTTATCGACGGTGTGGGAAGCGGTATTTCATTTTAATCCAGATATCATGCATCATCAAATTATTAAAGAGCTGCGTATGCCGCGCGCAATAGCGGGTGCATTGGTAGGCGCAGCGTTCGCGGTCTCTGGAGCTTTGATGCAAGGGATGACACGCAATCCACTTGCAGACTCCAGTCTGCTCGGGGTAAACGCTGGCGCAGCTTTCATGCTGGCGGTCTGCTTCGCTTTTTTTCCAACGATGTCATATATGGGCTTGATGCTGTTCTGTTTTGCCGGTGCGGCTATCGGCCTTGGTTTAGTATATGGAATTGGATCGCTGGCCAAGGGTGGATTAACCCCCGTTCGTCTAACTTTGGCGGGCGCAGCAGTAGGAGCGCTGCTTCTTGCTCTGACGGAAGGGGTCTCCATCTATTACCGAATAGGACAGGATTTAGCGTTCTGGTATGCAGGCGGGCTTTCCGGTACGAAATGGCTGCAAATTCAAGTGGTTGCTCCATGGATGCTGGGCGGGTTAGCTGCTGCTGTAGCTATATCGCGTTCGATTACGCTTCTCAGCCTAGGTGAGGAAATTTCAACGGGACTTGGTCAAAGGACGGGATTAGTGAAAGCGGCAGGAGTGCTTATTGTTCTTCTTTTAGCGGGTGCGGCTGTATCCGCGGTAGGCTCGATTGCCCTCGTTGGCCTTATTATCCCGCATATTGCACGGTTTCTGGTCGGTGTTGATTACCGCTGGGTTATTCCATGCTCGGCTTTACTCGGCAGCTTGCTGATGGTATTTGCCGATATAGGCGCACGCATTATTAACCCGCTGCATGAAACGCCAATCGGCCTTATTATCGCTTTGATCGGCGTTCCCTTCTTCCTATATCTGATTACTAGAATGAAAGGGGAATAGCTTTGGATTCGTTATTCATAAACGCAACCGAGCAGCGCAGAAGAAAACGTTCAATCATTGTGATGAGCACACTCACGCTGCTTATCATTCTCTCATTTATCATTAGTATGAATACCGGACTTATTAGTCTTTCTCCCATAGAGGTCCTCAGAACATTGTTCGGAGCAGGGACGGATATGCAGGAGCTTATTTTATTTGATTTCCGCCTGCCGCGAATCGTTATTTCTATATTAATCGGTGCTGGATTTGCGGTATCAGGATGTATTATTCAAGGCCTTTCTCGCAATCCGCTTGCAGATCCCGGGCTTCTCGGCATTAATGCAGGAGCGGGATTAGCTGTTATTCTCTTCATCGTATATTATCCGACAACGGAGCGCGGTTCTATTTTTTTGATGCCGCTTCTAGCGTTGATTGGAGCATTCTTAACCGCTTTGGTCATCTATTTATTCTCGTATAAGAAACATAAAGGCTTGTTGCCAACCCGCATGGTATTAGTCGGTATAGCTATAGCTGCCGGTATTGTCGCTGTGACTCAAATTTTAACATTAAGGCTTGATCCTAATCGGTATCAATTTTTTGCAGTCTGGATGGCAGGCAGCATCTGGGGAACAAATTGGAAGTATGTACTTGCACTGCTGCCTTGGCTCGTTATTATTGTACCATTCGTGTCTTATAAGGCTAAATCATTAAATGCTCTTAATCTAGGCGACCAGCTGGCGTTAGGGCTAGGCGCTCATGTGAATAAAGAGCGAGCGTGGCTGCTAACTGCCGCGGTTGCCTTGGCAGGCTCATGCGTTGCTGTCGGCGGGGGAATCGGCTTTGTCGGACTTATTTCTCCTCACTTGGCGAGAAGACTCGTCGGACCCAAGCATGAGGTGCTGCTGCCGACATCGGCATTAGTAGGCGCATTGCTTGTAATCGTATCGGATACGCTGGCTCGCTGGGCATTTCAACCGACTGAAATTCCTGTAGGAATCGTAGTTGCTGTCATCGGGGCACCCTATTTTCTATATTTGCTGTCCCGTTCGAAATAATAGATTAATTTTGTTTCAGCCGCGTCAGCTTACGCGGCTTTTTTGTGCTTTTTGTGAAAATGTTTGTTTATCTTCTTAATCTGAGTAGCCAGCCTAGAAGCAGGTGCATATATTGCCTATGACATTTCAGGTGGGAGAAGGAGAGGACAATGGCAAAAAGCAGAAAAGGGAAAAGCCCGAAGGGGCGGAAGCCGCTTTTTTATGTCGATAATCCGAATACTTCCGAGTTAAAGTGGTTGGATGGTTTGAATAAGAAAAAGGCTGAAGTGCAGCCGCAAATAGCCATCATAGCAGAGGATGCGACGGAGCAAAAAGCTAGTATTAATTCAATTATGTCTGTTTTAGAGCCGCCTGTTGAGCAAATAGAGGCTGAATTGGCCTTAGTCGAGCAAGTCGAGCAAATCGAGCATATCGAGCATATCGAGCATATCGAGCAAGTCGAGCAGATGGAGCTTCAAGCCGTGGAAGAGCTTGAGGAGCAAATAAGAAATGTGAGTTATGAAGAGAAACAGGAGAAGATTACAGAAAAACAAAATCCAAATACGTCTACGCCGTTTATCTACACGGATGATTTGGTTGACAAGGCGATTACAGCTGAGAAGATTGCGCCTGGAGCGGTTGACAGCAGCAAGCTTGCAAGCGGCAGTATACAAGCAGGCTCGATTGCCGATTATGCTGTAGAAAACATTCACATCGCAAACGGAGCCGTCAATTCCTCCAAAATTGCAGCCGATTCCATTACTTCCATCCATTTAGTCAACAATGCGATATCCGGTGAAAAAATAGTTGATTATTCCATTTCAGGAAGCAAGCTGCTGGAAGGAAGCGTTACGTCGGATAAGCTTGCTGATCGTACCATCGAGGCTCACAAAATTGCTGAAGGTTCCATTGATTCCAGGCATTTGAAGCCTTTCCTCATTACATCAGAGCTGATTGCAGAGCAAGCCATAACAGCTGACAAGATTAAAAGCGGTGCAATTCAGACGGATAATTTGGCTAATAACGTAATTGACAACTCTAAGCTGTCAGACGGAGCCGTTACGTTGTCAAAGCTTCGCGATGCCAGTGTTTCAAGTGAGAAAATAGCTGCTGAGTCCATTGATTCCCATCATTTGAAACCGGGTATTCTTCTTGCTGAGCATGTCGCAGTCGGGATTATTCAGGGAAAGCATTTAGCCCCTGGCGAAATCGCAGCCGAGCATCTGGTGGAAGGGGCGGTAGGAGCAAGGGAGCTGAGGGAGAGGGCGGTCGGGTCCGAACAATTGGCGGGCGGATCGGTATCTTCCTCTCATCTCCAGACAGCGGCGGTACAAAGCGAGCACATTCGGGCAGGGCAAATAAATAGCAGCCATTTAGCTGAGCAGTCGGTTAACTCTGCGAAGCTTGCGGATCAAGCTGTTTCAACAATTAAGCTTGTAGATCATTCCGTAACGCTATCCAAGCTTTCTGATCAAAGCGTCAACGCTCAAAAGCTGGTCAATGATTCGATACAGAACCGCCACCTAGGAAGAGGTACTATTACCTCCGATAAAATTGCCGATGAGCAAATCAACGGAGTTCATCTAGCAGCAGCAGCGGTTTCAAAAAAGCATATTTCGCCTAATGCTATCTCCAATGAACATTTGCGCAATGGTATCGTAAGCGAGGATAAGCTGGCTCCGCTGGCCGTTAGGGAAGAGCATATTGGCTTTCAAGCTGTTGGAATGGCACAATTAGCCGATGAGTCTATTTCACGGAGCAAGCTGACAGAAGGGGCAGTGGACGGATCGGTTTTGGCAAAAGACTCCGTTCAATCGCAGCATCTGCAGGATGAGATCATTACATTTCAGAAAATAGCGCCAGAAGCGCTTCGGTCTTATCATTTCTCGAAGGCTGCAGTGAAAGAAGAGGCTATATCACCGGATGCTGTGCAAGGAGAGCATTTGCAATCCGGTATTATCGAAGACCGTCATCTTTCGCTGGAGGCTGTAAGTACGGAGAAGCTTCGGGCTGGATCGGTCACAAGTGATAAGCTGGCCTACGAGGCAGTGACGGCGCGGTATATCGGCCCAGGAGCTGTGTTCTCCCATCACTTGGCGGACCATATTGTAAATTCGCTGAAGCTGTCACCGGAATCAGTCACGACGGATAAACTGGCTGATTTAAGCGTATCCGAATCAAAGCTGGCGGACGCAAGCATTACAAGCACGAAGCTCGCCCCGAATGCTGTTTTAGCCAGCCATTTCGCGGAGCAGTCCATTACGGCTAAGCATATTCAATACGAGTCCATTGAATCGGCTCATATTCAAGCGAGAGCAATTGGCGCCGGTCATCTGGCAGCAAAGTCTATTGGAGCAGAAGCTATTCAAGACGGCGCAATTACAGCAAGCAAGCTGTCCAGCGGTGCTGTGCAGGTGAAGCAAATCGCGGATGAAGCTGTGCAGAGCCGACATTTGGCGAATGAAGCTGTACTGGGCATACATTTGAGCGAGAGCAGTGTGCAAAGCATTCATTTGGCGAATGAATCCATTACCGAGGATAAGCTGACAGCAGGAAGCGTCGGGGCAAATCAACTGCAAATAGGCTCCGTCTATGCAGAAGCGATTCAGAATGCGGCGGTTGGTACCGATCAAATCGCTGACGGAGCGGTTACGTCAGATAAAATAGCGAAACTCTCAATTAGTGCTAAGCAGCTTCAGCCTGAATCGATTTATGCGGAGCATTTGACAAGGAATAGCATCGGTGAGCAGGCTCTACAGGAGGGAGCTGTTACACGTGCGAAGCTTGCTTACAATTCGGTAACAAGCGAGCATGTGCAGCTGGAATCGCTTGCCGGAAAGCATTTGAAGTCGGATTCGATACAAGGCTACCATATTCGAAAAGGTACGATTACAGTCGCTCATCTTGGAGACGACGTGCTTGCCTTAAATAAATTAGCTGACAATAGCATTACAGGAAGCAAGCTAAAGCGGGGAACGATCGGCATCGAGCAGCTTGCTGCGTTCAGCGTAGGCAGTGAACAGCTAACGTCCAGCAGTGTTACGGGAGATAAGCTGGCGAGTGGAAGCGTAGATACGGAGCAGCTTGCCACGGGCAGTGTAACGGGAGAAAAGCTGGCGAGTGGAAGTGTAGGAACGGAGCAGCTTGCCGCGGGCAGCATCACTGCAGAAAAGCTTGCGCTTGGCAGTGTGGGAACGGATCAGTTGTCATCGGGCAGCGTAACGACAGATAAGCTGGCGCATGGCAGTGTAGGAACGGAACAGCTGTCAACGGGCAGCATCACTGCAGAAAAGCTTGCGCTTGGCAGTGTGGGAACGGATCAGTTGTCATCGGGCAGCGTAACGACAGATAAGCTGGCGCATGGCAGTGTAGGAACGGAACAGCTGTCAACGGGCAGCATCACTGAAGAAAAGCTTGCGCTTGGCAGTGTAGGAACGGATCAGTTGTCATCGGCCAGCGTAACGACAGATAAGCTGGCGCATGGCAGTGTAGGAACGGAACAGCTGTCAACGGGCAGTGTGACGACAGAAAAGCTTGCGCTTGGCAGCGTAGGAACGGAGCAGTTGTCAACGGGCAGCGTAACGACAGAAAAGCTGGCGCATGGCAGTGTAAGAATGGAACAGCTGTCAACGGGCAGTGTGACGATAGAAAAGCTTGCGCTTGGCAGCGTAGGAACGGAGCAGTTGTCATCGGCCAGCGTAACGTCAGATAAGCTTGGAATTGGCAGCGTAGAAACGGAGCATCTAGTCACGGGCAGCGTAACGAAAGATAAGCTGGCGCATGGCAGTGTGGGAACGGAGCAGTTGTCAACGGGCAGTGTGACGACAGATAAGCTTGGAATTGGCAGCGTAGAAACGGAGCATCTAATCACGGGCAGCGTAACGAAAGATAAGCTGGCGCATGGCAGTGTGGGAACGGAGCAGTTGTCAACAGGTAGTGTGACGACAGATAAGCTGACTGCAGGAAGCGTCGGGTCAGACCAACTTCAAATAGGCTCTGTATATGCAGAAGCGATTCAGCATGCTGCGGTTGGGACCGATCAGATCGCTAACGGAGCGATTACGTCAGATAAAATAGCGAATCTTTCCATTAATGCGATGCTGCTTCAACCTGAATCGGTTCATGAGGTGCATTTGACAGCGGGGAGCATCGGCGAGCAGGCTCTGCAGGAGGGAGCCGTAACGCGTACGAAGCTGGCTCTGAATTCGGTAACAAGCGAGCATGTGCAGCTGGAGTCGCTTGCCGGCAAACATTTGAAGTCGAATTCGATACAAGGCTATCATATTCGAAAAGGAACGATTACAGTCGCTCATCTGGGAGACGACATCCTTGCATTCAATAAAATAGCTGACAATAGTATTGCAGGTATCAAGCTAAAGCAAGGGGCAATCGGCACCGAGCAGCTTGCTGCGGACAGCGTGGGAACGGAGCAACTAACAACAGGCAGCGTAACGGCAGATAAGCTTGCGCTTGGCAGCGTAGGAACGGAGCATCTAGTCACGGGCAGCGTTACAGCAGATAAGCTGGTACTAGGGATCGTGGGAACGGAGCAACTGTCAACGAGCAGCGTAACGAAAGATAAGCTTGCGCTTGGCAGTGTAGGAACGGAGCAGCTTGCCACGGGCAGCGTAACGACAGATAAGCTGTCACTTGGCAGTGTGGGAACGAAGCAACTGTCAACGGGCAGCGTAACGACAAAAAAGCTTGCGCTTGGGAGCGTAGGAACGGAGCATCTAGTCACGGGCAGCGTAACGATAGATAAGCTGTCGCTTAGCAGTGTAGGAACGGAGCAGCTTGTCACGGGTAGTGTAACAACAGAAAAGCTTGCGCTTGGGAGCGTAGGAACGGAGCAGCTTGCCACGGGCAGCGTAACGAAAGATAAGCTGTCGCTTGGCAGTGTAGGAACGGAGCATCTAGTCACGGGCAGTGTAACGACAGAAAAGCTTGCGCTTGGGAGCGTAGGAACGGAGCAGCTTGCCACGGGCAGCATAACAACAGAAAAGCTGACGCTTGGCAGCATAGGAACGGAGCAGCTTGCCACGGGCAGCGTAACAACAGAAAAGCTGTCGCTTGGCAGCGTAGGAACGGAGCATCTAGTTTCGGGCAGTATAACGACAGAAAAGCTGGCATATGAAAGTGTAGATACAGAGCAGCTTGCCATGGGCAGTGTAACGACAGATAAGCTGGCAATCGGAAGCGTAGACACAGAGCAAATATCGGCAGGCAGTATAACGACAGATAAGCTTGCAAGTGGAAGCGTAGGAACGGAGCAGATTGCGACAGGCAGCGTAACGACAGATAAGCTTGCGAGTGGAAGCGTAGGAACGGAGCAGCTAACAAAGGGCAGCGTAACTTCAGATAAGCTGGCGTATGAAATCGTAGATACGGAGCACCTTGCCACGGGCAGTGTAACGACAGAAAAGCTGGCAATCGGATGCGTAGATACAGAGCAAATTTCAGCCGGCAGCATAACGATGGATAAGCTGGAATTTGGAAGTGTAGGAACGAAGCAGCTTGTTTCGCACAGCGTAACGACAGATAAGCTGGCGCCGGGAAGCGTAGGAACGGAGCAACTAGCCGCGAGCAGCATCACGGCAGATAAGCTTGCCCCAGGTTTGCTGCCTGAATACACTTTAGGCTTAGCGACTATTCAGTCGGATCATATCGCGAATAACGCAATATCAGGAAACCATATCCAGCAGCAATCCATTGAACTGTCTGCATTACGGTTCTCGCCGGTTATTACAGCTTCAGGGAACGGAGTTGTTAAGCAGCAGTTCGGACTATGTCCTTACAGCTTTGAAGCTCAAGCGGAGCAGGTTGAGCTCACCCTGTCTTTCGAAGAGCCTTTTGCAGACAATTGTTATGTTTTAACGGTTTCGACAGATCATACTGCTTGCTATGCAGTCGTCCATTCAAAATCAATCGATAAAGCGGCTATAAACATTATTCGCACTCGTATTAGTCAAGAACCAAGTGGCTATATAAACTGGATTGCGATTGGCAAAGGGTAGTCGACACATCCACATTTGGCCAATAACAAGATAAACTACAGGTAATCTGACTAAGCAGGATTTTGAACGTAAGCAGCATACGTCGAAATCCTGCTTTTGTTTATATCAGCCTAACTGTGCGATCTGTGATACGGGCTATGTGATGCAAATGAGTTTATGAAGAATTGGAGAGATAACAAATGAGACGAAAAAAAAGTCCCGCAACACGTCTCACAAACACTTCTGCTTTACGCAATCAAGCACAAAAACGCCTTGAAAAATATAAACAAGGCCATAAAGAGGGGTATGAACAGGGTCTCCAAGCAGGCAGGGAAAGCTACCAAGCTTATTTCGAAGGCACAAGCATAATCATCCCCGTTTGTAATAGTATTGAAGCGATTAAGATTTGTATAGAAGGCATTATGGATCATACCAATCTCCCCTATGAGATCATTGTCATAGATAATGGTTCCAAAGATGGGCTCGAGCGCTATTTGAAGCAATTAGATGGACAGGTGAGATACCGAATATTGGATGAGAAAACAAGCTTTACTGGCGCTGCGAATAGAGGCTTTATGATGGCCAAGGGAACGACAATTCTATTGATGAGCCATCGAATTGTCCCAACAGAGAATTGGCTTGATAATTTGCTGCTTTGCTTGCACAGTGATCATCGAATCGGAATGGTTGGGCCGGTATCAAATGGACTAAGCGAGAATCAAAGGGTAGAAGCAGAATTTGATGATTTGGAAGAAGTGTATGAATTCGCATGCGTTAATAATGTAAGCGACCACAACAAATGGCAGCGTACATCATTTCTGAGCAAAGAATGCTTATTATTTCGACGTGAGCTGCTAGAGAAAGTTGGCTATTGGGATGAAGCCTGTCTAGAGGGACCTTACAATGAATTGGATTACTGCCATCGCGTGAGCTTACTGGGATATATTCTGAAATGCGCGGGAGATTCGTACGTATATGTCGATAAAGAAGATAAGTTGGAGGGAGATTCTACTCTTTTGTATGAAGAGCAATTACAAGCTTCTAAGCAATATTATATGGAAAAATGGCAGCAATTCAGCGAAGCAGAGTTCAACGAACAACCTTTTTCTTATCGTTCGGAGGAGGTCAGTAGACGGAGATTTGGCGAAGCTGCTTTTTTTCCGCAGGAAATGGTGGTAAAGGGATTGAATGGCAGTATGTACTGGATAGAAGCGGGAGTAAGAAGACCGATAGAAGGACAATGGAATCCGTCTACTATGTCTATCAATACGCTATCGCAACTGGATTTATGGAGATGGCCTATGGGTGAGCCGATATTAGCTGCACAATTGTCGAATCGTCTGGGCATGGGTAATTCGGATGAAGTGGCCTCATATCATGGGAAGGTGTATGAGGCGGCTGAAGGAGTCTGGTATTATATAGAAAATGGTGAAAAACGGCTGATCATAAGCCAGTTGGCAAAAAAGGCATGGGGCTTAAACGATTGTTTGCAGATCTCATTGTCAGACGCGGAACTGCGAGCTCTGCCGGACGGATTGCCTATTATTGCACCGATACGTTTATTTCAAGCCTTGTAGAGCCTTGTAGCTTATGTTTCAGTACCACCAGCAGGTATCGTGCATAATCTGTAGGAGTGAGGACGGAAGTGGATTTGCAGCGTGAAATTACAGTAATGAAACTCAGGAGGCGATTGAGTGTTGCTTAAGAGTAGACTTACTTCAGCACAGAGAACGAAAGAACGTGCAGCAGTTCCGAGTAAAAGGACAAATCGAAGTAATCAGACAAACCAAAATACACTCCTTCGTAGAAAAAAGACATATAGAGAGCGTCTGACTCAAAAGGAGAACGAGCGAGCAAGCCTTGGGCTTACCTATAATGAAGGCTTTAATACCGGTTTTGCAAAAGGCTTTGAGGACGGGCATCAAGCTGCCTATGAGCAGCAGCTATAATGGGCGCAGCATTTAAGCCTTATATCACATATTGTTTCTGATTGGAGCAGAAACGATGTGATATAAGGCTTTTTGGCTCTATTTACAAAGACCAGCGAAGGACAACTCCTGCTTGTGTCAATCCGCCACCGAAGCCGTACAGGAGCATAAGTTGACCAGGTTTTATTTTATTGGCTTTTACGGCTTCATCGATCGCAAGCGGAATGGATGCGGCAGAGGTGTTGCCGAATGCCCTAATACTCGTTAGTGTTTGATCAATTGAAAAGCCGGTACTTTCGCATAGGGATGTAATGATACGCATATTCGCGCTATGCGGAATGAACCAATCGATATCCGTTGTGGTTAGCTTGCTCCGTTCCAGCAGCTCGCATACGCCGGCAGCTACTTGAGTGACTACCCAGCGGTACACCTCCCGTCCATTCTGAACAATTAAACCGTTCGTTTGAATCGGGTGCTCCCCTAACAT
The DNA here is from genome assembly GCF_002884445.1 of Paenibacillus castaneae. Lineage (GTDB taxonomy): Bacteria > Bacillota > Bacilli > Paenibacillales > Paenibacillaceae > Pristimantibacillus > Pristimantibacillus castaneae. The sequence continues at coordinate 1,812,585 of NZ_KZ614144.1, forward strand.
AGGTGCTAAGCTGCTGCGATAAAGCATATGCCCTTGCGCGCCGTCCGTTTTGCTGTGAACAGCAATCACGTTTCCTTGGCCGTCATTGCTCGCTTCCATTAGGAATGCGCCAGCTCCATCGCCAAATAATATGCAAGTCGTACGGTCAGTGTAATCGGTAATTTTCGATAGCGTCTCAGCTCCGATAATGAGAATTTTCCGATATGCGCCTGAAAGCAGCAAGCCGTTCGCTAATTGAATGCCTGCAGCAAAGCCCGCGCAAGCAGCTTGCAAATCCATAGCTCCACTGCTATTCATGCCAAAGTGTGCTTGTACCTGTGAAGCTACGCTAGGAAATATGGCATCAGGTGTAGAGGTCGCAACAATAACATAATCAACATCTGTTACTGTTACAGCATAGCGTTCAATCATGTTATGAACAGCGGCGAAGCATAGATCGCTTGTGAATTGATTATCGGAAGCAATGCGTCGTTCTTGAATGCCGGTTCGCTGCATGATCCATTCATCATTCGTATCAACGAGCTTTTCTAAATCAGCATTTGTTAAAATTCGATCAGGAACATATGTGCCGATTGCGGTAATGACGGCATTCGAGTGAATGGCAGAAGTTTTTGCTTCATACATACACAACACCTTCCTCTCAAAATTAGTACCAAGTACTAGTATCTGATACCAATTTACTTCAATATTTTTATTTTGTCAAATAAGAAGCAATGTATAGTCTGATCGTGAGAAGCGAACGCTAAGTACGGGTCTGAAATCTATTCAAACGGAAATGGAGGATGACTAAATGCGCAAAAAATTAGCTGTATTGTCAGCTGGTGTGCTGCTTAGTACGATGCTGGCGGGCTGTATGGCAAATCACGGTGAGCTAGGGAACAAAGACATTCGTTCGAACAGTATAAGGTATGATGCAAACGGCAATATATTGAGTAATAAAAGATTCGCGAATGATCAAAGCAACGAAATGAACCGTATGTACGGCCGCAGAATGAACAGCAATAATATTGTCGGCTCGCACAAAAATTATCGTATGGAAATGAACGAGAAAATAGCCGAGAACATTAATCGTATGGATGAAGTCAAAGCTTCCTATGTCATGATGACTGACAGAAATGCTTATGTGGCCGTATCCTTAGATCAGGGCGAACATAACATTAATTCCAAAATGATGAGCAGAACGAATACCAGCAAAGAGGGCGCGAAGCTAAGCAGACAAATGAGCAGCCTCTCGACAGGCCATCATATGCTAACTGATCAACTAAAAGATAAAATATCGCAAGACATCAAACGTGTTAAACCAACTGTAGAGCATGTTTACGTATCAGCAAACCCGGATTTTGTGGGACGAATGAATGCTTATATGAATGATGTCAAGCTGGGGCGTCCAATTCAAGGCTATATTGCAGAGTTTAACGCGATGGTGGAGCGGGTTTTCCCGGCAAAGCCTAGTGAAAATGGATTAAAGAGCATGAGTATCAAGAATCAAACCTATATTTACGATTAATCGTTTATACAAGATCAATCAGATAAATGACTAACGGCTCTTAGGGTGAATAAATCCTAAAAGCCGTTTTTTTGTTCTAGGTTAATGGTCCAAACGATTATAGGTATTTTTCATATACTATCCCAATCCAACTTTGACATTGCATATGCGAACACGTTACATGAGGGATAATATCCAGACTGGTTTAATATATAGGAGGTGATTGAATGATTTTTGGAACGGTTTCGAGCGCTGGGCATCTGCCGAGAGCAATGGTTATGGCTCGGTCAATCAAAGAGCATATGCCGGAAAGTAAAGTCGTCATCGGAATTATTGAAGATACGATGCCGTTAGAGGCTGCCCACTGTCCCTATTTCGATGAGGCGGTTCTCGTAAAGAACATGACAATGTACCCTAATTATCGCAAATTTTTCTTTCAATATAGGGAAAAGGAGGCTGCAGGCTCGAGCAAGGCGCAAGTGATGAAGTATATCTACGATAAGTATGCAGATGAGCAGCTTCTGGTGTATATGGATTCGGATATGAAGGTCATGTCTCCGTTTACTGAGCTTTCTGCCATAGCTGAGAATCATCCCGTTATTATTACAGGCCATCATATTAATCCAGACCAGTTTGATTATATGCAATTACCTGATTTCCAGGTTCGCGGTATATATAATTCAGGTTTTCTCGCGTTCAAAAGACATCCAGTCGCAGAGAAGTATTTGAACTGGTGGGGGAAGCTATGCGAGCGAAACGGTTATATCGAACCTAGTGAAAAGATATACACCGATCAAGTGTGGCTGGATCTCGCGCATAATTATTTCGATGATGTCTATGCACTGCGGCATCCTGGCTATAATGTTGGGCCGTGGAATATAGAGGAGCGCTGGAATATTGATCAAGAGGGATCGAAGGCGTATACGATTGATGGCAGCGCGCTTCGATGCGTTCATTTTTCCTTTAATTTTCTTGAGGCTGCTTCTTGGATTGATGAAAGCAAGGGGTGTATATATAACGATATTTATAATGAATATGCAGAAGAGCTGGAAGAGATGGGACAAAGCAGAATGAGCAAAATACCTTGGAGTTATAGCTTCTTCACAAGCGGTGAGCAGATTGCAGACAAAGCTAAAACTGCCTATCGTAAGCATTATTATGATAATCCAGAAATCGACAACCCATTTTCTTTGTCGAATTCGTTTTTCGTGGAAGAGGCAGGAAATAGTAAAGAGAACAAAGGGACAGCGCCTCAGCCTCTTAAGCGTGGAAAAAAAACGCGTTTGAAAACGAAAAGTATAGTTTTAAAGAGGCTAACATCTAAGAGACAGAAGCAAAGCAGAGCAAAAAGGCCAAGAGTGCTGCAACGGAAACGGAGCGCATAAGAAGCTTGATTCGTTTCGGTGAATAGGAGGAATAGAACGGACGAAGTAGGCGTCTTATGAAGAGACGCCTTTTTTGATTATTTTCCCCCTCAAATATTGTTGACCATGCTAGTATTATCCTATACAGTGATAATGTATTTCACTGTAAAAGCTTATACTAATTGCCGATATGGGGTGGAAATCAGAACGATGATGAAAATATGTACTCGCACTGCCATAACTATCCTTCTCCTAACCCTTCTTTGGCCTGCTGTTGTCGGTCATGCCGCCAGCAATCTTCTGAAAAATGCAAGCTTCGAGAATGTAACTAACGGCGCTCCCGACGATTGGAGCCATGATGCATATTTAATGGAAGAACATATAACGGCTTATTCTCTTACTGACAGCGATGCGCATACGGGACAATATTCCGCCATGCTGGAAAACCGGGAAGCTAATCACTCGCGTTGGACGCAAACGCTTAGCGTTAAGCCGAAATCGATTTATAAGATCTCCGGCTATGTGAAGACAGAGGGAATTGGCCCTGACGGTGCCGGCGCACTTCTTTATGTAGACGGAGTGGCGGTGAACTATCCCGAAGTGCGGGATACGAAAGGCAAATGGGAGCATGTGTACTTCTATGCCAAGACGGGCAAGGAGCAGAAGAGCATTGTAATCGGTGCTAGTCTTGGCGGTTATGGAAGCATCAATACAGGCAAGGCTTATTTCGATGATTTAAGCGTTGAGAAGGTATCCCGTGCGCCTGCAGGCGCCGAGGTATTCAGCTTAATGGGAACAGAGCAAAGCGGAGATACAGAAAATGCGGGCAATGCGGGTGCGGTTCTCCCTGCGTTATTAATAACTGCTTTGTTTTGTATCCTATTTTATATCGTATATAATAAGCTGCTTCGAGACCGGAGCTGGCTCCGGGACAAGCATCGCTTCCAGAAGCTGCCGATTATGGTTGCTTTAATAGCGGCCCTTGTCCTTCGAATCGCAATCGCCATTTCGAACAAAGGTTATGCCAATGATATAGCTCTATTCATGTCATGGGCCAACCATGCTTGGACGCAAGGCCTTTCCGGCTTTTATCATACAGGTACATTCGTAGATTACCCGCCGGGTTATATTTATATCCTCTATCTATTAGGTGCCGTTAAAAGTATGCTGGCACTTGATTCGTCGTCGAAAGCAGCCCTTCTGTTATTCAAATTGCCCGCTATATTAGCAGATTTAGCTGCGGGTTATCTCATTTATAGGTTGTCCAAAAAGAAAACAGATGCTATTTTTGCGCTGGGGATCGCGATTATTTTCTTATTTAATCCAGCTATCATTGTTGATTCCGCTGCATGGGGCCAAGTAGACTCCATATTTGCGCTTGTACTTGTGCTGTCCATACATGGTCTATCCGAGAACAAGATCGAGCGAGCTTCTGTATGGTTTGCCATTGCAGCATTAATTAAACCTCAGGCGTTTATTTTTATGCCAGTGCTGCTGCTTTGGTTTATTTATCGAAGGGCCTGGAAACAAATTCCGGTCAGCGCCTTCTACGGGTTTACTACTTTTATAGTGCTTGCTTTGCCTTACTTCTGGGGGAATGGCGGTTTATCAGCTCTTATTGATCTGTATAAAGGGACGCTTTCTTCTTATCCGTACGCTACGCTGAATGCCTTTAATATTTATGCATTAAGCAATGCGAATTGGAAGCCGATAACGGATACTTGGCTGCTGTTTTCATTTCAAACCTGGGGCAACTTTTTCATTGGCGCAGCCGTATTGCTTGCCATTTTCTTCGCTCTTGCGAAGGGAAAAGGCAGCGATTCCAATCGATCCACTTATGTAGCGATGGTTCTGATTGCCGTTGTATTTATAGGTGTTACGAAAATGCATGAGCGTTATATGTTCCCTATTATTTTGCTCGCTATTCTAGCTTTTATCCAATCTTTAGATCGTAGAATGCTGAACGTATATTTGGGATTCAGCATTACTAACTTCATTAATATGATTTATGTGCTTGATTACAGCAAGGTCAGCACGAATGTACCGTTTAACGGCATTGTTCTGCTGTGCTCCACCGCAAATATCGCTCTGATGCTTTATCTGCTGTATCTTGGCTATGAGAGCTACATACGCGGCAGGGAAACGCCAATTATACCGATTCTTGAAGCGAATAGAATAGAAGCAGACACGAGGATGTTAGCGGAATTTAAAGTGGAGGCTGTTACAAGAGCAAAAAGTGAAGTGAAAAGACTGGGGCGTAAGGACTGGATATGGATGGGGGGCATTACACTCATTTATGCCGTTGTGGCCTTGTATCAGCTCGGAGATATGAAAGGGCCGGAAACAGCGTGGCAGCCTTCCGCATCTGGTGAAGACTTCATTATTGATCTGGGAGAGGTGAAGCAGCTTGACCGGATCAACAGCTTCGGCGGGGTTGGTACCGGAAAATTTAAATATGAATTCAGCAGTGACGGCACGGAATGGGACCATGTCATGGAAATCGAAAGCAGCCATGTTGCTGTTTTTAAGTGGAACACTCAGCCGGCAGCATTGCAAGCACGCTATATTAAGCTTTCGACTATTCAGACCGGTTTCTCCATGCATGAGCTCGCCATTTATGAGCAAGGAAGCAAGGAGCCGCTGCCGATCATCGGAATTAATGATCGGGAAGAAGCGAGTCCCAAAAGAGGGAGCATCTCGTTATTGTTCGACGAGCAGCAGCTTGCTGTATATGAATCGACCTTTATGGACAGCTCCTATTTTGATGAAATCTATCACGCACGAACAGCGTATGAGCATTTAGAGCATATAGTGGCTTATGAGAATACGCATCCGCCGTTAGGGAAGATCATCATCGCGCTTGGAATCAAGCTGTTTGGATTGAATCCATTCGGCTGGCGCATCGCAGGCACTCTTTTTGGTATTGCTATGCTGCCTTTAATGTATTTATTTGCAAGAAGGCTGTTTAGCAGCTATGTTTATGCCGCTCTGGCAACAGCTCTGTTTGCTGCCGATTTTATGCATTTCACGCAAACGCGTATTGCTACCATCGATGTGTACGGTGTGTTTTTCATTCTGCTTATGTTCTATTTCATGCACAAGTATTATACATTAAGCTTTTATCGCGTAAAGCTTGGTGCAACGCTCGTGCCGCTCTTCTTGGCGGGACTATTTTTTGGAATAGGCGTTGCATCCAAATGGATAGTTCTATACGGCGGAGCTGGGTTAGCGGTTATGCTTGGCCTTTCTTTGTTCGAACGATATAAGCAGTATGCAGCTGCAAAGCGAGTGCTGCGCAATGGTGGAGCGCAGGAGCAGCTGTTTGTGAGAGAGAAGCTTCAGCAGATCATTCACGTATTTCCACGATATACAACAATTACTATATTGATTTGTTTGGTGTTTTATATCGTTATTCCGATCGCTATATATGCGCTGTCCTACATTCCGGTGCTGACCGTTATGAGTGAGGGCTATACGGTTAAAAGCTTAATCGATTACCAGAAGCATATGTTTAGTTACCATAGCAATCTAGTATCAACACATCCTTTCTCCTCGTCTTGGTGGGAATGGCCGTTTATGAAAAGACCGGTTTGGTACTATTCAGGCGACAATTTGCCAGCAGGCCTGAAGTCAACCATTGTAGCGATGGGCAATCCAATTATTTGGTGGGGCGGAATCTTAGCAATGCTCGCAACGATATGGATAAGCATAAAGCGCTCAGATAAAGCTATTTATACAATATGGATTGCATTCCTTGCGCAATATATACCTTGGATGCTCGTTACGCGGCTGACATTCCTTTATCATTATTTTGCAATGGTGCCATTCATCATCCTTAGCTTGGTGTATATATTTAAGGTGCTGGAAGAGAAAAATGCTGTCTACAAGCGTTTGCGACATGCCTTCTTAGTTGTAGCGATCCTTTTGTTTATTATGTATTATCCGGCTTTGTCTGGCATGACTGTACAAAGCTGGTATGTAGAGCATGTGCTGCGCTGGTTCCCAAGTTGGTTTTTCTAAGAAAGGAGGCTGCTGATATGAAGCATTCGACGTTGAAGTACAGCGTGATTGTTCCAATGTATAACGAAGAAGCGGTTATTGAGCATACGTATGAACGGCTAAAGCAAGTGATGGATCTTACGGAGGAGCCGTACGAGCTGATCTTCGTAAATGATGGAAGCAAGGACAAGACCGTCGCATTAATATCTATCATATGTGATATAGACCCGAACGTAAGGCTCATTAATTTCTCGAGAAATTTTGGCCATCAAATTGCGATTTCGGCTGGCATGGATTATGCGCAGGGTGATGCAGTCGTTGTCATTGATGCGGACCTTCAGGACCCGCCAGAGGTCATATTAGACATGATCGCCAAGTGGAAGGAAGGATATGAGGTCGTTTACGGCAAACGCTTAGAGCGCAAAGGAGAGACCTTATTTAAGAAGCTGACAGCCAAGCTGTTTTATCGCATACTGCGCAGCATGACCAATGTTGATATTCCTGTCGATACGGGCGATTTCCGGTTGATCGACCGCAAGGTATGTGATGTGCTTCGCGGCTTGAAAGAAAAAAACCGTTTCGTGCGAGGCTTGGTCAGCTGGGTCGGCTTTAGGCAGACGATGGTTGAATATGTGCGGGAGGAGCGGTTTGCGGGCGAGACCAAATATCCGCTGAAAAAAATGATCGCCTTCGCGATAGACGGCATTACGTCCTTCTCTTACAAGCCGTTAAAGATTGCAACCTACGCAGGCTTTACGTTATCGATCAGCAGCTTTATTTACCTGCTCGTTGTTATTTTTCAGAAGCTGTTTACAGGCAGCACGGTAGCGGGATGGGCTTCCATAGTTGCGGTTAATTTGTTGTTCAATGGCATTATACTTATGCTCCTTGGATTAATTGGCGAATATATCGGACGGATTTATGATGAGTCCAAAAACAGGCCGCTCTATATCGTGCGTGAGCTTCAAGGTTATAAGGCAAGCGAGAAAGACGTGACTGCAAACCAAGATCCAGAGCGTGAAAAAGAATATGTCTAGATCCCACTGGAAAATGGTCGCTGCGCAATTTATTAAGTTTAATCTCATTGGATTGCTCAACACAGCAATCGATTTTTTAATATTCACCTTATTGATTTGGTTCGGTACTTATTACTTGCTTGCTCAACTGCTTGCATACAGCGCTGGAATGATTAATAGCTTGGTACTAAACAACCGATATACATTTGGTAAGGGTGAAGCAGCTTCAAAGCATTCATTGGATTTAAAGATGAGCGGAAGATTCCTTGTATGGAATAGTATTTTGCTCGGAATATCGCTGCTTCTGCTTGCCACTTTAACGAATTGGTGGGGGATGGAGGCCGTATTGGCTAAAGCTCTAGTTACGGTTACAACCGTTGGGCTCAACTTTTATGGCAGCAAGAAATGGGTTTTTGTATCAAAGGAGCCTCAAGTAGAATGAAATTTTTACAAAAGATGTACATAAAAACAGAGAGAAATGAAAAGAAGTAAAGAGAACTAAACTCATCACTTCTTTTTGCCAAGGAAGGTGGGGACATGAAAAGAATACTGTCTTATACATTAGTCGTTCTGGGTATTTTGGTTCTCCTCTATCCGAAAGCTAACGAATGGTATGACAATAGGCAGCAAGCAAAGCTGATGGCGGAGTGGGAGCAAGCAAGCTTTGAAGAAACGGCACAGCAGCAGGCACAGCAGCAGTATGAGCAGTTGACCGAACTATTCAATGAGGAGTCAGCGTCGGACCATCTAGATCCAACATCGGCTTTGGGGCATATTCCAACCGAGACGGAACCACCTAACGAGCTGCCGACTGAATCAATAACGGCAACTCCTTCGCCAGTACCGGTGACGCCAAAGCTCACCCCGATCGCAACGCTCATCATTGATAAAATCAAACTAAAGCTGCCTGTCGTTGAGGGCGCTACCCAAAAGAACATGAAGTCCGCGACCGCGCATTTAAAGGAAACAACAGGCTTCGGTCAAATTGGGAATGCTGCAATCGCAGGCCATCGGATGCGTGCGAAGGGCAAACTGTTTAACCGTCTCGGTGAAATTGAGGTCGGAGACAAAATCGTGGTGAGCACTAAGAATGAATCCTTTACCTACACGGTTTATCAAGTGTCGATTGTTGAGCCGAAGGATGTATCCGTTCTAAACTATAACAAAAAAGACAAGCTGCTCACATTAATTACTTGCGATCCAATCGTCAATCCAACACATCGTTTAATCATCCACGCCAAGATGTAAGCTAGAGGAGCCCATTTTCTTCAGACACGGCACCAATGATATCGCCCCTTCATAATATAAGTTGACTGTATCCCTTAACCTTGTTAAACCATAAAAACCCGCGCAAGGAGGGGTGACAAACATTGAAGGGTAGCGACCATAAGAGTAAATTTCTATTGACGCATCGTGAACGCGAGGTATTCGAGCTGTTGGTACAGGACAAAACCACAAGAGATATTGCACAGCAGTTATTCATCAGCGAGAAGACTGTCCGCAACCATATTTCTAATGTCATGCAAAAATTGAATGTAAAAGGTCGTTCGCAAGCGGTTGTCGAGCTAATAAAGCTTGGTGAATTACAAATCTAACATATGAATATATGGAGGCAGCATACTGTTATGCTGTCTTGTTTTATGTGTTGTGTTGATATATACGTTCTAACGGGGGTTAACGGTATTTCCTACATGTAATTGAGCGGAATTAAGGGTTTAAACCAACTTAGCAGGAAAACATGCAGCTAATTTGTAGGAAATAGCGTCTTTTCCTTCCGAAGCGATGATTTAACGGTAGCTTTTACAGTTAGTATTTGATTGGAGCTGTTTTCAAGACGATTAACTGTAGAAAATCCAGCTAGTTGTTCAAATAAGAGCAGAGTCGGGGGTTTCCGCTAAACGAGTTTATTAAAGAATAGAAGTCATAAGTTAGAGGATAGAAAAAAGAAATAAAGGCGACAAACATTGAAGGGTAGCGACCATAGGAGTATTTGCCCGAGGACTCCTCCTCACTTGCCAAAATTTTTCTGTCGAGTATGATTTACATAGGGGAGTGATACGTTTATGTCCACAATTAATATCGAAAATAATAATCTAATTAGAATCGGCATCATTGGTCCTCCTGTTATCGTGGATCAAATGCTGCGGGTGCTTGAGAATTTCCCTTCATTCTCCCCAGTCCCTCTAATTCTGAATCACGCAGACGATGCATCAGAGCTTGCTGAGAAACTGGGCAATGAGGTTGAGGTTGTGCTCATCTCCGATTCGCTCTCACATCGGAAGATGAAGGAGAAGCTGAACCTGTCAATCCCTGTTCATCATGTACCGATTACTGACGCTGGTTTATATAAGGCATTATTTAAAGCGCAGTATGTGGACAAGCTTGGCAGCGGAATTTCTGTTGACACTTTGACGGAAACGATGGTGCTGCGAACCCTAACGGGATTGGGCATACCCGAAACCCAATCCATCATTTACGATGGACCAGCTTATGCTTCTGAGGACAAGCTCGTTGCATTCCATAAAGCTCAATTTCTTGCAGGAGCCTGCTCTGTTGCTTTTACCGGCCTGGAGTCAGTTGCCAAGGAGCTGGATAGACTTGAAATACCGAACGTACAGCTGATGCCATCCGATCAGGATATTGTCGTTTCGCTAGAGCGTGCACTTCTTTCCACGGAGTCACGCCGCAGCAAAGAAGCGCAAATCGTCGTAGGCATATTAAATATTGATCATTTCGAGAAAATGGCTATAAAGCGAAGCAGTGAGCATGAGGTCCAGAAGCTGAAGCTGAACATACATCGGATGGTGCTCGATTATGTTGAGCTGCTTGATGGATACTTAACTCATCTTGGCGGAGATGAATATCTTTTCTTTACGACAAGGGGTATATTTGAGCGTGAAACAGGTGGTTATAAGACGATTCCTCTAGCCAAAGACGTAAATAAAACCTTTGAAGTATCGCTAAGCATTGGCATGGGCTTTGGGAGATCTGCGAATGAAGCGGGCACAAATGCTAGAATCGCAATGCGAAAGGCGAAGGAAGCCGGTGGCAATGCATGCTTTATTGTCCGAGAGGACGGTACATTAATCGGTCCGCTCGAAATGGCTGATCCGATTCGTGATGTGCTGTCCTTCACAGATGCGCAGCTGATCAAGCGTGCTGAGGATGCCGGTATGACCAGCGCCTATTTGAGCAAGCTGCTTCACAATAGAGCCCGGCTTGGGAAATATGAGTATAAGGTGCATGAGCTTGCAGCCCTGCTTGATATTACGGTAAGAAGCGCGCATCGCCTGCTCCTGTTATGGATTGATAACGAATTAGTCGATATTTCAGGAATGGAAAAGGTGCCTCGCGGCAGGCCTAGACAAATATATAAATTTACATTTTTGCAAAAGAACCCTTCATAGGGTCTTTTTTTGTTTTATATAAAGACGATTAAAAGATTTGTCTTTATATATCAGCTGTAGGTATGATGGAGAAGAAAACAGATCTGAAGGGAGTTAATGAGAATGAAAACAATTGCAGAATTGGAAGCAAAATTAGCAGAGCCGTCCAAAAAGCTTATTGAGGATTTACGTCAGATAGAGGGCGATATATTAGTACTTGGAATTGGCGGGAAAATGGGCCCCAGCTTAGCTAGGCTGGCAAAAAACGCAATCCGTGAAGGGGGCTTAAACAAACGTGTAATTGGCGTTTCAAGGTTTTCCAATGAAGAAGCAAGGCGGGAGCTTGAGGAAGCCGGTGTTGAAACCATTTCCTGTGATTTGCTTGATGACCAGGCGTTAAATCGTTTGCCGGATGTGCAGAATGTAATTTACATGGCTGGCAATAAATTTGGGACAACAGGCAAGGAATATTTCACATGGGCGATGAACGCTTATCTGCCCGGCAGAGTAGCTGAGAAATACAAAAACTCTCGAATAGTCGTATTCTCCTCTGGCAATGTGTACCCATTCTCGCCCACGGGAAGCGGAGGCGTTAATGAGGGGACTGCACCGGAGCCGCTTGGTGAATATGCCCAATCCTGCCTAGGACGAGAGCGCGTATTTGAATATTTCTCCCATCAAAATGGCACGCCTATGGCTATTTATCGTCTTAATTACGCTATCGATATGCGCTACGGAGTTCTTCTGGAGCTCGCGAAAGCAGTTTGGGAGGAACGTCCTATAAACCTGTCGATGGGACATGCAAATATTATTTGGCAGGGGGATGCTAATGAAATGGCATTGCGCTGCTTAACACAATGCTCTAATCCCCCTTCCATTATCAATGTGACTGGACCGGAGACAATGTCAATTCGCTTTGCTGCAGGAGAATTTGCGAAAAGAATGGGCAAGGAAGCCATTTTCACTGGTGTGGAATCTGATACCGCACTTCTGAATAATGCTGCTAAAGCTCACCAATTATTCGGTTATCCAAGCGTATCCTTACTCCAAATGATTGATTGGACGGCGGATTGGGTACAAGCGGATGGCTACACTTGGAACAAACCGACGCATTTTCAAGAGAGAAAGGGGAAATTTTAATTGAGTGAAGCACGTAAGCCCCTGTTGTCCGTTGAACTTGCCAAAGCGCTGCACGAAGGTTTAGTCATTCCGGCACATCCGCTTGCTTTGGATGAAAACCGAAAGCTTGACGAGCGTCATCAGCGGGCGTTAACGAGATACTATGCTGCATCAGGTGCCGGAGGCATTGCCATTGGCGTTCACTCCACACAATTTGAAATCCGTGATAAAGGCATTGATTTGTATGAGCCGCTGCTGCGTATGGCGGCGGAGGAAATAGCGAGAGCGAAGCTCGACCGGCCGTTTATTAAAGTTGCCGGGTTATGCGGTCCGACTGAGCAGGCGCTGGAAGAAGCTGAAATAGCTGTGGAGCTAGGCTATGATGTTGGCTTGCTTAGTATGGGAGGTCTAACCGGTTGGAGCGAGAAAGAGGTTTTGGAGCGAACAGCTAAGGTCGCGGAGAAGATTCCAGTTATCGGATTTTATTTGCAGCCTTCTGTAGGCGGCAAAATTTTCAGTTTTGATTTCTGGCGTGAATTCGCAGAAATTCCGAATGTAGTCGCGATCAAGATGGCGCCGTTCAATCGTTATCAGACCATTGACGTTGTCCGGGCTGTATGCTATTCCAGCAGACGTGATGAAATCGCGCTCTATACCGGCAATGATGATAATATCGTGAATGATCTGTTAACAACATATCGATTCATGGTTGACGGTTCTATGGTCGAAAAACGTATGGTTGGCGGCTTGCTTGGGCATTGGGCAGTTTGGACGGAGAAAGCAGTTGAGCTTCTTGAAGAAATCAAGCGCTGCCGAAATGACGAAGTCCTATCGGGAAAATGGCTGACAAGAAACATTGAAGTAACAGATTCCAACGCGGCATTCTTCGATCCGGCGCATCAATTCGCAGGCTGCATACCCGGCATTCATGAGGTGCTGCGCAGGCAGGGGCTAATGAAAGGCATTTGGTGCTTGAATCCTCATGAAACATTGTCACCAGGACAGTATGAAGAGATCGATCGGGTTTACAAGGATTACCCGCATCTGCATGATGATGAGTTTGTGAGCAAGCATTTGCAAGATTGGCTGAAGGACTAATAACTAAAGCTTGAGAATCTGTTGAACGGAGGGGCGCCATGCGTTTTAAAGATGTGTTCTCTATTATTGGACCGAGCATGATCGGTCCATCCAGCTCTCATACGGCTGGAGCAGCGCGCATTGGCCGAGCAGCGCGGAAGATTTACGGTGAGTTCCCAGAGCAGGTCGAAATTATATTTTATGGGTCATTCGCTGAAACGTACAGCGGACATGGGTCTGATCTGGCCATTGTAGCAGGTCTGCTCGATTATAATACGGACGATATCCGAATTAGAGATTCTGTAAGCATCGCTGAAACGATGGGAATGAGCCTCTCGTTCCAGACAAGCAAGAAACCTTCTGCTCATCCCAATACGGTCATGCTAAAGCTTAAAGGTAAAGGGCGTCAAGAAGACAGCGTAATCGGCGCGTCGATTGGAGGCGGGAACATAGAAATTTCCGCGATCAATGATTTCGATGTGAAATTTACGATGAACTATCCTACTTTGCTCGTTTTTCATAACGATCGGCCAGGCATTGTCGCAGATATTACGGCCATACTCGGCAGCGGAGGTGTCAATATCGGCTGCATGGATGTAGACCGCAAAGGCAGAAACGGTGATGCATTGACCGTCATTGAAACGGATGAGGCAGTACCGCTTGCGTTAATAGAACGTATCCGAGGCTTGCAAGACATTCATCGTATTTGTGAGGCTGATCTAACGGACAATGAGGTGAAGGGTTGAGATTCAAAACATTACAGCAGCTTGTGGATAGCTGCACCCAAGACGGAGTAACGATGGGTCAATTGATGTTAACGGAGCAGGCGAAAGAAACGGGAATAAGTGAAGAGCAAACTTTCCAGCAGATGGCTGACTATTACAGCATTATGAAAGAAGCTGTTCGCAGGGGGATTGAGGAGCCTGTGGCTTCTCGGAGCGGATTAACAGGCGGAGACGCAGTGCGAATGCAAAGTTATATGAAAAACCATGAACCTTCCTCTGGGAAGGAGGCAAGCCGTGCGCTCGCTTACGCGTTATCCGTGTCAGAAGTAAATGCGACGATGGGCCGGATTGTGGCGACACCAACGGCGGGTTCATGCGGAATCATTCCAGGCGTATTTGTCAGTTCACAGGAACGGTTCCATTGGGACGACGATCATCTTGTGATGGGCTTGTTCAGCGCAGGCGCGATTGGCTACGTTATTGCGAATAACTCCTTTATTTCAGGAGCGGAAGGCGGCTGTCAAGCGGAGGTCGGATCCGCAATTGGGATGGCGGCTGGCGCTCTGACTGAGCTGCGGGGAGGAACACCAGAGCAAGCGATACATGCTGTGGGGCTTGCGCTAAAAAACTCATTAGGCTTGATTTGCGACCCAGTGGGCGGGCTGGTTGAAATACCATGCATCGTAAGAAATGGTTTTGGAGCTGTTACTGCTTTAGCAGCGGCTGATATGGCGCTTGCAGGTGTTCGAAGCGTTATACCGTCTGATGAAGTGATTGGGGTCATGCTGGAGGTAGGCACTGCGATGCCTTCCAAGCATAGGGAAACAGCTAAAGGGGGATTAGCACAGACGCCGACCGGCCGCCGGATTATGCAGGATTTATATGGCCCGAATGGCAGAGGCAAGAAGAAAGGGGAATCGCCTCAAACATGAATCTAATTGAATCAGGACAACGAATGGCAGGGGAACTTATTCAATTTCGGCGGGAGCTTCACCGATATCCGGAGCTGAGCCTCCATGAGTCCGAAACGGCTGCAAAAGTAGCTGCCCAGTTAAGAGCGTGGGGGTTTCATTGTAAGACGGGAGTAGGTGGACACGGTATTATCGCTGACCTGCAAGGGAATCAGCCGGGACCCGTAATTGCACTGCGCGCGGATATGGATGCTCTTCCGATTCAAGAGGAAACCGGGTTGGAATTCGCATCTGCAAGCCCTGGCATTATGCATGCTTGCGGACATGATGCTCATACAGCTATACTTCTGGGCGCTGCTCGCTTGCTGCAGTCACAGCAGCTTGCAGGCACGGTTCGATTCCTCTTTCAAGCGGCCGAAGAAATCAATGCGGGCGCTAAAGCAATGATCGCGGATGGTGCTTTGGAAGGTGTTGATGAGATTTATGGCCTGCATAATTTGCCGACTCTGTCTGCAGGCAAGGTTGCAACGAGGTGCGGATCATTGATGGGATCGGTTGATCGTATTGAAATTACGATTGAGGGAAGAGGAGGCCACGGTGCAATCCCGGAGCAAAGCATTGATCCTGTCGTATGCGCCTCGTCTATCGTAATGGCTTTGCAAACGGTAGTTAGCAGAGAAATTTCTCCCTTTGACCCGGTAGTTATTACAATCGGCAGCATTCATGCAGGAGAAGCCAATAATGTCATTCCTCATCGTGCACAATTGACCGGAACAGTCCGTACGTTTAATCCGAAGGTACAAGAACGTATACCTAGCCAAATTGAACGTATTGTCAACGAATTGGCTGCTAGCTATCGCTGTAAAGCGAAGCTCAGCTATATACACCAGGTACCTGTTCTGGTCAATCACGATGAATGCGTACTTCATACCGAGGCTGTAATAGATCGAATGATAGGCAGGCAGCACAGAGTAGAGGCGGCACCCACACTCGCCGGTGAGGATTTCTCAGTCTATCTTGGCCAAGTTCCGGGCTGCTTCTTCTGGCTTGGATCAGGTCCTGCTGAATATGCTGAGGAAGCCTTCGGCCTCCATCATCCCCAATATATGCTGAATGAGGATTGTATTCCTCTTGGAGCTTCACTGCTTGCTGCAATCGCAATTGAGCGATGCAAATAATATATTTCCGTTGGCTGCCTTACCTTACCTTTTAGTCAAGGCAGATGGAGATTATGCGATCTCTTCTTCCCAGCGATTAATTTGATTTTTGCACTCATAAATTTTAATTGGCTAAACAGCAAATAACGGAGCAAGAATGATCTTGCACCGTTATTTCTTGCGCTCTTAGTTAATACCCATCCGTCGATTGTCCAAGCTCGGATGATATTTCCATGCCTTCGTTAGCGGGATGTGTGCCGATATGCTTGTTTTCTTTATCGTGCAGTTCAGCCTGTTTAAGACCCTCGGCTACGCGTTTGCCGTAATCCTCGTCTGCTTCGGTTAGATTCTTAATCATCAAATTACGGATTGTGCTATTGCATGTGCTAAGCGCATCAACCAAGTTTTTAATTAGCTCGTCTTGCTCCCACTTCTCAAACTTGCGATACGTATCTCCAGCTTGCTTGAAGTTATTAGTCCGATCAATGGGCTCTCTGACTAGCTTGTCAGCATAATAAGGCTCATATGCCACACCTGAGGGCGCAGCTTCCTTTAGTCCTCCTAACGATGAAGGCTCATAATTGACGTGGGGATTTTCTCCTTCTGCAATATCAATGTAGAAAGCCATTTGGCCATCCCGCTGATTCGTAGCAACGGGCTTCTTAGGTGCATTTATCGGTAATTGCAGATAGTTGGTGCCAACACGATGCCGCTGCGTATCAGAATAGGAGAAGGTGCGCCCTTGCAGCATTTTATCATCAGAGAAATCCAATCCATCCACAAGGACACCAGTACCGAAAGCAGCTTGCTCCACCTCTGCGAAATAGTTCTCAGGATTTCTATTCAATATCATACGGCCGACAGGCAGCATCGGAAACTGATCCGTGTCCCAGAGCTTCGTATCGTCAAGCGGATCGAAGTCAAGCTCTTTATGCTCGTCATCGCTCATCCACTGCACCTGCAGCTCCCATTCTGGATACTCGCCTCGTTCAATCGCTTCGTATAAATCCTGCGTGGCATGATTAAAGTTTTTTCCTTGGATTTGCTCGGCTTCATCCTGAGTTAGGTTGCGAATGCCTTGGAGCGGCTCCCAGTGATATTTAACGAGCACGGCTTTGCCTTCAGCGTTAACCCATTTGTATGTATTAACGCCTGAGCCCTGCATTTGGCGATAATTTGCAGGAATGCCCCATGGCGAGAAGAGAAATGTGATCATATGTGTAGATTCCGGCGATAACGATACGAAGTCGAAGAAACGCTCCATGCTTTGCACATGAGTAACAGGGTCAGGCTTAAAGGCGTGAACCATATCGGGAAACTTAATAGCATCACGAATAAAAAAAATTTTTAGATTATTGCCTACCAGATCCCAATTGCCATCCTCCGTATAAAATTTTGTCGCGAAGCCGCGCGGATCACGAAGGGTTTCAGGCGAATGACCGCCATGGATTACGCTGGAGAAACGGACAAATACTGGCGTTTGCTTGCCAGCCTCTTGAAAGAGCTTGGCTCTTGTATATTTAGAGATCGGTTCGTTTCCTAATTTGCCATATGCCTCGAAATAACCGTGTGCACCAGCGCCCCGTGCATGAACGACGCGTTCTGGTACGCGCTCTCGGTCAAAATGCGTGATTTTCTCGATAAAATGGTAATTTTCCAAGGTTGATGGGCCTCTATTGCCGATTGTTCGAATGTTTTGATTATCGGTTATGGGATGGCCTTGCCTGTTTGTCAAAGTTTGGTTTGTTGAATCGTTTTTCGTATCTTTTGAATTTTCTTTCGATGTCATGATGCTGGAAGCCTCCAATTTTCATTATATTTCCTTACAATTAAGTAGTATTATTCATTTCTCTCTTCATTATTCTAATAATTAAATGTTGTTAATTAGATAGAACTGCTCATTATTAGTTGGGAATATGGTATGATAGGACTACATTTATATGGGCTGCTCACGGTTTTGCGAAGGTGGTTTTCTACGCTTACGAGGTAGGTTTACTACGTAAACCTTAGTGTATGCTTTCGAAGTAGGTTTACTTCGTAAACCTTTAGGAGGATAAGATGCTGAAATTCGGTCTTTTTATATTATTAGCATGGCTGTTTGGAAATCCGTTTATTGCAATCATTGTACTTTTGGTCCTTTTTTATATATTGGACCGCCGTTTTGTAGGGCTGATGCCTAGTCTGTTCAAACCAATTAAAAGATCATCCAGAATAAAAAAATTGAAGCAGCATATTAATCTATCGCCAAATGATGTGTCAGCCAAGCATGAGCTTGCACGGCTTTTAATAGAAAGAAAGAAATACAGCGAAGCAGCCAATTTGTTGGAGCCGCTGCAGCAAACACTGGAGGATTCAGCTGAGTATTGGGATGACTTGGGGACCAGCAGCTTATTCTCAGGCAAAGTTGAGCGCGGCATAGCAAGCATGGTTCATGCTCTAAAGCTCAATCCGCGAGTTAAATACGGTGCCCCTTATCTGAGGCTGGCTGCCTATTATTCTAAGGATCAAACGGAACAAGCACTCGCTTACATACGTGCATTCCAGGAGATTCAATCTTCCTCTTGCGAGGCTTATGACCGCATGTCATCTATTTATAAGGGGATGGGTCAAGAAGAGGAAGCGAAGCGAGCGGCGGAGGAAGGTTTGCAAATATATCGGATGCTTCCTCGCTACAAGAAACGGCAGGAGCGGAAATGGGCGGTTCGTTTGCTCTGGAAAAAGATGTTCAGGTAACGCTTTTCATCGAATCGACTAGTAAAATAGAAAATTATTGTTATTATTTGTTATTGTAAGCAGTATTGTCCTTTTTAACATAATGCTACATAATGAAGTTTATATTAGAGAGAAGGGCAAGATGCGCGAGATGCAACGCAATATTTGGCTTATGGCGATTAGTGTTATCGTCGTTTTAGTATTATTAAATAACACATTCTATTATTTTCTTACCAAAAAAACGATGGAAGATTCCTTCAATGAAGATTTGCATAATCATGCGAAGCGACTCGAAGTTTCACTGGAGCAATCACGACTTGGCTCGGAGCAGTTTCAAGATCAAATTGGACGGGAGCTTAGGGCAGCATCAATCGCAGTGCAATACGCGCTTGACCCGGATATTGAGAAAGTTACGAATGAGCAGTTGATGGAGCTTCGCGATAAGCTGGGCATTAGCCACATCACGCTTCTCAAGAAATTTCCGGATGACATTGTATTATACAAATCCTCTGATGAAGGACAATTAAATAAAAGCACGAAGACGTGGAAGCCGTGGTATGAAGTATTTAATCAGCTGTTTTATGAAAAAAATGTATCTGTTAAATGGCTTGGACAAACACTGCCGAGTTTCTGGAGTGGACCATTCGAGGTCTCATCGACCGATGTTCACAAAATAAATAAATGGGGCTATTACTACGACGGCGCAACGAATTATATTATTGATCCATACGTTGATTATTCGAGACAAGAGCAATATGAGAATGCAACCGGCGTTCATCATATGATCGAAAATTCAATTCAAAGCAGCGACTCTTTGCTGGAGATCGCCTTTATTAATCCCGAAACATTTCCAGATGGAATTAATACGATTAATCCAGAAGGTCAGGTTCAAGGCCATAAAGTGCAGGACCCGATATTTTATGGCGCTTATACGATAAAGTCTGAGCAGGATACAGATTTAGTGCGGCAAGCCTATTTAACGAAAAAAACCGTAACACTGAAGGAAAAGATAGACGGAAAAGACATTTTCAAAATGTATATTCCTGTGTTTGCTATTGAAAATGGGATTAATATTACCGACAAAGACGGCCAGCCGATGAATAGCTATGTGCTGATGTTAACTTCCGATTATCATGTCATTCAGGAAAAGCTGGACTCACAGTTTCTAAATTTAGGAATCATCATTATTGCTCTGACCGGCCTCAGCTTATTAATAGCTTTTATGGCGATGCGCTACTACAGACAGTCGCGAGACAAGGTAGTTCGCGTAACCCAAGAAACGTATGTTGAAGAAATTAATCAGCTTTTCCAATCGATTCGAGCGCAGCGGCATGATTTCTTAAATCATGTACAGACGATTCATTCACTCGCGGAGCTGGAGAAATCGAAGGAGCTTGTCGCTTATACGAAAGAATTAACGGGCGACATACGTTTGATGAACGATATTATTAATATCGGAAATCCTGCAATTGCAGCGCTTGTGCGTTCTAAAATTTCTCAGGCGGAAAGCTATAAAATCAAATTCAGCTGCTCTTTTACAGGATTAAATATGCAAGAGATGGGAGTCAAGACGCTAGATGTCAATCGAATGCTAGGCAATCTGATCGACAACGCTTTTGACGAGGTGCTTAGATATCCAGAAGACCGGCGTCATGTAACGCTTGTTGGGAAGCAGTCGGCAGATTATCTTGAATTTACGATTAGCAACACATGCGAGAATGCGGATGAAGCAGTAGTCAAGCCGCTGTTTGACGCTGGCTATTCCACTAAACAGCAGGACCATCAAGGACTAGGCCTCTCCATCGTAAAGACCATCGCCAAGCAGTACAAAGGAGATGTTTTTGTCACGGCAGAGCCAGCTGGGAAATTAACATTTATAGTGAAAATACCGATATAAACGAATCGGGCCTCTTATGACGGATATATACTCGTCAATATGAGGCTTTTTTCTTTCTCCATACCGTAGTGAGGAGAGCTTTTACGGCCAAAGGATGGCTTCGGCTCTTCGCGCTTGATATAATGGAAAGAATGCAAGTGAACGGAAAGGAAGCGGGTGATGTCTGCAATGCGCCTTAATGAAAAGCTGCAAGCTGCACTCGAACAGCAGCTAAACGATCATGTCGCGAGTACAATTGTTAAACGCGGCTGGCATTATTATGTCGAAGGCCATGTTAATAGTGCGAATGCTGGAAGCCATGATAATCTTTATGGCGTCGTGCAAGGAGAAGATTTATATGCGGTAATCCTTGACGCAGGACATTTACGATACAGCTCATGCACTTGTCCATATAATGGGTTTTGCAAGCATATGGCTGCTGTTTATTTCCAATATTGCAGTCAGCAGGAGGGCGGCCATACGCTGGCTGAGCGCTCATATTTCCGATTGCTGGGACTCTCAGCAGCAAGCAGCTATGTTAAGGTCAAGGCCGAGCAGTCCATAGCCATAACTGCACCCGTCGCCCTTGAAGTACCGCGCGACCCAGGTCTGGGCGGCACTGCTTTGCAGTGGTTGGAATGGATGGAGTCCGTGCATGGCGATACTTGGCGTAAGTGCCGACATTCGCTTCATGCTCTGCAGCCTGTTTTATCCTCGCTCAAAGGCTTGTCTAAGGATTGGGATAAGAGCTTGCAGCGCTTGCACTGGTCAACCGCCATTGTTTTTGTATTAGAGCAAGCGGAGCACGCCATTACGACTGTAGATTCATTCAGTCGATATTATCATGAAATGTCCTTCCTTCGCATGGCAGAGCCTTGGGTAGAGCATTTGAATACACTTGTCTCAGAGCTTACACCGGAATCGATGGAGGAAGAAGAGGAATTATGGGCAGATGCGTTAGTTGCGCATGTGAAGAAACGCGCATCAAGTATGGAGCAGCAGCTGTTTGATTGGGATCATATTTATTTAGTGCTGAGCGAGAAGCTTTCAGAAAATCAACTATGGTATAAGCGTGAGCTTGCCTCTATGCTAGAGCTCGTCAATAGCAGCGAGCTGCAGGAGGATGTTAATAAAGATTTTCTGCATAGCGCCATCGGGAGCATGTACTTTTTCGATAATAGAGATGAGCTTTCGATAGAGCACTTTGCGCAAACCAGCTTTGAGAAATCGCAGAAGGTCATGTATCCGTGCGCGGCAGAGCGCATCGAGGAAGGGAAATGGGAGCTCGTACAGCATTGGATGAGTTTTTTGTTCGAGCGTGTATATAAAGTGAAAAATAGCCGAACAGTGGGTGCTTTCGTTACCCTATGCCGTAGAGCCGATCAGGATCGTCCGGATATGACGATCTGGACCGAATATATGACGCAGTTGCTGCCGCATTCCTATACGGAATTATCCGAGCATTGGCTGAATCAGAAGCGTTATGAGGAATGGGCTGATCTTCAGCTGCTTATTGGCTCTAAGCCAGAGGATGTTGGCGCTCATGCGCTCCGAGATATCGCGAAGCAGGCGCCGCGCGTTTTGATGCCGATCTACCATCAAGCCGTAGAAGCTTGGATTCAGACACGTAATCGACAAGGATACCGAATGGCTGTCAAGCAGCTTAAGAAGCTGGAGCGGCTATACAAAGCAGACAAGGATGTTTCGAGATGGGACAATTATATAGCAGGATTAGTGCGTAAACATCAGCGTCTTAGAGCTTTTCAGGAAGAGCTGTGGAAAGGGAAAATTGTAACATGAAAACCTACATTGGCACGCGCAAATTAGTGATAGACGGATTCTGGAATGAAGATGAAGCTGGTACTTCCATTCTGTTAAGCGCGGTCGATCGGAAGGATGCAGCAGACGGAAGGCTGCGCTCACTTTTGTTTGCATGGCATAAAGCATCCTGGTACGGCGCTGACATTGAAGAAATCAGCTTAGGAGAGCGAAAGCTGCTGAAAGTGCCTCCTATGCTCGCGGTTGATTACCTATCATTGCCGATGCAAGTGCGGCTGCTTCAATTGGAATGGACGGATCGGTTAGGCACCCTGATGCAAATGGCAAAGCAAATAAGAATGATATTGGTAAATGGTTGGTTTACGCCTGATTGGGGGCGATGGACTGATGAACGCCGAAGCTGGAAAGCCGCTTTCCCCGAGCAAGAATCAGAAATGAAGGAGCTGTGGGATCAGACAGTTGCAGCCGCGCTTTCAAATGGCGATACTGGGATACAGCAGTGGCTGAGCGGCGCAATTGAGCAAATGATTGCAGAAAATGAGCAAGCAGCGCAGGCATGGCGTGAGGTTGAGGCCGTAACGGGAGAGGCAGTGCTACGAAGGAAATCATCTGATGAGGACGATTGGATGATTGCAATCGGTTTGCGCAAGGATACGCTGCCCTTTAGAGTAGCGCTTCAGCTCGTAGAGCCGAATGAATCGCATAGCTGGATTCTGCGTCCGGCGCTGCAGGATCGCGCAGGCGGCCCGTGGCTGCCCATTCAACATAATGAATGGCATAATATATGGGAGTCGGCTATCGACGATGAGCGATCCATTAACACAGAATGGTATCCTTATTTGGATGCCAAGCTGGCTAAAGAGCAAGAGAAGTGGATAACTGCTCTTCCCGAATGGGTGGACCATGCGGAAGAAGGGAAGCTTCGAGAGCAGCTTTCGGATAACGAAGCGTGGGAGTTTCTGGAGACAGCAAGCGTTCGCTTGCTTGAAGCTGGCTGTCCGGTATTGCTTCCTGGCTGGTGGGAAGCGGTGCGCTCGCGCAAGCTCCGTTTAAAGGCAAAGATGAAATCGTCTGTGGGATCAGCTGCACAGCCGATGTTCGGGCTGGACCAGATTGTGCAATTTGATTGGAAGCTTGCGCTAGGCGACGTTGATTTGTCTGAAGCCGAGTTTCTCCATCTAGCTGAACAGAATCGCCGTTTATTCCATATAGGCGGTGAATGGGTCCATTTGGATCCGCAGGACGTTACTCAAATTAAGCAGTGGTTGAAACGAATGGGCAAGCGCAAGGGCTTGTCTTTCCGCGATGTGCTGGAAATGCATCTGCGCGGCGGTGCTCCGCTTGAAGAATATAGTGAGCTGGAATCGAATTTAGAAGCCGAAGTCGAGCTTAATGAGCATTTGACGGCATGGCTGGAACAGCTTCAGCATGTTTCACAAATCCCGTTAGTTGAGGTGCCGGATAAATTTCTCGGTGATTTGCGTCCCTATCAGCATGAGGGTGTATCATGGCTATTATTTCTGAGGAGATTCGGATTAGGTGGAGTTTTGGCTGATGATATGGGTCTTGGTAAAACCATTCAGTTCATGGCCTATCTCATCTATGTGAAGGAAAGAATGCCTAAGGATAGCGGACCATCCCTCCTCATTTGCCCAACTTCTGTTATTGGGAACTGGGAGAAGGAGCTGGAACGCTTTGCGCCTTCACTTCGCATCTTATTGCATTATGGAAATAAGCGGGAAAAAGGAGAAATGCTTCAGAATTCAGTTCAGTCGGCTGATTTAGTTATTACGTCGTATTCAATCGCACAGCTGGATGAAGAGGAATTATGCCAGATTGAATGGGATGCTCTTTGTTTGGATGAAGCGCAAAATATTAAAAATGTGTATACGAAGCAATCTATTGCCATTCGCCGTTTTCCTGCGCAGCATCGTATCGCGCTCACAGGAACGCCGATGGAGAACCGCCTAACTGAGCTATGGTCCATCTATGATTTCATCAATCCCGGTTATTTAGGCAATATGAACGAGTTCCGTAAAGAGATCGTAACACCGATTGAGCGAACGCGCGATGAGAAGTTGATTGCAGGCCTTCAGCGCTGGGTTAAACCATTTATGCTGCGGCGTATTAAGAAGGACCCATCCATTCAACTCTCGCTGCCGGATAAGAATGAATCCAAAACTTATATGACGCTAACAGCAGAACAAGGAGCTATGTATGAGAATTTAGTCGCTGATTTGCTGGAAAATCTCGATAAGCTGGGTCCGATGCAGAGAAGGGGTCTAATTCTTGCTGCATTGACGAAGCTGAAGCAGCTATGCGATCATCCGTCATTGCTGGCGAAAGAAGACAAACCTGCATTATGGGATATCGATCGTTCCAACAAGGTTGCGCGCTTATTAGAAATGTGCGAAGAGATTGCGGCTGAGGGCGAGCGCTGTCTTATTTTCACCCAATATATTGATATGGGACATCAGCTTCAGCAGCTGCTTGAGGAGAGGCTAGGGTTGCCTGTGCCTTATTTACATGGCGGGGTGCCTAAAGTGAAGCGGGATGAGATGATAGAACGGTTCCAAGATACGGAGCAGCCTTGCTGCGCATTTGTTTTATCGCTGAAGGCTGGAGGAACTGGACTTAATCTGACAGCTGCTAACCATGTGTTTCACTTTGACCGCTGGTGGAATCCGGCTGTTGAGAATCAAGCGACGGACCGGGCTTTCCGCATCGGGCAAACGAAGAAAGTACAGGTGCACAAGTTTATTACGCTCGGTACGTTAGAAGAGAAAATTGATGAAATGATTGATCGGAAGCAGTCTTTGAATGATCAGGTTGTCGGTCAGTCGGAGCAATGGATTACCGAAATGTCTACCGAGGATCTACGGGAGCTTTTTGCATTACGGAAAAGCTGGCTGAAGGGATGAGGGATATAAATGTCAGACGACAGTCTGCGCGCGAAGCAGGAAAGATTACAGCTGGGAACCCCTAAAGTGAATGATGCTGATAAAGCTTCGTATACAGAAGAGAATTCACTATCACAAAATCGCCAGTTAGCCGAAGCTAATCCAGAATGGCGGCGGTTTTATGAGATTATTAAACAAATAACGAAGGAAATGCGTGACTAACACGTAAGACTGGATGACAAAGCCCGTCGGGAATCGCAGCCCGGCGGGTTTTAAGGTTCTAGCCTCTTTTGAAAAATAAGAGAATTGTATCCCTAACTCATCGTATTTTGGACCTCCTCCCCCACGAATGAAACAAACTATAATAAAGGAGAGAGGCGTAAAGAGCAACAACATAAACAAGGAGGTCTCTCCATGCAAAGAAGCTTTTTACTCATTTCACCTCTTTTGTTATCCGTTATGCTGGTCATATCAGCCTGTGGAGTTGATCCTACAGATACGAATAAACCTACCGACTCCAAGAACATCACGTTATCTCTCCGCCATACGCAAATTAAGGAAACAAGCAAAACCCGTTTGAAAATTTTAGAGGATGTTGTTGAGAAAACACAAGAGGAATATAAAGGGCTGACCTTCCAGCTTGAAGGCATTGACGAGATCGTTAATCGCGATCAGAAGCTGAAAGCTGAGATGGCAGCAGGTAACCCTCCAGACATATTTGAAGTGTTCGGAGGAGCTGATCTTGCTCTTTATGTGAAAGCTAACCGCATGCTGGACTTGACGCCTATCATTGAAGAGCTTGGCCTGAAAAACAAGTTCACCAGCTTGGATGAGTTTACAATTGACGGTAAAGTGTATGGGCTTCCATTCGCAGGCTATAGTGAGGCTGTTTTCTACAACAAGAAAATGTTCTCGGAACTAGGCTTGGAAGTGCCAACGACTTGGGAAAAATTGCTTGAGATTTCTGAGAAAATCAAAGATGCGGGCTACACGCCGTTCGGCTTGGCTGCCAAGGATGGCTGGATTACCGGCATGTTATGGAATACGATTATGGAGCGTCATGTTGGAATTGAAGCGTTAAATAAAGTCGTATCGGGCGAAACGAAATGGACGGATAAAAACTTCATAAAAGGCTTTACTTCCTACGTTGAGCTTGTTAACAAAGATTATTTCACGAAGGGCGCTCTGGGGCTTCCTAACGCTGACCAAGGTTCACAGCTGCTTCGCGGCAAAGCGGCAATGGTATTTACGGGAACCTGGGATGCCAACCGTTTCTCCGGCGATGAAGCGGGCGATCTGAGGGGACAAATCGGCTACTTTGCGTTTCCTTCTATTGAAGGAGGCGCTGGCGATCAAACATCCATCAACGCTTCGTATTCCAACGGCTTTGGCTTCTCCGCCAACCTGAATGATGATCAAGTGGCTGCAGTCAAAAGATTTATTGCTAATTTCTATACGGAACAGGTCCAAAAGCGTACATTGGTAGAAGATAAAACGCTTCCATCCATGAGGCTCAGCGACTTGTCAGGCGTAGATCCGCTGACTACTGAAATATTAACGGTAATGGCGAATGCCTCCAGTTATTGGAAAGCGTATGATGCTATCGTTCAACCAGCTGTAGGAGCGGACATCAACGTTAGCATCCAAGAGCTTATCGGAAAAGTAAGCACGCCGGAACAAGCGGCAGAGAAAATTCAGGCATCGCAGGAAAGAGCAAACGCAGCTAAGTAATTTCGACAGGATAAGAGAAAAGGAGTCTGCTAGATGAACTTGAGACCGAAATTGATGCTTGCCTTTATATTTCTAATTATCATTCCGATGATTGGTCTCGGCATATTCTCTTTCCTGCATTCAGAGACACTTCTCGAGAAAAAATATAGCGAGCAAACTGAAATTTCACTCAGAGCAGTAGGCGGGAATATCCGTTATTTCTTCCGTGAGCTGGATCAGCTCTCCGACGGCAATCTCACAAGCTCGGAGGTCCAGGACACGCTTAAATACAGTAAGCATACGACAGATGATGCCAGTGCACTCATTGCCATTAACCAGGCTGAGAAAGAAATGAAGCGTATTTTGTTTCAGCATCCGGCCGTCAGCTTTGTGGTACTTTATGCGAAGGATGGGACAATGTTTCGCGCGTTCCGCAATGATCCCATCACCTTTAAACCTATTTCCTTCGTTATGCTGGAGCAGAATTCCCTCTACAAAGAGGTTATGAAGCTTGGCGGCAGGCCGCTCTGGATTGGCCCCTATGAGCAGCGTGAGCTTACAGGCGTTGATCCGCCTTTATTTACGCAAATGCGCGTCGTAAAGGATATGGAAACTTTTAATGATCTTGGCGTGATGATTACACAGTATAAAACAGAAGAGATTTCAAGCATGCTCAAAGCCTTTCAAAACCCGCAAGCCGATGCTGTAGAAACAAGGTATCTTATCGTTAATAAATCGGGCCTTATTATGCTGGACAGCAAGAATGAATTTGACGGCCATAACATTAATGAGCAAACCAATTCACTGCCGCAACTGACGAATAATTATGTCAGCTCAAGGGTTGAGTTTGAGGGCGTTGACAGTCTAGTTTCGTCCTATCAATTGGATCGTAATGAGTGGACGCTTATTTCGGTTAAGCCGTGGAATTCGCTTACGAATGAGAATGTGCGATTTGTACAGTGGATTGGCATGATTACGGTGCTTGGCTTACTGTCTGCGGTACTGTTCAATGTTTTCTTCGTAAATCGGGTAGCGAAATCGATCATCAAAGTCGTAAGGAAAATGAAATTGGTTGAGCAAGGCATGCTCGACATTCGAATAACGGCACAGGGCAAGGATGAAACAGTGCTGCTCGCAAAAAGCTTCAATAGCATGGTGGAGCGAATAGGGAGCTTGCTTAGCGAGGTTCGGAGAGAGCAAGCCCGCAAGCAGCATGCGGAGATGATGCTGATGCAGGCTCAAATCAAGCCTCATTTTCTATTTAATACGCTGGAATCGATTAATGCCCTTGCGGCGCAAAATGAAGGCGCGAAAATTATGCTTATGGTGCGCAGATTAAGCAATCTGCTTCGCACAAGCATGCATCATTCCGAAGAAATAGGAATCAATCAAGAAATTGAGCATGTCCGCAGCTATTTGGAAATTCAAAAGTACCGTTTCGAGGAGCTGTTCACCTATGAATTGAATGTTTCTACAGAAGCGCTGGATTATTCAATCTTAAAGCTTACGCTGCAGCCGCTTGTTGAGAACAGCATTCAGCATGGTTTTGAAGGATATGAGGATGGACAAGGAATTATCTCGCTGGACGTATGCGTGCAGGCCCACCAAATCGTCATTATGGTGAGCGACAACGGAAGAGGCATGAGTACAGGCGTATTAACGAAGTTAGCGGCTAACTCATATCCTTCGAGCAAGCCGTCTAATACTGCGGAGATTGGTGAAAGAAGGGGACTTGGACTGCGCAATGTTGCAGACCGGCTGCGGATTCATTATGGCCCGTCCTTCGGTTTGTGGATTTGCAGTGAAGAGGGCAGCGGAACGGTTATACGCTGCGTCATTCCGAAGAGCAGAGGTGATCAGCTATGACAGGTAAAGTGCTTCTAATTGACGATGAGGCGCATATTACACGAAATTTAGAAAAAGTTATTCCCTGGGAAATGCTCGGATTGACCGTTGGAGGCACAGCGAAAAATGGTGTTGAAGCATTGGAGCTTATGGAGCAGCAAACGTTTGATTTATTGCTTTGTGATATTCGGATGCCGGTCATGGACGGCTTGGAGCTTGTGCGGCATATTCGTGATAAAGCGATTCCTTGCGATATTATTATGCTGTCTGGCTATCAGGATTTTACTTATACGCGAACAGCGATTCAATTCGGGGTTAATGATTATGTACTGAAGCCGATACCTTATGATGAATTAACGGGTGTTATTGCAAGGGTCATGTCCAGCCAGCGAAGCAAGCAGAAGCAGCTGCATCAGGAGAAACAGAAGCTGGGCCGGATGATTGATCTGGCTAGTGAGAAGATTTTGTACGACATTATTATGGACTATACCGATGTTACGGCAGACAACTGGCTTCTAACGGGAGATGAGCAGCAGCTCAAGCGTCAGCAATTCGTATTGATTGTGCTTGATTTGGACGTAAGCTCAGAGAAAACGAAGGATTGGCGAGACTGGTCGGATAAGGAAAGAAAGCTGTGGAACTTCGCTGTTTGCAACGTGCTGCGTGAGCAGCTGCGGCAAAACGGGCTGCATCATGCGGTTATTCAAATTCGCGATGGCGAATGGTGTGTGCTTATTGAAACAGAGAAGACAGCCGCTTTCGATATTGCGATTATTAGAGGCTGGGCAGATATACTGCTAGCCACAATCAAAAACCACGTCAAGCTATCCTTATTTGCGGGTATTTATCATAAGTTTGCAGCTGTTGCTGATTTATCATTAGCCTACAGGTCTGTGCAGCAAGGAATGCAGCTAACGCCTGTTCATGACATTATCGCCATTTATCCTTCTGATCAGCAGCAATCATCGATCGCGGATCAAGCATTCTGGGACACAGCGGAGAAGATTATAGGGGCGGTCAAGCGCGGGGATACGGTCGGCGTGGATAGTGAGCTTCAGAGCATTACGCTGCTATTGCAGCGATTGAATGAGCCATCGATTGACCGAGTCAAGCCATTGCTGCATTTCTTCGTTCTGCATCTTATGCGAGAGATGAAGGAAATGGGCGTTTTCTCTCGCGAGCAAGAGGATATGCTATGGCGCAGATTAGATCGTCGATTTGGAGTCAAGGATTTGTTATCGGTTATTCGCGAAGTTACGAATACCGTATCGGAGAAATCGTCAGATAAGAAGAAGCAGTCCGAGTACTCCATGACCGAGGCAAAGTCATTTCTGGATCGCAGCCTTTACCGTGATCTTAGCGTAGAGGAGACGGCAACTCATGTGGGCCTAAGCACATCCTATTTCAGCCTATTGTTCAAGCAAACGTTTGGGGAAACGTTTATTGAATATGTAACTCGGCAGCGAATGGAGCGGGCAAAGGCGTTGCTTGCTGACACGCCGAAGAGCGTGGCACAAATCGCGAAGGAAGTCGGGTATGCGGAGCGGCGTTATTTCACGAAGGTATTCATGAAATATACGGGAGAGAACCCAACCGACTACCGCAGCAGATTGCAAGACGACTTGCACCATGACGAGGATCTAATTGAACCGACTCAATAAATGGGAATGAGATGGGAGAGGAAGCAAATGAGCACCAAGCGGGAATGGCAGAGCTGGAGCCTTAGGAAAAAGGTCGGACAATTATTCGTATTTGGCTTTCACGGCTTCGAGCCAAGCGAGGGAATCAAACAATTAATCGAAACAAATGGTATTGGCGGTACGATCTATTTCACTCGCAATGTTAGAAATGCAGAGCAGGTGCATAAACTGAGCGGAGAGCTTCAAAGCATCACGAAAAACGCAGGAAATCCTCCCTTATTCATAGCTATCGATCAAGAGGGCGGCATGGTTGCGAGGCTTGTTGACGGTGTAACGCTTATGCCGGGGAATATGGCTCTGGGAGCGGCCGGCCAAGCAGAGGGAGCAAGAGAAACTGCGCGCATTTGCGGGGAAGAGCTTCGCTATCTAGGTGTTACGATGAATTATGCGCCTTGCATAGACGTGAATAATAATCCAGATAATCCCGTCATTAATGTTCGTTCATACAGCGACCGCTCGGACGTAGTGGCTGAGCTTGGCGCAGCCGCTGTTGCCGGATATCAATCAGCGCGGGTGGCGGCGACTGTGAAGCATTTCCCGGGACATGGCGATACGGCGGTTGATTCCCATCATGCGCTGCCTATTCTGCTTCATGGACGCGAACGGCTGGAATCAATTGAGCTGAAGCCGTTCCGTGCTGCAATAGAAGCGGGTACGGAATGCATAATGACTGCTCATGTTTGCTTGCCTGCGCTTGATCCATCCGGAGTGCCCTCAACCTTATCAGAGCCTGTAATAACGGGCTTGCTGCGCAAGGAGCTTGGCTATGGAGGAATTGTTGTAACGGATTGCTTGGAGATGGATGCGATCGATCAAAACTATGGCCCGGAGCAGGGAGCGATCATGGCGCTTCAAGCAGGCGCGGACATGGTGCTTGTTAGTCATACGTTTGAGAAGCAATGGGCTGCTTTAGAGGCAGTTGCCTCTGCTGTGGAGAACGGTGAGCTTGCCGAAGCGCGTATTGACGAGGCGCTTGATCGAATCATGAGGCTCAAGGAGAAGCTTATGCTTGAGGAGCCATTGCTGCCTTGGGCGCAGGTGGAATCGATGATTGGTACGGAAGCGAATAAAGCTGTGGCCAGAAGGTGGAGTGAAGCTTCGGTCACTCTCGTAAAGGATGATGGAGGCTTGCTGCCTTTAAACCGTGCGGAAAGCACGCTTGTTCTATGGCCGGACATCGTCCCCGTATCGGTAGCGGATGAGATGCTCCAAGGAGATGGAACGCTGGGCTATTTCCTTAGCCAATATGGGGCGAATGTCGTTGAGCGTCAGATGAGTGATGCTGATCCGCTCGCTGATTTGGAGAAATTCGCACAGATCATCGTGGTTACCTATGATGCGTCCAAGCATGAGTTGGAGCGTAATATTGCACGTGAGGTTGTAAGCCTGGCTCCTGATCGTACAGTAGCCGTATCGGTTCGCAATCCACTTGATTTATTGCTTTACCCCGATGTGAATACCTATATTGCTGTGTATGAATGCCGGCCTTTAGCGCTTTCCTCAGCCGCAAGAACATTGCTGGGAGACTTGAATCCTGTAGGTACGCTGCCGCTGGAAATTTCGGCTGCTTACCCATTTGGCTGGAGTGCAGCAGTGAGCGGTTAAAGGGTATCACTTTAAGGCAGTCACCGTATGATCAGGTCAACCAGAGATGCTGGTTGGCCTTTTTCTGTATAAACTACTGTCCAATCAGATTAGTATAGGTTAAGTCATGCAAAATGTAGGCTAAGAAAAATACGACACAAGGATTCTCGTACTGATGCTGGATTTTCACAAGCTGGTTGTAATAGGTATCAGCATAATGGGGATTATTTCGCATTTCCAGGCTTGTTTTAATAAGCGCATCGAGCTTATCCGCAATATCTACCATCTCACCCTCGTAATCATCTGATTTGCTGTCCACGATGAATTCCGTCATGTCTGCATGAAATTCCTTCGGCAGTTTATTGACCATTAATTGAGCGGTTTCACGCTCGTATTGTTGGAATGCTTCTTTAATTTCCGCGTTATTATGCTTGAAGCTGCTTACGACATCGCCAGAAAGAGCTTCAGGCAAATCATGCAGCGTAGCTTTTGCAAGAAGCTTATACAGATCAATGCTATTGTTCCCGAAGCGCTCGATTTCGAGCATGCCGTTAAACAAGGCGAGCGAAGCTACCCGAAAAGAGTGCGTTGCATCGTTATCTGGCACGAGGTTATAGTTACCGTTCCATCTTTTTACCGTGTCCAAATTAATAATATATTGAATAAATTCATATACGCCTTCTTCTTTCTCGTATTCCTCCAGCAGCCAAAGGATCGATTGCTGCTCTGTACTTTTAAGCTGAAGCTTCAGCTCTTCATATTTGGCGTGAAAAAAAGGGTTAGTATCGGACTTTGCCTCGCGATGACAGAATAAAAAAGCGTCTAACGTATCGATGGCATCAACTAAACGCCCGATATCGGAATCGTCATGGGCATTCACAATATAATCGAAGGCAGCTGGCTGCAGAGATTTAGACAGATAGGATACAATTTCTTTGCTCAGCTCGGTTTCGAAGTCCCTTATATGATTCATAACGAGCGATTCTTTTTTTGTAATGTGCTTGATAGAGCCTGTTCCGGTGTTTTTGAGGTCTGCCCATAGGCATCTAGCGAGCAGCTTTAATTTATCGACGGAGCGATGCACAATTTTTTCTTCGATAATACCGACCAATAGGGATAAGGCAGCGCATCTAAAGCTATGGCTGGAGGCGCTGTCCTCGAAGCGCGGTGCGTGCTCGCTCCATCTAGGTACATACTGCATACGGATTATGGTATTCGTGAATTTGCCGTTTTTCATTCGAATTTCCCCTTTTCTTGACTCAATGCTGGAGTTTCCGTTCAAGGTAAGTTCTGTCTATGCTATTATAAAGCTTATGGACAAAAACGACTAGACGAGGTAAACGAGGGGAAAATAGATGAGAGAGTTTGGTTTGGCATTTAATCGGATTTTTGAAAAATGGATGTTTATCATTATACCGAGCTCTTTGGTGCTTGGATTCGTATTCGCTCCTCAGCTTCAGCCATTTATTGAAACCGTTCCTTATTTATTCGCATATGTAACATTGACGATGGCGATTGGCTGCGGTCTGGGACAATTACGCGAGGTTATGCGGCGACCGGGCATTATGGTGCTTACTTTCGTCATAGCGCATGTCATATCGCCGCTAGCAGCTTACGGTATTGGAGTGCTGGTATTTGGAGCCGATTCCCCCTATGTGGTAGGGCTTGTATTGTTCACGATTATTCCAATAGGGGTATCAACCGTTCTATGGGTAGGAATGTCGGGCGGAAGCGTACCGCTTATGCTCGCCATGGTCGTACTTGATTCAGCGCTCAGCCCGCTTGTCGTGCCGACGGGCATTCAACTGTTTTTTGATTCGGCAGTTGAGGTGAAGGCATGGCCTATTATCGTGGATTTGCTCGTAATTATTGTGCTTCCTACCGTAATCGGTGTCGCGCTCAATGGAATTAGCCGCGGACGCATTCAAGGTGCCGTCCAGCCCTATGCGGCACCGATATCTAAATTTTGTTTTGTTGCGGTTGTTTCGCTTAATGCATCAGCGATCGCTCCGCATTTGGAGCAGTTGAAGGAGGATATGCTGGTGCTTGTGCCGCTTGTTGTTGTATTAGTAGGTATTTGCTACGCATTAGGTTTCATTGGGACAGCTCCACTGCGCAGCTACGAGCAGCAAGTGACAGTGTCTTATGCGACAGGCATGCGCAATATTTCGCTTGGCATCGTGCTTGCGCTTGGCTATTTCAGTCCACTGGCCGCTGTTCCGGTCGTATTATCGATTCTCATTCAGCAGCCGCTCGCAACATTGCATCATTATTATTTACAAAAAATTAATAAAAACAAAGCTGGCGAAACAGCAGCACCGCATGTACGATAAATAAAGTAGAAATGACGTCTGAACGTTATCTGTAATTAATTGTGAAACAAGGAGGGAAATTGGCAGATGAACAGCTTCCGCACCAGACTGACCCTTATTATGATCGCAATGATCGCATTGTCGGTAAGTGCGGCAGGAATATTTATGGTCAAGACGTTTAAAGAAAATCATATAAACGCGCTTGAAGATAACATGATTAGAGAGATGAGGATCATCTCAGCAAAAATGACATGGAAAACAGGCGAATTATCATCCCTTTATACGCTTTATATGAACGAGGCTAAGGAATTTAAGGGGTATACGGGAGCTCGCGTCACTTTCATTCGCAATGATGGTGTTGTTCTTGGCGATTCCGATGGAAATGCGAAGGAAATGGGCAATCATCTGAGCCGTATGGAAGTTAAGGAAGCGCTTGAGTCCGGAACGGGGAGAGCCATTCGTTCTAGTGAGACGGTTAAGCAAAACATGATTTATGTAGCGATCCCAGTGCAGGTGGTGCCTAATGAGGCGCCATACGTTATAAGGCTTGCCATGAGCCTGCGCGAGGTCGATGAAAGCATTCGAAATCTGTCTATGGTGCTGCTTATCGGCTTATTAATTCTTTTCCTAATTGCAGCATTAATCAGCTATCGTATCGCTTTAAGCTTAACGCGGCCCTTGGATCAGATTACGAAGGTTGCGAAACGAATTAAAAATATGGACTATCAGGCGCGCGTCAAGGTAGCTAGGAAAGGTGAGATCGGCGAGCTTGGCCATGCTATAAATGCAATGGCGGACAGCTTGCAGGTTCAGATGACGCGCATTCAGCAAAATGAAAATCAGCTGGAAAGCGTGCTTGATAATATGATTAACGGAATTGTCATGATTGATCGCGATGGGAAGATCGTGCTGATGAATAGACGTGCCGAGGAAGTGCTGGGCATTTTGGCTAAAGATCTCGTTGGTCGCCACTATGCGGAAGCAAAGCAGCAGTATGAGCTTTCGCAAATGATTCAAGAAGGCTTGAAGAGCAAGGAGCATCTTCGCGAGGAGATTAATTTCTACTTTCCGGAAGAGAGGCTGCTGGAGCTTAATTTAGTACCGATTCATCCGGAAGGAAATGAGTTCTCTGGCGTCCTGCTTGTGCTGCAGGATGTATCGGCGATAAGAAGACTTGAGCGGATGCGGAGCGAATTCGTAGCCAATGTGTCTCATGAGCTGAAGACGCCAATTACTGCAGTTAAAGGTTTTGCGGAAACGCTGCTTGGCGGGGCTGTTAATGATGAGGAAACGGCGAGATCCTTTTTGCAAATCATATTTGATGAAAGTGATCGGCTCAACCGATTAATTGGCGATATATTGGAGCTGTCCAAAATCGAATCGCGCCGTGTGCCGCTTATTTTTTCTCCCATTGAAATTGACTCATTTGTATCTAAATCGGTTAAATTAATGGAGTCGGAAGCCGCTCGTAAGCATATAAAGCTGAGCATGGACATTGAACCGGGCTTGTATGCTGAAGCCGATGAGGATCGTCTGCGGCAAATTATTATGAATTTGCTATCGAACGGCATCAATTATACCCCTGAAGGGGGAAAAGTGTCGGTAAAGGTTGAAGGCAAAGGCGAGGATTATATCCGAATTGTGATCAGCGATTCAGGAATCGGTATTCCGAAGAAGGATTTGCCGCGTATTTTTGAACGCTTCTATCGCGTGGATAAAGCACGGTCTCGCAGTTCAGGCGGAACGGGGCTTGGCTTGTCCATCGTCAAACATTTGATTGAGCTGCACAAAGGAACCATTTCGGTAACGAGCGAGGTTGGAGCAGGGTCTACGTTTATTATTGAGCTTCCGGTGCTGCAGTAGAAAAAAAGGTTTACCTATTCTTAACGAAACCATGCTAAAATAGCAGTAAAGTTTAAATATGCAGATGCAGCGCTTCGGCGCTGCTATTTGCCAAGCTGGAGGTACCATGTCGCACAAGTTGCTCGTAATAGAAGATGAACCGACGCTAGCACGATTATTATCATACAATTTGACGCAAGAGGGCTATGAAACGACCGTTATAGATCATGGCGGAGAAGGCTTGCAAACCGCTTTGAAGCATACCTTTGACTTGATTATCCTTGACATCATGCTGCCGGGCATGAACGGATTTGAAATATTAAATCGGCTTCGCCAGAATGGTATTCGGACACCGGTTATTATTCTGACTGCTCGCAATGCAGAAGAAGAGGTTGTGCAAGGACTAAAGCATGGGGCTGACGATTATATAACGAAGCCTTTTGGTGTTGCTGAGCTGTTGGCGCGGGTTTCAGCTGTGCTTCGGCGTACGCAGCTTGACGAGAGCAAGCCAGTTGAAACGAATGAGAAAGTGATTACAGCAGGAGATTTGTCGATTTACCCAGAAAAGTATGAGGTCATTTTGAATAATGATACCATCCCTTTGCGACCAAAAGAATTTGAAGTGCTGCTCTATTTGGTACAGCGTCCTGGTATGGTTATTACACGTGATGATCTGATGAATGTCGTATGGGGTTTTGATTATATTGGTGGTCAGCGTACGGTTGACGTTCATGTCAGCTCCCTGCGCAAGAAGCTTGAACTTGGACAACAGTCGGTCCAAATCGAATCTATCCGCGGTGTCGGCTATAAGCTGGTTATGCCCAAAAAGCTCGTTACTCCCAAACTGTAGTAGGGTGTAAGAGCTTTTTTTGGTGCTACTGCCGATTCCAAACGAGCATTTTGCGTTGAAATTGCTTGGGTGAGCAATCATTATATTTTTTGAACATTTTGTAGAAATGAGCCATATTCGGCATGCCGATCCGCTCGCCAACCTCCGAAATACTCAGATCCTTCGTCAATAGTATCCGCTCAGCCCACTTTACCTTGCGATAGTTCACATATTCCGTAAAAGAGAGACCAATCGTTTTTTTGAAATATTTGACGAAATAGTAGTAGCTCATATTTGCGATTTTGCAAACCTCTTCGACTTGAATGCGGTCTGTCAAATGGTTCTCCACATAATCAAGCACAGGCTTTAAGCGCAACCGATCGAAATTTTCCTGCTCAATTAATACTTTACGGCTATCATTGCGAAGCAGAAGCAATAAGATTTGCTTGACGAGAATGCTTACCGCCAGCTCATAGCCGGTTTCTTTGAGCGTAACTTCATTTAATATTTGCCGAATGCATGAAGCGGCTTGTTGTTTGACTTCTACATTTTCCTCGAAAATATAATTGGCTTTACTCAGAGGCATTTGTGTTTCTGAGAAATGGCGCATATAAGGAATCGTGCTTTGATCGAAAAATTGCTCCAAATCGAACTGAAGCACAATATAATCTAATAAATTTGAACTGCGATCCCGGTGCAGCTCCGATGCGCCGATTAAGACAACGTCGCCGGCTGTTAGATGGAAGCTGCTCTCGTCAACATAAACATCCAAATGACCATCGAGAATAAGTAACAGCTCAAGCTGTTTATGGTAGTGCCAGTTTGTAAATCCACTAGTAACGCGCAACGGCTGAAAAACTCGCAGCGACAGCAACGGGTTATCGTATGCGACTTTTTCGTTAACAGCTTCCAATATACCGCTTCCCCCTTGGCTAGTTACATGACAATACCTTTATTGTAGTGAAAGCATACCTCATTAGCAATAAGGAGAAACGGAAAGGAGATGCACGGAAGCTTATTTATCGGTAGAATAAGAAGGAGAATAACATGAAATGCGCTGCAATAAGCAGGAGAAGGCTGGGAACGATAGATGGAATGGAATCATATAAAGGATTTGCAGCTTGATAATATGCTAGTTTTGAACCGAATGAATGACTTCTCACAAAGGGATGTGCTGTATCCATTTGCGCTGGACGAGCTGCTGTGCCGAAGAACGGGCCAAGGCGGACCGGCTATCTGTCATATATGGCGGCACCCGCAAGCGTTCGTAATGGGCTTGCGAGACAGCAAATTGCCTGGAGCAGGCGCAGCGCAGCAATGGTTGGAATCGATGGGCTGGTCGACTATTGTGCGGAATTCAGGAGGAGCGGCCGTTCCATTAGATCTAGGGGTAATCAATATATCGCTAATAATGCCCAAATCGGATGCGCTCAGCTTTCATTTCCATGATGATTTCGAGCGAATGTACGGACTGATTCGACATGCCTTGGAAGCATACGGCTGTCAGGTGGATAAGGGTGAGATAGCAGGGGCTTACTGTCCAGGGGAATTTGATTTAAGCATAAACGGCTATAAATTTTGCGGTATTGCACAGCGAAGGCAGACACATGCTTATATTGTGCAAGCATTCGTCGTAGCTGAAGGTTCTGGAGCAGAGCGTGCAAGGCTTGTTCGATCCTTTTATGATAGAGCGGCAAATGGAGAAGGAGCCGGCGAATATCCCGTTGTGACCGATAGAAGCACAGCAAGCTTAGAGGAGCTAACGGCTATTGGCCAGAATGCAGGGGATAGCTTTGCTGCTGCGGTTGCTCGTATCATCCGCTCGCAGCAAACGGAGCAGGGACTTCGCGCAGCAGAAGCAAAGCTGGATATGCCTTCCATTGAGCAGGTTCACGCTATGGCTGATGTCCTTCGGACAAGGTATGCGATCGAAGAATAACACAACCCCTGCATCCACTTAGCTGCTGAGCTAACGATCTGTTTTTCGAATTAATTGATTGATAACTTCTGAGAAAACAAGACCAATGGCGATCGCCCCTGAGATCATGAAAGCTTCAACAGCAAGTTGTACCGCAATATCATATTGGTCTTGTACGACATGTTTCATCGCATCATAAGCAAGGCCGCCGGGAACCAAAGGGATTATTCCAGCGACACTGAATACAATAATCGGCGTTTTGTACAGCTTGGCGAATAGCTGACTTATAACGGTAACAACAAATGCGGCAATGAGCGTAGCGGGAATGGCTGCCAAGGATAGCTCTGTGCTGATCATATAAATGCTCCAGCTGACCATCCCAGTGGCGCCGCAATGGATTAAGGTCCGCTTTGGAACATTGAAAATAAGGCCGAAGGCCGCGGAAGCGATAAAGCTTGTTAGAAGCTGTTCAATTATCATCAACGCAAGTAAACCTCCGATGCATATTTAATAGAATGAGAGCACAGCGGCTATGCCGGACCCTATTGCAAATGCGGTGAGAAATGCCTCTGCCCCCTTTGAAAGCCCCGATACGAGATGACCAGCCATCAAATCACGTACAGCAGCCGTAATATGCAAGCCAGGCACGAGCGGCATGACTGAACCGATAATCATTTTGTTCAAATTATTGCCTAAGCCATAATGTACGAGCAGTACTGAAATCGTTCCAATAAGCAAAGCGGTAATAAACTCGGCAAAAAATCGGATCGGTACAATCCGGTGAATCTTGATTAGAAACCAGAAGCCGGTACCCCCTGTGATGGCGACAGGTATAAAGTCTTGCCAGCCCCCTTTGAACATGATGAGAAAGCAGCCGCTTGCAATAGCTGCCGCAATAATCTTCAGCCAAGCAGGATAAACAAAGGAATTCGTATCAACCTCTTGAAGCTGGCGATAGGCCTCCTCAACGGGAAGCTTGCCGCTGCTGATACGTCTCGAAATATCGTTTACAAGCGAAACCTTATTCAAATTTGTTGAGCGCTCCGAAATACGGATTAATCTCGTTATTTGCGAAGAGCCATCAATCGCGAATATGATGCCGGTCGGCGTTACAAAGCTTTGCGAGTCTTCAATGCCGTAAGCTGCGGCAATGCGGACCATTGTATCTTCAACACGATAGGTTTCGCCGCCGTTTTGCAAAATGATTTTACCGGCTAATAAACAGGTTTGAGTAATTTGTTGACTGCTAATCGGCTTGCTGGTCACGGCTTCTCCTCCTTGCTACTTGCGATTAGCTTGTTTCGTTTGCTTTACAAATTGTTCGCGGATACGGCCTAGCAGTGCGGAATCCGCATATACGTCATAGGCAGTGGCTGCCAGCATTTTGGCGCCGAACAGCATGCCGTCGAGTGCATAATCGGTCATTGCAGCGTCTCTGAAAGCTTCCGTATGAAGCAGAAGGCGATCCTCTACAACCTTCACATAGGGATGGATTACTGGACAGCGTACAGAAACATTGCCAAGATCAAGTGAACCATTATCCTTGCCGCTAGAAATTTGTTCAGCCTGTATGCCTGCCTCTAAGAGGTTTGTAATAAATTGCTCCGATAAAGCTTCGTTCGTAAGGAGCTCATCATAAGAGTATTCATAATTGTGAACACGAAGCGTACAGCCGGTTTGGAGCGCTGCACCCTCAGCACAGCGCATCACCTTCGCAGTCAGCTCATTGGTATAGCTTCTTGAAGCTGAGCGCACATAAAATTTGGCGGATGCATAATCAGGAATAATGTTCGGCGCCTTGCCGCCGTTGTCAATAATACCGTGAATGCGAGCATCGCTTCTCGTTTGCTGACGCAGCGCATTAATGCTGTTGAACAGCTGAAGCACAGCATCAAGTGCATTGACTCCTTCATAAGGGCTTGCTGCCGCATGAGCAGAAGCCCCGGCAAATTCGAACTGAAGCGCATCCATAGAAAGAGACTCACCGGATTTTTCAAAGGAATGGTAGGGGTGAGCCATTAACGCGAAATCACAATCATCGAATAGGCCAGCAGCGGCCATAGGAACTTTCGCGCCGCGCGTTTCCTCAGCCGGTGTCCCATAGATGCGGATTTTTCCGCCGAGGCTGCCCGCTTGCAGGGCAGCTTTCAGCCCGACAGCGGCTGCAACGCTCATCGAGCATATAAGGTGATGGCCGCATGCATGACCGATTTCCGGCAAGGCATCATACTCACATAGGAAGCCAGCCAACGGACCTGGCATACCTGTGTCAAACTCGGCTATAAACGAGGTTTCAATTCCGAGAATGCCTCGTTCAACCTTGAAGCCATGACGAACCAGCTCTGAGCAGAGCAGCTCAGCTGCGAAAAATTCCTGATGACCAAGCTCAGGGCGGTTTCCCACGGAGCGGGATATGGAGCGAAATGTCTCGGCGTAATGATCAATTTCTTTATATACGATTTGTTTGTTTTTCATGGTGCAGCCTCCCAAATGTTATTCTATTAGCGCATACCGTGTATTTTTTTGAATTGCTCTGGACTTAGTCCTTCGACTCGCCTAAATACTGAGCTGAAATAGCTAGGTGAATCAAAGCCGACTCGGCGGGCAATTTCATGCATCTTGATGTCGCTTTCGTGGAACATAAGCTCCTTGCTCCGATTGATGCGTTCGCGGTTTACATATTCCATCGGTCTGATCTTCAACGCCTTCTTGAACAATAAACATAAATATTGCGGCGTCACATCTAAACAACCTGCTAAATCCTTAATGGATATTGGCTCGTTATAATGCTTCTCTATATATTGAAAGACAGGATGAAGCTTTAAATAATTCTGTTCTACAGAGTGCGAGCTGACGAGAATAACCTTCATTAAATCAAGTAAAAACATGTAAATAAGCTTAGAGCATTCAAGGCCGAGAAATGCTCGGCTGGATTGTGTCATCGCATAAATGTTTTTCATATGAGTCACAATCATATCATGATCGGCGGTGGAATAAACACCGGATTGTACAATGCCTGCTTGTCTAAACAGTGTGCTGGAGAGCTCTCCCCTGAAGCTGAGCCAGTGAATCTCCCAAGGCTCTTGAACAGCAAAATATTGATGCGGGTCATTCGGGAATAAGCAGAAGCCTTGTCCGGCTCGAACAATCATTTTCTGACCGCCCACATGCAGTTCCCCAGCCCCTGAAACGACCTGCAGCCACTGAAAAAAGGGATAACCGCCTGGACGGTCAATCGGCTCTTGATTGCTCCAATGTCCAATGCTGGTTAAATAGACAGGAAGGCTCAGATCCGTATCTGTTAATGTCGGAAAAACCATCGTATCGATTAGTGAAACCTCCAGTTTCATATTTTGATAGATATGCGAAAATACTATTATATTGTTTAGATAAAATACGAGTTATAATTTGAATATCATTATAGTATATCCAACTAAGACTATAATCAAGATGAACCTGGAGGTTATGGATATGAGCTTGAAATTCCCGCCAATTAGTGGAAAAATACCGCAAATGCTGCACGGTGCAGACTATAATCCGGATCAATGGCTGAAATATCCGGAAGTATTAGAAGAAGATATTCGGCTTATGAAGCTTGCTCATTGCAATGTGATGTCTGTTGGCATATTTGCATGGATGGCCATTGAGCCGGAAGAAGGCGTATTTACGTTTGAATGGCTGGATAAGCTGCTTGAACGGTTTGCTGCAAATGGCATTTATGCTTTGCTCGCTACGCCAAGCGGTGCGCGTCCGATATGGATGTCCCAGAAGTATCCGGAGGTGCTGCGCGTAGCTCCGAACGGCATTCGCAATTTGCATGGCGCCCGGCATAATCACTGCTTTACTTCCCCGGTATACCGGGACAAGGTCAACATAATGAACACGAAGCTCGCGGAGCGTTATTCCAACCATCCGGCAGTTATCGGCTGGCATATATCGAATGAATTCGGCGGCGAATGTCATTGCTCGTATTGCGAGGAGGCGTTCCGCGGTTGGCTGAAAAATAAATACGGCACAATTGAAGCGCTTAATGATGCATGGTGGACAGCATTCTGGAGCCATACGTATACCGATTGGAGCCAGATCGAGTCGCCAACGGACCGCGGCGAGAAAGCAGTCCATGGTCAAAATTTGGATTGGAGACGATTCGTGACGGATCAAACGGTTGATTTCTGCCGCCATGAGATCGAGCCGCTTCGCTCTGCGAACAGCGAGCTGCCGATTACGACGAACTTTATGCTTGATTTCGAACCGTTGAATTATTGGAAATTTACCGATTTGCTCGATATGATCTCATGGGATGCGTACCCAATGTGGCATGATAATGGTGCAGATGACAGCGATCAAGCTGCGTGGTTCGGCTTTAACCATGATGTATTCCGCTCCCTCAAAGGCGGAAAGCCGTTCATGCTCATGGAGAGCACGCCAAGTATGACCAATTGGCAGCCCATCAGTAAAATGAAGCGTCCAGGCATGCATATGCTGTCTTCACTGCAAGCAGTAGCGCATGGCTCTGATACGGTGCAATACTTCCAATGGCGCAAAAGCAGAGGCTCAAGCGAGAAGCTGCACGGTGCTGTTGTTGATCATGTCGGTCATGAGCATACCCGGGTTTTCCGTGATGTTGCTGAGCTAGGCGCAACGCTGGAGAAGCTGACCGAGGTTGTGGGTACTACTGTTAAGCCGGAAGTTGCTCTGATCTATGATTGGGAGAATCGCTGGGCGGTGAAGGACTCGCAAGGGCCTCGCAACAGCGGCTTGCATTATGAAGAAACGGCGAAGAGCCATTATCGCCCATTCTGGGATCTTGGCGTTCCTGTTGATATTATTGACTCGGAATGTGAATTCAATCCGTACAAGCTGCTTGTTGCGCCAATGCTTTATATGGTTCGTGCTGGTGTTGGAGAGCGAATTGAGCGCTTCGTTGAGAATGGCGGTGTATTCGTTGCAACCTATTGGACAGGCATCGTAGACGAGAATGATCTTTGCTTCCTAAGCGGCTTCCCAGGACCGCTTCGTAAGACGCTGGGCATATGGTCAGAGGAAATCGATTCCCTTCATGATCATGATTCCAATCGCATTGTCATTCAGGATGGAAATGCCCTTGGATTAAGCGGTGAATATACAGCACGGGAGTTATGCGATCTTATCCATCTTGAAGGCGCAGAGGCGCTAGCGGTATACGGAGAGGATTTCTATGCAGGGCGTCCAGCATTAACGGTTAATCAATTAGGGGCTGGAAAGGCCTATTATATCGCCTCACGCAATGATTCCGCGTTTACGAATGATTTGCTGGCAAGAATCGTCGAGCAGGAAGGTATTAAGCGTGTGCTTAATTCCGAGCTTCCGAAAAGTGTAACTGCACAAATGCGTACAGATGGCACAAACGATTATGTATTCCTATCTAACTTCAGCGCGAATAAAGAAGCTGTTCAGCTCGACGAGCGAAACTATCTGGATTTGCTAACAGGTGATGATGCGGGTCAAAGCATCGAATTGGCTCCTTATAGCTGCCGGATTCTAAAGCGTGAATCGAAATAAGATTATCAATTAAAAAGCTGTGTGCAGCATAC
This sequence comes from Paenibacillus castaneae, assembly GCF_002884445.1. Lineage (GTDB taxonomy): Bacteria > Bacillota > Bacilli > Paenibacillales > Paenibacillaceae > Pristimantibacillus > Pristimantibacillus castaneae. The sequence goes on from NZ_KZ614144.1 coordinate 1,857,405, forward strand.
GGGAACATGTATGCTGCGCACAGCTTTTTTTGTTTTGTTTATAGGACAGATAACCCAATCTTGATTTTTGAAATAATGCTAATCGTATCGAATCTTCAAAAAAAATGTTGAATTTAACATTGCGATAACATTTCTGCGTATTCCACTTGATGCTTCAGACCTATAGTAATGGCAAGAGGAAATAGAAGGAAGGATGAGGAGAAATGATAGCGACTGTTCTAGAAAAAGAAAACAGTTCGACAGTTGATCATACTTCAGCAGATTCAGTGGCAAATAATGCGGCAAATAAAGCTGTACTGCTGAACAATTTTTTGCGTCAGGTACCGACGATTACGGCTGAGCAGACATGTCGACAAACGATTTCCATTTTTAAGAAGCATCCGGAGTGTGAGTGCGTCATCGTAATCGATGACAACCGAGCTCCAATTGGCCTAATGATGCGAAATCGTTTTTTCTTGAAACTAGGACATCGCTTTAGCGCCGATTTATATGATGATAAGCCAATTACGAAGTTGATGGATGGAAATCCGCTGCTGGTAGATTATCAATATGCACCACAGCTGCTCATTGACAGCGCATTAAGCCGCCATGACAGCGTGCTTTATGATTGCGTCATCGTGACCTCAAATAACAAGCTGGCGGGCATTTTGACTGTATCAGACCTGCTCAAATTGTCCCGCTTGCTGCAGCAGGAAGCCGTAGACGCCCAAATGATGATGATTCGCTCGGCCGATCAACGAATGAATGAAATCGAGCATGCGGTTAGCAGCGTTCGCGAATCGACAGCGCAGGGAGAGTCCTTGTCGGTTGAGATGGTGGATTTGACGCTATCCGGAAAAAATGAGCTCGATAAAGTTACGAAAGCGTTCGAGGCTATCGCTACAAACTCGAAGCTGCAGGAGAATCGGATGCAAGAGCTGCAAGCGGAAGCGGGCTCTATTAGTAAAGTATCGCTATTAATTAAAGAGCTCGCGGAGCAGAGCAACATGCTCGCATTGAATGCTTCAATAGAAGCAGCCAGGGCAGGGGAGCATGGTCGAGGCTTTGCTGTAGTGGCTGGTGAAGTGATGAAGCTGGCTGGTCAGACGAAGCAGTTCGCGAATGAGATTACAACATTGACGAAGATGATCGTGGATGCAATCACGCAGACTGCTCTACTGGCGCAAACCGGCTTTGCTGAGACGACTGCTAGTGAAGCGTCTGTAAATAATGCAGTGGAGGCATTTAACCGGCTGTTCCGGGCCGCTGCGGACAACCGAAATAGTGCGAAGCAGATCGGCTCACTGACTGAACAAGCACATCAGCAATCGGTTCATGTTTCTGGCGAAATGAAAAAATTGCAGCAATCTTATTTTTAACATGGAGTTTACAAAAACAGAATACCAGATTTACAAACAGCTAGTAGTATAAGAGGCACGGGGAAACAACGCCCTATAGACATACTAAGAGGAGTGGTAGAGTTGTTAAAGAAAAAAGGCTTTAAGGGGATCTTGATGTTATCGATGGTGGTGCTGCTTGCGTTTACAGCAGCTTGTGGAAATAGTACAAATAACGGAACTAAAGGTTCTGCTAGCAATTCACCTACTAATGCAGCAACGGATGACACAGTTAAACTAGCAGGTGAAATAAAAATTGATGGTTCAAGCACCGTATTCCCTCTAACAGAAGCAGCAGCTGAAGAATTCAATAAATTGCACAAGGATGTGCGCGTACCTGTTGGCGTATCCGGTACAGGTGGCGGCTTCAAGCAATTCTGTAAAGGCGAGATCGCAATCGCGGATGCATCACGTCCGATTAAAGATTCAGAAGCAGCAGATTGCAAAGCTGCTGGCATCGAGTACACCGATTTATCGGTAGCTTTTGACGGATTATCCGTAGTCGTTAGCAAAAGCAATGATTTCATTGATCACTTGACAGTAGAAGAACTGAACAAGATTTTTGTAACAGGCAGCACAGTTAAAACGTGGAAAGACGTTCGTGATACGTTCCCTGCTGAACCGATCGTTATGTTCTCGCCAGGCGCTGATTCCGGAACTTATGATTATTTCAATGAAGCTATCCTTGATAAAGCAGGCATTCGCAATGACAAAGCAATCAGCTTCTCCGAAGATGACAACTCACTTGTTCAAGGCGTAGCAGGCAGCAAATACGGTATTGGTTACTTCGGTTTTGCTTATTTCGAAGAAAATCAAGATAAGTTGAAGGTTGTTCCAGTTGATGCTGGAAAAGGTGCAATTGAACCAACTTATGAAACAATCAAAGACGGCAGTTATGCGCCATTGTCCCGTCCGCTCTTCATCTATGCAAACAACAAAGAGCTTGAGCGTCCTGAAGTAAAAGAGTTTGTGAAATATTACATCAACAACATTGGACAATTCGCTGATGAAGTTGGTTATGTAGCTCTTCCAGATGAACAATACGCAGCAGAAGCGGCAAAAATCCAATAAGAAGCAATATAGCCGGATGAATAAATGTGGTGTCTCGAGGGGCATCACATTTTTCACGGCATATATGTAAACGATTTGTAAAGGCAAGAAGGAGGACGCCGCAATGCCATCGCAAAGAATACAAGCGGTAAACAAGAAGACTCAGACCGTAACCAAGGAAATATATGATTTCAAAAATAAACGTGTAAGCATCATGAATAAGGTTATGCCAATTCTATTGTTTCTATGTGCTTCCGTATCTGTTCTTACAACAATAGGAATTGTCGTCACGCTCATCTCGGAAACGTATCAGTTTTTTCAGAAAATACCGATTTTTGATTTCTTATTTGGGACGAAATGGTCTCCGTTAATCCCGCCCAAAAGCTTCGGCGTTCTGCCGCTCTTGTCAGGAACGCTTATGATTACTCTCATTGCCTGCTTGGTTGCCATTCCTCTTGGGTTGGCAAGCGCCATTTACTTATCGGAATATGCGCCGAAACGGGTTCGCAAAATTATTAAACCAATTTTGGAGGTTCTCGCAGGAGTTCCGACAATCGTGTACGGTTACTTTGCACTAAGCGTTGTAACGCCTATTATTCAAAGCATATTCAACGGTGCCGGCGTATTTAACGCTCTGAGTGCCGGTATCGTAGTAGGAATTATGATTATTCCAATGGTTAGCTCGATGAGTGAGGATGCCATGTCAGCTGTCCCGCGCAGCTTGCGCGACGGCGCGTATGCACTTGGTGCTACAAAATTCGAAGTCGCATTGAAAATCGTAGTGCCAGCCGCTTTCTCGGGAATCGTGGCATCTGCTGTACTGGCCTTCTCCCGAGCGATTGGTGAGACGATGATCGTTACGGTTGCAGCAGGTTCTACGCCTAATTTGACCGCAAATCCGCTCGAAAGCATCCAGACGATGACCGCTTATATCGTACAAGTAAGCTTAGGGGATACACCGCATGGAACGATTGAGTATGGATCGATCTTCGCGGTCGGCATGACGCTGTTCGTCATTACGTTCCTGCTTAATATTCTTGCCCAGTATATTGCAAGAAGATTCAGAGAGGAGTATTAAGATGAACATATTTCAAGATGCAAACCGAAAGCAAATTGCTAACAGAAGGAAAATGGACTGGATGCTGCATATCCTGTTCGTTGCAGCAACTTCAGTCGGAGTTCTCGCGCTTTCCGCGCTGATCATAGATATTCTCATCGACGGAGTCGCCCGTCTTAAGCCGGATTTGTTCACTAACTTTCCATCCCGCAGGGCTGACGGCTCAGGTATGAAATCAGCGCTGGTAGGTTCGATTTATATGCTTCTTATTATGGCGCCTATTTCATTTATTTTCGGTGTCGGAGCAGCGATTTACCTAGAGGAATATGCAAAGAAAAGTCGTATTACCCGAATGATTCAGCTTAACATCAGTACTTTGGCGGGTGTTCCGTCTATCGTATACGGTATTTTGGGCTTAACCCTGTTCGTCCGTCTTCTCTCGTTAGACCGCAGCCTAATTGCCGGCGCATTAACGATGACGCTGCTTGTGCTGCCAATTATTATCGTTTCGGCACAGGAAGCAATACGCGCGGTTCCCAAATCACGCCGCGATGCTTCGTTCGCGCTTGGTGCAACCAAATGGCAAACGGTAGCCCGTTCGGTTATGCCCTCCGCTCTTCCGGGCGTATTGACCGGGGTCATCCTAGCGATGTCGCGGGCAATCGGGGAGACTGCGCCGCTCGTTATGATCGGAGCATTAACCTATGTTGCATTTCTGCCGAGCGGTATTAAGGATTCATTCACCGTTATTCCGATTCAAGTGTACAACTGGTTGTCTAAGCCTCAGCTTGAGTTCAAGGAGCTTGCGGCCAGCGGAATTATCGTTTTACTCGCATTGCTGTTACTTATGAACTTCTCGGCTATTCTGCTTCGCAACAAGTACCAGAAGAACGTTTAAAGAGAGTTTTAGGAGGAGAACGATATGGAAGCACTTATTAATATTAACAAATTGAATTTGTTCTACGGCGCTTTCCACGCTTTGAAGGATGTAACGCTCACGATACCAGAGAAAGCGATCACGGCTTTCATCGGGCCTTCCGGCTGCGGCAAGTCCACGCTGCTTCGTACGCTGAACCGTATGAATGATATGATTCCGGGTACTCGTATCGAGGGCGGCATTGCAATTGGCGGTACAGAAATTTATTCCAATGAAGTAGATGTTGAGACATTGCGCAAAAAGGTAGGCATGGTGTTCCAGCAGCCGAATCCATTCCCTAAATCGATTTATGATAATGTCGCTTACGGGCCGCGTTTGCATGGCATTACAAACAAGCGCGAGCTTGATGAAATTGTCGAAACGAGCTTGAAATCGGCTGTATTATGGGATGAAGTGAAGGATTACTTGAAACGCTCCGCATTTGGCCTGTCCGGCGGACAGCAGCAGCGTCTGTGCATTGCACGCGCACTAGCTGTGAATCCGAATATTTTGCTAATGGATGAGGCAACTTCGGCACTTGATCCGATTTCCACGCTGAAGATTGAAGAGCTTGTTCAAGAGCTGAAGGATAAATACACGATCGTTATGGTTACTCACAACATGCATCAAGCTGCTCGCGTATCCAACCAAACCGTGTTTTTCCTTAATGGCGAAGTTGTAGAGTTCTCGGATACCGAGAAGCTGTTCTCCAATCCAGTGGACCAACGCACGGAAGATTATATTAGCGGCCGCTTCGGCTGATTCTATGCTTTCGAAGTAGGTTTGTTCCACAAACCTTAAGCTTATGCTTTCGAAGTAGATTTGTTCCACAAACCTAAGCCTACGCTTTCGAAGTAGGTTTGTTCCACAAACCTTTAGGAGGAATGCTGTTGTGATGACCACACGTAAAGAGTTTGACCAAGGACTGGAGCATCTTCATAACCTGATCATCGAAATGGGTGTATTTGTAGAGAATGCCCTTGTCGAATCGATGGAAGCATTGAAGACGATAGATACAGATCGCGCGAGGCAGGTTATTAAGAAGGATCCCTCACTTAACCAAATGGAAGAAAAGGTTACGGAAATCGGTTCGAAGCTTATTGCGACACAGCAGCCGGTTGCCAAGGATTTGAGACGCATTTTGTCTGCTTTCAAAATCGCCAGCGATCTGGAGCGGATGGGTGATCTCTCCGTAGATATTGCAAATGTTGTGCTGCGGTTAGAGGGCCAGAAGCTTATTAAGCCGTTGATCGATTTGCCGCGCATGGCAGAGATCACACAGCTGATGACGTATGAGTCCATCCAATCCTTCATACAAGAAAATGTGGACTTGGCTTACAAAATGGCAAAAGACGATGATCAGGTCGATGCTTTGTATGGTCAAATTACGCGTGAGCTTTATACCATCATGATGGAAAATCCTCAGAATATTACGCAATCCTCCCTGCTAAGCTTTGTAGGCCGTTACTTGGAGAGATTTGGCGATCACGCCACGAATATCGGTGAGAGTGTAGTCTACCTCGTGACAGGCAGCAGACCCGATTTGAATGTATAACCTACTTTAAAAACATACTTAAAGCCGCCCAAGTAAACTGCTGGACGGTTTTTTTTTTTTTAGGAAAAAAGAACTAAGAAAAATGTCGAATTTTACCGAACGTTAACCCTTTTATGCATCTCTATTCACAATTGGCTGGTAAAGTAATACATAGGGAACTGAAATAGACGATAGTCGATTGAGGGGATTGTCATGAATAGAGCTCAGGTTGGTTTATTCAATCGAGACATGCTCCGCAGCATTAAAGAGCGCTGGCATGAAGGCGGAATAGGTGTCATTTACGTTCACTTCCGTGTTGGTAACACAGCAGCAGAATCGACATTGCAGATATGGGAGAGCACAGAATCAGGACTCTTTTGGCGTCAGCGACTGGAATGGGATTACTTCTATTTTTTTGATCGGCAGCAGAATGAAGAGCCAATCATTAGGGTTATCGAGAAAGCGATGGAGCGACTCATTGCCAGTCTAAGGAAGTCAAGTACAAAAGTACAGAACGGGAATTATCCAGACACGGATCTGGAGGTAAGCATAGGTCTGTCCGTTGCTTATCCGCCAGCAACTGGCCGCTCCTCCGAATCGGTTGTTTACCGAATGCTGCTGGATGCGATGGAGCAAAGCGCCTATAACGTTACGCTTGGCATGGACCGCCATGAATCCATGAAGGAGAGTATGCAGGCAATCGAGAGTTTTGGGCATCTTACCGGAGCTGGCGAGTGTATGCAGTCAATTCCGCATGCGCATGTGCTTGCGCTTCACTCCCGAACGGTTCGTATCGGAGCGCTTGCCGCACCTTTTCCAATATTCCCTGCTAGGGCAAGGGTATCTGAGGTTGCTTATTTATTCGACACGAACGCGAAGGCGCAGGGCGCTGTAATCGTCGATAAAGGCAGGCCGATAGGTATATTAATGAAAGAGAAGCTTCATCAAATGTTAGCAGGACAGTTCGGACTGCCGCTTTATTGGAATAGGCCAATCGAGCGGATTATGAACAATCAACCGCTTATTGTGGATGAGCAGCTAACCGTCGAGCATGTTTCGCAGCTGGCTATGGCAAGAGATTTTTCGCAGCTATACGATGTAGTTCTTATCACCAGAGACGGACAGATGGCAGGTGCGGCTACAATAAGGTCTATTCTGGAATGCATAACGACCCTTCGTACAGAGGCGGCTCGCACAGCTAATCCGCTCACGGGGCTGCCTGGCAATGAGGAGATTCAGCTTGAGCTGTCTAGACGGATCGGGCAAGCAGAGCCGTTCGCTGTCGTTTATGCGGACTTGGACTATTTTAAATGGTATAACGATACCTTTGGTTTCGGGCTCGGAGATAATCTCATTCGCTATTTGGGAGATATGCTGCGAAGAGAGCTTGATCAGCTTGGCGAAGGCTACGATTTTGTCGGGCATATTGGCGGCGATGATTTCATTGTGGTGATGAGAGCGGAAGCGGCGGAGCATTTGTGTCAGGCCATGATTAAGCGTTTTGATAACGGGATAAAGGCATTTTACGGAGGCGCCCAGGTAACAACCGTTGAGGATCGAGAGGGTAATCTCATTGAGCAGGAGGGTGTAACGCTCTCCTTGTCATTGATGCTGTGGGATGGCAAAGTAGCGCTTGCAGCAGATGATATTCCGAGGATTGCGGCAAAGCTGAAGAAACAAGCAAAAGCACTTAAAGGCAGCGTCTACGTAATGGATCAGATAAGAGGAATGCATCATGGAGAGGAACGGAACGGAAATTGAGACAACTTCGGGACATATGGCGGCTTAATGATACGGATAACGTGAACTCGAGTCATCTTGGCATAATTTATTTATCGTGGCAGCTTCCGACTGATGATCGTAAACAGCATTTTGCCTCGCAGCATGAAAAATGGCGAGTTTTTGCTGAGTTCGAGGCAGAAGCTGAATTTGGGAACTTCTTGCATTACGAAGGGCTGTATTGGATGAAGGAGGATTTGTTTATCCATATGCGCTTGGCGGCAGGGCATCAGCAGCTGCTGGAAGGCTGGCTGCTTGAGTTTGCTCATAAGCATATCCCAGAGTGGGAGAAACGTTTTGCAGAGGAGCTAGGCAACGAGGAGCAATCATATGTGGGCGGGAAGCTGCATGTCGGTGTATCTGTTGTACCAAGTGACAAAGCCCCAATGGATGGACTCATATGGTATGATGCGATGAAAAAGGCGATTTTGCACGGCCAATCCGCCGGCTCGATGGATCGCAGCTTGAAGCGGCGAGCGCTTGAGCGAGTCATTAGCGAGCAGCTCATTAAGCCTGTCTATCAGCCAATCATATCGCTGCTGCGCGAAGATGAGGTTTTTGGCTTCGAGGCGCTAACACGAACAGAAGATCGAACTTGGTTTGCTGGACCGATGGAATTGTTTCAGTGTGCAGAACAAGAAGGTCTAACCTATAGCTTGGATAAATTGGCTAGGGAGAAGGCGATAGATGGCTGCCTGAGGCTCATGCCGGGGCAAAAGCTTTTCATCAATGTGATGGCGCAAATTATGGAAGATCCTTGCTTCTCACCAGGTCAAACGTTGAGTCTGCTGGAGGAGCACAGGCTGTCGCCCGATCAAGTCGTATTTGAAATTACGGAACGCAGCTCCATTGCGGATTTTGGCTCCGTGAAGAAGGCGTTGGAGCATTACCGAAGCCAAGGTTACCAGATCGCAATTGATGATGTCGGTGCAGGTTATTCGTCATTGCAATCGATCGCCGAGCTGCGCCCCGATTATTTGAAGGTCGATCGGTCGATTATTCAGAACATCCACCAAGATGAGATGAAGGAACATATTTTGTACACGTTGATTCAGCTTGCTGCCAAAATGGACATTTCTATTATCGCAGAGGGCATTGAGCTTGATGCGGAGCTTGCCAAGGTGCGAGAGCTGGGGATCGAATACGCCCAAGGTTATTTATTAGGCCGGCCGGCTTTATTTCATACCATGATGGTGTAAACGATACAAAAAAGGGCTCTCCTATGGCAGAAATGCTTAGGAAAAGCCCTTTTTGTGGTATACTTAGAGGTATGAATGTTACATAAAGAAGGTGTTGAGTCCTTATGGAAAAATGGATGCTAATTGACGGAAACAGTATCATCTATCGTGCGTTTTTTGCATTGCCGCCGCTCACGAATTCGGCTGGCAATCACACGAATGCGATTTATGGTTTTACAACGATGCTGCTTAAGCTGCTTGAGCAAGAAAAGCCGACTCATGTTCTTGTTGCATTTGACGCTGGCAAGGTTACGTTCCGACACGAAGGTTATGCGGAATATAAAGGCGGAAGACAAAAGACACCGCCTGAGCTATCCGAACAATTTCCAGTGCTTAAAGAGCTGCTTCAAGCCTTTAGCATTTCGCAGTTTGAACTGTCCGGTTATGAGGCCGACGATATTATTGGTACGCTAACGAAAGCAGCTGACGAGAAAGGAGTCGAAGCTTTTGTCGTTACAGGCGATAAGGATATGCTGCAGCTTGCCTCTGAAAAAGTAACTATAGCGGTTACTCGTAAAGGCGTCAGTGATGTCGATCTGTATACACCAGAGACGATTCAAGAAAAGTACGGCCTTGTGCCGATGCAAATCACCGACCTTAAGGGGCTTATGGGCGATACCTCCGATAACATCCCGGGAGTGCCGGGCGTGGGAGAGAAAACTGCGCTTAAGCTGCTTCATGAGCACGGCTCGGTAGAGAGCGTGCTAGAAAACTTGGACAAGCTGAAGGGCAAGCTGAAGGAAAACATAGAGAGCCACAAGGATGACGCCACGATGAGCAAACGGCTGGCGACGATCTTCCGCGAAGTACCCATGGAGAAGTCTATCGATGACCTTCGATATGCGGGCTATGATGGCTCGAAGCTGGCGGAAGCGTTCCGTAAGCTGGAGTTCAAATCATTAATTGATCGCCTAGAACTCGGTGCTGAAGCGGGCGATATGGATAAGGAAGCCGAAGCTGCTGCTGCTGATTTGAATATTCATGTGATTGAATCAGATAAAGACGCGGAGTCGCTGGATAAACTCATTCAACTGCTTGGTAAGACGGATAAGAACGGCTTGTATATTGAAGCGATTGGTGAGAATCCGCATCAAGCCGTGCTGATCGGCCTCGCGATTGCAACGGAAGAGGCTGTATTCGCAATGCCGTACTCGGTGCTTAAGCAGCCTTTCGCCGCGAAGCTTCGCAACTGGTTGGAGCAAGCGGACAGGCCGAAATACGGCTTTGATCTGCACAAAACGGAGCTCGCGCTCAAGTGGAGTGGAATTAGCTTTGAAGGAGCTGCCTTTGATGTGCAGCTTGCCGCTTATTTGCTTGATCCGACTGAAGCAAGCCAGTCGTTAAGCGGAATTAATGAAAAGCAAGGATTGCCTACGGTACCTTCTGATGAAGCGGTATATGGCAAGGGTGCTAAATTTAAAGTGCCTGATGCAGAAACGCTCAATCGTCATCTTGCGCTTAAGGCAGAATCGGTACGTCGTTTAGTACCTCTGTTGACGGAAGAACTCAGCCGCACAGGAATGAGCAAGCTTTATTTTGAAATTGAGCAGCCGTTATCCCGAATTCTTGCCGGTATGGAGCATTTAGGAATCAAGGTGGAGACGAAAGAGCTGGACAAGCTTGGCCGAGATCTGGAACGTAAGCTTACGGTTCTTATTAGCGAAATTTACAAGCATGCCGGAGTAGAGTTTAATATTGGATCACCGAAGCAGCTTGGCGAGATTCTGTTCGATAAGCTTGGGCTGCCCGCTAAGAAGAAGACGAAAACAGGCTATTCAACGGATGCCGAGGTATTGGAGGAGTTGGCTCCCTATCACGGAATTATCCCGCTCATTCTGAATTATCGTCAGCTTGCGAAGCTGCAGTCGACTTATGTGGAAGGGTTGCTGAAGGAGGTACGCAAAGAAACTGGCAAGGTGCATACGTATTATCGCCAGACGATTGCGGCTACCGGAAGGTTGAGCAGCCAGTTCCCCAACCTTCAGAACATTCCGATTAGGCTGGAGGAAGGCCGTCAAATTCGGAAAGCTTTCGTGCCGTCGGAGCCGGGCTGGTTCATTCTTGCAGCCGATTATTCTCAAATTGAGCTTCGTGTTCTTGCGCATATATCGGGTGATGAGAATTTAAAGGAAGCATTCATTAATGATATGGATATTCATACGAAGACAGCAATGGATGTTTTCGGAGTAGCTGCGGATCAAGTCGATTCCAATATGCGCCGTTCGGCAAAGGCCGTCAACTTTGGTATCGTTTATGGAATCAGTGATTTCGGATTATCACAAAACCTAGGCATTACGCGCAAAGAGGCGTCACATTTCATTGAGCAATATTTCGAGGTATTCAAAGGGGTTCGCAAATTCATGGACGACGTCGTCAAGGATGCTCGTCGTGACGGTTATGTTACAACATTGCTGGAGCGGAGACGTTATTTGAATGATATCAATGCCTCCAACTTCAATTTGCGTTCCTTCGCGGAGCGGACAGCGATGAACACGCCGATTCAGGGCACAGCCGCCGACATTATTAAGCTGGCGATGGTTCAAATGGACGAGACGCTGAGAGAGCGCAAGTTGAAAAGTCGTATGCTGCTTCAAGTACACGATGAGCTCGTGTTTGAAGTGCCAGCTGATGAGCTTGAGCTGATGAAAACACTCGTACCGGAAGTGATGGCCAAAGCGCTGGTGCTTGACGTGCCTCTTAAGGCAGACATGAGCTACGGTGACAATTGGTATGAAGCAAAGTAACCCGCTGGCGGGCAGTTTCGGGTATAATAGTTGTTGAGGTGAAGAGAAATGCCTGAATTGCCAGAGGTAGAAACCGTAAGAAGAACACTAAATGAACTTGTAGCGGGAAAACGAATCCAATCTGTAACCGTTAGACTCCCGCGTATTATACAGCTTCCTCCCGAACCAGAGCAATTTGCAGATGCGCTTGTCGGCTACACCATCGAAACCGTGGAGCGGCGTGGCAAGTTTTTGCGAATTATAATGGACGGGCTTGTGCTCGTATCCCATTTAAGGATGGAAGGCCGATATGGCGTGTTTCCATCCGATGAGCCGATTGAGCTGCACACACATGTGATCTTTCATTTCGATGATGGAACAGACCTTCGTTATAAGGATGTTCGTCAGTTTGGAACGATGCATTTGTTTAAGAAGGGTGAGGAGCTTACGCTCCCTCCGCTCAATAAGCTTGGAATTGAGCCTTTGGAGCCGTCGTTCACTTTGGCTGCGTTGAAGGACAAGCTGGAGAAGCGATCGACTCGCATCAAGCCGCTTCTGTTAAATCAGGAGCATATCGTGGGCTTAGGCAACATATATGTGGATGAGTCTTTATTTCAAGCACGGATTCATCCCGAACGAACTCCGGATACGCTGAAGTCGGCCGAATGGAAGAGATTGTATGAAGCCATTCGCTCGACGCTGTCGCAAGCGGTTGAAGCGGGCGGTTCATCGATCAAGTCGTATGTGAACGGTCAAGGCGAGATGGGCATGTTCCAGCAACAGCTGCTTGTTTACGGAAAGAAGGATGAGCCTTGTCCTGTCTGTGCGAGGCCGATTGAGAAGTTTACGGTTGGAGGCAGAGGCACGCATATTTGTGCGAAATGCCAACCGATAGGCGCATCCGGCCAAGCAAGAACCAAGTAGCATTTTCGAATCGACAAGCACAGAGGTACCCTCCCAGCATATATTAGTTTTATAGGCTAATGTCTACTTACAGATCGCATGTGAGCTGGGCAAAAGCAGTGCGGGGAGGGACTTTACGATTGATCGCGCATGTTGTATCATTGCTAGTTCTTGCTTTTGCAGTTAGCTTGGATGGTTTCGGCGTAGGTGTTACGTATGGCTTGCGGAGAATCCGCATACCGCTTCTGTCCGTATTCATTATTGCGTGCTGCTCCGGCCTTATTATTTTTATATCGATGCAAGTTGGAGAATTGTTGACTAATTATCTCTCTGAATTTGTCTCCAAGCTCATTGGCGCATGCTTATTGATCTTAATTGGAGGCTGGGCCTTGCTTCAGTTAAAGCGCCGTAAGCCAAAAAGCGAGATTGTTGAGACAATTGAACTGCCTCAGAACATAAGAGAAGCAGCCGCTTCTTCTGAAGTCGGGAGCAGGGCCCATATGGGCGAACTGTCCAAGTCGGCTTTGGTCGTTATGGTTGAGCTGAAGCGTATGGGATTAGTTATTCAAATTTTACGGACACCGCAAACGGCTGACTTTGACAAATCAGGAACGATTTCTGCATCAGAAGCGATTATGCTTGGTGTTGCATTGTCAATTGATGCATTTGGAGCGGGCTTGGGAGCGGCAATGATTGGTTTGCCAGTTCTGCTTACAGCATTGACGATAACGGCATCAAGCGCACTTTTTCTCGTAGGAGGCATTCGTTTCGGATTTCGTTTCTCCGCTTGGAAAGGTATGCAAACCTTATCCGTGCTGCCAGGCATATTATTGATTATGATGGGAATCATGAAGCTGTTATAATTTGAGGTGAAATGGATGAAAATCGGATTAACCGGCGGCATTGCCAGCGGTAAAAGTACTATTGCTAACATGCTCGTAGAACGCGGTGCGCTGCTGGTCGATGCCGATCAAGTTGCAAGGGAGGTCGTCCTTCCAGGAGAGTCCGCACTGGAGGCAATTGCCTCTGCGTTCGGACAAGCAGTGCTTGAGACTGATGGTTCATTAAATAGAAAGAAGCTCGGTGACATTGTTTTTCGCGATAAAGCGAGCTTAAAGGCACTTGAAGCGATTACGCACCCAGCTATACGTGAGCGAATGCAGGATAGGATACATACGTTTGAAGAGCAGTATCCAGATCGTTTAGTTGTAGCTGATGTGCCGCTGCTCTATGAAACGAACCAGAAGCATCTATACGATGGTGTGATGGTTGTATATGTGCCTTCAGAGGTGCAAATTACCCGGCTAATGGAGCGAAATGCAGTAACGGAGGAAGAAGCAAGGCGCCGAGTATTGCTGCAAATGGATATTGAGCAAAAAAGGGACTTAGCTGAATGGGTTATTGATAATAGCGGTACTATAGAAGAGACAGAGCGGCAAATTAATGATTTCTGGAAAAGCCAGAGCTTGCCATGAAAATTTTATTAAAGAAAAGAGTGCTTCTCGTACTGCTGCTCGGCCTCATAGCTATATTGTTTCTTAAATCCAATTGGCTTGGTACATGGATGTATCCCGTGTATTATAAACAAGACATTCGGGTGAGTGCATCCAATTACGGTGTTGAACCGCATTTGGTTGCTGCCATTATCCGCAGTGAGACCAACTATCGGACAGGCAAGGATTCAAAGAAGGGTGCATTAGGATTAATGCAAATTATGCCGGATACGGCAAATTGGGTCGTACAGAAGGCAGGCTTCAAGGAAGTGACAGAGGATATGCTGCGGAATCGTGCCGATGTCAGTATCGAGGTCGGTTCGTGGTATTTGAAATCCTTGCATCAACAATTTGATCAAAATCAAATCGCTGCAATTGCGGCGTATAACGCGGGTCCAGGCAATGTTCGCAAATGGCTGGATTCAGGAGTTTGGGATGGGAAATTAGAAACGGTGAGCCGAATTCCGTTCGGTGAGACCCGGCACTATGTACAGCGGGTTATTTACTATTATAATAAGTACAAGGATTTGTATCCAAGCTTCTGATCCGAAACTCATTATTACTGAAAATACAACGAAGCCTTGGAGGCTCGTCATTTCGTTGACGAGCCAGCCAAAGCATCTGTTATTCATACAACTGAAATGAATCATTATTTTTGACCAGCAAGGGATTGCTCAGCAATTTGTACGAGGCGACGGGTAATATATCCCCCGATGGAGCCAGCGTCCTTCGTTGCCATGTTGCCGTAGTATCCGTCTTGCGGAATCGCGATACCTAACTCTTGAGCCACTTCAAATTTCATTTGGTCAAGTGCAGCTGTCGCTTGTGGTACTACTAGTTGGTTACTGCTGCGGGATGCGCTCATGTATGTTCACCTCCTTGCGGTTGGTAAAAGTATTATGCTCAAAAATCAAAAGTTCATTACAGGAATTCGCTGGAAATTTATTTTGTTTGAGAATAGGCTCAAAGCAGAAGCTTCTGAGCAAAGAAAGGAGGCCAAACACAACATGAAATGCCCATACTGTGACTATGCCGGTACAAAAGTATTAGATTCCAGGCCGGCCAACGAAAATAAATCAATTCGCCGACGCCGTGAATGCGAAAAGTGCAGCCGCCGCTTCACGACATTCGAAATGATTGAGGAAACGCCTCTAATCGTAATCAAAAAAGACGGCAGCCGTGAGGAATTCAGCCGTGACAAAATATTACGCGGACTAATTCGCGCTTGCGAGAAGCGTCCCGTACCTATGGAGCGTCTTGAGGTCATTGTATCAGAAGTCGAGAAAGAGCTTCGCACGACAGCCCTTGCCGAGGTAGATAGCAGTGCTATAGGCGGAATCGTTATGAATGAGCTATATCCAGTAGATGAAGTAGCATACGTGCGTTTTGCATCTGTATATCGTCAATTTAAAGATATCGATATGTTTATGAAAGAGCTCAACAGCTTGCTGTCCAAGCATCCTCTTAACAGTATTGTAGATAAGGATTGACATATCTGAAGCCCCTGTGATATTATCAATTTTGTCGTCATTCGATGACATTATGCAATATCTGGGGCCTTAGCTCAGCTGGGAGAACACCATTACCGGTTTAACACCCATAAAAACAGCGAGTTAACAACTAAATATGGGGCTATAGTTTAGGGGGAAAATAGGTCGCTGGCAGCGATCAGTCGGCGGTTCGATTCCGCCTAGCTCCACCATACATTATCATCAGAACGGCAGAGATGCCGTTTTTTTTGATTTTGTGCTTGGATATATTTCAAATCCCTAACTGAGAACATTTGAACAGTTTAGGTATGTATACTGAAATTCAGCAATTATTTTACATAGTTACTAAAATGAAATCAAATACTTGGTTCTATGTAACGTCACACATGCTGAGTGGACGTGGTACTAGAGGTGTAGCTAACATGCTGACCAGTAACTCTGCCGCAGTTTATCGCTAATACTGAGGCTCTTAGGGAGCTTGGGTTGGCGATGGTGAAGAGGATCCATTAGAGGAATAAAACTCGCTTCGAATCGGCAGTTATCCTGCAACGGATTTGGAGTAAATAAAGGTTTCATTAACTAATAATGAGGATGGCGAAGAGGTTGTGTCTGCGCCATCCTCATTTTGCTGTGGTCTGTTACAGCCTTCATATTTTCCAAAATGAAATAGCAATAACTACTGAATTATGTTCATTTATGAGATATATCCTTTTCTTTGTATTTAGTTGGTGGTTCATAAGTTCGGATCTAATATCTTCTTTAATTTTTAAAGTAGAATCTCTACTTCGATAGGTGCCGCCCTATTAAAACACTCATTATAATTGAAGATACGGGAAGGAGGAGCCATTCAACTTCAAGATTGAAAGCGCTTTAGTTAACTTCAAAATCCATTCTGAGGGGAAGGACATCAAATGAGTAGACGCTTCAAACGGCTATTGCTGTCACTGTTAGCCGCTGCACTGTTAGTGCCGCAATTTTGGTATGCTCCAAATGCGAATGCAGCGAGCGCAACGATACCTGTCATCCTGTACCATGTAATCACCGATAATCCATCCGGAGATTATCAATACAGCACAGCCAACTTCAAAAAACAAATGAAGTATCTGAACGATAACGGCTATACCACCGTATCCGCGGAACAGTACGTCGACATTATCGTGAACGGGGCAACCGCTCCTTCTAAACCGATCCTGCTGACGTTCGACGACGCGACACCGGACTTTATTACAAACGCGCTTCCAGTATTGACGCAGTACAATATGAAAGCGGTATCTTTCGTCATCCAGGACAATATCGGTTCTTGGGGAATGACGCTGAGCCAATTGAACACGCTGAAAAACAACCCGAACATCAGTCTTCAAAACCATACAAAGACGCATGATCAAGCCGTATGGACGGCTAGCATCACCAAAGCGACCGCGGCCGCGGAAATCCAATCCGCTAATACGTTCTTGAAAGGAATTACCGGCAAAGATCCGATCCTTCTTGCCTATCCTTACGGCAACTACAACGCGGACGTAAAAGCAGCCGCGACGGAGAACGGAATTATTGTCGGTTTCAAAGCCTGGAGCGGCGATGACGACGCCTTGGCGATGGGACGTATTCTCATTAAGAAAGACGATACTTTAAATACTTTCGCAGCCGCGATCGGCGGACCTACGCCTCCGACACCGGAAGCGATCGGGAACGTCGTCGTTTCGAACGACTTCGAGAACGGCACGCAAGGATGGTTTAAGCGCGGTACCGAGACGGTAACGGCTTCGACCAATGCCGCTCACAGCGGAACCCGCAGTCTCTTGGTGCAAGGAAGAACGGACAACTGGAACGGCCCGGGCTTTAACCTCGCCGCCACCGGCAAATTGAACAAGGAATCAGTTTACGAGTTTTCCGCATGGGTTAAACTCAAAGAGGGAACGACCGGCTCCGAGACAATCCAATTCGGCGCTCAACAGACTGGGGCAGCCGACGAGTACCTGAATCCAGGCTCCGCGGCAACGGTAACAGCCGACGCTTGGGTACAAGTCAAAGGCGAGTATACATACGACATGAACGCCAATGCCCTGCAAGTCTATTTACAGAGCAGCAGCAGTAAAACCGCTAGCTTCTACGTCGACGATTTCCAAGTGAAAGTCGTCAAACCGGCCGTTCTTGTCGAGAAGTTCGAAAACGGCAAAAATGGATGGACCGGCAACGGCGCTACGGCGACCGCAACGAATGCCGTCTACCACTCCGGCTCAAACGCGCTTCTCGTGACGGGACGCACCCAAAATTACCACGGCCCGAGCCTAGTGTTGACGGATACGCTTGAAAAAGGCGCGGAATACGAAATTTCCGCCTACGCCAAGCTGGATACCGGAGCAGCTTCGACGCAGCTAAAAGCTTCGATTGAGCAATCCGGAATAACCGGCAACGACCAGTTTAAGCAAGTGATCGGGTTGACGGCGGTCACGAGCGGCGCTTGGGTGAAACTGAGCGGTACTTACACATATAACGCCGCCGCTACGGGGATTAAACTCTACTTCGAGTCAGAAGACGCCGGCAAAAGTACAAGCTTCGCGATCGACGACGTCGTCATCCGCCAGACAAGCGCAGCTCCTCCTCCAGGATTCTTCGTCCTGTCCCAAAGCTTTGAGGATGGTCAGCTCGGTGGTTGGGTGGATCTGGGATGGAACGGCACCGGTACTGCGATAGTATCGTCCGACTTCGCATCTGATGGAACGAAATCCCTTCTATATAAGGACCGTTCGGAAAGAAAGAGCGCCGTATCGCTCAATTTGACCAGCAAGTTGGTATCCGGTCATAAATACGATATCTCGTTCAAACTTCGGTCCGCTCAAGGCACCGATAACTACCATTTAGGTGCGATAGTCAAATCCGGCGGTACAGAAAGCTACCCATGGATTATCGGCAACCAAGCCGTTACGGACTCCGCTTGGAAGACGTTCGAACTGAAAGGCTACGAAGTACCAGCCAACACGACCGAATTCCTAGTGTGGATCGAGGCTAACATCTACGGCCCAGACGAAACCGCCACGGCGAAAGCCGACTTCTATATGGACGAATTCGTAATCAAAGACGTTACGCCTGGCGCCGAGCCTTCAAGAACTCCAGCGGTGCCATTCACTACCATTACGTTCGAGGATCAATCGAAGGGCGGCTTTGTCGGCCGCGCGGGAACGGAAACGTTGACCGTTACGAATGAAGACAATCATACCGACAACGGTGCTTATGCGTTGAAAGTAGAAGGCCGTACAGACTCTTGGCACGGTCCGACGATTCGCGTCGAGCAGAACGTAGACAAAGGCAGCGAGTACAAAGTAACGGCATGGGTCAAGCTGATCTCGCCGACCAGCTCGCAGCTTCAGTTGTCCACGCAAGTCGGCAACGGCAGCACCGCCAGCTACAATACCATTCAAGGAAAAACCGTCAGAGCTACCGACGGATGGGTGAAGCTTGAAGGCACCTATCGTTACTCCAGCGTAGGCGACGAATTTTTGACTATCTACGTCGAGAGCTCCAGCAATAAGACTGCTTCTTTCTACATCGACGATATCAGCTTTGTAAACACAGGCTCGATCCCTATCTCCGTACAAAAAGACCTGACGCCAATTAAGACACAGTACCAAGACGATTTCTTGATCGGCAATGCGGTATCCGCAGCGGATTTCGATGGCACTCGCCTGGAGCTTCTCAAATTGCATCATAATGTCGTAACGGCGGAAAACGCCATGAAACCGGATGCAACACAGGCGGTGAAAGGTACTTTCACTTATGCGGATTCGCTTGTCGATAAAGCGATCGCCGCAGGGATGAAAGTGCACGGCCATGTGCTCGTATGGCATGAACAGACGCCAGCGTGGATGTATACCTCGAACGGTTCGCCTTTGAGCCGCGACGAGGCGCTCGTCAATATGAGAACGCACATCCAAACGGTTTTGACGCACTACGGTGAGAAATACGGCAACAATTTCGTTTCTTGGGACGTCGTCAACGAAGCGATGAACGACAATCCTGCTAATCCGACGAATTGGAGTGCTGCCCTGCGCACCTCTCCTTGGAAAACGGCGATCGGTAACGATTACGTGGAGCAAGCGTTCTTGGCGGCAAGAGAAGTGCTGGACGCGCATCCGTCCTGGGATATCAAGCTCTATTACAACGATTTTAACGATGATAACCAGAACAAATCTACGGCCATTTACAGTATGGTCAAAGATCTCAATGACAAGTACGCGCTTACGCATCCGGGCAAGAAGCTGATCGACGGCGTTGGCATGCAGGCGCACTACAACATCAACACGAAGCCGGACAACGTTAAGGCGTCGTTGGAACGGTTTATCTCCTTGGGCGTTGAAGTCAGCATTACCGAGCTGGATATAACGGCCGGAAGCAGCGGCACGATCACCGACAAGGAAGCAATCGCGCAAGGCTACTTGTATGCGCAGCTATTCCAAATTTACAAAGAGCACGCCGCGAATATCGCCAGAGTCACCTTCTGGGGTCTGAACGACGCGACGAGCTGGAGAAAAGAAAACCCGCCGTTGCTCTTCGATAAAAACCTGCAAGCGAAGCAAGCCTATTACGGCGTTATCGATCCGAGCAAGTTCATAGCGGAGCACCCTCCGGTTTCGGTAACGGCTAGCCAAACGTCCGCTAAATACGGTACGCCAGTCATAGATGGAGACATTGACGCGATCTGGAGCGATGCGCCTGAAGTTTCGATCCAGAAGTTCCAAACGGCTTGGCAAGGTGCACGCGGCGTAGCCAGAGCGCTTTGGGATGATCACAACTTGTATGTGTTAATCCAAGTAACTGATAATGCGGAACTGGATAGTACTAGCCCGAACGCGTATGAACAAGATTCCGTCGAAGTGTTCGTAGACGAGAATAATGGAAAGACAACTTCCTATCAATCGGATGATGGACAATACAGAGTAAACTATAAGAACCAGGCATCTTTCAATCCGTCAAGCAAAGCAGCCGGTTTCGAGTCAGCCACCTCTCTTTCCGGAACGAACTACACGGTAGAAATGAAAATACCGTTAACATCGATCACGCCGGAAAACAACATGAAGCTAGGCTTTGACGTGCAAATCAACGACGGTAAAAACGGTGCTCGTCAGAGCGTTGCCGCATGGAACGATTTGACCGGCCAAGGTTATCAGGACACGTCCGTTTTTGGAGTGCTTACGCTTTCCGGTAAGAATCCTCAGACCGGTACAGGCACGCCTCCTCCGGTGACTGAACAACCGGCTGTGAACGGCCAGATCACACCAAAAGTTACCGTGAATAACGGTAAGGCATCGTCCAACATCTCTGCCGGCAATCTACAGAAAGCGTTCGATCAAGCTGTAACTAACGCTGCAGGCAAGAAAAAAGTTACGATCGACATTCCTGCAACAGCAGGCGCAAATTCATACGACGTGCAATTGCCGCTTCAAAGCCTGAAAGATTCCGGATCGACAGTACTTGTGATCAAGACGGAGAACGGCACGGTCGAGCTTCCTGGCAACATGCTGGCAGGCACGAACGTCGGCAGCTCCGAGTCCGTATCGGTTCGCTTGGGCAAGGTCTCGACAGAAGGACTCAGCAATGATGTCCGCCAGCAAATCGGTAACCATCCGGTCATTAGCCTCGAATTTTTGGCAGGCGACTCAGTTGTCGCTTGGAACAACCCGAACGCGCCTGTAACGGTATCCGTACCTTACACGCCGACGGCTGAAGAGCTAAGAAATCCGGATCACATCATTATCTGGTACATCGACGGCAGCGGCAAAGCTACACCTGTGCCGAATGCCCGCTACGATGCAGCAAGCGGTATGGTCAAATTCTCGACGACTCACTTCAGTAACTATGCAGTTGCGTTCGTAGTGAAATCGTTCGGAGATCTTCAGTCCGTACCATGGGCGAAGAAAGCGATCGAAGCGATGGCATCTCGCGGCATCATTAACGGCACGAGCGAGAACGCGTACGATCCGAACGCCTCCATCAAGAGAGCGGACTTCCTGTCGCTGCTCGTTCGCGCATTGGAGCTTAAAGGTAACAATGCTTCCGTAACGATGTTCTCCGACGTGGATTCCTCCGCATACTACTATGATGCGGTCAAGATCGCTGTGCAGCTCGGCATCATTCAAGGCACGGGCAACAATCTGTTCGATCCGAACAGCAAGATCTCGCGTCAAGACATGATGGTCATCGCGGCTCGCGCGGCGAAAGCCGCAGGCAAAGCGTTGCCGACAGGCGGCACTTTGGATGCGTTCAGCGACGAGGCTTCGGTAGCTTCTTACGCGAAAGACAGCGTTGCAGCACTGGTCAATGCGGGTATCGTGCAAGGATCGAACGGCAAATTGGCGCCGAACAGCTTTCTCACTCGCGCCGAAGCGGCAGTTATCCTGCAACGGATTTGGAGTAAATAAGAGTTTCAGATAGCCTAAAGAGGCTGCTCTGCTGATTGAATCTTGATATGCTCCCCATACGGTAGACAGGTGAAATAATATATAACCTGTTTGCTGTTAGGGGAGCATTTTTCATGCCCGAAAATAAACTTAGTGCCTCAGAGAAATTAAACTCGTTAACCAAACTAGGGCAATTCTTGAAGGAATAACACCAATGCCGATCTCGACACGGAGCAGAAGCACAACCATCGCGGTTATCGCAACCACTGCCAAACTAGACA
Source organism: Paenibacillus castaneae (assembly GCF_002884445.1). Taxonomy (GTDB): domain Bacteria; phylum Bacillota; class Bacilli; order Paenibacillales; family Paenibacillaceae; genus Pristimantibacillus; species Pristimantibacillus castaneae. The sequence goes on from NZ_KZ614144.1 coordinate 1,879,637, forward strand.
AAGCCGAGGCAGGGAGGATAGCGACACTCGCCCATGACGGTATGGCGCGGGCGATTTCCCCGGTGCATATTCAGGCTGACGGGAACACAGTATTCTGCATAGCGACCGGAACCGATACTAGCGGGCTTATCGGTAATGCTGCCGTGACCGCAGTCGGCACCGTAGCAGCGGTGGTGCTCGAGCAGGCCATCGTCAGGGGAGTAAAGGAAGCCCAAAAGGATTGAAGTAGTTTAGTGGGGAACAGAGTTAAAAAATTAACATCAGTGTTATTTTCAACTTTATTCGATCATTGGAAACACTTGGGGAATTAGCTCAGCTGGGAGAGCGCTTGCATGGCATGCAAGAGGTCAGGGGTTCAGTCCACGCGGACGGGATGGGTGAGTAATCTTCGTTGAATTGACGACAGGAGAGCTTCGGTACTACTTGAGAAATCACTATGGACTACACATCAATCAAAACATGGAAAAGCGGGAGAGCCTGCGTAAGGTTCTTCCGCTTTTTTAAAGCTTATTCATTCCACATCTCTGCGTTCTTAGTTTATCAGGCTTTCACTTTCTTCAGAAGCCTACGATCCTCTTTCACCATCTCTAGCATATAACCAACGCCCCATATTGTTTTGATGGAGAAAATATGGCTGTACTCGCCCAATTTTCTTCTAATTCGATTTAAGTGCGTATCGATCATTCGGTCATCCCCGTATTCTTCGTAATTCCAGACGATACGAAGCAGTTCAAGTCGGCTGACGATTTGGGCTTGTTTGGACAGCAGCATCCACAATATTGCAAATTCCTTACGTGTGAAATTAACTTCATCCCCCTCCACAAACACCTTATGAGTATATTGGTTAATCGTTATGGGTCCTGAGGAAAGGATTGAACTGTCCTGCGTTTCCTTAATCGGTACTGTTCCTAAGCGTCGCAGCCATGCTTCCGCCTTATAAGCAATTTCATTGGCCTCGACATGGGCAGGGAACACATCATCTGCACCCGCTTCGAAATAATCGAGTCTTTCTTCTGTCGTCCCTGGTGTAATCATTAAAATGACTGCTCGCGAAGAAGCTCTGATCTGTTCGAACAATCCGGATCCCATCAGCTTAGGGATCGTACTGCTCGCAATGATAATATCCGGGTTGAACCGGAGCGTCTTAACGAGCGCTTCGATGCCGTCCGTGCAGCGTTCGACCGTGACGAGTTTTCGAAAATAAGATTCCAAATCGGAACCTCTCTCTTGTTGTTCATCCGCGATAAGCAGCTTTCTATTCATCGACTACCCACCCTAAAGAGTAATGAAACGATTGTGAAAGCGTTTTAATACAATAGATATTCGAGATTGACTGGTTAATTCCTCCTAGTACAGAGGGACTAAACTGAATTTTTATTTCAATAAAATTATCTATTCATCCAGCGGAAAATGGCAGGCTACATGGTGGCCGTCCGCTTCTTCCTGAAGTGCGGGTTCTACCTCTTTACATAATTGCTGCACGAATGGGCAGCGCGTATGGAACCGGCATCCTGTTGGCGGATTAATCGGACTCGGCACATCCCCTTGGATAATGATCTTTTCCTGATCGCGCAGCCGTGGATTGGCGACAGGGTTAGCCGAAATGAGCGCTTTCGTATAGGGATGCTTCGGATGATCGAACAGATCATCCGTGTTAGCGAGCTCCACCAACTTGCCCAGATACATAACGCCAACTCGATTGCTGATATGCCGCACCACATTTAAGCCATGGGATACGAATAAATAAGTAAGGCCTAGGCGCTGCTGCAATTCTTCGAGTAAATTGATAACTTGAGATTGAATCGATACATCGAGCGCCGATACGGGCTCGTCTAGCACGAGCAGCTTTGGATTAAGGGCAAGCGCTCTTGCTATGCCGACGCGTTGTCGTTGACCGCCGCTAAATTCATGCGGATATCTTCGAATATGATAAGGACTAAGCCCAACCATTTCCAATAACTGTTGAACTCTTTCCTCGCGTTCCTGTTTATTGCCCATTCCGTGGATTTTCAACACTCTTTCAATCGTTTCACCGATGCTTAGCCGCGGATTCAACGAGGAGAAAGGGTCTTGAAAAATAAACTGCATATCTCTGCGCAGGCTGGACATTTCTTTGTCCTTCAGTTTAAAAATATTTCTACCCTCAAAGTCAATATGTCCTTCCGTTGGGTCGAGCAGCCGAACCATCGTTTTCCCGAGGGTCGACTTGCCGCAGCCGCTTTCTCCTACAAGACCGAGCGTTTCTCCTTTATAAATATCGAAGGAAATATCGTCTACCGCTTTCACTTGGGCATTCACTGCCCCGAACAGTCCGCCGCGCATCGGAAAATATTTTTTCACTCGATTTACTTTCAAAAGCGTTTCCCGGCTCGCCATAACTATTGCTCCTCCCATCGATCCGTATACTTCCAACAGCGAACGAGCTCTTCATCATTGGTGTTGATCACTTGCGGCACGTCGCTTCGGCACAGATCGACCGCATATTTACACCTCGGAGCAAATCGGCATCCGGGGGGCAGGTGGAGCGGATTCGGTACAACGCCATCAATGGCGAACAGTTGTCCTGTGCGCTGCTCATACCCTGGCATAGATTTGAGCAATCCTTCCGTATAGGGATGCTTAGGGCTCTCAAATATCGTAAATATATCACCCTGCTCAACAACTTGACCTGCATACATCACGATGACACGATCGGCCATTTCCGCCACGACGCCGAGATCGTGAGTAATTAATACGATGGACATGTTTGTCGATTTTTTTAATTGTTTCATTAATTGCAAAATTTGGCTTTGTATTGTCACGTCAAGTGCAGTAGTAGGCTCATCGGCAATAAGCAGCTCCGGCTTACAGGCAAGGGCCATCGCAATCATTATGCGCTGCCGCATGCCGCCGGATAACTCATGCGGATATTGCTTTATACGGCGCTCAGGCTCTGGGATGCCTACCAATTTCAACAATTCGACCGCTTCGGTTAAAGCTTCCTTCTTATTCATGTTTTGATGAAGAATTAATGTCTCTGCAATTTGTTCTCCTACTCTAAAGACAGGATTAAGAGACGTCAGAGGCTCTTGGAAAATCATCGATATTTTATTTCCCCGAATATTGCGCATTTCCGCTTCTGTTTTCTGAAGCAGGCTCTCGCCCTTAAAAGTAATATCACCATCGATGATCTTGCCTGGAGGCGATGGAATGAGCCGCATAAGCGATAGAGAAGTTACACTTTTGCCGCTTCCCGATTCGCCAACAATAGCAAGCGTCTCGCCCTCGCGAATTTCGAAATCAATGCCGTCGATCGCTGGCACAATGCCGTCTTCCGTAAAGAAGTGTGTCTTTAATTTCGATACCTGAACCAACGTCGCCTGTTTTGTCTCCGTTGCTGTCATGGTTATGCCTCCTATTTATCTTTCATTTTCGGATCGAGTGCATCGCGAAGGCCATCACCGATAAAATTCACTGAAAGAACGGCCACCATAATGAACAGACCCGGAAATACAGCAGTCCAAGGATACATGGTCAGTGTAACGATTTCCTGCGCGCTCGACAGCATGTTGCCCCAGCTTGGCGTTGGAGGCTGGATGCCGAGGCCTAAGAAGCTAAGGGTCGCTTCATAAAGAATGTTTCCCGCCACTTCCAGTGTCGCAATAACGATGATCGGTGCAATGGCGTTAGGCAAAATATGATAGAAAATAATGCCCGGCTTTGATTCTCCTGTCGCAAGCGCGGCTGCCGCATAATCACGCTGACGCAGCGATAGAATCTCGCTTCGGACGATACGGGACATGCTCATCCATCCTAGAAGAGAAATGGCCAATATGGTCGACCACATCGTGGGCGTCATACTAGCGGCAATAATGAGCAGCAGGAAGAAAGAAGGGATGGATTGCAAAGCGTCAACAATACGCATCATGATCGTGTCGACAATCCCGCCGAAATATCCGGAAATCGCACCGTACGCGACACCGATTACTAAGGTAATGAGCATCGCGATGATGGCTACAGATAAAGATATTCTTGCTCCGAAAAGCGATCGAATAAACACATCTCCCCCTAGGGAGTCCGTTCCGAACGGGTGCTGGAAGCTAGGCGGCATATCCGAATTCATTAAATCAAAGTATTCAGGATCATAGTCGGAGAATAAGGGAGCTGCAAGCGCGAGAATCACATAAATGACTATAATAATTAAACCAATGACGGCAAGCTTATTTTTTCGGTACCTTCTCCAAATAGCTGCGCCGCGGCTTTCTATTTTGCCTTGCATCGACCAGTCGTTCTGGATTTGCGCTTCATTATGAGGGGGAATCGCAGGGTTGTGTAAGCTCAAAAGTTTCACCTCATCCATTTTTGCCGTATTGAATACGAGGATCGACAACGGCATAGAGTACGTCTGACAGCAGATTGCCTATGACAACGAGTAAGGATCCGAACATCGTGATCCCCATAATTACTTGATAGTCACGATTAAAGATGGAGTCGATAGCGAGCCGTCCCATGCCCGGCCAAGCAAAAATGGTTTCGATAATTAAAGCCCCCCCGAGCAAGCTTGGCAATTGGAGTCCAACCAACGTAATAATCGGGAGCAGCGCATTGCGGAAGGCGTGCTTCATAATCACTTTTCGTTCAGATACCCCTTTGGCTCTTGCTGTGCGAATAAAGTCTTGATTAATAACCTCCAGCATACTCGATCGCATAAATCGCGATAAAGACGCGATTAATCCGAAAGCGAGCACCGTTGCCGGCAGGACAAGATGGTAGGTAATATCGAAAAAGTTAAAGCCGTCCGTATGATCGCCGCGCATCCCGCTGACTGGGAAAATAGACCATTTCAAAGAAAATAAGAGAATAGCCATCAACGCCAAGAAGAAGGAGGGAATGGATATACCCAAAAAGGATAGAAACGTAAACAGATTGTCCGCTGCGGAATACTTACGAACGGCAGAGAAAATTCCAATCGGAATGGCAATTAAAAAGGAGAGGGTAATGGCCGTTCCCATCAATATTAACGTTGCGGGGATACGTTCTAAAATCATTTCGACGACGGGCCTTCCGTCCGCAAACGAATAGCCCATATTGCCCTCTACTACAACGAGCTTGAGCCATTTTAAATATTGCACATAAATCGGATCGTTTAAACCGAGATCTTCTCGTAATGTCTCTAAACTATCCGCATTGTTGACGCCTTCAGGGTTTTGAAACATAGCGATCGGATCGCCGGGGGCAAGTGTCATAAGGGCAAACGTTACGATAGAGATAATGAATAGTAATGGAATCGTTTGCCAGGTTCGACGCAATATATATACGAACAAGGAGCACCCCTCATTTCTGTCCAAATAGGGCAGCCGCCCGCGATGAATGGATATCGCGGGAGGCTGCAGGGAAATCATTACTTTTTCCAGTACCAATCTTCAATATTGAAGAAGGAGCTGGCCATCGAGATTTTTACGCCCATCAGGTTTTTATTCATTCCTGCAGTATTTTTCGGATGGTGCGTAAATGCAGCGACCGCTTCCTCAGCCAGGAAAGCGTGAAGCTCTTGATACAGCTTGATTCGTTTAGAAGCATCTTCTTCCGTCAAGTAATCTTCGAGGATTTTATCTACTTTCGGATAGTCGACACGCATTCGGTTGTTGCCGGCTGTTCCCTTCTCTAGATCCGGAATGGCGGAAGAGTGGAAAAATCCTTTATGCTCCAGCGTTGCGCCGTCGTAGCCGCCCCATGCAAGGACGAACATATCGAGCTCGCCTTTCAAATACTTGTCAAGATAGAGCGACCATTCATAACCGCGAACGTTTGCTTTAATGCCGAGTTTCTTCAAATCCGCCGCAAAAACTTGGGCGATCTTCTGACGGTTCGTATTACCGTTGTTGTACGTGACTTCAAGCTCCAGCTTCTTGCCATCCTTCGTGCGGATGCCGTCAGAGCCTTTCTTCCAGCCGGCTTCATCGAGCAATTCGGCCGCTTTCTTCAAGTCATACGGATAAGGCTTAACATTCTTGTTTTCTTGTGGCAGTGTCGGATGCATCGGACCGGTGCCGAGATACGCCTTGCCGAGGTAGATTTTCGATACGATCGCTTGACGGTCGAGCGCATAGTTCATCGCTTGACGAACTTTTTTATCTGCGAATATCGGGTTTTTATTGTTCCAGCCTACATAGTCGAAACGGCCCTCATCGTACGTAATCGTTTTGAGATTTTTGTTTTTCGCTACTTCAGACAACGTTCTTGGATTTAACTTTTCAACGAAGTCAACGTCGCCTTTGATCAAATTGAGCGCTTCTACGTTGGCATCCGGAAGAATGCGAGTGACGATTTCGTCCAAATACGGACGGCCATCCCACCAGTCTTTGTTCGCGACAAGCACGACACGTTCAGCCGTTTTCCATTCTTTAAACTTAAACGGACCGGTACCGATCGGATTGCGGCCAAACTTCGAGTTTTTCGCGTTGTAGTCTTTTACGCCATTCGGGAAGTGATGAGCCGGCAAAATCGCGCCAGCGCTCGCCGGGCCGCCTGTCAGGAAAAATACGTTATTTTCCTTCAATTTAAACTTTACGGTGTAGTCGTCAACGATCGTAACGGATTGGATGGATTCATAATCCGTTTTGTATGTGTTAACCGAATCGGGATCAATGTACATATCGAAAGTTGCCTTTACGTCTTTGGAGGTGAATGGCTTGCCATCATGCCATTTTACACCTTTGCGGAGATTGAACGTGTACGTCAAGCTAGGCTTGTCGAATTTCCAGCTGGTCGCAAGGCCCGGAATGGGCTGGCCATTGAAATCTGATTTGACAAGCGATTCGAACATCATTCCCATCAGATCGATGGAGGCAGAATCGCTCGCACGGTTCCAGATGAAAATAACCGGATCGGAGAACGAGGTTAGAACGATTTTACCGCCGACTTTATTTGGATCGAATCCTTTGCGGGCAGCTGCTGCGCTTGTTGCTCCAAGTACAGAGAACAATAAAACCGCAGCAAGAGAGATGGCGGTTATTCTATTCATCAGATTTTTCACGGTTCACATACTCCTCTCTACAGGCATTATTTGGATTTTTTAGGTTCGATCTTTGCCTTTATGGCGGTAACAAAGCCTTCTTCATTCATGTCTACAGTGCCGCTTAAAATGTTGCTTGCTTGATACGCCGCGAGCTCCTTGATCGTGAGTGCTTTATCTGCTTGCGTCTCTAGCACAATCTTGGCGTTTTCAGCGATCTGGAACGATTGATCGTCGAGTCCATCATCCGAGAAATCAACGGTCAGAGTAGATCCATCAATGGTGAACGGTTTTTCTTCCGTCTTCGAGACGTATACGCTTAACATCGTAACCTCGTCTTTGGCTTCATTAATATAGGCGGACCCGCCGAAGCTTACGCCTGCTGCAGAGTAGAAGCCGAAATTGGTGAAGGAGAAAGAGTTGTCCGGATCATTAGGCAATGGAGTAACGTAAGCGTTGAGATCGATATTTTTAATGGCGCTACCGATCTTCACCTTACCGTCGTTCAAGGATATGGAGCCCATCAATAGACCAAGAATGTCGCCGTTCATATAAGCAATTTCACCTTTATTGTTGAATATAACTTGTACTGCTGTTCCGGCACCGAACATTGTTACAGCGGACTCTTCCCCGTTTATGAACAGCGCAGCATTGCCGGCTATTTTGTAGGCTGCATTTTCAGAACCGTTGTTGATAACGATGCCGTCGCCTGTCAATTCGCTGACGACGCCGGTGTCTGTCTTGTAATAAGATTTGGCTTCAAGGAATTTATCCAGTACGATAGCGACATCCTCTCGCGTGACGATAGCGTCAAGATTAGTGTCAATGGAAAGAATCCCTTTACGCTCAAGGAAATAGAAGGTGTCGATCTGACGGTCAGACCAGGCTGCTTTAAACCCGAGTCCGTAGGCTAGAGCTATACTTAGCTCGCCATAAGTTACTCCTTGATTTGCGTTAAATTTACCATTTTTCAACGATATGTAGCCGTTTCCTACAACTTTGGAAATTCTTTCATAAGCACTGTTAGTAGTAGGGACGTCAGTGATTTTCGGGGCTTTTGCCGGTGCTTTAAGCGATAAGACGTTGACCAATAAGTAGGATAGATCGCCGCGTGTAAGTGATTGCTCCGGACGGAATTTCTCCGTTGACGAGAATACCCCCAGTGCGGCCAATTTGTGAATAGACTCCTCTCCCGTGATACCCTGCGTGTCTGAGAACGATGCGGCGAATGCTGAAGAGCTGCCAATCGTCAGAGACATGCATAAAGCGCTTACAACTGCTAGTTTTCGAATGTTCAAGTGTGCATCCTCCTTCTAGAATGTGTAATAGTTAGAGCGCAGCCAATAAAACGGGTGACAATGGGAAATTTAATGATGGGCAATGCCCCTATTGCCGAACAAGAAAGTTTCACCATGTACACCTTCTTACATTTCTATGGCAGCATAGTAATAATATTTCACAAAACTTTCACAAGCCCTTGTTACAAATGTTGCGGAAAACTAACGAAAGTTTCACAAAAGTCTAACAAAGGTTACAAACAGCGATTAGGAAGTTTAATTTCCACTTTTGTTCTCCAATTTGCTTTGGATTTGATCATGAACGAGGTGTCGGAACCGAATTGTAATTGAATTCTTTCTTTGTCATTGTGTTAAATATTTCGGGTTTTCAGAAACCGAAGACTGGATAGATGTAAATGAAGTTAAAAACCATTTTATCAAAGTCAATGGTTGCAATGAGAAGGTTTTTAATAGTTACAATGGACAATGTTTTTAGGAGTGGAAGTTTAGAAGTGAAGTCGAATGGAATATTGAAGTCGATGATATCCTTGCTTTTTACTATAATGAGTTTTTACTGGCAATAAAAAATTTACCAAAACGTTTATTAGAATTGTTATTCATCGTTTCTAGATTTCACAATTATCATCTGGCAGCCTGTTCATCGATTCAATTGCAGATGACATTGACGATTTTGAATAATAGAATTCAAACATTAAAGAAACCCTGCAATACAGTTTATATTCAGCTAACATTCGAGCGGTATCCTAAAAAAGGAGTTGAGAGAAATAGAAAGGTAGTGAGAAAATGAAAGAATTAAGACTGAAAAAGTTTATTGCTCCGGTTTTGGGACTTGCTCTAATTGCTCCTTCGTTCTTTCCAGGTGTTGCTCAAGCAGATTCCGCTAAAAAGATTAAATCAGTAGAATTTGTAGGAATGACGGCACCTGCCACAGCAGAAGACATGGCGAAAGCATATTCGGGAGCATCTCTTAAAGTTACTTTTACGAATGGAACGGTGCAGAATTTTCCATTGACTTATAAAACCATGTTTAAATCTACCGATGTCATTAATGGAACGCCAGCTGGATTAGCAATAGATGTTAATGGTAACCCGATCATGGACAAAAGTGTAGCAGATAAGCCCGTGCCATATGTATCCGACGGTCCGGATTCCAACAGTTTGTTTAGTGTTAAAGGTGCCCAAAAGACTGCACTTAATGGAAATCCGCTTTCACTGCTTACTCATTATGAATATATTACACACGACAATGCTGGAAATGGCGCTTACGGGATGATTCCGGCATCCATGAGCCTTAGCACCATCGACCAAAACAAAAAAACCGGTGAACTAAAGGTTATGGATGTGAAGAAGGTTGATTTTTCAGAAGTAGGAGGTTTGTGGATTCCTTGTAATGGATCTTTAACCCCGTGGAACACACATCTGAGCAGTGAGGAATACGAAGCGGATGCTCGCGTATTCGAAAAAGATTCAAAGCAAACTTTTGTCGAATCTTTCACGAAACTGTATTATCAAGACGACAATAAAGTTGGAAATCCTTACGCAAACGGATATATCCCAGAAGTGACAGTACATTCGGATAATTCCACAGCAGTTGTGAAACATTACAGTATGGGTCGCTTTTCTCATGAGCTTGGTAAGGTTGCCCCGGATCGCAGAACGGTATTGTTCGGCGACGATGGCGGAAATACGATGATGTTCATGTATGTTGCTGATAAAGCTGAAAAGCTTTCTGCAGGCATACTATACGCTGCAAAATGGATTCAAACGAGCGACAAAGACGGCGGAGCAGCCGACCTGCAATGGATTAAGCTTGGACATGCGTCCGACAGTGAAATCAAAACGTATATCGATAAAGGTATTACATTCAGTGATATTTTTGAAACAGCGGATAAAGATACGGAAGGCTTTAGAAAGATTAAAACATACCCAAGTGGCAAAATCGAGTGGCTGAAAGTGAAGCCGGGTATGGAAAAAGCGGCTGCCTTTATGGAATCCCGACGATATGGAGCTCTTTTAGGAGCTACTTCCGAATTTAACAAAATGGAAGGCGTAACCGTAAACGAGAAAGACAAAAAGATGTATATCGCAATGTCTTACGTTGAAAAAGGCATGGAAAAAGATGCTAAAGGTGAAGATCCTACAGATCATATTCAACTTCCGAGGTTGAAATCCGGCGCAACGTACGAGCTTTCTCTGCAAGACAAACAGAAGGATTCGAGTCAAGCCGTTATAAACAGCAGTTATGTACCGGCAACGATGAAGGCATTGGTCATCGGAGAAGATCTGGCTAAGGCAGATGAGAAAGGTAACACGGCTGCGGTTGATAAAGTGGCGAACCCGGATAACCTTTCATTCTCGCAAAGCTTGAGAACATTGTTTATCGGCGAAGATAGCGGTATGCATGCGAACAACTTCATGTGGGCATATAATGTTGATACAAAAAAACTGTCTCGTATTATGTCCGTACCAGCCGGTGCAGAAGCTACAGGGTTACAAATGGTCGATGATTTGAATGGATTCAGCTATATTATGAGCAATCTTCAACATCCTGGAGATGAAATGATTATTCCTGAACCGTTGAAATCTGATGTAGACAGTTACATCAATAAATTCTGGGATAACAAAAAAGCAGGATCAGTTGGTTATATCAGTGGACTTCCTTCGCTTGCTAAGTTGACTGGTTCTAATAACAACGATAACAATGAGCATAAACAAGAAGGAAAAGGTCAAGGTGTTGTACGTGAAGCTGCCGAAGCTACTGGCGCTGATATAAAATGGAGCCAAGTGGATCGCACCCTTACGGTTACCCTCAAAAGTAAAGCCCTTGTTATCAACACAAAATCAGGTGTGGTGACGATAAACGGCAAAAAAGTGCAACCGCAGGGTAAAGTAGAAGTGGTTAAAGGAAGAGTCTTAATTCCCGCAGATATCATAGATAGCTTCTTCAATTAGTGATTTATTAAAGTATTCTTAAAAAGAAGTGAAAACTGCCAGAGAATTATTTTCTGGCAGTTTTTTGTATGGACTTATCTAATCTAAAGGAACATATATAATCATCCGTATGGTAATACAGATAAGTGGATGATTTGGCAATTATGCTCCAAAATTCCTTATATTAGAAAGTATTTACCATTTAAAGCAGAGCATGCGCTACATATACTGAGTTTGTATTGCTTGCATGAGCTAAATTAGTGATGGTGCTTTGTCTTGTTCGAAATGAGAGAATGAAAGATGAGTTGTGATAGTTTCGTTTATGAATGCTGAATGATACTTTGTGAACTACTTGTCGTGAAAATACAGAGAGAAGGTTTCCATCAAATACATCATAATAATTGCTTTACAGAACATGTAATGGTGTTATATTATGAATTAGGACACCGTTAGGTGTCGGATAATATTAATTAATAAGGAAGTGGATTCAAATGCATATTCTAACCATCGTTCTTCAAAGTTGGCTGCTTTTCTCCATGGCTTTCTTTGGCGGAAGCAAAATTGCAGGAGCCAAGCATCAGGTCGAACTGTTTGATTCAATTAAACTTTCTCAATGGTTCCGCGTCATTACGGGCTACGTTCAAATTGCTGGATGCATAGGACTCATTATTGGCTACTGGTATCCGGGAATTGCCGCATGGACCGGAATATTAATAGGCATTATGATGCTGATAGCGTGCCTCACGCATGTCAGAGTCAAACATCCGATCGGAAAAATGATACCGGCCTTATTGAATCTCTTGATAGCTATTGCAGTAGTTATCTTATATGCAGACGAACTGCCCCATCTTTTTGGGTAAGTTCATATCTATGATATTGAAATACCTTAACTTAAACGGCAGAGATGTCGTTTTTTTGTTTTTAGGCATAAGCATTCTCGCATTGTTATAATTAAATCAACAAGATCTTGATTGCAAATCATTATATGATGAATGATATTCTGCCTGGGTTAAAGGATGGCATATTATGAAAGGTGATGAATATGGCTCGCGTTTTGCTGATTAATGGAGGTTCCGAAGGACATATTAATCCAACCATCGGTGTGGTCCAAGAACTTATCCATCGTGGAGAAGAGGTGGTTTACTTTATAGCTGAACAATTTCGTGATCTCATCGAGCCAACGGGCGCAGAGGTGATCACGTTCGATGCCGGCAAATTTTTGGAGGCGTTCCTTGCCGGAGGAAGAAACCCTTGGGCTCGAGTAGGTGGACTATTGCGCACCGCCGACATCGTCATTCCCAGTGTTCTAGAGCAAATAAAAGGAGAACGGTTTGATTACATAATTCACGACTCGATGTTCGGCTGTGGGCGTTTGCTTGCTCAAATACTCGACCTGCCTGCAATCAACTCATGCACGAGTTTTGCAATTCAAGAAAACAGTTTTGACAGACTGCAAGAGCACCTCTCGCGTCATATTCCAGCAGATGTGAATGAACGTGAACAACAGGAGTTTCAACAGCTGGTCAGTAACATGCAAGCGGAATACAATGTGCAAGTTGGCTCCGCCTATGATATTTTTTGCAATCCTGCGCCATTGACGATCGTCTACACATCGAAACGTTTCCAGCCCGATGGAGAAAGCCTCGACGACTCGTTTAAGTTTGTGGGACCGTCTTTTGTGCCGAGCTCACACAGTCAATTTGATTTCTCTCATTTGGATAAGGATCACTTGATTTACATATCACTCGGCACCGTCTTTAACCAAGCGATGGATTTCTACAAGCTTTGTTTTGCAGCGTTCGCTGAAACGAAGTACACCGTTGTTCTATCTGTCGGCAGACAAACTCAGATTGCGGAATTGGGAGATATTCCTGCGAATTTTATCGTTCGCAACTACGTACCGCAAATCGAAGTTCTGCAACACTCCAAATTGTTTATCACACATGGAGGCATGAACAGCACTAGTGAAGGCCTGTATTATGGAGTGCCGCTGATTGTACTTCCCCAAAGCGCTGATCAACCTGTTGTGGCGCGACGTGTGGCTGAAATCGGTGCAGGCATCCACCTTAACCAAGAAGGCTTAACCGCACGAGATCTCAGAGAGGCAGCGGAAAGCGTACTAAAGGATGCGTCAATTCGAAAGTTATCCTTTGAAATTGGCGATTCGTTCCGAGCTGCAGGTGGGGTTCATCGAGCCGTTGAGGAGATTTTTGCGTATAAACGAAGTCTAGGCATGACTAAATAATCGAGTTGTCCCTACGTAGTAGAGCATAACGCTGGCAGCGATGAGGTCAGGGGTTCGATCCCCCTAGGCTCCACCAAATACATTTAAGCGTAAACGACAGAGATGTCGTTTTCTTTTTTTTTGATTAGAGAAATGCTCGTATCTGAAAAAGAGTCGGAGTTCACCATAAAATCGGTACTTCGACTTTTTGCTGTGCTTTTTCCAGTGGAAGCCAAATTCACTTGACATTGAAGTCGACTCTAATGTTATTCTGAATTCATGAAAAAACTCTATTCTATACAAGAGGTTTCGCGGATACTTGGGATGCCGAAGGATACACTTCGATATTATGACCGGATTGGGATCGTCTCACCGTCCCGGGAAGACAATCGGTACCGAAGGTATTCGAAGGACGACCTCATAGACTTAATGAATATTCAGATCATGCAGTATGCGGACTTTTCTCTTGACGAAATCAAGGGAAAAATTGGTTTCCGCAAGATGGAAAATATCGACCCCGCATACTGCGAAGAGGTTGCTGAGTTCCTCGATGCCAAGAACGCAGAAACGCGCAATAAGATTGCCCATCTGGAAAAGGTCAGTCGGCTGCTCAACATATTAGCCGAAACGTTAAGGGACTTTAATAACGAAAGCGACCAACGGTTGGCAGAATTCGTCCGCGAGATTTACAAGGATATCCGAAAGAATGAACCGGGAATTCCCAAGGAGGGTTGTGATGAACATCAAGGTTAGAAATTTTTATTATCTGATTTCAGGCGTTCTTGCGATGCTGTTTGCCGTCACGCACGCATGGAATGGGCAATCCGCTGTGCTGCCAGCGCTCGACATTAGTGAGATATCCATGGATACCCTGACGGTATTCACGTATGTTTGGCATATTATCACGGCGGAAAATCTGGTCTTCGGTATCACATTCATTTTCATGTCTTTCCAAAGTGAGCAATCGAAGACCCGGTTTGCCGCATGGATGATCGCGGCGATCCTGATCGTCCGACTGATGGTCATTCTTGGCGTAACGGAAATGCTTGACATTTCGGCGCTTACGGATACGTTTATAGATTCGATTGCTATCGTAATCTATGTCGCCTTGATCATACTGGGCATAAGAATGAAGAAAAAACAGTCCGGTCAGGGGCAGTGAAACTAACCAATGTGGGAGAGCGCTTGCATGGCATGCAAGAGGTCAGCGGTTCAATCCCTCTAGTCTCCATCAATTCCTTAAACTCAAACGGCAGAGATGTCGTTTTTTTGTTTTGATTTTTATAAGTACTTTAGACATGTGGAGTCGAGCCCCTCTTCCAGTAGTGCAAAGCACATCTATATTTATCCGCAGGGAGAATTTATGAGGATTGTTTTTTACGTCATATTCTGTGTGCTTGTTGTTTTCCCGTCCTATCAGTGGGAAAATCGCCGATAAATACGGCATGGATAAAGTATTGATTCCAGGCATTCTGATTTTTGCCCATTCTTTTGTCATGATCAGCTTTTCTCGCACGCTTCCCATGTTTCTGATTGCGGGTGGCATCTCTGCTTTCGGATACGGGATATGTCTTCCCGCCATTCAAACATTGTGTATAAAGCTAGTTGACCAAGCGCAGCGAGGCGTAGCGAGTAATACGAATTACATAGGAGTGGACACCGGATACTTGATCGCGCCGACGATTGCGGGGTTAATCGTTACCTCCGTTCAGCAGCATAGCGGAGATAAAGCCAAAGACTATGCGGTAGAACGTACCGCACAGAGAGAATCCGCGTTGGACTGATGTTTCTTCACAACAAACGGTTCAGACCTAAGAATATATCAATAATTAATGAGAATAGGTCATTGTTTTGAAGAATTCGATAGCATATGATATCCTCATGAAACTGTTTGAAAGCGCTTTAAAAACATAGAATATTCCGAATTAATATAACAAAAAGACTGTTAATGTACGTTTATCTCCCAGCGGTTATAACGTAAGCTCTAGTCAATAGGGCTAAAAGTTATAATAAATTTAGTGAGTAGAAGGGGTGTCTCTAAGCGTGAACAAATTGGCCAAGTCTGTAAGTCTAGTATTGATTACGGCAATGTTGATGTTGGTTATCGCAGCATGCAGCAACTCTAACAATGAAAGCGCTCCTCCTAGCACGGCGCCTAGCAGCCAGAGCAGTGCTACACCCAACCCGCAGAGCAGCGAGGGCGACAGCGACTGGAAGCCTCAGAGCGATCTCTCCAAAAAGGTCAAGTTTTCCTATGCTTCCGTGCAGGGAATCGAAGGGTTCGACTATAACAAGGGCGATGCTCTGGCTCAGTATTTCTCCGATAAATTTAACTATGAGATGGATGTAGCGTCACTGAACTGGGACAACTGGAGCGAGCGACTCCGGATCTGGATCAACTCGGGTGATATGCCTGATGTGGCTGTATACAATTACAACCATGCGGACGCTGCTGCCTTTGTCGATCAGGGAATGATTAAGAAGTTTCCGGATAATTGGAAGACTCGGTGGCCCAATGTAGCGGCTGTCTTCGACAAAACGTCCATTGGACCTCAAATGGAACACACCTTTGGCGGCACCTACTTCATCCCCAGAGCACGGTTTATGAACAACCTGCCTGGCGATCCGCTGCCGAACCACCCGTCCTTGTTCCTGCGCAAGGATTGGGCCGAAGCTGTCGGCTTCCCAATCAAGACCACCTATACGACGTCTGAGGTGATGGAATTCGCCCAGAAGGTCAAGGATCAGGATCCCGGCAAGGCTGGGAACAAGCTGATTCCGATTGCTGAGAATACGACTCATGCCGTGGACCTGTTCGTCGCCAGGAACAGCACTCATTTTAACAGGTTCTATATGGACACGGACGGCAAGTACAAATGGGGCGGAGCATCCGAGGATACGCTGAAAGGTCTCAAGCTCTTCTCCGAAGCCTACCGATCCGGGCTGCTCAGTCAAGATTTCTATACGGTAAAGAACGAAGAGCATGGCTCTTACTTTAATGTCAAAGGCATTGCGGGCGCTACGTTCTTCCAGGCTCCGACTTCAGCGCTTCAGCAGTTCTACGATGATTTTCAATCCAATACGGGACTTGATCCGTATGAGAATCTTCAAATGGCGACTGTCCTTGGAGATGATGGCAATTATCATCAGTATGACCTGATCAACTACTGGGGAGCAATCATCTTCAGCCCGAATATCAAGGATGACGTATTCGAACGCTATATGGATATTCTTGATTACAACGCTACATTAGCGGGCAACACAATTCTCAATATGGGTATCAAGGATGTTGACTGGACCTATGAAAGCGACGGAACTACTGTGAAATCGCTTTATGATCAAGCCAAGGAAGGCAAGCCGCTCGGAGGGACTTCCGGCAAGTATCCGTCCATGGGCTATCTTCTTGGCAGCACGATCCTGTTCGATGACTTTGCTTTCGACAATCCGAACTCCGATAAACGTCTGCGAGATCTATCCAAGCAGCTGTATACGGAGAGAACAAAGGTTGCGACGCCTGAATCCTTTGCCAAAGTGAATTGGGACCTGTTCTCCTTCGACTCCCCGAACTTTAGAAGAGCTCAGATGGATTATTACACCGAATACGCTAACATCGTGACGCAATCGGGAGATATCGAGACTAATTGGAACAACTGGGTGAATTCGAAGAAGTCCATTATACAGCCGGTTCTCGACGAGCTGAATTCCAAACTAGGCAGCTAACTTTCCGAGATTTCAACTGAACGAATCCCTTCCGGCAGCTGTGGCAAATCGAATAGGATTTGCCCGGCTGCTTGTATTCTGCTGCGTCGCACCATAGAGTTGAAAAACATAAATTTCAGAAGGGGCTAAATATGGAAAATACGCTATTGAAAAAGAATAATTCATCCTTAATTAGTCGTGTTCTGAAGTCCAAGGAAATTTATTTCCTTATACTTCCCGGTGTTATATGGTATGTCATCTTCGCCTACGTTCCCATGTATGGATTGTCTCTTGCGTTCAAGACCTACAAAGCCAATCTAGGCATATTCGGCAGTCCATGGGTCGGTTTCGAGAATTTCACTTATGTGTTCAGGGATCCGGCATTTTTGGAATCTGTCTGGAGAACGCTGTGGATCAACCTTGGGCGTATACTTTTTCAGTTTCCTTTTCCCATTCTATTGGCCTTGCTTTTAAATGAAATTCGCATGAACAGGTACAAAAAGGCGATCCAAACCGTCTATACGTTTCCTCACTTTTTGTCCTGGATTATCGTTTCCAGCGTGCTCATTAATTCGCTCGACATGCAAGGCTTCGTGAACGGAGTTATCCAGTTGCTGGGCGGGGATCCAGTTAATTTCCTTGGAAATACTCAGATTTTTCGGCCGTTGTTATATATCACGGATAACTGGAAGTCGGCCGGATGGACCATGATTATTTATCTGGCAGCAATCACAGGGATTGATACGGAGCAGTACGAATCCGCACAGCTCGACGGCGCGACCCGCTTTCAGATCATGAGATATATTACGCTTCCCGGTATCCAGAGTACAATCGTCGTCATGCTGATTCTGACGGTAGGCAATCTGATGAATGCGGGCTTCGATCAGATCTTTAACATCAGCAATGCGGCAACCGCCAAGGCGGGCGAGATTTTGGATATCTATATCTATCGCATTACCTTCCAATCCGCTGCGGATTTTTCCTTCTCCAGTACGGTCAGCTTATTCAGATCGGTTATTAATTTTGCGCTGCTGTTGTTTGCAGACCGCGTATGTAAGTGGATGGGGGCGGAAGGACTCTTCCCATCGATGAAGAAGAAAGCGCGGAGTTAAAAACGGATGCCTCACAGTGAGAAAGGAAAGTGAACTATGGCAGAGATTAGATTTGAGGCGCAACCGGTTCAGAGGCCGGGCAAGAGTAAATTAAACAATAGAATTGAAATGCTTGATGTGATTTTGGTGGTTCTTCTTACGGGCTTTGCCGTCGCGATCATCCTTCCGTTTCTCAATGTGATCGCCGTCACATTTGTGACACAACAGGAATATATGAAATCAACGATTCTGTTGTTTCCCCATTCGTTTACGCTCGAAAACTACAAATCCCTGTTCGAAGACGGGCGGATTTGGACCGGCTATCGCACAACATTGCTGCTCCTTGTATTAGGCCTCCCGCTCAATATGTTCCTGACGACCAGCATGGCGTACGGGCTTAGCCGTCCCAATTTTCCTTTCAAGAAATTTTTTATTTATTTCGTTGTGATCACGATGCTGTTTTCAGGCGGTATCATCCCGATGTACCTGCTCATGAAAGAATTGTCGCTTATTAATACGATTTGGTCTATCGTGCTGTGTTACGGCATTAATTCCTTCTATCTCATCATCATGATGAATAATTTTACGACAATTCCGATCTCTCTGATGGAGTCAGCGAAGCTCGACGGGGCTGGCGAATGGCGTATTCTGGCCAAAATCATTCTGCCGCTGTCCATGCCGATCATCGCAACGATGACGCTGTTCTATGCGGTGGACCGCTGGAATGAATGGTTTAATGCGATGATCTTCATCCGCAAGGGCGACCTCACCGTTCTGCAGCTTGCCCTGAGATCGATTGTCATCGATTCTCAGATCAGCCAGCAGATGAATGTATCCAATGTGCAGACGGACAAACAGTTCTCGGAAGGAATGAAGATGTCGGCGGTTATCGTATCCATGCTTCCAATTATGTGCGTGTTCCCGCTGCTGCAGAAGCATTTTGTCAAGGGGATGCTCGTAGGGGCCATCAAGGCCTGACGAACGTCTTAACAAATTAAGAGAGAGGGAGCTTGTCGGATGAAGAAAGCAAACGTTGCCGTCCACCCGGATTATCGGATAGGACAAGTAGATAAACGTCTATTCGGAGCTTTCCTGGAGCCAATTGGAAGTTGGGTGTACGGAGGAATCTATAATCCCAAGCACCCGACAGCCGACGACATGGGATTCCGCCGGGATATCATTGACGCAGTCAAGGAATTCGATCTTCCGGCCCTGCGATTTCCTGGAGGCAATTGGGTATCGGGCTGGGACTGGAAAAATTCAATTGGCCCTCAAGAGGAGCGTAAGGCGCAGGTGGACCTAGCCTGGTTCCAGATCGAGCCTAATACGGTCGGACATGACGAGTATCTGCAATGGGCGATGCGGATTCAAGCCGATCCGATGTATACCATCAATCTTGGCACGGAGGATATGAAGAGCGCCGCACATCTGGTAGAGTACTCACGTGTTGAAGGAGGCACATATTGGTCGGATCTTCGCAGGAAACATGGGCGGTCCGAGCCTTATCCCATCAAGACCTGGTATTTGGGCAATGAGATGGATGGTCACTGGCAAATCGGCTCCTGGGAGAAGGATCCTGTCGGCTTCGGTATTCGTACTCATGAAATATCTAAGATTGTCAAATGGATTGACAACAAGGCCGAGACCGTCTTCGCGGGAACGTCCGATCATAATAGGCATTTTCCGGAATGGGAGATGGCTGCGCTGGAGCAGTGCTACGAATCGGTCGATTATGTTTCTATTCACCATTATCACACTGCTCCGGAAGGCGATATTGCCAACTTTCTGAACATTTCCTCTGTATTTGAGGATTATATCCGTACGACGGTTGCGGTTTGCGATTATTTGCAGTCTAAGCTGCGTACTCCCAAGAAAATGTATATCTCTTTCGACGAATTCGGAGCGAGTTTTGGCAAGCCCAAAGAGGTTATCTTCGGACGCAGAGGCTGGCAGGACGTTACCAAAAGTTTCTCCCAGTTTGCGCCTAGAGAGAATACATTCAAGAGATACGATCCGGAGAATTATGTCGATCGGGACTTCGGAACGAATCAAATGCTTCATGCGCTGGCCATGTCTTCTGTGCTCATGACTTTTCTCCGTCATGCCGATCGGATTAAGATCGGGTGCATGACTGGAGGGATTCGCAACGCTCTAACATTCGACGGCACAAATGTGTGGAAGAATGCGGCTTATTACCCTTACGCTCATTTGAACAAGCTGACCCGAGGTGGCATATCGCTCCTGCCTATTGTCGACGGCCCTACTTTCAACACAGAGCAGTTTGCCTTGACAGGCTCTGCTCAGTGCCATGCCTATGAAAATGTGCAGGCCATCGAAGCGGCAGCCGTCATACTTGAGGATAAGGAAGAGCTTTGCGTTTTTATGATCAACCGCGCAATTGACGAAGACATTGAGATCAGTCTCGATGTCCGAGCCTTCGAGGGCTACAAGCTTGCCGAGCATATCGAGATGTATACGGACCGTCTGGACATGCGAAATTCATTTGAAAATCCGGATGCGATTAAGCCTTCGGTCAATGCCAATACCCACATGGATAACGGCAAGGTGAAGGCTGTAGCCAAAAAACTGTCATGGAACGTCATCCGCCTTTCAAAAAATACGTTAGGCGAGTGATCAGATAATAAGAATCGAAGGGAGATAGCAGTAAAATGCTGAGAATTGTAGAAGTAGAAAACGGAATGGTCCAGGGGCTTCCCGCAGCAGACCCCCGGATTACCAGCTTCAAGGGAATACCGTTCGCCGCTCCGCCAGTAGGGAAAAATCGCTGGCGTGCACCGCAGCCAGCAGAGTACTGGGACGGCGTTCTCAAAGCCTATGAATTCGCGCCGATCTCGATGCAGGTCAGACAAGAGATTGATGAGAATAACATCTATACTCGTGAGTGGGCCGTGGAACCGGATATCGCTATGGACGAGGATTGTCTCTATCTGAATGTGTGGACCCCTGCCAAACGAACCGATGAGAAGCTGCCTGTCTATGTATGGTATTTCGGTGGTGGACTGCAGGTCGGACATACGGCTGAAATGGAGTTCGACGGCGAGCGCATTGCCCGGAGGGGAATCGTGGTCGTCACGATCAATTACCGACTGAACGTATTCGGATTTCTCAGTCATCCCGAGATTACGGCAGAATCGCCGGATGCCCCTGCGAATTTCGGAAATCTAGACCAGCAGGCTGCTACACAATGGGTTAAGCGCAATATCGAGGCATTTGGAGGAGACCCGGATAACATTACGATTGGCGGGCAGTCTGCGGGCGGCGGCAGTGTTCTCACCCAACTCGTGTCTCCTCAGAATGAGGGCCTCTTCCAGAGAGCCATTATTCAGAGCGGCATCTTCACGAACCTGTATCCGGGAAACCGGATGCCCCGGCTTCGGAGCAATCTGGCCGAAGCTGAGCAGGACGGTATTGCTTTCTTAGAATACCTTGGCATCTCCTCCCTGGAGGAGGCTCGAAGCCTGGATGCAGTCTACCTCCGAGACAAGGCTGTAGAGTACAAGGGCTTCTGGGGGACTGTGGTTGATCAATCGTTCTGTGTAGGGAATACATTCGACCTCTTCGTGCAAAACAAGCGTTGGCAGGTTCCGGTGCTCCTTGGGCATACCTCGTCCGAGTTCTTCAGCACACCGAATATCAGCTCGATCGATGAGCTCAAGAGCATGGCCGTCGAGATGTTCGGCGAAGCTGCAGATGAATTCCTGGAGTTGTGCGGAGCTGAGTCGGGAAGTTTGGAAGATGCGGTTCAAAAAGCCTCTGTGAGCGGCATAGAATATGCGATCCGGATTGCCTCACAGGCGAATGCCAATATAGGCACCAATCTTCCGCTCTATTACTACAACTTTGATGCGGAGATACCGGGCTGGGATAACCCGGGAGCCTTCCACTCGGTGGATCTTTGGTTTTTCTTTGAGACATTGGCCAAGTGTTGGAGGCCGTTCGTCGGCAAGCATTATGATCTAGCCCGTCAGATGTGCAATTACTGGGCAAACTTCATTCGCAGCGGAGATCCGAACGGCAAAGACTCGACTGGGGAGGATATGCCTTACTGGGAGCCCTATACGCCAGAAGCGCCTTACGGTATGTTCTTCGCGGATAGAGCCGCATTTTCCAGAGAACAGCCGAGCGATATCATGAGGTTCCTGGTCCGGCAATATTTCAAGAACAACAAGGCAACGGTGATCCTGAAATAACCAATTTCTAGCAGGGGGGGGGAATACGTTGAAGCTGACCAGTAGGGATTGTTCACTTGTATTTGATCATGGCGGCATAGAGGTTAAAAAGAAAGGTAAGCTTCTTTACTTCAATAGGCGCCCGATGTTTGTTACTGTGAAGACCGTTTTTGCTGTTAGTGAGTTTTATGATCAAGCCTACAGCAAAATCACCACGGAAGGCAATCAGATCCTTGCTGAGGGAATATTGACCGTGCCCTCAGGCTCATCTTTTTCCTTTGCGGACCGCTATGAGACGGCAGCCGAAGGCTTCAAAGTAAGCCGCAGCGTTAAGGTGCTGAAGGCGGGGGACGACCTTGGTTTTTCTACCAAGGTTTCCTTCGTTATGGCGGAATCGGACGATACGCGTGATTATAACTGTTTTGCTCCTGGCGTCTGGTACAAGCAGAACGAATTTGCTCCAGATTACCTGATGGGCAAGGATCTGGACTGTGAATATTATTGGCGAATGGAGACCGGCATGGCCTTGCCGCTGTTCGCGATGCAGAATATTTCTTCAGGCGAAACAGCCTCTTTGTCGCGCTGGGCAGCGGACGTTACCATGCAGTCCACCGACATTCTCCGGTCCGAGAATCACACAGATCCCAGGTGTACGATCGGAGCGCTCGGCATGAGCAAGCCGGAGTGCAGGACATTGAACTATATGTATTACGGTTATGCAGTACGCAAGGAGTTCGAGACCCAGGTCGACGGCTTGTCCATAGATTATGTGTATCCGGCTTGCGATGGTCAGATGCCCAGAAGAAATATGGTCTTCACCGGTCTCGATTATCAGCAGAAATCTAAAACGTTTCAGCGTATCAATCATCCGGTGGAGGAAGGGTTCGAACAGCATTATTCGATTGCCATCCAGTTTCAACATTACGCCAGCTTTCAATTGATGATGAAGGACACATGGCGTAAAACGTACAACCGGATGCGCGACAAATTATTTGAGGTAGACAATGAGCAGCACTTTCACAACTGCATGAAGCTGCTAACCCGGTACACTCGAAAGTACGGAGATTCCTATGGGCTGCCTTTTGCCTGCCAGCTTCCGGATATGGATATCTCTTGCGTTTCCTTCCAGTTCGGCTTCGTAGGGCAGCAGCCCGGCATCGGTTATCAACTGCTGCGTTACGGAGACAAGGAGAACATTCCGGAGTCCTATGAAAAAGGCGTGAACATCATCGATTTCTGGACTCGGACAGCCATGACCGAATCCGGACTTCCGCAGATGTGCTATAACCCCAACATTCAAGGCTTCGAGCCGTATCCGCACTACATTCGGATGCTCGCGGACGGAATTGAGGCAATCCTGGACGCATACCTCTATATGAGGAACAAGGGTGATGAACGGCCGTCCTGGCTGGCCTTCTGCAGAAGAACCGCCGACTGGCTGATAAGCATTCAAAACGATGACGGAAGCTTCTGCCGCGCTTATAACACCGATGGCTCTATTCGTATGAATTCGAAGTCCAATACCCCCAGCGTGATTCGTTTCTTGGTGCAGTTTTATCTGGTAACAGGCGACGAGAGATATAAGAATGCCGCAATTTCAGCAGGAGAATGGTCCTTCGTCCATAATTACCTCAATTTAGAATACCGGGGCGGAACATGCGACAATACGGACATCCAAGATAAGGAGGCCGGCATCTACGCGATATTCGGATTTCTTGCCCTTTATGATTTAACCGGCGGGGAGAAATGGCTGGAAGGAGCGGTCGGTGCCGCCGATTATACCGAGACATGGACCTATGCCTGG
Organism: Paenibacillus castaneae; assembly: GCF_002884445.1. Lineage (GTDB taxonomy): Bacteria > Bacillota > Bacilli > Paenibacillales > Paenibacillaceae > Pristimantibacillus > Pristimantibacillus castaneae. The sequence continues at coordinate 1,903,868 of NZ_KZ614144.1, forward strand.
ACATTTCCGGTCCGTACCCCCTGGCCGAAGCATCCGTTCAATCAGTATTCGATCAGCGGACAGAGCATCATCACCATCGGCGGAGGAGCCGATGTGTATATGGCGGCCTGCTCTTATACTTATTACAGACTGTATATCATTACTGGGGATGAGCATTATCTTGACTTTGCCGAATTTATTCACAAGAATACCCGCCAGTCCAATGACGTAGACGGCAGCGTCGGTTACATTATGCCCGGATTGGGACACGAGAGCGGCAATTTTACGAGCCAGACCCTTCAGAGCCACTATCACTGGCTGCCTTGGTGCACTTATGTGGAGGTTGATCCGTCCTCCAGGCTGTATGATACTTTTGGCTGCTACGAGATTGAAGCAGCCCAGAGGCTCAGTCCGCAGGAGAGGGCCGAGCGCAACCGTATTTATGCTGTTTTTGAATGAGGGAGGGGATGTTTGCTGCAATTAAGGCTGTCTCTGCGGCATTGACAATAGGCATAATCACTTAAAAAGCTCTCTTATGAAACAAACAGAAGAAGTTTTAGAAATGGCGATGCGGGGCATTTATCCCTGCATCGCTATTTCTGATTTTTAGCCGATTGCCGTCTTCTTGAGCAATTTTTATGTAGTTTTCTTCACCACCATATCCTGCGTCAACCAGAGTTCATATTGCACCCAAGGGGACTATAAGACCCTTATTTTTATGGTATAATATGGACATTATTGTAGGGGGTGGTATTGATGATACATATTCACTTCGCTGAATGCAATATTTCACACGCAAGTAATTTTGTAATTGACGTTCCTGTGGGTTATCACTGGCTTCTCGTCATTACCAAGACTCCGGCACAATTCTGGGTCCATGGTGAACTCAAAGAATATCCCGCTCACAGCGCCATTCTATACCGTCCACAACAGAAGGTCTATTATCAAGCCTGCAACGATATTTTTATCAATGATTGGCTTCGATTCGAGTCGAGCGAACCCTATATTACGGAATCACCGCTGCCCCATGGGTACCCGATGCCCTTGCACGACCCGGATTATTGTCACAAGCTAATGGAACTGCTAGTTATCGAACATCACTACAATCGTGCTTACAAAACTTCATCCATCGACGGGTTGCTTCGCACGCTGTTCAATAAGCTGTTAGAGTCCCATAATTCTCAAAGTGGAATCACACCTCAATCCTACAATCTATTGCGGCTCCGCTCCGCCATTCACAATCATCCCAACGATTATTGGTCGGTTTCGAAGATGGCAGACTATCTTCTCATCAGTCCAGGTTACCTTCATATCATCTACAAAAAAACCTTCGGGATCTCCTGTATGGATGAAGTTATCTACTGCCGAATTCGGTTGGCAAAAGAGTATTTGCTTCACAGTAACCAAAGCATTGCAGAAATTGCTTCCAAATGCGGCTATCAAAATGTAGAACACTTCCACAGACAATTTAAACAAGTGGCAGGAATTACCCCAAAACAATATCAAAGCAAACATAAGGTTGATGCGTTGCCTATATAACTATTAAGCTACTATATGAATGAAGTGTTGTAGATTAAATGCAGGTGGCGTGAGCTGCCTCCCGTCACCTGCATATTCATAAGACTATCGGTTTCATCAATATGAAAGCATTTAAAGGATGGTGGAGATGGCGAATCGTGCTCATTTTATTATCATGTTTGTTTTGTTGGGTATTTTCTTAACCAGCTGTTCCTCAAAAGCTCCATCAGGCGATTCTACACAAGGTCTGATATTGGGGGGAAATGTCTTATACCCGGAAAATGAACCAACCTCTATAGTGCTAAAGAAAGGCAAGAATTCTGAAATACTAAGCGACGTGGACGATTACCCATCACGCCCCGAAGTTTCGCCAGATCAGGCGAAAATGGCATACATCGCACCTTTCGAATTTGAAATGGCTGGCGATGTTTGGATGTATATTTTTAGTAGCGGTGAGAAACTTAAATTGATAATGAAGGAAGCGTTCGGAGCCGATTGCTCTGTGAAGAAGCTGCTTTGGGCTGACAATGACCATCTTCTCGTATTGGTTGGCAATAAAGTAGGAACGGTGTCCTCCAATCGCGAGCTTTATGTTTACGATCAATCATCCAATATATCCAAATCGATTCTGAAAACCGATGAAAACCAAGATATTCAGGATTTAGCCATTCATGCAAATCATATAGAGTTCAACATGGCCACATATAATGATGATTCATCCGATTTTACGAAAGAACCGTATTCTTATAGCATCGACGACCTGCTTGCTATAGAATGAACAGTTATTATATGGGTGAGAAAACCTAATGCTTCGATGGTAGGGGACAGAGGTATAGTAAATAACTTCTATATAAGTTGAGAATGGAACAGTTCTAATTCTTTTTTATGTAAGGAAGATAATATAATAATAGGTAAGGCTAAGAAGCCTATTAAGCGGCTTGAATATACCGAATAAAGAAGGGAAACACGAAAAAACACGCCATTAATTGACGTGTTTCTTTGTGTTTGGTGGCTGGAAATTATGGATCATACCATATATATTATGGACTTGAACGGCTTAAAGCGCTTGGACAAGACTAGGAGTTAACTAGCTCTTTGGCATACTGCTTGCCTGCCGAGAGAAGGCTGCCGCTCAGTTCAGGATCATTAACTGACCGTGCAAGAACAAGAGAGCCGACCATAGTACTTAATAGTGCGCTGCCTTTGGAAGAGTCAATTTCCGCTAGATTGGAGAGGAAAGCAATCATCCGCTCGAGCTCATTGGTGAATACTTGCCGAACCTCTTCTGAAGCACGTGATATTTCGCCAGAAAGGGCAGGAAGAATACAGCCCATCTCCGTTTTGTCACGGTGATACGGACTTAAATAATAATCAATGACACTATTGATTTTAGGGTTCTGCTTCTCTTGATCAGCGGCGTTCTGCAGAATTGTAATAGTATCACTTATGGCATACCGGCAGGCTTCGGCGACCAGCTGTTCTTTGTTGTCAAAGTGTGCATAAAAGCCCCCATGAGTCAAACCTGCCCCCTTCATAATGAACGGTACACTAACATCGAGGATACCTTTGGTGCGAAAAGCCTGAGCAGCACTTTCAACGATCTTATTCCGCACTTTCGTCTTATGGCCTTTGGGATACGGTATTGTAATCACTCCACAGCTTCATAATTCTACCTTCAAAATATTATAATCGTCATAATATATCGTGTCAATTTAGCAATCTAGTAAATGTTAGCTCAAAAAAGAATAAACAAGGCTGTTGACGGGTTTAAAATATGATGGTTATAATATATTATGATCATCATATTTTAAGATGAAATCAACAGGAGGTATCCGAATATGAGTAAGCTTGAATCCGTAGAAACGTTAGTCATTGGATCAGGCCCGGGAGGTTATGTGGCGGCGCTGTTTTCTTCACAGCTAGGCATGAAGACGGCGATTGTCGAACGCAGTCAGCTGGGCGGAGTCTGCACGCATGTTGGCTGCATTCCATCCAAAGCATTAATTGCAGAATCGCATCGCTATGATTTGCTTAGACCGTTCAATAATGCAGATGCGGCAGCGTCTTTTAAAATTGCTCAGGATTTCAAGCAGGGAATTGTGAAGAAGCAGGCAGGCGGAGTTAGTTATTTATTAAAGACTGCTGGCGTGAGCATTCTGGAAGGGGAGGCTAGTTTAATAGATGAACATACTGCAATTATCAAACAAACTGGACAGGAGCAAACGATTTCTTTTAAGAACGCCATACTGGCAACAGGATCTCGTCCGATTGAGCTGCAAGCATTTCCAGTTGGAGGGCGTATTTTGTCTTCCACAGAAGCGCTGTCGCTCCCTGAGGTTCCGACCAGCCTAATCGTTATTGGCGGTGGATATATTGGTATCGAGCTGGGGCAAATGTATGCCAAATTTGGAACAAAGGTAACGATTCTGGAGGGAGGAGAACAAGTGCTGCCGGGATTCGAGACAGACCTTGCGCTCCCTGTGGTCCGGCAGTTGGAAGCCGATGGTATTCACATTATTACTGGGGCGACAGCTGAGAAAGTGGTGCAGAATGCTGATACAGTTACACTGCATTATTTAATAAATCAGGAGCAGCATCATGTTACAGCGGAATATGCGTTAGTCACTATTGGCAGAAAACCAAATACAGATGGCAAGTTAGGACTGGAGCGCATAGGCTTGCCAGTGACGAGCAGGGGACTAATCGAGACGGATGAACAATGCAGAACGGCTATCCCCCATATTTTCGCAATTGGAGATATTACGGCTGGTCCGGCACTCGCTCATAAGGCTTCCTATGAAGCGAAGATTGCGGCAGAAGCGATTGCAGGCCAATCTTCGGTGGTTGATTATAAAGCTATTCCACTCGTCGTCTTTTCTCACCCAGAGCTCGCCAGAGTTGGCTTAAGTGAAACGGAAGCAAAGGCAAAATCTATCCCGATTGTTATTGGCAAAGCTTCCTTCGCGATTAACGGAAGAGCGTTGGCATTAAGGGAAATCGAAGGCTTTGTCAAAATCGTGGCGGACCCGGCCTCAGGAATCGTGATTGGTGCACAAATCGTTGGAGTGGAGGCATCAACACTCGTATCGGAGCTTGCACTTGCTATCGAGATGGGAGCAACCGTGGAGGACCTGGCTATGACGATTCACCCCCATCCCACACTAGGAGAAGTAATTATGGAGGCAGCCGAAAACGGGGTCAGAAAACTGAAATGAAAAGTAGAGAATGGGAGAGATTGAAGAATGAAAATAAAAGCAGGTTTTTATATTGGGATTGCGATTGCACTGATCGTTGGAGGTTCGCTTCTTGTTGTTAAAGGAAAGGATGCTGTCAGTCAAGCCGAGAGCAGGAAGCAAGGTGTGCTTGAGGCGGAGCAAACGACAATTTTTTATCAGAAAAGTCCAGGGTCGATTGTAGAAGTCGGTGGGGCTGTAGGCGATTCTATGAAACAAGGAGATGTGCTATTCAAAGTTAAGTCAGCTGAAGAAGGAGAATGGAATGTACTCTCGCCGCATGATGGATTGATCAACAGGATTGTTGTAAAACCGGGGGATCTAGTACAGCAAGGAGCGCCGATGGCGGTTCTGCAAAAAAACAACTATTATACTGACCTCTACATACAGGAAAGTGAAATTCAAAAGCTTGAGGTTAATCAAAGCATTGGTGTTCATTTTCCATATTTGAATCACCCAACACAGGTGACTGGTCTGGTTACTTCGATCTCAGCCGCCCCTCAATTTGCAAGCTTGCGAATGACACGTGAAAAAGGGCAAGCAGATCTTAGTATGTTTCTTGTCCGAATAGCTATGGATTCGAATGCTGATTTGCTTCCAGGTATGACAGCGGAGGTGAAGCTTGATGAACTCACTGATTGATGAGTGGAAGTATGTATCGAGCAGTAAGTATTTTCGTTTGGTCTTTATCGGTCCGGTTATCGCGGCCATATTTTTTGGACTAATGTTTTCGCACAACCAAATTAGCGAATCGCCTGTTGTTGTCATTGATGAGGATCACAGCTCATATTCAAGGCAGCTGATCTCGAAAATCAATGCTTCCCCAAATATGAACGTTACAAATGTGTACGCCAGCCGCCTAAGCCCAGAAATATTGCTGGCAAATGAGCAGGCTGTAGCGGTTATCATGCTGCCGAAGCAGTTAGAGCTGCGTCAGCAGCAGGGGCTATCAACAAATATTGGCATCTTGATGGACAACACGATGCCCTCAGGGCTAACCGGCATCCGAACCGCGATTCAGGAAATTATTCTAACAGAAAATATGACCCTTTCTATGACCCGTTTGGCCCACAATGGGATGGATGCCGAAATAGCTAAAGGGCTTGTTTCTCCGTTATCCCTTCAGCAGCGGATGCTGTTTAATCCGACCACAAGTTATGTCGGCTTTATGGTGCTTGGATTTGTGAATATTGTAGTTTTGATGATTACAACAAGCGCAGCAGGCTCAATTGCACCTCGTCTGCGACAGGAAGGGAAGCTCTTTGTAAATGGAAAGTCGCCTTTGCAGCTTTGGATTCGTAGTGTGCCTTACGCTGTCTTGACCTCCCTTTCGCTGCTCCTATGCTATGGATTATTAAAGCAGGTGGGGGGAATGCGGTTTGAAGCGGAGCCTTATCTTTTTATCATTCCACTGCTTGTTTATGCCTTTGCTTTGTCACTCATGGGCCTGTTGATCGGTTATTCCGCCAAAGATCTGTCCAAAGTCAATTTACGAACCAATTTCGTATTGTATCCGTCGTTTCTTGCTACTGGAATTCAACTGACTCCGCTTGCGTTTCCAGAGCCCTTTCAAATTTTTGCATGGGTATTACCTATGAACTGGCTTAACCGCCTCATACGCGGGATGGCTTTTCGGGATGGAGCGCTGACAGCTTACAGTCAGGAGCTCGGGGCACTGCTGATCATTATTGGCATTGTGTCCTTATTAATTGGATTACTGGTACTAAGGGAAGCTGGGAAAGCTTATCCCAGCTGGAAACCGCTTGTGAATCCGGACGTTGTGCCGGGCAGCAGTTAAATATGGATTGAGTTAAAGATTAGATTAAGAAGCGAATTCTAAGGAGCTCCACCAAACCACATATTCAATCCACTTCTTCTAAACTGCACCTTCAATGGTTAGATACAACTAACAATCGGAGGTGCAGTTTTTCTATGACACAGTCAGCCGCTATCTAAATGGAAAAGAAGGCAGGAGTTCGGTACTATACAATGGCAGCATAGGGCATCTCCAATCTCAGATGTGAAGAATCGAACAAATTAGCAGTATTCATCGAACAAAAGCACCCCTCTCCTTTAAATAAAGTCCCTTACGAAACAAATTACCTACCCTTCAGAAACAACTGTCGGTTCTTCCTCATCACTCCTTTCGGTACAATGAAAATGAAAGCGCATACTATTCCGTGAAGGAGATTATATATGAACTTTGACTTGAGCATAGTACCCTTCAGCCGAAGAGAATCGTTCCTAGCGATCTCAATTCTGCCCGAAGCCCAAGATAGACAACAAGGCCTGTATATGCGTACCGTGCGTGGTGGCGATGATAAATTCGGCGAGGCATTTCATATCGATATGCTGGATGAAAGCGGCCAAGCTGTACCGTTCCAGTCAGAAGCTTCCCCCGAACGGATCCAGCTGAAATCAGAACTTGGCTTGACGGCTGAGATCTGTATCTCTGACAGCCGGACATTCCGTGTTCGGACGAACGGCTGCGGAATTCGCTTGACCTTCCGAACGGCCGCTTATGATTACGCGTATCAAGCAGCGCCTAGCAGTTGGGAAGTGAACAGTTTCACCCATGAATGCAGGTTCATGCTTACTGCACTTGTTGGAGAACTGCGGATGGAAGTGCCATGGGACAAAATCAAAAGCTCTTATGTTATCGCAGATTTCGTACCAGACAATAAATCGGGTAACTCAGAATTTGCTATTGAACAATTCCGGACAGTTTGGGAGCCGCGGGCTGCTTGGGAACCGTTTGACGATATCGTTAAGCAAGTGAAGGAAGAGTTTCATGAGTGGCTGGATCACAGCTTACCATTGCCACAACGCTGGGAAGAAAGCCGAGCGCTTGCCGCCTATATTACGTGGTCCTGCCTCGTTCCAGCAGAGGGCTGTCTCACTCGTCCTGCGATGTATATGTCGAAAAACTGGATGACGAATATTTGGAGCTGGGATCACTGCTTTAATGCAATGGCGCTTGTTCGCCATGATCCGAAGCTGGCATGGGATCAGTTTATGATATTTTTTGACCGGCAGGATGAGAGCGGACTAATCCCAGATTTCATCAACGATAAGTATGAGCTGTGGAATTGCAACAAACCGCCCATTCATGGATGGACGCTTGCATGGATGATGGAACGAACGGACTTTATCAAAGAGGAGCAGCTTCGGGAGGTTTATGGGCCTCTGTCCAAATGGACAAAGTGGTGGTTCCATTACCGCGATGGTGATGGAGACGGCATTCCGCAGTACAATCATGGCAACGATTCCGGCTGGGATAACAGCACAGCGTTCAACAATGGCATTCCAGTAGAGAGCCCTGATTTAGCAGCTTTTCTTATTCTACAAGCAGAGATTTTAGCTGAGATTGCGAAGCGCCTTGGACATTTGGAAGAGGCAATCGAATGGCGACAGCTTGCTGAGGGCACACTGGAAAAGATGATCAGCCATTTCTGGAAAAATGGCCGATTTACGGCCTGCCGATCCGGTACGCATGAGGCTTCCGAAGGAGACAGCCTGCTCTTGTTCGTTCCCATTCTATTAGGCAAACGTCTGCCTGAGCATATCCGTACTGCGCTGCTGCAAGGGCTGAGGGATGAGAGCAGATTCTTAACTACTAATGGATGGGCGACAGAGAGTGTGAATAGTCCCTTCTATAATCCCGATGGCTATTGGCGAGGTCCTATCTGGGCACCCTCGACAATGATACTTGTTGAAGGTGTCGCTAGAGCAGGAGATCGTGAGCTTGCGGAGACGGTCTCATACAGGTTCTGCACAATGCTGGATCGAAGTGGAATGGCTGAGAATTTCGACGCGATTACGGGGCAAGGCTTACGGGATCGAGCTTTCACATGGACGTCGAGCGTATTCCTTATTCTAGGTAATGAGTATTAAACTTAATGAATTTCTGCACTTCCCACAATGCCATAAACGGGCGGAGGGGAGGTGCTTTTGACGTTCAGGGGAATCGATCTCCTTGGTTATAGGTGAAGCTGCAATTCAGAAAATTTCCTGCTGTACTGGGTTTACGTTACATTGTTCGGCCAAAGTGGTCCATGCTACACTTCATGTATTCTTTTGTAGAGGACGGAGGACGCAACCAAGATGAATCATTTACTTAATCAAATCTACAACCGTCTTTTGTCTGGGTCTTACCGGAGCATACGAACCAAGCTGCTCTTCTGTTTTCTCATTGTGACGATTATTCCGCTGCTCTCGCTTGGAGCCTTGTCTTATTACCAATCTGCGAAGGTCATTAATTCTCAGTTTGGCAAATATGGAGAGAATGCCGTGGCTCAATTAGAACAGCAAACGAGCTCTTATTTGAACCGAATGAATCAGACTACGGAAACGATTTATTCTTATTTACTTGATCCTGCACGGGTTGATTTAGGGGATCAGGTACCTACTACGTATAAAGATATTATGGCCAAGAATGATTTCGAAGCGCTCCTGAAAGCGCTTAAATCAGATCGAACAATTGGTATCTATATCATTACGCGTTCCGGCTATTATTATGGGGAAAATAATCTCGATGTATCCAAGCTCAGCCTTATTCCCGCATGGCAAGCGATGCAGAATTCGTATTCTGGTAAGCATTGGCTAGGTTTTTACCCTCAGAATCACGGTATGAATGACACGATTACGAACGGGATTTCGATGCTTGGCTTGGCTGTTCCGGTTAATAGCCCTTACGGAGCGCTGCAAGGAAGTAAAATTCTAATTGAAGAAAATGCCGAAGATCTGCTTCATATGTTCCAGCTGTTCGAGAATGATACGAAGGCTCATCTCCAAATAGACGATCCACAGGGAAGGGTTATCTATGAAACGGCAGCCGCCTTCCATTCAAAAGAGAGTGATATCGTATGGAATAAAACGATTGCTGTTAATGGGTGGAGCATCGAGGCGAGATTGCCGGCTACTTCGTTCTACCACTCTTCCGGCATTATAAGGTCGAATACCATTATCGTCGCTATTGCTTCCTGTCTGCTGGCCTTTGTACTAGCGTACTTGTTCTCTTCCCGGTTTACCGCACGTATTCGCCGTCTTAAGGATGCGATGCAGAAAGTAAGCTTCGGCAAGCTGCATACGAGGACGCTGGTTGAATCCAAGGATGAGCTGAGCAGTTTGGATACAAGCTTTAATAGTATGGTGAGCGGTATACAGTCGTTAATTGGCGAGGTTGAACGGAGCGAGCGGCTAAAGAAGGATGCGGAGCTCAAGGCCTTCCATTATCAAATAAATCCCCATCTACTGTTCAACACGCTCAATTCGATACAATGGAAGGCGAGATTGCAAGGAGCGGAAGATATTCGTCAGATGCTGTACCACCTTACTATGGTGCTTGAAGGCAATTTGGATATTTCACATGAGCTGATCCCTATTGAGCGTGAGCTGCGCATGATTGAGCATTTTCTAAAAATCCAGGAAATTCGCTATGGTGCCATGTTCGAATATAAGCTCGAATGCGATGAGCAGTTGAAACGCTATCTGATTCCCCGTATGACGCTGCAGCCGTTATTCGAGAATATATTTTTCCACGGCTTCGAGGATGGTAAAGGTGTGATCCATTTAACTGTAAGGGAATCAGGCAATCATCTACTGCTTACGCTTTCAGATAACGGGGCTGGCATTCCTGCAGAGAAGCTGAGGCTTCTATTGCTGCCGAATATGACGAAGCGCAAGGGCAGGGGAGGACTCGGAGTACAAAATGCCGATCAGAAATTCAAGCTGCACTTTGGACTGCAGTATGGGTTAACCGTACAATCGATTCAAGGTGAAGGGACTACGATCATCATCGAATGGCCTAAGAAGGAGGAGAACCTGAATGGAAACAACCAAGACAATTAAGGTGTTAATTGCAGACGACGAAAGCATAGTCCGTAAGGGACTCCGGTCGACCGTCCCATGGGATAAATATGGAATGGAAGTGGTCGCGGATGCTCCGAACGGCCGCAAAGCATGGGAAGCCTTCCTTGAGCATCGGCCTGAGGTCGTTATTACGGATATTGTTATGCCTGAGATGGATGGCATCGAATTGTCACGCAAAGTAAAGGAGACGGCGCCTAATACAAAAATTATTCTGCTCAGCTGCCACCGGGATTTTGAATACGCTCAGCAGGGAATGAAACTGGGCGCATCTGGCTATTTGCTCAAAACGGCCTTCGAGGATGAAGAGCTGGAAGGTATGTTGGAGAAGTTTCAAAGCGAGCTATTGGCAGCTTCGGAATCTAAGGTGACTATGGAAAACGCCAGCGATCAGGGAGAGCGGCTTAGTACCTTGTTATATGCTTGGCTGAATGGACATAACGATAAATTTGTTGGCGAAATGGAGAAGCGTACTCGAGAGGAGTGGTATTTCCATGGTGAGCCTGTCTATATCTATCTGGTCAAGACTTCAGGCTGCGAGTCATCCTGGCTGGATCTATTAAAGGAAGCAGCATACGAGGACCGGAGGTTCTGTGAAGGGGCTATTATTCCTTATGGGCAGGATCGATGCTATTGTATCGTACCAAAGTCTGAGTTGAATGCCGTGGACATGCTGCTGGTGGAACAAAAGAGCAAGAGTGCGAAGCTGCAATGGGCCAGAAGAGGGCCGCTCTTACATGCGGATGAACGGCTTCAAGCATGGTCAGCGCTGCATCAAGAAGCCGAACTGGAGAAAATCCACAGCGTATCTGCGGTGGATTGGCCGGATGCCATTTGGCGAGCAGTAAAACTGCTGCATGATAACCCGGCTGCGGAATGGTCGGTCAGCGATGTAGCAAGGCAGGTCGGCCTCAGCCGCAGCCATTTCTCAATCCTGTTCAAGAAAGCAGTGGGCGATAGTTTCGTAGCCTTTCAATATAAACGAAAACTCAAACTAGCCTATGTGTTATTGAAAGATACGACCCTTACGATGCAGGATATTGCCGAGCGTACGGGACTTGGCGACAGCAAATATTTCAGTAAATGGTTCAAGCGTTGTACGGGGCAAACACCTAGCCACTACCGTGCCCAACAAAAAAACGATACGCTCCTAACAGATGTACACCTGCCCAAGTGAATCGAACAAAAACACACAAATGTTCGAATAGTAAACGGTTTTGAACCGCTTTCATTTTAGTTATGATGAGAGCAGTTCAAATATGAAATACCACACACGGATAGGGGAGCTGCCAGAATGAAGAAGAAAATTTCTCTTATTGTTCTTACGACTGCTTTGACAATGACAATGCTTAGCGCATGCATGGGTAATAACGAAAGTGCAAATGGCACGACGACGCAGCCCGAGAGTGGTAATGGTTCTGCAGAAGTGAAAACGCTTCGATTTGCCACATGGGATACTGGAGATGCGCTCAAGATTGAGCAGGATATCGCTAAGAAATTCGAAGCCAACCATCCTGGCACGAAGGTTCAGGTAGAGGCTTACGCGGACGGATTTGACCAGAAGCTGGCTGCTGGCTTCGGAGCTGCGAATCCTCCCGATGTCATGTATATGTGGGATTTTCCAACCTATCACCAGTCACTTCAGCCGCTTAACAGCTACGCAGACGGAGACAAGGACCTGAACAAGGATGATTTCTACAGCGGCTTGTTCAATTACGCGACAATTGACGAAAACCTCTATGGTATTCCAGCAGGATTCACGACTCGCGTTGTGTACTACAACAAGAAAATGTTTGATGATGCGAAGATCCCTTATCCGAAGGATGGGTGGACATGGGATGACTTCCAATCCATCTCCAAGCAACTGACAGATAAAGCAAAGAAGCAGTATGGCTTCGGTGTTCGGGCTGATAACGACACGTATGATCTGCAGGGGTTTGTATGGAGTAACGGCGGCTCTTATATCTCAGATGACGGCAAAACGATTAATGGCTTCATGAACAGCAATGAAACCGCAGACACGATTCAAATGTTTGGCGACATGGTGAAGAACGGCTCTGCCGTGCTTGCAGGCGGCAAAGGTCAGCAAAGCGGAGAGGATATTTTCAAAGGCGGCAAAATCGCCATGTGGGAGAGCGGCATCTGGCCACTCGAATCTTTCAGACAAGCAGGCATAGATGTAGGCACCGTGGAGATGCCAGCCTTCCCAGGCAAGCCAGTTAAAGGCGTTGTTGCAGAATCTGCGCTGTCCATTGCCAAGGATTCCGAAAATAAGGATCTGGCTTGGGAATTTATCAAATATTATGTATCCAATGAAGCGATCAAGATGCGCGTAGCAGATCTGCCAGTAAGGGAAAGCGTCGTGAAGGAGCTCAAGAAGGATCAAGATCCTCTGTACAAGCCGTATTATACGATGCTGGAGCGTTCTGACAATACACCTGCCTTTCTGCTTAATTCGAAGTGGAATGAAGTAAATAGACAGCTTTCCGCGGCAGTAGAAGCCGTTGTTCATGGCAGTAATGCACAGGATGTACTGAATCAAGCCGTCAAGGAAAGCGAACGTTATTTGAAATAAAATTACAGCATCAGAAGGAAGGTTAGGATATGGCTCATACCTACCCGCAGACAGCAGGGAAACAATCGGCCAGCCTAGGGCCAAGAAGGAACCGCAGATGGGTTGGGGCTGCGCCCTACCTCTTCATTTTCCCGTGGATCTTCGGATTCCTTGTGTTCACTTTAGGGCCATTGTTGTTCTCACTTATCATCTCATTGTTTGACTGGCCAATCGTGGGCAAGGTGCATTTTATTGGATTAGGCAATTATGTGGAAATGTTTACCGACGATCCATTGTTCTGGAAGTCATTCGGAGTCACGCTTAAGTTCGCCGCTCTGTTTGTTCCGCTCAATATTGCAGTTGGGTTGGGACTTGCGATTCTGCTCAATCAGAAGACACGGGGCAATGCTATTTTTCGAACAGCCTTCTACCTGCCTTCTGTCATCTCGGGCGTTGCTTTGGCTATGATCTGGTCTTGGGTGTACAGCGGTGATTACGGTATATTGAATTATTTCCTGTCGATCATCGGTGTACAAGGACCGGACTGGTTGAATGATAAGCATTGGTCACTGGTAGCAATGGTTGTTGCAAGTTTATGGGGACAAGGCTCAATGATGCTCGTCTTTCTCGCAGGGCTCAAGGGGATACCTAAGGATCTCTACGAATCGGCTTCGATTGATGGAGCGGGTAAGATCAGGCAGTTCATCAGCGTTACGATTCCGATGCTTAGCCCGACGATTTTATTCAACCTTATTACTTCAATTATTGCTGCCTTCCAACAGCTGACTCTCGCGTTACTGCTCACTGGTGGCGGCCCTATGAAATCTACGTACTTCTACGCGATGTATATGTATGAGAATGCGTTCAAGTTTTTCAAAATGGGCTACTCTGCAGCAAATGCATGGTTCATGTTCCTTATTGTGCTCACATTAACCTTCCTTGTATTTAAGTCTTCAGAGGCTTGGGTGTTCTATGAAGGCGAAATGAAGCGCAAGCCGGAGAAGAAATCCAAGTCTGTTAGAAGGGGGAGATCTGCATGAAACGAATCATCGTTTATGCCCTACTGATCTTCTGCTCGCTGTTGTTCGCTGCTCCACTATTTTGGGCAGTGACGACAGCTCTCAAGTCGCAATCAGAGCTCTATCTTTTTCCGCCCAAATGGATTCCTTCTGAATGGCAATTCAGCAACTTTGCTAATGCCTGGACGATTCAGCCCTTTAACTTATTTCTGAAAAATACGGTCATCGTGACGGCCTTGTCTACGATTGGTCAGTTGATATCCTGTACCCTCGTAGCATACGGGTTCGCGAGATTTGAATTTAGGGGACGCAATCTGCTATTTCTCGTCGTACTAGCGACGATGATGGTACCTTGGGAAGTAACGATGATTCCGCAGTATATGGAGTTTAACTATTTGGGATGGATTAATACGCTCAAACCGCTTATCGTTCCATCGTGGTTCGGTTCGGCTTACTTCATCTTCCTGCTGAGGCAGTTTATTCTGACGATTCCACGTGAATTAGATGAAGCCGCAACTATTGACGGAGCCAGTAAGTTTGGCATTCTTGTGCGGATCATTGCTCCGCTCATGGGACCTTCGCTCATATTAGTCGGCGTGTTTCAAATAATGAGCTGCTGGAACGATTATCTGGGACCGCTGATTTTCCTTAATGATCAGACGAAGTACACACTGACGCTCGGATTATCGCAGTTCAAAGGCATGTTCGGTGTCGATATGCAGTCCATTATGGCGATTACCTGTCTAATCTCGATTCCTCCGCTCGCTGTATTCTTCTTTGCACAGCGTTATATTGTTGGTGGAATAGCGGGTACGGGGATTAAGGGATAGGTAGAGAGATAGAGATTTGAGAGGAGAAGCAGCTATGCGAAACGAGAAAGTAGAACGCGATTGGGATAACCTTGCCGTGCTGGAGCGTGGCCGAGCGAGAAGCCGGGCATACTTCGTCCCGTATTCCGATCGTGCTGGAGCTCTGAGCTATGACCGAGGGAGCTCCCCTTGGTTCCGCTCACTGAATGGCAGTTGGAAGTTTCATTATTCGAAGGGGCCTGAGTGGGCACCGGACGGATTTTATGAAGAGAAATATGATGCATCCAGTTGGTATGAAATTCAGGTTCCAAGTCATTGGCAGCTGAAAGGCTACGGAAATCCACATTATACGGACTTATATTATCCATTTCCTGTCGATCCGCCTCATGTGCCTAATGATAATCCGACAGGCAGCTATATACGGGAATTTGAGCTTCCGGAACATTGGGATGGAAGAAAGATTGCTGTCAAGTTCGATGGAGTAGATAGTGCTTTTCATGTGTGGCTAAACGGGACATTCGTCGGGTACAGCCAAGGAAGCCGTTTGACATCGGAGTTTGATTTGACTCCTTATATAAAGCCGGGGATCAACCGTATGGCTGTCCGCGTTTACCAATGGTCGGACGGCACCTACTTGGAAGATCAGGATATGTGGTATATGAGCGGCATTTTCCGGGATGTTTATTTGATTTCGGAGCCATCATCGGTCCGTATTGTGGACTACCGGATCGTTACGGAGCTGGATAACGAATATTGCGATGCCACGCTTTCTGTAGAGGTAGAGCTGAGTGGAGAGGACTTGCGAGGAGAAGTGCGTCTGGACCTGCTAGATCAAGAAGGCGCACTTGTTTCTTCTGTGGTGAATGGAATCGCCGCTGCTGATGATCAGACTTCCGTTGCTTCGTTCGCGATTCCAGTCGTGAAGCCTGCACTCTGGAGTGCAGAAGCGCCTGCTTTGTATCATCTAGTGATTCGTATAGCGGATCAGAATTCTAAAGTGGTCGAGACAGTTGCCCAAAGAGTTGGCTTCCGCAAGATAGAAGTAAAGAACGGCCAATTCCTAGTGAATGGCAAAGCGATTTTACTCAAAGGCGTAAATCGGCATGATCATCACCCCGATACGGGACGAACTGTCACGCTTTCGACGATGATCCAAGACGTAAAAATGATGAAGCAGCATAACATTAATGCGGTCAGAACGGCACATTATCCGAATGATCCGCGGTTCTATGATGTTTGTGATGAATATGGCTTGTATGTCATGGAAGAAACGGATTTGGAGACACATGGCTTTGAGCTTTTGGGTAATATTTCCAAGCTAAGTAATGACCCTGCCTGGCAGGAGGCGTATGTGGACCGGGTTCGCCGTATGGTAGAGCGTGATAAGAATCATCCTTCCATACTGTTCTGGTCGCTTGGCAACGAGTCCGGCTTTGGCTGCAACTTCCGGGCGATGTCGGAATGGTGCAAACAGAACGATCCAACCCGTCTTATTCATTATGAAGAAGATCGCGAAGCGGAAGTGTGTGACATTGTGAGCACGATGTATTCCTCCGTGGAGAAGATGGAAGGCTTTGGCCAGATGGTTGAACACCCTAAACCGCATATTCTATGTGAATTCGCTCATGCGATGGGGAATGGCCCAGGTGGGCTGAGGCTCTATTTCGACACCTTTGACGCTTATCGAAGATTGCAGGGCGGCTTCGTCTGGGAATGGATCGATCATGGTATTCGCAGGAAAACAGCCGATGGCAAAGACGATTACGCTTATGGTGGAGATTATGGCGATGTTCCGAACAACAGCAATTTTGTTATTGATGGTCTTGTTCGTCCGGATCGAACGCCATCTCCTGGACTTATTGAATATAAGAAGATTATCGAGCCTGTCAGGGTCGAGTATATAAATAATGATCGCATCCGAATCACCAATCGTTATGACTTTATAACGCTTGATCACCTCTATGCAGATTGGAGCGTGACCGTAGATGGACGGACTGTCCAAAGCGGAGTACTGCTGCTGCCTCGGATAGGCCCAGGTGAAAGTGAAGAGGTGTTCGTTCCTACTGGAAATGATTCGCAGCTGACCCTTTTGGTGGAGGGGGCGGAGCGTTGGCTGAATATCGGCTTTTCGCTTGCAGCTACTTGCATTTGGGGAGAGCGTGGGCATGAAATCGCATGGGCGCAGCTTGCTCTTGAAGCTGTGGGGAATGAGCAGAGCAGCACAAGTATCCATGGGGATAACGCCGCCGATGAAGGATTTACTCCGGCAGCCGCTAATCTGCCTATTCAAAGCTTATCCTGCACGGAGGAAGGGCGACGGATCGTCCTAGAGAACGATTATTTCAATGTGGCTTTCGATTCTCGGCAATCGGGGATCAGCTCACTCCGAATAAACGGTCAAGAGCTGTTGAACAAAGGACCGCGTCTCAACTTCTGGCGAGCGCCGATTGACAATGATATGTATGTCCTGCCTGATTGGCGCAAGGCGCATCTCGATAAACTGACGGAACGAATCGATACATGCCGCTGGGAGCGATTGGATGAAGGGACGATTCAGATTAGATGGACCTCCCGTATTGCTCCACCAGTTTACGATTGGGGCTTCCGCTGTGAAACGATTTACACCATAACAGGATCCGGTCTAATGACTATCGATGTGCACGGCGTACCAGAAGGCAAGCCGCCTGCTATGATTCCTAAAATTGGACTTCAAATGGAAATACCTTCTGATATGAATGCTGTTAAATGGTATGGCCGCGGTCCGGGAGAGAATTATTCCGACAGCAAGGAAGCAGGAAGATTTGGTGTATATAGCAAATCGGTTGATGAACTTTTTACTCCATATATCTATCCGCAAGAGAACGGAAATCGTACAGATGTTCGATGGGTATCCATCACAGATGGCAGCGGTATTGGGCTGCTAGCTGCAGGTGCGCCTACGCTTGAATTCAGTGCTCGACGTTATACAGATGCTGACTTAGAAGCAGCCAAGCATGCGAGTGATCTAGTTCCGCGGGATTTCATCACGCTCAATTTGGATTACCGCCAGAATGGTCTTGGCAGCAATAGCTGTGGGCCTGCTCAATCGCCAGACAACACCGTTACGTCAGAGGAATTCCGTTTCCGTCTGCTGCTAAAGCCCTATCTTTCCGAAGATGCAGCTCCAGAGCGGCTCAGTCATCAGATGAAATGGGAAGCGAAGCACCTACAACAAGAGGGGAACTAACCATGCTTAATGCACAAGCTATACTGAATGAATCTGATATTCTTGATGAATAATGCTACTGAAAGGCTCCGTGAGGGGCCTTTCAGCCTTATTCCTGATCAAAGAAAGGAGTAGGAGATGTCCGATTATTTAAAGGATTTACTGCGTCTGCCCGTGGGTGTTCGCCGCTTCTTAATGACCGAAGCATTATACGGGATCGGAATCGGCCTGTATGCACTCGTTCTCAATTTACATTTATTGTCCAAAGGATTAAAAGAAGACCAGATCGGGGCATTGGTATCTGTAGGTATATTAATTATGGGGATATTAGCCATTCCTGTATCCTTGCTTGCCAATCGATTAGGTCGCAAAAAGCTGCTGACTATTGGCATTCTGTTTGTTGCAGCAGGCAATATTTTGTATGCGCTCAGTGGAGAAATTGTTTATTTCTACTTGGCACAAGTTCTTGTCTCGATCGGATTGACGCTAGTGGAGACAACAGAGGTACAGCTTCTCTTCCATTATTGCTCTTCACGCAAGGAAGAGATGCGTGCATTCTCACTCATGTTCGCAGTCTTTACAGCCTTCACAGGAGCAGGAACCTTAATCGCAGGATATCTTCCTAGCGGAGCAGGGGAGGGAGAAGGCTATCGGACTGCTCTTCTTTTAGCTGGTCTGGTGCTTGTTATACATGGGGTTATCCGTGGCCTAATACTACCTGCGGAGAGCAGCATCACTCTGAAAGAAAACAGTCAAGGAGCAATCCGAAGCCGAGAAAGCTTGCCCCGTTGGAAGCTGAAGCTGCCAAGCTCTAAGCTGTGGCTGTTCTCAGTGTTCATGGCTCTACTTGGAGGTGCGCTCGCTATTACGGGGTCATTCTTAAATGTCATCGTCAAATACCGGTTGGGTTGGCTTGACGATAACGTTTCCCTGCTGCTCGCTGTAGCAGGTATAGTCCTCTTCGTGAGTTCCTTGCTGACCCCATATATGATGGAGCGATTCGGCCAGCATCATGCTATTATTTCTGTTTTTATCATCAATATAGTGCTCTTCACCGCTCTCTTCTGGGTAATGCCGGTTTGGATGTTTATGATATTGTTCCTGATTCGCGGGGGCGGAGCGACAATGCTCTCCAATTTAGTGGACAGCCAGTTAATGTCTGCACTAAAAGAAAAGGAGAGGAACCTCTTCGCGGGTATGCGGTCAGTGTTCCGCAGTGTTGGTTCTTCTATCACAACTTATTTTGCGGGATTAATATTGGCTGGCGCAGATTATCAGATGCCCTTCCTCTTCACTGCGGTGGTGCTGGGCATAGGGTTGGTTTATTATATGCGGTGGGTTCGTCCAATTCTTGATTAAACCAATATCTCCATTTAAGAACGGCAATGTGCCGTTCTTTTTGTTATATACGGTTTTGATACAATTGCGATTTCTTCAACGTTAATTGTTAAGTAATGACCTTAATGAAAGGGAAAAAGAAAGCGTGTTTGAATAATTCTGTGAAAATGTTAATCCTACAAGTGCAATTAGCTGTGTTATAATTTTTCGCAGAAGGTGAACGTTGGTATTTTACACCAACTTAATTTACTTGGAGGTACATATGGTTAAAGAAGGAATGCAGATCAGAACATGTATTATGGCAGTTATTTTAGGGTTGTTGCTGCTTTGTATCGTTCCGATGTCCAGCGTTTCCGCAGGGGAACCTGCGATTGCGAATGGAGAGACACTAAAACTAAATGGTGAAATTGTGAAGATAACGGATCCAGTTTATACGCTGGATGGTAGATTGTATGTGCCAGTGGCTCGGATTGCTGAAATATTAGGTGCGAAGGCAAGCTGGGATAATGTAAATGAAGAAGTAACGATACATACGGCATTCAACGATCACATCGTGCTTGGAAATGGCGTACCGGTTGTATATTTCAACGAAGGCCGCTACCAGATGGAAGCGGTTCCGGTCTTAATGAACGGCAGGCTATATGTACCACTGCGCCAATTGTCGGAAATGATGCATGCAAACGTTACATATAATCCAGAATCAGGCATTGTCGAACTAACAAGAGTGCAGCCAGCTATAATAACGGAAGAGTATGGATTGGATGAGATTAGCAAGGCATTTGGAAGCAGCAAATCCGAGCTATTGAAGCGGAACGGATTGGATGGCAAGGCGACGATCAAGCCGGGAACGAAGTTGAAAGTGGTTATTCCTTCGATTTTTAATAAAGCAGCAAAGCCGTATACACAATCAGATTTAATGCTGCTTGCCAAGATTACGATGGTTGAATCCGGAAATGAAACTTATGAAGGGCAGCTTGGCTTAGCCAATGTTATATTGAACAGAGTGAAGGATGCAAGCTTCCCGGATACGATACATGACGTTATTTATTCAGGAAAGCAGTTTCCTCCAGCTCATAACGGCAAACTGGACAAAAGTAAACCTAACGCAAGTTCTCTACGTGCCGCCAAGGATGCGTTGAACGGGAAAAATAATGTTGAGAATGCGCTCTATTTTTTCAATCCCGATGTTTCCAAAGGATCGTTTTGGTCCAGCTTGGATGTCATTGTGACGATCGGAAGTCATAGTTTTGCAAGTTAGTCAGACCTCTCTCCAAATGCAAGCTTCGGTTTCCCTAGTTTCCACCCCCATAAAACAAATCAACCACGTCCTTGAACTGCACCCCACTTGTTAGATGGTGTCTAACAAATGGGGTGCAGTTCACCTCTGGACGTGGTTTTCTGTTTATTTTGTTTCTACTCTTATTTCTTTTTCAGTATCCTTCAGACTCTTGAAACTATCTAACATGACTTTGATTCGCTCTATGTCCTCTGTGCTCCACTCTTCGTATCGATCAATTTCATTACTAAGATATTGGATTGCTGGTGGGTATTGTTTTTGCGATTTAATAAAAAATGTGGCAATTGATCCGGTGATCATTCCAATTAAACCTATTCCGAAAATCATTAATATAATAGCAATAACACGGCCTATTGGAGTTACTGGGGATAAATCACCGTAACCAACAGTTGTTGCTGTGACAAAGGCCCACCAAAGGGCATCTTCATACGTTTGAATGGATGGCTCAACTAGGCATATTGGAATAGCGGAAATAAACAAGAGAACGAATGTTACTGTTAAAACTCTATTCAAACCGTTTGTATTAAGAATTTTGAATACAGGCCCAAAAAAATGAGAAGATACCGATATTAAACGAATTATTTTAAAAAAACGGGCAATACGCGCGATTCTGAAAATAGAATCTAAAGGGATAATCGCGATTATATCGAAGGGGTTTTCCTTTATGTAACGCCATTTGTTTTCTGCCCTAACAAATCTGATCGTAACGTCTAGGAAAAATATAACCCAAATGATCCTGTCGATAATTTGTAAAGATGCTTCATCGATCCAGATGAAACTAATTGAAATAAGGGCTAGAGAAATCATAATGATTTCGTAGATTATTTCTGTTTTCGTTTTTTTCATTTAAGAACCGTTCCTTTTTCCCAATCGGTAGAGGGATTTTCTTGAACATAATTGTGTATTATTCTACATCAAAAGACTCAATTTGGCGATAGTTGGAAAAAGCTAAGATTTCTATTTGGTGTTTTATTAGGTACCTATTTAGAAGTATCTTCACTCAAAATAATGAGAGTATTATCCATGATACAACCATGGGCGAATCTGCTTGTCCAAGGAGACTATCTATGAACAAGATATTGGAAGGGTCTCGGTCTTGTTCGTTTATATATGATTCCATTTGTAGAGATTATCCGTTAACTTTTTACCGAGCCAAACAACTCGTGTTTTTCTGTTAATTAGCGTTTCATCATAATCCTATTATACTTACTGGACCGGATAATGAACTATAATTCAACAGGTTGTTGTTTTGTTGATTGACTGCTAATGTTTGATTACAGTGGCTGACGATCAGAATTTCCGTGAAAGGAATACATATCATATAAATTACAATTCCCTATTAACAAGCATGAACCAGCGATGGACATTTATCTAAATTAACTAAAATGCAGCGAAAGAGGCTGATTTCCAAATGAACGAAAATCAATCCGCAATTATGAACGAATTTGGCACCCAAGGTCCTATGGCGCCGAAGGATCCGCTTGAGAACCGCAGCGGATTTTTTATAATGTTTGAATCGATTATTGAAGCGACGGCCAATCCCAACGAAAAGTTCTCCCAAGAGATTTATTTGGAAGGAGAACAATTAATCGAAAAAGCCAAATTTACGGGCGGTATCAAGGATGAGAATATCCTGGAACTTCTGAAGAGCTGCAGTGGATTTCGCCGGTTGGTTCATAGTATCGGAATATCTGTGAAGTCGCATGAAAAAGAGGATTTGAATGTCTTCTTTTCGATGGAGAATTGGGGAAAAACGAGCAAATATGAAACGGGTACTCGAGTGAGAATTCCCTGTACGGCTGACGGCTCTGAAACGATATTGACTCTGGCTGACTGCGACTGGTCTCAGGATGATGATGTACCAGGAAAATTTGCAGTTGAATTCGATTATGCGGGCGCACTGGCGACGGCAAGCATTATTTTTTACCTGCATGAAGGGTTTCAAGTTCCCGAAATCACGGTTGAGCCACCGGTTGATTTCAGGTCTAAGGCTTACTTAGAGATGATTGCCAAATCACTCTTAAACAAAGGCAACAACAAGAGATTGAAAGCGGCCATCGAGAAAGCGAAAAGAGGCGAGGAAGTCACGATCGCCTATATTGGCGGCTCTATTACTCAAGGAGCAGGAGCCAAACCGATTCACACGGAAAGTTATGCTTATAGGTCGTATACCATCTTCAAGGAAATGTTCGGCCAAGGTGGCGGTGACCATATTCATCTGATTAAAGCAGGAGTGGGGGGGACGCCCTCGGAGCTCGGAATTATCCGTTATGAACGGGATGTCCTGAGAGATAAATCCATAGAACCCGATATCGTGATCGTGGAGTTTGCCGTCAATGACGCAGGCGACGAAACGAAAGGAATCTGTTTTGAGAGCCTTGTATTGAAAGCTCTCGCCGGCGGCAACGAACCAGCAGTCATTCTAATGTTTAGTGTATTCGTAAACGACTGGAACCTTCAAGATCGGCTTTCTCCGGTAGGATGGCATTACGATCTTCCTATGGTCAGCGTAAAAGATGCTGTAGTAGAACAGTTCAGTTTAACCAAGGCCGAAGGTAACGTTATCTCCAGAAGACAGTACTTTTATGATATCTATCATCCGACAAATGCGGGACATAAGGTGATGGCCGATTGTATCGGGTATTTATTTGCTCAAACTAACCAGTCCGCCTCAGACAGGGATGATATTTGGATCGATAAGCCTCCCGTCATCGGGAACGATTTCGTCGATACATATTTGCTGGATCGCAGTAGGGATGTAGACATAGCTAGAATAGATCCCGGCAGCTTTGGTGATATCGATGCGGATCTGCAAATGGCGGAAATGGATGATGAACCTTTTGGAAAGCCTCAATTCACTAATAACTGGATGCATGCGGCCGAAACTGGAAGTGATAGCTTCAAGATGACGATCCAGTGCAAGCGTCTCATATTGGTATACAAGGACTCAGGAAGCGGCGATTTCGGAAATGCGGAAATTTGCGTAGACGGGCAGTACTTAATGGTCGCAGACCCGCATGTAATCAACTGGACGCATTGCAATGCCGTAATTTTGATAAATGACCATATCTCTAATGAGCATATCGTGGAAATCAAGATGGCGGCTGGCCACGAAGAAAAACGCTTTACCATTCTGGGTTTTGGTTACGTCCAATAACACACAAAACACGCCGAACTAGGCGTTTTTTTGTGTGTTATGGGTGCAGCCTTCTTCGGCTTAGGGCAATATTGTAAAATAACCATGATCATTTCGATACCTTGGGACGAGTCTGCGTAGAAGGAACGGATTCTATAAGCCTCAAAGAATAAGCAACTAGTAGAGAGCCGGCGAGGATTAGCATCGTAGGTTCGTTGCTGCTGCATGTACAACATAAGTAAATATCGGACAACGATGTCAAGAAATGCATCTTGCATATCTTATGAATGATCAAGGAAAATTGTATGATATACTAGTATTTCTTTTACTGTGAAATGGGGTTGTCGGAGTGCGGAAGCAGTTATGGAACAAGGTTAAGCTTATGCTTACCGTATTCATGCTTGTTCAGACGTTGACAGCATGTGAAGATCGGATACCCACGGATGTAAAGCCAAATTCGAGCGAGGGAAAAGCGGAGCTTTATTCAGATCCAGGTTTAAGCAAATACAATCCTCCGATCGAGGTATCGTTGGTACGGGAAACGAGCGACGACTTGTTTGATCTGATTAAAACCTATCCGGGTGATACGTTGGAAAATAATCGCTGGAGCCGATTATATGAAGACGTGTTGGGGATCCGAATCAAGTACGATTGGACCGCCAACCGCGACCTTTATCAGCAGAAGCTGGGCTCTGCGCTGGCTTCAGGAAATATTCCCGACATCGTTAGAGTGAGCGCGCAGCAGCTGCGGCAGCTAGCCAACGAAGGCTTGATTCAAGACCTGACCGACGCTTATGAGCAATACGCGGCGTCATTCACGAAAGAAGTGCTTAGCCAGGAAGGGTCGGGACCGTTCGAAGCGGCAACGATCGACGGAAAGCTAATGGCCATACCGGAAACGGCTGCTTCGATCGAAGGAGCGCAGTTTATATGGATTCGAACCGACTGGCTGGATCGGCTAGGCTTGAAGCCACCGAGGACGATGGACGATTTGCTTTCTATTTCGAAAGCGTTTACAAAAAACGATCCTGACGGGAACGGAAAGGATGATACGTTCGGTCTGGCGCTTACTCAATATTTGTGGGACCCCGTAATGGGTTTGACGGATTTCATGGCCGGATTTGGCGCATATCCGAATATGTGGATTAAAGACCAATCGGGTAAGCTCGTGCATGGATCTGTTCAGCCGGAAGTGAAGAAGGCGCTGAGCGTGCTTCAAGGAATGTACCGCGACGGTCAAATCGATAATGAATTTGCATTCAAGGACGGCCGCAAAGAAAAGGCTTTAATTGCAGAGGGAAAGATTGGCATCATGTATGGCGAGCAATGGGGTTCTTTCATAGTGCAATCGAATTACGAGAACGATTCCCATGCGGATTGGCGAGCTTTCCCAATCGTGTCAAACACGGAAACATTGCCAAAGGTGCCGCTAAGATTCGCTACCTCTCAATTCCTTGCCGTAAGGAAGGGGTACGAGCATCCTGAAGCCATCGTGAAGTTGATCAATTTGCACCTCGAGAAAAACTGGGGCGTCACGGCCCAATACGAGACGTATTACAGCACGCCGTTCCCGGTCTGGCAGCTTTCGCCTGTCACCCCGGCTCCTTTGTTGAAAAATTACGAGGCATTTCGCCAGCTCGAAGAAGCACGAAGAACAGGAGATGCTTCCGTGCTGCATGACGAAGCCAAAGCGATCCAAAAAAACATCAATGCTTATTTAACGAAAAATGACATCACCGGATGGGGATGGGAGCGAACCTACGGGCCTTCGGGTGCGTTCGCGATTCTAGAACAGTACGAGAAGAAAAACCAGTTATTGTACGAGAGCTTCGTAGGCGTTCCGACGGAAGCGATCATTGAGAAAAAATCTATCCTGGACTCTCTGAAAAACAAAACGTTCATGAACATTATTCTCGGCCGTCCGGTAGAAGACTTCGATCGTTACGTCGAAGAATGGCATCGATTAGGCGGGGCGGAGATGACGGACGAAGTCAATCAGTGGTATTCGGAGAAAGGCCAGAGTCACGAATGAACGCTTATGTGAAAATCCCGTACCAGCGCTGTTATGTTGTCCATATATTAATCAGCATGCGAGGAGTAGTGTAAGTATGCTCAAGATACCCGTAAATTCATTGCGCCACTCCCTGTTCTTGAGGCTTGTGCTTATGTACCTCATCGTAATCTTTCCTATCATATTGCTCTGCGTTTATTTGTATAATTGGAGCTATAACAATGCAAGCAGCGACATCTCAAGAAACACTCTGGCGCAATTGTCGTCTTACCTGGAAGATATGAACCGCGAGGTCGAGTGGCTGGAAGTTCAGCAGTTCGATATGCTCCAGGAAGGAGAGCTCAATAAGATCGCGGTTACGTGGAATATGATGGACAGTGTCGAGAAGAAGGAAAGCATGGACTACTTGTTACATCGGCTTACTTCGATTAAGAATAGCAGTGCATATATGAAGGATATCTACGTTCACATTCGTTCGATTGGAAAAACGCTCTCGTTCGGCAACGGTGTACATGATTTCGAACAAGATAGGTATGACCAGATTCGTTCAGCTTTAGATCGCAGCACCGCTAGCCGCCTCATCGAGCAAAATGGTTCACTTCATCTCAGCGCCTCCAAGTTTGGCGGGAAGAAGGGAGAAGAGCCTCTCTTTATTGTGCAGATAGAACTCGATACAGTGAAGCTTAAGGAATCGTTGAACCAGCTAAGCGTATATCCTGAGAGCGGCTCTTTCCTGATCGCGGAAGGGGCAGGGTTTACGTTGCTTAGCAATGATCAATCGTCTGATATTATGAATGATTATTTGAAAGCTTCGAACCGGTCTGACGAACGATCTTTGCTGCTAAAAGCGGACGGGAGAACGTATCATGTCGACAAAGCCGAATCGGCTCAATTGGGGCTTACGATCGTAACGTATTTGCCTGAAGAAACGGTCAAAAGGCCGCTCAACAAGTTCAATCTATGGGCTTGGTTGTTCACGATCACGTCGATTCTTGCGATCGTCGTCTATTTCTTCTCAACCTACAGGCTTGTTCATAGACCGTTGCTGCTTCTCGTTCAGAACTTTCGGAGAATGGAAGGTGGTGCTCTGGATATTCAGATTGAACACGGCAGCAAAGATGAAT
The DNA here is from genome assembly GCF_002884445.1 of Paenibacillus castaneae. Lineage (GTDB taxonomy): Bacteria > Bacillota > Bacilli > Paenibacillales > Paenibacillaceae > Pristimantibacillus > Pristimantibacillus castaneae. Next base: position 1,930,959 of record NZ_KZ614144.1, read on the forward strand.
TTGGCTACTTGTACGATCGGTTCAACAAGATGCTGAATAAATTGCAAACGCTTATTGATCAGGATTTCAAGCAGAAGCTGATGATGCAGAAAGCGGAGTTGAAGCAGCTCCAATCCCAAATCAATCCTCATTTTTTATATAATAGCTTCTTCATCCTTAATTCACTCGCCAAGACGGGTGATACAGACCGAATCGAGCTGTTCACCAACATGTTGGGCGAATATTTCCGTTTTATTACACGCAACGGTGAAGAGAATGTATGGCTTTCCGAAGAAATTAAGCACGCACGGATGTATACCGAAATCCAGAAACTACGATTTTCTAGGCGCATTAGTGTCCAGTTTGACGATTTGCCTAAGGAAATGGAAAGAATTCGTGTGCCGAGACTCATCATTCAGCCTATCATCGAGAACGCTTACGAGCATAGCCTGGAGAAGATGCAGGAGGAAGGCTTTCTCCGCGTATCGTTTGAACACAGTGCTTCGGAGTCGCTGATTGTTGTCGAGGATAATGGCAACAGGATGGATGCGAGCTCGATTGAGTCACTGAACGATCGATTGGCGAACAATAACGAGGCGCATGAAATGACTGGCATGATTAATATCCATCGCAGGATTATGCTGACCTACGGCGAAGGAAGCGGCTTGTTTCTGTCAAGAAGTGAGATAGGTGGCTTGCAGGTAGCGATTCGAATTCATTTTAAGGAGGCGGAAGGAGATGTACCGACTGCTAATCGTCGATGACGAGGAAATTATAACGGACGGACTCTACGAAGTGTTAAGCAACCTTATGCCTGATCAGTTGGACGTATGTAAGGCTTATTCGGCGAAGGAAGCTCTGGGCTGGATGTCGCGTTCGAGGATCGATATCGTCATGACTGACATTGCTATGCCTGGGATGAACGGCTTGGAACTGTCGGAGGAAATTCTGATGTTTTGGCCACGATGTAAGGTGATTTTCCTGACTGGTCATAGTGAATTTGACTTTGCTTATCGCGCCTTCCAAATGCCGGATGTCCGTTATCTGTTGAAAACGGAAGGTTATGCGAAGGTAACCGAAGCGGTGAAGGGAGCTTTATCCGATATTCATCGCTGCAACATGGAGAGCAAGCTGTTGGAGCGATCACGTGAGCAAATGTATGCTTATGAATTCATGGCGCAAGGGGATTACATGAGGCATTTGCTTCAAGAGAGTGACGTGTTGTGCGCGGAGCAAGACGTGATCGTACAAGAATTCAGCAGACTAAACATTCGTTTGGATCCAACGAAAAGTGTCATGCTCGTTCTTGCTCGCTTGTCGTATCCCGAAGGAATAACATATACGGAGAGAAGCCAGCTTCTTGCTTCGGCCAGAATGGTGTGGGATTCCTATTTAAAGGATCATGCGGGCAACATCGGCATTGTTGACAGGCACGGCGACCTATTATGGTTTCTTCAGCCGTTATCGAAGGGAAACGAGATGCAAGGTGGAGATTTTATCCAGTACATGGAAGGCGTACTTGAACTTGTCCAGGAAGTTTGCCAAGCTACTCTTTGCCTGGATATCTCACTGACGATAAGCGGCACATGCTGCGAATGGATCGCCACTACCCAACAATACGAGAGACTGCGACGATTGCAGCAACTGAAGATTGGTGACGGCATTTCCATGATCTTGCGGGATCGCGACGAAACCATCGACGATTTGGCAAGCAAAGAGGGATTCCTGTCAGGCCGCAAAATTGAAATTCTGGCAGCTCATTTGGAAGCGGGCCGCTCAGAGGAGTTTTTCGCCGAATTGGAGCAATTGTCGAGTTCTGCGCTTCAGCATAACGAGCATGTACAAAAATCAATCGAAGCGTATTATTCGGTTGCCCTTATGCTGTATGCTTGTCTGAACCGTTTAGGTTTGCATTGTCGTATTGATGATCATGACAAGCTGATGCGACTGGATGGTCATTCATCGATGAAGGATGGGTTCTGCTATTTGAAGCAAACCGCAGAAGCGATCTTCCTTTACAAGCATAGCGAGGAACGGGACAGAACCTCACAAGTGATCGACCGGATATGCGAGTACATTGATGAACATTTAAGTGAAGACATATCTTTGGTTCGGTTGGCGGAAATCCACTATTTCAACCCGTCTTATTTGTCGCGTTTCTTCAAACAGGAACGCGGTATTAACTTGTCTGAGCATATCGATACATGCAGGGCAAGAAAAGCGAAACAGCTGCTTCGGGACGGAGATCTGAAGGTCCGCGAGGTTGCTGTATCAGTCGGCTATGAGGCGGCCCATTCGTTCACACGCTTCTTCAAGAAGGTGACAGGAATGACGCCTCAGGAGTATCGTGAAACTCTCGCTGCAACTTAATTTTTAGTAGAATTTGCGCAAGGCTGCCCTATATTCGGCAGCCTATTTGCCTTTTTAACTTGAATTTTCAAATCAACAACCTATAATGCGACAGGTAATAACGAAGAAATAGACAGGTTGTTCGCTAATCCGGTTGACTTTACTATGAACAGTAGTAGGGAAAGAGGTGAAAGTCTTGCAAACGTATAAGAAGAAACGTCTTTGGCTCACCGTCGCTCTTGTAGGGACAGCCACCGCCATGTTCCTCCTCTTCCAATCGCAGATTGAACGGACCGAATCGAAGGAAGAGCCGGTGGAACTCGCTACGAACCCAATTATATACGCCGATGCTCCCGACCCGGACATCGTCCGCGTAGGCAATACGTATTACATGGTGACGACAAGCATGCATATGATGCCCGGATCGCCGATCATGTCATCGACCGACCTCGTAAACTGGGATATTATCGGCTACCCATATGACCGCCTAGAGGAGAACGACGCGTACAAGCTTAAGGGCGGATTGAATGCCTATGGAAAAGGTTCTTGGGCGAACAGTCTCCGTTATCATGACGGCAAGTTTTATGTGCTAACGGCATCACTTGATACCGGAAAAACCTATCTCTTCTGTGCAGAGGACCCAAAAGGGAAGTGGACACGGACGGAATTTGAAGGTTATATGCACGATCCAGCGCTTCTGTTCGACGATGACGGCAAAGCATACATCATTTTCGGCATCGAGAACCTCACAATTAAGGAATTGACTTCCGACTATAAGGCGATCAATCCAAGTGGTCTGAATAAGGTTATCCTAACCTCCGGCAAAGAGGGGATGGAAGGGGCACATGCATATAAAATAAACGGAAAGTATTATATCACCACGATTTGGTGGGAAAAGGGGCAAATACGTAAGCAATTCGTCTACCGTTCCGATCGGATCGACGGTCCGTACGAAGGAAGGCTAGCATTAAGCGACACGATGGGCTACAAGCAAAACGGAGTTGCACAAGGCGGTTTGGTGGACACGCTGGATGGAAAGTGGTACGCCATGCTCTTCCAAGATCATGATGCGGTAGGACGAACTCCGGTATTGTTGCCCGTGCAATGGCAGGACGGTTGGCCGGTATATGGCGACCCCGAAGGCAAAGTGCCGCTCCAAATCGTGAAGCCAGGCACTGGCACGGCAAAGTCATCCCTAACCAGAAGTGACGAGTTCTATCAGGAACGCACTGCGGAAGTCGCTGCAGTATCTGTTGAATCGGCCTCTCCGTTCCATCCCCATTCGGATGAGGAACTTGTCAGGAATGGCGATTTCAACGTCATGCTGATGAATTGGACAGCGAAGGATGGCGCGCAAATATCCGTGGTCGGAGATCCTTCCGATGCGGCCAATCAGGTCGCGTTTATCGCGAACCGTCCCGCTACGTATGCTGGGATCGGGCAAAATATGGCCGGCAGGCTCGTACCAGGCGAACGTTATAAGGCGAAGTTCCTAGTCAACTATACACAAGGGCCTGAGACGAAAGAATTTGTACTGACTGCGAAGATAACGGCAGCTGGAGAAACGAATTACGTCAATCTCGTCAAAGGGATTGCGAAGCGGAGCGAGTGGACTGAAATATCCGGTGTTTTCACGTTAGACGGCAATCTCAATAATATTCAGCTGTTCTTCGAAACACCCTGGACGGATAACCCCGATCCCGTCAACGATCGCATGGATTTCTTCCTCGATCAAGTATCAATTAAGGCCAGTCCATTGACAGATGCTGAGAAAGGCGAAGCGATGCCGAACGGCTCGGTTCTCGGACTACAATGGCAATGGAACCATAACCCAAATCATACGAAGTGGTCTTTGACGGAGCGGAAAGGCTTCCTTCGCCTGACAACCGATGGAGTCGTTGGTGACCTGCAGCAGGCGAGAAATACGCTGACGCAAAGAAGCCAAGGGCCTCGAAGCTCCGGATGGATCATGGTGGATACCGGCAGCATGCTTGACGGCGACTTCGCCGGATTGGCTGCATTCCAGGAGCAATACGGGTTTATTGGCGTAACGAGAGAGGGCGGCAAGCGCTACCTCGTTATGGCTGAGAAAGGAGGGGAGAAAGCAAGAGCCGAGCTAAAGCAAGAGCAGGTTCACTTGAAGGTTGATTTTGACTTTGAGGCAGACAAGGCCAAGTTTTTCTATAGCCTGAACGGAACGGACTGGACCGCGTTCGGAAGCGAACTGCAAATGCGGTATACGATCCCGCATTTTATGGGCTATCGCTTCGCGTTGTTCAACTACGCCACGATACAAGACGGAGGCTATGTGGATTTCGATTACTTCCGATTCAGTGACGACGAAACGGGCGTCACAACGCCTGCTGTATTGTCCGCTTACCTGAAGGAAGACGCAATCAAGCTGAGCAAGGAGAAGGGCAATACATACAATGTCAGGTTACTCATGGACGACTTCCCGAAAGGTGCTGAAGTGAAGCAAATTCACGCAAAGCTGCGCGTTCCTGATGCGTTCGAGGTTGAAGCCATTATTCCGAGTCCCAGCAACGTATCGGCAACGCGAGTCGCCTTTCAGCCAGCGGCGAACGACTTGGAGCTTCAGATCGGCAATGCCGACGGAACGGCCATTTCGTTCGCCAATCGGGATACAAGTAAAGAACTGGTGACCATCAAACTAAAGTTAAAAAGGGAGCTGACGGAGAGAATGAAAGAAGAACTGAAAGTAAGCAGTTTGGAAATTATCCAAGCAGACAACCAAACAAATTCGTATGACGTAAGCGGAGCTTCCGCTCAATTGAGCTTTGAACCACCGGCCAGTGCAATCGGCAAGCTGCCGCCGAACGGCAATCCGGTCGTGTCCCATAAGTTCGGTGCCGATCCTTACGCGCTTGTGTTTGGCGACCGTGTTTACCTGTACAACACGAATGACGTGTTAGAATATGACAAAGACGGAAACGTGAAGGATAACACCTACAGCTCCATCAACAAGCTATCAGTTATTTCATCAGCTGACCTGATGAACTGGACAGACCATGGCGTGATTAACGTCTCTGGTCCGGAAGGAGAAGCCAAATGGGCAACGCAATCATGGGCACCCGCGGCGGCTCACAAAGTCATTAACGGCCAAGACAAGTTCTTCCTTTATTTTGCTAATAACGCCAGCGGCATCGGTGTGTTGACGAGCGATAGCCCAATTGGGCCGTGGACAGATCCAATCGGCAAGCCGCTTATTTCGAGATCGACGCCAGGAGTGGAGAGCGTAACGTGGCTATTCGATCCTGCCGTTCTCGTTGACAATGACGGCAAGGCATATATTTACTTTGGAGGCGGCATCCCGGAAGGCAAGGACGAGAAGCCTGATACGGCGCGCGTTATGCAATTGGGAGACGATATGATCAGCGTCATTGATAAGGCGGTCGTTATTCCAGCGCCGTTTATGTTCGAGGACGCCGGCATAAACAAGGTCGGAGGCACTTATTACTTTACGTATTGCTCTAATTTCTATGGCGGGACGCGTCCGGAAGGCAGTCCGCCTGCAGGAGAAATCGCCTACATGACCAGCGACAATCCAATGGGGCCATGGACATACCGGGGAACGATTCTGAAAAATCCAGGACATTTCTTCGGGGTAGGAGGCAATAACCATCATGCGATGTTCCAATTCCAAGAAAATTGGTATATGGCTTACCACGCACAGACGCTTTCCAAAGAAATGGGCGTTCCGAGGGGCTACCGTTCGACGCATTTGAACCACGTAAACTTTAACGGAGATGGCTCCATTCAGGAAATAGCGGCCGATCTGCAAGGAGTCAAGCAGATCAAAAACGTCAATCCATTCGCTCGCGTAGAAGCGAATACGTTCGCGTGGAGCGCGGGAATCACGGTTCAGTCAGCTACCGAGGCCAGCTTGCGTACGCCTGATGTTGGAATGGTGATTGCAGACATCGACAACGGAGATTGGACGGCTGTAGCTGGGGTTGACTTCGGTGAAGGTGCTTCTTCTTTTGCCGCAGCGGTATCGGGTGCAGACGAGGGCAGTATCATGGAGCTTCGCCTAGATCGTCCAGACGGCAAGCTGATCGGAACGCTCGTCATGCCGAAGGCGGACGATTCAGACAGGTGGATAGAATTGACAACATCTGTCGAGGGGGTCGAAGGTATTCATGACTTGTATTTTGTGTTCAAAGGCAAGGCTGGCCGGAAGCTGATGACGTTCGGCCATTGGCAGTTTAGTAAATAGCTTGCCTCACTACTTGTAAAGCAGTTGCTATGAAGTGAATCTTTCTTAGGCAGCGCCAGCCGGGGCAACCGTCTGGCGCTGTTATTTATCTTTAGAGAAACACTGCATTATTTGGCAGTTATTATCAATAACCTATCGTTTCTAGGGTAAACGAACAAGAAACGAACGGGTACTGTTATTGAAATGAAAGCGTTAAAATTATGAATAATACAATCGACTTTTAGTTTCACATAACTGCTGCAGGCCTAGATTTGCAGCAACTATGTGATGAACAAGGAGGTTAGCGATGTCGACGAAGGTAGAGTTACCGATGGAAGCAAGCAATGAGACCATATTGAGGGCTATCGGCCTCAAACGGGTTTTCGGTAAAGGCAATGCCGCTGTCACCGCCTTGTCAGATGTTCATTTGGAAATACCGATGGGATCGATGGTTGCGCTCAAAGGCAGATCCGGGTCGGGCAAGACGACCTTGCTGAACATGCTTAGCGCACTCGACGAGCCGACGGAAGGGCAAGTGTTCTTCCGGGGAAGGGAGGTTACACGTATGTCCGGGAAGGACCGAAGCGTCTTTAGGCGTAAGGAGATCGGCTTGGTATTCCAATCTTTCGGGCTGATTCCGTTAATGAACGCTTACGAGAATGTAGAATTTGGCCTCCGTGTAGCAGGTACCCCGGTCAAGGGCAATCGCGCTGCAGCGGAACAGGCTCTGGAGAGAGTCGGCATGCGAGAGAGAATGAAGCATCGACCGGCAGAGCTGTCAGGCGGCGAGCAGCAGCGCGTGGCGATTGCCCGCGCTATTGCGCATGAGCCTGTGCTGCTCATCGCGGACGAGCCTACGGCGGAGTTGGATAGCAAGATGGGGATTCAGGTTATGCGCGTATTCCGCGAGCTTGTGAAATATTCCGGCATGACAGTCGTTCTGACGACGCATGATCCTGGAATTATGGAGCTTGTCGATCATGTCATCGCATTGGAGGATGGAAAAATTGTATCGCAAACGACTAACGATTAATAAACGTAGGAGACTGTTGCCGAACGCGTGTTGTGTGGCCGTCGCGCTTGCGGCCACGCTGCTGTTCTCCGGATGTGGGCTGCTCCCCGTTGAGCAGGAAGCGCTTCAACCGCCACTCGTGCAGCCGGCACAGGAAAAACTGGATATTGTGAAGGCAAGTCGGGGAATGATTCAAACCTATCTCAAAGGAACGGCCCATTTCGTATCTTCGAGTGCAGAGAATCTGTCGTTCAAAGATTCTGGAGGTCGCCTCAAATCTATCAACGTGACCGTCGGCCAAGAAGTGAAAGCAGGCGACCTGCTCGTGGAACAGGAAACGGGTGATCTCGATCTCCAGGTCGGCCTGCAGCGGCTTAACTTGGAACGAGCGCAACTGCTGTTCAAGCAAGCGTACGATGCCGAAGCAAGTCAGATTGACCTGCGCCTTCGCGAGATCGATTTGGAGCGTGAGAAGATGTCGCTGCAGTCAATGGAGACACGTCTTCAGAAATCCAGATTGTACGCGTCAATCTCTGGAACCGTAACCTTTGTCGAGACGATGAATGCGGGGGATTTTGTCAATGCTTATCAATCAATTGTGACCATTGCGGATACATCCCGCATGCAGCTGTCGTATGTGGCCGCGGACATGAAGGAGGTTCATCCAGTAGAAGCAGGCATGCCCGTTAACCTGAAATATAAAGGAACGGCGTATACGGGCAAGGTGCTTCAAGCCCCTTCCAACGTGCCTGTCACCGCGAATAACAGTAAGATGGAACGCAATGCGGTGACCCTCTACATGAGCATGGACAACAAGCCGGATGGCATAAATATCGGAGACAGTGCTGAGCTTATGATTGAGCTCCAAAAGCGCGAAAATGCCATCATTTTGCCGCGCTCAGCGATCCGCTCCTATATGGGACGCTATTACGTGCAAGTATTAGACGGCGAACGCCGCAAGGAGGTCGACATAGAGGTAGGGCTGATTACGCCAACTGAGGCGGAGGTAGTCAAGGGACTAGAGGAAGGCCAACAGGTCATTCTGAACAACTAACTAACAAAGAAGTCCCGGTTTTTTCGGGCGCAAGGATGGGGTGTACTTATGGCCTTATGGACGATGATCCTCCGCAAGATGGCGAACAACAAATGGCTGCAATTGAATCTATGGATTGGCCTTACAGTATGCGTGGCCTTGTTTAGCTCCATGCCGCTATATTCGGAGGCCATCCTGCAGAGAACGTTGCAAAAGGAACTTCAATCGGTGCAGTTTCAGGAAGGTGTGTATCCAGGTTATATCCGGATCGCCACGACCGTATCCGCGACAACGATGGATGAGAAGACAATCGAGGCTATCAAGCGGGCCGACCGATTCGTTCAAACGATTCCGCAACGTGCGGGACTCGGTGCTTTATCGTTCTACCAGCAGCGTTTCACACAGCGCATGAAGGTGTACGGAGCAGATGCTTCGGAACAGGAGAAGCAGTCGCAGAAGGCGGCAGGCAGCATCAAATCGCTCTCCGGCATGGAGGAACGCGTACGGCTGATCGACGGCCATATGCCGGCTGTCCGTACCGACGGCATCATTGAAGCATTGGTTACTCAAAAATTTCTGATCGCAACAAAACGCGACCTCGGTGAAGAGCTCATCGCGGAAGCGCCGGATAAAACAAAATTCCGTATTATTCCGGTCGGGATTATGGATACGAATCCTGCAGCCGACTCGTATTTGCCGTTCCTGACAAGCGAGGATAGCGACGGTTTCATCATACCTTTTGAGCAGTTTGAGAGCGAGTTTGTGATTGGCGGCAAGACGAAGCTGTCCAGCTTGGATTGGCGCTTCGCTCTGGATTATGAACATTTATCCGTTGACACGATTGCCCCATTCGTCCAGACAGACAAGGACATACGGCGCTACTTCCGCGGTCGAATTGGAGTCGACGAGGTTAATATACCGGCAATCTCGACCGTCGCCTCTTATCAAGGCAAGCAAGAGAAACTCGATATCATGATGTTGTCGCTTTACTCGCCGGTCATGCTGATGCTTGCATTTTATCTCTTTATGGCCGCCAATCTTATCATTGATCGGCAGAAGACGGAAATATCCGTCCTTCGCAGCCGCGGGGCTAGCCGCTTGCAGATCATGGCGGCTTATACGCTCGAAAGCCTCTTTTTAGGGATTAGCGCTCTAGCAGTCGGGCCTTTCCTCGGCATAATGTTCACGAAGTTTCTTGGCGCATCGAATGGCTTCCTCGAATTCGTTGAACGTTCGGCACTCGAGGTGAGCCTGTCAAGCAGTGCCTACTTGGTGTCGGTTGCTGCGGTAACCGCTGCCATTGCCCTAATCTTGATTCCCGCTTTCATAGCGACGAGAGCCAGCATCGTGAGCCACAAGCAGCATAACGCCCGGCAGAACAAGACTACGTTCTGGCATAAGACCGGTCTTGACATTCTGCTCGTCGGAGTATCAGTCTACCTGCTGTACAACTTTAACAAGCGGCAGGAGGATTTACAGCGTTTAGGGCTTGATTCGGATTCGCTGCAGCTCGATCCAATGCTGTTCCTCATGCCCTCTCTGTTCGCACTCGGCGGCGGCCTGCTGCTGCTGCGGGTATATCCTTGGTTCATCCGCCTTGTCTACCTGGGGGGCCGCAAGTGGTGGTCGCCTGCGCTATACAATACGCTGGTGCAAATTAGCCGATCGTCAGGGCAATACCAGACAATTAAGCTGTTCTTGATCATGACCGTTGCGACTGGGCTCTTCAGTGCGAACGCAGCCCGCACGATCAACGACAACATGGAGAGCAAGATTCAATATGCTCTTGGCGCTGATATGACGGTTACAACCCGCTGGGAGAGCGACGCACGTCCCAGTACTAATACGTCATCCGCGCCGGAGGTAAAGACTGATACGGCAAGCGCCAGCTCGAATCGGGTCCAATATACGGAACCGCCGTTCAAACCTTTTGAAGAGCTGGAAGGCATCGAGGCTACCGCGAAGGTATTCAAGAAAATAAACGCTCGCTTCGTCACGCCAGTCAGTGGCTCGAGCGGCACAACTACTATCTTCGGCATTGACACGATGGACTTTGGCCATACAGCCTGGATGAAGGATGGACTTCTTGATCATCCGATTAACGGCTACTTGAATCTATTGGCGCCGAATCCGAAGGCGGTTCTCATATCTCGTTCGATTGCAGAGAAGGCGAAAGCGAAGCCTGGTGATACAATAAGCATTTCTTGGGACGGTCTCGACCAAGCACAGTTCATAGTCTACGGCATTATCGATTACTGGCCAAGCTGGAATCCGCTGTCGAGTAGCGATAACAACAAAGCCGAAAAGCCTAATTTAATCGTGGGCCATCTGGGGACGATTCAGAACAGGTTGGCAGTCGAACCGTATGAAGTATGGCTGAAACTGAAGGACGGGGTATCTAGCCAGACCATTTACGATCAATTGGCGGAGAAGAAGCTGAGAATCGCCAGCTTGCATGATGCAACGCAGGAGCTAATTCAATCCAAGAACGATCCGTTCAGACTTGCAATCAATGGCGTTATGACGCTTGGCTTCGTCATATCGATGCTGATCAGCTTTTTCGGGTTTCTTCTTTTCTGGGTGCTGACCCTCTCTGGGAGAACGCTGCAATATGGCGTGCTTCGAGCCATGGGTATTTCGTTCTCGCAGATTATCGGCATGCTCGTCAGCGAACAGCTATTCACCTCCGGGGCTGCGGTCATCCTCGGTGTTATTATCGGCAATTCAATCAGTGAACTGTTCGTGCCGTTGTTCGAAATGTCGTTTGCCACGAAGAATCAGGTGCCGCCTTTCGAGATTATCCATCAGCAAAGCGATTACTTGCAGCTATATGGAATCATCGGGTTTACTCTGACGGTCGGCCTGTTGATACTTGGTTACCGCTTATCGCGTATCCGAATTGCACAAGCGCTGAAGCTGGGAGAGGAGTAATAAATGATTGAATGCGAAGGACTCGTCAAAATATATAAAATGGCTGATCTCGAAGTTTTTGCCTTGCAAGGCCTTGATTTGCAGGTTGAGAACGGCGAGTTGATGGCGATCATAGGAAATTCTGGAAGCGGCAAGTCGACGCTTCTGAACATGCTTGGTGGTCTAGATAAACCTTCGGCCGGCAAATTGTTCGTTGATGGGAAGGATTTGTTGAAATTCAAAGAAAAGGAACTGGTTGCTTACAAACGGGAAACGGTCGGCTTCGTGTGGCAGAACAACGCGCGTAACCTCATCCCCTATTTGACTGCTCTAGCAAATGTGGAGCTTCCCATGCTGCTGCACGGCAACCGTCGGCGAGCGCGCGCTTTGGAGCTGCTGGAGGCAGTAGGCCTCGGCCACCGGATGAATAACAGGCTTAGTGAGTTGTCCGGTGGGGAGCAACAGCGGGTAGCGATCGCGATTGCGCTGTCGAACGATCCGAAGCTGCTTCTCGCCGACGAGCCGACGGGTTCGCTCGATACGAACACGTCCAATCAAGTGCTGGATCTGTTTCGGTCACTCAATCAATCCATCGGTATAACGATCGTTATCGTAACGCACGACCCGTTACTTGCGCGGAAGGTTGACCGTGTTGTCCAAATTCGGGATGGCAAAACTTCCGCGGAAATGATCCGCAAAATATCGTACACCGAGGAGCTGGCAATGCTGGATGCCGAGAGCAGCCTGCAAGAGGCCGAGAGCCACACGGAATTTGCGGTGCTCGACAAGGCGGGACGGCTTCAGATTCCATCTGGTTACCTAGACGCGGACGGCTTTAAAGACAATAACAAAGTACGCGTGGAGATGGAAGAGGGACGTATCGTCCTTTACCCATCAGAAAGCAAGTAGACTGACTCACAAATGCTTGACGGCAAATGGCCTGAAAAATCCGTAGAAAACAAAAACTCAAAGAGCCGAATGCTGTGTTCCTAAGCATTCGGCTCTTCACTTTAAATTCGGAACCCACAATTTGCAGCGTAATAATAGATGCATTTCACGAGTGGTGAAAGCGGTTACGCAATAATGGAGAACATTTTCCGGTATTCGTTAGCGCTTACACCGGTATACGATTTAAACTTTTTGTAGAACCAATCTATCTCCGTATAGCCGATCTCGTTAGCAATTTCATAAATTTTCAGATCGGTATTTTCGAGCAGCAGCTTCGCTTTTTCCATTCGCTGCTGAAGCAAATATTCATTGAAGGTCATGTTCTCGTAATATTTGAATTTTTGGCCCAAGTAAGAGCAATTAAAATGCAAGCTAATGGAAATCTGCTTCAATGTGATGTTTTGATTCAATGCATCATCTACATATTCCTTTACTTTCTCGATGATATTGACAGGGGGACAGGCATCCTTATCCGTCGGTGTCCATAATAGCGCTTTATTTTTGTCAGTATCACAATCAAGGTCCTGCTTGACAGCTTGCAGACTTGATGTTAACTCTTCAGGCGAGACGGGGTTCGGCAAATAGTCACTCACTTGATAATAAAGGGCCTTCCGGGCAAGCTGGAAGTCATTGCTCCCGCCGATCAGGATGATAGGTACGCGGCTTTTCTGGCGAATATAGTCGCATAGGAACAAGGCGTCACTATGGGCGGTGTTCATGCCGATCAATATAATCGAAAACCAGTTTCTATTTAACAAAGCGATAGCTTCTGCAGGTTTGCTGGCATAACCGTCCAGTTCGAATCCGATCTGGTTCCACTCCAACATACCTTGCAGCATCTCCATCGACGAAATAGAGTCAGAGTCGACAAGCAGCACTTTATACACGATGGTTACCTCCTAATTGCGTTTGCGGTACTTTGAACATCCTCTTACTGGAGAAAGACTACGCTTTAATTATGTAAAATAGATGGAAATGAAACAATGTGCTTTTCTTTGCATTGCTAACAGTTTTTTACCTTTTGTTAAAAAACGGATCTTTATTAATCAAAACATATTACCTATATAGAATTTAACGGGTGATAAATCCACTTTTAGACAGGTTGTTTCCAACCTTATGAAAGCGCTACACTTTTTGTTGTAGTTCACTAAACTAAGGGGGATTCGCAATGAAAATTCGCAAAATGATGATGATGTTGTGCACACTCGTTCTCGTGCTTTCCGCATGCAGCAGCGGCTCTGGCAACAGCAACACCAAGAACAATGGTATGGGCAACGGTTCGAACAAAGATGCGAGCACGGAGACGACAACACCGGAAGTAGAAAAAGAAGAAGATGTAAGTTCGCCTGTGATGGACTTCGACATGGGCGGTAGAACGATCAAAGTCGTTTCGTGGTGGAATATGGAAATAAACGAGGATAACCCTGACAATATTCAACGCAAGAAAAATCTGGATGAACTGATGAAGAAGCACAACTTCAAAATCGAGTACATCGCAATCGATTATGGCGAGTATCAACAGAAAGTCACTGCATCCCTGTTAGCCGGCGAACCTATTGGCGATATCGTTCGTTTAGGTAAAAACTATACGATTCCAACGTTGGTGAAGCAAGATTTGCTGTGGCCAGTTGACGAGTATACGAAAAACACGAAGGTTTTCAATCAAAAGGCTACGAACGAATATATGCAATATGAAGGACGAGGCTACGGATTTAGCGAAGGCCAAGGAAATCTTATCCAAGGTGTTTTCTACAACCGTACGCTTATGAATCAGCTTGGCATGAAGTCGCTTCAAGATTATGTAAAGGAAGATAATTGGAATTGGGATACATTCGTACAAGTAGCTAAAGAAGCTAATAAAGATACAAATAACGATGGCAAGCTGGACACGTGGGGCCTAGCAAATTCGCAGGTGGTGGAGCACGCTCTGTACTCGAATAATGCCTTCCTGACCAAAGGAAACAAACAAAATCTCGATGACCCTGCTACACAGGAAACATTGAATTTCTTATCTAAACTGGCTACTGAACAGGTTTATAGACCTTCTGAGGGTGGAGATTGGACAGAGCCAGGCCAATTCTTCCGTCAAGGCAACACACTAATGTATGCCGGGGCTATTTATGAGCTGGGAGGCTTTAAAACGGATATGCCGGACGTTGACATCGGCTTCGTTCCGTTCCCGAAAGGACCAAGCACGACTGAGTACCATTCAGGTGAAGGTGCGTTCCAAGCGCTCACGATTCCGAAAGCGATCCAGCATCCGGAGCAGTTGTTGTACATCTGGGAGAAAATCAATGATATTGATTCTGAATACGATTATCCGGATCAAGCTTCCCTTGAAACTTTGTTTAGCAACGAAGATGATATCAACAATGCCCGTGAAGTGGGAGCTGGAATGATTGTATTCGATCACAATTCGTTCCCGAATTTAAAGTTCTGGGATTTTGTCGGTGAAATCAATAGCGGGATCTCGGTGTCCACGGTTGTCGAGAAATACAAAGCGACGTTCCAGGCGGCGATTAACGAAGTGTACGGTTCTTAACATGTGACAGCGTGTGACCAACAGTCCCCATTTAGAATTATTTTCTATATGGGGACTGTTGTTGAATAAAATCTCTTGCTGCAGGAGGGAGAACAGTTGAACTTCAGAAAGAAGAACTACGTCATTATCATACTAGTTCTTGCCGTACTGGTATCGTCGATATGGGCTTTCTTTCCTTCAGATTCGTCCGATAATAGGCGCGCCATGGCAATGGCGGACTTCAAAGCCGTTACGGCATCGGCAGGAGAAGATGGCTATGATGTGTATTTAAAAAGCCACTCAGCTGCGGTAAGGCCGGATGAGGTCATCCGAATCGAGGGCGAGAGTTTCTCGAGAACGACCGGCGATGGCTTCGAAATCGCAGATCGTCTGAATGGGCTTGACGGAAAAGCGGTAATCACGCCGGAATCCGGGGCAATTAGTTGGGATGTGAAAGTTGAGCATGCAGGTTTGTATAATGTGAGACTTCATTATTTGCCTATAGAAGGAAAAAGCTCTGCCATTGAAAGACAGTTTTCTATTAACGAGGAAATCCCTTTTAAGGGTGCTGACATCCTATTATTCGACCGCATTTGGGGGAATAGACAGGATGAGATCGAGAAAGATGATCGGGGCAATGAAATTCGTCCTAGACAAGTTGAAAAGCAGGCATGGCAAATCTCTGCATTGACTGACCGTAACGGTTATTATGACGAGCCTTATTCCTTTTATTTCGAGAGCGGACAGCAATCGATTTCCTTAACGGCCTTAAGGGAACCGATGGCGATTGATTATATTGAGCTGTACCAGGACCATGAATTAATTAAGTATCAGGATAAGAAGCGGGAATACGAGCTGGAAGGAATCAAGCCCGTCAAGGATCAGTATATTGTCATCCAAGCGGAGAATGCTGTCTCCAAGTCATCGCCTACTTTATATCCGTTATCGGACAGATCGAGTCCAACCGTCGTTCCTTACAACGTATCGAAGATCAGAATTAATACGATTGGCGGAACGAACTGGAAGCTTCCCGGGCAGTGGATCGAATGGGAGTTCCAGACTGAAGAAGACGGATTGTATCAAATCGCGCTGAAGCAGAAGCAGGATCAATTGCGTGGGGTTTACGCTACGAGAAGCTTGACGATAGATGGACAGGTTCCATTTCAGGAAATGAAGCGTCTTCGCTTTAATTTCGATCTAGATTGGAAAATGAACGTGTTAGGCGGAGATGAGCCTTACCTTTTCCATTTGACGAAGGGTACGCATCGCATTCGCATGATGGTTTCTCTTGGCGATATCGCCCCTTTGATTCGAACGATCGAATCGAGTGTGCTTCAACTGAACGAATTGTACCGAAAGATATTGATGATTACGTCGAATACGCCCGATCCGTTCCGTGATTATCAATTGGAGAAGCGAATTCCTGACATGGTCAAAACGTTTGAAGAGCAAGCAGTCGTAATTCAGAGTGTGGCTGATTATTTGGAGCAATCGACGGGAGAACGAAGTGATAAGGTAGCTGTTCTTCATACGATGATCGGCCAACTGAAAGAAATGGCGATCAATCCAGAGACTGTCGGCAATCGCTTGAATGCATTCAAGGTCAACGTCGGTGGTCTAGGCACATGGATTCTTACCGTGCGAGAGCAGCCCCTTTCCCTTGATTATTTGATCGTTTCTTCGCCAGACCGGAAGCTTCCGCGAGCTAAAGCGACGTTTATGGAGAAGATCAAGCATGAGCTTGGGGCTTACTTTGCCTCGTATTCGGAGGATTACGACAGTATTGGCAATACGAACGGGGAGCAAGACAAGAAGATCACGGTCTGGATCACGACAGGTCGAGATCAGGCACAAGTGCTCAAGAGCTTAATCGATGACTCCTTTACGCCGGAATCGAATATAGCAGTAGACCTGAGACTCGTGCCTGGCAACATTCTTCTGCCGGCTACGCTAGCTAGCGAGGGGCCGGACGTCGCCATGCAGATCGGTGAAGATGTTCCGGTGAATTACGCCATGAGGGGTGCGGCAGCAGATTTGACGAAATTTGCCGATTTCGATGAAGTCTCAACTCGCTTCCATGACAGTGGACTCGTACCTTATAAGTACGATAATGGCGTTTATGCCTTGCCTGAGCAGCAGTCGTTCCCGATGCTCTTTTATCGAAAGGATATTCTTAAAGAGCTAGGCTTGACTCCGCCAAAAACATGGCAGGACATCTACAACATGATTTCCGTTCTTCAGAAGCATAACATGGAATTCTGGCTGCCGATCGAGTCTACGAACGCGAGTCTTGTTCCGAATGCGACCTTCTCCATGCTGCTTTATCAGAATAGTGGCGAGTTTTATCAGAAAGGCGATAAGAAGAGCGCCCTTGATAGCGATATTTCAATGGAAATGTTCAAGAAGTGGACGCAATTTTATACGAACTATAAATTCCCTGTGCAGGCGGATTTTCCTAACCGATTCAGAACGGGTGAGATGCCGATCGGCATCGCGGATTATACGACTTACAACATGTTGACGGTCATGGCGCCGGAAATCAAAGGTTTATGGGATTTCACAATCGTGCCAGGCACTGAGAAGGAGAACGGCACTGTTAATCACGAAGTGGCTAGCCATACAACAGGTGTCATGATGTTGGAAAACACAGATAATAAGGACGCGTCGTGGGAGTTCATGAAATGGTGGACCAGCAAGGAAACGCAGATTGCTTACGGACGCGAGATGGAAGGCCTGATGGGAGAAGCTGCACGCTATCCGACGGCCAATGCCGAAGCGCTCGAGGAATTGCCGTGGCCGGTCAAAGATTATACAAATCTTGCGAGCCAATGGGAGTGGGTCAGAGGTATTCCGCAAGTGCCTGGCGGCTACTTCACCGGCAGACATCTGGACAATGCGTTCCGCAAGGTCATCAACGCCAGCGAGAATCCTCGAGAAGCATTGAACGATTACGTGCTGTACATCAATGACGAAATCGAGATCAAGCGGAAAGAATTCAATTTACCGTATTAGTTTGGGGGTGGAATCCATTGCAAGCCGAAACAACCAGTCAAGCCGTGTCTAACCTTATCCATCCAAAGAAAAAATCAAGATTGGCTCATGTGTGGACAGATTTGAAAAAAAATAAGCATTATTATTTTCTAATGAGTCCGTATATGCTTATTTTCTTTACTTTTACAGTTATTCCCGTCGTCTTTTCATTAATTCTCAGCTTTTTTTATTTCAACATGCTTGAATTTCCTCGGTTTGTTGGATGGCAGAATTACTCAAGATTGTTTCTGAATGATGACATATTCATGATTGCACTGAAGAACACATTTATATTTGCAATCATTACCGGACCGGTCAGCTACATTGCTTGCTTTATTTTCGCATGGATCATCAATGAGCTTTCGCCAAAGGTTCGGGCATTTATGACTTTGATCTTCTATGCGCCGGCGATTTCAGGGAACGTATTTTTCATTTGGTTAATCGTATTTTCCGGGGACCGATACGGTTATTTAAACGGTTTCTTGATCAAGCTCGGAGTCATATTGGAACCGATTTTATGGTTGACGAATGAGAAGTATATTCTTGTTATTATCATGATTGTACAGCTCTGGCTTAGTCTGGGCACCAGTTTCTTAGCCTTTATTGCCGGATTGCAGACGGTTGACAGGACGCTGATCGAAGCGGGCGCGGTAGATGGAATCAAAAACCGTTGGCAGGAACTATGGTTCATCACGCTGCCCTCAATGAGGCCGCAGTTGATGTTCGGTGCAGTTATGCAGATTACAGGGTCGCTTGCTGTTGCTGACATTACGATAGCCCTTGCGGGCTTTCCGAGTGTCAACTATGCAGCGCATACGATTGTTACGCATCTGATGGACTATGGCACCATTCGATTTGAGATGGGCTATGCGTCCGCTATTGCGACTGTGCTCTTTGGCATTATGATCGGAACCAACAAGCTGACGCAAGCTTTGCTCAGAAAGGTAGGTGAGTGACGTTGGTCGTGAAAATGATGAGCGTATTCAGAACGACGAGAAAGCTGAATCGTTCTTTTACCGTCAGCTTTATATTGTTCGTGTTTCTTGCTGTGTTCGGAGCTTTCATGGCGCTGCCGTTGATTTATGCGGTGAACAATGCATTCAAACCACTTGATGAATTATTCATCTTCCCACCGAGATTCTTTGTGAATAATCCGACACTAGAGAATTTCTACGACCTAGTCGCATTGATGGGCAATTCATGGGTGCCGCTATCGCGCTATATCGCCAATACGCTGCTCATTACAGTAATCGGGACTGCAGGACATATATTGCTCGCATCCGCGGCGGCATATCCGCTGGCGAAATATAAATTTCTTGGCTCGAAGATGCTGTTCTCGATTGTCATCCTGTCGCTCATGTTCTCAGGACATGTCACGGCCATTCCAAACTACATGGTTATGTCTTGGCTCGGCTGGATTAACACCCATGCATCGATTATTGTGCCGTCGCTCGCGTTTCCATTAGGGTTGTTTCTGATGAAGCAATTTATCGAGCAAATTCCGACAGCCTTGTTGGAAGCGGCCAAGATTGATGGGGCGAATGAATATCGAATTTATTGGAACATTGTTATGCCGAATGTTAAGCCTGCATGGTTAACGCTCATGATTTTGCAGTTTCCTGCACTTTGGGGGACTGATGGAGGCAGCTTCATATACAGCGAGAACTTAAAGACGCTTCATTATGCGCTTGGTCAGATTACAGCAGGAGGAATCGCCCGCGCAGGCGTTGGAGCGGCAGTAGCGCTCATCTTGATGGTTGTTCCGATTACGCTCTTTGTCATCTCTCAGAGCAGCGTCATTCAGACGATGGCTACCTCCGGGATGAAAGAGTAGAAGGGGGACTTGCATGATGTTGAAGAGCAAATCAATAGTAAGAGCGTATCTTCTCGCGGTGGTTTGTTGCTTAATTGGCTTAAGCGAGGGAGGAACTCTTGTGTACGCGGAAGGCGGCGGGTCGTCCTATAATTATTCCGTTTGGGGCGACACTGTTGCAGCGCCTTCCGCATACGAAGCAAAGCTTTTGCTGAACGGCATTTCCTTGGGGGTCGGCGCATTCAACAATCCGAGCGATCTTCATGTTACAGCGGACAACGAAATCTATGTGCTGGATTCCGGCAATAATCGGATCGTCGTGTTGGATCGACAGTTTCAGAAGACCGCAATTATCGACTCCTTCGAGCATGACGGGCAGTCTGATACTTTCCTTAACCCGCAAGGCATTTTTGTAACGGAGCAGAAGCATGTTCTGATAGCAGATACGGGAAATAAACGTGTCGTTCACCTCGACCAGAATCACAAATTGGTGAAGATTGTCGATAAGCCCCAATCTGATCTGCTTCGAGAAAGCTTTGATTTTCAGCCAGTCCGTGTCGTCATGGACAAAGCGCAGCGTGTCTACGTTATGGCAGTCGGCGTGTTCGACGGATTGATGGAATTTAGCGCAGAAGGGGCATTTACGTCTTTCATCGGCGCTAATCGCGTTATGGTCGATCCGGTCGAGCTATTCTGGAAGAAATTGTCAACAAAGGCACAGCGTAGTCAGATGATCATGTTCACCCCGACAGAATTCACGAACTTGGATATTAATGACGAAGGATTTATCTATGCAACGAGCGGGGAATGGGGCGACAATATCCGCAAGCTGAACGCGCAAGGCAGTGACATACTGAGGAGAACGGGCTACTTTAATCCACAAGGGGACATTCGCTATACAAGCGCTAGTGGGCCTTCTAGGCTTATTGATATCGATGTGACGGACAGCGAAATCTACTCCGTTCTCGATTCTAAGAGGGGCAGGATTTTCACTTACAATGGCGATGGTCATTTCATGTACGTATTCGGCGGCTTAGGCAACCAGCTAGGCAAATTCAACTCGCCGGTCGCTATCGAAAGGGTAGGGGACGATTTCCTTGTTCTGGATAAGGCGTTCGGTGAAATTACCGTATTTCAAACAACGGAATACGGCCGGACGTTGAATGAGGCGGTCAGAAGCTACTATAGAGGCGAAGAGGAAAAAGCATTTCATCTTTACGAACAGACAATCAACATGAACGCCAATCTCGATTTCGCTTATTCAGGAATCGGCAAGTCGATCCTCCGGCAAGGCGATTATGAAGAGGCAATGCGGTATTTCAAGCAAAGCCTGGATCAGGGCAATTATTCGAAAGCGTTCCTGCTTTATCGCAAGCAAGTGCTGAGAGAACACTTCGGCACGATTATGACTGTGGTTATCGGGCTGGTCGCCGTCTTCCTGCTCGTACGGATTTACCGGAGAATGTTGAATAGAAAGAGGGGTGTTTCGGTTGAATAGAGAGATCCTTAAATACCCTTTTTACCTCATCATGCATCCCTTTAACGGTTATTGGGAGATGAAATATGAAACCAGCAAGAAGATGAACTTGATTTTATCCTTCGCGATCTTGCTGTTGTTGGTCTTGACCAATGTTCTGGGCAGCCAGTACAGCGGGTTTTTGGTTCATATCTATAATCCCGCCGAAATGAACAGTCTGATGGAGGTCACGTACGTAATCGTGCCGGTGTTGTTTTGGTGCGTGGCTAATTGGTCGCTGACGACACTAATGGACGGAGAGGGAAAGTTCGTTGAAATATTCACATCGACCTGTTTCGCGCTTATTCCGATGGTCATCATCAATTTTCCATGGATTTGGCTAAGCAATGTCATATCGTTGCAGGAGACGACATTCTACTATTTCTGCAACAGCTTTGCCGTCTTGTGGTCTATGTACTTGTTGTTTATAGGGAATATGACCGTGCATCAATTCACGCCGAGCAAGACGATCGGAACGATCATACTAACGATTGTGGCCATAGGTTTCATGGCATTCATCTGCTTATTATTTTTTAGCTTAGTCCAACAAATGATATCTTTTGTAACTGTTATTTATCAAGAAATCACCATGAGGAACTAAGGAAGGAGGAATGGAGATGCGTATGGCCAGAAATGCCATATTGTCAGCGTTTATGGTTATCGGGCTGCTGATTGCTGGCTGTTCCGGATCAGGCAATACGAATCCAGCAGATGAACGCGAACAGCTGGAGGCTGCATTCACGCAAGGCAAAGCATTGAACGCTTCTTTCACGGACTCGCGCGTCGCCGGCATGAAGGGAATCGCTGAGAATGATGGGCTGCGGCTGTTTATTAATGACGAGACAGGCACCATCGCTGTGCTCAATAAGCGCAGCGGTGAAATATGGTACAGCAATCCACCTGAAGGAGAAACAGATCCAATTGCAACAGGGGTCAACAAAGGCTTGCTGACATCGCAATTGAAGATTGAATACTATAATAGTTTCGGTCAGGTTAATTCGATTAATACCTTCTTGGATAGTGTGGCCTACAAGCAGGTTAATTTCGAGGCCATTCCAGATGGGGTTAAAGTTACTTACAAATTCGGGAAAGCCGAGAAAACGGCCTTGGACTTGCCTTTAATGCTAAGCGCTGCTCGCCTAGAGGAATTGTCGGGCAAGCTTGACAAGGTGGGACAACGTGCTTTGCGTATCGCGTATGCTGAAGATAAAGAGAGTTCTGCGTATGTTCGGAACGACAGAGCGCTGAACGGACTTCAACTAGATCGAGCATTCAAAGCGTTTGAGGATGCCGGATACACAGATGAGGACTTGGAGAAGGATATGGCCGAGCTGAACTTTACACAGGAGATACCTGCGCCTAGAATCTTCCTAGCCTCAATCGAGTATACGCTTGATGCCGACAGCCTTATTGTCAAAGTCCCAATTGGAGATATTCAATCACCCCGCGAATATCCGGTCAGCAACGTCTCAGTTCTAAGCTTCTTCGGAGCTGGGGGGACGGATGAGAAAGGCTCCATTTTCGTGCCAGACGGTTCAGGTTCGCTGATTGCTTTCAATAACGGTAAAACCAAATATCCAGCCTATCAGCAAGCGGTATATGGAGCTGACCTGGCGATGGAGACGGTTGAGGACGCGATGAATGAGCAGACTGTTCGACTACCGGTCTTCGGCATCATTCGCGAGAGCAATGCCTTTCTGGGCATTATCGAAGAAGGTGCGTCGACCGCCACAATTAGTGCTGATATCAGCGGAAAATTAAACAGCTATAATTATGTTTACCCGAACTTCAACGTCATTAACAAGGGATCTCTGACTCTCCAAGCGAACGGCTCGGAGCGTACGTTGCCTAAGTTCCAGGAACATCCGACGAAGAGCGATTTTACAATCCGCTACGCCTTTCTGAGCGGAGAAAACGCTTCGTATCAAGGCATGGCTGAATATTACCGTCAATATTTGGAACAAAGGGGTGGACTTCCCGAGCAAAAAGCCGAAAATAAGGATAAAGAGCTTCCATTCTATCTTCAGGTCATTGGAAGCATCTCCAAACAGAAGCATTTCGTAGGCATCCCATATCGGACGCTCGAGCCCCTTACAACTTTTGAACAGACGCAGCAAATGATTAACCAGATGAAAGAACTTGGCATTGACAATATCAAGCTGAGATACGCAGGCTGGTTCAATGGCGGCCTTGATCACAAGGTGCCGGAAGGCGTTTCGGTTGATCGAGCGATAGGCGGGGCCAAAGGATTGCGAGGTATGACGTCATTCGCTAAGGAACAAGGCATCGATCTTTATCCGGATGTTGCCATCCTGACTGCTCATACAGGTAAAGGGTTTAACGATAAAGAGGATGCTTCTCGATCATTGCGAGGTGTGCCTGCGGCGTTCTATCCGCTTGACATAGCGCTTAATCGGCGCGATCGGAACAAGTCGCCGTCTTATGTCGTATCGCCGCGTCGAGTTGGCTCATACGTGGAAGAGATACTAAAGGACTTGAAGAAATACGATACGGGCGCCGGCATATCGCTTCGAGATTTAGCAGATCAGTTGAACAGCGACTTCCGCAAGAACAAGCAAATCGATCGGACGGAGTCAGAGGATATCTCGATTCAGGCGTTGAAAGATATTCACGAGGCGGATTTAAAAATCTTAGCCGAAGGAGGCAACGCTTACGCCCTACCTTATTTGACGGATATTACAAATGCACCGATGTCGAACAGCAAATACAAGCTTGAGGATGAAGAAATTCCATTCTATCAGATGGTTATTCGCGGCCACATCGGCTATACGGGGACACCGTATAATCTGACTGCCTATTCGAATGTCCGCCAATATATTCTGAAATGCCTGGAATATGGCTCTGGCGTATACTTTGAATGGATTCATGAGCCGAATTATAAGGTGAAGGAAACGGATTTTAGCCATTTGTACGCTGTCAATTATGAGTTATGGTTGGATCAAGCTTCTGATATTTATAAAGAAGTGAACGCGGTTCTGAAAAACGTTCAGAACGAGCGGATCATCGCACATGAGAAGCTTGGCGAAGGATTGTTCAAAACCATCTATGAAAGCGGCTTGTACGTTATCGTGAACTATAACGATGCCAAAGCGACAGTGGGCGGATTGACGGTAGAAGCCGAGAGTTATGTGACGGGTGGTGAGCAATCTTGAAATCGATAACGAAGCTTGTCTTTAGACCAAGGACGTATGCTGAGCAGAAGTCGGTTTGGGGCTTTCTCTATGTATTGCCGTGGCTGCTTGGTTTCCTATTTTTCTTCCTGATTCCGTTATTGTATTCGTTGCAATACAGCTTCAGCTCCATTAAGGCTAATGCGAACGGCATGTCGATCAAGTTTATCGGCTTTGCCAATTACGTGGAAGCCTTGACGGTTAACACGAACTTTAACCGCAGATTAACGGAAGCAATCGTGAATATGGTCATTAACGTACCGTTAATCGTCATTTTCAGTTTATTCCTTGCTGTATTGCTTAACCAGAAATTTGTCGGCAGAGCCATTGCCAGATCGATTTTCTTCCTTCCGGTTATTCTCGCTTCCGGCATTATCGCGAATTTGGAAGCGTCCAGCTTGGTGCAAGCAATCAACGAGCAGAACGCGGGCTCCGGCGGTCTAATAAATTCGTTAGGCACATTCGAACTGCAGCGCATTATGCTGAGATCAGGCGTGAACGAGAATGTAGTCTTCTATCTCTCGGATGCTGTCAACCGAATCTACCAGATCGTAAGCCAATCGGGCGTGCAAATCTTGATTTTTCTAGCGGGGATTCAGACGATCTCTCCCCAGCTTTATGAAGCGTCCAAGATCGAAGGTGCTACCGGCTACGAAGCATTCTGGAAGATCACTTTTCCAATGGTCAGCCCGCTCATTCTCGTTAACGTGATCTATACGATTATCGACTCGTTCTCAAGGAACGGTATGACGACACTTATTAAAGAAACGGGATTCACGAGCTTCAACTTCGGGCTCAGTTCGGCTATGGCGTGGATCTATTTCTTGGCCATTATGGTCATCTTGCTGATTAGTACGTATTTCATATCCAAACGGGTCTTCTACCAGGAATAGAAGGAGAGTGAGAGCTTTGATAATGACCCGATTATTATCATTGGAAAGTTGGAAGCGAGGGCTATGGACATTCGTTCGGCTGGTATTGATCGCAGGATTATCGTTCGTTATCCTATATCCGATTATTCAGAAAATCTCCACATCGATCAAGGACAAAGCCGATATGTACTCGCCAATAGTCGTATTCATTCCAGAGCATTACACGCTCGATAATTTCAAAAGTGCGATGTTCATCATGGATTATTGGCATACGCTGCTTAACACATTGGCGCTATCCAGTACAACAACGATTTTGACCACCGTATCATGTGCGCTTGCAGGCTATGCGTTCGCTAGGCTTAAATTCAAGGGAAGCAATCTGTTGTTTATGGGCGTTATCTTGACTATTCTGGTTCCGCCTACGACGATTCTGATTCCCATTTATATGAACCTGAAAGACTTTACATTGCTCGGCTTAATTCCGTTGTTGACTGGCAAATCACTGAATCTGCTAGATTCGTACTGGCCATTCATCTTAACCTCGATAACGGCGAACTCGTTAAAGGCAGGCCTTTACATATTTATATTCAGGCAGTTTTTCCGGGGCATTCCGAAGGAGGTTGAGGAAGCGGCCTATATCGATGGAGCTAGTGTCAGCTCAACGTTCTTGCGTATCATGCTCCCGAACGCAATGCCGTCTATCATCACTGTGCTGCTCTTCTCGTTCGTGTGGCAATGGAACGACAGCTTCTTCACGACGACGTATTTGACGTCGAGCAAGGTAATGTCAACACAATTGGCATCTCTGCCTTACAACCTGGCGATTCTGCTTGAAGGCGGCGCAACAACCAATAAAGATCCCTTCTTTATGAGCATGGTGCAGGACACCGGTATCCTGCTCGCTATTTTACCGCTTGTTATTCTTTATTTATTCGTACAGAGGTATTTCGTCGAAAGTATTGAACGTACTGGAATCGTCGGTTAGGGAAGTCTCGTTATATGCATAACGCCCTGTGGGAACTTGCCAGAATTGGCGGCTCTCTGGAGGGCGTTATTGCTATATTGCTTGTCAAAGAAAAAATTATGAACTGGAAGGTGGTTTATAGCCATGACTGATGCCAGCAAAAAGATCGTATACGCGGTTATAGCAACTGTCGTAGTGATTGCGATCGTTGCCGTTCTCATATTGAACAATCATAAGCCCGGGGCAACCCTGCAAGAAAACGACCTGAATGAATCAGCGATGAAGCAGACGGATGCCCCGACGGTCAGCGTCAACTCAGTCGATAAAAACGCCGATACAGAGGGGAGACAAGTAGAAGGAAAAACGACGAAGCCGCCGACCGAGCCTTCGGTCGAGGCGGATATCCCGTCGCTGGCGGAAACGTTCGCCAATTACTTCCCGATCGGAGCGGCAATCGAACCGAACCAAACGGTAGGACTCAATGCGGAGCTGCTCAAGAAGCATGTGAACTGGCTGGTCGCGGAGAACGTGATGAAGCCGGATGCGATTCAGCCTACAGAAGGCAATTTCACATGGGACAATGCGGACAAGATCGTCAGATTCGCGAAGGAAAATGGTATGGAGGTACGCTATCATACGCTTGTTTGGCACAACCAGGTAGGCGCTTGGTTCTTCAAGGATGCCGAAGGAAAGCCAATGGTGGATGAGACGGATCTGGCGAAGCGCGAAGCGAACAAGAAGCTGCTGTTGAAACGTCTAGAAACACATGTCCGCGCGATCGTGGGACGATACAAGGATGATATCCATTCGTGGGACGTGGTAAACGAGGTAATCGAACCGGGTGACCCTGACGGGATGCGAGCGAGCGATTGGTACAAGATTACAGGTACCGATTATATCGAGACGGCTTTCCGCGCTGCGCGCGAAGCGGGAGGGTCGGAAGCTAAGTTGTATATCAATGATTACGGCACGGACAATCCTGCGAAGCGCGATAGGATGTACGAGCTTCTAAAGGGAATGCTGGACAAAGGCGTACCGATCGACGGCGTCGGTCATCAGACGCATATCGGAATTCACGGGCCGACTGTCGATTCCATCGTAGAATCGATGCAGAAGTTCGGTGAGCTTGGCCTCGACAATCTCGTTACCGAGCTTGATATGAGCATCTATGCTTGGAACGATCGCAGAGATTTAGGTGAGGATATACCGGACGACTTGCTTGAGAAGCAAGCGGATCGATACCGCGAACTGTTCGAAGCATTCAGAGCCAATAAGGATATTCTAAGCGGTGTTGTCTTCTGGGGAATCGCGGACGACCATACATGGCTACATTCCTTCCCAGTAACGCGAACCGACGCGCCGCTCCTGTTTGATAAGCAGATGCATGCGAAGCAGGCTTTCTGGGCAGTAGTCGATCCTTCCGGGCAATCGAAGCCATCCACGTAATCATTAATAGAGACAATAACAGGAAAAATTCTCGTTAATTCGCTGTGAAAAGGGGAAAATTGAAAATGAACAATACGGTGATCACGAACCCTATCATCTGGGCGGATGTTCCGGATCCGAGCGTTATTCGGGTAGGAAGAACCTTCTACATGGTTAGCACGAGCATGCATTCGATGCCCGGTTGTCCAATCATGAAGTCTGAGAACTTGATGAATTGGGAGCTCGTCAATTACGTGTACGATACGTTGGAGGATAATGATGCACATAAATTGCTTGATGGCAAGGGCATTTACGGAAGAGGCTCTTGGGCTGCCAGCTTACGGTATTATAATGGCTTATACTATGTTTGCTTCTCTAGTCTCGACATGAATCGATTCTATGTCTATAGGACGGAAGATATCGAGAACGGTCAATGGGAGAGATTCGTCATTAATGGACTCCATCATGATCCAAGCCTGCTGTTCGATGATGGACGCACTTATGTCATTCATGGTAATGGAGATATTCGTATCACGGAGTTGATGGAAGACGCAACCGCCTTGAAAGCGCACGGCATCAATCAACTGCTGTTCGAAACGGATCGGGAAGGAATCATGCTGCGCAGTGAGGGCTGTCATGCTTATAAAATAAATGACTATTACTATTTATTTTTCATTGAGTGGCCGAATACAGGCAATAAACGTCGTAGGCAATTATGTTATCGTTCGCGGAATCTATTGGGTCCCTATGAGCGCAAGCTCGTTCTGGATGATAATATGGGCTATCGAAATAATGGCATCGCACAGGGAGGCATTCTCAATATACCAGAAGGCGACTGGTACGCCGTGCTGTTCCAGGATCATGAAGCCGTCGGGAGGATTCCTTGTGTGCTTCCGGTTGCCTGGGAGGACGATTGGCCGGTAATCGGCGTAGACGGCATGGCGCCGAAATCTTTCGAAGTATCACTGCCAAGCTCGTCTCCCAAACCGTTCGTCATCAGCGACGAGTTCGAGTATGGAGAGAATCGTCTGGCGCTAAACTGGCAATGGAATCATAATCCGGATAATTCAAGATGGTCAGTCACGGAGCGCCCTGGATATTTGCGGCTTACGACGGGTCATGTGACCCATAGCGTGGAATTTGCTCGCAATACGCTCACACAGCGGACGGAAGGCCCGGCATGCGTAGGGACGACGGTCATGGATATCACCCACATGAAGCCGGGTGACCGTGCGGGGTTGGTCGCACTGCAATATCTCTTCGGAACAGTTGGCATTCAAGTCGAAGAGAACGGTGATCGTTATGTGGCGATGTGTGTAAACGGAAGAGCGGATGGCGGCGAAGGCGAGATCACGGTAGAACGCATGCTGTTCGAGGGCAACGAGATTTATTTACAAATCAATTTTCAGTTCGACAACAGTGAAGACATTGCCCGTTTCCGCTACTCCACGGACGGGGAGACCTGGCATTCGATCGGGAAACCATTACAGATGCAATATAAACTGGAGCATTTCATGGGCTACCGATTCGGGCTATACAATTACGCAATGAAGCAAACAGGCGGATACGTAGATTACGATTATTTCCGCTACAATAAGCTTGGACAATAAATCGATTAATCAAGAGGAGTGTTTCGACGCATGCCTTACCAAAATCCTATTATTAGCGGATTCCATCCAGATCCCAGCGTATGTCGATATGGAGATGACTTTTATCTGGTTACTAGCTCCTTCGAGTATTATCCAGGAGTTCCGCTCTTTCACAGCAAGGATCTCGTGAATTGGAAACAGCTTGGCCACGTTTTGACCCGGCCTGAGCAGCTCGATTTGAGCCGGGCAGCCAGCTCCGGTGGTATTTACGCCCCGACGATTCGTGAACATGAAGGCATTTTCTATGTTGTGACCACAAACGTTTCGGCTGGCGGCAACTTCTATGTGCATACAGATAATCCGATTGGGGAATGGTCGGCTCCTATCTTCGTCGATCACCCCGGAATTGATCCCGATCTGTTCTTCGACGAGGACGGGACTGTTTACTTTACTTCGTCCGCTAATGGGGCAGAGGGCCAAGGCATCTATCAGAGTCGAATTGACTTGTTAACTGGCAAGAAAATATCTGATGTGGCCTTTCTGTGGGCGGGTACCGGCGGTCAATATCCAGAGGCACCCCATATTTATAGAATCGGTAGTTGGTATTATCTGCTCATCGCCGAAGGCGGCACCGAATATGGGCATATGGTGACCGTGGCAAGAAGCAATAAACCAGACGGTCCGTACGAGAGCTGCCCGAGCAATCCGATCTTGACCCATCGCAGCCAAGCGAAGTCCATCCATGCAACAGGGCACGCAGACCTCGTTCAGGCGCAGGACGGCAGCTGGTGGTCCGTATTCCTGGGCATTCGTCCTGTCGGCTATCCGAATCGCCACCATCTCGGCAGAGAGACGTTCCTTGCACCCGTCACCTGGACAGAAGAAGGGTGGCCGATAATCGGCGAGAATGGTACCGTAGGCGAAACGATGTCATCTGGCGGTTTAGTGCTGCAGCCAGAGACCGTTGAGAAGCCGGTGAGAGATGACTTCGACGGTTCAGCTCTCTCTCCGGAATGGAATTTCCTGCGTTCATCTAATTCAGAGAATTGGTCGTTGATGGTGAGAGAAAGCTGTTTGACGCTATACGGCTCTTCAGCTACCTTAAATGATGTTGATGCACCTGCGTTTATCGGGCGAAGGCAGCAGCACTTTACATGCCTCGTATCCGCGCTTTTGACGTTTTCACCCCAACAAGATGGCGAAGAAGCGGGAATTACAGTGTTCATGAACGAACGGTTTCATTACGAGATTGCGGTAACAAAGATTGCTGGCGACCGAAAGCTCATTTTCCGGAGAAGGCTCGGTTCATTGTGGAAGGTGGAAAACGAGATACCATGGTTGGCGGAAACAGTCATACTAACCGTCAAAGCGGACAAGGAGCATTATGCCTTCGGGTTCTCAAATGGCAGCGATGAAGTGCCTTTCTGGTTCGGTCATGGGGAGTGCTCTCTATTAGCTACAGAAGTCACCGGCGGGTTTACGGGCGTCTTTATCGCCATGTACGCTACGGGAAATGGCATTCGATCCACATCGCCGGCTCATTTTGAGTGGTTTGATTATGAAGCCGACGAGTAGAAGGGAATAAACGAGCGACCTAAGCGCATGCACAGGCCTCTCGCTTTCTATACTTTTTTTGTGAAGGAATTACTATGGCTTGTGTATCCTTAAAGAGATGCATAGGAACAGGAGGCGAACGAAGAAGTGATCAATTCTCGATATGATGGATCAACAAAGCTTCATGAAGCGTTCAAGCAGCAGTTCTTAATAGGGGCGGCCGTAAATCCAATGACGATGATCTCGCAGCGTGAGCTGTTGGCGTATCATTTCAATAGTATAACGGCAGAGAATGAAATGAAGTTTGAGCGTCTGCATCCTGCCGAAAATCAATATACGTTCGATGAAGCCGATCGCTTGATGGGGTTCGCCAAAGCGAATGACATGGCGGTTAGAGGCCATACGCTCGTATGGCATAATCAAACGTCTGATTGGGTATTTAAGAATCGCTCGGGTGGCATTATTGACCGTGAGACACTGCTGGCGCGAATGAAGGCTCACATTGATACGGTGGTTACACGTTATAAGGGAGATATCTACGCATGGGATGTCGTGAATGAAGCGGTTTCCGACAACGGCGGGGAGCTGCTGCGATCGTCCAAGTGGCTAGACATCATTGGTGATGATTTCATTGCCAAGGCGTTCGAATTCGCGCATGCGGCGGATCCAGAAGCACTTTTATTTTATAACGATTATAATGAATCAGTACCAGAGAAAAGAGAAAAAATCTATACTTTGGTAAAGTCGCTGAAGGATAAGGATGTACCGATTCACGGAATCGGACTGCAAGCTCACTGGAGCCTGGAACATCCGAACCTCGATGATATTCGCCAAGCGATCGAGAGGTATGCAAGTCTCGGAATGAAGCTGCATATTACGGAGATGGATGTATCCGTATTCCGTCATGAAGATCGCCGTACTGATCTAAAGGCGCCAACCGAAGAGATGCTTGCACGACAAGCGGAACGTTACCAGCTATTTTTCCAGCTCTTTAAGGAGTACAGCGAATGCATAACCTCAGTGACATTCTGGGGAGGGGCGGATGATTATACCTGGCTGGATCACTTTCCGGTGAGAGGCCGAAAAAATTGGCCATTTATTTTTGATACGGAACAACTCCCTAAGCAATCTTTTTGGAACGTGATGGATGTTGCGCAATCTTGAATTTGGCATAAAACTTATTAATCTGGCGGAAGAAACTGTGTTCATAAGGTTATGAAACAAATCAATTAGCAGCGAGGGACTTGACCCATGTCCTCGAGTTGCTGCTCGACAGCCTGGCCACCACGTCATTAGGACGTGGTTTTTTTTCGATTATCATGAAAGTTTAATTATATTCATTTACAAATTTGGTTGTTACTAACTAATATAGGTTAAGTGAGATGTGTAGAAGTGGAGGTATTATGTGAATACAGAAGAGCCGAATTTATTATTTGTAAGACAAGCAGTAGAGAAATATTTTGCTTCTATTGATGAATTGGAACGTGTGCTCGAAGGCGGATCTACATATGTGTATCGTTTTCGATCAATGACTGAAACTTTTTATGCCCGTATTATGAAAGAAGAAGAAAGCTTTGCAATTGAAGTGAAAATACATGAGATGTTAATTAAAAGTGGTGTACAAGTTCCTAAGGTTGTCTGTTTTGAGCATAAGAACGAATTGCTGGGACTTTCCTTTATGATCGTTGAAGAAATAGAAGGAAGCTGCATGGAAAGTATGTCTGAAAAAAAGGACTTTGAGCATATCCTTCATCAAGCAGGAAAGCAAATTGCTTTAGTGAATCAAATAAAAGTGGATGGATTCGGATGGGTGAATAGAAAAGTTCATCATGATCTCATCGGAGAAAGTGATTCTTTTAGAGGATTTTATGATGAACTTATAACAACCGTCATAAGTGGACTGCCACAAAGCGGCTTTACTGATACTGAAATGAAAGTGATTAATGATAGTTTGGAAATGGTCTTTTCTAACATGAATGATACGGATGCTTATTTGGTTCATGGAGATTTTGATTTAACGCATATATTTTGCAACAAGGGCAGGTACACTGGAATTATTGACTTTGGTGAAATAATGGGCAATAGCCGGTTTTATGATTTGGCCCATTTTAGGTTCCATACCGATTTCCCTAAGGGGATAAACGGTATGGATGCTTTATTGAATGGGTATCGAGAAATTTACAAACTAACAGAAAAAGATATTTTTGATATTGATTTATTAGCATTGTTTTTTGGGGTATGGAAATTAGGTAAGACGTTAAGCAGGCCAAATCTGTATAAATACTTTCTCGGAAAAACTAAAACGCAGCTAGAAAGACTTAGATAAGTATGTTTAAATATTGTTTAAATTAGGAGGGTATTTATGAAAATAGCGAAGGTAGATGTAGGTGGAGGAATTATTGCCATCGTGAGCAGCAGCGAGATCTTAATCGAGGATGTTCAATCAGCATTGGATCTTATGGCAACCGTACAATATGAAGCAGGCAGTGATCGTATAGTTATAAACAAATCCTTGCTAAGTGAAAGTTTTTTTGATTTGAAAACACGCCTTGCAGGTGAAATACTGCAGAAGTTCATTAATTATCATGTAAAGGTTGCTATTGTTGGAGATTTTTCTGTGTACACAAGTCAAAGCCTAAAAGATTTCATCTATGAATGTAACAACGGCCACGATATCTTTTTCTTGCCGACTGAACAAAAAGCGATTGAAAAGTTAAGCAAGCTGAAGTAGTAGATGGAGCGAGAGTTGACCATGTCGGGTTACTTGCGGGGACAAATAGCAAAAATGGCGAATTTAAATATGGAAAATTTAAGATATTACGAGGATCTAGGTATCATTTCTGCGCCGTTGTGTTCAGAATCAGGTTACCGGCTATACTCGGAAGAAGTGTTGATTCAACTTAATTTCATACTTAATGCCAAATCATGTGGATTCACATTAAAGGAAATTCAAAAGGCGCTGCAAAAATCCAAGAGCGGGCAATTAAACATCGAAGCATTTATCGCTGTGATCGATAAAAAAATGTATAAAATCCATTCCGAAACTCAAATTTTAACACGCCAAGTCATGGCGTGTTTTTTGTACGGGCAATTAAATCGACTTCATTTTCTTAATTGGTTCTGTTATTTCTCTTCTAAGTAGTGCAATCTCATGTTTATATGGCGCAT
Source organism: Paenibacillus castaneae (assembly GCF_002884445.1). Classification (GTDB taxonomy): domain Bacteria; phylum Bacillota; class Bacilli; order Paenibacillales; family Paenibacillaceae; genus Pristimantibacillus; species Pristimantibacillus castaneae. The sequence goes on from NZ_KZ614144.1 coordinate 1,965,049, forward strand.
CTTTATATTTGATTTCGCCAATAGAGGGCGTCTCCAATAATTTAGGAATCTGAGTAAGTTGAGGATGATGCACGATATAGTCAAGAGCTTTTATACCGATGTACCCATGTCCGATATTTTCGTGACGATCTTTTCTGGAGCCTCGTTCATTTTTAGAATCATTAATATGAAGTACTTTCAAACGGTCTATCCCAATTATTCGATCAAACTGCTCAAGCACGCCGTCGAAATCATTGACAATATCATACCCGGCATCATGAATGTGACACGTATCTAAGCAGACAGATAACCGTTCGTTATGTTGAACCCCATCAATGATTTTTTCGATTTCTTCGAAGTTTCGACCGCATTCCGTACCTTTTCCAGCCATTGTCTCGAGTGAAACTTGTACGTGACTATCCTCAGTAAAAGCTTCATTTAATCCATGAATAATTTGCTTGATTCCCTCTTCGCTGCCTGCGCCTACATGCGATCCTGGGTGCAATACCAATTGCTTGGATTGCAAACTCTCCGTCCGTTTTATTTCCTCTTGAAGAAATGTCACGCTGAATTCGAAAACTTCTTTTTTCTTCGTGTTCGCTAGGTTAATAAGAAAAGGAGCGTGAACAACGATGTTAGAAATGCCATGCTGCTTCATATGGGCGTGGCCGCGCTCAATATTATAGAGTTCAATCGATTTGCGTTTCGAATTTTGTGGAGCACCTGTATAAATTAAAAAGGTCGAAGCGCCATAGGAGGCTGCTTCTTTACTTGCTTGCAATAACATCTCTTTTCCACCCATGGATACATGAGATCCTATTAAGATTGACAAGAAGACCACTCCGCTCGTATTAAGGATATTAGTATCAACTATATCATCAGGAGGTCTAAAAAAATAATGGTGAGTATTGGGGACAGAGCTAATACAAATTTTAATAGGCCGCAAACGAGACTAAAGTGTTAAATTAGTCGAAACAATTATCATTTAAGTTTTGTTTAAGGTCGACCACTTATAATTTTGGATATAAGAATAGATAACAAATATGTAGTGAAATAGAACGGAGAGGAGAAAGTGATGCGGATTTTACTTGTTGAAGATGAAAAGTACATGGCTGAAGCATTAGCTCAAGTTCTTAAAAAAAATAATTATACTGTCGATCTTGCCCTTGACGGAGAGTACGGTCTTGATTGTGCATTATCCGCTATCTATGAGATTATTATACTTGATATAATGCTTCCGAGAATAAACGGTCTTGATGTATTGAAAAAGTTGCGTGAAGAAAAAATCGCCGTTCCAGTCATTCTACTTACGGCAAAGGGCGAAACCGAGGATAAGGTTACAGGACTCGACTGTGGTGCGGATGATTATCTCGTAAAACCGTTCAAAACCGAGGAGCTTCTCGCCCGACTTCGTGCATTGGGACGCAGGAAGAGCGAGCTTGTGCCAGAGGGAATTCTATCATCTGGTGATATTGAGCTTAATCCGAATACTCTAGATATTTACTGCGGAAAAAAAACATATAAACTGACCTTAAAAGAGAGCCAGCTTTTAGAGCTTCTCATTCAGATGAAAGGTATGATTGTATCTAAGAATTCCATCATTGATAAGCTATGGGGATTTGATAGTGAAGCGGCGGATAACCATGTGGAGGTTTATATTTCTTTCCTGCGCAAAAAACTATTATCGCTTAATTCATCTACTTCAATTCAAACAGTACGTGGCGTGGGGTATTTACTAAAAAACGGCAGAGGATAAAATGAAATTATGTTTAAGAAACTTCGAAATAGGTTCATCCTGCTTAACATGGTTATCATTTCAATCATGATGATTGCCGCTTTTTCCGTTATATACATTATGACATACGTGAATACACAAAATGAGAATTACTCGAAGCTACAGAATCTCTCCTCTACGGTAATACCTACTCGATCACCAATACATATTCTGGCTAGAACTTCAGATGATCAAAATGTTCAAGTAATGATTCCAAAAGATTATACACTTTCATTTAATGTGATATTGGATGGTTCAAACCGATTAATAAGCGTTCATTCTTTTGTGGATATGCCTGAAGAAGTTTTTGAAAATGCGGCTAGGTTTGCGACGGATTCCAATAATGAAAGTGCAAGAATTTCACTAAATGGTAAACTGTGGCTATTTATTAAACAGGATATAAAAGGTAGTTTAGTATTCAGAGACAACGGCGATCCCTTTGGTTCAACAAAAAGAATAAATAACCTCACTCAAATATCTTTTTTAGACATTACCGAATCACAAAAAATATTGACACAATTACTCTTAACTTTTGGGGCAATTGGTATTGTAATGTTATTTGTTATATGGGGGGTCAGTGTGTTTTTTGCGAAACGCGCCGTTGCTCCTGTTGAGGTTTCGTATGACAAGCAAAAACAATTTATTGCAGATGCTTCCCACGAACTAAAGACACCTATTGCAGTAATTAATGCTAATGCTGATGCATTGCTAACGAATAAAAAAGACACCGTTGAGAGTCAAGAGAAATGGATCGGATATATCAAAGCCGAAACCGACCGTATGAGCAAGCTGGTAAGCAGCCTTTTATATCTTGCCAAAACCGAGCACGCTGAAACAAGCACTGAAAGTCTACCGTTTAATCTAAGCGATACTGTTCGTGATACTGTGCTTTTAATGGAAGCGGTTGCGTATGAAACGGGATTGATACTTACACAACATATTGAGCCCAATATTATTATAAACGGTGAAAGCGAAAAACTGGCTCAGGTAGTAAAGATACTTTTTGATAACGCAATCAAATACTCCGATTCAAACGGCGGTATTGAAATTACATTAAAGAAATCAAGACATCAGGTTGTCTTTTCCATAACAAATACCAGTATGGGTATATCAAAGGAACATCTGTCGAAAATTTTCGACCGTTTTTATCGTCCGGATCCATCAAGAACGTATGATGGCAGTTATGGATTGGGTTTGCCGATCGCCAAAGCAATCATAGAGAATATGGGTGGTAAGATTTATGCAATGAGTGTAGAGGGACAAAGCACTACCTTTACATTTGTACTTCATAAATAAAGAATGATTGAAAAAACAGCCTTCGGGAAACTGCCCGAAGGCTGTTTTTTTGTTAGAAAAATTCGTTGTTTGATTTAAGGTTGGTTAAAGGTCTGTCTTCTATTATTAGCAAGAGATAGTTCATATAAAGGAGAATGTCGATGAAAAAAAATGTTGTACCAATCACGATCTTTGCTCTTTCCGTTCTAATCTTGGGTATGGGCATATGGCAGCTTGTGCTATATATCCCAGCGCAGCTTGATATGCTTGATCAAGCTGAATTACAAGGAACTACAGATGAACAAATATCCGACTATTACAGGCAACAATTTTTGCCACAAGTGCTTACTTACATTATTACCTCTTTCGGCATTGCGGCCATATTGTTTGCAATCGGTATGCTTTTTGTTAAAAATGATACAAAAAAAGTTGCAAACCAGTATATGAAACGGAAAGGCTATTCAAATCAGTCCGATGATGACGAACTTGATGATTTCTTTGAGGAGTTTGAAGCTGTGAAGGACGAGCGTAGAAGTGAATAACACATACAATATTATATTGAAAGGCAGCAACAAGTTAGAAATGAGATATTAAAAAAGGAGCTTGAGTAAAATGTACATATTTCAAAATGCACTGAAAAACCTAGTGCGAAACTTAGGTAGAAACATCATGATTGGGGCGATTATTTTCGCTATTATTTTAACGACTGTAATTACTCTTATCATTAATAATACTGCTTCGGCCGTGATTGATGATTATAAAGGCCGGTTTGGATCTGAGGTCTACATCAGGCCAAACATGGAAAAGGTTAGAGACGAGGCGATGAAGAACTCAAAAGATGGGCGCGTAATGATGCGCATGCCTCAAATCTCTTCCGAACTGTATTTGCAATTTACTAATTCCGAATATTTAAGAGAAAGTATCTTAACAGGCAGCCGTGGTGCAAACAACTCTGATATCCATGCAATTGACCAAGACGATAATAGTGAAGCAAACGGAAATAGTGGACTTAGTGCGTCATCGGGAGGAATGATGCAAGCCATGAGGTTAGACGGTGGTAATTTTCAGTTGCTCGGAGACTCATGGCAGGATTTTAACGATGGATTGAGAAGTTTTGAGAGTGGTACATTTCCGCAAAATGACAACGAATGTGTTATTAGCACTGAGCTTAGAGATGCGAACAACATCAAGATTGGAGATCATTTAACCTTTACGGCCAAAGTCGATATAGATACCCCGATTGATTTGGACACGAGCGGTCTAAGCGAGGGCGACACGGTGGAGGTAAACGGTACTGAGTACAATGTGTCCATTTCCGCTATGGAAACAGTTAGATTAGATCGCGATGTTACCTACGAGCTCGAGGTGGTTGGCGTTTATGATGACCTCACCGATGAATACGCCAATGAGAATATGACGAAAGCCGCTTTCTTGAATAAACGAAACGAAGTTCTGACAACACTTCCTACTCTGCTTGCGGCGAGAAAATCCGATGAAACGGGAATACGGATCAATGCGACATATTATCTGAAGGAACCCGACATGATCTCAGATTTTGAAGCACAAGCCAGAGCAATGGGACTACCAGATACGTTCGACGTGGAAACCGATGCCGCTTCCTACGATAATGTCGTGAAACCTGTTTTAGGGTTAAAGAATATCTCAATCACCTTTATGATTGCCGTTATGGTAATGGGAGCAATCATTCTCCTGCTTCTTTGCTCCATCTCCATCAGAGAGCGCAAATATGAAATTGGTGTGCTTCGCGCGATGGGTATGAAAAAATTCAAAGTCGCACTCGGACTTTGGACGGAAATTCTCACAATCACCTGTATTTGTCTTGTAATCGGTTTGGGTTTGGGTGTTACCGCAGCACAGCCTGTATCTGATGCAATACTGAAAAGTCAGGTTTCCGCAGCACAGGCCAGTGCTCCACAAGTTCCCGGCGGCATGATGGTAGCTGGGAAGGGGGGCCCTATGACATCGATGGGTCCTGGTGGTTTCATGTCAGGTGGCGCGTCACAAGCACAGCCATTGTCTGAAATGAAGATCACGCTCGGACTAAATACGATTTTGGAGCTTATTCTGATTTCGATTTTATTAGCTTCCTTTGCCGGGCTTGTTTCCATCAGCAAGATTACCAAATACGAGCCGATCAGAATACTCATGGAAAGGAATTAGGTGATACAAATGGGCGTATTGACACTTAACAATGTAACCTATAAATATGAAGGCACAAAAAAGTATGTTTTAAACGGGGTTGACGCTTCCTTTGAAGCTGGAAAGGTTTACACGATAGTAGGCAAGTCAGGCTCTGGTAAATCCTCGTTGCTTTCTTTAATAGCAGGGCTTGATATATGCACAGGCGGAACGATTCTGCACGGCGATCATGACATAAAGAATCTCAACCGTGACGAATATCGGGCGAAGGGCATAGGCGTTGTATTTCAGAGCTTTAATCTTCTCACCAATTCGTCCGCGATCGAAAATATCGTGCTTTCTATGAATATCAGCGAGAGCAAGGAAGTGGACAAAAAGGCATTCGCCTATGCCTTGCTCGAAAAGGTTGGCATTGATAGGGAAACTGCGGATAGAAAAATCCTCAAGCTATCCGGTGGTGAACAACAACGCGTAGGTATAGCACGAGCCATTTCACACAACCCTGAGATTGTCATCGCAGACGAACCAACAGGAAATCTCGATAGTGCAACCGAAGAGGAAATATTGAATATATTTTCCGCTCTTGCGCATGATGAGGGGAAATGTGTAATCATTGTTACCCACTCCAAAAAAGTAACAACTATTGCGGATGTGATTTATGGTATGAGTGATGGAAAGATGGCACAGATGAAAAAACGTGATTGATACTATGGCGGTATTATCAAATGGCTCATGCTAAACCAGCATGAGCCATTTTTGAGTGCGCCCAGCATGGGTGCTATTTATAGGGTTCGAGGTTGCTCCTAATTTGAAACAGGAGCTGCTTCAGTATATCATTAAAGCAGTTAATTCCTATTGCGTTACTTAATCTGACGTATTCTTAACAAAATAGTGTTGACTAGAGAGGAAACGTTTGTTAATTTATTGATAAATAGAAAATGATTATTGAATAATGATAAAAAGGAGAAGTGGACATGGATAGAATTTTAGCTGCCAGAGGCGGCGAGCTGCGGTGCAAAGGCTGGAGACAGGAAGCACTGCTGCGGATGCTCGAGAATGTACTCGAAAATGGTGAAAATCAACAGGAGCTTACCGTGTATGCAGCGCTTGCCAAAGCGGCGCGCAATTGGGATTCCTATCATGCCATTGTCAACACACTCAAATCGTTGGAAGAAGATGAAACGCTTGTTATTCAATCAGGTAAGCCAATCGGTATTATGCGAACACATAAATATGCCCCTATCGTTGTCATGGCGAATTGCAACATTGTTGGCAGATGGGCAACAAGCGATAATTTCTATAAATATCAAGAGCAAGGCTTAATCGTTTGGGGCGGTTTAACAGCTGCAGCATGGCAATACATCGGTTCTCAAGGCGTCATTCAAGGTACTTACGAAATATTCCAGTCGATCGCTAGAATGCATTTCGGCGGCAGTCTATCAGGGAAATTTATTTTGACTGCCGGCTTGGGCGGAATGGGTGGAGCACAGCCATTAGCGGGCACGATGGCAAATGCGGTTATTTTATGCGTGGAGGTTTCCGAAGCTAGAATTGATAAACGCATTGAAGTTGGTTATTTGCAAAGGAAGACAGCAAGCCTTGATGAAGCGCTGAAGTGGATTCAAGAAGCTAGCGAGAGACAAGAGAGCTTATCCGTTGGACTGCTTGGCAACGCTGCAGATATTTATCCGGAGCTGATTCGTAGAGGGATTCAGCCTGATATCGTGACAGATCAGACATCGGCGCATGATCTGATGTACGGCTACATTCCATCCGGCTACAGCTTGGAGAAGGCTGCGGAGATGCGCAAAACTGCACCGGATCAGCTTCAGGCAGATGCAGGCGCTTCAATAGCAATCGAAGTGGAAGCGATGCTGGAATTTCAACGAAGAGGCGCAATTGTCTTTGATAATGGGAACAACATCCGTTCACAAGCGGTGCAAAATGGGGTTAAGGATGCTTTTGATATCGCCGTATTTACGGAGGCTTTTCTTAGACCGCTTTTCTCGCGTGCCATTGGTCCTTTCCGCTGGGTCGCGCTCAGCGGAGAAGCTAGCGATATTCAGAAAATTGATCAATATATATTGGAGCATTTCAGTGACAATGAGGTCGTTGTCAATTGGATTCGACTAGCGAACCAGTATGTGCCGGTTGAAGGATTGCCAGCACGCATTGGCTGGTTCGGTCATGGTGACCGGACAAAGCTGGCATTAGCCGTTAACGCAATGGTGCAAGCAGGTGAGCTGAGTGGGCCAATTGCTTTCTCTCGTGATCATCTAGATGCAGGTTCCATGACACATCCTAATATTATGACTGAGAATATGAAAGACGGCAGTGATGCCATATCGGACTGGCCGCTGCTGAATGCAATGATCAACTGTTCTTCAATGGCTGATCTTGTGGCGATTCATTCAGGCGGGGGCGGCTACAGCGGCTACATGACCAGTGCTGGCGTAACGCTTGTTGCAGATGGAACGACGGATGCAGATTTGAGATTGAAAACAACGCTGGATAATGATACGGGACTTGGCGTCATGCGTTATGCGGACGCAGGCTATGAAGAAGCGCTGGATGAAGTAAGCAAAAAAGGCATACGAAGAATTGATACAAATCGGAAGGGGAATGCATAATGCGGGAATTGACTATAGCAGATGTGCGTGCGGCAGTAAGAGGAGGATCCGTATTCGCAGCAGGCGGCGGAGGCTGGGTTGATCATGGATTGGAGATTGGCGGCGCGGCGGTAGGTATAGGCAAGCCGAAGCTAGTTTCGGTTGATGAGCTTCCAGATGATGCCATTATTATTACGGCGACTGCAATTGGCGCACCAGCAGGAAGAGACTGGGAAATGCGAGGCATTGATTATATTAAAGCGGTTGAGCTCTTGATGGAAAACTACGATGGCAAGGTTGTTGGCGTTATGACGCCGCAAAACGGCATGTCGAGCACGATTAATGGCTGGCTTCCTGCTGCTGCCCTTGGGCTTGTTGTCGTAGATGCAACTGGCGATATCCGCGCGCATCCGACAGGGAAAATGGGCTCGATGGGTCTGGCATCTCGTACCGATTATGAGACGATTCAGGTTGCCGTTGGGGGAAGAAGGGATACAGGCTCTTATCTTGAGCTGGTTGTGAAGGGAACACCTGCGAAAACCTCTAATATTTTGCGGACGGCATCTGATATGTCAGGAGGTTTCATCGCCTCTGCGCGCCATCCTATTCCAGCTTCTTATGTGAAGGAGCATGCTGCGATCGGCGGGATCTCGATAGCGATTGAGCTTGGCTATGCCATGATCGAGGCAGAGGCGATTGGTGCTGAAGCGATTATGGAGACCGTATGTGAAAAAACGAACGGTCGGATGATCGGTAGAGGCGTTGTGTTAAAGAAGGATGTTCATTACTCTGGAGCCTTTGATATTGGAACCATTACAATGGCAGATGGCCAAGGCGGCGAGTTAACGCTGCATGTAATGAACGAATATATGGCTGTGGATGATGCGGAAGGCAATCGATTGACAACCTATCCAGATGTCATTACAACCTTTGAAGCAGCTACAGGACTGCCGATTAGCGTAGGCGGCGTGAAGGAAGGCATGGAGCTTTCCTTGCTTGCTATCGACAAGCAGCATGTTCCGCTTAGCTCTAGCGTAAAGGACCCTACCGTATATCCAGAGGTAGAGAAGGCGCTGGGCATTCCGCTTGCTGTATATGGTCTTAAGGGCATCGAATAATGGACGGAAAAATAGAAGCAGGAGAACTGAAACAGCCGTCTGAGCAAGTCATTATTCTTGATGGGCATAGTCTCACTATTCGCGAGCTTGAGCTCATAGCCATTGACGGGTATCGGGTGGAGCTGTCTGAGCAGGCAATGGAACGGGTGCAGGTAGCGCATGTGCTCATTCATGAGCTTGCTGCAGAAGGCATACCCATCTATGGACTTAATCGCGGCGTCGGGCAAAATAAGGACCGTGAGATTACCGCGGAGATGTATGAAAGATTTAATCGAAATCTCATTTATTCTCATTCTGCTGCGATAGGGCCTGCTGCTTCAGAGCAGCAGGTAAGAGCGGTGCTGGTTGCCCGTTTGAATTCATTGCTGGTGGGATGTACAGGGGTGCAGCCGGCAATTGTATGGATGTACCGGGATTTGCTTAATGCAGCGATCCACCCGATTGTGCCGTCTCGCGGTTCTATTGGCGCCGGAGATATATCCGTTTTATCTCATATTGGATTAGCTATTATTGGCGAAGGAAACGTGATTTATAAAGGTCAAACAATGTCTGCAAAAGCTGCTTTTGATGCAACAGGGCTCACACCCCTGCAGCTTGGACCAAAGGATGCGCTTGCGATTGTAAGCTCCAATGCACTGTCATCAGGCAGTGCCGCTTTGACCGCAGCAGCAGCTCTAAGATTGCTGGATACTGCTGATGCTGTTTTCACCTTGTCGCTTGAAGCGCTTCAAGGCTGCATCCTTCCTCATGAAGCAGCATTGTTCGAGGTGAGACCCTTCGAGGGAGCGGCGGAGAGCGCGTCTAATGTAAGGCGCAATTTGCAGGGCAGTACATCGATGAAAGAGGATCAAATCAATAAAATTCAAGATCCGCTAAGCTTTCGAAGTGCTTGTCATGTTCATGGCGCAGCTCGTGACGCGCTGGCGTATGCTTCAAAGCTGCTTCTTATTCAATTAAACGGATCAGATGATAATCCATGCGTCCTTATTGAGGAGAGAAGGGTCATTCCCTCGTCTAATTTCGACGTCACCTCATGGACCATTGCGTTTGAGATGGTAGCTATTGCATTAAGCCATGTATCGAAAATATCCTGCTACCGCTCATTGAAGCTGGGAACGCCTGCCTTTACAGGTCTTGAACGTTTCCTAGCTCCAAATGCAGAAACGATTGCTTTCGGCACGCTTCAGAAAACCTATACTTCCATAGATGCCGAAATCCGGCTGCTGTCTAATCCGGTCTCGGCTGATTACTTCTCCATTGCGGGTGATATGGAGGATCACGCCAACAACACTCCGCTCGTTATACGGAAGACAGCTGATATCATTGATCGTTTACTTTACATTCTTGGCATGGAAGCCATGCAAGCGGCTCAAGCGATTGATTTGCGCGGCTCGCAGTCTGCTTTAGGCAAAGGATCGGCCGCTTTGTATGCCCAAATCCGCAGTGTTGTGACTACTTTGACGGAGGATCGCCCTTTAACCCCTGATATTGATGCTGTATATCATCTGATGCGCAAAGGAATTTATTTGGAAGGGAGAAGCGAATCATGATCAAGCATTATGATCTTTTGGTTTATGGAAATCTCGTGCTTCCGAATGAAGTGTTATATGATTCGGTGATTGGAATCAAAGGCGGCAAGATCATCAACATCGGTCGACAGGATGCTGATGATCTGACAGCAGATAAGGTGATTCACGCAGAAGGAAGCTTCGTGCTGCCCGGCGCTGTGGATGCCCATGTTCATTGCTATAGCTCATTGGACGAAGGCTTTACAACGGCAAGCACATCAGCGGCAGCAGGCGGAGTAACGACAATCATTGAAATGCCGTATGATGCTACGGGCATGATCTGTACACTGGATTTGTTTGATGAAAAGAGGAAGCAGCTTGAGCAGCAATCGCTTGTTGATATGGCGATGCTCGTTACGATACATAAGCAGGATGGCTACGAGCATATTCGGCAGCTTGCAGAAGCAGGAGCCTGCGGCTTCAAGGTATCCATGTTCAATACGGACTCCTTTCGGTTTCCGCGCATTGACGATGGCCAGCTGCTAGACTCCTTTGCGGTCATAGCCGAAACCGGCTGTCCTGTTGGCGTTCATGCAGAAAACGATGAAATAGTAAGGCGTTATATCGATAAATATCGTTCTGAAGGAAATGATCCCCGCGCGCATGTGTGGAGTAGGCCGAAGGTCAGTGAATCTGTGGCTGCCCTGACCGCTATGGAGCTTGCTTACGAGACGGGGGTCAAGCTGCATTTGTATCATTGCACGTATCCTCGTATTTTTCAGCTGGCGGATTACTTCCGCTCGCTTGGGGCTAAAATTACCGCGGAGACATGTACGCATTATTTGACGCTTAGCGAGGAAGATATGCCCAGGCTGCAGGCGAAGGGGAAAATCAACCCTCCGCTGCGAGCGAAATCGGATGTTTCCGGTCTCTGGGAGCTTGCGTCAAAAGGAGCAATCGATATGATTACATCTGATCATGCGCCTTGGCTGATTGAGCGTAAATCGGATGCTGATATTTTCAACAATGCTTCGGGTGCACCAGGTGTCGAGCATTTGCTTCCTATTATTTATAGTGAAGGCGTTGCCAAGGGACGGATTTCGCTTATGGACATGGTGAGGCTGCTTAGTCAAAGGCCTGCTGATGTGTTTGGACTCGGTCATCGCAAAGGAAGATTGGCGGAAGGTTATGATGCCGATCTCGCAATTATTGATCCAACCGTTGCATGGACGCTGGATGAGCGGGAGCTTCATTCTAGTGCTGGCTGGAGTGCTTATGAAGGCATGAAGATGCAAGGGAAGCTTTCTCATACCTTGGTAAGAGGAACTGTTGTATATGAAGCGGGAGTTATTGTAGGCAAGGCTGGTCATGGTGAATTTGTAAGAGCAGAGCATATTGCCTAAGTCATTGTAGAGAGAAGGGGTTGGAAATGGAGAGTAATGTAGACAGGCTGATACCTCATATATCCAGGCTGCAAGCGAATATTGAGCAGCTGTCAACGATTATTAACCCGTCCAAGCCAGGCTGGACGCGCCGTCCATTCACTGACGAGTATGACAGCGGAAGGCGCTGGCTGATTGAGCAAATGCAGGAAGCAGGGCTTACGGTGTCTATAGATGCCGCCTCTAATTTGATTGGCAGCTTGCCTGGGAGCGATCCTGCACTCGCTCCAATTATGATTGGCTCTCATACCGATACGGTCACGGGCGGTGGGCGCTTTGATGGCATTATCGGCGTGCTTGCCGGTATTGAAATCGCTCGATTGCTTCTTGAATCTGGAAAGCGGCTTCGTCATACGCTGCAAATTGTTGATTTCACTGCGGAAGAACCAAGTGAGTTCGGCATTTCGACGATTGGAAGCAGAGGCATGGTTGGGAATTTGACGGAAACCATGCTAGAGCTTCGCGATGATACGGGGCTAAAGCTTGCCGATGCGATTAATCGGCAGGGCGGTGATGTCAGTCTGCTAAATATACAGGCGAGGAAGCCCGGTGATGTTGCGCTTTATCTAGAGCTGCATATCGAGCAGGGCCCTGTGCTTGAGCAGTCAGGAAATCGTCTTGGCGCGGTTCTTGGCATTGTTGGCATACATCGTTACCGTGTTCAAATATCAGGAGCGCCGAATCACGCGGGAACAACGCCAATGACGCTTCGCCATGATGCATTAGCGGGCTTTTGTGAGATTGGCCTAGCATTTGAGCGTCACTGCTTGCACTATGCGAAGGATGCGGTTGGCACGATTGGCAAACTAACGAACGAGCCCAATGCTTCTAACGTAGTGCCGGGATTGGTTAGATTTGATCTCGAAATACGCTCACTTAATCATGAGATATCTGATGCTGTGTATGCGGCATTTGCGGATGAGGCATCTGACATTGCTGCAAGGCGCGGACTGGATTTGTCGTTTGAATGCTTATCGAAATCGGATGCCGTTATCGTCAAAGAGCAGGTATTGGAACAGGTGCTGGCGGCATGCGCATCTGTAGCTCCGGTTATTTCTTTGCCGAGTGGAGCGGGTCATGATGCGAACCAACTGGCTAGAATTGCTCCAATTGGCATGATCTTTGTTCCAAGCAAGGATGGCAGAAGCCATTGTCCGGAGGAATGGACGGATATTCAGGATGTAGCAGCAGGAACGCAGGCTCTTGGAGAAGCTTTGCTATGGTTTGATGCTGCTGATTTAAGCGGGTGGCAGGATGACTAATTCGGGACTTGCACAGATCAATGGACAGCGGCTGATGGCATCCATTGAGCAGCTAGGACAAATTGGCATCGACGTAAATGGCGGCGTTACACGGCTTTCACTCAGCAACGAGGAATTAATAGCGAGACAATTTATCATTCGTCAGATGGAGGATGCCGGGCTTCATGTTAGACAAGATGAAGCAGGCAATCTGATCGGTCGACTTGAGGGCGAGGCGTCTGATGCAGGAGCAATCGCTACGGGGTCACATATCGATACGGTCATTCAAGCTGGTATATTCGATGGCGCGCTTGGCGTGCTTGGCGGAATAGAAGCTCTGCGTACGATTAGAGAACAAGAAATTAAACATTTTAGACCCTTAGAGGTGATTTGCTTTACGGACGAAGAAGGTGTCCGTTTTGGCGCCGGTTATTTCGGAAGTCGAGCGATGACTGGGCAATGGAATGAGAGCTGGCTGGAACTGACCGATTCGGAGGGTACTACACTCAAGGAAGCTATGGAATATGCCACCTTGGATCCCTATGGAGCAGCGTTCGCTAGCCGCAGCCGCGAATCTATTAAAGCTTATGTGGAGCTTCATATTGAGCAAGGCCGCGTTTTGGAGGAACAGGATGCGCCTGTTGGCATAGCAACAGCGATTTATGGGCACAGCTGGCTTGAAGTGACTGTACGCGGGCGTGCAGACCATGCAGGAACAACTCCGATGAAGCTGCGGCAAGATCCACTGACAGCCGCAGCTGCTCAACTGCTAGCTATTGAACAAATAGCGGTTGAGCACGGCGGAGTTGCTACAATCGGCACGTTAAGAATGGCTCCGGGAGCTATTAACGTTATCCCTGGAGAGATTGTATTTACTGTCGATATGCGGCATGAAGCAGCGGAGAAGCTGCACAGCATGCAACTGGCTATTACGACCGAACTAACAGCTATAGCGCAGCAGAGAGGTTTGTCAGTCTCGTTTCGAACCATAGACAGTGCCCAGCCTGTTCGTTCCTCTCCGAGCATCGTGGATGCAATAGCAGAAAGCTGTAAGGAAGTCGGGCTGCCTGGAACTTATATGGTCTGTGGTGCAGGCCATGACGCGGTCGCAATGAATGATCTTACTGAAATGGGTCTAATCTTGGTTCGTTCGCGTGATGGAATTAGTCATCATCCACTCGAATGGAGCAGTCCTGAAGATTGTGAGGCAGGAGCAAATGTACTCCTGCAAACGCTAATAAAGCTGGCAAATGAATTGAATTAATAATTCCGATTGACATAATGGGATATATAGATTAATAATAATGGTAACTCATTATTAATAGATGATAATTAATCGAGAAGGGAGGTTGGAATAAGGGTGAATGCTTTCGTCGGTGCATACGAATATGTGCTAGCCAATAGCGACCGATTTTGGGAAGCGGTCAAGGTTCATTTGAGCATAAGCTTCTATGCACTGCTTATTGCAATCGTAATATGTGTGCCTCTAGGTATTGTGTGTGCGAAGAAGCAATGGTTGACTGGTCCGATTATGGGGCTCTTCAATTCCTTGCGAGTCATCCCCAGCTTGGCTGTATTAATTATTATTTTACCTATAATGGGAACGGGGTTTGCACCTGCACTCGTCGCCTTGACGCTGCTCGCTTGCCCTCCAATTCTTATTAATACTTACATGGGGTTTCGGGGGATAGAGCCCGCTATAATCGAAGCGGCCTCAGGTCTGGGTATGGGCGAGCGAATGATTATGCGAAAAATCGAGCTGCCGCTTGCTGCTCCATTGCTGCTATCCGGCATTAAGACATCTGCGGTAGAAGTTATTGCCAGCGCCACATTGGCCGCATTCATCGGGGGAGGCGGGCTTGGAACGTTCATTATCAACGGCCTTGGCATGTACAAGTTTTCCTTGCTGCTTGTCGGAGCACTCCCCGTAGCCTTGTTAGCCATTTTATCGGAAATTGGTTTTTCGGGAATTGAAAGATTAGTAACCAAATATCAGCGTTAATATGAAAGGGGTATTTTCAGATGAAAAGAAAATTATTAGCTCTTGCAGGTTTGATTGTAAGTGCAACATTGGTCATCAGTGCTTGCTCGTCAAATGGCGGTTCAGGCAAGTCCGTCGTTAAAGTCGGCTCCAAAAACTTCACAGAATCATTAATTCTTGGTGAAATGTACGCGCTGGCTCTTGAAGATGGAGGCTACAAGGTTGATCGCAAGCTGAACCTGGGCGGTACGCTTGTTGCTCATGAATCTCTCAAAAAAGGCGATATTGACTTCTACCCTGAGTACACAGGAACAGGCTTGATCAACGTATTGGAATTGCCGCCTAACTCGGATGCCAAAACGGTATACGATGAAGTCGCTAAAGGCTATAAAGAAAAGTTTAATCTGATTTGGCTGGAGCCGACAAACGCGAACGATTCCCAAGGTCTTGTAGTATCCAAAAAAATCGCGGAAAAATATAACCTCTACAAAATTTCTGATTTGGTGAAGGCAGCACCTGAGCTTAACCTGGCTGCTGTTCCAGAATTTGAAGAGCGTGAGGATGGCTTAAAGGGCTTGAACGATTTCTATGGCAAAATGAATTTCAAAACAATTAAGCTGTTTGACTACGGTATTAAATACCGCGTAACGCTTGATGGCGAAGCGGATGTAACGGTTGGCTTTACAACAGATGGTGATTTGACTAACCCGGATCTCGTTCTGCTTGAGGATGACAAAGGTTTCTGGCCTCCATACTTCGTGGCTCCTGTAATACGTGGTGATCTTAACGAGAAGGACCCTGAAATCGCAAAGATTTTGAACAAAATTTCAGCTAAGCTTGATAATGAAACGGTACAAAAGCTGAACGCGCAGGTTGATATTGACAAGAAAGAATATGCCGATGTTGCTAAAGCGTTTTTGCAAGAGCAAGGCCTAGTGAAGAAGTAATTTATAATTGAAGCAGCGGGGTTTCTCCATGATGGGGAAGCCCCCTTCCTACAGGAGTTGATAAGTGATGAGCAACGAGGCAATCATTTTCAAGCAGGTGTCCAAAACATTTCCAAAGGCTGGGAAGCCGTCGGTAAATGAAACAAGTCTTAATATCCCGCAAGGCTCCTTTGTGACGATTTTAGGCGCATCGGGCTGTGGAAAAACGACCCTGCTAAAAATGGTGAATCGAATTATCGAGCCAACAGCAGGGACAATTTCGATTTTTGGCAAAGATATTCGAAGCATGCCTGTAACAGAGCTGCGGCAGAGCATCGGCTATGTCATTCAGCAGGTGGGACTGTTTCCGCATTTGACCATCGAACAAAATATTGCAACCGTGCCAGACATACTGGGCTGGGAGCGTAAGAAAACGGCAGAGAGAATCGATTATTTAATGGATCTCGTTCACCTTCCGGAAAATTATAAAAAGCTGTATCCGCGTCAGCTGTCAGGTGGGCAGCAGCAGCGCGTCGGCATAGCAAGAGCGATGGCAGGAGATCCAGCCATATTGCTAATGGATGAGCCGTTTGGTGCAATTGATGCGATTACGCGTACGAAGCTGCAGGATGATTTTAAGCAAATCCAACGTGAGCTTGGCAAAACCGTTTTGTTTGTTACGCATGACGTGGAAGAGGCAATGAAGCTGGGAGACCGTATGATCGTGATGAATGAAGGCACAATTCAGCAGTATGATACTCCACTTGCTATTATGTCGAATCCGAGCAACTCATTTGTCTCGCGCTTAATCCAAGCGGATGACTTATTCCAACAGCTCCACCTTATTCGTGCAGAGGAACGGATGATTGCCTTGACAGATGAGGCTGTCGCTGATGACATTCCGCGAGTTAAAGCCAGTGAGAGCCTGAAATCCGTGCTTCAAACGCTTTTGCAGCAAAATGCTCCTTATGTAGTCGTTGAGAATGACAAGCAAGAGCTAATTGGCAGGCTAACGCTCCAGCAGTTAAAGCTGCAGAATGGCAGGTGACGCTGATGCTGGACTATCTTTCACGCCATTATGACTTTCTATTAACTTCTTTGCTAGAGCATATTTTTCTTACGTTTGTATCGCTATTTATTGCACTGCTTATTGCACTGCCGCTTGGCTACTGGTTATCCGGACATCGGCGGGTCTCGGTTCCTGTCTTGTCTGTATTAGGCATTATTTATGCTATTCCAAGCTTAGGCATGTTCGCCTTGCTAATTCCGCTCGTAGGACTTGGGAGCAAGCCAGCCATTATTGCTTTGGTTGTGTACAGTCAGCTTATTCTCGTACGCAACGTGATTTCAGGGTTTCAAGCGATTGATCCTTCTATTATTGAGGCTGCCAAAGGCATGGGCTTTAGCGCGTGGAGGCAATTCGTTCGCATCGAGCTTCCGCTTGCGCTGCCAGTTATTATTGGCGGGGTGAGAATTGCATCAGTATCTGTGATAGGCATTGCGACGATAGCAGCTTGGATTAATGCTGGCGGGCTAGGCGGGATTTTGTTCGAGGGCTTGTATCAGAACTCCATTCCGAAGATGGTGTGGGGCACGCTGCTTGTATCGTCGCTCGCATTATCGACTAATATTATTTTGCTGCGTGTTGAAAAGTCAACGCTTCGAAGAGCACGCGGGGAGCAAAGAGTGTGATATACTGGTTCACGAGAATGTGATTATGATTGCTTTACTTTGAGGTGTAATGATGAATGGTACTCAAACGTTGGGACGTGCTATCGATATATTATTCGTACTCGCTGAATCAGGTTCTACGCTAACGGTAAGCGAGATCGCGGAGAAGGTAGGCATCCCGGACAGCACGGCATATCGTTTTATTCAAACGCTCATTAAGAACGGCTTTGTAGAGCGCAAAGGCAGAAGCCAAATTGGATTAGGTCTTCGGATATTTGATTTAGCTAGAAGCTTATCTCAGCAAATTGAGAAAGAGCTTCTTGTTATCGCAAGACCTGTTATGGAGGAGCTTACCGCTCTCACGAATGAAACGTCGGTGCTATTCGTCCGTTCAGGTTCCAAAGCCATTTGCATTGAAAATGTAACAAGTCCAAGATTAATTAGATTTCAAATTGAAAACGGCAGAGTATTGCCGCTTAATTCAGGTGCTTCGGGGAAGACGCTTCTGGCATTTGAGAATGACAAGGTCATTGAAGAAATGTGCAAGCTCTTTGTGGAAGAAGCTACTAAGCCTTTGCTATTGGAACAGCTGGTGAGCATAAGGAAAGCAGGTTATTGCTATACACTCGGCGAGGTGGATACGGATGCATTTGCAATTGCGGCCCCCATTCTTGATCCGCAGCAGCGAATCGTGGCAAGCTTATCGGCAACGGGACCTATTCATCGGCTTAGTGAGAAGGAGATTCCTGTCTATATCGAACATGTGAAGGCTGCTGCGTCACAAATTTCATGCAAGCTGGGTGCCCTAGCATAACACATTCAGTTAAAATGCATATGTAGCAGTGAAGCGGAACGTAATTAATCGATCCGCTTTTTTTGGCGTGTAAATGAGGTGGACTAGAACTGGGAAGAGCTTTCAGCATCAATTGAATTCTATATTACCTTCGCCTCCAGAAAAAATAAGCGACCGCTCTCCTGTGGAGTACAGGTAAGCAGTCGCAGCATAATAAGTCACTCATTATTATCTATTTACAGGATTATGACCGATTGGAATCAGTATGCCTTTCGAGGGTTAGTCATGGTTTCGACGGTACTTTCCTGTTTTTTTAACTCTGCAAGCAGCTTATCGCCTTCGACATCAAGGTTTGGCAGCATGCGGTCTAACCATTTCGGCAACCACCAAGCTTTATCTCCGAATACAGCCATGACTGCTGGGACGAGTGCCATGCGGACTATGAAGGCATCAATAAGGATGCCGATCGCCAGTGCGAAACCGATCTGTTTGATCATGATATCATGAGCGAAAATAAAGCCGGCGAAGACGGACACCATAATTACGGCTGCGGCAACAACAACGCGGCTGGCCTGATTGTATCCGAGAATGACACTCTCTGTTCCATGATGGCCATGGACGTAAGATTCACGCATAGAGCTGACAAGGAAAACCTGATAATCCATCGCCAGTCCGTAAAGAATGCCGGTAACCATAATCGGCATAAAGCTGAGCAGCGGACCGCCAGTATCGAAGCCGAAGAGGGAGTGAAGCCATCCCCATTGGTACACGGCCGTAGTGATCCCGAACGTGGCAAGCACACTGAGAAGAAAACCGACTGTAGCTTTTAGCGGAACGATGATTGAGCGAAATACGAGCAGCAGAATAATCAGCGAGAGGATGACGATAATGCCGACGTAGAGCGGGAACACCTCAGCCAGCTTTGACGACATATCGATGTTAATCGCAGTAAATCCAGTAACGCCAATTGTGACATCATACGTTTGCGCCATGTTCGAATCGGAAGCCCGAATCTCACGCACGAGGTTTTTGGTCTCTGCATCTGTCGGACCCGTTTTTGGGATGAGACTAATAATCGCCATATCTCCGGTTCTGTTTACGCCCATAGGTGTCACGAGCGAAACGTTCTCATGCTGACCCAGTTCCTGAACCAGACCAAACAGCGTTTCAGGTGTCATTTTGTCCGATGCACCTTTTGGCTTGGCGACTAGGAGCAGTGGCCCATTGAAGCCTTCTCCGAATCCGTTTGAAATGGCGTCGTAGCTCTGTCTTGATGCAGTATCCAAGTTCGCCGTAGCACCCGAAGGAATGCCCATTTCCATTTTTGCGACCGGGAGCGCAGCTGCGCCAAGTATGACAATAACGCCAACAATAATCAGCCAACGGCCCTTCGATACGCTCGTTACCCAGCGGTATGCGAATCCATTAGACAATTTATTTGTTGGGCTGATCTTCGTGCGCGCTTTTGCCGAGCAGATGCGTTCACCTAGCAGACCGAGCAGAGCCGGCAACAGGGTTAGGGCAACCAGAACGTTGACGAGGACGGCCAAAGCGGCAACAAGCGCCATCGCGGACAAAAAGCCAATACCAATCACAAGCATGCCGCATAAAGCAATGATAACGGTCAAGCCAGCGAAAAACACGGCGCTCCCGGCGGTGCCTACAGCTCTGCTCGCGGCTTCCTGAGCGGTTAGTCCCTGATCGAGAATCATGCGGCGCTGACGGTTCACGATGAACAGCGAGTAGTCGATTCCGACGGCAAGCCCGACCATAAGCGCCAGAACAGGCGTGAGATCGGTCATATGGATGAATTTCGAGAAGGCATATGCCCCTCCTACGCTTATGCCTACTCCCATTAGAGCAGTCAGAAGCGGCAAGCCTGCAGCAACAACTGAACCGAGTGTCATGAAAAGTACAACAGCGGCGACGGCAATACCAATTGCTTCAGTCGAACCGATTGAAGGCTTGGTCGAAAGCGAGTCGCTAGGTAGTGCGGTAATACCCGTTTTCTGTACGGTCATTACAGCATTGATAACGGAATCGGGGACCGACTCGGGAAGCGACATTTGCTGAACGGTGAATTGAAATTGGAACAGGGCGACGCTTCCGTCAGATGCAAGCATCACGCCGGGAACCGGAACTCCGTTCACCATCAAAGGGCCGAAAGGAGGTATTTCACCAGTGGGTGCTTGCGCTGTTTCGTTCCCTTGTGCCGTTTCATTCCCTTGCATGCTGCCTGCAGTCGAAGCATTGGCTTCCGCGGCCAATTTGGCGGCATTAATAACATAGTCAAGGTTGTATACTTCATTAACGGCATTGCTAATGGAGCTCAAGCGCTCCGGCGTGTCCAGGCGTTCACCCTTTGGTGCGGTAAACACGATGCTGGCTTGTCCGCCCGAAGCTTCCGGCAGCTCTGCCGATAACTGGTCTAACACCTTCTGCGACTCCGTGCCCTCAATTTTCATATCGGAACTGACATGTATTCCGTTGACCCCAAGTATGGCGAGGACAACTCCGAGGATCGCGATCCAACTGATAATGAAATACCATGGCCTGGTATAGGCTGACTTACCCAATCTGTACAGGAATGTTGACATACGTTTATGCTTCTCCTTTGCATGTTGAAATAACGTGAAGTCTTATGAACTAGAATCCGTTTCGCAAGTAATCGAACATGGTGTCTAAATAGTGATCGAAAGTAACGGCCTCTGGGCTTTCGTCAACTGATTGGCCTGGAAGCAGTACGTTCAGGCTGCCGTCAAGTATGGGCAGCACGGCCCCATAAACGGCGCCGGCGAGTAGGTGTGTGTACCCATTGGGATAACGTCCAAGGGATAACTCGTTCAATGTCTCCTGGGCAGATATTTGCAAACGGCGCAGTCCGCTAAGGATGAATGGCTCAAGCGACGGGTACTGCTTCGAAAGCAATACAAGCTGTCGCAATTTTCCGATATGCTCGCCAGTAAGCTGCATCTTCATCAAATGATACAGGATGTCTGGAGGGGAAATGTCCTCGTTTAAGCCTTCGATCCAATCCTTGACTTCTTCGGCGCCTTTAAAAATGACAGCTGCCGACGCTACCGCTTCTTCCTTGCAGGAGTAATGGTTCGCGAAAGTTCTTCTGGAGTAACCGGCGCGCTGTACAACATCCTCAACGACGAAGCCGTCCATCCCCTTTTCCAGAGCAAGAGCGAACGCCGCATCGGCAAGCGCATTCGCGGTTGCTTCTCTTTTGATATCGCGTAGGTTTTGTTTGTTCATCATGTAACGCTTAAGCGTTCACCTCGTTTCAGATAGACTGGCAGCTTTTTCAAATATAATTCCGTGTCTATATTATTGCCCAATGGGCAAATATGCACAATGGGCAATATGTTACGAATTTGTGGCGTTGAGGAGCATGGCTTAGCCGAGAGTTGAAAAAATAGGGATAGTGCTGGTACTTGTCATCCATATTCACGAGATCATTTATTCTGTCTGAACTACCAACCACGTCCATCTTGGCGTGGTTTTTCGTATGGTTATATGAAGAGCAGAATGAAACGAGTGAACCAATTACAAGGTTATGACAATATATAGGTGAATGGCCATTCAGTGAGGAGCAGTTTCTTGGTTATTGAGGAGATGAGTGTGATCTTATATTGCTAAATTGAATTAGCATGCAAGAGGAAGACTGTCGAGAAGATTCTCGATGGTCTTTTTTATGATGTTACTTTTAGGAGTGATTGGATAAAAACTATTGACACTTACCAAGCGAATGATGATATGATGTAGCAAATATTGGGAGATGATGTGATGGAAATAAAAGAAGCAAGCAAGAGTACTCATCTTACGGAAAGCAATAATAGTTTGCAACAGCATGAAGTTAATCCGAACTTTTCAAAATTTGATAGTGAAACAATGGAAGAGAAAGAAGCGGCATACCATAAGTTTTTGGCAGCTCAAAAAATTCGGGAAAAGATCTATGGCTTTCTTAGACCGATTCTAATAGCCATTAGTTTATTGATAGGAATAGCATTGCTCTTCGGAATTGTGATAGCGCTATCAGGAATCCCCCACACAATGAATAAAGAATTCACAGCGATTCAATATCGGACAAGTGATCCTGCTTATGTAGAAAATACAACTATTATCGTAAAAGGTAAATTGTACAAAAGGTTTTTTACTAACCCTAAGTTTGTTGGTTCCATTGTAGTTGATAATTTTGAGTATACGAAAACACATCAATTATTTGATATTACGTTTTATAAATATGATCAATCTAGCAGCGATGTTTTAATGTACTATACTAATAAGCAAGGAGTGCCAGTTCATGAACCATTAGGTGTAATGATGATGTCTGAAAATTTCAACACATTATCCATTCTGGTTTTTGAACCTTTGGATAAAAATACGAATTCAAAATCAACAATGGACTTGATCATTTCTGCACCTGCAGCTTCGCGGAAGGAAGCCGTGCAAATTTATGAACAATTAAGTCCTAGAATTGTCCAATGATCGTATTCGATTTGAGTAGAGTAGGAACTTCAATAATTCTGCCATGGGCGATATTGTTGTCGGAATGGGCTGGAAGGTAGGCCTCGACATAGAGGTCGATTTCTCGGCTTTCCTGCTGCATCCTGACGATTTGATTTTCTACGGTAATCCGAGATCGACAGACGGAAATAAAGGGTTACTTGAGTTCATTTATTATACCAGACTACATTGCCAGTGTGTTTTTGCTATTTATAGGAAGAATACCGCGCGGCTTTAATTGGATATTCAGTAGTGACATAAAATCATAAAAGGTGCCGACGATGGAGATATGAGAGCTAGATCATGCGAATTAGCCGCTTGCCCACTTTTACTCGGTAAGCGGCGCGATTGGGGCGAAAGAGATGCAGAAATTGCATCACATGTAGCGAGAAGTGGCGCGAGTGCGGCGAATGTGATGTAGAAATGCATCACATGTAGCGAGAAGTGGCGCGAGTGCGGCGAATGTGATGTAGAAATGCATCACATGGAGCGAGAAGTGGCGCGAGTGCGGCGAATGTGATGCAGAAATGCATCACATGTAGCGAGAAGTGGCGCGAGTGCGGCGAATGTGATGCAGAAATGCATCACATGTAGCGAGAAGCGGCGCGAGTGCGGCGAATGTGATGCAGAAATGCATCACATGTAGCGAGAAGTGGCGCGAGTGCGGCGAATGTGATGCAGAAATGCATCACATGTAGCGAGAAGTGGCGCGAGTGCGGCGAATGTGATGCAGAAATGCATCACATGTAGCGAGAAGTGGCGCGAGTGCGGCGAATGTGATGCAGAAATGCATCACATGTAGCAAAAAGCGGCGCGAGTGCGGCGAATGTGATGCAGAAATGCATCACATGGAGCACAAAGCGGCGCGTGTGAGGCGAATGTGATGTAGAAATGCATCATATGTAGCGAGAAGTGGCGCGAGTGCGGCGAATGTGATGCAGAAATGCATCACATGGAGCACAAAGCGGCGCGAGTGCGGCGAATGTGATGTAGAAATGCATCACATGGAGCGCGAAGCGGCGCGAGTGCGGCGAATGTAATGCAGAAATGCATCATATGGAGCACAAAGCGATGCGAGTGCGGCGAATGTGATGTAGAAATGCATCACATGCAGCGAGAAGTGGCGCGAGTGCGGCGAATGTGATGCAGAAATGCATCACATGTAGCGAGAAGTGGCGCGAGTGCGGCGAATGTGATGCAGAAATGCATCATATGGAGCACAAAGCGGTGCGAGTGCGGCGAATGTGATGTAGAAATGCATCACATTGAGCACAAAGCGGCGCGAGTGCGGCGAATGTAATGCAGAAATGCATCATGTGGAGCAAATCAGGCAAATACGCACTTTATTAGTGATCCAAAACATATTTTCTTTGCTTGCTGAATGTGACGAAAGCAGCAAAGAGCAGCAGGATGACTCCAGTGAAAAGAAATCCCCCGGTTATAGTAAATGGCAGCCAGCCTAACAAGGAAGAGCCAACAACTACTCCTAGAGAGAAGAAGGCATAGAAGTAACCGTAAGCTTTCCCACGCAGCTCGGCCGGAGCAGCTTTAATGAGCATCGTATTAATAGATGGAAACAAGAAGGCAAAGCCAACTCCATATAGGCCTAAGACGATGTAGAGAGTTAATGTAGTTGATGATTGGCTAATAAGCAGCTGACTTACACCCATTAAGCCAATTCCTAGTGCCATCGTAATGGATGGGGCTACTCGATCGAAAATACGGTTAGTAGGAAGCACAAATATGAGAACCGCAATAATTCCAAAAGTGCTCATTAGTGTGCCGCTCAATTTCGAATCATATCCTAGTGTTTGTACATGCAAGGGCAGTAAATAAGCAATTACACCTTGTGAGAACATTAAGAAAAAGGCTCCGCAATAAGCTTTTATTACACCTGCATTGAAGAGGGAGCCTGATGGTTGCACGATCGCATCGTCCTTCTCTTTCTTCGACAGCTTGTACTTGCTGAGAAAAATAGCGGATAGGATAGATAGTGAAAAACCCAATACAGCTACACAATTAAAGACGAATGGCACGGATGTTTTGCTTGCCATAATTCCGCTGAAAGCAGGGCCTATAATGGCAGCCAGTCCCACAAATGTACCGGTGAAGGCTACTTTCTTCCCTTGCTGATCATTTAAGGTCGTATTCGCAGAGAATGTGAATGCAGCTGGAACGATCAATCCGGCGACAAAACCATGTATGATTCGAACGATTATCAATAATAAGGGCTGATCTACAAATTGATAAAGCAGCAGTGCGCTGCTTGATAAAAGCAAACCGGCCATTAGTATTTTGAAAGGGCCAATCTTATCCGTCATAATACCAGATAAAATATTGCCAAATGTATTGGCTAACGAATATAGTCCGATGACAAAGCCTACAATAAATGAGCTGGCACCGATGGAAGTTGCGAAAGTACTCATAACCGGCAGCTGTGAGAATAAATCAAAAAAAGAAAAGAACACGATACTGTAAACGAGCATCGCATAGTTAAAAGGCTTTATACCATATTTGGCTTGTGCCTTTTTTAGTCTAAAGTCCAATACAAAATTACCAAATGGTATAAAAGCTGCTATTAGTGCAGCAGCAGGCCATAGCAGGTTCCACTTCACGCGAAGTGCAGCATAAATGATGGCTAGTGCATATAAACTGAAAATTCCCCCATGTATACTTCCTACAATCGTTACGGCTTTGTCTATCCCCCAAATATATTTCAAGGGCATTGCAATAATTAGTAATACCAATAATGAAATACCATCTAAAAGACCAGTTATACGTAAAATGTTAATTGGGTGTATCCTCACTTGTTATGCTCCTCATGTATATTTTGAACTGATACTTCTATTCTAACATTATATTAGCGGTGTGAAATAGGACGGAATAGAATGGATGGATTTAGCGTGTCAAGCGTTCGATGGTACGAAATGTGGTTGGGTAAGAGTGGGGAGGCTAAATTGGGACGTGTTTTTTTGTGCACAGCAAAGAATAGCGGCTAATTATCTACTAATGCGAATGTTTGTTTATTCGCGCTTAATAAATAATTTGAAGACGCTATTCTTCAAATAATCTAGTGAATAAAAAATGGGTTTATCGTTATCGTCGTAGTGGAGCTGTTTTAATAAAATAATTTCATTGCCAAGCACGTCGATAGCATTCTGGTCCAACACTTTGGAGCTATTTAATGCACAGATTTCAGTAATAGCATAGGAAATATTAATCCCCATCTTGTTTTTTAGAAAATCAAATATTGCCCCCGAAAATTCCCCTGCGAAATGTCCTGTGACTAGACTCTGCGGGAAAATATTATAATAAAATGCCACTTTGTCGCCATTCGCAGTTCTAGAACGCTCCAATACGACAACGGGTTCATCGATTTGCAGTTGTGTTTTCCAATCTTCCTCCGGTTCACGCGTATATATCTTGATGTCGAGCTCGCTTTCGGTATAGCCCCTGTTTTTAATCATTTGCCCCACACTTTGAAGCTTGCTGAGTGGATTGATAATGAAATCTGATCGGTTGTTAACGTAGGTTCCGACTCCGTTCCTGCTTATAAGAATCTTTTCGCGCTGAAGCATCTTGAGCGCTTCCCGAAGAGTAGGACGACTCACTTCATATTTCTTTGCTAGTTCAGGCTCGGAAGGAAGTCTGTCTCCGGGCTGTAGTTCCCCTTCGTTAATGCTTCTTTCAATTTCCTCTTTGACTTTGAGGTAAAGCAGTTTCTTCTCCAAATTGCGCTTTTCCTCTCTGTAAGTTGATTATATTATTTCTTTGGCCTAATGCTGTCTGACAACATGATTGTATCATATTTTTGTTTTTTTGATCAACTATCCAGCCCATATTGCTCAATTCATCTATACAATTATTTAACATTGGATTGATTGACACTACTAAGATATTTTCCCTATAATTTTAGATGTCAGACAGCATAGATTTGCATATGACGGTGAATGGAGGGGTTCTAGAATGAGGCTGCAATGATTCTGTAATGCTTGAGCCGCAAAATTTTTAGTTCGTAAGCTTATACCTATCTTCAATTGAAATTCATTTCATTTAACGGAGGGGAAAATTAGTTTATGAAGAAAATTGTTTTAAGTATTGTGACTGCATGTGCATTGGTCGTTCCTTTCTTCGGCGGTGCCGCAGCAACTCATGCAGCAAGCAATTCGGAATTGGCTGCTTACTGGGCACCTCAGATCTATCAGGATGTGAATGCTGATCTAAATGTTAGGGCAGATTTTATTACCAATTTCAACTATGACGGTGACTATCTTGCTCGGAATAACTGGGATAATCTCAATAATTTCAATCAAAATGCTTATGTCTACTATAAGGTGTCAGAAACGCTTACCCATTATTTCATCGAGTATGATCTCTTCCACGCTAGAGATGATGCCTATACAAGACCTCTTGATGCGCATGAGAATGATCTCGAAGGCCTATTCTTAGTCATCAGAAAAGATGGATCTACATACGGGTCTTTCCAGTTAATGGAAACGATGGCGCATAACCAGTGGTATGACTATACGAATGATCGCAGTATAACTTCAGGCTCAGACGATGTGGACGGCGGTGTACTATTCAATGGAAGCCATCCTAAAGTATTCTGCCAGGCAAATGGACAGAGTCCTAGCGGCGGGCATGGTGTCAAAGCCTATGACGGATCAAGCGCTCCTGGCGGAGACGGGATTGTATACGATTATACGGGTACAGCAGAGTTCCCAACGAACACTTCCGGAAGCTACACGAACCATTATGGATACGATTTAATTGAATGGGGCGATCTTTGGAGCAAAAGAACTGATCCTAATATTTTCTCCTCATTTGGTACATTCGCAGGCGATAATCATACCCCTAACTCAGCAAAAGCTCCTTGGGGCTGGGATGATAGTGATGATGGCCCTGCCCTTCAGGGGATGAACTGGTCAGATCCAGCTCATCAGGTAGATGTACATCTGAATGGTCTTGGTCAATTCTCGCATACGTATGTCTCTAATCCGTATTATTCGCATAAGATTACTTTATTAAATATGCAAAGCCTAGAGGATCGTGATCCATTTGGTGGAAAAAGCGATATTTATATTAAAGCTTACGTGAATGGGCAAGGTCAGACGGACGCGAGGTTCTGGAAAAAAAATGATGCTCCCAAATTCCAAAATTTCAATATCGCCTTCGGTGCGAATGATGCGGAATTCGGACCTAACTTCTCTGAAAGCTACAACACAATTTATGTTGCAAAGCCATCCAATACGAATGTGGAAATTCATGCCTATGATTCAGATGGAACATCTGGAGACGATGACATGGGTTATGTATCAGCCGTTGTCATTCCGGGAAACACGGTGACTTGGAATAATGCGGTAACAAGTAATGGACAAGCGATCATATCAGCTATCGTATCAGCGAAATAATCGAATAATAGAGACGGGCATAGCCTATAAAAATTAGGAGGATGGAAATGTTTAAGAAACCGAGAGTAAAGCTATGGGGTACGGCATTATTAGCAACGTTCATGTTAACGAGTATTTTATCAGGATGTGGAGCAGCTAAAAATAATCAAGAATCTACAAACAAGCCGGCAAATGCACCAACTAATGCACCAGTGGTGGAAGCTGAAAAACCAGCACCAGCATCTGAATCGAAGAAATTGGTTGTTTACGCGGCTTTGAATGAAGATGATATCGTCCAAATACAGAAGAAATTTAAAGAAGATACTGGGATTGAGCTTGACTATTTGCGTGTAGGTAATGCTGGAGAAACTAGCACGAGAATTCAAGCCGAGAAGGATTCACCGCAAGCAGATATTTTTGTAGGGGGCTCGGTAGAATTTCATGAAATACTTGCTGATCAAGGATTGCTTGAAGCTTACACATCTCCTAATGCTCAAGAAATCGAAGATCGCTTCAATGATCCCAAAGGCTATTGGCAGGGATGGTATATGGGTGTGCTTGGTATTGTTCTGAATACAGAAAGATTCCAAAAAGAGCTGGCGCCTAAAGGGATTACAGAGCCGGCTACTTGGGACGACTTGCTTGATCCTGCTTATAAAGGTCAATTTGTAACATCCAACCCAGCAACAGCAGGCGGCGGTTACATCTTTGTTGCAGACCAATTATTCCGCCTGGGTGAAGAAAAAGGCTGGGATTATTTAGCTAAATTGAATAAAAACGTCCATCACTATACAAAAGCAGCAGGAGACGGAATCAACCTCACAGCTACAGGTGAATTCATTGCTGGCATGTCATGGGCGCATGATATCGTAAAATCCGCTAAGTCAGGCTATCCGATTAAAGTCATTGTTCCAGAGCAAACCGCTTTTGAAATTGGCGGCGTAAGTATAGTAAAAGGCGGAGCGAATGCAGAAAATGCTAAGAAATTTGTAGATTGGCTGTTGACTAAGCCAGTTGGAGAAATGAATACACAGCTATCTAACCGTTACTCCGTAAGAAATGATGTAGCAGCTCCAGAAGGCATGATTAAGATTGAAGATGTCAAACTTGTTGATTATGACAGAACAAAGGCTGCGGACATGAAAGCAGACGTTGTAGCGAAATTCACTGAAATGATCGATAAGAAATAAGGATTAAATAAACGAATACACTCCTCCTGCGGCCATGCGCAAGCAGGAGGAGTGTATACACTTTTAACTGAAAGGTGTGGAAGGTTTTGTTCTCAGCTGCTATCAAAGACACCTGGGCGGAAATGAAGAAATTAAAAAATGATCCTATTTTAGCTGCAGCTATTATTATGATTTTACTTATTACAAGCTATTTTGTTGTATGGCCTATTATTAAAGTAATCAGCTTCTCTCAATTCGAGGATTATCTGAAGTTATTTACGTATAGCAGATGGTATCATGCAGCATTGAACAGCTTGTTCATGATGGTGATTTCCAGCATTTCATGCGCGGTTATTGCATTTATATTTGCTTATACAATTACAAGACTGAAGGTTCCATTTAAGGGACTATTCCGATTTATAACGATTCTGCCGATTGTTTCACCGCCATTTATTGTTGCGTTATCGTATATCCTTCTCTTTGGCAGACAGGGAATGATTACGAAATATGTGCTTCACGTTAATTTTGATATCTACGGCTGGCACGGCTTATGGCTGGTTCAGACCGTTACATTTTTTCCATACGCTTACGCAGTCCTATATGGGGTGATGAAATCTACCTCAACGAATTTGGAGTATGCAGCTTACAATCTTGGAGCAACCCATTGGCAAGTATTTAAGAACGTCTTACTGCCGCTCTGCAGGCCTGGTCTAGCAGGCGGGGTGCTAATTGCTGCGATGAGTGTTTTAGCTGATTTTGGCAACCCCATCGTGATAGGCGGAAATTTCAATACACTGCCAACAGAAGCTTATATGCAGATGTCAGGCATGTTTGATTTGAAATCGGCTTCCGTGCTGTCAACTGCTATTCTGCTTCCTGCACTGGGTTTGTTTGTATGGAATAGAGTCTGGGTTGGCAAAAGATCATACGTTACGGTCACAGGCAAAGAAACCTCGCTGGAGCATTTCCCTCTGCCGCCTGCAGTGAAATGGACATTGTTTGGATTGTGTATGTTCGTAACGGTTTTTGTTCTGGCGGTATATGGCGTTTTGGTATATGGTGCTTTTACAAAAACCTGGGGGTACGATTGGTCATTCACTCTCGATAATTTGACGTATGTTGCGGCAAAGGGCCGTGAAATAATTAACAGCATCAAATTTGCATTGATTGCTTCGCTGGCTGCGGGTGTTTTGGCTCTGCCACTCGCTTTTATCGTGCAAAGAAAACGTGTAGGCGTTAATCGTTTGCTTGATTTCTTAGCCATATTGCCAGGGGCTGTTCCGGGCGTATTCCTAGGTCTTGGCTTTGCGATGGCCTTTAATGGACAGCCGCTTCATCTTGCGGGTACTTCTCTGCTCATGATACTAGCGCTCATGGTATGGAATTTACCAACCTGCTATAGTGCATGTCTTGCTGGACTTCAGCAGATCAGCGGAGCGCTGGAGGAAGCCTCGTTTAATCTTGGAGCAAGTAACATGATGACCTTCAGGAAGGTGCTGCTCCCGTTATTGAGAGGAGCGTTTATTTCCGGTATT
This sequence comes from Paenibacillus castaneae, assembly GCF_002884445.1. GTDB lineage: Bacteria > Bacillota > Bacilli > Paenibacillales > Paenibacillaceae > Pristimantibacillus > Pristimantibacillus castaneae. Next base: position 1,996,132 of record NZ_KZ614144.1, read on the forward strand.
GTCGTATCCTTCCTGCGGTCAGTCACTTGCTTAAGCGTCATCATCTTTATTTACTCAGCGAAAACTTCCGTAGGTACGGTGTCAATTCTAGGGCTTGTGCAGAATGGAGAATGGGGAAGTGCATCAGCCTTTACCATTGTACTAATCTCAATTGCTTTCATTGTATTGGTAAGCGCTCAGCTGTTCCTAAAGAAACAAGGCAGGTCGATAGAACTTTAAGTGGAGGATTATATGAAGACAGAGGAACTGATGATTCAAATTTCAAATATGTCGAAACGGTTTGGAGATTTCGAGGCAATTAGCCAAGTGTCTCTTGATATTCCGGCTGGCAGCTTTACTACGCTGCTGGGACCAAGCGGCTGTGGCAAAACGACGCTGATGCGGCTGATTGCGGGCTTTTATGAACCGGATGCTGGTGATATTTATATTCAAGGGAAGAAAGCGAATGGGCTTCCCGCATTCAAGCGCAATACGCCGCTAGTATTCCAGGAATATGCGCTCTTCCCGCATATGACCGTATATGAGAATGTATCATATGGCTTAAAGCTCATGAAGCTTCCTCGTCAAGAAGCGAGGGAGAAAGTGGATGCGATGCTGAATATGTTCGGACTTCAAGGGATGCAGGATCGTCTGCCTAGAGCACTAAGCGGCGGTCAGCAGCAGCGAGTTGCTTTTGCCAGAGCTCTTATAATGGGACAGAAGATTCTATTAATGGATGAGCCGCTGAGCAATCTGGATGCCAAAATGAGAGTCGAAGTAAGAAATGAGCTTAGAGAGCTGCAGCAGCGATTGGGAATTACAGCTATATTCGTGACACATGATCAGGATGAAGCTTTGGCCATCTCAGATCGAATTGCCGTTTTCAACAAGGGTCGTATCGAGCAAGTCGGGACACCGTGGGACATTTACTTCAAGCCGAATAATGAATTTGTAGCCGATTTTGTAGGGACAGCTAATTTTGTCGAGGGCGAAGTTGCAGCAATTGAAGGAAATGATTTGATTATTAAATGCGGCACCTCTGTTCTAAGGGTGAATAGAAGCGAATATCCGTTTCAGTCAGGGGATAGAGTGACCCTGGTCATCAGACCAGAATGCATTTCAATATGCGAAGCGCCAAATGAGGGAGAAAACGTTTGGAGTGGAAGTATTCAAAGAAGCAGCTTCCAAGGACGAATGATTCGTTATTGGATCGATGGCTCGCCACTGCAGTGGATTGTGGATGACTCCAGCCCAAGTGTGAGTGGATATTTGGAGGGCATCGTACATCTGTCTGTAGATAAGCAAAAAATTCATCTGCTGCCTAAGGAAAGGCAAGAACAACGAAACTAACCATGAAGGTGATGAAATACGATGAGCGCAAAAGTTCAGTTTCTAAATGTAGGTTGGGGAGACGCTCACTTCATACAGCTTCCTTCTGGAAGTGTTTGTTTAATAGATGGGGGAGACGGTGCATCCTCACCTGATCAGGATCATCCCTTATCCTGGATGAACCGAAATAAGATTGATCGATTGGATTGGATGATTCTTACTCATATTCACGAGGATCATGTTAACGGGCTTTTGGACATTGCAACAATGAAATCAGTAACCAAAGCTGTTCTCCCATATGAACCGTTTATCCTTCCTCCAGAGCAGCTGGTTTATGAACGAGGGGATGATTTCACAAGAAGAGTATTCGCTATGCTGGCTTCCTATTTGGAGCTAGTTCAAGTTTTAAGCGAACAAGGGACTGAAATCATATGGCGGAGCGCCTATGGATCAAACGAGGATTGTATTGTTTGGTCAGAGGAAGGGGTTACCTTAACGCATTTGTACCCATGGAAAGGAGATCCTCTGCCGGCTTATGATGTTTTATTTGAAGCGGGCACTAATTCGGCGTGCTATGAGGATGACTATATTCTTGATAATATCGTTCAATTTTTTGAGTTATCTAATCATGATAGTTCTGTTTACCGGCTTAGCATCATGCAGGAGCCTGATTCGAATGTTCTCTTTGGCGGTGATCTATTGGAGCCTGGATGGGAACGCTTGGCAGAGCGAATTGACATTAGAAGCTCAATCCTGAAGGTTTCTCATCATGGGCTTCAGGATGGTTTCAATGCTCGCATATTATCCTGGATACAACCCAAGCATTGCATAATACCGATAAGTATGTCGCGTTCTTCTGCTTTGCTGAATGATTGGGAAGAGCTTCTTTCCCATACAGACGCTTCCTTATATGTGACGGGCAATCTAGCTATGGGGGAGCAGCTCGAAATCAATTATGGAGCTTTAAAGGTTCAAATAGGATTTTAACTACGAATTAATAAATTCATCTTAATCTAGTTGTGATAGGAGTAGTGAAATAATGAACAAACAGCTAGAATTAGAAGATGCGATCATGCAGGATGCGATTCGATATGTGAAAGAAGCAGGCGCATTGATATTGGAACTCATGATACAGCCTCTCCAGATCCATGAAAAGGAGAATCAATCTGATCTTGTAACAGTTGTAGATATGCAAAGTGAAGATCTGCTTCGTAATCGAATAATTGCTGATTATCCGGATCACTGGATACTATCGGAAGAAACCGATGGTGGAAAAGAAGACGCCCACCTTCTATTAGTGCACCCGCCTAAAGGCTACGGGTGGATTATTGATCCTATCGATGGGACTACGAACTTTATTCATAAAATGGCTCATTTTGCGATTTCTATTGGCATTGTGAAGGATGGAGTGCCGCTATGCGGTGTCGTATATAATCCGGTAACGGATGATCTCTACTTTGGCAGGAAACAGCGCGGTGCTTTTTTGAACGGAATTCCGATTCATGTCGGCCAGGAGCAAGATTTGAGCCAAGCTCTGCTGGGCACGGGATTCCCGGCGAAGGAATGGAAAGCGAACTCGAACGTAGTGGAACAGATAGCAAGAATAACGGGTGTAGCCAGAGATGTGCGCATTCTTGGCTCTGCTAGTCTTGATTTATGTTTAGTGGCATCAGGAGGATTGACTGGATTCTGGCATGATGGGCTCTATCCTTGGGACGTCGCCGCTGGCTTGGTTATCGTGCAAGAAGCGGGCGGAACTATAACAAACCATGCCGGAGAAGACTTTGAATTGAGCAATGATACACTAGTTGCCTCCAATTCATTCATTCACCATTCATTATTATCTGTTTTGAAGTGAGAACGGCAAGTGAAACTGCAATATTCAAACGCTTGGGATTTCCGAGCGTTTTTTTGTTTTTTTATAGTGGGAAAATTTAGGAACATGATCTATTGAATTTGTCTATTTTTTGATAGGGAGAGATGGTATTATTTAACCATAAAAAAGGAATTATTTACAACAATGATAGATTTTCGTAGTGAATGGCATCTGTTATTTAGAGGGTACCAACGGTGGAGTAAATGAAGGAGTGATACAGTATGGAACCGAACCGATCAAACAATATAACGGCTCTCTTTCGCGAGGCTCTCGAAACGTTTGTAGAGAAGTTGAAAAGCGATGATCAGGTCATTGCTGCCATTCTTATGGGCAGTATGTCTTATGATCAGGTGTGGGAGAAATCAGATATCGATCTTAAGCTGATTGTACACGATCAGAAGCTGAGTACCGGCTATACATGCTTTGTGGAAAATGATATCCCGATTAATACGAGTATTCAGACACGCAACGAATTCAAGCGGTGGTTGGAACGTTCGATGCAAAGCTCAATCAATCACTCCATTCTGACTCGAAGTACGCTGCTGTTCACTAAGGATGCTTCGATCACAGATTATGTGGAGCAAATTCGCCATGTGGGTGAAAGAGACCGCGAGCTGCAGCTTGTTATGTTGGGCAGCCACTCGTTGTCCTTACTCGCCAAGGCAGAAAAATGGCTTTATATCAAAGACGATTCGATTTACAGTGCCACTTGGATTATCAAAATGGTTGATGTGCTTGCACAAATTGAAGTGGTGATGCATGGAGATATCCCTATGCGTGAGGTTGTTCAGCAGGCAATCCAGTACAACCCCGACGTTTTTCACGCGATATATACAGAACTAGTAGCTGGTGAAGTACATAAGAAGAAGGTTGAGGAAGCCTTGAAGCTCATTAACCAATTTTTGAATCAAAGGGCAGAATCGTTATTCCGAGCTATTCTCAGCTATTTAAAAGAAGAAGCAGACACTCGTACGGTGACCGAGCTTGTGATTAAATTTGGCGTGTTAATTCCTATAGATACGGGTTCGATGGCTGTAGCTTGCGACTGGCTTGCTGAGCAAGGCTTGATTGTTAAATTGGAAGCGGAAACAAAAGCAACACCCAAGAGCAAGGTCGCTCTGTTGGAACCTGCGTATGCTTACGAGAATGAAGATATGGAGGAATGGATGAACGGATGAAAAAGTATATTGAGGTTCGTGGAGCAAGGCAAAACAATTTGCAAAATATTGATGTAAATATCCCGCGTGACAAGCTGACAGTCATTACCGGCGTAAGCGGATCAGGGAAATCTTCACTTGCATTTGATGTTATTTATGGTGAAGGGCAGCGGCGGTTTCTCGATTCCTTATCGACCTATGCCAAGAGTCGGATGAATCAGGTGAAGAAGCCAGAGGTAGACTTTGTTTTCGGGCTTTCTCCGGTCATTGCGATTGAGCAAAAGAAGGGCATTATTAATCCGCGCTCGACAGTCGGAACGATGACGGATACTTATGATTTCTTGCGATTGCTGTTTGCATCAGTAGGCGAAGCAAGCTGTCCATTTTGCGATCACCCTGTTCCCATTCGTACACCGTCGCAAATGATCGAGCACATACAGCAGCTCCCTGAGGGAACCGAGCTCGAGGTGCTTGCTCCTATTTACAAGATCTACGGGGAAACCTATGAAACGACATTCGACGAAATCCGCTCGAAAGGCTTCAGGACAATATTGATTGATGGTGTAAGGACTAATCTTAGCGATCTAGTCGAGCTTGAAGAGGAAGCGGAGTATCGTATGGAGATCGTGGTGGATAAGGTGATCGTCAAGCCGGACATCTACAAGGTGCTCACAAAAACGATTGAAAACAGCTTAAATCTAGTCGGTGAAGGATTCATACGTTTTGAACTTGTTTCGTTTCCTGAAGGTGTAAATTACGATTCAAAGCAGTTTTATGAAAGCTTTGCTTGTCCGGAGCATCATCTTACGATGGGGGAGCCTCAGCCTCAATACTTTTCATTTAATGACTCAGGCAGCGCGTGCAGAACTTGCGGAGGCATCGGAACATTCATGCGGGCTGAGGCTCGCTTCCTTGTAAAAGATAGCAATAAAAGCATAATCAAAGGCGCTATTGAGCCCAAGCTGCTGAACACTTCCAGCAAGGGCACTTGGATATGGTCGCTTGTGAAAAGTATGGCGAAGCATTATGGATTCGATCTGGATACTCCTTTGAAGGATTTGCCCGATTCGGTACTTCAAATGCTGTATTATGGCACAAAAAATGAGAAATTTCCTTTTATACCTGACGCGGGAGCAAGCAAATCACAATTCAGGCATGAAGGGAAACTGATGAACTTCGGAGGCTTCGTACACATCATCAATTGGTGGTACAAGCTTTATTTGAAACGGCAAGGAAGCTCGGGCGAAACTGAGTTTTATAAAAGAGTGATGATTGAGCATACATGTCCAGATTGCGAAGGCAAAAAAATGAAGCCTCAGCGATTCTGCGTTCGAGTTGGCGGTGCGGATATACATGAGATGAGCATTATGTCGCTTAGCGAGCTGCAGCACTTTTTGAGCAATCTGGAATTTGCAGAGCCGAAGGGGCATATCGGCAAACAAATTACGAAGGAAATCATGTCACGTCTGCTGCTGCTTCTAGACATCGGGCTTGATTATCTCAGTTTGGGGCGACGTTCGGATACCATATCAGGCGGGGAAGCGCAGCGAATCCGATTGTCTACGCAGATCAGCTCAGGTCTTATGGGGATGCTGTATGTGCTGGATGAGCCAAGCATCGGCCTTCATGCGAGAGACAGTTCTCGTATTATGAATACACTAAAGAAACTTCGAGATTTAGGCAATACGATCATCGTCGTAGAACATGACATGGACACGATACGCAGCGCGGATCATATAATCGAAATTGGTCCGGGACCAGGGCGGAATGGCGGACACATTATCGCGGAAGGCACAGCGGAGCAGCTTGCTGCTTCTTCGGAGTCGGTAACAGGAGCTTTCATTTCCGGTGCACGGACGATCGAGATTCCCTCCGGGCGCCGTTCTCCAACTGGACTTGCTATATCTATCCGCGGTGCAAGAGCGAATAATTTGCAAAGTGTTAATGTTGATATTCCGCTTGGTATATTGGTCTGCATAACCGGCGTGTCTGGATCAGGCAAGAGTACTCTCATCAATGAGGTGATGTGCAAACAACTATTTTCCATTTTCAACGATGCAAGAATTGTGCCTGGCGAGCATGATTCACTCACTGGCCATGAGTCGCTGACGGGCATTATTACCATTGATCAGTCCCCTATTGGGAGAAGCTCTCGTTCCAACCCTGCGACCTATGTCGGTTTTTTTGATCGGATTCGCGAGTTGTTTGCGGCAGAAGCTGGGGCTATAGGCAGTCAACTGAGCAAACATGATTTCAGCTTCAATCAGAAAAATGGCGGACGCTGCGAGAATTGCCAAGGAGAGGGAATTGTCGTCACGCAGCTGCAGTTTATGCCGGATGTAGAAACCTTATGCCCTGCTTGCAAAGGGGCTAGATTTAATGAAGAAGTGCTGGATGTTAAGCTGAATGGCAAGAGCATCGCGGATGTGCTTGACATGAGCATTGAAGAAGCGGTGGAATATTTTGAGGGGCAGGCTTATATCCAGCATAAGCTGAACGTACTCAATCAACTTGGGCTAGGTTACCTAAGGCTCGGTCAATCCTCAACGACGTTGTCTGGCGGAGAAGCGCAGCGGATCAAGCTTGCTTATGAGCTTAGCAAGATGAAGCGGGGCAGCCACAACCTGTACGTATTGGATGAACCGACCACCGGCTTACACCTTAGCGATATTCAGAAGCTTATTGATTGCCTGCAGCAGCTTGTAGACGCTGGACATTCGGTTCTTGTAATCGAGCACCATCTGGATTTGATCAAGGTGGCTGACTATGTAATCGATATGGGTCCCGATGGTGGACGAAATGGCGGCATGATCGTCGCAACCGGCACACCTGAGCAGGTAGCCAGAACGGAAGGCTCGCTTACAGGGAAGTTTCTTACTCAAGCTTTAATGCTGTTAGAGGAAATACATTAGATGATGAGACAATGATTTTGGGATAAATGATTATCGATGATAGATTTCCGCTTTGAATGGCATCGGATCATTAGAGGGCAAGGAGGGGAACGATTGGGCAGAGAACTTGGAGCAAACAAAGTTGATTGTGTTGGTTCGGAGCAGCATATTGAGTCCAAGGGCTCGCCCATTATTCATGGCGGAAATCAAATCGAACAGATGACCCGTCTCAAGGCGGCCGATCCAAACAAGGCAGATCGAGAGCTCGTAGAACGAGCTCGCAGCGGGGACCAAGAAGCATTCAGCGAGCTTGTCCGTACGCATCGTGCACAAGCTTATGGCTGGGCGAACAAGATTACGCGCGATGCACATCTGGCGGAAGATATTGTTCAGGATGCACTCATTCGAGCATTTCTACATCTCGGCACCTTAGTGGACACGAGTCGGTTTCTTCCGTGGCTGCAGCGGATCATTCGCAATCAAGCGTATATGAATCTTCGTCGGGGCGGGCAATACGGCAAAGAACAGCCATTTACTGGTTTCAGTTCCGCAAGTGCTGCGACAGTGGATCGTTTCAGAGAAGACAGTCAATCGATGGACTGGGGAGATATCGACCGCATCCTGTTCAGATTATCCCATTCTGCTGATGAAGAGGCTAAACAAAGCAGTGATCCTATGAGAAATCTTCTTCGCCGTGAATTGATGGAAAATCTTCACTCGTTGCTGCACTGTTTGAGTAGACGGGAGAGGCAAATTTTCGAAGCGCATTTCTTCGGAGAGTTGTCCCCGGCAGAAATCGCTGAATTGTTCGAAACGACGACTGCGAACGTATATAACCTCCTGTCCCGATCTCGAGCAAAAGTACAAAAGGAACGAATTCGCGTTACGATCTCCATTTATGTACAGCATCGTGCAGAGATTGGCTTGAAACGAGTTAATATTTTGCGTGCTCCGCAAATGTAGTGGGTAACCAGCCTTCCCTCGAACCTATTTCTAATACGGAGGTCAGCTATGAACGAAATGAAAAGCAAGGACTGGACCAAGACGTGGACGACTGCCGCCGCTGCAATTCACGGCGCACTCGACTATACGGACAAAAAGCATTACTCATTGGTGGATGTCATGGGGATAACGGGGCATGCTTTCCGAATGAACATCGACCCCGAACAAATTGATGTCGCTGGACCAACTATGTTCCCTGGCGGTTACCTGATCAGACGCAATTTATGCAATCTAGGATTTATTAGTAATTTGTCCGATACGGAAAAGCCCTTTACACCGGAAAAAGTGGAGAAGGTGATGGCATTGATTCAGCAGTCCATCGATAAGGGAATACCAGCCATCTCTTTTGACCTTTTCATACCGGAATTTGGGCTTATTTACGGGTACGATGATGAGAAACAAGTATTTCATGCTAAGGATGTTTCCAAGGAGGGAACTATCTCGTATACGGACTTCGTGGAGAATCGGAACATGCTCTGGGTAACGACGATCAATGAAAGTCTCCCGCATTCCAAGTATGAAGTACTTCGCATGGCGCTCGATATGATCGTTGATCATACGAGAGGAAGAGAATGGCAGCATATTTTTCAAGGTAAATATATGATCGGCCTTGCTGGTTATGATGCATGGATCGCCTGTTTGGAGCGGCGTGCTGTCGACCCATTCGGCAATGCTTATAATATTGCGGTAGTCAGTGATGCGCGTGAATATGCGGCGCAGTTTTTGCGTGAGCTAGTGATCCATTGGAGCGGAGAAAATGTTGTTGAACGAACCGTACGTAGCTTGGCAGCCAAAGCGGCAGCGCATTATGAGAAAACGGCAGCTGCTTTGATCGGAATAAGGGAGATGTTCCCTTTCCCGCAAGGCGGTCAGCCAGATGATCCAGCTACAGCCGTCCGTGCAGTAGAACTGCTGCGAGCAGCGAAAGAGACTGAAGGGCAAGGGATTGAAGTTTTGGAACGCCTCCTTGATTTTATGAAAGCCTATTGGTCTGAGAAGTGGATTAATTGAATGGACGAATCAAGTTATATTTCAAGATGGATTTCGAAAAAGAGATGGACTGGAATTAGGTGAAATTGTCACAGTACTCCGTACATGTGGAGTGTCTAATATTGATGATCTTAAATAATAGATGAGATGTGACAGATTCGCTCAATTAGATTGATATAATGATTGCGTACACTTAGGACACGGCAGCATTTCAATAGCCCTTGTTTTTATGCTCAGGACAATGGTAAAATTATATGGGAACATGGGTTCGCTTTTTTTATTTATTGTGTGTGTATTTTCCAAAGGTTAGGGGGAAGAGGCGTGGTTGGAATTGTTGAAAAAGAGCAAAGTTCGGTTATTGGAAAATTAGGAAAGGGGTTTGCTGATGAAGCTCCCCAATGGATACGACCATTATGGCAAGAAGCTAACAGTAACTTTATTGCGATAATCAACCTCGCCCTCCATTATCATGTGCAAGTGGCTTCCGTTTGTTTCGGTAAGGAGCTGATGGGTACATGATCCAATTGACGAACCGCCAGGCACGACAGTTTCTGTTATTGAAGCACGGGCTGTTGGGCAAATATCAATTTACCGGAAAGCAGGGAGTATTGGATTTTGTGAGGCAGGTTGGTTGTATTCAATACGATCCCATCGATGTTTGCGGAAAAAACGCCGAACTAGTGCTGCAGTCTCGAATTAGAGGATTTACCAAGAACATGCTCGACGAGTTGCTGTATAAAGATAGATTCCTGGTTGATTATCCCGACAAGAATCTGGCTATTATCCCTGTCGAGGACTGGCCGTACTTTGAGCGGTACAGGCAGGCTGCAAGGCAACATGCCAAGCGCTATCCCGAAATGGAAGCGTTGGCAGATCAAGTGCTGGCTCACATCCAAAATCACGGTGTGCTAAGTTCGAAGGATCTAAAATTGGATGGAAATTTCAATTGGCAATCGGTCATCCACTGGAGCAGCGGTAACAATTCATCCCGGTCGGTGCTGGAGCAGATGTACTCGACAGGCGAGTTGATTATTCATCACAAAAAAGGAACGCGTAAATATTACGATATCGCCGGGAAGTACATACAGCCAAATCTGCTGAATGCGCCGGAGCCGTTGAAGGGCGAGCTTGAGCATCATAAGTGGCGGGTACTGCGTCGAATCGGCGCTGTTGGCCTTTTATGGAATCGCGCATCCGATGCCTGGCTGAATATATGGGGATTGAGAGCGGAGCAGCGCAACGAGGTGTTCCGCCAACTGTTGCAAGAAGCTCGCATTGTTGCTGTTGCCGTGGAACAAATGAAGGATACACTGTACTGCCGCGCGGAGGATTTGCCGCTTGTTGAAGTCGTCCTGCAAAATCCGACGCCGAAATTTCGCTGCGAGCTGATTGCCCCGCTAGATAATTTCATATGGGATAGAAAACTGATCAACGAATTGTTTGGATTCGATTACACTTGGGAGATTTATACGCCTGCAATCAAACGGAAGTTCGGCTATTATGTGCTGCCTCTATTATACGGAGAAAGCCTCATTGGACGAGCTGAGGTAATTGCGGAGCGAAAAGCCGGGACACTTGTTGTTAAAAACATTTGGTACGAGTGCGGCATAAAGCCAACAAAGCAATTGCGAACAGCCTTAGACAATTGTTTCCAAAATTTTGCATTATTCAACGGATGCAAGACGATTTCGACAGAGTCTTTGAACTGATATTTCCAGTTCCCTGGTACCATTTGCCGACGAGGTGCGGATACGTCAGAAATTCTCGAACTGCTCGCTTGATGGAATCTATGTAAGGCTATGCCGACCGTTTGGCGGTTTTATTTTTGGGAAATGGTGCAACGCTAGGCACTCCACGCATTGGAGTATGTTTGTTCCTTGATCTATAAGGGTTTTGAGTAAGTGAAGAGCATAGCTCGGGGAAATGGGGAAGCGATATTCATTGCTTCCCTATTTTAATTTAAATGACTAGTTAGGAAGCGGTCATAGTATCTATCCAAATCGTTTCCTCTTTCTCAAAATCTAGCCTATTACTTCATTTACACATAATTCTTGACCCTATCAAATGCAGTGGGATAGTATTAAATTACACAACCTCTCATAATTTCACATAATATCTTCATTTTGTCATGCGAGGTTGTCAATTTTTCTGAATGCTGGCCATGGACCAGTACCAAATCGCTTTAGCGGTAGGATATAAAAGGAGGTGATCGATACCGAGTAAATCGAACAAGGCCGACTACAAAAATAACGGGTCTCGTTACCACCACTACAATTTAAACGGCTGAGCAGGTTTATTGCAAATGGAGGTAAGATTTATCGAGGAAAAAAAGTTGAAAATTGAAGGAGACTAAAAGCATGAGATCTTCTAATCGTTTTATTTCAATGTTCCTAGTTGCAATGATGTCACTTACCTTATTTGATATGAATTTTGTGTTCGCTGACGAGGACATACCTAATAATAATGAAATCATAGATACTAATTATACCGCTATGGCGAACGGCGAGGCGAAGAAGACTACTTCAAATTTAATTACACTGGTCTTTGAAGAACCGGTACCGGGATTAGTGGAGAGCGACATCACCATCTCAGCCGGTACCGCCAATGCGACAAAAGGAACATTGACCGTGGTGGACGGATCGAACGACACCCAATACAACCTTGGGATCAGCGGGGTTACCATAGAAGGCACCGTCAATCTCAAGATTGCTAAGGACGGTGTGGATGACGCGGAAAAGATCGTTGACATCCACAGGATCCCGATCACCTTTAACGTGGCAAACATTGGTGGCACAGCGTTCTTGAGCAACAGCACCGCCATAAGGCTGACCTTCAACACAGCCGTATCAAATCTGTTGGCGGATGACATCATTCTCAGCAACGGCACCCCCTCCGCGGTATCAAACTACGCAGCCTCCTCGGCGGAGAAGGGCTCTTTGACGAAGGTAAGCGACACTGTATACGAGCTTGCGCTCATCAACATTACCAGAACCGGTACGCTCGGTGTCCAGATCGATAATATAGGAATAGAAACCAATAAGAAGAATGTGATCATCAACGCAAAGGTCGATAAGACAGCTCTGCAACCCACACCGCCCCGCAGTATTTTTCCGCAGGATATCACTAAATTGCCCAAGTCGCCGGGGTTGAACGACCTGTTTACGTTCCTGGATCCCGACGCCGGCACAAATGGCCGAGTAGAAACCAATGCTGATTGGTTGGAGCGCAGGGGAGAACTCAAAGACGAGATTCAGTACTACTACTATGGCAGAAAGTACCCGACACCCAAGAGCGCCATCACGGTGAATACCGAGACTAACCAAATCAATGTCACCATAAATGACAACGACAGAACCGTGAAAGCAAGCCTTGGCAGCATCACCGTTCCTTCGGGTACTGCGCCTGAAGGCGGCTGGCCGGTCATCATCGCCTTTGGTTTCGGCCAGACGGCAAAGGCGACCGAAAACGGCTATGCCGTGATCAGTGTCTCTAACTGGGGCGGAAGCAGAACCGGAAACTACTATAACCTCTACCCATTTAACCCCTACGAGTATGATTTCAACACTGGATCGATAATGACGGCGGCGTGGACTGTCTCCCGTATCATTGACGCAATGGAGATTAGCGGCGCCAAAGCTATAGACGGTATAAATCAATGGAATATCAACCCGTATAAGTCCATTACAACAGGCGTATCCATAAACGGTAAATATGCTCTGATGGCGGCAGCCATGGACGACCGTGTCGGCGCGGCGGCACCCGTAGACAGCGGACAGTCCGGTGTATCGAGCTTCCGTTACAATGCCGAAGGCAAACTGTTCTATTACAACTCACCGCTAGACCGCATCTATCGCAGGAACCAGAAAGGCCTCAACAGCATCCAGTACTCCGGCGAATCATTCTGGATGGGCCTTGGAACAGCGGCTGGATTTCACCGCCAGACGGATATGGATTATTTGCCGTTCGATGCGCATGCCGTTGAAGCTCTGATGGCACCAAGACCGCTCATCGCGTTTACCGCAGATAACAACTTCGACTGGACGACTCCGCCGGCTTCCGTAATGGCGATGAGTGCCGCAAAGGAAGTCTACGAGTTCCTGGACAGTGATAACATTGCCGTTCGTGTGCGCGATGGCGCCCACGCAATCCAGGATAGAGACGTTCCGTTCATGATTGCCATAATGGACAAGGAATTCAGCGGTAAGCCGCTGGAAGTCAGGGATCTTTACCCGAATAGCAACCCGCCGAGCTATGGAATAGGCACTTACGACAAAATCTCTGACATGATGATTTCTCCCTACGACGTCGACAGTTCCTACATCCGTTGGTCTCGCCCGGGCAAGTACACGCTATGGACCGAAAACGAGATTGTCTCCGAAGGCACTCCCGCGACAATCAAGGTCCACTCTGACGATACGAAGGTTAAACTAACGATTCTGGATGCGAATAACAAGCCGACTGAGTCCACATGGACTGCCGATGTTGTCAACGGCACAGCGGTGTTTAACCTGACGGATGAGCAAGTCAAGATCGGGCGTTACGAAATTACGACCGTTGGTACTGCTAAGGACAGCAAGACTGTATACTTCCAAGGCATCGACTTAGCAACCGCACTGCGCCACGGCACCGCTAGAAATGATAACGGCGCGGCCGTAATGTATGGCTTTACCAGCAAGATCAATAAGGATCTGGTAGAAGTCTACGCGGACGGCAACAGGCTGACTCAATCCTTCCAGGAGGACACGGAACAGGCCTGGATTCTCAATTACGGCGTAACGACCAACCCTAATGAGAATAACCGCATATTGAATAATGCTTTCAATGTAGTAACGCTGAAAAAGCTGCAGATGGAGGCTATGCCCGGCAGCACGTTTGAGATTTCCATTGACAAGTCTAAGCTGGCGAACAATCAGGAAACTGTCAGTTGGAACGCATCGGCAGCGGTACAGAAGATCGGTCCTCAGCCGAACTGGCCGCCGTATCCCAACAACCTGACGGATGTTGGAACCCGTCCCTTGCTCCCAGTGACAACGACCAACTTTAGTGCTGAAATCGCTTTCAGTTTGAACGACATGGTTGTTCTGACTGCCGGCGATACGCTGGAGATTACATTCGACGAGCCTATGTACAAGGGCGATTTCGGCATCGGCTTTGATTTCTCCGACGACTTCACGCTCAAGTGGGCAGAGGACAACAAATCAGTCGAAGTGACATTCAACAATGTCACCAAAAATAAAAGCGAAGCTTGCAACATATACATCATGCGTCTGAGAGACGCCGCTGGCAATATGATCGCGGCTCCCATACACCATTCGTTCACCCTCATGCAAACTACACCTGATGCACCAACTAATGTCTCTGCGAAAGCGGAAAGCAGCAGCGATATTGAGATTAGTTGGACAGCTTCGGAGAACGCAACGGGATACAACGTTTATCGTTCCGATTCTGCTGACGGCAGTTACAGCAAAGTCAATACGCAGTTGATTACCGAAACCAAGTTCCAGAACAGTGATTTGTCGGCATCAACTACTTATTACTACAAGGTCGCAGCTGTCAACGATGCTGGCGAATCCGTACTATCCGCTGCAGCGCAAGCAACAACGAATAGTGTGAACACCGGCCCGGTTACTCCGCCAACATCTCCACCTACTGGATCTGATGAATTAAAGGCAGAAGTGGATTCAAGCGGTAATGCAAAAGCTCCGGTTAAAGCCGAACATGTGAAAAAGGCGCTGTCCGAAGCGAAGGCTGGAACCATGAAGCTAGTAGTTACTGGTGTCGAGAATGCCAAGCAGGTTACAGTCTCTATACCGACAGATCAAGTGAATGTCGTCAAAGAAGCAGGCATTAAACATATTGAGATTTCTTTCGGACTCGCGTCTGTACAGTTGCCTGTAGCATTAATCGATGGTGCCGCAGGCAATGCCAATGTTGAATTGAGCGTAGCTACAGTGGACAACAGCACGCTGTCCGAAGCTGCACGCGCATTAGTAGGTTCGAACACGGTTTATGACTTCAACCTAAGTGTTGGCGGTCAGAAGATTACTGATTTTGGTCAAGGTCAACAGGTGAAAGTTGGGGTACCTTACACGCTGAAGCCTGGCGAGAGCCCAGATCAAATCGTGATCTACTACTTGGCGGACGATGGCAATCTTGAAATCATCAAGAATGGCCGTTATAACAAGGATACTGGCAAGGTAGAATTCAACGCGAAGCACTTTAGCAAATATGCTGCCATCGCCAATTCGGTTAAATTCAACGATACGAAAGCAATCGTATGGGCGAGCGACAGTATTGATGGACTGGCTGCACGCGGCATAGTAAGCGGTGTGACGAAGGATTCGTTCACACCTAGCAATTCGGTAACGAGAGCCGAGTTCATCCAAATGTTAATGCTTACGCTTGACCTAACCCAAGTGAACGCAACAAGCACCTTCTCGGATATCAAGCAAGGTGAATGGTATTACAAGTCGGTTGCTTCAGCTCAGCAGCTTGGTATCGTGTCCGGCCTGACTGATGGCTCGTTTGGTGTCAGCAATAAAATTACTCGTCAAGAGATGGCTGCAATGACATACCGCGCTATTCAGAAAGCAGGAATTACACTGAAAGATGAGCAAGGGGCGGCAGCCTTCAATGACGCGCAAGACATTGCAAGCTACGCTAATGAAGCGGTGACAGCTATGCATAAAGCTGGCATCATCAATGGCGTCGGCAACGACAATTTCGATCCTAAGGGAACGGCTACTCGCGCTCAAGCGGCAGTCATCCTGTATCAATTGTTAATGAAGTCTCTGTAATATCTAATTGCACTACTGAAACAAGTAGAGGGCCCTGCAGACTATATAGTCTGCAGGGCCCTCTACTTGAGTTGATAAGAAAGTATAAGTTTCACACATTAACTCGTTTCGCATCAATTCCGCCAGTGAAAGTTTTCTTTAGAATCGTTTCTGGTATAATATTGGTAGGTAAAAGGATAAATATGAAGTTTGGCTTAGTTATTGGTGAAATGTCAATTGATGTTGTTAGGAAATATTGAGAAAAGTAAATGCTTCCGATGCGAGTTTTGCTAGACGAAGGTTCTAAGATGTAACGCTCGCAAAACTTTTAGGAGGAATGAAAATGTCCTATACTGTTGATTTTAAAAATGTATCTACGGTTGGTTTAGAGTCTTCGCCTGTAGCAGAAGCGCTTGCTGGTTTACGTGCTAATGAAGCCCGTTACTTTATGAACAAATACAAGCATGAATTTACGGTTGTACCTGCTAGCGAAAGTCAGGAAAGTCTTCATTATGTGAACCGAATTTTGAAGGAACGTGATATCGAGTTTGTGGCAAAACCTTTAGAAACATCGCGTTTTCAAGTGGAAAACATCCAATTTACCTACGTCTTTTATGAGGATGGTCTTTCGGTCAATGTCATGTATACGGTTGATGACCCTAAGAAGCGGGCCGTTGGTTTTAAGCTTTCTGAGGGAATGGAAGTACCAAAGGAGCTAGAAGAGAAATTTAAATTTGCTAGGCAAAAGTCAAAACTAGCTGGAACAATTCGGGGCTCGTATTTCGTAATTAAAGGACAATATTAAAGTAGAGAGCTAGCTAGGAATTAACATTTTAAGAGCCGCATTTACCCGCCAGTAAAAGCCCAAACGTATTGTACGCTTGGGCTTTTATATTAGATTGGCTACTCCCGGCTTCATCTCACGTTCGAGCGTGAAGAGTTCTCGTTGCAATATACGTTTCAGGTCCTTTATTGATTTCAGTAAGCTTGGAATTGATGGAAAAAATTTTTGCATTGATATTTGTTATGCCAAAGCCAGCTAATCTGCTTGTGTGCATAACGTTATATTTTTCAGCCGTTTCTTTTGTTTCGAACAAATAAATTCCGCCGGCTTCATTTTTTTCGGAACATTCTGTCCAGATTTTCCATATGAAGCCATCTTCTTCGTTGATGCTTTTTGCTAAATCAGTAAACGCCTCGGCCATTTCATCTCCGAACGGTCCATTCATTTTAAAATCCACTTGTAATACGTACGCCATGATGGTCACTCTCCTTCGCTTATTTAGTAGTCGTAAAATACAATTCTCCTAATATTTCGTTCACTTGATAACGATCTGTTGAAAGCTCTTGTTCAATAAAAGATTTAACCTCTGATTGTTCAACATCATACATTACTTCAATTTCTTTGGAGAAAAGAAGTTTTTCTTTTTCAAGAAAGCTAGAAAGGGAAGGGAGTGGCTTGGGTTTTAATTCTTCGAGATTTAGAACTTTTTTCAAACCGTTAACATAGTATTCCAACGGACGGCTGCCAACAATTTTTACGCCTTTATTTTCCTCATTGGTCATAATAATGGTCGGAAAGCCTCGGACACCCAAGCTTCTAGCTAGATCAAAATCTTCATTCAACAATTGATGACCGACCTGTTGTTCAGCTTCATTTATAACAGCTTCTCCATCAAGGCTGAGTTTATTTACGATTTCAATCATAACGGATTTATCGGAAATATTTTGATTAAATGCGAACAGTGCTTCTCTTGAACGGCGCAAATATTCTGCTGCTGTTGCATCATCATGATTTTTTTGAATTACCTTAAATACACGAGAGGGCGGGTAGGATGATTGAACTGGATTATTAATCATTACAGTTCCATCAATTGGCATTCTTGAATATTCACCAACTTCTCTCCAGTGAACAGCAACATCAGCTGGTTTATTAATTCCGTTTGCAGGATCGATTGGTCCGTCATGCCATTTTTCAAGCAAACCACCCATAACCGTATGAAAGTTAAAATAGTTTCCATACTGCTCTACAAAACGACGAAGAACAGGTTCAAGTGCCCAGCAATGAGAACAAATAGGATCGGTCACATAATAAAGATTAACTATTTTTTGGGATCGATTAAAATCAATAACTTCCATTTCCTCCTCTCCAGATACTCCGCATACACCTGTTTTTAAATCACAAACCATATTATTATTGTTCGTCATTATATTTTCCTCATTTCACTTAATACATATTTATTTGCCTGCAATTGAATTTTAAATCATAATAAAACTCATCAACACCAATAAATGTGTGGATTTGTCGTTTATACAACATAATTAAGAACTTGTTTAAAAAGTGGGAGGTTAACAACATGAAGGAATCAAAGACGGACCCTCGAGTTCTACGTACTCGCAAATCAATTATGGATTCTTTCATTGAACTTTCAGCGAAGAAGGAATTTAAGGATATTACCATTAAGGATATAACTACAGAAGCGATGATTAATCGTGCAACTTTTTATTATCATTTTGAAGATATATATGATTTATTAGAAAAGGTACTATCAGAAGTATTGTTAGTTAATTTGAATTTTGATTTTTACCAAAATGACGAACTAAATGAAGAAACCTTCGTTAGTATCTTCAAAGCTGTAACAGATTTTCAAAAGTCATTATCCTATCGTTGCCATAGAGGTTATGAAGATACCATTGCCCGTATTATCAGGGAACAGCTCGAAGTTATTTTTCACAAAATGTTGTTAAAGCAACATAAAACTGAAAAGGATGAGGCTCTAAAAATTACTGCTGTCCTATTAAGTTGGGGAATTTATGGAGCTTCTGTGGAATGGAGAAGAGACAGTAAGAAAATACCGCCAGAACAATTTATTAAATTAGCAATTCCTTATATACTGACAGGAATCGATAGAATTTAAGGGGATCGAAAAGATAAGAATAGGAACTAATCATATAGAACATAGGAGGATGACATGTCCTGGAGCAAAATGAAGCAGCAACTGGAGAGTTTTCTCAGTCCTGCGTTATATGGAAGGGTCGAATACCGTGCAACCGGTTACCGTTATTTGCCTGATAAAGCTGGACTTTGTTATATATCGGTAGATAAAAAGAACGTACTCAATATGAGTGATACAACTACATTAATCAGATGGTATCAGACGGAACTGGAAATTAAGAATGATTCAGATATCCAAATACCCATCAATAATGAAGAAATTGAAGCGGTCAGAAAAGATACCAAGGGGATCGTCCCGGAGGAACGTCTACAAGTAATTGCAAGGAGCAGAAAAATATCAGCATATGCAAAGGAGCTTCTGTCAGTACAGTCATCATTAAGTAAATCAAATTTTGTCGTTGTAGCTAATAAGTTTTTATCCAGTTCTATAGAGGAAAGCATAGAGAGCAATGATATTTTATTGAATATTTTAGCTTTGGTGGACAGACGAGTTGGCAAAAAGCGAATTATGAACATGACCGAGAAGATGAAGTTAAAGCATCCAATTGTGCAGTATTTTTATGAACTACGGCTAAGTACGTTATGAAAATAAATAACTCATACACCTCCAATCGCGTGAATGGTACTAAAAAGTCAGTATTCTTGCAAGTGGCACAGAATACTGACTTTTATTAGTAATTACGGTGAACCGTATCATAAGTAAATGATGTTTTTGCTTACTTTAATAATCTCCTTTAATTACAAAAAACGATTCCCGAATATTTCCAGCAAGCGCTTCTCGATAATCTCACCAATGTCAAACCATACCCTACGAAATGCTTTTCCTAGGTGGGGATATCAAGGTTAGGGAAGTGCCAGTTAAAACCCAAATAATTTGGAGTATGTCTAAAGGTTAGTAAAGAATATAGGGGTACATCTTTAATTTGTTAAGTTGTAATGTATGCGCTTACTTACTATAATTTACTAGTACAAGGCAGAAATTGTCTTGTGATTATATTTGAAAACCATTTCTCTCGGCTAGGAGGTGACAGTCGTAATTCACGGAATATGACACAGTATAAGTTACGCACTGCAACGAGTCACAACAGACAAGTAGTATGCAGGTAAGTAGCGACAAATAAAAATATTTTGGGAGGTAGATTATGTTTAAATTTAATAAGAGGATCTTAACGGTACTTGTTGCAGCTTCATTGAGTTTTAGCTTGTTTGCAGCAACCTCAAATGCAGCGACAGACTATTGGCAAAATTGGACCGATGGCGGTGGGACAGTAAAAGCTACGAATGGTTCTGGCGGCAATTACAGTGTTACATGGACAAACAGCGGAAATTTTGTTATAGGTAAAGGTTGGAATACCGGATCAGCATCTCGCACAATCAACTACAATGCCGGCGTCTGGGCGCCGTCTGGCAATGGGTATTTGACTCTCTATGGGTGGACGAGAAACTCACTCATTGAATACTACGTCGTTGACAGCTGGGGTACTTATAGACCTACTGGAACTTTTAAAGGCACCGTGACCAGTGATGGGGGCACATATGACATATATACGACTACGCGAACCAATGCACCTTCTATTGACGGCACTGCAACGTTCACCCAGTTCTGGAGTGTCCGTCAGTCGAAGAGAGCGACCGGAAGCAATGTCGCTATCACTTTTAGCAACCACGTTAACGCATGGAAGAGTAAAGGAATGAATCTGGGAAGCAGTTGGTCTTACCAGGTGTTAGCGACAGAGGGTTATCAAAGCAGTGGCAGCTCTAACGTAACGGTGTGGTAGCAGGTGGCCTGCAGCCGGGGAAACAGACGGGCGCTTGACCGTTTCCAGCAAATTAAGAAAAGCTTCTAATCTATGAAATTGCTAAGGCCTGCCGGTCTCACAGCCGGCGGCCTTATATATTTCATCAATAAATTTCCGACATCAACTGGAATATGACTTTTCTTATCCATTTAAAGGAGATATATCAATGAGAAAGCTATTGATTTTCCTTTTAATAGCCATAATAGCTATTGTCAGCGCTTGTTCGCAAGAAACGCCGGAAAACAATGAAAAGCCTAAGAAGAATGATAAGTTTGTATTAGTCAAAGGCGGGACTTTAATGAATACAAAGTCCAATTACTATGGAAAAAGTGTAACCATATCAAACTTTTATATCGGCAAATATGAGGTAACTCAAAAAGAGTGGATCGAGGTAATGGGAAGTAATCCCTCACAATTCAAAGACGATAATTTGCCTGTTGAAATGGTAAGCTGGTATGACGTTGTTGAGTATTGTAATAAAAGAAGTACAAAAGAGGGCTTAAATCTGTATTACAATATAGATAAAACTAAAAAAGATCCGAATAATAACAGTGATAACGATAATATAAAATGGACCGTAACAATCAATACGGAAGCCAATGGTTACCGATTGCCGACTGAAGCGGAGTGGGAATATGCTGCAGGCGGAGGTCAGATGAGCAAAAATTTCATATACAGCGGAAGCAATAATGCTGATGAAGTAGCATGGTATTGGCAAAATGCTGGAGATAAATACTTATCTGGAGAATGGAATTGGCCTATCATAGAAAACAACCATAATAAAACAAAAACGATCGGTTTAAAGAAATCCAACGAATTAGGACTTTATGATATGTCAGGAAATGTAAGGGAATGGTGCTGGGACTGGTACGGAGACTTGGATAGTAATAGCGGTTCTTACCGGATTGTGAAGGGCGGCGGTTGGATCGGCGGCGTCAGCAACAACGAATTATCTTTTCGGGGCAAGTTCGAGGCGAATGGCATTGGCCCTGATCAAGGTTTTCGTGTGAGTCGCAGCGAGTAAACGGGAACAAGCCAAACTAAACATAATCGAAAAAATCTACTGCTAGGCAAGCAGGTTATGATAATCATTTTTATTGAATACGACCTAAAATGAAACGCCCCCATATTTTAGACGTCTAAACAACATATTGTTGTTTCCGAGATGTTTAAGATGGGGGTGTTTTTGTGCATCCCTCTACATGACATTTGTCATATTAGATCATTCTTCTGATCACTACAGCTAAGCGAGGATAAAAAGTATGATTAGGTCAACAAAGAATGAACAAGAAAAGAGGAAATAACATGATTGTAGAAGTGAAGAACTTGATTAAACGTTATAAAGATGTGTTAGTCATCGATCATCTTCAATTATCGATTCAAGAGGGTAGTATTTTGGGCTTGCTGGGACCTAATGGTGCAGGAAAGACTACCACGATTCGTGTGTTAACCGGATTAACGGGTTACGAAGCAGGAGATATTCAAATGTTCGGAAAGCCTTTTGCATTGCATGAAATGGACATTAAACGACAAATCGGTATTGTACCTCAGGAAATTGCAATTTTTGAAGATATGCCTGCTTATGACAATGTACAATATTTTGCTCGGCTCTATGGCTTGCGTGGAAGTTTATTGAAGGAACGTGTGGAAGAAGCTCTAGCATTTACAGGGTTGCTCGATAAGGCGAAGTCACTCCCTAAGCATTTTTCCGGTGGGATGAAACGGAGATTAAATATCGCCTGTGCCATTGCACATCATCCAAAGCTCATCATTATGGATGAACCTACGGTAGGTATTGATCCGCATTCACGCAATCATATTATGGAATCTATTCGTGAATTGAACCGTCGAGGCTCAACCATTATTTATACCTCTCACTACATGGAGGAGATTGAGGAGCTGTGCTCTTCGATCGTCATCATGGATCATGGCAGGGTAATTGCGCAAGGAACGAAGGAAGAATTAAAAGCACTCGTTGCTACGGAAGAAAAGATTTTAATTGAATGCTCCAATCGTCATTATACGCTCGTGGACAATATTCGTCAGATTCCAGGGGTACGCCAGTGTGAACTGAATGGCGGAAAACTAACCGTTACATCGCAAAAAGAGTATAAAAACGTCAGTAAAATTATCGATTGCATGTCCCGTTTAGAAACGGAGATTGGTTCACTGTATGTGGAGAAGTCCACGTTAGAGGATGTATTCTTAACATTAACTGGGAGAAGGCTTCGCGATTGAATACCAATTGGTTCGAAGTGAGGGGGATCGTAATGAATATTGTACAAATTGCTCTGTTCACATGTAAACGTCATATTCGAGATTACAAAATGGTGATTGCATTAACGTTGTTTCCTGTACTCATCATCTTCATACTCGGTCAAGCGCTGGATAGCAGTCAAATGGCACCCAAGCAAATGAATAGCATCAAAGTTGGCTATTGGTTTGAAACACCGATTCCTGCTTTAGAAACGTTGCTGCATTCCAATTCATTGCAGGAGGTAGCCGAGGTTCAGGCATATCCATCCATGGATGAGGCTGTTCGAGACATCGATCAAGGAATCGTAGATTCGTTAGTTATTTATGAGAACGGTAAGGTTCAGGTCATTAGCAGCAATGAGAAATCAATGATTTATCCAATCATATCAAGCATGCTGCAGGCACAGAAGGTCGGGGAAATAACGAGTGACACTGTGAATGAGAACGCTGTACACGAAATGAATTTGTCAAAAGCCTATGTTAAGGACCAGATCATAGTAACGGAAGGGAAAGTACCTAGAGGGATCGATTACTATTCGGTGACCATGCTGTTTCAATGTTTGTTTTTTGGAACCATCCTAGCAGTTCTCTCGGTCATTCGTGATTCGCTCAATCGCACTAGTGAACGTTCGGCAACAGCTCCAATTACTAACTGGGAGTATGTGATGGGCAAGATGATAGGGAATGTTACCGTTTTGTTTATATTTGCGCTTTTCATTGTATTATTCACAAAATTTGTGTACGGTGCGAATTGGAATGGCAGCTGGTGGGTGATACTCGCGTCTATCTTATTGTATATTGTCATTGCGATTGGTTTCGGTCTATGTATTGCTTATTTAACACGTAATACGGGGGTATCATCGATTTTTGTCATGTTCGGAGCTATTTTCTTTTCTTTAAGCTCGGGTGGTTTCGCTCGAGAGGTTGGCCCAACATTAGAAAAGATCAGCTTATTTTCGCCAAACCATTATGCTCAGGAAGCGATATTCGATGCCGTCTACAGAGGCTCATCATTTGCTACATCCTCTTATGAAATCATAATCTTGGTGATAATGGCAGCGCTGATGATAGCATTGAGCTTGCTAGTGGGAAGGAGAGAATGGGCATGGTAGTATTTCACAACAATCTACAACGAATTTGGAACAATAAAATGCAGCTTGTTTTCGTATTATTATTTCCTATTGCTTTTATGTTTATGGGTACGGTTCAATCCAATCCAGGGATCAAGGTCGTGTTATTGGATAAGGACCAAACGGTACTTACGCAGTGGATGGTGAAAGATATTCAATCCAAGTTCAACGTCATTCCGATCGCTGACAAGGATGTGGAACAAGCGTTAATGGATTACAAGATCGATTATGCGGTCACGCTGCCTGCTGGATTTTCTGACGCCTTATTAACAAGCAACGCTATGCAAGCAGAGGCAATATCCATCCAAGAATCGAATCGATCTTTGCCTGTGCGCACGTATATTACGGATCTTATTCAACAATTGGATCGGCTAGGGAAGGCTGCTGGTGGAGACAGCAGTGTATTCCAGGCGAGTTTGGACGATTTGCAACAAGCAAGTCTTCAAATAGAGCAGCATGCTTCTGCTTCACATGGGCTGCATACCTCTCATACCGTGCTGGGCATGATGGCTGTTGCCTTATTGTATACGTCGTTTACATTTTCGTTCACGATGATCTCAAATCGAGATCGGGGTACGATGCAGCGGACGTTAGCTGCTCCCATACGCATAAAGAGCTACATGCTTCAGCACATGGGCAGTTCATTACTCGTGTGTTTAGTTCAAATAGGACTCTTTTTACTTGTTATGAAAGGCTTTGGTATATATTTAGGGGCTTCCTGGTTGTCCATCTATAGTTTGTTTGCGGTATTTTCACTGGTTTGCGTCTCATTTAGTATTTTTCTAAGCTCCATTTCAAAAAATGTGGTGCAGGTCGGTATTTTTGGTCTGCTCATCATTCAACCGATGTCTTTGATTGGTTCAGCTTATTTTCCCAGAGACTTCATTCCTGATATGCTGCAAAAAATTGCTCAATTTGTTCCATTATCTTGGCTTATGGATGGAGTAGACCATTTATTACAAGGTGACTCTCTCACTCAGCTAGTTCCTCAAATGGCGATGTTAGTATTATTTGCATGCATCTTTTTCCTCATTGGAGCATTGAAGAAAACCAATCTACCGGCATAAATTTGCCCATACAACAGAACCCTTTATCTGGTATACTGGTGGAAATGTGAAGAGCGGGGTTGAATATAGAGATGAAGATCATCGTGAAGTGCTGCTTAATGACTTTTGTGATCGTTAGTCTGATCGAACAGCAAGAGCATGTTTCACCTGTGCAGGTCGGATTAATTTTACTTTATATTTCGGCTCTGATTGTTAAAGAAAGATTCATAGATTCGATTTGGACGGATATCGGGATTTGGGGCTTAGCGATTGCAGGATGTTTTGCAGCGGAGCCGTTCACTGTTTTGCTAGCTGGAAGCGCCATGGATTTTGTATATCGGAAGTTCTATGGAGGTGTTATTCTGATAGCAGCTCCTTTCCTTTTTTGGAGTCAAGATGTTCGTTCGCTGAACACATACGGGCTATTAATTGCAATTTGTATAGGCTTTGCTTATGTGTTGCAGCTGCGTAAAAGAACGGAAGTCAACTTTACGACTGTATTAGATAATGAAAGGCGGCTTCGCTACGAACTTGAACAAGTGAAGGCGAAGCTGCTGAACTCCACTCATGAGATTGCCAAAATTGCAGAAATGAAGGAGCGGAATCGAATCGCTCGTGAGATTCACGATACGATTGGTCATAGCATTGCTGGAAACTTAATTTATTTGCAAGCAGCTTATAAACTGAGCGATGTCAATGAAAGCCAATCGAAGGCAATGCTCCAAAAATCAATTGACGGGTTAAGCGATGCTGTTACGATGCTGCGAAATACGGTTCATAATATTAAGCCTAATGAACAGCAAGGGATCGGATATTTGCAGCAAATTATCGACTATTTTCAATATGCAAACGTGTCCTTTCATTGTTCAAGCAATGTTCATGCATTACCTTCAGATCAATTTGTCATTTTAAGCTCAACGATCAAAGAGGCGTTAACGAATGCTTCGAAATATTCACAAGCTACAAAAATCGATATTGCCGTTGATATGAACGATTCTTTTACAAGGTTAGCTATTCAAGATAATGGTCTTGGGTGCTTGCATATACGAGAAGGGTTAGGCATTAGCGGAATGAAGGAACGCATTCAACATGCGGGAGGCAGCATTTCTATTTCTGGAGAAGATGGTTTTCGGATAGTTTGTATGATTCCTCGAACCGCAGAGGGAGGGAAAATATTTGAACGTGCTTATCGTGGATGATGATGCTTTGATCCGTGATGGACTGAAAGTGCTGTTGGAGCTGGAGGAGGATTTTACAGTAGTGGCTACCGCCTCAAATGGGCAGGAAGCTTATGAGCAATGTATGCGATTGCAGCCTGATTTAGTGTTAATGGATATCCGCATGCCCATAATGGATGGTGTGTTAGGTACCCAAAAGATTAAGGCGGCAGCACCCAACATCAAAATTGTTATTTTAACAACTTTTAAAGATGATGAATACATTAAAGAAGCCGTTCAAAGCGGCGCTGAAGGCTATATCCTCAAGAACCAATCCTCGGATAGTATTATTGAAAGCCTTAGGGCAGTAGGAAAAGGCAATATTGTATTTGAAAAAGAAGTGGCTGGATCGATTTCATCCATGATGCAGCACCGCAAGAAAAATGGATTAGCTGCATACGAACTGACTCAGCGAGAGTTAGATATACTAGCGCTTGTTGCCGAGGGTTTATCGAATAAAGAAATTGCACAGCAGCTGTTCTTAAGTGAAGGAACGACGCGAAATTATATTACGGCATTGCTTGAAAAGCTGCAATTACGAGATCGCACGCAACTTGCGATATTTTATTTGAAGAACAATTGTTAGGGGTTTGAACAAAAAGACGAAGATCGCCCATTGTGGCACTTCGTCTTTTTTGTTGTGATCTTGCTGACGGAGTAGAGAAACAGAAATTTTCGCATGAGAACGGTTTTATTGCGTACATATGGAGTACTGGCATGTTACCAAGGGTATTATTTCGTAAATAGGATAAATTAAAAATAAAATGTGGTGGTGAAACGAAATCGTGTTTTATTATTTAAAAAGATATCTAATCGGACGACCGTTGAAATCAACTGAGTTAGGCGAGCAGAAACTGAACAAAACGAAAGCACTTGCCATTCTTTCTTCTGATGCCTTATCATCCGTAGCGTATGGTCCTGAGCAGATTTTGATCGTCTTATTTACAGTGAGTGCCGCAGCGTTTTGGTATTCCATACCTATCGCTGTTGGAGTATTGATTTTATTATTAGCGCTTATAGCATCTTATAGGCAAATTATTTTTTCGTACCCTCATGGCGGCGGAGCTTACGTCGTGTCAAAGGAAAATCTCGGTCAATATCCAGGTCTAATCGCTGGCGGCTCCTTGCTGGTCGACTACATTTTAACGGTAGCAGTTAGCGTGTCTGCGGGTACAGATGCCTTAACGTCTGCTTTTCCAAGTTTACATGCGCATACGGTGCCCATTGCAATTGCATTTGTGATTTTTATAACTATATTGAACCTAAGAGGGGTAACGGAGTCTGCTTCCATTTTAGCCTATCCCGTTTATTTGTTTGTTGTAGCATTGTTCATATTGATTGGAGCAGGTTTATACAACATTGCATCCGGTCATGTTCCAACAAATTTACATGCGCCAATCGGTGCACCAGTAGCTGGGATTAGTTTGTTTCTACTTCTAAAAGCGTTTGCCTCCGGCAGTTCTGCTTTGACAGGAGTTGAAGCCATCTCGAATGCCATTCCGAACTTTAAAAAGCCTGCTCCGAATAACGCCGCCAAAACATTAGTAGCGATGGGCTCTTTATTGGCTTTGTTATTTAGCGGCATTGTATTTCTAGCTTTTTATTATGGAATTGCTCCCAGAGCGGAAGTTACGGTGGTCTCCCAAATAGCGGAACATACCTTTGGCAGGAATTTGATGTATTTCTTCATTCAAGGAACAACGAGTTTAATATTAATTCTTGCTGCTAACACAGGGTATTCTGCATTCCCTTTACTCGCCGTTAATCTCGCCAAAGATAAATTTATTCCAAGAATGTTCATGATTCGAGGAGACCGATTAGGATATTCGAACGGAATCATGATGCTTGGACTATTATCGATCATTTTAATTATTGCTTTTGAAGGGCAGACGGAACATCTCATTCCGCTTTATGCGATCGGTGTGTTTATTCCATTTACGCTGTCTCAAACGGGGATGGTGGTGAAATGGATTCGCGAAAAACCGAAAGGATGGGTTTCCAAGCTTATTATTAACACTACAGGTGCCTTGATCAGCTTTATCGTCTCCATGATGTTCTTTTTAACGAAGTTCCCACAAGTATGGTCAGTGTTAATTTTCTTGCCTTTAATCATTTTTCTCTTTCATCGAATCAGAAAGCACTACGAGGCAGTAGGCGACCAATTAGGGCTTGCAACCAGTGAGTCAGTTGTGAAGATTGAGGGTAATGTAATTATTCTTCCTGTGGCTGGTATTACTCATGTGGTTGAAAGGTCATTAAATTATGCAAACTCTCTTTCTCCTCACCAGGTAATTGCCGTTTACGTTTCCTTTGAGAAAGAGGATGAAACGGCATTTGTGGAAAAATGGAGCAAGTGGCACCCTGAGGTTAGGCTGGTATCTCTACATTCTCATTACAGAAGCATCATTCAGCCGCTATCCAAATTTATTGATACCGTTCAACGCAAGGCGAGTGAATCGAATTATCAGGTCACGGTTATTATCCCGCAATTCATTCCAAAGAAAGGCTGGCACAACATTCTGCATAACCAGTCCAGCTTTCTAATTCGTGCATATTTGCTGCATCGTAAAAATGTGATCGTAACTACGGTACCGTACCACTTAAAGAAATGAACGAATTCGGGAGTGAAAGGACATGTAGAACCACAGCTGCAAGCAGCTGTGGTTCTTGCTTTACTCGATTATTTCTTTTTCGACAGAAATTTGATTCAGAATGTTAAGTAATTGGACGCGCCTCTCTGCCGATAAAGACGTTAATACATTCTCTGCCGACTCGCTCATTGCTGCTCGGGCTTTAATAATAATAGGAGGAGCTATATCGGAAAGCTGCAAGAACGTAGCTCTCCTGTCATCAGGATCAGGAATGCGAACGAGTAAATTTTCTTGTTCCAAAGCATCAACAAATTGGGTAACGGTTCGTGGCTTAATCCCTAATTTAGTGGCAAGCTCACTCATCCGAATTTTGCCTGCTTCTGAAATAGCTACAAGAAATCGTAGTCGTGGTCCAGTCAAATAAGCCGGTATATCAAGACTGTTCAGATGCATTTCAAATTGAAGATGGAGCCTATGAGTAGTTCTGATTAATGTTTCCAATACAATGCCGGCTGGCGGGAATGACTCTGGGCCTGTTTTTTTTGAAGTGCTCATAAGAAACCTCCTTGACGATCAATTATTTATTGAGTAAACTCATATCATCAAATTAAATATTGTGTATACACAATATGTGTAAACATCATAATGCTATTTTACTCTAATTTTTGAATTGTGGAAAGAACATTCAAGGTAGAAGAGCTATACTAACGTGTTTCATAGTTACCTGATCGAAGCTTAAGGAGGAGAAATATATAATGATGAACAAAATGATGCAGGCAATCCGTTATCATCAATTCGGAGGAGCTGATGTCCTTCAGCTTGAACAGGTTCCGCGTCCAGAGCCTCAGGCAGGTGAAGTGCTAGTTAAGGTATATGCAGCTGGCGTTCTTCCTGTCGATTGGAAAATTCGCAAAGGATTGTTCCCTATGCCGGTGCAATTTCCCCATATTCCGGGTACGGCTCTGGCAGGTGTAGTCGAGGAAGTCGGATCAGGCGTTACACAATTCCAGAAAGGGCAGGCTGTATTCGGAAGAACTACGAAAGGAACCTATGCAGAATATACGACAGCCCCTGCAGAAGCGATTGCACATAAGCCCTTATCAATCAGCTTTGATGAGGCTGCAACCCTTTCTGGAGGTGCAACAACTGCATGGCGGGCTATTGTAATTGACGGCGTTGTGAAGGCTGGTGATCGTGTACTTGTACACGGCGCTGCCGGAGGTGTCGGTTTGTTCGCTATCCAATTCGCTAAGTGGAAGGGAGCGTATGTGATCGGTACTGCTGGACCTTCGAATGTTGATTTCATTCATTCCTTGGGTGCGGACACTGTGATTGATTATACGACTACCTCGTTCGAACAAGCCGTGCAAGATGTCGATCTTGTACTGGACACGATTGGCGGCGAGACGCTTGAACGTTCTTGGTCGGTCGTTAGACGAGGAGGAAGCTTGGTTTCAATAGCGGGACAGCCACCGCTAAATAAGGCGCAGGAGTTAGGCATAAGGGTGATGAGATCAAGTCTTGCTACTAATCATGACCTGGACCATATTGCAAAATTAATTGATGAAGGGATTGTAAAGACGTTTATCGAGAAGACATTTACTCTTAGTGATGCTCGCCAAGCCCATGAACATAGCCAAAGCGGACATGGACGGGGGCGTATTGTACTTCATATTGCCGATATGTAGAATAATGCACGCTGTTGGTTAGGAAAGGTGTATGGGCGGAAAACTTCCTTGATTGTCCATTTTTAAATAGTATACAGATGATTATCATTCCTGATATAATTGCTGTGATTGATAATCATTGTCACCTAAACGGGAGTGGACGGATTGTATTTAACGGATATACATCAAGGGGAAGAAGTACGCATTACGAATACGAACCGGATGAATGAGCTTGTTCAGCGTCGGCTATTGGATCTTGGAATTTTGGAAGGCTCTCTCGTTAGAATTAAGCATATTTTACCTTTGGGCGGGCCGATAGCGATTGAAACAAAAGGTCAATTAATAGGAATTCGCCGCCGAGATGCAAGAATGATTGGGGTTGAATGCATATGAACAATGTGGCTTTAGCAGGCAACCCCAATACAGGCAAAACATCATTATTCAACAGACTGACAGGTTCCTATGAATATGTTGGAAACTGGACAGGGGTCACGGTTGAGAAAAAAGTAGGAACTTTAAAAAATAACGGCGGCTATCTGGTCGATTTACCAGGTGTATATTCCCTGAACCCCTTATCTAAGGATGAAGGTGTCGCAACACATTATCTTCTATATGATCATATATCCCTTATATTAAACATTGTCGATGCTTCCCAATTAGAGCGTAACCTGTACTTAACTTTGCAGCTTTTAGAATATGGAAAACCGCTTGCAATCGGGTTGAATATGATAGATGTCGCGAAAACAAGGGGAATTCATATAGATGATCAGTGCTTAGCCGAACGTCTTGGTTGCACGGTGGTCCCCATTGTCGCACGTACTGGAGCAGGTTGTGATGATTTAGCCAACAAGCTCTCCTCTTCTGTGAATCAGCAAGCACCGCTTATAATCGACTATGGCCGCGCTCTAGAGGAATCCATTCATCAACTCATTTCTTTGCTTCCGGATGATCAACAATTACCACCGAGCAGATGGTTAGCGATTCAACTCCTAGAAGGAAACGGTTTAGTTCGCGAGCTGCTTTTGAAATATATATCTGAGCCTACACTGAATGAATGTGTGGAGCAAGCAGAAAGAAATATTAAATCGGAAACAATGTCACAATCGATCGCACATCATATTCGGACCATTCGAGGCAGTTATATTCAGTCTCTATTAGAAGGCTGCATGAGGGATACGAAGAAGCTTGCCTATACTGTGACAGATCGAATCGATAATATAGTGACTAATAGAGTGCTTGGTCTTCCAATTTTTCTATTATTTACTTATCTTATATTTAAACTAACGTTTGATTGGCTCGGGACACCCCTCTCAGACGGTTTGGATTATTTGATTACAGGGCCGCTAACAGACATCATTCATAGCTTACTATCAGCAGCAGGTGCAACTGAATTTATTGAAGCCCTTATTTTACAAGGCATTGTTGCAGGTGTTGGAGGAGTTATCGTTTTTGTACCGCAAATATTTATCCTATTCTTTATGATTTCATTTATTGAGGATTCAGGTTATATGGCACGTGTTGCCATGGTCATGGATAAAATTATGGAGAGCATCGGGCTAAACGGAAAAGCATTCATTCCTATGATTATCGGCTTTGGCTGCAATGTGCCCGGCATTATGGCGGCAAGAACGATTGAACAACCGAAGGAACGGCTCTTAACGATTATTTTAACGCCGCTTATGTCTTGTTCAGCAAGGCTGACCGTGTACAGTTTATTTGTCGGAGCATTTTTCAAACAAAATCAAGCATTAATTGTACTATCTCTTTATTTATTAGGTATTATTCTTGCTTTAACACTAGCGAAAATCTTTTCATCTACCATTTTAAAACAAAGCAGCTCTTTTTTTGTTATCGAATTACCGCCATATCGAATTCCGCAATTAAAAACATTATTTCAAAGCACATGGGAGAAAGGAAAAGGATTCGTTCGTAAAGCCGGTACCTTTATATTTGGAGGATCGGTTGTTATTTGGTTAATGACGTATGCAGGACCAAGCGGATTAAAAGTTCCGATGGATGAGAGCTTCCTAGCATTAATTGGCGGCGCCTTGGCTCCGATATTTAATCCGATTGGATTTGGCAACTGGCAAGCAGGGGCAGCTTTGTTAACTGGTTTTCTTGCAAAAGAAGTCGTTGTTTCAACCATGAATATTATTTACGTTGCTCCTGACATGCACACCTTACAGGGTGTAATGGTTGACTTTTTCACACCGCTATCTGCCTATAGCTTTCTAGCTTTCATCCTGCTGTATGTTCCATGCCTAGCAACTGTAGCAGCCATTAAAAAAGAAACAAATTCAGCAAAATGGACATGGTTTTCAGTTATTTATGCTCTTATCATTGCCTATATTGTTTCTATCCTTATTTATCAAGGTGGTCTCCTTCTGGGATTCCATTAATTTAGAAAGAAGGAAATCGATATGCTCGTGAGTATCATTCTTGGTACACTCATTTTTGGTTATGCTGTTTTCACCCTCTACCGATTTGTCAACAGAAGCAAAATGGGGAAATGTGCAGGATGTTCTCTCAGTGAAACATGTTCCACTGGCTGTTCAACGCCTTCAGCCAAGTAGCAGCATAAAATAAATTAAAGCGACCTTTTTCACTAGGGTTGCTTTTTTTTGTGTATTAGAAGTAAATAATTTGCTGTTGGTGTAAAATTCGGGTTGTGATTTTGATTATTCGCTTTTAATATTAGAATTGAATTAATGCGGGTGAGCGATAGTTAATATATCCATTAATTCAATCAGCAACAACAATACAAAATATGGCTTATTCCATAAGGGGGATCATAGTGTTAAAGCGTATTCGAAAGATAAGTCTGATAAAGCAAATTTTATATTTGCTGTACATTATGCTGATTATACTTTTAATTTCCTTTATCGTTTCCAATTCGATTGCAAAGAGCATAGTTGAGAAAAAGGTAACAGAATCGACAACGAAAATTTTACTTCAAGTGGAAGAAACAATGGAGAGCTTCTATAAGGATATGGACGGAATTTCGTATTCTCTCCTCTACAGTCCCACGATTCAATCCTATTTGGGCACGAATGAGATTTTATCGCGGATTCTTATGAACCAAGAAATAGCTGCTCAATTCTCAAGTACGCTTGCGTTGAAAGAAAATATGAGAGGCATACGAATTTATGATACAGAAGGCAAAATGGTTGCAAGTGTAGGGAAAGCGATTGAACCGACCGTGAAACGTCAAGTTTCAGAAATAGAGTATTCGGGCATATTCTCAGACAAGATGAACGGGTCCTATTATACGATTGCCGTACCGGTATACAATCTGCAAAACAACTATTTGTTAAGAGACTACCGCGGCATGTGCTTATTTATTATGGACGTCTCTAACTTCGACAGCATGTTGAAAAAATCCAAGATAACGCCGCATTCCAGATTAATGCTTGTCGATCACAACGATAAGGTGATAGCAAACTCTGATATTGAAAGCGGTTTAGAGAAATTTAATGCAGATAATTTGCGCGATGATAAGCGATATATTGTGCAAGAAATTACATTATCCTGTACCGGTTGGAAGATTATTAGCGTAATACCCAAAAACGAGCTCCTTCAGGATTTGGATATAATAAAGCGATTGAATGTTGCCACCTATGTAATCATTTTTTCGATTTTTTGTGTATTTTTATTAATATTTTACGGACGCATTCTAAAACCGATAAAGGCTTTAATGGATTTTATTCGGACTTATACGAAAAACGGGGGCCGAAGCCGTTTCAATGTTGT
Organism: Paenibacillus castaneae; assembly: GCF_002884445.1. Lineage (GTDB taxonomy): Bacteria > Bacillota > Bacilli > Paenibacillales > Paenibacillaceae > Pristimantibacillus > Pristimantibacillus castaneae. The sequence goes on from NZ_KZ614144.1 coordinate 2,030,544, forward strand.
CTACCATAATGAAATCGGGGTGCTCGCTGATAACCTGAACAAAATGCTAGATGAGATTGATAGATTAGGCAGCGATGTTCAAATTGCCCAAAAGCAAATGTACGAGACTGAAATCGTGAAAAAGCAAATGGAGATTTCGGCTTATCGCAACCAAATCAATCCGCATTTCTTGTATAACACATTGGAATGCATACGCGCTATGGCCTTCTACTATAAGGCAGAGGACATTGCCGATATATCGGCCTCGTTATCGAATATGTTTCGATATTCAGTAAAGGGCGAAAACATAGTGTCCGTCTACGATGAAATCGTCCATCTCAAGGAATATGCGACTATTATCGATTTCCGGTTTAGAGGAAAAATACAGATTGCTGTGCAAGCGGATGAATCGTTATATTCGGAAAAAACGTTAAAAATGCTGCTGCAGCCGATCGTGGAAAACGCGGTTTTCCACGGTTTAGAGAAGAAGATCGAACCAGGAATGGTTACCGTACAAATTAGAAAAATTGGTCATAATCAAATTCGGTTTTCCATTATGGACAACGGATGCGGAATGGATGAGCATCGATTGAGCGTACTGCAAGCATGCCTGCACCAATACGAGGCTCCGGGTTTCATGACGAACATCGGAGACAAAGGCATCGGACTTGCTAATATATACCGCAGAATCAAGCTTTTTTATGGGGATCAGGCAGAAATGACGATTGACAGCACATTGAATGTGGGGACAACGGTGAGCATCACCTTCTCGTCTGATAAACAACTGTTGGAAACGGAGGATTTGCATGTATAACGTACTGATTGTTGACGACGAGCCATGGGTAGCTTATGGCATTGCGAATTTAATTAACTGGGAGAGCCTTGGCTTCCAAATAATCGGAGAAGTGCATGACGGTCTTACCGCTTTGGAGATTATCATCGACAAACAACCAGAACTCATCATTTCTGATATTAGGATGCCCGGGTTGGACGGTATTCAATTATTGGAAAAAATGAAAGAAAAGCAGCTGGATTCCAAGGTTATTCTTATTAGCGGATATGCTGAATTTGAATACGCGCAAAAAGCATTGAGGCTTGGCGCTTACGATTATTTATTAAAGCAGGTTGACAAGAACAAGCTTACGGAAACGGTATTGCGGTTAAAGGATGATTTGCAAAACAAGCAGCTAGCAGCTAATGAATTTGAAGTCATGCTTGACGATTTGTTCGAATGGCTGGAACCGGATAACACTATTACAGTCGGCAATTACTTGTCCAATAAAGGGATTGAGTCGGAATATCCACATTTTCGGTTTCTATGTAGTTTATATTCCTCTCCGATAGCTCCGCTATTCAAAGAAGGGATGATTCGGACGAAAGGCATAGATGTTATTAGGCTCCGTACAGGGCTGCATAAAGTATCGATCATATTAAGCTACGACGAAAGCAAGTCTCCTTTGCAATTTTTGAATTACATCACGGATTATTTATCCGATGCGCAGCACACGGGTATTAGCAGCATCGGCTTATTTTCGACTCCAATTGCTAAGCTTTATCAGGAATCCGATATTGCAATGTGCAGCACAGCCTTTCATCAAGGAGATAAGGTGATGTCGTATAAGCTGCAGGAGCTTTCTCCTGCGTTACGAAAGAAGATCATTCATTTGGAGCTATCCATTAAAGAACAGGCTCGCGAGCAAATTGAAAGCATGCTGGATTTGATTTGCGAGTATTGCAAGGAGCAGAGCTTAAATATCGATCAAATTTCAATGATTTACAACCAGATTGTTTCTGCTATTTACAAATATTACGGGAATTCTAATCGGAGCCTCGAAATCGAGCATCTTCATTATGAGCAGATTATTCGGTACTTCAGTACGATTGAACAGCTCTTCCATCGGCTTAAATCTTTTTTTGAGCTGTTAACCGAGGAAGAGGTGCAGATCCACAATGTTCAAGTGGAGAAAATTATTGATTATATAAATAGCCGCTATACTGAGGATATTTTACTGAGCTCGATTGCCAAAAATTTCAATATGAGTATCGGATATTTGAGTACATTGATCAAGAAAGAGACGGGAGCAACGTATTCGGACTATATCATGAACAAACGATTAGGCATGGCCAAAGATTTATTAAACGATCCATCGCTATCCGTCCATGATATTGTTCAGCGAGTCGGTTATAAGGATTATTTTCATTTCAATAAGCTATTCAAAAAACATTTCGGAATTACGCCGAGCAAGTATCGTAAGCTTTAGCGGTTGTTACGAACGAAACACCAAAATAAAAAAATGGGAACATGTGCCGGATCAAGCGGGAAAGATATGATGTAGAAGTTCAGACAAATAGATTTCAATAAAGGGAGGTTTTTTTCAATCATGAAAGGGAAATACACAGCGCTAGTATTGTTGGTGTTCTCGTTGCTATTCGCGGGCTGCAGTTCCAACGGAAATACTGAAAACGTTAACAAAGTTACTGGTGAAAACAGTGGAACTCAAACTCAGTCAAAGGCTGTTTGGTTCTCAACGGTAGATTTCTGGAATCCGCCTGCTACGTGGAGTACGGATCCGAATACGGTGCAAGGCGCGATAACGGAAAAAACAGGGTTAACGTTCGAGTTTAATATTCCTGCTCAAGACGGCGACACGAAGCTGAATCTAATGCTCGTATCCGGCGATAACTTTCCTGATGTTGTGACCGTTACGAATGACGTGCTCATCAAGAAGCTGATAGAAGCAGGCAAGGTTTGGGATTTGGAAGAGTTTCTGAAGAAATATGATCCGGATTCACATCTGTTGACAGACTTCCCAGCTGACGTGAAAGAAACCATTATTAGCCGGGATGGCGGATTCTACGCATATCCTAGCCATATCAACTCAGAAGATGCAAGAGCTGTGTATCCTCCATCGGGACAATTTTACATTGATCTTGTTGATTACGGATCTAATAACGGCATTCTGGTCAACGGAAATCTGTTGAAAGAGGCTGGTCTGACGATAGATGATATTAAATCTGAGTCTGGGCTCCTCGAGGCATACAAGAAGATGAAGGATTTGACGGTAGATGGGGCTCCTGTCATCCCTCTTTTAGTGGATGGAAAAGGATTTCAAGATCCTACATTAGGATTCCTTCAAGATACGTTTGGCGCAATGCCAGTTGACAAGGATGGAAATTTCCGAGATAAACTATTAGCTCCTGAAACGAAAGAAGCGCTGCAATTCCTCTATAAAGCACAGCAAGGGGAATATTTCGAACCGGGACAAATGACGGTCGATAATGCTGCGGTAAAGGCGGATATCGCATCCGGCCGAGTATTTACTTTCATTGGTAATACCGCAAATACATCTTTCCAACTGAACGATTATTGGACTTCCTCGGGACCGGTCTTGTCGGAAACAGGAACAACTCCCGTATTAGCCAAAGATAAAAGGGCTGGTGGCGGCTGGATGAAGACCTTTATTTCGAAGACGACCAAACAGCCTGAAAAGCTTGCCAAATGGATCAGCTTTATGACGAGCAAGGAAGGCATGCTGCTTCATATTTACGGGTTTGAAGGCATTCATTACAACTTCGACGGCGAAGGCCATCTGATTAAGACTGAGCAGGGGCTTAAGGATGCTGCTGAATATATGACAACTGGTTTAAGTGCATTTTGGCCATTTCATCATACAACTTTCTCGTATAGTATACAGCAAGCCCCAACTGAGGATACGGATTTAGAAGCGGTTACGGCAAACCGAGTGCAGGCTGCTTACGGAAAGTCGCAGGAAACTAAAATTTTCGACAGCGCTTCCTTTAACCTGCCGGCTGATTTATTCCCTGCTAGCAGCAATCTGGCTAATGACGAGCTTCAAATCAAAACGTATAAGGAAGCACAAATTGCGAAAATTATCATGGCCAAAAATGATGGTGAGTTCAGCAAACTGTATGACGATATGATCGTACAATTGAAAAAGCTGGGTATCGAAAATCTCGACAAGGAAAGAAACAAATACGTTCAAGATAAAAACAAAGAATACGGTATCAGCGTCAAGGGAATTAATTCCTAATCGCATCCTAGAATGAAAAAGGTGCCAAAGTGCGTCTAGAACGCCTTTGGCACTGGCAGTGTAAGAATGGAGGAAAAATGATGGCGCCGAGAAAACAAAAAGGATTCAGGCTCGGATATGATTTCAGAACACAGTTTGAGCTTAAGGTGATGCTCTGGCCCGCTGTGCTTCTTATTTTTTTATTTGATTTCACGCCTTTATTCGGTTTATTGATTGCCTTTAAAAACTATGAGCCTATTATGGGGGTTCAAGGAATATTTACAAGCGGGTGGAATGATTTTCAACACTTTATTCGAGTATTTCAAAATTTTCAGTTTTGGCCAATGGTTAGAAATACACTTGGAATCAACCTCTTAGGGGCGTTGGTAGCCATTCCGATTACAATAGTGTTCGCTTTATTGTTAAACGAAATCAAGCATCCCAAATTCAAATCGCTAGTCCAGACCGTGACTTATCTCCCGCATTTTCTTTCATGGGTTATTTTTGGCGGGTTATTTATAACGCTGCTCAATTCGACTGGAATTGTTAACTTTCTGCTTTTGGAATTTCACCTCATCGACAAGCCGATTCAGTTTTTGGCTGATCCCAAATATTTTTGGGGAGTCGCAATAGGTACAGGATTGCTGAAGGATATAGGCTGGGGCGCCATTCTTTATTTAGCAGCGATGGCCGGCGTAGATCAAAGCCTATATGAAGCGGCAGCGATTGACGGGGCTGGGCGCTTCAAGCGCATGATCAATATTACTATTCCGGGAATAATGCCGACACTGATGGTGTTGATCATATTTGCCGTAAGCGGCATGCTGAATAATAATTTTACGCAAATTTACGTATTGCAAAATTCATTGAATTTGCCGACAAGCCAAGTAATCGATACGTTCGTGTATCAAACAGGATTGCTTCAATTCCAGTTTGCATCCGCAACGGCGATCGGACTGTTAAAAACGGTATTTGCGCTAATGCTTCTAATCGGCGCAAATGCGCTATCGAAAAAAATAACAAAAACAGGTTTGTTCTGAGGAGAGGTCTACATGGTTGGAGGGAAAAGCCTAGGAGAACGCGTATTTAATCTATCAACCTTCTCGATCATGATCATTCTGATGATTGTGACATTATATCCTTTTTGGTTTTCATTGATCGGTTCATTGAACAGCGGGGCGGATTTGGCAAGAGGTCCGATATTTCTTTGGCCGAGGGAATTTACTTGGGGCAGCTGGAACGCTGTGCTTTCGGATGCAGGCATGCTCAAAGCACTCTGGATTACGGCTTCGCGAACGTTAATCGTAACCTCGGTTTCCATCCTGTATACAGCGATGTTCGCCTATGCTTTTTCTCGTTCATATCTGAAGGGAAAGAAGTTCTATATCGTAATCGGATTCGCCAGCATGTATTTCAGCGGAGGTATCATACCTTCCTTTATGCTCATGAATTGGCTGGGATTGTATGACCATTATCTTGTATATATTCTTCCTTCACTCTTCGGCGGCTTCTGGAATGTCATTATTTTCAATGCAAACTATAAGGCGATTCCCGATGCGCTGTTCGAGTCGGCCAAGATGGATGGAGCAAGCGAATTTAGAATTTTTCTGCAGATCGTCGTTCCTCTCTCGAAGCCGGTGCTTGCTGCACTGGCCGTATTTACAGCAGTCAATATCTGGAATGATTACGGTACGACCCTTTACTTTACGCAATCGAACCATTTGCAGACACTGCAGTATATGATTCTGAGGCTGATTCAATCCAATCGGGCTGTTGAAAATATGATGAGCTTGCAGGGCTCTAATCTTGCGGTGGCATCGTTATTGAATAATACGAAGGGACAAGGAGCTGTAACAGCCCAGACGATTGAGCTGGCGGCAATGGTCATCGCTTCGCTTCCTATGATTATCATGTATCCTTTTGCGCAGCGTTTCTTTGTTAAAGGTGTATTAGTAGGGTCAGTGAAAGGATAAGGAGGGGCAGGAGAAATTATGAGCAATCAAGAACAATACGCTGGATATTTATTTGCCTATTTCAAAGGAGAAGGCTTTGAGGATGGTGAGCAGGTGTATATGGCACTAAGCCGAGGCAATGACGCGCTCGCTTGGCATGAACTGAACGGCGGACGTCCGATTCTTACTTCCCAGCTAGGTGAGTGTGGTGTGCGTGACCCCTATTTGGTTCGTTCACCGCATGGAGATTCGTTTTATTTAATTGCGACGGATCTGAAGATACATGGCAGCGGCGATTGGAGTCGAGCTGTTTCGGCGGGCAGCCGCTCGATTATGGTTTGGAGGTCGGAGGACCTCATTCATTGGTCCGACCAGGCGATGGTAGAAGTCGCGCCAGCAGGAGCGGGTTGTGCTTGGGCTCCCGAAGTTTTTTACGATCATGATGAAGGGGTATACAACATATTCTGGGCTTCTATGCTTGAAGGCGAAAATACGGGTGGAGATACGACAAGTTACCATCGGATGATGTACGCCCAAACGCAGGATTTTATTTCGTTCAGCAAGCCCGCCGTCTACATGGATTATGGTTATTCGGTTATCGATACGACCATGATTGAGGATCGCGGGACCATTTATCGGATCAACAAAGGCCATAACGTCATGCAGGAAGCGGGTGTTTCCTTCTTGGATCCGAGCTACACTTTAATTAATAGCACCGTAGAGCAGCCGTTTATGGTCCGAGGCGAAGGGCCGATCATATTCAAATCAAATACGGAAGAGAAGTGGTATTTATTTATCGATGAATATGGTCTCCGGGGTTATATTCCTCTTGAAACGACGGATCTGAGTTCCGGTGTCTGGTCATTGCCAGCGCAGTATGACTTGCCGCCATGCCCACGACACGGCTCGGTCATACCAGTTACCATTTCCGAATATGAAAGGTTGCTCGAACGATATGGAGGAGAGGTTGATGCAAATGAATAAGCAAAGCCCAACAATAATCGGTGAATGGGCGGACCCATATTTGTTGAAGGACGGGGACGATTATTATCTGTATCCAACGAAAGACAGCCAAGGATGGCAGTATGAGAAATTTCATGTGTTTCACAGCAAAGATTTGGTGAATTGGGACGGGTCTTATTTGGCATTGGATCTGAACGATGTCGGCTGGGCGAAAACATGTGCCTGGGCTCCGGGAGTTAATAAATATAAGAATAAGTATTATATGTACTTTTCTGCGGAGGCTCAAATCGGAGTCGCCGTCTCCGATTCACCGCTTGGACCGTTCAAGGATCTGCTTGGTAAGCCGTTACTCACCAAGAATGAATATGATTGCCAAAGCATTGACGCGGACTTGTTCGTGGACGAGGATGGTCAGCCATACCTCCTATGGGGACAAGGGAAATGCTGGATCGCACCACTCAATGATGATATGGTTTCCTTCAAATCGAAGCCCTTACAGTTATCCGAGCAGTTATATGCAAACAGGGGCAAAGATTCTAACATATTCGATACCAGTGTTTATAATGAAGGACCGCATATGCAGAAAATCAACGGGACTTACCTGCTTACGTGGAGCAACTACGATACGCGCGACCCGAGATACCAGATTTGTTTTGCAACTAGTAATCATATCTACGGGCCGTATCAAATGCCTGAGGATAACCGCGTGACGCAAGCCTCAGAAACGTATTTTGGGACGGGCCATGCATCAATGGCGGAATATCAAGGGGATTGGTACCTTTGTTATCATCGTCTGATCGATCCAGCAACAACGGTGCTGCGAGAAACATGCATCAGTAGAATCGAGTTTATTGAGAATAAACCGATCGTAGACGTTGATCGCTGGAAATAAGCAGAGGCAGGAGGAGACAAGCATTATGAATGAATTCCATGGAACACTTAGAATTCATACACAGCGTAGAGGCGCAGCTTTGGGAGACTTATTCGGCATATTTTTCGAGGATTTGAATCATGCGGCTGATGGCGGACTCTATGCGGAGCTTATTCGCAACCGTTCCTTCGAATTCGATCCGATCGACCATCCTGACTTTCACGCTTTGACGGCTTGGGAGAAAGTCGAACGCGGCCAAGGGAAAGGCGAATTGACGATTGAAGACAAGCTGCCTATGAATGAACGAAACAAACACTATGCTGTTATTGAGATTTTGTCGGAAGGCGATGGCGTAGGAATACTAAACACGGGTTTCAATTCGGGCATTCCTATACACAAAGGGGAAGCTTATAAATTGTTCTTCTATGCAAAACGCAATTCGAGCTTTCAAGAGCCGGTACAAATTGCGATAGAAAGTAAGGATGGAATCGTATATGGCGAAGCAGCCGTTATAGTTGACTCTGCTGATTGGACCAAGTACGAGGCGGTCATTGTCGCGAATGAAACGGATTATAGCAGCCGGCTAACGATCCTAACTTGCGGCTCGGGGAAGCTTTATCTCGATATGGTTTCCTTGTTCCCCACCCAAACTTTTCGAGCGCGTCCTAACGGGATGAGGGAAGATATCGCAACACTTCTTGCTGACTTAAAACCCAAATTCATGCGCTTTCCTGGCGGTTGCTTGGTACATGACGGTTCGTTGAATCCGGATGACCGAAACTCGATGTATCGATGGAAAAATACAATTGGCCCAATCGAGCAAAGACCCGCACGGCGAAACAATTGGCGGTACAATCAGACGCTTGGCTTAGGTTATTATGAATATTTTCTCTTCTGCGAGGATATCGGAGCAAAACCGATCCCGATTCTGCCGGGCGGCTATGATCCCCATCATAAGCGAATCGTTCCTATTCAGGAGCTATCGCCATGGATAGAGGATGCGCTCGATTTAATTGAGTTTGCTAACGGCGATTGTTCAACCAAATGGGGATCGGTACGTACCGAATTGGGCCATCCAGAACCGTTCGGCCTGGAGTATATCGGCATCGGAAACGAAGAAGTGGGCGAGCCGTTTTTCGAGAGATATACTTATTTCCACAGAGCGATCAAGGCGAAATATCCGGATATGAAAATCATTAATTCGAGCGGTCCGTTCGCTGCAGGCGGAGAATACGAGCGAGGCTGGCAATCAGCCAAGGAGAACCATTCGGATTTCGTAGACGAGCATTATTACCAATCGCCAGAATGGTTTCTGGCGAACTATGACCGCTACGACCATTTCAAAGCCGACGAACCAAAAGTGTTTTTGGGGGAATATGCATCTTGGGGCAATACGTACTATAATGCACTCGCAGAAGCGGCTTTTATGACAGGCTTGGAAAGAAATGCTCATGCAGTGGGACTCGCCTGCTATGCGCCGATGCTCTGCAACGTCGATTATGTGAACTGGAAGCCGGATCTCATTTGGTTCAACAATCATGCGGTTTTCGGTACGCCGAACTATTATGTGCAGCAGATGTTCATGCATCATCAAGGCGATCAGCTATTAAGTGTCGAAGCAAACGGATTCTCACGGAGCCCCAAGCAGGCGCCAGTACCAATCAAAGGCGCTTTTGTATTAGCAACAGACGCTAGTTCCGTCCACTATTCGGATGCCAAACTCGTAAATAACGATACGGGCGAAGTCATAGCCTTTGATGGATGGTCCGCGAGCCTATCCGATTCCGATGAAGAACGCTTGAACGGAACGGCAAAACGGTCGACGCCGCTGGGTGAAACCGGATGGGCAAACTATACTTTGTATGTAAAGGCAACAAAAATAAGCGGTCCAAGAGGTTTCGTCGTTTACTTTGGGAAAGATGATGAAAACAATCAGTTGTTTTGGGAGATTGGCGGTTGGCAAAACCAGGATTCCATGATCAGCTCCCGAATAAACGGGCGAAATTCATGCTTGACGCAAAGCTTGTTTACCGTGGAATCGGGGATCCAGTATGAGCTGGAGCTCGAAGTATCGGGAAGACGGATTCGCGCTTTTATTAACGGGGGCCTGATACATGATACAGAGGATAAGCTGGCTGTTATTGAGCCGCTCTATTACTCCGCCAGCGTTGAAGATAAGACTGGCGACATTATTGTCAAGGCCGTTAACCTGCAGGAACGGAGAGTTAGCGCTAAGATAGAATTCATGGAATTGCCTAACTCGTCGTATGAAGCAGATATATTTGAGCTGTCTGGCCACGCCCTTGAAGATGAGAATAGCTTTGAGAAGCCTGATCGGATTGTACCAAAGGAAAAATCGATGGCTATAGATGGTCATCGGATTGTTTATGATTTTCCCAAGCACTCCGTTACTGTATTCAGGATAAAGCGAAGCGGTTGAATTTAGATCGAATCTCTGAGAGTCCATCAAGTATTTCTACAAAAAAGGGTACAGTTCAAAGCTCAAAGACCTGAGGGATACCTCTTCGTAAAACTTCGATAACTACTGGCGGAATAGAGCTATAAACTAGCTCTATTCCACAAATCTAGCTTACTTTTGGAGAAATAGAGCTGAAAATTAGCTCTATTTCTCCAAAAAAGTAGCAGATACGAGCTCTCTCTGTTCACGATTCACCGAGCAGCGCTTTAAACGGTCGATTTCCGCAGCATCAAGAATGATAAAACCGCGTATATGGCAGTCAAAGGCATTGTCCATAAAGCAAGCCCGAAAGCGGTGTGACTTGCGAACCAATTAAAAATGCTGCCCCACCATTGGTTATACGTGATCATAAAACCACATATGCTGCAGATCACGAGCCCAACAGCGGTCAAAATATACATACCGCTCCGTCCAAACCGCCTGAATATGCTGGATGTGAGAAAACCTAGAAAAAACAAATGCATCATAGCCATCATATAGATCCACACCTGTTCGATGGCTGTTCCATCATTCACATACGGCAGGTGAAAATAATGCAATTTAAGACCCCATCCATCTGTCGTCTTGCTTTCAATGAATGACAGTAGGAAAAGTGCGATACTGGAGGCGGTGCTTATAATAGCAGCCATTATTGCTGTTCCCCAGAAGTAATCCGTTCTTCGTACACTAAGGCCCAGTGCGAAAGGAAACGTCTGTACTAAAGAAATGATGCCAACGAAAAGCATGAAAAAGAAAATAGATGCTATACCGCCAGTATAGATCGGTTCGTCGACAAAATAAGCGATGGCGATATTAATAAGGAAACTGGGCAGCAAAATGATCCAAGGCATGAAAACCCATAGCCCTTTGATCCTGTAGTGCATTCTCAACACGCCTGCTATACGGTTCAATGCATGGTCACTTCCTTTCTTGCAGATTTTCCATTTGTAAGATGGATGATCAGCTGCTGTAAAGACACAGGAGCAATCTCCAGTCCGAGCATTTCAGCATGTAATCGATCCTTTTGCTCCAAATTGCCCATAACGGTAGCGGATACTAAGCTGCCGAACGGCTCGCGAGAAATAACATTTCTCCCTGAGATGAAATCCTCGACCTTTGAAGATGGACCTACAATTGTAATTGCCTGCCCGCGGAGTGCTTCAGCATCCTCATTGATAAGCAGCCTGCCATTGTCGATAACAAGCACATGCTCCAAGAGCTGACTCACCTCATCAATCAAATGGGTAGACAATACAACGGTCCGCGGATGTTCGGAGTAATCCTCGATCAAACGATTGTAGAACAAGCTTCTGGACACGGCGTCAAGTCCCAAATAGGGCTCGTCGAATATGGTCAGCGGAGCACGGCTTGCGAGACCGATAACAATTCCGACAGCAGAGAGCATTCCTCGGGACAGCTTCTTTAATCTTCTTTTTAATGGCAGATTAAAGTCGTTAATTAAAGAGAAGGCAAAATCTCGATCCCAATTCGAGAATAGTGATGCTGATACTTCCAGCACGTCGATAATTCGGAATGTGTCCGGATACTTCTGGCTTTCCTTAATGAAACAGATCTGAGTCAGCACACGGTTATTCTCATAGGGATGTTCCCCAAACACCTTCAACTTGCCGCTTGTAGCAAACAATTGTGCAGTGATCATATGCATAATGGTCGTTTTCCCCGCACCGTTTCTGCCGAGCAATCCGTATATTTTGTTCGCATCCAAAGAAAAACTGATATCGTTGACCGCTGTTACGTTTCCGTACGATTTGGTAATTTTATTAAACTCAACAACTGTGCTCATTATTCTTTAGCCCCTCTCCGAATCATATCCGTCAATTGCTCCGACGTAATTCCTAATTTGTCTGCTTCACGCATCATGGTTACGACATACTGTTCATAAAACTGTTCTTTTCTCTTTTCCATCAATATCGCGCGCGCTCCTGCAGCCACAAACATACCGATTCCTCGCTTTTTGTACAATATTCCTTGGTCAACGAGTAAATTAACGCCTTTCGCAGCCGTTGCCGGATTGATCTGATAGAAAACGGCAAACTGATTGGTTGAAGGGACCTGCGATTCCTCAAGCAGCCCTTCTTCGATAATGTCGTTTTCTATTCGTTCAGCAATTTGCATAAATATTGGCCGATTGTCGTCAATTAAAAGTCCCATGTTATCACCACCATGTTCATTGGTTAGTTAGTTATGTAATTAACCATATATCCAATGCACTGGTTTGTCAATGGTTTCAAATCTTTTGTGGAGGCAGTGTCAAAAAAATGATTATATGCGAGCCTATTTATGGTATTTTATTCCCAGTAAAATGATTTACTGGAATCACCTTTTTTGCATGTTTAGTGACATACCGTTATAATGTAGTATTAAACACCTAAGAAGCTTTGGTTATACGATCAATCATAGACCGCGACCTTGGTGCAAGGGCGGTCTTTTTTTTTGCGTTTTTCAAGCTGTAAGACAGTAATACGTTTGATTTTATAGGAGGAAATGGTTAGATGCTGAAAGCTTATGCTTGGCTTACTTTTTGTGTAGTGGTATGGGGCAGTAATTTTGTGTTTGGAAAAATATTAGTTCAGCATTTCTCACCATCCCTGTTAACATCACTGAGACTTTTATTTATTGTCATCTTTTTAGCTGGATTGTCGTCTTATAAGAAAAATTTCAAAAAAATAAACAAAACAGATTTCCTTTTCATTTTATTGCTTGGAGTTATTGGCGTGTTTATAAACCAATGGTCCTTTTTTGCGGGCTTACAAACTGCCGATCCGACGACGTCTGCGTTAATTTTGGCGACAACACCTATATTAACGGGTTTCTTAGCAGCTGTTTTCTTGAAAGAAAAATTGACGGTACGTATGCTGTTAGGATCTCTAGTGGCCATTATAGGTATTTATTTCGTTGTGGCAAAAGGGAGCTTTTCCTCTATCCAAGTTGATAAAGGACTAATGTGGATTGTTGTGACAATGATTACATTCGCCATCATGATTATTATGACCAGGGTGCTCTCACAAAGAATGGATCCGCTCACGATTACTTTGTATTCAAATGTAGTTGGATTTACGGTGTCGATTCCAGCTGCTTTTTCACTAGACAAATCCATACGAATAAGCACTGATATTTCCCATTGGGCTCTCTTAATCGGAACTGCGGTTGTTGTACACGGTATAGCGGCACTTATTTGGAATAGCAACATCCGACATGTTGATGCTTCAAAGGCATCCATGCTTTCTAATTTAGAGCCTTTTGTAGCCATGATTATGGGATTGCTATTACTATTCAAGCCGATCGCTGGAGTAGAAATATTAGGCTCCCTGTTTATTGTAGGCGGAGTAATCTTATCCACGTATCAACGTAAAAAAGCGGTACAGGTAAACGGATCGTAATACTGTTCAGGCTGAATGTACAGAAGGCGGCAAACGGAAAGGGGATGCCTCAAATAGCCAAAGATCTGAGACATCCCCCGTATTTAACAAAAATCTGATAAGTTTTAGTGGAATAGAGCTAGAAACTAGCTCTATTCCACTGACTTAGCATATTTTTGGGGAAATAGAGCTAAAAATTAGCTCTATTTCCAAGAAAATGAGCAAAAAAGAGCTCATATGATAAAAGATGAGCGGAATAGAGCTAAAAACTAGCTCTATTCCACCAATTTAGCTTGCTTACGGAAAAATAGAGCTAGAAACTAGCTCTATTTCCAAAAAAACTTGCGGATATGAGCTCATACGAATAGATAGTGCGAGGTTTATGACCTTTTGAAACAGCCCCCCTGATTTAATGGAGCGTATTCGTACCTAAATCCAGCTCATCATTGTGACGAAACAATTTTTGATTTTTTCCAGTCTTCATGTTGTTTTTGTACTCTATTCCATAAGTCATCCTTTTCATGTATTGAATAATTCACTAGATGCTCGTTGAATATATCCCCTAATACTTCAAACCACTGTGATTTTGTGTTTATTTCTGTCTTCTCTATTCCGCTGAATTCCCGTTTGCTCCATACACAACCTCGAAGCTCATTACTTCCTGCAGCATGCCTCTGTCTTATAAGAAATAAGTTAATCCAAGGCGAATCCGCAGATCGACTATAATATTCATGGTTAGATTTAAACGCTTCAATGCTTTCCACAATCTCAGGGGCGAAATCCACTCCGACGAATGAAGCGAGCGGGTCGTGTTCAAGGCGCCAACCATTTCGGGCTACATTAGAATCAACTACTTTATATGTAAAAGGCCCTTGTTCATAATCGCCTGCAAGAAGCGGCAGTGGTGCATATGGCATATCCCCTAATCCAACATCAACGATCCATCTTTCTTCTTCTTGCCTTTCATTCGTTATGCTGACTGTTAACCCAAGGTGAAAGGAATTGATGCGAGGCTCTTGATTAAGCGGCTGGACGCCGGCTCTGTGCATGGATACCTTGTAGCCTAAAGAACGAAGAAGCTCGCTGAACGCACCGTTCAGGTGAAAGCAATAACCGCTTCTACGGTTTGAAATTAGGTGTACAGATTCACTGACATCAATAGAAGCTGGACTCCCAGCAAAAATATCGATCGTTTGCCACGTAACATTTTCCACATGTGCTTTATGAAGTTCAAAAAGATAAGAGAGGCTGGGAGGCTGTATTTCCGTAATGCCTATTCGTTTTAAATATGCTTTAATCTCCGTGTTCGTCAACATCTGCGCTTAGGCCACCTCTGTCATTTATTTGGTTTAGCATCTGCAATGATTATAGAGGATTCGGCCAAATGATACACCTGGATTATTTTTGAAATAAGGGTTCCTTTTACGGAAAAAAAGTGTATAATATTTGATATATATCAAGTGATATGCATCAAATGAAATGCATCCGCTGAAGGAGTACAAAATGGCACCTAAATCAAAGTTCACTAAGGAACAAATTATCGATGCAGCTTTCGATATCGCAAGAACAGAAGGAATTGATGGCATTACGATCAGAAAGGTTGCGGAAAGGCTGGGGAGTTCTATTGCTCCGATTTATGTAAATTTTAAAGAGGTAGATGAATTGGTACAAGAGGTGATCCAAAAGACTTTTGCGATTAGCAAACAGCTGTTAATGGAACAGAATTCTGGTCATCCGTTTCATGATATTGGTGTCGCAAGCTTGCGATTCGCTAAGGAATATAGTGTTTTGTACCGGGACCTGGTCATGAAGGAAAACGAATACTTGAACAGTCAAGATGATGAAATGGCTATCCTGGTCGAACTGATGAGAAGGGACCCCGATCTCGAGGGACTAACAGAAGGGGAACTCATGACCCTATTATTAAAAATGAAAATTTTCCAGACGGGGCTTTGTGTCATGGTAGCCAATGGATTGCTTCCAGTCGAATTTGATGAGGAAAAGATGATGCACCTATTAAATAGCACGGCCATGGATATTATAGGCGCTGCACAAATACGCAAGGCAGGAAACGTGGCAGGATCAAATCAGGATAAAGAAGCGGGAGGCTTAACATGAAAGAGAAAATCGTTATTATTACAGGAGCAAATTCGGGAATAGGCAAGGCGGCAGCACAGAAATTTGCGTCAGAGGGATATCATATTATTATGGCTTGTCGAAATATGAATGTTAGTAAAGTTGTACAAAATGAAATCATTGAATCTTCAAATAATCCAAATGTAGATTTGATGGAGCTTGATGTTTCTTCATTCGATTCTATCCGTCAATTTTGCTCCAATTTCAAAACGAAATACCCGCGTTTAGACATTTTGATTCATAACGCGGCTTATTTAAACCATGGTGAGAAACAATATAAGCTTAGCCCTCAGCAAATCGAAATGACTTTTGCAACGAACACATTCGGTCCTTATTTGATGACTTATTTGTTGGAGGATCATCTCGAGAAATCGTCAGATCCAAGAATACTTCACGCTTGCACAACCAACATTAAACATTTCTTCGATCCGAAGAGGAAGATCGAATTCGATAATTTGCGTGGCGAATGGCGTGATAAGCGGCAGTTTAGCGTTTATAAGATGTATGGAGACTCCAAAATGGCGTTATTAATGTTAAACTTCAAAATGGCAGAGCAATTTAAAAGCCAAGGGAAAAAAATTAAAGTTAATGCTCTCCAAATTAATCGTGTAAAGCTATCCAAAGAAACGATTCAAAAAATGAGTTCCTTTTGGAAGGTGCTGGCATGGGCTCAAAATCTAATCAACCCATTGCCAACAGGTATGGCTGATAACTATTTCCATATTTGCACCTCGGATGAATACCAAACTGTTACAGGGCAGCTGTTCAACCATAAGAGAGAAATTACTCGGCCTTCTGTAAACGAAAAGGGCTTCTCTCAATTGAAGAACATATTCGGTTCGAGTTATTATCCGAGCTATGCGACTGATGTTCATAATGTTGAAAAACTGTGGAATTTGAGCTCCGCGCTGATTGACGAATAAATGTGGGGAGCTATTATTTATTTATCCAATAAGTGATTGATGGTTGTTTTTTATAATTAGTTGATTTGTGAACCGTTTTAATTGATTTGTCATAGACCAGCACGATATAAACAACGTCCAATATAAAGATCAGAATATACATGATCATTAATAAAATCGAGTGCGGATAGAGTGAGTAACAGAGGATGGAGGCACATAAAGTACCTACCATTTTGTAGTAGGCAATAGATAGTGATTGGCCTCGGAGTTCCTTGGTCAGCAGCATTTTTATAAAGAGAATGGACATCAATAGATTGATGCCAAAGGCTGAATAAATGCCATATTTATCATGAAATTCAAGAGACATTCCATAATGCAGCAGAAGTGCTATAACAAGCAAGGAGAATACGGAAGCGAGAAGCGTCCTTCTGGGATATAAGCTTTTGGAATAGAAGAGAAATTGGAGCAAAATGATGCAGTCTAACAGAAACCATACTAAGGTTACGATTTGCTGAAGGGGATGAAACGGCATAATAAACGTAAATAGAAATTCCCACGTTATGTTTGCGCATATGGAGGCGGGCGGCATTCCGCAGGCTTGATCCTTAAACCCCTTGTAAATAACGAGAATATAAACAATAGTCCATAATAGGGCTACCCCAAACATCAGAAGAAACTCTACTTTTAATGGTAATAAGTGTTCCATAGCGGCAATCGTATCCTTTCGAATAAATTTAGTCCAACAAGAATATGCACTAGGCTTGTCTATGTATATGAAGCCAGCACTATGTGTAGACCATAGGTTTATATCATTTCAAAAACCCTGCGAAGCTCGGAAGTTCACGCTGAGCATCTAATTTAATTGACCAGCTGAGTGGGCAAATAACGTCCATTACGCAACGATGTGTCAGGCAGAGCGGAGCTGCTTAATTGACAATTGCTTGAAAGTTAGGCAATCTTCCCAATGTTTAATGTGGATGGTGAAGCTTGAAGGTGCGAGAGCGATGCTGACAACTAGCGAAGGGATGATGCCCATTTGCGACCACCAGTTGAGTCGCCTCGCACCAATCTAACGGACATGAGAGCCGTTATATCAGAATTTTAGAGGCATTTTGGAGTTTAACGGACACCAGAGCCGTTATATGAGCCTAAATAGCTGATAATCCCTGCATTTATTGCAAATAACGGATCTGATGTCCGTAACTGGAAAAATTAGCGGCGAATTCAGCAAATAGAGGCTTCTATGTCCGTAACGCACACTGTCAATAATGCTACGCACACCGAAAACAACTTAAACTACAGTCTTTAAGAGCGAAGCTTGAAGGTGCGAGAGCGATGCTGCCCATTTGCCACTTCCAGGATTTGCAGTTCAACCAGCTTATGCAGAATACGTCTAGCATGGCGGTCGCTTACTCTGAGATGGAGCGCAAGCTCCACAGGGGTTAACGGCCGCAGCAAGCGCCGTGCTAATCTTAATGTCTCCGCTTCTAGACACATTAGCTGTGAAGGTACATCCGACGAGACGAACTTCCCGATAAACGCGAGAACGAGCTGCTGGCATTGCTGCGGTTCATCCGTAACAGAGAGATAGGCTATCGGCAGAAACATCCAACCATCAAGCGCCAATAAGCAATGTCTCCTGCAGAGGTCCTTGAATCGCCTCACATCAAGATCTCTAGCATGAGGCCCATATCCCTGAATCTCAATCCCTCCTTTAACGCCACCTGGCATATAGGCAAGGTCCAAATAACGATAGCCATTGTTGAAATCGCGCACTTCCCATTCGGGCAGCAGATGATCGAAGTGACCAACAGCGGGAAACCATACTGAACGTAGAAATTCGACCGTTCCATGACCTAGCCCTTTTTGAAGCAACTCCCTTCTTCTAATATTCTTCTCTGAATCTATATTTGCTTGTAACCATTCGTCATACTTTTGCTCAAATAGAGACACTCTAACCGACTCCTCCCGACAAAATAAAACGCCGCTCTCATACAATCAAACCCGTTGCGGGAATGGTCGTATGAAAGCGGCGTGTTCTTCACGTCCTATGCTGTGAGTATAACGTCAACTGCTCATTTCATCAATAGTCACACTCAAGTCAAATACCACGTACTGAATCCTCCTTATCGAGTCATACTTAAGCAACAAAGCCGTAAATCTCCTTTGAGCAAAAACATCCTCGATTCTTAACCAGTAGAACAAGAAAATGCTATTTGTATCTATCAAGATCATGTAAAATAAAGTGATAAATAATATGATCAAGGAGCGGGCTATTGAAAAGAAGAATGATAAAAATAGTGAAGCTCATTACAATAGCTATTGTTCTATTTATTATGGTCGGGTTAGTTTTTCCCACATGGACACCTCGAATTAATGGTAACAACAGCATAAGCACATTAAAGCAAATCCAAATCAATGGCACAGGGCATGAAGTGATGATCAGGGGAGCGGATAAGCGCAATCCGATTGTAATTTTTGTACATGGCGGCCCAGGCTGTTCTGAGATTCCGTATGTGAGGAAATACCAGAAATGGCTTGAGAACCATTTCACAATTGTTCATTATGATCAGCGAGGGAGTGGGAAATCCTATCATTTCACTGAGGACTACTCCAATCTATCAACGGATTTGCTCGTAGATGACTTGCTGGCATTAACAGACTATGTTAGAGAAAAGTTTGACCAAGAGAAGGTTTTGCTAATCGGTCATTCATTTGGTACATATATAGGGATGCAAGCCGCTGCTAAAGCACCAGACAAATTTGCTGCTTATATAGGAATCGGACAGGTTTCCGACCATGTGAAGAGCGAACTGGATAGTTTGGAGTATTCCATAGACCAAGCAGAGCTAGCAGGCAACCTAAAAGATGTGAAAAAACTTGAACAACTTCGAGGTTCGATTGAAAATGGAGAAATGCTTACACCTAGAAATCTAGTACGCAAATATGGCGGAGCAGCAAGATTAATAAATGATAATATGGATTATTATAAAGGGTTCCTCTTGAATCCCGAGTATAATTTGCTGGATGTGGTTCGCTTTTTAAAAGGAATCTCGGTGTCGCAGAATGTTTTATTGGCAGAGGAGGCCCATCATAATATTACAACGATCGTCGATAAAATAAATATCCCCTGCTATTTTGTTATGGGGAAATTTGATTATATGACCTCTGTACATGCAGCCAAAGAATATTATGAAGCGCTGGAAGCTCCGGTGAAAAAGTTTGTTCTGTTCGAAAAATCCGCTCATTATCCGCAGTTTGAGGAGAAAGAATTGTTCGCAGAATGGTTGAATACGACTTGGAATCAGCTTTCAGTCCAATAAATCCATTATATTTGTATCGAGCTGGGATTGAGAGGGTGTCTAATCTGAACGAAAAAAGGGCTGCTTATTTAAAAATAACTGTAGCAATGGCGATTGTAGGAAGCTCTGTCGTCATTGGAAAACTTGTCATTGCAAGCTTTCCGATTTTTTTGGCATCTGAGCTGAGGTTTATCATCTCATCCGTTATTCTTGTTCCTTTGTTATTAATGAAGGATCTTTCAAACTTGAATTTCGGGCTATTTTAAAACAAATCGTGCATTGCTCTTATATAAACTGTCATTCTCAATTGGTAATATGATTACAGAGCAAGATATTCTTGTTTAAAAATAGGAGGGGTTATTAATGTTTAAATGGAAGCGCTCTCTGACTGTCTTGATGGCAGCAGCATTAGTAGGGACGCTGGCTGCATGTGGCGGGGGAGAGAAAAATAGTTCAAGTTCCGCAAACACGGCAACAGTAAAAGATGATCAAGCGGTTAAACTGCGGATTATGTGGTGGGGATCCAAGGAACGGCATGAGGCAACATTGGCTGCACTCGATTTGTACACAAAAAATAATCCGAATGTTACATTCGAACCAGAGTATTCGGGTATGGATGGGTATTTGGACAAGCTGTCTACGCAGGCTGCTGCTAATAACGCGCCCGATTTGATCCAATTAGATCCGGGCTGGACTCCGGACTGGGCTGCTCGTAAACAGTTGGCAGTTCTGACGCCTGAAGTTGATTTGAGTAAAATTGATCCTAAATTGCTAGCTGGTGGACAATCTGGCGGCGAGCAATATGCTGTACCGCTTGGTTCCGTTGCTTACGGCATGATTTACGACAAAGCCGCGCTTGAGAAGCTCGGTCTTGGCGCACCTTCTAATGGTTGGTCATGGGACGATTTCTTTGCTTTAGCTAAGGAATCCAAAGCCAAGCTTCAGGACGGACAATATTTCTCGAAAGATTATGCAGGCGATTATTTTGCATATTCCGCTTTTCAATACAGCAAGGGTAAAGGCATGGTTATAACAAGTGACGGCAAATTCAACGTAGACCAAGAGAGCTTTCTAGAGTGGACTACGAAGTTTGGCGAGCTTCGCAAGGAAGGAATTGTTCCTCCGGCTGATATTAACACTTCAGACAAGGAATTTGATCCTCAAATGGATTTAATGGTAGCTGGCAAAATTTTATTCCGTTTAAGTTTCTCCAATAACTTCGGATCATGGGACAGCTTAAAGAATGGAGCTTACGCTCTTGTCACGATGCCTCGTTCGGTAGAAGCAGGTGGCTGGCTTAAACCTTCTATGTATCTAGCAGTTTCCGCTAGCTCCAAAAAAGCAGAAGAAGCTAAGAAATTTATTAACTGGTTCGTAAATGATCCTGAAGCAGCTCAAATTTTGAAAACTGCACGTGGATTACCTGTGAACAAGGATAATGCGGACGCTCTTCAATCCAGCATGAGCGATGTCGATAAAGTCGGTTTGGAGCTTCTGCGCGCTACAGAGACAGACGGACAAACTTGGACAGCTGGCGCAGGCGGCTGGACTAACTATATCGATAAAGATTGGCCGTATGTACGAGATCAGCTTAGCTTCAACAAAATAACACCGGAGCAAGCATACGAGCAATTGCAAACAGCAGCAAAGGCTTACGAAAAATAAGTAATCGAAAAAAGCCCGGAACATTAACTGTTCCGGGTATTACGTTTTCTATCGGAGAGGAGGAGTTTATGATGATACTCATAAAAGACGTTTTAAACACCTTAATGGAACCTGTTAGTCGACTTGAGCATACAGTAGACGGGCTGGAATCCGGAGACCCAGAATCAGAAGTAAGTGGTATGATAACGACATTCATGGCTACACAGGATGTGATTGAACAGGCAATTCGTGCAGGAGCAAATCTCATTATTGCTCACGAGGGAACATTTTACAGCCACCAGGACAAAAAAGGATTAGAAAGAGAAGACTCCGTATATCAGGAGAAACAAAAGCTAATTGAACAATCCGGCATTGCGATATACAGATTCCATGATTATTTGCATCGGTATGAGCCTGACGGGATTATGACTGGCTTAATTAAGGAATTAGAGTGGGAATTACTTGTTACTGAAAATCAACCGACGGCATCTATTTTAACGATACCAACAATGACCGTAAATGATATAGCTGAGCACGTGAAGCAGCGGCTGGGTATTTCATATGTCCGAGTAATTGGAGAGAGGTCGATGCCTTGTTCGCGAATCGGGTTGCTGGCAGGCTATAGAGGGGGAGGAGTAACGTCAATTCCTCTCTTCGAAGAACAAAATGTGGACATGGTCCTTTATGGTGAAGGGCCTGAATGGGAAACTCCGGAATATGTGCGGGATGCAGTGCACCAAGGGAGGAAGAAGGCGCTAATGGTGCTTGGTCATGCTCAAAGTGAAGAGCCTGGAATGAAGCATGTAGCGAATACATTACAGGCTCACTTTCCTTCCATACCGGTTCAATTTATTTCAGGAAAGCATGGCTTCCACATCATTTAATGATTATCCATCAATGAAGATAAGTGAACATAGGGAGGATATATAATGAATAATTCTATTTTATCTCAACCAGGGAATGGCTATCAGGCGTGGCTTAAATATGGCCAAGTGTCGCCGGAGATTAGTGATGACCAGTCCACGTTATTTAGCAACATTGCGGTATCGGAACAGAATGATATCATTCAAACAGCTGTAACGGAGTTAACACAAGGCATCGAGGATATTTTGGGTAAAAAAATCGTCATTTCAGAATACAAGGAAGGTGTTCCATGCATCGCGCTTGGAACATTCGGACGAAGCCCTATTATCGATGAAATATTTCATAGCGAAGCTCGTTCTGCTGTGGGAGCTGAAGGATATGTAATAAAAATGGACAGCTCTAAAAGCTGTTTAGCGATAGGCGCAACATCTTCCATAGGCATTTTATACGGTGTTTTTCATTTGCTCCGTCTTATTAGCACAGGCTGCAATATGGATTCAATAGACATCGTGGAAAACCCGGTCAATCAGCTCCGAATGATTAATCAATGGGATAATATAGACGGCAGCGTGGAACGCGGATATGCTGGCAAATCTATCTTTTTCTCAGATAACCGGATAACTGAAGATTTGGATCGTATTCGAGATTATGCAAGGCTGCTAGCTTCAACGGGGATCAATGCGATCTCTATTAATAACGTAAATGTGCATAAAGTGGAATCCTTGCTTATCACTCCGACGTACCTGCCTGAAGTAACAAAGCTGGCAAGCATATTCCGATTATACGGTATTAAGCTATTCCTTAGCGTCAATTTTGCAAGTCCACTTGAGATTGGCGGGCTCACTACAGCTGATCCGCTCGATCCGGGGGTTCGTGAATGGTGGCGCGTCAAATCAGCGGAAGTGTATGCAGAAATTCCTGATTTCGGCGGATTCCTTGTAAAGGCCGATTCAGAGAACCGTCCAGGTCCGTTTACATATGGACGTGATCATGCAGATGGCTCCAATATGCTGGCCGAAGCATTGAAACCATTTGGTGGCATCGTTATTTGGCGCTGTTTTGTTTATAATTGCAAGCAGGATTGGCGAGACAGAACGATGGATCGGGCGCGAGCGGCATACGATCATTTCGAGCCTCTTGACGGGCGTTTCATGGATAATGTCATTTTACAAGTGAAGAATGGTCCGATAGATTTCCAAGTGCGTGAACCGGTATCTCCGCTCCTTGGTGCGATGGAGAATACGAACCAAATGATCGAATTCCAAATTACTCAGGAATATACCGGACAACAACGCCATGTGTGCTATCTTGTTCCACAATGGAAAGAGGTTCTAAATTTCGAGACCTATATCAAGGGTGAAGGCTCCAGTGTTAAACGGATTGTTGACGGCTCTCTTCATGGCAACCAATATAGCGGATTTGCAGCCGTATCCAACATTGGGGATGACGCTAATTGGACAGGGCATTTACTGGCTCAAGTGAATTTTTATGGTTATGGGCGGCTGGCATGGAATCCAGAGCTATCCTCTGATGAAATTGCCGAGGAATGGATTCGTCTAACTTTCGGTGGAAATGAACAGCTTGTCCAAACGATCCGAACCATTCTGATGGATTCATGGGGCATTTACGAGTCGTATACCGCTCCGCTTGGCGTAGGCTTTATGGTCAATCCTGATCATCATTATGGACCGAATGTTGAAGGCTATGAATATTCGATGTGGGGCACCTATCATTTCGCAGATTCACAAGGTATCGGAGTTGATCGCACAAAAGCAACAGGAACAGGATATGCTGCTCAATATATCGGAGCTAACTTCGACATGTACGAATCGCTCGACAGCTGCCCTGATGAGCTGCTGCTGTTCTTCCACCATGTTCCTTATACACATAAGCTTCATTCAGGCCAAACGGTCATTCAGCATATTTATAATACACATTTCGAAGGTGCAGAGCGGGCAGCTCAATTAGTTGATGCTTGGGAGCATCTAGCGGACAGCATGGACAAGCAGCTGCATAAGCAAGTAGCAGTTCGTCTGGAGGAGCAGGCCGAGCATGCGAAGGAATGGCGTGATCGGATTAATACGTATTTCTTCAGAAAAAGCGGTATTGCGGATCAAGGCGGAAGAACCATTTATTAAATCATTCCAATGGAAAGAAGAGGCGCCCGTGCGGCGCTTCTTCTTTTTTCGTTATATTTTGAAAGAATTCGATGATTCCTCTCCTTTAGTCTAAAGGGGCCTGTCTTTATACTTAAGATATAAAATTGACTACAAGAGGTGACCATACTTGAAACGTTCCACGACCGTTACCACGAACCCAAAAAAACAGCATTCTTTTCTAAGTAGATGGAACGCACCTATAGCGGGTTATTTGTTTATATCGCCTTGGCTGCTCGGATTTCTTGGGCTTACGGCATACCCGTTGTTTTTATCCCTGTATTATTCATTTACAAACTACACATTAATGGAGCCTATCAGCTTTGTTGGAACACGTAATTACGAACAAATATTTACGGCAGATCCGAAATTTATTCAATCCGTGAAAGTTACATTCCTTTATGTTATTGCATCCGTTCCGCTTAAGCTGACTGCGGCTTTGCTAGTAGCTTTAGTGCTGAATAAAGCGATAAAAGGCATCTCCCTTTACCGCACAGCCATTTATTTTCCTTCATTAATAGGGGGAAGCATTGCGGTCTCCTTATTATGGCGAAATCTTTTTGGTGTGGATGGCATTTTCAACAAGATCATATCCGTCTTTGGCATTGAAGGCAAAGGCTGGATTACGAGTCCAGATACGGCGATGGGGACACTTATCCTGTTGACGGTTTGGCAGTTCGGTTCATCAATGGTTATTTTCCTAGCGGGACTGAAGCAAATTCCGAAAGATTTATATGAAGCATCCTCCGTGGATGGCGCTAATAAAATTACTCAGTTTTTCAAAATTACGCTGCATATGCTTTCGCCAATCTTGTATTTTAATTTAATTATGGCGGTTATCAGTGCATTCCAAATGTTCACCTCTGCTTTCGTTATTACGAATGGAGGTCCAATGAATTCTACTTATGTGTATGCCCTTTACTTATACGAACGGGCGTTTAGCCGTTATCAATTAGGATATTCTTCAGCTCTTGCTTGGATAATGCTCGTCATGATCGTCGTAGCAACCCTCATTATCGCGGGCACTTCGAAATATTGGGTATTCTATGAAAATGATACGGGAGGGAAAAAGAGAAAATGATCAAAAAATGGGGCAACACCATAAGGCATACCTTCATGATCATCTTTAGCGTCATCATGGTCTATCCCGTTCTTTGGTGGATCGGAGCATCGCTAAAACAGAATAGTGAGTTAAGCTCACCTAATATTTTCCCGTCTGTGCCCCAGTGGAGCAATTTCTCAAATGGTTGGAAATCAGTTCCTGGGCATTCCTTTACAGACTTTTATCTCAACACGTTCGGACTTGAGCTTGCCGTCATGATCGCTACGCTTATTTCGAGCACATTAGTTGCTTTCGGCTTCGCGAGGCTGGACTTTCCGCTCAAAGGTTTCTGGTTTTCCCTGCTTATGTTAACCCTAATGATGCCGGGACAAGTGCTCATTATTCCCCAGTATGCTTTGTTTCATCAGTTAGGCTGGGTAAACACATATCTCCCATTTGTAGTGCCTCATATGGTCGCAAGCGGGGCAGGCGGAACATTTTTTGTCTTCCTCTTAATTCAATTTATTAGAGGCATTCCGAGGGAACTTGACGAATCTGCAAAAATAGACGGCTGCTCTTGGTTCGGCATCTATTGGCGAGTGGTCATGCCGCTTACCAAGCCTGCAATCGTTACAGTAATGATCTTCTGCTTTCTATGGAATTGGGACGACTTCCTCGGTCATCTCTTATATATAAATTCGGTAGATAAATACACAGTTGGCTTGGCACTAAGGATGATTAATGATTCTCAGTCCGCTCAGGAATGGGGTCAATTGCTGGCCATGTCGCTCGTATCTATCGTTCCTGCTACGCTCGTATTTATGTTTTTACAAAAATATTTTGTGGACGGGATTGCAACAACAGGAATAAAAGGATAAGATGAAAAAAATCATTAGTCTGGAATCGGTAAAGCTACGAAACATTCGAAGCTTTACCTTTTTTACGCCTCAACCGCTATGAAGGAAGTGCAGCGTATGACCAATCCTTTTAAAAAATTCAGAATCGATCGTCTATTTTTTCACAGCTTTACCGTTCTTATTATTGTAGTACTAGCTTTCATCGCATGGAAAAGCTATAGTATCTCGTCGAAGGCGCTCGTGCAAACGACCTCACACTACCAGCAGCAGCTGTTGGATGAGTTGAATAATGAAATTACAACGCGGTTAGTTATGATTGAGCAGATCTCGCTGTCTACTTCCCGAGACAATGAACTAATTACCTTTCTAATGAACAGACAGGACGAATTTGACCGATATCGGAGATATGTTGGTGTAGAACGGGCGCTCGCCAATTTGACTTATTCTATACCTTTAATTCAAGGAATTGATTTGTATATGAAGCAGCCTTTCCAAGGTGATTCCAACAGTTATATTCAGTTTCGGAATATTGCGGATTTGAGTAAGCAGGAATGGCTAAAGCATTTGGACAAAAATGATTTTTCTTGGTCAAGCGAGCATGAAATTTCTAGCTTTCAAGGAGATGTTCCGGTTCTAAGTTTTTCTAGAAATATTATGTATGAAGATACTTTTTTAGGCGTACTTGTCATTCATGTCAAAGCGAACGAAATTCGGACGCTGTTGACCGGCAAATCGTCTGAATCCAATCGGATGATAACAAATTCCGACGGGCAGCAGTTTCTGAAGATTGGCAAGACGCTGGAGCAGAACGAATTATCGAAATGGATTGATTTCAAAAGCCAGCAATCCGGCTATGTCCATATACGGGGACACGCAGAGATGAAGGATTCTCTTCTTGTTTATTCCAAGCTTAACAACTCTAATTGGACGCTTGTTGAAATTACGTCATGGAAGCAGATTACAGCGAGCAGCTTCAAATTAGCTGAAGTAATTGGTCTCATTGGAATTGCGGCTATTCTGCTGGTGACGCTTCTTACCCACTTTTTAAGCAAGCAGTTTACGAAGCCTATTAAACAAATGGTAATGGCGATGAGCACCTATTCGGTAGAAGGCAATAACGTAGAGCTGCCGGCTGATTATGAGAATGAATTCGGTTATTTATTTGCTGGATATCGCAAACAAAATGAGCGCATCGAGCAATTATATCATTCGCTGCAGCGCCGATATGAACAGCAGCGGAAGGCCGAAATTGAAGCGCTTCAGGCTAATATTAACCCTCATTTTCTATACAACACGCTGGATCAACTCAACTGGATGGCTATTGAGGCAGAACAGCATGAGCTTAGCCGTATACTGGAGCTTATGGGCCGAATGTTTCGCATTGGCTTGTCCAATGGACAAAGCTTTATTACGATAGAAAAGGAAATAGAGCATATTACATGCTATATGGAAATTCAGCAGCTGCGTTTGGGAGGCGGTCTGCAATACACAATTGATGTACCGCTCCATATACAACAGCTGTTTATTCCGAAGCTAACACTGCAGCCATTTGTGGAAAATTCCATCATACATGGCTTTCATACACGGAATCATGGGCATATCGATATTCGAATAAGCCATGTGGATAATGCCTTACAAATCATAATCGATGATGATGGGTATGGGCTTAAGCAGGATATAGTGATGGAACATAAACGTCATACCGGAGGCTACGGCATTCGTAACGTGAGGGAAAGAATTGAAGGCTATTATGGCAATCATTTTGGCGTCGCCCTTTCGGAGCGTGCTGAGGGCGGGACGAGAGTCGAAATTATGTTGCCACTATTAACGGAGCCACCCATCAAAGAATCAATAGACGAGAGTATGGTTAACTAGGAGGAAATTAAGGTGTGGAAGATCGCCATCATAGATGATGAACGCACGGTGCTGCAAGGTATGAAGCGTGTAATACCTTGGGATGATTTGAATGCGGAATGGGTAGGAGAAGCGTTAAATGGTGCGGACGGATTGGATATTATTAGAGATTCCGAGCCGGACATTATCATTACCGATATTTATATGCCCGTGATGAATGGTTTAGATATGATTGAGCAGCTCAGAAGAGATGGATTTAATGGGAAAATTATTATTTTGAGCGGATATTCAGATTTTGAACATGCGAGACAGGCACTAAGATATAACGTAAGTGATTATGTATCTAAACCTATCAGTGTGCCTACTTTAAAATCCATACTAAAAAAAGTTATTCAAGAGCTTGAGGATGAAGAAGATAAAAGAATGAAGCAGGGCGAGCTTGAGCAGAAACTGATGCTGTACGAGCCTTTCATCGAGAAGGAATGGGTAAGGTCCGCTGCAGTCGGCACACTGGACGGCGCTTATCAGGATGGCCATCTGCCTCAGCCTTACCGCTTCTGGTCAGAGAGCAATCATGTAGCTATTGGAATCGATTTTGTGCGCGATGTTCGTGCCAGCGAGCTATCCCTGTCAGATTGGAACCTATTCCGCTTCGCTATTAGTAATATCGCAAGTGAAATCGCTTTCAAAACTTACCCTGTTTTCGAATACACCGAGCTTCACAGTACAAGAGCAGTCCTTATTGTTCACCCAGAAGCTGACGACCCCGAGCAGCTTGCGAATGATTTGAGAGACTTAAGCATTAAATTGATTGATAGCATCAAGAGCTATTTGAAGCTGATTATCCGTATAGGGATAGGAAGTATGAAGGATCAGTGGACGAAAATTCCTGATTCGACAGAGGAAGCATTCCGTGCCATTGATAGAAGAGATCGGCGAATGGTTCCGGCTTATGATTTATTTGCTTATGTTGAACAATCGGATACGGAGCAGCAATCTGCCGTCTTATTTCCAGTTAAATTTTCTTTTAAATTAGCCAGTGCGATGAAGACAGCTCAGGAAATGGAAGCGCAGCAGCTAGTTGCACAATTTATTGGAGAGTTAGAGAAGCAAAGAGGAATTACAAAAGATTATGTACAGATGCTGGGGAGCGAATTGTGGGGCATTATGACGTATTGCTTATATGAAGCCGGCTTAGTGCTTGATGATCTATTTACGAATGATCAGATTACGAAAGAGCTGGTCGGGCTGACAGAGCCAGAACAGCTTGCAGCATGGCTTTCAACTAAGATTACGATTATTTGCAACAGCAGGCAGTTAAAGGGAAGCAGCAAGCACAGACAGGTTGTAGATTTCATGACTCAATTTATTCATGAGCATTATGCAGACGAGTTAACGCTAGCAGATCTATCAGATAAGGTGTTTATTTCTCGAAACCATTTGTCAATTATTTTCAAAAATATAACAGGTGAAACGTTTAACAACTATTTAACACAAGTAAGAATGGAGAAGGCAAGGGAATTGCTGCTTGAGCGAAATATGCTGGTCTACGAGGTAGCGGAGCGGGTTGGATACAAGAATGTGCCTTACTTCAGCACCTTATTCAAAAAAACGACAGGCATGAATCCAACAGAATTGATTAAATAACAATAGGAGGTTTCCAATATGCCAGTGAAATTCAGCATTATCGGCGGAGCGGGTTTTCGCGCACAATATTTTCTTAGAATTGCCCAAACCATGCCCGAGCGGTTTCAGGTTAGCGGGATGGTTGTTAGAGATGAGTCCAAAGGCCAAGCGATGGAAAAGGAATGGGGAATTTCTGCTTATCGCTCGCTCGAGCTTCTTCTTAAGAGTGAAAGCCCTGATTTTATTGTCGTTTCGGTAAGCGGATCAGAAGGCATGAGCTATTTGCTGAGACTGGCCGAGCTGGGAATCCCGGCATTGTCAGAAACTCCGCCAGCATCTGATTTGCAGGGGCTTGAGCTTCTTTATGATAAGCTCACCGTAACCGGTGCACGCATACAAGTAGCGGAGCAATATCATCTTCATCCCATTCAAGAAGCGCGCCTAGCCCTCATTAACTCTGGAAGGCTGGGGAAGATTACTGAAACGACTGTTTCCATCTCTCATTTATACCATGGGGTCAGTTTAATTCGCAAAATGCTTGGCATTTCCTTTGAGGAAGTCCGTATAAGAGCGATGCGATTCGAATCGAGCTGGGTTGGCGGTCCAACACGCAGCGGTCCTCCGCTGGAAGATAAAATGATCCCCTCCCAGAGAGATTTAGCGTGGCTGGATTTCGGCGACCGTCTGGGGATTTATGATTTTACGAAGGATCAGCATCGTTCCTGGACTCGTTCAAACCACTTGTCAGTCAGGGGTGAGCGCGGAGAAATATTTGATAAACGCGTCCTCATTCAACAGGATACGACTGTTCCGATTGAATTAGAGCTGAAACGAATGAACAAAGGGGAACTGGAAAACCCGGAAGGATATTTTCTCAAAGGCATCATTTGCGGAGAACAATGGCTCTACGAAAATCCTTTTGCCCCGGCAAGACTTTATGATGATGAAATCGCTATTGCAAGCTGTCTGCAAAAAATGGCTGATTATGTTCGGGGCGGCCCTGAATTTTATAGCCTTGCGGAGGCGTCGCAGGATTATTATTTAGGCATGATGATCGAGAAAGCCATTCAAACCGGTGAGACCATAATAGCGCCGCAGCAGCGCTGGGCGTGCCAATAGTAAGTAAAAGAGGGACAGCCTGATTTTTTGAAAAATAAAGCTTCTTTCACTAATCCAGCCGATCAGAAAGGGTACACCTGCTCGGCTTCTTTGGGTTGCTGAAAATGATGATCGCGAGCTGCTTTGAAAAGATATACTTCACCGTTAGCAGACGAGTGTCTCAATATATTTCCATCCTTAGGAACGCCTTCGAAATAAGCTCCGATACAACCAGTCGTACACCTGTGTCCAGATAATAAAATATTGACTTCATGCTCACCATATTCTTCTTCTAGTTCATGCATAAAATTAAAAACACTTTTGATGAAGCTGTTGATTTCTTTAACGCCTTTATAAACATTCGAATATGGAGCTGCTCCAAATTTTATTGTGTAAGCCAGAGCTGGATTGTTGTGCAATATGACAAATAGCAGTCTGGAAAGAGGCGATCAGTACCCCTTCGTATTCGACGCTCCGTTTACATATTCCTTGCTCTCTAAACGTTGTTGCAGCATCTTTAAAGCGGTTAATCGAGCTGATTAACCACTTATGATTTCGTTGCTTAGTTCGCACATCTGGCATTTACTAACAGCTTATCGAAACGATTCTATAAAAATCGGAAGTAAAACAGATGAAAATACATATTGAGCACTAAATTTGCTGTTTTTTCTATGAAAACGATTAAAAAAAGAGCTTGTAATCGCTATTATGCTCATGTATACTTTTGAATTAATCGAATCGTTTCGATAGATTCGTAATTACAAGTTATTTTGTAAGGCAAGCAAGCGCTTATAGATTTGTTGGAAACGGTCTCACGCCGTTTACCATATGGAAACTAAGTCGGGGAGGGATCTCATACATAACGTGGAGGCAATGGCATCTTATTTGCCTGTAATTCTCTTAATACGAACTTCAAATTCATGATCAGGGGGAAGGTCAACAATGAAAAAATCACTAGTTTTGTCATTAACAGCGATCATCATGATGGTGTCGATTCTCGCAGGCTGCGGCGGCTCCGGTAATAAGGGCGGAAATGCAAACGCTACACCAGCTCCTACAGAATCTGCAGCGCCAGGCAGCAGCAATCAAACAGAAAGCACGGAACCTTCAAGCGATGAAATTGTAACACTGAAATTCGGGACTTGGAATGATCCAATCGTTGAGCAAAAGAAGATTGATGCTTTCCAAAAACTGCACCCGAATATTAAAGTTGAAATCGATAAAGCAGTAACATGGCCGTGGGATGAGAAACTCGGAGCGGCAGCAGCAGCAGGTAAGCTACCGGATGTATTCTTCGTATTTAACGCTCCGGGCAACGTAGCAAGCAACTGGCTTGCTGACATGACACCGTATCTCGAATTTGACCCAGATTACAATGAGCAAAATATTTTCAACAATTTGAGCGCAACTGGACAGTACAACGGTAAACAATTTGTTCTGCCTCACCAATTGTTCGCTCAAGGTGTTCTCATCAACATTGACTTGTTCAACAAAGAAAATATTCCTCTGCCGAAAGCAGACTGGACGATCGACGAGTTCGAGAAAATTGCTAAAAAATTGACGAAGCCAAGCGATCACCAATACGGAGTAGAGAATCTGTTAGGCGCTCGTGAAATGTTTGTGCCACAATTCGACTCGAAGCTGGGATGGTTGACATTCGACGGTACGCAATTCAACTTCGACAAGCCTGCTTTCTCCGATGCTATTCACTGGATAAATAAAGTCGTGTATAACGATAAGTCATCTGTCGATCTGTATGAGCGCAAAGATCAAGATGTATGGTATGGCAAAGACAAGAGCGGTTTCATTATGGGTAAAGTCGGCATGAAAATCGATGCGAACTGGGCATTTGCCGATGTGCAGAAGAATGCCAAATTCAAATGGGACTTCCTGCCGATTCCAGGCAAAGATGGACAACGCGTTCCATTGATTACCGACTACATCGGTATGGCACAGAACACGAAGCACCCGAAAGAAGCAATGGAATTCATTAAATTCCTTACTTATTCCAAAGATGGCTGGTTGGAGCGCATCAACAATATCGAGACACCGATTGTTACGATGCCGCTGCTTAATGACCGTGAAGTATGGGATGCTTATCTGCAAACAACGTTCACTGCTCCTGGCCTGAAGGATATTATTGCAGGAATTCCAAACGGCTTCGTTGACGGCTTCAAATGGCTGCCGGGAGATGCGGAAATTGTAGATAAAGTATTGAACCCTTATGACACCAAGAAAGAGCTTATTACGCTTAAAGTAAAACCAGAAGATGTTGCGAAAGACATTCAGAAAAAAGCAATGGACATTTACAACCAGAACAAAGAGCAAATTGAGAAGGTAACGAAGTAAAATAGGACGTCCCTCCCTCATTTTCGAGGGAGGGAACTTCCGTTGTATCGGGAGTGGTGGACATGAGGAGAAAGATACTAGCCATCGTAATGATCGGCGTCATGCTATTAGCCGGCATTAATGAGCCAGCTTGGATGACATTTCGTGTGGCGGCTGAAGGAAAAACAGGAAACGAACAAGCATCGAACAACAGCGACGTATTGGACGCTCTTTTTGGCGGAGGCTCATCCAAAAAGGATGAACCGAAAGAGAATAACCCTCAAGGGGGAAATAAAAACAAAGACGGCCAAACAGTGGTTCAACAGGTCGTAGAAGATGATTATTTCGACGTATTGAAGCAGTGGGAAGAGCAAGGCGTCAAAGCTGCTGAACACATCAGTCTTAAAGTTCCAGCCAAGCAGTTTCGTGTTAATGGCCAGTCTGCACCTTTAGTAACAGCTGCGCAAAGCGAAGGCTATGGCGAGCCTGTATTTCGGTGGGAAAAGGAAACACCTGAAGTCGAAATTACAGTTAACGTGCCGGAAAGCGGCTTGTATAATCTGCAAATGGATTATTACCCGTTAACAGAACAAATCATGCCAGTGGAACGGGGCATCAAGATTAACGGAAGTTATCCCTATTTTCAGGCACATCAATTCGAGTTATATAAATATTGGAAAGACGATATGTACCCGTTCGACAAAGACGCATTAGGCAATGATGTTTTGCCAGAGCAGAAGATGACGCCAGGCTGGCAGTCGCAGATGCTTGAAGACCTTGCATCCGCTGATGATCGTCCGCTGTTATTTTATTTGAAGCAGGGCGAGAACATGATTTCGTTCCCGTTCATTAGCGAACCTGCCCTCGTGGGCGCGATTACAGTAAAAAGTCCAGACATGGTTCCTTTCTATGAACAATATTTGAAGCAAGGCGAACCGATGCAAGCTCCAGCAAGTCTCGTAGTGGTAGAAGGAGAACGCGCTTTGAACAAGAATCAACCGTTCATCCGTGTACAATCCGATGGCAGTCCTTCATCTGTGCCGTTCAACAGCCGCAAGCTGATGCTGAATGGTATCGGCGGTGACTCGTGGCAAATTAGCGGACAAAGCGTTACTTGGACGTTTGACGTGCCGGCAGACGGTGATTATCAAATTGCGATCAAATATAAGCAAAATACGAATACGAGCGAGACGGGAACCGACATGCCGGTATACCGGACGCTGCAAATAGACGGCGCTATTCCATTTGAAGAAATGCGCAGAGTCGTTTTCCCTTTTACGAAGGATTGGAAGAATAAGACGCTTGCAAGTGATGACGACACGCCTTATCTATTCCGTCTTCAGAAAGGGCAGCACAAGCTTACGCTTATTGCTAACGATGCGCCATACAGAGATACGATTCGGACGATCAAAACGATTATGAGCGGGATCAATGATCTGGCCATTCAAGTGAAAATGGCGACTGGAAATACGCAGGACTCCAACCGAGATTGGGATTTGACCGAGCAGATTCCAGAAGTGGCGGATCGGCTCAATAGCTACGCTGATGAATTAAACGATCGGTTTGATGCGTTAGCGAAGCAGGTTGGCCGTAATCCGGATGCTGCGAAATCGATGTTCATTTCTGCGCAAAGACTGCGCAACCTTGCGAAGGACCCGAATTCGCTTCCTTATAAGTATGCTCAACTATCAGAAGGCTCCGGCTCCATTATGCAAATGCTGGGAACATCCCTTGGCAAGCTCCCGAACCAGCCTCTGACCGTTGACCGTTTCTTCGTTTATTCGGACGAGGAGCTTCCTTCCGCTAAAGCGAATTGGTTCACCCGGTTGTCTGCGAACGTGAGCGCCTTCGTCGGATCGTTCACGAAGGATTACTCCAAAATGGGCGGAAGCGATCCGGAAGAGCTTCAAATTTGGGTAAACCGTCCGAGGCAGTATGTGACGATGATGCAGCATTTGGCTGACGAGGAATTTACGAAAAAGACTGGCATCAAGGTTTCATTCTCCCTTATGCCGGACGAGACGAAGCTCATATTAGCTAATGCCGCCGGCAATTCACCGGATATGGCACTGTCGATCAATAATGTGACGCCATTTAATTTAGCGGTTCGCGGCACTTTAACTGATCTTGCCAAATTCCCCGATTATGCAGAAGTTGTTAATCGCTTCTCAGCGGGAGCGATGCTGCCGTTCCAATTCGACGGAGGTACTTATGCGCTCCCGGAAACGCAAAATTTTTGGGTAATGTTTTATCGTAAAGATGTATTGAATGCGCTGAATATACCGCTGCCGGAGACAATGGATGATGTAAGGCGGATTCTGCCGGACCTGCAGCGCTACGGACTGAATTTCTTTAATCCGCTGTCGCAAACAGGCGGTTTGAAGCCTTTGACGCTGACCTCGCCATTTATTTACCAAAGCGGCGGAGAGCTGTTCAAGCAGGATGGTTCAGGGACTGCAATCGATTCCGAGAGTGCGGTTGCCGGCATCAAGCAAATGACGGATTTGTTCACGGTATACAATCTTCCGCTGAACGTGCCAAGCTTCTATAACCATTTCCGGGACGGCAGCATGCCAATAGGCATTGCAGATTTTACTACTTATGTCCAATTGACCTCAGCAGCGCCGGAAATCAATGGACTTTGGGGCATCGCCCCTGCACCAGGAATGAAAGCAGCGGACGGTACGATCGAACGCTGGCAGACGGGTACTGGGCAATCAGCTGTTATATTCAAGAACAGCAAGCGTCAGGAAGACGCTTGGGAGCTGCTCAAATGGTGGACGTCGAGCGAAGCTCAGGTGAAGTTCGGAAACCGAATGCAGACGATTTATGGACCAACTTATAAGTGGAACACGGCAAATCTTGAAGCATTTGGCCAAATGCCGTGGCCTGCCGAAGATATTAAAGTTATCCAAGAACAATGGAAATGGCTTAAAGATGTTCCTCATATTCCAGGCGATTACATGCTGGAGAGAATGCTAAGCGACGCGTGGAACAAAATCGTGTTCAACGGCGTCAATCCACGCCGCGCCATTGAGGACGCAACGATTCTCACCAATCGTGAAATGGCGAAGAAGCTGGAGGAATTTAAGTACATGAAGGATGGAAAGCTTATTAAACCTCTGGAAGTACCACGTATTCCGGATGAGAAAGGCAGGTGAAGACACCAATGAAATCGACTTCTGAGCTTGCCGCAAGCAAGGCCATATATACAGCTGAAGGACAGCCGAGCAAGCAGAAATGGCATCAGAAAAGATGGGTTCGCAATGAATGGTCTGCTTATCTGTTCCTGAGCCCTTATCTGATTATGTTTACGATGTTTATCATTATTCCTGTAATAGCCGCTATTGGCTTGTCATTCACTTATTTCAATACTGTACAGGCACCAGAATTTATCGGATTGCAGAACTATGTGAATCTGTTGACCCAAGACAGTGAGTTTATGATGTACGTGCTTCCGAACACAATCAAATTTGCGCTTCTAGTTGGACCAGGAGGATATATCCTCTCCTTCTGGCTGGCTTGGCTGCTGGCGCAAATTCCGCGCAAATCACGTACTTTAATCGCCTTGGCACTGTATTCGCCGTCATTGACGGCAGCCGTCGCGATGTCGGTCGTATGGTTGATCGTGTTCAGCGGTGACAGCACTGGCTACTTGAACGCATTTCTGATTAACTGGGGTTTTATTAATGAGCCCATACAATGGACGCAGTCTCCACATTACTTGATGCCGATTATGATGACTGTAACGCTTTGGAACAGTATGGGCGTCGGCTTCCTGGCGATGCTGGCGGGTATTCTGAATGTTAACCCGGAAATGTACGAAGCGGGCTACATCGATGGCATCAGAAACCGGCTGCAGGAGGTATGGTATATCACTATTCCTTCCATGAAGCCGCAAATGCTGTTCGGTGCGGTCATGGCTGTGGTGGGAACATTCCAAGCTGGTGAAATTGGCGTTCAGCTGTCTGGTGCGAATCCTACACCACAGTATGCCGGCCAGCTGCTCATTAACCATATCGCGGATTATGGATTCATTCGTTACGATATGGGCTACGCATCGGCCGTTTCGGTTGTGCTGCTGATCGTTATTTACGGATTCTCGAAGCTGTCCTGGAGACTGTTCGGGGAAAAAGATTAAAGGAGTGTGTTCGTATTGGCGTCCTTTCATGGCAATAAAATCAATCCGAGCCGCTTTAGTCTCGGACAGCTCAAATTTTTTGTATTTCTAGTTCCGCTCGGCATTATTATGGTGCTGCCGATCTTCTTTATTTTTTCACAATCACTGAAACCGCTGGATGAATTGTTTCTGTACCCGCCGACTTTTCTAGTACAGAAGCCGACGTTCGAGAACATTGGCAGTCTTCTTACTGTGGCGGATATTACAAGAATTCCAGCGACCAAATATTTGTTTAATAGCTTAATGATAACGCTCTTTGTGGTCGTGCTGTCGCTGGTTATAAGCGCAATGACCGGATACGCGTTATCCAAGAAGCAATTTAGATTGCGTAAAGTGTTGTTCGAGGTGAATACGATCGCCCTCATGTTCGTGCCGGCGGCGGTTACGATTCCGAGATACCTCGTAGTGGAGAAGCTTGGCCTGATTAACACCTATATGGGACATATTCTTCCGCTTCTTGCGCTGCCGGTTGGCGTGTTTCTAATTAAACAGTTCGTGGATCAAATTCCGAACGAACTGATTGAGGCGGCTCAAATAGACGGGGCGACCGATATCACTGTGTTTGCAAAGATCGTCATGCCGATCATTCAACCGGCGATGGCGACCGTTGCAATTCTTGCCTTTCAAGCGGCATGGAACAACACGGAGACATCGACCTTGTACATGTCTCAAGAAACACTGAAGACGTTCGCCTTCTATATGACAACGCTGACCAGCACGGTCGGCAACAACGTCGCAGGTCAGGGAATGGCTGCGGCTGCGGCACTGCTTATGTTCGTGCCGAACCTGATTATATTCATATTTATGCAAAGCCGGGTCATGGATACGATGGCGCATTCCGGTATCAAGTAGAGGGGGAGAACGATGAGAAAAATTAAAATCGGTCTGTTTGTCGGCATTGTGTTCTCCCTGCTGTTTGCCTCGATGCCGGTGCAGGCGCAATCGTACGTTTCCTTTACGATAGATCAGCAAGGGGATTTTCGTCTTACGCAGAGCGCCTATTTGCCAGTTGGTGTGATCGACGGGCATAGCATTT
This sequence comes from Paenibacillus castaneae, assembly GCF_002884445.1. GTDB lineage: Bacteria > Bacillota > Bacilli > Paenibacillales > Paenibacillaceae > Pristimantibacillus > Pristimantibacillus castaneae. The sequence goes on from NZ_KZ614144.1 coordinate 2,069,203, forward strand.
TTGGAGAAGAAGGCGCTAAGGAGGCTGCTGCGGATAGCGACTTCAATATCGTATTGGATCAACCGCAGGATTTGTTCATCGACAGCCATAACCATCTGTTCGTGGCCGATACGGGAAACGGGAGGATATTAGAGCTCGACGAACGAGGCAACAAAGTTCGGGTAATCGGACAGGGTGAATTAGATGAGCCGACGGGAGTGTACGTAGACGAAGCCGGCGTAATCTATGCGGCAGACTATGGCGCAGGGCAGGTTGTTGTATTCGACCCGAATGGGAAGAAGACAAAAACGATTGGCAAGCCCGATTCGCTGCTGTTCGGCAAAAACAATGAGTTTAAACCGCGGAAAGTGTTAGCTGATAAGCGCGGCAATATATACATTGTAGGTGAAGGTTTAATTCAGGGTCTTACGGAGCTGAGCGCTGAGGGCGATTTCCTTGGCTACTTCGGAGGAAATCGGACTGGCTTCGATCTGGAGCGGGCGGTTCAGAAAATCTTCTTTACGAAGAAGCAGATGAGCCAGCTGTCGCAGAAGCTTCCACCGTCACCATCAAACTTGGCGGTGGACGGGGATGGTCTGATTTATACGGCTACGGTCGGTTTGGATGACAACAGCATCAAGAAGCTCAACGTAGCGGGAGATAACCTGCTTAGAACATCTACCTACATGAGCCCAAGCGTTGCGGACATCGCAGTGGACGGCATGGGCAACATATTTGCAGTAGATTCAATAGAAGGATTTATTTCTGTGTATGACAAGGATGGCAGCATGTTGTTCAGCTTCGGCGGCAATGACACCGGTTATCAACGGCTTGGCTATTTCAGAGCGCCATCGGGAATTGCTGTCAACGAGAACGGAATTTTATATGTGCTGGATAAAGAACGGGCCAATATTCAAATGTTCAAACCAACGCCGTTCGCTTTGCTCGTTTACAAAGCAATCGGGTTGTATCTGGACGGTAAATATGTGCAAAGCATGGAGCCTTGGCGCGAAGTACTCAGACAGAACAGTATGTTCGATCTGGCCCATGTCGGGATTGGACTTGCTTATTACAAGCAAGGAGATTACAGCAAGGCGTTCGAGGAACTTAAATTTGCACGCAACGTGAACGAGTATTCCAATACGTATTGGGAGCTTCGACGGGCGTGGATGATGAGTCATATGTCGACAATCATGGTCGCGATCGCCGGTGCCGCAGCATTATGGTTCATATTGAAGCGGCTTTATCGTGCCAAGGGCATTGGTAAGCCTGTGGTGCAAACCGTTCGCCGTATAAGGGATATTAAGATTATTCGTGAGCTGATGCATACATTCCGAATGCTGAGGCATCCGTTCGACGGATATTATGAGCTTGAGAACGGCCGCGCATCCGTGCTGTCAGCCACCTTATTGCTTATATTCATCGTAGCTATCCGGATTTACGAAGTATTTGGGACGAACTTTATATTCAGCGGCGTCGATCCATTGAAAGTGAATATCATAGGCGAAGCGCTGAAAATTCTAATTCCCTTTTTTGCCTGGGTGCTGTGCAACTATTTGGTCAGCATTATCAATGACGGCGAAGGGAAATTCAAGGATATATACAAAGGCACTGTTTATGCGCTTAGTCCTTATATCATTTTTTCACTTCCGATTACGATCATGTCCAAAGGACTTACGCTGCTGGAATCAGTCGTATACGATTACTCCCGCCAATTTATTATTTTGTGGTGCGTATTCCTAATGTTTACGATGGTCAAGGAAATTCATGGCTATGAGATCAAGGAAACGTTCAAAAACGTTGCGATCACGATTTCAAGCATGATCATTATGGCTCTGATCGCATTCATTTTCTTCGGCCTATCCAACCAAGTGTGGGACTTCGTACGGAGTATAGCGGAAGAGGTGAAATACCGTGTTTAAAATGAAAAAATGGAAGCTGGTCTTTCTCGCAGCTATTCTAATTGTTAGCGGGGGATTGATAGCGAGTTTGTATGACGCCGCGCAATCGGATGCTTCAGGCGTCACTGATTCGGCTCCGGCTGAATTGGCTGTCGAGCCGATAGTGCCTGATGCTTCGGATATTTCTTTGGAGCCGGCAAGGCCAGACCGTCAGGATGAATTGTCGTTCTTCCGTTCCAATGAATATACGAAGCCGGAAACTGCCAATCAGGCAGAAGTGCCCGCTGTGGAAATCGGCGCAGGCTTCGAGCGAATCGGTCAGAATGACCGCATGGCTCTATACATGAATATGGAAACATTCGCTATTCAAGTTCAAGACCGGACTAGCGGTTATATTTGGTCTTCCGTGCCAAGTGAAAGCGATTTTCAGGCGGAGGAGCTTAATGAGGATTGGAAGAACGCAATGCAATCGCCCTTTCTCGTCGATTACTTCGGGGAAGATGCATTTAGGACATCATCCAACTATATGTCTCTTCAAGGAAAAGCTGCTTCTGTAAATGCGATCGATAACGGTCTGGAGGTCACGTATGAACTTCCAGATCTTCAAGTTACGATGACTATGCAAGTCGCGTTGGAAGAGGACGGGCTTGTTGTCAAGCTGCTGAACGATAGCATTCAGGAGAACGGACCTAGCCGGATTGCGTCGGTGCAGCTATATCCATTCCTTGGTGCCGTACGCGATGCGGCTGTGCCGGGATACTTGTTCATACCAGACGGAAGCGGTGCGCTTATCCGATTCACGAACAACCATACGTCATTCGACGAGCCCTATGTTGGACAAATTTATTATAACGACATTGGGATTGGCGGTTTCGAAGGTGCCTACAATAAAGTAGGCTATCCGGTATTCGGCGTCGTTCATGGCGTGAAGAAGAATGCGTTGATGGGTGTCGTGGAAGACGGAAAGATGAACGCGGAGATCGTCGCGTACCCAAGCGGTGTCAATACGAACTTCAACTGGGTATCGACACGCTTTAACATTCGTACCAGTTATTACCAGCCGACCAGCAAAACAATGGGCGGAATCAATATGTACACAAAAACAAAATTGGAAGGCGACAAACAGATCCGCTACCGCCTTCTCAGCGGAGAGCAGGCGGACTACGTCGGAATGGCACAGGATTACCGCAGCTATCTGCAGTCGCATGATATGCTTCCGAAGGAAAAAAATGGCAATACGCACAGCGGAGAGATCCCTCTTCGAATTGATATGCTCGGCAGCGAAATGACAACCGGTATATTCAAACGCGGCGTCATGAAGATGACATCGTTCAATGAAGCGGAGTTGATTTTGCAGGATCTCAAGAAATCAGGCATCGACAATATCCGCGCAGGTCTTCAAGGCTGGAGCAAGGGCGGCGCGACCGCTGCACAGCCAGCTGCTCCGAACTTTGAGAAAGTGCTTGGCGGCAGCAAAGGCATGAAGAGTTTATTGGAATACGCCAAGAATGAGAACATTGATCTTTATTTAAATACGGATTACACGAACATGCTGGGAGGCAGCCCAAGAGTGGAGCCTCGCGTCGATTCGGTCCGCATGATCACGAACCGCTTAATCGAATACAAGTACGTAAGCAGATATGTGAGCGATCTGTTTAGAGACATTAAGGCCTATATGCTCAGTCCGGACAAAGCACTGTCGCTCGCGACAGAAGATTTCCGAACATTCAATAAAGAGGGCATTCAAAGCGTAGCGATTAACGGTACCGGATATTTGCTTTATTCCGATTATAACAAGAAAAAAACAATCAATCGGACCCAAGCAGCGGATATTTACGGCAACCTGAGCGAAGAAGCGGCTAAGCAGTCAATTGGGCTATCTTGGTACCAGCCGAATGACTATATGTTGAAGCATACCGCAGCGTACTTCGATATGCCGCTCAATTCGTCACAATTCATGTATGCGACCGATACCGTTCCATTCCTGCCGATGGTCTTGCATGGCGTTATGGATTACTACGCGGAATACGGCAATAACAATGCCGATCCTGAACTCGATCTGCTTCGCATGATTGAATATGGGGCGTATCCTTCTTACTTGGTTACGAAAGAGCCATCCTGGAAACTTCAAAATACGCCTTCGGGCTATCTGTATACGACAGAATACAAGGATTGGGCGCCGCAAATCAAGAAGCAGTACGCCAAAGCGAATGAGGCATTAAAGCAAGTGAAGGACGCTGTAATGACCGGACGCACCATAATGAATTTCGGTATTATCAAAGTCAGCTATGACAATGGCGTGGACATTTGGGTCAATTACACTTCAGAAAATTATTCGCAAGGGTCCATTTCAGTCAAAGCCCGCGATGTTACGGTAACAGGAGGTAACCGATCATGAAGATGAAGATGAAAAAAACAAAACGAGAAGCCATGATCGGCTACATGCTCATATCTCCGTGGGTTATCGGTTTTCTAGTATTTATGGCGTATCCGCTCTTTTTCTCACTGTATATGAGCTTTAACAAAGTAATGATTACGCCTTACGGTATTGAAACGCATTTTCTAGGGTGGGGCAACTACAAGGATGCATTCCTGGTCGATGTGGATTTTACGCAAAAGCTGTTTCTATTTCTTAAATCGAATATTTTGATGATTCCGATCGTTATTGTTTTTTCTCTATTCGTAGCGCTGCTCATCAATCAGCCGATTCGGGGAAGAAACCTATTTCGCGCAATCTTCTTCCTGCCGGTTGTCATCACGAGCGGTGAAGTGGTTCAAGAGCTATTCTCGCAAGGAGCGGCGACGATTCCGATTGTTGAGAAATACGGCATTATCACGATGATTCAAGATAATCTTTCACCAGGTATGGCTGGACCAATAATAGGCATCATTAACCAGTTTATTCTGATCTTATGGTATTCAGGTGTGCAAATTCTGATCTTCCTGGCTGGGCTGCAGAAGGTGAACACGCAAGTGTACGAGGCCGCAGCAATGGATGGGGCATCACCTTGGGTAACGTTCTGGAAAATTACACTGCCTGAAGTGAAACCGTTTATTCTGGTCAATCTCATTTATACGATTATCGATTTGTTCACTAACGGATTTAGCGATGTCATCAAGCTGATTCAAGACAACATGTTCAAGGCTAATACAGGATTCGGATACGCCAGTGCGCTGGCATGGATTTATTTCACGGTTATTTTCGCCGTGCTGCTCATCTTTGTACTGTTCTTTCGGAACAAGGATCAGTCCATCCGAGCCGCGAGAAGGTCCTAAGGAGGGGAAATCAAGATGAGAGAAATACCGATCGACAAACAGAATCAGCAAAAGCCGGATAAACGCGCTAGGTCGTTGAGCGTGTTATATAAAGCAAGAAGTTTGATGATGGGCCGTCAAGGGAATGATGGCTGGCTGATGAAGATCATCATTTATATACTGCTGATCAGTACGGGCTTCATTTATTTGTATCCGCTGCTGTTCATGGTGTCGCAAAGCTTCAAAAATCTGGGTGACCTTCTGGATCCGACCGTGGCTTGGATTCCGCGCAGCTTCTATTGGGAGAACTATGTGCAGGCGTGGAAAGTGCTTGATTATGTGAAGACGCTCGGGAGCACGCTGCTTAACTCCGTTCTCCCGGCTTTGGCCCAAACCGTATCCTGCGCGATTGTAGGCTATGGCTTCGCGAAATACAAGTTTCCGGGAAAATCAATTCTATTCGGACTGATGCTCATCACATTTGTTGTGCCGAAGCAGGTTATTATGATTCCCATGTTCCTGCTGTTCAAAGATTACGGCATGCTGGAAACGCCGCTTCCATTCATTATTCCCGGGTTGTTGGCTCAAGGACTGAGGAGCGCGTTGTTTATCTTGATTTATTATCAATTTTTCCGGACTATACCTGGAGCGCTGGAAGAAGCGGCACAAATCGACGGAGCAGGCGCACTTAAGACGTTCTTCCGCATTATTCTGCCTATTTCTGTACCGGCGGTTGTCGTTGTATTCCTGTTCTCGATGGTATGGCATTGGAACGAGACGTATCTTGCATCCTTGTACCTCGGCAATGCGATGACGACTTTGCCGCTGGAGCTGAAGACGTTTAATGATTCCTTCAAGGCAATGTATACGGGATCATCTACTGTAACGGACGTCAACGAGTCGATCAGAATGGCGGGTACACTGCTAATCGTTCTGCCGCTGTTAATTCTCTATCTATTCGCGCAGAAACGCTTCACTCAGGTAGTAGATAGTACCGGATTAACGGGGGAATAAGATGCGCATCTTACGGATGGGTTTACTAGTTATATTGTCGACCGCTTTGCTGGCGGCAGGCTGTTCCAGCAGCAAGAATGCTGGCCGCGGTATCGCGGCTGGCCTAGACAAAGAGACGGAAGCGCTGCTGGACAAAGAAAGCCGGGCAAGCTTTGATTTCTTCTGGAATGAGACAAATACCGAAGCAGGAAGCAAGGGCTATGGCCTTATCGCTGACAGGGCTCCCGGCAACCCGACGTTGTCGAGCGTCGCTTCTACCGGCTTCGGCTTGTCAGCTCTTGTTATCGGAGTCGAGCACGGCTGGGTGAAGAAGCAGGAGGCCGAAGAGCGTGCTTTGGGTACGATGAACACACTATTGCAGCATGCGGCAAAAGAGCACGGTTTTCTTTACCACTTCCTAAATATGGAGGACGGATCGAGAGCGCCTGGCAGTGAATTGTCAGTCATCGATACCGCGATCGCAATTAATGGCGCCATCACCGCAGGGGAGTTTTTCGGTGGAGAGGTGAAGGAGCAGGCTAAGGCGCTTGCAGAGCAAGTGGAATGGCCTTGGTTTGTAGATCCGGCTAACAATCAATTCTATATGGGTTATTCGCCGGAGAACGGCTTCGCAGGACACTGGGATTTCTATGCAGAGCAATTAATGATGTATATTCTCGCGTCCGGTTCGCCGACACATCCGGTTCCGGGCGAATTGTTCTATGCGTTCACAAGAGATTCTAAAGCCTATGGACAGGGGCAACCTTTCATCCATTCATGGTTCGGTTCAATCTTTACCTACCAATTCTCGCATGGCTGGTTCGATTTCCGCGGCTTAAATGACCGGGAAGGCGTTAATTGGTGGGAGAACTCTGTTATTGCTTCGGAAGCAAGCAAGCAGTATGCGATCGATATGGCCGGAACGTACAAGACGTATGGTCCGAATGCATGGGGCATGACCGCAAGTGATGGGCCTGATGGATACAACGGACTTTATGGCTCGCCGCCAACTGGCTTTGACGATGCTGCCCATGTGACGGACGGCACGTTGGCTCCAGCTGCGGCACTCGGATCGATCGTGTTTACGCCGAAAGCATCGCTCGCAGTTCTGAAGCATTTTGATGGAAAGCCTGAGCTTTGGGGCAAGTATGGTTTGACGGATGCTTATAATGAAGCAGTGACGCCGGCATGGGTCAGTCCCGACGTCATTGGTATTGATAAAGGCATTACGCTGCTGATGATTGAAAACTATCGCAGTGGATTGATTTGGGATTTGTATATGAAGAATGACTATGTGAAAGCAGGAGCACAGGCCATCGGCCTGTCTCCAATAGCCAAATGATCCACAGCAACATCCAAGGAAGAGTAGGACGTGTTGTCCTACTCGCAAGGAAGGAAGAGATATAACCGTGATTGAAATTGTCAACAAGCAAATCCGGATTGATGGCAAGCCGCAAATGATTATGTGCGGCGAAATCCACTACTACCGTCTGCAGCGCGATGAATGGCAGGATCGCATCAATAAGCTCAAGCTAGCTGGCTGCAATGCGGTAGCAAGCTATGTGCCGTGGTTATGCCATGAGCCGCGGGAAGGCGAGTTTGATCTGGACGGGCATACCCGGCCTGAGCTCGACTTGGCTGGATTCATTGATTTATGCCGCGACAACGGACTGTATTTCTTCCTTCGTCCGGGTCCGTTCATTATGGCGGAGATGAAGAATGAGGGTTTGCCTTACTGGATTTATGATCGCCATCCGGAGATCTTGCCGATCGGATGGGATGAGCGTCCAGCCACTACCCCAACAGTTGATTACCTTGCTCCGGCATTTCTCGAAGCATCTCGCCGTTGGTATGAGGCAGTAATGGCGATCGCAGCGCCGCGGCTGCAGCCTCAAGGCGGCAATATTATTGCCGTACAGCTTGATAATGAAATCGGCATGCTGTCTTGGGTCAGCAACGGCCCGGATTTAACAGACCAAGTTGTTGATGATTTCGTTTCATGGCTCAGCCGCACTTATGACACGTCGGAGCTTGCTTCCCGCTATCCGTTCGACTTGCAGAACATAGTGAGTCGTCGTACGGGAATTCGTTCGCCGAAGGAGGATTATGCTCCAGCGCTGCATTTGGACTTAGGCCATTATATGCGGAATCGATTTGCCTGCTATGTCGACGAGCTGCGCGGCTATGCGGAGTCGTTCGGCGTCAAGGATATTCCTTTCGTCATTAATATTCACGGCACCGGCGGCGGCAGAGGCTTTACATACCCAATTGGGATCAGCCAGCTGTACGAAACATATGAAGGCAAGTCAGGCTATATATCCGGCTCAGATATTTATTTCGGCAATCTGGATATGAATACATTCCAAGATTTGTACTTGATTAATGGATTCATGGATGCTGTCCACGACGAGCATCAGCCGCTCACTTCAGTGGAGTTCAACTGCGGAGACGGCAATTTCGGTTCTACTTTCGCCGAAAGATACGACGTTTCCGCCGCGGATTTGAAAATGCGGATGTGCGTTGCCCAAGGCAATCGTCTTATTAACTACTATTTGTTCACCGGCGGACGCAATTATGTGCTGGATGACAAGCCGAACGACGGGAACGACCGTGTCGCTTTCACCGGAGAGCGCCATGGGTTTGCAGCCCCGGTTAGTCCAGAAGGTGAGCTTAATTACACATTCGATCGCATGGCTCGTGGCATTCATGCAGTAAGAGCGGTGGAAGACAAGCTTGCGGTCATGAATGAAGAACGTGATGCGGTATCCTTTGCCTTTATTCCTGATTATTTCATGACGGAATACCGTTATCCGAATAGTGCCAAGATGAAGGCGATATATGAAAACATTGAATCGAACCGCGCTTACTGGAGCTGGGAGACGATGGCTCGGGCTATGCTGCTCGCAGGATATCGGTTTGGCGCTGCGGACATTCAGAATAAGCCGATTTCAGTTCAAGAAGTGCCTGTACTCGCGCTGCTATCCGCGAAATATATGGACAGCAGTCTGCAGCAGAAGCTCGCAAACTACCTTCTTGAAGGCGGGAAATTGTTCCTGTACGGAGAAGTGCCGCTGTTCGATATGGAAGGCGAGCCTTGCATAGTGCTGGCGGATGTTCTCGGCTTGAAGCATACCGGAGATCATCGTGATGGATCGCATGTGTATCCTTCCGTATTAGCAGAAGGCTGGGCTGCCCCACGACCTGAGGTTCGCACGCATTTCGCTCAAACCTTCGAGGCTGTTGGACAAGCGGACACACTTCTGCGTCTGTATGGAAGCGGTCAGGCATGCGGTTTTGACATCCGTATTGGGTCCGGCCGCGCGGTTGTATTGACCGCCCGCTACAATTGCGATATTGCATTGTACCGAACGGCTTTAGAGATGCTTGGCGCGAAGGCGGGTCTTACGCATGACTGCACTTATCACGGTATATTCATGACATCCACCCGCAATGAGCAAGGGGAACGCTTTATTCACTTATTGAATCTTGACGGCTTCGATAAGAAGTTCCGCATATATGAGAACGGCTCACCGCTGTTTGATGGACGAGAGTTGTGGCTTGGAAGCAGGGACGGCGTCATGCTGCCTTTGCAAATGAAGTTGAATGTCAGCTTAAAGATTGTAGAAGCGACTGCTGAAATAATGGGGGTCGAGGCAAATGCCATTTCATTCCGCCTTACGCAGCCGAAAGACCGGATTGTGATTGAAACGTCACTTGAGGTTGAACCAAGCGATGCGTATGAGATTGAGCGGCATGAAACGACCATTCACATCCTATCTAAGCAGCATGCAAAAGTAGACGATCAATTGACGGTTCGTTTCGTCTAACGCCAGACGGAAAATTAAATGAGATTGCCAAACAAAAATCGGAGGGATTTAAATGAGAGAGAAATTGACAAACGACGAATTGCTGGATTTGGAAAGCAAGCAGAGCTTTACGTTTTTTTGGGAGGAAGCGAATACGAATCCAGACAGCCCAGGTTACGGCTTGATCCGTGACCGTGCGCCAGGATTGCCCAATATGGCAAGCATTGCATCGGTCGGCTATGGCTTGACTGCGCTTGCGATCGGTGCGGAACGCGGATGGGTGACCAAAGAGCAGGCGGAAGAGCGTGTACTGGGCACTTTAAATACGTTCCTGAATCACGCGGACCAGCGCCATGGATTTTATTTTCACTTCCTTGATATGAATACAGCAAAGCAATTTGGAGGCTGCGAGGTTTCCGTTATCGATACGGCAATTCTGATTTGCGGTGTTCTGACAGCCGGACAATACTTCGGCGGCGAAGCACAGGTGCTGGCGCAACAAATTTATGAGCGCGTGGAATGGGATTGGTACCGTAATCCGGAAACAAACCAGTTCTACATGGGCTATGACGATGAGAAGGGTGAGCATTTCGGTACTTGGGACCATTACGCTGAACAGTTCATGATGTACTTCTTGGGCGCAGCATCGCCAACGCATCCGGTACCGGCGGATATGTTCGATGACTTCACCCGCTATCTTGGCTACTACGGCGGTCATGGTCCGATTATTCACAGTACGGGTGGCGCATTGTTCGTGTACCAATTCTCGCATGCCTGGTTTGATTTCCGTGACAGAGAAGATAAATATGGTGTCGACTGGTTTGAAAACTCTGTTCAAGCGACGCTTGCGAGCCGCCAATTCTGTATTGACAATGCTGACAAATCGGCTACATTCGGACCTGATTCTTGGGGAATGACAGCTTGTGACGGTCCTCGTGGCTATCACGGCGGCTATGGCGCAGATCCGAATACGTCGAAACGCGACTATGTTGACGGTACTGTTCCTCCTTGCGGGGCAGCCGGTTCTATCGTATTTACACCGGAAGAATCAATTAGCGCGCTGCAAAATTACTACACCAATTACCCTAAGCTATGGGGCAAATACGGCTTCCAAGACTCATATAACTTGGACGAGACACCAGAATGGTATGCAGAGGATGTCATCGGGATTGATAAAGGCATTACGCTGCTCATGATTGAGAACTATCGCTCAGGCTTCGTTTGGAAGCAATTCATGACCCTTCCTGCTGCTCAGCAAGGGATGGCACTATGCATGGGAGAGCCGCGCTCAGCCCTTCCGCAAGCGAAAGCCTAGCCAAACAACCAATGAATCATTCCTATTAGGAAAGAGCAGGTAACTTCCATCTGTTCTTTCCTAATATAGTATTCTAGCAACGCAAACGAGCTTTACAATTGTGGAAAAATAATAGAAATGAGTGAATCATCATGATAAATACATTGGATTCCAACATTCATTTGCAAGCAGGCAATTTGCGCTTCAATTTTTTGAATAGCGGTGATCTATACGAAGCTTCTCATGGAAATACGCTTATTAATCAACTGCTTGCAAATCCAATAGACGGTTCTTTAAATAATGTATACCTGCGCCTTCATCGGGCAGCTGGTATCGAAGCGGTTCCGCTGCTTGGCATTCGATCCACAAGCAGCCTAAGCTTCTCAGAGCAAGGACTAGCTTGGGAAGGCTCCGTTCAAGGGATTTCCTACAAAGTTGCTTTCCATCTTACAGATAGCGGTATTTGGTTCTGGGATGTTCAATTAGACGGATGCGACGCCGAAGTGGATCTGGTCTACGGGCAGGATATCGGTATTGCTGACAAAGGTGCAGTACGTTCGAATGAGGCTTATTTATCTCAATATATCGACCATAAGGCTTTTGAGGATGCGGATAAAGGATATGTCATTTGTTCTCGTCAAAACCAACCTCAGCAGGGTAAATTCCCGTATATGCAGCAGGGGATATTGACGGGTGCTGTCGGATATTCCACGGATGGCTTCCAATTTTATGGTCTTTCTTATAAAGAAACAAATGAACCGGAGCAGCTCACAAAGGATTCACTGGCTAACAACGTTTATCAGTATGAGTTCGCCTATGTGGCACTGCAGTCTGGACGCGTAAAACTTGACGGTCCTGCTCGATTTGTTTTCTACGGGCTGTTTAAAGAAGACCATCTATCAAGCGTATCGGAGCTGGAGTATGGGAATGAAATAGCCGTTGCTTGGGAACAGATTAAAGCGCAGCAGCCAGTCGAAGGGCGGGTTATCGAGAAGACGGCCCTTAAATCGATTATCGGCACTCCATTGCGTGCACTGGAAATGAGCATCGAGGAAATCAACCGTAGATTCCCGGCTCGGCAACAGGAGGAACGGGTTGGAGAGACATTGCTCTCATTCTTTACCGCGACGAATGAGCATGTTGTGTTAAAGGAAAAAGAGCTATTGGTCGAGCGCCCGCACGGCCACATTCTAATGACTGGCAATAATAACCGGATGAATGAGCATGTTTTGTCCTCGACATCGTATATGTACGGTATATTCAATTCTCAAGTCGTCGTTGGCAATACGTCATTCAACAAAATGATTACGAATGCTCGAAATGCACTGAATGTGATGAAAACATCCGGACAACGGATCTATGTCGAGCTTGATGGCGTTTATCGTCTTTTAACGATGCCGTCTCTATATGAAATGGGCTTCAACTATGCGAGATGGTATTATAAAATGCCTGAGGATACACTTGTTATCACCAGCTATACTACAGTTGATACACCTGAGGTTCACCTCGAGGTTACTTCCGAGAGCGGAACATTGTACCGTTACCTAGTAACGAATCAAGTAACGATGAATAATAACGAGTATGAAGTGCCGTTTGGTATGGAGCAGAATGGAAATATTTTATCATTCCGAGCGGATAGCCAAACACTAAGCGCTTCGGCGTATCCTGATTTATGCTACCGTATGCAGGTGTCGGGAGCGGATTTGAACGTCGGCGACGAGCGTGTAATGGCGAATTATGTCAAGCCGCACGATGCATCGCTAGTCGTTCTGGAAATTGGAGCGAGCAAGTCATGGAGCTTAACCATTCAAGGTCTGCTGCATGGACAGGAGCTGCCTTTTGTCTCCCGGGATATAGATTCAGAAATTATTAAATATCGTCAATATTTGAAATCGATCTTGAATGGCTTTCATCTCTCCTTGAACGGCGAAAGCATACCTGAGCTGGATAAAGTAAACGTTCTATCCTGGTGGTACACCCATAATATGCTTGTGCATTTCTCTTCGCCGCATGGCCTAGAGCAGTACGGTGGGGCAGCCTGGGGAACGCGGGACGTTTGCCAAGGACCAGTTGAATATTTCATGGCGACCCAAGAACACGATAGAGTGCGAGAAATCTTATTGACAGTATTCTCCCATCAGTATGAAGACACAGGGAACTGGCCGCAATGGTTTATGTTCGATCGTTATTTCAAAATTCAAGGTGTGGAAAGCCACGGCGATATTATCGTATGGCCGCTTAAAGTACTCGGCGATTACTTGAACGTGACGAAGGACTACAGCATTCTTCAGGAGCTTGTGCCTTATATGGATCCTCATACGTACAGCTTTACGGAGGATAAAGCAACTATACTCGCGCATGCTCGTAAGGAAATTCAATATATTATGGATCATTTCCTGCATGGAACGCATCTGTCGTCGTATGGCGACGGCGATTGGGATGATACGCTCCAGCCGGCAAATGCTCAGCTTAAGCAATATATGGTTAGCAGCTGGACAGTCGCTTTGACTTATCAAACATTTAATCAGTTGTCCAGAGCAATGCAGGGCTACGATAAAGATATGGCAGAGCAATTCCGTGAGCTTGCAGCTAGTATTCAAGCAGACTTCCAGCAATATATGCTGCAAACAGATGTTATTCCTGGTTTTCTATATATGGAGGAGCCAGGCCAAACCGAGCTGATGCTTCATCCTGAAGACACGAAGACCGGCATTCATTATCGTCTTCTGCCGATGACCCGCAGCATGATTAGTGAGCTGCTTACTAAGGAACAAGCGGAAGCACATTATTCGCTTATTAAGGAAAAGCTGTATCACCCAGATGGCGTTAGATTGATGGATCGACCTGCCAACTACACCGGCGGTGTAAGCAAGCACTTTAAACGAGCCGAGCAGGCATCCAACTTCGGAAGGGAAGTGGGACTGCAGTATGTGCACGCCCATATTCGTTTCGTCGAGGCGATGGCGAAGCTTGGTCATCAGGATGAGGCTTGGCTGGGGCTGCAAAAAATTAATCCAATTGGAATTCGGAACATCGTTCCGAATGCGGAGCTTCGCCAAAGCAACGCTTATTTCAGCAGCTCAGACGGTAAATTCAATGACCGTTACGAAGCGCAGCAAAATTTCGATCAACTCAGAGAAGGCAAAGTGCCTGTCAAGGGTGGATGGAGAATTTACTCCAGCGGTCCAGGGATTTATATGAATCAGCTCATTTCCAATTGTCTTGGCATCCGTCAAGATGGCGGAGATTTAATTATTGATCCTGTTCTGCCTGCTCATTTGGATGGCTTGCAATTTGAATTCCAATTTATTGGTCGACCTATTACATTCGTTTATCATCTAAGCGGTCAACCAGTAAATAAGGTAGTCGTTAATGGTGAGGCCATATCTGCTCAATCGGAACCGAATCGCTATAGACAAGGCGGCCTGCGAATTTCTCGGGCACTGCTTGAATCGGCTCTATCAACCACGAATAATATCGTTGACATCTATTTGTAATAAATAGAGGGAACGCAATTATCAACGAATCATTATGTTAAAGTTAAAAGGAAATAATTGGCATGAATAGGGGCGTGTAATGTGGCCAATATCAAAGATATTGCTAAAAAGGCTGGTGTTTCAGTATCCACAGTCTCTTATGCGCTCAATGGAAGCCCGAAAGTTACTGATGAAACTTCTGCTAGAATTATAGCTATCGCCAAGGAGCTGCAATACGTCCCGAACGCAGCCGCTCGGAATTTGAAGAAGCAGGAAACGAAAATTATTGGGGCTTTCTTGAGCGATTTCAGCGGACCGTTCTACGGCGATCTGCTGCAAGGGATGAAAGAGGGCGTAAATCAGAGCGGCTATGATCTTGTTGTCTGCAGCGGTGAACAGTCTCATCGGCTTCTTCCGGAGAGAATGATTGACGGGGCCATTGTCCTCGACGAGACTTTCTCTAGCGAAAAGCTGTTGAACTACGCCGAGCTTGGACATAAATTGGTCGTCTTGGATCGGGACTTGAACCATCCGAAAATCAATCAGGTGCTGCTAGACAACAAAGCAGGTGCTATGCTCGCGGTAGAGCATGTGATTGAGCTTGGCCATCGCAAGCTGTACGTCGTAACCGGGCCAAAAGGCTCATTCGATTCCAGACAGCGTCTGCAAGCAATCAAGCAAGTGATTAGTAGGCATCCTGACTTGGAATATATTGAAATCGAAGGAGATTTCAATAAGTCGGCTGGAACGTTTGCCGGACTCCAGATCGCTCAGGAATACACAGAACCTGCGGCCGTTTTCTGCTTGAACGACGAAATGGCAATCGGGATGTACGAATATTTGCTGACAACCGACCTTCGAATCGGTGAGGACATTCACCTCATCGGGTTCGACAATATAGAAGTTTCACGGTACGTACAGCCTCGACTAGCGACGATCGGTTATTCTAAGCGGAAATGGGGACTTTTGGCCTCTGAGCAGCTGCTTAAGCTAATTGCCGGTGAGTATGTGGAGCATGAGCGGATTTACGTTTCTCTCATTAAAGGCAAGTCGATGGGAACCGTGTAATGTATTTTTGTCGGTAAGTACTGACAGCTATTATATGAAGTCATAACAAAATCCTGGCAGCCGCAGCAATGCGGCAGTCGGGATTTTTTTCTGTTTGTTATATATTGACAATACAACTGTATTAGAATAGAAAAAGACAGTCAACCAAATTTGAAGGTTGATTGTCTTTTTTTTATCATGTATTTTATACGACAGCCGGATAAAAAAATAAACAACTTACTTTATTTAAGTAACTATGTTAATATATTTTTATAGAAAATATTGGACTTATACATAAGGAGAGAGAACATGAGTACATTTACAGAGTTATTGAAATCCAGAAGATCAGCTAATAAATTCAAAACAGATGTGGCGATATCTCAACAGGAGCTGGACGAGCTATTCAGCCTTGTAAAGTTTGCTCCTTCTGCTTTCAATTTGCAGCATGCGCACTATTTGGCTGTAACCGATGAGATGCTAAAGGAGCAAGTATATGAGGCGGCTTTCAAGCAGTACAAAGTTTTGACCAGCGCGGCAGCGATTGTTGTGCTTGGAGATATGGAAGCATATCGGAATATCGGTCCTATTAATGAAGGACTCTTGACCTTAGGCATCATCGATCAGTGTGAATTTGATGAAACGGTCAGCAGTGTGACTGCTATGTATGAAGATGGGGGAGAGCGCTTCAAGAGAGATGAAGCGATTCGCAATGCAAGCTTGTCAGCTATGCTATTCATGCTGATAGCCAAGGATAAAGGGTGGGATACATGTCCGATGATCGGGTTTGATCCTGACCAGCTAAGGCAGGCTCTTTGTATTCCTGAGCGGTATGTTCCTGCTATGCTGATTACACTCGGAAAAGAAGATAATAGCAAGCAAAGACCTCGCGGCTATCGAAAGCCGAATGGCGAATTTGTAATTTATGATCGTTATTGAATGATAGCGGATGTGCCAGATTATATTGCTATATTGTTATATATAATATGTATTTGTTTTGAATAGCAAACCTGCGGAAAGTCCTTCTCTTTGGTAGGTCGTTGTTACTGTTAGGTCAAAAAACGTCTGCACCAGAAGACTCAATTTCATGCCTTTGCATAACATATTTTGTCGAAGCCATTGCAATTATATGATCAATATAATAAACATATATTAGTGGGGGCTTGAATAAACGCAGCCGGGTGAAGGAGGGGGGGCAGGAGATAAGGCGCGCGTGATGATGCTGACCTACATACCAATAACAAAACCGAGGTGTAGACCATGTTACGTAAGCTTACTGTTATCGGACTCGTGATTGTCTGTACATTATCCATGTCATTGGGTGCATCGGCTGCTGATTCCAAGGATAAAACGCAGGCGAGCACGATTTCTTGGCCAGAAAAGCAAGCGCTTCCAAATTTTTCGAAAGTTAAACATCTGGACGTGGCGGATATTTATGATGCGCCCGGCGACATAAAGCTTCTAATGGCAACCTTACAAGGCATTGTCAACCGTGCCGAGCCCCGGATTTATTTGCTTGAGAGTAAAGAGGAAGGGAAGTTCGCTTGGCTGAACGACCTCGATGTGACTTACAAGGTAAGAGATGACTACTGGCAGATTGTCCAAACTTACAAGAAAGAGATAAATGGAATCATTATATACGATCCTAAGATTCCGGATTCCGTCAACGTAGCAACGACACTTGCCGGCTTGAAGAGCGCAGTGGTCGCAAGCCCTGAGCTGGCGAAGAAGCTGCAAGCCGCACCGTATAGCTTGAAGGTGCTGGATGACCTGCAAGGGAAATTCAAGGATCGGATGGACGCATATACATGGCAGTACGAGAATTTATGGAGCCAGACAACACATCGAATGCTCGTTGGGCTTAGCCCAGATACCTCGATCAGGCTTCCGGACAACCAAGCCGATCTATTCAAAGTGATTGCGGAAGATACGACGCAGGAGCGGGACGCGAATAATCGGAAGGTGTATGAGCTTGATCTAAACGCAGGTCTCGGTAAACCAGATGTCTATCTTCGGTTTGAGGATGCGTTCCCACAGGACGGCTGGGGCACGGCGGTCCATGAGGTTACAATCAAAGCCGACGGCAAAACGATTGCGACGTTCATCCCGGGTACTCCGGAGGAAGAGTCGTTCTTGTATGATCGGCAGGACTCTCAGTTATCAGCAGGAAGTGGAGGACATCGATTCGCCGACAATAACCGTTACTTCATCTATAAATTCACGCCGCCTGCCGGTACCAAGCAATTAACAGCTTCCATCGAGATGTGGAATCAATACAAGGTTTCTGTTAGCAGCGCTCAGCCTGTATCCTCTGAGAAAAAGGAGCCATACGGCTACCTGCGCGATTATGCGGTTGCGAACAAAGCGATGGTGTTCTGGCTTGATTCCAACGTGCCGGAACAGAAAGCGCTTTTCCAGAAAATTTTGTCGGACGTGAAGCCGGGCACGCCATATCTAGGCTGGTTCAGCAATGATGTCGACGGGGAATTCAGCGGTGTAGAGATTACATCCAGTTACGGTGTCTATGTTCTCGCAGCCGATTGGTTCAGCAATTTGACGGTATTCTCCGGAACCAAGTCGAGCGGGGCCAAAGCTAAAGCAGCAAAAACGCCAAAGCTGGAAAACAAAATTTATGTCACGTATACATTCAGCGAAGGGGATAACTTCCAATATAATCAGCATAGAATGCGTGTCCTATGGGATGATCCTAGCCGCGGTCAAGTACCGATAAATTGGACGTCCAGTCCCTTGCTTTATGATGGCGCTCCAGCAATGCTGAATTATTATCAGGAGACCGCTACGAATAATGATCTTCTTATTGCAGGACCTTCGGGTGCAGGCTACTTCTACCCGAATGCATGGCCTATTGGCTCCTTCTCTGATTTCCTGAAGCAGACCTACTCCTATATGGAGAAGACGGGGATGACGATTCCTTATGTATTAAATCGTATTAACAGTGAGAATGTGCCGCTTAGTGACGCTCATGCTGCAGCTTATATTAAGGA
This sequence comes from Paenibacillus castaneae, assembly GCF_002884445.1. Taxonomy (GTDB): domain Bacteria; phylum Bacillota; class Bacilli; order Paenibacillales; family Paenibacillaceae; genus Pristimantibacillus; species Pristimantibacillus castaneae. The sequence goes on from NZ_KZ614144.1 coordinate 2,087,956, forward strand.
GTACAAAGCTCAAGGGCTGTTCTTAAGCTGGGAAAATCATCATGGCGTAGAGATTGTCGGAGGCAAGCTTCCTGTCTCAACAATTAACGGCATAAGCACGGTGCAGGACGGTCAGAAGGTTCTTGCCGACGCCAAGGCCAAATGGGATGGGAAATCACCTCTATTCGTATCCTTAGGATTGCTCGCATGGAGCCTGACGCCTTCAGATGTTGCCGAGCTGCAAGCATCTCTTGGATCGGATTATGTGCCGGTTCGTGCCGATCAGTATTTCTCGTTGATTCGCAGCGCGAATGGATTGCCTGCAAAGCCATAACAGAAGGCAATGAAATGCTGATTATGACGACGTCGACGAAATGAAGTAAATCAGGATTTGATTCTGCCAAACAGCAAATAAACACGCCTGCTAAGGCGTGTTTATTTGCTGTTTGGTAAATTCGTCGCAACAAGAGGCAATTGAATAGGACATCTTTACAATGTCTATAAATAAAATTGATATTTGGAAAATATGGAATAGGTACACTTAATCTGTTCTGGGCTAGTGACCAAAGGAACAAGAAACAGCAAGAAGAGAGGAGCATGACATCAGTGGTTATTAAAGGTAGGTATAAGCAATGGATTTCGATTATGGTTATCAGCTGCTTGCTTCTAGGAATTGTGCCTATGAGCTTTGCGGAAGGAGCAGTGGGCGATGGCGAGAATCAATCGGTTCAATCATCCGTTTACGATGCATCCGCTCAAGCGTTTGCTTTCATCGAAGGAAATTCGGAGGCTCCCCCTCTGCTTATAACAGAAATGGTACCAGATACTAATAACGTTAATGGGGCAGACGCGTACGAGTTTGTGGAGGTTTACAACAATACGAGCAAGCCGATTAACTTTAACGAGGATTATTATTTCTATTATAATAATGCGAATAAATGGTCGATGACGAATGCTTCGGATCAAGTAGTTATTCCTGCTGGCGAAGCGATTGTTTTCTGGATCATGAATGGATTCAATGCTGAATTAACAGAGGAGCAGTTCGTTGCTAACCTTCCCTCGACAGCCAGTCTGAAGGAAGGCGTTAATTTATTCCGTTTAAACGGCGGCGCCGGGATGGCTAACACAGCCTCACGCAACCTGCAAATAAAGGATAGATCAACGGACAGCTTGATTGTTTCTGCTACTTATGAAGCGAAGCATGTCAAATTGAATATGGGGATCTTCTTCAAGCTTCCGACTGAGGGAAGCAAGGTAATGACGGTCATTTCACCAGAATCCGGGACTTTACCCGCGACACCAGGCGTCGTAACGCCGGAGCAGATAGCTTCTTCAACGAAGCCCGTTCTACAGCCTGAAATTATACATACTCCGCCACAGAAGGTTGATGCAGCCGATTACGAAGTAGTTGCTGCTGTCAAAAACTTAACAAGCGTTGAGGGAGAAGCACTGCCGCCTGTGGAGCTGCTATACAAAACCCCTGCACAAGCGAGATACACAGCAGTAACGATGCTGCCGAAGCAAGACGATGAATACACGGCTATTATTCCAATGGCTGCATTTGTAGAATCTAAGCTTGAGTACAAAATTAGAGTTAAAAATACGGTGAAAACCTACACCATTCAGGTAAATATTCCTGAGTTCGAATCAGAGAAGGCGCCGCTCCTTCTTATTACAGAGCTGCTGCCTAACTCTACGAATGTAAAGGGCACATCTGCGGATGCCTACGAATTTATTGAAGTATACAATAATACGAATCAACCGATTAATTTCAAAAATTATAAGATTTATTATCGTTATCCAGATAAAGGGCCTTCTGCGGATGTGAAATGGGCTTCAACAAAAGACAGTTTTTTCATTCCGGCTCAACAATCGGTTGTTTTCTGGATCAAGAACAGTTCAAATGATGATTATAAAGTCGAAGATTTTAATACGTTTTTCAATACCAATTTTATAGAAAATGAACATTTATTCATCATAAAGAGCGATGGAATGGCTAATTCCGGCCGACGCGCGGTCGTCATCAAGACAAATACAGAGAAAGAGATTTCTGCTGCGTATTACGATGCAGATACAACCTATGACGGAGGCGTCAAGGGTGATGAAACGAAAGAAGATCGGGGTATTCAATACAATTATCCTGTAAGTGGCAGTACGACTATGATCAAAGCCAGCTCCAGCCTATCGATAGCTACACCGGGTATGATTGATCCGTCGCAGGTTCCGGCTGTGCCTGTTCCGGTTATTCAAGATACAATTGAACCAACAGTCGAGGATTTAACTGGGATAACCCAAATTGATCAGTCAAACAGCCTTGATCTTAAGGCGTTTGCCAATGATGACAAAGAGATTACTTCGGTAGAGGTTTTCATCCGTTCGGATAAACAGCTTGCGTTTGTTAGCCACAACCTTGCACAGGATTATAGTGATAGTCTGTACCATTACAAGCTGTCCTCTGCAGATTTAATTGGAAGGTCTTATATTGAGTATTATTTCAGTGCTTCAGATGGGATGAACGTAGTAGAAACGCCCAAATATAAAGTAGAAATAACAGGAGGTCCTGATCAGTCGGAGCTTCGTCTTAATGTGACGGACGGCGATATTTTGAGCGGTGCTGCAATCGTCAAGGGTACATCTCAAAACGCTGCTTCATCAGCACTGACATTAAGTATTGATGATAAGCAGCTTGCTGGCGACACGTTTCCTGCACTTGAGAATGATGCATATTTCGTTTTTGATGCCAAAAATGTGGACTATTATTTCAAAAATGGGATTACAATGGGTCCTCCTGAATTAGGCGATGCTTCGATCCTGTATACGTTTATGGACCCAATCCCAACCTATACGACGTTGTCGTTCCCTATCTCTTCTGCTCGTCTCCAGCTTGGAGAGGATAACGTTATTTATATTCGTGCGGGATCGAAATCATCTCCGTTCGATCCGCGGCCAGAAGAGAATAAAGATGATTTCGAAATCCGGAATGTACGTCTCTTACTAGCGGATGGCACTGAGATATGGGATCCGCTTTATGCTGAGCGAGACAAAGAAATTAAGATGGGCGATAGTACCGGCAAGCATGAATGGATCGGGTTCAAATTCAACCTAGATTCAGAAATGCTTAAATCGAAGGCCTATCAATGGAACACAACTGAAGTAACAGACGGAATACATCTAATTAAAGTGAATGACGGACTTAAAGAAGTTACGGCGGAAATTACAGTTGATAATACGGCTCCTTCCATTAAAGCAAGTGTAGAAGAAGGAAAGCTGTACCGTGGTCATTTCGAGATTAATGCGGAAATCAAGGATACGTATGCTGGTGTTTCGCAAGTAGAAGCGAAGCTTGATCAGCAGGTGATTAGGCTTCCGTATGCAGTCTCGTCAGGTATGCTTGCGGCGGGCTCTCATACCTTATTTATTAAAGCAACCGACAAAGTGGGTAACGCTGCTGAAACGACGATTACTTTCCAGGTGCCTGATGAGAATCCTTTTAAGCCTGAGCTTGTGGCGCCGATTAATGGTGAAAGCAGCGTAAGCAATAGCCCGACTTTAACGGTAAAGGTGGATGATCCCACTGGAGATGCGTTAGACGTATCATTCTTGAAAGGCTTTAAATACGATAGCAATCGATCGGAAGGGTTCATAGGCTTTATGAATGCCTCCGATACCGAGCCTCCTAAGGTTATGATTCCTAGAGGAGAGCACGCTCTGACTGCTGAAGATTACTCGAAAATTAGCGCTGCAGACGGTCAATATTTAACTAATGATTCCGTGGAGCAATTTCCTTATCAGCGTTATGAAATTAAGCTTGATCCAACGATTCAAGCAACGGATCAAATTGCAATCGAATGGAAGGGAAAATCGCTAGAAGGAAGAAAGGTAAGTCTATACGTATGGAGTGTTAAGACTGGGAAATGGGAGCAACTGACTCATCAAATCGCAGGCGACGAGGACTTTGAGCTTAAGTCAGTTGTGACAGCAGGTGATTATGCGGATGAGGGAACGATCCAAATACTCATTCAGGATGAGATCGCGGCTGCTGCTTTATCAGCATCTCCGGTTACTGAAGATCGCTATTATTTCTCTTTTGTATGGATGTCTGATACACAGTATTATTCGCAAAGCTATCCGTATATTTATCAGAAAAATGTGAAATGGATTGCAGATAACAAAGACAAAATAAACCTCCAGTATGTGATTCATACGGGCGATGTTGTCGACAAAGAGTATCAGGAGTACCAATGGCTTGAAGCTGACAAAGATATGAAGGTACTCGAGGATGCTAACATTCCATATGGCGTGCTGGCCGGCAATCATGATGTAGGTCATCAGAATAACGACTATACGAAATTCAGCCAATACTTCGGTGACTGGCGATTTAAGGATATGCCGACATTCGGCGGCTCCTATATGAATAATCGAGGACATTATGATCTGGTATCAGCTGGCGGGAATGATTTTATTATCGTGTATATGGGCTGGGGACTTGCAGATGCGGAAATTGATTGGATGAATGAAATTGTATCCCAATATCCAGAACGCAAAGCGATCCTTGCCTTGCATGAATATATGCTTGTATCGAATAACCGTGCTCCGATTGCTGATAAAATTTATGAAAAGGTCGTCGTGCCGAATAAAAATGTCTTCGCCACTCTGTCTGGTCACTATCATGACGCACAGCTTAAAATAGATGAGCTGGATGACGACGGTGATGGTAAGAATGATCGTAAAGTCTATCAAATACTTGCTGATTATCAAGGTGCGCCGGAAGGCGGTCTTGGCTATATACGTCTCATGCAATTTGATATCCAAAACAACAAGCTTCACATGAAGACCTATTCGCCATATTTGGATCAATACAATTACTACGACCCGATTGAACATCCAGGTAAGGATGAATTTTCGCTTGATCTGGATTTGCAGCCGAAGACAAAACGTGTTGCTACCGACTATATCGGAGTGAAGGTGTACACGGATCAGCTCATTGGAAAGCAGAGCAATGTGTCAAGTGGCACTTTAGCATCTGTCAATTGGAGTAATCTGGCTGACAATGCTTTTCATCAATGGTACGTCATTGTGGAGGATGCTAACAGCGGTAGGTCAATGTCGGATATATGGGGCTTCCACACAGGAACTGATTCTGGAGCGGGTGAGAAACCTACGCCTTCACCTGACCCAACACCAACGCCAGTACCGACTCCGATAACTGACAAAGGCATTATACAATTGGAAATTGGAATGAATGGCGAGAATTTGGTTGAACGCTCTATTCTGGATCAGGCTATGAAACAGTCCGTTGACGGAAAGGTGGGCATTCATATCAAGGGCTCGGTTAGCGATACAAAAAATGTAAAGCTATCGCTTGACGCTGCTGGATTGCAAGACTTGAAGACTCGCAAGCTAACCTTGGAAATAGTGACGCCAGCTTTAACGGTTACTGTGCCGGCTGCGTCGCTGCCTGACGGAATCGACAACGCCGATAAGGTCATCATCGAGCTTAATTCGTTAAGTGAGACTGTTTCGAATGGAGGAATAGGAGCTGGAAGTGAGCTTACTTCATTGGGACTTGTTTACGACCTGAAATTCAGTAAAGTAAAGGCTCAAAAGGAGTCAATTGTTCAAAAGCTCGATGGACCGATTACGATCGTCCTTACGTTGTCAGATGAACAGCTGAGTAAGATAGATTCCGATTATGCAGGTATTTACGAGCTGAATGATGGGAAAGCAATCTATTTGGGAGGCAGATCTGCAGGCAATCGCATTACATTCGATATTAATGGCCTCTCTCCATTTGCTGTAATGGAATATCACAAAAGCTTTGCGGATATTAAAGGAAATTGGGCTGAGCCATTCATTCAGAAGCTGGCTGCAAAGCATATCATCAGCGGAATTGATCTGGATAATTATGGACCAAAGCAGAATGTATCCCGCGCAGATTTTGCGACGCTTGTGATTCGTACTCTAGGATTAAAGGAGTTAGAGGAGGGAGCAGTCTCGAAATTCACGGATGTGTCTGAGGGCGCTTATTATACAGGATATGTAGCTAAGGCTGCTGAGTTGGGACTCATCCAAGGCAGTGACGGCAAGTTCCGTCCGAAGGATACTGTAACCCGTGAGGAAGCTGCAGTTATCATTGATCGAATGGCAGTATACATGGACAAATCGAAGAAGGATCTCAGCGCTAGTCCATCTTTCGCAGATATGATTCATGTATCCCCATGGGCGCAGGAAGCTGTCAACCATTCGAAGACACTCGGTATCATTAATGGCAAGGGCGACAATAGATTTGATCCGCAAGGTCAAGTGACGCGAGCGGAAATAGCCAAAATGCTATATCAAATATTGAATATTTCATAGCATGGAAACAAAAATCAGGCAGCGTTTAAGCGCTGCCTGATTTTTTTGTAGCGAAATTTTATTTATTAATCACTGATTATCTATTCTTGTCTCATTATCGTTAATTCTTCATTTAATTTAACCAAATTTTTCTTAGTCAAATTGTAGAGCAAGTAGATGGAGAGCAGTGCTATTAGTGAACCTAAAGCCGGAACTAAAGTAATAATGCTCTTAATTCCTGCTGCCACCTTCTCGGATTGCTCTGCAATGCCTGAGTTATAACCGGCTGCTACCAATGCGAATCCGCCAATACCGCCCGCTGCTGCCTGACCAATCTTCCTTACTAAGGAATAGACGGAGTACACGGTTCCTTCTTCACGGTTTCCGGTAATTCTTTCTTGATTATCGATGCAATCCGAAACCAAAGCCCATATTAGAATGTTTAGGAAAGCCAGCCCGAAGCCGGATATACAGTTTAATACCATATAAACATAAGGGCTCGTGATCGGTAGTAAAAACATAAGTGTATTTACGACGAATGCGATAATTAAGCCGATTGTTGCTGTTTCTTTCTTGCCGAATCGCTTAGCGAGTGGAGATATAATCGGCATCGCCAGAAAGCTTGAAGCTAGTCCGATTAATCCAGACAAAGCGATAAGATTTGGTGCATGAAAGTAATCCTTGAATAAATAAGGGGTTAGGGCATTAACGGTCATATAAGACGCAAGAAATCCAAAAGAAGTGAGCATGAGCCCCAATAGCGCTCTGTTTTTCGCAATTCCTTTCAAGGACTTCAATAAATTGTTTTTCTTGGATGGCTTAGATACCCGGACCCTTTCAACAGATAACTTATAGGAACTGAAGTAGAAAACGTTCGCAAGAACTGCGCATATTGCAGCGATAGTTAGAAATCCTTGTGCTGTTGGTGATTTCCCCGAGCCGAATATTATCATTGGAGCAACAACCATAATAAATACGTTAGCCAAAAGAGCGCCGAGTGTTCGGAATGTAGATAAAGAAGTTCTTTCAATCGGATCTGTTGTAATGACAGATGCCATTGAACCGTAGGGAATATTGATGGTTGAATAAGCTAATCCCCAAACAATATAAGCAATACTGGCAACGACTACTTTCCAGCTTTCGTTTACCGGGAAATGCATAAATGTGAGTACACCGAAAGCGGTTACAGGAATCGCACTAAATAATAGATAAGGTCTAAACTTCCCTCTGGGACCTACTGGTCTTGAATCGATGAAGGAACCCCATGCGATGTCGAATATGGCATCTAAAACTCGTGCTACGAGTAAAATCATACCAGCGGCAGCTGCGGAAATCCCGTAAATATCGGTATAAAATAACATTAAATATCCACCGATTAAGGCGAAAAACAAGTCATTTCCCATATCGCCAAACATATATCCGATCTTGTCTCTATTACCAAATTTTCTTACCTTCTCTGTAGAAGGAATGACGATGTCATTTACAACTTCTCTCACTGCATTCATTCGTGCTCACTCCCATCGAAATCTTGTCTCTGATGATGAGGAGTCTGACTACTTTTGTCCGCAATAATCAATAATCAGACTCCCATTTGTTTAAGTTAAACGCTTAGCTGCGGATGGCCAATTATTTCTTATAGCCGAATTCGGGAATCGCTAGCCATCGTTTACGCAGTTCATGCGCGGCATATTTCGGCTTTCTGTCTCTAGTGAAAATGCCTTTCTTATTGCCTTGTACACGCATAATTCCTTGGCTTGTATTGAAATCTGCGAAATTCCATACTTGCTCGCCGATGAAGTGTTCAAATTCATCAAATATTTCATGATTGGCCCGTAAATATTCGACTTGGAATTCTTCGGTGAACATAACCGGGTCCACATCATGCAGTCCAGCAACGGTATCGGCGCCGTATTCAGTCATCATAATTGGCTTGCCAGGGCAGCGTTTGTACCAGCCTTTAAATTCATTGCGCAAATTCGTTTTTGCCATTTCCCAGTCGCCGCTGTCCACATACCAGCCGTAATAGCGATTTAATGCGAGAACATCAACAAGCTCTGCCACTTTGTCCGTTTCCGGTGTAGCCATTAAATGAGTCACGATCGTTACGGGTCTGTTCTGCGGATCATAAGCTTTGGTGAATTCAACAAGCGGCTTAAAGTATTCATAAGCGCCTTCTTCTTCGGAAGCGGGCTCGTTCGCAATGGACCACATCACCACGCATGCATGGTTTTTATCGCGATCAATCAGCTCTCGGATGATCTCCTGATGATATTCTCCTGTCGTAAGCTCGCTCCATGTGTTTCTTTTCTTCCCACCAGAAAAGAAGGTAGCCATAAAGTTCAAATGCAAGCCAACTGCAGGCGTCTCATCAATGACTACAAGTCCTTCTTGATCGGCTAATCTCATTAACTCCTCGGAATAAGGATAGTGAGCCGTACGGAAAGAGTTGGCGCCGATCCATTTCATTAGCCGGAAATCGGTTACATTAACGGCTTCGTCAAAGCCTCTTCCGTGAATCGGTGAATCTTCATGCTTGCCAAACCCTTTGAAATAAAACGGTTTATTGTTAATGAGAAATTGTCCGTTTTTCACTTCGACGCTTCTAACACCGAAGGGCTGCTCATATACGTCGATGGTTTCATCATTGCTGGTTAACGTTACGCGAAGATTATAAAGGTAAGCATTCAACGGCTCCCAGAGCTTCACGTCATTGATAGTGATGCTGCCTTTATGCCCTTCGAATTCCCCAACAATAAAGCCATCTTGGTCAATAATGCTTGCTGTCACTTGCGCATCGCCAGCCGTATCGACTTCATATTGTACAACACCCGCTGCTCCTTCTATTGCTGTAACAATCGTTACATCCTTGACATAAGTTTGAGGTGTCGTATAAATTTTCACAGGTCTATGAATACCGGCATAGTTGAAGAAATCGAAATTGGGTGTATTTCGAATGACTTTGCCAAGACCGGGAACTTCTTTCTCGCTGTAGGACCCAATCGGAAGCGTCGTCTCATCCAAAATATTATTTACAGCAACTGTTAAGCGGTTTTTGCCGTTTTGCAGGAATGAATTAATTTCGGCTTCGAATGGTGTAAATCCGCCTTTATGCTCTACAACTAGCTGTCCATTCACATAAACCTTTGCTGCATGTGTAGCTGATCCAAATCGTAATACGATACGCTGAGATAAAAGCAGATTCGGTATAGTGAATTCTCTTTCATACCATACAAAGCCTACATGATTGCGAACATCGGCTGTGACGCCTACATCATTAAAAGAAGCGGGTACTGCCATATGCATGATATCGGTAAGCTTGGAAGCGTACCAATGCTCTTTAAATCCGTCACCATTATCCAGCTTGAAATTCCAAATTCCGTTTAGTTCAATGATTCCACGAGAATCTGTTATAATCGGATACAACATTTCAGTTCACTCCTTATCGAATGCCACATGCGTGAAAATGCTTACAAACAGAGTATAATCATATTTACCTGATGGTAAAAGGATTTATATTGCGTTTTCAGGATTTAATTAACGTGGATCAGGTTGGGTGAAATAATAAGCAATTTGAGTCAAATACTACGATTTTTTGAGCAATGCTGTAGAAAGCTATTTGTCCTTCCTTGTAATATCATAAAAGCAGCTCCGTTGAACATCATTTTGTTTGATAGTCTGTACTTGTAAAGGCGTGAGTGAAATGGATCTATGGAAATCTCCGTTATTCCAATCCAAAATACTAGATGAATGGATGACGGCTTTTTATCGGGTGAAAGGAATGGAGCAGCCTATTGTTAATTTCCACTCGCACCATGAATACGAAATTTATTTTTTTTGTGGAGGGGAGTGTAAATATTTAATCAATAATCGGATTTATGATTTAGAGCCTGGCGATATCATTTTATTGGATGGATTGACCTTGCATAAGCCAAATCCGCGAGACATTAGTACGTATACAAGAAGTATGATCCATTTCTCGCCCGACTGGCTGCAGGAGCTGTTGTCTGTTCTTGGCATCTCGAATGTGCTGGAACCGTTTCAAAACTTGAATAATTGTTTGCTTCGAACGGGGAATGATGAATCGGGGCAATTTGTAGATGGACGAATGAAGCAGCTTGCGATCAAGCTTGTCCAAATTGATGAGGAAATGCAGCGAACAGGCCAAAAAAACATAATGCTGGAAGCGGAAGTGAAGATGGAGCTCGTTCAATTGCTGCTTGGCATATATGAAATGGCTCAGAAAGAATTTACGCATGTAAAGAAAAAAATGACGAGCAAAGAAAAGCATGCCGAGGAAATTTCATCTTGGATTGACCAGCATTACACCGAAGGAATCAGTTTGGATCAAATGGCAGCGGATTTGAACTTAAGCAAGTATTACGCATCACATATATTTAAAGAAGTGACAGGCTTTACGGTGATGGAATATGTAATGGGCTGTCGACTAAATCAGGTCAAGTATTTGCTGGAAATGGAGCCTAATCAGTCTCTGACTGACGTTTCTCGTGCAGCAGGCTTTGAGAGCGTGGCGCATTTCAGCCGTTTTTTTAAAGAAAAAATAGGAATTACACCGTCACGTTATCGTGAAAATAAGCGAATACAACGGAGGAGCAGTCACAAATGAATAAAAACCTTATGATCTCTGGTTTTTCAGATGAAATATCATCTGATTTCGATACGCAGCTCCAAGTGGTATCGGAGTTAGGCATGCATTATATTTCATTGCGGGGCATTGACGGAAAAAATATTGGAGACTTCACTATAGAGGAGATAAAAGAAAAGGTTCTTCCTCGTCTTCATAAATATGCAATCGGCGTTTCTTCAATTGGCTCGCCTATTGGCAAAGTATTCATTAACGATGAAGAGGGCTTTGCCAAACAAAAGCTCATGTTGGAGAGGCTTTGCCATATTGCCCATTTGTTAAATTGCAAATACATTCGTATATTCAGCTTCTATATTCCAAAGGGTGAGAATGCAGACCAGTATCGAGAAGCAGTCATAAGCAAGCTAAAGGAATTTGCTGTTATTGCAGGGAAATACGAAATTATTTTATTGCATGAGAATGAGAAGGATATCTATGGCGATATTGCAAGACGCTGTAGTGAAATGTTGAACGCGGTTGCTTCACCCTATTTTAAAGCCATTTTTGATTTTGCTAATTTCGTGCAGTGTGGTGAGGATACGCAAGCTTGCTATGATTTACTGAAGGATGAGGTCGTTTATATTCACATTAAAGACGCGGTTTCTACGGATAGCCAAAATGTGGTATGCGGCACAGGTGAAGGAAAAATACCAGAGATTCTCGCACAGGCACTCGAAAGCGGTTACAAGGGATTTCTAACGCTGGAGCCGCATTTAGTATTATTTGATTCCTTAAAGGATTTAGAGCTTGAGGATGCAGCAGAAGTAATTAAGGACAACAAGGGACTAGATGGTGCAGGTGGATACAAGCTTCAATATGATTCATTAATAAGAATCATTAACAAAATCGATGGTGAGGAGAAATGAAAATGAAAAAAGTAAGAATGGGTATTATTGGTATAGGAGCACAGGGAGGAGCTTACGCTGGTTTTCTGGCAGAGGGCAAGGTGGCTCATATGACGATTGGCGCCATCTGTGATATTGATCCGGCAAAGAAAGCCATGTGTGCAGAGAAGTATCCCGACATCCCTTTCTATGACAATTATATTGAAATGCTTGAAAGCGGCCATGTAGATGCTGTCGTGACTTGCGTACCACACTATCTGCACCCCGAGATGGGAATAGAGGCTTTAAAAAGAGATATTCATGCATTGGTAGAAAAGCCGGCTGGTGTTTACACCAAACAGGTGCAGGAGCTGAATGAATTTGCAGCGACAAAACCGGATTTGACCTTTGGCATTGTGTTCAACCAAAGAAGCAATCCGCTCTATCAGAAAGTGAAAGCGATTATTGATAGTGGTGAGATTGGGGAGATCCGCCGAACCAATTGGTTAATTACGACATGGTGGAGACCACAGGGCTATTATGAGCAAAGCGAATGGAGAGCAACTTGGGGCGGCGAAGGCGGCGGCGTACTAGTGAACCAAGCTCCGCATCAACTGGATTTGCTGCAGTGGATTTGTGGGATGCCGAAGAAGGTATATTCCAATGTGAAATATGGCTACCAAAGAGATATTGCCGTTGAGGATGACGTAACAGCGATTCTTGATTACGGCAATGGCGCTACGGGTGTATTTGTTACTTGTACGCATGATGTAGTTGGCACAGACCGGTTCGAAATTTTAGGTGATAAAGGAAAAATCGTTGTTGATGACAGCAAGAAGGTTACGATCAAACGGCTGCTTACAGCTGAGTCCGAAATGAGCAAAACGATGAGCTGGGCGGATGTTACAAAAATTTTCATGGGTCAGGGCCTATCGCAAATATACGAGGAAGAAGTGCTCGAATTCGAAAGTGTATGGGGTGCTCAGCATATAGCTGTATTGGAAAACTTTGCGGCTAATATCGTAAACAACACACCGCTGCTTGCACCTGGGAGCGATGGAATTCATGGTGTAAGGCTGGCAAATGCCATCCATCTTTCTAGCTGGTTAGGCAAAGAAGTTGAAATACCATTTGATGAAGAACTGTATGCAGCTGAACTAAACAAAAAGATTGCAGCAGAGAGGGGCTAATTTCATGAAAAAAGGAAAAATTGGCGTTCAAATGATGATGCTCAAAGGGAAAGTTGAACAATTGGGCGTTTATGAGACGATGAGAAAGCTGAATGAGCTTGGATACCATTGTGTGGAAGTATCCCAAATTCCGATGACAGCAGTCAATGTATCTGAGCTGAAGCGGGCATGTGCGGATTTCGATATTAAGATAGCCTCTCTTTCAGCAGCCCTTGAGCCAATGATGCCAGGCATGCCGGGAGAAACGTTAATAAATGATTTCGATAAGATCGTAAACGACTGCCGAACATTAGATTGCAATTTCTTGCGCATAGGCATGCTGCCGTTAAACATTATGGACAATAAGGATAAAATAATGGCTTTTATCGAAAAAGCGGAGCTTATGGCGAACAGGCTGGCTGAGCACGGCATTGAATTATATTATCATAATCACCATATTGAGTTCGCGAAATATGATGGTGAATATTTGCTTGATTTGATGAAGAACAGTACCTCTAAGCTTGGTTTTGAGCTGGATGTTCACTGGATACAACGAGCCGGCGTAGATGCTATCGAACTCATTAAAAACTATGCGGGACGGATTTCTTTGCTGCATCTGAAAGATTATCGTATCGGGCAAATGGATTTGAGTGAGATCGATTTCAAAGATATGTCTAAGTTTTTTCAAGCATTCACCAATGTTATTGAATTTGCAGAAGTCGGCGAAGGCAATCTAGATATGAAGGGTATTATTGAAGCTGGTCTTGAGAGCGGCGCACAATACTTTCTGGTGGAGCAGGACGAATTATATGGACGTGATCCCTTTGATTGTTTGAAAACCTCTGGAGACAACTTGAGAAAATTGGGTTATGCCGATTGGTTTTAACCATTGCTTAAGCATATGCAGCAATAATTTCAACTTAAATTAACAACGTTGTCATTTCCTGCATATCCATTTAGTTTGCGTGTTATGAGAGAAGGAGAGCTGCTAGGTGATAAAGGAATGTATGTACTGTGCGCATGACGGCAGGCTGGAGAAGCTTATGATTGAAATAGACAAGCTTCGGGTTTCAACGGTGTTTTTATTCAGAGAGCAGACCTATAAAGGCAGATGTGTTGTAGCATTAAACGAGCATTATAAGGAATTTTTCCATTTGGACCAGGATATGCAGGACGCCTACATGAGGGATGTAGCTCAGGTTGCGCGTGCTGTAGAGCAAGCCTTCTCAGCCGACAAAATCAATTATGGAGCGTTCGGCGATACGATGCCGCATGTCCATTTCCACATTGTACCCAAACAAATCAATGGGCCGGAATGGGGAAGTATGTTTGTAATGAATCCTTCGGACAATAAGCAATTAGATGAAGCGGAGTATCAAGAGCTGATCGAGCAAATAAAAAAATATTTATAGGATCAATGTTCGAATTTGAATAGACGGGATGAAAAGGTGATTCTTACCGTGTAATGCGGAGAATGGCCTTTTCTTCTTTCCAACAGTTTTTTTTGGTTAATAAGCAAATTATTTTTCTAAGAGAAAAATTATTGACCTGTATTCCAAAGGGGGCCTCTCTATAATGAAAACATAGACGAACAACAAGAGGTGATTGAATTGGAAGCGCTTCAAGAGACCGGAGCTGCCGCACATAAGGTTCCCCGAAAAAAAAGAAAGAGATTTATGCAGGACACATTAGCTGGGTATTTGTTTATATCGCCGATGTTGATAACGGCCACAGTTCTTACGATTATACCGATTCTGCTATCCGGAATAATCAGTTTTACAGACTGGAATTTTATTGCAGGATTAGACACGATCAAATTCATTGGATTCCATAATTATTTGAAAATGTTCTCCGATGATCATTTCATCCGCTCGTTAACTAACAATTTTGCCTTGATTTTTGTTATACCCGTCTCCTTATTTATTTCGTTGACATTAGCGGTTCTCATTAATAAAGCAACTTACTTCAAAAGTTTTTTTAAAGTTATTTATTTCATGCCTTTCATATCCAGCTTCGTTGCGATAGCTGTCCTGTGGCGGGTATTATTTCATCCAAGCAGCGGTCCTATTAATGAATTTCTAATGTCGATCGGAATCCATAATCCGCCGACATGGCTGGCAGATCCGAGTTTTTCGCTCA
The DNA here is from genome assembly GCF_002884445.1 of Paenibacillus castaneae. Taxonomy (GTDB): domain Bacteria; phylum Bacillota; class Bacilli; order Paenibacillales; family Paenibacillaceae; genus Pristimantibacillus; species Pristimantibacillus castaneae. The sequence continues at coordinate 2,103,045 of NZ_KZ614144.1, forward strand.
TATCCGTCATGATCATTATGGTATGGGCTGGGATAGGCTTTGAGATGATTATATTTATGGCCGGACTACAGAACATTCCGGGAGATCTCTATGAAGCTGCTGATATCGACGGTGCTTCAAAAATCCGGCAGTTTTTCACTGTAACCATTCCTATGCTTTCGCCAACGACGTTCTTCCTGCTCATTACAGGCATCGTCGGTTCCTTTAAAGTTTTTGATTTAATTATGATTCTAACGAATGGCGGTCCTGCGGGATCAACATCAGTCATCGTGTTCTACTTGTACGAAGTTGCATTCATTCAATTGAAATCCGGCTATGCGTCGGCAATTGGCATCACACTTCTTGTCTTAATTCTGGCGATTACAGTAGTTCAATGGATCGGCCAGAAGAGATGGGTAAATTACTAGGGGGATTCCTATGAGCTCGTTACGTATTAGCCGTGTCATCGTTACTTTGTTGATGAGTGCTGCAGGAATCATGTTTATTATGCCTTTCCTGTGGATGCTTTCCGCTTCATTCAAGCCAGAGCTGGATGTGTTGACTTATCCGATCCAATGGATACCGAAAACATGGAATGCAGCTGAAAATTACCGTGAGGTTTGGTTTGGCGCGCTTCCCTTCAGCTTGTACTATTTGAACACGATCAAAATTACATTACTGACAACCGTATTCTCACTTATTATTTCATCTATGGCTGCCTACGGATTCTCGAAAATTTCGTTCAGAGGACGCGATTTGCTGTTCATCGTTATTCTCGCGACATTCATGATTCCGAGTCAGGCTATCCTTGTACCTCAATTTATGATGTATCGTTGGCTCGGTCTATTTGACAGTCATACCGGACTCGTTCTTCTAGGCGGTTCCTCCGTAATCGGGACGTTCCTGCTTCGGCAATTTTATATGAGTATTCATAATGAAATTATTGAATCAGCGCGTATTGACGGTGCCAACCATCTAACTATCTTTGTTCGAATTACGCTTCCATTAGTGAAATCAGCTTTGGCTACCGTAATGATTCTTCGCTTTATTTGGACATGGAATGATTATCAGAATCCACTCATTTTTTTGAGGTCCGATAAGTTATTTACACTTCAGCTCGGGATGACCAAGTTTTCTGACGTGAACGGAGAGTTTTATTCGCTCATGATGGCTGGCGCGGTGTCTGCCATATTACCACTGTTGATCATCTTCATCATTGGCCAAAAGCATGTAATTGAAGGCGTGGCCTCTGGAAGTGTCAAAGGATAGATCAAAGGATAGTCAAAAAAAGGGGGAAAATGTATGTTTAAGAGATGGATGTCAAGCACAGCAATTGTTATGATGATTGCAGCAGTACTGCTCGCGGGCTGTTCAGGAACAGGAACCGGAAAGGGAACTGGAACGGGTTCAACAGGTACGAATAAAACAGATGCAGAGACGAGCAAGGGCAAGGATGCGAAGCCGGTCACGATTAAGATTTATACGTGGTACAACTTGGAAAATGAAAAATTTGATATCGTGAAACAGGAATTTGAGAAGGAATATCCGAACATTAAGCTCGAATACGTATCCGCTGGAGATAACAATGCTACTGAGCATTTAAAGAAAGTCGATTTAGCTGCCGCCTCTGGTGAAGATATGGACGTCATTATGTTCTCGTCGCCAGCTCATTATGTACAGCGGCTTGCTCTTGGCATGCTGGAGCCGCTTGACGATTACATTAACAAAGATGGCTTTAAGTTTGATGACGAATATGTTGTCAATACGAAAGAAAACGGGAAATATTATGGACTGCCAGGGAAATCGGTCAACTTCTTCGTTGCCATTAACGAGAACCATCTGAAAGAGGCAGGTCTGACGCTTCCAACGGATTGGACTTGGGACGAGTTTCTTGACTACGCCAAAAAAATGACAAAGCTGGATGGAGAGAAAAAACGGTATGGCACCTACTTCCATACTTGGACCAATCCATTCGCAATGCTTGCATTGGCGAATCAATCGGAGAATGCTTACCTCGTAACAGATGATTCTAAAGCGGCAAATATTACGAATCCGGCTATGCGCAAATCACTGGAGATTCGTTTGCAAGCGGAGAAGGACAAATCAGCGACACCTTACGCTGAAGTGCTTAGCCAGAAGCTGAACTATCGACCACAGTATTTCAATCAAGACGCAAGTATGATATTGACTGGAACGTTTCTCATTCCTGAGGTGGGCGGAACCGAAAAAGTGCCGGCTACGTTCAAAACGGTATTTGCACCTTATCCAAAAATAAATAAAGAAGACAAGAATACGACTACTGTTTCTTCGGATTTTGTGACGATGTATAGCAAGTCGAAGCATAAAGAGGAAGCTTATACGTTCATCCGTTGGTTCACGACAAAAGGACTTATGGTACAGGGCAGAAATATTCCATCCTGGAAAGGTGCCAATATGGAAGAGGTATTGGATAAAATTATTGCTGCTACAGCAAATCCAGCAATGGTGGATAAGGAATCGGCGCTGAATTTCCTGAAAAATAGCGTTATGAACCCTGTCAAAAATCCACCAGCCTATTCAGCGGAAGTGGAGAAAATCATGCAGGAAGAGTTTGATCTCATGATGCTAAAAGGCCAGGATATCGATAAAACGATTAATACGGCACAAGAGAAAATTCAAAAATTAGTCGAATCGAATCAATAATTGCATAGGAATACGAAGCTAGGGCAGCCTTTTTGGTGCTCTAGCTTTAGTGATTTTAAAAAGGAAGGTCGGAATTAGTTTGAGATTGAACATCATTCGTAAGCTGTCTTTTCGACAAAGATTGATCGCGACGTCTATTGCTTGTTTAGTAGTTCCTACCGTTATTATGCTTTATAGCACGAGTTCTTTCTCTCAAAAAATTATTCGTGAACAAGCATTAAACAGTGCAAATCAGTCTTTAAGAATAGTCCAATATCAAATTCATGGCCTTCTAGAAGAAATGGTTGAAGTATCCAATCGGGTTCAATTTAACGATGAGCTAAGGAGCGCACTTCATAAACCGGATGATCCGATAGTAGCTATGGCAGTCACTGCCCAATTGGAACAGATGGCAAGTGCTCGTCCTGATATCCGACTTAGCTTGCTAATGAGAGATGGACGCTCCTACTCCAATTATTCTTATTACGAATACAATCCTTCATCCTTCAGGGAGATGCCGTGGTTTCACAATTTATCGCAATTATCGCCCTATGATACGCTGTATTTGGGCGTACAACCTAATTATTTGAAAAAGCAAGCAGAGAACGATCATTTTGTTATTATGACTGCACGCGCCTTGACGGACTATTCCTCTGTGCCTTTTGGTTATTTAATTGTAAGCCGTACGGAAAATTCGATTAGCGATATTATGGACAATCTGTCTGAGGATATCTATCTGTTGGATCAGAATCAAGGAATAGTATCACATCGAAATGAAGAAAACATTGGTAAGGATTTCAGAAGTCTGATGACGACTAGTACGTTTGTATCACCGGGTATTATCAATTTAGCCGGACAAAATCAAATCTATGTCTCGATGCCTGTTCATTATGCAAATTGGTCCTTGGTGAGCTTGGTCCCGTATGAGCAATTAACGGATAAAGTGAACCGAATATACCGATCAGGTATTTTATTACAAGTTCTGTTTGTCGCTGGATTTCTACTGTTTCTCGCCTATTTGCTCCGGAGATTTACGAAACCGATACGTATATTAAGTGATGTAGCTATCCAAGTTGAAACAGGTGATTTGCAAATTCGATCAAACGTGAGATCAGGAGACGAGGTTGGACGGCTAGGCAGAGCTTTCGACCATATGCTGGACCGGATCTCAGAGATGATTGAGCAAGTAAAGCTGGAGCAAGAGCTTAAGCGACAGGCGGAGCTTGCCATGCTGCAGGTGCAAATCAACCCTCATTTTCTATTTAATGTATTAAGTTCTATTCGTTTGAAGCTGTTAATGAAAGGGGATGACGAGAATGCTGAGCTCGTAGGTTCCTTATCTTCATTGCTGCGGACGACCTTGTCATCCCAACAAGAGTCTGTGCCTTTACGAACCGAAATCGAAATTACTGAGCAGTATATGGAATTGATGAATTTTTCTTTGCGTCATCAGATTGAGTCAATCATAGAAGTCGATACCGAGCTGTATTTGGAAACCGTTCCAAGGTTTATTCTCCAACCCATTATTGAGAACTGTTATAAACATGGGTTTTCAAGAAGAGGAGGCCGTATTTCCATTCGAGTGAATAAAACAGATGAAGTAATAAGTATTACAATTGAAGATAATGGCGCCGGCATGAGTCCTCAAATGCTGAGTCGTGTAAATGAGAGTTTAAAGCTAAGCAAGAAACAAATTATGGAGAGATATGATCATTACGAGGGCTCAACGGCAGGTATTGGGCTAACTAATGTATATAATCGCCTGAAACTCATTTATGGTGATTCTTTTCAGATGAGCTTGGAGAGCCAGCAGCAGAAAGGAACGACAGCTATATTCCTATTCCCCGCATCCAGATCGGAGGGAAATCATAATGCATAAAGTAATCATCGCAGATGATCATATGCCAGTTCTCGAATATTTGAGAGCAACGCTCCCTTGGAGTGAGCTCGGCTTAGAATTAATAGCCGTTTGCTCGGATGGCGAGGAGGCGCTTCAAGCATGCAGAGAACTGCCTCCTGACATTCTCATTACGGATATCGGCATGCCCATTATGAATGGTTTAGAATTAATCGAAGAAGTACGCCAGATGAAGCCCGGACTTAAGACGGTCATTTTGTCCTGTCATGAGGAATTTCATTTCGCACAGCAAGCTGTGAAACTAAATGTAAATGATTATATATTGAAGGAAACATTGCGTATCGATCAGTTGGTAGATATATTAAGTCAATTAACTTTACAGCTTCAGAAAGAAAAAGCTGTTCAGAGCGATCATCAGAAACTGCAATCTGTCGTTTCCCAAGGTCTTTCATCGTTAAAAACAACATTTCTTCGATCCTTAATCGACCAGCCGATTTGGAATGAAACGGAGTGGGCGAATAGAGCTGAGGGCTTAGGCATTCATATCATGGGAGGCTGCCGCTATTTGCCGGTACTTTGCAAGCTTGAACGGTTTTCGGATATAGAATCTCGATTTGGAGGTGCTAATCAGGTTCGGTTTGTAGTAGAAAATGCATTGAATGAATCAGTGCAACTGGCAGACCATATCGTACTGACTTTTGATGAAAGAACTTATTACATTCTTTATCCGTTCCCTAAGACGCTTAAATTCAATATTATGGACAGAATTACGGAAGAATTGCGTGAGGCTCAAAAAATGTTCCTTCGCAACATCAAAATCGGTATCTCCTTTTATCTGGGTGAAGGCTTTGATTCAATGATAACGCTAAAGAAGCAGATAAATGCGTTGCAAACGACAAAAACACTTCGATTCTATTCAGGAGAAATGCAAATTCAAAAAGTGCAGCAAATGAACACCACGGATGAGGAATTATTCATTCATTATATTGAAGCAGCAAACGATATGAAAAAAGCGATTCAATCCGAGAATGCCGACCTTCTGAGGAGTATGATCGAGAAATGGTTCAAGCATATTGATGTACAAAAATATCCGGTAGATTCGGTGCGCGGCTGGGTATTGAAGATCGTTTCGGATATGGAGTTGAAGTACTCGGCTATCCATCATTTTCTGACGAATTATAGTTCTGAGCTGCTGCAGCAGAAAATATATGATATAGACACGTTGAATCATCTGAAAGATTGGCTATTCCTATTCTTGGTGGAGAAAATGAATTCTATTGGCGCGGATAAAGATCATTCTGTTCGCAGAGAGGTCGCGGAAGCGCAGCGATATGTAATAAAACATATCAATGAAAAAATCTCAATGGATGAAATGGCTAGAAGACTAAACCTTAACCCGACTCACTTCAGCCGCATCTTCAAAAAAGAAACAGGGGAAACCTTTGTTGAGTTTGTAACCAAAAGAAAAATGGAAAAAGCAAAGGAGCTGCTTGATCAATCGAATCAGAGCATAGATTCGATTGCTCAAGAGCTTGCTTATGATCATTCCAGTTATTTCAATAAGTTATTCCGTGCTTTCTCAGGCATGTCCCCCCATGAATACCGCAAAAAAATATAGGTGAAACAAGGTATCAGCGGGAGAGGAGCCTCAGCCTCTTCCGCGTATTTTCAACCGCAACGATCATTGGCGGCTTTCCTTGGAATGAGTAGAGCGGGGATGTTTCCTATTATGGAATAATTTTTTAATAAAGTTATTGAAATCGATTTCATTTTTTGCTATATTATTAATTAGCAAAAAGAAAGCGCTTTATATAATAGTTCCTACAAAATTTATTGAAAAGGTCGATTGTAATGGATTTTAATATCGTAGATGTAGCTAAAGCGGCTAAAGTATCACCAACTACCGTCTCCAGGGTGTTGAACAATAACCCGTTGGTTAAGAGTAAAACGAGGGAAAAGGTTCTAAAGGTCATCGAACAATTGAACTATGTCCCTAATGCTGCAGCCAAAAATCTACGTCAGCAAAAAACGTTCACCATTGGAATAATTGTTCCGGATATTATGGTTGCATACTACTCCAATATAGTGAAGGGAATTCAGAATAAAGCGCATGCTGAGAAGTTTAAAGTTATTATTTGTGATACGCAAAACAACAAAGAAATCGAGCTCGAATACCTTCAATTGTTAACGAACAAGACGGTAGACGGCATGATTCTGATTGAGTCCTTATTGTCCAAACCGGTCGTTATGGAATTGGTCGAACGCGGATATGTTATCGGAGCAATCGGACGCAGTATTGAAGATCCCAAAATCTTTAACGTCCAAACGAATACGACAGATGTGGCCATGCAAGTCGTTGAGCATCTCATCGAGCAGGGACACAGAGAAATTGCATTTATTAGCGGCTATGACAATGCGATTGACAGCCGAGACCGTCTTGAAGGCTACATAAGGGGATTAGAGAAACACGGTATTCCATATCGGCCTGAGTTTGTGGAGAATGGTGGCTTCTACAAAAAAAGCGGGTACTCAGCCATTAAACGGCTTTGGGATGCTGGGCACACATTTACGGCTGTATTCTCAGCGAATGATGAGATGGCATTAGGCATTTATGAAGCGTGCAGAGAAGCTAATATAAGAATTCCTGAGGATTTGGCTGTTTTTGGTGTAGATAATGAACGGGTCTCCAGGTATCTGGTTCCTCCGCTTAGTACGGTTAATCAACTAAAGATTGAGATGGGTTATTTCGCCGCGGAAATGCTAATCAAGAAAATCAATGGCGAGATGTCGGATGATGATGAGCGCCTTGTCGTTGTAGATTCGCAGTTATGTATACGTGCTTCTTCTAATTATAGGAGAGTGTAATCATAATTATCGATGATGAAAACTCTTTTTTAATAAAATGAAATCGATTTCAAGTGTTAATAATAATGTAATTACATATACGAATATAATTTCGTAATTATTAGCATCCACTTATGAAATCGATTCCATAATCAAGGCCCAATTTTAGGTACATGCAAGTGTATCGATACATCATTCGAAAAAAGGGGATAGTGAGATGAACAGTAGGAAAATGTTTTCATTATTACTGGTTTTATCGTTAGTCGTATCTGTATTAGCCGCCTGTTCCGGTGGAAACAACAAGAATAACGTAGAAACCAATACGGCTTCTACAAACAAACCAACAAATGATTCTGCGAAAGTAGAAGAGCAGCCTTCCTGGCAAACAGAGAAGTTTACGCTAAAATTCGCAAGCTGGGAAGACCCGAAGATGGAAGGCGAAATGATGAAAGCCTTCATGGACAAATACCCGAATATTACAGTTGAGAAGGACGAATCCATTAACTGGCCGTGGACTGATGCATTGACATCCGCAGCAAGTGCAGGCAATTTGCCTGACGTATTCTGGTTAGAGAGCGTACCTGTAGGTGTAGAGAACGAATGGCTGCTTGATCTGAATCCTTATTGGGAAAAAGATGATGAAGCCCAAGCGATTTATCCGAATATCGCGAAGCAAGCCGTATATGGCGGCAAGCGCCTAGCATCGCCTACCTTCCAGTTCATTATGGGCGTTTATGTGAATAAAACGCTGCTGGAGAAAAACAACATTCCACTGCCAGGTTATGATTGGACCATCACAGAGATGATCGATATTGCTAAGAAGGTTTCCAAGCCTACCGATTATATTTATGGTATAGGCGGCCCGTGGGGCAACCTGGCCTTTAATGAGCATTGGCCGATGGCGAATGATAGTTCTTTAGGCTACAACACATTTGATGGTGAGAAATTTCATTTCACTAACCAACAATGGATTGATGGATACAATCAGAAGCTTGAACTTCGCAGATTGAAAGTCGAAGAGCATATGACTAAAGAAGAGAAAATTAAAGTATTTGGCGATGAAAATGCATGGACACTGCAGAAAGGCCACGTTGCATTTGGTATTGATGGTTCTTGGAATATGAACTCCTTACCGCCTGAAATGGAGAAATCCGGTGCAGGCGAAGTTGATTTCTATCCATACCCAGCCGGTAATGCCGGTCAGAGGATGCCAGTCATTCTTGATTATATCGGTGTTTCTTCCACGACGAAGCATCCAGAAGCGGCTTATGAGCTAATGAAGTTTATGTCATGGAGCAAAGCAGGATGGTTGAAGCGTCTGGAGCTTAGCAAGGAATTAGATATGAACATCGATAAATTCCCGGTTGCTGACTTCCCTGACGTATGGGAAAAGCTGAAAGGCGAGCTGAAGCTGGGTGGTGCGATAGCTGCGATTGGCCTGCTAGGCGATGCAGTTCCCGATTACAACAAAGTACTTCCGGGCTGGAGAGAATTTAGCGCCTGGGCATCGGATGAACAGAAAATATTTGAGAAATTCGAAACGGGCGAGTTGAAACCAGCTGATAAAGCACAAGAGATGGAAGACAAAGCGAATGAGTTCGTAAGTCAAGCGTTGCAAAGATTAAACCAATAAAACGATTGACCGCAGATGCGGAAGAAGCATTCTTCTCTTTCGCATCTGCGGCATTAAAGATGTATAGGCAGGGAAGAGACCATGAAAAAAACGTATCGAACATTGTTGATATGCTTGATGATTACAGCTCTTCTTGTTAGCGGCTTTCAGGGGCAGCAAGTACAAGCGGAAACGAATCAAGCGGCGGCGCCCCAGGCAGAAGCTTCAGCGGATTCGCTTAATCTATTAGAGCATACCTATTCAGAGAAGCTTCAAGAGTGGTCCGAGGTTCCCATCATTCCAAACACAAGCATTACCGTTTCACCCTCTCAGAATAAGGAGAACAAAGGTTTAATTGTTTCCCAGCAGGACAGCTTCGATTATAACCAAGAAACATTGCGTTGGTCTAAAGACGCGAAAATTACATTTGATATAAACGTTGATCAAACGGGTTTATATCAGCTTGCTTTCGATTATTACATGCTGGATGAGAGCATATTGCCCACGGAGGGCTATTTGCAAATAAATGGACAATATCAGTTTTATGAAAGCCGCAATCTATTGTTTCCGAGCAATTGGGAGAATAAGCCTCTCGCAGAGAAATGGGATCGATACGGCAATGAGCTGCTGCCGCGATCTCAGAAAGTGAAGCACTGGCAGACAGTATATGCGATGGATTCTAGTTATTTTCATATGGAGCCTTTAAAGTTCAAATTAGAGAAAGGCTTAAACACCGTTACATTAGTCAATACCAGGGGTGAATTGCTGCTTGGCAACATTAGAGTAGAAGCTCCTGCCCAAATAGAAACGTATGAAGATTATTTAAAGAGATTCCCTGCGGAAGAAGAAGGCGCCAAGCGCATTGACACGCTGCTCATAACAGAAGCAGAGCAGTTGCTGTATAAGAACGATTCATCTATTCGAGCTGCTTCGTCGCGTGACAGCAAAGTAACACCCTACGACACAAGTAAGCTTCTGCTCAATATGATAGAAGCGGGATCCTATGAAGAAGGCGGACAATCGCTAACTTGGGAGCTGGATGTTCCTCAGGACGGGTATTATCATATTTCTATTAAATATTTGCAAGATAAGCAATATGATTTACCTGCATTTCGCAGAATTGAGCTGGATGGAGTGGTACCTTTCCGTGAGGTGGACAATTATGCATTCCCTTACACGAAGAAATGGCGAAATGAAACGCTAGGCAGCGAAGGGAAGCCCTATCAATTTTATATGACAAAGGGCAAGCATACGTTAAGCATGACAGTTAACTTATCCAACATGCGTTCTCTGGCTGAGGATATCTTCATGAAAATGAAAGAGATCAGCCGAATGACACTTGAAATTAAGAAGCTGACTGGCAATAAGCTGGATTTGTACCGTGACTGGAATCTTGTTGAATATATGCCAGATATCAAACAACAGCTTGAAGGCTTTGCGGATGATCTTGATCAACACTTTGTGGAGATCAGTGCGCTTAATCCGAAGGTGAAAGAGATCGGTGAAGTCGTCAATCTGAAGTTGGCTTCTAAGCAATTGCGATCGCTGGCGAAAGACCCGAATGAATTACCCAATCGTTTAAATCTGTTTTCTGAGGGGTCAGCGTCTGCATCTCAATTGCTTGGTACGCTTTTGCAGAGCATTTCGAAGTCACCTCTTGCACTTGATCGTATTTATGTTTTTCAGGAAGGGAAGCTCCCTTCTCCCAATGCAGGTTTTTTTGAAAAGCTGTGGGAAACCGTTAAACGCTTTTTCTTATCTTTTACGAAACAATCCTATTCAAGCTCGAACAAAATAAATGGTGAGCTGGAGGTTTGGGTCAATCGACCAAGACCGTTCGTTGAGCTCATGCAGAAAATGATTGATGAGCAGTTCACGCCGCAATCGGGTATCGCGGTCAAGTTGTCTATTATGCCGGATGAAAATAAGCTCGTACTCGCTAATGCATCCAATCGTCAACCTGATGTCGCACTAGGGGTAAGCAACTGGATCCCTTATGAGCTGGCTATTCGAAATGCCGCTATGGATCTGCGGCAATTCAAAGGTTATGAGGAGACAATCAAGCGATTCTCTAAAGGAGCTATTATTCCATTCTCGTTCGAGGATGGCGTATACGCATTGCCGGAAACACAAAATTTCTGGGTACTGTTTTATCGTAAGGACATTTTGGATTCTCTCAAGCTGACCCCACCGGATACTTGGGAGGAGGTAGTAGAAATGCTGCCTGAGCTGCAGCGGCTCGGTATGAATTTCTACGAGCCTCTCGCTCTATACAAGGGCTTCAAGCCATTTAATGCAACGACACCGTTTATTTATCAGTTTGACGGAGAATTGTTTGATGAGAGCGGAATGAACACGGCAATCGATAGCGAGCATGCGCTTGAAGGCATGAAATTTATGACCGATTTATTTACGATTTATAATTTGCCGCAGGACGTACCTAATTTCTACCATCATTTCCGTTATGGTACGATGCCGATTGGCATATCTGACTTTAATACGTACATTCAATTGAAGGCAGCTGCACCAGAAATCGCCAACACGTGGAAGATTGCACTGCACCCAGGTGTGGAGAAGCCGGATGGAACTGTAGCGAGATGGGCGCCGTCAGGCGGGCAAACAGGGATGATTTTTGAAGGAACCAAATATGCGGAGCAATCCTGGCAGTTTCTTGATTGGTGGTTATCTACTCCCGTTCAGGTTGAATTTGCGAATCTCATGCAGACTACCTATGGTATGACATTTATGTGGAACACAGCAAATCTTGAGGCGCTCGAGCAGGTTCCTTGGCCGGAAGAAGATAAGAAGATTATTTCTGAACAATTCGAATGGGTGAGAGAAGCTTCTCGCGTTCCAGGCGCTTACATGGTTGAGAGGGAAATTAGCAATGTATGGAACCGAGTCGTGTTTAACGGAGACAATCCGCGAACGGCCATTGATGATGCGGTGGTCAGAACGAATCGTGAAATACTGCGCAAAATGGAAGAATTCGGTTATTATGCAAAAGGCAAAATGATCAAGCCGTATCCGGTTCCGACCATAACAACGATAGACAAGTGGGTTGAGCGAAAATGAAGACACGCAGATGGAATGAAGCTTATCTATTTCTGACGCCTTATATTTTAATGTTCGGCACGTTCATCATTATCCCCGTATTGGTGGCAGCAGCTCTCTCCCTTACTTACTTTAATACGGTAGAGGCACCGGTGTGGATCGGATTCAAAAACTATATCGATCTGCTTACTCATGATGAAATTTTTATGCAAAATGTTCTGCCCAACACGATTAAGTTTGCTTTGATCGTAGGTCCGGGGGGGTATATTATATCCTTCCTGCTCGCGTGGATGCTGGCGCAAATCCCTAGCAAGCCGCGGACCGTTCTCGCACTCATTATTTATTCTCCTTCCATGACGATGGGCGTAGCGATGTCTGTCGTCTGGACGATCATTTTCAGCGGCGATCAGGCGGGATATATTAACTCATTGCTGCTTAATTTAGGGCTGATCAATGCCCCTATTCAGTGGCTGCAATCTCCGGAATATTTGATGACCATTATGATCATCGTGTCGCTTTGGAGCAGCATGGGCGTAGGATTCCTTGCGATGTTAGCCGGAGTTCTGAACATTGACCAAACGATTTATGAAGCTGGATATATCGATGGGATTCAGAATCGATTCCAGGAAATTATTTATATTACTATTCCATCGATGAAGCCGCAGATGCTGTTCGGCGCGGTTATGGCGGTCGTTACGACCTTCCAAGCCGGAGAAATCGGGGTTCAGCTCTCAGGAGGAAATCCGACACCTCAGTACGCTGGACAATTGATCGTCAACCACATTGCAGATTATGGTCTGATTCGATATGAGATGGGATATGCAAGCGCCATATCAGTTGTTCTGCTCATAGGTGTATATATGCTTTCAAAGCTTTCATGGAAATTATTCGGTGAGAAAGAGTAGGGGGTGCAAGCTTGTCTTATCAAGGTACTAAAGTAAATCCATCCAAATTCCACACGAGCCAGTTGAAGTTTTATGCCGTTCTCATTCCTTTGGCATTTTTTATGATGCTGCCGATTGTATTTATTATATCTCATGCTTTCAAGCCAATTGATGAGCTGTTTGCATTCCCGCCGCGCTTTCTCGTGCAGCAGCCGACGTTTGATAATTTTAGAGATTTATTTGTTACGACGTCAACCTCCGGTATTCCGTTCAGCCGGTTTATTTTCAACAGCCTTTTAGTAACAGTCTCGGTCATGTTTCTATCGGTATTTATAAGTGCTTTGGCTGCATATGCGATGGCGAAGATGAAATTTAAGCTGCGCAAGGCGATGTTTGAGATTAACACGCTTGCCCTAATGTTCGTGCCCATCGCCGTACAAATTCCACGGTATTTGGTCGTAGATCAAACTGGCTTGCTGGATACCTATTTTGCTCATATATTGCCGCTGCTGGCGATGCCGATAGGGCTATTCTTGCTCAAGCAGTTCATTGATCAAGTGCCTGAAGAGCTTAAAGAAGCCGCGATAATGGATGGGGCAAGCGAATTCACTGTATTCCGAAAGGTCATTGTACCAGTCATCAAGCCGGCACTTGCAACAGTTGCGATTCTAGCCTTTCAGGCTGTTTGGAACAATATTGAGACTTCCAATTACTATGTCAACGATGAGAGCTTGAAGACATTGTCTTTCTTTATGAGCTCGGTCGCATCGGGATCTGGCAATACGATTGCAGGTCAAGGCATGTCGGCGGCAGCATCTCTGCTTATGTTTGTTCCTAACCTCGTTATTTTTATATTGCTGCAAAGTAAAGTGATGAACACAATGGCGCATTCAGGACTGAAATAGAGGAGACTCCCATGAAGAACATTAACGGCAAGGTCTTGTTGCTTGTTCTGGTCGTCTTCCTATGGCTTGATTCCTCAACCCTGGTGTTGGCGGAGGCGCCTTACAAGACCTATACGGAAGACCATAACAGGCATTTTGTTCGAACTCAGGATGCTTATCATCCTTCGAAATCAATCGAGAAGGTCGGCGATCTTGATTTTTCCGGGCCTTCCGATATTTATATTGATGCGCTTAACCGTATTTACGTTGCAGACACGAACAACCATCGCATCGTCGTCATTGATGAGGAAGGACATTTGATTCAAATTATTGGGGAAGATGTCTTGAAGATGCCGACGGGTGTGTTCGTTGATCATCAGGGCAATGTGTATGTAGCAGACAGCGGAATCAGCCAAGTTGTAAAATTTGGTGCTGATAATGAAGTGAAGCAAACGTTTGTAAGGCCGGATTCTCCGCTCTTTGGAAAGAACAATCCATTCAAACCAATGAAAGTAACGGTAGATAAGCGCGGGAACGTATATATCATAAGCGAGGGATCGACGAACGGAGTCATTCAAATGAGCTCGTATGGCGACTTTCTCGGATATTTCGGCAGCAACGAATCGCAGGCGAATTTACGTGTTATGCTGGAGCGCTTCTTCTTTACCGATGCACAGAGAGCAAAGCTGTTCAAGAACGTGCCGCCTTCACCCACAAGCATCGATATTGATGAGAAGGGGTTAATCTATACCATAACCCAAGGCAATGATGGAAGTTCTGTCAAACGCTTAAACATTTCCGGCTTTAATCTATTGCCAACGGATATGACGTTTCATCCGCTTTATACGGACTTATTCATTTCAAAAAGCGGAAATATTTATACAATTAGTCAAAATGGCATTATTTTCGAATTCGACACGGAAGGCAATTTATTGTTCTCATTTGGGGCGCCCGATGATGGGAAGTCGCGGGTCGGCATGTTCATAAATGCGTCTGGCATTGCTGTTGATTCACGTGAGAACATTTATGTTGTCGATAAAGAACGGAATAATATCCAAGTATTCGAGCCTACCGAGTTCACAAGCATGGTGCACCATGCGCTTGAGCTATATAAGGAAGGGCATTACGTCAAGAGCCGAGAGCCATGGAGTCAAGTGTTGAAAAGAAATAATTTGTTTGACTTGGCACATAAAGGACTGGCAGATGCTTACTACAAACAGCAATTATATACGGAAGCGATCGAGGAATATGTTATTGCAAATGACAAGGAAGGCTACTCAAATGCTTTCTGGGAAGTTCGCAATAGCTGGCTCCAAAACAATTTGATCTATGTCATTTACATCGTGATCGTACTGTTCTTGCTGCGACTGCTGCTGCGCTGGCTGCAACGAAAAACCGGTATGTTTGATTCTTTACATCGAATTAAGAATCAGATTTTATCAACAACGTTTATTCGTCAAATACGGTTTATATTCCGGTTTATTAAAAATCCTTTTGAAGGTTTTTATGGCATTAAGGAAGAGCAGAAGGCATCACATTGGTCCGCAGCTTTCTTCTATGCACTCTTCTTCGTAGAATATGTGTTTGCGTTGTATTACACGGGCTTTATATTCAACAATGTAGAGCCGTCCAGCTTGATCCTATTAAAGGAAATTGGAATAGTATTTGCTCCGATTGCGCTTTGGATTATCGCTAACTACTTGGTAAGTACAATAAATGAAGGCGAAGGCAAATTTTCCGAGGTGTTCAAAGGTACGATTTATGCGATGGCACCCTACTTGGTATTCAGTCCGTTTATCGTCATCGTTTCGAATGTACTTACAAACAATGATGCTTTCCTGTACAGCTTCGCCAATACGATTATAATCGTTTGGTGTGCGGTGCTCCTATTTATTATGGTGAAGGAAATCCACGATTACACTGTCCGTGAAACGATAGGCAATATTCTAATTACATTATTCGGTATGCTGATCTTAAGCCTAGTCGTATTTATTATTTATGTACTGCTCGATCAAGTGTTTGATTTTGTTTACTCTGTTATACGGGAGCTGATGGTTCGTGCGGAACTCTAATTGGATAAGATCTGTTGCAACCGCCGGCATCCTATTAGCAGCTATTGCCGTAGTGTATTTACTGTTGTTCGGTAACGCTCGTTCTAATAAGGGTATAAATTCGATTTCAGATGCTGAGCTTCAGACAGCGTTTTCTGAGAAAGAGGCGACGGGGGCGAAGCTATCGCCTGAATATCGCAAGGTGGCAGACAATAATCGACTGGAGCTATGGCTCAAGGAAGAAAGCTTGTCTATTCAAGTGATGGACAAAAGCTCGGGCTATGTGTGGTCCTCAGAGATCATAGACTCTGACTCTAATGAATCTTGGAGAAACTTTATGGCATCTGGATTGTCATTAGAATATTTTCAAGAAAACAAACCTAATGCGATACGGACAGATATTGTCTCGCAAGCAAACAAATCTATCACATTCGAAACTCTTGATAATGGATTTAAAGCCATTATCCGTCTAAACGATCTCCAAATCGGGATGGAGCTCTTCGTCATGCTTGAGCAGGATCAATTGGTTGTCCGTATTCCACAGCAAAGCATAATGGAAGGAAATAATAAGAAACTGGGTTCTGTTTTTGTATATCCGTTTCTCGGTGCAACCAAGGCTGGAGAAAAAGAAGGGTATATGTTCATTCCAGATGGTTCAGGGGCATTGATCCGGCTTGCGGACAATAAGGGGAAGTTCAAAATCCCTTTCGAAGCGAAAATTTATGGCATTAACGAAGGAATTGAGAGCGTTAACCGTGGTATATTCACTAATCCGCCGCTTACCGTGCAATACCCTGTATTCGGTATCGTGCACGGCGAAGGAGGAAACGGACTATTCGGAATTGTAGAGAACGGCCAATATAACGCGAAGATAGTTGCGTATCCGAATGGTGTGAATACGCCGTATAACTGGACAACTGCACAGTTTCTATCGCGGGAATCTTATCTTCAACCGACGAGTCGATCGCTTGGCGGTATCATCGTATATGAGAAGTCTCGTAACCCAGAGGATATTGGAATTCGTTATACGTTCCTAAGCGGTAAGGACGCAAGCTATGTTGGAATGGCTAAGACGTATCAAGCCTATCTGGAAGAGAAGTCTATCCTTGCGAGGAAAAACGAAGACGCAGATGCAAAGATTCCTATGCAAATGGATGTTCTTGGAGCCGATACAGAAAATGGAATGTTATCGAAGCGACTTATTCCAATGACCACAGTTGGACAATTGGAAAAAATGCTGGAGGACATGAGGACTAATGGAATTGACAATGTGAATGTCGTCTACAAGGGCTGGAATGAAGGCGGTTATTCGGGAACAAGTCCTTCGCCAGTTAAGTACGAGACGGCGCTGGGCTCCAAGAAGGATTTCCAGCGACTCGCTGCATCGCTCAATGAAATAGGCACCCCTCTTTATTTGTACAGTGATTTTACAATCGGCAATGAAGGGTCTAAACGATTTTCTGTCCGATCACATGCAGCCAAAAAAATCGATAAGTCAATTTTGACGATACCGACCTATGATGAAGTATACAAAACGCTGTACTATTTATCAGCAGAAACGACTAGCAGTCTTGTTAAGCAAAATGCGAAGCTGTATGCGGAACAGAATATTTCCGGAATTGCGGTAGATACGACCGGTTCTGTTCTCTTCTCCGAGATGACAAGCAATGGCTCGTCAAGCCGCAGCCAAACAGCGGAAACGTATAAAGCGTCCATGCAAACGCTCTCGGAAACGATGCCTTCGATACTGATGTATAGGCCAAATGATTATATGCTTCCTTTTGCGGATCGCGTGCTAGACGTTCCAATGGATACATCGCAATACATTTATATTAGTGAGACCGTGCCGTTTGTGCAAATGGTGCTGAAGGGCTACAAGGATTATTTTGCTCCTTACAGCAACTTCTTCGCCAATCCGCAGGCAAGTCTGCTGCGTATGATCGAAACAGCTTCGTATCCGTCCTATTATTTAACGTATGAGACTTCCTACAAGCTGAAGCATACGAATTCCAATGATGTCTACACGTCCGCTTATGCAGATTGGAGCGAATCGATGACGGATACCTATCGTATTCTGAACGAAGCGCTGCAGCCGACAATCGGTGCAAAGATGCAAAACCATGAGCGACTGAGCGACGGCATTGTGAAAGTTACGTATGATAACGGAATTGAAGTGCTCGTCAATTATACGAGCCGTGATTATCAATGGGAAGGCATTAGCGTACCGGCAAAAGGCTTTCAAGTAAAAGAGGTGAACCGCTGATGGCCAAGCTAAAAATATCAAACAAGCGCAGGAAGGCAGTCATCGGAGTTGCATTTGTCTCACCGTGGATCGTCGGATTTCTCATTTTCACTTTGTATCCTATGCTATATTCTTTGTTTCTTAGTTTCCATCAGGTGAAAATCACGCCAGTCGGAGTGAAGACGAAATATGTCGGATTCGATAATTTCAATTACGCATTTTTTTCCGACCCGGTATTTGTAGAGAAGCTGCTGAATTATTTGATGGAAATGGTGCTTAACGTGCCGGTCATTATCGTTTTCTCCCTAATTATTGCTCTTCTTATTAATCAGAAGATTAAGTTTCGCGGGATGTTTAGGACGATATTTTTCCTGCCTGTAATCATTACTAGTGGACCGGTTATTAATGAACTGCTTAGCCAGGGAGCGTCATCGATCCCGAATATTGAGCAGTACGGCATGTTTACTCTGATTGAAAGCAGCCTAAGTCCGATATTAGCTGAACCTATTCTGTATCTGTTCAAGCAGATCATTATGGTTTTGTGGTTCTCTGGCGTTCAGATTCTTATATTCTTGGCAGGCCTGCAGAAGGTAGATCGGTCGATGTACGAGGCGGCTCGGATTGACGGTGCGTCACCATGGGAATCTTTCTGGAAAGTAACGCTGCCTGTGCTTATGCCGCTCGTTATCGTCAATGTGATCTATACGATCGTTTATGTATCGACGTTTGCTCTAAATGAAATTATTTTACTCATCAAAAATAATATGTTCAGCACTATTACTGGGTTCGGATACGCAACCGCAATAGCATGGATTTATTTCATTATTATTATGCTTATGCTTGCGCTTTGGACCGGTGTACTCAGAATGAAGAAACGATAAGGAGGAGAGCTGCATGTGGAAAAAACAGACGTTAGTCGCTGCGAACAAAGTCCGTAAGCTGTTGTTCGGTATGGGAGAAAACGACGGATTTGTGTTCAAGGCTGTAGTTTATCTCCTTCTGATCGCGATCGGATTTGTCTATTTGTATCCGATGCTGTTCATGCTGGTCAACAGCTTTATGAGTCTGGATGATTTGGTCAACTCGATGATCAAATGGATTCCATCGACGTTGTATGTAGAGAACTACTCGAGAGCGTTGAACGTGCTCCATTACCGAGACACGCTCATGCAAACCATTATGGTTGCGGGGCTTCCCGCTTTGCTGCAGACGATATCGGCTGGCATTATCGGATATGGCTTCGCGAGGTTCGAGTTTCCATGCAAGAAAATTTTATTCGTATTAATGCTGATCACTTTCGTTATCCCGCCGCAAATTACGATGATGCCGACTTACCTTCTATTTAAACAGTATGGTTTGCTCGGTTCGCTGGAGACGTTTATTTATCCGGCCATTCTCGGCCAAGGATTAAAGAGTGCACTATTCATCCTTATTTTTTATCAGTTTTTTAGAAGCATGCCGGATGTGCTGGAGGAGGCTGCTGAAATCGATGGCGCGGGCAGCTTCAAAATCTTTTACCGTGTTGCGGTTCCTATGGCCGTGCCTGCGATTATTATTGTCTTTTTGTTCTCATTTGTCTGGTACTGGAATGAAACGTATTTAGCTGGACTCTATTTCGGAAATGAACTGACGATATTACCGCTGGAACTCCAAAAATTTACAGACAGCTATAACAAAGTGTATCCTCCAGGCAGTCCTGGCAGCCAGCTGAACGAAGCCATCAAGTTGGCCGGAACGATTCTAACCATTGCTCCGCTGCTTATTTTGTACTTTGTGCTGCAGCGCTGGTTTGTGGAAGGCGTTGACCGGGCTGGTATTACCGGTGAGTAAGAGGGGAGCGCGAATGAAGAGGCTCGGATATGCAGGGTGTACGATTACCGTAATTATTCTATTAATGATGGGGTGCAGTATGGAAACTAAGATCGAAGTTCCACAGGAGAAGAACGGTTGGAAGCTGGTATGGAACGATGAGTTTGACGGCAAAGAAATCGACCTGACGAAATGGAAGCATATAACCGGAGGGTCAGGATTCGGCAATAATGAAGACCAATTTTATACGAATGATGCAGCTAACTCCTATATTGAGGATGGAAAGCTGGTCATTAAAGCGTTGAAGCAGGAGCATGGCGGTAAGCCGTATACTTCAGCGAAGCTGATCACGGAGGGGCTTGCGGATTGGACGTACGGGAGGTTTGAATTCCGTGCTAAAATGCCGCTTGGCAAAGGGATGTGGCCTGCCATATGGATGATGCCGACCGATATGCAGAAATACGGCGGATGGCCGAGCTGCGGCGAGATTGACATTATGGAATATCTTGGGCATGAGCCGAAACAGGTGCATGGCACCTTGCATATGGGTAATCCGCATTTCTATGAAGGGGGCCAAATGAGTCTGTCAGAAGGGACGTTCGCAGAAGCCTTCCATGATTTTGCTCTGGAATGGACGCCAACCGAGATGAGATGGTATGTCGATGACAAGGAGTATTATCGGACATCCAAATGGTTCATGCGCAACAATGAAGCTTCTGACAACGAACCATTTCCAGCGCCTTTCGACCGTTCTTTTTTCTTGCAGCTGAACTTGGCGGTTGGCGGCAATTGGCCTGGATATCCGGATGAAACAACGGTTTTCCCGCAAACGTTCGAGCTTGAGTATGTTCGAGTGTATCGGCCTGATAACGGCAATTATGATTTCAATAACGATACTGCCAAATAGAGCTTTTATCATAATTGGAGGAATATACAATGGATCATCGTTTGGTACAGCAGGAAAAGAAGAACATGATTCAAACGACGATGGAATTGCGTAAAGTAAACGGAGTGACAGTCCCTTTTCAGAATGGCATTCCCGTACCGTCTTTTGATGCGCAGCAGCGTTTGAAGCTTGACTTGAAAGGTGTTTGGAAGAAGGAAAGATTTGCTGCGGATCATGATTTCTCGTTGTCTCAGCGTAATGACGAATGGTTTGAACGTGTGCGTATGGAAGCCGGCGGACGTATCGATGCGGCATTTGATGATTCAACTTGGGCGCAGCGCCAGCTGCCGTTTCCAGAAAATGAGATTCGCGGGAAAGAGGAACCGAACTCAAGCGAAACGTACGAAGATGGTGTGTGGTATCGTCGTTCATTCACGCTGGGTTCAGAATGGCTGAATAAGTCGGTTACGCTGCATGCGCTTGCGATCAGCTATGTAGCCGATGTATGGGTGAATGGACACTGGGTCGGCTACCATGAGGGTGGATTTACGCCGTTTGCTCTCGATTTGACTCCTTTTGTAAAAATTGGCGAGTTAAACACGATTGCGCTTCGAATTGATAATCCGCCTTGGGGCAGTCGGGACGATATTATACCAGCTACGCCGGGAACAGACTTCTTTAATTACACCGGCGTGATACATGACTTATATATTAGCGGTGCTTCTATATGTCACGTACCGAGAGTTAATATCGTGCCGCTCGACATAGAGGGACGAGTGAAATTTAGTGTAGTACTAGAAAATCGCGGCTCTGAGGCAATGGAGGCGATCGTTCGCGGACATATTTTTGATGCGGATTGTCATTCAGAAGCATTCTTGAATTCTCCACTCGCTGCGGATATCAAGGGAAATGAAGCATTATGGGTCGGTGATTTAAGCTGGACAGCAGCACTCGCTCCCTTTGAGACTCAGGTATTTGAAGCCAGTGTACAAATCCAAGCTCCTCGATTATGGGCATTCTGGCAGCCTGAGCTGTACGTAGCAGAATTTTCAGTCACAATGGGGGATCAGGCGGAAGCGGTAGATCGCTTTGCTGCGCAGTTCGGCATTCGTACCGTAACGACGGAAGGGACGAATTTGCTGTTGAACGGACGTCCGGCGTTT
Source organism: Paenibacillus castaneae (assembly GCF_002884445.1). Lineage (GTDB taxonomy): Bacteria > Bacillota > Bacilli > Paenibacillales > Paenibacillaceae > Pristimantibacillus > Pristimantibacillus castaneae. Next base: position 2,124,972 of record NZ_KZ614144.1, read on the forward strand.
CTCGCTGGCGTTGCGCGTCATGAAGAGTGGCCGGATACAGGACGATCAGCTACTTGGAATCAAATTCGTGATGACCTTGTTCAGATGAGGCAATCCATGTTTGTCAATTTCGTCAGAACAGCACACTATCCGAACCATGTGTACACAACGATATTGACGGACCGGCTTGGACTTGCGACTGTCAGCGAAATTCCGCTCTGGCAATTTAGGCGCGAGCATTTCGAGGCTCAGGAGCAGAAGCGGCTCTCCGATCAAATGTGGAGGGAAATGATATTTTCCCAATACAACAGTCCTTCCATTCTGATGTGGAGTACGCAGAACGAATCTATTGAAGTTGAGCTTCGTACCGTATACAACAAACGTCTCGTCGCGGATTTGAAAAACAATTATGCGGATGGAAGGCTTACTACTCAAAGTGCGGCGGCAGATCAGCCAGGTGCGCATGATGCTTCTATGGAGCCGCTGGATGTGGCGGGCTGGACGATGTATTTCGGCATATTCCACGGCAGCACGTATTATGACGGCACGAAGGATTTTCTTCAGAAGGCACATGAGCTTTGGCCGAACAAGCCAATATGGAATACCGAGTTTGGCCATTGGTCCTCCGATCAGGATACCATGGCGTCGGAGCAGCTGAAAACCTACAAGGAAACGCTTCAGGCATTAATGGAGCGGGCTGTCATCTCTGATGACGGCAAGGCTGAGCAAAGGGCTGACGGCTTTCTTGTCGGCATTGATTTCTGGATTATGTATGATTGGTATGTCAATCACAACAACTGGATCGATACATTCGGTATTTATCATATGGATCGGAAAACGATGAAGCCGGTTGGAGAAGCTCTTAGTCATGATTATGAACGATTTACCGCATACGAGGGTGGATTTGTGAAGCAGCCGAAGAGTTAGTGCCTTAGGGTAAAGAAAAACTATGCAAAAGGACAGCCGATTGGCTGTCCTTTTTAATTTAAATAGCGGTTTTTATTTATATTGCCATCCATTGCCGATAACAGGCTGCAGCTGCGGGAAATCATAGAGTTGACGCATCTGAGCATCCCCGTGGTTGTAGTATGCTTGACTCGTATACGACATATTAGCTGAGGCATTACTTTGAGCGCTTTGCACTTGATTGGATTGGCAGCTGTTCGGCGGTCCAATAAAGACGGTATCTGTAATAGGAGCCAACGTTTCCTTAACAAGTGCTTCATTGAGGCAGTACGTATGAGCGAACACACTTGCTGGCGTCAATCGCAATAGATCGGAACCGCCTATGAACTCCGGAATCGGAGCATCGAATATGGCTAATAAATGCGTATTGTCAACGGAAGCAATTTCATAATGCCACCATCCCTGTGGCACATTAGCCACTTGGCCTGGCTGGATAGGGAAGTTGAGAAGCTCTTTCGTAAACGGATTAATGAGGGAAACAACAGCCGCACCTGAAATGCAATATACCAATTCAGTAGCATTCTGATGGGTATGAGGCTCGATTACGTTTCCTGTGCTAAGAAAGATATCAAGAAGAGATACATTTCCTAAAGTATTAAGCTGATGGATGGAAAGAGTATTAATGTAATTCTGGCTATCCTTTCTGAAAAACGGGTTATTGCTTAAATCATACGAGAACTGTATGGATGGTGAAGTATAGTCCAAATAAGAAACCGACACAAGATTCCCAACCCTTCATTTAATAAAATAGGCTTTTGCCTGATGCGATATATTATGTGCCTTCACCTCAGAAAGTGAAATTTTTATTTTTAATGGCTCTAGCAAATGGAAATATAGGTTAAATATTAATAGTATTTTTTTACCCCCAGACAAGCATCATCTGCACAATTTTATCCCCGTTTCTAGAGTTATTTGCCCCCTTTTTGGCGGTTTACAGCATTGTAACATCACGAAAAATCCCCTAAAATTTTAGATACAGCACGACGATGCACGCATCAAAAAACCAATTTATTTCGAGGGGGATTAACAGAAATGGGAAAAAAATCTAAGATGTTAATGGCATTATCGCTAGTCTTCGTTTTAATTTTGTCCGCTTGCGGTAGCAACAATGGTAACAAAGGTGCAGCTACTAATGCTCCGAAAGAAACAAATGCTCCGACGACGGAAGCGACGAAAGAGCCTGCTCCTGAACCAGTTAAGCTGCGCGTATTCTCAACGTTCGGCGGTACTGACCCGGCTAAGGAAGCATTCGAGAAGGTTCTCAAACAATTTACGGATGCCCACCCGAACGTTACGATTGATAATGATGTCATGTCCGCAAATGATGACGGCTTCAGAACAAAAGTGAACACAGATATGAACAGCGGCAATGAAGCTGACCTGACGTTCTACTTTATCGGCAAAGACGCTGAAGGTTTTGTAAACGCAGGCAAAGTGGTTCCTTTGAATGATATTCTGGATTCAGATTCGGCATGGAAAGATGGCATAAATCCAGCGGTTCTAGAACTGGTCAAACAGCCTGATGGGAAAATAATGTCGATACCTGTAACAGGATATTATGAAGGCATGTTCGTCAACAAAAAGCTATTCGCAGATAACAATATTGAGCTTCCAACGGATTGGGATAAATTAGAAGCTGCTGTTAAAGCTTTCGCGGCTAAAGGAATTATTCCAATCTCTGCACCATTCGATCAATCTCACTACCTGATCGAGCATTCGATCTTAACTGCTGCTGGTCCAGAAAGTCAATCGAAAGCGCTAACAGGCGATATTGATCCAAACTGGGAATTGGGATTAAACGGTTTGAAAAAGCTTTATGAGCTGGGCGCATTCCCTAAGGATGCAGCGACAATTGATCTTGGAATGGCGCAAAACTACTATTACGAAGGTCTTGCAGCTATGCTAATTGAAGGCTCTTGGGCAATTGGCGGAATGTCTCCTGAAGTGAAAGATAACTCAACCGTAATTCCATACCCTGTCGTTCCTGGCGGCAAAGGAAGCGGTAATGATATTGTTGGCGGCTTCGGCTCAGGCTTCTATTTAGCCCAAAAAACATTTGACGATGCGAAGAAAAAAGATACTGCAATTGCTTTGCTGAAACATCTGACTTCGAAAACAAGCATTCAGACGATCGCACAATCAAACGGCGGTTCACCTGCAGCTGATGTAGAAATTACAGGCCAACCACAAGTTGCGCTGGATGGATTTGCAATGGTTTCCAAGGCTAATTCGATCAGCTCGGCAGTAGACGGCAAAATGTCGCCTGAAACGTTTACTACGATTCGCTCCTTTATTAAACCGATTGTAACAGGTGAGAAAACAGCTAAAGAGGCTCTTGAGGCAGCTAAAAAAATCGAGGATGCAAATAAGTAATAGAGCAGCAATTCATTAAACCTCAAATGATACTCGCCGCCCTCTGAAGCAGGGGCGGCGAAATCATTTCAAGCATTATAAAAAAAACACACCGTAGGTGATAGTATGAAGGGCGATAAGAAGTATATATTTTTATTTTTGTTTCCGGCTGCGGTCTTAATGTCAATTTTCATTTACTATCCTTTTCTTAAAAGTATTTATTTAAGCTTTTTCCGGACAAAAGGATTTTTTGAGAAGAAATTCGTTGGATTCGAAAATTACAAACGGATGTTTTCGGATGATTTGCTCGGTGCGGCAACGTTAAATACGTTAGAAATCATGCTTTATGTTGTCATTTTTCAAGTCGGTTTTGCATTAGTGCTGGCTGTTATGGTTGACAGCATTAAATGGGGGAAAGCCTTTTACCGGACGGTGTTCTTTTTCCCAATCGTAATATCCGGCGCTGCAATCAGTTTAATGTTCGTATTGATCTACAACTATCAATTCGGCTTATTGAACAGCGCTCTGTCCAATTTCGGGATGGATAAAGTGTTATGGCTGAGTGAGACAAGCGCGTTGAAGGCGATCGCAGTTCCAACGGTATGGCATTATGTCGGTTTTTATTTTATTTTGTTCCTAACCGCGATGTCCAAAATTCCTTCGGATTTCTACGAAGCGGCGAAGATAGAAGGCATTTCCGGATTTAAGAAAACCGTTTATCTAACTATTCCTTTAATTATGAGTGATATCAAGGTTGTAATCATATTGGCTATTACCGGTACGCTGAAGGTGTTTGATTTTATTTGGATTTTGGCAAGGGGCCAGAACGGTACGGAAGTACTAGGAACTTATATGTACAAGAAAGCGATGATTGATTTGAACTTTGGCTACGGTTCAACAATAGCTGTCTATATCGTTGTTTTCGGCGTACTGTTGTCGGTTCTAACGAATCGATTGTTGAAAAAAGAAGAAGTAACTTACTAACGGGGGAAGGGGGGCTGCAAATGCAACAAGTAAATAGGGTTACACGCACGAAGAAAATGGCGAGATTAGAAAGACGTTTTGGAGCAAGTGATATATTTGTTTATATTTGTTTATCCTTGTGGGCTTTAACAACGATCTATCCGCTGTTCTGGGTAGTGAACAACTCGTTCAAAGTGTCTAGAGATGTTATGAACAATTCATTCCGCTTCGCGTCGAATCCCGTTATGACGAATTATGAGAAAGCTTTTGATCGAATCAATATGGGACATAGCTATATGAACAGCTTGATTATGTCCATTAGCACAGTTTTGTTGGTTTTAATATTTGGCGGCTTGGCCGCATATGTGATCGCAAGATTTCGATTCCGCGGAAGGAATGTCATTTATTCCCTGCTGGTCGCTACCTTATTAATCCCTACATTCGCGACAATTGTTCCCGTTTATGAGCTTCTGATCAAATGGAAATTGGTGAATACTTACTTAGGACTGATATTGCCTCATACTTCTGGTAATTTAGCTTTTGCTATATTAGTTATTGCCGGATTTATGGCTACCATTCCGAAGGATTTAGAGGAAGCAGCGTTTATTGACGGCTGTGACCGATATAAAATGTTTACGAAAATATTTTTGCCAGTATCTAGGCCCGTATTTGCATCAGCCAGTATTTTCGTTTTCTTGTGGTCTTATAATGATTTGTTTTCTTCCTTAATATTTGTGAATAAAGAGAATGTGCGCCCAATTGTCGCTTTATTAAATGAGATTAGCTCACAGTACGGAACAGATTTCGGACTTATGGCGAGCGCAGTCTCCCTTACAGTCATACCAGTTATGGTTGTCTATTTATTTATTCAACGGTTCATTGAGAAAGGCTTGACTGAGGGTGCTATTAAAGGCTAATGAACGAGTCTTAGTTTGAGGTTCAGGAGTATGTTCAATCATCCGCATTATATGGAAAAGTCTGTTTCCTGAGGTCGAAGACCTTTTGGAACAGGCTTTTTATGTTTTTTAAGGAGATCATACCTTCTTGAAATGAATATATTAAATGCCAATCCCTCATATATATACATACATGAAGGGGGTTCAGCAAATGTGGATAATCATTCTAATGCTAGTTGGATGTATCTCTGGTTTTGTTCTGTTCAGAAAAAATACGTTGATCAACTCTCATGAATGTTATCAGGGTTTACGTAAACTATCCGTTATTATTCCTGCTAGAAATGAAGAATGCAATTTGCCTCATCTTCTCGATTCCCTCAAGTCGCAAACTTTTCAACCCTTCGAAATTATTGTTGTCGATGACTTTTCTAATGATCGGACGAAAGAAATAGCGGAAAGCTATGGCGTCACCGTTATTGCGGGCAGCAATCTGCCTCAAGGGTGGACAGGTAAGAGCTGGGCTGTATGGAATGGATATTTGCATGCTTCCGGAGATGTTTTTGCCTTTCTGGATGCTGATATAAGACTGGCGCCTAACGCGCTTTCATCGTTGATGAAAGCAAGAGAACGGTCGAAGGGGGTTATATCGGTTGTTCCTTTCCATCATACGGAGAAGCTGTATGAGAAGCTTGCTCTAATTATGAATATGCTGGGCATATTCACGTTTACATCGGTTTTTGAAAAGGGGAATCCGAAGAAAGGTTTATATGGGTCCTGTATACTCGCCTTGCGAGAGGATTACGAAAAAATTAATGGTCATGAAAGCGTCAAATCTGAAGTGCTGGATGATTTGTTTCTTGGATCGAAATTTATAGCAGCCGGTATTCCGGTCACCAATTTTATCGGGTACGGCTTGGTTTCATTCCGAATGTATCCGCAGGGCATCCGAAGTGAGATTGAAGGCTTTAGTAAAGGCGCCGTCTTAAGTACCGGCACGCTGAGTCCGTGGACAATAGCCCCCATAGCCATTTGGGTAGTGGGACTCCTTATGTCGGAAACGGTGTTTATATTCGCAAACTCTGCATGGGCTGTGCCGTTGTTGGTCGGTTATCTTATGTATATGCTTCAATTATTTTATTTCATTAAGTATGTAGGTGTATTTGGGATTATGATGCCTGTTCTTCATATCGCAGCTTCCTTATTTTTTATCATTATTATGATTTATTCGATGTATCAGGTCGTATTTCTGGGGCATGTAAGCTGGAAAGGAAGGCAAGTCCGAGTGGGGGGCAAGCGGAATCAATGATTATTTTGATGACTGTGGGTTCATTTCTATCGGGTTCGCTCATGTTCTCATACTGGCTCGGTTTAGTGGGCCGAAAAAACCTAAAAGCGATAGGTGACGGCAATCCGGGTGCTCTAAACCTATGGAAAGCATCAGGTTATAAACTAGGTATTGCTGGCGTTGTGCTCGATTTTTGCAAAGGATATATTCCGCTGCTATTGTTCATCAGAAGTGGATATAGCGGAGGCTATTTTATCGTTCCGCTTGCCATAGCCCCTATAGCGGGCCATGCCTTCTCACCATTTCTAAAAGGGAAGGGCGGCAAGGCCATTGCTGTCACATTCGGGGTATGGAGTGCGTTGACAGCATTCGAGGTTTCGCTCGCTTATGCTATTATTTTAGCGCTTATGCTTGCTTTGTCCCGCTGGATCTACAAAAACAAGCCTACTTCCACAGAGGCAGACGGCTTGCAGGTTGTATGCGGTATGCTGCTCCTATCCGTCTATATCTTAATGAGGTCATTCTCGGCTGCCATCCTATGGGTTTGGTTGGGAAACTTTTTGATTCTAGTCTATACACATAGATTGGAAATGGCTAAATGGTTGAAAAGATTATTTAGCAAAGGCGCATGAATGGAGTAATCTGATTGGTAAAGAAAGGGACTGAGCGCCGCAACTTTTGCGAAGCCCAGTCCCTAATTTACTTATAGCTGCTTTAAGAATTCAACAATGGTAAGCAGACCTTTGTCGAAATTCTCTAGATTGAAATGTTCGTTCGGGGCATGCAGATTCTCATCCGGGAGACCAAAGCCCATCATCACCACAGGAGCGCCTAATACACGTGAGAAAGTTTCCACAATTGGAATCGATCCGCCGTCTTTCGTGAACAGTGCTCGAGTGCCGTACACTTTCTCGTACGCATCAGCCGCTTTTTGAAGCATCGGATTAGAGGGGTCCATATTGAATGCACGTGCCTTCTCGCCGCGCTTAATAATGAGCCTTGATCCTGATTGAACATGGGACTCAAGATGAGCTGCAATTTTATCCAATACGTTCGAAGGATCCTGATCTCCGACAAGCCGGCAAGTAATTTTGGCATGTGCTTCCTTAGGAATAACGGTTTTTGTACCCTCGCCTTGAAACCCGCCGTATACGCCGTTCAGTTCAAGCGTCGGTCTTGCTCCCGTCCGTTCAACGAAAGAATAACCTTCTTCTCCGTATAAAGCATCGAGGCCGAGGTTTTTTCTTAATTCCTCATCATTATGGTTTTGTTTTTTGAATTCCTCACGCATAACTGCAGAAAGCTCAGGAACACCCTCATAGAAACCGTCGACAGCGACCCGGCCTTTGTCATCATGAAGAGAGTTGAGCAGAGAAATCAGCGCGTGAAGCGCGTTGGGAACGCCGCCGCCGAATGTGCCTGAATGCAGATCAGTATTAGCGGTTGTTATCGTTACTTCAAGCGAGCATAGTCCGCGCAGGCCAGTGGAGATTGCGGGCTTTCCTTTGGCGAGAAGTGAAGTGTCTGATATGAGTACGACGTCTGTTGCCAGCTTGTCTCCATTGTTTTTCATGAAGGCAGGAAGATTAGGGCTAGAAATTTCTTCTTCCCCTTCAATACAAAATTTAACATTTACCGGCAGCGCTTTTTCTTGGCTCAAAAGAGCTTCAACCGCCTTCACATGGAGGAACATTTGCCCTTTATCATCTGTTGCTCCCCTTGCGTAAAGCTTGCCATCGCGAATGGAAGGCTCGAATGGAGGGGTCTCCCAGAGATGAAGCGGGTCTACAGGCTGCACATCATAGTGACCGTAGATAAGTACCGTTGGCTTGCCTGGAGCATGAATATGCTCCGCATATATGATGGGATGCCCATCCGTAGGGTGAATTTCCACATTTTCTAGACCAGCCTTCTCTAGTTTAGCAGCAACCCATTGCGCAGCCTCGTTCATATCGTTCTTATGATTGGACAAAGCCGAGATGCTTGGTATGGTTAAAAATTGTTTCAACTCATCCAGGTGCTGCTCTCTCATATTCTGAAAATAAGTTTCGTAATTCACAGTATGTACCTCCTAATACGTTATAGCTTAAGTATACGCCTTCGGACAAATAAGTAAAACCGCCAGTAGGATTGGTCTAAGCAAAAGCAGCTTTTTGGATTAAGAGTGTATACCCAAAAATATGTCCACATGATCTATAAATGTGACATATGACCGGCTACGCCGTCCGCTTATGATGAGAGAGGAAGGACAAAGCGCCGACCCAACATCATTTTTTAGGGGGACAAAAAATGAATAAAGCAAGCAAGAAATTTTCAATGCTGCTTATGCTGGTTACAATTATCGCATTAATTGCAGCAGGCTGCAGCGGCAGCAACAGCGGCAAGGAAACGACTGGCGGAGGCAAAAACACAGGTGGAGGGAAAAAGACGAACATTTTGTTCTGGTCGCCGTTCTCTGGCTCTGACGGTCCGTTTATGAAGAAAATCGTGGACAAATACAACAGCTCGCAGGATCAATACAAAGTTAATTTCGTTATTCAGCCAAATGGCGAATATTACAAACAATTGGACGTAGCTCTCAGCACGGGTAAAGAAAGACCAGACCTGATGATTATGCACGTCGATCAAGTGCCGACATACGCAAGCAAAGATCAATTAAAGCAAATTGATGATTTAGCATCTGCTGCAGGCATCAATAAAGGTGATTTCGCTGAGGCGCCAGTTGAGTATGCTACGCTCGACGGCAAATGGTATACGATCCCGCTCGATATCCATCCGCTAGTTATGTATTACAATAAGGATTTGTTCGAGCAAGCAGGCGTCGCAGGCCCGCCGACCAATCGCGAGGAATTCGATGCGGCGACAGCGAAGCTGACCAATAAGGATAAAGGCGTATTCGGCTATGTTGTACCTACCTTATGGCCGCAGCAGTTCATCTTCCCGACGCTTGTCTGGCAGAATGGAGGAGAGCTGTGGGATGGAACAACTGTTGCCTACAATTCACCTGAAGCGGTAGAAATGGTGAAATGGATGCGTGGAATGATAGACAGCGGCATCTCGCCGGCCAACGTTCAGCAGGATGGGGAGAACACTCTATTTCTGCAAGGGAAAAATGCGATTCAATTCAACGGCCCGTGGATGAAATCGCAATTCGATGAAGCCGGTTTGAATTATGGCGTTGCACCGGTACCGCAAATTGGGAAAGTAAAGAAAGCCGTATTCGCAGGCTCTCACGGTTTTGTTGTTCCGAAGAGCGTATCCGATGAGAAAGTAACGGCTGGTATTGGAGATTTCTTGAAATATGTGTCTACGAATTCGATGGATTGGGCGGAGTCCGGTCAAGCACTCGCTTCTAAACCGATGCTTGATAGCGCAGAATTCAAAGCGATGGCGTTCCAAAGCAGCGTAGCTTCCGCATTCTCTTATGTTCAGTTCGCTCCAAACGTATTGAATTGGGGAACGATTTCTGAGCCGATCTGGGGAGAGCTGAATAATGCTCTGCTTGGGAAGAAGGATGCACAGAAGGCGCTGGACGATGCGGCTGCCAAATCCCTGCAGGCGTTGAAGAAATAACGTCGCTGCACATAAAAAGAGCAGGAAGAGGGGAATAGCTGAGTCCGTTCCCTTCTTCCTTTTTTGAATTCAAAATAACGTATGGCCCAAGGGGGGACTCCGCTTGAAAAGTTCAGTCATGTCTCGCTTTACATCCTTTTTATTTGTTTTGCCTTATTTGGCTGCCTTCTGTATTTTTCTCTTATTCCCGATTCTATACGGGGCGTATATCAGTCTTCATAATTTCGAGCTTCTCTCTACTGAGCATAAATTTGTTGGGTTAGCGAACTATATCGAGATTTTTACGCCGGGGACGTATTTGAGCGATATTTTTTTCCGGGGGCTGTGGGTGACGGTACAGTTCGTCATTTATTCCGTTCCGCTTCTGATCGTGGTAGGTTTGTCGCTTGCCATGCTTGTTAATGCGCTGCCCGGCAAAGTGCGCGGACTGTTCCGCACGCTTTATTTCCTTCCTTACGCATTATCTGCATCGGTCATGGCTGTAATCTGGCTGATGATGTTTGATACGAATGCGGGTTTTCTGAACAGCATGCTTCTGAGATTAGGATTGAATGGCATTCCGTGGCTTACCGACACGCCTTGGGCATGGGTGTCCTTAATCTTTACGACGCTCTGGTGGACGATTGGCTTTAATATGATTATATTCATCAACGCATTAAATGAAGTGCCGGAGGATTATTATGAAGCCGCTTCGATAGATGGAGCAAATTCCTGGCATAAATTTACGAAAATAACGCTTCCGTCGATCCGTCCGGTCATGCTGTTCATTATGATTACGTCGACGATAGCTTCCTTTAATATTTATGCACAGCCTTACCTGCTCACACGCGGAGGCCCTGGAGATACAACGAAGGTGCTGCTTATTAATGTGCTGGATCAAGCCTTTATCCGCAAGGAGATTGGCTCAGCCTCAGCGATGGCGATTGTTATGGCTTTGCTGATCATCCTTATTTCAATCGCACAATTCAAGCTGACAAATGGCAGAAAGGGAGATGCATAAATGGTCAGAATGAGAAAGCTTTGGCTGGTTGTGCTGGCCGCTGCTGTTGCAGTCATTTTCCTGCTGCCGCTTGTTTGGATGATCTCAACATCGTTTAAAAATGATTTCGAAGCTTTGTCTGGACAAATGAACTTCTTTCCGTTAAAGCCGACGGTCGCTAATTTTGTGCAGGGGCTCAATGGCGAGCTGATGAATGTGCCGATTACCCGTTGGATTATTAATTCACTGTCTGTAGGTATAGCCGGTACAGCAATTGTCTTAATCATAGATTCAATGGCTGCTTATGCGATTGCGAGATTACATGATTTGCCGCTTCGCCGAGTGATGCTGTCACTATTTATTGCTTCACTGATGATTCCTGGCGTTTTGACTTTTTTGCCAATGTATATGGAATTTAATGCACTAGGTCTGATCAATACGTATCCTGCATTAATATTACCGGCCACAGCTGGAGCATTTGGCGTATTCCTGCTTTATCAATTTTTCTCTTCGTTTCCGAAAGAAATTGAAGAGGCTGCGCGTATAGATGGCGCTAACAAGTGGCAGATTTATGCTCGGATATTGCTTCCTTCGGCGGTTTCTATTATGGTGACGCTCGGCATTTTTACTTTTATGGGTATTTATAATGATTTTGTATGGCCGCTTTACGCGACAACTTCGCCGGAAATGCGTACCATTACTGCAGGTATCGCGATGATGGCAACAGGCAGCTACACACAAAGCTACGGCAAGCTGATGGCTATGACGACAATCGCCACGCTCCCTGTTGTTATTGTATTCATTATCGGACAACGCTCGTTTGTTAAAGCGATTACACAAACGGCTGTTAAATGAAGAATACAATTGGTGCAGCAAAAAGTTTCTAATAGATTAGAAACTCTTTGCTGCACTTTAGCTGCGAAACTTAAAACTTGGAGGCAATGGAATGAACAAATCTCGGAAGAGGATTGTTTTATTTACGTTATTACTAGCTGTAATAATTTTAATGATGATTGGGGTTTGGCAGATGAACACGAAAAGCGAGACAGCCCTTACTTCGAAAGTGTACAACGGCCACGGTGGAACGATGAAGAACACGCTGGCAGAAATCGATACGCCCGATCCAAGCATTGTATACAAAGACGGCTATTATTATATGACGTTTACGCATCATGGTTCAGATATTATGATTATGAAATCAAGAACATTGGATTTCCATGGAGCAGAACGAAAGGTTGTTTGGTATCCGCCGGTTGATACGATGTATTCCGCCAATCTTTGGGCACCGGAAATTCAATTCCTGCAAGGGAAATGGTATATCTATTTCGCTGCCGACGATGGCTCGAACGAGAATCATCGGATGTATGTTCTCGAGGGGGACACGGATGATCCTATGGATTCTTATACGTTTAAAGGGCAAGTCACGGACGATACGAATAAATGGGCAATCGATGGGCTCGTGCTGGAGCATGAAGACAAGCTTTATTTCGTATGGTCGGGCTGGGAAGGCGACACAAATATTCAGCAAAATACGTATATCGCTCCGATGAGCAAGCCGGACACCATAAGCGGCCCGCGGGTGCTGCTGAATGAACCGGATTTGGATTGGGAACGCGCAGGCGGCCCGCCATTTATCAATGAAGGGCAAGCCATTCTGAAAAAGAATGGAAGGGTATTTATTGCGTATTCTGGCGCGGGCAGCTGGACGCCATTCTACAGCATTGGATTGCTCTCTTTAGAGGCAGGAGCAGATCCGCTTGATGCTGCCAATTGGACGAAGTCTGAGCAGCCGCTAATGGCAATGGATGCGGATGCAGGTGTATATGGGCCAGGGCATAACACCTTCGTGTCATCACCAGACGGATTAGAGGATTGGATTGTTTATCATGGAACGACCAGCGAGTTCGATGGCTGGAACAATCGGAAAGCTCGCGCTCAACGAGTGACATGGAATGAAGCTGGCAAGCCGCTATTCGGCAAGCCGTTATCGCTGTCCACTGCCATACCAGTTCCGTCTGGAACAGGCGTATTTCTAGCTGAGCATGCCGTGAACGTAAACGGTGAATTGCGTTTTGACAACATTCCGGCAGCGGTCAATACGCAAGCTTCCATGCTGCTGCATTATAAGAACGACACGATGGAGCCCATTCCTATTCAAGTTGGTGTCAATGATGGAGCTGCCGTAACGACAGAGCTGCCTCCTACGAAACAAAATGAAGCTGGTTATATTTACATCCGGATACCGCTGCAGGCTGGACAGAATGCAATTAAACTTAATGCTGACAATGTGCAGAGTACTATTATTGCTATGGAAATCATTCGATATGAAGCGGAGAATGCACAAATAGCCAATGATGGAGAGGTTCAGGACAATCCTTTTGCTTCAAACGGCCGCTCGGCACTTATTCAACAAGGCGGGGCGGAGGAAATCCGCTTTGATAATATCCGTGTTCCGCAAAGCGGCACCTACACCGTCCATATTGCAGCGGCGAACGGATCAGAACAGGTACAGGAGCTTGAGCTCATCGTAAATGGCGGGCGTAAATACAAAATTAAAATTGCGCCTGGGGAACGGAATAAATTCGAAGAGGTGACGGTGTCTGTGGAGCTCAAAGCAGAGGGCAACACTTTCGTAGTTGGGAAAGCGACAGGCCTGATCGAGTTGGATTATATAGATATAAGTGCCGTAACGAACTAAGTAAACGAAGACATCGACCTTAATGGAGGCTTTCAGCCATGAATAAAAAAAATCGAAGCATGCTTGTTGTCATTATTGCGCTTATGGGCCTCCTAAGTGCGCTAATGACAAGCTGTTCCTCCAGCGGGGAGCAGCCCGGCAAGAACAAGGCAAATGCGCAGGAGCAGCAATCTGCAATAAGGCTTGAGTACTGGACGCCGTTCAGCGGCGGTGACAATCAGTTTATGACGCAAATGGTGGAAAAATTCAACAAGGAACATCCCCATATTATGGTTGTTCAAGTCAATTCGCGACTTGATGATTATTATTCCAGGCTAAGGACAGCGATTCTGTCCGGAAATGCGCCTGATCTAGCTATTTTGCATCAGACCAGCTTGCCCCAATTCGTACAGAACGGCTACATTGAGAAATTGGATGAGCCTGCGCGCCAAATCGGATTGGACTGGTCTGCTTTTCGTGCCAACATTGTTAATTCCACTGTCTATGACGATATTCATTATGCGGTTCCTCTTGATACGCATGCTTTGGTCATGTATTACAATAAAACCTATTTGCGTAAAGCAGGGCTGCTTGACAGCACGGATAAACCGAGGATCGGGCCTGGTGCCGACGGGTTTGAAGCGTTTCTACAGGGTATTAAGGATTCTGTGCCTGCTGATGTAGCGCCGATGGCGCAGCCTAGCACGCGTATTGATTCGGTTTGGTTATGGTGGAGTCTTTACAATCAGCTAAGCGGCGGCGGTGCATTCTATAATGAAGATGCCAGCAAAGCCACTTTCAACAATCCGCAAGCGCTGAAGGCTTTGAATTTTATAAGCAGTCTTTATAAGAAGAAGCTTATTCCTCCAGATATCAATGATGCGTTCAAGCTATTTTATGACGGCAAAGCCGCGGTTCTCATTACAGGCGTATGGGGAATGGGGGCATTCGAGAAAGCGGCAAAGCTCGATTTCGGCGTTATATCGATGCCTGTTTTATATGATCATCCGGCAGTCTGGGGAGATTCACATACGCTTGCTATACCGACCAAGCATTCGATGACGGAAGAGAAGAAGCAGGCTGCGCTGACGTTTATGAAGTGGACGGCCCAGCATGGCGCCATGTGGGCGGAAGCGGGACATGTGCCAAGCATGACCGAAGTTATTGAAAGCGAGCCGTTCAAAAGCTTGAAAAACCGGAGCGATTATGCTGCTTCAGCTAATTATGTCGCCTATTGGCCGCGTCACGTCAAGCAGTGGTCGATGGTCGAAATTCTTATTCAGGAATTCGAGAAAATCAACTATGGCGAACAAACGGCTGAGCAGGCGCTGGAAATCGCTGTGAAGCGGGTCAACAATGAACTGAACAAGTAAGGAGATAGCAATGAAGTGGCTGCGCGCAATGATATGGTGGTTTAGAAATCAGGAACTGGCTCGGAAGCTTATGATCATTAATTTCATTCTGATAGTGCTGCCTCTCAGCGTCATGGGGTATTTTGCCTTTACACGATTCGCGGCTACGCTAGAGCAAAAGGTAGGCGACTACCAGCTGCAAACGCTGAAGCAGCTGACGTTGAATTTGGATACGTATATGACGGAGCTGGATCGGCTTACGCTAATGCCTTATCAATATGAGAAAATAATAGCTTTCCTCGAGAGCAAGCGTGAGCAGGGACAACCGCTTACGCTGGATGAGATTAAACAAATGAACAGCTTCGTATCACAGGTATTCTTGAATGGCCGAATCGATATAGTTGGCGTCTCCCTGTTCGGAGAGGGAGGAGCCTCCTATGTAGTGATGCCTGAAAGCCAGTATGTGACCACCTATAGTCTTGATGAGAACGCGGAATGGCTCAAAAAGGAGCACGGACGCAGCGGCCAATCCACATTCATAGCGACGCATAATATTCAATCGACGAGCGGTACGGTTTACCCTGTATTCTCAATTGCACGCGAGCTGCGGAGCTTTGATAGCGGTATGAGGCTTGGCTATATTGTTATTGACGTGGATCCAAAAGTTATTCATGGCATACTAGCTCAGGTTACGCTAGGCAGCAGGGAACAGCTATTCATTGTCGACGAAGCCGGCAGAATGGTAGAGGGCAAGGACGAAGCGCATTCGCAGTACCATACAATGAAGCTTCCAAGCGAGTCTCTGGAGGGGGTTACCCACTCTGCAGTGAATGGAGAGCGGCAGCTTGTAGCCTATGTAACCTCATCGATTACGAACTGGACGACGGTAGGAATCGTGCCTGTGTCTGAGCTGATGAAGGATAGCCTCCTTATTCGCAACTCCATCATGCTGTTTGGCATGATAAGCATCGGCTTGGCTATGCTTATATCGGTTTTCCTTGCGTTTCGAATTACACAGCCGCTGCGCGGCTTAATTAAACTGATGCGCAAGGTGGAGCGGGGCGATCTGCTCGTTTCCTTTCCTGTAAAACAGTGGGATGAAGTAGGCCATCTGGGCAAAGCGTTCAACACGATGGTATCGAAGCTGAGCGAGCTTGGCTACCTGCTCTACGAGACGGAGATTCGCGAGAAGGATGCGCAAATCGCCGCCCTGCAAAGCAAAATTAATCCGCATTTCTTGTACAATACATTGGGCTCTATCAGCATGTATGCAGAGGTTGAGGGCAATCAAGAGGTAGTGAAGATGACGAATCATTTGAGCAGGCTGCTTCGTTACAGCTTGAGCAGCCAGAAGGAGCGAGTAAGCCTTGGCGATGAGCTTGATCATGTGAAAGGCTATATGACCATTCAAAAGATGCGTTATGAGGATCGGATTGACTTTCAGCTTGATGCCGACGAGATTGCTCTTGCTTGTAAAGTTATCCCGCTGATGATTCAACCTATCGTAGAGAATGCCATCAATCATGGCATTGATAAAGGCGCCGGCAGCGGGAAAATCCGGTTAGCCTGCAAAGTTGACCAGAATGTTCTACGGATTGCAGTAGAGGATGACGGCATTGGGATGACAGAGGAGCAGCTGATTCTGATTCGCTCTCGATTGGCGCACACAAAGGATATCGGAGGCAGCTCAGGAAACGGTTTATTGAATGTGCATCGACGGATCGTGCTTCATTTCGGAGAGCCGTATGGCCTAACGCTGGAAAGTATGCCTTATCAGGGACTGAAGGTTATGATAACCTTGCCGGCAGTGACGAGGGAATCTTACTTGAAGGAAGGGGATTTGCATGCCTAGCATCATTATCGTAGACGATGAATCGATATTCCGCAAAGGACTGCGCAAAATGATCGGGGATTTGGATCCGGAATGGGAGATTGCTGGTGAGGCAAGAGATGGGTATGAAGCGCTGCAATTAATTGAGGAGCTTCAGCCGGATGCGCTTCTAACCGATATTAGAATGCCGCGAATGGACGGTATTCAGCTGCAGCAGATGATTCGTGAGCGGTTTCCGCAGCTGCTGTGCGTCGTCATAAGCGGTTATGATGATTTCTCATATGTGCAGCAGTCTATGAGGCAAGGCTCTCGGGATTATCTAATGAAGCCTATCGAGCGGGAAGAGCTGGTCAAGGTTCTACGGCTGCTAAAGGAGAAGCTGCATCAGCAGCAAATTGCTTCATCAGGCAAAACACATCTTGAGGAGCAGCAAATAAGACAGCATGTTAGCGAGCATCTTGTAACAGGCTTGCTTCGCGGCAGCGTGAATGAATCGGATTTAAAAATTCTTCACACGATCGGCATCGATTTCAAGTGGCCTTATTTCACATGCATGGTCATTAAGCTGGATAAGCATTCCATTGGCAGCGATCGTTACAATGTGACGGACCCGTCATTATTTCAATTATATATACAGCAGCTTGTGCAAGAGATAATTACTCGCAGATCTAACGGCATTTGCTTTATTTTGTCGGAGACAGAAGTCGTGGCGCTGCTTAATATAACAGACCGGCATAAAGCGATGCTGAACGTGAAGGAAATCGGAGAGACGATTCGAAGGCAAATTACAACTCTATCGAATATGACCGTTACTATTGGTATCGGACAGGCGGCTGAAGGGGTACGCTCGATATCCCATTCTTACAATGAAGCGCAAATCGCCTTGCTCTACCGGCTCATTGTCGGAGGGGATAAGGTTCTTGAATACGGCGATATGGTGCAGAGGGAGCAGCTTCAAGGCGAAGTGAACCCCTGCTCGTGGGAGAAGCTTGATCAAGCGATAAATGAGGGGAATTGTGAACAGGCAGGAGTTGCCGCTCGCGCATATGTCAATGAGCTCTGTATGAGCGCACGAACGCCGGAGACTGTGCATCAGCAGCTGTGCAAGCTGCTTATCCAATATTATGAGCTGGCGGGAAAGCTGGGATTGACGAAACAATGGCTTGGCATGAAGGATATGAAGGCTGTGCTGTTCGATATATGCTCCATTTCCTCACAGGAGGAGCTGATGGAGGAATGCGGACTGCTCCTCGTTCGGTTGGCTGCTTGCATTGCTGAAAGCGCTATTGTACAAGGAGCAGATCCGGTTGAGAAATCAATTCGTTATATCGAGCTTCATTACGCGAAGGCGCTGACACTGAAAGAGGTGGCAGACTACGTTTATTTAAATGCAGCGTATTTCAGCACCTTGTTTAAGCAGCGGACAGGAAAATCGTTTGTGGAACGTCTGACCGAGATCCGAGTTTTGGAAGCAAAGCGGCGAATGGCTCATACCGACCATAAAATTGCTATTATTGCAGAGCAAACAGGCTTCACGAACATTCGCCACTTTAACCGTGTATTCAAGAATGAAACCGGACTCTCGCCAAAGGAGTACCGTGATCGAATCCAAGAGAAAAAAGATAAGAATGCGGGTTAACATTAGGCTGAAAGCAGATCAATAGCTGATCATGACCTCAATATCCTGTTCGTAGTTGCCGAAATTTTTGCCGAACAAGCTTACTCCGCCAGGATTGTCGGCATCCTCGCTGGATGTAATTCGAAATAGAATTTCTTCGGAGGGGACAATCGGAATATCTTTCACACTTACATCAGAGAGCTTAACGCCATCCATATATGTGCCGTCTGCCGCAATAAGCAATGTTTTCAGCAGACCGTGCTGGGTGCTTCCGGGCTCCCACCACTGCGGAGTGAGCTTTCCGCGAACACTGCCGAAATCTCCAGGAGAAGTCCAAATGCAAACCGTCCTATCGTTTAATGAAAAAGTAATATCAGACGGCCAATCCTCGGCGTAGCCGGGCGCTTCCGAGCAAATTTCTAATGATATTCGAATTGTCTTAACCGGTTTTTTTCCTGCCAGATAATTTGGAATGCGGTATTCGACATAGCCGCTGGCAAACCAAATATGCTGCGCCTTTACATGCTCTGGCTCTGCGAAATAACGGGGATCGTCCCGCATGCCAATCAGCTTTGTTTCGGAGGCTAATCCACAAGTTGGCCGTACCTGATAGTCAGCATACTGGCCGACGGGGAGCGATACATTGTAATGATCTCGTGTCTGCTCCTGTTTCTCAGGACTTTCCGGTTTAAACAATAGAGTAACCTTATCTAATCGGAGTTTGCATAATTTCTGCATCCCGCGTTTCCCGGCGATCATTTCAGTAGTAACAATTCCAGCTTCCTCTAGCTGATACACGTGCTTGGTGACAATGGCTGAAGATACGTCCAGCTTAAGTGACATTTCCTTTATATTAAGGCTTTCATGTTTCAGCAGCTCAATCATTTTGATTCGTGTTTGTGAGGCGAGTGCTTCAAATAAGGCGAGATTGCTTTGGTTAACATCCAGCTCCATTTATTTTTCATTCCTTCCATAACATGAGCATAAAAATAATAGATAGTCCTATTGTATAACCAAATGATTAATTAAACAATTTATTCGTTGACTAAAGTAGGGCATTATTTTACAATCAGTTTTAAGGTCGTCATAAGTTAATGATTAACTATTTTATTAATTAAATGAGGAGTAGATCAATCATGCCAAATGAACAAGCTAAAGTGCAGGTTTTGCGCTCAGAATATCCGAGGCCGCAGTTTTCACGCCAAGAATGGTTAGGATTGAATGGAGAATGGGAATTTACTTTCGACGATAGCCGGGTAGGGGTAGAGGAGAAATGGTACAAATCGGATTTGGCGTTTTCTCGGAAAATTACGGTACCGTTTACATTCCAAAGCAAGCTTAGCGGTATAGAAGATCCTGCATTTCACGATGTAGTCTGGTACAGAAAGAGATTTAATATTCCGGAAGCTTGGTCAGGCAAACAGGTTATTCTTCATTTCGGTGCTGTTGATTATATCGCCAGCGTATGGGTCAACGGACAGCTTGCTTTCACTCATGAAGGCGGTCACACACCATTCCAAGGAGATATTACCAGCTTACTTATAGAGGGAAGCAATACAGTTGTTCTGCGAGCAGAGGATTTCAGCCGTGATCTGACTCTGCCTCGAGGCAAGCAGTATTGGCTAGAGAAATCGGCCAGTATATTTTACACGCGGACGACGGGCATATGGCAAAGCGTATGGCTGGAGCCTGTAGATCGCATTCATCTTAGAAAGGTTGCTCTTACACCAAATATTGACCGAAATGAGATTCAGGTTCGAACTTTTATAGAGGGAATTCAATCAGTGGACGGATTGAATCTGCAGGTTATTATATCCTACAAAGGCAGTATGGTTTCGAATGATACGTACTCTGTACACTCTGCTGAAGAAAGCAGGAATATTCGGCTTAATGATTCTACGGATCACGGCTTAGGCCGTTTGTGGAGTCCGGAGCATCCAAATTTATACGATATTACTTTCCGCCTAAAGCAGAATGAAATCGTAATTGATGAAGCAGTCAGCTACTTCGGCATGCGTAAAGTATCAATTGAGGACGGAAAGTTCTGCCTGAACAATCGTCCTTATTATCAGCGGCTGGCACTTGATCAAGGGTATTTCCCTGAAGGCATTCTGACAGCACCTAGCGATGAAGCGCTGAAGAGTGATGTTGAGCTTACCAAAGAGATGGGCTTTAATGGCGTACGCAAGCACCAGAAGACGGAAGATCCACGCTTTCTTTATTGGTGTGACAAGCTGGGCCTGCTCTTGTGGAGCGAAGCAGCGAATGCTTACGAATATTCCGAGGAATATGTAAGGCGCTTTACGAAAGAGTGGCAGGAGATCATTGAACGGGATTACAACCATCCATGCATTGTGACATGGGTACCTCTTAATGAAAGCTGGGGTATTCCTAATGTTCAAAACGATAAACAGCAGCAGCAGCACGGCCTTGCTATGTATCATCTGACCAAATCTCTTGATCAGACTAGACCGGTTGTATACAACGACGGATGGGAGCAAATGACAACCGATTTAGCGACCATTCATGATTATGAGAGCCGTCAGGAAGTGCTGGAAGCGCGATACGCATCCGTTGAAACTGCCATAAGTGCTATGCCGGCTAATCGTAGAATTTTTGTAGGCGGAGCGTCCTACGAGGGTCAGCCAATTCTCATATCCGAGTTCGGCGGTATTGCCTTCAAGAAAAGCGATTGGGAAGGCTGGGGTTATTCCGGTGCTGACAACGAGGAAGATTTCCTGAAGCGGTTGAAGGCTGTGCTGGATCCGATGTTCTCTTCACCGATTATTCAAGGCTTCTGTTATACGCAGTTGACGGATGTCGAGCAGGAAATTAACGGACTACTTACTTATGATAGAGAACCGAAAGCGCCGCTAGACGTGATTCGAAAAATAATTACGGGACAAAAATAATAAATTGGAAGAGGGTGTCCCAAAAGCCATAGGCTTTAGAGGCACCTTCATTGTGTATAGGGCAAATTCAGGAGGTGGTTAGGTATTAGCAATTACCGCGAACTCTTGTTCATAAATGGCCCTTACTTTCTCCAGAACCTTCCGGCTTTCCTCGGCGAAGGGAAGCTCCCTTACTTGATTTTTTACTAGAAAGACACCGGACATATCTCTACTTGCACCCATAGCCGCCTCGTACAGGCGTGAAGCTCCTTGACTTGGATGTGAGAAAAACAGTTTCATTATCGGTATTAGGTAAAAGGGCAGTCCTGATTTTTTTCCGCTTCTTATGGTGTTGTTGCCCCCTGGGTCAGCGCTACGAATCTTTATTCCATCAGCGCCTATTAGAGGTGCGATCTCGTGAGTCCATAAGGATAGTGCTAGTTTTGTCGCCGCGTATGGACCAATTAGCTTTTTAAATGAAACGGGATGCTCCAGTGTGTCCGGGTCAAATTTTTTGGTGAACCTAAAGGCAGTAGTGGATGTATTGACGACGGTTTTCAAATTTCCTTTAAGCAGAAGGTCCTTCAGCTCCATTAAAATGATGTAGGGAGCTACTGTTTGCAGCTCGAAATGCATTTCTCGTTTCTGTCTAGAGAAGCCTAGCTCTGCGAAGCTGCCGCCAGCGTTGTTGAACAACAGGTCAATCTTCGTTTCCTTGGCTTTGATTTGATTCAGAGCAGACCTCAGGCTACCGAAATCTGTAAGGTCTGCTTTGTATATTCGAAGCTGCTTTTTACCCAGATTCTCTTGTATGAGCGTATCGTCCGCAGGAAATTCGGATCGTACTAATGCAATGATCTGCCAACCCTCGGAGAGCATTCTGCGTGTCAGCTGGAGTCCGATGCCGGAGCTTGCGCCCGTTATGAGCGCCGTTTGGTCTATTAGATTTTTTTTCAATATTATATCCTCCTTAGATTGTGTTCGATTCAGTATCGATTCGATGCGCTCATTGTAAATCCTGGAGTCAACTCCAAGTCAAGCGTTTATATAAGAATGTAAATCAACTTGACTTGGAGCTGACTCCAAGTTATAAAATCAATAAAGGAAAATGATCAGGAGGATAAAGGATGAGTGACACTGAATTATACTCCATTAAGGAAACTTCGGAGAAAACGGGATTATCGGAGGATACGATTCGTTACTATGAGAAAATAGAGCTGCTTCCGCGGGCGAAGCGGAAGGGAAACACCCATCGTGTGTATCGCTCGGAGGATTTGTTTATGATGAAGATCATTACATGTCTGAAAAAAACGGGAATGTCTCTGGACGAGATAAGGCCATATATGAATCTGTCTTCCTTTAATGATGATTTAACGGCATCCCCTGAGCTGTATGAGCTTCTTCAAGAGCATAAGAAAAAAATTGAAAACCAAATGGCCTCTCTTCAGCAAATTATGGATTTAATTGACTCCAAATTGCTGCAGGGAAATGTGATTTCAGAACCATGCACGATCACAGGAGGCAAGCAAACCATGCCTATGAAAAGTAGAGAGGATAAGACGCCGTGACGTTACAACAATTGAAGTATGTCATTGAGATCGCAAACCGCGGTTCGATGAATGAGGCAGCGAAGCGCTTGTTCATATCCCAGCCCAGCTTGTCTAACGCGATTAAGGATTTGGAAGAGGAGCTTCAAATTATTATTTTTGAGAGAACCAATAAAGGCATTACCCTTTCCAAGGAGGGAGCGGAGTTTCTCGGATACGCACGTCAAGTTGTTGAACAGGCGGAACTGCTGGAGAACCGTTATTTGGATGCGAAGCCGTCTCCGCAGCATTTCTCTGTTTCGACTCAGCATTATGCGTTTGCGGTTAACGCCTTTGTGAACCTGGTTCGAGAATATGGGCAAGAAGAATACGAATTGTCATTGCGTGAGACCAAAACCTTTGAAATAATTGAGGATGTCAAAACGTTGCGCAGTGAAATTGGAATATTATATCTCAATGATTTTAACGCTAAAGTGATTAATAATTTGTTGAAAGCTGCAAATTTGCAGTTCAACAGCTTATTTACCGCAAAGCCGCATATTTTTATTAGTACGAGCAATCCGTTGGCCAAGCAGTCTATCGTTACCATTGATCAGCTTCAGCATTACCCTTATTTGTCGTTTGATCAGGGGGAATACAATTCATTTCATTTCTCTGAGGAAATATTAAGCACGTTGTTGCATCCCAAAAGCATACGTGTGAACGATAGGGCAACGCTCTTTAATTTATTAATTGGATTGAACGGCTATACGATTTCGACTGGGGTGCTAAGCGCTGATTTGAATGGAAATGATATTATTCCAGTTCCGTTGGCTTGTGATGAAACGATAAATGTGGGATGGGTATGCCACAAAAATGTAGCGCTCTCCAAGCTTGCTACCGCCTATGTTGAAGCACTGCAGCAGGCTATAGCAGAATAAATCAGAACCCCCAATAGGATGGAGATGGAAGAGCGGTGGCGAGTCAGTGGTACCAAATTTATAAAACAACAGTGCCGTCAACGTGGCTGGCATTTGTTGGCGCAGTTATTGTAACCATATTCATGCTGTATTTCCGATTTGGGAAGGAAGCTTCCAGCAGGTATACGAATGAGGTGCTGCTTTTTGTTCTTGTGTGGAAAGTAAGCGTCATTTGGACTGATTTCTCACTAGTAATAAAAAACCCAGTTTCACTATTATATTTTTCTGGAGGGGCAGCCGGGATATATATAGGTGCTGCATGTATAGCGCTCAGAAACATATATGAAATTTTCATAAAAAAGCATGATTCGAATGTTCACTCGAACTTTCTGGCTTATATATGGTTCTACAGTATGTATCTTGTTCTATTGGTGTTGCTGAATCGGTCAGATTACTTGGATATTATTGTTTCGATTGCAGCGGCAGCAGGATTCATAGGGATAGGTTTGAGGACTAAGCAGGCAGAGCTTGCAAATGGAATCGTTCCTATGATAATTGTCTATGGAGCTATTATTTATGTGCAGTTCGGCACGTTATGGAATACTTATATGCTGACCAGCGTTTTGTTTGGATTATTGTTGATTGTGGTGGCAAGAAAGGAAGGCGTAGAGCTAAGCAAGAAGGCAGTGAGCTTAGCCGTTATTGCGATGATGTTCGGTATGCTTCTTTCGGTCGTTTATGATCAGGTACGATCTGATTCTCATGGGAATGTGCTTGCAGATAGCAGTGCGTATGACAATCGCAAGCTGGCTCCCGATTTCACAGCACAGACGATAGAAGGCATTAATCATTCCTTGAAGGACTATAGAGGAAAGAAGGTCATCTTGAATTTTTGGGCCTCTTGGTGTCCTCCTTGCAAAGCGGAAATGCCTCATCTGCAAAAGTATTATGATAACTATAGAGATTTGCATAACGTGGAGATCGTTTCGGTCAATTTAACCTATCAGGATACCAAACGTTCCAAAATAAAAGCGTTGATTGACAAAAACAAGCTGTCTTTCCCCGTTTTTTTGGATGAAGATTCTTCCATCGCATCAAGCTATGGAGTCAGAATTATTCCGACTACGTTCATTATTGATGAGAATGGCTTAATGTCCAGACCATTCACGGGCCCGCTATCCGAAGCGATGATCATCCAGTTAATGGATAAGTAGTGCTGTTGCCGTATTGACAGATGCTTATGCATTTATTATATTATATGCATGAGCATGCATTTATAAAACAAGATTAATTATTGAGGTTCATGCGCATGCTGAACGCAAATATATTTTTCGAAGAGGAGATCATTTATGAAGGATTTATTTACACCATATGAGCTAAACAATTTGAAATTGAAAAACCGTGTAGTTATGCCTCCGATGTGTCAATACTCAGTCAGCAAAAAGGATGGAATCGCTAACGATTGGCATTATATGCATTATGTCAGCCGAGCAGTCGGAGGAGCCGGTTTGATTATTATAGAAATGACTGATGTGGAGCCGGACGGTCGGATTTCGGATTACGATCTCGGAATATGGTCAGATGAACACATTCCTGCTTTAGCTAGAATTGTTGATGCTTGTCATTCTTACGGCGCTAAAGTAGGCATTCAAATTGCGCATGCAGGCCGTAAAGCCGAAGATGCAGCAGTTCCGGTGGCTCCTTCAGCTATTCCATTCAACGCGGAGTCCAAAACACCAAAGGAGCTAACGACTGAAGAAGTGAAACAAATGGTCGAGAAATTCCGTATGGGCGTAAAACGTGCTGTCAAAGCAGGATTTGATGTTATTGAGCTTCATGGCGCGCACGGTTACCTCATTCATCAATTTCAATCGCCGTTAACGAACCGCAGAACGGATGAATACGGACAAGAGCTTACGTTGTTTGGCAAAGAAGTCATTCAAGCGGCAAAAAGTGAAATGCCGGAAGGCATGCCATTAATCATGCGTATTTCCGCAAAGGAATATGTAGAAGGCGGATATGGAATTAACGAGAGCTTGGCATTCAGCAAGGTTTATCAAGAAGCCGGAGTGGATATTTTCCATATTAGCGCAGGCGGTGAAGGTCCGATTGCAGCAGCAGGGCAGCCGGGGACGCATGCGGGTTATCAAGTTCCATTAGCTAGAGAAATCAAGCATGGTTTGAATGTTCCAGTCATTGCTGTCGGAAGGTTAGACGAGCCTGTGCTTGCCAATGCCGTAATCGGCAATGAGGATGCCGATCTAGTGGCGGTAGGTCGAGGAATGCTGAGAAATCCTTATTGGACGTTGGAGGCTGCAACACAGCTGAATAAGGAAACGGATATTCCAAAACAATATCGATTTGGGTTTCCTAGCTCTAAAAAATAAAGGCTATAGATGAATATTTAGAATCCTTTAAGGAGATCGGCTTATTAATCTAAGCAGATCTCCTTTTTTACGAGAAGGGTATGAGCAAGATCGCATGAAAGGGGGAAAGCATGGTCGTTTAATGATTATTCTAATGCTATAATGGGAACAGAATAGTTAAATAAATTCATCATTAGCTTGACTCACGGGAGAGGGAATGTGAGATGGGATCTGTATTTAATCATGACATTATAAATAACTGGTTGGCTTTAACACATATACAAATGAACGTAGCCAATGAATTGGAAGCAAGCTTGCAGGAGAAACATGACTTGTCATTGAAAGAGTTTTATTTGCTGCTGTTTTTGTCCGAGGCACCTGAGAAGAAGCTGAAATTGCAAAATTTAGAGTCGATGGTCGGTTTAAGCCAGAGCGCCGTGTCGAGACTAGTCAGTCGATTTGAGGCGAAAGGCTGCGGAGCTCTGCAAAGGCATGCGTGTGACAATGACCGTAGAAGCATCTACACCTCGTTGACAGAAATAGGTCAAAATAAGCTGGATCATGCTTTAATTACGTTCAACGAACGTTTATTAACGACTTTCCCCGAAAAAAAAGTTGAACAGCTGCTGAGGCAAATGGTTCGTTTCAAAGAAGAGACTTCCTAGCGTCTGGATATAATTTCGTACTTAGGGTAAAATCATTCAGGACGTACCAAAGATTTGTGAAGGGATGTATACAGAATGACTTTATCTGATCATAATGAAGAAAAAATAAATGAGCTTACTAATATTATGAATAATTGTATGTCATTGGAGCTTAGGGTTGAAAATTCGCAAATAGAAAACACAATAAAAATTATGGATAATTATGGTTTTAAGAAAAAAGTTTCTTGGGCTTCTATGGAATTGTCGGGTCACACTGTCATCGATTTCTGGAATAAACAATTAATTAAATAGCTGAAAACCCAAAATAAGCTAAAGGCTGCCGTTTATGACAGCCTATTTATGTATTTCTAAATGGTCAATATTTCTAATTGGAATACGGTGGCAAAAAATAAGGTTGTTAAATCGTCATTCTGGATTTCCATATCTAAATCCATCTATGCTATCATGTATATAATATAAAAAATAGTAAAAGCAAAGCGCTTTCTTGAAGGAGTTTTTTATTTTGAATGATGCGATGATGATGCTTAAGAAAACGAGCAGGACTTTTTATATCCCGATTAGTCGCCTAGAGTCAGGATTGAAAGAAGCTGTCGCTTCTGCCTATCTGTGTATGAGGGCTATTGATGAAATTGAGGATCACGAAGAGCTTGCAGATGACCTGAAAGTTGAGCTGTTAAACGGAGTTCATGACGCCTTCCAATCCTCGGATGCTATTACTGAAACACAAAAACGATTGTCTCCATATCGTGATGTTTTGCCAGCAGTTACTATGCGTCTGGATGAGTGGGCGCTGCTTTGTCCCGCCACAGTAAACCCTGTTGTATATCGTTATATTGCTATGATGGCGAAGCAGATGGCCGAGTGGGTTCACGAGGGCTGGAACATTCGTACGGAAGAGGATTTGGACCGGTATACATACAGCGTAGCGGGTATGGTGGGAGAAATGCTTTCCGAAATCTGGTTTTGGTACGATGGCACAGAAACCGATCATACGAAGGCTGTAGCATTCGGTCGAGGACTTCAAGCGGTAAATATTCTTCGCAATAGAGCAGAGGATTTAAAGCGAGGCGTAAACTTTTATCCTGAAGGCTGGGGGATGAAGGAGATGCTTCAGTATACTCGCCGCAATCTGAAAACAGCAGATTCGTATATTTTAGAATTAAAAGGTGGTCCTGCGTTAGAATTTTGCAAAATTCCGCTTACGCTGGCGCATGCCACAGTGAAGCTCATAGCAGCTGGCGGCAATAAATTAACAAGAGAAGCGGTTATGAAGCTGGTAGGCAGTATTAATTAATAAACAAACAACCCTCGAGATATTCGGGGGTTGTTTTATTTTCACTGTTCATACGATGGATGAGCTGCAGCTTTGTTTTAAGAAATGAAAAAATGGCTATATGTTAGTAATATCGAAAAGCATTCTGGAAGGAGTGAATGATATGCCATGGACGAAAGATGATTATCCACCCTCTTTGAGCAACTTCACTGCCCCGATACGCAATAAGGCCGTTGAGATTGCCAATGCCTTGCTTGAGGATGGTTACGAGGAAGGGCGGGCGATTGCAATTGCCACCTCGCAAGCCAAGGAGTGGGGCGAAAATAGGGATAAACAAATTCGTAAGAAGGGCCATTAAGTCCTTCTTACATCTGAATAACATTACAGCAAAAACAAGCTGAGCTCGTTTGTAAACGACTCAGCTTGTTTATTATATAATCTAGAAATCAGACGAGTGAGGTAACCAAAAAAAATTTGTTATTTCTTTTTTTGAGTTTTTTTCAACTTTGAAATATAGGATCTCTCATTTCTGCTCCTGTTACCAGAGCGGGAATGTCCAGAACGAGAATTGTGTTCTTCCTGTCCTTGAGTTTCGTCGTGATAGCAATATTGATAGAGATGTTTCTCAACAGGTACGCAGTGATGCCGGGTGACGACATTAATCTGATGAACAACTTCCACGATTTGTGGATGAAATACATCATTGATTACGGTTCGAGGCGGATCATAAACCCGGACTGTTGGGCAAAATGGTTTGCAAGACATAGTAGTCAGCTCCTTTCCTAGGATTCTATATAGGGTATGTACAGAAGTCTGCTATGGCTTGTGCCAATGCCTTGCGAGATATTTGAGGATATGTAAACTAAAAAACAAGCTTCTGTCGATTATTAATCGGCGTCAGCTTGTTTTTTTTAATTTTTCATGCGAATAGAGACGGCGAGTTACAGTCTGCATCTTAAACCTAAGCCTGTAATACAACTTTCCCTTTCATCGCCGAAGGCAGCAGCGAATAAACGTTCTGCAGCATGAAAACCTTGCGGCTAAGCTTAAATTTTGATCCTGAGAAAGTACAGCGGTCATAATTAAAATGCAAGGAAGAAATATGAATCGTGCAATTTGTGAACGAGCATCCAATATAATGCGTGTTGTCAAAATATATGTCCTGGTCCTTGAACTGTTTGTTTAATACATACTCCATATGATGTTCCTCCCGTTTTGTATAAGCTTCTCTTAATATATGAATTTATTTGTAAGTCTATAACCTATTTGAACAAATTTGAAACAGCTTGTATAAGAGAATCGCCTATATAGAAGGGAAATAACACCGGTGGAAAAGGGAAAATAGAAACTTAACTACTAGTTGTTTTAGTAACTTTGCCTGAACAATTCCAGCCGCTATTTACACATATCATTGAGATGGTGCGGACGGTATTAAGTGATTCGCATACGGTTGTATTCCTGTTTGGCATGAGTTTGCTTATTGTTGCTTTCGTGCTTGTCATCTTCTTGAAAGAAATTCCATCGCGTACTTCCAATGATATGAAAGCAAAAGCGAATGAAGTGGATGAGGATAAATTGAAAAAAGAGCCAGCCCTTAATTAATCATTAAGAACAGGCTCCTAGATGGGGATTTCGAAACATTGCAGCTGATGCATTGTTGCGGAGTCCTTTTTTTGTTTATTCTTCTTCCTCTTCCTTGTCTTTGGCACTATTTAAATATTGATATACCTGATCAAGCAGGCTTGCTAGCTGTTGGCTTTGTTCCTTGCCAAGATGGTCAATCATGCCCGCAAATAAAGAGTAGTAACGATCCATTGCTTTCTTGGCAATCTGATCGCCCTTTTCGGTTAACTGTATTTCTGTCATTCTGCGGTCTTTGGAGTCTGTCGTGCGGGTAACATGTCCGGATTCTATAAGGCTGTTGATCATTTGCGTGACGGTGGGAGAGGTCACATCCAGCCTTTTGCTAATGTCCGATACACGCATGCTGCAATCGCTCATTTCATTGCCTTTTTTGACGCATATTAATAAGCGAATTTCGCTGGCTTTAAGTCCCCATAACTTCTTTTTGCGCCAGTCCGCTCTACTGAACCGTTGAAATATTTCCAATATATGAGTGACATTATCATCATAACTGAAGCTCATTTGACTCACCCCAGAAAATATATTTTATTCTGCTTAAATTAGATTACCAACGTAATTATAGATAGTAAACGATGAATTAGTCAATATGACAGCATGATTGTGTTATTTGAAGAATACATATGAAATGAGTTGAAGTAATGTGATCAAGGACTGCCAATCCATTCTTTATTGAAGGGTGGGACTAAGCTAATGAACATAACAACCGTTCGTGAATTTATGGATGTATTCGGGCTGCCCGTCTCGATGAGCTTAGTTGGCGGTCTCATTAGTCATTTTGTGAAAAACGGGATAATTGAATTGCCAAAACTAGTTATTGAATATAATGAGGAAGGTTTAGACCTCTCACGCAATTGGTTTGTGAAATGGATACAGCGGATCTATTATTTCATCATATTTGTAATTGGCTTAAGAAATCATGGAAATGCAAAGCAGAAGATTTTTTTCGATCTAGGTTTTCTCGGTGACTTATTAATTGCTATAGGCACAGGCATACTTGCCAAAGCCGCGCTGTCAATGGCGAATACATCCGATAATTTCGCCATTGTGAGCAGCTCCTTGTTAGCAGGCTATGCTGGCTTGTCTTATTTGAAGGGGAAGCAGAACAAAGAATTTGCTGATCTGTTCCCAGAGGAGATCGATGATCAAAATCCGCGAACGCCGCCAACATAACATGCAATAATATCTGTGATCTGCGTATAATACCGTACGGGTAAGAATATGATTTGAAATGCTTACGAAGTAGGTTTGTTACACAAACCTTAGCGAATGCTTACGAAGTAGGTTTGTTACACAAACCTTTAGCGAATGCTTACGAAGTAGGTTTGTTACACAAACCTTGAAGGAGGGTTGAACGCGTGGGGAAAATTACGGTCAAAGTGACCTCCGAGGAAATGCAGGAGCTCAAGAAATTAGCTGAGATTGTCAAAAACCCGCATCTTCCGATGTCAGACCGTCGCATAGCAAAGACACAATATGAATCAATCATCAATTACGCCAAAAATACAAATCGCGGTTTTTTATCTTCATCTGTGTAGGCAAATGTCTGAGAAAGAACCCAGCGCAGATTCTGTGCTGGGTTTCTTGTTGTTAAAGCAATTATGCAAATTTTAGTAAGAAATATGATCACAGTACGGTATTTAAAGTGAAAAACTTACTCCATATCAACAGTTTTCTATGATATACTCATATCTAAGTGAATAATGATTGCAGGATAAAGGTGCTGATTCGTCAGCTTAATAGGGAATTCGGTGAAAATCCGAAGCTGTTTCCGCAACTGTATGTGCCGATGAAATAACGATAGCCACTGTCTGAAGAAGATTAATGCTTCTAATAGATGGGAAGGCGTTAAAGTAAAAAGACGCACAAGCCAGGAGACCTACCTTTCTCTGATCGTATCAACTCTCTTCGGAAGTTAAGAGGATGTACGGCAAATAGAAGAACGGGTATCTATTTAAATATGCGATTCTACTGTTTTCCGCCATTTCTCTTTTATGAGAAATGGCGGTTTTTGCTGTGCCTATCTTGCAGGACATTCACCAAAAAAATGAGGAGGTTTTTTAAAAGTGGGACTGGGATTGAAAAAAAGATGGCTTAATATTGTCATCGCACTCATGCTGGCAATATCACTTGTATTGCCTATTTCGACTGTAAGAGCGGAGGAACCAAGCGAGGGAGCCTCCCAGCAAGTATCCGTTAAAGTGGATATGCGTGTAGAAGGTTATAAAGGTACAGTTGCAAATATTCATAATTTTGTAGCAACGGGAAATTCACACATTACGGCAGAAGAGGTAACGGAGCAATTCTTAGATGCTAATGCAATTCCTTATAATAATCTGTCTGGTTATTTCCAATCTATTAACGGCGAAGATGATAGCGAGCTAGGTATTGCCAGCGGTTGGATGTATATAGTAAATGGCGTCTATCCGGATGTATATGCGCCAGATTTTGAAATCAAAGACGGCGACGAAGTGGTTTGGCATTATATAAACTATTCTTCTGTTATCGAGAACGGGAATTACTCGGGCACAATATACGGTACAGGTGTAGACACGGCAGATAAGTTAACCTTAGAGCCGAAAATTACGATGCCGGCTGCATCTATGGCGGGCGAACCTATCCGAATTAAAGTTACGGGACAATATGATGTCTTTAGTTTCGATGATTGGGATACACCCAAACAATCCAATTTGATAATCAATTTGGATCAAGTAACGATTGAAATGAATGGCAAGCAATATAAAACAGACGAGAACGGTGAAGCAACGATACCTGCTGAAGACGTGAAGTCAGGTACGTATGAACTTAAATTCACAAAGGACTTACCGGGTTCGCTGTACGTTGGAATGAAAACGAAGGAAATCCCATCTTATCCGCGTATTATTCGTACATACAAAGAAATAACGATTCAGCCATCCCATCGTGAGAGG
The DNA here is from genome assembly GCF_002884445.1 of Paenibacillus castaneae. GTDB lineage: Bacteria > Bacillota > Bacilli > Paenibacillales > Paenibacillaceae > Pristimantibacillus > Pristimantibacillus castaneae. The sequence continues at coordinate 2,157,655 of NZ_KZ614144.1, forward strand.
GTAGAAAAGGCTCTTGAAAAAGGCAAAACCTATTTCCTGAATGAAAAAAACGTAGTCAATAATCGTGTTAATGGGTCGCACAGCGGCTATTGGATGCTTTCAGCCATGTATGCAGCTGGGGTGGATATTCATAAATATCCTTGGCTTGTTGCACCAACAAGTAACGATACCTTTTGGACGAAGGCTGTGGGACAAGCAGCCAGTACATCAAATGAAGATGCAGGCGCGGTCATTGGCGCAAAGCTACTTGGCCTGGATCCAACAAACTTAAAATCACGCAATATTGTGGAAGACTTAATTGCCAAGCAGAATTCATCGGGGTTATTCTCAACCATTTGGGGCGAGTCATTTGCTTTGGTCGCGCTTGATCTTGTAAATGGACAATACAAGCAAGATGAACAGATTAATGCTATTTTAAAATTGCAAAATGCAACAACGGGTTACTTTGGCGATTTGGATGGAACAGGATGGATGCTGTTTGCTTTGGCACCTCATCGTGATCAACCAGCAGTTGAAGCAGCTATTCAAAAAGCAATAGCAAGCTATAATAAAACATTTAAAGAAAAAGGTTTTACAGATAACTCCAACACAATGGCTGCTATTATTTCCGGCTTAGCGTCTGTAGGAGAGGATTTATTCTCTGATAAATGGACGTATGAAAAAGACGGGAAAACGATTAATATCGTAAGCTACTTAGCGGAAAAATATCAGCTTGAAGATGGCGGAATTCGATGGAGAGCGACTGATACTAAATCTAATTTAATGGCTTTAGAGCAGGTATACATCGCATTCTCGGACGCTTTAAACCAAGAATCAACCTTCGTTCGACTCAAAGAAGACACAAGCATTCCGCCGGTTGAAGAGCCGGGTACAGGCGAGGGAAATCCTGGGAATGGAAACGGCAACGGTAACGGAAACGGGAATGGCAATGGCAATGGCAATGAAAATCAAACGATTTCAACTTATATTTCAATTCGTACAGGCAAAACGACTGTATTAAATGAGTTTAAAGCTGATGTTCCTGCCAATGCAACAGCGTTTGATGTATTGCAAAAGGCTGCAAGTTTAAACGGTATTTCATTACAAACACGGAATACTTCTATGGGTATATATGTGGAAGGAATTAATGGATTAAAAGAGTTCGATAAGGGTCCACTAAGTGGCTGGATGTATCGTGTAAATGGTGTATTCCCAGAGTATTCGTCAGATGCTTATTCGGTAAAAGCTGGCGATCGTATAGAATGGGTTTACACGGAAAACCTTGGGAATGATGTTGGTGGCGGTACACCTACTGTCGAAGTACCAGCCATTATTGTTGAAAGCAAAGACGGTGTGATGAAGGCTGAAGTATCAGCTGAAATCATCAAGCAAAAGCTGCAGGATAAAACCACAAATGTGATTGTCATTGCAGATAAGACGGGCACTAAAATTGAACTGCCGAAGCTTGCTTCACTAACAGATGCAGCTAAGCTTGTTGTTTCAGTGAAACAAAGTGGAGATGCAATCTCTGTTCATGTTGAAGTAGTAGACAAGGATGGTAAAGTGATACCATTCGCTACTTTAAATGAATATGTGAAAGTAACGATACCAGCGGCAAATCTAGCGAATAAAACGGTTGTTTTAGTAAAAGTAAATGGGGAGTATCGCGCAGTACCTCATACAATCGTTAATAATCAGATCGTTATTTATACGAAAGTAAATAATGATTTTGTAATTACGACAACAAATGTATCATTCAATGACCTGGATCGCGTGAATAATAAAGATGAAATCGAATTTTTGGCGTCACGTTATGTTATTAAAGGCCAAGATGCGGGAACCTTCAATCCTCTTGCAGAGATTACACGAGGCGAGTTTGCGGCAATGATTTCGCGTGCACTCGGATTACAATCCAGCGGTAAAGGCAGCTTTGATGATACAGCTGGCAAATGGTATGAAGGAGAAGTGCAAGCATTATTTGAAGCAGGAATTACAGAAGGAACTTCTGCAACAACGTTTAATCCGGATGCATCCATTTCACGGGAGCAGGCTGCGGCATTAATGGCTCGTGTCCTAGCATACGTGAAATATGAAACAGATAAGGTATCAAAGGAAAATTATTGGGATGCTGGTGCTATTCATTCCTATTTCCTTGATGATATTAAGCTGCTTCAAGCCTTAGACATTATGGCAGGTAAATCCGACGGTACATTTGACCCAGAAGGCAAGCTTACGCGCGCACAAATGGCGAAGATCCTAAAACGGACATTAAATGTTAGCGGATTAATGTAATGATAGCGGAGCTGTTCTTGTCATGTACAAGAACAGCTCTTCCGTTATTTCTAGAAGAGGAGTGTTAAGATGCAAGTTTTAAAACGCAGTATTATGATCATCACTATGGTCTTATTTTTATTCTCTGGGATAATGACGCAGCACATGTCTGCAAGAGAACCGGTATCAGCTGCATATGAAACGGCAAGCGCGTACATGGTCAAGAATGTGCCAAATCCTACATATAACAATGAATGGTTCATCATTTCGCTTGCTCGCGGTGGATATAAGGTGCCTGCACATTATTATGAGAACTATTATACAAATCTTGTAAAGGAAGTGCAGGAGAGAAAAGGGGAACTGCATAGTCGCAAATACACCGAGTACTCGCGTGTTATTTTAGCATTGTCAGCGATCGGCAAAGATGCACGGAATGTAGGCGGTTATAATTTAGTTGAAAAGCTTTATGATTTTGATCAGGTAAAATGGCAAGGTCTTAATGGGCCTATCTTTGCACTCATTGCTCTTGATTCCTGGCAGTATGACATTCCTAAGACTGCAACGAATAGTCGTAAAGAGATGATCGATTATATATTGGACAAACAGCTTGATAATGGTGGGTTTTCATTGTCAGGGACGCAATCAGATTCGGATATAACAGCTATGGCTATTCAAGCTCTATCCTCTTATATAGACCGAGCAGATGTCAAAGCAGCTATTAATAAAGCACTTGCAGAGTTAAGTCAGTCATTGCTGAACAAAGGAAAGTATGAGAACGCAGAGACGGGAAATGTTGAAAATATTGCTCAGCTTATTACGGCATTAACCAGCTTATCGATTAATCCTTTGATGGATGACCGCTTTAATGGCGTCTTTGATGGACTGTTTCAATTTTATTATGCGGCTGATGGAGGCTTTAAACATCAGCTTACTGAGAAGGTATCCAATGGCATGGCAACGGAGCAAGCAGCATATGCCATTGCGGCATACGAGAGAATGCTTGCAGGAAAGACAAAGCTCTATGATATGACGGATGCAAAGCCAAGAGAAAGCAGCTTTTCAGATATATCGAATCACTGGGGGAATGAGGTGATCGAACAAGCATTTGAGCTAGGTTTGATGAAAGGCTATGAGGATGGAACGTTTCGACCACAAGTGCAGCTAACTCGTGTGCAAGCAGCATCGTTAATAGCGAGAACGCTAAAGCTTCAACATACACAAGATGCCCCTTATAGCGATATAGCCAAATACAACCAAGCAACAAAGGACGAAATTGCAGCCGTTTTTGAAGCAGGAATTATTCAATTGAACGCAGCCAAGTTTAATCCTGATCATAAGTTGACGCGCGCCGAGCTTGCTCTTATGTTGGTGCGAGGCTATCAATATAAGGAAGGTACGAAATACGAAGCTGCCAAGCCGGCTCCATTCTCCGATATAGCACGCTTTAATGACGAAACCAAACAGGCAATTACGTTTCTCTATGATTTAAAACTGGCAGAAGGATCGAATGGCCTATTCTATCCATCAGCCTATACGACAAGAGCAGAAGCGTCTAAGTTGTTCGTCAACTTCTATAATCTAGTGAAATGAGGTGAATAACGTTGAAATATTTGTTAAGAGCACTCATTTTAATGACGCTTTCCCTTTTACTCGCTTCATGTTCCATTCAAAGCGTTGAGCAGCATGATCGTATGTCCAATGAGGAACGAAGTGTTGAACATCAAGAAACTACACAAGATGAATTGGCTATTAACGATGAGTTAGATAAGGTGCATGAAGATGATAGTGTTCAAAAGGGCGCTGCGAAAGAGGAAGAGGCAGTAAGTAAGGACAATCCAGCTGCGACCCATTCGGTTCAATCAAATGAGGAGCAAGAAGGGCAGCCTGAGACTCCATTACCGACTGTAACCAACGAAGTGCAGCAGCAGGTTAAACCGACAAGTAAACCTGGCGTTAAACCGTCAACGAAACCTTCACCTAAACCAACAAGTAAACCTGCCGAGCAGGAACCCATAAAGAAGGAGAAGCGTTATGTTACGATTGCTATTCATGCAGAAACCCTTTTGAAAAACTGGGACTTACTAGATTCTGAATTGCAGGATGAAAAATATGTGCCAAAAGACGGCGTTATTTTGAAAGCAACAAAATATGAGCTTTTAACTGACGATGAAAGTGTGTGGGATGTTCTTCTCCGTGCGACAAAGGAGCATAAAATTCAGCTTGAATATCAAGGTGCATCCAAAAATATTTATAAAAGCGTTTATGTGGAAGGCATTAACCACTTGTATGAATTTAGTGCAGGAGAGTTAAGCGGCTGGATGTATCAAGTGAATGGGACTTATCCAAATTACGGCTGCGGTCAATATGTATTGAAAGACGGAGATGTTATTAAGTGGCATTATACGGTTGATTTAGGACGTGATTTAGGGGCGGGGATGTAAGGGCGATGAGGGTATTTGAAAAGTATCATCCAATCGTTTTGTTTTCTTATTTTGCAGTAATTATTTTCATGACGATGTTCTTTATGCACCCCGTTTATTTAGCCATTACGTTAATTGGAGCGATGAGCTTAAATTTGGTGTTGAATGGCCGGGACTTTTTTAAAAGCTTGAAAATGTATATCCCTGTATTTTTGCTCATCATGATCATTAATCCACTCATTAGCCATAATGGTGAAATGGTATTGTTCTATATGAATGATAATCGAATAACGTTGGAAGCGATTTTGTATGGGCTTGCGATGGCAACGATGCTTGTATCGGTAATGCTTTGGTGCAGCTGCTATAACAGCGTGATGACTTCAGATAAGTTCCTGTATTTGTTTAGTCGTGTATCACCGGTCTTTTCCCTAGTGCTTTCTATAACGATGCGGCTTATACCACGCTTTACCTATCAGCTGAAGCTTATTGGACAATCACAAAAAACGATTGGGATGGATTACACCATTGGATCGCTATGGCATCGTATTCGGTGTATTATGCAAATCTTATCGATATTAATCACGTGGGCGCTGGAGAATGCGATAGAAACGGCAGATTCCATGAAGGCGAGAGGCTATGGCTTACAGAAGCGTACGACATTTTCACTTTTTGTATTTGAGAAACGGGACGGTATCCTGTTAGCCGTTATTTTCTTATTATTTGTTATAAGTGGAATCGGGAGTTTGCTCGGATCAACAACGTTTTATTTTTATCCAGCCTTAACGGGGATTTCCTCGACTTTGAAGCATTTATTTTTTTATAGTGTGTATGCCATGCTAATAGTCATTCCTGTTGGTATAGAGCTTGTGGAGGGATTGAAATGGCGATATTTGAAATCAACGATGTAAGCTTTCAATATCCTAATGATGAACAATTGGTATTACAAAATATACAACTTTACGTTGAACAAGGAGAATTTATTGTCTTAGTTGGGCAATCAGGATGTGGAAAAAGCACGTTACTGAGACAGTTAAAACGAGAATTAGCTCCTCATGGACAGAGAAACGGATCGATTAAATATAACGGCATTCCTTTAGAAGAGCTTGATCCCAAAATCGCGACTTCCGACATTGGATTTGTGCTTCAAAACCCTGAAAACCAAGTGGTAACCGACAAAGTGTGGCATGAGCTATCCTTCGGTTTAGAAAGCTTAGGTATGGATACGCCAACCATTCGTCGAAGAGTTGCTGAAATGGCAAGTTTTTTTGGCATGCATACATGGTTTCGACAAAAGACCGTTGAACTATCGGGTGGGCAGAAGCAAAAGCTTAACTTAGCTTCTATTATGGTAATGCAACCGAAGGTTTTACTACTGGACGAGCCGACTTCACAGCTTGATCCCATCGCGGCAATGGAATTTATCGCAACGCTGCATCGATTAAATGAAGAGCTGGGCATAACGATTATTTTAATCGAGCATCGTCTAGAGGAAGTACTGCCAGTAGCTGATAGAGTCATCGTAATGGAGCAAGGACAAATTATTTATGATGGCAGCCCGAGATTGGCGCTTGCCTCACTTCCTCAGAATCATACGATGATTCAAGCTCTTCCGACTGCTATGCGTGTATTTCATGCATTTAACCAAACAGGGGAAGCGCCGCTAACGATAAAGGAAGGTCAAAAATGGTTGGCAGCTCAGCACATTGAAAAGGTGAAGCTGATCGAAGAGCCATTGGGGACGAATCGTCCTATTCTAATGGAAGCGAAAAACATTTCTTTTCGTTATGAGCGTGATAGCGAGGATATATTACGTTCCTTCCAATTGCAAGTTTATGAAGGAGAAATATTGACGATTCTGGGCGGTAATGGAACTGGCAAGTCGACTGCACTAAAAGTACTCGCTGGCCTTGAGAAACCATATCGCGGAGATGTACATATAAAAGGAAAAAAGCTCCAAAAATATTCAAATGCGGAGTTGTATCGAAATGTGATTGCTGTCCTTCCGCAAGACCCTCGAACGTTATTCGTTGAAAAGAAAGTGAAGGATGAGCTCTCGAAGATGGTCCATGGAAAAAAAGAAGTAGACGTACAGCTTAAAGAGCTAATTGCTTTACTTGAAATCGGACATTTGCTGGAGCGACATCCGTATGACTTAAGCGGCGGTGAGCAGCAGAAAGTCGCTTTAGCAAAAGTATTATTGTTAGAGCCGCAACTATTGCTGCTTGATGAGCCGACGAAAGGGATTGACGCTTTTGCCAAGCAGTCCTTAGCAAATCTTTTGAAGTCTCTTCAGCGAAAAGGACTTACGGTAGTCATTGTGACACATGATATTGAGTTTTCTGCGATGTATAGTGAGCGATGCGCTTTGTTTTTTGACGGAAATATTGTGTCCTGCGATAATCCGCGGGCATTTTATAGCGGCAATCGTTTCTATACCACTGCCGCACACCGGATGTCTCGCCATGTGCTTGATCAGGCAATAACGTGTGAGGATGTGGTTGCTTCATGCCGCGAAATGTAACAATAAACCTTCGAATGATCATTTCAAGCATCATCTTTTTTATTATAATGCCTCTTGTTATTTACCTAGGTGTGACGGTGTTGGAAGACCGGAAATATTATTTCGTTTCGATTGTACTTGTTTTGCTTGCATGTGTGCCGTTTTTCCTTCGTTTTGAACGCCGTCGACCACAGCCGCGCGAAATATTAACGATTGCGGTTATGGCCGCTATTTCAGTTGCAGGTCGATGTTTATTTGTTGTAACGCCAGCTATTAAGCCGGTTACAGCCATTACGGCTATTACAGGGATCTCGCTTGGAGCTGAAGCGGGCTTTATAACTGGAGCGACAACCGCACTCGTATCCAACTTTTTTTTCGGACAAGGACCGTGGACACCATTTCAAATGTTTACATGGGGGATGATTGGTTTTATCGCAGGCTTGCTAGGCAAGACAGGAATTATGCAACGTAAAATTCTACTTGCTCTATTCGGCGTTTTTGCTGGTCTATTTTTCTCATTCGGCATGGACATTTGGGGGGCAATTTCAACTGCAGGAATGTTCTCGAAGGAAGCGTTTATCGCTGCAATAGCATCTGCTTTGCCCTTTACGATTATATATGCCGTATCAAATGTCATTTTTTTGCTCCTCTTGGCTAAACCAATTGGAGAGAAATTGGAGCGGCTTAAGCAAAAGTACGGTATATTGCAGTAGCAATTCGTTGCAATCGGAAGAAATCGTCCTTAAGTTCAATGAACTTATGAGCGATTTCTTTTTCATTTTAATATTATTTTTTATCGTGTTATTTTCTTGCCTTAGAAAAGTAGAGATGATGATATTAACGGAAAAAGTAGACAGCTTGCAAGGCCGAGATTAATATATACATATATCTGAGGATTAGGAGGATTTAACATTAAACCTTTAAACTTTGAACTGGATGCGATGTTCGGAACTCATATGATTTTACAGAGAAATACGGAAGTTCCTATTTGGGGTACAGGTGAGGAAGGCGCAGTTATAACCGTAGAGTGCGGTGGGTTGCAAGCGGAGGCTGTTGTTGAGGCTGGCAAATGGAAAGCGCTTTTATCTCCAATGAATAGTGTTGAACCATGCGAAATAATCATTCGTTCAGAACAAGGCGAGCTGCTGCTCAGCGATGTACTGTTCGGTGATGTATGGCTGGCAGGCGGGCAATCTAATATGGAATATAAGCTGGCTCAATCAGCGGAGGGAGAAGAAGAAATTCCAGCAGCGCAATATTCATTCATTCGTTATTATGAAGTCCCGAAGTGTGAATGGGAGAATGGGGCCGAGCAAAAGGGAGAATGGAAGGTTTGCACACCTGAGGATGCACCCATGTTTTCAGCTGTTGCGTATCATTTTGCCAAAGATGTACATAAGGAAATTAATGTGCCAATCGGGATTATTGGCTGCAACTGGGGTGGTACGTCGGCTTCCTGCTGGGTGAAGGAAGAGGCGCTGATAGAGGACGAGGAGCTTCGAGTATACATAGATGAATTTCAGGAGCAGCTTAAGGATTTTTCTTGGGATCAATTTAAGATCGATAGAAAACGTTATGATGATTTAATTGCTGAGTATGCAAAATTAGAATCACAAGGCGTTAGCCGTGAGGAAATTAATTATCCATGGCCTCCTCCGATGAGCCCGCATAGCTTTTTACGGCCAAACGGACTATATCATACGATGCTTGAGAAGACAGCACCATATGCGCTAAAAGGTTTTCTTTATTATCAAGGCGAGTCAGATGGGAATAAGCCGCTTCTCTACAACAAGCTGCTTACTAAGCTGATTTGCAATTGGCGGGAATTATGGTCAAACGAGCAATTGCCGTTTCTGTTCGTCCAACTCCCAGCTTTCGGCTGTGATGGTAATCCAGAAGGCGAGGATTGGGCACTGCTAAGAGAATCACAGCAGCTAGTAAGCAATCATGTATCTGGAGCAACTATGGCTGTTGCTTTGGATTGCGGTGAGGAGGATGATATTCATCCTCGCCATAAGAGACAAATTGGACAACGGCTTGCGCGGCTTGCGCTAGAACATGTGTATGAACGGCCTATAGCAAGCTCGGGCCCTACATTTAACGGAGTGACATTTGAAGAAAATATAGCTGTAGTTTCATTTGACTTCCTCGAGCTTGATGATAGATCAGAGGGCGAAGCTCAGGAGATTACTGGATTTGATTTAGCTGCTGCGGATGGACCATATGTGAAGGCCGAGGCCAGGGTCCGAAATGGGAAAGTAGAGGTATGGTCCGATCAGGTAATAAATCCATGCAAAATTCGATATGGATGGGCCAACTTTACGACAGCTAATTTACACAACCGATTCGGGCTTCCTGCAGTTCCGTTCCGCTCAGATTGTGTAAGAGGATAAGCACGGTTGGAGTCAAATAAATAAGCCGCAAGGGGTGAGCCCTTGCGGCTTATTGGCATTAACTATTTTCTAATAGGGCAAGTCAATTGTAACTTCACGCTTGCTCTCAGCCGAACGAAGCACGCCGTCGATAATAGCTTGGTTATATAAGATTTCAGCGCCCGGAATAGGTGCCGGAAGATTATTCTGAATGGCGACGACGAAATCCTTCACCTTCTCGTCAAATAAATTCAAGCCGTGCGAAATGACTGGAATGGTGGATTCAATATGCTGATTCACAACGTCATGATAGAGCGTCATGCTGCCTACGCTGCCATCCCATACGCCGCTCCACGGACCTGATCCAGCTGGTGTTACTTTAAGCCCGCCGTCCGTACCAAGAAACATCGTTGCGCCAAGCGTATCCATATGCATTGCCCAGCTTATTTTATAATTAAGTACGATATCGCCTTCTAATCTAATCATAGCTACTCCAAAGTCCTCGACCTCAAAGCCAGCCGCTTCATTATGGTATTTCGAATTGGTTCCGAAATGATTGGATGTATAAGCAGATACAGTTAAAGGCTTCGGATAGCCAAGAGCATGCAGCGCCATATCTAGTGAATAGCAGCCGATATCAGCCATAGCGCCTGCGCCAGCTAGATCCTTGCGGATGAAAGTGCCTCCCGGCATTCCGCGCCGTCTTCCACCGCCTGTCTCCACGAAATAGACATTGCCAAGCTTTCCCGATTGAACGATGTCTTTAATCAAGGACATATTTGGGTCATATCTGGGTTGAAAGCCTACGGTTAACATTTTCCCGCTCAGCTCAGCGGCTTCCACCATTTCGATGGATTGCTGCAGCGTAACGGACATCGGTTTCTCAACCAGCACATGCTTGCCTGCGTTCAGAGCATTTATCGAGGTTTCATGATGGGCAAAGTTCGGCGTACATATGCTTACACCATCTAGATCCATCTCAAGCAGCTTCTTGTGATCCTCGAACGCAACTGCACCCAGCAGCTGCTCCTGCTCAATAAAGGCTTGTGCTCTTCCTTCCATGCTGTCTGCTACTGCAACGATCTCAACATTAAGAAGCTTTTTATAAGCAGAAGCATGCGATCTTGCAATACCGCCGCTACCAATAATACCAATACGAATAATTCTAGACATTCCATCTGCCCCTTTTCATTAACATGTATCTACTTTAGCATAGGATTTTCATGCTTAACATCGCGATAAAAGGACATGTTTACTATAAAATAGTGACATAGCCAATTTAAATAGGGGTTTAGCGAAATGTCAGAGACCATACAATTGCCGATATACAGTGGGCGTCATGCCTTCATGCTCCATAAATCGCTTATTGAAATAGCTGACACTAGGATAACCGGCATCTGCGGCAATTTGTCCGATATTGACATCCTTGCGCTCCAGCAGCCATTGCTTGGCTATCTGAAGCCTGCTGCGCGTAATAAAGTCCATCGGCGTCATTTCCATTACACTGCGGAATAATTTACAGAAATAAGTTGGACTGACACCAGCCTGTTCGGCCCAGTGCTCCAAATTAAAAGGCTGCGCGGCCTCAAGCTGCATAATGGGAAGCAGCTCTAATATACGTTTGCCTGAAGAGTTTGATTTATTAATAGACAGCGGAATGGCTTGCTCGACGAAGACTGCCAGAATGGCATAGGTAAGGGCGGATAAGGCAGTAGGATGCAGCATGCGATGAGTTTCGGCTTCGACGAGAAGCTCCTCATGCGCCTTCTCCCATGCAGCCATATTCCTTATAGTCCAAAGCTGGCTTTTGTGAAAGCCTCTTTCAATCATATAATCCTGCAGGCCGTTGCCATAGAAATGCACCCAGCGTATATCCCAAGGGTCATCGGCATCACTGTAGTAATGCTGCCGCTGCAATGGGAAATAGAGTACAGCTTCCCCTGCTTCAAGACAATGGACCTTTCCGTCCCATTCCACATATCCTTTGCCAGAAACCACATAGTGAATATTGAAATTATTTAATGCTCCAGCCTTTCTAAGCGTATAGTGCTCGGGGTGATCCCAATAGTTGCCTACCGATTCGGGAAAACAAAAGAAAGGATTGTGGGGTAATGTGAGCAGATGGCTTTGTCGCTCCAAGTCGATCACCTCAATGACAATATTGTTTTAGTGTATAACAAAATAATATCATTTTAATTTTAATTCTATCAACTTATAATCACAATATAGTCATAAATAAATGTTGAGGTGATGATGTAATGACAGTAAAAAAACTAAAGTGGGGCATTCTTGGCTGTGCAGGAATTGCTAAACGTGCGGTTATTCCCGGTCTTCATCTTTCAAATATAAATGAAGCAGCAGCTATAGCGAGCCGCAACGAGGATAATGCGAAGAGGACAGCTGAAGAGCTGAATATTCCTACTGCCTATGGCAGCTATGAGGCATTGCTTGCGGACGATTCCATTGATGTCGTATACATTCCGCTCCCAAACCATTTACATAGGGAATGGACGATAAGAGCTGCAGAGGCGGGCAAGCATATTTTGTGCGAGAAGCCTCTTGCGCTTACGGAGAAAGAAGCGGCGGAGATGGCAGATGCATGTGCCAAGGCCGGCGTGCTGCTCTCCGAAGCCTTCATGTATAGATACCATCCACGCTATGAAACGATGAAGGAAATTATTGCATCTGGAGAAATAGGGGACATTCGCGGCATTCGCAGCGCGTTCACATTCAATAGTGCGGGCAGTAAGGGGAATGTTAGATTCCGTAAAGACTGGGGCGGCGGATCACTTTATGATGTCGGCTGTTATCCGATTAATGCGGCGCGCCTGCTGCTAGGCAAAGAGCCCGAAGCAGTGACCGTACAAGCATTATTCTCACCTGAGCATGGCGATGTTGATATGATGGCCTCGGGACTGCTTGAATTTGAAGGAGGTGCCTCGCTTACATTCGATTGCGGCATGTGGGCTGCATTCCGCAATCCGTTGGAAGTGGTTGGTACGGAGGGCATAATCGAAGTCCCTTCCGCATATTTAACGAATGAGCAAGGAAGCGGTAATTTCTTCGTGAGCGCAAATGGCAAACGCCGTGAGATTGAAGTGCCGCATGTCAATGCCTACACGCTGCAAGCCGATCACCTTGCACGCGCTATTATTGACGGATCGCCACTCCAATTCGGACCGGACGATGCAATGAACAATATGAAGGTACTGGATGCTTGTCTGCTATCGGCACATGAGCGTGCAAGAATAACACTATAATATTGAAGGAGGATTTTACAATGGAACATATTCATATTAAAGGCTGTCCAAAACCAGTATCGCGCCTAATGAAGGGCTCGGATTATTTCTTCCATGATACCTATGAGAAAGCGGCTACAAATTTAGATGCATTTCTGTCCATTGGCGGAAATTCAATCGATACGGCTCATATTTATTGCGGCGGACAAAGCGAGGAAGTAATCGGGCGATATATGAAGGAGCGGGATAACCGCGAGCAAATGGTTATTTTGACGAAATGCGCGCATCACGACCATAACGGCCCGCGTGTAAATAAAGAGGCTATTAGAGCTGATTTAACGGACAGTCTCGCAAGACTGCAAACCGATTATATTGATTTGTATGCTCTGCATCGCGATGATCCTGCTGTTCCAGCTGGCGATGTCATTGATATTCTTAATGAGCATATCCAATCGGGTGCAATAAGAGCGATCGGTGTATCCAATTGGACGTGGCAGCGTATCGAAGAAGCGAATAAATATGCTGCTGCGAATGGGCTGGTCGGATTCTCATTCAACAGTCCGAATCTTAGCTTAGCGAAAGCGAACGAGCCGTTCTGGGCTGGCTGCGTATCGGCTGATCAAGAAACTTGTGCTTGGCATGAGGAGCAGCAATTCCCGTTATTATCCTGGTCCTCCCAGGCGAGAGGCTTCTTCACAGGAAGATTCTCACCGGAAATTCGTGATAATGCGGACTTGGTGCGTGTGTTCTATAGTGATGATAACTGGGAGAGATTGGAGAGAGCTAAGCAGCTTGCAGAGCAGAAAAACGTGAGTGCTATTCAAATCGCTCTCGCGTACGTGCTGAATCAGCCGTTCCCTACTTGTGCGCTGATTGGGGCACAATCTGCAGAGGAGCTGCATTCATGCGATGCTGGTTCGCTCATTCAATTGACCAAGGAAGAGATGGCATGGCTCGACCTCGAAGCAGCTAATATGCCTCTGAATAAGTAAGCTGGAATACGAATAAGGAAAAAGAAAGCCCGAAAAGGACAATATTTGTCCAATCGGGCTTTTTTTGATGGAAGGACCTATAAATTTTAATAATTTGCGGAATATAAATAAAGAAAATGAGGAAGCTAAGTTGTTGTTTACTTGACCCAACTAAATAACTTATGTATCATTACTTACATAAAGTAACTTAATATTTGTAAAGTATGCTTTGTGTTTACGAAATACGGTTTTAATTATTGTTTTACACCAAGGGGGAGCTGTATGAGCAAGATGGAAGATGCTAATCAAGATGTTGGCTTTGAGTTTGGACTATATACGTTAGGCGATTTGAGCGCTGATCCCGTAACGGGCCATAGCATAACCGCTAGCAAACGTTTAAAGGAAATCATAGCAGCAGCAAAGCTCGCCGATGAAGCTGGTCTGGATTTATTTGGAGTTGGCGAGCATCACCGCTTGGATTTTGCTGTTTCCTCACCGCCTGTTGTTTTGGCTGCTATTGCTGGAGTAACGAAGCGGATTAGACTTGTGAGTGCTACGACCGTGTTAGGAACAGCAGATCCCGTTAAAGTATTTGAGGATTTCGCCACATTGGATTTATTATCCGCAGGAAGAGCAGAAATTATTGCAGGACGAGGAGCTTATTTGGAGTCCTTCCCACTGTTTGGATATAAATTGGAAGATTATAAGGAATTATTTTATGAGAAAATCAATCTGCTGCTGGCATTGAACCAACATGAGCGTATAACGTGGAATGGCAAGCTTCGCTCGGCTTTGTCGAATGCAGAAATTGCGCCGCGGCCTGAACAAAAGCAGCTGCCGATATGGGTTGGCGTCGGCGGAACGACGGCAAGCGCGGAGTTGGCTGGGACACTAGGAACGGGGATGACGCTTGCTATTCTAGGAGGCGATCCTGCCAGATTTAAGACGCTTGTCGAACATTATCGTGCGGCAGGGGTTGAAGCTGGATATAAGCAAGAACATCTGAAAGTTGCCATTACAAGCCATGGTTTTATTGGAAAAACGGCAGAGCAGGCAAGAGACGAGTTTTATCCTTATTACGCTAATTACGATATGCAGTTCATGGGCGGACAAACGCGAGGAAAGCTGTTGACAAGGGATCAATTCCAGCAGTTAACAGATCCTGTGAACGCTTTGGCTGTAGGAAGCCCGGAGCAGCTTATCGAGAAAATCCTTGCTCAGCATGAGCTATTTGGCCATCAACGTTATATGCTTCAGTTTGACATCGGGGGAATTCCTTTCTCCAAAATCGCCTCTTCCATCGAGCTGTTTGCGACGAAGGTTGCGCCGGCAGTCAGGAAAGAGTTGAATAAAAAAGCTAAATAGCATTAGTCTAGTTAATATGCTACTTAAGAGACTGTCTCAGGTCATTGACCTAGTAGACAGTCTTTTTTGCGGAGCTGCATTCGTTAAATGGTTGATTCGCAACATGAAGCATCCAAGAGATGGTACAATGGATTAAAAAATATGATAAAGGGAGAGGCGCATGGAAGCTTCTAGACTGAATGAATTAAGAATTGAAATTGATAAGCTTGATAATGAAATATTAATACTGCTAGCGAAGCGATTCGAGCTAACTGAAAAGGTAGGCGTGTATAAGGCGGAGAATAAGCTGAATGCTCAGGATAAAAGCCGTGAGCTTAAGCAATTCGAGAAAATTATTCAGCTTTCGAATAAGCATGGCATGAATTCCGATTATGGTACTGCTATTTACAGATGCATAATGGACCTTGTCATTTCGCGGCATAAAGAGCTGGAAGAGACGATACAGAAATCGAACGTATAAGCTAACAAACTCTTTTTTGGATAGCAGCCGAACCAATTTTGCCTGAAGGGATGATACTCATGATTGTATACGAGAAGGAAGACGCATTTATTCTAATCGCACAGCATGACCATGCTCGCGTTTCCGGTGATCTTGTTTCAGCATGGCGCAATGAGATGTTCTTGAGTGAAGATCGAAGGGAAGATTTGAATTATGCGGCTTATGAGCATGATAGCAGCTGGATTCAGCTAGATCGAATTCCGCTTTGGAATGATGCTGCCCAAAGTCCATTTTCATTCCGTGATTTTCCGGGAAATATTCGGTTTGTTTTTTATACAAAAGGGCTGGACAAGGTTGAGGAAACAAATGCATATGCTGCATTGTTAGGCAGTATTTTGTACACAACACTAGCTGAAAAATTCAGAAATGAAGATACAATCGATTTCGTTGAGCATGAATTTTCAAGACAGAGCGCTATTATCGAACGATTAAATGTAAATGTTAAGCTGCTTCAGATGCATGTGAAGGCACTTTTATTATGCGATGAGCTATCATTATTCGTATGCATGGAGCAGCCTGGAACACCTAGGCGTGAATATGAATGGTTCGCTAACGGTTTCTCGTACTGGTTCGGTGAATCGGAGCAGGCTACCTTGATTGCGGACTGGAAGGATGACAGAACGATACTGTTGGATCCATTTCCATTCCAGAAAGAGGTCGAAACAAAGCTTCCTTACAAAGAAGTGAGTAAGTCAGATGCTGAGCAGTATGGCATTTCCGAAGCCTATCAGCGAGCGCACACTCGTGAATATACACTGAAATTCGTTGCCGGCTAGTGGAACATAGAGAAAACAAAAGGAGCTGTCCCCAAAGCGGTGTTATCTGCTTTGAGAACAGCTCTTTCTGATCAGCCTTAATCGTATGAGCTCATATTTGCCGCTTTTCGTGAGAATAGAGCTAAATTCTAGCTCTATTTCGCTCGAAGTAACCGGAGTTTGTGGAATAGAGCTAGTTTCTAGCTCTATTCGGTCCAGCCTTCGTCGTATGAGCTCATATCCGCCGCTTTTCGTGAGAATAGAGCTAAATTCTAGCTCTATTTAGCCCGAAGTAACCTAAGTTTGTGGAATAGAGCTAGTTTCTAGCTCTATTCGGTTCAGCCTTCGTCATATGAGCTCGTAGCCGCCGCTTTTCCTTATGAATAGCGAAACGGACTAGAGTTTATTCACAGCTACGACCTATGGACGTGTTTTGAACAAGGTGGCGATTGATCCGCCTTCTTTAATAATTGTAATTGCATTTCCAAGCAATGGCGACATGGGAAGCACGATGAATTTGTCAGAATGCTGTTGATTCTGAGCAATCGTGTCTGTAATGACAACCTCACGAATGTTGGGGTGAGTCAGCTTTTCGATCGCATTCTCAGAGAATAAGCCATGTGTAGCGCATATGTATGCATCATGAGCACCTTTCTTCTTAAGGGCTTCTACTACATTCACAATGGTGCTGCCCGTATCGATTAAATCCTCGATAATAATCGGGGTCATGCCATTAACATCGCCAATGATATGCGTAATCTCGGATTGATTGTGAGCGGGACGATTTTTGATCATAATCGCAAATGGACAATTTAATCTTCCAGCCAGCTTCTCAGCTGTAGTTGCACGACCGGCATCAGGTGAGACGACAACAGGGTTGGTAATATTTTTGCTCTTCAAATAATCGATAATCATATCGAGCGCTGTTAAATGGTCGACTGGAATATCGAAGAAGCCCTGTATCGGATCAGCATGCAAATCTACAGTGATAATACGATTAGCGCCGACAGTCGTTAGCACATCGGCAACAAGCTTTGCCGAGATCGGCTCACGCGGCGCTGATTTACGTTCTTGGCGGGCGTATCCATAGTAAGGCATCACAATATTAATCGTTTTGGCTGAGGCGCGTTTCGCCGCATCAATCATAACGAGCAGCTCGATCAAATGCTCATTCACCGGGTGAGAGAGAGATTGGACAATAAACACGTCGTAGGTACGAATCGATTCTTGGTAGGACACATGAATTTCTCCGCTTTGATGACGGGAAATAGCGATTTTGCCAAGTGGCAATTCTAGTTCTTTACATAGTTGTTCCGCAAGCATGTTGTTCGAGGAACCGGAAAATACTTTAATCTTTTGCATGTTATCCTCCTTAAAGGTTTGCGAAGCAAACCTACTTCGTAAGCATGGGCTAAGGTTTGCGAAGCAAACCTACTTCGTAAGCATAGGCTAAGGTTTGCGAAGCAAACCTACTTCGTAAGCATGGGCTAAGGTTTGCGAAGCAAACCTACTTCGTAAGCATAGGCTAAGGTTTGCGAAGCAAACCTACTTCGTAAGCATGGTCTAAGGTTTGCGAAGCATATCTGCCTCGTAAGCATTATTAACACAATCATAACAAAATGATCATAAGAGAACAAACGATTAGAAATATTGTTCTATTGGATGTGAAAAAGTGATAAAGTATGAAAATGAAATCTTATATAAAAAAAGGAGATATTAGCTTGCCCAATCTTAGCAGAATACAATCTATAAAGGCATATCAATCAACCGGATTGCAGCGAATTTGGTTAATTATTTTATTAGGATCGCTCTCCGCCTTCGGTCCATTATCGCTTGATATGTATTTGCCGGCACTGCCTAAGCTTGCAGTAGATTTAAATACAAGCTCTTCACTCGTGCAATTGAGCTTAACAGCCTGTATGATCGGATTGTCCTTCGGACAATTGTTTGCCGGCACGTGGAGTGATATCCGAGGCAGACGCTTTCCTTTACTCATTTTTATTGCTATATACGGCTTATCCTCGGTACTGTGTGCTTTTGCTCCGTCAATTGGCGTTCTTATCGCGCTGCGTTTCATTCAAGGTTTCTCCGGTTCAGCAGGTATTGTTATTTCGAGGGCTGTTGTTCGGGATATGTATTCAGGCCCTGATCTTACCAAATTTTTTGCTATGCTTATGCTCGTGAATGGAGCAGCGCCTATTTTTGCTCCGATAGCGGGTGGGCAGCTGTTAAAATTTACGTCATGGGAAGGCGTTTTTATCGTATTGGCCTTATGGGGAGTGCTTATTTTTCTAGCTGTATTATTTGGATTGCCGGAAACACTAGCACCTGAGAAGCGCATGACGGGCGGTTTGCGTCAGACATTATCTACATTCGCCATTCTGCTTCGCGATCGTACATTCATGGGTTACGCGCTTGCACAGGGACTTGTAATGGCTGCAATGTTCGCTTATATCGCAGGCTCTCCTTTCGTTCTGCAAAATTTGTACGGGGTTACTCCGCAGAGTTTCAGCTTGCTGTTTGCCATCAATGGTCTTGGGATCATTATTTTCAGTCAAACTGCCGGACGGCTAGCGTCAAAAGTAGGAGAGAAAAAGCTGTTTGTTGTTGGATTAGCGTTAGCGTCTACAGGGGGCACCTTGCTGCTTATTATGATTATGCTTAAAGCCGCATTAATAGCTATTCTTATCCCACTATTCTTTGTTGTATCCAGTGTA
Organism: Paenibacillus castaneae; assembly: GCF_002884445.1. Lineage (GTDB taxonomy): Bacteria > Bacillota > Bacilli > Paenibacillales > Paenibacillaceae > Pristimantibacillus > Pristimantibacillus castaneae. The sequence goes on from NZ_KZ614144.1 coordinate 2,176,743, forward strand.
GGCATCATTAGCGCGACAGGCTTTTCTTTGGCGATGCAAGCGCATGGTCATGCCGCTGGGAGCGCGTCTGCGCTGCTTGGTTTAATGTCATTCACGTTTGGCGGTATAATGGCCCCATTGGTCGGACTCGGAGGAAGCGCGAATGCACTGCCAATGGGTATTTGGATCGTAATTGCCGAGCTTGGTGCCGTGTTGTGTTATATATTCATGATTCGAAAAAAAACAGTTAAAAAATAAGATGCTTCTCGTATTCTAATCTCTTAAACAGAGGAGACATTCGGGCAATTGTCCGAATGTCTCTTTTTTGCATGTAGTACCATTTTCCAAACCAGAAAAAAAGGTTGACTCACGAGGCTTCTTAATGCTTTTATTATATAGACCGATCGTTATAATTATGAGGTGAATTCATGTCAGAAAAACAAAATGCTCGCACTATAATATTGGACACGGCAGCAAAGCTTTTTTTCACCCAAGGTTATCATGCTACCGGTTTAAACCAGATTATTAAAGAGAGCAAATGTCCGAAAGGCTCCTTGTATTATTATTTCCCTAATGGCAAGGAAGAACTAGCTCTTGCTTGCATTGATTGTACCAAAGAGCTGGTCATCCATAAATGGAAGGCGAAATTTTCTGCATGCGAAGAGCCCGCTGAAGCAGTTCAAGCTTTTACGTATGAATTGGCTGAAGATGCCGAGAAGTTTAATTTTCAAGGCTTTATGCCATTCAGCTTCTGGATGGCGGTCGAGACGTCTCTAATCAGTGAAAAGCTGAGAGAAGCAGGACAAGGTGTTTTTTCTTCATGGCAAGCCGTTATATTTGATCGTTTGCGAGAAACCGGTATGGAGGATAACCGAGCGAGAGAGGTGGCAAGCGTTATTGTTTCCTTGCTAGAGGGAGCGCTTATACTGGCTCAAACAAATAGGGACAAGCAGCCGCTGTTAACCGCCGCAAGATGTATTCCATACTTAATAAATCAATGTCCTTGTCTATAGATAGGACATGAGAATCACATTTTAGAGACAGCAGGAGAGTGGGAATTTTGCAAGCAGCAATGCAAGGAGCAGAAGTAGAAGCACAGAAGAAATTTAAAGTGTTGCCTATTATGATTTCATTATTGATTGCCGGTTTTATTGGTATGTTCAGCGAAACGGCTTTGAATGTGGCGTTAAGTGATTTGATTCAAATATTTAACATTTCGGAAGCGACTGTTCAATGGTTGACCACGGGTTACTTGTTGACACTCGGTATTTTGGTTCCGATCTCTGGTCTTCTGCTGCAGTGGTTTACAACGAGGCAATTGTTTATTGCGGCGCTTAGTTTCTCGATAATAGGTACACTTGTTGCAGCATTGGCGCCTGGATTTGAGATGCTGATGGCAGCGCGCGTCATTCAAGCTATCGGGACAGCTTTACTGCTGCCGCTTATGTTTAATACGATTCTAATTATTTTCCCTGCAGAGAAGCGGGGAGCAGCAATGGGCATTATCGGACTTGTAATTATGGTAGCGCCGGCTGTAGGCCCAACGATTGCGGGGCTTCTCATTGAGAATTTGAGCTGGCATTGGATTTTCTGGCTGTCATTTCCTTTCCTTGTTATTGCCCTTTTGTTTGGAATTGCTTTCATGCAAAATGTAACGACAATTACAAAACCGAAAATTGATGTATTTTCAATTGTTATGTCGACAATAGGTTTTGGCGGCATCGTGTTCGCATTCAGCAGCGCGGGCGAAAGCGATACGGGCTGGGGCAGCTCTAAAGTCATCATTTCGATGATTGTTGGCGTGTTGGCTCTTGTTATCTTCGCTGTACGTCAATTGACAATGAAGCAGCCAATAATGAATCTTCGTGCTTTTAAATTTCCAATGTTTGTAGTGGGCACATCAATGGTGTTCATATGTATGATGGTCATTTTATCTTCCATGCTTGTTCTTCCTATGTTCCTAATTCGGGGACTAGGCTTGTCTGCACTGACAGCTGGTTTAATGATGCTTCCAGGCGGATTGATTAATGGCATTATGTCCCCAATTATGGGAGGATTATTTGATAAATATGGTCCGAAATGGCTTGTTATTCCTGGTCTTGTGATCGTTGCTGCCGTGCTCTGGTTCTTCTCAGGCGTAACGACAGCATCAACACTTACACTTATTATCGTTTTGCATTCATGTTTGATGATTGGTATTTCTATGGTGTGGATGCCAGCACAAACGAATGGATTGAATCAGCTTCCTAGAGAGCTGTATCCGGATGGAACAGCGATTATGAATACACTTCAGCAAGTGGCAGGCGCAATTGGTACAGCAGTTGCTGTCAGTGTAATGACTGCGGGTATCAGCAGCTATATGAAGGGTGTTGCGGATCCTACCGATCCAGCTAACGGTCCGCTTGCGATGACATCTGGCATTCAGAACGCTTTTGTGTTCGCTACGATCGTCGCTATTGCAGGCTTGATATTGGCATTCTTTATTAAAAGAGTGAAGGTCGAAAAACATTAAATTAATGTTACAATAGGAGAAAACGTCGAGAGGGCAAGCGGGCTCGCTAAGTAGCGAGCTTCCGAGGAACAACAAATGGACGAAACGGAGCAGTTCAATACAAAACAATGTGTAAACTGTAAAGAAATTAAGCCTCTAGCTTTTTTCTTACGCCGTTCTGGCAGGCGATCTGGATCGGGAGCGCGCCGCGGAACCTGCAGAGAATGCCGTAAAGCGAAGAAGCAAGCAGCTGCGAATAACACTCCGGTGCTTGTTCCTTCCCAGAAGACGAGGCTAACCAATCCCCAAGCACAGACGCATAGGACTGAGGCAATAAAGCCAGTAATGCTATCATCTTTGCCTAAAGCTGTGGTTCCTGTCGAAATAGCGCAGCTTAGAACGAATAGGCGAGGCATGATCTGGATGCGCGGACGAACGGACAAGGGTAAGCGATGGCATCAGGAGATAGAGCTGGATCTTGCTGTAACGCTCGTTAAGGAGCACGCTGCGGTAATTGTAAACCGGCATACGATTCGTCGGCTCTACAGCAACAAAGAATTTCGAAGATTTATTTTGGAACGAGATGGCCATATCTGTTATTTTTGCGGAAAATTCGGCGATACGATCGACCATAAGCTCCCGCGAGCGAGAGGCGGACATACGACTCCTGACAATTGTGTTTGTGCCTGTAATGATTGTAATCAATCCAAAGCGGATCAGGATATCGATACATTTATGAAAAATGATGAGCTTTCCTTCTAGAGCTAAAGTAGCATTCATTCACAACAGGTTATAATAAATAACGCTGACGGACCTTTCCAGTTACTAGCTGGTTAGGTCCTTTTTTTATGGGCAAGGAGTTACCACACATTAGAGGGAGGGCTAGTTTCAAGAAATGACGTTATTGCGAGAAAGAGCCATGATTTTGCGCCATTAGCATCGTTTACTGAAACTAAACGCTCTAAAGCCAGTAGCAGCACGTTCAGCAGAACTAACTAATTAAGGATCAAGCCTCTCACAGCCCGCTAAATATCAGCTAATGAAACTAAATAATGACTGGGAACTGAATGTTTGTCCGTCCGACCTCTTAATAACGAATTTAATAATTTGTTATTTTAAATTATTTTATTATTATATTGAATCTACATCGTTATCTGTGTTATGTTTTGATAACAGGATAAATTTTGCACATAAACCTAATTCATGCTTTGTTTTGAAATTCATGATTGCCGTCTGTTTCACCAAACGCTTACGCTTCGCTTCTTCTAGTTCCATTACCATTGAAGGGGGTGATCGTATCGATTAAATGAGGTTAGAGGTGTACCGATTTATTTGCAACTAGATCGATCACTAAGAGCCAAGGCAGCAATACCAAAACAAGGAGGGATTTTTTTATGAGAATACGGAAGATGAAGTTAACGCTAATGTTTACACTAATGCTTTCGCTAATTGTACCCTTTATTTCAATGGAAAACAGCTACGCAGCTAATGGTTTTTATGTAAGCGGTACCAATCTGAAGGATGCGAACGGCAACAATTTTATTATTCGTGGAGTTAATAATCCGCATGCATGGTTCGACACTCAAGCTTATAACGCACTGTCTACGATCAGCTCGAAAAAAGCGAATGCGGTTAGAATCGTTTGGCAAACAAGCGGAAGCGCATCACGATTACAGCAAATCATCAATCGTTGCAAAGAACTCGGTATGGTTGCGATTGTAGAATTGCATGACGTAACGGGGTCCAACAGTGCTAGCGCATTAAACAATATGGCTAACTATTTCGCGAGCAGCGCTGTGAAATCCATTCTGACCAGCAATGAAAAGTATGTGTTGGTCAATATAGCTAACGAATGGGGAGACGGCAACCTAGCTGATACGGCTTGGAGAGATGCATATAAGACAGCTATTACGACGATTCGAAATGCAGGCATCCATAATACGATTGTCGTTGACGCATCTGGCTGGGGACAAAATTCATCGCCGATCAAAGCTTATGGAAATGCGCTACTTACTCATGATCCGGACCACAATGTTATGTTTTCGATTCATATGTACGGCTCCTGGAATGACTCAAGTCGGATTGGAACGGAGCTGCAAGCGATTAAAAATCTAGGCTTAGCAGTGATGGTTGGAGAATTCGGTTATAACTACAATAACGGAAATAACAATCTGGGAAGCCAGGTGAATGCACAAGAGGTTATGAATCAGTGCCAATCCAAAGGAATTGGCTACATGCCTTGGTCCTGGACAGGAAATGATTCTGGGAATGCATGGCTGGATATGACGACGAGTGATTGGCAAACACTCACTTCATGGGGGAACCTCGTTATTAATGGGACAAATGGAATTACAGCTACGGCTGTTAAAGCTTCCGTATTCAGCGGAGGTGGAGGCAGCAGCTCCACTTTGTATGATTTTGAAGGTGGAAGCGTACAAAGCTGGACAGCATCAAATGTTACTGGCGGTCCATGGTCCGTAACAGAATGGGCGACGAGCGGATCTTCTTCACTCAAAGCCGATGTTACTTTGGGCGGAGGCGAATTTACATTAAAATATACCGGATCTAATAATTTTAGCGGCAAGTCTTCCCTAACTGCCAAAGTAAAGCATGCCGCTTGGGGAACGCTTGGAAGCGGACTGCAAGCGAAGCTGTATATTAAAACAGGAGCCAGCTACACTTGGTATGATTCGGGTTCGGTAAATATAAATTCTTCCAGTGCAACAACACTCACGCTTAACTTGTCAGGAGCAGCTAATTTGGGTGATGTGCGGGAAATAGGCGTAGTATTCATGTCGCCGACTAATTCTAGCGGATCGACCTCCATTTATCTAGACAGCGTAGTCATTAATTAATAGATTCGGCTTGTTATTTGAAGGTTAGGGCTGGTTTACCAGCCCTCATCTAGTTATATAGAAAGCGCTCATAGAGAGCTGCTAATTAATAATGATAGAGAGTTGGATGCTGTTTGCAGGATGAGATGAATGAGAAATGGAATAAAAAATGGTTAATTCTAATTGTAGTTCTAGCTGTTATTTTAACAGGAGTGATATTAATGAAACAAACGAGAACTGAAGAGAAAATACCTGCCTTATCGGAGCAAGCAGCACCGACAGAGACAACGGCAGCTGTATCGGAAGCAGAACAAGGTGCAGCGGGTATAACGATTACGCTGGAAGCCGAAGATGGCGAGCTTTCTGGGGTAACGAAAGCGGCTGACGCCAATGCTTCTGGCGGCAGCTTTGTAGAAGGCTTCGACTCGGGTGAAGATAATCTAAGATTCACCATTAAGGTCGATATGCGAGGTACTTATATGATCTCGATTCGCTATAAAACATTTGGCGGAGATAAGCCAAATTTTCTAGCATTAAACGGCGAGCGACTTGCAGAATACAACTTTAAGGACACCGCCGAATGGAAGGACGCTGTAATTGGTCAATATGACTTGAATGCAGGAACGCATACATTTGATATTTCAACGAGTTGGGGATGGATTGGTGTTGATTACATTCAATTAACAGGCGGACCAGGTGGGCCTGTTAATCACGTTAGCCTAGTATCTGAAGGTCAACCATCCGGGCCATCCGATGCTGCCGTCTCGCTTGTTGCCCGCGCTGATAATTCAGCTGAATATCGTTATTTTGCCAGAGAGAAGAATGGCGAATGGATAGCTTTAAACGACTATAGCAGGCATCCTTTTTTCACCTGGCTTCCACCCGCTGCAGCAGAATATGAGCTTAAAGTTATGACACGCGGACTAGATTCCAAGTCGGAAAAGCAGGCTGAAGCCATTGTTTCATATATGGCTTTACCTTCATATATGAATAAGCCCTTGGTGAATCCGATGTTCGGAGATCATATGGTTATTCAAAGGGAAACAGAGGCTGCCATTTGGGGCTGGGCGGAGCCAAGCGCAACTGTTACCGTTGAAATCGATCATAAAATTATAACGGGTATTGCAGATGCTGATGGCAAATGGAAAGTGAATATGGGCATATTTTCTGCAGGCGGACCTCATGCGATAACGGTAAGCAGCGGTTCCCAGACGACAAATATTAATGATGTTTTGTTCGGAGATGTATGGCTCAGCTCGGGACAATCCAATATGGAATTTAGATTGCCGGATGCGATGAATGCAGAGGAAGAAATCAAGCAGGCGAATATCCCGGCAGTTCGGTTTATGAAGGTCCCGCAAGCAACGAGTCCGTATCCGCTTTCCATGATGAGTGCTGATGCGAAGTGGCAAATCACGACATCAGAATCGGTTGCCGATCAAAGCGCTGTAGCTTATTTCTTTGCTAAGAAATTAAATAAAGAAACAAATGTACCGATTGGAATCCTCTTCTCTGCTGTGGGCGGCACGAAGGCGGAATCGTGGATGAGCTATAACAGCCTTCAGAAAAATCCTGAATTTATGACAGCTGCGAACGCAGTCCAAACGGGTGCGACTACCATTGAGACGGCTAAATCGCCAATTGCGCTATTTAACGGAATGATCGCTCCGTTAGCTCCTTATCAATTAAAAGGAGTGCTCTGGTATCAAGGGGAAAGCAACTGGGGCGAGCATCGCTATAATAAGCTGCTGCCAGATCTTATGGAGGATTGGAGATCCGCTTTCTTAGATCAAGAACTGCCGTTTATCATCATTCAAATTTCAGCGTTCGGTACGGTTCAAAGCGAAGGTAATCCGGCTCAAGCAGGCGAGGGACTGCCAGAGGTTCGTGAAGCACAGCTGAGAACGGTACAGAATGACAAGCATGCTTGTTTGGTCGTCACGACAGATGTCGGTAACAGCACGGACATTCATCCAACGAACAAGCAGGATGTGGGGGCTCGTGCCGCGATATGTGCACTGGGGAAATATTATGACAAGGATATCGAGTATTCTGGACCAATCTATAAATCGATGGCTCAAGAGGGGAACTCAATCCGGATTCAATTCGATCATGCAAATCATGGGTTAATAGCTGGAATGAAGGATGGTTTGCAGCCTGTGAAGAAAGAAAAGTCAGGAAAGCTGATTGGATTTGCGATAGCGGACTCTGATAAAAGGTATTACGCTGCAGATGCGGTAATCGATGGCAGCTCAGTGCTTATATCATCGGAGAAGGTTAGTGAACCGATCGCTGTCAGATACGGCTGGAGCGATTCTCCGACAACCAATCTGTATAATAAAGAAGGTTTGCCAGCCTCACCGTTCAGGACGGATTCCAAGCTTCATCTTTATGTCGCAAGCGGGAAAGGCGGAGGTGTGTACGATAAAGACACAGAAGTGGTCATTATTGCTGATCCTCCTGCCCAAGGAATGAAATTTGACAGCTGGATAGGAGATACCGATCAAATAATAGATGTTCACCAGTCCGAAACAACAATAAAATTAGCAGATGCTTTATACACAACGATTGCTCCTAAATATGTTGGAAATTAATTTGAGGCTGACCTATTAACAACCCGAATAAGGCTGGAGAATGAAAGTGACAATCGGTATTATGGGGTGTCATTTCCATCATTTATAATCATGCTTCGGTATTCTCTTGGCGAAACGTCTTTTGTTTTTTTGAATATTTTGGAGAAGAGCAGCGGATCGTCATAACCAACAGAGCGGGCCACATCGCCAATGGCCAATTCCTTGTTTCTCAGCAGTACGGCCGCTTTATTCATACGAAATAGGATCAAATATTGTTGAATGCTGAGATGGCTTCTTTCTTTGTAAATGGAGCAAAGATAGCTTCTATCGAGTCCGATGAAATTGGCGATATCTGCAATGCTGAATTTATTGGAATAATTCATCTCAACAAAGTCGATCACTTTTGTTACATAAATTTCTTTCCTATTTTCTTTCTTATCGATAGCATTCTTACCCGGATTGGCTTCCACAAGCTGCGCTAGTAATTGATAGAGCAGGCCTGTTAGCATTAAATCGCTTGCATAATTCATCTGCTTGGTTTGTATCATTTGCTCGATATAGAGAAAAAATGTTTCAACCTTGTTATAAGCAAAAATAGGCGTATCCTTCGTCAAATTAGCTTGCTTCAAAAGCGATTCAGCTTGAAGGCCGTTAAATCCGAGCCAGCAGTAATGCCATGGGTTATCGAAGCTTGCTTGGTAGAGGCTTACCACGTCCGGGCAAATGAGAAAGCCCTGCCCTTGCCCTAGGTGATAGAGTTGGTCTCCTACCTCGAACGTGCCTTCTCCGGAAAGAACATAGTGGAGAAGATAATGATTTCGAATAGCCGGTCCATGGAAATGTCCTGGAGAGCATTGTTCGACCCCATATTGGTTCATATGTAAATCCATGTGCTGGACATTTCTTGATAAATATTCAATCATACCGCTGCTCCTTGTCGTTAACAATTCATTAGAAGTTCTAGTATTATACCATATTTGCATTTCGATGTTACATTTACGGAGTTCAATAATGAACATCTGATTGATTCGTATGTGAAGTTTTTTAACGAACAAAGAACTAGTATTAACACATATTGGATCGCATCATTAAAAGAAGCTGCACACATAAACGGAGGATGAATGCGAATGGATAAAACCTTTTTTAAAGGTATGACTTATGGATGGAGTTCTACACGTGGTTCATACAGACAGCCCTATGCTGTAGATTCATTGGAGAAGCTTAGTGAGACAGGAAGCGAATGGATTGCGCTCTCGTTCTGGACCTATCAGGACAATGTACATTCTACTACGATTTCTTTCGATTATGGCTATACGATGACGGATAGAGATATTGAATTTGCAGTGAAGCAAGCCAAAAGCAAGGGACTTAAAGTTTGTTTAAAGCCAGTCGTCAATTCACGAGACGGAATATGGAGAGCTCATATTGGATTTCCGAATGAAGATGGAGCAGCTCCTTATTGGGATGCATGGTTTAAATCCTATACTAATTTCATGCTTCATTATGCGGAGCTGGCAGAAGAATTAGGCTGCGAAATGCTGTGCATCGGATGTGAAATGGTTAAGACAGAGTACAAATCAGTTCATTGGCGGCGTTTGATTGCCGAGATTCGCAGCGTTTATAAAGGACCGTTGATCTATAATGCCAATCATGGCAAAGAAGAAGGAATTGATTGGTTTGACGAAGTTGATTTTATCGGCACAAGCGCTTATTACCCTGTCGGCAAAATGGCTGGCGATAGCTTGGAATCCATGATTCAAGGCTGGGAGAAGCAAAAGTCAAAGCTGGAAGCATTGTCGAAGAAATTCAATAGGCCGGTTGTTTTCATGGAAATCGGCTGCAGAAGCGCACTTGGATGCGCTACAATGCCATGGGATTTTACACATACCGATCTGCCTGTCAGTGAAGATGAGCAAGCTAATTTCTATCAATCAACGCTGCAGGTTTTTTGGAATGAGCCTTGGTTCGCTGGATTTTTCTGGTGGGATTGGAGTACAAAGCTTTATTCGCTGGAAGAAGCCGCGACTAATAAAGGCTTTGATATTTATGGGAAGAAAGCAGAGCAGATATTAAAGGAGTATTACGCTAAATAGAATGGGACATGAATTATAGGCGGAGACCGTCTCATGGGGCTGGGACTTGCTGTACCGGCTTTGCACGGGGACTATGCAAGCATGGTGTTTAAACTTAAATCGTCAGCTCCAGCGGCTTCACAGGGGCTAATATAAAAGAATAGGCTGTCCGCTAAGGTCATTGTACCTTATCAGACAGCCTATTTAGTTTAATTTCTGATAATAACCTCGGCTTGAATAAGTGTTTTCTCATAGCTCGTGTTTGGATTGAGTATTCTCCAAAGCATTTGGTCTACAGCCCTCTTGCCAAGCAATTCTTTATCAACGTTAACTGTAGCTAAGAACGGAATTTGTGGATGCGTGTTGTCGAAGCCGGTAAATACAAGATTATCTGGAATAGTCATTCCAATATTTCTCATCGTTTCTAAAGCAAAAAAAGCGAAAATGTCGTTGGCGCAAACAAATACCTCGGGTAAACCATGTTCCTCAACTGCCGCTTGAAATGTTTCGTGAAAAGTTTCTATTTCAGGCCCCATGAGAGCGGGGATTTGGTTAAGCTCAATATCATTATCCTCCAATGCTGAACGAAATCCGAGAAATCTTTCATAAAAACTCTGAGCATCTCTTATGTTGCCTAGGAACTGATAGCTCTTGTAGCCTTTCGAAATGACAGAGGTCATAATTTCCCTCATGGTTGACAAGTTATCCGTGAAGATCGAATCGCAGTGGAAACAGGGATCATAGTGATCAACCATTACAACTGGAATTCCTAAACGTTTAATGTCGAGCAACACAGGCGTTGAAATAGTGCCAACCGTAATAATCCCCATAATTGCCTCAGGGTTAAGCAGGGAGAACATGGAGTCATTTGTAGGCTCTGTTAAGGTTAGAATGTTAATACCCTTCTGATTAAGCCTCGAAGAAATCCCGTTAAATATCGGGCCCCAGTATAGTGAATCCGTATTCTGATATCGAACATTTGGAAAGAGTACAAGAATCGTTCCTGACCAACTTCGACTATCCGTGTCCATCAATTCATTCGAGACATGAGCAACATGAGAGTCCTTGAAATATCCAAGCTGCCCTGCAGCTCTCAATATTAATTCCCTTGTCTGAGCACTGACTCCCGATTTGCCAGCCAGACCACGCGATACTGCAAATTTAGATAATCCTGTGAAATCTGCTATGGATTGAATTGTTACTTTACGCCTCATTCAAATCATCCTACCTTACTCAAATTGTTTGAAAACCATTTATGATGTGCTTTCAATTTATATGTAATATATGATTCGCATTTCATTTTACATGATTGTACTCAGCAATAAAACTTTATTTATCTAAATAGATTAAAATGATGCTAATTTTAAAGTAATTCGATAGTTGGAGTTAGTTCACCTCAATATTCATTAGAATTTTGTTTTGTTATTTTGTTATTTCCTTAAATATATCTCTATTTCGTATGGATTACAAGCGTTTTAATAGGAATTAAAAATGTTTGTTGTGTCTATGATCCATGTTACTGTAAATAACATGTAAAAAACAATTGACCGATATTGTTTTTGGTGATACATTTGTTATGTGATGCAAATCAAATGAATAACAAAATACATAAGGCGGTGGTGAAAAGGGGAGTTCAGGCGGGTTTTTATTTTTTTCGTTTTCTATGTAAGCGCTCTAATTGGAAAGAATGCGTTACCAACTGATGAATGTAAAAATGGGAGGTTCGGTCATGAGAAAAATACAAGGCTTATCCGTTCTGGTGTTATGTTTAATGATGGTACTTACTGCATGCAGCGGTGGAAACACTCCGAGTGCGACTAACGCTCCGAAAGAAAACGCTGTCAATAAGGCGACTGATGCTCCATCCGAGGAGCCGGTTCAAGAAGCAGTTGATATGGGCGGTCGTGTCATTAAAGTTGCATCTTGGTGGGATCTGAAGCCTGCTGGCAATACAACGTCCGAAAAAGCTCGTCTTGCTAAAATCGAAGAAGTTGAAAAGAAATACAATGTTAAATTTGAGTTCGTAAATGTTCCTTTTGAAGAATACATGCCAAAATTCACAGCTACTATTCTAGCTGGTGAGCCTTTCGCTGACATCGTTCAAATGGAGTACAAAGCTGCTTTGCCGGCTATCTTGAAAGGTCAATTGCTTAAAGTAAGCGAATTTACAACAGCTGCTTCGAACATTAATAATGAAGCAAACTGGTTGGCAAAAGGCGCTCCGATTGCAGGCGACGAATATGCATTCGGCACACCGTTCACAGGCGGAGTAGGCATTCACTATAATCGTGATTTGTTTAAGAAACAAGGCCTTCCAGATCTGCAAGAGCTGTATACAAGCGGACAATGGAACTGGGATAAATTCATGGAAGTTGCGAAGCAAGCAACAAAAGATACAGACAATGACGGCAAAATTGATGTATATGGCTATTCCGGTTGGGCTATAGATCTATTCCGTCACTTAGCAACTTCCAATGGTGGGTTTATCGTTGACGAAGGATCAGGTACACAAGGATTCACTGATCCAAGAACAATTGAAGCAGCAGAATTTGTGAACCGTATGTATAATGTGGAAAATGTTGTTAATGTAAAAACAGGAAATAAAACGAACTGGGAAGAATCAAACACATTTAAAGATGGAAATGTAGCAATGTTTATCGCTGCTCAATGGCAATTGGGTGATCTTACGTTTGATATCGGTGTAGTGCCTGTTCCTAACGGTCCTCAAGGAACCCCTGATGTCACTTACGCAGACAATGCAGCAAATGCGCAATTCATTCCAAAAGGCATCAAAGATGCAGATCTTGTATACCGTGTATATGAAGAAACATTTGATATTCCAGCTACAGAAGATTTCCCTAGCCAAGAGTGGCTAGAAGGCATGTACACGCATGAAGAAGATGTTATTATGACTCGTGATCATATTAGCGGCACTGGAAGAATCCTGCTTGATGATTCCTTCCCTGAGTATCCAACGTACGCTTTCATGGAAGACTTCCTTGTAAATAATCAATCGGTAACTGCGACTGCTGAGAAGTATAAACCATTAGCAGAAGCATCTATTGCTAAGCTTGGAAAATAAATAGTAATAGTACACAATTTTGTGAAAAGGAGGGGGGGATGACTTCATGCCTCCCCTCCTTCTATTATGGGAAAAAAACCGATCATTTCACAATGAATCAGTTTAAACATATTTCACCACATAACGTAAGCTTCTCCATCAATGGAATGGATGGAGATACCGTATACGCTTGTAAGGAGGACTTCTGGTGATAAGCAATTATCGGCTATTTAATATTACTAGGAAAATACTGCCTGTTGCTTTGGCAATATTAATTGTACTACCAATCGGTTCGAATTTTCAGGCAGTTGCAAGTCCAAACGCATCGTCAACGGACATACAGTCTATCAGCAGCACAACTGCAAAAATGGGCTTCAATGAACGAAAATATGTTCAATACTTATCAGATTACGAAAGCGCTGCTAGACCAGAACGTGAAATCGTATTGGAGGCGGCAGATTACAGCCGTGTAACAGGTACTGATTTCGAGAAGCTTAATCAATATGAGGGCATGGACGGCAGTTCGCTGTTAACAGGAGAGTCGGGAAGCGCCGAATGGACCTTTGAGGTGGGTGAAGCAGGATTATACAACTTATCCTTGCTCTATTATCCAATAGAAGGAAAGAGCTCATCGATCGAGAGAGCATTATATATTGATGGAGAGCGACCATTCCGTGAAGCGGCATTTTTGCAATTTGATCGCATTTGGGATAATCAGAAGGCTGAGATCATTCAGGACAATCAGGGCAATGATCTTAGACCGAAGCAGGTCGAGAAGCCAAGATGGAGCGAGAAAACTTTTCAGGATTCAGATGGGTATGAGAATGAACCTTTTCTCTTTTATTTTGCGAAGGGTACACATACGATAAAGCTAGAATCGTCAAGAGAACCGATGGTGATCAAGCAGTTGAAATTATTCCAACAAATTTCGCCGCTTTCATACGAGGATCTTACTAAGCAATATGACGCTAACGGTATAAAGCCAGCGAAAGATCAATTGATTACAATCGAAGCCGAATCAGCGATTGCCAAATCGTCGCCAACTTTGTATCCGCTCAGCGAACGTTCAAGTGCTGCTGTATTTCCCTACAGTGCTTCAAAAATAAAAATCAATACGATAGGTGGATTTAACTGGCGTATTCCAGGCCAGTGGATCGAATGGGAAGTTGACGTTCCAGAGACAGGCCTTTACAAAATGGCTTTTAAGTCACAGCAAAATTTTGTAAGAGGGATCTACTCGACACGAAGACTGACGATTGACGGTAATGTTCCATTCAAGGAAATGGAAAAAGTTGCTTTCCGCTACAAAAGCCCGTACCGGATTGATGTAATGGGCGGCGACGAGCCTTACTTATACCATTTGGAGAAAGGCAAGCATGTTCTGCGGATGGAAGTTAGTCTTGGAGAATTTGCACCATTGATCCGAGAGGTTGAGGAAAGCCTTTATAACTTGAATGAAATGTATCGCAAAATATTAATGATCACAGGAACGAAGCCGGATGAATTCCGTGATTATCAGCTCAATAAGAAAGTTCCGGATTTGCTTAAGGTTTTTGAATCTGAGAGTACGCGACTGAAACAAATAGCGAAAGAATTAGTCGCATTAGCTGGACAATCGAGTGATCAAGAAGCGCTTCTCAAAACAATGGCATTGCAATTGGATGAAATGATCGAGAAGCCGGATACGGTATCAAGAAGACTGGCTGCCTATAAAACCAATACTGGAGGTCTCGGTACTTGGGTTCAGCAAGCCAGACAGCAGCCGCTGGAGTTTGATGCTATTTATCTCGCTTCTCCAGATAAGAAATTCCCGAAAAAAGGGATGAACTTTGTTTCTAAGGTCAAGCATGAGACAGCGACATTCTTCTCCTCCTTCTTTATTGATTATAACCAAATTGGCAATGTAACGGAGGATAAAGATCAACGTTCCGTAACGGTATGGATCGGAAGCGGGCGAGATCAGGCCAATACGATGAAGGCTATGATTGATGAGACATTTACTTCAGTGACAGGCATCAATGTTAATTTGAAGCTGGTTAATATGGGGACGTTATTGCCTGCAACGCTAGCGGGTCAAGGGCCTGATGTAGCGATGCAAATCGATAACGATATTCCTGTTAACTTCGCGATGCGCAACGCTTCCGTTGATTTGACCCAATTTGCTGACTTTAACGAAGTAAAGGACAGATTCCGTCCTAGCGCAATTGTTCCTTACAGCTATGAGAATGGCGTGTTCGCTTTGCCGGAAACACAAACCTTCAATATGCTGTTTTATCGCAAGGATGTACTTAATGAGCTTCACTTGGATGTACCGAACACATGGGATGAAGTATCCAATCTGCTTGCTGTTCTAAGTAAAAACCATATGCAATTCGGATTACCGGTCGTTGCGCAGGCTGCAGTTCAGGGCCAGAACATCCCGCCGAACTCGTTCTACGCAGCATTGCTGCTACAAAATGGCGGTTCATTCTATCGGAACGGTGGGAAGGAGTCCGACTTGGATTCTCGCGTAGGCATTGAAACGTTTAAGACTTGGACGGAATATTATACCGATTACAAATTGGAAAGAGAGTATGACTTCTCCAACCGTTTCCGTACAGGACAAATGCCGATCGGCATAGCCGATTATACAACCTATAATCAGCTTTCAGTATTTGCACCAGAAATCCGCGGAATGTGGGGATTTGCGCCAATTCCTGGAACGCTTCAAGAGGATGGCACGATTAATCGTGAGGTTCCAAGCGGTGGAAACGCCGTCATCATGCTCGACAAAGCCAAAGATAAGGACGCAGCGTGGCAGTTTATGAAATGGTGGACGAGCGATGCGACTCAAACCTTATTTGGTCGGGAAATGGAAGGCTTAATGGGAGCTGCAGCGCGTTATCCGACAGCAAACATTAAAGCATTAGACAGCTTGCCTTGGCCTGTTGCCGATTACGAGAATTTAAAAGCTCAGTTTGAATGGGTGCAGGGCATACCAGAAGTACCGGGCGGTTATTTCACGGGAAGGCATCTATTTAATGCCTTCTACAAAACAGTCGTAGGCAGTGTAGAAGCACGTGAATCTATCATGGATTACGTCCAATACATGCAAGATGAAATCAATACCAAACGAAAAGAATTCGGTTTACCGCAATAATGGAGGAGGGTCAAGCGTGCAAAATTGGTGGAGCCTGAAGTTGCGGGAAGTGAAAGCCAATAAGCATTCGTATATTCTACTGGGGCCATACATGTTGTTATTCGCCTTATTTACGGTATTGCCAGTAGTTATATCGATTGTGCTTAGCTTTACGTACTTTAATATGTTGGAGTTTCCTAGATTTATTGGCTGGCAGAACTATACCCGCTTATTTCTAGAGGACGACGTTTTTCTTATTGCAATAAAGAACACCTTGCTGTTCGCTGTCATTACAGGTCCTATCAGTTATGTAGCTTGTTTTGTGTTTGCATGGATTATTAATGAGCTTTCACCGAAATTAAGAGCTGTTATGACTCTTGTTTTCTACGCGCCTTCTATTTCAGGTAACGTATTTTTTATCTGGCTTATGATTTTCTCGGGAGATCGCTACGGTATTGCCAATGGATTGATGCTCAAGTTGGGTTTTATACTAGAGCCACTTCAATGGTTGAAAACGGAAGCGTACATCTTGCCCATTATTATTCTCGTTCAATTATGGCTTAGCTTAGGGACTGGATTTCTTGCTTTTATTGCAGGTCTTCAAACCGTCGATAGCACATTATATGAAGCGGGAGCAGTGGACGGCATCAAGAACCGTTGGCAGGAGCTTTGGTATATTACTTTGCCTTCGATGCGACCGCAGCTGATGTTCGGGGCTGTTATTCAACTCACGAGCGCGTTTGCAGTAGCTGACGTCTCGATTGCTCTTGCAGGTTTTCCGAGCGTCAATTACGCAGCAGAAACCATTGTTACGCACTTAATTGACTTTGGTACCACCCGCTTTGAAATGGGTTACGCTTCCTCCATCGCAGCCGTACTGTTCATGATTATGGTGGGATCGAACTTAATCGTACAAAAACTTCTTCGTAAGGTGGGTGAATAACATCATGACCTTCTCGTTTCGATTACGTAAGAAACGGGTGAACCGTTCATTCATGGGCAGCTTCTCGCTGTTTATCTTGTTGGCGATCTTCGGAGCTTTCATGATACTGCCGCTCATATATGCGATTAATAACGCATTCAAGCCGTTGGATGAGATTTTCATGTTCCCTCCGACCTTGTTCGTTCGCAATCCGACCATGAACAATTTCATTGATTTGATCAATTTACTCGGCAATTCATGGGTTCCGTTCTCAAGGTATATTTTCAATACGGTGTTTATTACTGGAATGGGGATAATCGGACACGTGCTGTTGGCATCGGCTGCAGCTTATCCTTTAGCCAAGCATAAGTTTCCAGGCCAGAAGCTTATGTTCACCGTTGTTGTACTATCGTTGATGTTCACTCCGGCCGTTACAGCTATTCCGACTTACATGATTATGTCTTGGCTCGGATTAATAGACTCGTATTGGGCAGTCATCATTCCGGCATTTGCATACTCACTTGGATTATATCTAATGAAGCAATTTATGGAGCAAATCCCGGATGTATTGCTGGAAGCAGCGAAGATAGACGGTGCTAGTGAATATCGCATTTTTTGGACGATTGTTATGCCAAACGTAAAACCAGCGTGGCTCACGCTCATCATCTTATTGTTCCAAATTCTTTGGGGCAGTGACGGAAATGGTTTTATATATAGCGAACAATTGAAATCACTGCATTTCGCAGCGAATCAAATCGTTCAAGGCGGTATTGCTCGTGCGGGCGCAGCCGCAGCTGTGGCGCTCATTCTCATGAGTGTTCCGATTACGTTGTTTGTGTTCTCGCAAAGCCGAATTATAGAGACGATGGCAACATCGGGAATGAAAGACTAAGGAGGGGAATGCACTTGGCAGCGAAAAAATGGTTTCTCGTGGTCGCGGCGGCTTCCCTACTATTTATAAACGCAGCGCCGGCACCGGTGTCCGCAGCGTCGACGCCATATGAGAGCTACAACTATAACTTTTGGGAAGAATCTGTTCCTTCACCAGCAGCATACGTTCCTAGCCGTTCTGTTTCCGGTGCTGATCTCGGTATTGGCGACTTCTTGGAGCCGAGCGACATGGTCGTTACGGAAAGTGGACTTATCTATATTGTTGATACAGGCAATGGACGGATCGTCAATGTGGATGAGCAGTGGAAGGTGCTCGGCGTCATTAGCCGCTTTAATAATGAAGGGAAAGAAGATACCTTCAAAAACCCAACGGGATTATTCGTAGATGATGAAGATAATCTTTATATTGCGGATTCCGATAATGGGCGGATTGTTGTATTGACGAAAGAGGGAGAGCTGGTCCGTATTATTGATCAGCCTCAATCGGAAATATTAGCTGCTGATTTCAAATTCAACCCGATTAAGGTCACAGTGGATAAAGCGAAGCGCGTGTTTGTTGTAGCCAAAGGGGTATACGAGGGCATCATGCAATTCGACAGTAATGGTGAATTTATCGGATACGTAGGGACGAATAAAGTTACTCGCGACTATACGGAATATATTTGGAGACTGCTTTCGACGAAAGCACAGAAGTCGCAAATGGTATTGTTTATTCCAACCGAGTTTTCCAACATTGACATTGATGCAAAGGGATTCGTTTATGCGACTAATATCGATCCTGGTTCTAAGGAGCCTGTCAAGCGGCTTAATCCATCAGGCGAAGATGTCCTTAAACGGTTTGGCTACTTTGATGTAAAAGGAGATATTCTTTTCCGTCGTATTTTAGGACCATCCAAATTAATTGATGTAAAAGTATTGAAAAATGGGATGTACAGCGTCCTCGATGCCAACCAGGGGAAAATATTCACATATAATGACGAAGGCGATCTCTTATATGTGTATGGTGGCAAAGGAAACCAGTTAGGGACCTTTAAAACACCTGTAGCGGTAGAAAGTATAGGTGGAAATCAGTTGGTGCTTGATCGCGGCAAAAGCAATATTGTTGTATTCGAGCCAACGAAATTCGGTTCCAGAGTAAACGAAGCTGTAGGTTATCATTATAATGGCGATGATCAGCTGGCTGTTCCGATTTGGCAGGAAGTACTGCGTTTGAACTCAAACTACGATATCGCTTACATTGGAATCGGTAAATCTCTGCTAATGGAGAAGCGCAACGGTGAAGCGCTTGAATACTTCAAGCTTGGAATGGATCGTGAAAACTATTCTGTAGCTTACAAAAGATATCGTAGGGAACAAATGAAGGAGCATTTCGGAACATTTATGACGGTGTTGCTTGTTATAGTAGCAGCTTGGCTGGCGTTCAAGTTCGTAAGCTCTCAGAGACGAAAGCGGATGAAGCCAATATCGGGTTTTGCTTCGCAAAAGCTTAAGGAGGGCAAAACGTCATGAAGCAAGATTTTATAAAATTTCCGCTGCACCTCATTATGCATCCATTTGATGGTTTCTGGGATCTGAAATATGACGGTAAGGGCAAGGCAAGAGTGGCTTTAACCATATTGGTACTTGTCGTCATATCCGTTATATTAAGAAATCAGTTCGCAGGATTTCTAGTTAACTTTAATGACCCGCGTTATTTAAACAGTCTTACTCAGCTCATTACTATTATTTTTCCATTCTTTCTATGGTGTGTATCAAACTGGGCTATTACAACATTGATGGATGGAGAAGGAAAGTTCAAGGAAATCGTGATGGCAACAGGTTATGCGCTTCTACCGATCGTGCTTACCTATATACCTATGACAATTGCCAGCCGATTTATGGTAAAAGAGGAGACTGCCTTTTATTATCTGGTTACTTCGATATCCACCATATGGTTTATCGCTCTTCTATTTGTAGGTATGATGACGATTCATCAGTTTTCTGCAACGAAAACAATCATAATTATGCTCTTAACGGTCATCGTTATGGGGATCATCGTATTTCTGGGAACATTGGTGCTAAGCATGATGCAGCAAATCTATGAGTTTATCGTTAATATTTACCGAGAAATCATTTTCCGTACGTAAAGGAGGCCGCAACCGTGAAAAAACGTAAAATGCTCGTTGCGGTGCTGGCCTGTGCCGCAGCAATCTGTGTGATTGTCAGCTCTTTGTTCTTCATGAATCGTGGAGCACGGGCAATTGATGCAACCGCTTATACTAAAGTGACAACGGAATTAGAAACCGGTAATGAATTGAAAGCATTGCCAGATTCGTCGAAGGGCTTGCCGGGAATGAAGCTTGTTGCGGATAATTCCGATTTATCCTTGTATTACAACACAGAAACGACAGAAATTGCTGTAAAGGATAAGCACCAAGGCCGAGTTTTTTACAGTAATCCTGTAAATCGAGATGAGGACGCGAAAGCATCGGCTTTCGAGAAGGAAGTTATGTCCTCTCAAATAACGGTTTTATTCCGTGATACCGTAGGAACATTAGATACGTACACCAACTTCACACGAAGCATTAGCAACAAACAATTTACAGTTGAAAGCATTGAGAATGGTATTCGTATCACTTACACCATTGGTGATATGTCACTAGGCATTGATGCTTTACCTAAATATATTAGTAAATCCAGACTCGATGAGAAAGTCCTCTCAAAGTTAGATGAATCGTCGGCTAAATATGTAGCTCTGCGTTATTATCCGACTAAGGCGAATCCAGAAGTGTTGGAGCGACTGGATGAACAAATTTCGAAACAAATTGTACTTACTAAAATGACGGCAGCTTTTCAAAAGGCTAATTACACGGAAGATGATCTGGCATTCGACAACGAGGAGAATGCATCATCTGGCGGAAGCGGATTGAACAAACCAAACTTTGTTGTTCCGTTAGAATACCGTCTTGACGGTGCATCGTTATTGGCATCGATACCGGTCAACCAGATTAAAGAGAGCACCGGCTACAAAATTCGCAGCATTGAATTGCTCAATTTCTTCGGGGCTGCTGATTCGACAAATGACGGATATATATTCGTGCCGGACGGCTCAGGCAGTCTTATTCATTTAAACAACGGCAAAGTGAAGGAAGAGCAATATGTGCAGAAGGTATACGGTCCCGATCCGAACGACAATAGCTGGAGACGCGGACAAGTAACCGAAAATGCTCGTATGCCAGTCTTCGGGATGAAGGCAGGGGACGCAGCTTGGTTCGCTGTTATTGAAGAAGGAGATGCAATGGCGAGTATTGCTGCTGATATTAGCGGCAAGAAAAACTCATATAACTATGTGCATAGCAGCTATGCGCTGCGTGGGGAAGACTGGCTTGAGCTGTATACCGGCTCAACTATCCAAGAAATTCAGCTTCTGAGCGATGAAATATACAAGGGCGATATTGAAGTTAGATATAACTTCCTGCCGAGCGAAAAGGCTAACTATTCTGGCATGGCAGAGCTATATAGAAACAAGCTTGTCGCCAGCAACGCGCTGCAACCATTAAGCAAGGCGGAAGATATTCCTTTTTATCTGGATGTTATTGGAGCTGTAGACAAGCAGAAGTTTTTTCTAGGTGTTCCTTATCAGTCTGTTATTTCAATGACAACCTTTGATCAAGCTTCTCAAATAGCAGAGCAAATGAAGCAGGACGGAATTGATCGGCTTCTTATGCGTTATTCGGGATGGTTCGGCAAAGGCGTCAATCATAAAACACCGGTTAAATTAAAAACAGATAGTGTGCTCGGCAGCAAATCTGATTTCAAAAAATTGTCAGAGCAGCTAGAACAATCGGGCGGCATGTTGTTCCCGGATGTAGCTTTCCAGCAAATTTATCATGATGATGCAGCCTTCACACCATCATCTGATGCTGCACGCTTCGTTACAAGAGAAGAAGCGGAGCTGTATCCATACAATCGAGCTTTGAATCGGATGGATATGAGATTGGGATCGTTTTATCTGTTATCGTCCGCGAAGCTACCGTTTTTTGTTGATAGCTTCTTGAAAGAATTCAAGTCCTTTGATTCAAAAGGCGTTTCACTCCGAGACCTCGGCAGTGTGCTAAGCGCGGATTATCGTGTCAGCCGAGTTGTTCAACGGGAAACATCAAAACAAATCGTGACGGAGCAATTAGGTAAAATCGATGAGGGAATTGAAACGACAATGATAGCAGGCGGTAACGCATATGCATGGCCATTCGCCGATCACCTGATCAATGTACCGACATCATCAAGCGGCTTTGTTATTGAGGATGAGGAAGTACCTTTCTATCAAATGGTCATTCACGGTTATAAAGATTATACCGGCAATGTCATTAATATCAATGATGAGCAAGATGTCAAAAAACAAATGCTTCATTCCATTGAGCTCGGTACAGCACCGCATTTCTTATGGACATATAAGCCATCATCCACTTTAAAATTTACGCCTTTTGATACGCTGTACTCTACTTACTATAAGGATTGGTATGATCAGGCCGTGTCGTTGTACAAAGAAGTGAATGAAGTGCTATCTGAGGTAAGAAATGAACAAATGGTCAACCATATTCGCCATCAAGACGGTGTAGTAGAAATGAAATACAGCAATGGAAAGTCGATCATTGTTAACTACACGGATAAAGTCGTTTTCGTTGATGGTAAAAAGATAGAAGCACAACATTATTGGATAGGCGGTGGGCAGTCATGATTGGAACGAAGCTGACATTGAACCGCAAGCGTTCTCTTCTCGGATTAGCATTTATTACGCCTTGGTTTCTTGGTTTCGCGCTGATGTTTGCAACACCGCTGATTCAATCTATTAAATTTAGCTTGAGTAAACTAACCATCTCGCCATCGGGATATCAATTAGAGTTTGTTGGACTAACAAATTTTAAAGACGCCTTGCTTATTGACGCTACATTTAATCGGATCCTTTCGCAGTCTGTAACGGAAATGGCTCTGAATGTACCGATGATCTTGTTTTTCAGCCTTTTCTCCGCAACACTTCTTAATCAGAAGTTTAAGGGAAGAGTTCTAGCGCGAGCCATCTTCTTCCTACCGGTTATATTGGCTTCAAATGCCATTTCGTCTGCTGAAAGTCAAGGTTTAATCAACCTTGTCGGGGACGCAAGCGTTGTTAACGAGATGGGTACATCTGCATCGAGCTACAATATTATGTCGATGGTTATGATGCTTGCTGATATCGGATTGCCGCTGTCATTCATTGATTACATCACAGAAGCCATCGTACGTATTTATGACATTATTACGCACTCTGGCGTACAAATTCTAATCTTCTTAGCTGCGCTGCAGTCTGTACCGAGCTCGATGTATGAGGTCGCCAAGATGGAAGGGGCTACTGCGTATGAATCGTTCTGGAAGATTACGTTTCCAATGGTAAGCCCGCTCATTTTGACAAATGTCATTTACACGATAATCGATTCTTTCTCGGGCAGCAAAGTAACAACTACGATTTTCAATACTGCATTCAAAACTCAAAACTTTGGACTCAGCTCGGCAATGTCCTGGATCTATACGATCATTGTCAGTCTTGTCTTAGTTATTATTGGTTTCGTGCTTTCTAAGAGAGTACATTACAACTAAGTTAATAGCAAAGGAGGTATTAGCATATGGAAGCACCTCAAGCCGTTCCCAATGATGTGAATAAATATCGTATGCAGAAAGCAAGAAATAAGACGGTTGATATTTTGTATTCAATATTTCGTTACTTGCTGATCATCGGTATCTCGTTTATCATCGTTTATCCACTGCTGATGAAATTTTCAGTAGCGTTCAAAGCTAGAGAAGATATTTATAATCCAACTATTTATATGGTGCCTGTCCATTTTACGTTCGATAACATTAAGATGGCGATGACTATATTAAATTATTTCCCATTGCTAGGTAACACATTGTTATTTGTTGTTGTTACGACAGTGCTGACAGCAGCTTCCTGTGCGCTAGCGGGATATGGGTTCGCTCGTTTCGCATTCCCAGGTAATAATATACTGTTTGCGCTCGTAGTGTTGACGATTCTCGTGCCGACAAGCACTCTGATGGTACCGATGTATCTGCATTTCAGAAGCTTTGATATTTTGGGATTGGTTCATCTGTTTACGGGCAAGCAAGGAGTTAATTTGCTCAATACTTACTGGCCTTCCATTATTACTTCAGCAACAGCTATTGGATTAAAAGCGGGATTATTCATTTATATTTTCCGACAATTTTTTAAAGGCATGCCGAAGGAAATTGAAGAAGCCGCTTTAATTGACGGTGCTGGAGGAGTAAAAACCTTCTTGCAGATCATGCTTCCTAACGCGGTACCACCGATTATTACAGTCGTATTATTCTGCTTCGTATGGCAGTATAATGACACATTCTTTACCTCGCTCTTCATGAGCGAATCATCCCTTATGCCGATTAAGATTGCATCTCTATCCGCACAAGCGAATCAATTGATTCCAAGCTTGCTCGGCATAGGGAACAGCGCTAATGTGAAAGCGGATCCGAATCATGTTGCTATGGTCATTGATACAGGCATTCTATTAGCCATTATTCCGCTTATTTTATTATATCTGCTTGTACAACGTTACTTTGTTGAGAGTGTTGAGCGGAGCGGTATTATTGGTTAATTGAAATGAATCTTTCAGATCTAACAAATAGAAGTCACCATGAACAGGAGAATTTAGAATGACACAAGTGGACCGGCAATCCAGATTCAATGTAGAGCCAAAGCTTGTAAATCCAAATGCGGATGAACAAACGAGAAGGTTAATGACCTACTTATGCGATATTTACGGATCTCGCATTTTGACTGGTCAACAAATCGGAGTCGTATCTACTCCCGAGCTGGATATTTTGCATGAGGTAACTGGCAAATATCCAGCTGTGTATGGCTTTGATTTCATGAATTATTCGCCATCACGTACGGAACGCGGATCAATTTGCAGCGATACCGACATTGCCATAGATTGGTGGAAAAGCGGCGGAATTGTTACCTTTTGCTGGCATTGGAATGCACCTAAAGATTTGATTGATTTACCGCCAGAGCAGTCTTGGGATAGAGGCTTCTATACAAATGCAACTACGTTTGATGTGCAAAAGGCGATGGATGATTCTGAATCAGAAGAATATAAGCTGATAATAAGAGATATTGATGCTATATCTGCTGAGCTTCAGCGCTTGCAAGATGCAGGTGTACCTGTGTTGTGGAGACCGCTGCATGAGGCAAGCGGAGGATGGTTCTGGTGGGGAGCCAAAGGAGCGGCTCCTTGCATATGGCTTTGGAAGCTGATGTACGATCGTATGACTAACCTGCATAAACTCAATCATTTGATTTGGGTGTGGAACGGTCAGCATGCAGACTGGTATCCGGGCGACGAATATGTCGATATTATTGGTGAAGATATTTATCCTCCTGCTGGAAATTATGAATCACAGCAGGAGCGCTTCCAAACCGCGTTGTCTTATACCGGGACGAATAAGATTATTGCATTGTCTGAGAATGGACCGATACCGGATCCAGACCTTATGCTGCGGGACGATGTACCTTGGGCATGGAATTGTACATGGTACGGTACGTTCGTTTATACAACCAAGGATGGTGTAAGAGAGTACTCCAGTGAATTTACGGATAGAGAGCAGTTGATTAAGTTTTATAATCATCCATTCTCTATAACGAAAGACGAGCTGCCAGATCTGCTTTCTTACAGGCTTAGCGATTAACAGCCGCAGCAAATTCAGTTTTGATCATTTTTTGAGGGGGCTTATTTCGGTGGCCAATCCAAAGAGAGAGCGACTTGTGATAGGCATTGTTGCCGCCGTTTGCGTCATTGTCATCTGTATGATTGCTATATTTGGATCATCTATCACGGGGAAAAAGAAAGAAGCCATTATTTTGTATGAAGCGGAAGAAGGTCTGTTAGAGGGGACAGTAGTCTCGCAAGCAGCCGAAGGATTCTCAGGTAAAGGCTTTGTAACAGAATTCACAGATGAGCATGATCAGCTTACGATAACGGTCGATGCTCCCAAAGCTTCGCTTTATAACGTTTTTGTCAGCTATAGAGCGCCTAACGGTAATAAAGTGGCGGGCTTGCTGCTCAATGGCAGCCCGCAAGGTGATATAGCGTTAGAGCCAACCGAGAAGTTTACTGAGATTAAAGCAGGTAAAATGCTGCTTAACAAAGGTGTCAATACGATTAGCTTCACTCGCGGCTGGGGTTATTTCGATATTGATTATATTAAAATCCAAAAAACGAAGCCTGTTACTATACATGATGTAACCAATAAGCTAGTAAACCCGAACGCTTCGAATGAAGCGAAGACGCTGATGAATTATTTGGTTGAGCAATACGGCAAATCCACAATAGCTGGACAGACTGAGCTTGAGAATGTGGATTGGATCAATAAGATTACGGGTAAAAAACCAGCGATGGTCGGGTTTGATTTCATTGAGTATTCGCCTACAAGAGTAGAGCATGGCTCCGTTTCCTATGAAGTTGAAAAGGCATTAGGCTGGCACAAGCAAGGCGGTATCGTTTCGTTCATCTGGCACTGGAATGCTCCTAAAGGCATTATTGATGAGCCAGGAAAAGAGTGGTGGAGAGGTTTTTATGCCGATTCTGTCACTTTTGACTTGGAATATGCGCTTAGTCATCCTGATACAGAGGATTATAAGCTATTGCTGAGCGACATCGATGTTATTGCGGAGCAGCTGAAAAGACTGCGTGATGCTAATGTGCCTGTTCTATTCCGTCCTCTCCATGAAGCGGAAGGCGGCTGGTTCTGGTGGGGGGCTAAAGGTCCAGAGCCTGCGAAAGAGCTGTACCGACTTCTTTATGACCGACTAGTCAACAAACATGAGTTAAATAATTTGATTTGGGTTTGGAACTCTGTTCTGCCAGAGTGGTATCCAGGTGACGATGTTGTAGATATTGTTAGTGTGGACAGCTATCCGATCGCGGGAGACCACAGTCCGGTCATTAATCAATTCGATAAGCTTGTTGAATTGGTTAAAGACAAAAAAATAGCAGCGATGACTGAAAATGGCTCTATACCCGACCCAGATCTAATGAAGGAGTATGGCGCAATCTGGAGTTGGTTCTCTACATGGCAGGGCGAATATTTGGATGACGGCAAGCATAATAGTCAGGATGTTCTTATAAAAGTTTATAATCATCCGGATGTCATAACTCTTGATAAGCTGGGTAATTTATTTGGAATGAAAAAAGAAGCAGATATAGAAAAGTAAGAAAGCGATAGGAATACATAATGGATTTCCTACAGGAGGATATAATGGGAGAAACCAAGCAAGTACTAGATAAATGGAAATTTAAAGCATGTGAAGAGAAGGAATGGATGGCTGCCATCGTACCGGGCTGTGTTCACACCGATCTGCTGCGCAACGGCGTAATAGCTGATCCGTTCTATGCGACAAACGAGCATGACCTGCAATGGATTGACAAATTGAATTGGGAATATGAGTCCAGCTTCGATGTGTCGGATAATTTGTTAAGCTCTTCCTCGTTAGAGCTCGTATTCGACGGTTTGGATACTTATGCTGATGTATATGTGAACGGCAAACACGTGCTGTCCGCTGACAATATGTTCAGAACGTGGAAATCAGACGTAAAGTCTATCGTGACACCAAAGGATAACGTTTTGTTGATTCGTTTCCGGTCACCGGTTCAAGAGGATTTGCCAAAAATCGAAAAGCTGGGCTATAACCTGCCAGCTACAAATGATCAATCCGAGCTTGGCGGTCTTGGCGAGCAGAAGATTAGTATTTTTGCCCGAAAAGCTCCTTATCATTATGGTTGGGATTGGGGTCCTCGCTTTGTTACGAGCGGAATATGGCGCGAAGCTCGCTTAGAGGGCTGGTCCGACAGCAAAATAACAGATGTGTATATTCAACAGAACCAAGTGACAGCATTGGAAGCAAATCTGACTGTAAATGTAGAAATCGAATCGGAGAATGCATGGCATGGTTTGGTTCGAGTAGGTACAGAAGATCTCGTCTGGGAGCAAGAGGTAAGCTTGAACGCGGGCACGAATGTGGTTCAGCTTCCAGTTCGTTTGGCAGAGCCGAAATTATGGTGGAGCAGAGGTCTTGGAGATGCTCATCTGTACACATTTACAGCAGAGCTGATTAAGGAAGAGCAGCCAATTGCCTCTAAATCGGTTCGAAGCGGCTTGCGGTCCGTAAGATTAGTAAGAGATAAGGATGCAGATGCAGCGGGCACTTCTTTTTGTTTCGAATTAAACGGTGTTCCTGTATTCGCTAAAGGCGCTAACCATATACCGAATGACAGCTTCATAACGGATGTGACGGATGAACGCTACCGGCATGAAATTGCAACAGCTGCGGAATCCAATATGAATATGCTGAGAATTTGGGGCGGCGGCATTTATGAGCAGTCTGTATTCTATGAGCTGTGCGACGAATACGGAATCATGGTGTGGCAGGACTTTATGTTTGCCTGCAGCATGTATCCAGGCGATGAGGCATTCTTGAATAATGTGCGGATCGAAGCGGAAGAGAATGTGAAGCGTCTGCGCAATCATCCTTCAATCGTGCTTTGGTGCGGAAACAATGAGATCGATGGCGCTTGGGCGCAGTATGATGAGACTGGCGGCTGGGGCTGGAAGAAAAATTATAACCAAGAGCAGCGCGCCACTATTTGGAATGACTATGAAGCCATATTCCATGAAATTCTTCCAGAAGCGGTTACAGCGTTTGCCCCTGGTGCGGAATATTGGCCTTCATCACCGCTCGTTTCACTCTCGGAAGACATTAATCAGCATTCGCATCCGTTAACGACAGAAGGGGATGTGCACTACTGGGGCGTATGGCACGCAGTTGAGCCGTTCGAGAATTATAATTTGAAAATTGGACGTTTCATGAGCGAATACGGCTTCCAGTCTTTCCCTGAATATGATACCGTTATGACCTTCGCGCAGGAGCAGGACTTAGCACTTGATTCTAAGGTTATGCGGGCTCATCAGAAGAATGGCGACGGCAATCGTCTAATCAAGGAATACATGGATATTTATATGAGCGAGCCCAAAGATTTTCCTTCGTTCCTATATATGAGCCAAGTGCTTCAAGCTGAAGCTATGAAGATGGCAATCGAAGCGCATCGCCGGAAAATGCCTTATTGCATGGGCACGCTTTACTGGCAAATGAACGACTGCTGGCCTGTAGCTTCATGGTCTGGCATGGACTACTATGGCAAATGGAAAGCGTTGCAGTATTACGCAAAAAGAAGCTTTGCGGACACTATGCTCTCGTTTGAGCGCACTGACAGCGGCTTAATCCATGTATATATAGTTACGGATCTGCTCGCTCCTCTTGCTGGCCATTTGCAAGTGACACTATATGATTTTGCTGGTGCGAAGCTTAAGCAAGCTTCCTCCGCGGTATCGGCGCAGGGCAACAGCTCGACTATTGCATTCACGCTTAATGAGCAAGAGTGGCTGGAAGGCCGAGATGCAGGCAGCATTCTGCTGCATGCCGAGCTTGTGCAAGGAGATCAGCTCCTTGACAGCAAATCGTATTATTTCGTAAATGCGAAGGATCAGAAGCTGTCTGCTGGTACGATCCGAATCGTTGAATTGGAAGGCAGCGCCGGAACAAAATTCTCGCTGGAGAGTGATGCTCTAGTTAAGCAAGTATGGCTTACAGCAGAGAATGAGGGCATATTCTCTGATAACTTCTTCGATCTTATTCCGGGTGTAGCGAAGACGGTGGAATTCCAGCTGCGCGCAAGCGGTGAAGAGACGAGTAAACCAGCAGCTGCAGGACATATTCAAGCACGCTCGATGATTGACTTTTTGGCTGATGCCAAAGTAAGTGTAAATTAAATGAAAACCGCTAGTGACCGGAAGGTTGCTGGCGGCTTTTTTAATCTTGTTTAATTAATAGCAATAGCGCAGCTGCAACATATCATCGATGTATGCGTCTGAAAATAGAGGTGATGCAATGAAAAGGATATCAAAGTATGCATGTGGTCTGGCATTATGCATGCTCCTGCTGTACATTGGACGACAGCCTGTGTATGCGCTGGATTTTGCAACCTTTCCTTTAGAGGAATTGGCTGAGAACTCGAATGTAATCCTAATTGGAACCGTAATGAATAGTAAGAAAGCTGCTGTAGATAACAAACTCATTTATAAGGTTAACGTTGAACAGGTTATTAAGGGTGGGGATGCGAATTCGGACATAGTTGTGGCGCAGGAGGATGCTATCTCCGTCAAAGTATTGCAGTGGTCAGATGAAGGCGTATTAAATAAAGGCAAACGATATCTCTTTCTTCTTTACCCGGATTCAGGAATTTATGGGATTAGCGGAGTGCACCAGGGCTTTATTCTCTTAGAGAATGGTACTTCGGCATCGAGGTATTATTCGACGGACGAGGTGTCACACTTTCTTCAAAATCACGATATGGATGTGACTCACTTATCAGCGAATAAGAATACGGTTGTAGAGAGCATACAGAAAGACCTGGAGTCAGACGAAACGAATAATAGAATCATTATAGCAGGCGTTATATTGTGCATAAGTTTTATGTTTTATTTGATTATCCGTTTTAAACGCCCGAAGGATCGTAGATAGGATGCTAGGAAAAAAAGGCTCATTCATTCGGATTAAACTTCCGATTGAATGAGCCTCTTTGCTCTTACTATGAAACTAGCGAAGATTAGCAATATTCACTTCTGGATTAACATCAGCCTCATAATTGATGCCGTCGGTTTCGAAGCCAAACAGCTGGAAGAACTCCCTGCGGTAGCCTTCGAGATCAGAAAGCTCGTACACGTTCTCTGTTGTAAGCTTAGCCCATACCTCAGCAACCTCAGCTTGAATTTCTGGTCTCATTTCTAAATCATCGACACGGATAAGACCTTTCTCATCAACGAGTGTTTCGTTATTCCCGTACAGACGCTCTGAGAATAGACGGTACATTTGCTCGATGCAGCCCTCATGAATGCCTTTTTCCTTCATTACTTTGTAAAGCGCGGAAATATATAGCGGAACAACCGGAATAGCTGAGCTCGATTGCGTAACCAGTGCTTTGTTCACCGATACGAAAGCGCGTCCGCCATTTGCGCTAAGCTGTGTATTAAGACGTCCAGCCGTTGCTTCAAGATCGTTCTTAGCAGCGCCAATTGTGCCATCGCGATAAACAGCATGTGTAATTTCAGGTCCGATATAAGAGTAGGCAACCGTAGTTGCCCCATCAGCCAACGCGCCTGCTGCTTGGAGCTCGTCGATCCACATTTGCCAGTCTTCGCCGCCCATTACAGCAATCGTCTGACGAAGCTCGTCCTCTGTTGCAGGCTCGATCGTTGCTTGCGTCACGTCACCTGTATGGAAATTAACGGTTTTGTTTGAATATGTGCCGCCGAGAGGCTTGATTACGGAAGCAAAGGTTTCGCCTGTCTTAGGATGAGTACGGCGCGGTGAAGCTACGCTATAAACAACGAGGTCAATCTTCCCAAGCTCGGTGCGAATTAGATCAATTGTTTTCGCTTTAATTTCGTCGGAGAAAGCATCTCCAACGATGCTGAAGGATTTGCGTCCAGCTGCAGCAGCAGCCTCTTCGAAGGCAGCTGAATTGTACCAGCCCGCTGAAGCAGTGCGTGCTCCTTCAGCAGCTTTATCGAAGTAGACACCAATTGTATTAGCGCCTGCTGCGAATGAGGAAACGATACGCGAGGCAAGACCGTAGCCAGTAGAAGCACCAATAACAAGAACATTACGCGGTCCTTCAATGGACGGTTGAGCTTGTACATAATCGATTTGACGCTGTACCTGCTGGGCACAGCCCTCTGGATGAGCGGTTGTACAAATAAAACCGCGAGTTTTCGGTTGAATAATCATATTAGAATATTCCTTTCTATTATGGAATTTGGTTGTATTCCTTATGTAGCAGTATAACTCTATCTTATTTTACCGACTTTTGGCGCTAAAGGGAAGTTCCGTAATGAGCATATAGGCATTATTATATAAAATATTTGTTTGTAAGCACTATTCAGTATAATTGCATCTACATCTGTTTTGCTTTACTATAAATTATGTGCATATACACATATGAGAAGAATGATTATAGATGATTGGGGATAATCAATGATGTATCGCAATTTGGAAGATTGCTTAATCGATCTCGAAAAAAATGGACATTTGATTCGTATAAAAGAAGAAGTAGATCCGTATCTCGAAATGGCTGCGATTCATATGGAAGTTTTTGAGGCTAAGGGTCCAGCGCTCCTATTTGAGAATGTCAAAGGCTCGAAGTTTCGCGCAGTATCCAACCTATTTGGCACAGTAGAACGCAGCAAGTTTATATTTCGACATACCTGGGATGCTGTACAGGATGTAATGGCTTTACGCAACGACCCAATGAAAGCATTAAAAAATCCATTTAAACATGTGAAAACGGGTTTGGCTGCTTGGAAAGCATTGCCTATGAAGAAAACAGGAAGCACGCCGGTTACCGCGCAGGAAATCAGCATATCCGATCTTCCGCTCATTCAGCATTGGCCAATGGATGGAGGCGCTTTCGTCACTTTGCCTCAAGTGTATACGGAGGATCCCGAGAAGCAAGGGATTATGAATTCCAATCTGGGTATGTACCGTGTTCAACTAAGCGGCAACGAATATGAAATGAATAAAGAAATTGGCGTGCATTATCAAATCCACCGCGGAATTGGAATTCATCAGGATAAAGCAAATAAGCAGGGAGCCCCACTGAAGGTGAGCTGCTTCGTAGGCGGACCGCCTGCACATACTCTATCAGCCGTCATGCCGCTGCCAGAAGGAATGAGCGAATTAACTTTTGCCGGCTTGCTTGCAGGACAACGTTTTCGCTACAGCTATGTCGATGGTTTTTGTATCAGCAATGATGCTGATTTTGTCATAACCGGTGAAATTCATCCCGGAGAAACCAAACCGGAAGGACC
This sequence comes from Paenibacillus castaneae, assembly GCF_002884445.1. Taxonomy (GTDB): domain Bacteria; phylum Bacillota; class Bacilli; order Paenibacillales; family Paenibacillaceae; genus Pristimantibacillus; species Pristimantibacillus castaneae. The sequence goes on from NZ_KZ614144.1 coordinate 2,209,651, forward strand.
TTTCGGTGACCACTTGGGCTATTACAGCCTTACTCATCCGTTTCCCGTTATGAAGGTACATAAAGTGTACGCAAAGCCAAATGCCATTTGGCCATTTACCGTTGTTGGCCGACCGCCGCAGGAGGATACCGCATTCGGCGAGCTCATTCATGAGTTGACTGGAGATGCGATCAAGCAAGAAATTCCCGGCGTCAAGGAAGTCCACGCAGTGGATGCTGCGGGCGTTCATCCGCTGCTGTTTGCTATTGGGAGCGAGCGTTATACGCCTTATCAGCAAGTCAAACAGCCAGCCGAGCTGCTTACAATCGCTAATCGCATTTTGGGAACCGGTCAATTAAGCTTGGCGAAGTATTTGTTTATAACGGCGGAAGAAAATCAATCTTTAGACACACATGATGAAGTTGGTTTTATGACTTATATATTGGAGCGTATCGATTTGCATCGAGACATCCATTTCCATACGAATACAACCATCGATACGCTGGATTATTCAGGCACCGGTTTAAATAGCGGAAGTAAAGTAGTTTTCGCCGCTTTTGGTGACAAGAAACGGGATTTGTGCACAGAAACCCCTGATCTTCTGAATGAAATACGCGGTTTCGAGAATGCACGCTTGGTGATGCCAGGGATTGTTGTCATTCAAGGGGCTGCCTTTACTGATTATGCAGAAGCGAAGCAGGAAATGGAAGGATTAAGTCAGGCTATTGGGGCAAAAGGCTCGCTTTCTTCCTGTCCAATGATTATTGTAGCAGATGACAGCTCATTTATAAGTGCATCCATTTCCAACTTCCTGTGGGCTACCTTTACGCGCAGCAACCCATCGCATGATATGTATGGCGTGAACAGCTATTATGAGAACAAGCATTGGGCATGTGATACGGTCATTATTGACGCACGGATTAAGCCGCATCAAGCACCTCCATTAATAGCTGATCCCGAAGTAGAGAAAAACATTGAGCGGCTGTTTGTCAAAGGTGCCAGCTTGGCTGGATTAAAGTCATAGTTAATCTGTCTTATTTATTGGTGAATGGAGGTTTTATATGAGCTTCTCTGAGCATTCATTGGGGCACATAGCTGAAGTATCTTCACGATTGATGAACAATCGTCTTAATCAACGATTTAATGATAATGACATTCCCGTAACTGCCGAGCAGTGGGCTATTCTGAATATCCTTTTGGAAGAGGATGGTTTATCTCAGAATAAACTGGCACGTCTAGCAGTCAAGGATCACACATCTATTTCCAGATTAATTGATCATTTAATAAAGAAGGAACTTGTCAAACGCAATACGGACCCAACTGATCGACGGACGAAATTAATTTACGTTACAGAAAAAGGAAAAGAGCTGCAATTGGGGGTTGCCCAGCAAATACAGGATCAGATCGCAGCCGAGCTTAAAGGAATTGATCAAGCAAGCCTCCAAATATGCTCTGACGTATTAACTCAAATTATTCAAAATTTAAAATAAAAGCTTAACCGTCCATTTATTTGACAATGGACGGTTTCCTTATTTGTGCACTGACGGAGCTATCTTCGGCTCATGATCTGCTGCTCAGCCATTTGAACAAGCCTGCGTGTAATCGAGCCGCCAATGGACCCCATATCACGAGTTGTCATATGACCATAATAGCCGTCTTGAGGAAGTTGAATGCCAAGCTCCTGAGCTACTTCATATTTGAGCTGTTCGAGCGCAGCACGCGCCTCGGGTATAAGAAGTTGATTGGTTCGATTTGCCATTTAAGTTCATCCTCCTTCTTGTTGTTATTATGCGACATTCCGATATGGATTATTCGCTAATTAAGCCTATATTTACCGCTCATTTGCCCTATAAGTACGTGTTAAAATGGGAATACGAGAGGAGTCTGTCCTTATGTTTATGAAACCTATGCTTATGCTGGAGTACGAGCAGCCTTTCGATGATGAAGGTTATTTATTCGAGCCAATGATTGACGGGCACCGGCTGCAGCTATCTTTTATCGGAAATAAAGCAGCTTTATATACAAGACATTGTAATGACGTCACTCGGCAATATCCGGAATTACATAATGTCCCCTTGACGGAGTCTGCAGATATCGTATTAGACGGCGAGGTTGCCTATATGAATCCTGATACGGGAGCGATACAATTTCAAAAGCTGATTGAGCGTTACAAAATGAAAAAAACATCGCGCATTCGCGATGCCAGAGCGGTGATGCCGGTCTGTTATTTTGTTTTTGATATTCTCTATTATAATGGAATGGATATGCGGACTACACCGCTGCTTGAACGAAAGAAGCTGCTGGACACGATATTGGAGGAAAACGCTTATTTCAAGAAGCTGCAATACGTCGAAGGAAAAGGAATGGCATTATTTGATATAGTGAAGCGATTTGAGCTCGAAGGTGTCTCCTGCAAACGCTCGGACAGTTTATATATTGAAGGAAAAACGGCCAACTGGTTAAAAGTTAAAAATAAGGATTATGCCTATTTACGCGGTACCGACACTTCTGAAGAGGCGAAGATTGCAAAATCGGCTATACAGCTTTTTAGCTAACGTGGATGTAAACCCTATTGTTAATGAACTTTTGATAACTTATTAATATATATATTAATTTAATGGGAATATTGAAAAGGGGAAGGTTATTCAAAAAGGATGGAATCAGAAGCCACTGATTCCGTCCTTTTTTTCGTTTTTACTATTGACTATTTGTAGAAATGGTCGGTACAATATAATCGTTAACATTAATGATAATTGGTTAATAAAAACATTCTCTAATTATTGTTAATGTCTAAGGTTAAAGCTTGATAGACAGAAGCTAATGGACAGAAATGAAAGCGCTTTTTTAATTAGGAGAGAAAAGAGAGGTGATAGCTTTTTATAAGGATAATGATTGAAAAAGCAATGACATATGAGGTTAACAGATCAAATAGGAGGGAATGAACCAAAATGAATAAAAAGCTGTATAAATGTTTAGCTATTATTCTAATTTTCACGATGCTGTTGCCAGTGCAGCTGCTTGCCGCAGCCAGCAGTGATCATGGAGAGTCGAAGAACACAAGCGCAAGTGGAGGAACCATTCGTGCGAATTCCGATGTGAGCGGTCATTGGGCTGAGAAGGATTTCACAGCTTGGCAAGAGAAGGAGTTGATTACGGGCTACGCTGATGGTTCATTTAAGCCGGATCAAGCTATTAATCGAGCAGAATTTGTGACCTTGGTTAATCGAGTGTTTAACTTTGTGGAGGAGAGCGAGATTTCATTCGCAGACGTTCCCTCAACAAGCTATTTTTACCATGATATAAAGAAAGCGGTTGCAGCGGGCTACATAGCAGGCTACAACGACGGAACAGCTCGACCTAAGGAACCGATCAGCCGTCAAGAGGCTGCGGTTATTTTGTATAGAGTATTTCATTTGAACAGCAAGGCAGCCGGAAACAGTAGTCTCACAGATATTGCCAGCTTGCCGGAGTGGAGCAAGACGGCCGTTCAGACCATTGTTGCCGAAGGATATGTGAACGGCTACAAGGATCAAACCTTTAAAGCGAGCAAAAACATTACTAGAGCGGAAGCCATTCGCATGATGAACAATATTTCTGGTGAAATTCTAACAAAGGAAGGCACTTATACGAATGTGTCAGCTCGGAATATAGTCATTAATAAAGCGAATATTACGTTGAAGGACACACAGATTGAAGGAGATTTGTACTTAACAGAGGGAATAGTAGAAGGCGATATTATTCTTGACAATATAACGGTGAAAGGCATGCTGCATGTATATGGCGGAGGTGAGAACAGCATCACCATTCGTAATTCTAATATTGCAGATGCAATCGTTGATAAGAAAAACGGCAAGCTTCGCATCGTGACAAGCGGCAGTACCAGTGTACTTCGTGTAATCGTGAAGTCTGGAGTAAAGCTGGAAGAGGATATGGCTATTACTGGAGCGGGATTTGGAACGGTTGTTATTGACGAGGGTGCTGCTCCCCATATAACCGTCGAATTGTCCGGCAGCTTCGACCAGGTTGAGGTGCGTTCACTCGGAGCTCCTGCTATCAAGATACTGAAAGGCATCATTAGTAAAATGATTTTGCAGCAGCTGGCAGCTCTGCATGTGGATGGGGCTGCAGAAATCAAAGATATCATTTTATCGTTTGATGGGAAGATCAAAATTACAGGCAGCGGAAAGGTGCAAAGCGATTCCAAAAACGGTGCAAAGATAGAACGCGATACGGCTCCATCTGGCGGGTCTTCTTCGAATACAGCGCCAACACCAACACCATCAGCAGAGCCCGTTTTTAAAAATGTAAGCGTACATGATCCATCTGTCATTAAAGTAGATGGCACTTATTACGTATTTGGATCTCATTTGGCAGCGGCCAAAACAGATGATTTAATGAGCTGGACGCTTATTGATTCCGGTGTTACGGATACGAATAAATTGTTTAAAAGTGCGGAAAGCAACGTGAAGAAGGAGCTGGCAGAAGCGCTTCAATGGGCGGAGAGCGATACGCTCTGGGCAGCGGATGTTATACAGCTCGCGGATGGGAAATTTTATATGTATTATAACGCATGTAAGGGTGACCAACCGCTTTCAGCCATGGGAGTGGGGGTGGCCGACAACATTGAAGGTCCTTATGTGAATAAGGGAATATTCTTGAAATCTGGTGGCAGCACACCAGGCTATGATGGAACCAAACAGCCAAATGTAGTGGACCCTGATGCCTTTTTTGATAAGGAAGGTAAGCTTTGGATGGTGTATGGTTCATATTCCGGCGGTATTTTCATTCTGGAGATGAATCCGATTACCGGCTTTCCACTTGAAGGTCAAGGCTATGGCAAGCGGCTGATGGGTAATAATCATAGCCGAATTGAAGCTCCATATATTGAATTCAATCCAACAAACAACTATTATTATCTGTTCGTCACGTTCGGAGGACTGGGTGCGGATGGCGGCTACAATATGAGAGTGGCCCGCTCGCTTAGCCCAGACGGACCTTATGTGGATTATGAAGGTCAAGATATGATTGCTGCACATGGTGCTGCAGGATCGTTTTTTGATGATCAATCGATCGAGCCTTATGGCGTCAAGCTATTCGGAAATTTCTTATACAGCAATTTAAATGGTGAAGCGGATTTCCCAACCTATGGCTATGTTTCACCTGGGCATAACTCAACTTATTTCGATGATGCGACAGGCAAGTGGTTCAATATTTTTCACAGCCGTTTTCCTTTCAGAGGGGAAGCTCATGAGGTTCGTGTACATCAAATGTTTATGAATCAAGATGGCTGGCCAGTTGTGGCTCCGCATCGGTATGCGGGCGAGACCATTGCTCAAGTTTCTGCAAGTGATATAGTTGGCGTTTATCAATATATTAACCATGGCAAAGACATCACGAAGGACATCAAGTCCTCACAGTTTGTTAAGCTGCTTGCAGACGGTACTATTTCCGGTTCCGTAACAGGAACTTGGAAGCTGGAGGATGATTATTTTGCCAAGCTTGTTGTTGACGAAGTTGTAGGCGGCATCGCTGTACAAACCGTTTATAAGGGTGTATTTATTCGTCAATGGGACCCTACTCGTGAAGCTTATGTTATGGCATTCACCGTCATGTCTGGGAAAGGCATTGCCGTCTGGGGCAGTCAATTCGAGCCATTAACAGATCAACAGATGGCTGCTAATGCTGTTGCTTTATTAACGCTAGGCAATACGAAACGCATTTATCAAGATGTAATTCTTCCGACAAAAGCGGCTAATAATTGGCCAATTACATGGGAGTCCTCAAATGCTGCTGTTGTTTCGGCAAGCGGAGTTGTTACACGGCCAGCTGCTGGCTCAGGCAATATTGCCGTGCAATTAACTGCAACCATTACAATTGGAGAAGAGAAGGCAAGCAAAGTATTCACATTAATGGTTCAGCAGGAACCGGATAAGAATAAACCTCTAGAGGATGGATTAATTGCACAGTATGATTTTGAAAATAATTTAGAGGAGCTTACTGGCAATGCAGCAGCCGGCACAGTGACAGGTAATAGAATAAATAATATTGGCGGAGAGATTACTTATGCTCCAGGGGCGACCGGAAAGGGCAAGGCTGCCAGCTTTAATGGGGAATCAGGTGTACTGCTGCCTAATGGATTGATTTCGACAAATAACTATTCCGTATCCATGTGGTTAAAGCCTTCTGAAGCTACACCATTTACGACTACCTTTTTTGGAGCCAAATCAGAGTCGAGCTGGATTAGCTTGGTACCTAGAGGGCCTGGCGATACGCAATATTCAATGCTGTGGTCAGGAGAAGCGTGGTACGATGCAACGACGCGTACACAAATAGCTGTCGATAAGTGGACTCATGTTGCATTCACAGTCGAGGACGGTTCGGTTAAGGTATATCTGAACGGTGTTCTCAAGTATGAAGGCACAGGATTTCCGAATATTTTCACGGATGAGAATGGTGTTTTTGGTCTTGGAGTGAATTATTGGAATGCGCCGTATAAAGGCTTGATTGATGAGCTGCGAGTTTATGACGTGGTATTGAATGCAGAAAAGATTAACTGGCTGGTCCATGGCGAACCGGATTTATCCGTGCTTGTCTCCAAAATTCAATTAGACACCTCATCTAAGGATTTGGCGAAGGATACCTTCTTTACGCCTAAGCTTACTATTCTTCCTGAAAATGCTGGAAACAAATCAGTTGTTTGGACTTCAGAAGACACAAGCATTGCTATTGTAAATGCATCAACAGGTCAAGTTAAAGGTATAGGAATTGGTTCTACAACGATCACCGCAACTGCAGCAGATAGTGGGCAAGTGACAGTGTCCTATAGGATTAATGTCAATGATGGATTAGTCGCTCACTATGCTTTCGAGAATAATCTATCAGACACATTGAATCGTGTAGGCGCTGGTAGCGTAACAGGCGACCGAATTGATAAAGCAGGCGGTACGATTTCTTATGGCCCTGGCATCACTGGCGATGCAGCCGTATTTAATGGCTTTTCAGGCATCCGTCTTCCGGATGGATTAATTGATGGAGAGGTTTATTCTGTATCCATGTGGCTTAATCCGACAGAAGCGAATGATTATTCGACGACATTCTTCGGAGCTAGAACAACGGACAGCTGGATTAGCTTTGTTCCAAGAGGCCCAGGGTCAATTACCATGCTTTGGTCTGGTACGGACTGGTATGACGGGAACACAGGTATGAAAATAAGTATCGGCAAATGGACGCATGTCGTGTTCACGGTTGATCATGGTACGGTCAAGATTTATATAAACGGTGTGCTAAAGTTTTCGGGTACTAAATTTCCAAATGTATTTACAAATAAAAATGCCGTATTCGGATTAGGAGTAAATTACTGGGATAAACCATTTGTTGGAATGATGGATGAATTGAAGATTTACAGCAAGGTGCTCACGCCAGAGCAGATAGCCCTGCAATTCGAGCAAACCAACATGATTATATTGAATGTACAATCAAAATCACTTGTTGTTGGTGAAGAAGTTAGCTTAACCGCAAATCGAAATGTTGTCTGGAGCTCAAGCGATGAATCAGTGGCAGTGGTGAATGCTTCTGGAGTCGTTACGGCAGTAGCTGCCGGAACTGCAACCATTACTTCCGTTTCCAGCACTGATGCTGCTATAAAGGCTGCTGCAACAATTACAGTCACAGCATCTGCACCCGAATTCAATGAGTTAGACGGCCTACTCGTGAAGCTGGATTTCAACGGTAATGTTAAGGATAGCAGCGGGAACGGTCATGATGCGGCTATCAAAAACGGGCGAGTGGAATACGTGGATGGACGTACTTCTGGTGAGAAAGCTGCACAGTTTTTGAAAGCCACAGGAGGGTCACCATTTGATAATATTCCAGTCGTATTGCCTCAAAATTTAATTAATGGCGATCAAGCCTATACCGTTGCTGCTTGGGTGAAGTGGAATGGGACTGTAGAAGGCTGGTCACAAGCATGGTCGAGTATTTATTTCAGTGATACTTTTGTATCGGCGGATAATCTATTAAACTATTATTTGAATTTTGGATTAATTGATTCGACTAAATTGTTTATTGGTAGTCCATTGGCGACCTCCAGCAATCAACTGCCAGTTGGAGTTTGGACGCATGTAGCCATGACTGTAACACCCGGCGGCAAGACAACGGTTTATTTAAATGGTGTCGAGGCCGCGCAAGTGAATTCCAATGTTAGAACGACGCAAGGCTTTAATGAGCACTTTATAGGCGGAAACTTCTGGGATCAAAACTTTAATGGTGCAATGGATGAGTTCCGTATGTACGGTAAAGCGTTAACTGCGGAAGAGATTGCGATTCTAGCTGGGGTGTAGGTAAAATATTAACCAAAGCATGATGGTTAGCGCTGTAGTTGTTTATTAAAAAAGCAAACAAGAACCCTTCCAATTGGAGGGGTTCTTGTTTGTATTTCTGAGGATAACGTGGTTTGCTCTTGAATAGGAGATAAAAATAAAAAAATATATTGCTCACCATTTAACTGTGATGGCAATCATTCGAAGGAGAGGGTTAGTGGAGGTTGAAGAAGCGAGTCGAAGGCGGAAAAGAGCTGTTTCCTGTTCGTGGTGAATATCCAAATGTTTCATATTTTCTTCTTGTGTTTAAGAAAATAGTAGTAACGAACGGGCATCGGTATAAACTTGCTAGACGAGGGCACTAACCTTACTAGACCAACAAAACAAAAAGGATCTACCTCGCACATAGCGAAAGCAGATCCTTCTTCATAAAAATTTCTAGCTCAATACACGTCTTGCTGTTACGTATTTTTTCGCCCAGTAGCTGCTGCTAAGGCTGGTAATGGTTACACCTTGGCTTGCGCTATGTATGATTTTGTTATTTCCTGCATACACAGCTACATGGCTGATTGACTTGCCATTAGTGTTGAAAAAAACAAGATCTCCCATGCTTAGTGATCCTTTAGCAACCTTTTTGCCTACTGATGCTTGTGCAGCAGAAGTACGTGGAAGCTGTACATCTAGGCCCTTAAATAGAAATTGTGTGAATGATGAGCAATCAAATGCGTATGTAACGCCTGCAGGTGCACCAAATTGATAAGGTGTGCCGATATATTCTTTTCCAGTGTCAATTAATCCGATGGATGTTGGAGTTGCTGCGTGCGCTTTTTGCGCAAAAGAGCCAAAAGTGATGGACGATAGGACGATCGCGCTGCAAAGGCTTGCTTTGGCAATCGATTTGATTATGTTCGTTTTTCTCATGCTGTTAGGATGTCCCTCCGCGTTTCGTTTAATGTATTATGACTATAACACATCCGAAACAGGGGGTTTTTGGCATATGAGAGCAAAAAGTTAGCTATATCAAAGCATTCAGGACATTATGAGAAAAAAATGAAAAAATCTTAATGAAAATAGGATTGCATCATTCATTAAGGCATATTTACGCCTCTTGCGCTAATTAGGAGGGAATACCATTGGTCTCTCGTCATCAGCTCAGATTGCCGAACAGCATCCTGACAAGCGAGAATTCGCTTAGGATTTACAGTTCCGATAACAGGCTGGATACGAGCAGGATGCTTCATTAACCAAGCAAGAACAATCGCTTCAGGTGTTGTCTCATTCTCGTCCGCTATCTGCTTCACCAGCGCTGCTGTTTTGATTTCTGCTTCCGTAGCATTCTCCGTTACCTTCCCTGAAAATCTTCCTTGTGCAAGTGGCCCCCATGCCTGAATTTGAATATCTTCCATCTGCATGAATTCCATTAGACCTTCTGCGAAGTTATCCTTTAGACCTGCCTTCTGGTTAACATGTATCCCTTTATCAACCCAGTCGTGTCGAAGCAAGCTCATTTCCAACTGATTAACGACGATAGGATCAGGCAGTGAACGCTGCAGAAAGCGGATTTGTCCAGGGCTCATATTCGATACGCCAAAGTTTCGAACTTTGCCCGAAAGCTTCAGCTTCGTGAAAGCTTCCGCAATCTCATCTGGTTCCATAAGCGGATCTGGGCGATGCAGCAGCAACACGTCAAGATACTCGATACCCAATCTTTCCAGAATGCCGTCAACAGAAGGCAAAATATGCTCTTTCGAAAAGTCGAAGCGACCCGGTAATGTTCCGTCAGCCAGCTTTATTCCTACTTTAGATTGAATAACGATTTGCTCGCGAAGCTTTGGCTGGCTTTTGAGAACTTGTCCGAATACGGATTCAGCTTTGCCTCTTGTGTAAATGTCCGCGTGATCGTACATGGTAATGCCAATCGAAAGCGCAGCTTCCACTGCTTCTTCTGCTTGTCGAATATGATCAGCTGTAATGGCGTCTGCAAGATCCCAGCTTCCGCCTAGCCCCATACAGCCAAGTGCAAGACGGCTATTCGATATTCCTCGACGTTCTAGCGGCATCAATTTCATTGTCCATCAACCTCCGGATTAGTATTTAACTTGAATCGCCTCTATTATACCTTTCAATAACCAATGATATAAGCACTGAAAAAAAGTTCACTAACTACCCTTAAGCTGTTTATTGCTCTATTCTTAAAGCAGATATATTTGTTTCATTGCAAGCGTTTTATTTTAATGCTAGATTTAAATTATCATTCGTTATTTAGTTAATAGGGAGGAATACCAATTGGCTTTAATTACTTGTAACTTTTTTTCGGAATCCTTGGGACTCAGTACGTCTATGACAGTTATTTTGCCGCAGCAAACAAGTTCACAAATTGGTTTGAATAATCGAAGCAGTCGAAAGCTGCATCCTACGCTTTATTTACTGCACGGCTTATCGGATGACGATACGATTTGGTCAAGAAGAACATCTATTGAACGATATGTAGCTGAGCTAGGCTTGGCAGTCGTTATGCCGAATGTGCATCAAAGCTTTTATACAGATATGGAATATGGAAATAAGTATTGGACTTTTCTCTCGGAGGAGCTTCCGGCAATAGCACGATCCTTCTTTCCCTTATCAGACGCGCGCGAGGACAATTTTGTTGCAGGCTTGTCGATGGGCGGCTATGGCGCATTCAAATGGGCACTTCGTCATCCAGACCGCTTTGCTGCTGCTGCAAGCTTGTCTGGGGCTCTTGATATGGCTAACCATGTTAATTCAAATCCGCATATGAACCCGCTGTTCCGGCTTATATATGGTGAGAAAGATATAACGGGCACGAATGAGGACTTGCTTCATCTTGTTGCCGAGGGTGCTCAGACTGATTCGCCGAAGCCTTTACTATATCAATGCTGCGGAACAGAAGACTTTCTATATAATGATAATCTTGCTTTCCGTGATGCTTGTGCGCAATCGGGCTATCCGCTTACTTATGTGGAAGGACCGGGCAATCATGAATGGGGCTACTGGGACACGCATATTCAGGAGTTTCTCCGTTTCATTCCGTTAGTGAGAGAGTAAGTAGAAGTTCGCTAGTTAGATGATAATAGCTGCTCAACAGCAAATAGGTTATTTACTCTTCGTGTGAGAGTGGATAGCCTATTTTTGCGAGATGATATAGTGGCGGGTTTATTTGCTGCATTTGCTCACTTATGTAGATTCTGCTAGCCTAGCTTCATTTATCCGCATGAACAGTTTGTGTTTGGAGTAGAGTTGTTTAGACTCATATGCGGTATCTGCTTATTTCAAACCGATTGCTGTAAAAGCTGCAGTTAATTCACTTGGTTACCGTTTGTTATGACTCGTTTGCTGCAAAAGCTGCAGTTAATCTGGCTAAAAGTAACCATATCGAGAGGGTGAGGCTGAATTAGATGTAGAAAATCCCTCTAAACGTTCTGTGAGCTTAAAAATAAGCGAATTAGATGTACGTTTTCATGTCAACCTTCTATATAGATGATTCATTGCAATCAATTAGTTAAAACTTATTCAATGGAGTTGTAATCTTAATGGTAGCCTAGCTAATTAATCCGCGGGAGCAGTTTGTGTTTGGAGTAGAGTAGCTTAAAGTAGAAGTAGCTTAGTATCATATGCGATACTCGCTCATAACAAACCGTTTACTGTAAAAGCTACAGTTAATTCACTTGGTTACCTTTGTTTTGACTCGTTTGCTGCAAAAGCTGCAGTTAATTTGGCTAAAAGTAACCATATCGAGGGGGCGAGGCTGAATTAGATGTAGAAAATCCATCTAAACGTTCCCCGAGCTTAAAAATAAGCGAATTAGATGTAGGTTTTCATGTTATCCTTCTATATAGATGATTCATTGCACTCAATTAGTCAAAACTTATTCAATGGAGTTGTAATCTTAATGCTAGCCTAGCTAATTAATCCGTGGGAACAGTTTGTGTTTGGTGTAGAGTAGCTTAAATTAGAAGTAGCTTAGTATCATATGCGATACTCGCGCATAACAAATCGTTTACTGTAAAAGCTACAGTTAATTCAGCTAGTTACCTTCAATATGAAACCTTTTGCTGTAAAAGATACAATTAATTAGCCTGAAAATAGCCTTATTGATGAGAAAAGGCTGAATTAGATGTAGGAATACCTTTAAACACGCTGTTAGGGTAAAAATAAACGAAATAGATGTAGGTTTTACAGTAAGTGTTGCGCGAGCGAGAGTACGTATCATGACTTCTACTGAAAAATAACGAACAATGAATTGAAAAAGCGTACAAATATCGATATTTGAAGCAAGATAATAATTAAAATGAATTTTTAAAAAAAACACTTGCAATGGTATAGGCATACATGATATATTCTAATTCCGGCCGAGAGATACACGCGGACGGCAAGCAAAACAAGCAATAAACGAAAGAATAGATTGCTCTTTGAAAACTGAACAACGAGTAACAAGCTGCCTCGCAAATCCTACGGGATGAGCGAAAAAGCGATAAAAGTTTTTGGGCAAGTCAAACACCAATTTGGAGAGTTTGATCCTGGCTCAGGACGAACGCTGGCGGCGTGCCTAATGCATGCAAGTCGAGCGGAGTTGAAGAGGTGCTTGCGCCTCTGATACTTAGCGGCGGACGGGTGAGTAACACGTGGGTAACCTGCCTTTAAGACTGGGATAACATTCGGAAACGAATGCTAATACCGGATACGCGATACGGTCGCATGACTGAATCGGGAAAGATGGAGCAATCTATCACTTAGAGATGGACCCGCGGCGCATTAGCTAGTTGGTGAGGTAACGGCTCACCAAGGCGACGATGCGTAGCCGACCTGAGAGGGTGATCGGCCACACTGGGACTGAGACACGGCCCAGCCTCCTACGGGAGGCAGCAGTAGGGAATCTGCCGCAATGGACGAAAGTCTGACGGAGCAACGCCGCGTGAGTGATGAAGGTTTTCGGATCGTAAAGCTCTGTTGCCAGGGAAGAATGCTTGGGAGAGTAACTGCTCTCAAGGTGACGGTACCTGAGAAGAAAGCCCCGGCTAACTACGTGCCAGCAGCCGCGGTAATACGTAGGGGGCAAGCGTTGTCCGGAATTATTGGGCGTAAAGCGCGCGCAGGCGGCCTTGTAAGTCTGTTGTTTAAACTCGGGGCTCAACCCCGAGTCGCAATGGAAACTGCAAAGCTTGAGTACAGAAGAGGAACGTGGAATTCCACGTGTAGCGGTGAAATGCGTAGAGATGTGGAGGAACCCCAGTGGCGAAGGCGACTTTCTGGGCTGTAACTGACGCTGAGGCGCGAAAGCGTGGAGAGCAAACAGGAGTAGATACCCTGGTAGTCCACGCCGTAAACGATGAATGCTAGGTGTTAGGGGTTTCAATACCCTTGGTGCCGAAGTTAACACATTAAGCATTCCGCCTGGGGAGTACGGTCGCAAGACTGAAACTCAAAGGAACTGACGGGGACCCGCACAAGCAGTGGAGTATGTGGTTTAATTCGAAGCAACGCGAAGAACCTTACCAGGTCTTGACATCCCTCTGACCGTCCTAGAGATAGGGCTTTCCTTCGAGACAGAGGAGACAGGTGGTGCATGGTTGTCGTCAGCTCGTGTCGTGAGACGTTGGGTTAAGTCCCGCAACGAGCGCAACCCTTGATCTTAGTTGCCAGCACTTCGGGTGGGCACTCTAGGATGACTGCCGGTGACAAACCGGAGGAAGGTGGGGATGACGTCAAATCATCATGCCCCTTATGACCTGGGCTACACACGTACTACAATGGCCGATACAACGGGAAGCGAAACCGCGAGGTGGAGCCAATCCTATCAAAGTCGGTCTCAGTTCGGATTGCAGGCTGCAACTCGCCTGCATGAAGTCGGAATTGCTAGGAATCGCGGATCAGCATGCCGCGGTGAATACGTTCCCGGGTCTTGTACACACCGCCCGTCACACCACGAGAGTTTACAACACCCGAAGCCGGTGGGGTAACCCGCAAGGGAGCTAGCCGTCGAAGGTGGGGTCGATGATTGGGGTGAAGTCGTAACAAGGTAGCCGTATCGGAAGGTGCGGCTGGATCACCTCCTTTCTAAGGAAATACCCGAACCCGATGAGGTTCGGATAAACATGGCAGTGTATCGCTTACTCGTTGTCAGTTTTGAAAGAGCAACCGTAATACATAGATGAAGATATGGCTTTATGCTGATTCTGAATTGTTGAGATTACCGGATATTTTCTTTCGATATATGAAGTCATCCGTTTGGTGGCGATGGCGGAGGGGAACCACACGTTCCCATACCGAACACGACCGTTAAGCCCTCCAGCGCCGATGGTACTTAGACCGCAGGGTCTTGGGAGAGCAGGACGTCGCCAAGCAGATGCGAAAGCATCTCTTACCACGCGAATTCATTACCAACATTTATGTGTCGATTGTAGTGAACGAACATGATAAGATGGTTTTCCTGCCACGAATTGTGGCATGGTCAACTAAAAAATTGCACCTTGAAAACTGGATAACGAAAGAAAAGAATTGCTGAAACATCCTTTAAGCTGACTATATTACCAGTGAAGGTTGTTCGAGATTGTTGCGACATCTTTTCGTTTTGTTTCAACCATTTGATGTCTTAGTAGATCAGGGAAACAAAATGAAAACGGCGCACAAGCCGAATCAACCGGAACGCTAGGTTAAGCTAGTAAGAGCGCACGGAGGATGCCTAGGCACCAGGAGCCGAAGAAGGACGTGGCGAACAACGATACCGCCCCGGGGAGCCGTAAGCAGGCATTGATCCGAGGATTTCCGAATGGGGAAACCCAGCTGTCGTAATGGGCAGTTACTACTAAGTGAATACATAGCTTAGTAAGAGGCATACCAGGGGAACTGAAACATCTAAGTACCCTGAGGAAGAGAAAACAATAGTGATTCCGTCAGTAGCGGCGAGCGAACGCGGATTAGCCCAAACCAAGGAGCTTGCTCCTTGGGGTTGTAGGACGTCTCACATGGAGTTACAAAAGTGTTTGGTAGGCGAAGAGGTCTGGAAAGGCCCGCCAGAGCAGGTAAAAGCCCTGTAACCGAAAGCAAGCACTCTCCGAGACGGATCCTGAGTACGGCGGGACACGAGAAACCCCGTCGGAATCCGGCAGGACCATCTGCCAAGGCTAAATACTCCCTGGTGACCGATAGTGAAGCAGTACCGTGAGGGAAAGGTGAAAAGCACCGCGGAAGCGGAGTGAAAAAGAACCTGAAACCGTGCGCTTACAAGAAGTCAGAGCCCGTTAAATGGGTGATGGCGTGCCTTTTGTAGAATGAACCGGCGAGTTACGATTACGTGCAAGGTTAAGTCGGGAAGACGGAGCCGCAGCGAAAGCGAGTCTGAATAGGGCGAATAAGTACGTGGTCGTAGACCCGAAACCGTGTGATCTACCCCTGTCCAGGGTGAAGGTGCGGTAACACGCACTGGAGGCCCGAACCCACGCACGTTGAAAAGTGCGGGGATGAGGTGGGGGTAGCGGAGAAATTCCAATCGAACTCGGAGATAGCTGGTTCTCCCCGAAATAGCTTTAGGGCTAGCCTCGAGGAATGAGCGTCGTGGAGGTAGAGCACTGATTGGGTGCGGGGCCCGCCAAGGGTTACCAAGTCCAGTCAAACTCCGAATGCCATAGACGTGCTACTCGGGAGTCAGACAGTGAGTGCTAAGATCCATTGTCAAGAGGGAAACAGCCCAGATCATCAGCTAAGGTCCCCAAGTGTGTGTTAAGTGGGAAAGGATGTGGAGTTGCAAAGACAACCAGGATGTTGGCTTAGAAGCAGCCATCATTTAAAGAGTGCGTAATAGCTCACTGGTCGAGTGACTCTGCGCCGAAAATGTAACGGGGCTAAACACACCACCGAAGCTATGACATGTCGTAGTCTTCACTTTGTTCTGGTCGAGCACCGGGACATTTGTCAGAATCGACGTCTAACGTCTAATCAAGATTCTGACCAAATGCCCTAGCTAAACCACCAGAGTGAAGTGAAGGCTACGACTTGGGTAGGGGAGCGTTGAATACGGATTGAAGTTGGACCGTGAGGACTGGTGGACTGTATTCAAGTGAGAATGCCGGTATGAGTAACGAAAAGACAAGTGAGAATCTTGTCCGCCGAAAGCCTAAGGGTTCCTGAGGAAGGCTCGTCCTCTCAGGGTAAGTCGGGACCTAACGCGAGGCCGAAAGGCGTAGTGGATGGACAACAGGTTGAAATTCCTGTACCACCGAAGATCGTTTGAGCAATGGGGTGACACAGAAGGGCAGTGACGCGGACTGATGGAATAGTCCGTCCAAGCAGTGAGGCTGATCGATAGGCAAATCCGTCGATCATAAAGGCTGGGCTGTGATGGGGAGCGAAAATTGCAGTAGCGAAGGTCATGTACTCCGGCTGTCAAGAAAAGCCTCTAGTGAGATCTAGGTGCCCGTACCGCAAACCGACACAGGTAGGCGAGCAGAGCATGCTAAGGCGCGCGGAAGAACTCTCGTTAAGGAACTCGGCAAAATGACCCCGTAACTTCGGGAGAAGGGGTGCCCCGGTAAGGTGAATAGCCTGAGGGGGCCGCAGTGAAAAGGCCCAAGCGACTGTTTAGCAAAAACACAGGTCTGTGCGAAGCCGTAAGGCGAAGTATACGGGCTGACGCCTGCCCGGTGCTGGAAGGTTAAGGGGAGCGGTTAGGGGTTAAACCCGAAGCTGTGAACCGAAGCCCCAGTAAACGGCGGCCGTAACTATAACGGTCCTAAGGTAGCGAAATTCCTTGTCAGGTAAATTCTGACCCGCACGAATGGCGTAACGACTTGGGCGCTGTCTCAACGAGAGATCCGGTGAAATTTTAATACCTGTGAAGATGCAGGTTACCCGCGACAAGACGGAAAGACCCCATGGAGCTTTACTGTAACTTGATATTGAACTTTGGTACGATCTGTACAGGATAGGTGGGAGCCTTTGAAGCATGAGCGCCAGCTTGTGTGGAGGCAACGTTGGGATACCACCCTGATCGTATCGGAGTTCTAACCTAGGACCATGAAACTGGTTCGGGGACCGTGTCAGGTGGACAGTTTGACTGGGGCGGTCGCCTCCTAAAATGTAACGGAGGCGCCCAAAGGTTCCCTCAGAATGGTTGGAAATCATTCGTAGAGTGCAAAGGCATAAGGGAGCTTGACTGCGAGACCTACAAGTCGAGCAGGGACGAAAGTCGGGCTTAGTGATCCGGTGGTACCGAATGGAAGGGCCATCGCTCAACGGATAAAAGCTACCCTGGGGATAACAGGCTTATCTCCCCCAAGAGTCCACATCGACGGGGAGGTTTGGCACCTCGATGTCGGCTCATCGCATCCTGGGGCTGAAGTAGGTCCCAAGGGTTGGGCTGTTCGCCCATTAAAGCGGTACGCGAGCTGGGTTCAGAACGTCGTGAGACAGTTCGGTCCCTATCTGTCGCGGGCGCAGGAAATTTGAGAGGAGCTGTCCTTAGTACGAGAGGACCGGGATGGACGTACCGCTGGTGTACCAGTTGTTCCGCCAGGAGCACCGCTGGGTAGCCAAGTACGGACGGGATAAGCGCTGAAAGCATCTAAGCGTGAAGCCCCCCTCAAGATGAGATTTCCCAGTATGTAAGACCCCTTGAAGACGACGAGGTTGATAGGTTCGGGGTGGAAGCACAGCAATGTGTGGAGCTGACGAATACTAATCGGTCGAGGGCTTATCCTAAAACAGTTTGCATGGACCCATACATCCGGCAGACAGCAGCAATAAGGTTTCAGCAAACCTACCTTTCGTATCCAGTTTTCAGGGCGTAATAATGAGGCCTGACCTATATGAGTCATTAGCTCAGTTGGTAGAGCACCTGACTTTTAATCAGGGTGTCGTAGGTTCGAATCCTACATGACTCACCATTTTTTTATCATCATGCGCGTATGGCGGAATTGGCAGACGCACCAGACTTAGGATCTGGCGTTTCACGACGTGGGGGTTCAAGTCCCTCTACGCGCACCATTGATGAACTAAGCTCTCTAATAATATAAATCCAATCCTTGCGATGCAAGGTTTTTTTTGTTTTTGGCTCTTTTAAATTCAAATGTTGGTTTTTATAAAGCAATTAGGGGAACCATCATTTGTCGAGGTTCCCCATTCTTGTTCAACTAACGCCCCGTTAGCTCAATAGCAAATGAATTACAATGCGTTATTTCTCCCAAAGCTCGATCAGTCGGCCTTCAGGATCTTCAATCCAAATAAATTTTCCGAATTCACTATTCTCTTGTTTCTTTGCAAGAGGTACACCAATATGTTCAAGATGCTTAATAGTCTCGTTTAGATCATGTACTTGGAAATTCAACATCACTTGTTGCTCTGTTGGAAAATAACTGTCATCCTCGGTAAAGAAAGAAAAGATAGTCTCATTTTCTAATTGGGGTTTTATCACAGTCCCATTCCAATTTTCTATTTCAATCTTCAACACTTCACTGTACCATTTTTTTACAGCTTCAATATTTTTAGTTCTCCAAAATATTCCTCCAAAACCTTTTATCATCGTATCTAACTCCTGTCTGTCATCAAATTTTTAGCCGATTACATTAGATATTCGAGATTTAAATCTAAGTTCCTTTTTCAACTATAAAACTATCGTAAGTATGTGCAACAAATGTAATCCATTCGTTAATCTTTACGAGTGCGGAACAAAACTTATTAAGAGGCTAATCGATCAATTTGCAATGGTAAGTGGTTTAACAGCTGCATTGAAAGCTGAACGGTTTTCCCATAGGAATGAATAGACTTGGTCCAGCTCCTCGAAGAACCATTCATTCTCATCGAAATAATGATTGCCCCGTCCGTGTATACTGTAGCGATTGTCTGAATAGCGCATTAATGTCCATTGTCCTCCACGTTTGCGATCAGCAAATACGAAATAGTATTTTTCCCCTATAGCATCCCATTCAGCCAATGAAGTAAAATTTTCTAATACAAAAACAATATCTGTTTTCTTTTTAATGAGCATATTTATCACCTTTTTCTTCATATTTGGTATAGGGGTTTTCTATCATTCAATAGTAGAGCTACAAGAATAGAATAAAGGAAGAAGCATAAGAAAGGTGTCAAATGGTAGAAGAAATTTTTGGGACTATTTGTCGCAGCTTGGATTATACTAGTGTATATCGCAGTATCAAATCAGTTAGTTAAATCGAAATGAGGGAAATATGTTGGGCAAGCTGCCGGTTGGAGAAATCGTACAAATGAATAGATACCCTGTGAAATCATTTGCAGGCGAGAGTGTAGAAACTAGCCAGGTTGAGATGTATGGACTATATGGCGACCGCAGTCATGCATTTATTGATGAAACAAAAGAAGGCTGGTCAAGGTATATAACGGCTAGAGGCATCCCTCAAATGCTCGGTTACAAAGCAAGACTAATTGGCGAGGGCTCTGAACATGAATTTCCTAAGGTACATATCACTTCACAGGATGGTCGAATATTTAATTGGGATGAAGATTTGTTAGCAGAAATGCAAACATATTCAAAAAAGAAAATAACTTTGCTGGATTATAAACCGCATAGTGAGGAACTATTAGCTGTTGATGACAGCAGTATTCTGATCATAACAGACGCTTCATTACGAAAACTAGAAAACCTATGGGGGAAACAGTTAAATAAGGGTCGTTTTCGGGCAAATTTAGTCGTTTCTTTAAGCGATGAAACAGATAATGAAAGCGAATGGTTTGGAAAACGTTTAAAAATAGGCAGTGCTGAATTAGAGGTTGATAGCTACTGCGAACGATGCTCGATGATAACAATTGATCCAGATTCATTGGAACGTGATCCTTCTCTTTTAAAGAAAATAAATGAAGAAATGAATTTGAAATTCGGGATTTACGCTTCTGTTAAAAAAAGAGGGATAATTAGCGTAGGCGATAAAGTATTTCTAGCAGATGAATAGGCTTTTTGGATGAAAAATTGTAATTTCGCTTTATTCTATTAAAAAATGTTTCTAAAAAATATAATTTAGAGTTGCAAAATGAATCCGCTGCCATTATGATCTAAGTAGGATTAATATACACGTTATAGGATTAATCATTATATTAATTCAACTTTTTTGACCAAGTATATTCTAATCATACAGAAGCGAGGGCGAGTATTCATGGCAAACCGCGTGACGATTAACGCTGATTTAGCAGCAGGCACAATTAACCGCAATATTTATGGACATTTCTCCGAGCATTTGGGTCGGTGCATTTATGAAGGCATCTGGGTTGGCGAAGATTCGCCTATTCCAAACACGAACGGTATTCGCAATGATGTTGTCAAAGCGTTAAAAGATCTCAAAATTCCGGTTCTTCGCTGGCCGGGCGGCTGCTTTGCCGACGAGTATCATTGGAAGGATGGCATCGGGCCGCGCGAATCGCGTAAACGGATGATTAATACGCACTGGGGCGGAGTACTTGAGAATAACCATTTCGGTACCCATGAGTTTCTAATGCTGTGCGAGATGCTGGAGTGTGAGCCATATATTTCTGGTAATGTGGGAAGCGGTACGGTTCAGGAAATGTCAGAATGGGTTGAATATATGACCTTCGACGGCGTATCCCCAATGGCGGATTTGCGCAGAGAGAACGGCAGAGAAAAGCCTTGGAACGTTAAATATTTCGGAGTCGGCAACGAGAACTGGGGCTGCGGCGGCAACATGCGTCCTGAATATTATGCGGATGAATATAGAAGATATCAGACCTATGTACGCAATTACGGAGAGAATAAAATTCACAAAATTGCTTGCGGACCGAACGTAGATGATTACCGGTGGATGGATGTATTGATGAAAGAAGCGCACTGGATGATGGATTCCATCTCGCTTCATTACTATACGGTTCCAGGTGAATTCTGGTCAAACAAAGGCCCGGCGACCGGATTTACAGAAGACGAATGGTACACGACAATGAAGAAAGCGCTTAAGATGGATGAGCTTATTACACGTCATTCCACGATTATGGATCGATATGATCCAAGCAAGCGTGTTGGCCTCATTGTTGATGAATGGGGTACATGGTTCGATGTTGAGCCAGGCACTAATCCAGGCTTCTTGTACCAGCAAAATACGATTCGCGACGCTTTAGTTGCTGGCGTAACGCTCAATATTTTCCACGATCATTGCGATCGGGTTCAAATGGCGAACCTTGCGCAGGTGATCAATGTGCTGCAATCGGTCATTCTTACCGAGGGTGAGAAAATGGTTCTGACACCAACTTATCATGTATTTGATATGTATAAGGTGCACCAGGATGCGACTCTTCTCACAACTGCAATCACAAGCGAGGATTATGCACATAACGACCAGAAGATACCGCAAGTATCCGTTTCGGCTTCCAAAGACGCAGAGGGCCGTATCCATGTAAGCTTGTGTAATATGGATAACCTTTCAGGAGCTGACGTTGAAATTGATCTTCGCGGCCTTGCTGGACAAGCTCTGAAGGTTACGGGAACAGAGCTTACAGCTTCTATGAAGGATGCTCATAATACGTTCGAGCAGCCTGATACTGTTGCACCGACAGCATATCAAGCATTTAGCGTTGATGGAACAGTGATAAGCGCGAAGCTTTCCCCAATGTCGGTCACGGTGCTTGAGCTTATTTCAGAATAAAGGTGTGTGCGTATGAGCAGCAATGGAAGGTGTAAAGGCTGCCGTGACGAATACCGTGTGACGGATGAACAAATCGATCGTATTCTGGCCGCTCCCATGTTTCAAACAGACATCAGCGTGCCAGATGATGTATATGAGCAGCGTTTAAAGGCGTGCAGCGGTTGTCCGAAATTTCAAGGGGGCACAACCTGTGCAATCTGCGGCTGCTTCGTACGAATCGCTGCCAAATACAAGGAGCGTGCATGTCCCATGCCTGGCGAAAGCCGCTGGGCAAAGTATGAATAGTTAAGAAAAATGGCCTTACCGCACATGACATCATGTGAGGTAAGGCCATTATTATTATTTGTAACTTGGCAGCCAGCTGCCGTGTGCTTCGATCAATTCGTCGCAGAGGGCAACAATGTCGTCTATCGACAGCTCGGCGGATGTATGCGGATCCAGCATAGCAGCGTGGTAAATGTGCTCGCGTTTGCCGGTGATCGCAGCTTCAATCGTCAGCAATTGCGTGTTGATATTGGTGCGGTTCAGAGCAGCCAGCTGCGGCGGCAAGTCGCCGACATAGGTTGGCGTAACACCGTTTGCATCTACCAGGCAAGGCACCTCGACGCATGCTTCCTTAGGCAGATTTGTAATAAGTCCTGTATTCATGACGTTTCCGCCGATTTTGAACGGTTTATTCGTTTCAATGGCCTCAAGAATATAGGAAGCATATTCATGACTACGGTTATGCTCCAAATTGGTATCATTGATCAGTGATTCACGCATGGATTTCCAGCCTGCGATTTGTTCAATACAGCGGCGTGGATATTCATCGAGCGGGATGTTGAAGCGATCAACAAGCTCCGGATAATTACGTTTAATAAAGTACGGATGGTATTCGGCGTTATGCTCGGATGATTCTGTAATATAGTAGCCGAATTTCAGCATAAGCTCGAAACGCACCATATCATGATGCTTCTCCTTCTGCTTCTCTGCAGCGCGGCGTTTAATTTCCGGATAAAGATCTACACCATCCTTTGTTGCTTCTAACAGCCAGGCCATATGGTTGATACCGGCAATTTTGTATTTAACGCCTTTGGAATCAAGGTCCAAATGACGGAATAGATCAGGCAAGCATACTTGTACGCTATGACACAGTCCAACTGTTTTGACACCGCCGTATGTGTTCATGGTGTTAGTTAAAACAGCCATTGGATTCGTATAGTTCAGGAATAACGCATCAGGACAAACCTCATTAATGTCGCGCGCAAAATCCAGCATAACGGGAATGGTGCGCAAGTTTCGGAATATACCGCCAATGCCGACTGTATCAGCAATCGTTTGACGCAGGCCGTATTTCTTCGGAATTTCAAAGTCGGTAATGGTACAAGGATCATAACCGCCTACTTGAATGGCATTAATAATATATTTTGCGCCGCGCAGTGCTTCTTTACGGTCGGTATAAGCTTTAATTTCACATGTGCTTTGACTTGTTTTTTTAATGTTGAGCAGCATTTGCTCAGAATCGTTCAGACGTACAGCGTCAATATCGAAGAGAGCGATTTCAAATCCTTGCAGCGCTGGTGTCTGCATGACGTCACCGAGTATGTTTTTGGCAAATACGGAGCTTCCTGCGCCGATAAATGTAATTTTGGGCATGTGGATTTTTCCTCCTAAATAGGTTTTGAAATGAACTGGCTCCTTTAGTATAAGGATGTGAAGGACAAATGAATATGGAAGAAAGAAATCAATATATGGAGGAATGTTGCAGTAAATAGTATAATGTGGGGAACGGATTTAGGGGAGGCGCAGTAATGGAAAAACACCATCAGTTTGTATTAAGCTTGAATGCGGCTCCGATAAAAGGTGAAATGTCGGTATTATTTAGCGGAAAAGCACATCCGGTAGCAGGGCATTTCATCGGGCCGGCCGTTCATGATTATTATCTTATACATATTGTGCTTGATGGCGAAGGCGTGTTTGAGACGCTAGGCGAGTCCTATCCTTGTAAAGCAGGCGATGCTTTTGTTATTTTTCCGGATATATTAGTGAAATACCAAGCTAATACAGATCATCCTTGGAAGTATATGTGGGTAGCCTTCTCAGGCGATATTGTAGAATCCTCCTTACTATCCATTGGCATTACGCCTGATCGGGCAGTTATCCGCGGCTGCGCGTTGCCAGCCATGGAGCGCATGTTCCGCAATTTGCGCAAAAGCTTAGATCGGCAGGAGTATCCAGCGCTTGGCAGTATGGAGGCTTCAGGATGGCTGAGACTGATTATGTATGAGCTTGCACGTCTCCATCAAATAGAGGACAGTCAAATTGAAGCGCCTCCGTCTCGCTCCTATCGGCAGATTGACCAAGCTATTCGCTTGCTGTCTCTGCAATACGGGCAGCAGCTGTCGATCGAAGGAATTGCCCACACATTAGGCTACCATCGTGCCCATTTAACTCGACTTTTCAAGGATGCGACGGGTCTGTCCCCCATGCAATACTTATTCAAGGTGCGGATGAAGAAAGCGGAGGAGCTGCTTGAGAGCGAGTTGACCATCGCACAGATTGCTTCCTCAGTAGGCTATAATGACCCACTGTTTTTCACTAAACAGTTCAACAAATGGAGTGGGCAGTCGCCCACAGAGTTTCGGCGAAAGACCTCAAATAGATTATAAAGCTCTACCCGAAAAGCATTATTCAACGATGGCGAATGCGGTGGCATAAAATCCTCTCGGTTGAAGGGATCGCTGCCTGTAGCAGATTTGATATTGGTTCCAACCATTTGTACGAAGGAGGAAAAGGAATGCTGCACATTGTAAACGGGGATTCAGTGGCGGAGAAGCTGCGGCAAGGAATCGTGCACGGAGATGTTCTAGTGTGGAGGGAGCTATACCCTCAAGGTCCTGTAAGTTTATATCCTGCTGATTGGAATAATCGCTCTGTCAGGGCACAATATCTGGAGCAAACGATGGGAATTCCTCAAACGGAATTTATCCAAGGCAGCGAGGCACAAGAGAAATCCTTGGCTGATTTTCATAAATATGAGGAGATTGTGTTATGGTTTGAACATGATTTATTCGATCAGACGATGTTATGCTATTTGCTGCATTGGTTCTCAGGACAGTCATTGTTAAAAACGAAGCTGAGCTTATTGTGCATAGGCGAATATCCGGGAATTGAGCTGTTTCGAGGGCTAGGGCAGCTATCATTGGAGCAAATGGAAACGTTGTCGGGAACATGGAAGACTATTGGGGCAAAAGAATTGGAGCTAGGCAAAGCATTTTGGCAGGCTTACACGTCCCCAGATCCAAGCTTGCTGCAACAATTGCTAAATAGAGATACCTCCGCGTTGCCATTCGCGAATGATGCATTTCACATGCATTTATCGCGGTTTCCTTCTACATTCAATGGACTTGGCATCGTAGAGCAGACAACGCTAGAGATGATTCAAGCTGGAATAAGCAGCCCATTACAATTGTTTCAGGAAGTAGGAAATAAGCTGAACGCTTTAGGTATGGGGGATCTAGAATACTGGCATATTCTAATGAAACTATCTCAAGCTCCTTACCCCTTGCTGCAAATTCACGGATTAAAGGCTTTTCCTGCCTATAACGAATCCTCGATAGCACTTCGTGACTGTGAAGCTGTTTTGACAGAGCTGGGTAAGAAAGTTTTGAATGGCGAAGAGGACTGGATCGCGAAGAAAGGAATAGACCAGTGGTATGGCGGTGTGCATCTGCAAGGGAATTTCCCGAGATGGCGTTGGGATATGTATAGACAAGCGCTATATGAAGTAAGCGGTGAGAATTAAGATTGCTGGTGCACAAATGGTTGGATAATGGAATCAAGCACTAACTTTGGGGTTGAGCCATAAAAATAGTCGGCGAGCAGAAATTATTTTGCTAACCGGCTTTTTTATTGTTGCACTATTCAGTCTAACTGTATATAGTATAACTATACAGTTGGTCGATATACAGTTGCGTTGACTAAAATGACAAGGAGGAATAACAGGATGAGGGATAAAAATTTACCGCTTACGGAAACCGTTTATTATATACTTCTAGCCTTGATAGAACCGGCTCATGGATATTTGATTATGCAGAAGGTAGAGGAGCTAAGCGGAGGGCAAGTAAGAATGGCGGCAGGGACATTGTATGGAGCGGTGGAGAATCTCATGAAGCTGAGATTTATACAGCCAGTCAGAAGCGAGGACAGCCGGCGCAAGGTGTATGCCATAACAGAAACAGGAATGGAAATGCTGCGGCTTGATTTTGAAAGAATGAATCACATGATGCAAGTAACAAAAGAAATCTTAAGATGAGAATGGAGGAACCGAAATGAGAAAACTCAAGTTTTTTACTGATATTGACAAAGAAGAAATATGGCTGAATGAAATGGCTAAACAAGGCTATCAATTGACCAGAAAGCTGCTCGGCTATCAATTTCAACAGGCACAACCCGAAAATTCTGTTATAAAGATAGACTACCGCACCTTTAAAAGACGTGAAGATTTTGAAGATTACTGCGCTCTTTTTGAAGACAGCGGCTGGAAGCATATCACAGGAACGAAAAGCTCAGGCTATCAATATTTTAAAAATATAAATGAGAACCAGAACGAAGATATTTTTTCGGATGCGGATTCCAAAGCGGGACGATACAAAAGACTGTCTCAAATGTGGATCACAATGGCTACAACGTTCCTCCCTTTGTTTGTTGTACTGATGACAACGGGTTCGATTAAATTGTCGCCCATCTGGAATTTGAAATCATTGTACTACACACCGGGACTTTGGGAGAAAACGGGAGCTTCCTTTTTGAGTGCTTTTCTCTTTGAAACGCCTTTTGCGATTATTAGAGGATTTCTGTGGTTGTTCTTTCCGGTTTTGATTGTTTTATATCTTATTTTTGCTTATCGAGCAAATCGACAATATCAGAAAACGAATGAAGGAAAGTAGTAGAGTTTAATTATAATGATGTTTTCCCATCGAATCCGATCGTTTATTTGGTACAATAATTTCTAATAAGACCAAGAAGGACGAGGATATTATGTACATTAGTCGAGACTTTATTATAGAAAGTTTGAAAAAGGGATTAGAGGATTGCTCATATGTGAATGCTTTTTGGCTGGAGGGTTCGGATGGTACAGGAAAACTGGATGAGTTCTCTGACCTTGATATTGTGCTTAATGTGGCAGACGGCTTTGAAGAGCAAGCTCTACAACAGCTGGAAGCTCTGCTGGCAGCTATAGGCCCTTTAGATCTTAATTACAAAGAATATAAAAACGATCAACAATCCTATACGGTATTCCATCTTCTGAATACGGCTGATTCCTTATTTCTAGATGTGAGCATCCAGAGCCAAAGTCATAAATATACGTTTCTTAGGGAAGACACAAGTGTAATACCAAAAGTCATTTTTGATAAAATAGGCATCATCCAATATGAAAGCTTGAACCAAGATAAGCTTCATAACCAAATTCAAGAACGATTATATCATTTGGAAAATACTTTTAAACAGCGCGGGAGAGCAATTAAATACGCCAAAAGAAACAAATTTCTTGAAGCATTCGCTTATTATCAGAAGTTTGTGTTAACGCCATTAGTCGAGCTTCTTAGAATAAAATATGCGCCGATTCATTATGACTATTACTTGGTTCAAGCATCAAGGCAGCTGCCAGTGGAAGTACTTGACCGGCTGGAGCATCTGTACAAAGTTAACTCTGTAACGGATATAGAAGCAAAAATAGAAATAGCTGCACGTTTATTTGATCAAACACTTTGTGAAATGAATAGCAGCAATCATGAATAATGAACACTCAACGAAAACGAGTCCAAACATCGAGATGCTTGGACTCGTTTTCGTTTATTTCTTCTATGAGTGTTTACGGATATCCTTAACCGACCTACGTATCATTAAATCAGCGGGTAGTACGATTTTTTTCCAGGGCACAGTCGTTTCACGCTCTTGAATTCGTTCGATAAGCATTTGCATACCCATATAACCAAATTGATAGGCTTGCTGAGCGGCTACTGTTAAGAAAGGATCAAGCTCCGAGTAAGGCCCCAAATCATCGAAGCAGACAATTGACATATCCTCTGGCACACGTATGCCGCGATCTCGCAGCAATTTCATAGCCTCTACAGCAAGGACGTTATTCCCCGCAATCATCGCGGTAGGGGGAGGATCCATATGCCCAATCCACTGCTCCATCTCTGACAGATCAGTCATCGTGCCAAAGCTCGTCTCAAATACATACCGGTTATCCACATTCAAATCATTTAATTTCATACCTTCTTGATAGCCCTGCATCCTTAAACGCGCGCTTGAGATAGAAGAAGAGCCATTGACCATAGCGATGCTGCGATGACCATGCGCAACAAGATGTTCGACAAGCATCCTTGCGCCTTCTTTACTGTCGCCGAGAACAATATCGCATTCTATGCCTGGTACTTCGCGGTCAAGCAATACGAATGGAACCTTATGCTTGCGAAGCGATTCCAAGTGCGGCAGTGAGGGATCTCCAGCCGGAGCAACAAGAACGCCGTCCACGCGTGTTGTCAATATCGTCGTAATATAATCGGCTTCCTTCTCTATGCTTTCGTCGCTGTTGCCGAACAGAAGGCGATAGCCGGAACGCTTGGCAGCATCCTCCGCGCCTCGGGCCAGCGTCGTATAGAATGGATTCATAATATCTGTTATCAGCAAGAAGAGCAGCTTAGTCTGTTGAAGCACAAGACTTCGAGCAGTTTGGTTCGGAACGTAGCCTAGTTCCTCCATGACTCGCATTACCTTCGTTTTTGTTTTCTCGCTTATTTTTCCAGTGTTATTGATAACTCTGGAGACGGTCATTGCGGATACGCTTGCCTTGGCCGCTACATCGTATATCGTTATCATTATTAAGTCTCCTTATTAAGCAAATCATAGTCTCTATCATACAAAAAAGTAGCCATTGACAGCAATCTTTTTTATTGATAATTTAATGTTATCGATAACATTATTATATCCATTGGAGGTTTTATCATGACGGATACAAGCTCACGTTTCCAATCCGGCTTTCCTAAGATCGGCATTCGTCCAACTATTGACGGCAGGCGCAAAGGGGTACGCGAATCGTTAGAGGAACAAACCATGAATATGGCTATCGCAACAGCGAAACTGCTATCGGAGCATTTGCGCTATCCGAACGGTGAGCCGGTTGAATGCGTGATCGCGGACAGTTGTATTGGCGGAGTTGCGGAAGCAGCAGCATGCGCACATAAATTTGCCAAATCCGGAGTTGGGGTATCGATAACGGTAACACCTTGCTGGTGCTATGGAACTGAAACAATGGATATGGATCCTGCCATTCCGAAGGCGGTATGGGGCTTCAATGGAACGGAACGTCCAGGCGCCGTATATTTGGCCGCTGTACTTTCCGGTTATGCGCAGAAAGGACTTCCGGCGTTTGGCATTTACGGTGAGCATGTGCAGGATGCAGGCGATACATCCATCCCATTCGACGTGAAAGACAAGCTGATCGGATTTGCCAAGGCAGCTCTTGCAGCCGCTTACATGCGCGGCAAGTCGTATTTATCGATGGGCTCTGTATCGATGGGTATTGCAGGATCTATCGTGAATGATACCTTCTTTCAAGAATACTTAGGCATGCGGACTGAATATATCGATATGACTGAGTTCGTGCGCCGCATGGAAGAGAATATATATGATACTGCAGAATTTGAGAAAGCGCTTGCATGGGTGAAAGAAAACTGTGTGGAAGGACCAGACAATAATCCGGCCGACAATCAGACATCCAGGGAACGCAAGGACAACGACTGGGAAACGGTTGTGAAAATGACTCAAATAGCCCGCGATCTGATGGTTGGCAACCCAAAGCTTGCTGAGCTGGGCTTCGGCGAGGAAGCGTTTGGTCATAATGCGATCGTATCCGGCTTCCAGGGTCAGCGGCAGTGGACAGACCATTTCCCAAATGGCGACTTTATGGAAGCCATGCTTAACTCCTCCTTCGATTGGAATGGAATTCGCGCTCCATATATCGTAGCAACGGAAAATGACAGCTTAAACGGTGCAGCTATGCTATTTGGTTACCTGCTAACGAATACAGCACAAATTTTCGCAGATGTACGCACTTATTGGAGTCCGGAATCGGTAGAGCGTGTAACAGGACATAAGCTGAGTGGCGCAGCGGAAAACGGTATTCTTCATCTTATAAACTCGGGCTCGGCAACGCTGGACGGAACGGGTGAGCAATCGATCAACGGAGAGCCGGCTATGAAGCCATTCTGGGAAATTACAGAGGCTGAGGCGCAGAAATGTCTGGATGCAACCTCTTGGCGTCCTGCTTCCGTTGAATATTTCCGCGGCGGCGGTTATTCCTCCGATTATTTGACTCGCGGAGGCATGCCAATGACGATGTCACGCATAAATCTTGTGAAGGGAATCGGCCCTGTCTTGCAAATTGCGGAAGGCTATTCAGTTGATTTGCCAGAAGATGTGCATGAAACACTTGATAAGCGCACCGATTCTACTTGGCCGACCACTTGGTTCGCGCCAATATTGACAGGAGAGGGAGCCTTCCATTCTGTATATGAGGTTATGGACAATTGGGGGGCAAACCATGGATCCATAAGCTATGGTCATATTGGAGGGGATCTTATTACGCTCGCGTCGATTCTGCGGATTCCAGTCAATATGCACAATGTGCCTGATGAGCGCGTCTTCCGTCCGCGGGCTTGGGGCTTGTTCGGAACGGCGAACTCGGAGGGTGCTGACTACCGCGCCTGCCAAAATTTTGGTCCTATTTATAAATAAAACGGAGGTTTTACAATGAGCAGCACAGATATTCGCAATGAGCTTTGCAAATATGCCCACAAGACGGTTGCTAACAAATTAGTAGTAGGTCCGGGAGGCAACATAAGCGCTAAGTTTGAAGGCAAAATGTATCTTTCACCAAGCGGCTTTGCGCTTGATGAGGTAGAGCCGCATCAATGGGTGGAGGTTGATATCGAAACGGGAGAAATAACGGATATCGGCTTGCGTCCATCGTCTGAGGTGCTGATGCATTTATACGCCTATCGCGCGAACCCGGATATTGGAGCTATTGTGCATACGCATCCGCCTTATTGCATCGCTTTTACACTCGTTGAGCAGGACCTTCCGATCATGTTTCCAGATCAAGCTGCGCTGGTAGGGAAAACCGTATACGTGCCTTATGTACTGCCAACTACGGATAAACTAGCTGATGCTTATGTAGAGAAAGTGAATGAAGCTAGCTCTGTTCTGCTCGGCAATCATGGTCTCGTGACGTCTGGAAGAAATTTACGAGAAGCGTATTACCGGACAGAGGTTGTGGAGGAAAGCACCAAAATCTATTTGATTGCGAAGGCGATTCGCGAGCCTAAAGTATTGACGAAGGATGAATTCGAGGAAATAGCCTCCTTGGAGAGCGAAGCGTATCGAATCGAATTGCTGCAAAAGATGAAATAAGCTGCTGCCGCTAGAAATTGGCGGCTGAGGCCGAACTGACCAAGGAGGATCTGGAAATGACGAAGCTTGCTACGGTGCTTGCCTTCGATCTAGGTGCAAGCAGCGGCAGAGCGTTAATTGGAGAGCTGATGTCTGATGAAGCAGGTGGGCAGCCGCGGCTGAAGGTGACGGAAATTCACCGTTTTCAGAATGAGGCAGTTGCAGTAGGTCCGCATTTGCACTGGGATATTCTGCGCTTGCTGCAGGAGCTGAAAATAGCGATCCGCAAGGCGTTTCAAGACGGTTATGCGCCGCAAACGTTCGGGATCGATACGTGGGGCGTTGATTTCGGGCTGCTTGATGCCAATGGCGAATTGCTCGGCAATCCATACCATTATCGCGATCCGCAAACAGAAGGCATTGTGGAGGAGCTCATCGCGCTTATAGGCAAGGATACGCTGTATGAGCAGGGCGGTTTGCAATTCATGCCGTTTAATACGATAAATCAGCTGTACGCGATGAAGAAAGCAGGCTCTGCGATGCTGACAGCGGCCAGTACCTTGCTGCTTACACCCGACTTGCTAGCTTATTTCCTAACAGGAGTTAAGGTATGCGAATTTACAATGGCGACGACTACACAATTGTTTCTGCCGAAGGAGCAAGCTTGGAATGTGCCGCTGATGGAGCGTCTTGGCATTCCGAAGGTCTTGTTTCTTGATCCGATCCATCCTGGTACCCGTATTGGTCCTCTAACCTCGGAAGTATGCGCGGAGCTTGATGTACCGCCTATTGAGGCGATTGCGGTAGGCACCCATGATACGGAATCTGCGATTGCAGCAATTCCTGCAGAGGGGGCTTCAGCTTTTGCATATCTGGTATGCGGAACGTGGTCCTTGCTTGGTACAGAGCGCAAACAGCCTCTTGTTACATCGGAAGCGATGGCGCTTGATTTCTCTAATGAAGGCGGAGTCGGCGACACGTATCAGCTGCTCAAAAACATAATGGGATTATGGATTTTGCAAGAATGCAAACGAGAATGGGATGAGCAGGGAAAGAAGCTGACCTTCGCTGATATCGTTGCGGAAGCTGAACGTGCGGAACCGTTCCGAAGCATTATTCATCCTGATGATCCTTTGTTTTATTCCCCTTCGGGAATGATAGAACGTATTCAGGCATACTGTCGACAAACATCGCAGCCTATTCCCGAATCAATCGGCCAATTGGCACGTTGTGTGCTGGAGAGCTTGGCGCTAAGATATCGTCAGGCTTTAGAACAAATGGAAGTGTTGACCGGAGAAGCATTCAAGGGTCTGCATATGGTTGGCGGAGGCATTCAAAATAAGCTGCTTTGTCAGTTCACGGCAAATGCAATCGGCCGTCCAGTGTGGGCGGGTCCTGTGGAAGCGAGTGCAATCGGCAACATGCTCATGCAGCTAACAGCGTTAAGGGAATGCTCGGATCTGCGGGAAGCACGCCGCCTTGCAGCCGCATCCTTCCCGGTAGAAGCATATGCATGGGAACAAGCCGATTATTGGAATACTGCCTATGCTAGATTTGAGAAGCTAAGCGAATGATGAGGAAGGGAAGAGATTAATTTGTTGATTGGCATATCTAAGCTTATCTCACCAGAACTGCTTAAGGTGCTCAGCGAGATGGGGCATAGCGACGAGATCGTGCTGGCGGATGCAAATTTCCCAGCGGCAAGCCACGCTCAGCGTCTGATTCGTGCAGACGGCCAAATGGTGCCAGAACTTCTTGATGCCATTCTGCAGCTATTCCCGCTTGATCAATATGTGCCGAGGCCAGCAGCTCTTATGCAGGTAGTTCCTGGAGATCATGTGCAAACACCGATTTGGGAGGAATACCGTTCTATTATTGAGGCGCATACGGGTATAACTGAGCCTCTCGAAAGTGTTGAACGATTTGAATTTTATGAGCGGGCGAAGAAGGCCTATGCCGTTATTGCGACAGGTGAAAGCGCTTTGTATGCCAACTTGATTTTGAAGAAGGGCGTTATTGCGGAATCTTAATCACAATTTGCTATTTGAGAATGGGGCCGTCTGTTGATCATTGGAGATCAGCAGTCGGTTCTTTGTGCGCTCCTGGTAGAACCGTGGAATTGGGAACAGGTTCCGCTTAAAAAGGTGAAGGAGGAGCAGCAGTCTATTGTCAAAGTTACATTTCTTACTACCAAAGATGAGCTGCTCGGACCTATTGTTAAATATATTAATACCGAATCAGAAGAAATTGTAGGTTATAATACAAGGCATTAGCTGTATAGGCTGCGATTTCAATTGCTAGAGGTACGCCATACTAGCATGCCTTATTTTCTGCTGCATGTGGGCTGCAAATGAACGAAGCAGCATGTCATCCAGCTTGCCTGGATCCGCTTCTCCTCCATATTGTGTTAGGCACTGTGAAACTAATTGGCTGAATTCTAGCGGAAGCATAGAAATCGCCCATTCGCCGCCTTCTTTCTTTGAGGCAACCTTTCCCTCTCTTAAATAATAGAACGCTCTGCATAGATTTAATACATAATAGATAGGCGATTCTACAATTCCGTCTACTGCTCCTGCAACATCTGAGAGAATTGATGCGACAAAATATTTGGCTGGAATCGGTGTGAGCCATTCCTGAATAGGCTTGCCGTATAAAACAATCCCACGCTCATAAGCGACGACAAGATGTGCAGCCAAATCACCGTCCTCATATCCACCGCATAAATAGGATTCATCTATTCTATATCTCTCGCGATGAACACCCGAGTAATGGAATTCAAAGGGAGTCGGGTAAATGAAAGGATCCAAATTACTCTTTAGCACGATGCTTAATTCGAATCCGCCAGTGCTAGAGAGCTCGCTTTCTAGAAGCAGAAGCCTAGCAGCTAGCTGTTTCAGCATATCCTTTGAAACCGTTTCATTAACAACGATGAGCAGATCAATATCGCTTCGAGCGGAATTATAACAGCCCATAGCAAGCGAGCCGTGTAAATAAACGCCCACCAATTCATTGCTAATCATATTTTTGAACAGATTTGTTAATTGAACTAATATTTGATTCGTATTCATAATTGCCCCCGATGTGAAATGTCTATAATATATTAGTTGGTATTCCTTTCTTTTTTCTTTCTTTCTTTCTATCAGCAAATAATATCCTTTCATGGTAAAATAATATCACAAAACATCTAATGGGTCATAGTTCCTAGTTTGAATGAGGAGAATAGTACTGTAGTCTATCTTTTGCAATGAAAATGTAAACGTTATCAATAAGTGTTCGTTATTTCGGTTGCAGGAGGCTAACGGCTTGCGCAAATATATTATAATTAGCTTATTTGCAGGTTGTTTAATTATTTTGTTTTTTACGTTGACTTCAATGGTCAAGATGTTTTCTTCCCATTTGAAAGAGCCTTCTGCCTCTGTAGAGATGCACAGCAGCTATCGGCTCGTGCTCATTACACTTGAGCTTGATACACCCTTTTGGGCTAAAGTAGAAGAAGGGGCTAAGGCGGCAGCGGAGAAGTACAACGTAAGTCTTGAGGTTTGGGGAACATACGGAACGAATCGCGATGATTTCTTGAAAAATATTGAAGTGGCGATTGCCTCCAAAGTAGATGGCATTATTGTTCAAGGACTTGATACGGATGAGTTCAAAAATTTGACGAAAGTGAAGGCGGCTAGCAGAGGCATTCCAGTAATAACAGTAGCGAATGATGTACCGATGAATGAGAGCCTGCGCCGTACCTATGTAGGCTCAGACCATTTGGTGGCAGGAGAGATAATCGCGCGCCAATTGGTTTCGGATATGGGGTTTAGGGGGAAAGTGGTCCTTATGGTGTCGGATCGGCAAGAATATTCCCAACGATCACGTCTTGCCGGCATATTGAACGTACTGAGTCCATATGAGGGTATCGTAACTAAGATAGTCGCTGCGGGCGATTCACGAGAGGAAGTGGCAAAAGCAACGAATCAGCTTCTTAATGATATGCCGGATGCAGACGCTTTCATTGCCGTGTCGGCCAATCATGCCAGCTCTATCATTCAAGAAATTAGCAAGAGAATGCAAGTTGAGAAATTTTTTATTTATTCCTTCGACGACAGTCCAGCGACGCTTTCGCTCCTGCAGCAGGGAAAGATTGACGCCTTAATCACTCAATCTCCGGAAGCAATGGGTGAGGAGAGCGTTTCGCATATGGTCAAGTGGTTGACAGGCGAGCAGTTTCCGCTAAATCCAGACGGCTATTTCACAGACATTAAAGTGCTGCGTGCAGGAGATACGCCATGAGCAGCATACAACGGAAAATATTAACCATGTCGGTTATCGTACTGTTTATTATGGCTACGATTTGGGTGGTGCTTACCTATTACAACCAGAAAACGCAGGAGCAATACAATGATATTTTGCAGCGTTATTTGCACATGAATGAAGTGACGGAACATAGCCATCAGACTATCATTGCGTTAAACAATTACTTGCAGAAGCCGTCGACTGTCTTGCGTGACGCATTTAATCAGAGCAAGGAGCAAATCATACTTGCTAAGCTGCAGTCCGTCAGCCTGCGCAACCAAGATAATGCCTATACCTTGACAAGTTATATCAACATGATTGATAGCTTAGTAGCTGCAGCGGATCTTTCTGTCATGTTTCTGGAGGAAAAACTGCCGGAGCAATCGGCGGAGAAATTTGAAGAGGCAGCCCGTATTGATAAATATATTGCGGAAACAACCATTACGCTAATCGATAAAGAGGTTCGAACGTATGATTCTTTCTATCGGAGCATCATTGAGCAAAGTACGGAGCTGAAGCGGCTTGGTTTATTGCTGTTCTCTTTGATTACAATTATGCTTCTTCTCTTTACCTATTGGTTCTCGCTTAGCATTACGAGACCGATTCATAAACTTACCATCGCGGCTAAGGAGCTTTCGCGCGGAAAGTTCGACAAGCCAATCGAAGTACATTCTAATGACGAAATATCATTCCTCGCCCTAACATTCGACCGCATGCGCGTGAATATTAATAATTTGATTTTTGAGATTCAGCAGAAGGCTCAGCTTGAGAGCGAGCTTCAGGAGAGCAAGCTGCTGCTGAAGGAAAGTCAATTAATTAGCCTGCAAAGTCAAATCAACCCACACTTCTTATTTAACACCTTAGACACCTTATCGAAAAAAGCTTATTTGGATGGATCAGAGGATACAAGTGATCTCATCGCTAATGTAGCAGGCTTGCTGCGCTATAATTTACGGCGCCTGGATCGAGCGGTCACACTAGCGGAAGAATTGTCCGTTACACTGAAATATATAGAAATTCAAAGTGCGCGATTTACGGACCGACTCCGCTTCTTGCAGGAGATAGATGAGAACTGCTTGCACATAAAGCTTCCATGCCTGACACTACAGCCGATTATTGAGAATGCGGTTATTCATGCCGTTGAACCGCTTGAGGAAGGTGGAATCATATCGCTTCGTATTTATGCGAAAGAAGAGTGTGTCATGATTGAAATTAAGGATGACGGTACAGGTATGTCGGAAGAGAAGGTCAGACATATTTTAACAGAGAGCGGTATTTCAGACGGAACGGGGCATTCAACAGGTATCGGCTTCAGCAATGTGGTGAAAAGGCTGCGATTATTCGTAGGAGACGAAGATGTAATCGATATTGAAAGCAAGCCTGACCAAGGAACAAAAATAACGCTAAAAATACCAATGGCGAGGAGCGCAGCCAAAAATGTTTAAAATATTGATCGTAGATGATGAGCAGGTGGAGCGGGAAGGGCTGCAGGCCATCTTGCAAAAAGGGTTTCCGACATGCCAGTATGCGCAGGCGAGAAACGGGGCTAGAGCTATAGAGACGGCCGGCGTATGGAAGCCCGATCTCATTCTAATGGATATCAAAATGCCAGGAGTCAATGGAATAGAAGCCATCGGGCGTATATCTGAATTTTTGCCCACTGCTAAATTTATTATGGTTACAGCCTATGAAACGTTTGATTATGCGAGACAAGCGCTGAAACTGGGTGTTAAGGATTATTTGCTTAAGCCC
The DNA here is from genome assembly GCF_002884445.1 of Paenibacillus castaneae. GTDB lineage: Bacteria > Bacillota > Bacilli > Paenibacillales > Paenibacillaceae > Pristimantibacillus > Pristimantibacillus castaneae. The sequence goes on from NZ_KZ614144.1 coordinate 2,247,056, forward strand.
AGCAAAGCAAGTGAAATAATAGCAACGATAGGCAAAGTGATTGAAGCGATCGAGCGCGATCGAGCAGAGCTTGAGAAAAGATCATACGAGGAGAATGCGCTGCAGAAGGTAATGCCGCTTGTGGAGTCTGATGTCGTGACCCAGCTTTTATTTGATCATGTTCATGATGTTCATATCGACGATATGCTTAAATTGTTAGGAGGAGAACTGACAAGCGAAGCTTTTGTTATGCTCATTACACTTCCAGGAGAAGCTGCGACAGAAGCCTTATATAGTGCGATTAAAGCAAAAGTGAGACATACGGAAAGCGGATGGGTCGGTGCCATGTCAGGGCATCAAATACCGATTATTGTGTTCTGTGTAGAGGGCAAAACCTATCGTTCCCAAGCGGCGCTGCTCGTACAGCAATTTTTAATGCTTCAGGAGCGGAATGCAGGCGGTGATTTTTTCATTGGGATTGGCCATCCCTATGCCGGTCTCGAACAGGTAAGACTCAGCTATCAAGAAGCATTGCTTGCTACGGCGAACGCTGGACTGCCGACAAAGCATCGTTATTACGAGGATATGGGTAAGCAAGGGGCATCAGCCGGTGGTTATCAGGATAAGCAGACAGAGAAGCAATTCGTAGACAGTATCCGTCTTGGCCAATGGGATACGGTACGTAAGACGGTCATGGCATTAATTGATAGGCATGATCAGACCAACGCGCCGTTAGCCCAGTCCGGCCAATGGGTGCTTGAGCGATTATGGATTATCGCACGGGTTGCCCAAGAGATGGGCATCGAGGTGGAGAAGCCGCTGTTTTCGTTCCAAGTTCGGCAATATCAGCAGCTGCGTGCCGAAACTGATATTTTGCTGAGCAAGCTCATTGAAGCGATAGTTACCTATCACAGCAGAGTACAGCCCGATGCGGTTGGGCAGATGAAGCAATATATAATCGAGCATTCGGAGCAGGATATTTCTCTTGAACGTATGGCGAAGTATATTGGTTTAAGCCCCTTTTATATGAGCAAAATGTTCAAGGAACAGGAGGGAATTAATTATATTGACTTTCTTACTGAGTGTAGAATCGAGAGGGCGAAGAAGCTGATTGCTGATCCTCGGCTTAGCCTGAAAGAAATTACATACGAGGTAGGATATAATGACCCCAATTATTTCAGCAAAGTGTTTAAAAAGTCATGCGGGGTGTCACCCACTGACTACCGTAAGGCAATTTTCGGAAAAAAAGGGTAATGGAAGCTTTTCCCTTAAAAAAATGCAGGCAATAACAAAAGAGTACTGGTATAGCTCCATTCCCAGCTCTCTAACTCATGCTATATTTGCAATGTAAGCAGTTACATTCCGAGGGATAAGGGAGCGAATAAAATGGGGAAAAGGTTTACTAGAAGCGGGGCATTATCGATTGTATTGATCTTGATGCTTGTACTGGCTGCATGTTCCAGTGGAAACGGCAATGGGGGCGCTAAAACAACCGACAAGGGGTCGAATACGAAGTCGGGTGACAAGAAGATCGTCATCGGTTTATCGCTGGATACCCTTCAGGAGGAGCGCTGGCAGCGTGACCGTGATTTGTTTATCGCAGCAGCCGAGGCGCTTGGCGCGAAGGTAGAGGTTCAAGCAGCGAACAGTGATGATGCGAAGCAAATTTCTCAAGCTGAAAACTTAATCAGCCAGGGTGTGAATGTACTGGTTGTCGTTCCCCACAATGCGGAAGCTACGGCCGCTATAGTGGAGAAAGCCCATGCAGCAGGAATTAAAGTGCTCGCGTATGATCGATTAATCAAAAACTCGGATCTTGATCTTTACGTTTCCTTTGATAATGAGAAGGTAGGCGAACTGCAAGCCGAGGCTATTCTTAAGGTCGTTTCAAAAGGGAAATTTGTATACATCGGTGGTTCAGAAACCGATAATAACGCGCATTTATTCAAGAAAGGCGCCTTTAATATTTTGCAGCCTTTAATTGACAAAGGCGATATTCAAGTCGTATTCGATCAATGGACGAAGGATTGGAATCCGGCCAATGCACTGTCCAATATGGAGAATGCTCTTACGGCGAATGATAATAAAATCGATGCAGTAGTTGCAGCAAATGACGGTACTGCTGGCGGTGTCATTCAAGCGCTTGCCTCACAAGGGCTAGCGGGTAAAATTCCGGTGTCCGGGCAGGATGCCGAGCTTGCGGCAGCGCAGCGAATTGTTGAAGGAACACAAACGATGACGGTGTATAAACCGATCAAGGATTTGGCACAGAGAGCGGCTGATCTTGCTGTTAAGATGGCGAAGGGCGAGGATGTAGGCGCTGATAAGACAGTAAATAACGGTAAAATTGATGTTCCATCTATCCTGCTTGATCCTAAGGCGGTTGATAAATCCAATATGGATGCAACCGTCATTGCGGATGGCTTCCATTCCAAAGAAGACGTATACAAAAACGCGAAATAACTTTTGGCTAAGGGAGGGGAAGAAGCGATGGTGAACCATGACGCTCTTCCCCTCTTTGCCATTTGCGAGGTGATAGCACATTGACGGCTGTACTTGAAATGAGAAATATAACGAAGCAATTTCCAGGTGTCAAGGCTCTTAATGACGTAACCTTTCTGGTTAAGAAAGGGGAGGTTCATGCCTTGTGCGGGGAGAACGGCGCTGGCAAATCCACTTTAATGAAGGTGCTTAGCGGGTTATACCCGCATGGTTCTTATGAGGGGCAAATTCTCATAAATGGAGAAGAGAAGGCTTTCGGGAAAATTAAAGATGCGGAAGAAGCGGGTATCGCCATTATTTATCAGGAGCTTGCTTTGGTCAAGGAATTGTCGATAGGTGAAAATTTGTTTCTGGGCAAAGAACCTGCTGTGTTCGGCATCATCAACTGGGAACAGGTATTCAAGGAGAGCGAGCGGTGGCTGAAGGAGGTCGGACTGCAGGATGTGAATCCGGAGCAGTCTATAGGTGGACTGGGGATAGGCAAACAGCAGCAGATTGAAATTGCGAAAGCACTATCAAAAAATGCAAATATTCTTATTCTGGATGAGCCGACCGCGGCTCTAACGGAACAAGAGGTTGATATTCTGCTGGACATTTTGCGTGAGTTCAAGAAACGAGGCGTTACATGCATCTATATTTCTCATAAGCTGAATGAGGTATTTGCGGTTGCGGACACGGTTACGGTGCTTAGGGACGGGCAAACGATAGGCACTTATCCTATAGCGGATATGAATGAAGATAAAGTGATTTCGCTTATGGTAGGGCGGGAGCTGAAGGAACGGTTTCCGCGCATTGCCTCAAATCCAGGTGAAATTGTGCTCAAAGTGAAGGATTATACGGTCATGAATCCTGAGCGCGAGGGCAAGAAGGTCATTGACAACCTTTCATTCGAGCTTCGCCAAGGCGAAATACTTGGTATTGCCGGCTTAATGGGTGCAGGCCGTACAGAACTAGTAATGAGCTTGTTCGGTTCCTATGCTGGAAGCCATACTGGTACGGTTGAGATTGAAGGAAGGCCAGTAAAGTTAAAAAATACGCAGCAGGCCATTAAAGCAGGGTTAGCACTCGTATCCGAGGATCGGAAAAAATATGGACTCGTGCTGGGGATGGATATTAAGAGCAATGTGAGTCTTGCTAGCTTAAGGTCGATCTCATCTGGAGGCGTTCTTCGTCAAAACGAGGAAATTGCAGCAGGAAACCAATATTTAAACTCGCTGCGTGTGAAAGCGAATTCGGTAGAAACTATCGTTGGCACGTTAAGCGGCGGCAATCAGCAAAAAGTTGTTCTTGGCAAATGGCTGATGACAAACCCCAAAATACTTATATTGGATGAGCCGACGCGCGGCATCGATGTTGGCGCGAAATTCGAAATTTATAATATTATGAATGATTTAATTCGGCAGGGCGTTTCTATTATTATGGTGTCATCCGAGCTTCCCGAGCTGCTTGGCATGAGCCATCGTATTATCGTCATCGCAGAGGGGAAACAAACGGGAGAATTTGTAGCGGAAGAAGCGACGCAGGAAATGATTATGACGGCGGCAACAGGAGGAAAAGGGCTATGAGCATGAATCAAGAAACAATATTAAGTCAGTCCACCGGAAAGAAACGGCCGAATTGGTTTAAATTCGATGCCCGCGCCTATACGATGATAGGAGCATTATTATCCATTTGGGTGTTATTTTCACTGCTCCATGAACGCTTTCTTTCACCAACCAATATATCCAATTTATTTCTGCAAATGTCGGTTACGTCTATACTGGCAATTGGAATGGTTCTCGTCATCGTTGCAGGGCAAATCGATTTGTCAGTCGGTTCATTGGTTGGACTAACAGGCGGTATAGCGGCGATGCTGAATGTTTGGTATGAGTGGAATACCATTCCGGTCATCATTGCAACGTTAGCGATCGGAGCAGCTATCGGGTTTGTTCAGGGTTGGATTATTGCTTATCGAGCGGTACCGGCTTTCATTGTAACCTTAGGCGGGATGCTCATATTTAGAGGGATTTTGTTCGGAACGACCGGCAGTGTTACGATTGCACCGCTTACGCCTTCGATGAAATCCATCGGCCAATCCTATGTTGGCGATGTAATCGGATGGATCTTCGGAATTATTGCGTTAGCTGTTGCGGCTTATCTTGTCATGCGCAAGCGGTCTTCAAGAGCGAAATTCGGTTTTGAGGTGGAACCGGTTGGTGTAAGCGTGCTGCGTCTGGCTGTAATAGGTGCGATTGTTATTGGATTTGTTTATTTAATGAATAGCTATAAGGGAATTCCTGTTCCATTCGTCATGGTCATCGTACTGGCATTAATCTTTACGTTTATTTCACGTAATACGATTTTTGGACGTCAGATTTACGCGATTGGCGGTAATGCGGAAGCAGCACGCCTATCTGGAATTAATATTAAGAGACGGATACTGCTCGTATTTGTACTTTGCAATACTTTAGCAGCCATTGCTGCATTAGTAATAACCGCACGATTAAATGCAGCGACAATGAGCTCCGGCCAAAACTACGAGCTTGATGCGATAGCAGCATGTGTCATCGGTGGTACAAGCTTAATGGGCGGTACGGGCACAATCGTCGGAGCCATCATTGGCGCGCTCGTTATGGCCAGTCTAGACAATGGGATGAGTTTAATGAATCTGGAGTCATTCTGGCAGTATATCGTGAAGGGCGGAATCTTAATTCTCGCGGTATACGTTGATATTTATACGAGGCAGCGCAAGAAGGTATAAAGGCTGGCTGCAGACGATGTTGCAAACAAGGGCTGTTCCAAAAAGTGTATAAGACTTTTTGGAACAGCCCTTGTAAATTCCGCTTAAACAACTTTATGGATTGGAACAGTTTTTTAAGAAATCATCTCGTAATATGCCATAGTAGCTGATGTCGACGTACTGATCCCATTTCAAATATTGTTGTCGTAATGTACCCTCATATTGCATGCCGATTTTTCTCATAACGCTGGAGGAGGCGGGATTGAACGTCATGGCTGCCGCACAAAGCTTATTCAGCTTGAGCTCCTCAAAGCTGAACTGTGCAACGCGTTTTGCGCCTTCCGTGACGAAGCCCTTATTCCAAAAGGATTTTCCCAGCCAATAGCCTAATTCAGCACGATGGTTATTCTTATCAATCTGCATGCCGATCGAACCCATAAATGCATGGCTCGCTTTGTCGATGAGCGCAAAGGAATAACCTTCCCCTTTAAGTTCGACCTCCCTCCGTTTATGGATAAAGGGAATGGCAGACCCCTTGGGATACGGATAGGGGATGTTCAGAGTCGTTCGAGCAATATCATAATCATTAATTAACAGCTCCAAAGCATCAGCATCGCCTTCTTCTAATGGGCGCAGGATGAGTCTATCGGTATGCAGAATAGGCACTGCGAACATCTCCTTTTACTGAATTTTAATTTAGTATAAAGGAAAATGTAGTAATTACAATCATCCTATGAGGTTGAAGATTTATTTTTTGAAAAAGCTATTAAATATTTCAGCTGTCTTCTTCTGGTCAGGAGTGATAGAGAAGAGAACGAACCGACCATTTCGAATTATTTGATAGTTTTGCGCTTGCTCATATTGATCCTCTAGATAGTCCTTGAATAAATCTTGAATAGCTTTAGCGCGAGTTTCGAAGCCGCTTGCCACCGCATCATAATCCTCGTCTGACTTTAATTTAACAATAGAGAATTCTCCTGCTTGTATCATCATTTTCGGTTGATGAAAGATTCCTTCCACAAGCTGTTTTTCTACATTGATCCCATAATTTTCTTTGATTTGATCGCCTTCTACGACCATTAACGGGCCTAAAGTAATATCTGCGATGATTTTGGCTGAAATCGTTTCTGCTGTAACATCGGCTATTGGGTCTTCCTGTCCTGGCTTCGGCGATGCGGTTGGTTTAACAGTAGGGCTCGGCGTCGCGATCGGAAGCGGAGAAGTCGTTGGCGCGGTCGATGGGGCCGTGCTCGGCTTAACAGTAGTCGGTGTTGCCGTTGGCTTTACCGGTACAGGCGTCGCGGTCGGTTTTGGTGCAGGTTTAGAAGAACCAGCAGGTTTAGTCGACGGTTTCGTAGTTGGATTAGGTTTAGTTAACGGTTTGCTAGTAGCAGTTGGTTCCGCTGGCTGACTAGTAGCTGTTGGTTCTTCTGCAGCATTATCCCCAGTCGGTTCGGGTGTCGGAGAAGCGGTAGGCTGTACTAATTTACCTTCATTAGAAGAATCGTTCGCCGCCGAGGGTACGATAGCAGCCTCAGGCTCATTCGTTATTTGCGGCAAGGCCGAAGTAGAATTAGTATCTTTATGGCTGTCTTGACTGCTGCAGCCTGCAGCGATGATCATCAAGATTACAGCAACAATGGCTAGGTGGAAAAATTTATATTTATGACTAGGCATCTATTAGTCTCCTTTATTCATCGTTGTATAGTTAGACGCTAATAGGTTTCATATAGTTGCCGTCTATGCTTAAGTTCTTCGAGCCTGCGAAGGAGTCATTCCTTTATACTGCTTGTACAGCTTTGTGAAATAGTTTGGATTATCGCAGCCTACCTTGACTGCGATTTCGGAAATCGTATCATCGTTTTCGCGAAGAAGACGCTCTGCTTCATTCATGCGGCATACGTTAACATACTCAACGAAGGTGCGGCCGGTTAGTTTTTTGAACATCTTACAGAAATGATAAGGGTTTAAGCTAACATGTTTCGCTGCTTGTTCGATGCTCATTTTCTCGGAAAACTGGGATTCGATACGTTGAATAAGCAGTTTAAAGCGATCGCGATTAATGAAATAAGGCTCTGCAGGCTTGGCAGCAAGCTGGTGATTCAGAAATGTACGGGACATTAATGTGAAAAAGGCATACAGCTTTGACTTTACAACCAGCTGATAGGCCGGAGGTTTCGCCGCGAGCTCTGCTATTGCTTCATCCAGCAAGGAGAAATAGTTGAAGCATGTCTCGTCCTGCTCTGCCGGCTTTACGGGAAACCGCAATCGACCCTCTAAATAAGGAGCAACAAATTTGGCATGAACGGGGTCATGAACCCAGTCATTAAACAGAGAAGCATTTAGAACAATACAATCATAATAGACTTCCTCATAACGAAGAGCGTATCCGACATGCAGTCCTCCGCCCGGAATGATGATCACTTCTCCTGCTTTGACGATATAAGGCCTGCTATCGATATGGAATACTCCGCTGCCTTGCCGCATGAAAATAATTTCAAAATGCTCATGCCAATGCAAGTAGAGTATGCAATCGTTAGGCTTCGTTGGACCACAATGATTTTGAAACAGCTGAATAGGGTATGATTTATGTTCGAGGCGGGTATTCTCCCAAAGTTCCCGAGGATAGGTCATATATTTATCACCACCACAAGATTAGACTAGTAATGCGCAAGATATTGTAGAGTAATATGCTAAGCTCCTAGCTATAATGGAGTTGTTATGAATACTATAAGCCAATATTGGAGTGATAAACAAGATGAAAAATAAATTAAGAATCGGAACACTTGTAGGCGGGGGAAATGCGGATCAGATTATTCCGCAAATCGTACAGCACGGCTTCGAATCGTTTAACTTAACGTTTTGGCAATCGACGGGGAAAACAGATTTAGTAGAAATGGCGAAGCGAGTTCGCGCGCTTGCGGAAGAGCATGATTTCGTTGTGCCTGCTGTTAGTGTGTTTGGAAACCCGTTGACGGGCGAAGGCGACAATGCAGATACGCTGGAAAGCTGGGAACGTCTAATTGATCATGCTCATTTGTTTGGCGCTGATATTGTATCCGGTTTCACAGGACGCCTGACGGGCCAACCGATTGATGAATCCATTCCGAAATTCAAGGAAGTATTCGGCGAGCTAACGCGCAGAGCGACAGACCGCGGAGTTCGCATTGCTTTCGAAAACTGTGATATGGGCGGCACTTGGGCAACAGGAGACTGGAATATTGCTCACAACCCAACCGCTTGGGAGCTTATGTTCAATGCGGTGCCTGAGCAAAACATCGGCTTAGAATGGGAGCCATGTCATCAAATGGTCAGCCTAATTGATCCTATTCCGCAGCTGCGCAAATGGGCAAATAAAGTATTTCATGTGCATGGCAAGGACGCAACGATTGCTTGGGACGTAGTTAAGGAGCATGGCGTACATGGACCGAAGCCGTTTGTTTGGCACCGTACACCGGGCTTTGGCGATACGAACTGGTCGGATATTATTACGATTCTAAGACAGAACGACTACAAAGGAACTATTGATATAGAAGGCTGGCATGATCCGGTTTATAAAGATGAGCTTGAGATGACGGGACAAGTGCATGCCCTCAATTATTTGAAGCGCTGCCGCGGCGGCGACTTCGTACCAAATCCAGTATAAACAAATGAATGAGAGCGAGGTCGATTCAAGATGACAATCAAGCATCGGGTAGTTGTTGTTGGTTGCGGCGGAATGGCCAATACCTGGGTAGATTATGCGAAAGACAGAGACGATACGGAAATCGTCGGGCTGGTTGATATCAAAGAAGAATTCGCGCAAGCAATGGCTGACCGTAAGGAATTGACTTGTCCTATTTTTACTGATATTAAGCAAGCAATTAAAGAGACCGGCGCTACGATCATATTTGATGTTACGATTCCGGCAAGCCATTACAAGGTAGGTACAGCAGCGTTAGAGCTTGGCTGCCATGTGTTTGGCGAGAAGCCGCTTGCGGAAACGATGAGCGAGTGCAGCGATATAGTAAGAATTGCAACCGAAGCAGGCAGAACGCATGCTGTGATGCAAAATCGCCGCTTCGACCCGCGTATTCGCGCTTATCATGATTTGATTGCGAAAGGAACGATTGGCAAACCGGGCTTTGTAGGTGCCGATTTCTTCCTAGGCGCTCATTTCGGTGGTTTCCGTGATGCGATGGACAGCCCGCTTCTGCTTGATATGGCGATTCATACGTTCGACCAAGCTCGATTTATTATTGATGCCAATCCGGTGTCTGTTTACTGTCAGGAGTTCAACCCGTCCGGTTCTTGGTATGCTGGCAACGCAATGGCCGTTTGTATTTATGAAATGTCGGATGGCTCCATATTCAACTATAGAGGCTCGTGGTGCGCTGAAGGCGCGTCTACATCATGGGAAGCTGCATGGCGGGTTACAGGAGAAAAGGGTACCGCTATTTGGGATGGACATGATGGAATTTATGCGGAATACGTGGCACCTGGCGAGCAAACCGGATTTACACGCGAGCTTGAGCGGGTAGACGGGCAGCTGCCGATTATGGATAAAACAGGACATCATGGCTGTCTGGATGAAATGTTCGCTTCTCTAGAAGAGGGACGCAAGCCTGAAACGGATTGCAGCGACAATATTTATAGCATGGCAATGGTTCTTGCAGCACTTGAGAGTGCTAAGACCGGCCAAAAAGTGCTGATTGCTGATTTCATGGATGCGGCTTCGAAGAAGATCTAATCGGTTAATAGGTTTTGAGATAGACCCTTATGAATGAATTTGACATCATCAGCAGGCACGCATTAACACCTATTCTCCAATTGTTGACAAGTACTGCCCTTCAAGAGCAGAATAAAGGATAACTCCTAACAGGAAAGAGGTGTATCTGTTGTCAACACTTATTAATAGAGTTAAAGAACTGGCTGCTGGGTTCGACGAAGAAACACTCCAATCTATCGAAATTAGTCCGCTTATCGTTGAAGCAGGTGCCATTCAAGAGGTGGCCCCTTATTTAAAGGAACAGAACCATAGCCGTGTTGTTATAGCAGCGGATGCTATTACTTATGAAATAGCGGGAAAGAGACTTGAAGAAGCAGTAGCGGCACTTGGCATTGCTGCACACACGACATTGATAAAGCCTGATCGTCAAGGCGATGTTATTGCGGATGAGGTGTCGATTGTGCAGCTATTGCTGGATATTCAACTCCGACGTGCGGAGGTTGTAGTCGCTGTGGGCTCGGGAACCATTCATGATATATCGAGGTATGCTGCTTATACCTCTTCGATTCCGTTCGTATCCGTACCGACAGCGCCTTCTGTAGACGGCTTTAATTCCAAGGGCGCTCCGATCATTATTCGGGGCGAGAAGAAAACAATTGCAGCTATCGGACCTGATGCTATATTTGCTGATTTGAATATTTTGGCGAATGCTCCTGCTGCTATGGTTGCGGCTGGCTTTGGCGATATGCTGGGTAAATATACATCGTTATTTGATTGGAGCTTCGGCGAGCTAGAAGGCGGTGAGCCTTATTCTGCAGAAGTGGCTGAAATCACTCGCGTGGCGTTGAACAAGTGCGTGGACAATATAGAACTCATAGCAAATCGTGATCCAGAAGGCATTCGTATTCTAATAGAAGCGTTAATTGAGTCTGGACTTGCGATGCTTCTATTTGGCCAGTCTCATTCAGCATCGGGCGCTGAGCATCATTTATCTCATTTCTGGGAAATGGAATATATCCGATTAGGCAATCGGCAGCTGCTTCACGGTGCTAAGGTTGGCGTAGCATGCGCGGAAATATCCAAGCTCTATAATCGCCTTGCCATGGAGGAGTCGGGGCTTGCTTTTACGGTTAATCCAGAGAAGGTACGTCAAGCCATTGCGGCACTTCCGACCGAGCAGGAGCTTCGCAATTGGCTCAGACAAGTTGGCGGGCCGTCTACGACAGAGGAACTGGGTATAGATGCGGAGCTGCTGATGCGAAGTCTGCAGGAAGCACATCATGTGAGACCAAACCGCTACACGCTGCTTAGAGCTTTTAATACGATTTAAATGAAAAGGCAGTCCAGAAGTAGAAAAATCTACTTTTCGGACTGCCTTTTATTAGATGAGTGGTCTAGAAATCAAATTTTTCCGGATCAGAGCCAAAACGCTGGTCACGATTAAGAGCACTGATTTGAGTCATTTCTTCAGGCGTTAAGGAGAAATCGAAGATAGCAGCATTTTCCTTCAATCGAATTGGATTTATCGACTTCGGAATTGTAATTACTTCATTCTGAAGATCCCAGCGCAGAACAACCTGAGCAGCGGATTTGCCGTATTTGGCTCCAATCTCTGCTAGGATGCTGTGATCCAGGTTTCCTTGCATGAGCGGACTCCAAGCCTCAAGCTGAATTCCTTTACTTTTGGTATATTTAAGCAGCTCTTGTTGAGTCAGAAGCGGATGATATTCCACTTGATCCACCATTGGAGCGATATTGCCTGATTCCTCGATTGCCTGCAAATGATGGATATGAAAATTGCTTACTCCAATCGCACGTACATAGCCGTCTTTATAAAGCTTTTCGAGTGCGCGCCATGTTTCTGTGAATTTTTCTTTAACCGGCCAGTGAATGAGCAGCAAATCGACAACCTCAACGCCAAGTTTCCGTCTGCTGTCTTCAAAAGCTGTCAATGAGGTTTCATAGCCTTGATGGGAATTCCAAATTTTGGTCGTGATAAATATTTCATCGCGGGGAATGCCGCTGTTACGAATTCCTGCTCCAACACCTGTCTCATTGTTGTATGCCGCTGCCGTATCTATACTTCTGTAGCCTGCCTCAATTGCAGAAGCTACTGTTCTTTCTGCTTCGCCGTCATCCTTCACTTTCCATACACCAAGGCCTAGCCAAGGCATCTTCACGCCGTTGCTTAGTACAGTTGATTCTGTCAGTGCTTTCGTCATTGTAGTAGCCTCCTATTATAGTGATAATTCTAGAATAGCTTTCACATCTTCCTTCTCTAGACGCTTGAAGGAACCGATAGCCCCGTAACGAACAGCTTCTTCTGCCATACGGTCAATTTTGTCACTGCCGATCTCGAAGTCAGCCAAGCGTGATTCAGCGCCGATGCGCGTGAAGAAATCTCTTGTAGCTTGAATGCCCGCAAGAGCGATTTCTTTATCCGACTTGCCCTCTGGGTTAATTCCCCATACGCGAACTGCATATTGTACGAAACGATCAATCCGCTCCTCATAAACGTGTTTCATCCAATTCGGGAAAATAACAGCAAGACCTGCTCCGTGCGGAATATCATAAATCGCGCTTACTTCATGCTCAATGCCATGCGAAGCCCAATCATTTGCCATACCGAGGCTAATAAGGCCGCCGTTCAGCGCCAGCGTTCCACACCACATAAGATTAGCGCGTGCAACCGCATCCTCAGGGTTGGCTAAGGCATCTTCGACATTCTCAATAACAGTTAGCAAGATGGATTCGCATAAGCGCTCCTGCAGCGGCGTGTTTTTGGTCAAGCTGAAGTACTGCTCAAATACATGAGACATAATGTCTACTGCACCGTTTACCGTGTGATTGCGAGGTACGGAGTAGGTAAGTGTCGGGTCGAGAATGGAGAACACAGGATAAATATGAGGGCTGCCAGCGCCGCGCTTTAAATTTTCTTCCCAGTTCGTAACGACTGTAGAGCCGTTCATTTCTGAACCGGTTGCAGCAAGAGTAAGAATAGTGCCAAGCGGAAGTGCTTCCTTAATAACCGCTTTGTTGGTGAAGAAGTCCCATACATCGCCTTCATATGGAACACCCGCTGCAATGGCTTTGGCCGCGTCGATTACACTGCCTCCGCCTACGGCTAGAATGAAGTCAACGCCTTGCGTGCGGCAGATTTCAATCCCTTTGTTCACAGTAGTTAAACGTGGATTCGGTTCAATGTTAGGAAGCTCGTGGACGGTAAGGCCAGCATTTGTCAGCTGCGATATTGTTTTATCGTACAAGCCTGTCTTCTTAATGCTGCCAGATCCATATACGAGCAAAATTGTTTTGCCGTATTGTGATGCCAATTTTCCAACTTGATCTGCTGTACCTTCACCGAATACGATGTGAGTTGGGTTTTTGAATTGAAAAGAGTTCATGATTACCTCCAATTATTAGTTAACTAAAAAAGTAACTAAATATCTTATAAGTTATGTATATGCCGTTTATTTTAGTGAAAAGCAGTAAAATTGTCAAGTTTAACGAAATTTATTGTTGAAACGTTAACTTTTAAGTTATATAATGATGGAATAAATGAAATGAGAATTGGCATTAGAAGGGGAAGCAGCAATGGAAGTTGAAGTAAGTAGTCGAAATATGAAGTTTCTGGAATGCTTCTCATCGCTAACACGCGTCAAAATAATTGAATTGCTGAATATTCAGCCTATGAACATAAAGAGTCTTTCTGCTGCGCTGGATATAAGGTCCCCAATTGTTACCAGGCATATTCATATGCTGGAAGAAGCGGGAATTGTCCGTTCGGAGAGCGTGGCCGGCAAAAGAGGAATGCAGAAGATATGTCATTTGCAGCTCACGCAAGCGACTCTTCTATTTAAAGGAGCACCGGCAGTTGAAAACTTAAAGCGTTACGTAGTATCGCTTCCGGTGGGGCATTATTCGAGCTATCAAATAAAACCGACCTGCGGGCTGGCATCGGATACCCAAATGATCGGCATGTGCGACGATCCAAGATATTTTGCAGATCCGGAGCATGTTGGTGCAAAAGTGTTATGGTTCGGATCAGGGTTTGTGGAATACCGCATACCAAACTACATGGTTAATAACGAAAACCCGGAATCGCTGGAGATCTCCATGGAAATTTGTTCGGAAACGCCATGTACGGTTAATCATTTGCCTTCTGACATTGCTTTTTCATTAAACGGCGTTGGCGTCGGCACCTGGACTTATCCGGGCGATTTCGGCACCGCTCGCGGCTTGTACACGCCTCAATGGTGGCACAAGAACATCCAGCACGGGCTCATTAAGACGATACGTGTCAATCGGCAAGGCTCATTCATTGATGGCATCCATGTGTCCGACGTCACGATCGAACATCTTAAGTTGTCTTACGACAAAGAAATCTTATTTCGCATTACGAGCAGCGCCACAGCCAAAAACTGCGGCGGTGTTACGCTGTTCGGCAAAGGCTTCGGAAACTATAATCAGGACATCGAAGTAACGCTGCGCTGTCAGTAGCCAATCGATTCACCGTCCCGCGAAATGAGGGGGGTTAATTTCAACATTTGAAATTAAATCATGCAAAATAATGATGTTAAATGAGAATGTGGCTTGACGATTTTACTTGATAGTATTACCCAACTAATCTGATACGTGAGAGCAGGCATCATTCGCTGAAATAGATTGCGAATAGATGCCTGCTTCATTTTCTAAGTTTTTTCGGTGGTCTTGATCAGCCACACCAACACATCGGATTTCTCACTACACTACAACAGCTCATTATTCCCTCGACAAAATTTTTGAAAGCTCACTAAACCTCAAAAGCCCTCCAACAGAGCTCAAAAACCTATCAACCCAAACAAAACCCGCCCAATACCCGCCAACGTCTGCCATTCTTTAATAAACAAACTTCCATATTGGTTTTTGATTTCATTGAATTTAACTGTTCACCTATTTAATAGTATGAAGAAGCAAAACCATGTTTGTTTTGAACTTATTTTTTTTATATTCAAGTGCATTTTTACTTCCGTTTTTGTTTGAAATTCATATATTCAAAAATAAACAAATATGATAAGATGAATTCAAACATAAAACAATACACTATCCGGAGGTAAATTCATGGTACAAAGCTTATGGGAAAACGAAAAAGCATCACAGCTTGAAAGCGGCCTAGCCGAGCTCGTTTATCGATCCAACATTATCGGCGCAGATCGCCGCGTCTGTAATTACGGCGGCGGTAATACATCCAGCAAAACGATCGTGAAGGATTTCCGCGGCCGTGACGTAGAGGTTATGTACGTGAAGGGAAGCGGTTCCGACTTGGCTTCAATGAAGGCGGGCAATTTCACAGGACTGCGTATGGATGATATTCGTCCCCTATTCGAACGCTCCGAAATGCCTGACGAAGAAATGGTTGCTTACCTCGTTAACTGCATGATTGATTCCAAGCACCCGCGTGCATCTATTGAGACGCTCCTTCATGCTTTCCTTCCATTTAAGCACGTGGATCACACTCACCCGGACTCTATCATTAGCCTTTGCTGCGCTGATAACGGGAAGGAGCTCGCGAAAGAAATATTCGGCGACCGATTCGTGTGGGTTCCTTATGTGCGTCCAGGCTTTAACCTGTCGAAAATGATTGCAGAGGGCGTACTTGCTAATCCCAATGCCGAGCTTGTGCTGATGGAGAAGCATGGCCTCGTTACTTGGGGTGAAACTTCCGAGGAATGCTACGCACAAACGATCAAGATCATTTCCGAAGCGGAAGCGTTCATCGAATCACGCTTTGATGAAGCGTCCCTGTTCGGCGGAGTGAAGTATGAAGTGCTTGAAGCAGACGTTCGCAGAAGCGTTGCTGCAAGTGTAATGCCAACCATCCGCGGCGCAGTAAGCGATGCAAAGAAAATGATCTTGACCTTCGACGATGAAGCAGATGTGCTGGCGTTCGTGAGCGGGCAGGATTCTCCGCAATTGTCTCAAGTCGGCGCAGCTTGTCCAGACCACCTTGTTCATACAAAGGTAGTGCCATTATTTATTGACTGGACGCCTAACGCAGAGGATATTGATGGCTTGAAGGAGAAATTAAAAGCAGGCATCGCTGCCTACAAAGAGCAATACAAAGCATACTTTGACCGCAACAAAAACGAAAGCGACGTTATGTTTGAAGCGGCGCCGCGCGTTATCTTAATCCCAGGCATCGGGATGATCAATACAGGAAAAAGCTGGGCTATGGCAGGTGTGAGCGGTGCTCTTTATCACCGTGCTATCGCCGTTATGCGCGGAGCTACAGCACTTGGTGAATTTGTATCTCTTAGCGAGAACGAATCGTACAACGTAGAATATTGGCCGCTTGAGCTTTACAAATTATCGCTTGCTCCAGCTGAAACGGAATTCTCGCGCAAGGTTGCCTTTATTACTGGCGGAGCGGGCGGGATCGGCAGCGAAACTGCACGCCGCTTAGTATCGGAAGGAGCACATGTGGTGCTGGCCGACCTTAATCTGGAAGGCGCTCAGAAAGTGGCAGCTGAAATCAATGCGCAATACGGCGACTTCCGTGCGATCGCAGTGAAGATGGATGTAACATCCGAAGAGCAGGTAGCAGCTGCATATGCGGAGACAGCATTGACCTATGGCGGAGTTGATATCATCGTCAACAATGCGGGTCTTGCAACATCAAGCCCGTTCGAAGAAACTTCACTCAAGGAATGGAACCTGAACATGAACGTTCTCGGTACAGGCTACTTCCTCGTTGCACGTGAAGCTTTTAAACTCATGAAGCAGCAAAGCATTGGCGGAAATATGGTGTTTATCGGTTCGAAAAACTCTATCTATGCGGGCAAGAATGCTTCCGCATACAGCTCCGTTAAAGCACTCGAAGCGCATCTGGCGCGCTGTATTGCAGCGGAAGGCGGCGAATTCGGCATTCGTGTGAATACGATATTGCCAGATGCCATTCTGCAAGGTTCAGCGATTTGGAACGGAAGCTGGCGTACAGAGCGTGCAGCAGCCTATGGCATCGAGCCGGATCAACTGGAAGAGCATTACCGTAAACGGACAACTTTGCTTGTTAACATATATCCGCGTGATATTGCGGAAGGAATTGCATTCTTCGCTTCGTCCAAATCAGACAAAACGACAGGCTGTATGCTTACAATTGATGGCGGTGTACCGGCAGCGTTCACCCGCTAAGGAGGAGTTATGATGTTCCAGGCAAGAGGAGAGAAGCATTGGTTCATACCGGACGGCTATATTCCTCCGGACAGCACGGGAGCACTTACCAGCCATGAATCGGTTTGTGTGCTGAATTGCTCATCTGAAGAGGCACTTATACGTATTACAATATTTTTTGAGGACCGCGAACCGATGGAGGACATTCTTGTTGTCGTTCCAGGCAGACGCACGAAGCATATACGCACGAGTTCGTTGATTAAGGAAGGGGTGCCAATTCCAATTGGCGTTCCTTACGCGATAGAGGTGCTAAGCGATATTCCGATTATTGTCCAATACAGCAGACTCGATTCGACACAAGCGGAGAACACACTTATGTCTACGATGGCTTTTGCTATTAAATAACGAATCTCTTATACGAAAGGGTGTACATGGATGTCTGATCGCGCATATGTACTTTTTGAGGAGCAGCAGAAGGCAAGAGGTGTTGATTTAGAAGATGTCAAAGCCAAATTGAAAGCGCTCAAAATCGAAACGCCTTCATGGGGCTACGGTGATTCCGGCACTCGGTTCAAGGTGTTTCAGAAGGAAGGCGTTCCTCGCAATCCGTTCGAGAAGTTTGAGGATGCTGCACAAGTTCACAACCTGACTGGAATTGCTCCATCGGTAGCTATTCATATACCTTGGGATAAGGTTGACGATTACAGCAAATTGAGAAGCCATGCAGAAGGTCTTGGTCTTACGATCGGAGCGGTTAATCCTAACTTGTTCCAAGATGAAGAATATATGCTGGGGAGCATTACGAATGCAGATGCAGCAATTCGCCGCAAAGCGACTGATCATTTGTTGGAGTGTGTAGACATTGCGAAGGAAACCGGTTCAAGGGATTTTAGTTTGTGGTTTGCAGATGGCACAAACTATCCCGGACAAGGTCATATCCGCAAGCGCAAAGCATGGATGAATGAAGCTTTAGCTGAAATGTACAAAGCAATGACACCGGACATGCGGATGCTTATTGAGTACAAATGCTTTGAGCCTGCTTTCTATCATACTGATCTTGCTGATTGGGGCATGGCATATAATCTGGCTCAGAAGCTGGGGCCTCAAGCTGAGGTGCTCGTGGATACGGGTCATCACCTGCAAGGCGCTAACATCGAGCATATCGTAGCTTATCTTATTGATGAGAAGCGGCTGGGCGGCTTCCACTTCAACAGCCGTAAATATGCCGATGATGATCTGATTGTTGGATCGGTTAATCCTTATGAGCTATTTCTCATTTTCTATCAAATTTTGGATGCTGCGGGTGATTCTGATGCTGCTATCCGCCAGAATGTGGACAATATTGCTTACATGATTGACCAATCGCATAATATTGAGCAGAAAATCCCGGCAATGCTTCGTTCCGTGCTGAATGTGCAAACGCAATATGCAAAGGCGCTTCTCATTAATCATGACGAAGTGGAAGAAGCTGCATCACGCAATGATGTGCTCGGCGCAGAGGATGCAGTTCGTCGCGCATTCGAATTCGACGTAACACCGCTTCTGCATGCGATTCGTGAAGAGCAGGGCTTGCCGCTTGATCCGATGAAGACATACCTTAACAGCAGCTACGGCAAAGATATTCTGGTGAGAGGCAAGGGCGGTGCCAGCTGGTGACGATCCTTGCTTATGATCTTGGGGCGAGCAGCGGAAGAGCGCTGCTTGGCCGGCTGAAAGAAGGCAGGATTGAGGTTGAGGAGCTGCATCGGTTTCCGAATGATCCAGTGGGAGTCGGTGATCGGCTGCATTGGGACATTCTACGGCTGCTTCATGAGCTTAAGATGGCCTTGCTCAAGGCTAAGCACAGAGGAATCCAATTAGACAGCATTGCAATTGATTCATGGGCGGTCGACTTTGGCTTAATCGGAAGCAATGGTGAGCTGCTTGGCAATCCGTATCATTATCGAGATCATCATACAGACGGGGTTATGGAGCAGGTCGTGAAGGAGCTTTCGGCAGCAACAATCTTCGAACATACGGGCATTCAGTTTTTGCCGTTTAATACGATTTATCAGCTTGCTGCCATGAAGCAGGCTGACTCGCCTTTACTGCGTGAAGCCCAGCATTTTCTCATGATTCCGGATTTGCTTCGCTATTTCCTTACTGGGGAAATGCTCAATGAGTTCACCAATGCAACGACGACGCAGTTATATAATCCCGTTACAGAAGCTTGGGATGAAGAGCTTATTCGGGCGATCGGCATTTCGCCGGATATATTCGGAAAGGTTGTTCAGCCGGGGGCAAGAGTAGGCCAGCTGCAAACGTCTATTTGTGAGGAACTGGATATCGAGTCCGTTCCGGTCTATGCGGTAGCCGAGCACGATACGGGTTCTGCTGTTGCGGCAGTGCCTGCGCTTGATCGTTCATTCGCTTACTTAAGCTGCGGCACTTGGTCGCTAATGGGAACTGAGGTCGGAGAGCCGGTCATTAACGATCTGGCTCAGGAGCTGAACTTCACGAATGAGGGCGGCGCTTACGGAACGTATCGCTTGCTGAAAAATATTATGGGTCTGTGGATTTTGCAGGAATGCAGACGTTCCTGGGAGCGTGCAGGAATGTCCTATACATTCCCCGAATTAGTTAAGCTGGCGAGTGAGGCGAAGCCCTTCTCAGCTTTCATTGATCCGGATGATCCGTTATTTCTATATCCTGGTGATATGCCAGCCAGATTGGCCCAGTACGGCTTGCGCACGGGACAGACGCTTGCGCAGGATGCTGGCTCAATCGTTCGTTGCATACTGGAGAGTCTCGCTTTAAAATATCGTTATGTGCTGGAGCTTACCGAGCAATTATCAGGTCAATCATTTAATGGGCTGCATATGGTTGGCGGCGGCATTCAGAATACGCTGCTCTGCCAGTGGACTGCGAATGCGATCGGCAAGCCGGTCTGGGCAGGCCCCATAGAGGGCAGCGCCATCGGAAACATGGTCGTGCAATGGATTGCAAGCGGTGAGCTTGCTGATATATGGGAAGCGCGTCAAGTCATTCGCGAATCATTCCCGGTTGATGTATACGAGCCAGAGCAGACTAAGGAGTGGCAGGACGCTTACGCTTCTTTCAAAGAGAAGACAGGAATTCAGGTCAGTAAGAAACAAAATAATATAAGTTAGGAAGAGGTAAGTTATGCTGGTTGCGGAACGATACGATAAAATTGTACAGCTAGTCAATGAGAGAGGCAGTATCCGTGTAACGGAGCTGAGCGAGCTATGTCAAGTTACCGAGGAAACGATTCGGCGCGACCTTGACCGCTTGGAGCAAGCCGGACGGTTACGCCGCTCCCATGGCGGTGCGGTTAGCGTAAAGGATCAGCAGCCGGAAATTCCTTACTTCGAGCGTGAGGTTACGCATACGGAGGAGAAGAAGCGAATTGCTGAGGATGCGATTAAGCTAATTCAACCAAAGGATCGTATTCTGCTTGATGCAAGTTCGACAGCTTGGTATATGGCAGCCAGTATGCCGGACATCCCACTGACGGTTCTGACGAATTCCATTAAAGTTGCGATGGAGCTTAGCAGCAAGGAGAAGATTGAAGTTATCTCGACCGGAGGCATTCTGGCTTCCCGTTCCTTGTCCTATGTAGGACCATTAGCAGAGCGCTCGCTTGATGCGTATCATGTGGATAAAGCGTTTTTCTCCTGCAAAGGTGTTCATCTGGAGCGGGGGATAAGCGAGTCGAATGAGCTGCAGGCGCGAATTAAGCACAAAATGGTCGGGATGGCGGATCAAGTTATTCTTCTGGCGGATTCCAGCAAATTTGGCGTCCAAGCGTTCACTCATGTAGCTGATTTGACGGATATTCATACGATTATTACGGACAAATATCTGTCATCAGAGCTGTTGTCACAGCTGGAAGAGAAGCAGATTTCCGTAAAAACGGTATAAATGAATGGCGCTGCACCTTTATGGAGGGCAGTGCCAATCTTACGAGGTGTTTTTTAAATCGACTTGTCTGATAACCTGATTAATTATCTATTTTTTTGGAGAGGGGTACAGGGATGAAGGTTTCGTTATTTATCACTTGTTTAAGCGATGCGCTGTTTCCGCGTGTCGGTGAAGCGATGGTAAGACTACTGGCGAAATACGGTGTTTCGCTGGAGTTTCCTACTGTCCAGACGTGCTGCGGCCAGCCAGCGTTTAACAGCGGCTATTGGAAGGAAGCCCGGGACTCGGCAAAAACGATCTTGGATGCTTTCGAGGACAGTGATTTCGTGATTTCTCCTTCCGGCTCTTGTACGGGGATGATTCACCATTATCCGAAGCTGTTTGAGGATGATCCCATCATGCTTCAACGAGCGAATAAGCTGCAAAGCAAATCTTATGAATTTACTCAATTTCTTGTTCAGGTGCTTGGTGTTACGGATGTAGGTGCTGCTTTCCCGCATAAGGTTACGTATCATCCTTCCTGCCATGGCAGTAGGATATTAGGAGTTAAGGATGAGCCACTCGCACTTATTCAGCAAGTGAAGGGGCTTGAGCTTGTTCCGCTGCCCTTCGCCGAGGATTGCTGCGGCTTCGGAGGCACCTTCGCGGTGAAGATGGCCGATATTTCCGGGGCGATGGTATCGGAGAAAGTTGATCATGTATTAGAGACGGAAGCGGAAGTGCTGGTTGGACTTGATATGGCATGCCTGCTCAATATTGCCGGCAACCTGCGCTATCGGAACGAGCCAGTTCGGGTTATGCATCTGGCAGAGCTGCTGTATGAAGGGGTGAAATAAGATGGGTACGGGTGCAAAAACAGGAGCAACTGTAAAAGCGAGAGCAGATCTAGCCCTAAATGATGAATTTCTGCGCAAAGCGGTTCGTTTTACGACGGAGCGGCTGCGAAATGGCAAGAAAAAGGCGACGGATGAGCATGGAAATTGGGAAGAATGGCGGGAGCGCGGCAGACAAATCCGTCTTCATACAATTGCGCATCTCGATTATTATTTGAACCTATTCGTGAATAATGCCCGGGCTAACGGGGTTCATGTGCACTTCGCGAATACGGCTGAGGAGGCCGTAAAGCTTACGCTTGATATTGCGGAGCATGCAGGTGCCAAATCCGTTGTGAAGTCAAAATCGATGGTGTCGGAGGAGCTGCATCTGAACCATGCCCTTGAATCTATTGGCGTTGAAGCAGTAGAAACCGATCTGGGTGAATATATTATTCAATTAGCTGGCGAAATGCCGTCTCATATCGTTATTCCTGCGATTCACAAAAACCGTTACCAAATAGCTGATTTGCTGTCTAAGGAAGCGGGATATACGCTGCCGCCAGATACGACGGCGCTTGCCGGTTTTGTTCGGAAGAAGATGCGGGAGAAATTTCTTGAAGCTGAAATTGGCATGACAGGCTGCAACTTTGCCATTGCCGAGACAGGCTCCATGGTTTTATTCGAGAATGAAGGAAATGCCCGTATGGTCAGTACGGTGCCCAAAACTCAAATTACGCTAATGGGTATGGAGCGTATCATTCCTTCTTGGGCAGATCTGGAGGTTATGGCCACTTTGCTGCCGCGCTCAGCGACTGGCCAGAAGCTAACGATGTATATGTCTGGCATTACAGGTCCGCGCAGAGCGGAGGATGCGGACGGCCCTGATGAGATGCATATCATTATTATTGATAACGGCCGCTCGCTGCAGTTAGGCGATCCAGAGTTTCAAGAGCTGCTGAACTGCATTCGGTGCGGCGCATGCTTGAATGCATGCCCGGTATACCGCCATATCGGCGGACATGCGTATGGCAGTACGTATAGCGGTCCGATTGGCGCGGTCTTAACGCCGTCACTTAATAAAAATATTGCAGAGTGGGATGATATTGCGAATGCTTCAAGCTTATGCGGTGCTTGCTATGAAGCATGTCCGGTCAAAATCCCCTTGCATGATATGCTCGTCTATTTGCGTCGACGCAAAGTCGAGAGCGGCAACGGCAGCATGATGGAATCAATCGGCATGCAAGGCTTTGCTGCCGTTATGGGCAGCTCCGCACGTCTTGGAGGTGTGCTCCGCCTAGGAAAGCTAGGGCAAAAGCTTGTTGTACGAAGCGGTGTTATTAAGACCAAGCTCGGTCCTCTGAAAGGCTGGAACACCTACCGCGTTACGCCTAGCCTTCCGAAGGAATCTTTCCGTGATCGCTGGGATACGCTGGATCAGGAGCTGAAGCACGGATTAAAGCAAATGGATCCTACGATGCAAAACCGGATGGAAGAGCTCGTTAAAAAGCGTGAGCAAGAAGAGAAGCAGGGCAAAGGGGGACATGGACATGGCTGATACGCATAAGCAGTGGCTGGAGAAGCTGGAGGCTGATTCACGCGCGAAGCAGGAGCAATTTATGAATGATATTGCTGCGAAGCTGAGGCATCCCAGAATGGCCCTGAAACCTCAGCATCCATTCCGTGGCGCTCCTGATTTCTGGAATGCGTTCGAGTGGTCGGTGGAGGAGCGCATTAAACAATTTACCGATAATTTTCTATCGGTAGGCGGACATGTGGCTCGCCTGGAAACGATGGACGAGGCAAAGTCCTTTATTGTTCAGAAGGCTGATGAAATGAGCGCCAAATATGTGGTCCGGCAAAATCAGCCCGAGCTGGATGCGCTTGATTTGGAAGGAGCGCTGCCCGCTTCCAAGGTATCCGTATGGAATACGGATTCCGAGCAATACTGGAGAGCGCGCGCGGCCGAGGCTGATTTCGGAATCGTGCTTGCGGATCATGCGGTTGCCTATACGGGCTCTGTCACTGTCTTATCTGCTGAGAATAAAGGGCGTTCAGTAAGCTTACTGCCGACTGTGTTGATCATTATTATTCCAATCGAACGCTTGAAGACAAGATTGGGAGAAGTACTCGCAACGTTTGATGAAGCGGGTCATGACCATTTGCCTGCAGGCATCCATTTCATATCCGGTCCAAGCCGCTCCTCCGACATTGAGAATGATTTGACGATCGGCGTTCATGGACCTGGAATTGTCTATGCGCTGCTAGTAGGGTAAGCATATAGCATATATGAAACTTGGGAGGTGTTAGCTATGCCGCCGCTGGATGTGGTGAAGCTGTCGAAACGAAATCATTATGAAGAAATAACGGAGCAGCTGAAGCGTCTCATTATGGACGGGAAGCTGAAGGTAGGCGACAAGCTGCCTTCTACGAAACAAATGTCTGAGCAATTCGGCGTTGGACGCTCGACAACCCGCGAGGCGCTGAGCGCGCTGAAGGCGATGGGAATGATTGAAATTCGTCAAGGTGGGGGGTGCCGTGTAATCAGTAGTGCTCCGGCTGAGGTCGAGCTGCCGGAATTACAGTCGCTGCGTCTCAACCGAGAAACGGTGCTGGAGCTGCTGGAGGCGCGTGAATCTCTGGAAGTATCGAATGCAGCGATTGCTGCTGCCAAACGTACAGAAGTGGATCTTTCCGTGCTGCGTGGCCTTGTCGCAGAGATGAAGCGTTTCGTTGGCGATGAGGCGGAAGGAGAACGGCTGGATCTCCAATTCCATCTCACATTAGCGCATGCGACCCATAATTCCATAATGGTGCGATTATTCGAATCGATTATGAATCATATTGAAACGGCGATTCATGATATTAGACGGGTCGAGCTTTATGCGAGTACGGCTGTTGCAGAGCGGCTTTGCCTGGAGCATACAGCGATCTTTCAAGCGATTGAGGAGCAGGACTGTGAGCTGGCTGCAGAACGGATGAAGCAGCATCTGCAGCATATCGAGCATATTGTACGGAAGCATCTGGGTAAGGGCTGAAAGTGAAGGACAGCCATCCAGCGTAAGTAATGCAAAAGTGCAGTACATTAAGCCCAGCACCATAGCCATCCAGCGTATGTAATGCAAGAGTGCAGCTCATTAGGCCCAGCACCACAGCCATCCAGCGTATGTAATGCAAAAGCGGCTAGGCCCCCTAATTCTGGAGTCTTGCCCTACAATTTTACTGGTTTCGTAGACTCACTTGTTTTTTTGAGTTATTACATGGCTTTATGGAAGGCAGATGAGTCTTCCAGTGTATTGACCCACGCTGAAAACTTAACTGGAGGCATCAGCTTCAAGCTGCCGTGCATCTTGCGATTATTGTAAAAGTCCATATAGTGATCGAGTGCCTCATAGGCTTCCTCAAAGGTCATGAAGCTCTTAAGGCTGAAAAGATCTCGTTCAAGTAGGCTATGGAACGACTCGATGTAGGCATTCATATTCGGTGTCCGGGGTGGGATGCGTTCATGCACGACCTCCAGACTCTCGCACGTGTCTCCAAACAATTTGCTAACGAATTGCGGTCCGTTGTCTGTTCGAATCACCGGCATCGTATCGCCTGATTCTATGCGGTTCTGAAGCGCCCCATATAACGTTTGGACAGCATGCTTGGCTTCACATACCGGCCCCCTATATTGTCCAACGACAACGCGGTCAAACACATCGATGATACTGAGCACGAAAAAGAAACGCTCCTGTCCGATGACATAGCCGTATTTAATGTCCATTTGCCACAGCTGGTTAGCCCCCGTTACTACCCGGTTCTTTGGTAGTCTGCGCGGATGTGCCGGAATTCGTTTACGCTGTTTTTGAAGGATATCTAACTCATTGCAGAGACGGTACGCTTTCTTTTTGTTCAGAGGGAGCTCACGTTGGTTCCGGATGCAGTGTGCAAGCAACTTGTAGCCGTAGACGTGTTCTTCGCCTTCAATGAGCTCTAGCAGCCATTCCTTAATTTGTTCGTCACTAACTTTTTCCCCTGTTACTGTGAATGAATAGCCTGGAACAGGTCGACCTCTCCGGTCACCTGCAGGACATTCCACTGTCTGGCTGGTGGCTCGCTTTTTACGGTCGTAGTAGGTGGATTCGGATAGCCCAAGGATGCGCAGAACCACTGCAGTTGCTTCCCCCCGCTTAATAAATAGGTCTGCTATTTCGAATTTCTCGGATAAGCGGGGGCTTTCTTTTTTAGCAGTTCACGTAGAATCTCGATTTCGAGTTCCTTCTCACCGAGCACCTTAACGGCCTTTTCATAGCGTTGTTCTACCTCTTGCAGCCGTTGAAGCTCTTGCAGATGTTCATCTGCCATTGGGATTTCCTCTAGTGGGATTGTATCACGGTAGTCCCTGATCCAAGCACGGATCGTTTCCGGATGGATGCTATACATGCGGGATAACACCCCCACCTTGATACCAGCTAACGCTTCTCGAACAATTTTAAGGCGTGCTTCCTCATTCAGCCTTTTTCCCATACTGCTTCATCTCCCTTGTCCTAAGTTTAAATTATTGGATGGGAGGACTCCAGTTTAATTAGGGGGCCTAGGAGAAAGTGCAGCACATTAGGCCCAGCACCGCAGCTATCCAGCGTATGTAATGCAAAAGTGCAGCACATTAGGCCCAACACAACCGCCATCCAGCTATGTAATCGCTCGAAAGAAGGAGCATACCTAAGAGTGAATAATTTTTTGGGCAAGACTCCGGATTTAGGCGGCATAGCCGTACATCCATTATAGAGCGCCATAATAGGCTCTAGATTTCGTCTATCATGTAAAAATGCAGATTAGACGAGAGAGCCCTGTGCAGAGCTTGCTTCTTAATCTTCTCACTTCCGCTAACATTGCGATACCATTCTCGTGGCACCAAGAAGAAATATTTTCTGCTTGACTTTTTCATATATGATTATGTTATATTAGCAAAGTAAGTTATAGCAGGCTATGACCAAAGACATGATTTCCAATACGAACGGTCCAGAGAGAGAAGCAATGCTGAAAGCTTCTTCCGTTATCGGTTGAGAAATTACCCCTTTGCAGCCGTGGCGTTGAACCGGCTCATTTGTTTGGACGGCAGTATGCGGCACCGTCTTATCCCCGATAACGGATACTAATAAGGACCTCGTATAGGCATGCTTTGGCGAATCGCTAAAACTGCTGAACTGCAGGTCGAATTAGGGTGGAACCACGAGCTGAACGCACTCGTCCCTTATCGGGAGAGATGCGTTTTTTTGCGTTCAAAAATAATGAATAAATAAGAAATGGAGGCTTAATCATGGAGATCAATGTCATTTTGCCAGATGGAACAAATAGGAGGTATCAGCAAGGCACCACAATAGGGCAAGCGGCTGAGTCGATAAGTATCGGATTGAAGAAAAATGCTGTAGCTGGAAAAATAAACGGCAGATTAGTTGATCTGCACGCTATGATTGAGCAGGACTGCCATCTCGAAATCATTACAATGGATGACAAAGAAGGCTTAGAGATATACAGACACACTACAGCACATGTTATGGCTCAGGCTATTAAACGTATATATGGCAGCAGTGCAGTCAAGCTCGCAATCGGTCCTGTCATCGAGGATGGTTTTTATTATGATATCGATATCGAAAAGCCGCTTTCGATTGAGGATCTAGCTGCGATTGAAAAAGAGATGGAAAAAGTAATCCACGAGAACTTACCGATTCGTCGCCGCGTCGTTGATCGTGCAGAAGCGATTAAGCTCTTTGAAGAGCTTGAAGAACCGTATAAGCTTGAACTAATACGGGATTTGCCGGCGGATACGGAGATTACGGTCTATGATCAAGGTGAATTTTCGGATATGTGCCGAGGACCGCATCTTCCATCAACAGGCCGCATTAAAGCGTTCAAGCTGTTAAATGTGGCAGGAGCCTACTGGCGCGGAGATTCGGATAATAAAATGCTGCAGCGAATTTATGGCACTTCTTTTCCGAAAAAATCAGCGCTTGAAGAGCATTTGCACATGTTGGAGGAAGCCAAAAAACGCGATCATCGCAAGCTGGGCAAAGAGCTGCAGCTGTTTATGTTCTCTGAGGAAGCGCCTGGCATGCCTTTCTATCTGCCCAAAGGGATGACGCTTCGTACCGAGCTTGAGGACTTTGCACGCGGCTTGCAAAGACAACGGGATTACGATGAGGTTCGGACACCGCTTATGATGAATCAACGCATGTGGGAGCAATCCGGACATTGGGACCACTACAAGGATAATATGTATTTCACAAAAGTGGACGAGACTGATTTTGCCCTTAAACCGATGAATTGCCCAGGGCATATGCTCATATTTAAAAACAGTCTGCACTCCTATCGAGAGCTGCCCATTCGACTATCTGAGTTTGGACAGGTGCACCGCCACGAGCCATCCGGCGCTCTTAACGGTATGATGCGGGTTCGTACTTTCTGTCAGGATGATGCCCATATTTTCGTTCGGCCCGATCAGATCGAGGATGAGATTAACAGAGTAATTTCACTCATCGACCATATTTATGGAGTGTTTGGATTTCAGTATAAAATTGAGCTGTCCACACGTCCTGAAGATTCTATGGGCTCAGAGGAATTATGGAACCAAGCAGAGAAGTCTTTGCAGAGCGTATTGGATAATCGGGGTATCGAGTATCGTGTCAATAAAGGTGATGGCGCATTCTATGGGCCGAAAATAGATTTTCATATTCAAGATGCGTTGAAACGGAGCTGGCAATGCGGTACGATTCAGCTTGATTTCCAGATGCCGGAGAAATTTGATCTATCTTATATTGGCGAAAATAATCAGAAGCATCGTCCGGTCGTTATACACCGCGCTGTATATGGCTCGATTGATCGCTTTATGGGAATTTTAACCGAGCATTACTCTGGCGCTTTCCCCGTTTGGATTTCGCCTGTTCAAGTGAAGTTGCTGCCTGTTTCAGAAAATTATATCGACTATGCTCTGCAGGTAAAGAAATCATTGGAAGAAGCAGGTATTCGTATTGAGTTGGATGTACGAAATGAAAAGCTTGGCTACAAAATTCGGGAAGCTCAGCTTGAGAAAGTACCTTATATGCTTGTACTAGGCGAGAAAGAAAAAACGGCCAATCTGGTTTCCGTTCGTAAACGCGGCGAGGGAGATGTCGGCGAGCTTGAAATTTCAATGTTCCTTAACCAAATTAGCGCTGAAGTGAATGCACGAAAATAGTTAATAGCTATTGAAAACCAAGAAATAGGGTCTGTGCCGAAATGTCATTAAGCTGACAATCGGTACAGACCCTATATAATGCTATTGAATTGTAGACATATACTTTTTAATAAATTCCTTCGCTTTATCCGGGTTTTTGCTGTCGATGCGGATCGTGATGATCATGTCCTGCTTGTAAAGCGGAAGACTTTGGGCTAGCGTGCTGTTGCTGATATCAATGCCGTACACATGCTCTTCCTTGTCCTCATCAGTCTGCAGCTTCATGGCGATGCCATCGATCATGTATGGCTTCAAATCACCTTCCACATAGCTGTCGAGGTTCAATAGTACGCCTTGGTTTCCGATCCACTTGAAAATATTACGGTCCATAATATAAACATCAGGATGCTCAGTCGCAAGAACAAGGATTGCCTTCTGCAAATAAGCATATTGCGCTTGCTCATCTGAAGGCACCATAGTGATGGAAGTCACGAATCTTTTCCACTCAGGAAACGCTGTCAATAATGCATTCTCTAATGGCTCAACCTTGGGAGCGTCGTCGGTCAGCATGTAATTGCCCATAAATGATATCGATAAATCCACAGGCGGCAAGCTAGCAAGCCGTTCCTGCTCGGTTCTGTAGTTCATAAAGCTTACGATTCCATAAATAATAAGTGCAACCGCAGCAATTGCGCCAATTGTATGGAATTTGTAATAGCGCCAGAAATGGTCCATTTTCTGAGCTTGTCCAGCCATTTTTTTGTATTTGCCGTATTCCTGATCATTGAAAGCATCGGTCAGCTTGCGATCCTCATACTCCAAAATAAGCCGGTAGGCTTGAGTAATCTTAGCAAAGGAATCGTCCTCTTCCTCAGCGCTTTGATTTTGTTGCTTTGCTCTTGAGCGTGCTTGACGCATCAGAATCGTATATCGCTTCTCCACTTCTTCTTTGGCTGCAAGCTCTGGCAGCCCCATCGTCTCGTAAGCTAGCTTTAATTCTTCCACTCTTTCACCTCAATTAGTAAGTAGCTCCTCTATCATCCCTATCTACTAGTATACGGAATTCCGCAACTAACGCAAATCTCGAAATTGTCAGGTTTATATGGATATCGTTCACCGTCAAAAGGACGAGATTAATCGTCATCTACTAAACTTGATTACTGCAACAAACAAAGGTAACATTATACATATACCATTCTCTAAGAGGAGCTGTTATTATGTCTCAAGTTATTATTAATACATCTAAATTAGTGCGTCAAATGGTTATTAGACAAGTAGACGCTATTCCAGAACAACTTTTTGACATTCAACCAGCAGCATTTAACAATACGATTCGTTGGAACATTGGGCATATCATCATATCGCTAAATGGATTGTTATCACGTGGCGGATTTACTTTGGATTTCAGTATACCTGATCATTATCGTACTCTTTTCCTTACTGGAAGCAAGCCTTCTGATTGGAATATCACTCCTCCTTCCAAGGAAGAACTTTTAAAGCAACTAAGTGAACAACTTCAAGCATTATCTGAGATTTCTCCTATGGTTTTGGATAACGTGCTTGAACCTGCAGTACAATTAGGACATATGAATTTCGAAAAATTTGGTGAAATATTTTCTTTTGCTACAATTCATGAGACAATGCACAGCAACACGATCTCTTGTTTGTTAAAAGTAATAAAACACGAGCAAGCCTAATGCATCAGCCCTAGAAATAGGGCTTTTTTTTTTACTTTGTCTTGTTTCCCAATATAAACTACTAATAAAGGAATAAGAGTGTGCGAGTCGGAAATTTAAACAAAATACACGATTAATTAACTTCCTATCTTCCTCTGATTTGTTATGCTTATTATAGGATGAAAAAACATATAGGCAGGTGCTCTTATGACTGTATCGTACAAATTTGATTTTGGAATCGGCGATGCGCCGGCTTCCTCCTATATTCAGGTGCTTCCGAGTACGATCTACAGTGGGGTTTCGGGTTACGGCTTCGAGCCGAATGAACGTATAAGCTCACGCAATCGGGATACATCGGATCGTCTGCGCGGCGCTTTCTGCATCCCGCTTGAAGCGGTATTCACGGTAGATTTGCCCAATGGCTGCTATACCGTGACGGCTACAATTGGCGACGCTATCGCGCCGACCTCAACTACGCTCAAATATGGCGTAGGACGCATTGTTCTTCATCATGCAGTCACCTCGGCTGGGCAATACAACGTCCACAGCTTTACGGTAAAGGTTACGGATGGGCAGTTAAAACTTGCGTTCTCGGGCGTCGCTCCGCGGATTAACGCACTTCAGATCGATGAGGCAAAGCAAGCGACTACCATTTATTTGGCGGGAGATTCAACGGTTACGGATCAGGATACGTTTCCTTATGCCGGCTGGGGGCAGATGCTTCCGTTATATTTCAAGACGGATGTGGCTATAGATAACCATGCGATGTCGGGGAGGAGCTCACGAAGCTTCATTAATGAAGGCCGACTGGCGGCTATATTAGAGCAAATCAAACCGAATGATTATTTGTGGATCCAATTCGGACACAATGATGAGAAGCCTGACGCTGAACGTGCTACTGAGCCCTTTGGCTCCTTTAAGGAAATGCTTTCTGTATATGTGAAGGAGTCAATTGCACGGGGTGCGAAGCCAGTATTGATTACGCCGGTCCATCGCCGCAAATTCGATGGGGAAGGCCGCATAATCGATACGCATGGCGATTATTTGCTTGGGATGAAGGAGCTGGCTGAGGAGCTTGAAGTTCCGCTGCTTGATTTGGCTGCGAAGAGCAAAGCATTATACGAGCAGCTGGGGGACGAGCCATCAAAGGCTTTATTTATGTGGGCTTATCCAGGCGAGTTTATTTCATTTCCTGAGGGTGTGCAGGACGATACGCATTTCCAAGAGCTGGGCGGTATTCAAATAGCAGGTCTTGTAGCAGAAGGGGTGCGCGAGCTGGACTTATCCCCGTTATATCTTTACTTAAGAGGAATTTAAGGCATGCGAGCATTCGATTGAAAACGTGGATTATTCAGTCAATAGAAATGTTTTCTTGAAAAGCAATAGGAGCGGCTTGCCGCACCTATTGCTTATTTGATGTGCATAAGGTTTAATGAAGGAGAAAAACAACGAAGAATAAGCGAGGTAAAGCATGTTTGATCCAACTGTATTTGAGAATTTGAAGGTAGCATTCGAGAATCAGCTCTATGATTTGGACACCTTGGATAGAAAGCTGGATATTATTAATCGGATAGATCGGCTGGATATGGCCGTATTATCACGGGAGCTCGTGCTTCAATTCACACTCGCCGGACACAAGGACGTTTCTGCGGAAATTCATCTCACCGCTTCACTAAAGGAGCTTGCTTCAGAAATATTAGAACTGGAAGGAGGAGCGCCGGCCTGCTCGCTGCGATTGCGGTTTCATATGCAGGTAGAGGATATGCCAGCACAGTGCAAGAACATCGAACGGATTTTGCAGCGGATTTGGGTACCGGAAATACAGCCCACGCAAAAGATAAGCTATCTATTCGGTGAGGAACCGCCTGTATATTCAAATACGATAGAGCTGGACTTTAATCGTAAAATAAGCGAGGAGCAGATGGATGACATTCCCGAGCTGATCAAGCATATGCTTCAAACACTTAAAGAACTGGAAACGGTAAGCTTACGCTAACCTATGCTTGATCGTATCTTGTTTAAGTTAAAAAATGTCTGTTACATTCACAGGCGTCTATGCTATAGTACAGAAGAATGACAACTAAAGAAGAAATTCCGGTGCCGCACCTTGTGCTTGGCAGTCGGGAGAGGTTCGCGAACTCCCTCTATAAAAAACTATGCGAAACGATTGCCCCGTCAGGAGGTATCGTCGTTTTTGCGTTCGGCGCGATGCGGGTCCTACCGCTTCGCGCCGTTTCTTTGGTTTTTTAGCTTCATATGAAGGATTTCAAGCGATCTCTATCTTCTCCAAACAGAGAGGGAGATACAGCATGAAGAAGGAAAAGGCGGTCGTTGTATTCAGCGGCGGGCAGGACAGTACGACTTGTTTATTTTGGGCATTAGAGCGATTTGCTGAGGTGGAGGCTGTTACGTTCAATTATGGTCAACGGCATAAGCTTGAGCTGGAATGCGCGGCGGAAATTGCCAAGGAGCTGAATGTTAAGCATCACATACTGGATATGTCTTTGCTTAATCAGCTGGCGCCTAATGCGCTGACTAGGGATGATATTGCGATCGAGCATAAGGAAGGGGAGCTTCCTTCTACAACTGTAGATGGACGCAATATGCTGTTTCTTACGTTCGCTGCCGTTCTTGCCAAGGGAATGGGGGCAAAGCATATCGTAACGGGAGTTTGTGAAACGGATTTCAGCGGTTATCCTGATTGCCGTGATGTTTTTGTGAAGTCCTTGAATGTAACGTTGAACCTATCGATGGACTATCCGTACGTGATCGATACGCCGCTCATGTGGCTGGATAAGGAGCAAACGTGGGAGCTTGCTGATCAGCTGGGTGCTTTCGAATTTGTACGCCAGCGGACGCTCACCTGCTACAACGGAATTATTGCGGATGGCTGTGGAGATTGCCCGGCATGCCAGCTACGCAAAAAAGGCTTGGATGCTTATTTATCTAAACGTGTACAGGGGGCTGGCCGCTAATGCTTCAGCAAGTTTATCCGGCAGCTCAACATCCCTATGAATATGAGCTGAATAAGGACTTTCAGTTCGCAGCAGCGCACTATGTCCCAGCTGAAGAGGCAGGCAAATGCCGCGAGCTTCACGGACATACGTATTACGCGAACGTTACGGTAGCGGGTGATACGCTTGATTCAGCAGGCTTTCTGGTGAATTTCGCTATTATTAAACGTCTCATTCACGATCGATTTGATCATTCCGTGCTCAATGACGATAAGGAGAGCTTTAATGACGTGAGCTCTGATTATTTCCCGACGACCGAAGTGGTAGCACGCACCATCTACAATATTGTCCAGAACTATTTGGATGGAATGGTCAATAAACCGCAATGCGTGCAGGTGTATTTGCGTGAAACGCCAACCAGCTATTGCATTTATCGGCCGAAGAGAAAGGCGGGATCCCATGAGCAGCAATAAACGGATTCCCGTGATGGAAATATTCGGCCCTACTGTACAAGGAGAAGGCATGGTCATTGGCCGAAAAACGATGTTTGTACGCACAGCTGGCTGTGACTACAGCTGTTCTTGGTGTGATTCGGCATTCACATGGGACGGCAGCGGGAAAGAAGATATTCGCATGTTAACAGCGGATGAAATTATAGATCAGTTGAAAGAAACGGGAGGTCGTTTCTTTCAGCATGTTACGATTTCCGGTGGAAATCCAGCTTTACTTCCTCAGATGGGGGAGCTGATTGAAAAGCTGCACGCTTTGCAGATGGAAGTTGCTCTGGAGACACAGGGCAGCCGCTGGCAGGACTGGTTTTGGGAAATCGATGAGTTAACGTTATCCCCTAAGCCACCCAGCTCTGGAATGAAGACGGATTGGGCGAAGCTCGACGATATTGTCGCGAAGCTCACTGAACGAGCAACTGCATTCTCATTAAAAACGGTTGTTTTCGATGAAGCGGACTTGGAATATGCCGTCTACGTCCATTTGAGATACCCTGGAATTCCCTTCTATTTGCAAGCAGGAAATGGTCAGCTTCAGGAAACAGATTCTAACCGTATGCTTCCCTATTTGGTAGAGCGTTATGAATGGCTAATTGAGCGGGTTATGCAAAATTGTGATTTAAACCGAGTTCATGTATTGCCGCAGCTCCATACTTGGGTATGGGGAAATAAGAAAGGTGTATAGTACACATATAATGAGAAGGGCGGATGTAGGAATGGAAGGAAGAAGCAAGGAAGAACTGAACGGTGTGACACTGCTAGGCAATCAAGGAACGCAATATTTATTTAATTATTCACCAGAAATATTGGAGGCATTCGATAACAAGCATCCTAATCGAGACTATTTTGTGAAATTTAATTGCCCGGAGTTTACAAGTCTTTGTCCGATGACAGGTCAGCCTGATTTCGCCACGATCTATATTTCATACATTCCTGATCGCAAAATGGTCGAGAGCAAAGCGCTAAAGCTTTATTTGTTCAGCTTCCGAAATCACGGTGATTTCCACGAGGATTGTATGAATATTATTATGAATGATCTCATCGCACTCATGGAGCCGAGATACATTGAGGTATGGGGCAAATTCACGCCTCGCGGCGGCATTTCCATCGATCCTTATTGCAATTGGGGCCAGCCTGGCACTAAATTCGAACAAATGGCTGAGCATCGTTTGATGAATCATGATCTTTATCCAGAAAAAATTGACAATCGTTAGTCGGTGAGCAAGGGGATGGCTGCTGCTTAGATAACGGCAGCAGCCGTTTTCTTTTGCTTTCTCCCGGCTATTCTTGAACAAACCATTTTTTTGTTCTATAATGTGCTTATTGAAGTTGCAATATTTTTCCTGGGGCTATATGAAATAATAAATCAGACCGATTTCAAGGAGTGATCTTAAATGAGTACAGCAAACCGCGGTGTTAACATTGGGCCTCCTCGTTTCAAAATAGCTGTTCATTCGATCGTCTGGTTAGCTAAAAGCGGCTGCATATTATCGAGTGCTATGATCGCAGATCAGGTGGATTCACACGCAACCTTTATGCGCAGAGTACTGCAAGCGTTGGCAGTATCAGGGATTGTTGAGTCTAAGGGCGGCCGAGAGGGTGGGTATACCTTGCGCAAATGCCCTGACCATATTACGTTAGGCGAGGTTTACTTTGCAGTCCGTACAGCTTCCGCTGAATGCGAGGTTGAAGTTGAATGTGGAGAAGCCGGACATTTATTAGACAG
Source organism: Paenibacillus castaneae (assembly GCF_002884445.1). Classification (GTDB taxonomy): domain Bacteria; phylum Bacillota; class Bacilli; order Paenibacillales; family Paenibacillaceae; genus Pristimantibacillus; species Pristimantibacillus castaneae. The sequence continues at coordinate 2,282,903 of NZ_KZ614144.1, forward strand.
GGAAATAGAGAAAATTCTCCACGAAGCCGAACAGCAAACGATTGATTATTTACGGCAATTTACGATTGCGGATGTGATGAATCGGATTGATTTTTTTAAGTTCTAACTTTTTTATAGTTACTACTAGCCAAATAGCAAAAATTCGATTATAATGTGCTTATAGGAGTTGCAGTTACGGCTGCGCTTTTATTTTTGGGATATACTGTGCTTGCTGTGAGCACAAATAAAAAGAATAAGTAATGGGTATTCTTAATGCATTGCATTCGAATCCTATTGCGATTAAATTTTAGTTTTTCAAATATTTATATACAATTATATGATCAACATCATGATCATCAACACGGAGGAATAACAATGTCAAAAGTATTACTTGTCCAAGTTAACGATCGTCCTTTAGAACAAGCAGTAAGTGCAAAAATGTATGACGCTTTTGCAAAAACTTACAAAGAAGCGAATCCTACAGATGAAATTACGGAGCTGGATTTGTTTAAAGAAGAGCTTCCGTACTATGGCAACACAGCGATTACTGGTATGTATAAACGCAACCAAGGCTGGGATCTTACTGCTGAAGAGGAGAAAGCAACTAAGCTAGTTGATCAATACTTGGAGCAATTCCTTGGTTCAGATAAAATTGTGTTTGCATTCCCATTATGGAATTCAACTGTTCCTGCACCGCTGATCACTTACCTTTCTTACCTGGCGCAAGCCGGTAAAATGTTCAAATACACTGCTGAAGGCCCAATTGGTTATGCCGGCGACAAAAAAGTAATGCTGTTGAACGCTCGTGGTTCAGATTATGCATTAGAAGGCATGGCTTCCGCAGAAATGGCTCTTAACCTAGTGAAAAACATTATTAGCCTATGGGGCATTACAAACCCTGAAGAAGTAGTTATCGAAGGACATAACCAGTATCCGGACCGCTCGCAAGATATTATTGCAGCTGGTTTAGAAAACGTAGCAAAAGCTGCAGCGAAATTTTAATAGTAATAGATAAAATAATAAAACAGTCGATCGGGGTTTCTACACCGATCGGCTGTTTTTTGCTTGTTGCCTATAATCTTTTGCTTTAATCTACATAACTAGTTAAATAAAATAGGAAGTATAACAACGAAAAAGACGACCAGTACAATGATACTGCTAATCCGGCTCATCAGAATATAAGCATCACTAGGCTCGGACTTCCCCTTAACCATCCACCCATACCTCATATACCAACCGAATGCAGGGAAGAAAATATTAAGCAGCGCGATGAGGACAAACAGAATCGCGAATAACACCATTATGATCATCTCCTTATTCATATTTACGTTCAATATTTGGTAAATGTTTCAAAACAAGCTCGGTTTTAACGCTGCAGTAAATGGGGGGAACGATCTTGCAGAATAACGATTTCCCTCATTCGATTATTGGATGATTATACAAATTGATTGTTCGAAAATTAAATACATTGATCCAGCTATCAAAGTATAATGAACCGAGAGTTTAATTAATGCCAAAATATTCAGACCTTTGCTATTAAACTAAAGAGGAGTGATATTTTTGAGTACAACAAAAGTCGCCATTATTGGTTGTGGTACGATTGCCAATAATGCACATATTCCAGCGTATATAGCTAATCCGCATGTAGAAATAAAATACTTTGTCGATATCATTAAGGAAAAAGCAGAGAAAGCTGTTACTGCATACGGCTGTGGAACAGCAGTTGAAAGCTATCAAGAAATCTTAAACGATCCCGAGATTGAAGCCGTTTCAATCTGTACGCCCAATGATTCGCATGCTTCGATTGCGATGGAATGCCTGCAGGCAGGCAAGAACGTATTATGTGAAAAGCCGGCGGCGCGTACCTATGCGGAAGCTCTAGAGATGCAGCGGGTTCAGCATGAAACGGGTAAAATCCTTAATATCGGAGTCGTGAATCGTTTTAACACGGGTGTGAATGTTATGAAGAAAATGATTGAAGATGGAAGCCTTGGCGAGATTTATCATGTTTATGTAAGCTTCCGCTCCCAACGCTCGATTCCAGGCTTAGGAGGCGCATTTACAACGAAGTCCATTGCGGGTGGCGGAGTATTGATCGATTGGGGTGTTCATTTCCTTGATATCGTCATGTATTGTACGGGTGATCCTAAGCCGAAGACCGTTTCCGGCACTGCTTATTGCAAGCTAGGCAAGGATATGAAGGACTACTCTTACTTAAATATGTGGGCAGGTCCACCCGATTATTCTGGAACGTATGATGTAGACGATTTTGTAACCGGAATGATTCGAACAGAAGGACCAACAATTACCCTTAATGGTGCTTGGGCACAAAATATTGGTGTCGATGAGATGTATATTGACTTTCTAGGTGACAAAGGAGGAATCCGTTTAAATTACGGTGGCGATTTTACTTTATGGAGCGCACAGCATGGCGCATTATTAGAAACGAAGCCAAAGCTTAATATGGGTGACCATTTTCAAAATGAGATTGATCAGTTTATAAAATCGATTCAAACTGGTGAGAAGCTTTCTTCTCATATCGATACCGTTATTATTACTTCTCAAATTCTTCAGGCTATTTATGACTCATCCGAATCAGGGAGAGAGCTAACTTTCTAATTCGTTCATGGAGGTGATGTAGATGAAAAAAATAGGATTTATTGACTATTATTTAGATGAATTTCATGCAAATGAATACCCGGAGTGGATTGCCGAGGCTACGGGTGGAGCGATGAAAGTTGTATACGCATATGGAAAGGTCGACAAGGAGAAGGGGGTGTCCAATCAAGAATGGTGCAATCGAAGAGGGATTAAGCTTCTTTCTTCTATAGAGGAAGTTGTTCGTTTAAGCGATTATTTAATTGTTTTATCTCCAGACAATCCGGAATTTCATGAAGAGCTTTCAAAGCTCCCCTTGCAATCCGGTAAACCTACTTATATCGATAAAACCTTTGCGCCTGATCGAGCAGCAGCGATTCGTCTTTTTGAGCTGGCGAAGCAGCATGAGACACCGTTATTTTCTACTTCCGCACTTCGCTATGCTGATGAATATGTGAAAGTGGCTAAGGAAGGGATTGAGACGATCAGCAGTTGGGGGCCAGGACGGTTTGAGAATTATTCTATTCATCAAATCGAGCCCATTGTAGCCATGATGGGAAGCCGTCCACAAAGAGTAATGTCGATCGGTAGCGCTGCGTCTTCTGCATTGCTGATTGATTTCGGCGCAGGAAAGCAAGCGACCATTAACCTTTTTGGAGATGGATGCCCTTTTATGATGGCTGTTAACTATAATACGAACCAATGCCAAATCATTAAGCCGGAATCTGATTTTTTTACTTTATTTATCCGTCATTTAGTCTCCTTCTTTGAATCTGGAAAGCCTGCCGTTCCTGCAGTAGAAACGATAGCAGTCATTTCAATAATAGAATATGGACTTCAAGCAGCTAAGAACCCAGCGAAGTGGCTGAACCTGCCAAGCGTCGGGTAATTGTTCGAATGATGGATAAGGCGTTAGAGTGAAATAGCCAAAGGGCGGGGTGATCGAAAATATGCAGCTAGGACGATTGGCTAATGGCTTGGCATCCAATAATATCACTTTCTTTCATTCTGAATTGGAGATGAGTGCAGGCATCCCATGCAAGCTTTATAAAATCAACGAGAACTATCAAGGCATTCAGGAAGAGCATGCACACGACTACATCCAAATTTGGTATGTAACAAAAGGGCAGTTCAAGCATTGCATTAATAACCAGCAATATATGATGGTTGCCGGTAATTTGTTCGTGATTCCCCCCTATGCTGTTCATCGGGTCGAGTGGAATTTCGGAGAAGTCGAAATCATCGGATGTGAATTTCTCCCCGACTTTATAAACGACCGTTATGGACAGCTTCCGCTAGATAAAGATTTTTTCGACTATGCGTATTTGGAACAGTTCTTGACCACTGAAGACAAGGTAACCCCGAAAATCACCCTAACAGGCACCATCGATCAAAAAGTGAGTCATATTCTTATGGAAATGCTGGAAGAGTATTCGGAACGAAGAAGCTATTACGAATTAATATTGAAAGGGAATCTGCTTAAATTATTATCCTTAATTATTAGAGAATTCAGAAAAGATACCGTTAAGGATATGGGGGATAAGTTAGATAAGTACCGTCCGCTTATTAATGTGGCGGTTGATTATATCCATAATTATTATAATGAGGAAATTCGATTGGATCATATGTGTAAGATTACGATGCTTTCCAAAACGTATTTTTGTGATTTATTTAAATATTTCACAGGTAAGACGTTAACCGATTATTTGCTGGATTTACGCATAAAAAAATCAACGGAGCTTCTGCTTCAACCTGGCCTTACTATAACAGAGGTCTGTTTCAAAGTAGGATTTAACGATCTGACTTATTTTTCAAGAATATTTAAAAAACATACCGGTTTGTCTCCGTCTTATTATAAAAAATATGCTATGAAAAGTAGTTGATTATAATCAAAAGGAGCAAAAAGGTAAATGACAACTGAACTGCGCTTACAAGGATATCTTCCTCCAGGCAGTGAGAAGACAGCAGGTGCAGAGCACATAATGCTTGTCTATTACGGCCATTACGACAAAAGAGGAGATGATAAGCAATTATATGGAGACTGGAGCAAGGAAAAGTTTCTACCTTATGTAGCCTATTTGAATAAGGCAGGAGAGCCGCAGGACGATCTATTCGACACCTTTTTGTTTTTAGCGTTAAAATCACCAGGAAGAGGAAGCTTTCATAGATATTATGACTGGGAGCTGGATTCCGAACCGGGTAAGATGAGCGACTGGAAATGGGCGATCGATCGGTTATTTGAAGAAGAACGCCAATTGTTTGCATTGAACGAAGCCGCAGCAGAAATTGGAGCGAAGCTTAACGTTCCCAATAAGAAAATTAAAGTGATGACCATGATTCCTTTTCCGGAAAGACGCTGCAAACAGTTTGGAGATCTATCGGGTAAAGGCATTATTGAAAGCTTGGAATCGTTGGAAAATCGCAACAAAGCTATCCAATGGTACGTCGATTTGTATCTTTCCAAGTTTCATCAGGCTGAATTCTCAAATCTCGAATTTGTCGGCTTTTATTGGATGCAGGAAGATGTTGAACCTGATGAGCCTGGAGAAATCGAAAACATTCAATTTACTCTTCATTATTTACATAAACGAAATTTGAAATTAGGATGGCTGCCTTGGTGGGGCGCCAAGCATAAAGGAGACGGAGCTAAGTTCGGATTCGACTTTACAATTGTCCAGCCTAACCATTACTTTCAGGAGCAAAGTACCGCAGAGCGAATACAGGATTGCGCTGAATTGGCCTCCAAAACAAATCAAGGTATTCAGATCGAATTCGATACAAAGGTAATCTCCAGCCAGTGGCATAGGCGAGCATTATATCAATATTTGAAAGGGGGGATTGAATTTGGTTACATGAACCATTCTGTCCTTGCCTTCTATCAAGACGTGCAAGCTCTCTACGAGTTATATCATGATGTAGGTGACCAAGGAAGAAAGGTTTATGATGATTTCTATCTTTTCATTAAAGGGAAATTCGGCCAATCTTTAAATCTATTCCGGGAGGAATGAAAAGTAAACTTCTGAAAATTATAGATGCTTCATACTTAAATCCTTTCAAAAAGGTGGTGATGTGGCTGAAAGAATTCGGTAAATAAGTATAAGTTCTTCACGTTTCTGTCCACTATTATTTATTTGGGAGGGTCGTACATGGAAAAGAAATCGTTCATATCGCTTGTAGCCATTATGGTATTACTAGTTGCTGTGGTTTCAGCCTGCTCATCCAAGAATAACGATATGAAGGAAACACCGACGACAAAGGAGAGCACGAACAAGCCTGCCGAAACAGCCGCTTCAAAAGATAAAGTCGAAATCAGTTTTTGGTACGGTTGGGGTGGCGTTGAAGGCGAACTAATGGAGAAAATGATTAAGAAATTTAACGACAGTCAAGACCAAATCGTCGTTAAAGGTACGGTGGAAGGCGATTACTCCAAGCAGCTTACGGCTATTACAGCTGGTGATCCTCCTGATGTAGCGTCCAACTTCGGTAATGCAACTGTGCCAAATGGTGAGAATGGAGCCAACACTCCACTAGACAAATATATGGAAGAGAGCGGCATGACCGACAATTATTTCGTGCCCGGTGCTATCAAACAGCAGCAGTACAACGGTGAAACGTATGCGCTTCCATTGGCTATGCATTTCAGTATGTTGTTTTATAACAAGGACCTGCTCGCACAAGCGGGGTATGATCAGGCGCCAGAGACTGTACAGCAGCTGTTCGAATACTTTGATAGCCTTAGCAAAATCGAAGGAAATGGCGTAATTAAGTCCCTTGCAATCTCACCGCAGCTTCCAATCTATGACTACTCCTATATTTATGGAGGTAAGTTCGTAGATGAAGCAAACAATGAGATAACCCCGCAGGATCCAGGATTTATACAAGCAATGAAGCAAAGTGCAGCGCTGTGGAAGAAAGCAGGCGGCAGTGAGAAAATCAATCAGTTTACTTCGACTCTTGGCGGTTGGTTGACGGCGGATGATCCATTCTTTACGGGTAAATACGCAATGATGATCGGAGGCGAATGGACTGGCTCATTCATTGAAAAATTTGCCCCAAATTTGAATTATGGCATTGCTCCACTGCCGTATGATGAGAATAATCCGGAAATGAAAGGCGCAGCATCCGTTGATACCAGCACGCTTTATATCCCCAAAGGTGCAAAGCATCCGGATGAGGCATGGCAATTTATCAAATGGTTCATGCAGGCAGAAAATATTGCCGAATTTGATGCCGGCCTTGGTAATCTAACACCTGTTATCGATGCAATTGACTCACCATTGTTTAATAACGTTCCAGGATTCAAGGAGTTCCTGGAAAGTTCAAAGAACCCTCTGTTATCGAGCTTTCCAGCATCGCCTTATATGGGAGTATACACAAACGAGATCGGTGTTGCCTTTAATGAGGTTCTCTTAGGCAATATTTCGGCGGAGCAAGGTGCCAAGCAAATTGCTGACAGAATGTCCGCTGAGCTTCCGAAATTCAAGAAGTAAGTAGGCTCGCAGTTAAACATGAAACTCCTGCCCGTCTATCATGGACAGGAGTTTCATGTGATGTAAATGCTACGGGGGGGTGGAAGAAACTTGCGAAACCATTTAAAACGGATGTCGAAGACGTTCAAGCTGAAAGCATTCCTTCTCAGTCTGCTGATACTTAGCTTTGTGGTATACCCGGTGGAGAGAGGGGACGCGGCGGATAAATTAGCTGAAAAATATAAGAATGCTCTTAACCTGAAGCCTATTGATTTTTCTGCGTACAGCGAATCGCAGCTGCCGACCTATTCTGTGGTACTGAATGAGCAGAGGAAATCTGGGGCCAAGGATGTACAAGATTCACGAGTGGATATCCCAGCTGCTGCCTTTATCGGTTCTGGATCTGAAAAGAACGTGAAGCCTGTTGTACAAACGGGAATCGGTGACACGCTTGATCAGGCTGTTGTCTGGCAGGATGAAATCGATTGGATCGAGTGGTCGGTAGAAGCTCCAGAAGATGGATTTTATAATATTGAGCTCACCTATTATCCTATCGAAGGAAAACGTTCTTCGATTGATCGAAGCCTTAAGATAGATAACGAGTTTTCTTTTAATGAAGCACAGAGGTTAACCTTTTACCGAATGTGGGCCGATCAGGCAGAACCTAAAATAAACAGTCAGGGAGATGACATTAGGCCCAAACAAGTTGAGGTCCCCCGCTGGGAGACTGTCAGGTTAACGGATAACGAAGGAAAATACGCGGAGCCATTCCGTTTCTATATGAAACAAGGAATACATACGCTGCGGTTTGACACCATAAAAGAACCAATCGCTATTTCCCAAATATCTCTTGTTTCGCCAGAAACCGTTCCTACTTATAGCGAGGTGAAACAACAGAACGAGCACAACGGGTATAAGAAAGCGGTTGACCAAATGGTCAAAATCCAAGCGGAAAAGGTCTGGTATAAAACGGAGCCGACGCTTCGCAGGGAGTCAAACTCCGATCCGAATGTTGAACCGCCTGCTAACGGAAATCAACGGCTAAATGTTATTGGAGATTTTCGCTGGCGTAAGGGTGGTCAATACTTGACCTGGATGATTGATGTTCCCGAGGATGGGCTTTACAAAATCGGATTAAAAAATGGTCAATGGTGGGGAGATGGCTTGCCGTCCTACCGTAAGATTGAGCTCGATGGGAAGGTCCCATTTAAAGAACTGGAGGAGTATGCCTTTCCTTTCTCAAAGGACTGGAGAATGACAAGTCTCGGCAATGAAGATGGAGATTTCTTGTTTTATTTGCCGAAAGGAATGCATACAATGCGCATCACTGTACAGCTCGGACCATACCGGGACGTCCTACAATCTTTATCCGATACGATCTTCACCATCTCCGAGCTGAACCGGAAAATCATAATGGTGACGGGTACAAAACCCGATATGAACTTTCGCTATGAGCTGGAACGGCGAGTACCCAATTTAATCGAAGATCTGAAATCGATAGCAGACAGCATTAGCTATCAAATCGATTTGTTAGAGCAATTGTCCAGCAGTAATCCTGCGGTAGTCCAGAGTCTAAAGGCTATTCGGGAGCAGTATCAGAAAATGGCAAATAATCCAGATGACATTCCTAAACAATTAGATGATATTACGAACACACAAGGGCAGCTAGGGAATTGGCTGCTCAGCCTGAAGGAATCTCCGCTTGTTCTTGATTATCTCGCAATTGCCTCTCCGGATAAAAAATGGACGAAGGTAAAGTCATCCTTTTTTGAACGGCTAGTCTCGATGACACAAAACTTTTTCAGATCATTTACGAAAGATTATGACAGCGTAGGGGATACGTTTAATGACGAGGAAGGTGCGGTCATTAATGTGTGGATCGGTAATGGACGTGAATGGGCTGAATTAATTAAGGATTTGGTCGATGAAGATTTTACGCCGACTTCAGGAATACGGGTCAATATCAATACTGTTCCCGCTGGACAGATGGCTTCTGGTTCAGCGAATACGCTGCTGCTTGCCGCAAGCTCCGGCAGGGCGCCTGACGTGGCCACGAACCTTGAAGCGACGCTGCCTGTTGAATTTGCGATTCGCGATGCGGTTATTAATTTGAATCAATTCGATGATTATGAAAAAACCGTTGAGCAGTTTCTGCAAGGATCATTAATTCCCTTCAAATACAACGGCGGAGATTACGCGCTGCCGGAAACACAGGATTTCAATCTTGTGTTTTATCGTAAAGACATTTTGTCTCAGCTTAAATTAGGTATTCCTAATACGTGGGAGGATTTATACAAAATACTTCCAATTTTGCAGCGGAACGGTATGAATGCCTGGATTCCGGCATCACTAGATCCTTTTCTTTATCAGCAGGGAGGAAGCTTCTATAACGACAGTCTAAATCGCACTGGATTGGATACTCCAGAAGCATATACGGCTTTTAAAGAGTGGACGGATATTTACACGAACTATCAGCTGCCCATTGAGGCGAATTTCTTCAATCGGATGCGCTCTGGCGAAATGCCGATAGGAATTGCCAACTACACGTCGTATGTACAGTTTTCGGTTGCCGCACCAGAGCTCACTGGAAGATGGGGGATTGCACCTTCGCCGGGTACGATAAAGGCAGATGGCACAATCGACCGCACTGCAGGCGGAGCTGTCTATGGATCGGTCATCTTTAAACAGTCAGAACATCAACAGGAGGCTTGGGAGTTTTTGAAATGGTGGATGAGTAAAGAGGTTCAGCTTCGTTTCGGCCAGGAGCTCGAATCCCTCATCGGCGTTGAAGCGCGCTGGAACACCGCTAATACTGAGGCCTTCAAGGATTTGCCATGGCCAAAAGAAGATTTGGAAGCTTTTCAAGAACAATGGAAATGGTATCGTGAACGTCCAGTTGTACCTGGAGGATATTTCACAACTCGGCATATTTCAAATGCCTGGAACCGTGTTGTGCTCTCTGGCACAAATCCAAGAGAATCGATTGAACAAGCCGTGAAGGATATAAATAAGGAACTGAAAGCGAAGCAGGAAGAATTCGGCATTACCGCCCCAAAGGAATAAAAAGAACAAATTCGTTTTGCTAGAAAGGATGGATTCGGGTGGCAGGACAAACGATGGTGGCAACCAACCATCCCCCAGCTTATAAAATAAAAAAAATGACTTGGCTTGCACATTTGAAAGCGAATAAAATCAAATATTTAATGCTCGCGCCATTTATCCTATTATTTATTGTCTTTTATATTATTCCGGTCCTATCCTCCTTTGTGCTCAGCTTTACTTATTATAATATGCTCCAGCCGCCCAGATGGGTCGGCTTGACGAATTACAAAATTCTCTTTCTAGAAGACGACATCTTTCTGATTTCTCTTAAGAATACTTTTGCTTTTGCAATCGTAACAGGACCTTTAAGCTACTTGCTATCGTTCTTTTTTGCTTGGATTATAAGCAACCTGAGATTCAGTAATGCATTTGCTCTCGCCTTTTATGCTCCCTCCATTACGAGTTCGATCGCCCTAAGCGTTGTATGGACTTATATTTTCTCGGGCGATCGCTATGGATTAATTAACAAGTTTTTTATCGATTCCGGCATTATTGATACGCCGATCATTTGGCTAGCCAATCCGGACTATATGTTATATGTCGTCATGTTCGTCTCGCTTTGGATGAGTATGGGTTCTGGCTTCCTTGTATTTCTGGCGGGCCTGCGCAATGTTCCTCAAGATTTATATGAAGCGGGTTCGATTGACGGCATTCGCAACAAATTTCAAGAAATGTGGATGATCACTCTCCCGATGATGAAACCGCAGCTTTTGTTCGGAGCGGTCATGTCTATTGTAGCTTCGTTTGCTGTTTTTGATATCGCGGTGGTCTTGACGGGTATGCCGAGTCCGAATTATGCAGCTCATACCATCGTCTCACATTTGTACGACTACGCCTTTATCCGATTTGAATTAGGCTATGCATCGGCCATTTCCGTCGTCCTGTTTCTGCTGACCTTTACGCTTGGTCGCATCAGCATGAGAATGTTCTCTTCAAAAGATGAATAAGGAAGGAGGAGCTTGGAATGATTACTGCAGCCAAAATGGTCTTCAAGCCAGTGAGCCGTACAGCTTATTTGTTTTATAGAAAGTGGCTTAAAGGGATCACAGTCAAAAAGATTTCATTATATATCGTTATGATCCTGCTTGTCGTTTTCACGTCAGCGCCTATCATATTTGTCATTTCCACAGCGTTTAAGCCGCTGGATGAATTGTTTTTATATCCGCCTCGGTTTTTAGTCATGAAGCCAACGTTCAAAAATTTCAATGATTTGCTGATGGCTACAGATTCTTCGCTTGTTCCTTTCTCACGCTATTTATTTAACAGTGTGATAACAACCGTCGCCATCGTATTTTTCAGCGTCGTCATAAGCTCTATGGGAGCATTTATCATTTCAAAGTATAAACTCCCTGGCACGGCATTTATATTTGCGGTCATCATATCCGCGCTCATGTTTCCTCCGCAGGTGACAGCAATTCCAACATACTTCGTTATATCCAACATGGGAATTCTGAACACTTATTGGGCTTTAACTTTGCCCAAATTAGCTGTTCCGTTTAACTTTTTCCTCGTTAAGCAGTTTATGGATCAAATTCCTGATCAAACGTTAGAAGCCGCCAAAGTAGACGGCGCCAACGAATGGATCATGTTCTGGAAAATCGTGATGCCGTTTGTGAAGCCCGCTTGGATGACAGTCGTCATTTTCTCCTTTATCGGCAACTGGAACGATTTCTCCACCCCTCTTATCTATACAACAAGCGAAGCGATGAAAACTCTTCCGCTAGCCATGTTAGGCGTGTCCAACGGCACTGTCGGCAGGATGGGTGCTGCGGCTGCAGGAGCTTTCGTTACTGTTATGCCAAGCATCATTTTATTTATTATTCTGCAGCGTCAGGTCATGGACACGATGGCTCACTCCGGCATCAAATCGTAGAAATAAGGGGGGTATAGAAGGTGAGAAGCTTGCGCCATGGGTTGGTCGTCATATTCATGTTGATTGCATCTATGTTTATTGGAACTCTTTCGGCATTTGCCGTTCCAGCGGATGGCTATGTCATTGCACCGGATGGGAAAAACATCTCCATACCTCTTGGCTATTCCGTAGAACGGGCATTAAATGGAGATTATGAGCATGGCATGTTCAAAAATCCGAAGGACCTATTTATCGATTCAAAGGACTTCGTATATATTGCGGATACGGGTAACAATCGGATCATCAAGATGGATAAATTGGGAATCGTATTGAAGGTATATGGTACGAAGGAAGATAAGCTGAATCTCATGGATCCTAGTGGGATATTCGTAGAAGAAGACGGTGATATTTATATCGCCGATACAGGAAATAATCGAATTGTCCATCTCTCTCCGGACGGAGTAATGATTGAGGAGTTCGTCGCACCCCAATCGGATTTGATTGATCCGGATTTCCCTTACATGCCCGTGAAGCTTGTAATTGACCACAGTGGCAATATGTATGTCCAAAGCGGCAATGATTACCACGGCTTAATGGTCATCGATGGGAATAACAATTTCCAAGGCTATATTGCTCCCAATAAGCTGAAATTTAACCTTAAGGATTATATTTTACGAAAGTTTGCGACAAAGGAGCAGCGGGAAGCTTTAGGTAAAGTAGTTCCACCCAATCATCGCAACGTGACCATTGATCTTAAGGAAGGTTATCTATACACAGCCATCGAGAATACATCTATTGATCAGGTCAAAAGATTTAATCTATTAGGAATTAATACTTATCCCGTAGATAAATCATATGGTGAGCTCAGGTTTAGAGGCGGTGTAACTACCTCGCCAAACATTGTAGATGTAGCCGTGGATAAAAATGGAATCATTACGACTGTAGACTCCAATCATCGTAAAGTATATCAATTTGACCAAGAGGGCAACAATCTGCTCGTATTCGGTGGGAACGGCGACATGACGGGATATTTCCAGGATCCAGTCAGTGTTGCGAACGATTCCGAAGGATTATTGTATGTTCTGGATCAGGCAAGAGGCCAGGTACAGGTATTTAAGGCGAATCTATTTACGACACTCGTGCATAACGGCAGCAAGCTGTACAGCAATGGACGGTATGAAGAAGCGCTCGTGCCTTGGAGACAGGTCGTTGAAATCGATTCTAACTATGTTCTGGCACATCGGGGAATAGGTAAAGCGCTGTATAAACAGGAACAATGGAAAGAAGCTATGGCTGAGTTTCGCTTAGGGGAAGACATGGGGAATTACTCCAATGCTTTTAGAGAGTACCGCCATGAGCTGCTAAGATCGCAATTTGGATGGATTGTGTTGATTATTTGTGCGCTCGGTATGGCGTTATACTATTCGGTTGTCAAATTGATGAGCTACAGCCGAAGAGTGCTTGTATTACCGGAAGGATCTCGAAGTGCCATGGATAACGCGGTGCTCACGATTTTCGCTCCACAGGAAGCATTCATGCGTATTCAGTCGGCACCCAAGTATGTCCCGTCTGTTTTGCTTATTCTAGGCGTTTTGGCGGCAAGGTTCTTCCAAATCTTTTTTACGAGCTTTCACTTTAATTTGACACGTCCCGAATTCGCTAATCTATATTTGGAAGTCTCGCAGCTGCTCATACCCTTTCTCATATTCGTAATTTCGTTATGGATGATTACATCGATAATGGATGGCGAATCGAAGTTGAAGCAGATCTTAGCAGCATGCTCGTATGCGATGATTCCGTATATTATCGGAACAGTGGCCCAAACGCTGTTAAGCAACGTTCTAACAAGAGACGAATTAGGGATTTATAACATGATCTCTGTAATCATGTATGGTTGGATCGTTGTAATTGCCTTTATTCTCATCAGTGTCATGAATGACTACACAGTCGGAAAGACCATTTCTGTCATCATTATTTCTCTCCTAACCTCATTGGGATTATTGCTTGTAGGTGTACTATTCTATGTTTTGATTGATCACGTATTCGATTTCGTAAAAGAACTATTCCTTGAGTTATATATTAGATGGTTCTAAGGGAGGAGGCGAACAGATGCTTCGACGATCGTTGCGGATCATTTCCTGGGTCCTCGTGTTAGGATTATGCGTATTTGCTATCTATCAATTGGAAAATTACGAAATACCACGAAATGTGCTCGGCTCAGGAAAGGCTGCAGAGCCTGTACCTGTACCTAAAGAGATCATCGATCAATTGAACAGTTTGGCAAGCTATGAGAAGGTTTCGGAAAATAATGATCTCATTCTATATTTCGAGCCTGTCACTTCTTCCATTGCGGTTAATGACAAGAGGAATGACGTCACCTGGATGTCTGCTGCAAGCATTACAGATGAAGCTCTCGGAGGCAGCCAGCTTCTCAAAAACAGCGTTAGGGCACCGCTCAATATGACCTACGCCGATTACTCTAGACCCGTTCACGATTCTTTGGTAACGAACTCAATCATGCTTCCCCCGAAAATAACAAAAGAACAAATCAATAAAGGAATTCGGGTACATTATGATTTCGACACACTCGGGATCAGCTTTGTAATTGAGTATACGATTGAAAAGGACCATTTGGATGTGTATATTCCAGCAGCAAGTATCCAAGAAACAACAACTAATTTGCTGGTTTCTCTTGAGATTCTTCCTAATCTTGGTTCGGGTACCGATCAGGATAAGGGCTACATCTTCTTTCCCGACGGCAGTGGTGCGATCTCCTATTTCAAGGAGACACATCCGCAGTATAAAGACAAATATTCACAAATCGTATACGGCTCGGAGGAGGTTCTGAAATCTTCGGGGCAGCCTACCGAAAATGCTTATCTTCCCGTTTATGGATCTGTAAAAAATGGGAATGGATTCGTCGCCTATGTCACGGAGGGAGAATTCGAGTCGAAAGTTAACTACTATCCAAGCGGGTACACGGTGAACTTGAATCGGGTATCGGGTGAGTTTTTCTATCGCCGCTTCTATGATGCTGCAATAAGGCGTGGTGAATTCTCTCAGCGTGTAGAAGAAAAAATGATGCCTGTCGATCACCGTCTTCGTTATGTCTTTCTCGAGTCGGATCGTGCGAATTATTCGGAAATGGCTCAGGTTTATCGCTCTTATTTGATTGAGACCGGAAAGCTGCAAAAACGAATCCCAGATAGCCAAAAGGAAATACCTACAGCTATCGATTTGTTCTCAGGAATCAGAGAAGACAGTGTTCTTCGAAAGCAATTTCTCAAAATCACCACCTTTGATCAGACGAAGCAATTTCTGCAGGAGCTAAAGACTGCTGGTGTCAATAACATGAATGTCAGCCTTAGGGGCTGGATGAAGGACGGGGAGGGTGATTATCCAGATCATTACCGCGTTTCCAGTACGCTAGGCGGAAATAAGAAATTGACCGAATTGACGAAGTATGCGAAGGATAATCAAATCGATTTGTATTTGAATTTTAATATCGTGGACGCATTCGAACATAATCTTGGCTTACGAAAAAATCTTGATGTGATGAAATCACCGAGTAAGCTCGCACTTCAAAATTATTATGGCTCCTGGTATTTGTTAAATGCAGAGAGAGCGAGAGCCAAGTTCGATGGGAAACAGGGCAATACGTTGGCTAGCTATCGTGCATCCGGTATCGATTTTGAAGAAATAGGTCAAATCGCGCTTGCGGATTATAATGAGTACCATCCTTTAACCCGAGAAGGCACTGTACAGAAATGGATAGACATCATGAATAAATCGCGGGAACAAAATGGCAAAGCTGCCGTACATGGCGGAAATTTATATGTTTTGGCCGAAGCAGATCGATTATCGGATATCCCTTTGAACGATACCGGGTTCGTATACTCGGATGAAGCCGTTCCATTTTTCCAGATGGTCGTTCACGGCTACATTCCCTATAGTGGTGATATTCCGATCAACAGCCACTATAACGGCCGTCAGCTGTTTTTGAAATGGCTGGAATACGGGAGCATGCCTTATTACGAACTGACCCATGCAAAACCTGAGGAATTTCGTTATACCTGGTACAGTGATGAGCTGTTCAGTTCTACCTTTGAGCAATGGTCTCCTCAGTTAATTCAGCAATATAAGGAGATTAATGAGAATCTCGGGCATACCTGGCCGCTGCAGATGACTGGACATCGCATTCTGAGCCATGGCGTCTATGAAACGACCTATGAGGATGGAACGAAAGTAATTGTTAACTATAATTCGATTCCTTATTCAGAAAACACGATTTTCATTCAACCACTAGACTATATCGTCAATAAATAGGAGGAGGGGATCATACATGAAGTTCGGACTCGAGAAGAGAAAGGTAATTAGCGGTTATATCTTTATCTCTCCGTGGTTCATCGGATTTCTAGCTTTCCTCGTCTATCCTTTGATCATGTCGCTCTATATGAGTTTTCGCAAAATGTTGAGCGTATCAGGCATGGAGATGGAGTATACCGGAGGGGAAAACTATTCAAGAGCTGTTTTAAAAGACATCAACTTTATCCCGCTTTTCTATCAAGCCATTCAGGATGCCTTTATGGAAATACCGTTAATTCTGGTATTCTCTTTGTTCATGGCCATCCTGCTCAACCATGAGGTTGTCGGAAGGGTGTTTTTTCGCAGCGCTTTCTTCCTGCCCGTCGTCATCGGTTCAGGTTTTGTTATGGAGCAGCTCCTTGGACAAGGCGTGGGCGCACTGCAAACGGTAGCTGCTGATCCTACAGTCGTTAATGCCGGAGTAACGAATGGTCTACAGCTCCCGGGGATTATCGCACAATATTTGCCCGGAAACATTGTAGAAACACTCGGAGATATTTTGGGCCGATTGACGCTAATTTTTTGGAAAACAGGCATCCAAATTCTACTGTTTCTAGCCGGTCTTCAAGGCATTTCCGAATCCCTTTACGAGTCAGCCAAATGTGATGGCGCTACTCCATGGGAGATGTTCTGGAAAATTACTTTCCCGCTTATGACACCGGTCCTGCTGCTTAATGCCATTTTCACGCTCGTCGATTCCTTTACAGATGTTCGGAACCAGGTCATGCAGTATATTAAGCATGCTGCATTTACAAATATTGAAATGGGCTATGCGTCAGCGCTCGGCTGGATCTACTTTTTGTTCGTGTTTATATTGATTGTGTTGATCTTTGTTCTAACTCGCAAAAAAATAGTTTATACCGGTATGTGATTGGCATGTACTCACGAATAAGCCTGCTCAACAGGCACGGGAGGTAGAAGTATGCAATCGGTTCCTAAGGCGCTGGCAGTTAAAAACACAAACCCCGTACTTCTTAAATTAAAGGGACTAGGTTTTCGTTTTTACCGATTATTTATTTATTTATTTTTAATTGGGTTATCATTTGTTTTCTTATATCCATTTCTGTTCATGATCACAACATCCTTCAAATCGGTTACCGATCTCGTTGATCCTACTGTTCACTGGGTTCCTAAAAACTTCAACTTTAGAGGGTATTATGAGGCATACTCACTTCTACACTTCCTGCAATACTTTAAAAACACAGCATTTCTCACGATCTTATCTGTAATCGGCCAAGTTGCTTCCTGTGCTTTTGTCGGTTATGGATTTGCTAGATTCAAATTTCCTGGCCGGGAAATATTGTTTGGACTTGCCATGTTTACGATGATCGTGCCGCCGCAAACGATCATTATTCCAATGTTCATAGAGTATAAGGCTTTGGGCTGGATCAATACGTATCTTCCAATGATCGTTCCTAGTTTCTTTGCTCATGGTTTGCGCGGGGCATTATTCATCTTTATATTCCGGCAATTTTTCCGCGGCCTGCCAGTCGAGCTTGAGGATGCCGCTCGGGTTGATGGCTGTGGCGCATTCAAAACCTTCTTCCGGATCGTGCTTCCAGTTGTTACACCTCCACTGCTTGTTGTATCGATTCTTTCTACGGTCTGGCATTGGAATGATTTCTTCGAACCTGTTATAATGCTCGTTGATCGTGATAAATTTACGCTGCCGATGATGCTGCCGCTGCTCGGGGAGTCGATGAACAAATCGACAGGTGGAACAGTAACCTCCAATATTGATCAATCGACAATTATGGCTGCCTGTATGCTGGTTATTTTACCGATTGTGATCATGTACCTGGAAGTACAAAGATACTTTATGAAGAGTATTGAGCGTTCAGGTATTGTCGGTTAATAGAATAGGTGGGTAATTATGAAATCAAAATTAATATTTTTAGACGGATTACGGGGTGCAGCTGCATTTATCGTTGTACTTGCTCACTTTTTTCAAGTTTTTTTGCCGTCGGTGTTTGAAGGGAATGGACAAATCTCTCATTTTTCTTTTGAATTACCGGCTTCAAAAACGCCTTTCAATCTACTTTTTAACGGTAATTTTTCCGTTTGTCTATTTTTTGTTTTAAGCGGCTACGTTCTCAGCTATCGTTTTTTTCGAAGCAAGGATAATGCAATCATATATTCGAGCGCGGCTAGAAGGTATTTTCGACTAGCCGTTCCTGCATTTGCTTCAGTTTTGCTAGCTTATCTAGTCATTTTAGTAGGTGCGGGCTGGTTTGGGGAAGTTAGCGCAGTAACCAAATCGTCCATGCACGACCCTTACACTATCATGCCCAGCGTATGGACTCTGCTGAAAGAAGGCTTATACCACAATTTTTTCACGTATGGTTCTCAGTTCAATCCGGTGTTGTGGACGATGACTTATGAGCTATTTGGTTCATTTTTGATTTTCGCATTTCTGCTGCTGTTTGGACATTTCAAAATTCGGTTCATCATTTACCCCATTATCATGTATTATTTTTTGGATTCGTATTATTTGGCTTTCATTCTAGGCTTGCTGCTAAGCGATTTGCACAACAGTAATGAAAAGAACCGACTACAATTCATTAAGCGACCGTGGATTAATGTGATGCTGATGGTTGTCGGATTGTATGTAGGCTCATTTCCGTATGTGAACTGGGTTGGTACGATTTATGAACCACTCGTATGGAACCAGCCAACGTTTTCATTTTTTATTTTCTACCACGTAATAGGAGCTTTCTTCATCATGACGGCTGTACTCAATTCCAGCGGGATGCAGACACTTTTTGCGAGCAAGCCATTCGCATTTTTAGGCAAAATCTCATTCTCGCTTTATCTGGTTCATTTCACTGTCATTTGTACGCTTTCCAGCTTTATGTTCTTGAAGCTTTCCCCTTATTTATCGTATGGTTTCAATTTAATGATAACCGTACTCGTTTCACTAATCGTTATCTTCGGGTTGGCACATCTCATGAATCGATATGTTGATCAGCCAACAATTGATTTTTTATCCAAGCATAGCGCGCGTATTTTTGACCGCGACCCGAATCGAAAAGCGAATAAAGGACAGCAAGTAGGTGGATGAATTAGCAGAAGAAAAATAGATATTTATTTGAAGCCGCAATGATGTGACCCCCAAAAGTTAGACACTATATTATTAGGCTACTTCTAGGGCGTGAGTCCGGTACTGTACCGGGCTCATGCCCTTTAGCTTTGATTTAATCCGCTTGTGATTGTAGTACGTGATGTATTGATCTAATTCTGCTTTAAACTCTTCAACACTCTCAAATTCCTGCGTGTATAAGAACTCGGACTTTAATGTGCCAAAGAAGCTTTCGATGACTGCATTATCGTAACAGTTTCCTTTGCGTGACATACTCTGTGTGATCCCATGATCCTTTAATGCTTGCTGGTACTGACGCATTTGATAATGCCAGCCCTGATCAGAATGGATAAGAAGGACATCTTTATCATTCAATCGTTCAAACGCATTATCCAGCATCTTTGAAACAAGGGAGTAGGTCGGGCGGGAATTCACTGAGTAGGCGATGACTTCACCGTTAAACAAATCGAGCATTGGTGATAGATACAGCTTCTCTCCAAATAGTTTGAACTCCGTAATATCTGTTACCCACTTCTCGTTCGGTTTTGATGCGATGAAGTTCCTCTCCAGTATGTTCGGCGCAATTTTACCTACATTCCCTTTATATGAACGATATTTCTTCATACGCACGACGGATTTTAAGCCAAGCTCCTGCATGATTCGTTGCACTTTCTTATGGTTTACACGCTCATCTTCATTGTGCAGCACATCTGTAATACGATGATACCCATAGAGGCCCTTGTGTTCGTGATAAATCGCTGTAATACGAACTTTTAAGGCTGCGTCTTTGTCTGGGCGGTCAAAGGTGCTGACCCAGTAATAGTACGTGCTACGCGGAATTTGAGCCAACTCAAGCAATGATGTAACGGGATATTCTAGCCTTAGTTCAAAGATTACTTGCGCTTTGTCTTGCTTTGTAATTTTTCCTTGCTTAGAACTAAGGCATTCAACTTTTTTAAGTAGGCGTTCTCCATACGTAGACGTTCTAATTCGGCTTGTAGCGCTTCGACAGAGCCTTCAGCTGGAGTTGCTTTCTTCGTTTCTTCCTTCATGGATGGACGCCCCTTTTTCTTCGGTAACAGGGCGTCTTCACCTCGCTGCTCAAGAACCCTCTTCCATTGCAGAATGGTTGAAGGTGCAGGAATGTTAAACCTAGCAGCTGTTTCTAAAATTGACGTCCCTGACTCATTCATAAAATTCAGTACGTCTAGTTTAAACATTTTTGAGTAGGTTGTATATCTCTTAGCCAAACCTTCCATGCCGTTCATTTGGTAAAGGGCTACCCACTTTTCAACAGCTTTATGGTCCACACCGATGCGTACACCTATCTCCCTGAAGGATTCTTTGCCGTCTAAATAGGCCTGTACGGCTTGATACTTCTCCCTTTCGGAAAACTTCCCCACAAAAATGCACCCCACTTGTTAGATGGTGTCTAACAAATGGGGTGCAGTTCACATAGCTGTGGCTTTTTTTATTTTAAGACTATAAAAATCATTGTTTGCACGATGATTTTGGTTAGTTAATGAGTGCTGGCTGTCATTAGATAAATTAATAATAATCCGCAGAAGAAAGCCATATAAGGGCTTTCTCAAACGGATTATTTTAGACATTTTATTCAAAGATTATATCGCAGCATTAATTGTTAGTAACCAAAGCCGCCTCCACCGAAGAAGCCGCAACTACATGAGATAATAACCAAAAGAATGAATAACACCAGAATGAAGCCTATATTGTTGGAAGCACCACCATAGCCTGCTGACATTATTAAATGCACCTCCTTACATTTGAACACCTTGTAGGTTATGCTCCGATTCCTCCGCATGATTGGGTGTTTGTACGGTAATGATGTTAGCCCAATTCATCTAATTAGTATATAAAAAATATACAGATTTCTTTTATATCCATCTATTTACAGAAGGAACAAAAGGTAATAAAATGTAATTATACGGACATAAAGGAGGTGTTTGAGATCGGCGAGCTGCTGAAAGTTGAACAATTAGCCCAAATGCTTGACATGCATCCCAGGACAATCAGACGTTATATTCGTGAGAATCAGCTTAAAGCTTCAAAGGTTGGCGGAGAATGGAGAATCCGAAGGGAGGATGCAGAAATGTTTATTGGTGGACGAATCAATGAGATTAAAGCAGACAGCGCAGAGGAAATTCAATCATTTATTAGTGGGCAAACCAGTGTGATTGAGGGTAAGAATCAAGTATGTACCATTTTTGATTACTATGTTGACACGCGGGAGGAGGCTCGGAAAATTTCTGAAGTCTTTATGCATTATATGAATGAATCAACTCCAAACCATGGGCAAGCCAAATTTCAATATTTTTATGATGATGTGGAGAAGAAAGGCCGATATACCATTTGGGGAAATCCTAATTTTGTAGGAAGAGTGCTTATCGCGGTGAGCGAAGTTATTTCATAAAGACCAAACCATCAATGATGGAGGCAGAGCACTTCTTGGAACAGATTCGATTATACATTCTCATTTACCCATTTAAGTGAGCTATGCTGCTTCCATCTTTTTTTCCTGCTGTCAAACCATTTTTTCAAATAGAAGGAAGGTATATAGGAATGGAAGCTCAAGAAAATAGAAAACAAGCGCAGCTGTTAGAAGCCGAAAAGTTTGCGAAATCGGAATTGGAGAACGATCCAACAGGTCATGATTGGTGGCATATTCATCGCGTTGCGCAAATGACGGAGAGATTGGCCCGGGAAGAAGGCGCAGATATGTTCATTTGCCGTGTTTCTGCGCTGCTGCACGATGTAGCTGACGAGAAGCTTAATGATTCGAAGGAAGCCGGCCTTCGCAAAGTAACGGATTGGCTCAAGGAACATTCGTTTGCTGATGAAGAAAGAGCACATATCGTGGACATAATCGCAACGATGTCCTACAATGCCGGAACGAACCCGCCTATGCGCACGCTGGAAGGCAAAGTCGTCCAAGATGCGGATCGGCTCGATGCGATTGGGGCCATTGCAATTGCTAGAGCTTTTTTGTATGCAGGTTGGAAAGGCGACGCCATTCATGACCCAGAGCTTGCGCCGCGAGTTTCCATGACAACTGATCAATATCGCAATGAGAAAAGCACAGCCATCAACCATTTTCATGAAAAGCTGCTAAAGCTTAAAAATCTTATGAACACAAATTCTGCTCGGCTGATCGCGGAGGAAAGACATTTGTATATGGAGCAATATGTAGAACGCTTTTACCGGGAATGGGCAGGGGAATGGTAAAGCCCGTTGCTCATCAATCGTTGGGGATGGCATGTCCAGCGTGATCTATCTGACTGCAGCCGGTCCTTTGACCAATTGTATTCGAATATTCCCCAAACTGGCCGCAAACAAATTGTTTAAAGAAAGCAGCTGTCAGTTCATTAATAATGTGATGTTTTTCTGCTATTTCAGGTTCGTTGAAGTGAATAGGCGCATCACTAAATGTGACATGATTAGCTCCATGAATTTTCATAAAGGACTTATAGCCGCTTAGAACACTCGCTAGTTTTGATTGTCCAACCATGGTTTCATGAGCAACGGCTGCGTTCCAGCCATCCTCCATAAGCATCTCGTACGTAGATGAATTTTGCCGCAAAAGCAGAAACGGAATGGAAAGGGATGTCGTGAATGAACCGAGCAAATGCAAGCTAGGGTCTAATAGTATGCACGCCTTAATGTTTGACTCCGTTTGTGCTATCCGATACACCGCTGCTCCACCTAACGAATGTCCGATTAGCGCTAGCCTTTGCAGATCAAATTCGCCTCGCAGCGCCAAATCCTTCTCATTAATTTCCGGTAGTTTATGCAGTATATAACGAACATCATCTACTCTTATTTCCAGCAAGGATTCCCAGCCGTTCATATCTGTTCCTTCCAAATCAGCGAGAGTTTTCGATTGCTCAATGCTTTCACCGTCATGAAAAACCGTAAATACGGAATCATAGGTTGCTCCAACTGTCACGACTATAAAGCCATTAGCGACCAGATTGGAAATAGTAAACCAATACATATCTCGTTCTATTCCGAAAGCTGGCGAGAACACAATAACAGGAAAAGCCCCTTGTTTCGAAGCGCTTACATTATGAAAAACATTCGTTTTCAAGCTGCTGAGATAGGATATATCGGCTCCAATATTTCTGAAAAATGCGAGGGCAACATCTTCACCGGGATGAAATAACTCAGGATACATCAGTTCATGTGTGAAGTCTTGTTCGTGATCAGCAGGGTAATACATACTGATCATAAAGCGCCGCTTGCTGCCATCTTGGTTAAATGGGTTATCTCTGCTTGTATCGGTCATCTCTCTAGTCACTCGTCCGATTCTCATAAAATACCATCCTTTTATTTCGAGATCGTATAATATATTCAATTTATTTAATATACTGCCGTCCCAGTCTAAAGTCCATAAGAAAACGAGCCCCAACCTGCAGTAGAAATAATCAACTATGAGTTGAGAACATATAGCATGCCTCCATACCTTAACCATAACCAATTAACTATAATAAAAATGCAAGGTGGGGGATACGACTAGTTTCCGAAACGCCCTCACGCTAATTATTCTATTTTCTTAATGAGAGGTGATTGTAAATTGACCATTTCAGAAATGGGTAAGCGAATTGTAGAGCTTCGCCATCGTAAAGAAATGACACAGGAGCAATTAGGAAAGCAATTGAATGTGTCGGGTCAAGCTGTATCAAAGTGGGAAAATGGTGATTCATTGCCTGACATCACACTTTTGGCTGGAATTTCTCAATCGCTTGATTGTACAACTGATTTTTTACTTGGCGCTGATAAGGTTGGTGATGTTAACCGACTTATACCATCGATGGAGTCGCGTTTGCGAGAATTGAAGCCAAGTCAAAAAATCGATTTAGCGTTTAAAATTTTTAATTTGATTGACGAAATATCTGAAGTAAATGTCAGTTCCTCGTTAAAGAGCAATTCAGTTGAAGAAAGATTGCCTTTTGTGCATGCAGGGCCAGAAGGGGTCACATTGTGGTGGGAAGGCAAGTTTTTTTGTAATGTTTCTATTGAAGCTTTACGTGAAACGGAAAATGTCTGGAATGATGAGCACTTGCCATTTGATTTATTCCGAACGGAATGGAATTCAGTGATAACAGCTCTATTGGCACAGAAGAAAAATTTTTTTAATTCAGATGCCGCAATTACGGAAACGTCACTTCAGCAAGATTCCTCTTTAGATACTCGCTTTGATATAGCTGTAAATGAGCTGATCGACTCGGGGATTATAGAAAAAGGTAAAGGGGGTTATCGGGTAGGTATTAAAGCGGAGGTTCTTCTTCGGCTTCTAGGGGTACTTCTTCACTCAATCGGAAAGCCGGGAGTTATCTCACAGGCTTGCTTACCGCATTCGAACATTGATCAGGTAGAGAGCTAGTACTTATTTTCTAGTTTCTGCCGTCCCAGTCTAAAGTCCAGTATAAGCCCGTCCCTTAAGTCCATTTGCTTTGTTGTGGAAACCACTATAATAAGGAGATGAACGGAAAGAATGGGTGAGAGTATGAGTGGAAATTCGATTTTTAAAAATGCTCTATGCATGTCGGTCTTATTATGTACGCTGGCCGCAGCATTGACGAGCGTTGACATTTCTGAAGGACAAAAGAAGACGACCAAGATGTTGTCAGAGGAAGCACGCATAGAATTTGAAAATTGGACCAGTTACATTGCAGAGAACACTTCAGAGGAGCAAGCTGAAGCGGATGCTCCAGCCCATCCTGAGAAGAATCAGGCGGACAGCTGCAGCAGCCAAGCGATCAGCATGTTCAGCAGCCCCTCGTACATAAGGAGCATATCAGAGAAAAGCTCCCTGCTCCTGCGCCGGATTTACTAACTCGTAATCGGGTTTAATCCCCGCAGTCTTCGTTTGTAAGCAAAATGGTTTGTGGGTCCGTGGCCGCGGCCAACTCCAAGCTGGTCTTCTATAGCAGCTTGGATAAAGCTTTTGGCAGTTTGAACGGCCTCCACAACTGTTTTACCCCTCGCCAGCTCAGCCGCTACCGCAGCAGAATAGGTACAGCCTGTACCATGCGTATGACGCGTTTCGATTCGATCGCTCTCCATATAGACGAAGCTTTCTCCATCGTATACAAGATCAACAATTCGCTCACTATGTGTATCATGTCCGCCTTTTATAACAACATAACGGGAGCCCATCCCAATCAATCGTCTAGCCGCTTCTTCCCGGTCGCTTAAACTGCGAATTGGCATTCTCGTTAACAGCTCTGCCTCTGGAATGTTGGGTGTTGTGACGAGCGCAAGCGGAATTAAATGCTCAACTAGCGGCTGAATGGCTTCCTGCTGGAGTAGGGAGGAGCCGCCTTTGGCGACCATAACGGGATCGATCACGAGGTTGCGCCAGTTATATTGTTTGAATTTGTCGGCTGTTATACGAATTATTTCTCCGCTGAACAGCATACCCGTTTTAACGGCATCCGGCGTTAAGTCCTCTCCTATGGAATCTAGCTGCCTGCTAATAGCTAAAGGATCAAGCGGATAGATGCCTTGGACGCCTAGTGTATTCTGTGCGGTAACGGCCGTAATAACAGACATTCCATATGCACCCAGCTCCTGAAAGGTTTTCAGATCCGCTTGAATGCCTGCGCCGCCACCGCAGTCTGAACCGGCAATCGTTAAAGCTTTGCATACCTTCATTATCATGTCTCCTCCAAATGTAATTACAGATTGAGGAATGCATCCTCCGCTTTGATTCCAGAGGGCAGCAGCTCGTTTGCTACCAGCCAATCTCTAACTTTGGCCCAGGATGACTCATCCTGATAACCGAAAGCCGCATCTCCCGCATTCATTAAAGGCTTCAATATGTTCAAGCTTTTTTTCTCGATTTCCTGATCCATCGGTGAGCTTCCGTCTTCATGCTGGAATAATATCGCCAGTGCATCCTCCGTATTTTGTTCAACAAAATGCTGGCCTTCAGTTACAGCTGCAATAAACCTCTTAAACCGCTCCTGTTTGTTCTTTAAGCCGTCATCGCTAGCAACAAGCACAAGCTCATAATAATCGGGCACTCCGAAGTCGGTCGGATTAATGGCCGTCATGGGATGTCCTTCTTTGGCGAGCAATAGCTGCTCATGATTAATAAAACCGCCAATGATTGCATCGACCTTATGGGTAGAAATAGCAGGGATGAAGGAAAAGCCTACATCAATCATGTCGACGTTCTGGGAGTCGCCGCCGTCATGCTTGATCATGGTGCGCATCATCGCTTCATAGAGAGGAATAGAAGAGTAGCCTATCTTCTTGCCAACCAAATCCTTAGGGGATTGAATGCCGCTCTCTTCCGGTACCATCAAATGATTAAGCGGATGCCTGACGATCGCTGCAATAGATTTAACAGGAATGGCATCGCCTCGCGCCATTAATACCTGAGGCTGGTAGCTCAGCGCCAAATCTATTTTGCCAGCTGCAACGAGTTTCAAAGCGTCATTCGTATCAGCTGGCATTTGAATGTCGACATCTAAGCCATGCTTTGTAAAATATCCGTTCTTCTGGGCTGCGTACAAAAAGGAATGGACCGCGTTAGGGTACCAATCTAACATAATGCTCACTTTCTCAAGCGGCTGCTCCGCTGCGGTATCTGGTGAGGCTACCGTATCTTTGCTATTCACGCTGTTCGTACCACTGCAGCCGCTCATTACAATTAGCAATAGGCATGCGAGTGCAATAGCAAACGACTCTTTTATTTTCAATATGAAATGATTTTTCATTTTGTTCTTCCTCGTCTCGTAAGTAATATTTTCTCCAAAAGCACAATGGCTGCAAATAAGAGCATGCCGAGCAGAGACAATACCATAACGGAAGCGAACATGGAGTCCGTTTTTAAATTACTCGACATCCGTCTGGTGTAATAGCCAAGACCCTCGTTGCCACCGAGCCACTCGCCGATTGTAGCGCCAACAACGCAATAGACGATGGACAGCTTGAGACCGGAGAAGAAGGAGGGCAGTGCCATCGGAATTTTTATTTTGCAAAATATGTCCCAGCTTGAAGCACCCATAGTCAATAGCAGCTCGCTATATTCCTTGTCACTCTTGCGAAGACCATCATAGGTGCTGACAATGATCGGGAAGAATGCGGTGAGAAACACGACCGCCACCTTGCTCCAGATCGTATAGCCAAACCACATGATGAAAATCGGCGAGAGAGTTATGAGCGGAATCGTTTGACTAATGACAATGAAGGGGTAAAGCGCCTTCTCTAGCGTTCGAGACGAATGCATAGCGATTGCGAGAGCAACTCCGACAGCTGTGGATAGCAGGAAACCGAGCGCTACTTCTCTTAATGTAGCAAGCAAATGCCGACCGAGTAATAGATGGCTGTCCTTGATCAGCGCAGTGGCCGCGGAGGTAGGAGCTGGGATAATAAACGCAGGCACCCACCCGAAGCGTACAATCCCTTCCCAAGCGACTAGAATGAGCATGAGCAGAAGGACAAAGAGACCGTAGTTATTAAGCCATTTTTTAAAAGGTGGTTTGCGCATGCAATTGTTGCTCCAAATCTTGCCTAAGCATAATAAGCTCTGGCTCATAATTCATTTCGTAATATCTTGGCCTTGGAAGTGTAACCTTCCATTCTTGTAAAGCTTGTGTGGGATTGCCTGGCATGATATAGATGCGATCGCTAAGCAAAATCGCTTCCTCCAGATCATGTGTAATGAAGAGTACAGTTTTATTCAGCTCGCCCCAGAGCGCAAGCAGCCAACGCTGCATGCCGCGTTTGGTCATGGCATCGAGGGCTCCGAAAGGTTCGTCAAGAAGCAGCAAATCCTGACCGGATGCGAGCGTACGCAGGAACGCGGCCCGCTGCTTCATGCCGCCTGACAGCTCGTCGGGGTAGGCATCCGCATAGCCGCCAAGACCAAAGCGCTCCAGCTTATCGCGAATGGATGCCTTATCGCCACGCCTCTTGCCTCGTGCCAGTTCTAATGGAAGCAAGCAATTGTCGAGGACGGTTCTCCAAGGAAGAAGCAGATCCTTCTGAGGCATGTATGCGACTTTACCTAACCGCTTCGGCGCTGGATTGCCGTTCAATCGAATTTCTCCGCTTTGAGGCTCAAGCAAACCGGCGATGAGCTTGAACAGCGTGCTTTTTCCCGAACCGCTTACACCAATAATGGATACGAATTCACCTGCGCGCACATCTAATGACAAGTCTGTAATGATCGGCGCTTTATCCCCTTGGGCGAAGGAATAGTTAATCTGCTGAAGTGAAATGATGGCGGAAATAGGCAGCCCTCCTGTAACGAATAAAGACCCGCCCGTTTCCGAAAGGAAACGAGCGGGTCCCATGCTCAACAACGCTTGCGCGTGTGTAGATATGAAAGCCTTAGCTCCACTTCCCTCCGCTGGAATGATCCAGATCAGGTTCCAAGGGTCCAGAGCTTGCGCTCCATCTCAGCCGTTAGGCCCCCCTAGTGAATTAAATAGGTCTTTATTCAATTTGTATTTTTTATACTATAGCATACACTGGAGAGAAGTAAACCATAATTATTCGAAAAGGCGTGGAACACAAATGAAAAATTTACTCGTAACCGGCTATCGTGCGCATGAGCTTAATATTTTTAACCAGAAGCACGAGGGCATCGTTTATATTAAAAAAGCGTTGGCGGGAAAGCTGGTTCCGCTTATTGAAGATGGATTAGAATGGGTCATTACTCCCGGACAATTTGGCGTTGATTTATGGGCTTGCGAGGTCGTGATCTCGCTAAAGGAAATATATCCTCATCTGCGGCTGTCGATTATTTCGGCATACAGTAATCCAGAGGAAAAGTGGAAGGACGACAAAAAGGAATATTATGCTCAGGTGCTGAAAGGGGTCGATTATTACGCCTCGGTAAGCAATCAGCCCTATGACGGCATATGGCAATTTACGGCCCGGGACGAGCTGTTGTTTCGCAAGACGGATGGTATTTTGCTCGTGTACGATGAAGATGCGGGCGAGGGCAGTCCGAAGTTTTTTAAAGAAAAGGCATTGAAAAAACAGCAGGCAGAGGGATATGCCTACATCAGCATAAGCTCGGAGGATATTCAAACAATAGCGGATGATGAAAATTTGTACGCGGATTAGAATGTGTTGGGAGAAGGACTTGCCGCGCAATGATGGCGTTGCGCTGAGGACGGAAACAACCATAAATGCTTTTTTGAAATAAATTAGTTTGACATTCCGGTTTTGATTCACTATTATCTAATTAGTTGAATATCTAATTAGATAAACGTTAAATTTAATACAGAAGGGAGAGGCTATTCATGCAGTTGGATAAAGTTGTTGCATATCACAAGGCGATGGCTGATACGACAAGAATCAAAATGCTGATTATGCTGGCAGGCGGCGAGCTTAACGGTCAAGCGTTGGCAGAGAAGCTAGGCATTACACCTGCAACGGTTACGCATCATGCATCTAAGCTGCGCGCGGCGAGCCTAATCAATGAGCGCAGGGAGAAGAACACGATTTATTTTTCATTGAATCATTATTTTATCAGAAGCAATGCGAGCGCAGCCGAACAGCTTATTTATCGGAATGCCGCAGTGGAAGGGGAATTGGAGAGCATGGAAGAGAGCCATCAACGATTACAAGAGTCTGTTATTAGAAATTTTTTCACCACAGATGGGAAGCTGAAACATATACCTGCCCAGCTTAAGAAAAAATTGATTGTGCTGCAGCATATCGTGTCCCAACTGTCGAAGGATAAGAAATATACGGAGAAGGAAATAAACGCCTTTATCAAAGGCTTCCATGCGGACTTTGCCACTATACGCAGAGAATTTATTATGCACCAGTTTATGTTCCGAGAAAATGACATTTATGAGCTGAACCCTCAGGAGCTATGGGCGAAATGGGAGACGTTGGCTTAATGGTGTTCGTTTGATGACATGGAAAAATTATCATTGACACCGCTAGTTATCGGTTGCTATACTATGAGACATTACATAAACCAACTGTTCATATCGGAATTATTACAATTTGGAGGTCGTATTCATGAGAAAATCACGCACGACGTACATCAAACTGCTGACAGCCCTTCTCCTATCCTTCTCTATTGTTTTCACGCAATCGGTCGCTTTTGCGGCGTCACCTGCTGCTGCAACTGTCACTTCCGCTTCCGTGCCGCACGAGGATGGCGCAGCGGAGTATAAGCAATTTTTGAAAGAAAAATATGGCGTTACACTTTCAGGAACGGTTACAAAAGGACAATTTATTGAAGCGGTAGCCAGTATTCTAGGCATAGAGCCTTCAGGAAATGCTGTAGCCTTTACTGATTTAAAGGGAGATGATCCTCTCTACCAATCAGCAGCGGCATTGTATGAGAAGGGCATTCTTTCTGGCCCCGACATTCAAGGCAAGCAAGTGTTGACGGCTTCTGTCGCTGTTGCGATTGCTGTACGAGCAGCTGATTTGAAAGAGCTTGCTTATACCTATCCGGCAGCTAAAGTGAATAAAGCATTAGCCAAGCTGAATGTTGCAAGCCAAGCGCTTGGTACAAAAGGTGCACAAGAGGTAGCAGCTGCAGTTGATACGGGTTTATTGACTACTGATTTGTATGCCAGCTTCAAGCCGAAGAGCGCAGCAAGCGATCAATTGATTCACACGCTGCTAGGCAAAGTGCTTATTACCAAAGGCCTTTACAAGAAATATATCGGATATATTAACGATGGCGATATTTATGCGAAGCTGAGCCATGCATATGAATCATCCGATATTATTGAAGCCCCAAGCTTAAAAAATCTCGTAAATACAGCTTTGAAACAGGATTTGATCACAGGCTACAACATTAAGGATTCCCGTTTCGATGCTAACTTTATAGATTCATTATCGCTTATTTATGGGCATGATGATCTCAAGCATGCGATTCAGCTCATTGGATTGCTTCGCAGCGAGGGACTTAATGCCAAAGTGCAATTCGAGCCTAAAACGTCAGCATTCATCCATTTGGCGGAATGGGGCGCTCCAGGACCAAATGTGATTCAAATTGAAAATGGGAATTTTATTAAATATGCGAAGGAATATGATCTCGAATTTGAATTCGCAACTGTGCAAGATAAAGCAGCTTTCGAGAATGTGATTTCAACATATACGAAAAAAAATGAAGCAGGCCAATCGGGTTTAATCGCCAGCGCTTGGTGGCAGCCGTTGTACTATTCAAAAACAGCATTAGACAATTATGAAATTATTACGAACAACTTTATTACCGAAAAAGACAGTCCTTATACCGTAAATCCTTTCTCGCTGAAAGAAGATTCCGCTAAAGTAGTGGCAGGCTTGAAAGCGATTGATCCTGCAGCTATCATTACACCTACGGATTTCTGGGTAGATAAGCCTTTCTTCAGATATTTGCATGGTGAATCAGTATAATGGATACTAAATGAGAAACAGCCCTGACTATGACGGATAGTCAGGGCTGTTTCATGTTTTGTCAGCTGCCATTTTTAATCTGTCTTTTGTAGTAATATCCAGATAACTATTCCTTTTCACATCGTTATGGGCTAAAATGAATTGTATTTTTGCAACGAGAGAGGGAACGGCTGTGAGAAACAGGAATGGTTATAAGCTTCGCCTTATATTAGGGCTCTTGGTCATTGGCTCCGTCGTTCTAACAGCAGCTGTTGGTTGTTATTATGCGTGGAAGGCAAATAAAGCCTCATTAATCTCAGGTTATTTGGAAAGCAACTATCAGTATGCTAAGAAGCTGTCTTTGAATACAACTGAAATGCTTCAAATCATGTTTAGCAATATAGATGCCATTGCTGCAATGGCGGGGAAAAAGACCATTTCCCAGAATGAAATGAATATATGGTATTACGCAAATGAGCATTATTTCAATTCCATTATAATGGTGGATGCGAACAACAGGGTACAGGCTGTCAGCTCAAGAAACGGCGGTATGAAGGTGGGTACTGTATTATCCTCAGTGGCCTCTCGCCAAGCGATCGAGCAGAAGAGGCATCTTATATCGGAGCCTTACTTAGGTGTTACGAACCGTCTTATCGTGCTTGTCTCTGCTCCTATATTCGATGATGAAGGATCCTATTTAGGCTTTATTGGAGGATCCATCTATTTAGAAGAGAGCAATGTGCTTAGCAAGATGCTGAATGAGCATTTCTACGGAAACGGCTCTTATGTGTATGTGACGGATCAGCTTGGACAACTTCTTTTTCATCCAGACAAAACACGACTTTTAGAAATAATTAAGGATAATGAGGTTTTGAACCGCGCTCTCTCCGGACAGAGCGGAGCACAGCAAATTGTTAATTCCAAAGGCAAATCATTTTATGCAGGTTATGCTTATGAGCCTTTAAGCGGATGGGCGATTGTGGCGCAGACCCCTACTTCAATTCTAGACAAGCCATTAAAAAAACTAATATTCGATATTTTGCTGAAATCGCTTCCGCTCTTTATTCTCATATTACTCATAGCATGGCGTGTTTCGGTTCTGATATCCAAGCCCCTTTACGATCTGGCGAGGTTCTCCGAAGAAGCGATTGCGTCAGCGAAAGCGATCCGTTCCGAAATCCCGAGAACGAAATCATCTATTTATGAAGTGAGGCAATTGAATGAAAGCATTAATAATCATTTGAAACTATTGAATAAAGAAATCCAATTGGATGGCTTAACAGGGCTTGCGAATAGGAAGACATTTGATATAACGATAAAGGAGTGGCTGGAGGACGATATCCCATTCGCTCTCATTCTGCTAGATATTGACCATTTCAAACGGATTAACGACGAACACGGCCATCTTGTTGGGGATGAGGTGCTGAAATACACCGCTTCGCAAATACGTGCTTGCTCCAAAACCGATGATTTATGTTTTCGCTACGGGGGCGAAGAATTTGGTGTATTGTCACGGTTTAGCGATATTACGGCAGCGACTGCAGCTGCGGAACGATTAAGAGAAAGCTTCGCTGCTAAGGAAAGTCCCTCTGGCAGCCCGATCTATGTTTCTATTGGAATTTCCAGCTCTCATAAACTAGATTTCGAGGCAATGGATATTATTAGAATGGCAGATAAAGCACTCTATCAATCTAAAGAAAATGGCAGAAATAGAATAACCGTCTGCATGGACGACAAGATAGGACAGCCGTGTTAGCTGTCCTATTTATGTACAATTGCGGTTAAATTTGCGGTTTTGTTAATAAGGCTCGAAAGCAATATAGTCGGCCCCATATGTCGGAATGAATGGCATTTTGGACAAGTATATCATCAAATTCGTTGGCGAAGGCTAAGCCAGCAGATTCTGCCGATCGTTTCAACTGCTGTAAATCCACGGTTGGATAATCAAAGGTTAGCGCAATTCTGCCGCCGGGCTTCACGGTTCTGGCGAATTCCTTCAAACACAAATCCTGATCCACATGATTCAAATGTTCAAGAACGGAAACACAAAAAATAATATCAAATGTATCGTCCTCATATGGGAGGTCAGTTATGCTTGCGTGAGCATAGCGTACCTTGGACCAGCCATTGTGGCTGACGATCGCATGGAGAGCATCCTCTCCAATGTCATTAATGATTTCTTGCTGCATCGTATGCCAGGAATTAATGCGTGCATCGAAGTCGCAAGCGTAGACCTCGGCACATACGCCGCCCAAATAAAATTTTAACGGGTGAGAAATGCCGCAGGCGGCATCAAGCGCAACATCCTCAGGTGAAACGAGCGTACGGCACCATTCGTATTCATACGGCCGGCTCCACCAAGCCGCAGGTAATGGATAAACCATTGTTTCTGTCTTTGGATCCGTTGAGATGAAGAAGCGTGCTTCCTCCGTTCGATTCAATGGACTAGACATCGATAATCATTCCTCCTGCCGAAAGTGAAATGTTCAATTATCAGCTTTCTTCATTTCACAAGTTTATGAAGTGAAACGTTGAATAAGCACTATAGAATGAAAGGGTGTTGTGAAAAAATGGAGCAGGCATTTTCCTTTCAAAAATTTCCATGTAGAGAGACGAAGCGATTAATATTACGCAAGACGGAGAAGCGGGATCTTCAAGACATATATGAAATGTATGCGAATGAAGAGGTGGTGAAGCACACGCCTATGGATGCATTCATTACTCGTGAGGATGCTTGGCAGGAAATGATTTGGCATTGGGAAATTTATACTCAGCAAATCGGCTTGAGATGGCTCATTGAGGATAAGGAATCAGGCAAGGTGATCGGAAGCTGTGGTTATTTGAACTATTTGAAGGAGCACAGCCGTATTGAAATAGGCTATGATCTGGCGCCAAGCTTTTGGGGAAGAGGGATTATGTCTGAGGCAGCAGAGGCGGTATTGGATTTTGGATTTAATGATTTGAATGTAAATCGGATCGTGGCCAAGGTTGATCCCCGTAACAAAGCGTCTATCCGGCTGCTTTCGAGGCTTGGATTCATGGAAGAGAGCAAATTGAGAGAAAACGTATTCGAAAAGGAAACATTTTCCGACCTTTATTTATATTCGCTGCTGCGCAGTGATTACATGGATCGTTATCCGGACTGATTAGAATCGTCATGCAGTAATAATGCTCCTTTCAGAAAATAAAAATTCAGCATATAATAAAATAGTGTAAAACAAAGCATATGGATTACAAAATTAAATAAGACTCTGGAGGAATCAATCATGGCGATAAGCAAGTCTAAGAAAGCAAGGCTGAAGCTGGAGAAGCAAGGGAAAATAGCGCCGGATGCGCTGCGAGGCAGCTGGCAGGGCGTCAATCCAATAATCAAACGCACACCGACTTTGCAGGAGAAGCAGATGAAGCTAAATAGAAAACACCGAAGGAATCACGCGAATTATAGCGATGGTTCCTTTTGCATGTTAAAGGCGACAAAAACACAAACGCTGATCGGTTAAGCACCCTTTGAATCACATAAATTCCCTGTGGTAGAATAAGTAGGTAACCAATGAAAGATGAGCGGAGATGATGGCATCTGTTAAAACTGTTTCGTGACCTAAGAACGTACTGGATAATGATCGCTTTTGTATTTTTACTTGTGTTTTTGCAATCATTATCTGAGCTTTATCTACCAACGCTGATGGCGGACATCGTGAACATCGGAATTGGTAAAGGCGATACGAACTACATTGTAAAGATCGGCGGGCTGATGCTGCTAATTACCGCTGCGAGCGTGGTGTTCTCAATAGCCGCAAGCTATTACTCCTCGACCATTGCAGCAGGCTTCGGCAAACGGATTCGCAGGAAGCTTTTTAATCATGTAGAGCATTTCTCCCTGAACGAATTTGATAAGATCGGAACAGCATCGCTCATAACGCGTACGACTAATGATGTAACACAGGTGCAGCAGGTGCTTATCATGATGCTTCGAATGATGGTAATGGCACCTATGATGTGCATTGGCGGCATTATTATGGCCGTTTCTAAGGATGCTACGCTGTCGCTGGTTTTCGTCGTTGTTATTCCAGTACTCGCTGCGACGATTATTTTTATCGGGTCGAAGGGTGTCGTGTTGTTCAAAGCGATGCAGATTAAGGTGGATAAGCTTAATTTGGTGCTTCGCGAGAACTTAACGGGCATTCGTGTCATTCGCTCCTTCAATCGAACCGGCTTTGAACAACGCCGCTTCGATGCGACGAATAAGGATTTGACCCAAACCGCTATTAAGGTTAACAAAGTAATGGCATTTATGATGCCGATAATGATGCTTATTTTGAATTTATCGAGTGTAGCCATTTTATGGTTCGGCAGCATTCGTATCGGTAATGAGGATATGCAAATTGGCGATTTAATGGCTTTTCTTCAATATGCAATGCAGATTCTGTTTTCGCTTATAATGGTAGCCATGATGTTCATTATGGTGCCTCGTGCATCTGTATCAGCTGTTCGTATTAATGAGGTGATTGAGATGAAGCCGGATATTGTGGATGCGGAGGAGACTAGCGGGCTGGCAGCGGGAAGCGGCTTTGTTGAGTTTCGCGAAGTTACTTTTAGTTATCCGGGTGCGGAGAAGCCGGCATTGTCAGCTATTTCGTTTACGGCTATGAATGGTGAAACAACTGCGATTATTGGTGGAACTGGCTCCGGGAAATCGACTCTCGTCAATCTTATTCCAAGGTTCTATGATA
This sequence comes from Paenibacillus castaneae, assembly GCF_002884445.1. Lineage (GTDB taxonomy): Bacteria > Bacillota > Bacilli > Paenibacillales > Paenibacillaceae > Pristimantibacillus > Pristimantibacillus castaneae. Next base: position 2,319,443 of record NZ_KZ614144.1, read on the forward strand.
TTCAGTCTGGAAGCGTGCTTATTAATGACGTAGATGTAAGGAACCTATCGCAGCAAAGCTTGAGGGAGAAGATCGGCTATGTGCCGCAGCAGGCGGTATTATTTACAGGCACAATCAGTGAAAATATCCGATATGGCAAGGAAGATGCCACGGAGGAGGAGATCAGCCATGCGGCAGAAGTCGCGCAGGCTGCTTCGTTTATTTCTGAGATGCTGGATGGTTATCAATCGATCATCGCTCAGGGCGGGACGAATGTGTCCGGCGGCCAGAAGCAGCGGCTGTCGATCGCTCGAGCACTTGTGCGACAAGCAGATATTTATATTTTTGACGATAGCTTCTCCGCACTTGATTTGAAGACGGATGCATTATTGCGGGCGGCTTTGAAGGAAGAGACGAAGCAATCAGCAGTCATTATCGTGGCGCAGCGCGTCAGCACAGTTATTCATGCCGATAAAATCATCGTGCTTGATGAAGGCGAGATTGCGGGTATGGGCACTCATAGTGAATTAATGCAATCCTGCAGCGTCTATCGTGAAATTGTATCGTCACAGCTGTCTGAGGAGGAGATCGCATGAGTGAGCGTCCACATGATAAAAGGCCGCAGGGCATGGGTCCAAGACCCGGCTTCGGTCCTCCTGGCGGCGGGCCGATGGGTGCGCTCGGGATGCCTGTGCAGAAGGCAAAGGATTTCAAAGGAACGCTTCGACGCTTGTTGGCTTATTTAAAGCCGTATCGGATGAAGCTGATCATTGTGCTGTTGATGGCCGTATTAAGTACGGTGTTCTCGATCGTCAGTCCCAAGCTGATGGGGAACGCGACGACGGAAATTTATGAAGGCATTGTAGGCAGCGGCATCAATTTTGATGCTATTATGCGCATTGTGTTTATTCTGATTGGATTGTATTTGCTTAGCTCGCTATTTAATTATGTGCAGCAATACGTCATGGCAGGTGTAGCTCAAAATACGGTCTACGAGCTTCGCAATCAGGTGAATCATAAGCTGGCACGGCTGCCGCTGTCATTTTTCGATTCTCGCACACACGGTGAAATATTGAGCAGAACCGTTAATGATGTTGATAACATTAGCAATACGCTGCAGCAAAGCTTAACACAGCTTATTACTTCTATTGTTACGCTGGTCGGAGTGATCATTATGATGCTGACGATTAGCCCTCTATTGACCGTTATTCTGTTAGTTACACTGCCGCTTAGTTTTGTTGTAATCAAGGCGATAGCGTCAAGGTCGCAGGGCTACTTCAAGTCGCAGCAAGCTGAGCTTGGGAAGCTGAACGGCCATGTTGAGGAAATGTATACAGGCCACAAAATCATTAAAGCGTTTGGGCATGAGCGTAAATCGGTTGATGCGTTTGACGAAATTAATGATCGGCTTTATCATTCCGGACGCAAGGCGCAATTCATTACTGGCATAATGATGCCCTTGATGGGATTCATCGGAAATATTGGTTATGTGCTGATTAGCGTTGTCGGCGGTATTCTCGTCACTCGACATGCGATCAAGATTGGTGATATTCAAGCATTCATTCAATACGCGCGGCAATTCTCGCAGCCGCTGACGCAGACAGCGAATATAGCGAATATTATTCAGTCAACGATCGCATCAGCAGAGCGAGTATTCGAGCTGCTCGACGAGAAAGAAGAATCTGAGGAACCAAGCGCAAGGGATGCGGCTGTACTAGCATCGCCTCAGGGCAATGTCCAGTTCCAACATGTGAAGTTCGGCTATAAGGAGGACGTCACGCTTATAACAGACATGAATATTGATGTAAAGCAGGGACAAATGGTCGCCATTGTAGGACCTACGGGCGCAGGGAAGACGACTCTTGTCAATTTGTTAATGCGCTTCTATGAGATTAGAGAGGGCAGTATTACAATAGACGGAGTCAATATTACAGATTTGCGCAGAGGTGATTTGCGTATGCTGTTCGGCATGGTGCTGCAGGACACTTGGCTGTTCAACGGCACAATCCGAGATAATATTGCATACGGACGCGAGGGAGCAAGCGAAGCGGATATTATCGAGGCTGCGCAAGCAGCGCATGCGGACCATTTTATACGAACGCTTCCCGAAGGCTATGCTACCATTCTGAATGAAGAAGCTTCGAACATTTCACAAGGGCAGAAACAGCTGCTTACGATTGCGCGCGCCATTCTTGCCGATCCTGCCATTCTTATTCTGGATGAGGCGACAAGCAGCGTCGACACGCGGACAGAAGCACAAATACAGAAAGCAATGAGCAAATTGATGGAAGGACGAACAAGCTTTGTGATTGCTCACAGACTGTCTACGATTAAGGATGCCGATATGATTCTCGTTATGAATCATGGTGATGTAATCGAGAAAGGCAGCCACGAGGAATTGCTTGCTGCCGGAGGCTTCTACGCAGATTTATATAATAGTCAGTTTTCCGATGAGCCAGACTCGGTCGCTTGATGCTGGAGTGAAGGAGCTTCGCTTATAATCTTTATGGAAACAGGGGATGTTCCTCAAGTAGATAATCTACTTGAGGGACATCCCCCTTCATTATATTCAGTACTCGGTTTTACGGGGAGCGAATAGTTACGATCTGACTTGGGAAAAAGCATGCAATAATGCATGCACTAGCTAACCTAGCTAACCTAGCTAACCTAGCTAACCTAGCTAACTGCAAAAGCTACAGCTAATTTTACCCTCAAATGCTTTTTTGGTTTATTTAAATGGAAAAGCTGCAGTTAATCTCGTGCTGAACCCCGAATTATATGGATAATCACCGAATTAGATGCAGATTTTACAGGTAGACCTTGGACACAAGTCTCAATAGCAAAGTTAGCTGTATGATATCCATTTAATTGTTACGACCTTAACCGGAAAGTTTCCTGTTTCTTCTCATTATTTACATTTTAATCTAATCAGCTGCCTATTTCGTAGAATACTACCAGTTCCTTAGCTGCGCTGGGGACAACCTTCAATATCTCTATGGGCGAATCGGTTTGCCGTTGCCGGAGCGGCTGCGCAAAATAATCGAAGTGCTGAAGAATAAGAATGAGGGTACGAACAAGTAAAATTTAACAGCACGTAATTTCCCTTGCATGAAATAACTTTTCCTCGCTATAATAAGAACATACGTTCTTGTGTGGAGGGGTGGCAATGGCGAGTAATGAGGAATTGGCTCGCGTAAGAGTAAGGACGGCTTCGCATCCGCCGATACAGACAGAGGAGGAGCTGGAACGGGTGAAGCATTATGTGCTGCTTGGTATTGTAATGCGTATTTTGGATCATGATATTCGTGTGATTGGTACGTCGACGATCAAGCTGCCACGTTTTTATGAATCGATGCTACGAGGAATTCAAGATCGCGTGCTGCTTGATCTCGCGGCCATCAAAAGAAACTTTCGTGAAACGGGCATTAAGGTGTATGAAGAGAAGCGGGAAACGGACGGATTACATGCCGCATACGTATGCCGAGGCTACCACCATCGTTTTTTTATGCTGTGGGGGTTTGTGAAAGCGGAGTCCGAACGAGTGATGAAACAGTATTTGTCCAGCTAAATACGGAAATGTTCATGGTTTTGTCAAAATAACAAAAAAAATTTTCCTCTTTCTGTAGTTTAAGGTTGAGAACATCGGACGATCTTAGGTAATATAAGAGGTAGACATTATGATCGCAAGGGGGAGTATGAAGCTATGCACAAGTGGATTATGTTTACTTTATTTACTGCTGCATCGTTGCTAGGTGTATATTTGCTCGCATTTGCCTTACCTGAGAAGCCTGTTGACGAGTCTGCTTCGTTGCCAGAAGGCACAGTGCTAGTGAAGCTTGTAGCAACAACAAGTGATTTCAAGTTTAATGAAGAAGTGTACACCGTTAAGGTCGGTGACAAAGTAAAGCTTAAGCTTGAGAATAAATTGGGTATTCACGGCGCTCATATTGATGCGCTGAACGTTGCTCTTGACAACGACCATCCGGAAACGGATCTGGAGTTTACTGAGCCAGGTGAATATGAAATTTATTGTTCTATCCCATGTGGACAAGGGCATCCAACAATGAAATCGAAGCTGGTTGTTGAAGCGGCGTAATGCGGCTAAACATCCTCTGAAAATGCGAAAGGAGCCGAAAGGCTCCTTTTTGTTGGAAAAACCGTTAACTTGCTGACCTGCGTTTAGGATTAAGTTCTCTTTCGCGCGCGATAATTACATCGGCTGCGAATCCGAGCAGTCCCCAAGTAATGACCGTAAGCACATACATAAGCATGACGCTTACCTCATGCACATCAACAAACAAATCAACAACCCACGCGGGAATGCTTAGCATAAAGAAAATGAAGTTGTGCGGGTCATAGCCCGTGTAATTAAATAAGCTGATTGCAAGTCCAATAATTGTAGCTGCAATGGTTACTGGATAGCGCATAACGAACCGACCCCTTTACGTTAACGATTGCCGTAATGAGACTGCTTAGGGTATTATGTGACAAAAGGAAGAAAGTCATGCGATGAAATCTGAGGAGGAATTACGAATGATTACTCATATCGTGTTTTTTAAATTAAAGGATAACCACGCAGAAAATGTTGAACGCACGGCGCAAGTATTAAGGGATATGGAAGGCAAAATTGAGGTGCTGAAATCAATTGAAGTCGGTATCGATATTTTGCATTCGGAGCGTTCTTACGACATCGCACTTATTACGAAATTTGAATCGATGGAAGCATTGGATATATATCAAGTGCATCCTGTTCATAAAAAAGTAATTGAGCATATGCTCCAGGTCCGTGAAGCTTCTGTCTCCATCGACTTCGAAAGCTGAGAGGCAGGTAACGAATTATGGCAGACATGAGAGATGTATATGAAATGTTTACTTATTTGCTAGTTATTATCATTAGCAGCATTATTATGGTAGCATGGTTGAAGATCAAAGCGAAAAACAAAAAGAAACGCTGAAAGCAGGCGAATGATTGATGTATTATGTGAATCGTGAACAAATAGCGGTAAGGCTGGAGACATTGCCTGAAATTGCAGCAGTGCTGGATACACTTGCAGCGAATTGGCAGGGTAGTATGCTGGAAGGGCTTGCTCAGGAAAGAGCACTCCATTTGTCGATTGAAACGGTGACCGACGTCGGGAGCTACCTTATCGATGGTTTTATACTAAGAGATGCGAGCAGCTATGAGGACATTATTGAAATTACGGCTGAGGCAGACGCATTTCCAGCGGACATGCTTGGGACGCTTACAGAGCTTGTCAAGCTGCGGAAGCCCCTTGTACAGGACTATTATGCTTGGCCAAGAAGTGAGCTCCACCCGCTAACAAGGACGCTTTCCGTACTCTTGCCTGCCTTTAAGCAGGAGGTTGAGAACTATTTGGATCGCGAACTATAATGTGTACGAATGAAAAGTTTGTTAATTTACGAAAATGTAAAAATACGTTACAATGACGCTATCAAGCCTGTAGGGGTGGTGAAGGATTGAAGCGGAGTGGAACGGTGCGTACAGGTACTGTTACGGCACATTTGCAAGGCGACAGCTCAACACGCGAGCGAATATTAATGCTGTTGAAGACGGTCGGAAGAATGAGTGCAAGCGATTTGTCCAGTGAGCTTGATTTAACGGAAATGGCTATACGTAGACATATGTATGTGTTAGAGCGCGAAGGAAGTGTCAGCATCGTATCTGTTCGGCAGGCCATGGGCCGACCGCTTCATGCATACGAGCTAACGGCTGAGGCGGATGAGTTGTTTCCCAAAAACTATCATTTACTTACATTGGACCTCCTCGATGAGCTGGCTGATGATCCCGATACTGCCGAACTTATTGACCGAATGTTTGAAGGGCGCAAGAAGAAGCTCATAGAACGCTATGCCCCAAGAATGGTTGGCAAGAGCTTGGAAGAAAAGGTTTCTGAGCTGGCGTCCATCCAGAACGCAGGCGGATATATGGTTGAAGTAGAAGCACAAAGTGACGGCGGCTTCGTGTTGTATGAATATAATTGTCCCATTACGCAGGTTGCTGGCAAATATCAGCAAGCGTGCAGATGTGAGTTGTCTTTGTTCAAAGCCTTGCTTGAGGTTCCAGTTGAACGTACGGAATGTTTAGCTAAGGGCGGCGGCAAATGCAGCTATCAAATTGGATAAATGAGTAGTTGGAATTATATATAGAGTTGTCTAAGCAGACCTAAATATCTGCCTGGGCAACTTTTTTTATTTCGATCTGGATATAGGAACCTAATCGTAATGGAATAACCGATTTCGATTAGGTTGTGTCAAGACGAGCCCATGCTGCTTATACTGTCATTAAGCAAATGGGCATTCGTCTAGATGAGCATACGTTTTGCCTTGCCATTGATGGAAGAGGAGGGAAGCGGGCATGGTTATATCATGGAGTGCGGCAATCGCTGCCGGTGCATTTGTCGTCTTAGTTGCAGGCATACTAATTGCACTGCGGTCAGCGATTATCCGACTTGGACATGTGCAAGCAGCAGCAGCAGAGATGCAGCTGGATATGCATAAGCTGGCATCCGAGCTGAGTGGGCTTATTCAGCCCACGGAGGAAGCGATACGTGCGGCACACCAACAGCTGGAATCGGTGAGCAAGCTGTTCGAAGCGGCTGGTCAGGTCGGAGGAGCAATTGCACATACGACTTCGACTGTCGAACGGGTAACGGCTGTATTGTCGGAATCAGCAGAGGTTCATGCGAATCGTCATGAAACAAAGCGTCAAGTCGGAGAAGTACTTGGATGGGCGGAGCTAGGAATGGCTGCGTGGCAGCTGTGGCAAACTAGCCGAAAGGCAGCGGCGCCTGCCAACAATAATGCTCAGTCCACCGCGAATGAATCGGAATCCTAATCAAGGGGCAGAGACGAAGGGCACATGATGAACGAAGGGAGCGAATAGGATGTCAACAAGTAAACAAACAAAAGGATTTTTGCTAGGTGCTTTAGCTGGAGGTGTTATTGGTTCGATCACTGCTCTGTTGCTGGCACCAAAGGCAGGCAAAGAGCTGCGCAGCGATATTTCAGCAGGAGCCCAGAAGGTTGGTGAGAAAACGGTTGAGGTTGCTTCTCAGGTAAGTGACACGACTGGCCGTATTGCCAAGCAAATTGGCGGTCATGCCATACAAATTGTTGATAAAACCAAACAGGCTGCAGCTCAGGTCGCATGCAGTGTGAGAAATCGGAGTAAGGGTACGGATGAAGCAGAGTCGTTATCGGATTCTACAGCGCTTATTGCGGTTTCGATCGAGGACAATGAGGCACAAGCAAGTACCGTGAATTCAGTTGAAGCAGGTGAAACAGAAGCTGCAGTGACAAAGGAGATTTCAACCTCTGTTAACAATTAGCATTACCTATACATGCCAAAAGGCTTCGCGAATGGAGTTGCTAAACTCACAGCGCGAAGCTTTTTTCTTATTTTATTTATCCGATATTGCTATTGCTATGCTCATGATCTGAGGCTATGCTTAGTATACTGCTTAACGGCTCCAGATTATAATCGTTCATCGATTTGGAGCTGGCGGCAACCACTTCTCCTGGACCGACTACACATATTTCATCATCCAATCGGCCTATATACGCTCCATCCCCAATAACAGCACCTTCACCGATAATGGCGCGATGAATGGTAACATTTCGGCCAATACGAGCACCAGGCATAATAACACTCTCGAGAATCTCACTGTTTCTGCCAACGGTTACACCCGAGCACACAATGGAGCGTACGACCTGCGCCTCCACGCTGCTTGCAGAATGAAGAATGGATTCGACAATGTCAGTATATGGACTCTCATAATGATTCAATGCAGTTCTTTTCACTGCATCTTTGCTTCCTTCACTTACTTTCAACTTAAACTCGCCATCTAGCAGATCCATATTCGCTTCCCATAAGCTATCAATCGTACCGACATCGCGCCAGTAGCCTTCGTATGGATAAGCAGCCATATTGGCTTTGGACGAAAGAATGGCAGGGATGATATCCTTGCCAAAGTCATGGGTAGAACTCGGGTTGGCGGCATCTGCTATCAAATATTTTTTGAGTTCCTTCCAGCGGAATAAGTAGATACCCATAGAAGCTAAATTGCTTTGTGGTTTTGCTGGCTTCTCCACGAAAGAGCTTACTCTGTATTGATCGTCCGTATTCAGAATGCCGAAACGGCTGGCTTCGCGCCATGCTACTTTTTTAACGGCAATTGTCGCCGATGCGCCGCTTTCTTGATGGAATTTCAGCATCGGACGATAGTCCATTTGATAAATATGGTCCCCCGATAATATGAGCACATGCTCGGGGGCATGCCGATCGATATAATCCATATTTTGATAAATGGCATCTGCTGTTCCTGCATATCCATCTTTGCATTTATTGGAAGAGGGGAGCATCGTAATATCGCATGTCGTACTTGATTTGAGCAGCGAAGGCTGATCCTCATTAATGTAGCTATGAATGCTGTCCGCGCAATATTGTGTAAGTACGCCAATTTTATTTATGTTAGAATTTACACAGTTATTTAAAGGGAAATCGATCATGCGGTATTGGTCTCCAAAAGGTACGACGGGTTTAGCCATTTGGCCTGTGAGCGGAGACAATCGACGCCCTTCACCACCAGCAAGCAGCATCGCAACACATTCAGTATTATTGTTTTTCAAAATAAATACGCCTCCTATCCGCCATATGCGGATTATTGTGTCATGTTCTTTGTACATGTTCATTAACCTTGAAACTGAAGTTTGAAACGATGTGTCAAATCTCTATTTTATGGTTAATAGATACTTTGGGCATTTCATTAAATTTCATCAATTTGCAGCTTGAAGCGAGGGATTATATTGGCATTGGATGCACTCGAACTCAGTTCACAAGAGATCAGACAATTTAAAGAAGGAAGCTGGCCTTACAGCTATCGTAAGATGGGAGCGCATGTTGTACGGGATGGATATGCAGTCGGTGTTCGGTTTACAGTATGGGCGCCTCATGCATTAGAGGTACGCATAGCCTCTGACAGGAATGGATGGAACGGAGAGCGTCACGCTTTACATAGAATAGAACAAACTGACTTGTGGACAGGTATAGTAGATGATCTGCAAGAGGGCGATTTGTATAAATATGAGATTATTTCACGAAATGGAGAAAAATTGTTGAAGGCGGATCCTTACGGATTCTATTCTGAGGTTAGACCGCAAACGGCTTCGATTGTGAAATCACTCGATGGCTATAGCTGGAATGATGCGGAATGGATGCGGAAAAGGCACGAGCCCTATAGCCGTCCTATGAATATATATGAGGTCCATTTAGGCACATGGAAAAATAGACCGGACGGAGAGCTTGCCACGTATGAGCAATTATCCGAGGATCTCGTTGATTATGTATCCGAGATGGGCTATACGCATATTGAATTGCTGCCTATTACTGAGCATCCTTATGACCGCTCATGGGGCTATCAAGCTACCGGCTACTTCGCCGCAACGAGCCGATATGGCACGCCAGAGCAGTTTATGCTGTTCGTTGACCGCTGCCACCAGAGAGGAATTGGAGTGATCTTGGACTGGGTGCCCGGTCATTTCACTAAGGATGCCCATGGTTTGAGGAGATTCGACGGCTCGGCTGTGTTCGAGCATGAGGATCCGCTTATCGCCGAGAAGCCAATATGGGGCACGCTTGCATTCGATTACAGCAAGCCGGAGGTGCGCAGCTTCCTTATTTCCAGTGCACTATTCTGGATGGACAAATATCATATTGACGGTTTGCGAGTGGATGCGGTATCGAGCATGCTTTATCATGATTTCGACAAGCCGGCAGGCGCATGGCGTCCTAATCGTTATGGCGGCAGAGAAAACCTGGAGGCAATCGATTTCCTAAGAGAGCTCAACAAAACAGTATTTCTGCATTATCCGCATGCGCTTATGATGGCAGAAGAGTCTCATGCATTTCCAGGTGTTACTGCGCCAGCGGACCTGGGCGGACTTGGCTTTAATTATAAATGGAATATGGGCTGGATGAACGACACGCTAGCCTATGTGGAACGTCCGTTTAATGAGAGGAAGCACCATCATAATCTACTTACCTTCCCGATCTGGTATGCCTTTCAAGAGAACCATCTGCTGCCCCTTTCCCATGATGAGGTCGTGCACGGGAAGAAGTCGCTTCTGAATAAAATGCCGGGCAGCTACGAGCAGAAATTTGCAGGGCTTAGGCTGCTGTACGGCTATATGATCACTCATCCCGGCAAGAAGCTGCTGTTTATGGGAGGAGAATTCGGTCAATTCGATGAGTGGAAGGACCTGGAGCAGCTCGATTGGATGGTGCTTGGCTACGAGAAGCATCGTGACATGCAGCAATATACGAAGAAGCTCAATCATCTCTATCTGAATGAAAAAGCGCTGTGGCAGCTTGATCATGTGCATACCGGCTTTGAGTGGGTGGATCACGCTGACACCCGTCAAAGCGTCATTGTCTACCGCCGGAAAGCGAAAGCAAGCACGGACGCGTTGATTGTTATATGCAATTTCCATGAGCATGCACACCGCGCTTATCGGATTGGAGTGCCTAGCGAGGGCAGCTACCGAATACTGCTCAATAGCGATGATCCGCAATTCGGCGGATTTGGGTATGAAGCGAGCCGGTTGGAGGAAGGCAGTGCAATAGATTCCGAGCGCAAGCCGTGGCATGGCAAACGACATAGCATTGAGCTTGCGCTTCCGCCATTGTCTGTCATGATTTTGAAGCGTGAGAAGAAATCCCGATTGAAGAAGAAATAAGGAGTGGACATGATGAAAGTACTGTTCGCAGCCGCGGAATCCGTACCCTTCCTCAAAACGGGAGGACTTGCGGATGTAGTTGGTTCATTGCCTAGAGCACTATCCGACAAAGGGCTGGACGTCCGGGTCATTATGCCGAATTATTCAGCCATTCCTCAGTTATATAAGGAAAAGATGAAATTAGTCGCAGAAATAAGCGTACCTGTTGGCTGGAGAAACGCATACTGCGGAGTGAAGGAATTGAAGCTTGATGGCATTACCTATTATTTTGTTGATAATGAACAGTATTTCAGTAGAAGCGCAGCATACGGCTACGAGGATGATGGAGAGCGGTTTGCTTTTTTGTGCCGAGCTGTATTAGAGGCTCTGTCAGCTGTTTCGTTCTACCCGGAAATCCTTCACTGTCATGACTGGCATACAGGCATGATACCAGCGCTTCTAAAGCATCATTATTGGAATCAAGAAAATTATTCGCGAATCAAAACCGTTTATACGATTCACAATTTGCAATATCAAGGCAATTATCCCTACGAGGTTTTAGGTGATTTATTCGGTTTACCTGAATGGTTGTTTACTCCAGATGGCGTTGAATTTTATGGTCAAGTAAGCTTTATGAAGGCAGGCATTCAATTAGCGGATCGGGTGACGACCGTAAGTCCATCCTATGCGGATGAAATCCGCACTCCGGAGTTTGGTTACGCTTTGGACGGAGCTCTGCGTAATAAGGGAGACCGACTTATCGGCATTGTCAATGGAATCGACGCTCACTCCTACAATCCAGAATCGGATTCGCACCTTGCCGTCCGTTACAAAACGAGCATGGAGAAGAAGGAGCAGAACAAAACCGCACTTCAAGAAGAGCTTGGGCTTCCAGTAGATGCGAGTATACCGTTAATCGGTATGATTGGCCGGATGGTGGAGCAGAAAGGGCTGCAGCTGGTGCTTGAGAAATTGGATGAACTGCTGCTGACGGACAATGTGCAGGTGGTGCTGCTAGGGTCGGGTGATCCGCACTTGGAGCATGCTTTCCGCGAAGCAGAAGGGCGTTTCAGGAACAAGCTTATTAGCTGGATCGGCTTTGACGAGGGCTTGGCCCGCCGTATTTACGCAGCTTCCGATTTATTCCTGATGCCTTCCTTATTCGAGCCCTGCGGCATTAGCCAGCTTCTCGCACTGCGTTATGGCAGCATTCCGATTGTTCGAGAGGTTGGCGGCTTAAAGGACACCGTACATAGCTACAACGAGATGACAGGAGAAGGAAATGGATTCTCATTCGCATCGTTCAACAGCCACGATATGCTGTACACTGTGCGGCGTGCTCTTCGCATTTGGTCCGATCCTATTCATCGGAATCGATTGGTCGAGAAGGCACTTAAGGGAGATTACAGCTGGGGGCAATCGGCGCAGCAGTATGAAGAGCTTTATAGAGGGCTTTAATTGTACGATTACCAATGACAGGTAATAGATTTGCATGAACAAGGGCTCTTTCTCCATCATCGATGAGGGAAGAGCCCTTGTTGTTTTCAAATATCTCTGTATAATATGCGGAATCCAAGCGGTTCAAGCTCGATGCTTAGTTTTTCCTCAAACGTAGGCACGTCCTCATTGGTTAGAGCATCTTGCCAGCCGCCGGCCTTCATGGGATGCGAGAGCGTGACCTTATCCTCCGTATTATTCATCCAAATCGTAAAATGCTGTTTTTCATTTAATCGTTCAAAAAGCAATGTGCCGTTTTCGCTATCCGCATGAAGGAAGCGGAATCGGCCATCACGAAGCGCAACATGCTCCTTGCGCAGCGCTATTAATAGTTGATAGAAATCGAATAATTCCCGGTCTTGTTTATCGGCATCCCATTCCATACATTTGCGGCAGTCAGGATCGCTATCGCCTTCTAACCCGATCTCGTCTCCGTAGTAAATACAAGGGACGCCCATCGAGGACATCATGAAGACGACAGCTTGCTTCAAGCGCTGCTTATTGCTGCCTATGCGCGTTAATGCCCGAGGCACATCATGACTAGACAATAAATTGAATAACGCCTCATTCACTTGCTGCGGATATCTCATAAGCAATTTATTAATCTCATTGGCGAAATCGGAACCTTTTCTATCCGAGGATGAGAAGAAATCGAGTACGCGATTCGTAAACGGATAATTCATGGAAGAATCGAATTCATCTCCTTGCAGCCAGTTAAGTGCATTGCCCCACACTTCTCCAATGATATAGGCATCAGGCTTCTCTGCTTTGACCGCTGCGCGGAATTCACGCCAGAAGTGGTGATCGATTTCATTAGCTACATCAAGCCGCCATCCATCTATATCTGCTTCCTTTATCCAATAAACCGCGATGTCCAGCAAATATTGCTTAACATCAGCATTTGCTGTGTTCAGCTTTGGCATATTCCCGTAGAATCCGAAGGTGGCGTAATTTGCGATTCCTTCTTTGACCTCAACGGGAAAGCCGTTTAGATGAAACCAGTCTCTGTATTTAGAATTCTCCCCATGCTTCAATACATCCTGGAAAGGGGGGAATTGCTCGCTCGTATGATTAAATACCGCATCTAGTACGACGCGAATTTCACGGTCATGGCATACCTTGACCAGCTTTTTGAGCAGCTCGGTGTCCCCAAACTGTGGATCAATCTGGTTGTAATCAATTGTATCGTATTTGTGATTGGAAGGAGCAGTGAAGATCGGAGTCATATAGATCGCATTAATACCCAGCTCCGTTAAGTAATCCAAGTGGTCGATAATGCCTTGCAAATCGCCGCCGAAATGCGAGTCTCCGCTTGGCTGATCCCCCCATGCCGATACATGCTCAGGATCATTGCTCGAATCGCCATTGGCAAAGCGGTCAGGCATGATTTGATAGAAGATCGCATTCTTCGCCCACGCAGGAGCTTCAAATAAATCGATCTCATGAATATAAGGCACTTCGAAATAGCCTCCGGCTGGCTGAGGCTGTTCCTCAAAAATGCCGTCTTCGATAAGCCATAATGTTTCATCGCCGCTTTTGACACGAAATCCGTAAGCGAACCTTTTTTGCTCCGGCTGGATAACTGCTTCCCAGTAATCGAATAAATCATCTGCTGCGATTTTCTCCATACGGGCATCAAGCTGATAACGTTCCCAATCGTATTTGTCTCCTGTAACAGCTACCGCTTCTTCAATATCATTTTTTTTCGTGCGGAGCCTTAAATGAAAATGATTGCGATCATAAGCATAAGCCCATTTCTGATCTGCTGAATGGTACAAGCACTCCTTGAACACACAGCTCCACTCCTTTTCTTTATTGACCGATTTCTACGATTCCAATGCATAGTATACATGTGTTGAAGTTAAGATTAATTTCTATTTACCCTATCTCGCGGGTATTAAACATGTGGGTACACGGCAATCATGATCGTTTCATATAAATAACGAAGAAAATGGAAAAAACCATAGCCTATTCAGGATTGAACCCTGTCCGACTATGCGTTAAGATGAAGGTACGTTTTTACGGTTGAATTCATATGCTATACTATCTTCGTTTATTACACTTTGTTTAGGAAAGCGGTGTGTTTGTGCAGCAACCGATTGCGATACTAGATTCCGGCGTAGGCGGCCTAACCGTTGCCAAGGAGATTATGCGCCAACTACCCCGCGAGAGAGTGATTTATTTCGGAGATACGGCAAGAACCCCCTATGGCCCGCGATCATCCGACGAGATTTTGAATTTTACGAGAGAAATTGTAGATTATTTAATTCAGTATAGTCCGAAAATGATTGTTATAGCATGTAATACTGCAACCGCGGTAGCGCTTACTGATATTCGCTCCAGAGTGTCTGTGCCTGTAGTTGGAGTTATTAATCCCGGCGCAAGGGCTGCTATAGGGCGGACGGTAACTGGCTGCGTTGGTGTTATAGGCACGGAAGGAACAATTAAGAGCGGCGCATACGAGCAGGCTTTAAGAGAGTTGACTCCTCATGTGCAGGTAGTCAGTGAAGCGTGCCCTAAATTCGTCCCGCTTGTGGAGAAAGGCAACTTCTCTTCGCAGCAAACCTATGATACCGTACTTGATTCCATTGGGCATTTAAGAAGCTATCCGATAGATACGTTGATACTTGGTTGCACGCATTATCCGTTTCTAACGGATACGATATCCGAGATTATGGGACCGAACGTAACACTAATCAGCTCTGCTGACGAAACAGCACGTGAAATCAGTACGATTCTGCAGTCGAGTAGAAAGCTTGCAAGCAACGAGAACGAGAACATACCGTTTCATCATTTTTTTTGCAGCGGTGACCCGGAAATATTCAAGACAATCGCGCAGCAGTGGCTGGGTGAACAAATTAAGCTGACGCCTGTTGTATGGCTTGTGCCATGTATTAGCTGAAGACTGTCGCGGGATAAACGGAAGCCAGGTCCTTTGAGGACTTGGCTTTTTTGACTGATTGCTACATAGGACATGGCTGTGCCGGCATAACATGATAGGAATAAATGCGTATAGCTGGGGGCGATCATGATGTATTCTGTTCAAACATACGGCTATCTCGATTTGGTGGAGGGCGTAAGGCAGCTTGGGGGCAAATATCCATTCCTGTCGGCGCATGTGATCGGGCAGAGCGTAATGGAGAAGCCTATAATAGCGCTCCGCTGCGGAACTGGCCCACGTCTCATTCATATGAACGGTTCTATTCATGCAAACGAATGGATAACATCAGCATTGCTCATGCGCTTCGTCGGGGATTTGTCAGCCGCTTATTACAGTGGAGAAAAGCTATGCGGTCAGCATGTGGATCAGCTCTGCAGCGAGGTAACGCTTTGGGCTGTGCCGATGGTAAATCCGGATGGCGTAGAGCTCTCACAGCGTGGAGTGCCGCAATCTCACCCTTGGTATCCCCAACTGCTGGAATGGAATGGCGGCTCGGATCAGTTCAGCGGCTGGAAAGGGAATATAAGGGGCGTTGACTTGAATGACCAATTTCCGGCCCATTGGGAAGAGGAGTGCAAACGTCGGGGAATTACAAGCCCAGGGCCGCGCGACTATCCAGGACCTTATCCGCTCAGCGAGCCGGAAGCGCTTACAATGGCCCGTTTTACAGAGGCACTCCCTTTCGCTGCAGTTATAGCGCTTCATACACAGGGACGGGAAATCTATTGGAATTATCGGGATTATGAGCCGGCAGAAGCAGAGGGAATGGCACGGAGGCTGGGACAGGCGAGCGGCTATCAGCCGGTGAAGCTGACAGGCAGCGATGCGGGTTATAAGGATTGGTTTATTCAGCATTTTCGCAGACCGGGCTTTACGGTTGAGGCAGGCTATGGCGAGAATCCGCTGCCGATGGCGCAATTTGATCGAATTTATGTAGAGCTTCAACCACTGCTGCTTGAGGCGCTGAAGCTATAGTGCCTGCGCTGCGAATGAGCAGCAAGTAAACCAGATATGGTTGTGATATAATAATGGGTAAAGGTCAGTAAAGGTGGAATTTCTGATGCGAAAATGGTTATCGCTGCGCCACTGGCGACAGACGTTTGCCCGTGTTTTTATACTGCTTCGTTCAAACAAGGTTTCACTGCCTGACAAGCTGCTTTTTTTGATACCAGTTCTGCTTTACTGGGTTTTGCCGGATGTGCTGGTGCCAATCCCGTTTTTCCCGCTTGATGATATTGGGATAACGCTGCTGCTTGCACAATGGTTTGCCCGTAGAATGGAGACCAAGTATAATATAAAATAATGAGAACTGCCTATTGCATACGAATAAGAGGAGCTGGATCATTCATGAACTGCAAAATTTCAAAGAATGCTGCGAAAATGCTGCAAGTTGAGCTGGACAAGCCGGAAAACGAAGGCAAATTATTGCGTATTTACATTACTCATTCACATGGCGACCATGCTCATTACGGAATGGCAATCGATGAGCCATCTGACAAAGATGTTGTTGTGTCAACAGACAAGGGAATCGATGTCATTCTAGAGAAGGACAATGAGCTTCTTGATGGCGTACGCGTCGATTATTTCTATGTGCCTGAGGAAGGTTTTGCTGTAACGAATCCAACAAAAGGCAACCACGGCGATCACTAAGCTGAATGAGCTAACTGGAATAGGACGATGAATAATGGCTAACGATATACGGGTTTGCGAGAAATGCAAGCATATGAAGATGAAGACGATTGTTCCCAAGCTGCAGAAGCTTGTGCCTGACACAGAGATTAAGGTCGGCTGCAAATCATATTGCGGGCCTTGTGCCCGCTATGCATTTATATTTATTAATGGTCGATATATAAAGGCGTCATCAGAGGATGAGGCAATTGAAAAGGTGCTTCCTTTCATAAAGAAATAATACATTTGTATACGATAACTCACAACAAGACCCAACGGCTATTCTGATCGTTGGGTTTTTGTGCAGGAAAAGAGGGACGGATCGATTGGATATTACGACGCCGCAGCTGCTTTATCATGGTACGACTAGCGATACCGTACAATCGTTTAAGCAAAAGCTGCTTCATTCGTCTTATTGGCGGCCGGGCAAAGATTTCGGCGAAGGCTTCTATACGACGATATCAATTGCACAAGCGCGCAAATGGTCGCATAAGGCCGCGAAGGAGTGTTGGGATGGAGGCCGTCCTTGTGTTCTTGTAGTAGAGCTGTCATCGGTTCCAGAGCACGTGGAGCCTTTGCTGTTCCTTTCGGATTCCCCGGCATGGGCCTCCTTTATTTATGCGCATCGCAAGGCAGCAACTAAAGGAATAGATCCGTGTGAGTCTCATCCAGATATCATTATCGGCCCCATGGCGGACAATGACACTGGAAAAATCGTACATAAAGCAGTACAATTAAATAAAGATGAGCATTGGTTTTATGAACAGATCACCGTCTCACGCAAAGGCAGGAAGCTGGACTCGCTTCGGCTAGGCAATCAGGTTGTTTTCTGCTCGGAGCGGTGGGAATCGCATGTTAGGCTTGTTGGCTACCATATATATTCAGGAAGCAGGTGGATGTATCATGAAAGTGAAGAGGCAGGTCAGACTAAGCTTATATGAGCGAGGAATCGTAGAAGCGCTGGTCGCGGATTACGGTTATGATGAAGGGGATGCAAGGCAGCTCGTCATTCAATATATCGAAGTCGTTCGCAAGCTGGGCGGGTATGATAATTGCGGGCATTACGCGCAGCTTCTGGATCATGCTAGCCGCATGAATCAACCTCCTGCGAAATGGCTGGAGCGAATTCAAGATATTGAATGGGGAGAGCTTAGAGATAGAGGAATTGAATCGGAGCAAGGACAATATTTCCAAATGAAATGAAGGCCCAGCGATATGATCGTAGGGTCTTTCTTTTGTTCTGCATATGGACCAGGTGAATTCAGGCAAAGAAGTATAGGAGGGAGAATAGATGTTGAAGCCAACGCGGTATTATATAACTGGACTAGCCCTAGTGCTGTTTGCCATCGTAGCGGCGGAGCTTATCTGGCTGCCGTCACCGCTGCGCACCGCTGGAGGCATGCAGTGGATTGAGATGATCGACCGTATATTTTATGCGATGGCGATTGTTCCGTTAAGCTTTGCTGTTGGCGGCTTAACTGGACTAATAAAGCAATGGGGCAGGGCGGGTATGCTTCAGCTGCTGCTGCAGTTAATTCGACTCATAATAGTCGTGATTGGATTGTCTGGAGCCGGATTTATTCTATTCGCTCCACAGAAGCTGCTGCTGTTGTTGATACTAATCGTTTCGGCTATTCCGCTTCTCTTCGTCGATATGCTCCTCAGCGAAGCGCTAGAGCGTGCGGATGAGAGGAATAAAGGAAAGCTAGGCACGGCAGAAGGACGCAGTAGACGAGGGCGCAGACGGCTGCTGAGCATGCCGTGGCGAAGCGGAGCGGTTCTTCTTGTTTCGGTGGTATTGCTACTGGCGCTACTCTGCCCTACGGGCTATCAGGTGACTTATCCCGGAATGACGTTGAATTTGAATCGCTACGCTCATGTCGAGGGGGGCCAAAGCGGGGGAACGGTGAACGGTGTGCTAGTGTTTGACAGACCTGCAGTAGCAGCCGATTGGCTGTATGCGAAGATGTTTCCTTTCTATATATTTGAGAAAACACCAGAGGACGAGCCGCCTCTTACAGAAACATATACGCAGGTCGTCCAGATGAAGACGGATGCGAATAGCGTCGCTGCTGCATTGGCCATGCAGAAGGCGGGGGTCGGAGGCGGAATAACCGCGGAAGGTGTAAGAGTAATTGCTGTAGTGAAGGATAGTCCAGCAGATTCTGTATTAGAGGCAGGAGACATTATATACAAGCTTGACGATCACGCTGTCCAATCCATTAATGAAATGACAGCCTATATGGCTAAAGCGGTAAAGCCTGGACAATCGGTTAAGGTTGCACTCAAGCGCAGCGATGCCGATCTCCAGGTGGACATCCAGACAGTTGCCGCTGCTGACACCCCTGAGCGTCCTGTATTCGGAATTTCGGTCGAAACGAAAGTTCATTTGGACATTCCGCGCAGTATTTCTTACAACTATTATATGGCTCACATTGGTGGACCTTCGCATGGAGCCATGTTGACGCTGGCTTTCATCGATCAGCTGACACCTGGCGGTGTTACTCACGGCTTGAAGATCGCTGGCACAGGAACGATTGAAGCTGACGGCTCAATTGGACTTATTGGGGGCATTAAGCAGAAGGCATATGCAATCAGCCGCACCGATGCCGACGTCTTCTTCGTACCGGCGCAATTAGAACAAGCCGCCCGAAGCGCGGCCCCTGATCTGAATATCGTGCCGGTAAACACGATAGATGAGGTGCTTGACTGGCTAGCGCAGCATTAGCCATTTAGGAAACGTCAGGTTTTATCCTAAAGAGAGCTATACCAATAAAAGTACACCCCTTAAAGTAGACATTGGAGAAACCCATTAGGGAAACCGCTGATACTTTAGAGGGTGTATTTTTTATATATATTACATGTACGTCTAACTCCCGTAGCTCCACAGTTTCCTGAGCATTATTTCAATATAATTTTCAATAAACTATCTATCTCTTGCTGCAAATAGTCTTGGGAGAGTGGAATGTTCTGCAGCATAAGGCCGATTATGACGGAGAAGTAGAGGAATAAAAGTTTGTGAGGATCGCCTTCGCGGAATTCACTCATTTGCTGTCCCTTAATGAACAGGGGAACAAGCTGCTCGATAGTTTCACCCGAAGAATATTGTTCGATGATTTGCTTTGCCATTACTGGTGCCTCATCCGAAGTTTGCGCGTGTTGAAGCAACAAAAAATAGTATTTGTGACTTTCATCCATCATATTTAGGGTAAATATTTTCAGTTGTTCCTTAGGTGAACCTGGTAAGTGCCGAACATTTCTAATCGCAGCCTGCGCTTCATCTATCGCTTCCTGCACAAGGATAGTGAAGATCTCTTCTTTTGAACTGAAATAACGGTATGACAAACCTTGACTGATACCAGCTTCAACTGCTATCATGCTCATTTTCGTTCTGTCGATTCCTCGTCGAGCAAACACTTTAAGCGCTGCATTCTTTATTTGTTCTCTGCGATCATCGGAGGAAGGTTCAATACTAGATTCATTTTGTTGCTTCAAATGCATTCACTCTCCATCATCCGATTGTTTGAGATTGCTTTCTTCGTATCTGTGCCTCACTTACCTCCCATAGACGTCTGGCGCTGTCTTTATTCTGGGCAGCCTCGGATGGGGATATACTTTGCATATCCTTATAGTAGCTCCCATTGGAAACAGCCATTTCGTCACAATCAGCTAACCAGACCAAGGTTTCGGCGCCTTTCTCAGGAGTTCGGGAGAACCATTTCATCACCGCCATAGTTAAACGGGCCAACCATCCGTTGTCTTGGTTAAAGTTCGTTGCCACCAATCCGGGATCGAAACAGGAAGCCGTAATTCCGGTTCCTTCTAGCCGCCTGCCTAATTCGGCAGTAAACATGATGTTGGCGAGCTTGGTTTCGCCGTAGCGGAAATTAGCGCCTCCCATCAGGCTTTGCGGGAAATTATAGAACCCCTCGGCACTGAGGTCGTCAAAGCGAATTCCTTTTTTGGCCATTTTGTGGCCATGAGAAGCGGTCGTAATTATGCGTGCATGTTCATTTTCCATTAATCGTTCAAGGAGCAGCTTAGTAAGCAGGAAAGGAGCCAGGTGATTAACCGCCCAAGTGTTTTCGATGTCATCGACAGTTAACTCCCGCGTTACAAACATAGCTCCGGCATTGTTGATCAGAATGTCGATTTTAGGCCATCTTCCCAAAATGTCCGCAGCTGCTAGGCGAATGGACTGCTGAGAAGACATATCCGCAACAAAAATGTCTACCGTAATGTTGTGCCCAGCTATGGCCTTGAGTTGAGCCGCTACCTCATTAGCTTTTGATTGATTACGCGCTACGATTCCCAGGTTTGCTCCCCGGATCGCAAGCTCCTTCGCGGCGGCCAAACCGATGCCGCTGGTGACTCCGGTAATGATGACATATTTTCCTTTCACTGTCCACTTCGTAGTCATTTTCATACCCCTCCAATATAATGAATGAATCGTTCATTTATTATAAATATAATTAAATTTAAGGGAAACGTCAACTACTATTACTCCGGTTCGGCAACGCACTGCCTGAAAAGCAGCGTGTAAATAGTTTGAAATCCTGATTTCGCTGGGAGCAGGCAGCAAGCAAAACAGCCGAACAGGTGTAAAAAACCTGATCGGCTGTTCTATGAATAAAGCTTTAAAATTAGTTTTCCCTAGCAGTGGATTTACTTGCTTCTGGTATTCGCTCACTGCATTGCGCTTGCAGCTTCTACATTATCGCCTTCTGATTCGCCGCCACGCGCTTCGGTTGCATTTTGCACCTTAAACGCATCAATTAAATCATTCATCACGATTTGATCGGACATATTAAGCTCAGTGCGCGCGGCTTCAACAGCATGACTGCAAGCGTTCATATCTCCAAGCGCATTTTCTGCAATATTCCAGCACTTTCCGTTCTCGATTATATTATCGCCTGATGGCATATAATAGACCGTTCCGTCTGTCCAAGCACCATTTCTAAACACAACCATTTTGCCGTCCTGTTTTTTCTCGGTCAACAAGGGAGTCCCGATCAAATACTTGTCGGCAGTGGAAATGCCAAGCAAATGCATAATCGTTGGCGTCACATCAAGCTGTCCGCCAACATTTGTATAGGTGCCTGAATGCTCGTCATTCGGCAAATGAACGATGAAAGGCACCTGCTTCAAAATAGTGGCCCGTTCAAGATCATTTAATGGTTTGTCGAAAAGCTTCTCGAACAGCGTCCAATCCTTAATTGAATTGTCATGATCGCCATAGGCAACAAGTATGGTGTTATTCCATAACCCCTCAGCCTTCATTCTGTCAACAAGCTCACCCAAAGCAGCGTCGACATAATGAATGGCTTGAAGATAGTCCCCCATAATCGTACCATCCAACTCGCCAAGGTTAAGTGTCTGCTCGGCTTCCGGCATTGTAAAAGGATAATGGCTGGATAAAGTTATTAGGAACGAGTAGAAGGGCTGCTTCTGTTCAGAAATCAGATCAAGCGATTGTTTGAAAAATGATTTGTCGCTAAGCGCCCAGCCGAGCTTATCATCTAAAGTAAAATGCTTCAAACTATAAAATTGATCATACTTCATGTTTCGATACATCGTATTTCGATTCCAAAAGCCGCCCTCATAGGCATGGAATACGGATGTGAAGTAATCATTATTTTTTAATGTTTGCGGTAAACAGTCGAACTCGTTCGGCGCATATTGAACAAAAACAGAGCCATTCGCAACAGGCTGGAGGGAGCAATTTGCAGTGAAATCCGCATCCGATGTTCTGCCCTGAGCCGTCTGGTGAGAGAAATTGCTGAAATAGGCGCTTTGCTCAATAAGCTTATTCATATTGGGCGTAATTTCTTGACCGCCAATAGATTGATGAATGACAAAGTTTTGGAAAGCCTCGAGCTGGATCATCAACACATTGCTGCCCGAATAAGCGCCGTACAGCGGATCCTGCTCCATCGCCTTTCGAAGACTGCCGCGCGATTCGATCCATTCCTTGGCATCCGATTTCTGCTCGGCTGTAACCATTTCCGCATCAAGCCAGTGCTGCTTCACATAGCGATATACGTCATAGCCGTGGAAGCCGAGTTCACCCGTAACATTATAAATGGATAAATTCCACCAGTTTCCAACGAATACACCCTGTGCCCAAGTGCGATTGGCTTGATTTACATTCGTGAACACTAGCGATGCGCCAATAGAGAAAAGGACAGCACTCAGTACAATCCGAGCGACCGCTTTTCTCCAGACCGGTGGAATGCGGCGATACTGATTAGCATATCTCAGGTCTCCGCGGCCGCGCCAAATCGTATAAACGGCAAAAGGAATCATAAACAGCCAATCGATGAAAAAGGAAATGTCCTTCCAGCGCAGCAACGTTTCGATGCTTTCGCCTAACGATTCAACCTGATTTAATTGAAGCAGTACGGGTACAGAAATCAAATCCTGAAAGTAGCGATAATAAACCAGATCGGCAAACAGTACAAAGGATATGATCATATTTAAAGCAATAAGCGCAATGATTCGCCCGCGCGCAGGCAGCCAGATCGTCCAAAAGCTGACGAGCAGGAGAGAACCCACTTCTATAAGCGCATCAATGCGATTCATGGGCATATTGGCAACGGCAAGAAATTTAGAAAATAGATACAGCTTCATCAGCATGACAAGGACAAACAGAAGCAAGTCGACTCCTTTAATCCGCTCCAGCCATAGAAGGAGAGTACTCATGCCGCGACGTATCCATGTATGTTGATTGAATAACATAATTAAACAGGCCTTCTTTCTAACTTAAGTCCGATTTCCACGAGGGGGAAGCGGGCCAAAAAATTGGAAGTAGTTACATTCAATGCGTCCATTAAAAAGCTTGCGCTTCTTATCGGCTGGTCTGCCGAAATAAGTCTCAATCGTTGTTGTTGGACTAATTGCGAAATATGACCAAGTCGGATAATGCAGGGCGGTCAAGCCGAATTGACGCAGCGCAGCTTCCGCTTGCACATCATCACCTAGCCGTTCCCCATATGGCGGATTGGTAATGATAACCCCGTAATCACCCTGCAGCTTAACTTTCGCAACAGGCTGAACAGAAAGCTTGATTTCTTTGCCGAAGCCAGCTTTCTTGATCGCAGCTTCTGCAATTTCAATAGCGCCAGGATCAATATCCGAGCCTGCGATTTGAAGCGGAATATCATCTTTAACCAGATCGAACGCTTCATCGCGAGCCTCATCCCAGAGCTCGTTAGGAATAAGCGGCCATCCTTCGCTATTAAAGCTTCGCCGAAGTCCTGGTGCAATATTCCATGCAATCATGGCAGCTTCAATTAATATCGTTCCTGACCCGCAGAAAGGATCATATAACGGCCTTTCCGGGCGCCAACGGCTGAGTTGTATAAGCGCTGCTGCCATCGTTTCCCGAATTGGGGCTTCGGTGGCTACTTTGCGATAGCCCCGTTTATGCAAGCCGTCTCCAGTCGTATCAAGCGTAAGCATAGCATGGTCGTTCATAAGCGTCACTTCAATAACGTAACGTCCTCCGTTCTCCGGAAACCATTCCGTGCCGTAACGGTCTGTCATTTTGTCGACGACAGCTTTTTTTACGATGCTTTGGCAGGCAGGAACACTCGTTAATTGCGATTTCTGCGAACGGCCATTGACCGGAAATTCTCCGTCATTTGGAATCCATGTCGGCCAGTCCAGCGCCTTTGTACCTTCGAAGAGTTCTTCAAACGTTGTCGCAGGGAACTCACCCATTTTGATAAGAACTCTTCCCGCTGTCCGCAGCCACAGATTGGTACGGCAAATATCGATAGGACCACCCGTGAAATTGACACGTCCGTTTTCCACCTGCAAATCCGTATAACCCAAATCCTTCAGCTCGCGTGCGACAACCGCCTCAAGCCCCATCGGAGCAGTTGCGATTAGCTGTAATTTTTCCATTGTACACTCTCTTTTCATTTATACTTTACGATAGCAAAAATCTGCTTTAGAAGCAGTCTCTTGTATCATTGCGAACAAAAACATACAATCAAGTATAGGACAAACTAGGTTGTTTTTACAAACTGTAAAATTGGAGAGAGAAGAATTATGCTAACGGATGAACAATATGTGGACTCGCTATACGGCAAAGATGCCGATTTGGAACGTACAAAAGAGGGGATAGCAGCCAACGGCATGCCGGATATTTCGGTTGCGGACGGCTATGGCAGACTGCTCACGATGCTTGTGGCGATGTCCGGCGCGAAGAAGATAATGGAAATCGGTGCGCTCGGCGGATACAGCGGCATTTGCTTGGCACGCGGACTGCAAGCAGGTGGCAGCTTGCTCTCGCTTGAGCTGCTGCAGAAGTATGCGGACCTCGCTCAGGTGCATATGGAAGCGGCCGGACTTGGCGACAAGGTACAGTATATGGTCGGGGATGCGAAGCAAAGCATGGCTCAGCTCAAAAGCGCAGGGCAAACTTTTGATTTTTTCTTTATTGATGCCGATAAAGAAGGCTATCCCGTATATTTGGATTATGCAATTGAGCTAGCAGAGCCTGGTGCAATAATCGTAGGCGATAATATTTTGCTTCGCGGCAGAACAACAGATCCAGCCAAAGCGGGACCATCCGTTCGAGCCGTTCGTTCTTTTAATGAAACGATCGCCTCGGATGACCGTTTGCAAAGCACGGTGCTGCCTGGCTATGACGGACTAGCTATCGCAATCGTTAAATAATACGTCAACTCTCAAACACCCTTAGACTTGGCCGACATTGATGTCGGCTAGGCTCTAAGGGTGTTTTTGTGAATGGCACAGTGCCAATGAGTCAAGTGAGTAAGGCAGTACCGTGATCATCCGTACGGATATTCTGCTACTGAATCACGTATTACAAGTTGATTATTAACGATAACTTTTTGAGGGTCTAGGTCAGGATTTTTTAAACGGTGGAGCATGCAATTCAGTGCTTTTGACGACATGTCCTTCTTGTTGATGTCCATTGTTGTAAGTTTTGGACTTATATTCTGACTTAGATCCGTATTATCAAAGCTGATGATCGAAACTTGATTCGGAACGGAAATACCGTTTGATTGAAGCTTAATCATCAGCTTATAGGCGGCCATATCGCAATGACACACGAATGCGGTAGGGAGTGACTGAGGAATCGTGTAATCCATTTCGTAGGTACTGTTTATGTCGTTATTGATCAAGTGCCATTCCTTGTGATATTCCAAATGATGTTGAATAAGTGCCTTATAGTAGCCGCAGAATCGGTCCATGACGCTTGCCGTATAGTGTGGGTCACCTACAAACCCAATATCCCGATGGCCCATGTTAATTAAGTACTGAGTTATTGTGTAGCCTGATAAATAATTATCGGTGACAATCGAGTCGATCGGCAAATCTGTATCATGAAAATCTATCGCTACAGTAGCAATTTTTGTTTTTAGAATGGTTTCTTTAATGTAGTTTTTAGATATTTCTCCGGCAATAAACAGACCGTTTAAGGATTGTTGCTCTTGTTGGAAATTGAATGGTAGGACTCCCATTTCTTCCTCTTCAGAGTTGAGAATATATAAAGATATGTTGATATTGTTTTGAGCGCATTCTCTTTCTAGAAAATAATAAATAAGCGTATAGAAATTATCCGTGTCGAGGAAAAATCGTTTAGTAACGAGAAAGCCGAGTTTTGTGATAGTCAGTTTTTCATTCTCGCTTTTATTCATATAACCCAATTCCTGTGCTGCACGAACTATTCTTTCTCTCAATGCATCACTAACACCAGGTTGGTTTTTAAGTGCTTTAAAAACAGAAACCTTTGTAACACCGAGTTTATTTGCTATGGTTTCCAACGTTACCTTTTGTTTTTTCATAAGAATCTCCTGACAAAGAAGTAGTTACTTTCTATAAATATAATAAAACTTTAAGTAACAAGTCAATAAATTTTAGTTATTAAATTAATTCATATAAATTACCAAATAATTTGGGATAAAGAGAAAAATATTATTGTTAATTTTAATTGACTTCAATTAATAAGCGAACTAAAATATTTCATGTAAGTGCTTACGAATTGATTAACAGAATTGAGAGTGGAAACGATGGACTCCAAAGCAATTCAATTCATAAATGATTTTTCGTGAAAGGTAGAAACAGTATGCAAAAATTATTTTCATTTCGTTTGAATGGTGATATTAATAAAGGGTTTTCAACCGAGCTTTTATATGGCGAAACGTTACTTGCAAGGCATAATTGCGGCGGTGAATTAAATCTTCTCCTTGAGAACGGAGATCGGGCAGATCGATTTGAAATAGCATCCTGGAAAGCAGAAGAGGCGATTGAAAAAGAGGGGAAGCTGATCTTGCGCGGGAAATCACGACTACCTCTCTATACGACTGATCTTGACATTGAAGTCACTTATGAACAGGTAACGGATCGGGTCATAAAAAAAACAATTCGTCTGTTTCAGAATGATATTCCGCGCCTCTATATCTCGCTGAAAAACTCACTCGAACCAAGCGCTGCCCCCCGTTCTTACTGGTCGTTCGACCAAAAGGACCATACCGGTGGACCAGCATACGGTGTTCTTACAGATGATGTATTTCCAGCAGCAGGATTTGTCGATGAAAGCGGCATAATGGTCGGCCTACTTACCGATTCGGGATGGAAGAACAAGTGGAGCCGCCTTGCTTGGCGCCGTACGAGCCATGGGAACACTGCAACCATACAAATAACGGATCCGGCGCTCCTGCGGACTGCGACGCAAGAAGAACGCAGTGAAGGCAAGCATCATGTAACACTCACTCTGGGTGAATTGTACGGCAATGTCGGAATTCCGTTCGAAATCAAGGAACAATCCGACCGTCGATGTACTTTCTTTGGTCGGCGTGGATACCGATATACATTAGCCATGGAATGCCGGGGCAAAAAAAGAGGGGGACCGGTTAACCTCATTGATTCAAAAGGAAATCGTATAGATAAGATCAATGATGATAATGTATATTCCGTTGTGACACAGGAATGGCTGTCGTTTGTCGGCCGTTCAAACGAACTTCCGGAAGATGGATATTATACGCTTTTTTTCGAAGAATCCAATGAGATCGAAACAAGAAATATCCGGATTTTCGAGGCTTCCCCAATACCCCTCCCATGGCATGAACTTCGTCAGGGAAAGGAACTCGTTCGCACTGTATTGATTTTTGCCGAAGACAGTGAGGCTACAGCACGAAATGTTAAACTGAAAAGTCAGGTAAACCTTGCGGAAGGTCTGGGCTTCAAGGGAAGCGAATTGGAAAAGATTCTTTATGCTGACTTCAAAATGCTAACTTGGGTAACGGAGCCCGGTATAGATGAACCAATGGTGGTACCGAGCACTTTATATTTCGAGATGTATTTCCGTGATGTATTTTGGATTCTTAATGGTACTCAGGATGCGTTCCTCAATGAAAATATTTTGAGACGCATTGGAGAGACGATGAATGAACAGGGATCCGTTGACAACATTATTACCGCATATCACGGAAGTATTGAGCATTCAGATAATGAACTTCCTTACCTCTATCTTTTATGGAGCTATCTTAACCGAAAACGATTCGGCAGTAAGCCGGATATGAAGAAAGTACACGAGATCGCAACACACATCAGACAAAAGTTTGATCCCGACGGAGATGGTGTTATCAAGACTAACAACCCGCAATCGGCGATGGATGTGATGCTGCAGGGACGTCCTTGTAGATTTGCTTCAAGTCAGGGGTATTATGCTGTAGCTTTAATGGCTGCCAAAGAGCTTGGTGCAGACATTTCCGAGGAATACGTACAAGCAGCTGTTGATGCGTATAGGGGCTATTATGCGGAGTATGGTTCAGAAGGTAAGTTCATTCACAGCTTTCCTGATAATACGCTTGGTGAAAATGGAGACGCAATAGGAATAGTCGCAAACATCGATCTTGAACCGGAATTTCTAAGTACTTATATATTCGAACGTTCGATGCTTGATGATGAAATGGTCATCAATACATTGGAAAAATACCCGGTATCCCCTGAGGGATTAATGCCTAACATATGCAAGGTTGACGGAACTTTCTTCAGCAAAGAAGTAAATCCTTTCAACGACGATCTTTACTGGAAACCCGGCACCTATGCTAACGGTGGAAGCTGGCTGCGTAAGCAGTATGTCGCACTTGCAGTAGGAAAATACCATGGGTGGAGCAAAGCGGACGAACTCATGAAAAAAAGGTTGGATGCCGAGCTTCATTTTGATTCTGAAAATCCGCTTAGCAGAGAATATCTTTCACTTTCGGGAGATCGAGGAGATTCCGCTCAGCACCGCATATTCGGCTGGAATCTAATTGTGCTCGCCATTCACGAGTGGCTTGGAATAAGGAATCCGGAATGGAATCCGGATTTATCAATTTTGAATGATTAGGGGGTATACAATTGATTGAGTTTCGATCGTTGAGGTATGAAGAATTGGATGCTTGGTTTGAACACTGCGTTCATGTTTTTAGCGACGGAATTGACAATCCTGTTCTGAAAGGGGTATTTATCAACCACTTCTATATGGACCCAAATCGGGATTTGGAAGGCATTCTTGTAGCTGTTGAGAATAATTGCATATTAAGTACGGTAAGGATCTTCTACAGGAAGGCATATTTTTTCGGAAAAGAAATGAAGGTCGGTGGAATTGGCGAGGTCAGCACGATACTGGAACATAGAGGTAAAGGACTGGCAAATCGCCTGCTCGAAGAGGCCATAAAGCAAATGAAAGAGCGCGGCATTCATATCTCGATGCTGCGCGGAACGGCTGGAATTTACAGCAGATTGGGCTGGATGAAAACAACAACCTATAGACAAGTTTCTAAGGCAGCGGGGCGGGATGAACTGGTACATCGCTTAAGGCCCGTAGACTATGATCATGAAATTCCCTATTTAAAAGCCATATACAAGGAATATTCTGAAAGATTAAACGGCCCATTTGTCAGGGGTGACGATTATTATTGGAGATTCTGGGTGAAGATGGAAGGACGAAACTTGTGGGTAATTGAGAATGAGCGTGATGAAATTATAGGATACTTATGTTTCCAATATCATGACGGTTGTATTCTTGTAGATGAATTTTGTGTGCTTCTAGCTTATGAAGACATCTTCGACCAGGCGGTTAGCAAACTTTGTTCCATGATGAACAAGGAAGATGCGGATGTGAAGTTCGAAAGCTTAATTCGCTCAAGAATGAAAGTCGAAAGTTATGAGAGCAATGGAAGCAATATGTATATGCTTATCAATCCTATTACATTGGGAGAAACAGTAATACAGAGCACAGAAGAATTGGTGGACATGTTTAAAAATATTAATGCTCCAATAGATGGAAAGACGGTATCTGAAGTATTATTTTGGGGGATTGACAGTTTCTAGGGATAACGATATACTACTCAATCTTTACCATCGGTTCTTGCTGAGCAGAAAGTAGAGGCAGCAACCAGTCCGAATTCATAAAAAACGTGCTGGAGATTATTAATCTCCAGCACGTTTTTTTGGTTTGCCTGGCCGCTTGCGCAGCAGCGTTTGCCATACCCATACTGCATTGGCGCTAAGCATAACGGCAGATAAGATGAACAGGCCCTGGAGGCCGATCCAGGCTGATAAGGCGCCGCCAGTTATCGGCCCGATCATATTGCCAAGGCTGAGCGTGCTGGTGTTGAAGCTGTATGCGCGGCTTTCCATCCCATCTGGCGTATACCGACGAATCAAGGCGTTCACCGCAGGAATGAGGCCGCCGAGGAAGATGCCGAGCACGAAGCGAGCGATTAGCAGTTGCCATACCGTTCCAGCAAGTGCCTGAGGGATGAAGGCAAGCGCAGCGCCAATTAAGGAGACGCCAAGCACACGTTCAGCGCCGATACGATCACTTAGCTTGCCAAGCAGAGGTGATGCGACAAGATTGGAGATACCGGTTACCGAGCCGACAAAGCCGGCGAAGAAAGCTAGATTTGCGGTCGTGCCGTGCAGCTCCTGAACATAAAGCGGAATTAGTGTCATCGGACTCATCATCGCGAATTGGATGAGGAAGGTGACCGCGAACAATGACAAGAGTTCCGGGATATGACTGAGCTGCCGGAAGCCGGCGATGACCGATATCGATTCACGCGCAGCTGCTTTCATTCGGTCAAAGGGTTCTTTTACGACAAATAGAGCTAGCAGTGATGCAGCAAAGATGAAACCGCCAGTTAAATAGAAAATGGGACGAAAACCGATCGAATCAGCAAGCAAGCCTCCAATAAGCGGTCCAAGAATCGTGCCGGCAATACCGCCAGACTGAATCGTGCCCATAGCGAAGCCCATGTTCTTCTTGGGTGTTGTCGCTGAAATCAGTGCGATCGATGCGGGATTAAATCCGGAGATCGTACCATTCAGCATACGAAGCAGCAGCAAATGCCACGGATTTGTAGCAAAGCCCATCAGTACCATAACGATCGACATTCCGAAGCCGGAGCGCAGCAGCATCATTTTTCGACCATAACGGTCTGCCAGCTTACCCCATAGCGGTTGGAAAATAAATGAGGTAACGAAATTTCCGGCAAAAATAAGGCCTGCCCAAATGCTAATCTCATGTGAGTCGCTAAGCCCTAAATCAAACTGCAAATAAAGCGTTAAGAAAGGAATGATCATTGTCATTCCAGCCATGACTAGAAACTGCCCGAACCACAACACAATAAGATTTTTTTTCCACTGTTCCATATCCAAAGTATAGCACAAGATGATGGGAGGAAAAAAATGAACCGTTTGGCTTATTGCTTGGCGTATGAAGTCGAATGCTGTTCTTTTATGATAGATTAATAATTTCTTCTATAGTAAAATGAAAGGATAGAAAAAGGAAAATCATACCGATTTATTGGTTAAAGAAAAGCAGGTGACAGCGATATGACAATGAAAAAGAGAGCAGCGAATGAAGCTGGCTTTACGTTAATAGAGGTATTGGCCGCTTTTGTGATCCTATCGGTTGTAGCGCTTGCAATGACTTCTTTTTTTACCAATGCGCTTTCCTATGCCAAAGGCAACCAGAATAAGACGGTTATGATCAATCTAGCGCGCAACACGCTTTTTTACATGGAAAAACAAAATTTT
This sequence comes from Paenibacillus castaneae, assembly GCF_002884445.1. Classification (GTDB taxonomy): domain Bacteria; phylum Bacillota; class Bacilli; order Paenibacillales; family Paenibacillaceae; genus Pristimantibacillus; species Pristimantibacillus castaneae. The sequence continues at coordinate 2,351,328 of NZ_KZ614144.1, forward strand.
GAAACTATTAAAGCTTATTTTGACAATCCCGAGAACAAAAAAATATCCTGCGATGCCACAAGCTGCTCTCTTGAATTGCAAAAACTAGTATCAAACGGGGATCAATTATTCGCGATTCTTAACCCTGTTGTGAATGGCATTACTTACAAAATAGAAATCGAGTATCAGGAAAATTTAAAGGAAGATCTCGGTGAAAAAATGTCTAATTATTTGCTCCCCATTAACGTTCAAGTAGAGCCTGTCGAAGGCGGTCGAAATAAGCGCGAAGTCACAATGGTGGAGGGATATATAACGAATGAGAAGATACGTTAAGAAGCTTGGGGGCGAGGAAGGCATCTCCTTAATCGAGCTTATTGCCGCAATGGCCTTGATCGCCATTTTTGGCGGACTTATTTATTCGGTTATTACATTCGGATTAAACACCTACAACAAAATTGAGGTTGAAAATTCTCTTCGGGATGAAGCAGATTTGCTTATGTCATCCGTTATTAATGATTTATATACGATTGCTCCCCAGATGGTACGTTCTCTAGGCACTAACGGTATTCAATTAATAGAGAATGAAAAAGAGTCTGCTAGTGCAGAGAAAATCTATTTTGAAAATGGAAGTATGCATGTACAGCAGGGTGTAATCGCTATTAAGTCGAAAGTTTCGGATGAATCCTCGATAAAATTAGTATGTGAAACACCCGGCGCCGGCTGCAGAAGCGGTCTCATTGAAATAATGCTTGTATTAAACCAAACCTATAGCGGAAAATTGCATCAGTTAAAATTAGAAAGTAAATTTGGTTTTTAGGAGAGACGTCATGATCCGAAATGAACGCGGCTATGCGCTACTTCTCGTTATATTCATGATGATGCTATTTGTTTTACTTGGCGTTGCCATACTAGGCGCTAGTCTTGGCGGTGCTGCGCGTACGGAGACAAGGGAAAACGATGTTCAAAGTCTTCATTTAGCAGAGAAAACATTAAATGAAGCCGTAACGAATATAGTTATGAAATATGATGGAAAAGACGATATAAGCCTTGAGGAACTAAGTGATTATATGAACGAATTGAAAAATAACGCCAATCCCTTGACCGGCAAAAATACGAGTACAGAGCTTAGTGGTGCTAATGCTGCATTGAAAGATATCACAATCGTTAAAGGCAGTAATGAGCAGCGCTATACATTGACCTTAACCTCTGAAGCAACTGTCAATGGTGTGAAGAGAAAGCTTGTTCAAAATGTATTGATCGATTCCTATCCCGAATTTTTACAATATGCTTTTGGATCTGAGCAGGATGTCATTATTAATGGCGCTGCCTATGGATTAGGGAATATATATGCTGGTCATGAGCTGTTGCTCGATAATAAGGCGAAATATATGTATAATTCAAAAAATCTGGAGCAATCGACTCAATATCCTAAAATAGACGGCGGTGTTTTTGTTAGTTCAGCAAGAGCAATAAAATATTACGATGAAGTGCTGGCTGACTACGAGTCAATTTCAATGAATGATCAAAATGAGCTTCAAAATTTGCTTGGCATCACATATGAAAATATTAATATTAAAGATTCCAGCAAGTTCATCTCGATTAATGTTGAAGAATCCTTCTTAGACAAGGCTGCTATAGCAGCTGGAAACGGAATCGGGACCCGTGATAGCCTTAAAGCTGTATTTAATGTTCATAATGTGGAGCCATTTATAAATCAATTGTCTTCTAAATATGGTGTAAAAAGAGTAGCTCCTCGAAGTGAGCCTGCACTTCCGGATTGGGATAATGAGACGGAAGTAAATAAATATAATACCGAATTAGATCTATACAATAAATATATAAGCATATTTAATTCGAAAAATTCAGAATCGATCATATTTGATGGTAATTTGACTCTTGATGGAGTTATTTATAAACAATTGCTTTATGGAAATGAGGCAAAGGCTTCTGATAAATGGTTTATCGTAAACGGAGATTTGATTATCGATAATCTATCGACTGATGAGTTGAATATTAAGGCTAATATATTGGTTACGGGTAACGTGAATATAAGAGGAAAAAAAATTAAAGTAGACAGCACCATATTTTGTCTGGGGATAGGCTCGTCAACACCAGCTACCATTGTTCAGGATGCTGAAATAAAAGGAATAAAGGAAAATGGGAAGACCAAGCAGCTAGTACTTATTTCGAAAGCGGACATATTGTTGAATCGCTTTGATGCTTTTACGAACTTTGGTGAATATGCAGGTGGCAATATAATTCAAAATAGGCTTGATGCGTTCTTCTATACAGATGGTGAAGCAGAATTGTATGGGGTTGGTTCTACCTTATGGTTAAACGGTGGATTTTTCGCTAAAGGCAAACTAACTATTAATGCCGTTCTAGGAAATGTAACGGAAGATATAGCTGGCGGAAAAATAAACTTTAATACATTACAAACCAACGTAAGCAAATTAAATTCACGATTTATAATCGACTATAATGATGACTTTTTTGAGGACCAATATTCCGGACTTCCGCGGGTGAAACAAATTAGCGTAATGATTGGGAACAGAAAACTAGAAAAATAAAGCTTATGAAATCTCCTTTGAGCGATGTATGGCTGCTCAGAGGGGGTTTTTTTATTAATAAAAAAACCTCCGAGCGCATCTTGTGCACTCGGAGGTTGGGAGGATTAGTATTTGCCTTTACCGCTGTTGCCTGTGCCTGGTGTGACGGGATCTAAGGGACGGTTGACGATAATCGTGATAACATCTCGCACTCTATTATCATGTTCATAGTATACCGTAATTTCCGCCGACCCCGGTTTTATGCCTTTTATTTCTCCCGTCGTTTCATTAACACTTACAATGGAAGGATCGCTGCTCGTCCATTTGAGAGAGTCTTTGATGTTCGTTTTGCCTATCGTAGGCAAGGAGGTTAGTTCATTCCATAGATTGGCGCTTGTTCCAGGGTCAATCTTTTTAGACTGTTGCAGTTTAAGCGTAACCGAATTAACCGTTATGTCTAATGTGTTAGAGGTATATGTCCGATTACTCTTCGTTTTGATGGTAAGCATAACTTTCACCGTACCAGCTTTGATACCCTTCAACTTGGCTGAAGTACGAGAAGGCGTAATGAGCTTACCATTTGTATCTCCTTCTACAATGCTCCAAATGACGGACTCAATCGGATCATTGCCTGATGCAGGCGTATACGCCGATAAATCGATCTGTGTGCCTAATTCAACACTGCTTGGTCCAGAAATTACAGGCGATGGCATGCTGACGGTAACGACTGCATCCTTGGTCAGTCCGCTGCCATCAGTAGTGGCAACCGTAATAGTTGCTTGACCGATATTTTTTCCAGTAACTACACCGTTGGAATCAACAGATACAATATTGGCATCACTTGACTTCCATGTCACTCGTTTATCAGTTGCGTCTGATGGTTCAATAGTGTGTTTAAGCTGCTTGCTCTCATTTAATAAAAGGGTAGTGCCTTCCAAATCAAGTAAAGACACTTTCTTATATACTGTAATCTGTTTCGATACGGTATATTCTCTATATTTGTTTGTAGAATCCAATTGATTGGTAGTGACTTTAAGCGTTATTGTTGCTACTCCTGATGCAATACCTTGAACGTTTGTCGCGTTGCTTGTTGCTGTGCTCAGGCTTGCGATTCCGTTACTCGGTGTAATGTTCCAGCTGTAAGTCTGGATTTGCTCATAATCGGCTGTAATCAATCTTGAAGTTAGGTTAATGGATTCGTTAACAGCAACACGGTCGGAACCTATGATGTTCAATCCAGGCCTGATAACAGTTACTACAGCGCTAGTGGTTAGTTTACTTCCATCCGTTGTTTCAGCTGTAATGGTTGCTGTGCCTGGTACTACACCTGTAATAATGCCAGTACTGCTGTTGACCGAAACAATGTCAGGGCGATTAGACTGCCAAATGAGCTGCTTATTTGTCGCTTCTGCTGGTGTGAATGTAGGTAGCATTAGTTGTGTATCACCAACTAAAATCGTTTTGTTATTGATTTTGACAGATGTGATTTTAGTGATGGACTTCAAAATGTAAGATGGAAACTGCAGCTTTCTCGAAGCTTGCTCACCAACATCTTTATAATCTAATGAAGCATTTAATAAGGAATAGGAATCGTCCTTGTCTGGCGTCACCGGTATCGCGAAGCTTACTGGATTGGCGGTGTACGCATTCCCCGTCAACGTATATTTGATATCCTTTAACGTACCCGTTACCGTATATCCGGAAGATAAAGTGCCGCTCTTGCTGAAATCAGAAGGAAGGGTACCTATTTCCAGATTAGCTGGGAATTTTTCAGTGAATTTCAGACTGGTAATGATCATTCTGTCATCGGCCAATGCATCAGTTTTTTGAATAGGCTTTGGCGTTAGCGTATAAGTAAACGTTGCGGCCTTTTTCGTTTCAATCGTACCATCAACTACATTGCTGGATACCGTACGATTTAATTCTAAATTAGACGTCACTTTGACTACTTTTACGTTAATGACTTTGATTACTTCTGCGCCTTGTGAGTCTTTGGCCGTAATTTGAACCTGCATCATTCCGCCTTCTGGAAGGGGATTGGCTACAGATTTATTAATAGTAGAGCCTGTCATCACTTTTTCGTTTGTAAGGATCGGAACGGTTTTCCCATCGTAAATGAGATTAATGGATGTTTTAAGCTCTCGATCATTCAAATCGAAATCATCAACTTTATAGTTAATAAGCAGGTCTAAGTATGACGGTATAAAATTATTCGATGCTTGGCTGTATTCAATCGGGCTATAAACGGTTAATTGAGGTGCATGATTGGAGCCCATAAATGCTCTATACATCGTATTGACGAATAACTGCTGCTCCCAATCAGGGAAATTGGTATTGGTATGCCCTGATCCGGAATAGGTCACGTTTCCTTTAGAGTAGGTGTAATAATGATTCCAGCTGTCCCCTGGAGTTCGATAAGTAGCATCCGTCATGTTATACCAAGGAATGACCGTCGGGTCCTCTAAATCAAGCGTGAAGTACTGGTTATGTGTTGTAGCTACTTGTGTATCATCTTTTAACAGGAATGGAAAATGTGTTAGAAGACCATCATTTACTTTTTCTGTTTTAGTGGTAGTGATTGGAGCACCATAGCCCATATTCGTATAAGGAGCGATTTGTCCTGTTATCGCTTGAAATTTGTTTAACCAGTTTTGGCTTTGGCTGTTCGAATTTTTATAGATGGTGTCATGAGTAAACATAACGCTTTGGCCTGTACTTATAAATTTCTGAACTGCGGCTGTTGCTGCATCATTGATTGGAGCATAGTTGTTGTACTCATCTGTAAAACCAAAAATCAGCATATCGTACTTTCCGTTTAGCGTCTGGTATCCCGTTGAATTAAAGTCCGTTATCGACATGGTATCGACTTTAATGCTATAGGCATTAAGTTTATCGCCTGTTGTAGGATTCAAATATTGAGATTTTAAATTATTTGTATTATTAAGATTGCTGTTTGAGTTGTTGTTAGGCAATACTTGCAGCACTTTAATATCGATCCGCTGGTCTTCAAAACGATATACTCCTGATTTAATGTCTTTAAGCGGACTGTTGAAATCGGACAGCTCGAGTCTCCAATATTGAAGACCGGAGTAGCCTTGAGGAAGCTTGTAGGTTAGCGTTCCCGTATTATCAGTTACTCTTTGTGTAGACACTAAATGTTCAGCAGTGAAAGGGAGGGCAGGGTCATTCCCTATATATAAGTTAATATCAACTGTTTTTTTACTGACATCACCTAGATTATCAACGGCATATTTAAATGTGATAGTGTCGCCAGGCACATATTTTTTTGTAGACGTTGCGGTATAAGCGGTAGGGAACTCATTCACGGTAAGCAATGGTCTTAGGTTGCCTTTTTCGAGTAAGTTAATTTTTGCGACGAATGCGTCTGTAGTAGAAATCTGGGTGTTATTGACAAATATAACGTTATCTCTTTTTGAGCCCGTAACATTATAAAGAGCAAAGTTACTCTTTAAAATTCCCTTTCGACCCCCAACATCTGCTTGGGACTCAATACCCTTTATTGTATTACCCGAGTCGCTATAAAGGATCACTGGAAGACCCTTGTCCACAAAGTTTTTTATAATTTCTGTTGCTTTTAATTGAGTAATGTCGTTTTGGATGTCGGCGGTTTTGTGATCCGCAGGCGTAGAGCTCTGGGCGGGTAGATTGATTTTATAATTACCCTTCCCGATATAAACGGCATCGTATTTGCCATCTAATTGTTCACGTGAGGCGACAAATTGTTTCATGCTTAAGGTTTTAATGGTAATAAGGGATGTGCCGCCAATAATATTCGTTAAATCTGACTTGCCAGACTCCGTAATTTCAAGAACGTTTACGGTAGGACGGAGCGCTCTTGTAGTGAGAGTGAATTTTTGGCTCGAATTGATGTTAGTGAAGATGGTATATAAAGAGTTCGACCACACGCCCAAATAAGTCGGGTTGGATGAAATAGTAGAAAAAGATACCGTTCCATCATTATTTTTTGTCATTTTGAATTTCTCAGTGTTATCAGGAGAAGCCTTATCGACTGAAGATAGTTTTATTAGATTTCCTGACTTGTAAGACAGATACCTGCCTGTGAGCTTGGACTTGATCGAATAGATTTCATTTTTGTGGTCTTCTAATTCAAACAGCTCATTGAAAAAAAAGTCGCTGCTATTAGCGCTAACTGTACCTGCACTGTCAGAGACATATTTTGAATCAACGCTCAGTGTTACTGCACTATTATTTACGGCAGCTTTTACCTGATCCGGTTTCGTTCCGATATATGTGAAAATCATTGCTAATAAGGTGACTGATAATAGGACTGCAACTCTTTTTTTGAGAAATGAAACTCTCATCATACATTCCTCCTAAATTGTGTTTTTATATGATTCCAAGTACCTAAATAATGCTCGAATGCTGTTGTATTTTGCGGTAATTGCGCTATAATCAGTTTAAGTGACATTGGTAAATGATGCAAGAAAAACAAGCGAAATTATTGTAAAAATAAGTATAAAAATCAACAATTTCCGATTTATCCCCCATATATGCAATTGGGGCTATGGAATATAATCAAATGCCTATATTTGCATACTGGGATTGGAGTTGAGCCGATGGCAACCATTAAGAAAAGATTGGGCGATTTACTTGTTGATAGTTTGCTAATCTCAGAAGAACAGCTTCAAGAGGCACTGCGGGAGCAAAGCAAGACAAAGCAAAAGCTGGGAGATTTGCTCATTACGCACGGATATATAACGGAACAGCAATTAATAGAGGTTTTGGAATTTCAGTTAGGCATACCTCACGTAAGCCTGTTTAAATATCAAATTGATCCGTCGATAACTCAAATCATTCCTGAAAGCATGGCAAGACGCTATCAAGCCATTCCTCTGCAGAAGGATGGCGGAAGATTAATGGTGGCGATGGCTGATCCGCTTGACTATTTTGCAATTGAAGAATTACGGATGAGTACAGGTTTTAGAATAGAGCCGGCCATCTCCAGCAGAGACGAGCTGCAGCGTGCAATTGCTCGTCATTATGGCTTGCAGGATTCGATGAATCAGATGATGGTGGATCTCTCTAACTCGGATGAGATCAGCGAAACGGAAATAACCGATGAAGATTCGCCAGTTGTTAGGCTTGTCAACCAAATGATTCAGCAGGCTGTGCAGCTTAGAGCTTCTGACATACATGTTGATCCGAGTGAACTGCATGTATCGATTCGCTATCGAATTGACGGAGTGCTGCGAACCGAAAGAACGGTCCCTAAACAAATGCAAGGCTTTATTACGGCTAGGCTGAAAATTATGGCTAAGCTCAATATTGCGGAACGCAGGCTTCCTCAGGATGGGCGCATAAAAATGAAGGTGGATTTCAAAGCCGTAGACATACGCGTATCCTCATTGCCAACTATTCATGGGGAAAAAATCGTTCTCCGGGTATTGGATTTAAGCACAGGCGTCAAAGCGATCGACCAGCTTGGTTTTAATCCGCATAATATGCAGCTGTTTAGAGATATGATAGATCGGCCGTATGGTATTTTACTCATAACGGGGCCTACCGGTAGTGGTAAGACAACAACGCTTTATTCAGGACTTCAGCATCTCAATCGGGAAGATACGAATATCATTACCATTGAAGATCCAGTTGAGTATCAGCTGGAAGGCATCAATCAGGTACATGTAACTCCGAATATAGGTCTTACTTTCGCTGCTGGTCTTCGGTCAATACTGCGTCAGGATCCGAATGTGGTGATGGTAGGAGAAATACGGGACAGTGAAACGGCTGAAATAGCGATCCGCGCATCCTTAACCGGACATCTTGTATTGTCGACGCTTCATACGAATGATTCTGTAAGCACGATCACGAGATTCCGTGATATGGGAGTAGAACCTTATCTGATTTCCTCTTCTCTAGTAGGCGTAGTTGCCCAGCGGCTTGTACGGCGGATTTGTACAGAATGCAAAGTCGAATACAATGTAACGGATCAAGAACGCATTTTTCTGAAAAACCGTTTTGTTGAGGTGGACAAGCTGTATCGCGGCAAAGGCTGTGGAAGCTGCAGCAATACAGGGTATCGCGGCAGGGTAGCCATACATGAAGTGTTGAATGTTGATGATGAAATGCGTGAGCTTATTACAAACGGCGCATCCGTCCAGCAGCTGCGAGATTCAGCATCTAAGCAGGGAATGATTGGGCTTATGGATGATGGTTTGGAGAAAGTGACCCGCGGAATTACGACGCTGCAGGAAGTGCTGCGCGAGACGGTGGCACATTAAGCGGAGGTTGGTAATATGTCCGAAAATAATAAATTAAAAGATTTGCTCAAATTAGCTCATGAACAGAAAGCATCCGATCTTCACATTTCAGTCGGATCGCCACCTACGCTTCGAATCAATGGCAGCCTCATTCCAACCGTGCACCAAGCAATTCTGGATATCGAAGCAGATGAGATGGCAGCTTCTATATTAAGATCTGAACAGATGGAGCAATTCAAGGAAGCGGGAGAGGTCGATTTTTCCTTTGATATACCCGAGTATTCAAGATACCGCATCAATATTTATCGCCAACAAGGAAAAGTAAGTATTGCTGCAAGAATGATTCCTTCGCAAGTTCCGAGTCTGGAGCTGCTTCAGCTTCCGTCGATGATTGCGCCGCTTTCTAATAAGCCGCAAGGATTAATTCTGGTAACTGGACCGACTGGCAGCGGCAAATCATCAACGCTTGCAGCCTTTATCAGTTATATTAACCGGACCCAGAAGAAGCATATCATTACGTTGGAGGATCCGATTGAGTATGTGCATAAGAGCGAATCTTCCATTATTGACCAGCGCGAGGTTGGCAGTGATACGAGAAGCTTTGCCAAAGGGCTGAGAGCAGCGCTAAGGCAAGATCCGGACGTTATTCTTGTTGGCGAGATGCGAGATTTAGATACAATCTCTGCTGCGGTTACCGCTGCGGAGACAGGTCACCTCGTTCTGGCAACGCTGCATACGACAGATGCACCGCAGACGATTGATCGCATCATTGATGCATTTCCTAGCCATCAGCAAGGCCAAATCAGGTCACAGCTTGCTTCGGTACTCGTCACGGTCATTTCCCAAAGACTGTTTCCGAAGGCAAACGGCTCGGGAAGAATTGCCGCAACTGAAATATTGCTTAATACGCCAGCAGTTGCCAATTTGATTCGTACGGAGAAGGTGCATCAAATTAAAAGCGTGATGCAGACCGGTCGCGCACAAGGGATGCACACCTTGGATGCATCAATTAAGGAGCTTATGCAGAAGGGGATTATTGATCCTGCTTTGGCGAGGTCCTATCTGGTGGAGGGTGGTCTTTAATGCCGCAGTACAACTATCAGGTAAAGGGAATCGGAGGCCGCTTAGTTAAAGGCAAGCTCTCCAGCATGGACAAGTCCTCAGCGGTGGAAGAGCTGCGTAAACGAGGCTTAACCGTATTGTCTGTTCAAGAAAATCGAAACACAGTGCTGTCGACAGAAATTTATATCGGCAATCCCGTCAAAGGTATACATTTTATTATATTTTGCAGGCAGTTTTCAACCTTAATTCGGGCAGGCGTGACGCTTGTAGAATCAACTGCCATATTATCCGAACAAACTGAGAGCAAGCCTTTGAAGAAAGCTTTGGTTGAGGTTAACTCCTCACTGCTGCGCGGTATTCCATTCTCGCAAGCAGCGCAGGAGCATAAGAAAATCTTTCCTCCTATGTTCATTAGCATGGTTCGTGCAGGTGAGGAAACAGGTGATTTGGAAGGAACGTTGGATAGGCTGGCCGTTTTCTTCGAAAAAGCGCATACGACGAAAGAGAAGATTAAGTCAGCTATGACTTATCCAATTGTAGTCGGCATTATGTCTATAGCTGCCGTTATTTATTTGCTGCAGGGCGTTGTTCCGCAATTCGTAACGATGTTTGCATCTTTTGATGCGGAGCTGCCGCTTATTACGCAAGTTGTGCTGTCTTTAAGCAATAGTATATCTCATCAATGGTATATATGGCTGCTCGCCATCATTGCCCTCATTGTTGCTTTTCAGCTCGTTAAGCGCTCAGAGAAGGGCAGTTATGTAATCGATTATGCCAAGCTGAAAATCCCAATCTTCGGCAAGCTTCTTCAGAAGGGCGCTATTGCCCAGATGACTCGAACACTATCATCCTTGTATGCAAGCTCTGTACCGGTCTTGCAGTCTCTAGCAATTGTTGAGGAGGTGGTGGGTAATAAGGAAATAGGCGAGGTGATTCGCGAATCCAGTGAATCGCTAAGAAGAGGGAGTCCGTTGTCCGAGCCATTGAAGCGTTCATGGGTATTTCCGCCGTTAGTTACCCAAATGATCGCCGTTGGTGAAGAGACTGGAGCATTGGATCAAATGCTTTCGAAGGTTGCGGATTTCTACGAAATGGACGTCGACAATACAGTTGATCGTCTCAAGTCGCTCATCGAACCATTGTTGATTGTGTTTTTGGCTGGCGTTGTAGGCTTGATCGTTATGGCGATTATGCTGCCGATGTTTAGTCTCTATTCTACCGTTGGGTAAGCACAGGATGTTTTGAGTTTACTCATCAATCTGTTGCTATTCATAAATAAATATATTTCTAGGAGGAATTACAAATGCAGATGATTTTGAAGCGTTTGAAAAAAGAAGAAAAAGGTTTTACTCTGATCGAGCTCTTGGCGGTAATCGTTATTTTGGCTGTTATCGCGGTAATTGCTGTTCCTTTGATTGGTAATATTATTAATAAGACTAAAACAGATGCAAATATCGCAACTGCTCGTCAAATTTATGATGCTGCTAGACTGTATGCTACTGCAGATAAAAATGGTGTGTTTGGGGATTTTACAATTAAGCAGATACAAGATGCTAAGTATTTAGAAGACCCAATTTATTTACCAAGTACGAAAAAAGAGATAGATGGAAGTAATTCGGTATTTAAAGCAAATGCAAATGACAAAACATTTTTAATAATTTATACCAATGATTCATCAACAACTATTGCGGCACAGTATTCAAAAGCTGAGATTATGTCAAGTGTTGCACCAACCCCATAAACAGTAAATTAATAATAACAAAGATTAATTTAAGTTAGTCATTTAAGAAGAAGCACCAATAAAAACTATTAAAATAGTTTTTATTGGTGCAAATATTTTGTAGACGAAAGCGACCACCAACCATGAACCTACTAATCTCCCTCTACATCTTCATTCTCGGACTTATATTCGGATCATTTTTTAACGTAGTAGGATTAAGGGTGCCGATGAAGCAATCGATCGTGAACCCGCCTTCGCAATGCCCGCATTGCGGAACTCGTTTGAAAGCAAGAGATCTTATACCGGTTGTAAGCTGGCTATTGTCGAGAGCGAAATGCAGACATTGCAGCACCGCTGTTTCTCCTGTATATCCGCTTGGTGAACTGGCTACTGGCTTATTGTTTCTATGGATGTACCTAACCTTTGGAATCACTTGGGAGACGTTGATTGGATTACTGCTCATTAGCATGACCGTAATCATTACCGTATCTGATTTAAAATATATGCTTATTCCGAATCGCATTTTATTAGCATTCGCACCGTTATTTATTATACTGCGCTGCATTTTCCCGATCGAATCCATATGGCAGCATTTATGGGGGGCGCTAATCGGCGGCGGCTTTTTGCTGCTTGTCGCTATCGTTACCAAAGGCGGTATGGGGATGGGCGATGTGAAATTATTTATGCTGCTTGGATGGATTATAGGGTTTCCGAATCTGATTCCCGCTTTCATCCTTGCCTGTCTGGCAGGCACTATAGTTGGAGGGGGACTTCTACTATTTCGAATTGTGCAGAGAAAACAGCCCATTCCTTTTGGTCCGTTTCTTGCGTTAGGCACATTGCTTGCTTTCGCCTATGGATCAGATTGGATCGACTTTTATTTATCAATATTGAAATAGCGGGATGTGATGAGGATGTTTGAAAGCAGTAATCGAATTGGTCTAACGATAGATCAGATGGGTGTTCGTTACGTAAAGGCCAAGAAAAAGAAAGCCCGGGAAATAGAAAGCTGCGGCTATCTGCCATTTGAATCGGGTCTCATTGTTGAGGATCAGTTCACAGCAATCGAGATTCTTCGTGACAAGCTGAAGCATTGGGTAAAAAGCGAGAAGCTTACAGGTGCATCCGTTACTTTATCCATTCCGACCTCACAGGTTATTATCCGTAAGCTCACGATTGAGTCATCCAATAAAAAAGAACTAAAGCAGCTTATTGAGCTTGAAATTGAGACCGCACTTCATCTTCCTTTTGAGAATCCTGTGTATGATTACATCGTCACCGCTTCTGCAAATGGTTCAAGCGAAGTGCTTGTTTATGTGTCGCCTTTGAAATGGATTCAGCAATGCGTCTCTTTATTAGAAAGTGCAGGATTGCGAATTCGATATTGCGAGCTTGCATCGACTGCGCTCGCTCGTGCCATCAAAGAGAAAAAGGCTGTCCCGCTAACAAGCGCGATGCTTATCAATTTAGATAAACCGAATATTGAAATCTATATGTTCCATGACGGAAATCCTGTTTTTATGCGAGTTATGAATGAGTATGAAGAGGTCGCGATCAAAGAAGAAGGTTTAGCACCGGAATTAATTGCGAGTATGAATGCGGAAATATCAAGACTATTAAACTTTTATCAATATAGCATTCATGAAGGACAATCCAAAATAACGGATACACTAGTATCTGGTTATATAAAGGGCAGAGAGAAGCTCGTATCCGAGTTTAGTCAATTACAGCCGGAGATGAAGGTAGAGATTGTTGATTTTGGAAGTGTTTTATCGAAGGAAAAGAATGATGTAGAGGAAGATTTCCGAATTCCTTTTGGTTTAGCGATAAGAGACGGCAATGCCAAAGGGATTAATCTTGTACCGGATAGAATTATTAACAAGAAGCTGTTTCCGGCGCAGCTGCTCGTTGTAAGTCTGATTTGGCTGGTATGTCTAATTACGATTGTTGTTCTTTATACGGGCAACCAATCGAATTTAAGCAGAAAAGAAGCAGAGACCGCATCATTGATTCGAAGCAATGCTCTGCTGGAGCAGGAGCTAGCAAATTTAAATAAAAAAAGCCAGCTTGATGCCGATCCGCTTGCAGTTATTAAGAGCATACAGGATAACCGTCAAGATGCTGTCATTGTTCTCGATGATCTGCATGATATGCTGCCTATCGGCGCTATTTTACAAACGATCGAATATAGTAAACCAGGATCCGTTTCACTAATCGTGAAATTTTCAGATATGAAGCAAATTGCTGATTATTTATATAAAATGAGGACATTGCCATACTCTGGCGGCGCGATTCTTCAAGGCTTTACAAGCACAGAAACACAAATGACTGCTCGACTTGAGATGAAGTGGAAGGGTCTGCTTCAGAATGCGGATGGAGAAGGCACGCAGGAAGGAGGAGAAAAATCAAATGGATAAAAACAAGAGCCATTCGATTGTAATCCTTGGCGTAATCATGATGTTTCTCATCCTTTTAGTCGTTTTTTCCATGCTGCTGCAGCCTACTTATAAGAAGATTAGCAGTCAAAATGAAGAGCTTGACCGATTGAAATTTCAGTCTGGATTACTGCAGAAAGCGTTGGACAATAAAAAGGAAAAAGGAAATTTACCCGAACAAGAGGTTCAAGCAGCTTTGCCGCTTTGGGATAACACGGAACAATTAGTAGTCAGCTTAAAGGATATTGGTCAAAAAACGGAAACAAAGCTAACTACCGTTTCGTTTAATGTAACAGACAATAATGGCATTCATACGATTATAGGAAGCGAGAGCCCGGTCTATCCTAACGTTAAGGAAGTCAAGGTTCAAGCTGTTGTAGAAGGCAGCTATGATGGAATTCGTAGCTGGATCGTTCAAATGCAGAAGCAGGAGCGGCTTATTGTGATAGATTCCGTAAGATATTCGATTCCTGTTGGCGGGTTAACGTCTGCAGAAATTGCTTTTACTAGTTATTTTGATCCGTCATACGGTTATTTACTAGAAAATCCGGTAAATCCGGTAGCGATTGAACCATAAGAAAGCACAATAAGATAATAACGAGATGTAAGCACGATGATACTCAGCTGTTAGAAGCGAAGGTATTTCGTGCTTTTGTTATTTAACAGTTCATTTCATCAAACAAACACCTGATTTGTCATACTATTGTCATAGGAAAGCGATCGGCGCTGGTTGTTAGGAAGGAGGAAAAAGGGCATAATGGAAGCATAGAAAAATACATAGAAATGGGGAACGGGAATGTCTTATAACGACCGTTTCATACGGGCATGCCAGAAGGAACATGTAGATCGGGTACCTGTATGGTACATGCGGCAAGCAGGAAGATATGATCCTGATTATCGTAAAATAAAGGAAAAGTATTCATTACTTGAAATATGCAAGCAGCCGGAGCTAGCGGCTGAAGTGACAATGATGCCAGTACATAAGCTTGGCGTAGATGCGGCTATTCTTTATTCGGATATTATGAATCCAGTCGCTTCGATTGGAATTGATTTCGATATTGTCGCCAATATTGGTCCTGTTATCGCAAATCCTATTCGTTCGGCGGCAGACATCGAGCGTTTGAAGCCGATTGATGTAGAAGGCGATTTGGGACATGTTATTGAAACAATTCGAATTCTGGATCGCGAGCTTGAAGTGCCTCTTATTACGTTTGCAGGCGCGCCATTTACGATTGCGAGCTATTTAATTGAAGGAAGACCGTCCAAAAACTATTTGCGGACGAAAGAAATGATGTACAGCGAGCCTGAGCTATGGCATGAGCTGATGCGTAAGCTCGGTGATATGATCATTACTTATGTGCGTGCGCATATTGCTGCAGGAGGCAAAGCGTTTCAGCTGTTTGACAGCTGGGTAGGCGCATTAGCGCCAGCCGATTTCCGGAAATTTGTGCTGCCAACAATTGAGCGTATTTTTGAGGAGCTATCCGATTTGACGCAGCCAAAAATTTATTTCCCAGGCGTAAGCTCAGGAGAGCTGCTGCCAGAGCTGCATAATATCAAAACCAATGTGATTGGACTGGATTGGCGCGTATCCATTGCAGAGGGAAGACGGAGACTGGATCACGGCTTTGCAGTACAGGGCAATCTTGACCCGACTATTCTGACTGCGCCAATTAGCGTAATTGAATCCTATGCAAAAGAAATTATAGATAGCGGCATTGAAGAGAATGGCTTTATATTCAACCTTGGACATGGCTTGTTCCCTGAAGCTTCTTTAGAGAAGCTGGCACAGCTGACGGCTTTCGTTCATTCTTATTCGGAGAAAGCTATTGCAGCGAAAAGCAAGAAGGAGGCAAGCCATGTCTGAGCATAAAGCGAAGCAAATCGGTGTTCTTGTCATGTCTTACGGAACGCCAGAATCGATGGATGATGTCGAGGCTTACTATACGCATATTCGTCGCGGCAACGCACCGACCCCGGAATTGCTTGCAGAGCTGAAGGGACGTTATGAGGCAATCGTAGGCGGAGTATTCCCACTGCGGGAAAATACAAACGGACAAGTAGCAGGCTTACAAGACAAGCTGGAGCAGCTTGCACCAGGTCAATTTGTTTGTTATCAGGGCTTGAAGCATGCGAAGCCTTACATTGAAGACGGCGTAGAGCAAATGGCGAAGGCCGGAATTAAACAAGCGGTTGGAATTGTGCTTGCGCCGCATTTCTCAACGATGAGCGTAGGCAGTTACATCAAGCGCGCGCAGGATAAGGCAGCTGAGCAAGGGATTGAGATGACCTTTGTGAAGCAGTATCATCTGCATCCGAAGCTGCTTAAGGCTCTGACTGAGCGAGTGGAGGATGGCTTGCGCCGATTGTCGGATTCGTCTGGCGGTGAAGAACGTGTGAAGGTGCTGTTCAGCGCGCACAGCCTGCCGGTGAAAATCCGTGAGGTAGGCGATCCTTATGAGCAGCAGCTGTTAGAAACGTCCGCTGCGATTGCGGAAGCGGCTAATGTGAAGGATTGGCAGTTTACTTGGCAAAGCGCAGGAAGAACAAGAGATCCATGGCTTGGCCCGGATATTCTTGAAACGCTGCCCGTGCTTGCTGAAGAGGGCGTAAAGGCAGTGCTTGTCGCTCCTGTCGGCTTTGTGTCCGATCATTTGGAGGTGCTATACGACCTCGATATTGAAGCACAGGCTGCATCGAAAGAGCTTGATATGACCTTGGAAAGAATTGCGATGTTGAATCGCGATCCATTATATATGGAAACGTTGGCTGAATCGGTTATTGAGGCCTTGGATAATAGAAAGGAATGAATGAGATGCGGAGAATCGGAAACCCTGATCGAATTGTCATTATTGGCGGAGGGATCAGCGGACTGAGCTCCGCTTTTTATTTGCAGCGGGAAGCGGAGCGGTTAGGCAAGGAGATTGAAATCACCATCGTTGACGGTGCTCCTGCCTTTGGCGGAAAAATTAATACGCTGCAGCGTGACGGGTTCGTCATTGAGAAAGGTCCTGATTCTTTTTTGGCGCGCAAGCTGGCCATTATTGATTTGGCGACGGAGCTTGGACTGGAGAATGAACTGACAACTACGAATCCTGGAGCTAAGAAAACGTATATTTTGCATAAGCGCAAGCTGTTCCCTATGCCTCCGGGCTTGGTTCTGGGTGTTCCAACCGAGATTGGACCTTTCTTGAAGACAGGCTTGCTGACATGGGGCGGAAAGCTGAGAGCTTTGCTTGATTTGACTATACCTGCTCGCAAAGAGCAGGGCGATGAATCACTCGGCGGGTTTCTTGAGCGGCGCGTAGGCAATCAGGTAATGAGACGGATAGCTGAGCCGCTGCTTGCGGGCATTTATGCGGGAGATTTGAAGAAGCTAAGCTTGCAAGCCACATTTCCACAGTTTGCGGCATCGGAACGCAAGCATGGCAGTCTGATACGCGGAATGCAGCATAACCGCAAGGCAAGTGCTGCCGCAGCAGCGCTGCCAGCTGTTGCTAAAGGCGGCGTTTTCCTGACGTTTAAGGGCGGGTTGTCTACGCTTGTTCATGCGCTTGATGAGGCGCTGAGTGATGTTCAGAGACGGCTTGAGGTGAAAGTTGCGGAAATTCGGAAAGCGGGAGTCATAGAAGGAGAAGCAGAGCGTTCACCAGATGCAATTGAACATTCATCAGCACAGTACGAGGTTGTGCTTGCGAACGGTGAACGGCTGCCAGCAGATCGTATAGTGATGACCGCTCCTGCCTATAACGCGGCTGATCTGCTTGAACCGCTAACGGATTGCCGAGAGCTTAGAGCGATTAATTACGTATCGGTAGCTAATGTGGTAATGGCATTCGATAAGGCAACCTTTGGGCTGGATTTCGATGGCTCAGGTTTTCTTGTGCCGCGTTCGGAGGGTCTGCATATTACGGCTTGCACGTGGACGTCCAGCAAATGGCTGCATACGAGTCCAGACGATAAAGTGCTGCTGCGCTGCTATGTCGGACGAGCTGGCGATGAGGAAAGCGTTAAGCTGTCCGATGCCGATCTTATTAAAGCGGTTCGCAGAGACATCGAAGAAACGATGGGCATCCGAGTGGAGCCGATCTTTACCGAGATTACGAGATTAAATCATTCGATGCCGCAATATCCAGTAGGCCATATTGAGAATGTAAAGCGTCTGCGCGCAAGGCTGGAGCAGGAGCTTCCCGGTATATGGATTACAGGCGCGGCATTTGACGGTGTAGGGCTGCCGGATTGTATTCGGCAAGGCAAAGAAGCTGCTCAAGCCATTTTAAAATAAAGGATTGTAATTTTTTCCCCCTAGATAGTCAGAACATTGATATAATGGAAGAGTCTTTATTATATCAAAGAGGAGCCATCTTCCATGCAAGTTTCAAGGTCTGAGACTCATCTAAAGGACAAGCTAAAGCGTAAAAAAAGATTTAGAAGGCTTGTTATTATTAATTTTACGCTGCTTGGCGTAATTATAGTTTTATTAGGAGCATGGCTTGCTGCGGCGAATTCAGACAAGCTTCAACAAATGCTGAACTTAGGCGATTTTGGCAAGAAGGAGCAAGTAGAAGCTCAGCAGCCCAATTCGGATGCTGGCAAAGGCCATTCGCAATCGGGGAACGGAACAGAGATGACCGAGGATGATGGTACAGTCGGCATTGGGGACAATGCTCTTCCGGACGATGAGGATACAGCTGGTGTGCCGCCGCTCGCAGACAACGACGACGCCGATAAAGTCTCACTCTCTTTTGTTGGCGATTTATTAATCGGTGAGTATGTGAATGCGGTCATGCAGCAGGAAGGCTATGATTTTCTGTATAAAAATGCCCTGCTGTACTTAAGCGAGCCTGATCTTACGGCTGGTAATTTGGAATATCCGGTGACTAATCGCGGCATTCCAGCTGAAGGCAAGGAATATGTGTATAAAGGATCACCTGATGCGCTTCCAGCGCTGCGCGATGCTGGCTTCGACATTGTAAATTTAGCCAACAATCATACGCTGGATCAAGGCATAGAGGGCTTGCAGGATACGATGAAGTACCTCGATGAAGCAGGAATCTCTCATATGGGCGCAGGAAATAACGATACGGAAGCGTTCGCGCCGGTTATTAAAGAGGTTCGAGGTATAAAGGTTGCATACATCGGACTTAGTAGAGTTATTCCGACATTAGCGTGGAAAGCGGACAAAAATGTGGCGGGAGTAGCTGAGACTTATGATACTCGCCGTGCGGTCGCTGCAATTGCGAAGGCGAAGGAGCAGGCTGATATAGTCGTCGTAATGGTGCATTGGGGCAATATGGGAGTCGACCAGCCGCTGCAATACCAGAAGGATTATGGTAAAGAATACATTGATGCTGGCGCAGATCTGGTCATCGGAAGCCACCCGCATGTTCTGCAAGGGTTCGAAACGTACAAAGGAAAGTGGATTGCGTACAGCTTAGGAAACTTTATTTTTAGCGCGTTTCCGAAGGGAACGGCGGGTGATACGGGTGTGCTTGACGCGGTTTGCACGAAGAGCGGCGATTGCGAATTGACGTTTCACCCTATGTTCACGGTCAACGCCCAGCCAACGCCTTTAGAGGCGGAGGAAGCAAAAGCTCTGTTAGACCGCTTGACAGCTATATCGTTTGGCGTGAAGCTAGGGAACGATGGCAAACTTATCCCTGTGAAATGATAGTCTTCTAGAGAGGATGATAGCAGAATGTTAAATCCGTGCGTTGCACATAGAGGCTGGTCAAGCCGTGCGCCTGAAAATACGATGGCGGCTATTCGGCTGGCGATTGCTGATCCTGATATAGAGTGGATTGAACTGGATGTTCAGCTGTCGAAGGATCATGTGCCTGTCGTAATACATGACTTTACCCTGCGGAGGACGACCAATGGGAAAGGCGAAGTAAAGGATAAGACAGCAGAAGAGCTGACTTCACTGGATGCGGGAAATTGGTTTTCTCAGAAATATCAGGGAGAAGCTATTCCAACGCTTGATCAGGTGCTAAGCGAGGCGGTCGGCCATTGCAAGCTTAATATCGAGCTGAAAAATGACGGCGTTCGTTATCCGATGATTGAGGAAAAGGTGCTGCAATGCTTGCAAGCACATGATGCAGTTGGGGAGGTAGTAATTACTTCTTTTCATGAGGGCACACTGCATCGCATGCGGAAGCTTTCCAGTGAGATTCGAACAGGCCTTATTATCGACAGCTGGAGAAATTCACTGCCGAAGGAGCTTGCTGAGCTTGGCTCGAATTTTCTCTCCATTGGCTATTCTCGCTTGAATAGGGAACGGATAGCTTTGCTGAAAAACGCGGGCATTCAGGTAATGGCATGGACGATCAATGATACGAAAACCATTCTCAAGGTCGCTGCAATGGACCCTGACATATTGATCTGCACAAACTATCCCGATCGTTGGCATGAAGCGATTCACCAAAGAATGGCACGCTAGATAAGCAGGTTATTCGAGCGGATAAGTATAAGGCATTATGGAAATAGGTAACATGTAGCATGGAATGAACGTTATATGGTTCATTCGCAGGAGGTTGCCCGTTTGTATGGTAGCAATTTTTGATGAATGGTGGATAAGGCTGCTTGCCGGGTTATTCGGGAGCGGCCTTATTGCCGCAGCAGCTTTTAAGCTGCGATCCTTATCCGTGTCTGGGGCATGGTCCGCGGTTGTGATGGGAACAGGTTTTGTTACGCTTGGCGAGCCGGTTTGGTTCGGCTTGCTCATCGCTTTTTTTGTATCATCCAGCTTGCTGTCCAAGTGGAAGCGAAAGCACCGTGCAAAGGCTGAGGCCGAAGCCAAATATGAGAAGACCGGGCGGCGCGACGCCGGTCAAGTCTGGGCCAATGGGGGCGCAGGCTTGCTGCTGTGCGCCGCCCATGCTCTGTGGCCCGATGACGTCTGGCTATTCGCGTACATCGGCGTTATGGCATCCGTGAACGCGGATACGTGGGCCACGGAGATCGGGGCTTTGAGCAGGACCGCGCCGCGATCGGTAACGAGCGGCAAGCGGGTGCCTGCAGGAACGAGCGGCGGTATCACGCCGCTCGGCAGCGCAGCAGCGCTCGCAGGCGCCGTGTTCATCGGCGCCGTTGCCGCGCTGCTGCTGGCGGCCCCACAGCATGGTGATGCTGCTGCGGGTACGCCTGACGGCGGAGCCGCAGCGGCGGCATACATCGCCGCCGCGGCCGCCGCCGGCCTGGCCGGTGCCTTCGCCGACTCTTTGCTCGGCGCAACCGGCCAGGCCATGTATCGCTGCCGGGTATGCGGCAGCGAGATCGAGCGCGCCACGCATTGCGGCAGCGCAGCGGAGCGAGTGCGCGGCTTCGCGTGGCTGAACAACGACAGGGTGAATCTCCTGTCGTCGCTCTTTGCTGGCGCGCTCGCCATCGCCATTGGCGCGGCTCTTTATTAGTCGCCTAGCTTGGAAAGGGGAGAATTAACTGTAAAAGCTCCAGTTAATATGAACGGAATCACCATTACGAGATCATCTAGCTGTAAAAACTGCAGTTAAAATAGCCTAAAGTGACTTAATACAGAGGAATCTTCCGAATTAGCTGCAACAAATGCAGCTAAGTGGGACAAGTCGGAGCAAATAAGCGAATTAGCTGTAGTAAATCCATTTAATGTATCAAGCTTGAGGAATCTGCGAATTAGCTGCAGCAAATCCATTAAATGTTTCTAGTTTTAGGAATCTACCGAATTAACTGCAGTAAATCCATTTAACGAGTCAGGCTTGAGGGACTGCATTAATTCCAGTTGGATGTCTCGTTATCCATTTGTTCTATAACACGCAACTCATCCAGAATTACGAAGGAGAAATTTTTTATGATCGGAAATCAAGCATTACTTGCAGTTGTCGCGGTTACGGGAATTCCAGAAGCACTGCTGAAGGAAACGGAAGGTGGCGATGACTACAGTGCTTTTGTATCTAACCTAACGGGTAAGACATACTGCGTGGAGTCAGCTTGGTATGTGAACCGTCTTCCGGAAGAAGAAAAAAAAGATATGCAAATTCTAGGTGAGCATGAGGGGCTTTACGTTTATGAGCAAAAGGCGTGGTGGGACGGTCTTCTTTAATGACACACAGACAAAGACCGTCAAGTTTCCTTGACGGCCTAATTTCCTTACGATACCCCGATTAAAAGGTAAATTACTTCGTTAGCTGCTCCATTTGTCCAATCAGCTCTTCAAACACGCTCATGGCTTGCTCGATCGGCTCAGGCGTGGACATATCAACGCCGGCTTTCTTCAAAATATTAATTGAGAAGTCGCTGCCGCCGCTCTTCAGGAAGCCAAGATAACGTTCGACTGCAGGCTGGCCCTCCTCCAAAATCTGCTTGGAGAAGCTTGTTGCTGCCGAAAATCCAGTAGCATATTTATAGACGTAGAAGCTGTTATAGAAATGGGGGATACGAGCCCATTCCATTTCAATATCTTTGTCAATGACCATGCCCGGTCCGTAGTATTGAACGTTCAGGTCATAATAAATTTTGCTTAGCTCCTGAGGAGTCAGCGAATCACCTTGCTCAGAGCGCTCATGTACGATTTTCTCGAATTCAGCGAACATCGTCTGACGGAACACCGTCGTCCGGAACTGATCGGCGTAGTAAGTTAACAAATACATTTTTTCTTTCGGATCTGTTGTTTTATCTAGCAAATAATCCATCAACAGCGCCTCATTTAACGTCGAAGCAACCTCAGCAAGGAATATCGTGTACTGCGCGTCGCGATAATTTTGGTTTGTATCTGAATAGTAGGAGTGAAGCGCGTGGCCCATCTCATGCGCCAACGTGAACATGCTGTTCAAATTGTCCTTATGGTTAAGCAGGACATAAGGATGCGTGCCGAAAGCTCCCCAGCTGTAAGCTCCGCTGCGTTTCCCTTCATTCTCGTAAACGTCGATCCAGCCGTTTTCAAACCCTTCATTCAGAACTTTCAAATAATCGTCGCCAAGCGGCTTAAGACTTTCGTTGATCGTTTTCTTCGCTTCCTCATAAGTAATGTCCATCTTGAACTCATCGACGAGCGGAGCGAACAGGTCGTACATATGAAGCTCCTCAAGACCAAGCATCTTTTTGCGCAGCTCCATGTATCTATGCATAAGAGGTAAATATTTGTGGATGGTACCAACGAGGTTTGTATAAACCTCTTTAGGGATGTTATCGCTATATAACGACATTTCCAAAGCAGAATCGAATTTGCGGGCTTTTGAATAAAACATATTTTTGGTCACGTTCGCATTGAACGTTGAAGCAAGTGTATTTTTCAGCTTGCCGTACGTATCGTACATCGCTTGGAACGCTTCGCGGCGCACATCCCGATTTTTGCTCTCTAGAAATTGTATGTAACGGCCATGCGAAAGCTCAACCTCTTCGCCGTTTTCGTTTTTCACTTTAGGGAATTTAAGATCCGCATTGTTCAGCATATTGAATATTGTACTAGGAGCTGAACTGATATTGCCGACTTGAGCGAGCAATGCTTCTTCGTTTTTGGATAAAATATGAGCCTTCTCGCGGCGCATTTCTTCCAGTGTATGGCGGTATTTGGCCAAGGATTCATCAGCGATGATTGCATCCAGAGCTTCGTCAGTGAGGCTGAGTACTTCTGGTGTAATAAAGGATAATGCTTCACCTGTTTCTACGCTTAGCTTCTTGGATTTATCGGATAGAGCTTGAAAAGCCGGCTCAGCCGTATCCTCATGATGCTTCATGTTCGCATACACATATAGACGTTCCACATGCAGTGATAGCTCATCCTCCAGCTCGAAGCAAGCCTTCAGCTGTTTAATATCAGCAAGCTTGCCCTCGTATTCAGCGGCTTTCTTAATTAATGACTTGGCTTCCTTAAATTCCTTGTCCCATGCAGCTTGGCTTTCAAATAAATCCTCAAGCTTCCAGTGGCTCTCCGGTGCGGATTCTGAACGTTTAGGTACGTGATTCATCGAATTCCTCCTTGGTATGGATAAGGTTTGTAAAGCATGCGGGGCATTATCTGCCGTATCCATGGATGCGGCAGATCCCGGCACCAAGCTAAATACAAGCAGCAAGGCTAGCCATTTCATCCGTTTATCACCTCAAGACACAGTTTTTGGTTACTATGTCCAGAGGCTCTATTGAATATGCAGCATGTGAAATGCTATTCAGCACCCATTGTAAAAAATGCATAAACAATAAGAAAAAACGAAAACGCAATAAAAGCAATGGCCGATATTGCGAAAAAGCGTCGCAAGCGGGGCGGCATGGTATCCCGTTTCAATATAACGAGCGCTCCCAGCGCAAAGGCTGCAATAATAAAAATAATAGTTGCTGTAGAATCCATCTGCGGGCAAAGCCTCCTAAAAATAATGCATAACGATTATGTTCGCTGAACAGGCCGCATTTTCCTGCTCTATCGCTTCTATACTTCCTTTAAAGCGTTCATGATCGCTTCTAGCTCTTCCTCACGGCCAACAAAGTCGGATTCACGGAAACGGTTTTTCGCCCAATGCATCAACTCTGGACGACTGATGAACGTGTGAGTATCCTCACCCCATTGATCGGTGATCTCTCTAGCGATAAGCGTCTTGCCTTGTACTTCGACCGTCAGCATATTATATTTGTCGGTTTTGTAAATTTGATGTTTCTTAAACATAGATTTTTTTCCACCTTTTGCAAGTTAAATTATTATGGTATCTTTATTATCATAGCCATTATGGTGGCTGTAATCAATACGATGGCCTAAAAGCAAGACTAGTTGAGTTGAGACGAGTGCAGATGAGCTGAGATGAGGAGAGTGCAAGGATGAGTAAACAAAGGTATGAACAGATTGGTGTCGCTATGACATGCAGAAGCTACGAGGAATATATCCAGATGTTCGATTTGCAGGAATCGGATCTATCACGTGGTATGGTGCTTGACATTGCCGCCGGAGGGTCATCTTTCACAGCAGATGCGATTGGGAGAGGTTACGAGGCAATAGCTGTCGATCCACGGTATGGATCAGGTATTCAGGCTTGGGTGCAGGAAGCTGCGGAGGAGATTGAGACATCGACTGCCAAGCTTGCGAAGCTGGAGGAACACTTTGACTGGAGCTATTACGGCTCACTGGACAATCATCGCAATGGGCGCAGAGCTTCACTTGAACGTTTCTCGGCACATATTAATGAGAGTGTCGGAACAAGCCGCTATGTGGATGGGCGTTTGCCGGACCTACCATTTCAAGACGATCAGTTTTCACTTGTATTATGCAGTCATTTTATGTTTTTGTACGCTAACCAATTCGGACATGAATTTCATATAAATTCCGTATTAGAAATGATGCGGATATGTAGACCAGGCGGCCAGATTCGCATTTATCCGCTTATATCTTTAAGCTGGGAGCCATATTCGGAGCTTGAGCATCTAATGGAAACGATTACGGCGAATGGGGGAACACCTGAATTGCTCTCATCCAACCTTCCATTTATTCCTGGATCTGAGCAATATTTGAGGATTTTGCTATAATTGCTTTTTTATTTTCGCTTCGCTATAATAATCCTACTCGCCGTTCAAGAGCGGCGGACATATTTAGGAGGTTGTTCATTTGAAAGGAACAGTTAAATGGTTTAACGCAGAGAAAGGCTACGGCTTTATCCAAACAGAGGGTGGAGAAGACGTATTTGTTCATTTCTCGGCGATCCAAAGCGAAGGGTTTAAATCACTTGATGAAGGGCAAGCGGTCGAATTTGATATTACTGAGGGTAACCGCGGAGCTCAAGCGGCCAACGTCAATAAACTATAGGACCACGCGCGAATAACAAGTAAATCTAGAAGATCACCTGGCAGCAGGTGGTCTTCTTTTTGTTAGGCATGCACAAATGGTTGTAATCCATACAGCATCTAAGAGAGTCCGTACAAGTTAAATAAGTTTGGTTTTATTGACCGTGACCCGTTTCCGATGATAAACTGTTGCATGGAAACTTTGTTAGGGGAGCGAGCATAATGAAATTTAAATTGTTCAAAGACCGTAAAGGGAAGGCCGATCAGGCTAAAAATAACAAGTTCGTTAAGCTTGGACGCGAAATTTATGTACAAGCCCGCAGAGGCGGACCTAACCCGGATGCAAACTTCGGTTTAAAGACTGCAATTGCGAATGCGAGAGCAGAGCAAATGCCGAACGATAATATTGAGCGGGCCATTAAGAAGGCTGCAGGCGCTGGAGATGGCGTTGAGTACGATGATATTATGTATGAAGGCTATGGCCCGGGCGGCGTTGCCATTATGGTCAAGTGCTTGACTGACAACCGTAACCGTACAGCTGCTGATGTTCGATCCGCTTTTAACAAACGAGGCGGCAATATGGGCGAGAGCGGATGCGTAAGCTATATGTTTGATCACAAAGGGTTGCTTGTCGTCGATCGTGAAGTTCACGAGGCGGATGAGGATACGATGATGATGACTGCTCTGGAGGCTGGTGCAGAGGATGTTGTTGTTAATGATGACAGCTTTGAAATATTGACACATCCGCATGAGTTCGAGCAAGTGAAGAACGCGCTGGAGACGGAAGGCTATACCTTCGTTAATGCCGGCGTTCGTTGGCTGCCGCAAACGATTGTCAAAGTTGATGGTGAAAATGCGGAAAAGCTGCTTAAAATGATGGATGCTTTCGAGGACAATGACGATGTTCAGGACGTATACTCTAACTTTGAAATTAACGAATAATATAAATAGACATGATGTAAATAGGGCTGTTTCGAGCGTGTATTTGTACCCTACACGTAAACGAAGCGGCCCTATTTATGATCAATATTAGGTTCTGTCGATGCGGCTAAGCAAATGTCTGGATAGGAAGCCGGCTGCAGCCAGAATAGCAAGCATTGCCCCAAGCTTATAGAAGGTTTCTCTTCCGAAATGCCCGTAGATGAAGCCGCCGCACAACCCGCTGATGACTCCGGCTAATCCTGTCCAGACGACAGCATAAACCGCCTGACCGGATGCGCGATATTCATCGGGAATGAGATGCGACAAGTAACGCAGCGCGGTTGAGAAATATATACCGAATGAAATGCTATGCATCGCCTGTGTCGCAAGGACCCAATACGGATTCTGAATATCACTGAGCAGCCAAAGTCTGAGAGCGTACATAATTGAAGCGATCATCAGCATCGGCAGTTCTTTGAATTTATGGCCGTATTTCCCAAGGAGGTACAGAATAGGTATCTCACTCAAGGCTGAAATAAGCCACGCAAGACCAACAAGCGAGTCACTGGCACCCATATGACGCATCGTAACGGCAAGGAAACCTTCGTACATTCGGTGCGGGATAGAAATTAATAAAATTATGAAAAAGAATAAAAGCACATCACGCTGGCGAATAAGCTTAAAGAAGCCGGAAAAGTCTATTTTTCTTGCGCTGCCTTGATAATCTCTAACACGAGTTGCTAAGCATAGAGTGACGGCTATCGTACATAACACTAGTGGAAGAGTCCATTGTGAGCTGAGCTGCTTTAAGAGGAGACCGAAGCCATAAGCTGTTACTGCAAAGCCCAGTGATCCAAATATTCGAATGAGTGCATAGGGAGTGCCAGTATATGGCGTAGATAATAAAAACAAGCTGTCGCTTAAGGGATTGATTGGAGTTTGGAAAAAATAAAAGCCCATCATAACAAGGCAAACAAGAGCGAAATTTTGTGTCGGTATTAATAGAGAAATCATAACAAGCTGGCCGAATAGCAGCAGCATTAACAATTTTTTGATCGTTCTGAATTTATCGCTGGCCAATCCCAATATGATGTTCGCGAATATAGATATGAATGGGCCGGTCGAATAAATGATACCGATTTGCTGCTCGGAAAACCCGCGATCCAAAAAATAAAGCGGTATAAAGGAGACGACCATTGCGGCTGTGGAATATGACGAAAAGCTGTAAATCCGCAGTGACCTCGTCTCTTGTCTTGCCGTCAAGGAACGTTCAATTGTGTTCGTGTCTGATGTATCCATAGTTGAAAGGTCACTCCATCTCTGTCAATAAACATATGGTTATCAGTATAGCATGGAACAGATTAGGCTCCAATGAGATTTGAAGCTGGATTATTGCGTTTCGAAATGGTACATTTAATGGTGGAGGTTTATATGAGATTGTATCGTTTTGATTGGAATGAACGGCTTCGGATCCGTATTCCCGTGCTGGAATCGGAATGGGGGCAGTTAGAATCATTCGAGCAGCTTGCGATCGTAGAGGAATGGGAACTTATACGCGGTACGATACCTGACCGCATCATGGAGTTTGAACAAATCATCAATCGGCTTCAGGCTCAGCTGTTTGAAGAAGATAACTTTGAGCAATCCTGTATATTAAACTATGATATTGCCGATTATGCCAGCAGGATTAATGATTTGCACATTTGGTATCGCATCGATCAGCAATTGGAATTACGCGGACATTCATGAACATGATTGGAGGAGGGGCAAGTCGTGAAATTAACGACTTTATCAAGCAAGCGAGTACCCCAAGGCCCACTAAAGCTCATGCATCGTGTATATAAATATGTTCTACCTGAGGTTGAGCGAGAGCTGAATCAGCTTCGATCCTTAGCTCAGCGGATTCCTGATGCTGAGCTGCGAACGCAGGCGCTTCACAGTATGGATACCAAAAAATTTCATTGTCAAGGCGGCGCTGTATATGCAACAGCTAATTTGGAACAAAAACATGTACTTATTCCGCTTATTGTAGCCCTTCAGACGATTAGTGATTACTTAGACAATTTATGCGATCGCAGCAGCTCGTTAGACCCGGATGATTTTCGATTATTGCATCAATCTATGCTCGATGCCGTTAATCCCGAAGCGGAGCTTCAGGATTATTACGCATTGCGCGCAGAGAAGGCCGATGGCGGATACTTGCATCATCTCGTTCGCATTTGTCAGCTCCAAATTGTGCAGCTTCCTTCATATAGAAGCGTACAGCCGCATGTGACAGAGCTGGTAGCCCTTTATGGGGATTTACAGGTGTACAAGCATATTCACAAAGATTTACGCGAATCTGAGCTTCTGTCTTGGTGGGAAACGCACCGCACTGCTTATCCGAGATTACAATGGAATGAATTTGCTGCAGCTACTGGCTCTACACTGGGCATGTTTATGCTTTTTCTAGCGGCGAGCGAAGATAATCTTTCGGAACAGGATGCAGCAGAAGTGAAAAATATTTATTTTCCGCATGTTTGCGGCCTCCATATTTTACTTGATTATTTAATTGACCAAGAAGAGGATCGCGCTGGCGGAGACTTAAATTTCTGCAACTATTATGAGAATGAAAGTCTGCTTGTTGAACGCCTGGACATGATTGTGAACTGTGCACGGGAGGATGTGAAGCAGTTGCCGGCTTCGCGCTTCCACCGTTTGATCATTGAAGGGCTGCTTGCTCTCTATTTGTCAGACCCCAAAGTCCGTCACCAGGCGGAGGTAAAAGATGTTTCGAGAAAGCTAATGAAGAACAGTCCGCTTACACGCCTGTTTTTTCTCCTAAATAGCATCTGGATTCGGAAACAACAAGCTTAACTATAAAAACAAACAATGTGGAGGAATGGACCATGTCTGCAGTCAAATCAATCGCAGTAATGACAAGCGGAGGAGATTCGCAAGGAATGAACGCAGCCGTACGGGCTGTTGTAAGAAGTGCTTTATTTTATGGTTTGGATGTTTATGGCGTACAACGCGGTTACCAAGGACTTCTTAATGACGATTTGCGTCAAATGGATTTACGGAGTGTAGGCGATATCATTCAACGCGGCGGTACAATTCTGCAAACTGCAAGATGCAAGGAGTTTGTTACGGCCGAAGGCCAGCAGCGCGGTGCGGAAGTGCTTCGTGCTAGAGGCATTGACGGTTTAGTCGTTATTGGCGGCGACGGCTCCTATCATGGCGCAAACAAGCTTAGCAAGCTGGGTATTAAGACGATGACACTTCCCGGCACGATTGATAATGATATTCCGTTCACGGATATAACAATTGGTTTCGATACAGCTGTTAGCATCGTTGTAGATGCTATTAACAAAATTCGCGATACGATGTCATCGCATGAACGTTCATCGATCGTTGAGGTTATGGGACGTCACTGCGGCGATATTGCGCTGCATGCAGGTCTTGCCAGCGGTGCGGAAACAATTCTCGTTCCTGAGGTTCCTTTCGAACTTAATGAAGTCGCTGAACGTATGAAAACGAATTTTGCTAAAGGCAAGCGTCATAGTATTATTATTGTGGCAGAAGGAGCTGGCAAAGGCGAAGAGGTTGCCCAGCAAATTACGTCACATTGCGGAATTGAACCTCGCGTAACTGTACTGGGCCATATTCAGCGGGGCGGAACGCCGACTGCGATAGATCGTATATTAGCAAGCCGTCTTGGCGATTTCGCAGTCCGGAAGCTGATGGAAGGCGATTCCGGCAAAGCGTGCGGCGTTATTCGCGGCGAGCTTGTTACAACGGATATTGATGTTGTAGTAAACACGAAGAAACCGTTCGATATGAATATGTACGATCTTGCGCTTCGTTTGTCTCAATAGTTTCAATGATAAAGCCTTATCCAGAGAGCTGCATTAGCGCAGACCTGGATAAGGTTTTTTTGTTTACGCATTCCAAAATATGATACCCATACAAGTAAGAAAAGAGGCCAACCAACGCGACTGCGTTCGTTGACCTCTTTCCCGTATCCGTTATTTATATGCCACATCCGGCGTATACTTATTCCCTGCATTCCAGAGCAGGAACTCTTTAATGTTCATTTCTTTTAAAGCTTTAATTTGCGCTTCAACCTCAGCCTTGCCATATTTCATATAATGACCTTTGCCCAGCCAGCTTGCGGTGAAATCCTGGATCCATGGACGAATGATCGGCTTTAGTTCGCCAGTCCCATCCAGCTTCTTATGAGTATCAATCATTGCGCCTTTAATGGTTTCATAAGGACTTAGATCCGGGTCTTTCTGCTTAAACCAGCCTGTGCTGTAGTGACTCGGATAAACCATTGGGGATATGACATGCACATCATTTGAAATTTTCACGAAATCCTGGCCAATCCCTTCTGCTGTTGGGACGGATGCTGCATACCCAAATATATCAACAGA
Source organism: Paenibacillus castaneae (assembly GCF_002884445.1). Classification (GTDB taxonomy): domain Bacteria; phylum Bacillota; class Bacilli; order Paenibacillales; family Paenibacillaceae; genus Pristimantibacillus; species Pristimantibacillus castaneae. The sequence goes on from NZ_KZ614144.1 coordinate 2,382,387, forward strand.
AACCCTTACACCAAGAGGCTCAAGCTGCTCTCTCGCATATTTGACGAAGCCGCTCACCACATCGACGCGGGCTTGTTCCGTTTTGTTAAAGGTTAAGGATGCGGCTTTCGTATCGAAGCCTTCAGGGAAGCGGACATAATCAAATTGAATTTCTTTGAACCCGATTTTTGCTGCTTCCTTTGCGACGGCGATGTTGTAATCCCATACTTCCTTGCGATAAGGGTTGACGAAGCTTTCACCTCGTCCATTTTTCCATATCGTACCATCTTGATGGAGAAAGGACAGTTCAGGCTGCTTGCGTGCAAGCACAGTATCCTTGAATACGACTATACGAGCAATGGGATAAATGTTGTGATTTTTGAGAGTAGTCATTAGTGCGCCAATATCGTTAATATATTTCTTAGAAGCACCTACCTCCAATAGCTCAGGCGTCGTTGTCGGATATGTAATGTACCCATTGTCATCTTTAATATCAATGACCATGCTGTTAAGCTCCGTATCATCAAGCAGCTTTAATAAAGATTCCATTCGCGCTCCGCCAGCGCTGTGTGCCGTCACATATATGCCTTTAATTTCAGGAGTGTCTGGCTGAGGATCTTTCTTAACATCAGAATCGCTATGCTTGCCGGTGTCAATGCCCCCAGCTATAGCGGAATCCGGCTGTATAATGGTTTGGCCTGCTGCGGAATTCACATATGCAGCAGCGAGCTGCCTGGCGGCTGCACTGTCATCGCCATCTCCAGTAAGCAAGCTGTAAAGCAGCAGTAAGGCTGTAAAAATGATGTCCATTATGCTCTCTCCCCGTTTGCTATGTCTGTTCAGATTATAAAGCAGAAGGAAGTCTAGGTCATCATATTTTTTGCAAATAAAACAAAAAACCAGCCGAGTTGTACTCGACTGGCGTATAAATAATCGATGTGTCCCGCAATGTCATTGTAACAAAGCATCTCTCTGCTGATTGCAAATACTGTGCTGCACAATCTCCATTGCGTCGGCGGGCTCCAGCAAAGCAAGTCCGTCACGCAGCACAATGCTGATATCAAGTTCGCGTTCAGTAAGAAAGGAACTAAGCTCAGGGGCAAGCTTCTCTACAATTCGAGACAATTTGACCGTTTCCATATCCATTGAGCATCACCCTTTCATATCTAATGTTCAGGGGAAATCATATGGGAAGAAACCAAAGCTACGGGATACAAATAGTATAGCAGGATCAAATTCAAAAACATAGGGATACCGCTTAAAATCCATATATGCGTAGATGACTTACTCTTTAGACTTGTGGAAATCTCCGATTACACCCACCGTTTCTACGATATTAATGAAAGCATGCGGGTCGATGGAGGTAATGGTTTTGCTTAGCTCCGTTAATTCGTATTTAGTTCTTACAGTCATAAGCATATCGCGTTCTGCAGAAGAATATGCGCCGCGTGTTTTTATAATTGTAATTCCTCGCGGGTGAGTGAGCAGTTTAGCCAGCAATTCATCCGTTTTAGTTGTTACAATGAATGCTGTTAATTTAATATGCTTCACATGAATGAGATCGACTACCTTGCCAGCTGAGAATATGGAAACTAAGGAATATAGAGCTGAATCCCAATTTTTTGTGAAAATAACTAAAACAGCTATGACGAGGCCATTCAGCATAAAAATAATCATGCCAACCGGCAAATCGTGTTTTCTTGTTACGATGGAGGCGATGATGTCGAAACCGCCGGATGATCCACCATACCGAAGGGTCAAGCCAGTGCCGAAACCGATAATAATTCCCCCGAAAACAGCACCAAGCATAATATCATCCGCAATTTTGACGACTGGGATAAACTCTAAGAAGAGAGTGGAGGCAATTACGACATAAAGGCTCCAGTACACGAAACGATGCCCTAATATAAACCAGCCCCAAATCAATACAGGCAAATTTAAAATAAAATACAGCCAAGCGATATTGCCCCCAGTAATATATCCAATCATCATCGAAATGCCCGACAAGCCGCCGCTTAACAGCTGATGGGGGATAAGGAATAAATTGAATCCCAACGCTATGAGAAAGGCGCCTGCGGTCATGATCGGCACCGTGTAAAGGATACGCATCGTGTGAATAATCAATGTAGTTGCTCCTTTGCTGACATAGGTAATTTTTGCTGTGATTTCATTGGCTTAGTATGGCTATAATAGCTTTGCTGGTATTCATGAATGAATATGTGCTATAATGATTTAGATATTCTTAAGTAGGCTGCAGATAAAAGGAGTTTGAGAAAAGTTTGAAAACATTTGCTGAATTTGGCTTAGAACCAAAAGTGTTACAAGCAATCACTGAACTTGGATTCGAGGAATCAACCCCGATTCAAGACAAAGCAATCCCAATTGCTATGGCAGGCACAGACCTTATTGGCCAAGCACAAACGGGTACAGGAAAGACAGCGGCATTCGGAATTCCGCTCATTAACAAAATTCCGACAAGCGAGGATCGCATTGTCGCATTAATAATGACGCCAACCCGTGAACTCGCTATTCAAGTGGCTGACGAGATCGGGAAGTTGACTCGATACAAAGGTCTTCGCTCGCTGCCGATTTACGGTGGACAAGAAATTGGCCGTCAAATCCGTGCATTGAAGAAGAAGCCGCAAATTATTATCGGTACACCAGGACGTTTGCTGGATCACATTAACCGCAAAACGATCCGTCTTGAAGATGTACAAACTGTTATTTTGGATGAAGCAGATGAAATGCTCGACATGGGCTTCATGGAAGACATCCAATCTATTCTGAAGCAGGTACCGGATGAGCGCCACACTATGCTGTTCTCCGCAACTATGCCGGCAAATATTCAGAAGCTTGCACAACAATTTCTGAAAAATCCTGAGCATGTATCGGTTATCCCGAAACAAATTACAGCTCCTCTAATCGAGCAATCTTATATTGAAGTGCACGAGCGCCAGAAGTTTGAAGCACTTAGCAGATTGCTGGACATGGAATCACCTGAGCTTGCAATTATTTTCGGTCGTACAAAGCGCCGGGTTGACGAGCTTAGCGAAGCGCTTCAGAAGCGTGGCTACACAGCTGATGGTTTGCATGGCGACTTGTCGCAGAACCAGCGGGACAGCGTTATGCGCAAATTCCGTGACGGCAGCATCGATGTGCTAGTAGCGACTGACGTTGCTGCTCGTGGACTTGACGTTTCCGGAGTAACGCATGTAATCAACTTTGACCTTCCGCAAGATCCTGAAAGCTATGTACACCGTATTGGTCGTACAGGCCGTGCAGGTAAAGAAGGTACAGCTTGGTCATTCGTAACGCCTCGTGAAACAGATCACCTGCACTTCATCGAGAAAATTACGCGCCAGAAGATGAGCCGCAAGCCGCTTCCTAGCATTGCTGAAGCGATCGAAGGCAAACAACGCGTAACAGCTGAGCGTTTACTCGAGGTTGTACAAAATGATGAGTTCTCGGAATACAAAGCAATTTCCATTCAATTGCTGGAGCAATACGATTCCGTTCACTTGCTGGCAGCAGCGATTAAGCTCTTGACAGGCGAGAAGAAAAACGTTGAAATCGAATTGACACCGGAAGATCCGCTTCGCGCTAAGAAACGTAAGCCTGACATTCGTTCAAGCGGTCGTCCATTCAACCGCAGCGGCGGCTCATCCTCATACGGTGGCAACCGCAGCAGTACAGGCGGAAGCGGCGGCGGAGGTTATCGCGGACGCGATGACAGACGCAGCAGCGGAAGCAGCTCGAGCAGCAGCTCGCGCGGCGGCTATGAAAGCCGTGGCGGAAGCAGCACTGGTGGTTACGGCGGTAAGAGAAGCACTGAAGGACGTCCTGAAAACCGTCGTCCAAAGAGCAGCTCTGATGGCTACGTAAATAACTAATGCACTAACAACCGAGGAAGTCCGTGATGCCTTACGGGCATCCGATCTTTCTCGGTTTTTATTTTAATACCGGTTGTATTATAATAAAAAACCTGTATAGTTACATAAACCGTGACTGCATTGCTCATTCAGCAATCACTTTATAAACTTCATATGTGGTGAACGTTAGTTTGGTGAGAGTAATCTTACTTTTCTGGAGGCAGATCAGATGGAACCAAGAGGGCTGATGGGTGGATTTTACCGAATTTCCGAGTGGATTATGCGGTTATCGGTTATTAATATTTTATGGTTAATCTGTTCAATTCCGTTTCTTTTCTTTGCGTGGGGAATTCTCATTTCAACCGATGTTAGTCAAATGTATTCTATGCTGATTGCTATGGCGGTTGTCGCTCCCTTCACGTTCTTTCCTGCTACTGCAGCTATGTTTTCCGTTGCCCGCAAATGGGTAATGGGAGAAAGCGACGTAGCGCTGTTCAAAACGTTTTTCCGCGGATACAAGGAAAACTATAAACAAAGTATGCTGGGCGGCATCATTTATACGCTGCTGTTAGTTATTATGATCGTTGACTTCATCGTATATCGCGAACAAATGAATTTGCTTTCGTACATTTTCATTGCGTTTCTCTTTCTGCTTGTAGTATCTTTGTTTAATTATTTCTCCATGTTGGTCCATTACCATATGAAAACGTTTCAATTGCTGAAAAACGCTGTGCTTATTACAATCGGCAAACCTTTTCGGTCATTGTCGACTGCCTTGATGAGTGGGGCTGTTGTTTATTTCAGTACTAAATTCACGTTTCTCATTCCGTTCTTTATGGGCAGTATCATTGCTTATCTTTCATTCTGGAACTTTTATCTGATTTATCAGAAGCTCCAGGATCAAGCAGAGAAAGCAAGGCTGGCAGAGGAAGAAGACGCGGAGAAGGCAGCTGAGCTTGATCGTATTGATTTAGTGAAAGATGATTCGAGCGGAGCCAGCAAATAACATTTCCTTAACATTTACTTTTTCTTTCGTTAGGTCTATAATAGCAATACCTCCTGCGATGCTCGTTACGGCTTTACGCTGTTTTGAACCAATGGCTGTTTCACGGGAGACCTAAATCGAAGCGTAGCTGACATGCCCCCGAAAGGGGATCTCAAAAACGATTCTGCGGTCACCCACCTGCGTAAGCGGGTTCAGAAACATGTGAGTCGGACGGCAATTGCGGGTTCTAATTTCTAAATCAAGAGCATTTACTGGTGAAATCCAGTGATAGCTCTTTTTTCATGGGACAAATCATGGTATCATATAGAGTAATGTACATAGATGCCGGAGGGGGAGATCGTTGTTGTTGAAGCGGACCTTGATCGGGTTGCTGCGCAGTCATGAACAGACTGGAGACAGAGCCAAGGATCCAAAGCTCAAATCTCATTTCTACAAGTTAGCGAAAGATAAGGCTTGGGACGAAGTGATATCGACTCTGAAGAAGATGCAAGGGTATAAGGTGCTGCATGAGGTGCAATCCGTAGGTGAGATTGTATTGGAGAAGCGCACAGCATTAGGGAGGACGATGGACATTACGATTTCCGTCATTGGCGTGAATCCTATGCAATCGGCGGTTGATATTTATTCAGCATCACGCGGCTCGTTGGGTGACCTTGGTTCTAATTACCGAGTCATTCTGGATTTGTACCGTACACTTGATAAGAAGCTTGCTGCATTCAAAGTTTCATAAAGAACTCATAGACAAAGCGAGGAAGGATCGTCCTTCACTCGCTTTGTTTGCAGTCTATGATGATTGGGGTTATGAATTATACGAGCGATTGTGCAGCGTTGATTGCTTGCTCGTAGTTCGGGTGTTCAGTCATTTCTGACAAATATTGTACGTATTGAACGTTGTCGTCAGCATCGATAACAAAGATTGACCGTTGATTTAGGCCAAATTCTTTGATGTATACGCCATATGATTCGCCGAAGCTATGTTCTTTATAATCGGATAGCATTACAACTTTATCGATGCCTGCTGCTCCGCACCAACGAGCTTGTGCGAATGGAAGATCAACACTTACGGTTAGAATAACAACATGGTCACCGAGTGAGCCGGCAGCTTCGTTGAAGCGACGTGTTTGCGCATCGCATACTCCGGTATCGATGGAAGGCACCACGCTAATTAATTTGATTTTGCCAGCGTAATCCTTAAGGGAAACCGTTTCAACAAGAGATTTGTTCAATGTGAAATCAGGAGCTTTGTCTCCTACTTTAATTTCAGGTCCAACTAATGTTATCGGGTTGCCTTTGAATGTAGCAGCCCCAGTGCGTTCTTGAGACATGTGTAATTTCCTCCTTTAAATTGGATGTTCAATACCAGCTTTATTATAATCGTAATGAAACGGCCTTGTCCAATTGTTGGAGAGAATAAGGGGATGTTATTTAAATGATCTTCTTGCGATATGAAAGTTTTCGCTCTTATTTGCGGCTTTACCCTGTTACAGCTTCTTTAATAACTTTGAATATTGTTTATTTTATTATCGTTGCTTTGAGCGGCGATCCCAATAATAGCTATCATGCAGTTGATTATGGTGCTTTTGTTACTTACCCGGGAAAGGATCCGTATGGTATGTTGGAGCCATGGCGTTATGTAACGTCCATCTTCATGCATTCTGGGCTTGAGCACCTGCTCTTCAATATGTTTGCACTACTCGTATTCGCACCGCCTTTAGAACGGCTTCTAGGCTCTCTACGATATGTGTTTTTTTATATCGTGTGCGGCATAGCGGGAAATGCAATGAGTGCATTGGCGAATCAAATCACAAATGATCCTTATGCTCATGTCGGAGTAGGAGCTTCTGGAGCGATATATGGGATATATGGGGCTTTTCTTTTCATCTCTTTATTCCGCAAATCAATGCTCGATGACAGCTCTCGGAAAACCGTATATACCATTTTGATTTTTGGAGTTATTTATTCCGTGATTGTGCCGAAAATCGATTTGTGGGCTCATGTAGGAGGAGCACTTGCAGGGTTCCTGCTTTATAAGCTATTTGATCGTGCAAGCGCATGGAAACACCGACACCAGACCTGAAAATATATGTATACAGGAGATCGATAAATCAGTATGGAACTTCGTCAGCTTCATTACTTTGTGAAAGTTGCAAGAAAAGAGCATGTGACGCAGGCTGCGGAGGAGCTGCATGTTGCTCAATCGGCTGTTAGCCGTCAGATTCACCAGCTGGAAGAAGAGCTTGGAGTGAAACTATTCGTTCAGAAGGGCCGGAACTTGCAGTTGACTCCGGTTGGCCAGCTTTTTCTGAAGCGTGCTGAAATCATATTGGCTGATCTGGAGCGAGCGGTTATTGAAATACATGAATTTCTAGATCCCGAGAAGGGGGAGATTAGGCTGGGCTTTCCGCATAGCTTGGGAACATCATTGATTCCTCAAGTAGTAGCTGCGTTTCGAAAGCACCATCCTAATGTCCAATTTAGATTTAAACAGGGGATGTACCCGTCGTTGCTTCGGGATTTGAGCAAAGGTGAAATAGATTTGGCGTTTATTTCTCCTTTCCCGGATGAGCATGAATTTGTGTGCGGCGAAGTGCTGCTTACCGAAGAGCTGTATGCGATCTTGCCGCCAGGCCATCCATTATCAGATAAGGAGTCAATCGAGCTTCGAGAGCTGGAGGAAGAGACATTTGTTCTATTCAGTGAAGGCTATTCACTTCGGCCGATCGTATGGGAGGCCTGTCAGGAGGCCGGATTTACCCCTAAAATCGGTTTTGAAGGCCAAGAGACAGATACTATCCGCGGCCTAGTTGCAGCGGGTATGGGCGTAAGTCTGCTTCCGGAGATGGCTTTGCATTATACTGGGCCTCTGCAGCCTACGAAGATGAGAGTGACGAAGCCCCATGTCACGCGTACAATTGGACTTATTAGACGTTCTAACGAGAAGCTGCCGCTTGTGGCGAAGGTGTTTCATGGTTTTCTGCTTCGTTATTTCCATGACCGCATACAAAAGTAAAGAAAGAGGAGCAGTTCTGTATGGTCTTATGACCATTGGAACTGCTCCTCTTTCATTATTCAGTTGTTGCTGTTCATTAATCCTGTCTGCTTCCGCCAACAAAGATCATAATGTATCTAACCAGTTCCAGCAAGGAGAGAAGGGCGGCTGCTACATAAGTTAAAGCTGCGGCATTAAGCACCTTCGCTACACCGCGTTCTTCATTATTTGTGATAAAGCCTTCAGCTACCATAATGTCTCTTGCTCGGTTGCTGGCGTTAAATTCCACGGGCAGCGTAATAACCTGGAATGCTACGGCAACCGAGAAGAAAATGATTCCAAGTCCGATTAAATTTAAATAAGAGAATAAAATACCTGCTATGAATAAGAATGGTGCGACTCCAGAAGCGAAATTTACGACTGGGAAGATGCGATGACGCAGAACAAGCATCGGATAGTGCTCAGCGTGCTGTATGGCGTGTCCGACCTCGTGACAGGCAACTGAGACTGCGGATATTGTGCTCTCGTAATAAACAGGCTCTGACAAGCGGACAACACGGTGAATCGGATCGTAATGGTCAGTCAATGCGCCGGGAACAGGTTCTATAGCAATATTATGCAGGCCGTTGGAATCCAGCATGCGGCGAGCGGCCTCGTAACCGGTGATGCCGGTGCTCGCTTGTACTTGAGACCATTTCTTGAAGGTGCCTTTCACTCGGAATTGTGCCCAGATGGTTAGAATGAAAGCGAGTATGATTAGAATGTAAATATACATAATACTTATTCCCCCAATATTATGAAGTGTATTTATAGTTACATGAGTGAGCTCTTGTTAATAAGGAGCATAATGGCTTCAATGCAAGCGGCTGTCTGCGGCATAAGACGCGTGTAAAGGTGATTCGCTTGCCGCGGCTTCAGCTTATTAATTACAGGCTCCAGCTCTTTCACTTCTCGTTCGAGCTGAGTCAAATGAAGCTGCAAATCATTTAGCTTGCGGGATACCTGCTCCTCTGGAGTAACTTTGCTCCAGCTATTAATCGCGGCCTTGATCTCATCTAACGTATATTTATCTTTTTTCATCTCTTCAATACGTTCGAGCCGCTGCAAGGTTTCAGGAGAATAAAGACGGTAATTTTTGGCTGAGCGCTCCGCGGGTTCAATTAAACCAATTGAAGTATAGTAATCAATTGTCCGTGCACTGATTTGTGCAAGCTTGGACAGCTCCCCGATTCGGTACATTTCTAGGACCCTCCATTCTTTTCGTTTTCATTTTCTTCTATAGAAGGAGAATTTACAAACGTTGTTTTATTATTTCGCTTACTTCTATACCACATATGATAATAGGAAAGTAACCATACAGTCAAACGTGTTACATGACTATGTAACTAGTTCTAGAAATATACCCCATTACTTGAAAATGCGAAAGATCAAACCTTATTAAGGTGAGTTTTTGGTTTGAATGACTTAAATCCTTAACATTCGTGTTAGGTTTACTCCCAATCGTTAGATTTTTTTTAAAAAATACACGAAAACTTATTGTCAAAAAGAGTTCATCTGACTATAATGACAATATGTCTTTCCTTTCATGTAAGTAAACATAACACTTAGGGAGTGGTTTGTAATGATTAAGAAAACGATGTTAGCTTTAGGTGTTTTCACCGTACTTTTTCCGTTGATGGCGTATGCTGAAGATCCATCTACAGCAACGTTAGATATGGGACTAAACTCACTATGGGTTATGCTTGCCTTTATTCTCGTCCTACTTATGCAAGGCGGTTTTATTCTGCTTGAAGCAGGATCAACTCGTATGAAAAACGCTGGCCACGTAGCTGGAAAAACAATATTCACAACAGGCTTGGCAGCACTCATATATTGGGCATTCGGATATGGCATGGCGTTTGGCGGCGACAGTTCATTCAATGCCATGTTCGGCTGGGGCGACTTCTTCTTCAATCCCTCCATTACAGCAGTTCAAGGCGATAGTTACCCAAGCACGGTATTCTTCTTATTTCAACTAGCTTTTGCTGCTGTATCTCTGTCGATCGCATGGGGCGGATTTGCAGAAAGAGCTAAGCTCTCCTCTTATATCATTTTTACATTATTTTTTGTAGCTATTATTTACCCCACGGTTGCTCACTGGATTTGGGGCGGCGGCTGGCTTGCTGAAGATGGAGCGCAAGACTTCGCAGGTTCAACTGTTGTTCATTTAACAGGTGCGCTTGCCGCATTTGCAGCTACTGTATTACTTAAACCACGGATTGGCAAGTTTAACAAAGACGGCTCTGCGAATGAAATTTTGGGTCATAACCAAGTTTTTACTGCGCTTTCGGTTTTGCTGCTGTGGGTAGGCTGGTTCGGCTTCAATGCAGGAAGCACGGTAGCGATTGGCGATGGGTTTTTCGGATTTGTAGCTTTTAACACGATGCTTGGAGCAGGTGCGGGCGGTGTAGCAGCGCTTTTAATTTCTTGGGCAGTTACCGGCAAAGCAGATATAACGGCTATGCTCAACGGTACACTTGCAGGTCTCGTTGCCATAACGGCATCCTGTGCCTTCGTTGATCCTTGGGCTGCAGTTGTTATTGGTCTTGCAGCTGGTGTGCTCGTATTCTATAGCGTGAAATTTTTCGAGAAAATAAAGGTTGACGATCCGATTTATGCGCTGTCGGTTCACGGCGCTGCAGGTGTCTGGGGAACAATTGCTAATGGTATTTTTGCAACGCAGGCTCTAGCTGACAAGGTTGGCGTAGGTACAGGCGGTTTAATCGATACAGGCAGTTGGAAGCAGCTGTGGGTACAATTTGAATCCGTCTTCGTAGTAGGTGCATTCGTACTAGTCGCATCCTTCCTGGTTCTTGGAGTAATGAAAATGATTATGGGCTTCCGCGTAACGGAAGAGCAAGAAATTATCGGACTTGACCTGAGCGAGCACGGCGCTTATGGTTATCCTGAGCACATGAAAAAAGCAGATTCAAGCATTCAAGGATAATGATAGCAAGCATGAAGGACTGGCCGAGAGGAGAGGGCGTCGCATGAATGATCCAATGCAGTTGCAACTGCTGAAGGGCATCGGCTCTGCCGATTGCATGGATGAGCTGCGGAGCTTGCGGGATCAAGTACACGATCAAATGGAGACTCTTCTCTATAAATGTCCGATTGAACCGTATAATGAGCAATTGAATGAGGTACATGACGCTGTTATTCAGCGTTCCATCATCCTCGCAGAAGCGGAAATGGCACGGGCGGGGAAGGGTTCTCCTCCCGTGCCTTATGCGTATATATTGTTCGGCAGCGGAGGTCGGAGAGAGCAAACATTGTCTAGCGACCAAGACAGCGGAGTTGTCTACGAGGATCCTGTGTCTGATCTAGAGATCATACAGCAATATTTCAAGGAGTTAAGCAACATCATTGTCTGCCATCTTCAAGAGGCAGGTTATCCGCCCTGTGAAGGAAATGTGCTGAGCAGCAACCCGGAGTGGTGCATGTCACAATCTGCTTGGGCAGCTAAGCTGAATGGGTGGTTTGAAGAGCCGACATGGGAAGCAGTTCGTTACTTGCTCATTATGGCGGATTCCCGCTGTGTTTATGGGGAGGCCTGGCTTGTGGATGAGCTAAAGGACTTGTTTTTTATCGATATGCTGAATCATTCCGTTATCGTGAGAAGAATGCTTGAAAATACGCTGCGGCATAAAGTGCTTATTGGCATTTTTGGACAGCTGTTGAAGGAACCGTATGGTCAGGATGCAGGCAGCTTAGACATCAAATATGGTGCTTACATTCCGATGGTTAATTCCATCAGGCTATTGTCCATTCAACATGGAATTCGTGAAACTTCTACATTGGCGAGAATGAAAAGGCTTATGGAAGCGGGTAAGCTCTCTGAGGTTGATGGGACATTATACGAGGGTGCATTTCGATTATTCGTAAGACTGCGGCTTATGTCGACTGAGATTAGGGTGAATGGATTATATTCAAGCAGCGGTAAATTGTCCAGCAGCAAATTGACAAAGGAAATTACCGATGAATTGAAGAGCAGTCTGCGTCTAGGCAAGAAGCTGCAGCGTGCGGTTTTCAAGCAAACAATGGGCAGGCTTACTTAGGCGGTGATATAGAAATGAAGGAGCCAAAAGGCGTTGGCCGCATGTGGAATTTATATAAAATGGGGGGATTTACGCCTGCCATCGCTTCTATGCTAGGCTCGACAAATGCGCAGCAGATGGCATTTATTCGTAACATTAATAAAGAGCAGCGTAAGCAGTCAATGCTGGATATGCCAATAACCGAGCTTGAAATAGTCGTATTTGATCTGGAGACGACAGGCTTCAATCCGATGAACGGTGACGAAATCATTTCATTCGGCGCTGTATTAATGCGCGGCGGTGAGCTCGAAGAAAGCCAATCCTTTTACAGTCTCGTTAATCCGAAGCGGAAGATTTCACGAGCGATTGTCGAGCTAACGGGCATTACGAATGATATGGTGCAGGACGCACCGGAACTGATGCAGGTGCTTCACGATTTTATGGATTTTGTGGGGAGACGCTTGCTTATCGCACATGGAGCTGGACATGATAAGCAATTTCTGAATGCTGCTCTTTGGCGAACTTCAAAAATAAATTTGAACCATCGTGTGCTAGACATGATGATGGTCGCCAAATGGCTGGAGCCTAAGCGCGAGAGCTACAGCCTGGATGATTTGCTGATAAGCTGCGGCATACCCATTAAGGAGCGGCACCATGCTCTGCAGGATTCACTTATGACAGCTAGGCTGTGGCAAAATTATATGGCGCGCATATTGGAACGGAACATTACAACGCTAGGAGATTTATATGCTTATTTAAGCAAGCACTAGCTGCATGGGGACGAAAGCTCCTTGTACGCGGCGGTAAGGCATAACCTGTGGTGCTTCAGCGTCTTCAAGGGAGACTATCCAATAGGAAAGCTCTGAAGCAGGCAAGAATCCTTCGGTATCGGAGGAGGATGGAATAGCAGGTGTTGTAGGGTGAGAGTGGAACAAGCCGACAAGCGATTGTCGGTTTTTTTGCATTTCGAAATAAGCCGCAGTCCATTCGATTGGATCGAAAGAAAAAGCATGGGAAGGATTAATGTGTGTGTTTGTAATCGGAATGATCGTATCAATAATTGGAAAGTGAATAATGCCGTTTGTTTCTGACTGATCAGGGTATGCGAAGCTGCTGGCTGCAATGCCGCAAGCCTCGCTCGGGGCTGCTTCTCTGCAAATTTGAATAAGCTGATCGTAGACTGCTTTCGTCATATAACCTTTCGGCTCCTGAGCAAACATTGAAACGCCTCCCAATAGGATTGATTTATAAAGTCAAGTATAACGGAACGTCGTCACAGGTGCTAACTCTATATCCGATAATGGGTATGAACGTACCTTTTAAGACCAAGAATACAGTATTAGGTGACGTTTTTATGGCTAAAGTGTCCTGTGTATTGAGCTTGAATACGGTGCGTGATACCATAAGCTTTAAGACATGAGGGAAATAAAGCATGAGAAGGAAGGAAAGCGATGAAACGGATCATAACACTTTTTATTATTGCTTTTGTGTTTGCTGGATTGGCTGTGTTTCAATATACAAAAAACACACCTGATGCGTTAAGCATTGCTGCTCCTGCTGCGGATTTTAAGCCTAAAGCCGGCTTCGAAGCGACGATCTTTAAGCTTCCTGCGCTAAATGAGCAAACCTATCAGATTGGCGGTAAACAGCCTAAGCTTAGCTTTGTTAACTTTTGGGCATCGTGGTGCGGCCCTTGCGAGCTGGAAGCGCCGGATTTACAGCGTTTGAGCGAACAATATGGGGATAAAATACAGATGTATGGCGTTAATGCGACGAAATATGACAAAGAACGCTCTGCACGTGAATTTGTTGATGAGTATGAATTTACATTCCCTATATTGATGGATCGAGTAGGCGATGTTACGAAGCATTATAAAGTTGACACCTTTCCAACAACGTTTCTCATTGATAGCGAGGGCGTTATAAGAGAACGGATTAATGGTGTTATACCTTATGAAGAATGGGAACGTTTGCTGAAGAAGTGGATGTAAGAAAGAAAGGGCCGCATTCGCGACGAAATATCGCGATGCGGCCCTTCTTTGGCCTATTGATTAATGAGACCGATTCGGTCCAATGGATCTACTTGGATGCTGTCAACCTTATCCATGCCGAGGAGAGCGTAACGTATGCTGTCTACCAGCGCTTCCCAGCTCGCTTCGATTACATTGCTGGAGACGCCGACCGTGCTCCATGTATTGTCCAGCCCGGTTGATTCAATAAGAACTCGCACTTTACCTGCTGTAGCATCCTTCTCGTCAATGACACGAACTTTATAATCGGATAGATGGATTCGTTCGATGTTGGGATAAAACTGAACGAGAGCTTTGCGCAGCGCGTTATCGAGCGCATTAACCGGTCCGTTGCCTTCGGCGGCGGTGTAAACCTGCTGTCCGCCTACATTTATTTTTACGATGGCTTCTGAAGCCATATGGCCATTCTTTTTCTCGACATGCATTTTGAAGGATTCAACCTGGAATACTTCCGTAGTCTCTCCGCCAAATGCCTCTCGCAATAAGAGCTCTAAAGAAGCGTCAGCGCCTTCAAACTGATAACCCTGATGCTCAAGCTCTTTAATCTGATCCATGATCAGCTTTGTTTTTTCGTTATTCGCATTAACATCAAGACCAAGCTCTTGAGCTTTGGATATAATATTGCTTTGCCCTGCAAGCTCAGACACAAGAATACGCTGCTTATTGCCAACAAGCTCAGGCTGAATATGCTCATAGGTCTTCGAATCCTTCATAATGGCAGATACATGAATCCCGCCCTTATGCGCGAATGCGGCATTGCCGACAAAGGCTTGACCGACTGGCATATGAACATTGGCGATTTCACTTACGTAACGCGCTGTTCCGGTTAAGGAACGAATCTTTTCTTCCGGAAGCACGTCATAGTTCATCTTGATCTGAAGGTTCGGGATAATGGAACAAAGATTGGCATTGCCGCAGCGTTCGCCATATCCATTGATCGTTCCCTGCACTTGGCGAGCGCCCGCACCGACGGCAGCAAGCGCATTGGCTACTGCAAGCTCACAGTCATTATGAGTATGGATTCCGATCGGTGTCGATAATTCCTGTGTCACTCGCGTTACGATATCGTGAATTTCACCTGGCAGCGTGCCGCCATTCGTATCGCATAGAACGAGCCAATTAGCTCCAGCATCCTGTGCTTTTCTTAAAACGGACAATGCGTATTCCGGGTTGTTTTTGTAGCCGTCGAAAAAATGCTCAGCATCAAACAAAGCTTCCATGCCGTTCTGTTTTAAGAATGCAACGGAATCATAAATCATGGAAAGATTCTCATCTAAAGTCGTTTGCAGGGCGGTATGTACATGGAAATCCCATGATTTTCCCACAAGTGTCGCGGCAGGAACGCCTGATTCGGCGATGCGTACGAGGCTTGCATCCTGCTCAGCCAAGCTGTTTTTACGGCGCGTGCTTCCGAATGCGGTTATTTTTGCGTTAAGATTGAATGCTTTAATCCTTTGGAAAAACTCAATATCCTTACTGTTGCTTCCGGGATTTCCGCCTTCAATATAATGAACGCCCAACGCGTCGAGCTTCTGGGCAATTTTTAATTTATCATCCGCCGACAGGCTAATCCCTTCGCCTTGTGTACCGTCACGCAGCGTCGTATCGAAGATCGAAATAATTTTTGTCATAATGGGGACGCCTCCTTCACTCTTAGCCAATTCAAATCATAATTTAATATTATAACACTTGTTGTTGTGAAAGTAGAGAGGGAGAAACAATTTTTGTCATCCAATTTATCTGTTCGTTGACTTGCCCTTATTGGAATTGTATGCTGATGGTGATTAATGATAAGAAAGCTTATTGTTCTAGAATAGGCGGTGCAGCATACAATGATGACAAATGTGGATAAGCATTATCCGGCGAAGGGCCGAGTTATTATTCATTTAGATATGAATGCCTTCTATTGCTCCGTGCATGAAGCAGAGGAACCTGAGAAATATAAGGGGAGGCCGACCGCAGTATCGGGCAGCGTGGAACAGCGCAAGGGCATTTTGGTTACATGCTCTTATCCGGCTAGACGCAAAGGAATTAAGACGGGAATGACAGTAAGACAAGCGCTTAAGCTCTGTCCCGAGCTCATTTTAATTAAGCCTGATTTTAATTTGTATCGCAAATACTCACATGGATTTATGTCCGTAGCCAGGCAATACACTCCGATGGTTGAGGCTGTTTCAATTGATGAGTGCTATATGGATATTACAGGCTCCAAAATGTTCGGTTCACCGCTTGAGATCGCAGCTTCTCTACAAAATCGAATTCAAAAGGAATGGTCCTTGCCTTGCTCCATTGGCTTAGCTCCGAACAAACTGCTCGCTAAGATGGCATCCGACATGAAGAAGCCGAACGGTCTCACGGTGCTTCGCATTCGGGATGTTAAGCATGTATTATGGGATAAACCTTGCGATACACTGTTTGGCATCGGTAGGAAGACGGCCGAAAAGCTGGAGAAGCTGAATATACGGACGATCGGACAGCTGGCGGACACTGACGAAATGGTTCTCAATAAGCATTTTGGCGTAATGGGATCATGGATGAAATCTGCTGCTTTCGGCATTGATCATTCGGAAGTTAATCCAAACCGGGAACGAAATAAGTCCATTGGCCATACGACAACGCTTCCTAATGACATTACAGCTCGCGAGGATGTATTCCGCGTTCTGCTTAACTTATCCGATCAAACTGGAAGAAGGCTGAGAAGACAGAAGCTGGTTGCGACAACCGTCCAAATAACGATCAGAAAGCCAGATATGACGACGATTACCCGTTCGCATACGCTGGATGCGCCAACACAATCAACTGACGATATTTATAGAGAAGCATGTCAGCTTTATGATAAGCATTGGAAGAGCGGTGGTGGCATTCGATTGCTCGGCGTTACGCTGCAAAATTTATCTCTCTTGGAGGAGTCTGCGCTGCAGCTTGATTTGTTCAACTATGAACAGCAGCCTCGCAAGGAAGCATTAACGAAAGCGATGGATAAGCTAAGAGATCGTTTTGGCGAGGACGCAGTGTTAACGGCTGGAATGCTTGGCGATGATCCTTCAACCTTAATAAGGAATAAACGAATTCGCGGTACATCCTTGCAAAAGGATGATAGTTTGTTATATATTGATGAGTGAAGCTTGACTGTATAGAGACGAGATTATTCCGTATTTTTATTTAGGAGGGAATTTCCATGGGTAAATTTACCTGGGTTGAGAAAGATACTTGCATCGCTTGTGGAGCTTGCGGAGCTACTGCTCCTGACATTTATGATTATGATGATGAGGGTCTGGCTGAAGTTATTTATAAGGCTGACGGAAATACAGGCAACACTGAGATTCCTGAAGATTTATTTGATGATTTGCAGGACGCAGCGGATGGCTGTCCAACTGATTCAATCAAAATAGCTGACGAACCATTCAATTATTAATCTTCCATAGCAATCATGAGCTCCTACTCGCAAGTTTCAGCTGCGAGCAGGAGCTTTTTTCTGTTATCAGGGCAGGGAATGATCACAGAATTGCAATGAAAGTCCTTTCCTGCCGATATAGTGACTATACATCATGCAAGCAGGGAGGATAAGGGATGGACTCTCCAGAGGATATGTTTTATTTGAAGCAATTTGTGAAGAAGCATCCTGATAACCGAATGGGCTGGTATTTGCTCGGCAAGCAATATATGCTGGCGGGCAAAGAAGGGAAAGCTAATTACTGCTTCATACAGGCGGGTGAGGTATATGATGCATTCGAGCATGAAAGCCATCCGTTATCAGAAAATCAGCTACAATTGCTAAAGCAGTGGGAAAAGCAGCAAAACAAGAAGAAGCTTACAAGACGTACGATGTTGTTAGCTGGTTCGCTCTTGCTTCTTGCCATGCTTATACCCGCTAACGGGACCGTACATAATGAACAAGCGCAGCAACCAATAACGAGCACACAAGCCGATGTACCACAAGTTGGAGTTGTATACGTGCCGAAGAAAGAGCTATATCCCATTGGGCATGCCTGGAACAATATGATGTCAGCTGGCACTGAGTTGCCCCTGCTGACAATTGCGGCAAAATTGGAAGAAGATACAGGCTGGCGGAAATGGACGGGTAAAACGAAGCTTTTGATGAGTGTTGAGAGAGGGATGAATAGAGAAGCGCTGCAGGTAAGCATGCTGGACCGAGAAACCTGCTCCTGCGAGCCTGCTGATGCCTCCGCCATTGCAGATAAATACAAGCAATGGAGTAAGCAGCAAGAGACGCATTGGACGCTTGCAAGCGCAATCTATCACTATGAGCGCAGAAATAAGAAATGGCCTGAGAAGCTGGATGACCTCATTCGACCCTATCCTAATAATGTGTTAGCTGGTGAGCGTGAAGGAATGAGAGAGATGTTCGCTGGTGTTGTAAAGAAGCTGAAATATTCGCAGGCGCTTAAGAATGGATTAGCTGACCCTGATGACTTAGAGTCTATGGATCAACAGCAGAGTGATCGGGATATCCTGAAGACGAAGTCTGCGACATTGATTGTTGGTACGAACGGAATGCTGGATAAACAGTGGAGTCAGCCTCTTGAGATTGTCGTGGATAAAGCAACCTATAGTCTAGCAGTCGTTCAAGGCAATATTATTGTTCGAAGCTTCAAGGTGGGGCTCGGAGGTGATGAAACACCCGAGGGCAGCTTCTATATCAGTGAGAAGGTGAAAAATCCGAACGGGCGTGATGACGGCATATTTGGCAGCAGAGGGATGACGCTGTCTAATACACTGTATGCCATTCATGGAACCGATGATCCCCGCAGTATAGGCAAGGACGAATCGCTTGGCTGCGTTCGCATGAAAAAAGACGATGTGGAAGAGCTGTTTGATATCGTACCGCTAGGAACGGTTGTTAAAATAAAAAACGGGACGCTTCCATCCAGCGCGCAGCCTTCAGCCGAAAGATTCAAGCTGGAACCGCGGCAGAACGAAACCAATCCCGTCAAAACGTATAAATGGCTTTCGTAAATGAATTACGAGGAGACGATCAGAAGCACAGCGACTGCGATAACGACAACGCCAACAATGGCGCCGACCCAGATCAACGCTTTCTTGTTTACTTCTTCCTTCGGCTTCACTTTCATCGTTGCCGGTTTTCTTTTTGCTGAACTCATGGACAATCAACCTCTCTATCACATAGTCAAATATAGTATGCTCTCATTGTAATCGTTTTCTATAGAAGCCGCAATATAAGGGAGGCTTGTACCTTGGGTGCAAGCTCTTTTCTTTTTGATTCAAAAAAGTTAAAATGACAGAATAGTACCTACATCCCAGAACGGAGTGAGCAAGTTGCTTTATTCTTCAATTTTGAAGCCTATTTTTTTTCGGATGGACCCTGAAAAGGCGCATCACCTCGTTATAGACGGTCTGGCGGCAGGAGGCAAAGTGCCAGGACTGAATGGTATAATGAATGCAATGTACGGCGTAGCGAAGTCGCCTGAGCTTGCAACGGAGCTGTTCGGTTTGCACTTTCCTCATCCTGTAGGACTTGCTGCTGGCTTGGACAAAAACGGCAAGGCAGCAGACGGCTTCTCCAGCGTTGGTTTCGGATTTGCTGAAGTGGGAACCGTAACTCCAAAGGGACAACTAGGCAATGATCAGCCGCGATTATTCCGTCTACCTTCTGATGAAGCGCTAATTAATAGGATGGGCTTTAATAATGACGGAACGGCGGCTATGGCTAAGCGTCTGGCCCGCCGCAAAATCAGCCGCATTCCTGTCGCTGTAAATATCGGCAAAAACAAAACGACGCCTAACGAGCTCGCACATGAGGACTACCAGACTTGTATTAGAGATTTATATGCTTACGGTGATTTTTTTGTAGTCAATATCAGCTCTCCGAACACCCCTGATTTACGTGATTTACAGCATGGTGATGAGCTGAGAAGACTGCTAAGCTCCGTTAATCAGGAGATAATTACGCAAGCGTCCAAATCAGGAAAGAAAGCAAAGCCGGTTCTTGTTAAAATTGCGCCGGATATGACGGATGAGCAGCTAGCGCTTACCGTTGATACGATAATGGAAAGCGGAGTATCAGGAATTATTGCGACGAATACAACTTTATCGCGAGAAGGACTTGGGCATGCGAATGCAAGAGAAGCAGGAGGTCTTAGTGGCAAGCCGCTGAAAGACCGCTCGACTGAAGTTATTCGCTCTGTATACCGCCAGACAGGTGGGCAGCTGCCAATAATCGGCTCGGGAGGCATCTTCACGGCACAGGATGCATACGATAAAATCCGCGCTGGAGCATCATTGGTTGAAATTTATACGGCGCTTATTTACAAAGGGCCCGGGGTGCTTCGTGAGCTGACGAATGGACTAAAGGAATGTTTACATAGGGATGGTTACCGCAATATTGCAGAAGCAGTAGGGGCAGATCATCGTTAAGAACAGGAGGAGGCCGGATGGACGGTAGAGACTGGAATCTATTTTTACAGCCTTATGAACAAGCGGTTGAAGAGCTTAAAGTGAAATTTAAGACGATGCGAGTGGAATTGAAGATAAGAGAAGCTTATGCGCCGATTGAATTTGTTACCGGCAGAGTAAAGCGGATTTCTAGTATATTGGAGAAGGCCAAGCGTCTGAATGTTCCATCGCATCAGTTGGACACCGGTATAGAAGATATTGCGGGCATTCGGATTATGTGTCAGTTTGTAGATGATATCCACAGGGTAGCAAGCTTGATTCGCAGTCGCAGAGATTTGACGCTCGTATACGAGAAGGATTACATTACACACTTCAAAGACAGCGGCTACCGCAGCTATCATATGATTGTGGAATACCCTGTTCAGACGGCTCTCGGGTACAAAATTGTGCTTGCCGAAATACAAATCCGCACATTGGCAATGAATTTCTGGGCTACGATTGAGCATTCCTTGAATTATAAATTTAAAGAAAGCCTGCCGGAGGACGTGCGTGAGCGCTTGAAAAAAGCAGCAGAAGCGGCATCCCAGCTCGATACGGAAATGACCAGCATTAGGCAGGAAATATTGGATGCGCAAACCGAGTTTGAGGAGCAATCCAACGTCGTTTCTAAGGTGCTGAAGGGCATTCAGGATTTGTATTTCTATCATCGCGTTCGCGAGGCGGCGCAATTTCAAATGAGATTCAACGAGAGGTTCGAGAAAGAGGATTATCATGGGCTGAATCAATTATCGCTTGATATTCAAACAGCTATCGGCAAAGCCAAAAAAGGCAATCAAAATTAATGAAGGCTCGATAGGAGTCTTAATGCATAATAAAAGGGTATCCCCTTAGTTATAATCGTGGGGATACCCTTTTTGCTGTTGTGACTAGTTTCTGGATTTCTTTGGCTTGTAGGAAGCGTCTATTGCGTCACGAATCTCATCGGGGGACTTGCCTTGCTTATTTAGCGCAAGGACATCCTCCATCTCTTTTTTGCATATGCCGCAGCTTGTGCTGTGATTTGTCCAGGTTACGCTGCCATCATCCGCTGAATGCTCCGCCAAATAGCAGCGAAGGAGTGAGTCATGCGGTGTTTCAACAGCTAATCCGTCCATACAGCCGCAGTAGCAGTTAATGCCGCTCATTAGATCCATATGATCATGAACCTGCTTGTACAGATCGGATGTATGAGGAGTGTAATCGGAAAGAAAAGTCGGCAGCTTGTCGAAGGAAGCGGTTGTTTCCCAAGTTTCGGAGCCATGCATATGTTGAGCGCCAGCTTTGTCGTCCTTCGAAAGGCTGCATGCTGTAAGCACGGTAAAGAACGCAAATACGAGCAGTAATGCATATACAAGGCTCCGAATATGCGAGCCGGATTGCTCTTCACCAGTATGTTCCACCGTTATGCGCTCATCATTTATCAATTGGCCACAGCTCCTGAATATTTGTTGAAGAACTCTCTGAAATCATCCAATGAATAGCCTGATCCTGGTGCGCCTTCAGCAAGGCCGCCTTCTAATCGAGCTACTTCTACTCCGTCTTTGAAATAGGCAAGCGTAGGTGTGTACTCAACGTTGTATTTGTTGAAATAGCTTGGGAACTCCCGTAAATTGAACTGAGGCAGATCAATGCCAAGCTCCTTAACTAAAGGCATTAATTGCGGCGTCGTATGCATGCAATGGCTGCAATCGGAAGCAAACATATAAACGAAGAAATCTTCCTTGTCAGCAACCTTCTTGTCCAATTCCGCCGGTAATATGATATTCTGATAATTAGGGTTATCCAGCAGCTTGCGTGTTTCCGGATTTAGTTGGGATACAGGCTTGTCATATAAAGCATTTACCTTACCGTTGTTATTAATTACAAAAATTGCGCCGAACAGAATAATAATGATACCGATGTACACATAAATCATTTTGATCTTGCTTTTCTTTTTCATTCGTATGACTACCTCCGAAACGTGTTTTAGGTGGACCTGCAAATACTGAACGGCATGTCCTTACTTTTCTATATTATATAACAAAGCTGAATAAGTATGAAAGAGCAGCAGAAGCATTAATAATTGGCAGGAGGAAGTCAGCATGAACGGCTATTTGCCACAACATTTCACTGAAAAAATGGAAAAAATTCTTGGTCATGAATATGACAATTTCATGTCATCTTATGATGCACCGCGAGTTTATGGGCTAAGAATCAACCGACTTAAATTGGATGTTCAAGCTTGGAAGCAGCTATCTCCGATGGGCGGCGATGTTCGTTCCATTCCATGGGCAGAGGATGGGCTTTATTACAAGGAAGGCGAACGGCCAGGCAAGCATCCACATTATCATGCTGGCCTTTACTATATACAGGAGCCTAGCGCAATGGCGCCGGTTGAGCTTCTTGACGTACAGCCTGGTCATCGCGTACTCGATTTATGCGCTGCTCCAGGCGGGAAATCAACACAGATCGCAGGGAAGCTGCAAGGCAAAGGCTTGCTGGTGACGAATGACAACGCAAAAGAGCGCACGAAAGCATTGGCCAAAAATATCGAGCTTGCAGGTGTTCGAAATGCGGTTGTTCTGAACGAAGAGCCGGCTGCACTGGCTCCTGTATTCAAGGAATATTTTGACCGTATTCTGGTGGATGCGCCTTGCTCTGGAGAAGGGATGTTTCGCAAAGATGAATCCATGATTGCGGAATGGGAGAAGCATTCCGTTCAGCGCTGTTCCACCATGCAGCGCGATATATTGCGAATTGCGGGCTCCATGCTGGCGCCAGGCGGCCTTCTAGTCTATTCCACATGTACATTCTCGCCGGAGGAGAATGAGCAGCAGATTGCAACATTTTTGGCAGATAATCCGGATTTCCAAGTTCTAAAGGTGCCTAATCGCTTTGGCTGGCAGCCGGGAAGACCGGATTTGGTGCCTGTGACGGTCCAGCTTGAGGCAGATCGTCTGCAAAGCATTGAAGGAACCGTAAGGCTGTGGCCGCATCATATTGAAGGAGAAGGCCATTATGTTGCCGTGCTGCGACGTGAAGGTGAACGTCCGCCATTTGAAGCAGCTGCCCATGCGGCATCAGAAAGTTTACAAATGAGCAGCCGTAATGTACCGCTTGGCAAAGCAGTCACTGCCAATGGCGGAAGTCTGAAGCGCGAATCGTCGCGAAATGCTGGAAAACAGGGAGATAAGCGGCAGGATCATAGAGAAGAGCGGCGTGAAGCGAAGCGTCAGACCAAAAAAGAATGGCTGAACGCTGGCGTAGCTAAACCTTTGGCTAAACGAGATGCCATTGAACGTACTCGATCCGAGGAGGAAGCTAACCCGATCGATTTATGGCGTGAGCAGTCGGAGCAATTTGCTATTAATGCGGCAGCTTGGCCGGGACGAGCTGTTGCTTACGGCTCGCGGATATATATTCAACCGGATGAGCTGCCTTCGCTTGATGGTTTGCGCGTAGTTCGGGCAGGCTGGTATGTTGGGGAGGCTAAACGGGGCAGAATCGAGCCTTCGCACCCACTGGCTATGGGACTCACGCGCGAGGAGGCCGTTCGTTCGGTCAATTGGTCCTCTGATGATCCGCAGACGCTCCGTTTCCTTAAAGGGGAGACGGTCTTCGCGTCGGATTCAGACATAACGCTGTGTGAAGGCATGCCTCTTAAAGGCTATGTACTCGTGTGCGCGGACGGGTTCCCGATAGGATGGGGCAAATATGCTGGAGGCATGATCAAAAATGAGCTGCCGGCAGGATGGAGATGGATGTAAGATGGGCAAACGAATACGAGTAGACAAGCTGCTTGCACATATGGGCTGCGGTACCCGCAGTGAGATTAAGAGAGCGGTTAAGCTTGGAAAAGTGACCGTAGAAGGTAAAATAATTAAAGACAGCGGAATCATAGTAGACCCTGATCATGCAATTGTATCTTTTGAGGGAGTGCCCGTTGTTTATCGCGATACCGTTTATTTCATGCTCAATAAGCCGCAGGGTGTCATCTCTGCGACAGAGGATGGCCGTGAGCGGACCGTTATTGACTTGCTTCATGCGGATGATCGGCTAAGGGAGCCATTCCCTGTTGGAAGGCTGGATAAAGATACTGTTGGCTTGCTGCTGCTTACGAATGATGGGCAGCTTGCACATGAACTGCTATCACCGCGCAAGCATGTGGCGAAAACCTATGAGGCAACTGTCCAAGGTAATGTAGGGGAAGAGGACATCGATCAATTCAAGTTAGGTGTCACGCTTGATGATGGGTATGTAACGCTGCCAGCCGACCTGCAAATTATCGATCGAGAGCAGCGGGACAATGAAATGTTCTCCTTGATCTCACTTACGATTACAGAAGGCAAGTTTCACCAAGTGAAAAGAATGTTTGAAGCAGTGGGGAAGAAGGTCGTATACTTGAAAAGAGTGTCGATGGGGCCGCTTAAGCTGGATGAGACATTGCCTGAGGGTTCTTATCGTGAGCTGACTGAGGATGAGGTAGAGCAGCTTCGTCTGCACAGACGGGCTGCGGAATAAGGTTTTTAATAGTAGACTTGCGGAACTAAACAAAAATAGAGATAAAGGGCAAGGGATAGGAGAGATGTAACATGAGTCTGAAATATGATCTTATTGCATTAGATGTAGACGGCACCTTATTGACCGATGATCATGTGCTGACGAAAGAAATTCGCGATACTGTGCGAGAGGCAGCCGATTACGGCGCACAAATCGTTTTATGTACAGGGAGAGGCCCGTCAGGAGCAATCCCTATTCTAGAGGAGCTTGGATTAGGCGGTACCGTTATTACACATAACGGAGCGGCTACAATTAATGCGGATAATCGGTCGGTATTACACCAGTTCGATATGATGCCTGAGCAATTGTTGGCTTTTATCGACTATTGCCGTGAGAAAAGCATTCATTTTGATGTGAATACCGCATTTGAGATGATGGTCGAGAGCATGTCTTCGGAAGCAGAAGCGATGTATCATCGTTTCCAAGCGAATCCTGCTGTTCAAGACTTTCGCCTCGGCTTGCCTGAGGGCTTAGTCAAATTTACGGTATTTGGGAGCAAAGAGGAAATGGATTCCGTACAAGCGGAATGGGAAGGCTGGCCGATGACTCTCAAGTCGATTCGCAGCGGTGATTTCTTTATTGATGTTCACCATGCTGAGGCGAACAAAGGGAAAGCATTGCAGCAGCTGGCGAAAATTCGCGAGATCGACTCCAGCCGAATTCTTGCGATAGGCAATTATTATAATGATGTTACAATGCTGGAATTTGCCGGTATGGGCATTGCCATGGGCAATTCACCTGACGCGGTCAAGCTGGCGGCTAATGCTGTTGCTCGCTCAAACAGCGAGGATGGCGTAGCTTATGCGCTTCGTGAGTATGCATGGGCTTAAAAGGAAAAACCGTCGGGGCTCGAGTAAAGCTTCGGCGGTTTTCTTGTTTTAATTACAGTTGGCGGCGTGCAGAGGGTGAATCTAACATGCAATAAGCTAATGTGCTGCAGAAGTGCAGCAGATGAAGTGCGGAGCGGCATTGGAGAGGTGAATGTGCTGCAGAAGTACATCACATGGGGCGCGAAGCTGCGGTTAAGCGTCTAATGTGCTGTAGAAGTGCAGCAGATGGAGTGCGGAGCGGCATTGGTGAGGCTAATGTGCTGCAGAAGTGCATCACATGGAGCGCGGAGCTGCGGATGAGTAGCTAATGTACTGCGGAAGTGCATTACATGGAGCGTGGAGTGGCAGTTGAGTGGTGAATGTGCTGCAGAAGTGCATCACATGGAGCAAGGGGCGGCGGTTGAGAGACTAATGTGCTGCAGAAGTGCATTACATTGAGCACGGGGCGGCAGTTGAGTAGCTATTGTGCTGCAGAAGTGCATTACATGGAGCGCGGAGCTGCGGTTGAGTAGCTAATGTGCTGCAGAAGTGCATCACTTGGAGCTCGTTGCGGCAGTTGAGCGGTGAATGTGCTGCAGAAATGCATGAAATGGAGCTCGTAGCGGCAGTTGAGTAGCTAATGTACTGCAGAAATGCATCGCATGGGGCGCGAAGCTGTGGTTAAGCGGCTAATATGCTGCAGAAGTGCAGTAGATGGAGCTCGTAGCGGCAGTTGAAAGTGAATGTGCTGCAGAAGTACATCACATGGTGCTCGTAGCGGCAGTTGTGTAGCTAATGTACTGCAGAAATGCATTCACATGGAGCTCGTAGCGGCAGTCGAGCAGTGAATGTGCTGCAGAAGTGCAGTAGATGGAGCGCAGAGTGGCAGTTAAGTAGCTAATGTACTGCAGAAGTGCATTACATGGAGCACGGAGTGGCAGTTGAAAGGTGAATGTGCTGCAGAAATGCATGACATGGAGCGCGGAGCTGCGGTTGAGAGGCTAATGTGCTGCAGAAGTGCAGCAGATGGAGTGCGGAGTGGCAGACGAGCCGTAAATGTAATACAGAAAGAAACAAGAAAAAAGGCATATGCGCTTGCGCATATGCCTTTCATTTGGTTATTAACGGTTGCGTCCTCCGCGTGGCTTGCCTGCTGAGCTGCCGCCGCTTGAGTTTTTGTGTCCGCCAGCTTGCGAATTACTCCGTCCGCCTGCGGATGAATTACCGCGTTGTCCACCGCGTCCACCAGCTTGGGCATTGCCGCGAACGGCTCCGCGTGACTCAACGCGTCCAGCAATATTAGCTTTGCCGCGCGCCGCTGTCCAAGGGCTGTCCACAGCATCTGCTCCACGTCCTGCAACGTGCTCATCGCCACGCGGGCTGCCGAAACCAGCGCGTCCCGTGCTGCGTTCGCCGCCGCGACCAGCGCTGCCACGGTTATCGGTGCGTTCACCACCGCGACCTGAACTGCTGCGGTTATCGGAGCGACCAGCACCACCGCGATTATTAGTACGTTCACTGCTGCGACCGGAGCTATTGCTGTTTTCAAAGCGTTCGCCGCGACGTGCGTTCCAGCCTGCACTTTCGCCACTATTTTCGGATGCTTGTGCAATCGACTCTGTATTTCTTTCGTTCCGTCTTCCAGAAGAAGCAGGACGTACAGTCTCGCGTTGGCCTCTGCGGCCACCCGGCTTGGCAAACCGATCCTGCGTACCGGATTGGTCGCGACCGCCGCGGCGTCCGCCGGATTGTGGTTTCCCATTGCCGCTGCGAGTGCTGTTTTTGCCGGAAGCGCTGCGGCCTCTCTCAGCACGTTCACCTGACTGTGAACGGACGGATGTTTCAACGCCTTCACTGTCGATCGAACGGCGTGTGAGCTTAGCGTTAATGCTTTGCTCAATCAGAATTAGATGATTCTTATCATAAGGAGTAGCAAGCGTGATTGCTGCGCCTTCTTGTCCAGCGCGGCCCGTTCTTCCGATACGGTGGATATAAAGCTCGCCATCCTGCGGCACATCGTAGTTGTAAACATGTGTTACACCTTCGACATCAAGACCGCGTGCGGCTACATCGGTTGCGACAAGTACTTGCAATCGCGCATCTCTAAACCGCTTCATAACCTGTTCCCGCTTCGCTTGTGTCAAATCACCATGCAGCTCATCGGATTCAATGCCAAGCTCCTGCAGCTCTTTGTTCAACTTCTTCGCACGCACCTTCGTGCGGCAAAAAATAACAGCCAGATAAGGTTGGTGGCGCTGAAGCAATTGTACAAGCGTTTGCTGCTTGCTTCTATCTGTTGTCTCATAAACGATTTGCGTGATGCTGTCGAGCGTTACGTTCGTGCTGCGTACACGAATATCGGCAGGTGTTTTCATATATTCTGCTGCTAATTTACGGATTGCATCCGGCATAGTAGCAGAGAAAAGCATCGTTTGACGCGCTTTAGGCGTTTGCGTGATAATACTTTCAACATCAGGCAAGAAGCCCATGTGAAGCATTTGGTCGGCCTCATCGAGAACAAGCATTTGCAGCTTGCCAAGGTTAACGGTTTCACGTTTCATATGATCGATAAGTCGCCCTGGTGTAGCTACGACAATATGAGGCGCGCGCTGCAGCTTGCGAATTTGCGCATCTACGTCTTGGCCGCCGTATGCTGCCAGAACAGTAGCGCCTACACCAGACACCAGCTTCTTAAGTTCACTCGTTATTTGAATGGCTAGCTCCCTTGTCGGTGTTAAGATGAGAGCTTGCACCTGCTCTTTTTCAACATTAATTCTTTGCAAAATAGGCAGCGCAAACGCAATCGTTTTGCCTGTACCTGTTTGTGCTTGAGCAATGACATCCTGCCCATTAAGAAGCAGCGGAATGGCTTGCTTTTGAACCGGAGTCGGCTCTGTAATTCCATCTTGTTGAAGCAATTCGCTTAACTTGGGCGATATCCCCAGAGCGTTAAATGCGTTAGACATTAATATATTTCCTCATTTCGTTTACATCGTTTGATGTTAAGTATAACAGGTTGTCCTTATAATGTGCATCTTTACTTTACATATGCTATGCTAAAAAACAACATTAGAGCAGCAGAGGAATGATAAATAATGAATGGTACAGAGCGCTCAGCGATTAAATCAGGGCTAGAGGTAGATATTGTATTAAAGCAAGATCAACGTACAGGCAAGCTGACACGTGGTGTCGTGAAAGATATTTTGACCAATTCCCCGAAGCATCCGCATGGCATAAAAGTTAGGTTGGCCGATGGGCAGGTAGGACGCGTTAAAAACATCATTGGTTAAGGAAATGCTTACGAAGCTAGTTTTGTTACACAAAACTTGAAGGAGCGTTGTTATGGCTTTCGGTATCAAGAGGGAAGAGATGGAGAGGTGGAAGGAAGCGGTCGCGCGAGGAGAGATCGCCTTCTTAACTCATTATTGGCTTGACTCGCGATTTCCGGATATGAGGACGGTGACAAAGGTTGGATGTGCCGACATGGAGAAGCTGTCCCATTGGTGCCGTGAGAATGGTCTCAATCCTCGTTATATCCATGCTCGATCAGAGTATCCGCACTTTGATCTGCTTGGTCCTATGCAGCGAAAGGTGCTTCTGCAAGCGAAACAACTGGAACAGCTTGAGCGGTTTGGGCTTCTGTAATCATATATGTATTGAAAGGCTGCTCATTGAGCGGCTTTTTTTGTTTGCATTCAAAGTGATCTCGATAATAAATAGCAAATCCTATATGATAGAAATAATTTCAAATTCAATCAAACAAAACAGGGGAGGGGTACTAGCTATGAGTGCAGAAAAAGAGCAGCTTCTGCGGGAATTTGGCATATGGATATCATTTGTTACGGATTTAGGGAAATACGACGAGACGATATGGGATCAGCATGTTGATGTAGGGAAATGGACCCTTCGCGAGATTACGGCTCATATTTTGCGCTGGGATGATTATTTCTTTGAAGCAGCCATTGCAAAAATAGAAGCGGGCTTGCCTCTTACTCTTAAGCTCTTGAATTTTGATGAATTTAATGAAGAGGCAAAAAAATATGCGAAAACAATAGATCTTAAAGAACTGAGTAGGCAAGCTGTACGCAGCAGGAAGCGGATAATAGATACGATAGCTAGTCTGCAAGAGGAGCAGTATAAAGCAGCTTATCAGGATGCGGACGGTCTTCCTTTTATAATCGACAAATATTTGAAGGATTTTTTTTGGCATGATCAGCATCATATTGAGCAGATGAAGCATCGCATTCATTTTCGGATTGAGGAAATGAGCTTTAATGGCTGGCCGGCGTTGCAGACGGTCTTGTATGATGGCTGGCTGCTCCGCTTTGCTGAGGGCTATACGAAGCGTTCCAATTCCATTCAAGCTATATACGGAAACACGTTAGAGCTTGAGCATAAGATAAGATCGTGTGAGCGGCTTTATCAGCGGGAGGGAACTCGAACTGTTTTTAAAATGACACCATTCATTCAGCCCGCCTCTCTGGACGAGGAGCTGGCTTTGCGCGGCTATGAGCTGCTTGATCCTACACTTGTCAAAACGCTGCATCTTGACCATGTCAAGTTACCTAATCAAGCTGATATTTGGATGGACAACGAAATCTCTGAGGCATGGCTGGATACTAATAGGGTATTCAATAGACTAACGGAGGAGCAAAGTCTGGTAACTCAAAAAATGCTGGAGTATTCGCCTTTAGAGAAATGCTTTGCTATATTGCATGATAACGGTATACCTGTTGCTAGTGGACTTGCTGTAATCGAGGATGGATGGATTGGACTTTATGACATTGTTACTGACTCCGAGAAGCGGAATCGCGGCTACGGTGAACAGCTTATTTTGCATATTTTGCAATGGGGTAAAAGCAGGGGAGCGAAGTATGGCTATTTACAGGTTGTAAAAAATAATGCCCCCGCCAATCGGCTCTACGAAAAAATAGGCTACGAACTGCAGTACGAATATTGGTATAGAGCCCAGCAACCCAACCATATTCCGAATCATTTAGTCTAAACCTAAAGTGACTAGTTTCACTATTTGTTACTAGCGCGAATGTATTTCTGATTATGGTCGCAAATTCACAGTCAGAATAGACTTTTAAGCGCGTAGTGGAAAGGCTTTGTGCTTGTATCAATAATAATGGTTTACTTGACACTGGACCGTGCGGTCTTTATAATCGAAGTAATGATTTTTTACATATGAAGCGTAGAAGAGGAACAGTAATTTCGTGTGTGAGGCCTAGAGAGCCGGCGATTAATGGTGCAAGCCGGACCTGCAGCGGAATGAAGCTCGCCTTGGAGCTGTGCGACAATGTATCGATGCTGGACATTGGTACGAAAACGCACCGTTTGGCCTGCGATAATGGCGACAAGTGAGTGATGGGCAAAGCATGCCTGCCGCTAACTAGGGTGGTACCACGGGAGAACAACCTCTCGTCCCTAGCGATAACCGCTAGGGACGAGAGGTTTTATGTTTTTTTAGGGAAGAATTATGAGGAGGACATTCACAGATGAGTCAAGAACAGCAATTTCATGGCTATAATCCGCTTGTTGTCGAGCCGAAGTGGCAGCAATATTGGGATAAGAACAAAACGTTTCAAACAACAGAGGACGCGGATAAACCTAAATTTTATGCGTTAGATATGTTTCCATATCCTTCGGGAGCGGGTCTGCACGTAGGACATCCAGAAGGCTATACGGCTACGGATATTGTTTCTCGTTACAAACGCATGAAGGGCTATAATGTGCTTCATCCAATGGGCTGGGATGCTTTCGGCTTGCCGGCGGAGCAGCACGCGCTTGATACGGGACAGCATCCGCGTGATATTACGTTTAAAAACATCGATAATTTCCGCAGACAAATTAAATCGCTGGGCTTCTCGTATGACTGGGATCGTGAAATAAGTACGACAGATCCGGAATACTACAAATGGACGCAATGGATTTTTATCCAATTGTATAATAGAGGACTTGCATACGTAGCTGAAGTGTCTGTGAACTGGTGCCCAGCGCTTGGAACGGTGCTTGCCAATGAAGAAGTTATTAATGGTCTAAGCGAGCGCGGGAACCACCCTGTTGTCCGCAAGCCAATGCGCCAATGGATACTAAGAATTACTGAGTATGCGGAGCGCTTGCTGGAAGATTTAGAAGAGCTGGACTGGTCGGAGAGTATCAAGGATATGCAGCGCAACTGGATCGGAAAATCGAAGGGTGCTGAAGTAACTTTCGAGATTGATGGTCATGATGCAGCGCTTGTCGTTTTTACAACTCGCCCTGATACTCTGTTTGGTGCGACATACTGTGTATTGGCGCCTGAGCATGAGCTTGTTGCGAAAATTGTAACAGCGGAGCAAAAATCGGCTGTCGAGGCATATCAAGAAGCAGCGGCCCGCAAGAGCGACCTGGAACGTACAGACTTGGCTAAAGATAAATCCGGCGTATTTACAGGTGCTTATGCGATTAATCCTGTAAACGGTGAGAAAACACCGATTTGGATTGCTGATTATGTATTAGCCGGTTATGGAACTGGAGCAATCATGGCTGTACCAGGCCACGACGCGCGTGACTGGGAATTTGCTAAACAATTCGACCTTCCTATTGTGGAGGTTGTGCAAGGCGGAGATATTTCGAAAGAAGCTTATGCAGGCGATGGACCGCATGTAAACTCTGATTTCTTGAATGGATTGAACAATGAGGATGCAATTGCGAAGATGATCGAGCATCTGGACGCTTCGGGCAAAGGCAAAGGGAAGATCACTTACCGCCTGCGCGATTGGCTGTTCAGCCGTCAACGCTATTGGGGAGAGCCGATTCCTATTCTTCACTTGGAGGACGGCACAATGAAGACGGTGCCTGAGGATCAGCTTCCATTACTGCTGCCGGATGTCGATGCCATTACGCCATCAGGAACAGGCGAATCTCCGCTTGCTAATGTGACCGAATGGGTCAATACAATCGATCCGGAAACCGGCATGAAAGCGCGCCGTGAAACGAATACGATGCCGCAATGGGCAGGAAGCTGCTGGTACTACTTGCGTTTCATCGATCCGAAAAATGATAAACAATTATGCTCGCCAGAGAAACAAAAGCAATGGCTTCCTGTTGACTTATATATCGGCGGCGCCGAGCATGCCGTGCTTCATTTGCTGTATGCCCGCTTCTGGCATAAGGTGCTTTATGATATCGGTGTAGTAGATACAAAAGAACCGTTCTATAAGCTCGTCAACCAAGGCATGATTCTTGGCAATAACAACGAGAAGATGTCGAAGTCACGCGGCAACGTCATTAACCCGGATGATATCGTTAATGAATTCGGTGCTGATACTCTTCGGATGTATGAAATGTTTATGGGTCCGCTTGAAGCTACGAAGCCTTGGAACACGAACGGCGTAGAAGGAACGTACCGCTTCCTGAACCGTGTATGGCGTTTGTTCGTCAATGAAGACGGCAGCATGAACGCTAAAATCGGAGCAGGCGATACGAGTGATGCATTCAAGCGCACATGGCACCGTTCGATCAAGAAGGTTACGGAGGACTATGAAGGATTGCGCTTCAACACCGTAATCAGCCAGCTTATGATTTTCGTAAATGAGGCTTACAAAACGGATGTATTGCCGCAAGCGGCGATGGAGCAATTTGTACAATTATTGTCTCCGATTGCACCGCATATCGCCGAAGAGCTTTGGGAAAGATTAGGCCGCAGCGATTCACTAACGTATTCTGCATTCCCTTCGTATGATGAAGCTTGGACAGTCGATCAGGAAGTCGAGATCGTTGTGCAGGTTAATGGTAAAATCGCAGATCGCGTATCCATCGCAGCCGGCATGGATGCAGCTGAAATGGAAAGCCTTGCGAAAGAGCTGGAGAAAGTGCAAGAGTTGATCGCAGGTAAAACAATTCGTAAAGTAATTGCCATCCCAGGCAAGCTTGTCAATATAGTAGCCAATTAGTGCAAATTGAAGAGGTGAGCGGGCATTAGCTGAAGAACAGCTATTGTCCGTTCACCTCTTCGCCTGTAAATGCGATGGAAACCTTTGCTAAGTCTTCATTGAATTTGGCATGGGTTGTGCGAATCAGCTCAGCAAACACTCCCTCTGTTTCACTGCGGAGAAGATTTAATGCTTTCGCGGTTATACCGCCAGGGACAGCAACACGCTCCTGTATTTGTGCTGGTGTTAGCCCGCCTTCGGTAAGCAGCATGCCTGTTCCGAGCAGCATGGCACTTGCAACGCGCAGCGCTTCATCTCGTCCAATGCCTGTTTCCTCAACCGCAGCATCAACAAATTGCTCCAGCAAAAAAGAAATAAAGGCAGGACCGCAGCTCGATAGATCAGATACGATGCGCGTGTAGCTCTCATCGATTCTGAGGGGCTCGCTTATATGGGACAGCAATGCTTCCAGCTGTTCTTTATCTTCCTCCTGAATGGACTGGCCGTATATGCAAAGTGAAGCTCCGCTCCATACATAGTTCGTAATACTAGGAATAACCTTCGCAACCTTGCAATTTAACTCGCCCTCTAAATGGGAGATAAGTACCGGGCTTGTAATTGAAACGACAATTTGCTGCGGCTTAATTACCGATTTTATATCATCAACGGCGCTTTTGAATTCCAATGGTTTTACGCATAGAAAGATGATATCACAGCCAGCAGCGGCTCCAGCATTCGTGAATTCTGCTCTCATGCCGGAATAGCGGTTGGCTAGAGCTTGCGCTTTGGCAAAAGTTCGGTTGCTGATGGCAACTTCTGTTGGTGAAAGTGCGCCTGACGCAATAAAAGCTTCAATGAGCAGGCTTCCCATTGTGCCCGTCCCGATAAATCCGACATTCATGCTGAACCCTCCTATAGGTTTCGCTGATGCAAAACCATTTTCAACGCCATATCCTTCTAGCAAGCGCCTTTAAATAGCATGGCAAAGGATCAGTGCGCAATTCGTGTGCTCTCTTACCTTATTCAGCAAGGGATGTTCTATATGCCACTCATTACCAATTAAATTGTTAGATGAATAGGAGTTGGTTATGCCATGAGGAAGTCATTTGGATTGTCTAATAAACAATTAGGACTCGCTTTGATCTGTATAATAGGAGCAGTTATCCTGCTGACAGCAGCACTTTTCGAGCCGAAGCGGGCAACAGCGGAGGAGTGGATTCCGTTGAATGAGGCGGTAGAAGAGGCATTGATAAAGTTGGATAAACAAAATGAGAACATATTTTTGAATGAAAAGCCTAATCAGAATAGCACTAATACCTCATCAGCGGCTTCTGAATTAATGGATGCGGAGCCGCATCAGCCTACCGAGGCCAGTGAATCTGTTATTGTACCTGATCAAATAGTAGAAACTGCTCCGCTTGCTGAAGTGCCAGCTGCTATACCGCAGGATGATGGCAGGATCGATGTTAACCGCGCTTCGGCTGCGGAGCTTGTTACACTGAAAGGGATTGGTCCGGCTAAGGCGCAAGCTATCATTAAGGAACGAGAGGATAATGGCAAGTTTAAATCAATAGATGATTTGCTAAGAGTCAAGGGGATTGGCAAAAAAACATTGTCTAGTATTAAAGATAGCATTGTCGCAAGACCATAATTGTGAGAGAATGGAAGGAAGTGGGCTGTTTTAATAGAATCCGCTTACAATGCTAGATTTCAAATTAAATTATTTGAAGGAGTCGAGACCATGTCAGAACAACGCAAGCTTTCTCTTGACACACTATCCGTCCACGGAGGTCAACAAATCGATCCGACTACGATGTCACGCGCGGTGCCTATTTACCAAACGACATCTTACGGATTCAAAGATACAGATCATGCAGCGAACTTATTCTCCCTGCAAGAGTTCGGCAATATTTATTCGAGAATCATGAACCCGACATCGGATGTTTTTGAGAAGCGTGTAGCTGAACTTGAGGGAGCTCCTGCTGCATTGGCAGTTGCATCCGGACAATCAGCTATTACATACTCGATTCTCAATATTGCTGGCACTGGAGATGAAATTGTATCCGCAACCAGTTTATATGGAGGCACATATAATCTCTTCTCAACTACGCTGCCAAAGCTGGGCATTACAGTGAAATTCGTCGATCCATCGAATCCAGAAAATTTCCGTGCTGCGATTAACGAGCGTACGAAAGCTGTATATGCGGAAACGATCGGCAATCCAAAGGGCGATGTAATTGATCTAGAGGCTGTTGCTGCGATTGCTCACGAGCACGGTCTTCCGTTTATCGTTGACAATACGTTCCCAAGTCCTTATCTATGCCGTCCGCTTGAGCATGGCGCAGATATAGTTGTACATTCTGCTACGAAATTTATTGGCGGCCATGGTACATCTATCGGCGGCGTAATCGTAGACGGCGGTAAGTTCGACTGGAAGGCTAGCGGCAAATTCCCTGGCCTAACTGAGCCGGATCCAAGCTATAACGGCGTTGTTTATACCGATGCAGTTGGTCCAGTTGCGTACATTATTAAAGCTCGTGTGCAATTGCTTCGCGATATGGGCGCTGCTTTGTCTCCATTCAACTCCTTCCTGCTGCTTCAAGGACTTGAGACGCTTCATCTTCGGATGGAACGCCACAGCTCTAATGCACAGAAGGTAGCTGAATTTTTGGAGAGCCACGATGCAGTTGAGTGGGTTAACTATCCAGGCTTGCCAAGCCATCCTTCTTACGAGCTTGCTCAGAAATATTTGCCGAAAGGCAAAGGCGCAATCTTGACATTCGGTATCAAGGGCGGCGTTGAAGCGGGCAAGAAAGTAATCAACTCAGTAGAGCTGTTCTCGCATTTGGCTAATGTCGGCGATTCGAAGTCGCTTATCATTCATCCAGCAAGCACGACTCATTTGCAGTTGTCTGCTGAGCAGCAGACAGGTGCTGGCGTGTCGCCTGGCATGATTCGTCTGTCTATCGGAACAGAGGGAATCGAAGATATTTTGGCAGATTTAGGGCAAGCTATTGCAGCGAGTCAAGCCATTTAATTTATTTCTCACAAACACAACTAGAACAACAGATGCAGCATGAGAGAGGAAGTTGAATAGATGAACATCGAAACGATAGATGCCGTTCGCAAAGACTGGGATACGTATTTCATGGATATCGCTTATATGGTTTCAACGCGCTCGCGTTGCCCCCGCAGACATGTGGGTGCTGTTCTTGTCCAAGGCAAGAAGCTGCTCGGAACAGCCTATAACGGAGCGCCGACAGGCGTTCAGGACTGTCTGGAAGCAGGCTGTATGATTGCTGAGGAAATTGAGATGAAACTGATCGACGGGAAGGAGCAGCCTATAAAGAAGCAGCGCTGTATTCGAACGATACATGCCGAGCAAAATTTATTGCTGTTCACCGACCGGACCGATCGCGAGGGATCTACCGTATATGTAACTGATCAACCTTGCTGGACGTGTGCCAATATGCTGGCAAACAGCGGTGTTATCGAAATCGTATACCATCGCAGTTATCCGAAGGACAGCGATAAGGTCGTAAATCTGATGGTACAGAAGGGCATTATTTTTCGCTGTTTGAATCATTTCGAACCACCCGCTCAAGCACATATGGTTGTGACTTCATAATGGAAGATCGTTTATGGAATAATAGGAAATACAAGTAGAGGAGGAACCTCTGACTGCATCGCTTGATGCTGCTCAGAGGTTCTTTTTTGTGTTCGGATAGCAGAAAAGTGCAGCGTATGCTTGGGAGGGATGGATAATGAACAGGCGGCCCTTGATTTGGTTTGCTGTTTGCTGGGTTTTTGGAAGCGCTGCGGCAGCTGGTCTGAGCAGCCGCGGCGCGATGCTTGCTGCTGGCGGAGCTATGCTGCTGGCTCTGGCCGCCGTGCTGTGCAGGCGGACTTCTTGGCAGCTGGCGGCAGCCTGTGTGCTGGCGGTAGGTCTTGCCGCTGGGGAACGGATGTGGGCGGATGCCCGCAACGTAACCGAGCTGCCGGCTCTGCTCGCCGCCGCTGAGGCGGATG
Organism: Paenibacillus castaneae; assembly: GCF_002884445.1. Taxonomy (GTDB): domain Bacteria; phylum Bacillota; class Bacilli; order Paenibacillales; family Paenibacillaceae; genus Pristimantibacillus; species Pristimantibacillus castaneae. Next base: position 2,420,046 of record NZ_KZ614144.1, read on the forward strand.
GACCGCGGGCGGCGTATGCAGCAGAGGCGGTCGGCACGATTGTGTCGCCGGTCAAAGTGGACGGCGACCGCGCTATTTTTCGCGTAGCGGCGAGCAGCGTTCGAGTGGAAGCAGATGGCGCGATGCGGGAGGTGCGCGAGCGCTTTATTGTGCATGTCCGGCTAGTGGAGCAGCCGGAGCAGGCTATCGCCGCAGCGTGGCAGCGCGGCGACCAAGTGCGCTTGACCGGCGAGCTGACGCGGCCGACCAGCGCATCCAATAGCGGTGGCTTCGATTACCGCCGCTATCTCAGCAGCCAGAGAATCCACTGGCTGCTCAAAGTGAAGGGCACCGCCGCCGTGTTCCAGGCGCCGGGCCCGCAATGGACCGCGGCCGCTTTGCTCGGCCGTGTGGACCAGACGCGCGGGTGGCTTGGCGCGCGTCTGGATCAACTGTACCCGTCCGAACAGTCCGGGTACATGAAAGGTCTTATCCTCGGCATGAGCGAGGATCTCCAACCCGAACAGTTCCAGCAATTTTCGCGGCTTGGCTTAACGCATATATTGGCTATTTCGGGCTTGCATGTCGCCGTATTCATGTACGTGCTTAGCGGCCTGCTGCGATTCGTACGCATGACCCGCGAACGAATACTGCTGACCCTGATGCTGGCCGTTCCTATGTACGTCCTGCTGTCCGGCGCTTCGCCTTCTGTTATTCGCGCTGGACTTATGGCTGTACTTGGGCTGCTGGCTGCTCGCATGGGCAAGTTGAAGGACGGGCTGCATCTGCTGGCTGCCGCTGCTGTGCTGATGCTGATGGTCGATCCTTTCTATTTGGAGAATGTAAGCTTTCAATTGTCATTCATCGTCACAATCGGGTTGATCGTAGGCGTATCGCCCGTTCGCAAAGCTATGCCGCGGTGGCGCAGAGGCAAGGCGCTGCTTGATTTGGCTGCCGTAACCATCGTCGCGCAGGCAGTATCTTTTCCATTAACGATTTATTATTTTAATCAATTTCATGCTTTATCGTTGATCGCTAATTTTGTGCTCGTTCCATTTATCAGCTTTTTAGTGCTTCCTATAGGTGCCGCTGCGTTAGTTATTGCGATTCCATGGGAGCAAGGAGGCATGCTTCTTGCCATTGTCTCGCATTATGCGAATGATTGGACATTTGCTTGCGTGGAATGGCTTGCTCAAGCGGATGCGCTTCGAACGATCTGGGCAACCCCGCCGCTATGGTGGGTAGCGGCTTGGCTAGCGCTGCTTGGTGCTATATTTCACGCCCTGCGTTCTTGGTCAGAGCAAAAGAGCGCGCTGCGGGCAGAAGCGGATGCCATCTCAGAGGAAACCGTACCTTTACGTGTTGAATCAGAACTTCAAACGGAACTGATGTCTTTCAGCAGTAACAGTAAGAAGCAGGGCTATCGTTTTTTCGCCCTAATTTCATTAGGTGTGTTTATGTTGTGTTATGCATATCAGCCTGATCTACTTGATAGAACAGCAAGCGTCAGCTTCATTGATGTAGGCCAAGGAGATTCTATTTATATAAGAACGCCCGGCGGGAAGCATATTTTAATAGACGGCGGCGGCACGCTCACTTATCGTAAACCGGGCGAGGAGTGGAAGGAGCGCAGTGATCCTTTTGAAGTGGGGAAAAAAGTGCTGGTCCCTTTACTTATGAAGAGAGGCGTGCGAGAAATTGATCTGCTTGTGATCTCGCATTTGGATAGTGATCATATTCGTGGGCTGCAAGCTGTTGTCGAGACGATCCCGATTCGCAGCATATGGTGGAATGGCACGGTCAAGGAGGCTAAGGATGCACAAAAGCTGTTGGCAGAGGCGGTTAAGCTTAAAATTCCTTTATATGCGGTAAGCGAAGGTATGGAGAATCGGCTCGATGGGAGGACGGAGCTTAAGGTGCTTTGGCCTTTGCCTCAGACTGCATCTGCCAATGGAGTCAGCTTACTGGAGGACCAGAATGAAAGCAGCGTAGTCATGAACATTCGAATGTATGAATCGACCTTTCTTTTCTCGGGTGATATTAATTCCACAACGGAAAGCTCTATCATTCGAAATATAAGAGGTGCTGAAGACAGTTCCGTACCTGCTGATGCCATTGCTGTTATGAAAGTTGCGCATCATGGCAGCAGATTCTCAAGCGGCGAAGAGTGGTTGGAATATTGGAATCCACAAAACGCGGTAGCATCCGTTGGAGCAAGCAACAGCTACGGGCATCCTCATCCGGATGTGCTGGCGCGACTAATGAAAGTGAAAACAAAGCTTTGGCGGACAGACCAAGACGGAGAGGTTCGTTTCAAAGTGACGGAGCAAGGAATGTTTCTTTCGAAGAGAAGAGCATGAATTTATTACATGGGCAAACGAAAAGACAGTCTACAACGATGGAAGAGAATGTAGATGTCTTTTTTGCTATACAAATAAGTATATGTCCAAGAAACGGATGCAATTGCCGTAGCTGCCGGAGAAAGCTGTTTAATCCTTTATGCTGCAAGTTGTTTTAAAGAGGCGTTTAACTGCTATTCACGTCGATTCCATTCCATCTTCGATATGGGAATGATCTCTATATACGAGGTGCAATAAATTTGGTATTCTTTAATGTGGAGCGTATCCCGCTGTTTTTGGATGAACGGTTTTATGTGGCGGATACAAATAATTACCGGCTTTTCCATACAAATAAATGTTATTTCTCTCACTGATATAAACTTTTAATCTCTTATATAGTATAAAGATTCTCTTTGTGCATGCCTCATGTGTGAGGCTAAGAAGTTGAATTTATTTTTTCCAAAAAATATTAAAGCTGTTTTTAACATTTATCTGCAACATTTATCGTAACCAGTTCGTCAGAATGGTTGCAAGAGAGGGGGATCCTTCGTGGTGGAGCCGGGCCTTATTAGACTCGCCCAATCGGGAGATCGCGATGCTTTAATCACTCTATTGCGAGAGATTGAAACGCATGTTTATCGGACAGCCTACTATATATTAAATAATGAACAAGATGCACTTGATGCCGCTCAGGAAGCGCTCATCCGCATCTATACCAAAATAGGCTCGTACGAGGAAAAAGCACAATTTAAGACATGGATTCAACGGATTGTAACTAATATTTGCATTGACAAATTTCGGAGAAATAAACCGACTGTCTCGATAGATGAGCACGACATGGTTTTCCATGAGAAACAAAACGTGGAGGACGAAGTGATGTCAGCTTATGCTGTTCAAGATATTCGTTCCGCGATCGACAAGCTTCCGGAGCATCATCGCGCAGTAGTCGTCCTTCGGTACTTACAAGATTTCTCGTACAACGAAATTGCTGATTCGCTTGATTTACCGCTTAACACCGTGAAATCTTATTTATTCAGAGCTAGGCAACAGCTGCAAACGTTACTCCATGATTATCAGAAAGGTGGTGTCCGGGGATGAATTGTCAAGAGGTGATGGAATTAATGCAAAGACAGCTAGACAACGATCTCGATGAAAACGAGAGAGAAGTCTTGATGAGCCATACGAGACAGTGTCCGGACTGTGCAGCTATGTTCGAGCGGTTAAAGCTGTTATCCGCCGAGCTTACCAGTTTGCCGAAAGTAATGCCGAGCTACAGTTTAGTAGATGCAATTATGCCGCAGCTGGAGCGAATCGAACTGCATGGACAGTATGAGGCGGCTGCGGAACCGGACTCTAGCGCGAAAGAGGATGCGCCTGAGATTCTGTCACGCCGCACGAAGCGCAGCCGTCGTTTTCCTTCTATGCGAATAATGGGCGGAGTCATTGCAGCTGGAATTGTCGCAGGACTGTTCCTCGTAACGTATCCGCCAAGTTCATCTCCTGATCTCGGTGGTTTGAAATTGTTCTCAAGCAGTGAATCCGATGCAAAGGCAGATAAAATAGCGAGCACAAGTGCACAAGATACCTATAGTTCCGCGTCGACCTCGGAAGTAAGGACGGAATCAATGATGAGAAATAATAATGATTCCAAGGCTGATGCGATGAATGACTTGGATGAATATTCATCCAAACTGGGAATGGACTCTTCTGCCCCTGGAAATCCGAACAAAGGATTGCCAGCAACCAAACCGATTGACAAAGCTTCTTCAGACAACAGCTCAAATGCGTCTGAGGGCTCGGGAAAACAAGGCTTAGTTGAGGATCCAGCTGCTGAGCTCAATCAATCGGTTTCTGGAAAAGGTTTAGCTGCATCTGATTCTTCGGTTTATTCGCTCAACGGCCAATACTATGCGCGAGCGGAAGGCTATACCATTAAAATTTACGCTGCAGCGGATCAATCTTTAAAATTCGAAACGACACGTAAAAATGGCAAACCGGCTAATCTAAGCTGGTCGGAGGATAGTGAGCAGCTCACTTATGAGGTTCAGGTCGAAAAAGGTGCCATTGAAAAATATGTTTTCGACGTATTGAGCGGCGAAGATACAAAGGCTGCCTATTAATTTCAAAGGATCTGCACACATTCATCCGCAATTGCGTATTGTATTAGCAATTAAGAATGTCTGCGATAAGCTTTAACGTCGTATGACCATTCACAGTGTGGTACCATGGACCTGCTTGTGAATGTTTATATAGATGTTCGGCAGAGGGATGAACCTATACGGCTCATCCCTTTGTTGCCGTACACTAGTATGTTGAAGAAATGAGGTGAAGAAATGGATGCTAAGGAAGCCTTAAAGGAAATTAAAGGCGGCAGATATCGTTCAATATATGTACTTTATGGAAAAGACCGTTACCGTGTGCAGCATTTCATTCAATCACTGAGTGATGCTTTATTTACGGCTGATGAACGTGAGCTTGGCATTGTGAAATTCGATACAGCCGAGACATCCATAGATGAAGCTGTGCTGGAAGCAGAGACTTTGCCATTCTTCGGTGAGCGCAAGCTTATTTTAGTTAGAGATGCGACCGTATTTGCTGCAGGCGGCAAAGAGGGCGGGAAGATTGAGCATCGCCCAGATAAGCTGCTGCAATACATGGAGAATCCATCGGAAACCTCAATCATTGTGTTTGCAGTCCATGCTGAGAAGCTGGATGAACGCAGAAAGCTGGTTAAAGCGCTGAAGGAGCGCCATTCATTAGTAGCTTTCCCTGAGCTTGACGCAGCGCAGCTGAAGCACTGGATCATCAAGCGGGCTGCCGAGCAAAGCCGCGCATTGACAGGAGAGGCTGCTGAACTGCTGCTTACGCGGACAGGAGCCAATATGCAGCAGCTGGCTCAAGAGGTGGACAAGCTTTGTCTTCATGCAGGAGCAGGCGGCACGATTGATGTGGAGACTACGGCTATGCTTACCTCGGCAACGGTTGAAGAGGATGTGTTTGCTCTGGTAGATGCTATTGCTGAGCTGCAAATAGATCGGGCTATTCGGTTGTATAGAGAACTGCTTATAAGGCGAGAGGAGCCGATTAAGATAGCGGCGCTAATTGCAAGGCAGCTTCGGATTATGCTTCAAATTAAAGAGCTGGAGCAGCATCGGTATTCTCCACAGCAAATGGCGGGACAGCTAGGGCTTCATCCTTATGCGGTCAAGCTGGCAGCAGAGAAGAGCAGGAAGTTTCAGGTTGCAAGGCTTGGCAAGCTATTAGCATCGCTTGCTGATCTTGATTACCAAATGAAAACAGGGGCGATTGAGAAATCACTTGGCCTTGAGTTGTATTTGCTTTCCCTTGGCATGGATAAGGGAGCTTAACCTGCTCCTTAGTTTGTTGTATATGTGAAATAAAAAAAGCTTCACTGCCCCGTTAGGGGAAGTGAAGCTTTTTTGTAGGCTTAAGCCTGTGCCGAAAGGGCATTTAGCTTTTTAGCAAGACGTGATTTTTTGCGGGAAGCCGCATTTTTATGAATCAGGCCTTTAGTTACTGCTTTGTCCAAAGATTTTGTTGCAGCGATTAGAGATGCTTTAGCAGCATCTACATCAGTGCCAGCAATAGCTTGGTCAGCAGATTTAACGGCCGAACGAAGTGCGGATTTTTGTGATGCATTCAAAGCACGACGCTTTTCATTTGTTTTAACGCGTTTAATCGCGGATTTAATGTTTGGCATGGAATTCACCTCCTAAACTGTTACAACGGTACACATACGTAATATATCTAGATAACACAACTTAAAATATATTATCATGCCCCTGCCCAAAAAGCAATAGCGCCTTACGCTAGAATCCGATAGCATACCTTCGGTTATGACGAACATTTGTGAGTATGAAATTGATATGTATGCAAACAATAACTTCAGAACAATTGTGAAGGGAGAATGACCAGTGCAGGAAGAGCTCGATTTACAGCAATACAATGTGAGAACGGACTTGGCCCTAGAAGCGAAGGAATTGGCTGAAGCCCCTAGAGGCGGCCCGATTCCCGGCATACAATCCGAAACGACTGAAGATAATGGTATCACGATAACTCAGCTTCATGTTCAGAATGAGCAAGGCTCGCAAGCGATAGGCAAAATGCAGGGACACTACGTTACGATCGAGGTGCCTGGCTTGCGCAATGGAGATACAGGGCTTCAGGATCGAGTAGCCACTCAGTTTGCAAAACATTTCGAAGCTTTCCTTGAGCGATTATCTATTAATAAAACGGCACGTGTATTAATCGTAGGGTTAGGAAATTGGAATGTGACACCTGACGCGCTTGGTCCTCTCGTTGTGGAGAATGTAATGGTCACACGTCATTATTTCGAACTAATGCCTGATCAGGTGGCGCCAGGCTATCGTCCGGTCAGTGCAGTTGCGCCGGGAGTACTTGGCATAACAGGGATTGAATCAAGTGAAATTGTGCACGGAATCGTTGATAAGACGAAACCAGATGTGATCATCGCGATTGATGCTCTCGCCTCGAAAGCTTTGGAGCGAGTCAACACAACCATACAAATTGCGGATACCGGCATCCATCCTGGATCGGGGATAGGCAACAAGCGCAAAGGTCTGACGAAAGAGATTCTAGGTATTCCTGTAATCGCAATAGGCGTGCCAACGGTAGTGTATGCCTCAACAATTGTTAATAACACGTTTGAAATGATGAGTAACCATTTCAATAAACAAACAGGAAACACGAATGGAATACTCGGTTTAATGAATCAGATGGAGGAAAACGAACGTCTTCAGCTTGTTAAGGAGGTTCTTAGTCCGCTCGGTCATGATTTGCTTGTTACTCCTAAGGAAATTGATGAATTTATTGAAGATATTGCTAACATTATCGCCAGCGGACTAAACGCTTCGCTGCATGATGCTGTAGACTCCAGCAATGTGGCTGCTTATACCCATTAACCATTCATGAACAACCGTCTCTTGTTTTAAATAGAGACGGTTGTATTTGATTGCGGCGAAATCTGCGTCCAATTGAAATCTATTAAAAAAACAAATCTTTCACGTTCATTCGGTTCTATGAACTCTCTTACTCTCATATTTTAATAGTAACTCAGCCAAAGGCACACAAGAAGCGGAGGTACTAAAGGGATGAAAAGAAGAATCATGCTGCTGGATGTTGGAAGAGAAAGCAAACGTCTGAGGCAGTTGTTGGTCACTGGCAGGACGTTCGCTTTGCTCTCTTTTTGTTCTATGGTTTTTTTTGTTCTGCTAGGAATAGCAGGAATGGCACATCAGCAATCAGCGTCTTCGCCAGTCAATTCCATGAAAGGTTTCGCTGCTGCTGTATCCAGCGGGTTTTTTGGGGATATGCTAGAGATGGAGATGCCTTCGTTTCAGAGCAGCATAGAAACCGATTCTTTCAATACCAAGCAAATAAGTGCGTTGCTTATAAGAGCGCTGACGGATATTAATCCGCATGATCCGAAGAGTTTGTTGGCGGGTGAATTGCCGGGTATGAGACTGAATGATGCGTTCCTCATACGCGAGGGAATAGGGACCGATACGGCAGTTGGTCCGGAGGATAATGCGCCTATCCCCTATGATCCGCTCGAAGGACTGCATACGGATATAGGAACGGATTTGTCGCCTGCGGAAACGCCAGACCATTCCGTGCAGACCGGCAAGGATGATAATAACGCTGGAACCGATAAGCCTACCACGAACGGAATGAAGGTTGCCTTCATCTATCATTCTCACAATCGGGAATCCTGGTATCCTGAGCTGACGGATCAGTCAAAGGATCCGAATTCCAGCAAAAAAAATATTACGCTTGTAGGGAAGCGGTTAGCCCAAAAACTTGAAGAGAACGGAATTGGCACTCAGCACTCTAATACGGATTATCCAACGGCAATCAAGGATTACCGCTGGGAGCTGTCTTATAAATATTCGATGAAAACCGTTAAGGAAGCCATTGCGAGCAGCAAGGATTTGAAGTTTTTCTTCGATATTCATCGCGACTCGCAGAAACGAAAATATACAACTGTTGATATTAATGGTAAAAGCTACGCGCAGGTTTATTTCATAATCGGCCATAAAAATCCGCACTGGGAAGAGAATGAGGCATTTGCTACTAAGATTCACAACGCCCTAGAGAAAAAATATCCAGGTCTTTCGCGCGGCATTTGGGGCAAGACAGCTGCATCTGGAAATGCGGAATATAACCAGTCGCTTGCAGCCGATAGTGTGCTTATCGAGGTAGGCGGCGTTGACAATACGCTGGAGGAATCATATCGAACGGCCGATGTGCTTGCAGGGGTCATATCGGATATTTATTGGGCGGATGAGAAGGTGTCGGCAACGGAAAGTAAGACCGCTAAATAACGATATTATTGATGAGAGGAAGGATACGGGTATGAGAAGGAATTCGCTCAAATGGACAGTAGTTGGAGGAGCACTCGCTATTATTATCATGTACGGTATTGAAATGTCTTCATCGGGCATTGAGCGTGTGTATGGGCCGCTAGATAGTGAGCCTTATACAGACACGGTGACACTTGAACCATCTGTCAAGGTGAATGAGCATCTTCTTGCACAGCAGAAAAAGATTGCCCAGCTGGAACGGGAGCTTGCCGAATTAAAACGCCAGTCGATACTCGCAGCTTCATCCTACGGGAATCTAACCGATGTGAACGAACGATTGCCCGGCATCCCAGTCCAAGCTGAACAGACGACTGTAAATCGAATCGCCGACTCCACATCGGGATTGCTGCAGAATATGTCAAGCGAAGGCATTAAGATGGTTGTGTCCATATTCGATGGATTGACCAAGTGATAATGAACATTGCTGGGCAACCCCTAAACTGATATAATAGGAAGAATGATTAGCATTATTGGAAATTGTGGGGGTTAGGCATGACTGACGTACGTGACCGACAAAAGAGAATTAGGAATTTTTCCATTATCGCACATATTGACCACGGAAAATCAACACTTGCCGACCGGATCTTAGAATATACGGGCGCTTTGACATCTCGTGAGATGCAGGAGCAGGTTCTTGACAAAATGGATTTGGAGCGGGAACGCGGCATTACCATTAAGCTGCAGGCGGTTCGATTAGCCTACCAGGCAGATGATGGCGTCGAGTATATACTCAATCTTATCGATACACCGGGACACGTCGATTTTACATACGAGGTTTCGCGCAGCTTGGCCGCTTGTGAAGGCGCCTTGCTCGTAGTGGATGCCGCGCAAGGAATCGAAGCACAGACGCTCGCTAACGTGTACTTGGCACTGGACAACAATCTTGAAATCGTACCTGTCATTAACAAAATTGATTTGCCGAGTGCGGAGCCTGAACGCGTGAAGCAGGAGATCGAAGATGTTATCGGACTTGATGCGAGTGATGCTGTGCTAGCCTCGGCTAAAGCAGGCATTGGCATAAAGGAAATATTGGAGCAGGTCGTCTCTAAGATGCCGGCACCGACAGGCGATCCTGATCAACCGCTAAAAGCGCTTATTTTCGATTCCCATTATGATCCGTACAAAGGCGTTATCGTTTATGTTCGTGTTATGGATGGAAGCATTAAGGCAGGCAAGAAAATTCGCTTTATGGCAACGGGAGCAGAATTCGAAGTTATAGAAGTCGGTGCTTTCATGCCGCGCATGTCCATTGTTAAAGAGCTGGCCGTTGGTGATGTAGGCTTTATCGTAGCTGGTATTAAGAACGTGAAGGATACGCGTGTCGGTGATACGGTTACGGAAGCGAAGAGACCGGCTCCAGAGCGTCTGCCTGGCTACCGTCAGATTAATCCGATGGTGTTCTGCGGACTTTATCCTATCGAGACTCAAGATTATAACGATTTGCGTGAAGCGCTTGAGAAGCTGGAGCTTAATGATGCATCGCTTCGTTACGAGCCGGAATCATCAACTGCACTGGGCTTCGGTTTCCGCTGCGGCTTCCTAGGACTGCTGCATATGGAAATTATTCAAGAGCGCATTGAGCGTGAATTTAATATTCCGCTAATTACGACTGCACCGAGTGTAATTTATAAAGTTACATTAACGAATGGCGAAACGATGGAAATCGACAACCCGTCGAATTATCCGGAAGCGAGCAAGCTTGATTATGTTGAGGAACCGTTTGTTAAAGCAGCTATTATTGTTCCAAATGATTATGTGGGAGCGATTATGGAGCTATGCCAGAACAAACGCGGTGAATTTGTTAATATGGAATATCTGGACACGAATCGTGTTACGATTACGTATCAGGTGCCGCTTTCCGAGATCGTCTATGACTTCTTTGACCAGCTGAAATCGAGCACGAAGGGCTATGCTTCCTTCGATTATGAGATTTCCGGCTATCGCAAGTCCAATTTGGTCAAGATGGATATTATGTTGAACAATGAACAAGTGGATGCCCTATCGGTTATTGTTCACCGTGACCGCGCATATCAGCGCGGTAAAGTGATTTGTGAGAAGCTGAAGGAGCTTATTCCGCGCCAAATGTTCGAGGTGCCAATTCAGGCCTCCATTGGCAACAAGATCATCTCACGTGAAACGGTTAAAGCAATGCGCAAAAACGTTCTTGCCAAATGCTACGGCGGCGATATTAGCCGGAAGCGCAAGCTGCTTGAGAAGCAGAAAGAAGGCAAGAAACGGATGAAGCAGGTAGGTAGTGTAGAAGTGCCGCAGGAAGCGTTCATGGCGGTGCTCAAAATCGGCGAGGATTAAAACGTACGAGGATGAGGGAGGGCGCAGCTCTCCCTTTTTTCTATTTAAGGAGGAACTAAGATGAGCGTTTCGCAATCACCGCGCGCTTTATATATACACATACCGTTCTGCACAAACAAGTGCCATTATTGCGATTTCACCTCCTATGTACTCAAGGGGCAGCCAGTCGATCAATATTTGGATGCTCTTGAAATGGAGATGCAGCGGACGGTTCAGGAGTGGCCGCCTGTGCAAATCGACACGGTATTTGTTGGCGGAGGTACGCCAACCGTACTGACACCTCCGCAAATGGAGCGGTTTCTAAATTCGGTTCAAAAGTATTTTCCGCTTGCGCCTCATGTTGAATTTACGATGGAAGCAAATCCGGGCACAACGGATATAGATAAGCTGGCTGCAATGAAGGCTGGCGGTGTGAATCGAATTAGCTTCGGCGTGCAATCGTTCGATAATGGCTTGCTTGAACGGATTGGACGCATTCATAATGTAGATGATGTGTACCGAAGCATAGAAAATGCAAGAGCAGTTGGCTTTACGAATCTTTCAATTGATTTGATGTTTGGTTTGCCGGGCCAAACCGTTGAGCTTCTGGCTGACAGCGTTAATCGAGCGATGGAGCTGGGGCTGCCTCATTATTCGATATATAGTTTGAAGGTTGAAGAAAATACTCTTTTCCATAAGCTTTACGAACGCAACGAGCTGCCTCTGCCTCCTGAGGAAGAGGAATTCAATATGTTCATTCTGCTAATGGATATGTTGAAAAATAATGGCTATGCGCACTATGAAATTAGTAATTTCGCGAAGCCTGGTTATGAGAGCCGACACAATTCAACGTACTGGCGCAATGAACCTTATTATGGTTTGGGGGCAGGCGCACATGGTTATGTCAATCGCCAGCGTCATGTCAATTTAAAGGGAATTACGCCCTATATTGATGCAGCTTCTCAAGAACTGCCTCGCTTAGAGATGTTTGAGGTGTCCAAGGATGAAGCGATGGAGGATTTGATGATGGTCGGTCTTCGCCTGCTTGAAGGTGTTCCAGCCTCGCGTTTCTCTGATCAATTCGAAGGTGCTAAGCTAGAGGATAAATTTGGTGATGTGATTGCCAAATTACTGAAGGATGGCCTGCTGGAATCTCGTAAAACGGATCAGGATACAATCTATCGTCTAACCGATAAAGGCGTCCTGCTGGGCAATGAGGTATTCGGATCGTTTATCGGATATAACGGCTAAAATACTATTGAGATAAAATCCGTTTTGTTGTATATTTATTCATATTGATTGAATAAATTGCACCGAGTGGAGGCGAAAACGCATATGCAGGCCGTAGAAGTAAAGTGTAGGAAGGCAACAGCCGATGATGCTGAGATGTTGTACCAGCTAATCAAAGGATATGCCGAGAAGGGTGTCATGCTGCCTCGCACTCGGGAAGCGCTCGTATATATGATAGATTCTTTTATCGTTGCCGAGATTGGAGAAGAGGTTGTCGGCTGCGGGTCTCTTACCATACTGGGCAAGGAATTAGTTGAAATTAGATCACTCGGTATGTCTGAAGGCTATAAAGGGCTTGGGATTGGAAGCAAGCTGGTTGATGCGCTGATCGAACAGGCGCGGCAGCTGAAGATTCCCAAAATTATGGCGTTGACGTATGCCGTATCCTTCTTCGAGAAAAATGGCTTCAAGGTTGTAGACAAAGAGATTTTTCCGGAAAAGGTTTGGAAGGATTGTGTTAATTGTCCGAAGCAGCTTGCTTGCGATGAAATAGCCGTACTGAAAATGCTCGACTAAACAATAGGCTTCTAGGCTTCTAGGCTGTGAACTTTGCAGCAGGAGCCTTTATTTATTTGCCTGGAATACAATTTAAAATATGAAAAAAATGTGGCAACTGTCAAAAACCAAGCGAATGTAATGAAATAGGTGAGTTAAAAATGCCAAACCGACTTGACAATCAACAAGCTGGTTTGGTATTTTTGTATTAATGATTAGCACTCGATTGTGTTGAGTGCTAACGATGGTCAAACGAGATAACGGGATTTCAAAAAATAGTAGGAGGAATTCGAATGCTTACGGAACGACAACGGATGATATTGCACGCAATAGTGGATGATTATATTCGCTCGGCTGAACCAGTCGGTTCACGAAGTATTTCGAAGCGCGGCGATGTGGGCTTCAGCCCGGCTACCATTCGTAACGAAATGGCAGATCTAGAGGAGCTAGGCTTTCTAGAACAACCGCACACGTCGGCAGGACGTGTACCTTCGACTAAAGGGTACCGTTATTATGTGGACCATTTAGTAAAGCTAAGTGAAGTGGACAAGAACGACATTGACACTGTTCGCTCGTTCGTAACGGACAAGATGAACCATATGGAGCAAGTTATTCAGCAAACGGCCATGATTCTTTCCAACTTGACGAATTATACGTCGATTCTGCTTGGACCGGAAATGTTCAGCACATCGCTTAAGCATTTTGGCCTTGTGCCGCTCGACCAAACCTCGGCTGTAGCCATTATTGTGACGAATACCGGACATGTTGAGAATCGTACAATCTCGATTCCAGCCGGCGTCCAAATGGATGATATGGAGAAGGTCGTTAATATTCTGAATACGAAGCTTGTCGGTGTTCCGTTAGTTCGCCTGCGCTCGAAGCTTTACGCTGAAGTTGGGCAAGAGCTTGAAAGGCATGTTGATCATTATGAACAGCTGCTTCAGGTGCTTGATCACGCACTGCAAAACGAAGATGAGCATCGGATCTTCCTTGGCGGTACGACAAACATGTTGACACAGCCTGAGTTCAAGGATGTTGACAAAGTAAAAACGATTTTGGATTTGCTTGACGAGACGCCAGAAATAATGAAAATGTTTACCGGTCTGCCTTCGGGTATACAAGTACGTATCGGAACAGAAAATAACAATAAAGCAATAAGTGATTGCAGTCTTATAACAGCAACCTATGCAATTGATGGACGATCACTTGGGACAATTGGTATTTTAGGTCCGACGAGGATGGAATACGGAAAAGTTATCAGTCTATTGGATCTCATGTCCAAGGATATGGCAGTCCTGCTGGGACGCTGGTATAAATAGCAAGCTGAGGAGGTGAGTGCATGAGTACGAAGGGGCATCATAATGAAGCAGCGGAAGCTGTGGAAGAAGTGGTTGCTGCTGAACAAGCAGAGCAGGCTACAGAAGAAACGACAGACGAAGTAATAGAAGTAGATACGCGTTATGCGGAGCTCGAGAAGCTGGCTGGAGAAAATGAACAGCGTTACTTACGTGCACAAGCGGATTTCGATAATTTCCGCCGACGTACGATGAAAGAAAAAGAAGAACTCGGACAGTATGCATCGATGAAATTGATTAACCAACTGCTTCCGGTGGTAGATAACTTTGAGAGAGCTGTTGCCGCAGCTTCCGTTAACGGAGATTTTGATTCGCTCGCTAAAGGCGTAGATATGATTTTTCGTCAACTGGAAGGAACGCTGGAATCAGAAGGCCTTAAAGCTATGAACGTTGTAGGCGAACCGTTTAACCCTGATTTCCACCAAGCTATTATGCAGGTCGAATCCGACGAGTATGAAGAAGGCATCATAGTTGAGGAAGTTCAGAAGGGCTATATGTTGAAAGATAAGGTATTGCGCCCGGCAATGGTTAAAGTAAGCGGCTAAGCTTTTGAAATAACATTTCTGAATGGGAATGAAAAAGCAACACTTAAAAAATATTAGGAGGAACTAAGCGATGAGTAAAGTAATTGGTATTGACCTTGGTACAACAAACTCTTGCGTAGCAGTAATGGAGGGCGGCGAAGCCGTCGTTATCCCAAACCCGGAAGGCAACCGTACAACACCTTCTGTAGTAGGCTTTAAAAAAGATGGCGAGCGTGTAGTTGGTGAAACAGCTAAACGTCAAGCGATCACGAACCCGGACCGTACAATCAGCTCCATTAAACGTCATATTGGTACAAACTATAAAGAAAATATCGACGGCAAAGATTATACACCAGAAGAAATTTCTGCAATTATTTTGCAAAAACTGAAATCCGATGCAGAAGCTTATCTCGGCCAAACGGTAACTCAAGCCGTTATCACGGTTCCTGCTTACTTCAATGACAGCCAACGCCAAGCAACTAAAGATGCTGGTAAAATCGCTGGTCTTGAAGTGCTCCGTATCGTTAACGAGCCAACTGCAGCTGCTCTAGCATACGGCCTGGAGAAAACAGAAGATCAAACTATTCTTGTTTATGACCTTGGCGGCGGTACGTTTGACGTATCCATTCTTGAGCTTGGCGATGGCTTCTTCGAAGTTAAAGCTACAAGCGGTGACAACAAACTCGGCGGCGATGATTTTGACCAAATCGTAATTGATCACATCGTTGCTGAATTCAAGAAAGAGCAAGGTGTTGACCTTTCGAAAGATAAATCGGCTGTTCAACGTTTGAAGGATGCTGCGGAGAAAGCGAAAAAAGAACTTTCCGGCACATTAACTTCAGCTATTTCCCTTCCATTTATTACAATGGTAGACGGAGTTCCTCAGCATTTGGAGCTTAGCCTTACTCGCGCTAAATTTGATGAGCTTACAGCTGGTCTTGTAGAGCGTACGCTTGGACCAACTCGTCAAGCGCTTAGCGATGCTGGCATGTCACCGAGTGATATTGATAAAGTCGTTCTTGTTGGTGGATCAACTCGTATTCCAGCCGTTCAAGAAGCTGTCAAAAAATTGATCGGCAAAGATCCGCATAAAGGCGTTAACCCGGATGAGGTTGTTTCTCTAGGAGCTGCTGTTCAAGCGGGTGTATTGACAGGCGAAGTGAAAGACGTTGTATTGCTTGACGTAACGCCATTGTCGCTAGGTATCGAAACAGCTGGCGGCGTGTTTACAAAAATGATCGAGCGCAACACAACAATTCCTACGAGCAAATCACAAGTGTATTCCACTTATGCTGATAACCAACCAGGCGTTGAGATCCACGTTCTGCAAGGTGAGCGCTCCATGGCAGCGGGCAACAAAACGCTTGGCCGCTTCACGTTGAATGATATTCCTCTTGCACCGCGTGGCGTACCGCAAATCGAGGTTACTTTCGATATCGATGCGAACGGAATTGTTAATGTTTCTGCTCTTGATAAAGGAACAGGCAAGAGCCAAAAAATTACAATCACTTCTTCAAGCGGCTTAAGCGATGCAGAAGTTGAACAAATGATGAAAGATGCTGAGCTGAACGCTGAGGAAGATCGCAAACGCCGTGATCTAGTAGAAGCGAAAAATAGCGCAGACCAATTAGTTTATTCGGTTGATAAAACGATTAAAGATTTGGGCGATAAAGTAGATGCTGGCGAAATTGAAAAAGCAAATGCAGCGAAAGAGAAAGTAGTGGCTGCTCTTGCAACTGACGATTTGGAGCAAATCAATAAAGCTGCTGAAGAGCTGACAGAAATCGTTCAACAGCTTTCCGTTAAGCTTTATGAGCAAGCAGCGCAATCAGCTGAAGGCGCAGAGCAAGAAGCTGGCAATGCAAAAGGTAAAGACAACGTAGTCGATGCCGATTACGAAGTGGTTGACGATAACAAATAAAGTGTAGCGGGCGAGAGGTCAAAGACAGGCGCTACCTGGCTTTGACCTCCTTTCGCGCGCATATGCGCATGAAATCATAGGATAGATAGCGGAGGTGAGAACAGGTGGCAAGTAAACGTGATTATTATGAGGTGCTTGGAGTAAGCAAGGAAGCATCGGCGGAAGATATAAAGAAGTCGTATCGTAAGCTGGCTCGCCAGTATCATCCGGACGTAAACAAAGCGGATGATGCGGAAACGAAATTTAAGGAAGTTAAAGAAGCGTATGACGTGCTTAGTGATGACGGCAAACGCTCAACCTATGACCGGTTCGGTCATGTTGATCCCAATCAAGGCATGGGCGGAGGCGGCGGTCAAGATTTTGGCGGCGGCTTTGGTGATATTTTTGATATGTTTTTCGGTGGCGGAGGCGGTCGTCGCGATCCTAACGCGCCGCAGCGCGGGAATGACTTACAATATACGATGACCGTTGAGTTTAAGGAAGCCGTATTTGGCAAAGAAACTGAAATCACGATTCCACGCACAGAAACCTGTGACACCTGTCACGGCGATGGTGCGAAGCCGGGTACGAAACCGGAAACGTGTACAGTTTGTAAGGGAAGCGGGCAGCAGGAGGTTGTTCAAAATACGCCATTTGGCCGTATGGTTAACCGCCGTGCTTGTACGAACTGCAGCGGTACCGGCCGTGTCATAAAAGAAAAATGCGGAACATGTCATGGCGCTGGAAAAGTGAAGCGTCAACGCAAAATATCCGTTCGAATTCCGGCGGGCGTGGATGACGGCGCTCAAATCCGTATGTCCGGCGAAGGCGAAGGCGGACTACGCGGAGGACCTGCAGGCGATTTGTATATTGTTATTCGCGTGAAATCTCATGAGTTCTTTGAGCGTGAAGGCGATGATATTTATTGCGAAGTTCCGCTAACGTTCGTACAAGCGGCGCTTGGAGACGAAATTGAGATTCCAACTCTTACAGAGAAGATTAAGCTGAAGGTGCCGTCAGGAACACAAACAGGTACCTACTTTAGACTTAAAGGCAAAGGTGTTCCTAAGCTGCGCGGTTATGGTCAAGGAGATCAGCATGTGAAGGTAACAATCGTAACGCCGACTAGCTTAACGGAAGACCAGAAGGAGCTGCTCCGTCAGTTTGGCGGATTGCGCGGTGATTCTACGACTTCGAATGAAACTGAACATCATGAATCTATATTCAACAAAATGAAAAAGGCGTTCCGTGGTGAATAACCCGGCACGTCTTTTTTTTGTTTGCACACTGAATAGTTTGCAGCGGACAAACACATTCTATTCGGGTACAATCCAATACCATACCATACAACTGGAGGGGACAACACAATGGCTGATAAAGTTAATTTGGAGAAAACAAATTTTGCACAGCTTCCTGTAGCCAAGAATGAGGACGTTGAATTTTCGGAAGAGCTAGCAGACGAAGCTGACCGCAAGGCAGCGCAGCGTGCTGCCGCTGCAGATGAGCGAAACGAGCAGAACTAGCGGCGGAAATAGCCATTAGTTTTGCTTTGTAGAGCTTTAGGAGGATCAGAAATGAGTTTGGTTGAGATACAAGCGATGTTTAAAGGGGAGGACGCTGCCCAGGAGGCTTGGCGCAAGCTTCAAGCGCTGCGCGCATTTGAGGTGAGCGGTCTTCCTGAGAGCAGCTCCTTTACAGCCACTGTAGATGAAGCAATCGCGGAACGTGCGATTCATCTTATACATCAAGTTGGCGGAGACACGAGCATGACATCCGATTAACCAAAAGAGCTTGCAGGCCAAATGCCTGCAAGCTCTTTTTGCTGCATGTAGACGCGCGAATTTGATGTCTTGGAAACATGAAGAGTGATTTGTGCTTTTTTTTGTGTAAAGGTGCTACTCTGGTGTACAATAGAGGTTAGGTTTTTTAAAATTTCCCGTCAGATGACGGCGACGGCTATAAAGCTTGTCATTGGAGGATCATACATATGAAATGGAACGAACTAACAATCATAACAACTGAAGAGGCGCAAGAAATGATTTCGAATTTCCTGCATGAAATGGGAGCCGGAGGCGTATCCATTGAAGAATCGGGTACAACCAATAAAAAGCGTGATACATCGTTTGGGCAATGGTATGAAATTGCTTTTAATGATATACCGGAAGGCGCTGCCGTTATTAAAGGTTATTTTACAGACGATACCGATGCAGATGCGATGATTGAAGCGTTGAAGCCGCGTGTAGAGCAGCTAAGAGAATTTGATATAGACCCAGGCAACGTGGAATATTCCGCGGTACTCGTTGATGACGAGGATTGGGCTGACGCATGGAAGCAGTATTTTAAGCCTATTCGGGTATCCAATACGCTTACAATTAAACCTACCTGGGAGGAATACGAAGCCGGACCGGATGAGCGCATTATCGAGCTTGACCCTGGGATGGCCTTTGGAACAGGAACGCACCCGACGACTGCTTTATGCTTAAGGACGCTTGAATCTGTCGTAACCGGCGGAGAAGAGATGATCGATGTAGGAACAGGCTCAGGCATATTAGCAATAGGTGCTTGTCTATTAGGCGTTAAAAGTGTATTGGCACTGGATTTAGATCCTGTAGCGGTTTCGAGCGCTGCAGAAAACGTTGCGCTTAACGGACTGTCGGATCAAGTTGAGGTCAAGCTTAGCGATCTGCTGGGCGTGCTCAATGAAGGCGTATCAGACAATGCAGCAGCTTTGAAGGTATCAGTGCCGGTTGATCTCGTAGTTGCCAATATTTTGGCGGAGGTTATATTATTGTTCGTTGACGATGTATATGCTTCTCTAAAACCAAATGGTTTATATATCGCTTCGGGAGTTTACGAGAATAAAGAGTCTGTTGTAGAGCAAGGATTGCTCCAGGCAGGATTTGAACTAGTCGAGAAGCATCGCGATGAGGAATGGATTGCATTCGTAGCGAGAAAGCCGAAGGTGGACTAATGGATTTACAGAGGTTTGTCAGATTTCCTTTAGAGGATTTGCCATTCGTAGTATTGGCTCTGATTATCGCATTCACTGTGCATGAGTTTGCCCATGCGTACAGCGCTTATAAATTTGGAGATGATACAGCATATAAGGCTGGACGCGTTACTCTTAATCCTCGCGTCCATTTAGATATACTGGGGACACTCCTTATTCTCATTGCGGGTTTTGGCTGGGCGAAGCCAGTACCCGTTAATCCGAGCAAATTCAGCAGTCCGAGGCTGATGAGCATTATTGTAACTGCGGTTGGGCCTCTAAGCAATCTATTGATGGGTATCATAGGCGCATTCATTTTTGTAGGCTTGGATGTTTCTGGACTTCTGGAAGCCGGATCTATAGGTGTTACAGCAGCCTTGGAACGATTCTTTACTTATTTCATCACGTACAACTTTTTGTTGTTTATCTTCAACCTCATTCCGCTTCCGCCGCTTGATGGGTATCGTATCATAGCGGATCTTATGCCGCTCAAGGTGCGTTACAAGATGGATCAAAATGTGCAATGGGGCATGATTATTTTTTTACTTATCGTATTTATTCCGCCTCTTCGCGAGGTAACTTTAGATCCTGTCCTCTCCTTGGTGGGCGTCTTAACAAAAAATACGATGTTAACAGCGTATAATCTCTTTTTATGAGTATAGCTGGACATTTCTTCGATATGACGCTAGTCTTTTTGGCTAAGCAGAGAACGGCTGGCAATGGTTTTTCATAGATTTTTCAGCTTGAAACATGGTAATATGAAGGATGGAATTTGTTTAAGGGTGGTTGGACAACAACGATGCAACGATATTTTATAACGGCGGAGCAGTTCGGCGACTCCGATATCCGTTTATTAGGCGAGGATGCGCATCATGCGCTGCGAGTTATGCGCACGAAGCCGGGTGATAAGTTTATTGTCAGTGACGGACAGGCGCGTACGGCGCTGGTTGCTGTTCGTGAAGCAGCTGCTGAAGGGATAACAGCAGATATAATCGAGATGCTGCCAATGGACAGCGAGCCTAATTGGTCTGTTACTATTGCACAGAGCTTGCCGAAAGGCGATAAGATGGAGCTTGTTATACAGAAAGGGACGGAAATTGGAGCTTATGCATTTGTCCCATTCGAGTCCGAGCGAATGATTGTGCAATACGACGGCAAGAAGGAAGCAAAGCGATTGGAACGCTGGAGCAAAATAGCGAAGGAAGCAGCGGAGCAATCGCACCGCAGCCGCATCCCGAGCATTCAGGCGCTGCATAGCTGGCGGGAGCTCATGAAATCTGTAGATACTTATGATTTGGCTCTTTTCTGCTATGAACGCGAGGGTGATGCCGCACACGGCAAAGGTGTGCGTACAGCTGTGCGTGAATGGGCTTTGCAATCTGGAGCAATTGATTCGCCCAGTATCCTGCTCATTGTCGGATCAGAGGGCGGCTTCACGGAACGTGAAGCAAGCGAGGCTGAAGCTGCTGGCGCTGTTTTGGTCGGCTTAGGCAAACGAATATTACGAACGGAAACAGCAGGGATCGTAGGATTGACCTGCTTACTATATGAATCCGGTGAAATGGGAGGAGCGTGACCACTATGCCAACGGTCGCATTTTATACACTAGGCTGCAAAGTTAACTTCTATGATACAGAAGCGATATGGCAGTTGTTCAAAAACGAAGGCTACGAGCAGGTCGATTTCGAATCGACTGCGGATGTTTATTTGATTAATACATGTACGGTAACGAATACGGGAGATAAGAAAAGCCGTCAAATTATTAGACGCGCGGTTCGCCGTAATCCAGATGCCGTCATTGCGGTAACGGGCTGTTATGCGCAGACATCTCCTGCTGAAATTATGGCGATTGAAGGTGTAGATCTCGTTATCGGCACGCAGGATCGCGAGAAAATTATGTCTTTCGTAAATGGAATTCAGGAAGATCGCAAGCCGGTTAATGCGGTTCGCAACATCATGAAAACGCGAGATTTCGAAGAGCTTGATGTACCTGACTTTTCCGAGCGCACACGCGCCTTCCTGAAAATCCAAGAAGGCTGCAACAACTTCTGCACATTCTGTATTATTCCATGGTCACGCGGTCTTTCCCGCAGCCGTGCACCGCAAAGCGTGCTGGAGCAGGCCAAGCAGCTGGTCGCTTCCGGTTATAAGGAAATCGTATTGACCGGTATCCATACAGGCGGCTATGGCG
This sequence comes from Paenibacillus castaneae, assembly GCF_002884445.1. GTDB lineage: Bacteria > Bacillota > Bacilli > Paenibacillales > Paenibacillaceae > Pristimantibacillus > Pristimantibacillus castaneae. The sequence goes on from NZ_KZ614144.1 coordinate 2,441,801, forward strand.
ACGATATGGAAAACTACAATTTAACGAGCTTATTGTGGGATTTGGACAAGGTGGAGGGGCTTGAGCGGATTCGGATCAGCTCCATCGAAGCAAGTCAAATTGACGATGCGATGATTGATGTGCTGAATCGTTCCAGCAAAATGTGCCGTCACCTGCATATCCCGCTGCAAGCAGGCGAGGATTCCGTATTGAAACGGATGCGTCGTAAATATACAACGGAAGAGTACGCAGCCAAAATCAAAAGACTTCATGAAGCGATGCCGGGTGTAGCAATCACGACAGACGTAATCGTTGGTTTCCCAGGGGAAACAGAAGAAATGTTCGAGAGCGGCTTCCGCTTTATGGAGGAGTTGAAATTTGCGGAAATGCATGTATTTCCGTACTCCAAACGAACAGGAACACCGGCAGCGCGGATGGACGAGCAGGTTGATGAGGAAATTAAAAATGAACGCGTCCATAAGCTGATTGATTTGTCTGAGAAGATGCAGCTTCAGTATGCGAAGCAGTATGTTGGGCAAGTGCTCGATGTTATTCCGGAACGGGATTATAAGGGAGCTCCGGGTACAGGACTTGTCATGGGGTATACCGACAACTATATTCAAGTTGTATTTAACGGTACAGAATCATTGATTGGCAAATTATGCCGTGTCAAAATTACAGAAGCCGGCGTCAATGAATGTCGCGCGACACTAGTTCGTGTTCTTGATGATCATCCTTCGCAGGAAGTACACACATTTGTACTCGAACGTCCTGAGGCAATACAGGCATAAATGAAGTTTTAACGAATGCGAGGGATTCCTTTACTTATCAATTCCTATTATGGAAAAGATGGAGGAATCCTTTGTTGCATATACTAATCATTAAACATGGCAAGGAGGGAGCCTATCATGAAGGAAATTTCAGCTGGAGGCGTCGTCTACCGCCGTATCGAAGGAGAGCTGCAAATTCAGCTCATTCAAGATCGCTACGGAAAAGTTTCACTGCCAAAAGGAAAGATGGAAAATGGTGAAACGATTGAAGAAACGGCTTTGAGAGAAATTTGGGAGGAAACGGGACTCGAAGGTAAAATCATTTCTCCAATTGATCAGATTAAGTATCAATATGAGCATGATAAGCTCGGCAAAGTAGATAAAGAAGTTCATTATTACTTGGTTGAGGCGATCGGCGGCTCCCTGCAAGCGCAGGTGGAAGAGATACGCGGAGTTGACTGGTTTGAACCGCTGGAGGCTTGGAAGCTTCAGAAACAGTCCGGCTATGAGAATAATCTTCGCATATTGGCTGGGGCTCTTCAGCAGCTTAATGTGCAGTTTGATTAAAGCTAGGCTGCGGTGTCCAGCTTGCGAAATGGTTTTAAATAACAGAATGGCAGCGCGATTAATGAACTTAGAATATTGAATATAGTCTGTGAGTGGGCTATGGTCCCGGCAGCCGACGAGGAAACCCATTCAGATACGGCGCTGAGCTCTCCTATGAATGGCATAAAAAGCAGTGCACCGCCTGCGTTGAGAACAACGTGCGAGAATGCCACATACTGACCAGCTTTTGAGCCTCCGATAGAAGCTAGCAATGCGGTTGCACAGGTTCCGATATTGGCTCCTAGAACAACGGCAACTCCTAGTTCAATCGGCATCGCTCCAATCGAAACAAAGCCCATAATTATGCCTATTACAGCTGCGCTGCTATGAACGGCGGCAGTTAGAATTGCACCTGCTGCAAGTCCCCACCAGAGACTTTCGCCTGCTTTGGCGAGGAACCAGCCGAACATTTCGCTCTCCTGTACAGCAGGCCCGACACCCTGCATGATCGTCATGCCCGTCAGAAGCAATGCGAAGCCGCATAGAACAACTGCAGAAGAGCGAAACGGGTCAATCCAACGTGTTGACTGCAAAGAAGGAATGAGACGCAATTCTCCTAGTAGAGCCGTAATGAGCCATATTCCTATAGAAGCTGCCAGCAGAGGGACTGCAAGCTTATTTAAATTCAGTCCAATCAGCTCGGTTGTAATACAAGTGCCAATATTCGTTCCCAATATAATGCCTAACGTTCGCGGGAAGGTAAGAAGCCCTGCGTTGACCATGCCTATTGCGATGACTGTAACGGCAGTGCTGCTTTGAAGAAAGGCAGTTGTTATGGTGCCAATAGCTAGTCCATGCAGCGGGGTAGCGGTAGAGCGCTCCAAAACACCGGATAAATAGGGGCCGGCAAGTCGATGCAGCGCAAGCTCCATCAGCTTCATTCCGCACATAAATACGGAAAAGCCCAGAAGCATGGGAATGAGAATCGAATGTATCATGAGTCTTCTCCTTTTTCTTTTGTAAGAGGTTCGTTTCGTAGGTATACATATGCTGGATATAAAACTAGCATGACAAGCTATTTAATCGAGGGGTAGATAAACATGAGCAATTCGAAAATTTTTCTGCAAAAAACGAGAAAAAAAAGACTGGAGCAAGGTCAGCCTTGGGTGTACGCATCGGAAATTGATCGTTTAGAGGGTGAAGCGAAACCAGGTGATTTGGTAGATGTCGTAACCCATCAAGGACGTTATTTGGCAACGGGCTATTGGAACCCGAAATCGCAAATTACGGTCCGTATAGTCGCGTATCAACCAATTGAAAAGATGGATACGGAATTTTTCCGTGATCGGCTCCGCCAATGTCAAGAGCATCGGCGCCGCTTTGTTACAGATACGGACTGCAGGCTTGTGTACGGGGAGGCAGACTTCCTGCCTGGTCTTGTCGTTGATCGTTTCAATGATGTGCTTGTTTTGCAGCTGTTGACGCTTGGAATGGATATTAGACGCGATGCTTTGATACAAGCACTAATCGATGTGTTTCAGCCAAAAGGCATCTACGAGCGCAGCGATGTAGGTGTGCGATTGCTGGAAGGCTTGGAGGAGCGAACCGGTACACTGTACGGAGATTGTCCACCTATCATTGAGATTGAGGAAAATGGACTCAAGCTGGAAGTGGATATTGTGGAAGGGCAGAAAACAGGCTATTTCTTTGATCAGCGTGAGAATCGGGCAGCCATAGCGCCGCTCATGACGGGCTGGGGCGGACGCAGTGGTATTTCATTGGTAGACAGAAATGAACTGGAGACGGATGCTGCAAATGTGATGCTTGATGCTGCTTCAGGACAAGTTCCTGTGAATGCAAATGGGAAAATCGTTTCCTTCCCTTATTGGGATGGCGCTTCCGTGCTGGAATGCTTTGCTCATACAGGCAGCTTCACGTTGAATGCGTGCAAGCACGGCGCGAAGAAGGTTACTTGCCTGGATGTTTCCGAGCATGCCATTGAAACAGCCAAACGCAATGTGGAACGTAATGGCTTCACAGACCGTGTTGAATTTGTTGTTGCAGATGCATTCGAGTATTTACGCGCGCAAGTGAAAGGACTCGATGAGCGGAGGCAGCGAGGACAAGGCGGAGTAGATACCTCGAAGAAGCTGGAGAGCAAGGCAGGGCGTACATGGGATGTCGTCATTTTGGACCCGCCTGCCTTTGCAAAAACAAAAAGCGCAGTACCGGGAGCGATTCGCGGTTATAAGGATATCAATTTGCAAGGATTGAAGCTTGTGAATGAGGGTGGATATTTAGTCACAGCTAGTTGTTCTTATCATATGAAGCCTGATTTATTTCTGGAAACGATACAAGAAGCGGCAACTGACGCAGGAAAACTGCTTCGTTTGGTCGAATGGCGCGCAGCTGGCAAAGATCACCCGCAGCTGCTGGGCGTTACGGAAGGACATTATTTAAAATTCGCTATTTTCGAAGTGAGAAGCAAATAAGCGGTTAATATCGCATAGACGGGAGAGTTGCACATGTCGCTTCGCTTTGTCATTGGCCGTTCGGGAACCGGCAAAACGTCTTATTGCTTGAACGAGATCAGAGAACAGCTCCGAAGCGAACCGGACGGACCGCCGCTAATCATGCTCGTTCCAGAGCAGGCGACGTTTCAGACGGAATATGCACTGCTTCAAAGCGGAGAGCTGAACGGTACGATACGAGCACAGGCGCTTAGCTTCCGCAGGCTTGCCTTCCGTGTGATGCAGGAGACAGGCGGAACAGCTCTTATTCCCATCGGTGATACAGGAAAACATATGCTGCTGTACAAAATCGTTCATCGATTAGGTCAGCAGCTGGAGCTGTTTCAAAGCGGCGCGGAACAGCCGGGATTTATTGACCGGCTGGCTGAGCTTATTACGGAATGGAAAAGATATGGTATCGACGCCGAATTGCTGGAGGATAAGCGGAATTCAGAAGCTGGTACGGACCACTCTTCTTTATTGAAACGCAAGCTGCATGATTTGCAGCTTATCTACAGCCAAATGGAACAGGAACTCGCGGGCTTATATATTGACGCCGAGGATTATTTGCGTTATTTGCAGGATGGCTTCTCACATGCGACGACGATGCAGGGAGCTCAAATATGGGTCGACGGCTTCTACGGCTTCACTCCTACAGAGTATGAAGCGCTTAGTGCCTTGATGGCATCCTCGGCTCAGGTTACCGTCACCCTTACGTTAAACCGGTTATATGAGACTGGAGAATTGCCGCATGAGCTGGAGCTGTTCCATCCGACGGCAGAAACGTATAACAAGCTGATGGAGCTGGCAGCTCAGCATGATGTAACCGTACATTCACCGTTATTGCTTGGGAATGAGCCTCCTGCTCGGTTCCGGGAAAATCCAATGCTAGCCCACTTGGAGAAGCACTACAGTGAACGCACTCCGATGCTTATTGTAGACAAATCCATACTGGACCACGAGAATGCACGCTGTGGAGTTTCCCTGCATGCGGCAGCAAACAGGCGGGCCGAGGTGGAGGCAGTCGCGCGCGATATTATTCGCAGAGCACAGAATGAAAGCATTCGCTGGCGTGACATAGCGGTTATGGTTCGCAATGCGGAGGATTATACAGATTATATGACGCTCGTATTTGCCGATTACGGCATTCCTTATTTTATCGATCAGAAGGAAAAAGCTGTTCATCATCCGCTTGTTGAATTTATCCGTTCTGCGCTTGAGACCGTATTGTTTGGTTGGCGGTATGATGCGGTGTTTCGCTGCGTCAAAACGGAGATGCTGTTCCCGATGGATGGCAGCTTGTTAAGGGAATGGTTCGACTTACTGGAAAATTATGCGCTGGCAGCAGGAATTGACGGGTGGAAATGGCTGGATAAACGTCCATGGCATCCGTTGGTGCCAGTATCGCTTGATGACGATGACTCAGAAATAGAAACCAAAATTAGTGATAAAGCGCAGCGGGAATTCGATATTGTGCTTGCTGCACGTGAGGCAATTGTGCCTCCGCTTCGCCGCTTTGGCGACGCGCTGAAGAAAGCAGACAATGTCCAAGCGATGTGCGAAGCTTTGTATCGCTTGCTCGATCATTCTGATGCGGCGGACCGATTGGAACGCTGGAGCAATCAAGATATTGAGGCAGGCAAGACGCAGCGAGCTAGAAGCCATCGTCAGCTTTGGGACAGTATAATGGCGCTTTTGGATCAATTGGTGGAGCTTGCGGGAACACAGCAGGTAACGCCCGAGCTATTCGCGGGCATGGTTGAAGCCGGACTAGACAGCTTGAAGCTGGCAGCAGTTCCGCCTTCGCTTGATCAGGTATTGATTGGGAGCATGGATCGAACACGGTCAGGAAATGTAAAGGTATGTTATGTTCTAGGCGCGAATGATGGCGTTATGCCGATGCGGGTGAAGGAAGATGGCATTCTTACAGAGCCTGAGCGCGAACAGCTGGCTGAGAATGGTCTCGAAATGGCGCCAAGCGTACGCCGTCGATTGCTGGACGAACGCTTTATGATTTATAACGCATTAACGACACCAAGCTGCCATTTATGGCTGAGCTGGGCTCAAGCGGATGAGGAAGGGAAAAGCTTGCTGCCATCGGAGATTGTACGCCATGTTCGTCAGCTTTTCCCAGGGATTTCAGTATACAGCGCTGCTGCGGAACCGTCTCCCAGCATGCCTGCTTCCGAGCAAAGGATGTTTATATCACAGCCACAGCGAACGCTCTCTTATTTGATTGCAGCTATACGAAGCTGGCGTCAAGGCGCAGCAATAGCACCTTTTTGGTGGGATATGTACAATTGGTTTGCCGTTCGGCCGGAATGGCAGCCTAAGCTGCAGCTTCTAACTGGCTCCTTGCATTATGTGAATCAAGAATATGCGTTGTCCAGAGATACAGCAAGGTCATTGTATGGAGCGCGTTTGCAGGTTAGCGTATCTCGAATGGAACGTTTTGTGTCTTGTCCATTCCAGCATTTTGCTATTCACGGCTTGAAGCTGCGGGAACGAAAGCTGTACCGCCTTGATGCTCCTGATGTAGGGCAGCTCTTTCATGCTGCACTAAGCAAATTAGCAAGCGGCTACGGACAGCGCTGGGGCCAGGCAACGCATGATGAATTAAGGGCAGCAGCAGCTAAAACCGTAGACGAGCTTGCGCCTAAGCTGCAATCTCAGATTTTGCTCAGCAGCAGCAGATTTCAATATATCGCGCGCAAGCTGAAGGAAATAGTAGGACAAGCAGCTATTATGCTTGGTGAGCATGCGAGAAGGGCCCACTTCCATCCGGTTGGAACAGAGGTGGATTTCGGACCGGAGGGCACGCTGCCTTCTCTCCAAATTCCGCTCGAAAACGACGGGATGATGGAGATTATCGGAAGAATTGATCGGGTTGATGCAGCAGAGACAGAGCAAGGATTATTGCTTCGGGTGCTGGATTACAAATCGAGTGCGACTCAGCTTCGATTAGAGGAGGTAGCTTACGGCCTTTCTCTTCAAATGCTTACGTATTTGGATGTTCTCGTAACGCATGCATCAGGGTGGCTCGGCCAGCCAGCTTCCCCAGCGGGAGTTCTTTATTTCCATGTCCATAATCCGCTTCTAGCTCTCTCAAATGGAATGAATCCATCAGAAGTTAATGGGAAATTACTCAAGCGTTACAAGATGCGCGGTCTGATCACGGCAGATGCTGCTACAGTGAAGCTGATGGATGATGACTTGGATACGGGTTACTCAGAGCTTCTTCCAGTCGCATTAAAGCGTGACGGCAGCTTCTACAGCAGCTCTTCCGTCGTATCGAATGAGCAATGGGATGTCCTGCGCAGCTCAGTTAGAAGTAAGATCGGAAAAATCGGCAGTGCTATTCTAGCGGGAGAGGTGTCGATTGAGCCGTATCGTGCTGGGACCAAAACACCTTGTCAGTATTGTGATTATAAAGCAGTCTGCCAGTTTGATACGCTGTTCGAAGGAAATGAATATAGAAAGCTGGCCAAACAAAGCAAAGAAGATATTTGGAAGCAGCTGGAGGAGGAATAACGGATGATGCATACTGCAAAGGATACGCCGAAGCCGGAGAACAGCAATTGGACGGATGATCAATGGGATGCTATCGTGACAAGCGGATCCAATATACTTGTTGCGGCGGCAGCGGGCTCTGGCAAAACGGCCGTTCTCGTTGAGCGCATCATTCGTAAAATCTCAGCGAATACCGATGTTGATCGTTTGCTTGTTGCTACGTTCACAAAGGCGGCCGCTGCTGAGATGAAGGATCGAATCCGGCTTGCTTTAGAGAAGGAGCTTGAGCGTCAGCCCGATTCTGAGCATTTGCGGCGCCAGCTCGCTTTAATGAACCGCGCGTCTATCACAACACTTCATTCGTTCTGTCTCGATGTAATTAGACGGTATTATCCGCTTATCGGTCTTGATCCCGGTTTTCGAATTGCAAACGAAACGGAAAGCGAGCTATTGAGACTAGATGTGCTGGATCAGCTGTTCGAGCAGAAGTATGAGGGTGCAGGCGATGACGGAGCTTTTTTACGTCTGGCAGACCGTTACGGCGGTGAGCGAGGCGATGAGCCTCTATATCGGCTGGTTCAACAGTTATACGATTTCGCCCAAAGTCATCCTTGGCCGGAGGAATGGCTGAGACAAACGGCGGAAGCATTCGATGTAGCAGACGTTAAGGAACTGCAGGACAGTGAATGGGTAAAGAGCCTTCATAGCGACATTCTGCTTGCTCTTGAAGGTGCGGCATCACTTCTGCACCAAGCGCTTGAGCTTACGCGCCAGCCTGCAGGGCCTGCTCCATATGGGGAAACTTTCGATAATGATTTAACATTAGTAAACAGTCTCGCTGAAATGATTCATACGACGCCGTGGGAAGCATGGATGGGTCCATTTCAGGAAATACAATTCGGTAAATTGAAGGCGCTGCGCGGCGATGAATATGATAAATCCCTTCAGGAGCAAGCGAAGGAATTACGTGACCTCGCCAAGAAAGGGATCAATACGCTCGCTGATGAGCTGTTTGGCCGCAGCGCAGAGCAGTTTTCAGACGAGCTGAAGGAGCTTGCACCGCTTATGCGCGCCCTTGCGGAGCTAGTCATTGAATTCGGACAGGGCTACGAGAAGGAAAAACGGGCGAAAGGGCTGCTTGATTTCGGTGATTTGGAGCATTACTGCTTAAGAATATTGAGAGATCCTGTATCTACGCCAAGCAATGTGATGCCATCTATTGCTGCATTAGAATACCAGCAGCAATTCGAAGAAATTTTGCTTGATGAATATCAAGATACGAATATGGTGCAAGAAGCGATCGTCTCGTTGATTGCAAAGCCTGGCAGAGGAAATCGCTTTATGGTAGGCGATGTCAAGCAAAGTATTTACCGGTTTCGATTGGCAGAGCCTAAGCTGTTTTTGCAAAAGTATAAATCATACCTTTCTCGACATGATGACGATAAGCGCTCCGGCGCGGATAATGCTTCTGGACTGCGTATCGATCTCGCTAGAAACTTCCGCAGCCGCTCAGAGGTCGTGGACGGGGTAAATGCGGTGTTCCGCGCTATAATGCGTGAGAACATAGCCGAGATGGATTATGACGAGCGTGCCGAGCTGGTATGTGGGGCAGCTTATCCGCCGCCTGAAACGGCTGCTCACTTTCAAGTCGAATTTGCAGTATTAAATAAAGCAGATGCGGACGAGAGCGATGAGGACAATAGTTTGGATCAATCCGAGTCTACGGATGAAGCAGAGGAAACGGATAACGGCAGCGATACAACATCTCCTTCCGAGCTGAAGACTGCCCAGCTGGAGGCGCGCTGGATAGCGCAGCAGCTTCGATCGATGATAGATAACGGGTATCAGGTTTTTGATGGCAAACGACGTGAAGTGCGGCCTCTGCAATGGAGAGATGTGGTTATCCTTCTGCGCGCGACACAGCAGTGGGCTCCCATCATTATTGAGGAGCTGCAATTGTCTGGAATACCTGCATATGCCGAGTTGAGCAGCGGTTATTTCGATGCGATAGAGGTTGAGACGATGCTTTCCTTGCTTCGCGTAATCGATAATCCATATCAGGATATTCCGCTTGCTGCAGCCCTTCGTTCTCCCTTATTCGGGCTTGATGCAGATGAGTTGGCGAGAATTCGCATACAATCGCCAAAAGCATCGTATTACGATGCAGTGCTTCATGCAGCGGGTGATTTACATTTGGATGATGAGTCACGGCGTAAGCTATCACTCTTTCTGGATAGCCTGGACCGTTGGCGTGAAGAAGCCAGACAAGGCTCGCTTGCTAATTTATTATGGGAGATTTATCGTGAAACCGGCTATTACGATTTCGTGGGCGGCTTGAACGGTGGAACCCAGAGGCAAGCGAATTTGCGTGCCCTGCACGACCGGGCAAGGCAATATGAAGCGACCTCGTTTCGCGGATTGTTTCGGTTTTTGCGATTCATTGAACGTATGCGGGACAGCGGCGGAGATTTGGGGACAGCGAGAGCGCTTGGCGAGCAGGAGGACGTAGTCAGAATCATGTCGATTCACAAGAGCAAGGGTCTTGAGTTCCCTGTCGTATTTGTAGCAGGATTAGGCAAGCTATTCAATCAGCAGGATATGCGCAGCGCCTTCTTAAAGCACAAGCAGCTGGGCTTCGGACCGCGCTTTGTTGATCCGGCACTGCGCATCAGCTATCCGACACTGCCGTATCTCGCAATCCGCAGAGCCATGCGCATGGAGATGCTGGCGGAGGAAATGCGCATTTTGTACGTAGCTTTGACTCGGCCGAAGGAGAAAATGTTTCTTGTAGCTACTGTGTCAGATGCGGAAATCAAGCTGAAGAGGTGGTTATCCTCTATTGACGCTAACGGAAGAATGCCGGACTTTCGAGTTGCAGCGGCTCGCTCCTTTATTGATTGGTTAGGACCGCTTGCTGCCAGGCAGCTAGCTGAGCAAAAGAACGGTGAGAACGAGAATGCTGCCAATGATGCGAATGCTGCAAATGCTCCGAATTGGGAAGCGGGAATAGTATCAGCCTCTTTATTTGGCACAGAGGCTGCGGCTACGCTGGAAGAAAAGGATGGGCTAGCAACAGAAATGGAAGAACGTTTGCAGGCGGTAACTACACTTTCCCTTCTGGAAGATGTACAAGCTGAGGATCAGCTTCGTTCTCGTTTGGAATGGCAATATCCGCATCAGGCAGCGGCTGGTCTTGCGGCAAAAACATCCGTAACAGAAATGAAGAGGCTTCATGCGGAGGTTATGGAGGACGCGTTCTACATGCAGGAGCCGCAGCAGGAGACTAGGTCAGCCGTAACAGAAACGTCTAATGAATCGACTGTGAACTCCACTTTTCGCTTGAGAAGGCCTGCATTCATGGAGGAGGCTTCACTGACTGCAGTGGAGATTGGCTCAGTCAATCACTTGCTTATGCAGCATGTTCCGCTAACCGAAGCGGTGGATGAAGAACTTTTGAGAAATACGCTTGAGAGTATGATCGATAGGCGAATGTTAACGAAGAAGCAATCGGAGGCCATTCAATTGCCTGGTGTCGCAGCGTTTTTTAACAGTGATCTAGGACAGCGTTTATTACATTCCTCTTGGGTTCGGCGGGAGGTGCCATTTAGCTGCATGTTCCCTGCTAGCCGTGTATACCCCAATTCAGATGAATCGTTATCGGCAGAGCCTATACTCATTCAAGGAGTAATCGATTGTTTATTTGAGGATTCGGAAGGCGTTGTATTGCTGGATTACAAAACCGACCGCATTTATATGGGTCAATGGGAAGCAGCAGCGGAGAGGCATCGCTTCCAGCTTGAGCTGTATGCGGAAGCCATTGAGTCTGTTCTGGGACGCAAAGTTGACCAATGCCATGTATTTTTCTTTGACGGAGGCCAATCGGTACAGCTCCTAAGAGCTGATCAAACATAGAAGGAGGTTGGAATGTTGGAACAGCAACAAACAGGCAAGCGTTCTATCGCGCTGCCTATTACTCTTATTTTGCTCGTATTCAGCCTGATCGGTAACGTATTTCTATACTCCCTTTATTTGCAGCATAAACAGGGAGAGAAATTCGATGACGGGCAACAAATTTACGGGGCTGCATTAGATTCATTGCAATATTTCGAGGAGCTGATTCCTCAGCTTGATGCTTTGATTCAAAGTCAAGGGGTTGAGGAGCGGCTTCATGCGAAGTTCTTAGCCGGGAAGTCGATGCAGAAGGGATTGTCCTTTGAGGTGCTGGCAGAAAAAGCGCTAGAGCTTAACGGTCAATTGGACAAGCCAGTTGAAGATCAAACGGATCATTTCTTAGAAAATGTCGAAGCTGCACTGCAAACAATCGGCAGCTATGCTGGACCACTTACAGCTGCTGACCAAACGTATTTGTTAACGCTAAAACAATCTCTTGAAGCTATGCATGCCACTTTGAGCACCATTAATTTAAATATCGAAGATAATCGAAATGCTCTAATCCGCTTGGCAAGCGGAATCGGTTGGGTTGAGAAGGTAGAGAAGGTGGAGCTGTTGATGAAGAATCATTCAGCGGAGCTGACGAAAACCCCTTGATTGCAGTTTGCTGTAAGTTCGAGTAGCCAAATGCCTACCTGCGCATATGATAAGGTGACAGGAGGCTGTTAGGATGGAACATGCAAAGGGACATAAACTGGTAGACTTTCAACAATTGAAGCAATGGTGTGAAGCGAATAAGCATCGTTATGTGCTGGCTCATACACATGATGGCTGGTGCTGTGACGGTTTTATCGAACATATGGACGACGATGGATTAAGTATAGCCGTACCATGCGGCTCGAACGAATGGGATAATAGAGCCTTGTTGCCATACCCGCCGCTGGGTTATCCTATTTATCCTTATCCTTATTATCCGCGAGGCCGATTCATTCGCCAAGTATTCCCAGTTGCTGCGCTAGCAGGTGTATCCCTACTTCCTTATTTTTGAGCAGGGTTCGAACGCCGTCCTGCGTGATGGACTGCAAGGGCGGCAATCGAAAATTGGACGTGCGTCCATATTTTCGTTATGATAGAAGAGCAGTAATGAATAAGGGGGTGAACCTTATGGACAATATTTTTGCCAAGATAATAGAAGGTACCATTCCATCAAATAAAGTTTTTGAGAATGAACGGATATTGGCTTTTCACGACATTCAGCCTCTTGCTCCTGTACATATATTGATTATTCCCAAAAAGCATATTCCAACAATGAATGATGTAACGGATGAAGATGGGCCGCTTATCGCTGAAATGTTCGCAGTAGCGCGACAAATCGCGAAGGAGCAAGGAATTGCGGAATCCGGCTACAGACTGGTGAACAATGTGAATGCCGATGGAGGACAAGTCGTATACCATCTTCACCTCCATTTATTAGGGGGAGCAAAGCTTCCTCCATTATTAGGTGATATCCAAAGTTGACACTGGGATTTAGTTTGACTTATAATGAAATTTGATAAACCGTGTTATAGCTCTGGACGGTCTGTTTCGGAGGGAGGGAAAACTGGTGTCTGAAACTAAAGTTCGCAAAAACGAAACTATTGATGCTGCGCTTCGCCGCTTTAAACGTTCCATCGCTAAAGATGGAGTTCTAGCTGAGGTGAAAAAACGTAAGCATTATGAAAAGCCAAGCGTGAAGCGCAAGAAGAAGTCTGAGGCTGCGCGCAAGAGAAAGTTTTAGGAGGATCCTTCCATAATGAACCTGAGCGAAAGATTGACCGACGATATGAAGCAAGCCATGAAGAATCAGGACAAGTTCAAACTATCCGTTATTCGTATGATGCGCGCATCTGTGAAGAACTTGGAAATCGATCTCAAGCGTCCTTTGGACGATCAAGAAGTGCTTGACATATTGAGTCGTGAAATCAAACAACGTAAAGATTCCCTCCAAGAATTTAAAAAAGCCGGCCGTGATGATTTAGTAGCGGGTCTTGTGGTCGAAATTGAAATTATTAGTCAATACCTTCCCGAACAGCTGACTGAAGAAGAGATTCAAGAGATAGTAACGCAGACCATCCATGAACTCGGTGCTTCTTCTAAAGCCGATATGGGAAAAGTTATGAGTGCCCTTTTGCCAAAAACGAAGGGACGCGCTGATGGTAAACTAGTAAATCAGTTCGTGCAGCAACTTCTAAACTAACTAAACATTCGGACTCACAAAACACCTCTTAACGGAGGTGTTTTTTTGTGCAATTCAGAAACGATGCTATAATAATGTGAACATTTATGAAACATTGTTAAAATTTATTCGTATTAGGGAAGATACATAGTAAAGGAGGAGGCTTCTTGCACATGAACCGTTGGCGTAGAAGATTGTCCACCGCTCCATTTGTACTGCTCTCAGCTTTAATGCTGGTGACGCTTGCAGGCTTGTTTGCACCGGCTGAGCAAGTGAAAGCGGCAAAAGAGATGGGACCGGCCGTATATGTTATTCCGGTCAAACAATCCGTGGAGTCGGGTCTTCAATCATTCCTGGAAAGAGCCTTTAAAGAGGCAGAGGATGCAAACGCTGAGCATATTATTCTCGTTGTGAATACGCTCGGAGGGAAAGTAGTAAATGCGGAAGAAATAGGCGAACTGCTGGTTAAGAGCAAGATTCCCACAACTGCTTTCGTAGAAGGGAAGGCCGTTTCGGCTGGGACCTATATTGCACTTAACGCAAATAATATCGTTATGCAGCCAGGAAGCGCGATTGGCGCTGCAGCCGTCGTAAATGGATCTGGAGACCTTATTGACAATCCCAAGACGGTATCATTCTGGGTTAAAAAGATGATGGAATCCGCCAACATGAACGGTCGGGATGATCAAATCGCTGCAGCGATGGTTGATCCCAATGTCGTGTTGGACCTGAAGAGCAAGATCGGCAGAGATAAGCTGAAAGGCGAGATTTTGACCTTATCGGCGAGCGAGGCCGAGAAGGTTGGTTATTCGGAGCATACGGCAAGCTCAGTGGATGATGTGGTGAAGTGGCTGGGCTTAGAAGGCCGCACTCAAGTAGAAGTAACTCCATCGCTTGCTGAGAACGTGGCAAGATGGCTCATTAATCCGATCGTTATGACGATCCTGCTGATATTAGGTATTGCAGGAGTTGTTATCGAGATGATTGTTCCAGGCTTTGGAGGACCCGGGATCGTTGGCATCTTGGCATTTGGCCTCTATTTCTTCGGTCACTATGTGGCAGGCTTTGCAGGGGTGGAATCGGTTGTGCTGTTCGTGATCGGTATTGCGCTGCTCATAATCGAAGTATTCGTTTCAAGCTTCGGTATACTGGGCATTCTTGGAAGCGCGTCTTTAATAGCAGGCGTTGTTATTGCTGCTTCCGATCCCATGGCCGCATTTATTTCAATCGTGGTCGCGGTTGTTGTAGCCGTATTTATAATTGTCATATTCGTAAGATCGAACAAAACAAAGGGTATTTGGAACAAATTTATTCTTCGTGATAAATTGACAACGGAGGAAGGCTACGTCTCAGCTGAAATGAAAATTTCTCTGCTTGGTCTCGAAGGTGTTGCTATAACGCCGCTGCGTCCTTCCGGTACAATTCAGATTGGTGACAACCGAGTAGACGTTGTTACATCCGGTGAATTTGTTGAAGTGAATCGTACAGTTAAGGTTGTTAAAGCAGAAGGTACTTGGGTAGTTGTAAAAGAAGTAGTAAAATAGATTCTGACAATATATCACATGGAGGTTAGTTTAAATGGATCCAACAATATCAATACTCATATTAGCCGTAATCATCATTATCGTACTGTCCGTATTCCTTAGCTTCTTCCCTATTATGCTATGGATTTCAGCTCGTGCTTCGGGTGTTAAAATAGGAATTATTACGCTTGTTGCGATGCGTCTGCGTAGAGTCGTGCCAAGCCGAATCGTCAATCCGTTAATTAAAGCGACAAAAGCTGGCCTTGGTTTAAATATTAATCAGCTGGAAAGCCATTTCTTGGCAGGCGGTAATGTGGACCGTGTCGTTAATGCACTTATTGCTGCTCAACGTGCCAATATTCCACTCATCTTCGAACGTGCGGCAGCTATCGATTTGGCAGGTCGTGACGTGCTTCAAGCGGTACAAATGAGCGTTAACCCGCGTGTCATCGAAACACCAACTGTTGCAGCTGTAGCGAAAGACGGTATTGAAGTGAAAGTAAAAGCTCGTGTAACCGTTCGTGCTAACATTGAGCGTCTCGTCGGCGGCGCCGGTGAAGAAACCATTATTGCGCGTGTTGGTGAAGGTATTGTTACAACAGTAGGTTCGGCTAATTCGCATAAGGATGTACTCGAGAATCCTGATATGATCTCCCGTACGGTTCTTGGCAAAGGACTTGATGCAGGAACGGCTTTCGAAATCTTGTCCATCGATATTGCGGATGTTGATGTAGGCAAAAACATTGGCGCCCATTTGCAAACGGAGCAAGCGGAAGCTGACAAGAAAATTGCTCAAGCAAAAGCGGAGGAGCGTCGTGCAATGGCCGTTGCTCACGAGCAGGAGATGAGAGCGAAGGTTGTAGAGATGGAAGCTCGCGTTGTTGAATCCGAGTCTCAGGTTCCGTTAGCGATGGCTGAGGCACTAAGCAGAGGGAAAATCGGTGTAATGGACTATTTGAACCTGAAAAATATTGAAGCCGATACGGAAATGCGCGGTTCTATTGGCAAGTCTGAAGGATCTTCAGATAAAGACGGTCGCTAATGCGAGCGTTCAATGGGCTAGAGAAGCTTAGCGGCGTCTATGCCTTGGAGGTGAAGGCAATATGATGAAAATCATTGATTTTCTGATGAACAATATTTTTATTCTAGTCATTGTCTTCGGAGCGTTGGCTTCTCTATTCGGTAAAGCGGGCTCGAAGAAAAAACCTAGCCAAATGCCGGATTTCGGCGGCGGCGGCTTGCCTCGGATGCAAAATCCGCAGAATAGCGGCAGAGAAGTTAGACAAGAGCAGCCGCAGCATGAGCGAGCAGAAGCTCAGCCGGTTTATCAAGCTGCCCCAGAGCAAAAGGTTAAACAGTGTGAGTCCGTTCCTGTTCGGGAGCGAAATGACGCTGCGGCTTCTCAGACGTCCGCTCTTGAACGTCCTGCCCAAAGGGCGGCAGCTGTTAAAGCGAAGACGCCGGATGGCTTAGAGAGTCCGTCAGCGAAGCGAGGGGCGCTTGCAGCCTCTCTGCAAGCGGATGATTTACGCAAAGCAGTCATATGGGCTGAGGTATTAGGCCCGCCCCGTTCCAAAAGACCATATCGAAGATAGAATGAACCGTCGAAGCACACCGCTTCGGCGGTTTTTTTGATTTCAAGAGATACTGCTGCTCCTTATCTACATTAATCTCATATTTAGAGCGCACTAAGCATATTTTGGTACAGTACAACAAAACTGCCCTGCGCATTATTCGGATAATGCTTACGAAGTAGGTTTTCAACGAAAACCTTAGATAATGCTTACGAAGTAGGTTTTCTACGAAAACCTTAAGGAGGCCAAGATTCGTCCATGCGTCGTATAAAAAGAAAATTTCGTAAAATGACTGCTGAGCTATTGGATATGCCGCATGACGTCGTTTATGATTTGCCGCGTTTGACTATGATAGGCGACCGTCAATTATATATTGAAAATCATCGAGGAGTCGTACATTTCTCAAGCGAGCGTCTGAGATTGGCTTTGAGCAAGGGCCAGCTTGAGGTAACGGGAAGCTCGCTTGTCATTCGTACGATTTGGACGGAGGAAGTATTTATAGAGGGGCAAATCACAAATATTCAATTGATTCCATAGGATAGACGTTCAAAGCACGGTTTAGCGATCTCATTTGTAGGGAGGGGAACAGGAATGAGCGTACAAGGATCTCAGTGGTTAAAAGGAATGGTTACTGTTCATATACGCGGAGGACAACCAGAGCAGCTGGTTAATCGTGCGCTTGCTGGAGGGCTGCAGCTGTCGTCCATTCGTTGGACAAGCGGGGGCTTGTTGGAATTTGAGCTGTCTGTAAGCGACTTTTTCCGGCTTCGCACGTATTTAAAAGAGACAGGCTGCCGTGTTCATGTGACCAAACGAAAAGGTTTTCCGTTCTGGCTCGTAAAGGCAGAGCGGAGAAAGCTGTTTACAGGTGGAATTATTTTGTTCTTTGCTCTTATTTTTATGCTGTCCTCATTAGTTTGGAGCGTTGAGGTCCAAGGCAATGTGAAGCTGACCGAGGATCAAATACGTCTTGCGGCGAAAGAGGAAGGGCTCTATCCAATGCAATGGTCTTTCCGGCTTACGGATGCTGATGTTCTGTCGAAGCAGCTTGTAAGAAAGCTTCCTGGCTCAGCATGGATCGGAGTTGAGAAGAAGGGAACGAAGGTCATAATCCAAGTGGTAGAATCGACGGTTCCTGATCAAGCCTCTCTGCAAAATCCCCGTCATTTGGTGTCGACGAGCGATGCGGTTGTTACTGAAATCATTGCTGAGGCCGGCCGGCCAGTTGTGAAAAAAAATACAAAGGTCAAGAAGGGCCAGACGTTGATTTCAGGTACGATTGGCGGGGAGGAATACTCACGCACGATAGTAGCAAAAGGAACAGTAAGAGGCCTCGTATGGTATGAATTCGAGATCGCTTCTCCAATGTCGCAGCAAATTAAAGTATATACGGGCGAGAAAAAAACAAAATGGTTCATGGTTGTAGGCTCTAGGGCGCTGCAAGTAAGCGGATATGGAGACAACCCGTACAGCAATTCGGAATCGATCCGTCATGAAGAGAAGGCAGCTTGGCGGAATTGGTCGCTCCCGATCGGTCGAATGAAAGAAACGATTATGGAAACTCGTATGGAAGAACGGACGCTGACGGAGGATGAGGCTAAGAGTGTCGGGATTCTGCAGGCAAAAGCCAACGTATTATTGAAAGCTGGCACCGATGCAGTCATCCGGGATGAAATTGTTTTGCATGAAAAGGCGGACAATGGTAAAGTTTATATGAAAGTTCTTTTTGAAGTCGAGCAATCTATCGTTAAGGAAATGCCATTAGTCCAGATGCAAGGAGATTGAGGATTGTTGCAAATTGAGACGAAAGTAGTCAAAATACCACTAGGTAACGCTGCAGAAGGATTAGCTGTATTCGGTCCACAGGACAACTATTTGCGTCTTGTACAAGAGCAAATTGAAGGATCAGTAACGTCAAGGGAAGCTGAAATTGTTATTTCTGGTCCCGTTGCGGAGACAGAATCACTAGAACAACTTTATAATGTGCTTTTGCAGCTCGTTCGCGGGGGCTATACGCCGTCCGAGAGAGATGTAGCCTATGCGCTTGATTTGGCGCGAAACATGCAGGCAGAAGAGCTGCTAGACTTATTTAAGAAAGAGATTACAACAACCTTTAGAGGAAAGCCCATCCGTGTGAAGACGATCGGGCAGCGCCATTACGTAAAGACCATCCGAAAACGCGATATTGTTTTTGGGATAGGTCCTGCAGGAACAGGAAAAACCTATTTAGCCGTTGTATTAGCTGTCGCTGCATTGAAAGAAGGCAAGGTTAAGCGCATTGTGTTGACAAGGCCGGCAGTCGAAGCGGGAGAAAACCTTGGATTTCTGCCGGGCGATTTACAGGAGAAGGTGGATCCCTATCTCCGTCCCTTGTACGATGCTCTGCATGATGTGCTGGGTCCCGATCAAACGGTGAAAGCTTTAGAGCGCGGAATGATTGAAATTGCACCGCTTGCTTATATGCGCGGGCGTACGCTTGATGATGCTTTTATTATTTTGGATGAAGCGCAAAATACGACACCTGAGCAAATGAAAATGTTTTTGACTCGTCTTGGCTTCGGCTCGAAGATGGTTATTACTGGGGACGTTACCCAAATAGATTTGCCTCGCGGGAAAAACTCTGGCCTAATCGAAGCGCAGCGCATTTTGAAGGATATTGAGGAAATTGGCATTATCCTTTTCTCTGAGCAGGACGTTGTGCGTCATTCACTTGTTCAAAAGATTATCGTTGCCTATAACTGGGATGCTGAAAACAAAGCCTAGAGAGGAATGTCCGCTGCATGAACCAAAACCAGACCGGAAAAGAAGGGAACTTGCGACCGTCTAAGATAGCGAGTTGGAAGCAGAGTGCAGCCGTTCGCTGGGTGCTGATGTTTATGTTTGTGTTGTTGTTCTATTTCAGCTTGGCTCCTCATCTCGTTCCAGAAACGTATAATATCCAGGAGGGCGCAGTAAGCGAGAAGGATATTAAAGCGCCCTTCCAAATAAAGGATGAGAAGTCGACTAGACAAGCGGAAGAGGATGCCGCTAATAAGATCGATGTTATATATTCCATTGTTCCACTCCGCAATGAATCGCTTGTCGATCAAATATTAGTTCGAATTGAGCAGTTGAATTTAGATGATCAAGTGACCGTTCAAAATAAAATTGATATTTATCGAAATGAAATTCCAGGACGCTATTCGGATTACATAGACAACTTTGTCAAGATCAACAAAGGCAAAGGAACCTATAGTGATACGCTCCTGGATGAGATGGCAAGCATAGCGAAGGAACAGCAGTATACGATCCCAGAAGAAACTTTTTACAAAATGCCTAAATTATCATCTGAAGCAATAACCGAGATGCGAAGTGTAGCTAGGGATATTGTTCGTAAGCTAAGCGGAGAGCAGCTGCGTGAGGCTGAAACGGCAAGAACGCAGGTGGCAGAGCTTGTTAACGCAAGCACGCTGTCCAGTCGTACAAGCCGAGAAATTGTTCAAGAGCTGGCTAGATTCGCTATTATGCCTAATAAATTTATGGACAAAGCGGCTACCGATGAAGCAAAGGTATTGGCAAAACAAAATACGCCGCCTGTTGTTATAAAAGAAGGCGAGCTTATCGTCAAGCGCGGACAAATGATAACGCCTGATCTTTACAAACTGCTTGTTGACTCTTCGTTGCTGCATGACAAGAAAAACTATTGGCCGCAGCTCGGCTTGCTATTTATGTCGATCATGTTTATTGTAGTCGTTTACGCTTATTTACATCAATCTGGCAGTATTAACGGCATCAAGCCGAAATACAATAATGCTTCACTGCTCATGCTATGGCTTATTTTCCTAATTAATATTATTACGATGCAGATTATTACGTTGACGCAGACGGATACGGCTCCTTATGCTGGTTATTTAGCGCCTGCCGCATTAGGGACGATGCTTATAACGCTTCTATTGGATATGCATTTGGCCATAATCAGTTCGATTTTATTCGCGATTATGGGCAGTGTTATATTAAACACCGGACAGCATCAAATTTTTGATTTTCAATACGGCTTCGTAATTATTGTTGTATCTTTTGCGGCCATTTTCTCGATTCATCGGGCAAGTCAAAGGTCAACGATATTGAAGGCTGGCATTATGGTCAGCTTGTTCGGCACCCTATCGGTTATTACTATCCTGCTTCTATCCGAGCAGCTTGAGCGCATCCCTTTTATTTATGCGGTTGTATTCGCATTCGCAAGCGGCTTGGTTACTGCAGTGCTCGTTATTGGCTTAATGCCGTTTTTTGAAATCACATTTGGTATTTTGTCGGCGCTTAAGCTTGTAGAGCTTTCCAACCCCAATCACCCGCTGCTTCGAAAGCTGTTAACGGAAACGCCGGGCACCTACCATCACAGCGTAATGGTTGGAAATTTGTCAGAGGCGGCCGCGGAAGCGATTGGTGCAGATGGCTTGTTATGCCGAGTAGGCTCTTTCTATCATGACATTGGCAAGACGAAGCGACCGAATTACTTTATCGAGAATCAGTCGAATATCGAGAACCCGCATGATACAATTGATCCCAAGCTTAGTAAGTCGATTATTGTGGCACATGCAAGAGATGGTGTGGACATGCTCAAAGGTCATAATATTCCGAAGCCAATCCGTGATATTGCCGAACAGCATCATGGAACGACCTCGCTGAAGTTTTTCTATTACAAAGCAGTCAAACAAGCAGAAGAGCAAGGAATCAAGCCGGAATTTACCGAGGATGATTTCCGATATCCTGGTCCGAAAGCGCAATCGAAGGAAGCGGCTGTCGTCGGAATTTCCGATTGTGTGGAAGCGGCTGTTCGCAGCTTACACAATCCTACAGTTGAACAGGTTGAAGCGATGATCCACAAAATCATTAAGAGCAGACTTGATGACAACCAATTCAATGAATGTGATTTGACACTGAAGGAATTGGACAAAATTGCGCAATCGCTCAAGGAAAGCGTAATCGGTATATTCCATTCGCGGATTGAATACCCGGATGATGTAAAAACAAAGGAGCGTTTAGCATGAGCTTGCGATTGGATTGGAATAATGAACAAGAGATACTTGATATTCCTGATGCTTGGATAACGAAGCTAGAACAGCTGCTTCAACTAGCAGCGCAGGCTGAAGGCATTTCAGAAGGTGAGGTATCACTCACATTTACAGACGATAAAGAAATTCATCAGTTGAATTTAGAGTACCGCGGCATTGACCGTCCGACTGATGTGCTTTCTTTCGCCATGCAGGAAGATGGAACAGAGGAGCTGGACATCATCTTTGAGGTTGAGAGCGAGGATGAGGCAGACCCAATCTCCGGTATGCTTGGCGATATTATCATTTCGGTTGAAACGGCGGAAGCCCAAAGCAAAGAATACGGACATTCATTGGAGCGGGAGATCGGCTTCCTATTTGTTCATGGTTTTCTGCATTTAATGGGTTATGATCATGAGGAGGACGCTGCTGAAGCAGAAATGACTGCCAAGCAGGAAGCGATTCTGCAGCAGGCTGGCTTAACTCGCTAATGAACCATTTTTTTCGCAGCTTTGGTTTTGCGTTGTCTGGAATCGTATTTGCCCTTCGAACTCAAAGCCATATGCGCTTTCACATGTTCGCAGCAATTACTGCTTGTGTCTTAGGGTTTACTGTTTCACTTAAGCCATTGGAGTGGTCAATTATTCTTCTGGCTATCGCGGTTGTCATAAGCGCAGAAATGATTAATACTGCCGTTGAGCAGGCTGTTAATTTAGCTAGTCCGGAGTTTCATCCCATAGCCAAAATAGCGAAGGATGTAGCGGCAGGAGCGGTATTAATTGCGGCTGCGGTCTCTGCTATTATAGGACTATTGATAATCGGACCGCCGCTTTGGCGATTGTTTTTATAATTTAAATTTGTTTAACTTAAAAACGGAGGAATTGAATATGAAATATGAAGGTTTATCGGAAGAATACACCAAGTTGATGCACCATGCGAAAGAAGCGATGACCAGAGCATATGTACCATATTCAAATTTTCAAGTAGGTGCTGCCTTGCTTGACAACGATGGACATGTCCATTTCGGCTGCAATGTGGAGAACGCTGCTTATGGACCTACGAATTGCGCAGAGCGCACGGCATTGTTTCGGGCTGTAGCGGATGGCAAGAAGGCAGGACAGTTTCAAGCAATAGCGGTTATCGGTGATACCGAAGGACCAATCTCTCCTTGCGGCGTCTGCCGTCAAGTGTTAGTAGAATTATGTGCTCCGGATATGCCTGTTATTATGGGTAATTTACACGGTCAATGGTCGATATCGACCGTATCGGACATATTGCCGGGAGCCTTTACGCCGGCATCATTAGATAATAGGGAGCGTTAAATAATTATATGAGTCGTACAACAACAACTGAGCGTGACAGCAAAAAATTCCGTTCCGGTTTTGTAGCTATTATTGGCAGACCGAATGTGGGCAAATCAACTCTTATGAACCATTTGATTGGTCAGAAGATTGCCATTATGTCTGATAAGCCGCAAACAACACGAAACAAAATTCATGGTGTATATACGACGGATGAACTGCAAATTGTTTTTCTTGATACACCTGGAATTCATAAGCCGCAATCGAAGCTTGGCAATTATATGATGCAAACTGCCGAAAGCGCTCTAAGAGAGGTTGAAGCAGCCTTGTTTCTAATTGATGCCTCTGAGGGACTTGGCGGAGGTGACCGTTTTATCATCGAGCAGCTCAAAAAAGTCAAAACGCCTGTATTCCTCGTCATGAACAAAATTGACAAGGTAGAACCCGAACAGCTGCTTCCAATGATTACGCAATATAATGAGCTTCATGAATTTGCAGAAATCATCCCTATCTCGGCACTTAAAGGAAATAATGTCGAGACGTTGATGGAACAATTGTCGCGCTATTTGCCTGAAGGACCTCAATATTATCCTGCTGATCAGATTACAGATCACCCTGAACAATTTGTATGCTCGGAGCTCATCCGCGAGAAGATATTGCATATGACCCGTGAGGAAATTCCTCATTCTATTGCGGTAACTATTGAGGATATGCGCGTGAAGGAAAACGGAGTTGTGTACATTGGCGCTGTTATTTTTGTAGAGCGTGATTCCCAGAAAGGTATCATAATCGGGAAAAAGGGCGATATGCTTAAGGAAGTCGGCAAGCAGGCTCGCAAAGATATCGAAGCGTTGCTTGGCTCGCGAATTTTTCTGGAGCTGTGGGTGAAGGTTAAGAAGGATTGGCGCAATCAAGAGAGAGTGTTGAAGGATCTCGGCTATAGACATGATTAAGCAAAAATAACGATATTTGTTAAGGATAGCTTGGCCCCGTTTATCGCATCCTATTAGTGTCTTGAGCAGCATTTCAGGGAGCGAAAGGGATGGATACGAATGCGAGATTTTTCGTGGAAGTATTTTACGTTGACCGGGGATGTCGAATCCTTCATGCTTTACAAGGAAATGAAACAGCTTGGAGCGGAAGGACGCACTGATACGATTGATAGTGTCAATGAGGAGTTTGCAACGCTGGAGTTAGATGGAACGTCCAGCTAGCTTATCGAATCAGCTGGAAAAGGTCTAATAACAGAATAGTCGTTTTGTGCAAACGGATGCTGCACCGCCATGGGACGGTGTGCTCCGTTTCTGCTTTTAGGGGAGAGTTATTTTATGCTGTATCGTGTCGAGGGCATTGTTATTCGAAGCATGGATTACGGAGAAGGCAATAAAATTGTTACACTGCTTACAAAGACGAATGGCAAAGCTGGTGTATTAATCCGTGGCGCTAAGAAAATAAAAAGCAAGCATTCATCTCTTGCACAGCCATTTACATACGGGGAGTTCGTCTATTTTCGCAGCAGCGGACTCGGTACACTTAACTCTGGTGAGATTATTGAATCTCACCATATTTTGCGTGAGCAGCTTGATTTGGCAGCATATGCTTCCTATGCGGTCGAATTAACGGATCGCAGTTTGCAGGATGATGAAGCAACCAGCTTTCATTTCGAGCAGCTTAAAGCTTGTTTAGGCGCGTTGAAAGAAGGGAAAGATCCTCAAATTGTGATTCATTTGTATGAAATGAGAATTTTGGATTTATCAGGTTATGCGCCTGAGCTGGACGAGTGCGTGAGCTGCGGCAATCGAGTTGGCCCTTTCAGCCTATCCGCGCACTCAGGCGGCATTCTATGCTCTAGATGCTTAGGAAAGGATCCAGGAGCCATTCCGCTTGGTGAAGGAGCTTACAAGCTGCTTAATATTTTTCGCAGAACGGATATGAGAAGATTAGGCTCCATACAAGTGAAACCGGAAACAAAGCTGGAGCTTAAGCTTTGCATGCGGAGACTTATGGATACTCATCTGGGCTTACAGCTCAAATCTCGCCATTTTCTGGATCAGCTTGATAAGCTTTTGTAAAAAATATTCAGCTTCTCCGCCTCTAGGCGGAGTTTTTGTTCCTTCCATCGATGGATTTCATAGAACGAGCAGTTGCATTATGCTAAATGATGTTATAGAGAGTTAAGCTAATTGGAGGGATTCATCTTATGTCTGCGCAGCAAAACAGACTGGGGTTCGTAGTAGCGGGCCTGTTGCTTGGCATTCTGGTCGCATCGATTGACAATACCATCGTATCAACTGCGATGGCGACAATCGTATCCGACCTTGGAGGATTGGACAAATATGTGTGGGTAACATCGGCATATCTGGTAACGGAAATGGCGGGCATGCCTATTTTTGGCAAGTTATCCGATATGTACGGTAGAAAACGTTTTTTTGTGCTCGGGATATCATTATTTCTTCTCGGCTCTATTCTTTGCGGAACTGCTGAATCCATAACGCAGCTTACGATTTACCGTGCAATCCAAGGGATTGGCGGCGGCGCGATGATGCCGATTGCTTTCGCTATTGTATTTGATATTTTCCCGGCAGAAAAGCGTGGTAAAATGGGCGGATTGTTCGGAGCCGTTTTTGGCACATCCAGCTTGTTTGGTCCGCTGGCAGGAGCTTACATTACAGAATATATAAATTGGCGCTGGATTTTTTATATCAATATTCCGTTTGGACTTGTAGCACTCGCCTTTATTATTCTTTTCTATAAGGAATCGTTATCGCATGCCAAGCAGAAAATCGATTGGTGGGGTGCTACGACTCTTGTAGGCTCTATTGTCTGCCTCATGTTTGCACTAGAGCTGGGCGGATCTGAATATGCATGGGATTCTACACAAATTATCGGTTTATTTGCCGGGTTTGCAGTTTTGCTTGCAGCTTTTCTATTCATAGAAACGAAAGCTTCGGAGCCGATCATTTCCTTCAAAATGTTCAGCCAACGCTTATTTGCCTTCAGTACTGGAGCAGGCCTATTCTACGGGGCTGCTTTCATAACGGCGGCACTTTACATCCCGATGTTCGTTCAAGGTGTGTTCGGTGGTACGGCAGTGAATGCAGGCCTAACTCTTCTTCCGATGACGCTTGGGTCTGTTATTGCCGCACAATTAGGCGGGTTTCTCGCTAACAAGATGCCTTATCGTTATGTCATGACCATTTCAGCCATCATTTTCATTACCGGTATCGTTCTTTTATCTACAATTACGCCGGACACAACTAGAACAATGCTTTCCTTCTACATGTTCCTGACAGGGTTTGGGATAGGGTTCTCCTTCTCGGTACTTGGGATGTCCTCTATTCATGGCTTTGATATGCGTCAGCGCGGCAGCGCAACATCAACGATGTCATTCGTGCGTTCCCTTGGCATGACAGTCGGAATCACGATATTCGGAATTATTCAACGCAATCATTTCGCAAGTGGAATGTCAGAGGCGTTCGCTGGTAGCGATGGCGGAGGCATGATGACGGATAATGCGCGCGAGCTTCTGTCTCCTGAGAAGCGTGCAGCCATTCCTCAAGCTGTGATGGATAAAATTGTGGCTGCTCTGTCTGAATCGGTTTCGATTACTTTTCTTTGGTCGATTGTGCCGGCAGGATTAGCTTTAGTTTGCGTCCTATTCATGGGCAACGCCGGTATGAAGGATCTTATTCAGAAGGAAAAAGGCAAGCAAACACCGTTAGAAGAAATTCGCGGTCACTAAAGGATTGCTTCGATTGTCTGACCACTCTACACTTAGTTGACAATCTTCATAAAAAAGCATACAATGATTAATCATGAATATTGGGCTATGATGGAGAAAGTAATCGTTTTACATCGACTGTATTAGCGAGCCGGGAATAGTGGGAGCCTGGACGGATGATAACGATGAAAGGGCACTCCGGAGTCGTATCGATCAAAGAGGGTTTGCTCGCAAGGAGTGAACCAAGTAGGGTGGAACCGCGGGATTAATAACTCTCGTCCCTACGTCTGGGAACAGGCGTAGAGACGAGAGTTTTTTGTGTGTCTGCGTCCTTGTTTACTGGATTTGCACATAAAACAGAGGAAGAAGGAGAGGGTCTGTTATGAATTTTCAAAAAATGATTTTGACGCTGCAGCAATTTTGGGCAGAACAGAACTGCATTCTAGTCCAGCCTTATGATGTGGAAAAGGGTGCAGGAACGATGAACCCAATGACTTTTCTAAGATCAATCGGTCCAGAGCCATGGAATGTGGCTTATGTGGAACCATCCCGCCGTCCAGCTGACGGTCGTTATGGGGAAAACCCGAATCGTCTGTATCAGCATCACCAATTTCAAGTTATTTTGAAGCCTTCGCCTGACAATATTCAAGAGCTTTATTTAGAAAGCCTGAAGCAGCTTGGTATTGATGCCAATGACCATGATATTCGTTTCGTTGAGGACAACTGGGAATCACCGACACTCGGTGCATGGGGCTTAGGCTGGGAAGTATGGCTTGACGGAATGGAAATTACACAATTCACATACTTCCAACAAGTTGGAGGAATCGATGCCAATCCGGTTGCAGTCGAAATTACGTATGGCATGGAGCGGCTTGCTTCTTATATTCAACAAAAAGAAAATGTATTTGATTTGGAATGGGTTGAGGGCGTAACGTACGGAGACGTGTTCAAGCAACCAGAATTCGAGCATTCGAAATATACATTTGAGACATCAGATACAGCGATGCTGTTCAATTTATTTAATATGTATGAAGAAGAAGCAAATAAAACGATGGAGCACAATCTCGTATTCCCGGCTTATGATTACGTATTGAAATGCTCACATACGTTTAACCTTCTGGATGCGCGCGGTGCAATCAGCGTTACGGAAAGAACCGGCTATATTACGCGGGTGAGAAACTTGGCGCGTGCATGCGCATCAACGTATTATGCCGAAAGAGAACGCCTTGGATTCCCGTTATTGAAGAAAGGAGTGGAGCAGCATGACTAGAGATTTATTGCTGGAGATCGGTCTAGAGGAAGTGCCCGCTCGCTTCGTGCGCGGTGCAATGAACCAATTGAAAGATAAAATGGTAAAATGGCTTTCAGATTCACGAATTGAGCATGGCGATGTTCAAGTATATGCGACACCTAGACGTATTGCCGTTCTGATTCATGAAATGGCTGAGAAGCAGTCTGATATGAATGAGGAAGCAAAAGGTCCATCACGCAAAATTGCGCAGGATGCTGAGGGAAATTGGAGCAAAGCGGCTCTTGGCTTTGCAAGAAGCCAAGGCGTAGAGCCGGAGCAGCTTTACTTTCAAGAGCTGGCTGGCGTGGAATATGTATATGCGAATAAGAGCAGCATAGGCGCGGAAACAGCATCCATACTGCCGGATGGCTTGCTTTCGTTAATTACTTCGATGTCCTTTCCGAAAAATATGCGCTGGGGCAGCTATGATTTGCGTTTCGTTAGACCTATCCGTTGGTTAATAGCTTTATTCGGGCAAGATATTATTCCGTTCGAAATTACGGGTGTGAAGACCGGCAACGTATCACGCGGACATCGGTTCCTTGGCGCTGACGCAACAGTTCTAGAACCCGCACAATATGTGGAGCGCCTGCGCGAGCAGCATGTTATCGTTGATGTTAAAGAGCGTGAAGAGCTGATCATTAGCCAGATCAAGGGACTTGCAGAAGAGAAAAGCTGGGAAATTGCAATTAAAGAAGATTTGCTTGAAGAAGTGCTCTTCCTCGTTGAGTATCCCAATGTATTATTTGGCGGATTTGATCCGGCATTCCTGAATATTCCGCAAGAAGTGCTTATTACTTCCATGCGCGAGCATCAGCGGTACTTCCCTGTATTTAACAGCGAAGGGGAGCTTCAGCCTTTCTTTGTTACGGTACGCAACGGGGATACCAAATCGATAGAGCTTGTTGCCAAAGGCAATGAGAAGGTGCTTCGCGCCAGACTTTCCGATGCTAAATTTTTCTATGAAGAGGATCATAAGCTGACGATTGAGCATGCGTTGTCGAAGCTTGAAAATATCGTCTATCACGAAGAGCTTGGCTCCGTTGGAGACAAGGTTAGACGGATTCGCGCAACAGCAGATTTGCTAAGCAAGCACCTGAATCTGGATGAACAAGCCGCTCAAGATATTAGCCGCGCTTCTGATATTTGCAAATTTGATCTTGTATCGCAAATGGTCTATGAATTCCCTGAGCTGCAAGGCATTATGGGAGAAGATTATGCGAATAAAGCAGGAGAGCGCAAATCAGTGGCGAAAGCCATTAATGAACATTACCAGCCGCGCTTCTCCGGCGATCTAGCCCCATCGGAAATAACGGGTGCCATCGTTAGCTTAGCGGATAAGATCGATACCATTGTTGGTTGTTTCTCCATTGGCATCATACCAACAGGATCGCAGGATCCATATGCCCTGCGCAGACAAGCAGCGGGAATTGTACAGATCATCCTAGCGCATGGGTTGAAGCTTTCATTAAATGATCTTTATGATGCGTCCTTGTCCGTTCATGAGAGCCGCGGCCTGAAGCGCAATGCAGCTGATATTCGCAAGGATTTGGCGGATTTCTTCGCGCTTCGCGTAAAAAATGTATTGTCGGAGCAAGGCGTGCGCTATGATGTCGTAGATGCCGTTATGGCTTCAGGCTTTGCTGATCTAAGCTCTACAATTGAGCGTGCATCAGTTATTCAAACTTTTGCGGCAGGCGAGGAACGTGCGGAATTCAAGCTTACAGTAGAGCAGTTTAATCGTGTAAGTAATTTGGGCTCTAAAGCTTCGTCAACGTCTGTTGATCCTGCCTTGTTCACTGAACAGGTGGAAACCGAGCTGTATGAACAATGGCTGCAGCAGCGTCCAGCTTTCAATGCTGAAATCGAAAGCAGAGATGTTACAAAAGCCGTGTTAACCTTATCGGCGCTGAAGCCGTTTATTCAAAACTACTTTGAGAAGGTTATGGTAATGGCTCCAGATGAGGCAGTACGGGCAAACCGACTAGCTACACTTGCAGGAATAGCAGAGGATCTTGCTGTCATTGCTGATTTCTCGAAGCTAGTTTGGTAATAATCTGATGGATGGATATTCACCTGTCTTCTTTCAAATAAGCGTCAGGAGGATGATGAAGCATGCCAAATGCAAATCCAGAAGTAATTGTTTACGTCGTATCGGATGCTGCTGGTGATACAGGCGAACTGGTCGTACGCGCTGCGATTGCTCAGTTTCATCCCATTAATACGGAGATTCGCCGAGCACCGTTCGTAACGGACGAAGCTAGCTTGCAGCGTATCACGCTGCAAGCTAAGGCAGTCGATGCGATTGTGTTGTATACGTTAGTTATTCCGCATCTGCGTGACAGCATGAAGAGGCTGGCTGAGTCATCGGATATCGTCGCCATAGATCTATTGGGATCATTTATCGAAACACTGGAATTGCGGACGGGTAGGAAATCCAGAGAAGAACCGGGCCTTAACCACGTTTTGGATGAAGATTACTTCCGGAAGGTAGAGGCAGTCGAGTTCGCCGTTAAATATGATGATGCTAGAGATACTTCGGGCGTGCTGAAGGCAGACATCGTGCTCGTGGGCGTATCCCGCACCTCGAAAACACCATTATCTATGTATCTTGCTCACCAAAAATTCAAGGTCGCAAACGTACCGCTTGTGCCGGAGCTTAAGCCTCCGGCCGAATTGTTTAAAATTCCGAAGCGGAAGATCATTGGACTTACGATTGGCATGCCTTATTTAAATACGATACGCAAGGAAAGATTAAAGGCGTTAGGCTTGCCGAATAATGCATCCTATGCGACACCGGATCGTATTGAAAAAGAGCTTATTTATGCGGATACCATTATGAAGCAGCTCGAATGCGTAATTATTGATGTTTCACATCGGGCTGTAGAAGAAACGGCCAGCTTAATTATGGAATATGTGCGAAAGCCGTAATGATTGGCGGCAGGATTTTTTATAGTTGTGCCGTATATAATAGTACAGGATAGAAAATGAAATCGAGCGGTGATCATTATTCGGCAAGAGCAACCAACTATAGTAGTGGATGCGGATGCATGTCCGGTAAAAGCTGAAATAGGCGAGACGGCAAGGCGTTTTTCGGTGCGGGTTCTGATGGTGGCTTCTCATGACCATCGGCTTGAGCCGCAAGCCGGCGTAGATATTGTCCAAGTGGACCGCAGCAACCAGTCTGTCGATTTGTACATTGTCAATCATATTGTGCGTGGCGATATTGTCGTGACGCAGGATTTCGGACTTGCATGTATTGCGATTGGCAAAGGTGCACTTGTATTATCGCCTCGGGGAGAGCAGTACACGGATGAGAACATCGATTATTTGATGGAACGCAGGCATGAGCTTGCCAAGAGACGCCGAACCGGCGGGAAAACGAAAGGTCCAAAAGCGATGAACAATGAGGATCGTGAGCGTTTTCAACAAAAGTTGACAAAAGTTTTGCGAAATGAGCAGGAGAACCATGACGTATAGCGAATATTATTTACGTGTTACTAGGATGAAGGTGATGAACGATGACATACGGTAATAAAATACCGGAAGAGATTATTGATGCTGTTCGCAAGCATCATGACATCGTAGAGACGGTCGGGAAATATGTTCATCTCACGAAGCACGGCAAATATATGAAGGGGTTATGTCCGTTCCACTCGGAGAAGACGCCCTCGTTCACAGTTACGCCGGAGCTCCAAATTTACCATTGCTATGGCTGCGGAAAAGGCGGCAATGTCATACGGTTTGTAGAGGAAATGGAAGGCTATTCTTTTCCCGAAGCTGTACGAGTGCTCGCTGAGGATGCAGGCATTCCTGTCACTTGGGCTTTACCAGACGGGAGCAAGTCTTCACCTCATGATGCCGACCGAGCCAAAATTATTGAAGCGCATGAGCTGACTATTAAGCTTTATCATCATGTGCTAAGCAATACCAAACAGGGGCAAGCTGCCAAGCAATATTTGCGGGAACGCGGACTAAGCGATAAGCTGATCGATCATTTTATGCTCGGCTATGCCCCTGAAGAATGGGATTTGCTAGCCCGCTTTTTAACGAGTCGTGGCTTTGATATGGCGCTAATGGAAAAAGGCGGATTGCTTTCGGCGAAGTCTGACGGGAGCGGGTACGTGGATCGGTTTCGCAATCGCATTATGTTTCCGATATGGGATCGAGACGGCAAAGCTACCGCGTTTGCGGGTCGCATAATAGGCGAAGGACAGCCGAAATACTTGAATACCTCGGAAACGATGCTATTTACGAAAAGCAGAACACTGTACAACTTGCACTATGCGCGGCCAGCTATCCGCAAAAGTAAGCAAGTCGTATTGTTTGAAGGCTACATGGATGTCATTAAATCGTGGAGCGCAGGCATTAAAAACGGTGTAGCAACAATGGGGACGGCACTGACGGATGAGCATTGCAGTATTCTTAGGCGACAAGCCGAAGAGGTTATCGTCTGTTACGATGGTGATGATGCGGGACAAGCAGCAGCAATCAAATCCATTCCAATGCTGGAAGCAGCGGGACTGAAAGTAGCAGTGGCGATGCTTCCGAAAGGGAAGGATCCTGATGATTATATTAGCGAATATGGACCTGAGGCTTTTTTGCGCGAGACGATGGATCAGCCTGTTTCAGTTACAAAATTTAAGCTTATATATTCAAGGAAAAACCATATACTGCTAAAAGAAGAAGGTAGAAAAAATTATTTGCTTGAAGCTGTACAAATTGTAGCTGAGGTTGATTCTTCAACAGAACGCGAAGTCTACTTAAAGGAATTGTCCCGAGAGTTTGAAATCTCGCTTGATTCTTTGAAGCAGGACTGTCACCAAATGCGACAGGAGCTGCAAAAAAAGAAACCTCAAGGGGATAATAACGACATTTCGTGGAATAATGGTAGAAATGAAAAGCCCCGTACGTCTGGACCGCCCACTCTTCGGCCTGCTTATACATATGCGGAACGAAGATTGTTGAATGTTATGATGCGCGACAGTGAAGTCGCTCAAGCGGTACATGAACGACTCGGCGATGCGTTTAATGTAGAGGATCACGCAGCACTTGCTGCTTATTTATACGCTTATTATGCACAGGGCTACGATCCGGATGCCAGCCGATTTATTGCGACGCTTCATGATGACAGATTAGAACGAACAGCGGCATCGATTCTAATGATGGACAGTGATTTCCCGTTCGATGAAACCATTATGAACGCTGATATTCAAGATATCATTACGTTTCCGCTAAAGCTTGAGCTTCAACGCAAGGAAGATGAAATGGTACATGCCGAACGTACCGGTAATGCAGCATTAGCAACACAATTAGCACTTGAGATTATAACCCTAGGCCAACAGCTGAAAGCAAGAAACATAGATCGTTTCTAGGGGGGAGGGAGTCGGAACATGGCGAATGATCAGCATACTGAACTAGATACCGAACAAAAACTGGATCATGTGAAGGATCAATTGATCGAGCAAGGCAAGAAAAGATCATCCTTGACTTACAAAGAGATTATGGAGAAACTGTCTCCTTTCGATCAAGAACCAGAGCAAATTGATGAATTTTTTGAACAGCTTGACGATTTTGGGATTGAGGTACTGAACGAAAACGACGAAGAAAATCCACTTGCTGCTGGAGGGGAAGACCGCGAACGCGAACGGGAGTCAGACGACTTTAACTTCGACGATGATCTTGCGTTGCCCCCAGGCATTAAGATTAATGACCCGGTACGAATGTACTTGAAGGAGATTGGCCGCGTTCCTCTTCTTTCTGCAGATGATGAAATCGAGCTTGCACAACGGATTGAGAATGGCGACGAAGAGGCGAAGCGCAGACTTGCAGAAGCAAATTTACGTTTAGTTGTCAGTATTGCCAAGCGTTATGTAGGTAGAGGGATGCTGTTCCTTGATCTTATTCAAGAAGGCAATATGGGTCTTATTAAAGCGGTTGAGAAGTTTGACCATCAGAAGGGTTTCAAATTCAGTACGTATGCAACATGGTGGATTCGTCAAGCTATTACTCGTGCGATTGCAGACCAAGCGCGTACGATTCGGATACCGGTTCATATGGTGGAAACGATCAATAAACTTATACGTGTTTCCCGTCAATTGCTTCAAGAGCTCGGACGTGAACCGACACCGGAAGAGATTGCCGCGGAAATGGAGCTTAGCACGGAGAAGGTACGCGAGATCATGAAAATCGCGCAAGAGCCTGTATCTCTCGAGACTCCAATCGGGGAAGAAGATGACTCGCATCTAGGAGATTTCATTGAGGATCAAGAAGCGCTTGCACCAGCTGATGCCGCAGCCTATGAACTTCTTAAAGAGCAGCTTGAGGATGTGCTTGACACCTTGACCGAAAGAGAAGAAAATGTATTGCGTCTTCGTTTCGGACTTGATGATGGCCGTACAAGAACGCTTGAAGAAGTGGGTAAAGTGTTTGGCGTAACGCGTGAGCGTATTCGTCAGATTGAAGCCAAAGCACTTCGTAAGCTTCGTCACCCTAGCCGCAGCAAACGTTTGAAAGATTTCCTCGAATAAATGTATGATTGACAATGTTGACCTTTCTGCTCTTGCAGCGAGGTCTTTTTTCTAAATAGCTGACCTCATACATATGATATTTATCATTTTGGAGACCGAAAGGATAGCGGGAATGAATCAGGATCGTCGGCAAATTATCGTTAAAGAAATTGATCACTGGCGTCGCAGCAAGCTGCTTCCTGATCAATATTGTGATTTTCTGCTGAATTTATATGCTGATCACGACACTATAGAAACGTTAAAAGAACAGCATAATACAGTAGGAAAAGCAATTGCCGCTGTTCAGCGGGCAACAGGCTTGCAATGGCTGCTTACATTTGGAACTTTTACCTTAATTTCCTTTGTTGTGCTTTATTTTAACGAATTTCATCCGTTATTGCAAATGGCAGTCGTAGCAAGCGGGACAGCGGTTTTATTATGGATCGGGGGAAGGCTTCGCACCCGCAATGAGGCGGCTGGATTGTCACTAACAAGCACGGGAATGCTGCTTCTTCTTGGCGGTGGGATTTACATGCTAAATCATCATGGGTTAGATGAGTGGGGCTGGAAATCGGGGCTGGTGGCGCTATGTTCCCTTTTCTGGGTTGTATATGGCATAACTGCACGAATTCCAATTTTACATTTTTCAGGATGGCTAGCTGCTATTTTAGTTTATGCTTGGCTGCTTTCCCATTTCATGATTGATCCTAAATGGTATGAAATACAGCTATATTGGCTGCCGATTGCTTGCCTTTTCGGTTGGAGCAGCTGGTTTGTTCATCGCTGGTCCAAACCAGTGTCAGCCGTTTTATTCTTAACAAGCGCGCTTGTATATTTTATGCCTGAGCTTTATGCGATAATGTTTGCGGAAGAAGCAATCTGGCTCCAGCTGCAGCTCATAATAAAAATTGCGATTGGCGGCGGTTTGTTATTTACAATGCGAAAACAATGGATGGTGTGGGTTGTATAATGTTAAAACTATCTAAGCGTCTGCAATTAATTGCAGATTACGTAACTACTGGTTCAAGAGTAGCAGATATCGGTTCAGATCATGCGATGCTGCCCGTTTATTTGCTGCAAATCAATAAATGCAGTTCGGCAATAGCCGGCGAGTTGAATCGAGGCCCATTTGAAGCTGCACGCAAGCAAGGAGAGGACGCAGGCTTGTCTGATCGATTAACAGTCAGACAAGGCGATGGATTAGCTGTACTAGAGCCTGGAGAGGCTGATACGATAACGATTGCTGGTATGGGCGGCAGCTTGATGAGCGACATACTTGAATCTGGTTATTGTGCGGGCAAGCTTGAAGGGGTTAAGGAGTTAGTCCTTCAGCCTAACGTTGGGGAAGAAATCGTGCGGGAATGGCTGCTGAAGTACGGCTGGTATTTGAAGGCGGAGAGCATTATTGAAGAAGACGGGAAAATTTATGAGGTCATGCACGCGATTAGATCGGCTGATGCAGAAACATTAAATCAAGCTTTATATAACGCCGACTTCTTGCCGTTGCCGCTTCAGCAGGAAACGAAGGAGAAGGTGCTGAAGCAGATGGGGCCGCATTTGCTTCGACATCCACAGCCTGTTCTAATCAAAAAATGGCGGCATGAGCTAAACAAGCTTGAACGCATTTGCCAGCAGCTTGCAGGTTCCGATTTAGCTGAATCTTCACATAAGCGAGAGCAATTCAAGGCAGAAATGAAAGTGCTTGAGGAGGTTTTGCAATGTTTGCCAATGGACAAACAGTAGTACAACTTATGGAGCAGCTAGCTCCAAAGCATTATGCGGTCGAGAATGACAAAATTGGTCTTCAGCTTGGCACATTGAACAAGCCGATAAAAAAACTTTTGATAGCACTGGATGTAACGGATGAGGTTGTAGACGAAGCGATTCATCAAGGCGTGGATCTTATTATTGCTCACCACGCCATTATCTACCGTCCCCTTGCTAAGCTGGATACTTCTACTGCGGCTGGTCGTTTATATGAGAAGCTGATCAAGCATGACATAGCGGTGTATATTTCGCATACGAATCTGGATGTTGCTGACGGTGGCATTAATGACTGGCTAGCCAATCAAATTGGGATCATGCCGGAAGACCGTCAATGCTTGGAGGAAGTGCATACAGATAAGCTGTATAAGCTTGTCGTCTTCGTGCCAGAGAGTCATCATGAGGCAGTGCTTGAGGCGATTTGGCGGGCAGGAGCTGGAGAGATTGGCAGCTATAGCCATTGCAGCTTCAATATTAAGGGCACAGGAACCTTTATACCGGGTGATGGTACTAATCCGTATATAGGTACTGTGGGGAAGCTGGAGAAGGCTGACGAGGTTCGGATTGAAACCATCGTTCCATACAGCGTACATCGCAAAGCCGTGCAAGCCATGCTGAAAGCTCATCCATATGAGGAGGTTGCTTATGACCTTTATCCAGTTGATCTAAAGGGCAGATCATTTGGTCTCGGCCGAGTAGGAAAACTTACTGAATCAACTACGTTAGGCGAGCTTGCCGAGCATGCCAAGAAGGTATTTGAGGTGCCAGCGGTAAGAGTGGTAGGTCCTCTTGACCGTAATATACGCAAAGCAGCTGTACTCGGTGGAGCGGGCTCCAGATATGTTCGACATGCTATTTTTGCAGGAGCAGATGTGCTTATTACAGGTGATATAGATTATCATACCGCTCACGATGCGTTAGCTGCCGGAATGACGATTATCGATGCTGGTCATAACATTGAGAAGGTTATGAAGCAGCGTGTCGCAGATTGGCTTAACGAGAGGCTGAGCAGCAGTAAATATGATACAACTGCAGCTGCATCTTCCTTGAATACGGAGCCTTTTACTTTTATATAAAAGATTGTATTTCTTTGAGGGTTGAGCTTTTATCGAAAAGCTTGTATACTTGTTGAGCACGGAAAGTTTGACAGACAATCGCTGGCGGCCTTGTTGCCGCGAGAGGAAAGTCCGGGCTCCGTAGGGCAGGATGCTGGATAACGTCCAGTCAGCGCGAGCTGAAGGATAGTGCCACAGAAATGGACCGCCGATGGCCGGCTTTTAGCCGGTACAGGTAAGGGTGGAACCGTGGTGTAAGAGACCACGAGGAGCATAGGTGACTATGTTCTTGGTAAACCCCATCTGGAGCAAGACCGAGAGGACGCCGCAGCCACCGAGCTGCAGCCTTAGCCTGAGGCGCGTCCGGGTTGGTTGCTGGAGCCGTATAGTAATGTACGGCCTAGATAGATGATTGTCGCTTCATCGTGGGAGGGTCGTTCCCGTTTTGACCACCAGAAGCACAGAACCCGGCTTACGGCAAACTTTCCGCACGACAATATCAAAGCGCTAACGGCTGGAGCCTTCTATTGATGGCAAAAGCTCGTTTCGCGGTGATAGTGAAATGATGATGAAATGATAAGAATTGAACATATATGAACAAAGAGGATGCCCTTAAGTAGATAATTCTACCTAAGGGCATCTTTTTTCTAGTATGCTCAATCGTTAATAATGAACATGATTATTTTTGATATTTTGAAATAATCCGCTCCAGCCTGCGTTTGACTTGCTCCGGATAAGTTTGAAGTGCACCTCCATAGGAAGAAGCGGATAGGAGTGCTTTATCTACATCAATCTCGCCGTAGCCGAAATAAATATCTTTACCTTTACTGCCTAAGTCATTTGCTGTCTTGCGCATAATTTCCATTACCTCAACGTTCGTTAGCTCTGGATTAACCGAACGGATCAACCCAGCCAGTGCAGCGACATGGGGAGTGGACATTGAGGTGCCTGACAGAGCAGCATATTGGCTTCCTGGATAGGTGCTTGCAATGCTGTCGCCAGGTGCGGCAACGTCAATGTAATCGCCAAAGTTGGAGAAGGAAGCCTTCTGCTTCTTGCTGTCGGTTGCAGCAACCGCGAATACTTCCGGATAAGCAGCCGGATAGCCTGGGCGGTCCGTGTTGTCATTCCCGCTTGCAGCAATCATCACGACATCATGTTCATATGCGTATTTAATGGCATCATGGAGAAAGTCGGCCTGCGCGTAGTTTCCTAAGCTCATATTAATAACTTTGGCGCCGTGGTCCGTAGCCCATATAATTCCTTGTGCAACGGAATAGGTGGAGCCTGCTCCACTGCTGTCCAGCACTTTAACCGGCATTATTTTGTTATACCAGGAAAGTCCCGCAACGCCTTCGCCATTATTGACTATTGCGCCAATAATACCGGAAACATGAGTGCCGTGACCAACATCATCATCGGGTGCTTTAGATTCATCAATGAGATTGATTCCGTTCGTTATTTTACCAGTTAAATCGGGATGGTTGCTCTGAACACCAGTGTCGAGCACCGCTATTGTGACCTGCTCATCCCCTTTGGAAACGTTCCAGCCCTTTTCAGTTTCAATAGATGGCAAATTCCATTGGTATTCCGAATAAAGCGCATCGTTTGGTACAATGACGTCAGAAGATGAAGCTGCCTTCTCATTTGTCATATATAAATAATGCGGCTCTGTGTATTCCGTGTTCCAAGTTTTTTTGAAATATTGAACAAGCTGATCCGCCTCGATGCTTTTGGAACGAAATACAAAGGTGTGACCAATTCGTTTGACAGATTCCGCATGAATATCGTTTTTAACACGCTGCAATTCTGAATCGGTTAGAGGCTTAGAGAAATGGACAACCACGTCTTTGACATGATAGTGGCTGGCATTTCCATTATCCTCGCCTGTTCGGACGGTCGTATCAATAGTTGAATTGGGTTTGACAGATTCAATTTTATAATTTCCTTCAGCAGGATAAGGGACTAAGCGCAGATTGCGCTTCTGATGCTTCTCAACTGAATTGATTATGTCTTGTTTGATTACACTTACAACGCCCATGCTGGAGTGCTTCGGATCAGGTACGCCGAGCACCATATAGCGGCTGCCGTTCTCTGCTTTAATGGCTGGCGATTCATATTTGGAACCTTTAGCGACCTGTGCTTTAGCCATCTTTACATATTCGTCGACTTTTTTGGCTTTGGGCAGGCTGCCGCGGGATACGCTTCGTTCTCCCGAAATCCAGCTAATGTAGTTCATGTGAGAATGCTCATGCATCATCTTTTTAATTTCTTGGTCTGCTTTCGAATTTGATTCCATGCCAGAACTCATAAGCTTCTGAAAGTCCTTCGTGCATTCGGATGAGCAAAGCATGGCAGTAGCTCTCATATCTTCTTGTAAAGTAGCTAATTTGAGTGTGTGTTCACGCTTTGCAGATAATGTTGAGACCTTTGGTGGTGCTTTCTTAGCATCATCGGGTGCGAAAAGGGATGATGTAGGTATAAGAAGCGCGGCTAAAGCTAAAATTGTAAGGCCGCCGATCCATTTTTTATGCATGCTTGATACCTCCATTA
Source organism: Paenibacillus castaneae (assembly GCF_002884445.1). GTDB lineage: Bacteria > Bacillota > Bacilli > Paenibacillales > Paenibacillaceae > Pristimantibacillus > Pristimantibacillus castaneae. The sequence goes on from NZ_KZ614144.1 coordinate 2,481,543, forward strand.
ATCGATCTCATAAAAGTTAAGTCTAATCTGTAGGTTTAGATTCCGACGAGGAAAATATGCGAGCAAAACAGTGAAACGCCAGTACCACTTGAATGTAATTTGTGGTACCATAATGATAATTGTAATTTTTCAGTGTGCTTGGATTATGAAAGGAGAACTACCTATATGCCATCTGCTAACGTAAAGACGCTAACTGAAACAACTCAAACGAAGCTAAAAGATGCTGTAAACCAAATCGAGCCGTTTCTGAACAACTATTCGGTAGTCCAATTGACCAGTAATGATAATGGTGAAGATGCTCAAACATTTTATAAAGGTTTCTTGTCCGATTTGAGACATTTATTGGTGTTCTCTGAGGTGTCGGTTGAAAAACTGGGAGTATTGCTCAGACGGCCCAATTTCGATACGGATTATGCGGAACGCGTACTGTATGAAGTGTATCATCAATGCGTAAGCGCGTTTTTCTATCCGAAGAACGAATGCTATTCAGAAGATGGCCGTTATGCATATACCGGTCAAGATGCCATTCGCTTCCGTTACAAACCGATCCGTGAGGCGCGTGAAATCATACTTAGCATCTCGAAAAATTATGAGGAGCTGCGTGATGAGCTGGCTTATTACGAGAATGATTATATGACGCAGCGCCGTATGCAAGGACAAAAATAAGGCAGAATGAATCACCTTCGGTCAGGGAAACTTGATAACGGAGGTGATTTTTTTATGCCGAAAGGCGTGGTTTGTAGCGTAGCTAACTGCAGCTTCTGGAAGCAAGGAAATAATTGCGGCGCAAGCGAAATCGCTATCGAAATTGATCAGCATGCAAACGTAAACGAAGAATTCGCCGGAGAAGAGCTGGGCAAGCTCCATCAGGATCAGGCAAAGCAATCCAAAGAAACGTGCTGCCTCACTTTTAAACCGAAGGAGTGATGAAGGTGGACAAGTTTGAAGAGGATTTTGTTGATAATGTGGATGAGAAAAATGAAGCGAACCGTTTCGCATCAGGAAATGACAGATTGCTGAACGTCAATGAAGAGATGGGAGCCGATTTCGCAGTCAGCAGCCCAGTTGGACATTTGGAGCGGAGTGAGGACCGGCACGTAGAACGTGCACATCCAGTTGAAACAACTCAAACTACAGGCTATAGGCTGGGATGGGTCGCGCTCGTGTTTGCAGTAGCTTCCTGGTTCGTGTGGCCTGTACTGATGGGGGCAACAGCTGCGGTTCTGGGCTTTATTGCTTATCGGCAAGGCTCAGGCGGTCTCGGTGCTTGGTCTATGGCGATCGGAATTATTGCACTCGCATTAAATTTAATTATTGTTCCTTTTTATTATGCGGTGACCTGATTGGTTTTTCCAATAAGTAAATAAATGAAATCAGCCGATCAGGATTTTATACCTGATCGGCTGTTTTGCTTAATACTGTCCCTTTTATTTCAAGGCCTGCTCACGATGCTTTTGAACTTCTACATTGAGTGCAAGCATCTGCTTGTCGAGCGAGTTGATCATATCAGCAGAGCCTTTTAGCTGCTGCTGGATATGAGGCGGAATCTGTTCATTGAATTTATAATAAATTTTATGCTCGAGGCTCGCCCAGAAATCCATCGCAATGGTCCGAATTTGGATTTCTACAAGGACATTCTCTTTCCGATCCGTTAGAAATACAGGTATTTCAATAATAAGATGGATGCTTTGATAACCATTTGGTTTCGGGTCGATTACATAATCCTTAACTTCGACGACACGCACATCACTTTGCTTGCTGATCATCTCAACAATCTGATAAATATCGGTTGAGAACGAGCAAATGATTCTTACACCGGCAATATCCCGAATATGTTTTTTGGCATCCTCGAGCGATATGTCCAGTCCTTTTCTTCTAAGCTTCTGCATGACGCTCTCTGGCGTCTTGATTCTTGTCTTCATATGCTCAATCGGATTGTAATCATGAATAAATTGAAATTCCTCATTCAAAATGTTAAGTTTCGTTTCCACGGCATCAAGTGCAAATTTATACGTAAGAAAAAAATGAGCCCATTGCTTAAGTTGTTCTGTTTTCATCTGTTGTCCACTCCTGATATAACAAGTATGTATATTTGCGATTTGTAACGGTACGGTTCCAGTTGGGTGAGAATCGTTGTATTATTATAATGGTCGATAATATAATTGAAGTCAAATAATTAGCTTTTTAAGAGAAGCGATAGACGGAGGGACTATTTGATGATCATAGATATTCATAACGTTTCATGGGATCGCGAGGGCAAACAGGTTTTGAAAAATATCAATTGGACTGTGCAGGAAGGAGAGCATTGGTGCCTGCTTGGTTTGAATGGATCTGGCAAAACAACGCTCTTGAATATGATAAACGGATATATATGGCCAACAGTAGGGAGCATGTCCGTCCTTGGGAGAACCTTTGGCGAATATGATTTGCGCGAGCTTCGCAAAAGCATTGGCTGGGTAAGCACTTCGCTCCAGCAAAAGCTATATGGAAGCGAGACAGCAATCAAAATTGTATTAAGCGGTAAGTATGCGACAATTGGATTATATGACCATATAGATGCTGAGGATGTAGAGAAGGCCGAATCACTTATGAAGAAGCTGGGCTGTGCGGCTTTGATCAAACGCACCTATGATACGCTGTCGCAAGGGGAAAGACAGCGTGTTCTGATTGCTAGAGCGCTAATGGCTGCACCAAAGCTGCTTATTCTCGATGAGCCTTGTACGGGGCTTGATGTGTTCGCAAGGGAACAGCTGCTGCAAATGATCGCCTCGGTTGCACCGCAGCAGGATGCTCCGACTATTATATATGTGACCCATCATGTTGAAGAAATTTTGCCATGCTTCTCGAGAACTCTACTTCTGAAAGAAGGCCAGGTATTCGCAGCAGAGCAAACCTCTGATGTGCTGACCTCAACTAAGATGGGCGAATTTTTTGGTGTAGCCGTTGATATTGAACGGCGAGACGGCAGAAATTGGCTTTCTGTGAAGGGGGAACTATGGAACTAGTTTTACAAGAACCGAAGACGCCTTATCAAGGTCAGAGTAAATTTCATCGAATGAAGACATGGATCGCCGGCAAGTACCGAACGCGCAACAGCCTTGATTCGTATGTGTGGCGAATATCGACAGGCAGCACAGCATTATTCGGTTCGCTATCCATGCTCGTTGCCGTGTTCGGCATGCCAACCGGATTTGGAACGATTGTTGATATTATCTTATTTCTGACCATAAATGCAGTGGCAATGGGTCTTTCAGTTATATTGCTCTCTTTTATTCTTAATCTATTGTATTTGCCTTTGCCACGCAGATTTATAGCTGCTTGTTTATATGTAGGCATAGAAACCTATTTAATCTTATACTTTGCTGAGCTAGGGATTATGATGTCGATCATAATATCTGTTGCATTCACACTGCTTGGAGCTTTAGCAGGTATTCTGCTTGGCCTGCTTTTAAGGCTTAAACTCAAACCGCGTTTTAAGGCAATAACAGCGATCGTAATAGCATCTATTATTGCTGTTGGTCTTGAAACAACGGACTGGCCAGGGCCTGCTACTATGCCGCAAAGAGAGGGTGTTCAGGATGAGCTGACAAACGGAAGCGTTGAACCGCTGCTGGCAGCCAATCCTAGCGAGAAAGGCAGCATAGCCTATCAAACCTTCACCTATGGGAGTGGAAGGGATAAACATAGGAGCTTGTTTGGCAATGAAGTTGATATCAAGACGGAAGCAGTAGATGCTTCTGCCTACATTACGGAGTGGTCATGGCTGAAAACTCGCTTTTGGGGGTTCGACGAGCATGCGCTGCCGCTGAATGGCCGAGTATGGATGCCTGAAGGAGACGGGCCATTCCCAGTTGCACTTATCGTACATGGCAATCATCTAATGGAAAGCTTCTCAGACGGCGGATATGGCTATTTAGGCGAGCTTCTTGCCAGCAAAGGAATTATCACGATATCAGTCGACGAGAACTTCCTTAACTATTCGGTTTGGTCAGGTATTCCCAATCATGATATGAAAGTGCGTGCATGGATTCTGCTCAAGCATCTACAGCAAATTCAACAATTGGATGAAGAGAATGACAATCCATTTAGCGGCCGGGTCGATTTCAGCAAAATTGCGTTAATTGGCCATTCCCGCGGCGGGCAGGCAGTTGCCATGGCCGCTGACGCGGATCGATGGTTTAAAGAGGATAAAACGCTGGCTTCTCTGTCTCAGATGCATATCGAGTCAGTAATTGCGATTGCTCCAACCGATAAGCAGGTAGATGACAAGCTGGCGAAATTAACGAATGTAAATTATTTAACGCTGCAAGGGGCGAGAGATGCTGACGTAAACAACTTTTACGGTGAACGGCAGTATGCTCGAACCACGTTCAAGGAGCAAGCTGGTAAATTTAAAGCTGCACTATATATTGCAGATGCTAATCATAGTCAATTTAATTCCGATTGGGGCAGGATGGATGAGCGACCGCCGGGCGGGCTGTTTCTAAATCGAAATGGATTATTGCAGCCTGAGGAGCAGCGCCAAATCTCAAAGGTATATGTTTCTGCATTCCTTCAAGCGACATTGCTTGGTGAAGAGGATTACACCGGATTGTTTAAAGATTACCGAAGAGGACTTGATTGGCTGCCGAATACGGTGTATACCAATCGTTTTGAAGCTTCGGAATTTACTGCAGTCGCGCGTTATGACGACACCAGCCAAAAAACGGTAATAAAGGACGGCGGCAAAGCAGTTGCAGAAGGAATGACGGACTGGGAGGTAGCTTTTGCAGAGGATCGGGACGGACAGAACAAGGGCACGAAAGGCATTGTGCTGGAGTGGTCCGAGCCTGGAGCGCAGTATGAGCTGCAGCTGTCACCCAAAACAAATGATCGAATGGAAGGAATGCTTGAGGGCAACCTGGTATTCTCTATGGCGAATCTGGAGCGGGATTTAACGAAAACGGCAGAAGAGGAGACGACACCTCCAGCTGATATCGAGACCGAAATGCCGCCCCTGCCGAATGTGGAAATTGAGCTCACGACGACCAGCGGCGAGAATAGAATTATTGGGCTTGCTAATATTATGGCGGTACAACCTCCCGCCTATACGGCTTTTATGTCCTTGTCGTGGCTCGAAGACCGAGTGAAAGAGGAGAAATATAAGGAATCATCAGAGCCTGTATTCCAGACCTATGTCATACCGATAGAGCAATTTGGTCCAGACGATCCACAACTTTCGATTGACGAAATTAGCCGGATTACGTTTCGATTTGTGAATGGTCCAGGCAAAGTTATGCTTGATGATATTGGATTCATGCCTTAATACACAAAAAAGCGAGATGCCTGGCAGTAGGCTGTCTCGCTTTTTTCATTGCATATATTTTGTTTCAATCGACTACAAGGACTCCTCTTTGAAGGAAAAGCTTCTAGCTGCATAGAGGAATGGTGTCGAACAAATGGAAACGATAAATTTGATTACGTAGGTCGATAGGAAAATGGAAAGCCAAAGCTTACGATCATACCCTTCGGCGCCTGCAAAAGCAATCGTACAGAAGATTAAGGTGTCCACAAGTTGACTTGCCGCTGTACTGCCGTTGTTTCGAATCCAAAGCTGATTCGGAGCAGGACATAAGCGCTTCAATGTGGAATAAATCCTAACGTCAAGAAACTGACTTACAAAATAAGCGCACAGGCTTGCAAGCGCGATACGCGGCATAAGTCCGAATAAGGTTTCCATCGCTCCTTGCACCTGCAAAGGGAATTCGGATGGATGGGGATTAAATAATAGCGCCATCTGCATAATAATGGTCGAGGCAATAAGTGTGAAGAAGCCAAACCAAACCGCCTTCTTCGCCGATTTCTCGCCATATTTCTCATTCAACAAGTCAGAAGCCAAATAAATGGTGCCGTACATTGTATTTCCAAGTGTAATGGCGATAACAAGACCAAAAGCATGTAGGTCAATCGTTTTGACTACTTGAATGTTAGCAAGAACGGTTGCCATGCCAATCCAAGCATAAATGCCGATTCGACCAAAAAAACGATATGAAAGCAAAAAAAGCGTGAAATGCAAAAGCATGAAAATGATGCCGAACCATAAATTAAACATACTGCAAATAGCCTCCTAGTTTTGATAACGCGGGAGTTTTTCGAACCGCGGGTTGCTTGCATGGGTGAAGTCTCTGTGCTGTTTTTCTGCCTCTGCCATTATAAACGGTTGTGATGAGCACGGCAATAGCCCAGCTTTCGTTTTGTTTGTGGAGCAGAAGATGGTAAAATGGATGTTGCCATTTTAAAGCAATGCTTGATTAGACATAAATGAACTTATTTGATGGATAGAGGAGTGTCAGTATGACGAATACAAATGAAGGACTGGAGCAGGAGCAGCTTCGCGTAGATGATATATCTGCTCTAATTCGTGAACGAATAGAAGAGCTTCGTAACCAGGTTGGCGGTGTTAGAGGAGATATTGTCGATATTCGCCGTAATTTCTGGGATGATGTGACGGTCAACTTTGAGGATGCCGCCGAATCAGCGGAATCGCATGCAAGTATAAAGCAGCAGGCTGAGGTATTATCGGAGAGGGAGCGCAGCTACCGCCATGCGGAGGAGCAGCTCAAAACATTATTAAAGCTAGAGCAATCCCCCTATTTCGGGCGTATCGATTTCTTGGAAGAAGGAGAGCGCGAGCCCAATCGCATATATCTAGGAGTCGGTTCACTGCTGGATAAGAGCGGTTTGGATTATTTGATTTATGACTGGCGCGCGCCAGTCTCAAGTTTATATTATGATTACGGTCCTGGACCGGCTGAGTATGAAACACCGAGCGGGACAATAAACGGCGAAATGACAATGAAACGACAATATATTATTCGTAATGGTCAAATAAACAGCATGTTTGACACGGGCGTAACGATAGGCGATGAGCTGCTGCAGGAGGTGCTTGGCAAACAATCCGATGCACAGATGAAGAGCATCGTTGCTACCATTCAGAGAGAGCAGAATCGCATTATTCGTAACGAGCGTGCCCGCTTGCTTATCGTACAAGGCGCAGCCGGAAGCGGGAAAACCTCAGCCGCTTTGCAGCGCGTTGCCTATTTGCTTTATCGCTATCGGGGAATGCTAAGTGCGGACCAAATCGTCTTATTTTCCCCCAATCCGATGTTTAACAGCTATGTAGCTACCGTATTGCCGGAGCTTGGCGAACAAAATATGCAGCAAACGACCTATCAACAATATCTTGAGCATCGTCTAGGCCAAGCATTTGCACTTGAGGATCCCTTCTCGCAAATGGAATATACATTAGCAGCCAGAGGCGAACCGGGCTATGAGGCGAGAATAGCTGCAATCACCTTCAAGTCAAGCGTTTCGTTCATGCAATTGATTGATCGGTATGCTGTGGAGCTAGGTAAAGGCGGGCTTTTGTTTAAACCCGTAACCTTTAGAAAGCGCACCTTAATTTCGGCAGAAGAAATTGCAAATCAATTTTATAAAGGGGATCCTTCAATCTCAATCGGAAATCGCATGCGTTTAACCGCAGATTGGATGCTCAAGGAGCTGACGAGGCTAAGCCGTGAGGAACGCGAACAGGATTGGGTGCTGGAAGAGATTGACCTGCTTGACCAAGAGTCGTATGCTCAAGCATTCGATGAGCTGCAGCGGAAAAATCGTTTCAGCAGCCAGTCATTCGATGACTTCGAAGCGGAAAAGGATTATTTAGCCGCTACGGTCGTTCAGAAGCGATTCAAAAAGCTGCGCAGACGCGTGAAGCGCTTGTCCTTTCTAGATGTTCCGGCTATGTACAAACAGCTGTTCGAGAATCATCATCAACTGATTCAGAGCTTGAAGGGGAAAGAGCTGGAGCTGCCTGCTTTCTGGAAGGAAATATGCGGACAGACGGCTTCAAAGCTGGACAGTGGAGAAATCTACTACGAGGATGCAACGCCTTACCTGTATTTGAAGGAAAAGCTGGAAGGCTTTCAGACCAATACGTCAGTTAAGCATTTGTTTATCGATGAAGCGCAGGATTATTCACCTTTCCAATATCATTATTTAAAGCGGATTTTTCCAAATTGCAAAATGACGGTGCTGGGCGATCTAAATCAATCCATATTTGCACATGCCGTTGCTGGAGACGGATTTGAACCATTGTCGCAGTTGTATAGAGAGGAAGAAACGGAAAAAATCATATTAACCAGAAGCTATCGCTCCACTCAGCAAATCGTTGCTTTCACAAGTCGCATGATTGAAGGCGGCGACAGAATCGAGCCGTTCAATCGGGACGGCGAAGATCCTACGATAACCTTGGCTGCGGATGAGCATGAGCTAATCGGTGCAATTGAGGAGAAAATTCATCGTTTAGTGCAAAAGGGTTATGAGTCCATAGCTGTTATTTGCAAAACGGCGGAAGAGAGCAAGGACATATATGCCGCTTTGCATAAAAACAGCCCTAAGCTGCGGCTGGTTGAGAAGGAAACCGTAACCTTTGAGAAAGGCATTATCGTAATCCCGACTTATCTCGCGAAGGGCGTCGAATTCGATGCGGTTATTATCAGCAATGCTTCTAAACAATGCTATAGCTTAGAAAGCGAGCGCAAGCTATTCTATACGGCTTGTACGAGAGCGATGCATGAACTCCATCTTATGTATACAAACGAGCTTACACCCTTCATTACTTAAACTATTATTTTGTTGTTTTCGACATTTTTCCGCATATCATTTGAAGCTCCGAGTCAATCAGCTAAGCTGTTTGACTTGGAGCTTTATTGCTGACTAAATCTATGAAAACATACTGTGTTTTTTCCAGTAAACCATGTATAATGTGGTTTAAGTCATTCATGCTTGACTGCTAATGACTTCTCAATGATTATCCAAAAGGGGTGAGACCACGAATGGTTCATACAGCACCTAATGGATTATCGCATAAGGATTTATTTTTATTTAACGAAGGAAATGCCTTTCACAGCTACCGTTATATGGGCGCTCATCTTATACAGCTAGATGGCCTTGACGGAGTTCGCTTCACGCTTTGGGCGCCAAATGCTTTGGAGGTGCGCGTTATTGGCAGCTTCAACAATTGGGATGGCAGCAGGCATGTTATGGAGCAGGCAGGCACTACAGGCATATTCACTTTATTTGTGGAGTCTATCGATGAAGGTGAGTCATACAAATATGAGATTGTGACGCCGAGTCGGAACGTGATTCGGAAATCCGATCCTTATGCCTTCTTAGCCGAACGCCGTCCAGATACAGCCTCCATAGTGACACAATTAAGCGGCTATGTGTGGCAGGATCAAGACTGGTTTAAGACAAAGCAGAATAAACCCGCTTACACCAATCCTCTCATTATTTATGAGGTGCACGCCGGATCATGGAAAATAAAAGGGAAAGAAGACTTTTATACCTATGAAGAGCTGGCAGACGAAATGATTTCATATGTTGCCGATATGGGCTATACCCATATAGAGCTCATGCCGATTTCGGAGCATCCACTCGATCAATCCTGGGGCTATCAAATAACCGGTTTTTATGGTGCTACAAGTCGTTATGGCTCACCAAAGCAGCTGATGAAATTTATTGACAGATGCCATCAGCAGGGGATTGGAGTTATTTTGGATTGGGTTCCAGGACATTTCTGCAAAGACGATCACGGCTTGCGATTATTTGACGGAACGCCAATATTTGAAGGCACGGATCCGATGCGGGCTGAGAAACCGCTATGGGGTACGCTGGCCTTTGATTTCAGCAGAAAAGAAGTTGTAAGCTTCTTAATTTCCAATGCCATTTTTTGGATGGATATGTTTCACATCGACGGCTTGCGAGTTGATGCTGTTGCAAGCATGATTCATTTACATATGGACAAACCGCCGCATATGCATACCTTCAACCATCTTGGCGGCCCTGACAACTTAGATGCGCTTCAGTTCCTCAAAAAGCTCAATGAAACGGTGTTTCATTATTACCCCGACACGCTTATGCTCGCTGAAGATTCTTCCGCATGGCCCGCAGTCACATCTCCTACTGACCAAGGCGGCCTCGGATTTAATTTCAAATGGAATATGGGCTGGATGAACGATATGCTGCGCTATATGGCGCTGGATTCATCCGAACGTCCTCACCACCACAATCTGATTACGTTCTCACTCCTTTATGCTTTTTCCGAAAATTATATACTGCCGCTGTCTCATGATGAGGTTGTTCACGGCAAACGTTCTTTACTAAATAAAATGTCTGGCTCCTATGAGGAAAGATTCGCTCAGCTAAGGCTTTTTTATGGCTTCTGGATGACTCACCCTGGTAAGAAACTGCTCTTTATGGGTAATGAATGGGGACAGTTTGACGAGTGGAAGGACAGCAGCATGCTGGACTGGATGGTGCTGGAATATGAATTGCATCGAAGCATGCGTCATTACGTGAAGACACTCAATCATATATATATAAAACAGCCCTCTCTTTGGGAGCGTGATCGATCCCCTGACTGCTTTGAATGGATCGATGTTCATAATGCAGAGCAATCGGTCATATCCTTTATCCGCCGCGGCAATTTTGATTTTACGCTCGTTATTGCTAATTTTTCTAGAAATGACTACCAACACTTTCGTATCGGTGTTCCAGAGCCAGGTTCCTACCGCTCTCTCATATATAGTAATGATAAGCAGTTTGGCGGAACGGAAATACAACCTCAGCTTTGCTATATTAGCGAAGATGCTGCATGGCATGGTCACAATCAGAGCATTTCTTTACATTTACCCCCCTTTACATTTCAATTTTTCAGCTTAGAGACGGGGAATACGCGTTGAGAGGGAGTTGGTGTCCATGGGTCGGAAAGAAATGATCGCAATGCTGCTTGCTGGAGGCGAAGGGAAGAGGCTTGGTGTTTTAACGAAGGATTTAGCCAAGCCAGCTGTCTATTTCGGCGGCAAATACAGAATAATTGATTTTACACTAAGTAATTGCACTCATTCAGGCATTGATACGGTAGGTGTGCTGACACAATATCAACCTCTTGAATTAAACCGTTATTTGGGCATCGGAAGTCCTTGGGGACTAGATCGCCGAGATGGCGGCATGACGATCTTACCTCCTTATGTAAAGCAGAAGGGCGGCGTTTGGTATAAAGGAACCGCGAATGCGATTTATCAGAATATGGGCTTTATCGAACGATATAATCCGGAATATGTGCTCGTAATCTCGGGAGATCACATTTATAAAATGGACTATGAACTGATGCTGCAGCATCATAAGCGTTCAGGTGCCGATGTAACGATTGCAGGCATTGAGGTGGATTGGAAAGAGGCAAGCCGTTTCGGAGTCATGCATATTGATGATGAGGACCGAATTACGTCGTTCGAGGAGAAGCCTAAAAACCCTACAAGCAATATTGCTTCAATGGGCGTTTATATTTTCACATGGTCTGAGCTGCAAAAATATTTGATCTACGATGAAGCAAGCAAAAGCTCCAGTCATGATTTTGGCAAAGACCTGATTCCTCTGATGATGAGAGATGGCAAGCAAATTTATTCCTATCCGTTCAAAGGCTATTGGAAAGATGTCGGCACGATCGAAAGCCTATGGGAGGCTAACATGGATTTGCTCGCGGATAAACCATCGCTCGAGCTGTCAGATTCCTCATGGCGCATCTATTCGGTTAGTCCAATCCAGCCGGCGCAATATATTGGGGCAACTGCGGAGGTTTCGGCTTCCTTGATTACCGAAGGCTGCATGCTGGAGGGTGTAGTAGATCGCTCTGTTCTATTCTACGGCGTCAAAGCTGCCAAAGACACGGTCATAACGGAGTCAGTAATTATGCCAAATGTACGTATTGGCGAAGGTGCTCGCATCTATAGAGCGATTATCGGTGAAGGCGCGGTTATACAAGCGGGGGTAACAATAGGAAGCCCCGATGATGATGCCATAACTGTTATTGCTGTTGACCAATATGTGACGAATGATCATCTGCTGCAGGAGGTTGAACAATCATGAAGCATAAAGTTATGGGAGTCATTAATTTGATTCATGAAACGGATGAGCTTGAATATTTGACGCAGGGTCGCTGCCTGGCAACGGTACCATTCGGTGCTCGTTATCGATTAATTGATTTTGCTTTATCTAGCATGGTTAATTCCGGTATTTCCAAGGTAGCGGTGTTTGCACATACGAAGTATCGTTCATTGATGGATCATTTAGGTTCGGGCAAGCATTGGGATTTGGAGCATCGGCAAAGCGGTTTGTTCGTGCTTCCTCCTGCAACCGATGATATACAAGAGCTTAGCCGCGGTGACCTTTATCATTTCTATCAGCATAGGGATTATTTCAATCGCTCTTCTCTAGATTATGTTGTCATTACTAGAAGCCATATGGTATGTAATGTCGATTTCGAGAAGGTCATCGAATTTCATTTGGAGCGTGAGGCCGATATTACGGTCGTGTGCAAGAAGCAGGATCATTTGCACGGCAAATCACGCAAAGTAAAGCTGAATGACGATGGCCGTATAACAGCAATGCAGGATCATTATGGTCGAATGTCAAGCGATATTAATTCAATGGAAATGTACGTCATGCATAAGGAATTGCTGCTGGAGCTTGTTGAAACATCACTGGCTCAAGGCCAGGATCATCTCGTGCGGCATGCCATTTTTTCTAGATTGGATAAATTGAACGTATATGGCTATATGTACGAAGGTTATCTAGGTGTTGTGAACACCTTGTCTAGCTATTACCGCAACAGCATGAATTTGCTCGATCCGGATATTTGGAAAGAGCTGTTTTATCAGCCGGGCCCGATCTTCACCAAGGTAAAGGATGAGCCGCCCGCGCGATATTTAGGAAATTCTAAAGTTACCAACTCGCTTATAGCTAATGGCTGCCGCGTTGAAGGAACCGTTGTGAACAGTATTTTATTCCGGGGTGTTCATGTCGGGAAAGGCGCTGTCGTAAGCAACAGCATTATTATGCAAAATGGAATTGTCGGCGAGAACAGCTTCGTGCAGTACAGTATTCTGGATAAGGATGTGCGTGTCGATGAGGACCGCGACATCAGGGGAGCGGATAGTGCTCCATTCTTAGCCGGTAAACGGAAAATTATATAGAGCTCGCTTAGAGAGAGCATGGTAATACGGAGAGGAGAAGCTCATGAATATTTTATTCGCCACATCTGAAGCCGTACCATTAGCGAAAACAGGGGGGCTCGCCGATGTAGCAGGGGCGCTCCCCAAAGCATTAAGACAGCGTGGTGTAGATGCCAGAGTCGTGCTGCCTAAGTATGCAGAAATTAAGGCTGAATACACGGAACAATTTGAAAGAATCGCCGAGTTTACAGTCGGCGTGGGCTGGCGCTTGCAATATTGCGGTTTGCTGAAGGCAGAAATAGACGGCGTTATTTATTATTTGATTGATAATGAATTTTATTTCAAAAGAAAAGGGCTTTACGGCTACGGGGATGATGCAGAGCGTTTTGTATTCTTCTGTTTGGCTGTCATGGAAGCTGCCCGCTATATGGAGTTTCACCCAGACATTGTCCACTGCCATGACTGGCAAACCGGCCTGATCCCGTTTTTGCTCAAGACCAAGCATGCACTTGACCCGGCTTGGGCATATGCCAAATCTGTGTTCACCATTCACAATTTGAAATATCAAGGATTGTTCGCCATTGATCTGTTAAAGGATTTGATTGGTGTAGGCGACGATATGTTTCAAGCGGGCAGCTTAGAATTTCATGGTGCGGGCAGCTGCATGAAGGGCGGACTCCTCTATGGGGACAAGCTGACGACTGTAAGCGGCAGCTACGCGGAAGAAATTCAAACGGAATATTACGGGGAGAGACTTGATTCCCTGCTAAGATATCGCTCGGGCGATTTAATTGGGATTGTAAATGGAATTGATGATGAGCTGTTTGATCCCATGAATGACCCAGCCATAATCGCTCCATACCGCAATTCACTAGCTCGCAAGCGCAGAAATAAATTAGAGCTTCAGCTGGAGCTGGGGCTGCCCCAGTCCGAGACGGTTCCGCTCGTTGGAATTGTATCCCGGCTCGTCGAACAGAAGGGGTTCGATTTAATCGAGGCAACCTTCGATGAACTACTTGAGGAGGATATTCAGTTCGTCATTCTCGGTTCAGGAGAAGAACGCTATGAGCGTTTCCTTCAGGATGCCGCTCACCGTCATCCGGGGAAGGTTGCAGTATGGCTCGGCTATGATGATGGACTTGCGCGCCGAATTTATGCGGGCTCGGATATGTTCGCGATGCCCTCGCAGTTCGAACCCTGCGGTCTCAGTCAGCTTCTAGCGCTGCGCTACCGTTCTGTCCCAATTGTTAGAGAAACAGGAGGGCTTAAGGACACGGTACACGCCTACAACGAATATACTGGCGAAGGCAACGGCTTCAGCTTCACCCATTACAATGCGCACGATTATATGAATACCGTCCGCAGAGCAGTCACTTTCTATCATAATGAGGAAGCATGGAAGCAAATTGTGGAAAACGGCGCCAAAGATGATCTCAGCTGGAATCGTTCCGCTAAAGCCTATGTATCCGTGTATTCTGAACTTTTAGCGCACCGAAAGGAGAGGGAAGCATGGCCCGTCATCTAGTAATCGGTAACGGAAAGATGCTGCTTAATCTAGATCAGAACTGCTATATTCGCGATATTTATTATCCATATGTTGGACAACTAAACCATGTTGGAGGGCAATACTGCCGTTTAGGCGTTTGGGTAGAAGGTGCTTTCAGCTGGCTGGATGAGCAGGAGTGGAAATTTGAGCTTGATTACATTGAGGATTCATTAGTTACGAATATTATCGCGAAGCATGAACGTTTAGGTATAGAGCTTTATATGAATGACGGGATTCATCAACGGGAATGTATTTATATTAAAAGAGTCGTCATTCGCAACAGGACAAGTGATGCGAAGGAGGTTCGCTTATTCTTCCATCAGGATTTGATGATTGATGGTACAGAGGTTGGTGATACGGCTGTATATTACCCTGAGAACCATACGCTGTATCATTACAAACGAAATAATTATTTCATGTTCAACGGCTTCTCGGACGAAGGCGGCATGACGCAGTATTCGACCGGAATTAAAAGATTTCACTCTGCAGAAGGTACTTGGCGTGATGCGGAGGACGGCGTCTTAATGGGCAATTCAATTGCTCAAGGCTCCGTTGACAGCACGATTAGCTTTCGTACCTCTGTACCTCCAAACGGCGAAAAAACGATTTATTACTGGATGTCGATCGGTCAAAATCTTGAAGAAGTGAAAAAACTCAATGAATATGTACAAGACAATCATCCCGAGAAGCTTCTTAGCCGAATGGTTATTTATTGGAAGCACTGGCTTGGCCGAGCGGAAACCGATCTAGGAGACCTTTCTCCTGATATAGCAAAAATGTTCAAGCAAAGCTTATTGCTCGTAAGGACTCAGGTTGACGAGCGCGGCGCTATATTGGCGGCTAATGATACGGATATATTGCAATACAATCGAGACCATTACAGCTATATGTGGCCGCGTGACGGGGCGCTTATCGCAGAAGCGATGTCGATGGCTGGCTACCAGAGCGTAATCGCTCCTTTCTTCCATTTCTGTGCACAAGCGTTATCGCCTGAGGGCTATCTGTATCATAAATACAATCCAGACGGAACAGTAGGATCCAGCTGGCATCCTTATATTGTTCAAGGCAGCAGAAGATTGCCGATTCAAGAGGATGAAACGGCGTTGGTATTGTTTGCACTGTGGAAGGATTACTCACGCAATCAAGTGATTGAGCTCCCTCAATCGTTATATAGCAACTTGATTCGCAAAGCCGCAGCTTTTTTAAGCTCATATATCGAGGAATCGTTATCGCTTCCTAAGCCTAGCTATGATCTATGGGAGGAGCGCTACGGGATATGGACGTATACGGCCTCATCTGTTTATGGGGGCCTGATGGCCGCTTCTTTCTTCACAGAGCTGTTCGGTGATTATGAGCGCAGTGATCATTACAAAAACACAGCGGAGAGGATTAAGCATGGCATCCTAACCGAGCTGTGGGATGAAGAAACAGAACGCTTCGCCCGCGGCCTCATTCAGAAGGATAATCGCTGGGTGAAGGATATGACGCTGGAGAGCAGCTTGTCCGGTGTTCTGGAATTTGGCGTACTTCCCGTAGATGATTACCGCATTATGCAGACCATGACGGCAATTAAAGATGGCTTGAGAATAAAGACGGATATCGGCGGTATTGCCAGATATACGAATGATTACTACTTTCAGCAATCCGGAGAAATCGACAAAGTGCCAGGAAATCCTTGGATCATTTGTACGCTGTGGGTAGCCAATTACGAGATTGAGTCAGCGAAGGCTATCGAAGAGCTGGAAAGTCCTCGAAGGACACTGCAATGGGTAGCTGATCACGCCCTGCAAAGCGGTCTGCTGCCAGAGCAGTTGAATCCTTATGACGGCTCGCCGCTTTCGGTTGCCCCGCTCACTTGGTCGCATGCAACAGTTGTCCATTCCGTTAGTAAATATGCGGAGAAGTATAAGCTGCTTCGAATGAGAGCAGAGACAGAAATTAATTATTAATTATTAACTTGTTTAAAGGTGACGCGGAGTCTCGTGCAGCAGCGCATGAGGCTCCATTTTTGTTCCATTCTATTTGTTTGATTCAATGAAATTGATATAGGAAAGTTTGGGGGTATAGAGATGGGCACTAAATATGTTATTGGCGTAGATATCGGCACAACAAGTACGAAATCAGTGCTTTTTACGGATAAGGAGCTATAGCAGCAAGCTGCGGTATGGAATATCCGCTTCATTCACCAAGCCCGGCCGTTGCCGAACAGGATCCAGATGAGATTTTTGATGTGGTGCTGGGGACGATCAGGGAGGTTTATAGCAGCAATTAATCAAACGTTACTCGTGAAGCTGATAGCTGTCTCTTCAGTCGATGCAACAACCTTTGAGACAGCATGTATCGAGCTTAACTATATTTTTTGGATATAGCCGACAAGGTAAGCATTGGCCAAATATAGTTGTTGCTTGGATAATGAACATATACGCTTCCCGGAAGGGCTGCTCCTGTCGGATAGGTATAGGTCCAGTCCCTGCGTTCCAGTGATTGCAGAAGTGCTTCTACCCCTCTTTCAATTGCTGGTGTAGGCTTTTCGTGTACGGCGGTAAGCGCGTCGAGAGCCCATGCGGTCTGAGAAGGCGTGCTGGCATGCAAAGGAACATAATGCTTTAATTTATCGCTGAGACAAGATTCACCCCAGCCGCCGTCTTCGTTCTGGATGTCCAGCAGCCATTTGGTTGCTTTCTTAATCGCAGGATGGTCCGCAGCTACCCCAATGGCTGTCATCCCTTGAACAGCCGCTCCTGTTCCGTGGATGTAAGCAATTCCCCAGCGGCCATACCAGCTGCCGTCACTGGATTGCTGCGACAGCACCCATTGAACGGAATTATCAATCCATTGATGACCGATGGTCATCCCGAGCTCTTTGCCCAGAAAATCAAGAACTCGACTTGTTAAATCAACCGTAGAGGGATCGGTCGATATATCTGCCGAGCCTTCAAAGGTAAAGAAGCTTGCCGGCAGCTGTTTTCCTTGTGCTTCGAAAGCGGGCCAACCGCCATCGTCATTGCGCATGGACAGCACCCAATTCAATCCTTTCTGCCAATTGGAATAAAGCCCATTCGTTTGGGATATGTAGGGGCGGATGGCTCTAAGGGCAGCTACGCTGTCATCCACATCCGGATACAGGGTGTTCACATCAGAAAAGCCCCAGCCCCCAGGTAGTGTGTTTGGTCTTCGGATCGTCCAATCTCCGGTGCGTGTCTGTTGTCGAGTAATCAAATAGGCTCCGGCTCGTTCTAGTGCAGGTGAGCTGGCCGATATACCCGCTTCTCTCAATGCGTAACTGAGCATAGCTGTATCCCATATCTCCGCCGATGCTACCTGAAGATGGGGACGATCCTCGCATAGTAGAGAATGAATCCCAAGCACGAGGCGATTAATAATGGGCGATTCAGTTGAATAATCAAGTGCAAGCAGCGCCATTATCATCATAATAGTCGCAGTTGAGAAGGTTAGTAGTGTGCCGTTCGGTTCAATGCGTTCAAACATAAAGTTTTCTGCCTCCTCTAAGGCATGAGGAGAGCTTGCGTGCAGGATGCTGGAGAAAGGCAAGGTGGATAGGAGACTGTTTAACGCCGAAATCCAAGTCGTATCATTTTTGAATGCAGGAGGACCATGTAGAAAAAGGGCGGATAAGTCCGGCATCAAGGGAGCTCGGCGACTGAACTGTTTGTTTGCCATTATGAGTATAGGCACCAAATGGACGCGAGCGTGACCCGAGAGAGAGAATAGATCAAGCCCAAGTCCATGATTGGAGAACAATGCTTCCAATGGGATACGCAATAAACGAGGCCATTCTGCTTGCCCAGTAGCAGCCAATATAACTTGCGTCAGCAAGCTTCTTACATCTGACAAACCGCCTTTCGAAATAATAAACTGCCTTGCGCGTATCATTGGCGGATCTGTAATCAAATAGAATCTAGCAGAAAGCAGCGCATAATAGGCTTCAGCAGTTGCATCTAAATTTCCTTCTACTTCATCGGGATAAACCTTCCAAGCACCGTTTTTTTCTTGTTTGGATGCAATACGTGCGGCTAATGCCTGAATCAGAGGTTCATGAGGCCGTTCAAGCAGAATAAGCAAGAGAATAAAGTAGCTGTCAGTCATCGTTCCTGAATCAAAGCACAAGCGCCAAGGGCCGCCAGAGGATTGCTGCTTAAGCAAGCTTTCGGCCATTTCGTCTAGTCGTGCGCGGATTCGGCTCATATCCATTGGACGCTATCATCCTTTGCAATTGTCATTTATCATATATATGCGCACAAAAAGACCGCTATGATGCATGCATCGCAGCGGTCTGTTCACGTTATCAATTAACCGGAGGAACTGGCCTCGGCCTAGGATATTGTCTAATATGCTTAATACGTGATTCTGCTGTATATCGCATGCTATTGCCGATTTGAATGCTGGCACTGGAACCAGTCGCAATGATCTTGATGCGGCCGACTGTAATATAGGGCGAGCAATGGATACGTTCTATTTGAATCATGTCACCGTTCTCGTATTCGGGATCGCTAAGAACAGGAAGCGGACGGTCGAATATGCGGTAAGATTCAAAAAAAACATCGCCTGAGGTTTTGTGATCCGCGCGTCGCTGTACGGCTAATGCGAACAGCTTGGCATTCGTTGAACCGCGATCACCGATTTGAACGGCAGCAGCTTGCGAAGCGCTGATGATGTATAATGTTCCAAGTTTTGCCGTTCGTATCGGGTAGCTTTCATTGAAAGGATGGTTAATCATCATCTTCATCACTCTCAATTTTAGATTCCCCTAGCGATTGACGGGCATTCTGAGGTAAGGGGAAAGGCGCAAGAGGCCCTACGATAACTGATTCCGGCGGCGTGTCGAACATGGAATATAAATTTACGAAGTCGGTATCGCCAACCTGCAGCATGGATGCACTGGATACGCCAAGCACATCGATCTGACCTACTGATAAGACGTGGTTGATTACTTTGAGCTTCAACATTTAAGTTGTTCCTCCCGTTGCAGGAGAACCGTTCTGCAGCTGTTGCATATAGGCGAGCATTGCGGAATCGGCGTCTCTTGTTGTTTTGGCTAGCACATTTGCGATAATGGTACTCTGATCTTGTCCGGTTAACCCGCTTGAACCATCCTTGCTGAATTGCTGAAGGTAGTATTGAATTCGAGTTGGCACCTGCTTGCGAACATCGTTAATAATAATTTTACGATGATAAGGATCAAGCGGGAGACAAAGATCGGTTTCGTAATTGTGCAGCATCTTAGGAGCCTCAACTTCCAAATACCTATTCATCTCTCTGTAAATATCGTTATAGGGCCCGGACGGTGGAGTTATGCCAGAATCTGCTGAAGGAAAGGATTGTGTAGTGGATTGTGTCTTGGAGACTGCCATTTGTTCAATAGAGCCCGGAAACTCATTATCGCCCATACCTGGTGTGGTCATCCCAATATTGAGCGTGCCGTCAAGCTTCTCTACCTTAAGCTGATCAAAGTGATATTGGATGCTGTCGATATGATAAGCAGGGCGCGAATCAAGCTGCTTTATCTGCTCGCATAAAGCCAATACTTGCGCTTCCAGCTTATCCAGCTGCTCTTGCTGCGAAGCAAGCATATTCTGCACATCAAGCGACCAAATTTGCCATGGGGAAAGCTGATTTGTCGGCTGCATATACATACCTCCTTTTTTGCTGGAGTGTTAGTTATCTTGGATTAGGAAGCGGCACGAAGGAGAGCGGATTCTCCGCGCCAAGCTGTGGAGCGGGCTGTGTGAATCCACCTGTGTTGTAAAGCTGTGACAAGGAACGAATAGATCCTGCGCTTCCGACCTGAAGGACAGAGCTGTTGGATACGCTATCTACGCGGAGCATGTTAATGGTTATATTCTGATGAATCGTTATACTCATACGACGTTAACCCCGCTGGCTACTTCATTATTAGTGCTATCCTGTACGTCAGGATCCAAGGTATTCGTTGCGCTGACGGCATTATTGGAATTGGTCAAGCTGCCTGTCAAGAAAGAACCTGAGCCTGCATAGGTCTTAGATGTACTGCTCGGGGTGACTTCAACCGTATCACCGAATTGGATAACGGACCCTGAGCCGACGCTTATAATTTTGACAAAACCGACGACAGCTGGCATAAGAATCCCTCCTCGTATTGTAATATCTTGCTTCATCCTATGCGGCATTCGCCTAGATGTTCCTTCTATGGAAGTATCCCTGTTAGAGGTGGGCGCATATGCTGGTAGAAGTGCTGGAAGGCAGGTGTTGCTTGTGGCATCCAAATGGGATGATCTGGAACAATGGATGGAAGGGCAGCAGCTGCCTAGGGGATTCGAGCTGCTGCGGGAGCCGGATTGGGTAGAGCGCTATGTTCGCAAAATGCTGACAAAGGCTTTGCCTGAAGCAGCTGGAGTAATGATTGGATCGCATACAGCGTCCATTTCTGAAACGCGTCATTTCGTTATTGTGAAAATAAAGTTACCAAGCGATTTCGAAAGAGAGCAGCTTCGTTTGTTTGTTCGAGAGGATCGATTGCGGCTGGAAGGGCTGCCGAGCGGTAAAAGTGAGATCATCAAGCTGCCAAAGCTAGTGAAGCCGCGCATCAGCAAAACATTGCTAAAGGATGGTGTGCTTCAAGTGAAGCTTCAGAAGAGACCTGTTAACCGCTCTTATCATGAAGCGAGCATTCGCTGGTGATTGCAGCTGCTATAGAAGGAAGGAGAGCGTATGCGCCTGCACTTTACGCTCTTTTTGTCACGAAATCGACAGGACTTGCTGCTGGCTAAAGAATGTATTATCCCTTATAATGTCTAGGGAACATGTACATATTAGCAAAAAAGGGAGTGTGTTCGGTGTCATTAGTCGATTTAAGCAGTACGTCTGCTTCGTTATTCATACTCGGTGTCATTTTTCTCATGCTTATATTCGGTTTGCTTAGCTTTGGCATATTGCGAATGTTTCAGCAAAGGTTTCGGACAGGTTGGATTAGCTTCGCTGGAGCGGTTATCAGCTTTGTCGTCTTCATGTTCATATTAAACAAGTGGTATTTATAGACATGCTATAGCCAATCACGAAATGAGGAATTTTCATGCTATGGACAGTAATTTGGTTTTTCGTTAATGCTCTGTTTGTCATTTCTGTTATTACTTTTATGTTCATGCAGCGATCATACTCGGAAACCAAAAATGTAAAAAACGATGCAGACCTGATTAAACGCTTAGACCGACGTCGAAAGCTCGTTGGCGGACTTAGCATATTGCTGTTTGTAGCGATGGCAGCCAGCTTTATGATTAATATGCGATTAAACGGTTAAGAGGCTCTCATTGACGAGAGCTTTTTTTTTCGTCATTATGGAGATAGAAACTTTAAGTGCGGAGGTTCGACATATGCATACAATGGAAGACATTATACGACGTATGGCCAGTCAAGGATTGCGCATTACGGATCAAAGGAGAACGCTCGCAAAGCTGTTCTCGGAGACACAGGGCTATTTGGCTCCGAAGGAAGTCTATGAATATATGGGAAGATCCTATACAGGACTTAGTTTCGATACCGTATATCGAAATTTGCGAGTAATGGAGGAGTTAGGTGTTCTGGAGCAGGTTATATTCGAGGATGGCGGCAAGTTCAAGCTGCATTGCAGAGAGCATGACCATCATCACCATATGATCTGCTTGCAATGCGGCAAAACGTATCCCATTACGTTCTGTCCAATGGATCAAACCGTTGCTCCTGAGGATTTCCAGGTCGTAAAGCATAAATTTGAAGTGTTCGGTTATTGTAAGGGGTGTGTGCAGGAAGAGGCAACCAAGCTATAATGGCGAACAATCGAGTGATGCAGCGAGTGACACAGGCGCCAATTCTTTTTTATCGAAAAGTTATTTCACCTCTGACGCCGCCATCGTGCCGGTTCTATCCGACCTGCTCTGTTTATGCGCTTGAAGCTATTGAGAAGCATGGCGCTGCTAAGGGATCATGGCTTGCGGTAAAGCGGATTGCGCGCTGCCACCCGTTTCATTCTGGAGGCTATGATCCCGTACCGCCTGTGAAGGGCGAGGATATAGATGCACCTTGACAGAAAGGGTGCATTTTCGGTATATTTGCGATAGATGTTACCATATATCCGAGGAACGGATAAGTACAATGGATTGCCTTTTGCAGAGAGCCGGGCATAGCGGTGTAAGCCGGTAAAGGACACCATATGGAAAATGGTCCGGGAGGATTCGCTTCTGAGCTTCAGCTTGTTACCAAGCTGAGTGAGGAAGTGACGCTAAGCTGGCGTTAACGGCGATAGCCGCCATACTGGCGGCACACGAAGCTTTCACGCAACAATCGGCAAATTCCGATTTCCGCGTGATTGAAATTTGGGTGGTACCGCGTGAGTTCTAACTCTCGTCCCATGATGGACGGGAGTTTTTTGCGTTTTTTTCTATGCAACCAATTGAGGAGGGTCCTGAATGACTGACAAAAAAACGTTCTATATTACAACCCCTATTTACTATCCGAGCGATAAGCTTCATATCGGACATGCTTACACAACGGTGGCAGGCGATGCGATGGCACGCTACAAGCGTCTTCGGGGCTATGACGTTTGGTATTTAACCGGCACGGATGAGCACGGACAGAAGATCGAACGCAAAGCGAAAGAGAAGGATCAAACGCCGCAGCAATTTGTTGATGATATCGTAGTTGGCATCAAAGATTTATGGGCAAAGCTAGAAATTTCCAATGATGATTTCATTCGTACGACGGAGGATCGCCATAAGGAGGTTGTTGAGAAAATATTCGCTCAGCTGCTGAAGCAGGACGATATTTATAAAGGAACCTATGAGGGCTGGTATTGTACGCCATGTGAATCCTTTTTCCTTGAACGCCAGCTTACGGACGGTAAATGTCCGGATTGCGGACGTCCAGTAGAGCTGGTTAAGGAAGAGAGCTATTTCTTCCGCATGAGCAATTATGCAGACCGCCTGCTGCAGTATTATGAAGATCATCCAGACTTTATCCAGCCGGAATCCCGTAAAAATGAAATGATCAACAATTTTATCAAACCGGGACTTGAGGATTTGGCTGTCTCGCGTACAACTTTCGATTGGGGCATTAAGGTGCCGGGCGATCCTAAGCATGTTATTTATGTGTGGATTGATGCCTTGTCTAATTACATTACAGCTCTTGGCTATGGCAAAGAAGGCGGAGATCAGAAGTATCGTGATTTCTGGCCTGCTGATGTTCACCTGGTCGGGAAGGAAATTGTCCGTTTCCATACGATTTATTGGCCAATAATGCTGATGGCGCTCGATCTTCCGCTTCCGAAGAAGGTATTTGCGCATGGCTGGCTGCTGATGAAGGACGGCAAAATGTCCAAATCGAAGGGCAATGTTGTTGATCCGGTTATGCTTATTGACCGTTACGGGCTGGATGCACTTCGTTATTACTTGCTGCGCGAGGTGCCATTCGGTGCTGACGGAACATTCACGCCTGATAATTTCGTCGAGCGGATCAACTTTGATTTAGCAAATGATTTAGGAAATTTGTTAAACCGAACCATTGCGATGATCGACAAATATTTCGAAGGGGCAATACCGCCTTTCGCAGGCGCAGTTACAGCATTCGACGAATCATTGGAGAAGCTGGCTGGCGAGACGATAATGACGGTAGAATCTGCGCTCGAGAACATGGAATTTTCTGTAGCGCTAGCTTCCCTGTGGCAGCTTGTAAGCAGGACAAATAAATATATTGATGAGACACAGCCTTGGACACTTGCGAAGGATGAGTCGAGAAACGGGGAGCTGGCTTCTGTTATGCATCATTTAGCAGAATCGCTCCGAATCGTGTCCATCTTGCTGCAGCCTTTCTTAACGCATGCTCCGCGTGAAATGTGGAAACAACTCGGGCTTGAGTCGGGAGAGCTGACGTCCTGGGAAAGCACGAAGAGCTTCGGAATGCTGCCGGGTGGAACGAAGGTAAGCAAAGGAGCGCCGCTATTCCCTAGATTGGATACAGCTGAGGAAGCTGCTTATATTGCGAACGCGATGAGCGGCGGTACTGCGTCTGAGCAGCCATCTGAGGGCACAGCTATTGAGCCCGAAGCAGCCTCCAGCAGCAAAGCTGCTGAGCCTCCAGTTGAGGGCAAGGAAGAAATTGCAATAGACGAATTTGCTAAAGTAGAGCTTAGAGTAGCGCAAGTCATCGCGGCGGAGCCAGTTCCGAAGGCCGACAAGCTGCTGAAGCTGCAGCTTGATCTTGGCTATGAGCAGAGACAAGTGGTATCCGGCATTGCCAAGTTTTACACGCCTGAACAGCTGGTGGGCCGTAAAGTGATTTGTGTAACGAACTTGAAGCCGGTCAAGCTTCGCGGCGAAATGTCTCAGGGAATGATTCTGGCCGCATCTCATGGCGATCAGCTTACGCTTGCTACTGTGCCGGAAGATATGCCTAACGGCGCTGTTGTGAAGTAACCGAATTTGAATGCAAGTATAAACAATTGAAAAACAGGGAGAAAGAGGAGTAAGCGCTAGAAATAGCTGCTGCTTCTCTTTTTTTGTTCTTTTCTTTTCTATCACCGTAAAATTAGATTTAAACAAAAATCGGTGGTTGACAGCCTATTTCTTGCATCGTATAATACTAAACGTAATAGTAACGATTACGAACAACGAACAAAAAAAGAAAGAAGAACGGAGACTGACCAAATGAATGTATCGCAAAAATCATTTCGTTTTAGTGTACTGGCCTTATTATTAATAGCAATACTGACCATGGCAGCATGCGGGAATAATACGAATAACGCAAAGGAAGCGGATAACACGAAGATTAATGTCGTGACAAGCTTTTATCCTTTATATTTTCTTGCTTCTGAAATTGGCGGAGATCAAGTACATGCCGTTAATCTTGTAGGTGCAGGTGTTGAACCGCATGATTGGACACCGAAGAGCCGCGATTTGGATGCTGCCTCGAAAGCGCAATTGTTTCTGTATCACGGGGTTGGCTTAGAGGGCTGGATTGACGCATTCCTGAAAGGCTTATCGAAAGACAGTACAGTTGTAACGAGAGAAATGAGCAAGGGAGTAACACTCATTGAGGGCTCGGGAGATGAGCACGAGCATGAAGAAGATGATGACCATGATCATGGCGTTATGGATCCACATACATGGAATAGTCCCAAATCGGCTCTTATTCTAGCAGAAAACGTGAAGAACAGCCTAATCGAGGTTGATGCCGCTAATAAAGCCGTTTATGAGAAAAACTATGAGGCTCTTAAGCAAAAGCTGGTTGCGCTGGATGAGGAATATACGTCTAAGCTGGCACAAACGACCAACAAAAACATTGTTACTTCTCATCAAGCATTCGGCTATTTAGCTCGTGATTATGGGCTCAAGCAAGTAGCCATTATGGGGTTAAACCCGGACGCTGAGCCGCGTGCTCAAGATCTGCTGGCCATTACGAAATTTGTTAAAGAAAATGATGTGAAATATATTTTCTTTGAAGAGCTTGTATCCGATCAACTGGCAAAAACATTGGCAAGTGAAGCCAAAGTGAAGACAATGGTACTTAATCCTCTGGAAGGCCTGACGCGGGAGCAAGAAAAAGAGGGAGAAACCTATCTAACACTTATGGAACGAAACTTGCAAAATCTTGTGCAAGCATTACAATAGAACAATAAAGCGAACATACGGAGCTGATTATAGCTCCGTATTGCTGTGAGGAGAGATATTATGGGGCAATCAAATTCAAATACGTCATCAAGCACTAGCTGCCACCAAGAGGTTATCTCGCTTGAGAACGTCTCTTTTTCTTTTCAACAGCAGGCGGTTATTTCGGATTTGAGTTTCGCGGTGAAGGAACGAGACTTCATCGGTTTAATAGGAACTAACGGTGCGGGGAAAACAACATTGCTGCGCATGATTGTAGGATTGCTGAAGCCAACAAGCGGTACCATTCGTTTGTTTGGAGAGAATGTCAACGAGTTCAAGCAATGGGAACGGATCGGTTATGTACCGCAGAAGAACAATTTCAATCCGCTATTTCCGGCTACTGTCCACGAGGTCGTCATGTCGGGGCTTTATGGTCGAAATAAAATATTCAAAAAAATATCGAAAGCCGATTATAAAAAAAGCGATGATGCGCTTCTTGCGATGGGAATATTTGATTTGAAGGATAAGCGTATTGGACAGCTATCTGGCGGACAGCAGCAGCGGGTATTTCTAGCAAGGGCACTTATCAATAATCCATCGCTTCTCATTTTGGATGAGCCAACGAAAGGCATTGACACGGAGACGCAGGAAAGCTTCTTTCATATGATTAAGCATATGCATCAGCATCACAATATTACTTTTTTGATGGTATCGCATGATCTGGATATGATCCGTTCTTACTTAGGCGAGCAGGCAGCTGATCAGAATGGGAAGCTTAAATTTCATATTAAGCATTCGCATGAAACACAGGATTGTGTGGAGAATGATCTGACACACAGCTTGAAAGGGTTAAGAGAGCAAATGGAGAGCAGGAAAGAGGTTGTTTTGATTGGAGATCGTAACTAGTGAGTTTTTTCAACGCGCCCTTATCGGCGGGCTGCTCATCGGCGTAACCGCCCCGCTAATGGGCTTATTTCTTGTGCTTCGAAGGCTTTCTATGATTGGGGACACCTTGTCCCATGTATCGATTGCAGGCGTAGCACTTGGCTTCTTAATTGGCGTGTACCCTGTAGCTATGGGCTTAGTATTCGCAATAGCTGCCTCCTTCGCCATTGAGAAGCTGCGTAAGGCATACAAAACATATGCAGAGCTTTCCATTGCGATCATAATGTCCGGCGGAGTAGCGCTAGCCTCTCTTTTGTTCTCGATGGGGAAAAACATAAATGTGAGCAGCTATTTGTTCGGTAGTATATTTACACTGAATAGTACGGATTTATATGTTATTGGTGCAGTAACGGTTGTCGTTCTTATTGCAATAAGAACGCAGGTTAAAGAATTATTTCTGCTTACTTTTGACGAGGATGCAGCGGCAGTCAGCGGCTTGCCCGTTAAATTTTATAATGTTATGATTAGCGTGCTTACAGCGCTTGTAATAAGTGTGTCGATCAAAATCGTCGGCGCATTGCTCGTTTCAGCATTGTTGACCATTCCTGCAGCTTGCAGCTTAATTGTTGCACGCAGCTTTAAACAAAGCGTTATAACCGTTGTAATCATTGGCGAACTGGCCGTCGTAATCGGACTTCTAATTGCAGGCATTTGGAATTTGGCGCCAGGCGGTACGATTGTGCTTTTGCTTATCGCCGTATTGCTTGTGCTGCTTGCATTCCGCAGGGGAGTGCGAACGGGAAACTGAACATTGAATCGGGGTGTAACCATTGTCAGACATTAATATTTGGCTGGCGTTCGGCGCCGGCTTTGCATCTTTTATTTCTCCGTGCTGCTTGCCATTATATCCGTCCTATTTATCCTACATAACGGGAATTTCAGTATCTGATTTGAAAGAAAATTCGAATTCGAAACAAAAACGCATGCGAACGATGTCGCACACGTTGTTTTTCATTTTAGGATTCTGTACCGTTTATTATGCGTTAGGCTATGGCACGAACGTATTTGCTGAGTTTTTCAGCGAATATAGAGATCTTATCAGACAATTATCCGCCATTCTAATTATTTTGATGGGTTTATTTCTCATTGGCTTATTTCAGCCTCAGCTGCTTATGAAGGAGCGCCGGATGAATTTGATTCCGAAGAAAGCGAACTATGTCAGCTCTTTTATATTTGGAATTGGCTTCTCCGCAGGCTGGACACCATGCATGGGGCCTGCTCTAACAGCTATATTAGGGCTCGCTGCGACAGAGCCAGGCACTTGGTTTCAATTAACGACCGCCTATGCGCTCGGTTTCGCAATCCCTTTCTTTGTCCTTGCTTTCTTCTTGGGAACAGCTAGGTGGATATTGAAATATTCAGCAACGGTCATGAAGATTGGCGGAGCCGTCATGATTCTTATGGGTTTGCTGCTTTTCACCGATCAAATGACCAAAATTACGATTTGGCTTAATCTCATAACGCCTGAATGGCTGGCATTCTAATAATTAAGTGAAGTATTCAATTTTTGCCTCAGGAAAATGCTCGAAAATGCGCTCCGATATAAACATACGGAGCGCATTTGCTTGTTCATCGGGATATACATATTTGCCTTGTCCCCAGCGGCCCCATTTGTATTTCCTTTTCTCGATATCCATCTCAAGCTTCGTGCGCGGATAGCGTTTCTCGATAACGGATTTGGCTGTTTTCGTAAATCGATGCTGGATCAGCTCGAACGTGAGATCTCCTCTGACATCCTGAGGAAGTGCAGCGTCTAACGCGGCTAACAGCTCGCCATAGCCTTCCTCCCATCCGTCATGCCATATAATCGGAGCGATGATGAAGCCGATGGGATAGCCCGCTCTAGCCACCTTAGCAGCTGCTTCAATACGCTGTTCGAAGCGCGAGGTGGCCGGCTCGAAGTTTTTGATGACATACTTATCATTCACACTAAAGCGAATGCGTGTATGATTATTATGGTTCACGTCAAGCAAGGAATCCACGTGATGGAATTTGGTAACAAAACGCAGCCTGCCGTACTCCTGTTTGCCCATAAACTCGATTAACTCGCGCAAGCTGCCGGATATCGGCTCAAGACCAACAGGATCCGAAGTACACGCAGCCTCAAAGCGGGTAATTTCTGGCTTTCTTTCGTCGATATAGCCCTTTGCTGCATCTAGTATTTCATCGATATTAACGTAAATACGAATATATGGCTTGGCTCCTAGCGTGGTTTGTAAGTAACAATAATGACAGTGTGCCATACAGCCTGTCGCAATCGGAATGGCATATTCAGCAGAAGGCTTGGATGTATCGAATTTCAACGTTTTCCGAAGGCCAACCACTAGCGTCCGTTTTGCAATCCTGTATTTCTCCAGCTCGGAATCACCTGGCAAATCAGTGATCCGATTATGGGAGGTGGTCATTCTGTAGGGAATGCCTTCCTGCTTGACCCATTCGAATATTCGTTGTCCTTTTGGGTAATCAAGAGCCGACGGTTCGAAATAAACAAGTTCGGGGACAAAGGATAAAGCGGAACGATCGGTTTTCGGACGATCAATAATTGCTGTACTCATCGGTCATTCCTCCAGCTTCGTAATAACAAATGAAACAAGCATAGTGTGTGGAGGCAGCCTTATGCTCAAACTGGTTAGTTTATGGGTGAAAAACATCGGCAATTAAGGCAGCGGGTTGCGGTGCACATAACGAAAAGTGTATGATACATAGAGTAACGCCGAGGAAACAAGGTGAAGAAGTATGGTTAGGGGGTTCTTCAGTGCCGACACCGAGCATGGAAGACTACTTGGAAAGAATTTATAAGCTTATCGATGAAAAAGGATATGCACGCGTTTCGGATATTGCAGAAGGGCTTGAGGTGCATCCTTCCTCCGTAACGAAGATGATTCAGAAGCTCGACAAGGATAATTATTTGATCTATGAAAAGTACCGCGGGCTTGTCCTGACCAATAAAGGCAAGAAGATGGGAAAGCGGCTTGTTGATCGCCATCAGCTACTGGAATCGTTCTTGACGACGATAGGGGTACAAGATGAGAATATTTATCAGGATGTGGAAGGCATCGAGCATCATTTAAGCTGGGATTCCATTACTTGTATTGAAACTTTAGTTGAATATTTCCGTCGTGATTCACAACGATTGGACGAGCTTCGTGCCATTCGCTCGGAAATGGAAAGCGAATAATACATAGCGATTATTTGGACTAAGCGTGAACGGCTGCCAACCTTTACTGCGGCATTAGCAGTTGTTTCACGGATATATAAGCATATTTATAAGTGCAGATTTATAAATGGTTATATATTAAAAAAGACCAGCAGAGAATCTCTGCTGGTCTTTTTCTAATCTTTTCTAATGGTATTTAGGTAAATCATCGTCATCCTTGCCGCCTTCAATGACACGGAAAGGAACTGTTTTGGATCTTGGCTTATTTGTTTTGGATCTTGTCTTAGCAGCGGTAGCTCGGCTTTGCTTCACCTGCGGACGCCCTTGTGAGCCGTAGCCTTTAAGAAAAGAAGGCGGATATTTATACAGCAGGAAAATACCGCCTAATACGACAATTGGAATGATTGTATAGGCGATTGGCGTTTGAATAATGCTGTATACTACACCTATTACGAGCAATACCATAAATGCAATTGTCCATACATTCCACCTGCTCGGCATCCTGCTCATTTGAAAGACCGCCTTTCTTCATGTGTAAAGTTATTTCACTTGTTTATCAAGCTCAAGCATCCGGTTGAATGATGCAATGGATACAGCGACTTGTTCATCACGAGGTTCTTTAGTAGTTAGAAGCTGTAGCCATAATCCTGGATATCCAAGATAGCGAAGAACAGGTACTTCTCTTAGGGCATTGGTCCAACGCAATACTTCATACGATAAGCCGAGCACTAAAGGCAACAGCAGAATACGAATATAGATGCGCTCCCAGATCGAATCCCATGTGAAGAAGGGAAGCGAGTACACAATAACGCCAACAATTACGGTAAAGATGATGAAGCTTGAACCGCAGCGATAGTGAAGGCGGCTGTATTTCTGTACATTCTTAATCGTTAGATCTTCTCCAGCTTCATAAGCGCTGATCACCTTATGCTCAGCACCGTGATATTGAAAGAGACGCTTAATGAGCGGAGTCATGGAAATAAAGTACAAATAACCGAGCAGCAGTATAATTTTGATAAGTCCCTCTAATAAGTTATGACCGACTTTATTATCAAATACTCCTGAGAATATCAATTCTTCTAAAGCCGCAGGTGCTGCGGTAAAGATGAGCTTTCCGAAAATAAATGAAATGACGCCAGCAACTGCGACGCCGACAATCATGCTGAGACTCCAGCCGCTTTTCTTCTCTTCTTTGGCTGGGGCAACCGGTTGTTCCACGTTGCCTTCCAGTTCTTTAGCCGCTTCATCATCAGCATAAGCTTCCATGGAGAAGTTTAAATGCTGAGAGCCTTTGGCGCTTGATTCTAGAATGCCGACCACTCCGCGAACGAGCGGGATTTTCTTGAGGCGCTGCACCCAGGTTTTGGATGTACGGGGAACCTCGTAATAAATAATTTCATCATTTTTGAGCCGAACAGCTGTTACGTTAACGTGTTTGCCTGCAAACATTACGCCTTCGATAACCGCTTGTCCGCCATATATACTTCGGGAGTCTTGCGGCAAGTGCATGTCACCTTCCTTGGATGGGTTATCGCGTCAAATCGCGATGAATATAACGATTGCTTTGTAAATCTATTGTACTTGATCTATCGTCGAATTGCCAACGTCCGAATCTAACACAGAAAAATATGAATCTGATGGAAAGCTGCGGTTATGGAACGGTTTTTTTTCACATACTAAGCCAGATTAGATTGAAAGCAGAATGGAGGCTTAGTTCAATGGCGGAGCAGGATCGAACACAAGGAGAAGAGGTTGGACGGCACCATACTAATCCTTGGCTTTATTCCATCAGTATCGGATTTTACGCAGGTGTTATTTGGGGATTGGTGCGCTGGTTGCTCTATCAGATGAAGTTCACAACCATCATGACCGGTTTTGCGGCCGATCCTTTTTTTCGGGCTTCATTTCTGAAAAGTGGGTGGGGCATTCTCGTTAGTTTAGGCAGCTATATTTTGCTATCCATCATAGCCGCCTTTCTCTATACCATGCTGCTGCGACGCTTGGGTGGTCCATGGCCGGGTATTTGCTACGGTTTAGTGTGGTGGGCAGTACTATTCATTATTGCAGGGCCTATGCTCAAGATTATGAAACCGATCTGGCAGGTGGGCTGGAATACCTTTTTTACGGAGCTATGTGTATCACTATTATGGGGTGTATTTATCGGCTATTCGATCTCTTTTGAGTTTACAGATGAGTCTTCTCGAGAACCGATAAAAGTTCCATCATGAGTTCTACTTCTCAAGCAACGGGCATTTGTGGTAAAATGGCTAATGATCTTTGAAGCGGAGATGGATTCGGTTGCTTGGGAGGTGCATTTATGCACAGAATCATGATTTTGAACGGCCCTAATCTGAATATGCTAGGTATTCGTGAGCCGGGTGTGTACGGAACAGAAACACTTGCATTCATTGAATCGATGTTGAAGGACAAAGCTGAGGCACTTGGTGTCGAGGTGGAATTTTTTCAATCGAATCATGAGGGTGAAATGATTGATCGGATACATAGTGCATATGGAAAAGTAGACGGTATCGTCATCAACCCCGGGGCATGGACGCATTACAGTTATGCGCTGCGAGATGCTCTAAGCACGGTTGGATTACCTGTCATTGAGGTTCATATGTCCAATATTCACAAGAGAGAGCCATTTCGTCACGTATCTGTAATCGCGGCTATTGCTGTCGGTCAAATTGCCGGCTTTGGTTCTCAAAGCTATGAGCTGGGACTTACTGCGCTCGTGAGCCATTTGCAAAAATCGTAAAAATGGGTAAGAAAGGGTGAGACGGCTATGCCAAACGAAAGAGTAAAACGACTCCGTCAATTGATGGAGGAAAACCGTTTTGAAGCAATCTTAATAGGAAGCGAACATAACCGTCGCTATTTAAGCGGCTTCACAGGCTCCTCAGGCATGGTGCTAATTACGCTTACCTCCGCCTATCTGCTAACAGATTTCCGTTATCGCACACAAGCGCCTGAGCAAGCGATAGGATTTCAAATCGTGGAACATGGACCTAGTCCGTTAGAAAATGTACGGGAGCTTCTTGTCCAGGATCATCTGGCGAAGCTGGCTTTCGAACAGGATCATGTCGTATTCAGTGAATATACGGCTTGGACAAAAATATTGTCAGGCATTACTTTGGAGCCATCCTCGGGACTTGTGGAACATCTTCGTATTATTAAAGATGAAGCTGAGATTCAAATTCTACAGGAGGCTGCCGATCTTGCGGACCATACATTCGCTCATATTCTGAAGATTATCCGCACAGGCGTTCGGGAATCGGATATTGCGCTTGAAATGGAGATGTATATGCGCAGCAACGGCGCAGCTTCATCATCCTTCGAAACGATTGTAGCATCCGGTGAACGTTCTGCTCTGCCGCATGGTGTTGCAAGCGAGCGGATTATCGGCACGAATGAATTCGTGAAGCTTGACTTTGGTGCTTATTACAAGGGCTACTGTTCCGATATTACACGGACAGTCATTGTCGGAACGCCGACAGACAAACATCTGGAAATTTATAATATCGTGCTTGAGGCTCAGCTGCATGCTCTAGCGCATATTAAGCCAGGCATGAGCGGACGGGAAGCAGATGCGCTAACCCGGGATATCATAACGAAATATGGTTATGGCGACTTATTTGGCCACGGAACAGGACATGGCATTGGAATGGAAATTCATGAAGCGCCTAGGCTGTCCAAACAAAGCGAAACGATTTTAACCCCCGGCATGACTGTAACGGTGGAACCTGGCATATACGTACCTGGCTTTGGCGGCGTGCGTATTGAAGATGACATCGTTATTACGGAAACCGGAATTAAAATATTAACCTCATCTCCGAAGGAGTTAATCACTCTGGGATAAGGACTCTATTCATTCAGGAGGAATCAGCAATGATTTCAGTAAACGATTTTAAGACAGGCTTAACCGTACAAGTAGACAATGACATTTTTACCGTTCTTGACTTTCAACATGTTAAACCAGGCAAGGGAGCGGCTTTTGTACGCTCCAAGCTGAAAAATCTTCGCAATGGCAACGTTACTGAGAAAACATTCCGTGCGGGCGAGAGCATTGGCCGTGCCATCATTGAAAACCGTGAAGTGCAATACTTGTACAATTCCGGTTCAGAATACACATTCATGGATAATGAAACTTTCGACCAGTTCAATCTGGATAAGAAACAGCTTGAGTGGGAGCTGAACTTCCTGAAAGAAAACATGAACGTTAATATTTCAAGCTACCAAGGCGAAATTCTTGGTATTCAAATGCAAAACAGCGTAGACCTGAAAGTAGTGGAAACCGAGCCAGGCGTGAAGGGCAACACGGCTCAAGGTGCTACAAAATCAGCTAAGCTAGAAACAGGACTAAGTGTTCAAGTGCCATTGTTCATTAACGAAGGCGACGTTCTCTTGGTTGACACACGCGAAGGCAAATACATCTCGCGCGCATAGTATACCAATTGCAGAAACCGTCCGTTGTTAACGGACGGTTTTTTTGTACGCATACATATCCACGATTCTAATTGTTGTGGTATAATATTGTCTTGTATGTATATGTCAGGTTAGGAGTGAATCAGCTTTGTCGTTGATAGTGATGAAGTTTGGCGGCAGCTCCGTTGGAACGCCGGAACGGATGCAGCGTGTCGCGAAGCGTATAATTGAGAGGCAGCAAGAGGGCAATGATATCGTTGTCGTCGTTTCTGCAATGGGAGATACAACAGACGATTTAATCGATCAGTCGAAGCAGCTTAATCCAAATCCGCCGGCGCGCGAAATGGATATGCTTCTTACAGTAGGTGAGCAAATATCGGTTGCTTTGCTATCGATGACCATTCATCAGCTTGGAGCTAAAGCTGTTTCATTTACAGGCTGGCAAGCGGGAATTCGGACAGAAGCGGTGCATGGGAAGGCGAAAATGACTAATATTGAACCAACCCGTGTTTTTCAAGCATTGGAGCAGGGAAATGTAGCGATTATTGCCGGCTTCCAGGGTATGTCCGAGGATGGCGAAATTACGACGCTAGGCCGCGGCGGCTCAGATACGACGGCTGTGGCAATGGCAGCTGCAATGGAAGCAGATGTATGTGAAATTTATACGGATGTGGATGGAATTTATTCGACAGATCCGCGCGTAGTGAAAAATGCAAGAAAGCTAAGTGAAATTTCTTACGATGAAATGCTGGAGCTAGCTAATCTGGGTGCGGCCGTACTTCATCCGCGTGCAGTAGAATACGCTAAGCATAATAATGTGAAGCTTGTAGTACGCTCAAGCTTTACCCATAATGAAGGTACAAGTGTGAAGGAGGAAGCGGTCATGGAGCAAGGCGTGGTCGTTCGCGGTATCGCGTTTGACAAGAATGTAGCTCGAATTAGTATTATGGGCGTTGAGGATGTTCCGGGTGTTCTGGCTAACGTATTTGGCGCTTTAGCGGACAACGGAATCGATGTTGATATTATCGTGCAGAGCGGTGTACAGGATGGCAAAGCCGATTTCTCCTTTACAGTGTCCGGCAACGACAAGGATAAAGCGATTGAAGTCATCGAAGGTAATCGCCAAGCGGTTCCTTTCCGTGAAACGACTTCTGAAGGAAATTTGGTTAAAGTATCAATCGTAGGCGCTGGCATGGTCAGCAATCCAGGTGTTGCAGCGAGAATGTTCGCAGCAATCTCTTCGCTGGGAGTAAGCATTAAAATGGTAAGCACATCGGAAATTAAATGTTCATGCGTCATTGCAGCGGAGCCGTTGAATGACGTTGTACGCGCACTTCATACCGCATATGGCCTTGATACGGCTGAGCAAGTATTTGTAGGCGGCCCGCAAGATCGCCGTTAGTTCTTCTAGTCGTATGTAACCAAAAGAAACCAACCCTTGTTAAATGGATGCCTCAAGCATTCAATTGAAACAAGGGTGAGGTTTCTTTTTTACGTTAAAGCCCTTTTATCGAAGAAACCTAAGCCCGCGTTAGTTGATCCCCATTTAATCTAGGCGCATCCGTATAAATATCTACGAAGGAGCAAGCCTCGATATCACGCTTCATGCCAAGCTTAATTAATCGTTTTCCGCCTAATCCGCTCTGGATCGTATCCTTCAGCTGGTGAGCGCGATTGCGATAAAGAGCTAGCATGGCTGTGCCGAAATCATCCATTTCTATCGGGAAAGAGCTTAAATCGTGAAGCCTGTCTAAAACAAGCCCCGCACATAAACCATCCTCAATAGCGAATTCATCATGGCTGCCTGCACACAAAATAACGATATCCCTTCTTAGCTCAATAGCTGATCTTGCACAAGCCTCCGCATTTAACAGCGAAGCAATTAATATATGATCCGCTCGCATTGATTTATGAATAGCTCTTGTTCCATTTGTAGTAGTTAGTATAATACGCTTGCCGCCTACGACTTGCTCTGTGTATTCTTCAGGTGAATTGCCCAGATCAAAGCCGGCAATTTTTTTGCAAAACCGCTCGCCTCCAAGTAAATCTCCCTCACGCTGCAAAGCTCGAGCTTCCATTACCGTTTCTGCTGGAATGACGCATGAGGCGCCGGAAGCGATGGCCGTTACGATCGTGCTCGTTGCGCGCAGCACATCTACTATAATGGCCGTCTTATGGTGAAACCTAACCGAGCTTGCTTCATTAACGCTTGATATAACCTGAGCTTGCATATAATCGGTACCGCC
Source organism: Paenibacillus castaneae (assembly GCF_002884445.1). GTDB lineage: Bacteria > Bacillota > Bacilli > Paenibacillales > Paenibacillaceae > Pristimantibacillus > Pristimantibacillus castaneae. The sequence continues at coordinate 2,518,523 of NZ_KZ614144.1, forward strand.
TTTCTAATCTTCGTCTGCGTGCTTTACTATATGCTGCGTTTGCTGGGCAGGTGTCCGGTATGAATCGGTATGAAATAGAGACAAGCACGCATATGAATAAGCCATAAACCTTTTACTGAAGGGAGGTCTTGCGAACATGCTTAATAAAGTTGTATTGACTATGGCATCGCTCCGTCTCACGTCGGGAACCATTGAAATTTGCGCTGCACTGCTTATGCTCCGTTTGAATCAAATCGACAAAGCATTAATTGTTAATTCTTCTCTGGCGTTAGTAGGTCCGCTCATCTTAATAGCAACGACTACGGTTGGATTAGTCAGTTTATCTGACAAGCTGTCTCCTGCTAAGTTTCTGTGGGTTGGGGCAGGTGTTATCTGCTTGATGATCGGCATTTTGAAAAAATAATAGTCTGTCAATCTAGTAACTAAGTCGAGTATGAAGTCATATTTTTGGTGCGCATGCATACAAATAGGAACTACGAAGGACAAACATCTGGGAGTGAGGATACTATGCTGGCACGTGTCGTGCATTTATTGCCCTCGGAACTTAAGACATTGCTCGAACGCCTCTCTGAACAAATGCAAGAACAGCTAGAGGAAATTCGAATTCGAGAAGGAAGGCCGCTTGAGATCGGATTTCGGGGACAATCTCGATTTATGATGCAGGACGGCACACTGAGACAGTCTGCGGATGGGGCATACAAGCCTTCTTCTGATACTTGTCGCAAGCTGCTGGAGCGTATTACAAATTACTCATTATATGCAATGGAGGAAGAACTTCGAAGAGGCTTCATTACCGTATCTGGAGGGCATCGGATTGGACTTGCCGGCAGAACCATTCTGGACAGCGGTGTAGTCAGGGGCATTCGCGATATCGGAGCATTCAATATTCGGGTTGCTAGAGAGGTAATAGGAGCTAGTTCGCATTTACTGCCTAAGCTAATTGACCGCGAGAGGAAAACATTACACTCTACGCTCATATTGGCTCCCCCGCAGCAAGGAAAGACGACGCTTGTACGCGATATTGCTAGATCTGTAAGCTACGGCCTATGGCCGAGCGCTGAAGCGGGCAATTGGCAGGGCAGGAAGGTTGGAATAGTCGATGAGCGTTCGGAAATTGCAGCCTGCGTCCGCGGCATTCCTACCTTCGATGTCGGCCCGCGAACAGACGTCATGGATGCTTGTCCGAAAGCCGAAGGGATGATGATGCTGCTGCGTTCGATGTCTCCAGAGGTACTGATTGCGGACGAGATCGGCAGACCGGAAGACGGGGAAGCTATTCGAGAAGCAAGCCATGCAGGGATCAGCGTAGTTGCAACAGCCCATGCATTTGATTTGCAAGAAGCAAGAGGGAGACCTGTTCTACGCAAGCTGCTTGACGAGGGCGCTTTTACTTATGTGGTAGAGCTTAAACGGACAGATCAGGGAATCATGCATCGGGTTGTGCCGGCAGATGCAATAGGACGGGCCGTACAGCCCTCTAGCCGAACGGCTGCAGATAACGTGCATGCTTTGTCTGGAAGGCTTAGAGCTGATGATCCGTGATTAAGCTGCTTGGCGCGATACTCATATTGTTCGCGGGCACGATGATTGGTTTCCAGCAGGCGGCAAGGTTTGCCGAGCGTCCCCGTCAATTGCGTCAGCTAGCGCATGCACTGCAGCGGCTGGACACGGAAATCGGCTATGGGCACACCCCATTGCCGGAGGCGCTGGAAAGAACAGCCGTCGCAACGCCTGAACCGCTGGCTTCCTTATTTCGCAAAGCGGCGAGCGGCATTCTAGAGACGGAAAGTTTTACCTTTCGCGAAAGCTGGGAACAAGCAATTAATCTGCATTGGGATGCAACATCTATGCGCGGCAATGAGAAGGCAGCACTCATACGATTAGGCTCTACGCTTGGGATAAGCGACAAGGAAGACCAAATGAAGCATATTCGTTTAGCATTACTGCAGCTGAAAGCAGAGGAGGACGCGGCGAGAGACGATCAAGGACGTTACGAGAAAATGTGGAAAAGTCTCGGGATTTTGATCGCTGTGCTGATCGTCATTTTGATGGTGTAATGGGGTGCTCCAGAGATGAACATGGATGTGAGCGCCATATTCCAAATTGCTGGAATCGGAATTGTAATCGCAATGATACACTCGATTCTCAAGCAGATGGGGAAGGAAGATATGGCGCATTGGGTTACACTAATTGGTTTCGTTGTGGTGCTGTTTATGGTTATTCGGCTTCTCAATGAACTGTTTCAGGAGATCAAAACGATATTTTTGTTCCAGTAGCCGTCTTCATTAGGACGTGCTGGCAAGCAGGTGAGCGTAGTGGAAATGATTCAAATTGTCGGGCTGGGCTTATTGGCAACTGTACTCATTCTTGTCGTTCGAGAGCAGAAGCCGATGTTCGCTTTCTTACTCGCTGCTTTTACAGGCATATTCATCTTCCTGTATCTGATTGGAAAAATCGAGATCGTCATTACGGTGCTGGAGGATTTGGCGGTTCGATCGGGCATCCCGTCCATCTATTTAAAAACCATATTAAAAATCATCGGAATCGCGTATATTGCGGAGTTCGGAGCGCAAATCGTGAGAGATGCTGGACAAGAGAGTATCGCTTCAAAAATAGAATTCGCCGGCAAAATATTCATTCTCGTCATGGCCGTCCCTATAATTAGCGTGATCGTCGAGACGGTGATTGGTTTATTGCCGAATGGGAGCTGAGAGCATGATAAATCCCACTTCCGCAAAAGAACGGGCCAAGCTCATGCTCTTCATCCTTGCTGCTGTCATTCTCTTCTCATTTGTTCCGAATGTGAGCTACGGCTTCGCGGGAGCTGCTTCTGGGAATGCAGCTGCTCCAGCCGCAGATCAGCAGCTCCAAAGTGAGCAAATCTCCAAAGAGCTAACAACGGAGCAGCTAACGGGATTAGAAACGGATGCAGTCGAATCGTATTGGAATAAGCTTCGCAGCGAATACGGCGGATATTTTCCAGAACAGCGTGTTCCGACCTTCATGGAAATGGTCATTCCAGGAGGCAAAGGACTAAAGCTTACCGACATGCTGAAGGGGCTGCTCAAATACTTCTTGCATGAAGTGCTGTATAACGGCAAGCTGCTCGTTACAATCGTGATGCTGACAGTTTTCAGTATGGTGCTTGAAACGCTGCAAAATGCTTTTGAACGAAATACGGTCAGCAAAGTAGCCTACTCGATTACCTATATGGTGCTGATTATTATTGCAGTCAATAGCTTTCATGTCGCCATCGACTATGCCAAAGGGGCGATTGAGGGCATGGTTCAATTCATGCTTGCAATGGTGCCGCTCCTGCTCACGCTGCTCGCATCGATGGGAAATGTCGTAACGGTATCCGTACTGCATCCGCTCATTGTTTTCATGATTCATGCAATCGGAACACTTGTCTACACGATCGTTTTTCCACTCTTGTTCTTCTCTGCCGTTCTTCATATTGCTAGTGCTTTATCTGATAAATTCAAAGTGACACAGCTGGCGAACCTGCTGCGGTCGATAGGTGTTTATGTGCTGGGTGGACTAATTACGATATTTCTCGGCGTTGTTTCTGTACAAGGGGTTACAGGTGCAGTAACGGATGGGGTTACACTGCGTACAGCAAAGTTTGTTACCGGGAACTTCGTGCCCGTCGTTGGACGAATGTTTTCTGATGCAGCGGATACCGTAATCTCAGCTTCCATGCTTGCAAAGAATGCAATAGGACTAGCAGGCGTCATCATTTTATTATTCATAAGTGTATTTCCTGCTATCAAAATATTAACATTAGCTCTTATTTATAATATTTCTGCTGCGGTAATGCAGCCACTAGGTGAATCGCCGATCGTAACTTGTCTGCAGACGATAGGGAAAACTATGATTTTTGTATTTGCAGCGCTCGCTGCTGTCAGCCTCATGTTCTTCCTTGCGGTTACGATTATTCTGACAGCGGGAAATGCTTCGCTGATGGTGCGATGAAGGAGGGGGTGATGCTGTGGTTGCTTGGTTAAGCGACTGGCTGAGAGACATCATCGCGGTAATCTTGCTCGCGGTGCTTGTCGAGCTTCTGCTTCCTAACAAATCGATGCAGCGCTATGCGCGTCTGGTGGTCGGGCTATTCATTCTATTGACTATATTATCTCCGATTTTGAAGCTGCTTCAAAGTGATGTCAGCTCTAAGCTGGATGCGGGAATGCAGCAGTGGAGCGAGTCGCAAATGACAAGCAAAACGGGAATGGCCAGTCTAGCCGAAATACAACAAAACGCAGAGCAGATGAGTGAGAAGCGAAGTCTGGAAGCTGCAAAACTTATGCAACGAACATTGGAAGCCTCGATCCGCAGCGAGTTGATAGAGCGAACGAAGGCGACTGTAGATTCGGTAGACGTTGGATTAAAGTGGGTGATGCTGTCCGGTAAGCAAACGCCATACATCGGCAATGTGACGGTAAATTTGAAAGCGGCTGAGCAAAAAGGCGAGTTAAGCAAAGAGGGAAAAACGGTGGATGATGTGCTGCCGGTCATCGTTGAGGTGGAGATGGGTCAAATCGGCGGTAATGAAGGAATGCAGCAGTCTAGTGGGTCGGAAATGGACAGTTCCCGAGAAGAACGTCTCGACGGCAACTGGACTGGAGCGGATGGAGCGTTGACTGCTGCAATCAGCAGTCTAATTGTACAAGGCTGGGGCGTGGATGCTAACCAAATTGTAGTACGGCAGCCCTTGGAGCAAAAAACTTCCCGTTGAAATGTTTAATTAGAGAGGAGGTACGGCGCGGTGGCCAAATGGCTGGATAGCATAGAATCAGCGATTGGCGGCGGACCCGGCGGCCCGAAGCGTATAAGGACGCTGCGAATTCTGCTGATCGTTGGCGGAATTGGCGCGGCGCTGATGATTATGAATTCTTTTCTCACCTTTAATGAAGTTGAACCGTCAGTACAGGATCCTAATCCGCCCCCTCAGACACAAGCTGCTTGGAATAGTGGAAACTCATCATCAGGATCTCTCTTTGAAGCAATTGAGCATCCGCTTGAGACCAGATTAAAGGAGATTTTGGAGAAAATCGTAGGCGTGGGAACAGTTAATGTGCTTGTAACGGTTGATTCAACGGAAGAAATCATTGTTAAGCAAGATGTGAAGGAAACAGAATCCATAACGGATGAAAATGATCGTAACGGAGGCCGCAGACATATTACCTCGATTACAAAAGATGGCCAAGTCGTCATGTATGAGGTATCGGGGGAAAAGAAGCCAATTGTAACCAAAACGATCAGCCCTCATATTCGCGGTATTCTGATTGTCGCAAAGGGAGCGGAAAATATAACAGTCAGACGCCTCATAATCAGCGCTGTCGAGAAGGGCGTAAATGTTCCAATAAACCGCATTTCAGTTGTACCAAGCAAACAATAAAAAATGAAAAGTTGGGGAGGGTGTTCACATGAACACGAAAAGACAAACGGTATGGCTCGTATCAATGCTTAGCTTAATGGTGGTGCTGTCAGCGTATTACTTATTCACGCAGGATACGAGCACACCAGATGTGCTTACAGACAATTCTCAAACAGATAAGGCAGCTCAGAATGCTACTGAAGCGGCAGCAGGCGGCAATGGACTCGTTATAAATGAAATGCAGCCAGCTGATAATGACTCATTGCTCAGCGATGCAGATAAGGAAGCCTTAAAGCAATGGGAGGCGCAAGGCCACACAACTGGCGGATACTTCGGCGAGCTGCTGGCGAAGCGGGAATTGAAAAATGCTGAAGCCGAGAACCGGATCATGGCGACGATTGCTGAAGTGAAAAATAAGCCGGAGGATTCAGTTGCCGCAGCGGCAGAGCTTAATCAGCTGGAGGAGAAAAACTCGAAAATAACCGGATTAGAAACGGAACTAATGAAGCAATATGAGATTGCGATTGTTGACGAGGAAAGCGATAACTTCAAGGTAGTCGTCTCTAGCGCGAAGCTGGAGAAGAAACAGGCTGCTGAAATCATTAAACTCGTGATGAGCACAATGGAAGTGGGCGCGGATCAAGTATCCGTCCGCTATATTAACGAATAGTCTGCTCAAGCTTGCTTGCTTTAAAGTTCCTGTCTCTGCCAGCTGAACGCTGTCAGAGGCAGGGCTTTTTTTGTGATCATACATGGATATGTAAAAAATGATTCGTGTTCACGCTTGTTTATGATATAATGTTAAACGTTATGTGAAGGTTTTGGATAGATTGTTGGCATCGATACAAAATAATGTTAAATGCCAAGCAAGTCATATTGCAATCGCAAATTTAAGGAGTGAAAATATTCATGTTCAAGTTGAGCGAGATCAAAGAGTTGATCAAATTGGTTGATCAAACTTCCGTTCATGAGCTGGAAATCGAAAACGAAGGGACACGCCTGCTCATACGTAAGCCTGGCAAAACAGAAGTGGTGAATGTGCAAGCGGCCCCAATTACGCATACATACGCCCCTGCACCTATGGTGGCTCAGCCTTCTGCGCAAGCAGAACAGCAACAAGCAGCGCAGGAGCCGACCGCTCGCCCTTCGACTGATCATTTGCATCAGATCGTTTCTCCGATGGTTGGCACATTCTACAGCTCGCCGACACCAGAAGCTGGTTCATTCGTGAAAATTGGCGACCGTGTTCATGAGAAGAGCGTCGTTTGCATTCTGGAAGCGATGAAACTAATGAATGAGCTAGAAGCAGAAGTAAACGGGGAAATTGTTGAAATACTTGTTACAAACGGACAGCTCGTCGAATATGGACAGCCTTTGTTTCTTGTTAAGCCAGAATAAAGAAGTGAATGAACGTCCGAACAGGGAAACATTCGTTTGAAAGGGGTTCCTACGTGAAATTTCACAAAATACTAATTGCAAATCGTGGTGAAATCGCGGTTAGAATAATCCGCGCTTGTCGCGAGCTTGGAATTAGCAGCGTTGCTGTTTATTCCGAAGCTGATCGCGATTCCTTGCATGTTCGGTTAGCTGATGAGGCTTATTGCATCGGACCGACAGCATCTAAAGACAGCTATTTGAATTTAACAAATATAATGAGTGTTGCTACAATAACCGAATGTGATGCAATCCATCCCGGTTATGGCTTTCTTGCTGAGAATGCTGACTTTGCAGAAATTTGCGAGTCCTGCAACATAACGTTTATCGGGCCATCTCCGGATGCGATAAATAGAATGGGCGACAAAGCGATAGCCAAGCTTACAATGAAATCCGCTGATGTACCGATTATTCCGGGTTCAGACGGTCTTGTTGAAAGCATGGATGAGGCTATTATCATTGCCCAAGAAATTGGATACCCTGTTATTATTAAGGCCACGGCAGGCGGCGGCGGCAAAGGCATTCGTATTGCTGAAGATGAAACAACGCTTGTTCAGCAAATTACGGCTGCACAGCAGGAAGCTCAGAAAGCATTTGGCAACGCAGGCGTATATTTAGAAAAATATTTGACGGGTATGAAGCACGTTGAAATTCAGATCATTGCGGACAAGCATGGCAATGCTGTTCATCTTTTCGAGCGTGATTGTTCAGTTCAACGCCGTCGTCAGAAGCTTGTGGAAGAAGCACCTTGTTCAATCTTAACTCCAGAGCTTCGCGAGCGAATGGGTCAAGCTGCTGTACGTGCTGCATTGGCTGTAAATTATTCAGGAGCAGGTACATTGGAGTTCTTGCTAGGACCGGATGGCAACTTTTACTTCATGGAGATGAATACGCGTATTCAAGTCGAGCATCCCGTGACTGAGATGATTACGAATGTGGATTTAATCAAGGAAATGATATCAGTTGCTGAAGGCAATCCGCTTTCTTTCTCACAAAGCGACTTGAAAATAAACGGATGGTCCATTGAGTGCCGAATTAATGCTGAGGATTCCGAACGGAATTTCATGCCTTCTGCGGGAATGATTCAGTTTTATTTGCCACCCGGCGGTGCAGGCGTGCGCGTAGACAGCGCGGCTTATCCCGGCTATACAATCTCACCGCATTATGATTCCATGATCGCGAAGCTTATTGTTTGGGGCGCAACTCGTGATGAAGCCATTGCAAGGATGAAGCGTGCGTTGTCTGAGTTTTCTATTGAAGGCATTCGGACAACCATACCGTTCCATTTAAAGCTTCTGAACCACTCCAAGTTCGTTGAAGGAAACTTCGACATCAAGTTCCTTGAGGAGTACGATATTAACTCTCCAGAATGAATGAACAATAAAGATATGAACAACTAGTATAGTTTGTCATATTTCAAGCCGAATGTTATAGTATATTAACAAGATGCAGTTTATAATTAGGCCTTCAAGCCAAGGTACGCGCAACTTTAAGGAGGTGTACAACCATCATGAGTACGATCGCTGCGGAGTTTGAGAAAACGGACATTGGTACGATTCAAATTGCACCGGAAGTTATCGAAGTCATTGCTGGATTAGCAACGATTGAAGTGGATGGCGTTGCCGGAATGAGCGGCGGATTCGCCGGGGGCATTGTTGAGCTTCTTGGACGCAAAAACTTATCTAAAGGCGTTAAGGTTGAAGTAGGCCAGCGTGAAGCTGCGGTTGATGTTTCCATTATCGTTGAGTACGGAAACCGTATACCGGAAATCGCTTCGGAAATTCAACGCAATGTGAAACGCTCTATCGAGATGATGACGGGACTCCACGTAGTTGAAGTGAACGTACATATTCACGATGTGCAGTTCAAGACGCCAGATAAGCCGGAAGAAGAAGAGCAGAACCTAAGAGTCAAATAGATAATGAATGATTAATTTAATTCCGTACAACCCCCTCGTGAATGGGCATGCCGCTCGGCGCAAGGGGGTTTTCATTCGGCTAGACAGGAGGAGACGCTACGTTGATTAAGGTCGTGGACAAGCTGCTTTTGTTTTTGTACAGCATCGTAATCTTATGTTTATCTGTATGTATGCTTAGCATCGGCTTTGGTTGGATAAATAAAAGTATGATGGACGATGTAGTGCGTGAGTTATATCGTCTCGATTCCATTCAGATTACGTTTGCAGTTGTAGGTGTCATCCTCTTTATTATTAGCTTGCGGTTTTTCATTGTATCGCTTCAACGGGGATCAGCGTCAGCTCCTTCCATTGATCAAAGAACAGATTTCGGTGATATTCGAATTTCTTTGGAAACCATCGAGAACTTGGCTCTCAAGGCTGCTTCACGCCAGCGTGGTGTCAAAGATTTGCGGGTGCGCATTCGAGCTACTGATGCTGGTCTGGAAATCGTCATTCGTGCGGTAGTGGATGGGGAAAGCTCCATTCCTGTACTGACGGAAGAGATTCAACGAGCTGTGAAAGAGCATGTTGAGGATATTGCTGGAATTCCTGTTACGAATGTTGCTGTTTATGTTGCAAACATCATTCAAACGGGCGCGTTCAAGAGTCGCGTGGAATAGAGGTGAGTTTGTTGATGTGGAGGGAGTTCTGGGCAATCTATGGCAAGCGTGCTGTTGGCGCCGCGACGGGGTTGTTTTTTGGATTTTTATATTTGTTTGTCGGCTTTTGGGACATGCTTTTTGTAGGGCTGCTCGTTTTTATTGGCTATTGGATCGGCAAACAAAAAGAATTGCACAATGAACCTGTTTTTCCTTGGCAGCGGCTCTGGTATTCGTTGTTAGACAGATTTAGACCCTTTAAATGATCCTGTGGTCTCCTCCGTACTCCGGAAGCCGGATAGCCGCTTATTCGGGGCAGGGAGGAGATCATAGGTTTTTTTGGATACAGCATAGAGCAAGAAGATATCAATATATTCGGCTATAAAGTTGCCGCGGAGGTCACATGAAACGAAGATTAGCGAGAGAAATAGCAGTATCAAGCCTATACCAAATGGAAATGAACGAGGTTTCTGCATCAGATGCTGTTGATATGCTGATGGACGAGCTTCGTCAAGAAAATGAAATTGGCGCTGACCCATCAGAGGTTGGCGGAACAGATGAATTCGCGCGCGAGATCGTACTTGGCGTGATGGAGCATAAGCAAGCCATTGATGGAATGCTTCAACAGTTTCTGACGGGCTGGCAGGTAGATCGGTTGTCGCGAGTAGACCGTCAAGTGTTGCGTCTAGCTTGTTATGAAATGGTTTTCCGTGACGATGTTCCTCCAAAAGCTGCTATCAATGAAGCTATTGAGCTGGCTAAGCATTTTGGCACGGAGGAATCCGGGAAGTTTGTTAACGGGGTTCTAGGTAAATTAATGGAAGAAATAGAAGAGCTAAAGTCTTAACGAGATACGAAAACGAGTTCATACATCGATGCAAAAGGAGAATTGCGTAATGTCTGCACAAATCATTGAAGGTAAGAAAATCTCTGACCTCATTCGTGAGGAAATGATTACGGAAACTGCTGCTTTGAAAGAAAAAGGGATCACTCCTGGTCTTGCAGTTGTTCTTGTTGGTGAGGATCCTGCTTCAAAGGTTTATGTTGGTTCAAAGGAGAAAGCTTGCTTGCAGCTCGGATTCTATTCAGAGGTGCATCGCCTGCCAGCTGATACAAGCGAGGAGCAGCTGCTTGCTGTCATTGACCAATTGAATAATCAAGAGACAATTAACGGAATTCTTGTACAGCTGCCTCTTCCGAAGCATATTAACGAAAAAGCTGTCATTGATGCTATTCGAGTGGATAAAGATGTAGACGGCTTCCACCCAGAGAGCGTCGGCAATCTGGTAATTGGAGACGACAGCCTGTTGCCGTGCACACCTGCTGGCGTCATAGAGCTTATCAAGCGCAGCGGTGTTGATATTGCCGGCAAGCATGCTGTAGTCATTGGCAGAAGCAATATTGTCGGCAAGCCGGTTGCTATGCTCCTTCTTCGCGAGAACGCGACTGTTACGATCTGTCATTCGCGTACTGCTAATATGGAAGAGCTGGCGAAGCAAGCGGATATCCTTGTTGTAGCTATTGGGAAAGCGAAAGCGATTGATCATAGATTCATCAAGCCGGGAGCTATCGTCATTGACGTCGGTATTAACCGTCTGCCTGATGGGAAGCTTGCTGGCGATGTCGATTTTAATGATTGTTTAGATACGGCAGGCTTTATTACACCCGTGCCTGGCGGAGTTGGACCGATGACAATCACATTACTGATGAAAAATACGATAACAGCTGCAAAACGGGCAAACGGAATCAAGGAGTGACGTTTGGCATGGCGGATCAGCCGCGTATTTATTCCATTAAAGAATTAAATCGGTATATCAAAATGAAGATGGAATCTGACTTGCTGTTAGGCGATGTATGGCTTCGCGGCGAAATATCAAATTTCACTCACCATTCCAGCGGCCATATGTACTTTACGCTGAAGGATAAGGACAGCCGATTAAAGTGCATTATGTTTGCCTCACATAATCAGCGGCTTCCTTTTATTCCGAAAGAAGGCACAAAGGTCATTGCTAGAGGCAGCATATCTGTCTATGAACGAGATGGCAATTATCAGTTCTACGTAAATGGTATGCAACCCGACGGAATTGGAAGCCTCTATTTAGCGTTCGAGCAATTAAAAAGTAAATTGGATACCGAGGGACTATTTGCTGAATCGCGCAAGCGATCCATTCCACGTTTTCCACGTGCGATTGGAGTAATCACATCGCCTACCGGAGCTGCAGTTCGTGATATTATTATTACTTTGAGCCGCCGTTATCCATTGATTCCAATTTATGTGTATCCCGTGCTTGTACAAGGTTCTCAAGCAGCACCTGCTATTGTTAAAGCAGTTGAGGCTATGAACCGATTTGGCGAGGCCGACGTATTAATTGTAGGACGCGGCGGCGGTTCATTGGAAGAGCTTTGGGCATTTAATGAAGAGTCGGTTGCCCGCAGCATTGCAAGTTCTGCTATTCCGATAATAAGTGCGGTAGGACATGAGACTGACTTTACTATTTCTGATTTTGTAGCGGATTTAAGAGCACCTTCACCAACAGCCGCAGCCGAGCTTGCTGTCCCTCATATTAATGAGCTGGAGCAGCAATTGAGACGCCAGCAGCAGCGGCTGGTACAAGCAGTGCGGTATCGCGTGCAGGATGATAAGGAGCAGCTGCAGCGTATAAGGCGCTCACCTTTTTTCTTATATCCGCGCAAATATTTATTGGATCAAGCGCAGCAGCTCGATCGTTTGAAGGAGCAGCTTGAGCAGCGCGCCAAGCGTGCTGCCGAGCGTGGCTATTCCAAGCTCGCACGGCTTCAAACCTTACTGGCAGGCCACAATCCGGAAGAACGAATAGCTTTTGCAGCAAAACGCTGGAAAGGCTCATCCAAGCTTCTGGAGCAGGCGATGTATGCGACCGTCAAGGAAAAGAAATTAAGATTGCAAAGTGCGATCAGGCAATTGGATGCACTTAGTCCGCTTAAGGTCATGAGTCGCGGCTACGGACTTATTTATGACGAGAATGAGCAGCGGTTAATTAAATCGATTAGTGAAGTTCAGCTCGGGGATGTTGTGAAAGTAAAGGTAGCGGACGGTCAGCTAGATTGTCACGTATGGTCATTGAGAGGAGATCAATTCAATGGAAGCAACGAATAATAGCGAGCTTACTTTTGAGCAAGCAATGGAACGATTGGATCAAATCGTCACAAAGCTTGAGAACGGCGATGTTCCTCTGGAGACGGCAATTGATTTGTTCCAAGAAGGAATGAAGCTGTCACAGCTATGCGGAAGCAAGCTGGAGCAAGTAGAGCGCAAGATAGAATTACTTATAGAAACTGAGCAAGGGTTCCAGAAAAAACCGTTTGCGGCTGTAAACGATGATAAAGGGGAATAAGCTTGAGCGAGAGGACCGCAATATCAGCATATTTATCGGAAAACGCGAAGCTTATAGAAGCTTCGCTTAGAATTTCGCTGCCAAGCGCTTGGGATGTACCAATGCGTCTAAGGGAAGCGATGCTTTATTCACTTGAAGCAGGCGGCAAACGGCTTCGTCCGGCACTTGTGCTTTCGGCTGCCGAAGCTGTTCACGGAAAACCAGAAGCAAGAAATTCCGCTATCCCGATTGCTTGCGCTGTAGAGTTTATTCACACCTATTCTTTGATTCATGATGATTTGCCAGCTATGGATAATGATGATTTCCGTAGAGGCAAGCCAACTAATCACAAAATATTCGGTGAAGCCATGGCGATATTGGCTGGAGATGCTCTTCTAACGCATGCCTTTCATTTAATACCGCAAGCAGCGCGTCAAGGCGCTATTCCTGCGGATACGGCTCTTGCGATTGTTGAAGATTTAGCTAAACTTGCGGGAGCACCTGGAATGGTCGGTGGTCAGGTCGCCGATATGTTAGGTGAACAAGGCATCACATCCATTGATGAGCTTGAATATATTCATCTTCATAAAACAAGCGATCTCATCGTATTTTCGGTTACCGCAGGCGGCCGTATTGGTGGAGCGACTGATAAGCAGCTAGAGCTGCTGTCTCGCTACGGACGCAATATTGGGTTAGCCTTTCAAATTCAAGATGATATATTGGATTTGATCGGAGATGAGCAGAAACTCGGCAAGAAAACAAATAGCGATGTAGAGCAGAATAAGGTTACCTATCCATTCCTTATCGGGCTTGAAGAAAGCAAAGCACAGGTTGAAAGACTGACCCAAGAAGCGAAGTCTGCTGTGCTTGAAGCACAATTTCAAGCGCCTGAGCGATTGCTTGAAATTGCTGATTATCTTGTCAAACGTGATCATTAGAGCGTAATCATTTCTTATTAGTTGTTGGGAAATAGACATCGCTATGCTATAATAGGAAAAATGTAGATGCCCATGGGCCAGCCAGCAATTATGAGCTGTCCACGAAAGCGAGGAAAGTAACGTGCTGCTTGAACAGATTAACGGACCTCAAGATTTGAAAGCTTTGACAATTACACAGCTAGAAGCACTGGCAGATGAAATTCGTCAATTCCTTATTGAGAAGCTTTCCGTTACGGGTGGTCACCTTGCTCCCAACCTGGGAGTTGTAGAACTGACCCTAGCCATGCATTATTTATTTAATAGTCCTGATGATAAGTTTATTTTTGATGTAGGGCACCAATCCTATGTTCACAAAATTTTAACCGGTCGTATGGATCGGTTTGATACATTGCGTCAATATAAAGGCTTATGCGGCTTCGTTAAGCGTAATGAAAGCGAGCATGATGTATGGGAAGCCGGTCATAGCAGCACTTCGTTGTCCGCTGCAATGGGTATGGCGCTCGCTCGCGACCTCAAAGGCCAGAAAAACCGTGTGGTAGCTGTTATCGGTGATGGTGCGTTGACAGGCGGCATGGCATTAGAGGCACTTAATCATATTGGACATGAGAAGAAGAACCTAATTGTCGTATTGAATGACAATGAAATGTCGATCGCTCCCAATGTTGGTGCTTTGCATCACTATTTAGGCAAGATTCGTACAGACCGTCATTATCATAAAGCTAAAGACGAGCTGCAGCAATTATTGAACAAAATACCTGCGATTGGCGGTAAGCTTGCCAAGACTGCAGAGCGTTTCAAGGACAGTTTGAAATATTTGCTCGTAAGCGGCATATTGTTCGAGCAATTTGGATTTACGTATTTAGGTCCCGTTGACGGTCATGATGTAGAGCAAGTAATTGATATCATGAAGCAGGCGGATTCCATGCCGGGCCCTGTTCTCGTTCATGTATTGACAGTCAAAGGGAAAGGCTACTCTCCTGCTGAAGCGGATTCCTTCAAGTGGCATGGCATTACGCCATACAAAATTGAGTCCGGCCAAGTTCTGAAAGCAGTTGGGCCTCCCGTATATACTGATGTATTCAGTGAAATGTTAATTGAATTGGCTGAGAAGGATGAACGAATTATTGCGGTTACGCCAGCAATGCCGGGTGGATCTGGATTGCTCAAATTTGCAGATAAGTTTCCTGACCGTATGATTGATGTTGGTATTGCTGAACAGCATGCTGCCACGATGTCGGCTGCTTTAGCCATTGAAGGCATGAAGCCGGTATTTGCTGTTTATTCCACTTTCCTGCAGCGTGCATACGACCAAGTTGTACATGATATTTGCCGTCAAAACTTAAACGTTATTTTTGCAATTGACCGCGCCGGCTTTGTAGGGCCAGACGGCGAGACCCATCATGGCGTATATGATATAGCATTCCTCAGACATATACCGAATTTAGTTATTATGATGCCTAAGGATGAGAATGAGCTTAGACAAATGCTCAAAACTGCGGTTGATTATGACGATGGTCCGATTGCTGTTCGCTATCCGCGTATCGCGGGATTAGGTGTTGAAATGGAAGTGAATCCGCAAGCTCTTCCAATCGGTTCTTGGGAGACGGTTCGTGAAGGCGATTCAGGCGTTATTTTGGCCATCGGACCTATGCTTCAAGTTGCTGAGGAAGCAGCTGAGCTTCTGAAGCGCGAAGGAATGAATGTGAGAATTGTCAACGCAAGGTTCATTAAGCCGTTGGACGAGAAGATGCTCTTAACGCTCGCTTCCGAAGGCAAGAACATGATCGTGCTTGAGGAAGGCTCAGAGCTAGGCGGTTTTGGCAGCTCAGTACTTGAATTTTATTCACTTAGAGGAATTTATGGAGTTCCAGTTCGCATTATCGGAGTTCCTGATCAATTTATCGAGCATGGGTCTATCAAGGAGCAAAGGCAAGAAGTGGGTCTAACAGCCGAGAGGGTAGCTGCAGAGCTTAAGAACATGCTGCCACGCCGTATCAAACGAGTTACTGGGCAGCAGTAACAGTCGAAGGAGAAAGATGACAACGACAGCTAAAGAACGAATTGATGTGCTCCTCGTAGAGCGCGGTTTTTACGATAGCAGGGTAAAGGCAAAGGCTGCCTTAATGGCTGGGCTTGTGCTCGTAAATGATGAGCCCGTCGATAAAAGCGGAATGAAGGTTCCCCGTACAGCGGACATTAAGGTGAAAGGCGCCCTGCACCCTTATGTTAGCCGCGGCGGATTAAAGCTTGAGAAGGCGATACGGAAATTTGATATTGATTTGAAGGATCGCGTGATGCTGGATATTGGTGCTTCGACGGGCGGCTTTACGGATTGCGCATTGCAAAACGGGGCAGCCTATGTGTATGCGATTGATGTTGGTTATAATCAGCTGGACTGGTCATTAAGACAAGATGAGCGTGTTCAAGTTATGGAACGCACCAACTTCCGCTATACGCAGCCAGGAGATTTAACCGGTCCACCACCTACCTTTGCTTCAATTGATGTTTCTTTCATTTCCTTAAAGCTTATATTGCCAGCTTTGTCCACATTGCTTTCCGTTGGTTCTGGCATCGTAGCGCTCATTAAGCCTCAATTTGAAGCTGGGCGTGAGAAGGTTGGCAAATCAGGGGTCGTCCGTGATTCAGCTGTACACAGAGATGTATTGCGAACTGTTCTGACTGCTGCAGCAGAATTAGGATATTCATTGCAGGATGTAACGTTCTCTCCTATTACAGGCGGCGAGGGCAATATAGAGTTTTTAGCTTATTGGAAATGGACGGCAGAGCCGAATTTGCTAATTCCAGATGATAACGCTATAAGTGAACTGGTCAAGCAGGCCAGTGAGACTTTTACGACGAATAAATAAAAAAGTGCACCAGGAAGGATGCCAAGCAGTTAATTTAACTGCATGGGCATCTTTTTTCTTTACAGAGACATAGATTTTTTGTTAAACTGTAGAAAAGCAAACAAACGTTCGGCTTATGAAAGAAACAGGAAAATGCCTCCATCTTCGCGAACAATTAATATTAAGATACCATTCGCGAATGGGGGATGCTCGTGGGAGCTTATGGAGATTGGCTTATCATGTTTCTTGCAGGTGGCATACTCGTTATATGGCTATTAAGAGCCTTTTATCGTTGGCTGCATGAGCCGGCTAGTGTGAATCGTTTAAAGCTGGGCAAGGGCGCAGAGCTCATGGCAAATGACGAGAATATTATCATTCTGGAACAGGCTGGATATGAGGTCAAATCTTCTAAGCATTTAGTTCCCATTTATATTGAACTGGACGGCGTACCGCTCGGAAAGGGAAGCCGGTTATATATTGATTATATTGCGGAAATGGATAATAGTATGTATATCGTGAAGACAGCTCGAGATCGTATGCCAATGGATTGGACGGCAAGCGGCGTACGTGATCGGCTTCTCGTATACGCTTTACTCTTGCCTGAATGTGCGGGTATATTGTTTGTTGACGCTAAGGATAAAGTAATAAGAAAAATAACGTTTGATATCGCAGAATGACTCATGGAGGTTTTTGTATGAAAGGGATTAGACAATTTAGAATAAAGGAAATCATTACGAAGCAAGTGATTGAAACACAGGAGGAGCTTGTTGAAGCATTGCGCGAGTCAGGCATGCAGGTTACACAAGCGACCGTATCCCGCGATATGAAGGAATTAATGCTAATCAAGGTTCCTGCATCTGAAGGTAAGTACAAGTATTCTATTCCTCAAGATAATCAGCGCCCCAACCCTATACATAAGCTGAAGAGAGCGCTGTTGGATCATTTCGAGCATATTGATTACACAGATAATTTAGTAGTCATGAAATGTTCTCCGGGAACGGCTAATACAATCGGAGCTTTAATTGATAATATCGAATGGACAGAAGTGATGGGGACGATTTGCGGCGATGATACGATCTTAATCATTTGTCGGACCAAAACACAAAGCGGAGAAGTTGTCGAACGATTACTTGAGCTACTAAATTAGGGGGGTTATTAAACCATGCTGCGTGAGCTATCGATACGGAATTTAGCGGTAATTGAAGAAGTGAATGTTACTTTTCATAATGGATTTCATGTGTTGACAGGGGAAACAGGAGCGGGAAAGTCAATTTTAATTGACGCCTTGAGCTTAGTTGTTGGCGGACGTGGCTCCGCAGACATGGTGAGGTACGGCTGCGACAAGGCAGAGATGGAAGCGATGTTTGATCTGCCGCACAGCCATCCTGTGTGGAATGTATTGAACAAGCTTGGTGTACGAGCCTCCTCGGAAGAGATGCTTGTAATTAGGCGTGAGTTGTCCTCACATGGCAAGAGCAGCAGCCGTGTCAATGGACAGCTCGTAACGATGACTATGCTACGTGAGGTTGGCGAGTTCCTCGTTAATATTCATGGCCAGCACGAGCACCAATCTTTGCTTCGCACGGAGCAGCATTTAGAATGGCTCGATCTATTTGCCGGCGATTTATTAATTGAGCGCAAGCAGCAGTACCTTTCTATTTTTGGTCAGCTTCAACAGGCACGAGCATCATTGCGCGAGCTTGAGAATTCGGCAAGACACAATGTGCAAATGCTCGATCTATATCGTTTTCAGATCGAAGAAATATCCAATGCGAAGCTTAAGCCGGGTGAGGATGAATTACTTGTTGAACAGCGGCGCAAGCTAATGTATGCAGGAAAAAGAATGGACGCTGTATCTGAGGCATATTCTTTGCTTTACGGCGGCAAAGGATTAGATGCCATGAGCAAAGCTGTAGCCAAGCTCATTGATATTCAAACGTATGATGCAGCTAAATTAAGCCCTTTATTAGAACAGCTTCAATCTGCATTTTATCAAGCAGAGGATGCGGCTTTTCAATTACGCGATTATCGCGATGGCATAGAATCAGATCCAGAGCAGCTCTCCCAGGTGGAGGACAGACTCGATTTAATAAATGGCTTGAAGCGTAAATATGGAGAGACCATTCCTGACATATTGACTTATTTAGAGCGCACTACTATAGAAAACGGCAAGATCGAGAATCGTGATCAGCTGCTTGAAGAGCTTAGCGCCGAAGAGAAGCGGCTTTATAATCAAGCACTTGAATTAGCGAGGGAGCTGTCACAGCTGCGCGAGCATGCGGCAGCGAGGCTCTCAGAAGCGATTGAGAAGCAGCTTGGCCAATTATTAATGCCAGCAGCTAAGTTTAAAGTTCAATTGGATACAACGGTTACGAGCTCTGGCGAAGAACAGCATATACGATTGCACGCTAATGGAATGGATGAAGCGATTTTTATGCTGTCAACCAATCCAGGCGAGCCTTTAAAGCCGCTTAATAAAATTGCATCCGGTGGTGAAATGTCGCGTATTATGCTTGCATTAAAGAGTATATTTGCTGAAATTGATCAGGTTCCTGTCTTAATTTTTGATGAAGTAGATACTGGGGTTAGCGGCAGGGCAGCCCAAGCAATCGCTGAGAAGATGTCACAGCTTGCCCAGAAATGCCAAGTATTCTCCATTACACATTTGCCGCAGGTAGCATGTATGGCGGATCACCATTATGAAATAAGCAAGCGGGTTATAGGCGCTCGTACGTCTACGTCTGTAGCTGAATTAATTGATTCCGTACGAATAGAGGAGCTTGCCCGGATGCTTGGCGGTGTGGAAGTAACGGAAAAAACAAGACATCATGCTCAGGAAATGCTTGATTTGGCACATAGACAAAAGGGAGCGTAATGGAACCCATTCAGGGAATGATTTTGTGGACATAAAACAAACGGGTGAGGGTAACTTAAAGGTACGCCACTGGCGCTTTAACCTTTAACGTCATGCGATGGAATTACAGGGAGCGTGAAATCATTGAACTCCAGTCAAAGGAAGCGATGGTTTGGCCTAGTTCTCGTTATATTCATTTGCATGATCGGGGCCTCTACTCCGTTTCAACATTTTGCCTCTATCCCGAATGAACTTCGTTTATTCTCCGGGCAGCTGAAACGATTGCATTATGGAGTGCCAGTTCATGCAAAAGTAACGGTCGACCCACAAATGCTTCAAATTAACGGATCAAGCAGCAATTCTCTGTCGGTCAATTTGAATGAGCCTTTGTCATTGCAATCGAATCAAAGCGGTCATACGAAAATGAAAGTGAAATTATTTGGTAAAATTCCATTCAAGACGGTGAAAGTTAACGTTGTCCCAGATTTGCGTGTAATTCCAGGCGGTCAGACGATCGGAGTAAAAGTTAAATCATCAGGCATTTTAGTTGTTGGTCATCATCAAGTAACGGGCAGTGATGGAATGAAGAAATCACCAGGTGAAGCTGCTGGCCTGCAGCTTGGTGATCTAATTGTAAAGATCAACGGATCAAATATTAATGAAGTTCAAAAAATTGCGAAGCTTAGTGAGCAAGCAGGCATTAATAAGCAACCGCTCGATGTTACCTATAAACGGGATGGTCGTCTCAGTCAAACGAAATTAACTCCTGTGTTTGACGCAGAGGATAAAGCATGGAGACTGGGTCTCTATATACGTGATTCAGCAGCAGGCGTGGGTACATTAACCTTCTATGCACCGGATCAGGGCGTTTATGGAGCATTAGGCCATGTTATCACAGATATGGATACACAAACGCCCATTGAAGTTGGTGAGGGCCAAATATTACAATCTAGCGTGACTTCCATAAATAAAAGCCAAAGCGGGGAACCGGGAGAAAAAAGAGCCCATTTCGTGAAAGAGAGCAAGGTTTTAGGGAATGTTGAGCGAAACACACCATTTGGCATTTTCGGCAAGATGAACGAGGTTCCTACTCATAGCTATAGTGATCAGTCGCTGCCTGTAGCCTTTGCCGAGGATGTCAAAGAAGGACCCGCACAAATATTGACTGTTGTAAACGGACAGAAGGTGGAACGCTTCAACATTGAAATCGCGCATGTATCTAAACAAACAGGACCTGCAACAAAGGGAATGGTTATAAAGATCACAGATAAGCAATTATTGAGTAAGACAGGCGGCATTGTTCAGGGGATGTCCGGAAGCCCCATTATTCAAGATGGGAAACTGGTGGGAGCAGTAACTCATGTATTTGTTAATGACCCTTCATCAGGCTACGGTTGTTTTATTGAGTGGATGTTGCAAGACGCGGGAGTGCTTCTGAAGTCAACGAACGGTACTTTAGGTGAAACAGCTTAATGATAAAAGGTCTGCCCTGGCCTAAAATGCCGAGGCAGACCTTTTTTATAAGAAGCTAATTAATAAGTTCGAAGGAACAGCTGAACATGTGAATTTTGTCGAACCTTAACGAACGATAGCAACATCTGTAACAAATTATTAATTATAACGAAATGCTGAGAAAAAATAAAGAAAAATAATTTTCGACAGAAGGAATTCAAGTTCCCATGTCGAAAACTTTAACACAGACAACTAATGAGCGAAATCATGAATATCAATATGAGGAGGACCACAACTTGCATATGATCGAAGTATTGTTAGCAGATGACAACCGAGAATTTACTAACCTGTTATCGGAATACATATCCGAACAAAGTGATATGAGTGTAAGTGGAGTCGCGTATAACGGGGAAGAGGTTCTAAGACATCTGGAGGAAGCAAGAAAGGTACCAGATGTACTTATCCTTGATATTATTATGCCGCATTTGGATGGTCTTGGAGTTCTTGAACGCTTGAAAGAAATGAACCTGTCGCCGATGCCGAAGATCATTATGTTAACTGCATTTGGTCAAGAAAATATTACACAAAAAGCAGTTCAGCTTGGCGCTTCCTACTATATTCTAAAACCATTTGATATGGATATTCTTGCAAATCGGATTAGGCAGCTTGTGGGTAGTCCTACATATTCATCTTCGGGCAGCTTCACGACAAGCTCATCGACACTCAAATCTAATGTTGTGCCTATTGCCAAAGGGAAAAATTTGGATGCGAATATTACAAGCATCATACATGAAATTGGTGTGCCGGCTCATATCAAGGGCTACCAATACTTGCGTGAAGCGATTACAATTGTATACAATAACATCGAAATTTTAGGCGCGATTACTAAAACGCTTTATCCAGCAATCGCGGAAAAATTCAAAACAACACCATCCCGCGTCGAACGCGCTATCCGCCACGCGATTGAAGTCGCTTGGACACGCGGCAATATCGACAGCATCAGCCATCTGTTCGGCTACACGATCAATATTAGCAAGTCTAAACCAACTAATAGCGAATTCATTGCGATGGTTGCAGATAAGCTGCGGATTGAGCATAAGGTTAGCTGAGAGTAGATATGTTAAATTCGTGGAAATGTAGGTAGAACAATTTGATATCCAAACAACTAATTGTTTAACCAACTAACATCCTCTAAGTAAATGATAAATCCACTGCTTTATTGGGTATTCGTCCCCATCAAAGGAGTGGATTTTTTTGTTTACAGAAAAACTAATTTTTATAGTGTCATTTTACATTACCAGGAGATGTACTTTCTTTGTAGAAAGGATGTAGTAAATCAAATAGCAGTGATAAAACACTTAATTCCTTGGAGTTATTTTTGAAATTTTGTTCTTTTGACATCAAGCATTTAACAGTAGCTAAAGGAGGTTAATATAGTTTTGAATTCATGGTTTGGACTCATTTTATATATTATTATATTTAGTTATTTGCTAACAGTATTTTTATCATTAAGTAATGATGAAACAAAGTCAATAGAATTGGGTATTATTTCGAAGAGGGTGTTTTACTCAATAGCAATAACATTGTTGATAACGTTTATTATTCTGATATTATTTTACAAAAACCAGAGAATTGCTGATGAAAGGACAATTTCTATAGTGGCGATCTTATTATCGTTATACCAACTTATTTTTACAATAAAAGATATTTTTAAAAGAAAAATGATAGTTACTATATTGTTGTGGTGTTTGGCTTTATATACATATGCGTTCCTATTAGCTGAATTTTTTACTGAAAATGATAATCTTGTTGGTTGGAAATTAAGGTATGAGAATCTGATGTTTAAGTTAAGTTATATTATTGTTGCTAGTTTAACTTTATATTATTTTTGTAAATCGATAATTACAACAAAAGTACAAAGGAAAGAAAACACAAGCGAAAAAAATAGTTCTGATATTGATTATTATATTTAGAATTACCAACTTTAATTACGTGGAGTATTATTTTATTGAAGGTAAGAATTAGAGCGTTAAAAAGTATTCGAATACACGATAAAGAAGTGGTATTTTAACGAAGAAAAATATGGTTTTATAGGGTTTTACTCATGAATTTAGTAGATGGGTAATTATAACTAAATTCTCTTTCTGAGATTACCGATAGTAAATATAGGGGTGAAAATACGAGTGAGAATATTACATAATATTTCGGCATTGAATACACTCAATAAACTAAATAAAAATAATAAGGCAACATCTAATTCATTAGAAAAATTATCTTCTGGTCTTCGGATAAATAAGGCTGCTGATGATGCAGCTGGATTAGCCATATCTGAAAAAATGAAAGCACAAATACGAGGTTTAAATCAATCAGTTCGTAATGCGTACGATGGGATTTCCCTGATTCAAACAGCAGAAGATGCTTTGGGACAAATACAAAATCCTAATTTACAAAGAATGAGGGAGCTGGCTGTACAAGCTGCAAACGATACTCTAACGGACAAAGACAGACAAATGCTGCAAGACGAAATAGAACAAATTAAAAAAGGGATAAACGATATTGCGAATAAGACAGAGTTTAATACTAAACCATTGATAAATGGTACTTACTCTGGTCAATCAACTGTTCTGATAGAAGGATCTAAAACAAAAATTTCAGGAGATATAAATCTAAGTGGCGGTTTGACTGTTACAGCAGGTAGCAATGATACATTAAATTTTGATGTTGATGGGATCGCGACATCAGTGACACTCGCTACTGGAACATATACTTCTTCTGCTTTACTGACAGCTATTAATTTGCAATTAACAGGATCGGGTGTCACAGCCGCACTATCAAATGGCAAGCTAGAATTAAGCCATAATTCGAACGGAATACATACCATTGATAACTTTGCTGGGAATGCGATTACTTCATTATTAATCTCTTCCCAGTCAGGAACTGTTGATCGCTATACCATATCAGGCGAGGCACCTTTGACACCTTCCATCACAATTACTGCTGGTGTTAATGATAATTTAACATTTGATTTGGATGGTGTGAATTATTCTATAACGCTAGCAGCGAATACATATAATATTCCATACGGTGCAGATCCTGCTACTTCACCATTGGCAATGGATATAAATAATAAGCTTGCACTAGCGGGGGCACCTGTTAAAGCGACCTATGGCGGTATATCGTGGATTCCAACCAGCACTTTAACATTAACAGCATCTAATGTGAATTTGATGAATAACTTTGGTGGGAATGCACTAACCACATTATTGGACAACATTTGGCATAGTGTACCTACACCAGGCACTCCAACGAAAGTGCTTGGGAGCGTAGACCTTTCAAATGGACTTGATATCATTTCCGGTAAAAATGACACATTCAATTTTAAAGTTGATGGAGTTCCTAAATCAATAATTCTTTCCGCTGGTACTTATTCATCTTCAGATTTGCTAACTGAAATTAACGGGAAGTTAGTAACTGAAGGAGTAGGCGTCACAGCATCCTTAGCAAGCGGGAAATTAATATTATGTCATAATACAAGCGGATTGCGCACCATTAATGGCTTTTCAGGCAATGCAGTTACTTCATTAATGCTTGCTAAAAGCGATGGTAATGAGGAAGTTTTAAGCAATGCTGAAACTTTAACGCTGCAAATTGGCGCTAATGCAGGTCAAACTTTAATGATAACAATTGGAGGATATACTGCTGAAAACTTACAAATAGATAGTATTGTTATTGACCCAAGAGATAAAGCAGAAGAAGCAATTACGAAGATAGATAAAGCTATTGGGAAAATATCATCGGAGAGATCAAAATTAGGAGCCTTCCAAAATAGATTACAGCATACAGCAAATAATCTTGAAAACGCAGTTGAAAATTTAACTTCGGCGGAATCCAGAATAAGAGATTCAGATATTGCTAAAGAAATGATGGAATTTACTAAATCGAACATTCTAACCCAAGCAGCGCAAGCGATGCTTGCTCAAGCCAATCAACAACCACAGGCAGTATTGCAATTATTGAAATAATTGGAGTATGAATAAGCAAGCTTGTTCATTCATACGGAACAATGCGATTATTCCGAAATAAATAACGAACGTATACCCGTTATTTATTGGGCTTTTAAAAGCTCAATAAATAACGGTATTTTGATTATTGTTAAACGTTTTGCATTACCGTTTTCAATTATGAGCCGCTTTTCTAGCTGCATTATGGGCCATCCGATGTAAGGGGTTATTGTTCTTATGTTTTCGAATGTAGTTAATATTTATTTTCACATTTGGGAACATATTGTTTAAATGATTTAAAGAAGCTATTACTTTATCTCGTGCATTTTCATAATACGGATGCCGAACGTAATGTTCTGATAAAATCCGTGATATACTACTACAATCGGTGTATATGATAGCGGCTTTCGCTTGATATATCTTCAATACTGTAGTGAGTTGTTCAAGACTGTACACGATAGCAAGTAATTCCCCGTAATTTGAACCTTCATCATGCTCTATTATTAGTTTCTTAGCAGTTACATGTATAGTACGGTTGTAGACTATGGAGCAAGCAACACCATAATTATTTTGAGAAGCGAAACCAGCATAATCACAATATAGGAAGACCATACCCGTATTCATAATATTGTGTCGTACACTAGGGCTGATAGATGTTTTTTTAACCAAAAAGTCCTTGGCAGTTTGCACGGTTTTTCAATCTCCTTTATGCGTAATTATGTAAAATATTAATAAACTTACGAACGTTGATTAGGTTTAGATACTGTACATTTTATTAGTTTAAGTCAAGAAAAGCTTTGCTAAACCTTTTAGGTATCAAATTCCTGCAAATGGAATTTCTCTAGCGGATAGTGGATACCATAATCAAAAAAGCCTAGAGTTTAAAACAAATTTTTCACACATTTTCTAAAAAAGATTGACAGTGATTTTGTACATTGTGTATGATGAACGAATAAACGCGCGTTTACGAAAGAGGCTGAGCGATAATTGAAGAAGGCAGATATGAATAGTGTGGAGATCGCCCGTCTTGCTGGCGTATCCAGAAGCACGGTAAGCAGAGTCATCAACAACTACACGAACGTTCCAGAGAAGACACGTGACAAGGTTATGAAAGTCATCAAGCAGTATAATTATTTTCCAAATGTATCTGCTCAGGTGCTTGCTGGCAAACGTGCGCGAACAATCGGATTATTCCTAGTTGCGCCTGGACATGTGTCCAGCGATATTCTTACCAATATGATGATTGTAAGTGTAATTGAAGATGCGTCCGCTTATGGCTATTATGTGCTTACACATATCATACGAGATGCTAAGGATGCCGAAACGATCAAAAACGTAAAAGAGATTTTTTTCCAGCGTCGTATTGATGGAGGAATCTTTATTGGAGCGGCTACTCATGAACCATTTATTGAGGAGCTTATTGACGAAGGCTTCATTGTCGGCGTTGTGGATCAAGTGCATCCAGAAGCAACACAATCCAATCGCATTGTCACTAATTTCAACAATGAATCTGGTATGAAACAGGCTGTAGCTTATCTTACCGGTCTTGGTCATACGAAGATTGGTGTAATTAACGGGGATATGAACCGTTTATCGGGTCCGACGAAATATGAGGGCTTTTTGAAGGCTATGAAGTTATGCGGGCTGGAGGTTAATCCAGATTGGGTGCTGGCGGGCAGCTTTCATGAACAAAGCGGATATGAGTCAATCCATGCTTTTCTCCGTACTGAAGTGGAAAGGCCAACGGCAATTATTGCTGCGAATGACAGCGTAGCATTTGGTGCGATTCGTGCTTTGAAGGAAAATGGATTGCAGGTTCCAGATGATATGTCTATTATCGGTTTTGATGATCATGCGCTTAGCGAGAAGCACCATCCAGCTCTAACAACGGTTCGAGTCGAATTCAGCGATATGCTCAAGCAGCTGACTTCTATACTCATTGCCAAGATCGAGCAACCCACGGATGATATTAGACAAATCACGCTTGATTGCAGTCTTGTTATCCGAAACTCATGCAAAAGAGTGTGAGTTTTTTTGCAGAAATATAAACACGTGTTCATGAATGAGCTCACGCATTGGGACCATTCCAGACTTACCTCAAAGTAAAAAAACAAATAAGGATGGTGGATAAATGAAAACTTTACAACAACCTCGTAAGATCGAAGAGCATATCATTACCAGTTTTCTTGAAACAGTAGATGTACATACCGGGGAAAGAAAAGTTTTGGCTGAGTTTAATTATTTGATCGAAGCTCCAAACTGGACGAAAGACGGTAAACGTCTTATTTACAATAGCAAAGGTCAGCTATTTTCTTTTGATCTTGATTCAAATGAAAGCACTCTCATTAGCTCGGGGTATGCGAATCAATGCAATAACGATCATGTGCTGTCTCCTGATAATACGCACATCGCTGTGAGCCATCACACGAAGGAGGATGGCCAGTCACGCATCTATGTATTTCCACTTACAGGCGAACAACCCGTTCATCCAGTCCTCATTACAGCGATGGCTCCCAGCTATTTACACGGGTGGTCTCCAGATGGTGACACATTAGCTTATTGTGCGGAGCGGAACGGCAATTATAATATTTATACGATTCCAGTTACTGGCGGGGTGGAAACACAGTTAACGGATGCGGAGGGTCTGGACGATGGACCGGAGTATGCCCCGAACGGCCAGCATATTTGGTTCAATTCAACGAGAACGGGCTTAATGCAGGTTTGGCGGATGAACACAGACGGTAGTGAACAGACGCAAATGACTTTCGATGAAAGCAATAACTGGTTTCCTCATGTATCACCAGATGGCGAATCCGTTGCATATATCACTTACCAAAAAGACGATGTGGCACCAAATGACCATCCTGCGAATAAGAACGTAGAGATTCGTCTAATGGCTAGCAAAGGCGGCGAATATCGGACATTGGTCAAGCTATTTGGTGGTCAGGGCACGATCAACGTAAATTCCTGGTCGCCTGATAATCGTCAATTAGCGTTTGTCAGCTATAAATTATAGATCTAAAAAAATCATTCTTTTCGGGAGAGATTATAATGGTAAACGTAAAAGGAAGATGGGCGCTAATTACAGGAGCAAGCAGAGGTGTAGGCTATCAGACCGCTATTTTTATGGCAAAGCAGGGCTGCAATCTGATCTTGCACAGCAGAAATATGGAACATACGAAGAAAGTGGAGGAAGAAGTAAAAGCACTCGGTGTCGAAGCTTATTGCGTGCAAGCGGAGCTTGCCAATAACGATGAAGTAGTTGCCATGCTTGATGGAATCGAAGCAAAAGGAACAACGGTTGACATCGTATTCAATAATGCTGCCGTACAAATTGCTTATAGAACGGATTATTGGAAAACACCGATTGAAGATTATGATATGAGCTTCCGTATTAATTTTATTGCAATGGCAACTATTTGCTATCGTTTAATTCCTAAAATGATTGAAAGAGGCTTTGGTCGTGTTATTAATACGACTAGCGGCATTAAGAATGAACCTGAGCAATCCGGTTACGCAGCAAGTAAAGCGGCTCTTGATAAATTCACCAAGGATTTGGCGTCAAGGCTGGAAGGAACCAACGTAATGA
This sequence comes from Paenibacillus castaneae, assembly GCF_002884445.1. Classification (GTDB taxonomy): domain Bacteria; phylum Bacillota; class Bacilli; order Paenibacillales; family Paenibacillaceae; genus Pristimantibacillus; species Pristimantibacillus castaneae. Next base: position 2,546,926 of record NZ_KZ614144.1, read on the forward strand.
TTAATATTACAGATCCAGGCTGGTGCAGAACCGATTTAGGAGGCCCGAACGCACCTAGCGATGTTGCAACAGTTATTCCTGGAATAGCAGTTGGTGCCTTTGTTGATGATAAGAAAAGTGGACGCTTCCTTCATGCACAAAATTTTGTTGGCATGACATTAGAAGATGCAGTCGCCAAAGCGGAAACGATTGAAGCTAATCCATATATCATATAAAACAAGTTTCTAACGTTCAATTAGACGAGTATTGCAAAGTGATAAATACACTTTGTGTTGCTCGTCTTTTTTTTCGTATTGATAGTTAGCTTAAAGAAAAAATATATTTTTTCTAATATATGTTGTTTCAGATACATATATTTGGGTATTAATCATGTAACAAATAGATTGAAACATATTTTGACAAAGTGGTTCCGTAGAAATAGGTCCAATCAATCAAATTGTATTTCCTTTGTAATAATTAATTATGAATTTAGTTCTAAAGTATCAGAAAAAAACTAAGAAATACGTAGTACTTACAATTATTTTAGTGAAAAAAGGAAAGTTAATTCTGTATTACGCAATCAAAAATGTTAATTTACAGTTTTATGTGTTGTAATTTGGTAATTACTTTTGTATGATATTTTTGAATTGGATAAAGGTGGATGATAAAGTGAAAACCGTAATTAATGAGATTTTAGAACAATAAAACTATTCAAATGAAGCGAGTGTGTCAGAGTGTGTCAATTCAAATGAAAATCGTCCTAGTGTCTGACGGTATGCATGATATTATAACCAATTATCGTTTAGGAAAGTTAGACATAGTCAATAAAAACGGACTTAGTTTAGCAGATGCGCAGCATTTTCTCCAGAGCATAGATCCCAAGCTGGAAGGCATATTGATCACAGATGAAGCCTTTAACCAGCAGCCGGAGCAGGATAGGAAAGACCTGCTCGCATTGCTGGAATGGCTGAGAAGCAATCATGGATCACAAATACAGGTCATCTATGTAACGAAGGACATATCGAAAGAAGCTGAGCTTGCCGATCTCATTCATACTTATCGAAATTTCAAAATGAATACATATGATTACGTAAGAATACCTGCTCTATTATTCAAACAGACAATCGATCAAATGAAAGAAAATGGTTCTGGTAATCAGAAAAAAGAAAAGGAAAAAAACACGAAGAGCAGCGGCGAGACGAAAGGATCTTTCTTAGATCGATTTAAGCCGAAGCCGAAGCTTCAGCCAGAATTAACGGCAACCGACAGTCTGTCGAAGGAATTGGAAAAAATAAGCCGTGGCATTAGCCGTGTTGTAGCTGTTACTGGTCATAGAGGAAGCGGTTTGACTAGCACGGTCATTAATGTAGCGACTGAAGCGAGCAAGCGCGGATTAAGTGTCATGATCGTAGATATGGATATTGATTATAGAAGCACGAACATGTATCTGAATAGCTTTCATGAACGTACGAAGCGGGATGAGGCGATGAATGCCTCTCTTATCCGCACACTTGCCAGGCCGCAGGATTATATGACTACAGCCTTCTATTTGAAGGAGAATATGTGGATTACTGCACTCGGATACGAGTTTGCTGACGGCAAGCTCGTTGATCAGTTCTATAACAGCGGGAAGCTGGTTGGTCTAATATCGATGCTAAGAAATAAATTCAATTTAGTTGTACTAGATATGCCCTTTGATCTATTAAAAGCTTTCAAAGAGACGCTGATTCATGTAGACGTATTCGGCCTTTGTGTACCAAATAATTTGTATTCTGTGTTAAGCAGCTTGAGAAATATGGAGGCTGTTCTTGATGATGAAAGTATTTCGTACCTAAATGCGAAATCAAGAGTTATCGTTACGAAGTACAATGACCGTTCAAGATTTCAAAACGATATTTTTACACCTGAACGAGTGAGCACGGTTATGTCTTCCGGACTGCTTGACAGCCTATCTTATGAAATGAAGGTGGCAGGTTATGTGCCTTACAGCCATGATTTTGACTCGCAAATCGAATCGGATTTACCGCTAGTACATACGAGCACAGAATATGAGCGCGCTTATGGAAACATTCTCTTAAGACTGATGGAGGGAGCAGGCTAAATGGATTTAAGCACCTTGAAGAATGCATCCCCGAACAGACATATGTTCAAACGGATTGCAGCACTATTATTTAGTATTTTGGTAATAGCCGGCTCTTATATAATCATCACGAATGCAAGCAAGGATGCGAATGATGTGGTCGAGGTGCTGCGAGTAAAGCCGAAGGACGGCATTCCCGCATTCGTTGGATTGACGGAGAACAATATTGAGAAATACAAAATTATTAAAAAGGAATATACAGAAGATATGGTGCTGGCGGAGGATAAGGCTTCAGTATTAGAGAAATTGACCAAATATTATCTCAGACAAAACAGCGTTCTGTACAAGGATCAATTAGTGAATGAAAGACCGCAAAAAAATGAATGGTTATACTCTGTGGACGAAGAGAACGAAGTGCTGACTCTTCCATATAACTTCTTGGAGGTGGGCGGTGACATCCTCATGCCTGGAGACCGTGTGAGAATTCGGGTATCCTTCGATGTCGAGGATACGGGAGCTGCGGGAGGTAATCCAAATGCGATTTATTCACAATCAGCTTCATCGATCACGAAGACAGAAGTTCTGTTTGATAGCATCATCGTCAAGGATATGCTTAATTCGAACAGCCATTCCATATATGAGGTGTACAAAGAAGTTCAGAAGCTGAACGAGGATAAGAAGCAAGAGGTCATGAAGAGCAGAGAATTTCTGCAAAATATTCAACCGAGGGCTCTACTCCTAGAAGGCACCAGTCAGCAGGTTAACAATTATGCGAAGTATAAGGGACTGGACGGCAAGTCATTTCTGATTACCATTTTGAGCAGGAAAAACAGCGATGTCATTATAGATCAACTGCCAACATTGGAAAAAGAGGTGGAATCGTGGATAAAAAAAGGAGACTAGGCTTAGACAGCATATTGCAAAAAATATCCTCGAAAGATCTGGTTGGTGCAGAGCTGCAGGATAGCAACCTTGTTTATAGTGTAGTGGGATTTATACCGGCCTGTGATTTTGTTGATAATGCCATGCTCATTAGTAATTTAGGCTATCTTCTATCTCAGAAGGGTCTAAATACATGTGTAGTGGATTTAAAGGTTTTCTATCCCAATTTGTATTCGTATTTAGATGTGCTGCCCCACAAGAAAGGAAATGGCCTAATCAAGGTTCTCAAGAGCGATAAGGTGGATTTCAGAGATGAACTGCAACTGACAAAGTATGAACGGCTCTACCTGCTTTCTCCCAGCCCGCAGGATTTGATCGAGGAATATTTCGATTTCGAGTTTGAGAATGTGGAACGTGTCATTACGACGCTTAAGCAAATGTTTGATATTGTGCTCATTGACATTCCGAACAATCCGCCACTTGAGTTTTGTCTTGGCGCTATGAAATATTCCCATATCGGATTTTTTACGGCGACAGAACGTATGGAGGCAGCTAGCAATATGGTTAAATTGCTTGACTATGCCAAGTCGGTAGGAATCAGCACAGCGAAATTTACGAGTGTCATACTTATGAATTTGCAAAACTTGGAGTTTGATTACAAGGTGATGAAAGAAACTGGTTTTAATATCGTAACCGCATTGCCACTCGTGAAGGATGCAGTGGCCCGCGCGCATGAAGGAAAGCTTTACATAAAGGACGATCCCCTTGTAAATAAGCATTTTCGGAAAGAGATTCAAAAGCTGGCCGATCATCTGGCCGACCAGTAAAGGGGAGATCATAAATTGCTGACACGTGGAAAAGTTAGCGACATGCAGCAGAAAGTTATGCATCAGGTCCAGAAGAAAGAAAGCATGGAGGACCTGAATACGAAATATACGACAATCACTTTTGAAGAAGCACTGGAATTATGCCAGAAATACATAACTAAAATTACGACACATGCATATCGACGAGAAAACGATCCTGCTAGAAAGCGAGAAATGACAAAGTCCTATATAAATGAGTTTGTCGATTCGCAGAAGCCATCAGTCGAAGGGCATTATGATCTCGTTCTGCTTAAGAGCGCGCTTACTGATGAGATTACCCATTATGGGCCTATCACTAAAGCTATGGAAGATCCTGCAATCGATGAAATAAGGGCAAATGGTCCAGATCAGATTTTTGTGGAAAGCGGCGGAAGATCGATCAAGTGGGACCAGCATTTTACGGATCGAGAGCATATGGAAAGAATTATTTCCAAGCTTCTAGGTGTATCCAAGGTACGGCTCACTCCTAAGATCCCTATGGTGAATGCCAGAACGATTGAGGGCTTTCGGGTAAATGCCACCCATGCGGAAATCTCTCCTTATGATATGCCTGCATTTGTTATTCGGAAATTTAGCAAGAAGAGCATTTCCCCAAAAATGCTAATTGAGAATGAGTCCTTCTCATCCAATATGTATGAGCTGCTTTCCCTAATCCCTAAATCCGATCTATCTTGGATTACAGTAGGGCCGACTGGAAGCGGAAAGACGACGTTAAATGAGATTTTAGTAAAAGAGATTAGTCCGCTGTCTAGAATTATTACGATCGAGAACCCATCAGAAATGAGACTCATCCAAAGAGAGGAAGACAGTGAGCACGGTAGAATAATGAATGACGTTCTACAGTATGAATCGGTGCCGGATGATGATGATTCTAGCCCTGCTACAATGGAAAATCTTCTTATTAATGCGATGAGACAATCTCCGCATTGGATAGGGCCAGGAGAGCTGCGAACACCAGGTGAATTCGCGACCGCACTCCGAGCAGCGCAGACAGGTCACTATTTCTTCACTACCTTGCATGCGGAGGGCGATAAAGAGGCGATATACCGATTTTTGACTGCATATCTCATGGTATCGAATGAACCTGCAGAGTTAGCTCTTAGAAATATATGCAGTGCAGTTAAATTTGTTATTTTCCAAGAAAAGCTGGCTGATGGAACAAGGAAAGTAACCTCGATTAGTGAAATTTTGGGGACTGACGGCTTAAATCCCCTTATTAATCAAATCTACAGATTTGACTGCGAGGATGTGCTGGAAGAGAACGATGGATCGAAAAAAACAATAAAAATCGTTGGAGCACATAAGAGGGTAGGGAAGCTTTCGGAGAAGGTGCAGCAGATGATGCTAAAGGCAGGCATAAGAAGAAGCCGCTTTGAATTTTTCACGAAAGATCCTACAGAGGATGAAATAGAGGTGTACGAATTCGATGACTACCGCTTTAATCATTAGCCTTCTGCTCGGCGCCGCTGCTTTCATTCTCTTCAATGTCATGTTCGATGTGAAATTTTTTCAGGGCACATTAAGAGTCATTCTAGATATGGCCGACACGCTGGCAGAGTATTTGGGTCGTTATAATACGAAACGTTATGTTGATCGAATAAAGAAAGAGCGAATAGTGAGACAGAAGGAAAATATTTATGCCAAGTATAATCGGTTGGTAGAGGGGCTAATCCTAGACTTCAATATGCCTTTTACACTTGAAAGCTTTACCTCTTTGTTATGCATCTGCTTCGCGATTACGGTGATGCTTATCGTCTTTTTCATGCAGAATGTAACGCTCTCGGTAGTGGTTACGATTTCAATTTTTATCGGGCTTCTTACCTTCTTTGTCATGCAATCCAGAACGATTAAGGCCGAAAGGCTGGATAACATTATGGATGCTGAAGATATTATTTGTCCTCTAGCCCGCGAAGGCGTATTAGTTGCCATCAAAAAAGTAATGGAAAGCGATGAATACATTCATGTGAATATTCGTCCTTATTTCCGGCAGTTCATCGACAACTGTGACAATAACGGCTATTCCTTCAAACAAGCGATCACGCTGCTCAACAGGCAGCTCGGGCCCAAATTCGATAATTTTACGAAAAAAGCGATTATTTTTGAATATAACGAAAGAAAGGGCATGGCTGATATTTTTCTGGACATCGTGGACGAGAATGCGGTGCTTCGCGAAATTAATAATAAAAAAGATCGTATTTTCCGGAAAATGAACCGCGATTTTATGCTCAAGACGGGCATTATTGTTCTGTTTTTTCTTTACGCTTTATCGGTTCAGGATTTCAGAGAGTTTATGTTGTATAACAATATGGGGAAGTTGATCAATACCGTGTTGATCAGTGTCATATGCCTAAGCTTTGCTAGGTGCCAGGTGCTTCAAGGCAACTTAGGTACGGGAGGTGGGACATCATGATCCTCCTTGCGAAATTATTCGCCATGCTTTCCATCTTTTATTTAGTGAAGGTTCTCCTTTTCCCTCTCTTTAAGCCAGTAAGCAGAAATCAAAAAAAACGGGCTCGCATGTACATAAAACAAAGAAAAAACGCATTGGTAAAACAGAAATTTTCTAATCAGAAAAAGCATTTGGCAAGAAATTATGTCAAATATGTGCTGGGCAGCTCAGAAAGGCTTCGATTCAAAAAAATGATCGATCGGCTGGATCTCACCATTATGCCCGAGGAAATCCGAACCGATCAGCTCATTTATACAACTGCTGCATTGTTGATAACGGCCTTTCTAATGAAAGCAAACATCCTGCTCGGATGTACATCTGCCATTTTCATCTTGCTCGGCTGGCTGTATCCCGTAGTGGAATTAGAAAAGCTGATTGATAAGAAAAACAAAAATATATCATTAGATTTTCCTGCATTTTATAGCATGGTCTATTACCAGTATGCCAAATCGGTCAATATCCACTTTGCAGATGTTATCAAGGATTATATTCCAAACGCTAATACCGATATAGCCGAGGAGCTTGGAGTAATGCTGGATAATATTGATTACGGAGAGGAATACGCGTTAAAGCAGCTGAAGAAGCGCGTACCTTTGCATTTCGTAATTAAATTTTGCGACATTATGGAAACAAGGCTTAAGGGCTATGACAATGTATCACAAATGGCCTATCTCAAAAACGAGCTGGACGGCTTCAGAATTAGAGCGTTGGAAGATGAACTGGAAGTCAGAGAACGAAGCAATGCTCGAATCCAGCTGGTGCTTATCGTTGTTCTCATTATTTATATTGCGATCTACTACTTATTTACTATTTTGAGTTCAATGAAGATGTTTCAGTAATTCCACGAAATAATAGGAGGATATCATATGAAAAAGATAAAAGCATTCATTTCCAATGAATCAGGTGAAATTGGAATCAAACAGCTTGCAGTTACGGTAGCTGTTATTGTCATCATTGGATTTATTGTAACGACTCTAAAGGGTTCTTTTCTTGAAACATGGATTAAACAGGTATGGGATCTATTGATAGGAATGATTAACAACCTGATTAATTAACCGGGGGTAACGGAATGCAAGCTATAGCAAAAGCAGTGTTGATTACAATACTCTCATCCGTTTGCATTTTGATGCTCATCAATTTGGCTTTTTTCTTTCCGTGGTATTTGACGCTGGTGACAGAAACCTATAATGTCACACAGATTGTGGCAAGTGATAATTACTTAAAGGAATCGTATTATGACGATGCACTCGATAGGATGCAGGAACGGCCTATTTTTCGTGATAAGCCGCATGATATTGAAATAAAGGTAACCAACGAGGATTCAAGGGACGCAATCGGAAGAGATGATGATACTGCTTATACGAATTGGATGGATTCGGATAAACCTTACAGGCAAAGAGGCAAGCCGCTGCAAGTAGAAATAAGTGCGGTTTACCCGTTAACGATCACGATATGGGGAAAGAAGCTGGAGCGGGAGGTTCCTGTATCCTTCTCGATGTCCACAACCGGATTAAAGCATTATAAGGATCTAGACTATTATTTGGATTGAAAGAAAGGAAAGACTGTGAAAAATATTGCGATTGGACTGCTTGTTGTCATTCTCATTTCGATACTGATTGAGCCCATGACGGAAATGGCAAATGTATTTAGGGAAAAGATCATTGTCAGTACTGCGCTCTTTAACGCATGCCGTGCTGCCAAGGATAGAAGCCTCGAGTATGAGATGCTGCGCGGGCTGGATGCGAAAATAGACGAAGACAAGTTCAAACACTATTTTGCTGATGCGTTTGAAGATACATTGAACGTAACGAGACAATCAGGCGTGGACAATGCTATGACCTTTACTTCCAATGATGGCAAATATAATACATTTACAGTGACATTGGCGTTCAGCGAGAGAAAGGACTTTGAATCCAATCAGCTTGTTTCTGAAGTAGCAGTCAAGGCCGAATCCTTATACAAATTTAAAACCAAATATTTGAAGCTTGCCGAGAAGGCAAGCAAAGATGTGGATTACCAGATCATTGGCGAAAGAAAGCTCATACTTTCCGTGAAGCATTGATGAAAGGAAACGACCAAATGGACTATATTATGGTAACCTTCCAGACAGAAAGTAAGGAGAATATTGATTTGCGAGTACCGGTGTTCGTGAATATTGAAGAGCTGCTAGTGATGCTCTCAGAAGCGCTCAATCTTACGAGAAGGCGAGAGGTTAAACTGCAAGCCGAGCCGTTAGGACGCATATTAAATAATAGCAAAACGTTGGAAGAAGAAGGCGTTGCACATGGTGCGCTGCTCACCCTCATTTGAGAAGGAGCGATTAAATGAATGCGAATATCCAAAATGGCGGGTTGATATTATTAACAGACAAAAAGCTCTATCTTAGCGACGTCAAAAGCTTTAGCGGTACGAATGAGATTCAGACTAACCTCGCAAATCATCATGCTGCGTTAACAAAAGGCGTATTTTGGTTTATGAACAAGGTTGGAAATGATCTGTACTACAGTGATCAAAAGCGAGGCCATGCCCTTTGCAGGATGGAGATTGATAGTCGGAACGAAGAGCTGATATTAGATAAGCCTTGTTATATGCTGCTATATAGCGATGAATGGATTTACTACATAAATGAGGATGATCAACGATTGTATCGCTGCAGGACGGATGGAAAGCATGAAATGAAATGGATTGACGAGCATGTAGACTGCTTCTTGATTGAGGATGGACTCATCTACTATGCATCTCCTCAAGGAATTAGAATGTGCAATGAAACAGGTGCTGAGAAGGAAACCATATGTGATGCGGTAGCGACAAGTATATTGCGTATAGGCGACAAGCTTGCTTTCGCTGACAAAAGCAATTCAAATCAACTGACGCTGTTTGATTTGAAAACAGGCCTAAGCGCTGTCTATGATCGCATAGAAGCAGTCAGCATGAACACAGATGGCAGCTATTTATACTGCGCAAATCGCTTGAACGGCAATAGCATTTACAGAATGGATCCAGAGACAGGCAGCAGTATAAGAATTTGCGGAGAGAGTGCCGATTATTTGCATGTTGCTGATGACGAACTTTATTTTTGCAACAAACGCGATTGGCATAGGCTCTCCTTATCGGGCGGAGAAGCAAGCAGAATACTTGTATGAGGTGGATATATAGATGAACAATGAATTCAGTCGCCAACCGAGGTTTCTTCCTGATATGCCTCGGGGAGAGGTTGAAGTGCCAAACCCGCCGATGATCAATGAGAAGCCGGATATTTCTTGGTTTGGGCTGTTGCTGCCTCCTGCGGTCATGCTAGTCATTACGATATTGATCGCAATGACTTCTCAGTCTATGTTCATGCTGATTTCCATTGCAACGACTATTATGACCCTCATCGCTTCCCTTACAGGAGCTACAACTCAGATTAGGAAATATAAGCGGAAGAAGAAGGAACGAGAAGAGAAGTATCTCCAATTCATTGCGGATACACGAAGTGAGCTTACTCTAGCAAGAGAGCAGCAAGTAAAGGCCATGAACGAGATGAACCCCGAGCCGGCAGAATGTGTTCAACGAATTATGCGTACAGATAACAAGCTTTGGGAAAAAACGCCTTCCTATAATGATTTTCTTTCGTTGCGGATAGGGGTTGGGAGTGCTCCGCTTGAATTGAAAATCAAGTACACCAAGCAAGCTATTGTACTTGAAACAGATCCGCTGCTGATGGAACCGCAGAAGCTTGCTTTAGAATTTGAGAAGATTCCTCAAGTCCCAATCACGATTGATTTGATGGCTTCTGACATATGCGGCATTGCCGGAGAGGCGGTAAAAACATCCGAGCTCATCAGGCTTATGCTGCTGCAGATTGTTACCCACCATGGCTATGACGATGTAAGAGTCATATTGCTGGCGTCCGAAGCTGGGCTGGAGAGATGGAGCTGGCTGAAATATTTGCCTCATATATGGGATGATGGATTCCATGTCAGGTTTTTATTATGTGGCAAAGCCATGGCACATCAAATGTTATCAGAGCTATATTCGGCAATAAAGGAAAGAGAAATGAAGAGTGTTGGCGGGAGTGCGCTGCCTCATTACCTCTTTATTGTTGAAGATGTATCCTTGCTCGAAAACGAGCAAATAAGTAAATATTTGTATAATGGCAGCGCAAAGCTTGGCGTGTCCACTCTGTTTATAGCGCCAAATCCGGCCTATCTCCCGATGAACTGCAAAACGGTTATAAATCTGCAGGGAAAAAGCGGAGAAATGGCCGACCGTATATCGGGGGAGAAGATAGCCTTCACGCCCGACCAGGCAGACTTGAAGGACTTGGATCAAGCGGCAAGAATGCTCGCACCGCTGCGCATTAGAAATGCTAGTGTGAATTTCGCGCTCCCTGCCTCGATCACGTTAATGGATATGCTTCATGCAGAGACGGCAGCAGATGTTGATTTGCTCTTTAATTGGGTCAAAAACAAAACCTTTATGGGAATGAGTGTGCCAATCGGTGTAAGAGCTGGCGGAGAGTCGCTTCATCTGGATATGCATGAAACCGGATACGGTCCTCACGGCTTAGTAGCTGGAACGACTGGATCAGGAAAAAGTGAACTGCTTCAAAGCATCATTATTTCTCAAGCTATTCATTATCACCCGCATGACATCGTGTTTGTCCTAATCGACTATAAAGGCGGAGGCATGGCAGATGTATTCAAAGGAATGCCGCATCTTGTTGGGACGATAACGAACTTAGACGGCAATCAAACAACGAGAGCTCTTCTTTCCATAAAAAGCGAGCTGATGAGCAGACAACGTATTTTCTCAGAGTACGGCGTCAATAGCATAGATAAATATCAGAAGCTATTTTATAGCAAGAATGGCAACCAGTCGATGCCAGCTATACCGCATCTCATTATGATTGCAGATGAGTTTGCAGAGCTAAAACAGGATCAGCCAGATTTTATGAAGGAGCTTGTGAGTACTGCTAGGGTTGGAAGAAGCCTAGGCGTACATTTGATTCTTGCTACTCAGAAGCCTGCAGGAGTTGTAGATGATCAAATATGGAGTAACTCTAAGTTCAAAATCTGTTTGAAAGTTCAGGATGAAGCTGACAGCAGAGATGTGATCAAAAGACCAGATGCAGCTATGATTAAGGAACCGGGACGAGCATACATACAAGTTGGAAACGATGAAATATTCGAGCTGTTCCAATCCGCTTATTCAGGTGCTGATTATGATCCCAATGGGCAATTGAAAAAGAACGAAAACAAAGTGAAAAGGCTGTTTAAAGTTTCACTGAATGGGAGAAGCGAGCAGATTTATCCGCTGGAGGAAGAGAAAATAGCGAGAAATGAGCTGCCATCGCAATTGCATGCAATGGTTGAGCACATTACGAGAACGGCTGCACAATTTGGCATTGAACCGATAAAGGGACCTTGGCTCCCCCCGCTTCCGAATATTGTATTCTTTGACAAGCTGATCCGAAACGGTTACAGCAAGGGGGCTTGGGCCAAGCAGGAGAAGCTATTGAGAGTACCGATTGGCTTCATGGATGATCCGCGAGGTCAAAGGCAAGAGCCGCTGGAAATGGACTTTGCCGCAGAAGGCAATCTGTTTGTTTATGGTACACCGGGAACAGGCAAAACTATCTTCTTAAAAACGTTGTGCATGTCTATGGCGCTATTGTACTCTCCAGAGGATGTCCATATTTATATTATGGATTTCGGTGGAAACACGTTAAAACCATTTGAGAGACTGCCCCATGTTGGTGGAATAATGACTCTGGAGCAAGAGGATAAGATCGATCAATTTATGTTATTCCTATTTAGAATAATGGAGGAAAGAAAGGAAGAGTTTGAGAAGTCAGGCAGTGAAGGCTTTAATGATTATCGTAAGAGCGGAAAAGGGATGGCAGCCATTGTTGTCGTAATCGACAATTATTTTGCATTATCGGAAACATATGAAGCGATTGATGAGCAAATGGTGCTGCTTGCGAGAGAAGGCTTTAAATACGGCATTTATATCGTAGCGACAGCAACGAATGCCTCATTAGTTAGATACAAATTCTCAGTCAATTTCAAGATGGCAATTAGTTTTCAAATGACAGAAAAAAGCGAGTATGACGGAATTGTTGGAAGAACAGAAGGTTTAGAGCCTGCTAAGGCTGCCGGCAGAGGCTTAGTTAGAGGAAAACCGCCGCTTGAGTTTCAAACCTCCCTCCCAGAGTATGAGGGACAAAGCACGGAGCAGCTGTTAGAGATGTTTGGCGGACTAGAGGTTATTCAAGCTACACCTATTCCTGTAATGCCCGCACATCTTGATATGCGGGAGATTAACAGGGAAACGGAAAGGCTTGCCATTGGCCTTGGAAATAATGACCTTCAACCCGTATTTGTCGATCTTCACGCGACCCCTGTGTTAATGATAGCGGGAGAGGCGATGAGCGGTAAAAGCACCCTGCTCGTTTCTTGGATTAAGCTGCTAAGCGAAAAGCAGAAAGGGCTAGAGGTCTATGCTTTGGATTCTTCTGGTATGGGCATATATGAGCTTATGAATCAGCCATATACTACAGATTTGTCCAGTGTGGAGGATATGAATGATTTCACAGACAGTGTGAAAGAAAAACTGAATGAACGGCGCAGCCAGCTGCTTGCGTGCAGGATGTCTGGCGGCGATTCTGCCGCGATAATGAAGGAATGGCATCAAATCGTATTTGTAATTGATCGCTTTAGTGAATTAACAAATAACGATATGTACAGTCTTCACGAGCTGCTGGAGAGGATCATTAAACAAGAACGAGGAATGAAGGTTGCTGTTATTGCCGCTGATAATACAAGTGATTTAGCCTCCAACTGGGATACATTAGGGAAGGCAATTCGGGAAGAGCAGACAGGTATTCTTCTCGGAAGAATAAAGGAACAAAATTTGTATTCGGTAAGCTTCCCTTTCGGCAAACAAGAAAAAAATACGGAACAAGGCGACGGTTATTTTATTATCAAAAATAAATTTACAGGATTGAGATGTGCCTCGCTTTGAAATGGGTACTAGTGGAGTAGAAGGAATTTATTAGCGATTAAAGTGGAGGTGAAACCATGTCGATTAGTCCGTTTGAAATTAGAAGAAGCGCAGCTCAGATAAACGATCTAACCAATGATGCGAAGAGAGAAACGAATGCTCTACAAAGTGATTTCGCGCAGTCGGCGGCCTACTGGTCTGGTAATGCATCAACAACTTTCCGTGATGAATATTCATCACTTAATAGTGAATTCAACCGATTGCTAAGCAGTTTGGCTAGATTGGAGAACAGTGTCGATAGACTGGCGAGCGATGTAAGGCGGGCCGATGACGAACGAGCTGAGAAGATAAGAGCAGCGGCAGCGAAGCTTGCCGCAGAAGAGGCGCTTAAACAAAAACAAAAAAAATGAAGGAAATCATTTGAAAGGAGGTGAGAAATATGGCAGGAAATAATTTAACATTTAATCCTGATCAAGCTCTAGGTGTAGCTAAGTCAATTAGCAGCAAAGCAAGCAATGCTCAGACACTTATTAATCAACTACAGAAGGAAATTCATGCGGTTAGCGGTTGGTGGCAGGGTGAATCGCAAACCGCATTTGTTCAACAATTTGACGGACTAATGCCTAGCTTTAAAGAATTGGTTACTTGCGTAGAGAACATAAGCAAAAACCTTACACAAATCGCAAACATCAAGCAGCAAGCCGAGCAAGAAATGGCAAGCAAGCTTCGCAGCAGATAATGAGAAAGCAAGGCAGGGTGCTTAATCAGACCTGCCTTGCTTACCTATTGTATTCATATGAAATAATGTGGAGGGATCTTAAGGTGGAGCTGACTGACAAACAGTACTTGATGCTGGCCACAATAGTAGAATTTAATATTGCTGACGAGTACAAACAACGCAGGATCAAGGAAATAGTCAGCCATATTTCAGAGTCAGCTGAACTGGAGAACTATAGGCATTTGCAAAACCAGTACAATGAAGTCATTGCGGACGAGGCGATTGGGAGCCTCGAACTTATGGATAAGATGAAATCTAACGGCGCGGGAGCCTATTCCTTTAAAAATGAGCATGATGATAGAGTCATTATCTTTACATACAAGAGTTCGAGTTGGATGGAGGATTTACAAACCTTCCTGAATGGCGAAAGCAGCGTATTTCAAGAAGCATTTCAGTTTCTACGGAAAAATAAAGGTGATTATGCTTGTTCAGTAGTCGGGCATTCTTTAGGCGGCGCGGTTGCTTTATATGCTGCAGCTACAGTGGGGGGCGTTGGAGGCGTTGTATTTGATGCACCTGGCATAGCCACGCTATTGACTAGCGAACAAAGGGATAGCCTGAAGGTTAAGAACTATATCGCTTATAATAGCCTGATTTCGGCTGCAGGTGTTCAAGCGGAAGAGCATCTGTTTGCGAAACCAAGTGATGAAGCAGCAGCTATTATCTCTTCTGATGATGATGTTCAAGGCCGGTATATGTTTGACCGAAATGAGAAGGTTATCGTAGGGGATCCAGGTGAAATCTATATCTTACTTTCAAAGCTGAATTCGCTCACAGAGGATGAGTCGCCGGCTTTCACGGAAGTAATGGATGTTTTTGCCGCTAATGGGGGCTTGGAACAAAAAGCTGAAGATCATTTAGGCTATTTTTTGTTGATGCTAATAGAGCAATTGGATGCAGGGAAGATAAGAGCTTCCTTAGCTGAAATCTCATATCGGTTTGATCGGTTGGTCCAGGACAAATACAAGGTTTGGCGATATGAGATAAACGAGAAATTAGATCAGTTGGCATTCGATGAATTAGCTGATGGGATCGCTGCGATTTCTGAGAATAGGGTGTTAGATGCAGCAGAAACGATGGAAAGCATTTATCGATGCACAGAGGCGGTATTATCCATCCTTGTAGTAAGCGATCCGAACAGTCAGCTCTTATCGAATATGCTGGATGCAGGTTTGGATCACTTTACAGATGCTTTGGAGGAGACCATGAATAAGTTATCTGAACAAATGAGCGCACAGCTCGATAAAATGATCGAATCAAAGATGAACAGCATGCTGCAGCTTCCAGAGCTAAAATTTGATTTGTAATAGAAGGGGGCATAACGGTGTGGGAGGAATGAATTTGAATTCGAAAAAGGTGGTGTTTAGCGTGATGATGCTGTTATCGATGTTTAGTTTTATTGGCTGTGGTTCACAGGAATCTAAGGATCAGAAAGCGGAGAAAAGAATTTTGGAGGCTCTTCAGGAGAAATACGGAGAAGAGTTTGTACTGGATTCAATTGGCGGCGGCTGGGGGACCATGAACAGCAATACGTTGAAGGCTATCGTTTACCCTAAGCAGGACGAGTCGATTCGTGTGGCAGTTGAGATTACGAAGGATTTAAAAAACGTCTATGACGATTATTTAAATGAAGCGGTGGCTAAAGCAGCTGAGAAACCGATTGAACAATTAGCTAAAACAATTTGGGGCGACGTAAAAGTGACAAACGGCAATGATACAGGGATGATGTACCCAGACCATTCGGATATTCATATGTCCTATGAACGGTTTTTGGAGCTATACCCTATGAATTGGCAGTTGGTTACGATTTATGTGCAAGGCGACAGCTATGTAGACAGCGAAGGCAAGATGGATCAAGAGTCCGAAATAGAAAAGTATAAAGAATTTGCTAAACTGCTCGCAGATAATAAATATGTTAAAAGCGATGTAATTATAGCTTACCTTACACCAGATGCGTACGCTCGATTTAATGAAGCTCAACAATCAGTAAGAACGGTAATGAATTTCTATACTAATGAAGAAGAAGAAGAAGGGAAATTGAATTTTATAACAATGAACGGCTATAAGTTGGATGAAAACGGTCAAATTATAGAGTCGGATGAAAAGATAAATGAAGATTTCGACAGGTGGGAAGAAACCCGTACGAACTGGGTGGAGAAAAGAGGAGGAGCATAATGTCCGAATCCCTTAGTGAAATAGAGCTTAAGCAAATCTCACAGCTTGTATATTTAGATGTAAAAGGTACTGACTCTACTGGATTAGAAACAGCTCTCTCTCGTTTTTATTCTCGGAATAAAAATGAAATTACGGTCGGTGATTTAATTGACTATTATACTGCAAAAAAAGGCGGAAGGTTCGAGTACACCAATATAGGTGTAGAAAAGATTAAAGAAAGATTCCCCGGCACGCTGAATGGTAGAAATGAATATGAGTACTGGAATGAGCTGCTTGCAGATTTAGATAAACCGGAATATAGAAACTGGAAAATAACAAATGTGGATTCCAAAAATGGTAAGGAAGAGTCCGGATTCGTTGCATTCACAGTGGAGACAACCGGGGGTGCTAAGGTTGCTGCTTTCAGGGGAAGCGAGCCACTGGAGGATCCGCTCTATCGAAATGACTGGAAAAATAACGGCACGACCGCTTATGAGCTTGAGTCACGCCAGCAGGCGGATGCAAGAAATTATATGAATAATTTTAATCAAAAATATTCGAAAAATCCTATTTTTGATTTGTATTTAACGGGGCATTCCTTAGGGGGCAATCTCGCATTATACTCATCGTTTATTCTGCCAGATGAGCTGCGGGCAAAGCTAGTATCCGCCTCCACCTTTAACGCTCCGGGCTTCAATGGTGATGTTCTGAATAAATACAAACATTATATTGATGAAATGATTAAGAACGGCCAAATAAGCGAGTTTCGGAATAAGTATGATATTGTACCCGCTTTGTTTAAGAATCCTACAAAAGGCATTTATATTGATACGTTATCCGAAGGTGAGGCATCGTTGGATCATCACTCGATGTTTTCTCTGAAAATGAAGGAGGATGGAAGCAGCTTTATACAATCGAAATCTCAATCCAGGGCACTGGTAGCAAATTTAGTACACAATATAACCGTTGGATTAGAGGTTGTTCCTAATTTCATCAAGGAGCAGCTTATTACGGAGATATTCAAAATTTGGGATGGACGAATTGAATTAAAGCATATTTTATTCGCTGCAGCTGCTGTTGCGCTGGTCATTACGGTTGGTCCGGTTGCGGCATTGGTAGGCGCCTTGAAAGCCGTATTAGCCTTGTATGTCATTGGATATGTCATAGACACGCTTATTCCGATGATAAAAGAAGGCGTTGCAAATATTGCGGAGGGTCTTAAAGCTTTCTACCATGAATCGGTAGCCTATATTAAAGGACTAGTAGATGATGCGATTAAAGCAGCAAATCTAATAGGCAGTAAAATCGCAGAATTTCAGCAGCAGGTAAAGGGCGCGGTGTCGAAATTTTTCACTGATCTTAAGGATGGCTTCAATAAGTTTGTTGCTGATACGATTGTATATGTGAAGGCCAAATGGGATAAATTGGTTGGTCTAAAAGATAAAGCGGTCAAAAAGATGGTTGAAATATTTGAAAGCGTTAAATCAACCATACGGAAGAAAAAAGACGAGTTCATCGCCAATGTACAATCATTCAAAGATAAGGTCATTAGTAGTATTAAAGCTAAAATCATAAAAACAGTAGCCAAAATTGCTGTAGCAGCAGCTGGTGTAGCCAGAAGCGCCAAAATCCTTGCCAATCTAGACAGATTAGAAGGTTTGTTAAGGACCATTCAGCGCAGAGGAGAGAATATTGCTGAGATCATAAATCGCGCCTTATCTCAGGCCAGCAATGTTTCTTCAACAGTAGGAAGAAGTTATGGAGAGTCATACGTACAATCGGGCATAAGAGATGTCCAAAGCGCGACTGAGGAAGTTCGAACAGAGAAGAGGCGCATGGAGGAGACGCTTAACCGCAGAATCACTGGGATAAATTATTCCATCGCTAAATATCGAGAAATAGAACATAAGATTGCCATCGCTGCTCGAATGGCTGCGCCAACTATCCGGTAAATCGTGTGCACAATATTAACCAGCTTATAAATCGAAAGGAGATCAACCAATGAAACGTATAATCACGTTATTTTCAGCCTTGATCATAACTGCCTTTTTTGCCTCAACCTTCTCTGTATTCGCTGCCGTATTGCCATTAAGGGTAGTGGTGGATGGAGATAAAATCACGTTTCCTGATGCACAGCCATTTGTTGATGCTAATCAAAGAACTCAAATACCTATTCGATTCGTAAGCGAAGCCTTAGGAGCTAAAGTGGTATGGGATGGCAAGAACAAAAGCGCAACTATTACACATAACGGAAAGAAGTTGGTTATTTATATCGGGAAAAAAACCTATGAATTAGATGGACAAACGAAGCAAATGGATACGGAGGCTTTATTTAATGATACAAGAACATTTGTCCCTCTTCGCTTCGTGAGTGAAGGGTTAGGTGTTTCTGTGAATTGGGATGATGCTGTAAAAACCGTATATATAAGCACAAAGTCTACCGTTGAACCTTCGACTGGTGAGAAGGAAGCTGTGGTCCACGGCTTTAAAATCAAATATGTTGAAATGGGAGATAACATTGATCCTGTCTATGTTACGAGCTCCAAACTACGTGTATCGGAAAATGAGTATAAAGGAAAAGACAGAGCTATCATGAATATTGAAATTGGATTCACGAAGAGGGGTGCTGATCCTGTTACAGCAACGAATGAAGCGGAAGCCATTCTTCGACAAAAGGTAGAAAGCGGTGTGGTGGATGATATTATGAAATATGTGAGAACGAAAACGAAAGTGGAAAATATTCTTAAAACGAAATTCTTTACTGATTCAAAATATGAGATTTCAGTTATTTCGCCTGAAAATGATGGTATCGGAATTACAATATTTTTGAAATAGGTGACAAAATTGAAGAAAACGATATGGGCAAGTATAATGACTCTGCTATTATTTCAAGCTCTTGCTTCATTTGTATATTCAGAAGCTGACTCGAGTATGGAATATCGCTTGCCAACAACCCCAGAGGAGATTGTGGCGGATATTAATAAGGATATGAGTGAGCTATATGACGAAGGCGATAATTATTATAAGATGTTTACGAGCAAAGGTTATTTAAGGGTAGATTTATTGAGAAACCGGTTAGCGGTTAACAATAATAATTATGAGATGGTATATGGCAGCAGCCATGGACCTTGGCTACAGCATAGAGGAGGCATGTATGCTTATTCTGGATATACCAGGTTTGGTGAATCGGTATCTACGGATGGCGCACCTTGGTATGCTGGCTGGAGCGGAACAAAGATACAGAACTTTAATATGGTTGAAGCCCCATGGGATGATTCCAATCTTCAGAGAGTTTACATGGTCAAAAAAAATGGCTATGATGGTTATCGCAATACGAAACATAAATTTCTAGCGAGCTCGAATGGAACCTTCGAGCAAGCAATCCTTGTAGGATTAAATTATCATTATGCGGGGAAGAAATATAGTCAGTTTATGTATCAAAGCCTAAATGATCAATATAAGGACAGAGTGGTCTACGACAGAGATGCAAAGCCAAAGGGCGGAGACTGGGTTAAGTATGTGCATGTGTTGCAGCCGCCAACCTATCTGTCTTGGGGAGAGGGACGGATTTATATTAAAGGCGCATCGGGTGCTTATACCTACCTTGGAATACCTATTGCTCCCTTTATCTTATTATCCGACGATCTCTCTGCACAATTCGAGGCACTGCCGTCCGGAGCTGTCGAAGGTGAAGAAGTATTAGTAGGCATCAAGCTTAATTCTTCCTTCACTACGGATCAAGAAACGGATTATGCTTGGAATGTCAAAACTAGCAGTGGAGAGGCTCTCGCCATCAACTATGCAGGCCATGCCAAAACGGAATCAGGATTAATAACGATTCCTGCGAACGGAGAGAGGCTGCTGTATGCTTCGTTTACGATGCCTAAAGGCAATGTGACGATTGGGTTTACCATAAATAAAGACAAAAATTCGCCGAAGGAAGCATCCTACGAGAATAATGTACTGCCTCCTGCAGCAATCAAATTAGTTACGGCTCTGCCTACTGTTACTGGGGAATATGAGCTGGATTATAATGTATTAAAGAAAATAGTGACGTTTCCGTTGTCCGGAGGAGCCGCGATAACAGCTCATTTAAGTCTTCCAAGCCAATCCACATGGGATGGCAATGCATTCGGCGCTTTACATGTGAATAATTTATCAGCCAATGTATTCCGTTCCTTTACGGTGTCGAATAATCCACCGGTGAATGAAGCAGGCACGAGCATCGTGAGAAAACCGGTGATAACGACCAGTCTTCTAAGATCTGATTTCGGGGATGATCCAAAGAATAGGAAATGGCTCAATTGGCCCAATTCCAATGACGCTAAGCTAAACATAGGAACGATTAGCTTCGAAGGCGCGGTAACAAGAAACTATATCCGAACCCTGTCCGTATGTACAACATCCAAGGATCATTTTGGTGAAGAGCAGATTACCTGTACTGAAGAAAAAGAGCCCGGCTCAACATCTGCGCCTTTCAGTCCAGGTGTCGATGTTAAAAATGTTAAAGCTAAGATCTACAATGGCATAAAGACCGTTCCAGCTAAAACGTACAAGGATGTTCTAGAGAATAACACCATAAGCGATCTGAGAAAAAGTTTGTTTTGGACGAATGAGCCGTACGCCTATGATGTTATTCGTTGGATGGCAAATGAGAATGAAAACGGAAAGCTCTATGAATGGACGACTGTCCCTGGACAATATAAACGGACCTTTATCCAGCAGGCCAGAGGTGAAGTGAATTGGCAAAACGAAAAAACGATGGAGCAGCAATACAAACAAGGCAGAGATGCGGCAAGAAAAATGACAAACAATAAAACATTGTATGATAAAGCCGTATTCGCGACTGACAAGCAGCTGCAAAAGTATGATTATCCGATCAAATCCGGTTACTATTTCAATCCAGCGGGCGTATATACCTTTACTGTGGAAACTGAAACATTCAAGCAAACACAAACTGATACAAAGGATCATAAAGATCTTGTCAACGCAGTTATTGATTCCTTCCGTTATGAAACAGACTTGATTTATATTAACAACAAAAAAGTGGCTGTAAATATTTTTAATGAGCCGTTAGGCAAAAAAGGGAATGCCCCTGTGAAGAAAGCGGCTGCGTTGAGCGTAAAAGAGAAGAAAGGTGTAGATTCTGCCGTTCTCTTAACGGTTATTGACCGAAGTGTTGAGGATTCGAGATATTCCAAATCGGTTGAGGAAATTTATCATTCGGAGGAATCTGTGGATAACAAAACGCATCCTTATTGGAAGCTGGTTCTTGAAGGCTACCCGGAGTCCAGTACATTGGGCAGCTTTGACAACTTCAAGTACCGAGAATATGTGGAGAGCGGTCAGAAGATGTATAAGATTAAAGAAAAGACGAAGGTATCCATCATCATTAATAAAGACAATACAAATGTTTATACTCATGCGCAAATGCCGAATGGAGAATATTACGTCCAAGCATGGATTGATGATCTGGAGCTCTCCAATAGCACCAATGCATACAAAACACTTGGTAAGCTGGTTGGGATTAAACCGTTGGATGCGATTAAGATTAATGTTACAGGCTCTATGTACGATGATTTGAATAATTAAAGTCAAAAAAAAGGGGCTGTCCTATAAGTAGATCATCTACTTGAAAGGAAAGCCCCTTCTTCATCATTCTTGATTAAACGTATGGATTCTGTTTTTATAGAGATATGAATTTTTTTAATTATGTAATTGTTAGGTTGTTTGTTTGCAATGTTAAACTGTAACTTGAGGTGATTCCATGAGAGCTGTATATGCAGGAAGCTTTGATCCCATTACGCTCGGACATGTTTCGGTTATCGAACGAGCCTTCCATTTATTCAGCGAGGTTCATATTATTGTCGCCAATAATCGGGCGAAGCAGCATCACTTCACGATTGATCAGCGAACGGAGCTTGTCAGCTTGTCGATAAGTCAGGAAGCAAAGATGATCATTGTTCCATTTGAAGGAATCGTGGCCGATTATATTAATGATAATGACATTAATGTAGTTATCCGCGGCATTCGAAATGCAACCGATCTTGAATATGAGCTGCAGCTGGAGCAGTATATTCGAAATACGACAATGGCGGACACTATTTATTTATCGCCTTACACGCATTATATGCAAACCAGCAGCTCGCTCGTACGCATGTTCTTGAAGTCGGATAAAACTGAACTAGCTGCCTCTTACATGGTTCCGAAAGCGTATCTGCGAATGCTGGAATATGTGGAATAAGGAAGGAAGAAGCTAGCTTTGCGGTTTTGGAGGGCGAGGCCTCTTCTGCTTGAAGCGAGGTGCTACATAATTGCGCTTGCGGTCTCGGAAGAATGTCCAGCCTGCAATGAAACCTGCTCCGGCAGCGAACATAATAAATCCGAGCAGAAACTTCAGCCACTGAAAGTGGGGTGTGATAGCATCATTTCCGAAATCAGAGAAATAAAGGAATACGGAATCCTTCATCTTGAGAAATCCAAAGCAAGCCAGCAGACCGGGAATAACTAGCAGTAGTATAGCAATAAAACGGGCAGTAACTAATTTCATAAATGCTGCGTCTCCTTGTCGATTAAATATACAGTTAGTTCTATCATACCTTTTTCGGCTGTGAGTGTCTATTTCGCAAAAGAGCGATGTAAACAATGATAAAAACAGTTACAATAAGAAGGTGAATGAGGTTTGCAAAGCGCATCGATCATAGCGTACGATACATATCTGAGGGTACAAGCATATCATATGACATCATGCACGTATAAAGAAGGGAATGAATTTTGATGGCTATAGAGGTAGACGTAGCTATACTGGGCGGCGGGCCTGGCGGTTATACCGCAGCGATTCGCGCAGCGCAGCTTGGCAAGAAGGTAGCAATTATAGAAATGGACAAGCTGGGCGGCACATGCTTGCACAAAGGATGTATACCAAGTAAGTCGCTGCTTCGCAGTGCTGAGGTTTATTCAACATTGCTGGATGCGAGTACATACGGTGTAGAGGTAACAGAAGGTGCCATTTCACTTGATTTCAATAAGGTTCAAGCTCGGAAGGAAGGGACGGTTGAGCAGCTTTATCGCGGTCTTCAAAGCTTGATGAAGAAGAATGGAATCCAGATTATTCAAGGCAAGGGAAGAGTAATCGGACCTTCGATTTTCTCGCCGCGCAGCGGTTCGCTCGCTGTTGAGCTTCCAGATGGAGAAATGGAATCGGTCGTATCCACCAACCTGATTATTGCGACGGGCTCAAGGCCGCGTGTGCTTGATGGTCTCTCACCAGATGGCGAATATATACTAACAAGCGATGAGGCGTTGGTTATGGAGAAGCTTCCAGCCTCAATCCTCATTGTAGGCGGAGGCGTAATTGGTGTGGAATGGGCGTCGCTGCTTCAGGATTTCGGCGTGCAGGTCACACTGGTAGAAGCGGGATCACGTCTGCTGCCAGGTGAGGATACAGAAGTGTCGGCGGAGCTGGCTCGTTTGCTCAGTCGTCGCGGCGTTCGCATATTGACCGGCGTTCAGCTTCAGACCGATACCTACAAAGGGGAAAATGGCGAAATTTCGATTTCTGCAGGCACACCGGACGGTGATGTTATTCTAACTGCTGAGAAGCTACTTGTCTCTGTCGGTCGCTTGCCGAATGCAGAGGGCATCGGACTTGAGAATACAGATATTCGTACGAAAAACGGCATGATTGAAGTAAATAGCTTTGGTCAAACGAGCGAACCTCATATCTATGCGATCGGCGATGTGATAGGCGGGGTGCAATTGGCACATGCTGCTGCACATGAGGGATTAGTTGCTGCCGAGCACATTAGCGGCTTGAAGCCCGCAGCAGTAGAGCAGCATTTAGTTCCGCGCTGTATTTATTCCAGACCGGAAATTGCCTCCTACGGCTTAACGGAGGACGGTGCGCGCACCAAGGGCCATGATATTAAGACGGGTAAAATTCCGTTTCAAGCCATCGGCAAGGCGCTTGTGCATGGAGATAAAGATGGATTTGTTAAAGTTATTGCTGATCGCAAGACCAATGATATTGTTGGTGTCCACATCATTGGAGCACACGCGACGGAGCTGATTTCAGAAGCAGCGCTGGCAGGTGTACTCAATGCAACCCCGTGGGAGATTGGCCAAATGATCCATCCCCATCCGACACTTTCAGAGGCGCTGGGCGAGGCTATGCTGGCTGTTGACGGCAAAGCAATTTCTTTCTAATATAGACGGTTTTCTTTTTGCTGCAAATGGAGTTATAATATATATGATCAAGTCTTAGTACCAGGTTATAATAGCAGGTAAAAGGAGGAACACCTTATGACCCAATTTACTTCTACTGGGCAAAATGTTCGTCATGTAGAATTAGGGCTTAGCGATGAGCAAGCAATTGATATGTACAGAACGATGGTAATGGCACGCAAGTTTGATGAGCGGATGCTCTTGCTGCAGCGTGCCGGTAAAATTAATTTCCATGTTTCCGGTGTCGGCCAAGAGGTGGCACAAGTTGCGGCGGCCTATGCGCTGGACCGTGAAACGGATTACTTTTTACCTTACTACCGTGATTATGGATTCGTATTGTCGGTAGGCATGACGCTCCGTGATTTGCTGTTGTCCGTGTTCGCCAAAGCGGAGGACCCTAATAGCGGCGGACGGCAAATGCCAGGCCACTTCGGCTCTAAGAAGCTGCGTATCGTGACGGGCTCCAGCCCTGTTACAACGCAGGTTCCACATGCAGTAGGCATTGCATTAGCTGCAAAAATGAAAAAGAAGCCGCTCGTTAGCTTCGTGACGTTTGGTGAAGGCTCCAGCAATCAGGGGGACTTCCATGAAGGCTGTAACTTTGCGGGAGTGCATAAGCTGCCGGTTATTTTCATGTGCGAAAATAATCAATATGCCATTTCAGTTCCTATTCATAAACAGCTTGCCGGTAAAGTAGCTGATCGTGCGCTTGGATACGGCTTCCCGGGCTTGCAGGTTGATGGCAATGATGCGCTTGAAGTATACAGAATCGTCAAGGAAGCAAGGGAGCGAGCGATTGCAGGTGAAGGGCCTACTTTAATTGAAGCGCTCATGTACCGTCTATCTCCTCATTCCACCTCGGATAACGATCTTGCTTATCGGACCAAGGAAGAAGTAGATTTCAATCGATCTAAGGACGGCATACCGAAATATAAGCAGTATTTGATAGATAGCGGCATTTGGTCCGAGGAGCTTGATACAGAGCTCCAGGCTCAAATACGTAAAATGCTCGATGAGGCTACTGAATACGGCGACAAAGCGCCATTCCCAACGCCAGAATCTACACTGCTGCATGTGTATGCGGATGATACTGAGCAAGGAGGGAATAATTAATGGCTGTTATGGACTATATTGATGCCATTCGTCTTGGAATGAAGGAAGAAATGGAACGAGACGAAGATGTGTTCGTGCTTGGTGAGGATGTCGGCGTTAAAGGCGGCGTCTTCACGACGACTAAGGGGCTAATGGATCAGTTCGGCGAGCAGCGCGTAATGGATACGCCCCTTGCAGAGTCAGCAATAGCTGGCGTTGCCATTGGAGCGGCTATGTATGGAATGAAGCCCATTGCAGAAATGCAATATTCCGATTTCATGTTTCCTGCGACCAATCAAATTATAAGCGAAGCGGCAAAGATTCGTTACCGCTCCAATAATGACTGGACTTGCCCGCTCGTTATCCGTGCACCAATCGGCGGAGGCGTGTTTGGTGGCCTCTATCATTCACAATGTCCAGAATCTGTTTTTTTTGGAACGCCAGGTTTGAAAATTGTAGCTCCTTACAGAGCTTATGATGCAAAGGGATTACTGAAAGCGGCTGTGCGCGATCCGGACCCGGTGCTATATTTCGAAAACAAAAAATGCTACAAGCTTATTAACGGTGAAGTGCCGGAAGAGGATTATATCGTTCCTATCGGTAAAGCAAATGTCCTTCGCGAAGGTGATGATCTAACGGTTATCGCTTACAGCTTGCCGCTGCATTTCGTGGAGCAGGCCGCTGAAGAGCTTGCAGGCGAAGGCATTCAAACGCATATTCTTGATTTGCGTACGCTTCAGCCGCTTGATAAAGAAGGAATTCTTGAAGCAGTTCGCAAAACAGGCAAGGTGCTTATTATTCATGAGGATAATAAGACAGGCGGTGTAGGTGCGGAGGTATCAGCCATTATAGCTGAAGAGCTGATCTATGAGCTGGATGCGCCTATCATGCGTTTATGCGGGCCGGATGTTCCGGCTATGCCGATTAATCCGCCTGGCGAGAAATTTTTTATGCTAAATAAAGAAAAAGTAAAAGAGGCTATGCGGAATTTAGCTCTTTATTAAAGAATAGGAACGTATCATCCATACGTTTCTATCCTATTTATAGGTCATAGCGAAGCAGGCTTAAACAGATTAGCAGGAGCTGTTTAAGCTTGCACCAGTTAGGAGATGGGATACATGAAATCACTGACGGAAATCGTCGTGCCGCAGCTTGCGGAGTCACTCGTGTCGGCCACTATTGATAAATGGCTAAAACAGCCGGGTGACTGGGTAGACATATATGAGCCGGTATGTGAGATTTTGACGGACAAAGTAAATGCAGAGCTGCCGTCAACAGTTGCTGGAAAGCTCGTAAAAATATTAGTTGGCAAGGGAGAGACTGTGCCGGTAGGAACAGCTATCTGTCTAATCGAAGTCGAAGGCGCAGGGGATGAAGGAAACACAAGTTCGAGTCCTGATTATACGGGCTCAGTGTCGGCATCGCCAACTGCTGCCGTTCAAGTGAATACAGAAGATGCGCCAATGCGCAATCGGTATTCTCCTGCTGTGCAGCAATTAGCTGCCGAGCATGCAATCCGATTGGCTGATGTGCCTGGAACAGGCCTTGGCGGCCGCATTACTCGCAAGGATGTTCTCGCTTATGTAGCTTCTGGAGCCGGCCAATCAGCTCAAGCTGCTAGCGGCACAGAGGTAAAGGTTGCACCTCGGGCTGTAGATTCGAATGCACAGGTTCGTTCCTCAGGCTTGCATTTCTCAGAAACGCCTAGACTGCCGAAAATTGAGGTTGAAGGCTTCTCCGGATCGGGACGCGATAGCTTTATTGACGTAACTCCGCTTCGGAACACAATTGCCCGCAATATGAGACAAAGTGTGACCGAAATTCCTCATGCATGGACGATGATCGAGGTTGATGTAACCAATCTGGTTCTGCTTCGGAACAAGCTCAAAGATGATTTCATGAAACGCGAAGGCATCAATTTGACGTACTTGGCATTCTTGTTGAAGGCAGTCGTCAATGCGATTAAAGACTTCCCGATCATGAACTCCATGTGGGCAGTGGACAAAATTATTGTGAAGCGCGATATCAATATTTCGCTTGCGGTAGGTACAGAGGACTCCGTTCTGACACCAGTCATCAAAAATGCCGATCACAAAAATGTAGCCGGCTTGGCTAAGGAAATAGAAGAGCTAGCCCGTAAAACCCGTAAAGGAAAGCTGACGCTTTCTGATATGCAGGGTGGAACCTTTACTGTCAACAATACCGGTTCTTTCGGTTCAATCTTATCTTATCCCATCATAAACTATCCTCAGGCTGCTATCCTGACATTTGAATCGATTGTAAAACGTCCAGTCGTCATTAATGATATGCTGGCTGTACGATCCATGGCGAACCTTTGCTTGTCGCTGGATCACCGTATTCTAGACGGCGTCATTTGCGGCCGGTTCCTGCAGCGTGTAAAGGATAATTTAGAAAGCTTTAATCTAGAAAGTAAATTGTATTAGAAACGAGGGGACCGACATGGCTGAGGCGAATAGCTCGAGTAGCTTAAGACGGTTGGAAGCCCACTATATTGGAATGCTCGATTACGCGAAAGCGTGGGATCTGCAGAAAGCATATGTGAAACAAATTGATCAGGGGGAGCGCGAACAGACGCTGCTCCTTCTTCAGCATCCACCGACTTATACGATGGGGTCTGATAAGCATCCAGAGCATTTGCTGCTCGGTGAAGCGGATCTCAAGGAGCGGGGAATAACGTTATTTCAGATTGATCGCGGCGGAGATATAACTTATCACGGTCCAGGTCAGCTGGTAGGCTATCCTCTGCTTTATTTGGATGCGGAAGGTCTTGATTTACATGCATATTTACGCAGTCTCGAGCAAGTCATTATTAATTGGCTTGCAGAGTATGGTATAGAAGCGGGCAGAAAACAAGAATATACAGGTGTATGGGTTGGCGATCAGAAGATTGCTGCCATCGGTGTGAAATTCAATAAAGCACGGCAGCGCAGAGGCTTCATTACGAGTCATGGGTTTGCTTTGAACATTAAAGCAGGCATTGCTGGTGAAGGGTTTAGCGGTATTATTCCGTGTGGAATTGAGCAGTACGGAGTAACTTCGTTTAATGATTTAACAGGGCAAAACTTGACGGTTGAGGAAGCGGCGAATCAACTGCTCCCTCATTTTGTCAAAGAATTCAAGGCTTTAAATACTGTATTAATAAAATAATGAACCTAAGCCTGCTACCAGGGTAGATAATAACAGAGCGGATACAAGCAGGATAGCTACGAAACGTATAAGTCGTTGTCTGCGCATAAAGAAAACTCCTTTCATATTGGAACAGCTTTATTTGTATGTGGGCTTGTCTTTACTCTATTGTATACGAAAAATATGGATGGAGGAAACGTAAATGATTACAAAAAATCGACTAGTGGATGAATTTATGGAATTAGTGCGGATTGATAGTGAAACCAAGCATGAGCAGGAGATCAGCCTTGTGTTAAAGCAAAAATTTGAAGCGCTTGGTTTACTTGTCAGCGAGGATGATGCTGCGGCAAAAACGGGTCACGGTGCAGGAAACCTATTTGCGATCTTGGAGGCTTCCGAAGAGAACTCTTCAGCACCGACGGTTCTATTTACCTGCCATATGGACACGGTAACGCCGGGCGTTGGCATCAAGCCGCAGCTGGATGATGATGGGTACATACGCAGCGATGGCACAACGATTCTCGGTGCGGATGATAAAGCGGGTCTTGCAGCTATCTTTGAAGCGATCCGCGTCGTCAAGGAACAATCTATCCCGCATGGACGCATTCAATTTGTCATAACAGTCGGTGAGGAATCAGGCCTTCTAGGCGCACGCTCGCTTGATGCATCGAAGCTGGAGGCGAAGTTCGGCTATGCGCTGGATTCCAATGGCTCAGTTGGCGACATTGCGGTTGCAGCGCCGACGCAGGCCAAGGTTACGATCAAAATGTATGGTCGTTCGGCACATGCCGGTGTCAATCCAGAGGATGGAATAAGTGCGATTCAAGTAGCTGGCAAAGCGATAGCTAGAATGCCGCTCGGTCGTATAGATAAAGAAACAACAGCCAATATTGGCCGTTTCGAAGGCGGAGGCGCAACGAATATCGTATGTGATTTTGTCAGACTCGATGCCGAGGCTCGGAGTATCGTGCAGCACAAACTGGATAATCAGATTGCAGCTATGCGCAAAGCAGTGGAGAGCGCAGCGGAGGAGTATGGCGCGCGTGGCGAGTTGGAGAGCGACATCATCTATCCAGCTTATCAGCATTCAGATGAAACTCCGGTTGTACAGCTAGCCAAAAAAGCGATACAAGCAATTGGTCTTACGCCAAGAACATTTCATTCCGGCGGCGGCAGTGACGCTAACATATTCAACGGCCTGGGTATTCCAACGGTTAATTTAGCTGTTGGTTATGAGCATATTCATACGACTAAGGAACAAATCAAGGTAGAGGATTTGGTTAAAACGACGGAGCTAGTTGTTGAGCTAATTAGACAGGCAGCTTCTGCAGAGTAGCTAAGCCATATTTTCGAAACACAGAAAGCCCTTCGATCCTATGGCTCAGTAGTACTGAACGAGGACGGAGGGTTTTTGCTTAAATGCTAAAATTAATTAATTCGATTTCTCAGACTGAACACGGCGCACGCTGATCACATTGGTGTATTCGGACATCGGGCTTCTTGATAAGGTAGAGGCAGAGAGCTTGCGCAGCTGATGCCGGATTTCCCAGCCTTTTCCTACAAGTCGTAAATGATTTAAGGATACATATTGTTTCATATAAACCGCTCCTGTCGTTTTTGTATAATGATAGTTATGCTCAGACAGGACAAGTTATGCGGAATATTATATTGGTAATTAAAGGAGACGGTTCATTATGGAAGAGCAGCATGCAGTTGGCTTATGGCGTGAAGAAACGGTTAAGACTGATGAAATTTTCAAAGGCAAAATGATCAGTCTACAGGTGGATACTGTTACGCTTGAGGATGGAAGAACGGCAACAAGGGAAATCGTCAAGCATCCAGGCGCAGCAGCGGTTATGGCATTGCTGGATGGCAAACTGCTTGTCGTTGAGCAGTTTAGAAAACCGCTGGAGAAATTTCAAATCGAAATTCCGGCCGGCAAGCTCGACCCCGGTGAAGATCCAATGACCGCAGCAGCCCGTGAGTTGGAGGAAGAGACAGGCTACCGCTCCAATGATCTGAAGCTTCTAAGTGCCTTTTATACATCTCCAGGCTTTGCTGACGAGAAGTTGTATGTATATTTCACCGATCAAGTTGAATTGGGCATACAAAACCCCGATGAAGACGAAGACCTCAAAGTAGACGCAATTACAATTGAGCAAGCTGAACAATATATTCAACAGGGCCGCATCAGTGATGCCAAAACCATTCTCGCTGTTTACGCGTGGAAGCTATACATCCTAACGGGTCAGATCTAACCGACCCCCTCTAAATTTGCCAATCGAAAATTTTCATGATACCTCCGATACTAGTTGATACAAGCCCTCGTCATAGCTCTAATTAATCCCTCATACACTAGAGAGACAACCCATTGAAATATTTCCTTACCTACTACATTTAATCGTGTCACGAAGAGACGAAAGCGATTCACAGCAAACGCATTTTTTCATACCGTTCTAAAGCCTTAGATAGTCCTTGAGTCCAAAGGGTGCAGCCCCTTGGGAACCTCCTTTGGAAGAGAGGGATCGGCGGGCTCGAAAATCTTTGTTAAGGTTGGAGGTTTCTTATTTGAAAAACCAGCTGTCACTCTATGTGTTTGTATCCGTCTTGTTTGTTGTCGGCGTTATTTTTGGAGCATTAATGGTCAATGCGCTTACGTTTGAGCAGCAACAGAAGCTAGCGCAAGAAATGGATCAGTATGTTCAAATGATGAATGCAGGAAGCGGCTCTGGGGAAGCACAAACGTTCTGGGAACGTTTGATGTTCCACAGCAAGTGGTTGATTGTTTTGTGGCTGCTGGGCATTACAGTTGTCGGCATTCCCGGCGTGCTCGCCTTAAATTTCTTGAAAGGGTCATTGGTAGGATTTTCTGTTGGGACGCTTATTAATCAGTATGCTTGGAAAGGTGTCCTGTTCTCGCTCGTCTCCATTGCTCCGCAAAACATGATAACCGTACCAGCTATGATTATTACAAGTGCGGCTGCTCTTTCATTCTCGATGTTTGTCGTCAAAAACAGACTTCTTCAGCAGAAGGGCAAGCTAGCGCCGGAGTTAAGCGCATTTACCTCTACAGCATTGCTAATGCTGCTTCTGTTCGCTGGTGCGGCGCTGTTTGAAGCTTATGTTTCTCCTTCGATGATTAGCTGGGTATCACCCTTTCTATCGCCCGCGAACGCCACAATCTGACACCAAAATGTTTGACTTTATTAGAGGTTAGCACCTATAATGGAGGGAAACGTTAACTGAAAAAGGCGCAGATGTGGTAGGGGGGAAATCATGGAAGCCCGGATTGAGAAAATTAAACAACAGTTGCAGTCGCAGGGCTACAAATTAACCCCGCAGCGTGAAGCAACGGTACGTGTTTTACTAGAGAATGAAGACGACCACCTGAGCGCTGAAGATGTATTTATGCTAGTTAAGGATAAAGCCCCAGAAATCGGATTAGCAACGGTTTATCGGACATTGGAATTGCTAAGCGAAATGCATGTTGTCGAAAAGCTGAATTTCGGCGATGGAGTTGCGCGGTATGATCTGCGTACAGACAGCAACAAGCATCATCATCATCACTTAATATGCGTGCAATGTGGAACAATGGATGAAATTAAGGAAGACTGGCTTTTGCCGCTAGAAGAACGACTTGAGCAGGAATACGGATTTTTCGTCATTGACCATCGTCTGGACTTTCAAGGCGTGTGCCACCGTTGCAAAGCAAAAAACGACCTTGCAAATCCAAACCCAACTGAAAATCAATCATAAACGGCTAAGCTGTCCATCGAATTGGGACGGCGAAGCCGTTTTGGCGTTTTTAAGGGAGGAAGCTTGGGGGCGTTGGATTGGAAAAAGCAATGCGAGACTAAAATTCTGCGAGAGGGTCTAAGCTTTTATTTCCTATTTAAGTATAAGTAATAATTTTCTCAATAGTTGCTTGATTAGCACACAGCCTATGTGTGTTTTTTTGTGTTTCCTAGTGTCATCTTCAGCGGATAAGCTGATGAAAAAATACTATACAAACGCTACGAATAAATGCTCTTCTATGGCTGGTCGCATCATAAGTTATGCGAATAATCTTCATGCGGCTTAAACTTCGATGGTTTATTGATGGGTGTCGGTAAGAAGCTCTTTAATGGAGTCAAGTAACTGGAAATTCTACAGTTAATTTTTCCTGATAAGACCAGTTTTAATGCTGTACCTGTAAATACTACATCTAATTCGGTGATTTTCATTCGAATTTTATGTTTAGAGCAAAATTAACAGCAGTATTTCCATTAAAATGCGATAAAAGAGCACATTAGCGCTAATTTAGATGTAGCTTTTCCAGTTAAGTGAGTATGAGGGATACGTTTAAAGTAGATTGATGCAAGTTCACCACCTCCACACATATTTTTCGAAATATAACAAAGCATAAATTGGATGCCAATTTCAGATTTAGCTTTGTGCAGTGACGATCAAAACGTCGCTGTTGTTCATACAACATAGGAAGAGCTTATTTGAGCAGCTATAATAAGCGAGATATGTTTTGAGGAGGTATGGGTTATGATTGTCGGGGTTCCGAAGGAAATTAAACAAAGTGAGTATCGTGTTGCCTTGACACCGGCCGGTGTCGCTATGCTGACAGGAGCAGGCCACCTAGTGCTCGTTGAAGCGGGTGCAGGGAGCGGCAGCGGTTTTGAAGACGGAGATTACGAGCGGGAAGGCGCAGAAATCATAAATCAAGCTGCTGATGTGTGGGCTCGAGCAAATATGATTATGAAGGTAAAAGAACCGCTGAAAGAGGAATTTAACTATTTTCGCGAAGGCTTGCTTTTGTTTACTTATTTGCATCTGGCTGCTGCTCCTGAATTAACGAAGGCATTAGTTGATAAGAAAGTAACGGCTATCGCCTATGAAACGATCCAGCTTCCAAACGGAAGCCTGCCTCTTCTAACGCCGATGAGCGAGGTGGCCGGCCGAATGTCAGTCCAGGTAGGGGCACAGTTTCTTGAAGCGTTTAATGGCGGAAGAGGGGTGCTCCTTGGAGGCGTTCCAGGTGTAGCGCCAGCAAATGTAGTTATTATTGGCGGTGGCATCGTAGGTACAAACGCCGCCAAAATTGCGCTTGGCATGGGCGCCAATGTTATTATTTTGGAGAAAAGCGCTGATCGAATACGCTATATTGATGATGTGTTTGGCGGCCGTATCCAGACGCTTATGTCCAATGCTTATCAAATTGCCGATGCAGTCACGAAGGCGGATTTGCTAATTGGTGCTGTTCTTATTCCGGGAGCGCGGGCGCCGCACCTTGTGACGGAGCAAATGGTCATGACGATGAAGAAAGGCGCTGTTATTGTAGATGTAGCAGTAGATCAAGGCGGATCTATCGCAACGGTTGATCGACCGACTACGCATAAAGACCCCATATATATGAAGCACGGTGTCGTTCATTATGCGGTAGCCAACATCCCGGGCGCTGTTCCACGAACTTCTACATTTGCGTTGACGAACGTAACGATGAGCTATGCGCTTGAATTAGCCAATCAGGGATTGGATGCTGTTCGCAAGAGCGTTCCGCTTCAAAAGGGCGTAAATACGCATGCAGGCCATGTAACCTATGAGCCAGTAGCGTCCGCGACTGGCTTGCCTTTCACACCGATTGATAAATATGTAAACAATATACCTACCGGTTAAATGCTGCTTAACGTAAGCATATTCGCATCGGTCTTCTCATATGGTGATACGGATAGACAAAGGTATCAGCATAATGAGGAGGCTGATGTGCATGGTTTTTTCGATTCGAAAATGGACGAGCCGCATCGTGTTTTTTTTAATTTTTGCATTATTACTATTAGCAGTTACAGGCGGTTATCGCTGGCTTGCTGATGCGGTTTCTCCTGTTCATCCCTACCAAGAACCTAAAGGTGCTGCTATGAAAGTATTTTTGACTGACCCAGAATCCCCAGACAGTACACATGCTGCAGATCGACTACGTTGGTTTTATTGGTACGGCGAGTAATGGAGCTGTACATAGTACAGATTCGCTTTTCAAGCAGGATTTAATGAGCTGAATGTTGAATTTTGTAGAATAAGCTTGTCAGTCATGTGCCAGAAGCGAAAGGAAGTCCGATGAAAGCTCAATTAAATCGATATATTCAATATTTGAAGATCGAAAAAAGACTATCTCCAAATACTTTGTCATCCTATGAGAGGGATCTGAATCAATTTATTTCCTTTGTAGAGGAGCAGGGCTTAACCGAGTTAGTCGAAGTGCAAAGAATCCATATTTCCAAGTATATGCATCAATTGAAAGAACAAGGTAGAAAGTCTGCAACTATATCTCGTCATATAGTTTCGGTGCGCGCTTTCTTTCATTATTTGATCGTGGAAGGCATTATTTTGCAAAATCCAGCTTTATTTATGGAGGCGCCCAAGCAGGAGAAGAAGTCGCCCAGTATTTTGAGCGTAGCCCTGACTAATTCCTTACTTGAAGCTCCAAACAGCACAAGCCCAGCCGGCAAACGCGATAAGGCGATGCTGGAGCTTATATATGCTACTGGTATAAGAGTGACCGAGCTTGTTTCCCTCAATTTAGAACATATTCATGTGCAGCTCGGTTTTGTTCAATGCATGGGAACGGGTTTTAAAGAAAGAATCATTCCAATTGGCAGGCAAGCCGCGGAAGTAATGACGGATTATCTCCAATCAGGCAGGGATGAATTGCTCTCGCATAGGGATGCGGGTTCAGCTTTGTTTCTGAATCATCTTGGCACACGTTTGACAAGACAGGGCTTTTGGAAAACCATTAAGAAATATGCGAAAGAAGCTGGAATCGAGCAGGAGATTACTCCTCACACACTAAGACATTCCGTAGCGGCTCATTTATTGGAAAATGGAGCAGATATCCACGCTGTTCAGGAGATGCTTGGGCATTCGGATATTTCGACCACGCTTAAGTATACTCAAGTTTCTAAGACACGCTTGAAGGATACATATAGTCGTGCTCACCCGCGAGCCTAAGCAAGTGATTACGAAGCGAGCTAGCTTTCATAATTTTAGGAGGTAAATAGGATGAATACTATTCATGCAGCAGGACTATCAGCAGCACATATTAATGAGGCAGCCCAATATATTGAGGAGAAGACCTCGCAAAGGCCGGAAATCGGTCTGATCATGGGTTCAGGACTTGGCGTCCTAGGTGACCATATAGAGAATGCAGTGACCATACAATATCATGATATTCCTCATTTTCCGATTTCTACGGTTGAGGGCCATGCTGGTGAATTGATGATTGGTACGCTATCTGGCAAAACGGTTATCTTAATGCGCGGTCGTTTTCACATGTATGAGGGCTACGGACCTGAGCTGACGGCTTTCCCGGTTCGTGTCATGAAGGCGCTTGGCGTCAAAACGTTAGTCGTTACTAATGCAGCCGGAGGCATTAATCTACAATTTGATTCAGGCAATTTAATGCTCATATCTGATCATATTAATCTAACAGGCAAAAATCCGTTAATCGGGCCCAATGATGATTCGCTTGGCGTGCGTTTCCCTGATATGTCAGAAGCGTACAGCAAGCGTCTGCGTGCCGTTGCACGCGATATTGCAGAAGGCCAAGGCTTTACGCTGCGTGAAGGCGTTTATGTAGGTCTGCTCGGTCCCACTTACGAAACGCCTGCAGAAATTCGCATGCTGCGCACCCTTGGAGCTGATGCTGTCGGAATGTCGACCGTTGCCGAAGTTATCGCCGCACGCCATGCGGGCATTGAGGTAGTCGGTATTTCGTGCATAAGCAATATGGCTGCGGGTATTTTGGATCAACCGCTGTCGCATATTGAAGTTATGGAAACGACTGAACGTGTAAAGTCCCAATTTTTAGGACTAGTGAATGCATTGATCGCTGCAATTTAACTTTTTTTGTCACACAAATGTAATATAAGCGTCGACTCATTATGACAGTGTTTTTTTATTGTACGTCGTATAATGTCCATGATTATAGAATGATGGAGTGGACAATAAATGGACAAGCAATTACTTACGCAGATGGAAAAGTTGCGTGAAGAGATGGTAGAAACAGCTCTGGTAAACGAAAGCCTTCAGCATCTTGATGTGATCTCCTTAAGCCAATCGCTTGATGAGATCATTAATCAAGTGCAGCGAAAGCATCGTGCTTTAAGCGCGCAAATTTAGATTTGGCGAATAAGGGGGAGCAAATGCGGTCAGTAGATATCATTCAGAAGAAAAGAGATGGCGTCGAGCTGACCCCATCGGAATTAATCTTTTTAATTGATGGTTATACGCGCGGTGATATTCCGGATTATCAGCTCTCTGCTTGGGCGATGGCTGTGTTTTTTCGTGGAATGACGCCAAGGGAGACAGCTTCGCTCACACTTGCTATGGCTAATTCTGGTGATCAGGTTGATCTTGGTCCGATTAGTGGAATTAAAGTGGATAAACACAGTACAGGCGGAGTTGGAGATAAAACAACTATGATTTTGGCGCCGCTAGTCGCATCGATGGGTATCCCAGTTGCCAAAATGTCAGGAAAAGGACTTGGCCATACTGGGGGCACGATTGATAAGCTGGAATCGATTGAAGGCTTCCGTACAGAGCTATCAAGAGAACGCTTCATGACGCAAGTGAATGATATCGGCTTATCCGTTATCGGACAAAGTGAGAACCTTGCACCTGCTGATAAGAAGCTATACGCGCTGCGTGACGTTACGGCTACCGTAGAGTCGATTCCGCTTATTGCAAGTTCAGTAATGAGCAAGAAGATTGCGGCAGGCGCGGATGCGATTGTGCTCGATGTGAAGACAGGCAGCGGTGCTTTCATGAAGACGTTGGCGGATGCGGAGAAGCTGGCTCAAGCCATGGTCGATATTGGGACAGAGGTTGGACGCAGCACGGCAGCAGTAATAAGTGATATGGACCAGCCGCTTGGCTTTGCCATAGGGAATGCGCTTGAGGTAGAGGAAGCAATTGATACGCTAAAAGGAATTGGACCTCAGGATTTAACCGAGCTATGCCTGACTCTAGGAGCCCATATGGTCGTCTTAGGCGGCAAGTCGGATTCCTATGAAG
The DNA here is from genome assembly GCF_002884445.1 of Paenibacillus castaneae. Classification (GTDB taxonomy): domain Bacteria; phylum Bacillota; class Bacilli; order Paenibacillales; family Paenibacillaceae; genus Pristimantibacillus; species Pristimantibacillus castaneae. The sequence continues at coordinate 2,584,617 of NZ_KZ614144.1, forward strand.
CGGCGAAAGAGCAGCTGCAGGAGCGAATTGACAGTGGGGCAGCACTTGCGAAGTTCAAAGCCTTTATTTCCGTGCAAGGAGGCAATCCATCGATCGTGGATGATCCATCCATGCTTCCTCATGCATCTTGCATAATGGAAGTAAAGGCGGAGGCTTCCGGCTATATCCATGCTATTGAAGCGGAACAGCTCGGCCTTGCAGCCATGCACCTTGGAGCGGGTAGAGTAACAATGGATGCGGCTATTGATTATGCGGCAGGGCTAACGCTGCGCAAGAAGATTGGCGATGCTGTGAAAGCAGGAGAATGCCTGGCGCTTCTCCATTTGCATGAGCAGAATGAGCTTTCAGAGGAAGTATCCAGACGTGTTTTTCAAGCTTTTACAATTAGCCCAGAACCGCCGAACGTTAGAAAGCTAATACTATCTGTCGTTACCTCGCGAGGCATTACTCGTTATAGCTGATTAAATATTATAAATAGTAATTGATCCGTTCCGATTATAGGGACGGATTTTTTGCGTTTTGCGCATATAAAAAAACTATTTGATTAGCGTTTGGAATAATTTGCATCTTTCGCGTCAACACTGAAAAGGAATATATAACCTTCTTGTGCCGTAATTGTAGTTGGCTTTACCAAATAAAGTGTTGGCTTCCGTACCCGTTTACTAGACTGCACTTGCAGCCACCATCCATATCTAGGAGGAGTTTCTGTTGAAAAATCGTACGATCAAGCTCTTTATGCTAATTCTCGCAATAGCGGTGGCATTGCCTACCGCAGTGTTTGCGGCTGTAGAGCCTACGCCATCTAAAGTGCCCGCCCCTACTAAACTAGCGCCCGAGGCTAATCTAGCGCCCTCTGCTCGCTCTGCCATCCTTATGGATGCAGACAGCGGAACAGTCATCTATGAGAAAAATAGCCATGATAAGCTGCCTCCGGCCAGCATTACGAAAATTATGACGCTTTTGCTAATTATGGAGGCGATTGATGATGGCAAAATCAAATTGTCAGATATGGTGCGGACAAGTGATTACGCTGCTTCAATGGGAGGCTCGCAAATCTTTCTTGAAGCTGGCGAAGAAATGACAGTAGAAGATATGTTGAAAGGCATCGCGCTTGCCTCAGGCAATGATGCATCTGTGGCGATGGCAGAGAAGCTGGCAGGCACGGAACAGCAATTCGTAGCGATGATGAATGAGCGCGCGCAGCAGCTGGGTATGAATGATACGCAGTTTGCCAATCCCAACGGCTTGCCTGTGGCAAACCATTTCACATCCGCGCATGATATAGCCGTTATGTCGAGGGAGCTTCTCAAACATTCCGAAGTAACTAAATATACAGGGCTCTATCAGGATTATTTGCGCAAAACGTCTGAGAAGCCATTCTGGCTTGTCAATACGAATAAGCTAGTTCGTTTCTATAGCGGGGCGGACGGCTTGAAAACGGGCTATACGAGTGAAGCGAAATATTGTCTCTCCGCTACGGCTAAGAGAGAGAATATGCGCGTTATAGCCGTCGTAATGGGCGAGCCGAATACGAAGACAAGAAATGCTGAAGTTTCCCAAATGTTCGACTATACATTCGCTCAATACATGAACCATTCCATTATTAATGAAGGCGAATCGATGGGAAGCTTGCAAATAGAAAAGGGAACGACACCGGAGCTGCCGCTTGTTGCAAAGCATACATATAGCGTTCTTCTCAAAAAAGGCAGCCAAACAAAGGATATTCGTCATGAGCTGAAAATTAACGGGCCATTGAAGGCGCCAATTCAAATCGGGCAGCCAATCGGCAAATTAGTTGTGTATCAGGGTGATCAGGTGCTTAAGGAATTTGATGTTGATGCACCGATCTCCGTTGAGCGTGCGGGCTGGTGGAAATTGCTGAAGCGATCGTTTTCTGGACTATTTGCTTAAACAGCTCTCTAGCTTAGATGCGCGGCAAGACACGCAATTTGTCAGTTGCTAGGGGTCTGCTTCTAGTTTTGTCGGCATGCAGGAATTAGTCTCCAACTTGGAGAATTGCTAGTTCTATCATCAGGAAAAAAACCTAGAGGAGATGAACAGCGTAATGAGTCTGCAAGCAGAATTGGAGCAATATCGCAACGTGTTGATTGTGCGCCTTCGCGGCGAGCTCGATCACCATACGGCTGATGTCGTGCGCTATAAGATGGAGGAGGCTATCCTTCGAGGAGGCAGCGTGCATGTCATTCTCAGTCTGAAAGAACTGCAATTCATGGACAGTTCCGGTCTTGGCGTCATTCTGGGCAGATACAAGCAGGTGAAGAGCAAGGGCGGTAAAATGGTTGTCTGCGACGTCAACCCGAGCGTACATCGCTTGTTCGAGCTCTCGGGTCTGTTCAAAATCTTAACGATTCACGACAATGAACGCAGCGCAATTTCCAGTTTGGAGGTGGTGTCATGAATGGTATGAATGAAATGACGCTTTCCTTCAGCGCCCGCTCGGAGAACGAAGCCTTTGCACGAGTTGCGGTTGCTGCATTCGTGTCTCAGCTTGATCCGACGCTGGAGGAGCTGAATGATTTGAAGACAGCCGTGTCCGAAGCCGTCACTAATGCGATTATACACGGTTATGAAAGCGATGAGTCTTGCAAAGTAACCATAGAGGCGACAATCGAGGGGGATTGTGTCTCCATTACCGTGTCGGATAATGGTCGTGGCATAGAGGATTTAGAGCTTGCGCGTCAGCCGCTCTTTACTTCAAAGCCGGAGCTTGAGCGTTCAGGAATGGGTTTTACGATTATGGAAAATTTTATGGACCGTTTCGAGGTTTCAAGCTTGATGGGCGGCGGAACCCGCGTCATGATGCTGAAGCGAATCGAATCGAAAAAAGCGCTCTACAATTAGCGCATAGGGGTTGAACCTCATGGATGTCAATCTGAAACAAACGGCCCAGCCTTATTTAGAGGATGCGGAAGTAAAGCGGCTCATTGCACTAAGCCAATCTGGCGACACGCTTGCAAGAGATACACTTGTTCATTGCAATATAAGACTCGTTTGGTCCGTTGTACAGCGATTTATTAATCGTGGCTACGAGCCGGAGGATTTATTTCAAATTGGCTGTATCGGCCTGCTTAAGTCAGTGGACAAATTCGATTTGTCCTATGATGTGAAGTTCTCGACCTATGCGGTTCCCATGATCATTGGGGAAATCCAACGTTTTCTGCGTGATGACGGTACGTTGAAGGTTAGCAGGTCATTGAAGGAAACAGCCAATAAGGTTCGTAAAATGAAGGATGAGCTGTCCAAAACCTTAGGCCGGCTGCCCACAATCGGCGAAGTAGCCGAACGTCTCGGCATTACGCCAGAGGATGTTGTATTTGCTCAGGAAGCGAATAAGCCCCCCACTTCGATTCACGAAACGGTGTTCGAGAATGACGGCGATCCCATTACATTGATGGACCAAATCGCAGATGAATCACAAGAGCGCTGGTTTGATAAGCTAGCTCTTGTTGAAGCGATAGAGGGTCTCAATGAGCGTGAACGGCTCATTGTTTACTTACGCTATTACCGCGACAAAACACAATCCGAAGTTGCGAGCAGGCTTGGTATTTCACAAGTTCAGGTATCAAGGCTGGAGAAGAAAATATTGCAGTCTATCAAAGACCAAATCGCCCTTTGAGGCGATTTGGTCTTTTCCGTTTATTACCTTCTCATGCATGAGTATCCTTTGAGGCCTTTCATCATACTAAAAGGGAAACAAACACCAAAGCATAAGCAGAAGGGAAGCTGACAGATGGGAACCTCCAATCATTCAATCCTTTATCTGCGTCTCAAAAAGAGAATATATATCAAACCAAATCATCGCGTTACATTAGGACAAGCAGCTAGGCTGCTTGCTGCTGATGATTTGCTTGAGCAGCGATTAAAGGGGCTTGTTCTCTACAAGCACAATAAAGCGGATGGCAATCGGGTTGTGATCGATTTGCTGCAAATTGTGAAAGCCATACGAGAGCTAGATCCAGAGTTGACGGTTGAAGCATACGGAGATCCACATGTTCTCATTATGATCTCAGAGAAAGCGGTCAAGCCTCGAATTCCGATTCTTATTTTCTCATGGCTGCTTTTATTTTTTGGTGCAGGGCTAGCCATCATGAATTTTCATACAGATGTCAGTATGAAGGAGGTTCATATCCGAATTGTCGAGCTCATTACAGGAAAGCGAATAGAGCACCCATTGTGGTTTCAAATTCCGTATTCGTTCGGTATCGGTCTTGGCATGGTGCTTTTCTTTAACCATCTATTTCGCAAAAGGTTTAACGAGGAGCCTAATCCGCTTGAAGTGGAGCTATATATGTATCAAGAAAACGTAAACGCTTATGTAATTGCGGATGAAATGCGAAAAAAATCAGATTACGACCTCACGCAGCAAGGTAATCCGAATGATTAACGGACTTGAGAATATATTCATTGCACTGCTTGGACTTGCCGGAGGGCTGGCAGTTGGCAGCGGATTAGTAGCTTTGTTAATCGTGCTGGATATTATTCCTAGGCTGGCTCAGATCGCCAATGCTTATCGTATGTCCATTTGGTATGAGACAGCAGTCATATCCGGCTCCTTGTATTGGACGTTCTTTGATTTTATGGATTGGAAGCTTGCGATGCCGTCCGGAGCTTGGCTTAGCACGATCGGTTTGTTCGACGGCATTTTTGTCGGCATGCTGGCAGCCGCGTTGACTGAGGTGATGAACGTTCTTCCTATTTTGGCCAAAAGAATGAATTTGTCTAAATTTATGGTTTCACTTGTGATGGCTATGGTTCTAGGCAAAACATTGGGTTCTTTATTTGATTGGCTCGTTTTTCAATGGTGATTATTCCTAAATGAGGTGAAGAGATGTTGGATGAGCAAGCTGAAAAAGAACGGGGAGAAGGAAAAGACAATGCCCCCCCAATAGACATGCCTGATGAGCAGTTACAGGAGGAATCTAGATCAACGCCCAAGCAGAAAAAAAGGAAGTTGAAGCATAAAGACGAAGGAAACGCCGATTCTACAAGGGAGAAGCATACGAAGGAAATACCAACAGAAATCGATGAAATTAGTAAACGTTTAGAGAGTGAAATCGGCTATAAGACAAGCTTCGATGTTGTCGTTAGAGAAATGACCTTCGGCAAAAAACGGACTCTGCTCTTGTGCATGAATGGTCTCGTAAGTGAAGATTTGCTTACTGAGATTTTGAAACGGCTATCCTATTTGCAATCAGACGATATGTCAAGCGATGCGCTTCATTCCTTTTTCCAGCTTTATGTTCCAGCCTCTCAGGTGAGGCTGGAGAATGACTGGAATAAGATGTTAACGGGTGCATTATCAGGCGTTACGGCGTTATTTATGGAGGGTGAAGCTACTGCTCTCATGATTGATGCCAAAAAATTTCCTGGCCGCGGTCCGGAGGAGCCGTCTCTGGAAAAGGTCGTTCGCGGCAGTAGGGATGGTTTTGTAGAAACCCTAATGGTTAATATCTCATTAGTTCGAAGAAGATTGCGTGATCCTCAGCTTCGCTACGAAATCATGCAAGTAGGAGACCGAACACAAACGGATGTATGTATCGCATATATTGATGATATCGTGGATAAAAAAATGCTTGAATCGATTAAGAGCAAAATTAAAATGGTCAAAATTGATGGATTGCCACTAGCTGATAAGCAGCTTGAAGAGGCTACCGTCAAGAGAGGATTTAGTCCTTTTCCGCTTGTGCGCTATTCAGAAAGGCCAGATACCGTATCTGCACATTTACTTGAAGGATGCATAGCTATTTTCGTTGACACTTCTCCAAGTGTTATGACTTTACCGACGACGTATGCGGATCTCGTTCAGCATGCAGAGGAAAATCGCCAAACTCCGTTTATAGGCACATATTTACGCTGGGTAAGGTTTTTCGGTATTTTTGCGTCCTTGTTCTTGCTGCCGCTCTGGCTGCTATTTGTGCTGCATCCGGAACTTAAGCCGATGGCGCTTGAATTTATAGGGCCGACTAAAACAGGAAAGCTGCCGCTGCTGGTTCAATTTCTGCTAGCGGAGATCGGTGTGGATTTGCTGCGGATGGCCTCCGTTCATACACCTACCTCGCTGGCAACGGCCATGTCACTGGTTGCTGCCATCTTAATCGGGGACATTGCGGTTAAGACCGGTATATTCATCAACGAGGTCATTTTGTATATGGCCATTGCGGCCATAGGCATGTTCGCTACTCCCAGCTATGAGCTGGGGCTAGCCAACCGAATTGTCAGGCTGGTCTTAATTATTGCCGTGTCTGCATTCGGGGTGCCGGGTTTCGTAGTTGGGACGACAGGGATTATGCTGATGCTGATCTGCGAGCGCTCCTTCAATCGCCCCTATTTCTGGCCGATTATTCCTTTTGATCTGAATGCATTATGGGGCATTATGGTCCGGAAGCCGGTGCTCTACAACCGTTCTCGACCTATCATTCTGAAGACGCAGCAGCAGGAGAGAATGCCGCAAACCGATTAGTTTCACAAAAAATGCAAATGAAATGTGGATTTATCCATTTCGCAGTGCGGGTAGATTGCGTTATACTGTTGCTATTGATGCAAATTCTATCCGTTCTATCTGTTTAATGCAGATAGGAGAAAGCTGAGGGAAAATTATATGTACCTGCATGGAACTAGTAAAATTAACACGAATGGACATTTAGAAATTGGAGGCTGCGATGTAGCTGATTTGGCAAGCCAATTTGGCACGCCGCTATATATTGTGGACGAAGCACTTGTACGTAAGCGTGCAAGCGAGTACGTAGAAGCTTTTAAAGCATCTGGACTTAAGTTTCAGGTTGCTTATGCAAGTAAAGCCTTTAGTGTAATGGCGATGTGTGCCATCGCTGAGCAAGAAGGCCTATCGCTTGATGTTGTATCCGACGGAGAGCTTTATACCGCTATGCAAGCGGGTTTCCCGGTAGAACGTATTCATTTCCATGGCAACAACAAGACTCCTGACGAAATCAACATGGCGCTTGATGCAGGCATCGGCTGCTTCGTTGTTGACAATTTCATGGAGCTTCAGCTTCTGAATGCGTTAGCTGGCGACAAAGGCAAGAAAGTGAACATACTTCTTCGTATTACGCCTGGCGTAGAAGCACATACACATGACTACATTTCAACTGGCCAAACCGATTCGAAGTTTGGTTTCGATCTTGGCAACGGGTCCGCTAAGCAAGCCGTTCAAGCAGCTCTAGCTTTGCCTAACTTGATTACTTTAGGCGTGCATTCCCATATCGGCTCCCAAATCTTCGAGGTTGAGGGCTTCCGCATGGCCGTTGACAAAGTTGCTGAGTTTGCAGTTTCGATCCGCAACGAGCTTGGGTATGCATTCAAAGTCATCAATCTTGGCGGAGGCTTTGGCATTCGCTATGTAGAGGGCGACACGCCGCTTCCAATCAGCGAATATGTTGCTGCGATTACTGGTGCAATCATTTCGAATTTCACAAATGCTGAATACCCGCTACCTGAAATTTGGGTTGAGCCGGGCCGGAGCATGGTTGGTGACGCGGGTACGACATTGTATACCGTTGGTACAAGCAAAGAAATTCCTGGCGTACGCAAATACATTGCTGTTGACGGCGGAATGACGGACAACCCTCGTCCAGCGCTTTACCAATCCGAATACGAAGCGGTGCTTGCTAACCGTGCGAATGATCCAATAGAAGAAACGGTATCCATTGCTGGCAAATGCTGCGAAAGCGGAGATATGCTCATTTGGGATTTGGAATTGCCTAAAGCGGAATCAGGCGATTTGCTTGCTGTTTTTTGTACAGGTGCTTATAATTATGCCATGGCGAGCAACTATAACCGCATCCGTCGTCCGGCTGTCGTATTTGTTAAAGATGGTCAAGCAGACCTTGCTGTTAAACGCGAATCGCTTGAAAATATTGTATGTAATGACGTTATTCCGGCAAGACTTCAAAAATCCCCCCTTGCGAAATAAGGGCGATATTGGTAACGTAGTGTTATTCGGATAAAAGAAAGGTAGATGCAGCAATGGCAAAACAAGCAAAAATCACACTAGCAAACGGCGGAGAAGTCGTAATCGATTTATTTGATCAAGACGCGCCGAACACAGTAGCAAACTTCGAGAAGCTTGCTAACGAAGGTTTTTATAACGGCCTAACATTCCACCGTGTTATTCCTGGCTTCGTCGCACAAGGCGGCTGCCCGAACGGTACTGGTACAGGCGGTCCTGGTTATCAAATCAATTGTGAAATCAACCCTAACAAGCATGAGCGCGGATCACTAGCGATGGCACATGCTGGCCGCAATACAGGCGGAAGCCAATTCTATATCGGCTATGCACCACAGCCGCATTTGGATGGCGCTCATACCGTTTTTGGCAAAGTGTCGAAGGGTATGGAGTTTGTTGATGCTTTTAAAGGCGGAGACAAAATGGAAAAGGTTGAAGTAGAAACGATTTAATGTTAAGATACTAACTATAATTATGTAAGTGCAGCTTTCCTTCGGGGTAGGTGAAATTCCTAACCGGCGGTGATCGAGTAGTGCAGGGAGGATCGGACATCCGAATTTCCTGCATTTCTCGTCAGTCCGTGACCCGGTCTAATTGATTTCTTACAGCCATGAGCAAATAGAAATCTTTTGGAACGGTGGACCTGGTGTAACTCCGGGACCGACAGTACAGTCTGGATGGGAGAAGGAGATGCTTCGACAGCTATTATATTCATGCTTATTTGTATGTGTTTTATTTCACATGCGTAATAGGCTTGTTTCTTTAGCGTATTTTACAAACCGTCACTGCAGTATTTAGGCAGTGTAAGCGATCGGCTCCTAAAGCCGACAACGTTGATCGGTTTTGTCGTAGTTCTCGAACAATTCTTTCATCACCCCTTTCGGTAAGCATGCCGATAGGGGTGTTTTTGTTTGTGGACATTTTAAATGATGAGTATTATATGGGCCTTGCTTTAGAAATGGCATCCAAAGCATCTGGGCAAACAGGCATCAATCCTGTCGTTGGTTGTGTAGTTGTGAAGGATGGACGCATTATTGGTATAGGGACGCATCTGAAGCGGGGAACTGGCCATGCAGAGGTTCATGCTCTGCAAATGGCTGGTGAGGAAGCGGAAGGCGCTACCGTATACGTAACGCTGGAGCCATGCAGTCACTTCGGCAAAACGCCTCCATGCAGTGAGCGAATCATTGCAGCGAAAGCGTCAAGAGTGGTAGTTGCCAGCACGGATCCGAATCCGCAGGTTTCAGGGAGCGGTATTGCAAGGCTGCGTGAAGAGGGAATCGATGTAACGGTCGGTGTTCTTGAACAGCGTTCGCAGCAAATGAATGAAAAATTCAATAAGTATATAACGACCAAGCTTCCGTTCGTCACTTTAAAAACAGCGAGTACGCTGGACGGAAAGATTGCATCTCGAACCGGCGATAGCCGATGGGTCACCGGTACTGAGGCTCGTGAGCAGGTACACACGCTGCGGCATCAGCATGAGGCGATTATGGTCGGTATCGGAACGGTGTTGGCGGATGATCCATTATTGAATACACGAGCCGATGTTCCGGCTATCGATCCAGTTCGAATTATTGTTGATTCATCGCTTCAATTGCCTTTAAGTGCCAGAGTAGTAACCGACCGATCCATTAGGACGATCGTATTGACATCGGGCCGAGCAGCGACTGATAAACGTCTAGCTTTAGAAGCTGCAGGGGTGGAGGTCGTCGCGTGCGGCACTGGCGAGAAGGTAGACTTAATAGAAGCGATGCAGAAGCTCGGAGAGCTTGAAATCAGCTCCATTCTGCTCGAAGGCGGCGGTCAATTAAACGGTGCGATGCTGGAGGCAGGTCTTATCGATAAAATCATACTTTACTACGCAGCGAAAATTATCGGCGGAAACGAAGCACCCGGTACATTCACCTTTGCGGGGATCGAGAAGATGGCAGACGCCATCCAGCTCGACCGCGTGAACGTAGAAATGGCAGGCGAGGATATTTGCGTATCCGGCTACCCCGTCTACAATAATTAAAGCTGCTGCGGGTTTGAGTGTACAGCAAACCTAAGCTTATGCTTACGAAGTGGGTTTGCATTCGCAAACCCTAGGCTTATGCTTACGAAGTGGGTTTGTTTCACAAACCCTAAGCTAATGCTTACGAAGTGGGTTTGCATTCGCAAACCCTTTAGGAGGAAGCTCATGTTTACCGGATTAGTTGAAGAAGTGGGAAAGATGAAAGGGATAACGAAGCAAGGTGAGGCAATGCACATCATCGTAGGGGCAACCCATGTAACAGAGGGTGTTATGCTTGGCGACAGTATATCCGTTAATGGCGTGTGTTTAACGGTTACGTCATTTGACCGAGCCTCGTTTGCGGCTGATATCATGCCGGAAACGTATCGTAAATCCAGCCTCCACGAGCTGCGTCCCGGTGATCAAGTGAATTTGGAACGTGCGATGCAGGCGGGGGCGCGATTTGGCGGGCATATCGTGCAGGGGCATGTAGACGGTACTGGACAAATAGTAACTCGAGAAACAGATGCCAACTCCGTTGTCTATACAATTCAAATCAATGATTCAGATTTGTTGCGCTATGTGATTCCGAAGGGCTCTATCACCATAGACGGCATCAGTTTAACCGTAATCGACACATCAGCAAATACATTATCTGTCTCCATAATCCCGCATACGCTTAGCCAAACTGCTTTGCAGTATAAGCATGCAGGCGATAATGTAAATATTGAATGTGATGTCATTGGCAAATATGTCGATCACCTGCTGCATTACAAGCAGCCGGAATCAGCAGCTCCAAAATCCAAGCTAACCACTGCATTCCTAATGGAAAATGGATTTCTTTAAAATATCGTCCAATCAATTAATCCATTTGTAAAAGAAACAAGAGACTAACTAACTTTTAATATCAAATACTGAAACTAATTATGATAATCACAATTGATTATTAGAAACAGTATCATTATTTGAAACTAAAACCTGATAAACAAACCAAATGAGTCACCAAACACCCAATTAACGTCATTAGCTGAAACTAAAGCATAAATAAATCAGTTAAACACACCATTAATTGCAAATAATGAAACTAACCAATCTAGTTCTAAAAGTTAGCGTGTCCGACAGGACGAAAGCGAGCCATAAGCAAATGTAGATAAAGAGTGCATTGTTTGGTCAAGGTTAGTCCAACAAACCAATCTAGTTCTAAAAGTTAGCGTGTCCGACAGGACGAAAGCGAGCCATAAGCAAACGTAGATAAAGAGTGCATTGTATGGTCAAGGTTAGTTCAGTTGCAGGAGTCCAGAGGACGCAGTCCTTGGGGCCCTCCCTTGGAAGGGAGGGTTTGGGTGGGTTCGAAAGCCTTTAAGGATTGGTAATGGGTCCTTTGAAGGTCCGTTAGAAGCCTTTAAGGATTGGTAATGGGTCCTTTGAAGGTCCGGTAGAAGCCTTTCAAGGTTTGGTTAGGCCTTTCAAGGTTTGGTTAAGCCTTTCAAAGGTTGGTTAACCCTTGCTAGGGCCAGGGTAGGAGCCTTAGTATGGTTGGTTGCTTTATGTGTAAGGTTGGTTGTTACAAAGGAGGGAATTCCCATATGAGCCATACAGAAGACTATACATTTGATTCAATCGAAGAGGCGTTAAATGACCTAAAGCAAGGTAAGCCGGTTATCGTAGTAGATGATGAGGATCGCGAGAATGAGGGAGATCTGATCGCGCTGGCGGACAAAACAACGCCGGAAATTATTAATTTCATGATATCGGAGGCGCGGGGACTGGTGTGCGTTCCAATCACACAGGAGAGAGCAGAGGAGCTTGAATTGCCTCCCATGGTCGCACGCAATACCGATTATCATGGTACAGCTTTTACGGTGTCCGTCGATTACGTAGAGACTACAACAGGAATCTCGGCCTTCGAACGCTCGCAAACGGTTAAAGCGCTAATTAATCCGACAACCAAAGCAGCTGATTTCCGCAGACCAGGCCATATATTTCCTCTGATTGCCAAATCCGGAGGCGTGCTTCGTCGCGCTGGACATACAGAGGCGGCAATCGATCTAGCGATCATGTGCGGCTCGGAGCCGGCTGGTGCCATTTGTGAAATTATTAATGAAGATGGCACGATGGCTCGTTTGCCTGATTTAATAGCTTTTAAAGAGAAGCATAATTTGAAGCTTATTACGATCCAGAAGCTGATTGAATACCGCAATGATAAGGAAAAGCTAGTTGAACGAGCGGTAGAGGCGAAGCTTCCGACGGATTACGGTACTTTTCGGGCAATTGCATATACAAATGTGATCGATAATAAAGAGCATGTTGCGCTCGTAAAGGGCGAGATTGATCCGGATAGTAATATACTTGTTCGCGTCCACTCGGAATGTCTAACAGGCGACGTATTCCATTCGCATCGCTGCGACTGCGGACCACAGCTGGAAGCAGCTTTGAAGCAGATTGACGAAGCAGGCAGCGGTGTGCTGCTCTATATGCGCCAAGAGGGCAGAGGCATTGGTTTGATTAATAAATTAAAAGCTTATGTGCTTCAAGAAGAGGGCCTTGATACAGTCGATGCAAATTTAAAGCTTGGCTTTCCGGCTGATTTGCGCGATTATGGTATAGGCGCACAAATATTGAAAGACCTTGGCGTTCGCAAAATGCGTTTGCTGACAAACAATCCCCGCAAAATTAAAGGGCTTGAAGGCTACGGATTAGAGGTTGTTGAGCGGGTTCCCATTCAGATGGAAGCGAAGGTAGATAACAACAGCTATTTACGCACAAAAAAATCCAAGCTCGGACATTTATTGCGCTTTGAAGATACAGACTATACAATTTAAGAAATGAAAGGATGATTATAAATGGCACGTGTTTACGAGGGACATTTAGTATCGGAAGGTTTAAAATATGGAGTAGTAGTAGGACGGTTTAACGAGTTTATTTCAAGCAAGCTTCTAGGCGGAGCGCTTGATGCTTTCAAACGTCATGGCGCACAAGACGAGGATGTGGAAGTGGCTTGGGTACCAGGCGCTTTTGAAATTCCTTTGATCGCGCAAAAAATGGCAGAAAGCGGCAAGTATGATGCTGTTATTACGCTAGGCGCTGTTATTCGAGGATCAACGCCGCACTTTGATTATGTGTGCAACGAGGCAGCTAAGGGTGTATCTGCAATCGCATTAAAAACAGGCATTCCAACCATATTTGGTGTATTGACTGTCGACTCTATTGAGCAAGCCATTGAACGTGCGGGCACTAAAGCAGGAAACAAAGGCTATGAAGCTGCTACCAGCGCAATTGAAATGGCGAATTTAACGAAACAATTGCAAGGTTAAGCAGGAAAGCTCATCTAGGCGGGAGGAAAAAGGCGTGTCTGTGCTTTACAAGCTGGATTCTTTTGAGGGGCCTCTTGATCTATTGCTGCATTTGATCGACAAAGCCGAAATTGATATCCATGAAATATCGATCAGCGAGATTACAATTCAATATATGGAATACTTGCATGCTATGAAAGAGCTGGAGCTTGAGGTTACTAGCGAGTTCCTAGTCATGGCGGCTACCTTGTTGGCGATAAAGAGCAAGCAGTTGCTTCCGAAGCCTCCCGTATTTGAGGAAGATTACGATGATTGGGTAGAAGACGAGTTAGATCCGAGGGATGAGCTCATACAGAAGCTCATGGAATACCGCAAATTCAAACAAATTGCTGAACAGCTGCGCGAGAAGGAATTCGAGCGCAGCCTCATTTATTCTCGCGAGCCTGAGGATATGACTCCTTTCATGAAGGAAGAGAAGGTAAATCCAGTTGAGGGATTGCATTTAGCAGATTTAATTTCGGCTTTCCAAAAGGCGCTTCGGCGTGCCTCAAGAAGAAATATTGTGGCCACCGTTCAGCGTGATGAAATTTCGGTGAAGGACCGCATTCGCGATATTGTGGAAGTGCTGAAACAATTTGAAACAGTTCGATTCTCACGGTTAATTCGTGAGAATATGGATAGGCACGAGGTTGTCGTTACTTTTCTGGCGATTCTGGAGCTTATGAAGATGAAGCATATTCGCTGCTTCCAGAATCATTTGTTTGAAGACATCGTCATTCATTGGAAAGGGGATTCTTCGGAAAGTGGATTATCAGAAATTGAAGACGATTATTGAGGGATTGCTATTCATGGCAGGTGACGAGGGCCTTACCAAGCGTCAGCTTGCCGATATTTTAGAATTGGATGCCGACCTTGCATCCGATTTAGTTTATGATTTGCAGCGTGATTTGGAACGGGAAGGCCGTGGCGTTCAAATTTCAGAGGTAGCAGCTTCTTATAGACTTACCACCCATCCGGAGCATGCGCCTTATTTTGAGCGAATGGCTTACACGCCGACACGCTCTCAGCTCTCTCAGGCAGCGCTAGAAACATTGTCCATTGTCGCTTATCGCCAACCGATTACAAGAATAATAATCGAAGAGATTCGTGGAGTGAAGAGCGATAGAGCGATTCAGTCGCTTGTATCGAAGGACCTGATCGAAGAGGTAGGACGTGCTGATGCGATCGGTAGGCCTATCTTATACGGAACGACGAAATCATTTTTAGATTATTTTGGTTTGCCATCTATAAAAGAACTGCCTGAGCCGGGTAACGTCGACTTGGAAGATGCGCTTGAAGAACAAACGCAGCTGCTATTCGAGCGGCTTGAGAATCAGCAAATGACAATTGATGAAATTAAGGAATGAGATTTGACCGCCGGGTCATACTATATTCAACCCATATTAGGGAAACGGAGGAAGCATTGTGATGCTTGGTCACCCTTACGGTTGGATAACGGCGGCAGGTCTCTTTTTTTTGGTCATTTTTGCAATTGCGCTTATCCTTAGCTCTCATGTTGTCATCATTGGGAATTTTCGGCGAGAAGAACAAAATGATGATGCCCAAATTAGTATTAAGGCTTTATATGGGATGATAAAATACCACTATAAAGTGCCAGCCATCCACTTCACCGGTTCGACTTTGCAGCTAAAGGAGCAGATTTCTTCGATTAGTGCCGGAATGGATTCTTCTGAGCAAAATGACAATGAGATTGATGCGGATAAGGTTGCTAAAGGAATCGACAAAATGAAGCAGGTACTGCAGCTGACAAAAAATTTAATGGGTTGGGTTAGGCAAACGTTGACTAAGGTGAGCATTATTGAGTGGAAATGGTCTACCTCGGTTGGCACTGGCGATGCGATGTGGACAGCGATGGCAACTGGTCTGGTATGGTCTGTGCAAACATCGGTTCTAGGCGTTTTATCTCAAATGGTCAAGCTAAAGGCAGAACCCCAAATGAGTGTGGAACCCATTTATCAGCAGCCTGCTTTTACTACAGAGTGGACATGCATAGCTCAAATCCGCTTCGGTTATGCTATTCTTGCCGGACTTCAACTATTAGTTCGCAGGAAGAAAGGGAAAGGAGGCGTCAAGGCATGGCAGAACATCCTATTCAAGGCTTAATGCAAACCGCGATGGAAAACATTAAGGAAATGGTCGATGTAAACACTATTGTGGGTGATCCCGTACAAACCCCTGACGGCAGTATTATTATGCCAATCTCAAAGGTGGGATTTGGATTTGTAGCCGGCGGCAGTGATATTCGCTTAGATGAATCTGAGAAAAACAAAGGTTCGCAGTCTGATGCGCATCATGCAACCGTATCACTGCCCTTTGGGGGCGGAAGCGGCGGCGGGGTTTCCATAACGCCAATCGCATTTCTAGTCGTTGGTACGCAAGGAGTGAAAATTGTGCCGCTTGATAATCAGACTCATCTCATCGAGCGTGTCATTGATTCTGCACCGTATGTATTTGATAAGATTCAGTCACTGATAAAGCAGCC
This sequence comes from Paenibacillus castaneae, assembly GCF_002884445.1. Classification (GTDB taxonomy): domain Bacteria; phylum Bacillota; class Bacilli; order Paenibacillales; family Paenibacillaceae; genus Pristimantibacillus; species Pristimantibacillus castaneae. The sequence continues at coordinate 2,600,432 of NZ_KZ614144.1, forward strand.
ATCCGTCAGCCATGATGAACTCTTGTGACATAACTGCCCGCAAGGGCAGTTTTTCATTTTTTGTTAGACGTTTTCGTCTAGAGCATGGTGTACAGGCATATACTTAATTACGCATGCAGAAGCAAGTACAACTAACATGGCGAGAGGGGCATGTAATGATGGTTTTCCTAAAGCTGCAGCGAATTATTGCGCTTAGCTTACTGCTAGCCTTCATAATGGGGACAAGCTCCATTTCAGTTGCGAGCGCATCCCCGGGTCCAATGAAAACGAATGCCAAAGCTTCCGCTCTTATTGATGTGGAGTCAGGGAGAGTATTGTTTAGCCATAATGGCAATACTTCAATGCGAATAGCGAGTTTGACAAAGATAATGACGGCCATTGTTGCAATTGAGCATGGGAAGCTGAAGGATATGGTAAAGGTAAGCAAGCGTGCTGTGGGTAAAGAAGGCTCTTCTATTTATCTTCAGCTTAATGAGGAAATGAGCCTATCCCATATGCTGTATGGTTTGATGCTTAGATCAGGAAATGATGCAGCGACTGCTATAGCTGAGCATGTTGGCGGTTCAGAGGAGGGCTTTGTTCACCTCATGAACGAAAAAGCTGCTTTTCTTGGCTTGAACAATACCCAATTCAAAAATCCTCATGGGCTGGATGAGGATGGCCATTATTCCTCTGCGAATGATTTGGCTAAATTAACCGCTTATGCGTTAAAAAATAAAGTTTTCGCTGAAATTGTAAGCACCCGCGTGAAGAAAGTACCCAATCCGCATGATAAATGGGATTACAGCTATACCAACAAAAACAAAATGCTTAGCATGTATGAGGGTGCTGATGGCGTGAAGACCGGTTATACCAAAAAATCACTGCGCTGCTTGGTCAGCTCTGCTACAAGGGAGGGACAACAGCTAGCGGCAGTAACGATAAATGACAGTGATGACTGGGCAGATCATCGTAAAATGCTGGATTGGGGCTTTGAGCATTATCCGCTGCAGCAGCTTGCTGTAAAAGGCCAAGAGGTTGCTGGGTATCCATATGCGGTTGGTCAAGCTTTTAAATTCCCTTTAACTAAGGAGGAAGCTCTGCAGGTTGAATCAAAATTAGTAACATTTGAGGAGAATACAATTCGCTTCTCTCTTGGAGAACGGGGGAAAGTGGACTGGTATTTAAAGAATGAGAAAATCGGGTCAGTTCCTATATATGAGTTATCGAGCAGCAGGCTTAAGCTATCGTCAACATCGCCCAAAACATTGCAATCTCTGGCTGACTTTAAAAAGGCTTCGAAATATAAAGGCCAGTCGTCAGCTCGAGCTACTTTTGTTAAAGCAATAGAAGCATTATTTAATCATAAATGACGGATGCCAGCGCGGGAGACGCTGCGTCTTTCAAAGTGCAAGGAACGTAAAAGTTGGGGGAGGCGGCTTCTATGGTAAATTGGATTTGGTTGTTTTTTATCGTAATGAGTGTAATTGTTGCTGCGATAACAGGTAAAATGGATGCGGTGACGCAAGCTGCTTTTGAAGGGGCGAAATCTGGCGTCACCGTCAGCTTTGGATTAATCAGCATTATGGTGTTCTGGCTTGGCATGATGCGAATTGCCGAGGATGCGGGGTTATTGTCCAAGCTGGCGCGCATGCTGGGTCCCATTGTTAGAATGCTATTTCCTGATGTGCCGCGCAATCATCCGGCTATCGGCTATATCATGAGCAATTTGAGCGCTAATCTCTTCGGTCTAGGCAATGCGGCTACTCCTATGGGGATCAAAGCGATGCAGGAGCTGCAGAAGCTTAATCCAGATGAAACGACTGCAACGCCTGCAATGTGTACGCTGCTTGCTCTGAATACATCAAGCATTACGATTATTCCAACTACACTAATCGCCATAAGAATGAACTATGGATCAGCAAATCCGTCGGAAATTATCGGAACAACGCTGGCAGCTACATTTATCGCTACCTCGGCTGCAATACTTGCCGACAGGTGGTATAGACGCAAATCCCCTCCTCCTCCGATACATCCATCTCAGTCCAAACAATCGAAAATAAAGACCTCTCCTGCGCATACAGGAGGTGAGCCGATTGTATAACTTATTTACCACTTTATCAGCCTGGATGATTCCTGCTATCATTGTATTTATACCGCTTTATGCCGCTCTTAGACGCAGAGTGCCTGTGTATGAAACGTTCGTGGAAGGTGCAAAAGACGGTTTCGGTACGGCTATTAATATCATTCCGCATTTAGTAGGCATGATGGTAGCAATTAGCATGTTTCGATCTTCTGGTGCATTGGAATTATTGCTATCTGCGGTTCGGCCTCTATTTGATTGGTTACACATTCCGAGCGAGGTTTTGCCGCTAGGCATTCTCCGCCCATTAACCGGTGCAGGATCGTTAGCTTTTACGACAGATCTCATTCAAACCTTTGGGCCGGATTCGATGATCGGAAGAATTGCTTCTACCATTCAAGGCAGCACGGATACGACGCTGTATGTGCTTACTGTTTATTTCGGGGCAATCGGCATACGGAAAACGCGTTACGCATTAAAAGTAGGTTTATTTTCTGATTTAGTCGGTTTTTTGGCAGCAATTTTCATTTGCTTGTACATATTCAGATAGAGAAGCTTGTACTTTGTTCTCCATATCGTTTATGATGGAGGTTGAGGTGAAAGCATTGGAACGTTTACAGAAAATATTAGCCGCAGCGGGTGTAGCATCCCGTCGCAAATGCGAAGAAATGATTTTGGCAGGAATGATTGAGGTCAATGGTGAGAAAGTAACGACGCTTGGAGTCAAGGCTGATCCTGCAGTCGATACGATTTCGGTTAATGGGAAGCCGATTCGGAGTGAGAAGAAGCTCTATCTCATGCTCAACAAGTCCAAAGGAGTCATAACAAGCGCGAAGGACCCGCAAGGACGCAAGATTGTTTCCGATTTCTTGCCAGGCATTAAAGAGCGAGTATATCCTGTCGGTCGATTGGATTATGATACGGAAGGGCTTCTTATTCTGACAAATGACGGCGAGTTTGCCAATTTGTTAACACATCCAAGCCATCATGTTCCGAAAACCTATCGTGCAACAGTCAAAGGAGTTCCGCACGGAACCGATTTGGAGAAGCTGGAGAAGGGGATCAAGCTGGAGGATGGCATGACTGCTCCTGCATCAGTCGAATATCATGATGTGGATACTGAGGGCAATGAAGCGACGATTACAATTACGATATTCGAGGGCCGCAACCGTCAGGTACGCCGTATGTTCGAAGCAATTGGACATAAAGTGATTAGACTGAAGCGAATTCGGTTCGGGGAACTCGGACTCGAAAACCTTGGCAGAGGGAAATATCGTCATCTCACTCCGGTTGAAGTGAAAGAATTGCTTGACATTGCGAACAAGACACATAAAGTTCATAAAAAGTAATCGACGGCGGCAGTTATTGCCGTCGACTTTTCGTTATAATGGTAGTATTCGTAGCTGTGTAGACATAGAGCTGGTGGTGATTTCAATTATGGGAAAGTCGCGTAAGACGGTGCAAATCGGAATATTAATCGCCGTCTTGATTATAGGTGGGTATGCAATCGGATCTACCTTATTTGGCGCGGGCAATACCCTTCTTAAGGAAGGCAGCAAACCGCCGGATTTCAAGCTTGCGGATTTAGAAGGCAATCAGCAGCAATTGTCGGATTATGCAGGGAAAGCGGTAGTGGTAAATTTCTGGGGTACTTTCTGTCCGCCATGCGTAAAGGAAATGCCTGAATTTGAGCGTCAGTATTTGAAATGGAAAGACCAAGGGCTCATCGTCCTAGCGATCAATTTAAGCGAGGATACGTTAACGGTGAACAATTTTGTTCGCCGCTTTGATTTGCATTATCCAATTCTACGCGATATGAATCGCAAGACTGAGCGCAGTTATGGACTGAAATCGTATCCAACAACCTTCTTCATCAAACCGGACGGTTCAATTATGGAGATTATGGTAGGCGGTATGACTGAAGTGGAAATTGATGAGCGAATTGAACGACTGCTTAAGCTGTAGGAGGTTTTACGGTGTCAGTGCTAGAAAACACAAAATGCGAGTGCGGCCATCAGAATGCGGTCGGAACAGTATTATGCGAGAGCTGCGGCAAGCCTCTCGAGAATAATGATAGCCCAGATTTGCCTTTAGAAATGCGTTATGACGGAGTCGCCCGCCGTTCACAGAAGAGTAATCCAAATATTATTGATCGTATATGGAATTTTTTCTCGTCTGTGAAGATTGCGATTTATTTGATTGTGTTGACATTTCTAACTGCCATGCTGGGCACTATTTTTCCGCAAGAGAATACGTTCATTAACAGCTTTGATCCTTCGTTTTATTATGAGGATGCCTATGGATTGCCGGGCAAGATCTATTATTTGCTTGGATTATCGCATACTTATGAGTCCTGGTGGTTTATTGGATTGCTTGTCATGATTGGAACTTCCTTGGTTATTTGTAGTCTTGACCGAATATTGCCTCTATACCGCGCACTCAATAAGCAGCAAATCCGTAAGCATTTGCAGTTTATACATCGTCAAAAAACGGTTTACAAGCAAACCATTGAAGGCGATTCGGAGCAATGGGTTGAGAAGTTTGGCGCACAGCTGAAAAGAAAAGGCTACCGTATTCATACAGAAGGAACAGCGCTCTTGGCGGAGAAAAATCGATTTAGCCGTTGGGGCCCTTATATTAATCATATTGGTCTCATTCTGTTTCTACTCGCGATATTGGCGCGCAGTATTCCTGACTGGCAAATGGACAGCTACATAACGATATCGGACGGGGATACAGTTCAAATACCGGAAACGAATTATTTTGTGAAAAACGAAAAGTTTACGGTTGAATTTTATAAAGATGAGGAATTGCCTGAGAAGCTGAAGGGTAAAGCGAGAGCCAAGCTGTTTGAGACCAAAGCGGTGCTATACGAATGTACAAGCAACTGTAATGATCCAAAGGAAAAGCCGGTTCTAGCCGAAGTGAAGCGCCACAACATTGTTGTGAACGACCCGCTTAAATACAAAGGGCTAAAGCTGTACCAATTTGATTTCGATTTGACACCTCGTTTAAACGCCGTTCATCCTGTACTTGTGAATAAAGTAACTGGCGAAACGTATGGTCCGATGGACCTGCCTATGAAGGACTCTGCTCTGCAGCATAAGCTTGGGCCTTATACGCTTGATTTGTATGCCAATTATATGGAGTTTGCAATAGGCGACGACGGTGAACCGACAACCTTGTCACGGGATCCTGTTGCACCTGCATTTATTTTTACGGTTAGAGGGCCGGGTCTTGCTCCTGAAGGAGAGCCGTACATCTATTTCCCAATGCAGAAGGATAAAGTGAGATTCTCGCAGGATACTTTAAATCAAGCGATATCTGACAAAATCGAAATTAAAGTCGATGGGATGGAAAATGTCGATTTTTCAGAAGCGTCCACTTATTTAAATGTACGAATGGACAAGGCACTTCCTTATGTATGGATTGGAGCAACCTTTTCTATGATTGGCCTTCTAATGGGTTCCTATTGGCAGCATCGTAGAATTTGGCTTCGTGTGGATGACGGGCAGCTTTCCTTAGGAGCACATACAAATAAAAACTGGTACGGTATGCGCTCTGATGTTGCATGGGCGCTTCAAAAAATAGGAATAACCGTAGATTCGAAGTCGCTTGATAACGGAGGGAACAACGCGTGAGTTTAGTTGATTTTAGCAGTGATGCGTTTATAACCGCATTTTTTCTTTATTGTTTTGCATTTCTTTTTTATGTGCTTGCCATTGCAGGCAAGAAATGGAGCAACCGTGACCCGCTAAAGCATGAGAAGCGCTGGGGTAGAATTGCTTTCATTACATCAAGTCTTGGATTAGCCGCACATCTTACATTTTTCTTCACTCGCTGGGCGGGCAGCGGTCAAATTCCAACAAGTAATATGTATGAATTTATGACTTTTCTAGGGATGGCCATTATGATTGCCTTTACAATTGTATACGCTATTTACAGAAAAGCGCTGCTTGGTATGTTCGCCTTGCCTTTAACGATTATCATTGTTGCTTATGCATCCGTTTTTCCTCAGGATGTGCAGCCGCTTATTCCAGCGCTTAGCTCGGTATGGCTGAAGGTGCATGTTACGACGGCAGCGCTTGGTGAAGCATTCTTTGCAGTCGGCTTTGCCGCTGGATTGATGTATCTGCTTCGGGTCATTGATTTCAAAGGGAAAACAAAAGAAGAAAAAAGAGCCGAATTTTGGGTAGAGTTTTCCTTGTATTCCATTGTACTTCTTGTTGGATTCATCATTGCCGTATTCGCTTTCCGCGGTATGGGCTATGAAACGGAGTTTATTCAAGAAAAATCGACGATTGACGCTAAAGGGATAGAGTCAACCGTATCGGAAACGGTTATTTATTACATGCCGTCTATTGTTAAGCCGTATAATAGTGATATCGTCAAATATGAGTCATTCCTTGGAATGGATAAGCCGTTGTTTGAAGCACCTAGTTGGATGACTGGCGTGAACTCAGGCCGTAAGCTGAACACAGTCATTTGGTCCATCATTTCCGGCTCAATCTTGTATGGTTTATTGCGTCTCGTGTTCCGTAAACCGCTTGGTGCTGTTATTCATCCGATGATGGAGGGTATTGACCCTGAAGACTTGGATGAAATTAGCAATCGCGCGATAGCTATTGGTTATCCAATCTTTACGCTTGGTGCACTCATATTTGCGATGATTTGGGCGAATATCGCATGGGGACGTTTCTGGGGTTGGGATCCGAAGGAAGTATGGGCTCTTATTACATGGTTGTACTATAGCGCCTATCTGCATTTCCGCTTATCGCGCGGCTGGCAAGGACGCCGCTCCGCATGGCTTGCAGTAATAGGGTTTGTCATTGTATTGTTCACCCTAGTTGGGGTTAACCTGGTAATTGCTGGATTGCACTCGTATTCCGGAACATAATCCAAAATGAAGAGGAGTAATGCCGAATGTCTGATTATTCAAGTCGTATTCTAGTGGTAGATGATGAAGAAAGAATTCGTCGACTTCTCAAAATGTATTTAGAGAAGGAAGGCTACACGATTGATGAGGCCGAAGATGGCGAAACGGCGCTGCGGTTAGCGTCAAGTACAGATTACGCCCTTATATTGCTTGATGTGATGCTCCCGGGCATCGATGGTATTGAGGTGTGCTCTCGTCTGCGTCAGGTCAAGGCAACACCTGTCATTATGCTCACGGCAAAAGGCGAAGAAATGAATCGCGTGCAAGGGTTTGAGGTTGGAGCAGATGATTATGTTGTAAAGCCATTTAGTCCGCGTGAAGTTATTTATCGCGTCAAAGCCATTTTGCGACGTTCTTCAGCAACTGCGTTTCTGACGAAAGAAATTAATTCAAGCAATAATATCGTTTTTCCGAATTTGGTCATTGAGCATGATGCGCACCGAGTATCGGCAGGAGGACAAGAGGTAAGTCTCACTCCGAAGGAATATGAGCTGCTTCATTACTTGGCCGTATCGCCGGATAAAGTGTTCTCTCGTGAGGAATTGCTCAAAGATGTGTGGAATTATGAGTTTTTCGGCGATTTACGCACAGTGGACACGCATGTGAAGCGGCTTCGCGAGAAGCTCAACAAAGTATCCCCTGATGCTGCTGCAATGATTACAACCGTATGGGGCGTCGGCTATAAGCTTGAGGTGCCTAAGTAAATGAACTTGTGGCACCGTACGTTCGGAAAGCTGCTCCGCAGTGTAGTGGTGAAGCTGTGGGGCGGCATTATGCTGCTTGTTGCCGTTGTTTTGCTTATCGTCGGAGGATTCTTGATCCAATATGTCGATATTATTTCGTTCGACGATGCCTATAAAGTAAAGTTTCTGTTCATTCTTACTGCCGTCATTGGATTTCTGTTATCCACCTTCTTTGCTTTTTTCTTATCTACGAAGATTCAGCAACCGCTGCTTCAGCTAAAGAAGGCTGCTGATTCTGTGTCGCAAGGAGATTACAGCACACGGGTAAACATTCGCTCCTCCGATGAGATAGGCGAATTAGCGAATACCTTCAATCATATGACGGAGCAGCTCGATAAGCTGATTCATGATATTAATCATGAGAAGAATCACTTATCCAGTATTTTGCGAAGCATGGGTGATTCGGTTATCACTTTTGATGCTGAGGGGAAGGTTATTCTAACAAATCCAAGCGGGCATCTGCTTATTAATCAATGGTCGGGAATCGAGTTCGCCTGGCAAGAGGATTTATTCGATAATGGAGCTTCCAACTCAGAGGTACCTATTCCGCTACGAGAATTGTTTCATAAAGTAATGGAAGAGGGCTGTGATGGCACCGATAAAATAAATGTGCTGAGCAGTGTGTGGTCAGTCGTTATGGCCCCGCTTCAATCGAAAGGCGTTGTTCGCGGTGCTGTTGCTGTTATGCGTAATGTGACCGAGGAGCACAAGCTTGAGAAGCTGAGAAGAGACTTCGTAGCAAATATATCTCATGAGATCCGAACACCGCTTTCCATGCTCCAGGGCTATAGCGAGGCGCTTCTTGATGACATCGTCGTCTCGCCGGAAGATCGGAAAGATCTTGTTCAAGTGATTCACGATGAATCTCTTCGAATGGGAAGGCTGGTCAATGATTTTCTGGATATCGCTCGAATGGAAGCTGGACATACCGACATGAATTTTCAAGAAATCGATCTTAGACATGTTGTGAAACGTGTACACCGTAAATTTCAAGTATTTGCTAAGGAACGGGAAGTCAGGCTGTTCGCTGAACTGCCTGACCAGCCGCTGCTGGTTAAGGAAGCGGATGAGGATCGGCTGGAACAAGTGCTGACGAATTTAATGGATAATGCGCTTCGTCATACGCCCTCTGGTAAAGCGGTAACCATATCAGGCAAACTAGTGATTGAGAATGATGTTGAATATGTTCAGCTTATGGTGAAGGATGAGGGACAAGGCATACCAACAGAAGATGTTCCTTATATATTTGAACGGTTCTATAAAGCGGATAAATCACGCAAACGGGGTTCCTCAAGCGGCACTGGCCTTGGGCTTGCGATTGTTCGAAATTTAATCGAGCTTCATCACGGCAGAATTGTAGTTGAGAGCTCGGCCGGCACAGGCACAGCATTTACGCTGGTACTCCCTGTCGAAGCTCATCAGTAGTTGTCAAAGCGCTCCCTATGGAGCGCTTTTTTTGTAGAAAACAGCAGATTATTATTGTTGTTCGTGAAACATAAAGAGCCAGCCGGATTACCGGCTGGCTCTTTATTATTTTAAGAGATGTTTAGTTACTTTAGCACTAAACAATAATTTCTTGCGCTGTGTTGATTTCAGGCAAGCTAGCAAGCTGTTCTAACACATCTTTTGGTGTGCGTTTATCTACTCTAAGTACCATGATTGCTGATCCGCCTTCAAGCTGACGACCAACTTGCATCGTAGCGATGTTCACATCGTTGCTGCCAAGCAGCGTGCCGACACGACCGATAATTCCGGGCTTGTCGTTATGTGAAATAAGAATCAGATTGCCTTCCGGCGTTACATCAACAGGGAACTTATCGATATTAACAATTCGAGGGCCATAGCCAGTCAACAGTGTTCCAGAAACGATGCGCTCCTCTTTCTTCGTGCGAAGTGCAACCGTTACAAGATTTGTGAAATCCTTCGATGCATGCGATTTCTGGATCACGATGTTCACATCACGAACTTTCGCAAGGTGGAGGGAGTTAACCACGTTAACTTGCTCAATGCCAAGATGATGTGCAAGTACACCGCGTACAATATGACGGGTGAGAGGCTGTGTATCCACTTCTGCAAGCTCGCCAGCGTAGCCGACAACAATTTCAGTCACAGCACCGTCTGTAGATTGTGCTATGAAGCTGCCAAGCTTCTCGCCAAGCGTGAAATACGGCTGTAGAATGCTTTGCAGGTTAGCTGGAATCGGAGGCATATTAACAGCGTTGCTGAACGGCTCATTACGCAAAATATGAATTACTTGCTCGGATACGTCAATCGCTACGTTTTCTTGTGCTTCGACAGTGGAAGCGCCAAGGTGAGGTGTTACGATAATTTTCGGATGAGTCAGGAATGGATGATCCTCAGCTGGAGGCTCGACTTCAAAGACGTCAAAAGCAGCTCCGGCTACAATGCCTTGGTCGATCGCATCAACTAGTGCGATTTCGTCAATAATGCCGCCGCGTGCGCAGTTAATAATGCGCATGCCTGGTTTCATGACTCCAAATTGCGCTTTGCCAATCATATGGCGAGTTTCTGGAGTAAGTGGTGTATGAACGGTCATGAAGTCTGCATTGCGGACAATATCATCTACGCTCGCAAGCTTAACACCGATTTTCTCTGCTCTTTCCTCAGTCATAAACGGATCATAACCCATGATTTCCATGCCGAAAGCTTTCGCGCGTTTCGCTACTTCGCTTCCGATACGGCCCATGCCAAGAACGCCAAGCGTTTTGTTGCGGAGCTCAACGCCAAGGAAAGATTTGCGATCCCATGTGCCATTAACGGTTTTCATATACGCTTGCGGAATATGACGGGCAACAGCCATCATCATAGCAAATGTATGCTCACATGTCGTAATTGTGTTGCCGTCAGGCGCATTGATTACAATAATACCGCGCTGTGTTGCAGCATCCAAATCGATGTTGTCTACGCCTACGCCAGCACGTCCAACAACCTTCAGCTGTTTGCCAGCCTCCATAATTTTTGCTGTTACACGCGTTTGGCTGCGTACGAGCAATGCATCGTATTCACCAATAATGGCAACCAATTCGTCTTCGCTTAGTCCAGGCTTTTTGTCGACTGCGATATCTGCTGCATCAACAAGCTGCTGGATGCCTAGATCGCTGATTGGATCTGAAACTAACACTTTAAACATGAGAATTATGCCTCCTAAAGTGGGTCGAAGCTTATAGCTCCGATTAATATGTACAGAAAAACCCTCGACCCGGCACCGTTGTGCAGCAGCGGGTCGAGAGTTTGATCTTAAAACATTGACCTTTCTATTTTATAGCAAGGGAGTGGACAAATGCAATGCTCAAACTTGATCAAATTTGAAAATTTAGTTATGATTCAAGCATCATAAGCAACAAAAAGCGACATGGAGGTTTTTTGAAATGATGAAATGGCAGGATGTGACTCCCCAAGCGATGCTTGAATTGCTAGAGGGAGAACAATTTAAATCAATCCAGCTCATAGATGTGAGAGAACAATTTGAGTGGGACTTCTATCATATAGCAGCAGCTGATCATATCCCGATGAATACGATACCGGCTCGACTAAGTGAGCTGGATGACACGAGGCCTTTATATATCGTTTGCGCCCATGGCGTCCGCAGCGTAGCAGTATGCGACTATTTAGAAGAACAAGGCTATAGCAACCTCCACAACGTTTCCGGCGGGATGGCTGCCATAGCCTTATTGAAAGGATTCCAGTACGATTAAAAGTAGTAGACTAGACGTCATTCAGCCTGCATCATTGGAGAAAAACGGGAGCTGAGGCAATAACGCTTGCTTATACAACCGGGACTTGCTTTCCATGAAATCGCCAGTTCGAATGGCTTTCGTATTGATAAGCAGATCGACAACGTCAGACATCGTTCGCAGCTTCATGCTGGCTGCTTGTCCAGATGCAACAAATTCATCGACTCTACTAGTTAGATCCTGCGGATAATAAGCAGTAAGGTTATTATGAGCGACAAGCTGGTCGGCCATTAATTTATTTTTCACAGTAAGGGGCAGCTGTTTCCATTGTGCAAGTTCTAATTGGGCAGGTGCCTTATATTCCGATGGCACTGCTAAATCAACAGTGGCAGCCCATTTCAGCATTGCGGAATAATAGTCCTGCTGGGCAGTCAAAGCAAATGAAGTGGCTGAGAGATACGTTTTTTCTTGTTCAATATGCAGCTTCAGGTCATTGGATGTAAGCGTCTTAGCGCTTGCTGCTGCTTTATCGGCTGCTTCCTTAAATAGCTTCAGGCTTCTAATGTAGTTTAGCTGCGCTTGTCCAAGCAAAGGAGATTTCTGCAAATCATTTGAGCTTGCTTCCTTGGCTTTCGATTCGGCAAGATGTGACAAATCCTTGAAACTTGAGGTTGCTTCCGTTGCTTTTCCTTGCGATAATTTGTTCATAGCTGCAAACCATTCGTTTTGAAATTCACGATAAGGTAAAAATACAGTATGATAGAAAGATACTAAGTCTTGCTGCTGATAGGGACTAGCTGCTGTAGATGAATGAGTGCTATCATCGACCTTATACTTTGCTTCAGTCTTCTCAGTGCCAAGCTGAAGCCCATAGAAGAATGCACCTACCATGCATATGAGCATGAATACAAATCCTACACTAAATAACATTGCTGTTGTTGTTAAACGCTTTTCCATTGTTATCTCCTTCTATGTAAAAAAATATGTTGTCGAATTGTCTACCAGTATAGGGGAAACGGTAAAAAAAGAAAATACGAATGTTGCAGACAGGCGGGAAGCTATGAAGAAGTTTGATATTCGAAAAATTCGCGTTCGCAAGGTGTCCGTTGACGAGCTTGACGACCGCATGCTCCTTATTAATTTATATGCAACACAAGCTTTTACTCTTATTATCGGTTTGATATGGGTTTTATTTCAGCGCCAAAATGTAATTTCATTATTTACTCCTCCAAAGGAACTTGAATTTCTATGGTGGGGCATTGGACTAGCAGCTGCTGTTATAATTGTTGATTTGCTGATCTCTCGCTTTGTACCGGAAGAAGCAAGTGACGACGGCGGTGTAAATGAACGTATTTTCCGAACTCGCCCCATTTGGCATATAGCAGTAATTTCATTGGTCGTCGCCATTTGCGAGGAGCTGCTCTTTAGGGGAGCATTGCAGCATGCTATGGGTCCATATTGGACAAGCATCGTTTTTGCGACCATTCATGTCCGTTATTTGAAACACTGGATACCAACAGGCTTAGTTTTTTCGATCAGCTATGGACTAGGCTGGATTTATATCCAATCCGGTTCCATATTAGCACCAATTATTGCTCATTTCTTAATTGATTTAATAATGGGATTAATCATTCGCTTTAGGAGGGAGCCATGAGCAGGAAAGAAAAGTTTGGAAGCTCGTCAGCAGCTAGACAACAAGAAAGGACGGCAGAACCGTCCAGCATCGGAACGGGTTCCAATGAAGGGGGACTGCCGCCTCGCAGCAAGAAGTTTCCTTCAAGTGCTCATAAGGTAACAAAATGGTATTATAATCTTCTATTCTTTATGTTTGTTTTTTTGGTAGTCGGTTTGTTCTGGTATGGCTGGAAATTCAGTGAGTAATCTCAATGGTTGCTGGATCGATAAACCCATAGTTTTTGTCTTCGAGCTTAGTTAATAATTCGTCAAGGGCATCAGCTGTCCATTGCAGTTCATGCATAAGGATGTTGGCGCCGGGATGAAGCTGCTCCATTACATTGCGAATCACTTCATCTGGCTTGCCTTTTGCGGATTTATCCCAATCAAGCGAACCGTTAGACCACGTCATGTAAAGCATGCCGTGGTTTTTTGCAATGGTTTTGACGGAATCGCCACCCGAACCGTATGGCGGACGGAAAAATAAAGGTTTCTCGCCAATGAGCGTTTGGATTTCTGTTTGCAAATCACCAATCTGCTTTTCGATAACATCGTCTTTTTCGTTCTTTAAATTAATATGGTCCCAGGAGTGATTGCCAATCGTTTGACCACGCTCATGGATTAGTTCCAGAAGCTTTGGATTCTGCTTAACCCGATAACCATTAACGAAAAAGATAGCCTTTGCGTGATGCTTGTCGAGGGTATCAAGAATGCTCCTGATTACGGTTTCGTCCTTTGGACCATCATCAAAGGTGAGTAATACAACCTTGTCGGTTGTTCCATCAGTTATTGGTTCAAAGCGATATACATTGTTCATGCGATAAAGGGGAGCAGCTTCTTGCGGCTGTTCGATAACAGGCGCTGCCTCTTCGGATGCTTCTGGTGTTGTCACGGGCTGAACTAATGCAGCTTCTGCTGCCGGACGGTTTGAAGCGCTATGGTCAAGGTTAACGCCTTGGCTGGAAGAACTGCAGGCGGTCAACTGCGCTCCAAGAAAAAGTAAAACGAATCCATAGGCTATACGATTCATAATGGTGTGCCTCCGTTGTTGTGAATGTGGTCGTCTTAAATCGACATCATTGTATCATATTTGCCCAAATATGGGGCCTGAATGATTTCCTTATTTTATATGGAATGACTGTACATGAACCCGGTCAAACTAATTCATGAACACGAATAGGAAAGAGGTGTCGAAGGGTCATGAGATTAAGGGGATTATTAATTGGTGGAATAATTGGCGCCGCAGCAACTGTGTATTTGTCTCGCAGGAAGCCGGGCCTTGTCACATGGGCAGCAAACGCTGCTTCTGAGGTTGGCTCATCCGTTGCGAAAAAATCAATGTCCAAAATAATGAGTAAAAGCTTTACATCAAAGGCAACAGCTCTAGCCCCAAAGCACTCAGACGGTACCGCCGAAAAATCCGAAGCTGCATGGGGTCAAATTGAGTCCATCGTGAACAGCGACCCTGAATTGAAGAAAGAAGCAGATAAGATAAAAGCGGAATCGTCTGCATTCGCTCATTAATAGCGGCAATGTATTTTGGAATCGCAGTAACGTTTGGCAGTGATGCGAAGCGCTTCCGCGATTCTTTTTTTCATTCAATGCTAGTGCATTCGATCAAAAGACATGATAAAGTAGTTACATAGCACGATTTGATCATTTCGATCACATCTTACTAAAAATTTCATACGCTGTTACAACAGATGCTGCAGAGGAGGATCCTGTCATGAAAATCGAACGGCTGAGTCAGGACAAGATACGGATTTTCCTGACGTTCGACGACCTGCTGGAACGAGGGATCCAGAAGGACGACATGTGGCGCGAAATCCCAAAAGTACACGAACTATTCAGTGAAATGATGGATCAAGCATATAGTGAACTTGGATTCGATGCCAGCGGCCCCCTAGCGGTCGAAGTATTTGCCCTCCCTGCCCAAGGAATGGTAGTAATTGTCACCCGTGGTAAGATGAATGCTCATGAAGGCGATCGTGTTGCAGAAGACGAAGACACGGATGACGAAATATATGAAATGGAAGTTACACTTGAACAAAGCGATGTAGTCATGTACGCCTTCCGCGAGTTTGAGGATGTCATTTCAGTATGTAAGCAATTACAAGCTTCCTCATTAACCGAGGATGGACGTTTATTTTTCTACAACGGCAAGTATATACTGGCGTTAGAGCCCGCATTGATTGATGTATCTAGGCATAATGCTGTTATTGCTTTGCTTGCAGAATATGGAGAAGCGACGTCAGTTACTTATGCAGTTCTGGAAGAATACGGTAAAGTAATCATGCCTGAATTTGCAATACGGGAAGTATGTAATCATTTTCAATTTTAGTTTGAAATCATGAGAAAGCACCATGCAGGCATATCCACTCTGCATGGTGCTTTTCTTGTTTGTATTTGGATCGGATTAGGTATATCGGATGTGGTCTTAGCGATGTATAATGTATATATACGAAATAGACCGCACCCGTTAGGCTGATAAGCGGTTTACCGCTAATAGGGCTGGCATTCGCTGGCGGCTGCTGATGATCGCAGCCGGGTGTAAGAAAGTTGGGACTACATGCTGTTGTTTTCTATATTGACTGCGGCTATTGCGCCAGGCATAGCGCTGCTTACTTATTTGTATCTGAGAGATCGCTACGACGCGGAGCCCATATATATGGTAGCTAGAATGTTTGTGCTTGGAATACTTGTTGTTGTGCCGATAATGGTTATACAGCGCGGATTAGAGATTTCATTAGGCGATCATTCGGTGTTGTTCGCATATGTCGAATCCGCTGGAGTAGAAGAGTTTCTAAAGTGGTTTATTTTATATCATGTTATATATAATCATACAGAATTTGACGAGCCGTACGACGGCATTGTATATGCATCGTCCATTTCTCTAGGCTTTGCAACGCTTGAGAATGTGCTGTACGCCATTTATTCACCTGCTACATTCGGCACGATGCTGATGCGCGCCTTACTGCCTGTTTCTGGACATGCGTTGTTTGGCATTATGATGGGCTATTATTTAGGCAAAGCGAAATTCGCGCCAAAGAAACAAAGCTTTTATTTCCTTGCCATATCCTTAGCGCTTCCAGTGCTCTTGCATGGAACTTATGATTGGATCATGATTACGGTTCGTACCAATTGGATGTGGTTTATTATCCCATTCATGATTGTACTGTGGATATGGGGTTTAAGAAAGATGAATCATGCCAATTCTCGCTCTCCTTTTCGTTTCCTTGTACGTGAGGATGAGATTAAACTTTAGAGGAATCGTCCATACTTATTTCATATAGATATGCCTGCAAAGATGGCATTCGAATAATGATTTGGAGGGACCTATGGAGGCTTTAAGAGTAAAGGTAACGATACGCTGCAACGTCTGCGGAGAAAAGTTTGTACTGCGCGGCAGCAGAGACAAAGGATCTATTGAAACTGGCTTTAAGCAGTGTATTTGCAGTAATTCGAATGATCTTGAAATTGAAGAACACAGCGTTTTATGAACGAAATGATACAACGCTATTACAATTGAATAGAATGATGTATAAAGCTCCCTTAAGCAAACCAAACTAAAACCAGGTTTTGCACAAGAAAGGAGCTTTTGTATTATGTACCGTCGACTCAGCTCAATCCTATTTCCATTTATGACCTTGCTTTTTATCGGAGCAGTATATTGGGGCTATCAGGAGCAGCAAGAGAAAAACTCAATACTGATTAAAGCGGAGAATCAATACCAGCGGGCTTTCCATAATTTAACGTATAATGTGGAGCAGCTGCATCAGCAATTAGGAACTACGCTTGCGGTTAACTCGAAATCGCAAGGCTATCATCGCAAAGGGCTGGTCAATGTATGGCGCTTAACTAGCCAAGCGCAAAATGAAATAAGTCAGCTTCCTGTATCGCTGATCCCAATTAGCAAGGCCGATGATTTCTTATCGCGTATTGCAAATTTCTCTTACAAAACATCAGTGCGCGATTTAACGAAGCACCCCCTCACGACGGATGAATTTAAAACACTGCAGACTCTGTACACCAATTCGGAGGATATCTCCAAACAGCTGACAAGTATGCAGAAGGATGTTCTTAACAATCGACTGCGTTGGATGGATGTTGAAACTACATTAGCATCAACACAAGAGAATAGCGGCAATTCGATTATCGATGGTTTTAAATCTGTAGATGATAAGGTCGGTAAGTATCCAGAAATTAATTGGGGGCCTTCTGTTTCCAGCATGTATCAGAAGCGGAGCTTCAAAACTCTTGGCGGAAATATGGTTACTGCTGAGGAAATTAAGCAGAAAGCAGCCACTTTTACGGATGCACGTCCTGAAGATATTAAAGTGGTCGAAAACGCCCAAGGTACGGAGTATGCATCTTTTACAGCAACTGTTTACGAGTCAAATAAAGACAATAAGCTGCAAATGGATTTCACCCAGAAAGGCGGGCAGCTAATTCTGTTTATGAATTCGCGTGATATTGGTGCGAAGAAGGTAGATATGAATAAAGCGAAAGCAGCGGCCGACTCCTTTTTGAATAAGCATGGATTCGAGGGTATGAAAGCGATCAGCTACGATCCGCATGATAAAACAGGAGCATTCACGTATGTCAGCGAGCAAGATGGCGTACTGATCTATCCAGACAAGCTGTCGGTCAAGGTAGCGCTGGACAGAGGCGATGTCGTTGGTCTACAGGCAAACGAATATGTATACGAGCATCATACAAGAAAGCTTCCAAGCCCTACGCTTACCAGAGTCGAGGCCGCTAAGGCATTGAATCCAGAAATGAAAGTAACTAGCGAACAGCTAGCATTAATCAAGAATGACCTTGGAGAAGAAGTGCTATGTTACGAGTTCTCTGGAAAAATAAATGGATCTCTGTATCGCATCTACATCAATGCTGAGACAGGCATAGAAGAATCGATCGAAGAAATGTCACCATACGACAAAAAGGCAGCTTCTGACAAATAACGCTGTGGCTCCCCTCAAATCGACGTGTTATAATGACATGTAAATGGGAGGGGAGCCAATTTGTTGCCTAAATTAAACCAAATGCTTTATTATCAAATCGCTTCCTCAGACGAAGAAGAGGCTGCGATTGAATACAAGTCCAGAATTGCTGATGATTTAGAGGACGGATTGCTTATTGAGGTTCCGATTAATGATAAAAATGGGCGTTACAAACGACTGTTTTTAGGTGACGAGCTTTCTGTTTATTTTATTACAGATGATGGCATTAAAAATTATTTCGATTCCCATGTAACCGGCTTTAAGGAGGATGGAATCAAATTAGTAAAAATTCGCAAGCCTGATCCAGAGCGAATTACAAAGGTTCAAAGGCGCAGTTTTCTGCGTGTCCCAGCTGAGCTTGAAATCGCGATTAAATTGCCGAACCAAGCTCGATTTGTATGTTTGACCGACGATATAGGCGGCGGCGGCATTTCATTCTTGTGCGATGGGAAATGGCCATTAAGCGCAGAGCAAGTACTGGATTGCTGGTTGTTGGTTCCATTCCGCAATGGAACGCTTGAGCATGTCCCTTTTAAAGCGGAAATCGTAAGAGTTGTTGAGCTGGAATCGGGCAGAAAACAAGCGATGATCAAATATGTGAGCATTGTAGATTTCGAGCGTCAAAAGGTGATACGTTATTGCTTTGAGAAGCAGCTGGAATATCGCAATCGCTGAATAAGTTAGCGCGTTTTTTGGTAAACTACCCTGAATTAGGAAAGGGTGGAGCCAAGTGACGCGCATATCCTCTAAAAAATACAAAAACCGCAAACAACTGCTCCAGCAAACAGAGCAAATCAGCAAACTCTTGCGAAAAATCATAACAATCTTGCTTATTTTACTCCTTTGTTCGCAAGCTTTGCTGCAATTTAATACGGTTAGGCACTGGGTGACGGGGGTGGACGAGTGGGAAGGTACCCACTTGAACTAACGCCCGGCTTTTGCATCTATGTTTATAGTGTGGTATAATTTTCACGTTCGCAGGCAAAGCCTGCTTTTTTCTTGAGAGGTTTGTGTCGCATTCTCACTTTCATTCGGCCAACCATCTCTACTAAAAGGAGGTTGACCGTACGTGATTGATCACGAAGGTGACAGCGATCGCATAAACATTGCAATTGACGGACCAGCAGGTGCGGGCAAGAGCACGGTTGCGCGAAAGGTTGCCGAGCAGCTTGGGTATGTGTACATCGATACGGGAGCTATGTATCGTGCTGTTACACTCAGCGCACAACGCGCTGGAGTAACGGTAGAACAGCTGCCAAAGCTAGCACAATTAGCAAGATCACTAATTATTGAATTAGAGCCTAGCGAGCAAGGACAATCCATTTTTATTAATGGAGAAAACGTAACATCGCTGATTCGTTCACGCGAGGTAACGCTACAAGTATCACATTTTGCGGCTAATGAGACCGTGCGCGAAGTGCTTGGAACCATGCAACGGAATCTTGCGGAACGCAAGGGAGTTGTCATGGATGGCCGAGATATCGGTTCACATGTGCTGCCGAATGCAGAACTCAAAATTTTTCTAACCGCTTCCGTTCAGGAACGAGCATTGCGTCGTTTCCGTGAAATAGCAGACAGTCAGGCTATTACGCTTGAGCAGTTGGAAAAAGAAATTGCCGATCGTGATTACTTGGACGAGCAACGTGATATTTCGCCGCTAATATGTGCTTCTGATGCTGTTGTTCTGGACAGCACAAGCATGACAATTGATGAAGTAATTGAAGCAATTGTGAAATTAAGCCGAACCAAATTGGCGGAGGCGAAGTAAACTATGTTATATCTTATTTCTCGTTTTCTTCTGCGTGTTATTTACACGTGTTTATTCCGCTTAGAGGCAAGAGGCGTGGACAATATTCCAGCATCTGGCCCAGTAGTACTCGCATCTAATCACATAAGCAACTTTGATCCGCCTACTGTCGGTGTCAAAGTCATGCGGAAAGTGCATTTTATGGCGAAAGAAGAATTATTTAAAGTTCCTGTTTTCGGGCCGCTTATCCGCTCATATGGCGCTTTTCCTGTCAAACGCGGCGGAGTCAGCAAGGATGCCATTAAATCTGCTATTTCGCTTCTTAAGGAAGGCAATGTAATGGGCATTTTCCCAGAGGGCTCACGCAATAATCAAACAGGGATGGCTAAGAAAGGCGCGGCTATGATTGCTGTTCGAAGCGGTGCAGTGGTTGTTCCAGTGGCTATCATCGGCAAATATCGTCCTTTTAGTAAAGTCATTGTTTGTTATGGTGAACCAGTAGATTTGACGGAACTCATTGAAGAAGCAGCACCTGATATGCTTGAACAAGTAACAGATGCCATTATGACTCGTATTCGCGAGCTTGCTGCTAAAAATCGTTAATTGAAGTTTTAAATGCTGCTTTCGCCCTAGGCGCTGGCAGATTTAAATAAAGTTAGGGTATGAACTGAGGAGGTTATTTCAATGTCAGAAGAAACTAATGTGCAAGAATCCGTAGCGGAAGAAGTAAGCCAAGATGCTTTGGATAATTTCGTGTCTTTGAAAAAAGGCGATTCCGTTAAAGGTACGATCGTCAAAATCGAGGATAACCAAGCGTATGTAAGCCTTGGATATAAATATGACGGTGTTATTCCTATTCGTGAGCTTTCTGCGGTGCAGATTGAAAACGCTGGGGAAGCCGTTCAAGTCGGTCAAGAGGTCGAGCTTAAAGTTGTCAGTATTGATGATGAGAAAGAAAAGCTTGTTCTTTCAAAACGTCAAGTTGACGGCGAGAAAGCATGGGATGTGCTTGAGCAACGCTTTGAAAGCGGCGAAGTATTCGAAGTAGCTGTCGCTGATGTTGTAAAAGGCGGACTGGTTGCTGACGTAGGCGTACGCGGATTTATTCCGGCATCTATGGTTGAGCGTCATTTCGTTGAAGATTTCTCCGATTACAAAGGCCGTACGCTTCGCGTAAAGGTTAAAGAAATCGATCGTGAGAACAACAAAGTAATTCTTTCCCAGAAAGAAGTGCTTGACAGCGAATTCGAACAAAGCAAAAAACAAGTTATGGCTTCATTAGAAGTGGGCCAAGAGCTTGAAGGTACGGTTCAACGCTTGACTCCATTCGGTGCTTTCGTTGATATCGGCGGCATTGATGGTCTTGTACACGTATCCGAGCTTTCATGGCAGCATGTAGCGCATCCGAAGGATGTAGTTGCTGAAGGCCAATCTGTTCGTGTGAAAGTACTTAAAGTTGATCCTGCTGCAGGCAAAATCAGCCTTAGCTTGAAAGCTGCGCAACCAGGTCCTTGGGATACTGCAGGTGCTCAATTTGCAATTGGCAATATCGTAACAGGTACTGTACGCCGTATTGTTCCTTTTGGAGCTTTCGTTGAAATTGCTCCAGGCGTAGAAGGACTTGTGCATATTTCCCAAATTGCACACCGTCACATTGCAACTCCTAACGAAGTTCTTACAGAAGGCCAAGAAGTTCAAGCGAAAGTTCTGGACTTTAACCCTGCTGAGAAACGCGTTAGCTTGAGCATTAAGGAAACAGAAGAAGCGCCTGAGCAAGCAGCTCCTAGCGCTAGACCTGATCGTGCTCCTCGCTCACCGAAGATCGAGAAAATCGACAACCCCAACGTTAGCTTGAGCAATGAGAGCATGAGCTACTCACTTGCAGAGCGTTTTGGCGATAAGTTGAAAAACTTGAAATAAATATTAAATTTATACGAAGGAGCTATTGCTGCGAATAATCGCAGGAATAGCTCCTTTTTTTTGTGTGCATAATAGGGGTTACGAGAGGTGATATCACTTGAATCCTGGATATATGTCATTATGGATTATTATTGTTTTTCTCATTTTGATGGCTACGGGTTGGAAGCCTTCCTTTGCTCCAGATATGAACAGAAGAACAATGACCATTCTGGGCATAGTCATAGCTGCTCTTCTGCCTGTATCGCTTTGGTGGTCCCAGACATCGTATGATGTACATTTTGAACTGCATGTGAGCGTAAGCTTGCTTTTGCTAGCCAGCTTGTTGACCTATAAGGGCGATGAGGAGTTGAGCTATAAGGGCTATTTGGTTTTATGTACCTTCATGATTGCCGCTATTTGGGGATTTATTCGAAAAATGTACAGCTTAGATCCTGTTTTTTATTGGATTGATCCGGCCTGGGATGCCCCATTGCTTGCCGGTGTGCTATGCGGCGCTTTTACCTTTCAAGCTAAGCATCAATTCGGAATGATTGTTTGGAGTGCAGTATTGGGAGAAGTGCTCCATGCAGCACTACAGCCGAATAATTATACCGCGTTGATTGGTTCCTTATCGTGGTGGGACAGCTTTTGGATTGCTTTTGCAACAGCACGAATGTTCAGTTTAATTGTCAAGCTAGCGCGAATCAGTTTTTCTAAGCTTTATGGATTACTATGGTACTTGAGAGGAGGACGTTCATCTTAATGCATCATTTCCTTGTGCAAAATAAATTGTTGATTGGCGTGCTTCTTGGTATGATATTCGGAATTATTTCTCGCTTGCTTATGCTTCGGACGGACTATCGACAGTATCCGACATACCCGCACGGCAGAATCATTCACATTGCATTAGGCGTTATTGCCTCTGCACTTGGGGCGGTGGCTGTTCCTGCTCTCTACCATAAAGATTATACAGCCATTACTTTCCTGACGCTCGCAGCGCAGCAATTTCGTGATGTGCGGAAGATGGAAAGAGATACCTTGACGAAAATAGATAGTTTGGAGCTTGTCAGTCGTGGTGCAACCTACATAGAAGGGATCGCGATGGTTTTCGAAGGACGTAACTATTTAGTTATTATGTCTGCGCTGCTAACAAGTATGTTCGCCATTATCGTGAATTTCTGGATCGGTATTGTAGCAGGTATTCTAACCTTATTGCTTGTCGAAAAGCTTAAATCTGGAAAATCCATTTCACATATTGCCTCTGTCGAACCTGCTAAGGTTCGTGTGGATGGACCCGATTTATTTGTCGAAAATATTTATATTATGAATGTTGGTTTAAAGGCAAATCAGCAAATAATCGAGGAACGAGGCATGGGCTTTGTTCTAACTCCATACAATTCTAACGCAAAGGTTACATTAAGCAATTTAGGACAGCGGCAAGCTATTCTCTATGACCTGGCAACGATTCTTGGCGTATATCGAGATGATGGCGAGCCTGCATTGATACCTATGGCTAAGCTCGATATGGGCAATGGAAGATTAGGAGTGTTCCTGCTGCCTCAAGAGAAGGATGAGAATAAAGGAAAAGAAGTTATTTTGCGTGTCCCGATATTGGAATCTGCCGTTCGAATGCCTACGGAAGCGTCTGTGAATGAGGAAGGGGCGGGTAATCATGGCTGAAATTAAGGCGATTGTTTCTCTAAATAGAGGGGAAATAGGAGGTGGTGCGCCTATTTTTATTGTTGAAAATGAGAAAAAGCTTGAGGAAACTTCATTCCTTCTAGAGAAAATTTTAGATGCAAGTGCGCATGATTTAAAAAACGGAACAATTATACTTGTTAAGCATCGTTAATATGAAATGTTAGCCAAGAGCGTTCTTTTTTGCTATGATGGTTAACGTGAGTATTTTTGAAGGAGTGGAAAAACAATTATGGCAAGACCCGTTATAGCTATTGTCGGCCGTCCGAACGTGGGTAAATCCACCATATTTAATCGCATTATCGGCGACCGTCTAGCAATTGTTGAGGATAAACCGGGTGTAACTCGTGACCGGTTATATGGCACCGGAGAGTGGAATGGCAAACCGTTCAGCATTATTGATACAGGCGGAATTGAAATTGATGGTGAAGATGAAATTCTTAAGTCTGTTCGCATGCAGGCTGAGCTTGCTATTGAAGAAGCTGATGTTATTATCTTTATGGTCGACGCTAAAACAGGCTTGACGCATGCTGATGATGAAGTAGCTCAAATGCTGTTCCGTTCCCGCAAGCCAGTTGTACTGGCCGTAAATAAAGTAGATAATGCAGGTCGTATGGACGAGGTTTACGAATTTTATGGTTTAGGATTTGGTCAAGTAATTCCGATTTCAGGATCACACGGTCTTGGCATTGGCGATTTGCTAGATGCTGTTGTGGAGCTTCTGCCTGAACAAACCGATGACGGCTATGACGAAGATGTTATTCGTGTTGCTTTAATAGGTCGTCCGAATGTTGGCAAATCTTCTCTTGTAAACGCATTGCTCGGTGAAGATCGTGTCATCGTAAGCAATGTAGCAGGTACAACTCGCGATGCGATTGATACGCCGTTCGAACGTGACGGTCAGCGCTATGTGCTGATTGATACGGCGGGTATGCGTAAGCGCGGCAAGGTTTATGAGTCTACAGAGAAATACAGTGTTATGCGGGCAATGAAAGCAATCGAGCGCGCTGATGTTGTTCTTGTACTTATTAACGGAGAAGAAGGAATTATTGAACAGGACAAGCATATTGCAGGCTATGCGCACGAGGCCGGCAAAGCATCTATATTTGTGGTAAACAAATGGGATGTAGTTGAGAAGAATGAGAAAACGATGCAAACCTTTACGCAATCGATTCGTGATCACTTCTTGTTCATGTCCTATGCACCTGTCGTATACCTATCCGCGTTGACGAAACAGCGCTTACAAAAACTGCTGCCAGTCGTCAATCATGTATCAGAGCAGCACGCTATGCGAATTCAAACTCATTTGCTGAATGACGTCATTTCTGATGCGGTAGCCATTAATCCTCCGCCTTCCGATAAAGGGAAGCGACTGCGCATAAATTATGTCACGCAGGTTGCAATTAAACCGCCGACGATTGTTGTTTTTGTTAATGATCCAGAAATCATGCATTTCTCGTACGAGCGGTATTTAGAAAACAAAATACGTGCAGCATTCAATTTCGAAGGGACACCAATAAGAATATTCTCACGTCGGAAGTCCGAAGAAGATTAGGGGAGAAGAAGCTTGTTATACGGGGTAATCGCGGTTGTATTAAGCTATTTATTAGGATCCGTTTCATTCAGTATTGTTATTGCCAAGTGGGTAAAAGGAATTGATATCCGCCAACATGGCAGCGGTAATGCGGGAGCGACCAATACACTTCGAGTGCTCGGCAAAGGTCCGGGTTTACTCGTGTTTTTACTTGATATCGCAAAAGGTGTCGCAGCAGTTGGAATCGGTCATTTCTTGGGAGAGAATGCCTGGATTCCAGTGCTTTGCGGCCTTGCAGCAATTATTGGACATAACTGGCCTATTTGGTTCCGCTTTAAAGGAGGGAAGGGTATTGCTACGACGGTCGGCGTCATAGCTACCCTTGCTTTTATTCCTGCACTTTGTGCTGGTGCTGTAGCAATTGCTGTCATAGCATTAACTAGATATGTTTCACTTGGTTCATTATTGTTTGCTGCTTTGACGCCATTATTTATTTGTATCTTTTATTTCTCAGTGCCCTTATTGTCCGCTAGTCTTCTGATCTGTATATTCGCATTTGTGCGTCATCGGACAAATATTGTGAAGCTGCTCCAAGGGACGGAAAATAAGCTTGGCGCAAAGAAAGGATAGTGAGCCTAGCATGGCAAGTAGTAATCAATCTGCACCAAAACGCGCGGCAGTTCTCGTTGCTGGAAGCTGGGGGACTGCTTTAGCTTCCGTACTGGCGAACAACGGCTATGAAGTTAGTCTCTGGACTAGAAGCGAAGAGCAAGCGCAAAATATTAACCTGCATCGTGAAAACAGCAAATTTCTGCCGGGTGTAAAGCTGCCTGATCTTATAAATGCCACTTCAGATTTAAAGCAAGCCTTGCAGGGCGTAGAGCTTGCTTTATTTGTTGCGCCGTCAGCTGCTATGCGTGAGGTGGCTAAGCAAGCAGCGCCTTACTTATCACGGGATGCGCTTGTCGTTCACGCAACGAAGGGCTTTGAGGCAGACACGCTGAAGCGGATGACGACTGTCCTCTCTGAGGAACTCAATCGTCCGGTTGAGGAGCTTGTTGTCTTGTCTGGACCTAGTCACGCCGAAGAGGTTATACGCAAGCAGCCTACGACAGTAGTAGTTGCATCGGCAAACATTCATGCGGCAGAGCAAGCGCAGGACGCGCTAATGAATACGCATTTCCGTGTATATACGAATCCGGATGTTGTTGGAGTAGAGGTTGCAGGCGCGGTTAAAAATATTATTGCGCTTTGTGCAGGCTTGACAGATGGACTCCAGTTTGGCGACAACGCAAGAGCAGCTCTGCTAACACGCGGACTAGCTGAGATCGGACGGCTGGGGACGGCTATGGGTGCCAATCCGCTAACATTCGCTGGTCTGGCAGGCGTGGGTGATTTAATTGTGACTAGCACCAGTAAGCACAGCCGCAATTGGCGTGCTGGCTTTATGCTTGCTGACGGAACACCGCTGGATGAGGTGCTTAGCCGCATGGGTATGGTTGTCGAAGGTGTTCGTACAACTAGAGCCGCTCAAGTGCTTGCAAAGCAGTATAATGTTGAGATGCCTATAACGTTTCAATTATATGAGGTGCTATTTGAGAACAAGTCGCCGCGTACGGCTGTCGAGAACCTAATGGGTCGTCTAAAAACGCATGAAATCGAAGAAATAGGCTAAGCCAAGCGCCTACACCAATCCTTTACGCCCCTCATATGATGCATGGAGTATGATTCTATCGCATCCTGGAGGTGTAGGGGTATGGCGAAAGACCTTTCTAAAGATATTCTGAATGCCATAAATAAAAAGACCGGCAAAGGCATTTCCGAGAATGCAGTTAAAAAGATTGCCAGCGGGGTAACATCAGAAACGATGAAAGACGAAGCTGAGCTGCGCAAGCTAATTAAGCAAGTATCGGATATGGCTAAGGTGAAGGTTACCGATTCAACAGTCAATGAAATCGTAAAGGCCGTCAAAGCAAGCGGAATGAATGCGGGCAGTATGGAAGCGATCATGAAAATGATGATGAATAAATAAAGCTCAGCGGCAAAAGCGAGAGAACGCCTCGAATGATTAAATTCGATGCAATGCTCTGTCAGCTTTTGTCCTTTTTTTTGGAAGCACTTTTGTTTGAAAGCAAACATGCCCGGCATAGCCCTTCATGCCTATCCGATGTTATAATGGATGAGAATTCATTACGATATAGATTAGGAGAATGGAATTATTATGGATGCAATGACGAAAATGTGGGTTTCGCTGTTTGGCATAGGGATGATGGCGATTGCCGCTTTATTAATAACTTTTGCGCGTTTAAAGACGAAAGGTGTCGTAAAATTTATTATCTCACTTGTCGCTTTTATCGTTTTGATTATAGGATTCATTTGCGGAATTATATCTATTATTTAATGGAACATACATACTTCATGGGAATGAACAAACACAAAGGGAGAATTTAGCCTATTATGATTGAATTAAAGGGTAGAACCAAAACGGCTGTTGTTGAAGCTGAGGCAGGCTTGTCCCTGCTTGATCTTGCTTTGAAGCACGATGTGGATTGGAGCTTTTCGTGTGCTAGAGGCACCTGTGCACGCTGCAGATGCATAGTGACTGAAGGCGGAGATCAGCTTGAAGGCATAACAGATGAGGAATGGGATCGTCTAGAGCCTGAGGAATTCGAAGAAGGATACCGGCTCGGCTGTCAGGCAATAGTGAAAACAGCTGATGCTCAGATCAAAGCGGCTAATAAAACGTATTTCTAAAAGAGGAAGTGCCGGCGATGACAGAAAAGGAACGCATACACAAAGCGCTGGCCGTCATTATACGAGCCACGGAGTCGAGCTCCTCGAAATGGATAGTTGGCGGCAGCGCCGGCTTGCTGCTTCGTGGAGTTCCAATGGATGCAGAACCGCGTGATTTGGATATTTACTGTGACGACGAGGATGTTCAATCGATTTATCAAGCTTTAATTGAATATGCAGTAGATGAGCCTGTAATTAGTATTACAGGCATATATCGTTCCCGGCTCTGTCATTTTGTAATCGAAAATGTGCAGGTTGAGCTTGTTGGCGGCTTTGTGGTGTCGGCGCTGGGCTGTCGCTATGAGACCGAAGTTCGAAAGCTGCTTATGTTATATGGCGAGGAATTGACTTGGGCAGCAATTTCTCATCCAGCAGTTGTAGTTCCTCTTGCGCATGAACTTTGGTTCAATGTATTGCGCGGTCGGATGGATCGAGTTGAACTGATCATTAATGCATTCGCTGAAGCGCCTGAACGGCATGAGGAGGCGCTTCGTGCAATTGAAAGGAACAATACATTCACTGCGGAAGCAAAGCGTAGTCTGAGCAAATGGATGGGCAGAGAACGAGAGGCTGGTGGTCTAAGATGAACGGAGAGGTTACTTTTTGGCCATCAGGCCGGACGGTTAAAGTAAAGCCGGGTACAACGCTTCTAGACGCTGCCAGACGCGCTAATCTGCCGATTAGCACACGATGCGGGGGCAATGCCGCATGTTTTATGTGCAAGGTCTCTGTGCGGCCTGGAAGTGAGCTTCAGCCGATTTCTGATATCGAACATAGAAAGCTGTCAGGCTTAGAGGGGGATCTGACTAGGCTTGCGTGCCAAGCAAGGGTAGCGGGCAAGGTACATGTAGACATCCCATTAGATCCGCTGCGTGCTGCAATAGCGCGCCAGCTTGCCAGACAGGCAGAGGAAAGAGACGAATTATGGTAAGCGAAGTCTTACGAAGCAGTTTTCTTTGAAAGCTTTTGGAATACGCTTACGAAGTAGTTTTCTTCGAAAAAAGCATACGCTTACGAAGCAGGTTTGCTTCACAAACCTTTTAGGAGGATATCAAATGAATCGATTTAAAATAGGAGCAGCGCGCCGAATGCCACGTCGATTAGCAGCTTTAGTTGCTTTGCTGGTGATGGCATTATCATTATCGGGCTGCTTGTATCCAGAAGACCAGAAGAAGCAAAATCAAGTGGCGTCCAAAGAAGCGGTACGCAATGTGCAAGCCGCCATAGATCAATATCAGAGTGACACAGGCATGCTGCCGATCAAAAACAGTGCTTCGGAAACACCGATTTATGAAAAATTCAATGTCGACTTTGCCAAGCTTCAAAGAATGGGTTATTTGAGCGAGGCACCTTCTGCTGCATTCGAGAAGGGCGGGAACTTTTATTTTCTCATTATTGATGAAGAGACCAAGCCGCGGATCAGGCTTATGGATATCGTAACCTTTCAACGAATTAACGACATTCAAAGCTGGGTAACGGCCTATGTGCAAAGCAAAGGCAACCTTCCTAAAGGCGAGGAAATGTATCCGGGATATTATCAACTTGATTATAAAAGTATGAGTCGTACGGAACCGACAATCCGCAGCATGTTCTCGGGACAATCGCTCCAGGCTCTTGTTGATGATAATGGAGTTGTATACTGTGATTATGGCATTGATATTATGCAGCTGGTTCAAAAAAGCGGGAAAACAGATTTGGATACAGATCTGGATCTGCGAACGCTGCTAGTGGATGGTTCGGATTATGTGCCTGTCAAAGCTCCAGTCTACCACTGGGTAAACAACGAACCGCAAGCAGTAAAGTAATTGGGCATAGCCTCACAATACTCTGAACCTTTTTCTCTTCGAGACGCATTGTCTCGGAGAGATTTTTTTTTGTTACTGTCATAGTTATGTCCTATTGTTCATATAATTCAATCTTGGAAGGGAAGTCAACCGACGAAGAAAAAAAGATTTCGTAGAAGGAATCGTCATAATCGGAGAGCCTGCACATAAGATGTTACTAGTCCAAAAAGCATGTACGAGTTGCGTCGCTGGCCTGCCCTATTGACCGGTGGATGGCGGCGAACCGGAAAATCAATTGGGAGGGGATATTCAGTGGAGAAAGTAGACATTTTCAAGGACATAGCCGAACGAACCGGTGGGGATATTTACCTCGGGGTTGTCGGGGCTGTCCGTACGGGTAAATCAACGTTTATTAAACGGTTTATGGAGACGGTAGTACTTCCGAACATTTCAAATGAATCGGACCGAGTGAGAGCTGTGGACGAACTTCCGCAAAGCGCCGCAGGCAAGACGATTATGACAACTGAGCCTAAATTTGTTCCTAATCAAGCGGTGAAGCTGAAAGTTACCGATGGACTTGAGGTAAATGTGAGGCTGGTCGATTGTGTTGGATATGCCGTAGAGGGCGCAAAAGGCTATGAGGATGAAAACGGGCCGCGGATGATTACGACTCCTTGGTTCGACGAGCCGATTCCGTTCCAGGAAGCAGCAGAGATTGGAACCCGTAAAGTCATTCAAGAGCATTCAACTTTAGGTGTTGTTGTCACAACGGACGGAACGATCGCCGAAATTCCGCGCAGCTCCTATGTCGTTGCCGAAGAGCGCGTCATCAATGAGCTGAAGGAAGTCGGCAAGCCGTTTGTGCTTATCATTAACTCAACAAGGCCGAAGGGCGAGGAAGCACTGCAGCTGCGGAATGAACTTCAAGCCAAATACGACATTCCGGTAATGACGCTTAGCGTTGCGACGATGGGCGAGGAAGAGGTCGTATCTGTCCTGCGTGAAGTGCTGTATGAGTTCCCAGTTCATGAGGTTAATGTAAACCTGCCGAGCTGGGTCATGGTGCTGAACGACAATCACTGGCTGCGCAGCAATTACGAAAGCTCTGTGCGCGATACGGTAAAGGATATCCGTCGCCTTCGTGATGTGGATCGAGTGGTTACTCAGTTCATGGAATACGACTTCATCGCACGTGCAGGATTAAGCGGCATGAATATGGGGCAGGGCGTTGCGGAAATCGACTTGTACGCGCCTGACGAACTTTATGATCGTATCCTTATGGAAGTTGTCGGAGTCGAAATCCGAGGCAAGGATCACCTGCTTCAGCTGATGCAAGAGTTTTCTCACGCCAAAAGGGAATATGACCGCTTCGCGGAAGCGCTTGAAATGGTTAAAACGACTGGCTATGGGATTGCGGCACCATCTCTTGCGGAAATGGCGCTTGATGAGCCTGAGCTTATCCGTCAAGGCTCGCGCTTCGGTGTAAGATTAAAAGCGACAGCACCATCTATCCATATGATTCGCGTCGATGTAGAATCGGAGTTTGCTCCGATCATAGGCACGGAGAAGCAAAGTGAGGAGCTAGTCCGATACTTAATGCAGGACTTCGAGAATGATCCTATTAAGATTTGGGAGTCTGATATATTCGGACGCTCGCTGCATTCCATTGTTCGAGAAGGCATCCAAGGCAAAATTGCGATGATGCCGGACAATGCGCGCTACAAGCTGCAAGAGACGCTGGGACGCATTATCAACGAAGGATCAGGCGGTTTAATAGCGATCATTCTTTAGCTCTTGAATAGGTAATTTACCGAATAAACCGCTTCGATTTCCGAAGTGGTTTATTTGTTTTAGCGGAATTATAGGTTTATACTTGAAATTGCTAAACGGCTGTATTACTATAGGTTTGTTCAGCCAAAGGTATATTTTTGAAGTTTTCCGTTAATAAGAGGGATATGATGAGATTTTATATGCTTACGAAGCAAGTTTTGCTGCGCAAAACTTTAAGCTAATGCTTACGAAGCAAGTTTTGCTACGCAAAACTTTTAAGGAGGTGAAACAATGAACAAAACTGATTTGATTACTAAAGTAGCTGAATTGACTGATCTGTCGAAGAAAGATGCGACGAAAGCGGTTGATGCCGTTTTTGATGCCATTTCCGATGCGCTGCAAAGCGGAGATAAAGTGCAATTGGTTGGATTTGGTAACTTCGAAGTTCGCGAACGCCAAGCCCGTAAAGGCCGCAACCCGCAAACTGGAGACCCAATTGATATCGCAGCTAGCAAAACGCCTGCCTTTAAACCAGGAAAATCACTTAAGGACCTTGTATCCAATTAAGCATATCTTTGAAAGAGGCTGTCCCAAGTCATTAATGACTTGTGGAACAGCCTCGTTTTTATATATTCAGCTATAGTGGATTATTGGTAACGGGATACTGGTTTAGGGGAGAACGGATAGTTTCAACTGTACAAAAAGAAGGGAAGACGTTGCACAAACCAGTGACATCCACTATAATTCACATGGATAGTTGGAATTTTGGATGCGGAGGGATCACGATGGAGCCTACACATGGCGAGTATATTATCGTAAAAGCTAAAGATCAAGGTGTGCAAGTCATCGGTTTAACACGCGGACATGATACGAAGTTTCATCATACTGAAAAGCTCGACAAAAATGAAATCTTAATTTGTCAATTTACGGATCATACTTCTGCGATCAAAATCCGCGGGAAAGCCGTTGTAATGACGAAATACGGTACGATGGAAACGGATCAATAGTGAGAACATGCAAAGCAGGCGCTGCCTGCTTTTTTTTTGCCCGGTTACGATCCGAATAATCATCCAGCAGCGCTCGTACAATGGTGTATGAGTTCTTTTTGTGATGTCGAAGCTTATAAAGCTTGCGTCAGGATGAATAATTAGTAGGAGGTGCCGAGTGAAGATTATAAAACCGCTGCTAACCGCATGCATAGCGGTACTTGCAGTTACATTATTGCTTAGTTGGCTGCCGCAGGTTGCAACACAGCAGAAGTCCAAGAAAGGCGATGTTGCAGTGTTTCGTGCGACTCCAGCCGTTCGATTGACGAATGATAATCTAGTAGACGTGCTGGTCGCCATTCAGTTAAATGAGCGAGTGAATAAAGCCGAGTGGAGCAACGGGATTTTGTCTGTTGTCATTAAGGTGAACGCGGAGAAAGGCAGGCCCTCCATCTGGTTTAATGATGTGGAGAAGCTGGTTCGAGTTTCCTTCGTTCAATTGGACAACGTGAAACGTGTGCTTATTCGTATCGTAGAGGAACGGTCAGGTGAATTCTTGCTGCTGGCTGCAGTGGACGTAAGGAAAACGGACAGCTGGCTTGCGAATGAATTGGATCTGCTCGCTCACGCTGATGCTATTCATGATGAGCTTTGGCGGAAGAGACTCCGGATCAGCTTTACTTCAACATGGGAAGAGCAATTTGGCAAAGTATCGGGATATACTGTAAAGCCTTCCTCCATTTCGGAATTCTAATTAGATGGATATTGCAATTTGTTGAACAAGAAGCTGAACCGTATGTTCTTTAGAAAAAGTTGTGCTATAATAGTTTAGATTATTGAGCGGCGATTTGCGCTTCTCTGTTCGGAGGCTTACCCTATGAAACCTTACCGTATACCTGAATTAGCTCGAAAGTACGTGGAATATGACATGATTCAAAAGCATACAGAGCTTCCGGAGCTCTCGAATCCCAGACTTCGATTAGCGTATGCTTTCCTTGGTCAGCAGCAGTCTTTGGCCAAGCATAGCGAGCTTTATACCCTCGTCATATCCCTTGTTCAATTAGGCATGGATACGCATGATCTTATCGACACGGATGAAGAGAAACGCCTTGAGACTCAAATGAGATCTAGACAACTCAAGGTACTGGCAGGCGATTATTTAAGCGCAAGATTTTATCAGCTCCTCTCAGAAGCCGGTCAAATTGATATGGTCTCGCAGATTAGCAATGCTGTAAGCGAGGTTAATAGGCTTAAGGTGAATCTTTATGTTCGAATGAGACAGATGAGAGTGAATGCAGAGGATTATTTAAGTGCTGCAGTCCAACTGAAAAGTACCTTATTTCAGATTTTCGCTACCACATTGAACGGGATTCTATCTCGGATTTGGCCAGAGGTTCTAAATGATGTTAGTCGATGCGAGGTTGTGCTTGATGAGATGGAACGCAGTGAAAGTTCTGCCCGGTTTAATAAAAGCTGGGCTTACTGGCATGTCATGGAAGTTGGCACGGAACTAGAACGCGAGGGGCTTGCTCAGATCACTTATGAGCCTGCTTTTATAAACAACTTGGTGGAGAAGTATGATGTACGCAATCAGCTTGCAGTTAAGCTGAAGCATGCTGCTGATGCGGTGATGACAGCCGCAGGCATGCTGGAATCGGATCATTTGCGCATGGAATTGACTCATATTGTCGATGCTCTGTTAAACAAACAAACCGATTACATAGCTGCACTCAACGAGACGAGGTGATATATAAGATGGATTCCAACTCAAAAAGTCATGTCCACAGCGTATTTGAGCGTATTGCGCCGAAATATGACTTGATGAACGATTTGATTAGCTTTCGCAGACATAAAGCATGGCGCAAGTTTACAATGAAAAAGATGAATGTGCTGCCTGGACAAACCGCACTGGACTTATGCTGCGGCACCTGCGATTGGACGATTGCATTAGCTGAGGCAAGCGTGACCGGGAAAGTGATCGGTCTTGATTTCAGTCAAAACATGCTTGACATAGGTGCTGCGAAAGTAGACAAGCTAGCATTGAATGATCAAATTTCGCTTGTACAAGGAAATGCGATGAGCCTGCCGTTTCAGGATAATTCATTTGACTATGTTACGATTGGGTTTGGGCTTCGTAATGTGCCTGATTATCTACAGGTTTTACAGGAAATGAGGCGCGTTGTTAAACCTGGCGGCAAGGTTGTTTGCCTAGAGGTTTCCAAGCCGACGTGGCAGCCGTTCAAAGGCATGTATAATTTTTATTTCGGGCGTATACTGCCTTTAATGGGCAAGCTCGTAGCCAAGAGCTTCAAGGAATATAAGTGGCTGCCAGAATCGCTCAAAATGTTCCCAGGCCGAAAGCAGCTTGCAGAGCTGTTCGAACAGGCGGGGCTGGAGCAGGTTAACGCATACCCTTTAACTGGCGGCGTTGCAGCGCTACATATGGGGACAAAGGAGCAGAAGCAGCAATGATTCGCAAAATTGGCATTATTTTTGAAATGATAAAGTTTGAACATACTGTATTTGCATTGCCATTTGCATTTATGGGAGCTATTCTTGGGGCAGTTGTCATGGAGCAGCGGCTTCCCACATGGGCAGAGATCGGTTGGATTACGCTCGCCATGTTTGGTGCACGCAGTGCGGCAATGAGCCTTAATCGTCTAATTGACAAAGCAATTGATCTGCGCAATCCACGAACGGAGAAGCGTGCGCTACCAGCTGGATTGCTTAAATCCGCAGAGGTTTTGATTTTTATTATTGTTTCTTTTGTTTTATTGTTTGTTGCTACTATCAATCTGGCTCCAATTGCCCTTAAGCTGATGCCGATTGCTGTAGTGCTTCTTGTATTGTACTCGTATACGAAGCGCTTTACTTGGCTCTGCCATATTGTGCTTGGCTTTACGATTGCCTTGTCACCGCTTGGCGGCTGGGTAGCTATAACTGGAGGGTTTGATCTGTCAGCTTGGCTGCTGTACATTTCAGTTGCCTTATGGATAGCTGGATTTGATATTATTTATGCGACTCAAGACTTCGAATATGACCGCAATGCAGGCTTGCATTCCATTCCTGCACGCTTTGGCATAGAAGGAGCGCTTTGGATTGCGCGTTCGCTGCATGTCGTGACTGCTATTGGATTTATTACGCTATTCTGGTTGACTGAGCTTAGTTGGATGTATCTGCTCGGCACATTAATTTCAATTGCACTTTTGTTCTATCAGCACTTTCTTGTTAAGCCGAATGATCTGTCGCGTGTTCAAACCGCTTTTTTCGGAATGAATGGCACTCTAAGCGTTGTGCTGTTTCTATTTACAATTGCTGATCTGTTGGTGCTGCACAAATGGTAGAAGAAAAAGTGGATGTAAGCCGAGTGGCCTGGTCGAACCGTTGGGTTGTCGGGATAACAGGCGCCAGCGGTTCCATATATGGTATTAGACTCATCCAAGAACTGCTTCGGATGGAGTATTGCGTTCATCTTGTCATTACAGAAGCTGGCTGGAGAGTGTTGAAGGAAGAGCTTGGCTGGGAGACTGCTCGTCGCCAAGCAGCGCTTGAACAGCACTTCGAAGAGGCAATGACAAGCGGCACGCTTATTTTTCATCCTAATGCAGATATAGGAGCCAGCATTGCGAGCGGCTCTTTCCGTGTTCAAGGAATGGTAATCATTCCTTGCTCGATGGGAACGCTCGCCTCGATCGCTCATGGCAGCTCCAATAATTTAATGACAAGAGCAGCAGACGTTATGTTGAAGGAAAACAGGAAGCTGCTGCTTGTACCAAGAGAAACACCGCTGCATGCTATTCATTTGGAAAATATGCTGCGTTTATCCCGTTTGGGTGTGAGAATGATCCCAGCGATGCCGGCATTTTATTATAAGCCGCAATCAATGGATGAAATGGTTGACTTTATGGTCGGGAAAGTGCTTGATAGTATGGAAATTGATCATGATTTATACAGAAGATGGGGAGATGAACAGAATGGGCCTGAATCGCCCGATCACCATCGGCAGAATTGATTATGCGAACGCATGGCCGCTCTTCCATGAGCTGGAAGAGCGAATGGCTGCTAACAGCCATGAGGTAATATCACGTGTACCTTCTGAATTAAACCGAATGCTTCAAGTAGGCGAGCTGGATGTTTCAGCTATTTCGTCCTTCTCATATGGACAAAATGCGAATGATTATGTTTTACTGCCACAGTTGTCGGTAGGCTCCATCGGTAAGGTGAAATCCATCCTATTATTCATGAAAGAGCCGATTGAGCTTAAGCGGCCTCGCAAAATTGCGGTCACCACGACATCGGCTACTTCTATTCATTTATTAAAAATTATTATGGCTATGCATTTCGAGTGCAATCCGGAATATGTTCGTGCAGAGCCAGCACTAGACAAGATGCTCGAGACTTCCGATGCGGCACTTATTATAGGAGACCCGGCGATTCAAGCATCATGGCGGAATCATGGGCTTCATGTCATCGATTTAGGACAATTGTGGAATGAATGGACTGGTCTTGGAATGACATATGCCGTTGTCGCTGCCCGCAAGGAGATTGCAGCAGCAGCTCCTGATGCGCTGCAAACGGTATATAAGTCACTGATTGCGAGCAAACAATATAATACAGCTCATTTGAGCCCGTTAATTGAAAACGCATGTTCACAGATTGGTGGAGAACCAACATACTGGCAGAAGTATTTTCAATCGCTTCAATATGATTTTGGGAGCAAACTGCAAGAAGGACTTAAGTTGTATTTTGACTATTCGAAGCAGCTGAACCTGCTTTCAAATGATGTGGAGCTAACTTTTTTTGAAGACCAATCTGCCCAATAGGTGAAAGAATGAAACTACTTGACTTGTATGCAAAGATGAAAGGCGATCTAAATCAAATAGAGCAAGAGCTGGAGCGCAGTGTGTCTGATGACCATTTGCTGTTAAGCGAGGCTTCCTTGCACCTGCTCAAAGCAGGAGGGAAGCGGATTAGACCCATATTCGTATTGCTTGCTGGAAAGTTTGGCGACTATCAGCTTGAGGTGATGAAGCGAATCGCCGTACCGCTTGAGCTCATACATATGGCTTCACTTGTGCATGATGATGTCATAGACGATGCCGAGACAAGACGTGGTCAATTGACAGTCAAATCGAAATGGGACAACCGAATTGCCATGTATACAGGAGACTATATTCATGGTAAAGCATTGACAATCGCAGCACAGCTGCCTAATCCGCAAATTCATCAAATTTTATCAAATGCACTTGTACAAATGTGTATTGGTGAAATGGAGCAAATCCGTGATTTTTTCAATACGGAGCAAACGATTCGTAATTATCTGCTTCGGATAAGACGAAAGACAGCACTCCTTATCGCAATTAGCTGCCAGCTTGGCGCTGTTGCGGCAAATGCGGACCAGAAAACAGCGAACCAACTATATCGTTACGGTTATAACGTGGGCATGGCTTATCAAATTCGAGACGATTTGCTTGATCTTTATGGAACAGAGAAACAAATCGGCAAGCCGCCTGGATCAGATATGCGTCAAGGAAATATTACATTGCCGGTCATTCTGGCGCTCAAGGATGCTCGAATCCGCGATTCGCTGCTGAACGAAATTGCTTCCATTCGCGAATTCGGAGGACAAAAGGATGCAAGCCGGGCTATTGACGCTATCCGCAAGAGCAATGGCGGGGATCTGGCTGATCAGCTCGCCAATCGATACATTCAAAAAGCGCTTCATGCATTAGAGGGACTGCCGAACTTGACAGCGAAGAAAAATTTAATTGATATTGCGCATTTTGTTGGAAAACGTAATTATTAATTTTAGTATGAGGAAGGAATGATTGATGATGGAAAGAACGTTTCTAATGATTAAGCCGGATGGCGTACAGCGTGGATTGATAGGCGAAATTGTATCAAGGTTTGAGAGAAAAGGACTCCAGCTGTCTGCAGCCAAGTTTATGGTTGTAAGCCAAGAGCTTGCAGAAACACACTATGCAGAGCATAAAGGCAAAGTATTTTATGAGCCGCTTCTTACATTCATTGCTTCTGGTCCCGTATTTGCCATGGTATGGCAGGGGGATAATGCGATTGCGTTGTCAAGAGCCTTAATCGGAAAAACGGATGCGATTGATGCTTTCCCGGGAACCATTCGTTCGGACTTCGCTGTCCACACTAATTTTAATTTAATTCACGGCTCTGATTCGGCAGCTAATGCAGAAAGAGAAATTGGCATTTTCTTCTCGCCAAACGAGCTTATCGACTACGAACATACCATTCAACGGTGGATTTAACAAAAACGCCCTAATAAGCTGGAGGAATCTATGTCCGAGGATCGTGATTTTGCACAATTTATAGTGCGAATAAAGCAAAAAACTGACATCGATCTGTCTCAGTACAAAGAAGCTCAAATGAAGCGCAGGCTTACAACGCTGAGAATGAAACATGGGTTTCAGACATTTGATCAGTACTGGAAAGCGATCGAACAAAACCGCAGCTTGCTGAATGAGTTTTTGGATCGTATGACGATTAATGTATCGGAGTTTTGGAGAAACCCATCTCGCTGGGAAGTGCTTCAAAATCGGTTTTTGCCAGAAATGCTTGGCTCATCCTCACGTCTTAAGGTGTGGAGCGCCGCTTGCTCTACGGGAGAGGAGCCTTATACACTCGCCATGATTCTGTCAGAGCTCGGCGCGCTGCAGCGAGCCTCATTGTTAGCGACCGATTTGGATATCAATGTGCTTCAGAAGGCTATGACTGGCAGCTACTTGGAGCGATCGCTGCGCGATGTCCCACCGGCATGTCGGCAAAAGTATTTCAAAGAAGCAGAAGGCGCTTATCTCATATCTGATTCATTAAAAAAATTCATTCAGTTTAAGCAGCAAAATTTATTGCATGATCCTTTTGACAGCTCGTTTGATTTAATTGTTTGCCGCAATGTTATGATATATTTTACCGAAGAAGCCAAGCATTTGCTTTACCATAAGTTTGCTAAGGCGTTGAAGCCTGGAGGACTTTTGTTCGTTGGCAGTACGGAACAGATTTTTTCCCCTGCCCAGTACGGGTTTGAGACCGCAGATACATTCTTTTACCGCCGAATCCAGATCTGATGTATATGGATTTCTATCTTCTCCTATACTAGTTGTAAGCAAACGACTTGGAGGCTGAAGTAACAAATGGATAAGCGTAAAGTAATTGCTGCCTACAGGCACGGTTTTATTTCCATTCAAGAATGCGCGCAAATTATTGGCGTTGACAGCGGACAAATGACTAGACTCGTTAATGACCCTCTGTTCATGATTGAAGGAAGTGCGCTGCTTAAGAAAAAATCAGTGAATAGTTAATTAGCTGCACATAACGGAAGCCGCTTAGCTTAT
Source organism: Paenibacillus castaneae (assembly GCF_002884445.1). Lineage (GTDB taxonomy): Bacteria > Bacillota > Bacilli > Paenibacillales > Paenibacillaceae > Pristimantibacillus > Pristimantibacillus castaneae. Next base: position 2,640,117 of record NZ_KZ614144.1, read on the forward strand.
CTTCATCGAAGACAGCTGAGCCGGCTTCTTTTTTATGGGGCAGATAGGGCGAATCTGCTCTGCAAATTGTTGTCAAACCTTATGCACTGTACTATAATGAGCAAAGGTGTTTAGTGCAGTAAAGCATAGCAGGCGCTTATAGGCTTGCTTGAAGGAGGAGCTTGGGTTGAGTTTAAGATATTTGACAGCAGGGGAAACGCATGGTCCCCAATTAACGGCTATTATTGAAGGCTTGCCTAGTAATTTGACAATTGATTTCGAGGAATTGAATTTCCAGCTGCATCGTCGCCAGAAGGGTCATGGTCGTGGCCGTCGCATGCAAATTGAGAAGGATACAGCTAATATCGTTGGCGGCGTGCGCCATGGCAGAACGACTGGTGCGCCAGTAGCGCTTATTGTAGAAAACAATGACTGGAAGCATTGGACTTCCGTTATGAATATTGAGCCAATTGAAGGCAGTGATGAAGAAAAGCGCCGTGTTCATCGTCCTCGTCCGGGACATGCTGATCTTAACGGTGGTTTGAAATATGATTTAAAGGATCTGCGGAACGTGTTGGAGCGTTCAAGCGCCCGCGAGACGGCAGCACGCGTCGCGGTAGGCGCTGTAGCTCGCCAATTGCTTGCTGAATTTGGAATTAAAGTAGCAGGCCAAGTTATTCGCATCGGAGAAATTGAAGCACCGCCTAATCAGTTGCCAGTTGACGAATTAATTCGTCTCACTGAAGAGTCCTCGGTTCGGGTTGTAGACAAGGAAACCGAGCAGAAGATGACGGATTACATTGATCAAATTAAGGCAGAGGGCGACTCCATTGGCGGTATCGTGGAATGCATTATTGAAGGCGTGCCGATCGGCCTTGGCAGCCATGTACAGTGGGATCGCAAGCTGGATGGACGTATTGCCCAAGCAGTTGTCTCCATTAATGCTTTCAAAGGGTGTGAAATCGGTATTGGCTTTGAAGCAGCTAAGCTTCGCGGGTCGCAAGTGCATGACGAAATCATGTACGATGCGGAGCGCGGCTATCATCGTGCAACGAACCGTCTTGGCGGCTTCGAGGGCGGTATGACCAACGGTGAGCAAATTGTCGTAAGAGGTGTAATGAAGCCAATTCCAACGTTATACAAGCCATTGCGGAGCGTGGATATCGATACGAAAGAGCCATTCACAGCTCAAGTTGAGCGTTCTGACAGCTGCGCTGTGCCTGCAGCAAGCGTAGTGATGGAGCATGTCGTTGCTTGGGAAGTAGCGAGAGCATTCCTTGAGAAATTCGGCGGAGACTCGATTGAAGAAATTCGCGCTAACCTGAACAATTATATTGAGCAGTTGGGCCGGTACTAAGTATGCGTGAGCTAACAGTCGAATTAGGCGATCGCTCTTATCCCATTTATATCGGGGAGGGCCTATTGCAGGAGGCTTCTTCCTATTTTTTGAAGCATGGCATTAGTACGAAATCACCGCTCATGATTATTACAGATACTCATGTCGCTGAGTTTCATCTACAAGCTCTTGAGGCCGAGCTGGCAGCTGGGGGCTTCCACACGGTTAGCTTCATTGTCCCTTCGGGTGAGAAATCAAAGTCGCTGGCAATGCTAGAGGCAATCGTGACGAAAGCATTAGAAGCAGGACTTGACCGTAAATCTACAATTGTCGCACTGGGCGGCGGTGTTGTAGGCGATCTCGCTGGCTTTGCAGCTGCTTCGTATATGCGTGGCATTAAATTTGTTCAGGTTCCAACGACGATATTGGCGCATGACAGCAGTGTCGGCGGCAAAGTGGCGGTCAACCACCCGCTGGCCAAAAATATTATCGGTGCTTTTCATCAGCCAGAGCTGGTCTTGTATGATCTGCACACGCTTCAAACTTTGCCTCCAAGAGAGGTCAAAGCTGGATTATCTGAGGTCGTCAAGCATGGATTGATATGGGATGAAGCTTTCGTAGTCTGGTGTGAGGAGCATGCGGATGAGCTTCTGGCGCTTGATCCTGAAGCGCTCGGATATGCCCTTTACAAAGGCTGCAGTGTGAAAGCGGCTGTTGTGTCCAAGGATGAGCGTGAGAATGATTTAAGAGCTATCTTGAATCTAGGACACACAATCGGCCACGCCTTGGAAGCAGTAGCAGGCTATAATGAGCTGCTGCATGGTGAAGCGATCTCAATCGGCATGATTGGTTCAGCTAAGCTTGGTCTGCGGTATGGCGCGCCAGAAGAGGTGTACACGACTACGAAGAGAGTACTGGCTAAGTCAGGGCTTCCGACTCGTCTGCCTGCGCATTTCGATGTAGATGCGGTTATGAATGCGATGATGCATGATAAGAAATTCAGCGAGGGGACAATGATATTCGTCGTTCCGACTGCTATTGGCAAAGTTGAAATAAAACCGGATGTTTCCGTGCATTGGATACGGGAAATTGTGGAGGAATTAAAGCAGGAGGTCGAGCAGGGATGAGCGTGAGAGGAATTCGTGGTGCAATTACCGTCGAAGCCAATGAAGAGCATCAAATTTTAAATGCAACGATTGAAATGCTTAATACAATTGTTGCAGAGAATGAAATCGTGCCTGACGACATTTGCAGCGTGTTCGTGACGGTAACGGGTGATCTGGATGAAAGCTTTCCGGCGCGTGCGATTCGTCAAATGGCGGGCTGGGAGCTTGTACCGCTTATGTGTGCGCTAGAAGTTCCTGTCAAAGGCAGCCTTGAACGCTGCATCAGGCTAATGGTTCTAATCAATACTGACAAAACGCAGGCTCAAATCCGTCATATCTATTTAAACGGTGCGCAGGCGCTTCGTCCTGATTTGTCCAAGTCATAAGCCAACCCTTATTATATTAGCATCTTTATTGACGTAAGGCCGTTTGGTGTTGTATATTGAAAACGTAAGTGAGAATAGTTGAGCAGTTATTGAGCTGAGTTGAGATGAGTCGAGACTAGTTGAGAAAAGCAGAGTAGAGTAGTTGCAAATACGGGCTTATTAGGAAGAGCTGAACGATCTTATGTGCACGAAAGTGTGCTTGAGATGGTAAAAGTGCTATTTCACCGTATCTTGAATTACATCTTTTTCCGCTTACACACTTCCGTCATCATCTAAACCAACGCTCCTGCTCAGGCAGGGGCTTTTTTTGTTGCATTAGACATAAATGGTAATTAAACAAGGAGGTTGTTCGGAATGACCAATGAACTGCAGCAGGTCAAACGTATGGCAAATCAATATAACTTAATACCGATTATTCGTTATATGATGGCTGATACAGAAACGCCAATTCGGCTATTTCAGCATTTTGCGAAGGAGAAGCATGCCTTCCTGCTAGAGAGCGTTGAGGGCGGAGCCAAATGGGCGCGTTATTCATTTATCGGAACGGATCCATTCATGATGCTTTATGGCAAGAATGGCGAGATGGTGCTGGAGCGCAATGGACAGAAGCATTCGCTTAACGATAAACCAATCGAGCTGCTCAAAGCTCATCTGCGTTCCTTCCGCAGTCCGTCTATTCCTGAATTACCGCCATTTACAGGCGGTGCGGTCGGTTTCTTTGGTTACGATCTGCTGCAATACTATGAGAAGCTTCCTGCTCATAGAATTGATGACTTGAATATGAATGATATTCAATTTATGTTCTGTGATCAAGTCATCGTATTTGATCATTTCAAACAACAGCTCCAAATCGTGGGAAACGTTCATATTGCTGAAGGTGCTACGGATGCAGATATTACATATGCGTACGAAGCCGCCGTTTCCAAAATAGAAGCGACTATAGAGCGTATTCAGCATCCGGTGTCAATCCCTGTTACTACGGGTGCATCTACTGCTGTTGATTATGAGCTGGGCGATATTCAGTCCAATGTTACGAAGGAGCAATTCATTGCTAATATCGAGCAGGCGAAGCAGTACATCCGCGGCGGCGATATTTTCCAAGTTGTATTGTCCCAACGCTTCAGTATCGAGACGGATATCGATCCGCTGCATGTATATCGGGTACTTCGTACGATGAACCCTTCACCTTATATGTATTATTTGAAAATGGGTGAAGAGGTTATAGTCGGAGCATCTCCGGAAGCACTTGTTAAGGTTGATGGAGATCGCGTCGAGACAAGACCTATCGCCGGCACGAGGCCTCGCGGCAAAACACCGGAAGAGGATCAAGCGCTGGAGCTTGAACTGCTTGCAGACGAGAAGGAAAGAGCAGAGCATCTTATGCTAGTTGACCTAGGGCGTAATGATATCGGCCGCGTATCCGAATTCGGAACAGTGAAATGCGACTCATTCATGGAAATTGAGCGATACTCTCATGTTATGCATATTGTGTCCAACGTCTCTGGCAAGCTACACAAGGATAAGGATTTCTTCGACGCATTCGTTTCCTGCCTGCCTGCTGGCACCGTATCAGGCGCCCCTAAGCTAAGAGCAATGGAAATCATTGCAGAGCTGGAAAATGAAGCGAGAGGCGCGTATGCTGGCGCGATCGGTTATTTAGGGTTCGGCGGCTCAATGGACACATGCATTACCATCCGGACGATTATTTTCAAACAAGGCAAAGCCTATGTTCAAGCTGGAGCCGGCATCGTCTGGGATTCGGTTCCCGAAAGCGAATATTTGGAAACTGTGAACAAGGCCAAAGGAAGTCTCAAAGCCATTCGCGCAGCAGAAGCGATCTTCGCGAAGCCGAAAGAGAAGTACAATTCTATTAATTCCGATTATTATGTAACGGTAGGAGAGGGGCTTGGTCAATAATGCAAACAACAGTTGCTATTACGATGCAGCAAGCGCTTAGTCAGCTTATTACCGGCTCGGACCTGTCGAGAGAGCAAGCGAAAGAAGTCATGAACATTATCATGAGCGGGGAAGCTTCCGATGTGCAAATTGCAGGCGTAGTAACCGCGATGAGAATGAAGGGCGAGACGAAGGAAGAAATTACGGGCTTCGCGGAAGCGATGCGCGCTCATTCCAATCTTGTGCAAACGGAACAGGAAGGTTTGCTTGATACATGCGGAACGGGCGGCTCCGGTATTCATAAATTCAATATTTCAACAGCTTCCTCTATTATTGCCGCAGCTGCTGGCATTCGAGTTGCTAAGCATGGAAACCGTGCGATGTCAGGAAAGACAGGAAGCGCCGATGTACTTGAAGCGCTTGGGGTACAAATTACGATTTCCCCAGAGCAGGCAGCTAGATGCTTGAACGAAATCGGGATTTGTTTCATGTTCGCACAGCTGTATCATCCTTCCTTGCGCCATGCTGCAGCACCGCGCAAGGAGCTTGGCATTCGGACCATATTCAATATGTTGGGTCCGCTCACGAATCCTGCAGGCGCTGACAGGCAGCTGCTGGGCTTGTATGATCGTGCTAAGACAACAACGGTAGCAGAGGTGCTAGGGGAGCTTGGCTTGAAGCGGGCGATGGTCGTAAGCAGCCATGATGGGCTTGATGAGATTAGCATTTCTGCACCGACCCAAATTTCAGAGCTGCAAGGCGGCAAGGTTCGGACCTACGACATAACACCTGAGGAGCTTGGACTCTCACGCTGGGCGATTGAAGATGTGCTTGGCGGTGAGCCAGAGGTTAATGCTTCTCTTATACGTGCCATCTTCGCTGGAGATCAGCGCGGAGCATACCGAGATATCGTGCTGGCGAATGCAGGCGCCTGTATTTATGTAGGTGGAGCAGCGGATTCGCATCGCGAGGGCGCAGCGATTGCAGCAGAAATGATTGATTCAGGCAAAGCTCAGCAAAAGCTGGAAAGTCTTATTCAAACGACGGGAGAGTTGACACATGTTTCTGGATAAAATTGTAGCTACGAAGCGAGCAGAGGTAGAAGCGCTGTCTGCGCATTTCAATCTTGCGGAGGCTGAGCAGCAAATCGCTAAGCTAGACCCTTGCCGCGGCTTTGAATATGCATTGACGGCTGCAGGCCGCAATCGCAGGATGGGACTTATTGCCGAGGTGAAGAAAGCCTCACCGTCGAAGGGATTAATACGTACTGATTTTGATCCTGCTTCCCTTGCTGCAGCCTATGAGGCTGCAGGTGCTGATTGTATTTCCGTATTGACGGATCGTGATTATTTCCAAGGGTCCAATGCTTTTCTAACGAGCGTAAGTGAAACAGTAAAAGTTCCGCTTCTGAGGAAGGACTTTACGATTGACATCCGTCAGATTTATGAAGCACGCTTAATCGGTGCTGATGCGATATTGTTGATCGCTGCTATACTAACGCCAGAGCAGCTTGGCGAATTTCATGATATTGCGAAATCAATCGGCTTGGATGTGCTTGTAGAGGTGCATAACCAAGAAGAGCTGGAAGGTGTATTAAAGCTTAACAAAGCTACACTAATCGGGATTAATAATCGCGACCTGAAATCATTTGTAACGAATCTGAAAACAACGGAAGCGCTCATTGGATTAATGCCGAAGGGTGTAACCATTATTAGCGAAAGCGGAATTGCCGGCAAACAGGACATGGATTATTTGGAATCGGTGGGAGCGCATGGCGTACTTATCGGTGAGCATTTCATGCGACATGAGAATGTTGGCAAAGCCGTTCATGAGCTAATGGGTGCGGTGACAAATCGATGAAGTCATTGCCGCGTATCAAAATATGCGGGCTGAAGGATGTTCAAACGATTGAGGCGATGGACGGATTGCCCATACACGAGATTGGCTTCATATTCGCGCCTAGCAAGCGGCAGGTTGATAAGAGGACAGCGAGAGAGCTGATTGCGGCTGTGCATCGTGTGAAGGCTTCAGGAGGCGCTCGTCCTAAGACGGTAGGCGTGTTCGTAAATGAGTCGTTTGAGAGCTTGGAATCGATTCTGGAAGAGGCGCCGCTAGATGTCGTCCAATTGCATGGCAACGAGTCGGCTGAGTTCTGCAGCGCTGTTCGCGATGAGCTTCATGTTGATGTTTGGAAAGTATTCTCCATGAAGCATAATACCGATGTTCATGATATTCATACCGCAATGAATCGCCTTTCTCCCTTTAAGAATGCCGTAAATGCAGTTCTTATCGATGCACCTGGCGGCGGTACCGGCCAAACCTTCGATTGGGCAGCGATTAATGCCTATAAGAAAGCAGCTGAGGAGCTGGGCATAACGCTTTATGTTGCAGGCGGGCTGCATGAAGGTAATATTGAAGAGCTGCTGAGAGTGTATTCACCAGGCGGAATAGATGTATCAAGCGGCGTGGAAACGGATGGGCAGAAAGATATTAACAAAATCCGATTATTTGTAAGAAAGGTGATAGAGATATGACACAAGTACCAGACCAGAACGGACGCTTCGGCAAATTCGGCGGAAGATATGTACCAGAGACGCTGATGACCGCATTGTTAGAGCTAGAGGAAGCGTATGCGCATTATTCAAAAGACCCTGCATTTCAAGACGAGGTTCGTTATTTATTGCATAAATATTCAGGTCGGCCAACCTCGTTATACTATGCAGAGCGTCTTAGCGAGAAGCTGGGCGGGGCTAAAATATACTTAAAGCGTGAAGACCTTAACCATACAGGCGCGCACAAAATAAATAATACAATTGGACAAGGCGTACTCGCCAAGCGGATGGGGAAATCGAAAATTATTGCAGAAACAGGTGCAGGACAGCATGGTGTTGCTTCAGCAACTATTGCAGCCTTGCTCGGACTAGAATGCAAAGTATTCATGGGTGAAGAGGATATGAAACGCCAGCAGCTTAACGTATTCCGTATGCAGCTTCTAGGTTCAGAAGTAGTGCCGGTTCTATCTGGCACGAGAACGCTTAAGGATGCTTGCAACGAAACATTGCGTTACTGGGTAAGCAATGTAGACGATACCTATTACATTCTGGGCTCGGTTACAGGACCGCATCCTTATCCGATGATTGTGCGCGACTTCCAACGTATTATCGGTGACGAAGCACGTGAGCAAATATTAAAAGAAGAAGGCAGATTACCTGATTATGTTGTAGCGGCAGTCGGCGGCGGAAGCAATGCGATGGGTATTTTCTATCCTTTCGTCAATGATGACGGAGTGAAATTCATTGGCGTTGAAGCGGCTGGCCGCGGTTTGGATACGATTGAGCATGCGGCAACGATGACGAAGGGACGCCACGGTATATTCCAAGGATCTCTAAGCTATGTGCTTCAAGACGAGTATGGTCAGGTACAGCCTGCGCATTCCATTTCGGCAGGGCTGGATTATCCGGGTATTGGACCGGAGCATTCTTACTTGAAGGATACCGGGCGTGCAGATTATGTGCCTATAACGGACGCAGAGGCGCTCGATGCCTTGCAATTGCTCTCCCGGACGGAAGGTATTATTCCTGCACTGGAATCAGCGCATGCTATCGCACAAACCGTGAAGCTTGCACCGACACTGGATAAAGATAAAGTAATCGTGGTTAGCTTGTCTGGACGCGGCGATAAAGATGTAGAAGCGATTATGGGCTATTTGGGGGTAGAAAAGCATGAATCTCATTGATAAGACGTTTGCAGACCTTAAAGCGGCAGGCCGCACAGCGCTTATGCCTTTCGTGACAATGGGAGACCCGGATATAAAAACATCCATTGCGATTATCCAGACATTGGAGAAGTCGGGGGCTGACATGATCGAGCTTGGCGTTCCTTATTCCGATCCGCTTGCGGACGGTCCCGTCATTCAACGGGCTTCGGAACGCGCATTAAGCAATAACCAAATTACGATTGTGGACTGTATTCAGATTGCTGAGGATGCACGTACATCAGGCGTCAAAATACCTTTTATTTTATTTACTTATTTCAATCCGGTATTTCAATTCGGCTTGGAAGCTTTCTTCGAGCTTATCCAGCGCAAGGGGATTAGTGGATTAATTATTCCTGACTTGCCGATGGAGGAAGACGAGGAGGTTCGAGCGCTTGCTGAAGCGGCGAATATTCATCTCATTCCGCTCGTTGCTCCAACTTCGAAGGAGCGTGTCGCACGAATTTCTAGCAAAGCAAAGGGCTTCGTATACTGTGTCTCCTCGCTTGGCGTAACAGGTGTGAGAGCTGATTTCCATAAAGGCATTGATGAATTTCTAAATACGGTTCGTGAAGCGACAGATTTACCGATTTGTATCGGCTTTGGTATTTCGAATCATGAACAGGTTGAACGATTCGGAAAGGTGTGCGACGGTGTTATCGTAGGCAGCGCGATCGTTCGGACGATTGAGGATGCCATTCCATTGCTTCAGGATGAAAGTAATCGGGAAGCGGGATTAAAGAAAATTGGCGATTTTGTCGCTGAACTTAAAGGTTAGTCATATTTAGATCAACTGCGGAAATGGTGGAGCAAGATTGAATCTTGCGCCACCATTTTATTTGTGTGTGTTGCTAACGGACATACGATTCCTAATTGGACATAATACGAGCAAATAACGTTTCCTGTGTCCGTTAGATGTAACTGAACGCTTTATTAGCCGACTAATTAGTCGCTTTTTTTTGTTTGAAGTGGCAGGCGGAAGAGTCTCTTCAACTGGAGCTGCGCATGACACATGAAAAACACTTTAAAACAGCAAACAGATATGAGACAATGAATGACAAGCAATAACACCAGTCAACTAAAAAGAGGTGAACGGCTCATGCAGCCAAAAACGAATATCGTCCACCTTCCGGTCTATCAGCCAGGCAAGCCGGTTGAAGATGTTAAGAGGGAACTCGGATTAAACGAAATCATTAAGCTGGCTTCTAATGAAAATCCATTTGGACTTTCAGAAAAAGCGAAAGCTGCTGCTATTCAAGAAATAGGAAATTCAAATATTTATCCAGACGGAGCTAGCGTAGAACTAACTGCAGCATTGGCAGCAGAGCTAGGGGTGGAGACGAATCAAATTATTTTTGGGACAGGCTCCAGTGATATCATTCTAATGCTTGCAAGAGCATTTCTTGTCCCTGGTGACGAAACCATTATGGCAGATGAAACCTTCTCGCAATACAAGCATAATGCAGAAGTTGAGAACGCTACGATTATCGAAGTTCCTTTAAAGGAAGGCAAGCATGATTTGCCAGCTATGCTGTCTAAAGTGAATGAGCGTACAAAGATCATTTGGATTTGCAACCCAAATAATCCTACTGGAACAATTGTCACTTTACCGGAATTATCGGCCTTCTTAGAACAGGTGCCATCCCATGTGCTCGTTGTATTGGATGAAGCCTATTGTGAATATATTTCTGATCCCAATTTTCCTGACGGAATCCAATTGCTTAGCAACCATAACAATTTGGTCGTGCTGCGCACCTTCTCCAAAATATATGGACTTGCAGCGCTGCGGATTGGATATGGAGTCGGACATGCTGACGTTATCCGTTTCATTAACCAAGTTCGTGAGCCTTTCAATACGTCGCGAGCGGCGCAAGCAGCAGCGAAGGAAGCATTGGCAGATAAAGAGTTTATTACCTACTGCCGCGAGCAAAACAAACAGGGATTACAATATTTAACTGCCCAGTTTGATCGATTAGGCTTAAGCTATTACCCTGCATATGGAAACTTTATTATGTTTGATGCCAAGCGGCCGTCTCCTGAAGTATTTGATGCTTTGCTTCGTCGAGGTATTATTTCGAGATCACGCTGGAAGCACTACCCGACATATATACGGATTTCAATTGGTACAAAAGAGCAGAATGAAAAATTCATCGCTGCTTTAGAGGACGTATTGCAGGAAGCGATGGTGCAAGGATAACGTTATGACAACAGTAGCTATTTTTGGAGTTGGATTGATCGGAGGCTCAATTGCTCTTTGTTTGAAGGGGAAGCCGGATATGAAGGTTATAGGGCATTCGAATCGTCCATCTCAAGTAGAGAAATATATGCAGCGCGGCGTTGTTGATTATGCAACAACATCGAAGAAAGAGGCTGCGGAGCAAGCCGATTTTATTTTTATATGCGTACCTGTTGGTAATATTGAGGAATATATAGTGGAGCTGAGCACCTACAATTTAAAGCCCGGCTGTATAATTACCGATGCTGGCAGTACGAAAGCTTCTGTAATGGCATGTGCGAGCAAGCTGGATTTCGGTGATGCTGTGTTTATCGGCGGTCATCCAATGGCAGGCTCGGAGCGTTCGGGCGTTGAAGCGGCGAGTTCGCATCTATATGAGAACGCTTATTACGTTTTAACTACAGAAGAGAACACACCTCCCGAAGCCGTAGATCGACTTATTCAACTGATTAGTCACACAAAGGCTAATATTGTAAAAGTGGATGCGAAGGAGCATGATGAGATCGTAGGCGCTATAAGCCATCTTCCTCACATGATTGCCGTTTCGCTTGTGAATCAAGTAAGAGGCTATAATGAGCAAAATGAGCTATACGAGTCATTAGCTGCCGGAGGATTTAGGGATATAACGAGAATCGCATCAAGTGATCCTATCGTTTGGCGAGATATCCTCATCAATAATCGAACAGTATTGTTAAAGCTTCTGCGTGACTGGAGCAAAGAGACTGATCGATTTGCTATGATGCTGGAGAATTCGGACGGAGATGCCATCGTGGAAGCATTCCAAGAAGCGGGTCAATTCCGCGGAAGGATGCCTGAGCGCCGGAAGGGAATGATTCTATCTGCATTCGATTGTTATGTCGATGTGCCGGATCATCCAGGCATTATTGGAAAAATTACGAGTGAGCTCGGCAATAGTCTAATCAATTTAAGCAATATTCATATCATTGAGAGCAGGGAAGATGTTCCCGGCATTCTGAGACTTTCTTTCCGGAGTCAAGAGTATTTGGATAAAGCTATCGTGCTGCTTACAGCCAACGGCTATGACGTACACCTATAGGGTGTACGTCACCAAACAGCTATCAACGAGAAAAATAAAGCGGTTACAAAATAGTTGTTGACAGAATGGAAGCGTATACATATAATAAAAGTACAGTATGGTTTCTCTCCACTCCTATCCAAAAACTTAGCCCTCAACATGAGCGCTGGCCACCCCTCGGGGTGGCTTTTTTTTTGTATTATTAGGGCAGCTAGAATTATCTGGTTGGATTTTTTTAGGTGTCTTATGATGGGCGCTAACCGGGAGAACGGGTGGAACATATTATGGAAGACATCATCATAGCTAGAATAGTGCAATGTATATATATTAATTTGAAGTATTAATCTATTTCTTAGGATGGAATGTAATTTGAAGTGCGGCACCCGAGAAAAAAAGTGCATGATTACATGAGACTCCAACCTGGTCATTGATTGCCGACTATGGTATAGAATGCGATGGAATTCCTTAAAAAAATGCCGGATATTAATTACTTAATATTCACAGGAAATCCTTTCCTTGATCGCTATCGTTGTAAATGGAGATGAGAACTATCGCAATGTCCTCACCTATATTTCTAACTAAATGAGGCGTGCAGGCATTCCAGCTGTAAGAGTCACCTTCCCCAAATTCATCCTTATCTTCTCCCTGTTCGGCGTAGATTCTCCCCTTGACAACAAAATGAACTTCTTCTCCCTCATGCGCATGCGGGACATCTCCTGTTGAAGTGCCGGGAGGGAATTCGACGAGTCTCATACGTACGTTTTTTGTAGAACTTAATTGCTCTACTTTTATATTCATAATCCCGTTTTGCGTGATCTGTCGTTCTTCCTTGCGGACGATATTCATTCGTTCTTCTTGTCGCAGGAGCAAATAAGCCAAAGGTACCTTTAAAGCATTAGCAATGCTCTCCAACGTGGAGATAGAAGGTGATGTTTTGTTATTTTCGACTTGGCTCATGAAGCCTTGTGATAAGCCGGTTTCTTCGCATATTTGAGTGATGGTAATGTTTTTACGCTTACGAATGGTCCGTATGGTAGAGCCGATATTCATATAGAATTCACCTCGAAGGTATATTTGTAATACAAAATATAAATTAATAATAACGATATTCTTGTTGACATGCTATATCGAAGTGCTTTATATTAGTGATACATAAAATATATTGTTATTAGTAATATTGTGAAAAAGGATTGAGGCGATCGTGAAGCTGGTTATTTTTTGAATAAACACATTTTACGACAATTAATTTCAGGACGAGGAGGCATTTCAAATGAATTTTCATAGCGAGCCTAGCACATTTGTAAGCCAAGTGAATCTCAAGGTTTCGAACTTGGAGCGATCACTTTCTTTCTATCAAGAGGTTATTGGATTTAAAATTCTGAGCCAAACTGAAACAAAAGCGGATCTAACCGCAGATGGAAAAAAAACACTGCTTACGATAGAGCAGCCCGAGCATGTTAAACCTAAGCAAAAAAGTACGACAGGCATATATCATTTTGCACTATTGCTGCCTGAACGCTCTGATTTGGCGGGTATTGTGAGACACTTTGTGCAACTGGGATTGCGGATTGGATCTGCGGACCATCTTGTAAGTGAAGCATTGTATTTAGCGGACCCGGATGGCAATGAAATTGAAATTTATATTGACCGCAATCCTTCTGTTTGGAGTTGGAGTGATGGCGAAGTAGCAATGGCCACTGATCCATTGGATTTCAGAAATCTTTTGTCCAGTGAGCAAGAAAAAACGTGGAACGGACTGCCGACTGGTACGATTATGGGTCATATCCATCTACATGTATCGCAGTTGGATGAAGCCGAACAATTTTACACACAAGGACTCGGTTTTGAAGTAGTGAACCGTTTTGGAGCACAAGCACTATTCATCTCAACCGGGAAATATCACCATCATATCGGTCTAAATACATGGGCGGGTATTGGTGCCCCTCCTCCTGCTCCAAATAGTGTAGGGCTTGAATCATATCTACTTGTGTTTCCTAATGAGGAAGCAAGAGGTCGTATTATTGCTCAGCTAAGAAATATCGGTGCAACCGTTCAGGAGAAGAACGGCTTCTATGTCACTGCGGATCCTTCAGGCAATCAGATTCAACTTCACGTTTAATCAAGTCTGTGACTGCTGGAGGGCTATAACAGCTGTGAAAAGGGGAATGAAATATCATGCAATTAGATGCGAAATCTGAAAAAACAGGAATCGAAATTGGCATTTACACACTTGCCGATCTAGGTAAAGATCCGCACACGGGGCAGGTGATTAGTTCAAAGCAGCGCATAAAGGAAATTATTGAAGCAGCCAAATTCGCCGATGAAGCTGGACTGGATGTGTTCGGAGTTGGTGAACATCACCGATTGGACTATGCTGTATCGTCTCCTGCGGTTATTCTAGCAGCGATTGCTCAGCAAACAGAGAGAATTAAACTAACGAGTGCAACAACGGTGTTAAGCACAGTTGACCCGGTTCGGTTGTTCGAGGATTTTGCGACTTTGGATCTGCTTTCGGATGGACGCGCTGAGATTATAGCGGGTAGAGGGGCCTTCATAGAATCCTTCCCATTATTCGGTTATGACATTAATGACTATGATGCTTTATTTTCTGAACATCTAGATTTGCTCCTGCAATTAAACGTGAATGAGACACTCTCATGGAATGGCCGTTTCCGCTCATCTATAAAAAATGCTGAGATTGCACCTCGTCCAATTCAAAGCGAGCTGCCTGTCTGGGTTGGCGTTGGCGGCACGCCAGAGAGTGCAGCACGCGCTGGAAAAATGGGAGTTGGCATGGCACTGGCTATTTTAGGTGGCGATCCAAAACGTTTTTTGCCTTTGGTTAATATTTATCGAAAGGCTGGTGCTGAGGCAGGTCATTCTTCGGATGATCTAAACGTTAGTGTAACTGGGCACACTTATGTCGCGAAAACAACGCAGCAAGCAAAAAATGAATTTTATCCTTATTATTCTAATTATTGGTCTTATGTGAATAGTCAACGTGGAATGAGCAGCAGGAAAATATCGATTACCGAATTTGAGCATATGACAAGTCCTGATACGGCTTTGTTTGTTGGCAGCCCACAGCAAATTGTTGAGAAAATTGTTAGCCAACACGAGATGTTTGGTCATAAACGATTTATTGCCCAGCTTGACATCGGCGGTTTACCATTTAAAAAAGTAATGGAAGGCATTGAACTGTTAGCCTCTGAAGTAGCTCCTCAAGTTCGAAAAGTAACTAGTAAATCTTAAATGTAACAGCTTACCATCCTTCGGGATGGTTTTTTTTTTTGATAAGTCGAATTGTAATATGAAGTGCGACACCTAGAAAAACAAAAGGGATCATGCAGGCTTCGTGTAAAATGGAAGTTACCACACCACCCATTTGTACATGAGAAACCAATATGAGCTACTCCCTTCTTAACATAATTGAACGAGCACAACTAGAAACGCTGCATCGAGGGCTGGTCATGCCTCAAGATTGAAAGAGCATGACTTCACTTCCGTTACCGATGAGTAACTCCCGGTGCCATTCGCTTGATTAACAACCGTCCTCGTAAATGCCTTGGGTGGAGGTCGGCTCACGAAGCCTTCATGGAAGAGGTGTCGCACTTAGCTTGACAATTCGTTATTTAAAAACAATAAAAGGCTGTGCCGCTAGTAGAAAAATCCACTTGAGGCACAGCCCATCCTTATTGTTAAAGCATCTGTTACTTCACTAGACCTTTCTCTTGCTTGAACTTATCCCACTGCGCCTCGACTTCCTTCTCAATTTTCTCTTGTCCGGAAGCGACCATTTTTTCCCGATATTTCGGAAGCTCCTTGGCAGGATCAACGGAGCCTGACTCTAGAGCGACTTGGTACTCGTTGTTTATTGCCGTAATATTAGCAATCTCGGCTTTAATGTTCTCTTCGTTCACACCGAAGCCGCTTGTAGCAGGGACGATAGCGCTGTCGTTCAGCTCGATAGTTCTTTCCCATGTATCTGCAGCTTGGCCGGGCTTCAGATAAGCATTAAACTGATTGCCAAACACCCAATCGCCGTTCGGAGCATAACCCGAATCTTTAATAGGCTCGATGAATTTATCGTCGGTTTTGTTATAATGCTTTCCTTCAATACCATTACAGATCAAGTTGTAAAGATAGGTGTCTGTGTTGAGCAGATTGATCAGCATCAAAGTGCGCTCCGGATTTTTGGAGCTTTTGTTAATGACGTGCATTGCGCCTGCAATACCTGTGAAGTAACTGTCGGATATTGGAGCATACACGACTTCATTGCCGCCGTTAACCGTTGTTTCACCTACTTCTCCGCCGGGCTTGGATGTAAACTCCAATGCGACTGCAACATTGCCCTTGCTCTTCAGATCGTTAATGTTCTGTATGATAGGAGCATCATCATTAATATAACCGGCTTGGTACCAGCTGCGCATTGTATCGTAATATTCCTTTTTCTCGTCTAGCATTTGCAGGTTTCCAATATATTTAAGCGATGGATCATCCTTTTTGTAGCTAAGGACCAATCCTTCCCCAACCTTCGTACGATCCGTGTACAAGCCCCATGAGTTTTGTGCGAGACCGAGTGGAATGATGTCTGGCTCATTTTCTTTCAGCGTCTTCATGAACGGCTCAATGTCCTTGTAGGATTGGATCGTGTTAATATCCAAATTATATTTTTCAACGAAACGCTTTTGAATGACTAGACTTTTCGTTTTTGCAGCTACCTGATAGATCGGAAAGCCGTACACTTTGCCGTCAACCGCGAGCATATCCGGCCAAAATTTATCGGGTATATTGGCGCGAGCCTCAGGTGCATACTTACTGATCATGTCATCTGTAATTTCCAAATAAGCTCCTCTATCAATATACGGTTGATAATTACCGAGCCAGCCCTTCGAGCTCCAAGCTAGGTCAAAGTTTTCGCCTGCGGCCAGCATAGCATTAAGCTTGGGTTCGTATTCGTCGAAGGTGAGCGGTTTCAGTTCGACGGTTGCATTAATTTTTTCTTTCAAGTATTTGTTGATCTCTTCGTTGACAAGCTTCTGATCCGGTCCGGGATTAGAGGAAACGGGATAGATGAAGGTGAGCTTTACTTCAGGCAGCTTAGGTGCATCGGTAGCAGCTGTGTCTGGCGTTTTCTCGCCGGCATTGCTTGGCGCATCTGTAGCGTTAGGGGTATTGCCTTTGTTCGAGCATGCCGCGATGATCGTAAAACATAAAACGAGTGCAAACCATTGGACCAGTAGGGATGCTTTTGTTTTTTTCAATTTAGAACCCTCCATTTATCATTTGTTTTGTATATGGCACAATAGTCGCTCCTTAACCTTTCAAGGAACCTACTGTAATACCCTTCACGAAATATTTCTGGAAGAAAGGAAATATAATCAGCATCGGTCCGCCTGCAAGAATGGCCATCGCCATCCTAACGGACAAGGTCGGAAAATTCGCATACGCCAATTTATCAGCCACTTGGGCAAGCGGGGAATTTGCCAGAAACTCAATTTGGGACAAGATGCGGACAAGCAGAAGCTGAAGCGGGATGTATTTGTCATTGTCGATAAACAGCAGAGCATAGAACCATTCATTCCAGTAGCCAAAGGCGATGAATAAGCCAAGTGTGGCAAGTGCGGGAGTGGATAGCGGCAAAATAATGCCAAAGAAGATCCGGAATTCCTTCGCACCGTCTACCTTTGCTGATTCAATGATTTCCTTCGAAATTTTGTCCATGAAGCCTTTCATGATCATGATGTTGAAGGGACTGAGCAGCGTCGGAATAATTATGGCGATTAGGGAGTTTTTCAAATGCAAGTATTGCGTCATCATGATGTAGAACGGAATAAGCCCTCCGTTAAAAAGCATGGTGAAGAAAATATAGAAGGTTATGGGTCTGTTATAGCGGAAGTCCTTTCGAGAGATTGGATAGGCTGTCATAGCGGTCAGCAAAAGTGATATGACAGTACCGACAACAGTGATAAGTATAGTTACTAGATAACCCTTAAGCAGCGGGTCGGGCTTCTGGAATACGATGCGGTAGGCTTCCCAGCTCCATTCCTTTGGCATGAATTGATAGCCGTTCTGTACAAGGCTGTTCTCGGAGGTCAGAGAAATAATGACAACGAGGACGAATGGCAGTGCGATCATGATGCACAAGACAGCTAAGAAAATGTTGATGAAGCCGTTCATGAGGTTAAACCCTTTTGTATTTGGCATAAAAGAACTCCTCCATTTTAAAACAGTGCATTATCCTTATCAGCTCTGCGTACAAGAAAGTTAGCGGATACAACGGTAATGAGCCCAACCACCGATTGAAGGAAACCGACTGCTGCCGCGGAATTAATGTCACCCAATTTCGTCAGCGCACGATAAACATACGTATCGATAATGTCCGTCGTCGGGAAGTTTGGTCCCACATTGTTCGGCACAAAATAATGCAATCCGAAGTCACCCCTGAATATATTGCCGAGTCCTAGAATGAACAAAATAATGACAAGCGGCTTTAGGAGTGGAAGTGTAATGCGCCACATCATTTGAATGCGGGAAGCGCCATCCAGCCTTGCAGCCTCATAATAATCCGTGTTGATCCCGGTAATGCCTGCGTAATAGACGAGGGTAGAGAAGCCAATTCCTTTCCATAAAGCGACAAGCGGCAGGATAAAGATCCACGGGGTTGTCTCCAGGTACCACTTATGCGGCTCGAATCCGAACCAACCGATGATTGTATTGAGGTACCCGCCCTTATGATCGAGGAAGGCGTTCGTAATATAGCCCACAAGCACAAAGGAGATAAAGTAAGGCAAAAACATCGTTGTTTGGTAAATCTTAATTAATCGCCCGTTCAGCTCATTGAGCAGGAGTGCAAGCAGCAGGGCAGCGACAGTGCCAAGTACAATGTAGCTAATATTGTAAAGCAAAGTATTGCGGATAATCCGGATGGCATCCTGCGCTTTGAAAAGAAATTCAAAGTTGTTAAAGCCGACCCATTTGCTGCCGAAGATGCCTTGGTCATACCTGAAATACTTGTAAGCTAATATTAGCCCGATCATAGGGATGTAGGCGATGACGAATTTGAATAATATGCCTGGCATAGCGAGCAGCAGCAATTCTCGATTTTTGTTCAAATGCTTCCATTCCTTGCTTAGCCATCTTGGTGCTGGCGGCTGTTTCTCCGCCTTCATGACTGGTGCATCGAGTTCTGTTTCGGCCACTTATGATCTCCTCCATCTGAAGCGTTCCTGTTCTGATGCCCATCATGCCATGAAGCAATGGCGATGAATAGAATAGGTTTTGCGAATCACTGTAATTTGCGAGTGTAAAATATTCGATTTTATGAAAATTTGCAAATGAGGGGCATAAGAGAAGCCCTTCACTCACTGAAAGCAGTGAATGAAGGGCCTGTAATGGACTATAAGAAGTCTTAAGATATCGATTTTTTCATACGATATTCCTTGGGTGTGCTGCCCACTTTTCCTTTGAATAAACGGAAAAAGTAGCTTTGGTTAGCATAACCGCATTTATCCATAATTTCTGCAATCGTATAATTGTCCTGCACCAGCAGCGCTTGGGCATGATTCAGTCTAACTTCATTCATATATTCTGTAATGGACATTTTATAATTTTCTTTGAACAGCTTGCCGATATACGCAGAGGATAGCTTCACGGTCATCGCGATAGATTGCTGGCTGAGATTAATATCCGGGAATTTCTGCTCGATCAGCTCTTTGACGGTCTCCAGCATCATTTCATTCCGTTCCATATTGGACGGCCGCTGTCCCTCGCAAATTTTGGCGCAAAGCGACAAGAGAGAGAGGTACATCTCCTCCAGTGTTTCCTTCTCCTGAGCAATCTGATGAATATAATCGATATCAACTGTGAAGGCGACTATTCGATTTTCGCTAATATCACTCGCAGCACTCTTAATAATCCACGCCAAATTGGATACCGTACGAATCATGTCGTCATAATTAAAGCCTGCTATAAGAGAGAAAGCCTTTTCCAATTCAGTTCCGACATTGGTAAGCTGGCCTTTCTTGAGCGCTTCGACAAGCTTCCGCTCAATGGAGTCAGGCAGCGACATTTGCTTGCTGGCTAAATTTTCTTTAATATCGTCCGACCTAATGATGGCTTTATGTCCTTTCACGATCATGTACTGGCTTAAGCGAAGCGCTTGTGTGTATGCAGTCGATAGGAAAGGGTACTGTGAGATCACATCGCTAATACCGCAGGAGAGGGAAATGCTGTAATAGCGCTCAATCGTGTCTTGAATCTCGCTAAGCAGCGGAGCAACCTGCTCGAACAGCCCGTTCTGGTCATACGCATTTCGCGACAGGATGAGCACGATATGATCACCCCTGATCTCCACAACCTCGCAAGGGTAGTGTCTGCGCATAATCTCCTGAGAGATATTTACGATTGCGAAATTGTATAGCTTTTTGGAAGAGCCCGTAATGTTGTTATCATAGGCAGCATAGTTATCAATCTTCATGACACAGACAAGCAGCTCATCTCTGACAGATATATTCAGTTCATGCTTCTCGATGAGATGCTGCATATCGAGATGCGAGAAAAGCTGGCTGTCAGTTAGAAACCTTCGGATATAATATTTGCTTACGATTTGCTCGGAGCTGATTTCGTTAAGTTTCTCTGAAAGCTTCATGTAAGTATCGCTCATGATGCCAAGCTCATCGACAGAGCCAGTATTATTTTGCCGATCATCGGAAAGATGCGGCCTGATCCGCTTAAGCATAATCTCTATCGGATTGTACAGCTTGTAGGACAACCAAATGGATACACCAACAGCAAGAAGCAGGAATAGACCAGAGAGCAGCAGTGATTGATTGCGCGTTTGGGTTATCTCTTCCATCAGCTTATCGTAGGACTGAATATAGAGGATGGTCCAAGCACCAAGCCCGTCGTCCATATAAGTAACCATTTCCTTCTCTCTGGATAGTTGATCGATTACGAAGCCGGACGTATGCTGGTCTACTGATTTATCGGCCGAGACGAGTTGTTGAATATGGGCTTGATCACGATCAGCCATATAAGGAGCGTTCGGATTGGAGGACAATAATTGACCATTCTGCGTTTGAATGTAAATCTCGCCCTGATCTCGGTTGCTGGCTACGTTCATTTTCCTTAAGCTGTCGAATACCCAATCAGACTTGATGAACAAAATAATAGCGGATTGGCTGCCTGTAAACGGTTTCAAAGAATCTGTTACGATAAAGGCGAACGTATCGATACGACCGTCGTTCTCCTCAAGACTCATCGGAATGAGGCGATTGGTAGGCTGAGGGTGGCTTGGATCCATCAGTACGCTTCTTATCTTCTCCTTCGTAACGCCGCCGTCGAGCAGCAGGCTGCTGCTTGTTCCATGCAGCTCGGATTGCGATTTATTATAGATAACCATCGAGTGCAGGAAGGAGGAGCTTTCCATAATATTAGACATTTGCCGATGGCCGCGAATTAAATCCATTTTGGGTAAATCATCATTAAACATTAAAGGGATAAGAAAATGATCGCGAAAGACGAAATTAGATAATCTTGTGATGATATCATTCATATAGGACAGATTGTATTGAATTTGCGAGAGTACCTTAAGGTTGGATTCCTCTTGGATGCTCTTAACAGATCTCTCAAGAATATAAGTATTTGATACCGAAGAAGCGATAAGCACAATCACCATTGAAGCCATGATGGAGAACATGACTCGCTGCAAATATTTTTTGGATTTATAAAATCCGAATACTTTCATCCGATCCAAGCCCCCCGTTCTTATGTCTGTTTATTTCGGGCCGATCTTTGAGAATTCGATGTCGATCCAGCCTAATCGGTAAGCAGGCGATTCCGGTTGAAGACGGTAATCTCCATCCTCAGCATGGAAGAATAACGGGTCCGCATGAAGCGTTTTCCCATCGTATTTGCCATTCAAAAGCATTCGCCACTGCTCCCAGTCGTATTCGCGTCTATCAAGCGGGTCTTCAACATTGGAAGTTAGAGGGAGTTGTCCCGCAACCTTGCAGGGCTCACCGTTTCTCCAATATAAATTGCTGTCGGCAGCACTAAAGCGTTCATCGCTATAGTTAACAAAATAATATAGATAACCTGAATTGTAAATGATATTACATGCAATATCGATATGTTTATTCTCTTCGTCCGCCATTTCCTGCGAGCCAATCGCTGCGATTGCATGGGGATTGGATACAAGCAGATTGTTTTTGATCCGGTTGCCAATTCCCTTTGAGAAAATGAGCATCCACAGCTCGCCTTCTCCCGTGCTGTATAAATTTCGTATGATGTTGCTCGTAACGGTAAAATCATCGGCTGCATCATCCAAATAAATGCCGAAGCCGAAGGAGAAATGGATGCCGCTGTCGTGTAGATCATTGCCATGAATAACGTTGCCCCTTCCGACGCCCCAAGCCTCGATCAGTCCTCCGTCCTGACTGTCCGTCATAACCTCTGAGATATCGTTAAAAGCTATCCGATTATTTCTGCTGTGCAGGAAATCCCAATGGTTATCCCAAGTTACAGGAATGCCATAGAGTTCTTCAGGCATTGCCTTATGGCGCAATCCCTTCAAGGATATACCGTAGCGCGGCATATTTGCGATGCAATTGTTAGAGATTTCGTTGTTCCCGCTCTGATAAAGCAAGATGCCGCAGCCGTGGCCAACCAATTCACCTCCATGCTGGATGCGATTATTTATTATGCGATTATGGCAGTTTGTGTAGGATGCAGCCGGATTTGTGAATGGGCCTGCCCCAGGGGCGAAACCGTTCAAGCTGATGCCAATGTAGCCGAAATTTCGAATATCATTGCTGTCGATTGAAATATGTTTGGCATAATGATCGAGGTAGATGCCGCAGCTGCCAGATTGCTGAATCATACAGGATTCTATTCGAATGTGGGCTGCATGGTTGATATAAATAAGGCCTTCACGGTGCTCGGCCTGTTCAACGTTATCCTCCATCATCCGGTATTCCCGCGAAAAATCGGTACAAGCAAGCGATAGGTTCGAAATACATAAGTTTTGTACGGGCTGTTGCGGGTTCAAGCCGTTAATATCCAGCAATCGACCTAATTGAGGTGCGATAATAATTTGATCATTTGGATTAACGCACTCTTCTGCAGGCCAATAATAGACAATGCTTTCGAATGTGTCCAAATAGAACTGACCAGGAGACTGGAGAAAGTGGAGCGAGCCTTGCATAAAGAAACGGGACCCTGCTTCAATTGGCCATGTGGAAGGGCTTTCGAAATGCAAAAACCGTTTCTCAGGATCGACAGCGGCGACTTGCTTCGTCTCCGAGAACCAATTCCATTCACCTTTCCCCGGCCAAACGAATACCTGTGTACCTGTTAGGCTGCTATGCTGAGGAAAGTTTTCCTCTCGAATGTGGATTCCGTGCTGCATGGTCTTGTCTTCCAGATTGGAATGAGGATCATCCGTCTCATAGTAGCCGGTAGCAGGCATTCGAGCTTGTTTAATTCTTGTTCCATTCGCATAAAGTGTATGAAATTTCAATTTATCATTCAGCTTCGCTTTCCATACCTTTCCTTTATATGGAGACCAATTTGTAATTCGCGTTCCTCCTATGATAGCTGCATGTTCGCCAGGGAAGCTGCTATAGTGGACTTGAAATCCGTCTCTTCCAGAATCTCTATAGTCGAAACGCAGAGCGGAATCGAGTTCGTAAATGCCGCCGCGCACAAATACGTTTACATCTTGACTCATGCCAGCCTCGATTTGTTTGCGTACTTCTTGTTGTGCCCTATGAAGTGTACGGAACGGAGCTTGCTCACTGCCATGATTTTGGTCGCTCCCGTTCGATGCAACATAATAAACCGTATTCATGATGAAAACCTCCTCTAAATTACGATGAGCAGAAAACTGTACATTATAGTTATAAAACTGATCTCTAGAGGGATGCAAGTGCTTTCAAATAAAGTACACTTAATCGTTTTTTTCACAGTAGACTGCCCGCTGTTCCCATGTTAACGTAACCTTCGATTAGTATTGTACGAGTCGAGTTAGTTCTGCGGTTAAGCGATAAAAGGGAAAACATTTCAGCATGAGAGGAGAGAGTGGAGGTATGTCTAAGCAAATATTATGGTTAAAGGAAGCGGGAGTCAGGCTTGAAGGTTACGTTAAGAAGTACCAAGGTGCAGAGCCTATTGAGAGCTGTCAGGTCATTTGGAATGAGGATAGCTCAGAAGGACACGTAGTCTTGGATAATGAAATTAGATGGACTGTGAAAGCGATTAGCAGTGGGGTTGTAGACAGTGAAGAGGGGATGGAATTAATAGTTGATTTCCGATCAGATGGCTGCTCGATGCAATCAACTGCAGCGTTATCATTCGAGCTCGACAACTGGTCGGAGAGGAATTATGTGCTCGTACCAGGCGCAGTATACGCAGGCAATCGATTCGGCGTACGCGAGCTGCCTTATGCTCCATGCTGGAGCAAGCTTAATGATCATGTACCTGAAGTGCCAACGCTTATTACGGATGTTCCGCGTTTATCTGTAGATCGGAATTTGCATTCCGCTTTTCACTTATTAACTGGTGATGCGTCAACTCCTGCAATTGGAATCGTAGATGAGCAGGCTGCAATGGGTTGGCTGTTTGTCACGGATCAGTCGACGGAGCTTGGCGACAGCTCGATGCATATGGCAGAAAGTGTGGATAGAAGCTCCGCACAAATTTCCTTCCAAGCACCGGGAGTTAGACCGCACTTTAAATATGAGATGGCTACGACTAGAGTTCCCAGTACTGACAACGGACATGATTTCTTGCCTGGAGACTCGGTACGGATCAGAAGCCGCATCTACCGTTTTCCTTGTGCGAGCATACAAGAGCTTTACGATCACTTCGCAGTCGTGCGCCAACAAGGACAGAAACAAGAAGGTACAGCATCGAGCTTGCCTTTCTCCGCGGCATGGGATATTCAAGAAATGAAATATAATGCTATGAATTGGAACGATGAGCTTGGCTATTATGCGGTCGGAACAATAGATATGAAGCATCAGGATTGGCAGATTGGCTGGGTGGGAGGCGGCATGTCGAGCTATGCACTGCTGCTTGAGGGAAGCGAATTGTCGATTGCAAGAGCAATCGATACCCTTCATTTCATATTTAGCAGTCAAACGGAATCAGGCTTTTTTCACGGCGTATGCTATAAGGGGAAATGGTACGGCGACGAGTTCAATGACGATCCGGACCGTTTGTATCCAGAGCAATGGCATATTTTACGCAAAAGCGCGGATGCCTTGTATTTTATAATGAAGCATCTAATTGCATTGGTTACCATTCGTCCGACATTTACTATCCCTGAGCGATGGCTGGAAGGCACAAAGCGACTAGCAGACGCCTTCGTCAAGCTGTGGCGCATGAATGGACAATTCGGCCAATGGGTTCATAGCAGGACAGGTGAAATTGTTATCGGCGGCTCTGCGGGTGCAGCCATAGCTCCTGCGGGACTTGCCCTATGCGGGCGCTATTTCGAAGATGATATATATAAGAAAACAGCTGAACTATCCGCTAACGAATATTATGAACAATTTACACGGAAAGGAGTAACAACTGGGGGACCAGGGGAAATTCTACAGTGCCCAGACAGCGAATCCGCGTTCGCGCTGCTTGAGTCCTATATTGTTCTCTATGAAACAACCGGCGACAGGCTGTGGATCAAGAGGGCTGAGGAAGCAGCTCTACAAGCTATGACATGGTGCGTCTCCTATAACTTTAGGTTCCCAGCGGGTTCGACCTTTGACAGGCTGGGAATCCGCACGAAGGGGTCCGTTATCGCAAATGTACAGAATAAGCATAGCGCGCCTGGTATTTGCACATTGTCTGGCGATTCGTTATTCAAGCTCTACCGGGCAACAGGCAATAAACTTTATATGGATCTCCTGCAGGAAATCGCTGGTAATCTGCCGCAATATTTATCCCGACAGGATCGTCCGATTAGAGGCTGGGACGGTCATGACATGCCGCCAGGATACATGAGCGAGCGTGTCAATATGAGCGATTGGGAGGGCAAAGCGTATGTAGGGGAAGTGATTCCCTATTCATGCTGGTGCGAGGTTTCACTTATGCTGTCTTACGCGGAGCTCCCAGGTATTTATGTGAATAAGACGAAAAACCAAGTAAGCGTGATTGATGGAGTGATGTGCAGCATGAATGTAACGGAAGAAGGCATCCGCATATTGAAAGTGTCTAATCCAACTTCTTTTCCAGCGAAGGTTAAGCTGTTGGCGGAGGATGAAGAGCAAGCAGCTTCTACTTTGCTTGAATCATGTGCCTCCATCACATGGCAGCGAATTGAGCTGGCATCCGGTGAAACTATTGAGGTCATTATATGAAAGTATATGGAGCGATCATCGCATAGCAGAGTCCGAATTGCGTTATAATAAACAGCCAACATTATGATTACTTTATGGTGATGCCTCAGCTGAAATAATCAATCGTTTGGCGAATGAATGCTTGGGCAGCATGTCCAAGAAATCGGTCTGCACGATAAACGATTTCAAAGCTTCTGAAAGGCGCATCGTCTGCAATTCGGATACAATGAAGGGATGGTTCATTCATCGCTTCAATTAGCGCATAAGGCTGTATGGTTCCTCCGATATTCGCTTTTACCAATCTGATAATGGAAGTCGCTGAAGCGGTTTCCATTATGGGGTCTAAAGTAAATCCGTACTTGCGGCACCAATTATCGATTAAATTTCTTCCTGTAAAGCCTTCTGGATACATAACGGTTTGAATATGCTGCAAGTCGCTAATTGAGATCGATTCACGATCGGCCCACATATGGTCTTTCGAGACGACCAGTACGTATTCTTCTCTGGATAAAGGAATTTGAACGAGCCGTTCGTCGGGAGTAGAAGTCAGTTCAATACCAATGTCCACCTCGTTCTCCAGTACCTGCTTCAGAACGTCGATGGAAGAGATCATTTTCAATTTAACTTTTGGAAATTCAGCGTGAAAATCGACCAAAAGCTTCGTAATCCGATAATCCAGATCGGAGGGCAAGAGGCTGACAACCAATGTTCCCCGTTGTCCGCTGCGAAATTCTGCGATAGCATCTTGTGCATTCTCCAGATGATTCACCATCTTAATGCTGTACTCTAGCAGCAGCGCACCAGCTTGTGTCAGCATAATTTTTTTGCCTACTCTGTCGAATAGCGGAACATCCAATTCATTCTCCAGTGCTCTAATTTGCTGGCTTAATGTCGGCTGTGCGATACCGATTATTTCAGCCGCTCTTGTGAAATGCAGCTCCTTACATACAACTATAAAATTTTCTAATTGTCGGATTTCCATGCAAGCACTTCCCAATCATTGAAATTTTCAATCATTATAATAGAAATAATAGCATTGTTCAATTATCCTTCAGCTTATATACTACTAAAGTAGTATTCAGCATGTACCTCGACTTCAGAAAGGAAACACAATGAAAAAAATCTATTTAGTGATTGCGCTTATCCTGGCATCCTTGAATTTACGTCCAGCTATAACTTCAATACCTCCGCTTCTAGGAACGATTCAAGATCATTTGGGCATAAGCGGTTCTGTTGCAAGCTTGTTGACCTCATTACCGGTTTTATGTATGGGGATATTTGCGCCGCTTGCAGTCAAATTGAATCGAAGATTTGGTACGGAAGGCGCTATAACGCTAGCAATACTGCTTATTGGAGCAGCTACGGCTCTTCGTTTGTTCGCAGTTACAACAATCGCTCTTTTAATTACCTCTTTTCTTGCTGGTACAGGCATAGCTATTGTCGGTCCGCTGCTGTCCGGCTTTATCAAGCGTCATTTTCCTAATCACGCTTCGACTATGGTTGGCATTTATTCCACTGCGATGGTAGTTGGAGCAACCTTGAGCGTCTGGCTGTCTGTACCTTTGCAGAAGCTTCTGAATGGCAAGTGGAATGACTCCTTAAGCATGTGGGCATTATTCGCAGTGGCAGCCTTGCCTGTATGGTGGGTCGTAACTTCGAAATTAAAGAAAAAAAATGTTGGAGTAACTACAGCAATTAACTCTGAGCGTATACCTCTAAAAAAATCGAGAGCATGGGTGCTGATGGTTTCATTTGGCTTAATGTCAGCTATTTTCTATTCCGTGACCACATGGTTCGCGCCTGCTGTCGTAAGCTTGGGTTATTCGAAAGAAACAGCGGCAAGCATTCAGACGATGCTGACACTCATCTCTTTGCCGGCTACCTTATTAATCCCGATAGGGGTACATCGTTTTAAGAATAGATTATGGTGGCTGATAGGATGCTCCATCATGGAATTGGCAGGCATATTTATGCTTAATATGTCAGTCAGCCCATGGCTTGCAGCCATTCCTCTTGGAATCGGAACTGGTGGATTATTTCCTATAGCACTCATGCTGCCGATCGATGAGACAAGAAACGCGGGCGAGGCTAACGCGTGGTCAGCGATGGTCCAATCCGGGGGCTATATACTGGGAGCGGCAGGACCGTTTCTACTCGGCAGAATTCATGACATCTCGGGCAGCTTTCCTCAAGCATTCTATGTTCTTGCGGTCATCGTCATGGTGCAAATTTTCGTTCAATTTATGATCGGGAATAAAAAAGAAGTTTCACTCTTGCGAGGATAATATAGCTTGTGTAAGAGACTGTTTCAACATTTCGTTGATTTAAGGTAATGAAACAGTCTCACACCAAGCCTTACAGCAAATAAGTTACATCAATCTATTTATATCAAGCCCTCATCTAAATTGGGTTCAACTCCTCATTAAACCCCACTTTTAGAATAACCTTTCAGTAATGCTAGTTGCTTCGGTGATCGATTGCAATGCTTCTTGAAGTTGGTAGTGTGAATAATTTTCGCATTTTTTGTAGACAGCAATTTTTTATCAGAAACTTTCCAAGTATGCGATTTGCGGTTTGCCCTTCTAATGCCAACGAAATTATAGGACGATGTTGTATATACATGATAACCTTTTTTGAGGCATGCATTAACGAATCGGACATCAGAGCCTTGATAGACCTGAGTCGAGAACCGAACGTGGTGAAATACCCTTTTGTGAAACATAATTGTTCCTCCCGCTATTCGGACACAAGGGCTGTATGGAGGGACGGAGGTTCTGCGCAGCAGCAGGGTGGATCGATGAGGAAAATAGAAATAACAGGTTCGTTTGCCGACGACGTCTGCTTTCGAATGAGTAAATAGATGCATGGATTCAAGTATATAATTAGGCGAATAATAATCATCATCGTCGAATTTGGCAATGTAATCGTATTTGGCTTGAGAAACACCAAAGTTTAGGCATTCGCCAAGATTTTTTTGTTCATCCATGCGATAAATTCTAACATTCTGATATTGCTTCGCCTTTTGCTCGTAGCGCTTCATCTGAATGTCATTCTTGTTAATGATAATGATAAGTTCCTTCGATTTCCACTTCTGACGGGCATAGTTGTTGAAAACTTGTTCAACAAGCTTCGGTCGAATGGTCGAAGTTATGATGGTTACGCCAACTTCAGCATTGTTTAACATCTAATGTAAACCTCCATCATGATGATCAGAATAGGTGTGCCAAGGAGTGAGGCGTTAGGAAATATACGGTTTATATTTTTTTGTATATGCAACTAATTTGCAATTGGACATATATACTTTTGTGCTTTTCTTTTGCGTATGGGAGTTGACGTTTTTTCTCCGTATGCACACATAATTTTTTTTGGAAACGGAATAAACTTTAGCGCCTTTTCTGACGCATCTCGTAATCCAATCCGAATCGCTGCCTGCAAACCGATTCTCAGAAAATTTCACTCGTCGCCATAAAGATTTTCTGAAAAGGAGGGTTCCACCTTTCACGGATCGGCGGTACTTATTTTCAGCTCCTGCTCGAAATATCATGAGAGCCTTCGTTTCTTCGAAATAGATGAAAGCAGTAGTTTTACCAACGATAGATGCTTTGCGTCTTCTAAGCGCGTTGATAGATTCCTTTAAGTAATGAGCTCCATAATAGTCGTCATCATCGAATTTGGTAATGATGCCTTCTTTTGCTTTGGCAATAGCAAAGTTCAAGCATTTTCCTAGTTTATAATACTCTGGAACCTTATAAACTCGTACCTTTCCACCGGGATACTTTTTAGCTCTTTTTCTCCATATATTTATATCCATATCATTTTTATTCAAAATAATAATCATCTCTTTATTTTTCCAAGTCTGCCTATCAAAATTATTGAATACCTGATTCATATAAGTTTGCCTCATCGTACAAGCGATAATGGTTACCATCCGAATGACCTCCTCATCTTTGTCCGTTTAGGACTTATTCAAATTCCATTTGGAATTTTTTTTGATTTTATATTTTTTTCCCTTTATTATTTTCCGGTACAGCTGTAAAAAACGATTTGTCAGGACACGATCAGAAAAATTAGCTTTAACGTATTGACGGCATCTATTGGCAGATGGAAAGTTTTTTCTTGTTTTAATTTTTGCTATCATTTCCTTCGTATTTCTGCATAATAACTGCGGCATACCTTTCAAAACCTCCGGTACAGCTCCTTTCTTGAAGCCAAGAACAGGCGTTCCGCTTGCCAATGCTTCAATCAATACGAGACCGAATGGCTCATCCCAAGTCGAAGTGAAGAGCACGCAGCTTGCATTAGCAAGCAGATTTAATTTTCTCTTTCCACCGACCGGTCCTACATATCGAATCTGTTTATTTAAATGAGGCTTAATCTTAGAATTGAAATAGTTCATATCTTGAATATTGCCTGCAATAATGAGATTTTTGCCTGTTTTTTTTGCAACTTCTATCGCCAGATGTACGCCTTTTTGCTCGATAATTCTGCCCAGAAATAGAAGATAACCGTCTTTCTTTTTCCTGAAAATATAATCCTCGACTCGTATGCCGTTATACACATAATAGCCTCTGCTTTTTCCGTATTTTCTTAAGATGGATTTGCTTACATATACAGGGATTTGCACGCCGGTCACGCCTTTTGAATGAGAACTCCTAATGGTTGGAATCGGCGGATTAGCCTTCGCCACGATACCGTAATGATCATGTATGATATCGACTTTGCCAGGCATATTTTTTCGGATAAATGCTAGCTGTTGTTTAGGGTTATTTGTAGTATATTCAAACGTTTTGGTAGCACCGGATCGGGAGCCTTTCTTCGCAAATAAAAAGACCTTGTGACCACGTCGCACTAATTCCTTGGTCAAATAATAGACTTCTCGCTGTGTACCGCCATAGTCGAGTGGAGGTACGGGTATCGTATTGGTAGATATCTGTACAATTCTCAAAGCAAAACACTCCTTTAGCAGCTTTCTATTGGAATTCCTTGTTAACATATGAACACGATTTGGATAGTGGAACGGCATTTTTGCTCTATTTTTATTTGTATGAATAGATAATAGATTGGTTAGCCCGCACCAATATGGAATCATTTTAATAGATTAAACAATATTGATATTTTAGGGGGGATATGAATTGAAAGGACTTATTCTTTGTGCAGGAAGAGGGACACGGTTGTATCCCATTACAATCAATCACCCCAAAACCCTCATACCAGTAGCCAACATTCCGATCTTGCAGTCCTGTATTGAGAAATTAATCGAGCAGGGTATCTATGAAATTGGAATTGTCCTTCATCCATCTCAAGAAACCGTAATTAAAGCTAAATTTGAAGCGGGAGAATCATGGGGGGCGACCCTCACTTATATTTATCAAACGGAAGCGAAGGGCATTTCAGATGCGGCAAAGCAAGCACGGGATTATATCGGTGAGGAAGCATTTCTATTATTGCTTGGTGATAATCTCATTTCTGAGTCATTATCGGAATTGAAAAGGGATGTTGAAGAGAGGGGGAGCTGCGCATCTCTTCTGCTAGCGGAGGTTGCAAATCCTCGCGATTATGGAGTAGCGAAGGTATCGGACGGCCGAATTGTTGAATTAGTAGAAAAGCCTCAGAATCCCATCTCAAATCTCGCAGTGCTGGGAGCGTATGCGTTCAAACCGACGGTCTTTGAGGCCATTTCCTCAATCGCGCCATCAGCTAGAGGAGAATATGAAATTACGGATGCTATTCAATGGCTAATTGATCATAACTGCGCCGTCACGTATCACATAACTGAGAAATTAAATATGGATGTAGGCACTATGGAAAGATGGCTGGAAGCCAATCAAATGATGCTTGACGAATTGGAATCCGATGAGATGATTCATGAATCTGCCATTTTGCACAATTGTACAATTGTTGAACCGATTTCCATCGACAAAGGATGCGTGCTGAAAGATTGCGTAATCGGCCCATACGTGTCCATTAGCGCGGATTCGTACATTGATCACTGCAAAATCGAAAACAGCATCCTTCTGAGCGGCGTTCACTTAAAGCATATTTCTTATTTATTGAAAAATACGATAATTGGCATTAATTCCGTTCTGGCAGGCATTAAAGAAAATGGGGAGGGGAGTGACCAGTGAATATTTTAGTAATAGGCACAGGATATGTGGGAACGACCACTGCTATCGTATTCGCTGAGCTCGGATGGCATGTGACAGGTCTTGATACAGATGCTCAAAAGATTGATCAGCTTAAGCAGGGCAAATTGTATTTCTACGAACCGGGTTTAGAAGAGCTGCTGAACAAACATTTACAATCGCACCAAATGGGTTTCACGACGGACAAAGTAAAAGCTATTCAAGAAAATGACGTCATTTTCATATGCGTGGGTACACCATCTCATGCCGATGGCAGCGCGGATTTGAAGTATATTAAGCAGGTGACGGAAGATATAGGGCAAATAATGAATGGTTACAAGTTAGTCATAACGAAGAGCACTGTTCCTGTAGGAACACAGGAGCAGGTTGTCGCTTGGATACAAGCTGCACAGCTGAAATCACATCCTTTCGACACAGCTTCCAACCCTGAGTTTTTGCGAGAAGGAAAAGCCTTACAGGATGCCATGAATCCGGACCGTATTGTCATCGGTTCTAATAGTGATCGAGCAACGAATATGATCCAAACTCTGTATCAATCGGTAAAGTGTCCTATTATCGTAACCACACCGAAGACTGCAGAAATGATCAAATACGCTTCCAACGCATTTCTAGCAACCAAAATTTCATATATGAACGAGTTAGCTAGACTATGCGATCCGCTTGGCGTTAATATAAAAGAAGTGGCTGAGGGCATGGGTCTCGATCCGAGAATTGGGCTAAGCTTTCTTCAAGCAGGTATTGGCTATGGGGGGTCATGCTTTCCTAAAGATGTATCCGCATTGATTCAAGCGGCCAAAACAAATCACATCGAGCTTCATGTGCTGGAGAAGGTAGTATACGTAAATCAGACGCAGCATTTGTGGCTATTAAGCAAAGCACGCGAACGTCTCGGAGATTTAGCAAATAAAAAAATAGCTATATTAGGCTTAGCCTTCAAGCCGGATACGGATGATATACGCGAGTCTCCGTCGATTCGTTTAATTGAAAGCTTGATCAGCGAGAAGGCCGATGTTTATGTATATGATCCTGTAGCGTCGCTTCCAGCGAATTCTCATTTCAAATCAATCAAATGCTGCAAAGATATGGATGAGGCGATAGATGGTGCTGATGCACTATTTCTATGTACAGAATGGTCGGTATTTGAACGCATTGATTGGGCAGAAATGAAAGCGGCCATGAACCAGCCCAATATATTTGATGGACGAAATGTACTGGATGCTGGTAAAATGAAAGATATCGGATATTTTTATCAAGGAGTAGGTTATAGTTGACTAGCGTATAAACGATCATAAATATCTATCAGAATCTCCTCGCTTAGCGTGCGAGCCACCTTTACAGGTGTTTTTTTTTGTCATTTAACTATTTGTTTTGTAAAAAAATTGTATTTTATCCTTTTGTCGAATGAAGCAGGAATTTGGCCTCGAGACTCGAATTATATGAAGACTCGTATTATTTGAATTTTTTATGATAAAGACCGCAACTTTTCGTTCTTGGATCGGTACTATACTGTAGAACCGTCCGGGAATAATCCGCAGGTGGAGGAGGTTCGCCTGTCATGACTGATTCCCAACTAATACGCGAGATAAAGGATGGCAATGTTGAGCTGTATTCCGAGCTTATGCGGCGTTATCAACGAAAAATATTAGCCTTTATTTATCACATGCTAAAGAGTGCGAAGTTAGAGCTTCTAGCGGAAGATATGTGCTCTGAAACATTTTATAAAGCTTACCGTAGCCTTCATTCGTTTCGTGAACTGGACGCTTCTTTTTCAACATGGCTATATACAATTGCACGTAATACAGTACTTAGTGAGCTTCGCAAGCAAAAAAATGCGCATGTATCGCTCGATGAATCAGGCTTTGAGCCTGTAGCAGCGTTGGATGCAGTGCCCGAACAGCATTTATTGCGCAAGGAACGAATGGCAATGGTTCGCGAAGCAATCAATAGCTTGCCAGAGAAACAACGCTCGGCACTTATTCTTCGGGAATATGACCAGCTGGACTATCAAGAAATTGCAAATATATTAGGGCAAACGGTCAGTTCTGTTAAATCACTGCTATTCCGAGCAAGAGCAAGCGTAAAGACGCAGCTGGAGCCTTACTTCGGTCAATCGCCGCTGATGGAAGAATTCGAAGGGATGAATACAAGATGAATTGCAACGATGCGCAAGAAAAGTTTGGCGAGTATTGGGATTTATCGGAACAGGATGAAGTTCGGAAAGCTATAGACCGCCATTTGTTGGACTGTAAAGACTGTGCTGATCAATTCCAGCTCTGGGAGGAAAGCGAAGATATCATTCGTTTCCTATCGGATGAGGCGGAGAGCTTAGGTCCGACAGAGCATGTGAACCGTAATGTGATGGAGCGCATTTACGCAGAACAAGCATGGCTGATGCCGGTTACGCATAAGAGCTATCATTTCTCAAAGTCCTTTCGCCGAAACATTGCGCTTATCATTGCAGCTTGTATGGCCATGTTTGCTTGTGCTTTTTTTGTATTCGTCTTTGACAATCAAGAGAGTTCCTCTAAAGCAGAAATTGCACAGCTCTCAGGCTTGATTGATACAGCTAATGCCGCGGGTGACGGGATGGTTATTTCCGCAGGCTTTTATGCTGAAGTGCCGGTTGCTAGTATAAGTGATCCCTTCGTGTTAAAGGTAGTACCCGCATTCCCTCAATATTATGTCGCGCTGTCTTTGCTCGGCATCGTAATGGCTTTGCTCATATTGAATTGGCTGTCTCGTACAAAGAATTAGCCTATATATACTTCTTATGCTAAGGAGCTCCTGCGGGAGCTTTTCTTTCATATAGGAGAAACAAAGAGAAGGGGAGAATACGCTTGTGTTAATCGGATTTGTACGTCATGGGAAAACAGATTGGAACGCGCAAGGGAAAATACAAGGCCAAACAGACATTCCTCTTAATGAAGAAGGAATCAATCAAGCCATGGCTTTAGCTGATCGGCTGACTGGAGAAGTGCGTATATGGGATGCAGTTGTATCAAGTGATCTTAAGCGCGCTTATTCAACAGCTCAAATCATAGCTGAGAAACTTGGCATTCCGTTATTAGAAGGCGACAAGCGCTTGCGAGAGCGATATTTCGGTGAGGTGGAAGGAACGAAGGAGCAGGAGCGCTATGAACGCTGGGGCAAGGATTGGCGCAACGTAGCCTCGGGAGTTGAGAAGGATGCAGATGTAAAAGCAAGGGGCATGCAAGCATTGCTGGAGTGGGAACAGAAGTATCCTGAACGCAATTTGCTCGTTGTTTCCCATGGCAGTTTTCTTGCCCAGCTGCTCTCTGAGCTTTGTGAGGGGCTGGAGGATCAGCATTTAACCAATTTATCTTATTCTATTCTTGAGCATCGTGATGGGAAATGGCATCCGCAGCTTTATAATTGCACGAAACATTTAATCAAATAAACCGAAAATATATGAGACCATTGACGTCAAATTCGACGTGGGGTCTCTTTTTTATTTATACTCCGCTTCAATTCAGGTTATAAAAATAAAAAAAAATTCCCATAATGAGAATAACTTACGCTAAACAATCGCATATACGCTTACGACTGAGTGCCATTCTTATAAGAGCGGGCTCTGCAGAAAGGAGAGAGGTATGAATTTATCGGATATGCTGAGCTATGCGGATATTCAGCAGCTTAGCAGAATTGCAGACGTTTACCAATGCGAGTGCAATGGTCACTCCAAGAACGATTTGATACAATCCATTCTCTCTACCGTAAGTCGAAAGGATGTTTTTGAGGCGCAAATAAGCAGTATGAAGCTGGAGGATCTAAGATTTCTTAATTCTCTGTTGTTTGAGGCTCGCAGCTCCTACAGCTTAGAAGACTTAATCGCGCGGGTTCAGCAAAGCCGCTTTGGAGAAGAACCAATCAAAGTTGAAACTGAGCAGCCTAAGAAAAACAAACGAACCAAAAAAAAGGCGGAATTGCTTGATAAACCGCTTAGTCCAAGGGAAATGATAGCGAAATTCAAGCATCAAGGCTGGCTTTTTAACGGATATAGCGGTCCTAATCGCTATTTGTTCCAAGTGCCCAATGATTTAAAGACGAGATTTCGTGAATCGCTAGCGAAAAGATTTGCATCGGAGCTTCATTATACGGATGAGCCATCTGTATATCGTGATGAACAAATGCTATTGTCTGACGATGTTACTCATCTGCTGTATTTCACGAAGCATAATGAGGTTCAGCTGACTGCGGACGGTTCTATGTACAAAAGGTTTACTCTTCAGTTGCTGAGCAGCTTTGGCGTACAGGAGGAGCTTCCAGCCAAAGGCGCTTGGCGGTTCGGATATGGAAGACATTTCAATCAGTATCCCAACCGTCTCTCGTTCATTTATGATTTTTGTTATTACACCAAGTACATCAACGAAACTCAGAATTTATTAATGCTTACTTCG
Organism: Paenibacillus castaneae; assembly: GCF_002884445.1. GTDB lineage: Bacteria > Bacillota > Bacilli > Paenibacillales > Paenibacillaceae > Pristimantibacillus > Pristimantibacillus castaneae. The sequence goes on from NZ_KZ614144.1 coordinate 2,676,746, forward strand.
GCTGGCGAGGAGCGCGTTATGACTCGGACTGTTGGAGAGTTAGAGCAAATGTATCGATTCTGGCTAAAGTTGTATAAAGGTCCAATAACGAATCTGCTCTCGCTTGTTCATTGGATAAATGCACTCGCAGTAGATTGGGTAACATTGGATTCATTAAGGAATGTGCTGGTCCCTTATATAAAACCCTTCTATTACGATGACGGCAATTCGATTCTTGAGCAGCGAATTATGACGATGATGGTTCATCTTGGACTTCTTCGTTTAGGTGAACATCCTTATAAAGGAGCTGTTGTCAAAATGACAAAGGCAGGCAGAGCGGTTATAACGGGTGCAAATCTTGAAGATTATAAACCAATCACATTGTAATAGTATTGAATCCCGCTCTTGGTCAATAAAGAAATATAAGCTAGAGTATAAGAATATGGCTTATAGATTCTTATACTTGAAACAATAGAGGGAGCGGATGAATGATGTTATTGCCGTATAAGGGAATACTGCCTGTTGTCCACCAAGATGCTTACTTGGCAGAAGGCGTGAAAATCATTGGAGACGTTACGATCGGACAGCATAGTTCAGTTTGGTTCAATGCGGTGCTGAGGGGTGATCTTGCGCCGATAAAAATAGGCCAAAGCTGCAATATACAAGACGGTGTAGTCGGCCATGTCAATACGAATCAGCCTTTGCTATTAGAGGATGAAGTGTCTATTGGGCATGCTGCAATCATACACGGCTGTATGATAGGCAAGGGCACATTAATTGGAATGGGGGCAATCGTACTTAACGGCGCAGACATTGGTGAATATGCTTTAATAGGAGCCGGTTCGATTGTTACAGAGAATAAAAAAATACCACCCTATACTCTATCTATCGGTTCACCCGCCAAAGTCGTAAGAGAATTAACGGAGAACGATCTGCAGCGTATGAGAAAGACGATGGAGAGCTACGTGACCAAAGGATTAGAATATAGGATCTCTTAACGCCGGTTTGGAGGTGTATCCTATGGACAATATGAAAGTAACTTATGAAGCTATGCTAGGTTTGGCTGCTGAGCTCGTGCTGGATGATGCGGTGCTCAAATTTCAAACGGAACAAATTCATAGCGCAATTGACAAAGCATTGGCTGCAGGTGATGAGGATACGTTTTATCGTCTTGCGAAGCAGTTGAATGCATTAAAGGGATAGTGACTTTTGCTGTAGTCTTCGATTAGACGAGTAGATTGAAGCTTTCATGATTAAGCGGCTGGTTCAGCTATGCTTAAGCTGTGAGAGCTCTTTTTCTGTATATAATGTTTGGCAAGAAGGCGGTTTGGAGTTAACATAGAAATAATGTAAATGGTCATCATGCTAAGGAGTTGGATATGAAGAATGAAATTTAGTGAAATATCAAAAGAGAAATGGGAGGAGCTAAGCCCCTATTTGGACACCTGCATGCTCCCCGTCACAGGGATGACAGGCAACGAAAGTCCGTATGAGGCAACGGAAATGCTTGAGAGCCTAAGGGATATAATGGATTTAGTTGAAATCCCGTTCAAAGGCAGAGTTGTTACATATCCAGCATGGCATTATGTTACTGACAAGGATCAGTTTATGCAGATGTTGAATGATTGGTGCATCAAAATTAAAAAATCGGGTTTTCGATATATTATTGTCGTCACATCGAATCGGAATTTATCTTTTGCTTGTCCTGCAGCAGATTTAGTGTTCACACCTGATGAAGAAGGAACACATCCTAATTCTGCAGATTTGTCGAATGCTATTCGCACATTATGGAGTGGACAAGCCATTTGAACTTAATTGCAATTGTCGTATAATATAATCAAAAATTGGGGAAAACAAATGCCAGACAAGGTCAAATGTGACAAAATAATAACAAATTTATGAACGAGAATTTGATAAGGCGCAAATATCCAGCCATATTCTTGACGCTCCTTAGCACCTAGGCTATTATAAGTTATGTCCTAGTTCGTCATGTGTTTTTGCCGTGCGGCAAAACGCGAGATATGGTTGGCAAAGGGGGTTAGAACAGAAGATGAGTAACCATGAACAACACGAGACCGCGCATCAACCGGTTCAACGCAAAGAAATGTCCCGGCGTCAATTTTTATCATATACGCTCGGCGGCACAACTGCATTCATGATGGGTGGCGCGGTATTGCCAATGGTTCGTTTTGCGGTTGACCCGCTCTTAGTGAAAAAGGGTGAGGGAACCTACGTAAAAGTTGTGGAAGAGAGCAAAATTACGAACGAGCCTCAAGATTTTAAATTTAAAATTCATCAAGTCGATGGTTGGTACGTGAGTGATCCTGAGCTTTCTGCATGGATTTCTAAAGACGCAAATGGCAATATTTTTGCCCTTTCACCAGTTTGTAAGCATTTGGGCTGTACAATTGCTTGGAACACGAAAGGAAAAAGCGAATATGACTGTCCATGTCATGACGCGCGTTACACGAAAGACGGGAAAAACTTAGCGGTTGCCCCGAAACCATTGGATGAATACGAAGTGAAGCTAGAAAACGGATTCGTTTACTTGGGTCCGGTAAAGCCGAATACAAGAACGAGTTAAGGAGGGCGTACTGCAGATGTTTAAAAGTGTATACAACTGGATCGACGAACGTCTTGACATTACGCCGCTATGGAGAGATGTGGCTGACCATGAGGTGCCTGAGCACGTTAACCCTGCCCATCATTTCTCTGCATTCGTATACTGTTTCGGCGGCTTGACGTTTTTTATTACGGTCATTCAAATTTTATCCGGTATGTTCTTAACGATGTATTATGTTCCGGATATTATTAATGCCTATGCAAGCGTTGACTATTTGCAGCATCAGGTTGCATTCGGACAAATCGTTCGCGGCATGCACCATTTTGGGGCAAGCTTAGTTATCGTTATGATGTTCCTACATACCCTTCGAGTGTTTTTTACTGGTTCTTACAAAGCGCCGCGGGAAATGAACTGGGTAGTCGGAATGCTCATTTTCTTTATCATGCTAGGCCTAGGGTTCACAGGCTACCTGCTTCCTTGGGATAACAAAGCTTACTACGCAACAAAAGTTGGTGTCCAAATTGCTGAATCCGTACCGGTAATCGGACCATATCTCGCTTCATTCTTATATGGCGGTGATATCGTAGGCGCGCAAACGCTCACTCGTTTCTTTGCGATCCACGTATTCTTCTTGCCTGGCGCTTTGATTGCGATGTTGGCGGCTCACTTTATCATGATTCGGAAACAAGGTATTTCGGGACCACTTTAAGCGAAGGGAGGCTTACTTATGGCACACGGTCATAATTCGAATGAGAAGGTTGTCTATGTAGGCGACTCGCGTGTGAAGAAAAGCAACCATCCAAATATTCCGCCAGACTATACCTCCTTCCCAGGGAAATCGGAAGCATTTATTCCGAACTTCCTACTGAAGGAATGGATGGTCGGCTGCGTTGTTTTGGTCGGTTTTCTAGTATGGGTTATTGCAGAGCCGGCACCGCTCGGCTATCCGGCAGACCCAACGAACGCGGCTTTCATACCAATGCCAGACTGGTATTTCTTGTTCTTGTATCAATTTTTGAAATATCCGTACGTATCGCAAGATTATATTTTGCTCGGTACGGTAGGTATTCCAGCAATATTGTTCGGTTCATTGCTGCTTGCGCCATTCTTGGACACTGGCAAGGAGCGTCGCTTCTATCGCCGTCCAATCGCCTCTTCATTGATGGGGCTAACGCTTGTAGCTTGCGTTTATTTGACAGTTGTTTCTTGGGATCACTACCAGCATCAATTGGAAATCAACGGTCAAGTTCCTGAGCATATTGAACGTGAAGAGAAAGCTCGCGAAGCTGCGGAAGCAGGTAAAGAGCGTCCGAACTACACACAAAAACCGGCAGTTACGGCTTCGCTTGTGGATGCCAATGATCCGGCGATGGCGATTGCCAAGAAACAATGTATCGGCTGTCATGCAGCAGATTTGAAAGGTCAAGCAAACTTTCCTAGCTTAGTCGGCGTTGGCGATAGATTGACGAAGGAACAGCTTGTACAGGTTGTCACTGACGGCCGTGGCGGCATGCCTTCATTCAAAGATACTTTGTCAGCCGATGAAATTGATCAGCTAACAACATGGCTGTCCAAACAGAAAGCGGCAACGGAGTAAATCTTTGTCCTTTAAGAAACCTGATCGTATTATGCGGTCAGGTTTTTTTTGAACCTTATTAGGATGAAACTCAATTTAACTTGAGAAAGAGAAGTGATACGTCATGCTCTCTGTATTTTGGAGCCGCGAATTTTTGCTTAATCGTTCATTTTTATGGATACTTTTCCTTGTAAATCTGTTAGGAACTATATACGGCTACATCTGGTATGAGAATCAAATGATATCCACTTTGGAAACACAGCCGCTTTGGCAGGTTGTGTTTGTTCCGGATTCTCCAACTGCAAGTTTATTTTTTACAATAGCACTGCTTTATTTATTGTTTCCATTAAGAAATCCGAGTCGTTTTACGTCTATCGTCCGCAGCATAATTGAGGCATTAGCAGTAGTATGCTCAGTGAAATACGGTATTTGGGCAGTCTCCATGATCGTTGCAGGCGCATGGCAGGGCTCGGAGCTGGAGTGGCAGCATTTCATGCTGATTGCATCACATTTGGGAATGGCACTCGAGGCACTTCTGTATTTCCGTTTCATGAGAGCGGGAGCTGGGGCTTTGGTTGTGGCAACAGGGTGGCTTCTTCTAAATGATACTGTGGATTATACGTATGATGTTTTCCCTTATCTCGCGAGCGAGCTTTATGATGATTTGCCTGCGGTTCGCACATTTACATACTGCTTATCTTTCTTTAGCTTAGCCGCAGCATTAGTTGTATGGCGGTATAGAAAGAAGGTATAACCTTGGACATCCCCTCATAAAGTGATTTATGGGGGGATGTCCATGAAGATACGATTTATTGTTCCATTCGTCATATGTATCGTCATGATGATCGGTACAGCAAGTTCAGTCTGGGGCAGTACAGCGGCCCCAAGCATACATTCATTTTTTGTTTCTTCCAGCTATTATGAACAGCTGAATCAATTGGACGAGACAGCTAATTCTTTATATGAAGCTGCATTTACGAATAATCGCCAAGCAGGTTACTTAAAGGTGCAGCAGCTTCAGCGTATGGTTGAAGGTGATTTAAAGTACGCAGCCGGAAAACGTGAAGGATGGTTATCCATCACTAAGGATGCAAGCAGCATTCAGAAAAAACTTGCAAGCGGGCAGGTTAGCTCAGGCTGGATGCAGGAGGCGGCTAGAATTAAGCTTGCTGTAGATGCGCTCGTGCGTCCTGAACATGCATTATGGCTGCAATATGAAACCATTATGATGGAGGACCTATCGCTTACAGAGAAGGCTTGGAAGCGTCAGACGGGAGATGCGGCAGCAGCTGCGCGTGCAACGATGAATAAATTACAAGAGCACGCTGAACGGATTGAGCCTGTCATTAATCTTCTATATGGAAGCAGGCACGGTGCTGAGCTGAAGGAGCGCATTCGTTATACGAATTTGCTCTTGGAGTCGAACACAGCAGGCGCAGCGAATAAATCGATGGTCAATCAATCGTTGAAGGCTGTGAAGGAATCTATTATGCGTTTGTACGACCAGAGCTTGCAAGCGGCGGCTATGCCTGCAGCTGCTCCAATAGCTTCGGCTAATCCCATCAGCTGGGCATTATTGCTTGGGACTGTTATTTCTGCTGTTCTTGCTTATTCCGGGTGGAGAAAATATAAATTAAATCCTTATGGCATAAAGCCGCTTCCTTAATCCTTACTCTACTTTGAAGCCTTCGCCAAGCACGTCATGCACTTCATTTATGACAATAAAAGCAAGCGGGTCGATATTGCGCACAATCGTTTTGAGACGGCGAGTTTCTTGTCTCTGAACGACGCAATAGACGACCTCTTTTTGTTGTCCAGAGAAGGCTCCCTTCGCCGGAATTAAAGTTACGCCGCGATCAAGCTCCTTCGTCACTTGCTCTGCAATAGCTGCTCCATGCTCTGAGATGATGGAGAAGGCTTTGGCTGCATAGGCGCCATCTTGAATGAAATCAATGATCTTGGAGGCAATAAATACGGTTACTAATGTGTACAGCACCTTTTCAATTGAAATATAAAGCAGCGAAATACCGATAATAACGGCATCAAAGGATAAAATTATTTGACCTATACTGATGCCCTTCGCACGAGTGATAATACGCGCCACAATATCAACGCCGCCGGTTGTACCCCCAAAGCGAAATACGATCCCCAGGCCAGTGCCTAGCGATACGCCAGCATATAAAGCTGCTAGCATGTAATCATTAGAGCTTTGGAATGGAATGAGCCATTCGCGGCTAATCAATTGCTCCATCAGCGCCAGAAAGCCTGACAATGAAACGATCCCTACCAAAGTATAAAGCATTTGACCGGAGCCGAGCGCCTTCCAGCCAAGAAAAAACAAAGGGACATTCAATACTAAAGTAGAAATGCTCAGCGGCCACCCTGCTGCGTAGTTAAGCAGAACGGCAATTCCAGTGACGCCTCCCTCCATTAATTGATTGGAAAGCACGAAATAATGCAATCCGAATGCATAGATCGCTGTGCCGACTAGAATAGGGACAATGATGCGCAATTGCTCAAGCGTGCGGTTCATAGTAGCACTCCTAACTTCATTGTTTAACAAAGGCTTCCAATTGTTTAATGGGTAAACATAAGGAATTTTGTATTGTATAGTATGGCTCAATTAGGCTGATCGAAAAACATTGATTTTAAATAGCCGTTTACGTTAACATAGGATTGTATAGCTAAAGGCAGAAAGGAATCAGATCAATGTCACAGAAATCTTTATCGGATATTCAACGAGAAGTGGATGAATATATATCTCAGTTTAAAGAAGGCTACTTCAGTCCGCTCGCTCTTATGGCGAGGATGTCTGAGGAAGTGGGCGAGCTTGCACGGGAAGTAAATCACTTCTACGGCGAAAAGCCCAAAAAGGCGGATGAGGCGGATAATTCCGTGGAAATGGAGCTTGGTGATATTCTGTTTATTCTATCTTGCTTCGCTAATTCGCTTAATATTGATTTAACTGAAGCACATAATAAAGTTATGCATAAGTTTAATACACGAGATGCAAATCGATGGACCAAGAAATTGACCGAACAGTAAACAAGCACCTTACATATGCTGTACCATCAACCTGTGTACAAGGAGGATGGACAGATGGATGGGGAGAGCTGCATTAAAAAGGCTTACGAATTCATCTTTAACGGCGATTTCGAGCAAGCGATTTTTTGGTTTGAGCAGGCGATTGAACTTGAACCTGATCAAGCGTCTTTTCATCATATTTGTTCCGTATCATGCGCGCGAAGCGGCAAATGGGCCAAAGCGAAGCTGCATGCTGAGGACGCGCTCAGGCTGGATCCTGAGCATGATGAATACCGTTATCATCTGCAGACAGTTGAAGCAAGGCTGCTGCTCCTGGATGCCGATCTGCTGTTAGCTGCTAATCCGCCGAAACTGACGGAAGCCGTAGAAATACTAATTAAAGCGTCGATTATGGATCCGCTCAGCTTTCAAGCATTTTATACACTCGGTGTTGTATATGCCTCTCTTCAACAATATGATAAAGCGACAATCAATGCGCGAGAAGCGATGCGGCTTGATCCCAGCCATTCGGCGGCTCGAAGACTATTTGCGGATGTGAATCGAAAACGGCGAATGCTTCAGGGCGGCATAAAAGCACGTAAAAGAAAAAGGAATAGGTGATAAGCATGACGACACAAAAAATAAGAGTAGCAGTAATCGGCGCGAGCGGGAGAATGGGCCGCGAGGTTGTAAAAATGGTGCTGGAGGACGAGACACTTCAATTGGTAGCTGCCGTCGCTCCTTCAGCTGGTCCTGTTGATGCGGGTTTATTTGCCGGTAAACCGAATACAGGGGTAATTGTCAGCCCTACCCTTGAGGATGCGCTTAGCCATTCAAAGGCGGATGTGCTGGTTGACTTCACGGTGCCAAGTGCAGCTTACGGCAATACGAAAACATCGATCGCGTTCGGGGTACGTCCGATTATTGGGACAACAGGCTTTACACCGGAGCAAATCGATGAGCTGGACGAGCTCTGCAAGGAAAAAGGCATTGGTGGCCTGATTGCACCAAACTTCTCTATAGGAGCGATTCTAATGATGAAGTTTGCAGCAGAGGCATCTAAATATTTGCCTCATGTAGAAATTATTGAATATCATGGAGACCAAAAGCTGGATGCTCCTTCAGGCACGTCCATTAAAACAGCCGAGCTGATCTCGCAGGTCCGTCAAGAGCTTAGACAGGGCAATCCGAAAGAAGAGGAAGTTATTGAAGGGGCGCGCGGCGGCTATTACAATGGATTCCGTATACATAGCGTCAGACTGCCAGGCGTATTTGCGCAGCAAGAGGTCGTGTTCGGGGGTTATGGACAGACACTAAAAATTCGTCATGATTCCTATGATCGAGCAGGCTATATGCCAGGTGTTAATGTAGCGATCAAAAAGGTTATGAATTATAGCGGCTTGATTTATGGCTTTGAACATATGATGGACTAATTTGATTCGCAGCGAGAGAGGGGATCTGCATGTTGAATATTGCATTTATTGCGCATGATCGGAAGAAAGAGGAAATCGTTAATTTTGTTATCGCTTATGAGAAGGTATTTGTTCCTCACAAGCTTTATTCAACAGGTACGACAGGAACTCGTATTATGGAGCAGACGAGCCTATCGATACACCGCTTCATGTCTGGCCCGCTTGGAGGAGATCAACAAATCGGAGCATTAGTCGCACAGAATGAAATGGATCTTATTATTTTCTTGCGCGATCCTTTGATGGCGCAGCCTCATGAGCCGGATATTATTGCCTTGCTCCGTTTATGTGATGTGCAAGGAATTCCTGTGGCGACTAATGTTGCGACTGCCGAGCTGCTTGTTAAGGCGTTGGAGCGTGGAGATTTCGCATGGCGCGAGCTTGTGCATAAATATAAGCCAGGTATCGAAGAATGAGCGAAGCTCTCGATATCCTCGTATTTGGCGCACATGCAGATGATGCGGAAATTGGTATGGGCGGGACGATTGCCAAGCATGTACAAGCTGGTCTCAGCGTAGGCATTTGCGATCTTACGGAAGCAGAAATGTCATCGAATGGCACGGTTGAATTGCGAAAGCAGGAGGCGGCTAAGGCTGCTAGTGTATTGGGAATTAGCGCACGAACTAATCTGGGGCTGCCTGACCGCGGCCTTGTTTCTTCGAACAATCAGATTGAACGAATTGTTGCAGAAATCCGCCAATGGAAGCCGCGGGTTGTATTCGCGCCCTACTGGGTAGATCGTCATCCAGATCATGTGGCATGCAGCAGAATGATTGAAGAGGCTGTGTTTAACGCCAAGCTTCGAAGATATATGCCGGATTTGCCTGCAGTTCAAGTAGAGCAGCTTATTTATTATTATATAAATGATGTTGATCAAGTATCGCTAATCGTAGATATTAGCGAATTTCAGCAGATGAAGCGTGATTCGCTTCTGGCATATCGATCACAATTCGATGCGGCCGCGGCTGGCGCAGATCGCGTAGCTACTCCGCTCACGAACCGTTATGTGGAACGTGTCGAAGCGCGTGATTCGCTGCTGGGACAAGCGAATGGTTTATTGTATGCCGAGGGCTTTGCTATCAAACGGCCGCATGCCGTAAAATTATTTTGACAATTCGTACAGCTCTTGTTGAATATAATAGGATCACGTGACGAACACAGGAGGTGCGACTAGAATGGCTAGAAAACTAAAGATTGGCATAACATGTTATCCTACCTTGGGTGGATCGGGTGTCGTGGCAACCGAGCTAGGCAAGCTGCTTGCTGAACGCGGACATGAAATTCATTTTATTACTCACAGCATTCCGTTCCGGCTTGGACATTTCCATAAAAACATTTTCTATCATGAAGTCGAGGTAAATGATTATTACGTATTTCGATATCCACCGTATGACCTAGCTTTAGCAAGCAAAATGGCTCAGGTTGCCAAGATGCAGCAGTTGGACCTGCTTCATGTGCATTATGCTGTCCCGCATGCTGTTTGTGCTTACATAGCTAAACAGATGAACGGTGATGGGCTCAAAACGGTGACAACGCTGCATGGTACAGATATTACTGTTCTCGCGCAGGATGAGTCCCTTAAAGATTTAATACGCCTAGCGATACATCAGAGCGACGCAGTAACAGCGGTCTCAAATGATTTAATTACAGAGACAAGAAATTTGCTCGATATCACGACACCGATTGATTTAACTTACAATTTTGTCGATAAACGAGTTTATTATCCTAGAGATATTACCTCGCTCCGGCAGGATTATGCAGAGCCGCATGAGAAAATTTTGATGCATATTTCAAATTTTCGACCGGTTAAACGAGTGAGCGATGTTGTAGATATATTCGCGAAAGTATCGCAAACGGTTCCATCCAAGCTGTTGCTCGTTGGAGAAGGGCCTGAGCTTTCCAAAATTCAATGCCGCATACGGCAGCTTGGTCTGGAGGAGCGCGTTCATTTCCTAGGGAAGCAGGATGATGTTGCTCAGGTGATTTCTATGGCCGACCTGCTGCTCCTGCCTTCCGAGAAAGAAAGCTTTGGACTGGTAGCGCTTGAAGCAATGGCATGCGGTGTTCCAACAGTGGGATCGAATGCTGGAGGAATTCCAGAGCTCATTACGCACGGGGAAACGGGTTTCTTATCACCAATTGGTGATGTGGACAGCATGGCTGCTTATGCTGAGAGGCTGCTTCTTGATGAGAAGCTGCATTCGCAGTTTAAGGAAGCATGTTTATTTAGAGCTAGAAATGAGTTCTGCAATGATGTCATTACGACTGAATACGAGCAGATTTATTATCGTGTACTTGGAATAGAGGCGGATCTGCCCATTCCTGTATGCAGCGAGACATAAGGAATAACGGCTGAGAGTGAAGGTGCCGCGTATGAAGCTTTCTTTATCGGAACCGATTGTAACCGCATTGCCAATCATAAGACGTCTGGCAGAACATCAATTCCAAGCTGTGTTTGTAGGAGGCTCCGTACGGGACACCGTTCTCGGCAGGCCCGTTAAGGATGTTGATATTGCAACTTCGGCCCGTCCAGAGCAGGTGCTTGAATTATTCGAGCACTGTGTTCCGACGGGTCTTCAACATGGCACGGTTACAGTCATTCATGAGCATATAGGCTATGAAATAACTACATTTAGACAGGAATCGGCATATGAGGATCATCGCAAGCCGGAAAGCGTGCTTTATATTACAGAGCTTGAAGGAGACCTGCTGCGAAGAGATTTCACAATGAATGCGATGGCGATGACGGAGGACGGAGAGCTGCAGGATCCATTCGGAGGCCTTCTCGATCTAGAAAGACGTATCCTTCGCTGTGTTGGAAATGCGGATGCGCGCTTTCAAGAAGACGCGCTGCGCATGCTTAGAGCGATACGCTTTATTGGTGCATATGGACTTACTCCTGCCTTTGAGACGTGGAAGGCCATTATTTCGCATCGTGAATTGTTGAAATATGTTGCAATGGAACGCGTAGGAGCAGAATTGGATAAAATGGTAGCGGGTGAGGCGCCGGTGCGTGCGCTGCATTTCATAGCTGCTTCAGGACTATTGCTGCATTTGAAGGAGCCGTTTCCGAGTGAGTCTGATCATTATTTAAGAGGGATACACCGATTCCCAACATTCGCGAAAGCTTTTGCCAGATTAAATGAGCTTCATGCTGTCGATTTGCGCTGGGCTGCAATTGGCATAGGTTTGAAGCTGACAAACGATGCAGCTGCACATATTCTTCGTGTGCTGCGGTTCTCAAACCATCGCAGCAAATCTATTGCGGCGATTATAGCTGCTCACCACCGGATGTATCCGTTTCTAGAGTCAGACGACGAGTCTAAGCTTCGACAAGCCTGGATTGAAACAGTTATCCAATATGGTGAAGCAACAGCTGAAGAATGGTTAGAGGCTGTGGAGGTCATTGGAGCACCGTCTCTGAGGCAGCTGACTGAGCGTCTAGCGCGTTTGAACGAATGGATGAAATCAATTCCCGTTTCTACGCTGAAGAAGCTTGACATAGGCGGCAAAGATCTTACGTCACATCTGAGCAGAAAAGCCGGACCGTGGGTAAGTGATTGGTTGAATCGTTTGTTGTTTATGGCAGCAAGCGGTGAGCTTGCTAATAACAAAACGGCGCTGCTGGAACAAGTATTATTATGGGATAATGAGGTGCATAAACATCAATATGAAAAATGAATCCCTGCTGCAAATGTTCGAAGCTCATCCAGATCAATATGTTTCCGGGGAGCTTATTAGTCAAAAGCTAGGCGTAAGCCGAACAGCGATATGGAAGCAAATTCGCAAGCTTGAAGCAGCCGGTTATCGATTTGAAGCCTCTAGGCGGCTAGGCTACCGTTTGATTAGTGTGCCGGACAAGCTCTCTATCAAAGATTTAAGGGAACAAATGCAATTCAATACATTCGGCAAAGCAATTCAGCACTTTGACTCTGTTGAATCAACTCAAAATCTGGCCCGGTCAGCTGCCGAAGAGGGTGCAGCCGAGGGAACATTATTTATAGCTGAGCAGCAAGTGAACGGCAGAGGCCGTATGGGCCGCAGCTGGGTGTCGCCGCAGGGTAAAGGCATATGGATGAGTATGGTTCTCCGTCCATCTGTTCCGATCCATTTCGCCCCTCAGCTTACTTTATTGACCGCAGTTGCACTATGCAGAAGTCTTAAACGAATCACTTCACTGCCCATTGGTATTAAATGGCCTAATGATTTGCTTATTGATGGGAAAAAAATTAGCGGAATATTGTTGGAGTCTTCTGCTGAGGAAGAGCGTCTCCGTTATGTTATTGCCGGTATTGGCATTAGCGTTAATTTGGATAAAGAGGATTATCCTGAAGAAATATTGGAAAAGGCAACCTCGCTATCCATTGCAGGCGGGAAGAAATGGGACCGCGTCGATATTATTGCAGCATTTCTGAAAGAGTGGGAGCAGCTTTATATGTTATACAAAGAGCAGGGCTTCGATCCTATTATTACGTTGTGGGAGGCTCTGTCGGTTTCACTTGGCAAGGCAACAAGACTAATAACGCCGCAAGGGGAAATAATCGGCAAGCCAACTGGACTTGATAGCAGTGGAGCCATTCTAGTTGAACTTGCTGATGGCACCATAAAGCCTGTTTTTTCTGCCGAAATGGGAGAGCCGCTGGCGAGTCATTGATTCCGTTTACGGAATGCTTATTTTTTGTTAAACTATAATTATCAGGCGGCATTCGAATGAAGCTGCACTGGTAATGTACAAGGCAAGGCGAATAAATGGGAATGCACACTCTGCTCTGAGCCGTAGGGACCGAGACAGAAGGAAGCACGACAAGCAATCGTTTCCTTTTCAGTTTGGGGACCTTTTTAGCAGCGGCTAAAAGGTTTTTTTGTGTTTATCCTAATATTGAATAGGGGGATTAGGCTGATGAGGAAACGACTGACGATTACGAATATGAAGAAGATGAAGCAGGAACGCAATGCGATTTCCGTATTAACAGCTTATGATTATCCTTCAGCAAAGCTTGCTGAAGAAGCAGGGATTGACGTTATTCTTGTTGGCGATTCGCTGGGAAATGTCGTTCTTGGTTACGATACGACTATTCCTGTAACAATCGACGATATTGTTTATCATACACGAGCTGTTGCGCGAGGGGCTCAGCAAACGTTCATCGTGGCCGATATGCCATTCATGACTTACGGTATCGGACGCGAATCAACGCTTCGAAATGCTGCAAGAATTATGCAAGAAGGCGGCGCGCAGGCGGTTAAGCTTGAAGGCGGCGCAGATATGGCATCGGATGTCGCTGCACTTGTTAAGGCGGGTATACCGGTTATGGGACATATCGGTCTTACACCGCAATCGGTTCATCAGCTTGGTGGATATAAGGTTCAAGGAAAGCTGGATGAGGAAGCTGAACGATTAATTAACGATGCGAAAGCATTAGAGCAGGCTGGCGCATTCAGTATTGTTTTGGAACTCGTGACAGAATCGCTGGCAGCCCTGATTAGCAAAGAGCTTTCCATACCGGTAATAGGAATTGGCGCTGGGCGCTATTGTGACGGCCAAGTTCTTGTTTATCATGATATTTTGCAATATTCATCGCCTTATTTCGAGAAAAAATTTGTGAAAACCTATGCTGACATTGGAACAACGATTAGAAATGCGATTCATACGTATGTGGAAGAGGTTAAATCAGCAGCTTTTCCGTCAGAGCAGCACGTATTCTCGGCACCGCCTGCAGCCGTTCAAAGCTTATATGGCGGCGGCTCGAACAATGCGGATAAAGATAACGATGTTCAAGCAGACACAGCAGCGAGAGGAGTTCACCGCTCATGAACATCTGCAGAACGAAGCAGGAATTAAGACAGCATTTGACTGAGCTAAGTAAAGAAAATAAATCGATTGGATTTGTTCCAACAATGGGTTTTTTGCACGAAGGTCATGCCAGCTTGCTGCGACAAGCGAAGCTGGAAAATGATGTCGTAGTGCTTAGTATTTTCGTAAATCCGCTTCAATTCGGTCCCAATGAGGATTTGGACAGTTATCCAAGAGATGAGAAACGTGATTTGGCTATAGCAGAGCAATATGGAACGGATCTTGTATTCATGCCATCTGTACAGGAAATGTATCCCGAGAAGCCATTAACCACGGTTCTTGTTAATCGCATAACAGATCGTCTGTGCGGGGCTTCGCGCCCAGGCCATTTCGATGGGGTCGGTACGGTAGTTAGCAAGCTGTTTCACTTGATACAGCCAACCCGTGCTTATTTTGGAATGAAGGATGCTCAGCAGGTGGCCGTTATACAGCAAATGGTGAAGGATCTTAATTTTCCTGTTGAAATCATTCCTTGTCCAATTGTCAGAGAGCCGGATGGGCTTGCACTAAGCTCACGCAATGTTTATTTAACTGCTGAACAACGGCAGCAAGCGGTAGTCTTGTCCAAAACGCTGCAGCAGGCTGAGGTATGGTCGAAAGAATCCGATATGACATCAGAGCAGCTGCTGACTAATGTAAAGGACTATTTGGCTCAGGCGAAAGACGGAGTGCTGGATTATGCAGAATTGCTGCTTTATCCAAGCCTGCAGGAACCGGAAGCCAGCATTTCTTTAAGTTCGCTTAATCAATCATTAATATTAGCATTAGCGGTCAAATTTGGAAATACACGCCTAATAGATAATCGCTTATTGCATGCAATGGAGGTGAATGACAATGTTCAGAACGATGATGAAATCCAAACTGCACAGGGCAACCGTGACAGAAGCGAATTTGAATTATGTAGGTAGTATTACCATTGATGAGAACTTGATGGATGCGGCCAACATATGGGAAAATGAAAAGGTCCAAATTGTTAACAATAATAATGGCGCTCGATTCGAGACGTATGTCATTACTGGTGAACGAGGCTCGGGCGTTATTTGCTTAAATGGTGCCGCTGCTAGGCAAGTTCAACCTGGCGATCAGGTCATTATTATTTCTTATGCGTTGATGACCGATGCGGAGGCAAGAGAACACAAACCAATTATTACCATTCTGAATGAAGAAAATCGGCCTTTGCACATGCTGAATCAAGAGCTTCATTCCACTATCCTTTAATTAGATTAAACAGCGCGTTAATCCCTGCATTATGTAAAGGCTGACATCCCGAATGAAAAGCAGCGATAAAACAAAAAATGATCATAACACTCCTCAATTCTTTGGCGAAGGCGGGATGCGGTATGTTTCAGCATATGTTTTCTTCGATGAATGACATGCTTGATCAAATTATTGAACAGTACAATGGTGCAGGAGAACAAGAAAAAAAGCTGTATGAGCTGCAAATGAAAGAGCTTAAAGGTGTAAGTGACACTTTTATTGAACAATGGCTTGAGTTCGAAGAGAAGTTCACCGATTTCAAGGATCAACAGAATGTTCTTGCTGAGGCAGCTGTGAATGCGAAGGAAGTAAAGAAACAGCCATTAATGGTTCATGCTGCTTCTGTTTCAACCTGCAACATCTCAGATTTGGAAATTACGGATGAGCTGGCAGCTATTATATCCAAGGGACAAGGCTATTATAAGTTATTTATGTTTGCACAAGCAGCTTCACAATTTCAAATGGCAGTTAATGAAGCACCGGAATGTAATTTGGCGAGACTATTCCTGGGTATGACTTACATGCATCTTCAGAACTGGAACGAGGCGCAAAGGCATTTTCAATTACTAATCGCTTTGACGGACTTTCCTAAATGGCTTGCGATGGGCTATAATGCGCTAGGGTGCATTCAAGCGGTGCATACCAATTTAGCGCAAGCGGAGAAATTGTTTATTAAAGCGCATGAAATTTATCCGAGCTTCAAGGATCCAGTAAGTAATTTGAAATCATGTCAAGAAACGCCTAAGCATTTATCGTTATATTTCGGAAGCACGGAGCTGTGCTGTTTGTGAGAGGATCGGGGAATAAATGAAATTTGCAGTATTGGATTTAGAAACGACGGGACACAGCACGGAGGATGACATCATACAGGTTGGGCTGGTCATTGTTTCAGATGAGCTTGAAATCATCAACACGTACAGCTCCTTTGTTCGGCCTAACATCTCAATACCGGAGTTCATTACACAATTAACGGGAATAAAGGACTCGGATGTTGCGGATGCCCCAACCCTTAATGAGGTGCTTATTGAGCTTCTTACGTTAATGGATGGTGCTGTGCTCGTCGCTCATAATGTCGGGTTTGATTCCGGCTTTCTTAATCAGGCGCTTAGAAGCTGCGGCTACCGAAATTTTGGGGGCCGCAAGCTGGATACAATTGAATTATTGCGTATTATTTATCCTACCATTAATACGTATCAGCTTGGAGCCGTTTCTGAGCTATTCGGCATTACGCATGAGCAGCATCACCGTGCGGATAGCGATGCAATGGCGACCGCGCTCATATTGATTGAATCACTCCAAAAGCTTCGCAAGATGCCGCTGCTTACATTGCAGCGGCTATCCGCGCTTGTGGATGACGATAGCGACTTAAGCTGGCTTATTAAGCATACACAGCAGCAAATGGAAATACGTACCGTATTTGAATCCAATGAGTACGACTATTTCAACCAATTTGCGTTGAAGGTTAGAGAATGGTCAGATGAGCAGCCGCCACGCGCTGATAGCAGCAATAGCGAGCCTTTAACGGATGTATCATTCGAGAATTATTTGGCTGATGTGAAGCTGAGATTTGAACAGAAATTTGAGTCATACGAAGAACGAGAAGCGCAGGTTGCCATGTTTCACGAGGTATACAGCGCCCTAGACAACAATCAGCACCTTCTAATTGAAGCAGGAACGGGTACAGGCAAATCACTCGGATATCTCATACCGGCGCTTTATTACGGTGTCCGTAACGGGAAGAAGGTTGTTGTCAGCACACATACGATAAATTTGCAGGAGCAGCTTAGACAAAGGGATTTGCCGCTGCTTGAGGACGTGCTGCCATTTCCGTTTAAAGCATCGATATTTAAAGGACGCGGCAATTATTTATGTTTACGTAAGTTTGAAGGCAAAGTGAATACCAAGGATCTGGTATCTCCAATAGAAGATACCGTCACAGCAGCGCAAATGGTTGTATGGCTTGGCGAGACGGAAACAGGCGATCAAGAAGAGCTTAACTTTGGCAATAAAGGGGCAGATTTTTGGTCAACTGTAGCGAGTGATTCTGACTCATGCTTAAATCGTGCATGCCCGTGGTTTAAACGCTGCTTCTATCATAGAGCGAAACATGAGGCCAATATTGCTGATGTTACAATTACGAATCATTCCATGCTATTCACAGACATTCAAGCCGATCATCGTTTGCTGCCTGCTTATACTCATCTTATTATTGACGAGGCACATCATGTAGAAGAGGTTGCGGGCAAGCATCTGGGCATGCAGATCAATTATTTCTCGTTGACGCATGTCGTACAGCGCTTATTTAAAGATAATCGTTCAGGATTATTGCCGGCTCTTCGCCAGAAGCTGCTATTCGAGGATGATGCACATCAAGCCTCATGGCTGGAAACTATTGATACTGTAATTCCGGTATTCAATGAAGTGAAGGAGCATTGGGATAAGCTATTCGAGATGTTTTACAATTTTACGGCTACCTCATCGGACGGTCCAACCGATAATGGACAATCGGTATGCCGATTGAAGAAAAACTCTCTCCCAGCTACTTGGGAGGATGCAGTTAATGTTGAAGGCAATGTTCATACGGAGCTTAATCGGGTCGTTCGAACCGTTGATAAAATGATTACCGATATAAAGGATCGCGTCGATGATCCTGCTGTGCAAGCTATTATTACGGATCTTAACGGTGCTGTTCGCGATTTAACGCGGGTGAAGGATGAGCTTCGCATATTCATTAAGCTTGAGCTTGCCGAATCGGTATTCTGGATTGAAGCGAGCAGCGTCTATCGCTATCGTTCTGTTCAGCTTTACGGCGTACCCGTTGATGTAAGCGCGCAGCTGCAAAAGTATTTCTTTGACGTAAAAGAAAGCATTGTGCTCACTTCAGCCACTTTATCCGTTCAGAAATCATTCCAGTACGCAGAAGAGCAGCTTGGCCTAACTGGCTACGAAGAGCAAGGCAGATTGAAGACGGTACAGCTTCCCTCTCCTTTCAATTATCGTGATCAAGCGCTTGTTGTCATACCTCGCAATTTTCCTGTTCTAAAGGGTGCAGGAGTAGATGCTGCATATTTAGAAATGCTTGTGAAATCGTTAGCTGATGCTGCTAAGGAGACAAAAGGCAGAATGCTGGTGCTGTTCACCTCATATCGGATGCTGAAGCAGGTGTATGAGCCCCTTAAGGAGCAGCTAAGCTCGGCAGGGATACAAGTGTTAGGACAAGGAATAGACAGCGGGAACCGCACTAAATTGACCAGACGCTTTCGTCAAACACCGGAATCTGTGCTGCTCGGAACAAGCAGCTTCTGGGAGGGCGTCGATATTCCGGGTGAGGCACTCATTTGTCTAGCGATCGTACGACTTCCGTTTCAGCCGCCAAACCATCCACTGGCAGAGGCAAAGGCTGAGATGCTGCAGCGGCAGAAACAAAATCCTTTTATGAAGCTGTCTATCCCTCAAGCAGTCATTCGCTTTAAACAAGGTTTTGGGCGGCTTGTACGGACGACGCAGGATAAAGGAATCGTTATCATCTACGACACGAGAGTAATTGATACGTTTTATGGAAAGCATTTCTTATATTCGTTGCCCGGTCCCAAAATTGAAACGATGCATACGGATCAAATGATTTTGAGGATGCGTGAATGGTTGAAGGATGACAGCCTGGTTGAGCCAATTACAATTCAAGATGCGCCGAGTTCAGAGGAGGAGAAGCGATGAGGCAAACGAAAATATCGGAAGCTGTCGTAAGGCGGCTGCCGATTTATCTCCAAGTATTGAAAGAAATGCATAATCGTGAGGTACAAACGGTGTCATCGCAAGAACTAGGCGTCAAGCTTGATCTAAACCCAGCCCAAATTCGGAAGGACTTAGCTTATTTCGGTGAATTTGGGCGAAAGGGTGTAGGCTACGACGTTGATTATTTAATTGAAAAAATTCGGCAAATTTTAAAAGTAGATCAAACGATTAAGGTAGCTCTAGTCGGAGCGGGTAATTTAGGGCATGCCTTGTGCAATTACAATATGTACTCGAAGGATAATATGCAAATAACTGCTGTATTCGATGTGCATCCCAGCAAAATCGGATCCAGCATTAATAACTTAAACGTCCTTCCAATGAGCGAGCTAGCTTCAACCGTAGCGGAGCAAAAAATCCGAATAGGCATTATTACGGTGCCGGCCTTTGAAGCACAAAATGTAGCCAATCAGTTTGTAGAAGCAGGCGTTGAGGGAATCCTCAATTTTGCGCCGGCTGTTCTAAGAGTACCGGACGAGATCAGGATACATAATGTGGATTTCACTAAGGAATTGCTTAGCTTAGCCTACTATTTAGTAAGAGAAGGAGATGTGCAGGATGAGTCAGATTTGGATTGAGAACGGTTTGTTTATTACGATGGATGAAGCAAATCCGTCATTCAAAGGACATATGGTTGTTAAGGATGATCGTATTACTTATTTAGGAGTAGAAGCACCGCAGCAGCTGTCTGAGGATGTTCAAAAAATAGACGGCAGCAAATTAGCATTTATGCCGGGCCTTATTAATACACATGGCCATGCAGCGATGAGCTTATTGCGTGGTTATTCTGATGATCAGAATCTACAAGTATGGCTGGAGCAGAAGATGTGGCCGATGGAAGGCAAATATGTGGATCAGGACACGCGCGCAGGCAGTGCTCTTGCAATTGTGGAAATGCTGCGTTCCGGCACAACTGCGTTTGTCGATATGTATGATCGAATGGATCAGGTTGCGCAAATGGTAGAGGAAGGCGGAATACGCGGTGTTTTGACACGCGGTGTCATTGGGCTTTGTCCTGCAGATGTTCAAGAGGCAAAGCTTACCGAAGCGATTGCCTTCGCCCGTGACTGGAACGGCAAAGCAAACGGTCGGATTACGACGATGATTTCCCCACATGCTCCTTATACATGCCCTCCTGCATATATTGAGCGATTTGTTCAGGCTGCTCATGATTATAATCTTCCGCTGCATACGCATATGTCGGAAACGATAGCGGAAGTAGAGCAGAATGTTCGCGATTATGGTGTACGTCCTGTAGAGCATTTGGACCGTCTCGGCTTCTTCTCGCGTCCTTCGCTAGTAGCACATGCTGTTCACTTAAACGATGAAGAAATTGAATTGCTTGCTGCCAAAGGAGTACATGTATCTCATAATCCTGTCAGCAATCTTAAGCTGGCAAGCGGAATTGCCCGTGTTCCTGATTTGCTTCGTGCCGGAGTAACCGTATCGCTTGGAACAGACAGTGTAGCAAGCAATAATAATTTGGATTTGTTTGAAGAAATTTGCTTCGCAGCATTGCTTCACAAGGGCATTTCAGGTGACCCTACGGCAGTCCCTGCATGGGAAGCATTGAAGATGGGCACTGTATATGGAGCTAAGGCTATTTGGCAGCAGGATGAGCTCGGCAGTCTAAAAGTAGGGAAGAAGGCTGACTTTATAGCGATTAATATCGAGCAGCCGCACTTCTACCCGCAGACGGACATTGTTTCTCATCTCGTATATTCGGGATCAGGACGTGATGTGCAGCATGTGTGGATCAATGGCCGTCAAGTAGTGAAGAATGGTTCATGCACCTTGCTGGATGAAGAAAAAATTCGTTACGAGGCGCAAGCAAGCTTCGATCGCTTGCTTAAAGCGTAATGCGTTCAACAGCTAGAAAACGTCGTTCCTTCATGACGCTGCATCGGTGGATATTTGTAATTGTAGCTGCCTTATTGGTCATTGGTACTGCGTTCGGTATTTACTATCGCGAGATACAGACGGCAACTTGGGCGGCAACAAACGAAGCGAAAACGAAAGCGATAGAAGCTGCACAGCTTCAAAGCGTTGAGACTGTTTACACACATGCATGGAATAAAAAGAGCTGGATTGTTAAAGGAATAGATCAAGATAATCAAAATGTATTTGTTTGGATTGCGGATGACATGGAACCGAAGATTATTAAAGAAGCTGACAGCATCTCCAGGCAAGCTTTAAAGGATTCATTCCATTCCTCCAAGCCTGATGCAACAATTAAGAGAATCCAACCAGGTTTATTGGATGATGAGCCAGTGTGGGAAATCTATTACAGCACTGGCGAGCGTTCGAAGCATTATTTCTATGATTTCTATGCATTTGACAGCGGCAGCTTTATTAACAGCTATCGTCTGCCAGCCAAAACGGAGCCGTAAGGCTCCGTTTCCTATTTTTACACAGCGAATCTTGCAGCTATTTATGTTATACTTTCGTATAGCAATTGTGATATACTATTGTAGACAAAAATAGCAGCGGGAGGGATTGGATCAGTGAAGAAACCGCGTATGATACCTATAATTGTTGTTGCTGTAGTGAGTGTATTGGTTCTTTTCGGTGGGTGGACTATTTATAATCAAGTGGCGATCGCTGCACCATTGCAGCAGGCCTTTAAAAATATGGATGGTGTTGTTTCCTCTACAAAGCCAGTTATTACTCGTGACCAAGTGACTATTGAAGTTGTATTGGCACCGGGAGCTAATATTAGAGAAATCTATGAATCTATTTCAGCAAACGGAAAAGATGTGTTCGGTGACCGACGTCTTAAGCTTGATATTAAGACAGAACCAAACAAGCAGTTGGATGATCTATGGTATGCTTCCTTATTCAAGGTTGCCGAAGCTATGGAGAACAAGGCTTATTCCGAAATACCAACGGCTATGAGCGATGCAGCCAAATCGTATAAAGATGTAACTGTTTCGTCCGAGATGGATAATAAGAATGTATATATTACAATTAAAAATAAAGATGCAGTAAAATATGTAGTTCTGCCTCGTACTCCAGGTCAAATGGAGGTGTGGTAATATGCGTAAATACTTGCCTGAAATAATAATCGGCTTTATTCCTGTCCTAATTGCTTTTTTAATTTATATTGGACTGAATGTAGTGCCTGTACTCCTTATGGGTGTCTTGGGTTTTGCTGTCGTCTACGCTGCCAGAAGCAGAGGTAAGATGACGGCCTTGCCAAGACAACAGGGGCGTTCCAATGCGAAGATGACTCCCTTTACCTTCGAACAAATCGGAGGGCAGGAGCGGGCTAAACAGGAGCTTGTAGAAGCGCTGGACTTTCTTGTACACCAAGAGCGAATTGCTAAGCTGGGCATAAGACCGTTGAAAGGCATATTGCTATCCGGTCCTCCGGGAACAGGGAAAACGCTGCTTGCCAAAGCTGCAGCTCAATATACCGATTCCATTTACTTAGCAGCTTCAGGAAGCGAGTTCGTTGAGATGTATGTCGGTGTTGGTGCGGGACGTGTAAGAGATCTGTTTAAGGAAGCACGTACGAAAGCGAACAAAGCTGGAAAGAGCAGTGCGGTTATTTTTATCGATGAAATTGATGTTATTGGCGGTAAGAGGGACGGCGGTCAGCAGCGTGAATACGATCAAACGCTTAATCAGCTGTTGACCGAGATGGATGGCATACATGCCAATGAATCACCGCGAATTTTGCTGATAGCAGCTACAAACCGCAAGGAGATGCTGGATAGCGCATTGCTTCGCCCAGGCCGATTTGACCGTCAAATCGAGGTTGATTTGCCAGACAAAAAGGGCAGATTGCATATATTGAACATTCATGCTAACAATAAGCCTATAGCTGAAGACGTTAATTTAGATCGAATTGCTTCTGAATCATTTGGTTTCTCTGGTGCTCAGCTTGAAAGTGTCATGAACGAAGCGGCAATCTATGCACTGCGCTTTGAAGATGATATGATTTCGGAGCGGCATTTGACAATGGCGATCGACAAGGTCATGATGGGTGAGAAAACAGATCGTGAATCTACAAAAGAAGAGCGTGAGCGTGTTGCTCTGCATGAGCTGGGCCATGCCATTATGGCTGAGCTGGTTCGCCCAGGCAGTGTATCTCAGGTTGCCCTTTCACCGCGCGGAAAAGCTTTAGGCTACGTTCGTCACAATCCGCAGGCGGATCAATATCTTTATACAAAGCCATTTCTAAATGAACAAATTATGATCGCGCTGAGCGGCGCTGCGGCGGAAGAAATGTTTTATGGCGATAGAAGTACGGGCTCGCGGGGCGATTTCGAGCAATCTATCAATATCGTCAAAACATTAGTAGAGTCGGGGTTAACGGATTTAGGCATCGTGGATTCATCCATGATGACGAAGGAAGCATGGGCGCACATCAATCGCTCCATTCTGGACGAGCTGATGGTTCAAACCAAAACGTTATTAGAACAGAAACGTGATGTATTTACAAAATCGCTGGAAACCTTATTGCTTGAAGAAACATTAAGCGGGGAACATTTCCGACGTCTTCTGAAAGCACACACAGCTGCATAATCTGTTCACATATTACAATTTGAAGGCGGAGTCCTGCTCCGTCTTCTTTTTTTCTTGAAATCCGTTATAATAGAAATGAAGAGGTTTTGATAGGATTTTCCCTCAATAGGTTATAAGGGGCTATATCACCATGCCAAAGGAGTCATATACATTGAATATAAGAAAAGTTGGAGTCGTTGGACTAGGAACGATGGGGCAGGGAATCGCAGAAATGCTTGCTTCCAAGGGGTTGGAGGTCATCATGATCGAGCGTTCACAAGAACGTCTTGAGCACGGTGTGCAAATGATTGAAATAAGCTTGGACAAGCAAATCGAGAAATGGGCGCTAACTCAAACAGAGAAGAAGCTTATGATGAACCGAATGGAGACTTCTTTAGATTATGAGAAACTAGCCGACTGTGAACTCGTGATTGAGACGATATCTGAGGATTTGGATAGTAAAAAATTAGTGTTCGAAGCCATTGATCGAATTTGCGGACCGGAAGCCATCCTGGCAAGCAACACTTCCACGCTTAGTTTAACTGAGCTTGCAAGCGTAACCGGAAGGCCGGATCGTGTAATTGGTACGCATTTCATCTATCCTGTTTTTAAAATTGATCTGGTAGAAATTGTTCGGGGACTAAAGACATCCGATGAGACTTTCTTGCGTACCAAACATTTCGTCGAGGAAGTTATTCAGAAAAAAGGGGTCATGGTATTCGAATCCCCAGGCTTCGTTACAACTCGACTTATATGCTTATTAATAAATGAAGCACTGCATGTCCTGGAGGAAGGTGTTGCGACAGCAGAGGATATTGATAATGCCATGCGCATTGGGTATTCCTTCCATCATGGACCGTTTGAAATGTGCGATCGCTTCGGATTAGATTCTGTTCTTGCTGCTTTGGAGCGGATGTTCCGAGAATACGGCGAGTTGAAGTACCGTCCGTCTATTGTGCTGAAAAAGATGGTGCGCGCAGGACAGCTCGGCGCAAAAACAGGATCCGGCTTCTTCAAATACGATATGGATGGAGATCGAATCTAATGAAAGTACTAGTCATAAATGCAGGAAGTTCTTCGCTTAAGTATCAGTTCTTTAATATGAGTAATGAATCAGTGCTTGCAAGCGGGAATGTTGAACGGATCGGAATGGACTCATCTATTGTTACCCATTATCCGGTTGATAAGCCAGAGGTTCGCGAAGTTAGTGAAATATTAGACCATGTTACAGCAGTTAAGCGCGTAGCCGAAATGTTGACGCATCCTGAGTTTGGAACGATTACCCATTTGAATGAAATTGATGCAGTGGGTCACCGTGTTGTACATGGCGGTGAGGCATTCAGCAGCTCTGTCCTTGTTACTCAAGCGGTCAAGGATGAAATTCGCAGGCTGTTTGATCTAGCGCCGTTACATAATCCTGCTCATATGATGGGAATTACAGCTGTTGAAACGACTTTGCCGGATGTTCCGCAAGTCGTCGTATTTGATACTGCATTTCATCAAACGATGCCTAATACATCTTATTTATATCCGATACCAACCGTTTTGTATCGCCGTCATAAGGTGCGCAGGTACGGTTTCCATGGAACATCGCATTCTTATGTAAGCGATCAAGCTGCTGAATTTTTACAAAAGCCGCTGGAATCGCTCAAAATGATTACTTGCCATATCGGCAACGGAGCGAGCTTAGCCGCAATATTGGATGGCAAATCACTCGATACAAGCATGGGAATGACGCCGCTCGAGGGTCTAATGATGGGAACAAGAAGCGGCGATCTGGATCCCGCTATTGTGCCTTACGTTATGAACAAAGAGGAATTGACATTGAGCGAAGTAAATTCTATGCTTAACAAACATAGCGGCATGTTAGCCGTTTCGGGGATAAGCAGCGATATGCGTGAGGTTACAGAAGCGATGAATGAAGGGGACAAAAACGCTAAGCTCGCCTTTGACATGTACACATATCGTGTGAAGAAATATATTGGCGCTTATGCAGCGGCAATGAATGGACTGGATACACTCGTGTTTACAGCAGGTGTAGGCGAGAATTCCGTCGTCTTCCGTCAAGCGGTTTGTGAGGGCATCTCCTTCCTTGGGGTTGAGCTTGATCACGCACGAAATGCTGAGCGCCGCAAGGATGCTCGCGAAATATCAACAGAGGGTTCCCGCGTGAAAGTGCTTGTCGTTCCGACGAATGAGGAACTTCTCATTGCGAGAGATACGTATAGGATTGTAAACCAAGTAAAGTTGCAATAAAGGCAAAAATAGGAGGCAGCAGGCATTGAACAACGAGATTTGGAAGGCGTATTCGCATGGCATGGCAGCTGCGCTGCAAGAGGGCGGCGTTCACGTGTCCGCTATGCTGCTGCGCACGTATCGCCAGCTTGATTTATCGGATACAGAAGCGATGCTTATGCTGCAGATCATGGTATATATGGAAGCGGATTTGACTGATTTTCCGACGCCGGAGGAACTAGCTGAACGGATGGGGCTTACGGTTCGAGAGGTTGGCCATTCGCTTGGCCGTCTGATAAAGGACGGATTTCTGACGATTGATGATTATGTTGACAGCGGGACAGGCATGCAGTCCGAACGCTATAATTGGAGCGGCTGGCTGCTGAAGGCCGCCGAATTAACAGCAGAGCAGAAGCGGGAGATGAAAAAGGCAGATCGTCAGCCTATGAAGCCACAATCTGCATCGGCAATGGATTTGTTCAGCGTGTTCGAGCAAGAGCTCGGTCGATTGTTATCACCTATGGAATGCGAGACGATCTCAGGCTGGCTTGATCAAGACCGTTACACAGATGAGATCATCCGCTTCGCACTTAAGGAGGCGGTGTTTGCCGGCAAGCTGAGCTTGCGCTATATTGACCGCATACTAATTGAGTGGAGTCGCAATCGAGTAACAAATGCAGATGAAGCACGCGCTCATTCGCAGAAATTTCGTGGGAGAAGCTAAGCCGAAGGGCTTAGCTTCTTTTTTTGGATAGACTTTTTGGATGTAATGCGTTCAAACCCGGCCGCCCATTGCTATTCGATTAGACTTGCCCCTACTATTTCGGAGGATCCTAGAATATTCCTTATCTATATCAAATGAGATCACATCCAAATCAATTAACTGTATAAACTCCATTTATTCCTTCTATTGGCCTCGATTATTTGTTTTTACATGTATTTACTACAGCTAATTTTGGCAATTCATCGTAAATTGTAAGATATCGCTGGAATTAACGTGAGCTTATACAGCTAAATGATCTCTAACGGCTGCTACGATCGAAATTAACTGCTGCTTTTCCAGTTAATCGTTAGCCAAATTCTATTACAACTAGCTTCTGTTCATTGATTTAAAGAATTAAGCTATTAGAGAAAATTATGCCTTATTATTGGAATGTAACGTACTATAAATATATATTATTTTGTTAAATTTTATTGTATTCATCTCAAAAACTATGTATAATTCCCTAGAGTTTGTAAAAACAACTAGGGGGAAATATAGGTGAAATGGAAATCCTTGATAGCTTCAGTACTAGGCACGATACTATTTCTATCAACCTCGTCATCACTATGGGCGGCAAGCTTTAATGCGAAAGAGGTCACAATCTACACCACTCAAATCAATAAGAATCCTTCGAAGTATGAGCCGATCAAAGGAGCTTACTTGGGAGCATATATTATCCAAGATGAAACGATTAAAGCCAACATCGATACATTTACAGACTGGACAAAGAAAAAGCATGCCAGTTATTTCTATTATGTTGGTTATGGAAGTCCTTTCCCAAAAGAATGGGTGGAGCAGGTTAAGGCAGCGGGTGGTTTCCCGCATATCGCTTGGGAACCGAACAATGGCCTGCAGGATGTACAAGATAATGCCTATTTGAGGAAATTTGCACTCGACGCCAAAGAATCTGGGGTACCTATCTTTTTGCGCTATGCTAGTGAAATGAACGGCACTTGGACCGAATATTCTGGCAAAGGAAAAGAAGAGCTGTACAAACAGAAGTGGAAGCTGGTTCACAGCGTTATGAGCAAAACAGCGCCGAATGTTATGATGACTTGGACGGTCTTCACCTTTCCTGAAGAACCGATGATGAAGTATTATCCTGGTGATGAATATGTGGATTGGGTTGGCGTCAACATCTATAACGTCATGTACCATAACAATGATATTAATCAGCGAGCGGACAAAGAGGACCCATTGGAGCTGCTCGATTATGTGTACAAAGAGTTCAGTTATCGCAAGCCGATCCAAATATCTGAGTTTGGCGTGACCCATTACACGATCACCGACAAAAAATACCACGTCAATTTTGCAATGGATAAAATTGCACGACTATACAACGTGCTTCCAACTAAATACCCGCGTGTGAAATCGATATACTACTTTGATGTCAATAATCTGGTTAACGCGCCAGCTGGTCGGAAAATTAATGATTATTCGCTTACCAGTGATAAAAACGTACTAGCTGTTTATAACAAAGCCATTCAAAATCCACACTATTTGACGGATATAGCAGGCGCTCTAGTGCAAGAACCACGCAAGGAAAATTATTCTTACCGCACTTTTTTATTTTATAAAAACGGGAGTTTATATGTTGATCTTTCTTTTTACCAAAATTATCTTCGTCTGAAAAGCACCAAAAAACAAAATCAAGTTACGCTCTCCGATGGCATCAAGAGCAAAACATATACACTCACATCAGGCAGTGTGAAACGTGTCGGATACCTCAAGCCGGACGTCATTCAGGGACTTCCATTACGCGAGGTTGCGGAATATTTCGGCTATAAGCTTAATTTGGAACAATTAAAAGAAGAGACCAATATTTATTTGGTGAAAAAGTAAATCGGATAGAGGATAATTGGCTTAAACATGAGCTGATTATCCTCTATTTTTTATTGCTCCCCGCGGCTACAAGCTCCTTATTCGGCTGTTTATAATGTAGCAGGGGTGACTAATATCAAAAAATGATATTAAATTCCATTGCAGACGAAGTACACGTATAATAATT
This sequence comes from Paenibacillus castaneae, assembly GCF_002884445.1. GTDB lineage: Bacteria > Bacillota > Bacilli > Paenibacillales > Paenibacillaceae > Pristimantibacillus > Pristimantibacillus castaneae. Next base: position 2,705,769 of record NZ_KZ614144.1, read on the forward strand.
TCAAAAGTTGAAACTAAACTCGAAAATTTAAAATTATGCACTATACGTTTATATGTTTAAACCAATAATCATAGCAGGAGTGATAAGTATGAAAGCCATGATCATCGAGAAATATGGAAAAGATGTACCCTTACTGATGACAGAAAGGCCAATGCCTGACATCGGAGAACATGATGTGCTGGTGGAAATTCACGCAGCCAGCTTAAATCCTATCGACTTTAAAGTAAAAGAAGGAAAAGTAAAATTTCTGCTGAAGTATGATATGCCTTTAATATTGGGGAATGATTTTTCTGGTGTTGTTGTCAAGGTAGGTGACCGGGTAAATGAGTTTAAACCCGGAGATGAAGTTTATGGGAGACCCCGCAAAAGTCGAATCGGGACATTAGCCGAATATATAGCTGTTCATCAGGATGATATTTCACTGAAGCCGCGCAATTTGAACTTTGAAGAAGCGGCATCGATACCACTGGTTGGACTGACGACTTATCAAGCCTTTTACGATATTTTGAAGCTTCAAAAAGGCCAAAAAATTTTGATTCATGCTGGATCTGGCGGCGTAGGCACTTTTGCCATCCAACTGGCCAAATTAATGGGCGCTTATGTTGCCACTACAGCAGGCGATAAAGGTTATAATCTGGTCAAATCACTGGGTGCCGATCGTATTATTAATTACAGAAAAGAGAATTTTGAAGAACTGCTTACAGGGTATGATGCTGTTTATGATACATTAGGGGGCACTGTCTTGAGAAAATCATTTCAGGTACTGAAGCTAAATGGGAAAATAGTATCCATCTCCGGCCTGCCAAACGCAAGATTTGGTAAAGAAGCACAATTAGGCTGGTTGAAAACAACCCTTTTATCGATCGTAAGTCATAAGCTTACAGCACTTGAGAAGAAAACTCAGACGAGCTATCATTACCTTTTTATGAAACCGAACGGAGCTCAATTAAAGAAAATCAAGAAATTCATTGAAGAAGGCCACATTATGCCCGTTATTGATAAGGTATTTAAATTCGAAGAAGCACCGCAAGCGTTGAAATATCTTGAAGGCGGAAGTGCCAAAGGAAAGGTAGTCATTAAAATGAAATAAATTCATTCCACCCCATGCTGCGTGTGTGAGGTAGGGGCTAGTCGCCCCCTACCTACTCGATTATTTAGAGCCGCGCTGCAAAAGCTCCAGACGGTACACATATTCAAAAATGAATTCGAACGCTTCGAGATGACGCTTCGCTTCAAAAGCATTTGCACCCCACGCGTAAATCCCGTGCTTGCGCAAGAGGATACCAGGAATATGAGGGACGATACGTTCGGTGATCTCAGGCACGATAGAAGGGATATGGGCGAAATTCGATACGATCGGAATTTCGATTTGTGCTTCTTCGTCCCAAATGTTAAAGCCTTTGATGAGCTCGACGCCATCAACCGGAACGGACTTCCGATCCCAGAAGTATTCGGAAATTACGCTGTTGAATACAGAATGGATATGGAAGATAGCGCCTGCGCCAGTCAGCTTGTAAATCTCGCAGTGGATAAGCGTTTCGGCTGATGGCTTAAGACGTGTTGCCTCGCATGGCTTGCCATCTTGGTCCACGAACAAGTAGTCTTCCGGTGTATGAACGGTTTTGTCCTTGCCGCTTGCTGTAACGGCAAACTGGAACTCTTCGGGCTTGAAGTCGCCAACACGGATCGATAAATTGCCGCTTGTTCCAGGAAACCATCCACGTGAGGCGAACAGCTCCTTGACGTCGCGAAGCTCGAATAAAGCGCGTTGTTTATCTTCTAAAGCAATTTGTTGAAAACTCATTAAGACGTCTTCCTTTCGTCTTTCATATAGTTGATGATATCGTGGAATGTTTCATATTCATGATGCGAAAGGCCGAGCTCTGTGCATTTCACGGTTAAGTGGGAACGCGAGAAAACGACATCAGCGAGCTTCGCACCTTCAAAATCGGTCACGCTGTCACCTATAATAATACGCTCGTATTGATCCGATGGAAAACGGCGCATAATTGTTGTTTTACACATGCCGCAATCATTATTGCAGTGCTCATCACACGGATTCGGCCATAATATTTCAATTCTTTCTCCGCTGAAGTCGCTGCTATTGCAATAGATGTGGTCACTTGGAATGCCATACGGCTCAAGAATCGGACAAACAAAAAAATCGATGCCGCCGCTTGTTACATAAAATTCGATTTGCTGCTCCTTGCAATAATCCAGAAAATCGGAGAAGCCATCACGGATTCGTGCATTGGATATGCTGAAATCAATAACTTCCTTTTGCATAGAAGCAGGGAGGAGGCGGAATAACTGGCTAACTCCATCCTTAATTGTGAGCTCCTGTGAGATCGTTTGCTCCGCAATTTTCTCCCAGCCATCTGGATTAAAATGTTTGATAATCGCTATAATATTGTCATTAACTGTAATTGTTCCGTCGAAATCACAAAAAACGATGCGTTTCTTAGCTGTAAGGTTATCATTCATTATTCTTTGACTCCCCATGCATTAATAGCGGCCTGCAGCGGCTCATAGCCAATCTGTGCTGCTGCGTCCCGCAATGGCACACCGTTCAATGTTGCATCGATAGCCTGCCGGAAAGCTTGTCCGCCTGCTGCCGTCCCCATAGGATGACCGTGGATGCCGCCGCCTGCATTCACAACGACATCTGTACCGAAATCTTTCAGAATTAAAGGCACAAGTCCGGGATGAATGCCAGCAGACGGAACAGGGAAGCTGGTGCGCAAGCCATGCAGCGGAGCTAGCAAGGCGTCTTTGACAGCTAAGTTCTCTTCCTTAGGCATAACGACTGAGCCGTAAGGCGACGGGAAGAGAACGAGATCGGCTCCGGCAAGACGCATGAGCTTTCCTAGAAGCAAGGATGCAGCTATGCCATAATGCGGAGAAGGATACATAGCGCCGGCCATCGCAGGATGTGCAGCAATCGGCACTTGAATCGATTTGTCGCTGCTTAGCTCATGCAGGACATCATAACCATACGCCAGCACATTAAACAGAAGTGCATTAGCACCTGCATCGATTGCTTTCCGAGCATTTGCTGCAAGCTGCGACGTTGGGCCAGTTAAGTTAACCGCATAAAGCAGCTTCTGGCCCGTTTCAGCTTCCGCACGGCGAGCAGCATCCATGCAAGCCTCGACACGCTTTTCTAACGGTGTAAGCGGGTTTTCAAACAAGATTTCGTCATCCTTGATCAGATCTACACCGCCAAGTGCCTGCTTGTAGAACTGATCCTGTAGATTAGCCAGATCATATCCAACAACAGATTTGAAAATACTCATCAGCAGCGGACGATCATGAACCCCAAGTATGTCGCGAACGCCGTTAAGCCCGAATTTGGGACCAGGGAATGCCGAAGCGAATGTCTCGGATACATCAAGATCAAGCAGCTTGATCTTCCCGTCCATTGAAAGCTTGCCGAATACGGTAACGAGCAGAGCAGGCAGATCACGGCTGAAGTTAATATCGGGATAAGCAATTTGAATATCCGCATACCGTTCACCTGGATCGGCATCAGCCGGTTCATGTACATGGACGGATAGTACTTTGCCAAGATGCTTTTCCATTTCGGCTTTTTGAGCTTCTGGCAGCTCTGTCCAGCTGCCAACCGTCAAACCAACAGCTATGGAAAGTGCTTTTTTATTGAAATCTGCTTTATCATCGTAGGATCGGTAAGTAGCTATACATACTCCATTCATTCGTTTAAGCTCCTTTCGATGGCAGCGCCCAGCTCGCCCGCACGTTCAGCAGAGCGAAATACGGCTTTAACAATCGTTTCGGAGAAATGATTGTTATCCAGAAGCTCAATTGCAGCCTGTGTCGTACCGTTTGGAGAGGTTACTTTGCGACGCAGTTCAGAAGGCTCCTCACCTGTAGCGCGAACCATTTCTGCCGCGCCCAGCACCGTTTGAACAACAAGCTCCTTCGCTTCTTCCGATGCAAAGCCGAGCTGTTTGGCCGCCTCAATCATGGATTCCATGAAATAATAAACATAAGCCGGACCGCTTCCGGAAACACCGGTTATCCCTTGTTGAAGAGACTCATCGACAACCGCGTTAATGCCGATTGATTTGAAAATAGCTTCAGTAATCAGCTTCTGCTGCGGCGTTACATGGTCGGAATAGCTAATGCCGGTTACGCCAAGTCCAATCGTGCTGGATGTATTCGGCATGGACCGAACAACCGGAATTTGGCCGCCGAGCAGCTGTTCTATGCAAGTAATGGATAGGCCGGCAATGAACGAAATAATAAGCTGCTTAGGCGATACGAAAGGCTTAATTGCGGCTATGGCTTCAGCCGCATCCTTCGGCTTCATCGCTAGAAATATAATATCGGATTCACTTAAATACGTTTCATTGCTTGAGCCTTGCAGAACAGTTTGCACACCATACACCTCATGAAGCGTATGAAGGCGATCCGCATTTTGACGGTTCAGCATGGAAATGCGGCTCGCATCAACCAGCTTTTCGTTAATTAAGCCTTTCGCAACGGCTTCGGCCATAGAGCCAGCGCCGTAAAAACAAAGCTTTAGCGTTTGAATACTGGTTTGCGTTATAAGGGACATGTCGTTCTCCTCCGTTACATAAGTTTAATTCTCGTTGATCTGGGAGTTACGCTTAACCTCTAATTTGTCCATTGCCGTAGATACGGTATTTCGTAGATGTCAGCGCAGGTAGTCCCATCGGTCCACGCGAATGCAGCTTTTGTGTGCTGATGCCTATCTCAGCGCCAAATCCGAATTCAAAGCCATCTGTGAAGCGGGTAGAAGCATTATGGTATACGGCAGCAGCATCAACTTCTTGAATAAAGCGATCCGCATTTGACGCGTCTTCTGTGACGATACACTCGGAATGCTTCGTACCGAAACGGTTGATGTGATCAATAGCTGCATCGAGATTAGGTACGATCCGAATATTCATAATGTAATCATTGTATTCTGTGCTGTAATCCTCATCGGAAGCAAGCTTAGCGCTGGTAATAATTGCAACTGTCTGTTCACAGCCGCGCAGCTCAACACCTGCTTGAGTAAAGCGCTCAGCAAGTTTAATCAGATGGGATTCCGCGAAAGTCTCATGTATAAGAAGTGTCTCCATCGAATTACATACGGAAGGGCGCTGAACTTTTGCATTGAAAGCAATGTCTGCCGCCATTTCATAATCGGCACTTGCATCGATAAAGGTATGGCAAATGCCAGCGCCTGTTTCAATTACTGGAACTGTGGCGTTCTCCACAACATTGCGAATAAGCGATGCGCCTCCGCGAGGGATGACAACATCAAGCAGGCCGTTCAGCTTCAGCATTTCATTGACGGAAGCCCGATCGGAATCCTCAATTAACTGAATAGCATCAGCTGGCATCGCTGTAGCTTGAAGCGCATTTTTGAGCACCTCGACAATTTTGCGGTTAGACTCGATTGCTGCAGAGCCGCCGCGCAGCACGACGCTATTTCCTGTTTTTAAACAAAGGCCAGTGGCATCGACTGTTACATTAGGACGTGCCTCATAGATCATGCCAATCACGCCTAACGGTACTCGAATCTTCTCAATCTTAAGACCGTTCGGGCGTTCAAATTGCTCAAGCATTTCACCAACCGGATCAGGAAGCGCAGCGATCAAACGCAAGCCTTCTGCGATGGCCGCAACACGCTCAGCGTTCAGCGCTAGCCGATCTAGGAGGGAGGGGCTGGTGCCTTGCTCACGCCCGCGCTCAATATCAAGGTCATTTGCAGCAATAATAGCAGCCTGCTCGGCGAGCAGCGCATCTGCCATATGTATAAGAGCGGTATTCTTCTGTTCTGTCGTCAATCGATTCATAATAGCTGAGGCCTTCTGAGCCAAAGTCGCTTTTTGTATCACTTCACTGGTCATTGATAAATTCCTCCTTATTATTTCAATGATATCCATTCGTCCCGATGAATGACTTCAATGCGGGAAACGTCCACCCGACGTCTGACTTCCTTCGTTGTTAAGCCTGCAACTGCTTGAATTTGCCATGCTGCATAATTAACAACACCTCGGCCAAGCGTTTCTCCAAGACGGTTCGTTACCTCGACGACATCACCTGGGTGAAACTCGCCTTCGGTATCGGTAACGCCAGCAGGTAGAAGGCTCTTGCCGCCTTCGAGTAAAGCTGTTACTGCGCCGTCATCTACAGAAATTCGTCCTTGCGGCATGGAATGGAAGCCAAGCCATTGCTTCTTCATCGGCAAGCTATTTCGTTTGGTGTCGAAATAGGTGCCTCTGCCGCTGCCTTCGACAGCAAGCGCTAGATCGCCGTTCTGCTGTACTTTTCCGATAAATGCGTGAACGCCGCCGCGCATAGCGATACGAGCTGCCTCAATCTTTGAGCGCATTCCGCCGGTTCCGACAGAAGAGCCGGCACCGCCTGCAAGCTTCATGATGTCCTCTGAAATTAAATCGACGCGATCGATCTTTACGGCTTGCGGATTTATGCGCGGGTCTTCTGTATATAAGCCATCCATGTCCGTAATTATGACCAGCTTTGACGCTTTTGTCATAGCTGCAACGAGAGCGGAGAGGTTATCATTGTCTCCGAATTTGAGAACAAGCTCATCGGTTGCCACTGTGTCATTTTCATTAATGATAGGGATAACCCGAAGCCGAAGCAGCTCTTCAATGGTCATCAACGCATTCTGGATACGACGGCGGTTAGAGAAATCAGCTCGTGTGAGCAAGATCTGCGCCGCAACAATACCATACTGGCTAAAGGCTTCTTCATAGGCTTGCATGAGAAGCGCCTGGCCGACCGCAGCTGCTGCTTGTTTCTCGTGAACAAGCTTAGGCCGCGCTGTATAACCGATTTGACGAAAACCAGCGGCAACAGCGCCTGATGTAACTAGCATGACGCTATCACCTTGTTGATGCAGGGAAGCTAGCTCAGCAGCGAAATATTGAATTCGTTCGCGGTTTAAGCCGCCCTCCTCGGACGTAAGCGAGCTGCTGCCAATTTTTACGACTACACGTTCTGACATCATTAATCCCATCCTATGCTTGTTTCGTGACAACAAAAAAGACTTTCGTCCATAAAGGACGAAAGTCTTTGCTTCCGCGGTACCACCTTTGTTGATGATCATCACAAAGAAAATCACCCAGCTTAAGCCTATAACAGAAGGCGCTGTCCGGCTCATCGCCGACCGCTCGGAGGTAGGTTCAGCAAGCGGCCTTCGGTAAATTCTTACAGCCCATGGAATTTACTCTCTGATCGCGACCCTTCATGCTTACTAGTCCCGTCATCACGTTTCATGTTCAATTCTACTAAGCATAGCACGATCCCCAATTGCTGTAAAGCGAGGCAAACGCTTGATTATGCTTTAAACAAATTAAGCTTGCCGATCCGTTCAACCGCTTCTTGAAGACGGTCTTCAGTCGTTAGCAGTCCTAGGCGCACAAAGCCTTCTCCATGCGTTCCGAAGCCTACACCTGGAGCGACAACAACATCCGCTTCCTGCAGCAGCAAATCAGCAAATGACTCCGAGGTGTGTCCGGGTGCGACTGGCAGCCAGCAGAAGAAGGAACCGCCTGGCTTAGCTGCTTTCCAGCCGATCTTATCAAGTGCACTGTACAAGGCATTGCGTCTGCTTTCGTACATTGCATTTAGATCAGCAACGCATTGCTGCGATTCGGTTAAGGCGAGCGCGGCTGCTTCTTGAATGCCGCCAAACAAGCTGCAGTAATAGTGGTCCTGGATCAAGTTGATGAGCCTTACAATCTCAGCGTTCCCAAGTGCAAAGCCAACTCGCCAGCCAGCCATATTATACGTCTTGGACATGGTGTAAAACTCGACGCCAACTTCCTTCGCGCCTGGTGTTTGCAGGAAGCTGATCGGTTGATTGCCGTCAAATCCGATTGCTCCGTATGCAAAGTCACTTGCCACCACAATGCCGTGCTTGCGGGCATATTCAACCGTGTGCACATAGAATGCAGGATTTGCTACCGCACCAGTTGGGTTGTTAGGATAGTTCATGAACATCAGCTTAGCCCGTTGTGCTATTTCCGGACTGATAGCTTCATAATCCGGCAAATAGCTGTTCGACTCGGTCAAAGGCATAAATGACATCTCTGCCCCTGCTAAAGCTACACCTGACCAGTAATCTGGATAGCCTGGATCAGGTACGAGACAGACATCGCCTGGATTAAGCAAACATTGGCTAATTTCTACAAGGCCGGTTTTTCCGCCAAATAAGATCGCAACTTCCGTTGCAGGGTCTAGATCTACGTTATAATCTTCTTTGTACCGCTTCGCTACTGCTTCCTTAAGAAAAGGATAGCCGCTGAAAGGTGGATATTTATGATACAAAGGATTGGCTGCAGCCTCCTGCAGCTTAGCAACAATATGGGGAGGGGTCGGCTGGTCCGGATTGCCTTGTCCCAAATTGATTACATCGCGTCCTTTGGCCGTCTGAGCATTCGCTTTGGCGACCAGCTTAGCAAAAAATTGCGTCGGAAGGATATTCATCCGATCTGCAGGTTGAATTAGATGTTGACCGATTTGCGTTTTCATACTTTCACACTCCACATGACAAAATCGCTATTTATAGGCAATAGCTTTAATGTAGCATGAATAGGAGGGGAAGAGAAGGGGACTGCCTATGAAGCATTAACTCCCATCTTCTGAATAAATGGTTTTATATCCGCATTGAATAGAAATAAATACGGCCTGCGTTTATGGTCGAACATGAGCAGCAGTGGCGGCTTGTCCTTGCAGTAGAATAGAAAAAGATCATCGGATGTTACTGAAATATCATTGTGTTTAATGGTTGCTTCCTTCTCCAGCGGCACTCGGAACACATAGCTGCAGCTTTCATCATTCGAAATTTGCGGAGCTAATCCGGTGACGGAGCCGATCCAAGCGGAAGCTTGTTCTTGAATAGAAGGGTCGTTAACAACTGTTTTTGTAACTTTACCGGCTGCAACGTCAAATACTTGCACCGGTTTGAGTGCAGTGTCGGAAGTAGAACTAGAAGCTGCTGGATGAGCGGAAATAGCCTGTGCGTACAAGAATAGAGAGCAGCAAGCTATGAGCATTGCAGTTAGTCGTTTCGGAATCATGACAGACATTCTCCTTTTTTATCGTAAAGTGGGAAAGGCTTCGTACTTACGGTTCCCATCTTGACACAGAACCATGAGACGGTATGATTAGGAAAAAATTAATTTATATTTGGAGGAAAAGCGAATGAATAACAAATTGCGGCTTGCATTGCTGCAAATGCATATAGAAGCGGGTAATCCTGAGGCCAATTTTGCGAAGCTAAATGAGATGCTGGAGGAAGCGGTTAACCAAGATGAGAAGCCGGATGTGATCATGTTCCCTGAAATGTGGAATACCGGCTACGCGCTGACAGAAATTCAAACCATCGCAGATTCACATGGGGAGCGCACCCAATCCTTTTTGTCTGCTTTCAGCAGAAAGCATGGGGTTCATATCATTGGCGGATCTATTGCAGAGGTGAAGGAAGGCGACGTGCTCAATACCATCTACGCCTTCGATCGCAGCGGAAATGTAGTTGCTGATTATTCAAAAATTCACTTATTCCGTTTAATGGAAGAGGAAAAATATTTAACAGCAGGAGACAAGCTTGGCAAGATCAATATAGAAGGCACAGAGGCCGGAATGATGATTTGTTATGATATCCGCTTCCCTGAGCTCGCCCGCAAGCTGGCACTGGATGGGGCAAAGCTGCTGTTTGTACCGGCAGAATGGCCGCATCCGCGCCTGCACCATTGGCGTACCCTGCTTACAGCTCGTGCCATTGAGAATCAGATGTTCGTTATTGCCTGCAATCGTATGGGAACGAGCGGGAATTCTAATTTCTTCGGCCATTCCATGGTTCTTGATCCATGGGGCGAGGTCGTTGCAGAAGCTGGCGAGGAAGAAACAATCCTATATGCAACAATCGATTTAGCGCTCGTTGATGCGGTTCGGTCGAAAATTCCGGTATTTGAAGACCGCAGGCCTTCGATTTATAATGCCTAGCTTTATCTGAAGTTATTAACGGTTTTGTTCAAGGTCTGAATGAAAGCATCAGCTGCTTTGGATAAATATCTGCCCTTGCGGCTTGCAATAACGAGCGTTCTTGTCGGTTTAGTCGTCAAGGTCAAGTAGGTAGGTGTGAATTCAGAACCTTCTGCACGAGTTAGCATTTGCGGTACTAAAGCAATTCCCATGCCGGCTGCAACTAAGGATTGAACGGTTTCGATATTGCTGCTTTCGAATACGATTCGGGGCGAGAAGCCGGATTGCTCACATAAGTCGACAGTAATTTGACGGAAGCCTTGTCCTCGTTTGAGTACAATGAAGGGCTCCTCCTGAAGCTCAGGAAGGTCGATCGAGCCTTCACGCGAGGCAAGTGGATGCTGATTGGGAACAGCCAAGCAAATTTCTTCTTCCATAAAAGGCTCCCATGCCAGCGAGCTGTCTATAAGCGGGAGGGAGAGCAGACTTATATCTGTACCGCCACTTGCGGTAAGCTGTTCCAGCTTGGCTGTTGTATCCTCCACGAGAACAATTTCGATTTGCGGATACTGAGCACCGAATACAGGCAATACAAGGGGCAATATATGTGATCCGGTAATCGGCAGCGTGCCAACTACGAGACGTCCGCGCCGCATCTGAGCCATATCATCCATTTCTTGCTTCAACTGCTCGACGCCATCGAGTATTGCTTGCGATTTATTGACAAACACTTGGCCTGCTTGCGTTAATTCAACGGAATTGGTCGTTCGGCGGAACAGCAGCACGCCAAGCTCCTGCTCCAGCTTCGAGAGCTGCTGGCTAAGGGAAGGTTGTGCAATATGCAGCTTCTCCGCTGCTCGTGAAAAGTTTTTTTCTAATGCGATCTGAATAACGTAATTGAGCTGTCTAAGTTCCATGAGTAGGAGCTCCTTTATTGATAGAGTTGTAATATTATATTTCGTTATAGTTATTATCTATAGACCTTATAGATATTATATCTTGGATCAATGAAGAAGGAAATGCTATAGTAGATTCAGTTAAGAAATGCAGAAGATTCAATGAAACGATGGGGTGAATTTAATGGCGAAAAAAACAATGTTTGAGAAGATTTGGGACAATCACGTCATTCATCAAGAAGAAGGAAAACCAAGCGTTATTTATATCGACTTGCAGCTCGTGCATGAGGTTACGTCGCCGCAGGCTTTCGAAGGCTTGCGTCTATCTGGCCGTAAAGTCCGCCGTCCGGACCTAACGTTCGCAACGATGGATCATAACGTACCGACTAAGGATCGTTTCAATATTACGGATCCGATTTCCAAGCAGCAAATTGATACTCTAACTCAAAACTGTAAAGATTTCGGCGTTACGCTGTTTGATCTGGACAGTATTGATCAAGGTGTCGTTCACGTAATGGGGCCTGAGCTAGGACTTACTCATCCCGGCAAAACGATTGTTTGCGGAGACAGCCATACTTCAACTCACGGTGCTTTCGGCGCCTTGGCATTTGGTATCGGTACGAGCGAAGTAGAGCACGTTATGGCTACTCAATGCTTGCAGCAGTCGAAAGCAAAAACGCTTGAGGTTCGCTTCAACGGCAAACGTAAACCAGGCGTAACGGCAAAGGATCTTATTCTTGGCGTTATTGCGCAATACGGCACTGACTTTGCAACAGGCTACGTTATTGAATTCACTGGTGAGGCTATTACAAGCTTGACTATGGAAGAGCGTATGACCGTTTGTAACATGTCCATTGAAGCGGGAGCTCGTGCCGGACTAATTGCACCGGACGAAACGACATTCAATTATCTCCGCGGCCGCCAATACTCGCCAGCTAACTTCGAGGAAGCGGTTGAGGCTTGGAAGCAGCTTACTACGGATGAAGGCGCAGAGTACGATACAGTTGTTCATTTCGATGTAGATGCTCTTATTCCGCAAGTAACTTGGGGAACTAGCCCGGGTATGGGAACAAACATTACAGCAAAAGTTCCATTCCCTGCTGACCTGCCTACTGAAAATGAGCGCAAAGCAGCTGAAGCTGCGCTAGAATATATGGATCTGAAGCCAGGTACGCCAATGAACGAAATCGAAATCGATTATGTATTTATTGGATCATGTACGAACGGCCGTATTGAAGACTTACGCGCTGCCGCTGAAATTGCTAGAGGCCACAAAGTAAGCGATCGTGTAACGGCAATTGTTGTTCCGGGCTCGGGACGTGTCAAAATTCAAGCTGAGAAGGAAGGCTTGGATAAAATTTTCACAGAAGCAGGATTCGAATGGCGCGATGCAGGCTGCTCCATGTGCCTTGCTATGAACCCGGACGTTCTGAAGCCGGGCCAGCGCTGCGCATCCACTTCTAACCGTAACTTCGAAGGCCGTCAAGGCCGTGGTGGCCGTACGCATCTAGTATCGCCTGCAATGGCAGTAGCCGCAGCGGTAAAAGGCCACTTCTACGATGTACGCGATTGGGAAATTAAATCCGAAGTGTTGAACTAATTGAACGTGAGAGAGGGGTATATAAGGTATGGAACCGTTTAAACAATTTACAGGCATCGTCGCCCCGGTCGACCGGGTCAATGTCGACACTGACGCCATTATTCCTAAACAATTTTTGAAGCGCATTGAGCGCAGCGGCTTTGGTCAATTTCTATTCTTCGAATGGCGTTTTCACGAGAATGGTGAAGTAAACGCAGAATTCGAACCAAACAAGCCGCGCTATGAAGGAGCATCTGTGCTCGTATCCCGTGCAAACTTTGGCTGCGGATCATCACGTGAGCATGCACCTTGGGCTATTCTTGATTATGGTTATAAAGTTATCATTGCACCGTCATATGCGGACATTTTCTATAACAACTGCTTCAAAAACGGCATTTTGCCTATTAAGCTTAGTGAAGAGCAAGTGGAAGAGATTTTCCAACGCACTGCGAAGCATGAGGGCTATAAGCTGAATGTTGATTTGGAAAACAAGCAGCTTACGGATGATCATGGTTTAACTATTGCATTTGATCTTGATGAGCATCGCCGTCAGTTTTTGCTGCAAGGTCTTGACGATATCGGCTTGACGCTTCAGCATGAGGATAAAATTACAGCTTACGAGAAAAAGCATGCGGCTCGTCTTGGCTAATTTACACATTTAATAAGAGGACAGTCCAGCCGGCTACGGCGGATTGTCCTTTTTTTCCTATAAACGCAACTTTTTCTGACAAGCTGCGTCTATATTGACGTCTGTATTAGTCGAATGCACTCATTCGATGCGGGCAATATCAGTCATCGAGGTGGGAAATGAAGAAATTTGTATCCATTATGTTGTTTATGTCGGTATTTTTCACGATGTTCACCGCTGTAGGACATGCTGCAGAGGTCGTCCCCAAGCTTTATTTGAATGGTCTGTTGTTAAAATCGGAAGTCGCTCCGCAAATTGTTAATAATTCAACAATTGTTCCGATGCGGACGATATCAGATGGATTGGGCTATCAAATTAGTTGGGACAACACAGCCAAAACGGCAACGGTCATTAATGGGAAGGACGTTATTAAGCTTAAGCTGAATGACAACAAAGCTCTTGTCAATGATCAATCCGTACTGATGGATACGCCAATCATGGTTGTGAAAGGAAAGACGCTGGTTCCGCTGCGCTTTGTCGGCGAGCAGTTCGGACTAAACGTAGAGTGGAAGAACACGGAGAAGGAAGTACATATGTACGAGAAACCAGCCGTTTCTATTCCAGAAGAATCAAGCGGCACGATTACTGATTTTTCATTCGACGGCGCCAACAGCGTCACCATTCGTTATGAAGGCACAGTGAAAACAAACAAACCGATGTATCTCGAAAATCCGAAACGGATCGTTTTTGATTTTCCGGCAACAAACTATTCGTCTAGCTTGTCCTCCTTATTCTTGAATGGACAAGTAGAGGTTTCCGTAACAGACAGCACGTATTTAACGGGCTATCGGTATTCCCTTTATTCCAAATCGCCTGACATTGCTCGGGTAGTGTTTCTAATCGGCGATGATACAGGCTATACATTGACGGAAAACTTAGGCGAATTCCGGCTGGATTTCATGTCTCTTTCCGAATTGCCTGGGGATGGGGATACTTCAGTGAAACCGCCAGTTATTACTGACCCGGTGACTCCGCCTGCTAACACAGGAATATTAAATGTTGTCATTGATCCAGGACACGGAGGATCTGATCCCGGTGCGAAAAGTATTTTGAATCGCTGGGAGAAGGAATTCACATTAAGCGTCGGATTGAAAATGAAGACTTTACTGGAGAAAGAGTCGAAAATCAAGGTTCATTTGACGAGAACAGGCGATACTTATCCAACTTTAGAAGAACGAGTTCAATTCGCGAATGCGCTTAAGGCTGACTTGTTTTTGTCTATTCATGCTAATTCTGCCGCAGCCACAGTATCAGGCACAGAAACGTATTATTATCGCGACAACAGCTCTGCATTAGCTGGAATTATTCATAAGCATTTAATTTCTGCGACTAAGATTAAAGATCGCGGTGTTAAGACAGCCGCTTATAAGGTTATTAAAGATACGACTATGCCAGCCGTATTGATCGAAGCTGGTTTCCTAACGAATACTTCAGATGCAACTATGCTTTATAATGATGCATCTCAAACGAAAATTGCGACAGCGTTGGTAGCAGGAATTAAAGAATTTTTAAAAGTAAATTAGAAGGCAGGTGTTCAGTGTAATGAAAAAATTCAAAGCACAGGGGCTGCTTGCTGTTTTCGTTCTATCTGCAGCGATTGCGGGCTGTGGCGTGCAAGGAAAGCCTGGAAACCAAACGGGAAGCGCAATTAATGAGCCTTCACCATCTCCGGTAGCGACTGCGGCGCCAAAAGAACGCGAGGCTATTATATATCTAACCGATACAGAACTAGTTGAAACAGTAGAGAAATCAGTGAAGCTTACTTATGAAACGGATAAGGATCTTGTAGAGGCAGCGATCGCCGCGCTGCAGCAGGATGCTGGCGATCATACAGCATCTTTATGGCAGCCAATTGAAGTGAATTCGGTTGAGCTGGCTGATGGCAAGGTCACTCTGGATATCCATTTGCCGGATGAAGCAAGACTTGGTGCTCCAGGTGAGCTATTCGTTATCGACACCCTTCAAAAAACATTGTTTCAATTCGAATTTGTACAAGCTATTGAATTGTTAGTTGATGGTGAAGAGACTGAAAGCTTGATGGGACATGTAGAGCTGGAACACCCAATGAAGAAACAATAAGACAACGATCATGATGACTTCAGAAGCGGTTATTTTTGCTGCTTTTGAAGTCATTAAAAAATTTCAGGGGGAAAATCATCTATGACATTGAAAAAGACAAGCAAACAAATCGTAATAGGCGCTCTTGCTGTATCATTAATTGCAGGCAGCGGCATGGCTATTCCTGGAAATTCTGTTGCTGCTGCAGCCGCTTTGACGACCCCGTTTACAGACATAAGCATTGGTCATTGGGCGGAGAAGCATATCGCAAAGCTCGCCCTGCAAGGCATTATTGAAGGCTATTCTGCTGCAGGCAATACATATATATTTAGTCCGAACAAAAGCGTCTCGCAAGAAGAGGCCGTGCTTATGGCGCTCCGTTTTGCGGGATTAGCCAATAAAGTAGATAAAAACAGCAGCGTTGGATTTCCGGATTCTTTTAAAGTAAGCAATTATTTCAAATCCTATATTTTGTTGGCATTTCAAGAAGGATTACTGGATCAGAGCGAAGAGTATGATCTAGCTTCCAAGAATACGAAAGTGGCTTGGGGAACAAAGCCTGCATCACGCGAATGGGTAACGAAGCTGATGGTTCGCGCTATCGGCAAAGACAGCGAAGCTGTTAGCATGCAGAATGCGGCATCCACTTTCTCTGATGCGGCTCAGGTTAACTCGCTTTACAAAGGGTATGTTAACCTAGCATCAAAATTGGAGCTTGTAAAAGGCGTAACGACAGTGAAATTTGATCCAAAAGCTGATGTGAATAGAGCAAGCCTAGCAACCATGTTCAGTCGCGCTCAAAAGCTTTACCCTGTTAATTATGAAGGGCAAACGAGTGGGATTGTGTCTCGTATTACGGATACATCTCTAACTGTCTACAGTGATAAGAAAGAAACAACTTATGCGATTGGTTCGGATACTTTGTATTATCATTATAATTCAGAGACCCCCATTACGAAGCAGCAGCTTCTCGAATACGGTGATATAACCGTTATCGCCAAAGACGGAAAGGCATTGTATGTTGAGGTGCAGGGCGACAAAGCCTATTCCAAAACATGGACAGGTACACTTGATCGTGTAATTCCATCTGAAAAGAAGCTGTATGTTTGGGTAGATAATAAGCCGGTTGAAGTGAATTATAATGATTCACTTGTCGTTGTCGACACTGAAGGCAAAGCGATTGCCTTAAATGCAATCAAGAGAGACAGTCAAATCAGCATTGTTCAGGATACTTTCCGTGAAACGCCAATGGCTCTGAAAATCATTGCATCAGCACAGTCGAACTCGACTGTTGCTGCAGGTACATTCTATGGTACGGACGGTGAGCTGATTACGATAAAAGAGGGTGCAAACCTGCTCTCTAAATTTATGGCCAACACCGTAACGGTTGAAATTAATGGAATAGCTGCTGCATCGATTTCTGATTTGATCAAAGAAGCGGATGAGGTTGAGCTGACGCTCAACGCAGATGATAAAGTAACAAAAATTAAAGTGACTAATCGAAATGCGAAATCGCTCGCTGGAGCTCAAATCATAAGCTTCGTATACGATAAAAAACTGTTGACGATTGTAGATGCAAACGGTGCGAATGCGCAGGCATTATATTTCAACGATCGCACCAAAATTGAATATAGCGGCAATGCGATTTCTCTATCATCTGCTGCTAGTTTGCTAACTCAAAACCGGAAAATTGTCATTACGTATACTGGAAATTCAATTGTATCCTTGCAGTTTGTAACCAAGTATGTCGGAACATTAGTTTCATTGAATTCTGTTTCTAATTTAATTACTTTAAAAATTGATGGCGGAGCGAACGTTTCCTTGCCATATAATGCAGCATACGTTGAGGTTGCGGGTTTAACCAATGCTTCTTTCAGTGATCTGAAGGTTGGAGAACTGTTAACGCTGGAGCTGAATGCGAATCAAGACCGGGTATCGACCATTAAAGCAAATCGCAATATTCAATACGAGGTTATTTCCATTGATACGATAAATAAAAGGCTTCGTGTGAAAAATAATACAACGGCTGCTTTTGATTTGCCGGTTCTGAATTCAGAACTGATCAATGAAGCTGGCGCTAAGTTGACCATCGAACAGATTTTGCCAGGTACGATTGTTGATGCGACTTATTTAGGAACTCAGGCTACAACGGTTAAAACGGTTGACGTCACATTTGGCCGCATACAGTCCGTATCTAAAAACAGTGTTGCCATAATGAATATAGCCGGACAATCTATTGTTTATAATGAAGATAAAGGCTTCGTTATTAATAAGGGAACTACGCAAGGAGCGGATACGAGCCTCTTAACGGTAGGCGATTACGTTGAAGTCATTAAAACGAATGACAACAAAATTCAATTTACGGCTGCTGTAGGTGAAAGCCGCGTATTCACAAGCTATGATGCAAACGCGGGTCAAATATGGACAGAGAAGGTTACTAGCTCTGATAACCGAAATTATTTCAATGTAACGAGCAGCACCAAATATACGCAAGGCGGAAATGCGATATTAATTTCCAATTTCAAGGCTGGCGATGCCATTACGGTGTACAGCTTTAGAAACAATGCTGTTGCGATTGTAAAGCAATAAAAAGAGAACCAAATTTAGGGAAATGGCCTCAAGATATTTATATTTTGTGAAAAAACTGCCCTCAGGGGCAGTTTTTTTATAGAATATGCTTGATTTCGGTTGCTAAGCGTGACAAATTTCGCTACACTTTGAACGATAGTGTTAGATTAGGGGAGAGGACGATGAATGCGAAACAGAAAATGCGTCATGTGCTGGACATAATCGCGGACATGTTTCCAGATGCGCACTGCGAGCTAAATCACGGCAATCCATTCGAGCTTACGATCGCTGTGCTCTTGTCTGCGCAATGTACGGATGAAACAGTTAATAAGGTGACGGCGACTCTATTTCAAAAATATAAGCGTCCCGAAGATTACTTAAACGTCCCGCTTGAGGAATTGGAGCAGGATATTCGCCGCATCGGTCTGTTTCGAAGTAAAGCTTCCAATATACAAAAGCTATGCCGCATTGTAATTGATAAATATGATGGGGCTGTGCCTGAAAGCCATGAAGGTCTAACGGAGCTGCCTGGGGTTGGTCGCAAGACAGCAAATGTCGTAATGTCAAATGCGTTTGGTGTTCCCGCCATTGCAGTCGATACGCATGTGGATCGCGTGTCTAAGCGATTGGGGTTCGCAAAGGAAACGGATTCGGTGCTTGAAGTTGAGAAGAAGCTGATGAAACTCGTCCCGCGCGAGGAATGGACGCTGACACATCATAGACTTATCTTTTTTGGTCGATATCATTGTAAGGCACAAAGCCCGCAGTGTCCGATCTGTCCGCTGCTTGATTTGTGCAAAGAAGGAAAGCTACGTATGAAGCCAGGATTTAAAACAAAAAATAAGAGCATGAAACCTAAAATAGCCAATGAAGGATGATGAAGATGAACTGTATTTCCGTGTACACAAACAATTTTGAGCTTTTTTCTGACATTTACGAGCAAGTGCTTGAATCACCACCTGAGGAGCATGAGGATTTAGTCGTTGAAGGCATCACTGTAAGCGGATCAGGCGATGTGCCGGATCAATACATTGAGCGTATGCGCATTAAGCCAGAGGTTGTTGTTATGAGAGATAAGCAGCGTAATATTATGATCCTTCAACACGGCAATGTATTTGAAATTTGCATGCCGTCTAATGAAGTGGAAGCCGTTTAAGGAGCAGCCAGATGACTGAAGTGACGGTGCAAAGCATAGCGGGAGCTATATTCGAGGCAGCTGGCATCATGCAAGCTGCTGGAGATACATTACATGCAAAGCAAGCACAAGAACTTGACAGTAAGCTGACCGATGGTCGGCTTACTGTTGCTTTTTGTGGACATTTCTCGGCGGGTAAATCAACCTTAATCAATCGGTTATGTGGGGCAAAGCTGCTGCCTTCCAGTCCGATTCCGACAAGTGCGAACGTTGTTTCGATTCGAGGCGGTGAACGGGCCTATGCGGCTGTCGAGATTATGCGCGACGGCGCTGCGGTCAACGCCGAGGTTCCGATCGATGAGCTGGATCGCTATTGCGTAGACGGCGAACAATTTACTTCTGTATCTATTATTTATCCTAGCGATACGTTGGGGAATCATACGGTGCTGCTTGATACGCCGGGAATTGATTCAACCGATGACGCGCACAGAATGGCCACGGAATCGGCGCTGCATCTTGCTGATGTCGTGTTCTATGTGATGGATTATAATCATGTGCAATCCGAAATTAATTTCTCATTCGCGAAGCAGTTGAAGGATTGGGGAAAGCCCTTATACTTTATCGTTAATCAAATTGACAAACATCGTGAGCGGGAGCTTACATTCGCAAGTTATCGCAAGAGCGTTGAGGATGCGTTCCATGCTTGGCACTTGGAGCCGGCAGGGATCGTATATTTGACTTCGCGCGAGCCGGAGCATCCGCATCAGGAATGGGAACAGCTGCTGGAGCTGCTGAATCAATTGAAGGAGCTTCGAGAGCCGCTTTGCGCGTATAGTGTTGACGCATCGCTGCGGCAATTGGCAGCGGAGCATGTGAAATGGCGCGATCATCACAATGAGCCTGAACGTGATCGGCTGCTGGATCTGGCTGGAGGAGATGAACAAGCTGCTCTCATAACGAGTGAAATAGCTGGATTACGATCATTTATTAGCAAAGTTGAGGAACAGAATGAAGTTTATCGTGCCAACTTAAGCAAAGAGCTTCAAAAGCTGCTCGACAATGCCAATATAACGCCTGCGGGTTTGCGTGATTTGGCTCAGTCCTTCCTAGAGAGCCGTAAACCAGGTTTTAAGACTGGCCTTTTGTTCGCGGGGGCTAAGACAGCGGCTGAGCAGGAGCGGCGCTTGCAAGTATTCCGTGAGGAACTGAACAGCCTGATCAGCGCATCTATCGATTGGCATGTGAAGCATCTGCTTCGGGTCGAGGCGGAGCGTATCGGCTATGATGGCGAGAAGCTGGAAGCAGCTTTAGCTAGTGAGCTGGCCTGGCTGCCTGAGTCTGACTGGCTCGTGGAGCGTGTCAAGGCTGGAGCAGTCATCGGGAATGAATATACGATGACGTATTCCCGCGATCTGGCCGCGGATGTGAAAGGGGTTTATCGTCAGCGCGCGCTTGAGCTGATTGATGCGCTGACAGAGTTCGCCACGGCGGCGGGCGAAGCAGAAGCCGCACGGGCGCGAGAGCAGCTTGCGGCGCTTGGCGCGCAGGCTAATGCTCTTCATGCGCTCGCAGCGCTGACAGAGCAAGCTGCGCAGCATGAGGCGCGGCTGGCAGCTGCGATGCCGCATGCGCCGGCAAGGCCGGCCTTGCCGGCGCCGGGCGAAGCACCGGTGCGGGGTGCCGCTGCTGCGGCAGCTGGCGAAGCCGCTGAAGCGGCCAAGGCTGTGCGAGCGGCGGCGAAGACGCGCGCGAGCGGCGGCATGGGCGCCGCTGCCGGAAGCGCTGCCGCAGGGCAGAGCGCTCTCGGCGGCGGAGCCGCACTTGCGCAGCAGCACCGCGCAGCGGCGCGCTTAGCGAGCGCGGCAGAGCTGCTGGAGCCGCATGCGGCGATGGCGGCGGCTGCGCAGGCTATGCAGGGCAAAGCTAAGCGGCTGAAGGACAGCCGCTTTACGATCGCGCTGTTCGGCGCCTTCAGCGCCGGCAAGTCATCGCTTGCGAACGCGCTGATCGGTGAGCCGGTGCTGCCGGTCTCACCGAATCCGACGACCGCAGCGATCAACCGACTCGTGCCGCCTACGGCTGAGCACGGGCATGGCACCGCACGCATCGTGATGAAGTCGCGCGCGGCTATCGAGGACGATGTGCGCTATTCATTAGCGCTGCTCGGCGAGGATGCCGCTGCGACTAAGCTTCCGGACGCGGCAGCGCTAATGCGGGCGATTGACCGTCTGTCCCCCGATTCTATCGTGGCTGGCGGCCGTCCGCATTACAGCTTCCTGCGCGCAGCCCGTGCTGGCTGGGAGCAGCATGAAGCGCTGCTCGGTCAGCAGCTGTCGGTGGATCAAGCAGAATACGAGCGATATGTAGCGGAGGAATCACGTTCTTGCTTTGTCAGCGAAATCGAGCTTCATTACGATTGCGCTCTAACCGCGCAAGGAATTGTGCTGGTGGATACGCCGGGAGCGGACTCTGTCAATGCGAGACATACAGGAGTAGCCTTTAATTATATTAAGAATGCGGATGCCGTCCTGTTCGTAACATATTACAATCACGCGTTCTCCCAAGCGGATCGACAGTTTCTGATGCAGCTAGGACGGGTGAAGGATCAGTTTGAGCTGGACAAAATGTTTTTCCTAGTCAATGCCGCTGACTTAGCAGCTGATCAGGAAGAGCTTGAAGGCGTGTTAAAGCATGTGGAATCGAATCTGCTGCAGCATGCGATTCGCAATCCCCGTCTGTTCCCTGTATCAAGCCTTCAAGCGCTTGACGGGAAAGTTGATGGGAATGCAGAGCTGCTGGAGCGTTCGGGTATTGAAGCGTTTGAGCAATCTTTCCTATCCTTTATTCAGAATGATCTTGGACGACTTGCAATCGATGCGGCGGAACAGGACTTGCAGCGTGCAGCAGCTACCTTAGCCGGCTGGCTAAAGAGCGCTGAAGGCAATGCCGCGGTGAGAGAAGCTGAGCTTGCTGAGCTTCATCTAGCCGTGAAGCAAGCCGATGAGAGCATAGCCGCCTTGCAAGGCGGAATGATGCCTGAGCAGTTAAAGCAGGAGCTTAGCGAGCTTCTATATTATGTCGTACAGCGGCTTCAGTACCGCTTCGGCGAGTTTTACAATTTGGCATTTAATCCTTCTTCTCTGCAGGATGACGGACGTGATTTGCGCAAAGCGATCTGGACCTCCTGGTTGGAGCTTCAGCGTTCCATCCAGCATGAGCTCGCACAGGAAATGCTTGCGACGTCTCTGCGCATGGAGAGGGGCGTACACACTTTGCTTGGGAAGCAATATGACAGCACCGCGAAAGGGCTTGAAGCTTCGATTGCTTCATACAGTGCTGTGCCATATACAGCAGCAGCGCTCCCTACTCCCGATGAACCAGCAGCATGGGAAGCGGACACGATTGATGCCAAGCTACTGTGGAGCCGATTTAAATCGCCTCGCCATTTCTTCGAAAGCGACGGCAAAGCCTTGCTTCGCAAGGAGCTGGAAGCTCTTCTTGCTCCTTCATTGAACAGCTGGATAGGTGAGCAAACTCTTCTTTGGACGGCTCTATATGAAGATATATGGAAAACAGCCGCTTACGGAGCTGGAAACCATCTGAAGAAAGATATGCTTGCTTATGCGGAAGGCAAACGAAATTCACTTTCGGGCACCGCTAATTTGGAGGAATTGAAACAGCTTTATACGGCGTTCATTGATCTCTAAATGTAAACGATTATCAAACATATGATCTCATTTAAAGCTGAATGCTTTTGCAGGGAGTAGTTGCCTTGCAAAAGCATTTTTTTATATTGTGTGTTTCTGTGCAAAAAGTGAGCAATTGGCACATATATGTCACGATTCGTGACCAATTGGGAGTAATACCCTCTTTCATTTTCCAATTCGGCAGTTTAAGCGGTTTCACTCACATATATGCATATTTATACCGTTTGCTCCACCTGACCGATGCTGATAATATTCATTCATACTTATAAAATAGATATGGGGAGATGGATTTACTTGGACGTATTAAGGCAGTTGAAAGCATTTTATTGGGCGGAACGAAAAATTATGTTCTCCTCGATCATTTGCTTAATGTGCGCGACGGCGCTCGGACTTGTCTATCCGAATTTACTTCGATATTTAATCGATGATGTAATTGGGCCAGAGAAGTATGATTTGGTTCCGATGGTCGCATTAACCGTTGTAGTAGTTGTTTCATTTAAAGGATGTATGCAGTTTCTGCATGGATTTTTTGGAGGACGTCTAGGCAATAAGGTTGCATATCGTATGCGTAATGCTTTGTACGAAAAGCTGCAAACATTGTCCTTCCAATACTATGACAAAGCGAAGACGGGCGATCTCATGTCTCGCTTGACAGCAGACTTAGAGGGTATTCGGAACTTTATCGGCTTTGGCTTTGCACAAATTTTGAACATGGTGCTCATGATCGTGTTCGGCGGAGCAATGATGCTGTACATTCATTGGCAGCTTACACTCATTACGCTCGTAACGATTCCAATACTGGGTTACACGGCGGTTCGCTTCGAGAAAAATATTCATCCTGCATTCCGCGAAATGCGTCAAGCCATGAGTAATTTAACAACAGCGGTTCAAGAAAACATTACAGGCGTTCGCACAGTTAAGTCATTTGCGCGTGAAACGCACGAGGTATCCAAGTTTTCGGTGCGAAGCGAAGCTTATCAAACGAATCAGGTCGGCGCAGCTAGAATTTGGGCGAAGTATTTTCCAATTATGGAGCTTGTCGCAAATTTAAGCGCTGTCATCCTGCTTGTAGTTGGCGGTATTCTCGTCATTAATGAATCTCTAAAGCTGGGCGAATTCGTCGCGTTTTTCAGCTTGATCTGGTATATTATTGGACCGATGTGGGGCCTTGGCTTTCAAATTAACAACTACACGCAGTTCAAGGCGTCAGGTGAACGAGTTCTAGGCCTTCTGAACGAGCATGTCCATGTCAAAAATATAGAAAATGCGATTGAACTGAACAGCGACAGTGTGAAGGGGCATGTCCGCTTCGATCATGTTACGTTCAATTATCCGGACAAATCACCTGCACTAACCGATATTGTAATTGATGCGCCTGCTGGCTCGGTCATCGGGTTCCTTGGTGCGACAGGCGCAGGGAAATCGACGATCATTCAATTATTAATGCGTGCCTACAATGTTAAAAATGGCAAAATCACGCTTGACGGCATTGATATCCGCAACCTTGATGTCGCCAGCCTGCGTCGTATAATTGCTCCTGTATTCCAAGAAACGTTCCTGTTCTCAGCGTCTATCCGCGACAATATTGCTTACGGCATTCGCGATATTACGGATGAGAAGATTGAGCATGCAGCTAAGCTCGCGAAAGCACATGATTTCATTATGGAGCTTCCGCTTGGCTACGATACGATTGTTGGCGAACGAGGAATGGGGCTCTCAGGAGGCCAGAAGCAGCGGATCGCCATTGCAAGGGCTTTAATTAAAAACCCTCGGATTCTTATCCTGGATGATGCGACAAGTGCGGTCGATATGGAAACCGAGCATGAAATCCAAGCAGGCTTCAAGGAGCTTATGGCAGGACGTACGACATTTATTATCGCGCACCGCATTTCGTCGCTTCGCCATGCAGATGAAATTATCGTGCTTGACGAAGGACATATCGTACAGCGTGGAACGCACGCCGAATTAATCGTGCAGCAAGGACCTTATCGTGAAACTTACAACATTCAATATGCAGACTATCCGCTTGATGCAGCCACTCCGGCCTTGCAAGCGCATGTTCGGAAAGGGAGTACTATATAATGAGCGCAAGCAGCAAAGCTAAGGCTACGAATAAGAATGCACGCTTCATCTACCAGGATGACGAGCTGATCGAAAAGCCGTTTAACTGGGGGCAATTACGCCGCTTATTTATGTACATGAAGCCTTATACGAAGGAATTACGGCCGGTTATCTTCATGATGATTCTAGGAACGATGACTCGACTCGGCGTACCTGCGCTTGTCATTCTAGCGATTGATGAAGCGATTGCTCCTAAGAATGGAGATACAAGCATACCGAAGCTGATCACAATTGGATCGCTCATGCTCATTCTATACATTATCCAATGGGCGTCCAACGCGTACCGTATCAAGCACACAAGCATTATCGGCCAAAAGGTTATTTATGATTTAAGAAATCATTTGTTCCAGCATATTCAGAAGCTGAGCTTTCGCTTCTATGATAAGCGGCCAGCCGGCTCGGTGCTCGTTCGGGTGACGAATGATGTTAATGCACTGCAGGATCTGTTCACGAATGGTGTTGTCAACCTTCTCATGGACTGTGTCCAGCTGCTCGGTATCGTTATTATATTGCTTGTATGGAATTTCAAGCTCGGACTCGCCATTATGATTACAGTTCCGCTTATGTTCCTTGTATCGACGACGCTGCGCAAAAGAATCCGTACTGGTTGGCAGGATGTTCGGATGAGGCAGTCTCGGATCAACTCTCACCTGAATGAGAGCATTCAAGGCATGAAGGTTACACAGGCATATGTGCAGGAAAGAGATAATATGGGCTTTTTCGATCATATGAATACAGATAATCTCAAGTCATGGAACAGAGCCTCAGCGCTTAACCAAACATTAGGCCCAGTCATTGAGATTACAGCGGCTATCGGTACGTTTATCCTATTCTGGTACGGTACTCATTTGATTCAAGTTGGGGCGATCACAGTAGGGCTGCTTGTTGGTTATGCGAACTACATCGGCAACTTCTGGGACCCTATCAACCGTTTAGGACAAATGTATTCACAGCTTCTCATTGCAATGGCTTCATCTGAGCGCATATTTGAATTTATTGATGAAGAGCCGACTGTAGGCGAATTAAACAGCGCGAAAGCCTTGCCGAAAATTAAAGGCGATGTGAAGTTCGACGACATCGTATTTGAATACGAGAAGGGCAGACCAGCTCTCAAGCATGTGACGATAGATGTCAAAGCGGGACAATCGATAGCGCTAGTCGGCCATACTGGCTCCGGTAAAAGCACGATCATTAACCTGCTTTGCCGCTTCTATGATCCGGTAGAGGGCCGCGTCCTTATTGACGGCATTGATATTCGCGACATAACAATTGAAAGCCTGCGCTCTCAGGTCGGCATCGTTCTGCAGGATACCTTTATTTTCTCGGGTTCAATTCGGGACAATATCCGGTACGGAAGACTGAACGCTACTGATTCTGAGATTGTAAAAGCAGCACAAGCGGTAAATGCGCATGACTTTATTATGGGTCTGCCTGACGGCTATGACACGCAGGTTGAGGAACGGGGCAATGTGCTTTCCATGGGTCAGCGTCAACTGCTTTCCTTCGCTCGTGCGCTGCTAGCCGATCCGCAAATTCTAATTCTAGATGAAGCAACGGCAAGCATTGATACCGAAACAGAGCTGAAAATTCAAGAGGCGCTCAAAATATTGCTAGCCGGCCGTACTTCGTTTATGATTGCACATCGTTTGTCTACGATTCGCCATGCGGATGAAATCATTGTGCTCGATCATGGTCAAATTGTTGAACAAGGAAATCATGAATCATTGATCGCGCATCGCGGTGTTTATAACGGCTTGATTGAAGCGCAATACCGTTTTGTTTAGAAACAATTCATGAAAAAAGTTGATTTTTGCATAGGGAACCTCCACAATGGAAGAAAAAAACGAACCGACGCTCTATTGCACATTATGTTCAGATGCGATAGAGAAGTCGGCTTGCTTCCAGGAGGTTCTCTTTCGTTATGTATGGATCACCATTAACATCAAATGCTCGTAAATTATTGCTTCTAGGCTCTGGCGAGCTTGGAAAAGAGGTTGTTCTGGAGGCTCAGCGATTAGGCGTCGAGACGATTGCAGTAGATCGTTATGCGAACGCACCAGCAATGGCGGTTGCCCATCGCAGCTATACGGCAGACATGCTGGACGGAGAAGCGATCCGGCGAATTATTGAGCAGGAGCGCCCTGATTATATTGTTCCTGAGATTGAAGCGATTGCAACAGAAACATTGCTGGAGCTGGAACAGGAAGGACATCACGTTATTCCGACGGCTCGCGCAGCACGCTTAACGATGGACCGCGAAGGAATTCGCCGCCTTGCTGCAGAGACGCTGGAGCTTCCAACTGCTCCTTATCGGTTTGCGGATTCGCTCGAAGAGCTGACGCAGGCGGCAGCCGAGCTTGGTTTCCCGTGCGTAATCAAACCGATAATGAGCTCATCAGGCAAAGGACAGAGCGTATGCCGATCAGAGGCGGAACTGGAGAGCTGCTGGAGCTATGCGATGGAGGGCGGCCGAGCGAAGAAGCAGCGCATTATCGTAGAAGGCTTTATCACATTCGAATCCGAAATCACGCTTCTGACTGTAAGATCTGTATCCGGTACGAGCTATTGCCCGCCGATCGGTCATGTGCAGAAGGATGGCGATTACATCGAATCCTGGCAGCCGCATGAAATGTCAGCGGAGCAAATCGCGCAAGCAGAACAAATTGCGTTGCGAATTACGGATGAGCTTGGGGGCTATGGCATTTATGGCGTTGAGCTGTTCATTACGCAGGATGGCGTACTCTTCAGCGAGGTTTCTCCGCGTCCGCATGACACAGGCATGGTAACGATGGCAACGCAGGATTTATCCGAATTTGCGCTTCATGTGCGCGCGATTCTCGGGTTCCCTATTCCAACGCTTCGTTTGCTGTCGCCAGGCGCTTCTCATACGCTGAAAGCGGATCGTGAGTCCTCTTCATTCCGAATTGGCGGTATTGAGGAGGCTTTGGCTGTTCCTAACGTGCAGGTTCGTCTATTCGGCAAGCCGGAGACGAAGGTAGGCCGTCGTATGGCCGTTGCGCTCAGCACGGCGTCAGATGTCGAGCAAGCGCGCCACACGGCTCGCATTGCCGCTGAAGCTCTTTATATCGAATATGATCATTAATTGTTAAATAAATAGGCATTTAGATGTGTTGAATCAGAAGTTCAGTTTAAAAACGAGGGAGTAGAACGACGATGGCCAAGAAACGCAAACAAACGAACCAGCATCCAGCAAAGCAGCAATCTCAGCAATCTTCCAAAGCTGAAAAAGATAACCCCGTATTGCTAAATGAGCTGCTTAATCCTGAGATTGTAAGCAAGCTTAAAGCGCAAGCAGAGGAAATGAAGCAGACCGAGGCCAATAAGAAAGAGGAAATTCGCAAGCAGGAGGAAGAGAAGAAGAAGCAGGAACAGAAGCGGTTAGAAAATGATTTTGCTTATTTGCTGGACAATAGTGATCCATCCTGGTCTAAGCATAAATAGCAGGATTAGGTGGAGGATGTCTTCTTTTCTTCAAAATGCATACAGGGATTGCCTGAGGATGATAATACAACGCTGCTTGGCATTTGTTGTGTCTTGAATCCAAAGGCTTTGCAGCCTTTAGGGGATTTAGGGTCCCATGTCACATAATAATGTTTGCATTTCAAACAATTTATACGCTGTATAGGGTTCATTTGAATACCTCTTTTATCCGTGAAGGGTTTATCCATACATTACAATTAAGTATTTATGGTATACCATCTGGCGCTATTGAGCAACAGCTTCACGGATAATGAGGATGTGAAAGAAAGTAGACTTCATTCCGCTTCTTGTTTTGCAGTACCTCACTTTATCCCTCCCTAATACCCATGTTGCCTCCTGCTGTACTCATAATTTGAACAATAAAATAAACCATTATTTCAATCCCGAAATACTTTTCAATCCCGAAATACCAGCTTTAACGCTTGTTTGAAGTGGTTAATTATGAGATAAATATATGCTATCATACATAAATCCGATTAAACTGCAAAACATGCTAACAGCGTATCCTTGTGGAGCTCCTTTATGCAATTGGTTGTATTGTCTGTGTTTAACCGTTTGTTCTGTGGTCGAAGCTTATATAAGAACAGCGTTTATTTATGAATTGAGTTACAATATCATTTCGACAGAATGCCATTTATTATTTCGGTCGCTTGCTTGCAACTGGCAAAGTATTCGATTTAGTGGGACAATTATAGTTAGAAATCAAATTTGTTTTCAAGAACCGTTGTTAGTGAGTCTGCCTAATGTTATTATCACAACTATGTGGTAAGAACAATTATCGAAAACGGTATTATAGCTTATTGAACAGTATTCGGAGTGGTGCCGCGTAACAGTTGCATTATTATCAGCTCATCGTTAATATAATGGTTCGCCGTGAATTCGATGCTGTACAGTTATTTTGGCTGGGGACACCGAACGTAAATGAGGGACAATCGTTTCCGAAATCTCTAATTGTGCTTACTTGATAGGGGCCTTTTGCAGCAGCCATTTGCTTTGAAGTCTTTACGAAACAGGACATTTTGAATTAAAATAGCTTGAAGATACGGAAACGCGTGACTACAGATTGGGGGACGCTCATGACGGAGCAAACAGATCTCTTCGCAAATACAGCGGCCGCAAACCGAAATTACGAGGCCGATGACATACAAGTGCTTGAAGGCTTGACCGCAGTTCGCAAAAGACCGGGCATGTACATAGGAAGTACAAGCAGCTCTGGACTGCATCATTTGGTTTGGGAAATCGTTGATAATGCGGTAGATGAACATTTAGCTAAATTTTGTTCGGCTATTGATATTACGTTGCACAAGAATGGTTCAGTAACGGTTCATGATAATGGACGGGGCATTCCTACCGGCATGCATAAGACCGGTATACCGACACCACAAGTTGTTTTTACGATTCTGCATGCAGGAGGCAAGTTCGGCGGCAGCGGATATAAGAAGTCAGGAGGCTTGCACGGCGTTGGCGCATCCGTTACTAACGCATTGTCCGAATGGCTTGAGGTAGATATTTATCGCGATGGCAAAATTCATAGACAGCGTTTCGAGTATTGGGTAGACGAAGCGGGCAAGGAGCATGTCGGTGAACCCGTACGCGGCCTGGAAATTATCGGTACAACAAATCGCACGGGAACGAAGGTTACGTTTAAACCTGACGGCCGTGTTTTTCAGAATGGGACAAACCTTAGCTACGACACATTAGCAGAGCGGCTGCAGGAAATTGCTTTTTTGAACTCGGGACTGAAGGTATCGATCAAAGATGACCGCAGCGGCAAGCATGATGAGTTCCATTATGAAGGCGGCGCGCGGCAATTTGTTCAATTTTTGAATGAGGACAAGACTGTGCTGCATGATGTCATTCATTTTGCTGGCGAACGTGATGATATAGAGGTTGAGATTGCGCTGCAATATAATGACGGCTATACCGAAACCATTGCTTCGTTCGTTAACTCCATCCCTACACGCGGCGGCGGAACCCATGAGACTGGTTTTAAAACCGCTTATACTCGGGTCATGAATGATTATGCACGCAAAGCTGCTATGCTTAAGGAAAAAGACAAGAATCTTGAGGGCAATGACCTTCGTGAAGGCATGATGGTCGTCATCAATATTAAGATGTCTGAGGTGGAATTCGTCGGCCAGACGAAAGATCAGCTCGGAAGCTCATCTGCAAGAAGCGCAGTAGATGCGATTGTTTCGGACAAAATGCAAGTGTTTCTTGAGGAAAATCCGCAAGTAGCCCAAATGCTGCTTAAGAAGTCGCTGCAAGCATCGAAAGCGCGCGAAGCAGCGCGCAAAGCCCGCGAGGAAATTCGCAGCGGCAAGAAAAAGAGCGAGAGCTCTAACCTGAACGGCAAGCTTACGCCAGCTCAATCCAAGGATTATACGCGTACAGAGCTGTTTATCGTGGAAGGCGATTCTGCAGGCGGTTCAGCTAAGCAGGGCAGAGATTCGAAATATCAGGCTTTGCTCCCGCTCAAAGGCAAGCCGATGAATCCGGAGAAGGCAAAGCTGCTTGATATATTGAAAAATGATGAATATAAAGCGATTATCTCCGCTATCGGCGCCGGCGTCGGCTCCGAATTTGTGGCAGAAGAATGCAACTATAATAAAATTATTATCATGACGGATGCAGATACAGACGGCGCTCATATTCAAGTGCTGCTGCTTACTTTCTTTTATCGTTATATGAAGCCATTAATCGATTTGGGACGCGTATTTATCGCTCAACCGCCATTGTATAAATTAACTCGTAAATCAGGTAAGCTGGAGACGATTCGTTATGCATGGACGGACGAGCAGCTCCAAAACTATTTGAAGGAATTCGGTAAAAACTATGAGCTGCAGCGTTATAAAGGGCTAGGCGAGATGAACCCCGATCAGCTGTGGGAAACGACGATGGATCCTGAGAAAAGAACGCTGCTTCAAGTTCAAATCGAGGATGCCGCGAAAGCCGAGCGGAGAGTATCGACCCTTATGGGAGATAAGGTCGATCCGCGTAAACGCTGGATTGTCGAGAATGTCGACTTTATGGAATATGAGGAATAGGGGGCTGACATATGAGTATGCTGGAACAGTTTTTGCCAGCGTTTCTTGAGGAAGTAGTAGGAGATCGCTTCGGACGCTATTCAAAGTATATCATTCAGGACCGGGCGATTCCTGATGTTCGAGATGGCTTGAAGCCCGTGCAGCGGCGTATCCTTTACGCGATGTACGATTCTGGCAATACACCGGATAAGCAATACCGCAAATCGGCCAAAACGGTCGGTGACGTGATGGGTAACTATCACCCGCATGGCGATTCATCGATTTATGAAGGCATGGTTCGGATGGCTCAGCCTTGGAAGATGGGGCATCCTTTAGTAGATGGACATGGAAACTGGGGCTCGCAGGATGACGATCCCGCTGCAGCGATGCGTTATACGGAAGCACGTTTATCGACGATCGCGATGGAACTGCTGCGTGATATCGAGAAACGGACTGTTCAATTTAAGGATAATTTCGATAATACGACAAAGGAGCCGGTTGTACTGCCGTCGAGGTATCCCAATTTGCTCGTCAACGGGACCAGCGGCATCTCTGCCGGCTTTGCTACGGAAATACCGCCCCATAACCTTAGAGAGGTCATCGATGCCTGTATCGCCCTAATGGGGCGTCCTGAGATGACGCTTGAAGAGCTGATGGCTTACGTGAAGGGACCCGATTTCCCAACTGGCGGAATCATCATGGGTGAAGAAGGTATTCGTGATGCTTATGCTACGGGCAAAGGGCGAATCTATATTCGAAGCAAGACAGCGATTGAAGATATGCGCGGCGGCAAGCAGCAGCTCGTTATTACAGAAATTCCTTATCAGGTCGTTAAGTCTCGGCTTGTTACAGCGATGGAGAACATCCGCATCGAGAAGAAAGTAGAAGGCATAG
This sequence comes from Paenibacillus castaneae, assembly GCF_002884445.1. GTDB lineage: Bacteria > Bacillota > Bacilli > Paenibacillales > Paenibacillaceae > Pristimantibacillus > Pristimantibacillus castaneae. Next base: position 2,737,929 of record NZ_KZ614144.1, read on the forward strand.
CGGAAGTGCGCGATGAGAGCGGACGCAATGGTCTACGAATTGTGGTGGAGTTCAAGAAAGATGCGGACGCGCAAGGAATACTTGCCTATTTGTTTAAGAAAACCGATTTGCAAGTTGCTTATAGCTTCAATATGGTAGCCATTGTGAACAAAGCGCCAATGCAGCTTGGAATAAAGCAAATCCTGTCGGCGTACATCGAGCATCAGAAGGAAGTTGTCACATTCCGCACGAAGTACGATCTGGAGAAAGCTGAAGACCGTGCACATGTTGTAGAAGGGCTTGTAAAAGCACTCAATATATTGGATGAAGTCATTGCAACGATCAAAGCATCCAAAAACCGCGCCAATGCGCAAGAGAACCTGATTGCAACTTATGGCTTTACGGAGCGTCAAGCGGATGCGATTCTAACCTTGCAGTTATATCGCTTAACGAATTTGGAAATTACAACGCTTGAGAAAGAGCTGAAGGAAGCTCAGAAAAAAATTGCTTACTTAAAGTCAATTTTGGCAAGCGACAAGAAGCTGATCGGCGTGATAAAGGATGAGCTGACCGAAATTCGCACCAAATACGGTATTGATCGCCGTTCTGATCTGCGAGGAGAAATTGAGGAGCTTAAGGTTAATCTTGAGGTAATGGTGACGTCCGAGGATGTTCTGGTTACGCTTAGCAACGATGGTTATGTGAAACGGACCAGCATGCTTTCCTTTACGAGATCAGGCGGAGAACTGGAAAGCTCCGGCGTCAAGGGCGGTGACTTTATTCGAGATCTGCTTGAGGTCAATACGATCGATAATCTTCTATTGTTCACCCGCAAAGGCCAATATTACTTATTGCCTGTCCATCAAATTCCTGAGTTTAAGTGGAAGGATACGGGAACAGCAATCGTGAATGTGGTTCCGATTCCGAAGGATGATTCAATCGTAAGCGTCATACCGATTAAAGATATAGCAGCATCGACCGCTTCACTCGTATTTGTAACGAAGCGGGGGCAGGTTAAACGAACAGAGCTTAAGGAATATGCAACGACAAGATCAACGGCTGTCGCAGCCTGCAAGGTAAGTGATGGCGATGAAATTATTCGTGTCGTTCTCAGCGACAGCGCTAAACATATTCTGCTCGTTACGAAGCTTGGGATGAGTATCCGGTTTGTGGAGACGGAAGTAAATCCAATGGGTAGAGTGGCTACTGGTGTAAGAGGCATACAGCTTAAGGATGGAGACGAGCTTATCGCCGCGGAATGGGTTGCAGAGGATGAAGGCGAAATACTCGTCATTACGGATATCGGCTTTGCCAAACGATCCCTTCTGCTCGATTATCCGATTCAAGGCCGGGGCGGCAAGGGCGTTCAAACCTTTGAATTTAAGGAAGGCAAGCGAGTTCGTCCGAATGGATCAGCGCTTGTGGCTGCCCATTATTGCAAAGAAGCGAAAGAGATCGTAGCCATAACCGCATCTGGAGCTAAGCTTGCAGCTCTCTCTGAGAAAGCTCCAATTGAGGATCGCAAAGCGATAGGGAAATTAATATTCCCTGTAGAGAAGAATGATCTTATTACGAGCACGCTCACTCGTCCTATTACGGACACTAATCAAAAGGGCGATTAGGCGGATCAAACCGTTCGATCACTTCTAAAATAGCTTCAAGCATGACCCACAATGGTACTAGCTCATCCGGGCGGTCAAGCCATTGTGGGTCTTTTATGATGCCATATTCTTTTGTTTTTTTGATGATAGCCGCTTTTTTTTCATCCACCTGGGTCACGCTCCTTAACCGTTGTATAAAAGACATCATTCTGGGCTTTCGCCACATTGTATGTCTAATGCTGTCAAATGGTTCGGTTTTGTATCGATTAATAGCGCAAATTATTAATTGTATTAACCTTTTATTCAACAAAAAAGACTGATATAATAAGAAACAAATAGGTGAAATTTGACAGGAGGCAGGTGTGAGGGCATGTTAACTGATGAATTTACTCGATTGTGGACGAAGCTTTCGCGAGAATGGAAAAACAATTTAGAGCAATCACTTGCTCCTTTAACAGAAGGGCAACTGAATGTGCTTGAGCTGCTGATGCAGCATCAGCCGATGAAGCCATCGGATCTGCTTCAATATTTGTCTACTACGCCTGCAGCAATAACAACGCTGCTTGATCGAATGGAACGCAATGAGCTGATTGAACGGACGAGAGACGATAATGATCGAAGAATCGTATGGGTGAATCTTTCGGAGAAGGGCAAGGCTGAGACGGAACGCGGAACAGCGATTCGAACTGAAATCATGGAAATGTCGCTGGACCGCATATCCTCTCATAATCAGCAGCTGCTTGTTTACCTATTAGGGAAAGTGGCCAATCTTTAACGAAATATAATGCATTTCTCTGTTTATTTCATAGAATCAAGCCGATTGCGCAGCAGCACACTGTCTTTCTTGAGCATTTCGTAGTCGGCTTTCGTGAGTAAGGTATCCTTTGCATCAGCTAGCGTTTCTTCAACTGGCAGAATGCGGTACCGATAGGAATTATCCGGCTTATATCTGTGCACCCAAGTAGGAATAGACTCGATTTCAGTAAAATCTATCGTTCCATCGGACATATTTTTACGGATGCTTACTTTAAAAATAACCCCGTAATCCTTCGTTTCGCCCCGCTGATTTGAAATGAAATTACCCATAGAATAAATAATAAGGCCTTTTCTGGCATGACCGTTCTGATCTGTAGTTTCGAGAACCTCGTAAGGCTGAACAACGTGCGGATGTGAGCCTGCAATAATATCAGCGCCTGCTGCGATAAGAGATCTTGCGAGCCGTTTCTGTTCGTCATTGGGCTTTAGCTGGTATTCAGTGCCAAAGTGGAGAGATATAGCTACAAAATCTGCACCTGCATCACGGAGGCGCTTAATATCATCTTTTATTTTTTGTTCATTAATAAGAGAAACAAGATATGGCTTGCCGTCAGGTAAAGGAATGCCGTTCGTTCCGTACGTATAAGCTGCTAGTCCCATCACAATGCCATTTTTCTCAGACAGTGTAAGACTATCTGCTTCTTCTTGCGAGGATGCTGTACCAATTGGCTTGAAATCAAGACTCTTCAGGTTTTTTATGGTTTGAAGAATCCCTCTCTCGCCTTTATCAAGAGAATGATTATTAGCATTGGTAAGGAAGTTAAAGCCTGCATTCTTCAATGCTTCTGCTAATTCAGTCGGCGCATTGAAGGTTGGATATCCGGTATATCCGAATTCAACTCCTGCAATTGGTGTTTCCAGATTAGCGATTACCCAATCTCCTTGCTGTAAGATCGGCTTGACTTCTTCAAAGAAAGGATCAAAGTTATAGCGATTTGTTTGTTTGTCATAAGCGCCGGGAAGCTGAGGTGTATGCATCATTACATCGCCAACCGCAATCCATACGGCATCTGCATATTCGGGCTGTGGGGGAGCGTGAGAGGGCTCGGTTTGGATTGGCTCTTGAGACGGCGGTGTAGGTGAGAATACAGGTTGATCATCGGGAGCAGGTGATGCAGTGGCTGCAGTTTCAGTTTCAGCGGGAGAAGAAGCCCTCTCTGTGACAGAGGGCATGAGAAAAATGATCACAAGTCCGATCAAGGATAACAATAATAAGAGGGTATTGGTCTTTCGATGCCGTTTGCGGCGCATTTATGGATCTTCCTTCCTTTTTGCTAGCTGCTTAACCTTTTGGAGGCGGATTCTAGCTGTTCCTTCGTCCACCAGCTCCAAGCGACTGAACCGCTTGGAATAGAATGGAAGCTCATTGTTTCCTTTGTGACAGGATGAGGAGCAGATACGGAGGTTGACCATAAAGCAATGCTGTCAATATTGGAAGTTGGTCTAGATCCATATTTGAGGTCGCCGACAAGCGGACAACCGATATGAGCCATTTGTGCTCTTATTTGATGCGGCCTTCCGGTATGAAGCCTGATTGCAATAAGAGAGCAGCGTTCTGATGCCGCCACAATCTCATATTCTAGTATCGCTTCCTTCGCTTCAGGAGTTGGTTTGTTAAAAACGGTAACCTGGTTTTGTTTGCTGTCTTTGCGGATATAATGAGTTAACCGCGCTTGCTGCTTAGCAGGAGTACCTTGAACCACACATACATATGTTTTGCCGAAATCACGATTTCGAACGGACTCGGACAGCCTGGAAGCTGCCTTTGACGTTTTCGCAAAAACCATAACGCCGCCTACCATCCGGTCAAGACGGTGAACAAGACCGAGAAACACGTTTCCCGGCTTGTTATATCTTTCTTTTAAGTCCTGCTTTAACAGCGAGAGCATATCAGGGTCTCCTGTTTCATCCTCTTGCGAAAGGATGCCAGGCGGCTTAACGACGGCCAGCACATGATTATCCTCATACAAAATAGGAATGGACATTACTTAGACTCCCAACGGCCCAAGATGCCGCATGGCAAATTCAGTCCTGATTTCGTAATAGGCAGTCCAATCTCTCCGCAATTAATTTCTCCGCCGTATTTGGCATTCATCGTCATATGCAGCAAATTGTGAAGCACAGACGGGGATAGTCCGGTAGTATAAGAATTAATTAGCAGAAATAAAGGGTTATCGGACAATATCGATGTACAGGATTGAAGAAAAGGAAAAAGATTTTCTTCAAGCTTCCATGTTTCACCATTAGGCCCACGCCCATAAGAAGGAGGGTCCATAATGATTGCATCATATTGCTTGCCGCGGCGCTGCTCGCGCTGAACGAATTTGAATACATCATCTGTTATATACCGAATCGGTGCTGACTCGAGGCCGGACAGCTGAGCGTTGTCCTTTGCCCATTGAACCATGCCCTTGGCTGCGTCAACATGGCAAACCTCAGCGCCGGCAGCAGCAGCAGCAACAGTTGCTCCGCCTGAATAGGCGAATAAATTGAGCACGCGAATCGGACGTCCAGCAGCTCTGATTTTATCCATCATCCAGCTCCAGTTAACAGCCTGTTCAGGAAATAATCCAGTATGCTTGAAATTAGTCGGTTTAATATGGAAGTTAAGCTCACCGTATGAAATGGTCCAGCGCTCGGGAAGCGTCGGGTTCATCTGCCATTGGCCGCCGCCAGCAGAGCTGCGATGGTAATGCCCGTCTGCTTTTTTCCAAAGTCCTGTTTCATTCGTAATTGGCCAAATAATTTGCGGATCAGGACGACGGAGTGTATAATTTCCCCATCTCTCTAGTTTATCTCCATCTCCCGTATCTATTACCTCGTAATCTACCCATTTATCTGCAATGTACATGTTTTTTGTAACCCTTCCTTGACGTGATTTTTGTAATATAATAATGTCATCGATAATTATTGTAGACAACACTTGATAATTATATCGAAGCTAACACAATGAAGCAATGAATCGAGAGAAAAGGACTTCGTTTTTATTTCGTGGAAATAATTGGACGGCAAATGATTTACATTAAAGAGGAGTGATTCCGTTGATGAGTTTTGAATGTGAGTGTGGAAATAAGACCGTATTATTCGCTACTGGAGATCGAGATGAGCAGGGACGAGAATTCATAGAGGTTGAGGACGATGACCGTCTAACCTTTAAAGTAGGAGATAAAAGTGTTCTGTTTCGCTGCTCTTTTTGCGGATATACATATCGTCTAGAGCAATATCCGGATCGGTAAAGGACCTACTTGTCTGCTTATGGTCAAAAATCAGCAGAAGCAAAATTTTTCACGTCAAACCTAAGAACAACACATGGATTAGCTTAAAACAAAACACATATATGTAAATGCTGCTAACCGAAACAAGACTCAAGTAGCCAAACTCAGCATCCGAAATATGAATTAACTCCTTCATTCGAAATAGTGATTAATTACTTCAATAAGATTTGTTCTTGATGCTATGTATTCTGATTTAGCAGATGCGCGAGTGTAGATCGTATGAGTTAAATGGAATTCCTGCATATAACTAACTGATTTCTGCTTATTTGCTCGGTTTAATTGTATTTCCTACATCTAATTAACTGATTTCTGCGTATTAGCACGGTTTAACTGTATTTCCTACATCTAATCGGACAAGTTACTATACTGTGACGGCTTTATCGCTATATTAGCTGTAGGATTTACAGCTAAACACTTCTTTGGAATAGTATTGAGACTAATTAGCTGGAGGTTTTGCAGTTAGTTGTATGTATGTTCCACAGGGTCAATGGAAATGTAGTATATGAGCTGCTGATTAACCCGAAAAACTATCCTTAAAGCGCAGCATTCACTCTTTCAACAAAATAGATTTGAATTTTATATGGATAGGATATTGAAAACCTTTTCTATTCAGAGTATGATAAACCTATATTAGGTTGTATGTACAAGTGCTTCGTCATACCTGTAATAATTAGCGCTAATGTCCGTACAAGTAAAACTTTTATACTCTATTTTGTGAATGTTACCCGAATGCTTACGAAGTAGTTTTGCATTCGCAAAACTTAGGTGAATGCTTACGAAGTAGTTTTGCATTCGCAAAACTTTAAGGAGGAATTATTCAATGTTACAAGTTAAACCTTATCAATTTTGGTTTGTTACGGGAAGCCAGCATTTGTACGGACCGGAAACACTTGAGGAAGTTGCTCAGCATTCACGCATTATTACGGCGGCGCTGAATGACGATTCTGCAATTCCTTTCGATATTGTATACAAACCTGTAGTTACAACTCCTGAAGATATTTTCAAGCTTTGCTTGGAGGCGAAAGCAGACGAAAGCTGTGCAGGCATTATTACGTGGATGCATACCTTCTCTCCGGCAAAGATGTGGATTCATGGCTTATCTGAGCTTCGCAAGCCGCTGCTTCATCTACATACACAATTTAATCGTGATATTCCGTGGGGCGAAATTGACATGGATTTCATGAATACAAACCAATCTGCGCACGGTGACCGTGAGTTTGGTCATATTTTCTCAAGGTTGGGTCTTGAGCGCAAAGTTGTTACAGGTCACTGGGAAAATGGACAAACACGTTCCCGTATTGCAAGCTGGATGGGTTCAGCAGTTGCATTCAACGAAGGACGTCATTTGAAGGTTGCTCGCTTTGGCGATAATATGCGTCAAGTTTCCGTTACAGAAGGCGATAAAGTTGAAGCGCAAATTAAGTTCGGCTGGTCGATTAATGGTTATGGAATCGGCGATTTAGTTGCTCGCATGAATGATATTTCAGACTCGGATGTAAAGCAGCTGCTAGAAGAATACAGCGAGCTGTATGACATTTCTTCTGAGACACGCAACAATGCCGCTTCGTGGGCATCGATTGGCGAACAAGCACGTATCGAGCTAGGACTTAAAAGTTTCTTGCAAGAGGGCGGTTTCTCAGCCTTTACTACAACTTTCGAAGATTTGCATGGCATGAAACAGCTTCCGGGTCTTGCAGTTCAACGTTTGATGGAGCAAGGCTACGGCTTCGGAGGCGAGGGAGACTGGAAAACTTCAGCATTTACTCGTCTAATGAAGATTATTGCTAACAATAAAGGAACATCCTTCATGGAGGATTATACTTATCATCTTGAAGAAGGCAACGAGCTCGTTCTAGGCGCGCATATGTTGGAAGTGTGCCCTACTATCGCAGATACCCGTCCGAAGATTGAAGTACATCCGCTTGGCATTGGCGGTAAAGCTGATCCGGCACGTATCGTATTTGATGGTCGCTCAGGCGCAGCTGTTAATGCATCATTGATTGATTTGGGCAATCGTTTCCGTCTTATTATTAGTGAAGTGGATGCGGTTAAACCGACTCATGCTATGCCAAATCTTCCTGTAGCTCGTGTACTGTGGAAGCCGCAGCCATCACTGCGCGATGCGGCTGAAGGCTGGATTTATGCAGGCGGTGCACATCACACAGTATTCTCTTATGAAGTTACAACGGAACAGCTTGTTGATTGGGCTGATCTGGTTGGCATCGAAGCTGTTGTTATCGATAAAAACACAACGATTCGCGGTTTGCGCAACGAGCTTCGTTGGAATGACCTTAGCTATCGTATCCGTTAATAGAACGAATTGATAGAAGAAGAGCTGTCTCAAAAAGGTTTTTAACCTTTTGAGACAGCTTTTTTGTGTAGTGATAAGAAATTATATATTTGTAATGTTGAGCAAGCTGTCTATCATACAATTAATCGGAGAACATCACCGAAAGGAGACTTCGATCGTGAATGATCAGACACGCTATTATAAGCCTTTCGTCAGTCCGTTTGATCCTTGTCCGCCAATACGAATAAAGAGCTTTAATGTGGGTCCTCAATTGTTCATTACATTTCAACCCCCCAATTTACCGCAGTTTTCACCCTTTGATGCTCTAAAATACGGAACGCTTTGGCCAGCATTATTCAGTCCGTACGGTCCAAAAAATGACAGGCCAGAAGAAGGTGAATAGAGATGGAGAAAGTGCTGGATGAGGCCTATTATAAGCTGCTGCATGAATTGCAAGCCGTAGATTTTGTGTTGGTCGAATTGAATTTATATTTGGACACGCATCCAACAGATTCAGATGCGATTCAGCAGTATAATCATTTTGCGGAGCTGAGGCAAAGAATTGCAAACCATTACGAATCGCAATATGGTCCGCTTATGCATTTTGGCCACAGTTATTCGAAGTCGCCTTGGCAGTGGAATGAAGCACCTTGGCCGTGGCAGGTATAGTGCGATTACGATAGGTATGAGTTAAGGTCAACGAATAGGAGGTTCAATTCATGTGGGTTTATGAGAAAAAACTCCAATATCCCGTTCGAGTCAGTAAATGCGATCCTCTAATGGCTAAATTTCTAATGGAGCAATATGGCGGGGCGGATGGAGAACTGGCAGCTGCCTTGCGCTACTTAAATCAACGATATACGATTCCGGATAAGGTAGTTGGATTGCTAACCGATATTGGCACAGAAGAATTCGCCCATCTTGAAATGATTGCCACCATGGTCTATAAGCTCACAAAAGACGCAACACCTGATCAACTCAAAGCAGCTGGATTAGGAGCTCATTATGCTGCCCATGATAGCGCATTGTTCTATGAGAGCGCAGGAGGTGTACCTTTTACGGCTACCTACATTCAAGCCAAAGGTGATCCGATTGCTGATCTTTATGAAGATATTGCGGCTGAGGAGAAGGCGAGGGCTACCTATCAGTGGCTCATTGATCTGACAGATGATGTAGATCTGCAGGACAGCCTAAAGTTTCTGCGAGAGCGTGAGATTATACATTCACTGAGGTTTCGTGAAGCGGTTGAGATACTTAAAGAGAAGCGGGATGAGAAGATTTATTATTAGAAATGAACCTCTTTGCAGCGATTCTTGGCTGTGGGGAGGTTTTTTCTTATATTTGCTTACTCATGTTATTAAGCTAATGGGCAGGATAGTTCAACAAAAGGATAGAAATACACTTTCTAAAAAGGTGAAATATTGGTATTTTGTTGATAAACTCGTGTAAAGTTAAGAGTACGGTTCCCATCCACCGATACTTAGGAGGTTTTAATGAAACGAGCATGGAAGGTATCGCTAATAGTTTTGGGCTTATTGCTCATTTTGTTGGGTGTGACATGTCCAGATGATGACGATTACAGAGCGTGGCTTGCAGAGAGGCATGAAATTTTTTGCGAGGTTGGTGGGCCTGACCAAATTATCGTATGCAATCGAGGCGAGAATTCGGTGGAGTGGCAATCTAAGCACGTTCGATCTCTTCCTTTCTACATGCAGGTGGAGGATAATTATTCCGAAGGAAATAAAGCGTTTACCGTTCGCGCATTCGGCATCTTGAATCACTTCTTTGATTACTCGGAGTTTACCGTAGACGGCTGACCCAGAAGAGGCCTATCAGATCGTTGTACGCTTCAATGTTCACCGTTCCCACAGCAGTACGGAGAGCAACCCTATAGGGATGGCTCAAAGCTACTTAGCTAACTTAACGGGGAACTATAGCTTAACAATCACCAATTCGAGGCTGCAGGCATGAAACGGCAGCCTCGTTGAACTATCGGGCAGTTTAGTGCAATTAGAGGTTATGTGTTTTAAGATAGAGAAAATCGTAATGGAGGTATGATGTAAAAAAATATACATGCCCATGTTGCGGTTACAAAACGATAGACAGTGACGAAGATTATGAAATCTGTCCAGTATGTTTTTGGGAAGATGACCATTTTCAAAAAATGAATGAATATGATTTAGGAGCCAATAAGATACCATTGTTAGAGGCACAAAAGAATTATCTGAGGTATGGTGCTTGTGAGGAAACAGCGACTCAATATGTTAGGAAGCAAACAGAGCAGGACAAAAGAGACCCTGTTTGGGTATCAATTAATGATTGTTTGTACGAGTTTATTCTAGCTTGTCGTAAGTTTATTGAAGGTAAGTACAGTATCGCTGAATTGCAACATAATTTTTCCTGGATAACAGTGCCTGACGATATAGAAGGAGAACTAAAACAAATAGATATCAACTTAGATATGATTAGATATTGTACTTTAGAGCACATGCAGCGAGATGAAGCGCTGCATGTGGTCAATGAATTGCTAAAAAAAATGAATATTACCATTGAAATAAATAGGTGAATTTTTGAACAATCGGGCATTAAGCACGTAAAATTGATTTTTCACTCAATGAACTCAATTTATTAACTGAACGTCAGAGAATAAGCAGGGATGAAGTAAGTGGAGGTATTATGAATAAACGAGAGCGATTTAAAACAATCTTTTTATATGGTGTTTTCATTTGTTATATAGTTTTTTTAATTAAATTATTGTTATTATCAAGAATTTCACTTTTGGAGATGTTTAATAGTCAAAGGACTTTAAATAGGTCAATTAATCTAATTCCCTTTTATAGTATAAAGGAATATATACTTGGCGGTTCTGCGACTATAAAAAGATTTGCTTTTAGTAATGTGGTCGGTAATATTGTTATTCTTATTCCTCTTGGTACTTATTTGTCATTATTCAAAAAGGACAAAAGAGTAATAACCAATCTGTTGTTTATATTCCTTGTGAGTTTATCTGTTGAAATCACTCAGGGGCTTTTAGGCATCGGAACATCAGACATTGATGACATAATTTTAAATTGTATGGGTGGATGGATTGGTATTTTAGGGTATAAGTTTTTAGCGTTTATATTACGAGATGAGAAAAATGTACGTACCGTAGTCACAATACTATCTGCTATAGGGTTACCTGTAATATTATACTTATTATTCATGGTGAATTTGAGGCTCTAAATTGCGCTAACAGATTATATCGGTTTTGCAGCCTATCTCCCCAATTTGTTAGGAGTGACTATGAATGCGTATCGAAAATGAGAAAATATATCCCAATTGCGAAATCATTACAAGGACAGTAGAGGTTGGCGGACTTACGAAATCGCAGCTTATCGAGAAATTGCAACAATACTCTATCTTGATGAATGAGTCTGGAGAGAGGCTATTAGCTGATGATAAATTTACGACTTCTGATACAAAGTACAGCCTGCAGACCGTTGAACTAACCGTTGGCGACCTTGGCTTTCATGATGGAGCTACTACGGCTCAGATCTTTAAAAGAGCGAGCGAACTTGGTTTGGAATTGTGTCCGCTTGAGCTGGGGCCTCACCTAAGACTGGAGTATCTGGATCAGCCTGAAGGTTATTTTGGGAATCCTTTACGGCGACATCAAGCTCCAGCTGGCTCCATCACAATAGCATCGGAGATACTATCTGAAGACGATGACTTTCCGAAAGGTTTATATCTTAGACGAATTAACGGCGTGTTGTGGCTCCGGGGATACCGTGCTGATCATCTGCACGTTTGGAATCCTGGTGATCATTTTATCTTTTGTCAAACAAAAAAGAACTTAAAGGAGTGAAAAATTATCAGAGATTACCCAGATATTTTACTAAGCTAACGGGTAACGTTAGTTAAACACAAAATGGAGCAGATGCAGTCGGCAGCTACTCCATTTTTTATTACGCTAACGGGCAGAATAACGTATTAAGTTGCATATCCATTCACCTCATTTCGTCTTTGGAGCACCCCGAATCGAGGATAGGTTATGTTCTTGCTGGATCTGGCTTCAAGCTGGATATCATTTCTTTTTGAGACTCTTTGTTAGATAATGAGATACATTCACGGAAAGCGAAATGTTTACAACCCAGACATTTATTCAAATCTAGTTGCAATAGAGCGAAGTCAAGCGCCTCACCCGTATGCTCGAATAAATGTTCAGCGCCAATTAGCGAATACAACGCTGTTTTTTTCAATACTTCCAAAGGCTGAGATTGAATTCCCGATATAAGAACCATCCCGCCAAACTTCTTGAAGTGTTTCACCAAGCTAGCCAGGTTAGACTCACCTGTTGTATCCATAAAGGGTACTTTTCCCATGCGCAGAAGTAACACTTTCGGCCTTAGATGAATGGTGTCCATGATCGACTTCTCAAACATGTTCGCGGCACCGAAGAAGAGGGGGCCTTCTATGGTATATATCCCGATTTGTGGACAATCATGGCTTTCCGTTACCATATGGGCTTTCACTTTTTCATGTTTAGCTTTTGGGTCAGGCAATACTTTGGAAACTATTAAGCCGTCACTCATTCTTTTCACAAACAGAAGAACGGCCAAGATTAATCCGACTTCAACTGCAGTCGTTAAATTCGTAAAGACAGTTAGGAAAAAGGTGATGAGGAGGACTACGGAATCGCTCGTTTTGGTTTTCAAGACGTGGGCGAATTCTTTTCGTTCACTCATATTCCAAGCAACCAGCATCAGAATAGGTGCCATACTAGCAAGTGGGATCTCCGATGCGTAAGGTGCAAACAATATGAGCACCAGTAATACAACAATGCCATGTATGACACCGGACAGAGGCGAGACCGCACCGTTTTTGATATTGGTTGCTGTCCGTGCAATGGCTCCTGTCGCTGGAATGCCCCCAAAGAGAGGGGTTATCATATTGGCGACGCCTTGCCCTATCAGTTCACGATTGCTGTTATGACGACTTCCGGTCATACCATCGGCAACAACCGCAGATAACAAGGATTCGATGCCGCCCAACATGGCAATAATAAAGGCGGGGCGAATCAGGGTTTCAATACGATCCCAGGTTAGATCAGGAAAATGGAAATGGGGTAATGTGCTTGGAATAACTCCAAATGACGACCCAATCGTTGATACGTCTCCTTTGAAGAATACTGTCGCCACTACAGTGGATACGACAAGCCCTACTAAGGAACCTGGTACCTTCGGTAGAAATCTCGGCGTTAGGAGGATGACCGCCAAACAAACCCCAGCGGTTATGACACTGTAAATATTTGTAGTTGTCAGATGCACCACAATTTCCTTCATGTTGGGTAGAAAATTCTCATGTTTCTCAATACCGATTAGCCCTAAAAAGTTGGCAATTTGACCGCTAAAGATGATCACGGCGATTCCTGCGGTGAATCCTATGGTTACAGGACGAGGGATAAACTTAATCAACGCACCAAGTTTAAATACCCCCATAAGAACAAGGATAATTCCCGCCAAAAATCCCGCGATCAATAAATTTTCGTATCCATATTGAATGACGATCGCGAAGAGGATCGGAATAAATGCGCCGGTTGGGCCACCTATTTGAAATTTAGAGCCTCCGAACAAGGAAATACAAATACCGGCAACGATGGTTGTATAAATGCCATATTCCGGTTTCACACCGGCAGCAATAGCAAACGCCATCCCTAATGGAATGGCGATAATGCCAACAATGAGGCCTGAAATGAGATCCTTACGGAATGCGGCTGCATGGTATCCTTCCAATCGTCCCGTCCATTTCATCTGATATACCTTCTCTTCTTCATATATTTGATTATTTGAATATATATGAAATGTTACTCCTGTCAACGATCAATGTCAATCGCTAAAATCGAACATTGCTTAGCAGGTTCCAGATTGAAAAACAAAAAAACAAGGTGATCCCTGGTGTTACTCACGGATGCCCTTGTTTTTTCGTTTATGATTCATTTCGAATGACCTCAAGTAATGAAATGGCATCAACTAGATGATTATCGAAGATCTGCTTCGTGACTGCTAGTAACTCCTTAATCAGCGGGTCCCGTAATGAATAAATGACCGAAGTTCCATCTTTTAAGCTCGTGACCACATTTTTATTTCGCAATACCGACAATTGCTGAGAAACGGCAGAACCTTCCGACCCCAAAATACTTTGTAATTCATTTACGTTTTTATCTCCTTCGCTCAGAACCTCAAGAATTCGAATTCTCATTGGATGAGCTAAAGCTTTAAAAAAATCGGCTTTAAACTGTTGAATATTTTGATTCATGGCGTATGCTCCCTTAATGTGTTTAAACTTTTGAATATATGAATATAATAGCACATATTTTCGAACCGAACATCGTGGAAGAAGGTACAATCCAGCACATCAATTGTTTTTTGGTTGTAACTGCTGTATATTTGAATATTTGATTATTTGATTGTTTGAAATCAAAACTTCACAACGCGCACAGCTTTCTGCGCGCGACGTTGTGAAGTTGAATTAATGATAATAAAGGAGTGGATGCGAATGCCAAACATTACGGGAAATGATTCACGACAAGATTCGCAATCCTTTTACGAACAGCATTAAATGAGAAGTTAGCGAACGGTGAATTGAAAATAATTGGTGGCGAGTATCATCTGGCGTCAGGGATGGTGACTTGGATCGACTCATCCCTTAGCGTATATTTACGTTAAAATGTTGCCGAAACCTCACTATGAACAAGTACCGGTGGTTTTTATTTTATCAAAGCACTCGGACCAGGTAAGACATTTATAGCTCAAGCCATCATCTAAAATTTGGATCATGGAGTTAATTTGTTTTTTTTCTCTTCAAGCTGCGTACGTTTTTCTCGCGCCATTTCCTCCCATCGCTCTGATGGCGGGAGCGTTTCGAAACCTTCGAGCAGCACGCCGATTTCTGGAATCGTAAAGCCGGTTTGCTGCGCAATTTTTATGAATGTGATTCGCTCAATTAGATTTTCAGCATAGCGGCGCTGACCGTTTATTCGTTCCGGTGGCGGCAAAAATCCAATAGATTCATAATAACGAAGCGTAGACGCGTTTATATCGGCTTTTGCTGCTAACTTTCCGATGCTGAGACTTGGCAAAGGAATTTACCTCCCCCTGACTTAAAGTTAACTTTAAGTTTTATAATAAAAGTATAGTCGGAATGAGGTGGTGGAGTAAATGAAAACAAGGAATGGCTAGCGGGGCTTGGTGTTCTTGGAGCATGCGCGCTATGTTGTGCAATACCCTTGCTTGGCGACGCGGCAGTTCTTGGCATATCTTCTTTCTTTTTAAATCCAGTGGTGATTGTGATATTGGCTCTTGTTCTTATTATTGTTGCAGTCGTTATTTATCAGCGCTGAAAGGCAAATGGAACATCGTGTATGAAACCAGGCTGCAGCTGCACTTCTTGTGCAAGTGGAAGGAGCTAAGCGTATGAAAAAAGAAATACCGGTTGCTTGCTGCCATATCGTTTTCACGAAAGAAGAACGTATAGATTACAAGGACGCTGGGGGCGAATTAGAAAAAAGAAGGCTAGGAGTTGCGGAGATTGAGTAAGGGTTTGAGTATCAATTTCCTAGTGATTCGGATACGCTGCGTCTGTTATATGATTGGATTAGCTTGGAGCGAAAATGCTGTCCGTTTTTAACGTTCACGGTTAGCGCAAGTCACGAAAACGAACCAATTTTGTTGCAGCTAACGGGAAATGCCGAAGCAAAGCTTTCTTACGTGATGAGCTCACGATAAATGAAGGACTCTATATAGACGATGAAGGAGCTGCCGTGGCAGCTTCTTTTTACATCTTTACAAAATATAGAATTTTGTACATATGTACTATTAGGCGTTGAACTAACGGAGAACGATAGTTGAACAAACATGGAGTAGTTTGCTGCGGCAGCTGCTCCCTTTCTTTGTTAAACTATACCAGCTAATAGCCTGTCAATATTTAATTATTAATGAAGTAAACGAAGGATGTTATACTGGTAAAAATGCATGACAAATAACCGCCCCAAAGAATTTGGGAAGGTTTTCCTCGATATCTAAACGTTGCTTATTCAGTCAATCGGAAAGGTTCTTTCTTGGTCAAAATCGCATATATCCAATGGATTAGTCTATTTACACAAGCGATCACGGCTACTTTAAATAGTTTGCCTTCTGCACGCTTTTTGTCGTAATAAGCTCTTATTCTCTTGTTACGTGAGCCTTTCAGTCCACACCTTACAGCTTGATATAAAGCTGTCCGAAGCCTTCTAGAACCACGTTTGGTGATTTTATTTCGGGTTGCTGTAAACTTGCCGGAAGAAAAGACGCTTGGATCAATCCCAGTAAACGCAACCAGTTTCTTCGCGTGATCGAACCGATCAATTTCTCCGACCTCAGCTAAAATTGTTGCTGCAATTTTGGTGCCAATGCCGGGTATCGATTGGATTAGATCGTACTCCATTAATTCTTCAGCCAGAGTTTCTATCGATTTATCCAGTTTCGTTAGATGCTCCTGGTACTGAAGAAGTAAATTAATGAATAACTCTAATGAGATTAAATGACTCGGAAAAGCGGTCTCTCTGAAGGGATTTCGCTTTGCAGCAGCCATTAGTTTCTGTGCCCGATCTAGCGACCACCGGTTCGAGGTAACATGTCCAACAAGGCGTTTTATGTTCGCCGTAACGTTTTCCTCGGACAACGCTAGCACCGATTGAGACGTTGGATACTGGGCCAGGAAACGAAGTGATACCTTAGAATAAAGGTCACCAAACACGCCATGATACTCTGGAAAGACTTGATCCAGTACCGCTTGAAACTGCAACTTTACCTGGACATATATTTCAGTCAGTGACTCATGTTGCCGTGTCAGGTAACGCAGGTTCATCAGATACTGACCCCGTTTTTTGTAAGGCTCCAGCTCTTCTTTGTAGAACATTTCGCCCAACTGGTATGCGTCAGCAACATCCGTTTTCACCTTACGTAAATTCATCTTTTTCGCTTGGTGTGAAATTAATGGATTGATAACGATATACAGATATTGATGATCATCTAGAAACTGAATAACAGGACTATGATAATGACCTGTTGCTTCTAACACAATGGCCGGACGCTGCCCAGCAAAGGACTCCACGTTTTGAGCAAAGCGGAGGAAGGATGCTAATCCCTCAAGATTATGCTCAAATCGAAAGGTCTTTCCGTAGGGCGTTCCTCGATCTGAAAAAGCTTGTGCATGACTTTCTCCTTTAGATACATCTAATCCAATGACAGGATTCATTCAATCACTCCTCATATTATATTCGCTGGCAACCCCTAACCTTCTTGTCGTCCACATTATCGCATGTGATTCGGGATCATGGTCCCAACCAGCCTAATCATGGTTTAACAAGTAGGGGGGATGAACTGTATAGCTCTCGGGATCTAGCTCCCACGGGCAGGTACGTTCTATCCCCGGCTACCGCTATCTTACGACCACACAAAAATGAGGTCCACCAGAAAGATCTGGTGACCTCATAATACGAACGGGCAGGTTAATGCAATAGGCTGTTTTCGAAAAAATGTTTCCTTTTTACTACTTTTTTAATAATTACCTGCTAAGATCATAGTATAAAAAGGTGTTGTTTGAAATTTCAGTAATAGTGTTAACATCTAACTGAATATGGAGGCGGAAAAATGTTTAATAAAGACTCAGAGAAGAATAAAGGCTCAAAGAATAGATTTGAAGAAATCCTTACAGAAAATGGCGTGGCTAATGGAAACAGAATAATAGTAGATAAAGAAACAGGAATTCATTATTTAACACACTTTATCTTGTTCAACTAACGGGGAACGATAGTTGAACAAACATGGAGTAGTTTGCTGCGGCAGCTGCTCCCTTTCTTTGTTAAACTAACTGGCAGTTTAATGAAACAAAAAGCCCAATCAATACGTATACATTATATGGAATTAATGGTAAGTGCAAGAAAGGAGGCCGACATTGAAACTGACATTTAAGCTTATTGCAGTGCTGTTAGGACTGTATCTTATTTATGAAGCTTACTCGATTTATACATTTACCGCCAGAAGTCCAAACGGAAGTATGGGAATTCGTAAGTTTTTTTTTTGATAACCTCTTCATTCCAGCGACAGATTTTCACTTACATGCGTATGGAATTTCCTTTTTCTTAGCAGGAGTTTTAATTGCATTAACCCCCTTTATTCGTATCAAACGAAAAAGCTAACGAGGAGCGATAGCTGAAATACAAGCTACTTAGAGGAGTCATGTATGAATTATTTGAAGCGTTATGTTTGGATTGAAGCTGAAGAATGGCTCGAAGACTCATGGGATTGTAACAATTGTAATACCGATGTTATTGTTGTCTATTCGGATCGCTCCAAATGGATTGCGAGCTTTTTCACTTATCTAAACATCGAGACGTTAAGGCAAAAGAATATACAAACTGGAGAATGCATGAACGGTTCGTATTTTTGGTCCAGCGACATGGTGTTAATTGACGTTATTAGCAGGGAAAGAATTGAACAACTTATCGAACATTTAATTGAACACGATAACTTTCAATCGGTTTTCAATCGGTACCCCGATGTAGATGTGGAAGAAGATGAGCACTATCCTGTTGGATTTTTTATTACTGAAGAGTCGCTGCGCTAACGGGGAACGCTATTATGAATCAATCGGTCTAAAACCTTTTATTAGAAGCAAACTAGAATTAACTGCTCTAATAGGAGGTTTTAATATGAATTTAAGTGAACTTTGGCGTCATTATGAGGCGGACAAGCGAATCCAAGGGTTTAGTCCAAACACATTAAAAGCTTATGCCCTGCAGCTTAATATGCTGGTTACTAATTTCGGAGATTTAGATATTTCTGAAATAACTCTGAATCTGCTTAAGGAATACCTCGCTAAGCATTCTGATCGATTGAAACCAAGTAGTCTTGGGCACCGCATCCGTTTTGTACGCTCCTTATTTCGTTTTGCATATGAAGAAACTTATTTACTTACCAACCCTTCACTCAAGCTACGTGAGCCCAAAATGGATAAGCGAATTCCTAAGTTTTTAATGGAGGAAGATGTAATCCATCTAAAAATCTCATGTCAGACATTCAGGGAGAGAGCTCTGCTTGAGTTTCTCTACAGCACAGGTTGCCGAATTGGAGTGGTCGAGAAGACAAACATTGAGGATCTGAACTGGGAGAATTGCTCTGCCATTGTTAATGGGAAGGGTTCAAAGCAGAGAGAAGTTTATTTCACCACTGAGTGTAAAGTATGGTTGAAGAAGTATTTAGCCAATCGTGAGGATTCATGTAAAGCCTTATTTGTAACTGATACAAAACCACTTAAACGTATGGCCATTCCAACGCTCAGATGGGCATTAAAGCGGCTTGCAGTTCGCGGAGAGATCGAGGCAAACGTGTACCCTCATCGATTTCGTCATACTTATGCGTGCCAGTTGCTTGATAACGGAGCACCGTTAGATTTTATTCAAGGCATGCTGGGGCATGAAAAAGCATCAACCACGCAAATTTATGCTCAGCTCCGCGGAGAGCGTCGGAGAGAACTTTATCGCCGATTTTTTTAGTATGAGATAGCAGTGGATTCTCCTCTAGAGTTCCGCCGCTATTAAACTAAAGGGCAGAATAGTTCAATAACATAGACTCTAAAACAAGGGAGAAATCACTTGAATAGCGAATGTAGTAATAAACGGAGGGGTGAAAATCATGAAAAATGACTATGACAAGTTTTGGGGTGAATCAGATTATTATACAAGTCCGAATCAAGTTTCGGACACTATGATTTGTGAAACAGAAAAACTCCTTGGCTATAAACTGCCGAATGCATATATTGAACTCATAAAATTAAAAAATGGAGGTACCCCCGTTAATACATGTTTCCCCACAAATACGGCCACCTCATGGGCAAAAGACCATATTGCCATTACCGCCATTCTTGGAATAGGAGGTATGTGGGGGATTGATTCTATTGAACTCGGGAGTAAGTTTATGATTGAAGAATGGGGATACCCTAACATTGGTATCCTTGTATGCTCATGCCCCTCTGGCGGTCATGATGCTATTATGATGGATTATAGCGAATGTGGAATTAATGGTAATCCAAAAGTGATACATGTTGATGTAGAGACATTTGATGAACCAAAAATTACAATACTTGCGGAGAATTTTGAAACTTTCATAAAAGGTTTGGTTCATGAAAAAGAATTCGCCCCATCTGAAGAAGAATTTAATAGTTATGATGTATCGGATGCGTGGATTGAGACTAATTTTTTGAATCATATGAAGAAGCAAAATAAAGACCAGTAAGATTAAGCTCCCATGGAAGAACGAAATCAGTTCCATAATCTGTGGTGTCGTGTGAGCGGCATGGATGGCTAACGGGCAGATTTGCGCAATAGTCACCTTTAACATTATGGTACAATTTGGGGAAAGGAGGGTTTGAAGTGACAGTTATTATTAATAAAGATGGCTACGAGTTTTTAGAGTGCATCTCATTGAATGAACATGAACTAAAGCATAACTCACCACTGGCAGGTTCATACGCCGTGGTTCGATTCGATAGTAAGTATCTGATTTGTTTTAATACATTGAGAAAACAGTGGGAAGTACCTGCTGGAGGAAGAGATAACAGTGAAACAGCTAAAGAATGTGCGATTCGGGAGCTTTTTGAGGAAACAGGGCAGGTTGTTAAGGATATGGAATTTAGGGGCCTACTGAAGGTTAGGAAACCAGATGGGGCAATAAAATATAATCCAATTTATTATGCAGAATTGGATAACGTAGTGCCGTTTAAAGAAAATGATGAGACAGACAAAATTTTATTTTGGAATTTAATCGATAATGTTGGCTATATCGATGAAGTTGACGAGGCGGTTCTTAGATGGTGTAAGTCATTGAGCTAACGGGACACGATAGCTCAATAAGAATTTAAGACGAGAAGCTACCTGCACGATGGGTAGCTTTATTACGTTAACGGGCAGATTTGCTTAATGAAATTATGTTAAAATTACTCCAACATCATGAGAGGAGTTACAGGAATGAAAATGAGTAAACATATTGCTGAACACTATATTTGGGGCGATAATTGCGATGGTTGGCATTTAGTAAAGAATCAAGATTTAAGCGTAATCCATGAAAGAATGCCAGCACAAACTTCCGAAGTTAAGCACTATCACCAACAATCACGTCAATTTTTCTTTGTTTTAACTGGTATAGCAACCATTGAGATTGATGGTAAAGAGATTGTGCTCAATACACAAGAGGGAGTAGAAGTCGCTCCCTTGGTGCCTCATCAAATGTTCAACAAGTCAAATGATGACATTGAATTTCTTGTAATTTCTCAACCTATTAGTAAGGGTGATAGGGTCTTAGTCGATTAAATCTTTAAGCTAACGGGACACGATAGTTCAATACCATGAGGGCTGCCAGCGGGCGGCCTTTCGTTACGCTAACGGGCAGGGTAATTACAATATATAGTAATATGTCGTTGAGATATTTTAAGTAAATTGGTCTGAGAAATGAACATCATTGGGTGTAGTCTAAATAGGCCTAAGCCTATACGGGGGAGGGGAATTGTTTTGATGTATGAAAGGGTTATTGCTAAGACTGTTTCAAACATCAGATGCATCAGAAGTTACTAGACTTTGTAATATGATGCCGAGATGCCTATTACAATCTATTACATACTAAATTTTCAGAATGGAGGAACACAATGAATACAACAATTGGAATAGGCGTATTGGGTTTTGCCCACGGACATGTCAATGCTTATTGCGAACAGTGGAATCAACCGGAGCATCGCGTGCGTGTGATCGCTGGATGGGATCATGATTCCACAAGAGTGGGAGTGGCAGCTAAATCATACGGATTGGAGATCTGTCATAGCGTGGAGGAACTCCTTTCCCGGGCGGATATCCGTGCGGTCGTGATCGCTTCTGAAACGTCCATGCACGCAGAACTGGTGGAACTGGCGGCTATACACGGTAAAGCGGTCGTACTGCAGAAGCCGATCGCGCTGACGATCGCCGAAGCGGATCGCATTGTGGAGGCTGTGCGACAGCACGGCATTCCTTTTACAATCGCCTGGCAGATGCGGGTAGACCCGCAGAATCTGCAAATGAAGGCATGGCTGGAAAGTGGGGAGCTCGGCAAGGTATTTATAGTTCGCCGTAGACATGGGCTGCCCATGGCTTTGAACCCGACATTCGCCGATTCCTGGCATGTTGACCCCGAGCATAACAGAGATATTTGGGCGGACGATTCCTCACATCCAATAGATTTCTTCCACTTCCTACTCGGCGTGCCGGAGACAGTAACCGCAGAGATTGCGTCGTTGTACAACCCACGAATCCCGAATGATAACGGGATCGCCATATTCCGGTATCCGGGAGGACCGCTCGCCGAGGTTAGCTGCTCTTTCACCTGCACAGCTGCGGAGAACACGATGGAGATCATCTGCGAACGAGGTACGATCGTGCAGAACTACGGAGATGTTCCCAGCTGCAACGTTCCACGGCCGGAAGGAGCAACGGGACTCAAGCGGTATTACGCGGAGTCTGGTGTATGGGAGGAAAGTGATATTGCAAGCCCGGCGAATCACGGGTACCGCATCAGCGGACTGGCCGGACCGATCGCCCAATTCCTTCATGGTGAGCGGGGGCCGTTGGCCACGGCGGAGGAAGGTCGGACATCGCTTCGCATGGTACTTGCAAGCTATGTATCGAACCGGGAAGGACGGCGCGTTAGCATCGACGACCCGTATATCCGGTCTGTTTAAGGAGTTAAAAGTGAGTAAAACAAAAAAAGAAGCCAAATCCATTAATGAACTTACCTCCAATGTTAGATGATGTCTAACAATTGGGGTGCAGTTCATTTATTGTGCCTAGGCCGATCGTTAAGCTATCGGGCAGATTAGTGGAATTTTGTATGAAGTTTCTTTAGACTTAGCTAAACTGAGAATAGCAATGTTGGAGACGATCTGAAATAAAAAGGGGATTTATATGCAATTATATATAAACATGAAAAGTTCAAAAACCTTGCCCAATGTAGACGAGTTAAAAAAGGTTATGTGGGAGAAGGCATTGAGTGTATCTCACGCATTAGACCTAAAAGAATATAATTCTTTAATGTTGTCATGGGATAAATGGATAGATGATAATCGCTGGAGTGATGTTATCCAAAGGTCAACAATTTTGAATTACTGAATAATAAACTTATCATGATTGATATCGATGATAACGCCTTACTTGTAGATAAACGGGCCTTTTATAGGTCTGCCATCTTATGCGCTGAAAAAACGAATGGCACAATTAGAACGGACAATTCGAACTGGGTAACAATTAATGATTTTTCTGAATATGTAAAGAACTACCTGAAATACAGCTTTGATGAAGCTGTAGATATTAGTTTTAATCAGGTTGTTCGCTAAGCTAACGGGGAACGATAGCACAGCTATGGAACCGATCCATCGATTGTTTTGCATTGCTCTACCAGGCAGGATAGTGCAGTGTGCTGACCAAGTAAATTTGAAAAAGTCTTAGTGAAGGGTAGGCGGTCGGTGCTTTATGAAAAAATCCATGTCGATTGAGGAAAGATTAAATCTGGCTAAAGTCCAAATAGCCGAGGAAAAAAGATATCTTAGCAACCTTCTTATAGATACTGCTCCAATCTTTCAAATTGTCAAAATGTTCGTTGATCAATGGGATCCTTTTGGACTATTAGCAATGGATTGTCCCCCAGACGAATATGAGTCTGAGATTCGCAGAATTACGATTTATATTACTAAGCATCTTAATGACTTGGATGCGTTTGAACTTGAAAAACATATCCGTTCGATATTTGAGGATAATTTTGAGGAGGAAGTTGCTCAAGACCAAAGGTCAGTCGATGTCGCAGATGCAATATTTACTGCTTTGAAAGAAGGCAATTTGGTATTCCTATGTTAATCAAGTATTGGAAAGGTTGAGCATAAAGTTCATTACGCTAACGGGCAGTTATGCTTAAAACACCACCCACACAAGATTCAATAACTTAAGATATTTGTTCCATTCACATGATATCTATAAGCAGCTACAATTAATTCAAAATATCTTTTTTAGTAAGGGAGTAGTAGATGTGGAAGAGAACCATTTATCACATAAATCACAAGAAGCTGTTCGGTCCATTATTTCTGCTATTAAGGAGCGTCTGGTTGGACGAACCATTCCTTTGGTCGTGTCTTTGGATGGAGGGAGTGGTGCTGGTAAATCTACGTTGGCTGCTGAGGTTGCTTCGCACTTGGGTGCAGTAGTGATTCAGTACGATGACTTCTTCGATGCGACTATCACTAACGATGAATGGGACTCCTATACATCGGAGCAAAAATGTCGCCATTGTATTAATTGGCAGCGTATGCGAACTGAGGCATTATTACCAATGATTAGAGGTGAAAAAGCAGAATATCACCCTTTTTCCTTTTCGTCTGGGAATGGTTTGGCACCGTACTTAGTTACAAATGAGCCTTCACAGGTAATTATTCTCGAGGGAATTTATAGCTCGCTCCCTGAACTATCCGATGTTGTCGATTTTACAATTCTCGTGGATGTGTTACCCGAACTACGCCGCAATAGGCATAATATTAGAGAGGGTACTGACGATGTGGAATGGCATCTTCGATGGGACTCGGCAGAGGATTACTATTTTTCAGTCCTTCGTCCACCATCATCATTCAATTTAATAGTGGTTAACTATTGAGTCACTGAATAACAAGTTGGTGAAACCAGCAGAAGTAGCCACGATCATCACAGAGGCAATCATATAAGGGTGACCAAAGGGGGAAAGGTAAAAATTTAACTTTCTACATTTCCGAAAACAAACTCGTACCTCGTTAAGCTAAAATTTAGTTCATTACGCTAACGGGCAGGATAACGTAGTACGATACCGTAGTCTGGTACTAAAAAATGATGGTACTATTCTGAAATTATTGCTGTGTTACACTTAGTCATAGAGTAAGTAAGGATTTATCCTTGGGTTGGAGAATATATACTCGAAACAGTTATTTACAATGGTCGTGACATTAAGGACAGTGGGTGATAAATATTAATAAATTGAAATCTTTAATTAAAGATAATATATACACTATTAATTTTTTTCCAGTAGTAATATATCATTTGTTGTTCCTTCCCATTTGGTTACTTGTCACACGCTTTGACTATTTATGGGTTATGACTTTTATAGATACCATTTGTACAACCTTTATAATACCTTTCTTACAAGTCGTTTTTAATGGATGGTATAATATAGAGCGAAAAAATTATCTCTTTTTTAAGAATACAGTGTTAATACTTTCTGCAACATCTTTATCGTATGTGTTACATTATTTAAATTGGGGATTTTCTTCTCAAGACATAATGAATCCTGATACAGAAACATTATTAGTTATGAAATGGAGTTTCGGAATTTCTTTAACAATAGTGGTAATTACGAGTTTTATTCAACAAATTGAACTAATAAAATTTAAAAAGAATAAAAGTTGTTATTGATTGAAAAACCAAGTTACTCTGCTAACGGGACACGATAGTTGAACAAACATGGAGTAGTTTGGTGCGGCATCTTCTCCCTTTCTTTGTTAAACTAATGGGCAGGATAGTTTAATCGAATAGCGAATTTTCTTAGTGAACCAATTGTTTGCGAATTTCATAAATTTAGGTTATGACTCTTCCGTATAGTTCATTATTTCTTCTATTTGATTTTGAAAGTGGATATGAAGAAGTTATTGGTGCCTTTATTTTAGCAATTGCATTTTCCATTATTGGAATAATAGTAGCTGTTTTGATTAGATTTATTTTTAAAATTAGATATATTTCTTTGGGTTTACTTCTAGGTGGTTTTACAACAATCTTGATTATAAAATATGAGACGAACTAGTCTTTGGCTACTTTTAGAATACGTACTTCATTGTACTAACGGGAGACGATAGTTGAATAACACTTTATGTTGAGCAGGCGCTATGTTGGCCTGCTCATTTTTATTATACTAACGGGCAGATTAGTGGGACTAGGAAATTTATGGGTAAGTGTAGAATATTTAAATACAATCGATTATATCGGTTTTTCAGCCTATGTCCCCAATTTATTAGGAGTGACGATGAATGCGTATCGAAAATGAGAAAATATATCCCAATTGCGAAATCATTACAAGGACAGTAGAGGTTGGCGGACTTACGAAATCGCAGCTTATAGAGAAATTGCAACAATACTCTATCTATATGAATGAGTCTGGAGAGAGGCTATTAGCTGATGATAAATTTACGACTTCTGATACAAAGTACAGCCTGCAGACCGTTGAACTAACCGTTGGCGACCTTGGCTTTCATGATGGAGCTACTACGGCTCAGATCATTAAAAGAGCGAGCGAACTTGGTTTGGAATTGTGTCCGCTTGAGCTGGCGCCTCACCTAAGACTGGAGTATCTGGATCAGCCTGAAGGTTATTTTGGGAATCCTTTACGGCGACATCAAGCTCCAGCTGGCTCCATCACAATAGCATCGGAGATACTATCTGAAGACGATGATTTTCCGAAAGGCTTTTATCCTAGACGAATTAACGGCATGTTGTGGCTGCGGGGTTACCGTGCTGATCATCTGCACGTTTGGAATCCTGGTGATCATTTTATCTTTTGTCAAACAAAAAAGACCATGAAGGAGTGAGGAATTATCAGAGTTTACCCAGATATTTTACTAAGCTAACTGGAAACGATAGTTCAATGCCATCAAGGCAGCCTTTTCTCAACGAACGGGCAGAATACTTGAGTAGTACACCGAAATACGTTATATAAGAAATGGATAAAACGGGGTGGTAAACTATTGCGGATAATGTGATTCAAAAATTGACAAGTATCGAATTAGATAATCCCTTCCCGTATAGGGACACTGATAGAATACAGGTTGATTTTCGCTCTGACTTTATGAAGCTAGCGGATGATAAAAACTCTTTAACCGGAGATTTTAACACATATTGCATGAATATTGTGGGTACTTTAAGTTACGTTTTAGCTGGTCAGACAGGAGATATTCCTCAAAAACAAATCGAAAAATTACAGTTGTCATTCTTTAGTTGGTTTCAACAATACAAGTTTATTGAGGATAGAATCAGCGATTACGAGGCATTTAGTCGGGAGTACAAGAACTTTGATGAAGCTCGAATGTTGCTACTGAAGTATCTATCAAAACGAAAGCGTGATTAACCTAATGGGGAACGTTTGCTGAAATATTCGAATCAAACATATAATTATAACAATTTTAAGAAGGGAGCATCGCGATGAAGTTTACTTATAAACTGCATAGCATTGGTTGGTCCGACGCTGAGCTAGAAATAGATGATGTTAGAGTCTATATTAGACCAAGTTATTTATCTGAACCACTTTTAGATTTGGTCAGAGCAGTTGAATCATTAATCCCAGAATGTGTAGAACCAGATGAACTTAAAGATAAGGTGATTTTCAGTTGGGATTCAGAACCCGCCATACATCGCTGGTATTTTGAAATGAAACAACAGGGGAAACTTAGAATAAAAATTGATTTATTTAAGGATGGAATAGAAACATTACCATTAGAGACGCTCATTGACAAGGAATGCATATTTCATGATTTTGTACATGAGATTGTATTAACATTAGAAGCAATCTTAAGTGAGCACGGGTTTGTAGGTTATAGAAAACAATGGTACGGAAATGACTTTCCTATTAGTAGCTTTTTACAAATGAAGCATTATCTTTTAAATGAAAATAGATATCCAATCAAGGTAAATAATTCAGATGAATGGGATGAACGTTTTCAATATGATTTAGGTTATGAACTGGACTTATTGAAAATAAAGAATTCATAATTGCTTATTCAACTAACGGGCAGTTTAGTTCCAATATGTGGTATGATTTATTTGTTGAAATAAGGAGGTTGTTATGTGAATAGACTACAATGTCCTTGTTGCGGATTCTATACTATTGAAAGTGAAAATGAAGTTATCGTGGATATCTGCGATGTGTGTTTCTGGCAGTACGATGTTATTGCACAAGAACGCCCTAATAAAAATATTGGGGCAAACCACATTCCATTAAATCAAGCCAGAGAAAATTACAAGCTCTACGGCGTTTGTAAGAAAGAATTCCGCGACCTAGTAAGAGCGCCATTAGAAGAAGAACTTCCTGAAAATAATATGGTATGATGCCCTGCGAAGCTTAAGCTAACGGAGAAATATGTGATACGTAAGGGGAAGGATAATTATGAAGATAACTTTGTATGAAGCAATAATAGATGCAATGCGCACTCTCGGAGGAGAAAGACATTACACTGAAATCGATGACTGGATTTTAAGTAATTACGGACCTCGGTGGAAAAGCTGTCAAACGGAAGTGGCTGATATGGTTCATCCTGAACGAGGTGGGAAAAACAATATAAGTTCACGGCTCCCCATTGAAAAGCGGGTATTAACTAGAGAAGGAGATGGAATTTATAGTTTATAATCGACCAAACTAACGTAAGAACGATAGTTCAATACAGAGAGGGCTGACGCGTGGCAGCCCTTCGCTCAACTAACGGGCAGTATAGTAGGAGAGTAATACCACACGTATTGGCAAGTTTTATTTTTCTCAAGTAAGCATTAAAACAATGCAGGGATTCCTTTCTATAAGACGAATTTATTCTAGGGAATATGCTAAAAAAAGTAAATATAGTCTTTTAAAGAAAAAAAAGGAGGAAGTCGACAATGATAGAAGAACGTAAGAATCCCATTCGGAGTCAGATCAGTTCTGTAATTCTTTGGTCCAGAAATCTTGAAAAGTCGGCAGAGCAATACAGCAGGCTATTTAACCTCTCAAGCGAGCAGCAGGAGCGTTTCGGTCACATGCATATCCTACATCTGCCGAACGGAACGGACGTTATGATCGATTCGAATGGAATGGACAATGTTCCAATTCCAGATAAAGCTCCACCTCTTTGCTTTGTGCCGGCTGATGATATTGATGAAGCGGCAGCTTTAATAGAAGGTTTAGGATTCCAAATCATTTATGGTGGGATTATCCGGAATGAGTTTGTATCATATTTCAACATGCGTGATGATGATTTCAATGTGATTACGGTATGCCAAAACCATAAATGATAAAGGATTAAGGCGGAGGTTACCATCCAATATGATGTTTGAGGTAGCCTTTTTTGTATTATCTTGCAGTTACAGACCAGAAAAAGCTTATCTCAGAAATGTTAAGTCATTGTACTAACGGGACACTATAGCATAACAATCACCAGGACGAGGCTGCCGTTATGAAACGGCAGCCTCGTTGAGCTAACGAGGGCAGTTTTGTTTAGAAAGTCCCTGATTGTATTTATCTATGCTTAATGTTAATCTAGGCAATAGAGATGCAAACAAAGGAGCATAAACCTTATCATGTGGATTACTCTGTAAAGATTAACAATCGAAATGATGCCTGTAATAGTGACTACACTATTCTATTAGGCATGCTTTTCTTTAATCTTACAGGGTATGCAGGGAAAGGTGTATCATAAACCCATGCTGCGGATACCTGATGGTATCCGCTTTTATTCGTGGGAAACCGCGTCTCTATTGATTCCTACCTGCTTATCCTCCTACTAGCGAATGGAGGAACTTTATTATGAGATCGAAGTTAGTCTTGATTGAGGGATTGCCAGGATTCGGGAAAACAACAACTGCTCAACTCGTTCATGAAATTCTTACGGAAATGAACATTACATCCAAGCTGTTTTTAGAAGGAAATCTGGAACATCCTGTTGATTATGATGGAGTCGCTTTCTTTAAGAAAAATGAATGCGATGAATTATTGAGTACCCATGAAAAGTTTAAAGATTTGTTGAGTAATCTCATGATTAAACAAGGTAACGATTACTTCCTAGAATATCGGAAAATAAAAAATGAATACGGGTCAGGTTTTCCAGATGAATTGCTTCATGCAGTTTTCAAACATGATATTTATGAGTTGTCGCTAGATCAAAACAGGAAACTGATAACAGAACGATGGAAGAAGTTTGCGGATCGTGTTTTGAATGGCGCAGACACCTTTGTTTTTGATTGTTGTTTTATACAAAACCCTGTAACCATGGGGATGATTAAACATGGTGCGAAGAAGGAAGACGTTATAAGTTACGTTATTGAACTAGCAACAATTGTGGAGCGCCTGAATCCCTTGCTGATTTACGTAGAACAGAACGATCTTGATCATTCTTTCAGAAAAGCTGTAAATGAAAGACCTCAGGAATGGTCAGAGGGATTTATTGAATATTATACGAACCAAGGTTATGGAAAAAAACAAAATTACAAAGGGTTAGATGGAACGCTGCAGGTTCTTAAAGCAAGAAGGGAACTAGAAGAAGAAATTTTTAACCGCTTAAACATAACCAAGATAAAAGTTGATAACTCTTCTTATAATAAAAACGATTATAAGCAAGTTTTAGAGGGCATTTTATCAAAATACTTTAAATCAACAAACTAACGAGAAATTGAATTGAATTCTAATGATTGCAGGCTGAAAAAGATGGAAAACTATTACGCTAACGGGGAACGTTAGTTCAAAGGAACAGCAAAGGCAGCCGACAAAATTGATTGGCTGCCTTCGCTCAACTAACGGGCAGTTTAACGCAATAAAATTTCCCGCATTAGATATGCAACAATATAATTTAGCGTAACGTCTAAACTGTTTGATATATCCAAATGATGAAATATTTAGACGTGAAAAAACTAAGAGTATGCCATATCAATAACTAAAGGAAGTTTCAAAATTCAAACCAAGCAAAATAATAACAAACATAGCTTGGAGGTGTATAATGAATAAAAATATTATTCTTTTATTGCTGTTGTCAATCTTTTTAAGCGCTTGCAGTTCTAATTCATCCACGAAGACTAGTCCCACTCCATCGGACATATCATCATCTCCTCTAGAAAGTACAGCGGTTTCTGAAACAAGCACAACGGCGCCATCTGAAACAAATATCCCTTCTCCAGAAGTTATGACTAAACAAGAAATATTTGACTTTGATTTAATACGCTCGGATTGGACTAAAGAGCAAATGGCAGAGCTCGGGCTTAAAAAAGAGGTAAATGACCTTGGCGGTGAAACGTATTTTTCCAATGATGTGGTTAAATATATCTATTTTGATGCTCGCTCTATAGAAACAACACCGGCAGTAGTTGATGTGTTTGGGGATCATCCGGGACCACGAGGAATTCGTGTAGGTGATACTTTTGAAGAGGTAATGGCGCTCTTCCCTCAAAATGAGAATTGGAAAAGTAATGCCAATGGTGTATTTTATGGTCAATATGATCCAGATGCTGAGCAAGATACTTGGGGACCATCTGGATATGTTACTCAAGATAATGGAAATAGAGAAATTTCAATACTAACGGATGTCTACCCGTTTGTTAGATTATTTTTTAAAGATGATGTCTTAACACATTATACTTTCTTTTTGATAGCGGCTCATTAATTGAATTTTGCTATTCCAGACAGTCGCGCCATCTGTTGAAAGAAAATAAAGTCTAAGACGGCAGATGCTTCCTTAAGCTAACGGGTAACGATAGCTTAATAAACACGATGAAACGGCTGCCATGAATCTGGCTGCCGTTTTCTCAACTAACGGGCAGTTTAACGCAAAATAATGTGCTACAATATGGTAAAAATGGACAATCAAGAACGGAGTGAATCCTTGGATCAAGTAGTTATGTGGGGAATATTTGTTTCAGAAGATGCTAGACGTTTTCCAAACTTTTTTCCAATTGCTTTCTTCGAGACTCGTGAAAAGGCAATAGAAGTAATTCCAGGGTTACCAAAAGATATGAATTATGATTTGCTTGAACTGCCATTGAACCATAATTTTGCTTATTTTCATAAAAAAACGGTAAGTTGGTAGGTATGGACGGTATTTACCATGAGCACTTTCATTTTAAGGGTGAACACGAAAGTGATAATTAAACACTGGAATAATGGATACTTGAAGTCTTATTGGAGTTGAACTGATGACTATTAGTAATAGAAGATCAAGAAAGATAACGATCGGGCAAGAGAATTATAGATGGGTTGTCTCTCCTTCAGGCAAAGGGTCTCTTGTTTTAACTGTGCAACACGACGATTTCAATGGGCAGTTGATTAGAGTCAGTGTAGAATCAGACATTAATGAATATTGGATTGAGTGCCCGAATGTAAAGTCACTGGATATGAAGGTCATTAAGCCAGCGGATGTGACTACTGTCATTATCGAGGCGATGAACCAGGGATGGACACCAAAGGATAAAGGTAAACCTTTATGCTTTTGCCTTTCTGGAAGCACTCTCGTCCCTCGTTGAGCTAAATGGGAACGTTAGTTAAACACAAAATGGAGCAGATGCAGTCGGCAGCTACTCCATTTTTTATTACGCTAACGGGCAGCTTAGCGTGGTGGTGACATCGACTTTTCATCCAATATGCAATATCTTCACTTTCTCCGGTATCTGTACAGACATAAGAAAGGCTAGGCCCCCCTGTTGCGGTGACTTCCCTGCCTTTTTGTCATGCGGACTTTTTAATTCAACTAGGTGGCGTCATATTTGAAATCCAGTAACTCGGATGAGTTTTACAAAAAAATAGTTGCAATAGCATCCTATATGGCGTATCGTGAAATTAGTTGCAATAACATCCTATTTAAGGAGGGAGTAAACTGAGCGAGCATTGGAGGCAAAATGACAAGGGAGCAACGGAATCGCACGGCCAATACATCTCAGCTATCTATCGCCACATGCAGATAATGATCTCAGCCGAGCTGGCGCCATATCGAATCGGAAGCGGACAGTATATTTTTCTGATGGCGATAGCGTTTCAGCAGCCAATCACGCAGAAGGTGCTAAGTGAGAAGCTGCTCGTTGACAAGACGACTACCGCCAAGGCGATTGCCAAGCTGGAAGCAGAAGGATACGTGCGGAGGGAAGTTGATTCCGCCGACAACCGCTATCAACTGCTCTATTTGACAGAATCGGGACATGAGGTGGTGCCGAAGGTACAGGAAGCGCTGGGCCGCGTCAAGAACAAAACCCGGAAGGGCATTACCGATGAGGAGTATGACTCGTTGGTAGGCCTGCTGAAAACCGTGCTTCGCAATCTGAGCGAGCAGGAGGAGACGTAGGGATGAGCGGGAACGGAGGGGCAGGCTTGACCGAAGAGCTGTTGACTTGGGCAAGCGTTACGACGCACCCTCATCGGTTCGGAGGGTAAGAATTTCAGTTGAACGGCAATGAGATCGTGCATCTTCACGGTAACCGCTTGATTGACCTGCTCATGCCAAAATCCGAACGCGATCGATGGATTGAAGAAGAGAAGGCAAGGCCGCATCATATGAATCCCGATTCGGGCTGGGTGTCCGTTTAATTAAATACCGAGTAAGAAGACGCTCATGCCATTGAAATCGCGCGTTCCAAATATGATCAAATAATCTTTAGGAGGATGTAAATGATGATAGCGATTCCGTTTATCGTAGTGGAGAACTGCAAAGATGAAATCAAGTACTATCAAAGCGTTCTTGGCGGCGAGATTGCGATTCTGCGCAAGCAAGGGGAAGAGCTGCTTAACGCGGACCTGTATGTAGAGGGGGCAACTCTTAAGTTTGCCGATACTCAAGCGGCAAAGCCAGTACTTAAAGGCGATTACGTGAGAGTCTTCTTGAGAATCGAGACGGAGGAAGCGTTCCGAAGGACTTACGAAGAATTTGCGGCCGGCGGGACTATTAATTCGGAAATGTACGAAGCCCCGTTTAACGGATTACTGGCCATCGTTACCGACCGAAACGGCGTTTGCTGGGTGCTGTCCTATTATCGAACTTAATGCTGAGAAATTATGATGCGGAGCGTCCTATCGGGGCGACTCTTTGCTAGGATGGGCAATGTGCTGGAATATGGAAAGTTAGGAAATAAAATACTGCATAAGGCATGCCTTAACGATTAACGATATGGTTTGCGTAAGTATTTGAGTTGATCGATATAATATCAAAACTTAGTTTTAAAAAACGTGCAGCCATATTGGTGGGCACGTTTTTATCGAGCAAAACTGTACTCAAAATCGGCAAACGATGCTATTGTCAAAAGTTAATGAAAAGATCATATATTGTTTGCCGATTAGGGACAAGAACATGTATTGTTTTCCACAGCTCTCATTAAAATAACGGGTAATGTTAGTTAAACACAAAATGGAGCAGATGCAGTCGGCAGCTACTCCATTTTTTATTACGCTAACGGGCAGCATAGTTCAACAAGTAGGCGCGATCAGGGTACTTCGGAGTAACTTGACTTTAATCGAACGATCGTTTAACATAGGTACATGAGACTTAAAGATGAAAATAAAAGCGACAGCATTTTCAATGCAGCGATCCATCTGATAAATGAACATGGTTTATCAGAAACCTCGATGTCCAAGATTGCGAAAAAAGCCGGTGTATCTGCTTCAACGATCTACGTCTATTTTGAAAACAAGGAGGATATGCTGAATAAATTGTATTTGAGTATCAAAAAGAAGATGAGTCTAGAAGTGTTCTATGAGTACGATGACTCTTTATCGTTACAATCCGCTTTCGAGCATGCGTTGAGAAAGTATATAAACTTTATATTGACCAATAAAGATGAATTTTTATTTCTTGAGCAATTTTCAAATTCACCTCTGCTTCATAAGTTATCTCTAAAAGAGGGATTAGATTTTTTTGTGCCGATCTTTAACTTATTAGAAAAAGGCAAGAGTCAAAATGTTTTCAAACAAGTGGATACGAACCTGCTCCATATGTTCATGTTTATCCCGGCCATGCAATTTGTCAAAGCATATATTGGCGGTCAAATAGAGTTTAAACAGGAAAGCTTGAACGAGTTAATTCAAATGACTTGGGATGCTTTAAAAGCTTAATTTGATTCAGACTTTCAGAGGGAGCAGATTCCATAACAAAGGAAATTACAATCCCTCTGATTTTAAATGGCTTGATTTTAATCGAACGATCGTTTATTATAATAGCGAATGAATTGGCTACATTAATGTGGTAGGGGAGGGAATACTTTTAATAATAAATAAACGAATGTTCGGTTAACTAACAATGGCACCCAATGATTTTGCCTTCTGATCGATCCACTCCAGTCTAAACTGTTATCAATAAATCAAATGAAAAGAGGATATAATATGAATTCCAAATACAATCAACTGTTCGAACCTTTCGCGTTCAAAAATGGTATCACGATCAAGAACCGCGTCGTGATGGCTCCAATGACAACCTGGGCAAGCAACGATGACCTAACCATTTCCGATGAGGAAGTCAGCTATTATCGCAAAAGGGTAAACGGAGTTGGCCTTGTAATAACCGGCTGTACACATGTGCAACCGAACGGAATAGGTTTTACTAATGAGTTCGTGGCTTATGACGATACATTTATTCCAAGTCTTCGTCGATTAGCTGATGCTGCGAAAAGCGGTGGTGCTCCGGTGTTACTTCAGATTTTCCATGCAGGGAACAAAGCTTTACCGGCATTAACTCCAAATGGTGAGGTGGTTAGTTCCAGTGCTGTAGAGACTGAAGCTACTGCATTTGCTCCTTCAGTATTACCCAGAGAACTTTCTCATGATGAAATAACTGACGTGATTTATGCATTTGGTCAAACAACAAGACGAGCCATTGAAGCTGGTTATGATGGTGTTGAAATTCATGGAGCACACGGGTTTTTACTTCAAAACTTCTTCTCTCCTTTCTTCAATAGACGTGAGGATGAATGGGGGGGCTCTTTAGATAATCGCTTGCGCTTCCCACTGGCAGTCGTCAGGGAGATTAAGAATGTAATTAAGAAGCATGCAACTAAACCGTTTATTCTGGGTTACAGAATTTCTCCCGAAGAATCAGAAGAAGGTGGCCTGAGAATGAGTGATACCTATGCATTGATTGAACGCCTGATTGAAGAAGACGTTGATTATGTGCATGCTTCATTGGCAGCAGCTCTATCTTCAAAGCCAGTCAACAGTCAAGATGAGAAAACGTATCTTGAGTTAATTGTTGATCATGTACAAGGCAGAGTTCCTGTGCTGGCTGCCGGTTCTATGGTGACTCCTGATGATGTTGCAAAAGGAATAGATAAAGGTCTCACCCTAGCTGCGATTGGCCACGCGTTAATCATGAATCCCGAGTGGGTTGAAAAGGTACAAAGTGGACGAGAGACCGAAATCCAATCAACGATTAAAACTTCACAGATTGGTGAGCTTGAGCTTCCAGAAAAACTTTGGAGCGTAATTCAAGCATCAGGCCCATGGTTTAAAATCGAAGAATAACAGCGGAATAGAGAGAAGTTTACTGTCTCGTATCACATTGAGCAGTCCCACCTTTAATGGGGCTGCTTGTTCATGATTAAGCTATCAGTACGATAGTTTATCAAAACAAGGAGCAGATTTGCCATGGCAGCTGCTCCTTGTTTATTAAGCTCCCATTGAAGAACGCAAATACTTCCATAACCTGTGGTGTCGTGTGAGCGGCATGGATGGATAACGGCTAAGATTGTGGAGGTGCTTGCGAAGGTGGTAGCACTTCTTTTGGTTTATTGAAGTAACGGGCAGCATTCCTAAACAAAACCACCCGTTGATAAAGATACCAGTCTTGGGAAACCCTACACGAATAATGCGGGGGTGCTAATGGTGGTTCTGAAAAAACTGGTCCTTATTTTGGTCTTAACAACAATATCGTTGTTAAATCCAATAATAGCTTCTGCACATATTGGATTGGATCAGCTAAAAAGTGCAACAGATTTTAAGTTGTTTACCCCACATTACTCCTTAACGAATTGGAAGATTGAAATCAAAGAACCTTATCCTCTTGATACTGACCGACTAATTACGAAGGTTAGACTCCATTACTTCGATAAATCAGGAAGCAATTATATGTTTGGGATTGAACAGCATAAAGCGATAGGATACAAAAGTAAGCGATCTGAAACAATAATAGATGTTCGTAGTAAAACAATTACGACCAAAGTTATAGAAGAGAATTTTAAATTTGATTCGAGTGGTGAGATTGTTAATTTGAACGGAATTGAAGCGAGGTTTGATTATGGAACACAAGGAGGATGTTTACGGTGGGTGAAAGATGGTACTTACATTGAGATGGATAGCTTTCGATTGTCTAGGAAGCAGATGGTTATATTAGCGAAATCGATGATCGAATAGGCGATTGAACTCCCTCAGTACGATTCAATTTTCTCACAAATACTCGCTTATTCGCAGGATTTCACCCTTGCCGGAAATGCGGAAAGATAGTAGAGAAAGGTAGTTGAAGACCAGGTCAACATGAAGGCGTGAGGAAATAGAGGGGGAGGTTGCAAGCCCCATATCCTTCCATATACTGCACGCATTCTCCACGCTGCCCCTGGAGGTTATCACTCCCATGTCTCAACGGGTCTTTGCCCTCTCATTCCTTCGTTACGCCTGTCCAAGGGGTGGAGGCCGGTCTTGCTAACGTTACGGGTCGGTGCCCTTTGGTTCAATGCATCCGGTACTCCGTGCTT
>NZ_KZ614144.1:2775550-3258052 GCF_002884445.1 Paenibacillus castaneae
TCCGCGTTTACTAATCTTCATCTGACCCGTCCATTTACCTGAGCTTGCTTCTGCAAGGTTGAGACCAGCATGGCGAAGCAGTGCATTACCGTGAGTGAAGCCACTTAAATCCCCAGCCTCACCGAGAATACCTGCGAGTGAAATGGCGCTAATCCCTTTGACCGCAAGCATAGATTTAGCAAAAGGAATACGGTCTAAGACTGCCGTAATCTCTGCCTCTACGACTTGCAGCTGTTGGCAAGCCAGGTCGTATTCAGCCAGAAGTTGCGTTAAGTGGAGCTTGTACGCATGCGTTGCCTGCTTAGAGCCAACAGAATGACGAGCAAGCGCAATAAGGGTCTGAGCTTTCTTGTTCCCGGGTTGACGTTGCATAATGGATTTCCAGCCACTCACCACGTCCTGAGGCGCTAGCCTTCTCAGTTCTTCAGGCGTTGGGAAAAGACGTAGTGTTGCCAATGCCCCCCTGCACAACAGGTTCTTAAATACTTGTCGCAGCTCAGGGAACACTACGTCAACCCAGCGATGGATTTGGTTTTTAGCGCTTACGAGTCTCGTCACAACAGAGTCGCGGTTTGAGAGATAAACACGCAGCTCTTCAAAAGCCTCAGGCGTGCTACGAATAAAAGAGTAATAACCGTTTTTGACCATGTCTGCGATGACGAGAGCATCCTTTTTGTCGCTCTTCGATGGTGTATTGTCACGGTTTTCTTTATTCTTTTTCACGAGATGAGGATTAACAAGAACAACTTCGAATTGTTTCTCGAATAGCCATCTAGAGATGCTTAGCCAGTAATGCCCCGTCGGTTCCATGCCGATAATTGCGAAGTTAAGGTTATGGGCTTCTTGCAACGATTGAATCCAGCGAAGAAGGGCCTGAAATCCTTCTTCATCATTAGAGAAAGATAGCGGATTGCCAATTGCGATCCCGCGGAAGTTTACTGCACGAGCGACATGCGTTAGTTGTGCAATGTCGATTCCGACGACGAGATGCTGAGGGGTAATTTTTTCAATGAGTTGATTTTGTTTGTCTTGGGCTTTAAACTTCATATTAGAGCGTCCTCCTGGATGATGGGATTTTAAGGGCTTTGACCCGTTGCGTACTCCCATCGTACCGAGGCGCTCTTCTTTTTGCAAAGCTGCTAATTAACGCTCTACAGGAATGCTAACGAGGAACGTTAGTTCATAAAGCAACAACAAAGGCAGCCGACAAAAGTGATTGACTGCCTTGCTCAACTAACGGGCAGGTTAACGCAACAATATAAAGTAAACATTCAATTTTGTAACACTAAAACATGGTAATATATGTGTATTTGTTAAGTTTGGAGTGATCTCTAATGTTTGAGATTAAATATGAAATCTTTGAAGATGATATCCTTGAGTTTCGTACAATTGATCTCCAGACTTTTAACAAAGAATATAATCAAATTTACGGTTGTTTCGCCATTATCGTAAATGGAATTGAATATTTAACTTATCCTTCTCCTGAAATTGGACTAGAGACGAAGCGCGTTTTTTCTGAGCTAATATTGACTCACTTTGATTTTCTTATCGATGTATATTACCAACTTCAAAAAAAAAGAAACTACGTCGTATTAAAATATATTGAAAACTCTTGGACATGGCTTGAGTTCATTCGAGAAGGAAATAAACTTATCATTAGTGAGTTAAATTTTGAAAATCATGGTGGTCCATTTATTCGAACTAATAGAAAACTATTTATTAATGCATTGAAAAAAGATATTATCAACGAGACAATACACTGGGAAGACTTTGAAAAAGAACTTATTTCAAAATTCAAGGAATTAATCAAAAAATTACAAGAGATAAATATAAATATTCTTAGAGCAAATTGTTTTACCAAGTTAAGATTATTTGCTGCTCTAAAGCGTTGAACTCCCATGGAAGAACGCAATTGCTTCCATAATCTGTGGTGTCGCGTGAGCGGCATGGATGGCTAATGGGACACGATAGCGCAGCGGTGGAACCGATCCATCGCTTGTTTTGTAATACTGGCAATCCGCTCCGCTAACGGGCAGAAGAGCGTGGTGAAATTGCAAAAAAAAGGGAGCTGCGAAAGCAGCTCTTAATTAAAGTATTTATTTGGCTGATGAAATCTTTCGACCAGTCTCTGCATCAAAAACAGCATGTTGAGAAAAAAGCTTTTTATTTACGTATTTGGCGGAAATAAAGATGTATACTTGTCTTTTTTGATTATATCCAACACCATCACCTACTCCAGATGTTGTATTGAACTGTTTAGGTACATTGGAGAACACTTTGTTAATATCCTTGTACAAAACATTCTCTCTAAGTTTAAATACGGAATCTGGATATTCAGTATATTCACTTCGATTCGCTTGCTGATAATATTCGTCAGCTCCAAGAAATTTTTTTTCTGCATTATCAGGATACTTTTCAAATTTGCTCGCCTGAGCAAGTGGCATAGTAAACGCTAATATTAGAAAGCTCATTATTATTACTTTTTTCACCTTTCCACCTCCTGCCAATTATTATATCCAGTGATAGTTTCAGCATTCATGGGTAAGGTATTAAAATGTGCCCAAAAGATTTTGGAATTTTAAATATAGACAATTGAACTCCCATGGAAGAACGCAATTACTTCGATAATCTGTGGTGTCGCTTGAGCTGCATGGATGGCTAACGGGGAACGATAGCACAATACGGACCACAACGAGGCAGCCGACATCAACCGACTGCCTTTTTCCACGCTAACGGACTGGAAAGTATAATAGCCACAAACTTATCGAATTGTTATAATTAGGATTCTAGACAGTATGGATATCGTCAGGAGGATGTCTATTGAGGAAATATGCATTAACACAAAGTAATCCGTCTCATGAGATTCCTAAAGTAATGATTCATGAAACTGAGGATAGCGGGGTATACGTGTATCTTTATAAGTCGAAACACGATACTTCTTCACATAATGATTTCTGGTTTGATGATTTGCAAGATGCAGAAGACTTTAGCAATCAATATTTTGGAATCGAAAATTCGGACTGGGTGTCCATCGATGACCCAAGCAAAGGATGCCAACATGATCTAATTAGACCTATACGCCGAAAAGAAAAGCCTAATGATCATCAATATGAAATACTTGAAGATGGTGTTTGGAAAGATATAGAGTTATAAGCTTATATAGGACAATTCAGCGATATACCTGTGCTTTTCAATCAGAAACAAAATTTGTCGTTAAGCTAACGGAGAACGATAGCTCAACGAAACAAGGAACAGTTTGCCGCGGCAGCTTCGGCAGCTTTTTGTTTTGACTCCGCTAAATAACGAAGTTTGGTTACGCTAACGGGCAGGTTAATGCAATAGGCTGTTTTCGAAAAAATGTTTCCTTTTACTACTTTTTTAATAATTACCTGCTAAGATCATAGTATAAAAAGGTGTTGTTTGAAATTTCAGTAATAGTGTTAACATCTAACTGAATATGGAGGCGGAAAAATGTTTAATAAAGACTCAGAGAAGAATAAAGGCTCAAAGAAGAGATTTGAAGAAATCCTTACAGAAAATGGCGTGGCTAATGGAAACAGAATAATAGTAGATAAAGAAACAGGAATTCATTATTTATTTAGTTGGAGTGGTTATGCAGGGGGAATTACCCCATTATTGGATAAGGATGGAAAACCAATGATAAAACCAAACAATGAATAACACACTTTATCTTGTTCAACTAACTGGACACGATAGTTGAACGGATACCGTAAAACGACCGAGATAGCGTTTTATCGGAAAAAAGTTCGGTATGATAAGCTTGAGTAAGGTTATTTAAGTTTGTTTAAAAAAGTGATGAAATGGAAACGTGGAGAAAATTGAAACTTGAGGGTATCGCAAAGCTTGAGAAGTGTGTTGCAGAATTTAATGTGTGGGAGCTTAATGTAACACCATGGGCTAAGTTTAAGGTAAAAATTTATGAAGATAGTAATGGAAACTTCTCTGGCTACACGAATTTGTTATTAAAAACACAGTATGGACCCGAGGGTGGGGTAGGTTTCGGTACTTCCATTGAAGAAGCTCTTACGGACACCGTAAATGAATTTTTAAATATGCTACAGGAAAGAAAACAATTAAGTCAAGATGACTTCGAAGCGGTAGACCCATATGACTTCTAACAAAGAGAGAGTTACGCTAACGGGAAACGATAGTTAAATAATGTATTGATGAGCAGGTGCTGTGGTGGTCTGCTCTTTTTATTAAGCTAACGGGCAGTTTTCTTCAAAAATTTATTACGCTAATATGGTAGAATATGTATCTAAAAATAAGTGGGCGGGGTGACTAGAAATGAATTCTGTTGCAAGTGTACGGCTAGCATCCTTAACCGATGCTGAAGATCTTTCTAGACTAAATCAAGAGTTTAACGGTGGTATAAAAAGACCTCCAGCTAAGATAATTGAACGCCTAAATATAAATCGTAACGAATTGATTGCCGTAGCAGAGATAAGTGGTAAAATCGTTGGTTTTGGCTGTGCTCAAAGCTTTTATTCATTTTGTTATGAAGAACCATATGGAGAAATTACTGAACTCTATGTAGAAGAAGCTGCTCGAAGAAAAGGAATCGCAATTGCAATTATTTCTTGTCTGGAAGAAAACCTTATAGAACGCGGAGTAAAAAGTATGAAGGTACTGACAGGTAGAAGGAATAACGCTGCAATTAGAACGTATGAACATTGTAATTATATTAAAGACGATGAACAGATGTTAAAGAAAAGGTTGGAGGATTAAGCTAACGGAGAAACGATAGTTGAACCATCCAGGGAGCAGATCTCCGCGACAGTTGCTCCTTTTTCATAATGCTAACGAGGCGGCTAGTTGAGAGAGGTTTAGGTACTGTTGGAATAAGATTGAAATTGGTGATAGTTTTGCTTGACAATATGAAGGATTTTATTCAAAGTTACTGGTATTGAATAGTTTAAAAAGCGCGAAGCGAGGAAAGGTGAAATATTCTGAAAGCGAATCGGATGGAAGCGTTTAGCGATGGTGTGTTGGCGATCATAATTACGATCATGGTGTTGGAATTCAAAGTGCCGGAAGGCCATGACTGGTATGCGCTGATCGAACTCGGCCCAAAGATTCTTAGCTATATCTTTAGTTTTGTATATATCGGCATCTACTGGAACAATCATCATCATCTGCTGCACATGGTTCGAACGATGAACGGGCGGTTGATGTGGCTCAACCTACTACTTCTCTTCTGGTTATCCCTTGTGCCGTTCACGACAGCTTGGATGGGGGATAGCCATTTTGCAGCCACTCCAACGGCATTGTACGGTATTATTTTACTACTCGCGGCGCTTTCATACTGGCTGCTTCAGCGCACGATTATTAACCAGCATTCCGGTGATTCCACATTTGTTCTGACGATGGGCAAAGACTGGAAGGGCAAATTATCTCCCTTGCTCTACTTGATCGCGGCCTTGACCGCATATGCGAGTCCTTGGATATCTGGCTTCTTTTTCGTACTTGTTGCCATGATCTGGTTCTTGCCTGATAAGCGAATTGAGCACGCCCTGCGAGTTTGAGGCCGCT
The DNA here is from genome assembly GCF_002884445.1 of Paenibacillus castaneae. Taxonomy (GTDB): domain Bacteria; phylum Bacillota; class Bacilli; order Paenibacillales; family Paenibacillaceae; genus Pristimantibacillus; species Pristimantibacillus castaneae. The sequence continues at coordinate 2,781,104 of NZ_KZ614144.1, forward strand.
AAAGCTTGAACTGATTCCTCTATTTATCAGATGATTACGCTAACGGGACACGATAGCTCAAAAGCACGAAGAGACGGCAGCCTGTGAAGTGGCTGCCGTTTTCTCAACTAACGGGCAGTTTAGTGCGACTTTCCTATTTCTGGAACGTCTAATAATAAGGATGATGTAAATGGAAGATTGAAAATTCTTATTAAACCTATTTGGAGGTGAAAATATTGAACCACCTTAATAATAAGGCGGTTTTGACCATTCGTGCTGTTATATTTTTTTATACACGTATTCTCTGAAAGCGGCAAAACCTTGTTTGTCATAAAAATTCTTTGCATGTTCATTATCAGTCCAGTAATCCAATTCAATCATTTCGATTCCTTCTGATTTTGCAAAATCATAAATGTAGTTCATCAGGAATGACCCGTATCCTTTTCGCTTTTGATTCTCCACTATGCTTATCTGGTGTACAAATAGAGATTTGCGTTGTTTAACGAAAGCGCCTTGGGAATAGTTTTTAATTTCAATCCATGCATATCCCAGTGGCTCATTGTTATCCTCGACAATGAAGAAACTGAAACTTTCGTTTTGCATGAATCGTTCAAAGGCGTCTCGCATAGCTCCAAAGCTGTATTCTGTAAAGTGCTCTGGATACAAGGAGACATGCAAATCATGTATTGGCTTGTTTAGTTTTGCAACTAACTCAAAATCTGTGGTCCGAATAATTTTCATAAATCATTCCTCCGACTCATAAATGAACTGTATCCATTATACATCTCAATGTAAAAATTGGAACAACTTTCATAAATTCCATTCACCTTTTTCAACATGCTCTCAATTGCTGAACCGTCGTAAAATTCGCAAGCTTGCAGGTATCCAACAGTAGTTTCTTCTGCTTGTCTGTATCACCGAGCTTTTTGTTCAATTCCAAGAAGCGAAACCAGAACATGTAATTATCCATGTATTTGGTTGCAACGCCTTGCAACCTATCCATCCACCGTTTCAAGCGTGAATGAGACGCGTTTACGTGTTGGATGTGATAAATTTTCTTGGACACGTGTGTTCCTCGCGGCAACACTTCATGAGTGATGCCCTTCAATTGCAAACCGCCTTTTGGGCGTTCCGCCGAAATACCTAAGATTATCTCATAGAACTCGACGAGACGATAATGACGCGTACAGAAGCAAAATTCACGAGATACCATCAGTGATACAATACCGTAGCATATTATTTGGGCCAAAATACTAATCCCTTTACTTAAACGATGATCGGGGCGTATAATCCATTAAGACATCGGAGTGAGAAGAGGGAAATTGATTATGAACAACGGGTTGGTCAATGCTATTATCGCGTATATCATGTGGGGGGTTCTCCCGCTTTATTGGAAGTTGTTTAACGATGTGCCGGCAGGCGAGATTCTGTCACATCGGGTTGTCTGGTCGTTCGTCTTCATGGGTATTCTCGTCACCGTCCAGCGTCGCTGGGGTGACATGAAGCGGATTGCGGCTAGCCGCTCGCTCCTGCTGTCACTCACCGCTAGCGGAGTGCTGATCGCTGCTAATTGGCTCATCTTCATCTGGGCGGTCAACAACGACCATGTCATCGAGACAAGTCTCGGTTATTATTTAAACCCGTTGCTGAACGTGCTGCTTGCGGTTGTCTTCCTTCGTGAGAAGCCAAACCGTGGCCAATGGCTCGCGATTGCCATCGCTGGCGCCGCGGTGCTCATCATCGCCATCGACTACGGACGGTTCCCATGGATCTCGATCTCACTGGCAGCGACGTTTGGCTTGTACGGCCTCGCGAAGAAGAAGATCGGACAAGACGCTTCTGTAGGCTTGCTGTCGGAGACGGCTGTAGTCCTGCCCGTTGCGCTCGGCTACTGGATCTATTTGGCCACCGTGGGAAAGACGACGGCATGGACGCTACCTGTATCCACGTTCGTCGAACTGCTTCTTTCCGGCGTGGTAACAGCGTTACCGCTGCTTTTCTTTGCGCGAGCGGCCGCCCGGATGGCGCTGTCCACGCTCGGCTTCGTACAATACATCGGGCCGACGATCATGCTGATACTGAGCGTATTCGTGTTCAAGGAATCAGTCTCGCCGGTTCTTCTCATCGGCTTCGCGCTCATCTGGACAGCGCTTGTCGTATACGCTGCGGCATCAGTTCGCGGCACGAAACTCGCGAAGGCGCGCTGACGGCAAACACATCCACCCATCCGGTACCGTCATAACAGCCATTTCCGTCCGCTGGGGAGGAGATGGCTGTTTTCTGTTTGGGGTTAAGCTCCCTCGAAATGATTTAATTTCCTCACTCAGACTCATGAATTCGCAGGATTTCATCCTATAGTTAAATTGAAGAAAAGGATGAGGGAAGAGCCGGTGGCTGGGAGATGGGGGAATGGGCATGAGGAAATAAAGGGTGGATAAAAATCACCCACAATTGTTCCATTATGTGCACGTCTCCACTTCACCCTATTGATTCTCGCTCCCATGTCTCAACGGGGCATAGCCCTTTCATTCCTTCGTCACATCTTAACTAAGAGGTGGAGGTCGGTCTTTCTAACGGAACGGTTCATAGCCCTTTTGCGTAACGTATCTCGATACTCCGTACTTCTTGTTATCCTGCGAATGCTTGAGCCGGTGAGAATCTTTTAAAGCTGACGCTGCGCCATATCGTATTCTTCGAGCAAATGCTGCAGATGAAGCTTGTAAGCATGGAGTGCCTGAGTAGTACCGACGCTGCACTTAGCGAGTGCAATGAGCTGATCCTCTCGCTTAACCCCAGCGTGACGTTTCATCTGCAGCGTTGAGTCGCTTAGTAACGGTTTCTCGGTTTGCCATGAGAATACGCAGTTCCTCGTATGCCTCCGGCTGAAAACGAACGGGGGAGTAATACCCGTTTTTAATCATATCTGCAATGACTAAAGTGTCTTTATGATCGCTTTTAGATGGTGTATTATCTCGGTTTTCTTTGTTCTTCTTAACGAGATGTGGATTAACAAGAACGGCCTCAATGCCTTGCCCAATAAGCCAGCGTGCTAGGCTAAACCAGTAGTGGCCAGTAGGCTCCATCCCGACAATAACTTTATTAAGCTTGTAGGCTTTGAGTAAATCCTGAATACAGCGGCCTAATTGTTTGAACCCTTCAAGATGGCTGCCAAACTCCAGTGGATGGCCTAAGGCTATTCCACGAAAGCTGACAGCGCGAGCGACATGAACCTCCTGAGCGATATCTACGCCTACAACTAGATGATGAACGGTAATGTTTTCAATGAGTTGATTTTGCTTGTCTTGTGCTTTAAACTTCATGATAGAGCGACCTCCTGATGTGGATTTAAAGGGCTATTGACCCGTTGCATAATCCCATCGTACTGAGGCGCTCGTTTTTGTTCAAACGCCAAAATTATTCGTTTTACAGGAATTCTAACGGATAACGATAGTTGAATAACACAATGTTGAGCAGGCTGTGGTAGCCTGCTCGTTTTATTGAACTAACGGTTAGGAGAATTCAGAAGGAGATTAGATAGTAAACCAAGAACTATATCGTAGTTCAGCTTGTCGTCTAAGGGGGATTATAGATGTCAGATTTAACTCTGAAGCAATTGCAGTCAATTATTAAGGAAAAGGATTATTAACCTGAACTTAAACAGGCATACTTTCTTAAATTGATCGAGGAAATAGGCGAGTTAGCTGAGGTTTTAAGGAAAGATAAGCGGCTAACTGATCAGACGATAAAAGGAACCATTGAAGAAGAATTGTACGATGTGCTTTACTACGTTACTTGCTTAAATTTTATTAATGGGCTATTTCATAGTTATAAAGATTACATTAACAGTACCTATCCGAGTATTGAAACAAATGGTGCAGAGGATGGACAATTAGTAAATCAAATTCTTACAAATCCGTTGATTTCATTATACTACTCGACAATAAAACTATATTCAGCGATGGGAAACAACGTAGTTGTAGATTCTGTTATAGGTAATGACAAATGGTTCAATACTTGTATTGAATTATTATCGGATCACCCTGTCATATTCGTAGTAGTTAAATGTTCAAAGGAAGAACTTGCTAGAAGAGAACAACTTAGAGGAGACAGGAAGGTTGGTTTAGCAGGTTCACAATACGATAACGTGTATAGCTTTAATGAATATGATCTTGAATTCAATACTGAAATAATGAGATCGAGTGAGTGTGCCAATGAGATATTAAATTTTATAAGATCTAATAAAGAATACACTGCTTTTAAGAAGTTGATTAAGGGGAATAAGTAAGTAGTTCAAGAAGGCGTATCCATTAGCTAACACCATATTCACGCTTCGGGCCATTCGGCTCTCGGTCCTGTTAAGCTAACGGGTAACGATAGTTCAATACCAAGAGGGCAGTCGCCTGACAGCCCTCCGCTCAACTAACGGGAAGGATAACGTAGTAAGGTGGATGTCAAAAATGGGTTTTCTTGTTACAATAATTGTAATTGCTTATCGCAAAATAATTTTTCAAATAATGTGAAAGTAATTTGAGGTAGTATGAGGACTTGTCCAAATTGTTATAGCGACCAAATAAAACAAACCACATCTATTTTTACTAGAATATTATTATCCGCTTATATATTTTTAACCTTCCTATTTTTTACTGGAGGAATATATTTTGAAGCTCTAATTGCTTTGATTCCTTTTGTAATTCCCTACTCGAATAGATGCCTCAACTGCAATAAAGCCTTTCTTAAAACAATACCTAAATGGACTAAGGCAAGTGTGTTAGAAGTAAACTCTATTTTTAATAGGTATCTGTTATTTATCTCGCCCTCAATACTAATTATTGCGTTTAATATCACTTTTTCCTAATACTGGTCTTGGCAGAATACTTTACTTACCAGCTGTGTTTATTGTAAACAGTACAATATGCATTATCGGTTTAAGTCTAACTAGACATTTGAAACGAACTACTTCTGTATGGACAATAATTATCCTAATAACATTAATATTTACAGTTTTACTTTATCCTCAAGAGAATGATGATCATGTTATTAAACAAATCTGGGATGCCATTGTTAGTTAAAAAAACATCAATTATCTGATGTGATTTTATATATGGATCCTTGTTCCGCTAACGGGCACGATAGTTAATCCGATTCACTAATATGTAATTCATTTAAGGTTTTTGTGAAGTTCAAAAATATGACGTTATCAGAAAACTACGCTAATAAAGGAAGGACAAATCATGGAAATGTTTATTTTCGTAGTAATAATAGCTATTAATATTACATTACTTCAAATCAAATTCCTTCATAAACACAAGAAGCTCATAAATACAATAGCAGCATTTGCAATGATTTCTTGGTTCGTAATTCTGATTGTACTTGGAATTATTTCAGGAAGAGCTAAATCGAACCTTTCTGAAATGAGAGAGAACTACCCGATATATATAATTGTTTTTGTGGTAGCAATAACAATCCAATTGTTGCTTAATCGAAAAAAGAGTAAAAAAGAAGATAAGTGAAAGGAAACGATCAGTGAAGAAAATTCTTAATCTTATTTAAGATGGTACAGACTTCTGAAACATCTTATTCACGCTGCATAACATTCCCTAAGTCTGCCATTACGTATTACGCTAACGGGGAACGATAGTTGAGTAACAAACATAGATGAGCAGGCGATGCGGTCGCTTGCTCATTTTATTAAGTTAACGGGCAGTTTAACGCAATACAATGTGCTACAATATGGTAAAAATGGACAATCAAGAACGGAGTGAATCCTTGGATCAAGTAGTTATTTGGGGGATATTTGTTTCAGAAGATGTTAGACGTTTTCCAAACTTTTTTCCAATTGCTTTCTTCGAGACTCGTGAAAAGGCAATAGAAGTAATTCAAGGGTTACCAAAAGATATGAATTATGATTTGCTTGAACTGCCATTGAACCATAATTTTGCTTATTTTCATAAAAAAAACGGTAAGTTGGTAGGTATGGACGGTATTTACCATGAGCACTTTCATTTTAAGGGTGAACATGAAAGTGATAATTAAACACTGGAATAACGGGTACTTGAAGTCTTATTGGAGTTGAACTGATGACTATTAGTAATAGAGGATCAAGAAAGATAACGATCGGGCAAGAGGATTATAGATGGGTTGTCTCTCCTTCAGGCAAAGGGTCTCTTGTTTTAACTGTGCAACACGACGATTTCAATGGGCAGTTGATTAGAGTCAGTGTAGAATCAGACATTAATGAATATTGGATTGAGTGCCCGAATGTAAAGTCACTGGATATGAAGGTCATTAAGCCAGCGGATGTGACTACTGTCATTATCGAGGCGATGAAACAGGGATGGACACCAAAGGATAAAGGTAACCTTTATGCTTCTTCCTTTCTGGAAGCACTCTCCTCCCTCGTTGAGCTAGATGGGAACGTTAGTTAAACACAAAATGGAGCAGATGCAGTCGGCAGCTACTCCATTTTTTATTACGCAACGGGCAGTTTTGTTCAATGTGATTGTGATAAAATGGAAAAATAGTGATTCCATTAATCCTTTAAGGAGAAGTTATGCGTATAGGGATTTTGATAGTTTTAATACTGTTGACTGGTTGTTCAGGTAATTACAACAGTATGCAAAAGACGAGTGAGGACAAGGTATCACTCGAACAATATTTTTACTCTCAAAGCGAAGAACAGCTAAAAAAGCTACATGAAAAACTTGCCACAGAAGGTTATCAAGTTAGTGAGCAGATTTCTTATGAGCATAATGGCAAAACAGAGTGGTCATTTTATTCAACAAAAGAAGTAAATAGAAACGAGATATCACAGGAAGATGTGAAAGCTGAAAATCACGCAAAGCAATTTGAAGTTAATTACGACGGCCATGGTTTTTCATTAGAGGATTAATCTGCCTTGCTCAACTAACGGGTAGTTTTGTTTAAGAAGGAGTATGAAACAACAGGTAAACTTTTGTCGTCTTTTAACTAAAGGCTCAGATTTAGTTAATGTTTTTCAACTAAAGGGCGAACTTTGTAATAAGTAAGGCTGGATGCAGATTCTATTGGGATATATTCGATACATAGTTAACATCGTTGTCTAATGAAAATCCTTTTAATAACAAATGGAGGAGTATAGTAATGGACATAAAGCAATCATTTTCAAACAGAGTAAAAGATTATTTGAAATATCGTCCAACATATCCTAGTGACGCAATAGATTATTTATATGATATTGTCAAACTTGATGAGAATTCGACGTTGGCTGATATTGGGGCGGGAACAGGGAAATTATCTAAATTACTAGTTGAAAGAGGTACTAATGTTATTGCAGTAGAACCAAATCAGGAAATGCGAAAAGCTTGTGTACAAATACTTGGAAATGAATCCAACTTTCGTGCTGTGGCAGGTTCAGCAGAATCAACATGTTTACGTGACAATTCCGTAGACTTTATAGTTTGTGCACAAGCGTTCCACTGGTTCGATCGTACTGTTACAAAAATGGAATTTAAACGAATTCTAAAAGAACGTGGTAAGGTCATTTTAATTTGGAATACACGTCAAACAAAAGGAACCCCTTTTTTAGAAGGGATAGAACATTTATTGCTTAACTATGGTATTGATTACTCCGAAGTGAATCACAAAAACATTTCGGAAGATGAATTGCAATTATTCTTTAAAGAAAATACTATGGAGAAGTCCGTTTTTGAAATACAACAATTATTTGATTTTGAGGGTCTAAGTGGAAGAGTAATGTCTTCCTCCTATACTCCAATGCCTGAACATCCTAACTACAGACCTATGATTGACGAATTAAAAAAGTTATTTAATCGATATGAGAAAAACGGTAAAGTACCTTATATATATGAAACAGAGTTATATTGGGGAGAGATTTAATATTCACTTAGGGAGCGTGAGTTGAAGAATCGATATGTCAATTATCTAGTTGGCATTTTGTTCCCTTGAGGAAACAGGGGCTATTCTAGAGCCAGATTGGAGTACTTTCGCAATTATCCTCTCTGCCGGAAGATCTTATGAGTGACGACTATACATTAGACCTAATTTTAAACTAACGGGAGACGATAGTTCATTAAACAAGGGAGGCAGACGATGCAGATTGAACGGCTGCCTTTTATTGCTATCAGGAAAGACGTCTTGCAAAAGTCAAAAAATAAGCAGTTACTACCTAGTAGTCATCTTCAGAAAAGGGTAGGAATTGGGGGGCACGCAACGACTTCAATTATTCTTGGATCAATGCCATAAAACATCCAAAATGCTCCATTCCACCTATACCCGGAAACCTCGCCAAACTCTACACGAGTCGGATAAAACCAGAAATTGTCTCCATTTAGCAGCCAGACATAAGTGAATTCATATAGACAGTCAACTACATAGGATACCTCAGGTTTTGGGGGGATGAATGCAGGAGGAGGAGATTGCGGTTGCCTCATGTATACCTGCGGTTGTGGAATAAAGAACATTGAATTTCACTTCCTTATAAGAAGTTTAAATTAAATCGTATTCCATGCTATGTGGGTTAATAACTATTTGACTGTACAGGAGCCTAATATGATGAAGAAGTCAGTCAATGATATGTGGTTAGTCCCACTTTAGTTAAGTTAAATCACGAAATAACGGTAGCCGGCCCATGGAGGGTCATATTAATGGGGAAGACATTCTGCAATAAAGCTAAAATAATAGTAGTAAATGGTAATCAATTTCACTGCGTTATTAATGAAATCCCAAGTAATAAATTTGTGAACTTTAAGGTATATTCATCCAAAACCTCACATTTTGAAGGGGGTATTACTTTAATGAATTAAGATGATTAAACGGATGGAACCAAAGCGGTACAGGTAGGTTATTGATGGCAAGGTTTATAGTATCTTAAAATACAATTTATTATCTGAATATAAGTTAAAGCAGATTGAAGCTGTAACGAATATAATTCTGACAATCATTGTGTTCATCGTTGGTGTTGCTGATTTTTGAATAAACATTTTGAACACTTTAAGTGATTTACTCTATCATTACTGGACGAACCTGCGGGACAGTTTGAAGTTTTTGCGTTCAACGGTCTATGCACGGTTTCATAGAATAGGGGAAAAATCTGGCTAATATTCGAATCGTGGAAATTTCTTAATTCCATCCCTTTTTCTCCTGAGGTGAATTCATACAATGAGGCCGTCAGATCTCCGACAGCCTCATTCGATCCTTATTATACGGCATTTTTTCCAAACCACGAGTTACCATATACGTTCGTATTTTTGAAGGAAATGCTAGCGAATAGCTGATGCCACCAGTCGTAATCCAAATCTTTAATAACGAAAATCTGGTTATAAAGATCATCCTGTTCAACTGGCGACAATCGAACATGCTCCGCCCAATTTCCCAATAGCTCATCTAACTGACGGTTCACATGAACGGGCAGCAGCTTTTCGAAGAACTCGTCATTCATGGGTTGAACTCCTTCCTGCTGCTTCAGTCTCCAGCAGTCCTATATTTTGTGCGAGCAGTTGACGAGCCCTTGCAATTTTATAGCGGATCGTTCCAGCGGGTATGTTGAGCGCCGCACCAATCTGAGAGCTGTTCATCTCACCAATGACTTTCATCAGCAAAATGCAGCGCAGTTCCTCTGGAAGACTGCTAATCGCAGATTCAAGATCTCTAAACTGCTCGCGTTTCTCGAGCAACTGGGAGAGGTCTCCTCCCAGTATTGGATTGTTTATGCCACGTATATTTTCTTCGGCCTTCTTTTGATTCGAAGTCTTCCGATAGTAATCTTTCACTTTATTGGATGTAATGGAAAAGATCCAGTACATCCGCTGATCATCAGGCATTTGTTCTACAGCTTCCATTCGGTTCCATATCCGCAGGAATACATCCTGTAGCAGATCCGCAGCTACATCCTTGCTGCTTGTTCGTCCGAACAAGTAGGCAAATACTTGCGAAGAATAACGGACATACAGCTCATGGAATAAATCCTTTCTCATTGCTCGCGTAGCTGCTCGGATTCTTCTCTTACATTAATTTCTCCAAGTTTAACAACAGTAAGCAATTGGATCAGCGGGATTAGTGCTTTTGGAGCGAATAGCTCGCCTAAGAGGATAATTTCAGATACCTTCTGTTTGAGTGTGGCCGCATCTACATCCGAATCCATCTCGAATCTTCCAATAAACACCATGGCCATTTTCTCATCAATAAGTTCAAAAAATGCCTTTGAGAATGTTTCTTCCCCCATAAACATCCTTGGTTCATCCGAAGTATAGTATCCAATTTGGCCAGACAGTCGCGAGACCGCGTTTACCACTTGGCTCTCCATCGCCTTTGGAGCTAGTAATTGACCTGTAATGATAACTTCTTTGTACCCGATCGCCTTCTCTTCAAGAGCTGTATTCGAAATGATAGCCTGACCGGCAATGACCAGAATATCATCAGGAGAACCCGAACGATTCGCAAACACATCACCGCTTAATGTGAGCTGTCCGGATAGAACCTTCACTTTGCCAGTAGTTTCTGGAATCGTAATAACCATCCCGATATTTCTCTGCTGGATGTTCATTAATGATGCATTTAAGGTCTCGGATACCAGCAGGACACCAATATTTTGAATTAGCGAAACTCCCGCGAGATCTTCAGGTTTCATGTTAATCAACTCAAGTACACCCATGTTTTCGATTATTCTCTCTGCCTTTGCAATTTCCTCCATTTATAACGCCTCCATTCATTTTGTTGTTACATATAGGAAAACGCCCCATTATGAAAAGTGTTGGGTTTCTACCCTGATTTTTTTGAAAAGATCTTATTTTCCTTATTTTAGCAAGGAAATTCAGCTGCATTTAAGTGTTTTCTTTATGCAGACTATATTCGCGTAATAATGGCGGGCATGGTCGGCGATATGCCTTGTCCAGCGAATCGTTGCATGATAGCCATTTTCAAAAGGGACTTCTTTGGTAAGATCTTCATCGGTTAGATACATACCTGCTTGAACATCTCCTGAAACTCTTCATATTGCTCTAAAAGTGCAGCGAGACTAATATGTTCAACAAGCGCAATAAGGTTCTTATCATTGGGCGATGCAAAGGAATGGTGTCCAAAACCCATATCGTTCCAAATTATGCAGATTGGTATCAGGCTGCCTGTGAGAAAACTTTGGCTGGGTCATAAGTTTCGCTGCTCTTAGCCAAGCCTTCTAGCAATCGTGCGACTTTACCACATAATTTCATAATGGATTTCATTTTCTTTGACGTTGAAGTGGTACAAAGCCCTGACATCCGAATTGGTCATTACCATACACATTGTCATTAATCCGCTTATCTCAAATCGGCTTAAGAAGTCTTAACTTCGCAAAGTAAAGACGGATGCTGCTGATGCTTATCTTTAAGGAGAGTTGACTATCATAGCATCGCTTGTTATACGGGATTTTAAGTCCCAACCAGCCTCAATCATGGTCGTGACAAATAGGGTGAACATTATAACGCTCGGGATCAAGTCTCACGGGCAGGATAGTTTAACGATTTCGCGAATACTTCAAGTATCGAATCATTTTGCAAAGTTCGGAAATAAAACGTTAGACGAAAGTACGATGAATAAAAAGAAAACTAAAATTTTATGGAGGACTAATTAGTGAATAAAAGACCAGTACTTATAACGATCATTTCGATTATATTAATTGTTCTTTCTGCAATTACCGCTTTCTCTCACACATTAAGAATATTATACGACATGGAACTAAAGACTATAATTTTCCCATCGTCAAAAATAATTAAAATAATTATTATGTATTTAAGTTCACTTGTACTATTACTAAGTGGGGTAGTAACGATAAAAGGAAAGAGTTTGGGGAGAACATTAATAATAATTTGGTGTCTTTTCACATTAGTAATTTATGCTGACTTTATTCTGCCAAGAATCGTATATATAGTAACTCTATCGATAGTTTTGTTTAATAAGAGTGCAAATAATTATTTCAATAAAGAGAATAGAAATAATCTAACCATTTAGTAAGTATACCAAAGTACCTCCTTCTAACACAGTATTCCAGCATCGGGGCATTAGCCTGTCGGACTGACCATAGTTGAGCATTGAGCTAACGGGCAAGATAGTTCAATGATTTCACGAATACAACATAATACAAGTGTTCTGAGAAATTCGCAAATTAGGCGTTATAAGAAATCCCCTCAATGAGAAATCATTATAATCTAAGGAGATAATCCTTATGACGAATAAAATCTTCTGGGAACTGATAACTAATTCTAAAAAGCATGATGAAGAACAAGTAGAGTGGTTAATTAAAGAATTATTAAAGATTAAAACTGAAGAAATAATTGAATTCGAAATAGAGTTTAGAAATAATTTGGAACAATCATATACATCTTCATTATGGGGTGCAGCTTTTGTAATAATGGGAGGATGTTCAGATGATGGATTTGATTACTTCAGGGGTTGGCTAATTTCTCGAGGAGAAGAAATATTTAATAAGGTATTAAAGAATCCTGAAGTTCTAGCTGAATATTTGTCTGAAGATTATTTACAAGAAGATGAGTTTGCACCACAGTTGGAAGAGATATTATCAGTGGCTTCAGATGCGTATACTTATCAAAAAACTGGTAATTTTGAGTATAACGATGATACTCATACAGAATTTTTAATTGAATTAGAAGCTAGAGGCTATAAATTTGTACCAATGGACATTGAATTCGATTGGGAGGAAGAAGACCTAGAGGACAGGTACCCTTTATTATGGGAAAGATTCGGAGAGAACCCACTGACTTAGGGAGCGCTTCGAAGGCGAGGACATCTTATAACAATGTGTTCACGGATCGGATGACAAGCCCGCTCGGTCCCTGATTCTTATTATTTATCCTTTGATATTAAATCATCAAAGGATGGATCAATCATATTTATGGGTAAAAGAGATCAAGGAAGAGACGAGGTTTGGCGGCGATTCTAGGAAGTCAAAGAATTCGAATAATACTGTATTCACTCTTCGGGACATTCGGCCATAGGTCCGCATTAAACGTATTTGGAGAAATATACTCCTCATTTGAACGCAGATTCACATTAAGCTCTAACTGGACATAATAGTTTAACTATCGCGAGAACGAAGCTGCCGGCATGAATAGGCAGTCTCGTTGAGCTAACTGGCAGGATAACTTATCGAAACGAAATCAGTTACAGGCTACATAAAGGATTTTATTATAATGCGCAGAATACTGAAGGTATGAACTTGAAACAAACATATTGCAATATAGCATCAAATTGCCAGGGATCATAGGGTGATGATTTTTATCGAATTAATACACGGACACATTATAAGTACATTTCCGATTGGGAGGAGAAATCCATGAAATTAACTTATGAGCAGAAGATGGAAATTCTGAAGAACGGTTATGTTAAAATTCCAGGTGTCGTTCCAAAGGTTATGATTGATAAAGCCGTGCAGGCAATTAATCATTCTGTTGGCGAAGGAATGAACGTATCGGATATACCGATATTCAGGTCTCAATCCTACTGTCCCGAACTCGTGAATTCTCCAGTGATTACGGATTTATACAACAAGACCCCAATCTCTGATTTAGCGGAGTCCGTCATTGGCGAAGGACAAATCAAAGCAATCACCGGTGGGCAGATTGCTCTTCGATTCCCAAGTATGCAAGACCCGCCAAGGAAGCCAAACCCGCACCTCGATGGCATGTATTCGCCGCTAAATGGAGTGAATGAAGGTACGATTGGCAATTTTACTGCATTAGTAGGTATTTTCTTAAGTGATACCCCTGAACCTTATTCGGGGAATTTTACAGTATGGCCGGGAACTCACCATATTTACGAACAGTATTTTAGGGAACATGGTCCAGAATCGCTTCTCAAAGGAATGCCGCCGGTGGATATGCCGGAGCCTGTACAGATTACCGGAAAAGCGGGGGATGTGGTTCTGGTACATTACCAAATTGCTCATGCCGCCGCTCCGAACGTCTCACCGCATACCCGTTATGCTTGTTTTTATCGGTTAACTCACTTAGATCATGAATTGTACCCTCCTATGACGAACATTTGGATGGATTGGCCCGGTATTCGGAGTATCATTGAGGAAAAATAGAGAAATAAGAAGTAAGGGCTGTTCCTTAGTATTAATTGACGAGTAGGCTGTGGTTACGACCACTTCAAGGTACGCCCTCCGCTACGTTGTTCAGTTTGCGATTAGCAGATCGGCAGCCTTTTCTCAACTAAGGGCAGCAGTTTAGTTGAACCAAGGAATTGCGCATATTATTCCATCCTCTGTAGTAGACAGCTTGGCTGCAAGGATGGATAACTGGTGCTTTAAGCTGAAGAATAAGTTTTTGGTCTAAGAACAAAATATAAATAAAACTCGCCGAAATGGACGAGTCTTTTGTGTTTTTATATACCGATTAGTATATTTTCTATAATAATCCCTAACACAAAACTACAATTCTATAGGGTGTGGTTTGGGCGGGGATACTTTTTGTCGCAGGTCCGTAAATAACAATTAGATCACGGTTCGCAGGGCTTCTTGAGAAGAGTTGCCCATTTGTTAATACTATTTGAGTATATGGAGAAATATTTAATCGTAATCGTCTATCACTACTCTCCAACTCACTATTAAAAAAATCTACTTTTACATTCTGATATGGGCTATCTTTTACCATGACAAGTGCTTGATATTGTGGAGGGTAAATAAGAAGAGCAGGTGCATTTCCGTCATAATATCCAGTCACGTGATCTCCTACTACCACCATTACATGGTCTACAAAGTAAGTTGTGGGTGACACCACGAAATTTACTAATGCTCCCAATCCGTCTTCTACAGATATTAATTTATAACAACCTTCGCCTTTACCATTTTCACCTGTAAAAAAATCACTAATCATAGTGACAGTCCCGTGAAAAGAATAAAAATTTGTCATACAATACCTCCATTTCTTTATAAAGATAATGCATAAAGCGAGCTTGATATTTCCACATTAGTAGAGGCTAACAAAGAAACATCCCCTATTCGTATAGTTAAATAACCTGTGTTTACAGTATGTAGGTTAATTACTATATGATTGTGCAGATGCCCATAAAGGATATGAAGATTCCTCAGTGCATAGCGTGAGTTATTGCGCTAACGGGGAACGATAGTTGAATAAAAGACGTGATTGCAGTCGGTCGAAATGATCGGCTGCTTTTCGTTGAACGGGCAGTTATAGAGAAGAATAACCCCCATTTCATTAGCCTCGTTTAATCTTCGCAACCGATTTTGGATCCGAAAACGTATTAATTTTATTTGGTTGACCGCATTGCAAACATTCAGTAAAATTTTGTTAAGTGCATACTTTAGGATAATGAGCTTACTTAAAGGTAAGGGGATGATTTATCAATGATTCATCAGCTTGAATGTCCAGTGGAGACAATCATTCATGTTCTAGGCGGCAAATGGAAACCAATGATTTTATGGCATTTGATACAATCCAATAAGCGATTCAACGATCTGGAAAAGCTTATACCTGATGTTTCTCAAAAAATGCTTTCACAACATCTACGGGACTTGGAACGAGAGGGCATAATCGATAGAACAGTCTACCCCACCGTCCCTCCAAAAGTAGAATATTCTCTAAGTGAATATGGTAAAACATTGATTCCTGTAGCAGAAGTCATGTGTGCTTGGGGAGAAAACCATAATAAGCGGAAATATGAAGAATCTGCTTCTTAAAGCTAGTTCAATTCATTTGAACATTTATTCAAGGACTCATAACAAAAGCTGCCACGGGATTTTCCCTGGCAGCTTTTTGCTATTTACAGTCAATCCTCCTTTAAGATTTTCGCCGTGGACCAACATGGATAACCCTTTCTGCTTAATGCTTACTTTTAAGTAAGGACCCTACATTAAAGTGGGTTCTTATCAAGATTTTTAAACGATGCTAAGCTTGAGTTAATCCAGAAATGAAATATCGGGAGTCAATTATAAAAGGAGGAAAAAACGATGAGAATTATTGTTTTCGGAGCAACGGGAAATACGGGGAGAAGAGCACTTGAGCAAGGGTGTAAAATGGGACATGAAATGACCGCATTCGTGCGAAACTCCGAAAAGTTTTATGGACAGCAAGGAGAGTGTCCCGCCAAACATGTGAAGGTGATCGAGGACGACATCATAAACCCAGTAAGCGTCGGCGAGGCGCTCTCACATCAAGACGCCGCTATTATTGCTGCCGGCCATGCAGGTCAAGGAGATGAGTTCGTTCGTCTTGCTGATAACATTATAAGCCAATGTGAAATCAACCCTAGTTTTTCCGGGAGGGTATGGGTAATGGGAGGTGCCGGCCTGCTGGATATTCCATATACTGATCTCATTGGCAACAATCTGCCCGGATTCCCGCCTGAGTATAAAAATCACAACCGGAATTTTGAACGACTGCTGCAGTCTGAGCTTGATTGGTCAATTATGTGTCCGGGAACTATGATTGATTCGATAGAACCTCCAGCGTCGGTTCATCTTCATGTAACAACGGAAATCTTGCCCATATCAATTCCGAAGACGATCAAGGAATTATCCGAGGTCGATATAGCCGGTTACTTGTTCAGTCGGCTTCAAGAGCTGGAGGTTGCTTATGATGATGTCGTGAAATGCATGCTGGATCATATCGAGCTTGGAGGGCCTTTTAAGAGGAAAAGGGTCGGACTCGCCTATCAAAGCGAGATTCCGGTGTGCTAAGGAGCAAAAAGGGAGATGGTGAGTTTGTTTGGATGGATCCTCGTTTTGCACATATTGGCTTCTATCGCTGTTATCGGTCCCGCTTTAGTGGTACCCGTTATTCGAAGGTCCGCTAGAACCGTCGGCCAGTTGCGCTTTGCTTTTGATGTAACGAACAAGATTGCCCTTCTGCCTAAAATTGGCGGAGCCGTACTTATTATTACCGGGGTTTGGCTTATGATCATAACGAAGATGGGGTTGTCCCAAATGTGGCTAAATATATCGATCCTTTTATCGCTGCTCATGGTCGCCACGATCGAGGGATTGATCGGGCCGCGCATGAAAAAGATCATGGAAATTGTATCTATAATTCAAAGCAAAGGGGATGAAGTACCCTCCGAGCTCGGTCGATTGATGAAAAAGATCGTACCAATCGAGATGGCGTCACAGCTGCTTATGATTGCCATAGCCGTACTTATGATCCTTAAACCATTCTAAAGAAGCCATCAACCCTTTAACAATCTGCCCCTGGATAGCACTGGGAAGGGAAGAATCAATTCGAAAAGGTGGCCGTGCGCAGCCCTTTGTTCCAATAATGAGAAATGATGTCAATAACCAAAGGGCTGCCGAGTGGCAGCCTTTTGTTCCATTATATAAACTTCTGCATCAACGTCATAGCGAATGTATTGATTAAAGCGGTACTTGGTTATAATCAGAACATGGTAAAAAAGACATAGCTTTGAGCTAACGGATAACGATAGTTCGATAAGTAACACAAATAGGCTGCCTATAATTAATACGGTAGCCTGTTTCGCTAACGGGACACAATGATTAATAAGATGAGGTTACCGGATGATGGTAGCCTTGTTTGTTTTTCCTCAGTAAACAAACATTTACAAAGTAACACCAAATAATGTGAGAGTTGGGGGCGTTTATATAAAGGGGGGTGGTGTATAATCCCGATGATTATCCGTTTGTGCCTCCTGTAGATAAGCCGGAAAGCAAATCTATAAAAGAGGTGATGGAGGCTGAGGAGCAATTGATAAAATGGGGACGAATGGTCTTGGGATAAAACAGGCGTCAAAGGGTTTTGTTTCGAGGCTGAACTGGTTATCTTACAGAACAACAACTTTGAAAGTTTATTTGACTTTTGGATGAAGAAATATTGGTCAGTAAGAAGTTTTTTAAGGTAAAAAATCATCAAGAATGATGATCGTGCTGTATATTACTATGGTAATGCTGCTGTTGAAAGCTATGTTTTGGATTATTTCGTTCGAAGGAAGTCTGTCACGCTTGCAGACATAAGTAGTTGTTGTTACTACTAAAGAAATCACAAATAGAAAATATCTGTTGATGAACATGGTTTCACCTCATTAGAACATATGTGTTTGCTGAGATGACTAGACCTTAAATCCAATATATATACGATCTCAGTTGGAGGCGTAATATAAAGGGTGGAGATAATAAACACAGCTAACAATTATAATAACGTCGCGACAGTTTAAGGAGTGGGCGATGTTGTGGGTTTGATTCGTACCGGTGATAATGCTCATTCAAGAACTAAGAAATCCGATGCATATCAACTATAGTTCAATAAAGGAACGACTTCCAAGTGCTAACCTTCGCTACCCTAACTGGCAGAATAACGGAGTAAACGGGGATTTGTTAATATCAAAGAAGAATTAACTGTTATATGTCGAATGTATTCTATAATGAAGGACAATCTGCTTATGTCTGGGAGGTTTGAAATGAAGGTCAAACGAATCGTCGCCAATATTAATACGAAGGATATCACGGCAGCTAAATGCTTCTACCAGGATGTGCTCGGTCTTGATTTAATGATGGATCATGGTTGGATTAGAACTTATGGTTTAAACGAGGAGATGAGCATTCAAATTAGTTTCGCCTCACAGGGTGGCTCAGAAACGCCTACGCCTGATCTATCGATTGAAGTCGATGATGTCGATGCTACATTAGAAGGCATGAAGAGAGCTGGATTTCCGATAGAATATGGGCCTGTTGATGAGCCTTGGGGCGTTCGACGATTCTATGTCCGCGACCCGTTTGGTAAGCTTATCAACATTCTTGCTCATGAACATGGATACACTAACGGCCAATCGTAAAGGGATGCTGGTTTGTTCAACTAACGGGACACTATAGCTTAGACGTTGGCCGAGCTGGTGTAATCAACATTATCAAAATGAGAAGGCTGTTAGGAGACTTCTGGGGCTTTTTTCTTTTGCATAAACGTTCATATACATGGATAAATTCGGGCTGAACCCATTTTTTTCAGTAAAGCATAGAATGGTATACTGGTACGGTTTTCCAATTAATTGTTAAAATATATTTTCCATGAGTAAGAGAACGATGAATATAAAATTACGCTTTTTATTGGAATCAATAGCTGCACCGCATTGCATATGGCAACCACAATAAAGGTTGCGATGCCCTCCCCTGCGAATATCAGGTTAAACTTCAACTTGTTTTGTTTATTGAATCTGGAATCCGACTTCAAGTTTATTACATTACAGGCGGGTTGCTTTGTTTCATGCGGTTTGTACGTGGTTGTTGATCCCTGTAAATATTACAATCGGAGATCATCAGATTCTCGCTTATATGACCATCGTTGGCCTTGACTCTGCTATCATTCTATGGGGAACAAGCCTTGCGGTATGGTTCTTGGGGGAAAATCTTCAATCGACTGCAGTTATCCAGCAATCAAGCCCTGATGCACCCAGAATCCGGTAAATCGAATAAGCTTAGCCTGAACCGGTGAGAATTCAAAGGATTTGTGCGTATCCTGACAATGATGTATTAACGGGGAACGATAGATAATATCACATATGGATAAGCAGGCGGTAGGATTACCTGCTTTTTTTGTTAAACTAAAGGGAAGTTTAGTAATAACCGAATATTCGAAACCGTCCCGTATGATTTTAAAGTATACGTGGCGTTTTTTATCTCAATGAGATCATTGAGCAGGGAGCGGTCGCATACGTTAACCTAGTAATTAGAATGTCTATTCATGTGAGAGAGGAGCTTGGCAATGGTCAGCAATGCCACAATAGAAGTAACTGGCGAAGGAAAAGTAATGGTGTCGCCGGATCAAGCCGTCTCGACGGTAGGAGTCGAAACACAAGTATCTGAACTACGGCAGGCACAGAGCATGAATTCAGCGGTCATCAGCCGTATCGTTTCGGCTCTTCAGGCATTTGGCATTCCGTCGCAGAACATCTCAACGATCGATTTTCGGATAGAACCCGTCTACGATTATACGAACAACGTAGCTGAATTCCGCGGTTACAAGGTTACTCATCTCCTGCAGGTCACGAGCAGTGCCGATTCGGCTGGTTCGGTCGTGGATACAGCCGTATCGCAAGGAGCGAACGTAGTACAGGGTGTCCGCTTTCAATTGTCTCAGGAAGCCGCTTACGTGGATCAAGCACTGGCACTTGCGGTTGCAGATGCGAGACGCAAGGCGTCCGCAATTGCTGCTAATTCGGGCGTTACCATCGGTGCCGTGCCTTTCACGGTTCGGGAACTACCGCTTCTGGCCGAGCCGATACCGTTTAGAGCCACGCTGACAACTATGAGCGATGGCATTCCTATTCAGACGGGACAACTGACCGTATCGGCGGCGGTTCGTGCGATCTTTGTTCCAGCCATGCGACACACTACCCCATCGTTTAGCAAAGGGTAACGTTAGTGAAAAAACAATGAGTAGTCTGCCGCGGCAGCTGCTCATTGTTTTTTCTGTTACTCTACAGTAAGTTTTCCTTTTACCCAATCCTACGGATTTGCCAACCAACTTCAAAGAGACAACAAAGGAGCTCACGGCTTTCCTACCAGACTTGTCTTGTGTTCACTGAGCTGAGAAATACCCTACAGGATTGTGCACTAAATGTCGGGAAGGGAATTACCTTCTCTGCTATGCTTTGAGTAACGAGGGGAGGCGATATCATGGATACGCTGGCGCAACTGAACAAAGCACTAAGCTATATTGAGGAGAATCTTACTGATCGTGTGGACTATCGGGAGGCAGCGAAAATTGCCTGCTGTTCAGAATATCATTTTACACGGATGTTCTCATTCCTTGCAGGCATTACTCTGTCGGAATACATCCGTCGAAGACGCTTAACTTTGGCAGCACTCGAGCTAAGCCACAGTGACATCAAGATCATCGATGCTGCGATGAAATATGGATATACATCACCGGATTCCTTTACTAGGGCTTTCCAAGGCATGCATGGGATTACTCCCTCGGAAGCCCGGATCCATGGACAGTCTCTCAAAGCCTTCCCGCGGATGACGTTTCAACTGACGATCAAAGGAGGAAGTGAAATGAACTACCGAATTGAAGAAAAAGAGGCTTTTCGCATCGTGGGGATCAAAAAAAGAGTGCCAATAGTATTTCAAGGGGTAAATCCGGAGATTGCGTCGATGTTTGAAGGACTCACCCCAGAAATGATTGATAAGATTAAGGGATTTTCGAATGTTCAACCTTCAGGGCTAATCAGTGCTTCCACGAATTTCAGTGAAGGGCGGATTGAGGAGAAAGGAGAACTCGATCATTACATCGGGGCGGCCACAACGAAAGATGGAGATGGCTTCGCCCAGCTGGAGGTGAAAGCCTCTACATGGGCTGTATTCACAGCCGTCGGCTCTTTCCCTAGTGCGCTTCAAGAGATCTGGGGACGCATTTATTCCGAATGGTTTCCGTCCGCGGAATATGAACTAAGTGAAGGGCCGGAAATGCTCTGGAATGAGCACAAAGATGTAGCATCGCCGCAATATAAAAGCGAAATATGGATACCCATTATTAAGAAATAAGCAGCGTTTGTTGAATTAACGGGGAACGATAGCACAGCGGTGGAACCGATCCATCGCTTGTTTTGCATTGCTGGAAATCCGATCAGCTAACGGGCAGAATAACGTAAATCTATTAGTACTTGGTGTAGACGTTAATTCAAATTATTCAGAGAAAAGAATGTTGTTTGGTAAAGAATTTATTATATAAAAAGTTTCCCTAGAATTTTGATGCCATTTTTTGGTAAAGTATAAGGTAGAAAAAGCTGAAGGAGTGATGTATCAATGTCAAACAAGGTGGTTATCATTTAAGTCCACAGAAGGATTCTTTCATTTTTGGGTTTCTTCTGTGGTAATTTCAGTGTGGGAAGTCGTTGCAAGAATTTTGACTGGAGGAGATATTATAAATTATAACGAGGTTGTTAAAATCAGTGATGCATATTTACTTCCATTAGTATCAGAGTTATACGGATTAGAAGGCTATGAAATCAAGTTGGTTAAGGCACATGACGGAGGGCGTAATGTCGTTTATACCTGTGTGAAGGAGGGCATCGATGCAAAAATACTCAGAATTGCCTTCATAAATGACAGAAGCCGAGAAGATTTTCTAGGTGAACTTGAGTATGTCAGGTATTTATTCGAGCATGGCGGAAGTGTTTCAGATGTAGTCAACTCTCTGAAGGGGAATCTGCTGGAAGAGAGAACTTATGATAATCATACCTTTTTTATCTGTCTGTTTAAAAAGGCCATGGGAAAAATGCTTGTGGAAAATAATTATCGGTACCGGGAAGGAGTTCCGATTACCGAATATTATTATAATTGCGGTAAAGTCCTGGGGAATCTTCACCAAATATCGAAAGGATATACTCCTGTCCATCGCCGGTATAGTTTTTTTGATAAATACAATGCCGAATATATCAATGAACTGATACCAGACTCGTTATGTCTACTTAAGGAGAAGCTGGTACAGCTTTTTAAAACCTTAGAAGAATTGGACAGGAACCGTGAGTCTTTCGGTATGATCCATTATGATTACAATGATGGGAATTATTCGATAGATTTTGATAACGGGCAAATAACCATTTATGATTTCGATAATTCTTGTTACTGTTGGTATATGTTTGACTTGGCCAGTCTCTGGACAAACGGAGTGGGCTGGATACAATTTGAACCAGATGCCGGAAAACGCAAAAAGTTTATGGATGATTATTTTATAACAGCCCTCGCGGGGTACAGATCCGAGACCGAGATCGCAAATTCGATGTTGGATAAATTGCCCTTATTTATCCAAGTAAACCTCATGGAAAGTGTTGTAGATGCATTCGAGGTAATGCGGAACAACGACGAAGAGCCGGAGTGCGGCGAGGAGCTGTCGTTTCTCATAAAATGCCTGGAAGACGATATCCCGTATATGGGATTTTTTCATGAAATGTACTCGTGTGAAGAACCCTTTGAGTATGAGAAACGAAATATTTAGTCTTTTTGTACTGCCGCGGGAACTCCCTTCAACTGCTTCGTTGCGCTAACGGAGAACGATAGTGGAACAAATAGATATTACTGTAAACCTCGATTCATTAAAAGAAAAAGTGCAAGCTGGGCAGCCTTAATCAGCACGCCGAGCTTTTATTTACGGATAATATCTTGCCAATGTGGCGGTAACTCAAAGTCTTGGATATGACGAAATTCTTTTAGATTCACCGTGGGTCCCGCAGATATTTGAAAGGTTATACGGTCCTTTCCAACAGCAATATGTGGTCCTACAACAGGCATAACCTCCACCGTTATCAAGAAAATGAATCCACGGAATCCGTTCGATCTCTCTATTTGTACTATGTTGCTTTGATACGGATAAACAAGTGGAGATTCCTTAAGTAATTTTCGGTAGTAATTGTTTACTGAATCGTCGACTGCTGGACTTAATAGGAGCATAAGCATATCCTGAAGTTGAAGTTCTGTGGAGTCCTGACGAGGTTTTAACGTCATTGAGTCAGCTGATATTCCCAATGGATTTATGGCAATTAGGAATAATGACAAAAAAAAGACGGAAATTTGTTTTCTCACGGATTAGTGGCCCTCCCAGTTTTTAATTATCTTCCCCTTCGAAATGGATTCCATTCAGAAGTTGGAGGATTAAACTATCGGGACACTATAGTGGAATAACACACATGATGAGCAGGCGCTAGATAGCCTGCTTTTTTTAATGAACTAACGGGCAGGATTTCTTAATCACTATACGAATACCTTAGGTATGACGGATTTCTCAAACGATGGCCAATTCTACCGTTAATTGAATCTCCCAGAGCTTGCAATTTCAACTAATGCTTGATAGGTTGTCATTCGCGGGTGTGCTATGCTGATTCCGACATTGAACTTCACGATGTTGCACTATACTATAAGGGGGATTTAGAGTGTCAATTGAGAAAGGAGCGGCGTACTCCGCTTGGTCAAACATCAATTATGCCTTGCGGTTGCACTGGCGGGCAAGACCACTTACGCTGATTTGTTGTGTCATCTCGGTGCTAGTTGGTGTCGGTCTGCCATTTGTAAGTATCCTTATGCCCAAAATTGTCATCGACAATATTACAGCAGGTGTCACGCCAGGCAGGTTTATATTGTCAGTTGGCGCTATGGCGCTTCTTCTGGCCTTGCTGAGCAGTGCGAAGAGCTATGCCGACCTCATCACCAATGAATCTGTCGGTACAATCAGCATATTGAAACACCTTCAAACTACGATGCATAAGCATCTTAATATGGACTTCGAGGTGCTAGAGAGTCCCGGATACGCCAAGCTGGGGGAAAAGGCATCGCGCGCCATGCAAAGCAACCACTCTCCCGCTTCCAACATACCGCGCAACATTTCACAGCTTTTAATGAATGTATTAGGTTTTCTTACATATGGGATGGTTATTGTAACGGTACATCCTCTCATTATTCTCTTTCTGGCTGTCTCAGCCGGGATCAATTGGCTTGCGCTCTCGCGAGCCCGCAAGATTGAGATGGACACGCGCGAGGAGCGGTCAAAGCTTCATGGCAAGCTGTGGTATATCCAGAAAGTATCGAAAGAGCCGTCAGGCGGCAAGGATATACGCTTATATGGCCTAGGCAGCTTAATCAACGGCATTTTTCAAAACGTACTCGCTGCTAGCACCAAGAAAGAACGAGAGGTAGCGACAGGCGATATGAAGGCTCATCTGTCGGATGCAGCGCTCAGCCTCCTCCGTGACGGTGCAGCATACGCGTTTCTCATTTATTTGCTGATGAACGACAAGATGACCTTGGGCAATTTTGTGCTCGTGTTTGCTGCCACTGGTGCGGTTGCTGGTTGGTTATCGGGCATATTGAGAAGCTCAAGCGAGCTTATGCGTGCTTTAAGCGAGATGTCCGATATTCGCGTTTATCATGACGTCCCTGATATTTCTAACACCGGCGCCGGCCATGAGCTGCAATCCGGAGACATGCTGCCTCCCGCGATTACGCTTAGAAACGTTGGATATACATATCCGGAGGCAAACGAACCGACCCTTACCGGCATAGATCTTGATATTAAGCCGGGGGAGCGTATTGCCATTGTCGGGGGGAACGGGGCAGGCAAGACGACCTTTATCAAGCTCTTATGCGGGCTCTATAAGCCGACAATCGGCGAGATTACGCTCGGAGGCGTCGACATAACGCGTTATAACAGAGATGAATTCTTTTCGCTCTTTTCGACGGTGTTTCAAGATATCCATCAGTTCTGCTGCGATATTGCCGGAAATATATCTCAACAATCGCCTGAAAAGACAGATTACGAGAAGGTAAAGAAATGCCTGGAAATGTCCGGTCTTATGGATAAAGTAAGTGGGCTTGAGAAAGGGGAGTCGACGCTTCTTGTGCGTCGCGTACACAACGATGCAATTGAGCTCTCAGGCGGTGAGCAGCAGAAGCTGGCGCTGGCGCGCGCACTGTATAAAGACGCGCCTGTTATTATCCTGGATGAGCCGACTGCTGCGCTTGATCCTATCGCGGAGAGCGAAATCTATCAGCGTTACGCCGAGCTGACTGCGGGTAAAACCTCCATTTACATCTCTCACAGGCTGGCAAGCACGCGTTTTTGCGACAGAATTCTGTTCATTGACGGCGGAGGGATCGCCGAGTGCGGCACGCACGACGAGCTTATGAGACATGGCGGGAAATATGCGGAGATGTTTAACGTCCAGTCACACTACTACAAGGACGGGGAGGTTTCCGAGAATGAAGACGCGCTCCATCTGGCATAACCTGCGTCGCGGATACGGGATTGTAAATCGCCTGACGCCGACCTATATTCCACTAACTTTCGTCTCCTCTTTTATTAACGCTGTACAGCCGTTAATGATACTTTTCCTGTCTGCACAGATCATTAACGAGTTGGCCGGCGCGCGCGACACAAGTCGCATTATCCTGTACGCCGCGCTTGCAGTAGGGCTTGCATTTGTTTTGTCAGCTGCAAATGCCGTGGTCTCTCGCCGGATTACGACTTTAAACAGTACCTTGTGGGCGCGTTTCTACTTCTTCCTGGGCAATCGGTACATGCAGCTTAATTACGATCAAGTGGAAGATACGATGAATAATGAAAAGTTAGCGGATATTGAAGCGAAGACAAACGGCAACGGACTTGGCATTCTTCGCCTGCACTACAGTTTGCCGGAACTGTTGCAGCCGCTTTTTGAACTAATTGCGTCTATCGTACTGTTCTTCGGCATGTTTACGGCTGTATCTTCTTACGAGAAGATGTTTATAACCTCTCCGTTTGCTACCGTTTTGCTGATCATTCTCATCCTGCTTATCCTTCCCTTTACGTACATGCTCAAGAAGAGGGAGGAGAGGATCCAGCAAACGGTGTTTGAGGAAAACCCGAAGTCAAACACCTATGTACATTTTTTTAACGAGTATATGCAGGCAAAGAATGCCGCCAAGGATATTCGCCTTTATAAACAGGCGTCAGCGATCGAGGAACACTATAATAAATCAGTTGGAGCGGAGTTCTGGTACAGAATTTTCGACTTATTCGGTAGAAACAACGCATTGGCAGCGGCTGTAAACGCCGTGCTAGGCGGCTGCGTCTATCTCTTTATCGGTCTGCGCGCCTTATATGGCATGTATCCTTTAGGCAGCGTGGTTCAATATATCGGCGCGGTTTCCGGCGCTGTCGGCGCGTTGGCCAAGCTAGTCTCGGTTCTGGGCAACTTTATTACGAACAACCAGTATCTCGGCCAAATTTTCGATTACCTTGACCTGCCTGACAACATGCGAGAGAACAAGGGAAACAGACCAATCCCGCAAGGGGATCTGGAGTTTGAGTTCCGTGACGTGTCGTTTATGTATCCCGGCGCCGACAATTATGCCATTAAACACCTTAGCATGAAGTTCAATATCGGCCAGCGGCTTGCTGTTGTAGGGCTGAATGGCAGCGGCAAGACGACTATGATTAAGCTCCTTTGCCGGCTTTATGAACCTACAGAGGGTGTAATCACATTAAACAACATCGATATTAGGGAATACGACTATTCGGCCTATATGGGCGTTTTCAGCGTCGTATTTCAAGATTTTAAGCTCTACTCATTCTCACTCGGCCATAACGTTGCCGCCTCCGAGAGCTATGACGCAGAATTGGCGGAAGAATCACTCATTCTGGCTGGGATTGGATCGAAGTTAAACAACATGACGGGTGGGCTTCATACCTTTTTGCATAAGGATTTTTCCGACGACGGCATTGAGATTTCAGGAGGCGAAGCGCAGAAGGTTGCGCTGGCACGGGCGCTGTATAAAAACGCGCCTTTTGTGGTACTTGACGAGCCAACGGCGGCACTGGACCCCATCGCGGAGTTCGAGATCTATTCCCGATTTAATGAGTTAATAAGCAACAA
This sequence comes from Paenibacillus castaneae, assembly GCF_002884445.1. GTDB lineage: Bacteria > Bacillota > Bacilli > Paenibacillales > Paenibacillaceae > Pristimantibacillus > Pristimantibacillus castaneae. Next base: position 2,808,443 of record NZ_KZ614144.1, read on the forward strand.
GACAGCAATCTTCGTCTCTCACCGGCTCTCCTCCTGTAAGTTCTGTCACGACATCGCCGTGTTTCACGAAGGCTGTCTCATTCAACGCGGCTCCCATGACGAGCTTATAACCGAGCGGGACGGGAAGTACGCTGAACTGTGGCATGCACAGGCGCAGTATTATGTCGGAGCGTGATAACTTCATTGTGTAGGATACTGAGTGAGGTTAATAAACCAATGTACATAGAATTCTATACGTTACCGCGGGCAGGATTCCTATATTCTTTTAGAAGGAACTTGATAGAACCGTTATGTGTGGGAAATCTCTGTTGGGTTAAAATTTAGAATTCAACTCAAATAGGTGATTAAACTAACGGGACACGATAGTTCAACAAAACAGCTCCTCGTTTCCTTCCCGAACTATGCACGATGATGAAAAGGAGGATTTTTGCATGACCCATGATAATGTGATTAAATTTCCGATTCAAAAAACGGCGGGACAGATCGTTGAGGAAAACCGCCTCAAGCGCTTGGCAGAAGAAGAGCCCCTGAAAGGTGAAATCGAGGAATTGAAACGCAAACTTGGCGAATTAGAAATAGAGACGTTCGATTTTAAGGAGTGATTGAATTTATCGTTTTTGAAATCAAATGAAAAGCGCGATGGAGCTCGCGGCATTAAACTAGCGGGAAACGTTAGTTCATAAAGGAACAGCAAAGGCAGCCGACAAAAGTGATTGGCTGCCTTTGCTCAACTAACGGGCAGATTTGCTCAACAAAGAGGGTAGGATAGCACGAAAAAGTATATGGTAGAGAGCGAAGAATATGTTCAAATTAAGATCGGCGTCTGCAAGAAAGTAGGTGGGGTAAATATGAAACCCAATTTTCATGAATTAGGTCTTTCTATTAGTATGGGTCCAAAACTAAGAAATGAAGTTGAGAGGCAATTAGTGAGAGACTTGAATCATTATCATATATTTAGCGGTGAGCTTCGGTTTGATTGGTCAGAAAGTTGCATTGAAGGAAAGTGCTTAAATTATTTAGATGGTTCGTTGGATAGGTATTCAGGGATTATGCTTTATAATGCTGAAGATGTGTTAGTAGCCGATGGCTGGATGGATTTTTTATATGAGGAGGATACTGATCTCCTATTCGTGTATTGGCATTACCTTGATATTGTTATTGATGGAGTCGGAGTAAGAGCTAGATTTGGGGGCAGAGTTCCGCAACATATTAATAAATTATTGGCAAAGAAGACAGACATGTAACGATGTGTGCAGCGTTCAGTCAACTGGATATAATCCTGGGGAGTGGATACGGACATTCGTTAAGCTAACTGGGAACGATAGCTTAATAAATACGATGAAACGGCTGCCATGAATCTGGTTACCGTTTTCTCAACTAACGGGCAGTATAGCGCAACCATTACATGAATATATTCTAAAGATGGGAGGAAGAGATGATGGACAAATTTGTTTCAAGCAAAAAAGATATCATTTCATTATTTTTAGGAATTATTGCAATACACATGTACGTAATTAGTTTAACAACAGAATCACTTGTTCTTATTTTTGTATCCATAATTGATTCATCGATAGCCTTTTTTCTCGGAATAGGTACCGATAGTGATTATGGACACGGAGGACTAATTATAGGATTATTAATTATTATTGTTTCGTTGATAACACTATTCGTAAGTTAACTGGCTTAGCAATGATGAACATCAGTAAAGAACGAACTACTTTGTTACTAACGGAGAACTATAATGGAATAACACACATGATGAGCAGGCGCTAGATAGCCTGCTTTTTTATTGAACTAACGGGCAGATTTGCTTAATGAAATTATGTTAAAATTACTCCAACATCATGAGAGGAGTTACAGAAATGAAAATGAGTAAACATATTGCTGAACACTATATTTGGGGCGATAATTGCGATGGTTGGCATTTAGTAAAGAATCAAGATTTAAGCGTAATCCATGAAAGAATGCCAGCACAAACTTCCGAAGTTAAGCACTATCACCAACAATCACGTCAATTTTTCTTTGTTTTAACTGGTATAGCAACCATTGAGATTGATGGTAAAGAGATTGTGCTCAATACACAAGAGGGAGTAGAAGTCGCTCCCTTGGTGACTCATCAAATGTTCAACAAGTCAAATGATGACATTGAATTTCTTGTAATTTCTCAACCTATTAGTAAGGGTGATAGGGTCTTAGTCGATTAAATTTTTAAGCTAACGGGTAACGTTAATACAATAAAGTGATTAAACCCTTCCATTTCATGAGAACCTAGATCTAATAGGTTTATACTATGGGAGGGTTTCTCTATGTACCTGAGTGAATTATGGAAACTGTATGAAGTTGATAAACGGATTCAGGGATTCAGTCCGTACACATTAAAAGCCTACTCATTGCAATTAAAAATGCTGGTTGGCGAATTAGGTGATCTTAAAATTGAGGAAATCAGTTTGCTTGATCTTAAGGAATATCTGGCTATACAATCCGGACGATTGAAGCCGAGCAGCTTAGGACATCGTATCAGATTTGTGCGCTCCCTTTTTCGCTTTGCGTATGAAGACGGTTACCTTACGAAAAATCCCTCTCTTAAATTGAGGGAACCTAAGATGGATAAACGCATTCCGAAGTTTCTAATAGAAGAGGATGTGATTCATCTTAAGATTTCCTGTCTATCACACCGAGAACGAGCTTTGTTGGAATTTCTATATAGTTCTGGCTGCCGTGTTGGAGAGGTACAGAAAATAAACATTGAAGATCTTAACTGGGAAAATTGTTCGGCGATTATAAATGGCAAGGGATCCAAACAAAGAGAAGTTTACTTTACCACCGAATGCAAGGTGTGGTTGAAAAAATACTTAAAGAGTCGCGAAGACTCCTGTAAAGCATTGTTTGTAACGGAAACATATCCTACCCGCCGAATGGCGATACCGACAATCAGATGGGCGTTGAAGCGGCTAGCAAACCGTGGTGAGATTGAAGCTAATGTGTGTACTCTCACCGTTTTCGTCATACCTATGCATGTCAGCTATTAGATAATGGAGCACCTTTAGAGTTTATTCAAGGCATGCTGGGTCATGAGAAAGCATCGACCACTCAGATATATGCTCAGCTCCGTGGAGAGCGAAGACGAGAGCTGTATCGGCGGTTCTTCTAATGCATTGAGGTCTAGGTAGCTAATTTGGATGGCTATCTTGACTAAACTAAGGGCAGGATAGTTCAATGATTTCTCGAATACACCTTTAGAGGTGAATAGAATATGAAAACTGTATTTTTAGTTGAACATTCTTATGAGGTCGGGGAAGATGGAGTCTACGATGAGACAAAACTAATAGGAATCTATTCATCATTAGAAAAAGCAGAATCAGTAGTGAAAAGATATAAAACAATTCCAGGGTTTAGAGATTATTTAGATGCTTTTTATATCGTTGAATATGAAATTGACAAAGATAATTGGAGAGAAGGGTTTATTACATGGTCGGAAGCGGATGAGAAAGATGAGTAGCTTATTTTCTTCTTTAAACTAACTGGCAGTTAAATTCAATGAGTTGGTTTTACTGCATAGGAGGGATTCAATTGAGAACAATGTTTATTGGAGTGATATTGTTTTTTTATAACGGGATGCAGTTACATACCTTGGAAAAAACAACAGAGGACGAGATATTAGAATCATTAATTTCATCACATCCTGATTTTTACATGTTGTATGCTGTTCCATATGGAAGTAAAGGTTATCAATTAGAAGACTATGGGGTGTATAATATTGATGATTCGGAAAGAGTAGATGTGATGTGACAGGTCCCAGATCTTTTATATAATAATGGTAGGAGGGGTTAAATGGATATCAAGGATTTTTTGTTGCACTTAAATCAAGGTAATACAGTGGAGGGCGGTTCGGAAATACATCGGATGATGCACGATGTCGCTCGGGAAGCATTAAAACTGACGGCTGAACTGAATGGACATTATCACAGTCCCGAAGAAATTCGTGAGTTATTTTCTAAGTTAATTGATAAACCTGTAGATGAAACTTTCTCTATGTTTCCTCCTTTCTATACGGATTGTGGGAAAAACATCTCTGTGGGAAAGAATGTCTTTATTAATTCTGGTTGCCGTTTTCAGGATCAGGGAGGCATTACAATTGGCGATGGTACTCTCATTGGCCATAATGTAGTCTTGGCTACCCTTAATCATGAACTTGATCCGAATAAACGTAGCACAATTCATCCTGCTCCAATTGTAATTGGAAAAAACGTATGGATTGGAGCAAGTGCCACTGTTGTGCCAGGCGTGTCTATTGGCGATGGAAGTGTCATTGCGGCTGGTGCAGTTGTTACCAGAAATGTACCTGAAAACGTTATTGTAGGTGGCGTTCCCGCGAAAATTATTAGGAAAATCGAAAACAGCTAGGAGTAATCCTGCTGTTTTCGTATATAAATTGGTTCCAGACATCAATGTAATCAACTCGAGCCATGTGGTGTGTATAATATTGATGGTTCATTATGACTGAGATGTGACAGAATTGCTCAAGCTCAGTACAATGTCCTTATTGCAGTAGGCTGGTGGTATAATCGTCAACCTACTGAAGTAACGGGCAGGGTAGTTCCTGGTATTTCGATATAAGGGATTTGAATAAGGGGGACAATGTTGAGGGAAATAAATCATCCAGTTAAGAGTCTATCAAGAATTAGTACCATTATAGGCATGATTACTATTATATTGAGTCAATCTATTCTTGTATTGAGATCATGGGATCTGAGAGATGTATTCTACTCTTCGTTAACAGTGGTTGTTCTATGTTTAGTTGTACTGTTACTCGCATTGTACAGAACATATTTCAAGAAACCAACCGAGTTATGCCTATCCAGTGAGCAAATCATATTAAATGGGAATATAATTAATTCGAAGGATATTAAAGTGATTATGACCAGAGGGTACTTTAAACCTGTTATCGGGATATTACCTTACAGAAGGAAAATCGTCCCATCGGATATGGCATTTAGGTATTTAAAGGATGAAGATAGAGGTATAGCGGATTTAAAGAGTTGGGCAAAAATGAATAATGTAAAGATAGTCAATAAATCGTTTCAAACATGGATATAAGTGTATTCTTAGCACTATTCGGTACGGTCATAACCTTATTCAGAAGATGGGCTTAACTAAGATGACATACTTGTTCGTTACGCTAACGGGGAACGATAGTTGAATGTTAATTTCACACACAATAATATCCTCCAATAATAATTGGTTGGTGTATTTTTGTGTCAATAGACAAGACCTAGCGTCGGCTCTAAGTCAATGGATAGTTTGGTAATAATTGTTCTTTATTTAGCAATAATCGGTAACCTTGTGCTATTATCAGGTGGAGTCTATAAAATATGCAATCGATAGTGCATTGAAAGCGAGGAATGAAACCTTATGACCCAGGAAGAAGTGCTAAAAGGCGGAAATGTAAATCATATCGTCCGTATAGGAAGCACTGTTCGCCGCCCTACGGGGTATTGGAGTCCAAGTGTTCATGAACTACTCATACATTTGGAAAAACAAGGCTTTGAGGGAGCGCCAAGATTTCTCGGAATCGATGACTCTGGCCGTGAAATATTGACATTTGTTACTGGAGATGTTGCTCAACCAGAACTTGATCCGTACATCTGGTCGGACGAAATGCTTGCAGGTTTCGCGCGCCTTTTGCGTCAGTTCCATGATGCGACTCAATCGTTCACTCCCAAAAGTGAGGATAAATGGCAGCTTAAATACGCTAATGATGCCGAGTGCGCAGTAATTTGTCATAATGACGCGGCGTTTTACAATCTTGTCTGTCGAAATGGGGAACCAGCGGCGCTGATTGATTTTGACATGGCAGCCCCAGGTCCGCGTATGTGGGACATTGCGTATACCCTTTACACATCGGTTCCGCTTGGCGGTTTCACGCCTGACCGTTCTTCTGGAACAATGGATGTAGTAGCATACCAGCGTGAAAAACATGCTGCGGAGCGCCGTCGGCGAATTCATTTGTTTTTTGAATCTTATGGAATTCCCGTCCCAAATAATCTGCAAGAGTGGATTATTCAACGGTTGATTGTACTGTGTGATACGTTGAAAAATTTTGCCGCTAACGGAAACAAAGCCTTTCAAAAAATGATTGATGAGGGTCACTTGGCTCACTATGAGAACGAGATTCTTTTTATAACAGATCATTTCAAAGATTGGAAATAGGAATCGAATATTCGGAGTACAAAACCTTCTATTAGAGGCAAACTAGAATTAGTTGCTCTATTAGGAGGTTTTATGATTTTTAACTTATATTTTTATCGAGTAAATGATTGTAATACAGTGTAATACAATTGTGGTTCATAGTGTTCAATATGAATTCGTTGAGGTTTGGAAATATTGTAAAAAAAATAAAGCAATAAAAGAAAGTAGACCAGTTTCATACCGAACAGTTTCATAAGAACCAAATTTGGTTGCGGCATGAGTTAAAAAATTTCACTAAAACATGCATTAAGCTATCTGGCAGATTAAGCAACTTTTGTTTTGTTGAAAGTGAGGATATGTGCACATGTCATTTATTGTTCGGGAATCTCAAGAGCAGGATTTTGAAGAGGTTTTGAGTAAGTTTTACAAAAAATATGGATTTGTAGAGAACCATAGAATGATGCGTATCTATTTACCTTTTTTAGATAAGGATCTTACTCCTTTTGCACAAATAGAAGATAAGCTAAACACAAAAGGTATCATGATTAAAACATTAGATGAAGAACTCGTTTCCGATGCAAATGTTTTTCAAAATTGCAAGCGCTTATCCAACAGAGTTTCTTATGCCTCCAACGTCTCCTAATGATCAAATGTTAACTCACAAAGATAATATTCCAGACGCTTACTTTATTGCGAAAATGGGACAATTATATATTGGACATAGTCATTTAGAAATTACCCTCCGATTTTGAAAGATCTTGATGAACCTATAATTTGATCGTGAAGGATAATTGATTCGTAAAAGCGAATATGTCATTTCGTATGCTAACAAAATTTTATTGAGGGGGCATAAATGGTGCAATATTAGGTGAATATTCAGGATATGATGCAAGTGAGAACTGAAAAACAAAAGGCTGTCCAACTGATTGGGTTTCAGGGATATAATTTGGAAGATCAGCACAAACTCTTCGAGCAAATGAAACAAAATTTCAATGCTATCACTACGAAAAAGAGTGAGAATCAGTATTTAGTAATTTTGCCAGGATTGTTCCCCTTGGTAGCTGTTGAAGTAAATGAAACAAATGATGTTCCAGAAGGAATGACAACATATATAATTCCTGAAGATGAATACGTAATTTTTAGATTTGAGGAAAAGTATATTGGTGATTTTTGGAGTTCGATTTGTACTGAAGAAAATCAAGCAAAATATAATATTGATTTGTCGAAACCAAGATACGAAATATTCACATCCAGTCTTCAGCCTACAGGAGTAACAGAGTGGTATTTCCCCACTAATACTTAAGCCTCGTTTTCAACTAATGGGAGACTTTAGTTCAACGAATCATGAAGAGCAGTTTGCTAGGTCCTCAAAAGCCTTGTGATGTCATTCTATCCGATCCACTTCACAAAAACGTAATTGTAAAAATCCAAAATCATAAAAAAAAGAGAATGCATCGCTGCATCCTCTTGGTTATTTTTGTTTAGCTTAATGAGGTGGAAGCATATCTACTTTGCTTTGTTTAAGAGAAGTAACCTTCCAATTGACTCCAGACTTTACTATTACCCCTTCAATCTCGGAAAGATAATTATCCCCCTTTGAATCTGTGTATTCAACAGAAAATTTTGCTGTTAACTTATCTAGTCCTGAGTAAACAATATAAGTGTTATAATCATTCGGCATCTCTTCAAAGAAAGCTTTTGCAGCTTTATTATTCATTATGGCAGCAGTCATTTTTTTTTGAACTTCATCGTCCTTCAATGGACGAAGGTTTAGAATGAAGTGGTTTGAGCTAGCGATCAAACTGCTCTTATCCCATATGATTTGTTCTTTGTTGTAGAACGTATCACTTACTTCTCGAAATTGGACGTACACTCTTCCATCAAATAATTTAACGAATGGACCAACTTTAGCTTTCAGAGTTATTCCGTCTTTGGTAAGAGTCGCTGTTTTCGTTTTTTGGTCCCAGTCTATATTAGCTTTCATTTCATTACCAGCTGCTCTCAAAGGCATGTAAATTCGACCATCAACCAAATTACCATTTAAGGATATATAGTTGTTAGCGTGAGCTGTCAGTGGGCTCAAGAGTAAAGCAGAAGATACTAGAGCGATTAAAATTTTACTTCTCAACATGCAAAATACCTCCAAAAATGAATGATTTGTAACAAGTTTGATCTTAAATAATAACATATTTATGCACACGATAGGAGGTATGTCATATGATGATTCATAGAATAGATCATGTGGGTGTAATCGTAAATGATCTCTCTGCAGCTAAAGAGTTTTTTCTCGATTTTGGCCTTAAGGTGCAAGGGGAATGGGAAATGGAAGGAGAGTTGATGGATCAGGTATTTGGGCTTAATGACGTTAAAGTAGCATGCGTAGGATTGGGGACGCCAGATGGTCAGGCATGGATAGAGCTAATCAAATTTTATATGCCGTCAGATGAAAAAGATATTCAGCAACCTTTTGCAAATACTCTAGGTATCCGGCATGTTGCATTTGCTGTTGAAGATATTGAAGCCGTTGTTGCCAAATTGAAAAAGAAAGGTACGGAAATCTTTTGTGAGATACAATACTATAAAGATAGTTATAAGTTATGCTACTGTCGTGGGCCAGAGGGAATTATTTTAGAGTTGGCGGAGCGAATCAAATAAATTGACTCGCCGTGGCTCAAAGATAGACAATAATCCTTTGCTCGAGCTAATTTAGTTAGGAAATGAGCAGGTGATAAAGGAGCAGAAGAAGTAGAATGTAAGAACCTCTCATCCGGTTTTCGGATGAGAGGTTTCAATGAGGTTTACCGCTTACCCTAAATGGATAGTGAATTAATATCTTCCGCCTGTCTTTTGCCCATATAACGTGATTTACTTGCATTAATCATCAAGACAGAAATGTAGCATTTTCGTTTTCTTTAGTACATATCTTAATTTGATAACAAAGCAGCCTATCACTATGGTAAGTAGTATTTATTAACGGAGAACGGTAGTAAAGTACAACACGATGGCAGACGGAGCACAGAAGAGCTAAGCATAATTTTCTTCAGGATTTCACAATTAAAAGAAAATAGAGTAGACGGAATTTTGATTCAACTTAAAGGGCATGCAGGAACAAAAGTGAGGTGTCGAGATATGAAAATAAGGTATTTATTAATAATGGTACTAATGACTTTTACTGTTCTTTCATTAACGGGCTGTGTACCTGGAGATGGAGTAAATAATGTTCAACATCCTGCAGGTTTTTTCTGGGGGATATGGCATGGCTGGGTTGCTCCTGTTTCACTTATTATTGGCATTTTCAATCACCATATTAGAGTATATGAAATATATAACTCTGGTTGGTGGTACGATTTAGGATTTTACATTGCTGTCATTAGCGGCTTTGGGGGAATATCACTCTCTCGACGAAAAAGAGTAAAACAAGAAGAGTAGCTGTTTGTATAACTAATTCGTTAAACTAACGGACACGATGGTTGCATAGTACATATGGATGAGCAGGCGCTGCGGTGGCCTGCTCATTTTATTAAGCTAACGGGCAGTATTGCTCAATGTCATGTGTTATTTAGAGATATATCTATCTGTAAATTAATCACCAGCGGTGTTAAACTTATCTTATTGATACTTATACTAGAAATAGTAATTGGAGGTAAATTATGTTGAGTGTGAAGTATAGAAAATTAGCGATTGAAGAGTGTGTACTAATAAAAGATATGAATCCATCACAATACATAAATAATGCATGGAGAGAAGTGGATGGAAAACGCCAGTTAGTCGAAATTAATTATCAAGATTCTGATTGGGCTAATGGTTACGAACACCATTTCAATAGTTTAAAAACAACTATTTTAAGTAACGGTGAAGCGGTAGGTGCTTTTGATGAAAATAACAAATTAATAGGGTTCGCAACATTAAATCGTGAGTTCTTTGGTGAAAATTATAAATACGTTTTATTAGACCAATTATTTATTTCATTAGAGCATAGAAATAAAGGAATTGGCAAAAAGCTATTCTTAATAATCGCAGAAAGAGCTAAAGAGTGGCAAGCAGATAAAATATATATTTGTGCTAGTTCTGCCGAGGAGACAGTTGCATTTTATTTTGCAATTGGCTGTAAAGAGACGGTAGAAATAAATAAGAAACTATACGAAAACGATCCAAGAGATTTTCAATTAGAGTTCCTACTTTAGTAGGGTAGTCTATTCAACTAACGGGCAGGATAATGTAATTTTCCATCATGCAACCGGCGAAATATTCGCTTGCATGTTCAGTTCTTGGGTAAATTAGCTCAATAAATTCTATAAATAAGATTATCTATGGTATAATATGTGAATATATTTTTAAAATACTAAAGCGTTATGAAATGGTGGACTAAACGAATGGAACGTACAATTCAATTAATGGAAACCCATTTAAATATCGATCTTGGAAATCCGCCCTTTTTAAAATTAGATAACGGGTTGCAAATTCCATACTCTTCGATTAAGGGGATAACAACAGGTAGACCCATACCAAATGCTTTCAAGCTTTATGGTTTTTCTTTTGGAGGAACAAGAAATGGATTATTTAGATTCAATGGAGGTTATCATCTCTACTTTTTTAATAATGAGGTTGATACCCTTCATTTTGACTTGAATAATTTTCTTGTTGGTAAATTTAAAATATCAAAGTTAATCATTGATGTTAAAAACCCTGAAGAAATAAGTAAAACTATCTCCGAAAGATTGACGTGAAGTATTTTATTCTAATGCCACCAATGCTAATAATTGGGCTGTTTTTATTTTTATTTCTTCCAGCAAATCAGAGACCTTATGTGTTATTAGTTCCTATTGTTTTTGGTTAATTTATTACACTTGGATATTTATTGAAAAACAAAAGAAAAAATTATGATTGGCTGTTATTGAACTAACGGGCAGTTTAGTGAAATATTTTATCCATTTATGGTTTATGAATTCCATGCTAAATTTAATCTTTAAATGTGTACGAAAGCAGGACTATCAGATTAGCGACTTCATTCCGGAGTTATTAGAACAATAGTGCTAATAATTAAATTTTCAGAAAGGAAGAACACTTTGCCCAAGCACATAAAGATCTACGCACTAATACTTATTATTTTCATATTAATAAACGCTGCGATGTACAGACATTCGGAAAACCAATCATCTGTAAAATACAACGACCTCTATTCACTTTATCAGCTGAAGAACGACTCGGCATTTGCCTATTTAGTGAAGCACGCTTCTGAAACGATTCCGCTTGCTGACACTTTGGTGGCAATCAGTGAGTCGAAGGAAAACGAAGATCCTGCTAAGATTCGGCAATTGATCGATAAGGCGAAGATACAAGCGGAAGAAATCGATGAGCAACTATTAATATTCATTGAATTTAGCGATATCTACACAAACAATGCTGTCCCTAAGCTTTCAGTTAATAATACGGCAATGACAACGGATGAGCAGCAGGACATGTTTATTCTTGCTTTTCAAGCGCGTGTATGGAAACCGTTATATAATATAAGCTATTCGTATTGGAAGTCTAATCCTAAAACGATAGACGCCAAGACTAGAGAAACCTTGCACTTGCTGGCGACGGAGCTCCGTGCGTTAAACAAGACGATTACGTCGTTTAAGGAAGACGCAAATCACATGTTTTTCCAAGGGCAAGTAGAGTCTTATAAAGCGTCGATGCTAGGGAAGTTGAAACCACACCTTGAAAGATTGAAAAAGATCCAAGATGATTTTTCAGGACATAAATAAGTCAAATGCGTGGAATGAGTTCACCAGGAAGCTATCGGAAGTAGACCTTAAGTCATTCAACTAACGGAGAAATATAGCTTAATAAAATACCAAAAGCGCGGTGGCCGGCATAGATCAGCAGCCGCGTTGCGCTAACGGGCAGGATAGTTTAAGATCATACGCGGTGAACCTTATCATAATTAGGGCGAAAGGCCTGCAGAATACGTACAGGAAGGTGCTATGGCGTTTTGTTAAAGTAAATTTGAAGTGGTGAAAAGCTAAAATTGACGATAAAATGAATCATATGAAGTAGTAGGATGGGGCGGGTGATCAATTCTTTGAAAAGTATGGGCGGAACTCATTTAAATGTGAGTATAAATCGATGAATATGACCATTTTAGCCACAAAACTGTTTATCCCCGTACCACGGACAAACGTTGTCCAAAGGCCGCGCCTGATCGATCGGCTAAACGAGGGTCTGGACCGCAAGCTGACCCTCATCTCTGCCTCTGCCGGCTTTGGTAAAACTACGCTGGTCAGCGAATGGGTCGCTGGTTGCGATCGACCTGTCGCATGGTTGTCGCTGGACGAAGGGGATATCGACTATGCGCGCTTCCTGTCTCACCTTGTCGCTGCTCTGCAGACGATTGAGGACTATATTGGAGGTGGCACGGTTACTGCACTCAAATCCCCGAATCCACTGTCAATCGAATCGATTCTAATGATCTTGCTGAATGAAATCTCAGCTCTCCCATTCAAAATCGTCCTCGTCCTGGACGACTACCATGTTATTTATGCCGAATGGATCGACGATGCTCTCAACTTCCTACTCGAGCATCTCCCACCACAAATGCACCTTGTCATCGCCACACGCGAAAATCCGCAGCTTCCCCTGGGCCGATTACGCGCCCGGAGCCACTTGACTGAGCTGCACGACACCGACCTGCGTTTTACTTCCGACGAAGCGGCCGAGTTCCTCGATCAGGTCATGGGTCTGAGTCTTACGGCCGACGAAATTATGGCGATAGAAACCCGTACCGAAGGCTGGATCGCGGGGCTTCAGCTGGCGGCGCTCTCGATGCAGGGGCGCAAGGATATCCCTACGTTCATTCAGGAATTTGCCGGAGACAATCGGTACATTATGGACTATTTGGTCGAAGAGGTCCTTCAGCGCCAGTCCGACCAGACCCGGAACTTTTTGCTTCAGACCTCCATTCTCGATCGGTTGCATGGACCGTTATGTGATGCCATCACCGGCCAGGTGGATGGCATCGCGCGGCTCCAATCCCTGGAGCGAGGCAACTTCTTTGTCGTTGCGTTGGATGACAGGCGCCAATGGTATCGTTATCATCACCTCTTCGCCGAGGTTCTCTCTGTCCATTTGAGGTCGGATCAGCCCGATCAGGTGGCTGCATTACATCAGCGCGCAAGCATATGGTTCGAGCGGCATGGCTTGCCAGACGATGCGATCCGTCACACGCTGGCCTCCAATGATTTCGGGCGGGCGGCAGACTTGATCGAGCTGTCGATACCAGCCTTGCGCAGGAGCAGACAAGAGGCTGTGATGTTGAAATGGCTGAAAGCGCTCCCCGACGAGCTGATCCGTTGCAGACCTGTGCTCAACGTCTGGTATGCCGGGGCGTTGCTGGCCGGAGGCAAATTAGATGCCGTTGAGGTCCGACTGCGAGACGCCGAACAATGGCTTGAGACAGTGGCAGATCAGGGTGAACGACAGCAAGGCCGCCTGGTCAAGATGGTCGTTGTGGACGAAGAGGAATTTCGTCGTCTCCCGGGTTTGATCACCTTGTATCGGGCCGGACTAGCCTTGGTTCTCGGTGATGTGCCCGCCGCCATGAATTATGCGCGGCGAACGCTCGACCTCGTGCCCGAGGATGACCATCTTCCGCGCGGAGCGGCGACTGCGCTCCTGGGACTCGCATTATGGAGGAACGGGGATCTCGAGGAGGCGCGCCGGATGTTTGCCGGTGGCATAGCCAGCGTGCAGCAGGCTGGGGCTATCTCCGACGCGATCAATGGCTCCATCGCTTTGGCCGAAATACGGATCGCACAAGGCCGACTCCGCGAGGCGATGCACATCTATGAGCGGGGATTGCAGCTTGCGACGGAAAATGGCGAGCCTGATCTGCGGGGGACGGCAGACATTTACGTAGGAATGAGCGAACTTTGCCGCGAGCATGACGATCTGGAAGCCGCCACACGGAACCTGTTAAGAAGCAAGGAGCAGGGTGAGCACACTGGGTTCCCGCAATACCGGTATCGCTGGCGAGTCGCAATGGCTCGAATACGGGAGGCCGAAGGGGATTTGAACGACGCGCACGATCTTCTCTGCGAGGCGGAGTCCCTGTACGTGGACGACTTCTTCCTAAATGTACGTCCTATAGCGGCGTTGAAGGCGCGGGTGCGGGTTAAGCAGGGGAGGTTAGGTGAAGCCCTCGATTGGGCACGGGAGCAGGGCCTGTCCGCCAAGGACGATCTTTGCTACCTGCGCGAATTCGAGCACATCATCCTGGCAAGGGTGATTCTGGCCCAATATAGAAGTGACCGTGCGGATCGAACCGTACTTGAGGCGATCGGTCTCCTGGAGCGTCTCCTTCAAGCAGCCGAAGAAGGAGGAAGGACGGGAAGCGCGATCGAAATCCTGGTGTTGCAGGCAATTGCTCGCCATATGCAAGGCGACATCCCTGCAGCGCTTTTGCTTCTGGAACGAGTCTTAACGCTTGCCGAGCGGGAAGACTACGTCCGAATCTTTGCAGACGAAGGCCGGCCAATGGAGGTCCTGCTGGAATTGGCTACGAAAGAGGGGATAGCCCCGAACTATGTCCGACGCCTCCTGACGGCATTTGGGAAAGAAGAGGGCAGAATGCTTGCCAAACCGGTTATTCGCAAACCTCTGAGAGAACCGCTAAGCGAACGTGAGCGCGACGTACTTCGACTACTCGGAACCGACTTGAGCGGCCCGGATATGGCCCGCGAACTCAGGGTGTCTCTGAACACCTTACGGACCCATACCAAGAACATTTACGAGAAGCTTGAGGTAAATAACCGTCGGGCAGCCGTCCGCCGCGCTGAGGAACTCGATCTATTAAAGTGAGCTTGAATAGTTCATCCCCCCACGCCCTGGCAAAATTGCCGGGCGTTTTTTTTCATTTTCAGTAAGTCCCTTGTTGAAAAAATCACCACGTCAATCACCACATGTGGTGATGCGGTCTCACCCTATGTAAGTGTATTTTTGATTATGCAAGGAACACATCCACCTCATTGGTCTTTATTTTTTCTTTCATTATTCCTTTGCGTTATGTGGTTGCCAACTACGTGAAGAAGCAAGGAAGTCGGTGGCGGTAGTTAAGAAACGACGTGGAGATGCTTGCGCGGGAGGAACATGAAGGAGGTAAAAAATGAGTGAAACACACGGTTCCAGAGAGGAACATCACAACCAGTATGAAATTCGACTCAAGGGCCACCTTGATGACCGGTGGATTTATTGGTTCGAGGGGCTAAGAATCACCCACGAAAGCGACAGAACAACCATCCTCACTGTTCAAGTGGTCGATCAGCCCGCATTGCACGGCGTGCTCAGGAAAGTTCGCGGTCTCGGCTTGCCTTTAGTCTCGGTCCTCCTGCTTGATCCCAATCAGGCGAATGGTCCGAATGGCAACGAGAACAAAGATCCTAATCATTCGAAAAAAAAGGAGACAAACATATGACAACGAATCAACCTACCGCAGTTCTAAAGGGGAGCGAGAACATGCAAACCAATCGGCGAGCCGCTATTACAGCCCCGAATCTTATCCGTTTCGCAGGTATAGCCGCTATGCTGGCAGGGATCCTGTTTATTGTCGTTCAGATGATCCATCCTGCCGATATTCTTTCGTCAGTCAACACCGGTCGATGGGCCATTGTTCACTACTTGGGCGTCGCCATGTGCTTTCTGGGCATGCTCGGCGTAACGGGGATCTACGCAAGGCAAGTGGAGAAGGCCGGTTGGCTCGGTTTGGCCGGTTATCTCCTCATGAGCAACTTCTATGCGCTCACAATGGCTTTTCAATTCATCGAAGCCTTTGTCTCGCCACCGCTCGCTGCCGAATCGCCAATCTTTGTCGAGGGCATGTTGGGAATTCCAAGTGGCAATGTCGGCGATATCAATGTCGGATACCTCGAAACGATCTATTCGGTAACAGGGGGCTTGTATTTGCTCGGCGGGCTGTTGTTCGGCATCGCTACGCTCCGGGCAGGCATTCTGTCGCGCTGGGCTGCCGGTCTGCTTGCCATCGGGACCATTCTGCCCCTCCCGCTGTCTTCGCTGATCCATCACCCGTACGATCGGATACTGGCGGTGCCGGTTGGGTTGGGTCTGGCTTGGTTGGGGTACTCGGTCTGGTCCAAACGGCGTGAGAAAGCCTGATATGAGAATAAAAGAACGCTCGGCCAGGCGGCTAGTCGCCGCATTGCTCTTACTGAGCGTCATTCCGCTCGCCGCCGGGGTCTTCCGACTTGCTTCGTTGGCCGGCGGCGCGGAAATAACGCCGGCCAACGCACGGTTCTTTGAGGCGCCCCTGCTGGTGGTGATGCATATCCTAAGCACTAGCGTGTATGCCATCCTTGGCGCATTCCAGTTCGTACCCGGTTTGCGGCGGCACAAGCCGGGCTGGCACCGCACGGCCGGGCGCTTCCTGTTGTATGCGGCCTGCTGGCAGGACTTACTGGGCTGTGGATGACCCTGTTTTATCCCATCCCGTACGGCGGTAAGTTGCTGTTTTCATTTCGGCTCCTATTCGGGTCGGCTATGGTCGTGTCCAGCCTGCTTGGCTTTACCGCGATCCTGCGGGGGGACATGACACGGCACCGTGCCTGGAAGACGCGCGGCTATGCGATCGGGCTTGGCGCGGGTACGCAAGTGCTGTCCGAGATGGCTGGGACGTTAATCATCGGCCCTCCGGGTGATTTAAGTAAGGCGCTGTTCATGGGTGCGGGCTGAGTCATCAACCTCGTCATGGCTGAATGGGCCATCCGCATAGGTCGCGCCCGTAACAACTCGAAGAAACAACAAGATAAAAGGAAAAATGCATTACACCCGCGCGGAACTGGGACCGTAGAAATGAAGGGGTAGGGATGAAAGCAATCGTATACGAGCGGTATGGGCCACCGGATGTCTTGCAGCTGCGTGAGGTCGCCAAGCCGGTAACACAAGACGACGAGATCCTGATTAAGGTTTATGCGGCAACTGCTGCAGCGGGGGATTGGCGATTACGTAAGGCATATCCTTTCCTGGCACGGCTGTTCAACGGTTTATGGAGACCGAAACGAATCAAGATTCTTGGATTCGAATTAGCCGGCGTAGTCGAATCGACGGGCAGAAGCGTTACTCGATTCATGCCAGGAGATGCCGTGTATGCCGCCTGTGGTGCCAGTTTCGGTGCATATGCCGAATATAAATGCCTGCCGGAGACGGGAAGTGTCGCACCGATGCCGGTGAACATGACGTTCGAGGAGGCGGCCGCGGTTCCGGTCGGCGCCTGTACGGCCTTGCATTTTCTCCGGAAGGGCAACATCCGGCGCGGCAGCAGAGTGCTCATCTATGGCGCTTCAGGCAGCGTCGGGACATATGCGGTGCAGCTGGCCAAGCATTTCGGTGCGGAAGTGACCGGAGTATGCAGCACATCGAATGTGGAGTTAGTAAGATCGCTCGGTGCCGACCGTATTATCGATTATACGAAAGAACGGTTCTCGGATGGCGGTCCGGCTTACGATATTATTTTCGATACGGTTGGGAAGAGTCCATTCAAGGTTTGCATCAAGTTTCTGACACCTGGAGGGTTCTACTTGCAAGCGGTCCAAGTAAGCCCATTGCTAACCGTTCGAGGTTTATGGATCAACTTGACGAGCGGAAAGAAGGTGATTGGCGAAACAATGAAGGAAAGCGCCGAAGACTTGATTTACTTGAAGGAACTGATCGAGGCCGGCATGTTGCGTTCGGTCGTTGACCGCCGTTATTCGTTGGAGCAAGCGGCGGAAGCTCACCGCTACGGCTTTTGGAACTGGATAAATTATTGGAAGGAAGATGACCCCGAAGTTTATTATGAAGTGTTCGGAAATGAAGATATCTCCTCAATAAAGCTAACAAAAGAACGAATTGCTTTGGTTATTAATTGTCGTTTTGATACACCGATTGAATTTATACAAACCACATTAAACGTGCGCTATAAAGAAAGCCTTATTGCCCAGTACCATTACATGCAAGAATTTAATGGAAAGGTTTTAGATGTATTAAGTTTTGAGAAATATTCAATACTTACGACAGATGATTAAGCTAACGGGACACAATAGTTGAACATACAAGGGGCAGCTTGTTATGGCAGCTGCTCCATTTCTTTATTAAGCTAACGGGCAGGATAGTTTAACCAATTCACGAATATGTTAAATATTGAAGTATTTGCGAAGTAGGGGCCATAAATATAGACAAAGAAATAGAAAAGAAAAATGGAGAAGAGATCCGAAAAATGTTAGCAAGAACTCTTAAGGAATATCACTTTAAGAGAACGAAGCCAACATTCTACACAAGAATTAAGACCGATAGAATTGATTTTTTGCATTTACATAAATTCACTTTCGGTCCTAAATTCAGAGTACATATCGGAACTAGATTTTTGTGTGATACATTCGATGCCGTTGCCTTGAATGGAATAGACAGTGATGGTTTCAGATCGAAATATAATTTTGAGTACAATGAGGAATTGGCTTCAGTCAAACATTGTGTTGACGAGATGATGTATTTTATTACAACTGAAGGTTTCAAATGGTTTGAAGATTGGACAAGAACTACAAGACTCTTAAATTTTAATAACTCGCCAATCAAATATTTAAATGAAAAATACATGGAATTTCTTGAGAATAACACACCAAAAGAAGTAATTGTAAACAGCTATAAATTAGTAGGAATAAAAAATTTCAGTTGATTCAAAGAAGAAGAGACTACGTATAACACGGTATTACGCTAAGGGATTCGTCATGATACATTGAGCTAACGGGAACGATAGTTTAAGAGCTTGTTTGCATCAGCTCCTTTTCGTTTATTGAAGTAACGGGCAGAATAGTTACAATATATGGTACTATGGTGTTGAGATCTTAAGTAAATTGGTTTGAGAAATGAAAGTCATTGGGTGTAGTTTAAATAAGCCTAAGCCTATAGGGGGAGGAGAATTGTTTTGATTTATGATAAACCAAATAAAACAATTACTACTAAAAGGTTATTGCTAAGACTGTTTCAAACATCAGATGCATCAGAGGTTACTAGACTTTGTGATAATTACAACATATACAAAAACACTTTGTATCTACCATATCCCTATTCCATAGAGGATGCTTTACCTTGGATAGAAAATCATCTTGATAATTTTAATAATAATAGATCATTTGAATTTGCAATTACAGACAAGGCTACAGGAAATTTATACGGAGCAATAGCTTTAACAAACAATCAAAAATTTAATAATGGTGAAATTGCTTATTGGATTGGAGAAGAATATTGGGGAAGTGGTTATGCCACAGAGGCAGGCGAAGCGATACTCGAATTTGCTTTTCTTGAAAAGCAATATCACAAAGTATATGCTCGTCATTTTATGTCAAATCCGGCTTCTGGAAGGGTTATAAAGAAGATAGGCATGGTGCAGGAAGGTATCTTAAGAGACCATGTGATGAAGGAAAATCAATATGTTGATCTTATTTATTATGGAATTATTAATAAATAAATCCATAGGAGAAGCTTACGTCACGCAACCTCACCAAACAACCGAATCATCGCATTCCGGAAGAATTGTGGTTTTGTAGAGCCACGCTTCGCCTCCAACTCCACCATGGAAGACCCGACCTTATCAGGTCGGGTTTTTGAGTTCTGGGTCGTTTTTATTAAGCTAACGGACAGGATAGTAACAATATACGGTGCTGATTGGTAGTTGAAATTGCTCTGAAAATTTCTTGTGGGAGGCAACTTAGTTTTATATACTAACAGTTACGATGAATATTAGTAGACATAATGTCTACTAAACTGAGAGGTACTTAATCATTTGCAATTTTACAAGTGTCTGTAACCACTCTTGGAGCGCTAATCCACGTAATGGTTAAAGCGGCATAGTAGCATGAACACATCAAGTCCGCATTCAATTGGATGCAGGCTTGATATGTTCTTGTGAAGGGAGGGCCACCAAATGGGGATATGTCCCACTCTTATCTGGAGACATATAATGTTCCGTTTTAGCTAGCTTTAATAGGACGTTCTATTTACTCATTAATGTAAGTGTTGACTCGGTTTTGAATCAACTTACTGACATCTTCAACTGATTTCTGGCCGCTCATATAGGAATCAAATTCTTCAATCGCAATGGAAACGACCTTGAAATCACTAGATAAATTCGTACTCACTCCACCGATGAGCTGCTGTAATTCTTTCATCTTACTTTCTACTGTTTTAGCATCAACCTTCTGTCCAAGAAGTGTACCATCTACTGCCTGCTGCTTGGCATCCTTGAGCTGTTTCTCCACAACTCCCTTGTGCATCGCAAAGCCAAATACCGCTGGTGAAGATTGCATTTCCTCGGAAAGCATGAATTTAATAAATTTCCAAGCTTCATCTTGAACTTTAGACTTGCTGTTCATGCCTAAACTGAAATTCGACTTAAATGGCGTTCCGTTATTTTGTCCAGTTACTGTTGGTTTTTGATAGATATTAAACTTTGGATCAAGCACTTGAGCTAGACCTGTTGTTGGATCGAGAAGGTTAGCATTGCCGAACAAGGAATCGGAATATTCACGCGAATAATCGGAACTAAGCACACCTTCATCATACATCGATTTGATTTGCTTCATCATACCTCGAAACAGATCGGAATCGAAATTTGCTTGACCTTGATTAATGAGCTTATCATAATTAGCCTCTATATACTCCGATAACAGTTGCCCTGAGTATAGATTACCAAATGCCACAACATCTTCACCAACTTGTTCCTTAAGCTTCTTTGAAATTTCTTCAAAGTCATCCCATGTCCAGGTTCGATCATCAATTTCAATATTACCTTGCTTTAACAAGTCTTTATTGCCAGTAAACGATTCAAGGACAAATGAGAATGGCATTGCGTACAAACCATCACCATTCTGGGAGTTTTTAAAGATATTCTGATAGTACTGATTTTTATCAAAGTCAGAATCTTTGTCCATCAGATCATAGTAATTAACTAACATATTCTTAGCTACATATTTGTCCTTCGGCAGTTCATTCGTTACGATGATGTCTGCCCCTTTGCCAGACATCATCTGCGTGCTGACCGTTTGTACATATTTCTCAATATCGCCCTTTGTTAATGGTGCACTCGTTGTATTTTCCTCTATTTGAGATGTAGCTTTATACTCCTTAGTTACAATGTTGATATCTGGACGAATTTTTTTATATTTCTCAATTGCTTCATCTAAATAAGGATGTGCTGACATCAGTGCAATCTCAATCGTTGTGCCATTTGTACCTGATTGTTCATCAGATGCTCCACCTCCACCTGATCCCACGTTGCTGCTAGAGCATCCCGATAATACGATTATCATTGTTAATAAGGCCAGTATCCATTTTCTATTCAAATTCATTCATTCCCTTCAATAAATTCGGATTCGATTACCTTCCTGCAGTGGTTCACTTGATTCAATAATGATCTCATCATTTGGACTTAACCCGTTCACTACTACGATGTCATCCACGGTTGAATCACCTGTTAAAACATAAGCTTTGCGTGCATTGAACGTATTGCCGAGTGAGCTTTTCTTCTCCTCAACTACATAGACATAGCTTCCTGTCGCATCTTTATGAACCCATTTCTTTGGTAACACAAAACCCTTTTCATTGGATTCTTTCTTGATATCAACACTTACTTGTT
Organism: Paenibacillus castaneae; assembly: GCF_002884445.1. Classification (GTDB taxonomy): domain Bacteria; phylum Bacillota; class Bacilli; order Paenibacillales; family Paenibacillaceae; genus Pristimantibacillus; species Pristimantibacillus castaneae. The sequence continues at coordinate 2,830,293 of NZ_KZ614144.1, forward strand.
CTCCGCCTTTAAGACCATCATCGGTGACAGAAACAACAACCTGATAACTGGAATCAATGGGTGCATCTTCACTGGAATCTTCTCTATTCTCTTTAGATGCAACTTTAATCTCTTGAATTGTACCGTTAACCAATTTATTGTCTTTCACCAATCGAACAGAAACCTTAGACCCAATCTCGAATAATGCCGTATTTCCCGAATCGACAGTAAATAAAAATTCGAAGCCCTTGCCACTATCCATGAGTGTCAATATTGTCCCACCTTGTGAGACATTCATGCTGTCCTCATCTACGATCTTTGTAATCTTGCCGGAAAAGGGAGCAGTCAGTGTTTGCTTGTCCGCTTTATCTTTACGCAGCTTACTCAATTTTCTTTGTGCCAGTTCAAGATCCATATTATCCAGTTCAAAATCTCGCTTAGCTTTGGCAATGACTTGCTCATCACCCTCTCTCAGCGCATTCATTAAGTTCTCCTTCAACACCTCCCGATTCATATTTTGCTTTTTCAGCGCCATTTCCTCTTGGTAAAGCTGCTCATCCAGTTCAGAGCTGTCGAATGTCACGAGCTTTTGACCCTTCTTAACTTTTTCATTCTCTTTTACATGTACCTTCAAAATTTTAGAGCCACTCTCATTCATCAACTCCACCTGCTTGCGAGGCGTCAAAACTCCACTCCCGTTGACCTGATGAACTAATGGCTTAGAAGCGATCTTCTCCGTAATCACTTTGGGCAGCATCATCGTTTCGAGTGTGCTGCTAAAAAAAGTCAGGCCAGCCAATATCGCAAAGAACAATATAAACAAAACAGTCGTTATACGTTGTCGCCTAGATATACTTGTCATCTCATTCCACCTATCCTTTAATTCCAGAAAGCTCTATGCCCTCAATAAAATACCGTTCCGCAAGAAGAAACAAAAGAAGCATAGGCATCATATACAAGACCGCAGCCGCAAAGGATACCCCAAACGCATCTTCCTGCAAGCGAGATAGAAAAATGGACAAGGGCTGTAAAGCGGCATCCTGCAGAAATATCAGTGGCTGCTCCACCATATTCCAGTAATCTGCAAATAGCAGAACGACAAGCGCTGCCATGCCAGGTTTCACCATAGGCAGGACCATCGTAACAAAGGAACGGAAATAGCCTGCCCCATCCATTTTGGCTGCTTCCATATATGCAGTTGGAATTTGGAGCATAAATTGTCTGAGCAGGAACACGCCAAACGCTGCAAATATTCCTGGTAAAATAATAGAGCTCGGACTATTAATAAGCCCCAATCGATCCGACATAATGTAATTCGGTACTAGTGTGACCTGAAACGGCATCAGCATCGTTATTAGATACACAATAAATAATGGCTCTCTACCAGGAAATCGCAGCTTCGCAAATGCAAATGCCGCTAGTGTTGCCACCACGACCTGACCTATAATAATTGGAACCACCATAAATACAGAATTCCAAAACATACGAAGAAATTGCGAGGTTGAAATAAGCACCTTAAAAAATTGCTCGAACGAAACCCAATCTGGAATTAGCTTCAAATTCGCAAAATCATTTATCTGAGTACTACCTAACATGCCGTAATTCAGCATAATTTCCTTCTCCGTCATCAAGGAGCTTACTATTGTCAGTACAACAGGAAACAACATGACAAGTGCTATTACGGTTAAGAAGATAGTGAGTAGCAGTGTTCTTATCTGTTTCTGTTTCATCTACACACCTTCCCTTAATCCATAAACGAACGGAACTTTTGTTCAACTCGGAATAGTATTAGAACAATGACTAGAATGCAGAGCACCATCAAGCATGCTGCAGCCGACAGCTTCTGTATATCGAGCGATAGGAACATATTGTTCATATAGTGCTGAAGCATATAGATGCTGTCATGTGGATAGTCACCTGCAACTAAATAGATTTCCCGAAATACCTTGAATGAGTTCAGAATCGACATCAGTATAACTAAAAATCCTGTCGGTATTAAATAAATCAAGGTGATCTGGAGCTTACGAGCCCAGCTTGCTCCTTCTAGGTCTGCTATCTCATAATATTGATCAGGGATATTTTGTAACCCGGCTAAGAACAGGATCACGTTATAGCCAATGTTTTTCCATACATAGATAAATATAATGACTCCTTGTGCCCAATCTGATTTCATCCAATCAATCCGATTGATTCCAAGCCACTCCAATACATAATTGAAAAAACCATTCCAATCAAATAAAATCTGCCATACGAGCACAATTGAAGCTACTGGAACAACGAGCGGCAGCACATAAGAGGTGCGCAGCCAGTTTCGAAAGAAGACTCGTTTGTTAAGCAGCATGGCAAGAGAAAGTGACAATACAATAAGAATGGGAACGCCAATAATAGTAAACCTGAATGTATTTCCCATTGCCTTTTGAAAGGACGAACTGGCTAATAGGTTCTGATAATTGGCAAGCGAGAACCCTGCTTCTCCGCTTGGATTCTCAAAAGAAAATGCAATACTTTGACCAAACGGAATTAAATAAAATAAGGCAAAACCTATTAAGCTCGGAGCAAGAAAGCAGAAAGCCGCAAGAATCTCCTTACGAGCCAAATTTGATATTCTCACAGCATCCCCATCCATTTTCGGTTTTTAAAATATACATTTTTTGTTCCTCCTAGGCTTGATGCAACCATCGTATAATAAACGATGTTAAATCCTTGTTAAGTGCTTAACATAGATTTAACTTGTATTTAGGTATAATAGTAAAAGAGGTGATTTGTGTATGAGGATACTCGTTGTAGAGGACGAGCTTGATCTGCAAGAAGCGATTGCAGAGGGGCTTAGAATAGATGGTTATGCCGTTGATACCTGTGACAACGGTGAAGCAGCTTACGAGCTTTTATATGAAATAAATTATGATTTGGTTGTTCTTGACTTAAACCTCCCGAAATGGGATGGGCTTGAGGTTTTAGCTAAAATACGAGATGAAAGGCCGGAATTAAAGGTGCTCATTCTCAGTGCAAGAGGTAGTGTTAATGACAAAGTAAAAGGCTTAGACTTAGGTGCAAATGATTACTTAGCTAAGCCATTTGATTTTGCAGAGTTGGAAGCAAGAATACGAAATTTGTTAAGGCGTAAGTTTGTACAAGAAAGTAGTATGCTGTCCTGCGGTACAATTAAAGTCGATTTATCAAAGCGTGTTGCTCATGTTAATAAAGATGAGATATCACTTACAAAAAAAGAATTTGCTTTGCTTGAATATTTCTTGCTTAACAAGGATAGGGTGGTTAGCCAAGAAGAATTAATTGAACATATCTGGGATCAGAATGCGGATAGCTTTAGTGGTGCTATACGGGTTCATATTGCGACACTACGTAAGAAGTTGAGGGCTGTCTTAAACTACGACCCCATAGGAACAAAAATCGGAGAGGGATACTTTTTATCAGATAAGGAAGGTGATGCTGATGCTTAAAAAAATGCCAATTCGATTGCGACTTACGGTTATGACCGTTGCACTTTTGACTGTTTGTTGTGTAGGTCTTACCTTAATACTTAATTTATCTGCGGATACGATGGCTGCAAGGATTGATGCAGCTACGGTATTACCGGCCAAAGAAATTAGCGATAATGGACAGGTTGATGAAAGCCCTCAATTACCGTCAAGCAGCATAATCACTCCCGTTCCATCTGATGATTCTGAGCAAGCAAGAATGGATTTTAAAATAAAAAGTATTATTTATATGATTTTAATTATTGTAGGCGGCGGATTCTTAACCAACTATATTTCGGGTAAGGCATTAAAGCCTCTTCATACACTAAATGGTCAAGTGAAGAACATAAATGTGCATAATCTATCTGAAACATTAGCTGTGCCGCCTACAAAGGATGAAATTGCAGAGCTTACTGTAACATTTAATGAAATGACAGATAAGCTAAATAATGCTTTTATGATGCAAGGAAGATTTTCAGCAAATGCTGCACACGAGCTTAGGACACCTCTTGCTGTTTTACAAACAAAGGTTGATGTATTTAAGAAGAAAAGGGATCATACAATCGAGGAATACAATGCTCTTATTTCCGTTATTGAAAAGCAAACCTATCGCTTGAGAGGCCTCGTAGGCAACCTGTTGGAAATGACAAATATGAAAGATAACGGAGAGCAAAGCAGCATTTACTTAAAGGATATTTTTGAGGATATTATTTCCGAGCTTTCTCACATAGCTAAAGACAAACATGTTACGCTGTCCTTAGATTGTAATAATAGCATTGTTACTGGTAACACCGACTTATTGTATCGTGCGTTTTACAACCTCGTGGAAAACGGAATAAAGTACAATATTGACGGCGGAAGCGTTGAGGTCAATGTATACAGACTAAGTAAAGAACAGGTTTCGATCAAAATTAAGGATACAGGAATCGGTATTACCGATAATAACAAAAAGAATATATTCGAGCCTTTTTATCGTGTTGACAAATCACGCTCACGCCAAGTCGCTGGTGCGGGCTTAGGGCTTTCGATTGTTGACAGTATTATCAAAAAGCATAAGGGCACGCTTACGGTTACTAATAATGAAAATGGCGGAACTTGCTTTAATGTAATCTTAACTATATAGCCGTTCGATCCACGCCGAAGCAGTGGAAATACTTAAGTAAAAGCGGGATGAGTAGATTTATTATTAGAAGTGATCCTCCCTACAGCGATGAATGGCTGTGGGGAGGTTTTATTTTTATTTAGAAGGAGACTCCGCTCACCACCATTAATACGATTTAAGAGGTGAGTGCAGTCATAGGTTACTTATGTGTTATATGGAGGTTCGGCTACTTTAGTCTTCTAAACAAACCTCGTTGAGCTAACTGGCAGTATAGTTTAATTAAAGCCGTTTTTTATTGACCGCAATCAATTGATTTCGATTAGAATAAGATCAAATTACTTTCGAAGGGTGATCAAGGGATAATATGGATAAGAAAATTAAACAGCTATTCAATCCAGATATATTGAGACAAGCCGCAGTACGTTATGGTATACGCGAAGACTCAATGATCGAATTAAATGGGTTTCAAAACTTCGTATATTCTGGATTGGCCGGAGAACGTGAAATTATTTTAAGAATTGCACATATCACACATCGGAATGAAATATTAACGAAAGCGGAATTAGACTTTATCATGTTTTTGGCGGAGTCCGGTGTAAAAGTAGCTAGACCGATTCATTCTTTAACGGGTGATCTTCTCCATACAATTGATGATGCTTTTGTTGTGACAGCTTTTGAGAAAGTCTCTGGGCGAAATGCAAAAATTGCCGAGGAGAGCAATACTTTTTATGAGAATATAGGTCAATTTGTTGGAAAAATACATAAGCTTTCACTGCACTATACCCCCCAGCATTCACGCTATGAATGGAATGACAATGCATTATTAGCTTCATTTAAAAACTATTGTCCATCAGAATTATATAGCAGTTTCGACCGTTTAATTGAGGAAGTTAGCGCTCTTTCCAAGGATAAAGATACGTACGGTCTTATTCATGGGGATGTCAGTTGCGGTAATTATCTAAATGATGGGGATAAGGCCAATATTATTGATTTTGACGAGGCGGAATATAGCTGGTTTGTGTCTGATATTGCTACACCTTTATTTTATGAAATCCCTATCCCGTGGGTTGTGGATGTAGAGGTAAGAAAGGAGATTACAAAGCGCTTTTTTTCCAACTTCTTAAATGGCTATTGTAAAGAAAATACGGTAAGTCAAGTATGGTTAAAGAAAATACCTTTATTTATCGATTTAAGACAAGCTAGAGTTTTATCCGCATTATATAGAAGTAGAGATTTTAATTCTCCTGATTGGAGTGAATGGGATGAACAAGCTAGACGCTTCTACTATCTCAACTTACTGAATAACACCCCCTATATTGATTTGGACTTCTCGCGAATGTAAAATGGTTTATTCCACTGACGGGCAACGCTAGCAGCGTAACAATCAACAAGTGGAGGCAGCCGGCATGTAACAACAGCCTCGTTGAGGTAACGGGCAGGATAAGAGTTACTCGAAGAAGTCGAGGTCAACGGAATCTATATGGTAATATTAAACAATAATATCGATACGGGGGAGTTCAAATTGTTGATTTTTGAAAGAGGAAACCTTCGTGTTCGCAAATTATCGAATAAAGACGCGGATTATCTAGTACAGTGGCTTTCCAATCCATTAGTGCTGCAATATTACGCAGGAAGAGACCGCCCTCATAATATGGAGATGGTGAGAGAGATTTTTTTTCAAGAAGAAGATAGTGAAACGAGATGCATTGTTGAATACGGTTCTAAATCAATAGGGTATATTCAATTCTATGAATTGGATGATGAAGGAAAAGAGAAATATGGTTATACAAATTTGAAAGAAAAAATATATGGTACGGACCAATTCATTGGAGAGGTCGATTATTGGAATAAAGGGATAGGCAAGTTATTAGTCAGTTCAATGGTCAACTACTTGATAACTGAATTTAATGTAAGCAAAATTGTGATGGACCCAGAAACTTGGAATGTACGAGCAATCGTGTGTTATGAAAAATGTGGATTCAAAAAAGTAAAGTTATTACCTAAGCATGAATTGCATGAAGGGGAACTTAGGGATTCATGGCTAATGGAGTTTTCTATGTAAATTATAGTAAAGAGAATTAATAATTAAGGAGGAGTTGCATTTTCTAAAGCAGCTCCTCCTTTAGATTTATTCGGGTCTTTGAAAAATTGTAGGGCCGAGAAGAATTGATCTTTCTAAGTTTATCTGAGTGATAAGGAATACAATTTCTACGATAAATTTTACACAAAGAACATGTAGAATTCATAAAATCCACCAAGTCCTTTTATATACTTATATTGTTTGATATAGCGAATCAAAAGGACTAGGTGGTAGATTAAATGTTAAAAAACCGTGATTTGCACGAATGCCATTCACTCTATAACTTAATGATGGATCCTGTAGTTTTTCCTTATGTTCGTTATAAATGCCAATCGTATGAACAATATTTATTCATAACGAAACATTTGATCGTTGAAGAAGAAAAGAAGACATGTATTTCTAGAACGATACTTAACGAGACGGGACATCCTATTGGTACCATTGATCTATATGATATTGTTAATAAAACAGGCTTTTTGGCCACATGGATTGGATCTCCTTATTTCGGAAAAGGTTATAACCAACGAGCGAAGGAATCCTTTTTCGCTGAGCTGTTTCTTGAACATAATATCGAAACGGTATTCTTGAAGATCAGGAAACAAAATATTCGATCGAAGAAAGCGGTAGAAAAACTACAGTATGTCAAATTAGCAAACGAAATAAATCAGCAAGTATATAAATTGATAAATAATACGCAACAGATCTATGATTTGTATCAGGTGGAGCGGTTAAGCTTTCTAGAAAGCAGGGAACAGATGCAGCATGGTGTTGCAACGTAATAACCTTTGCTGACATACGCGGCTTTCCTATTTAATAGGGATCTCGTTATAATGGGAAGAGTGAAGAGCGTTTGCAGAAAGGAATGGAATCATCGTGAAGGTAATTGTCATCGGAGCGGGAATTGCTGGCGCATCCACCGCATACCAATTGGCTAAACAGGGAGCAGAAATCCTCATCATCGATCGGAAAGATGAAGGACAGGCTACGGATGCAGCTGCCGGCATTATTTGTCCCTGGCTGTCACAGCGGCGAAATCAGGCTTGGTACCGACTTGCGAAAGCCGGGGCGCGTTATTACCCTGTTTTGATTGAAGAGCTTGAAAGCGAAGGGGAAACCGAAACCGGCTATGCCAGGGTCGGGGCCCTTAGCATACATATGGATTCGGATAAGATCGGCAAAATGGAAGAACGAGCTTACAAGCGTCTAGAAGACGCGACTGAAATCGGTGAAATTACAAGGCTTGATGAACATAGGACTCGTGAGCTGTTCCCACTGCTCATGGAAGGGTATTCTTCCGTTCATATTAGCGGAGCAGCCCGAGTCGATGGCCGGGCGCTGCGTGATGCTTTGCTTCGATCTGCACAAAGGAACGGGGCTGAGTTTATATATGGGGATGCTGAGCTTGAATTTCACTCCAACCGTGTAACAGGCGTAACGATTGGGGCAAATTGCTACACGGCTGACAGGGTCATCGTTTGTGCGGGGGCTTGGGCGGGACCGTTGCTAAAGCCATTAGGCATTGATTTTAAAGTGAGTTATCAGAAAGCGCAAATCATGCACTTGCAGATTCCAGACGCCAATCAAAATACTGGCAGCTGGCCTGTCGTTATGCCGCCGTCCGATCAATATCTGCTCGCCTTTGAACAGCAGAAAATCGTGATAGGGGCAACTCATGAGAATGATATTGAAGGCTACGATACCAGGATCACGCCTGGCGGTATGCACGAAATTTTAAGCAAATGTCTTACATTCGCACCTGATCTGGCAGATAGCACGTTCCAGGAAGTAAGGGTGGGCTTTCGCCCTTATACAGCCGATTTTCTTCCGGTTATAGGCGCTATTCCAGATTGGGAAGGACTACTTGCGGTAAACGGTCTTGGAGCCTCCGGATTAACGATGGGCCCTTATATCGGAAGCCAGATGGCTAAGTTAGCACTAGGAATGGAATTAGATATCGATCTAACCGATTATGACATTCGTAAGGCCATTAGCTGACCTGTGTGACTATCACATATATGGTTGTGACCGGAATGAAGAATTTGAGTGCAAAGCAATAAACGAATAACCTTATATTACCGAACAACAGGGTTCAATGTATCTTGGTATACAATAATTAAGGAGTGTGATCACTGTGAGTATTATTTTAAGTAAAGTTGGGGCCGTTTTTATCCCGGTGAGTGACATTAGAGAAGCAAGAGAATGGTATTGCTCTATTCTGGGTCTGGAACCTACATTTGATATTATCGCTGGTCATCTTTGTTGTATACCATTGGATAATAATGGGTTGAATCTTGTTTTAGACAGCAATATTTATAATGGGGATTCATACTTTAGAAATCCGGTCTTCCATTTTAACACTGACGATATACACAAGGCTTACCAATTCATGAAAGACCGTAAAATTGAACTTGTCACCGATATAGAGAATGGCCATTGGTTTAATTTTAAAGATCCAGATGGGAACATGTTGATGATTTGTAAGTGTTAGTGTCTTAAGTGTCGTTGCACGGAGTAGCAGAGCTTCGGGTCGCTGGTGATTCACCTTGTATAAATCGCTACTTTATCTTACTGAATAAGCGCAAAAATAAGGACTATCCCTCAAGCAGTAAGCTTTTGGAATAGTCCTTATTTGCTGTCTAAATATCGGCTTGACTGGGTTATTCCTATTTGAAACCGTTTAGATTGCCTTCTTTTGACTTATGGAGGAGCTCTTCTGAGCAAAAGAATCAAGCATGTACTTTATGATCATATTTTTGTTTGAGACGCCTTATGTCTGCTATGGGAGGAGCACCGAACATACGAGAATATTCACGGCTGAATTGGGAAGCACTTTCATAGCCAACTCGGAATGCGACATCAGCGGCATCCGCTGATTCGGATAATAATAAACGCCGAGCTTCCTGCAATCGCAGCTGTTTCTGAAACTGAATAGGGCTCATAGCGGTTACTTCTTTGAAGTGTCTGTGAAACGAAGAGATGCTCATACTTGCGATATCTGCAAGCTCTTCAATTCGCAAAGGCTTCTCACAATTATTAATAATTTGTTCAATAGCATCTCTGATTCGATAGCTGCTGCTTCCTTCCATTGCGATTTGTGCCAGTGCACCCCCATATTGCCCTTGAAGAAGCCTGAATAGAATTTCCTTTGTGTAGATGGGAGCAAGGTATGGAATGTCTTCGGGATGTTCCAGCAAACGAGCTAATCTGAGTATCGCATCTAGTATAGGCAACTCTATCTGGCCGACAAACATAGCTCGCTTAGCGTTTTCTTTCGGGGTGATTTGAATTTCAGATTCATTTAAAACCTCTAAAATTTGACTTTGTGTAAATTCTAGTTTGAAACTCATATACGGAGCCTCGGAAGAAGCGTTTATGACCCGGCCGTTCACGGGTAAGTCCATGGATGAAATAAGATAGTCAGCAGGACCATACTCAAAACGCTCCTGTGCCAGCAATATTTCTTTCTTACCTTGAGCTATGAAGCATAAGCATGGCTTGTAAACTCTGTAGACTGGCCTGGTCACATTAGAGCGGTGAATAAAAAATAAAGATGGGATAATTGTCTCGTAAACGCCTTCTCTACCCGAATGGCGCGCAATTAGTTGAGCAAGTTCATCCTGCCGTTTTAGTTTTTCCTCAGACATAGGCTCCTCCTTATTGTTTTATCTTTCTCAATTATAAGGCATATACTTCTGTAGTGTTAGTGGTATTGAGAGAATTAGGCAATCATTTAAGACAATTGAGATAACGGTCTTTTTTTCATTTATTGCATAATAAGGTTACACTCTCAATAGTTATGGTAAGGCCGCTCATTTCAAACGACCGTCTTCTTCTGTCTTATGCGTTCGTCCAGGGAAAGCTTAGGGATGAAGTGATTGGAGATGGTTCAAAAGAATTGCTTGAAGTGATGAATAAGATGATTAATAGGCTTAAGAGAGGGGAATTGCGATGAAATTTTCTTCGCTTGGAAGAACGGGTTTACAAGTGACAAATCTTTGTTTGGGAACGATGACGTTTGGCAATCAGGCAGACAAAAAGACCAGTTTCGAGATTCTCGACAAAGCCTTTGCTGAGGGTGTGAATTTTATCGACACTGCCGATGTGTATCCAATTGGACGGGCATCGTATGCAATCGCGGGTGCAACGGAGTCGATTATCGGAGAGTGGCTGCAGGACAAACGAGATAAAGTGGTTCTCGCAACAAAGTGTTTTGGCGCAATGGGACCTGGTCCAAATGATAAGGGGTTAAGTCGGAAACACATCATGACAGCCGTAGAGGACAGTCTACGCCGCCTAAAAACGGATTATCTCGACCTCTATCAAACGCACCAATTCGACCCAAACACACCAATGGATGAAACATTACGCGCGTTTGATGATCTGGTTGGTCAAGGCAAAGTGCGTTACATTGGCGTATCCAATTGGCGTGCTTGGCAAGTGGCGAAGGCAAACGGAATTGCGGACAGAAAAAATTACACCCGTATAGCGAGTGTTCAGCCACGCTATAACCTTTTGTTTCGGATGATTGAGGAGGATTTGGTTCCAATGGCAATTGACGAGGGGGTTGGAATTATCAGTTACAACCCGCTTGCGGGCGGCATGTTAACCGGCCGCTACGGGAAAAATGCGAATATCCAAGAGGGGACCCGTTTTGGACTAGGGAACAATGCGGGTTTATTGTATCAGGAGCGATATTGGCAAGAGGCGTCGTTTGACGCTGTTGAACGATACCAATCGTGGTGCCGAGAGAACAATTTTGATCCAGTCACAACGGCCGTGCGTTGGGTAATACAACAGCCGGGAATCAACTCCGCGATCATTGGTGCAAGTCGACCAGAGCAATTGGACTCGAGCCTGCGAGCTGCGGATATGAATGAATTAACGGAACAGGAATTGACATGGCTTGATGAGCTATGGTTCTCATTGCCTCGTCGTCGAGAGCTTAGTTAACAGCAGTTTATGATCCATAGGCCCATCTTCCCTCGTCATTAGCGATGGCGGTAAGCTGAGCAACAACTGGAAAACAGGCTGAACGAAACTATATCTATTGAAAAGTGAGGGACAATTAAATGGAATATGTGAAACTTGGAAATACGGGTATGGATGTATCCCGGCTTTGTCTTGGTTGTATGAGCTTTGGTGTAGCAGAGAGATGGCATCATCCATGGGTACTTGATGAAGAGCGCAGTCGCCCCATTATTAAAAAGGCTCTTGATGTTGGTATCAATTTTTTTGATACGGCAAATGTGTATGCCGATGGAACAAGCGAGGAAATTGTTGGACGAGCTCTAAAAGAATATGCCAATCGTGATGAAATTATCCTCGCTACTAAAGTTTTCAGCCGTATGCATGAAGGTCCAAATGGTGCAGGTCTTTCACGAAAAGCAATAATGAGTGAAATAGATAAGAGCCTTAAGAGATTGGGAACCGATTATGTAGATCTTTATCAAATACACCGCTGGGATTACAATACACCTATTGAAGAAACGATGGAAGCAATGCATGATGTTGTGAAGGCTGGGAAGGCAAGATACATTGGTGCTTCTGCCATGTACGCATGGCAGTTTCTGAAGGCTTTACATGTAGCTGAGAAAAATGGATGGACCCGGTTTGTATCGATGCAGAATCATTTAAACCTCATATACCGTGAAGAAGAGAGAGAAATGCTCCCACTTTGTAAGGAAGAAAAAATCGCTGTAATTCCATATAGTCCGCTTGCAAAAGGGAGATTGACGCGTGATTGGAATGAAACGACCAATCGTTCCGAAACCGATCAAGTTCAGAAATCCCAGTACGATGCGACTGCAAATACCGACCGATTGGTTGTAGAGCGGGTTGCGGCAATCGCTGAAAATCGTGGTGTTCCCCGCGCTCATATTGCGCTTGCTTGGTTGCTGCAGAAACAACCGGTAACAGCTCCTATAATTGGTGCTACAAAAATGTCCCATCTCGAAGATGCGGTAGCTGCTCTTTCAATTACGTTAACATCTGAAGAAATTGCGTCGCTGGAAGAGCCATATGTGCCTCATCCGATAATTGGATTTCAGTAATTAGGTGAGGCGACTTCTCGCCTCCATGGAAGTTCTTAAAAAGAGTCGCAGGAAAATTCCTGCGGCTCTTTTTAGATAGGAAAATCGACAATCAAATTCCCATTTCATGGTATAATTATGTCGATATTTCTATCCTATTTATTAGGCAACCAAGTCCTTTCGGAAATTCCTAAAAAGCGAAAGAAAGGGAGATTGAAATGGAACTTCAAGAAATAAATCAAAAATTAAAAGAAACAAGAGACGAATTATTAGGAATTGTTAATCGCTTGAGTGAAGATCAACTAAACAAAAAGAATGATTCATACAGCTGGAGTATTAGTCAGATATGTCAACACCTAATTAAGACAGAAGAATTATATATCGTAGCAATAAGAAAAGGATTAAAGAGCAAGGAAGATTCATTCATAGAAAATAAACCATTAGAATTTCTACTTGATAGAAGTAAAAAGCTGGAGGCCCCTGACATGGCTAAACCTATAGACGAAATTTTAGAAAAAAAAGAAATGGTTAAAAAACTAAACAACTCAAGAGAGAAGCTAAATGAATTATTAAATACATTAGAAGATCCATTAGTGCTCAGCAGAAGACATTTTATACACCCAGTGTTTAAAGAAATGTTATTAATTGAATGGGTTAGATCACTGTACTTACATGAACAAAGACATATTAAACAAATTAATGAAATTATAGATGGATAGAGGCGCTTACTTTTTCTCTTGATCAAGTACAGGGAATTCGAAACCGTTATGATCAATATAATATGCTATCGCTTGCTGCTTACATCTTGCTCCTGAGCCAGGAACGTCATCACTCTGTTGACGGCTTTTAGTGATAGGTCTATACGATCTTTTTTCTCCTCCAGTGCTTTTTTCTGAAGCTGAAGCATATCGATTAAACTCGTAGGGGAATCGGTATGCTTGATTATTTGTTGAATTTGAGCGAGCGTACATCCCAGAGATTTAAGGCTAACAATTTTCTGAAGTGTAATAATGTCTTGTTTAACATAGATACGATGGCCAGAGTGGAAGGCTTTGTTTGGTGAAAGCAAGCCAATTTCATCGTAGTAATGCAGCGTTCTAATCGAAATCCCTGTTTTTTTCGAGAAATCCCCAATGTTATACTCCGTATCCTTTTTCATATGAATAACCTCCTTATGAGGTCAATGCCTCAACTAACCTGATCATACTCCCTAACGTTACTGTAGGTGCAACTCTTTTTTTTGGTCATTCCAAAATCAAAAAATGAAATTATAATGTTCGTCAAAACATTAAGGGCTATAGCCTTCCGTGTTAAACGTACAGGTCACATCGCCTTTCCGCGAATACAATATGGTGTATTCCAAAACAGGAAGGGGATAATTACTGTGAACCGAAATAACTACTATAACATGGGCAATATGGGTGATATGGGTAATGTTGCTGGTGTGAATGAAGCTGAATTTTGTCCCGATTGTCCAACTCAAACGATCTATGATCCACCAATTACACAATACGAGGACTACTACCATCCGCAGATTGTGAATGTCGTTCAAAATATTGAAACCATAAAACAACATCATTGTTGTCCTGTGTATCAGCACTATTACACGTGTACGGAGAAAAATGTTATGGTTTCCAGCGTGAATCGCGGGAAACATGCTGCAACATCTTCCAAGAAACGTTCAAAAAAATAGTTATTAAATAAAACAAAGACCCGTAAGTACAGACCCTTGTAGGATGAAGCGGTCAACTTACGGGTCCTAAGTATTCATTCAATAAACAAACTAACAGCGGGCTGAACTTCTTGTTGCTCATAATAGCGTATTAATTGGGTTTACATAGGAATGAATGTACAGTATTATTTTGGATAAATATGGTTTTTTTCAGATGTTTGAGATTCATCTTCATTAAAGTAATATAGAGAGTTGGGAAAGGGAATGAAGAGTAAATATCATATTGATGAATCGATACTAATGATGCAACTCACTAAAGAATATGGAGTACATATAGTGAACCTCTGTTTTATCCCATTTGGTGACTCAGCTTATTCATATCAGGTGAATGGTTTGTCAGGGGAACGATTTTATCTGAAATTATTTGACCACGAGAACGATAGTCATAGAAGAGGCATCATTCGATTAAGTTATTACTTGCCGTTAACTTGGAGTATATATCATCAGGGTCTTTTCCAGAATCTTACGTATCCAATAAAAACGCTGACTGACGAATTTATAGTACGTTTTAGCGATTGTACATTTGTTTTATTTCATTTTATTGAAGGACAAACATTGGCATCTGCATATCCTTTTTCTAATAAGATTCTTAAGAAGATTGGTATTTCGGTCGCTCAAATCCAACAGTTAACTCCCTACATTGATCGCTCGATGCTTCCAATAGAAACTTATGATGTTTCCTTTGTACCAGAACTGGAGAAATGTCTTTCTCTTCTTGAAAACACAAAAACATTTAATGATTACATTCAGCAATCTTTAAAGGAAAAGATTCTTACCAAAAAACGTCACATCTTAGTAATGATAAACCTTATTCATGAGCTTAAAGGCATTGCAATGGCTGATCCCAAAGAATGGGTATTGTGTCATGGAGACCTTTGGGGCGGAAATATGATTTTACAGGAAAATGAAATGTATCTGATTGATTGGGAATCCGTTCTAATTGCTCCTCCAGAACTTGATTTGGTGGGATATATTGGGGAGGAATTCAATGTTTTCTTTTCTGCTTACGAACAACAACTTGGCAAATCTGTGACGATAAATCTCGATGTTTTACGATTTTATGCTTATCGTCATCATCTTCGAAATCTAACTAATTGGTTAATGAATATTCTTTATAGAAACTTAGCAAAAAGCCAGAAAGAAAACGATTTGGATATGATTATTTATCATTGCATGAACAGATGGGATGATATCGAGCCTGATATTAAAGTTGTGGATTCTATACTGAAAACAAGGTAATAGTTACAATCTGCTTGTTACGAGGGTCTATTGTTGAATAGCACAAGATGTGAGCAGGGTCGTAAAAATGAGCCTCCAGAAGCGAATCTGAGGCTCATTGCTGATAGGTGATTGCTAATGCTTCTTTACGCTACATGTAAGTGCTTAATTAATTGATCGACAAACCTCTCCAGGTATTGCTGGTCAATCTCGTCAAAACGATTGAGCACAGGACTATCAATATCCAGAACACCGAACAATTCGCCGTTTATTAAGATTGGAATAACGATTTCCGATAGAGATGCGGAGTCGCATGCGATATGTCCCGGGAACTCATGGACATTTCCCACTCGGACTGTCATTTTGAGACTTGCCGCTTTCCCGCATACGCCTCGGTGGAATGGAATACGAACACATGCTGGCAAGCCTTGAAATGGCCCTAGAACAAGTTCTTCATTCCGATTCAAGTAAAATCCAACCCAATTTATATTGTCTAAAAATTGATTAAGCAATGCCGATGCATTGGATAGATTTGATATCACATCATCTTCGCCTTCCAGCAATGCTTGAAGCTGGCTGATCGCTAATTCATAATTTTGCTCTTGTGTTCCTTTGTATTGCTCTGGATGAAACATAGTTACGACTCCTTTAATAATGATTGGTGTTTAATCTGTAATTCCTTGTTATACATCATAGTTTAACATACTCAAGCTGTTTATATAATTTGTCTCACCATATCGACACATTAGTAGAAGGTTTATATAATTCAATACAGAGCACTTTATGAATTTAGATGGAAGGTGTGATGATAATGAAAGAAAAGGTTCTCGTAGCTTATGACAAGCTTGCTAAAGATTACGAAAAACATGTCGATACCCAAAGTGGGTTTAATGCTTATTACGAACGACCAGCAATGATGAAGCTAATGCCAGAACATATGAATCAATTGGCAGTCCTTGATGCTGGTTGTGCAGCGGGTTGGTATACTGAACAATTTATAAAACTGGGTTGTCAGGTAACGGCTGTTGATTTAAGTCCTGCAATGGTAGATGCTTGTAAAAGACGAGTTGGCAATGGAGCAACTGTATTAACTTGTGATTTAGCTGAAACTCTTCCTTTTAAGAACGAGACATTCAACCTTATCGTAAGCTCATTAACCCTTCACTACATAGATGATTTGGAGCCAACCTTTCGTGAATTCAATCGTATTATGAAACCAGGCGGAACCCTTATTTTTTCTGTACATCACCCTTTTATGGACTTTAAACACTTTGAAAGGCCAGATTATTTCGCCCATGAGTTGCTGTCAGAAGTATGGAACAAAAAGGAAGCGGGACCTGTTGAAGTCACATTTTATAGGAGACCTCTTCAAGAAATTATTAACTTAACAACAGCTCAATTTACGATTGACCAAATCGTCGAGCCGCAGCAGGATATACAATTCAAAGAAAACTCCCAATCTATAGATTGGTATCAGCGATGGTTTGATCGTCTTTCAACAAATCCACATTTTCTAATTGTGAAAGCACGTAAAGTTTAGGTGATCCTATTAACATTTCATTATGATTAGTTGTTGAACTTGAGATCATCATCAAAAAGTGCTAAAGTCGTAAATAATCTACATTATCATATAAATGAGGTACATGAATGTCGCAAACAGCTAAGAGAAAGACCTACTTAAACGAGCTTGAGATGCTGCGTGCATTCGGCATCATCGCCGTCATTATGATTCATGCGACATCTGCTGCAGTAGTTAGCTACGAACAGTCCAACCTTTTTTTGTTTTTTGCAGCACTCAACATCTTATCCAAATTCGCTGTACCCATTTTTATTATGATCAGCGGGTTAACGCTCTTTTACAATTACTATGATAAACCAATAGACATCAATACGATTAAAGTTTTTTACATGAAACGATTAACTAAACTGATGCTTCCATTCTTGATTTTTTCGTTAATTTATTATGCGATTGTGATTTATTACAGGCATGGGTTTTACGATATCGGACAATTTCTTTCTTATTTTCTAACTTGGGAATTCGTAAATAAATTGATTATAGGAAAAACATATACACATTTGTACTTTATTTTTATTATTATACAGTTCTATTTATTATTCCCGCTCATGTGGTATGTCTTGAGGAAGTGGGCTTCTGCGGTGAAATGGATGTTTGCCGTCGGACTTGTTATTCAGTGGCTGTATGTGCTCAATGCGAAGGAAATGGGTATTAAGTATGTTATGAGCGGTTTCCCAGCGTATAGCTTGTACTTCTGCATCGGGGCCTACATAGGAATTAACTATACTAGCCTGCTTAAATATCGGGAGCAGAAGCTTCAAGGCTATGCAGGCATTTTGATAAATGGATCAATGTTTATTATATGGCTGGTTTCTGGTACCATAAGCGTGAATTTATTCATACAAGAAGCCCAAGGGAATATGTTGGATACTAATCTTTGGCTCATAGAGTGCATAAAAGAAATATATATTACTGCTTCTTGTTTGCTGCTGATGCAATTATCGCTCTGGATTAAGGCATCCCATTATGAATTTTTGAAAAGAATGCTTATACATCTGGGCATTGCATCCTTTGGCATCTATTTGCTTCACCCCTTGTTTCTGAAATATTATCGAATGATGGGGGTTGAAGCAGGGTCTTCTATCTATGCTGCTTGGATGGTAGGTGGATTCTTGCTTGCACTGCTCGGTTCATGGGGCATTGTCACTTTGGCAGGGAAAGTGAAAGGCCATTGGGTATTATTCGGACCGATCTCTCATAGGCGTAAAGAAAAGCAATTAAAGTGATGCAACAGTAATATATGGCCCTTATCTTGTTTCACAAGATGAGGGCTTTTTGACGTTTCTCCTATGAATATAGATTTTGCAGAACTCCTATTGGAAACAATCTTTTTTCGGAAAACAACAAAAAATACCTGTTATTTATAAATACATCGGGTAGGGGGACATGTATGCTTTGTTTAATAGCGCTTTCATGTCGAAAAAGAAGGGAGATTTAGTCATTCGTTGAAGAACGCAAATCGAGTACATATTCAGAAATAAAGAAAAGGAGAATATGAAATGAGAATAGCCCAAAGGCTTGTGCATCTACTTATCTTTTCAATGCTTATCTCCATCATTCTTCCGTATAACCTATCCATTAGTCAAGCAGCAGATTCCATATCCAATGGAACGAATTATGGATTAAAAGGCGAATATTATAAAAACTCCGGACCAAGCGAATATAGGTTTGAAGATTTGATGTCGACGGTGATTGATCCGGATATTAATTTTAGTTCATTGGAAGGAACATTCATGACTCTGGTCGGCCAGAACGATCATGTAAATGTGAGATGGACAGGACAGATCACTGCGCCATTTTCTGAAAACTACACGTTCTGGATGATTGGGGATAATGGTTTCAGACTATGGATAGATAATAAGCTTGTTATTGACCATTGGGTCGATGATTGGGATAAGGAACAAACGAGCAGTCCGATTCCAATGGCAGCAGGTCAGAAATATGATATAAAAATTGAATATTTCGAGAATGATGGCGGATCTAACTTATTCTTGCGTTGGGGAAGCCAAAGTGTGTCTAAGCAAATCGTACCTGCTTTAGCCTTTACATTGCCTGTTGGCTTTGAAAATAATGGACCGATATCGGGTTCGGTTTTTTCTGACGGGCTGCATGCAGAATTTAGCTTCTCGGAGGCTTTAGCGGAGCTTGGCAGCAACGCAAGGGAGCAGCTCTCTGTTAATGTGTTAGGGAAGGATTGGCCGCTCAAATCAGCAGCTTTAAAGCAAGACGATCCTAAAACGATCCAAATTGAATTCGATTATCCGATGTATTCACAAGATGCTCCAATGGCAAATGTACGTTATTCTGGCGGCGGGGCACTTGTATATGCTGAAAGTAGTCAGGCAGTAAAGGATTTCTATCTAGCAATAAGAAATGATTCTACCTATCAAATAGAAACTCCTTGGGCAAGCCATGTTGATGTGAACAATCCTCTGCCGGAATACCCAAGACCACAGATGGTTCGTGATCAGTGGCTGAATCTAAATGGGAAATGGGAGTTCCAGCCCGCGAAAGAGGGAGATGTACTTCCAACAGGGCAGAAGCTTAGCGAGAACATCATTGTACCATTTGCAGTAGAATCCAAGCTCTCAGGCATTTCGCGCCAAGAACAGTTAATGTGGTACAAGCGCAATTTCACAGTTCCGCAAAATTGGGACGGACAACGTGTGAAATTGAATTTTGGGGCAGTTGATTATGAAGCGAATGTGTATGTGAACGGAACGAAGATTGGCAGTCATAAGGGCGGATTCACTTCATTCAGCTTTGATGTAACGGATCAGTTGAAGCCTGGTGAGAATGAATTGATCGTTCATGTACTCGATTATACCGATACCAAAGGGGATCAAATCAAAGGGAAACAAACGGTCGTTCAGCCAGGCGGCATTTGGTATACTTCGGTCTCTGGAATATGGCAGACTGTATGGCTAGAGCCTGTCGCGAACGCAAGTATTGAACGGATGGATATGGTGCCGGATATTTGGAACGGACAATTGAAGCTATCAGTGGATACTGTGAATGGAGCAGGCAAGACAGTAGAAGCGGTGGCTCTAAAAGATGGCGTTGAAGTCGGTCGCATTAGCGGTGGCGCCAATGAACAATTGCTGCTTCCGGTACCGGATGCAAGATGGTGGACACCGGATGATCCGTTCCTCTACGATTTGAAAGTATTATTGAAAGATGGCGGAACGATCGTCGACCAAATTGACAGTTACTTCGGTATGAGGGAAGTCAAACTAGGAAAAGTGGATGGAATCCAGCGTCCTCTGCTGAATGGGAAATTCGTATTTCAGATGGGAACATTGGATCAGGGCTACTGGCCGGATGGGCTTTATACAGCGCCAACGGATGATGCGCTGAAATATGATATTGAAGCTGAGAAGCGAATGGATATGAACATGATCCGCAAACATATTAAGATCGAGCCAGCCCGCTGGTATTATTGGGCTGACAAACTAGGTCTTCTCGTATGGCAGGACATGCCGAGCGGAACCAGCAGAGAGGTTTCGGCCCAACCGCAATTTTACAAAGAATTCGATGAGATGATAAAACAATTACAGAATTTCCCGTCTATAATCGTATATATTGTGTTCAATGAAGGTTGGGGTCAATTCGACAACGGCGGGAAATATACGAGGGAAGCTATCGCATATGCGCTAAAAGCAGATCCGACTCGTCTTATTAATGGGGTCACAGGGTGGTATGATGCGGGAGGTGGAGAAAATGAATCTAAAGCGGGTCATTTCTTGGATTGGCATAAGTATCCTGCACCGGATGCGCCTACACCTACGGAATATCGGGCAGCAACGCTTGGTGAATATGGGGGCTTAGGCCTACGTGTGCCTGGCCATGAATTCAGCCCTTTGATCGTTTACTCTGAATTATTAATGAACAATAAGGAAGAGTTAACGGACAAGTATATCAGCTATATTAACACGGTTAAAAGATTGAAAGATAAGTCCGGACTCAGTGCAGCGGTATACACACAAATCTCGGATGTGGAGTATGAGATAAATGGGTTGTTAAGCTATGACCGCAAAGTGGAGAAGGTTGACTTCGCTCGCGTTGCCGAAGCGCATAGGGAATTAATCGGGAATAGCAATAAATCCGATTTGATGAATAGCATTCAAGCTGCGAAGCAAATTCATGACAAAGCAGCAGTAGGTGATGGACCAGGACAGTATAAGCAGCAAGTTATTAATGATTTCTCGGCTGCAATCGCAAATGCTCAAGCTATTTATGATAACACTCAGACTACCACGGATGGAATTAAGGATGCAATAGCTGCATTGAATACCGCCGTGAAGCAATTCCGTGCCCGAATCAACAATCCTCTGCCTTTCATTGAGAAGTTTGACGATTTGAAAGCTGAAGGCTGGACGACTTATGGTGGTGAGTGGAATGCTGCCAGCGGTGCGTACACTGTGCTTAACGGCGAAGGCTTCAAAGCAGTTGCCAATGATACCAATTTCCAAAATTTTATTTACGAAACGGATATTTCAATGAGTGCTAGTCTCGATTTAGCCAATGCTGGCGTTATATTTAGAGTGAATAATCCGACAGTTGGAAGTGATAATCTGCAAGGCTATTATGCAGGCATTACGCTCTCTGGGCGAGTCCAGCTGGGCAGGATGGATAATAATTGGACGGAAATAGGGAATAAAGCTGCCCCTTCTATTACAGTAGATACCGTATATCGGTTGAAAGTAGTTGCAAATGGTCCGAACATTGATGTTTATGTCAATGACACTCTTGTGGTGAGCGCTGTAGATCGTACATTTACGGAAGGTGCAATCGGACTTCGCACATACAAGGCAAATGCAACATTTGATAATATTATTGTGACAGAAATGGAAGATGAGGTGACGCCAACCGAGAGCAGCATGACTTTGGAAGGCGCTAGCCTTGTCCAAGCAGGCTCGACATTTACTGTAAAACTAGGTGTGTCTAATACAGCCAATGCTGTGATTGCTTCTGATATTACGTTGAACTATAATGTAGATTTGTTCGAGCTTCAGGAAGTAAGCGCTGCTGCGGTTGGAATAGAAGTTGTAAAATATGTTGATGACGGCAAGGGTAGTATTCGCATAGTGCTTGCGAATGTGGATAAAGAGCATCCAATCGAGCAATCGTTACATCTAGTTAATATCGTATTTAAAGCGAAAGGATCTGCTAACTCTTCAGGTGAAATCTCAGTGAATAAGGCGGTGTTGGCGGATGGGGAAGGCAACGAAACGGAAGCTGCTGCCGCTGCACTTCTTGTGAGGATTGAGGGCAGCGGCACAGATGGGGACCTGAACCATGATGGTAAAATCTCAGTTGGTGATTTAGCCATTGTTGCCAGCCATTATGGCAAGGACAGCAGCAGCCCGGACTGGAACGTTGCAAGGGCTGCCGACTTGAATGGCGATAATAAGATTGATATTGAAGATCTTGTTAGAATGGCTCAGAAGATTTTGAATTCATAAGTAACCAACCTTCTAAAAACCTTGATTGGCTCTAAGCCTTTCAAGGTTTTTTGGGGCTGGAGAATAATCATGAAAGAAAACACAGCCTGATAGGGTAGTGTCTATAGCTGAATCTACATGATTAGTTTGGACAATTGGATGATAGCAGCGCACGCAATCGTTTAGCTTCTTTGCAATATAATAAAGCTGGCAGACGATAAATGCTTATGTTTTTGTTCAATAGTTCTCTCGATTCTATAATCGGTATAGGCTTCTAGATGCTGTATTATATCACGCTCACGAATAGTCGGTACGATGTCGGGTTCATCGGAGCCCGTAATTCGCGTATATAAGATGACATAATCGGCCTTGCACGAAAAAATATCATCCAACGTTTTACGGAAATCGTTATTATCGGTAATATGATACAGAACATCGAGGCAGACGACGAGCTCGTAATTTATGGAACATAATTTTTGTTTATATCGTCTTAATTTTGAGGCGATGCTTAATGGGGGATGAGGTTATAAAAATGAGGATAGATGTGGAAACTGAATGAAGTAACATCAATTAATTAAATATAAAACACAGACCGTTATTTTACCGAAACCTTTTTTTGATCATAATAAGGGCGGAGTATCAATCGAGAATCGATTTCCGCCCCTGAACCATTTAGCAGAAGTTATAATCCAATATATTACTTCCAGTATTTTTCAATTATTTCATCGCGACCTGAATATATTCGTGATTCTTTATAAAATTTCGGATTTTTGCGGTGATAATTCTGATGGTATTCCTCTGCTGGATAAAAAACGGCTGCTTCCTCAATCCCAGTTACAATTGGCTTGTCAAAGCGGCCGCTCTTTTCTAGCTCTTCTTTGGATTTAATAGCAAGCTGGCGTTGCTCTTCATTATGATATAATATGGCAGCACGGTACTGACTTTTGCGATCATTGCCTTGTCCTTCAGCATCTGTAGGATCAATCTGCGGCCAGTATAGCTCAAGCAGCTTCTCATATGGGAAGATGTCTGGATCAAAAGTAATTTGAACCACTTCCAAATGCCCTGTTTCTCCAGTCAATACCTGTTCATAAGTAGGGTTCTCTAGCGTTCCGCCCATATAACCAGACAGTATGCCATGTATGCCTGGCTGTTCTTCAAAAGGACTTACCATGCACCAGAAACAGCCGCCGGCAAACGTTGCTTTTTGTATCATATGCTTTCCCCATTTCCTTGACTCATTAATTAAGTAATTGTGTAAGCATTAATTATAAATACCATTATTCTAGAAGTCTACTACTAATCTAAAGGGAGTGCTTGTATGGTTGATAATGTGAGTGGAATAAAAACGGCTATGGGAATCCAAATGCTTGAGCAGGTGCGTTTGAAAGTCAAGGATTTGCCCGAGGTGATAGAATTGATTGATGGGCACGGGCATACGACGTTCAAAGTAAAAGACAAATCATTTATTATGATGAGCGATTATGGAATTACCTTTAAATCAGATCTGGAAAATCAAGAAATTCTTTTGCAGCAGGAGCAATTCTTCAAGCCAGCCTATATTGGTCATCGCGGTTGGGTGTCTATTCACAATCCTAAAGACTGGGATGAGATGGGAGTTCTGCTTAAAGAAGCTTATATGCGTGCTGCTCCCAAACGTCTATTAAAGCTATTTATGTAGGAGGGATTTCTATGAATTGGAATTACTATAATACATTCATTACCGTATCTGCGGATTGCCCGGTGGAATTCGGAGTGGTGCCGCCAGACAAGAAGAGCGGAAGAACAAAGCCGAGTTTAGAATATGAGCTGGCAGCAGGCCAGCCTTACCGCTATACACAGGAAGAGCTGATGTACGAGGTGCATATTCGGCATAAAGGAATATCACCAGAGGAAATAGCAGAGCGGGGAGAGGATATTCGGGCTGCCTTTTTCTCAAAGCCGCAGGCTTGCCTTCGGGCTTCTATGCTGCCGAAAAAATATGGTTGGGGCATTCATTTCAACGAAGCAGGCAAGCTTGCGCTCATACCAATGGAGTCTGCACAGTATCAACAATTTGCAGACGGGGTGCAGAGTAGTCTGAAGGTGCTAGCAGGAATGCGAAGCAGCAGATCATAACAAAAACGCGAAGTAGATGAATGCAGGATCAGTATTCCCTATTCATATCGTAAGCCATTAGATAGCTCATCCAAGCGCTCCCAATCCATAACAATTATTTGTTTCATTTCTTTGTTGATTATTTTCATATCTGCAAGCTTATGAATGACGCGATATAAATGGCGCGGCGTAGTGCCAATAAGGGAAGCAATCTCATGACTATGCGGAGTCTGAATTTCTTTTCCAAACTCATTCTGAGATCGAGTCGTTAGTATATAACTTGCAAAACGTTCCTCTACTGAGGCTAATAAATTAATTCGTGATGCAGTCGTGCAGGTTTGGAGCTTATAAGAAAGATGTTTCAATAGCTCATTCAAAAATTTGTGATTTTCCATTAGCTCCGCTTCAACCGTTTGTTTGTTAATAAACAGGAAAGACGTTTGCTCAGTAGCTTCAACCTGGGACTGTACGACAACTTTTTGCAAAAGCTCAACATCCCCAAAGACAGCTAAAGGATGACAAAAGCGTAAAAGCAACTGTTTGCCTGTGTTTATACTGGATGATACCTTAGCTCGACCCTCAACTTGGAAATAAAGTCCATCTATTTCATCCCCCTCTTTTAATATGACCTCATTGCGCTCATAAACTCGAAGTTGTATAGGAAGAAATGAAGACTCGGAAAATAGCTGCTTAAGATTAAATTGGGACATATATCGTTGTATGATAGATTGTTCTTGAATGGTTTTCATCGTTTTCTCCTTTTTCGGACATCTGTCCTTTTCATTATAAAGGAAACTGTTACGATAAAGATAAAGGAGGGGGCAAACAGGATGAAATTTGTTTTTGATTTAGATGGGACAATTTGTTTTAAAGGCAATCCCTTAAGCAAAGCGATGGTACAAGCATTAGATGATTTTGAGAAAAAGGGACATGAAATTATCTTTGCATCGGCGAGGCCTATCCGTGATTTGTTGCCGATTTTACCGGTTCATATGCACCACTACTCGATGATAGGCGGGAATGGCGCATTTGTTGCAGTTGGCGGGGATATCATTTCTACGATTCATTTCGATCAAGAGATAGCCGAGACGATCCTTCATTTAATCAAGAAATATGAAGCGCAATATTTAATAGACAGCAAGTGGGATTATGCATTCACAGGCAGCATCGAGCATCCGATTAGGCGTAATGTTGATCCTGAGCAGCGAGCGAAAAACGTAGCTTTAGAGGAGTTAAATGAGATTGTAAAAGTGGTAATTTTACAAAGTCGTAATTCGCAGCAAATGCTGGAGGAACTGCAGAAGCTGTCTATCGTTACATATAAACATGGTCAAGAAGAAATAATTGATATTAGCCCGATAGGTGTAGATAAATGGGCGGGGCTGCAAAAGATAGGTGTAGTGCCGCAGCAATTTATCGCATTTGGCAATGATGCTAATGATGTGTCTATGTTCAAGCATGCTCAGCACTCTGTATGTGTTGGAGAGCATGCGGAGCTTACACAATTAGCTACGGAGAAAGTGAGTAGTGAAGAAGAGCATGTCATTAATAAAATAATGGAGTTAATGGAATTGTGAATCCATCTAAAATACGGGGTGATGGCAGAGGAGTAGATAATGAATTTCGTATTCTATTGAAAGTAATGTTCCCCAGAATGCCTAGTTATTTCAATGACTGTTGTTAATAGTAAAAAAGGCCAACCAGCAATTGTTGGGTGGCCTAATCAGTAGAATAAAAATTGCTTGCTAGTGATCTACACTAATCAGCTTATAGGTTAACCGTTCCAATGTTGGCTGTATGGTTAAGTTGTTGGGCAACCTGAGCGGCAGAGGCCATAACAAAAACATTTATTACAACTGCAGCAAGTTCTCCTACTTCGTTGATATAATTGATGACAAGAAATCCACCTTTCATGTCCTTGTCTCCGATCCCGCTCATTCCGCCTACAACCGCACCAACAGGCCCAACCAGCAGCCCGCCGACGACAGCTCTTCCGATTACACTTTTTTGCTTTTTAGCAAAATCACTTTGCGACATTGCTGCTGCAACTCTTATTTGGTTGAGATTAATTCTCGCACTAAGTCCGGGGGCATTAAACAAAACAAAGCCACTTTCAAGTGTAACCTCCACTAACAAGCCTGTTTGAAGGGGGAGTCCGTGGATGTGTTTTCCTTTTACACGAAATAGAATCCCATTTGCTTTGTCTTCTCGTTTGCGATTAATGCTTACATTAATAAATATTGTAATAATGAAGACTGCTATAAAAACAAACACAGGAAGAAAACTATCCGATTCTGTAGTAATTACTCTACTCATTATAAATCCTTGGCCAAAACAGGCTATTATTAGCCATAACCATAATTGCATATAAAATGGTCTTTTCAACTTGCAGCCTCCTCAAAGCTAGCTTATGCTAATATAAATGTTCATTAATAATTCCCATCATATGGCATGATAGGTTTGTTGTACAGTGGTTATTTAGAACCTGAAAATAAAAGAGATAGAAAGAGTGTGGTTCGCTTTATGATTGAACAAATAATGAAAGAGTTAGAAGCTAGATATGCTTGCAGCTTAGTTCGTCTTGCTGGGGGCTATACGAATTTTACATTTCTAATGGAGGGAACTAGTCCTGTACTCGTAGCGAAGGTAGCCAACTTATCTAATCATGATATATTAAATGAAATAAATAGTTTGATGCTTATTGAAGGGTTATGCCCTGCACCTGTAATTCTTGATGTAGTAGTAATGAATGATATGCGAATTATGGTAATGGATTATAAGGATGGTGTTAACGGACAGTCCATTCTTGATGCTAGAGACTGGGAACAGGCGGAAATTTTGTATAAGTGCATTGGACAATTACTTGCATTACAGATCCATTCAACAAGCTTTGCTGAAAACCCAAGAGGGATACGGAAAAGTAATATTGCTACTTTATTAGAATCCGATTTATTGTTGGATTTCGTGGACGATGAGCTAATTAAACAATCAATAGAAATATTATCGACTGTTGATGTTAACAAGCAAAATTGGGTTTTAACGCATGGGGATTTTGGATTGCATAATATTTTAAGTGATGCGGATTACAACATGAATGTTATAGATTGGGAATGGTCTGAATGGGGAAATCCTATTAATGATATAGCATGGGTCTGTTGGTTCACTAAACTTCATTATCCCGAACATGCACATTTCTTGAATACGCACTTTATTAAAAGTTATTTATTAAATAATCCCATTTCTATAACCCCACAACAATTAAAAGCAAGTAGTATATATAAGGTTTGGAATATTCTTTATAGGGTAAATCATGCCACCAAAGAAGTTCAAAACGAATGGGTGAGACGTTTAGAATGGACTCTTCATTTGGATTTTTCTGATTTGTGCTAAAACAGTTCCAGAGGTTGCGAAAGATATTACCTTCTTAAGTTTTTCAGATACAGCTTTCTTTTATATTGGACATCGTAAATTAAATAACTAGAAACAGGGTCTAGCCTACGTGGCTGGACCCTGTTTCATTCCGAGCTTCTGCATATTTCATATGAACAAATGATTGCAATTAGATCTCGTATTTTTACGGCTGCCATACTTCCCACATGTTTCCGTCAGGATCAAAGAACTGAAGGTTTGGACCACATGTTATTCGAATGTCGCCTGCAATGTTCACTCCGTTTTCCTTGAAACGGTTGAAAAGGTCTTGAATTCGAGGAGTAATAAAACAACCAACTGCTTGACGATGGCCTTCATGGTTTGTAAATCCTAATCGGCCACCTTCAGTACTAGATTCGATAAGGAAAATTGCTGGGACGGCACCTGTAGGACCATGAGGCGTTCCGTTAGCGTCGGGAAATCTTAAGATCGCTATTTTCATTCCAGGCTCAACAGCATGGATGTCTGTAGGCTCACATCTTAAATTTTTTTGATACCATTTAATGGATTCAAAGACGTCATTCACCGGAACGTAAATACAAGTAATACCTGTGATGTCTTCCAGTTTTTCCTGTGATTTGACTTCTTCTTTCACTTGCATATTCTCATTTCTCCCTTCGCAATAAATTAGTTCAAACACGATTGTATTCTCTAACCTCCCAGTAATTTCCTGCCTATTCGTTAATGAGAAATCGAAAAATCTTGATAAGAAAGTATTGAATATAAATAAGTGTGGGATAGTAATTCGGTAATTCAAAATAGGGTTAAAGGGGTAGTGAATTTCATATGCAAGAGAATAATGGTATAGCGGATACACGTGGTAAAAACAATAAGAAAAGCGGGCTTCTTGCTAAGTACATAGGTACAGCGATTCTTGCTTTAGTTCTGATGATTGGAATGCCGCAAACAGGCCTTGCAGTTGGGAAAGGAGCGAAGGGACCGGATGTGTATGTCATTCAAGGCATGTTGAAATCATTAGGCAGCTACTCTGGTCCAATCGATGGCTACTATAATGCTCAGACAGTGCGCGGCGTGAAATATTATCAGAAGAAGCATTCATTACCCGTGACTGGAGCAGTTGATGCGGCTACGCTTAAGTCTATAAATTATTCGTATTCGACTTTAAAAACAGAAATGAAAGCTCGCAGCAAAGCAAAGTGGAAAGGAAATGCGAAAGGCATAGGTAAAGGCGGCGGAGCTGGTGGCGGAGCAGGTGGCGGTGCAGGCGGCGGAGCAGGTGGCGGAGCAGGCGGCGGAGCTGGTGGCGGTGCAGGCGGCGGTGCAGGCGGAGGAGCTGGTGGCGGTGTAGGCGGAGGAGCTGGTGGCGGTGCAGGCGGCGGTGCAGGCGGAGGAGCTGGTGGCGGTGCAGGCGGAGGAGCTGGCGGCGGAGCTGGTGGCGGTGCAGGCGGCGGAGCTGGTGGCGGTGTAGGCGGCGGAGCTGGTGGCGGTGCAGGCGGCGGAGCTGGCATTAAGTCGGAAAATCTAGGTCCTGGCGGTAAAATTGGTGGTCAATCTGAGAATCAAAATAAACGCCGCGGACAAATCGGTAATCAAGGCAAAGGCGGGATCAAAAAAGAAAATGAGGGTCCTGGCGGTCAAATAGGTGGTCAAACTGAAAATCAAAATAAACGTCGCGGACAAATCGATAATCAAGGCAAAGGCGGCATAAAGAAAGAAAATGAGGGTCCTGGCGGTCAAATAGGTGGTCAATCTGAGAATCAAAATAAACGACGTTTACAAATTGGCAACCAAGGCCAAGGTGGAACGAGGTCGGAAAACCAGGGGCCTGGAGGCCAAATTGGCGGCCAGTCCGAGAATCAGAATAAAGGACGCGAACCATCCAGCAACCAAGGGCAAGGCGGCAACAATTCAGAAAATCAAGGGCCAAATGGTCAAATCGGTAATCAAGGCAAAGGCGGTGCCAAATCCGAAAACGAAAATCGTAGTAAAAGTCAACAATAGTCAAAATAATGAGTAAGGTAAAAATAAGAGGTCCTCGCTGGAGGACCTCTTTCTCATAGCAAATATGCATCTGAAGAGAAAAATTCATCTTCATGTTATAATGGGAGTTATAAATAAAATATAGGAGCTGATTAAAGTGGGTAATTCAAAACAAAAAATTACTACATTTTTAATGTTTGAAGGCAAGGCTGAAGAGGCAATGAATTATTATACTTCTTTATTTGATCATTCAGAAATAATTAACATACGACGTTACGGAGCTAACGAGGCCGGAGCTGAAGGATCTGTCATGCAAGCAAGCTTTTCTATAAATGGACAAGTATTTAAATGTGTGGATAGCCATGTTAAACACGGATTTACATTCACTCCTGCAATGTCCTTATTTGTAACATGTGAAACAGAGGGTGAGATCGATAAAGCATATGAGATGCTGTCTCAAGACGGTGCAGTGTTAATGCCACTGGCAGCGTATCCTTTCTCTAAAAAGTTCGGATGGGTTCAAGATAAGTTCGGTGTTTCGTGGCAATTAAGTCTTGAATAGAAGGAATTAGCCAATAAATAAGTCTATAAAATTTAGTTGCTAACTATTACCAGTCCATTCGTTCTTTAAGAGAAGCGATTTGAGCGATATGATGTCGACCATGCCACGCATACCTTTGGGCTGCAGCATCAAGACTCATTAAACCGTGAGTGGGACTTATAAACATCCTTTGATAGTCTGTTGGGTGTAAAGAATGGAGTAGGGCTACAAATCGACTATGAATAGAATGCATCAGAACTAACGATGTTTCTATAGGCGTTTGATAATCCATTAGCTCTGCCCACAAATCTTCGTGGTAAGAGCTTGCTGTTGGGACATCCTCTGTAAGTGCTCTCTTAAAGCGGATAAATGCATTCATGTCATTATCTGCCATATGGTGGACGACTTGTTGGACAGTCCAACCACCAGGACGATAAGGTGTAAGCAGCTGCCCTGAACTTAAGTGTTGCACAGTTTCCCGTAGAATTGACGCGCTCTCCGAAATATCCTTAATCCATTTGTTGCGTTATTCGGCAGTTGGTTTGTGTATTTGTACGAATTGTCCAATAGGATAGCGGAAATGATCCATATACTCACCCTCAAATAATAGTTGTATTGCACATGAATTCGAGAAGCAGTATATTAAATCCTTGAATGTAATTTGATTATCTTACATATCTAATAGAGCAGGACGTCGCTTAGACGCTCTGCTCTTTTATTTTGTTAGTACTAATCGATAAAGTTGAAATTGTAATCCTCCATTCATGAGTTGTTCATAATCCAAACGTAAACTAAACGTATCAACAGGATGAATGGAGTGAGTTGAACATGTTTCTAGCATTGCGCGAATTGAAATATTCGAAAGGCAGATATGGTTTAATCGGATTAATTATGGTGCTTGTCGCGTGGTTAACCTTTATTGTGTCTGGGTTAGCCAATGGGCTCTCGTCAGATAATGCTTCGATTCTGAAAAATATGGATGCAGATTACTTTGTACTGCAATCCGATTCGGAACATAAGCTGACTCGGTCTGCGCTCCCGGTAGAGAAGCTGGATGAAGTTCGGCAATTAAATGGAGATATACAAGCTGAACCGCTTTCTCAAACCATGTTATCCGTATACCAGACTGGCTCGAACAAAAAGATAGATATAGCTGTATTTGCTATTGAACCGGAAGGCACGCTAATGCCCAGCATCACAGAAGGCCAGAATATGGCTGCAAACGATGAAATCGTCGTCGACTCATCCCTCAAAGAAAAAGGAATTAAATTGGGCGATACAATCGGAGATAAAGATTTAGGCATCGAATGGAAGGTCGTTGGCTTTACAAAAAATCAGAAGTTCAGCCATACACCGGTAGTGTTCATGGATATTCAATATTTTTCAGACCTGATGCAAGCATCTATGGGCAAAAAGGTCGCTTCTTATAATTCGATTGTTATTAAATCAGACAGTGTGAATAAAGACACCCTGCAAAAAAACTTGACCGATGCAGAAGTCATTACCAAACAAGAAGCTGTGCAAGGAATTCCGGGCTTTAAAGAAGAACAGGGCTCTTTGACGATGATGATCGCGTTCCTGATTGTTATTGCAGCCTTTATCCAAGCGGTATTCTTCTATGTCATTACGTTGCAGAAGATCAGCCAGTTCGGCGTGCTGAAGGCAATCGGAGCCAAGACGTCTTACCTGGCGACAAATTTAGTCGGACAAGTGCTGCTTCTAGCGATTGTCGCCGTTGCCATAAGCATTGGGCTAACGTTTGGCGTGAGTGCGATCCTGCCGGAGAGTATGCCATTTGAATTAGGTACAGATATACTGTCTCAGTATTCCGGCCTGCTTATTCTAGTCTCAATTATTGGCGCACTGTTATCTTTGAATCGGATTGCAAAAGTAGATGCGATTGAAGCCATTGGGAGGGTTGAGTAATGAAAGAAAAACTCGTACTTGAAAATGTGAATAAAATCTATGGAGATGGCGAAACAGCTGTTACAGCTCTGCAAAAGGTTTCGCTAACGGTTAAAGAAGGGGAGTTTGTGGCAGTTGTTGGACCCTCAGGTTCAGGGAAAAGTACGTTTCTCTCCATTGCAGGAGCGTTGCTTTCACCCACGAGCGGCCGCATTCTCATTAATCAGAAGGATGTCACCCATCTTACATCACGTGAAATGAGTGATGTAAGAGTCAAGAACCTAGGATTCATATTTCAGGCGTCCAATCTTGTGCCTTATTTGAAAGTGCTGGATCAGTTGCTGCTCGTGTCGAAGCTAGCGGGCAAAGTTGGCAAAGAGGCGGAACAGAAAGCGAAGGAACTGCTTGACCAGGTAGGATTGCTGCATCGCATGAATTACTATCCGGAGAAGTTGTCTGGCGGGGAACGTCAAAGGGTGGCAATAGCCAGGGCGTTCATGAATGATCCAGGCGTTATCCTTGCAGATGAGCCTACTGCCAGCTTGGATTCTAAACGAGGCAGAGCAGTGGTTGAACTGATGGCGTCAGAAGTGAAGCAAAGAGGAAAGGCTGCTGTAATGGTTACACATGATGAGCGTGTTTTGGATTTATGTGATCGTATCGTAACCATAAAAGACGGTATGCTTTACGAGAAAAAAGCTGACATCGTTAATAAGGACAAAAAGCCTGAAGCCTCTGTCTTAGGATAAAGAAAAACTGAATTTAGTCCTTCTTAAATAGGAAGCCGATTCTGTGAAAACAGGATCGGCTTTTCTTTTATTTAGATAACATGATAGTTTCCTCGCGATACAACAAATTTAGAATAATAAACGATGTTATCGTACATACTACGCTCATCTTTAATTGGAAAACTAAGGGAGTTTTTGCGAAGCCTATTGGAAGGGTGCTGGAGCGAATGGATATCAAGAAAATGCTTAAGAAATATATCGTTGCGGATTTGTTTGCTCACCAAAACGAGTTTTCACTAGGGAAATGGGATGGGAAGGCTGAACCTATCACACCTGAAGCCAATTCTAAGGTGAACGAAAGCAGTATGCCGCAAATTAAAGATTTTATTCAAGATTATGGTACATTGTCTACAAGTCTGATTACGAATATAAAGTGGTTTAAAACTCATTTCACCTATCCTCGCAATAGTGGCCTAGTTGTTCGAGAGGTTGAAGTCGGAAACGCTTCTTTAAATGGAGTAGTTCTTTTCATGGATGGACAAGTGGATTGGGAGCACTTGGATCGATCTGTAATGGTGCCATTAATGAATATGGAATTGAAGAATGATGATGATATGAATATAGATAAGATGAAGGCAGAGGTTTTTAAAGAAGGAAAAGTATCTTCCGATTCCCAGCTTGGGCAAATTACGCATAGCATTTTGACAGGTTCTGCAGCCATTTTATTAGAGAACATGAAAGAAGCAATTATTGTTCAGGTTCAAGGCTGGGAGAAAAAGGCAATTGAAAGCCCTCGAACTGAGGTTGTGGTGCGAGGATCCAACGAAGGCTTTACGGAGGAGCTTCAGACGAATTTGTCTATGATCAGAAGGAGGCTGCGGACACCGGACCTCATCGTTGAGGAAGGATATGTGGGGACACTATCGCGCACTGAAATTGCGATTGTTTATATCAAATCGATTGCAAACGATGAGCTTGTGGCTGAAGTGAGGAAACGTATAGCAACAATCAAGTATGATTACATCGGCGATAGCGGCACGATTGAACAATTAATTGAAGAGCATTCTAATTCCTTCTATCCTAATATTCTAAGTACAGAGAGGCCTGACTGGACTGCTTCGCATATCGCAGATGGCTATGTGAGCATTATGGTTAATAACTCTCCATTCGCGCTCATCGTACCCGCACATTTCCCACTCTTTCTGCAGACCGTAGAAGATACCTATCTTCGTTGGCCCTACAGCAGCTTTATTCGTTTCATTCGCGTGGTTGGCTTCGTTATAGCTTTATATTTGCCAAGCGTTTATGTCGCTGTTGCTAACTACCATCAGGAAATGATTCCAACAACACTGATGCTAGCCATTGCAGGGACGCGTGAGGTCGTACCTATCCCATTAGCAGCAGAAATATTTATGCTAGAAGCAATGTTCGAAATTATTCGAGAAGCAGGAGTTCGTATACCAAGCGTAATGGGTCCGACCATCGGCATTGTGGGGGCGTTAATATTGGGACAAGCAGCTGTTCAAGCCAATATTGTTAGTCCCATTGTCGTTATCATCACTGCTACGACAGCTCTTGCATCTTATACAATTCCAAACTACAACATGCAATTTGCAACACGATTGCTTCGTTTTGTTAACTTGATTGCAGCTTCATTTCTTGGTTTAGTTGGTATTGTCTTGCTCTCTTTAATGCTATGGACTGACCGGTCTACCAAGAATTCATTTGGGGTTCCCGTGCTTGCTCCAATTACACCTCATCGAGCAGACCGTGATTCGATTATTAGAAGAGCAATTAACAAGCAAATTTTCAGACCCTTTTCCATCCGCCCCAAAGAGGTGAAGAAACAATATACAGGAAAACAGCATGAATCACATAAATCCAGGGAGCAAGGGGATGCGGAGTAGTGAGAATGCATCACATCGGAATAAGAGAGGCTTCAGCAATAGTAATAATTTTTGTAATCACAAAAATTTTTCTGCCATTTCAAAGATCATTGTCCGAGGTGGGCGGTACTGCTGCGTGGATTATTATACTTATAGCCATACTATTCTGTCCGTTAACCTGGTGGGCTGTTAGAGGTGTTTTGAAGAATGGTCCTGAACAATGTACTTTAGTTACGGCGACTGAAAACATATTGGGTCCACTTCTCGGAAATGTGGTTAATCTGCTGTATTGCATTTTTTTCTTTATGATTACCTTCATTGTACTTCGGGAATTTTCGGAAATTATATCTTCTGAAATTCTGCCTAGAACACCTCTTACCGTTATTTTGTTGTCTTTACTCATCCCCATTGCCTTTATCACTCATTTAGGTATTGAAGCTGTGGGTCGGATTAGCTCAGTTACGATTATTTTAATTGTTGGAAGTGTCTATATTTTGCTTATTGGCGGATTAATTACTCATATGGAGCCGAATGCACTTTCGCCTTTGTGGGGAACTGGCCGATCCCATGTGCTTTGGATGGGTGTCATTAAGAGTTCTCTATTCTCAGAGCTGCTTGTACTCGGTTTTCTTCTACCAAAAATGCGAAATCAAAAAGAGTGGGGTAAAGTTGCATGGTGGTCCATCACGGTATCATCCATCGTATTGTTAAGTACGACAATTCTTTATCTGTATATCTTCCCTTACCCTACTGCGGCGCGAATTAATGTACCTTTATTGCAAATCAGTAAACTAATCATATTTGGACGCTGGCTGCAGAGAATGGAGAGCTTGTTTCTCATCGTCTGGTTAATTTGTACCGTAATTAAATTAGCAGTTAGCTTATACTGCACGGTTTCATCTTTATCTCAAATTATTCGTTTGCCTAGGCATCAGTCGCTCGTTTTTCCAATAACGATAATCATATTTAGTTTTGCCATGCTGCCAGACAGTGAAATGACTGCATACGCCTGGGACAAAAATATCCTTCGAACCTATGGTTCCATCATATCGATAGGCCTTCCGATGTTAACTTGGATAGTAGGCATTATCCGTAATAAGAGGAGGCAGGTGTGAGAAGCTCAGCACGGTTTTTTCATGCTATTTTCGTTTCGATAATTAGTCTTGTCCTCTTAACAGGGTGTTGGGATCGACTGGATCCAGAAAATATGGCCTTCGTCATTGCAATTGGCGTAGACAAAGGACCGCAAAATGATTTCTTATTCAGTTTCGCTCTTGCAGTCCCTAAGATGAGTAGTTCAGGACAAAGTTCAGGAGGGAAACCAAATAAGGTTGTCGTCGTCCATACGGTTGAAGGCTCTAATCTTGTTTCTGCACTCTCCATCAGTCAAAGTTTTATCGCTCGTAGATTAACCCTTATTCACTCAAAGGCTCTAATCATAGGGGAGGATCTGGCAAGAAGTGGCGTGATGCCTTTGTTAAGCGAGGCTGTCAGGAATCGAGAATTTCGGCGTACAGTAAGCATGATTACGACAAAGGGAAAGGCGATGGATTACCTTCAAAATATTCAACCTACTACGGAGCAAGATATTAGTTTCTGGTTCGAGTTAGAGGTAGATCCCATTAATCAAGGGGGGATCATCCCGATGCATGCGCGGTTTCATGAATTCATTATGGACATCGAAAGCAAAGGGACCGGAGCTATTACGATCCTGTCCGCGCCAAGACCAGATATCAAAAATGGAAATACCGAAATATTCTCAGATGAGAATGAATCTAATCAAAAAGTTAAACAGCCTATCATGAGCGATCAATACGCTGGAAAAATAAAACGAACGGGTGAGGTTCCAGTGGAATTTTTCGGAACCGCCGTGTATAAAAGCAGTGTTCTTGCAGGCTTCTTGAATGGATCGGAAACGCGGATTCTTAATATGCTTCGCGGAGAATTAAGTCAATCCATTTGGGATTTCCGAGACCCATCTGACAAACAGCTTAATTTGAGCGTGACAATGAAGCCTGATAAACATGCTCATTTAAAAATAGTGCGATCAGGTGATCAGGTGAATGCAATCTTCGATATAGCAATGGAAGGGAAATTGATTAGCGTACAATCAAAAGTGGATTACACTAAACCAAAAAATAAAAAAAAGCTGGAAGAAGCTGTGCAGTTACAGCTGCATGATCAGGCCATTAAAGTGCTGGATAAGACAGTTCATAAATGGGGAGTTGATTGCTTTAATATAAACAATCGAGTGGTATCCACCTTTTCTACTCTCAAAGAGTGGGATGCTTTCAATTGGAGAAGCCGGTTAAAAGATATGAAGTATGAAGTCAATATAACCTTTATTTTGCATCAGACTGGAGGGCAGGTAGGACCTGCGCTAGAGGGAGAGTAGGGAGTATGAACAAACAAATTCTTATGTATACCGCATTAGCATTCTTCTCGTTATGGGGAAGTGTATATGTAGGCAGTCTTGCCCCGCAGCTTTGGAAACAGAGTAATTATAGGGGAGCGGTCGGAGTGGTTATTTTAGCTGGTTTCACTCTGGTCATTCCGATATTACTTAGGGTCATAAGGGAAAAATAGCCTGCTTCATATATTAAAAACGTAATTAACAGTATAAGTAACAATTCACATCCAGTCATAAGAACAGAAACAATGACATAAATTAATTGAATGAAAATACCGAATTCTCCTTATAATCAATCTAGATGAGAGGAGTGAGTTTTTTGGAAAATCAATCTCGCAACCAAGCTTCAAAAGGAAATGTGCCTCAGCCTATAAGGTTTGATGGTGCCGGAGCGACAGACAATGGCCCTAGGGACATTATGCGGGATAGGGAGAACCCTGACATGCTGGTTCCCCCCATTACGGATTCAGGCTTGATTCCTAACTTGAAATTTTCTTTCTCGGATACTCATATGCAGTTAAACTATGGGGGATGGTCCCGTGAAATCACCATAAGGGAACTGCCGATCGCGACTACTCTTGCAGGAGTAAATATGCGCTTAACTCCGGGTGGTGTGCGAGAGCTTCACTGGCATCAGCAAGCAGAATGGTCATTTATGCTATTAGGGAGAGCGCGAATAACTTCGGTTGATCAAGATGGACGAAATTTCATTGCCGATGTTGGACCAGGTGATCTCTGGTATTTCCCTCCAGGAATACCGCATTCGATTCAGGGGCTGGATGAAGGATGTGAATTTCTGCTTGTTTTTGATGATGGTCATTTCTCGGATTTGAATACATTATCGATCTCCGACTGGTTTGCACATACTCCCAAAAATGTACTGTCTGCTAATTTCGGAGTACCCGAAAGTGCATTTGATCGTATTCCGTCTGAACAAGTATATATATTTCAGGATAGCATTCCCGGATCGATAGAGAGTCAGAAAGTACAATCTCCTTATGGGACTATTCCGCTAAGCTTCAAGCATCAATTGATGGCGCAAGCGTCTATTAAAACGTCTGGAGGAAGCGTTCGAATAGTGGATTCTTCCAACTTTCCTATTTCGAAGACGATTGCGGCTGCACTGGTTGAGATAGAACCAGGCGCAATGAGGGAGCTGCATTGGCATCCTAATAATGATGAATGGCAATATTACCTCTCCGGACAAGGACGCATGACCGTATTTGCGGGAAACGGTGTAGCAAGAACATTTGATTATAGAGCGGGCGATGTTGGTTATGTCCCCTTTGCTTTTGGCCACTATATTCAAAATACCGGAAACGAATCATTATGGTTTTTGGAGATGTTCAAGAGTGACCGATTTGTTGATATATCGTTAAATCAATGGATGGCGCTTACTCCTCACGCACTGGTTCGAGATAATTTACACGTGGATTCCGAATTGCTTGACGCACTAAGGAAGGAAAAACAGCCAGTCGTTAAAAATAAGGAGTAATTCAGTTAGGGCTGCCAGTTGGCAGCTCTTTTTAATAAGCGATGATAAAAATAAATTTTGAAACCTTGTAAATGCTAAAACCGTCTATTAGATAATGAAATCAAATAGGGGGTACTTGTTTGCGAATTGTTAAACATATCATTCTATGGTTTTTTTGTATCATTTGCTTCACAATAGCAGCAGTCAGCTTAGAAATGCTGGAAGGGTTCAAGATCACGACAACTGAATATTATGGTCTTCGAAATTTAGGGCTTAGTTTCATTTTTATGGTATTCCTAGTATCGTTAATCTTATATCCGATTTTCCTATTCCCTTTATCTTGGGTCATTCGTTTCTTTGTGAAATCTTTAGTTGGAAAGGTATTCATTTTTTCCTGTTTAGGTGTAATAGGTGGGATATTGCTATTCCATGAGTTATATGACGATTATTTTGTCTTGGAATATGTCCTCAACATGAGAAGCTCTATTCTACTATTTGGATTTTTTGGATTCATCTATGCCTTGTTGGAAAATTACCTTCATAATAGTCAGGAATCGCGGTCTTAAATGGTTATAGTTAAATCGTATCTTTTCCCTAAGCATCGTACCTTTTATACTAAAACATATATATAATATGCAGGAAATTGAAATGATGAGTCTGCCGGAAGTCGTAGATGGACATCCCTTTCTACGGCTGTTTACGTATGATTTCATTTTATTTATCAACAAGGAATGGAGAATTTCGGAATGCACAGAATCGAGTGGGAAAAGAGGAATAACCATAAAGGAAGCATCATATGGTTAACGGGTTTATCCGGCTCTGGCAAAACAACGTTAGCTTGCGAAGCAGAACGTGAACTAGCGAAGCGAGAAATCAGATGCGTTGTGATCGACGGAGATCGCTTGCGGCAAGGGCTGAATCAAGACCTCGGCTTTGCAGAGGAGGATCGAATGGAGAACATGCGCCGCGCTATGGAGGTTGCAGTCATGTTCTTGGAAAAAGGGTTTGTCGTTCTTGTGCCGATGATTTCTCCTTATGAATCGTTCAGAAACTACATAAGGCAGCAGTTTCAACCCAATGATTATGCTGAGATTTATGTGAAATGCTCACTGGAAACGTGCGAACAACGAGATCCGAAAGGGCTGTATAGCAAAGCTAGAGCGGGAGAAATTAAAGATTTTACAGGGATCGATTCCCCTTACGAGCTGCCTATGCTGTCTGATATGATCATTGATACGGATCAGTACCCGATAGAGGATTCGGTAAGAGCACTTGTTACGTTCATCGAATCTCGTATTAACAAGATCAAAATGCAGTAAGATATGAGGAGGACTCTGTGGCTATTAGAATGTCTAAACTGTTTGAGGAAAAACTTGTTGATCTAAATGGATTTAGCTTATATTCCGAAACTTATGGTGAAAACAAAGGTAATCCAACAGTTATTATGGATTCTGGTTACGGAGATGATTCGAAAGTTTGGAATCTTATCGTTCCTGAAATCGCGAAATCAACTAAAGTACTTGTTTATGATCGAGCTGGATTAGGGAGAAGCGAAAAAAGCCCAAATCCTCGTACGACTAAAGAAATGGTGAATGAATTGGATCAACTTTTAACAGCCTCTAAATTAAAACCTCCGTATGTATTAGTTGGTCACTCATTCGGAGGAATAAACGTTCGGATGTATGCCTCGCAGTTTCCTGAAAATGTGAGTGGCATTGTTTTGGTTGACTCAACACCAGAAGACTATAGGGATAGATTTCTTCCGTACATGTCCAAGGAATTTCAAGAAGCTTACAATAATCAATTTGTTTCTGAAAGTACATATGATGAATTTATGGATAGTTTATATCAATTAAAACAAAATAAAAGACATCTTGGAAGCATCCCTTTAATTGTAATATCTGCTGGAAAGAAAGCTCATTACTCCAAGGAAGCACAAAAATTGTGGCATAAGCTTCAAACGGAAATGCTCGAAATATCTGAAAATAGTGAAATGATCATTGCACACAATAGCACGCATTATATTCAGAACGACGAGCCTCATATCGTAATTAATGCAATTAAAAAAATGTTAAAATCTGATTGCTATTAAACTTCTAGTTTAAAAAAAGGAGCATAGAAGATGTCGGATTATTATTGGGACAAACAGATTGAATATTTAAGAAATACTCGAGGGTTGTATTACAATGATGATTATTTAGAGTTTTTGGTAAAATCGGTCTGGAAGATAGATAAACCGGTGAATATGATCGACTATGGGTGTGGCTATGGATATGTGGGGTTGAAGCTGCTGCCTCTTTTACCTAACGGATCAACCTATACGGGAATGGATAAGGGAAGCGATTTAATAAGTAAGGCGAAAGAGGTTTTTCGAAGTCTGCCTTATACGACTGAGTTTTTCGTTAGTGATATTGAAGAAATTAGTATAGATCGAAAGTATGACATAGCCTTGTGTCATGCATTTCTACTACATATGACGGATTCGAAGAGAGCTCTTCAGAAAATGATCGATAGTGTTGTAAATGACGGAAGGGTGATTTGCTTCGAACCCCATTGGATTGCAAATATGTCTAATTACAATCTAGATGATCAGGAGCAGTCTAAATTAATCCAGCTGGGCATATTGCAAAGGCTGTACGAGAAAGATTTCGGAAGAACGGGTAAGGACGGCAATATTGGAATGAAATTACCCTTATATTTAAGTGAATTGGGTTTGAGTAATGTGGAATGCAGAGTAAGTGATAAGGTTAATTTTCTAGATCCAAACATGGATATGCCGAGTAAGGAAAAACTTTATAGTTCTTTAATTGAGGAGGGATTAGGAGAATTACCTGGAGATTCAGATGAAGTGATCCATAATTTAATTAATCGGGGATTATCCCACGATGAAGCACGGAATCAATATGAGGCACAATTATTATTTTCGAAGCTGTTTGGAATATCTTCTTCTTTAACCTATGCTCCTAATATGAAAATAACTTTTGGTAATGTGAAAAGATAATGGTATAAGAAGTGTCCTCCACTCAGAGTTACTTCTTACATTGTAATTGACAGAAAATTCTTTAAACTATAGAATGGAAAAAACTTATCCAAAAATGCGAAGAAGAGGACAATTAGAATCCGGGAGCTGCACAGAGAACTGCTGGTAGGTGCGAAGCAGTCAGTGACGGGATTTGAAAAATCACCTCAGAGCAGGTCTCCGAAACTTAAAGTAGGCGGACCCGGAATCCTACCGTTATAAAGGAGCATCATTGTAGGATGATGGCAAAGAAGGGTGTATTTCGTTTACACCAATCAGGGTGGTAACGCGGATCAACTCCGTCCCTTATGGGACGGAGTTTTTTACGTCTTCACACAAAAACGAGGAGGAAGAGTATGTTAGAAAATCTTGTTCAGAATGATCCTGTTTTTGGAGGAAAACCGTTTCTAAGCAATGAAGTTCAGTACAATTTAGTACATCGTATTACAGAATCAGAGCATTCATTATGTCTAAAAACACCCGATGGCCAAATGATTTTTACTCAAACGCCCGGACACAACGGCTGGTTGTGGAT
Organism: Paenibacillus castaneae; assembly: GCF_002884445.1. GTDB lineage: Bacteria > Bacillota > Bacilli > Paenibacillales > Paenibacillaceae > Pristimantibacillus > Pristimantibacillus castaneae. Next base: position 2,872,894 of record NZ_KZ614144.1, read on the forward strand.
TTCAAAGGAAGTGAATGTCGACGAAGAGAAAGCTATGATGAAGGAATTAATCGATCATTTGAAAGATCATCGTTTATCTGGAGTAACTGGTGATATTGAAACCGCCAAAAAATTTGCACAAGATTATTCAAAGATAAATAACCTCCATTATGATACCAAAATGAATATGGAATCTTATTTTTGTCCTATCGTTAAAAAACCTACGAATGTTAGAGGGGAAATACAACGAGCTATGAGTCGGGACATTGAAATAGTAGCTCAGTTTATGGCCGGATTCTCAGAAGGAGCATATGGCATTTCAGTTGATCCAAAAAGTCAAAGACCAGCTGCTATGGAGGCAATTGATGCAGGCAACCTATACCTTTGGATTGTAGATGGATTTCCTGTATCGATGGCTAACATTGCACACCGTTCACCAAGACATGGACGAATCAATGCTGTATTTACACCGCCATCGATGAGAAAGAAGGGGTATGCAAGTGCAATTGTGGCTGAATTATGCTTGCTGCTAGAGCGTGAGCATTTGATACCTATGTTGTATGCGGATTTAACAAATCCGGATTCCAATAAGGTCTATAAAAATATTGGATTTGTGGAGGGCGGGCAAATCATGGACATCAGATTTTCTGCTTTATGATTGGTCCATGACTTAATGAAATTAAACAATTGACCATAATTGACAAAATACTTTATGTGTAATATTCTTACAACAAATAACATTCGTGCGATGATGAAGAGAGTAAACATAAGGGATTCTCAGAGAGCTGATGGTTGGTGCGAATCAGTGTAGAAATTATGTTGAATTGGGCTTCTGAGCATCCAGACCGAAAATGATTTTGTAGGCTCTGGCGAAAGTCTCATCGTTACAAGAGACACGTATTAAAACCTAGTTTAGATACGTTAAAGTGAGTCCGTCTGAAACGGGCTAATGAAGGTGGTACCACGGGGTTTCCCGTCCTTATACAGGACGAGAAACCTCTTTTTATTTTATAAATGAGGAGTGTTAGTGATGGCAAATAAAATTGTTTTAACCGGCATTAAACCGACGGGAAAGGTTCACATCGGTAATTATATCGGTGCAATAAAACCGGCGCTGCAACTCGCTAACCATACTGATTACACATCGCTTTATTTTATAGCAGATTATCACGGATTAACATTTATTCAGGATCGAAATGAGTTTAATCAGTTATCATATGGAATTGCTGCTACTTGGTTGGCTTTGGGTTTAGACCCAGAGAAAGTTGTCTTTTATAGACAATCAGATGTGCCTGAGATTTTTGAATTGAGCTGGATTTTATCTTGTACAGCCTCCAAAGGACTAATGAATCGTGCCCATGCCTATAAGGCTATCAGAGACATGAATGAACAAAGCGAAATAGATCCCGATACAGGAGTAAATATGGGGTTATTTACATACCCAATACTAATGGCTGCAGATATTCTTCTCTTTCAGTCTGATCTCGTTCCAGTGGGTAAAGATCAAATACAGCATGTTGAAATAGCACGAGATATTGCTGAGAGCTTTAATCGTACATTTGGAGAGGCATTCAAACTGCCTCATTATTTAGTTGACGATAATACTGCTGTAATTCCAGGTCTCGACGGTAGGAAAATGAGTAAAAGCTACAATAACACGATCCCCTTATTCGAATCGTCAGATATGTTGTCGAAACTTATTAATAAAATAAAAACGGACTCCATTCCTCCAACTGAGCCGAAAAATCCAGATAGCTCAAGTATTTTCACTTTATATTCGGAGTTTGCGGAACAAGATCAAGTTGCAAGAATGAGAAACAGATTTGAAAGTGGAATTAGCTGGGGAGAGGCGAAGAATGAATTATTTCAGGTAATGAATTCATTCTTGGAGCGACCTCGCAATAAATATGATGAGCTCCTTGCCAATCCAGAACAAATTGATGCTATTCTTTCCCATGGAGCTCAGAAAGCAAGAGCTATAGCGGCTCCTTTATTAGAAAAAGTGAAAAAACAAATTGGACGATATGTTTAAGAAATTTTTAATGAAAATGGTTAGTTTAATGATTATGGCAGGAAAAAGAAGGGGTTTTTCTAAATCCTTCCGAATACAATTGGAAACGAAATCATGATTCATTTCGTTGCTCAGAGCCATCAAAAGGTCAAGCGTGCAATAATTTGAACGGTCGTGTTCCAATTTGAGAATGGAGTGTGATGAGATGGAAAAAATGGAGTTAAAAAATGCATTAGAAACAAAGTATCCACATAAACAGGCTTTGTTGAAACGAATTGAATGCGTCTACATCCCAGTAACAAATGCTGAGACGGCAAAAGAGTTTTTTATGAAACATGGATTAATTACGTTATCACCCAAAGGGAATGTGAAGCTTGCTTCTGGACAAGGTATATATTTCTTGGAGACAAGAGAAAAACAATCTTCGAATTTTGTGACACATGATTGGGATGAGAATAATGAAGAACATGAAATGGAAGCCATTTGTTTTGAAGTGAACCAAATAAATGAGCTTTATAGGCAAATGAAGGATAGTGGTGCAAGGGTATCCGAGCTTAAGGATAGTGGCAGCTGTGGAGGATCATTTTATTTTTTTGATCCAGATGGAAATAAGTATACGGCATGGCAAAACGTATAACATGTATTAAATGATACTTCACATTTATCCGAATTGTGCTCAGGATAAGTGGGAGGAGGGGATTATGCATGCATACTGCTTATTCGGAGTTATTGATAAGCCAGTTGACAGGTAACTTAAGTGAAGATGTTTCTAATTTCTTATCCAGAAATGGCTGTGAACAGACCGCTCTTCATAGCTTGAAGGTTGGGGGTGCAGCGAAGAGAATTGCAATAACGTTTGGTGCTGACCCTATTGAAGCTGAGTATGCGGGTTATTTACACGATATTAGTGCTGTCTTTCCGAATGAAATTAGAATTTCTATTGCTCGTCAGCTAGGAATTGAAATTTTACAAGAAGAAGAAATATTTCCGATGATCATTCATCAAAAAATATCACAAAGTATGGCTCGGGATTTATTTAATATCAAAAATGACGCCATTTTGAACGCAATAGGCTGTCATACAACATTGAGGAAGAACTCAACGCTTCTGGATAAAGTTTTATTCGTTGCTGATAAAATAGAATGGGACCAACATGGAATTCCTCCCTACATCAAAGAAATAACGGAGGCTCTTGAGAAATCTATAGAAATTGCCTCTTATTCCTATATTAATTATCTTTGGCAGAAACGCGAAACATTAAGAGTGATACATCCATGGTTAAGAGATGCCTATTATGAATTAACTAATGAAGAGATCGACAAAGTAGGAGGCGGAATCATTGAAAACCATTCAAAAGATGTTTGAACATTTATATTGGGCTAATGAACGTATTTTAGAAACATTGCAAAAGAACAACGTTGAGGAGCAGCAGCTGCGTTTATTTACTCATATTTTAAATGCTGAACAGGTATGGCTAACTAGACTACAAGGAATGGACAGTTCGCAAATGCCCATCTGGTCGGAAGGTGATCTAACAGTCTGTGCAAAACTTATTAAACAAAATGAAGAAAGCTTCAAGGCATTTCTTACTGAAATAGCAGAAACTGACCTGGATAACTTAATAACATATACAAATAGTACAGGAAATACGTTTACGTCTTCTATAAGAGATATTTTAACTCATGTAGCGCTTCATGGTCAGTATCATCGAGGACAAATTAACTCGCGACTTCGAGCAGAAGGTTTTGAACCAATTAGCACTGATTATATTATTTTTGTAAGATAGCGTACAACCATATCCTCACCGAGTCTATAAATCTGAAGGCTATGGCGAAGACTAAACCACTCCATTTTCAGGAGTGGCTTTGTCTTTCTAAACTGATGTATTTTTTGAGGTCAAAATGTACTTTGGGTTTAGATAAATTACAGTGACCCGAATCTTTTTTTTGATACTCAACACGTAGAAGCAGCACTAAAATTCCCCGCTGAATGTCAGGAAGGAATATTCATAGCGATCTGAATGTTTTGCAGATCTAACTGAATTTGCTCGTTAACATTGTAAGGGTGATATAAGCCTCGTTGCATCATGTAGCTGGTGATCATCTCATGAGTGTCGATGGCTTCCTCAAGCTGTTTAACTAAAATCGTTTTGATTTCAGGAGTGGCACATTCTGTGACGGCCATAGCGTAGTTTCTGATCGCGCTTTTGGCGTTAATGAGAAAATCCATTGCAATGACTTCATCCGTTAATGTGTTCATTCCCGTCATATGTTCCAAGATTGGGTTCATCCTATCAACTCCCTTGCTGTGATTTAGACAGCAGTCCACTGAGTTCTTGAAGCTGCTGCGTGGATAACTGAATGTCATGTTTTAATATTTGCTGCAGCTCCGGGTCTGACACTAGAACCTGCATGGTTTTGGATTTCGTCATGCATACCGTTTTGAAAGCGGCTACTTCATGAACCTCCAGAGTTTCGTGTAAGGCGTATGTCGTATTCAATTGGATTTCCTCCTGTATCAAATCATTAATCACGGCTTCAGAATAACTTTGATGCAATCGTCCGTCTTCGTGTCGAACACCTCATATCCACGTGTCGCTTCACTTAGTGGAATAACATGTGTTACAATATCGCCTGGATTCACTTTGCCTGAAGTGATCAACTCGTACATATACGGCATGTAATGAATAACCGGAGCTTGACCGGAACGAATGTTAACGTTGCGCTGCATAATGTCGCCAAGCGGAAATCCATTATAGCGTCCGCCATATACCCCTGTGATTTGGATCGTTCCACACTTGCGGACAGCCTGGGATGCAATGACCAAGGGACCCAGTGTTCCCCCTTGCAGTTTCAATCCGCTTGCAAGAAATTCAAGATCACTCATTTTGCCATCCATTCCGACCGCATCAATCACGACATCGGCTCCGCCTTTGGTGATTTCCTTGAGATGGTTGCCGATATTTTGCTCTTGCTCGAAATTGACAATTTCCACATTATTCGTACGCTTCGCATGCTGTAATCGATAATCAACATAGTCTACAGCTATGACCCTCTTTGCGCCTTTCAGCCAGGCAAACTTCTGAGCGAGAAGTCCCACCGGGCCGCAGCCAAGCACGATCACTGTATCTCCGTTCTTCACTCCGGAGTTATCTACGCTCCAAAACGCCGTCGTCATCGCATCAGCTATCAGACAAAGCTTTTCGTCTGGTTCCTCACAGCTTTCGGGAATTTTGAAGTGGGTAAAATTGGCGAAAGGCACACGCAAATATTCGGCTTGTCCGCCAGGATAACCGCCGGTCGTTCCAGAGTATCCAAAGTAAGCACCCATATCCCCGTTCTCGTTCGAATTGTCACATTGGCTTTCCAGTTGGTTTTTGCAGTAAAAGCAATCTCCACAGGCAATGTTGAACGGGATAATTACCCGGTCGCCTATCTTTAGTTTAGTAACTCCAGGGCCAACCTCTTCTACGATCCCCATAGGCTCGTGTCCGATAACATAATTTTCCTGAAGATTGGGTATCATCCCGTGAATAAGATGGAGGTCAGATCCGCAAATAGCCGTACTGGTCATTCTTACGATCATATCGTCAGGCTTCTCAATCTTAGGGTCCGGCACTTCTTTAACGACAACATTCTTAATCCCTTGATACGTTACGGCTTTCATGCATAATTTCCCCCAATGTGTTCATCTGGCGTACGATCGAACATCCCTTTGCGACTTGTATCCTCAGGGAACAAATTCATTTGTCCGATCATGACCGTATTTTTCGCTGAAAGCTGGTCCAACTGGTACTGTTCATTGAGCTCATAAGGATGAAACCATTTCTTGCGCATCATTAGATCGGAAATTTCCTGGTGCATAGCGATTCCTTGCTTTAGTTGATTGCGCAGCAAAGCTCTTGCATCCGGCGAAGCCGTTTCAGTAAGGGCAATCGCCGTATTTCTTACTCCCTCTTTGGCACGCATAAGGAAGTCCATGGCAAAGGTCATATCTGCCATTTCGGGCATATTTAATGCATTTATAGGGTCTAAATAATCGTTATTCATTTGATTTTCCCCTTTAGTTTAAGATAGGAGTGGGACGATTTTGAAGGAGAGGAGCTTGGAAAGGTGCCCTTGCATAAATGGCTTGCAAATCAGCGATAGCTTGGATGGATTGCACGACATCTTTTTGCATTAAATTTTTGAGCTCTTGGTCAAACACGATACCTTGCATAAGTTTTGATTTAGCTAAACAGAGCGTTTTAAAATTAAGCGCTTCGTGAAGCTCCATTGATTCATGCGGGGCTAAGGTTTGTGTATGCATAGTGAAATAATTACCTCCATATTTTTTTCTGAGATAGTTTTTCCTAACCCTTTTGGTTTATGCCAAAATCACATGATCCGGAGATAAAGACCTCCGGATTTTCATAATGGCGTAATATTTCGAAACCTATAGTAAAATACTGATGGCTGGAGAGGAGCGGTTCAGCTATTGTTGAGTTGGTAGGTTCAACGCATTGGCTGATGTTTGTGCTTGATCTAAAAATTCCTCTGCCTGAGTTATTTGCTTACGCGCATCTTCCAAAGCTTGAGGGTTTGTTGCTGCTTGACTAACTGATTGGATAGCCTGATCTAAAGCCGTTTGCACTTCAGAAACAGCGTTTTGTGCATGTTGCTCAAGTTCGTTTCCTCTGGAATGAAGAGCGGCATCCGCAGCTTTTCTTGAATCTTTAGTTGCAAGATCTATTTTGTCATTATTAGGCAAGGTTATTCCTCCTCCCTTAATCTCTGTGATGGATTTTAATCCAAATATTATTATGAGAAAGAGATTCTTTTATTATTCCTGAAACGCGGCCAAAGCACAGTCTCTCTAATAAATATTAGGAAATAAGGGGTTGAAGAGTGATCTCAGTCTTTTTATAATTTAATATTGTTTCCAACTGGAAACGAACTGATCTTAACTGATGAGGGAATTGAGTTTTAGGTTTTAAGTCAACCGGTATAATGCCGTAAAAAATCAAGTTGCCTTTTCTTTATTATGATTTTTTGATATTATTATTGTAACTTATTAAATACGTTTAATAAGTGTCGCGCTAAAAGGTGGTGATTACAGTGAATGAGTTACTTTCAAATCCAAAAGAGATAAAGCAGGTTATCCTTCGGGGTATACGAGCAGCTCTTCTAGCACTTGGAAGTGCTACGAAGGTTGAATTAAGTCACAAATTGGGTATTAGCTTCCCCACCATAAGTAAGTTTCTCACCCAAATGGAAAAGGACGGGGAGCTGCTATTAGTTGGAATCGATGATTCTAGCGGCGGAAGAAGAGCAAAAAGATATGCATACAATCCAGAGTATATGCTGGGTTTAGCTATTTTTTTGGAAAAGACAGAAACAAACTACACGATTTTTAATTGTCTGGGAGAAGTGAAGGAACAAGGGAATACTTCGAGTGTGTTAATGGATGACGTTAACAGCTTAGCGAAGCATATTGAAAACATTATTGAAAATTATCCGAAGATCAATTCCTTGTCTATTGGCGTACCGGGTTCGGTCAAAAATGGTCGAATTATTTATATACCAAGCTATGAGCAGTTTCATGATTTTGATATGAAAGGATACTTCGAAGATCGTTTATCTATTCCTGTCGTTGTAGAAAACGATATGAATGCTGCCGTCCTTGGATATAACGATAATTGGGGAAATAAAGACCAATCATCATCCTTGATCTATCTATACTTAGGCCAAAATGGTCCGGGTGCCGGCATTATGATCAATGGAGATGTGGTTCGAGGTAGTACGTTTTTCTCTGGGGAGGTTTCATTTGTCCCTCAGTATGATGATAGAAACTTTCTGCAAGCTTTAAACAATGGAAGCGGAACAGCCAATCTTCGTGAGGAAAGTGAGATTGATGCTATTAGCCGGTTGGTTGCTTCGTTCTCAGCTATAGTGAACCCACACACGATTATCTTTTGTAACGATGAATTGACCGAATCAACGATCAACCAAATAGCAGTTAGAAGTGCAGTATATATTCCGGCAGAACATCTTCCAGAACTAATAAAAAGCGACTGGAAACAAGATTATTTATATGGATTACAGAAGCTCGGACTTGATCTTATGATCTCTGGAACAAGAATATAGTATGAATATTAGGTTTCTTATTAAATAAATACAAACAAATACTAGGAGTGGTTCGGAGTGAAATCAGAAAAAGAGAAAATGATAAATGGAGAGCTTTATCATGCTGGAGACGAGGTTTTAGTAAAGGAGAGACTAAACGCTCGAAGGCTTACCCGGTTATATAACCAAACACTAGAAACGGAAAATAGCAAAAGAACGGAATTACTTAAAGAATTGTTTGGTTCGACTGGTAACCATTTATTCGTTGAACCAACATTTCGTTGTGATTATGGCTATAACATTCATGTTGGCGAAAACTTCTATGCTAATTTTGATTGTGTGTTTTTGGATGTTTGTGAAATCCGGATAGGTGATAATTGCTTCATTGCACCAGGAGTGCACATCTATACGGCGACTCACCCATTAAATGCACAGGAAAGAATAACGGGTGCAGAATTCGGGAAATCCGTAACAATTGGACATAATGTATGGATAGGCGGGAGAGCCGTCATAAACCCAGGCGTTAAAATAGGCAATAATGTCGTAATCGCTTCCGGAGCAATCGTTACCAAAGATGTACCTGATAATGTAGTAGTAGGTGGAAATCCCGCGAAGGTAATAAAACAAATTGAAATATTGATGAAATAAATTAAGGCCTACGAGACGCAACAGAGCGTTCCCGTAGGCCTTACCTCTAAGCTCACCTGATTCTCCAATAAAACCCAGTTATTAGATCAAATGAGGTATAATTGATCCATTGGAATTATGAGCAGAGGTGCTCAAGAGCAAAACATTTTTTTGAAATTAGCCTGCATTCTCCAAATATAGATTCAACATAGGGGTGGTAAAAGAATCAAATTTATCATTGTCATCTAAGTTAATCCATGCAATTTCAACGATATCTTGGTTATATTCGTTCACTGTATCAAGAAAAAGTTCTCCGCCAATGATTTCGGCTAAATAAGTGTATTTTTCGTTCTTTTCATGTAGTAGTTTTGTTATCCGAACGTCATATCCAGTTTCTTCTTTTACTTCTCTGATACAAGCTTGTTCAGAGGTTTCGTTATCTTCGATGCCACCACCTGGAAAATTCCAAACGAGGTCCCCTCGTTGGACAAACTGCTTGACCATCAATACACTATTACCTTGAACGATTATTCCTTGAGCAATCATTGGTCGAACCTCCCGTTTTGGATTAGCAATTACGCAGATTTGAATGATTGTGTGGTTGTATGATTAAGTATCTTACATTCTTATGTTTGCTAAGTTGTTTATCCAGTTGTTTGTACAATTCTAAGAAACGGAACCACTATTATAACATACACCTATGATAGCAAAAAAAATTCAGAATAGAGCATAAATAAAAGAATTAACTTCAGAAATCGCCGCGTTAACGACCCGCTAAATTAGATAGGATACCACTTCTATTATCTGACGCACTTCGTTTTGACTACTTTCAACAATCTTTTATATCAACCTCAAAGAAGGTGATTACATTGCGTTTAATTTACCGCTTAACTGATAGTGATTTCTTACGTGGAGCCCCTGAATTCATCAATACGGTTTCTCGATTTGCTTCCAGAGGCGTTCTAATTGATAACCATAATAATGTTGCAATGTTGTATATGTCGCGAATGGATCTTTATAAACTACCTGGCGGTGGAATCGAGAAGGGTGAAACGAAGGAAGAGGCCTTTTTACGTGAAATAAGGGAGGAAACAGGCTTCTCTGCTGAAATAATTGGTAATTTAGGCTACATCGAAGAGCATAAGAACAAAAATAATTTCTTTCAATATTCCTATTGTTTTGTAGCAAAAGCGATTAAAAAAAATAAAGATATCAATTTAAGCGACGATGAGATGAAAAGTGGAATGGTTGTCGAATGGATGGCAATAGAGAGGGCATTAGAAAAAATGAATGATTCCATTCAGAGCTGTGATGATTACTCATCAAAATTTATGATTTTAAGAGATCAGATTGTCCTTCAAGAAGCTGTTAAATTGTTCTTTCTAGGAGTGAAATAGTTAAAAAGGATGATTATAGTTATTTCTTTTCTCCTTACCTTTACAATAATTCTAAACGGTTGCAATGATACAATCACAGACAGCATTACAGATAAGAAGATAAAGGCTTTAGAGAACTCGGATCAATCCTTAACGAAGAAGAAAGTAGAAACAGATGGTATGGTAGTGAATGGTTATGATTCGCCTCATCCTCTCGGAATGAATCAGGAAGTGTTGGTCGATTATGATTACTATGACAAAAACGAAGTTTCCCGTGGTGATATTGTTGTTTTCAAGACAAAGAACAATATAAATCAGGATACGGATATTGCAAGAATTGTAGGTCTTCCTGGTGAGACTATAATTATAAAAAAGGGTCAGGTTTATATTAATGGAAATAAATTAGACACGTTCTATGGAAAAGATTACTCGACCCAAACCAATGACTCAATGGATATTCCCTTACAATTAAATGAAAAAGAATACTTTATCTTGGCAGATATCCGCTGGAGAGGTATGAACGACAGTCAATCAGCAGCTGGATTTCGAAAAGAAGAAATAGTAGGGAAAGTAGTCGGATATTAGAGATGAGTGAAAAAATGCAATTGCTGTAGTGTTTAAAGCTATACATTAGGATACTACATGCAGTAATGTTGATGTAGTAAACGTAACTGCCAACAAACGGGGGAAATCATCATGAGTAAGATTGCTAAAACACCACAACCGCCTTATTTTGCTGTGATTTTTACATCTGAACGTACAGATGGGGATAATGAATATGCGGAAATGGCCGACGAAATGGAGAAGCTTGCATCCGTCCAACCAGGGTTTCTCGGCGTAGAAAGTGCTAGAGAAGGAGTAGGTATTACTGTATCCTATTGGGAATCGCTTGAAGCGATACAAAAATGGAAACAAAACGAACGACACTTAGTAGCTCAAAGAAAAGGTATTTCTGATTGGTATCTGACTTATAAAACAAGAGTTTGTAAGGTTGAACGAGATTATGGATTTGAGAAAGTCTAAACATGCCGAATATGGTTTAATCACTAACTCAATTAGAGCATAAATTTAATCATCATCATCATCAATAAACGTTGCTGCCAGATCAGATTGGCAGCAGCGTTTATTGATGTGTAGTAATTTTTAATTATAATTGAGTGTAATCAACCAAATATAGAAATATGAAGTATAATTTATATATATTGTTACATAGTTAGAAATCGACTAATATATTTAATCGCCGTTATGGTTTCTGTATTCCATAGAGTCTAAGGTGGTCTATATGAATATGGTGTAAGGGCAGGTGATTATTAATGAATTTACAGCTAGCCGAAAATCAAGTGAAAGAGTGGGCCGAAGCAAATTCATATTCTTTAGGACTAATTCGCTCGAAAATAGAAGCGAAGTATATTTGGAATCCAGGAGGATTTGTCAATCAGTCCTTCCGTTTATCTGATGGAGAAACCATTCGGCATTTAAAACTCGTGCAGGAACGAAATGCTCCTCGTCTTAAACAATGGGCCTTGCTAAGTAACTATCTGACTAATAATTATAATGCGCCTCGACTTATTAGAGAGGTGTCACAAGAAATCATTACAGGTTATTGTTACGGTTTAGTTTTTGAATTCATTAAGGGAAAGCCACTCAGTTCCTTTTCGAATCCAGCACCTGTGATTGAAAAAGTACTTCACGCGCTAAGCCGATTACATAAGGATAAGAACATCAAAACGGTAATGACAAGTGTGCCCACAAAGCCAACTTACTCAGATGCTTTTATTGAGGAATACATAAATCGATTTGAAGAAGATTTACAGGTCATTCGAGCTGAGAAACATTTACTTTACTTCGTGACAGAAGACACTTTAAATTGGTTTGAGTCAGAAATTGAAGAATTAAGAAAGATAGTAAAGGAAACGCCTTCTTTTCAGAAGAAAGCGACTGATGTGGTTCATAACGATCTGAACTGGGAAAATGTCTTAGCAAATGATAATTTTGATTTTTGGATTATCGACTGGGATAGTCTAGCAGGAGAAGGGGATGCAGCCATGGATTACTCTGTCCTGCTGTGGCCGTTGTATCATTCAGAAGATTGGGCACATTGGAAAAATAGGCTAATCGCCTCAGCAGGTGAAGAAGTTTTCGAAAGGGTTGCGATTTATTTTAGAGCGAAGCTTCTCGATGATGTGATAGATGTTCTTGCTGATTACGTTGATGCTGAGAATGTACCCGAAGTGAAAGAAATGACTCAGAAACGGGCGAAAGAAATACATCTTCGTGCGTACTCTGAATATGTAAGCCTATATAAATGACGTTCTGAAAGGACGAATCCATGTGATACATAGTTATGATTTTAAACAGCAAGATCACTATCGAGCCAGTTTCAATCGCCTTTCCCAACTCGTTTTTGGCATTGAATTTGAAGCTTGGTTTCAAAAAGGATGCTGGGATGATGACTACATTTGCCACTCAATCGTTAGTGATAACGAAATCATTGCGAATATTTCTGTAAGCAGGATGAACTTGGTCGTCGAAGGCGTGACGATGAACGCGATACAGATCGGTACGGTTATGACGCATCCCGAACATAGGGGTAAAGGTTACTCCAAACAGTTAATGGAATATGTACTAAAGACGTACGAAAAAACATGTGATGTCGTTTTTTTATTCGCAAATAGCACTGTGCTCGATTTTTATCCTAAATTTGGGTTTAAAGCAACAGATGAATCTCAATTTTTTATAAATGTTAATACAACTTCAACCAAAGAAGTAACTTTAAACAGATTAAATGGTTCGAGGGAAGAAGATTGGAACTTGATAAAAAATATTGTTCAATCCCGACGACCAATATCACAACGGTTCGGTGTTACTAACAATCAAGCACTTTTTACATTTTATGCTTTGAGCGTTTACCCAGAGTGTTTATATTACTCGCCAAAAGACGATGCCATTATTATTTACGAACATGATGGTGAAGTGCTTCATCTATATGATGTCGTTAGTACTGAAGAGATTGATTTAGAGTATTTGATAGTCCATATTGCTGCAAAAGAATCACGAAAAATCAAGTTTTATTTCACACCTGATCAACTGCTAGACCAAGTGTACATGGCGCCTTTTGATAAAAAGGAAGACGTTTTGTTCGTGAAGTCAAATTCTGATTTAAGTCATATTCCGCCTTTTTGTGTGCCTAAGCTTGCTCATGCGTAGGTGAGTTATTGTGAAACAGCGTCAATCACATTCCATAATGAACATCAGATTATGAAATAATTTCAAAAATTAAGGTGTCTACAACGATTTAGTGTTAAATTATGAAACTAACTCGAAACCTAGCTTGTTTTAAAAACGTATGCCATTGACAATGAGAATCGTTATCGATATGATAGGTTGTAAATAATAACCTTGTAGGAGGTACTTCAATGTTCATCCAAATGAGATCGATTGTTGTAGAGAAGGGCAATTCCGAGCAGGTTGTGCAAAATTTCAGTAAAGAGGGCCATATTGATGGAAAAGAAGGCCTGATCGACATTAACATAATGGTCAATCGGAAATCAAAAGAGTCCGAGGAAGTAGTCATCATGATTCGTTGGGAATCAGAAACTGCCTGGAAAAATTGGGAGAAGGACCCCGTCCATATTGCTGGGCACCGCAACCGCAAGAATGAGGAAAGACCAGCTTACATCATCGATTCATCAGTAAATATGTATGATGTGAAAAAAATAAAACAAGGCACATTTAGTAAAGAAACAGCCGTTTAGATAACGTATCATAATCAAGCTGCTTCTGCTCGTTTATCATTTAGAATCTTTTATATAAAAACAACAACCGCCGGCAAGCGTATGCTCCGGCGGTTGTTGTTGTTCCTTTCTTTAATAGCAGTAGTAATTTTTCCAAATGTCTTTTGATTCCAAACACAAGGCATCCCATGCTTTGTCGTGCATCCAGTTTTTACTGTCAAAACCAAGGAACCAATCAAACCAACCCGTTTTGACCGGTTTGTTGTTATTGTTATTATTGTTTGAATTACTCGGCGGGCTGCTTGGACTTTTTGGTGATGTAAAGAAAGATAAAATACTTGATAAAATGCCTTGCTTATTATCTGACGATGCTTTGCTTGATGATGCAAATGCAGAAGTAGGTACCATAAACATACTAATCAGGATGGTCAGACATATAATTTTCTTGTATTTGGACATGACATTAACACCCCCCAAAAAAATTTATTAAGAACAATTCGTTCTTTATAAAGAATATTATAATAGATCTGACCTAATGTAAACGTATTATTTTATTGAAATAGATATGTGTGTAAAGCTGCAGTGTGCAATCATTTGGGGGCAAAAGAAGAAAGAAAAAATGGAGAAGCCGGAACATTCAAAAGGCCCGCAAATGGGGCCTGTTGTTGTATTATTTTTAAGGGAAATCACGGTTGTTTACAGGAGGTTAGTTTAGCCGCCAAATTAGTAGCCTTTACCCCAGCCGCCGAATATGCCGCAACTACAAGCAATGATTACTAACAAAATGAAAAGGACCAGAATTATACCAGTGTTATTAAATGCTCCACCAACGTAACCTGACATTTTTCAATGCACCTCCTTACTTGTTGAGTACATTGTATAATATGCACAGCAGATCCTACATGTTTGGGTGTTTATCCCGGAGAAATAGAGTAACGTTCATTCAACTAAGGAATGTTCATTTGGTGAGCTCATCCATGAGACGCACAAACTTTCCGACTTAATAAAAGGAAATTCCCCGCTAAAACTAAAAATACATCTCATTTTTTTCTCATCCGCTCATCATTTTTTCTAATAGATATCATCATTTTTTATAATGAAATTACGAAAATCAGGGTGAATACCCCTGATTTCTTGGGTTTTGAGTTTAAATTAGAAAAATATGTAATTGAAGAGACGAAAACGCTCTAAAATCCTCATTGATCGTTTCCTCATATTGTGTTAGTTTGATAGTCGACAAAGGTTTATATTGAGGGTTTAAAATAAGGAAGATTTTATGTCTATGAGAGGTGGATTTTGTTGCAACTTCAAGTAACGAACAGTCCCTTTAATCAGGAGCAAGCCGAGCTTTTGAATCGTCTTCTGCCGTCATTAACGGAGACACAGCAAATATGGCTCAGCGGCTATTTGACCGCATTACAGAAAACAGCGGCAGTAGGCCCGATTGGCGCTGAACTGCAAGCAGCAGTCGCAGTCTCGGAAGTATTATCCCCGATCAGCCAACCGGTTGGTTCACGGGAAGTAACGATATTGTTTGGTTCCCAAACCGGAAACTGCCAGCGATTAGCGGGCAGCTTGTCCCGCAAGCTGGAAGAACGCGGATTTCAAGTAACGCTTTCTGCAATGAACAGCTTTAAGCCAAACGGTTTGAAGAAGGTCGAGAACTTACTTATTCTGGCCAGTACCCACGGTGAAGGGGAACCGCCTGACAATGCAATATCTTTCCATGAATTTTTGTATAGCAAAAGAGCTCCTCAATTAGATAATCTGTGGTTCTCTGTGCTATCCCTTGGTGATACTTCATATGAGTTTTTCTGTCAAACTGGCAAAGATTTCGATCAACGCCTCGAGGAAATCGGAGGCAAACGGCTTAGTCCGCGTGTCGATTGTGACCTGGATTATGATGAGCCGGCAGCTGAGTGGTTTGAGCAGGTTTTAAGCGCTTTAAATGAACGCTTGAATGTATCAGCAGTGGCTGTGACTGAAGCAGCGGCAGGCGCAGCAGGCAGCGCTTTAGCGGTGGAACAGTCGGCGTACTCGCGTACCAATCCGTTTAAAGCAGAAGTGCTTGCCAATATAAATTTAAATGGCCGTGGTTCAGACCGGGAGACCCGTCACCTTGAGCTGTCCCTTGAAGGCTCTAATTTGCAATATGAACCAGGTGATTGTCTAGGTATCTATCCGGAGAATCATCCTGAGCTTGTTGAGAAGCTTATTGAAGCATTGGGCTGGAAGGCTGATGAGATTGTTCCTATAAACAAGAAGGGCGAGGAATCTTCCTTACAGGATGCGCTAACACATCATTACGAAATTACAGTGTTGACGAAGCCATTAATGGAGCAGGCTGCTAAGCTTTCATCCAATGATTCACTTCGTGATCTGCTTGCTGCAGGCAATGAGCAGAAGCTTAAAAGCTATGTAGAGGGTAGAGATTTACTGGATCTTGTAACAGATTTCTCACCATGGCAAGTATCAGCACGTGAATTTGTGACTATACTCCGGAAGCTTCCGGCGAGACTTTATTCTATTGCGAGCAGCAACAAAGCGAATCCTGACGAAGTACATCTGACAGTAAGATCCGTTCGCTATCAGGCTCATGGCCGCGATCGTTACGGCGTCACGTCTGTTCAACTTGCAGAGAGGGTACAACCTGGCGATTCTCTGTCCATCTATATTCAGAATAACCCGAACTTTAAGCTTCCAGCTAATCCGGATACACCGGTTATTATGATCGGTCCTGGTACAGGCGTTGCGCCTTTCCGTGCTTTTCTGGAGGAGCGCGAGGAGCTAGGATCGGAAGGAAAATCATGGTTGTTCTACGGAGATCGCCATTTTGTTACAGACTTCCTGTATCAGACAGACTGGCAGCGGATGCTTAAGGATGGAGTGCTGACACGCATGGATGTTGCATTCTCCCGTGATACGGATGAGAAAGTCTATGTACAGCATCGTTTGCTCAAGAATAGTCGTGAGGTTTATGAGTGGCTGCAAGAGGGAGCACATGTTTATGTATGCGGGGACGAGAAGCATATGGCACATGATGTTCAGGCTGCACTTATAATGATTCTAGAACGTGAGGGCGGATTAAGCCCAGAAGACGCATCGGCGTACTTAGCTGAATTGCAGCAACAGCAGCGCTACCAGCGTGATGTGTATTAATCATAGCGAACAATACGGATTGAATGATTGCGAGAGGAGACTGCAACAATGGCGAATGATCAAATTGTGAAGCCGATTGGCGGACCGCCGAGCGAGGTTGAGCATATTAAAAGTGAGAGTAATTATTTGCGCGGAGCGCTTGTCGAAACGCTGGGAAACCGGATTACCGGCGGTTTGCCTGAGGACGACAATCGTTTATTGAAATTTCACGGGAGTTATATGCAGGATGACCGTGATCTGCGCAATGAGCGTGAACGGCAGAAGCTGGAGCCGTCTTACCAGTTCATGATTCGTGTAGTAGCACCTGGAGGTGTTGCTACTCCAGAGCAGTGGTTAGTGATGGATAGCCTTGCTCATAAATATGGCAACAACACGCTGCGCCTGACGACGCGTCAAGCCTTCCAAATGCATGGCATATTGAAATGGAATTTGAAGAGTACGATTAAAGGCATTAACGATACGCTGATGACTACATTGGCTGCCTGCGGTGACGTGAATCGGAATGTGATGAGCAACCCGAATCCGTATCAATCCGAAATTCATGGCGAGGTTTATGAATGGGCACGGAAGATAAGCGATCATCTAGCTCCAAGAACACCTGCTTACCATGAAATATGGCTGGATGGCGAGAAGGTTGTAAACAGCTTGGATAACGCAGTGGAAGTGGAGCCGATTTACGGTCCTGTTTATTTGCCTCGTAAGTTCAAAATTGGTATGGCAGTTCCTCCTTCTAACGATGTTGATGTATATTCCCAGGATTTGGGTTATATTGCAATCATTGAAGATGGGAAACTGGCGGGCTTTAACATCACTGCCGGCGGCGGTATGGGCATGACTCATGGCGATACGGCAACATATCCGCAGCTGGGACGTATTATTGGTTTCTGTACACCGGAGCAAGTAATTGACGTGGCAGAGAAAACCGTTACGATCCAACGTGATTACGGCAACCGTTCCGTACGCAAAAATGCTCGTTTTAAATATACAATCGACCGTCATGGCATTGAATGGTTTATTGAAGAGCTTCAGAACAGATTGGGCTGGAAGCTTGAAGCAGCGCGTTCGTACCATTTCGACCATAACGGTGATCGCTATGGCTGGGTTAAGGGAAGCAACGGCAAATGGAATTTGACGCTTTATATTCAAAGCGGCCGTATTCACGATGAAGGCGATTATAAGCTGATGACTGGATTGCGTGAAATCGCTAAGATTCATACAGGAGACTTCCGTCTTACGCCAAACCAGAATCTTGTTATTGCCAATGTAACTGCGCAGAAGAAACGTAAAGTAATTGAATTGCTGGAGCAGTACGGACTGAATGCTGGTTCGCATCATTCTGCATTGCGCAGAAGCTCATTATCTTGTGTTGCACTGCCAACATGTGGTCTTGCTATGGCTGAAGCAGAACGTTACTTGCCAACCTTGATTGATAAGCTGGAGCCGATTTTGGATGAAGCAGGATTGCGTGATGAGGAAATAGTTATTCGTATGACTGGCTGTCCTAATGGCTGTGCACGGCCGGCTTTAGGTGAGATTTCGTTTATTGGAAAATCACCAGGCAAGTATAATATGTATTTGGGTGCAGGCTTTGTCGGTGACAGGCTGAATAAGCTATACCGTGAAAACATCGGTGAGAACGAAATTGTGGAAACACTGGAGCCGATTATTCATCGCTACGCGAAGGAGCGCCAAGCTAATGAGCATTTTGGAGATTTTGTTATCCGAAGCGGATATGTAGAAGCGGTTACTTCAGGACTGAATTTCCATAATTAAGCTTGGATTAGAGCAATAAACATAAATAAGGGACTGGCATCTGCTTATGAGTGAACACTCTTAGGCAAAGGCTAGTCCCTTATTTCTAATTAATCGGTAATATTTCTTGTGTAGTATGCGATTATATCTTTTCGACGAATAATTCCAATAAAAATACACGCATCGTCAACGACCGGAACGAAATTCTGATCAGCAGCCAGTGTGAGCATATCCTCCATTTGTGCATTAATGGAAACAGACTCATTCCGAACACGGTTTTGAATTTCACTTACGGATATCTCATGCAAATTGCCAAAGTGCAAGCCAGGTGTGTTTTTAAGCTTCCACAATAGATCGCCTTCAGATAGAGTTCCTATATACTTTCCAGCACTGTCAATGATGGGGATTGCCGTATAATGATGATGCTCCAACTGCTCCATTGCTTCAAGCATGGATACGGAGGACGTAATATAGGCAACCTGCTCCTTCGGTAATAAAAAAGAAGATATTTGCATTGTTATGAACTCCTTTACTCCGCAATTTTATTAATTTCCTATTACTATTAAAACAAACTTTTCAAGTAAAATAAAATGCATTAATATTTCCAAACGAAGTATGGGTTCGAAAAAGCATTTTTTAAGTCTAGTTCCGTAAATCATTTGAATTATTTCGAGTAAAGGATATAATGATAAATGGAATACCTTGTAAGACAAGTAATCTGAAGGAGTGGTGTAGATGTCTGTTGATGTGTATATGAATTTTAATGGTAATTGCCGTGAAGCAGTCGAGTTTTATGCTCAGGTGTTTGAAACGGAAGAACCAAAAATGATGACATTTGGTGAAGCGCCGCCTAATCCGGAATATCCACTGCCAGAGGAAGCTAAAAGTTTAATCATGCACACACGCCTTAACATTAATGGAAGCAATGTGATGTTTTCAGATGTTTTTCCTGGTATGCCTTTTGTTGTCGGCAACAACATAACTTTAGCAATTGTAAGTGACAACAAAGACGAAATTAGATCGTTTTTTGATAAACTTAAAGTTGGCGGTAAAGTAGGCATGGAGCTGCAGGAAACATTTTTCAGCAAACTATATGGCTCTTTAACGGATAAGTTTGGTGTGGAGTGGCAGTTAAACCTTGGGATGGCAGATTGGTAACGACCTGCTTCTTCAAGTCATAATTTCGATCTAATAGCTTATAAGATAACCGTTCTTTCGTAAATGGTGGGATGCACCTCCATAACTTAAGAGCGGTTTCTTTTTGTTGTTTTAATACAAGTATTGAATTATGCCAGAGTATTCTTAGTTTAATTATAACAGAAAGGAAAAGGCGGTTTTGATATGGAAGAAAAGCTCGTTTTCTTGAGAGAATTTCCTTTTTTTCAATAGTTAGAGCTAGAAGAGCTAAAAATGGTTGCGTCACTTTTCATGACAAGAACGTATGACAAAGGATTGAATGTGTTTCTAGAGGAAAATCAGAATTTGATTGAAATCGATAAAAAGAAAGATTTTGATTTGCGATATTGAGAAATTCAAACATATAGTTGTTGGCTTGTAATTGACAAGCTGCTTGATTAGGCTGGAATCTGGAATCAGGCGGCAATAAGACCAAAGAAGAAAACAGCCGAACAGGTGTAGAAACCTTGATCGGCTAATTTATTGAAATAAAGCTTCATTTTTAAAATTAGGTTGCCCTCGGAATCATCTCATTTTACATACAAGAGATTGATCGATATCGGGTATTGAGCTTCTACCGGAAATAGCTAATTGTAATTCCGTTTCAGCTATCAAATTATTAATCACTTCTTTCACTCCTGACTCACCCGCGACAGCGAGTGCATAGGCATAGGGCCTGCCAATCAGTACGGCAGAAGCTCCTAACGCGATAGCTTTAATAACATCTGCTCCCCTGCGAACGCCACTATCAAGCAGAATAGGAATTTTCCCCTTTATTACTTCGCTAATCAAAGGCAGTGAATCTAATGTGGCCATAGCTCCATCAAGCTGGCGCCCTCCGTGATTTGAAACGATGATTCCATCTACACCATGCTCTAATGCCAAAATAGCATCATCAGGATGCGTAATTCCTTTGATCAAGACGGGTAGTTTAGTATGTTCACGTATGAAATCGAACTCCTTCCATGTGAAACAAGTATTATTTCCTTCTTCCAGAGCTGTCAATACTGCTTTTTTTAGGTCCTTTTCTGGCGATTTGTCTAGCATGGAGCAAAATATAGGATCGGTGAAATAATTTCCCATTCCTTGCCCAGTTAGAAAAGGTAGATAAGCGTTTCGTAAATCCGTTTCCCGCCAACCAAGAAGGGTGGAATCTACGGTGACAACAATAGCAGAATAACCTGCTGCTTCAGCACGCTGCAGAAAGCTTTTGGTTAGGTCGTGATTTTTGGGCGGGTATAGTTGAAACCATCTTACGCTGTCTTCCATTGCTTCAGCGACCTTTTCTAAAGGTATGCTTGACACATTGCTCAGAATATAAGGGATCCCGGACTTCGCAGCAGCTTTTGCTGGAGCTATTTCGCCATCGTGATGAAGAATCGTATTGACACCTATCGGGGCCAACAAGAATGGAGCAGGTAATTTACTTCCGAATATGGTGGTTGAAATATCGCATTTGGAAATATCGCAGCAAATTCTTGGCCGCAGCCGATATTTTTGAAAGGCATCGACATTGGCCTGATGTGTATGCCCTGCGCCGGCTGCTCCGTAGACATAACCAAAGGGAGCGGCTGCAAGAAGCTCTTTCGCTCGTTTTTCCCATTCATCAAAAGATACAGGTAAAAGCTTCGCTGCTTCATCGCCGCATTTATAAATTTTCATTTGGATGTCTTCACTATTGTTTGCCAATTCAGTCACCTCCATGCGTATGTTTACTGTACTATCCTTTGTAAAATTACTCTTGAGCATTCCTTGTGAAATTAAAAAAACGAAAACCAAATGAGTAATCAGATAGGAACCCGCTAGTTCCAAAGTCATAAACAGTTATATTTAAATATTGACAGAGTTCGACAAACGATGTAATATGAAAAAACAAACAAACATGTAACCGGTTACACATCATATCACAAAATGATTAATTTATACCCAGATTATGGGGTCTATCGACAAGTTAATCTTGTGAAATGAGTATGTAACTGATTACACATAGTTAAATTCATCAAGCAGTGTATTGATTGTGGAGGTGGGATGAGATGTGGCTACAATTAAAGACGTAGCAAAATTAGCAGGAGTATCTGTGGCAACGGTTTCACGGTTTATTAACAAAAATGGATATGTAAATGAAGAGACTAAGCTTCGGGTAGAGCAAGCAATCGATAAACTCCAATATGAGCGAAATGCGATGGCAAGAGGTCTTGCTACGAAGAAAACAGAGACGATCGCGCTTATATTGCCAGATATATCGAACCCCTTTTTCCCGGAATTAGCCAGAGCAGTGGAGGATGTGGCAAGGACATACGGTTACACAGTCATCCTTTGCAATTCTGACAATCAGGTGAATAAAGAAAAGGGCTACATTCATGTGTTGAAGCAGCGGTACATTGATGGCATTCTATTTGCCTCCCATACATTGGGAGCTGAAGAAGTTGGGCTTATGAAGAAAAACAACATACCTTTTGTTGTGTTGGATAGAGTCCCGGCTGAGGTAGAATGTTCCGTTGTCCGCTCCAAAAACTTCGAAGGTGCTCAAATTGCTTTTCAGCATCTGCAAGAGGTGGGCTGCCGTAAAATCGCTCATATCTATGGACCGCAAGAATTAGCTACTGCCAAAGAACGACTGATGGGTTATGAACAATTAGCTAGAGAGTTTGATTGGTTCTCGCCTAGTTTAATGGTGCAGGGAGATTTCACCATCGATGGCGGAGGAATAGCGGTCGAGCTGCTGATGAGTCGCCATCCTGATATTGACGGCATATTTATCGGCAATGATCTTATGGCATTAGGAGCAATGAAAAAGCTTAAGCAAATGGGCATTCATGTTCCTGATCAAGTTGCAATATGCGGATTCGACGGCATTCATTTGACTAAGATAGCAGATCCGGAGCTGACCACAATCGCTCAACCGACCTATGAGATTGGCATGATGGCAACTCGATTGTTAATTAAAAAAATTGAAGGTTTGATGGAAGAAGATCAAACACATGAATTTGATGTGACCTTACTATCAAGAGGCTCTACAGAAAGGAAAATACAAGTATGAAACAACCGAAAATTGTGGTCATAGGGAGTCTGAATATGGACATCGTCACGAAGACCTCCCGATTCCCGCAAGCCGGTGAAACCTTGACGGGAGAGGAGGTGCATTTCATACCCGGCGGTAAAGGTGCCAACCAAGCAGTAGCGGCTGCCCGTTTAGGAGCACAAACAACAATGATCGGCGCTGTGGGGAATGATGCATTCGGCAGTACGCTGCTTGAATCATTGCAGGTCAATAACATCTCTGTTGATAAGGTGAAGGTTATTGATGAAGCAGCTACAGGAGTAGCGAGTGTTATGCTTACTTCAGACGACAACATGATTATTGTTGTGCCTGGTGCTAATGCTTTATATCTTCCTTCTAACATTGAACAGCTTGAAAGCGTGATCAAAGACACAGATATCGTGCTTCTGCAATTGGAGATCCCGATAGAAACAGTTGAGGCAGCAGCAGTGTTAGCGAGGAAGCACAATAAACTAGTTATTCTCAATCCTGCTCCTGCTCAGAAGCTATCTCCATTGCTGTTGAATTGTGTTGATGTTATTACCCCAAACCGATCAGAGCTAGAGCTTCTAACCGGTTACGATACTTCCAAGGGACATCTGAAGGAAGCCATGGAAGCACTGCTTGCTCAAGGACCTAAGCATGTCGTAACTACTTTGGGAGAAGATGGAGCCGCTTACAAAGCATTTGGGAAAGAGATGGCAGCGCTTCCTTCTCACCGTGTTCCGGTCGTTGATACGACAGGTGCAGGAGATGCTTTCAATGCTGGTCTGGCATACGCTCTGGCAACAGGTAATGAATTGCATCAGGCGATCAAATTCGCCAGTCAGGTTTCCGCTCTTGCAGTAACCAAATTCGGTGCACAAGAAGGAATGCCTACTTTTGAAGAGGTAGAAACTTTTGCAGCATCGCTCTGTTAAACCATCTATGAATTCGAACAAACACACTTTAGGGGGACACTCAATTATGAAACGTTCTTTCGGCAAACTAAGCTTGTTTATACTAGCCATTACTTTAGTTCTTTCAGGCTGCGGCGCAAAAAATGGTGGAAGTAAAGACGATACGACAAATAATAAGGGCGAAAAGCTTTCCATTGGCTATTATGTGAACGGTAATTTGGGCGATAGTGGATTTTTTGACTCTGCCAAAGCAGGCTTGGACCGCGCGGAAGCTGAGCTTGGCGTAACCGTAAAAACGGTGCAAGGCGGCACTAACCAATCAGATTGGCCTGTTGGATTGGAATCGATGGTTTCAAGCGGCAAGTATGACGCTATCGTAGTAGGTACAAGTCAAATGAAAGATACGACCATCGATTTGGCTAAGCGTTATCCGAAAGAGAAATTTATTTACTTTGATGAGACAATCGTGGATATTCCAAATATATATTCAGTGAAATATGACCAAAGAGAAGGCTCCTTCCTTGCTGGTGCATTCGCTGCATTGGTTACAACGAGCAAAGAGCTGACTGGTGCAAATCCCGAGAAAGTAATCGGTTTTGTTGGCGGTATGGATATTCCGATTATTAATGACTTTAAAGCGGGTTATGAACAAGGTGCAGCATTTGTTGATCCTGAAGTAAAAGTTATTGCTTCTTTCGTCGGCGATTTCAGCAATGCTCCTAAGGGCAAGGAATTGGCACTGGCACAATATAACTCCCAGAATGCTGACATCATCTTCAACGTCGCAGGTCCAGCAGGAATTGGCGTATTGGAAGCTGGTAAAAGCGCAGGTAAATATTCGATCGGTGTCAACAGCAACCAGAATGCGATTCAACCAGGAAGCGTTTTGACTTCCATGTTAAAGAACGTAGACAACTCCATCTTCCGGGCAGTAGATTTACTCAGCAAAGGTGAACTGAAATTCGGTTCGAATGAAGCGCTAGGCTTTGTAGAAGGCGGAGTAGGCCTGGCAACTGATGATTTGTACAAGAAATATGTCCCGCAATCCATTCAAGATAAGATTGAAGACATTCGGGCAAAACTTATCTCGGGAGAGATTAAAGTAAAATAGGAGGTACCGTATGTACGACCTGTTGGAAATGAGAAATATTCATAAGGTATATCCGAATGGGACAAAAGCGAATAAAGGTGTATCTTTTTCCGTAAGGAAGGGAGAAATTCATGCTTTAGTTGGGGAGAACGGTGCCGGTAAATCAACGCTAATGAAAATATTATTTGGATTAGAAGCACCAACAGAGGGCGATATTTATTACAATGGAGAGAAAATTGTTCTAAAAAGCCCTAAGGATGCTATCAAATATGAAATAGGTATGGTGCATCAGCATTTTATGCTTGTCCCATCCTTCACAGTAGCGCAAAATATCGTTCTCGGCTCTGAACCACGTAAAGGAGCATTGTCCTCCCTTGCTGACCATAAACGAGCCATTGCTGAAACGGACAAGCTTATCCAAGAATTTGGACTTCAGGTGGATCCGCAAGCGAAGGTGGAACATATTTCGGTCGGGCTTAAGCAGCGGGTTGAAATTTTAAAGGTTCTGTACCGGGGTGCCCGGCTCATCATTCTTGATGAGCCGACAGCAGTCTTGACTCCGCAGGAAACAGTAGAATTGTTCCAATCATTAAGAAAACTGGTTAACCAAGGGTATACGATCATTTTTATAACTCATAAATTGAATGAAGTTATGGAAATCTCGGATCGCATTACGGTTCTGCGAGCAGGAAAGACGATATCTACACTTGATACGGCAGCAACGAGTAAAGAGGAAATATCGCGTCTGATGGTAGGTAGGGATGTTCTTCTACGAGTGGAGAAGGGTCCGGCCAAACCGAAAGAAACGGTGCTGTCGGTTCGTAAGTTAAGCGACTTCACGGAGACGGGAAAAGCGATTTTGAAAGATGTATCGTTTGAGCTTCGCGCTGGTGAAATATTAGGAATTGCAGGAGTTGAGGGCAATGGTCAAACGGAATTGATCAACGCTATAACGGGCTTCAGCAAAACCTATGAAGGCAGCGTTCATTTTCTGAATGAGGCGTTATCCGGAAAAACGATTAAAGAAATCCGTGATATCGGAATTGGTCATATTCCCGAGGACAGACAGACCAAGGGTGCTTGTCTTACTTCTTCTGTTAAGGAAAATTTAATTCTTGATTTGTATCAAGATAAGCAGTTTAGAAGAGGGCCTTTTCTTAATCAGAGAAAGATCAGAACGCATGCGAAGCGATTAATTGAACAATTTGATATCCGTACGACAAGCGAGGATACGTTAGCAGGCTCACTTTCAGGAGGCAATATTCAAAAAATAGTTGTCGCACGAGAGGTTTCGAAGAGTCCTAAGCTTCTTATTGCAGCACAACCAACGCGAGGCGTTGATATCGGTTCAATTGAATTTATTCATAAGGAAATCGTAAAGAAACGGGACGAAGGGACAGCGGTCTTGCTCGTATCGGCGGAATTGACGGAAGTGATGAGCTTAAGTGACCGCATTGGCGTTCTTTACAACGGAGAGCTCGTGGCTGTATTAGAAAATTCCGAGGACTTAACAGAAGAAGAGATAGGCTTCTATATGTTGGGTGTGAAAAAGGGAGAAAAGAAGGCGGTTACATCATGAAGAACAGAAGTGCAATATATCTAGATGTGATAGGAATTATCGGAGCTGTCCTTGCAGCTTTGGTAATCGGAATAATCATAATCTTCTGCGTGAGTAATGAGCCGATTTCCGCGATTCATGCTTTCTTGGTCGAGCCGTTGACGAACGCATTCACGCTTGGGTCCGTTCTGAATCGGATGGTGCCCTTAGTATTCACAGGTCTTGCGATTGTTGTCGTTTTTCAGAGCGGCGTATTCAGTATGGGAGCAGAAGGCCAATTGTATATTGGTGCCTTGACAGGGGCGTTAGCCGCAGTTTATATTCCAGGACTTTCACCTTGGCTTCATATTCCTTTGGTTATTCTATGCTCCATCGTTGGCGGCGGATTGTTCGGCATGCTGCCGGGACTTCTGAAAGCATATTTCAAGGCAGATGAGATCGTATCAACCTTGATGTTCAACTTTATTGCGGTCTTATTCGTTTCTTATTTGCTCAATAATGTGTTTAAGGATGCTAGCAGCGGTGGATTTGCTCGCACACCTTATATTCAGGACAGTGCAAAGCTATTTCAGATTATCCCTGGATTCCCTACTCATTATGGATTTATCATTGCGCTCCTAGCTGTGGCCGTTGTTTATTTATTGCTTTACAAAACAAGGACTGGCTATGAGCTGAGACTGGTAGGGAAAAATCCGTTATTTGCACAATATGGTGGAATAAAAACTAAAAAAGTAATCGTACTAAGCATAACAATCAGCGGTGCGCTTGCGGGATTAGGCGGCGCTGTTGAAGTGATGGGTGTACATGGCGCTTTGAAGGATAATTTCTCTGCTGGTCTGGGGTTTGACGGAATTATCGTATCTCTTCTCGCAAGAAATCATCCGGTTGCGGTCATTATTACAGCTTTCTTCTACGCTTATTTACAAATCGGCGGTCAAACGATGCAAGCTAATAGTGATGTTCCTCGTGATTTAGCGATTATTATCCAGGCGATTCTTGTAGTATTTGTATCATCCCAAGCGATATTCAACTATTTAAAGCAAAGAAAAGCATCGAGAACGGGAGGTGCTAGCATTGCTAAGTAGTATTTGGGAACAGTTCATTAATTTAAGTTTGATCGTGATTGTTCTGCGGATGCTGCCTCCAATAT
This sequence comes from Paenibacillus castaneae, assembly GCF_002884445.1. GTDB lineage: Bacteria > Bacillota > Bacilli > Paenibacillales > Paenibacillaceae > Pristimantibacillus > Pristimantibacillus castaneae. The sequence goes on from NZ_KZ614144.1 coordinate 2,900,549, forward strand.
TGCTTGGAGCACTAGGCGGGCTCATGACAGACCGAGCGGGTGTTATCAACATCGGAATAGAGGGACTAATGCTGGTATCAGCATTCTCCTCAATTGCAATTGGCGCATGGACAAATAATTGGTTCTTAGGTGTAGTGGGCGGTACTGCTGCTTCCATGCTGGTTAGTTACGCTATGGCATTTTTCAATTTGAAGATGAAAGTAGATATTATTGTTATTGGATTTGCGGTCAATATTTTTGGAGCAGGTATCACGGTATTGCTAATGAGCATTTTGTTCGGCTCGCATGGTAATTATATTCCCGCGACCCCTGTGAGCATCCCAGCAATCGTAATCCCTTTCATTGATCAAATACCCGTTATTGGGAAATTGCTAAGCGGCCATAATTTGATGGTCTGGATTTCTATACTTGCTGTCGTTTTCTGTTATTTCATTATTTATCATACGCCATATGGGTTCCATCTGCGTGCAACCGGAGAAGAGCCGTCAGCTGCAAGATCACTCGGAATTCGTGTCGAGCGTATCCAATATTCAGCACTTATATGGAGCGGATTTTTCTCGGGGCTGGCAGGTGCCTATTTATCAATGGGAATGACAAGTATGTTTGTAAGAGATATGACGGCAGGTACCGGTTTCTTGGCTCTAGCTGTTGTTATTTTTGGGAATAAGAATCCATTCGGAATCCTGTTCGGCTCACTCGTATTTGCCTTAGCACAAGCAGTTACGCTTGTTATAGAAACTGCACCGGGAAATGCTGTACCAAGCCAACTTATTAAGATGGTTCCTTATACCGTAACGATCATCGCTCTAGTTGTTTATGCATTACGCAAAAGATCCTACAAAAAAATACGGACAAGCGCATAGGAGGAAGGATATATGAACGAATTGAAAAAAATTGTGATGGATTGTGACACTGGAATAGACGATTCTTTGGCTATTATTTACGCATTGAAAACACCGGGTGTTAAGGTAGAAGGAATTAGCACGGTGTTCGGTAATGCTAGTGTTGAACAAGCTACAGAAAATACGCTTCGTATTGTGAAGCTAGCTAATGCAGGATATGATGTTCCTGTTGTGGAGGGTGCTGCTAAGCCGTTAATCGGGGAATGGTCTGGTCCCGTTTCTCATGTTCATGGCGACAACGGAATTGGTAACGTGGATTTGCCTGCATCTGATCAGCTTCCACTGAATGAAACGGCTGCAGATTTTATCATTAGAAAAGCAAATGAGCTTGATGGTGAATTGATTCTGGTAACGACAGGCCGATTAACGAACCTGGCTCTGGCGCTTCAGAAAGATGCTGAGCTGCCTCGTAAAATTAAACGTGTTGTCATTATGGGTGGAACCGTGCATGCTCCAGGAAATGTAACTCCGGTTTGTGAAGCGAATTTTCGCGGTGATCCGGAAGCAGTCAGCATGGTGTTTGCATCCGGTTTGAATATAACAATGGTTGGTCTTGATGTAACGATGAAGACTCGCCTTACACAGAATCACTTGGATATGTTGGATCGTTATTGCAGTGAAGCAAGCCGTCATGTTGTTGATTATATCCAGAATGCGCTGCAGTATTATTTCCAATTTTATCAAAGCGTCGACAATTTCATTGGCATGTGCCCGCTTCATGATCCATTGACGATAATGGTCGCTGTAGATCCAAGTCTGGTTCGAATGCAGACGGTGCACGCTAGTATTGAAACAGAAGGGGAGCTTTGTGCGGGCATGGTAGTTGCAGATTTCCGCACAAAACCTTCGGAAGGCAAAGAGATTTCGGTTTGTATGGAAGTTGATTCTGAGCGAGCAGTTAACAAGCTTGTGTCCGCTTTTCTATAAGCTAGTCCATCATTCAACAATATTAAATGTATGGAAAAAAAATTAAGACGATTTTTCATTCAAAATGGATGAAAAGTCGTCTTTTTTCTTTATATGAACTTGTGAAATTGAAGCGCTGCATAGGGATTTCTACTAGTAGATAGATGACCATTCCTTTTGTTCATTACCGGCATATCATAACTAAGTACCTCTAACTTAAGGAGTTGAAGCTGTGGCCGTAATGATCAAAAGTCTATCAAGCAGAACAAAAATAGATATTCTGATACCCGCAATTGAGAAGGATTTAGTAACGCTGCCCTATGTTATTGATGCCGTGAGGAAACAAGTGAAGCATCCTATCGGACAGATTTATATCGTTGCTCCGAAGCGAAGAAGAATAATGGAGCTTTGTAGAATGAAAAACTGTAAATTTGTTAACGAGAATACCGTTCTCCCTATCACCAAAAAAAACATACACTACCGCTCGAAGAAATGGGAGAGATCCGGATGGCTGTTTCAGCAATTGTTGAAAATGAGCGGGGATCGTTTATGTAAATCGGAATACTTTCTGGCTATAGACGCTGATACGGTATTGATTCGTCCGCATGTGTTTAAACAAGGCAGTAAAACATTGTTTTATTGCCGCAATTGGAGCCAGCCCGAGTACTTCAACACCTATAGAAAGCTTCTAGGAAAAACAACTGCTGCACCTTCCTCCTTCGTTACTCATTATATGTTATTTAATAAATCCAAGCTGGCACAGTTGAAAAGAACGATAGCAGCGAAACATCAACTGACCTGGTACAATGCGATTATTAGTAAAATGGACAAATCGAAGCAATTCGCGTTCTCAGAGTTCGAAACTTACGGAAACTTTCTTTATTCCAATAATCGAAATAGTGTTCTTCTTAAGAAGGCGCTAAATTTAGGGATGCATGAAAATATCCGACAGGTCACACCGAATAGGCTCATGACGCTTTCGAAAAAATACAGATCAATTTCATTCCACAAACGTAAAGAGTATACGAGAAATACTGGCGTTCGTTCGGTATAAATTACAACCCCGAGTAATCAGTTCTCCCAAGGAGGCATGAACTTGCGTATTATTCTACTAAGCGGAGGATCCGGAAAAAGGCTCTGGCCTTTATCCAACGAGATTCGCTCCAAAATATTTCTTAAGCTTCTGCCCACTGGAGATAATAGAAGAGAATCGATGATTCAAAGAGTTTGCAGACAGCTAGAACAAGCTGGACTTCTTTCTTCTATTTCTATCGTAACTCATCACAGCCAAATAGAGCTGACTCAGAATCACGTTGGCGATCAGATACCTATACTCGGAGAGCCCTATAAGAGAGGAACCTTCATGGCAGTTGGTTTAGCTGCAAGTTATTTATATTCCAAATTGCAAATGGATTTGGATGAAACGATTTGTGTCATTCCCGTTGATTTATTCGTAGAATCGGACTTTTATAAGCTGCTTCGTCAATTACCAGAAGTTCTAGCACAATCGTGCTCTAATTTAGCCTTAATTGGGACGGTACCTAACCATCCTTCCACTCAATATGGCTATATTGTACCCAAGGAAAGCGGGAGGAAGGACTATCTCAATGTGTCTAAATTTGTAGAAAAACCTAATGAAAAGATTGCAGCCAGCTTGATCAGCGAGAATGCTTTATGGAATTGCGGTGTATTCGCTTTTTCATTGCGGTTCATGCTTTCTTGTTTAACAAGCAAAGGCTTGCCGGTTGATTATGAACAACTAATAAAACGTTATGAGTTGTTTCCCGTAACAAGCTTCGATGAAGAAGTCGTAGAGAAAACACAACAATGTGTGGTGGTCCCTTACGACAAAGCTTGGCAGGATCTTGGCGATTGGAGGATACTTCCGAATTATCTAGGAAATCATGTCATCGGAAAAGGGCATATTTCAAATGATTCTTTCCATTCCCATATCATCAACGAGCTTATGTATCCCATACATGTCATTGGTTTGTCTAATATAATTGTAGCAGCTAGTCCCGATGGTATTATTGTCGCTAATAAAGATGAATCCAATCAAATAAAAGAAATTGTGAAAGAATGGCGGACTCCCATGTATGAGGAAAAAAGATGGGGAAGGTATCAGGTAATCGATTATTCGACAATAGAAACAGAAATAGGAACTATTACGAGGAAGGTAGAATTACTGCCGGGAAAAAATACGAGCTATCACTTGCATCAGAATAGAAGCGAATACTGGACGATTATTTCCGGCTCCGGTGAATTTATATTGGAAGGGACAAAATACTCCATTCAGACTGGAGATGTTGTTCAAATTCCACTCGGCGCCAAGCATGCGGTGAAAGCCATTAGTCCACTTGAATATATCGAAATCCAGATAGGGAAAAATTTATTGGAAGATGATAAACGCCGCATTGCTATGACTTGGGAAGAGATAATCAAGTACTGTAATGTAACAGGATAACCGTAAAGAAATCGTTTATTTGTCATTGAGGATGTCTAGGCCTAGTAAACGAAATGAGCCCATGTCACTGGGCTTTCTACATATTAGCATGCTTCGGCTCTACAATGAGGGGAAGGACGACGGTGAAGGTTGTGCCTTGATGAGGTAAGCTCTTGATGGTGATCGCTCCGCCATGATTATGTACAATATTATGCGTAATAATAAATCCAAGGCCTGTTCCCGTATCTTTTGTCGTTAAAAAAGGTCTTCCAAGCTCTTTAATCTGCTCATCTGTCATGCCGCAGCCCTCATCCTGTACGCTAATCCGAGCTTCGTATTCACTTGCTTGAACATGAATATAAATGCTGCCTCCGTTGTTCATTGCTTCCATCGCATTTTTAAGTAAATTAATAAACACCTGCTTCAGCTGGTTAGCTTCGCCATTGATCCAAATAGATTGTTCGGAAAAGAGAGGAACAATCTCGATATTTCTTAAAACTGCTTGTCCATTCATTAATGTGATAACTTGTTCCAGTAAAGGCAAACAGTCCAAAGGCTTGCTGGTATGCGCAGCTTGGGGCTTGGATAAAACTAGAAGCTCGTTGACGATGAATTCAATTCGTTTCAATTCAGACTCGATAATAGAGAAATAGTGATCATTTTTTTGCTCGGAAGAACGAAGCAGCTTCAAAAAGCCAACGATGGCTGTAAGCGGGTTCCGAATTTCATGGGCGATTCCTGCTGCTAATTGCCCTGCAGTGGATAACTTCTCTGATTGCATGATCCGTTCTTCTTCGAGCTTTTGCTCAGAGATATCTTTGAATATTCCAACGACGGCACTTTCGCCTTTGTAGGATATCGGTAATGAAAACCCGTCCACATATTTCTGTTGGCCATTTAAACAGTGGATCAGGTAGCAAACGGAGCCTATCGTTTTATTACTATAATAGTTCGTTCTTCGTTCGGCAAGCACGGTATGATTGGAAGTATCTACAATCTGGTTTGTGGGCAGCCCCACCAATTCATCCATACTTGCCGCATGGATTAATCGTAAACTCGCTGGATTCGCATATTTTATAATTCCATGCTTGGTAATGATGACAGAGAGTGGAAGTCCCTCTAGCACTTGTTGGAAAGAGTCCTCCTTCTCCCGCAAAATGGTTTCCGCTAGCTCAAGACGTTCCTCCATCTGCCTCATCACGGTCTTATTCTCAAATTGGGCGAAGTAATATAAGGGTGAACTATTGCTATCCCTAATAAGTGAAATGCTGATTCCAAGCGTCAATCTATATCCGGAAGGAAGGAAATATTCTTGATCGAATAGTTGCTGATTGCTATCCATGGTTTGAATACAATCTTTGAATGGAATTTGTTCAACAACTTTTGCTTGAATGGTAAGGGATGGTTGTGATGGCGAAAATAACTCGTACTGATCACAACCCAGGAGATTATGTAATGAAGCATTCATATTCAGAAGCTTTCCATCTATTGAAATAAGAGCCATACCAATCGCAGCTTTAGCAAAAGCAAAGTCGTCACTTTTAACTTCATTTGGCAGCACTTAGAATCTCATCTCCCACTAATTCCAATATTAGGTTTTATATATATTATAATCATTAAGAAGAAATCATCAATGGTAAAGTAGCTGCATAATCCTATTTAAATGAATTACAGCACAGTGATCGACTTTAAAACTTGTTGTTAGTTTCAACTTTTGATGTTATAACAAGAAAAATGGGGGAATAGAACAGCCGTTCGGATACCCGCCTTCATATTCTTGCTCCTGGTGAGGCAGTTGTATTAAGGGATACGCCCTCGCATTTTTCTTCATAATTATTTCTTTAACGCTTGGTTTTCCAGGCGTTTTTTTGTGGGCAAACTACAATACAAGCTTTTTTTACAGAAAATACATGAACTCGCATTTACAACGTAACAGTGTTATGTTACGATCAATGTATGAGGTGATTGTATTGGATAAGGATTTAATATCTAAGAAGGAGCTATTGGATTTAACCGGTATCTCGTATGGACAATTGTATCGATGGAAACGAAAGAAACTTATTCCGGAGGACTGGTTTATTCGTAAATCAACCTTTACGGGTCAAGAAACGTTCTTTCCAAAACAAACTATTCTAGCCCGCATCCATAACATCATCAATATGAAGGACGGTCTTTCATTAGATGAACTGGCAGATAAATTATCGGATATGTCCTCTTTGAACAGTACTGCACTAACAGCTGAGGATATTGTATCACGTAACATTGTGTCACAGATGACATTGAACAAGTTTGGCAATCTGACGAGCGGACAATCAGCATATTCCTTTGAACAGCTTATTATTTTATACACCGTTGATTATTTACTTAGTAGTGGAGAAATGAGTTTGGAGGAAGCAGAACTTCTCTCTCAAACGCTAGTTGAAACGGCAGCGAAATTCGAGGGGAAGAGCTGGGATCTCTATTTCGTAAGGAAAATGGGTGTTACTTCCTTCATTCTAGCGTTATCGCCATCTGAATTAGTATTTGATGAAGGCGTGCGACTGGTTAATAAATTAAGTCTAGGTGATTTGTTAGAACAATTAAAAGGCAAGCTTTCTTAATGGAGGGAAGAATGATGGAAAAAATGCCGTTGTCTGATTTGATCATAAACGGGGTAAGCGGAGCTGGCGGAGGAACCTACGATAACGTCAGAATAGACGGAGTCGGTAAAGTGAATGGCGCGATAGAGGCGCGCAGCTTTAAAGGTAACGGACATGTGCATTTGAATGATGATGTTAAAGCGATTGAAGTTGAATGCAATGGGATAATGAATGTGAAGGGCAGTCTGCGCTTTGGAAATATGAAGGCTGACGGATTGCTAACGATCAAGGGCGGGCTTAGTGGTGAGAGCTGTGCACTTAATGGAATGATCAATGTAAAGGGCGATTGTGAGCTTGAGAATTTAACAGGACGGGGAGGATTTACGGTTGGCGGTCTTCTCAGTGCGGGCAAAGTGGAATTCTGCCTTCAAGGTCAAAGTAAAGCTAATGAAATAGGTGTGGAGAGCCTTGTCATCCGGCAAGAAAACAAAGGGGTATGGAGTAAATTATGGAGCGGAATGATTCCGAAATTAAAACCAGAGCTGCGCGTCGGGATTATTGAGGGCGATTACATTGATTTGGAAAATACGATTGCGGATATTGTAAGGGGCAATGTTGTTATGATCGGTCCAGGCTGTTCCATTGGGCGTGTAGAATATCGCTCGAAGTTAACTGTATATCCTGGTGTCAGGATAATGAAGGAGGAGAAGATTAGTGAATGAACTGATCCGAAATCCTTTGAAAATATTGGGCTCAACAACGTCAGCAGGCGGATATTATCAAAATGTGAATATTACAGGGGAGTGCCAGTTTAACGGCGATGTGGATTGCCTGAAGATGAGCTTGACAGGGGAAGCGAGGATTGCTGGAAGCCTTCGAGCGAAAGAGATTAAAATAACGGGTGAATGTGTTGCCAATGGCGGCATTGACGGCCTTTCCCTGCGAGGGCGGGGGGAGCTGAAGACAACTGCTGGGCTTCGGATAGACAGCATTAAATTCACTGGAAATCTAGATGTGAAAGGTGAATGTGAAGCAGAGGAGATTCAGCTTTCGGGTGCCTTCAATATAGATGGATTGCTGAGCGCAGAGAATCTAGATGTTAGTCTGTACGGTCCAAGCTGCGCCATGGAGATTGGGGGCAGCAGGATTAGAATCAAAAGAAGCAAAGCCGGACGATTGTTAAAGCTGATGAAATTTAAGGGTGACGTAATGTTGAAAGCTGGACTGATCGAAGGTGACAATATCGAGCTCCAGCATACGAAGGCTGATATGGTAAGAGGCGATCATGTAGTTATTGGTGCTAATTGCAATATTGGAACAGTGGAATACCGCGATACACTGGAAATTCATAAGAGCGCAATAGTGAAGCATCAAGTAAAGCTTTAATTTAAAAAAAGATGATTCCTCGTATAGATGAGGAGTCATTTTTTTTGTTTCTCTACCTAATGTAATATTCAAATAAAGACTGATATGTCGTTGACACAAGAACAAACGTTCTTTATCATTAATGTAAATATTATACATTGACGGTGAGGATATGAATGAAACAATGAAGTTAAATTGGAGTCTGGTGGATGATTTGAAAAATTTCGATATAAGTGAATCTGGTGCGCATCTAGCGGAGTGGAAGGACACTAAAGCATTATATCTTAATAAGAGCGGTGTTGCCGTTTTGCTAAATGATGATATTCATTTCAAATCTTATCGTCTACAAGCTGACGTTGCCATTCCGGAGGCAGTTGGTTTTGTCGGTCTAGTCTTCGGAGCAAAAGATATGAATAATTATGAACTTATCTACCTATCACCAGGAGCAGGCGATGGTTTAGGGGGAATTCAGTACGATCCCGTTATGAATGGCTCAACTACTTGGCAAATTTACAATGGTCCGGATTATCAGGCATCTGCTCCATATGTTTCAGGCGAATGGGTCAGATTGGAACAGTTGGCGAGAGAGGGGTTTGTGACAGAATGGATTGTTTCGAAACCTTACTGTGATAACACTCAATTGATCGAGACCGATTGGACTAAAGTAGATGTCGAGGAAAATGGAACATTAAATTTAAATAGACTCTATCCGTCCGCAAAGGATATTTCAGTTCAAGCAAGGAGTACAGTTTATATCTCTGAAGAAACAGAATCCGTATTAAATTTCGGTTTTAGTGATCAACTTCGTTTATGGATTAATGAGGAAGAGGTTTACCAAGGCATTTGGAAATGGAATCCTCCTGAAAGCGATGGCAGGATTCGTTATGATTTTGTGGCTGTTCCGATACGATGGACAATTGGTTTGAATACAATCCGAGCAGAAATTACAAATCAGGAAGTTATATTTGGTTGGGGGCTCAGTCTTAAAACAGGGATATCAATCTAAAATTTATTTGGTCATAAAAAGAGGGAGAGATTAAATGTTTCCAATTTTAGAGACAGAAAGACTAAAATTAAGAGAAATAACAAAAGACGATGCAGAAGGTATTTTTGCTTGTTTTTCTAACGATAATGTAACACGTTATTATGGACAAGAAACATTACAAAATATAGAACAAGCAGAGAAATTCGTTGATTTCTTTTCAAATAACTACAATGAAAAAAGAGGTATACGCTGGGGAATTGAAAGAAAAGAGACTAAAGGGATAATTGGAACAATTGGCTTTAATGCTTGGTCACCCAAACATAAACGCGCAGAAATAGGTTATGAAATTCATCCAAATCAGTCGAGGAGAGGTTATACTTCTGAAGCATTGTCTAAAGTTCTTGCATATGGCTTTGATGTTATGGATTTAACCCGTATTGGTGCTGTTGTATTTATTGAGAATGAAGCATCCAATAAATTACTAACTAAAATGGGTTTTCAAAAAGAGGGGGTTTTGAGGGACTATATGTATCAAAACGGTATCCCTTATGATACTTACGTCTACTCATTACTTAAAAATGACATTTATACAAATCATGAATCTAACGGGTACAGTAACTAAAGGTAGAAACCATGCTCTCGGTTTAACAGATATCATTCAAGGGGGAAGTAATTATGGAACAATGGGTAGAAAATTTATTTTCGAAAGAAGTGCTGAATGAAGCTGCCTTACGATACAAGGCAGACGCTTCCAATGCCAAAAAGCTTGGGGATTTTGAGAATTATGTGTATGAAGTAGAACGTGATGGAAAGGGGTATATCCTAAGGTTGACCCACTCGTCCCACCGCTTAAAGGAAGAAGTGGAAGGCGAACTGAAATGGATTAATTTTCTGAATGGCCGTGGAATCCATGTGTCACTGGTTCATGAATCCGTAAATGGCGAACTCGTGGAAGTGGTGCCTGTGAGCGATTCCAACTTTTATGTTTGCTTGTTCGATAAGGCACCGGGAAGTTCCGTCCAAATGAACAGTCCGGAGTTTGGTCCAGAGTTGTTTGAGAAATGGGGCGCAACAACTGCTCGCTTGCACTTGGCTACGGAAGAATATGATGCAACAGAAACACAGCGTCTGCGCTGGGATGAAGATGATTTAATCGAGTTGGACAATTATATTGATCCTGTTGAAGACAAAGCCATTGTTGAAGGGAACCGGCAGCTTGTCGTATCCTTACAGCAGCTGCCGCAAACGAAAGAGACGTTCGGTTTGATCCACTCAGACATCCACCAGGGTAATTTCTTTTATCACGAAGGTGATATCCACATATTTGATTTCGACGATACCATGTATTTTTATTTTGCTAGCGACATTGCCATTCCACTGTATTATTCCATTTGGCAGAAATACCGCAAAGAAACGCTTGAAACCCGTTCCACAGTTGGAAAAGAAATATTGACACATTTCTTGAGAGGCTATATGAGTGTCAGAGGGATATCCCGTGAATGGGTAGAGCGCTTGCCGATGTTCCTGAACCTACGTGATTATACGTTATACGGCGTTATTAATAAGAAATTTGACCTTTCAGCAAAAGAAAATAAAATTGAAAAGCAACTTGCAGCAGAAATTCGAGAACGTCTGATCCAAAATGAACCGATCGTCGATTTGGATTATGGGGCGATTTGGGAACAATCATTGGGAAGATAAAAGATGAACAACTTCCTTGATCGATTCAAAAGCTATCAGTTCAGCATTTTGCAAATATTACCTAAAAATCTGACCGCTGAAGAAGTAACTGGAGTCGAGAATCTTTAATAAGAAGAAATTATTAAGTATTAAATTCGGTTTGAACGAAAATTGATGCTGTGAGTTTTTTAAATAAGATTATTGAATTACAACTCATGGAGGAATTATGAATACTATCATTTACATGGTTAGGCATGGGGAATCAATTAAAACAGAAGGGAATGAAAGGACACGTGGCTTAACTAATAAAGGTAAGTTGGATTCACACACAATAACTGAATTATTAAAGAATGAAGAAATCGATACATTTATTTCAAGCCCATATCACAGAGCTGTGTTGACAATCAAGGAATTGGCTCAGCTTTGTGGTAAAGAAATTTTAATCTACGAAGAATTGAAAGAAACAAGATTTTCGAATGAAGATATGATTATACCGGATAAAGACTTGTACCCAATCGTTGAAAAGATGTTTATAGATCCTCTTTTTTCCTTACACGGAGGGGAATCCATTTCGGAATGTCAAACTCGGTCAATGTTAGTTTTTAATGAAATATTAAAGAAGTTTATTGGGAATAAAATAGCAATAGGTACTCATGGACTTGTTATGACACTCATGATAAATTATTTCGATAGCAAATATGGCTATGAGTTTTTAATGCAGACATCAAAGCCAGATGTATATAGGATGGAATTTAATGACGAAGAGCTGCTCGAAATAAAGAGATTATGGAAAGTCTGATCTGATGGTGAATTTAAAATTGTGATGCGAAATACTTGTAAAATGCACCTTGCGTTGTTGGTTTAATGGCGGTTCGAAAACTTCCATTTTACCATTCTTCGCATTGGTGCATTTTTGTTTTTCTCCGCTGAAGAGATCCTGTAAGAGCTGATGTATTGGATATAATAAAATTTATAAAACTCGTATTTAAAAAGTTAGTTTTAACATTTCCTTACATAACATTAATGTATAATTTATGATTTTATTGATTTTCGATTTTATTTGTGTGCTATAATGTCGAAGGACGAAATCATAAAGGAGGAATAATAATATTATGAGATTTAAGCAACAATGGAAAAAGCCGATCGCTACTGTACTGGCAGCCGCCGTGCTGTCTGCACAAATGCTGAGCGGAGGCATTCTGGGTACAGGCAAGGCAGAGACTGTTGCAGCCGCTTCAGCCGCTGCTTCAGTAAAGCTCCGTTTGATGAGTACGACGGATGTACACACGAATGTCAACGGATGGGATTACTTTAAGAATGAACCTTCGATAACTGTCGGACTCGACCGAACTGCAACATTGGTTACTTATGCAAGAGAAGAAAATCCGAATAACCTCTTGCTCGACAACGGGGATTTGATTCAAGGAACCCCGATGGGTACTTACATGGCGAAAAAATCCGATCTGATGACTTCGCAAGAGAGCATTCATCCGATGATGGAAGTCATGAATATTATGAAGTATGACGCAGCAACTTACGGGAACCACGAATTCAACTACGGGCTGGACTACTTAAAGCGTACAGTAGAAGGTAGTGGAAGTGAGAATACTGGTGCAAATTTCCCTTATGTGAATGCGAACGTTTATATCGATGATAACGATAATGACGACAGCAATGATGTAAACGCTTTTACCCCTTATAAGATTGTGGACAAGACGGTAAAGGACAGCAATGGCAACGATCAGGTAATTAAGGTTGGCCTTCTCGGTCTTGTAACCCCGCAAATCATGGAGTGGGACAAGGTTAATCTGGAAGGCAAAGTAAAAACAAAAGATATCGCCGCAACTGCACGCAAGTACGTTGGTGAAATGCGGAATGCCGGCGCGGATATCATCGTGGCCATGGCCCACACCGGTTTTGATGCAAATGCCATTGAAGGAGATGGCTCCGAAAACGACATCAATGCGTTGAGTAAGGTTCCGGGAATTGATGCCATTACGTTCTCCCATACGCACAAGGCCTTCCCAACGGGGAACAACGAAACACTGGACGCTTCGTTCAAGGATCCGGCAACAAAGCAACCATACCAAACACCCGGAGTAGCTATCGTTGATAATGTGAACGGCCGCATTAATAGCACTCCAGCCGTACAAGCCGGCTACGGTGGCGCTTATCTGGGGCTGATCGACCTCACTGTCGTACCGGACGGCAGCGGACACTGGAAGGTGGATAAGGAGAATTCTGTTGCTTCGACCCGTTCCATTTACAGGACGGAGAACAAGGTCAACATTGCCAACGTAGCGCCTGATCCGGCTGTAGATGCGGCTGTCAAAGCCGTCCATGAGGCTACCATTGCCTACACCGGGCAAGAGCTTGGACAAACAACGGCTCCGATGAACAGCTACTTCGCTATGGTCCACGACGATCCAACTGTCCAGATTGTTGCGAATGCCCAGAGATGGTTCGTTCAGAATAATCTTCCCGAAAAGTACAAGGACTTGCCGATTCTCAGTGCGGGCGCTCCCTTCAAAGCGGGTCGCAATGGCCCTTCCGAATACACAGATATTAAACAAGGACCGCTGACTATTCGCAGCGCGAGCGACCTTTATCTGTACGACAATACGCTGAAAGCTATCAAAGTCAAAGGCTCTGTCGTAAAGGAATGGTTGGAAATGAGCGCAGGCGCATTTAACCGCATCAAGCCTGCCATCTCAACTCCGCAAGCCCTGCTGAACTCGAAATTTGCGGTTTACAACTTCGATGTTATTGACGGCATCAAGTATAAAATTGATGTGACAAAAAACGCGAAGTACAAACCGGACGGCACGATTAACGATGCAGCGGCAAGCCGTGTAACGGAAGTGACGTACAACGATGAGCCTCTGGATCTGGATCAGGACTTCATCGTTGTCACGAACAACTACCGCGCCAGCGGCGGCGGCAACTTCCCGGGTGTTTCAGGTTCCGAGTTGGTGGTGGATTCCCAGGACGAAAACCGCCAAATTCTGATGGACTACATCAGCGAAGTGAAGACGATCGATCCAGCCGCAGACGGCAATTGGTCCCTGGCTCCGATCAAGGGAAATGTCAATGTCACGTTTACGACGACGCCTCTTGCAGCGGATGTTATGCCATCGAATATTTCTTATACCGGTGAACAGAACAGTCTCGGATTCGGTATATTCAATCTGGACCTGAAGCAGCATGTTCCAGCTCCTACTCAAGACGTAGAAGTTCACCTTATTGGTATCAATGACTTTCACGGGCAGCTGGATACTGTTTCTAACGTAAGCGGCAAGACTGCAGGTACTGCAGCGATTCTCGCGACTTACTTGAAAGAAACTCGTGCAAAATATGAAAACTCACTGCTTTTCCATAACGGGGACTCCGTTGGCGCATCGGCTCCAATATCATCGCTGGAGCGCGACGAGCCGACCCATGAGTGGATGAACATGATGAAGTTTGACGTTGGTTCACTGGGCAACCATGAATTTGACCAGGGCGTCGAGGCGCTGAAAACACAGCTTTACGGCGGAATTGATCCCAAAAATGCCAAAGTAAATCATGCTGGCTCAGACTTTGATTACGTCAACGCCAATGCTGTTGACGCAACAACCGGTAACCCGATTATTAATCCTTACGTTATCAAAGAAGTAGGCGGAGTGAAGATCGGATTTATCGGTTTGGTGACAAAAGCCACGCCGAGCAAAGTTTCACCTTCCAGCTGGGCTGGCGTGCGGTTCTTGTCCGCTGATGAAGAAGTCCAAGCCGTTAATAAATATGCAAAAGAGCTTCAAGACAATGGCGTACAAACGATCATTGTGCTCGCACATGATCCAGCATCGACCAAAAAAGATGCGACAACAGGTGTCGAGGTGACAAAAGGCGAAGCAGTCGATCTGGCTAACGCGCTTCCGGCAGATTCTCCGGTTGATGTTATCGTAGCAGGTGATGACCACGCATATGCAAACGCTGTTGTAAACAATAAATTGATTGTACAGGCTTATTCTTACGGTACGGCAATTGAGGACATCAAGCTTGTCATTGACCCTAAGACAGGCGATGTAAAGAGCAAGTCTGCAGTTGTTTCCAGCACCTTCCAAGAAGGTAAAACACTGGATGCGGATACTGTTGCTCTAGTTAACAAGTATTTCGCTTTGCATCCGGAGCTGACTAAACCTGTAGGCACGACGGACGGAACGATTACCCGTACGGATGCTTACAACAATGAGGCTGCTCTTGGGAATCTGATTGCCGACGCCATGCGCGGCGCAGATTTCGGAGACGGTGAAGGTGCTGCAGACTTCGGCTTTATGAACCCAGGCGGCATTCGCGCAGACCTTCCGAAAGGCGATGTTACGTTCGGTGATCTGACGAAAATTCAGCCGTTCGGCAACACGCTGGTGAAGCTGACGCTGACTGGAGCGCAAATCAAGACCTTGCTTCAACAGCAGTGGAATGTAAAAGCCGACGGAACGGCAGACACCAAAACACTGCAAATCGCCGGCTTAAAATACACAGCCTACATGGGTCTTCCGGCAGCAGAGCGCATCACCAGCCTCACACTTGTTGATGGGACTCCGATTGACATGAGCAAAAGTTATACGGCTGTTGTCAACAACTTTATGGCAGCAGGTGGAGATAACTACACAATCCTGACTGAAGCCAGTGCTTCCATAGCTGGACCTATTGACCTGGATGTGTTCTATGATTACATCGTGAAGATGTTCAAGGGCGGAGAAATCAATGCCGCAAATGAAGGGCGCATTATAAACAATGAAGGAGTTCCGTCTACGACGACCGATCCGAACCCGGCGCCAACACCAATACCAACGCCAACGCCAACGCCTAGCCCGACTCCAACGCCTACTCCAATTCCAGTACTGGAATTCAAGGACCTGGATAAAGTTGCTTGGGCAAAAGAAGCGATTGAGACTTTGGCTGCAAAAGGTATTATAAAAGGCATTGATGGGAACAACTTCGCGCCGAACAAATATGTGTCCCGTGCTGAATTCATCACCATGCTGGTTCGCGCTCTGAATTTGACAGATTCCGGGGCAGTCAGCCAATTCAAGGACATTAAACAAGGCGTATGGTACACGGATGCTATCACAATTGCGGATAATGCCGGGATTGTAAAAGGTTCCGGAAACGGCTTGTTCGAACCTGGCCGTGAAACTACCCGTGAAGAAATGGCAATTATGATCGCAAATGCCCTGAAAAAGCAGCAAGTACAGTTAGATAGCAACAGTGCAGCGCTCAGCAAGTTTGCGGACAAGTCCAATATCGCCTCCTTCGCGCAGGAAGCTGTCGCTCAGCTGACTAATGCAGGAATTATTAGCGGTATGGATGCCAAAACATTTGGACCGAAGGGCATAGCCAATCGTGCTCAGGCGGCGGTCATTATCGCCCGTATGCTGGAGCAAGCGTCTTAATCTTTTGGTAAAACAAAAAAGGTGTTCCGATTGCCCTTCCCGGAGGGCAGCAGAACACCTTTTTCTTATTAGGAAACCAAATAGATTTCTATTTTTGAAGCAACCGCTTTAATTTATTACTTCATGCGAAGCATCATCGTCCACAAATCATTGCTTTCATAGCCAAGGCGCCAAGCGGCAACGCCTGCTAGATCATATTTCTTCGCGATGTTGATGCGAGCTTTGACAGTATCCTCGGTTTCTGCCCAGAACAAGTACGTAAAGCCTTCTTTCACATACTTGTACTTCATCTGTCCAGATTCGGGATCCAATGTGCCTTGCGCATTCGTATCCGCAATCAGCTTCGGTAATTCACTCATATAAATTGCACGGTTTCCAACAAGCTTGCCTGCGCTGTCAAGCTTCCATTCTCTTACGTAGAAAGGTATGCCTAGCATCAGCTTGCTGCGTGGAATTCCGTAGCTAAGGAATTGATTAACGCCTTCCTCGACCCACTGCAGACCCGCTACTGAGCCCGGAGTATCACTCCCGCTCCAATGCTCGTCATAAGCCATAATGATGATGGTATCGACTACTTCAGCAAGCGCTGAATGATCATAAGCGGTCACTTGATTCCAGCTCAGGCTTCCTCGCGGAAGATCAATGGATATTTGCAAGCCCTTTGCTTGAACTGCTTTGGCTAGCTGGGTTACGAAGGAGGTGTAGGCAGCTCGGTCGCTTCCTGCAACCTCCTCAAAGTCTAAGTTAATACCAGCAGCACCGAGGTCAACGATTTTTCCAACGAGCTTTTGGATAAAAGCTTGCTGAGCGGTTGCGCTTTTCAGAAATTCAGTAGTCATCTTGCGGTTAAACTGGTTATTAACAAGTGGCATGACCTGAACGCCTTTTTCTTTGAGCGCCGTTACAACAGCTGGATCAGATGTATCTTTGATGGAGCCGTCTGCAGCAGAAAGCTCGAACCAAGTAGGTGAATCAATCGATAATCCTTGCGTATTCGCTACATGATTCAGTACCGTCGTGCTTGTAGAGCTGCCGTTCCAGCCCAGATAGACCAGGTTCTTCGTATTGCTCCAAATGGCTCGTCCTTCTGTTGTAAGCACCGTGCTGTTCGCATAACCTTTGGCAAAGGTGATAGCACCGTTTCTCGTATTAAAGACTCTAAGCTTTTTGTCACCCTGGTTAACTTGCAAATAGGGGATACCCGACCATAAGACGGCATCCTTATAAATAACTTCAGCGTTCGGTGTTTTAGCAGCCAGCTGTACCGCAGCGTCAAGACTCACGAAGGATTGCACAATGGTGCTATTTTGTTGAACGGTATAAGCAGGAACGTTAGAATGAATGATTTGACCAGTTGCTGTATTAAGCACCTCACTGCCTGCAATTGCTGCTGAGCTGTTTTTTGCATCCATAAGGAAGGAGTAGGGGGATTGCTCCTCTACGGGCTCACCATCTACTATGATTTGGTAGACGGGTGCGGTTTCGCGCTGAGCTTTCACTTGAGCTTCGGTCAAATTGCCCCAAACCCATTTATTCGATGTCAAATCGATAATGTGGGCATTGCCCCATTTCTTGGCTTCCTGCTTCGCATCTGCAAGTGTTAGGAAGGACCAGCTCGCCTGAGTTTTATCTCCTTGATACAGCTGAAACTTAGCATAGGATTGATATTTCCAGCCAATATTTTCGAGATCGCGAATATGTACATTAGTTAGTTTCTTCGCGACAGACAATGCTTGCTCATACGTTCGGAATTCCCATTTCATATTGGATTGGCCATTCTGATATACCTTGTAGCGGGGGAAGTTGTCCCATACCCAGCCTCGGTCAGCTATTTTCTCGACGTGGCTGTATTCGAAATTGGCGGCGTAAGCGATTGCTTTCGCCTCTGTCGGAAATTCTCGAAGTGCTTTGTCATTTTGATATACGCGGTACTGGGTCATCATTTGCGCTGTTGCTGCATCTGCACGATTGACGGCTCCCGTCATGATCGTTTGGCAGAAAAACAACATCAGCAGCACCGTGCTTACTTTTCTTCTCATAAGCTTCTTTTACACGCTCCTCTCTCAATCTATCTATTAGACGCATAAATAGGGGAGAGGTTGCTAGACGCAAAAAAAGCATTCAAGAGCTGCTTATCATCTAAGATAAGGTCAGCCCTTGAATGCTTTGCTTTCATCCTATTAATCGGTTATTTCTGCCCAAAATTCCTCGTCCGCGTCCAGTGTAATGTTAGAGCGGAAAACACGGCGATCATATTGTTTCAACATATATTGCTCGATCGCTTCAAGGATATTTGCTTCTATAATATATTGGCTTCGGCCGCTTACCCATACCTCGGCTGTATACCCATATTCTTCTTCCCATGAAAGCTGTACTTCGACGTCTGTGGGCTTCACACCTCTGCGATCAGCCATGTTAAGACAAATAGCATTAATGATCTCATCGGTATAGATACGCACGATTAGTACCGTCTCCTTTGGTTTGACTGGTTACGCTTGCTGAGCAAATAAACGAACGCAACACGAATGAGCATAATAAGCGCGAAGATAGCAAGCAGGTTAACCATAAGCCCAAGAATATTACCGAAAGCGCCCATGCCTGCGAACAAGCTGCCGAACATCAGGCCAGCCAAGCCGCCGATCATTAAGCCCTTCATAAGTCCGCCGCCGCTGAATGCTCCGGTTTTGGTTGTTCCGGCTTTGGGGCTTGTTTTCGTACCGGAGCTAGTTTGACTAGCATTGTCTGTTTTTTTAGGTGTTTGTGTGAAGCTTTGTTTTGGCGATTTAAAGCCGCCGCCCCTTGGTTTTGCGTCTGCATATTGACCAAACCCGATTGTAAAAAATAGAGTTAGAGCCATTATGACCATGAGTCCCTTTTTCATCTGTCAATTCTCCTCCTGTTGTGGATGCTGTGAGCATTGCTAACCCCAATAAATACGTCTAATATAGATAAAGGTTTCATTTTATTTATATAGGATTGGTTAAATGTATGAAAGTAAAACGGTTATTTGTTTAAATTTATTTATTTGATATAAAGATGGGGGAATGGTATGACAGATTTTCCTAAAGCTTACGTATGCTACATGGTGGAATTTCATGCATCACGAGACTATTTCGAATGTCATGAGCTGCTTGAAGAATATTGGAAGGAGCATCTAGATGACTCTCTTGCAGACACTTGGGTGGGCCTTATTCAACTAGCAGTAGCGCTTTATCATGAACGAAGAGGAAATTTGCGCGGTGCCAACAAGATGTATGTTCAGGCTGAACGAAGGCTATCGGCGGCTCCATTAGAGCGGATTGGCATAGATCAGCAGCATTTATTAATTCAAATAGGAGAGCGAATAGCTGCCCTACACGCTAACGAGAAATCTCCTTATACAGATATCAACATGTCTATCATAGATAGCGAGCTGCTTGCGCTTTGTCTCCAGCAATGTGAAGAACGGGGCTTAGAATGGTTGGCGCCAAGTCCGCTGCATAATGATTCCATTATCCACCGGCATACGCTTAGAGATCGTTCTGACGTTATTGCTGCTAGGCAGAGGGCATATAGGAGTAAAAAAAGGGAGCATAGCGGCGAAATCTGAGGCCGACACATGCTTCCTTTTGTTATCATTAAGCTTCTTTATTTGCAGGATCAACAACTTCTAATTCACCCGTATCTGGATCAATAATTAATCCGTGGACAAGTATATTAGCTGGCAGCAATGGGTGATTGCGGATAATGCTGACACTATTAACAACGCTGTCCCTAACGTTATCGAAGCCGGTCAGCCAGCGCATGAGATTGAGGCCGGAATGCTTAAGCGTTGTAATCGTCTCGTTAGCTACGCCGCGTTCCACCATATGCTGTATGATGAGCTCTGGATTAAGTCCCGTCATGCCGCAGTTATGATGGCCGATGACGAATACTTCGTCTGCTTGAAGCTCATATAAGGCAACAAGAATGCTTCGCATAATGTTTCCGAAGGGCTGGGTTACAATCGCGCCTGCATTTTTAATGATTTTGGCGTCGCCGTTTTTGAGGTTCATTGCTTTCGGCAGCATTTCGGTCAACCTTGTATCCATGCATGTCACAATGACCATGCGTTTGTCAGGATATTTGCTTGTTGAATAGATTTCATATTCATGGTTTTCAACAAAATTCTTGTTATAGGTTAATATGTCCTCGAGTTTGTTCACGTTGCACTCTTCTTCCTATAAAAATGGTGAAACAGCTGATTTTATTTTAGCAAAAAAAATTAATCCGTCTCGGTCAGAAAGCGAAGATGCGTCGTATAAATCTGATTATCGCTCTTCAGGCTGAAGCTGTGCCGATCGACATCATAATCAATTTTCATTTGCGGTTCATAATAAACCGAATGTCGCGTTTCGTACCAGAAAGGGAAGGGATCGCCTTGAGATTGCACGTCATCTACGGAAGGGCTATCGATGAGCTGAATCGCAGGCACGCCGCTTACAACGCAGCCGCAGCCTTCTGTATCATGGAGAAGCTTAAGCTTCTTCGTTCCATCCTCTAGGTAAGGGGATATACGTTCCACGGCTGATTTGGAAAACGTAATATGCATATGTAGTTCCTCACTTTCTATCTGCCCCATGCGGGTATTAAGCAGGTTTAAGTTGATTATAAGGATAGGAATAAGTAAGATCAAGTTAAGTCCCGAAGAAAGGGACTTAAATTTACCAAGAAATAGAAAGGCGGTTCAACGATGCCAACTAAACATGATGAAGCGCTGCAGAGCTTTAAGGAAACGATTCGCAAAATTAGCGGATATGGGGAAGCGTTAGGTGTTCTTTATTGGGATTTACGCACAGGCGCCCCTCGCAAAGGAATGGATAACCGCTCAGAAGTTATCGGCTCTCTATCTGGAGATATGTTCAAGCTATCCACTTCGCCGCAGCTGGGCGAATGGCTTTCAACGCTTGAGGATGGCTCCGTTTTCTCGGAGCTTTCGGAGATTGATCAGCGGCTCATTAAGGAAACGCGCAAGGAATATGACCGCAGCGTCAAAATTCCGCCCAAGCTATACCAGGAATATGTGGTTTTATCCTCCCAATCTGAATCCAAGTGGGAAGAAGCTAAGGAAAATAATGATTATGCCAGCTTCCAGCCTTATTTGGAAAAAGTAATTTCTTATACGAATCAGTTTATTGACCTATGGGGCCCAAAGGCTACTCGATATGATACATTGCTTGATCAGTATGAGCCGGGCATGACAGTAGCGGAGCTTGACCGTGTATTTGGAGGACTTCGTTCACAGCTCGTTCCTTTGTCTGCTGCCATTGCAAGCTCGCCGCATCAGCCTGATGCCAGCTTCTTAAAACAAAAGTACGATAAGCAGGCTCAGAAGGCTTTCAGCTTGTACATATTAGAACAGATGGGCTATAACTTTGAGGCGGGACGCCTAGATGAGAGTGTTCATCCTTTTGCAACCGGATTAAATCCAGGCGACGTTCGCATCACAACCCGTTATTTAGAGGATGATGTGACGAGTGCTTTATTTGGAACCATACATGAGGGCGGCCATGCGCTTTATGAGCAAAATATTATGCCGGAGCTTATTGGCACGACACTTTGCACGGGAACCTCGATGGGCATTCATGAATCACAGTCCCGTTTCTGGGAAAATGTGATCGGCCGCAGCAGACCGTTTTGGGACCGCTATTTCGGCGAGCTTCAGAAGCGTTTTCCAGGCCAGCTTGATGTGCCTGTTGATACGTTCTACCGCGGCAACAATGTCGTGCAGCCTTCTCTTATACGCATTGAAGCAGATGAGCTGACGTATAATCTGCATATTATTATCCGTTATGAAATGGAGAAGTTTATTTTCAATGAAGGTGCGAAGGCGGCAGATTTGCCAGCTATATGGAATGAGAAGTACAAACAATATTTAGGCGTGACACCGTCTAACAATGCGGAGGGAATTCTACAGGATGTGCATTGGTCAGGCGGCGCTTTCGGCTACTTCCCATCTTATTCGCTGGGCAATATGTACGCAGCACAGATAGCCGACACAATGGAGCGGGAGCTGCAAGGGTTCTGGACGCTGGTTGGAGATGGAGATCTGCTGCCAATCAAGCAGTGGCTCACAGAACGCATTTACAAATACGGCAAGCTTAGAACTCCATCTGAGCTAATTCAGAGCGTGACGGGCAAACCGCTTGATCCGCAGCATTTGGTCGCTTATTTAACGAAAAAATATTCCGACATTTATAAATTGCAGCTGTAGCTAGACAAATACAAAAGCATATTTTTGAGAAGGCTGTCCGATCGTCCCATGACGATACAGGAGCAGCCTTCTTCTTTTTGTCTGCTCATTCACCGCCAGTCACTCCTGCGCATAGGCTGATATCATCTATTTTATGCAAAAATACAGGAGGGACTACCATGAAAACACGTATTTTCTATTCACTGCTGCTTTCGCTGGTGCTTTTTGCATCAGCCGCGCTGGCAGGCTGCAGTAAAGGAGATTCGGATAAGGTGAAGGTACGAATAGGCGAAGTAACAAGATCGCTGTTCTATGCACCGGAGTATGTAGCTGTAGCGAAAGGTTTTTTTGCAGATGAAGGCTTGGATATTGAATTGACGACGACACCGGGCGGCGACAAAACGATGACAGCTTTGCTCTCGAATACGATCGATGTTGCGCTAGTGGGCTCGGAAACATCGATCTATGTGTATCAGCAAGGCTCGGATGATCCAATTATTAACTTCGCACAGCTAACGCAAACGGACGGCACGTTTCTAGTAGCAAGAAAAGCGGATGAAAGCTTTGACTGGAACAAGCTGAAAGGCAGCACCTTCCTCGGTCAAAGAAAAGGCGGTATGCCGCAAATGGCTGGCGAATTTGCACTGAAGAAGCACGGGATAGATCCGAAAACGGATTTGGAGCTAATCCAAAACGTGGATTTTGCCAACATATCAGCAGCCTTTGCATCGGGAACAGGCGATTATGTGCAGCTGTTCGAGCCGACAGCTTCGATTTTTGAGAAGGAAGGCAAAGGCCACGTTGTCGCATCCTTCGGTACAGAGAGCGGACACTTGCCTTATACCGTATTTATGGCGAAGCAAAGCTATATAAACAAAAACAAAAAAACGATTCAATCGTTCACAAATGCCGTGTATAAAGCTCAGAAATGGGTAGATAGCCATGATGCAAAAGCGATTGCGGATGTTGTAAAACCTTATTTCGACAATGTGGACAGCGATATTCTCGTAAGCTCTATCGACCGCTACAAAGCGCAGGGATCTTTCGCAACGGATCCGATCATCGATGAGGGAGAATGGAATAACTTGCTGGATGTTATTACAACTGCTGGTGAATTGCAAAAACGAACAGAGCACAAAGAGCTGGTCGACACTAGCTTTGCTGAGAAGGCTATAGAAGCGTTGAAATAAACGCTGGTAAGGAAGTGAGGTTATAAGCATGAACCATGATCCTGTGCTAGAGCTTCAGCAGCTGTCTCATGTTTATGTGAATGAAAAAGGAGCCTCGCTCGCGGTTGAGGAGATTGGGCTGAGCGTCTCGCGAGGTGAATTTGTTAGCCTTGTTGGACCTAGCGGCTGCGGCAAGACGACGCTGCTCAGCTTGCTCGCCGGGTTGTTTGCTCCGACGAAAGGCCGTGTGCTGCTGAATGGCGAGCTGGTCACAGGACCCTCGCCAAAGGTAGGCTATATGCTGCAGCAGGATTATTTATTTCCTTGGCGCACCATTAGAGATAATGCTGCTGTCGGACTGGAAATTAATGGTCATAAGACAGCTCAAGCTTTGAAGGAAGTTGATCATTTGCTGGCCGAGCTTGGATTGCCGGGAGCAGGCAGCAGATACCCGCATGAGCTGTCGGGCGGGATGAGACAGCGAGTGGCACTAGCTAGAACGCTTGCTACAGAACCGGAGGTGCTCCTGCTTGATGAGCCCTTCTCCGCTCTTGATTTGCACATCAAACTTCAACTGGAGGACTTGGTGCAGCAAACACTTGCGAGGCTGGGCAAAACGGCTGTACTTGTCACGCATGACCTCGCGGAGGCAGTCGCGATGAGTGATCGTGTTATTGTGCTTGGACGCAATCCGGGCCATATTCGGTGCGAGCTGGAAATACCGCAGGAAATAAGGTTTGCAGCACCTATGGAGGCTCGCAAGCTGCCTGGCTTCCAAGACATATTCGAGCGCCTATGGGAGGAGCTAGAGGAGGAGGATGAAGGGAGGGGACCGAATGGATGATCGTAATGAGATCAAGCAGGATCGATTGGCTGAAGCTCAGCAGAATCAGAATATAGCGGTTTTATCTGGTGCTCAGGAGGATCGTAATGACTGGATGAACGATCTTCATATTGCATATAAGCAGCGCAAGCGTCGCTTGACGACAGCGGTGTTGATGACGCAAGCGGTTATCCTCGTATTGTTTGTTGGGATATGGGAAGCAGCAGGGCGAAACAATTGGATTGATCCGTTATTATTCAGCTTTCCATCCAAGCTGTTTGCACAGCTTTGGAAGACAATGGCTGACGGCTCCATCTGGCCTCACGTCGGAGTAACGGTAGCAGAGACTGTAGCTGGCTTTGCACTTGGCACACTTATTGGCACAGCTATTGCAGCAACGCTGTGGTGGTTTCCTTTTCTATCCCGTGTATTAGATCCCTACTTGGTTGTGCTCAACAGCATGCCGAAGGTTGCGCTTGGGCCGATCTTTATCGTCGGGTTAGGCTCGGGATTTATGTCAATTGTGGCGATAACATTATCTGTGACTGTAATTATTACTACTTTAAATATTTACAATCGATTCGCAGAAATTGACAGCGGCTATATTAAGGTGGTTAGACTGCTTGGCGCTACGCGCTCACAGCTGTTTCGACTTGTCATATTGCCTGGCTCATTCCCCGTTATTATTTCGACGCTTAAGGTCAATGTCGGGCTGGCGTGGGTCGGGGTCATGGTCGGCGAGTTCCTCGTTGCAAATATGGGGCTCGGCTATCTGATCATATACGGCTTCCAAGTATTTAATTTCACGCTGGTCTTATCAAGCTTAATTGTCATCGCTGTCGTTGCTACAATAATGTATCAGCTTGTAGCCTTGCTTGAGAAGCGGTTGACGGCAGGCTGGCGTGAACGGTAGGATAGGAAATAAAATTCTACCACTTGCGAGGTAACGAGATGGGCATTCGTATTATCAAAACGGCGCTTGCCGCTATAGCAGCTATTTATACCGCTGCTTATTTTGGACTTGAACCGCCGCTCAGCGCCGGTATTCTTGCTATACTCGGCGTTGAAGTGACGCGGGCGAAAGGGCTTAAGGGTGCAGCGGTTCGTTTCATCGCTTCTGTGCTGGGGCTGTTCTTCGCATCGCTCATTTTTACATTATTAGGATTTCATATATGGGTGGTTGCTGTATTTATTTTGCTTACATTTCCGGTGCTCTCCCAGTTTCAATTAAAGAACGGAATAGTGACAAGCTCGGTTATCGTTTTTCATTTGTTCAATTATGGACAAGTTTCATGGGACATTATCGGCAATGAAATCCTGCTGCTCATTGCAGGGCTTGGCTGGGCAACATTTCTTAACATGATCTATATGCCGAAGGATGAGCAACATCTAAGCTCGCAGCGGCATCTAATTGAGCAAAGCTTTGGCGTCATATTTCAAGAGATGTCTTTGACCCTTCGCAATCCTTCACATATATGGAATGGCGAAGAGATTTTAACAGCGTATAATGCGATCGAGAAGGGCGCTCAATCCTCTGTGCGAAATTTGGAAAATCGCATATGGGGACATGAGCCATACTGGCCGACTTATTTCGAGATGAGGCGGCAGCAGCTGGAATCGGTTCAGCAGATGCTTGCGGAGATGGCGCTTATATATGCTAGGTTTCCACAAGCGGTGTTGGTTGCCGAGCTGCTTGATCAGCTGTCCAGCGATGTGAAATCTGATGTATATCGAGGAATCGTAGATGAACGTCTGAATGAATTGTCACAGTTATTCCAAACGATGCCGCTGCCGCAAACTCGTGAAGAATTCGAGGTGCGCGCAGCCCTGCTCATGCTCCTGCATGAGTTGCAGCGGTTTATGAGCGTTGCCAAACGCTTGAAAAAAAGAAGCAATGACTCTGCAGAGCGTCAGTCGGACAAGCAGTAGGTGCCTGCTGTAGTTGCCTAAAAGCATGGAGCTTTTCCTGTTAGTAGTCGGGGAGGAGAAGTTCATTTATCGAACAATGGAGCATCGTTGGATGCTCTTTTTTTTGTGCGATTGGCCATTGCGTGGAAGAGGGCAGAATGACTCCATGCCCGGAACAACTCAAAAAACATACGATAAATATCCAATGGTTGATGGTACAAGCCAATCTACTTTCTCTAGCATATGATGTGCTATGAAATGATAGATTGGGGGTAAAAATATGCATTGGATTTCGATTATATTAATAGGGATGGCTTCAAACATTGATAACTTAGGGATCGGTGTATCGTATGGCGCACGATCATTAAGGATTCCAATTCTATCAAACTTATTTATTGCTATTCTCGCAATGGTTGCAGCTTATGCATCGATTACAATGGGAGGGTTCATATCCGGATATTTCCCGAAAGAGTATGCAAATGTAATCGGCGGCATCATCATTATCGGATTGGGAATATGGAGCTTCAAGCCTAGGGCTGAATCAAGACGCGCAGCTAAATTTAGGAAGGCTTGCAAGAAAGAATCGTTTGCACCATTTGAGAAGCTGTGGGCTGGAAATCTGAATCCGGTTCACGTTATCTCGTGGAAACAGTCCATTTCTCTTGGATTTGCTCTTTCCATAAATGGAATGGCAATGGGCTTCGGAGCTGGAGTGACAGGTACCCAGCCTTTAATGACAACAATCTCGATTGGTGTTTTCTCGCTCATCACGGTTGCTATTGGGGAAAGAATTGGCTATCTGATTGCCAGAACATGGTTAGGCAAGTACTCAAATATTATTGGCGGGCTGATGCTTATCAGCATTGGTCTCTATGAAATATTTTTTTGAATAGCCCCAATGCTAACTAAATAGAAGGTGCAGGAGTCAGCCTGGCCTTCTTTTTATTGAATATGTGGAAATCCAGCGGCTGCTTTACATCAGATAGGTCATAATCGCCATCCTACCAGAATAAACTAAAAAAGCTTTATTTCTTATTCATTTCTTCAATAAATGCTTTTAGGCAGCATTTCAATTACTCTCATACATACGTAGATTGCTGAAAAGGCGCGAAAAGGCTTTGTTTTAAAGGCGTTTGCAAAATAAATTTGTTCGATCAGACTTGTTTAATCAACAAACGCCTACGTCCAGCATACACTTTAATTGAATGATTGTATGGAGGAGGTTAAATCAATGACTATTGCAGATAAACAGCTCCAGTACAGAGAAATAATTACTAAGGCTGTCTGCGGCAAAGGTCGTAAGTTTTCCACTGTAACCCATACCGTAACACCGCCTCATCATCCTACCAGTATTCTTGGTGCATGGATTATCAATCATCAATATGAAGCGGTTCGTTCGGGAGACGGAATTGAGGTAATTGGTACTTACGATATCAATATCTGGTATTCGTACAGCAAAAACTCACAAACAGACGTAGCTAAAGAATCCGTCAGTTACGTTGAGCATGTCAACCTGTCTTATGTAGATCCGAAGCATCGGCCATCTACGGTAGAGGTGTCTGCCGATGTAATCCAGGAACCGAACTGCATCGAAGCTAATATTTCGACGAATGGCTCCGGTGTTGTGGTGCGCGTAGAGCGTGAGTTTTCAGTGGAATTAGTTGCCGAGACTAAAGTTTGTGTAGCCGTACTTCCAGGAGGCTGCAGCGACCTGGACGGCAAAGATTTGGAATTCAGCCTCGGCGATGACGATTATGAGGACTTGGATCCAGATTTGCTGGACGACGAGCTTTAAGCAAGCAGGGAAGCTTTGCTGTTTAGGTATCATATGCTGCGCAAGCGGCAAATTCGAGGGCGAAAGCCCTCTCTTTTTTTTGAATTGTAAAAAAGGGCTCATGATGAAAAAAAGGCGGGAAATAGGATGGCTTCGACGTGGATTTGGCGTGGCAGCTATGATCGATTAGAGAAGGTAACGTATGATGAGCGAGCTCTTCATACGTCAGGAGAGAGAAGCGGGACGCCGATTCATGCGCAGCCTTGGACGAATGTGCTGCCGGGTGATGCGGTTATTGCGTGTTCAGCTGCCCGTGCGATAGAGAGCAGCCGGTTTAAAGGTGTATGGCTGCTTAACGTTAATGGGCAATTGGTTGAACGGATGACGGATGAGGAGAAGCAGCGAATTTGGCGCAGAACGGGTTTGTTTGGGGGCAATCGTCTTGACAACGAGCGTTATTACCGAGTAAGCGTGGTTCATTTGGAACCGGTGGAGATGCTTCGTATTGACGCTTCCGGCAAAGTGTCTAACGGAAAGCCGATTGTTCGAGCGGAGCCAGCGAACGTACACAGTATCGGGCAATGGCCGGAGGACCAAGCATTGCGGCGGGTGGTACGTACCGCCGTACAAGCGCTTTACGCGCTTGGCCTCGATATCGGCGAGGCCGAGGTCGCGCTCGGCGGGGACGGGCGGACTGCCGTCCGGGCAGCTTGGCCGATGCTGAGGGATACGAGGCTGGAGGCCGTGATGCTGCGGCGATTCGCGGTGTGGCATGCCGCGGCGGGAGCGGAGGCTGCGGATAGGGGGCCGCTGCTCATCGGCGCCGATCCGGAGTTTGTGCTTGTGACGCCGGCTGGAAAGGTAGCGTCGGCGTCACGTTTCTTCGGAGCTGGCGTCGGCGGCGCAGCAGGAGCCGACGCCGTGCTCATCGGGCGACGGCTGCTTTATCCCGTCGCCGAGCTGCGGCCTGAGCCGGCCGAGGACCCGGCCGCGCTCGCCGCGAATGTGCGGCGCCTGCTGCTGCGCGCCGCCGACCGTATCAGCGACCCCGCTTTGCGCTGGGCCGCTGGAGCAATGCCCGTGCCGGGGCTGGCGCTCGGCGGGCACATCCACCTAAGCGGAGCGCCGCTTACCAGCCGCTTGCTCCGCCTGCTCGACAGCTGCGCGGCTTTCCCGCTCGCTCTCGTAGAGGACCCCGCTGGGCGGGCTCGACGTCCCCGTTACGGTACGCTCGGGGACTTCCGCCAGCAGCCGCACGGCGGGTTCGAGTACCGCACGCTGCCGAGCTGGCTGATCTCGCCGGCAGCGGCCAAAGCCGCCTTCGCGCTGGCGCTGCTGTGCGCCCGCGAGGCGGAGCATCTCCATTACATACCTGCTCTGGAAGAGCGGTATGCAGCAGCTTATTACGCCGGCGACCGCGCCGAGCTTGCCGGCTGCTTGGACGGCATCGCGTCGTCTATCTCCGCTGCCGCCAGCTACGAGGAATTAGCGCCCTATATCGAGCCGCTGTTCCAAGCGGCCAGAAGCGGGCACACTTGGGATGAAAGCACCGATATTCGGGTGAAATGGCGAATACCGATGACGAAATAAGGGATGAGGGGCTGTAAATCGAGTGCTGCATTGTTATCTCACAGAGTTAGGTGCTGAGTTCGTTTCAGCATTTGATGTTACAGTCCGCGTACGGAGTCAATGGTGATCATTAGTTTCAGTTTTTGGAATTAACTCATATATTTTCCAATAAACTGCTGAGAAAGCAGCGTATAATTTCATTTTTTAACACTAAACCGTTCTATCCACATCAATTTTCTCTATTAATTTCATATTCTGATGTTAAATCATATTCCTCATGATGCATTCAGCAAGCAAAGCAGCCGAACAGGTGTAGAAACCATGCTCGGCTGTTTTATTGTTCTCTAGTAGTCGTTTTACTCACTATTGGAACACCTCCTTCTTGCTTATGGCGCGTGTCGGCTCCGCTTGTTATAATAGATATCTGATGTTTACAGCATGGCAAGCTAATGATCAGTACAATACTGGAATTTATTTAATGGAATTAAGTATTGAATGGCGGACGAGGTTTCGCTTTATCAGATATGTTGAGGAGGATCGGAATGGCTGGATATACTCCAATGATTTTGCAATATCTTGCGATTAAAGAAGAAGCGAAGGATGCTTTTTTGTTTTTTCGCCTAGGCGATTTTTATGAAATGTTTTTTGAGGATGCTATACAGGCTTCCCGTGAGCTTGAAATTACGCTAACGGGCAGAGAAGGTGGAGCAGAGCAGAAAATTCCGATGTGCGGTGTTCCCTATCACTCCGCCGAGAACTATATAAGCAGATTGGTAGACAAAGGCTACAAGGTAGCTATATGCGAGCAGGTAGAGGATCCGGCAGCAGCGAAGGGCGTTGTTCGCCGAGAAATTGTGCGGATTATTACGCCCGGTACCGTCATGGAATCCAAATCACTTGAAGGCAAAGCCAATAACTTTATTGCTGCAGCTGTTCGGGTAGGAGGCATGATCGGTCTCTCTGCTTGTGATTTATCGACGGGGGAGCTGTATGTTACCTCATTCCCCGAGCAAATCGAGGCGCTCATCGATGAAATAAACGTCTATCAGCCGTCCGAGGTTGTTGGAGACGGGGAGCTGCTTAACCGAGTTCAGATGACAGCTGCGTGGAACAAGCAGCTGCTGCTCACGCCCCGCGAGCCAATGGCAGCGGACAAGCTGACCGAGCAGTACGGAGAAGCAGAATTAAGCAAATTGTCGGGCGCCCGGCTTCAGGCTGTCAGCGTTTTAACCGGCTATTTGGATGAGACACAGAAGCGTTCTCTTGGACATGTCCGCTCTATCGCAGCCTATGAGCCGAATCAATATATGATTCTGGATCACTATACAAGAAGAAATTTAGAGCTTACGGAAACGGTTCGCGATCGGAGTAAGAAAGGTTCGCTTCTGTGGCTGCTTGATCGCACGCAAACCTCTATGGGCGGACGTATGCTGCGCCGATGGATCGATAAGCCGCTGCTTAGCAGAGCTGCTGTTGAAGCACGTCTGGATGCCGT
Source organism: Paenibacillus castaneae (assembly GCF_002884445.1). Classification (GTDB taxonomy): domain Bacteria; phylum Bacillota; class Bacilli; order Paenibacillales; family Paenibacillaceae; genus Pristimantibacillus; species Pristimantibacillus castaneae. The sequence continues at coordinate 2,931,793 of NZ_KZ614144.1, forward strand.
AGAGGTTCTTTATCGCAACCTGATTCTTCGTGATGATATTCGCGCGGAGCTTCAGCCTATTTATGACTTGGAGCGCCTTGTGGGCAGGGTCGCATTTGGTAATGCGAACGGCCGCGATCTGAATGCTCTGCGAAGCTCCATTCGTCGCATACCTAATTTGACGGCGCTCTGCCAGCAATCCGGCTCAAGGGTGCTGCAGGAACTAGTCGAAGATGCAGATCAATGCGCTGATTTGGCGGATCTGATCGAGACCGTGCTGGTAGACGAGCCTCCGGTAACCATTCGCGAGGGCGGACTTATTCGCGCGGGTTACGATGATTATCTGGATCAGCTTCGAGAGGCCAGCACGAACGGCAAAAAATGGCTGGCGGAGCTGGAGCGTCAAGAGCGCGAGGCAACCGGAATTAAAAATCTGAAAATCGGTTACAACCGGATTTTTGGCTATTACTTGGAGGTTTCCAAAGGAAATCTGGCTAATCTGCCGGAAGGAAGATATGAGCGGAAGCAAACTCTGGCGAACGCTGAGCGGTTTGTAACACCTGAGCTGAAAGAGAAGGAAAGGCTCATTCTCGAAGCTGAGGATAAAATGGTCGATTTGGAATATGAACGCTTTATCGAGCTTCGTGACCATCTTGCGCTTCACCTTCATCGGCTTCAGAAGGCCGCTGCTATTATTGCCGAGCTTGATGTATACCAATCGCTAGCTACGGTCAGTGCGGAGCGCCGATTCGCGCGGCCGCGGGTAACGGAAGAATATGATCTGCGCATTGAAGACGGAAAGCATCCCGTCGTTGAGGCGATGATGGATGGAACACCGTTCATATCGAATGGCACTGAGCTTAGGAAGGACGAGCAGTGGATGCTGCTCATTACCGGACCGAATATGGCAGGCAAAAGCACTTATATGCGTCAAGTTGCGCTCATTTGCATTATGGCGCAAATAGGCTGCTTTGTTCCCGCGAAAGCAGCGGTTGTTCCGCTTATTGATCGCATTTTCACTCGAATCGGAGCGGCTGACGACTTAATCGGCGGGCAAAGCACATTCATGGTCGAAATGAAGGACATTCAAGTGATGACCGAGAAGGCTACTGCCAATAGTCTCGTAATTATTGACGAGCTCGGGCGCGGTACTTCAACCGGTGAAGGGATGGCAATTGCGCAGGCAGTCATCGAGTATGTTCACCATCATATTGGCTGCAAAGCGCTTGTATCCACGCATTTCCATGAGCTTGCGCATTTGGAGGAATCATTGCCGTCTCTTACGAATGCGCGTATGGCGGTCGAGGAAAGCGGCGATAATGTAACGTTCCTTAGGAAGCTGATTGCGGGAGCAGCCAGCACGAGCTACGGCATTTATTGCGCTCAATTGGCTGGACTGCCTGAATCGATTATCGGGAGAGCATATGAGCTGCTGGACGACACTGTGGAGCAAGCTTCCGTTCAAACTGGCCAGAAAGCAGCGTCCTCATCCAAGGCTTCATTCGAGGAAGCATATGCAGCAGCGCCATCCGTGTTTGTGGAGCCTAAAGCGCATGCCGACAAGCTGATTGAGCAGCAGGCAATCGTGCAGCTTTCGATCTTCGATGAACCGGCAGCAGCCAAAGAAGCGGAGCCGGCGCGCCGCAAAGCGAGTCCAAAGGCTGAGCAGCTTGCAGAAGGTCTTCGCAAGCTTGATTTGTTTAATTTGACGCCAATGCAGGCAATGCAGTGGCTGAATGATATGAAGAGCAAACTAAACGACTAGCTAAGCTGGAAGGAGAACGGTAACGTTATGGCCAAAATTAATGTGTTGGATGAACAGCTTGCCAACCAAATCGCTGCCGGCGAAGTTGTTGAGCGGCCAGCTTCCGTTGTGAAGGAGCTGGTCGAGAATGCAGTGGATGCTGGCAGCACGACAGTCGATATTTCAATTGAAGAAGGCGGCTTGTCTTTAATCCGTGTTCTGGACAACGGCTACGGAATTGAAGCCGCTGATATCGTTACCGCATTTCAACGCCATGCAACGAGCAAAATCGCAACGAGCAGCGATCTGTTCCGCATAGCCAGCTTAGGCTTTCGCGGAGAAGCGCTGCCCAGTATCGCTGCCGTATCGCGGCTGCAGTGCATTTCCTCGGAGACATCGACAGGACTAGCACGCCGCATCGTTATTGAAGGCGGCAAGGTGACGCTGGACGAGCCTGCAAATGCGCCGCAAGGAACGGACGTCGTCGTTCGCGATTTATTCTATAACACCCCGGCACGGCTTAAATATATGAAAGCTATTCAAACCGAGCTTGGACATATTTCAGATTATATAAACCGAATCGCGCTCGCGCATCCAGGAATTGCTTTTACATTCATGCATAACGGCAATGTACTGCTGCGGACATTGGGTACAGGCGACCGTCTGCAGGTTATTGCTGCTGTCTACGGCTCGAATACAGCTAAAGTAATGCTTCCTGTTGAAGCAGAATCAGCAGATTACGAGCTGAGAGGCTATATTTCGAAGCCTGAGCTTACACGTGCGAACCGAAACGGCATTACAGCTATCGTCAACGGACGGTATATTCGCAGCCATACGATTAATCAATCTCTGCTGCAGGCCTATCATACGCTTCTACCCATTAATCGTTATCCGCTTGCCGTCATCGAGCTGGGAATGCATCCCAGCTTGCTGGATGTGAACGTTCATCCTTCCAAAATGGAAGTGAGATTCAGTAAAGAGCCGGAGCTGCGTACATTAATCGAGGATGCAGTGAAAGCGATCCTCAAAACTCAGCGTCACATTCCAGGACCAGAATCTAGCAGCAAGCAGGAGCGCTCAAAGCCGCTGTTTGTACAGGATGCAATTTCCTTTCATCGTCCCGAGCCGGCAGGGGAGAGCTTCAAGCCATACCAACCGCCGCAGCATGAACGCGAGTATGTTCCGCGGGGAGCAGCGGAGAAGCTGTACGCTCCGCCAGCTCATGCGCAAGCAGAGTCGCTAGCTGTCCATGAGGTCGCTGCGCCGTGGACTCAGGCGGCAGCATCTGCAGTTGAAAGCGAGCGTTCTGTGGAGAATGAATGGCAATCAGCCGCGAATCTCCAATCCTTAGAGGAGCAGCAAACCTCTCAGCAGCCGATTCAAGGCGGAGCGGCGCCTGCGCCATATCAATCCGAAGAGGAGGAGCCTGCTCAGCCGGTCTTTCCTGAGCTTCACTGGATTGGGCAGCATCATGGAACGTACATTGTTGCACAAGCGGAGGATGGCCTATATTTGATCGATCAGCATGCAGCCCATGAGCGCATTAACTATGAGTATTATTTCGAGAAATTCGGCAATCCAGAAGCAGCAAGCCAGCAGCTTCTTGTTCCGCTAACGCTCGAATTCACATCAGGCGAAGCTTCTCAGCTAAGGGAGCTTCTGCCGTTGTTTGAAGGAGCTGGAGTTGAGCTGGAAGCATTCGGCGCGCAGACCTTTCTCGTCCGCTCCTATCCGGAATGGATGCCGCAGGGTGAAGAAAAAGCCATTCTCGAGGAGATGGCGGAGCTGATCATTACAGAGCGAAAGTCGATTAATATCGGTAAGCTGCGGGAAAAAGCAGCCATCATGTGCTCATGCAAAGCATCGATTAAAGCCAATGATCGAATGAATCGCGAGGAAGGCGATTCCTTGCTTGCCAGATTAGCGAGTTGCAAACAGCCTTATACTTGCCCGCATGGGCGTCCTATTATCGTTCATCTATCGATTTATCAGCTTGAGAAAATGTTTAAGCGGGTGATGTCGTGATTGTTACTACTACAGCAAAGCCGTCTGAAAGGGCTGCGGAGCAAGCAGCCAGGCTTGCGGCTGAGCTGGATTGTACGCTTAAATCGCGTGGGAATTTAACGGTCAACAAACTGCTCACTCTCTCAACAGATAAGCGGCTGCTTGTGGTTACCGAGCAAGAGGTGAGGTATTATGATGGAATATCGGAGGCTCCGCTGTATTTCCATCCAAGCATGGCTTTTGTAAGAGTAAAGCGTCTGCGGCGCGGTGAAACCGATCCTTTAATCCAGCTCTCAGGCTGTTCTTTGGGGGATCATGTCATTGATTGCACCGCAGGCCTCGCTTCTGACTCGCTTGTATTCTCATATGCTGCCGGAGAGAATGGCCGTGTAACTGCTATTGAGAGCGAGCCCGTGCTTTGTGCGCTCGTGCGCGAGGGGCTGGCGCAATATGAGACCGGTCTTAACGACGTCAATCAAGCGATGAGAAGGATTCAAATGCACTGTATCCATCATTTGGATTATTTAAAGTCACTGCAAGATAAGAGCGCCGATATCGTTTATTTCGATCCCATGTTCCGAAAGCCGATCCATGAGTCGAGCTCGATGGAGCCGCTTCGCGGGATTGCGAATATGGACGCCTTAACGAGTGAAGTTATCGATCAGGCGAAGCGTGTCGCAAGGAAAAGCGTCGTGCTTAAGGAACACCAGGCAAGCTCCGAATTTGCGCGCCTTGGATTCCAGCGGCGGCATGTCAATACGTCGAAAATAGCATATGGAGTGATAGAGCTTTGAATGAAAAAGAACGACCGAATATCGAGCAGACAGCTTCTAACGGATCTGCTGGGCGCAAGCAGCCGCTGCTCGTCCTTATCGGACCTACGGCAGTAGGCAAGACGCGCATGAGCCTGGATTTGGCCAAAGCATGGAATGCGGAAATCATCTCTGGCGACTCCATGCAGGTGTACAGAGGCATGGATATCGGCACAGCTAAGATTGCTATGGATGAGCGTGAGGGTATCGCGCATCATCTTATCGATATATGCGAACCGGAATATTCGTATTCTGCAGCCGATTTCCAAACGAATGCGACTCAAGCGATTGCAGATATCGCTGAACGCGGCAAGCTTCCTTTTATCGTTGGAGGAACAGGCTTATACGTAGAATCAGTCTGCTATGGCTTTCAATTTGCGGATATCGGCTCCGATGAAGCATTTCGCTTAGAGCAGGAGCGTTATGCGGCTGAGCATGGCGCAGAGGCGCTGCATGCACGATTGGCAGCGATTGATCCAGCGGCAGGCAAGCGGCTGCATCCCAATGATTTGCGCCGAGTCATTAGAGCGCTTGAAGTATTTCATATGACGGGCGAAACCTTCTCCGACCAGCAAGCAGGTCAATCGAAGGAATCACCGTATGAGCTTTGCATCATTGGTTTGACTATGGACCGCGCAAAGCTGTATCGTAGAATAGAAGAGCGCATTGACCTGATGATGGAGCAAGGCTTAGTGGATGAGGTGAAAGAGCTGCTTGAGCGGAATCTTCCGCCGCAGGCGGTTGCTATGCAGGGTCTCGGATACAAGGAAATAGCGGAGTATTTGCGCGGCAATTGTACGCTGGAGGCTGCTGTAGAGCTGCTAAAGAGAGATACTCGCCGGTTTGCCAAGCGTCAATTATCTTGGTTTCGCCATATGAAAGATATACACTGGATCGACATGGAACAAAATTTTCACAACAATTTAATAACCATTCATGATATAATAGCAGGAAAGTTTCAAGTTAATCTTGAATATACTTCTAATCAATCTTTTTAAGACGGGGGTAACGTCCAATGAACAAGTCGATCAATATTCAAGATACGTTTCTGAATCAGCTGCGCAAAGATAATATACCTGTTACGGTTTTCTTAATGAACGGATTTCAAATTCGGGGCGTTATTAAAGCGTTTGATAACTTCACCATCATCATTGACAGTGAAGGACGTCAACAAATGGTGTATAAACATGCGATTTCTACGTTCACTCCGCAGCGAAATGTCTCACTTATGCAGCAGGATCAGGGCAGCTCTGACTCGTAATCGTGGACATTTATGAAACTTTCTAATAACACGTTTCGTTTAACTAGATAGCGGCATGCAAGAGCAACCCGCTCCATGGCGGGTTGCTCTTTACGTTTCGTGGAAAAGATAGAAAAGAGAGATATTTGGATCAACAGGAGGGGATTCGGCAATGGCTGAGCGACCAAGCAACAAGACATCACCTAAAGCAGCACCGAAACAAACAAAGAAAAGGAAAAAGAAAATATCAGGAAAGAAATGGTTTTACGGCTTGTTCTTCACGGCAGTTATCGCAATCGTTTGCGGCATCATCGGGTATTTGCTTATCATTCTGAACGGTGAGCGGATTTTGGCCGAAAAAGGAGACCAGCTTGATTTCGGAGAAGCGTCGATTATTTATGATGCGAGCGAGAATGAAATAGCACGCTTGAGTGCAGATGGACATAACCGAGAGGTTGCGGAGTTTTCGGAAATTCCCGCACATCTGATGGAAGCGGTAGTAGCCACTGAGGATCAGCGCTTCTATACGCATTCAGGCATCGATTTCTTCTCGATCGGCCGTGCAGTTGTGAAGGACGTTATCGCACGCAGTGCGGTAGAGGGCGGCAGCACGATAACACAGCAGCTCGCCAAGAACGTCTTCCTAACGGCAGACAAAACATTTTTCCGGAAAGCAACGGAAGCTTCAATAGCTGTTGCGCTGGAGCATCAAATGTCCAAGCAGCAAATATTAACGATGTACCTCAACCGGATTTATTTCGGGAAAGGCGTGTATGGAGCCAAAGCGGCTGCTCAATTTTATTTTGGCACTGACCTGGATAAGCTGGAGCTTTGGCAGGCTGCAACGTTGGCTGGTATTCCGAAGGCGCCAAGCCGATATAACCCGATTAACAGTCCGGAGGACTCCATGAATCGCCGTGCGATCGTTTTGAAGCTGATGAATGAGCAGGGCTACATTACGAATGCGGAGATGGAGCAAGCGAAGGCTGTTGTATATGAGGTGCCTGAGGATCATGAAATCAATCAAATTGAGAAATATCCTGCTTTTGTCGATTTTGTCGTCAAAGAAGCGATTGATGTGACGAATCTTTCTGAGGAAGAGCTGCGAATTGGCGGCTATCGGATCTATACCTCGTTGAACACAGAAGCTCAGGATGCGATGGACAAGCAATTCGATGACGATGATAATTTTGAGAAAAGCAAAGATGAAAGACAAGTTCAAGCGGCAATGATTATCATCGATCACCGTGACGGCACCATTAAAGCTCTGTCCGGCGGTCGGGATTACAAGAAGAAGGGTCTCAACCGAGTGGGGCTTCAGCGCCAGCCTGGTTCAGCGTTCAAGCCGATTATCTCCTATGGGCCTGCTCTAGAAACGGGCAAATATTTCCCATGGACGATACTGGCCAATGATAAGAAATGCTATAGCAACTATTGTCCAACTGATCGATGGGGGGCGACTCCTGTATCGATGACGCAAGCGATTAAGGACTCTCGAAACCTTGCTTCAGTCTGGATGCTGAATCAAATCGGATTAAGTAAAGGCTTCGAGTTTGCAAATAAATTAGGCTTTGATCTGGAGAAGGAAGACCGGAACCTGACAGCTGCTCTCGGAGGGCTGACGAAAGGTGCTACACCTCTGCAAATGGCTACTGCTTATAGTGTATTTGCAAACGGAGGGAAGTCAGTCGATCCGCATACGATCTTGAAGATTGAAGGGAAAAATAATTACTCTCTCACTTATAAAGCACCGCCTGTGAAGCAGCTAATGTCTGCTGAAACAGCGTGGTATTTAACTCAAATGATGGAGACCGTTGTAGAAAAAGGCGGTACTGGCGTTAAGGCTGCTGTTGACCGTCCTTTGGCGGGCAAAACGGGCACGACACAGCATGGTCTTCCGGATTATAAGGGCAATGGAATACGTGATGCATGGTTCGTTGGCTATACGCCGGAGTGGACAGCAGCCGTATGGATGGGATACGATAAGACCGATAAGGATCACATCTTGAAGACAGGCAGTGTGCAATCGGCCGTATTATTCTCAAAAGTAATGAAGTCTGCTCTTAAGAATGTGCCGAAGTCAAGCTTTAATAAACCTCAAGGCATTAAAGAAGATAAGCCGCCGGCAACAATTAAAAACTTTAATGCTGTATTCATTCCGGAGGAGATGAAGGTTCATCTTTCATGGGACCCTATTCAAGACGGAGAAGTAACTTATCAGGTGTTCCGCAAGGAAGCTTCGGAAAGTAGTTATATACGATTCGTAGACTCGCTTACAACGACTGGGGTTGACGATATGAGTGTATTCCCTGGTCAGACCTATGAGTATTACGTACTCGCTTATGATGCTGTGAATGATAAGGAAAGCTCACCATCTCCAAAGATGAAAGTGGTCATTCCAGAAACGGATTACATTCCAGACATTCCTATGGAGCCCGTACCAACGGATCCGAGTGGCGGAGAACCGACGCCGCCAATAGACGGTGATGGCGGTGATGGATCAATCGATCCAGGCATTCCTACGCTTCCACCAGAAGGAAACCCAGATTCGGGAGCAGGCAATGGAACAGGCGGTCCGGGCGCAACGCCCAACCCTAATGAGGGCACAGACAATGGGACTGCCACTAAAGGTTTAGGAAACACGGGTACCGGCGGCAATACGTAAAGAACGGGTGGTTAGTAATGGCGGATAGAAAGAGTGCGCGTTTCCTGCTCTGTATATTGCTTGTCGCTGCAGTTTCGCTTATCGCGGGCTGTGGAGGCAAGCATGATGCGGGACTATTAACCGGAAGCAGCGTAGAGGCTTCTCCGAAAACGATGAGCTGGACCAAGATGCCTGAAATGCAAATTGATCTCGACAAATCGTATTCAGCGAAGTTTCATACTACTAAAGGCGACTTTACAGTCAAGCTGTTCGCGGATGAAGCACCGGTAACGGTGAATAATTTTGTATTTCTAGTCCGTGCTGGATTTTATGATGGACTGTCCTTTCATCGCATCATTGAATCCTTTATGATTCAAACAGGTGATCCTTTCGGGACAGGGAAAGGCACACCGGGCTATTCCATTCCAGATGAGCTTAGTTCAGACATAAAGTACGAAGATGGAATAGTAGCCATGGCTAACTTTAGTCAGCCGAACACCGGCGGGAGCCAATTTTTTATTTGTACAGGCCCAGATGCAGCTAATTTAAATCGTGAGCCTAATTACACGATTTTCGGCAAAGTGGAAAAGGGAATGGATGTTGTGAAGGAAATTTCTAGAACGCCTATTGTCAAAGATCTGCCTGCTGAGAAGATTATCATTGAATCGATCACAATAGAACAATCTTAATGCGAATCGTCGTCCCTCAGGGGACGGCGGTTTTTTTGTTTATCTATTCGATGTGAATGCTTTTTAAAGAAGTGGACGACACTCCTTTCTGCATGTTTGGACAAGAATGCTTGGTTTATTTTCGTTGTCTGCTGGAGATGGACGTTAAGATATGGTAATCTTTTTTTATAGGAAGTTTTCAACAGTCGATCGTCGCTTGCCGGATGTTGCTTGACCAAAACTAAGAGGTGCATTCGTTTGCAGTAACGGGTTTTTCCCGAATGACCGGAAAGGTACGTTCCGTATGAAGAGAAAATTTTCAGACCGGGCCAACTGGCGGCGTATCTTGCGCAAAAGCTATTCATGCCTAGCGCTTGACGGCGAGGAGTTCAAAGGTCTCGTTACGTTTTATCGGATATTAGAATTACGTGAGCCGTTATGGAAGGAATATAACGGACGCAAGCTTTGCCTGGCTGATCGAGGATACTTATGGATGCAGCATTTTCCAAAGGGCGAGCATTTTGTAGTAACGACGATGTTTGATGACAAGGGACGCGTTGTACAGTGGTATATTGATGTATGCAAGACGCAAGGCTTAACGGATCAGCAGGTGCCATGGTTCGATGACCTATACTTGGATGTGGTTGTGCTTCCGAGCGGGGAAGTTTTTCTAATGGATGAGGATGAGCTGGAGGACGCGCACAGACAAGGCGATGTCAATGGCAAGGATGTTGCGCTGGCGAAGAAAACAGCTGGCAGATTGCTCTCCAGCATTCGCAATGGAAGGTTTCGTTACTTCACACTTAGCCTCAAGCATCGCAAGAGCTTGCTTGAACGTACGGGAGAGTTAAGCGAATCATGAGAACCAGTACAGTCAGAAGGAGCAGACCGCGTAAACGTTCGAAAAAAAATCGTTCGTGGCTGCTCCTGTTTCGTGTTGCTGCCTGGCTTGTTTGTGCAGGCGTGTTCTGGTGCGGATATCTATTATGGCTCATAAACGGATACCCAACCGACAAGCCGGTTGCCAAAGCGGATGCCGGCATTGTGCTGGGAGCGGCATTGTGGAATGATGTGCCTAGCCCCGCATTGAAGGAACGATTAGAATTGGCAGTCACATTATATAACGAAGGCGGAGTGGACAAGCTGATCTTATCCGGAGGGCTGGATCACAATAAAGCTACCAAAACGGAAGCTGAGGGCATGCGCGACTATCTCATTGCAAAAGGTATATCAGCTGACAAGCTGTTGCTAGAAAACGAATCGACCAGCACCTATGAAAATTTATTGTTCAGCAAAAAAATAGCCGACCAGCAGAAGCTTACTCAGCTCGTTGTGATTACCCATGACTATCATGCGGCTAGATCGAAGGAAATAGCGAAACAGCTGGATTTCAAGCATTTTCAAGTTGCTGCTACGAAATCAAAGGTGTTAAATCCGGTATACAATGAAACGCGCGAGGTGCTTGCTTTCACGAAATGGAAGCTTGATTGGCTTCTTCTCACATTAGGAATCCGCTCTTCTGTTTAGGTGCTGTGAATCTGCTAATATGCAACTGCAAAGTAGAATAAACTTGTAGTGCGGTTAGCCGCTACAGCTCTAGATGCAAAGGATAGGTGATGCGACAGATGAATGGAAACGTCATATCAGGACCCGGTAATGGCTCCGCAAGGCCTTCCCGCCAAATTAATGTGGTACTAAGAAGCCAGGAAACATTTCAAAGCGGGGCATCGGCGCATGCGCTGGATGTAGAACCGCTTCCAGCAGTAAAGCCGCTGCCGAGCGTCGATCATTATGCGGATATTCAGAAAGAGCTTGAGCCGATGATCGGCATGGACAATGTGAAATCATTGGTTTATGAAATATATGCCTTGCTCTATATCAGCCGAATGCGTTCGGAAGCCGGATTATTCGGCGGTTCTCATGTGTACCATATGATTTTTAAAGGAAACCCGGGAACGGGCAAGACAACTATAGCTCGCATTGTTGCTAAGCTGTTTCAGAAGATGGGCGTGCTTACGAAGGGGCATATGATTGAGGTTGAACGGGCTGATCTTGTAGGCGAATATATCGGTCATACGGCTCAAAAGACGCGTGAATTGGTGCGAAAAGCGATTGGCGGGGTCTTATTTATTGACGAAGCTTATAGTCTTGCGCGTGGCGGAGAGAAAGATTTCGGCAAAGAAGCTATTGATACACTTGTAAAGGCTATGGAAGATAATCGCAATCAATTTGTACTTATCTTGGCGGGCTACCCGGCCGAAATCGACGATTTCTTGCTTACGAATCCCGGCTTGCCGTCACGGTTTCCGATTCAAATTGAATTTCCGGATTACAACGTGGATCAATTGATTCAAATTAGCGAGCTCATGGCCAAAGATCGTGATTATATTATGATGCCTCAGACCATCTTTAAATTAAGGCAGCATTTGATGCAGGAGAAGCTGAATTCGATGTTCGCTTTCAGCAATGCAAGATATGTTAGAAACTCGATTGAGAAGGCGATTAGATATCAGGCGGTGCGTCTGCTTACTCAATATGCTAGCTCTGTTCCGCCAAAGCAGGAGCTTATGACAATCCGGCCGGATGATTTAAGATGGGATACGAAAACATAATGACTTAGAAGTATAGAAGGAGTATATGATGAGCGAGAAAACATTCGATACAAATCCAAATATGATTGAAAAAGCAATATTAATCAGCCTAGTTACCTCTAATGACAAGCGACATGGCGGAGACCCCGAGCATTCCTTGCAGGAGCTGGTGCAGCTTACAGAAACAGCTGGCGTTGAGGTTCTTACTACCATTACGCAAAATAAAGAGACTGCCGACTCCAAATGGTTTATCGGCAAAGGCAAGGTGCAGGAGGTTAAAGCGCTGGCGGATGAGCTTGGGGCTACGACTGCCATATTTGACCAAGAGCTTTCAGGCGCACAGGTTAGAAATTTGGAAGAGTCGCTTGATTTGAAGATCGTGGACAGAACGCAGCTGATTCTGGATATTTTCGCTGGGCGAGCAAAAACGCGCGAAGGGATTATACAGGTCGAGCTTGCCCAACTGAGCTACTTGCTGCCTCGTCTGTCCGGCCAAAGCAAAAACTTGTCGCGGCTTGGCGGGGGAATCGGAACGCGCGGACCGGGGGAGACGAAGCTGGAAACCGATCGTCGCCATATTCGGGATCGTATATTTGATCTGAAAACTGTGCTTGATGAGCTCGTTCGCCATCGGAAGCTGCATAGGGAGCGCCGGAAAAAATCTGGGGCTATCCAAGTCGCTTTGGTAGGCTATACGAATGCCGGCAAGTCGACTCTGCTGAGGGAATTGACTCAAGCAGATGTTTATGTAGAGAATCAACTATTTGCTACGCTTGATCCGACCTCACGCGCACTTGAGCTGCCTAATGGCAGGGAAGTGGTGCTGACTGATACGGTAGGCTTCATTCAGAATCTGCCCCATGATCTCGTAGCTGCTTTCCGTGCTACGTTAGAAGAGGTTTGTGAGGCTGATCTTGTGCTGCATGTAATCGACAGCAGTTCAGTTATGCGCGATGAACAAATAGCGGTTGTTAACAAAATCATGGGTGATCTTGGCGCAGCCGACAAGCCTACTGTTATGGTTTTTAACAAGAAGGATTTAGTTAGCGTAAGCGGGACATTATCTGACCTGCCCATGACCGGCGGTGATAATCTGGTTATCAGCGCTTACGAGGCAGATGACCTTGAGCTTCTTAGGCAAACGATTCAAGACAAGCTAAGCGGTGATACACTAACCTTCAATGTGCCTGCCGAGCGAGGAGATTTAATTGCTCTGGCTTACCGGAGCGGAGAAGTTATCAATCAAGAGGTTAACGAGGAAACGCTGCGACTGACGGTACAAGTGAGCAGGCAGCAATATGAACAGCATGGGCATCGTTTGCAGCAATATATCGAGTAAATGGTTTTGAACTAAGGTTTGCAATGCAGAAGGGGAGAAGATTTAAAGTGAGTATACAGCATGAGAATCAGAAGCTATGGGAGAAGCTTGAGGGTCTGGCAGCCGAGGCTGAACAGCTGGCTGCAGAGGCCTTCCGGTCTGTCGATAAGATAGCAGAGCGCAATCATTGGAAGGTCATTCAAGCGTTCCAGCGCCACAAGGTAAGCGATTTTCATTTCAACGGCTCTACGGGGTACGGCTACAATGACCGGGGCCGTGAAATTATGGATTTGGTCTATGCGGATGTGATGGGTGCGGAAGCTGCAATCGTAAGGCCGCATTTTGTTTCTGGCACGCACACGATCAGCTGTGCATTATTCGGTGTGCTTAGACCGGGCGATGAGCTTCTTTATATAACTGGAAGACCCTATGATACGCTGCATAAGGTAATCGGTAAGCCTGGGGACGGCACCGGTTCGTTGCAGGACTTTGGCATTAAATACTCGGAGGTCCCGCTTCAAGGGGATGGAAGCTTGAATTGGGAGCGGATTGAGCAAGCCATAACGCCGAGTACGAAGGTTATCGGTATTCAACGGTCGCGCGGTTACGATTGGCGCGCCTCATTCTCAGTAGCCGAGATTGAGCTCATGGTGAAGCGAGTGAAGGCGATCAAACAGGATGTGCTTGTTTTTGTAGATAATTGCTATGGTGAATTTACGGAGCTGCTTGAGCCGACTGAGGTTGGTGTTGATTTGATGGCAGGTTCTCTAATCAAGAACCCCGGCGGCGGCCTAGCTGAGACTGGCGGATATATTGCAGGGACCGCTTCTGCAGTTGAGGCAGCTGCTTATCGATTGACGGCGCCCGGGATTGGCGGAGAAGTGGGTGCAATGCTTGGAACGCTGCGGGCGATTTACCAAGGGCTTTTTCTGGCACCACATATCGTTGGACAAGCGGTCAAGGGCAGTGTACTGGCAGCTGCTATGTTTGAGGAGCTTGGTTTTGTAACAAAGCCGCGCTGGAATGAGCCGCGAACAGATCTTATTCAAGCAGTTCGGTTCGCAGAAGCGGAGCAGCTAATTGCTTTCGTTCAAGGCATCCAACAGGCGGCAGCAGTGGATTCTCATGTCATGCCAGAGCCGTGGGATATGCCTGGCTACGAGAATGCTGTTATCATGGCAGCAGGAACATTCATTCAAGGCGGGAGCTTGGAGCTTTCGGCGGATGCTCCGATCCGTGAACCCTATATTGCGTATATGCAAGGCGGCCTAACCTATTCACATGCCAAATACGGTGTTTTGACTGCTTTATATCGACTTGTCGACAGTGGTTTAATTGTAACCAAACCTCACACGACTTGACACATTTGCGGTATAACGTTTAAAATGAACATAGTAAATGAGCGACTGGAAGGTTGATGCGACATGGCTGATGAGATTCGCAGAAATATGGCCTTATTCCCTATAGGTATTGTAATGAAGTTGACGGATCTAACCGCCCGTCAAATCCGATATTATGAACAGCATGAACTAATCGTGCCTGCAAGGACTGCAGGAAACCAACGGTTATTTTCTTTTAATGACGTAGAACGGCTTTTGGAAATTAAATCATTGATTGAGAAAGGCGTTAACATCGCGGGCATTAAGCAAGTGATGAATCCGGTATCGAAAGAATCGGATGACGCCACAATCGTTAGTGAGCAATCAGAAGTGAAGCGCAGAGAGCTCTCTGATCAACAGCTTCATCGTCTGCTGAAACAACAGCTTCTAGAGAAAAGACCGGGACAAGCGTCTCTTATTCAAGGACAATTAACACGTTTCTTGCATAAGCGCTAGTACGGCTATAACATCAAATGCTTAGCAAACTAAGGAGATGATTCCATGGGTTTTACTAAAGAGGATATTAAACGTATAACACAGGAAAAAAATGTTCGTTTTATTCGTTTGCAATTTACAGATTTGCTCGGAACGATCAAAAATGTAGAAATTCCGGTAAGCCAGCTTGATAAAGCACTTGATAACAAGATGATGTTTGACGGCTCATCCATAGAAGGATATGTGCGGATTGAAGAATCTGACATGTACTTATACCCTGACCTAGATACTTGGGTCGTATTCCCTTGGGTAACGCAGGATCGCGTTGCTCGCTTGATTTGCGACATTTACATGCCGGACGGCACGCCGTTTGCTGGTGATCCGCGCGGAATTCTGAAGCGTGCGCTCAAGGAAGCTGAGGAGCTTGGATATACAGCAATGAATGTTGGACCTGAGCCGGAATTTTTCCTGTTCAAAACAGATGAGCGCGGTGAGCCGACTACTGAATTGAATGACCAAGGCGGCTACTTTGATTTGGCTCCAATGGATATGGGCGAGAATTGCCGTCGTGAAATCGTGTTAACTTTGGAAGAAATGGGCTTTGAAATCGAAGCATCGCATCATGAGGTAGCTCCTGGACAGCATGAGATTGACTTCAAATATGCGGATGCTATTAAAGCTGCCGATCAAATTCAAACATTCAAGCTGGTTGTCAAAACCGTTGCTCGCGAGCATGGCTTGCATGCTTCGTTCATGCCAAAGCCATTATTCGGAGTGAATGGTTCCGGCATGCACTGCCACCAATCGTTATTCCAAGGCGACACCAACGTATTCTATGATGAGAAGGATAAACTGGGACTCAGTGCTACTGCGCGTCAATACATGGCAGGCATACTTATGCATGCTCGTGCGATGGCAGCCATTACGAATCCAACGATCAACTCCTATAAGCGTCTTGTGCCTGGCTATGAGGCTCCTTGTTATGTTGCGTGGTCAGCAAGCAATCGTTCGCCAATGATTCGGATCCCGGCCTCACGCGGCCTCAGCACGCGTGTAGAGGTGCGTAATCCTGACCCGGCAGCTAATCCTTATTTAGCGCTTGCAGTTATGCTTAAAGCGGGTCTAGACGGTATTAAGAACAAGCTTCCATTACCTGCTCCTACGGACCGGAACATCTACATCATGACTGATGAAGAGCGTGAGGATTCAGGAATTCCAAGCTTGCCGCTTGATTTGAAGGAAGCGCTGGACGAGATGCTAAGAAACGACATCGTATGTGAAGCGCTTGGCGATCATGCTCTTGCCCATTTCTATGAATTGAAAGAAATTGAGTGGGATATGTACAGGACGCAGGTTCACCAATGGGAACGCGATCAGTATTTGACACTTTATTAAAAACCCGAATTATTCATCCCTTAGCGCCCTGCGTGCTGAGGGATTTTTTTATAACAATCAGAAGTAGACTATAGTCTATATTGGGGCTCTGCCCAAGCCAAATACCCATGCAAACATATGCTATTTTGTACCTAAGAAAAGGAGATGAACACATGGGTTATGGAGTAGGAAATGTAGGCGGAGTCAGTCATGGAGGATATGGCGGCACTAACGTAGCTGGCGTGTCACAAGGTTATGGCGGCGGTTGTGAACATGTAGGCGGCGTACAAGGCTACGGCGGTTGTGGTTTCGGCGGCACCTTCGGAATCATTCTTGTATTATTTATCCTTCTTGTTATCATCTCGCGTTCAGTCTTGTTTTAATAAGACCTTATCGAGTATCCACTAATATAACATTAATAAAACAGCCGATCAGGGTTTCTCACCTGTTCGGCTGTTTTGCTTTTGTGGTCTATGGAATAAGTATCTATTTATATTCGACTGAGTTTCACTCGTTTGAATCTACATTTTGTTTAGATGGTTTACTTGTTCTGCTTTTCCATGATCCGTTAATGAATCGAGTTGCAACTAAAAATAAGGGTGAGGCTTCAAGCTCGGTAAAATTAAGCATCTCGGCCCAATTGAATACAATAAGAAACGGAAGAAGTCCAATGGCTAATATTCCAAAAATAAAGCCAAAGGAAAGGCTGCGTATGATTTTGCTTACGGTCATGCTCTCAACTCCTTTCAAGCTTTCTTCATATATTTAAACGATATGCTTCTATTTGAATCTATAGAAAGAGATTCATGTATATGGACGAAACACAAGAAAAGACCCAGTGAAGGGTCTTTTCTGTGGGACATATTAAAGGGATTTAATGGTTGAATGTTAGTAGCCGCCCCAGAAGCCGCAACTACAAGCGATAATAACGAGCAGAATAAAGAGAACGAGAATAGTACCTAAATTATTGAAAGCACCACCAACGTAACCTGACATTTTTCAATGCACCTCCTTACGTGTTGAGTACGTTGTAGATTATGCATGAATCAAGTGTCATGATTGGGTGTTTGTCTCGCGAGGCAGTAATAAATGTTTAGATAAGTGTTATTTATATGACAACGGTTGACGTAACAGCCTGAATCGCCTTATTCTTATATTCAGCTTAAGTGAAAGGAACAACAGAATGAAGCTTCAATCCGAACAGATCTTGACCGGATTCTTATCCGCTTTACTTGCATGTACGGGAGGGGCCGTCCTTATTGTAAGCAGCGCTCAGAATGCGGGATTTACAAATTACGAGCTTATCTCATGGTTGTTTTCCGTTTATTTTTTTGGAGGACTGTTAAATGCAGCTTTGTCCATCTATTATAAGATTCCATTTGGTGGGGCACATTCCATTACGGCAGCTGCATTTCTTGCTGCTTCTGTCATTCATTTCTCCATTGGGGAATTAGCTGGCGCTGCCATAATGGCAGGATTGATTATTGCTGTATTTGGTTTGTCAGGCTTGGCGGACAAGCTGCTGGCTTTCCTCCCCAAACCGTTAATGGATGCAATGCTGTCAGGTCTCATATTCACCCATATCGTGAAAATTGTGCCAGCCTTTAAGGATAACCCTATTATCGGCTTGATGGCGTTGGTTGGATTCTTTATGTTTCCAAAGTTGTTTAAGAAATGTCCGCCAATCATAGGCGTCATTTGTATGGGGCTGCTGGCGCTTTGGTTCAGCTATGATTTTCCTGCAGCTGAGCACATCGCATTCGCAATGCCTCAGCTCATAACTCCTGTATTCTCATGGAACAGCTTTATTTCTTTGGCGGTGCCGCTCGCTCTGCTTGTATTAAGCAATGACCTATTCGTGGCTTTGGCTGCTATAAGAAAAAATGGTTATGAGCCTTCAGCGGTTAAAACAATTACGATAACTGGAATTGCAACTGCTCTTATAGGCTGGTTCGGCGGTCATGCCGTAACGGTTGGCGGGATGATGAGCATGCTTTGCAGCAGTGAAGAGGCAGGCCCCAAAGAAAAGAGATATTATTCAGCCGTCATCTCAGGATTGATTGTTGCACTGTTTGGACTGTTTGCTTGGAAGGTAATTGCATTTATTAAAATTTTACCGTTAGCCTTCATTCTCATTATTACTGGATTCTCGTTAATAGGCATTTTTATTCAAAGCATGCAATCTGCATTCTCCAAGCAGCGATACAGCTATTCGACGGTGTTCACTTTCGTTATTGCGGTGTCGAATGTTGATTTTTTGGGAATATCAGCGCCTATCTGGAGCCTTGCGGTCGGATTGTTTGTTATGAAGTGGCTGGGTGAGAACATGGAAGCACCTACAAGTAAGGCCGCTTAGCAAATTGGATGGGGTATTTCCATTTGGAATGGACGGTTACAAAATCGAAATTCAACGTTACGCTTAAGCTGTAAGTGTTGATAGAGAGAGGGGATAGTTACGATGCAAGTTCCTATGGGTATATGGGTTGTAACGGCTGTCATTATTGTCATATTGGTATGGATGACGATTTGGATCACGAATAAAGCGTATTCGAAAAGATGGGAAGACCATGATGATCGTATCGATGGTCAGTGATATAGCAGGATGAAAATGCAGGAAAGCAATGTTCAATTGGGACACTGCTTTCCTGCATTTTTTAGTCGAGTATTGAACGAAGGGCTTCAGCAAACTTGCTGATTCCGATGTTGATTTCTTCAGCCTTCGCACGTGCAAAGGTGAAACGGACGTAATCAGCATCAGAACCATATACACTTCCAGGAACGTACACAACGCCTCTGCGGATACATTCTTCCAACAGGCGGGATTCATTGACCTCTGGAATGATCCTGCACCAGAGATGAAGACCGCCTTCAGGAATCGTGAACGTAACCAGGTCTGGAAGCTCCTTTCGCAGCGCTTCAATAAGCAGATCTCTTTTGAACAGCAAATTCATCCGCAAGCGGTCTAAATGCGGCTCCACATAAGGAGATTGAAGAAACTGTGTCGCGATTCGCTGCGGAACAACACTTAGACCAAAATCCATTTGCAGCCTCGCATCAGCAAGTCTGCTGACAACGGAATGTGGTGCAACCATCCAGCCTATCCGAAGTCCAGAAGCGATTGTTTTCGAAAGTGAACCGATATGGATGATGGAACCATGCTCATCATCCGATTTCAACGGCCTAGGAGGGAGCCCATTATACGAGGTTAAACTAAAGGGATCATCCTCTACGATAGGAATGCCAAGGCTTCCTGCAGCCTCCAGCAGTTGGTTTCGCCGTTCTTGATCCATGCAAGTGCCGGTAGGATTGTGGAAATTTGGATTGATGAATATCATTTTGATACGATTTTTTTTGTACAGCGCAATAATATCCTTTGGTTGTATCCCCTTGTCATCCACCGGCAATCTAAATAAACGCAAGCCTGCTGATTGAAACATAGGCAGTGAATAACAATAGGATGGATCTTCTATTGCGACTGCATCGCCCGGTGCGAGCAAACATTGCGTAATTAAATACAAGGACTGCTGTGAACCGGAAGTAATCAGAATTGAAGATGCTGTTGTATGAATATCACGGTAATCATTCAGAAATTGAACAAGCGCCTTTCTTAAAGGCATGTATCCCTGCGGGTTGTCATAACCCAAATGTTCGGTGAAGGGGTGTTCATTTAATATGAGCTTGATTTCCTTATTCGGTGATAAATCAGACGATAGTTCTCCGCTCGCGAAATCAATGAGCGATTGATTCTGCTGAAGCGCTTCTCTGATGCGGCGCAAGAAGGGTACGCTAGGTAGAAAATTCCCCCCCTTGACATAACGATTCCAATTCGGTGTATGCTTCGGTGTTGCTCCCCATTTGTGCTTGCTAACTCTAGTCCCGCCCCCAGAACGGCTTTCAATTATGCCAGCTGCTCGAAGCTCCTCATATGCAAGAATAATAGTGCTTCTATTTACTTCTAATTGCTCTGCCAGCTTGCGCTCGGAAGGAAGTAAGCTGCCAGGAGGAAACTCACCGTATGAAATTCTTTGTTCCATGTTATCCGCAATTTGTTGGTATAGCGGGATTTTCATCGAACGGTCGGGCTTCCACAAGACATTCACCGCCTCGTATTGATATGTATAGTGTGGATTAACTAAACCGGTTTTATTTGATTTAACTAACCTCTTACATAAACAGTATCAATACATGAATATAACGTCAACCACGTAGATTATCGGTATAAAATGGAAATAAATAAAAGTATCGTTTGAAAAAAAACATTGTAAAATTGAAATAGATGGTTCATCCTTATGTTTCCTAATACTTTGTGTAAAATGAACGTGCATATGGGACTCGAGAGGAAGGAATGGCATGAGCTATTTTAATCGTATTTTCGGTCGATGGAACTCCATTCGGAACAAAATTTTTTTCTCTATCCTGCTTTTCTTAATTATCCCCTTTCTTCTAACATTCTATTTCATGGACAAGCCGCTGGAAAAAGTAATTGAACAAAAAATAGGCAGCGCAACGCAGGATGCGCTGTATTTGGTCAATTTCAATATTGAATTATTTTTGCTGGATATGCTTCAATCCGCAGTCAATATTACGATTAACCCAGATGTTGCTAATATGCTCAAGGATCCTAATTCCATCAGCGAATATGAGAAGCTGCGATTGAATGATACGGAATTAAACAGGCTGTTCAGTTCTTATTTTACGAATACGTATGTTACTTTATTTGACCGTTATGGCAACTCGCATAGCACGAGCTATATGGGTGAAGGCTTGTATCAGGAGTACACGGCTTCTGATTGGTATAAAGCGATGATGAGTAAGCCGTACCAAATAAAATGGATGTTTAACGATAAAAAGCTGATGTATATGGATCGTAAGCCGATAATAACGTTGGTCAAGACGATAACGGATCTACAGTCTTCTCAAAATATAGGAATGGTTGCATTTAGTGTAGCGGAGAAGGATATACGCAAATATTTGACGGGGCTAGAAGGAGAAATTTATCTTATTGATGCAAGTGGTAAGGTTGTTTCCAGCCAAACCAAGGAAATGATCGGTGAAAGCGTTGCGGAACAAAAATATATGCCGAGTATTTGGAAGAATACAAAGGGGCAGGAGATTATCAAGAAGGACGGTCAAAAGTGGATAGTCAATTATGACACGGTCCATCTTAACGGTTGGAAAATCGTGCAGCTGGTTCCGTACGACACCGTTTTTAAGCAAATTTTCGATATTCGCAAAGCTAATATTATTATATTCATCATCATATTTATTATCTTCTCCATCATTACGCTATCCATTTCATACGGTATTTCCAAACCGCTTAAATTGCTGAAAAAGAGAATGCAGGAGCTGGAAGAAAAACAATTTTATTCAGCTATTTCGATAACTGGACCAGAGGAGATTTCGTCTCTCATACAAACGTACAACAAAATGGTGAAAGAGATTCGCGGACTGCTGCATAAGGTCAAGGACGAATATGAGCAAAAGGAAGATATGCGCTTCCGTGCGCTGCAAGCTCAGATCAATCCCCATTTCATTCTTAATACACTTAACAATATTAAATGGATGGCTTATATACGAAATGACGCTGAAGTCGGGGATATGCTTTCTAATTTAGGCGGCATACTTGAGGGCAGTATCGGTAGAGGGGCTAGTCTAATTCCGCTAAGGCAGGAGCTCGACTACATTGAGAACTATATCGGTCTAATGAAAATGAAATATCAAGAAAAGCTGTCTTTCGAGATGGATGTCCCAGATGAGCTTATGGATCAGGAAGTGATTAAAATTATGCTTCAGCCCATTATCGAGAATTGTCTGGTACATGGCATCGAATCGATTAATGGAATTGGACGCATCGTGATAAGCGCGCGGAATGAGGAAGAATGCTTTGTTCTGAAGGTATGGGATAATGGTGCTGGCATCGATCAAAATCGGGTTGAAGAAATTCAAAGTCGATTGGCTGCAGGACCATCAGAGCCTCCACCAGAAAGAATTGGAGTAAAAAATGTGCATGATCGAATAAAGCTGCAGTACGGTGAGCCATTCGGCATTTGCTTATCCAGTAAACCGAATGAAGGAACGAAAGTCGAGTACGTGCTGCCCATCAAAAAAGTTCAGAAAGGAACAATAGATGAAGCTAAAGGTGATGTTGGTTGACGACGAGCTATTGGTACGTTTAGGGGTTAAATCGCTAATTGACTGGGAAAAACATAATTTTGAATTTATCGGAGATGCTTCTGACGGCGAGAAGGCGCTGGAGCTTATGGAGAACAGAGTACCAGATATTTTGTTGACTGATATTGTGATGCCTCGTATGAACGGTCTTCAGCTAATTGAGATTGTTAAACAAAAATATCCTAATATGCTTATTATCGTTCTTAGCAGTCATAATGAATTCGAGTATGTTCGGAAGGCAATGAAGCTTGGTGTAGAAGACTACTTGTTGAAGACCTCAATGAAGCCAGCAGAGCTGCTGGACCTTCTGATTGAAGCGGCAGGCAAGATTTCGGGAGGACAGGCTCAGCATACTGTGCAAACTGATCAAGCAGAGCAGCAGGATACAAGAATAGATGCCTTAACCCGTCAGTTGGAGCTGCGCTTGCAAGGAGAATCCATTGCTGCCTCCGAAATGCTGGAGCTGAGGCCAAACAGTATTCTTCTTGTTCTTCATGTGCGGCATGTACGTGAAGGCGGGATGGAGCCTTCGTCCATTGAATTGCTTAAGCATTTGATTCAATCAGAATTAGACACGATACTGGATAGCAATCCTGTTTCCGTCGGTAATAGGGAAATGGTTGTACTACTAACGATATCGGAGGACAAAAATTCACAATTAGAAATGGCAATAAACAACCTGATCAGCACATCCAGCCATTTGCTTGGCATTTCGCTTCGGGCAGAAGTAAGCGGTTCTCTTCATGATTGGGAGGAAGTCCGCAGCTTTTATTTGAAAGCGAAATCGTTAATTATAGATCAAGGAGTACGTGAAACAACGCGCGATGATATTAAATTATTGCTTGATTATATGAGTGCGAACTTTACTCACGATATTTCGCTAAAAGATGCTGCGGAAATGATTAATATGAGCGAAAGCTATTTAAGCACTATTTTCAAAAAAGAAACCGGCTTAGGTTTTACCGATTGGATTAATTTACTTCGAATTGATCATGCTGCAAGATTTCTTGTTGATACGAATCTCCCAAGCTACTTAATTGCAGAGCAGGTCGGTTATGAGAACATTAATTATTTTGGTCGTATTTTCAAAAAGTTTAAAGGAGTCAGCCCACAGAAATATCGAGCTCAATATCAGAAGAAAACGCTTTAGTAATCTTAATCTCCCCATCCTTGTGGGGGGATTTTTTTTCATAAAAATCTAAAAATAATGAATAATTAAACAAAATAAAGTGAATAAATGTTCATTTTCAAAAAATGTTGAACAAAATACATAAATTTCGTTCCTGTGATGATAGCGTTTCCAAAGCTATAATTTGCTTATAAACCTTCTGGGGCAGCTAGTAATATCTGAAGGTTGAGTAAGAGCTAGGGAGGAGAATGCTGCATGATCGTAGGCTCGATGAGAAATTGGGAGTCCGAACGCCAATATGCAAATCCGATATTGTGCAAAGCGATCGATTATTTATCAATGACTGATTTCGATGAGCTGGAAGATGGGAAGTATTCGATTTGGGGCGAGGATATGTTTGCGCTTCTGATGTCTAAGATGACAAAGCCAAAGGCAGAACAGCCAGCCGAGAAGCACGAGAGTTTCTTCGATATTCATTATTTGCTTTGTGGAGAAGAAACGATCGGGTGGAAATCGCAAGACGGAAATTGTAAGCCTTCTCAAACCTATAACCAAGAGGATGATTTTTCCTTATTTACCGAACTGGAGAATGAGACGATGATTAAGCTCACACCCGGCATGTTTATGGTTCTGTTGCCTGAAGACATTCATCGTCCATGTGTGGCAGAAGGGTTAGCTTCAGAAGTGCGGAAGGTTGTTGTAAAAGTTAATCGAGCATTATTTTAGTATTTGAACATAATAAACAAATTGAACACGATCTTGAGGGGGCTTTATGCATGTTAAAAAGTCGAAAATTACTAATATTTTCATCGTTTATTCTAATTCTTGCTCTACTTGCAGGGTGTTCTGGAAATCAAACTAATACTGAGCTAAGTAAGGATGGCAGCGGAGCGGGCAGTGGAAATAAAGATAAAGTGGAGATTTCGTTGTGGCTCACGCCTCAGTGGAAAGGCGTATTTGATGCAACAGAGAAGAATGCAGATTATGACAGCTTCTTTAAATACGCTGCAGACAAGTTTGCGAAGCAATATGACAAGCATAATGTGAAAGTAAATGTTCAAGTTATAGCTGGCGATCAGCGTGATGAGCTGCTCAACGTTAATCTGAACGGCGGAACACCTCCTGATATTTTTGTTGAAAGCGTTTTTGCAATGGGAGATTATGCACATCGCGGAGCCTTGGTGCCGCTAAATGATATTGTAGACGATGCAGCGAAGAAAGATATTGCACAAGGCTACTGGGACAATGTGACTTTCGGAAAAGACATTTACTTCTATCCGTTCTCACAAAATCCAGGCACCCTAGCCTATAATGCCGACATGTTCAGAGCTGCAGGCCTGGATAAATTTATCGGTAATGAGAACGAAATCAAAACATGGACTTTGGATGAATACAATCAAATTCTAGAGGCGTTAAAAACAAAGCTGCCTAAGGACAAATATCCGAATGCTTATCCAATGGGACTTTACGCTCTAAATAATCAGGGCGACACATGGAATCTTGCTTATCTAAGAATGTTCGGCAACAAGTTCTTTGATGATCAAGGCAACATCACTCTTGATGATGAGAACGGCGTGAAGGCAATGGATTGGCTTAAGAAAGTGTATAGCTCAGGTTATACAAACCCTGGTGCGGAATCCGTATCTTCCAATGATGCGAATGCTATGTTCCAGAATCAGCAGCTCGGCATCAGCTTTACGAATGCCATTCTGTTTAACAATGCTAAAGCAGATATGGAAGCAGGCAAATCACCTAAATTCGACATCAGACTGGCTAACATTCCGACCGAAAGCGGAGATCCACTTTCCTTTACTTATGTAGTAGGTGCAAGCGTTTTCCAAACAGGAGATGCAACAAGAACAGAAGTTGCCAAAGATTTCGTCAAATTTTTCTCTACAGATCCTGAGCTCGTCAAAGCATCTAAGAATAGTATTCCTGTAAGAAGCTCAGTCGCAGCTGAGTTCAAGGACCAATTCCCGCTATTCGCCGCTTATGATGCGAATTCTTCCCATATGTTCAACTTTACAGGGAATGTTCCAGGCTACAGCGAGCTGAGACAAGTGCTTTATCCTGAGCTGCAAGCTCTTTATATTGGAGAAAAGACAGCTGCACAAGCTGCGAAGGATTATCAAGCAAAAGGCAATGCCGTAATTAAAAAGGCAAAGGAAAATTCAACGATTAACAAATAAATACCTGTAACCGAATAAATGTTTCGCTGCCTTGCTGCCGCTTATATGGCAGCAAGGCAACGAATAAGAAAGGTAACGGATATCCATGAAACTACGAAATTATCATTTGAAAGAAAACGTGACCGGCTATCTGTTTATTTTGCCGCAATTCCTATTGTTTCTTGTTTTTATCGTATATCCAATTCTAGAAGGCGTACGATTAAGCTTATATAAGGTGCAGTATCAGAAAGAAACGTTTGTTGGTCTGGATAACTACATCACCTTGTTCAACGATCCTGTATTTTTTAAATCGATATACAACACGGTCATATTCGTCGTATTTATCGTCATCTTAACGGTCGGCTTTGCATTGTTTGTCGCTTCAGCCGTTTTTGATAAAAACGCAAAATATGTTTCTTTTATAAGAGGAAGCTACTACATTCCAGTTATGGTATCGATGGTTGTTATGAGTATGGTATGGGGATTTCTGCTTAACCCTGCGAACGGCCTCATCTCCTATGCAGCTAAAGAGATGGATTTCAGTATTGTTAATTTGCTAGGTAATAAAACGACGGTATTGCCGGTAATCATTTTCGTCACTTTTGCAACAAATGTTGGCCAAGCCATCATTCTGTATATTGCTTCCATGATAGGTGTACCCAAGGATTTATTTGAAGCTGCCGAAGTGGATGGTGCAAGTCGATTGGATGTTATTTTCAAAATTTTGATTCCACTTGTCAAGCCGACAACGATATATATAACGGTCATAAATATTATCGCAGTATTGAAAATATTCGTCGTCATTCAGATGCTGACTGGCGGAGGACCGAATAATTCTTCCGTAACTATGATGTATTATCTCTACAACAACGCGTTCAAGTATAATCAGCTCGGCGTCGCTTCTGCGGTAGGGGTAATTATGTTCTTCATCACATTGTTGCTGTCGGTGCCTCAGCTCAGAGCGATGTTCAAGGATAAGTGAGGGATAAATCATGTTACAAGTGAAAACAAAGAAAAAAAGGGATATGTACGATATATTCTCGAATAGTATCATTGTTTTATTTGCTCTATTGAATCTTTTTCCATTATATTGGCTGTTTACAAGTTCACTTAAGAATAGTTCGGACGTGCTCAAGATGCCTCCGGACTGGTGGCCTTCCACTTTTACATTCTCGAATTATTCTGAAGTATTCAGCAGCCAGCCCGCATTACGCTGGACGATGAACAGCTTGTTCGTAGCGGGTTTAACGACAATATTAGTCGTAGCAGCCAGTTCTATGGCAGCCTATGCCTTCTCCAAGCTTCAATTCAAAGGCAAGCAAGTAATCTTCATTTTCTTTGTTTCCAGCTTGATGGTACCGAAAGAGGTCATGATCGTCCCTTTATTTCGGATTACGCAGGAGCTCGGAATGGTCAACAGCTTATATGGCATGATATGGCCGAACGTCGCAACCGCTTTTGGCGTGTTTTTATTAAAAGGATTTTTTGACAGCGCGCCTGACGCTTTGCGAGAAGCAGCCAAAATTGATGGCGCAGGAGAAGTCAGAACATTCTTGCAAATATTGCTCCCAATCATCAAACCAGGTATTGGGGCATTATTCATTCTGAACTTCGTTCAAGTATGGAATGATTATCTGTGGCAATTGGTTATTGGCCAGGATAAAGAAATGAAAACGTTAATGGTCGGCGTAGCCACCTTGATGCAGGATCTTAATCCTAACTTCGCATACAAAATGGCAGGTGCAACGGTAGCGGCAATACCTATGTTAATCATCTTTGTAATGTTCCAGAAATATTTCACAAGCGGCATTGCAATTGGCGCAGTAAAGGAATAATGATTGGAATGCTTACAGGAAATGCGAGGGCGTGGCATGAAGAATTTGATTAGTATCGATGTTGGCGGTACAGATATTAAATATGCTGTGTTCGGTTCAGATGCAGAGATTCTCTTTCATGATTCGATAAAGACGCCAATAGGGGCAGCTAATAGTAGAATCCCAGAACAGATTGCTGCCATTATTTTGAGGATGCAGGGATTGTTTAGCGATATTGGCGGGGTCGGCATTAGCACGGCAGGAGTTGTTGATCCATTAACAGGCGAGATTGTGTTTGCAGGCGGAACTATTCCTGAGTATAAAGGAACTAATCTTAAAAAAAGAATTGAAGAGCAGTTCGGTTTAAATACGATTGTTGCCAATGATGTAAATGCTGCAGCCTGTGGTGAGAAATGGAAGGGAGCAGCTCGCAGCAGTGATCATTTCTTTTGTATGACACTGGGAACGGGAATTGGCGGCGCTTTATTTTGCGAAGGGAAGCTTGTTGTTGGGAGTCATTTCAGAGCTGGTGAAATTGGTCACTCTTTATACGACAAGAATACACAAACTACGTATGAACAAAGAGCCTCCATGTCAGCTTTGATGAACAAAGCAACAGCGAAGCTGTCTGGTTTCACTGGAAACGGGCATGAGCTGTTTGCACGGGCGAGAGAAGGCAATGAGGCATACAATAGCGTCATTGATGCATGGGCAGAAGAAATTGCAAGAGGCTTGGCTGAAATTATTTTCCATATTGACCCTTCCATGATTGTGATTGGCGGTGGCGTCTCCGAACAGAAAGCTTTCTTATTAGATAAAATTAAAGCCCATATGAACAGTTACTTGCCGTTGAACTTCTCAATGACTGAGCTGAAAGTGGCTGAGCTTGGCAATAAAGCAGCACTATACGGTGCCGTTTACCCTTACTATAAAGATGAGATGGAGTGGAAAATCAATGAAAAATGAAATGGTAACGAAGTATCAAGGCATATATGTTGCAATGTACTCGGTTTATGATGATTTGGGTAATGTGGATGCGGCTCGTGTGAAGAAGCTGGCCAGATATTATGTTTCCTCTGGCATCAAAGGACTTTATGTAGGCGGCAGCTCAGGCGAGGGCATTCTGCAAACAGTAGAGGAACGCAAACAAGTGCTTGAGGCTGCGATGGAAGAGGTAAAAGGAGAATTAATTATTATCGTTCACGTTGGGGCTAATTCAACGCGCGAGAGCGTTGACCTCTCCAAGCATGCTGAAGAAGTCGGTGCGGATGTCATTTCCGCTGTTCCAGCCATTTACTATCGTTTATCAGAAGCAGCTGTAGAAAACCACTGGCAGCAAATGATTGACAGCACCAAGCTTCCTTTCATTATTTATAATATTCCGCAAACAACTGGCTTCAACTTGTCGATGCCTTTATTCAAGAAAATGGCGCAGCAGGATAAAGTAATAGGCATAAAAATGTCGGGAGAAAGCACTTTCGAGCTGCAGCAATTTAAAGAGGTTGGCGGCGAGGATTTTCTCGTATTCAACGGTCCTGATGAGCAATTTTTGGCTGGTAGAATTATGGGAGCCGATGGAGGCATCGGCGGTACGTACGGTGTTATGCCAGAGCTATTTTGCGTGTTAAATCGTCTTTACGTTGAAAATAAGTTGGAAGAAGCACAAGTGCTCCAATTTAAAATAAATGGTATTATTAAAAAGCTGCTAGGCTATCCATCGTTATATGGAGCTTGCAAATATATACTCCATGTTAGAGGCATTGAAACGGGTGAACCGCGTTTCCCTCTACTGCCTGTTAGAGTGGAAGATCATGATTCTTTAGCAGCATTGAATCAAGAAATCGAAGCCGTCATTGCTGCATATTTAAACGAGTAGAGGGGATAGGCCAAGATGATAGAACGGATCAAAGGTGGACTCGTCGTTTCCTGCCAAGCACTGGATCATGAACCTTTGCATAGTTCTTTTATTATGTCGAAGTTGGCTTTGGCCGCGAAGGAAGGCGGAGCAGTGGGGATAAGAGCTAATTCCAAGGAAGATATTATAGCGATTAAACAAGAGGTATCATTGCCTGTCATCGGAATTGTGAAGCGTGACTATGCGGACAGTGAAGTTTTTATAACCGCGACAATCAAGGAGATCGATGAGCTGCTGGAAAGCGGATGCGAAATGATCGCATTGGACAGCACGGTGCGTGATCGTCCGAATGGAGAAACATTATCTGATCTTGTTGCGTATTGCAGAGAGAAGAACCCCTCTGTACAATTAATGGCAGACATTTCTACATTGGAAGAAGCGAGAATCGCGGAGCAATTGGGCTTTGATTGTGTGTCTACAACGCTTCATGGATATACACCCTATACGTCTTCATTTAAATTATATGATGATGATTTCCGGTTTTTAAGAGAAGTTGTACAGGCAGTAACGCTTCCCGTCATAGCAGAAGGGAATGTGCTAACGCCTGAAATGTACAAGCGCTGCTTGGAACTGGGAGCAGCTTCTGTAGTGGTAGGCGGTGCGATTACACGACCTAAAGAAATTACTGCGCGTTTCGTAAACGCAGTCCAGTCATAAAGTAATTCATAGCGTTTGGAGAAGGCCGCGTTCATTGAAACGCGGCTTTTTCCGTTTGATAGGGTTGAATGTCAATCGGTGCCTGATTCAGTCCCCTTGAGGAGGCACTATTTGTGATCTAACTGTAATTTGAACTTTAACACTAATTCTAACTCTAACTCTAACTGTAACTCTAACTCTAACTGTAACTCTAACTGTAACTCTAACTGTAACTGTATTCTAACTGTAAAACCTACCGCTAATCTTGCCGTTTATGCTTGTTTTGGTTACTTTAGATGTAAATGCTGCTGTTAATATCACGCTGCAGCTCCGATTATGTGGAAAATCATCGAATTAGCTGTAGCTTATACAGTTAAGTCAATTTATAGCTGATATAACAAGGAAATTAGCTGTATGATATACATTTAGTTGCACATATCCCAATCAGCAAGTCAAAATAGACTATTTTCTGGTCGTTGAGTTTCTTTAACGGAATTGTCCAAATAATCGCGCGAATAGCTAAATAAATATGGTGAATACTCGCCTATGATAAAGCTATTATCCGATAGCTCTCTTATATTATTATTTTACGAATCAAATTTACGAATCAAAGGTTTACTGGAAACGATTAGGCTCTGAAATTCACTTTAAGGAGTCCTTATGCAAAAAAATCTGCGCATGTCCACGATACTTAGGCTGTTTTTTATTCTTATTGTTATCGTTCCTGTCATCTTGATCTGTGCCGTAATTCTAAACATATATGAGCGGGATATTCTTCAGCAAAACACAGGGAGGTCACTGCAAACCTCGCAAGCGGTCGCTTATTCCGTCAGTCAGGAAATCAATCGGATGGCAGGCTTATTTGCCTCTATCGGAGTTGATCAGGAAGTCATATTAACCGTTTTCGATGTTCATCAGAAGACGGGTATCGGGAAACAATTGGCCAGCAATAAACTGAAAATATTAATTGAGAAATATACGGCATCAGTCTCCGGCCGGGTTCTTTCGGTCAACTTTTTTTTTGATAAAGGCGTATCTTACTCTTATCTGAGAAACATGATGATTGAGGAGAACACCTTGCGCGACCAAGAATGGTATCGCGATACGATCAACACGCCCGACAATGTGAGATTTCTAGGGATGCTCCCTAATTTATTATACGGCAATTATAATCCATACATCATGGCTGCAGCATTCTCTCCGAGTGACCCCAATCCTTTTTCAAAATTAGAGATGATTTTGTTTACGTTTGAAAGCGGCGCCTTCGATCGTATTCTGCAATCTCGCAATAATACAGAATCTATTCTTCATATTGTAAGCGAGAAAGGCGAAGTTATCGCATCCAACACGATTATAGATAGAGGCAGTCTAATTCCGAGTAATTGGAATGCAGAAATTGGACAATACATGAAGGGTTCTTTCGTGGACGATACAGGGGCGAGTAGAGAGCTAATTACCTATGCTAGAGTAGATAATACGAAATGGTATATTATTCAAATCATTCCGTATAAAGATTTATTAGAAAACTATCGAAATGTAAATACATTTGTATGGTTCCTCGCGATTTTGATCATTTTGGCGTTTGTACTCATTTCCTTCTATTTTGTATCGAATGTTACAGAGCCGATCCGAGAGCTGCTCCGCCAGATGGTTCGTGTTACCGGAGGGGACTTGAACGCAAGGTATTCGGGCTCAGGAAGCTTAGAGATGGTAAGGCTAGGCCATTCCTTTAATCTGATGACTGAACAGGTTCGGGAATTAATTGATCAGCATGAGAAGCAGGAGGTGGAGAAGCGCAAGGCAGAATTTGCCGCTCTTCAAGCCCAAATCAACCCTCATTTTCTGATCAACACATTAAATTCCATCAAATATATGGCGCTAATCAGCAAAGCTGACAATATCCGAAGCATGACACATGCGTTAACTCATTTATTGGCTTCTTCATTTAATCGGGGCGGACTATTAATCACAATCGCAGAAGAAGTCGATCATTTGAAGCATTACTTATATATTATGGAAATTCGCTTTGGCAGGTCGATTCAGACGGAATGGGACATTGATCAAGAGATTTCCGGTCATTATTTGTTAAAGCTGCTGCTCCAGCCAGTTCTGGAGAATAGTATTATCCATGGTCTTAAAGAAGTGGCTTACCCGGGAAGAATAAACATTGCTATTAATGCTGAAGAAAATGATTTGCTCATCACAATCGCAGATAATGGAGCAGGTATGACGGATGATGTAATGAACCCGTCAGATGACAAGGCGCCTGTCTATGCTTTCAGCGGAATGGGAAACCGGAATGTGCACAGAAGGATACAGCTTCACTATG
This sequence comes from Paenibacillus castaneae, assembly GCF_002884445.1. Classification (GTDB taxonomy): domain Bacteria; phylum Bacillota; class Bacilli; order Paenibacillales; family Paenibacillaceae; genus Pristimantibacillus; species Pristimantibacillus castaneae. The sequence continues at coordinate 2,964,143 of NZ_KZ614144.1, forward strand.
GAGATCGTTACGGATTGAAGTATGAACACAATAATCCGCACGGAACGAGGGTGAGGATCCGGTTGCCATTAATTAATGAACGGGATGAAGAAATGATTTAATTCATTTAAATGAGAAGCTCCAACCAATCTAAATCCAAGCATGATGGGGAGATAGAGGAATGAGATTAAGAAAAGGAATGGGCTCCGCCTTAGTTGTTAGTCTTATTTTTATAGGCCTGCTAGCTGGATATATAGGTTATATTCACTCCGAAATGAATAATCAGATCCATTCAATGAGCTTTAGTCATACGCAAATGAAACAAGATTTCAATTATAAACAGCCAGTGAAAATAAAATTGGGGATATGGGAAGCCAAGATGGATATCCAATTTTGGACGGAAAAAGTAAAGGAATATTCTATTATTAAACCGAATGTGACGGTTGAAGTAGAGACAATTCCGGATAACAGCGGTCAATATTTAAAAGTGCGTTTGGCTGCCAATGATTTGCCTGACCTATTCTACTTGAAATCAGGTCATCTCTTTATTTATAAAGCATCTCTACTGTCTCTGAACGAATTGAATGCGGCTAGTAGAAATAGGTATCCAGCAGTGCTGGATGATCAAATACTCGGTTTGCCGCTTGTATCCTTCTCCGAGTATGTCTATTACCACCCGAGTATTTTTCAAGAGGTCGGAATCGATGTGCCGCAGACTTTTAGCGAGTTTATGCTTGTTTTGGAGAAAATAAAAAAACATGGCAAGTATATCCCAATTGCGATTGGAGGCAAGGATGAGTGGACCTTTTATCCTTTTATCGAGTTTGGTCCTCCTATCTTAACGGAGGATGAGAAATATTTATCCAATCTGACAACGATTGAAGAGCCGTTCGGAAAGGGCTCTGGCTTTGAGAAAGCCGCGAATATGCTCAAGACGATTGCGGAGCAAAAGCTCGCAGGGCCTGATGCGCTTGGCATTAATTTTGATCAGGCCACGCAGTTGTTCCAATCCAATCAAGCTGCCATGATCGCGCTTGGACAATGGTATTATTCAGACCATATGTCTAAAGTAAATAGCGATGAAGATATTGATGCATTCGTCTTGCCTTGGAGAGCAACAACAAAAGAACGTCTGCAAGCAGTCACTATTCCTGATCAATATATGGCCATTAACAAAAATTCTAAGAACACCGAAGAAGCCGTTGCATTCCTTGAGTGGATGTTCAGTCATAATGTCTATCAAGCTTATATTAACAATTCACAAAACTCATCAACTTTAACCGATGTAGATGCGGCCTTGCCCTTCTTTAATAAAGTGAATAGCAGCCACCCATTCGAACCATTTATGTATCAAGGATTAGATGAGAAATTTATCAAAGTGAAAAACATTGCTCATTATGATGAGAAGAAAATGGCGCAAGAAATATTTGCAGGAGCAGACGTATCCGAAATAGTGAAAAATATGAATGAAAATTGGAGCAGGGCAGTTCAATACGTTCATAATAATCAGTAAGTTCCTTTATATGTTGAAAGGTAGATCAAAAGGGGGAAGTATGATGGCGAAATATCAAGCTTTCATCGTAGATGACGAACCTTTAGCTAGATTGGCACTTCGGGAGTATATTTCAATAGCTTCAACGGATATTGAAGTGGTTGGGGAAGCTGGCGATGGGGAGGAAGCGCTAGACCTTCTAAAGGAACATAAGGATGTTGATATTATATTAGCAGATATTCAAATGCCGCGTATGAATGGCGTGGAGCTTCTTATGGCTCTTCGTAGCGCATTGTTTGTTCGTCAGCCGCTGATCATTATGCTCAGTGCTTATGGTGATTTCAGTTACGTGAGGGATTCATTTGTACTTGGGGCTTTCGATTATATGCTTAAAGCGAAATTAGATGAAACCTATATCGCGCCAGTACTGCAAAAAACGGTGGATGAATTAAATAGGCGCCAAATCGCCTCCGTTTCTATACAGCCGGTGGAAGACAACGAAGAAGCCATTGTCTGCTCCATATTACATCGGCTTTCCTTGTCAAGTGCTTCAGATTTATCGGATTATGAACAGGAAGAAGACTTGAAACATGGCCTCGACTTTGTATTGAAGCATATGGGTGAGAAGAATCAGGTTGTAGCATTAATCAGAATGTCACAGCCGATTCAATTCGAGCATATTCATCGGATGGTATTGCAAACGATTCGAACGGTAACCAATAGAGACAGGAATGAAGGAGTATGCTCCGTTTGCCGTCATGATGATCGCCACTACACACTATTTTTCACCTTTCCTGAGCAATGCAGTGAGCTTGCTATTAGAAGATTGACCCATATGATGCTGACCGACGTGAAAATCAGGCTGCGGCAGTTTTTGAACCTTAACTTATCGATTGGGATCAGCGATATCGCGAGCGGCATTATGCATTGGAATCGATTGTTCAGACATGCTGAGCGGCTGTCCATCCTTAGCTTCTTTCATGGCTATGACCGATTGCTATATCCCGAGGCCGAAAGACCCATACGTATAGAAGCGGGTGATTGGAAAGAAGAATGGGCTCCATTCAAGGCAGAACTGCTGAGAGCGTTGAAGGATAGCGACCATACGTTATGGAAGCAAAGGCTTCAGCTTGGCTTTGAGCAGTTAGTTGAATGGTTTCCCTCTTCGCCGGATCACATTAAGTCAGCACTCAGTGATTTGATTTGGGAAGCGGGATCATTGATTCACCAAAGCGGAGTGTCTTGGGATCAGCTTCACGAAAAATTTCCTCATCCCGTTGAGCATGTCCGTAATATGGAAACATGGAATGAAACTGTTCAGTGGGTCGAGCTGTTTCTAGCTATGCTGTATGAGAAGCTGCATCCCAAATCAGAATGTCATGCAGCTTGGCTCAGTCCGATTGTAGCGAAAGCAAAAGCTATTCTTGAAAATAATTACGATGAGGATATTCATTTATCGAATATTAGTGAGATTGTTGGTGTAAGTGAAAGCTATTTAAGTAAGCAATTCGTGAAAGAAACAGGCGTTAACTTTATTGCTTACTTAACGAACCTAAGGATTGAAAAAGCGAAGGAAGGCTTGGAAAATGGACTTAAAATTTATGATGTTGCGGAGAAGGTTGGATATGTCAACCCCGAGCATTTCAGCCGAATATTTAAGAAGGTAACAGGGCTGAGTCCTGTAGCCTATCGGAAAGAGAAAGACAAAGGTCCGGGAATAAGGTGAGAATCCGGAATGAAAACTCATTTGCATCATATATGAATAAGAGATTGCCTTGTCCTCCATTGGTGAGTGTATGGCAATCTTTTTTTACGATCTGGATGACTTCTTCAGTCGTCAAGGGACAAAGATCAGAACAAAAAACATCATATTCACATCAAAAGATATCATGTGGATAGACAGTTACAACTTTATAATGAGGAAACACAATGGATGTTATGCAGCCAGATTCAGAAAAGAGAATTACTATAGGAAGCAGTAACGATACTATAAGGGAGGCTTACATGAAATGGGGAAAAAGTTCAAGAAAAGAGCGGCTTGGGGGATGGTATTTTTTATCGTTCTGTTAGCGTTATCGGGCTGCAGTGGTGCAAAGGAAACTAACACTCCACCAAGCACAAAACCCACGGATACTCCGAAGGTTGAGGAATCGGAAAAGCCTGCAGAAGAGCCGAAGATTTCGGGAGATTTCGAAATCCAATATTTCGTTGGCGGATATGGCGATGCATGGTGGAAAGAAGTAATTGGTGAATTTCAGGAGAAATATCCCGACTTGAAAATAAAGCAATCTGCCGGCTCCCAAATCAACGAACAAATGAAGCCGCGTTGGATTCAAGGAAATCCGCCTGATGTCGTATACATCGACGGCGCGGGTTCCAACGAAACACAAATGGTCCAGGATGATCAATTGATGGAGATTACGGATTGGGTGAAGCAAGCAAATAATGTAGATGGTGAAAATCTTGTCAGCAATTTAATTGCGGCGCCTCAGGACTTTGGTGGGAAGAACTATACGATTCCATTGGTATTCGGTTCATGGGGGACGTTCTATGATGCCAGCCTCTTCGAAGACAAAGGCTGGACTGTTCCTCAGGACTGGGAAAGCTTCATGGCGACGAGTGAACAAATTAAAGCATCAGGAATTAATCCATATATTCATACAGGCAAATATCCCTACTACATCGTTGGTGGACTATTGAATTCGGGATTTGTAGCCGAGAATGGCGATAATCCGCAAATTCTGAAGGATCAGGAAGCGGCGAAGGAAGGCTCCTTCAATAATGATGCGGTCAAGAAAACGTTAAGCAAGCTGGTTGATATGCGTGATAAAGGTTATTTTGACAATGCATCTTACGGAATGAACCATACGGATTCGCAAATGCTGTTCCTTCAGCATAAGGATGCTATGATTCCTAATGGTTTGTGGCTGGAGAATGAAATGAGCAAGGATGTACCAGCAGGCTTTAAATTTGGATTTATTCCTTCTGTCATGCAAAATGCTGGCGGCAAATTTATAGCGATTCCATATACAAGCAATATTGCGATCGCAAAGAAAGCAAAAAATCCCGATGCTGCAAAAGCCTTTATCGAATTTATATTCACGAAGCAAGCCGCTGTTCGGTGGGCTGAGATTACAGGTGCTTTAATGAATGTCAAAGCAGATCTAGAATCCTCCGGAGCAAGCAATGTTGTCAAAAAAGCGATGAACTATTTCAACGGAAGCGACACAATTGTTGCTCCTGTATTCAAATTAAATGCGGACCTCGAGCAAGCGCAAAATGATGCGACGATCGCCTTGCTGCAAAAAACGATTACACCTGATGAATGGATCGATCGAATGGAGAAGGCAGCTGCCAAGGCGCGATAATCATTATCCTCTCTTCATACTGACAATCAGAGGGACTTCGTTCCTCTGATTGTTATTCAAATCTAAAGGGAGGCAATAGACATGATTTCAATTAAGAAGAAAATGAGCATGACAAGTGTATGGAGCCGAAGACTGTTTATACTTAGTTTTCTGCTCCCGACATTAGCCTTATTTGCTTTATTCACCATTTATCCTTTAATTCGTGGATTATATTTAAGCTTCTTCGATTGGTCAGGCGGGTCGGAAACGATGAATTTCATAGGCGTTAATAATTATAAGGAGTTATTTTCTGATTCCATTATTCCGACTGCGATCAAGAATGATTACTTTCTCATCTTCTGGAAGGTCATCCTTATCATGCTGCTTGCTACGTTCTTTGCCGTAGCTTTAACTCGGCTCAGGCTCAAGGAATATGGATTTTATCGCATTATTTTTTTCTTTCCGAACATTATATCTGTTGTCGTTATCGGAGTGCTTTGGAGCTTTATTTATAATCCATCGCTTGGTTTTCTGAATGCATTCTTATCGCTGTTTACCAAAAATCCAATAGAAATAAACTGGCTGGGATCGCCCAATCTTGCTATTTGGTCGCTTCTTCCTCCAAGTGTATGGGCTGGAATCGGATTCTATATGCTTCTCATAATTGCATCCATTCTAGGGATTCCCAACTCCTTGTATGAAGCGGCGAGCATTGATGGCGCAAATGAATGGAAACAGTTCACGGGAGTTACTCTTCCGCTTATTTGGGAGCAGTTCAAAACATCCATTATACACATTGTCATAACAACCTTGAACGGTTCATTCATCATCGTGAAGCTCATGACAGACGGTGGTCCCGATAATCAAACGCAAGTTTTAGGCTATTATTTGTATCAAATGGGCTTCAAACAATATCATCTCAGTTATGGGGCAACTATTGGTGTTCTGATTCTAGTATTATCCTTAATCACAACTTTGCTTATTAACCGTATTCTTCATCGGGACACTATAGAAATGTAATGAGGTGAAAGAATGAATGTGCTTTCAACCAAAAAGCCGCTGCTATACCTGTCGAAATCTATAGTGCGTCTTATCCTTTTGCTTTGGACAATCATTGTCATATACCCTGTCCTTTGGACATTTTTAACCTCTTTAAAGGATAATCAACAAGTCATGCTGGGGAAGCCTTGGGATTTGCCAACCCTATTTCGCTTTGGAAATTACGCAGATGTATGGAGCCGTGCACACTTTGGCGATTATTTTTTTAATTCGATCATGGTCACAGTCGGAAGTATAGCCGTGTCAATGATATTAGCCGCGACGACAGCATACATATTGGCTCGATATACATTCCGAGGAAGAGGGATTCTTTATTTTATATATGTAGCGTCTATGATGATCCCGACAACGCTCGGATTAATTCCGTTATTCTTTCTGTTGAGCGATCTCCATCTATCCAATTCATTGTTTGGTCTAATGCTGGTTTATTCTGTCGGTACGATCGGCATACTTCCATTCGCTATCTTTTTTTTGGTAGGCTTCTACAAGACGCTGCCGAGGGAACTGGAGGAAGCTGCAACCATAGATGGAAGCTCGAATTACGGGATTTTCTTCCGTATTATGCTGCCGTTGTCCAAACCGGGACTGGTTACAGTCGGAATCATGAACGCTTTAACGGTCTGGAATGAATATATAATGGCCACTGTATTGATTAATGACCCTGAGAAGTATACCGTTCCGGTCGGAATCGCGATTATGCAAGCTGAAATGCAGTACAGGACGGAGTGGGGGCCTTTGTTTGCGGGTTTAGCTATTTCGATGATTCCCGTCATCCTGATGTATGTACTGTACCAACGGCAAATTACGGGTGGACTTACGGCAGGAGCTTTGAAGGGATGAGCTGCCTGACTTCGATGCAATGCGGGCAAAACCAAAACAAAAGATAAAAACCGTATCGAATTAGCGATACGGTTTTTTTATTCTAGTTGAATGGAATGAACTTCGTTTGTAATTGAAATTTATTGTGTTTTGTTGTTATTTGCCGTTGTATACTGATTTTATTGATACCAATAAAATTCTGAGAGGAAGTCTTGTTATGTTCGCATCTCAAAGAAGAGACAAGATTGTTGAATGGCTGCAGAAGCATGAGCAATTGGTAATCAAGGAGTTAGCATTAGTTATGAATGTATCTGAAGGGACACTGCGGACTGACCTTCGCATGCTCGAGGAAGAAGGAATAGTGGAAAGAACGCATGGAGGTGCGGTTCTAGCTAGGAAGAAATCAATGTTTCGTGAGCAGCATACCGCTACACGAAGTGAGCTGAATTACATAGAGAAGCAGGCGATCGGACAAGAGGCAGCTCGGCTAGTCACAAAGGGGCAATGTATTATTCTCGATGCAAGCTCAACTGTGCTTGAGCTTGCCAAGATGCTGATCGAATGCGATTATTTGACCGTAGTGACTAACGGACTTGAAGCGGCAATGATTCTGAATCAAAATCCCAGGATAAACGTTCTTATTGTAGGAGGCGTGCTACGCTCTGGATCAAAGACAGTAGAAGGCATTCTCGGAAAAGGCTTGCTGGAGGGGATTTATGCCGACCTGTTCTTCACCTCTGCCGAAGGAATCAGTATAGAAGAAGGAATGACTGACTTTAGCTTATACGAAGCAGAGCTGAAAAAAAGGATGGCTGCTAATGCTAGAAGAACAGTTGCTTTAGTTGACTATACAAAGCTCGGCAGACGTTCGATTGCCACTTCGGTCAAAATCGAAAATATACATACGCTTATTACCGACAATAAAGCCAAACGTGAATATTTAAACCGAATAAAAGGCGTGGAAATCATGATTGCACTTCCAAATGACAAGAAATAATCCTCAATTTAACATCATTTGAAAACAACCGCAATAGCACTTAATCGTTGACAAATAAGGGGAAAATTCATGAAAATAGAAGATGTAATAACTTACTTTTTTATGAAAAAGAAAGGAGGAGCGCTCCTATTTTGATTGGGCAAATTTGTTTTCGTTTCCTTTTTGAAAACGCTGTCATTTCGCTCGAAATCCAAATTAATTGGAGGGAATTATGAGGAAAAAACGGATCTTAATCACATTTTTTACTGTTGTCCTATCGTTCGCTTTGATGGGCACCGTTTATGCTGCATTTTGGAATTTGACTGGTGATATTGGTGTGCACGACCCTTCTATTATTAAGGAGGGGAGCACTTGGTATACCTTTTCAACTGGACAAGGAATTCAGGTGAAAAGATCTAATGATGGTTTGAATTGGACTAGTGCTCCGCAAATATTCTTGTCTCCGCTATCTTGGTGGAGCACGTATGTCCCTAATCAGTCTAAAAATGATATATGGGCGCCTGACGTGCAGCTGTATAACGGCAGGGTGTGGCTGTATTATTCAATCTCCACGTTCGGTTCCAACACTTCTGCAATTGGTTTAGCCTCTGCTACAAGCATTGGTGCAGGCTCTTGGAGAGATGATGGGCTGGTGCTTCGAACGACGAGTGCAAATAACTATAATGCAATTGATCCGAATTTAACGATTGATGCTTCTGGAAACCCATGGCTTGCCTTCGGCTCATTCTGGAGCGGAATTAAATTGACTCAATTAAATCCAACAACAATGAAACCGACGGGGACCATTTATTCCATAGCTTCTAGACCGAATAACAATGGAGCAATTGAAGCGCCTTCTATTACTTATCGAAATGGATATTACTATTTGTTCGCATCTTTCGATTCATGCTGTCAAGGTGTTAACAGCACATACAAAATTGCTTATGGACGGTCAACTAGCATAACAGGTCCTTATTTAGATAAAAACGGAGTCAATATGTTAAATGGTGGCGGAACCATATTAGATGCAGGAAACAGCAGGTGGAAAGGCCCGGGTGGTCAGGATATATACAATAATAACGTGATTGCGAGACATGCTTACGATGCCCAAGCAAATGGCGCACCTAAATTATTGATTAGCGACTTGAATTGGGATTCATCCGGATGGCCGACTTATTAGTTCATCTCCTTCAAACAAACGCCTCTGCGGCTTTCGCAGAGGCGTTTGTCGTATGAATTTTCAAAATTTAAAGAGAACACGATAACCAAACTTGTGTTAAAATTATACAATAGTTGAACGGATTGATCAATTGCGTTGTGATGCTTTCGGAATGAATTCGTTGGAAGGGCTGTGATTCACATTTGATAAAAGATAAACAATCATTATCGACCGCAATCATTCTTTTCCTTGTAGTTATAGTATTCAACTTTCCATTTCCGAACTCCAATCCTTATGGCGAAACCCTTACTTCCGTTTTTAATATACCCGTTAAATCAGTTAATGGAATCCAGTACGTCGGGCTTGCTTCTTTAATATTACTATTAATCAGCTTCTATTTTCTTGCAAGATCGTTAAGCAAATATCATGTTCGTTTCATATTGCTTGCTATCGTAATCATGAATTTATTTCCGCCATTCTTAATTCAGGCATACCAGAAGACCATCGCAACTGGCATATATGCCATATCCTATGAGCAGCGTTTAAGTAAATGCGATTTCGAAATGTCCAATAATAATACGCTCTATGGCGTATGTAAGCTTCCTTTCGAGAATTACAGCCGCGATGATGTTGAATTTACGGTTGAATTTGTGAATCAATCCAGCAATATTAATTCGATGGTCTCTCTTATGAACAACCATGCTCCATATGAGGTTAAGCTGAACGGAAAAGAGCGCAAGCAAATAATAATTGAGACAATGATTGAGGTGTCGGATAATCAGAATATGCGCGGTCAATCAGGTTTTATTGATATCATTATTAAATCGGGGGATAGAAGCAGGAAATTATGAGCAATTATGTATGATTAATGTGGATTCAAAAGCATTAATGATCAGAGCAAATAAAAAAAAGGCTAAATCCAGAATGCTTATGCATGGATTCAGCCTTTTCTTTATGTATAAACGAAGTGTCGACTAATGAATATCGCGGAAAAGTCCAATGACTTTGCCCAAAATAGTTACATTTTGAAGCAGAATCGGCTGCATGGAGGAGTTCTCCGGTTGTAGACGAATATGATTCTTTTCTTTATAGAAGGTTTTCACCGTTGCTTCATCGTCTTCGGTCATGGCAACAACAATTTCTCCGTTATTAGCAGTTTGCTGCTGACGTACGATGACATAATCTCCATCGTGAATGCCGGCATCAATCATGCTCTCGCCCATAACACTTAAAATAAACACGCTGCTGTCACCTACGATATGGGAGGGGAGCGGGAAATATTCTTCAATATTTTCAGTAGCCGTAATAGGAACACCGGCCGTAACTTTACCTACAATCGGTACATTAGCAACAGATGGTGTAATAATTCCATTAACCCCATCTTGATCTAAAATTTCGATAGCGCGAGGCTTGGTTGGATCCCGGCGAATAAGACCTTTCTTTTCCAATCGGTCCAAATGACCATGAACGGTTGAGCTGGACAATAATCCAACAGCCTCGCCGATTTCTCGAACGGAGGGTGGATAGCCTTTCTCCCGGACTTCATTCTTAATAAATTCAAGAATCGAATGTTGTCGGTTAGAAATCTTCGACACTGCGATCACTCCATTAGTAGATTTGTAGAAAATTATAACATAGAACCGGAGTTCGTACAAACATAAGTTCTCCAGTACAGAAGTTCGTATTTTCTGTTGACACCAAACGTTTGTTCGTGTATTCTAAAAACAGAACAAACGTTTGGGGTGTGGATAATGATAACTAGTCCAAGTTTTTATAGAACGATCCATAAGCAAGAAGATAACAAGGTCGTATATATGAAGCGTAATGCTAAGCTGTTTATTAAACGGCATCTTCTTAAGATTATAGTTAGCTCTGCCTTGTTCGTCCTTTTATTTACCAGTTTTCTCATTATGGGAACAGTTGCATTGGGCAGCCATCCTATGGAAGCCTCTGCGGATGAGCGTGTTGTAATTGTAAATCCAGGTGATACGCTTTGGGGAATTGCCAAGAGCAGCTATTCCGATGACAGCCATGATATTAGGTATATTATATTTATGATTAAAGATAGAAACGGCCTGGAATCCGTTAATATTAAACCGGGACAGAAAATTATTATTCCAGCCATATAAATTAGAACAAATTTACAATATAATAAATAAGTTAAATCCATATATAAGCTTTCTAAAGTAGGTAGATTGTAATTAATCTATCTAAATTAGAAAGTTTTTTTGTGTGAACTGCAGGGCTTACAATCTTAATTAACGTCTATTAAGAGGGGTACTGAGAGGAGAGAGCGATATTGTTACGTGTAGAACAATTATCTCATTCTTTTAAGAATGGGAATGAATCAACCGTTGTACTGCAAGAGATCAGCTTTCATGTAAATAAGGGTGAGATGATCGCATTGCTGGGCAGTTCTGGATCTGGAAAGTCTACTTTGCTTAATCTGATGGCTGGCTTGATGAAGCCCACAGAAGGAAATATTTATATTGCAGGCCATAATATCGTATCGATGAATGAGAATCAGTTAGCTGAGTTTCGACGCAAGCATATCGGCTTTATTTTTCAAGCGTATGAGCTTATCGCTAATTTGACGGTTAGGGAGAATGTCGAGCTTCCGCTAGTGTTTCAATCCATTAATCCTGCATTGCGCAAGCATAAAGCGCTGGCCTTGTTGGAGCAGGTTGGTATTCCCGACAAAGCGGAACTGTACCCGTCTCAGCTATCCGGCGGCCAACAGCAGCGTGTAAGTATTGCAAGATCATTAATTACGGAGCCATCTGTTATTTTTGCTGATGAGCCTACAGGAAATTTGGACACCAAGACAGAGGAAGAAATTATTATGATTCTGAAACGTCTGAACCAAACGATGGATACTACCTTTATCATCGTTACGCATGAGCGGGAGGTAGCTGACCATACGCAGAAGATTATTACGCTGCGTGATGGTTACTTGGTAACTGATCAGGGGCCGGCTGCTGAACCTATACTAATAGGAGGAATACATAGTGAGAGTTAGTGATATCACTCGATTATCATGGGATCAAGTGAGAAGGCGAAAGGTTGTAACCGCTTTATGTGTAGCAGGAATATCCATTGGCTGCGCCGCAATTATTGTAGCCATGAGCATTGGCGAATCCGCTCAGCTTTATATCGAGAAACAGATGAACAGTTATTTGAAGATGGATGAAATTACGGTTACTGCCAGCAATGGGGCTTCAAGGGGCGGGGATTCATCCTCCATTGATTCTGAAACACTCAAGCAGGGGAAGCTGACTGAACAAAAGCTAAATATTATGCGGCAGATCGAGCATGTTCAAGCGGCTGCTCTCTATTTGCAGCTTAATTATATGGAAGTGTTTACGCTTGACAACCTGACTTCTCAGTTCCAGACCGAAATTATAGGAACGGATCTAGATAAACTCACTGATTTCGGCAATGAGTTTCTGCAAGGAGCCCCTTCTGATCTGACGGGAGCTATTGTTCTTAACTACGGCGCAACGCTGGGTCTAATCGATGAAGAGACAAGAAAGAGCTTGCAAGAGCAAATAAATGCAAACCCTTATGATGACGCCTTATACCAGCAGTATAAGAATCTGAATAAGATGCTCACTGCTTTATATCAGAAGCAGGTGCAATTGCGCTATTATTCATCGACAGGGGAAGTAATTAGCAGACCGCTACGCGTTATCGGCGTGCTTAAGAAGCCTACTGGCGCCAGTGAGGAAAACTTGCTTTATGATAAGAAGGGCTATGTTTCGCTTGAAACAGCGAGAATGCTGAAGAAAGAGCTGCGGCTTGGCGAAGATGAGAACGAGACTTACAATCATATCGTTGTGAAGGTAGAGAATCAGAAATATATCGAGAAGATCGAGAATCAGATCAAGAAGCTGTCAGTATCCACTTCAACGAATTTATATCAAAAGGAAAGACTTGCGAATGAATTCAAAATCATAAAAGCAGCCGCGCTTGGCATCGGCGTGTTTATTCTTATTATCGCTTCTATTTCCATCGTCGTTGCGATGACCATGTCTACCTATCAACGCCGTCGTCAAATAGGGATTATGAAGGTACTTGGGGCTAATTTAGGCCAGATTAGAAATATGTTCATCGTTGAGGCTGCGCTGCTTGGACTGTTAGGTGGCTTGCTCGGCGTATTATTCTCCTATTGGATCGTATGGGGCATGAACGGGTTGATTCGATCATTCTCCGATGAGCAGGATGCGGTTATTATCTTCATTCCAATAACAACCATTCCGATTGGCATGTTGTTCGCTATAGCAACAGGTGTATTGTCCGGTATCTATCCCGCTATCAGTGCATCAAAAACCGATGCTTTGACGGCTATTAGACGGGACTAATGAAACTAAATAAAAGGGAGAATAATAATGAAGAAGAAAATAAAGTGGATTATTATCGGTCTAATATTAATTGGAATTAGCTTTGGTCTTTATAAATTGGGAAATCCATCAGCACCTGTCGCGATCACAACCGATAACCAGCCCATTACGTTTCAAGTGAAAAAAGAAACACTAGTAAATAAGGTAGAGGTAAAGGGAAAATCACTGTATGAGCAAGAAACACTTGTGTATGCACCATATGGCTCAGAGGTGTCAAGCTGGACTGTAGTAGATGGACAGCAGGTAAAGAAGGGCGATATTCTGTTTACAATGGATCAAAGAGCGGTCCAGAATGAAATTACTCAAATGGAAGCTGTTCTACGCAAAGCGAAGCTTGAGGGAGAGCTTAGCGATTATTTGAGTCAGTTGAATGATGACTCGAAGGCGCTTGAAACGTCAGAGGAAGAAAGAAAGCGGACTTTAGTAGAGAAGGAAATGAACCGCATAACGAAAGAGCTTAATGAAGTAACCAACTCTATTCAAGCAAAGGAGCTTCAGCAGAAGAAGAAAATGTTAAATGAATCTGTCTATCGGTCCCCAGCGACAGGTATTTTTCTTTTTGATAATCCGAATAAACGTCCACAAGCGCTTGGAAATAATGAATATGTTGGTAAGGTAGTCGATTTGAACAAGCTGCAATTCATCGCATTAGTTGGCGAACAGGATATTTTCCGTATAAAGGAAGGAATGTCTGTTCAAGTAAAGATGAATGCCATGAAGCAATTAAATCTTGCGGGCAAAGTGCTTAAGGTGTCGAAATTCGCCAAAACGGGTTCCGATCAAAATAGCCTGGATCAAGCCGCACAGTTTGAAGTTGTTATTGTACTGGAGCCGAATGAGTATTTGATTGCTGGCCTCAGCCTGAATGGTGCTATTGAAACGGAACGTAAGGAGATGGCTACGGTTGTTCCTACACTTGCCATATCGCGTGAGCAGGACAAGCATTTTGTCATGTTTGATCTTGGGAACGGACAATATGAGCGCCGGGATATTAAGATTGGAATGGAAACGGCAGAGTTTACGGAAGTGCTGGAAGGCTTGAAGGAAGGCGATCAGGTTGTTCTGCAATAATGAAGAAAGAGCATCCATGACAGCCTCTTCACCTCTCATAATCTTGACAACTGAACGGTTGAAATGTCAAAGTAGAGGTTAGAGTATTTTTCAGCATGAGAGGAGTGAACCTAAGTTATGGAAATGGATAAAATTATAGCGCGAATCAACGAGCTTTCTCGTAAAAATAAAACATCCGGCTTAACGGATGCTGAAATCACGGAAAGAGCGGAGCTCAGGCGCCAATATTTAGATATTTTCAAAGGTAACTTTCGCCAGCAGCTAGAAACCATTACAATTGTAGACGGTGACGAAGAAACGAAGCATTAAATTTACGCAATAGGCTCTCATTTAATATCCAGGGGAAGGGTGATTAGATGAAATATAATCTATTAGGCAAAAGTGGACTGGCTGTTTCCGAGCTTTGTCTTGGCACAATGACTTTTGGAAACTCTATTAGTGAAGAGGCTTCCATCGACATGATCGATCGTTTTGTGGATCGCGGAGGCAATTTTCTTGATACGGCGAACGTATATGTAAGCGGTCGATCGGAGGAAATTGTCGGCAAAGCGATCAAGAATAAACGCTCGGAGGTCGTACTGGCTACGAAGGTTAGAATGAAAACCTCCGACGATATCAATGGAGTAGGGCTGTCCCGCAAGCATATTATGGACGGCGTGGAGGCTAGCCTGAAGCGTCTCCAAACGGATTATATTGATTTATATCAGGTGCATGTATGGGATCATGCTACACCCATTGAAGAGACTCTCCGTACATTGGATGATCTCGTAACCTCTGGCAAGGTGCGTTACATAGGCTGTTCCAACTTTTTTGCTTGGCAGCTGATGAAATCACTCGCATATAGCGATGCAAACCGCTATGTTCGTTTTGTATCCATTCAGCCTCAATACAGCTTGGTCAGCCGACAAATGGATCGTGAGATGCTTTCGCTTTGTTTAGAGGAGAAGGTTGGCATTATTCCTTGGGCTCCGCTTGGCGGAGGATTCTTGACCGGCCGTTATGACCGTAATGAGCCGAAAGAGGGTCGATTGACTTCGAAAGTCGGCGAGAGTGCATGGGTTAATCGCGCGCTGGACAAAAACTTTGTTATTTTGGACGCATTGCTTGAAGCGGCAGAAGAGCTTGGAAAAACACCTGCTCAAGTTGCCCTGAGATGGCTGCTGCAGCGTGAAGGCATTACTTCGCCTATATTTGGTGCGAGCACATTGGAACAGTTTGAAGACAATATGGGTGCCATCGGCTGGGAAATGCCAATCGAGGCTTGGAATCGGCTGGAAGAAGTGAGCGCTCTGGCTGAGGATTATCCGAACCGATTTATCGATAAATTTCGCAGGCCGTTTTAGTAGGGTTTATAATTAGGAGGAGTGTCAGCTTGTCACGTTCTTGGGAGCGCAAAGTGCGCAAAAATATGAGTGAGGTCAACAAAAAGCGCAAGAAGCAAGGTAATGGTAAAATGGTTTTAAATGGTGAAAAATCGGATAAAATCGTCGGCCGCAATTTTATTGCTCCGATATTATTAATTTTGTTCATCGGGGTGTACGTCATTCTGATGCAAAACTCGCCCGGATTCCAAATGGATACGATGTTTTGGATAACGGTAGGCTGTTATATTTTGCTTGCTATGGTTTTCTTCTTCCGCAGACCTTATATCACGATTGGCAAGGATTACGTGCAAACACGGAAAATGACAGGCGACAAAAAGCTGTCGGCAGCTGCGATTAAAGGGATTGTTGTTCAAAAGGGTTATGTGATCGTAGAGCAGCAAAAAGGCGCCAATTGGGTATTCTCCAAATTGACGAACAGGTATCCAACAGAAGAAATAGGCGAGAAGCTCAAGCAGTTCGCACAAACGAACGGAATTGCTTTTCAGCAAAAATAATAGGCAGGAGAGTTCCGACAACGATGGCTAAACAAGCAGTATTATTTGATCTCGATGATACATTGCTGTGGGATGACCGCAGTGTAAAGGAAGCCTTTGCGGCAACCTGTCAAGCAGCAGCAGACGCAGTTGGTGTTGATCCAGCTGCGCTTGAAGAAGCGGTTCGCCGCGAAGCAAGAGCGCTTTATGAATCGTATGAAACGTTCCCATTCACCAAAATGATTGGAATTAATCCTTTCGAGGGCCTCTGGGCTAATTTTCTCGAAGGCGAGCAGGACGAATTCCGCAAGCTTGAGAAGCTGGCGCCTGGCTATCGTAAAGCGGCTTGGACGCAAGGCCTTCAAGTGCTTGGCATTCATGACGAGGAGCTTGGAGCGAAGCTTGCTGAACAATTTCCAGCGGAGAGACGTTCGCGTCCTATCGTATACGAAGAAACTTTCCGTGTGCTTGACGCATTGAAAGGAAAATATAAGCTATTGCTATTAACAAACGGGTCGCCTGATTTGCAAAGAGAAAAGCTTGCCGGGGTGCCTGAACTTCTTCCTTATTTCGATCATATTATTATTTCAGGCGAGTTTGGCGAAGGTAAGCCTGCTTCTGCTATATTCAAGCATGCGCTTGACCGTTTAGGCGTGGAGACCGATCATGGGATAATGGTTGGAGATAAGCTCACGACAGATATTCTAGGTGCGAACACGATTGGCATGACATCCGTTTGGATTAATCGCCACGGTGCAACACGTACGGATGAGATTGTGCCAGCTTATGAAATTAAGCATTTAGAGGAGCTGCTACAGCTGCTTGATTCGTAAAATAAAGCAGAAGCGCAATCAGCTGAAGCGTTCTTGCTGCTAAAAAGCCCCTCGTAGTCAGCAATTGCTGCTATCGAGGGGCTTGCATTGTTTTAAATCAATACTACGCTTTGTTTGATGCGAATTTCTCATCAGCGAATGGATGCGCAATCCAGCCTTCCGTTTCAATGAATAGACGGACAGCTACGATCTGGCGATTATCCATTAGGGTGAAGAAATGCGGTTTGTATTCTGGTACGGAAATGACATCGCCAGCTTCAAGCTCTACATCAAAGTAGCCAACATCGTCTGTACCTTTAATAATGAAGATGCCGCGGCCAGCTGTAATTGCTCGAACCTCATCTTCGGTATGCGTATGCACGTTTTCGAATTTTTTGAGCAGCTCATCAAGATTCGGTGTTGCGTCTGACAATGCGATAATATCCCATGTTTTATAGCCGCGACGCACAGCAAGATCATGAATTTCTTCATCATATGTCGCTAAAATTTGTTGTTTCTCTTCATCGGAGAGAGTAAATTTCTGTTGTAAGCTCTCAGGCAGCTTAGCTGGATTCCAATGCTCATACAGTACTTCTTGCTTTTCTAGAAATGCACGGACATTGTCTTCACCTTGAATCCGTTCCTCAGTATTTCGAATTCTTATTTCAGCCATGAACATTCCCTCTTTTCCTATAGAAATTAAATGATATAATTATTATAAATCAAAAAAAAGGGATTGTCGATGGATTTACCTTTTCACACATCAGGCATTCTGATAAACTATTGGTTAATGATTTTGGGGAAGGGTGTAACAACTTGTCGAAAACAACCATTCAACAAGCGCTGCAAGAACGCATTCTTATTTTGGACGGCGCAATGGGTACTATGATTCAGCAGGCTAACTTAAATGAAGCAGATTTTGGCGGGGTAGAGCTGGACGGCTGCAATGAAATGCTTGTTCTAACTCGTCCTGACGTTATTCAATCTATACATGAGCAATATCTTGAAGCAGGCGCGGATATTATTGAAACAAACACATTCGGTGCAACCAGTGTTGTATTGGCCGATTATGATATTCCAGAGAAGGCGAGAGAGCTGAATCTAGCAGCAGCCAAGCTGGCACGCGATGCTTGCGATAAATTCAGTACGCCAGACAAACCTCGCTACGTTGCAGGTGCTCTGGGTCCCACAACGAAAACGCTGTCGGTTACCGGCGGTGTTACGTTTGATGAGCTTGTAGAGAGCTACTACGAGCAAGCGCTAGCTTTAATTGAAGGGGATGTTGATGCGCTGCTGCTGGAGACGTCTCAGGATACGCTAAACGTCAAAGCGGGCAGCATCGGGATTCGCAATGCGTTCGATAAGCTGGGCAAAGAGCTTCCGATCATGATCTCTGGCACAATTGAACCGATGGGTACAACGCTGGCTGGTCAAACGATTGAATCCTTCTATATTTCGTTGGAGCATTTGAAGCCAATTTCGATCGGTCTGAACTGCGCTACAGGACCGGAATTTATGCGGGACCACCTGCGGACATTAAGTGACATTGCGAATGCCGCAATAAGCTGTTACCCAAATGCCGGATTGCCGGATGAGAATGGTCATTATCATGAATCTCCAGAATCGCTTGCGAAGAAAATGTCAGCTTTCGCTGAGCAAGGCTGGCTTAATATCGCCGGAGGCTGCTGTGGAACGACACCTGAGCATATTAGGGTTATGGCTGAAACGATGGCGAAATTTGCGCCGCGCACGAAGATGGGAGAGCATCCCGATGCTGTATCCGGTATAGAAACGGTATTTATTGAGCCCGAGAATCGTCCGATCATGATCGGCGAGCGTACGAACATTTCGGGATCTCGCAAATTCAAACGGCTTCTGAAGGAAGAAAAGTTCGATGAAGCATCCGAAATAGCAAGGGCGCAAGTAAAAGGCGGAGCACATGTCATTGATATTAACCTGCAGGATACCGATATTGATGAAGCCTATGCCGTCCATCAATTTTTGCCTCAGGTTGTAAAGAAAATTAAAGCGCCTTTAATGCTGGATTCCACCTATGATCATATTATTGAGCTCGGACTTAAATATTCACAAGGCAAAGCGATTATTAACTCCATAAATTTGGAGGATGGCGAGTCTAAGTTTGAACAAATTTTGCCGCTTATCCATCGGTATGGCGCTGCTGTCGTTATGATTCTAATTGATGAGCGAGGGCAAGCAGTCACTCGCCAAGCGAAGATGGAAGTAGCAGAGCGCTCTTATAAGCTGCTGACCGAGAAGTACAAGATGAACCCTCAGGATATTATTTTTGATCCGAATATGTTCCCAGTCGGCTCAGGAGATCCACAATATATTGGTTCGGCTGTGGAGACGCTTGAAGGCATTCGCATGATCAAGGAAAAGTTCCCGCTTGCCAAAACCATACTGGGACTTAGCAATATTTCCTTCGGCTTGCCAGACGCTGGCCGTGAAGTGCTTAACTCGGTTTATTTGTATCACGCTACCAAAGCGGGTCTAGACTATGCGATTGTGAACACGGAAAAGCTGGAGCGTTATGCTTCTATTCCAGAGAGTGAGCGCCGTTTAGCGGAAGATCTCATTTACAATACAACAGATGAGACGCTTGCTGCTTTCGTTGCCGCATTCCGTGACAAGAAGGTGGAGAAGAAAGAGAAGCTGTCGAATCTCTCTCTGGAGGAGCGTCTAGGCTCCTACGTAGTAGAAGGGACAAAGGAAGGACTTATTCCTGATTTGGACGAGGCTCTTAAGAAATACTCGGCGATGGACGTTATTAACGGACCGCTAATGCGCGGGATGGAAGAAGTCGGCCGGCTGTTCAACGGGAATGAGCTAATCGTAGCAGAGGTGCTTCAAAGCGCCGAAGTTATGAAAGCATCCGTTAATTATTTGGAGCAGTTCATGGAGAAGAACGAATCATCCGTAAAAGGCAAAATTATTTTGGCTACAGTAAAAGGCGATGTGCATGACATTGGCAAAAACCTAGTTGAAATTATTTTGTCAAACAACGGTTACAAAATTATAAACTTAGGCATAAAGGTACCGCCTGAGAAGCTGATCGAAGCCTATCGAAATGAGAAGGTTGATGCGATTGGACTGTCTGGCCTGCTCGTTAAATCTGCGCAGCAGATGGTCATTACAGCGCAGGATTTAAGAACGGCTGGCATTGACGCGCCAATTCTAGTTGGCGGAGCTGCTCTCACGCGGAAGTTTACAAAAACGAGAATCGGTCCCGAATATGACGGACTTGTTCTGTATGCGAAGGATGCTATGGACGGACTCGATATTGCCAATAAGCTGATGGATCCTACGCATCGCTCAGCTATGGAAGAGGAAATGGCAGCCTTTAAGGCTTCAGGCAGCATGGAAGTGGAAGAGAAGAAGGCTATGCCTACATTAACTCGAGCAATCCGTTCCAAAATATCGCCTGATGCACCTGTATTCACACCGCCGGATTTGGAGCGCCATGTGCTTCGCGATGTGCCTATTCCGCATATCGTTCCTTATGTGAATATGCAGATGCTGCTCGGTCATCACCTCGGCTTGAAAGGTAAAGTAGATGAACTGCTTAAAGAAGGCAATGAGAAGGCCGTTCAGCTTAAGGCGACTGTAGATGAGATTCTGCACAAGGGAGCGACAGAAGGAATTGTTAAAGCACACGGCATGTATCGTTTCTTCCCTGCGCAGTCATCGGGTGACGATGTCATTATTTACAATCCAGTCGATCCGAGACAGGAGATCAAACGTTTTACATTCCCGCGCCAGCAAGTAGAGCCGTATTTGTGCCTGGCTGATTTCTTGAAGTCGGTAGATAGCGGTATAATGGATTATGTAGGCTTCCTTGTTGTAACCGCTGGTCACGGCATAAGGGATCTGGCCAACGAATGGAAGGATAATGGCGATTACTTGCGCTCTCATGCTCTTCAATCCGTTGCGCTTGAAGTAGCCGAGGGGATGGCTGAACGTGTCCACCATATGATGCGGGACATTTGCGGTTATCCAGACCCTGCCGATATGACGATGAAGCAGCGCCATGGCGCTCGTTATCAAGGTATTCGCGTGTCGTTTGGCTACCCTGCATGTCCGAATCTGGAGGATCAGGAGCCGCTGTTCGATTTAATGAGACCACAAGATATTGGTGTAGAATTAACTGAAGGCTGCATGATGGAGCCGGAAGCGTCCGTTTCTGCGATGGTATTTGCCCATCCAGAAGCACAATATTTTAACGTTGAGAAGCTGTAGCTTATAAATAGGTTTTTGAGGAGCCCTCCAGCATTCGTCCCAACAAGCTGGAGAGGGCTCTTCGTTTCTTTTCAGGCTGCGCCGGGTAAACTGCTAAATAGCGAGGTGGACGATCAAATGAATATATGGTTTTTGGGTACAGGCGCTGGCAGGCCGAATAAGCATCGAAATGTTACAGCAATTGCGCTGCAGCTTCCTGAGCCTAGCTGCAGTTGGTGGCTCTTTGATGCAGGGGAGGCAACCCAGCATCAGCTTATGCATTCGCCGCTGAAGCTCAGCAAGCTCGAAGCAATATTTATTACTCATCTTCATGGCGACCATATTTACGGCCTTCCTGGCCTATTGAGCAGCCGCTCCTTTGATGGCGGCGTAACACCGGTTCAGCTCATTGGTCCTGCAGGCTTGAAGCAATATATAGAAACGGTATTTGCTGTGAGCGGTACGCATCTGGACTACGAGCTGATTATTCATGAAGTAACGGGAAATGAAGGCGTAATTTATAATAATGAGCATTTAAAAGTGGAGATAGGCGAGCTTGATCATCGCGTGCAGTGCTTCGGATACCGCGTGACGGAGCATGATCAGCCGGGCAAGCTGCTTGTTCATAAGCTGAAAGAAATGGGAATAGCTGCAGGTCCACTTTACGGAAAACTTAAACAAGGCCAATCGGTTGCCGCGCCGGATGGAACGATCGTGCATACGAAGGATGTAACCGGTCCTGTTCATGTTGGCAGAATTGTTACCGTGCTAGGTGATACCAAGCCTTGCGAGAATGCTGTAAGGCTGGCAGCAGGGGCTGATTTGCTTGTGCACGAGGCAACATTCGCTGCGGGTATGGAAGAGAAGGCGCATGAATTTGGTCATAGCACAACGGCAGAAGCGGCAGCAACAGCAGCAGCAGCGAAGGCAAAGCAGCTGGTCATGACTCATTTCAGCGGACGTTACAGCAATGAGGATTTAAGTCTCTTAGAGGCAGAGGCTGCCCTAAGCTTCGAATCGGTGAGAGCCGCACAAGATTTGCTTATGATTGAGATTAAGCGTGCGTCTGCATTAGAACCCAATAAGGAATAAATAAAAGTGGCGGTCAATCAGACCGCCACTTTTATTTATCCCGATGAATCAGGATGACTTTGGATCGCATCTATCAAACAACGGTTATAAGAACAGCGGTATCATTTAGTATAATAAATTTTTACCGTTAATTTAGGTAAATAAGGTGATATAATCCATATTAATGCTGAAAAGGCTGGTGATAAGGATGAAGGATGAAGTCTATTTATATAATTATGCACGGTGGGAAGCGCTGGCTAAAGCAAATGCATTATTCACACGTCCAAACCTAGAGCTTGATAAAAAGTCAGCTCGTGATTACTTAGAATTGGACCGGTTTGGAGTAAGCTCAGATTTAACTGGGAAAAATGTTCTTTGTTTGGCAAGTGGCGGTGGGCAACAGTCTGCTGCATTTGCCTTGCTGGGAGCGGTTGTATCGGTGTTTGATATTTCTCCCTCCCAGTTGGAACGGGATAAAGCTGCTGCAGAACATTATGGAGTTGAAATAAGTTTGTATCAAGGGGACATGCGTGATTTGTCTTGTTTCGACAGTAATTCGTTTGATATTATTTGGCATCCGTATTCCCTTACCTTTATTCCCGATTCACGAGTCGTATTTCATGAAGTATCTCGCATTATTAGAGAGGGTGGATTATATCATCTCATGTGTGCCAATCCTTTTTTCTCAGGATTAACGCATAATGATTGGAATGGAGAGGGTTACTTATTAAAGCTTCCTTATAATGATGAATCGGTAACTTCTTATCCTGACCAGGAATGGGTTTATGACCAGTCTCAGTCCTTTAGTAAAATACAGGAACCGAAAGAATATACGCAAACGTTAAGCAGAATAATGAATGGATTAATAAAAGAAGGGTTTGTTCTTGATTACTTTTGTGAAGTCAAAAGCAATGATTCGGAGTCATTGCCTGGCAGTTGGGAACATTTCCAATCGATAGCGCCGCCTTGGTTTGAATTTATTTGGTACTACAATCCGAATACGTTAAAGCAAATAAAAGCAATTGAGTGATAGATCGCGAATCAAAATCCCATAGTGAAATAAAACAGAAATGGAGTGCAGAACTATTGCTAGTTTGCACTCCTTTTTTCATATCGTTATAAAACGGAGCTACCTATAGAGCTGCAGCCGTTTATGCTTGCTTCTCATGCTTCGCAAAGTGATAAGACAAATAAACGGAAGTCAATACTACGATAACGACGATCGTTAGAAAGAGAATCATTTGATAGGGGGCAGGTATGAATGCTGTACCGATCATAAGCAGGCCACCTAAGATAAAATATTTAGCTGATGCGCGATGTGTTAGTCTCCAAACCGTTTCATTGTTAACAGTATACACGGTCTTAATGCCGAAATAATTATTAGGCGGAAATTTAGGCATGTAAATGCCTACCGTTACAAAGATGATGCCAACCATAGGCAGAACGATTTTTGACAAATCCACTTCTAGTCCGTAGCCTGAAGCTAGGATAACGCCGTGAAGACTAAGCAAGCCGAGTAATAATACATTTTGAAGAATAAGCAGGCTGGATTTGAATTTCTGATAGTTTTGATTACGGGGAAGAAGAACCGTTAAGAGTGTCATAACTCCGGGCAAGAGATACACAGCAAACGCTTTGTTGGCATATTCCTTCACTTCACTGTTTAAATCCCATTGAATCGACATTTGTTCCGGCATGTCTGAATAGGTAACTATGGTTGCCGCAACTGCTATGGCAATGAAGAGCCAAGAAATGATATTCGTACTCAATTTCCTTCATCCCCTTCAGGCTTGATTTGCTGGAAGGAAACAAACCATTTGCTAATTATTCGAAAAACATCCGTGTTTATTGAATAAAATATATGCTGCCCCTTACGCTCATCAGTAACAAGCTCACCTTGCTTAAGAAGGTTAAGATGATGCGAGATGCTGGGCTTCGTCATTTGAAAATGGTCAGCGATTCCACCGGCTGTTAAATCGCTCTCCCGCAATAAGTCGAGAATTTTGCGTCTTGTCGGATCTGCTAATGCTTTGAAAGCTAAATCAATGAGCACATTTTTCTTCCTTTCAAGATCATTCCACTGTGTTTAAGATATTTAGAAGATTACCTAAATATCTAATCCATGTTCACTATAACGTAATCCATTGATAGCTGTCAAAGGGCATACATTAATCCGAATCCACTCATAAAGAGAGGGGTTTATTTTTGTTGTCAATATCCAGAAGTAAGGACTAGTAAAGCGAACAAATATTCGCTAAAATATCATACAAAGAGGTGAAACGCGATGTTCAAAAAGAAATCACTTTCAGAGCTGATTCAGCAATTAAAAGCCAATGAGAATATTATTAATTGGCATGAAATAGATCCGCAAGATGCCAAAACTAAGCCGATCCCGGAAAGCGTGGATGCTAGAATCAAATCAGCTTTGCATAAGAGAGGAATAACGGAATTGTATACTCACCAGTTTAGTGCCTACGAAACTTTGCAAAAGGGTGAAAACATTGTAGCCGTTACTCCTACAGCTTCAGGGAAAACGCTGTGCTATAATTTGCCAGTATTGCAGGCTATAGCCGCAGACGACTCGTGTCGGGCACTTTACCTGTTCCCAACTAAAGCCTTGGCACAAGACCAGAAGAGCGAATTAAATGAAATTATTAATGAAATGGGTATAGATATTAAAAGCTTCACATATGACGGAGATACTTCCCCGGCTATCCGGCAAGTTGTACGAAAAGCAGGGCATATCGTAATTACTAATCCAGATATGCTGCATTCAGCCATCCTGCCACATCATACAAAATGGGTTAGCCTATTCGGAAATCTTAAATATATCGTAATCGATGAGCTGCATACATATCGCGGAGTTTTCGGAAGCCATGTAGCAAATGTCATTCGGCGCTTGAAGAGGATATGTAAATTTTATGGAAGTAATCCGATTTTTATTTGCACATCGGCTACTATTGCGAATCCGAGAGAATTAGCTGAACAGCTGACGGGTAATCCTATGAGGCTAATAGATGACAATGGGGCGCCAAGAGGAAGAAAGCATTTTGTTTTCTATAACCCGCCGATTGTAAACAAACCGCTCAATATAAGAAAAAGTGCAACAGTAGAAGTAAATAACTTGGCAATGGAATTTCTGAAAAACAAAATTCAAACAATTGTATTTGCGCGAAGCCGGGTTAGAGTTGAAATTATTTTGAGCCACTTGCAGGAATTGGTGAAAAAAGAAATCGGGTCAAACTCCATTAGAGGCTATCGCGGGGGTTATCTTCCGAAGCAGCGGAGAGAGATCGAGAAAGGACTGCGTGATGGCGAAATAATTGGCGTAGTAAGTACAAATGCTTTGGAGCTGGGTGTTGATATCGGTCAACTGCAGGTGTGTGTGATGACGGGGTACCCTGGCAGTGTAGCAAGTACTTGGCAGCAAGCTGGACGAGCTGGCAGAAGACATGGTGAAGCTCTCGTATTAATGGTTGCGAGTTCTACACCTATTGACCAATATATCGTTCAAAATCCAGAATACTTTTTTGATAGATCGCCGGAGTCAGCCCGAATTAACCCTGAAAACTTATTAATTCTAGTGGATCATTTAAGATGTGCCGCGTACGAAATACCATTTCAAAAGGA
This sequence comes from Paenibacillus castaneae, assembly GCF_002884445.1. GTDB lineage: Bacteria > Bacillota > Bacilli > Paenibacillales > Paenibacillaceae > Pristimantibacillus > Pristimantibacillus castaneae. The sequence continues at coordinate 2,990,052 of NZ_KZ614144.1, forward strand.
TGAGGAATTCGGTCCCTTGGATGTAACAGATATAATGGAGTATTTAGTTGAAGAGAAGATTTTGCACCAGCATGAGAATACGTTCTATTGGGCGAATCAATCCTTCCCTGCCAGCAATATTAGTCTTCGATCGGCTTCACAAGAGAATGTAGTTATTGTTGATCAATCCGATGTTGCGAACGTGAAAATTATCGGAGAAATGGATCGGTTCAGTGCGATGACACTACTGCATGATGAAGCTATATATTTGCATGAAGGAGTTCAGTTCCAAGTAGAGAAACTAGATTGGGAGCATAAGAAAGCATATGTAAGACAAGTCGATGTGGAGTATTATACCGATGCGAACCTAGCCGTTCAACTGAAGGTTATGGTCATCGACAAGACGATCAGCAGAAGAACAACAGCAGTCAATTACGGAGATGTCGCAGTAAATATGCTGCCTACGATTTTCAAGAAAATCAAGCTGACTACATTTGAGAATGTAGGATATGGTCCGATTTCCTTGCCGGAAGAAGAGCTGCACACGAGCGCAACATGGATTGAGTTAAAAGAAGTTGATTCAGAAATCGGAACGAAGACGCTGGAGCAGCTGTTATTAGGCATTGCAAATGTACTCAAACATATTGTTCCTATTCATGTGATGTGCGATAGAAATGATATTCACGTCGTTTCTCAAATAAGAGCGGCTCATACGCAGTTACCGACTATTTTTATGTATGATCATTATCCAGGCGGAATTGGTTTAGCTGAAGATGTGTTTAAAAGATTCGATGAAGTGATCGCCGCAGCAAAAAAATTGATACGCAAATGCCCATGTGAAGACGGTTGCCCTTCATGTATCGGTACTGAAATTGAGGGAATTAACGCGAAGATCAAAAGCATTCAGTTGTTGGAGGATTTATGAGACGAGGTTTTGTGAAGCAGGAGGTGTACAATGAGCGGATTACGTGATCGCATGAATCGTTTGCGTGGTGAAAGCCGGGAGAAGGACAAGCAATCTGAAGTATCGCTTGCCGAGGGGGCTAATGAGGATGAAAGCCTAGCTGAAGCTTTGACTTCTATTGAAGAGGAGTCTAATGATGAAGCGGATCCGGAGTGGATTTCACCTGTATGGGATACGTTTGGCGTTAAGCTGCATAAAAACGATGTTGGAAGCTTTCTGCTGCGTAAAATCGTTTATCCGAGCGATTTCCGACATGGACATCATGCAATTGAGGAACTGCATGCGGCGGCGCCTGGCTTGTCTTCTTTTCACCCTTTGCAATCATCTGCAGCGGAGAAAGTGCTGTTTCTGGATTTGGAGACGACTGGGCTTGGTGTAGGAACGGGGAACATTCCATTCATGGTTGGCATAGGATATATGTCGAATCATCAATTTGTCATCGAGCAGACATTAATAAGACATCCAGCTGAAGAGAGAGCCATGCTGGCCTATTTAGCTGAAAAGCTGCAAAACTATACGTATCTCGCCACATATAATGGCAAAACCTTTGACTGGCCGCTTGTAATAAATCGGTTCATCATGAATGGGCTTGTTCGGAACCTTTGGGAGCCGAAGCATCTCGATTTCCTTCATCCAGCAAGGTCCATATGGAGAAATACATTAGTGTCCTGTAAATTAAGCCATGTGGAAGAGGAACGACTTGGAATTCATCGTGAGGATGATGTGCCGGGATCGCTGGCACCTCAGCTTTACTTTCAATATTTGGCGAATGGCGATCCTGCTCCTCTTGAAGGCGTTTTTCGACATAATGAAACGGATATGCTCTCGCTCGCTTGCTTAGCTATTCGATTCGGACATTTATTGAACGAGAATATACGTGATTATATTCCGCTTCCGGATGAGCCTGAGGAAATGGTGCGAACAGGGCTTTGGCTGGAACGTATGGGGAAAACAGGATTATCCCAGCTTTTGTTCGATATGGCGATTAATGCGAAAGAGGTTAAACCCTCTACTTTAATTATGCTTGCCGCACATGATAAGAAGGCTGGAAATTGGATGCGTGCTGTGTTATTGTGGCAGAAGGCAATTATACAATCTTCCTCCAATTTTGGAGCAGCAGCACATGAAGCAAGCGTGGAGTTAGCTATGTACTATGAGCATAAGCTGAAAGATTTCGATGCAGCATTGGGACATGCCAGCACTGCTTTTGAGCATGCTTTGAACCATTCCATGCTGCAGCGACGGGATGCAAAGATGCGAGCGGAGCTGGATTCGCTGCGCAATCGAATTGCAAGGCTGAAGCGGAAGTCGATGAAGCAAATTCAATAATGAAATGAATGAAAATAGATGACAACAGAAACGTAAACTGCCCGCCAAGAGGACGGAATATGCTGTTTACGCTTTGGAGGTTCACACATATGTCAGACAAACTGCCTGAAATGCGCGGTTTACTCATTGATTTAGATGGAACATTGTATCACGGCACGCATGTCATCGAAGGGGCAGAGCCTCTTATTTCCTATTTGAAAGAGACAAAGCTGCCGTATCGTTTCGTGACTAATAATTCTTCAGCTACTCCAGATGAAGTAGCTGACCGGTTAATGAACATGGGCATCCCAGCAGAAGCGAGAGATGTGTGCACATCCGCACAGGCTGCAGCAGGCTATATCGCCAATCTATCACCGGGAGCATCAGTGTTTGTTGTCGGAGAAGCTGGACTTAAGTCTGCTGTGCTTGAAGCGGGCTTGCAGCTCACAGAGGAGCAGCCAGACTACGTATTGCAAGGGATAGATCGTTCATTCACCTATGAGCGATTAACCAAAGCCGTTCGGTTTATACATGGAGGGGCTCTCTTTGTTCTGACAAACCCAGATCTTCTGCTGCCATCGAGTGATGGCCTCATTCCTGGCGCCGGATCAATTGGCGCTATGCTGAAAGCAGCAGGGGGAAAGGAGCCTGTGCTGATTGGCAAGCCATCATCCATATTAATGGATTATTCCTTGCGCGAAATCGGTTTGAGTGCACAGGAAACTTGGGTGGTCGGCGACAATATGGCAACGGATATCGCTTTCGGCAAAGCGGCAGGCTGTGGTACGATTCTAGTTCTGACAGGACTCACAAACGAACAAAATATGGATTATTATATGGAACAGGCCGGTTGTAAGCCGGACATCATTTGCAAGCATCTAGAAGAGCTTCGTTCGTACATTTCTAACCGTACCGGTTTATAAAATAAACGAATCGAGAGCCATAGGAAGGAAGAGAGCTTTCATGCATGAACTGCCGGAGCTAGACGTATATCGGACTTTGTTGGCGGAGCAATTCGCAGGAGCCCAGATTACCGGTATTGAGGTAAGCAATATTAAAGTATTACAAGCTGGTGAGGAACAACTGCAGCGCGACGTTGTCGGCAAAATAATTTGGTTTGTTGAACGACGTGGGAAGCATTTGCTTTTCCATTTAGATAATGGCAAGCGACTTTTGCTAACTTTAAGCCAAGGCGCTTATTTGTATAACGGCAGTGAAGAGGATCAACCAGATCGCGCGGCACAGGTGAAGATCCGCTTTGGTGAGCGAGTGTTATATTTGGTTGGGCTGCGAACTAATGAATTGCAGCTGCTTTCAGTAAAAGAAGTTATCGATCAATTAAAAAATATTGGACCAGACCCCTTTGAGAAACGTTTAACATTAGAGCATTTCATAGAACGGTTCGCCAAAAAACGCAGCTCCATCAAAACAGCCTTAATGGATCAAAATGTGATATCGGGAATTGGAACTGTTTATTCGGATGAGATTTGCTATGCCGCAGGCTTGCGTCCAGATGCAAAAATTCCTGTTATTGAGCAAGAAACTTGGGAACGGCTTTATGATTCGATGCATAGTGTGTTAAAGGAAGCGATTTCACACGGAGGCGCGGGAGAACAGCCTTTTGCAGCAGATGATACGTTTACAGGCGGTTATAGCAACCATTTTCAAGTCTATAATCGTGAAGGTCAAATCAGCTCACGGAGTGGAGAATTGATTGAGAAAATAGATGTATCCGGACGGAAAGCTTTCGTAAGCCCTGGCTCCCAGAAGGCACAGTGATAAGCAGCTTTTGAATCTACAGTATGAGCGGAGGGTTCAATCATGATTCATGTGTATTTAGATGATTACCGAGCGTGTCCGAAAGGATTCGTTCTAGCAAGCAATGCCGAAGAATGCAAGCAGCTTCTTGATCTCGAATCAATTGATATCCTCTCGCTTGACTATGATTTAGGCTGGAACGAGCCAACTGGATACGAAGTTGTGCGTCACATTGTAGATACCGGACGTTACCCAAAGCAAATATATCTCCACACATCAAGCATTGCAGGAAGAATGCAAATGTATCATTTGCTCTCGACTAACGGTCCCGCTGATATGAAGCTGTTCAACGGCCCCATGACGGATGCGGTAATAACGGAGGTCGCAAGTCATTTTTCTTGACACCCAAGCCCTCAAGGGCTTTCACCCAAACCCTCAAGGGCCATTACCCAAACCCTCAAGGGCTTTAACCCCAACCTAAAGGCGTACGAACCCACCCAAACCCTCAGGGCTTTCGAACCCACCCAAACCCTCCCTTCCAAGGGAGGGCCCCAAGGGTTGCACCCTCTGGACACCTGCGATTGGAAAAACGTTGCAGTTGGACAGGCGCTCATGAGTTTGGGAGTACGGGGAACGCTTTCGTCCCTTTGGGACACGCTCTCATGCGAGATCGGAGAAGGCTAGTTTGTTAGAAACCTTTGGGTGGTAGAGTGAAGTTGGGCGGAGAAAGCATTGTAGCTTTCAATTAGTTGCATTTAGTGAAACTAATTTGAGTTAGTTCTTAGAATTGGGGCGTTTAGTTTCATGATTTGAAATTAAATGGACTTAATTGGAAATAAATGAATACAAAAGTTAGTTTAGTTTCACCAAATGATGCTAATTCAGCGAAAATGAATGCATTCGTCCTTTTAATTTCATATAATGAGATTAAAATTCAAACTGTTTCAAAGTAACCAGTACACTCTAAATTTAAGCGTGTCCCAAAGGGACAAACGAGCCTAAGACAAATGGAGCTCATACCCGTTTTTCTATCTCCACCGTTATTCTGGCGTTTTCATTGCCGAGAATTCATTCTGAGTAGGCTGAGATGTGAGAAGGCTAGTTTGTTATAAACGTGTAGGCGAACGAGAGAAGTTGGACGGGGGAAGTTAGAGTGGCGTTCAATTAGTTTCATTTTGTGAAACTAATTTGAATTATTTCTAAGTATGGGTTCGTTTAGTTTCACAATTTGAAACTAAATTGCTGTAATCGGTTAGGTTTCAAGGAAATACATGGATTAGTTTCAATTAATGAAGTTAATTGTGCCTTAAAGCCTGATTTCGTGATATTAATTTCAAGTAATGAAGTTAATATTAACAATTTCTCAAAGTAACCACTACGCTCGCATGTTAAGCGTGTCCCGAAGGGACGAAAGCGAGCCTAGAACGAATGGATCTCACACCCGCCTCTTTCACTGCAACGTGGCTTAATTGCGGGAGTCCAGAGGGTGCAACCCTTGGGGCCCTCCCTTGGAAGGGAGGGTTTGGGTGGGTTCGAAAAGCCCTTAAGGGTCTGGGTGTAATTCCTTGAGGGCTTGGGTGTAACATTTAAGCGTGTCCCGAAGGGACGAAAGCGAGCCTAGAACAAATGGATCTCACACCCGCCTCTTTCACTGCAACGTGGCTTAATTGCCGGAGTCCAGAGGGTGCAACCCTTGGGGCCCTCCCTTGGAAGGGAGGGTTTGGGTGGGTTCGAGCGCCCTTGAGGGTCTGGGTGTAATTCCTTGAGGGTATGGGTGGGTTCGAGCGCCCTTGAGGGCTTGGGTGTAAATGTCTTGAGGGTTTGGGTGGGTTCGAAAGCCCTTAAGGGTCTGGGTGAAAAGTCCCCTAGGGGACAAGGGGATAATATTATGGGGGCAAGGCGGACCCAACCGCCACCCAATCAAAGGAGCATAACAGTGAGTCAATGGATCGGAACAGCTAATCAAAGTTATGCGCCATATGCAATGGAAGAGCTTCGGCGTCTTATTGAAGGAGTGTCCTTCACACAGCTATCTGCAGGCGAAGTGTTTTTGATGAACAGTCCACAGGGGCGTGAAGAGACGCTGCAGGCTATACACGGGCAGGAGCCGATATTTTTACGGCATGTGCAGCCGGTTGATCGAATGATTGGAATAACCGGCAATGCGAATGATTTGGAGCAATTGTCAGATATGGTTCGCAATGCTGTACTGACATTTCAACATAAACGGGTCGCGGTTCATATTAGAAGAACGCCAAAATCGGAGTTTGTTTACTCAGCTGCGGATACGAAAGCGGTGCTTGATGCGGTGCTGGATGAGATTGGCGCTGAGCCGGTCGTTCAACAGCCGGATGTTATTATCGCCATTTACGCGGCTGTGAATGAATTATATGTCGGGTTTGGGACTCCATCGGACATGCTATCTGACTGGCCGGGCGGCGCAGTGCGTTTCCAGCGTGAAGAAGGACAAGTGTCTCGTGCTAAATTCAAGCTGCTGGAGGCGGAGCGTCAGTTTGGGCTTCAATATGCACAGTTTCGGAATGCTCTAGATGTTGGAGCAGCGCCAGGAGGATGGACATCGCTTTTGCTGGAACGAGGATTGCGTGTTACTGCAATTGATCCGGCTGAGCTGCACCCTTCCTTAATGGAATATCCAACGCTAACTTATTTAAAGCGGAATGCATCAGAGGTTAAATTGGGTGCAGACACGTTCGACTTATTAGTATGCGATATGAGCTGGAGTCCGATGCTAATGTGCAAACTGGTGCTTGATCTGGAGCCTGCACTGAAACAGGGTGCTGCGGCGATCATTACGGTTAAGCTTATGCATCGCAAGCCGCTTCAAACGATTAGAGATGTTATTTCTCGATTATCGACGGAATTTGTGCTGCTGAAAGCGAAGCAGCTGTTCCATAACCGCGAGGAAATTACGCTCTATTTGCAGAAAAAATAACGCGATCAGCCCTTTCTAATTAGAAAGGGCTCTCTTTTCAGAGATGGGGGCATATGCAATGCTTAAAATGAAAGCGCTTTATACGAATTTGCGCATCAAACACAAAATGTTCGTACTCATTTCAATCATTATGCTTGTTATTGCTTTGCTGGGCGTTATTGTGCAGCAGTATATATTCGATTTCTATGACCGGGAAATTTACGAGCAATCCTCCAAAGCGCTCAGCTTGTCCTCGCTCAGTATAGAGAATGAATTGATGAAGATGGAGAAGCTTTCATTCATGATCGCGACCGATTCGACGATTCAGCATTATTTAAGATCGATCAAAAGCGGTTTATCCGATTATGACAACTATGTGGTGCAACTGACGGTACGAGAGAGAATGGTTAATATCGGAGCACTTGATAAATATGTATTGTCTACTCAGCTTTACGATGTAAACAACAATGAATATGCGGTGGGCGCAAACTCGGTAACAGTCAATCAAGGGCGGTTAAATGAATACAAGCTGTTAACGAGTGTAAATAAAGGCGGTAATTCGTGGATTGCGCCGGATACGACGGATAACTCCTTGATCGCTGCGCGGGAGGTGCGCTCCTTCGAGAAGCTTAATCTCGACTATATCGGTACCTTAGCCATACGTATTGATATGAAGAAGCTGTTCAGTGATTTCGCCAAAGGAATGAACAGTAATGACGCAAAGCTGATCATCATGAAAAATAAGCAATCTGTTTACCCTGAAGCGTCTGAGTTTCCGATTGATCGTCTTGCCGAGCTGAAGGGTGATGAAGGGTACAAGATCATCCGATCGGAGGGAAAGCAATATTTCGTTACGTTTATGGCTTCTCCAAAAATGGAATGGACGTACTATACCTTGATCCCGTTTGATGAGATTTTTCAACGAATCGAGAAAGTGAAAAAAACGATTCTTATTATTTTCATTGTGTTGTTCGTTTCGATTCTACTCATTACAGTTTCATTCGCGAATGGAATAACAGAGCCGATTGAACGATTGAATTCAAAAATGAAACGCGTTCAGCTTGGCCATTTCGAATATATTGAGGAGCCTAACGAGCGTGCGTTAGCCATGGATGAAGTTGGCCAGATGCATCGTAATTTCCGCATTATGGTGGAGCGGATCAATGAGCTAATCCATGAAAATTACGTCAAGCAGTTAACGATTCGCGATACCGAATTCAAAGCGCTACAAGCGCAGATTAATCCTCATTTTTTGTACAATACATTGGAATCGATTAACTGGACAGCAAAGCTCAGCAATCAAACCCGAATTTCTCAAATGGTTGAAGCGCTAGGTTCTTTGCTCCGGACATCGATTAACTTGAAGGAGCCGCTCATTCCACTTGGCAAAGAGCTGGACATTATTAGCCATTATGTGACGATACAAAAATTCCGTTTTGATGAACGGCTCGATTTCCAACTTGATGTGCCGGATAAAGTGCTTTTTTGCAGCATTCCTAAGCTTTCCTTGCAGCCTCTTGTTGAGAACGCTATTAATTATGGCCTTGAGCAAATGATTGACACCTGCACGATAAAAATTCATTCTTATATTAAGGATGATCTATTGTTCGTTTCTGTCGAAGACAATGGACCAGGCATGGAACAGCAAATGGTTGTTCAATTATTGAATGGTGAAGTGAAGACGAAAGGCTCTGGTCTAGGATTAAAAAATATAGAGGATCGCATTAAGCTCCTTTATGGCGAGGCCTACGGATTGATGGTTGAGAGCGAACCAAACAAAGGAACGAAGGTCACGTTGATGCTTCCTTATGAAATGAGGGATATCCATGTATAAAGTGCTGTTAGTTGATGATGAGAAAATAATCGTGGAGGGCATATCGCGCACGGTAAACTGGAATGCGTATAATACCGAGTTGATTGGTACAGCCAGGCATGGCTTGGAAGCGCTATCTATGATCGAGAGAGATATGCCGGATATCGTTATTTCCGATATTAAGATGCCTGGTATGAACGGTCTGCAGCTAGTCGAGAAGGTATATGAGAAATATCCGCATATATCATTTATTCTGTTGTCTGGCTTCAGTGAGTTTGATTATGCGCGAACTGCGATGCAATTTGGCGTGAAGCATTATTTGCTAAAGCCTTGCAACGAAAATTCCATTACGGAAGCGATGAGCGAAGTTATTGAAGAGCTGGAGAAACGTCATTCGCAAGAGACCTTCATGCATAATATGCAGAAGGAATTGTCAAAGGTATTGCCTCATGCGAAGGAACAATTTCTCAAGGAGCTTGTAACGAATAAGACTTACGGGCAGCGGGATTGGGACGATTATGGCCGGCTTTTCCGGATTACGATCGATAATGATAAAATTCGTCTTCTCTTGTTTCAGCTTGAAGGGAAGTTTGAGTTTGAGCATATGTTTGCTATTAAGAATATAGCAGAGGACGTGCTGGGGCAATCGATTATGCTGCTTAGCACAACGATTGGAAAGCATGTGCTGCTGCTCATTAAGGATACACAGGAGACAGAAACCGAATCATTATTCACGCAGCTGAAAGAAATTAAAAATACGTTTACCTCCTATTATAAGCTGGATGCGACTGTTGCCGTTAGCGATGCCGGACAGATTATTCATGCACGCAAAATGTACCGAGAAACGTTGGAATGCTTGAACTATCAATTTTATTTAGGCGAAGGCAGCATCATTACGAAAAAGGACATCGAGCATGATGAAGTTGGTATAGTTAAGCCCTTTATCTATGATGAAGAACCGATCTGCATGCACGTCAAATCAGGAGATTGGGAATATGTCGGCGCCGAGCTGAGGAACTATTTCGAAATGCTGGCTGACAGCCGCATGGATACTCATTTGAGCAAATCCTATGTAATTCCGCTTTATGTATCCATTGTCAGGCAAGGAAAGCCAGATGAAATAAATGATTATTTAAAGAAAATCGCCAGCTTCGATCAATTTCATACTCTACGTACAATAGAGCAGTTCGTGACAGAAAATGCGCAGCAGATTTGTTTGAATAATTACCAAATGCAAACGAAAAAGCATTCATGCATCATACATAAAATGATTGGAATAATCAAAGAGCATATTTCTAATCCGGACTTATCGCTCAACTGGGTGGCAAGTGAAATCCTATATATGAATGCTGATTATTTAGGTAAGCTGTTCAAGAAGGAAACGGGAGAAAAGTTTTCTAATTATGTTGTAAAGCTTCGTATGGAAAAAGCGATGGAGGAAATCGAGAAGACAGGTGATGTAAAGGTGTTCGAGCTTGCCGAGAGGCTCGGATTCGGAGATAATCCGCAATACTTCAGCCAGGTATTCAAGAAATATACGGGCTTTACGCCCTCCGAATACAAAAGGTCGCCATAATGGCGACCTCTGTTTTTTTAACAAAGAAAGCGGTTTTTTTAATTCCGACATTTCGACATCCATCTTATAATAAACCTTGTAAACAACATTAAAGAGTCTGGAAGGGGCGTAACAAATGAAAGCACCAAAGAAAATGCTTTTGATGCTCATGGCTTTTGCACTTGTTCTCGTAAGCGCTTGCGGAAGCGGGAATTCTAACAGCAGCGACAAGGCTACTAACACACCTAACAATTCGAACACCGGTACAGAAGTTACAGAAAAACCAGCGGAAGCTAAACCGGTAACGCTTCGCATCGCATGGTGGGGTGGACAGCCGCGCCATGATTACACGATGAAGGTTATTGAAATGTACAAAGAGAAAAATCCAAACGTAACGATTGAAATGGAATATGCGAACTATGATGATTACTGGAAGAAGCTTGCTCCTCAAGCAGCAGCTAACGAGCTTCCGGATATTATCCAAATCGATACTCAGAACTACTCCCAATATGCCGGCAGAAATCAGCTGGCTGATCTGACTCCTTACTTAAATAACCAAATTGACGTATCTGATATCGCACAAAATGCGATCGACGGCGGTAAAATGGGCGACAAGCTGTATGGTATCAACCTTGGTGTAAACGCGCTTGGACTAAACTATGATCCAGCTCTTCTGAAAAAAGCAGGTATCGACTCCATTCCAGAAAATTGGACGTGGGATGATTATGTAGCGATGGCAGCTAAAGCAAAAGCAGCAGGCCTATTCTTCGATAGCGGTATGCGTGCGGAAGTGTTCTTCGGATATTACTTGCGTACTCATGATAAAACGTTGTTCAATGCTGAAGGCACTGGACTTGGTTATGAAGACGATCAATTATTTACAGATTTCTTCGGTATGCTGTCCAAATTAGTTATTGATGGCGCAGTACCTTCACCAGACGTACTTGCACAAATTAAAGGCGCTGAAGACAGCCATCTTGTATTAAATCAAGGTATCGGCGTATGGCAATGGTCCAACCAATATGTGGGCTTGCAGCAGGTTGCAAACCGTCCGCTTGCACTCGCTCCAATGGTTGGTCCGAATATGACAAAAGGCTTGTTCTTGAAGCCAAGTATGTTCTTCTCTGTTTCTGAGCATTCCAAAGTAAAAGAAGAGGCAGCTAAATTTATCAGCTTCTTCGTTAACGATATTGAAGCTAACAAATTGATTCTAGGTGATCGGGGTGTTCCGGTTTCCTCTAAAGTTAAAGAAGCATTAAAAGAAGTTTCCACAGAAGCTCAAGTTCAAGTATATGACTATGTTGCATGGGCTGAAACGAACAGCTCCCCAATGGATCCACCAGATCCGATTGGTTCAGCTGAAGTGTTCAAATCATTGACTAGCCTTGCAGAACAAATGAACTACAACAAAATTAAGCCTGAAGACGCAGCTAAGAAATTTAGAGACGAAGCTACCTCCATTCTTAAGAAAAACAAGTAACATTGTTTAAGCAGATGCGATGGCTGGTCCTTAGATCGGCCATCGCTCTTTCATTCCTGGAAAGTAAGACTTCGTATAGGAGTTGGATAAGATGAAATCGCAATCACTTAAAAATAACTTGATTGGTTATACGTTTATCGGGCCTTTTGTTATCGGGTTTTTATTGTTCACCTTAGTACCTGCGATAGCATCCTTATATTTTTCGATTACGGATTATGATTTATTATCGACTCCTTCCTTAATTGGGATGGAAAATTACACGTCAATGTTCACCAGTGATTCCAAGTTTGGAACTTCTCTAAAAGTAACATTTTTGTATGTATTCATCGGTGTACCGCTTCGTTTAGCATTTGCCTTGTTTATTGCCATGATCTTAAATACAGCTTCGAAAGCAATCGGGTTATATCGGACCGTTTATTATCTTCCTTCCATTATCGGCGGGAGCGTTGCAGTTTCAATTATGTGGCGCAATCTGTATGGTGATCAAGGAGTTATAAACATTTTTCTGAATGCACTCGGTTTAGATAGCGTGAGATGGTTTGCAGAACCTGCAGCCGCGCTTTGGATGCTCATTACTTTATCTGTTTGGCAGTTTGGTTCTTCAATGCTCATTTTTCTAGCTGGACTCAAAAACATTCCGCCTGAATTATATGAAGCTTCCAATGTTGATGGTGCCGGTCCCGTCGTTCGTTTTTTCAAAATTACGCTGCCGATGCTAAGTCCGATTATTTTGTTCAACACCATCATGCAGACGATCGGCGCATTTATGACCTTCGTTCCGGCGTATATCATTTCCAAGGGTGAGGGCGGTCCATTAGACGGTACACTTCTTTATTCACTCTACTTGTTCCGGCAAGCCTTCGTATATTTCAATATGGGCTACGCCTCTGCAATGGCTTGGGTCATGCTCATCATTGTCGCCATTTTAACAGGCATTCTATTTGCAACATCTAAGAAATGGGTTCATTACGAGTCGAAAGGTGGCCATTAATTATGGTAATGAAAAAGCTGAAGTGGCCGATTTACCATACCTTTGTTACTATACTCGCAATAGGAATGGTTTATCCTGTATTGTGGCTGTTAATGAGTTCCTTCAAGCAGAGCAATCTTATATTCGCAACAGCAGATTCCCTTATTCCTCAGCCTTGGGTTTGGGAAAATTATAAAATCGGCTGGATTGGAATTGCAGGTCAATCCTTTGGTCACTTTATTATGAATTCTCTTGAAATCGTCGTTATCGCAACCATCGGAGCGGTATTATCTTCAGCTTTCATCGCTTTTGGATTTGCAAGGCTGAATTTCAAGGGCAAAACGTTTTGGTTTGGGATTATGATGGTTACACTCATGCTACCGCATGATGTGGTGCTTGTTCCGCAATATATTTTGTTCGCTAAGCTTCACTGGCTTAATTCCATTAAGCCTATCGTTATTCCGCAATATTTTGGAATCCCATTTTTCATTTTCCTGCTTATTCAGTTTATTAGAACGATCCCTTCAGAGCTTGATGAGGCAGCTACGATTGACGGATGCGGAAAATTCCGTTTATTTTTTAGAATCATTTTGCCATTGGTCGTGCCTGCACTTGCTACTGCTGCCATTTTCTCATTCTACTGGCGGTGGGAGGACTTGCTCGGACCGGTGCTATACTTGAACCGTCCAAGCTTGTACCCGGTATCTATGGGACTTAAGATGTTCCTCGACAGTGATACCGTATCGAACTGGGGTGCCATGTTCGCGATGTCGATTGTAAGCTTGCTTCCGGTGCTGGGTGTATTTTTCGCTTTTCAGAAGTATATTGTTGAAGGAATTAGCACTAGTGGTTTAAAATAGTAGAATCGCAAAGAGAGGGAGAGGGATTTGGATATGCCGCAGCTTCAATTTGACGAAAATCATATTCGTGACGTAATCGATCGTGTTGTTGACCGTACATTTAGAATGGACTTTAGTTGGGACTGGCCGGGCGGTGTCGCTTTCTACGGTGTTGCTGAAGCTTATGAAGCGACAGGCAATGAGCGCTATATTGATCTGCTTAAGGAATGGATAGATGAGAAGCTGGAGGATGGCCTGCCTAAGCTATCCGTTAATGGGGTATCGATTGGACATTCACTGATCTCGCTCTATAAAGCTACCAATGACCAGAAATATTTAGATGTTGCTATTCAAATGGCGGAGTACTTAAAGCATGATGCTGTACGTTTCGCAGATGGGATATTCCAGCATACTGTGAATTCCGAAACGTATAATTTCCCAGAGCAAGCTTGGGTGGATACGATGATGATGGCTGGCTATTTCCTCGTTCGTATGGGACATTTGCTGGACCGCAACGATTATTTAGAGGATGGCATAAAGCAGTATCACGGACATGAGAATTTCTTACAGGATCCAGTAACGAACCTGTATTATCATGGCTGGGATAATATTGCTCAGAATCATATGTCCTCCATCTTCTGGGCGCGTGGAAATTCATGGGCTGCGCTCACAATGGCAAAGGCTTTGCCGCATATCGCTGTGCAGCATCCCGCATTTATGATCATAGAAGGATCGATGCGTGATCAGCTTAGCACACTAGTCCGATTGCAAGCGGATAATGGGCTGTGGCATACGGTTCTGAATGATGATACCTCTTATTATGAGACTTCGGGCTCAGCCGGCATTGCAACTGGTTTGTTCGCTTTCGGTTCGCTCTACAATAAATATATTCAACGTTCCATCGATGGCATCTTGAGTCAAATTACGGAAGACGGCTCTGTACTGAACGTATCAGCTGGTACGGCTGTCATGAATGATTTGCAAGGTTATCGCGATGTAGCACATAAACGTGTACAAGGCTGGGGTCAAGGACTTGCGCTTGCTTTCTTAGCAGAGCTGCTTAAATCCCAAAAACGAGTATTTTAATAATAATGGTTGATGAAACAGCCGCTCTTGTGCTAAAGTTTCACTAATAACATATTTTTCGGGAAAGCATCCTGATTCTTCTTGTTTTTTACAAGCGGAATCAGGATGCTTTTTTCTGTTCATTGGGATGTTAACGAGGATATTGTAGGGGGAAATAATATGGAAGCATCACATTTGTCATTTACTCCTTTTCGGAAAGGCGAGGTGTATAACGATCGCTACCGTATTGCAGGGCTGCTGGGAAACGGTGGAATGAGCGTTGTTTATGCTGTCGAGGACTTGAAGCTGGAGGGAACACTAAGAGCAATGAAGGTAACGGTTCCATTGCCAGACAGAAGCGGAAGATATAATGATGAGGCTTCTACATTAATAAAGCTGAACCATCCTCATTTGCCATTAATAGTTGATTACTTTCCACCCTCCGAAGGAAGCTTCGAGGTTCTAGTAATGGATTATATCAATGGGCTTACGCTAAAAGAATGGATAGAGAGTAGAAGCATGGGCATTAGCTTTCCCGAAATGATAACGGTCGCTAGACAGCTTTGCTCTGCTCTCATTTATTTGCACAGCCAGATTCCGCCTATTATTCATCGTGATTTGAAGCCATCCAACGTGATGATTGATCATATGGGCCATGTCAAGTTGATTGACTTTGGAATATCCAGACAGTTCAAAGAGGGACAGCAGCAGGATACCGTTCAGCTTGGGACGGTGGGCTACGCCGCACCGGAACAGGCTGGCGGGGGACAAAGCGACGAGAGAACGGACGTCTATGGACTAGGCGCCTTGCTTTATTATTTAGCAAGCGGCGGAGAAGTTTATCGACCAAATGAGACAATTGGTGCTGCTAACCAATCTCTTAAAGCTTTGCAGCGAGTCGTCCCTAAGCCGTTCATCCTTGCACTTGAGCGCATGCTCCAAACAAATCCGCAGTACCGCTATCGCTCTATGCTGGAGGTGGATTCTGTCTTGCAAAGCTTCGTTCATTCAGCTGAGGACAAACATGCTTCGATGACTCAGTTAAAGACTCCTCAGCTGCATTCATCCCATCAAATCCGTGTATGCTTTCTGTCGTTGTCACCAGGTTCAGGTGCTACCTTCTTGGCGCTTTCGGTGGCTGCTTTGTTAAGCAAGCAAGACGTACCCGTTACTGCAATTGAATATGCGGGACTTCGTCCTGAATGGCATGCCTGGCTTCCTCAGCATACGAAGAGGGCTGTCGTTAATCCATATTCAGCAACGGTAATAGATGAGCGTTACGATCATTACAAGGACGATAATAGCAAATCGAATTGGCTGGCGCTCAAACCGCATGAAATGGCCAACGAAGCAAATCAAGAACAGAAATATGAACAAATGGTCCGACTAATTAATGGAATGGTTCAAGTAATTGATCTTTCAGGAAAGTGGGAAGAGCCTCAGGCTCTTCGTCAATTACTGCAATCGCGATTTGTATTCGTTGTAGCGGATCCCTCGGTAGCGAAGTGGCAAGCAAGTGATTTGAGAAAACTTGAAAAAATAAAGGTTGAGCTGCTCAAGAACGGTGCAGCAATGAGCTGGATTGCCAATAAGGACATCAGATTTCGAGGCCGGAATGAATGGTTGAGCTTATTCCCAGCGATACCTGATGCTGTAATTCCATTATTTTCACCGGATATGATGCTAAATTTGCTATGGGGTGGACGCTCCATTACGGACGATGCTCGACTTTCCAGAAGGCTTCAACGTGCCTTAAAGCCTGTTTTTACAATGCTGAACAATGAAATTAGCACAATATGACGTTCAGTGTGGTACAATAATACGGGTAAAAACGAGAAATTTCGTATTCCGTTATTATTGTATATATATGAATGGAGATAAAAAGAAATGAGTTTGTTAACAGTAGAGAGTTTATCACATACGTTTGGTGATCGCGTACTTTTCAAAAATGTATCTTTTCGGTTATTAGCAGGTGAGCATGTTGGACTTGTTGGAGCTAATGGTACTGGCAAATCCACACTAATGAATATATTAACAGGCAAGCTATTGAAGGATGAGGGAAAGGTTGAATGGACGCCGCGCGTTCGTTACGGCTATTTAGATCAGCATACGAAGCTGGAAGCGGGAAAAACGATTCGCGATGTATTAAAGGACGCCTTTTTGCCATTGCTTGTTTTGGAGCAGGAGCTGAATGATATTGCTGCTCAGATGGGTGAAGAAGACGCAGACCTTGATCAACTGCTCATTCGAATGGGTGAAATTCAAGAAGAGCTCGAGATAGGCGATTTTTATTTAATTGACGTTAAAGTAGATGAAATGGCTAATGGTTTAGGTCTTAGCGCGATTGGGCTTGATCGTGACGTAACCGCGTTAAGCGGTGGACAGCGGACGAAGGTGCTGCTTGCGAAGCTGCTGCTGGAGAAGCCTAGCGTACTGCTGCTTGATGAGCCTACGAACTATTTAGATGAAGAGCATGTGAACTGGCTGACGAATTATTTGAAAAATTATCCACACGCTTTTGTTCTAATATCACATGAAACAGCTTTTATGAATCAGATTGTAGATGTAATCTATCATTTGGAATTTACGAAGCTTACACGTTATTCTGCAAATTATGAGAAATTTCTGGAAATGGCCGATTTGAACAAAAGCCAACATATCGATGCCTACGAGAAGCAAAAGGATTATATTAAGAAGCAAGAAGACTTTATCTCTCGGAATAAAGCGCGTGCTTCAACCTCAGGCCGTGCCAAAAGCCGTGAGAAGCAGCTGGATCGCATTGACCGTATCGAAAAGCCGGAGGAGGCTGCTAAGCCTACCTTTAACTTTAAGGAATCGAGAACGAGCGGCAAGACTGTATTCGAGGCGGACGGCATGGTCATTGGCTATAACAAGCCGCTATTGCCTAAGATGGATGTGCTTATTGAGCGTGGAGACAAGATTGCAATCGTTGGCTGCAATGGCGTAGGTAAATCAACGCTGTTAAAGACGATTCTCGGTGTGATTCCGCCGCTTGACGGCAACACCTATCGGGGAGACTACTTGAGCCCCGCTTATTTCGAGCAGGAAGCCAAAGCGCCAACGATGACACCGCTTGAAGATGTATGGGATGAGTTTTCCTTTATGAATCAACATGAAGTAAGAGCCGCGCTTGCGCGCTGTGGCTTGAAGAACGAGCATATTACTCGTGCTCTTAATCAATTAAGCGGTGGAGAACAGGCTAAGGTTCGTCTTTGCAAGCTGATGATGCGTGAGAGCAACTGGATTCTGTTCGATGAGCCGACCAACCATTTGGATGTGGTAGCAAAGGCAGAGCTGAAGCGTGCGCTGCAAGCCTTTAAAGGTACCGTTGTACTTGTATCTCACGAACCGGATTTCTACGAGGATTGGGTTACGAAAATATGGGATGTAGAAGCTTGGTCCATGCAAAGCTAGTTCAAAACGTTTCATGCTTTGATTAGTGCAGCCGCCGATCTACGTCTCTGTAGATCGGCTTGCTTGCATTTGAGCATCAGACTCATTATGATGAAAATAAATCTAACCTTTCAAATTAACGCTATGATTAAATAGGATTAAAGAGATAAATGAAATTCGGAAGCAGGTGAACCTCTAAGATGAAAGAACATATTCTAGTCGTAGAAGACGAAAAAGGAATATCCAGAATATTGCAGCTTGAGCTTGAGCATGAAGGTTATACAGTAGGTACGGCTGCAGACGGTCGTACAGGCTATGAGATGGCTTCAACTGGTGAGTGGGATCTCGTGCTGCTAGATGTCATGCTGCCTGAAATGAGCGGCATAGAAGTACTGAGGCTGCTCCGTCAAGCTGGCAATCCCGTCCCCATAATATTATTGACGGCTCGAGATACCGTTCCTGATAAGGTAAGCGGATTTGAGCACGGCGCTAATGATTATATTACAAAACCTTTTGCTATGGAGGAGCTGCTTGCTCGCGTACGCAACATTTTGCGAATATTCCAAAAGCATCCCCGTGAGGCTGAAGGTTCTGATATCGTTAAAGTTGGCGATCTTACGATTGAGCTGCGGACGCGTAAAGTATTCCGCAAAGATATCGTAATTGAATTGACGCCGCGTGAATTTGAGCTGCTTGTCTATCTTGTTGAGAACAAAAATGTAGAGAAGTCTCGTGAAGATATTTTGTCGGAAGTTTGGGGCTATGATTTTATAGGTGAAACAAATCTCGTTGATGTATATATTCGTTATTTGCGGCAAAAGCTCGACAAAGGCTATCGCCATAAGCTTATTCATACGGTTCGCGGCGTAGGCTATATGGTAAAGGAGCCTGACGCATGACACTGCGCAAAAGGTTTACTCTTTTCACCATTTTTTGGTTAATATTCATTCTTATTTTGTTTAATATTTTTGTTTATTTCTATGTGATCAAGATTACGACTAAAAGTGAAGAAGAAGTCATATCCAACAAAGTGAATCTGATGCTTGATAACCCTCGTATCCAGAGCGGACGAGGTTTGAACTCACCAGACTTGCTAAATGAATATTATAATGTGAATGAAATGATTCGAATTATTGCTCCCAATAATAGAGTCGTAAATATAACGGGTTCTGATCCGCTTCTCCAGAAGCTGCCTGCAACCTTTGAGGTTCAGCATCATACAGGAATGATCTCGCAAAGCGGGGAGCGCATCTTGTATATGCGTGTGCCTTTATATGAAGGAAACCGCGTCATAGCGATGCTGGAAGTGAATCGAATTCTGGATGAATTGGATAATTACTTGCAAGTGCTTGTTGCGGCTCTGAGCGTGACAACCGGTGGGGCTATTTTGTTTGCGATATTTGGTACGTATTGGTTCACGTCCAGGTTAACCGCTCCGATTCAGCAGATGGTCAATACGATGCGTGAGATTGACAGGAGCGGAAAGCTGAGACAAATAGAGCTGCATAGCCGCGAGGAATCTGCAGAGCTGCAGCAGCTTGTTCGAGCATTCAATCAAATGATTGAACGTCTCGACCGCACTTTCGCGAAGCAAAAGCAATTTGTTGCAGATGCCTCCCACGAGTTGAAGACACCATTGACCGTCATTAGCAGTTATGCGGGGATGCTGAAGCGATGGGGACGTGATGACGAAAGTCTGCGTAATGAGGCTATCGAAGCGATTGATAAGGAATCACATCGTTTGCAAAACTTGACGAAGTCTATGCTCATGCTGGCTGAAGCCGAGCAAGAGGATTGGCTGAGACAAGAGCTGTTCGATGTGGTTCAGGTAGTAGATGAGCTGGCAACTATGCTGCAAACTACATTTGAACGCCCTATACGGGTAAAGGCAATGTCAAAGGTTGTACGAATGGTTGGCGATAAGGATAAAATAAGGCAGCTCTTAGTCATTTTGCTGGATAATGCTATTAAATATTCGAAGGACCCGATTGATGTGACGATTACGCTTGTTCGGCATATTGTCAAGATCGAGGTCAAGGACAAAGGAATGGGCATTCCCGAGAATGAAATCCCTCATTTGTTTGAACGATTTTACCGTGTTGACGGAGCGAGAAGCCGAACAACTGGCGGAGTAGGACTCGGTTTGTCTATAGCGAAGCGGATTGTGGATTTGCATGAGGGGAAAGTAGATGTATTTAGTTTGCCTGACCTCGGAACGACCATCACGCTTCAATTCAAGCAGCGTAAGCAATAATATATAAATGGGGGTTTATGCGTATGAAGTTTCGTACGGCTGCTGTTCAATATGAGCTAGCGGACATTAGCTCTTTTGAGCAATTTGCCGAGCAAGTCACGCATTATGTGCGTAATGCCTCTGAGTATGGGGTACAATTTGTTTTGTTTCCTGAGTTTTTCACTACGCAGCTGCTCTCAATCGGGGATGAGACAGGCAAAGCTCTTCCGATCGAGCGATTGCCTGATTTTACAACGGATTATATTCAATTATTTCGCTCCTTAGCTGCAGAGTATGATGTATATATTATAGGCGGCACACATGTGCTTGAAATTGCCGATGGTAAGCTTCGAAATGCTGCGCATCTTTTCCATCCCGATGGCAAAGTTGATGTGCAGCATAAAATTCATTTAACGCCAGTTGAAGTCGGGGACTGGAACATGTCGCCGGGCGATGGGCTGGAAGTATTCAAGACTGCATATGGTACAATCGCGATGTTAACCTGCTATGATATTGAATTTCCAGAAATCGTTCGGATGGCCCGTGCGAAGGGAGCAGACGTCATCTTTTGTCCTTCGTGTACGGATGACCGACATGGCTTCTATCGCGTGAGATACTGCTGCCATGCAAGAGCAGTTGAGAATCAAGTGTATATCGTAACAACGGGGACAGTAGGTTCCCTACGCAAGGTTGATTTCATGCGTTCAAACTTTGGTCAAGCAGCCATTATTTCACCTAATGATATTCCATTTCCTCCAGCAGGTATTTTGAGTGAAGGCATAATAAATGACGATATGCTCGTTGTTGCGGATCTGGACCTAGCTCTGCTGGAAGAAGTAAGAGCAAAGGGCTCGGTTACGACCTGGCGCGATCGTCGAACGGATTTGTATCCAGACTGGAGCTGAATCTGCTTATTATGGCCAAGGAATGTGCAGAGAGGCGGTCGATGATGAGGAAAGAACTTTATTTGTTTGTTGATGGCAAGCCTCAAAGGACGATCATCCGGCGTTATGAGAAAGCTGACTTTCAAGCTTTAATTGACGTGCAGAGGGTAAGCTTTCCACCGCCGTTTCCAGAGGAGCTTTGGTGGAACGAAGAGCAGCTTCTCCAGCATGTCACGAGATTTCCAGATGGAGCTTTATGTGCGGAGGTTGATGGCCGCATAATCGGTTCGATGACAAGCCTAATTGTAAATATGGATGATTATGGACATGCGCATAACTGGGAGACGATCACGGACAGCGGCTATATACGCAATCATAACGGAAACGGAAATACGTTATATGTAGTTGATATTTGTGTTATACCGGAGTACCGGGGCTCTGGGATAGGCAAATGGCTTATGCAGAGCATGTACGAAACGGTTGTCGAGCTTGGTCTAAGCAGATTGCTTGGCGGAGGAAGGATGCCCGGCTATCATTTGCATGCGCACGAGGCAACACCGGAAGCTTACCTGGAGAAGGTGCTGCAAGGCGAATGGAAGGACCCCGTTATTACGTTTCTTCTGAACTGCGGTCGTATGCCGATCGGGATCGCTCATCACTATTTAGAAGACGAGCAATCTCTTCACTCTGCTGTGCTAATGGAATGGCGAAACCCATTTAAATAAAGGAGAATGTCATTATGTTGATTTATCATCGTATTCATTCAATAGAGGACCCTTTTTTTGCTGCCTTGCATAAACAGCTTCAAACTATTTTTCCTCCTGAGGAAGTGTTAGCATACGAGCTATGGAAGGAACCATTATTAGATCCTTCAATACATGTGTATGTAGCTATACATAATGGTGAAGTTGTCGGTTCTACAGAATATCGTTATTATCCCAAACTTCAAGTAGCAATGACGGATTTCACTATAATCGGCAAGCCATCACTTGGAATCGGAAGATTTCTGCTGAGGAATCGCGAGCGTGATCTTCAAAAGCTGGCTGAGCAGTCTGGAACGGAATCGCTCGGCATGTTTGCAGAAATCTATGATCCATACCGTGCAGCGGAGCATACATTCGGCGGTGTTTCACCTATGAACCCTATTGTACGCCGCGAGGTGCTGTCGCATATTGGCTACAAACGTTTAAATCTTGCCTATGTTCATCCGTCATGGGATTTAGAAGGTATGGCCGTATCCGAGCTAGATCTAGGATTTCTGCCGGCTGATGAGAATCAATCGACGATTGATGCTTCGCTTGTAGCTGAATTCTTGGAGGGCTACTATGCGTTTCTAACGAATAAGCCGAAGGAATGGACCCGTATGATCGAGAAAATCCGCGCTTTAGAGAGCATTGAGCTGCTGCCTCTATGACCAGTCTTATATTCAGAGGAACGGGTGACTCCATGGGGGTTCCCCGTGTTTATTGTGAGTGCGCCGTATGTGAAGAAGCAAGGTCTGCTGGTGTAAATCGCAGGCTTCGATCCTCTGTACAAATAGATGATCCAGAGACAGGTGTCATATGGATCGACTGCGGTACAGATTGGGCGAAGCAAATGGAAGCAGCAGCGCTTCGAACAGTCGATACGCTGCTCATTACACATGCGCATTTTGATCATATCGGTGGCTTGGTAGAATGGGCGGATGCTTGCCGCTGGCTCCGGAAGAAGGGCAGGGCATATGCCCCTTCTGAGGTTATTCAAGAAATTTTAGATCGATTCCCTTGGCTCAGCAACCAAATCGAATTTCACTCCTTTGACCAGCCCATTATGCTTGGGAAATGGCGTGCTTTCAGCTGGCGTGTCCATCATGGCAAGAATGGTTATGCTTATGCATTTCACTTTGAGCATACGGAAAGTGGATATAAGTGGGCATATTGCTCGGATTCAATCGGCTTGACGGAGCAGCAGCAGAAGCCGCTTTATGAGCTTGATCTGCTTGTGCTTGGAACAAGTTTCTATGAGGAGCCGTTCGCTTATGAAACACGATCCGTATATGATGTGAAGGAAGCGATCGCACTGACAGAAAAATGGAGACCTAAACAAATTTTTCTTACTCATATGTCGCATGATATCGATTTAAATAAAAGATATGAATTACCGGAAAATATGCATTTCGCAAAGACAGGCATGACTATTACTATTTAATGGTTAATGGCTATCTAATTAGGCTTGACAAAGCAGTTGTACTTTTTGTACATTTAAAGGGTAAAACCAGATATTGACTAATGAATCATTTAAAGGGGAAATTTTGATGTTTGCTGGTGTCCTTAACTCATAAATTGGATATGGTCAGATTAACGCTGGTCTTGCGATCCAGCTCGGTGCAAAAAGCACCTTGCGGCAAGGCTTTGTTTCGTGATCTGACGCCAAGAGTTCTGGACATGAGGATTTCCGCCTGAATGCAATTCGACAGCGGCCCAATCACCGTGCTCTCGCAGCACGGTTTTTTTATATTCATTTTTGTGTTTACTAAACGCGAAAATGGGGATTGGAGCTTATGTCGATCACGACAGGAATGGAACGCGCCCGCGTTCTGTTCCTGTTTTTTTTTATGCCTATTTACTGGATTAGCTCTTCAATTTTGTTGATGAAAGGCAGGAAGATGTATGCAGTTTGTTCACAAGCTTTTACCGAAAATCTCAGCTTATGTTACAGAAGAAAATAGGAGGAGGCTGTTAAAAAATGAATGAAGCATCAAGAAGAAGATTAGAGTACGACAAGATCAAAGCCAGCCTAATCAGCTTAACCTTATCCCCCGCTGGACGCTTGTTAGCGAATAAGCTGGAACCCAGCATGGATCATCGACAGGTTGAAGCTTGGCTCATTGAAACAGAAGAAGCAGTTGATTTGCTCGCAAGCGGAGCAAGCATACCGATTTCGGCTATGGATGGGATCGAGCCTTTTCTAGCACTTCTTGGCAAGGGGAGAATTTACAATGAAGTGGAATTGGAGCAGCTTTCGGTGTGGCTTGCCTCAGTCGTGCAAATGAAAAAATATATGCACAGCAAGCAGCATATCGCTCCTACCATTACTGCATATGCAGAGTCCATGTTCGACTGTCCCAATCTGCGCGAGGAGTTGAATCGTTGTTTGCGATATGGGCAATTGACCGATCAAGCAAGCGCTGACCTTGCATCTATTCGTAGACATATTTATGCTGCTGAGGACAAAATTCAGAAAAAAATGGAGCATTCCCTTCACAAGTATCGTACTTCGCTTCAAGACCCGGTCATTAGCAAAAGACGGGACCGATTCGTTATCGCTGTAAAGAAAGAGCTGCGGAAGCAAGTCCCCGGAACAGTATGGGATGAATCCGCAAGCGGTCAAACTTTATTTGTTGAACCTGTTGATGTATCAGAGCTTCAGTCAGAACTGCAATTATGGAAAGCAGAGGAGGAGCGTGAACGCACGATCATATTAGCTCGATTATCAGAGCTCGCTGAATCATACTCATACGAGCTGCATCGGAATGTAGAAGTAATGGCTGCATTCGATTTCATTACTGCGAGAGCGAAGCTTTCACATTCCTTCGGCGGGAAAAGAATAGAGCTGTCAGCCAAACCCGTCATTCGGCTTGTTCATGCAAGACATCCTCTGCTAGGGCAAAACAGTGTACCGCTTAATGTTGAGCTTGGTTTCGAATGGAAGCAGCTGATCATAACCGGTCCCAATACGGGAGGCAAGACTGTTGCTTTAAAAACAATCGGATTGTTTGTACTAATGGTCCAGTCCGGTTTGCTAGTACCGGCGGAGAAAGGCAGTGTGATTGGAGTATTCAAGCATGTTATCGCGGATGTAGGAGATGGGCAAAGCTTGGAGCAATCTCTCAGCACTTTTTCCTCTCACGTGACTGTGCTGAAGGATATGCTTGAAAACGCGGGTCCACGTGCATTATTATTGCTCGATGAATTGGCAGCAGGCACCGACCCATCGGAAGGAATTGCATTATCCATTGCGCTGCTGGAACAGCTCCTCAGTCTGGGAGCGTTAACAGCGGCCACGACACATTTTAATGAAATCAAAACCTTCGCCTCACAAACAACCGGCTGTCAAAACGCGAAAATGTCTTTTGATGCCGATACGCTAAAGCCTCTTTATGTGCTGGAAATCGGAGAGGCAGGAGACAGCCATGCATTTGCAATTGCACGAAGATACGGATTGCCGGAAGTTGTCATGCAGCGTGCGGAGCAATTGCTAGTGCGAAAGCGTGAGAGTGCGCTTAGCTCATTGGATAATGAGCTGTTAACTATGAAATCAATAGATGAAGGAAGAGAATTAAAGGCTGAATCTACAGTTAAAGCTCAAAATGAAGGATCACATATTGAGTCTAAAGATAAGCCTCCCAAATCCAAACCCTTTGAAAAGGGGGATGCTGTATGGATATTCCCGTTGAAGCGAATTGGAGTTGTGTTTCGAACTGCTGACGAGCGAGGAAATGTAATTGTTCAGGTGCAGGGTCAGAAATTAACCTTCAATCAGAAACGAATTAAATTATATATCGCTAAAACAAAGCTGTACCCGGATGAGCAATATGATATGGATATTGTATTTGAAACCAAGCAAAACAGAAAAGCACGTAAGCTTATGAGTCGTAAACATGTGGAGGGCCTTTCGATAATAACACCGGAGGAGGATATTTATTAAAGTAGCAGTAAATCATCACTCGCTATTAATAAATACTGGTGCTGAATTAGCTGCTTAGCTGCTTTGAGGATAAATATTGAAATTAGTATCAAATATTGATACTAAAAAGTACGTGGCACCCAATAGGAAAGGGTTAGTTTCACAAATTGAAACTAACCCCCATTATTACCGATATTTCTCGCCGAAATAGCTCATTAGTTTCAAAACATCCAACTAAACTGAGCATTCATGCCAATTATCTCGAATTATTTTCAGAAAGTGAAATTAATCCAACCAATCTGCTGCTATCTCGCCCAAATTTCCATGGCAACCGAATATGTTTTAAACAAACTATTCCTTCTCGCATTAAAGCGTGTCCCAGAGGGACGAAAGCGCTCCATGCTCTAGCTAAACTGTTGAGCCTATACTAAAACTCCATCGTTACTTCAATTGCAGGTGTCCAGAAGGTGCAACCCTTGGAGCCCTCCCTTGGAAAGGAGGGTTTGGGTGGGTTCGAAAGACATTAAAGCGTGACCCAGAGGGACGAAAGCGCTCCATGCTCTAGCTAAACTGTTGAGCCTATACTGAAACTCCAACGTTACTTCAATTGCGGGTGTCCAGAGGGTGCAACCCTCGGGGCCCTCCCTTGGAAGGGAGGGTTTGGGTGGGTTCGAAAATCATTAAAGCGTGTCCCAGAGGGTGCAACCCTTGGGGCCCTCCCTTGGAAGGGAGGGCTTAGGTGGGTTCGAAAGCCTTTAAAGGTTGGTTTTAATCCCCTAATAGGGGCAAGGGGTTAATCCCGACTTTGGATCACCAACAACAGCCCTTCACTCACACGAATTTTGCCTTCTGCAGCAACCAATACATTGCTAATGCCAAGAGATTGTCCAATTGTTAATTCCGCATTGGTCAGCGGGTATTGGAAGCCAGTCAGCGTAATCCCTTTTACATGCATGGTTAGCGGAAGCAGGGAAACGTTTGGATAATGCTGCGTGTTGAGCGTTAAATTATCCGCGATGAGTGTTATTTTATTATGATCGTCAATTATAGTTGCACGAACGTTTTGTTTGATCGCAAGCGCCAGTAAGTGAACATTGGCAAGCGAATGATCGAACCTTGTGCCAAGCGCTCCCAGCAGAACGATTTCAGAAGGCTGCATATCAAGTGCAAGTCGAACAGCCATTTCCGTATCCGTATAATCTTTATCTATGGGGTCGCAAGCGATGGTTTGACCGCTGCTGCTTTGGATGGACAGCATTTCTTCCTCAGAAACGGAATCGAAATCGCCGATTGCGATGTCTGGTTTCAATCCGTGTGCTAGAAGAAAACGAGCGCCGCTGTCTGCGCCTATGAGTAAATCATTTGATGAAATATGTTCAAGTGCCCAAGCGCCAAGCTGGCCGCCTGTGCAGATGATAATACGAGGCTGCATAATGAAATTATCCTTTCTGATTGAAGATCATATGTAACTTTTACAAGTATAAAGCTTCCTGTTAGATAAAAACTAGAGGAAATGAATTTATGTGTTTTTCATGCTCTACTATACCGCGAAAATTGTCGTTGCGAAACCTGATCCCCCCCAGCTAAAATGGGAAAGACAATATCAAGGTTAGTAATTGATACAAGGAACGGGAAGCGAGGAGCAAGAGCCGTGGTAGACATGGATGTTTTCGGAATACTGATCAACATAGGCACAATTTCATTTGCCGTCAGCGGCGACATTGTAGCAATGGAGGAAGAGTACGATATTTTAGGTGTTTTCGTTCTTGGATAGGTGAGTGCTTTTGGTGGAGGGGTTGTGCGAAACCTATTCATTGGAAAACCAGTCACCTCGCTGTGGAGTCAAAGGAATTTGCTGAAAATAGTCCTCGTAGCTGCTATGTTGACCGGAATTGGGGGCGGTATTATTCGCGATGTGCTTGCGGGCCGCAAACCACTTGTTCTAAAGGATGAAATCTAAGCCGTATGGGCGATGCTTGCAGGTCTTGCCATTGGTATGGGTTGGTTTAAGTCGACGATTGAGTTATTATTGTTGTTTGTTGTTATTATTAGTTTTCGGATGCAGTCTGTTTATTTCAAATGGAAGCTTCCGCGTCGTTCGCTTGGAATCGCTGCGGCTCATGGGCAGAAGAAAGGAGAGATGTAATGAAAGCAAGTGTATTATTCGTATGTTTAGGCAATATATGCAGGTCTCCAATGGCTGAAGCAGTTATGCGCCACCAGGTGCAGCTAGCTGGCTTGTCCGAACAGATTGAAGTGGATTCGGCAGGAACAGGCGATTGGCATCTTGGGCACCCCCCGCATGAAGGCACTCGAAAACAGCTGGATCAACACCTCATTTCGTATGAGGGTATGAAGGCGCGTTTAGTAACAGCTGAGGATTTCAATGTGTTTAATTATATCGTATGCATGGATTCCAATAATCTTCGAGATGTAAAGAAGCTTCTGGACGAGTCAGGCTTGAAGGCGGCTGAGAGCGAGGCTGGTCGTAAGCAATTATTTACGTTTATGGAGCTGCTTCCGAACGAGGGCATCAAGGACGTGCCTGATCCTTATTATGATGGTAATTTTACGTATGTATATGAACTGATGGACAATGGCTGTAAAGCTTTGTTAGAGAAAATTCAAACGGATTTAAAGCAAGCTTAAGCAGAATACAAAAAATAGCTGATCCCAGTAGCTCAAATGAGTTTCTAGGTCAGCTATTTTTTATTTCTTATTCTACTTCAATGAAATAGGAGAGAGCCTTATCCATTTCCTTCTGCCAGAAGCCCCATTGATGCTTGCCATCCTTTTCTTCATAAAAAATATTCGCATTCTTCAGCTCCAGCAGCGCCTTTGCATTCCGATTCAGCGCAACAAAATCAAATACACCGCGATCAGTCTCATAGGCATCCTCTTGCAATCCGACAATCATATAAATGGTGAGCCAGCTTAAATCGATTGCTTCTGAAATTATATTTTGAGAAATGCCGTAATAAGCACCCGATAGTGACATGACGCGAGTAAATAATTGTGGGTACAAAAGTGCTAAATGCAGCGATACCGATCCTCCAAGAGAGTCACCTGCAAGCAATCGATGTTCAGGCTCCTGCCGGACGGAGTATCGTTCCTCTACGAATGGTACAAGCTCTTCTGCGAAAAATTTGGTGTAAGCCATAAATCGATCACCATCAGGTGTGTACTCCGCAGTTCTCAACTTTTTGTCGACATCGACTCCTACTATAATAAAAGGCTCCAAGCCCTCGTCTAAAATTAGACGTGTTGCGGTTGTAGCAATTCGTCCGAAATTGAAAAAATCTTCACCGTCCTGGCAATAGACTACAGGATAACTAAGTACTTCATTATAACCAGGCGGCAAAAAAATGCGTAAATTTCGCGATTGCTCCGGAAGCAAACGGCTAGTCACCGTTTCTTTCACAATAGTGCGTTTCAAATATCTTTCATCTGTCATATCTTTATCTCCTATCGTTTGTAATAACTGAATGGAATGGGACTGTTGTGGGTAAACAATAGTAAGGCAATCCTGTATATCTCATTTCATTCCGTTGTTGTATTATGCTGTTATAGTGGAAAAATGAGTCTGTAGCATATACAATTTATCAGATAAAGATGAGAATCGGCGAAAAAACAACGGTTTTTTTGTTTTTTGCTTTGACCATATTCGCTAAACAGGTTTATAATAATTCTATAACAGAGGTAAATGTTTTTCAAATATTTCAATTGAGGTGAGCGTTCAAAATGAGCAAATTACCATACGAGGTTCAAACGGAACCGGTAACACCGCTATCCGTCTTAACTCTTGACGGTGAAGTTGTTAATCCTGATTTATTGCCGGCACTAACCGACGAACAATTAAAAGAAGTAATGTACCGCATGGTATTTACCCGTACGTGGGATGAGCGTGCTGTTAACCTTGGACGCCAAGGAAGACTCGGCTTCTACGCGCCAGTATCTGGTCAAGAAGCATCGATGATCGGCAGTGAGTACGCTCTTAATAAAGATGATTTCATTTGCCCAGGCTACCGTGATATGCCACAAATCGTATGGCACGGATTGCCGCTTTACCAAGCATTCCTTTACTCCCGTGGTCATCAAGCAGGCGGACAAATTCCGCAAGACGTACACGTGCTTATGCCGCAAATTATTATCGGCGCACAAATTTTGCATGCTACAGGCGTTGCAATGGCATTTAAGAAAAAGAACGAAAAACGTGTTGCAATCACTTATACAGGTGACGGCGGCTCTTCAGAAGGCGATTTCTATGAAGGCATGAACTTTGCGGGTGCTTATAAGCTTCCTGTTATTTATGCCGTTCAAAACAACGGATATGCGATTACTACACCATTCGCTAAGCAAACAGGCGCATTGTCAATTGCACACAAAGCGGTTGCTGCTGGTATCAAAGGTATTCAAGTAGACGGAATGGACGTGCTTGCTGTAATTAAAGCTGTTCAAGAAGCTGCTGAGCGCGGACGCAATGGCGAAGGTGCAACTTTGATTGAAATGATCACTTACCGTTTCCGTCCACACTCCATGGCGGATGACGCAACTAAATATCGGACTAAAGAAGAAGAAGCGGAATGGGCTTTGAAAGATCCGCTCGTTCGCTTTGGCAAATATTTGGAGAAAAAAGGCTTGTGGTCGGAAGAAGACACAAACCGTGTGAAAGAAGAAGCAAAAGCAACTGTAAATGAGCACATCAAAAAAGCTGAAGCAGTTGAGAAAATGACTGTAGCAGGCTTGATCGATACAATGTTCGAAACAACACCGCAACACCTGGAAGAGCAAAAAGCCGATTTTCAATAATAGAGGGGGAACAGACGATCATGGCTCAAATGAATATGTTGGAAGCAATTCGCGATGCGATGCGTGTAGAACTTAAACGTGATTCGAACGTTGTCATCTTCGGTGAGGACGTAGGTAAAGTCGGCGGTGTTTTCCGTGTGACTGAAGGTTTGCAAAATGAGTTTGGAGAAGACCGCGTATTTGATACACCGCTTGCTGAATCGGCACTTGCGGGTATGGCAGTAGGGATGGGCCTGCAAGGCTTCCGTCCAATTGCAGAAATTCAATTCGTAGGTTTCATATATGAAGCACTAGACCAAATGTTTGTCCAAGCAGCTCGTATGCGTTACCGCTCCGGCGGACGCTATAACTCGCCAATCGTATTCCGTACGCCATTCGGCGGCGGTGTGAAAGCAGCTGAGCTTCATACGGATTCACTTGAAGGTCTGGCTATTCAAACGCCAGGTATTAAAGTGGTTATCCCTTCCAATCCTTACGATGCCAAAGGTTTGATGATTTCGGCAATTCGTGATAATGATCCTGTATTTTTCATGGAGCATCTCAATCTTTACCGTGCATTCAAGGCGGATGTGCCTGAGGGCGAATACACCGTTGAGATCGGCAAAGCTAACATTGTGCGTGAAGGTACAGACGTTACGATCATTTCTTACGGCATGATGGTTCATACGGCTGTTAAGGCTGCAGAAGAGCTTGAGAAAACAGGCGTGAGTGCAGAGGTTATCGATTTGCGCACATTGCTGCCGCTTGATATCGATACAATCGTTGCTTCGATCCAAAAAACAAACAGAGCGATTGTTGTTCAAGAAGCACAAAAAACGTCCGGCGCTGCAGCTGAAATTATTGCACAAATCAATGAAAAAGCAATCCTGCACTTAGAAGCGCCAGTTCTTCGCGTTGCTGGTCCGGATACGGTTTATCCGTTTGCTCAAGTTGAGGACGCGTGGCTTCCTTCAGTAGCTCGTGTATCGGCAGCGGTTCAAAAAGTACTGAACTTTTAAAGGAGGTTAACTAGCGATGGCTAAATTCGAATATCGTTTCCCGGAGCTCGGCGAAGGTTTGCACGAAGGCGAAATTATTAAAGTGCATATCAAAGTCGGCGACGCGGTTACAGATGATGATATTATTATGGAAGTTCAAAACGACAAAGCGATCGTTGAAGTACCATGTCCAGTAAACGGCAAAGTGCTTGAAGTTCTTGTGAAGGACGGACAAGTCTGCCATGTTGGCGAGGTAGTTGCGATCATTGATGCAGAAGGAGAATTGCCAGAGCAATCTGCGCCTGCGGTTGAAGCACCGAAGGAAGAGGCTCCAGCGAAACCAGCTGCGGCTCCAGAAGCACCAGCGGCTCCTAAGGCAGAGACAGCAGCACCAGCTGCAGCCGCTGCTCCTAAAGCAGCAGGCGGTCTTGTTCTTGCAACGCCTAGCGTGCGTAAATTTGCTCGCGAGAAGGGCGTTGATCTTACACAAGTAGGCGGCACAGGCAAAAACGGCCGCATCACTCGTGATGATGTAAACGGCTTTGGCGGTGCTCCGGCAGCAGCAGAAGCTGGCGCAACAGCAGCTGTTGAAACGCAAGACAATGCAGCAGTCGCAGCGCAAGGCGCAAGCGAAGCTAAGCCTGCACCTACAGCTTCTGGTACCCCTTATCGTCCAGAAGAGCGTGTACCTTTCAAAGGCATTCGCAAAATTATTGCAAATGCGATGTCCAAATCGGTTTATACTGCACCGCATGTAACGATTATGGATGAAGTTGATGTAACGGAGCTCGTTGCGCTTCGTGCGAAATATAAGCCTTACGCTGAGAAAAAAGGCTCCAAGCTTACGTATTTGCCGTTCATCGTTAAAGCACTCGTAGCTGCTTGCCGTGAGTTCCCAATTATGAACGCAACGCTTGACGAAACCAATCAAGAAATTGTATTGCGCAAATATTACAACATTGGTATTGCTACCGATACAGATAACGGACTGATTGTTCCTGTTATCGAAGATGCAGATCGCAAAAACCTGTTCAAGATTGCCGATTCTATTCGTGACCTAGCTGTTCGCGGACGTGATGGCAAGCTTTCGGGCAGCGAGCTCAAAGGCAGCACGATTACCATTTCAAATATCGGTTCTGCAGGCGGTATGTTCTTCACGCCAGTAATCAACTTCCCTGAGGTTGCTATTCTTGGTACAGGCAGAATTACGGAGAAAGCGATTATCCGTAACGGCGAAATCGTTGCAGCTCCAGTTATGGCTCTTTCACTTAGCTTTGATCACCGTCTAATCGACGGCGCAACTGCACAAAACTTTATGAATTACATCAAAACACTTCTGGGTCAGCCGGAATTGTTCATAATGGAGGTATAAGACATGGTTGTAGGTGATGCTTCCCTAGATATTGACACTCTAATTATTGGTGCGGGTCCTGGCGGTTATGTCGCAGCTATTCGTGCGGCTCAACTTGGTCAAAAAGTGCTTATCGTGGATAAAGAACATGTTGGCGGCGTATGCTTAAACGTAGGCTGTATTCCATCGAAAGCTCTAATCTCTGCATCTCATCAATATGAATCAATCAGCCACGCTTCCGCATTCGGTATCGAAGTGGGCGAGGCGAAGGTTGATTTCACGAAAGTACAACAATTTAAAAACGGAATCGTCAAGAAGTTGACTGGTGGCGTTGCTTCCTTGTTGAAAGCAAACAAAGTCGAATATTTCCAAGGCGAAGTGATGTTCATCAACGAAACCGAAGCTCGTGTTTTCAATGATCAAGAAGCACCGCGCTACCGTTTCAAAAACTGTATTATCGCAACGGGCTCACGTCCGATCGAGCTTAAAGCTTTCCCTTTCAGCGGACGTATCGTTTCGTCAACTGGCGCATTGTCCTTGCCTGAAATTCCAAAAAGCCTTGTCGTAATCGGCGGCGGCTATATCGGTATCGAGCTTGGTCAAATGTATTCCAAATTCGGAACAAAAGTAACGGTAATCGAAGGCTCTGACGCAATTCTGCCAGGCTTCGACAAAGATATGTCTTCCATTGTTGCTAAGAAACTGAAAAACACTAACGTTGATATCATTACTGGCGCACAAGCAAAAGGCGCTGAGCAAACGGATAAAGACGTAACAGTAACTTATACAGTTGGCGACAAAGAAGAGAAAGTAACAGCCGATTACTTGCTGGTAACAGTTGGACGTCGTCCGAATACCGATGGCGAACTTGGTCTTGACCTTATTAATGTTAAGATGTCCGACCGCGGCCTTGTTGAGGTTGATGAGCAATGCCGTACGAACATCCCGCATATTTATGCCATTGGCGATATTATTGCTGGACCTGCACTTGCTCATAAAGCAATGTACGAAGGCCGTATTGCCGCAGAAGCAATTTCTGGTCTAACTAGCATTATTGATTACAAATGTGTTCCAGCTGTTTGCTTCTCCGATCCAGAATGCGCAAGCGTTGGATATAGCGAGAAGGAAGCGAAGGACAAAGGCCATAACGTTAAGGTTGGCAAATTCCCGTTCGCAATCAACGGACGCGCTATGTCGCTAAATGCTAACGAAGGCTTTGTTAAACTCGTGTCCGATGCCGAATCAGGTCTTGTATTGGGCGCACAAATTATCGGTCTTGAAGCTTCCAATATGATTGCTGAGCTTGCTCTTGCAATCGAAATGGGCGCAACGCTTGAGGATATCGCACTTACGATTCATGCGCATCCTACACTTGGCGAGATCGTTCTTGACGCAGCAGAAGTTGCGTTAGGCCACCCAATCCACACATTTATTAAATAAATGATAAATATACTTTAGCTACACTAGAGGTCACGCGGCTTACCCAGCCGACGGGGCCTCTTTTCGCTTCATGGGACCCTTACGCACATAACTATAGAGGAGTGATGACCGGATGGAGCAAATAACAAAGCGCGCTAAAGAATCCAGAACTTTGATGACTCAGCTCATTTTCCCGCTTGATACGAATCATTATGATACGATGTTTGGCGGCAAGCTGATGGAGTATATGGATAAAGTTGCAGCTATCGCAGCAATGAGGCATGCCCGAATGCAGGTTGTGACGGCCTCTACGGACAGCCTTGACTTCTTGGCTCCAATTAGGGTGGGAGAAGTGATCGAGGTTGAAGCTTTTGTTACATGGACGCAGCGGAGCTCTATGGAAATTTACGTATCGGTTCAGTCTGAAAACTTAATGAGCGGGGAACGTAAAACGACGGTAACGGCATTTTTCACCTTTGTTGCTCTGGGGGATAATGGGAGGCCTGCACAAGTTCCAACTGTACTGCCGGAGACGGAGGAAGAATTAAAACTTCACGCATCAGCGCCTGAACGGCATGAGCTAAGAAAAAAAAGGAAACAGGACAGAGCAGGAGGAAAATGATATAATTAATTGTTATTTTCATGATGTTCTGTATCATAACAAGGGGGCATATCGGAATGAGCAATAATGAACAGTCCTATTTGCAATTGTTGAAATATGTATTAGAGAATGGTACAAAAAAGGAAGATCGAACAGGTACCGGTACGATTTCGACATTCGGTTATCAAATGCGATTTAATTTAAATGAAGGCTTTCCGCTTCTGACAACAAAGCGAGTACCGTTCCGCTTAATTGCCAGCGAATTAATATGGTTTATTCAAGGCGATACAAATATTCGCTTTCTTCTTGAGCATAATAACAATATATGGAATGAATGGGCATTCAAGAGATGGGTAGAGAGCGCTTCCTATACGGGCCCTGATATGACGAATTTCGGTCTTCGATCACAAACAGACGAGGCCTTTCAAGCTGTATACGATGAGCAGATGGAATTATTCAAGCAGCGGATTTTAAGCGGTGATGAGTTTGCCGCAGAATACGGGGAACTAGGTGATGTGTACGGCAAACAATGGCGCCAGTGGAAAACGACACAGGGAGACACCATAGATCAATTGAAGGATGTTATCGAAACAATTAAGTGCAATCCTGATTCAAGAAGGCTGATCGTATCGGCATGGAATCCGGAGGATGTGCCAAATATGGCCTTGCCGCCTTGTCACACGATGTTTCAGTTTTATGTAACGAACGGCAAGCTTTCCTGTCAGCTCTATCAACGAAGTGCTGATATCTTTCTGGGCATTCCTTTCAATATAGCCAGTTATGCGCTTCTAACGCATATGGTTGCGCATGAGTGCGGTTTAGAGGTTGGTGAATTCATTCACACGCTTGGAGATGCACATATTTATACAAATCATTTAGATCAAATTAATATTCAGCTTAGCCGTGAGCCGAAAGCTTTGCCACAGCTCAAGCTAAACGCTGATAAAAAGTCTATATTTGACTTTGAAGTTGCCGATCTCGCGATTGAGCAGTATGCGCCGCATCCCGGCATCAAAGCGCCTGTTGCAGTGTAGACAGATATACATTTTGGAGAGGAGTGATTTTAGATGTCCATTACATTTATTGCAGCTATGGACCGGAACCGGACGATTGGAATCGGAAACAATCTGCCGTGGCGCTTGCCTGCTGAGATGGCTTATTTTACAAAACATACGCTGGGCAAGACGGTTCTTATGGGACGGAAAACCTTCGAGTCGCTTCCTAAGCCGCTCAAGGATCGTAGGAATGTCATTTTGACTAGACAGCAGGACTATAAGCCCGAGGGCTGCGAAATCGTGCATACATTAGAGCAGGCACTACAATTATCGAAGGACCAGGAGCTTATGGTCATAGGCGGTGCAGATATTTATGCACAAATGCTGCCATTCGCGGATACTCTGCTATTAACCGAAGTGGATACCGAAATTGTGGGAGGCGATGCATTCTTCCCGCCGTTCTCTGAGTCTGACTGGGAAATGGTCGATAGCGAGAGCAGAGCAAGTGATGAGAAGAATGCGTACTCTTTTATATTTCAAACCTTTAAAAAGAAGATCTAACGAACAAACGGGCTCGAATTCATTTTCTAACGAACGATATGTAACATAGTACAAAAGATTGTACGGATAATCCATTAACGACATAAGCGCTAGAATGCTAGGATATTGTAAAATAGTAATCAAGCGATGGGTGTAAGGAAGCTTTGGATTAGCAAATGTTTGTTATTGAACAATGAATAAAATCCCGATATAGTTTTGATATAGATCATTAAATGGTTACGGGAAATATGGATGGAGGAATTGCGATCATGTCTACACCTACTGGATTTATGGAATATCAACGCGAATTGCCGGCCGATCGCGACCCGCTGGAGCGTATTAAAGATTGGCAAGAATTTCATAAGCATTTTTCGGACGAACAGCTAAAAACTCAGGGCGCTCGCTGCATGGATTGCGGTACGCCTTACTGCCATACCGGAATTGAGCTAGCTGGCTCCGTATCGGGCTGTCCCGTTAATAATCTTATTCCAGAGTGGAACAACCTGATTTATCGCGGGTTATGGCGTGAAGCATTAGATCGTTTGCATAAAACAAATAATTTCCCCGAATTTACCGGACGCGTGTGTCCTGCTCCATGCGAGGGTTCATGCACCGTTGGATTGATTGGCGACGCCGTTACCATTAAAACGATTGAACAAGCCATTATTGACCGCGGCTTCGACGAAGGCTGGGTCGTACCACAGCCGCCGAAGATGCGTACTGGAAAGCGTATTGCGGTTGTTGGTTCGGGGCCAGCAGGAATGGCGACTGCCGCGCAGTTAAACAAGGCTGGACATACCGTAACGGTATATGAACGTGCCGATCGGATCGGCGGTCTTCTAACTTACGGGATTCCAACGATGAAGCTGGAGAAGCATGTCGTGCAGCGCCGAGTCGATTTAATGGCTGCAGAGGGCGTTGAATTCATCGTGAATACTGAAATCGGCAAAGATATTACGGCTAATGAATTGGTACAAAATTTTGATGCTGTAGTGCTTTGCGGCGGTTCGACAAGAGCGCGTGAAGTTGAAATCGAGGGCCGTGATTTGAAAGGCGTTCATCTGGCAATGGACTATTTGAATGGCACGATTAAGAGCTATCTGGATTCCAACCTAGAAGATGGCCAATACATCTCTGCGAAGGATAAGGATGTTATCGTAATCGGCGGCGGGGATACCGGTACAGATTGTGTGGCTACAGCGTTGCGTCACGGGTGTAAATCCGTTACTCAATTCGGCACACATGCTAAAGCCCCGCTTGAGCGTGACAGCTTGAATAATCCTTGGCCTCAGTTCCCGAATGTATATACGCTTGATTATGCACAAGAAGAAGCAAAGGCGTTGTTCGGTGAAGACCCACGTGCATTCTCTGTTCTGACTAAAAAATTTGTTGGTGATGAGAATGGCAACTTAAAAGAGCTGCACACCGTTCAAATTAAACGTACAGTCGATGAGACGGGCCGCAAAATATACAGTGAAATACCAGGGACGGAAAAGGTTTGGCCTGCTGATCTTGTATTTATTGCAGTCGGCTTTGAAGGTCCTGAGACAACGCTGATCGATCAGCTTGGCCTTGCCCAGGATCGTCGGACGAATGTGAAGGCGACTTACGGCAAATATACAACGAATGTTGATAAAGTGTTCGCTGCAGGCGATATGCGCCGCGGACAAAGCTTGGTCGTTTGGGCCATTAATGAAGGCCGCGAGGCTGCGCGTGAAGTAGATAAATACTTGATGGGAACATCAATGCTTCCATAAACACTTTAGTTAATGGTTGTATGGAATTAGCTGAATAAGCATGGAGAGAAGCGCCTTTGAGGCGCTTTTCTTGCTGAGCGGGCACATAATTCTTAGCAATCCGAAAATGGGTTGCAAAACTTAGAATGGGGGACAACATGGCATGATCAAATATGGATTAGATCGAATAATGGTACTGAAATTTGTATCCTTTCAACCTCTTATAGAACGCAGAAATGAGCAATTTATTAGACATTCGGATATCCAATCGGAAATTAGAAAAACAAGCTCGCCTGAATAAGGAAAGTTGTGGTAAAATCGGTTTGAGATGACGCAAAAGGGGTGATTCGTCATGCCAGCCGAAGAAGCATACGTTCTATCACCGAGGGACGTTCGAAACATTCGCAGCTATGTCCAGCATAAATATGCAGCAATGCCGCAAGAGAAGCGTGCTGAAATTGTTGCGGATGCCGTTAATCGAATCATACATAAGCAATTGCCGAATTTCGCGGACAACATCAAACGATCTATAACGTCGATTCTCATTCGCACTGCGGTCATGGAGCATCAAAGACCGGTTCGTGCTGATGATATTTTTGAAGCATGCTTGGATATGGACAGGTCTAACGCTGCTATTTATGATCCCTTTCATGAATGGATGGAAGAGCAGCTTCGAATCAGCTGCGAGAAGACCGTCATGCGGCGTCTATTGGACAAGCTCGCGGATAATGAGCAATCCTTGGCTGGTGACGGCCGAAGCCGCTGGGGAGATCTCGAGAGTCTTTTGAAGGCGGAAGGTATTCAGGTGCTTGGGGACACCATTCCTTTGACTACTGCCGAGATTATTCCTTTATCTGCGCCGCCGCAGACCGGTTTCATACGCGGGCTGCGAGCTAGAGCGTTCATGTATAGCATTTTATGTTTATTTCTTATCGGCGCATCATTATTATATGGTTGGTCGCTAACGAAGCCTGCTCCTCAAGTGCTTCAACCGCCAGCGGCAGCGAAACCGTTTCAACCTATCGTTGTGCCTGTTGATGGTTTGCCAGCCGAGCTTCGTTTCCATAATATCGACGAATCCAAGCTTAAGCATTTTTTGGATACCAAATCATCCATTTTGGCAGATAAACCTTATTTCGATGCTATTGTAGCTGCTGCTCAGCAATTTGATATTCATCCCGCCTTGTTGTTTGCAATTACGGGCCAAGAACAAGCCTTCGTACCGAAGACAAACAAGCAGCACTTACAAATCGCGAATAATCCATTTAATGTTTTTCATAGCTGGCAAGAATTCAATACGACGATTGAACAATCGGCAGAAATAGCCGCGCGAACGGTTTTCAATTTAAGTAAGGATAGACCAGCGGATACAGATCCTTTCACATGGATTAACCGCAAATATGCAGAGGATCCGAAATGGTCAGATGGTGTTCGCTCCATTTTCACCGCAATTATAAAGGAAATTAAATAATGACCTAAGCCCGACAGGACAAGCTTCCTGTTGGGTTTTTTAGTGAAATTCATGTGATGCGATTAGCGTAAAGGTTCCATTTTGACGAAGAAGTCTGTAGAATGTTAGGTAGACGTTACTTTTTTCGAGCGTAGAGGCTATTGAAGTAAAGGTAAACTATAAGCCGAAAACGCATGCAAATGGCTATTGAAGGAGCGATAATCTTTTGAAGACACTCATCATTGCGGAAAAACCCGATATGGGACGAAATATAGCAGCCGCAATAGATCCCAAAGCAAAAAATCACCGTTCCTACATAGAAGGCGAGCAGTACATTATTACGTGGGCGATCGGTCATTTAATCGGGCTAGCGGAGCCGGATGCATACGATGATCGTTACAAAAAATGGAATATTAATGATCTTCCGATTATTCCGACCCAATTCAAGCTTGTGCCAAACAAAAAAACGATTGATCAGTTAAAGGTCATTAGCGACTTGGCGAAACGAAGCAATATGCTTGTCAACTCCTGTGATGCCGGACGTGAAGGGCAATATATTTTCTCGCTCATCCAGCGACACTTGAAGCTCAATCAGCCGGTGAAGCGGCTATGGATATCCGATTTAACTCCAGAAACGATTCGCAAAGGATTCGCGGAGCTGAAGGAGGGTGCGGAATATGAGAATTTGACACGCGCCGCTACAGCGAGAAGTCAAGCGGACTGGCTGATCGGGATGAATGGATCTCGGGCTTTTACAACGAAGCATAATGTACTGTTGTCCGTAGGAAGAGTGCAAACGCCTGTGCTTGCCTTAATCTATGATCGACAGAAGCAGATCGAAGCGTTCTCATCCCTGAAGTTTTTTGAATTGGAAGGACATTTCTCACAAAATGAAATGACTTACCGAGGTATGTGGCAGGGTGAGCGCATGACCGATCAAGCAAAGGTGGAGGCGCTAGCAGCTAAAGTGAAAGGAAAGGCTGGGCGGATTTCCTCTTACGAGGTTAAAGAAACGAAGGAGCATCCTTTCAAGCTGTACGACCTAACCTTGCTGCAGCGGGAAGCTAATGGAAAGTATGCTTTTTCAGCGAAAAAGACGTTGGATACCGCACAAGCTCTTTATGAGAAGCATAAGGTCATTTCATATCCTAGAACGAACTCCAACTATGTAACGGAGCAAAATATTCCAGAAATGCACAAAACGTTAAATGCACTCCAAGGGACCGTTTATGATGACCTTGTTAAAGGTGCAAATCGCGGACTTGTTCACAAGGGAAATAAATTTATATGCAACCCGACTAAGGTTGAGGACCATCACGCCATATTGCCCACTAATCGAAAGGCAAATGGACTTAGCCCTGATGAGCAGAAGCTATATGATTTAATCGTCAGGCGTTTTCTATCACAATTCTATCCTGCAGCAGAGTATAAGGTGCATACGGTATTGACTGAAGTGGAGAATGAGACGTTCAAAACGACAGTGAAGGAGCTGCTTAGCTTAGGCTGGAAGGTCATTTATGCTGACCAGAAGAAGGAAAAGTCAAAGTCCTCCAAGAGCAAGGATAAGGACGAGCCTGAGGATGAGGAGATCGAAGTAAGCGAGCCTTTCTCTATTCAGTCAAATGATGGTATTACTTGTACAGATGCGATAGTGAAAGAGAAGGACACGCAGCCTCCCAAGCATTATACGGAGGGAACGCTGTTGAAAGCGATGGAAAGCGCAGGCAAGCAGATTGAAGATGAGGATCTTCGCGATGCTATGAAGGATTCGGGTCTGGGTACGCCTGCAACGCGAGCAGCTACGATTGAGCGGTTGAAAAACGTAGGTTATGTAGAGATGCAAGGAAAAAAAATACTTGTTACACAAAAAGGCCGGACAGCGATCGAGCTCATCCGAGGAGCTGGAATTGACCTTCTAACCTCGCCGGAAATGACAGGTTTATGGGAGAAGCGCTTAACGGAAATTTCAAGAGGAACAGCTTCAGATGGTCAATTTATGGAAAATGTAAAAAAATTCGCAACGATGATTGTAGATAAGGTACGAATTCAAAATCGTGCAGCGAAAACCTCCTTCGAGAGCGAGGCAGCGCCTTCTTCTAGAGGTTCTTCCGGCAAAACGACTACAGCTACACGCAGCCGAGCTGCGGCGGCGAAGCCAAAGTCTGCTGCTGCAGTGAAGGGCAGTACAGACAAGGATTCATCCTCGTCCGATGGACCGACTGTCATAACAATTTGTCCGCGTCCTGGCTGCGGCGGTTCGATCTTTATGGGGAGAAAAGGCTATGGCTGTTCTCATTATAAAGAAGGATGCAAATTTGTTATATGGAAGCAAAGCTATGGACGGAACTTGACGGATGCACAGGTGAAATCATTGGTGGAGAAGGGGAAAACCAATAAGCTGAAGCTGGTTCTTGAGGATGGATCGACTGTTGATGGCAAAATTACGATCAAGAACATCGATACAGGTGAGCTCGCTGTCGAGCAATAGGAGCAACTCCAACATTAAGATGGACAGACTGGTGACACTGTTTTAAAATGGAATAAAGTCCATCTATCTACATTTGGGAGTGATAAAAAATGAAATTAGAAAATGAAAAAGAGATTCTGTCAGTCATTAATTCAAATGTTAGTCAATCCAACTTCAACAATGTTTGTGCAGAGCAGTTCACACTTCAATGCTGCAATCTGAGTGGAATGAGTATGAATGATGTTAATTTGACAGGATTGAATATTTCTGATGCTAATTTGACTGAGCTTCTGATTGATGGGGCACAATGGGGCGGCGCACACTTTCAAAGCATAGGATTTGGCAACCCAAGCCAGCCAGATGTTGAGTTCAACAAAACCCCTGTGCGATTCACTAATTGTAACTTAGAGCAAGCCGTATTTACGGATTGTAATTTAAAAAATATTCGTTTGGAGATGTGTGACATTTCTGGTTTAGTTATTAATGGCATTAATATCGAAAACTTAATGAAGCAGCATGCGGCTGCTGAACAGAAATAACAAACCAGGGTACATATTTAACCCAGTTAAATAGCATGCCTATTTCTGAGCAGACTGCCACAGTCTGCTCGTTTTAATATCCTTACATGAATGAACTAGCAGGAATATGTTTGATTCGATAATTAAATTCTAATTGAATATATTTTAAACAAGGGAGCGTATTCATGGCAAGTGTACGTTTAGCTACGTTAGACGATGTTGATGAGCTTGTACAAATGCGTTGGGATTTCTCCGAAGAGGATTATCCCGGTAGTACGGTTAGCTTTGAGGAGTTTCACCAGACTTGTAGAGGTTTCTTGGTTAAAGCAATTGAAAGCGGAAATTGGTTTATTTGGGTTGCAGAAGCGGATAAAAACATTGTGTCGCATATGTATTTGCAACTCATTCATAAAGTACCGAGACCAGGTAAAT
The DNA here is from genome assembly GCF_002884445.1 of Paenibacillus castaneae. Lineage (GTDB taxonomy): Bacteria > Bacillota > Bacilli > Paenibacillales > Paenibacillaceae > Pristimantibacillus > Pristimantibacillus castaneae. The sequence goes on from NZ_KZ614144.1 coordinate 3,033,206, forward strand.
CACCAGACCCTTATTACGGATATGTTACTAATGTTTATACTCGTCCTGCCTTCAGAAGCCAAGGTTTTGGAACAAAGATTCACATTGCTATGGAAGAATGGTCAAAAGACAATAATGTCGAATTTCTAATACTTTGGCCGAGCAGTAACAGTGTACCGTTTTATTCGAAAAATGGCTTTTCTCCAAGTGAAGAAGCTGTGGAAAAACATTGGTGATTACATTATTGTATTAGTGCTGTTTTCAAAGTAACCAATAGATGATGAAAGGAAGATTGTGATGTGCCGAAATATCAAAACATTATTTAATTTCGATCCTCCAGCAACAGAAGAGGAAGTTGCAGCAGCTTCACTCCAATTTGTTCGAAAACTATCGGGCTATCATTCACCTTCGAAAGCAAATGAAGAGGTGTTCAATATTGCAATACAAGAGGTAGCAGCGGCAGCTCAGAAATTGTTGGATTCCCTCGTAACACAAGCGGAGCCGCGTGATCGAGAGGTAGAAATTGAGCGTGCTCGTGCAAGAAATGCCAAAAGGTTCGGTACATTGGAAACCGAAACTTAGGAGTCTTCATTATTTTAATAAAACGAATAATTTAAGAAACTATTCACACCATATACCTCGGATTTTTCTGAGGTTTATTTTTGCTTCACAGAATACAGAACTTTCGTGTTACACAGCATTGGTTGACTATCCATACATTTGAATTTATAATCGATATTAAAGATATCTGAACTCTTTAATAGTTGGGATGTGAAAACGATGAATAATTCGTAAAAGCTACTATACGATTTACAGAACATTCTTGTTCATCTGAAGGACAGGTATGAATGGTATAGTTATCTTTTTTACACAAAAATTAAAGATATAAAAGATCCTTAATAGTTGTATACATTCTAAATAAAAAGGGTGATTAATGATGAATAATTTCGATTGCATTATTGTAGGGGCAGGCCCAGCTGGATTAAGTTCTTGTCTAACTTTAGGGAGAGCAAGAAGGAAAGTTGCCTTATTTGACGATGGAACGAATAGGAATAGAGTTACACATGAATCGCATGGATTCATTACTCGTGATGGGATTAAACCACAAGAGTTCAAAGAAATAGGGCTAAATGAAGTGAAAAAATATCCATCTGTATCTTATTTTAATCACACCATTACTGAAATAATCAAACCTAAAGTTGATCACCGATTTATTGCCAAAACCGTAGATGGACAATCATTTTTTTTCGAAAAAATAATATTAGCGACAGGTGTTCAAGAGGTATTTCCTATTCAGAGTGTAAGAAATTATTATGGTAAAAGCCTTTTTAGCTGTCCCTATTGTGATGGGTGGGAGCTGCAGGATAAGCCATTAATTGTCTTAGCAGAAAAGGAAGAGCAAGCACTTCATATGGCGAAAGTAGTCTATAACTGGTCAAAGGATTTAGTAGTTTTGACAAACGGGAATGAGCTTTCCAGCGATGGAGTAAAAGAGCTAACAAAACGCAATATAACTGTAAAAATGGAACCCATAAAAAACTTAATTGGTGATGACGGTTATCTACAACAAATTGAATTGGAATCAGGAGAAATGATTTTAAGATCAGGTGGGTTTGTAGTGCCTTCTTTTTATCGCCCGAACCAATTTGTTGAAAAGCTAGGATGTGAAATTCAAGAAAATGGAGTAGTTGTAACAGATGGGACCGGCCGTACAACACAAAAAAATATATATATTGCTGGTGAAACGGAGAAATCAGGCCCAACTTCTTTAATCATTGCAGCTGCCGATGGTAATAAAGCAGCAATTTCCGTTAACTCAGATCTTATTCTGGAACGCTTCTGAATGGGTTAAGCGGATGCAGCTTTATTCTAAAAGGACTGGGACCATTAAAGTGAAAAGTATGCTTCCAACAAAGCAAGTGATTAAAGAAATTTTATAACCACGTTTTTTTGCGAAAATGACACTAAATAAAGCTGCTAAAAAGGGAATGCCCCACAAGAAATAAGGTAAGAATTGCATTCCAATGTTATACAGATAATCGATATAAAGAATACTCCCAATTAATATCCATAAAATAGAGAATAAAAGACCAACCATTATGTTGGAAAATATTTTACCTGTACTCACGAAATCCCTCATCTCAAAGCTTAGTCTCTTTTACAGTAAGCAAGAAAGAAGTGACTAGCTTATCTTGCTTATTCGACGTTGTGTTCTCATATTCCTTGCTAGCTAAGTAGCGGAACCAAGCAAGAAATGCTTGCCACTATTGACTAATAGCTAGTTCATTATTTAAGTTCTAGTATTTTAATTTGCGATGCAATATAATTTTATTAGATATATATCTAATTAGACATACGCCGAACTAGAATGGAGTAAGGAGTTGGTGTAGTGGGTACAAATTTCTATCTAGTCAGACATGCTAACAAACAAAACGGAATTGGAGATGTCGCTATATCGTCCGATGGCATATTACAAGCTCAAGTGACGGCACGGCATTTGAGTGGGCTGCTGCCGGTAAAGAAGATCGTCAGCAGCCCACTTAAAAGGGCAAGAGAAACAGCCTTAATCATTGCGAACAAATCAAACGCAGCTATTTCAGAGGATATTCGTTTGCGTGAGCGTGCCAACTGGGGAGACATACCTGGACAAACATTTGAGGCATTTGTTCAGATGTGGGAGCGATGCACAACTGATCGTGACTTTATACCTCCAGTAGGTGATTCGGCGAGAATGGCAGGTGAGCGTTTATCTACGTGTTTATTAGAATTGGCAAATGAAAATCCACAGGATACTATCATCATTCTCACCCATGGTGGGTTGATAACTGATTTCTTGGTGAATGTAATCTCCGATGAAGAATTAAGAAGGAAAAACCCGAATATTATAGCGGAGCAAAGTTATTTAATCAAAGAGTGTTCAATAACAAAAGTACGTTGCGAGGGTGGTATTTTTATTTTAGATGACATTGGATGTGTTGAGCACTTATTGTGAGTAGTCGAATGTACCATGAACTATGGTAAGGTAAATGAGTTGACAATTACCCAACATCTGGATAAGATCGTACCATATTCATAATATTTCAATTCGAAAAGAGGCTTAAGTATGTCACCGGGCTTTCGTTTCATTTAGTAGAGGAAATAAGACGCATATGATTTTTTATCCCGAAATTAGGGTTTATTTCATTTTGCGTTTTTATCAACTAATGAGATGGAGGCTTTTGTATGCCCAAATTAGTGGTACGGGGACTTCTTTGCCCATTAATAAGCGTATGCCTAAGCAATAGATGGGGTACTTCTCGTCAAATTCTTGGGCTATTTGTATTCCCTGCCTCCATCTCATCTTTTATCTAAAACAGTGGAGGTATAATATATGAAAAGTAGGCTCTCTTTAAACAATGAGATGCTTGAGAGTGCAGCAAAACTTTTTGGCATTAGCAGCAGCCAAGCCTCTTATATTGGAGGAAGTCAGAACATTGTCTACGAGTATACAAAGGATGGAAATGCTTTTATTCTGAGATTAACTCCAAGTGAAAATCGGCCAGAATGTCTAGTCCAGAGTGAGCTGGATTGGATTAGATTTCTGGTAAGTAAGGGCATTTCAGTTTCAAAACCTATTCTCTCGAGGAACGGTCAATTGACAGAGCAGATACAATTTCCAGATGGTTACTATACCTGTGTTTCTTTTGAAAAGGCTAGAGGAAGAAGGAGCGAGTACCCGGAGTGTTTACAGGATCATACTCTGTATGAGCAGTTAGGTCGGTTGAATGGGAAACTGCATCATTTGTCAAAAATGTATCAACCTCAAGATCATATTGTCAGAAGACATGAATGGAGCGAAAATTGGTTCCTACGAAACATAGATTTGCTTCCAAAATCACAAGTTTGCATTCGTAATAGTTACTTCAAATTGTTAAAAACGATAAGTGAATTACCAAAAGATAATAGCTCATATGGGCTTATACACGGAGACATCAATGTTGGAAACTTTAGAGTAGATGAACAGGGAGAAATTACACTTTTTGATTTTGATGATGCTCAGTACAGTTGGTTTGTAGAGGATATAGCGATACAATTGTATTATCTTGTTTATGTTTTTGGCGGTGATGACGGAAAAGAGCTCAGAGTGGAACAAGCCCACCGATTCATGAATCACTTTATGAAAGGCTATATTCTGGAGCATTCATTAGATGAGTATTGGATTAAACAAATACCATTATTTCTAAGACTGAGAGAATTAATTGTATATATTGGTTCGTTTAGAAACTGGGACGGGGATGAATCATTCAGCAGCTCAGATAACCAATGGTTTAAGGATTGGATTGCAGAAAGCAAACAAAGAATAGAAAACGTAATCCCTATTGTGAATATTTGGGGGTAACCATTTATGTGATAAAATTCGAGCAATTGCAAATTACGAATTAGGAGGTGTTGAATATGGAAATTACAATCAGACAAGAACGATTTGATGATTATAAAACCACCGAAGAAGTAGTAAAGAATGCATTTGCTAATATGGAGTTCAGTGATCAAGCAGAACATGAATTAGTATCTCGAATTAGAAAATCCGACACTTTCATCCCTGAATTATCTTTAGTAGCCATTACTAAAGATAGTGATAGTACCGAAATCGTGGGACATATTCTTTTATCTACAATAAAAATTATAAATGACAATCAAAGTGCAGAATCACTTGCTCTTGCTCCTGTTTCTGTATTACCCCATTACCAAAGAAAAGGAATAGGAAGACTGTTGATTCTCGAAGCATTACGAATAGCTAAAGAACTTGGATACCACTCTGTTGTGGTACTCGGACATCCACAATATTATCCGAAATTCGGCTTCAAACGTGCATCTTCATGGGGAATAAGGGCACCTTTTGATGTGACAGATGATGTATTTATGGCATTAGAGCTGCAAGAAAATTCGCTCGATAAGGTTTCAGGAGTTGTTGAATATCCTTCTGTTTTTTTTGAATAGGTTCAAACATACGTACATTGATATCCGCTTTTTTTAAGCGGATTTTTTTAGTTAAGTAACATCTTATTCAAGGTCATAGAAAGAACATTTACACCTTTCTGTGGAGCGTATTCAAAATAAATCATTGGAATCACATTATTAAGAAATCAGTTAAAAAATAGGGCTGATAGCTCAATAAAGAAGTAGGAGGGTATTTTTCAGTTATAGCTAACGTTAACCATATCCTTGTAGATAGATGGAGTATAATTTAATTACATAGCTGTGGAAATTAATGTTCTTTACGTTTTCATTTAAGGGGATATTGTTTATGACGTTAAATAATTTATATATACAAAATGAGGAGTAACAAAATGAGTGATATTCAATATAATTTGCAATTTGAAAAATTATGTCATAGTTTGCAGCTAGGTGAGTTAGTCAACGAGCCTGCACAACTGGTAGGCGGTTTTTTACACAGAATGTATGCTATCCAAACTACTCAAGGGAAATATGCGATAAAAGCATTAAACCCTCAAATCATGCTTAGACCTGCGGCCATGAACAATTTCATCCAATCAGAACAGATTGTTGCTTTTTTAGCCGATAAGATTCCTGCTCATCCAGCTAAGAGTTATCGTGGCTCGACTATTCAACAATTAGATAATCAGTTTTATCTTATATTCGATTGGGTAGACGGTCAAAGTCTTAAGCCTAATGAAATCAATAAAACCCACTGTAAAAAAATAGGTACTTTTCTTGCGGAAATACATAAGACGGACTTTTCAGATTTAGGCATCATTAATGAATGGTCATATAACGATCAGCTAACAGATTGGAATGACTATTTGCAAAAAGGAAAAGAAAATAATTGTGACTGGGTTAATCTACTGTTTGATCATATCGATAAGCTTTATGAATGGAATACAAAGGCGAATGAATCAGCAAAACGGCTTGCATCCGATATGGTTATTAGTCATAGGGATTTAGATCCGAAAAACATTTTGTGGAACCAAGACAATCCTATTCTTATTGATTGGGAATCAGCTGGCTATATTAATCCAATGCAAGACATGACTGAAACTGCTATTTACTGGTCTGAAGAGGAAGGAGGAAATATTGACAAAGAAAGATTTTTGGCTTTAATAGCTGGATATACAAAAAGATACGGAAATGTACAAGCGAATTGGAGAATGGTATTAAATAATGGTTTTTTAGGCAAATTAGGGTGGCTGGAATATAGTTTGAAAAGGTCATTATGGATTGAATGTACAGATGAAGAAGAACAGAAGATGGGAACCGAACAAGTAACGGGAACTATAAACGCTATTAGACGTTATGCTGATATGATTTCTGAATTAGAAGAATGGCTTGTTATGTTGGATTATGATTGAGTGGAAAGGGTGAATCCTATTGATTTCTGAATTAGATCCAAAAGATTTTTATAAGTGCAGAGGTTTATTAAATGAGCAAGGACATTTAGAAGTGAAAGCAGTCATTGAAGGAGTTAATCCTGGCCGGGTATTCGTAGACAATAGCGATTCACCTGCAACGGGGCTTATTTGGTTAGGTAATAATGATGGGTTTTTCTTTATTGGCGATGAACAAAATAATAGGTTTAATGATGAAATTAACAATATTATAGATCATGTAATTATTCCGGAAGCAAAGAAGCTGCAATTAAACTGTTTTATTGGCATTGGCAATCATCAAAGATGGAATAAAACTTTCGAAAAAATATTTGAACATCGTCAAGTGGAAACATGGAATCAAAAAGTATATAAGTTGGAAAAAAGTAATTATAAGAGTAACGCAGAGCCTTCGATTAAACCAGATTATACTATTTTAAAAATAAATGAAGCTCTTTATATAAACAATGATAACTCACTTGAAAACATTGAATTTTTACATTCCAAAATATTAGGGTTTTGGTCTTCACCCGAGAGTTTCTTTAATAAAGGGATTGGTTATTGTGTTGTTTACGACAATAGTATTGTAAGTGTATGTTATTCAGGATTTGTAGCTGGAAATGTGCACTGTATGGACATAGAAACATTAGAAACTCATCAAGGTAATAGATTAGCTCTAAAAATAGCCCACTATGTTGTGAAAGAGTGTTTAGAGAAGGGGATCGTTGCTTATTGGGATTGCATGGAGTCAAATAAGCCTTCGAAGGCGGTTTCAGAAAATATTGGATTTACGAATGTATTTAATTATGTTGTACATAAATTTCCTTTTTAGAACTAGTGGAATGTACATGGTTCCCCATACAAATATATTAAGCAAGTATAGGTTTTACATGCAATAAGCCCAAATCAACTGATGTCTCGATATAACCAACGATCTGATCAAACGTAAAAACATTAAGTTTCTCATTTAGCACTTCCTTATCGTATTCCATGTCGCCTAATACAAAAGGAATGAATTCTTCAACATCCTTGGACTTCACCTCTTGCAAATCAAAGATTTCGGGAAGACATCTGAGCATTGTTCTCAACTGATCTGTAAAACCATAGTGTTCTAATAATTTTCCATTCAGCAATCTGAAATCATTATGGGATAACTGATATAATTCATTATTAGCTTCCATTCTGTTTTTCAACCAAGGAAGATTAAAACCTTTCAGCCATATATCATCAGCGATTAAATGTGTAAAATATCCTAATATATAATGACTTTCTACCTGTGAACGATATTTATGTAAAAATCCTTTATAATCAATGTATCTTGAATAATCTCGTACTTCACCTTTAAAGAAATGTGATAGCTCTTTTGGTGAAACAGCATCTGGAGCAATGCTTCCAAGTAAAAATGCTGTTCGATCTTCTATCGATAAACACTCTGCAATTCTATTAGCAATAAGCAAGTGCATAATTCTTGAACCCATAATTCCCCGCACCCTTCAATAAATTTCTTCTATAACTATTCTGCTCTGTTAGTTGAGTAACATTATTGTAAATTGTTACAAATCTAGTTTATCATAGGTAGAATTTATTGAAAACATGCTCATTATATAACGAGTTCAACTATCAGCAGAGTATTTATCAGTTAGAATAAAGTGCACGTTCTCTATGGGAAAAGAGTATAATTAATTGGCAAAAGCAAACACTAAATGGGCTGTCTTATGTGATAAAGAACTTAAAATATTTTAATGCCTATGCTTTTTTTATAAAATGACAAAAGATTGAAGGAGATATAATGACAGAGACAAAAGCATTAAATGATAAAGGATGGAACTTTGACAACAGCTATTCGCGTCTTCCGGATTCCTTCTTTACAAAGCAGGGTCCAACCCCTGTACGTTCACCGAAATTGATCATTCTAAATGACAGCTTAGCTGCATCACTAGGTTTGAACGCTGAAGCACTACGAAACGATGATGGGGTCGAGGTATTTGCTGGAAACCTGATTCCTGAAGATGCTTTGCCTCTTGCCCAAGCTTATGCAGGGCATCAATTCGGGCATTTCAATATGCTAGGGGACGGCCGGGCTGTGCTGCTGGGTGAACAAATTACACCATCGGGTGAGCGAGTTGATATTCAGCTTAAAGGTTCAGGTCGAACGCCATACTCCCGCGGTGGAGATGGTCGAGCAGCACTTGGACCGATGCTGCGCGAATATATCATCAGTGAAGCTATGCATGCGCTAGGTATTGCTACCACGCGCAGCTTAGCTGTAGTAACAACCGGTGAGTCATTAATCCGTGAAACCGAGCTGCCTGGTGCGATTCTGACCCGGGTGGCTGCTAGTCATATTCGCGTGGGTACTTTTCAATTCGCGGCAAGATGGGGAATGGAGGAGAACATTCGGGCTCTGGCAGATTACACAATACAGAGGCATTATTCAGAAATGGAAGCTGATGAGAACCGCTATCTTTCCCTGCTTCAGGAAGTAATCAAGCGTCAAGCTGGACTGATTGCCAAATGGCAGCTCGTCGGCTTTATTCATGGAGTGATGAACACAGACAACATGTCTATCAGCGGAGAAACGATTGATTATGGTCCTTGTGCATTTATGGATGTCTATAACCCAGCAACGGTATTCAGTTCCATTGACGTCCAAGGGCGCTATGCCTATGGCAATCAGCCGCATATTGCGGGATGGAATCTCACGAGATTTGCTGAAACGCTCTTGCCGCTGCTGCATGATGACGAGGAACAGGCGATTAAACTGGCCGAGGATGCACTTTCAGAATTTACCGAATTGTATGATCGTAATTGGCTCGCGGGTATGAGGGAGAAACTGGGAATCTTTAACGAAGAGCTAGAGGATGAATCCCTCGTCAAAAGCCTGCTCACTATGATGGAGAAGTATCGAGCGGACTATACGAATACCTTTCGCGCATTAACTTTTGATCAGTGTCAGGATACGGAGCTGTTTGGTGCCGCGGAATTTGCTCAGTGGCACGAGCTGTGGCAGTCGAGATTAGACAGGCAGCAGGAATCAAGAGATTCCTCTCACCAGCTGATGCGCAGCAGCAATCCCGCGCTAATTCCGCGCAATCACCGGGTGGAGGAAGCACTAGATGCCGCGGTTAAGCAAGGAGACTACAGCGTGATGAAGCGGCTTCTTCATGCTCTATCGACCCCGTATGCGCACTCTACAGAACAAGCTGATTATACTACATTGCCTGCGTTATCAAGCCGTCCTTACCAAACCTTTTGCGGAACCTGATTGCTACTTTATTAAATTTAGGGAGGCAGCTTATGACTGAACGAGTCATAGCTGCTTCCTTTTTTATTTCACCTTTACCTTATCTTTCAACATGGATAGGACTGGAAACAAAGAACGATTATCTGTCTGGAAAAAATTTCTCATCGGACAATCCCCGTTTGCCAATCGATTCAATACATTGGGAATATTGAATTTTCCAGCCGTTAACTGGTCGTTCACTTCATGCCAGTAAAGTGGAGTTGCCACTGTCGCTTCTTCATTTCCTCTAGTGGAGTAAGGGCAAATGATTGTTTTCCCTGCCGCAAACTGAACATAATCAATGTAAAGCCTAGCACCACGGTTTTTTTTCAGCCTTTCAATCGTAAAATCCTCAGGATGCTTCTGTACCAAATAATCCGCTAAGAAGGATGTCAATATTCTTATATCTTCATAAGTTAGGGAAGAGCTTCTCGGGAGCGGGATATGGATTTGCAGCCCTTTGCCGCCTGACAGCTTGGGGTAGCTGATGAAGCCGAAGCTGTCGAATACGGTTTTCAATTCCAGAGCTGCCTTCACAGCAAGAGGGAAGTGGTCACGGCTTGGAGGATCCAGGTCCAGAACGATTTCCAAGGGCAAATCCGTATCAATCGTTTGGAATGGAATATGGTATTCGATCGCCAATTGGTTGCCCAGCCAGATTAATGTTGATAATTCATTGCAAACAATATTTACAATGCCGTTTCTTTCCGAGGTTTTAATGAAGTCTGGAGCATAATCTGGGCAATTCCGCTGATAGAAGGATTCTCCGTGTATTCCTTTCGGATAACGAATCGTAGTTAAAGCTCTGTTCTGCAAAAAGGGCAGCATGTATGGGGAAATTTGTATGAGATAAGCAACAAAGCTTTCTTTATCGATTCGTGGATTATCCCATATCACTTTATCGGGATGAGTTAGATTGAATGGTTCTTGAACGGCGGCGTTTTCAATTATCATTTTATTCCACGTACAAGCCTTCCAATCCATAGAAAAGCGGAACGCTTGAAATGCAGGGTTCATTAGCTTTCCGTTTTCAATCGATTCAAACGTTAATTCAACACAAATGCCAGGGCTAACCCAAACCATAGGATGTTGAGTCCGAACGGAATTGGCTAGAACAGTCTCTTTCAAGGTTTGCCTCTCGGCCTGCTTAATTCCGTGAATAAAGCTTCCAAACGGCTGTACCTCATCCTCAAAATGGAGACCAACCATAAAGCTTTCATCCAAGGTATGATAGCCCATTACAATAAAAACACCCTGATACAAGCTCACTCTTCTGGGAAGCAGAAACTTAGCGATTCTATTCTCTTCCATAAATCTTCTCCTCATCCATTTCATCGCATATGTGTTTAGATTGCCCCTCTACATACAAAAGAATGCTGTTTCCTTAACCATATTAAAATTAATTATTTTGAAAATGAACTTTTTTTCACTATCATTACTCTTATAGGGGAGAGAGGTGAAGGCATGAATGTAGTCCGATTGGTGAGAAGAGCGAAAAAGGGAAGTAAAGAGGCATTACTTCAATTAATAATGTCTGAAAAAGACGTTTATTATAAGCTCGCTTTCACCTATATGGGTAATTCGCATGATGCTTTGGATGCGATGGAGGATATGATTGTTAGATTATATGAGAAGATCGATCAGTTGAAGAAAGAAGAAGCTTTTTACAGCTGGAGTAAAACCATTTTGGTAAATAGCTGCAAAAGCTTGCTTCAAAAGCGAAATAAGCTGGTGTTATTCGATGATTGGAATACGACGAACGAGAAGGTACTCCCTCATGCCTTGACCAGCGATCCTTATAGCAGCAGCGATCAGCAAATGGATATGCAAGCATTGTTAATGCACATCAATAACCATCAAAGAGAAGCGATCCAATTAAAATATTTGCATGATCTCGATTACCAAACGATAGCTGGCATAACTAATGTTTCGATTGTGACCGTTAAATCTAGGATCTTTCAAGGATTGAAAAGGCTGAGAGATCATTATAGGGGTGATGTTCATGAATAACATCGAGAAACGATTAGCTGAAGAGAGGATGCGAATGGAGTCCATAACCGTACCTGATGAATTAGAAATGAGATTAAGAAGTGCTTTAAATACGGCTGCACCAAAAAGAAAGAAACGAATAGCAGCAGTATGGAAGATTGCAGCAGTCATATTAGTAGTTGTCGTTTTATCTGGCAATAATTACAATGCTTTTGCTTATTACGGTAAGCAGCTGCTTGGATTTGATGAATTAATTCATGGTACTTTAAAACAACTAAATGATGAAGGCATGGGACAAATCGTAGATGAAAGGACCCATTTAGAAGATGGAACCGAACTTATCATTAACGGTATTATGACAGATGCCAATCAACTAATCATGTATTACACGTTAACCAATCCAAATGGAATTGAGGAACAGCAGGGTGACCATTTTCGACTATCAAAAATCAGTGGTTTTCTTACAGATTCAAACGTAGGAGGCGGCACATCATTAATCAATGAGGATCATACGGAGATGAAAGGCACAATGTCTTTCGATAGCGTAAGTCCATTTTCCAAAAAATTAACGCTGCACTTTTGGCAGATTGTACAGAACGGTCAGATGGCTGAGGGTACGATTACTTTTCCTTATAATCCAAATGCTGCGTTGCAAACGAAGATTAAACAGTCGATAAATAAGAGCTTTAAAGTCGACAAAGGTTCGATCACATTTCGCTCGATAACAGCTACTCCAACAATGACCGTAATAGATGGAACGTTGAATGTAGCAAATTTTGATAGAGTCAGATTGGCGTTAGACAGCATTGAATTAAAGGCTAATGGAATTCCTATCGAAATAATCGGTTCTGGCATTCAATCTTCATTTAGAGGAATGAAGTTTGACATTAGCTATGATACATTGCCCAAACAGCTGGATTCATTAGAACTTGTAATGAAACAGTTTGTAGGTTACGAGAAGCTAAACGAAAGGATATCACTTGCGTCCTTAAGCGATGAACCGTTAATACTTGATGGAAAAGAATTATGGGTGAAGAAGGTGTCAACGACTTCAAAAGGAGTTGAAATCACAATCGCTACTGCTGAGGATGTGATGCTTGATGGTGTATCTATAGAAACGGAAAACGAGATAACGTCTTTAAAAACGACAGTAAATCAGAACGTTTCGGAGCAAAAAAACGGGCAATTAATGAAGGAACGTACTTTGTTATTTGATACAGTAATTGAGCCGGAATATCTTCTAATAAAAGGTATGCATTACATGAAAGCATACAATAACGTAATTAAATTAAAAGTAGATTAATAACGGGAGTTGTGGAAATAGCAGAAGGAAACCACCTAAAAAGAGGTTATTAGTTCATTTTCGCGAATGTATCATTTTTTAGCGGAAATTCACTTTTAAAGGAGGTTTTCTTCTGAAACCACGTCTTACTCATGTTGATAGCATTTATCTGGCTGTGCATAATCGAAGACAATCGATGGAATGGTTTAAAAAACATTTTTGTTTGGAACAAGATGATGAGAACAGATTAAAGATTGGGCATGTAGAAGTGTTCTTTTTAGAAACTTTAGATGATTCAACTACAAATATATTAACGAAAGACTGGTCATTGGGTAACGATCACTTTGTCATGCCAGCATTTTGTTTCCGCGCAGAAGAGATACAAACACTTTATCATGACTTGGTATTAAATGATGTACGCACTGAAGAGTTGCAGGATCACGGATGGTTTGTTGAATTTGATTTCTATGATCTTGATAATAATAAGTTTAAAGTATGGGAACCAAAAACAAGTCACTAATTTTGAAACGAAAATAAAGCAGTTCGGATTACCAGTGGGATTAGCATAATATTCGGTCTGCTTTATTGTCCTCGTGTTTGGAACAACAAATAAAAATGTTGAGAGTTGACAAAAAAAGCTGCAGCATTTATATTTTGAGTAATCGTTTACGTAATCGGATTTGTTATTTAAATCTCGCTATAAACGTTTGCGGTATCTATGACGGATAAAAGAGGGATTGATATGCAGCCCAAATATCCAAACAATCCAACGATTAAAGATGTAGCTAAGAGAGCCAATGTCTCTATCGCCACGGTCTCAAGGGTGCTTAATAATCTTTCTGGGTATTCGGACAAGACGAAGCATAAGGTGAATCACGTTATTCAGGAAATGGGTTATCAGCCCAATGCAATCGCTCGCGGTCTCATCAATAAGCGTACTCAGACAATCGGCGTATTGTTTCCGAGTGTATCAAGTTATTTCTCTTCGGAAATTCTGCATGGTATCGAAGAGTATGCCAATGATAACAACTACAGTGTTTTCGTCTGCAATACCGATGAAGATGGCAAGCGAACGATGAAATACCTGCAGGTGCTGCGGGAAAAGCAGGTGGACGGTATTGTTTTCTCCAGCGAGAAGCTGAAGAAGGAGTATTATGATGTCATGCAAGCGATGGAGATCCCTGTAGTGCTAGTCTCTACTAAGGCTGATTATGCTTCCGTACCATATGTTAAGGTGGACGATCAGCAGGCTGCATATGATGCAGTGGAATATTTGATTGACAACGGCCACCGGGAGATTGCCATGATCGGTGGGTCAAAGAAAGATGAAGTGGCTGGAACACCGAGAATAAAAGGATATCAAAAGGCATTAGAGCATAATGGGATTCCTTTTAGGGAGCATTATTTGGCGTATGGAAATTTCAATTTTCATGGTGGGTGTGTTGCAATGGAGAGTCTCCTGCAGACTGCGCCGGAAGCGACAGCAATATTTGTAGCCAGTGACGAGATGGCGATTGGTGTTCTCACGGTGGCTGCCAAGCATGGATTGAAGGTGCCAGAGGATCTTTCTATTATCGGCTATGATAACTTAAAGCTTGCGGAAATGGTTGTGCCACCGTTGACCACAATGAATCAACCACTTTATGAAATGGGCAAATCTGCTGCAGAAAAGCTTATTTACATGATTAACAGTGGTCATGTTGCAGATAGTACCATCGTGCCTCACAGGGTTGTCGAAAGACAAACGGTAAGGAGACTTACCTGAGTCTTTTTTCAATATTGAGTAAACGTTTACGTTCACATCAAGTAATTTTATCAAATGACAGAGAGGGGGCGTGTAATATACGGGATGGCTTATTGAATTTACGTAAACGTTTACCTTCCCTACATGAAATGTGATTAATAGCAGATAATAAGGTAAAACCCAAAAAACTCTTAGGGGGATTCAAGGATGAAAAAAGGATTTAAACTTATTATGGCTGGCTTACTGGCTACCTCTTTACTTAGTGCATGCGGAAATAACAAGGCTTCGGAAGGCGCTGCGGCTGGTACGGTAAAGATTGAGTTCTTCCAGAACAAGTCTGAAGCCAAGGCGTCCTTCGACAAGCTGATTGCCAAGTTTAATGAGGCAAATCCCAATATCAAGGTATCCCAGGTCAATCCGCCGGATGCGGAGACCGTTCTCAAGACACGTGTAGCGAAAAAAGACATTCCCGATGTAGTTGGACTTGGTGCAACCGATACATTCTCGACTCTTGCCAAAAGCGGACTATTCGAAGATTTCTCACAGGACCCGCTCATTGCTAACATTCAGCCCGCTTATCTCGATATGCTGAAACGCATGACCGGACTTACTGAAATTAACGGCATTCCATTCTCCACGAATGCGAACGGTGTAATTTATAACAAAGCGATCTTCAAGGAACTGAACCTTACAATTCCAAAAACATGGGATGAGTTCATTGCTGTTGCGCAAAAGGTAAAGGATTCCGGCAAGAATGCCTTTTATTTGACCCTGAAGGATGCATGGACAACGCTGCCTGCTTTTAACGCTCTGGAGAGCAACGTTGTAGGCCTTGATTTCTTCAAGGAACGTGCGCAAGGCACTGTAACTTTCAAGGATACGTATCGTGAGGTCGCCGAAAAGCAGTTGAAGTTGTTGGATTATGCTCAAAAGGATATGTATGGAAAAGGCTATAATGATGGCAATACCGCATTTGCTAAGGGTGAATCAGCAATGTACCTGCAGGGCGTATGGGCTATTCCGGAAATTCAAAAGGCCAATCCAGATATAGATCTAGGGGTATTCCCCTTCCCTGGAACAAATGACCCAGCCAAGAACAAGCTTGTATCCGGTGTGGATACGCTGTTGACCGTTGCCAAGAGCTCGAAACATAAAGAGGAAGCTAAGAAGTTTGTAGACTTTCTATTGCAACCGGATAATGTTAAACAATACATCTCCGAGCAAAAATCATTTTCGGCTGTGACGGGAGTTACGCAAGACGATGCCAGTGTTGCTGACCTTAAGGAATCGTTGGAAAGCGGAAACCTAGTCGACTTTGCCGATCATTATATCCCCGCAGCGATGAAAGTGGAGACGATCTTTCAGGACTTCATGCAAAAGAAAGACATCAATGCTTACTTAACCAAACTGGATACCGAATGGGATAAAGTAGCTAATCGCAAATAACACGAACATGTGCGAACAATAGGGCGGAAACTGATCTGTCCTATTGTTCTCTGCTTTTGAGAAGGGAGATTTGCTCATGGCTAAACGCCGTACCGCCTTTTATTTGATGACCATACCAGCATTGCTGTTGTTTTTTGCGTTCCATACGTACCCCGCGCTTCAGGGGATTTTTTATTCGTTTACGAATTGGGATGGATTCAGCAGCAGCTACGATTTTGTAGGCTTCAAAAATTTTGTGAATATCTTTCAAGACGATAATGTAATTAATTCGTATATGTTTACATTTAAGTACTCTATTGTTGTGACCATCTTTATTAATATTCTCAGCTTAATGATTGCGCTGGGACTGAACTCCAAGATCAAATTCAAGAACTTCTTCCGCGGGGTGTATTTCCTGCCGAATATTTTGAGCGTGCTAATCGTTGGATTTATCTTCAATTACTTGTTCTCTAACGTATTTACCGTATGGGGAGCCAAGCTTGGAAGTGAATTTCTATCGCAAAATATTCTCGGAAACGCCAATTGGGCGTGGGTCGGGATTGTTATAGTAGCCGTATGGCAGGGGATTGCGTTTAACACGATTCTATATCTCGCAGGACTCCAGACCATTCCCCAAGACTTGTATGAAGCCTCAAGTCTGGATGGAGCCAGCCGCTGGAGAGAATTCTGGAGCATCACCTTCCCATTGCTAGCTCCGTCTTTTACCATTAACATGGTGCTTGCGATGAAAGGGGCTTTGATGGTGTTCGACCAGGTTGTTGCTCTGACAGGAGGCGGACCAGGACGGTCTACGCAATCTATTGCGCTCCTTATTTACACAGGAGGCTTTCAGGGTGGGGAATTTGCTTATCAGTCGGCGAATGCTGTGATTTACTTTATCGTTATTGTCGTGATCTCCGTGCTCCAGCTTAAATTTTTACAGAAACGGGAGATGGATTTGTGATGAGAAAACCGACGAATTGGCTTCTGACTGTACTCATTGCGCTTGGCTCACTGCTCATTTTGTTTCCGCTGTATATGACGATCAGCATTGCGCTGAAGAATTCCGAGGAAATGGCCGCCTCGATCTTTGCATTACCAACGGGACTGCATTTTGAAAATTTCACTCGCGCGATTGAGGCAACGAATTTCTTTAATGCTTTTAAGAATAGTGCGATGGTGACTGCTATATCAGTAGTAGTCATTTTGCTGACTAACTCTTTGGTGGCTTATGCAATAGCGAGAAATATGAATATGAAATTTTTCAAAGGACTGTATTTTTATTTTATCAGCGCTATGTTCATTCCGTTCCAGATCATTATGCTGCCCGTGGTCAAGGTGACGACAGACCTGCATATGAACAATGTGGCGGGTCTGATCATTCTGTATATCGTATATGGATTAGCATTTAATGTTTTTGTTTATGTTGGATATATTCGCTCCATTCCCTACGAGCTTGAAGAGGCGGCAAACGTTGATGGAGCATCGGTCTGGGGGACCTATTGGAAAATTATTTTTCCGCTGCTTGCCCCAATCAACGCTACGATCGGAATTTTATCCTGCCTGTCATCATGGAATGATTTCATGTTGCCGCTCATTCTGCTGGGCGATCAGAATTCCTATACACTTCCACTGGTGCAGTATGTGTTCCAGGGACAGTTCGGCACTGATTTCAATCTGGCCTTCGCTTCATACCTGCTGGCCTTATCGCCAATGGTCGTTGTCTATCTGTTCGCACAGAAGTGGATCATTAACGGTATTACCCAAGGCGCAATTAAATAATAAAAGTTTCTAATACTTAAGGTCAGGAGAGGCTAGAGATGGAGAGAAAATGGTGGAAAGAAAGTGTAGTTTATCAAATTTACCCTCGCAGCTTTATGGACAGCAATGGTGATGGCATTGGTGACATTAAAGGGATTATTCAGAAGCTGGATCATCTGCAGGATCTTGGCATTGATGTCATCTGGTTGTCGCCTGTATATCAATCCCCAAATGATGATAACGGTTATGATATCAGTGACTACAGAGGTATTATGGATGATTTTGGGACAATGGGCGATTTCGAGGAAATGCTGGAGGAAGCGCATAAACGAGAGATCAAAATCATGCTGGATCTGGTCGTGAATCATACCTCGGATGAGCATAGTTGGTTCATGGAATCACGTTCGTCGAAGGATAGCCCCTACCGTGATTACTACATTTGGAGGCCGGGGAAAGAAGGAAAGCCGCCGACCAATTGGGGCGCGGCTTTCGGAGGCAGTGCATGGGAGTATGATCCATCTTCGGATGAGTATTATTTGCACCTGTTTAGCAAAAAGCAGCCTGATTTAAATTGGGAAAGTCCGGATTTAAGAAAAGCTGTTTACGATATGATGTTGTACTGGCTGGACAAAGGCGTCGACGGTTTCCGGATGGATGTGGTTAATTTTATTTCCAAGGATCAACGTTTTCCGGATGGAGTGGTAACGGGCAATTTGTATGGCAACGGCAGCCCCTATTACATGAACGGGCCCCGTATCCATGAATTTTTGCAGGAGATGAACCATGAGGTCCTATCCAAATACGATACTATCACCGTTGGTGAAATGCCTGGCGTCAGCGCGGAAGAGGGGAAGCTCTACACAGGCGGGGCGCGTAATGAACTGAATATGGTCTTTCACTTTGAACACGTTGATGTCGGCAGTGGCAGATTCGGTAAATGGACACCGGAGCCATGGAAGTTGACCGACCTCAAGACGATCTTCTCCAGATGGCAAGTCGGGCTTGAAGAGGATGGATGGAACAGCTTGTACTGGAGCAATCATGACCAGCCAAGGGCCATTTCGCGGTTTGGGAATGATAAGGAACAGTACCGAGTTCTTTCTGGAAAAATGCTCGCCACCTGCCTTCATATGCTGAAAGGAACGCCTTACATTTATCAGGGTGAAGAAATCGGCATGACCAATGTAGCTTTTTCAGCGATTGAGGAGTACCGGGACATTGAAACCTTGAATGCGTATAAGGATTTTACGGAAGCGGGACTGCTTACCCCGGAAGAGATCATGCATGCCGTTCATGAACGTGGCAGAGATAACGCACGGACTCCCGTCCAATGGTCTAAGGATGACAATGCTGGCTTCACTACAGGAAAGCCGTGGATATCCGTAAACCCGAACTATAAAGAAATTAATGTGGAAGATGCGGTCAAGGATTCCAATTCAATCTATCATTATTATAAAAGGTTAATTAAACTGCGTAAGCAGCACCTCAATATCGTATATGGAAAATATCAGCTAATTCTGGCTGAAGACGAACAAATCTATGCGTTTACCCGAAGTCTGGATAATGATTTGATCCTAGTTATTTGCAACTTTTCACAAGAAATAGTCCGCTTTGACTTACCGGCAGACATCACATTTAAGGAAAAGGAGCTGCTTATTGCCAACTACGAGGTTGATTCTGGCGAAGAGATAGCTTCCTTTAACCTGAAACCCTATGAAGCCAGGGTTTATCGTTTGAAATAGCTGAACGTGAACTATTATATAGATGACAGGTTGATATGAATTATAATGGATTTTAAGAAAGAGGCTACCGGGGGACGGTAGCCTCTTTCTTATTCTTGATTTACTAAAATTGCACAGAGGGATAAAGAATCCAGTCATTGTATTTTCGTTTTAAGTGCCAACTTCTCCATTAGCTAGAGAGTAAGATCAACTATTAATTATCTAGACTATCCCTCGAATTTGGCTGGAAGGATGGAGATAAACCCGAAGAAGTGTGCAAGTATGTTCACAATACGTTTTGAAGCTTGTCCGTCTCCGAACGGGTTTCTTGCCTTTGTCATCCTATCATAAAAGTCTGAATCCCCAAGTAGTCTAGATGTAATTTCGTAAATCGAAGACTCCTCGGTTCCCGCTAGATAGACCGCATTAACGGCAATAGCTTCTGGTCGTTCCGTAGTGTCACGCATTAAAACAAGCGGCTTATTAAAAACAGTTGTCTCTTCTTGCAGCCCGCCCGAATCACTTAATATGAGATAGGACCGGGATAAGAGATTAATCATATCTGGATAATCCAAGGGATCAAGCAAATGAATTCTCTCATGCCCAGAAAGCATTTTAAAAGCCAGTTCACGAACTGTAGGGCTTAAATGAACCGGATAAATAACCGATACATCCGGCTGTTCGTCCACAACGCGACGTATCGCTGCAAACATATTTTCCATGGGGCGTCCGTAATTTTCCCTACGATGTGCTGTCATGGTAACAATTCTTTTTTCACTTTGAATTAAGCTAATTAACCTATGCTCTTTAAATTGGTAGTCTGTTTTATTAGTTAGTATTGCTGCATCAACTGCGGTTTGACCTGTAATAAAGATATGATTGCCACGATACCCTTCCCGCAATAAATTATCCTTACCTATTGATGTAGGTGCAAATAATAAATCGGTTACGACATCAACGATTTGCCGGTTTGCCTCTTCAGGCCACGGTGAATATTTATTATGGGAACGCAATCCTGCTTCAATATGACCAACTGGTATTTTATTGAAAAAAGCAACCAACCCGCCGCATAATGCAGTTTGAGTATCCCCGTGTACTAATATTAAGTCCGGCCGATCCTCTGCTACAATATGATCAAGGCCGGCTATAGCCGAAGAAGTGAAATAGGCTAACGTTTGGTTGTCTTTCATCAGTGCTAAATCAACATCTGGTTGGATGTCAAAATGCGAAAGCGATTGATGCAGCTGTTCTCGATGCTGCCCTGTCACGACAACTTTTGATTCGAACCATTCCGGATGCCTTTTTAGTTCCTGTACGACTGGGCACATTTTCGTTGCTTCCGGTCTTGTACCAAAAATGACCATAATCTTCTTTTTGTTCAACAATGAACCCTCCAATTTAGGAATACTCTCCAAAAACTAGCAAATATCACTATTCCTATAAAATTGGACGAAGTATTGGTCAGAAAGTTGCACTCTACTGCCTGTGAGTTAAGAAAACGACAGCCATGAATCTGGCTGCCGTTAATTCGTGTTTATTTAGAAAAAGGAAAACCTATTCTCATCAGATTATAGCTATGGTAAAATTTATGTATCATAAAATTCCAAATAAGTTAAAGGTTATTCAATTGACAAGGCATTATTATTAAAGAAATTATTGATCAAGATCCTAACGAATTGAGGAGAACATTTGAATTTTTACATAGCGTCAAGTTTTAAAAATGTTGATAACGTTCGGTTTGTTGCCAAGGCTTTGGAGTCTAGTGGATTTAAACAGACATACGATTGGACAAACCACTCCAAGGTAGATTCAATATCTAATCTTCGAATAATTGGACAGGAGGAGATGGCTGCTGTATTGGGGGCAGATGTCGTAATCGTAATGATGCCAGCGGGGAATGGCAGCCATGTAGAGTTAGGAATAGCGCTAGGATCGAAAAAGAAAATATATTTGTACTCCCCAACAGATGAATTCAACGATATTGAAACGACAAGTACTTTTTATCATCTATCTGAAGTTAAACAGTGCATTGGTCCACTGGAGGAACTAATATCCATTGTATCATCAAGCTGAGAAGATGATTCGAAAGGTTAATGAAATGAACAAAATGGAGTACAACATTTTGAAAAATAGGAAGGAAGATTTCAATGAATCAGCTAACCGTTGCGAAAGTTGCGCTCAAAAGATTAGGTTGCTTGTACATGCCAGTGGATGATGGAGTGAACATTGTCTGGCCGTGGTATGAAAACACCTTAACCAGAACGGGAACAGGCACTCGGCAACAGGATATATTTATGGACGAAGTCGAGAAGAAAGGTTTGACGAACACTTTCTTGACCGATGAATGGATTCCTGGGGAAACTTACGAGATGTTTTCTATACGCTTTGAGACAGATTGCATTGAGGAGCTGTATGAGCGAATTGCCAGTTCTGGCGTGGAAGTGGAGCCATTAATAGATGTAGATAATAAAGGATTTATGTTTTGTTTTAAAGATCCGCAGGGTCACAAGTTCCAAGTGTGGCAAAATTCTAAAACCGTAACACAACCGATGCGGCAAGGAGTTAATGCTTTTATTAGAGTGGCAGCTCTATTCTTCCCATCCAGTAATCCAGAGGCATCGTATTTGTGGTATACCGAGACATTAGGGGGACCAGTGAATGAAAAGGGACAACCAGTAACAGAAGCAGGTGAGGAAATTTACTTTATTCAATCCCTAACTCCCAAAACGTATAATTTTGAGACACCAGCGACGAGTAGTATTCGGAATATGGCGTTTGCCATGTTTGAAGTAAATGGGCTTTCCAAGCTGCATAGACAAATGATTGATCAAGGACTAAAAGTATCTTATCAAATTCAGGATAGAGGAGGGTGTGGAAGACAGTTTCAGTTATATGATCCGGACGGAAACAAGTGGGACATTTGGGAAAGGCAAACGATGGTACATTGGAGGGATGAAGGAGCAGATAGTTCTAATTGGAAAGAACGGTACCTATTTTGCGATTATTTCGGTGAGCGCCTGATGGACGAGTATTTGGAAACGCTTAATGGGCATCATCTTCGTGAGTCTGTAACTGTTGTACAGATCATGAATTATAATAAAATGCTCGAAATAGATCCTGAAGGAATACAGAAACTATTAGAATCATTAGATCAATTTTGCGAACAAAATCCTGATCGAGCGTTTCAAGTTCTCCTGCGCGAAGGCTGGTATGACACCGAACAAACAGTCGTTTATCGGGAATGAAATTGTGAAAGTTGGTTGAGGTTTATAAATGATTATATATGTCGGTGCTTTCAAAGAAGAAAATAAGAATGTGAGAGTAAGGAAAAATAATGCACGAACCTATGAAAGAGAGACTAATTAGAAGGGTGTGTTGTAATTATATTCCTGTCACCGATTGTAAGAAATCTGCTGAATGGTACGTAAAACATTTTAAATTTAATTGGGATGGTGAAGCGGGTCCAGAGAGCAGTGCCATGCTATACATGCGTGAAGGTGCAATTTTTTTAATACCCGTTAAGGATAGAAAAACGTTAAACTTCCTCACTAAAGGAGAAGATGGATCAGATTTCGAAATGTTTACAATAAATTTTGAAGTAGATGACGAATCAATTGATTCACTGTACCAGGGATTGAAAGAGGATGGGGTAGAAGTGACCGATCTTATGGATGGAGGCAACTGTGGAAGGAGCTTTCACTTTAAAGATTTGGATGGGCATAAGTTTTCTGTTGTCACACCTTATAAAGGATAATAGTTCAGCAGAACTTCGAGCTATAGGATTTATGGTAGATAGTTTAATAATACGAAACATAATCAGACTCTTTAACGTCGATACAAGTAAGGTGGTGTTAAAGTTGAAGATAAGTCTTTTTGCTATACTATTGATTCCATTACTATTACTGACTTCTTGTAGCAACAATAATGAAATAAATTCGAAGGAGTATTTGGGGGAAATATACAGCATTGCACTGGATTCCATTATGGAAAAAGATGAAGCATTAAGTAGCGATATGGAGTTCATTGCTATTGATATGAGTAATTTTGATGAGTTGAATGAACAAGAATTGAATGAGCCAAATAAGGTTCAAATTTTAAGTTATTTTGAAGGGAAATATAAAGTCGAAGCAATGGACGCTTCATATGAAAATCTGATAGAAAAAGGCTTATACAATCCTGATACGATGGTTTTAAATGGTGTACTTCTTAGGATTGAAAAAGTTGATTTTGTGTCTAATGATTTTATGTTTGAAGGATCTAAATACAGAGCTGGTGATGGTTCTGTTACAGTTAAGGGTATTGTACAGTACCATAATGGAAAATGGGTAATCAAAGATACAAAAGTGACTCAGAAAAGTTAAGTAAGGAAACTCCATTACGCTGACAGGACACGATAAGTACAGTGAATGATTGTTGCTTTTTCATTGAACTAAAGGGCTAGTTCAATCGCAGGGATATGTTTACTAAGCTAAGGAGTGACATTCCATTCTATGGATTATACGAAGTGTTCTAAGGAAGTTATACTGAAATATTCTTTTATCGACCCTATTGTGGAATTGATTCGTCATAATGAAAACATTACTTACAAAGTAACAGAAAAGGGATCTGAAGATACTTACTTGTTGCGAATACATAAACCAATTACAAAAAACATGCAGGGTGTACAAAACATGCGTGAGGCGGTTCAAGCGGAACTAGAATATTTGTTAGCTTGGTCATCCCATTCCGAATTACCTGTTCAAATCCCTGTACCGAATTTAAACGGTGAACTAGTAACAAGCGTTGTCATTGAATGCGAAGAAGTGTATTGTTCCGTCTTGAAATGGATTTTCGGGGAAACCATGTCCAAGAGAGATTTCATCAGTGAGGAAATGGTTAGTGCCTTGGGGAAGAATATTGCATATTTACATCAGTTTTCGCGAAGTTTTAAACATGGATCAACTTTTCTAAGACCCGAATATGGGATAGAGTGGATAAATAACATGTTGACCAAATTGCGAGCAGGCGAAAAAATGGGTATTTTCACAACCGAGGAATTTATAATCCTTGAAAATACATTTTCGATGGTAACCGATCGTATGAAAGGGTTGAGCAGAAGTTTCGAGACATGGGGATTCATCCATGCCGACATTCACTATAGCAACTTAATCCGCACACCAAGGGGAATTTCATTCATTGATTTTGGATTATCGGGGTTTGGATATTATGCAATGGATATCGCTTTGGGTGCCCTTTTTACTAGAAATGAATTACGGGATGACCTGCTTTCCGGCTACACTAATATAATTTCCGGAAGAATTGACATCGCTCAGCTAGAAGACTTGATGTTTTTGAATATATGCGAATACTACGCATTTCTGGTAAGTATAAAAGAAAAGCATATGTGGATACGTGAACATGTACCAAGTCTGATTGAACTTTGTAAATCTTTGCTTAAAGGCAAGACGGTTTTTTATTATATCAATCAAGTAGGCTTAACAAACGAGAGAAGCCCATAATTACAGAAAACAACGAAGGTGAAGTGATTGGATAATTATGGGTGGTGCTGATCTGAGCGAACACACAATTTATAAAAGTGAAAAAGGAAAGAAAAAGATCCTAGATTATTATGAATCGTACTTAAAACTATTTGACGTTGAATTTCAAAGGGTGTTTGTAAACACGCGTTTTGGTAAAACCCATACATTAGTGACGGGACCTGTTAACGGAAAGCCTATATTTATATTTCAGGGCGGCAACTGCATAAATCCAATGACATTATCCTGGTTTTCTTCATTATTAGATGAGTATCGGATATACGCACCAGACACTATCGGGCATCCTGGTTACAGTGCGGAAACGAGAGTTTCTGCACAAGATGAAAGCTTTGCTTTATGGACTTCTGATTTAATGGAACATTTTAACGTCGAAAAAAGTGCTTTTATAGGTCCCTCATATGGCGGGGGAATCATACTGAGAATAGCAGCTTTTATGCCGGAGAAAATGGCTTGCTCCGTTTTGGTGTCACCGGCTGGATTAAAGCTAGGCTCAAAAATGAAAATGATACAAAAGATTTTGATCCCAATGATCCTATATAATATGAACTTGTCACAAAAACAATTGCAAAAAATCGCGGATGTGATGTCGTTTAATAGCATGAAAGAATTGGATAAAAATATTATCGGCGAAATTTTTACGCATATAAAATTAGAACAAGACATGCCAAAGTTAACCGAAAAGAGAGAGCTTTTGAATTATCACTCTCCTACGATGGTCGTGACAGGTGAAAGAGATATTTTTTTCCCGGGTAAAATCACGATTGAAAAAGCGAAAGCAATCATTCCCAATTTAGTAACGGCAACGACTTATGAAATGGGTCACTTCCCATCAGAGCAATTTTTGAAGAAAATGAATATAGATATAAAACAGTTCCTCAGCGTCAACTATTAGTCTAACAAGCAATGACCGAGATAGCAGATGCTTGCTTGGCCATAGCTTGTATTATACTTCTTCTAATATGTTGCTTTGGGAGAGAAACTACCAATGCCCTTTAATACATAATCAAAGAAATTAACAATAATTTGATTTTCGGTTTCAATACAGTAATATTTATCAATATCTGCTTTTCCACCTTGCAGCATATTTGCAAGAACAGGAGAAAAAAGCGGTAAATCCGTTAGGCTTAAATGTTTTGCACCTTGAAAATGAACGTTATAAACCTCGGAGAAAATTTTATCAGCCGCTTTGTTTGCCGCATAAGTGGAGCTGTTATCAAGCTGTACCCAAACATCGTCAGAATAGATATTAAGAATGGGGGTCGTATAGGTGCTTCCATTTGCAACTAAATCATTAGTCTCCTTATCATAATGAATCTCACTAAACATCGGGGCATCAATATTGACAACTGCACGTACATCATCACGCTCTCTGCCAAGCCAAATACTAGCTGCGCCACCCATGGAATGCCCGAACACACCTATTTTATTTGTATTGATATGTTGATAAATGGGGTTATTGTCACTTTTGGATTTCTCAAGTATCGTATCAATGACAAAATTCATATCGTCTGTTCGCAGCTTCATCCATTTTTGAATGAGTCCATAGGCTTCTTCTATCGTGTAAATGCCATCTTTATTAACATTGCTTACTTCCTCATAATATTGTGCATTAATCATAGCAGTCGTCCCATCATCTGAAGCCGTATAAAAGGAATGATAGGGATGATCGATTGACACTACGATATAACCATGGCTTGCAAGTTCAGTATAGGTGGAGGCATTGCTTGACTTTATTCCGTATGCCCCGTGCGAGAATACCAAAAGTGGGTAAGTGCCCTCTGCATGTTGGGGGTACCAAAATTCCACATTAACAAATCTGTTTTTCCCCGTGTCAGTAAATTCCTCAATGCGATTTTTGTCAACGTAGGTGTAAGCAGCGGTTGCGACTTCATATTGTCCCGTCACTTTTTGCAATTTATACTGAGGAAAAACAAGTGCAGGTGCAAGTGCAATTGCCAATCCAACTAACATAAAAATTGTGTTTCTGACGATACGAGAGGTTTTGTATTCCTTAGTATTTCTGTTGCGGATAAGCGAAACCGTTCCGAATACTGCCAGTATGAATAGCAGTATTGCAAGTAAGATCCAGCGGAAACTCCAAATAATAACCGAAAATAAGATGAGAATTGTAAATGCAATAAATACAGCAATTCTAGCCCAGTTCCTTGCTCTTTGATGGTTTTGCTTTTTTACAATGCTATATAACGCAAAAGCAATCTCCATAATCAAAGCAATAATAAATAACAACGTTCCCATAGTTGTTACTTCCTTCCTTTATTTATTCATTTTTTATGGCTTCATCATAAAAAACTGCTGAAAGGAAGTAAATAGAAAAACAATAAGCTGTATCTACAGGCAAATAAGTTGCAAAAAAGAACGGTAAGCTAAAAAGCTTACCGCATAATTGGTTGCAGATAACAGCTGCTTTATTAATTTGTTGATGAAACTCAAATGCTTTCTTTTTTTAACTTCTTTAGTTTTTCGTTAATCCTTTGTGCTTCTTTTTTATCATTTTGCCATGACAACAGACGAACGACGGCATAGACTACAGCTATTTCCAATGCTAAAATGAGCAACGTTGATACACTATTCACAATACCACTTACAATACTAAGGGAAATCAATATTATTTCTAAAGCCAAAAAATGAATAGCAATTCTTACACGCATTTTCTTCTCACTTATATCATTAGGAGAATACAAAATAAATCCCGTTAATGCACCTAAAAGTGAAAATGACATAATGATATAAATTGATTTCACATCAAAGACCATTTCGGGATAAAAAAACTGTCTCAAAACAGTAATAATAATGATTATGGATGCGAAGATGATCAAGGCATTATTTATTGTCTTTTTTACAAATTCAGATAGCTTCATATTCGTTCCTCCTCTTACAATCCGAGCATATTTTTAAGCACAGGCACATACTGTCTGGATACTACTACACGCTCCCCATTATCCAGCAACGATTCAAATCTGCCGCTTATTGACGGATTAATAACAGAGATCTTAGCTATGTTCAAAATCGTTGATTTGGATGCACGAAAGCAGTTCCTTTCCTTGCATAATTCCTCTAACTCATACAGCTTTTGCTTTATCTCAAAGACGTTGTCCTTGCTGTACATAAAAACCTTTCCGTCAACTGCTTCGAAATAGTAGATATCACTAAGTTTTATACGGTTAATAATATCATTATGATATCCGATCAGAATGAGGTTTTCTGTTTCCAGCTTATTTACTATTTCGTATATTTCGTCATCTACCTCATGACATCTGATGAGGATTTCCTCTTCCTTTTCTTTGCTTATTTCTTCTATTGAAACCTTCATATCCTCACCCACTGTTTCAAATAATTGATGCTTCATTTCGTATTCTAATCAGTAAAGATTATAACAAAACAATTAAAAATATAGTACAACGATATACAATTCGAGTTAATAAAGTAATCTATGACACAAATGGTGTTATCATCAACAAGGATTCCTATCATTTGTGTAAAGTTGATTATATATATTCGCTGCCTATATCCCAGACATTTCCTATGCTATGATTTTCACATGTCAGATGCGCAGCTGATGTTAACAGGATATGAAAATGGAAAAGGGGATAAAAAAATGGGCAAAGACAATTTAATTAAATCGATGCTTTCTGATAAGGTAAGTATGACACCAAGTGGATTTGTTGCAGATCAATTAAGCCCAACACAATTCGCAGATTGCTATGAATTATTTTTTGACAACATTTTAGAAATCAGTTCATCAGATATAGCGGGAGTAGATGGCTATGGTCAGTTTAATGATGATTGTAAAACGGAGTATGGGAGCTGCAGGGAATTTCTGATCGATACATTTGCAGAAGATAAAGAGGGGTATTGGTTTAACTGGAAGGAAATGTTTCAAACAACGGTTTTGGAGCGTGAATTTTTCGAAAAATACTTCAAGGAAATGGAGGACAGAATCCATTATTGTGAAGGAAAACGTGATTTGGTTAATAATAATACGTTTTTCATCCATATGATCACCGATGGAAAAACAATGGTCGGGTTCCCTGACTGGAGCAGATCCGGCATTTGCGATTTCCTTTTGGATTTTGCCATTATGGACTTAAATAAACCTTACTTAAACATACCGGAATTGTTGGTTGAGTATTGCAAGAAAAGGGACATCGTCATACCCAATTTTAAAGAAAGATTCTTATGTATGGCTTATTATAAAGGAATCGATACCTTGCGTTGGCATGCATCGATTGATGACACGGTATCCTGCATGTCCATAATGAAATCAATCAGTGAACTGAAAGATCGACTAGACGTCTTATAGATGGTGATGATATGAAATATGAAAACGCCAACGATGTATTACCAGAGGAATTATTGAAAGAAATCCAGAAATACGCGGCAGGAAAACTTCTCTATATTCCTTCAGGGGAGGAAAAAAAGGCTTGGGGCGAAACGTCCGGTTACCGAGATCAATTGCAAAGGCGCAACCTAATGATTCGCAATAAGTATGCCCATGGGGTGACGGTTTCGGAACTTGCGGACGAATATCTGTTATCTTTGGATTCCATTAAGAAAATTATCTATTCGAAGAAAAATGATAGAAATTTAACCTATTTTCCTGCTTTACAATCAGCTGTACAATATGCGAATGCCGGTATGTTAGAAGAATGGATTCAATGCTATGTGCTGCTTACTCGAAAAGTTGCTCCCATTTTGAATGATTTCATCAAGGAAGAGCATCTTTATTTCGGAGTCGTTAAGTTTCCACTGCGTCTCATTCAGCGTGATGGAATAGAGATTGAGGAAAACCATGTAGATGAAGATAATGATGTAGCCGCAACTCCACCGCTTCTGATTCAGTATGAAGAAGGCAAATTTTATTGTATCGTACAGAAAGATTTGTTGGCCGCATTAAATCGACGCAAAGTAAATGCTTATCCTACCATAATCGTTTTAAAAGGAAATGCCGATTATAAAAGATTTATGAAAAACTATGGAAACATATTATTTTTTGTTGATAAAGTATGATTGTGTGAAATAAAAACGAGGGAGGATGAGCTAGGATGCTTTACGATTTACAAGGTGAAGCAAATATGTCACCTATTGTGGGAATATTATATTCCGCAGTGAAAGAGAATAGCCAACGACTACAATCAATCACTGAAGGCATGCTGCAAGAAGAAGTAGATTACAAGGGTCCAGATAACAACTTTAATAGTACCGCTCAGTTAATCAGACATATCACGTATGTTGATCTCAATTGGGTATATAGAATGAAAGAACAACCACTTCCAGATTCGTTCAAAGAGCAATATGGCCCCATGATAGATGTAAATAATAGGCTTCCGATGGTCAAAGGGTCGTCTTTGATCACACTTATGTCTAACTATGAAGGTGTATTCACAATGTTGAAAGAAACATGTACACAATTAACAGATGCTGATCTGGATAAATTTGTCGCCTTTGGACATGGAAACGAAAAGCGAGCAACCATACGCTGGGGCTTATGGCATATGGCAGACCATAGTCGCTATCATCAGGCTCACATTAATCAGCTTAGAAAGTGGTATTTAAACGAACAGGTAGGGGGGAAGAGGTGATAATGAGATTTTTTTATATTTCTTTGCTTATTATGGTCTTTTTTATTTTATCTGCTTGTAACTCATCACAACAAGTAAAGCCGATAAAAGAAGAAAGTATTGATTTCGATATAAAGACTGCCATTGAAATGGTTCAGAAGAAAGAAAAACTCATTATTGATTTAGCATTAAAAGAAAATGTTTCAATAATGGATTATGAGGAATTAGAGAAATCTTTTACCAATGAGTTTGGAAACTATGCTAAAGATATTTTATCTATTTTTTTTCTAAATACAATGGAGTCCAAGCCTGAGTCCGATTCGGGTATGTATATTAAACAGGATACATTTTATCCAACTGTTTTCCACGAAGGAATAAATGTAACAAATGCGGTCATTGATAAAACTTACTACGAGAATGAATTTTTAAATCAAACTAGATTAAGCATTAAGGAAGAGTATATTGGTGATGACGAGAAGTTAAAAGATTGGAATAGGGAATATATTTTTACTCCAAACGAAGCTGGAGAATGGGAATTACATGGTTTCTCTGGAGTGCTAAATTTCGTAGGGGTAGAATATAAAATGAATTATTTAGAGCTAAAGAAGTAAATAATTGAAACAGCGAAGACCACCGCGAGGGGTGGTCTTTTTTTACTTGAACCGAATGCCCGTGAATGAAAGGGCATTTTAGCTTGAATATGATATACTGGCAATTTAAAATTAAAAAGTTAAATAATTGCGGTGCATGAATGCAGTTTAATCATATTTACATCGGACAATTTGGAGGCAATACTATGAATATCAGAATAATTCAAGATGAACATAACAGCACCATAGAAGCTATTATTCGAAATTGTTTGATCGAGTTTGGCGGGAATCGTGCAGGGTTAGCATGGGAAGACGAAAGTTTAAGTCATCTGTCCGATTATTATTCCCAGGAGGGAAGGGAATATTGGGTTGCGTTTGATGCAGACGGGAAAATGCTTGGCGGCTGCGGGATTGCGGAATTTGGTTCCCCTTCGGAAAGGATTTGCGAGCTGCAGAAGATGTATTTGCTGCCGGAGGCGAGAGGAACGGGCATTGCGGCGAACCTGCTTGAGACGGCACTCCGGTTTGCAACACAGTTCTATAAAGCTTGCTATCTAGAGACGCTGCAAAATATGCAAGCAGCTAACCGGTTTTATGAGAAATATGGCTTTGAGAAGCTGAAAGCACCGCTGGCCGGTTCCGACCATTTCGCATGCGATGCATGGTATATCCGTGAGTTGTAACTTGACACGACACTTTATGGTGTCCTATAATTATTAGGACACCGAAAGGTGACCTGTTCGTTTATAATGAAGTTTAATCGGTGACATTAGAGGAAATAATATTGAAAAGGTGGGGGTGATTTTGAACGAAAAAAGCCAAGTGAGGGATGTTTATGACGCTGTTGCCGATCCAACGAGGCGAAAATTAATTCAACTGTTAGCAGAAGTTGAAGAATTGCCCCTTCATGAGATAACCGTTCATTTTCAAATGGGCCGTACAGCAGTTTCTAAGCATTTGGCTATCCTTAAAGATGCTGGTCTATTAATTGCTCGAAAGGTTGGTAGAGAAACGAGGTATCGGTTGAATGCCACTCCTTTGAAAGAAATTCAAGACTGGGTATCCTTTTACGAAGGATTCTGGAATGAAAGAATGGATAAATTAAAACTTTTATTGGAGGAAAAAAAATGAAACCAGATGTATCATTAGATTATCAATTTACAAGTTCAATCGAGCAGGTATGGAACGCTTTAACGGATTCTGATACTCTTGCGAAGTGGATATGGAATAATGATTTCAAACCAGTTGTTGGACATAAATTTCAGTTTCGGACAGAGCCTTCCGAATGGTGGAATGGAATTGTAGATTGCGAAGTTCTTGTAGTGGACGAGCCTCATACATTATCTTACACTTGGTTAAGTGCTGGAGAAAGCACTACAATTACATGGACTTTGAAAGAAGGTTCAGATGGAACGATACATTTGCATCTCGATCAAGCTGGATTTAGTGAAGCAACAAAAGCCCGCCAGGGAGCCATCGAGGGAGCTAAATATGCTTGGAACAATATGGGCGAGCAGCTCAGAAAAGTGTTGGCAGAACTGTAAAAATAATTTCTTCTACCTCTATGACACCTGCTTATAAAGACCAACCTAAGGACGCTTTTCTGGAACACGGAAAGCGTCATTTTTAATGGAATAAAGGATTGAGTTTAATAACAAGTTTTGTCAAAATTTTTAGAGAATGGAGTGGAGATTACGATGAAAATAAATCAATTAATTGCGAACAATATTAATAAATTAGATGAAGTACTACCAGTAGACAAATCGTTAGCAATTGCTGGTTTGTCTGGATCTGGTAAAACAACTTTTTGCCAGACCATTGGTGAAGAATCCAAGAAGCGTCTCGTTTCTTTATTGCCAAAGGCAGAGTATCAGTATTTATTCCCTAATATTATGGAAACCAATTTCAGTGCTATCAAGATGGAAGAAATGCCGCTTGTACTTTTTCTAGGCAGGTCATCTATTTCTTCAAATCCACGATCAACCATTGGCACACATACTGGCGTGTTTACAGAAATTCGTGTTACTCTTGCCGGACAATACAATCTTTCTCCAGAAGTTTTTTCATTTAATAATGAACTAGGCTGGTGTCCAGATTGTAAAGGCCGCGGAACGACTAAAAATATCGAATGCAAAAAGTGTATGGGGAAACGATTTAACCAGGAAGTTGAACAATATAAACTTGAATTATTTGATCAAGCTCAGAGTATTTCCGATATCAACGATTTAAGTGTTGAAACCATTTTTTCGCTAGCTGAAGTTTTAAATATTAGTGAAGGTAAACAAAAAATTCTAAAAAATATTATCAATATGAATATTGGTTACTTAACATTAAATCGCATTATGGGTACTTTGTCAGGTGGAGAAGTAACACGTCTTTACTTGGCAGAATTCATGGCAGCAAGTGAAAATACAGTTATTATCATTGATGAAATCTCCGTGGGCCTTGATCACCAAACATTATTGAAAATTTTGGCAGAGATTAAGCAATTGGGGTATAAGAATCAAATTTGGCTTATTGACCATTCTGACACGGTGCTTGATACAGCGGACGAGCACTTGTTCTTCGGACCTGGCAGCGGTAAATACGGCGGAAAAATTGTTGAACAATCGCCACGTCCAAAACCAATCCATGGGGAACGAAATCAAGCAGCACCAACTGAATATTACCAATTTCGTGATCTTTATTGTCGTAATATTCAAATGGCCGAAATTCAGATTCCTAAAAATAGGCTTGTAACGTTTACTGGCGAGTCTGGCTGTGGTAAATCTACACTGGTCAATGAGTGTATGACCAAAGATTTTGTGAAGCGATATCCTAAAGATAAGCTTGTAATGGTGGGGCAAGATCGGAACCAATCGATTACCAGTCGGTCAACTGTT
This sequence comes from Paenibacillus castaneae, assembly GCF_002884445.1. GTDB lineage: Bacteria > Bacillota > Bacilli > Paenibacillales > Paenibacillaceae > Pristimantibacillus > Pristimantibacillus castaneae. The sequence continues at coordinate 3,067,340 of NZ_KZ614144.1, forward strand.
GCAACTTTTCTTGATATTAAAAGGAAGCTCACCAAATATAGTGAAGATATTGATGACATTTTTCAGCGCTCGATTGAAGATATTATTGATGAGCTGCCAAATGAAGACATCGCTCATAAACGCTTGAGTTTATTGATCAAACTTGGACTTGGTTATTTGACGTTAGAGAGGAAAACACAGTCCTTATCAACGGGTGAATTTCAATGTGTCCATTTAGTTTCTGAGCTGTTTGCGGGCTCAAGAAACCCACATACGCTATTTATTTTTGACGAGCCTTCGAAAGGTTTATCACAAAACATTTTAAATCAATTCATTGATAGTGTTAGGGTCATTCTAGAGGATGAATCCGTCTCAATCATTATGATTGAACATAATTCGTATATGTTAGAAAGCTCAGATTTTATCGTTGATTTTGGTAAAAGACAGCTTGAACCGGTAGAGCATCTTGAAGTTGTCAGTCATGATGAATATTATCGTCATCAAAACAATGCGGATAGCGTTGCTCCATTGCAAATTTCTTCAACACTTACTCAACAAAATGGAATTAACTACTTAAAAGAGAATCAAATTTCCTACTTTAAAAAATCAGAAAACATCTATAAGGGTGGTATCTTAAAAAGCTTATCATCAATGGCCCGTCTGATTTATGGTGAATACGAATCTGAAACCATTGCACCGGTCATCGCTATTGATCTAGAACGACACTTGTATAGTCAATATACTTTTCTCTATGAAATTGGTGGCTTGATCAACCATATTGTCGCGGCGCATCCAACCAATAAAGATACGATTAGCTTTGACTTCTATAATCAAGACAATCATTGTCCATGCTGCTCGGGACGCCGAGTTATTGATAAATTCGATTTTGATATTGTTATTCAGGACAAAACCGTGCCATTCTGGGATGGTTTATTGCATCCAGATGCGATGGAGATTTTGAAATTTTATCAATTCCCAAAAATAAAATTCATCTTTGAAGAGATTAAAAATGAGCTCGGTCAGGATATAAGCAAAAGTTATAATGAGATGACAGAAGCAGAGAAGCATACCTTTTTGTACGGGTATTGGGAAAAATCATTTTATGATAAAGCTACCAAGGCATCAAGGACCTGGGAAGGCTTTAATCACATCATCGGGATGTATATGGTTGTATCGAAATCGATTATTAAAGAGCATATAAAAGAATCTAAAGTAAAGATTACCTGTCCAATCTGTCAAGGAACTGTACTCAAGCATCATAAAAAGCTGAAATTTGGCGATACGGATATTCGTGAGATTATTCAGCAGCCTCTTGATCAAGTCATTAAAACTGTTGGAAATTTACAGGTTCTAGATAAAATGAAAGCCATTGTTGGCGGCGATATGGTTTTGACAGAGGAAGTTTCTCTATTGCCTAGGGAAACACAGGCTGCTCTGAAAATGCTTGAACTAGAGCTGGCAAGCTTTGCTCACTATGAAATGGTTTTGCAAAACGTCCTGCCATTCTGGGGCAGTATTAGCAGCAGTTTTGAATCCATCAGTATTAATAATCAAATCACCATCTGTGATTTTGACAATATCACCGAAACGAGAGAAACGATCATTGATAAGTATTTCACCAATGGAAAATACAAAAAACTAACCTATGTGTATGAAGCGTTTGGTTACAAAAAAATTGTTACCTTAATTAATAAGATTAAAGCAAGTCAACCATGTCCATTCTGTAAAGGGAAGAAAGTCATTTCCGAGGATGGGCTCCATGATGGTGTATTTAAATTAACGATCCCATGTGTTAGTTGTTATGCGAGTGGTATCAATGATGAAGGGCGTACGGAAATCGTCGAAGGCATAGACGTGCAAACATGGCTAACCGGCAAAGTAAGTGATGTTGTTACTGAAAGCTTAAATATTGAAGCTGTAGCAGATATTCCAATTTTCAATCGTATTCGTGAGTTGAATAAACAAGAAATGATGGCTGTTTACCAATTCCTTGAGCAAAATAATTAAATTCAATTATAAAAGTCATTCAGAAAAGGAAACTCATTTGCAGTGATAATTGCAGATGAGTTTTTTGCTATTTTGAAGCGTAGATTGTTGGTTGGAGAAACAAAGAAGTAGGTTGATAATTCCTTTATTTTTAAAAAAAAGGGTTTTTGATTCCGAAGTCAAATGTATAAAAGTACATGTGGTAGCCATATGAATGAATTCCAAAAATAGTAGGAGGAATCAATGGTTATGGGTGTGAAAGAAATGGTAGTAGGAATTCCGGTTACAAAATCGGGGAACTTCGTCGAATATGAAAGAGCAATCGATTGGTATGTGAGTGTTCTAGGATTTGAACTTGTCTGGAAGATGGGAATCGCAAGCCTTAAATTAGCATCCGGACAAGAAATTTTACTTTTTGGAGAAGAAGACGACGAAAATAGTATGTGGTATACAGGCAACATTAAGCTGAATCCGCACTATTCCATACAATTTACAACTGGAAACATCGAAAAATTGCGATCAGATTTAATCAGCAGTGGTGTTTTTGTTGGTGAGATTGAGGTAATTCCCGGCGGTCCAGGTGATAGAGTGATGATGTTCTGTGATCCCAACGGAAATCGTTTCTGGGCCATTGAAGAAAAAGAATGAAACCGATTAAATAAAAGGCTAATCGTTTTCTTTAGGAAAACACTTGCCAGTCCAATACTCTTGCAGTAAGTTATTCGTATAAAGGAGGAATGAAAATTATGGAACGGACAGATCTGCATTTACCAAGAAGTCAGCCGGAAGCACAAGGAATTCACTCTGCAGCAGTAATTGCATTTTTAAATGCTGTACAAGAACGACAGTTGGAACTACATAGTCTTATGCTGCTTAGACACGGTCAAGTGGTAGCAGAGGGCTGGTGGGCGCCTTATGCTTCTGAAATTCCTCATATGTTATTCTCACTTAGCAAAAGCTTCACCTCAACCGCCATTGGTATCGCCGCTTCGGAAGGGAAGCTGTCGCTGGAAGATCCAATCGTATCATTCTTCCCGGATGATGCTCCAGCGGAAATAGGGCCGAACCTGTCTATTATGCGCGTTCGTCATTTGCTGATGATGGGAACGGGTCATGATCAGGACACAACAAGCACTATGCGACAGAATGATGACGGTAACTGGGCAAAGGTGTTTCTCCATATTCCTGTCGAGCATGTACCCGGTACTCATTTTGTTTATAACAGCGGAGCTACATATATGCTGTCAGCTATTCTACAGAAAGTAACTGGCCAAACTCTATTGGAGTATTTGAAGCCACGTTTATTTGAACCGCTTGGCATTGAGGGAGCGACTTGGGAATCGTGTCCTCAAGGGATTAATGTCGGTGGCTGGGGGTTAAATGTCACCACGGAAGATATTGCTAAGTTTGGCCAGCTATATCTGCAGAAAGGCGTGTGGAATGATCAGCGCCTTTTGCTGGAGTCGTGGGTTGAGGAAGCAACGTCAAAGCAAATATCTAACGGAGACGGCGGAGCCAGTGATTGGGCCCAAGGCTATGGTTATCAATTCTGGCGATGCCGTCACGGTGTGTACCGAGGGGATGGCGCGTTCGGTCAATTCTGTATCGTAATGCCTGAACAGGATGCTGTGCTAGCTATGACAAGCGGCACAAACGATCTACAGGGTGTCATGGACGCCGTATGGAATCACTTGCTTCCTGCAATGGAACAGTCACCGCATTCCCCGGATGAGGATTCACAAGCGACGCTAGCGGCAATGTTGCGGGGTCTGAACTTGAATATTCCGCAGTTGCAGCCGAATTCTCCGCTGGAAGCAGCTATTTCCGGCAAGTATTATAAGCTCGAAGACAATGAACAGCAATGGAATAGCGTTTCTTTAACATTTGAAGACGATAAAGTTGTGGTTGTCCTGGGCAATTTGGATAATGAATATCGTATTAATCTTGGTCGGGGCGAATGGGTTGAGGGAACAACACGGTTAATGCAGGATGAGAATAAACGTGTTGTTGCCAGCTTTACCTGGCAGCAGGAGGATACGCTTCTGCTAACCATGAGGTTTATTGAAACGCCTTTTGTTACAACTAGTCGGATTCAGTTTGTTGGGGATGAAATCATTTTGAACCACAGTTCAAACGTTTTGCCTGCTTTAGCTGAAATTCGTGGGCGGCTAAGTTTGAATTAATAATAAAAACTCTAAACCTATTTGTTATCTAAGCTATTTTATTTGGTGTGCGAGTTGGTGTAAGCGATAAAATATCTTGAGAGGCTACCAGCATAATCGGTAGCCTTTTCTTAAGTAAATAGCGATCAAAGCTATTTAGGTCCTTTAGCCTTGATAGATCAGAGTTTTCATGGAAACTTCAAACTTAGGAGATTATTATGGATGAACAATGGACAATTTCTAAATATGATCCGGAATGGAAAATTATATTCAATGAAATTGCTTCAAAATTAAGAAATTCATTAGGGGATTTGGCCATTCGTATCGATCATGTTGGCTCAACATCGGTTATTGGTTTGGATGCAAAGCCAATTATAGATATTCAAATTTCTGTGTTAAATTTAGATACTGTATTAAATGATAAGAAATGGATTGAAAACCTGGGATTTGTGTTGCGGGAAGATAATCCAGACAAAACGAAGAGGTATTTTAGAGAACAGCCCGGCTCTCGAAGAACTCATATTCATGTTAGGCAAGCGGGCAGTTTTTCAGAACAACTAAGTTTACTATTTAGAGATTATTTACGAGTGCATCCAGAGGATTGTCTAAGATATGCTCAGGAGAAGCATCGATTAATGGAGCTTTTTAAGAATGAACGATCTAATTATGTGGAAGGAAAAGGACCGATCGTCTGGGATATTTTACAGAAAGCGCATATTTGGTCCCAACAAGTGGGTTGGAAACCAAGTATATCAGATAAGTAACGAATTTAGTGTTGCAAAATGTTGGTATGATCAAATAAGATAAAAAAGCTTTTATTTGTTATTGTAGAAAGGTCGGATAGGAATTGAATGGCAATCACATTTATTTAAGACAGCTTGAGCTGAAGGATGCAGGCTCTCTTCTTGACTTGAAGCTAAGAAACCGTCATTTTTTCCAGCCATTTGAACCGATTAGGGATGAATCACATTTCACCCTTGAGGGACAGGAGAATGATATTGCATATGGTTTGGAAGCGATGCAAAACGATCAATCGTATATTTTCGGGATTTTTGTTAAAGAGACGGATGAAATTGTGGGAAGATTAGCATTAACGGGCATTGCTCGCGGTTTTTTTCAAAATGTATTTCTGGGATATTACATTGATCAACAATATAACGGAAGAGGTTTTGCAACAGCAGCAGTTTCATTAGGTTTGGAATTTGCATTTACTGAGCTTGGCTTGCATCGTGTTGAAGCTGGAGTTATTCCAAAGAATTTGCCGTCTATACGGGTTTTAGAGAAGGCAGGGTTCAGACATGAGGGGTTAGCCAAAGCATATTTGAAAATAAATGGTAAGTGGGAAGACCACAACATATTTGCAATTACTGCTGAATGAGAACATACTTTAATGCCTTGATCAGCCATATTGAAAGAATAGACCCGAATTCATCTCATCCTATTGACGACGAATTCGGGTCTAATTGCAAGCAGGAATGTACTAGCGATTGACATATTGATGAATAGCATCAGGCACGTCTTTTAGATGATCCAAGGTTAGGAATGCACCCTTTGGTTCGATATCAATTCCAATCACATTATATTCCCATTCCGTAATAGCCCGCATATGAATCGCATGAATGCCGGCTGTTAAGGCAGGCACAACATCGGTACGAATGGAATTTCCGACCATCCAGGTGCTGCTGCGATCAAAAATACCCGTCGATAAAATATTTTCTAAGGCGTCGCTGTTTTTGAGCTGGCGAATATAGATGCGGGAATCGAAATATTGCTGTAAATTCAAGCTCTCAATCTTACGGCGCTGTATGGGCAGTTCTCCGCCTGTATACAAATGAAGCTCATGGCCCGCTTCAGCTAGCGAATACAGTGTATGCTCCATATTGGGATATGGCTCGACATCATGCTCGTATACAGCTAGTCCCATCTTCCAGAGCAGGTTTTCTTCCGCAATAGAGCGCTTGCGCCCCGTAAGGTGGGAGAAGTGGATATACGTATCTACGAAAGATTGGGGAAAATGCTCGCTCTTAAAGCCAAATACGGCCACTGCGGCTATATCAATCTCCATTTGTTTATCTCGGATCGCTTGAACGGTAACTGAGTTATGCCCGCCAAACCAGCCTGTCATGGCAGTAATAAATTGATCAATGACTAGATAAAAGTACTTATTGCAATGAATGAGCGTATCGTCTAAGTCGAACATAATTTGTTGTTTCATTTGAAATTTCTCCTTTATGGCGCTTGAAGCTGTATGACCAATCTACATCAAATGTCCGTATGCCGTCAATGAAAAGCAAAAAGGAGAAGGCTTGTACAATCCCTCTCCTTATGCACGGCTTAAGCATATTTTAATTGTGATGCTGTTAATTGATTTTTTATAAAAGCGATACGTCTGCGAACGTAAAAGTCTCTGCTGTCACCCTTCAAATCCTTCGGGGTGATCACCTCCTCTGCTGTATTGTCAATAATGACAAGCTTTCCATCAGCGTAAAACTTAAAGGTTAAGTCGCGGAATGGACGAGCTTTCTCTACATAACGGAAATTTTCGCAGATGTTTTTCATGGTGATCAGGCCTCCTTCAAAATGTTGAATTCGATGATCTTTAGAACATTTGTTCTTATTTTTATTATACCAAACATTCGTTCGTATGGAAACTGTTTTTTGTTTAACGTAAACTAGATTCATAGATGCGATTGCTGCTAACAGAAGGAGCGCGGAAAATGATTAGAATAAAAAATTTATCCAAACGTATTCCCGGGGGACCAAAGGTGCTTAGCGATATCAGCTTTGAAGCTTATCCGGGCGATTTCATCGCGATAAAAGGCGATAGCGGAAGCGGGAAATCCATGCTCCTTAAATGCTTGGCACTGCAGGAGAGATGGGATGAAGGTACATATCAGTTTAATGGCAAGGATGTTTTTAAGGATGGCTTCAGAGCAAAGCTTCAAGTGAAACGCGAGGTTGCCTATGTGGAGGAGAAGCCATTCCTATTCCCGAACAAGACCGGTCTCAAAAACGTAATCATTGGCTCAGTCACACAAACGCCGGCTTGGCGCAGATGGACAGGCATGATGCGGAGCGACGATTATATGGGCGCAATGGACATGATTGAGAAGCGGGGACTTATCGACAAGGCTCATCAGAAGGCAAGCACGCTAAGCGGCGGAGAGCGTCAACGCATGGCTATTGCAAGGGCTCTGGTCCATGGCGCCAAAGTTATTGCTGCTGATGAGCCCGTGTCTGGACTTGATCCTCATACTGCGGATCAAGTGCTGAGTGATTTGAAAGCGCTATGCCGCGAGCAAGGCGTTATTGTGATTGCAGTCATGCATCAAGGGGATTGGGCGGAAAGATACGCCGACCGCATAATTGGATTAAACAAGGGCAAGCTTGTGCTCGATGTTCGCGGCAGAAGGCTGACTGAACGCGAGAAGGCAATGCTGTGAGCGAATTCAATCTTAGACTGATTGCTGAGAAGGAACTGGAAGCTGCCATTGTACTTGAACAGAGCTGCTACACACCTGATGCTGCGGCAACATTAAAGGGCTTTCAGTTTCGATACGAGCATTATCGGCCTTATTTCTGGTCAGCCTGGATAGATACGGAGCTGATCGGCATAACAAATGGAATTAGAACCTCCCAAACCTCATGCGGTGATGAGATGAAGGGTGCTGGAAGCGATTTTTGGCTTGGCAGCCATTTCTGTATACTCACTGTAGCGGTACATCCGGAATATCGTGGACAAGGAATAGGGCGATTATTGCTAAAGAAGCTCATTCAGCAATGTGTGGATGATGGTCTGGAATCGATTATTTTGATGTGTGAGGAGCACTTGATTCCATTCTATGAAGCAGAGCAATTTGAACTGCTTGGACTGTCTGCATCTAATCATGGAGGAATTATTTGGTATGAGATGAGGCGGCAGCTGCATACACTGGAGCATCTTGCCGAATAGGAAGGTGTCTTCACAATGCCATTCAAGTCTCCTGTCGTTATTCAAACTGCCCGTACTGGCTTCCCAAAGGCAGATCTGTATTTGCCATTTGTGAGCGGTGGACAAAGCGAAGCTGCTGATAGAAAAATAAACGCGACAATTCATATGACCGTGCAGCAGATCGTGCAGAGCCAAGGGTCCTTAGATGATCCAAGGGCTCAGATGCTCGGATATTTCGAACAAAAAACGAACCAGAAGGATTATCTCAGTTTATCTTTATTTAATTATGCTTATACCGGCGGTGCTCATGGCTTAACACTGCAGCAGTCACTCACGTTTAAGCAATCAACTGGACAGACATATACACTCGCTCAGTTATTTAAGCCGGGAGCAGAATATGTGAAACGCCTTAGCGACATTGTGAGCGCACAAATTAAAGCGAGGGCGATAGAACCGTTGGAGCCTTTTAAAACGATTCGACCTGATCAAGATTACTATGTGGCCGACCGTTCGCTTGTTATTTATTTCCAACTGTATGAGTTAACTGCGTATGTGTACGGATTTAATTATTTTCCGATATCTGTGTATGAGCTGCAGGATATAATCAATGATGATGGTCCGCTCGGACCCATGCTCGTAAACGATTAATATTGGAATCTGATTAAGTCATGGATTTACTACTGCAAGGCCTTAAGGAGACGACACTATGATTTATTTTTTCGCACTCATTGGAGTAGCTGCTCTCGCTGCTGTGTCGTTTGTATTATATCAACAGCATTATACAGACAAAGAACTTAAACGGATGAAGACAGCATCGCCCGTCTCATCAGCTTTGCCTATTCATTTATCAACCATTAACGAACTGGGGACTCCAAGCGTGATGGCAGGCTTTGAGGCAGAGCATAGAAATGCTGTTGTCAATAAAACAACAGGAGAGGTCCAAGCAGAAATTCTGGTTACAGATGATCAGCCAGCTATTCGAATGTTGATTGCTGAATTATTCAGCAGCGCAGGCGCAGTCGTTCACCAGGCTGAGAACGGCTGCATGGCTCTTGAATTATTCGAGAACCATCCTATTGATTGTGTGCTGCTTGATCTGAAAATGCCGGATATGAGTGGAATTGACGTGCTGAAGGGCATCAGGAAAAGGTCGCAAGATGTTCCTGTCATCCTCATCACTGCATATGCTGAGCCTGAAATTATAGAGGAAGCATACAGGCTGGGCATAAGTAAGCTTATGTCAAAGCCGTTTGATATTAATGAGCTTAGAGCAGTTGTGCTTGAAATACTCCAGCTTCGTTCATAAGAGTAACAGCGATTCGTGAAAAACGAGTGTTCAGGGATGGAATCAGGCAGCAATTGATCACAGAAGCTAAACAGCCGAGCAGATAAAAATCTGTCCGGCTGTTTTCTATATAAAAAGCTTCATTTTCAAATCAGTTTATTTTGCGTTTTTTGCGGACAAGGTAATTGCTTTCCGAAAACGCTAAGTAAAGTCCATTGTTGATATTTGTTCATGATTGGAATTAAACAACAAAGCCTTCCGAAAAAACTGCAGCTGCATGCGACAGTAGATTAGCTCATACGATTACGTATGGAGGTGGGGGAATCTATGGTCGCTTTTGTTGCAGGAGTCATATTGGTGTTTACTGCATGTGCCGCTGTCCTATTGGGCGCAAGCAAAGTGCATCGATCTATTAAGGAGTCCCGCTATCAAAGTATGACTTCATACGGTATGTCAGCGCAGCACCTGCATGATAAGCATGATCTTCACCAATTTGGCCTTGCGCAGCAGCTTAGGCGGCGTTTAGGGGGATTAGCCATATTTGGTTTATCCTTTAACACAATGGGCTTAATAGGCAGCGCCGCAATTGTTCTTGGTCCAGCTGTTAGAGGGGGTGGACCTGCTGTAATCGGGCTTGGCCAACCGATCTTTGCCTTATTCGCCCTTGCTGTCAGCGCCTCGATTGCTGAGCTTGCGTCTGCAGTCCCGAAGGTGGGGAAGGGCAGTCATTTATCGTTGTTCTTATTCTGCTTTCGCTTTGGAACAGCGGGATGCAGTCGTTGACGGTCTGTTCAGGCGTTGTGTACAGCCTAGCACGTGATGAAGCGATGCCTTCAAGTCCGTAAGTGGTCCCATGTATCGGAAAGGCTGCAGACACCCTTTCAGGCTGTTTGGTTAAGCTCGGTGGTATCCTTTGCGATGATTATTATTGCAACCATCAGCAGCAGCACGAGTGAGGATGGAGCAAGCCAATCAACAGGGTGGCATTAGCTTGGCTTAGTTCAACAGTCGGTTTGACTGCCGAAGCATGGGAAATGAATGCAATAAATTTCAGGAAATAATCATCGGAAATTTTAAATCATTTCCCGGGGAAGCGCAATAAGCTACAGGAAAGAAACGTTTTCGACAACGTCTGAAAGAAGTGCTATAGATTGTGTCGAAATGAAAAACTGATCTTGAATTAACCTCGTTAATAATTAACGTTGTTATATCTCTTTGCCAAATTCTCCCTCCCGCGATTATAATAGTCCAATAAGGAAAAATGCTAGGAGGGGTATGGAATCATGAAACAAAACGTGGGCTCAGCCAGACTTATCTCCTTGAACATCGGTGAGCCTGTGGCTATTGCGCATGGTGCTAAGGAAGTCGTTTCCGGCATATTCAAACAGCCTTCGTCATTACCGAATTTACTCAGATATACAGGGCTGCAAGGCGATGGCCAAGGCGACCAGATTCGTCATGGAGGTCCTGATAAAGCGGTATGCGCCTACTTCGAGAAACGATATTCTTTCTGGAGGGAACAATATCAAGCTCCATTCGATATCGGAGCATTTGGCGAAAATTTCACCATATCCAACTGGACGGAAGAAGATTTATGTATTGGAGACATTATCCAAGCAGGAGAGGTGGTTCTGCAGGTGAGTCAGCCGCGGCAGCCGTGCTTTAAGCTTGGGCTGCGCAATGGACTGCCGGAGCTGCCGGAGCGCGTTAAGCAGGAAGGCTATACGGGATTTTATTTCCGAGTGCTTCAAGAAGGTGAAGTGAAGGCTGGAGTAGAATTGACGGTCACGCATAGACATCCTGCAGCAAAGTCTATTGCCGAAGCGAATCGGATTATGTATATCGACAAAGATGACATCAAGGGCTTAAAAGAACTGTTAGAAGTGAAGGAGCTTGCCATAAGCTGGCGGGATCAGTTAGGCAGTCGTCTGAGAAACTTGCAGCAAGAGAAATGAGGAGGTTCGCAAAGGCAGCATGGATATTAATTATTTTCTGAATGAATATGAATTTTCAGCCCCCTATGAAGTAGAGGACAGAGAAAGTGGAATGAATAATACGACACGTATGGTAAGAGCTGGCAGCAATCGTTACGTACTGCGAATATATAATAATCACAAGGATGCTAATATCGTTCGAATTGAACATGAGGTGCTGACAGCACTGCAAAATAAAGCTCTATCGCTGCCATTCCAAGTACCTAGGCCAGTCCGGAATAAACGCGGCAGTACGATTAGCGTTTCTCAGGATGGATCTTTGTCTTCTTTATTTCACTTTATAGAAGGCGAACGCCCTCATTCTTCAAATTCATCTCATGTACTCGCATTAGGCAAAGCAGCTGCTTCTCTTACGGTAGCCTTAAGCCGTATTGAACCAGCATGCAAGCCGCTTTATAGTCCTTATTATCTATTGGAAGATACATATGAATCCATGAATTCCACAGCATTTATTGCGCTTTCCGAGCGATCAGAAGCGCTCTCAGCAAGACGTGATCTTTTTGAGCGTCTTCAAGAGGAACGGCTTAAGGTCACTCAGGCATGCGCTGAAATTTCAAATTTACCAAAGCAATGGATTCATGGCGATCTCGTATTTAATAATACAGTGTCTAAGGGTGAAGAGATCGTAGGCGTGTTGGATTTCGAGTTCAGCACCATCGATGTCAGAGCGATGGAGCTCGCTGTTATATTAGTGGATACCATTAGGCCAGACGATGCTGCTAGTACTGCAAAAGTGAAGCTATTGCTTCAAGGTTATTTAGAAATAGTTCAGTTGTCCAAACAGGAAATGGAGCAATTGCCCTCATTGATGAAACTTAGACTGCTGGACGTAGCACTTCATTTTGCGGTACGCTTGAGAGAGGGACTGGATCATGAGAATGTGCTGTGTGGAATCATTGATCAGTCGAATTACGGATTCGATTGGATAAATCAATATTGGGAGGCTGAATTGATATGAGTTTAGCTAAGGCACTTGGATATGATGAGAGTGATCGACTGCTTCTTATTAATGCTGATGATTACGGCTTATGTCATTCTGTGAATAGCGGTATTCAGCAGCTTCTGGCGGATGGCACTGTCAGCTCTGCTACCTTAATGTTTCCTTGCGGATGGGCGAGAGAAGCTGCGCTTTGGAGTGCAAGACATCCGCAATTTGACGTTGGCGTTCATTTCACCTTAACGAGTGAATGGGATCTCTATCGCTGGGGACCGGTCAATCGGAAGGGCAGTACAGCCTCGTTAGTTACAGCTGAGAACTATTTCCCGAAAGACAGTAAAACCTTCGAGCAGCAGGCGGATCCCGAGCAGGTAAAGGCTGAACTGATCGCTCAAATCGAGATGGCTTTAGCGATGGGCATGAAGCCTTCCCATGCTGATAATCACATGGGTAGCTTGTATGGACTGGCAACAGGAAGAAACTTCCTTCCTATTGTTCTCGATGTATGCGCTTCCTATGGTCTTCCGTTTCGTTTGCCGCGTTATTTAACGCCGGAGAAAGGGCAGGTTGCGCCTCCTGAGCTTGCTGAGCAAGCTAAGCTGCTCGCTCAGCTCGCAGATTCGAAGGGGGTCGTTATTCTTGATTATTTGGTAGGCCTTCCGTTTCAGCTGCAGGAGGGTGAAAGCTTTACTTCTCTTAAAGCAAACATGCAGAATTTGCTCAGAAGCTTGCATCCAGGCGTAACTGAGCTTATTATTCACCCGTCCCTCGTTACGGAAGAACTGAAAGCATTTCACGGTCAGCCTGCAAAGCGCGGTATGGAATTGGAGCTGTTCCGCGATGCGGACATTCGTAATACGCTCCGAGATGAAGGAATTCGTATCATTCGCTGGCGCGAGCTGCAAAAGCTGCAGCGTGACCGCAGCGGCTATAAGTCTTAAAAAAAGGAGCTGCATCTATGTCTTTCGAAGCTATCAAACAATTAGCGGAACGAGTAAAAACGAATATCGGACACGTTATAATCGGTAAAGAGGAAGTTGTAGATTTACTGTTCATTGGTCTTATTACTTCGGGTCATGTGCTGCTAGAGGATGTTCCTGGAACAGGAAAGACGCTGCTTGCGAAGTCGCTTGCCAAGTCATTGGAGCTGCATTTCAAGCGAATTCAATTTACGCCTGATTTGCTGCCATCCGATTTGAGCGGCATTCATTTCTATAATCAAAAGCTAAGTGAATTTGAGTTCCGTGCAGGTCCGCTGTTTACAAACCTGCTGCTGGCTGACGAAATAAATCGGGCCACGCCGCGAACGCAATCCAGTCTTCTAGAGTGCATGGAGGAGCGGCAAATTAGTATAGATGGGGAAACCAAAGCGCTTGAGCGCCCATTTATGGTCATCGCGACACAAAACCCAGTCGAGCATCAAGGCACGTTCCCGTTGCCTGAAGCGCAGCTTGATCGGTTTCTGTTCAAAATAAAAATGGGCTATCCTTCGACCGATGAAGGCTTGCAGCTATTAAAAAGATTCAAGGATAATGATCCGCTCGCCGAGCTTGCACCTGTAGCTGGCATAGAAGAAATTCAGAATGCCCAAGCCGCTTATGGAGCTGTTAAAGTAACGGATGATGTGCTTCAGTATTTATTGCAAATTGTAGAGCAAACAAGAAAACGTGATGAGGTTTCTGTTGGCGTTAGTCCGCGCGGCAGTCAAGCTCTGCTTCGCGCTTCACAGGTGCAGGCGATATTGAAAGGTAGAGATTTCGTTACGCCTGACGATATCAAGGCAATGGCAAAGCCAGTCCTTTCTCATCGCTTAGCGATTCGCGGCATGCAGCGCACGCCGAATTATGCAGATACGATTATCGACGATATCATTAGACAAACGGCCGTGCCTGCTGAAGTCGGCATATCCGTTCGTTAGGCGGAGCCGATATGATCTTGTTTTGGTTTATTGTTGCTGCAATCGGTATTTTGTATATACAAAGCCGCGTGTTTCAACGTTTTGTCCTGCGCCGCATTACCTACCAACGGCATTTCACGGCGAAAACCAGCTTTCGAGGTGAACAAGTCGATTTGATCGAGCAGATGTCGAATGCCAAATGGCTGCCTGTTCCATGGCTTCGCGTAGAGTCGCAGCTATCAACCCATTTGCACTTCAAAAGACTGGACAATCTCTCCGTCAGCAGCGGGCAGCTTTATCAAAACCATAAGAGCTTTTTCAGTTTAGCCCCATATACCAAAATAACACGCAAGCATCAAATCACTTGCGCCAAGAGAGGCTGGTATCATCTCCAAACGGTTACCTTAACTGGAGGCGATTTGCTTGGCATAAGCCACAGCTCCAATCAGATTCCATTGGAGGGTGAGCTCATTGTTTATCCGAAACCGGCTCAGGTGCCTGTGCATGAGCTTCCCTATCATAGCTGGCAGGGTGATCAGTCGGTTAAGCGCTGGATTATTAGCGATCCTTTCGTTCATGCGGGGGTTCGGAATTATCAGGCAGGGGATACGTACAAGCAAATCAATTGGAAAGCTACGGCGAGGACTGGACGTCTTCAAGTGCATCAGCATGATTTCACCGCTGATCGCAGACTCATGATCTATTTGAATGTGGACGATGCGGAAGGCATGTGGAGAAGCGTGACCGATGTGGAGCTCATTGAATGCGGGATTGAATGGGCAGCGGGCGCGGCTGAAGCCGTCATTCAGCAAGGCATGGATGTTGGCTTTAGTGCGAACATGCCGATTATAGGCATGCATGATAGTGTGCATATTGAACCACGCGGCGGACATGAGCATCTAATGGGGTTGTACGATTGTATGGCGAAGCTTGAAATCGAAAGGACAGAGCTGTTTCATTCGTTGCTGGAGCGTGAAGCACAGAGCGGCTACAGCGAACGTGACATACTGATTATTACGGCATACTGGAATGACCTCCTGGAACAGCAAGCAGAAAGACTTCGTTACAATGGAAACGCGGTAGCCGTATGGCTGCTGACAGAGCAATTATTAGCTGACAATGGAAATAGCCCGAATAGGGAAGCATCCAAGGAAGAGGTGATCGCATGAAGGCTGCAGCCAATCGTGCTTATCCCTTTTCTTCTCTTGGACAAGGTATCGTCGAGCTTCTCTTTTATTTACCAGTGCTGCTTATTGCTGCTATTTATTTGCTTCCTGAGTCAGCAGTCTGGTCCTGGCTCCTAACACTGCCGCTTTGCTACTGGTTTGCTGCAATGCTAATTGAGCGATTCCCTAGACTGCGTCTAATCGTAAAAATTTTGTCAGCCATATCGATTGGCGTTATACATGCATGCCTAATTATTGGCGCTTGGACGGGAGAGCTTCAGATCATTCCGATCATCATATGCGGATTGGCAGGAACTCTTGCAGTTGAAAGAGGCATGTCGGCAAGCTTGAAGAGCTGGACGATATCTTTCTCAAACTCTCGAATGCTTACCGGGGTTATTACTTATATAGCTGTACAACCATTAAAGCTGACTTTGATTCCAAAACTAATGAATTATAATGGAATCATTTTAACTTGCGGCATTGCTGCAGTCATTTTCTTTTTCTTCTTTGCCAATGAACGTCATTTGAATAGTGAAACAATCGAGTCAGGCAAGTCAGCGGCTACCAAAGCTTTCAAACGTCAGAACCGAGTAATGATGTTTGTTATAATCGCTATTATTAGCATTATTGCGTTGTTCCGAAACATTCAGAAAGCAATTGAAAGTTTCGTCCATTCGATAATAGCGCGGATCATGCAATGGTTTAATCGCCCGGTGGAAGATAATCCTCCGGCGGAACCGCAGGCTAATGAACCGCAGCCCATGTTCCCGGCAGAGGAACCCAAGGAGCCAGCGGAATGGTTAGTTCTGTTGGAGCAGATTATAAAGTTCATTTTCATCGTGCTGCTAGTAGTGGGCATCTTAGTGCTACTATTCTTCCTGGCTAAAAAGCTTTATAAGTGGATAACAGCTATTGTAGCGAAGCTGCTTGAGCGAAGCGCAGAAGGTCGTAAAGTGGAGGAAGGCTTTACAGACGAGGTTGAACAATTAATGACGTTAAATAATTTGAGAGAGCAAATGGGAAATAGGCTGAAGGGGCTGTTCCCCAAAAAGCGATCTCACGCAAAAGATTGGAACGAGTTAACAAACGCAGAGAAAATTAGAGCATTGTACGCACAAAATCTTCGTTCTGATGGTAAAGTAGGCTATGAGGCGCAGCCCCATTTAACACCGCGCGAGACGGTGGCCGATAGGGAGAAATGGAAGAACGGAAAGCTTAAACGTGAAGGTATGCAAGGTTTCATCGATGTGTACGAGCAGGTGAGATACGGGGAGGGCAATCCGAATGACAAACAGGTTGCCGACTACAAGAAGCTGCTGGGTGAAGAGAAAAATTGAATAATAAGCGGACATCTTCGAACGAGCTCATATCTGTTGCCTTTTTTGGAAATAGAGCTAATTTTTAGCTCTATTTCTTCAAATACTAGCTGAGTTTGTGGATTAGAGCTAGTTTCTAGCTCTATTTCACTCATCTATCCTCACAAGTGCTCATATCTGCTCGTTTTTTTGGAAATAGTGCTAATTATTAGCTCTATTTCTCCAAAAATAGGCTGAGTTGGCGGAATAGAGCTAGTTTCTAGTTCTATTCTTTCACAAGTTATCCAAGTTTGTGAAGGGGGCTCCATCCTAGGTCTTTGACCTTTTGGGGCTGCCCCTTTTTTTGTTTGCACTATTTCGGTCTATCATGCTGTCACTTAATTAGATTTGTCTTCCTCAGGGCTAGTACTCTGTTTGTTCATAATATGTTCCGCTATTTTCCGTCCATGATAACGGCCGGATTCAATAAAAATTTCATTTGCTTCATGGCGCGAGGCTACAACACCTGCAAGATAAATGCCGGGAATATTGGTTTCCATCGTTTCCTCATGGAAGGTAGGATATCCCTCATCCTCCATTGTAATGCCTGTTTGCGTCAAGAAATGGCGATCAGGATGAAAGCCTGTAAGTGCAAGGACGAAATCATTAGGAATGAGGACATCGCCTTCCGGCCCGCGAACGGTTATTTCATTATTGTCGATACCAATAACCTTTGATTGAAAGAGCATCCGAATCAGACCCTTGGAAACCTTGCTTTCAAAGCCAGGTCTAACCCAAGGCTTGATGCTGGAGGAGTAATGCTCGCCGCGATAAATAACCGTTACCTCTGCGCCGACACGCTCCAGCTCCAGCGCTGCATCGATAGCGGAATTGCTGCCTCCTATTATAGCAACCTTCATGCCGACATATGGGTGAGATTCGCGGAAAAAATGACTAACCTTCTCCAATTCCTCGCCTGGGATGCCCAGCACGTTAGGATGGTCAAAGTAGCCTGTCGCAATGATCACATAACGGCTTTTGTAAGAACGGCTTTGGCCAAATCGATCCTCGCCCTGCAGTATAAATTCGTCACCATCAGCAGCGATGCTTGTAATCGCTTCATATGCTTGAACGCGAATGTGATGGCGCTGCGCCGCAGTCCGGTAGTAATTCAACGCTTCTAGGCGAGAAGGCTTGTCATTGGCTGTCGTGAATGGGATCTCACCAATTTCCAGAAGCTCCGGCGAACTGAAAAAGTGCATGTAAGTCGGATATTGTGAAATAGAATGCACAATATTTCGTTTCTCTATAATAAGCGGTTTGAGACCAATTCGCTTCAGTTCGATCGCTGCCGCCAAGCCGCATGGGCCGGCTCCAATAATAATGGCTTCCTCTTGCTGCATTTGCATATCCTCCTAAGCAAATCGATTAAATTATGATTTTATGGCTTAACGCTCATTTTACTGCGAAGAGCACATATTGTGCAAATTTGGTTTTTTGGCTCTCTTGTACAGGCAATGGAATATTGTATAATAATATGGAACCATTTTTAATAGAAAGTAATTCCTAATGGAATCTTTTTTTATTTGCAAATAAAAATTAAGGAGGAGATCACATGCGGAGACGGTTTGTAATAGAAGCAGTATTAGTGGCAACGTATGGACATCTTCTCGTACCGAGCCGTCCTATTGAATATATAATGCCTTATTCATCGATTGCAGAGTTATACGAGATGAGAGACGGTTCAGATCCTGTTATGGATGATCCGGATGACGATGGACATGTGAAAGGAAAAATAAATGAACTGATCGCTTTTTTCGAGGATTCGCTTAACCGTAAAAAAATCGAGAAAGCTATGCAAGTTCCTTGGAAAGAGAGCTCTCCGCTGCTGCTGAATGATAAGATCCAATTCACTGTGGTGCATGCGGTTGACAATGCCCATTATGGGGAAATGTTCGATCCCATTGAAACCGAGCTGCTGCTTACCGGTCTGAGGCTGAATGTGCCGCTTCTATCGGATCAGTTCGAGTTTCAAGATAAGCTGATAGAAGCAGAAGTACCGGTTCAAATTTATGATATCGAAGATTTTGAGTTCGCGGTAGAGGAAGGGATTTCTTCAGACGATATGGAATTGCCGCAAGGGTCAGACCGATTTTAATTTTTTTTCGTAAAAACTATTGCGCAATGTTTGACCATGGTGTTAATATTTGGATGTGTCTGGAAGGCATTAAATTTGAAATAAGAAAAGGGGGGGCTTTAGGATGATGAATAATTGGATTGCATTTGTTGCAGGCGGCCAGCAGTTTAGCATGAATTTCAATTCAATTAAACAAACATGCCTATCGGCCTGCCTTCGTGCAATGGTCGCAACGTAGCTCTTTAGCTGCTTTGCCATCCATCCATACGAAGATCTTGAGCCAGTTGCGGCTTGAGGTCTTTTTTTGTTTCTTTAAAGGGAAGGGGTGTCTTAGTGAAAACGCTTTTACGACTAATGGTTTACGTGAAACCAAGTGCAAGATGGGTATTTATTGCAATTGCGCTTATGATTTTGGCTACTATCCTTGATTTGATTGCTCCTTGGGTACTCAGCCAAATCTTCGACGAGGGCATCGCCAAAAGCAATATGACGCTCGTACTTTGGCTAGTGATTTCCCTTGCAGGCCTTCAAGCTCTTAAGAGCATTGGAATGTTCATCCAAGGCTATACGCAGGAGCTGGTCGGACAAAATGTGGTGTTGCAGCTACGGAAGGAGCTGTACGCGCATTTGCAGCGTTTATCGTTCTCCTATTATGATCGCGCACAGACCGGTCAATTAATGTCACGTATGACAGGTGATATTGATTCAGTTAAAAATTTCGTCGGCTTTGGAGCGATGAATTTATTTACTGGCATGCTTACTTTCATTGGTACGGTTATCTTCATGATGACGATGCAGTGGAAGGTAACCCTTATCAGCTTAGTTACAATACCGTTAATTTTGCTCGTGCTGTGGCGTTTTAATCGGAAGGTGGGACCCGCATGGTCGAGTATTAGGGAACAGATGGGCCGGCTCACGACAACGCTTCAAGAAAATATTTCGGGCATACGTGTCGTCAAGTCTTTTGCAACCGAAGGAGTAGAGCAGCAGAAATTCGCCGAGCGAAATGAACAAAGCTTCGAGATGAATATGAATCGCGCGAGGCTTGAAGCCAAATCCTTTCCTCTAATGGGCTTTTATGGCGGGCTTACCTTTGTGTTGATGATCGGGATTGGAGCCATATTTGTTGTGCGCGATGAGATGTCCTTAGGTACCTTTATGGCTTTTCAATGGTATACATGGGGAATTATTTGGCCGCTTAATATGTTAGGCTGGCAAATCAATATTATGCAGCAGGCGATCAAGGCTGCGCCGCGCGTATTTGAAGTATTGGATACAGAGCTCGATATCGTAACGCCTGAGCGTGCCGCCGCAACGGATGGAATGAAGGGCAATGTTGTGTTCGACCGCGTTTCCTTCTTCTTCGACGATCAGGATCCAAAGAAAGACAAACCGATATTAGACGATGTTTCCTTTCAAGTAAAGCAGGGTGAAGTGATAGGCGTGCTCGGGGCAACGGGCTCTGGCAAGAGCAGCTTGATTGGATTGCTTTCCCGCTTCTACGATGTGTCCTCAGGAGGCTTGCTAATTGACGGGATAGACGTTCGTCAATATGATCTGGATGGTTTACGCAGGAGCATCGGCATTGTGCCGCAGGAGACATTCTTATTCTCCGCTTCCATTCGTGACAATATTGCTTATGGTTTTCCAGAAGCGACACAGGAGCAGATTGAAGCAGCTGCCCGCAAATCCCAAATCCATGCGTTCATTGAATCGATGCCCGATGGCTACGATACCCGGATAGGCGAAAGGGGTGTCGGGCTATCTGGCGGTCAGCGCCAACGTGTAGCATTAGCTAGAGCTATATTGATGGATCCGCCAATACTAGTGCTTGATGAAGCGACAGCCAGTGTCGATACCGCAACGGAATCGGCGATACATGAAGCGCTGCTTGAGGTGATGAAGGGACGTACCACATTCATTATCGCTCAAAGATTGTCCTCGATTCAGCATGCAGATCGTATTATTGTGCTTGAGCGCGGAAGATTGACGGAGCAGGGCACACATCGAGAATTAAATGAAGGCGATGGCTTCTTCCGGAAATTATTCGATAGACAGAAGCAGATTGCACAATAGAGAGAAGGTGACTTCATGAGTCAAGTCGAGTGGGATATGGATAATGATGCCGAAGAGAAACCGTTTAATATGAATTACATGCGGCGTATGTTTACGTATCTAGCTCCATATCGCAAATTAATGACATGGGTAGTTATTATCGTATTAATCAATATGCTGCTGAGCTTATCAGAGCCAATTATTCTCGCTTATATTATAGACAAAGGTATAATGGATAAGAAGTATTCGGTCATTATTCTGCTCAGCTCTGTGCTGCTCGGGATAAAGCTTATTGGCTGGTTATTTGGCTGGATGCATACCAAATGGATTAATTTTACCGGTCAGCGTATTTTGTTTGATTTACGCCAGCAATTATTTAATCATTTGCAAACCTTAACTTTTCGTTTTTTTGACGGTCGTCCTGCGGGCAAAATCATGTCGAGAATTACGAATGATACGAATGCGATCGGCGAGCTGATCAATGGTGGACTTATTACAATCGTGATGGAAGTTACTCATTTGGTTGGAATTGTTATTATTTTGTTCTGGATGGATTGGCAGCTGGCATTGCTTTCGTTTATTATGCTGCCGCTGCTCTACTTTATTGTCGCAAAGCTGCGTCCGAAAATTGAAGGCTCGTGGTCGCGCTCGCGCTCGACGATGTCTGCCATTAACGGCAATCTAAATGAAACCATTCAAGGCATACGTGTTATTCAAGCCTTCTCCAGACAGGAGACTAACAACGAGAAATTTAACGGCATTAACAATCGGAATAAACAAGCGTTTATGCGTGCGATTAAATTAGAATCGATGGTATATCCACTTGTAGAAATGGTTGGCATGTTAGGGACTTGTATCGTCGTTTGGTACGGTGCTATTCGGGTCATAGATCATGCCATTACGCTTGGGTTTATCATGGCTTTCATTAACTATTTGTGGCGCTTCTGGGGACCGCTCAGCGCGTTGTCCAAAGTATACAGCCAGCTTCTCTCTGCAATGGCCTCGGCAGAGCGGATTTTCGAGGTGCTCGATGCTGAACCAGAAGTGAAAAATAGTGTTCATGCGCGCGTGCTGCCGCCGATTCGCGGCGAAGTCGCTTTCGATAACGTATCTTTCCGCTATGAGGAGCATAAGCCTGATGTGCTTCATAATGTGTCATTTCACGTAAAGCCCGGACAACGGGTCGCTTTAGTCGGTCCTACGGGAGCGGGGAAGAGCACGATTGTAAATCTGCTCATGCGCTTCTATGATTCAACGGGCGGCGCTGTTCGAATCGACGGCATGGATGTGAAGGAAGCAACGCTGGACTCTTTGCGCAAGCAAATGGGCATTGTGCTGCAGGATTCCTTTATATTCGCAGGTACAGTAGAACAAAATATGCGCTACGGCAATGAGGAAGCAACTGAGGAGCAGCTGATTGAAGCGGGGAAAAGCGTTAGACTGGATCAAGTTGTTGCCCAGCTTTCTGACGGATATCAAACTGAATTAGAAGAGCGAGGCTCCAAGCTCTCAGTCGGTCAACGGCAATTGCTCGCTTTCGGCCGTGTGCTGCTGTCAGATCCGCGCATCTTAATACTTGATGAAGCTACCTCAAGCGTCGATACGGAGACAGAGCAGCACATACAGGAAGCTTTACAGACTTTGTTGGCAGGAAGAACCGCATTCATAATTGCACACCGTCTATCGACTATCAAAGATGCAGATCTTATTCTCGTTGTAGAGGATGGACGAATTGCAGAGCAGGGCTCGCATGAGGCTCTAATGAAGCATGGCGGCATTTATTCCAATCTCGTACTCACACAGCTGTCTATGCAGGAATCGGTTATTTTGCAGTCCAGCTCATAGAAGCTTTGAATTGGAGGGTCACAATGCGCATGTACGCGCTAATGTGATTCCTCCTTTTCTTTATTGTGATCGATTGCCTGAGCCATTGTTTTGTCTGTTAAATGAGCATAGATTTGGGTCGTTTCCGGCGAGGCATGTCCTAGCTGCTCCTGCGTCTTATAAATATCATTGCGCAAGTAGTAATCGGTGGCAAAGGAATGTCGCAGCTTGTGAACAGATAAGTAGGGCTTGCCGAAGCGCTTCGCATATTTAATAACCATTTCCTGAATGGCGCGTTTCGTCATGCGGGAGCCTTCCTGCTTCCCGTTAGCAATAGCGAGGAATAACGCCTTTTCCCGTTTGGGAGCCTTATAACGCACGTCTCTAAGCGTTAAATAAGCTTGCAAATCCTCAACTGCCTCCTGTCGAAAGTAGACTGGCGTTTTGAACGTATCATCATTTTTACCTTTTCGGTATACATAGCTCAGCTTCTTCTTCAGATCAATATCATCCACATTCAAATTCACAAGCTCAGATACCCTCAATCCGGAATGCAAAATAAAGCTGATTATGCACGCATCGCGAATCATGTTGAGCTCATACGAATAGAGCGCTTGTTTATTGGAGGACACATCCGTACCGTAATGCTGCTTGATATAGGCCATAAACTCCGTTATTTCTTCCTCTTGCAGCAGCTTGCCC
This sequence comes from Paenibacillus castaneae, assembly GCF_002884445.1. Classification (GTDB taxonomy): domain Bacteria; phylum Bacillota; class Bacilli; order Paenibacillales; family Paenibacillaceae; genus Pristimantibacillus; species Pristimantibacillus castaneae. The sequence goes on from NZ_KZ614144.1 coordinate 3,090,693, forward strand.
TCCAGCTTAGCTGCGGTATCCTTTGGCTTATGTGTCCGCTTTATGGTGACCTTGGCCATAACGTTCCGCTTAAGGAGAGGATAGAACTCTTCATCCTCCGCAATTTGACTTAGATAATGAAACAAAGAACGAAGCGAGGAGAGCTTTCGGGATATTGTCGTCTTGCTGTTCCTCTCGGCTTTATACGTAGATAAATACATGCGAAAGCCGTCAATGCTGTCCATATGCAGCTTCTCAAGCTCGAGCAGCGTAACATTTTGGACGGTATTCGCTTCTGACAAACCTTCCGCCATTAGCCACCTTAGAAAGGTATCGTAATCTCTTATATATTCTACTAATGAAGAAGGCGACAAATCAGGCATTTTGAAATTAATAAATTTCTCAATATACCAAGGCATAGTCGGCAGCTTCTTATCGAGCTCCTCACGATCCTTTTGTTTTAATATATTCATTCCAATCACCTCATGTAATTAATAGCCTTATTATTTAATGTAATGAAATAAACATAATAATTATTATGTAAACAAATTCCTGCGCATAAAATGGATAAATTTATATTCGAGTTTCTAAATTGATCATATCATACGGTTTGAAGTCCGAGTAGGAGCTTCTCAATTGAATATCAAATTTTCATTCAAGAGATAATTATGATATTAATTAGCAAATGTATGCAATTAACCATTCTATGTTACTTTTATATAGTAATTGTGTTAAAATCGAACGAGTCAGTCGGGTAATGAATTAAATATTATTTATAATTTTTAATAATAAATGATTATTACTGAATAAAAAGGGGGTTTATTCATTCGTGAATAATAAATTTTTACAACATAGCATGACTGTTATAATTGTTTTTATGATGGCACTCGGTTTTCCGTTGGAAGCTGCGAATGCTGCTGCTCCAGCGACGCTTCAAGTAGGCAGCACAGGTGTTGATGTCCCAGATCTTCAATATCGTTTAAAAACATTAGGCTACTTCAGTACGGATGTTACGGAATATTTCGGTACTAAAACGTTGAATTCTTTGACTCGTTTTCAGAAGGAGTATGGGTTAAAGCCCGATGGAATTGCAGGCGAACAAACGTGGAAAACACTCAAGCAGGTTTCTGTGAATGAGCATGAGCTTAATCTTCTGGCTAGAATTATTTATGCAGAAGCACGAGGCGAATCATTTAAAGGACAAGTTGCGGTTGGTGCAGTGGTCATGAATCGTGTAGCAGCTGATGGTTTTCCAGATACGGTAAGAGGCGTTATTGAGCAGCCTAGAGCTTTCACTGCAGTTGACGATGGGCAGTATCAACTAAAGCCGGATCAATCGGCCTATCAAGCTGCGATTGAAGCAGTGAGAGGCAATGATCCGACTAACGGAGCCATTTATTATTTCAATCCGGATACGGCTACATCCAAATGGATCTGGTCACGTAAGCAGGTTGGGAAGATTGGTCACCATATTTTTGCTGTTTAGCACAATAAAGCGATTCTTCTTGTGAAGTGCAAGTCACTTCCGCTAAGGATCGCTTCTTTTTTTGAGCTGTGTAGGTTTTCAATGTCATAACTAAACATGATACAATATAAGTTAGGGAATCCTATTTCAAAATAATAATTTGGAGGCACTCATCATGAAGGTTGAAATTTGGTCGGATTACGTATGTCCGTTTTGCTATATAGGCAGAAGAAAGTTTGAGCTTGCACTAGAGAAATTCGCGCACAAACACAAGATCGAAACAGTCTACCGCAGTTTCGAGCTTGACCCAGGCGCAGACTCGAATTCTAATATGAGTACTTTAAGTATGCTCGCAGCCAAATACGGTATGAGCATAGAACAAGCCAAGGCTTCAACCAATAGCGTAACAGAACAAGCAGCAGCTGTAGGCATCACGTTCAATATTGACGGGACGGTGGTTACAAATACATTTGATGCGCATCGTACGGTCCATTTCGCCTCAGAGCAAGGCAAGGAAAAGGAGCTCTCTGAAAGGCTGTTCAAGGCTTATTTCACAGATGGCGAAAACGTAGGCAATCGTGCTCGTCTAGCAGAGCTTGCTGGTGAAGCTGGATTAGATGCTGCAGCAGTAGCAGCTATGCTGGAAACGAATAAATACGGGGATACTGTTCGGAATGAGGAAGAAGAGGGCAGCCGGCTTGGCATTCGCGGCGTACCATTCTACATAATCGACCGCAAGTACGCCATTTCTGGCGCGCAAAGCCCTGAGGTATTTCTTGACACATTAAATAAAGCTTGGGAAGAGAAATATCCTAACTTTATCCAAGTGAATGAAGGCAGTAATGATGAATTATGCACAGACGGAATATGTTCACCTAATGCACCTAAATCCGAATAAAGGATTTGTCTGGAGCAGCATCACACTATATAATAAACATCGGTGTCTTTTTAGAAGGAAAACAAGCTTTGCTTGAAATATGGTAGGGGGGGAAACAAAACGTGAAAGTAGATAACCAGCGTTTGCTAGTTTTTGTGGGATCATATGCGGAAGCAGAAGATAACGGCGTTTATGTATATGCTTTTGATGAGCAATCAGGTACATTAACGCGCACTGACGAGCATTCAGGCCTTAAAAACCCGACTTTTCTTAATGTAGACAAGGTACGCAATCTGTTGTATGCCATTTCTGAAACCGTTAATGACGAGGGTAAAAAGGTTGGTGAAGCAGCCGTATTTACGATTGATGCTGGTCAAGGGTCAATTAAGCTCATTGAACGAAAAATAACGGTTGATTCAACAACTTGTCATATTCAGCGGGATGCAGAGATCCGTTATTTGACAGTTACGAGCTATCATGGCGGAATGGTCGGTTTATTTAGCCTTTCCGAGGATGGCCGAATTGGTGAGAAGCTTGATGTGCAGCAGCATGTTGGCAGCAGTCAGCATCCTGAGCGTCAGGATCGCCCTCATCCCCATTCGTCTTTCTACAGTCCAGATGGTCGGTTTTTACTCGTTTCGGACTTGGGGCTTGATCAAATTATAACGTATGCGATTGATGAGACAAATAAGAAATTAGTTCGCCAAAGCGAGGTAAGCTCACAGCCTGGTGCCGGACCGCGCCATCTGAGCTTTCATCCGAGCGGAAAGTTCGTGTTCGCTATTAATGAGGTGGATTCCACTATTACTTCGTATAAATATGAAGCGGGAAGTGGAATGCTATCTCCTATAGAAACGGTAAGCACACTGCCTGCTGATTTCAAGGATGAGAATTCATGTGCGGAAATTTGTGTCTCAGCAGACGGTAAATTTGTGTATGGATCAAATAGAGGGCATGACAGCATCGTTGTATTTGCCATTGACGAGCAAACAGGCTTGTTAAGCTTTGTTCAACATATCTCGGTAGAGGGCGGCCATCCACGGCATTTCGCTTTGACACCGAGCGGTCAATATTTGCTTGTAGCAAATCGCGATACGGACAACATCACTATTTTTAAAGTAGATCAACAAAACGGAAAACTGGAGTATACTGGCAATAGTGCTATAGTGTCTAAGCCAGTTTGCGTTATTCCAACATATTTAATGTAGTTAATATTTAATGAGATAAGTCTAGGTAAGTAAAGGGGAAAACATAAGCGTGGCTACTAGCGAAGACGAAAAACCGAAATTAAAGGCAACTAAAATTTTCAAGTGTAAAAATCCGGATTGCAAGGCGTGGGTAAGAGATGAGTTTGCGGCTACTGAGCAAACTTGTCCGATATGCAAAGGTCCAATGCTCAGAAGCATGCGGCATTTGCCGGCCGTTCAGAATAAACCTAAACCTCAGCCTCGTAAACCAAAATCAGATTACTAAAAAAAATCCCAATCCAGCATTTATTTCTGGATTGGGATTTTTATATATTAGCGATATGGTACGATAGAGTTATCAATTGATGACAGGAAGGTCGCACGCATGCTCTTTTATTTTATAGCTTTAATGCTGGCAGCAGTGATTGTGCTATTAAACAACCCTCGCCATGAAACGAATCATTGGGCTGCAATATTTTTGGCGAGCGCTGCAATCGGCGGGCTTTATGAACTCATATACCAGAGTGGTTACACTACATTGGCTCAAACGATACAATTCATCAACTATACTTGCACGCCTTATTCCGTTCTTATTTTCAGTATCGTCTATGCTGGAGCGTCTCCATTAAATATAAGAAAATGGCGCGTATTAAAGTTGATTTTGTTGCTGCCTGTAGCTGCAATGGCTGCTGAAGCATGCTTAACGGCCAATTTATCATTATTTTTCTTTTTATTGCTGCTGTGGAGCGCTCCGTATTTTTTGATTTCCTGCTATTTGCTCATTTACTCCTTCTGGCGGGAGCCTGAAGTAAAGCTGCGCCGCAACCGATTCATAACAGCGATTATTATTGTGCCTACCTTGCTTGGAGTATTGATGTTTATTTATGTAGCAAAAGCTTTTTCGCCAGATTTTGAATTTTTTGATTATATTTCTATTTTCATTATTTATTCATTGGCAGTTGCTCTGGTTTGCACCTTTATATATGGCGTTCTAGGAGTGCGAGTACGCATCGAGCATGATCCATTGGAAAGTACGATGAAAGCCGTCAGCATGGGAACCACGTTGCTTAATCATACGATTAAGAACGAAATCAGCAAAATTTCTATTAGCACCGAAAACTTAAGAAGAATGTTTCCCGAAAGCAATGAACAAACCCATCAGCATATGGAGATCATTACCAATTCTTCGAATCATATGCTGGCGATGGTGACACGCATTCATAGTCAAATGAAAAATATTACGCTGAAAGAGGAGCCTGTTCAGCTTGATCAGCTTATTAACCAATGTATGAAGCAGTTCGAAGCTATTGTTTCCAAGCAAAAGATCCGGATAAAAGCTTCGTATTCGATTTCTCCCATTATCTTATGTGATAGCGTTCATCTTAGCGAGGCAATTGGCAATGTGCTGATGAATGCTTGCGAGGCGATGCCGGGTGGAGGCCTGATAGAAATAGAGCTGCATCCTCATAAACGAGGCATTGAGCTGTTGATCCTTGACCGCGGAATAGGCGTACCTGCCGAGAAGCAGAATCAAGTGTTTGATCCTTTCTACAGCAGCGGGAAAACGGGGCGGAATTTCGGCCTCGGCTTGTCTTATGTTTATAATGTTATGCAGAAAAGCGGCGGAAAAGTTGCACTTTCAAGCAGAGCAGGCGGCGGAACCATTGTTTCTTTTTATTGGCCAAAGAGAAAACTTCTATAGAGCTTGCAGGGAAGGGGATAGAGATGAGTCATATTAGAGTGTTAATCATTGATGATGATGCCGATTGGATTAAAGCATTGACCACGTTTCTTAATGGAGAAGCGGATCTTCTTGTTATTGGAGCAGCAACGAATGCGAACGAAGCGATCAGCATGGCGCAAATGAATGCATTCGATATTATTCTAATGGATATACAGCTTGACGGCAGTAAGCTCGATGGAATCCATACGGCGATGCTGCTGCATGAGTATTCATCCGCCAAGATCATCATGCTGACTTCCTTGCAGGATGAGCAATCGATGACACAGTCTTTTACTGCAGGGGCTGTTCAATATATAGAGAAATCACGTTATTTGGAGCTGCCGCAAGCGATTCGCAGCGCTTATCATCATCCAGCACCGATGGAAGCGTTGCTAAAGGAGCTGTCCCGGCTGAAACGGGAGGAGCAGCTGAAGGAGCTAACTGGAGCGGAGCGTGAGGTTTTCGAACTCATTGAAGAGGGATATACGCAATCGCAAATCGAGAAGAAGCTGTATAAAGCGGAAAGTACGTTGAAAAATCAAGTGAACAAAATATTGAAAAAATTCGGTGTTAAAAGCAGCAAAGAAGCGGTGGAGAAGGTTAAGAGAAGAGGATTTTTTTGAGGATTTTCCGTGGAATGACCAGGATTAATAAAAATAAAGGGGTACTACGGAATGTAGTACCTCTTTGTCTGCTGTTCTAGCTATATTGGAACTGTATGCTTGCTGTGAGTGGGTTTATAATGTAAGGAATAGAAAGGACAGGTGCTATAAAATATATGTTCAAAAAAAAGCGGCCAGCCGTTCTGCTCATCGACGGACAATGCTTGCTATGCAATGGCATTACTCGGTTTGTGGTCAAGCGTGATAAAGCAAAAACGTTTCAATTTGCTTCGCTTCAATCTGAAGCTGGTCAACAGTTCCTTAGGGATGGAAAGCTGGCGACTGGTGATTTAAATACATTCGTCATGATACAAAACGGCAAATATTTCATTAAATCAAGCGCGGCACTCCGTGTATTGCGGGAGCTAGATGGTTTATGGCCGTTGTTATATGTGTTCATTGCCGTACCGCAGGCTTGGAGAAACGTGTTTTATGATCTTATCGCTCAGAACCGCTACCGGTGGTTTGGCAAGACGGACGTCTGCATGCTGCCGACAAATGAGCTTAAGGATCGTTTTATGGAGAACGGCGTTCATGCGCAGCAGACTGAAAAAACCGAGTGAAAGGAATAATCGGCACTGCTGTTTATTCCTTTTTGTCACTTGCCGCTTCGGCGTTGTATAATAGCGATAGACTATAAATGAAAATATGAGCTAAAGCGGTAAATCGCTAGTTGCGACAACGGGGAATGGAGTACAGTACAAATGAAAAAGTTCAAAAAGTTTTATATAGAAACGACAAGCATATGCAATTTGTCATGCAGCTTTTGCCCGCCGACTTTGCGTGCGAAGGGATTTATACAGGTAGAGGATTTCAAGAAAACGTTAGATCAAATTAAACCGCATACGGATTATATTTATTTCCATGTCAAAGGCGAGCCGATGCTTCATCCCAAAATGGACGAGCTGCTCGATATTTCCCATGAGAAAGGTTTTAAAGTAAATATTACGTCAAACGGAACGCTAATAACGAAAAACAAGCATAAGCTGCTGAATAAGCCGGCGTTAAGGCAAATCAATTTTTCCTTGCACAGCTTTGACGGACACGCTGGCTCTACAAATAAGGAGGGCTATCTTGCTGAAATATTGGACTTTGTGAAGGAAGCGGTAGCGACCAGCAATATTATCATTTCATTCCGACTATGGAATTTGGATATGGATAATGAAACGAATCAGCAGAAAAATAAAAATCGTGAGCTGCTAAGCATGATTGAGAAGGCATTTAATCTCGATTACAAAATCGAAGAGAAGTTCATTCCTGGAACAGGTGTTAAAATCGCCGATCGCATCTACCTTAATCAAGATCCTGAATTCAAATGGCCGGATTTGAAGGAGCCCGAGGATGATGGCAAAGGCTTTTGTCATGCGCTTCGCAACCAAGCGGGCATTCTTATCGACGGCACGGTTATCCCGTGCTGCTTAGACGGGGAGGGCGTCATTAATTTAGGGAATATTCATGAAACACATTTCTCGGATATTATAGAAAATGAGCGTTCAACGAAGCTCTATGAAGGATTCTCCCGCAGAGAAGCAGTAGAAGAATTATGCAGGAAATGCGGCTACCGTCAAAGGTTTGGTTGAATCAATTGTTGCAACTTCGTAAATGCTATTGATTTATGAGGTAGAATCGTTTTAAGATAGAAACTGAAATGCTAGGTTCACCTTGCTATTCAATCAGACTATCAGTTGGGAGATTAAATTTCAGATGGATTTTTTGACGATTTTAAAAGCAATTATTTTAGGAATTGTTGAGGGGCTGACGGAATTTGCACCCGTATCCTCAACGGGACATATGGTCATCGTCGACGATATGTGGCTTCAATCGGAACAATTTCTTACGAAGTACGTAGCCAACACCTTTAAAATTGTCATTCAACTGGGCTCGATCTTAGCGGTGTTAATTATTTTCCGAAATCGATTCATTGATTTGCTAGGCTTAAATCGTTTCATGAAGAAAAAGGGACAAGTTACGGCTGTTCCCCAGAAGAGATTAAAGCTCACGCATGTTATTGTTGGATTAATTCCAGCAGCTGTAATCGGACTATTGTTTGATGATTACATCGATGAGTATTTATTTTCCACTCGAACTGTCCTACTTGGTCTCGTTATTGGCGCGCTACTGATGATTGCAGCCGATAAGTTTAGACCCGCTGTACCAAAAGTAGAAACAGTTGATCAGATTACGTATAAGCAAGCACTCTCTGTTGGTTTGATTCAATGCTTGTCGCTATGGCCGGGCTTCTCACGTTCTGGCTCGACAATCTCCGGAGGGGTATTGCTTGGAATGAGTCACCGCGCTGCCGCGGACTTCACATTTATTATGGCAGTGCCTATAATGGCTGGTGCGAGCTTGCTAACCTTAATGAAAAATTGGCAGTATTTCACGCTTGATTCCTTGCCATTCTTCATTGCTGGTTTTATTAGTGCCTTCGTATTTGCACTTATCTCTATTCGTTTCTTCCTAAAGCTTATTAACAAAATCAAGCTCGTGCCATTCGCGGTTTATCGGATCGTACTAGCTGTTGTTGTGTATATCGTCTATTTCTAAAAACAATACACAAAACTAAAAACAGCCTGTTCCTCGAGTGGAGGGACAGGCTGTTTTGCTATTAATAGCGTAAAGGAGTTCAGTTCTTCTTCTGAGCCTCGTAAATACCGGCTCGGCCTGAGAATATAAAGCTGATGAGGCACCCGATAAAGAGGTAAACGGCGCCTTCAGAACCGAATAATTCAATTCCCATTATGAAGCAGGCAAGCGGTGTTTTGGCTGCACCGCTGAATACGGAAACAAATCCGATTGCAGAGAGGAAAGGTACCGATACAGCGAACAGGCCGGCAAGCGCACTGCCAAGCGTTGAACCAATAACGAACAGCGGAGTTACTTCGCCTCCTTGAAAGCCTGTCCCAAGAGTAATGGACGTAAATATAGTTTTCAATAAGAAGACGAGAGGAGAAACCGCTTCTTGAAACGATTGCTGGATGAGCGGAATTCCAAGGCCCAAATAGTTCCTTGTACCAAGCGCATATACAAGAGCAATAATAATGAATCCTCCGATCATGCTCTTTAAGACAGGGTTCGGAAACCATTTGCTGAATAATGCTTTCAGTCCTGAAGTAAGCCGAATAAATAGATAAGCAGCTAGTCCAAACAAAATCGATGCTGCGATTAGTTTTACAATAAAGAACCAATCAAGTGCAGGAATGGCTCCCATCTCATAATGAATATGTTCAATGCCCCAGGCCGTCGTTACGAGATGTCCAACATAACTTGCGATAAAGCAGGGGAATAACGCCTCATAACTGACAGCGCCGATGGCGAGAATTTCTAACCCGAATATGGTTCCTGCAAGCGGTGTTCCGAATATAGCTCCAAATCCACTGCTAATTCCGCACATTAATATGATTTTTCGATCAAGCGGACTTAATCGCAGCAGCTTGCCAATCCATTCGGAGAGGCTTCCACCCATTTGAATTGCGGTTCCCTCGCGTCCTGCCGATCCTCCGAATAAATGAGTAGTTAACGTGCCAAAAAGTACGAGAGGTGCCATTCGCAGCGGAACAGCGCCATTGCCAGTATGTATTTGTTCAATAATCAGATTATTGCCTTTGCCGGCAGAGCCTCCTACCTTCATATAAGTATAACTCACGATTCCCCCACCTATTGGCAGTAGCCAGAGCAGCCACGGGAAGCTCATACGGGTCGTTGTTACCCAATCCAGACTAGTTAGAAAAAATGCCGATATCGAGCCCGTTAAGAGGCCTACGATGCTGGATACGATTGTCCATTTTACAACAAATTTAAGTAACGTAAGCGGCAAAGCCTGTCGCGCGTCCATCATTGTGACAAACTCCTTTATTCTCCCTTTGAATATAAGCGATACGTGAAATCTTCTACTAGTTATTATACACTGCTCACTTTAGAGGTAAAGGATTAGATGGTTAAAACAAATCAAAGCTAAGCTGACCGCTTGCGATACCGTAGTAGATCCAGATCAAATGATACATATTGACGATAAAATAAAGCAAAACCGCCAAAAGAATACATGGGTTAATCCATGCCTTGCTCTTTAGTTGATAGAAAATAACGATCAGGAGCAAAGGAAGCACTATCTTCAATCCGTAAAAGGCGGCAATATGCCAATTATAGATTTCTTTGACAAGCGGGTTCATTTCTTCAATCAGACCCAATCGCAGGCCAAGATCTGTAAACGCAGCATCGGCAAAGCTCAGCAATAGAAGACCATACAGCAATGCTTTCAAATTCCAAGTTTTCATTGCAGCTATGTTGTTGCCCCCGTTCCGTTTTTAATAGTGAAGCAATTAGATATTCCAAGCATATGCTACATAAGCATTAACATTCCGAGACTATCTCCCGGCTAAAGGAGGCATTTCGTTGAAGCGTCTATTAATAGGCAGTCCCATTCGTCAGAAGCCGCCCGTATTGCGTTATTTTCTATCTTCATTAGAACGGCTATCTGTCGTGGACCATCATATTGATTATTATTTTATTGATGATAATGATGTGGAGGAGTCGTCCGCCATTCTAAATGAGTTTATAACCAAGCAGCAGGAGGCAAACGGCTCCATGTCTCTATTGAAGAAAGGCGAGCTATTAACGGTTTACACTCGTAATGAGCACACACATTATTGGAGTAATGAGCTTATTGACAAAATTGCGAGCTGGAAGGATGACATCATCACTACTGCAAGAGATCAAGGATATGACGGATTATTTCTGATTGATTCCGATTTGCTGATGCACCCCGCTGCTCTCCAATCTTTAATCTTAGCTGAGAAGGACATTATCTCCACCATATTCTGGACGCAGTGGCAGCCAGGAACGATGGAGCTGCCTCAAGTTTGGCTGAAAGATACGTATTGGCCATTTCAATCCGATCGAACGATGACGGCTGGTGAAGATGCCGACGCAGCAATTCAACTAGTCATGAAGCTGAGAATTCCCGGTATTTATGAGGTTGGCGGTTTAGGTGCCTGCACCTATATTTCGCGAACGGGCTTAGAAAAGGATATTTCGTTTCGCAAGATACCTAATCTGTCATTCTGGGGAGAAGACCGCCATTTCTGCGTACGTGCGGCTGCTCTTGGCCTCAGTTTGCATGTTGACACGAAATATCCTGCATTTCATATTTATAGAGACTCAGATCTTATACGCGCGGATTTGTTTATGGAATCAACCGCTCAATCGCTGCCTAAGGAAGCAGCAGTGAATAAGACTGGAGCTCCCTTCATCATAGTGCCAGGTGCTGCTCCGAAGCTTACCTTGTCTATGATTGTCAAAAACGAAGGCGATCGTTATTTGAGAGACGTGCTTCAGCATCATCGCGAATATATAGACCATGCCGTCATTATTGACGATGGAAGTACAGATCATACGGGAGAGATTGTACACGAGTATCTTGCCGGCATTCCCTTAACGTATATTAAGAATGATGAATCGAAGTTTCATAATGAAGTGCAGCTTCGAATGCAGCAGTGGGAGGAAACGATTCGGACCCGGCCGCAGTGGATTCTGAATATGGACGCTGATGAATATTTCGAAGATAAATTCAATTCAGAGCTGCCTCAGCTGCTTCAAGACCAGACCGCATATGTGTATTTATTTCGTCTCTATGATTTCTGGTCCGAGGATCAATACCGCGAGGACAGCTTCTGGAATGCACACTCTGTCTACCGGCCGTTTCTGCTCAAATATGCTGAGGGTTATCCTTATGAATGGAAACAAACGCCGCAGCATTGCGGCAGGTTTCCGCAAAACATTTATTCAGTGACTCCCAAAACCTCAAGTATGCGGGTGAAGCATTTCGGCTGGGCCCGTGAGAAGGACCGTATTCATAAATATGAGCGCTATAAGCAGCTTGATCCAGATGCCATCTATGGATGGAAAGAGCAATATGAATCTATTTTGGATGCTGCGCCTAATCTGATCAAATGGATCGAATAATAAGGGGAGCCAGCATTCTTTGACTAAATCGTTGTTTATATGGTATATTAGAAATTATGCTTAGTACAGGAACCTCACAAAACGGCTGCGTGCTCTCACGCAGCCGTTTGTGCCTACTACATGGAGGCAAGCCATCGTGAACAATTATCCTTTTGAATTTGATCCGAAACAACCTTTTATCCAGCAGGCGAGCGATTGGATTGCTGACGTTTTTTATGAAAAGCTTCCGGAAGCGGGTTTTGAGATCCGAGATGAACAAATATATATGGCATTTCAGCTAGAACGTGCTTTTGCGGATAAGCAAACGATATTTGCAGAAGCAGGAGTCGGAACAGGCAAAACACTGGTTTACTTGTTATATGCGATCAGCTATGCGCGTTATACTAGAAAACCGGCTATTATCGCATGCGCAGATGAGTCTTTGATCGAGCAGCTGGTTAAGCCTGAAGGCGATATTGCAAAGCTAGCGCGTCACTTGGATTTGGTCATAGACGCGAGATTAGGGAAATCTGCCGACCAGTATATTTGTTTAAATAAGCTGGAGGATGCAAGATCGGGGCAGGACGATGCTGCGCTGTTCGAAAGCATTTATGAGGAATTGCCGAGCTTTGTATACAAGCCAAATTCTATGCAAAGCTTTCATCCTTATGGAAATCGGAAAGAATATCCGAACCTGAATGATGAGCAGTGGAGCCAGCTTGGATGGGATGTTTTTCAGGATTGTATGGTTTGTGACCGAAGACATCGCTGCGGCCAGACGCTATCGCGAGATCATTACCGCAAAGCAGTAGATGTCGTTATTTGCTCGCATGATTTCTATATGGAGCATGTATGGACATACGAAGCAAGGAAGCGGGAAGGGCAGCTTCCTTTATTGCCGGATCATAGCTCTGTCGTATTCGATGAAGGACATTTGCTCGAAACAGCTGCACAGCAAGCGTTAACGTATAAGCTGAATCATGCTGTATTTGAAAGCATTGTGATCCGTTTGCTTCAGGAAGAAATTCGTGAAACACTCGCAGTAGCTGTAGAAGACGCCATTATGCAGAGCGAGCATTTATTTAAGCTCATTAACAAGAATAGTGTGAAGGTGCCAGCATCTCATCGTAAAGAAATTATTTGGAGCGAGGATCTGCTGCGCGAAATTAATCGATTGCAGGATACACTGTCGGTCATTGAAGAGGAGCTCGTCTTCGAAAGCGGCTTATATACGATTGACACCTACCAATTGAAAATTGTTGAAGAGCATTTGGAAATGATTCAATTCGCGCTTTCGCTATACAAGCGTGAAGATAAGCCGATAAGCTGGGTGTCGCAGGATAAAGACGGCATTTCACTCGTCATTATGCCAAAGTGGGTGAAGGAAGTATTGAAGGAGCAGGTATTTTCTCGTAAAATGCCAATCGTATTTTCCTCAGCAACGCTTTCGGTTAACGGATCATTTCAATATATGATGGACATTCTCGGACTGGAAAGCGCATTATCCTTCTCCGTGCCTTCACCATATGAATATGAGAAGCAAATGAAGCTGCTCGTTCCGCAAGCGGGCGATTTGATCGCTATGGAAGAAAAGATAGAGAAAACGTATCAGCAGCTGCAGAAATCTGGAGGAAGAACACTTCTGTTATTTCCTTCGATGGAACAGCTGGAGCGATTCAAGCAGGAATCGGAGAAGCATGCTGATTATCAGAAGTATAGCTTCTTATATGAAGGCTCTAGAGAAATCAGCTCGCTAATAGAAGAGTTTCAGACTGATGAGCCAAGTATATTATGCGCGGTTACGCTATGGGAGGGGCTGGATATCCCAGGCCCGTCCTTATCTCAGGTTATTGTGTGGGAGCTTCCGTTTCCTCCGAACGATCCTTTATTCTCAGCAAGACGCGCGGATGCAAGCTCGCCGTTCGAAGATGTCGACATGCCTTACATGCTGCTGCGCTTGAGACAGGGGATAGGTCGTTTAATTCGAACTCGCGAAGATAGCGGAACTATTGTTATTTTTGGAGACAAGCTAAATGATCGCAATGTGCGTGAACAGATCGCCCAAATTATTCCGCAAGGGGTAAGCATGGACCCATTATAGAATGAACACGAAACGGTTCTACTTTTAACGGTAGAGCCGCTTTTTTTGTGGAAAAATAATTGCGTGAAATACATATTTCACGCAATTTGCTTTTTGAAGCGCTTTTCAGCTATGATTAATAGAGTTATACGGCCTAAATAGAGTACATAGAAGCGAATTTTGGAGGCATTAAATTGAAAAATAGACAACATGAGGTAATGGATGCCTACGGCGTAGAATTAGAGTTATTTTCCATCTGGATGAAAAATAAAGGGATGACCAAATCGACTCATCAGGCTTACATGAACGATGTCAGCTATTTTCTTCAAACGGTCTATCCAACCGAAACGAAGCAAATTACAAAAATGGACATTATGCGTTATATGGCCCATTGCCGGGAGAAGGGAACGGGCGATGAAGCTCGCAACCGGAAGCTGAGCTCACTGCGCTCCTTTTTTAAAGCTTTGATTGAGATGGAGCATATGGAGGGCAATCCCGCTGCACTTATCGCAAAGTCAAAGCAGGAGAAAAACCGCATACCTGTTTATTTGGAGGAAAATGAGCTGGAAGCTCTGCTTCAATCGATTCAGGGGAAATATTATATTCGAAATGTCGCAATTGTGCTCTTAATGTCTTATGCTGGTCTGCGTGTGGGCGAAGTGCATCGGATGAATGTGCAGGACTTCCGTCAGGACGGCTCGATTCATATATTAGGGAAAGGCCGTAAATGGCGTGTCATTCCTTTGCCAACTGCGCTCCAGGATGTGTTGAATGGTGCTCTTGCAGAACGAAAGGATTCAAGACAAGGGAAGGAGCAGCCTTTCTTTGTGTCCCAATTCGGCAGAAGGCTGTCGATTCGAATGATTCAAACCGTTGCAGACGATACAATTAAGCTGCTCAAGGAAGAGAATCCGTCCCTTGCTGATAAACGGCTGTCAAGTCATAAGCTTCGCCACTCCTTTGCAACGATGCAAATACGAAGCGGAACCGATATTCGAACGCTGCAGGAGCTTCTTGGACACGCGAGTATCGAAACCACACAAATTTACACTCATATTGACAATAAGCAGTTAAGATCAGCAATGAATAATATTTCGAGCAAAATTCCGTTGAACTTACATAAGAGGTAACATAAAATAAGTTATGTAAACAACGCAATTCAAAAATGCAGTGGATCAATAATTAGTTTACGTAATATATGTTATGTAAACTTATCATAAGAATGAGCATCATTTGGTGAATTACATGCAGGTTTTCCCGTTCGTGATCATAATGCGAATAAGAAGCATATACATTGGAATAATAACTAAAATATATCTAATATGGGTTATAAGAGTTTACAAATAAGGGAACAGTTTGTTATCATTAAGCCATATTTAAACGCGATGATGAGAAGAGTAAGGAAAAACATTCTTGTACAGAGAGCTCCGGCAGCTGAGAAGGAGCAAAGCATATTTTCCCGAAACAAGTCTCTGAGCAGCACGCAGGAACCAAGCCGCCATTGTTGGGGATTGCGTGACGGGAGCTCCCGTTATAGAGCTAGAGTATAAGCATTGCGCGCAATGCCGTACTTGAAGAGGTTAATATGGCGACATATTAATGAAGCTGGGGTGGTACCACGAAAATTTCGTCCCCAAGACAAGAGGTCTTGGAGGTGAAGTTTTTTTTGTGCTTTTTTTTACCACTTATCACGTTCATTAGGAGGAGTCGTCATTGGATCATGAGAAGATGCATCAAACCGAAAGCTTTTTAGTGAGAATGATCAGTGAAGAGTTAGAAGAGGGAGCATTCAGCAGGGCCATGTGCACGAGATTTCCGCCTGAGCCCAATGGCTATCTTCACATCGGAAGCGCCTATGCCATACACACGAATCATGTTATTGCGCAAAGGTTTAAAGGAACCTTTCATTTGCGGTTTGACGATACGAATCCTCTTAAGGAGGACATGGAGTACGTAAAAGCGATTATCGAAGATATGAAGTGGCTTGGCTACGATGCTGGAGAACATATTTATTTCGGCTCAGATTACTCAGAACAAATATATAATGCTGCCGTCACCTTGATCAAGAATGGAAAGGCATATGTATGTGATTTGACACCTGAAGAAATAACGGAGCATCGTGGAACTTTAACGGAGCCGGGCAGGAACAGCCCCTATCGAAATCGATCCGTTCAGGAAAATCTGGAGCTATTTACGAAAATGAAAGCGGGTGACTTTCCTGCCTTCTCCAAGGTTGTTCGCGCCAAAATCGATATGAGCTCACCCAATATAAACCTGCGTGATCCTGTTATATATCGAATAGTTCATGCTGAGCATTACAGAACGGGAAACGATTGGTGCATCTATCCCATGTATGACTTCGCTCATCCTATTCAAGATGCGATAGAGAATATCACCTATTCCTTATGCTCGATTGAATTCAAAGATCATCGACCTTTATACGACTGGATATTACGGGAGCTTGGCATGAATGAGCCGCCGCGTCAAAGAGAATTTGGCAGGCTTAGCCTGACCGGTGTTGTGACAAGCAAACGGTTTTTGCGACAGCTGGTGGAAGGGGAGTATGTAGACGGCTGGGATGATCCCAGACTTCCAACGCTCCGCGGCTTGCGAAGAAGAGGCTTCACACCGGAAAGTATTAATAGCTTTATCGAGGAGATAGGCAGTATACGTACCCAAAGCACGGTAGATTTCTCGTTATTGGAGCATTCCCTCAGACAGAATTTAAAGGCATCTACGATTGGTGTCATGGCAGTACTCCATCCTTTAAAAGTTGTCATTACCAACTATCCTGATGATAGCGCGGAGGCGTTAAAGGTTGAAAACAACAGTGAAAATGAGGCGCTGGGGAAAAGAGAGGTTCCATTCAGTCGAACTATTTATATAGAACGAGACGATTTTATGGAAATTCCATCGAAAGGTTTTCATCGGCTCAGTCTGAATTCAGAAGTAAGGCTGAAAGGAGCATATTTCATCAAGTGCAATAAAGTGATGAAAGACCCCGAAACAGGTGAAATCACAGAGCTTCACTGCACGTATGATGTGCATACGAAGAGCGGCACCGGATTTACGGGTCGGAAGGTGAAAGGAACGATTCATTGGGTTGCAGCGGAGCATGCCGTAAAAGCTGATGTTCATCTGTATGAGAAGCTGCTGCTGGAGCAGGACATACCGAAGGATGAAAGCGGGGAGTGGATGGAACTGATCAACCCTCACTCAAAAGTTATCGTAAAGGACGTTTTGGTGGAGCCTTACGTCAAAAATGCGCATAAGGGCCAAAGATTCCAGTTTTTCCGTCATGGATACTTTTGCATAGATACGAAGTTCACATCCAACGAAAAGCTCGTATTTAACCGTATCGTACCGTTGAAAGATAGTTGGAATAAAAAATGATTCCGTTGCTTGTTCGCAGCGCGAAAGAAGCTGATAACGATACCATGAGGTATCCGTTATCAGCTTTTATTAGTAAAAACAGAAGTGCTTAGCGCGCTGTAATATAAGGCTCGACGATTGTTTTAACCCGCTCAAGACCGTGCCACATATCTCCCGGACCATCGTAGATCAACACATAAGCGCCTTGAAAACCAACCTCTTGAACCTTATTCAAGTAGGATATAAGCTCCGCTTGATCCGGAACACCGTCTTGATCATACGTCGGTTTGACATGAACGGATACGCTTAGAGGAGCCGTTGCCGCTATTTCATCCAGCTTGTCAGGACCATGATAATTTCCGAAATCAGTTATGAATCCAACATATTCGCCTGCTTGTTCAAGCAACTTAAGACTGCTGTCGGCCGTTGAAGTAAGCGGCTTGAAGTTTTCCGTAATAACGCGAACGCCTCTAGTTGTCCCATATTCTGCAAGCTTGAATAAAGATTGGGCCGAAAGTTGTATAGCAGCTTCGTCCGTTGGAGGGGCTTCGCCGGCAATGACACGAATTTGTTTCGCGCCGCATTGGGAAGCAATATCAATCCAATTCTCGATAAGAGAAAGATCGGCTGATCTTCTCAGCTCATCTGTTGATGTAAGATTGCCATAGTCAAGCAATAGCGTATCGAAATGTACGCCTGATTCATTAAATGCAAGCTGAAGCTGCTCTAAGTAAGCAGGCTCGGTAGAAGGGAAGTGAAAGTGGCAAACCTCCAGCGCTTGATACCCATATGCAGCTGCTGCAGCAGGCAATTCAAGTAAAGTGAGGATTTGCGGCTGCTCTTGTTCGTTTGTTTCATGTATGCCGGCTTCAGCATTCCAAACCGTCCAGCGGAGAGGCCCTAATATTCGATGCAGGCTCCAGGTACTAACGGATAAGTATGACATAAACATCCCGCCTTTACGATTAATGGTTAAGTATAGCTATAGCATACCATTAGTATTTAAGAAAAAAAGGTATCTCATGTGGTCTTTTATTCCACTAGTTGGTCATAATAAGCAAAAATCCCGAAACCATCGTTGTAATGGCATCGGGATATGAGAAAGCAAATTATTCTTTGTCGACCGGATGGTTTAATTTATCATCATAATAATCAAAAACAAGACTGCCATTTGTCGTTTTGACGGCGTAGAAAATATCAGACAGCTGCTTGCCCCTCTCATTAATCTGCTGCCTTACCCAGTCTTCAGGTATTTTATTTTGGCTTAAATTTTTATTCATCAGCTTTCCGTCCATAATTAATTCAATAGGAAAATTCGAGACACCATAAGCCATATGTATATCTTGCTTGGTTAGGTTCAAATATTGGTCTTTTTTCAATACGGACAGCTGTCCATTGGTCTCTAAAGTGGCATATTCTACTTCGTTGATATTAAATATATCATTTTCTCTTAAGGACTGATTAAGGGAGTCTAAGGTGTAATGAATCTTTCGCATATTTCCATCTAGTATTTTTCCTTTTTCAATGACCACCGTAGGAGCTCCTGAAATAAAATGCCTGGTTTTCGGATATTTAAGAGCGACCCAAGATGAAGTATAGGATATTGCAGTAAATACGGCTAAAGAGAAAATGAAATATAAAACTGGAAATTTGGTATTAAATGCTAAATTTCCAGCAATCGCTCCCATCGTAATGCCAGTTGCAAAATCATGAAACGTCATATTCGATACCGTTTGCTTGCCCAGTATTCTTGATATTATGATAAGAATGATAAAAGCAAGTATCGTTCTGCAAAATATATTTATATAGTCAAGCATCATTCAATACCACTCCCATTACGATAAAATAGTTATTCCTATTATTCTCCAATGGAAGAAGTCTCATACTTTTGGCTGGAGCTAATGATTTGAAGGGAACATTATTTTTTGGTATGTTTCACTCTTTTCCTATATAATAAAGAAATTAATCAATCAATATAGCTGAGATGCAGCCAGCGGGATGGAAGGATCGAGACAACAACATGGATATCATACAAATAAAAACACAAGAGCAATTAGAAGATGCATTCCAGGTGAGGAAAGCAGTGTTTGTACAGGAGCAGGGTGTAGACGAAGAAGTGGAGCTGGACGAGCATGACGGAATTGCGGACCATGTCATCGTTTATGACGAGAAAAAGCCTGTAGGTACGGGCAGAGTGCGCAATGTGGATGGAATAGCTAAGCTGGAGCGTATTTGCGTGTTAGCGTCCCATCGGAAGCATAGCCTTGGCAAAGCGATTATGAATAAGCTTGAAGAAATCGCGATGGAGAAAGGCTTGAACAAAGCGAAGCTGCATGGACAAGTCCAAGCCGTTCCTTTTTATGAGAAATTAGGCTATAAAACGGATTCAGACGTGTTCTTCGAAGAAAATATTCCACATGTTAAGATGATTAAAGATTTAGGACATTAATTATAAGCAAACCTAAGCACGCTGGTTGATTGAGACGACAAATTCGTTATCTCCTCATAGCGTGCTTTTTGACGTTATCCTACAATTTGGCGTTCTCGACGATAATGGGTAGGAGAGATGCCCTTTATTTTTTTGAACATTTTCGAAAAAAGCAGCGGGTCATTGTACCCTACAGAGTGCGAAATATCGGAGATGGATAGCTGAGGATTATTCATTAAATCGCACGCTTTATTCATCCGATAATGCAATAAATACATTTGTGGTGATAGCTGCACGACCTCTTTGAAGAGTGAGGATAAATAAATGCGATCAATGCCGATCAGCTTAGCAAGCTCGGATATGCTGATTTTACTATAGTAGTTCATATGAATGTAGTCGATCGCTTTGCGTACATATAAGTCCTTTGCCTTCGGCAAATAATGATCCTCGCTGGGTAAAGTCAGCAGACTGACCCATTCAGCAATTAGACGATAAAGCAAACTGTGCAAAATTAGTTCGCTAGTATAAAGCTGACTGCTTGCTTCCGAGAACTGATCCAGCCACGAATCAAACCAAGTAACAGGCGCAAATCCGAAAGAAGGATTGATTTTGCTCAAGCCCAGCTGCGTTAATATGCGTTCGACACAGCTTCCCTCAAATGCGATCCAGGAATAAACCCACGGGTCCTGTTCATCTGCCTTCATGCAGCAAATTGTATCAGGAAATACGAGAAAGCCTTGGCCTTGTTTTAATGTATAGGTACATCCATTGATTTGATAGGTGCCCTTGCCCTCATGAATAAATAAAATTTTATAATGGTCTTTGACTCCAGGTCCCCAGCAATAGCCGGGCGGGCAATATTGCTTGCCGTGATAATTATAAACCAAATCATAAAGCTCACGCATTGTATTTCAACTCCTCTAAGCTTTCGCTGCTCATATTACATTATGCCATATACAACTTGCTTGTGGACATTCCTTTTCACTTTATTACTAATATATACTTGGGTAGTAAATCGATACGAAGTTCATCATTATATCATGCATTCAATGAAGCCTCACGAATACAAGAATAAAGGAGATATGAACAAATGCCCTATACAGCTAACCCAAATCGTTATTCGGATATGAAATACATCCGCAGCGGCAAGAGCGGAATAAAGCTTCCTGCTATCTCGCTTGGCTTGTGGCAGAACTTTGGCGGCAATCAGCCTTTGGAGAACTCACGCGCTATGATTCTTAAGGCATTCGATCTTGGCATCAACCATTTCGACCTTGCAAACAATTACGGTCCTCCTGCAGGCTCTGCGGAGGAAACGTTCGGACAAGTATATAAGAAGGATCTCATTCCATACCGAGATGAGCTGCTTATCTCTACTAAAGCAGGCTATTATATGTGGGAAGGGCCGTATGGCGAATGGGGCTCACGCAAAAACCTGTTATCAAGCCTGGATCAAAGCTTATTAAGAATGGGTCTTGATTATGTAGATATTTTTTATTCACACCGCCCAGATCCGGAAACACCGCTTGAGGAAACTATGGGAGCTCTTGATCATGCCGTTCGTCAAGGCAAAGCTCTTTATGTCGGCCTATCCAACTATGGTGCGGAGCAGACGAAAGAAGCTATTGCTATTTTGAAGCGTCTCGGTACGCCTTGCCTCATTCACCAGCCTAACTATTCCATGCTAAACCGCTGGATTGAGGACGGTTTGCAGGATGTATTGGTTGAGAACGGCGTAGGCTCAATTGCTTACTGTCCGCTTGGCCGTGGCCAGCTTACGAATAAATATGTAGATAAAATCGAAGCGGAGATGGGAGCACCGGCTAGCACGATGAAGCCGGAAGCGATAACCGCTGAGCGCGTGCAAAAATTCCGCAGCCTTGAAGCGTTAGCTGCAGGACGCGGTCAAACCTTGTCCCAAATGGCGCTTACATGGGCGCTCCGCGAAGGCGGCGTTACGTCTGCACTTATCGGTGTCAGCCGTGTCAGCCAAATTGAAGAAAACGTGAAGGCGCTGGAAGCTTCTCCATTGTCGGCAGAGGAATTGAAAGAAATTGATGCCATCATGTTTCAAATCGGCGATATTCCTTGGTAATTTTTCTAAATATATGAGCTAAGCTCCGGTTATTGAACCGGAGCTTTTTTTGTTGTTCTATCATTTAATAAGCTTATTACTTAAATTGGTATTAACTTATCTTAAGATTTAATTAAACTTTAATTACAAGCCTCTTAATGATTGACCGTTATCTTTAGAAATAGATAACGAGTCCATTTTAGGAGGCTTTTTGATGAAAACAACACTATTTATATTATATGGCGGTAAATCGGTCGAGCATGAGGTTTCCTTAAAAACAGCATTCACGGTTATAAAAGCAATAGATTACAGCAAATTTATCGTTTACCCAATTTATATTACAACAGCTGGTCTGTGGTGCAGCTTAGGAAAGCAGCCTGAACAAGTACTAGAATTATCGGATCTTATTGTTGAATCCAATAGCAGGAATGCTGCTAGTTCAATGGGTGAGGTGCTCATCAAGCAGTTGTCCATTGAAGGTAAAAAGATCGTTTTGCCGCTTCTGCATGGTTCTAATGGCGAGGATGGCACCGTTCAGGGACTGCTGGAATTGCTGAATATTGCTTACGTTGGCAATGGGGTGCTTGCTTCAGCACTAACTTTGGACAAAGCGTTATCCAAGCAAGTACTCGCTCAAGCAGGAATTCATCAGGCCGAGTATTTAAGCTTCAGGTATGACCAGTGGCTAGAGGATCGTTCAAGCATTTGCCTGAGCATCGAAAAAAAATTAAAATTTCCATGCTACGTAAAGCCAGCCTCACTTGGCTCAAGCATCGGGATTAGCAGATGTGAGGATAAACAACAATTAATTGAAGGCATAGGCGAAGCCTATCGTTATGATACAAAAATTGTAGTCGAACGGGAAGTAATCGGCAGGGAGATTCAAGTGGCAGTTAGAGGGAATGACAAGCCGCTGGCCTCACTGCCAGGCGAGTTTATTCACAACCATCCGTTCTTTGACTTTGAATCGAAATATATGGACAAGAGCTTGACCATGTCGATTCCCGCACAGCTGTCTGAGACGATGACCTCTCAAATTAGACAAGCCGCCATTCATGCCTACCAGTCGCTGTGCTGTTCGGGGCTTGCCCGCGTTGATTTTTTCCTTGATGCTAATGATCAGCTTTATTTGAATGAAATAAATGCACTGCCTGGCTTTACGAATTTCAGCATGTATCCTGTCATGTGGGAGAAAACGGACGGCACTCGTTATTCGGAGTTAATTGAGATGCTGATCGATTATGCCTTCATGCGCCATGCCGAAAAACAATCCATTGTATACACGAGGTGAGCCGAATGCTGCGAGATACAAGAGTTGAAATAAATTTGAGCCATATACGTGAAAATATGATGAAAATTCGCCATGCTTTGCCGGAAACCGTCAAGCTGATGGCCGTAGTGAAAGCGGATGGTTATGGCCATGGAGATGTGGCGTCCGCCCAAATGGCTAAGCAGGCGGGAGCGGACCTGCTCGCAGTTGCCTACTTGAACGAAGCGCTCCGGCTAAGAGCGAATGGGATTGAGATGCCTATTCTTATTCTTACGCCGATTAATCCTCAAGAGGTTATGTTCGCTTTGGAGCATCAATTCATGCTTACCGTCACAAGTGCTTCATGGTTCGAGGAGATGAGAGCGTATAAGCATTGTTCAACAGTCAATAAGCTTCAGGTTCATGTGAAAATGGATACTGGCCTTGGCAGAATCGGCATTCAGTCCAAAGAAGAATGGGATGAGCTAGTCCCATGGCTCCAGGCAGAGGATGTTATTGTCGATGGATTTTACACGCATTTTGCAACTGCAGGCAAGGCGGATACAAGCTTTCTTCGGCAGCAGCATGCGAGATTTATTGAAATGATGGAGTGGAGCAAAGCATCAGGCTTGAAAGTGAACAGTTATCACTGTGCCGGTAGTGCGGCAGCGCTTCGGTTCCCGGAACTCGGAATGGATATGGTGCGCATAGGAGCGGCTATGTTTGGTTTTTATCCAGAACAGCTCGTTGATACCGTTAAGCTTAAGCCTGCACTCAGCCTGCGGAGCAATATTATGCAAGTGAAGCTGCTGCACAAAGGCGAGTGCATCGGTTATGACAACTCTTATCGGGCAGATGAGGATCAGTGGATTGGCACCGTCCCAATCGGCTATGCAGATGGATGGTCACAGAGCATGAGAGGGACGGAAATGCTTGTGCAAGGAGAGCGTACGCCTATCGTTGGCAAAATATGCATGGATCAGCTCATGGTGCGTCTGCACGGTCCCTGCGAGCTTGGAACAGAAGTAACGCTAATCGGAAGCCAAGGAGATGATCAAATAACGTTCGCTGAGCTGGCTGCCCATCTTGGGAGCGTATCGCAAGAAATATCTACTTCCATCTCGCCTCGAGTGACAAGGATTTATAAGAATGAAGGGAGATATGACGGCTATGAAACAATCACAAATCATCATTGATTATTCAGTTCAACCTGCCATCAACAAGCTGCATGGATCCGTTCAGGTAGAACGAAACCAAATGTATGAGGGCTATTTGATACTTATTAACGGAGAGAATCCCATCAGGAAGGCAACAGATGAGAGTATGCTCGTTCCGCTTAGCTCTGTACCTCATCTGCGTGTACTGCAGGAAGGCATGCTATTAGAGAATACATGCTTGCAGCAATTAGTGAATTTATTGCAGCACTGTCAGGGCCTTCAGGATATCGTTATGGTCAGTGGATTCCGTTCGATGGAGGAGCAGCAGCATATTTATGAAACCTCCTTACGGGAAAATGGAGCCGAATATACGGCAAGCTATGTAGCATTACCTAATCAAAGCGAGCATCAGACGGGTTTGGCTATTGATGTCGGTCTGCGGAGGAATGAAATTGATTTCATAGCACCATCTTTTCCGAGCAGCGGTGTATGTCAGGCATTCAAAAAGCTTGCAGCTGATTATGGGTTTATTCAAAGATACAAAGAGGGTAAGGAATTCATTACGAATATCGCCTGTGAGCCATGGCATTTCCGATATGTAGGTTATCCCCATGCAGCTATTATGGAGCAGCACGGGTTCTGCTTAGAGGAGTATATTAACTTTTTGCGAAAATTTACTTATAGTGGGGAACAGCTTTGTATAGAAAGAGATGGTTTGAAGACTGAAATTTACTTTGTACCCGCAGAGGAAGGGCTGATGACGACCATCCCCCTTGTGAAATGTGATTTTTACCAGCTTTCCGGAAATAACAAGGATGGTTTTATTATTACAGCCTTTCATAGAAAGGGATCCTTGCATCGTGAATGCTTTAGCTAAAGCTCAGTTTGCCGGTATTGATCGGATGAAATTTATTGCTGCACTGCTCGTAATAGCGAATCATACCGGGCCTTTGCTGCAATACAATGAGTATGCGGATTTCCTTCTTAGTGGTGTTATCTCACGAATTGCGGTTCCGTTTTTCTTTATGGCTTCCGGTTTTTTCTTCTTTCGGAAGCTGACTGGCGATAAAGCTGCTGATCGGAGAGCACTGCTGCGCTATTCCAAGAATGTAGGCTGGTTGTATGGGATCTCCATCTTGATCTACCTTCCGCTGAATGTATATACCGGCTATTTCACGGAAGATTTCAGCTTGTCATCCTTCATAAAGGATATAGTATTCAACGGAACGTTATATCATTTATGGTATCTTCCTGCTTTGCTTATCGGCCTGTTCATCGTTTATTTCTTGTACGAGAAAAGTTCACTGACGTTCATGCTCTTATGCGCCGCTTTGTTATATATCATCGGTCTGCTTGGAGACAGCTATTATGGAATAGCAGATCAAATTAGCGGATTGACAACCGTCTATGACAAGCTGTTTCTTTGTTTCGATTATACGCGAAATGGGTTATTTTTTGCTCCACTATTTCTTGCTCTCGGTGCTAGTGCTGTGAAGAAAACCGAATCACAGTTGGTTAGGAAATCAACTACTTACGCAAGCTTGTTTTCCCTGTTTCTAGTGATGATGATGGGAGAAGCTTTACTTCTGCAAGCATGGGAGCTTCCCCGCCATAACAGCATGTATATCATATCTGTGCCAGCCGTGTATGCACTATTCCAGTGGGCTTTATTATGGAAGCGTCAGACAGAGCGAACAAATAGGGAGCTTAGAGTTTGGATTTACATCCTGCATCCTCTAGCTATTGTGCTCCTTCGAGGAGCGGCGAAAGCGGTTAGCCTTGAAGCTGTTTTTATAACAAACAGTCTGGTTCATTATGTCACGGTATGTCTGCTTTCCATTGCAATGGCCGCTGCCGCAGTACGATTATCCATCATAAAAATCAAACTTCGACCATAGACATGATAATGGGAGATGTATGAAGTTAATGAGAGGAGAGGCCGCAGCGAAGGAGCATTACCTATAGCTGGGAGGGATTGAAATGAGTATGGAATTGCTCATTCAACTACTCGTGCTTATCGTAATGATCATCGATATGGCCAACAGATCCAATAAATCATAAAACATGCAGTCTCACTGAACAATCTAAAGACAAAACGCTGAATATCCGTGTTTTGTCTTTTTTGTTTGTGTGTTAAAATCTGGCAATTATGATAAACTGTGTATGATGTATCATTACGATTTGTAGATAAGAGAGGATGACCGCTTTGGTAGAATGTCCTTGGTGTTTGAGTCAAGTCATCATAATAAATCAGATATGCCCGGAATGCAGGCAGGAGGTATTGCCTGAGCATCTTGAATATTCAATTGAGGATGAACAATTCGAACCAAATGATGTCCTTGCCGACAAGCAAGAGAACGATAGGGAAGTTCAAATAGCTGATTCGTTTCAGTGCGCCAAATGCGGACATGAGGAGTGCGAGATCAATGAAGGAGCTATGACTGGCGCAGGACTTAGTAATATCTTGGATATCAATTATCAGCATTATGTATTTATCTCTTGTGCGAAATGCGGATTTGTTGAGATTTATAATCCAAATATATGGAAAGAAAGAACGTATTAACGGAAGATTGTACAAAAAAAGATGCCCGTTAGATCAGGCATCATTCATCTTTGTATTAGGTGAGATCCCATTCCTGAAGCAGCATAATTGCTGCACCTGCGGTAACCGCATCTTCAGTCAGTTCGCCCTGTGAGAAAATGGGTTCGTAATGGGGGGAGTAATAAATATTACTGCGGGCAACCTGTATAACCGTATCATAAATCGTCTTGTGCACGTTGACGAAAGGACCTCCCAAAATAACAGTTTCGGGATGTAAAATATTAATGAGGTTTGCAATGCCGATGCCAAGATAGGAAGCAGTCTGAAGAAATTGCTCTTGAACAAATGCATCCTCTTGCAAGTAGGCATTCTTTAGAACATCAAATCGGATACTCTCAAGAGGCAAGTGTTTCAGGTCAGTAGATTCGGAAGAGGCTAGCTGTGAATGGATCCTCTTCTCTAAAGCAGGAATAGATACCAACGCTTCCAAAGCGCCATAATTGCCTTCGTCGGCTAGCCTCGGGCCATTCGTTTGTATAATCATTTGCCCGAAGGAGCCTTCCATATCGAAGGCTCCTCTTACAATTTGCCCGCCCGACATCATGGAGGTTCGCAAGCCTACACCAGCATGCACATAGAGCATATGCTCTACTTCCTCGTTGCGAAGGGCCCAATGCTCGCCAATAATGGCTGTGTTTGCTCCATTATCGAGCACAGCATGCAGTCCCGAGCTTTGCTCTAGCCATTCACAAATAGGAACATTACTCCAGCCCTTTGCCGGGAAATAGCGGGGTTTAAGCATAACGCCGTCTTCATGGCTGAGCGGACCGACAGCACCGATCCCGATCCCGATAACTTTCTCACGCTCGATTCCACATTCCGTCATCATGCGTTCTGCAAGCATCGTAATTTTCGCGACAAGCTTCTCTGGCGTCATTTGCTCATCCATTTTCCAACGTTCAAATGCCAAAGGCTTTAGGTTCAGATCGTATAGTCCGATAGCTGAAAAAAACCGCGAAATTTCTAAACCGAATATGGCGCGATGAGATGGATTCACGCAGTATAAAATTGGTTTTCTTCCGCCGGTGGATCGACCTAGCTCAGAAGCGATAATTAAACCGTCCGTAAGAAGCTCGTCTAGTAATCTCGAAAGGCTGGTGCTTGTTATATTAAAGCGTTTCATCAGGTCTGCTTTTGAAACAAGCTCATTGCGAGTTATTTGATTGAATATTTGTTTTTTTATCGATGAAAGCTTCGCATTCATAACTAATTCTCCAATTGTTCTATAATAATATCGAAATGAAATCAATCCTTCTATTATAAGCTTATGGAGGTAGCATGACCAGTAAATTTGTATGTAAGTTCAAACAATAGATGTTGACAATATATTGGGAAAATATTACTCTGACTTACATAGTTCATAATAAGTGAATAGCAATTGGTGGAGGCGATACATTGGAAACGGTTATCGATCTGGATAAGGTGCGGAAGCAATATGGCACAAATGTTGCAGTAAATGACATTTCGATGAAGGTAGGCAAAGGGGAAATATTTGGCATTGTTGGACCGAACGGAGCGGGAAAAACAACGCTTATCGAAATAATTGAAGGACTGCGATACGCCGACAGCGGAACCGCAACAATTCTGGGTAAAGATATTCGCAAGCATGCTGAAGAAATCAAGCATCGAATCGGCGTATTGCTGCAATCTACTTCCATACCCGGAAAAGCTAAAGTAAAAGAGATTCTAAGCTTGTATGCCTCGTTCTATAACAAAACTAGTACGAATACTGATGTTACACGACGCTTAGGACTAGAGAACAAACAAAATGCTTATTTCAAATCTTTATCTGGCGGCTGGAAGCAGCGAGTTTCCTTGGCTTTAGCTCTCATTAATGATCCGGCTATTGTATTTCTGGATGAACCGAGCATGGGGCTCGATCCCAATGCGCGTAATGAGATGTGGAAGATGATTAAACAAATGCGGGATGAAGGCAGGACGATTGTGGTTACTACCCATTATATGGAGGAAGCAGAGGTGCTGTGTGATCGGGTAGCTATCATTAATAAAGGACAATTGATTGCACTCGATACACCTAAAAATCTCATTACTTTATTAGGCGGTACGAAGCGGATCGGTTTCAAAAATGTGGGGCAGCCAAATAAGGAAGCAATAGCGACGCTGCCTTTTGTTACAAAAGTGGATTGGTCGCCTGCTTATATTGAACTGGATACAAGCAATATAGATCAGACACTAAAATATGTATTCCAGCTTGCAGCCAGTGAAAATTGGGATGTAACGGAATTAAAGCTGCATGAGTCTACCATGAATGAAGTGTTTAGTGAAATGACATCGGAAGGGCAGGGGATTGCATAATGAATGCGTATTTGAAATTAGCAGCCTTTGACTCTCGTCTATATTTCCGAGACTTTTTGACTATATTCTGGGTGCTGGTCTATCCAGTTATTATGCTATTATTGTTCGGATTTATATTTGGAGATACGACGACGACAGAAGTAGGACCACGCTATATAGAATCATACGTACCCGCCTTATGTGCTATGAACGTGATGTCGGTTGCTGTATTTACATTGAATATTAATATGGTGACAGCACGGGAAAACGGGATTTTACGCAGATTTCGTGTAACTCCTGTCCGCAAGTCAACGGTACTTGCATCACAAGCGACACAAGGTTTATTTCTCGTGCTTGCAGGGGCAGTAGAAATCATTGTCATTGCGAAGCTTGTATGGGATATTCCAATGTCTTTCATGGGAATCGTATCCTTGTTTGTTTGTCTGCTTATTGGCGCAGTCGGTTTTTTCAGCCTTGGGCTTGCTTTGTCAGGACTCGCAAAAACACCAGGCGCAGCGAGTGGCTTTGCCATGATTATCTTTTTCCCATCCTTATTTCTTTCCGGCATTTCCATGCCTGTTGAAATGTTCCCTTCTTTTATTCAGAACATAAGCGCATGGATTCCAATGACACATTTCGTTACTATGGTTCAAGGCGTTTGGCAGGGCCATGCCATAACAACATATGGATTCGAGCTAGCTGTTATGGCTGGTTTTGCAGTCATTGGCGTCGTACTCGCTTTGCTGCTTTTTCGCTGGGAAAATAAATAGATCATTTCATAGCCAAACATATCCCATTCACATGGGGTATGTTTGGCTATCAGAATGAATATAAAGTACCGCTTTTTAATTAATAATTCGACATTATTTTCGGTTGTCAAAAACAGGAAATAGCCCTATAATGAACGTAATAGCAGATTATCGATAATCTGCTGCGCTAGAGGAGATCTAGAAAAATAGTTTTTTAAGCGTTTTTTGATAACGCTTTCTTTTTTATTATACATTATCGATAATCGATAATGTGAGAGGGGGATGTGCATTTATGTACGGGAATATCTCAATTTCGCCTATTAACTCCATTAGTGAGCAAGTATTTACATCTTTGAAGAAGGAAATTTTATCCGGTGAGCTTCCACCCGGCACTCGGCTGCTTGTTATGGACATTGCGAAGAAGTTTGAGATCAGTCAGGCACCTGTGAGGGAAGCGCTTGAGAGATTGAAGCAATCTGGTTTTATTACCGGTATTCCTAACAAAGGCTCCGTAGTTTCCAACATAACGTCCAGAGAAATTAAAGATATTTTTGAGCTAAGAGAAATTATCGAGGGCTTTGCGGTAAGGCAGTCGATGAAGAAGCTGGTCGAGCAAGATTTCACCTATCTGGTAGCCATTATTGAACAAATGGATCAGGCTAATGAGCAAAATGATATTTTAGCTATTTTGGAGCTGGACATGGAGTTTCATGGTTTCTTTTATAAGCGCTGCGATAATCACATGATACTGGAGCTATGGAATCAGATGAAGATGAAGGTTATGCGATTCATGGCTATTTCCAATCGACACTTTTCTACCGACGCTCTAGCAGACTGGCATTTGCGTTTAATAGACGTACTGCGATCAGGGAATACAGAGCTTGCTGAGCAGGCCTTTATTGAGCATATGCACTCTTACAAAGTGATTCATTTGGACTAATGTTGCGCATCTTGCAAGTCAACCTTATAAAAGGGGGAATGAAGCATGCTAAACGAGGGACTATTATTTAAAGAAGATGTCATTCTTACTTGGATGAGAGATCGTTTTCTTAGAAACCTTGTATCGGACATAAGCAGTGAGAGAGCAGATCTGAAGGAGAGCTTGTCGCGTCTCCAATTGAACCCGTATTACACGTTTCCAGCTATCGCTTTGCTTGAGCCGACGGCTCAATTTCATGAAGAGCATGAGAGGGTTATCTACTTAGAGGATATGCGGGATTACATACAGGATCAATTAACAGACGGCATTATCGTATTCGTGGATGAAGAGGGCAGGATCGGCGTTTTGTTCTCGTGGGTATCGAAGGAATTGCTGGAGAAAATACAATTCATGCTGAAAGAACGTTTCCAGCAGCCAGTCAATATCGGAGTGGGCAAGCCTTGCAGCCATCTATCAGATGTTGTTCATTCGTATCGCCAAGCTACAAGAGCTTTGCAATTTAAGTTTTATCGCGGAACAGGACAAATTATTTTCTTCAGCGAGCTTGGACGTTATGAAGCGCTGCAGCAATACCCTTCAGATAAAGAGAAGGAGCAATTCGCTTTGTTCAAAGCAGCAGAGAGCTCTGATGAGATCGAGCAATCCGTACAGCTGTTTTACGAATCACTGCTCGAGAACGGTCCCATTGACATTAAAAGTGTATATGATATAACCGTGCGGCTGCTCGTTGGAATGGAGAAGCGGGTACATGCAGAAGCAGATCATGTCGGACCCTATCAGCGATTTGATGTCATAACAATTGTACAGCTAGAAACGCTGCAGGATATTAAGCAGTACGTTACCCAATTTCTCATTGGACTTAAGGAAGTGCTGTCCCATAACCAGAAGGAGAGCCACCGGAGCATTATTAAAAAAACCATTCATCATATGGAGCAGGAATGTCAGTTTGCATCTTTGCAAAGCGTTGCTCAGAAGGTGTATATGACGCCCACTTATTTAAGCCTGCTGTTCAAGCTGAACACTGGCAAAACATTCATAGAGCATTTAACAGATATTCGGATCGATAAGGCGAAGGACATGCTCAGAAGCACGCATTTCAAAAATTATGAGGTAGCCGAGAAGGTCGGGTATCAGGACCCTCGTTATTTCAGCCAAATATTCAAGAAGAAGGTTGGTCTATCACCAAGTGAATATCGAGAATCTATTGTGAAATGAGGGAGATTACAACAAACAAAATGAAGGACTCTATGGGCATGATTGCTGCCGCCATTAGAGTCCTTTTTTCGTTATATTTATTAGAGACGTACGTCACTTTGCGATCCATTACGTTGTGTATTGCGTGCTCCTTCAAGCTCAGAATCCCAAGATAAATGACGGTATTCAGACGCAGCATCATCATTCTCGAACCAGCCGATGAAATCCTCCCAAAGAGCTAAATCCCAACCAGCATCGATTTGAGCAGTCGTGTAGACGCTGTCACGCAGCCGAACAAATCCGAACACATCTCGAACTTGGGATTTCTCTGCTTGCACGACAGTCAACTCTGCCAGATGAGGTGGGATGAAGATAACACCTGCCGGCGTTCCAAGCACCACATCACCTGGTAAACAGATGGCTTTGCCAATCCTTGTTGGCACATTCATTCCGACCATGGTCACATCTGCAATAGCGGTCGGATCGCTGCCTCGGTAGAACACATTAATATTGTCGATTTCTACAACCTGCTGATTGTCGCGAATGCCGCCCCATATAACAGCTCCGCCTTGCTTCGTACGGGTAGAAATCGCTGTCGATAGATTACCGCCAACATAAGTGCCCATATGGACCTTATCGAACATGTCAACGACTACGACGTCATCCTCAACCAAAGTATCGATTACCCATTGATTGAAAAAGCCTTTACGCTCTTCCTGCTCATGTCCGTAATTTAATAATGTTTCATGTAAATCAGGCCGCTTCGGAACCATCACAGCCGTAACTGCGCGTCCCACCATTGTTTTATTGGGATGGATGATTTTGAAATCACCTTCGAATTGAAAGGCGTAGCCTCTATTCCAAAGAGGGCCCCATGCTTCCTCTAATGTTATTTTCCGCATGCGCCGCAATACATCCTCTGATACTTTGGGCCGGCCGTTAGGGAAACGTTCACCTTCCCACAGCGGTGTAAGCTGTATAATATCCTCTGGATTATCAAATTTCATCTCAAGCACCTCTTTCGCATCAATGTGGTATTCCCATTTCTTGTTTGTTTCTTAACTCTATTGTTAGGGACATCACCGTTTTTGTCGATGCGACTTTCTTAAGGCTTTTTGAACCAAATCTATGAATTATTCACCCTATATAAAATCAAACCATTTCATAATTTATTCTCCTTTATCGTTGAAACCGCTTTCGTATAAAGTAAGAGAACATCATTAATGAATCAAATAGGAAATTGAGGGGGGAGGAAAGCTGTGGCAGCTACTGCAAATACGGCATCTGGAAATGAAATTGAAAAGAAGAAGTCGGGGGGAAATCGGAAGAAGAAAGGTGCTCATCACATAGCAGGTTATGTATTTATATCGCCTTGGCTGATCGGCTTCTTACTGCTTACCTTATGGCCAATCGCGCAATCATTTTATTTATCCTTTACGGAATATTCCTTGCTGGAGGATCCCGTCTGGACAGGAACAGACAACTATACCAAAATTTTCACTAACGATACGACGTTTACGAAATCGCTCTCTGTCACGTTTATGTTTGTACTATTCTCTGTTCCGCTAAAGCTGTTTTTCTCGCTTATGGTAGCATTGGCGCTCAACAAAAATGTTCGGGGAATGAACCTTTATCGGACAGCAATCTATTTCCCATCTTTAATCGGGGGAAGCATTGCGGTTGCTGCTCTTTGGCGTAATATGTTCGGGATTGACGGCTATATTAATCAGGTTCTCGCTTGGTTTGGAATCGAAGGGATTGGATGGATATCGAATCCGGATACCTCATTAGGCACATTAATACTGCTTAACACATGGCAATTCGGCTCCACTATGGTTATATTCCTTGCTGGTTTAAAGCAAGTTCCTCAAGAGCTGTATGAGTCTGCTTCTGTGGATGGAGCAGGCAAAGTCAGAAAGTTTATAAGCATTACGCTTCCTATGCTGTCGCCTGTCATGTTTTTCAATCTCGTGCTTGGCATTATCGGATCGTTTCAGACCTTCACATCAGCGTTCATCATCACCAAGGGCGGACCGATCAATTCCACGTATATGTATGCGATGTTCTTGTATGAGAAAGCATTCAAGCATTATCAGATGGGCTACGCATCTGCACTCGCCTGGATATTGCTAACCATCGTTGCATTGCTTACCATCATTAATTTTGCAGCCTCGCGCTATTGGGTGTTTTATGAATCGGATGGGGGGAAACCGAAATGAACTCGCTGCGGTCCAAATTAACGAGTCATTTATTTCTGACGGTATTCTCTTTCATTATGTTATATCCGGTTATTTGGTGGGCGGGCGCATCCTTGAAAAAAACAGAGGAGCTGAGTATGCCGACCATATGGCCTCATACACCAATGTGGGAAAACTATTGGAATGGCTGGCATTTCTCCTCCGAATATACATTCGCTCATTTCTTCGGCAATACGCTTCTTATGGAGCTTGGCAATGTGCTTGGCGGAGTTGCTACGGCGGCAATTGTAGCTTACGGCTTCGGCAGATTGCATTTCAAGCTGCGCGGCTTTTGGTTTTCTATTCTATTGTTGACGATGATGCTTCCAGGACAAGTAACGGTTGTCCCGCAATACATTTTGTTTAACAAATTAGGGTTTGTAGATAGCTATGTTCCATTAGTGCTGCCGCATTTCTTCGGTGGAGGAGCTTTTTTCATCTTCTTGCTCGTTCAGTTTATACGCGGGATCCCGCGTGATTTGGATGAAGCTGCTACGATTGACGGTGCGAGCGTATACGGTATATTTGGGCGTGTTATTCTGCCGCTGCTTAAGCCTGCACTTGTAACGGTAGCGATCTTTACGTTCATATGGAGCTGGGATGATTTCTTCGCACAGGTGCTTTATTTAAGCTCTGTTGATAAATTCACAGTCGGTCTAGCGCTGCGCATGTTCATTGATCAATTTGATATTCAGTGGGGGCAATTGCTAGCGATGTCCTTGCTGTCCATCTTTCCTTCGGTTCTTATTTTCTTCATCGCTCAAAAGCACTTTGTCGAAGGAATAGCAACTACAGGCTTAAAGGGGTAATGGCATTACATTAAAAAAGGATAAGGGGATGTTTATTCATGAACAAACGTTGGTCAAGGAGCTTGGGATTGTTAATGCTGGCTATCATGCTTGTATTGTCAGCATGCAGCGGGGGAGGTAACGGCGGCAATAAAGAAAAAAATACGGACAATAAAGGCAATAAGGATTCCGGAGGAGCGAAAACACTGAGTATTATGTGGTGGGGCCCGGACGCCCGCCATGAAGCGACGAAGAAAGCACTCGACATCTACACCCAGCAAAATAGCAATATTACGTTTAAGCCTGAATTTATGGCATGGGATGCCTTCTGGCAGAAGCTCCCAACATTAGCTGCCTCGAAATCCATAACGGATGTGCTGCAAATGGATGCCGCTTATATTCATGAATATGTATCTAGAGGACAGTTGGAGGATTTATCAGATCTTGATCTAAATGGCATTGTAGATCCAAATGTCATTGATAATTTGCAAATTGACGGAAAACTGTACGGAATCCCGCTTAGTCAGAACGCGCAAGGCATTGCATTTAATAAAACAGAGCTTGATCAATATGGCATTCCACACCCTCATAAGGACTGGACCTATGATGAATTTTTCCAATGGGCAAGAGACGCCAGAGCTAAGCTTCCGGATGGCAAATATCCAATTGGAGATACGACGACTTGGGACAGCTTCAACTACTATCAAACTTCAATGGGCAAATCGCCTATAATGTCTGACGGAGGAAAAACCTTTACACTGGATAAAGATTTGTTCATGACCTTCTACCAAACCTATGAACAATTCCGCAAGGACAAAATCGTTCCTCCAGCGGAGAAAGCGGCTGCCTTTCTTG
This sequence comes from Paenibacillus castaneae, assembly GCF_002884445.1. Lineage (GTDB taxonomy): Bacteria > Bacillota > Bacilli > Paenibacillales > Paenibacillaceae > Pristimantibacillus > Pristimantibacillus castaneae. Next base: position 3,126,546 of record NZ_KZ614144.1, read on the forward strand.
AGAACGACCCTCAGGCCGATCCGATGGCTTCAGGCGTTGTAATGACGAGGGGAGCAACAACCGGCTCCGTAAGCGCGCTGGAGCAGCTGATGCCTGGTAAAGTCGGTGTCGTTAATATGCCTGTAGGACCAGCAGGCGGCGGCTGGGCACAATCAACGATTTTCCTTAGCGTAAGTGCAAATTCCAAAAATAAAGACGAAGCAAAAAGATTCGTGAAGTGGTTTATTACGGATAAGGAAGCAGGCAAGGCGTTAGGACTTACTCGAGGAATTCCAATTAATCCGGACATATACAAGGAGCTTGAACCAAATCTTGAAGCGAAGGATAAGCTTGGCAAAGAACTGTATGATCTATCGGTTGATAAAGCGCTGCCGTTCTATTCTCCTGCAGCAGGTTTCTCAGAGTGGGTGGACATGTATAAGAAGGAGATGGAGGCAGTTACGTTCGGACAGCAATCGATTGAGGCTGCGTATAACAAAATAGATAAAATGGGCAAAGAATTGGCTGCGAAAGCTGGAAGCAAATAAGGAGATAGAGAGGTGGTTTACTTATGCAATTAGCAGAAGCGTTCTCGGCTTATCCCGATCGGCTATGGCATTTAGCGAAGCAGCTCGGTGTGAATCATGCGGTTGCTTGGCTCCCTTGGCAGGAGAAGACAGAGAAGGCTTGGGATTTAATGCCGCTTATTCGAATGAAGCAGAGATTTGCAGATTATGGCTTTGATTTGCAAGTTATTGAATCCATGCCGCCAAGCAATGAAATTAAGCTGGGTACAGCAGGCCGCGATCAAGAGATTGAACAGTTTCAATTATTTATTCAAAACATGGGAGCAGCTGGCATTCCCGTTCTTTGCTACAACTTCATGGCGCAGTTCAACTGGTTCCGCACCTCGACGACAACAAGGACACGCGGCGGGGCGTTAGTATCCAGTTACGATCATAGCTTGATGAAGGATACGCCGTTAACGGAAGCCGGCATCGTTACTGAGGAACAGCTGTGGGAAAATCTTCAGTACTTTTTGGAGCGGATTGTGCCAGTTGCAGAAGCAGCTCAAGTACGACTAGCGCTTCATCCGGATGATCCGCCGATATCGCCAATAAGAGGTGTTTCCCGCATATTGCGGAATGCAGCAGCGCTGCAGCGTGCGATTGATTTAGTACCCAGCGCTTATAGCGGTATTACGCTCTGCCAAGGCACGCTTGCTACTGCCGGAGATGATATTCCATCTGTGATCCGCCAATTCGCGAAACAAGACAAAATGTTTTTTGTACATTTCCGAGATGTCGTGGGAACGCCTGAAAATTTCAAAGAAACATTTCATGACGATGGAAAAACAAATATGTTTCAAGCTATGCAAACCTACTATGAGGTGGGCTACAACGGACCAGCCAGACCCGATCATGTGCCTACGATGGAAGGCGAGGACAACAGCAATCCAGGTTATGAGCTGCTGGGCCGTTTATTCGGAATCGGCTATATACGAGGCCTAATGGAAGCAGCGGCAGCCGGTGAGATGGAGAAGAAGCCTTCTCCAGAAATCAATTTGATTGGCTCGTAAAATTTTAAAAAGAAGAGGGTGTCCCAAAAGCCTATGGCTTTTTGGGACACCCTCTCTATTTATTTGGTCTGCAAAAGGTAACGGACACAGGAGCCTTTATTTGCTGAAAAAACGACTTTTCGAACTGCTAACGGACCTCAGAGCCCTTATTGGCTCGAAAAGCCCCACATATGACCCGACTCAATGAAAATAACGGCTCTCATGTCCGTAAGCTTTGCTTTTACAGCTAATTCACTCAAATAACGTATCTCATGTCCGTAACTACTCGATCAATGATTCTATATGAGACTATAACCATCTCATAAATCGTCAATGAAAATAGGATGGTGTTGAATTTTCCGCTTACCTCCTGTAAGTAGAGTAATTAAGATAAAGAAAAATATACTCGAAGACAAGCGTAAGAAGAAGAGGGTGTCCCAAAGGCCATAGGCTTTAGAGGCACCCTCTTCTTATAATAGCTTTAGCTCCATAGTCTATCGTTGGAGTGGTAATGGTTCCAGTTGTCTGTCGGTTCCCAAAGTCCTGGAATGAAAGGATGCAGATGCTGAGCGAGCACTTCATCATTAAGGTCATCAATACCAAGCCCAGGCGCATCTGTCATCTGAATGAAGCCGTTCTGCACGAGCTTCTTCGGAAGCTTGCTGCTAATGATGATATCATCCCACCAAGGAACCTCACAGGAGTGATATTCCAGTGCCATAAAATTCTCGGTAGCAGCAGCGACATGCGCGGCAGCAAGGCAAGCAATTGGACTTTCCGCCATATGAATGGCCATTGCCACGCCGTATTCCTGAGCCATATCACCGATTTTTTTCGTTTCCAATATGCCGCCTGTCGTCAGTACATCGGGATGAATGACGGAGACGCCGCCTGCTTGAAGCAGCGGTCGGAAGTTTTCTTTTAAATAAATATCCTCACCCGTACAGATCGGTGTAGCAACCGCCCTCGCCAGCTTGGCATATTGCTCTGTATACTGCCAAGGAAGCATATCCTCCATCCAAGCGAGGTTAAACTTATCGACGCGCCGGCCAAGCTTAATACAATCCTCCAGACCAATATGACCAAAGTGATCAACAGCTAATGGAACCTCATAGCCGATTACGGCTCTAACATCAGCTACATACTGCTCCAGCATATCGAGGCCTTTCTCCGTTACATGGATCGCAGTGAAAGGGTGGGGGATATTGTGAATATCATAATGCTTGTTTCGAATATCACGACGTTCCTCATCCGTCAGGCTGTCATTATTCGGGTTATAACGGTTTTTGGACACATCCCGCATTTCCTCGAGAAATCCTAGCGGTGCGCTGAGCGTGCCTGGTTCATTAATGATTTGACCGATACCAAGATCCATCTTCAAGAACGAGAAGCCTTCTTCCATACGCTTCTTGAGTGCAAGCCCCATTGCTGTTCCCGTATCCTTGCCAACCACTTCGGTATCACAATACATACGAATTTTATCGCGGAATTTACCACCTAGCATTTGATAGATCGGTATGCCGTATGCTTTCCCAGCCAAGTCCCATAGGGCGATTTCCAGTCCGCTTACTCCGCCGCCTTGACGGGCATGACCACCAAATTGTTTAATTCGACGAAACAGCTTATCAATATTGCATGGATTTTCTCCTAGAAGACGGCCTTTCAGCATTTGAGCATATAGCTTATCCGCTCCATCACGAACCTCGCCAAATCCGACCAAGCCTTGATTTGTGAATACCTTGATTAGACTGCTATGGAAAGGGCCACCCATAATGTCAGTAAAACGAATGTCGGTAATGCGCAGCTCTGATGGTTTAGAGAAGGTGCTGACATGAGCCAGTGTTTCTTCGTAAGATTGGTTATTGGTCATAGCATATCACTCCTTGATCATAGTGGTCTTAGTAGGATGTTTTCTATTAAAGAAGCATGCTCGCACCATCAAGTCGAATAGAAGTGCCAGTCATGAATTCATTCTCATCGGAAGCGATAAAGCAGACAAGCTGAGCGACATCAAACGGAGTTCCAACACGCCCGAGCGGGAATTTTTCGTGAATGGAGCTTTTTGATTTTTTGCTTTTTTCCAAATCTTCGGGTGACATAATGGGCTTGGATTCCCTAGCGCTTTGTTTCCCAACATCGATATGTCCGGGCTCGATTGTATTGACCGTAATACCGAATGGAGCAAGCTCGATAGCAGCTTCTCTTCCAAGCATTCTTATACCGCCTTTCGTCATCGCGTACACAACGTCGAAATCAGTTGGTCGCTTGCTGTGGACGGATGACATATTAATGATTCGGCCAGATTGCTTTTGTTTCATATAAGGCAGGGCGGCCTGCATGCATTGCCAGTAGCCCTTAAGATTAATGCTCATCATGCGATCGAAAGAATGCTCATCATGCTCGAAGAAGCCATAATTCAATTGCAATGCCGCATTGTTAACAAGGATATCAATGCCGCCAAAGAACTCGTTTACTTCACTTACCATGCGCTCAATCTCCGGCTTATTCGACACATTGGCTTGAACGATCATCGCTTCTCCGCCGAATTCATCGATTTGCTGCTTCGTATGAAGCGCACCGGCATCGCTCTGATTGTAATGAATGGCGACCTTAACGCCGCGTCTGGCAAGCTCAATGGCGACTCCTTTGCCAATCCCGGTTCCCGCACCCGTAACGAGTGCTATTTTGCCTTTTATACTCATCGTACACCTCCATAACGGCGTTAAGGTCGTTTCATTTTGAAATTCATATAATGCAGCAGGAAGCCGCCGTCGAGCCGAATGTCCGCGCCATTTATGTAACGTGCATCATCAGAGGAAAGGAAGAGGATGAGTTCGGCTAAATCCTCGTGGGTACCGAGTATCGCATTTGGAACTTTATATTCATAATCGTTATAAAGGGTAGATAGACTGCTCTGAAATAACTCATTATCTCCTTCAACAGGGCCGAACTCTATTGTATTTACGCTGATACCGAAGCGTCCGAGTACGAGTGCAGCTTCCTTTGACAGCATTTTGACTGCACCCTTGGACGCGCTGAAGGCAAAAGCAGAACCGGTCGGCTTCTCCGCATGTATAGAAGAGACATAAATGATTTTGCCAGTCTGCTTCTGCATCATTTGCTTGCCAACCGCTTGCGTGCAAATGAAGGCGGATTTGGCATTGTCAGACAAGCTGCTCATAAAATCATCTTCCTCGCAGGCTTCAATAGATGCGCGATGAATAAATTTGCTATTGTGGATGAAGACGTCAACGGCTCCTATCTTTTGTTCTGCAAGTTGAAGCATTTCGGCTACAACAGCGCTCTTACAAAGATCAATTTGAACGACGATGGCTTGCAAACCCGCTTCACTCATTCGTGATAATTCATTTGAGAGGCTCCGGCCTCCCGAGGGGCTGTTTAAGATCATGTGCGCGCCAGCTTCTATCATTTTTCTAACGATAGCACGGCCGGTTTCATTATCGGCATCTGTTAGGAAAACAACCTTATTTTGCAGGATCATATATCACCTCCACATTCGCAGCAATTGAATTATCGCAGCTGTTTTATAGCTTAATCTTAGTAAGATTGACCCTGATGTGGCGATGCCGTAAAGTTATGATTTTGTTTGTTTTTTTGCAAACCGTATATAGACTATAATAGAAACGAGATTAGGATATAAAAGGGAGGATATACAATGAAAGCAATTGTCACTCACAATCCGGGCAAGCCGGATTCATTAGTAATGGCTGATATAGCGAAGCCGGAGCCTGGTCCTGGCGAAATTTCGGTTCGGGTACAAGCAGCTGGATTAAATCCTGTAGATTATAAGCTCATGTTAAACGGCAATCCAGCATGGCATTATCCGCATATTCCGGGAATTGATGCGGCTGGCTATGTAGATGCAGTTGGAGCGGGCGTAGAGCAATGGAAAGCTGGCGATCGCGTCGTTTTTCATGGGGATTTAGCTAAGCAGGGTGTTTTCGCACAATATGCGGTGACGACGGCACATACGGCGGCAGAAATACCTGTCAGCCTCTCTTTTACGGATGCGGCAGCTTTCCCATGTGCAGGCTTAACTGCTTATCAAGCTTTGATTAGGAAGATGAATTTGAAAGCGGGGCAAACCATATTTATACATGGCGGGGCCGGCGGAGTGGGAGGCTATGCCATTCAAATTGCAAAAAATAAGGGTGCAGCCCTTATCTTGACCAGTGCATCCGCCCAAAATAGCGATTATTTGAAATCGCTTGGAGCAGATGAGGTCATCGATTACAACTCAGAAGATGTTCATGAGCGGATAATGGATCTCACGGAAGGGAGAGGTGTCGATCTCATCCTGAATACCATTAATAGAAAAACAGCTCAAGCTGATTTATCAGCGCTCTCCTTCGGCGGACAGCTGGCATGCATTGCCGGTGCACCTGAAGTTGTCGCTGACTTTCAGCCTTCATTCAAAACGTTTTCTGTTCACAAGCTTATGCTCGGAGGAGCACATGGCTCTGGCAATCGCGAGGCCGAGCTGGACCTAGCGATTATGGCAAAAGAGTTTATGCAGCTCATGGTTGAAGGCCATATTGTATCGCTGGTAAGCGAAACAATAACGCTTGATCAAGTGCCTGCTGCATTAACCCGTTTGTCCGAGAGACATGTGCGCGGCAAGATTGTCGTAGAACTCTAATCAGGATACAGGCGGGAGCTGAGTAAGCGTTGGCTTTGCATAGCCTTCCTGATATGTTTCATCTATCATTTGACGGATTCTTTCGAGTTCAATGCCACTTGACTTCATTGCTGCAGAAGTGACAGCTATTTCGATACATACATTGCAGCGAGTGCCGTGGTCATCCCATACGACTGAACCATCCGACTTGATTTCAGCTATAAAGCAGTTCAAATTACTTTTGTGATTGGCACTTTCTCCGCAGCCGCAGTAGCAGGGGATATAAGGCAGCACATCCGTAATGGTGGCAGCTGTTTGATAGGCGGTTCGTATCGTTTTGGAGCTTCCATCTAGAAAGGTCGGAAGAATCTCTAGAGAGGCTGTTGTCTCCTGAAGATCACCGGAGCTAACATGTGTATGTGCTTGATGGCTTTCATCGGATTCCGTTATTCCGCTCGTCTCGTTCGAATGCCCGGCATGACTGCTTGGAGACTGCCCGCTTCCGCATGCGCTTAGCAGCAAAGCTGAAAGAACGATCGAGTAGGCCGTAGTAATAGCTAACTTTTTCAATTGCTGATGCTCCTTTCTTGCTTGTTAAAACGATTATATCATTATATTTCAAGGAAAAGATTATCGCATATGGTGCTATTGCCCAGACCGCTTTATAATTGGAGCAGAGGTGTCTTCTAGCAACCTTTTATTGCAGCGCATTCTACCAAACGTGAGGAGAGATTTGGTCATGAAGGTATTGTTTATCGGCGGAACTGGTTTAATTAGCCAAGCGGTCTCTAGACTTGCAGTTGAAAGAGGGATTGAGCTTTATTTATTCAATCGCGGTAAAAGAGATGAATTTGTACCTAAAGGAGCCCGCGTTATTAATGGTGACATACGAGATATGAATTCTGCTTCCGCCGCATTGGAAGGAATGAACTTCGATGTCGTCGTCGATTGGATTGCATTTACGCCGGAGCATATTCAAACGGATATTGAGCTCTTCCGCGGACGTACCAAGCAGTTTATATTTATTAGCTCGGCCTCTGCCTATCAGAAACCGCCGAAACATTATATCATTACTGAGGAAGCAACTCCGCTAGAAAACCGTTACTGGTCTTATTCACGTGATAAAATCGCTTGTGAACAGCTGCTAAGAGAAGAGCAAGAAGCTTCGGGCTTCCCTATTACAATCGTGCGGCCATCCTACACGTATGGTGATACTATGATTCCGGCTGCTTTGAACAGCTGGCAGCATCCTTGGTCGCTAGTGTCCCGCATACGCAAAGGTCTGCCAGTCATTGTACACGGCGATGGCTCATCCTTATGGACGATGACGCATAACACTGATTTCGCAAAAGCCTTTGTGGGTCTGCTGGGCCGCGATGAAGCAATAGGGGAAGCTTATCATATTACTTCCGATGAGGTGCTGACCTGGAATCAAATCTATGAAGCCATTGGAGATGCCGCCGGTGCGGTGCCTAATCTGGTTCATATTTCGAGTGAATTTCTAATTTCCCATGATCCGCAGCTAGAAGGGGGATTGCTCGGCGACAAATCGGTAACCAGCGTATTTGATAATTCAAAAATTAAACAATTAGTACCCGAATTCAAAGCAACCATATCCTTCGCAGAAGGAATCAAGCAAACGGTCGCTTGGTTCGAGGCTCATCCTGACATTTGTACCGAAGATAACGTCTGGAATGAACAAATGGACGAGATTATTGCGGCTCATTCGGCAGGCTTCAAAAAATAATTTTTAGCAAAAAAGCTCTTATTCCATCAGGAATAAGAGCTTTTTTGTGCATGCTTGATTTTACAAAAAGGATAAAAACTCGTCTTATGTCTGATGTATCAACATATAATTTCCACAGACTGTTTGATTGTCCTCGTTCAGCTTTGTGAAGCGACCTAACTTAGCTCGTAACAAGTATCCTCCATTAAACAATAGGAAGAGGTATAGTCATGAGAAAAAAGTTAATTCAGCGCACTTTTGTGTATATGTTATTGATCTCTTTATTAATCACATTAGGAATGACGATTCAACCCTTAAATCATAAGCCATTAGCGAATGAACCCCTTGTAACAGCAGAAGCAATCTCTCCAGAGCAAAAGGAGGATTCATTACCCGGGCACGCTCCTTATGCCAGTGAAACGTTCCAATCTCAATCTGTTCCATCCTATGTGTCGCATCTAATTAACGTGAGCGAAGCGGCTGAAGATGCTCCATCAACTGCCATAGAGGAGCTGCCATCCGCTAAATCTGTTGATGAAACACCGACTTATACATATGAGGTTACCGCCTTTTACTTAAATGTGCGTACGAGTCCGAATGCGACAGCAAGTATTGTTAAGGTCGTTAAGCAAGGCTCCGTCTTCGAAGTTATAGCAGTGACGGATAATGGTTGGCTGGAATTGAAGGACGGAGGCTATATGAAAGGCAGTTATGCTCGTTTAATTGAGAGCCAAACGACAGCCGCGGATGCTGGTTCACAGGGAATTGTTTCTTCCGCTATAGGAGAAGAAAGTTCTGAACCTGTTCAAGAGCAGTCAGAGAAGGAGGATTCAGAAGCTGCGCCAGATATTGATGAAACTCAGATCAATGAGCCTACATCCATTGTGGCATCGGAATCCGGCTTGACGGAAGCCCATATTGAGAAAATATTTGAAGGAACAGCACTGGCAGGCGAGGGGCTAGAGCAGGCGATTCTTGAGATTGAAAAAGAATACGGTATTAATGCCTATTTCACGATTGCGGTCATGAAGCTTGAAAGCGGCAATGGAAAAAGTAAGCTTGCTCAGAAGAAAAACAACTTATTTGGATTGAATGCAATTGATGGAGACAAATACAATAAAGCATTCAGCTTTAAGACGAAGGGGGACAGCGTACGGAAATTTGGACAGCTTCTCTCCAAAAATTATGTTGGAAAGGGACTGAAAACGGTGGAACGGGTTGCAAAAAAATATTGTCCTGCCAACTCGAAATGGTCCAGCATGGTTAAAAATATTATGAAGAGCGATTATAAAAAGCTCTAGCATGGTAATTCCTTTGAAAATGTGTTATTTTCAGGCTTCAGGTAATAATAGGAGCACATCATGACACAAGGAGGCAACCATTGATGAGCGAAACTGTTCAGAAAGTACCTTTCGGCTATGAGCCGCCCAAAGATGTACGGAAGGGAACAATTATCTTCTATGATTCATTCCAGAACATATCGGATCGGGAATTGGATTTGGCAGCTTATTTACTAAAGGAGCGTTCATTCAAAAAACTCGTTCTCTATCCCCTGCATGAACAAAGTATGAAACGAATTTCCAATGAAACGGTTAGCGCATTTTACAAGCGAGAGGATAGGCTTCATGAATGGAAGCGGGATAAGGAAGACATGGACATTACCGTTGAACGCTTGGAAATAAAACGCAAAAAGTATACACCTATCGATACTGCCCTCAGGCATTTAACCGAAACCTATTCGCCACCGCTATTTTTGCTTTTGACCGGAGAGATGGCTAATAAGTTCGCATCCTTCTCATCCTTTGAGGAATGGATTGTCAAAGTCCGCCTTCTCTTATTAACAGAGCCTGAGCCTCTTCATCCTCGGCTATTGCAATACAAGCACCGCTGGGAAAGTATTATTCAACATTAAGACGTGAATGAGACAAGAGAAGAGAAGCTGTCGATGCGGAAAATCGCGACAGCCTCTTTCCAAATAGCGTTAGACATTAACCAGTTGAAGGGCTGTTAGGCAAATCTCCCTTCTGATTGCGATTCATTGAAGTAGAAGCGGCCACATTATTTTCTGCTTCTTTGGAATTTGCTTCGAATGCTTGATTTTTACTAGGTATCGATTTGTTTTTATTTCTAGCCATTATAGAAACCTCCATTTGCTTGTTATTTCATTGAGACATCATCTGTAGGTTGTCCCAAATGGATGGTTTTAATCGAACTGATAAATGAATCTCTTTTAGAGTGCTTTTATGAGTGAAATCGGCATACTCTCTTCTGAAGACTACGGAGAGGGAGGGATAACGATGAGTCAATATGGGATATATGACCGAATGATTCGGAGCTTTCTGCCGCCGAATGCGGAAATTAGTTGTTTGCAGCAATACGGCAATCAGCCAGCCATACTAATTGCAGATATTGATGGCGATCAGGAGCAGGAAATAACAGCTGTATATGAGCTTGATAATGAGCCTTATATGATGATCTTGAAGAGAAACGGAACTAACTGGTATCGTATTTTTGAAACAAAAGGAAGAGGCAAGGGCGTTAATGATTTGTGGGCAGCACCTATCGCAAGATCTAACCAACTAAACTTAATTATTGGCTGGCAGGCGGATTGGAATGTTTCAGAGCTCGATATATATCATTGGACGCCGTACGGATTTAACCGACTAATTCCTGATGGTATGATGTATAATCGCATTGAAATCGAGGATATGCCAGGCATGTATGGAAGGGATGGACTATGCGAAATAGCGCTATGGAATCATGACTCCCAGGAAGCTTATCGCGTGGAAACCTATCGGTGGCAGCGAGCGGGCTTAGTGCAGGCAGTGGATGTTAATCCGTATTACTTCCCAAAGGTCGTCACTTATTATCGCGCACTTCTCTTGGAATCACCGGATGAGCCGCTATATCGGGCTTATTTGGATGATGCGTTATTGAGATCGGGTCATCCTACAGGCTTCTGAGTGCTTAGTAAGAGTATTGCAAAATATGCGTACAAAAAAGGTTGATCTCTCGCAAAAGCGAAGAAGATCAACCTTTTTCGGTATTTATGCATTAAGGCTGGTCACATGCTCTTCACATTCCGATGAGCAGAAGCCATTCTTGGTTTCTTCACATTGTTTGCATACGATATGCTGCAAGTGGCAGGAATCGTCTGCACAGTTGATATACGTATCGGCAGGCTGCTGGCAATGGTGGCACTTGCCGACAACAAACGCTTCATCCGTCCGATTAATGTCAACGGAAGTTCTCTCATCAAATACATAACATTTGCCATCGAAAAGCCGGCCTTGAACCTCTTCGTCCTTGCCGTAGGTAACAATTCCTCCGTCTAACTGATAGACGTCCTTGAATCCTTCGCTAAGCATAACGCCCGTGAGCTTCTCACAGCGAATTCCACCTGTACAATAAGTTAGAATTGGCTTGTCTTTGAATTCAGCCATATTCTCGCGCAGCCATTCAGGAAACTCCTTGAACGTCTCCAGATCAGGTCGGATAGCGTTGCGGAAGTGACCGAGATCATATTCATAATCGCTTCTGCCATCAAGAATAATAACATCATCTCTTTGCAAATAATCATGGAACTCTTTGGGCGAGAGATGGGTCCCGGTTAATGTATTGGGGTCAAGCGGTTTCTCGTAACGAAGTGTTACAAGTTCTTTCTTGTAACGAACAAATATTTTTTTGAAAGCATGCTTATCTGTTTCATCAATCTTAAATACTAGATCAGAGAACAGCGGGTTTGCATGCATATCACGCATATATTGCTCCGTTTGCTCGAAAGTGCCTGAAAGGGTACCGTTAATGCCTTCATCGGCAATAAGGATACGGCCTTTAACGTTTAACTCTTTACAATAGGCAAGATGTTCAGCTGTAAACAGCTCTGCATCAGGGATAGCTACAAATTTATAATACAATAATACTCGAAAATTGTTGTTATCGCTCATCGTATAATTCCTTTCCAGTAAACAATTAAAACCATATTATATTATAGTTGACTCCATACTTATTTTCAACCGTTAACACATTTAATCCGAACGGTGTTCCCTTTATCGAGTGGATCAAATCAGAGCAGGGTCAGTATTTAGTTGAGAAAACAGGATATACGCCACTAATTGAAAATTAGGGATAATATTGACCTTTAAGCTTGATTCTTATTTAACAGCTCAATAAATCGCTGCGCGATAAGAGACAAGGAGGTATTTCGTCTCGTTGCTATTCCTATTGTACGGGTAGGAATGGGCTTATCGCTATTCAATCGAAACAATTTACCCTGCTCCAGCTCTTGTTTGACGAATGACTCCGTTACGAACGCTGCCCCGTAGCCTCGCTCTGCGAGTTCAATCAACATATCCATACTGCTCAGCTCAATATCCGCTTCTGCTTCTAATCCTTGAGATATCAACCATTGGTCTACAAAACCTCTGGTACTGCTGCCAGGGGTAAGAAGAAGAAGCGGTATTTGTATGAACTGCTCTGAGGTGATCACTTGCTCTGAATATTTTTTGAAAGCAGGCCCGACCACAAAGCAATCCTGTATTGCAAGCAGTGGACTTACGTCCAGAGCTTCATCATACAGCGGTAAATGAACCAGTCCCAAATCAATCTGGCCTTCCTTAAGTCGGTTTCGTATTTCAGAAGTTTTTCCTTGGGCAAGGCGTATTCGGACGTCTGGATGCTCCGCATGAAATAAATCCAGCTGAGGTAGTAATACATGCTTAATAATCGGCCCGCTGGCGCCAATTCGAAGCTCACCGGCGGTCAGGTCTTTGAGCGAACGAAGCTTTTGTTCTCCAGCCTCCAGAAAAGCAATCGATTTCTCTACAAATACGAATAAGGAGGCGCCTTCTGCTGTCAGCCTGACACCTTTGGACAAACGATCGAACAGCTTCACGCCGAGCGCTGCTTCGAGCTGCTTTATGGCATAGCTAACAGATGGCTGCGTGATATGAAGCTCTTCTGCAGCTCTAGTTAAATTTCCTGATTGGGCAGTATATAAAAAAATACGATACCATTCCAAGTTTATATTCATAGTGATATTAACTCCTTCTATGGCAAGACCGTTAAATTTGAATTTCATTTATTACATAATCAAAATTATAATAGAAATAGAAGAACATCGTCAAAACAAACATTCGGGGGTAATTCATATGGCTGGAAATTCATTTGGCAATCAATTTAAAATAACGACTTTCGGAGAATCTCATGGAGAAGCAGTCGGTGTAATCGTAGATGGCGTAAGTCCTGGCGTTGAAATAGATGAGGCTTATATCCAGATTCAAATGGACCGCAGGAAGCCTGGACAATCTTCCGTCACTTCGCCTCGCAAGGAATATGATATTATCAACATTCTGTCAGGCACCTTCGAAGGAAAGACAACAGGTACACCACTGTTTATTATGCTGCATAACAAGGACATGAGGCCGGACGCCTATAGCGATATACAGTATTCTTTCCGTCCCGGACATGCTGATTATACGTATTTGAAAAAGTATGGCATTCGCGATCACCGTGGAAGCGGGAGAGCATCTGGGAGAGAGACGGCAGGACGGGTAGCAGGCGGCGCCGTCGCACGCAAGCTTCTAGAAAACAGGGGAGTCAGCGTCGTTGCCTATACGAAGGAAATAGGCGGAATCAAATGCGAAACCTATGTTGAGGACGAAATCGAGAAAAATGCGGTTAGGGCTTGTGATTCTAACGCTGCAGTTAAGATGATTGAAAAAATTGAACATTTGGCTTCAATTGGCGACAGCTGCGGCGGAATTGTGGAATGTAGAATAAGAGGCGTCCGAGCTGGCATTGGCCAACCCGTATTTGATAAGCTGGATGCTGAGCTTGCGAAGGCTATGCTGTCGATTGGCGCTGTAAAGGGGATTGAATTCGGTTCCGGATTTGCCGCGGCGGACATGCTGGGAAGTGAGCATAACGACCAAATGGACAGAAATGGCTTTCTGACCAATCATGCAGGCGGAATCATCGGGGGCATTAGTACAGGTGAAGAAATTGTATTCAGAATCGTTGTAAAGCCGACGTCCTCGATATCCGTTCAGCAGCAAACAATCGATATTCATGGAGAAGAAAAGGCAATTGAGACGATTGGCAGACATGATCCTTGTATTTGTCCGCGAATTATTCCTGTAGTAGAAGCAATGGCATGTATTGTAATAGAAGATTTATACAAGCAGCAAGCCGCTATGCATGATTAAGCAGCCATAACAAATACGATTGCAGCTTGGTCCATTTTGTTATTCGACTATTCGTTTTATAATGGGTGTATGACTCATTTATCGAAACCGCGATATCGAGAGGAGAATGAAGATGAGACCTTCTGTATTTATTGACCGTCCCATTCCAGCAGAGGTAGAGGCATATATTGCTGAGCATTGCAATATTGTTAAGTGGGAGAGTGCTGAGCCAATTACTTCAGAGGGCTTGTATCCTATGCTTACCCATGTTGACGGCTTGCTTACTGCCGGCTTGAGAATTGATGCTGAGCTGCTGGAGGCTGCTCCAAATTTAAAGATTGTTAGCAGTATTAGCGTTGGGTACAACCATTTCGATCTCATTGCAATGAAGCAGCGAGGCGTGCTTGGCACGAATACGCCGCATGTACTAAGCGATACTGTTGCAGACTTAGCCTTAGCGCTCATGCTGGGTGCTGCAAGGCGCGTTGCTGAGCTTGATCGTTATGTGAAAGACGGAAGGTGGAAGCAAGGGGATGGCCGTTCCCTGTTCGGAACGGACGTACATCATGCCAAGCTGGGCATTATTGGCATGGGACGAATAGGTGAGGCTGTAGCGCGCCGCGCTAAATTTGGATTTGAAATGGATGTCGTTTATCACAACCGAAGCCGCAAACCCGAGGCAGAGGCGAAGCTTGGTGTACGCTATGCGGAGTTGAACGAATTACTTTCTGTTTCCGATTTCGTTGTGCTGCTTGCACCATTAACACCTGAAACAACAAAGCTGCTGGGCAGAAATGAATTTCAATTAATGAAGTCCACAGCTATTTTCATCAATATTTCACGCGGCCAAACGATTGATGAGGCGGCTTTGATTGAAGCTCTGCAGGAGGGAACGATTGCTGCTGCAGGTCTGGATGTATTTGAGAAGGAGCCCATTGACGCAAAACATCCGTTTCTGTCCATGCCGAATGTTCTGACACTGCCGCATATTGGTTCAGCAACGGAACAGACACGCTTTGAAATGGCCATGCTGGCCGCGTATAATTTAGTTGATGGCGTGAAAGGGCAAATGCCTTCCAATGTTGTGGAAGAATTAAGATAGCATCAATGAAGATGAGTTTGCGAAAACTTATAACATCATATGAATGATATAGCAGCTTAAGCCGCAATGAACGATAAGGATTACCAGGTATTTGACTATTGACAGTGGATTACTTGTCATGTAAGATTTACAGGTCAAGAACCAACTCATAACCAAATAAATTCGTATAACCTCACAGAAGGACATAAATACAGGGTGAGGGTTTCTACGGGAAGCCTTAACTTCCTAACTACGAATATAAGATCATTCCAAATGATTCTATATTCGCGGTTAGGATTTTTTTTGTTTAAGAGTAGGCTTGCAACATCAGAAAGGGGCAGTAATACAGATGAAATACATGCTATCGGTTTTTCTTGGTGCAGCCAGCTACGGCATATTATCCACCATCGTCGTTCTTGCATACGGGCAAGGCTACGTATTAGGAGAAGTGGTCGGCACTCAATTATTAACAGGCTTTATACTCGCTTGGGGTCTTTCTTTCTTTATGAAATGGCGCGAGAAACAAAAGGCAGGCTCAAGCAATAATTCAAATTCAAATGCATCACAGAATGCTGTTAAATTAACGTGGAAGCATCGGCTTATGCTGATGGCGGCCGGTACGCCAACCGCTATTACAGGCTTGCTGTATTATCAATCACTTCGTTATATTCCAGCTTCATTAGCTATTATTTTATTATTCCAATTTACTTGGATCGGCGTCGTTATTCAGGCGGTTAGTCAGCGTAAACGTCCTACTGGAATTATGGTTATCACCATTGCCATCTTGTTTGGAGGTACGCTGCTTGCAGCAGGAATTATGGAGCAGGGCACAGGAAGTTTCAATATTATGGGTCTTGTATTAGGTCTGCTGTCCGCAGTAAGTTATTCCTTGTTTATTCTATTCAGCGGAAAGGCCGTTCCATCCGTGCATCCTGCCTACCGAAGCGCATGGATGATAACAGGGGGCTTAGTGCTTGTATTCATTCTTTTCCCGCCAACATTTTTGTTTAATGGGCAAATTCTCAGTGATCTTATACTGTACGGGTTTATGCTTGGCTTGTTCGGTGCGTTTATCCCGCCTGTATTGTTTGCTGTCGGAGTTCCGCATATCGGAGAAGGCATGGCAGGCATTCTTGGAGCATCGGAGCTGCCAGTAGCCGTCCTGCTTTCCTCCTTTGTTCTAAATGAGTATGTCAGTACGCTGCAGTGGGCAGGCGTTATCGTTGTTCTCATTGGAATAGCATTGCCAGAGCTGCTGAAGAAAAGAAGAAGCCTCAGTCTTCAGCAATAAAGTATCCATTGAAATCAACCTCGTTGCATAGCAGGAGTTCATTTCAAAAATAATAACAATCGTATGAACATCCAGCTAAGCGGGAGGCTGTTAAATGCGATTTGATTGTATCATTGTGGGCGGCGGTATCGCTGGCTTGCAAGCTGCTGTACAGCTAGGAAGATATCGTCATAAAGTAGCTGTTATCGACGCAGCGGATGGACGATCCCGCTTATGCAGAAGCTATCATAACCTGCTCGGGTGGCAGGATGGAGTTAGCGGAGCACAATTGCTGGCAGCAGGCAGAGAGCAGGCGGAACGTCTGCATGTTCAATTCATACGAGCGACAGCAGATACTGTTCGAGAGGAATCCGGAGGATTTGTCATCCATACCAACACAGGTGAGACATTTCACGGCAAGAGATTGCTTCTTGCTACTGGCGTTAAAGATCGCTTGCCTCCTTTTCCAGAGCTGCTGCCCTGCATGGGGATTAGCGTCTATATTTGTCCAGACTGCGATGGATACGAGGTAGCAGATAGACGTACGATCGTAATTGGTTCTGGCAATCCTGGTGCGAATATGGCACTTACACTCATGCATTGGACAACGGAACTCATTTACGTTAATCATGAGCTTGCGGCTTTAGATGAGCAGCTTTTCCATCAGCTTGAGCAGCATCGTATTTCTTATATTAAGAAATCAATCCATTCTGTAATTACTCAGCAATCCAGCTTTAAAGGCGTTGAATTGAGTGATGGTACCGTCTTGGAAGCTGAGCGCTGCTTTGTTGCTCTTGGCGGTAATATCGTCCGTTCCGATATCGCAGAGCAGCTCAATGTCCAACTATCGGATAATAAACATATTCTTGTAGATGCACGAACCAAGAAAACCAGCGTCCAGCATGTATGGGCTGCGGGAGATGTGACAGCCCACTCAGAGATGGCTGCAATAGCTATGGGAGATGGCAGCCAAGCTGCTATCTGGATTCATAAAAGCCTAATAGAAGCTATTGAAACATAGATAGGACAGCAAAACAGCCGAACAGGGTAATTATACCTGTTCGGCTGTTTGCTTCTTTGGTCTATTGCTGCCTGCTGCCAGCCTTATAAAATTTAATATCAGAATTTGAAATTATTTGATGATAACTGCTTCTGAAACTTCCTCATTTCTTTTCAAATTCATAAGACTATAATGAAGTTATAACCTTGTCGATTATCCCATATTGCAGTGCTTCCTCAGAGGACATAAAGTAATCGCGATCCATATCCTTCTCAATCCTTTCAAGCGGCTGGCCGGTTCTCTTAGAGGCGATTCCATTCAATTTGGCACGAATATTAAGGATGCGATTCGCGCTTATCGCGATGTCGCTCGCTTGGCCTTGCGCACCTCCATGCGGCTGATGAATCATAATTTCGCTATTAGGAAGTGCGAAGCGATGACCCTTGGAACCGGCTAGGAGTAGAATGGCAGCAAAGGAGGCTGCTAATCCCGTACAAATCGTATGAATCGGTGGCTTAACGTACTGCATGGTATCAAATATGGCGAACCCCGCAGAAGTCGAGCCGCCGGGACTGTTGATATACATGAAGATTTCTTTGTCCGAATCCTCCGCTGTTAGATACAAAAGCTGAGCAGTAATACTGTTAGCGACATTATCGTCAATTGCGGATCCTAGAAATATAATGCGATCTCGAAGCAATCTGGAGTAAATATCATAAGATCTCTCGCCGCGACTCGATTGCTCTACTACATAAGGGATGTATGAACTCATTTGTTTTCCTCCTGATTTTGTTTTTTGCTTTCCACCAGAAAACGAATAATTGGACATAAAAGATACGGTTCAAAAAAGATTAAATTTGCGTATCCTTTCTAGAGGCTCAATCGTTTACTTTATTAAGGAAAGCTCTCTTTCAGCTGCGAAAACCGGGAGCCGATGAGGAGGATGATTAATGGTAATTACGGATAATAGAGAAACAAGATCAACAGATAAATATATAGAACAATTGCAAACAGTCGTTCATCGGTACTGCTTATCTCTAACTAAATCAAGGTGGGATGCAGAGGATTTAGCACAGGATACATGGTTGAAAGGATGGGGTGTTGTTCAAGGAACATCACATAATAACCTGGAAGCGTTACTTCTTCGCATTGCCAAAAATACGTGGATTGATCAAACACGACGAAAAAGTCACTATACCAGCATTTTGAAACAGATGAGACCAAACGAAATGATTATAGAACGAAGCAGTCTTGAGATCGAAGATGCTTTGAATGCTTTAATGAAGCATTTATCCCCTCTGCAGCGAACGGTTTTTTTGCTGAGGGACGTATTTGCTTACTCCACAACGGAAACAGCAGAAATGCTTGGCATGACCGAGGGAGCCGCCAAGGCTGCGCTTCACAGAGCTCGCGCAGCACTGTCAGGAGTACAGCAGGAGCTTGAAGCAGCTGCTCTTCCTGCATCGATAGAAGAAGATATAGCTCAATTCCTTAGTGCTTTCATGTTGGCCAATGAGAAAGGAGATATGACTCTCCTCGTTCACCTTGCACAAAGAGATGCTGCTGATATGGCTGTGATGCTGGGATTAGCTCAAACGAGGTGGATGCAGACAAGAACTCAGCAGCAGCCTATTCGACCGTGTCAGGAATACGGTCCAAGTATGTTCATGTGCAGCGCTGCGTAACATGTAGATTCCTCACATACATGATGATCCGTCAGCTTGGCTGGTAAAGTTCTTTTATAAATGTTCTTTCACTACCACTCACCCAGAAAATGGACGTATACTGATGAAGTCGGGCCGACGAATGAATAGGAAAGGAGTTGATCGATTTGATTCAAAATTATGAGGTGATCTCCGTTTAATCGGAGATTATGATTGATGAGGGAGGCCGCAGGGCCTCCTTCTTTCTTTTCGCTAAAATAAAAATGAAGATGGGTTTTTTTTCAAAATTTTCTTGTAAACTGAAAAGGCTTTCACTATACTGAAATAGTATCTTTACGAATCCATTCTTATGGAGGAGAAAGTTCTCATGTTTATTGCTACCCAATGCTTTGCCAAAAATCGAAGGGAGGAAGAAAAAAATGGTAATATCAACTACTGTTTCTTTTAATCGCACAAAGCTTAGCTTATTCGAGGAGGATATTTATAATGAACTACAAAAATGGGAGAGACGTGCTTCCCCCTAGCTTATTAATGGAGCTTCAAAAGTATATTCAAGGTGATTTGATTTATGTGCCTAAAGCTGCTGAGCAGCGCGCGCACTGGGGTGAGGTAAGCGGCACTCGGAAGCTGCTCGCAGAACGGAATAAAGAAATATCCAATTACTATACAAATGGTTGGACGGTTGCTGATTTGGAGCGTAAATACCATCTATCCGGTGAAAGCATACGCAAAATAATCGTCAAGGCACGTTAGCGGATGAGGACGATTCATAGAAGGAAAAAACGAGCAGGCAGCCATTGGGCAGTCTGCTCGTTTTGATTTTAGAATAAATGCAAATTATTTCTTCTTTTCATCTTTTTAATGAAGGAGTTTTTTGTCGAATGTCGAACTGTTATATGTTGTTTGATGACAAAACTTGTCGATAAAATAGGAAAATATGTTTATTTGGAGGAATATCATTTCATGAAGAAAGTATTAATTGCAGAGGATGAGCCTGTTCTACGCATGCTGATCATGGACACGCTTGAAGATGAGGGGTACGACCTTGATGAAGCTGCTGATGGCATGGAGGCGCTTGAGAAAATTAAAGCAAATGATTTCGATTTAATTATTCTTGACTATATGATGCCTCATCTGACCGGTATCGAAGTTATAGAGCAAACCCGTCAATTAGAAACCCGCAAGGATTCCAAAATTTTAATGCTATCGGCGAAGAATCAACAAGCCGAACAAGATAAAGTTCTTTTCGCAGGAGCAGATGAGTTTATGTCCAAGCCATTCAGTCCGCTTGAGTTGATTGTTAAGGTAGAGGAGATGCTTTGTGGGTAAGCTCCGACTTTTCTATAATGGTCGAATTACACGACGATTCGTGTCCATGATGATTTTAGCTTTAACTCTCATATTAATAGGCGCTGTATTTATGCTTTGGAGCACGATTTCGATTTTGACGCAATACAAAAACGAGACAGATGAAATACGTCATAAACAAGAGCTTGTTTCTCAAATTGCAGATCATTCCAATGAAATCATTCTCAGAGCACGCGGCTATTATGTTTATTTAAACGACTATGAGTACAATCAAATTTTTGTGGAGAAGAAGGGGCTAAAGGATTCTCTTATTGAAATTAAGAAATTAAGCCTCACAGAAGATGAACAAGAGGTTATGCAAAACATTGAATCCTTTTTTACCGATTACTTCGATGATATATTGCCAGAGGCTATTGCCTTAGCTCAGAAGCAGGATTACGAATCTCTTCGCACTTTAGTTAAAGCGGGCGAAAATAATCCTGTGAATGCTTTGATCAAGTATTCTCGTGAGTTCAAAGATAAGGTTCAGCATTTCGCCGAGCAAAAAAATGACAAGCTAATCCAAAAATTATCTATGCAAGCGATATTCTTCATCCTGTATACGTTAATAATTCTTTTCTTGTCTTCTTTTATTACCAGAAGGATTGCAACAGATATTGGTGCTCCGCTCAAGCAGTTAACTGTGCAGGCACGACGTTTCGCAGATGGTGAGCTATTCCAGTTGGAAAATTTAACGAGACTAGATGAAATTGGCGAGCTTTCGCGTTCGCTGCAGAAAATGATGGGGAAAATTCAAAACAAGGAAGAAGAATTGCTCTCTCAGAACGAAGAGCTGCAAGCTCAGCAGGATGAATTGCAAGCTCAGCAGGAGGAGCTGCAAGAAGCGCTTGGTCAAATGGAGAAAAATGAACAATATTTGATGAAACGCAATTTATTAATACAATCTTTAACTAATACGCTCGACCAAAATGAACTATTGCAAAGTATCGTAAGCAATATGGTCAGTATTACGGAATCAGACAAAGGTCTAATTGTAATGATGAATGATCAGCATGATTATGCAGCTATTGGCGTTTCTAACGATGCAGCGAAGCAATTCATTCTTACGATTAATGAAGGAATTGTAGTTCGAGCTTCTCAGACTAAGAAATCCTATACCATCGTACGAGATTGCCACCCGGCGGAGCAAGGTTATCATTCCCAACCGATGCGGGCAACGGATCTAATTCTGCCGATATTGAATTCCGAGAATGAGATGGCAGCATGCTTAATTCTCACCAAGGTGAATAAGGCTGTTGCAAAGCAAGAAGAAGCTGAAATAGTCGGGATGATGACTCAAGTATCGTTAGCTTTCGATAAGCTGAAGCTGTATGAGCAATCCGAGAAGCAGCGCCAGATGACGGGAGATATGCTGAACACTATACAAGAAGGCATTCAGTTCATGGATCTTAAAGGAACCACTCTCCAGATTAACCGCAAAATGTCTGAGATATTTGGTTTCTTTCAGAGCGACATTGAAAAGATCGAGCTGGAGCTGGATTCCTTTCTAGCACTCATTGAAGCTACTGTTGTTGAACCGGAGCCTCTTATTAAGTTTATTAGAAACTTAGCGAACAACGATGTACTTAATCATCTTCTTAGCATGAATTATGAGATTAAAGAACCAGATCGACGCTTCATTCAAATCTATTGCGAGCCGCTATATCGTAACGGAGAGAAATTCGGCTTACTGCTCGTTCATCGGGATATTACGAAGGAATACGAAGTAGATCGAATGAAATCAGAATTTGTGAGTACAGTCAGCCATGAGCTTCGCACTCCGCTTGCTAGTGTATTGGGTTTTGCAGAGCTGCTGCTGCATCGCGAGCTTAAACCAGAGCGTCAGCGGAAATATGTAACTACGATTCATCAGGAAGCAAGAAGGTTAACGACATTAATTAATGATTTTCTCGATTTGCAGCGGATGGAATCTGGGAAACAAACCTATGATATGCATCCCTTATCATTAACGACATTAATTAATGAAGTAATTGAAACACAACAAATGACCGCACCTTCCCATCGAATTACGTGGCATAACCAAGCTTCGCAGATGCTGGTTGTTGCGGATCGCGAGAAAATGCAGCAGTCGTTTATCAATTTAATTAGCAATGCAATCAAATATTCGCCTAACGGCGGGGAAATTAAAGTAAGCAGCAGTATCCACAATAATCAAATTATGATTCGTATAGAAGATGAAGGGCTTGGTATCCCAAAGGAAGCTATTCCAAACCTGTTTAATAAATTTTATAGAGTCGATAATTCGGACAGGCGAGAAATTGGCGGAACAGGTCTAGGCCTGGCGATTGTGCATGAGATCATTACAAGACATAAGGGCAGTATTGAGGTAGAATCCGAGTTCGGCCATGGCAGTACGTTCATTGTGTCCTTGCCTATTGACGAGTCAATGAATCGTTCCTTGTTGGAGGAGCAGCAAATTATGATCAAATCGGAAACATCAATTAATGTCATGTTGATTGAGAATGATCATAATTTATCTATCCTGCTGCGAGATGAATTGCAATCAAAAGGCTTTAACGTACAGCTTTATACGGAAGGCAAGAAAGCAATAGAAGAAATCGAACTGTTGAATCCAGATATAGTTGTGATCGATCTTATGCTGGAAGCAGAAATTTCAGGCTGGGATATTATTAGTAAAATCAAAAAATCAGCTTCCTTAATAAACATACCGATTATTATATCCAGCGCTTTTGAAGAGAAAGAAAAAGCAGCGCAATGGGGGATTCATGAGTTTCTTGTGAAACCTTATTTACCTGGTAAATTAAGTGAAGCGATTCAACGCATGGTGCGTTAATTGAGGGAGTGCTATGAAAACCGATAAATATAAAAGACTTATTAAACAACGAATTTTACAAACAATGGATACCTGGTCCAGTCAACCGGCAGTAGAAGAGCAAGATATTCATCGGTTTTTCCATAATCTTAAGGGTACTTGCGGCACAATCGGACTGACGGAGGTTGAGAAATACTCGGATCAGAAGGAATTGCTTTTCTCTGCCGATAGTCATAAGCAATGCGTTAAGGAAGAATGGGAGCAGCATTTAAAACCTTTGATCGCCCTAATTCCCGTGGAAATAGAACCTATCGGTTTGCCTGAAGCGGTGCCAAATGATATCGAGGATTTGGACAATAATCGAAACCGAGTATTAGTCATTGATGATGATGTTGATTTTGTTGCTTATGTGAAGGAATTTCTTGAAAAGCAATCGTATCCAGTAACTATTGCCCTCAATGCAGAACGTGGCTTGAAGCTGTTTTATGATTGGAAGCCTGGTCTTATCCTTCTAGATATTGTTTTACCGGACAAGAGCGGTATGTATGTGCTTAACCAAATGGTTGAAAAAGCAAAGCAGGGGCATATTCCGATTATTATGATAAGCGCCAATGTTTCGATTGAGAATCAAATACATGCTTATCGTTCTGGTGCAATGGACTTTCTGGCCAAACCGTTTGATGTTGATCTGTTATTGGCACTTATTGATAATCGGTTTGCTATGAAGCGTGAGTGGGAAAGATCCATCGTTATAGATGAGCTTACTGGTGCATACAACCGTAAACATTATAACGGAATGATGCAGCAGTTCATCGCCAACTATAATCGATCGAACAAAGTATTTTCTCTCGTTATGATGGACCTGGATTATTTCAAGCATGTAAATGATAACTACGGGCATCTCAAAGGCGATGAGGTGCTCCAAGCTTTTGTAGCTGCCATCCATTCACTCATCAATCAAGATGAAGATATTCTATGCAGGTATGGCGGAGAAGAATTCGCTTTGCTGCTTCCGAATAAGGATTCAACAGAAGCTGCTTTATTATTAGACCAAATTAGAGAACGGTTTAACGCGATTCGATTTCAAGCGGGGGAAGAACACTTCCATGTGACCTTCTCAGCTGGCGTAACTCAAATAAGCACTAACAATAGCGATACAGAGAAGCTTGTCGAGGAGGCCGATCAGGCGCTCTACAGCGGCAAACGTTCTGGCAGAAATCAAACGATTGTATATACGAAAGAATTATCTGAAATTCGTTATGATTCTTTCCTTAATGTCATTATTGTCGATGATGATCCGTTAATTAGAGAAATCGTAATTAATCGCTTCTCTCATTGGAAACCGCTTAATAACACGAAAGTGCAAGCTTATGAATATTCGGATGGGATGGACTTCATTTCATCGGATTGGTACAAAGAGGACGAAAAGTATATTATTATGCTTGACGGCTCCATGCCTACTCTTGACGGTCTGGAAGTGCTTCGCAGAATCCGTGAACATTATCCGGAACAAAATATATTAATCGTCATGCTGACTGCCCGCAATAATACGAATGATATTGTGCACGCCTTGCAAATAGGTGCAGACGATTATGTTGTAAAGCCATTCCATATGCAGGAGCTCGTACTCCGTATAGAAAGATTGGCAAGTCGTATTTTAAGTTGAAGCTTACATATTGAACAGGCCCGTCTCTCTTGTAGAGGCGGGCCTTTTTATTAACATAGTTAATTATCGATCATTAACAGCTTGCTTTACTATTTTGGACTGGGTTCAACTCACCATTATGTGGTTAATAATAATAGACAAATTCAAACTTCAAAATAACGAAAAAGGTGGGATGTTTGAACAAGGCCATGTTTAGCTAATCGATACAGTTGGCAATTCTACGATCGAATGCGGGTATTTATAGTCATCTCGAAAACAATTCGTTTCCGAATCATAAGTAGATTGCGAGAGCTTATGAGAGATTTCAAAAATAGATAGTTCCGGATTGACATGAAGGGCAGATTCATAGAAAGTACAGCCGGCAAAATTAAAATCCAAAGTCGTAATGATAATAACACAATTGGTAAACGTACAGCCAATAAAGCTAAAACCGTCGAAAGCGATTGTTTCATTGGAAAAGTGTTCGTTTGATATTGTATTCATAATCAGCGCTCCTATTCTATGTTGGGACAACATGATAACCATATTAGCAGATAAAAGCTGAGATGTTTGTCAGTTATTGCTTCAGTTTATTTAATAATTAACGACATGAATTGCTATTTTCTACTCCAAGGAGGAACAACATGACACAAAATAATAAGAAGAATGAAGTGATCAAAAACAGTAAAAACATGCAGCTGAATGAGTATCGTGTTAATAATAACGGTCAGAGTATGACGACTAATCAAGGTCTGCGAGTAAGTGAAGACGAGCATTCGCTGAAAGCGGGCGTTCGCGGACCGACATTAATGGAGGATTTTCATTTCCGCGAGAAAATGACGCATTTCGACCATGAACGTATTCCAGAAAGAATTGTACATGCGCGTGGTTTTGGAGCTCATGGCTATTTCGAGCTTTATGAGCCTTTAACGGGAATAACGAAAGCTAAATTTCTAAATGACACCTCCCTTAAAACGCCCGTATTTGTAAGGTTCTCGACAGTAGCCGGCTCACGCGGCTCAAGTGATACTGTAAGGGATGTACGCGGCTTCTCGACAAAATTTTATACAGATGAAGGAAATTATGATCTTGTTGGCAATAATATGCCGGTATTTTTCATTCAAGATGCGATGAAATTTCCTGATTTCATTCACGCTGTTAAGCCAGAGCCGCATAATGAAATTCCGCAGGCTGCTTCGGCTCATGATACATTCTGGGATTTTGTTGCGAATAACACCGAATCAGCGCATATGATCATGTGGGCGATGTCCGATCGATCACTTCCAAGAAGCTTCAGGATGATGGAAGGCTTTGGTGTACATACTTTCCGGTTTGTGAATGAGGAAGGAAAGTCGCACTTCGTTAAATTCCACTGGAAGCCCGTGCTTGGAACTCATTCGCTCGTTTGGGATGAAACGCAGAAGATCGCGGGCAAGGACCCTGATTTCAACAGACGTGATCTATGGGATGCCATTGAAAGCGGTAATTACCCAGAGTTCGAATTTGGCGTGCAGTTGCTGAAGGAAGAGGATGAATTCAAGTTCGATTTCGATATTCTCGATGCAACTAAGCTATGGCCGGAAGAAATGATCCCTGTGCAAATCATTGGCAAAATGACGCTAAACCGTAATACGGATAATTTCTTTGCCGAAACCGAGCAGGTTGCATTCCATCCTGGACATCTGGTGCCGGGGATTGATTTCTCTAATGATCCTCTGCTACAAGGAAGGTTATTCTCTTATACGGATACCCAAATTTCGCGGTTAGGCGGACCGAATTTCGCGGAAATTCCGATTAATCGCCCGATTGCGCCTGTGCACAATAACCAACGCGATGGCATGCATCGCATGACAATTAATCAAGGCCCTGTCAGCTATCATAAAAACTCCCTTGCGGGCAATTCGCCGGAACCTGCTCCCGAGAAGAAAGGCGGTTATGCTCACTATGCAGAGAAGGTAGAGGGACATAAGATTCAAGCGCGAAGCGACAGCTTCAAGGATCACTTTAGTCAAGCGACTTTATTCTGGAACAGTATGAGTGCCGTTGAGAAAGAACATATCGTTAATGCGTTCCGATTCGAGCTGGGAAAAGTGAAATCAAAGGAAATTCGGCAAAATGTTGTGGATGTATTCAGCCATGTAGCCGAGGATCTTGCTGAGCAAATCGCAAGTGGAATTGGAGCAAAGGCCACAGAGGGTAAAGCAACCGGCGTCACCGCCTCATCGCCAGCTTTGAGCCAGGAGAACAGCATCAAAACGGCTAGAACAAGAAAAGTGGCTATTTTGGTAGACAATGGGTTTTATGATAACGAGATCAAGCAAGTCCTACAGGCGCTGGCCAAAGCAGGAGTGACAGCCGACATAATCAGCACCAAATTAGGGCCTATAGCAAGTGAGAACGGCGCTGTGCTGGAACCTGACTATGCTCTCTTAACGAGCGACTCACTGCTTTATGACGCTGTTTATATAGCTAGAGGACGCACTAGTGTTGATCAGCTTCTTGCAGATCCGAAATCCATCGATTTCGTGAAGGAAGCATTCCAGCATTATAAAACAATTGCTGCCGTTGGAGAAGGCAATGAGCTTCTTGCTGCTGCAGGAATTAAGCTTGATGCTTCATCGGCGGCAGACCGCGGTATTATATCTGCAGCTGATACGTACGATCTGCATGCTTTCACGAAAGGCTTTGTTATGGCCATAGCTCAGCATAGGCATTGGCATAGGAAGTTGCGTTCCTAACGTGGGAAGCAATACACCATTCTGATCGTCGTATGGAGGATGAACTATGGATAAGAAAATAAAAGTAGGAATAATTGGAGCTGGCTTTATCGGTTCTGCGCATATTGAAGCAGTTAGGCGATTAGAATTTGTTGAAGTTATTGCGCTTGCTCAAAGTGATGAGAAGAAAGCAAAGCACAAAGCGGAGCAATTAGGAATTCCACTTGCTTATGGGAATTATAAGGATTTATTAAACAACTCAGAAATTGATGTGGTGCACAACTGCACACCGAATTATTTGCATTATCCAATCAACAAAGAAATCATAGAAGCCGGAAAGCATATATTGTCGGAAAAGCCGCTAGCCCTGACATGTGACCAAACGGCAGAGCTAGTAACGCTTGCGAAAGAGAAAAAAATCGTTAACGGCATTAATTTTAATTATCGCCAATTTCCAATGATGAAACAGCTGTCTGAAATGGTCAAGCAAGGTGAATTAGGCCAGATCAATCTGGTACACGGAAGCTATCTGCAGGATTGGCTCATGTATGATACAGATTACAACTGGCGTTTAGACAGTAAGATGGGCGGCAAGTCGAGAGCAATTGCGGATATCGGATCACATTGGTGTGATACTGTTCAATATATTACAGGCAAAAAAATTGTAGAAGTATTCTCCGATTTGTGGACTGTGTTTCCCGTACGAAAAAAACCTATAACTGCACAAGAAACATTCGACGGGATTGCTGGCGAAGATGATATCCCATACGAAGAGGTTTCGGTAGATACGGAGGATTATGCTTCCGTTCTCATTCGTTTCGAGGATGGAAGTAAAGGCGTATTCACCGTATCCCAGGTTAGCGCAGGGCGAAAAAACGCGCTTAGCTTTGAATTGAACGGATCTCTGCAATCCGCCTATTGGAAGCAGGAAGAGCCAGCTAAATTATGGATTGGTCATCGCGATCGCTCAAATGAAGTTCTAATGGCAGATCCATCTTTATTTCTCAAGGAGGCTCAGTCATCCATCCATCATCCTGGGGGACATCAGGAGGGCTGGCCGGATTCTTTGAAAAATATGATGCTTCATTTCTATACGTTTATTAAGGAAGGAAAAGACCCGCTTACAGATAAAACTGAATTTGCAACTTTTGAAGATGGCCATAGAGCGATGTGCATTACGGATGCGATATTAAAGAGCAATGAAAGAGAGCGCTGGGTGAAAGTGTAATGACCGTGATCCTATGAGATGCAGTGATCTAATAGAGTTTGCATATTTTACAAAAAAAACAAAAGAAAATAGCAAATAAGGTAGTCAATACTCCTTGCGTTGGGTATAGAATAAGTAAGGTAGTGAGGATGCAGGTAAGCGTTAAAATTAATTTTTAACTGTTGTAGCTTTTTTGTAACTTATTTACCCTGGGTTACGTTATATTCTATAAGTAAGAAGAATAAGAATATACACCACAATACACCACACAGAAGGAGCGTCAGCGCTATGAAAAAATATGCAATGCCAGCAGTAGTTATCCTAGCTTGTCTTACGGCCTTTAGCTTTGCGCCGGCGGGAGGCCGTGAATATGTTCCAGTTGTCAAAGCACCAAATGTTGAAACGGGATATATTGAGAAGGTGGTGGAGAAGGATCATAAATTCATCGTTTCTATGGACCAAATTAACTGGTACGAAGGTGATGAAGCCACTCAAAAGTTTCTAGAACGTGAAGGAGACGCTGAGCTGGATGGTCCGCCTGATGGTTACTACATCATTAATGATGACAGCACGATCAGTGAGTTCCCTATTGCCAAAGATGCAGAAGTTCTCATGCAAATTTATAATCGGACTGGAAATGCAGCCGAGGCAGATATTGTATGGAATGAGCCCATTACGGTGTCGAAATTCGCGGAGCTTATGAATACGGAAGATGATCTGGATCCAAAAGGTTTTCCTTATCACGTAACGATTAAAGATGGAGAGATCATTCGTATCGTACAGCAGTATGTTCCATAATGGAATACTAAATAACAAAGGAGCAGTGGAATCCGCTGCTTCTTTTTTTTATCATGCAGTCCATATTGCGCTGAACAAATAATATCAACATGCTATAAGTGATTTAAGCATATAAATCAGACAAGCTCGATCTGGGGGACTGATTGGTATGCTTTCAGTTAACAAA
The DNA here is from genome assembly GCF_002884445.1 of Paenibacillus castaneae. Taxonomy (GTDB): domain Bacteria; phylum Bacillota; class Bacilli; order Paenibacillales; family Paenibacillaceae; genus Pristimantibacillus; species Pristimantibacillus castaneae. Next base: position 3,156,322 of record NZ_KZ614144.1, read on the forward strand.
ATATTTGCCATCATTATCGGAAGTTTATTTATAGCGATAGGCATCAATTTCTTTCTCGTTCCTTTAGGCGTATTGGATGGTGGAATCATTGGTATTGCACTTATTATCAATTATTTATTTAATATCAAAATAGGGTTAGTCATGATCATATGCAGCATACCTATCTTTATTTTAGCGTGGTTTCAGAGCCACAGCCTTGTATATAACAGTATTAGCGGCTTGCTATTCTCGAGCTATGTAATTGATTTACTGGAGCCTTATCAATATTACTTCATCTATTATGTGGAATGGACGCCGTTTACTCGCGCAGTTATCGGAGGATTCATAATTGGAACAGGTATGGGCATCATGCTCAGATACGATAGCTCAACAGGCGGCACCGATTTGCTTGCACACTTTATTGCGAAATATATGCCAATTAACTTGGGAATCATTATATTGATTATAGATCTTTTGATTATTAGCATTGGTGATTTACTTCTTCCGGGAGATACTTTTTTCCTGTCATTGATGACGATTACTTCTGGCGGAGTCGCTACAAGTCTCATAACCCTCAACATGCCAACCAAAAAACATAAATGATAAATAAAATTCAAATAGCCAATCACTTGACCGGTGTATATAGTCAGATGTAAAATTGAGAGTGGAGTTAACTCGTAGAGGAGATTTTTGAGAATGGCAAAAACGAAGATCAAACATGAAACACCAGCGGAAAAACTTGACCATAGGGTGAAGGTGCTATTAAAAGAATGGGCTGGACTAAGCGGTTTCTATGGATATAAATCAATGGAGTTAGATGAGATATTCAAACTGGTAAATTCGGAGGGCTGGAGCACGACGATTGATAAATCAGATCCTTCTGCTCGAGTGCTGGAGATGACCAAAGAAGATACGGTTAGAAAAGCGAAGTTCAGCATCGACGACAAAGGCAGAGCATTAAAAAACTACTAGAATACTACGATTGCAATTAGTTAGTGAGATAGATGAATGAATGCAAAAGGCCGCGATGCTCGCGGCCTTTTCTATATTCTATGTTACTATTTTATGACACGGCGAGCTGTTACATAGGTTTTATCCCATGTGCTGCCAGAAAATTTCGATATCGTTACACCTACACCGACTCTATAAGTGTGAAGGAGTTTGTTGTTACCCATGTAGATGCTGACATGATTGATTTTGCCATCACGATTCGTATCTGAGAATATCAGATCTCCTGCTTTCAAATTGCTTCTTTTAACGTAAGTACCTGATTTCGATTGTTGAACAGATGAACGAGGCAAGCTAATGCCATTTTTTTTGTAAACATATTGTGTGAATGAAGAGCAATCAAAGGCGCTAGTAATACCTGATTTTGCTCCGAATTTATATTTAACACCCAGGTAGCTCTTTCCTTTGGATATAACTTTATTTGCAACTGAAGTGCTTGATGCAGCTTGTACCGGCTGCGGAGCTGCAACGGCAACGCCGCCAAATGCAATAGATAAACTGATACCGATTCCGGCTAAAGTTTTTGTGATTTTATTTTTTCTTGTGTTGTTCATGATGTGTTCCTCCTTGGAATTTGTATTGGGCTATCTCCTAGGAACACAATAACACAGCAAATCTATCAATTATTTACCAATGAATAAAGAAAGCCAAGCCGCTGTAGGTAGATTAAACAATTATTAAAAAGAAATGAAAAAAATTTCATTTTTGACGGTTGACAAACGGATATATACCTAAAAAACCTCTAGCCTTTATTCAATAAGGTTAGAGGTTTTTTGGGTTATGTGAATAGATTGCCTAAATCCTATTTCTCTAGTTATGAATCTATACTTTTATTTAATAGTTTTCATAGTATACATAGAGAAAACGAAATAGAGGAGGGCTAAGTGTGGGGGGTGGTAAATTAGCGCGCAATGATCTAAGAAAATTTATAAAAACTTCATCCAGATCAAGAGCAAAATGTATAACGTTAAGAAAAAAAAGACGAAAAAAGAAAATAAAAAATATCCGTTGTCTAAATAGATTTTGTATTGGAATTAAAGGGCCGAGGGGACCAAGGGGACCAAAGGGTGTACCGGGTCCAAAGGGTGTACAAGGTCCAAAAGGTATAAAAGGCCCCAAAGGCGTGACAGGGCCGCAAGGTCCACCTGGGATAATTGGTGACATTACAATCAAACCTAATGTTAATCGATACATCCTTAGTACAGCTTCTGATCTCGATTTGACGCAAACGGTCAAGATTCCAGCCAATCAATTTACTGATGATGCTGGCGGAACAATTGCTGCATTCAACATACCCATTCCTAATGGCTACAGTAATCTCTTTATTAACGGAATATTGCAGCTTGGCAGTTGTTACACATTAAATCAAGATTCATTACAATTGACAACCGGCAACGATATGATTTTTGCGGGAACTCCAATCATAATCGAAACGATCGGATTTGTAATTCAAGACTAATAAGATATGCTCGAGAGGAGGTGATTATATATGGCCATTACAAAACCATTCTTAGCAAGTAGAAAGTTCAGTGCAACTGCCGGAGCAGGAACTGGTGTAGGAGCAGCATATGCTATTCTTGCAACAAGCTTTCTTAATGACACAGGCACACCTGCTACCGCATTTCCAGCATCATTTGCCTATTATGTCCTCTATATTAATGGAGTTATTCAGACAGAGGATACTTCAAGCGTGACGACTACCGCAATTACAATTCCGGATGGAGATACACTCGATCCTGCAACGCCAATCTTAGTTGAATTTATCGTTTCGTAACCCAATTTAATCGACAGCTCTATTCATCGGAATGCGAAAGCTATGGCGCTCGCTTGTGTCCCGTGGGATTTTACCTTTCGCGGATGCAAGTGTAGCGTTTATTTCGCCGCCAAGCATAATAATGATGGAACTGATATAAAGCCAAATTAACAATACAATGATTCCTCCAAGGCTGCCGTATGTTTTGGAATAATTCCCGAAATTATTGATGTAGAATTGAAACAGAAGAGAGGTAACAATCCAGCCGATCGTTGTAAACAAAACACCAGGAATCACTTCTTTAATGCTATGCTTACGGTTCGGAACAATCCAATATAGAAGAATAAACACTCCAATCATTGCCGCTAAAGAAATGACATATTTCAGTATTCCCCAAATCGATTCAAAGCCATCGGGATAGTGCAGCAATTGAAATAGATATTCACCTATTACTTTGCCGAAAATAAGCATCATCATCGTCAATAAGATGACGGTCGCGAAGACAATAGTGGCAATCAATGAGATCCCTCTCACCTTCCAGAAAGGACGATTCTCTTCGACATCATAAGCTTTATTAAGTCCTTTTATAATGGCATTAATTCCGTTTGAAGCGGACCAAAGCGTTGCAATCATTCCTATAGAGAGCAATGCACCTTTATTATTTCTCGAAACTTCAGTAAGGATACTGCGAATCATTTCCCCTGTGTCTGCAGGCAGCACTCTAATTAATTCAGCAATTGCGCTGTCCCCAGATAATTGAACAAACCCCAGAAAACTGACAATAAATATTAAGAATGGAAAGAAGGATAAGATCAAATAATAAGTTAGTTGCGCGCCTAAGGCAGGTACATCGTCATCGCGAAAACGACTATATAAGCATTTAAAAAACTGTGTCATGTGTTCTGTACGAGTCATGAGCGTTCACCCTCCTTTCTTTCTAATTAAACAAGAATGTCCTCAATCTAAACAAAGGCTTAACCTGTGGTTTGTCAGTGAAAGGTTAGGGTATACATATAACAAAGATAATCCAGATTCAAGGAGGAGAAAGCATATGTCAGAATATAATCATGTCGTGGATAAAGACGGAGAGCTAGAGCCCGGGAGAATGGATGAGGTGCTTGGTAAAATGAATGCCGATAAAAAGGATGAAGTTTTGCGAAATTTCGAAGCATTCAAAACGTATCTTGCCAAACGAATTGAGCTTGGCGAAAATCTTGGATTAAATGAGGAGCAGCTGGCTGTAATAGCGCAGAAGGTCGCGGGCTACTTAGCGAAGCACGAAGAGCCGCGCAACACCGAAGAAAAACTGCTGCAGGAGCTATGGAAAGTAGGCAGCAAGGAGGAACAGCATATGTTATCGCATATGCTTGTAAAGCTGGCGCAATCAACACATTAAACATAATATATAAAGAAAGAGCTGCACCCAAAGTCTGCCTTTGGGGCAGCTTTTTTTGGCTAATCCCATAGATAAGTGAACTATCTCAAACTGGTAAATAATGATAATATAAGCTTATGTCGATATGCTGTAGGTGATCAGATGAAAGAAAATGAGAGCAGTGTACATCGTGCAACGTTTGCCGGAGGTTGCTTCTGGTGTATGGTAAAGCCGTTTGACGAGCTGCCAGGCATTATTTCGGTTGTATCCGGTTATACAGGCGGTCATACGGACAATCCAACCTATGAGGAGGTATGTACGGAGTCAACGGGGCATGCTGAGGCTGTACAAATTATATATGATCCGGACTTATTCTCTTATGAAAGACTGCTTGAGCTTTATTGGCAGCAAATCGATCCCACGGACAAAGGGGGCCAATTCCATGATCGTGGATATTCCTATCGTACCGCGATATTTGTTCATAATGAGGAACAACGTCATTTAGCTGAAGCTTCTAAGCGTATTCTGAAGGAAAGCGGCCGATTCAAAGGACTTATTGTTACGGAAATTGAAGATGCTTGCCCTTTCTACCCTGCGGAAGACTACCATCAGCATTATTATAAGACACATATTATGAACTACAAGCTATATCGCAAAGGCTCCGGGCGTGACGATTTTGCTGAGCAATATTGGAATAACAAGCAAGATAAAAAGCGTTTGCGCCAGCAGCTGACAGAGCTGCAATATGAGGTAACCCAGAACAAAGGTACAGAGCCCGCCTATCAAAATGATTATTGTGATAACAACAGGGTGGGAATCTATGTTGATATCATTAATGGTGATCCACTCTTTAGCTCGAAAGATAAATTCGATTCACACTCCGGTTGGCCAAGCTTCACCAAACCTATTCATGAAGGCTTCATTCGCAAAGAAGCGGACCTAAGAAACGGTCAAGTACGAACGGCCGTGCGCAGTAGACTGAGTCATTCTCATTTAGGTTAGTTTTTCTTTCACGGTCCAAAGCCAACGAAGCAGCACTACCGTATAAATTCCACATCGATGCGGTTTATTCCAATAGAAGAACTGAATACACAAGGATATGGACAATATAATGTCCTTTTTGTGAAGCCATAATAGACAAATATATGATCATAGGATGTGATGAAATGGAGCTGCCCGTTATAAACATGGAGCTTGCCGAACGAATACAGCAGGTAGAAATCGATTATTTAACGTCAAGAATTCGTTCAATTGGCGAACGCTTGGGGAATCCCGAGGGAGTGGAGATCCATAGATTCGGCAAGACCACTGCCTTTTATATTAGAACAATGCCTTGGGGTTTATTTAACTCAGTAAAAGGCTTATCGGACGACGATGCAGATCTTTTAGATGATATCATTCTGTATTACCAAACAAGAAACAGAGCCTTTCAGTTTGACGTTGATCCTATTCACTGCAGCCCAAAGCTCTTTAAGCGACTAGCCGAGAGAGGATTTTACCAAAATGGATTTCATTCTGTGCTATATGGGCTTCCTGCAGATAAGACCCCGATCCATCCTTCTTATATACATATTATCGAAGTTAAGAATGAATCTGAGTTTGATCATTATGCTGAGATTCACTGTCTTGGCTCAGGCATGTCATTAGCGGATAAGCACCATTTTGTAAATAACAACAAAGGTATATTGAACCGAGAAGGTTGGAAAATCTTTTTGGCTTATTTGGATGGTACGCCCGCAGGGGTTGCGGTCATGCACATAAGCGGGAATATAGCCTCCTGCACGCTTGCGGCTACTCATCCTAACTATAGAAATCGCGGCTTACAAACGGCTCTTCTGCAGCATAGAATGCATGAAGCCCACAAAGCAGATTGCACGCTGGTAGCCGCTCAAGCAAGCTTCGGTTCAACGAGTCAAAATAATATGGAACGAGCCGGAATGCAGTTGGCATGGACAAGGTCAATTTGGGTAAAGTAACCTTATTTTAAGAAGTATTCAACATGGCCCTATTGCAAATGATGCGAATAGAGCCGTTTTATTTCTATTATTTATTAAGATATAATGAGTGGATAGAACAAAATAAGGATTTCAGAAAGGGCAGGTGCGCATAATGAAATTCAGCGACTATCATTACGAGAGACCTAATGTAACCGCATTCGAGCAACAGTTCAAGGAGCTTCTGGCTTCATTCAATTCCGCTAGCAGCTGTGACAATCAGGATTTATTCATGACAAGCATTAACAAGCTCCGCAGCGAATTTGATACGATGCAGCAAATTGCAAGTATTCGCCACTCTATTAATACGACGGATGAGTTCTATAAGGCAGAACAGGATTATTTCGACGAGGTTGGGCCTATTGTTCAGGAATACATAACCGATTATTATCGTGCTTTGGTTCAATCCAAATTTAGAGCAGAACTCGAGATGAAATGGGGCAGTCAGCTGTTCCAGCTTGCTGAGCTCTCACTTAAGACGTTCAGCACAGATATCATAGAGGATTTGCAGCAGGAAAATAAGCTTCAGACCGAATATTCGCAGCTCATTGCTTCAGCCAAAATTGTTTTTGACGGTGAAGAACGGACGCTTTCACAAATGACGCCGTTCGCGCAATCAACCGATCGTGATACACGAAGACGGGCGGAAGAAGCCAAAACAGGCTTCATGACTGAGCATGAGGAGAAGCTTGACCGCATATATGACGATATGGTTAAGCTGCGGACTAAGATTGCGAAAAAGCTGGGTTACAGCAATTTTGTCGAGCTCGGCTATGCACGAATGAGTCGCACCGACTATAATGCGGAAATGGTAGCAAACTTCCGCAAACAAGTTCTAGAGCAAATAGTGCCTGTTGCGACGAAGCTGAAGGAGCGTCAGAGGAAACGGATTGGCGTGAACGAGCTGCTTTATTACGATGAAAGTTTCAGCTTCAAATCAGGTAACGCGAAGCCCAAAGGCGAACCTGCATGGATTGAGAAGAACGGTGCGAAGATGTACGAAGAGCTGTCGCCAGAAACGAATGAATTTTACTCCTTCATGCAGGATAATGAACTGATGGATCTCATCAGCAAGAAGGGGAAACAGAGCGGCGGTTACTGCACTTATATAAGTGAGTATGGCGCACCCTTTATATTTTCCAATTTCAACGGCACTTCGGGAGATATTGACGTCTTGACGCATGAGGCTGGCCATGCATTCCAGGTGTTCGAAAGTAGAAGCTTTCAGGTGCCTGAATACAGCTTCCCTACTTATGAAGCATGTGAAATTCATTCTATGAGCATGGAATTTTTTACATGGCCGTGGATGGACCTCTTCTTCGAGGAGGATGCCGATAAATACAGGTTTGCTCATTTGGCTGAGGCGTTGATCTTCATACCATACGGTGTGACGGTCGACGAATTCCAGCATTTTGTGTATGAGAATCCGGAAGCTACACCAACAGAGCGGAAGAAGGCATGGCGCGAGATCGAGCGCAAGTACTTACCGCATCGTAATTATGGGGATAATACCTATCTTGAGCAAGGCGGCTACTGGCAAAAGCAAGGCCATATATTCAGCTCGCCATTCTATTATATTGATTATACCCTTGCGCAGATTTGCGCGTTTCAATTCTGGAAGAGGATGCACGAAGACCGTCCTGCCGCATGGTCGGATTATCTGAATCTTTGCCGTCAGGGCGGAAGCTTGTCTTTCACTGAGCTGGTGAAAGTAGCCGGTCTTATTTCGCCATTCGAGGACGGATGCGTCACATCGGTTATCGACAGCATTGAGAGATGGCTTGATAGTGTGGATGATACTGCTCTCTAAATGAAGAACTTAAAGAAGAGGATGTCATACAAAGTACGTAAACCTACTTTTAGGGCAACCTAATTAAAACAGCCGATCAGGGTTTCTACACCTGTTCGGCTGTTTTGGAGTGGGTATATTTCCGATCATCCAACTATCTAAGCATACCTTTATAGACACCTGGTGTTGAATCTGCAATCGGAATAGCGCCGACCGTCCTCGCATAAAAGTCAGTAGGCCCGGCAGAACCGATCACAGCGTAGCCATAGCCTTCGTTCCTCATGGCAACAAGGCTAGCATACAGTAGTGCTTTGCCGATACCTTGTCCACGCAGATCTGGATCGACACCTGTTGGACCAAAGAAGCCTTTAGCAGTGGTGTCATAGCAGGCGAATCCAACTGGCTTTACGTTCCCGGTGACTTCATCAGTAACCGTTGCGATCCAGCATGAGACAGGCTGCCTGGTGAAAGCAACTTCACATTCACTCACCCAATGCGGGCTAAATACTTCACCAACCCAAGCTGTTACAATATGCTTCTCTGGAGGCAGTGCCCTGCGTATTGTAATATTAGTTCCCGAATACGCTGCAGCGAACCGTTCAGCTTCCTCAGGAAGATCGTATAATTTGACCAACATATCGGTTGCCATTTCTTTATCGTCTCCTCATGTGTGTGTATTCCTACTTCTATTCAACACTATTCTGCATCCTTTATGCTCATTCCTGCTTTTAAGCAACTTCTGTCCGAATTCACTTCATGTACAACATATATTTTTGAAAGAAGAGTAGAAAGGTAGAGAAAGCATAGCAGAGTCTGTATAGTAGATAATGAAGACCTACTAGAATCATTATAAAAGGAGTTCATCATGTCTATCTTCAAATCGTATTTTACTTTTGTTAAACCCTATTGGAAGCTTGTTGTTGTCACTTTAATCATTGGGATGATCAAATTCGGGATTCCGCTAACACTACCGATACTAATGAAATACGTTGTAGATGATTTAATTCTGAGCCCGCTTCCCGCAGATGTGAAAGTGGAGAAATTAATGTATGTCATGCTGGGAGCGTTTGGTCTATTTGTTGTTATTCGAGCACCCATCGAGTATCTAAGACAATATTTCGCTCAATTAATAACAAGCCGTATTTTATACGATTTACGTAATCGATTGTATGAGCATATTCAAAAGCTGTCTTTACGATTTTACCAAAACAAAAAAACAGGTGAAATCATTTCAAGGATGATCAATGATGCAGAACAAACAAAAAGCATCGTAGAAACCGGCATGATGAATATTTGGTTGGATATGTTCACTCTGACCATCGCTATGACGATCATGTTCCAGATGGATGTTGAATTAACTTTAGTATCCATTGCTGTTTTTCCCTTGTATGCTTTCGCAGTGAAAAAACTGTACAAAAAATTAAAATCCCGCTCGAAGTCACGATCACAAGCTTTAGCCAACATTCAGAGCTATCTCTATGAGCGAGTTAACGGAATGCCCGTTATAAAGAGCTTTACACTCGAAGAAGTAGAAAAAGAAAATTTCGAGAAAAAAAATCGAAATTTCCTGGAAAGAGCCATTGCACTGACCAAATGGAATGCATTGACTAACGCAATCATTAATACGCTAACCGACATTGCTCCATTATTAGTATTATCTTATGGGGGGTATCAAGTTATCCATGGCCAAATTAGTTTAGGGGCGTTTATCGCATTCTTCGCTTATTTGGATAGATTATATGGGCCACTTCGCCGTCTCGTAAATTCATCGACTGAATTGACTCAAGCCAGTGCTTCCTTGGAACGGGTAGTTGAACTTATGAATGAGCCTTATGATATTATGGATTCGCCTCAAGCGAAGGCAATTTCTGCTGTACATGGTAAAATTGATTTTGACGCGGTATGTTTTCGATATGAGACTTCTACCAATTGGGTTCTAAACCAGCTTAACCTTAGTATTCAGCCTGGAGAAACGATCGCTTTCGTAGGAATGAGCGGTGGCGGTAAATCATCATTAATTAGTTTAATTCCGCGGTTCTACGATATTCAGCAAGGCAGTATTCGTATCGACGATACCGATATTAAGGATATCACGATCAAAAGCTTGCGCAGCCAAATCGGCATGGTCCTGCAGGATAATATATTATTTAGCGGCAGCGTCCGTGAAAACATCCTTTTCGGAAATCCTCACGCTGAGGAAGAGCAATTGGTAGAAGCCGCACAAGCAGCGAACGCACATGAATTTGTTTCTAATCTGCCGAATGGATATGACACCGAGATAGGAGAACGGGGTGTGAAGCTGTCTGGCGGGCAAAAACAGAGAATTGCTATCGCAAGAGTGTTTCTAAAAAATCCGAGAATATTAGTGCTCGATGAAGCTACATCTGCTCTCGATTTGGAATCGGAACACTTGATACAAGAATCTCTTGACCGATTGGCCAAAGACAGAACGACATTAATCGTAGCGCACCGCCTGTCAACGATAACGCATGCGGATCAAATTGTACTAATTGAGCATGGAGAAATTATTGAAAAAGGAACACATGAAGAGCTAATGAGGAAAGAGGGCGGTTATGCCCGATTATTTAATGTCCAAAACTTAAATGCAGAGCCAGCCGGACAAATGATTTAATCGAATATGTAAAGGGAGGATTTAATATGGCTAATATCGGTGAATGGGAAAATGCGGAGCCTGGAGTAAAGCGTAAAATCTTCCCTCCAGGGCAGCATTTAATGATGATGGAGGTTCATTTCGAAAAGGGAGCCGAAGGATATTTGCATCGGCATCCGCATGAGCAGATGAGCTATTGTATGAAGGGCAGCTTGGAATTTTACATCGATGGTCAAATGACCATCCTTCGGACAGGAGAAACGATTACAATTCCCGGAGACGCAGAGCATGGCGTGAAGGCGCTCGAGCCAGCGATCCTGCTGGATACATTTACGCCGCTTCGCAAAGACTTGCTAGGTATTGTTGAAGACTAATTAAGGAATATAGTCTGGAGGTACTTATGCCGTATATACAAGTTAAGGACCTAGAAATATTTTATGAGAAAATGGGTGTTGGAGAAGCCGTTATCTTTCTGCATAGCGGCTATTCACGCGGGATATTAGCTTTTGCAAGTCAAATACTAGATTTCCAAAAATATTATACGTGCTATTTCCCGGATTTCAGAGGCCATGGCCGAACAAGATGTGAGAGCTTAGAATGGAGCAGTCCCCAATTAGCTGATGATATTGTGAAATATATGGATGAAATGAATGTTGCAAAGGCACATCTAATCGGCTACAGTTTGGGAGCAAATGTTGGATTGTATATCGCGGTACACCATCAAGACCGAGTGGCTAGCCTGACTACAATAGGTACCAGCGGGTTTTGCGATCCTACTGGAGCAGAGGAATTTGAACCGGAATGGCTTGTTCATACTGGGCAACAGGACTTTATTAATCAGATGATTGAAAGACATGAGGAAGCCCATAGAGGTAACTGGCAGGAATACATGCGACAAAGTGCGTTAGATTGGCGCATGTATCCTCAGCTATCGGAAGAGCAGCTAAGCCGTATAAGCTGTCCAGTTTTACTTATCGCTGGTGAACACGACACATTCGCTTTGGAGGATAAACTGAAAAGATTGAGCTTTCTTATAAACGGGTCGGATTATCTTATTGTCCCAGGTGGCAGCCACAGGCCTCATATGTTAAGAGAGAGTCCTATATTTGTAAATGATTCCATTCTCGCATTTCTAGCATCAAAGCAGACTTAATAGTTGTGAGTTCTCCCTTTCGATGATGGAAGCTGCAGCAGCATAAGCTATTCAGCTTGCTCCAGCTGCAGCAGCTTCTTTTTCATTGCTATGCCGCCGCGGTAGCCGGTTAGAGCGCCGTTCTTACCGATAACGCGATGGCATGGCACTACAATCAAGAGGGGATTGGCACCAATAGCTGTACCGACTGCACGAACGGCTGCTGGTTTCTGTATCTGATTCGCAATGTCGGAATAACAATAAGTTTGTCCATATGGAATGCTGCATAATGCGTTCCACACATCCATTTGAAAAGGCGTTCCATAATAATCGAAAGGAATGGTAAAGCTTTTGCGCGTTCCTTGTAAATACTCCAAAAGCTCAATTGAATATGGCAAGAGCCGATTATCATCTTGAACGAGCACACTGCCCGGAAAACGAGAATTAGACCAAGTGACGAGTTCATTAAATGATTGATTCTCGGACCCTACAAAACAAATCCCATCTGCCGTAGCGGCGATATGAATACGGCAATCCCCATGCTCGAATGCTGCCCAATAAATCGTATTATTCGTTTTATTCCTCATTATTGTTATCCTCCTGGATGTTGTGAATTTTCATTTGACGAAAGCTTGCAGGCGTATAGCCTGTTCTTTTCTTGAAGAGCGTTATAAAATAAGGGGTATTTGACAAGCCTACGCACTCGCCAATCTCTGATATGGCTTTCTTTGATTGAATAAGCAGCGCTTTTGCATGATCAATCCTTGTCTGCTGAATATAATCAACGGGAGTCATGCCTTTGACCTTTCTGAAAGTCCGATGCAGATGATAGGAGCTGCCATGACAGATGTCTGCCAATTGATTCAATGTTAATGACTCCATATAGTTTATATCTATATAATCGGTAACCAATGTGATCCATTCGTCATCCGGCAATCGTTGGCCGGTAGGTTTGCATCGCTTACATGGACGGAAATGGGCGGAGCGTGCGTGTTCCGCGGTTTGAAATATAGCGATATTTTCTTTTTTGGGTGGTCTGGATTTGCAGGAGGGTCTGCAAAAAATGCCTGTCGTCTTGACCGCATAAAAAAAACGGCCTTCATAAGAAGCATCATTGTTTAGTATGGCTTGCCATTTTTCCTCCGTAAGTGATTCCTCACCATCTACATTACTACGGCATTCAATTTCAGATTGTCGATTTGTTTGATTCGACATATCAATCACCTCAGTAAACATTATATCCCCTGAAATGGTCGTTTGTATGTTTTTATGAATGTAAAAGCAAGATAACGAAACGATTAACATTCCTGTACGAAACCTTTTACAACCATTTTCGTCTACATATATAAGTAAATATTAGGAAATCACAAATGACATTACTTAGTGGGTGGCAATGATGAAGAAAAAGTTATATCAAATTCCGTTCGAGAGGTATCAACATAAAAAAAATAGGCTTGTAGTATTTACGGCTGTCTCTTTGTCTTTGGTTGTCGTTTTTGGAGCAGTGAGCTTGTGGATTTATTCCAGTAAAGGTTATTATCCAACGCTTCCTTTCGAAGGAGGGACTAAGAAAGAGATCGTTGATAAATTGAAAGGGAGTAATGAAGAGCTCGTGGAATTGGCTCTGAATAATGGATATTATTGGATAGGCTTTGAAGGGAACCAAGAGGACGGCAGAAACAAAATGATAAGAAGGATGGAAGATCAAGGACTGGAATATATCGCTTATGAAGGTTCGGGAATATTTTTCGGGAACAAAGAAAAGATCATTATTACAGGAACGATGTGGACACGGAATTATGTACTCTATAAAGTGCCAGCAGGAAGCTATTTAAGTAAAGCTTAGCTTAACTAAAGATCGTTTCAAAAAAGGTGGAGAAGGAGATGATGAGTGTGAAAAAAATAAATAATGGGGCTGCAGGTCTTGCTATTTTTTTAGCAGTTATATTGCTTTTAACCGCTCCCGCAAATGCTGCTTCTGATAGCAGTTCTAATGAGCTCAAAGATATTACGCAGATTGAATTGGGAAATCAACATGCCTTGGCATTAGACAAGAATGGAACCGTATGGGCATGGGGAAACAACTTTAATGGGGAGCTAGGGGATGGGACAATTGGCTTTAAATCGGCCGCTGTAGCTGTTTTCCGGGACGCAGCAAAAATACAAGCGGGCAGTGGATACAGTATGGCGCTCCGTAAGGACGGTACTGTTTGGTATTGGGGAAGTAATGGGAATGGAATTAGTGGGAATGACACTTTTAATGAAAAAGTAGATATTTCTATCATTTCGCCTACACAGGTCAATAACCTTTCAAATGTAATTGATATCGCTTCCAATCAAGGACATCATCTGGCATTGAAATCGGATGGAAAAGTATGGACGTGGGGCAGCAGCGATTTTGGCGAATTAGGACGCATTGACCTAAACACTTACAAGCCTGAAGATTATCGGAAAAGGATAAGTGAAGCCTATGTTCCGAAAGAAGTGCCTGGACTTAGAAATATCGTGTCCGTCCATGCTGGAAGTTTCTTATCGGCAGCCATTAATTCTCAAGGAGAGACGTGGATATGGGGTCATTATTACGGCTGGGGTTCTGATATGCCGAAATTATTGGCCCCAGTTAAGCTTGATGGAGTTCTTGCAAAAAAAGTAGCTGGCACGTGGGAAAAAACGGTTGTGCTTTGTAAGGATGGTACTGTCTGGGAAATAAAGAAAGATTTAAAACTCACAAAACGGTTGAATGCGGTCACCGATATTAGCTGTGGTACTTTTGCTTGTGCAGCTCTGTCTTCAGATGGAACGGTTTCTGGATTAGTTAGTTATTATGGTGAATACCAAGACCCTGCTCCACTTTCAGGAATCTCGAACGTAAAGCTGCTTGCGGTCCAATCTCTTAATCAAGACCAATTTATGTTTGTAAAGTCAGATGGAACGCTATGGACTAAGGTTCCATTCGGATCTATAGCAGGCAATGAATCAGTGGTAGACTATTACAATCAAATGAACGTCCCATCCAAGGAAATGGAGTCGAAGCTGCGACAGGTTAAGAAAGCCATTACGGTTGAACTTAATGGGAAGACGATTTCACTGACCACTAACCCGTATATATATAAAGGAGTTACATTTGTGCCGCTGCGCAGCACATTCAATGAACTTGGTGCAAAAGTAGAATATGTGCAGGGGGAAATGACAATATCAAATGCTAATCATATACTTAATCTTACGATAAGACAGAATGAAGCATTTATCGATGGCAGGGCTGTAACATTAGCTTATCCTCCAATGATTGTGAATACAATGACCATGGTGCCTTTGCGTTTTGTTATAGAGGCCCTTGATAACAAAATTGAATGGCACCCAGACAATCGACTCATTACAATAAGCAGTAATTAGTACTAAAGTTTCTTGAAGGGAGAGACTTTCAATACAATGGAAATTTTCATACTATTTACTGTATTTTTCATCATCATTATTTTAGGAATCGCCATGATCGAGGTTAAGCTTAAGAAAAAGCTTGAAAACGATGAACGAATGATAGAAAGACTGAATGTAATAATAGAGGAATTAAAGAGCTTGAAAAAGGAAACGTAATGAATATCATAAGGGGATGATCTTTTGATTCACTTTTTCAGTATAACGTTAGCTGTTTCCTGATGGTAATTATTGCTTATGGCTTTTTGGTTACTGGGTTGTAAGAATTGAAAGTCTAAACCAGTCAAGGATAAGGAGAGTATTTAATATGGGATACATTCAATGTCAAATTCCTATTATACCAGTACTTAATATGAATGATTCAATTGCATTTTATAGGGACGTCCTAGGATTTAAAGTAGCTTGGATTTGGAATGACAATGGCTATGCAGCTATACAATGCGGTGAAATTGAGTTTCATCTTGATGTCCGAGAATCTTTTTCAACATATAGAGCACACTCATATTTATTTGTGCAGAATGCAGATGAAATATATACAAGCTATCAAAATAAATCAGTAGAAATTGTTCACGAAATAGAGCATAAACCATGGGGAGTGAAGGAATTTACCTTCCGAGATATTAATGGGCATATGTTTAGAGTAGCAGAGAAAGTATAGTTATAGCATCTCATTTAGCAACAAAAATTTGATGTGAACAGGTATTAATAAACATAAACTCAAGCAGCGCTTGATATACAAAATGACTCGCAACCCATACACTAAAAGCATCATAACGTAATGCATTATTTCATATTTTGATGTTAAATCTGAGGATATCTCAAAAAAGCGGCAGTCTAGGATTTTATTGGATCCTAGATTGCCGCTTTATCCGTTCTTCGCTTTATGACTCGAATAAAATTTCCCCGGTTCTAGATAGATCATAGCCTGGTATCGTCTGAAGTTCTTTTTTGAATTCATCAGATTGAAGGATATCCAGCAGCGATTGAATCCAAGTCAGATTGGAAGGTTTTTTTAGCATGACCAGATCATAGCGCTCTTGAATCAAAGGTATAAAATCAATTTCACTCACAATGGAAGTCGCTTTCTCTATACCAACACCTACATCGGCCTCTCCTAATGCTACCTTGGAGGCGACTGCGAGATGGTTGCTTTCCTCATGATCATAACCGTAGAGCTGATCGGACTTGATGCCCAGCAGCCGTAGCTGTTCATCCAGCAGAACACGCGCACCAGAGCCTTTCTCTCGATTCACGAAGCGTAGGCCTTGGCGGTCTAAGTCGGACCAACCTTTAAGATTAAAAGGATTGCCAGCCTTCACGTATAACCCGGCATTTCTAGAAAGAAGATTAACGACTATATAAGATGAACCGATAAGAAGCTTACGAATATAAGGGATGTTGTATTCACCCGTATCGCCATCCAGAAGATGAGTGCTTACAATATCGGACTCACCACGGTACATCGAAATTAAGCTGTCGAGGCTGCCTACATAAGAACGCAGCGGCCGTATATGGGAAATACTTTTTTCCATATGCTTCGCCAAAATATCCAGACTGAAATCCTGGCCTGTAATCACTATCGGACGTAGGCCATTTATGGATGAGGGCGAGACCGATGGTGTAGCAGGCTCCGTTTTTACGGGTTGGTCGGAAACCATCATTCCTTTAGCTCGTTTTTTATAAGCTTCCAAATCGGTTTCGTCCACTCGCATTTGCTTGCCAACACGATAAGAGGGGAGCTCGCCTTTTTTGATCAAATCATAAACGGTTAGTTTGGAAACTTTAAGCAGTTTGGCGATTTCTTCGGTCGTATAAGATATTTCGCTGGGCATTAGAAGCCTCCTTGATCGTCGTCATCCCGCATATTTTCTGAACTCTATTGTATCATAATTAATCGGTAATGTTTTTTGAGAGGGTTTACAACATAATAAGTTGCTAGGTATAATAAATATCATTTATATCTAGTTATATCTAATTATCACGATGGGAGGCATGAAATGTTCAAAAATATTAAAAGCAGTATGGTTATGTTTATTATGTTTGCCTTAACAATCGTGTTGGCCGCTTGCGGTGCTGAACAGAACACGCCTGCCAATGTCGAGAAGCCTGCAAGTAAAGTGGAATTAACGATTTCCGCAGCAGCAAGTTTGACAGATGCGCTGAAGGAAATCCAAACCACTTACGAATCCGAACATAAAAACATAACATTACAGTTTAATTTCGGTGCGTCTGGAGCTTTGCAGCAGCAGATCGAGCAGGGAGCGCCTGCAGACCTATTTCTTTCCGCAGCTAATAAGAACATGAAAGCGCTCGTTGACAAACAATTGATTGATACAAATAAGCAAAAAAGCTTATTGAACAACGAGCTGGTTGTCGTTATTCCAACAGATGGCGTTACCGTTGGAAGTATTTCTGATTTAACAAAAACAGAAGTTAAAAACGTAGCAATAGGCATTCCCGAAAGTGTTCCAGCAGGGAATTATGCCAAGGAAGCCCTTACGAATAGTAAAATATGGGATGCATTGCAATCCAAAACGGTTCAAGGGAAAGACGTAAGACAAGTGCTGCAATATGTAGAGACAGGCAATGCCGACGCTGGATTTGTCTACAAGACAGACGCTTTAACCTCAGATAAGGTAAAGATCGCTTTCTCTGTTGATCCAACAACCTATTCTCCAATCGAATATCCGATTGGAATTGTTAAAGCGACAAAGTACAGCAGTGAAGCGGAAGATTTCTATTCTTATCTGCAAACGAAAGAAGTATTGGATGTTTTCATTAAATACGGCTTTTCCGTTCCGAATTAATTGAGTCGATTATGAACTGGCATGAGTATTGGTCACCAATCAAGCTTTCCATTCAAATTTCCTCCTTATCCAGCATACTTGTCCTTCTATCTGGAGTAGCCATTGCTTGGTGGATGTCACGACGTTCGTTTAGAGGAAAGCTGCTGCTTGAAACGGTATTTATGCTGCCGTTGGTGCTGCCGCCAACTGTTGTTGGTTTTTTGCTATTACTTATACTTGGACGCAGAAGCTTTATCGGACATTTCATTGAATGGCTCTTTGCTGCACCGATTATTTTTTCGTGGTGGGCAGCAGTTGTCGCTTCAGTTGTTGTGTCTTTCCCGCTTGTTTATCAGACGATGAAGATGGGGTTCTCATCCATAGATCGTGATTTAGAGGATGCTGGCCGCTCTATCGGTGCTAATGAATGGCAAGTGTTTCGGTATATTACACTGCCTTTAACCTTTCGATCCATTCTAGCCGCCTTTATTCTCGGATTTGCTCGCGGTCTAGGCGAATTCGGGGCGACATTAATGATAGCCGGTAATATTCCAGGCAGAACACAAACGGTTCCTACAGCTATTTATGTGGCGGTTGATTCCGGCAATGCAGCAATGGCTTGGGCTTGGACGGGCTCGATCATTTTGATATCCTTTATTTTGCTGCTATTTACGGGGCGTAAACAAAGCTGAGAAATCAAGGCATCGAGCACATAAAGTTAAGCAATTATAAAAAAAGAAACTGCCTGAATACATATTCCAGCAGTTTCTTTTTTAGTTTCGCAGACGTTATTTTTTGACTCTTACTTTTCATAGGTGCGGAAAATTCGTCCTGTTATCGTACGATATACACGAATAAGTGATAAAGGTATGAAATCCAACAATCCGCTAAGCCTATACATAATAAAGCTAATGAGTAATGATAAGGCAATAGCGCCTGCAATATCGGCTGGATAATGAACACCGACATATACTCTGGAAACCCCTGTAACAACGGCCAGAACAAGCAGCCATAATCCGAGCTTCCGCTTTACGAGTAAGACGCTAAACGCTATGGTGAAAGCTAACGTCGCGTGATCGCTCGGAAAGGAAGCATCAGGAGCATGTGGAATTAATTGCAGAACCTGATGCTCGACGAACGGTCTTGCGTGATTTACCATCGGTGATATAAGCATACTTGCTAATATTAATGCTACAGAAGACGAGAGAAATGTATAGAAAACTAACTTCTGATTGTCCTCTTTGCCCGTGAACCAAAGCCAAATGACTACAGCTAACATAATCCATACAATATCTTGTGCGAATATCTCCATAAGACCGTCAATCCAGCCGTATTGTCCTGCAAGAGAATTAATGAAATGAAACAATGAATAATTCATATATGCACTCATCCTTTTTTTCTTTACAATTTATCAAATGATTCTGAGTTTTTGATGAGAAGAATGTGTCAGTTAGAGTTTATAAGAAGCTTGACTACAATTTCCAAAAAGGATTAAAGTGAGAAAGTCCAGCATTTTGTTAACGATATTGCCAGAAACTTCTTAAGTAGGTATGCAGCTCTTCCGTTATTTTTCTCATAATGATTTCATTTAAGTCTGTTAGAGTATAAAAATATATGAATAAGATTTGTATTATTGGAAAGGAGCCCAAAGAGAAGCTATGAAAAAAATTCTGATCGTCGAGGACGAGCCTAATTTTGCTAGATTTCTTGAGCTTGAGCTTGTTCATGAATCATATGAAGTCGTGATCGCTTATGATGGAACGAGTGGACTTCAGCTCGCTCTCGAACAAGATTGGGATATGATTCTGCTGGATGTCATGCTTCCCGGAATAAATGGGATAGACGTGTGCCAGGAGATTAGAAAATTCAAAAAAACACTAATTATTATGCTCACAGCAAGAAATAATTTAACAGATCGGGTACTTGGCTTGGATTGTGGCGCGGATGATTATATCCCTAAGCCGTTTGCGATTGAGGAGTTGTTTGCCCGGATGCGCGCGCTTTTCCGAAGATTCGAGAACAGTGAAGAGGCGCTGGCCGTTCTTTCTTTCCGCGATCTCGTACTTAATCTCAACACAAGAATTGTCAAACAATCAGATGAAATGTTGAACCTTACTAAGCGAGAGTTCGATTTGCTTGCTGTGTTTATGCAAAATATCAATTTAGTATTATCTCGGGACAGTTTATTGGATAAAGTGTGGGGCTATAATACGGAAGTTGAAACAAATGTAGTCGATGTATATGTCCGATATTTGAGAAATAAATTGAATGATTCAGGGGAAGATAACTATATTCAGACCATTAGAGGCGTTGGATATGTGATGCGATTATGAAAAAAATGATTATGAAAATAAATGCTCTTCCTATCAAATGGAGAATTACCGTATGGACTTCCTTATGGATGTGCTTTTTCTTTCTGTTATATAATCTAGTGCAATTTGTAGTACTTGACAGGTGGATGCTCTTAGAAGAAGAGCATGCGATCAAGAAAAGAATGGATGAAATTATCGGTTACTACGAAGACAATGAAGCTAGAGATGTGTCTGCAAGCAGAAGCTTTCTGGAAAAGGTGAATCAGAATAATCAATTAATACGTGTGCTAGATGAGAGTGGAAAGCCTCTATTAACGATTAATGAAGGTTTACCGGATCAGTGGGTACTGCCGAAAGCCGTTAGCACAAGGGAGTTAACAAGTATTTGGCACAGCCAAGATCATCTGCTTATTGTTAGAAGCCCGATTCATATTGGTTCATTGACAGGAACAATTGAAATCATAAGGGAATTAGAAAATTACGAAAAGCTAAACCATTTTCTTTTGCTCATTATGGCTATTGGGGGATTAGGCGGAATTGCTTTCAGTACGTTCGGCGGCATTCTGCTTGGCAGACAATTTGTAAAACCGATTGCACAATTAACGGAAACAATGGGAAACATTAAATACAATGGTTTATCCCAAAGAGTCGACTTTATTGATAACCGGGACGAATTATCCAAGCTTAGCCAAATATTCAATGAGATGATGGATCGGCTGGAAGGCTCCTTCAAGAAACAAAACCAATTTGTTGAAGATGCTTCACATGAACTCAGAACACCTATTGCCATTATTGAAGGACATCTAAAAATGCTCTCACGATGGGGGAAAGATGATCCATCCATATTAAACGAATCATTAAACGCTTCATTAGAAGAGCTGGCTCGCCTGAAAGGGTTGACACAAGACTTGCTTGCTTCTTCACATGCAGAGCCTCTTCCTGGACAGAATCAAACCGATCCTTGTTTGATTTTAACTAAGGTAGTAGATGATTTCTCTGTCATTCATCCAGCATTCCTATTTGAAATGAAAACTCAATCTTTATCCAATGTTACGCTAGACATTTCTGCACATCATTTCAAACAAATCATTATGATTGTAATGGATAATGCCATTAAGTATTCAGGAGATCAAAAAAATATTGTTATTTCAGGGAGCATTACGAAGGACAAAGAAATTCAAATACAAATTACGGATAACGGCATCGGTATTCCTGAGGAGCACATTCCCCAGCTATTCGATCGTTTCTATCGCGTGGATAAAGCAAGAAGCCGCAAAGTAGGAGGAAGCGGATTAGGACTATCGATAGCCAAGCGCCTGGTTGAAGCTTATAACGGAACTATATCACTTACGAGCAGAGAGCATCATGGAACAGTTGTTACAATAAAATTGCCGAGGAGTACTGAATAAACGTGAAATGGTTATTTACACGAACATTTGTATTAAGCGTGATTTGCGCAGCGGGTTTTGCATCTATCGCAATCTTAATCGCCAAACAAGCGATTTCAGGATTCGATAACAAAATAATTTCCATCGTCCAAAGTCAACAATCCGACGCGTTAACGCAAATCATGTTGTTTTTTTCTTATATAGGTTCAGGAATTCCGTTATCCATTATTATCATTGCAATTGGGATCGTTTTATATGCTGTTTTGAAATTTCACTGGGAATTGCTTTTTTTCATTGGTGTCATCATCGGTTCATCGCTTTTGAACGTTATTTTAAAGTTAATATTTCATCGTGAACGGCCAACCCTGCATCGAATTGTGGAGAATGTGAGTGGATATAGCTTCCCGAGCGGTCACTCCATGGCTGCATTTACCCTCTATGGCGTCCTTTGTTTTTTGCTGTGGAAGCATGCTGAAAGCACATTTTCACGTATTTTACTGGTAAGTTGTACTTCTGTAATGATTTTAGCCATTGGGATTAGCCGAATCTATTTGGGAGTCCATTACCCTAGTGATGTTGTAGGAGCCTATTTAGGAAGTGGAACATGGCTAGCTGTTTCGATCGGCTTTTACCAACATTTCATTGCGAAACGTGTCTCCAAAGGATAAGCTGGATGTTATAATGTTAAACAAGCCATTCATCATTCACATCAAAAAGGAGTTTGGAAAATGACAGCAGAAACAGGAACAAAAGAAAACCCATGGAAACTAAAAACGCCGCCTCAAACTTCTGAATATGAAATGTACAAAAGCGAAAAAGATGGCAAAGAAATAATCGTATGTACAGTTGGGAAAACGGTATTGCATTATGAATACCGCTGTCTTGCTGATTTGCATAACATGCTAAAGGAACACGGAGATTGGATGGAGCTGGGCAGCACAGACGAACAAAAGCCTGCGAAATCGGGAACTGTGGAATACTGGGGACGCTCAGAGGATAATCCGGTTGGCGGCTGGTATGGCTTAAAGAAGGGGCTGCGCGGACGATTCGGAATGTATATCCCACCATTAATGGAAGAGCTGGGGTTGGCCGAAGTTGAGCATAATCCGAGAAATAATAGAATGAAAGCTAAATAATTAGGGTAACATTACATACAATAAGCATCTTACATCACTAGTAATAGTGGTGTATTTTTTTTGAAAAATGACCTCGAATTGATTTGTTTTGCTCAAAAAAGTTAAACCTCTCACTGTATTCTCATAATTGTGGAATATGATATGCGCATTAGGTTAATAATGCTTTTATGTGAGAGGAGAATGTATATGAACCAGAAATTTTCAAACACGTTAAACGGAGACACAGCAGCTCCATTCCGTGGCAATGCGATATTAAACAAAGTTCCAGAGGTGACCATCTTCTTCTGGCTGATCAAAATAATGGCCACTACAATGGGGGAGACAGCGGCAGACCTGCTTAACGCAAATCTTCATCTAGGATTGACTAATACAACGTTTATCTTAGGCGGACTTTTGCTTATTGCACTGTTCATTCAGTTCAGAGCAAATAAATACGTACCTTGGGTCTATTGGCTTTCCGTATTACTTATTAGTGTAGTTGGCACCTTAATCACGGACAACCTCACCGACAACTTTAATATCCCTCTTGAGACCACTACAATCATATTTACCGTAGTGCTGGCTGCAATCTTTACAGTATGGTATGCAAGTGAAAAAACATTGTCTATTCATTCGATCTATACGGTCAAACGAGAATTATTTTATTGGTTGGCTATATTGTTCACTTTCGCATTGGGTACTGCGGCAGGAGACCTTATCGCGGAGGGCCTTAATTTTGGATATTTGACCTCATTGTCTCTGTTTGCTTTGATGATTGGAGTAGTTGCACTTGGACATTATACATTTAAATGGAATGCTGTACTTTCATTCTGGATCGCATACATCCTAACTCGTCCTTTCGGCGCTTCTTTCGGAGATTATCTCTCTCAGTCGCCTGATGATGGCGGTCTTGGACTCGGAACTGTAGGAACAAGTGCCATTTTTCTCGTTATTATTGTCATCCTTGTTGTTTACCTAACCAAAACGAGAAAAGATGTGACACCGAGAGCAGAGCAATAGACCATTTTCAAGAATGTTAAAAGAGTCCCAATTTCTCTTTTCTTTATAGAGAAATTGGGGTTTTTTATTTCTAATTGATTCCTCTCAACGATACTCACACCGTAATCTCATTTCTAACGATTATAGTAGTTTCATCATACAGGATTCTTTTAAAGGAGTGGTTACATGATAAAAACAATTGGATTAAGAAAGGTGTACAACAATGATTATGAAGCAGTGAAGCACTTGGATCTGAATGTTGGAAGAGGGGATATTTACGGTTTTCTTGGACCGAATGGTGCTGGTAAAACAACAACAATCCGTATGCTCACAGGTCTTATTGAGCCAACAGAAGGTATGGTATTTTTTAATGATCGCGAAGTATCGAAAGGTAAACAAGAATTGAAGAACAATATCGGTGTTTTGCCTGAATCTCATGGTTATTATGAGTGGATGACCGGCAAACAATATTTGCTCTTCTTTGCCTCGCTTTACGGCATGAATAAAGCAAGCCGGATACAGAGGACGAATGATGTACTTGAAATGGTCGATTTAACGGAGAAAGCAAATATTCGTATTCATCAATATTCAAGAGGCATGAAGCAAAGATTGGGGATTGCTCGAACTCTGCTCCACGAGCCGCAAATCATTTTCCTAGATGAACCGACATTAGGTCTTGATCCGCAAGGCCAAAAGGATATAGAGAATATATTGGTGCAATTGAACAAGGAACAGGGAGTAACTATTTTTATTACATCACATTTATTGAAAGATATCGAAAGAATATGCAATCGAGTTGCTATCGTTCAAAGAGGCAGCCTGCTTGTTGAAGACACGATTCCAAGCTTGTTAACAACATACGAAGCCATGATTGAGAAGGAAAACGTGAATTTAGAAGATGTATTCTTCTTTTTGACGGATGAGAAGAGAGGAGAATCCAAACATGATCTATGAATTAGTGAAGAAAGAAACGAAAGAACATATTTTCTCGAGGAAAGGAATCGGTTTTTTATTCATTGTTTCTATTCTTCTCAGCATCATGTCATTCGGCTTCATTTCAGTGAAAGAATTGAGCCTGCTGGATCAACCTTCGATCGTTATGACTACATTCAAGCTGCTTCTCGGTATAAATATTCTCATTTCTATGGTTATCGGATCGACGATGGTAGCAGGAGAGAAGGAGAAGGGGACACTGGAAAGTCTTCTTCTGACTCCTTTAACCAAACGAAAGATCATAATTGGAAAGCTGATAGCCATTTTAGTATTTTGGCTCACTGTTACTCTTATCTCACTGCCCTATTTCATCGTACTGTCAAATGGAACATCAATGCTGCCAACTATTTTGTTTTATTTATATGTTGTAGGGACCGTCCTGGTCATTTCGTTTTCTTCGATCGCTTTAATATTCTCGACAATTCTTGCTTCTACCAAAAATGCGATGATTGTAGGACTTATGATTTTTCTCATCACACTCGTACCCATGTTTCTGTCGACAACAATGAAGAAAGCCGGCTTTGCAAAGCTAATTCAATCCTATAGTCCAATCTCAGCCAGTATGAAAACAATGAAAGATTTATTTATTAATAAACTAGGCGCGCTCGACATTCTCGTCGGGATGGTGCCTGTATTCGTATTCTTTGTCCTCGCCTTATCGGTATCACTGCTTATTTCGAAAAAAGTCGACTTTTTAGGAGGTGAATAGTTTGAATAAACAACTAATTTCACTATTGCTAATGCTCATTCTGTTAATGGTACCGCAGATCAGCAGCGCTGAATCACAGGAGAACACAAGCATATTCCAAATCAAAATTATTTCTCCAGAACAAATTACAGATTATCCAGGAAAAGATGTTAATATTAAGATTAGTGTCAAAAATATGACCGATAAAGAGATTAAAGATGTTTTTACTTATATTACGATGGCGAACATTAGCAAAACCTGGACTGTCAACTTAGAGGATTATAGTGCAGACCAACCGATCACCATCGGTACAATAAGTCCGCATGAGGAAAAAATAGTAGAGCTGCCGATTAAATTAGTTTATTCAGCAGATTATTATTTATATACGACGGTACTTTCAAAAGATAGCCTTAATATCACGTCCAGTCATGCAATCCCAGTGAAAATACTTGGAAATACAAGATTGGTACCACTGCAAGTACAAATCGTTTCAATTGCTGTACCCTTACTTTTATTGATTGCACTAGCTTTGACGTTCAAACAACGAAGAGCTGCATCAGCGTGATCCTGATTTTCATCTATCAAACAATAGGGAAAGGAGTGGTAGATTGCCTATTAAAGCTGTGCTCTTCGATTTAGATGGCACTCTGCTGGACCGTGATACTTCTTTGGCATTATTTGTTCACAATCAGTACAATCGTCTTCCTCAGCTTCACGAGATTGACAAAGGTGAATATATGAGAAGTTTTATTGCGCTGGATAATCATGGTTATGTATGGAAAGATAAAGTATATCAACAGCTTATTGAGGAGTTTTCAATCAAAGGCTTAAGCTGGGAAGAGCTGCTGCATGATTATGTGAATAGATTTAAGGAGCATTGCGTTGGATATCCTAATCTAATGAGTATGTTGAATCAACTTAAGATTAGCCATATTAAGATTGCACTTGTATCAAACGGTTTCGGTCAATTTCAATTTGATAATTTCATTGCATTAGGCATCGATCACTTTTTCGATGAGGTGCTTATTTCCGAATGGGAAGGAATTCGCAAACCGGACCCTGCCATTTTTCTTCGAGCACTATCTAAGCTCGGTGTAAGTCCGAATGAGGCCTTGTTTATTGGCGATCATCCAGAAAACGATATACAAGCCAGCCGAAATACAGGGATGAGAGCTATTTGGAAACGCAGCAATCCCTATGCTATGCCAATTGAAGCAGACGCGATTATTGATGATCTGGGTGAACTGATCGAGCATATCCATAATTTCTAGACAGCAAATAAGACACCCATATGAGGTGTCTTATTTGCTGCTTATTGAAAGAAAGTAATAAGCCAAGGTGCGATCAGAAGCGTGACGAAAGCAGTTAACATCATAGCGAGACTAGCGATCGAACCTGCGATTGCGTTATATTCGAATGCTTTGCTAATGCCGGCCGAATGGGCGCTGGTTCCAAATAAAATGCCCTGGGCGATTGGGCTGTTGATTCTTAACCACTTCACGATAAGTGGTCCTAGAGTAAGGCCAACCAGTCCGGTAATTAAGGTTGCGACAGCGGTAATCGTCGGAACACCCCCTATAATTCCAGATACGGAAACGGCGATTGGCGTCGTTGCAGTTCGCGGGGCAAGGCTTGCCATCAGATCATACTTTAGCCCGAACATGTGAACCAGTTCCGCTGTGGTCAAGAAAGCAGTGATAGCTCCACAGCATACACTAGCGATGATCGCCTTAGCATTTTTCTTTAACACATCCAAATGTTTATAGAGCATCACTGCAAGAGCAATCGTCGCGGGTTCCACCAAATCGGACAACCAAATTGCTCCTTTATCGTAGGTATCGAACGTCACCCCTGACAAAGCGATGATCGTAATAATGACAATTGGTGTAGTGAGTAATGGAGTCAAATAAACCTTTGGATATGCTCTGTAGATTCGCTTTGCAGCCCCATAGATCGCAATAGTAAAAACAAGCCAGAATATGGATTGCATCATGCCGCATTCCTCTCTTTCCGCTCCGAAATTCGCTGAGCTATCATCCCAGCGCATAGCATGACAAGAAGAGTACTGCCTATAATGGAAATGAGGATTTGAATTCCGTTTGCAGCAATCAAACTTTTATAATTAATGATACTAACTGTTGCAGGAATGAAAAATAAAAGCATTTCAGACAGCAGCCATTTGGAGCCGAGTTCGATCCAGTCAAGCCGGATGATCTTAAATTCAAGCAGTGCGAACAAAAATATAATGCCTACAATACTGCCGGGAATGGGTAGATGCAGCCATATAACGAGCGAATCGGATAACTTAGCAAGAAGGATAAAAAATAATACTTGGATGATTGTTCTAAGAAGAGATTTCATATGAATGTACTGCTCCTTTCTTATCTAAGTATACAGAATGAATTCACATAGGTAAAATGAATAAATAGAATGGTTTTCATTCCATTTATCTATGGAAATGAGGTTGGATCGATTGGATATTCACCATTTGCAGCATGTCTCTGAAATAGCACGCCATAACAGCTTCACTAAGGCAGCGGAAGCACTGCATATCACACAGCCGACAATCAGTAAGTCTATTAAAAATTTGGAAAATGAGTTGAACGTTTCCTTATTCGTTAGGCATGGCAATCAAATCAAGCTGACGGAGGCAGGGGAAGCGATCGTTAAGTACGCAGCTCCTATCCTTCAATTATTCGACCAGCTGTCATCTGAATTAAACGATCTAACTTATTTGAATACAGGCAGCATCCGGATCGGCTTGCCTCCAATGGCGGGACCAAGCTTCTTTCCCGGTGTCATCAAGGCATTTCAGGAGCGCTACCCGGGTATAACAGTCAAGTTGGTGGAGAACGGTGCGAGGACAATTAAAGAGTATATCGAGGACGGCTCGCTTGAAGTTGGAGTAGTGCTGCTTCCTGTAGATTCACAAATATTCGATTCGTTTCCTATCGTCGAGGATCGATTAAATGTGATTCTTCCTTTATCGCACTCACTGGCAGAGAGACAATGGATCGAGCTTGATGAGCTTTCGGAAGAGCCGTTCATTCTGTTTAGCAGCGAGTTCGCTCTGCATCACCGAATTTTGAACGAATGCCGCGCAGCTGGCTTTGAGCCCCGCGTAGTGTATGAGAGCTCGCAATGGGATTTTATAGGGGAGATGGTTGGTGCAGGACTTGGCATTGCTATGCTGCCCGATACGATCTGTCGTTCATTGGATTCAGGCAAGGTGAAGGCTGTACCCTTGATTAATCCATTCATTCCTTGGCAATTGGCAATAGCATGGAAGCGTGAAGGCTATTTGCCCATCGCTGCAAAAGAGTGGATTGCATTCACGAGAGAAATGTTCCTAGGGAAATAACGATTCATCATCACAACCGCTTACGGTTGATATTTTCACTTGATTTTCAAACGCTTTAATTGTAATATAATTACAATCATTAAACGGTGTGTAACTGGCGTAAACATGGAGTACCATGAGGAAGCACACCGATAAAAGCCGTACGCCTGGGCGAAGTATTTGATCAAGGATCAGATGCTTTTTTTTATCCAATGAGAGAGGTCAGGTGTATGGTTATGAAAATGGCATTTATTTTATTTGATCAAATGACAGCATTGGATTTTGTCGGATTTTATGAGGCAGTTACTTGGATTGGAATATTGAAATTGAAAGAAGATGTAACCTGGCATTTCTGTTCTAACAAAGCCGAAGTTACAGACGACCGCGGCTTGACGATTAAAATTAATGATGTCAATCCAGATTTATCGGAGTATGATATGGTTTTTATTCCTGGTGGTTATTCGACTAGACTATTAAGAAATGATTCCTCTTTTATTTCTTGGATCAAAACCGCCAGCAATGTAGAGTATAAGGTATCTGTTTGTACGGGTTCATTGATTTTAGGGGCAGCCGGTTTCTTGGAGGGCAAGAGTGCTACAACAAACTCATCCGCATATGATTTATTATCGCCGTATTGTAAGGAGGTCGTTAAAGACCGTCTCGTACGGGATGGAAATATTTTTACAGGTGGCGGAGTTTCGGCATCATTAGATTTGGGGCTATATTTCATTCAATCGTTATTTGGCGAAGAGATCGCCAATGAAGTTCAACTGAAAATGGAGTATCCTTATTATAATTGTTCAGCATATAGGGACGTGAAGTCTCAAAATCCAGTCTAAAGTCATTGACAGCAGCGGTTTTTCAAGTTATATTTTTGGAATAAGTTTACTTTAATGGAGAGGGTGACAGTGATGAAAAGTATCGAATTCTACTCAAATGAATTAAATACATTCAAAAGCACAACATTCACTGCCTCCACATATCCGCTAGTATAAGCATCGTTTGTAAAATTAGTGATGCTGGGATAGAAGGCCATGGTGATCGTTGCCATGGTCTTTTTTGTGTAGAGCAGTACCAATAAGGAGACACTGCCGATGAACACGATAAGAAACTTTTTTCCTAATGAGATCGAAAATTTGAAAGTCATTTTACGATCGGTTTATAAAACAATATATAAATATCAAAATGAACGAACAGAATCAAATGAAATCCAGATAAGGAAAGAGGACAGACCA
Source organism: Paenibacillus castaneae (assembly GCF_002884445.1). GTDB lineage: Bacteria > Bacillota > Bacilli > Paenibacillales > Paenibacillaceae > Pristimantibacillus > Pristimantibacillus castaneae. The sequence goes on from NZ_KZ614144.1 coordinate 3,186,251, forward strand.
TGAATAATATTGTAGTAACCACTATGACAATAGGAATGCTAGAAGAATGCGTGGACCTCTTTATTGATGTATTTACGAGAGAGCCATGGAACGATGTGTACGAATCCAGAGACCAAGTTAAACGTTTTTTTGAAAACCACTTTAATAATAATTATTTTTTAGGGTATGTAGCTATCGTTGACAAGGAAATAATTGCACTCAGTCTAGGTATGAGAAAGCCTTGGATAGAGGGGATGGAATATTATATCGATGAGTTTTGTGTCAGTGCGAAAATGCAAAGAAGTGGAGTAGGCAGTCAATTCATGAAACTAATTGAAATTGACTTGAAAGCAAAAAACTTAAATAGCGTTTTGCTCTTAACAGACAAATATTACCCATCGCATCAGTTTTATGAGAAGGTTGGATATAGAGTGGTTGAAGATACAATTGTCATGTTTAAAGGTATGTAATAACAGAAAAAAATCCCTCATCTCTTCATTATAAGAGGTGAGGGATTTTTTATTATTAACGCAAAGTTTTCAAAGCGCCGCTCCAAGCGAGAACTTGGTCTAGCATGCCATTAACGTTCGTTAGGTGCAAATCAGCTGGTTTGAAAACAGTTCCGTTCTCAAAATCAGTGAAAAGCGATAATGCCGGGTGGACACGGACGTCCGCGACTGAGAGTTCTCCCAATATTCCACGCAAATGCTCAGCTGCACGGGCGCCGCCAACAGAACCGTAGCTTACGATACCTGCTGCTTTATTGTTCCATGCATCACGAGCATAATCAAGAGCATTTTTCAATGACGCTGATATACTGTGATTGTATTCTTGAACGATAAATACAAAGCCGTCTAAGCTGGCAAGCTTTGTATTCCATGCTGTTGCTTGTTCAGTAGCATCAGCCTCGCCTAAAAGGGGAAGCTTGAAATCAGCGATATCTACGATTTCGTAATTAGCATCTCCGCGCTTGTCAGCGACAGATTTCACCCATTCACCAACTTGTGGACTTACACGACCTTGACGAGTACTTCCTAGAATAATTCCGATATTTAATTTTGACATTGGTATTTCCTCCTCAGTAGTTGTTTTACCGAATAATTTGTCTAAAAAACCCATTTGCTGCACCACCAATCAAATCTTTAAACTTAAGAACATCACTAACATCATGGTGTCGTTTAATCTCTATAATAGTCCCTCAGATGAAAGGATTTATTCTCAAGCTTCAGATTAATTTTAACCATACTCAAACTGTCTTTAATTTGAGTATTTTGAATATGAGATAATAATACCGGATTAAATATATAATGTCAAGTTACTTATTTATAGTTAGTTGAAATCTTTATTATGAATCATAATTAATAATAAGGGCAGAATGCCGTTTAAAAGAAGACTATCTTAGGGAATATTGTAAGGATGAACAAATTAGATGATGGAGGTAAATGAAATGAAAAAGATTTTGACCCTTATTATTTTCGCTGCTGCCATTAGTTTAGTCACTTGTGGTTATGACGTGATGAGCAGCGAAAACCAATTGAACCATCCACATATGGGCCTAAGCTCACATGCGAGTTCAGGTGAAGTTCCTAAAACATTAAAGACAGCGGACAACCCCGTCTTTAAAGTTGGAAGCCAAGCCATAATTAAAGATGACCATATGAAAGGGATGCGGGGTGCCGTAGCCACGATTGTGGGTGCTTATGATACAACTGTCTATTCTGTTTCGTATACTCCGACTACAGGTGGAAACCGAGAGGAAAATCATGAATGGATCATTCAGGAAGAAATAAAGAATGCTTCGGACAAGCCCTATAAGGCGGGAACGAAAGTCATATTGGAGGCAGATCATATGAAAGGGATGTATGGTGCAACCGCCAAAATCGATTCAGTTCAAAAAATAACCGTATATATGGTCGATTACACTCCGACAACAGGTGGAGAAAGAATAATGAATCATAAGTGGGTAGTAGAAAGTGAGCTTTCTCCTGTTCCAGCTAAATAATCAATTGAAGAAAAACAAACTAAGGGATTATCAGAAGGCTGCCGCAGGCAGCCTTCTGATAATCTACAAGTAAGGTCTCGGCGAAAATGACAATGAAGAACTGTGCTACCTGCAAAGCGGATCAAACAAGTATAACTAAACTTTACCTTGAATGATTTGTAAGACCAAATTATGCTTTCAATATCATTAATGAAGGAGAGATGTACTATGAAAATTATATTGGCTTGTATGATGAAGGGATTTAAAGAAATTTGATTATCGGAGGAATTGAATGGGATTATTAGAATTAGGATGGAATGAACAGCTGGAATCCGCTTTTGAGCTATACAAAGATCATGGATATTCAGTTGGTAGAGTAGTGATAGAACACAAAAATGTTTATACGGTATATACAGAAGGCACCCCATTACTCGCAGAGATTTCGGGTAAAATGAATTATTGTGCCAGGGGTAGAAGTGACTATCCAGCCGTAGGTGATTGGGTCGTATTAAAAGAGAATACAGACATATCGATCATTCATAGCATTTTACCAAGAAAAAGTAAGTTTTCTCGAAAGACCGCCGGGGATATTTTTGATGAGCAGATCGTAGCATCAAATATTGATACTGTATTTCTGGTAACCTCATTAAATAATGATTTTAATCTTCGTAAATTGGAGAGATATTTATTATTATCCAAAGAAAGCGGCGCAAACCCAGTTATCATATTAAGTAAAGCAGATCTCTGCAGCAATATAGATGAAAAAATTAAAGAAATACAAGGTTTGGATAGCAGCGTTCCTTTTCACATTATCAGTGCTCTACACAATGAAGGTATTGAACCGTTAATGCCCTATATGTCTAATGGATTGACAGTAGCTTTGATCGGTTCGTCAGGAGTAGGCAAGTCCACCTTGATTAACAGCTTACTTGGGGAAGAGTACCTCAAAGTGAATTCGGTTCGTGACAGCGATCATAAAGGCAGGCATACTACTACACATAGAGAGCTCGTCGTATTGCCTAATGGCGGCGTGTTAATTGATACTCCAGGAATGCGGGAGCTTCAGTTGTGGTCATCTGAAGAGGGATTGAACTCCAGCTTTGATGATATTGATCGTTTAATGAAACAATGTAGATATAATGATTGCACACATATGGTCGAACCAGGCTGTGCGGTTAAAGAGGCATTAGCAACTAATAAATTGGACAAGAAACGTTATGAAAATTACAAGAAAATGAAACGTGAATTAGAACGGCTGGCTCTGAAGGAGAAAGAGCAACTAAAAGCAGCACAAAGAGCAAGTGGCAAAAAGCACTCCAAATTTTTTGACGGTCTGAAGCAGCGTAGAAAATAGCGGCTCTATAATCGCTATACATGACATTAAGCAAAAAAAGGTTGATCTCAAATGATGATTGAGATCAACCTTTCTTTATGCAACGAATAATAATGGCTACATCTTATCTTCAGGCATCCACATTCTGAAGTTGCCGCTCAGAGCAAGCATAGCGAACAAATAGAGACAATTGTCGTAGTAGCGGCGGACACCAGTGCGAAGAGGGGTATTCCACAGCAATTCAACACTCGATTTGGCATGCAATCCATCAGAGGCAGCTAAAGAGGCCATAGCATTTGTCGCTAATAAACCAACGGGATGAAGTGATTTTTCTTCAAACGGCTCGCCTGCAATCGTGTAGCGCCTATAGTCGGCAGGATCAACGCCAGCGAAAAAGGACTGAATCCGATTTGCCTCCTCGCGTTCCCACTCATCAACGCCGAACCATTCGGCATCTAGACCGATATTAGCGGCGACTCGGTATGAATCACTGTAAAAATGGCCATAACCTCGCTCATTATTGGGTGTCCCGTCATAATACGCATATTCTGGCGCTAATCCGGTAACAGGATGGCATGACAGCTTCAAGTAATCTCTGCTTGCGTCTGCCGCTTGCTTCCAGAAAGTTTGATCCGCTGGATTTGCCCACAATGCAAATAATTCATAAAAATGCGGCAAATGGTAGGATGGATCGGAAAAGTGACAGTTTGGAATGAACTTAATTAATTTATTAGTAGGCTCCCACATCGGGGAACCATCATTATTCTCACCTTTATGCACGCAGCTATGAAGCAGGCTTCTAGCTTGATGTCCGTAATCGAAGGGCTCAGAGCCATCTCCCCAACGGTGTGAAGCGAAGAAGAGGGCAAGCGCGAAATATTCCTCTCCGTCCGGAGCAGGCCCATTTGAGCGTCTAGTTCCATCGGTATTGCAGGACCAAGCGAAATAGCCGGCATTTTCTCCTTCTTTCATAAACATATAAGTCATAGTCCATTTCCAGATGCGATCAAATATATCCTTACGGTCAAGCTGAACAGCCATCATCATCCCGTATGACATTCCCTCGGTGCGCACATCGATATTACCGGTATCCAGCAAATAACCCATATCGTCACCGGCCTCGAAATAAATCCGTGCATCTCCATCAACGTTAAATAATTGCTCCCAAGTATCTTCAACCCGTGCTTGAATTTCCTCGCTGCTATAACCGTATTCCATAAAAAGATTGCGATATTTCCCAGTATAAAAAGCACCTGTACCTTGTTTAGTCGACATCTCCATTTCCCCCACACTCCTATAATGAAATAACGTTGTATCCTTCGTTCAATAATTGCATGCATAGCTCTCAGACTTTACGACTATGTAACCGATTGCAATTCGATTCATTAAACTTTAACTTATAACCGATCGAGTTTCCACCCCAAAAAGCTTATCGACTATTTTAAATAGTATAGAATTATTTGCGTTCGCTCTAACTATCATGTACGATTTCAATATTGATTTAAAATTGGAATGTATGAGAGGGTCGAATTCAATGAATCCAAATAATACGATAAAACTAACATCCCTATCGAGCAAAGGGGGCTGCGGCTGCAAGATTGGGCCAGCTGATTTAAAACAAGTTATAGAAAACCTTCCGTTCGTAGAGCGCAATCCCAATTTGCTCGTCGGCTTTGAAACGAGTGATGATGCCGGAGTATTTCGAATTAGTGATGATTTGGCATTAGTTCAAACCGTTGATTTTTTTACACCAATCGTAGATGATCCTTATTCTTTCGGTCAAATAGCGGCTGCTAATGCATTAAGCGATATATATGCTATGGGGGGAAAACCGCTAACTGTATTGAATATCGTTGCTTTTCCGATTTCTACGCTTGATAAAAGCATATTAACAGACATTTTGCGTGGAGCAGCGGATAAAGTAATAGAAGCTGGAGCAACGCTTGTAGGCGGACATTCTATAGATGATAAGGAACCTAAATTCGGTCTTGCAGTAACCGGACTTATTCATCCTGATCAAATTAAAACCAATGCGGGTGCCAGACCCGGAGACAAGCTTATACTAACAAAACCAATTGGTGTCGGTATTATGACAACATCTATTAAGAAGGAACAGCTGAGTGTAGAAGAGGTTACGCGGTTAACTCATGTGATGGCCGCATTAAATAAGACTTCAGCTGAAATCATGAATAAATATGATACACATGCATGTACAGACGTAACAGGCTTTGGTTTAATCGGACATGCTTTGGAAATGGCTAAAGGAAGCGAAGCCGGAATAACAATAGTGAACGATGCGGTACTCAAGCTGCCTCGTGTAAGGGAACTTGCTGAGAATGGTTTTGTACCTGGCGGAACGAAAAACAACTATGCACATATTGAAAATGACGTCGTTTTTCCTGATTCAATGGATCAGATCGATCGATGGATTCTTTGCGATGCGGTCACTTCGGGCGGCTTGTTAATTGCTGTATCAGCTGAGCAGTCTGAGCAGATGCTGAATGAGCTCAAACAAGCAGGAGTGGAAGCGAGTATAATCGGTGAAGCTTCAGCTGACAATCCAGGTCAAATCGTCGTTCTTTAATCTAAAAACATAAGGAGTTAAATACTATGTTTCAAGACATCACGATCGAGGAGTGTTCTGAGCTTCGAAACCGGAAAGAGCTCGTTCTTATTGATGTAAGATCTCCTTCAGAATATGAAGATGCATCCATACCGGGCAGCTTAAACATCCCGCTTTTTGACGATCAAGAACGTGCAGAAATAGGAACACTCTACAAGCAAGTGAGCCAACAAGCGGCCAAAGAAAGAGGCTTGGAAATTGTTTCAGCAAAGCTGCCGGCATTTATCAAAACATTCGCTGAAATATCCGGGAATAAGGCTGTTTTCTGTTGGCGCGGCGGTATGAGAAGCAAAACAACAGCTACCGTATTATCTCTGATGGGAATTCGAGTCTATCGGATAGCAGGAGGATATCGCGCATACCGCCAATATGTGGTGGAGCAGCTAAACGATATTCACTTCGAGCCGCAGTCATTCGTACTACATGGAAATACGGGCAGTGGAAAAACCGCCATTTTGCATAAAATGAAACTTAATGGCCATCCTGTCTTGGATCTTGAAGGGTTCGCTGGTCATAGAGGCTCCATATTTGGCGCAATCGGGCTAAAAACGCATAACCAAAAAACGTTTGATTCTTTGCTTTTAGAAGATTTGTTGACCTATAAACAATGTTCCTATGTACTATTTGAAGCGGAGAGCCGGCGAATTGGCAAAATTTCAGTTCCTGATCTGATGATGGATATGAGGGATAAAGGATACCACATCAATCTAGTGCTGCCAATTGAAGCTCGAATACAGCAAATTATAGATGACTATAAGCCTTGGGACAATATGGATGAGTGTATGAGATCGTTCCGGCTTATTAAGACTAGAATTCATACTCCGATTGCAGCTGAAATTGAGTCCTGCCTGCTGAGTGAAAAATATCATTCTGCTGTTGAGCTGCTTCTTCAATATTATTACGATCCTAGGTACTTGCATTCAACCACAGAACATGATGAGCTTGTTTCTTCAACGATAAAGGCTGAAAATGCAGATGATGCATGGGTCAAGATTGAGCAAATAGTAAAAGAAGTTATGAATTCAACGCAAAGCGTTTAATGAAACAGGCTAGGAGGAGCTATGAACCGTATATATTTGGACTACAATGCGAGTACGCCAATCGCTCCAGAGGTTATGGAGGAAATAATACCCTATCTGCAAAGCAATTATGGCAATCCTTCTTCTAGTCATTGGGCGTCCGTTTCAACAAAGGAGGCCCTTTCAGACGCGCGTATGAAGGTAGCGAATATGTTGAATTGTTTCCCAGACGAGGTCATCTTCACAAGTGGAGGCAGCGAATCCAATAATCATGCGTTGAAGGGTGTGTATTATGCTTTGAAGCATAAGGGTAATCATATTATTACCACTACGATCGAGCATCCTGCCATTCTGAATCCTTGTTCCTTCTTAGAGCAATTGGGAGCAGAGGTTACTTATGTAGGCGTTGATGATTACGGAAAAATATTGCCTGAAGCGATTGAAGCAGCCATCAATGAGCGAACCATATTAATCTCTGTTATGCATGCGAACAATGAAGTAGGAACCATCCAACCGATTGCAGAAATAGCCGCAATTGCCGAGAAACACGGTGTATTGTTCCATACCGATGCTGCGCAGTCCGTTGGCAAAATACCTGTTCATGTCGATCAATTGGGTGTCGATTTATTATCAGTTGCTGGGCATAAGCTATACGCGCCGAAAGGGATTGGCGCATTGTTTGTGCGCAGAGGAACACCAATAGAATCATATATTCATGGAGCCGGGCATGAACGCGGCAAGCGAGCTGGAACTGAGAATGTGCCTTACATTGCCGCATTAGGGAAAGCTGCAGAATTGGTCATACAAGCTCAGGATGAGCAACGCATGAGACAATTAGGCGAGTACTTCCTAGAAAGATTAATTTCCCGATTCGGCAATGGCGTTAAGTTAAATGGACATCCAGCCGACAGATTGCCGAACACTTTGAATGTAAGCTTTATAGGCTTGGATGCCAATGAAATACTGAATAATATTCCTGAAATTGCAGCTTCAACAGGATCGGCTTGTCATGCTGGTTTGACGACGATTTCTCCTGTATTAGAAGCTATGGGGGTAGACGAGCTTACTGCTCGTGGAGCTATCCGCTTTAGTCTTGGAAGATACACAGAACAAGAACATATTAATCAAGCGATGAAGTTATTGGAAAAAACCATAACTATTTAATGTCATTAAACAATCAGACATAATTCTAACAAGATCAGCTTTATGCAGCCAATCTTGATAATCACAAAAGACGTATACTGGAAGCATTGATCGTTGCAACGTAATGATCGGCTATCTTGCCAGTTGCGTCTTTTTTAATTTTTTATCGATGACTATTGCACAAATTTGAACCTAAGACCATAAGATTCTAACAGGGCGAAAAGTTTTGGGCGGGGTTTCTTGTTCTGTCTTTATCTTTCTCTACGGCAACAATTTCTGTATGTGCTGTTTACAAATTAAAATTATAGGAATATAATCGTCTAAATGTTGCCTTAGATAAACTTAATTGCACAAAGACAAACTAAGCTTGGAGGAACACCTATGCTTGAACCATTAAAACAACAAAATGAAACTCAAATCATAATAAAAAAGAAAAGGGATACACTGAATACGGAGTCCGTACTTAGTGGAGGAGGGAAAGGATTGACAAGATTTCTTCCATTCCTTGGTCCTGCTTTCATAGCTGCTGTTGCCTATCTCGATCCCGGTAATTTCGCAACAAATATTACGGCAGGTTCCCGGTATGGGTATCTTCTGCTATGGGTCATTGTCTTTTCCAACTTAATGGCTGTATTAATTCAAGCCTTATCAGCCAAGCTTGGAATCGCCACAGGAAAGAATCTTCCGGAAGTATCGCGTGAACAACTTCCAAAGAAGGTTTCGTTATTTCTATGGGTTCAGAGTGAGCTCGTCATCATTGCAACCGACTTAGCAGAATTTATAGGAGCAGCATTAGGGCTTTATTTATTGTTTGACATTCCTATGCTGATGGCTGCTTTAATTACAGCTGTAGGCTCTTTTGCCATCCTTGAACTGCAGCGACGAGGAGTACGTACATTTGAAGCAGGGATCAGTGCTATGATTCTGATTGTTGCATTGGCCTTTGCTTTTCAAGTCATACTCGCCAAGCCCGATATCGGCGCAATGGCCGCAGGTATGGTAACACCAAAGTTTCAAGGGGTTGACAGTGTTTTACTTGCTGCTGGAATACTTGGAGCAACCGTTATGCCGCATGCCATTTATCTTCATTCCTCACTTACCCAAAGAAGGATTGTCGGACGAAATCATCGTGAGAAAAAACGGATTTACAAAATGGAACTATTCGATATCGTCTTTGCAATGGTGATAGCTGGTGCAGTAAATTTGGCTATGGTAGTCATCTCAGCAGCATTATTTTTCAAAAACGGTCTTGATGTAGAAGATCTAGAGGTAGCGTTTCATCAGTTCGGACAATTAGTTGGACCTTTCTCCGCCATGCTGTTTGGCCTTAGCCTGCTTGTTGCTGGCCTAGCCAGTGCCTCAGTTGGAACCATGGCAGGTGATGTGGTTATGCAGGGCTTTATCAAGAAACGTATTAATTTATATGTGCGCAGAGCGATTACAACGATTCCTCCTCTTGTAATCATCTGGAGTGGCATCGACGCCACAAAAGCTCTAATCATGAGTCAGGTAATCCTATCTTTCGGTATTGCTTTCGCTTTGATTCCACTCATCCTATTTACAAATAACAAAAAAATAATGGGGGAGCTTGCCAATCGATCAGTTACTAAAGTGTTAGCATGGATCATTGCAGGCATCGTTGTCTCTTTGAACTTATTTCTAATTGTAGATATGCTCATTTAGCGGCAATACAAAATATGAATCGACTCAAAGATCCTCTATTTAAAGAGGATCTTTGTTTTTTATAGTGGGAGGATTGATGCATCCAACAGAGAATTTTAATAATGAAGATACATACAGAACCGATTTTATTCACATTTGACGGGAGAAAAGAATGATGGAGCAGCTATCGAAAGATATCGTTATTGGAATAGATGGCGGAGGCACCCACACGCGAGTAATGGCCGTGGACTTAAACGGAAATGTATTGTCCTACATTGAGAAAGGCGCTTCTTCCATCTATAAAGATTTGCAAGCGAAACAAAATGTACATCAGGCAATCGAAGAAGCATTGCACCTATCGGGGAAGAAGGTAGAACAAGTACATGCTTTGACGGCAGGAATTGCAGGCTTAGATTCCGATTCCGACCTTGAATGGGTCGTTCCATTGACCGAATTAGAGGGATTGAATTGCCGGAAGGAGCATGTCAACGATGCAGTTGTAGCCCACAGTGGCGCTCTACTCACCGAACCTGGCATTGTAGTAATAGCTGGAACAGGTTCTAATATATACGCAATTAATGAAGAAGGTCAGCGGATCAAAAATTATGATCTGACTCATTATGCAGCTAGTGCCGCCAGATTTCTAGCTTACGACGCCACTTTTGAACTATTAGCCGGCAATATCGATGAAAGCGATCAAGAATTGGTGCGTGATATTGTTAAGCACTGGAACGTATCCTCGGTCGAAGAGATGTCGCAGCTCGCACGATACGGCTTTGCTGCAGCTAAGAGAGAGCGCGATAAGCGGTTTGCACAACTCGCACCAACCATAACTGCTGCGGCATTAAACAATTGTAAATTGGCTAAACTCGTTTGTGATCGAGCAATTCATCAGATAGCAGTCGGAGTGGAACCAGAAATTAAGGTTTCTTTAATTGGAAGCGTAGTCAATAGTCCATATTTCCAGTCTTCACTCGCTATTCGAATGAATGAGGGTAAGAACAAAAAATATCGTCTTATACAACCAAAATTCTCACCCGCAGCCGGAGCTGTGCTGCTAGCGCTAAAACAACTCGAAATTCCAATCGATGAGCCATTATTACGTAATCTCAGTCATCACCCACGATCCATAAATGGATAGCTCCTGACCAAACCAGAATTCTAAAGAAGAACGTCTTTAGAATTCTGGTTTTATTTACAATACGCATACTGTTACAGTATACTGTATATAATACAGTTAAGTGTAATAGTTATACAAGAATGTAAAGGAAGGTGAGTTCAGATGAATCATTACACAGCAAAGCAAATCGCTGAGATATTGCAAAAGGAAGATTCGCAGATGAATTTAAGAACGGTCCGATATTACACTCAAATTGGAGTCATACCGTCTTTAGAGCTCGTTGGCAACAAACGAGTGTATACCGATAATCATCTTCATTATTTTCGAGCTATTCTAACTTTATCGAAATGTGGGGAAACCTTATCTGGCATCCAGGAAAAATTACATGAGCTAACCATGGATGAAATAATAAAAATCGGTGAAAAATTACCCCTTTATCAAACCGAACAAATGATGAATCATGAAACGCATAGGATTAGCGAGGATGTCTTTATTTCGTTCAATTCTCAAACTTCTCCAGAACTTAAATCGAAAATAATAGAGACTGTATCACAATTAGTGAAAGGAAGGGATATTTAATGATTTCTGTGAGAAAAGCAAAGTCAAAGCTGGAAAACCATGAAGGAATGAATCATTTATGGATTCAATTGCATCCGATTGGCGATGCTCAGAATGTTCGAGTTCAAATCAAGCTCCCTCCGGGCTTATATCGCAGGCGCAATCTCAGCAGCTTTTTTGAGGATGATGCTGGAGAAATTGTTATCTATGAACCTAATAAGACAGACGCCTTCTTCATTGAGATTTACACAAGTGAACCAGTTAGCTGTGGAAGCAAGACGATTGTTATTTCTTTGTCTTACAACGATGTGAATGGTGACTTTATCCGATTGGAACATGCTGTTGGAATGGAAATTGTTGAAGAGGATGAAATGAACGATGTTTGCATCGATGACGAAGTTGTAAGGCTGGTTAAGGAGCTTCAACTATATAATGAACAAAATAACAATCCCTATATGAATGATTCCTCCCTTTCAAAACCTCTAATCATCGATCCAGAGCCATGTTCTGATCTCGAAAAGAAGTATCGGATCGATGGACATATAAAAGTGGAGTGCTGCAGGCTGGCTGTCTCATAAGGAGACAGCTTTTTTTTATTAACAGATGTAACTAAAGCCGTAATCGTCGGGATGTTCATGTATAAAAGAAGGGGAGTTAAGCAGAATAGTAGTAATCGTATGCGACTAGCGGCAGTTATTTGAGAGAGGGTGAGCGCATGGATGAAAACAAATGTGATTTTTCTCCAATGCAGGTGGAAGTAAAGGATCGTTTACAACAACTAAGTTTATCGATTGAGACCTTGATAAAGGGATTAGAACATAGTGATACCAATTGTTTGTTGAATGAGTTTCATCATGCTAAAGAGAAGTTTATAGAAACGGAATCACTTGCATCCACCTTCTACTTGAAATGTTATCTTGCTCCCTATACCGATAAATATAACGAATTATCTAAAGCGATTTCCAATTTATCTCATCGTCGCCATGGAGCGCTTCTTATTGTAGAAAGATCAGATCCTATCGGTCCGTTTGTGACACCAGGAGTTAATCTTGCTGCAACCCTGACCCATTTATTATTAGAATCTATATTCATTCCTGGCGGCCCATTACATGACGGTGCAGTACTCATTCAGGGCGATCAAATCGTTTCTGCAGGAAATGTACTTCCCCTAACCAACAGGGTATCGGAACAGAAGAAATTGGGTACCAGGCATCGGGCAGGACTGGGACTATCTGAATTAACCGATGCGCTGGTCATTATCGTATCAGAAGAAACAGGCCAAGCATCCTTTAGTTTAAATGGAAATCTATATCCGTTTTCCCCCGTGTCATAAACACCTTACATAATCGGAATCTACCGATAATAAAATTCGCGAGCTTAATAGGTTATAATACTTATATATGACCCAAAGAGGGAGGGAATGTTATGGAGTCGAAGAGGTTAGCTGCTGAGAGCGCAGTTCATTATATTAAAGACGGCATGGTTATCGGGTTGGGTACGGGTTCAACCGCTTACTGGGCAATAAGGAAGATAGGTTTGCGAGTTCAAGAAGGGCTCCAAATTAGAGCGGTGGCAACTTCCAAACAAACAGAGGAATTGGCGCAAAAGTCTGGAATCCCAATCATAACTTTTGCAGAACTTCCTAAACAAATCGACATTACAATTGATGGCGCAGATGAAGTTGATCCGAACATGAATATGATAAAGGGCGGTGGCGGCGCTCTACTCCGCGAGAAAATCGTCGCAACAGCAAGCAGCCAGATGATTGTTATTGTGGATCAAAGTAAAATGGTTGAGCATTTAGGAGCATTCCCATTGCCCGTTGAAATCGTACCGTTTGGATGCGAGTTTACGATTAGGCAGATCGTTGATCTGGGCTGTACGGCTATACTTCGGATGAATGGGGAAGAACCCTTTATAACAGATAACGGAAATTATATAGCAGATTGTGCATTTGGTACAATTAGTGAGCCAGAACAGTTAGGGTACCAACTTAACAGCCTCCCGGGGGTTGTTGACAATGGGCTCTTTATTAAGCACGCCCATAAAATTATTGTCGGATACAGTGACGGCACTGTAAAAATGCTAGAAAGAAATTAAGATTCCTTGGATTGGATATAGCTGATAGAGGAGCTAAACAATTTGAACAACAAAGAAGGTAAATTAGATGATCAGCGTTGTCCCTTATGTGGAAACTTAAATAGGTGCAGCGTTGAAAGCCAGGAGTGCTGGTGTTTTCATACGAAAGTTCCGCAAGAGCTCATTGATCAAATTCAAGTGGAGGTACGAGGGAAAGCTTGTATTTGCCGCAATTGTATTGAATCAATAAATAAATAGAAACACATACCATGTAAATGTAAGCTGACTGGAAGTTGCGGCATTTGCGGGATTTATTTTATAATGTAGAGAAAGGGAGGCGATAGGAATGGCAAATCAGATTGCCGGAATAAGAATCTGCTCATGCAAAGCCTAATATAAGGGCGATACTTTGCATGGGGTCGGACTGAAATGATGTCGCCCAATAGAAGCTAATATCGTTTCTAATACTAGGCTTTGCTCCTGCTATTTCTTCATTATAAACAAGGAGCTGAAAAGCAATGGATAAACCATTTATTAGAAACCATCAATATAACTTGATAAAAAAACAGGCGAGTCTGCTGCAAAATGCCTGCAATACCGTATCCGATCGAAAAGTGGTGGAGGCGGTCAGGTCCAGCACGCTTATTAAAATGATAGAAGCTTTCCCGGAAGCAACAGAGCTTCAAAAACAATATTTGGAGAAGCTCTCAACGTTGAATAAATCGGAAGATTTCCAGCGCTACTTGCTTTCTTTGGAACCATATATGACTGAATTTCCACAGCTTTCAGCTGCACAAATCAAGAAGCTTTTTCCCAAAGTAAAAAAGCTGAAGGTTCCCGATTTGGATGCTATGGATTACCGTTACGTTACGTACATGGGCTGGACTGATATTGCATCGAATAAGATGTTTATTGTGTATCAGCAAAACGGACAGCATATTGGCATTGAAGGGAAATTTACACCCACTAATAAGAAAAGCGTTTGTTTCTTGTGTAATCGTCATGAAGAGGTCGCTTTATTTACGGCGATTTCTAAATCGAAGCCAGCTAATGCTTCGCCTGACTACTACAAAGCGATTGGCAATTATATGTGTGTGAACAGCGACACCTGCAACAAGAACATCTCAGATATTGCCGCTTTGGAAAAATTTATAGGCCATTTACAAGGAAAACACGAATCGTAGAGAATAAGAGGTTTACAGAGTCTATTCAGACTTTGTAAACCTTTTTTTATTTCCATTATTACTAATAAAAGGTACAATCAAGTGATGAGTGTAATATTACGTACTGCCTTTAGGAGTGTGCAATCTCATGGGAGACAAACTAGATGGGCAATTAACTTTTGAAACCTATAACCGACATACATGGAAAAAATAACAGAAAATCCGGGTACCCCTATAGCTTATGGAATTCGAATCATTAGTAATCAACAGATTAATGAAGTAATGGTTACATACAAATACATGGGTTTGACCTTTAAAAAACAGTTTATTGTAGCCGATTGGCCAATGTCTAATTTCTAAAAGATCATATTAATACAAAAAACATAAGATGCAAGGTTGATCTCACAAGAGTGATGATCGACCTTTTTTTATGCATAATCTTCCCAAGTAAGGGGATCCTATCAGGTGATATTATACCCATAACCTGGAGGAGTAGCAGTGGAGGTATCCTTTTCTAGATTGCAAATGATGTTCTTGCTGTTGCTGTCGCTTGGTATCTCGAATCATGTGCTTATCATTCCGCATCTCCTTAAAGCTGCGGGAAGAGATGCTTGGATCAGTATTTTGTTTGCGTACCTGATATTAACAGGTTGGAGCTTTATCCTTTATCTGATTCTCAAATCCATGCATACTTTATCGTTCAATACTTGGCTTAGTGGCCGACTTGGAAACGTTGGTTTCTGGATTATTGGTGGAGCGATCGCTATATATTTACTATCCGCGGGAATGCTGATCATTTATGATACAACAAAAAATGTAAGCATCTATTTTCTCCCTAGAACATCCAATATCATTGTCATTCTCAGTTTTATCTTTATTTCATACAGCGCGGCAAGGTCAGGACTCAAAACGATCATGTATATGTCATCTTTATTATTGCCGATCGTATGGCTGTTGGGAATAGGCGTAGCTGTGTCCACAAGGGGCAGCAAGGACTATGGTATGTTATTTCCTATCTTAACGGAAGGAATAAATCCTGGACTGCAAGGCGGGGTTATTGTATTTGGCGGAAGCATCGATTTGCTCGTGCTGCTGTTCTTGCAACATAAACTGAGCAAGCCCCTGAATTATGGCAGTGTTTTTGTACTGCTTACCTTGTTAGTGGGCCTCATTATTGGTCCTACAATGGGATCCATTGCCGCATTTGGTCCTTCACAAGCTGCAAATATGCGATTTCCCGCCTTCGAACAATGGAGACTGGTTATGATCGGACGTCATATTTCTCATGTGGACTTTTTAGCTGCATTTCAATTGATGGCTGGAAGCATAGTGAGAACCTCTCTTATGATCTATCTAATATATGATCTAATTGGAAGCAGATTCCCGAAGTATCGACAAACGGTAATGCTATGCAGTGTAGCGATTATGTCTATTCCTTCGATTTTCATGATAAGCGACATTTGGATGCAAGAAATGATTCACAATTACTATTACACCTATTCATTCTATTTCGGTGTACTTTTAACAGCCGCTCTTTTTGCCATAACCTATTTTCCACAAAGGAAGGAAAGGAAATTATTATGAATCAATCACCTGAAGAAGCTATGCTTTTTGAGAAATTGGAATTCGAGCTGCGCAACAAAAGCTTGACGGCTGAGCAACTGAAGCAATCTTTTTCCTCTTATTCAGATATCCAGTTTCCTTCCCTTCCGGAATTTGAAATGTCGGATAAATTAACGGCGCTTTACTGCGAAGGTATGGTTGATAAAACGCAGCTTAACGAATACCTCACCAGAGTCTGCCAGTATATAAATCATACGTTTTCCCATCTGAACGATGCTTCTGACAATTCCGATGAATTGCCTCTGCTTGAAGTAAAAGAAACGATCGGAGATATGGTCGAAGGATTGTTCACTGGAAGCCTGATCATATTTCGGGAGGGAAGCGCTAACTTTTGGCTAGTTGGCATTTCCAAGGTTCCGCAGCGTTCCTTGCAAGAATCCAATACGGAAATATCCATTAAGGGACCAAAGGATGCTTTCACAGAAGATTTCTTTACCAATATATCCCTTATCAGAAAACGGATGCAAACGGCAATGTTATTCAGTGAGCAGTTTGTCATCGGCAGCTTAAGCAAGACGAAGGTGTCCCTGTTATATCTGAACAATAAAGCTAATCCCGATATGATAAAGGAAGTACGTAAACGATTGGAAACATTCGAAGTAGAAACCGTTGTAAGCAGCGGTCAACTGGAACAATGGTTGTCAGATCGAACCTTTTCCTTGTTTCCCTTGTTTGATTATATGGGACGACCTGATTTCGTCATTGAAACACTGCTGCGCGGGAGGTTTGCAATTATTGTAGACGGTTCGCCAATGGTGCTTATCGGGCCAAGCAATTTCTTGGAGTTATTGAAATCGCCTGAAGATGTTCATTTCCCTTACTACAGCGTTATATTTCAAAGAGTGCTGCGCATTATTGGCCTGCTGCTCAGTATTTTCTTGCCAGGCTTCTGGATTGCTATTGCTACTGTAAATCTGGACCAAATTCCATTCGCTTTACTCGCAACGGTAGTCATTTCCCGAGAAGGGGTCCCGATGCCTACGTTCCTAGAAGCACTTTTGCTATTATTCCAATTTGAACTGCTTCGAGAAGCTGGTGTTCGGCTGCCGAAGGCAGTAGGACAAACGATTGGAATTGTTGGCGGTCTTATTATCGGAGATTCGCTTATCCGAGCAGGACTTGCATCACCAACCTTGCTTGTCATTATAGCGATATCCGCAGTGGCATCCTTTTGCTTGGTTAATCAGTCTTTATCGGGTACCGTCAGCTTCCTGCGATTAATTATTTTGTTAGTATCCTCATACCTGGGCATATACGGCTTCTTCCTAAGCATGTTCGCTATTTTGATCTATCTTTGCCGACTTGAATCCTTTGGTCTCGCTTATTTAGAGCCTGTGTCCTCCTTGCGAATAAAGGATTTTCTGGCTGCATTTTTAATCAATCCGTTCAGAAGATCACATCCCTCTTCATCGATGATAAATAAACAGAAAAGGTGAGTTAGGTGATACGAAAATCGATATACATTCTGTTATTTACAGCAATATCCGTTTCCGTTTCGGGTTGTACGACTGACGTCAAGGATATCGAAAAGTTAAACTATGTGTCTGCCATAGGCGTAGATTATAAAGATGGAAAGTATCACGGCTATATACAATTCATAGATTATTTCTCAGCTGCGAAAACAGCTGATGGGCAGAAACAACCTGCAAAAATTTGGGTTGGGGAGGGGGTAGGGGATAATTTTGAAGAATCGCTGTTTAATCTTTATCGAACGGCGCAAGAGAGAATTTATTGGGGACACTTAACGGCTATAGTCATTAGCGAGGCAGCATTTAAACAAGGAATTGGAAGCATATACGATAGTTTTGTTCGATATTCCGAATTTCGCCTTACACCTTGGGTATATGGTACAAATGAATCGATCAAGGACATATTTTCCACGACTGGATTTTACGGACAGTCCCCACTCAGCACGATTCTTCATGAGCCTGAAGGCATATATTCTCAGACCTCTTTAATTAAGTCGATTAAGCTTCATCGATTGATCAATCAGATCAACGAGCCCGGCTTCACTTCTTGTATTCCGATGCTTGCTATAAACAAGAAGCAATGGACTGAAAAAAACACGTCTGAGCCAAAATTGTTGATTAACGGTGCGATTTTTCTTAAAAATGAATATTATCGAAGTTACATTCCCCTGAAGGAGTTATCAGGACTTCGTTGGATACAGTCCGAATCAGTAAGAGCGGCTCTCACCATACCTAGCAAGAAGGACTCAACTGTACAAATAGCAATTGATGAGCCCAAAACAAAGCTGAAACTGATCCATATCGAGGATAAGCCTCATTATAATGTTGATATGAAGGCTACAGGGTATATCGTCAGCCGGACAAAAAATAACTTAATGGGGCTGGAGGAGCTAACCGAAAAAACGAAGGAGGCCATAGAAAAAGAAATTAGGGATTTATATCAGACAGGATTAAAAAGAAGAACAGATGTCATGAATTTGGAGTATAATCTGTACCGATATCATTTCCGTCAATGGAAAGCTATGTCCCCGGCAGAAGATACATGGCTTGCCCAAAATACGATTCATAATATCCTTATTGATCTAAATATTACACACTCTAGCTCAGAAAAAGTGACAAGTATCCAACGCAGCAAGTGATAACACCGTGATCATAAATGAATGAACACTTCCGATATAGCCTTAGGCTATAACTAGATATAGTTTAATCCAGTTACACTATATCCACTGATACGTGATATCTTTCTAGTAACAATTCGTATAGGAGTGTTATTAGATGGTGAAAAGCAGTGTTTTGGGATATCCACGTATTGGTGCCGATCGAGAATGGAAGAAAGCGCTCGAAGCGTTCTGGTCAGGCAAGCTTGAAGAATCGGAGTTTCATTCACAAGTTCAAAATATCCGTTTGAATCATTTGCGTAAGCAGCAAGAAAAGGGCATTGACTTCATCCCGGTAAATGATTTCAGCTATTACGATCATATTCTTGATACAGCAGCAATGTTTGGCATTATTCCGAAGCGATTTGCTTATGAGAGCGGCGTTGTACCATTGTCTGTCTATTATGGCATTGCCCGTGGGACGAAAGAAGCAACAGCAAGTGAAATGACCAAGTGGTTTAATACCAACTATCACTATATTGTGCCTGAATTAGATGGAGTAACACCGATTATTACCGAGAACAAACCCCTCTTGGCATATCGAGAAGCTAAGGAAAAGCTCGGAATCGAAGGGAAGCCCGTTATTGTCGGTCCGCTAACCTTCCTCAAGCTTTCCAAAGGTTATGAACTATCAGAGACCGATGAGTGGCTGGCTAAATTGATTCCGCTATATGTTAAGATCCTTCAAGAGCTGGCACAGGAAGGGGTTCAATGGGTACAGATTGACGAACCGATTCTAGTAACGAAATTAAACGCCGCTGATCTCCAGAGACTAAAGACGATATATGGAGCGTTCGCTGCTGCTGTGCCTAGCCTTAACATTATGCTTCAAACTTATTTTGAGTCCATAGAGAACTACACTGACATCGTTACATTGCCCGTCAAAGGAATAGGGCTGGATTTCGTACATGGATTGTCCGGCAATATATCGTCGATTCAAAAATCGGGTTTTCCTGCGGATAAGGTACTCGGTGCAGGGATCATCGATGGCCGCGGTATTTGGAAGGCGTCTCTCCACGAGAAACTAGCACTGCTTGACAAATTAAATGAACATGTAACGCCAAACCAGCTAATCGTCCAATCGTCGTGCAGCTTGCTGCATGTTCCAGTCACGGTGAGAAATGAAACGAAGCTCGTAACTGAACTAAAGGATGCTCTCGCATTTGCTGATGAGAAGCTGGACGAGCTTGTCCTTATAACAAAGGCAATTTCCACAGGAAAAGCATTCATCACAGATGAACTGGAAAGATGCGAGCATGCACTTCTGGCACTCAAGCAATCAGGTGAGCGTAATCGTAATGACATTCAGCAGGCCGTAGCTGCTATTAGTGCTCAGCAACCAGTACGTAATCTGCCATTCTCTGAGCGGCATATCGTTCAACAGAAAAAATGGCAATTGCCGATTTTTCCAACGACAACCATTGGCAGTTTCCCGCAATCCATAGAGGTGCGCAATGCCCGTCAACAGTGGCGTAAAGGTGTATGGAACAATGATCAGTATGCCAGCTTCATCCGCGATCAGATCGATATCTGGATTAAACTTCAGGAAGAGATAGGTTTGGACGTACTTGTGCATGGTGAATTTGAACGGACGGACATGGTCGAATTTTTCGGTGAGAAGCTCGCTGGCTTCGCGTTCACACAGTATGGATGGGTTCAGTCTTACGGTTCACGCTGTGTGAAACCGCCAATTATATTTGGAGATGTTGCGTTCGAGGAAGCGATGACCGTCGAGGAAACAAAGTATGCGCAGTCGAAGACCGAACATCCTGTTAAAGGCATGCTGACTGGTCCCATTACGATAATGAACTGGTCGTTCGTCCGTGAAGACATTACGCGTGAACAAATCGCCTATCAACTGGCCTATGCGCTTAGACAAGAGGTAGAGGCGCTTGAGAATGCAGGCATTGGAATGATTCAGGTTGATGAGCCTGCCGTTCGCGAAGGGCTGCCGCTTAAGGAAAAAGATCAAGCGAATTATTTGGAATGGGCTGTCAAAGCGTTCCGGATGACAACATGTACGGTTCAAGATACGACACAAATTCACACGCATATGTGTTATTGTGAGTTCCATGACATGATTGATTCGATTGAAGCAATGGATGCGGATGTGATTTCGATTGAGACATCTCGCAGTCATGGTGAACTGATTCATAGCTTCGAGTTAAACACATACAAGCTGGGCATAGGTTTAGGCGTGTACGATATCCACAGTCCGCGTATACCGCGAGTGGAGGAAATGACCAGCATGATCGAACGTGCCTTGCGCGTGTTGGATCCGGAGCTGTTCTGGATTAATCCGGACTGCGGACTAAAAACTCGTGGATTAGAAGAAACTGTCCAATCCTTACGCAATATGGTTGAAGCGACGCAGATCGCTCGCGCACAGCATTCCGTAATCAAGTAATAATGGACAGAAATTGCGTAATTAAGAGAATAGAGAGTAGATGAAGAAAGGGCGATATTCCGCAGTCATGTGACTATTCGGGATATCGTCCTTTTTGTTATTCGTATCCATCATTCGGGTCTAACACTATTGATTGGTCATCTTGAGTGATGAGTCCGAGTATGTACTCATGAGAAATTCGACAAAGATCATTGATATTATTTTATTCATACTTTGGGTGCTAATGAGGTCGATTTCATAGAATTCCAATATGACTTCCAAACATGAATTGAAAGTATGGAGAGGGCCGCTGCTTAAAAGACATATGCCCATACATTTCTTTTTATTTCCCGTCTTCTTTTGCCTTCATTAGCGCCCATACTTTTACACAGTCTGTAATAACAACTAAAATCGCAATTATTATGGCTAAATCATCAGCAGTTAATCCTCCCTTGTCAGATTTCATCTCAAAACCTCCTATAATTGTTATACTCGCTGGAATAATCCTTAAGGTAGAAACAAGAAAGCCCAAAATAATGGGCCGTCTCATTTATGCTGTTCGAGAATTAAAGAAATAGAGTTTCGTAATTAATATACATTATTGTTATTGTTCGAATAATTATCCTCGTTGTTTCTTTCATTGCCGCGAACACTTCCTAAACTGCAAACGATAATAACCAATAATATAAAAAGGACCAATATCGTACCAACGTTATTTTCCATGGTTCTATTAACCTCCTTATAACTTAAATATTGTTTGAATCTTTGAATAAAGATAGGCATCATGAATGCATGTAACATACAATTAATACGTTTGTAGTTGAATCAACCGAACAATTATTCACCTCCATACGTTCCGACTACCATGTAGAATATGTATTGATAGAGCTTAATGATTGGATGTTTGTCCTGATATGATACTAGCCTTATATAAAAGGAAATAGACGCTATTTGAATCAGTAGTTCAATATTAGCAATAACTAATAATAATAATAATTTATTTACTACAAAAAAAAAGACCCTTCGATGGTGAAGAGTCAGGCGAATAGCGTTAGTCTCTATATGTTATGTAATGATTTCAACACGTTTGAATGGATTCTATTGTAGAGATGTTAAATCGCAAAAGACCCATAGGATGAGTCTTTTGCGATGTTTGCTTATTTATTTGAAGCCTTAATCCCGTATATAATAAATCGAACTTATTTAGTAGCCGCCACAGCCGCCGCCAAAGAAACCACAGCTACAAGCAATGATCACCAACAAAATGAACAATACCAAGATAATGCCAATATTATTTCCACCAACAAAACCGCCCATCAAACATTCACCTCCTAATGTTTAAAGTACATTATAGATTATGTGCGTAATGCCGTAAGGGTTTGGACGTTTGTTCCGTAAGGCGGAGAAGAATCTGCAGCAATCGCAATATCATACAAGAAAAGTTTTTTCATTCATGTTATTGTTAAAATGGTCATGACCGCATAGGGGGATAGCCGGATGTTAAATGAAATCCGAACGATTTATATTGATACTGATTTAGATATAGAAGCCTATCGATTTAAGGGCATTATGCAAAAATTCCCTGCTCATTTTCATGAATATTATGTAATCGGCTATATTGAAGAAGGGCAGCGTCATTTAGTTTGCAAAGGTGAACAATATATTATCAATCCAGGGGACTTATTATTGTTCAACCCATTTGAAACTCACAGCTGCGAGCAAATAGATGGCAAAACACTCGATTATCGAAGTATTAATGTGAAACCAGAAGTAATGCAAAAGCTTGCTTTTGAAATTAATGGAAACCAAGACCAACCAAGCTTTAATCAAAGCGTTTTATTCCAAAGCGAGCTTATAGCCAATTTCAAAAAACTTCATTTAAAGCTTTCAAAGGATGAGAGTGTGTTTGAGAAGGAGGAGTTATTCTTATATTTCATGGAAGAGCTCATTAAGAAACATACTGACCTTACGGTTCTTTCACAAGCGTCTGAAGCCTCTCACGAAATCAAAACAGCGTGTAAGTATTTGGAGGAAAATTACGCAAAAACAATAACACTTAATGATTTAAGTGACATAACGGGCTGGAGTAAGTATCGCATACTAAGATCATTCACGAAACAAATGGGAATCTCTCCTTACTACTACTTGGAAACGATTCGAGTAAATCATGCGAAAAAACTTCTGGAGCAAGGCTTAAAGCCGATTGAAGTCACTTTTTTAACTGGATTTAGCGATCAAAGCCATTTGACTAAATTTTTCAAAAGACAGATTGGATTAACTCCCAAGCAATATATGAGAATTTACCACTATGCATAATCGTCCATGCAGCCGCTGCATGAGATAAATTATGGCATGTTTGTTTCCAAAGACAAGAAGGAGAAGTAGAATGGATAACTTAATTGCATATAGTCTGATGGCCCTTATGATGTCTATGCTGCCCGGTGCAGATACGGTACTTATTATGAAAAACACGCTTAACCACGGAGCAAAAGCTGGGCGTTATACGATATTTGGGATGGCGACAGGTCTTACATTCTGGACTGTTATTGTCGTTCTCGGGTTGTCGGTTGTCATAGCCCAGTCCATATTTCTATTTAATACAATCAAATATTTGGGTGCTGCATATTTGTTCTACTTAGGGATAAGAGCATTTTTCACTAAAAGCATATTAGCGATAGAGGATGTTCAAGCAGAAAGTCAGGGTACTAATGAGAAGCTATCCCGCCGCCATTGTAAGGAATCCTATCTGCAAGGTGTAGTCAGTAATATTCTTAACCCGAAGACCGTTTTGGTCTACATTACTTTCATGCCGCAATTCATTGATCTTAATGGAGATACCAACCAACAACTAATTTTATTAGGATCAATCCTCACGTTAATTGCAGTAGGATGGTTTTTGATTGTCGTTTATTTATTGGATCATGTGAAAAAATGGCTGAAAAAACCTAAGTTTCAAAAAGCTTTTCAAAAATCCACAGGAGTCATGTTAATCGGATTTGGTGTAAAAACGGTTGTTTAATCAACTTAAGCTTATATTCAAGCTTTTGACAATTGCGTTCTTCCCGTGATATGTTCATTTCATAACGAATACGGGAGGGACCATAATGCTGGTAGTCACAACAGAAAATATTGCGGGTTATAATATTGATAAGGTAATAGGTCACACATTTGGTGTTGTAGTAAGAAGTCGCGGACTTGGGGGCAATATTACAGCTTCTGTGCGCAGCTTATTCGGTGGAGAAATAAAAGAGTATACGGAAATGATTGAAGATGCTCGTAAAGTCGCTATTGACCGTATGATCCAAAATGCACATGCGATGGGGGCGAATGCAATCGTGATGATGCGATTTGATTCAGGTGAGATCGGCCAAACAATGTCTGAGATCGTCGCTTACGGTACGGCGGTTGTAGCTGAGAAAATCTAGCTATGCCTTATTTCGTGAGTATCTACTTCGCCATTCAATTGTTGATCGTTATCGTTTGTATAATTGGTACGTATGTTTATCGCCGTAGGCGTCTTACACAACGAGCCAATCAACCACCAATAGGATTTCAGAAAACCAATGAAATATTTATCGATCCAACAACGGGTATTCAACAGCAGGTATGGTTTAACCCCAGCAGTGGGGAAAGGTTTTATGAGAGAATAGATACATATAGAAAATAAGCTGCATCATGGCTGCCGCAGGCTGCCAGAATGCAGCTTATTTTTTGTTTCAGCAAATCAGAACAAGCCTAACAGGACACCGCCTGCCGCTCCAGAAATGACAACTACCCACGGCGGCAATTTCCAGAAAACAAGCATTATAAACATAATAGATGCTAATGCAAAATCAGCGGGCTCCCTAATCGCTGTCGTCCACAGCGGATTGTATAGAGCAGCCAGCAATATTCCGACAACAGCAGCGTTTATACCCATTAACGCCCCTTGTATATGTGAGCTCTTGCGAAGAGAATTCCAGAACGGAAGTGCACCTACAATAAGCAAAAAGGCGGGGAGAAAGATCGCAAATGTGGCAACTATGGCACCGAGGACACCTTTAGCCATAACTCCCAAGTAAGCGGCAAAGGTAAACAGCGGCCCAGGAACTGCTTGCGCTGCACCATATCCGGCAAGGAAATCGTCTTTGCTTACCCAGCCTGCAGGCACTGTTTCTCTTTCTAGAATCGGCAAAACGACATGTCCACCACCAAATACAAGCGATCCAGAGCGATAAAAGCTGTCAAACAAGGAAATCCATCCGTTATCTGTAAACTGACGAAGTAATGGCAGAACAAACAAAAGGACGAGAAAAATGAACAAACATAACATCGCAAATACTCGGCTGATAGATACCGAAAAATCCGATGCATCCAAAACTGGCGTTTTTCGGTACATCCACAATCCTATTAATCCCGCTGCCACAACGAGGAGCACTTGGCTGAACACTGTCTGCCACATTAAGGTAATGGAAGAGGCAATAATAGCAATTGTAACTCGTTTTTTATCCGGTGTAAGTTTTTGACCCATGCCAATAATAGCTTGAGCTACTATCGCCACGGCAACAATTTTCAACCCATGAATCCATCCTGTACTGCTAATATCAAACCCCTTTAACAGAAATGCGAACATGATAAGAGCCAAAACCGAAGGAAGCGTAAAACCGAGCCAGGCCGTTACACCCCCGAGAAGTCCCGCACGAATAACGCCAATGCCGATTCCGACCTGACTGCTGGCTGGTCCCGGGAGAAATTGGCAAAGTGCTACAAGATCCGCATAGCTACGTTCATCCATCCACTGACGTTTGCGGATGTATTCGTTATGAAAGTAGCCCAAATGAGCTGCTGGACCTCCGAAAGAGGTCAGTCCCAGTTTTGTTGATACTACTAGAACTTCCATTAGTGCTTGCATTCTCTTTTTGGGTAAGTTATCCGTTGAGCTTTTGTAGGTTTTCATTAGTAGCAACTCTCCCAAATGTTATTCTCAAATGTATGCTCATTAGCATTCTTGAATTATATCCATTATCGCAGGCAGCCAATCTGAAATAAAGTTAATTTAATATGAAGGGGCGAGGTCAAGTGGAAGTGAGAGCCGCAGCTAAAAAGAGTAGAAAATCACAAAAAAAATCGGGATATTACAAATATATATTTTATGAAATATGTTACGTTTGAAGCAAACAGGAAGATACGAAATGGAGGAACATTATGGACTAGAATTGGGCAACGAAACGACTGCCTTTGGTACTTACTTTCGTGCTAAGTGTTATTGCTTTGTTTACACGAATGAATGAGAGAATTGGAGGAATATGTATGAAGAGAGCATTAAGAGCACTAATAGCCATCATCCTCTTTGCAGGCATGATTAACATATCCATGAATGTTAATGCTGCAGATTCAACAATGGATGGTCACGGATTGCTTGGTGAATTTTTCAAATGCGAAAGGAACCCTAATAATCGAGAAGATATTAATGTATTTAATTTCGATGATTTTCGAGGTGAAAGAGCTATTGGAAATTTAAACGGTGATTCTTTCGCAAGTATTTTTACTCAATTTTCTGGAACGCCCGATTACAATACAGCACGTTTTACAGGAACCATCGTACCTGCATATTCAGAGGATTATACCTTCTATATGGTGGGCGATGACGGGTTTAGATTATGGGTTAATGGTGAGCTGATCATTGATTTCTGGCAGCAAAAATGGGAAATCCCGCAGACTAGCACTCCCATTGCTTTGGAAGCAGGCAAGCATTATGATATCAAAATTGAATATCTACAAGGCTGGGGCGGTACTTGGCTTCGAATGGAATGGGGAAGCGCTAGCCAGAATAGAGAGATCGTTCCGGAATCCGCACTCTATCTGCCGCCAGATCGTACGATTACAACTAAAAAAACGGATCTAACAGCAGAAATTCAAAAAATCGATTATTTAATAGAGAACTTTGCAGACAAAGTATCAGAAAGCGCAACAAACAACTTGAAAGCAGCCAAACATTCAGCGGAGGAATTGCTTGGCACAATTGATGCTCAAGAAATTAGCGATCGAGATAAGGCTGAATTATTAATCGAAGCCATTGAGACCGTATCGATTGCACGTTCCGATTATATGAAAGAAATGGGTGTCACTAGTTCTTCTGTATTTAATAAATTCAATAACCCTTTATATCAAGGGCAAGATCCATTCGTAACGTATAAAAATGGATTTTATTATTTTGTATCCTCCAGCAACTTAGATTCCAACAATAAAGTTTATGTATCCAAATCCCGAACGCTTACCGACCAAGGTGAGAAGGTCATGGTGTTTGATTCAAAAGGAACTCAAACTCGTATATTTGCTCCGGAAATCTTCTTCTTTGACGGCAAATGGTATATTTACTATTGTGCTGATTTAAAAGATTTTGGATATCAGCATATGGCTACCGTATTGGAATCCGTAACCGATGATCCGCAAGGAGAATATGTGGATAAAGGCGCGATATATGCAGGTGAAAACGGCGTATATAAACAAGCAAATGACTTTACGGTATTCGATTATAAAGGACAATTATATGCGGTTTGGGGCACATTAGGCTCCGGCGAACCAATCGGTCCTGCTATTGCTCCAATGGATAATCCTTATACGATTTCGGTGGATCGCTCTTTCTTGCCAGGCGGCGGCGGAGAAGGTCCTCGAGTATTGCAAAAAGATGGGAAAGTATTTATTACCATGTCAGAAGGCGACTATGCTTCGAATGGTTATCGTTTATCTTATTTCACAAATACAGATGGCAATATTTTAAACCCGAATTCCTGGACCCGTACAAATGATGTTTTCGTTGCTACCAGTGAAGTATCCGGACCTGCCAGAGCAGGCTTTGTGAAATCGGTCGACGGCACGGAAGATTGGATGATTTATCATTCACGGGTATATAAAGATACGGGACGTAACTGGTGGCGTCAGGTAAATATTAAGAGAATCAGCTGGAACGACGATGGAACACCTAATTTTGGTAAACCTATTTCTCCTTATGAGTGGCAGGATTTGCCTTCTGGAGATTTAGGCCCAGGTGATATGTATCAAGCTGAAGATGCCATTCTCCTTGGCGATATTACTTCCGACAACAGCCATGCCAATTATCAAGGAACTGGATATATTCACTTGCCCAAAAAATCCGGAGCTGAAGCTAGTTTTGTCGTAAACGCGCAAAAAAGCGGTGATTACTTCGTTGGTGTTCGGTATGCTTATGGCATACAGGCGGATGGGGAATCTACAAATAATCCTACATCCCAATTGCCTGCAAGAGCCAAAATCAATGTATATGTAAATGGCATACATGTAAAAACAATTGCCCCTGATAAAACAGCAATCAGTTGGGATGAATGGTTTACGGCGTCTGAACGTCTTCGTTTAAATGAAGGCAAAAACGTAATCAGTTACCGTATTGATTATGACAGTATAGGCAATGTGAATTTGGACTATTTAACCATGTATGAGGCAGATGTACCCAATTCAATTCCTCCAACTGAAACCGAAATAACTGGGACTCTTACGGGCATGTCTCACATAACGCTAGGAAATAACCTCGCGATGCACTTTGGATTATCCCATGTATCGACCAAATTAAATGATGCTATCTACGCACAGGATCTATTATTCAACTATGATCCTGATAAACTAGAGTTTGTTTCAGCGGAAACGCTGAAGGAAGGTCTTCTGGTCATTGATATTAAGAAGGATATCCCTGGTCAAGTTCGTATTCTGCTGGCAAGTCAAGGCAATGATCATGCCATCCACACCGATGGAGAATTGCTTCAATTGAACTGGAAAGCGATCAAAGAGACCGCAAGCACAACGATTACACTCTCTAGTGCGCAAGTTGCCAACTCAGCGGGTATGGAAACCTCCCTTGTCCCAGTCAACTATAACGTACAAATAACTAGCGCTAATGACTTGAATAAAGAAGCTTTGCATTCGCTAATTGCCGAATCACAGGCTGCAGTAAATGCCGCGGTGGAAGGCAGTGCGCCAGGACAATATCCTGTCGGTTCTAAAGCAGCACTCAAGGCAGCAATTGATGCAGCCAAAGCTGTATCCGAAAGCGCTGTAAGTCAAGCAGAGATTGATCTAGCTGTAAGCAGCTTAAATCAAGCGCTGCAAGTTTTCAAAAACTCGGTCCATGCAGCTATCAAGGGTGACATGAACGGAGACGGAAAAGTAACCATTGGTGATCTCGCCATTATAGCTGTCAGCTATGGTAAAAATTCAACAAGCCCAGATTGGAATTCAATCAAAAAAGCAGACATTAATAATGATGGCATCATTGACATTGCTGATCTAGCCTTTATAGCGAGCCTAATTATTCAATAAAGTAAGGTGTTGTGGAATAAGGTGATAACACCATCATTTTCAAAATAAAGACTGCAATGGGGAAATCCCTCCGTTGCAGTCTTTTTTTATTTAGTGTCAAGTTAATTTTCGTTAACTAATTTCACGAAAATTTAATAATGATCATTTATTCGAGGTATTGAAAGTGTTTTCTAGCTCCTTGGTAATTGTTGCTTCTTTTTGTTGTGCTATGATGTTTTTGGGTAACCGCTTGAACTAATAACCAGCTCACAAGGAGGACGTTATGATCAATACTAACAAAAGTCGTATCGGCAAAACATTAGTGGGAATAAGTCTCGGTCTCTCAGTTGCATTCTCCGGGAGTATGCTAATAACACCTCAACCCGTTCAAGCTGCTGCTTCAACCGCAACCTCAGTATCAGACAATATTATTGCAACAGGAAAACAATTTCTGGGAGTTCCCTATCAATTTGGCGCACAAGGGGGACGTACCAATGTGTTTGATTGTTCCTCATTTACTCAATATGTGTTCAAACAAAATGGAATCAATCTTCCGCGTTCTTCAAGACAGCAAGCGAATGTTGGTACAATCGTTTCCAAAGATCAATTGCAAGCAGGCGACTTAATATTCTCGGATACAAATCGGGATGGAATTATTAATCACGTAAGTATTTATATGGGTGGCGGAAAACTGTTGCATACGTATAGAGTTGGAATCGGCGTTACCATTTCTGATTTTGCTGGCAGTACTTGGGATAAGACTTTCGTCACCGCACGTCGTGTAATTTCAAGTGGACAAGCTGCCACGATATCGTCGTCGCAGCCTAAAACTGTAAATACTAAATCTGCTAATGTGAAACATGTAAATAAGAAAAAGAAATCACACCAACACTAACACAAGCCATTCTTTCTATAAATCACCTTGCTTTCTACTAAGAATGTTAGTAGTAGAAGCAAGGTGATTCTTTTTTGATACTGTTGAAATTTAAAGTAATTATGCTTACCCATTATTTGAAAGTATAGAGTTAATCAATGCCTTTTTTCGGTCGCCTCGCAATTAATCTAACCAACTCCAACAATAGAATCGGAAGGGATACCGAGGATGAATAGGCAAGATAACGAGGTTCCCAAACGGGTGAAAATTTTTCTTTATATTTTCTAAGGCCTTCAAATCCGTACCAATAGCCTCCGTGCTTAAAAACAATATGGGCGAGCTTCTCTTCTCGGATCGCTGCTTGAGCTTGTCCCACGCTCGATAGCGGTGCCATACCCAAACTAAAGGATAAGTATCCTTGTTCCTTGGCCCATTTCAGTAAACAGACGAATAAATGATCCATCGTTCCGTTTGGAGTATCATGATAATGGCGCATGAGATCGACTGATAGGGTTTTGCCATTATCATAACTGGGAGCCAAGGAGGCAAACGCAATGATCTCCTCTTCCGGATTGACTAGTATAGCAATAGCGGATAGCTGCAAGTAGGACTCTTCAAACCAGCCGAGGGAAAAGCCTTTTTCTTTTTTTCCTTTCAACCATTTTAGTGATATTTCACGAAGTTTTTCAATTATATGGCTCTCATGGGGCGGTTGCAGCACTTCAAAACGGAACCCTTCACGGATGAACCGGTTATGCACACTCCGCAAATTTCCATTTTGTTTACCACTAAGTGTAAAGCCTTCAATGGGAACTAAGGCTTCTTCACCTAATTTAAAAAAACGGTACCCATTCTCATGATAAATAGGAAGATAATGTGGAGAAACCTGATAAAACACGACCGACAAATTATAGAGGTCTGCATAACGCTGACATTCCTGAATAGCTTCACTAATTAAACTCTCTTTACCAATAGGATCACCAAGCACGACGAATTTACTTCTGATGATGGCATAAGGAATTAGAACCTGATCATTACTCGCCCAGAAAAAGCTTTTGTCACCGGCAAATAACATATGGGTCAGTAAATTACCTCGTTCGTATTCCAAGAACGAACGTAATTTATTCCGTTCTGATTCTGAAGCTCCTTTATTAGACAAACGATTTGGCCTTAAAATCAGAATAAGCGAAATCATTAACCAAGCGATTATTAGTCCAGCAATTGCTGCCGCAGCATGCTGAGATGGATTTAGGATCCAAGAACCGAGTGCATTCTGTGGCAAATGTTTAAGTAGGGCAGGGTGAATATCAGATGCAATCACATCGTAGATATAAGCAGCCAAAAGCGTTACTAATCCCCACAGCGCTGCATTTTCCTTGCTGAAAGGTGCAGCGATCCTGAAAAAACGGTTTCGTGAAATCCAAAGCAGCAGTGCCACAATAAGCAGGAAGATAGCTTCCTCGAAATCAAATGCTTTTGCAAATGTAAATAAAGCACCGGCGCATAGAAGAACAAGCGTCAGCTTGTAAGCACGCTTTACCCGACGTGAAATTCCCCAGGAAAGTACGATCAGCATAAGGCCGATAATGACACTTAATTGATGGGACAATTTCATAAGCGGAGCGGATAAGAGCTCCTCCGTAAATTGAAGCCTGTTGAGAAGACCAGGCGTAGCGGCAGAAAACAACAGTACGAATCCACAGGCAAATATAAGCTTACCAAGTGACCAAGCCCCGAGTTCACTAACTAACCCAAACTGGTTTGGAAAGTGCCATATTTTCTGCCATTTAGTCAAAGCGCTCTCAATACCTTCATAACTTCGTTCGTTCTCTTTATCACGATCCATTGCGAAATCGTATACAGCTAGAACAAGGCCGATTATCCAAGGAAATATATAGTACAACAGCCGGAAGAGGACGAGTACAGCAGCTGTCTTGTCAGCGGGGTAGCCAAGCTGCTGCAGCCCCAATAGAGCCGTTAGGTCAAAGCCGCCAATGCCGCCTGGAGCCATACTTAGTAAACCTGTAATGGCTGATACCGTATAGATGCCAAGCGCCTGCGTAAGAGGAAGACCGGGAAGCAGACAGGAGCCAATCAACCAGAAGGAAATTCCCGCTAAAGCCCATTCCAATAAGGAAGCTCCAATCGAACTCGCGATAGTTGCTGTATTCATCCGAGTTTGATTCCGATGCAGCCACTTTGTGTAGAATGATGTCCGTTGCAGGAATACATATCCAGGTAAATACAATGCCGTTGCCCACACGGCATAAAGCGTCCAAGAATGCGTCTTTATAACCGCTTGAATAGGCAATATTCCTAAAATAGCCGCCCAAGAGAGTACAGATAAACCCGTTATAGTAATTGTAGAGAGAAACGCGATCGAAGCCGTGATGGTCTGCATAGAAATCTTACGTTTTCTGTACAAAAATGTTCGCAGTGCAGCTCCGGCAATGCCAGAAAAACCGATTACGCTATTCGAGGTATTCGCAATCCATGAATAACGGAAAGTATCCCAGAAGCTTATGGGTAATTTGAAATGATGACGAAGGATGAAATCATATAAGCTAATTGAAGCGACAGATAGTAGTGAGAATACAAACAGAAGAAGCACGGTTATTGGCTTCATATGGTGAAGGGTATGAAGAGTCCCGACCCAATCAATCCGCCTAAACTCGTTCCGGCCCTCCCAGTAAATGAATGCAATCACTGCTGCGGGGATAATGAATTGAAGCAGCTTAAAGCGATATAGAGCTGAGAAAAACTTTACGATCTTTACTCTGCGTAGGACATTTCGGAAGCTATTCATAAGTACTCCCCTCATGGATGATAATGTTCGACCTTATCATTTCAAGTATATCCACGTTATTATTCCCGTAAAAAAGCAGAAACTTTCCAAAACGGATCATATATTTCATTACCCTTGAGAATAGCTTCTGATTCATTTCTAAAAACAATCACCTTATAATCTCAGAATCATCTTTTAAAATAGATAAAGTGGTCCTATCATCCAACCATATCCGTCAAGCGGATTATTTATGGTCTAATACGTTCAAACTATAGAAATAGGAGGGGATCAGTTGGATACGATGACAACATGGCTAGAACATTACGGATACGGACTGATCTTTATTTCGTTATTTCTTGAAATGCTCGCATTGCCTCTCCCGGGTGAGATGATGTTAAGTTATACCGGTTTATTCGTTTATGAAGGAAAATTAAATTGGATGCTCAGTATTCTATCAGGGAGTGCCGGCGTCACAGCAGGTGTTTCGTTATCTTACTGGATCGGATTTCGGCTTGGGAAACCGTTCGTAATCAAATATGGACATCGTATCCATCTAGGTGAGGAACAGCTGGCACGAATAACCGTTTGGTTTGAGAAATATGGAGACAAGCTATTGTTCATCGTTTATTTTATACCTGGTATAAGGCATATTGCAGGTTACTTCTGCGGCGTAACTCGTATGCCTTTCCGCAGATATGTCATTTACGCATACTCCGGCGCCATTTTTTGGGTCAGTTTGTTCATCTCACTCGGCAGGGTACTGGGACCGAAGTGGGAAGTCTATCACAAAACCGTGAACCATTATATGATCCTATTCGGGATTGCATCAGCTTTGGTGACCATAGTGATCTATCTCTATCGGAAATACAAACGACGTGCACTTGCTTGGCTAATCGACGTTCTAGTGAATGCAGTACGCAACTTCAATTCACTCGGCAAAGTGCGGTTACTGGTGCTGGCATCATTTGCAGCTTTAGTTTTGTTCGTATCTCTGATGCTGGGGTTGATTCAGGATTTTCTGGCACAAGACTTAGGTCAGTTCGATGAGGTTGCTACATACGTGATTCAATCGGTTTTTGGACCCGAGTGGCATGGCTTAATGGTTGGTTTCACGAAGTTAGGTACTTTATCAATTTATATGCCCCTTATTGCATTTATTGTTCTTTGGGTTGTACTAAAGGGGCGTGATAGAATGCTGGAGCTTTCATTTCTGTTTTGGGTATTACTCGGAGGGGAGGTACTGGATGAAGGGCTGCGTACTTTATTTCACCGTCCTGGACCCGTCTCAGCAGGGGTTCAATTATTTAATACATTTCCGAGTGAAGAAACGCTGACGTTCGTAACCGTATGCGGGTTCTCCGCTTTTCTCTTGCTTCGTCATTACAGTGAGAACAATATCCGCATTCCGGTCATATTATTCGTTTGTTTACTGTGTCTATTAGTAGGCATAAGCCATATTTATTTCAAGCTGCAATTTCCAAGTGATGTCGTAGCTGGTTATGTTTTCGGGGGGGGGTGGATCAGTCTAAATGTCATTCTGTTAGAGGTGCTTAGAATGCTTAAAGTTAGCGAAGCCATTATTGACTGAATTTGATGGGACGGGAAGCATCGATCTTGCTTGTTGATGACGAGCAAACGACTGTGAAAAATAGTAAGACAAGCATCTACTTCCGGTTAATCCAGACTGTATATGCTTGTCTTATTTGTTATTTGCGTAGTTACCAATAGGAACTATTTCACGAGATCAATAAATTTGCTTGCCGCATTGGAAAGAGGCATATCACGCATAATCATAAATCCTACTTGGGAAGGCGGCATCTTGATATCTAATTTAATTTCAAATAGCGATCCTTCTTCCAGTTCCTTGGAGATGAATTCTTTCGTTACATAAGAAATTCCGAGACCTTTCCGGGCAAACTCGATGAGCAGCTCCACGCTTCCCACCTCGATTTCAGGTTTGATTTGGTAGCCGTAGCTTTCGAATAGTTCCGTGATGGCCATTCTTACACGACTGTTGCGTGAGAATAGGATGATGGGTAATTGGAGCAGCTGCTCAAGAGAGAGCACACTGTCCTTAAGCCCGGCATATCGCTCCCCAGCAACAAAACAATCCTGCAGCTGAATTCCCCTCATAACTTCAAGCTGAGAATCAACGATAGGCATACGAACGACGCCAATATCGATTTTGCCTTCTTTCAAGAATGAGATGGTTTCTGGCGTTGTTCCATGATTCAAATGCAATTTGATGCCAGGATATTTCTGATGATAGCTCTCCAGATAAGGCAGCATATAGTGCTTGAACAACGAATCACTGCCGCCGATGCGCAGCTCGCCGCTATCCAGATTTTTTAGCGCAGCCATTTTCTCTTCTGCCAAAGAAATAAGGATCTGAGATTTCTCGATATAGGAATAAAGAGTGGCGCCCTCCTGCGTTAAAGAGACGCCTTTGGAATTCCGGTAAAACAAGGTGACGCCGAAGCTTTCCTCCAGCTGCTTGATCGCATGGCTGACGCTTGGCTGAGTGATAAACAACGATTTAGCCGCATTTGACAGGCTTCCTGTCTTGGCAGCCCAATAGAAAACCTTGTATAGCTCGTAATTGATCATAGACGCCATCTATAGCTCCTGTGAAATATATTAATTACCCGTATAGGTTATATTCGTATTATAGTGGATTAACAACGTAGAAACCAGAGCTAATAAAGAAGCCCTGCTGGAAGGAGAAGAAAAGATGGAAGCTGCCACGTTTGTTTTATTTGGAGCAACTGGAGATTTAGCCAAAAGAAAAATTTACCCTGCTTTGTATAATTTGTTCGTTGATCAGAAATTGCCTCAATCCTTCTCCGTGATCGGCCTTGGAAGAAGAGAGCTGTCCGATAAAGCTTTTCAAGCGAATATCGAGCAATCTCTCCGTATGTTTTCCAGACGCGAAGCGGAAGATCCCGTTTTATTGAAAAGCTTCTTGCAAGCTTTCCGCTACACTGTTCTTGATGTAAGCCATAAAGAAGATTATCAGAAGCTGAAGGAGCTCATTGAAAAGCAAGAAGAAGAGCTTCGCATGGAACCTAATCGCATGTTTTATTTATCGGTTGGACCTGAGTTTTTCGAAACGATCACAGCCAATATCCATGAAAGCGGACTTGGCTCCGCTGATGGCTGGAAGCGTCTAGTAATCGAGAAGCCATTCGGACATGATTTGCAATCTGCTCGGAATTTGAACAAAAATCTGAGCAAAGCTTTTACGGAAGAAGAGATTTTTCGAATCGATCATTATCTCGGAAAGCCAATGGTGCAGAAGCTTGAGGTACTGCAGCAGAACAATCCCGTTCTCCAGGCATTATTAGATAACCGCTACATTGCCAACGTTCAAATTACGGCGAATGAAATTGTCGGTGTTGAAGAACGAGCCGGTTATTATGATCATGTTGGTGCTGTAAGAGATATGTTCCAGAATCATATGCTGCAGCTGCTCATGATGCTGACGATCCACCTTCCGAATAACAGTACTTCAGAGAATGTCCGGTTCAAAAAGAAATTGGTTATGGATTCTTTGGAGCTCCTGCCAAAAGAAAAAGTCAAATCCCAGGTAGTCCGCGGCCAGTACGGTGCAGGAGAGATTCAAGGGAAATCGGTAGTCGGTTACACTTCTGAGCACAATATTGCCGCAGGCTCAAGAAATGACACATTTATAGCCGCTAAGCTGCAAATTGACGATTATTTTTGGAGAGGCGTTCCTTTCTACATTCGTACAGGCAAAAGAATGAAAGACAAATCGACGCGAATCGTGATCGAGTTCA
The DNA here is from genome assembly GCF_002884445.1 of Paenibacillus castaneae. Lineage (GTDB taxonomy): Bacteria > Bacillota > Bacilli > Paenibacillales > Paenibacillaceae > Pristimantibacillus > Pristimantibacillus castaneae. The sequence continues at coordinate 3,223,309 of NZ_KZ614144.1, forward strand.
AAGAACCGTTAGGGCAATCGAGGGCAAACGATGATCTTAACAAGCCTAATCTGCTTGTATTTGAAATTAGTCCTAATGAAGGCATTTCGCTTCAATTAAATACGAGAGATCCTCGGCACAAAGGGGAGTTCAAGCCCATGCATATAAACTTTCATGAGAGCCGAGACAACATGCCCGAAGCTTACGAGAATCTCATTTACGATGCTTTGCACGGAGATTCCACGTTCTTCGCACATTGGGACGAAGTAGAATTATCCTGGCAATGGGTTCAACCTATTCTGGAAGCATACGAAGAGAACCTAGTGCCGCTTCATATTTATGCAGCAGGCACATATGGGCCAGTCGAGTCCGATGAGCTATTGATGCAGGACGGCTATCATTGGTGGTTCGATGAGAAGTCAGGACAAGAAATACAAACCATAAAAGGAGAACAATATGCTTAACACAAAAACAATTGATCAACTTGCTGTCGATACGATCCGTACATTATCTATTGATGCCACTAACGCTGCTAATTCCGGACATCCAGGGCTGCCAATGGGAGCCGCGCCTATGGCGTATGCACTTTGGGGCAAACAACTGAGTCATAATCCAGCGCATTCCAAGTGGTTCAACCGCGATCGCTTCGTATTATCAGCAGGACACGGTTCAGCTTTACTTTACAGCCTTCTGCATTTGTCCGGCTATAACGTTTCTATTGAAGATGTGAAGCAATTCCGCAAGCTTCACAGCAAAACACCAGGACATCCTGAATTTGGACATACGGATGGCGTTGATGCAACAACCGGTCCTCTAGGCCAAGGTATCGCGATGGCGGTTGGCATGGCGATGGCTGAAGAGCATCTAGCTTCGAAATTCAATCGAAACGGCTTTCCAGTCGTTGATCATTACACCTATGCCTTAGTTGGAGACGGGTGCTTGATGGAAGGAATTTCTTACGAGGCCATGTCCATGGCTGGACATATGAAACTGGACAAATTAATTGTATTGTACGATTCCAATGATATTTCCTTAGATGGAGATCTAAACCTTTCCTTCGGAGAAAATATGCAGAAAAGAGCAGAATCCGTTAATTGGCAATATCTAAGAATTGAAGACGGCAACGATATCGAGCAAATTTCGAAAGCAATCGAAGCAGCTAAGCAAAATGATTCGCAGCCGACAATGATCGAAATTCGGACCATTATTGGCTACGGAAGCAAGGTAGCAGGAACCCATAAAGCGCACGGCAATCCGATTGGCAAAGAAGAAGCGAAGGCGACTAAGGAAGCTTATGGCTGGCATTACGAGGAAGAATTCACAGTTCCAGCAGAAGTCAAAGCTCATTTCGCCCAGCTTAAACAACAGGGTGAGGCCAAAGAAGCAGCGTGGAATGAATTGATCGCTTCATATAAAGCAGAGCATCCAGAGCTTGGCATGGAGTTTGAACAAATGGTCGACGGCTCCGTTGTAATTGATGCTGCGGACATTCTTACCTTCGATTCTTCCAAGACGCTTTCAACTCGCGTAGCAAGCGGTCAAGCGATCAATCATTATGTTAAATCCGTTCCTTCCATATTCGGCGGCAGCGCAGACTTGTCCCATTCGACGATGACCGATATTAGCGGAGAGCAAGTATTCGCAGTTGATTCCTATGCGGGACGAAATATTTACTTTGGTGTCCGCGAGCATGCCATGGGCGCGGCTGGAAATGGGATGGCGCTGCATGGCGGTGTCAAACCGTTCGTAAGCACCTTCTTCGTATTCAGCGATTATTTGCGGCCTTCCATTCGACTGGCTGCATTGCAGAAACTGCCTGTTACTTACGTATTCACCCATGACTCTGTAGCTGTCGGCGAAGATGGACCTACGCATGAACCAGTTGAGCACTTGGCAGCTCTGCGTACCATTCCGGGGCTTACGGTCATTCGTCCTACCGATGCTAACGAAACGGCAAATGCATGGGCTTATGCGTTGCAGCAAAACGAAGGTCCGGTAGCCTTGGTACTGAGCAGACAGAACCTGCCTATATATGAAGCAACCAAAGGAAACATGGAGGCGGTAGCGAAAGGCGCATATGTGCTGTCTGAAACCAACAACCAGCCTGATGTTATCCTGATCGGAACCGGTTCTGAGGTTTCTCTGGCTGTGAGCGCCAAAGCCGAGCTTGAGAAGGAAAATATATCCGTACGCGTAGTTGCCATGCCGAGCCGTGAGCTGTTCGACCGTCAATCCGAAGCTTATAAGCAGTCTGTACTGCCTGCATCTGTCACGAAGCGTTTAGCAATTGAAGCCGGCATTTCACTCGGTTGGGATCGTTATACAGGACCTAGCGGCAGTGTACTGTCCATCGACACATTCGGAGCGTCAGGACCAGGTACAGAGGTATTAGAATACTTTGGTTTCTCCGTCGATAATGTGGTTCGTTTGACGAAAGAATTACTATAGTAATAAGGAAGACATAGGAAGTAAAGTCGTTCCGAGGTCTAACTATTATTTCGAGGTTTAGTCGGTTTGTACAATTCATTTTATAGGAAAACCACAAAAAAATGGAGGTAATAAATATGAAATTTTTTATCGACACTGCGAATCTGGTAGATATCAAAAAGGCGTATAAAATTGGGGTCTTGTCCGGCGTAACAACAAATCCATCCCTGGTCGCTAAAGAAGGCGTGAAATTCGAAGATCGCATCGCTGAGATTTTGCGCGAAGTGCCTGAGGTCGAATCCGTTTCGGCCGAAGTAACGCCTGATGCAGAAACAGCAGAAGAGATGATCGCGCAAGCCAATGAATTAATTAAAATCAACAATAATGACAAAAACATCACGATTAAGCTGCCAATGACGTTAGCAGGTTTGGAAGCATGCCGGTACTTGACGAAGAAAGGCGTAAAAACAAACGTAACACTGATCTTCACGGTAAACCAAGCACTGTTGGCTGCTCGTGCTGGTGCAACTTATGTATCCCCGTTCCTTGGCCGTTTGGACGATATTTCGGAAGATGGCGTTCTTCTCGTCACGAAAATTGCTGAATTGTTCCGTACGCATAATCTGGATGCACAAATCATCGCGGCATCGGTCCGCCATCCGGATCATGTAACACGTGTAGCGATGGCTGGCGCGCATATTGCTACCATTCCTTTCTCCGTCATCGAACAAATTTCCAAGCATCCGCTAACGGATCAAGGCATGGAGAAATTCGCTGCCGATTGGAAAAAAACAGCGCAGCTTTAAGCTGCGCTTTACTATACATGGGAGTAAAGGAGAAGCATTCAAATGACCATTTCATTCGATTATTCCAATGCACTATCGTTTATTGGGCAGCATGAAGTCGATTATTTCAGCGAGTTCGTGAAAGTGGCTCACCGGATGCTGCATGAGCAGCACGGCCCTGGTTCAGAATATTTGGGCTGGGTGAATCTGCCGCTTGATTATGATAAAGAAGAATTTGCGAGAATTAAAGAAGCATCGAAGCGCATTCGCAGCCATTCGGATGCTCTAATCGTTATTGGCATCGGCGGCTCCTATTTAGGCGCAAGATCAGCGATTGAAGCGCTATCCCACACCTTCCATAACCAAATGAAGGGCAATACGGAGATCTATTTTGCCGGCCAAAATATTAGTTCAACGTACATCACTCATTTATTGGAGCTGCTCGAGGGAAAAGATATTTCGCTCAATGTGATTTCCAAGTCGGGCACGACGACGGAACCGGCAATTGCATTCCGTATTCTGCGTGATTATATGGAGAAGAAATATGGCAAAGAGGAAGCACGCAAACGCATATTCGCAACAACCGATCAATCAAAGGGCGCTCTCAAAAAACTGGCCGATGAAGAGGGCTACGAAACTTTCGTCATTCCTGATGATGTAGGCGGACGATATTCTGTACTGACAGCGGTAGGGCTTCTGCCAATTGCGACTGCTGGACTGGACATCGATCAAATAATGAAAGGCGCAGCTGCTGCTGCGCAGAAATACAATAATCCTGATCTGGCATCCAATGAGAGCTATCAATATGCGGCAGTTCGCAACGCTCTTTATCGCAAAGGCAAATCGATTGAGCTGCTGGCTAACTTTGAGCCTTCCTTGCATTACGTTTCCGAATGGTGGAAGCAGTTGTTTGGAGAAAGCGAAGGGAAAGACCAGAAGGGACTTTATCCAGCATCAGTCGATTTCTCGACCGATCTGCATTCCATGGGACAATATGTCCAAGAAGGTCGTCGCGATCTCATCGAAACGGTGCTTTCGGTGAAGAAGGCGAAAGTCGAGTTCACCATTCAAGAGGACTCAGGTAATCTGGATGGATTGAATTTCGTTGCAGGAATGACGATGGATGAAGTAAACAAGAAGGCAGCAGTGGGCACACGTCTCGCCCATGTCGATGGCGGAGTTCCCAATCTAATTGTTGAACTAGATGAGCTGAGTGAATATACGTACGGAGAAATGGTCTATTTCTTCGAGAAAGCATGCGGCATCAGCGGCTTGCTGCTTGGGGTGAACCCGTTCGATCAACCTGGCGTTGAAGCTTACAAAATCAATATGTTTGCACTTCTTGGCAAGCCTGGTTTTGAAGCGCAAAAAGCGGAGCTCTTAAAGCGTTTAACAACAACTGAACAGTCATAAGAGGGAGGCAGCTATTTATGAAAAAACAACAAATTGGCGTCGTCGGCTTAGCCGTCATGGGTAAAAACTTAGCCTTGAATATTGAAAGCAAAGGGTTCTCTGTTGCGGTGTATAACCGTTCAGCCGAGAAGACAAAAGAACTTTTGGCAGAAGCACAGGGGAAAGATTTCGTCGGCACATACAGCGTTGAACAATTCGTCCAATCGCTTGAAACGCCGCGCAAAATTCTCATCATGGTCAAAGCAGGGGGGCCAACTGACGATACAATTAATCAGCTTGTGCCTTATCTAGATCAAGGAGATATTCTGATTGACGGCGGTAATGCATATTTCCCTGATACACAGCGCAGAAACAAAGATCTTCAAGCCCAAGGCTTCCGTTTCATCGGCGCTGGCGTTTCTGGTGGCGAAGAGGGGGCACTAAACGGACCTGCAATTATGCCAGGTGGTCAAAAAGATGCGTATGAGTTGGTAGAGCCTATCTTGACCGCCATTTCCGCCAAAGTGAACGGCGATCCTTGCTCCACTTATATTGGAGGAGACGGTGCTGGCCATTATGTCAAAATGGTTCACAACGGCATCGAGTATGGTGATATGCAGCTCATCGGCGAAGCTTATCATCTACTCAAGGATGTATTGAACTTGAACACAAGCCAGCTGCATGACATTTTCACAGAATGGAACAATGGCGAGCTGGACAGCTACTTAATCGAGATTACTGCTGATATTTTCAAAAAAATAGATCCCGATACAGGCAAACCGATGGTAGATGTCATTCTCGATTCGGCAGGACAGAAAGGAACTGGCAAGTGGACTAGCCAAAGCGCATTGGATTTGGGCGTTCCATTGTCTATCATTACTGAATCCGTCTTCGCACGGTTTATATCTGCTATGAAAGAAGAACGTGTAGCCGCAAGCGAGAAGCTGAATGGTCCAGCGGTATCCAGCTATGAGGGCGATCCGAAAGAATTCATCGAAGCGGTACGCAAAGCTTTGTATACGAGCAAAATAGCTTCCTATGCGCAAGGCTTTGCACAAATGAGAGCTGCTTCCGACGCTTATAACTGGGATTTGAACTACGGCAGCATTGCAATGATATTCCGCGGCGGCTGTATCATCCGTGCTAGATTCCTGCAAAATATTAAGGATGCCTATGACCAGAATCCTGCTCTGAACAATTTGTTCTTGGACGAATACTTCGGCAGCATCGTTGATAACTATCAGGATGCTTGGAGAAAAGTGATAGCCATTGCTGTAACTAGAGGAATTCCGGTTCCTGCTTTTGCTTCTGCATTAGCTTATTACGACAGCTATCGCTCGGAGAGGCTGCCAGCTAATTTACTGCAAGCTCAACGGGATTATTTCGGAGCGCATACGTTCCAACGTCTTGATAAAGAGGGAAGCTTCCATTTCCAATGGATGAACCATAACGAATAACATATTTTGAGATTTCGTATACTAGAGCGGCAATCAAGGACATTATTTATTCGTCCTAGGTTGCCGCTTTTGCTACATGCATATGGCTAGTAGACATGGTATACTCTACGTTAGATATTAGCCATAACATCAAATTTATATATTCCAACAAGCGAGGTACATCATGACACGTGTGAAAATAATAAACTCTTCTTTGAAAGGCGAAATATATGCTTTTCAGGCTCAGCCTGAGGATGAGAAGTCGGTTCGCGAATTGATTCTACAAACGGCAAGATGGTTGAATAGTATGGGGTCAACGCAATGGGCTGGTCTGCTTCATGGTCAAGATAGTCATAATCTCTCAGGTGCGATCATGCAAGGAGAGGTTTTTGCTTTTCGTAAAGCAGATGAAGATGAGCTTGCAGGCTCCGTCATTTTACAGCAGAACCCTAGTGAATGGGATAAGAAGCTCTGGGGTGAAGAGGCGGTAAGCAACGGAAATGCTATTTATTTGCATCGTTTAGTAATCAACCGTCGTTACTCTGGAAAGGGATTAGGCGCAGAAATGATGTCTTGGGTTGAAGATGGAATTCGATTTGCTGGGAAAGATCACATTCGCCTGGATTGTATTGCCAACAACGAGAAACTTAACCGCTTTTACATTCAATGCGGTTATACCTACAAAGGCGAAACAGATGGTTTCAGTATTTATGAGAAGTTGCTTCCAAATATCAATTAATATTGAAACGACTTCATAAATGACGCAGCTGTCATCAGCTAAATAAGTACTAATCCAAGTTAAATAACATCCGTGTCAGATGGTCAGGAATATGATTCGCAAAGAGAGGCAGTCCCAAAAGGGCATAAAACCCGAGGTGGGATTCCCCCTTCAGGGTTACCTTTTCTACAGCCTTCTTCGAATGAGCTCGTATCCGCTGCTTGATTTGGAATAGAGCTAATTTTTAGTTCTATTTGCTCGAAAGTAAGCGAAATTCACGAAATAGAGCTAGTTTCTAGCTCTATTTCACTCAACTATCGTCATAAGAGCCCATAACTGCTCATTTTATCGGAAATAGAGCTAATTTCTAGCTCTATTTCTCCAAAAGTAAGCTAAATTCTTGGAATAGAGCTAATTTCTAGCTCTATTTCACTTAACTATCGTCATAAGAGCCCATAACTGCTCGTTTTATCTGAAATGAGGGTGTCCCAAAAGCCATAAGGCTTGGGGCACCCTTTTTCATTGTTTTTAAAGCTTGTCTTTCGCTATGAAAGTAAAGATACAACGGAAAGTGGTTTTGAAATCCGAGTCAGTTTAATATACATGCGCTACAAGCAGCAGGCCCGTGAAAAGCTGCGCAGTGAAGAAGGTTATGCGTTATCAGTCAGTCGGATGATTGAGCTAGAAAGTGTATTCGGGCAATTAAAGAATAACCGGTGATTCCGGCGTTTCCTGCTTCGCAGCTTACCAAAAGTAAGCCTAGAGGTCGGGTGGCTTTCGCTTGCCCATAATCTGCTTAAGCGGGCAGCAATGGACCAAAATAGAAAAATGGCGGTACAGGAACAGCCCCTTTTCTTTTTTATTGGGAATTATCCAATTCAATTGTTAACCTTGTTTTTAAATTATAGGTTTACAATCATGAAATATCAAGCTATGATTTATCTCATACATAGATGTCGACTCTTGTAGCCCTATTTTCAACTTAGCAACGGAGGTAACAAATTGAAGACAAAAGAGATGGTATTCGCTGCATTATTCACTGCATTAATAGGGGTATTAGGCATGATCCCGCCAATTTCATTAGGTTTTATCCCCGTGCCCATAACCGCGCAAACACTCGGCGTCATGCTGGCAGGATGCTTTCTAGGAAAGAAAACGGGTACGCTTAGTTTGGTCCTATTTATCGTATTAGTCGCTTTAGGCTTACCTTTATTATCAGGTGGACGTGGAGGTCTTTCTGTACTAGTTGGGCCCTCTGCAGGCTACATACTAAGCTGGCCGATAGCCGCATTCTGTATCGGATATATGACAGAAAAAGCGTGGTCAACTTTAAAAACGTGGAAAGTGATCGTCATTAATTTTGTTTTCGGTGTTGTACTTGTGAGTTTAATCGGTGCGCCGATCATGGCTATCATTACGCATACATCTGTCTGGGCTGGTCTTGTGGGTGCTGCTGCATTTTTACCAGGAGATTGTATCAAAGCTATTATCGCAGCCATTATTGCCCTGCAATTAAAAGCTGTCAGTCCGATTGAAGAGCATGTAAATAACAAATAATGACTGAAATTGTGAACAGGTGTGATGAGCGATGAATCTAACAGACCCATTATTACGTTATGCAGTGCAGCAGTCCGACAAAGTCGCCCTAACCAACGGACAAGAGAGCCGTACTTATGGAGAACTGGTGCAAAGGATGAAAAAAGTCGCACAGGGCTTCATACATAATGGACTCATCCATGACAAAGTCGCCATTTTGTCTACGAACCGCATGGAGTTTGTTGAGGTTTTTCTTGGCGCAATCTATGCAGGCTGTGTTCCCATCCCTTTGGATCCAAAGTGGAGCATAACTCAAGTTAATGCTATTTTGCAGCAATATAAGCCGAAAATGATTTTTACTGAGATGGCATTTGAACAGAATCTAGTCCTGCAGGACAACGGAATTCCGGTTTTTACTTTTTCAACTGAAGAAACAGGTAGCTATGATAAGTGGTTAGATATATGGAAGCCAGAAGCTGAAATGGATGAATCCAATGAACTATTGTTTATCGGATTCACTTCCGGCACAACGGGCATCCCTAAGGGATATATCCGTACCCATTCGTCGTGGATCAATAGCTTTAAAGCTAGTAAAGAAGCTTTCCAACTAAACAATATGGAGCATGTATTAGCTCCAGGTCCATTTGTTCACTCCTTGTCGTTATTCGCCTTGATACAGAGCCTGTACAGTGGCTCAACCTTTCATATCACAAATGAATTTAATGCTCGAAGTATTTGGCAATGGTGTGAACAGATTCCTGGTGCGATTTTGTTTGTGGTGCCAACGATGATTGAATCGATGATGCAGGAGGCAACCCACGGTCAGACGCAAATTCAAGCACTGATCAGCTCTGGCGGGAAATGGTCTGAGTCGTCGAAGAAAAGGTGCAAAGAGGTTTTTGGCGGAGCGAAGCTATATGAATTTTACGGCTCATCAGAAGCAAGTTATATCAGTTTTTTGGAGATTCATGCCGCAAACAAACCTCATTCGGTTGGCAAGCCCTTTTCAGGTGTGCACGTATCTATTCGCGATGAACAGTTTCAGGAGGTGCCCGTTGGAGTCATTGGGCAGCTTTACATTCGAAGTGAAATGATGTTTTTAGGCTATTATCATTTGCCAGAGGAAACGAAGGCAGCATTCCGAGATGGATGGCTCATCATTGGGGATTTCATGTATAGGGATGAAGAGGGGTACTTGTATATGGCTGGACGCGCAAAAAACATGATCGTATCTGGCGGCCTTAATATTTTCCCCGAAGAAGTAGAGTCTGTGCTTCAGCACATTCCGGAAATTCAAGAAGTGATGGTGCTTGGAGTGCCGGATGCCTACTGGGGTGAGCAGGTGACTGCAGTCGTGAAGTGGAGCGGACTAGAGCGCTTAACTATAGAGGAAATTAAACATTACTGCCGCCAGCATATAGCGAGCTACAAAGCTCCAAAACAGCTCGTAACAGTAGATCAGTTCATTTATACGAGTAGTGGGAAAATAGCTCGGCAGGCGATGAGAGACTCTATTAAGGGAGAAACAATATGATTGAAGCAGTAATTGTCATGGCTAAACGTACTCCAATTGGCAAGCTGGGCGGCATATTAAATACGCTAGAGCCGGAAGCATTATTAGCACCGCTTATTAAGCATATGGTATCTGCAACAAAACTGCCGAAGGATATAATTGATGATGTAATCATTGGCAATGTAGTAGGACCAGGCGGCAATGTAGCAAGGGTTTCTGCTCTCGAAGCAGGACTTCCTGTCACGGTTCCAGGAGTTACGGTTGACCGGCAATGCGGTTCAGGGTTAGAAGCCATTAATATAGCAGCGCGTCTCATTCAAAGTGGCGCCGGCGCGGTTTATTTAGCTGGTGGTGTAGAAAGCACGAGCCGTGCACCTTGGAAATTAGCCAAGCCACAAACGCTTATGGGTATACCGCAGCTTTACACGCGTGCTCACTTTACTCCAAGCGCCTACGGCGACCCGGATATGGGCATTGCGGCGGAGAATGTAGCGAAACAATACGCCATTTCCAGGGAAGAACAGGACCTTTATGCTTTGAAAAGCCATCAAAAAGCTGTTCTTTCTCAGCAAAATGGCCGATTTCTACAAGAGATTGTTCCTTTGCAAGTAAATGGAGAATGGGTTACGACAGATGAGTGTCCAAGAGCCAATACGAGCCTCGAAAAGCTGCAGCAATTGCCGCCCATCTTTCTGGAACAGGGTACGGTAACAGCAGGCAATGCATGTCCACTCAATGATGGAGCAGCTCTTGTTCTCATCATGTCCCGTGAAAAATGCACGGAGCTTAAGCTGAAGCCTATATTGCGCGTAGTAGATGCTCAAGCTGCAGGTGTTGATCCTAATTTTTTAGGTATTGGCCCCGTTCCAGCTGTGCAGAAAGTGCTAAGCCGTCAGCAGCTTACGGCTGCCGATTTGGATATAGTGGAGTTTAATGAAGCATTTGCATCACAAGTATTGGCCTCACTAAAGGAGCTTCAGATTCCGCAGGAAAAGGTCAATTATGGTGGTGGTGCACTTGCTATAGGGCATCCTTACGGTGCTTCAGGAGCCATCTTGATGACTCGCTTATGCGCAGAAATGCTTTCCACCCCCTACAAACGAGGCCTTGCCACACTAGGTATTGGTGGCGGAATAGGCCTCGCAACATTAGTGGAGGCAGTTGAATGAGGAGCGTCCAACATCAGCTTCATATAAGCGCGGAGTGGATTACCCAATATGCAAGTAGTATCGAAGCTCCTTTGCAAGTGATGAATGGCGATTTAATCGCACCTGCGACAATGCCTATTATTTTCTGGCAAGCATTCGACATACCTTGGTTGAGCAAGGATGTACCTTTCATTCATGGCATGCAGCGTTTCTCATACGAGGCACCGATTATTGCAGGCATGAACTTAGATTGTGAATTATGGTTGACGAAGGTAGAAAAAAAGAGAAGTAAACAAGGGTGGCTGACCTTTTATGACCATACCCTTGTTTGTTCATCTGACGGTGCTCTCATAGGCACAGCCGAAACCGTATTAATCCGAGTAGGTGATTACGATGAAAAAAACAATAACAGCTGAAGCTATCCAGCGGTATGCGGCTGCCTCTAAAGATACGGCTGCCATTCATTTGGATGTCGAAGCAGCAGTGAATGCAGGCTATGAACGCCCCATCGCGCACGGCATGTACATTATGGGGCTGGCGCAATCCATTTATTTAACTGAGCATCCATTGCAATGGATCACCGCGTACAGCATGAAATTTCAGAAGGCGCTATTCGTAGATTCTGTCGCAATCTTTGATTATGAGGTTGATGACGATCGTATCCATATGACTGTCGGATTAGAATCTGGCGAAGTGATTGCATCTGGCACCTTTTCAGTGAAAGAGAGGCAGTCATGAATAAAGCAGCTTTAATTACAGGAGCGACCCGGGGGATTGGACGCAGTATCGCCTTGCATCTTGGTCAAGCTGGTTATCAAGTGATTGTTAATGGTACGAAGCAGTCACTAATAGACGAAGTGGTGCAGGAGATCCAACGAGCAGACGGTGAAGCAATCGGGTATTATGCCGACGTTGCAGATCCGCTCGCTGTCACTTCCATGGTAGATGCTGCCATAGCTAATTATGGTCGCATGGATGTATTCATACATAACGCTGGCAATTTGCATGACCAATTATGTGTGCAGATGACGGATGAAGAGTGGAAATCTGTGCTTGATGTACATTTGAATGGCGCTTTTTATTGCATTCAGCGCATACTGCCGCATATGCAAACGAACGGCGGCGACATTCTTCTCATGACCTCAACTGCTGGATTAATAGGTTCGAAGGGACAGGTAAATTATAGTGCGGCCAAAGCTGGAATGCTTGGTATCGTATGGACGCTCGCAGATGAATTAAAGCGTAATCGGATTAGGGTGAATGCCATTTCGCCTGCTGCCTTAACGGATATGACAAGACCTGTAATCAAGCATATAACGGAAAAATACGCCAAGCGAAATGAACCATTTCCAGAGTACTGGCGCGTGGGTGAATCAGATGATATCGCTCGTTTTGTTATCGCATTGCTGGCACAGCCCGATGCAGATTTAACCGGTGAAATATTAGGTATTAACGGTTCGAAGGTTACGAGTTGGCAGAAGCCGGCTCCTGCCTTCTTCGAAAACAGTGTGGAGGCATTTTTCGCAACGTGGCAGCGTCAGAAGGGAAGTCGTTAAATGCTAACATTCGACCACGTTCATTTTTATTATAAAAAGGGACAGCCTGTCATAGAGAATATGAGCTTTACGATTGAAGCAGGAGAGTTTGTATCGATTGTCGGAGCCAATGGATGCGGCAAATCGACGATTGCCAAGCTAATGGTTGGACTATTGCTTCCGAAGGAAGGCAGTGTGACATTTAAAAACTTAGACACCTCAAATCCTGCAGACCTCCATCAGATCCATGAGCAAATAGGCCTGGTGTTTCAAAATCCAGAGGATCAATTCATCACCACAACAGTAATGGATGAAATCGTATTTGGTTTGGAAAATATTCGAGTGCCAAGAGAGGAAATTCGCAGCCGATTGGATTTCGCGATACAAGCTGTTCAGATGGATGACTACTTAGAGTCGATGCCGCACCAGCTATCCGGCGGTCAAAAACAGCGCGTAGCTATTGCGGCTATTGTCGCAATGCGCCCACAGATCATTATTTTTGACGAGGCTACCTCCATGCTTGATTCACAAGGAAGGGTGCAGGTGGTTTCCATTATGCAAGAGCTGCACCGTCAGGGCATGACCATTATTCACATCACCCATCATATGGAAGAAGCGCTGGCTGCAGAGCGTATTTTGCTCATTCATAAAGGTCGGCTTGAATTTGATGGCGATCCTTTGGTCTTTTTCGAAACAATGCCCGTCGCAGACTATCAATTAGAGCTGCCTTTTGCAGTGCGATTACATACAATCTTCCATCAAGGAGAGCCGCTAACGAGAGATTGGAAGGAGATGATTCGCTTACAGTGGTCTATCAATTAAATAATGTGACTGTGAAATATGCTGATCGAGCAGCTTTGAATAATGTGAGCTGCACCATTCAAGAAGGCAAATGGATTTCTGTCATAGGTCAGACGGGTGCAGGAAAGTCTACATTCGCTAAAGTGCTGAAGGGGCTTATTCTTACAATTGATGGGGAATATTGGATTAATCAACAGCCCGCTCATCGAGATGCCAAAGGACAGCTAAAGGTTGTGCCAGAAATCGGCTACGTTTTTCAATATCCGGAGCATCAGCTATTCGAAACGACCGTTTACAAAGAGCTCGCCTTTACTCCTAGGCTGCAGGGCTATTCCCAACAGGAAATTGAGATATTAATTGAAACCATTTTGGCGCAAGTAGGTTTGTCGGAGGAGATTGTTACATCGGTGCCGTTCCAATTAAGCGGGGGTCAAAAACGACGCGTAGCAATCGCTTCCGTATTGATGATGAACCCGAAGCTGCTTATATTGGATGAACCGACAGCAGGTCTTGACCCGGCAAGCCGTGATGCTATGCTGCGGCTGCTCAAAAAATGGCAGCAGCAAGAAAATCGCACGGTACTCTACCTATCACACCAAATGAATGATGTTGCCGAATACTCGGACGAAGTCATCGTATTTCAAGCTGGGCGCCTCATGGGGCATATGGATACTAATGCTTTATTTCTGGATAATGCTCCATTACTAGAGCAGCTCGGATTGTCACTGCCGGAACCGGTACAGCTATTAAAGCTTATAGAGGAATTATCCGGCCAGAAAATCGAAGTCCCAAGCTGCAGGGAGCAGGATATATTCGAGAAAGTATGGCAAATCAAGCATGCAAGGAGCTTCTAAATGGCTAATGCAGTTGTATTGGGGCAATATTGGGAGACGAATTCCATCATTCATCTTCTGGACCCTCGCACAAAGATTTTAGGTCTCATCATCATTATGCTAAGCTTCCTAATGCTAGATACATTCATCAGCTACGCTGTCGCTACTCTATTTCTTATTGGCATTTTGCTGCTGACTAATATCCCATTTCACGTTTTAGGGAAAAGCTTAAAGCCTATTTTGTTTATTTTGATGTTCACTTTTGTATATAATGTGTTATTCACTAAAGGAAACGTCATTTGGTCCTGGTTATTTATCGAGGTGACAACGGAGGGGCTGCAAATCGGGATCCGTTTCGTCTGGCGTCTTATTTTACTCATTTTACTGGCCTCGATTTTAACTTTAACGACAAAGCCGTTATCCTTAGCTGATGGACTAATAAAGCTGCTAGCGCCGTTATCCAAATTAAATGTACCTGTGGAGCAGTTTTCACTAATGATCGTCATCGCCATTCGGTTTATCCCAACCATCTTACAGGAGCTTGATCGTATTCTGCTTGCACATAAGGCTAGAGGCTATGATATGATTTCTTTATCGCTCCCAAAACGTATTTTCGCTTATATACCCATTCTCATTCCATTACTTTTCACGCTCATTCAACGTGCTGAACAGCTGTCTTACGCCATTGATGCGCGCGCTTACGGCAATGGCAAGGGGAGAACTACGTATAAGCAATTGAAATTTGCACAAATTGATTTGCAAGCAGGCGGAATTGTCATCGTACTGACGGCGTCCCTATTGTTATTGAAGATTGGGGGAGTTTAAGTGGACATTTATGGACCAGTCATTGACAACGAAACGCGTTGTATTCATTATCATACTGAAAAGGATATTATCGCCATTAAGTTTAAATGCTGCAATCGCTATTATCCTTGCTATAAATGCCATGAGGAGCATGCAGATCACAGCATCACGCAGTGGCCGAAAGAGCAATTTGATGAATTCGCTATCCTTTGCGGATGCTGTCACACCGAGTTGACGATTCAACAATATATGAATACCGCTAACTGTCCCCATTGCGGGACATTCTTTAATGAGAGATGTGCGCTGCATTATCCGATTTACTTTGAACGATCTGATGAGGAAGAACACAAGGGGGAACGATGATGGAGTGGCAAACACGTATAACCGAATTATTGCAAATAAAATATCCTATTATTCAAGGTGGACTAGCTTATTTAGCGTATGCAGACCTCGCTGCTGCCGTTTCGAACGCAGGTGGACTAGGTCAAATTACAGCTATGAGCCTCCCCAGCACTGATGATCTGCTCAAGGAAATTCAGCGTGTACGCACGCTAACCAGTAAGCCATTCGGTGTCAACTTTGCTATCGGAATGCATGGTGTTAATTATATGGATAGGGTTCAGGTCGCAATCGATGAACAGGTGCCCGTAGTGACCATTACCGGTGGGAATCCGACGCCGATTCTAGAAACGCTGCAGTCCACAGATATTAAAACACTCGTACTCGTATCCTCAAGCAGACAAGCCCAAAAAGCTGAACAACTAGGTGCATCAGCGGTTATTGTTGTTGGGCAAGAGGGCGGCGGACACTTAGGACGTGATGATGTTGGCACCATGGTACTTGTACCTCAGGTCGTTGATGCTGTAAAAATTCCCGTCGTTGCCTCAGGCGGTATTGGGGATGGCCGCGGATGGATGGCAGCCCATGCACTTGGCGCGGAGGGCATCGAAATGGGGACCCGCTTTATCGCCACCGAGGAATGTGTTGACGCCTCTGCATCCTTTAAAAAAGCGCTTATTGAGAGCTCTGAATTTGATACAACGGTTATCAAACGTTCCATCCAAGCTCCTGCCAGGGTATTGAAGAGCGACTTTGTCGATAAAATTCTTGAAATTGAACGCGTATCACCAACCTATGAAGCGCTAAAGGATTATATTAGCGGTGAAGCTAATAAGCGTTGGATTTATGATGATATCAAAGAAGAAGGCTTCGGTTGGGCTGGCCAAGTGACCGGCATGATCCATGATATCCCTACAGTCGCCGAGTTATTTGACAGGATGATTAAAGAGGCAGAGCAAATCCGTGGAAAATGGGGAGCTGTGTGATCGCCAGTCAAAAGTGAGAATGGAGGCTGCCAAATGCAGACTAAGCCGATACCCACATTGAGGGAACAACTGGAGCTATCTTTGTACCAGCTCGAAACAGCGCCTTACGACAATTTGTCGATTCAGAATATGACGGTCCCTCACTGGATCATATCTCATGTGAAAGAGGGGGTCGTCCAGATGGAGTCGAACGGTCTCACTTTTGAAGCGCGCTCAGGAGACGTGATGATCCACCTTCCACACCTTCCATTCTCTGAAAAGGCAGAATGCGCTGGGATTCATCAGTACATCTTTTTGGACCTTTACACGTCTTCTCATCTAGAATATTTCCGGCTTCATCCCATAGCGCCTGTTATTCGGCTGAATGACAATCAACGCTTCATTAACCTATTTAACGAGCTGGAGAAAACGTGGCACCAGCAGGATAGCGAGGAGCGCAATCTGTATCTGTTCTCCTTGGTTACTTCACTTGTGGCCCTGCTCATGGAAAGTTGGAAGACCGCGGGTTCTCCTTCCAGACCGGAGAAGCTTCGTACGAATCAAGATCGTTTCGTAACGGTTATCAATTATATGAATCATAATCTAGAGAAGAAAATTTCGCGCGAAGAATTGGCTGCTTTTCTTCATTTGAATCCTAGTTATTTCGCTCGTAAATTCCAGCAGTATTATAATAAAGCTCCCATGCAGATGCTTAAGGAGCTGCGACTTAGAAGGGCTGAGCGGCTGTTGGAGACAACGGATTACACGTTGGAAACCATATCAAAAATGTGCGGTATGGGGGATGCCTCCTATTTTAGCAAAACCTTCAGAATAGAAAACGGCTTGACACCCGGCCAATACCGCCAAAGCACCAAAAGTACAAAACGTGGTTATTTTTCTTCTTAAACTATTCGGAAAAAGAGCGGCTGCAGAGCCGCTTTTTGCATTCAACGGCTTAGAACAAAGGTATCAAAAGTACAATAAGAAGCGCTTTTGCTCATATTGTTATCCGACCGAAGCGACGCTACGATAAAGGCGGAGGGATGACAAATGAAAAATCAAACCATTTCGATTTTAGGTGCAGGAGCGATAGCACGACATCATGCGGAAGCATTAAAAAATTGGCCGGCGAGCGACAATATCCAGTTGGCCGTAACAGATGTCAACATTCAGACGTTGGAGGACTTCGGCAATAATTATCCTGAGGCCATTCTGTTCCGAACCATAGACGAGCTGTTATCAATGCCGACTGGAGAACTAGACATCATAATTGTAGCTACTCCGCCATTTGCTCATTTTGAACTTGTTCAAAGAGCATTAATATCAGGAAGGCATGTGTTATGCGAGAAGCCGCTTGCCATGAACCGCGTGGAAGCGGAAAAGATGCTAACACTGGCGAAAAACCATAACCGATTGCTTGCTTGCTGCAGCAACAGATTCCTTGGCGTAGAGACGACCGAAGAAGTTAAGCGATTGATCGAGCGAAGGGAGCTTGGTGAATTATACCATATGACGTTTATTCAGAAACATCAGCGAAGTCGCACGGGTATCGAATATCAGCCATCGTCTCGATGGTTTCTGGACAGCAGCAAGAGCGGGGGAGGAACACTGATGGACTGGGGCCCTTATGACATGGCCTGTTTAATTGACCTGTTGTCGCCAGTCCGTGTGGACATCGTATCAGCCTGGTTGTCGAATCCGGAAACAGAGTCCACTCTGGGAAAGGACTTCATAAATGATGTTGAGCAGCATGTAGGTGCAAGCCTAATTTTCTATGGTGACGGCACCCTGTATAACAAGATTCACGTTACCTACGAAAGAGCCGCTTGCACACATGGACTAGAGACATCAATAGTACAGCTAGAGGGAAGCTGCGGTGCTGCAAATTGGGATTGGTTATGCTGGGATGGAAAGGGTAATGTAAACCTAACTACAGCCGTGAATGATGGAGTTAACCCACTCAGTCGTACTTTCATTAATCAGGACGGTTTAGCCGTGATGGAACGGCCTTTGCATGGATTTATGAAAGCCTTACGCGGGGAGAAATCTCGCGCACTGCTAAATGAACAAGCCGTTTTTAATTTCAGCATCCTACAAGCCATTTATGAAAGTGCCGCGACGATGAAGCCGCAATCCCTATTTAAGGGGGAGTCTCGATGAACAATCCCATATATGCAATGGATACGTTCTTCTATAACTCCCAAGGCGTGTATCCTTTCGAGACACGATGCGAGATGATCAAAGAGGCTGGTTATGACAGTACTTATCTTACGTTTTGGAGCGATGAAGCATGGCAGGATGTCGAGAAGCTAACGAGTGTTACGGAACGATATGGACTCCAAATTGCCGCCGTATACGTGGTACTGGATATAGCGGCTGTTGAATATAGTTTAGACAATCATCGAATTCTTCGTCTTGTCGAGACGATGGAGGGGTGCAGCACGATTGAGATCGCTATAAACGCTTCCGATATTGCTAGTGTCCATGACGATGAGCAAGCCATCCTCTGGTTAAATCGGATTCTTAAAGCAGCCGAAAGCCGAAATATTCAGATCCTGTTATATCCTCATATCTCTAATTGGATGGAAACAGCACAGGATGCGCTTAGGTTGTGTGAGAAAATTAAACATCCTCAGCTTGGCATTATTTTCCCGCTCTTTCATTGGTATGCAGTGGACAATTCCAACTTGGCAAATCTGCTAGTTGAGATAAGTCCATATCTCCGGGCTGTGAATTTAAGTGGAAGCCGTAAAAATTCTGACAATGCGACCGGACTGCCGGCGACCATTGAGCTGCTGGATCAAGGTGAGATCGATATGTTCTATGTGCTTGGACTTCTGCGCCGAATTAATTTCCAGGGACCCATAGGGTTTCAGGGATACTCAATTGGTGGAGACGCATATCGTAATATTCAGCACAACCTTCAAGTGTTCCATGAATTGAATGATCGGCTGAACCGTCATATCAATTGGTCATTCATGAAGGAGTATAAATGAAGAATGAGTAGTGGCTTAAGAATTACCTATTGAGAGAAGAGAAACCATATTGAGAAAAGGATTCGCTATGCGGATCCTTTTTATTATTTAGGTAATTAATCAGGTGATCACGCTTTAAAGGGGACTGATTAATCGTTGGTCAAGTATTATAGAATGACGTTATAATAGTATTAAATAATTGTGAAAGACATGCAATCTTAATTGAAGTTCTCGCATGACTTCCTGAATTCGTTTATTTACCAGAATGAACAATGCTTAGCTTATGATGGCGAAAATAATTGGATAAATTTAACATAATTTCACTGTGAAGAAAAGGGCGGGTTTTTCGGATTTTATAAGGAGGTAGTTAAAGCTAAATGGATTCTAGAAAAGAAACGCCGGAACAATTACGGGAACGTTTAAGACAAAAAGAATTAAAAAACAACCCTTTTGGAACGTTTAGTGATGGAGTAAATCGCGCACAATTTGGAAATTTAACTGATTTAGTTGGCGGTTTGGGATGGAAAGGCACTGGAATTATCATTTTATTATTGGTTATAGGTTTTATCATTTATAAAATACTGTATTAATAATTATAGGGATGATTATACATTTTTCGACACTTGAAGATTAAGCATATTCACGAGATTTTTTCGAATATGCTCATTAGTTTAAAGAATTTAACAATATAGCTACGCAGGCCTGAATTAATAAATACGATACCAAGTGGCAATTTAACTAAAATATAAAAAGCTCGCTTAAGAAGCGTTTTTTTATTACAGAGTATTAATGAAGAAAATGAATAAGTAGTATTCATACATAAGAGAAGAATGAATATGAAAAAAAGAAAATGAATAAGACGGAGATTGTGAGAGAATCAAATAAAGTTATGAGCAATGTAAATTGACCCAAAACATCTAATTCAATTGACAATCCGGCAGACTACTTCACAAAACTCGTATTTTGTACATATGTCTATAACTAAGCAATATCCCTTATCCATCAATGGTTTTTATATTGTGTCATACATTATATGACTGTATTTCAGAAATCCAATTTATATGTTTCCGTCCGGGTCAGTGAACGTTACATTTGGACCGCAAGTTACCCTCTCGCCTATAATGTTAACTCCGTTTTCTTTAAAACGTTCGAAAAGTTCTTGAATATGTGGAGTAACGAAACACCCAACGGCGTGACGTTTACCTCCGTCCAAAGTCCATGAAAAGCCTAATCGACCGCCTTCTTCTCCCGACTCGTGAAGGAATAACGCAGGAATTGTTCCTGTAGCTGGGTCTGTAGTGTTTTTCCATCAGCTTCGAAAAACCTCATGATCGCCATGCCCATCCCAGGTTCAACAGCATGGATGTTTGACGGTTGGCATCCTAAATTTTTCTGATACCATTTCACGGACTCATAGACGTTACTCACAGGGACGTAAAGACATGTCATTCCTGTAATGTCGCGTACTTTTTTCTCTACCATAGTTTCTTCATTTTGCGGCATATCCATTTCCTCCTTCAAAAATGTTAAATAAACCATAATTATCTTCTGTTTCCAAACCACTTTCAGCAGTGCTACATTTGTATTGTCATTAATCGATTGCCGTCAGGATCTTCAAAAATGACGATATTGTTTTCTAATATCTCGTTATGAATCACGATCTCGGATTCTTTCAGAAACTGGAGTGTCTGCGAAATATCATCTGTCTTAAAAAACATCTGCGGCTGGGGAGCTGGTGCCGCACCATTATTGGAATCCAGCAGAATCTCGGTTCCTTCGAAATGCAGTGTATAAACCGTAGAAAGTCGCCCCTCCATGTAATCCTCGTTGTATGGCAGATCAAACACACGGCTATACCATTCAACTGCCCGTTTCATATCTGAAACATGGATAAAGATCGAGCCTACTCGTTTTTCAAGCTTGCTTCCTGCCGTTGTTTTCATTCAATTTCCTCTCCTTTTAAATGGAAAATTAATCTACGTTTAGGATAGCGAATATATGTTCCCTTGTAAAGGATTAGTTTATAATATTTGCCACACTATCCTCCCTCTAGTTTAATAACTCGTGCATCTCGGGGATCACGAGATTGTATAGAAGTTCTTGTCTTGAGCCACGACAAGAACTTCTATACAAAAAATAAAAAAGCCGCAGTTAATGCGACTTCCGTTGTATAGATGTTTTTGTCGTCCGACAACTGCTGGTCACGTAATGAAGGCAACCGTCGTACTGACCGGTTGCCTTCGAGTGTGTAATATTAAGGTGGCTACGTTTATCGGCAGCCCTAGCTATTCATTTATTTATTAATTTCAATAACTAAGTCATCCAACCGATAACACCTGTTTTTATCACTGAAACTTCTCAAACTCGTTTTTTAGCCAGATCTGATTTTGTTGAGCTACATACTGTTCTAAACGAATAATTTGTTCAACTAGTTCAGACTTTGTGGACTGCATATAACGTATTCTAACGCGCTCTAGGTCTCGATTAAGTTTGATCTGTTTGAATGATTCCATATCGTCCATAAGCTGCTTAACGGCCCTTTTACGCGACTTATAAGGCTTGGCAGTTTGATGCTGAGCGAAATATGCCTGAAGTTCGCTATTCCTACGAATGTGTTAGAGTGAATACCCTCACCATCTGGATCCAATTCCCTGGTTAGTTCCGAAACAGTGTGATAAGAAACAGGTTTATTATCTTTGACAAGCTTATCGATTGCATTAATTCCGAGTTCAACAGATCTACTTTTTCTTTGCTCATATCTGTTTTGAAGCCAATATAATTCATTATTTGCGGGAGATTCTGATTTCTGGCGCATGTTTTTCATCCTTTTGATATCTTTCAATTAAATGTAACTCTTTAAGCTCATTTCGAGCTCGATTCTTAGTAATCTTCATTTTTTGAGCTTCTAGTGGCAATCCAAGCTTTTCAAATCGTTTCTCGCTTTCATCTGCCCATGTGTAGAGAGCCGTTATTTCATCTTTAAATTCAGGCCGGGGAACTTTAGCAGCACATCCGATACATGCCATTTTTGTAGGACATACTGAGTCCATTGTACAGATACCGCCTACTACTTTTGAAAGAGTCCCTACTTTCTCCCGATAGTCATCATATAATTCTTGCAATTCCTCCGGACCTCTCAAAATTCCCTTCTGAATATCGATTTGGGTAACCCAATTTTCATGGAGACTATTAATTGACTCCGAGATCTGCTGGGATGTAGGTGCAAAGTAATATGCAGTTACTTCAACATCCTTCTGATGTAAGAGCGACTTGACGATATCCAGTGGAAGCTTCTCACTTTGTACTGCATGCGTAGCAAAGGCATGGCGAAGTAAGTGAGATTTTACGATTACCTGATTACCTTCAGCTGTTTGAATGATGATCCCGTGTAGTAGGAATCTTAATATTGCATTAATAGTAAAATTAAAAAGTCCATTCGCTGCCGGGTGATTCGCAGTTCTCCTTGAAGTTCTCCCCTGGCATATGGATTGTAATGGAGATATACTTGAGGGATTAATGCTGGGAAGTCGCCGTCGGCTCTTTTAAAAAAGTTAAAATATGTATCAAAGAGAAGCTGTTCCGGTGGAGATGCGAGAGTTTTTCTTAACCTTTGAAAAAGTCCCTCTTCTGCTTCCGGATAACCATCAAATCTTTCTATTCTAGCCCACCAGTTTACCAGATCTTTCCATTTTAATCCTGTTGTTTGCGGGATATTTTCTTCATACACCAAACAGTGCTCACCATTGTCGACAATCTCGATATTGTTTTCTAGAGAGTCAGTTATGACAATTCGTGGTTTATAGCCGTCCGCCGCAAAGATGAGGTTCTTGATGCTCCCACTCGGACCGCATCTCACATTTACAGCACCATACACTGGATATCCCGATATACGTCCAACTTCTTGCATTTTGTATCCGTCACCTTCAAGGTGTTTGTTAATGATTTCAAGGAATAACGCTGTTTCGTCCGGTTTTCTGACCTCCGGGTGGGTCAACTGAACCAAAAAGTCTATGAAAAATGAATCTGGTATAGTCAGTACTTCAAGAATTTCATAATATAAATAATCCACTTCCCAGTCAGAATTATTGATCATGTGCTGGCAAATATCCTCTTCCGCGGTTATAAACCTAGGATCAGTGGAGTTCATCTGATCCAGCGGCCAGGTCCTATAAAGAAAGGTAATGAAATCCAATCTGACATCCAATTGAAGACCAGTTGAGAATAACTCGTCCATTAAGTATTGTCTGGTTAATCACGTAATGTTTGTGGCCATTTTTAAACTCCCGATTATAACGAATTTCCTAATTATACTACATTCGTTACATCCGTGGGGTCCTTGCCAGTCGATCTGTTCTGTTTTTCACAGTCGGTCCGCCTACTTAAATCCAGATGCAATTCATGTTACCGGTTCCTTCGAGAGCTTACATTATTCGTTGGTTTGAGAGACATTTGAGATTCCCCCGTATTCATATCGTTTGACTTAGCATCCAATTTTGGACTTCATAATGCAACGTCTTGTTGCTGTCGGCGACGAACCGCCGCTTCGGGACATCCGCCCCCTCCGGGCCTGCTTCCCTTAGACCAGAATGCTCTGAGATGTGAAAAGAAAATCCCGTATTTCTCGGCAGGAAAAGCCGCCTTCGGTAGGAGCGAGGTCCGGACTTCTCCAGTTCCGCCCCCGCGTATACTCTCGCCGTTGCCGAGGTATCGTCTGGTACGACAACTTCCAGCTCCACTTCGACCTCCTCGGACAATTCCGGCACGATCCTGATTGTTGTCGATGCGGTCAGCGCATGTCCGCTGTACGCGATCTCACATTCCCCCGTCTTGACTGCCCGGATCAAGCCTGTCGCATCGACCACCGCTGCGCCTTCGGGCGTTACGCGGAAGCTTGCGTCCAGGTCGACCGACACTAAACCGCTTTCATATGTGACAAGCGGGTACACCCATGCCTCGGCTCCCTCGATCCCGGCGACAGGATCACCGATCAACTCGGCTGAGACTGGCGATCCTTTGTCTCCGAAGAAGAAGACAAGCGGCGCGTACACCCTCTTTTCCCAAGCCCCCTCGTTATGCTCTGCCATCGGTTCGTAGCAGTACACGAGGTCATCTCCAGACCGGTAGCCTAGCTTCACGAAATGCTCCGCCATGTGCCTGACGTGATCGACACGCACAGTCATGCCTTCCATGCCGCCCGCATCTATCCATAATTGAAACGGTCCTTTCCCATCGAAAGTCTGAACGATGGGCAGATGCGTCATCGTCTCCTCATTGTATTGGGCGAAATAAGGAGAAACCATGGCCAGCTTGCCAAAAACGTCGAAACGGCGAAACCCGATATGGTAAGTCGCGAGCCCGCCTCTGGACGAACCCATCAGTGCGGTATGGCGGCTCTCATGCTTCGTCCGGTAAGTACGGTCGATGTAGGGTTTCACCTCCTCCGTCAGAAAACGCTCATAGAACTCTCCCCGGCAAGGGTAGTCGAGCTCCTCTGCGAACGGGCCTTGATGCGCGAACTCGCTGTCTCGCTCCAGCCCCTTATTCGAGACCGCCACGACGATCAATTTTTCGATGCGTCCTTCCGCAATCAGACGGTCGCATACGCGGTGCAGGTTCCATGACTGCCCGTTAAATGCTTCATGGAATACGTTCTGCCCGTCATGGATATAAAGTACCGGATACGTCCTGTCCGCTTCCACCCCGTAGCTGGGCGGCAAATAAACGAAAATGTCCCTTTCGTTGCGCATAATTTCCGATCGGAAATTCGCGATGGTTTCCACTCGCGAAGGCTGCGTCATTCAAATCTCCTCCTCTCTTCCCGTATCTGGCCTTAAGTCTATCCAATTATGAACCGTGTAAACGACTCTCTTGTCCTCGTCCGTGACAAGCCTTCTGTAAGGCATCCGCCCGAAATCCCGATCGACCTCTTCCTTATCGTAGCCTCGGGTGATGAGAAAATCGAACGTTAATCCTCTAGGCAAACTGACCGTTCCGCCATACAATCCTTTGCCGAGCTTCGGAACGCCGAACGTCGCATAAATCTCGGCATCTTCCGGCGTTGTATCCGGCACGCGAATTTCAAGCTCGACGACGACGGTCTCAGATAGCCGTTCCACGACAGTATACATTCTGGCCGCTTCTTGGCCACCATAGCGGCAGACGATCGTCGCAGTGCCGGGTTTCCGTGGAAGCAGCCTTCCGTCTGGAGAAATCCCGAGGACATCCGGATTATCCGTCTGGTAATCGGCTCTGAGCAAACTGAAGCGTATGCCGTTGTGAAGAGCGGCAACCGCATTAACGACCACTACAGGCCCGTCGACACCGACGATACCGTCCCCTTCAAGCGCGAGGACCGACACATCGGCGGCTTCGCCAAAGAAGTGCAGCAGCGGCATGTGCGCCCGGCGGCTCCAGTCCCATTCGGAATGCGCGGCTTCCATGTCCAGATAATAATAAAGCTCCTCACCTTGCTTCCAGCCAGCTTGCTGCATATTCTCCGCGACGCTCCGCACGTGGGATGGCATGAAGAACCCCTCCGCCCCACCTATGTCCATCCATATTTTCTGCCCATCGTTATAAGGATACAGCCGATACTGCGGCGTTTCTTCCAGCGTGCCGGGATCTACCTGGACGAAAAAAGGCGACAGGATGCCCAGCATGCCGAATACGTCCGGACGGCGGAGCCCAATGTTGTACGTTGCGATGCCGGCTGCCGAGGAGCCCATTAACGCCGTATGCTCCGCATCCGGCAGTGTCCTGAATCCGCGATCTACAATTGGCTTCAGCTCTTCGATCAGAAAATGCTCGTACAGCTCACCGACGCAGCGGATAGGATACGCGTACAGGTCGTGGAAATATTCACTGGTTCCGTCCTCGTACTTATGTTCGACCGCCACGATAATAATTGGCCGAACCAGCCCTTCCGCCAATAGTCGGTCGGCTACGCGGTGCATACCCCAGGACTCTCCGGATGGCTTGCTCGGCTCGAATACGTGCTGGCCCACGTGCATGTACAACACGGGATACCTTACGGACGGATCATCGTCATAGCCCGCAGGCAAATAAATGTAGATGTCTCTTTCGTTCCCCAGCCGGGATGCGTGCACCCCGGGTAATACCATCAGCTTCGATTGAGCCGAATTTTCCATATTGCATAGCCCCTTCTGAGAACTTCATTCTTCAAGTTTCAACTTAACCGGTTAAGCGGCTTCAGTATAGGGCGTTTCCCGAGGCTTGTCAACGGCAAGTTTGACATCCTTCCAAGTTCGGACTTATGATTATCTAAACTTTTGATCCTAACGAGGCGGTTACTGATACGATGAAAAAAACGACACTCCGTGACGTAGCCAAAGAAGCCGGCGTCTCCGTCGCTACGGTAAGCTATGTCCTTAATTACGTGAGCACCCAGACGATTCCGGAAGAGACGCGGCAGCGGGTCTTTACAGCAGCGAGTAAGCTCCATTACGTTCAGAATTTGACGGCCAAGTCGCTCTCACTCGGCAAAACCAACGTCCTCGGCGTGCTGTTCGTCAGCACCGGCGACGCACGCATTCCAAAGCCGGTCAGCTACGGAGTTTTCCTTGACAGATTGGAGCGCCGATGCCGGGAGAAGGGTTATCATCTCCTTGTATCCCAAATCGATCCGGCCAAACCCAATTTCGAGATCATCGCCGAGCGTAAGCTGGACGGCATCTTTCTGATCGACGCTATGGTCCAATCCTTCCATGCGATATCGAGGAATCTGCAATACGGCTCGCCGCTGGTTATCGTGGACAGCTTGATCGACGATTCCTTGTTCCGGCAAGTCAATCCTGATTTCCAACGATTGTTCAGCGATCTGAACGCGTCATTGCCGACCGGACAGCCTTATGCGCTCATTCACGAACACATGTCGAACGAGCGGTATCATGAGATCGTTCGATCCGCTTCGGGATTGGACGAATCGCTCGTATTCGCAGCCACCAGCGACGAAGAGTCGCTCAAGCAATTTATCCAGCAGCACGAGAACAAGCCTCTCGTCGTCTTCAACGAATTTTTGGCCTTGCAGGTACTGAAGTACCTGCACCCGGAGAACCTTGTCGTCGTCTGCACCTCGGAATGCCCGGAACTCCTTCCCGAGCAGGTCACAAAGTTCGTTTTCACTCGTTGCAAGTCCGAGGTCGCTTTCGGCTTGATGAGCGCGCTACTGCACACTCCTTTCGGCACTTCCGAGGATCAGTACATCTCTCTGGACAAAAAGGACTAAACGGCTGGGGCTCGTCATGAACCTATGAGACATGGAGGATGAGCAGATCCATAGAACGAGTAGCTCGCTGTATCTTTAAGACGGATTTCTCCTCAATTCCCAGTTGGCGGTATCACAGGCTTTACCGATATTGATCTATAAATCAGAATTGGATTCAAAAGAGTTTTTTTAGAAAAGAAACACCTGTAATTTAACAGAATGGCGCCATAAGGAGACTTATTCCTTGTTGCGCCATCTGTTTTTTGCAGCTTCCTTTTAAGAAATTAAGCAACTGTTAGCCAAAAGGTGAAGCAATTGTTATATATATATCGACAAATAGCGGCCCCTTACTAAGCTGACGCTTTGGTTGATGTTATTCTAAGCAAATAAATTTCTATGATTTATCAATGAACAAAACTTTATCTGCTTTATCTTCACTTTTAAGGGGGAATTATTATGAGAAAACAAGTATGGGAAATGAGCCTTGAAGGGCTCGATAGAGTATTGAAACGCATCCCAGCGTTTTATTAGTGTAGATATAGTCATAATAGACCAGAGGAAAAAGCAGGATCGCGAGCTGCAGCTGGCCGTCCACCGCTGAAATACTCTATATTTATCATAGGATGACAAGAACATTGTCCGATAAATGACAAGAACATTATCCGATTTACCCGATTGTTGTTCCCGCGCTCCGCTGTCTTCTAATACTTCGTTTAAAACAAAATGAGACGCATACCCATGCGACTCATTTTAATAATGCAAATATTTAGTTGGAGCACACAAACCTACGTTCATTTGTGCTTATCGATCGTTAATACTCCTCGGGCGACAGGAACGTTTTGTTGCTCCCCTAATTTTTTTCATTCTCTTTTATGCAGTTATACATTCTTTTCGACATTAAACTTATCAAGACCTCTAATCTTCTGAAGCTAAACTGCCCTTAGTTAAATAATAATTCCAAGGTTCAGATTACGTTTAAACCCTTTAGTTTTAAGTAATTGTTCGTGGGAAATCATAGTTAACCCACTTTTCTTTGTAGCCTTCCTTACCATGTAGACTCAACAATAAATCAAGCGCTTGTACTACTGCCTCTGAAAATTCCGATATCGAACAAGACTCATTTAGTTCAATAACCAGTTGTTTTTTGTTTCGCAAATTCTCAAATGACATAATCTGAATGTGTAATAAATCATCAATCTTACTGAATTTCCAAACGGTTCCACCAGGTTCTTCATTCCATTCAAATTGTGAATTTGAAACATGCGGGTCAGTGATAAAAACAGCCCCACCACCAATCTGGTTCATGGAGACGGAAAGGCATTGCGTTTTGAACCGTTCATGATCCGACGGTTCGGCCCGGAGAAAGCCAAACAAATCAGCCGGGAATGCGATCAAATGGCCATGAAATTGATGGAAGTGATTGAGGAGCGGTATGGCTCAATGATGGAATTCGGAATGGATGTTGGTGTCGATGTGAAAGGGAATGTCTGGTTAATTGAGGCGAATCCGAAACCGAGCCATTCCATCTTCTTAGGCACGAAGGAAATGGGCATGCGGCGTATCTAGCGAGAACAAAATTTGAAAATGGATTGTAGGGCCTTTCCTATGCTTCTGAATAGGTTTTACTTTGTAGAACCCTCACAAACTTTCGGCACCTGGCACGTATCAGTCTTTTGGCTGCTGGACAACACGTTAATAACGCTGTACAGCTACACCAAGGTTGAGATCGGTGAAACGGCAACATCCATATCTTGTACTGACGCATTCTGAATTCAAAGCCCAAAAAATGTTAAAATGCTACTGACATACTGTTGTCAGTAGCGTTTTTTTTATAGGAAGGGAGGTATCTCGTGAATTTTACTTCTGTACGCATCATTATCGACGACGTGGATCGTTTCGTCGAGTTCTATGAGAAAGTCATGGGTGTTTCGGTGGAACGCCCCGCGCCCGTCTTAAGAAAAGGGTGTCAATTACTGGTGATCTACATTACCCTACACAATGGATTTTTATTTTGTGTGATAATCCAAATAAAAGGAAAAGGTATCACTACCCAAAAGAACAAAAGCTTAGTATAAATTGTAAATCAAGAAGGTTGTACATATTTATTGTTCGGCAAGTCCATGCGCATAAGTAGTAAAAAGATTCTTTAATGCTTCAAACACAAAAACTGGTAATCACAAAAAGAAAATGCGTTCTTTACATCAGAATACTGGAACAAAGACATATTGGTTAAAGTTTGTTTGAAAAATAGGCCATGAACTCTACTCGCGTAGATATTCATCACCTTCTCAGTGCATCTTTAATATGTTTTACGAACTGAGTTTAGGACAGGAGCGCCCCGCCCTCAATCAGGATAACGGAGCCAGTGGTGAATCCGTTTTTCGCAAGGTAAACATAAGCTTCGGCAATATCTTCCGACTGCGCGATCCGTCCGACAGGCAATTGGCGGGCAATGGCGTTGAACATGGATTTCCGGTCTTCCTCCGGCATACCTGCGTAGACAGGCGTATCTACGATTCCGGGAGAAACCACATTGACCCGAATCGGGGCAAGATCCACCGTCAATCCCCGCATTAAACCCTCCAACGCCGAGTTGATCGCAGCCAGCGTGGATGCCCCCTTCGGAGGCCGTTTGCCGTAAACGCCGGAAGTCAAGGAGATGGAACCTTCTTGGTTCAAATAGGGAATAGCCGCTTTAACGGTGATATACTGGCCCCAGAACTTGCTGTCGAAAGCAGTTTGCGCCTGTTCAACCGGCAATTCGCGGAACTCACCCATCGCGCCTTCGCCCGCGGTGATCACCAAGTGATCAAACTTGCCAACCTTTTCGAAAAATTCCGCGGCTTTCTCTTCACTCCGAAAATCCAGCTCGTAAGCTTCAACATTCCCGCCAAGCGTTTGTTTGGCTTCCGAGAGTTTGGCAGCGGAACGGCTTGCGATAACTACCTTTGCCCCTTCATCCAGAAATGCCTTGGCAGTCGATAATCCAATACCTGATGTGCCTCCTACAACTATGACTCGCTTCTCTTTCAATGACATTCGGATAGCCTCCCTATTTTCCCATTAATGATAAGCCCGCTCATATTTCTTTGGAATGGTGGTATATTCACTTTTAAGCGATTTAGCAGCATGGATAGTCCATTAAGGATCTCGAAGCATGCCACGGGCGATCGCCACTAAATCCGCTTCTTCGCTGCAGATGACGGATTGAGCAAGTGCCGGGTCCTCAAGCATGCCTACAGCTACGACGGACACCCCAAGAGCCTCCCGAATTTTGCGCGCAAAAGGAACTTGATAACCTGGGTAGTTGCCAGGCTTTCTTTCCCCTACGGGTCCTTCCCCGCCAGAACTTACATGAAAGACATCTACACCTGCTGCATGGTAAGCTTTAGATAACTTAATGGCATGTTCCATACCATAACCCCCATCCGCGTACTCTACGGCAGTGATTCGGAAAAATAACGGCATATCTGCAGGCATTTCCTTTTTGACCGCCTGTATGACCTCTACCCCAAATTTGCTCAGGTCTTGTCCATACGCATCTTCGCGTTTGTTGGTAAAAGGGGATTGAAACTGATGAATTAAATATCCGTGCGCCCCGTGAAGCTCAATCATATCTACGCCTGCCTGAACAGCCCGGCGGGCTGCATCAGCGTAGAGCTGTACCATCTGATTTACCTCATCGACTGTAAGTGCGCGGGGCATCTTATAGCGGGATCCCGGATATGGTATAGCGGAAGGGGCCACTGGCTCTTTAGCATCTTCCGCTTTTCGGCCAGCATGAGCAATTTGAATCCCAATCTTGGCCCCGTGAGCATGAACCCCATCAATAATTCTGGCAACTGCCGGAATATGGTCATCGGACCAAATCCCTAAATCAAAGTCGGTTATTCGACCATCCGGCTCAACGTCCGTCATTTCCATGATGATCAAGGCTACACCGCCAATTGCGCGGCTAAGGTAGTGAACGTAATGCCATTCGTTGGGTTTGCCATCCCTAGCGGTTACGGAATATTGGCACATGGGGGCCATGACTACCCGATTTTTCAATTGTAAACCTTTAATTTCATAAGGAGAAAATAAGTGATTGGTCAAGTCAGAACCTCGATTAATTGATTGTTTACATAGGTCATATCAAGAACTCTTCGCCCATCGGATATTCCCATAGTCCCAGTTTTCCCTTCACTGGAATATAGGGCTTCATCAGACGGAAACCTGCTATTTCCCACGCAAAATAACCTGGACTGTAATCGCCTAACAGGTAGTCATCCCCCGTCACGACCTTCCCGCAATCCAGAATGGCTGACGTATGATTAGCGTCGATGACTTGATAACAATTCGTAAGCTCGCAAGTTGCAAGGATAACCCCCGTAGGGAGGTTTTGTTCCGTATAGCCATTCTTGGCGAGTAAAGAACGGATGGGTTCATATTTGCAGGCCTGCTTATCGACTTTCTGGCTTGCATGAATGGCCAACGGTCCGCGATACCGGGTCTTCCAAGATCTTGTTTCATAGAGAGTCTCGCCTTGGACAAGCAGAGTCGCCCACGGTTGAATCATGGATAATACTTTCATTCCTCTACGCTCCATTACTGTTCATAATGAAGTACTATTCCCCAAACATTCTCCAGACTTTCCATACCCGCATAAAAAAGACGCAATCCCTCGGTCGCATTAGACTTTCGGGAACAACCTCTGTTTCGTACGCTCAATTAAGCCTGAATTTCGTTTACGATTTGACGTAGACCCTCTTCGAGTGACGTGGCCGGACGTCCAAGCAGCTTCTGAAAATCATTGCTCTCGACTTCCAATGCGCCATCGCGAATCGCACTCTGAATTCCAACCAGAATCGGAACGACCGGTTCAGGTACACCTACGCTGCTCATTATGCTGGCATAAGTTTCGTCATCCACTTGTTGAACGGGAATTTCCCGGCCCAAGACACCGGCAAGGACAGAAGCTAGCTCTTCTTGTGTAGCAAGTTTGCCGGACAGCTCATACACGGAATTCTCATGGCCAACGCCCGCCAGTACGGCTGCAGCTGCCTGTGCATAATCGCGACGGGTCGCCCAGCCTACTTTGCCGGATCCCGCCGAAGTCAACCAAGGTGATCCTCCAAGGACTGCTTGAATGCTGCTAGTCTCGTTCTCCAAGTACCAGTTGTTGCGCAGGTAGGAATAAGGAATCCCCGAGTTTCTGATGGCTTCCTCAGTGGCACGATGCACCGGCGCAAGGAATATCGTGTTCTCGCTAGCGTTTCCTAAACTGGTATAAGCAATAAAACCGACATTAGCGCGCTTAGCAGCTGCTACAGCCGCAGTATGCTGGCGAATCCGAGTTTCGTTGTCGCCGTCCGTGGAAACGATCAAGAGGCGGTCGATACCTGCGAACGCTTTATCTAGCGTATCCGGCTGTTCAAAATCCCCAAGCCTTACATCAACGCCGCGAGCTCGAAGGCTCTCCGCTTTCTCCGGGTTGCGAACGCTAACGGCAAGATCCTTAGCCGGTACGGTTTCCAATAAAGTTTCTACTACAAGTGATCCCAATTTCCCTGTTGCGCCTGTCACCAAAATTTTCATCGTAATTCCTCCTATAGTATGAATCTAATAATCACAGTCGTTATAACTACTTCGGTTACAACGACGGTATAAAAAAAAGCTCTAAGAGCTTTTATTACACAAACTGAGAAGCTAGCTGGCTTAAGTTCACTTGAGCCAACCTTTGTTCCATCGCGGTTTGGGCTTCCTTCATTTCCGAACGAAGAGCCGCTTCAATATTCCGGCCAACCGGGCATTGGAGATTCGGTTCATCGTGAAAATTAAACAGTTGACCGTCCTCGATGACTTCCACGGCGCGGTACACGTCCAGAAGCGTGATCTGATCGGAATCCTTCAGCAAGGAAGCGCCGCCCACCCCGAGACGAATGTCTACCAAACCTGCCTTCTTAAGCATCCCCATTATCCTGCGGATTATAACTGGATTCGTATTCACGCTGCCCGCTATGAAATCGCCGGTACAATCTTTGGAGCTAACGGCGATCAGAGAAAGGATATGGACAGCAATGGAAAATCTGCTACTAATCTGTTTCACTTTAGCATCACCACCGTTGTAACCATTGTAGTTACTTCGTGACAGAATGTCAACCCATAACCCGGCCAAATTTAATTTTCGAGTTCATAGTCCCATTCGATTCCAATCTTATTGAGGGTTGGTTGTCCAAATTCCAGCGGCTTTGACGAATACACGCTGTGGTAATTTTAAAGTTGACGTGATTGTTGGTGATAGTGCTTAACTTCGGAAGTTTGTGCTGGCATTCTTTCATGGATTACGCTTAAATCTTGATTCTTTACTAAATGCCAACCATCGCAATTATCGCCCCAAATAAAGTGTTCAGCAATATGTTTACTCATTTTCATTTCTGTAACTCCTCTCATGATGTTGGAGTAATTTTAACATAATTTCATTAAGCAAATCTGCCCGTTAGTTGAGCGCTACATTTTAACTTATCGGCATTCGGACAATGTTTGTGTCATCCGACAGCTTGTGACTAAGGACACAAATTCACCTACATTAATGACACAAATTTACCAACATTGTCTAGATTTTCTCCAACTTCCACTTGTCCACCAGGGTAAACCCAAACCACCGTCACGAGTTTTTACTAAAAGGATATTTCCTTGCTTATCTTCCACAAATCCACCTGCGGCTACAATATGCGTTGGAAATGGCATATTACGACCTCCTTATGTAGCAATGAAATTTATTCCACTGCCTCTTTGTACTTTACTGCCCGCTAGTTGAGAAAAGACAGCCGATCATACTGACCAGTTGTCTTCTTGTCTTTATTGAACTATCGTATCCGTTAGCATTCCTGTAGAGCGTTAATTAGCAGCTTTGCAAAAAGAAGAGCGCCTCGGTACGATGGGAGTACGCAACGGGTCAAAGCCCTTAAAATCCCATCATCCAGGAGGACGCTCTAATATGAAGTTTAAAGCCCAAGACAAAC
This sequence comes from Paenibacillus castaneae, assembly GCF_002884445.1. Taxonomy (GTDB): domain Bacteria; phylum Bacillota; class Bacilli; order Paenibacillales; family Paenibacillaceae; genus Pristimantibacillus; species Pristimantibacillus castaneae. The sequence goes on from NZ_KZ614144.1 coordinate 3,257,723, forward strand.
AAAATCAACTCATTGAAAAAATTACCCCTCAGCATCTCGTCGTCGGAATCGACATTGCACAACTAACGCATGTCGCTCGTGCAGTAAACTTCCGCGGGATCGCAATTGGCAATCCGCTATCTTTCTCTAATGATGAAGAAGGATTTCAGGCCCTTCTTCGCTGGATTCAATCGTTGCAAGAAGCCCATAACCTTAACTTCGCAATTATCGGCATGGAACCGACGGGGCATTACTGGCTAAGCATCTCTAGATGGCTATTCGAGAAACAATTCGAAGTTGTTCTTGTTAATCCTCATCTCGTGAAAAAGAATAAAGAAAACCTCGTATAAC
>NZ_KZ614144.1:3258062-3264419 GCF_002884445.1 Paenibacillus castaneae
TGGGTTGACGTAGTGTTCCCTGAGCTGCGACAAGTATTTAAGAACCTGTTGTGCAGGGGGGCATTGGCAACACTACGTCTTTTCCCAACGCCTGAAGAACTGAGAAGGCTAGCGCCTCAGGACGTGGTGAGTGGCTGGAAATCCATTATGCAACGTCAACCCGGGAACAAGAAAGCTCAGACCCTTATTGCGCTTGCTCGTCATTCTGTTGGCTCTAAGCAGGCAACGCATGCGTACAAGCTCCACTTAACGCAACTTCTGGCTGAATACGACCTGGCTTGCCAACAGCTGCAAGTCGTAGAGGCAGAGATTACGGCAGTCTTAGACCGTATTCCTTTTGCTAAATCTATGCTTGCGGTCAAAGGGATTAGCGCCATTTCACTCGCAGGTATTCTCGGTGAGGCTGGGGATTTAAGTGGCTTCACTCACGGTAATGCACTGCTTCGCCATGCTGGTCTCAACCTTGCAGAAGCAAGCTCAGGTAAATGGACGGGTCAGATGAAGATTAGTAAACGCGGACGATCGCGCCTTCGTCGCTTCATTTTCATGATGACCATAAGTTTGGTTGGGAACAACCCAGAGTTCAAAGCCATGCATGCGTACAATGTACAGGTTAAAAAGATGAAGAAAATGAGGTCTCTGATGAAACTATGCGGTAAATTGGCACGAATACTCGTTGGAATGGCTCGTAGCAACGAGGCATACCATCCTCATAAAACGATGCCAATTCAACTAGCAGCTTAAGCTTAATTTAACCGTTTCGTCGTACGAATTTTGGCTTATTCGTAGGATTTCAAAGAAAGCACGGAGTACCGGATGCATTGAACCAAAGGGCACCGACCCGTAACGTTAGCAAGACCGGCCTCCACCCCTTGGACAGGCGTAACGAAGGAATGAGAGGGCAAAGACCCGTTGAGACATGGGAGTGATAACCTCCAGGGGCAGCGTGGAGAATGCGTGCAGTATATGGAAGGATATGGGGCTTGCAACCTCCCCCTCTATTTCCTCACGCCTTCATGTTGACCTGGTCTTCAACTACCTTTCTCTACTATCTTTCCGCATTTCCGGCAAGGGTGAAATCCTGCGAATAAGCGAGTATTTGTGAGAAAATTGAATCGTACTGAGGGAGTTCAATGCAATATTATTGATTTTGGATAGACATTTTTATTTGCGTCATATGATAACCATCTGTATCATGCGTAATAACTTTTATTAAGTCACTGTTGGCTTCAATAACCCATACAGTATCTTTATCAATTTGTACTGTAGAAATTTGCTAAGGCGTTGGTTGACTAGGTATGCCTTGAACTGTCACCAAGTTATTGTTAAGAGGAACCACTATTTTATTTACTGCCCATAGCGTTAAAACTGTAAGCCAAATCATAATAAAAAGTGCATAGACATTTTTCTGTGACATGTCTTCTCTCCTTCATTCTCCTTGAAATTGGTAATCATTATTTTAGACGTTCTAAAAGTCATTAAGTTTCACTAAACTGCCCGTTAGCTCAACGAGGCTGCCGATTTATGTCGGCAGCCTCGTCCTGGTGATTATTAATCTATAGTGTCCCGTTGAGCGAAGGGCTGTCAGGCGACTGCCCTCTTGGTATTGAACTATCGTACCCGTTAGTTGAATTGCTCAATTAGTGATTTTAAACTCTTTTGTTCCATTGATATCAATCTTAAATCCACATCTACCTCATCGAATTTTAATTCTTTCGTAATATCGTTGGGAATTACAATACAGTGCATTCCAGCGTGCTTTGCAGCTCGAGCACCATTTGGAGAATCCTCGAAAGCAATTGCTTCTTTAGGTTCGATACCAAAGTAATTTAAAACCTGAAGGTAAAGTTCTGGATCGGGTTTTACTTTTTTAACATCATCACGAACACGAATACAATCAAAGTATTCAACTACATTTAATCTCATTAAATGTTCGTTAACCCAATCCTTGGTCGAGCTTGAAGCTAACCCTACTTTTAGTCCTAGATCCTTAGCAGCTATCAAATATTCTTCTACTCCAGGTCTTATTTTTTCTTTCACTATTAAATTCCCAAACTTCAATCTTCTTAAAGTACGGATTTCCTCTCGATTCAATGGTTTACCAACACATTCATCAAGATAATCATAAGGATTAAATTTACTGCTGTCTGTTCCTACCCATTGGCCCCATTTCTCAATTTCTAATTTTAATCCATGCTCCTCATATATTTCTTGAAATGCTCTAAACTCAGGTGTTTCTGTATCAAAAATAAGACCATCAAAATCAAATATTATCGCCTTAATCATAACTACTGATCTCCCTCTCGACCTCGAACTAAATACCAATTTCCCTTGATTTTCCATACTCCTTTTTTGCATTATCCTGCCAGTTAGCTTAATCCTCCAACCTTTTCTTTAACATCTGTTCATCGTCTTTAACATAATTGCAATGTTCATACGTTCTAATTGCAGCGTTATTCCTTCTACCTGTCAGTACCTTCATACTTTTTACTCCGCGTTCTCTAAGGTTTTCTTCCAGACAAGAAATAATTGCAATTGCAATTCCTTTTCTTTGAGCGGCTTCTTCTACATAGAGTTCGGTAATTTCTCCATATGGTTCTTCATAACAAAATGAATAAAAGCTTTGAGCGCAGCCAAAACCAACGATTTTACCACTTATCTCTGCTACGGCAATCAATTCGTTACGATTTATATTTTAGGCGTTCAATTATCTTAGTTGGGGGTCTTTTTACACCACCGTTAAACTCTTGATTTAGTCTAGAAAGTTCTTCAGCATCGGTTAAGGATGCTAGCCTTAGACTTGCAACAGAATTCATTTCTAGTCACCTCGTCCACTCATTTACAGATACATATTCTACCATATTAATGCAATAAATTGTTGAAGAAAACTGCCCGTTAGTTGAACAAAAGGCTGCCAAGCAGCAGTCCTGTCAGTATGGAACTATCGTTCCCCGTTAGTGTAATGCAATATCGCTATTCATTAATCGAGTTTAATAATCTTATCAAAGCAGTATGAATCTTTGTCATAACCATTATGCACATAGAAAGCATGAGCATCGGTTCGCTTCATTCCGGTACACAGAATAATGCTTGATACTCCAATTTCTTTCGCATATTTTTCAACGTATTGTAGCAATTCAGTGCCTACCCTATTACGCTGAAAATCCTTATGAACAGCAAGCCCAGTTATATGCAGATAACCGTTCGTGGATCCTACAGCTTATCCATGAACGATAGATATGAAACCGACAACATGTTTCTTAAGTAACGCTACAAACATTTTGTAATTGCCGGCTTTGTTCATCTGCTCCATCGTAGTCCTAAAGTTCTCATCCGTAACGGTACGCACTCCAAGTACATCGTTCCACAAGACCACTACTTCGCTATATTCATCAGCTGCAATTTCTCTTATCTTAATTTCCATACTCTCCCCCCCGGTACTAAAAAAACAAAGAATTCGACAACTAACCTTGCACTAGCATAATACCTGAAGAAGCAGCTACTAGATGGCAAACTGCTCCTGGATGTAATTGAACTAGCATTCCCCGATAGGTCAATTGGTTGAGGGTTATAAATTGAAAGATTCCAATCAAGATGAGCAAAGTCACGAGTACTATTATAAAAATTAAGCTCAACCTCAATATATTAGATGACTGAAGTTGTTTGTTCTGAACTTGCTTTTCCAGAAAGCCAATACGTTTTTTAAGCTCCTGAATCTCTTTCTCCATTGGTGATCCTCACTTAATACCACATAGCTGAATTGCCTTTACGCTTTGCTTTTTCGGGGTTTAGAAACAGTGGAATGGCGTCGTGTAAAATTATTTTAAAATGATGTGGCTTTTTACCTCCCTTCGGTGTCTAATGAATTGTAAGTTCAAGAGGAGGTACTACTGGTGTCACGAGCTCAAGACAAAAAGAAAATCCCTGTTCTTCCGGAGGAGCAGGAGCACATCCAGCATTTCGAAGCCATTTATAATAAATATCGAGATAGAATTCGAAATTATATTGCAGTAAAGACAAATTCGGCAACTGCCGATGACTTAACGCAACAAGCTTTTTTAAAAGCAATGGAAAACTTTCACTTGTTTAAGTGTAACTCCAGTATATTTACTTGGCTATTCAAAATCGCGCAAAATATTGTGAAAAACGAGTATCGTACGAGATCACGAAATAAAGAAATTGTGCATGAAGTAATCGATTTTCAGTCCCAATCGATATCCCTTGATATTGCTAGAGATGTCGATATCCGTCTTGATATTAGTGCTGCATTAGCCCGATTAAATGAATTAGATCAGCAAATCATATCATTGCGTTTTTTCGTCGACTGCACTTTATTGGAAATTTCCAAAATCATCGGGATGCCTGAAAGCACAGTTAAGAACAGACTCTACCGTGCCTTAAACAAACTAAAAAAAGAATTAAAAGAATGGGGTGACATTACAATCATGTCTATTAAAGAATTGATATCAATTGTGGATAAAAGCGAGGCTCCCTCCAAGAATGATGGTATGAACAAGGTATACCATGACTTATTTGAAGAGTTGAAAAGCAATGTAGATCGAATTATTACAACCTATCGTCATCGACCTTCTCAGAAAATCGCTATTGAGATCTATCCGGATCTGCCCACTTTTCATCAAGCAATAAACGAACCGGATGCGCCCAATTGGTTTATGGGAACCTATGAAGACAACAAAATTAAAATCGTATCCCCACTCAACCCAGGCCCTGAACATACGTATCAATCGGTATTACGGCATACTATAAGCTTGTTTACGATGTGGTTAGTGAAGGATATCAATCCGTTGGCACCGAAATGGCTTACACACGGGCTCGGCGGGCATGAAGCTAAACAAATGTCACAAGAATATATCCAGTATAGCACCTCCGAAGCGATTCAAAATAACGCTGTCCCTAGCTTTCAAGCATTAACTAATGATACCTGGGATTTCGAAAAGATAGGGGGATATGGATTCTCGTACTTGATCGTAGAATATCTCATCCATTCATACAGTTTAGATGCGCTCAACAAATTCATACGCGATGCCACTGATTTTCAAGGCGCATTTCAAGTATCGGAAGCAGAACTTCACGGGATGTGGGTGCAATATTTAAAATCTAGGCTATGTTAAATTTTAATACTAGTATTTGACCATAACAAAACCACCTTCGAAAAGGAGGTTTTGTTATGGTCTCCCTTAGCTCAACAGTACACTATACATTGTTCTATCTGGTACAGCCTTATAGCCCCTATCATTAAACTATCCTGCCCGTTAGCTTAATGAAGGGCTACCACGAGGCAGCCCTTTCGGCATTGAACTATCGTGTCCCGTTAGCGGAATGACCTAATTGTAATTCATGATACGGTTCACCGTAATGTATCTAAACACAAAGTATATTTTGACCACAAAATTTACATCAGTATATAAAAACAAAGCCACTCCCGACAATGAACTGCACCCCATTTGTTAGACACCATCTAACAAGTGGGGTGCATTTTTGTGGGGAAGTTTTCCGAAAGGAAGAAGTATCAAGCCGTACAGGCCTATTTAGACGGCAAAGAATCCTTCAGGGAGATAGGTGTACGCATCGGTGTGGACCATAAAGCTGTTGAAAAGTGGGTAGCCCTTTACCAAATGAATGGCATGGAAGGTTTGGCTAAGAGATATACAACCTACTCAAAAATGTTTAAACTAGATGTACTGAATCTTATGAATGAGTCAGGGACGTCAATTTTAGAAACAGCTGCTAGGTTTAACATTCCTGCACCTTCAACCATTCTGCAATGGAAGAGGGTTCTTGAGCAGCGAGGTGAAGACGCCCTGTTACCGAAGAAAAAGGGGCGTCCATCCATGAAGGAAGAAACGAAGAAAGCAACTCCAGCTGAAGGCTCTATCGAAGCGCTACAAGCCGAATTAGAACGTCTACGTATGGAGAACGCCTACTTAAAAAAGTTGAATGCCTTAGTTCTAAGCAAGGAAAAATTACAAAGCAAGACAAAGCGCAAGTAATCTTTGAACTAAGGCTAGAATATCCCGTTACATCATTGCTTGAGTTGGCTCAAATTCCGCGTAGCACGTACTATTACTGGGTCAGCACCTTTGACCGCCCAGACAAAGACGCAGCCTTAAAAGTTCGTATTACAGCGATTTATCACGAACACAAGGGCCTCTATGGGTATCGTCGTATTACAGATGTGCTGCACAATGAAGATGAGCGTGTAAACCATAAGAAAGTGCAACGAATCATGCAGGAGCTTGGCTTAAAATCCGTCGTGCGTATGAAGAAATATCGTTCATATAAAGGGAATGTAGGTAAAATTGCGCCGAACATACTGGAGAGGAACTTCATCGCATC
>NZ_KZ614144.1:3264429-3268083 GCF_002884445.1 Paenibacillus castaneae
CAACCCAAATATCCAATCTATATTTTTTTTCATTTAATAGTTCAGAAAATTCATCCATTTTCTGTGGGAAATCTATATTTATTCTTTGTGCAATACGAATCATCTCAACAACAGCTTTGTTTGCACGTTTTACCGACTTCTTATTAGAATAATCAATCTCGAAATGAATCTTTGCACATTCCTTATAAGTATCGATTTGATTATCAAACGATTTATTCATATCAATATGAATCTCCCTTTTCAAATATCTATTTACCATCAGCTATCTGTCGACACAATAATATTGTACTTTCATTGTTTGGGTATTTTTCTACTTAATCTTTTTATAGCAGTTTCCCTTGCTTTATACTCATAAAGCCCCTTTTTAACTTCAAGTTTCTCCAACAAAGGGATTGCTCTAATATCCCCAAATTTGCCTATCGCTTCAATTGCATGACCCCTAACTGTTTCATCATTAAAACAATCAATTAACACTTCGTATGCTTCCTTTGTCTTCATCTTTGCCAAAGTTCCCATCAGCATTTGCCTTGCTATTCCATACCTTGGGTTTTTGCATAGTTCCAATATTGCAGAATATGAAGCCCTGTCATCAATAACATACAAAGCATTTCCAACAGCCCATAGGTCAATGTTCTCCCCTTTATAATCTTCAAATATGCTTATTAGAAAAGGAACAGCCTGCTTTAGTCCTTTCTCCGATACAATTCGTGCTATCCAAGTCTTATTAGAGAGTTCTAATTTGGGTGCATACTTTAGCAGTATGTCTATATACGGTTTTGCAGATATTCTATGCATTACAAGAACGTCGGTTGGATTTAAGAGAGTATTATCTATTGCAGTTGAAATGGGAACACCTGCTTGATTAAGTTCCTCCTCCAACATATCCCATGTGACATTTCCAGTTTTTTTAATCATAGTTTTCCCTTCCAAATAAAATCATTCTTCAATCAATTCTCAGATTTAATTGTACCATATATTGGTTTTTTTGTTGATGTCGTATCGCTTCAAATTTTAAACATAGTCGATCGATGGGAGTGCTATGGGGATACTTGAAACCATTAAACACAAATATGATGTAAACCACCACCCATCCCAACACCTTATCAGACCCACTAGAATCAAATCTGACAGCTTATAGCCTTTCACACGATCCAAGTCAAGATCAGAGTACTGAAGCCTCCCGAATCACTCATCCTCTTTATGTCAAAAACTATGCTCTTTGAAAGTTGAAACTTTAGTGTGGAAATATAGTGTCTTTTACTCGTATTTTTCTTTTGATATATTTCAAAATTGATTCATGATTATTTGAAACACGAACTCAGTAAGCCAAGTTGACAATTTGTAAGATATTCCACGGTGACCCCAATCATAAATAACAGCTGTTTATTTCAACACGGCGTTCCATTAAACTGCCCGTTAGTTTAGCGCTACATTTTAACTTATCGGCATTCGGACAATGTTCTTGTCACAAATCAACAATCGGCTCAAGTTCTTGACATTGTCAATTGACAAGAACTTGAGCCGATAAATAAAAAAGCCCGCAGTTTATGCGGACTTGATTCGGACAATGTTTGTGTCATCCGACACTTGTGTCACAATCTATTTTGTATTCTCAGCATTGTTATTTTGTCACTTCCTTTTCGGTTAGTAATTTTGGTATTTGATTAAACCTCTTCTAATAAAAAAGCTGAATCCATACCCTACCTGGACTCAGCATTTTTAATACTTATTATATTTATTGAATCAGTTATTGATTTGTACTTCAAGAGATGTTTTGTTATTGAAAGTTAAAAACCAATTGATTCAGTTATAGGATCGCTGGAACGATTCGAATTTCAAAAAAATACCTACCAATGAAATGGATTTTTTTATATCCGGCTGCCGTCGTGTTTTATTAAGTTAATGTTCCCCGTTAGCTTAATCATTTATTGTGTTTTACGGTTCCTCGGCATCAAGCAAATACCCCGTAAACTCCTCAAGTAAAGCAATCCCCTCCTTCAGGGATTCCCTAGTATCTTCTACAACAAGGTCAATAGTGAAATTTTCGGCAAGTTCTGTACCACCGTCAATCATTACTAAAACCGAATGTAAAACTCCATCAATCTTATCCTGTATAACGTTTTTATAAGCTTCAATTCCTTCATCTGTACCAAGAAGGTTATTTAATATCTGATATTCACTTTTTAAATCAGACCATTCAGGAATAACCGCATTCGGACCGAGGTAGTCCACATTAATCCAAAAATCCCTTATCTGCTTTAAATCCTGAAATAAAGCATTTTGTTAATTCATCAGGCATCCCCCAATTAATTATTGTCATTTGTCGAGTGAAAATAAAGTATTAGACTGGAAATTATCAAGACCTAAACTTAAGGAAATCAAATAAAATAAAGGGTTCCACATATTAGTCATGCATAATATGTGGAACCCTTTATTTTTAACTAACGTGTCCCGTTAGTTGAACGAAATGCACTGTTTGGTCACTATAAAGTCGGTTATCGGAGGCATAAACATAATGAAACTCTTGAGGTTGCCTGTTATCTTGTCGTATAAAAATATTAAGCAAAAAGAATGGCTGTCGAGACTTTCTCGACAGCCTCACAAGGAACCAAATGTGGTTCCTTGTTTTATTTATATTCCATAACCCAGTACTTTTCTTCTCCCGGACGGCCTTCCTCAACAACCTTCTTCCATCCGTTGCGTTCATAAAATGTCAATGCCTTTTGATTTTTAGATACGCATTTTAGTCGCATCGGTTTAGTCATTTTAACGTCAGCTGCTTGCAGCAAACGACTGCCGACTCCTTTCCCTGAGAAATCCGGGTGAACAAAAAGATTATGAATGAAGTTATCCGGCAAATACAAGGAGGTAAAGCCCCTAAGGATACCAGCCTCTTCTGCTACGATGATGAATTCGTCCTCCGTATGCTTGTCGAAATCCTCCAAAGTCATTTCAATAATATTGTCCCATACGAAGGTATTGTGCCGTGATTCGAGATACAGCTTTCTTAGTTCAGGGTAATCCCCTTCATGAGCCTCTCTAATATTCAATTGCTCACTCCCTCTGCACTGAAGTTTTAATGTGATGTATGCCCCTTTTTCAAATATTCACCATTAATACCCAACTATCCTGCCCGTTCGTATTATGGGATCAACCAGTTCTTTCTGGTTGATCCTTTTTTCATTTGCATAGAGGATTAAGGTAGCCGGTTCGAACGTTCCTGCCCGTGGGACTTTGATCCCGAGCGCTATATTGTTCACCCCTACTTGTCACGACTATGATTGAGGCTGGTTGGGACGCGAGATCCCGTATAACAAGCGATGCTATAGAGCGACAAGAAGTATCATTAGGGGCTGCTGGTAAATCTACATGTTGGGAGAGATCAAATGAATTCAGTTATCGGTCTAGATATTTCTAAAGAAGAGAGCCATGGACAAGCCTTTTTAGAGCGTGGAAAACCGTACAGAGGAACGTTCCATTTCGAGCATACTCGAGATGGTCTGGCGAAGCTGCTTCAAGCTGTTCAGGATCTTGAGCATGCGGCAAGACAACGTCCTTTGCTTATTCTAGAAGCAACTGGGCATTACCAAAGCTCTGTTGTTCAGTTCCTCGAGGAGCATCACTATTTATACATCGTCATTAATCCGCTCATCT
>NZ_KZ614144.1:3268093-5138093 GCF_002884445.1 Paenibacillus castaneae
CCGCGTAGCACGTACTATTACTGGGTCAGCACCTTTGACCGCCCAGACAAAGACGCAGCCTTAAAAGTTCGTATTACAGCGATTTATCACGAACACAAGGGCCTCTATGGGTATCGTCGTATTACAGATGTGCTGCACAATGAAGATGAGCGTGTAAACCATAAGAAAGTGCAACGAATCATGCAGGAGCTTGGCTTAAAATCCGTCGTGCGTATGAAGAAATATCGTTCTTATAAAGGGAATGTAGGTAAAATTGCGCCGAACATACTGGAGAGGAACTTCATCGCATCACCGAACGAGAAGTGGGTAACAGATATTACGGAGTTCAAACTATTTGGAGAGAAGCTGTATCTATCGCCATCGCCAATGCTCGATTTGTTTAACGGTGAAGTCATCGCCTACTCAGTGAATTCCCGCCCGACCTACTCCCTTGTTTCAAAGATGCTGGATAATGCGTTTGAACGATTGGATGATAAAGATGTCCTTCTTATCCATTCTGATCAGGGCTGGCATTATCAAATGCGTCAGTACCAGCAAGCATTAAAGGATCATGGGATCACACAGAGTATGTCACGCAAAGGAAACTGTTACGATAATGCAGTCATCGAAAGCTTCTTTGGCACATTAAAGTCCGAGTTCTTATACACGCAGGAATTTGAGAGTGTTGAAGAGTTTAAAGCAGAATTAGATCAATACATCACGTACTACAATCACAAGCGGATTAAATCAAAGCTAAAGGGCATGAGCCCGGTACAGTACCGGACTCACGCCCTAGAAGTAGCCTAATAATATAGTGTCTAACTTTTGGGGGTCACATCACAATGGAGTGGTTTTCAGTATCCTATAAAAAGTTCTTCATACTTTCTCATTCTTCTTTCTCCATTCACTTAGCCACATTCTATTGCCAAGACCGTCAGCAGAATCTTCTTTTGCGTATTCCTCAATAACTGCAATCGCTTTTTCTTCCATATCTTTTGTATAATTCATTCTTTCAAGGAGATGATGAGCAACCCAAATATCCAATCTATATTTTTTTTCATTTAATAGTTCAGAAAATTCATCCATTTTCTGTGGGAAATCTATATTTATTCTTTGTGCAATACGAATCATCTCAACAACAGCTTTGTTTGCACGTTTTACCGACTTCTTATTAGAATAATCAATCTCGAAATGAATCTTTGCACATTCCTTATAAGTATCGATTTGATTATCAAACGATTTATTCATATCAATATGAATCTCCCTTTTCAAATATCTATTTACCATCAGCTATCTGTCGACACAATAATATTGTACTTTCATTGTTTGGGTATTTTTCTACTTAATCTTTTTATAGCAGTTTCCCTTGCTTTATACTCATAAAGCCCCTTTTTAACTTCAAGTTTCTCCAACAAAGGGATTGCTCTAATATCCCCAAATTTGCCTATCGCTTCAATTGCATGACCCCTAACTGTTTCATCATTAAAACAATCAATTAACACTTCGTATGCTTCCTTTGTCTTCATCTTTGCCAAAGTTCCCATCAGCATTTGCCTTGCTATTCCATACCTTGGGTTTTTGCATAGTTCCAATATTGCAGAATATGAAGCCCTGTCATCAATAACATACAAAGCATTTCCAACAGCCCATAGGTCAATGTTCTCCCCTTTATAATCTTCAAATATGCTTATTAGAAAAGGAACAGCCTGCTTTAGTCCTTTCTCCGATACAATTCGTGCTATCCAAGTCTTATTAGAGAGTTCTAATTTGGGTGCATACTTTAGCAGTATGTCTATATACGGTTTTGCAGATATTCTATGCATTACAAGAACGTCGGTTGGATTTAAGAGAGTATTATCTATTGCAGTTGAAATGGGAACACCTGCTTGATTAAGTTCCTCCTCCAACATATCCCATGTGACATTTCCAGTTTTTTTAATCATAGTTTTCCCTTCCAAATAAAATCATTCTTCAATCAATTCTCAGATTTAATTGTACCATATATTGGTTTTTTTGTTGATGTCGTATCGCTTCAAATTTTAAACATAGTCGATCGATGGGAGTGCTATGGGGATACTTGAAACCATTAAACACAAATATGATGTAAACCACCACCCATCCCAACACCTTATCAGACCCACTAGAATCAAATCTGACAGCTTATAGCCTTTCACACGATCCAAGTCAAGATCAGAGTACTGAAGCCTCCCGAATCACTCATCCTCTTTATGTCAAAAACTATGCTCTTTGAAAGTTGAAACTTTAGTGTGGAAATATAGTGTCTTTTACTCGTATTTTTCTTTTGATATATTTCAAAATTGATTCATGATTATTTGAAACACGAACTCAGTAAGCCAAGTTGACAATTTGTAAGATATTCCACGGTGACCCCAATCATAAATAACAGCTGTTTATTTCAACACGGCGTTCCATTAAACTGCCCGTTAGTTTAGCGCTACATTTTAACTTATCGGCATTCGGACAATGTTCTTGTCACAAATCAACAATCGGCTCAAGTTCTTGACATTGTCAATTGACAAGAACTTGAGCCGATAAATAAAAAAGCCCGCAGTTTATGCGGACTTGATTCGGACAATGTTTGTGTCATCCGACACTTGTGTCACAATCTATTTTGTATTCTCAGCATTGTTATTTTGTCACTTCCTTTTCGGTTAGTAATTTTGGTATTTGATTAAACCTCTTCTAATAAAAAAGCTGAATCCATACCCTACCTGGACTCAGCATTTTTAATACTTATTATATTTATTGAATCAGTTATTGATTTGTACTTCAAGAGATGTTTTGTTATTGAAAGTTAAAAACCAATTGATTCAGTTATAGGATCGCTGGAACGATTCGAATTTCAAAAAAATACCTACCAATGAAATGGATTTTTTTATATCCGGCTGCCGTCGTGTTTTATTAAGTTAATGTTCCCCGTTAGCTTAATCATTTATTGTGTTTTACGGTTCCTCGGCATCAAGCAAATACCCCGTAAACTCCTCAAGTAAAGCAATCCCCTCCTTCAGGGATTCCCTAGTATCTTCTACAACAAGGTCAATAGTGAAATTTTCGGCAAGTTCTGTACCACCGTCAATCATTACTAAAACCGAATGTAAAACTCCATCAATCTTATCCTGTATAACGTTTTTATAAGCTTCAATTCCTTCATCTGTACCAAGAAGGTTATTTAATATCTGATATTCACTTTTTAAATCAGACCATTCAGGAATAACCGCATTCGGACCGAGGTAGTCCACATTAATCCAAAAATCCCTTATCTGCTTTAAATCCTGAAATAAAGCATTTTGTTAATTCATCAGGCATCCCCCAATTAATTATTGTCATTTGTCGAGTGAAAATAAAGTATTAGACTGGAAATTATCAAGACCTAAACTTAAGGAAATCAAATAAAATAAAGGGTTCCACATATTAGTCATGCATAATATGTGGAACCCTTTATTTTTAACTAACGTGTCCCGTTAGTTGAACGAAATGCACTGTTTGGTCACTATAAAGTCGGTTATCGGAGGCATAAACATAATGAAACTCTTGAGGTTGCCTGTTATCTTGTCGTATAAAAATATTAAGCAAAAAGAATGGCTGTCGAGACTTTCTCGACAGCCTCACAAGGAACCAAATGTGGTTCCTTGTTTTATTTATATTCCATAACCCAGTACTTTTCTTCTCCCGGACGGCCTTCCTCAACAACCTTCTTCCATCCGTTGCGTTCATAAAATGTCAATGCCTTTTGATTTTTAGATACGCATTTTAGTCGCATCGGTTTAGTCATTTTAACGTCAGCTGCTTGCAGCAAACGACTGCCGACTCCTTTCCCTGAGAAATCCGGGTGAACAAAAAGATTATGAATGAAGTTATCCGGCAAATACAAGGAGGTAAAGCCCCTAAGGATACCAGCCTCTTCTGCTACGATGATGAATTCGTCCTCCGTATGCTTGTCGAAATCCTCCAAAGTCATTTCAATAATATTGTCCCATACGAAGGTATTGTGCCGTGATTCGAGATACAGCTTTCTTAGTTCAGGGTAATCCCCTTCATGAGCCTCTCTAATATTCAATTGCTCACTCCCTCTGCACTGAAGTTTTAATGTGATGTATGCCCCTTTTTCAAATATTCACCATTAATACCCAACTATCCTGCCCGTTCGTATTATGGGATCAACCAGTTCTTTCTGGTTGATCCTTTTTTCATTTGCATAGAGGATTAAGGTAGCCGGTTCGAACGTTCCTGCCCGTGGGACTTTGATCCCGAGCGCTATATTGTTCACCCCTACTTGTCACGACTATGATTGAGGCTGGTTGGGACGCGAGATCCCGTATAACAAGCGATGCTATAGAGCGACAAGAAGTATCATTAGGGGCTGCTGGTAAATCTACATGTTGGGAGAGATCAAATGAATTCAGTTATCGGTCTAGATATTTCTAAAGAAGAGAGCCATGGACAAGCCTTTTTAGAGCGTGGAAAACCGTACAGAGGAACGTTCCATTTCGAGCATACTCGAGATGGTCTGGCGAAGCTGCTTCAAGCTGTTCAGGATCTTGAGCATGCGGCAAGACAACGTCCTTTGCTTATTCTAGAAGCAACTGGGCATTACCAAAGCTCTGTTGTTCAGTTCCTCGAGGAGCATCACTATTTATACATCGTCATTAATCCGCTCATCTCGAATCGACTTAGGAAGTCTAACCTTCGTAAAGTGAAGACGGATGCTGCAGATGCTTATCTTTTAGGAGAACTGTATTACAAAGAAGAATTTGAACCTATCAAAAAAAGAGGTGTGCAGCTGCTCAATCTGCGCTATCTGACAAGGCAATATGATTCTCTTTCAAAGATGTGTGTACAGACTAAATTGCAGTTCCAAGCTGTGTTGGATCAGGTTTTCCCTGCTTACAAAGGTGTCTTTGGTGCTATGTATTCAGGCATTTCACTACGGTTTTTAAGTGAATTTCCAACCTCAAATTCGGTTTTGCAAATGGACGAAAATACACTTAATGCTAAAATCAAAGCGTTGTTATCTCCGATACGAGGCCGTTCAGAGGAATGGATTAATGAGAGAGTCAAGCGGTTGCTGCATGCAGCAAAACAAAACCCTTTCGAGCAAACCATGTACGCGAGCCACTTAATCAATTTAAAGGTTCTCATAACCCTTATTCTTCAGTACCAGGAGCATCTTGCTAAGTTGGAACAAAACATCGATGCCCTGGCTGAAGAAATCGAAGAGTATGATTTAATCCAGTCGATCCCCGGTATCGGCCATAAAATTGCGGCAACAATTTTATCGGAAATTGGAGAAATCGACCGATTTGATCATCCAAAAAAATTGGTCGCCTTTGCTGGCATCGACCCCAGTGTCTTCGCTTCTGGTAAGTTTACGGCAACCCGAAATCGAATCACCAAACGTGGTTCCAGACAACTTCGTTATGCGCTCGTTATGGCTGTCCAATGTGGACTTATCCGTTCCCGAAATACGCGAATCAAAGCGTTCTACGATCGCAAACGAGCCGAAGGAAAGCCACATAAAGTAGCTCTAGTCGCATGTGCAAATAAGATGGTTCATTGGCTCCATGCCATCTTGAAAAACAAAAAAACATTCCGGATAGACTAAATAACATTGGTATAACCTTCCAAGATGTAGAGTGAATTGGAGGGTTATTTGGCATTCTTATTTTAACTATAACATATGATTTAAGTTCACTTTACTGGTAATCTTGACAAGCTATTAGCTGGTATAGCTGAGCGGATTTCCAGCAATGCAAAACAAGCGATGGATCGGTTCCACCGCTGTGCTATCGTTCTCCGTTAATTCAATCACTTGTAGGTTCTCCGTGCTGTGTGTAACGGAATCTTTTGAAAGAGAGTTCATCCCACTAAAGATCTTCGAGCTCGATACCAATCGACTGTAGCTGCCAGCGACTCTTTCAGCGGTGTTGCTCTCTGCCCGAACCGGTCCGAAAATTTTTTACTACTTACAACAAACTCCTTCTCGAATTGATAAAACATCTCGATGCATTCCCTCGCTGCCGGAATGAATAGCCCGCCAATGCGCAGCATTCCCTTCCCCATTGGCTTTATCCTTGCTTCAACACCAGCAAGCTGTGCGGCTAACTCTACAAATTCTGCCACGGATACCGCATCCGCATTCGGTACATGCCAAGCCTCTCCATACGCATCCTCTGATTGTCCAAGCGTAACGAGCGCTCTCCCGAAGTCTTCAATGAACGTAAACGTATGCTTCCTGCCGGGTTCGCCTATTACAGACGCGGCCTTACCCATTATGAGAGGCTGAAACATCCTTTCGCCAGCGGACGAATCCGTGACGCCGGGTCCGAAGAAGTCGGACCCTCGACCAACGACGGCCTGAAGCTTTCCACGGTGGTGCAATTCAAGAAGCTGCTCGGCAAGCTTCGCACGGATTCGGCCTTTCTTAGTCCGCGCAGCGTATGGCAGTCCTTCGTGCATCTCGTCGTCCACATCCCCGTACATGTACACATTTTCTGCGGCGACCAGCTTAGCACCGGATGCCATTGCAGCCACGATGATATTCTCCTGCAGCCGTTCGAACCTACCCTCCCATTGGTGATACGGAGGCTGTGTGCATTGATATACCACCGAAGCTCCTGTAATGGCTGCTTTCGCTTGATCCGAGTCCATTAAATCAGCCCTGACAACCAATATATCCTCGGACCCCAGCTGCCGCCCGGAGAAATTCACCACCTGAAACGGTTCCTCCCTCCTTCGAAGCTCCTTGATCACCGATCTTCCGAGTGGCCCTGTGCCTAATACTACATGCATGCTCCTATTCCTCCCTGGTTTCATTTGAATAAAACCAGCTTAAACCCTATAGCAGCTATAGGGTCAATACCTTTTCCACAGGAATTTGAAGCTCCACGATAAACTCGCCTGGGTCGCGCATTTGACTCAAATCAACGACATACTGCTCCACAGCGGGCCCACATTCGGCGTACCCGTTCCGACCCATCCAATCCAAAAGATAACGGTATACATTTTTGCATGACTCCTCGTTAGGGGGGCCGCTGTAGGTAGCTGTAATATATTCGCCGCCAGGCAATGTCCGCACGAACGGGTGTTTGAGAGCGTCCGATGATAGGGGAATACTAACCTCGATATCCGAATCGGTTCGATCAAACGCGAGCAAATTTTCGTGATAGATGCTCATGAGTTGACCCTGTGCCGTCAAGCCATGCATCTCCAGCGTATCAAACAGCTGTGTAAAGCGAACAACAGACGCCTCCATTCCGCACACCGCCCGCTTTCTTTCGAAAGCGATAATGCGGTCAGCCAGCTGCTTCAATTCAATTAGGACTACTTCTCCTTCGGAATCAAGCTTCTCATTCAGACTTCTCAGGCTTTCCAACTGTCTGATTCGGTTCTCTATAGAAGCATGCGCTATTTGAAGACGTTCGATTTCCTCCAGCGTTTCTTGTTTCTTCCCCTTCAAAGCTGCTGTTAGTCCGTCCAGGCCTGACTGTTTCAGTATACTGCCGATCTCCTCCAGTGAGAAACGCAGACTCTTCAAATCCTGCACAATTTTTACCAGCAAAATATCCATATTCGAATAATAACGATAGTGGGTAAAGGGATCAGTCCGGCTCGGACACAACAGTCCAACGTTATCGTAATATCGCAGCGTCTGGATGGAAATCCCGCATATCCGTGACACGTGCCCGATCGTATAAGATTGATCATTAACCATAATACAGCTAACACCTCACCAGAGTATTAATAGTCGTTTACTAAACTTTGCCTCCCCTTATTCTGCTTCAATTACTTTTTTGGGGTATATAACCTATTCGTTGGCCCCTCCCAATCGCCCTTTTCGAGAAGTCCTATTCCTTCATATTTGACTTCATGCAAACCAAGTCTTTGTCCCATCAGCGTAACGACCTGCCCTTGTTTCATCTTCTTACTAAACTCGCATAATCTCTTTCATTTACCATGACTCCGTTTTTCAAATGTTTGATGTAGTAGGCATTAGCTTCTAATTGTTTTTCCAGTTTCGAAAAGGTTGCTTCATTCACAATGCAAAAAGGGTTTGTTTTCGGCTGTAGGCCATTAAATACATTACTGAGGGTTTCTGGTGCGTCTATTTCATGATAAGTCTGTATGACAATTTGTGTTCAAGTCAGTTTCCCCTCTCATTCGTTTCAACCTTGTTCGCTATTTGTTTCTCAGTTGTCAGCTGGTTATGTTATCCCATCCGTCTATGCGTTGAGTTGATCGGATAATTTTGAAGGCAGTTCAACCTAAAAACCAGGACTACCCCCGCCGATACCATAATGGATATGTCTCGCCTTTTTCTCCAACATTCTTTTTCAAACCGTTGTATACCATAAGATTGCCCAGGGGCATTTCTAATATATTCCACATTCCTCCGAACTAACCTGCCCGATAGTTGAGCGCTACATTTTAACTTATCAGCATTCGGACAATGTTCTTGTCACAAATCGACAATCGGCTCAAGTTCTTAACATTGTCAATTGACAAGAACTTGAGCCGATAAATATAAAAGCACGCAGTTTATGCGGACTTGATTCGGACAATGTTTGTGTCATCCGACAGAAATTCATATTCTGTCACTCTCAGCAAACGAGGCCGGCCACGTTTGCGTCATTTTCTTTATCTCATGACGATGAGTATGGTCATGACAAATCCAGAAATTAGAGCATCACATCGTTACAATGTAGAGGAAAAGAAACGGAAAGAGATGAAATTCATTATGAAATTATGCGGTAAAGTAGTACGAATGCTCATAGCTCTTGCTAAAAACAATACATCTTACGAACCGATAAAGGTATTCACTCAAGCAGCATAAACCAAACGATCCTCACCAGCTCAAGTATTCGCAGGATGACAAGAAGGACGGAGTATCGGGAGACATACGACCCGTTGAGACATGGGAGTAAGAATCGCTAGGGCGAAGTGGAGACGTGCAGATATGGAACAATATGGGTGATTGCTACTCACCCTTTATTTCCGTATGCCCAATTATCCGGCTCCCCCATCATCCTCTTCTTCAATTCAACTACAGGGTGAAATCCTGCGAATTCATGAGTCTGAGTGAGGAAGTTGAATCATACCGAGGGAGTTCAATGATCCGTACTGATACGGTTCTCCGCGCTGTCACTAGCGGCAAGTTTCTCTCACAGTTACGACGACATTCCCCTTCTTATGTTTTTGTTCGACATAGCGATGGGCATCGGGAATTTGTTCCAACGAATAGCGTCTATCGATGACTGGTTTAATTTTACCGACTGCAAGTAACTCTTGGAGGAAGATAAGGTCTTCAACGCGAGGCTTTTGTGTCTGATGCACACTCACATATTTTCCTTTCGTACGCAGTGCTTTCTTGAATGTCGATTTTTTGATTTTCGATATCTGTTTCCCGACGGCATCAAAGATTAAATCATAGCTTTCACCAAGCGACGTGAAATCCTGTTTCGTATAATCTATAACCCGATCGGCTCCTATAGATCTCACCATCTCAAGATTGGCGTTACTGCATACCCCTGTTACATCTGCCCCGTAATATTTGGCAAGCTGCACCGCATAAGTACCTACACTTCCAGAGGCTCCATAAATAAGAACCTTCATTCTGCTCGCGATATTCCCCTTCCTAAGAAAATTAAACGCGGTTATTCCCCCGATGGGAACAGCGGCAGCCTCCTCATAGCTCACATTGACCGGTTTGATGACCACTATTCCATCTTCAGGCAAACATTTATACTCGGCATATGCACCGAAGCCAAAACCACAAAACGCAAATACTTGATCACCGATCTTAAATCGTGTTACATCTTTGCCTGCGGCTTCAACTTCCCCAGCTAACTCAAACCCCAATATCGTTACTTTTTTGGGCCTTAGGAGACCATTGTACAGTCTTGAAAGGAGTGGGTCGGCCTTTCGCATGCGCCAGTCCCCCGCTGTTACCGTTGTCGCATATATTCTGACCAGTATTTCATTGTCCTTCGGTGTAGGTTTTTCTTCCTCCTTCAGATGAAGAACATCGGGCGATCCGTATTTGGCATATACAATTGCTCTCATCCTTGCCCTCCTTGATTATAATATTTTCATTCTAGTGTTTGCTTAGTGGAGAATTGATCAATAACCCCGAATAATTCTAACAAGTATGCAAGAATAATCAGCGCCGAACCTTGAATCAGATAATCGGGAACATCTAGGATTGGCTTGTATAAGATAAATCCCCCGATGATCGCTGTATCTGCTGCAACAATAAACAGAACGCCAATAATTCTTGATGCTGCCTTGGTTGAAAAATTCATTTTCACTAATCTTCTTCCGTGTTTCCCCCGTAGAAAAATACTTCTTCCAACGGCAAGTTAAAGGCATAAGCAATTCGAAAAGCCAACTCCAAAGACGGTGAATAGTTGCCCTTCTCCAGGGCTACGATCGTTTGTCTGGTTACGCCCGCCATGTCGGCTAACTGCTGCTGGGTCATCTCATTGTGATTAAATCGTAATTTTCTGATATGGTTGCCGACAAAATTTTTACCCATATTAGATTCCTCTCCTGTAATGATACAGTCTCGATAGGGATCCCGTTACATCCGAAAGAAAGCCGGAGGCGATCAAGATGATGAACATCGTCTTCGAGGGCTGATCCATAACCAGGGAACCCATAGCCAGGAGAAAACCGATGACAAACACGGCAAATGAATTTCGGAAGGCCAATAAGTCAATGCGCTTATCCAGTTCATCCGCAAATGAAGGTTCCTTTTCACCCGTCGTCATTCGGAAGACGATGTTAAAAACGATGCTGATCACGATATGCGCTGCGATAGAGACCACGGTCAAAACGAGGACAAAGGATCCCCAGTAATGAAAGGTTTCCGTTGAATCCAGCGCTGCTTCGGGATACTGCGGGTACTTATACAGGCAATAAACTGTAAAAATGAGTATGGTGCTGATTAGCGATACGATGCTCTTCTTCTCTTGATAAGTCATTATCGCCCCCCCTTTATAAACTGGTGTAAATTATTGTATGCAATATGTAAGGAAGCCTTGACATAAAGTTAAATTAATTTTACATAAAAAATGCCGGACACTACCTGATAAGGTAGTGTTCCGGCAACAGGGGACGAAAATTTCGCCATACTTGTGGTACGGTTCATCTTAATTAATCTTCAACTAAACTGCCCGATCGTATTATAAGGTCAACCAGTTCTTTCTGGCTGATCCTTTTTTTATTAGCTTTGAGAATTGAGGTAGACGGGTCGAACGTAGCTGCCCGTGGGACTTGATCCCGAGCGCTATAATGTTCAGCCCTACTAGTCATGACCATGATTGAGGCTGGTTGGGACTTAAGATCCCGTATAACAAGCGATGCTATGGAGCGACAAGATGAAGTCACAGAGGAGCGGGGCTGCCGATAATTCCGGAAGCCTGCTAGTAATGTTCTTATCGTCTCCGTCAGCGTAATGTGGCGATGAAATTGATAATGCGGGTTAGCTGTGTACGACTACGGTTAATGATATGAGTTCTTGTCCATTTCGGCTAAGGATGTCATCCGACACATATATTGTTACACAATATATGATATGTATTTTCGATCATCAAATAATAAGTTCTAAAACCTCCCCGGATTGTTTTGAATATGGTGTTGTCTGATGGATACGCCAACTAGGAAACACTAACATTTCTTTTACGTAATTTCTTAAATACCGAGTATTCCTTATTGGACTTAATAAAACTTAATATCTTTTCGGCACATTCTGTTGGATTCATCTCTTCCGTATTTACTTCGAGGTCATATTCATCAAAGCAATATACTTTGCTAAACTGTGAAGCTGCTAGTCCAATCTGTCTATCTCCTCTTGTTTGCTCTCTTCTTATGAGTTCTTCTTTCGAGCATATTACACCTATAAATAACGTAGGCTGATCTAAAAATTGATCAAGAAACTCATTAAACCTCTTGTCATTGTCGATTACGGTATCCACTATTACATTAAAACCCATTTCTGATAACAATTTAATTGTCGAATGATACACTGAGAATATGGAATCATCAAGTATTTGTGAGACAACTTGATGATCTATTTCTCTTGTAGGTTCATCTGGAAATTTATTATTAATAAAATCATTGTAATTATTAAAAAAATCATCAATTGATAAATGATAAAAAAGAATCTCTTTCTGATTTATCAGTTCAGTCGATATGGAGGTCTTTCCAGAACTTGAAGTTCCATTTAGAAAAACTAATATCCCTTGCTCCAATTTAATCATCCCTTCAAAAAAAATCATTGCCTATCTTTCAGATAACGTTATATTCACAAAGTTCATAAAATTATCCAACTCAGAAAATATTCGAGAAATGATTGAAATATCCTTCCAGTTAACCAAAGCTTTTATCGCTTTTATTCCAATCTCAAGAGAACGATTTTTATTATTTTGATATATCACTTCTAGCCAATCTCTCTCATTGTCCTGCTGAAATGTAAATTTTTAGTACATAAATTTCATCCTTTTTCGCTTTTTCAATTAATTGATTGTGTATGTAAAATGAAAAGACGTTTACTTAGCCAGGATACGACTAGGTTAAACGTCCTTAATCACTTTTTTAAAATTCAAAATTGTTCTTTGAGCCACTTCTGATTTTGCTCTGCAATATATTGCTCAGCATTTATTAATAAGGATACTAACTCCAACTTAAAGTGTGACAATAATCGGACCATTTTTAGTAAGGATAATCGTGTGTTCCATTTGAGCTACATAGCTTTTTTCTGTAGCAAAGGTCCAACCGTCTTCTGTTTGGAATACTTCTTCTTCAAAGGTTGAGATAAATGGTTCGAATGCGATAACCATCCCTTCCTTTAATAATTCATCATCCCATGTATTATTATAATTATAAATATGGGTAGGTGCTTCGTGTATGTTACGTCCAACACCATGTCCTGTAAGGTTTTTGATAACAGTGAATCCATGCTGTCTCGCTGTTTCGAATACTGCTCTTCCGATACCACTTTTTTTGGAACCGGGTTTTGCTCTCTTAAGACCTGCTTCAAATGCCTTTTTAGCAACGTTGCATATTTTCGCTAATACTTCTTCTCCTTCTCCTACTACAAATGAGATTCCTGTATCTGCGAAATAACCGTTCTTTGAAGCAGATACATCTATATTTACTAGATCCCCTTCATGAATAACCCGATGACCCGGAATACCATGTGCCACTTCTTCATTAAGACTAATGCAAGTATAGCCAGGAAAATCATATTCATCTTTTGGAGCTGAAACTGCACCTGCTTTTTCTAAAAGTTCTCCCGCTATATCATCGAGTTCTTTGGTCGTTATACCAGGAATTGTTCTTTGCACCAATTCATCTCTAATGAAGGCAACAATTTTACCAATTTCCTTCAAACCATTAAAATCTTCTTCTGTTTTTGCAATCATTTTTTCCTATCTCCATATCTATCTAAGTATTAGTTATACTTTATTTTTAATAGCAGAAAGGGACATGAGTTCGCCTATTGCGATTTCCCCTGAATCCATACACTTTTTCACCCTTCAATGGTTGGCGATTTTCAAACTCATGTCTTTGCTTTTCGAACTTTGCTTCAAATTCAGCACGCATATGCTCGATGCGTTCTTGAAGCGTTTCTCTTTTTGAAATCCCTTTGGTAATTGATTTCACATGTTTCTTTTGCTCTTGGCTTCGTAACTAGGTTCAAACCCATGCCGAGCGAAACGGATTCTCGGTAGTGCGCGAGCTGCTCGGTCATTACGTAGGAAGGAATGGTTTTTACGATCGAGCCGATGTTTAATGCCGGAAAAGCGTTTGCACCATTCTCCTTAAAGAACCGCACCGCGAACGACTCGATATCGAGCGTCGTGACACCCGGCCGAATCATACCTGCGATTGCATTTCATTCATCTATCCTTTGACTGTATGCCTGAAAAAATCATATCGACGATTCCTTCCACATCCATCTCGTTCCGCATATTGTGGTGGATGTTCAATGTTGTGCAGCCAACAAGCGAGCCAAATATCAGATTAGCTGTTTTCTCCGGCGATTTGGAACCGATTCCTTCACGAATCATGTCTACAAACGGCAAATAGATCCGTTCCTGAAAATCGGCAAACAGCTTGATGAACCGGTTTCCCGGGAAGTGATGAAAATTATCCGCAACCGTTTTAAGCAAAATAAATACGGAAGGATCTTGGATGCACTTCCGCAGTAGCAGCCTGGAGAACGACTCAGCTTTAAGCAAACTGCCGCCGTCCCCCGTCAAAGCGGGCAGTACAGCCGACTCCGTTCGATTCAGGGCATCCCAAAGTAAATCTTCCAAAAGCATGTGCTTACTTTTGTAGTAATGATACACGGTTCCGTAACCGAGCTCTGCCTTGACCGCAACATCACGTATTTCCAATTGAATGCCCTTCTCCAAATATACTTCCGCAGCCGCTTGCATAATTTGGTTCATCCGCATCTCCCTGATCGCATCATTCTGTTCTTTGGTACGTGGTGACATGGCTCCTCCTTTTTAGACCTGCAGTAATGTCAATTTAAAACCAATATACATCATTTAGAAGTAAGGATCAAGTACTTCGATTCGCCTGCTTTTTGCGAGCCAAAGTTGATTTGCCTGAACCTTCAGAACCTATAAGTACGTTTTTTTTCATATTGGCCCTCGTCAAATGGAATTAATAAACTGAAAACTGATTTTTCCTTAATTATATAATAGTCATAGCTATCACGCTAATCTGCCCGTTAGCTTAACGAATATAAGAGCAGCTGCCGCAGCAAACTGCTATCCTTATTTATTATCCTTATTTATTGAACTATCGTTACACGTTAGCTTAATAATTAAATGCGATTTCTGTCCTCGTTATAAAGAGTATTTTTAGGAATCGATTTCCCATTAAAACGGTAATCGGGATGATTCTCAATCAACTCTTTTATCAAAACACCATTTATTTTTAAACCATCAATTACACAATTATCTATCGTTAGATTTACAAGATTCGAGTTGGAAACCGTTGAATCCTCCAAGGTTCCAGAATCAAAGTTCAATCCAAAAATATCACATTGATTCATACGCATATCCCACCACGCATTACCTTCCAAATTTACTTCTGATAAATTGCTTGCTCGAACTGTGGAACCTGTTAAATCAACATGAACGATTTGGGCGTTTTTCATGTTTGCAAATCTTATTGTTGTTTCATTTAAGTTGGCATTTTCAATTTTCAATAACGGAGTTGGTCAAATCACCCGAATAAAATTTACTATTCGTTTCATTCATTTTGGTTACCTCCTATAATATGGTATTATTACATACTGCTATGATGATTCGCCGCAGTTACTCAACTATCCTGCCCGTTAGTCGAGAAAACGGCATCCAATTCTCTGGCTGCCGTTTCTCTGTATTTATGAGCAAACGTAACTCGTTAGCATTACTGGAGATCGTTATCTATCGTCCCTTATCAAGCTGAACAAATTTCACGAATAAGTGAGCCTTCGTGAGAAAACAAAATAGCTCATCGGCAATGGGAATACATTCTTGGCCTAATTCGGCAATCGGTACATATTCTTGTCATCCGACAACGGATGACAAGAACATTGTCCGATTTGCCCGATTGTTGTTTCCGCGCTCTGCTGTCTTCCTAATACTTCGTTTAAAACAAAATGAGTCGCATACCCATGCGGCTCATTTTAATAATGCAAATATTTAGTGGGAGCACACAAACCTAATACATGTTTATTAATATCCCTAGATTTCAACCCATCTATGGTCATGTTTTCTTGAGCATCAGAGTGAGGAATAAAAAGAAAGTTCCATTCCTTACCTCCACCTTATTCACTTCTTTCACTTGTCTAATAACTTCGTGGAATGTTCAGGATAACGATCACCTACTGCTGCGCCTACTCTATCGAAAAACTCCTTAACGTCCCTAGGCAACTCAGTGTCTATTGCAGCTTTATCTGCAATTGAAGTTATACTTTCCTAATCCGTTATTTATTCTTCATTACTATCTTTTGAATTGGCTTTACATATCGCATTTCTAAGCATTCCTTGTAAGAAGAGCGAGCCTAGAAGAATTATTAATAAAATCCACCATCCGACCGACTTAAAAACGTCCTCCGGAACCATAAATGTGTAACCACAATAAGTTAAAAACAATGCTCCTTTGAGTAATTTAAAGGTTTTTGCATCTGCTTCATTATTTAATGCTACGAGCCTTTCATCATTCTCTTTAATAAAGATGCTTCGCATCTTCTTGGAGGATTTCTTTATTCTTGTTAACTTTATGAAATAAACAAATGCCACACTTAACGGTAGAACTGATAATCCGATCAGTGCTTTATTGTTTGAAATAAGATTAATATCCAATTGTATAAATAGAAGCCCTACTGCCAAAAGTACGATACCAACAAACAACGTTACACCCATAATCACTTTAGCTTCTTTAACTATCTTTTCATTCTTCATATATCATTCCTCCCAAAATATATCATTCAATGTTTTGTTAAGTGCCTTGCATATTTCAATACATAACTTAAGGCTAGGATTGTAAATGTCAATTATATATTACGTTTTGTAATGTGATTTGAGAAGGCTGCAAAACGAAACTCAATAGCCCGTCACACACCTGTTCCTGCTGCTTTACTTCCTTTGGCGTTCCTCTTATCTTACTTAACCCATAATTCCCTATAGGCTCATCAAAACAGTCTACATAAATGACAAATGAGCTGCTGTGGCAGCCCATTCAATAAAACCGAGTTCTCGACCAGTCTGTGCTCCTAGACTAAGCTGATTCAGCAGATTGAGCATGAGCTCCATCATATCCTAGAGTGCATTCCATATGCCCAAAAGTTACTTGCTATTCATGGTGTTAATGGGACCAGATTAGTCGGTGTGCTGGGAGGAGCAGACCAATCCGGATGTTAGAGCCTTAGATCACTACAATGTCGAAGTGAAAAAGCTCATGAAAATGAAATCTATCATGAAATTATGCGGGAAAGTCACCGGCATGTTGCCCGCATGCTGGTCGGTTAGGCTAAGAGCAGTGAAGCTTACGGCTCGACGAAAGTTTTCCGCTAGCAGCTTAAGAGCGTCGTTTCACTGAATAATAAAGTTTTTAATTCGAGAGCTGAATATTTACGTTTAGCCCCAATTATTAAGTGAATTTCCCACCATGATAACAATAGTAAGTTTCAGCTTTAAAATTTTTAACCTGTATCAAAGACTGTTCTGCTCTCTCAACATTTAAACAAAAGTGTGGATTAGCAACGACCAATTCATGATTCTCATGAACAGCTGCATCACCTGTAATTACACTATTTAAACTTGGAATATATAATGAAATATGGCCTGAGGTATGCCCTGGTGTTACTACTACTCTACATTTGTTATCTAGAATCAAATCACCATCATGTACCTTTTTATCAATTGAAACATGCTTCAAATTCTTTAATTGCCGTATAAACCATTTACCAAATTCAATTTCTTCACTTGGCATATTTTCCAGCATTTCTTCGGCTTGAACCATTCTCTCTGACTTCATTTCACCACTAATGTATTTCGATTCAATTTCACTAGCTATAATGTTAATCCAAGGATACTTTTCTTTGAAATCATATAAGGAACCTATATGATCATCATCATAGTGAGTAATGATTATATTCTTTAAATTCTTCATTTCATATCCATTTTTTAAAATTTCATTTTCAATTAAAGTTAAAAAATTTGTATACCCTGTATCGACCAAGGTTAGTTCATTATTCAAAATAATTAAGCTAGGGTAAATGTAATTTTTTTGTCCATTAAATTCAAATTCAATTGGTAGTTCTAATATTTTCAATTTTCTTTCTCCATTCGACTTTATTATTCGTAAACAGTTGAGCAATACTGCCCGTTATCTTAATAAACAAGGAGCAGCTGCCACGGCAAATCTGCTCCTTATGTGATTCGACTATAGTTCCTCGTTAGCTCAACGTTTAATTGTATCCCTCCCTCGATGACCGCAATTTCCCCATAACTGAGGTATTCGTGAAGAGATTTAACCATCCTGCCCGTTAGCCATCTATGCCGCTCACACGACACCACAGATTATGGTAGTATTTGCGTTCTTCCATGGGAGCTTAATGACGTATCGTTAGTCTAAGACTTTATTTTCTCAGTTTATCAAGAGCTAAATTTATAAAATTCAGTCATAATAAAGGGTTTCGCATATTAGTCATGTATAATATGTGAAACCCTTTACATTTAACTATCGTGTCCAGTTAGTTTGGCGGCAAGTTCGCTTACACCATTACAGCAGCCAGTTCCCAACACCGTTTCGGCTTGCCGTAACGATGTAGGTCCGTCTCTCTGACCACTTCAATTCCCCAATCCACAAACAGCCGGCGCAAATCGCCCTCATCGAAAAACCGTTTGCGCCGCTCATCATGCTCATAATAGTTCGGCTCCAGCTCAACCCCAAGTCCGGCGCCATAGTGAACGTCGCCCACCGAGTTGAAGCGGGCAAGTAAAACGCCTTGCGGCTTCAGTACCCGGGCGATATCATTCACGATATTAACGGTATCCTGCCAAGCGAAATAATGTAGCGATAAGTCGGCCACGACCGCTCCGGCGCTTCCGCCCGCAAACGGCAATCCTGCAGTCATATCAACTTGCTTCGTCTCAGCCTCCGGGATGTGTTCGGCGATACGGCGTAGCGCCTCTTCCGAGAAGTCGCAAGCTAATACGCGGTACCCGCGCTCAGTCAAGTAGAGCGTATCACAGCCGTAGCCGCAGCCTAGATCTATAATGGCGTCTTTCTTCGCTCCGGCCAAAAACGGTTCATAGGCATCGAGCCATAAGTCGTAGACCGGCTTGTCAAGGGATAACCTGTTATACACTTGATTCCAATGCTCTTGATCCGGAACACTCGAACGTTTCGTCATGATACGTACTCCTCACGTTTTAATAAATTCATCAAAATGGTGTGAAATTGGTATATTTATCCATTTAAGTGTAAATTCGTGTAACTGATTATCCATGGAGTTCCTTGTCCCATGATTTATTAATATTTATTCAACTTTGTGCTGAATTATCCTGCCCGTTCGTTTAACAAAGAAAGGGAGCAGCTGCCGCAGCAAACTACTCCATGTTTGTTCAACTATCGTTCCCCGTTAGCTTAACAGGACCGAAGGCCGAATAGCCCGAAGCGTGAATGCGGTGTTAGCCGATGCTTCCTCTTCTTCGAGTTACCCACCGAATATGTCTTGATCTTCTTATGCCCTTATCCGATCTTGACCTTAGATGCTTCTGGCTTTGAGGGTTTACCCATATGTTCTTAACCTAGGAAATTTCGGCTAACGTTTTGTATTGACGACGTCCTGGCCCCTTAGAGCCGCTGCTTATAGTTGTGAGGCTTGCCGAACACCTAATGCAGTGACGTCCCGACGGGCTTAGGGGGCTGGATGTGGTCACTCGCTTCTCAGAGTGACCCCGAGCGTCAATATGGTGTTAGCCGAAGGAAGTTCTGGAAGCAGCCATTGTATTTAAGACGTTCTCAAAATAGCTATATACTTCATCTGCAATTCCAAGAAACTCTTCAACAGGTACATGACTATCCAAGTAACAAGCATACAGATAATCAACTAAAGCGGAGTCAATCTCACAATAGTCTAATATGGCATTTTTCATCTTAATAATGTCATCTTGCCATACACCTGTATCTTCTAAAACCAAAGAGTATAATGCACGAATTAATCTCTTAGAATAACCTTTAATATATCTAGTTTTCATTGTGTTATCACTAGCATTAGAAAGTAAACTATGTATACGATCTACTTCCTCCTTGGTCTCTGTATTTAAGTCTAAAATGAACTCTGGAGAAGTAATTATCGGTGGCACTCTTTCACCAACGTCATGACCATATATGCAAACACAAATTATCTTAATCCAAAAACCCCACTCATTCGGTTTACTTAATACATCGTCAATCGAGCAAATTATCGTATCAATCTTAGTTACTACTGGATATTCGTCCAAAAGATTGTCTTTAATATTTGACAATCTTTCGTAATCAATATCTTTGGGATTTACACATACAATAGTAAAGTCTGCATCTGACTTAAAAGGTTTAGCAGTTCCTTTTGGAATCGAGCCACACATATAAATGCTATGAATCTTACCTTTAAATTCAGTAAGTATATTATCTATATACTTATCAACAAAATCCTTATATTCACTTTGTATTACAATTCTATTTATAACTTTTTCTAATATCATAAAGACTCCTCCTAAACATGTAAGAACTTCTTTCGGCTAACGTTCTTGAATTCTCGACGTCCGACGGAGTCGGATGTGTCCGGCTGAATCTACTACTTGGCTTCTCAACTTCGAGGGCGTAGCCCGAAGCGTGATTGCGGTGTTAGCCGATGCTTCCTCTTCTTAGAGTTACCCACCGAATATGTCTTGATCTTCTTATGCCCTTATCCATTCTTGACCTTTATATGCCCATATCCAACCTTGACCTTCATATGCCCTTATCCGAACTTGACCTTAGATGCTTCTGGCTTTGAGGGTTTACCCATATGTTCTTGACCTAGAAAGTTTCGGTTAACAGTGTATTTACGAACTTCGCGAAAATTATCAATTTTTAAGTATTCGCGAAGTTATTGAACAATCCTGCCCGTTAGTTGAGAAAACGGCAGCCAGATTCATGGCAGCCGTTTCATCGTGTTTATTAAGCTATCGTGTCCCGTTAGCTTAAGCATTTATCTCAGTTGTCGAAAGAAAATAAAGTAGTAGACTGAAGTTCTTAATTTGACGCGGATTAGTGGAAATATTAACTCCAACATTCCGATAATAAGATGTAGACTAACTGTGAATTCATTTCTGCATTCCATCAATAAAAGAAAAAATAGTATTAGACTATCCTTTTGCTCTCTAGCCTAATTAGTCATCATAGCCGTCGAACACTTCACCTGTTTCTTCCTCACTGTAGTTACACAAGATTTCATCGTAGAAAAAATTTAATACCTCATGTTCTACTTCTTCTTCATATTTTTTGTCCATCGTTTTACTCCTTTCTCAATCGCCACTCGTCGATTTTTTGTTTCCGTGGTGAATAGCACTGTTCGCATAAGGTCTGTACCCACCTTAAATCCCTTCTCAACACTCCAGCTGATCCGCAACTTTCGCAACAGTCATAGATTTCATTTCCCATTTATGTACAATATTAGAAACATCCTTATAAAGCTCGGAACAGCTGGGTTTTGCCTTAAGACCGCCCCCATCAAGGGAATCAATGGCGTGAATACCAGGGTCATAGTATACCGGATGGTAATAGAAACGTAATTTCCCGAACTTTTCCTTTACTCGATCAACAACAATGTCTACAGGCAACCCAGCCCTTTCGTAAGCCTTGGTAACTTCATTGCAAAGCCCGCGCAACACCTCATACCACCCGTTCCCAAATTCACATCCGAAAGCACCAAATAAATCGCGTATTTCGCCACTTTTCTCCTGTTCTTTATAACTTTCTCCTCTCCTCATGAATGGAAATTCATTCGCCAGCTTTTCTTCTAATTCTTCTCTCATAGTCATCCCGCATTCATTGGTCTTTCTGTGCAAATGATATGTTGAAATTTCTTACTTTAACTTCATTTTCCAACTGCTCATTTCCGGCCAATCTATTCATCAACGTCACCCAAATCCTCCTTTGCCTCTCGAATATAGACTGCCGCTCTAGAAATGAATTTTAAGCTTCCATCTTTACTATGTACTCGCCTAACATTTCCCACCTTTTTTATTCGCACAAGTGAGTTAAACATTTTTCCCAAGCGTGCTCTTACGATAGATGGCTTTACATTTGCATTCTCTGCTTTTGCAATACAAATTTCTGAAAAAGAAGGCAAGTCGAACAATATAAATTCCTCACCCAACGGTCTAATATTTGCCTCTTCGATAAGTTTGCTTAATGCCGCTTCGTAATCAAAAGGATTTTGTAGGTATAAACCTTCAAGCAGACTGATAAGATACACATTTACTGTACAGTTATGTTGCTCAGCATCATTGCTTAAGAGTTCAAATAGGTCATCACTGATTGACAAATTTATACGTGCCATACAAAGCACCTCCCGAATCTATACTCAATCTAAATGTATATGTTGTGCAACCCTGCATTAAATATAGTATAGGATGGTTGTGCAAACATGTAAAGCTATAACGGAGCGGACTATTTTTTGATAAAATATTGCTTTTCGGGTCTGGGAGTCTAATGGTTTATTTTCTCAGTCTACAACTTTATTTTTCAGTCTAACACTTTATTTTCTTCGTACATCAGTTTCATGGTTTTAATGTCTTAGATTTCCACATTCGATACAGTCCAACAACTAGAAAGATAAAAGCAATAACTTCAATAGTTCTAGGAATGAAAGTCAGTAATGAGATCATCTGTCCAAATGTCATTCTCAGCGGTAGTGTAGTACGGTTCACATTATAAGAATCAATGAATCGACTTATTGTAAAAGGTGCAATAAAATCATAGATCTTCAGGAATATGATTATAAGAAAGAAGTAAAAGCCTGCAATGAAGTGATTTTTCCTGCATTGTATAAGTCCAAAAATTAATAAAAATAAGAAAAAAATCGAAACTAGAATTACAAAGAATCCAAATAAAACCTCCAAATTACCACTCCTTTAATTTTACATAATTCATCTATACCCTTACGGTATATTAATATTCTTATCTTACATTTACCCTGTGGAATAATTCCACTATCCTGCCCGTTAGTTGAGCAAAGGCAGCCAATCAATTTTTGTCGGCTGCCTTTGCTGTTCCTTTATGAACTATCGTTACCCGTTAGCATGGCGAAGTCATATGAGGGTTACTAACTATAGGTAATCCTATGACTCTCCACTTTTCCATTTAGATCGAATTGCAATTTAAGTAAACTGTCACTAACCCCTAAACCCGCTCTTCCTAAGTAGTAAACATACTCGAGAACTGGTTCATCTAGTTTCTCTCCAGGCTCACCTAACAAACTAATAATTTCGTTCTCTGTTTTTCCTTTAAGTTCGTATTTATCTAACAAATTATAAACCATACTATTTCTTTTCTCGGGATCCTCTAACCAACTATCTGTATTAAATTGATTTTGACATGAACAAAGAAATAGTACTGCTAACAAAGAGAGGATTATCTTTTTCACATTCCGCACTCCTATCAATTATCCGTTTTATATAGTAGACGAAAATGGAAAGTGATTGTTGCGTTAACTTGCCCGTTAGCAACGAGGCTGCCGATTTATGCCGGCAGCCTCGTCCTGGTGATTATTAAGCTATAGTGTCCCGTTAGTTTAGCCGTTCATCTTTTGATTAAGGCGGTTTTCTAAATAATTGTTGCTATTATGCGGAAGTTATCTGAAAGTTGTTATAATATCAATAATAACAACTTTCAGATGGGTGGCATTTCGAATGGCAAAAGAGTGGTTAGACCTTTACGCACAGTATACAGACTTGTCTGAGGAAGACAAAAGGCAACTGTTTGAAGCGATAAAGAATGATGTAAATGCCGGACCCAAGAAGGTTATTGGGATATTTGAAGGCATTCGTGAATCCCGTTTTCGGAACGGTTTAGCGTGTGTTCATTGCGGAAGTCTTCGTGTAAAGCGAAATGGAACATACCGTGAACGCCAACGATACTTGTGCAAGGATTGCGGAAAAAGTTTTAACGATATTAGCGGAACCCCTCTCTCTGGCACACACAATCCTGAGAAGTGGATGCGGTATTTTTTGATGATGGTTGAAAACAAAGGGAAGTTATTGCCCAAAATTGCAGTTGAACTCGATATACACGTTTCTACTGCATTTTATTGGAGACATAAGATTCTAAATGCTTTACGTTCATTAGGTCACACAACACTGCAAGGCATTGTGGAAAGTGATGAAACGTACATCTTGGAAAGTGACAAGGCCAAGAAGGGTGGCATTGAACATCGAAATCCCCGTAAGAGAGGCGGTAAAGCCCAAAAACGTGGGATTAGTGATGAACAAGTGTCAGTCGTGGTAGCACTTGATCGCAATGGTTCAATTTTTTCAAAGATAGCTGGACGTGGACGAATTACTGCATCTCAAATTGATGACGTAATGGGTACTCTTCTGCATGGTGACGCTGTGTTGTGTACGGATTCTGCAACCAATTACAAAGCTTTTGCCAAGGAGCATAAGATTAACCATGAAGTAATCAACATTCGAAAAGATGGATATGTGAAAAAAGGTATCTACCATATCCAACACGTGAATCGTTATCATGGTGAGTTGAAATATTGGTTGAAACGCTTTGACGGTGTAGCGACTCGCTACCTGGATAATTACTTGTTTTGGTTTCGGTTCCTTGAACTGAACAAAAACCAAGACGATAGATTGGTTTCCAACGCAATACTATTGGCATCGTGTCAGAAACCTAATTTTACTACGGTTCGGTCATTTAAAACGGCTTGACTGATGATGCCTCTTTAACAGTCATAAAAGATGAAGGGGTTAATTCTTCGCTCTCAATTACAATTGCAGTTAATCCATTTGTCGTTTTTGTTTCGTGCCATTCATCCTTCTCCCAAAAAACAGCATCTCCAGCTTCAACTTTAAAACATTCATTTTTTCCGCCTCTAACATACCCTTCACCAGCCATAATTAGGAGGATTTGAGGCACAACAGCTTGGTGATAGCCTATAATACCATTGGCTTCTAAATGCATACACCCAATATGAGCAACCTTTTCAGTTTGAATAATCCGAGACATAATAAAGTCGGAATTGAATTTTGAAATTCTCTTGCCAATCTCTTTATCAAATCTGTATAGCTCCATTGTTTTCCCCCTCTTTTAACTTTTGTCGCACTTAATTTTACCATGAAAAAGTAAGTATTATACAATTACATGATAATTAACAACAATCTTTTAGAAAACAGCCTTGATTAAACAAAATCTTATAGTCCCGTGCTTCTTGTGGATACCTTTCCTGTACACTCTCTACATATTCCCAAAATAATTTTTCGTCTCACTTTTTAGGATCATCAGAAAGCACCAAAGGTAAGTTATGAAATGTATCTGATAGCTCATTAATAAATTTTGTTGACTTCTCTGAGTTCGTAAATGAATGGGAGCGTATATCTACCAGTACGCTATACAGCAAATAAAAATAAGCACTTATCCTTTTATTATCCAAATGTTTCGCTCCTTTTCATGCGCCTAATTCCATAGCACCGCGCTATAGTTATCCGTTAGCTTAATCAATTTTGCCAAAATACCAACTAATGTACGTGTCTGGGGCACAAATCACTGCTTCCCATTTCTTTTTATTGATGATTTCTTCAATGTTCTTTTCTCTAGAGAGGAATAAGGTAATAAATGAGTCGTAAACACTTAAAAATGCATAATCCATTCCTTCATCCGTTATTACTAACTCGACAGGTGATAACTCACACATTTCCAGGTCTGTGACATTTTTTATTTTCAATTCACCAGACTGATCTAAAATCGGTTCAGAATACATTAAAGACTCAGCTCCATTAGAACTTAGAACGTCGAGGATATCGGGTATAAAAAATTCCGATATTCTGTCTTCAAAAGGATAGTAAAGATCTTTGGATAGATTGTTATTTAATAAAACTGCTAAATCTGGGCGAGCAAACTCTGTTTTAAATGCTGAGATAGATGTCTTTAGAGCAACAGCAATCTCTTCATAAGATTGTATCCCTGTATCATGCATGACTTCTTTCCAAGGCTTAGGTCTGCCAAGTTGTAATGACTCTTTTAATTCTGGATAAACATGCTCATATTCACTCTTTCGCTTCATGTCTGTCCAGCCTATTGGCATTTGAATGAACGGATTGAGTAATATCGCCGCGTTTGTAAACGGATGAGGTAGCTGCTCTAAGATAGGCGTTTCGTAATTAAACCATATGTAGTTCATGTAATCCTCCTTCAAATCAATAAACTACCGTAATCACTAATCACACTATATCATTGAACTAATCTGCCCGTTAGTTTAACAAGTAGCTTACATAATTAGCAGATAACTGAGAGCTCATTAATTCTTTGATTTCTCAATCGCTATTTTAACAGCATTCGCCAGATCACCAAGGTTAATTTTTTTTCCTACCACAATCGAATCATCTTCTTGATGCTCGTAACCATTGTATGGAACTTTATTGGTCGGTGTAATTACATAACCACTCTCATCATTCCACATGCAACTAATCAATTTCTTGTTTCGAACAGCATTAGTCCATCCTTTTATTTTGAAATGTAGCTCGATTGGTGTGATATTTATTAATTCATCTGGATTCTTGGTGAAACATTGATCAAATGTTAATAAAAGCTTCTCCTCTATACCTTAATCTGTATAAGGTGATTTTAGTTCATTAACAATGTTAATTTCCGCAATTCCAAATTTTTTGGAGGAACCTGTTGGAATCATAAACAAGTCTTTATGTTTGCTTACATAGATATTGACATTCTTATATCTGTGTTTTTTTAAAAGGTTAAAAAATTTCATTTTATTCATTATCCTTTCGCTAGTGCATCTTACAGCTAATATTTCGAGACTTACTGTTGGAACCCTTTTGATATCACCAAGCTATCCTGCCCGTTAGCCATCCATGCCGCTCACGCGACACCACGGATTATGGAAGCAATTGCGTTCTTCCATAGGAGTTTAATAAAATGAGCAGGTCACCGCAGCGCCTGCCCATCCATTATTATTCAACTATCGTACCCTTTAGTTTAAAAGTCGCAATCTTAAAATCATTAAGTCTTCATCGAAATACTGTTCATCAAACTTTAATGCATGTGGTTCTATACCGTAAACTTCAAACCCCAGTGAGACATATAAGCGTTTTGCTGATTTGTTATTAGACACAACCGTCAAATGAATCTGTTCCAACCCTTCACATTCTTTTGTTGCTCTTTCAATCAAGGCTAATAGAAGGGCTTTACCTACCCCCCGTCCTCGAAATAGAGGCTCTACGTACATACCGTAAATGTTTCCTTTATGTGCCGTCTTAAGCCTGTTTTCACGTGAAAAATTGACAATGCCAACTAATGTGTTACTGTCGTCAAAACATCCCAATGTAAATTGATCTTTTGTATGGTGTATCCTTTCTATAATGTGCCCCAGTGGTTTAGTTTCTTCTTGCTCATACGTTGATCCAAATGCATCGGGGTCATTTTTCAATGCACGCAACCTTACTTCTCTATACATTTGGGCATCAGAGTCATTCAACAGACGAATGTTCATTAGTCACTTCCGATCATTTATCAAATTGTTCTAAATAACACTTGCGGATTGAAGTAAACTGCCCGTTAGTTGAGCAAGGCAGTCAATCATGAAGTGACCCCTTAAAGTTAGACAAATATTTTTATGCAACCTGTTGGGCATGAGCTCGGTACTGTACCGGGCTCATGCCTTTTAACTTTGACTTGATGCGTTTGTGATTGTAGTAATCAATATATCGAGCTAGTTCTTGCTTAAAGTGATCTACACTTTCAAACTCATTAAGATAAAGAAACTCCGACTTCATAATGCCAAAGAAGTTTTCCATTACTGCGTTATCGTAACAATTTCCTTTGCGTGACATGCTTTGGGTAATTCTTTGTTTTTTCAAAGCATGTTGATACTGATTCATCTGATAGTGCCAGCCTTGATCCGAATGCAGGAGGAGTTCATCCTCGTCAGACAAGCGTTTAAAGGCCTTTGTTAGCATCTCGGAGAC
This sequence comes from Paenibacillus castaneae, assembly GCF_002884445.1. Classification (GTDB taxonomy): domain Bacteria; phylum Bacillota; class Bacilli; order Paenibacillales; family Paenibacillaceae; genus Pristimantibacillus; species Pristimantibacillus castaneae. The sequence continues at coordinate 3,295,834 of NZ_KZ614144.1, forward strand.
TAAGAAATAGGTAGGACGCGTCCCTATTGTGTAGGTGATAATCTCGCCGTTAAACAAGTCCAGAACAGGTGATAAATACAGCTTTTCACCAAATAACTTAAATTCCGTAATATCGGTAACCCACTTCTCATTTGGCCTATCTGATTGAAAATTATGATCCAGTACGTTAGGCGCAATTTTACCTACTGTTCCTTTATGGGAACGATATTTCTTCATGCGTACCACACATTTCAGACCTAATTCTTTCATGATACGCTGCACTTTTTTATGATTAACTCGGTTGCCCCGATTAATTAGTTCATCACGGATACGACGATAGCCATAACGTCCCTGATGTTCCTCGTATATGGATTGAATAAGGAGTTTCAGTTCTGCGTCTGGGTCGGGCTTACCAAACTGTTTCACCCCGTAATAAAAGGTGCTACGTGGGACTTCAGCGAGCTTTAGTAATTCAATCACCGGGAATTCGAGCCTTAATTCATAGACTACTTGCACTTTGTCTTGTTTGGTGATTTTTCCTTGTTTTGAACTAAGGCATTCAACTTTTTTTAGTAGGCGTTCTCCATACGCAAACGTTCTAATTCAGCTTGTAGAGCTTCAACTGAGCCCTCGGTAGGTTCTTGCTTCTTCGTCATTTTTTTGCGCTTATCTGTCATGAGTGAACGCCCCTTTTTCTTTGATTTTAGGGCGTTCATTCCATGTTCATTGAATTGACTGCGCCATTTTCTAATGATCCCAGGAGAGGAGATACCTGTGGATGGCCTTCAATTTCTCATCTAAACTGAATTTAGGCAAAAAAACTGCACCTCCATTGTTAGTCGTGTCTAACAAATGGGGTGCAGTTCATCACTTTTGTCGGCTGCCTTTGTTGTTGCTTTATGAACTCCCTCAGTACGATTCAATTTTCTCACAAATACTCGCTTATTCGCAGGATTTCACCCTTGCCGGAAATGCGGAAAGATAGTAGAGAAAGGTAGTTGAAGACCAGGTCAACATAAAGGCGTGAGGAAATAGAGGGGGAGGTTGCAAGCCCCATATCCTTCCATATACTGCACGCATTCTCCACGCTGCCCCTGGAGGTTATCACTCCCATGTCTCAACGGGTCTTTGCCCTCTCATTCCTTCGTTACGCCTGTCCAAGGGGTGGAGGCCGGTCTTGCTAACGTTACGGGTCGGTGCCCTTTGGTTCAATGCATCCGGTACTCCGTGCTTTCTTTGAAATCCTACGAATAAGCCAAAATTCGTACGACGAAACGGTTAAATTAAGCTTAAGCTGCTAGTTGAATTGGCATCGTTTTATGAGGATGGTATGCCTCGTTGCTACGAGCCATTCCAACGAGTATTCGTGCCAATTTACCGCATAGTTTCATCAGAGACCTCATTTTCTTCATCTTTTTAACCTGTACATTGTACGCATGCATGGCTTTGAACTCTGGGTTGTTCCCAACCAAACTTATGGTCATCATGAAAATGAAGCGACGAAGGCGCGATCGTCCGCGTTTACTAATCTTCATCTGACCCGTCCATTTACCTGAGCTTGCTTCTGCAAGGTTGAGACCAGCATGGCGAAGCAGTGCATTACCGTGAGTGAAGCCACTTAAATCCCCAGCCTCACCGAGAATACCTGCGAGTGAAATGGCGCTAATCCCTTTGACCGCAAGCATAGATTTAGCAAAAGGAATACGGTCTAAGACTGCCGTAATCTCTGCCTCTACGACTTGCAGCTGTTGGCAAGCCAGGTCGTATTCAGCCAGAAGTTGCGTTAAGTGGAGCTTGTACGCATGCGTTGCCTGCTTAGAGCCAACAGAATGACGAGCAAGCGCAATAAGGGTCTGAGCTTTCTTGTTCCCGGGTTGACGTTGCATAATGGATTTCCAGCCACTCACCACGTCCTGAGGCGCTAGCCTTCTCAGTTCTTCAGGCGTTGGGAAAAGACGTAGTGTTGCCAATGCCCCCCTGCACAACAGGTTCTTAAATACTTGTCGCAGCTCAGGGAACACTACGTCAACCCAGCGATGGATTTGGTTTTTAGCGCTTACGAGTCTCGTCACAACAGAGTCGCGGTTTGAGAGATAAACACGCAGCTCTTCAAAAGCCTCAGGCGTGCTACGAATAAAAGAGTAATAACCGTTTTTGACCATGTCTGCGATGACGAGAGCATCCTTTTTGTCGCTCTTCGATGGTGTATTGTCACGGTTTTCTTTATTCTTTTTCACGAGATGAGGATTAACAAGAACAACTTCGAATTGTTTCTCGAATAGCCATCTAGAGATGCTTAGCCAGTAATGCCCCGTCGGTTCCATGCCGATAATTGCGAAGTTAAGGTTATGGGCTTCTTGCAACGATTGAATCCAGCGAAGAAGGGCCTGAAATCCTTCTTCATCATTAGAGAAAGATAGCGGATTGCCAATTGCGATCCCGCGGAAGTTTACTGCACGAGCGACATGCGTTAGTTGTGCAATGTCGATTCCGACGACGAGATGCTGAGGGGTAATTTTTTCAATGAGTTGATTTTGTTTGTCTTGGGCTTTAAACTTCATATTAGAGCGTCCTCCTGGATGATGGGATTTTAAGGGCTTTGACCCGTTGCGTACTCCCATCGTACCGAGGCGCTCTTCTTTTTGCAAAGCTGCTAATTAACGCTCTACAGGAATGCTAACGTTCCTCGTTAGCTTAATAAAAAACGGGATCGCCCTAGCCATCCCATTCTTAAATTCCTTAATTAAACTACGAAATAAAATAATATATTTGATTTATTTTTGTGTTTGAAGGGCTACTCTTAAACCCAGTCCAATTTAGACTAAGCCGATAACTTTTCCCATCCATTTTGAGTCTTTGCTTTTTTTGCTAAATAATTTTTTACCGATAGCATTCGATAGAAGCACTAGTACAAAGGTGTACAAAATACCAATCAGTGCAAATGTTGAACCGAGTGTTAAAAGTTGGATGGATACTGGATAGCCATTATGTTGTACAAATTGCGGTAAGAAGGCTAAGAAAAATAGTGCGGTTTTAGGGTTTAATACTTCAATTAGCACAGCTTGACGAAAGGAAAGTTTAATATCTACTTCTTTTTGTTCAATCGGTTTTTCACTGTTCTTAGATTTTCCAACTAAGTTAGCTGAGTAGGCCGCCAGAGATAAGGGCAGCCTGTTGTCTTTGTGCTATCGTGTCCCGTTTGCGTAACACCTTGTAACCATTATTTTAATGGATATTTGAGTTCTAAATCTAATTCCTTTAATCCATCATAATAGCAATAATTATGGTCTGCTCCAGCAATACATAAAATTCGTTTACCTTGGTGTTCTTTTATTGTATTTTTGATTCTTTGTACCATAATTTGATTTCTACAGATCCATCTGAAGATTTGCGACTCGGGATTGATATCGTATAGCCATTTATACTTCTGTCTTGCAATTTCGTCATATTGTTTCGAATTAAAAGGTACAAGAGTAACATTCCATACTGCTTTTTGTTTCTCGAACCATTGTGTTAACTCGCTCTGAAGTTTTTCCTTTTGTGTGCCTTTGAATTTTATAAATGGATCGAAATCATTCCAAACATCTAACTCGAACCAATCGACAGGTGAAAATACCACATTATTTTGTTCGCAATAAGGGATTATCCAGTCATAATATATATCTTCTGCCTCTCCCCAAAACCCTCGTTTGGATTTGTCAGATAAAAATGTATTCCATGTGTTTGGATGCACTTCTCCACAAATGACATCTGGCTGAAATTCTGTTATAAGATTTGCGTAATGATCTAAGTTGCAATTATGTCCCTCTATTCCAAACATTGAACCTAATATACCAACTATAGTCATTCTGGTACTCCTCAATCCCTTTTTTTCGTTTTAATTATATGTTCAAGAAATAATAGTCTAAATCCTTCATTTACTAATCTTAAATCGGATACTGATTAAACTATCCTGCCCGTTAGCTCAACGAGGATGCCGTTCTATGCTGGCAGCCTCGTCGTTACCCTTCAAACGTATCGGAGAATCCACTCTTTTATTTGAGATGCAACTAAGGTTACATCAGTATCCGTTGTATCAATAGTAGACATAGGTTGATTAAAGTCTCTATCGGCAATATCAAGCAATGCCCTTGCAAAGTTTTTGTGGTCCTGAATCATTTCCTCAGACCAATTTCATTCGCGTAAGCGTTGCTCACGAGTTTCTTCATTACAGTGTAGGCTTAGGTAATAAACATGCTTAAATAAGGAAAATCCACACATTTTTCAATATCCCAAGTCACGTCCGATAAACTCAACAATATTATCAGAGTCAAAAACATCGAATTTTAGCATTATTTCGCGTGATTCTTGAACGACAAATGTTTCCCGATCCATTTGCGCCTGTTACGATAAATACAGGGAATTTATTTTACATTAGTTATACCCACTCATCTACTTATATTTTTACAATTATAGCATCTCACAAACGATATAGAAGGTAATAAACATTTATAACTAAACTCCCTCTATGGATAATCACTATTCTCTTAAATACTTACATTTTCTTAGAATATTGTCCTAGTTTGCTCTTTGCAGATAACATTTCAGCGGAACGAAGTTGTCAATGAAGAAATTTATGGGACTGAACCAGACGCAAAAAAGTCTCTACATAAACCACTCTGCCTCACAAACTCAGAATTTTACTACTTATCTCATCGGACAAATAATCATATCCTAGTTCGCCGAAATGAAGTCCCTCGTTTCTTTGACCTCTTATTATTTCGGTCAAAATATGAAGATCAATCATATTTGAGAATAAATCTATAAAATGACTGCCTGTTGATACACTCACTTCTCTAACGACCTCTGATTATTGCTTAAGTACGAAGTTAGTTCGAGCACGTTGTAACCTCTCGTCAACTGGCGCAGGGCTAATGAGTATCACCCTCATAGGAGAAAGGGTTGTCACACTATCGGTGAGACTCCTTTTATAATCATGTAGTTGAACCATTTTGTGAAATGCAGCATCATTGGATTATGAATTAAGATTTCTTTCTCAATTCTCACAACTTGCCAGCTACGCCAGCGTTGATGACCTCCCATTCTTCGCTAAGTTTAGCTTTAAGTTTTATTGTTAATAAGGGGTGCTCATGACCTTCTGTCCTTCCAGTTATGCTGTCCCCAAAACAGACCAATCTCATTAATTCGGTTTCCTTTCTAAAATAAAAGATTAAGTAAAACATTTGACAATTATTATCCGAATCCTTCACTATTCTGCCAGTTAGCTAATGAAATGAGCAGACTACAGTAGCGCTTGCTCATCAATGTGTATCTTTCAACTCAAGTTCCCCATTAACTTAACATTTTGGCCCAACCTCATTCGCTTGATTGCTTAGAAATAACGCTCATACCATCGGCTTTATACCCTTCTTCTACTTCAGCCCGAAAGGTAATCTGTACTGTTTCAGTGCTATTATCTTTTGTAAGTACTTCTCCTTCTATCTTGAATTCAGATTCGTTATGACACAATGGATAATTCCATAAATATTTCAGCAATATCATTATCATTGTATTTTGGTATCTCATAAAAGCCAAAACTTCGAAACACTGACATCGCTTTATAAGATTGTTTCTCAGTGTCCAATCTCAGCTTTATTAATCCAGCTTGTCTTGCATATTCTATTATTTGGCTCATCATGCTTTTACCGTAACCCTTATCTTGATATTCAGGTAAGACGAAGAACCTCTTAATTTCACCAATTCTGTTTTCAGAATCAATACCCTTTAAACCAATAGTCCCAATAACGCTCTGTTCTTTCTTCAATAACCAGAATCCGCCTCCTGTCTCAAAATATAGCAGTTCAATACTTCTAATATCTGAATGCGGCCCTTCAGGATCAAAGACATATCCTCTGGAAACATACATAGTTTTCATGAAGTCTTCCAATTGATCCTGGTCCGATCTAATGTATCTCTGCAGCAATAAGCATTCCCCTCTCTCGTGGATAGAACTTCTTTACTCTCGTCTTCAAACCTCATCCTTAGAATACGTCGTTACATCTTTTACATCTTCCTTGCATGAATATTCGTCAAATGATTAAACACTCCTGCCCGTTAGCTCAACGAGGCTGCCGTCTCATGTCGGCAGCCTCGTCCTGGTGATTGTTAAGCTATAATCTCCATTAATTTAGCACCTAATATTCTAATAAGGATAACGGTTTGGAGAAATACTCTTTATGGATTATAGAGGAGGTGAACTATAAAATGAGCACTAAAACCAAACCCGCTAAAAACAACCCAAAGCAAAGCCCATCACGATCAAACGACCCGAACGATCAAGGAAGATCTAAAGTACAAAATAATTCGAAGTAAAGCTGACATGCCCAGTTAAATATTATGAAAGCATCACCAAACTTGGTCTACATGACCGGGTTCTTTTTTGGGAAAAGTATCAACAAAGCACCCCAGAGCAAAGGGGTTTATAAAATATTCTTCCCGTTAGAGAACGAGGGCTGCATGACTGGCAGCCCTCATGATAATGAATTATCCTATCCGATAGTTGATGTTACTAGAACGAGAAGTACGTCTGGATGAATCTGTTCCTACGTTCTCGGATTACTGATTAACCAACGGGACATACTTTTTATGGTAGATATTTGCTGCGAAGGTTTGGTGGGCAAAAAAAATCCCGGAAACAATCACGATTCTGCAGTCCCGGGTTCGACCAACAAAAAATAAGTTAGGAATTTCCAAAAATGTTAACGGAGGTGATAATTATGCCTACAAGCCGGAATCATCAAGGGGCGCATGGGATAGGACAAGTTGAAGAGCAATTGAAGCAGCAGACAAATGCAACGGATACCATCCAAGGTGGAAGTGAAACGGATCGCGAAATTGCTAAAGTGGCAAACAGTGATCCACATACCTCGTTAGATAAGATTATCGATAGTAAAGAACGAGGGGTTTAGTGAACTGCAGGCTGCCGATCTATCGGCAGCTTGGTTATAACAATCTGCTGACAAATACACACTTCCCCACCTGGATGCCAATAGCCTTCTGCTTTTTAATTGGACTATCGTTCCCCGTTAGCATAAGCATAATAGATGTAGGGTAGTTAAAAATGGCTGGAGATCGTCCTGACGGTTATACGGCTATTTTTTTCTCATAGTTGAATGAATAGGGGTATGAGATTTTAGGAGGCTAAATCAACATGGATACATTTAATGATACCGAAGACCGGAAAGACGGGGTTAATAAGGATGTTTATGGGGTTCTTAGGGAGGAGACGGAAGTTGATTCCGACGTTAATGAGGACCGCAATCGGGAACAGCAATTGGACGACTCTTTTCAGGATTGGTACCGCAATATCGGGTATTGGGTTCAGCAAAAAAAAGATATGATCCAGGTGCCGAAGTCGAACGTCTTTGATGATTTACCTGATATAGAAACCGAATAAATGTACGATGAATGTGAAAAAGGATGATGATTTTTGTGTTATGGGACCAAGTTCTTGTGATATGGAACTTGATCCCAAATTTCACTTAAGCTTATTTATTATTTAGATTTCTTAAAACCATCGACATCTTTTTTTCTTTCTTCATTAACTTCTATTCTGACTTGTAATTAGGATTCGCTGATTTAAACCTCGCCGCATCCATTCCATCTATTATGTTCATCTTTATAGCTCCTTGGTTACTGTTATTGTCTCCTTATTTAATTGCAAAATGGGTTCCAAATACTGTTGCGACAGCAATAAATGTTCTACTTTTGGGTATCATATGCCCAAGGTGGTGTATTAGAATGTGGATTATTAAGACCGAACATAAAAGAGATGCAGACGGCGGAATTGCAGCGCTAGAACTCGAAACAGAAGATAAGCGTTTTGATGTAAATATTAGATGGGATGGCTGCGCTGAGATCCATGTATATTCAATTACGGAGGAAAATCGTGAAATCAATGACACTTTCCATACATGTGATTTAAAAGGAATTATCGATGTGTTGCAGTCACTCAACAGCGTATGTAAAGATTAATTGGTGAAGGAAGCTATTGGGAGGACACTCATGATGTTGAATTTGTCTGAACTCGGAAATCTTCACGCCGATATCCAAGCCGTTCACGAGATTGTCCGAACATTAAAGGTTATAATCGATGGTAAAGAAATTGAAATTGATATCCTCAGAAATCAGAACGACCATTATTTTTATGAGCTAAGCCATTACTATAAAGACGCGGATAAAACCGATCCTCACGATCCATTGGAAAATAGATATTCATCTGTTGAAGAAGCGGCACGAGGAGCACTCCGCTGCGCTACGATGTTTTACCGGAGTACGGATGAAGGTGGAGCTTGGGTGAGAAATGAGTCTTTCACTCCATAGAAAATTACGGCTGCCGAATATCACGAGACACCATAATAGGTGTCTTATTTACGCGTCAGGGACGAAACAGGACATTTAGATTTCGTTCATACGCACTCCTATTTTTCTGTTGTACGTCTCATGTAAGAATAACTCACGATTCAACTAATCTGCCAGTTAGCTTAATAAAAACAAGGAGCAGTTACTGTAGTATCTGCTCCTTGCACTGTTAAACTAACGTTATTCTTTAGCGTAATGTTGAATAACTAACGAATTGCACCTTTTAGGTCACCATGAATCAAAGTTAGCAGGGACTTCCTTATTTACGGATGAATAGTTATACACATAAATTAAATTCATACCCTGAAAGTTTATATTGTTTCCTTGGATATTCGTCATAATTACTTTACCAAAGAAATAATGACCCCCTTGGGTTGGATAACAAATATATCGCCTTCTTCAGGTGTTTTTCGTGACTTCTTCATTGCAATCAATTCCGTAAACTCCACTTCTCATCCCTACCCTTATGAGCTTTGCGTAGTAGTTGGCGCTGGGAAAAATGCTCCACGATGCGTTAAACTAATGTGTCCCGTTAGCGTAATAAAGGAGAACACGCTATTTATTTATTTTTCCTTCGTTGATTAATCTTTCTTTATCCTTCAAAGAGAAATCTCCAGGCTCCCAAGTCTCTAAATGTCCGTTTCCTCCAATAATATCTTCATTAATTTGATAAATGGAAGCGTATATTTTCTTTCCTGTTTTTTGTTTTTCTTTCAGCAAGTAGGTTGTAATATAAATTTCTTTATAAGGCTTCAAATCAATACCTGCGTTTGTTGCAGGTAGAAAGTTTTTTGTATCTTGCGTTCTTTCGCTAATTTTTTCCTCAATATGCCAACCAAACGACTTAAGGTATTCAATATGTTTAACATTATTTTGCTCAGTTGTTTCTTTACCGCAACCAATCAGGAACGCGAGACAAAAATATGCAAATAAAACAATAATTTTCTTAACCGAAATTACCCCCATCATTTTCCATTTAGATATGAGACGTAAAGACCCACATGAAGGTTGCGGTGTTTCAACTATTCTGCCCGTTAGCAATACTGGAAAGCGTTATCTATCGTCCCTTATCAAACTGAACAAATTTCACGAATAAGAGAGCCTTCGCGAGAAAACAAAATGTTCCTCAATGTAAAGTATTGCAATCATTGGAATCTGTCTGAGAGATATATCATTTTTAGCAACAGGCCTGTACCTAAATGAGCGTATTGAACAACAAGATCTAAATATTCATTAAATATGCTCCTCTTTTCCGCTTATACTGTGATTGATCTTTAATGGCTGACCGTCTCACATCTAAAAACTTTTTACTATTACCGGAAAAATAACATGATTTATCAGTTTGGTAGCTCTAATAATTCTTAAAAATTTATCAACTTTATTATAAAATAATTAAATGCGATTTTTGGATTTTTGATAATTTATTGATTATGAGATAAACTATTGTACAATAATTAATATTTGTGGTTAAAACAGCAAACTGCAACCAAGATTAAGGAGATTAATCATATGTATGATGTTGTCATTATAGGTGGAGGGCCTTGTGGCCTAGCTACCAGCCTTGCGCTTCAAGAAAAAGGAATTAGTTATGTAATAGTTGAGAAGGAAGCGATTGTGAATTCAATTGTTAATTGCCCATTAGATATGCGCTTCTATAGTACTTCAGACCGTCTAGAAATTGGTAATATCCCCTTCCTATCACAAGAAGCAAGACCTACACGAACGGAGCTATTAAAATATTATCGTCTTGTTACTGAACGACAAGCTATTCATATTAAATGCTTCCAAAAGGTTAATCATATTTCGAAGGATACAGATTCTTTTACAGTGTATGCCGTAGATCGTATAGGAACAACAATTCCCTACCAAGCTCGTATGATTGTTATAGCTACAGGGATCTTCGATCACCCGAAGAGGATCGGCGTTGAAGGGGAAAACATGTCGAAGGTTATGCATTATTATAAAGAGGGTCATTTCTTTCATGGACAAGAAGTAACCGTGGTAGGTGGCAAGAACTCTGCTATCGAAGCAGCTATCGATCTTTATCGTAACGGGGCACGCGTATCACTTGTCCATCGTGGAGACACTGTTTACAAAGGAATTAAACCTTCTTTGCTTTTAGATATACGAAATTTTATCGAAAAGGAAAAGATCAAGTTTTATCCCAATTCCAGTGTTGAAGAGATAAATGATACTACTGTTTGTTTAGATACACCAGAAGGGTTGGTCACGATTCCAAATGACTTTGTATTTTCTCTGATTGGATATCAACCCGATACAACAATGCTTCAAAGCATTGGGATTGAGATTGATTCTTCTACCTTGGTGCCAACCTTTAATCCAGAAACATATGAAACGAACGTTGATAACGCTTTTCTTGCAGGTGTGGTAACTGGAGGCACTACAAATCGTGTTTATATTGAAGATGGACGATTCCATGGCTTGAAAATTGCTGAAGAAATTGAACGACGCCTAAACTATACATAAAAGTTTATGGAGACTTAGTTCCTTCATTTCATTTTGTTCAACCGTATAGCCCATTGCTCCTTTATCGGCTCATATTCTTGTCATCCGACGCCCAACCTCTCTTGTCGGATGACAAGAACTTATATCCTTAAAACTGGTCGTTTTATGACAGCAACCACGTTATAGTGATTGTTAAAGCACAGTTCTCCGTTAGTCTAGTGAGTTGCGTTTGAAAATGTTTGAATAGGACCATCCCACTCGTCTTCTCTAACTTCCTGGAAGTTGTTACTTGTATATCTTTCAATTGCCTTTCTCCAAAATATTTGAGCTGGTATATTATTCTCTATTTGAGCAACTTTCCAAATACCTCTGAATTGATTGAATATTTCATAAGAAGCGATTATACCTATTCCACGTTTTCTATATTTTTTCATTATGAAGAACTCAGCGACCGAATAAATTGGCTGGCTATGTTCATTTGTCCCAATCATCCTCACTAGAGCAAAACCAGCCAGTTTTCCATCCACACGAATAAAAAATGGATATCTGCCTTCATCTGTCCAATAATGATCCAAATACATATAATCATATAAGCCGTTTTCATTTACATCTTCAGGGTCAAATTCACTAAAATCATATCTATAGAGCTCTAGGAGATTTCTTAAAGTCGATTTATTATCATAGCCGACAATTTGAATAGTTATCATTCGTATTTCCTCTTTTCACCCTAGGGTTCAATATTCAGTATTTCTATTTATAATTCCACATTTTGTTAAATCATCATACCTATTAGTTGAAGCGTCATGATATATACAATTACTGTTCAAGTCCTTCAAAATTGCATCGCCAATCAGACACCCATGCGGGAAAATACCCTAATCGTTGAGCTACTCTCTGTGAAGCAATGTTACTGGCGATTACGTCATAACTCGGTATATCTCCACGTTCCAATATTTCCAAAGTTAACTTGTTTACAAGATAACTAGCCAATCCCAAATTACGATATTCGGGTAATACTTCTATGCCAATTTGCCACAGTTTTGCACACGTTTTGCTTGCTCCTGCCACACCAACAATTTCCCCGTTTTGCTTTGCAAGCACAGCTAGATCAGTCTGCCAGGGAAGATTCGTATCATAAATAATCGCTTCATTGAATCTTGTGACATCCGTTAAACTAACCACTTCATCTCGCTTAATCAGTTCAAATGAAAATAATTTCGGTGGTGTCATTGGCTTTATTTTTTTTACATCAGGTAGAAAATGCAAGTAAAGACCTCTGATAAATGGCAAGGAGAATACGCTATCCCTGTCTTTGCCCTGCATCTGTGTTTTGGCAATTAACAACCGTTCGGATGTAGCCGATACTACAATTGATTTCCCCATAAACACAATTTCGAAATAACGCGCCTTCCTTGGAAATGGCCTGCGTCCAGGATTTTCTTTAGCTTCAACAAAGATAATGCTGTCCCTCTCGCCGTTCAGGTCATTGATAGAGCAATTCAAGTCAATTGCAAGTTGTGATTGCACAATGAACAGCATTTCTTCTTGTGTCATAATCATGGTTACCCTTCCTTTCGCTTTAGGGACGCAATGAAGCTCCGTTGTTCTTCTGATACTTCCAAGTTATATATGGCGCGAAGGTTTTCCAGTGTTATTTTTCTGAGCGTAATCATGAAGGTCTTCTCCCTTCATCCCTTATCGTTTTGCGCCTATCCTGTATCCATGGTTTTTTTAGGGTATCCTTTTTGCATAATGGCAATTGGTTAATCGGCACATACTTGTGCCGGTTTATTTTTTTGTTAACGTAATCTACCAGTTAACATAATAAATAAAGAGCAGCTGCCATGGCAAATCTACTCCTTGTTTTGTTAAACTATCGTGTCCCGTTTAGGATTCCTGGAGATCGTTATCAGGTATACTTGCGACTTCTCGAGATCCGGTGCCGGGCATCTACGTTCCCTCGGCCGACGAGGAAGCCCAATGAACTAAGTTTCTCGATCCGATATGCGCCAAACAGTCGCAGAGTACCAGCATGACCGCCGGTACTCTGCGATTATTTTTATTTGGCCTATTTTTTGTTTAAAATCATGAAGAGGATATCACCGCTCAAGCCTTGGCGCCATTCTCCTCTAGGAACCGCACCGCGAACGACTCGATATCGAGCGTCGTAACACCCGGCTGGATCATACCTGCGATTGCTTGATGAAAAGCAGCGACAATTCAGCCGGCTTTTCTCATTTCTTCAATTTCTGATCTCGATTTCAGGATGACCATTTCATTCATCTCTCCTTTGACTGTATGCCTGTAAAAATCATATCGACGATTCCTTCCACATCCATCCGTTGGAAGTTGAAATCTAGTTACTTAGTTTGAAGGTATCATAGCGTTTCTTATGTTCATTGAGCAATCTTGAGCTATCGTTCCCTGTTAGCTTAATCATCTCGGGTTTACGCACCAAAATGTCTTTTCATTTGCAACTACTTTAAACCCGCTCGATATAGCTGTTTTAATTGAATTTGTATTCTTGTTATTACAACAATATTTAACAACATGTCCCTCACTGACTAGATAATTCGACATTGCAGCAACATTTGAAAGAGCGTAGCCATTTTGTCTGTAATCCTCATGTGTTTCTAGACCAATGTCCACAACAGTAGGAGATAGTAACGGTTGAATCGCGTTATTACATCCTACAATTGAAACAATTTTGTTTCCGAGTAAAGTACCGTAATAAACTCTATCTGGCGTTAATTCTTCATATGAATGGGTTATATTCTTATTTGATGTATTGGAATTGAACTGAATTGTCGAATGTTGAATGTTATAGTATGTTATATCAGCTTTATCACTTAACCCAAATATAGATAAATATTTTTCTTTTGCCTGATTCCCTGTATAAGGGATTAGTTTAAAATCTTTGACTTTTACACTTAAAAAATCAAATAGGTAATCAAAAGCTTTTTCACTGAAGAGATTTTCAGAAAATAATTGATAATAACCCTTTGCAAAATCTATATAGTCAGATATGGCTGAAATTACAATTTCACCGTCTGCAAATTGGATATATTTCAATGGAATGTATGTATCAGAAGATGAATCGTACATTCTCTCTTTGTCGTTTTCTATATCAATTTCTTTAAAAATTACTTTTGGTTTTGTTATATCGTCTTTTACATTATAGCTATTTAAGATTTCTTTTTTAATTTTTTTAAAAGCTACATCATTCAGAAAGTTATTTTCGCTCATAATATCTCCCCTGTTATATCTTTGGTTTGCATTTCCATACAATCCAAATTACATTGCCACTTTTAGTAATATCATACTGATAATTAGTATAAAATGGAATAGCATAAATCGATTATAACTGAACTAACTGCTCGTCAGTTTAAAGCCTCATTAGCTAGTTGGCAGTGTTTTTGAAGTGTGGTCTTCGATTAATGATTTATTGGCTCTTCGTAATACCGTGTTGTAATCACGTTTAAGGATCCCCCAAAACTGATTGCCGGGCAGTTGGATTCCGCGCCATCCGATTTAAGACCAACAGTATGACGATGCCCCTCCTCCTCACTCGAGTATTAAAAAAAGACAAGAAGATTGAACATTTTCTTGTCTTTCATTCACATATCATATTAATTAACTCGTTATTTTCAAGTGATTACATCGTTCCCCGTTACTTGAAAATTAAATTTCTCCCCAATATCACTCTGTTTCATATATATAAGATACTTTACCGTTCTTCTCATATCGGTTAAATAACTTTTTAATTCGCCCATCATAGGTCCGTAGTTGGGATGTTCAGGCACGTAAACATGTTGATTCTGCTGAACCTGCCACAGCACGAAAGTTAGATTCATGTCCAAGTATTTGTACACAAGCTTTTCGCATTTCCTGATTTGGTTCTACTGCAATAGGATTTTCATTATACGAGTTTGCCACATATGCATCGACAGCTTTAATGGTTATTTATATTGCCAAGAACGTATATTTACTTCGATACTGGATAAGGAAACAAATCCACGATTCGGAAGCTTTGTCCGCTTTCGTTCGAAAACACCACATGTTCTCGTCTTAATTCGCGGGGACTCTCTAAACCGCAGGCGGCAGCCAGCGAAAACAAGCCTTCCCTCATCTGAAGAATATAGTTCATTACACGCCACTGTTTCTCTTCGGGCGCCAGTGCCTCTTGATACTTAGAATCCGTAGTCGTAATCCCTGTTGGGCACTTGCCCGTATGACATTGCAGAGCCATGATGCAGCCGTTGGCCATCATAAAGCCGCGTGCAGAGTTGACGCAGTCCGCGCCAAGTGCCAGGGCGATTGCCACTTTGTCAGGCGTAATGAGCTTGCCAGAAGCGAAGATTTTGAAACGATCGCGCACACCGAATTTTCTTGCGATGTCGTCAAGGATGAGCAACGCATTAAAGAGCGGCAATCCCATGCCATCTGCCATTGCTTTGAACATAGCTCCAGAACCTCCCTCGGAACCGTCTACGGTAATAAAATCCGGGAAAATTTCTAGCTCAAGCATAGACTGAAAAAACGGCTCGAGCCGCTTCGGATCGCCGACAACGATTTTGATGCCCACGGGTTTGCCGCCTTCTTCTTGCAAGGTGCTTATGAAACGAAGCGCTTCCTCTGGATTGGTTAGGAATTCGAACCGGTTTGGCGAATTCACGGTTTTACCGATAGGCACTAAACGAGCTGCAGCGACTTTTTCGGTGACCTTAGATCCTTCGAGGTGCCCGCCGCGTATTTTGGCACCCTGATGAAATTTCAGTTCGAACGCCTTAATGTTCGGGATGTCAGCTTTGTGCTTGAATGCCTCAATGGAGAAACGGCCAGTGTCATCACGAAATCCAAACAAGCCTGGCCCGATTTGCGAGACGATATCGACGCCAGTGGCAAGATGTACATTCGCAACTCCTCCTTCACCTGTATTGATCCAAGAGCCGCCCGCCATGAATGCGCCGCTTCCCGTAGACTGAATGTAATGCTCACCTACTGCTCCGTAGGAAGTAGCTGAAGCGCCGAACATGCCTTTGAGCCGCCATGGGTGTTTACAGTTTTCGCCGACTATTATGACATCATCGTCATGTAGAAGCCAAAGTTTGACCTGTTCTTCTATGTATTTTTCCTTCCTTATAAACAGCCCTTCGTCGGTAATGACATATTTCTTTCCTGGTACGAGGGTTTCGTTATCCACCCTTAGCTCGCTTGTCAATTTCGTGAACATGGCATTAGATAAATAGAAGCCGGGCTTTTCATAATCGCGCCTCCCGCCGAAGGAGATAAGATCCGTCCGGTATTTCGCAGCATATACGAGACCGACAAAGTCGGCCCGCGAGAACGGCTTCCCTACCGTATCGCTGTCAAACCAATATTGACGGAACTCTGGCCCCAACTTTTCAAGCAAATAACGTACCCAGCCAAGATACGGGTGTGAGCGAATAATGGAATGCTTCGGTTTTTTGGATAAGGCATACATATAACCGATAAAAATGATCGGTGGCAGTATAACGATAACAAGCAGTAGAACCAGCAGGACAATTTGTACCACTGTATTGACCTCCCCGTAGTGATAATCGTGCAAAGATTATTGTACCACCAATTTCCAATTATAATTCTGTTATATACAGCAATCGATAAGAAACGTACCGCGCAAAACTTTGCTATATTGGAACAGGATGCCGATGAATGTATTTTTCGAATACACTTTTCATTTAGAAAAGGGTTTGGATGTTAAGTAAGTTTCTTCATAAGAAATTAGCGTAGCCAGGGCTAGGTTTTCTTCTAATGAGAGGTTTTAATCTGTTGTATTGAACTAGCGTTCTCCGTTTATTTTTAGAACGTCTATAAATTTGGTGGATAATTAGCCTTCCGCAGTTGAGAAAAAGGCTGCCATATGGCAGCCTTTTAGCATTAAACTATGGTGCTTCTGCGGAGCGGGCTTTGTTCTTATCCTATTTGCTTTTCCTCAAATTGATACCATACTCACAATACTTATAACCGTCTTTATTTTTACAATACATTCGAAAATACCGCCCAAGTAGATGCTGGAACATCGGCTCATATTCTTGTAATCCGACATTTAAACACTATTTCCACCTTTCAAGCCAAACAAAAAAATAAGTTCTTCAATAAAAAGGAGTAAATGAATGAGTTTCATTCATTTACTCCTTTAATTCGCATTTAAACGATATTTTCATTTAGCCGGCGGAATACTTTGAGGATTATTAAACACATTAGTCGGATCATACTTTGCTTTTACTCTGCGTAACCTAGGAAAGTTCTTGCCATAATAAACTGGACCAGAACATTTAATACCTTGGTCTGGTACGTTGATATAGGAGCCAACGATATAAGGCTGCAGCTTCTTCCTAGTATTCCGAGCCAATGCAATATTTTTAGCCGCATGAGATGGTTTAACCCACGAGCTGTTCCATTCGACATAAAATTGAGCCTTACGCCAGTAGAATGCTGTGGCTCTAGGTGCGATTCGGCTTATGGCACCACCCCAGTTAAGGAAGAAGAATCCGGCTGGAGTCCCTCCCTCTGCTTTTTCTAGAAACTCGCGCATCACTTTATAAGCTTTATCCGGGAATGGACGTCTGCCAAAGCCGCTAGAGAACTGGTTGCTGAACTTTTGGGTAAGAACTGGATCGGGGGCTAATAAAAACTTAGTGGCTTCCAAGTATGGTAGAGACAGGATTGTTTTTTGAGTAGGCGTCCCCACGCTAAGAATAGGCTCTAATTGACGTATGGTTTCCGTTTTAGATCCCAGGTACAGCCCCAACATGCTTACATTCCCGCCTTTTTTTGGACCGACGCTTAATTCGCTGCCCAATTTGGTGCTGGCATTAGGAGCCCATACTTGCCATCTCTTTACGACTTTTTCGAACTGCTCCCATGGCCAGATAATGCTGAATACGGTAGCTTTGGCTGGAGCACGCAGTACTTTGAATTTATATTTGGTATATACGCCAAAGTTGCCGCCACCGCCACCGCGGGAAGCCCACAAGAGATCGGAGTTGCGTTTTTTACTTGCCCGGATTACTCTTCCCTTAGCGTCAACCATTTCTAGTCCGATTAAATTATCGCTAATGAGACCAGTCGTCCTTTGGAGCGGACCAATCCCCCCACCAAGTGTAATTCCGCCGATCCCAACCGATGGACTGTCACCAAACGGAGCGATAAATCCTTGCCGTGCTAGTGTATCTACGACTCTTCCTACCCGATTACCTGACTCAACCACAACAGTCCTGCATTTTTTATTTAACTTGATTTTCTTCATTTCGCTAACGTCGATGACAATGCCTCCGTTGACCTGAGAAAGGTTCGTCTCCAAGGCATGCCTTCCGCTTCTTGGCCGAATAGGTACCTTATTTTCGCGGGCCCATTTTATTGCATTTGCTACATCTATCGTTCTTTGAGCAAAAACAAATACTTTAGGAAATCTGTCGGTATGCGGATCCCAATTCTTCCGAGCTGCTTCATAACCCGGATTCCCCTTAAATATCACTCGCCCAGTAAGCTTCGTTATTGAATTCACATATCCAACTCCCTATGATTAAATGAATGTTCATTTCTTCCATAAATTAGGTAGATGCCATATATCGTATGAAGGGTTTAACCCGTTGGTATGGACTGCTGCTGATATGGTACTAAAAAAGCCATAATCATATGATCACGGCTATCATTGTTTTGTATTTGGTTATTTTGATTACTGCCGTTTGAATTACGGACAGGGCTTAAGTATAGTCATTTTCAGTTGACCGGATACGTTAGTCAATAATTCCATATAACATGATAAAAGGCTTAATTTCTGGTAGTTCATCCAGTGGCTCCAAATATTGTTCTACAATTTCTTTCCCCAAAGGTAACGCATCAACTGGAGGTGCATTCCAACTGTGTTTAGACAATTTCAATAATCGGTTTCTAGTTACATTGTCATTGAGATTAGATGCACCTTAAAGTGCCATATCAGTCTCAATCTACACTTCCACAATCCATGTTCGAGCTACTACAGCGAAAAAAACCGTCCAAAGGACGGTTTTAATATCACTTTTACATTTGTATAATAGTGAATGTGCCTTTTCAGTGCACTTATTTTATTTCCTCCATAAATGCCCTGAAGTTTTCAACGATTTCTTTTGATTGGGTATGATGCAAATAATGTTCTCCTTCTAATTTTATCATTTTACCATGTACGGAATCTTTTACTTGCTCTTCATGCAGTGGTATCCATTTATCTACGTCTGTATTATTCGCTTGTACAAATAAAATGAGTGGAAGATCTTTTGGAAATGATAATTTTTCAGCTGCTTTAAAATTAGGGTAAAAATTTACCATTTCATTTAAGGTGCTGGTATTATTCATGTTTTTGAGAGCGAGAAATCTCATCTGTTCTTTTGTTTTATCATCAAATGGAAGTGTAGCATACGGGTCAGGACTTAGTTTCATTATTAATCTGACGAAGCCTGATTTTTGGAGTAGTTTAATAGTTTTTATTGGAAATTGAGTATCCATACCACCTTGCGTTGGAACACTACTATCGATGCCAACAAAAGCACTCACTTCGTTTTCATATTTGTTCACATAATCTAGACCGTAAATGCCTGCAATGGAATGACCCATTAGAATATATCGGTCAATATTAAGACTCTGTAAAGCTTCATGAATTTCACTTACAATATTGTCTGTGCTTCGCACCTTTTCGGTTACATCACTTAATCCATAACCAAAAGGCTCAATCACGACTACCTTGTAAAATGGGGACAGTTCATCTACTAGCGGCTTAAAATCAAGTGCTGGTGCTGCTGTTCCATAACCAGGTAGGAGCACGACTGTTTCATCGCCTTTACCTTGAATCATAACATTCATATTTTTCCCATCTACAGATACTAACTGGCCATAGGTTTCTATTTTCCCTTGCTCCGATTTGTTGCTTATCATATTCACAATAAAAACAATGGCTAGAAATAGTCCTATGATAATGGCTATAACTCCTAGTGATTTAAGTAAGATGATAAGTGTTTTTTTCATTCTCATTCCCATCCTCATTTTTATTACCTCTTCTTGCTTCACTCGCATCTTCCCCTATCCTCATCTGTTTATCGTGTCACTTAAGAAAGCTTATACGACGAAGATGTACTCCCTGTGACGACAATATGAACGGAGTATGAACAAGCAAAAAAAAATGCTATGGCATCATGTGCAAGGAATCTTGCACATAATGTCGTAGCATGGAGAATGCGGATTAGACAATCCTACATATGAATCTAATTACTCTGCCGGCGTTGTAATTGGCAAGGTGACAATGAAAGTCGTTCCTCGGCCCAGCTCACTTTCCACTTGGATTTCGCCTTGATGAAGCGATACGATCTGTTTAACGATGGCGAGTCCCATACCGCTGCCGCCATACTTAAGACTGTGGGAGCGATCGGCCTTAAAAAACCGCTCGAATATACGCTTCTGGGCCTCGAGGGTAATACCAATACCCGTATCGGATATTCGGACTGTCACGTTTTTGATATCTTGTTTAATTCTGACGTTAATAACGCCGCCATCCTTGGAAAATTTGATGCTATTGCCGATTATGTTCGTCCATACCTGGTTTAATTGATCATGATCCGCCGAAAGGATGACTGTAGGCAAATTGAGCTCGAAACGGATATTGCGAACCAACCATTGGGGCTGGATCGCAACGATGACGCGTCTGATCTGTTCATCAAGGCTGAACGTGACCAAACGCAGATGCTGCGATTGCGATTCAAGCAAACTCAGCTTTAGCAGGCTATCGCTCAGCTTGGACATCCGATCTGCTTCAGCGATAATAATATCAAGATAACGTCTTCGCTCGTTATCTGTGATGTTTACCTGCTTGAGCGCTAGAGCATAACCGGATATCGAGGTAAGCGGAGACTGAACTTCGTGCGACACGTTCGACACAAATTCCCTGCGCATCTGTTCAAGTTGCTGCAGATCATGCATCATTTCTTCGAAGCTGCGAGCCAAAGTACCTAGCTCACCCTTTTGCTTAATATTCAGCTTGACGTTGAAATCTCCAGCTGCTATACGCCGAGTTGCATTTGTCAGCTTTTTGATCGGTCTGACTAGGAACATGGCGGCAACCAGAATCAATATACTTCCTGCTATCAACGAATAGATCAAAAAATTAAAAATCCACTTTATGAGAAATGAGGAGGATGACGGGGCACGCTGCTCCACAAACATCGCTTTCGTTCCCATATTCGTTTTCAACGGAAGCCCTATGAGGATAGGATCAGCACCATACGAATTAACTTGAACAACTTTTTCTCCGTCTAGTACTTCCTTTACTTGTTCCATTGTCACTTTGGCAGGATTGTGTCCGTTAAGCGTTCCGTAAGACTGGAACTGACCCGATTCATCGTAAATTCGAATATGATAGGAATTGAGCTGCTTCATTCCACTTACGAATGAGTCCGCTTCACGTAATGGAAATGTCTCGTAAATTTGGACGATGTCTTGACCGAAATCAAGTAAAGTGATTTGCAAATTTTCATTCAATTGATCTTTATATACCCAAGTAGCCACAAAAAAAGCAATGATCGTGCCCCCGATGACGGAGACTAGAAATGTCAAGACAACCCGTGTATATATGGAACTGATCATTCGTAAATCTCAATCCGGTAGCCAAGCCCACGCACCGTCTCGATACGAAAATCGGGTGTAGTAGCGAACCGTTCACGCAGGCGTTTAATATGTACGTCTATTGTTCGATCATCTCCAGCGTAATCGATCCCCCAAATCTGATCGATCAACTGCTCACGCGTATAGACTTGTCCGGGTGTTCCAGCGAGCTTATACAGCAATTCGAACTCCTTGAGTGGCAACGTGAGTGACTCTGTCCCTCTTATCACCTTATAGGTCTTCCGATCAAGGGTGACGTTGCCGAATTGGATCATCTGCGTGGAGCCAATCCGGTATCGTTTCAGTAATGACCTAACACGAGCTGTCAACTCCAACGGATCGAATGGTTTTGTCAGATAATCGTCCGTCCCAAGTTCGAAACCTTTCACTTTCTCCCATGTTTCGCCTCTTGCAGTTAGCATAAGTAAAGGAAGATCAGGATTGGCTCTTCGGAGCTCCTTGCATAACGTCCAACCATCCATAATCGGCATCATAATATCGAGCACGACAAGATCGACATGCATTGAGGCGTATACGGTTAGCGCTTCCTTGCCGTCCGCGGCCTCGGCTGTCACGAATCCGTCATTGCGTAGAAATAAACAGACGAGTTCTCGAATGTTCGCATCGTCGTCAGCAACCAGTATTGTAGGCATCCGTTCCCTCTTTCCCTGTTTTCAATCCCATATTGAAGTAACCATTATACTATAAATAAAATTGAATTACCCCAGTTCCTCTTATAATCTTAGATCTGATAGTCCCATCTCACTCTCTGCATCCAAAAATAACAAGATCATTTTAAAAAACTAATTATTAGGGGGCGTTTCTCTTGTATTAATCTATCGTTTTCCACGGTGAATTATCCAAAATCAATATTGGTATCGCTAAAATCAAAACAAAGGACAACTACTCTCAGTTGCCCTTCAATACCCTTATCAATTACGCGCTTTGTTGTTTCCCTGTTACCAAATCGGTTTGCCAATACAGCAGCTTGGAGCCTAACCATACCATCACCATATCGGTTAGCTTGCCGAATATAGCAAACAGAATTAGGCTTGTCATTATAATCGCCGGACGTCCCGTTGTTTGACCGTCCGTCATGAGAAAACCGAGCCCTTTGCTGGCACCCATAATTTCAGCTGCCACGACGAACATCCAGCCCATGCTGAGCCCACTTCTCATGCCGCCGACCAAGGAAGGCAACGTAGCTGGCAGAAAAAAATGCCAGATCAATCGGAAGCCTCTGTACCCATGTACCCATCCTACCTCGATCAGCTTGCGATCTACGCTTATAATGCCTGTCAGTAAATTCAAATAGACGGGGAAAAATACCCCAATGGCAATAAGAGTGATCTTCGACGTCTCGTAAATACCCAGCCACAAAATAAAAAGTGGAACCCATGCCATAGAGGGAATATTTCTGAGCGCCTGAAGCATAGGGTCGAGCAAATAACGGAAAAACCGAAAGTATCCATTTAGAATACCTAGTACCAACGCGACAGCCAAACCTGCAACAAAACCGGCAAACACCCGATACAAAGTAATCCATAAATGTTCGCCCAGCTCGCCTGATGCCAACAGATCGGTGAAGGTGCCGTAAATCCTTGTAAGCGGCGGAAGTAAATTGGGGGCTGCATATCCGGTAACGGAAGCATATTGCCAAGCGCCGAGTAGGAGTATAGGAACTAGGAATCCCAAAGCGATTTGAAAAATGCGACTGTCCGTGAATTTCAAATCGATTACCTCCGTTTATTGTGTGATCTTAGTGAAGTATTGCGAATCGATCAATTCATCTACGACTTTGGCAATGTCCGTATTATCGGGAATAATTCCACTCTTCAATAAGACGGTCCCCGCCGCGTTAAGGGCGTTCTTCTGTGTATCTCCGATAACAGGATTAGAAAGATCGGTTCTCTCGATAACCTTTTCTACGACTGGCAACGTCTGCTTGGATTGCTCGCTTACGATTTTCTTGAATTCCTCTACATTGCCGATAGCCCATTTACGAGCCTGTTCATAAGCTTCAATCACTTTTTTCGTCAACTCCGGGTTATCGCTTGCGAACGACTCTCTTACATTAAGCACCCCGTAAGTATTCAAGGAAGCGTCGCGGATAACGAGCTTGGAGCCCTGCTCGACTTCGGTCTGCGCCATAAACGGATCTAATCCCGCCCAAACATCGACTTCACCCTTTTCCAATGCCGCTTTTCCATCCGCGTGCTGCAGTTGAACGAGCTCTACGTCTTTTTCGGTTAGTCCCGCTTGATCCAGAATGCGAAGCAGAAATATATACGGATCCGTTCCCTTAGTAACCGCGATTTTCTTTCCTTTCAAGTCCTCAACCTTGGTGATCGTAGAATCAGCTTTCGTGACAAGAGCTGTCCATTCCGGCGTAGAATAAACGTATATCGACTTGATGAGATTTCCGTTCGCTTTGCCTAATAACGCCGCGGCGCCTGCCGTGGAGCCGAAATCTATGCTTTTGCTATTCAGATACTCCAGTGCCTTATTGCTACCCGCGCTAAGTACCGATTCCCCTTGGATGCCGTCTGCTTTAAGAGCCTGCTCCAGGAAGCCTTTCTCCTTCAGCACAAGGCTTACCGGATTATAATAAGCATAATCCAGCTTAATCTTCGTAATACTTGATGATACGTCCTTCGAAATGCCGTTGCCGCAGCCTGCCAACTGTAGCACAACCAAAACCATAACAATCGCGAATACAATTTGCTTGCCTTTTCCTATTTTCATGTTCATTTCCCCTTAAATGGTATAGTTATCATTTTTGCCGATATTTCCGCTAGGCGATTTGGCCTTCTCCTTGATCAGAATGCGGTCAAGAATCAATTTCTCAAAATAGGCGAAGTCGCTATTATGCTCTCTCGGGCGCGACAACGTAATCTTAACGTCGAATGCGATCTTCCCCTGCTCGATGAGTATAACCCTATCCGCCAATTGCACAGCTTCCGCTACGTCATGGGTGACCAGCAGTGCAGTAAACCTCTGCTCCGTCCATAACTGCTCTATTAATTGCTGCATTTCGATTCTGGTTAAGGCATCCAGCGCACCAAGCGGCTCGTCAAGCAACAGCAGCTTGGGATTCCCTGCTAACGCACGGGCAAGCGCCACCCGTTGGCGTTGTCCGCCGGATAACACGCCTGGCCATTCGGATGCGCGACTGCTGAGCCCCACTTGTTCGAGTGCTTTCTCTGCTTTCCGAATGTCTCCGTCCTTAACGCCGACTCTGACGTTTTCGAGTACACTTTTCCAAGGGAGCAGCCTAGCATCTTGGAACAGCACCCGAGTATCAGGGTGAATAAACCGAATTTCCTCGCCATCGATATGTATGCCGCCCTCGGACGC
Source organism: Paenibacillus castaneae (assembly GCF_002884445.1). Taxonomy (GTDB): domain Bacteria; phylum Bacillota; class Bacilli; order Paenibacillales; family Paenibacillaceae; genus Pristimantibacillus; species Pristimantibacillus castaneae. The sequence continues at coordinate 3,320,707 of NZ_KZ614144.1, forward strand.
CTTCTCAAGGCCAGCTACCAATCGAAGTAAAGTACTCTTCCCGCAGCCGCTCCTTCCTACGATAGCAATGAATTCCCCTGGCTTTCCTTCAAGCTCTACCTCTTGCAGAACCTGCTTATCTCCGTATCGCTTAGCCGTTTTCTTGATTTGCAGATGGCTGCCTAAAGTTGTTTGTTCCACTCCCTACCCTCCTTCTTATACTCTTTTCTCCTCATTCGGAGAGCGGTCAAGCTTAGCGCGAAGAGGTCGTTATACTCTTCGGTATAATCTGATTGGCAATCATTTCGCCGAATGGACTGATGAAGAGCGGCTGATCTCCCTGCTCCCGCTTTTGCAGAGGAAGCTTCGGAAACAATAACTCCGCTACCCGATAAGCCTCCTCCAAGTGAGGGTATCCGGACAGAATGAAGGTTTCAATTCCTATCTCTTGATACTCCAGCATGCGAGCAGCGACCTGATCGGGGTCGCCTACAAGCGCAGTGCCGGCTCCACAGCGCACCAAGCCGACCCCGGCACATAGGTTAGGACTCACCACAAGCTTACTTCGGTCCCTTCCGTGCAACGCAGCCATCCATCCTCGCACGAGCGGCCCGTCGGAAGTAGTACGCCGCCAAAACCCAGCTCGTCAGCTGCTTGAGCGATTTATTTCGTGTACGCGTAGTTAACCGCTCTAGCACCTTCGCTAGTGCCTAGAAAATGTCCATCTCCGTGGGTGGGAATAAACCAAAAAACTTCCAAAATGTTCAATCTCCTCTCAAATAGAAAAGACACCAGTCCCATGTTGCTTGAGAAAGGTGCCTTTAGTGGTCTAATCGGCTTGTATTTTGATATAGGTTGATCATCTATCCCTTGCTCGTTTCCTGCAACAGCTTCCAGATCGGATCGATATAACTACTTTTATTTGTGTTCAGATATTGATTCGCGTACGAGCGAACGGGATCGCCTGCGTAGAAACGTTCATACAATTCATGGCGCGAGCCGAGCGGACTGCCAATTAAATCCCATGCTAGCTTGAACAACTTTACCTTTTTCTCCGAGCTGACGGAGGCGCCTTCGAAATACAGATGCATGAATTTGGAGATCGGACCATAGAAGTCTTCCATACTGGACGGGGTTTGAACGAACCCTCCTCCTCCGACTTGCTGCAAAATCTCAATCGCTCTCGGATAAATCTTCGTTCCAATATTCCTTGCCGTATCGATGAAGGAAATCTCAGGCAACCAAACTCCTGAAGCATTTGGCGCAGCTTTCGTCTCAGAAGCGATCACCAGCGCGCGCATCGTATCGACTTGCGTTAGCAGCTCGCCAAGCTTCTCTTGAATGTGTAGAAAGCCAGTTACCCCTATGGATTCCGATATTGCGAAAGCAAGTCCTGTTACGAATTCAAGCTTTGCGACGGACCTCACAACCGTTTGATGGAAAGCGAGCGAATTCGCCGTTTTGTTGTTCCGCAGACTCAATACGGATTCTGAATCGCCATAAAGCAATACGCGTTCCCATGGAATCAGAACATCGTCGAAAAACAGCACGGCATCCATTTCCTCGTATCGGGAGCTTAAAATATGCTCCTTTTCTCTCGAATCTGCGAACGATTCCCGACAAACGATATGCAGCCCTTTCGAATTCGCTGGAACGATAAGTACATGCGAATGCTCCTTGTTCTCCTTCTTCAGCTGCAAAAAAGAGAAAATAATGAAATCGTGAGTATACGGCGCTCCTGTCGCAATCATTTTCGCTCCACGCACAATAATGCCTTCGCTCGTTTCCTTCACAACATGAAGGAATCTTTCTGAGATACGCTCATCGCTCAGTTCACGTGAACGATCGATCTGCGGATCCAGTATAGCCGTCGTAAGGAACAAGTCGTTATCCCTGGCCGATTCGTAATACTTCTCGATCTTCGCTTGAAATCCCGAATCCCTCTTGCTGATTTCCTCCCTATCCGCGTACCATCCCGTAATCATAGACCTGCCGTAATCGGATAAACGGCTCATAATGCCATTTGTTTCTTTCGCCCAACAGGTAAAAGCTTTACTTCTTGTTAAAATATCTTCTTTCGAATAAGGTACTAGAAACGAACTGTGAACATATCGGCCTAATGATGGCTGCAAGTATCCAACTTCATCTCTGCGATGCGGATCATCCAGCAAATCAAATAGTCCTGTAATGGTTTTGAGCGTGCCTTGAAACGCGGGGTGTTTAGGCAAATCGTCAACCGTTTGGCCTTCAAGCCAAATCTTCCTACCATCCTTAAGGCTGTTTAAAAATTTTTCACCTCTTGTTGTCATAGTATGGATTCTCCTTGACTTCTTTTTCCGATAAGAATACTATGTTTTTATTCATGTTGTTGATATTATCCAATTTCTTCAATGTTTTCAACCATCAATTTCAGTTCATATGTCCTTTAAACTACACAACTACCATTTATGTTCGATTAATGAAAAACAAACAACAATAGAATAGATCTATTCAACCTTTTTATTACTGGTAAGATCTAATTTCATGGAAATTGCTTGCTTGAACATGAGCTTCAATTTGTTGGTTAAACAACATATATAACCATTTTGTTTTTTATCAGAAGGAGAGTAAAAACATGCTGCAACCATGAAAGAAGATCGTAGAATTATCCGCTCACGGAAGGTCATAACTGAAGCTTTCGTTTCCCTTCTAAAAGAAAAAGGGTTTCCCGACATTTCTGTAGCCGATTTAACGGAACATGCCGAAATCAATCGATCAACCTTTTATGCCCATTACAAAGATAAATTCGATCTCCTTCATGCCGTCATCGAAGAGAAGCTAACATCACTTTCTGAAGAGCTTGAAGCCTCAAGAGTTAGCGATTCCGTACTTTCTAATACGATAGACAGCCCTCATCCTTATTTCGTCACTTTGTTCGATCATCTTCAAACTCATGCAGGATTTTACACGATCATGTTCAAGCGAATCGAGGATTCAGCAGTTCGCAGCCGTATGCAGGAGGTCATTAGAGAAAGCCAGTTCATTATCATCTCCCATTTCAAACTCGAACAAAAGATGCTTATTCCCATGGACATTCTTTTGGATTACCTCTGCTCTTCGATTATTGGGGTAGTTGAGAAATGGTATGACAACGGCATGAAATACAGCGCAAATTACATGGCCCTTCAGTTGACGAGAATAAGCATGCTAGGCACGGACAAGGCTATGGGATTGTAGACTTGTGTCTTTAGAAGGATGAAATTATTATGCATTGGAATAGAGAGCCTGTTTAAAACTCGTTGCGGCTCAAATGGCTCGTGGTATTTCACGAGCTTATTGAGTTTCAATTATGCTTTCTTAACTCTATAACAGATGTTTGAATAGAGTCCTATATGTTGCCTTCTGGCGCCCAGTCTTTGATGAATTCCCGAGAATCGTCTTTCGGTTCAACGACGATTTCGACAAACCCACTAGAAAGCAGCATGATTTTAGAACAAAAAAGCGATATATTAGCTTTCGTATAGCATATTTGAACAAAGAAATCGGCTACTTTAAATTTTTTAATAAGCAGGTAATTCATCAAGCACAAACTTATTAAATTTCTTATGCAGAAAGTTGTTTTCTAGGACGAAATATGTTGTTTCTTAACAAAATACACACCGCACTCAATATCAACGATAGTAACCCCCCTACTACAATATATTGTGTACCGATTGCTGATATAAATAATCCACCTACAGCTGTACCAATTGTTGTTCCAATATTAGCGGATGATAAAAATAATCCATTAGCGAAATCAGGAGCTTTGGGAGCTGCGGACGTGATCCAATATTGAGCGATATTACCTCCAATGCCAGCTAATATTCCCCAAATTAAAGTAATGATAGCCATAGGTACAGTGAACTGTCCAAATGAGAATAATACGATGTAAACTGCTCCTAATGCGACAGGATAAGACACTACCGTTTTAATGGCATTTTTAGTAAGTAACTTCCCTGCCACAATATTACCAATAACATTTGCCCCACCGTATACAACTAACATTAAACTTATCGTATTCCCTGAAATATTAGTAATGGTTTCAAGATACTCAGCAAGGTAGCTATAAACCCCAAATATTGCTGAATTAATAAAAATAACAGCGGCAATGGAAAGCCAAGTAATTGAATTTTTTAATACGCTTAATTGTGTTCCATAAGAAAGTCTTTCCTTAACAGGCTTAGATGGTACAAATAGTAATGTAGCAATGAATGTTAATGCATTAATGATAGCAAAGAATAACATGGCCATTTCAAACGAAGTTTCACTAGCAATAAAACTAGTGATTGGCACACCAAGTACCATACCGGCAGATACTCCCAACATTATTTTAGAAACAGCTTTTGGAGCTTCTTCATTGCTTACTGAGTTAGCAGCTACTGTAAATGCGATGGAACAATAAATTGGATGAAAAATAGCTGGAATCACACGAGCAATTAATGCAATTGCAAAGTTAGATACAAAAATTGAGACAATATTACCCAGAACGAAAACACCGAGTACAAGCAACATCGCCTTCTTGCGATTTATACCCGAAAACAAAAGCGGCATACTTGGAGCAGATATTGCAACAGCAAGTGCAAAGAGGCTCACAAACAACCCGGCTTTTGATACACTGACATCATAGTAATCAGCAATCAAAGGCAATATGCCAATAACGCCCATTTCAGTATTTAAAATACCGAAAACTCCTACCGTCAATATAAATATAAGCAAATTAATTCGTTTAGACATTAAACTCCATCTCCAACCTTCTTCATCTTCTAATACCATGCAACAATAACCCTTAAAGACGACTTTAAGTCAAGAAATATTCATAAATTCCCAAAGAAGATGAAAACGAGTTGTTGCATTAAAGTACACTTTAAGGTCTATGATAAGGAAAAGATCACAAGTAATAGTAATAAGAGAAACAACATAATAAAATGATTTATGGAGGACAGACACATGGAAATTCATATAAAAGAAGCAGCAGAAAAGATAGGTTTGCCTACACATACACTCCGCTATTATGAACAAGAAGGTCTTCTACCTTATATAAAAAGAGATGAAAATGGAAATCGTATTTTTAACGAAGCAGATTTATTATGGTTAGAGCTTATTGTATGTTTACGGAAAACTGACATACCTCTTTCAGAATTACGTGCAATCGTGGAATTAACAAAAGAAGGAGACAGCACAGCCTCGCAACGTAAACAAATATTTGAAAAACATAAAGAGAAAATGATGGAGAAACAAAGAGAATTGGAAAACGCTTTTATTAAAATTGAATCGAAAATAGAATACTACGATGAATTAGAAAGGAAGTACCACAAAGAAGAGCTTAATTAAGAACTTACTTTAATAAGATTTTTTGTTGTGACGGATTGAAAATGAAGTGCGTCACGCTCTTTCTATAGATAATTTTCGATAAAACCCTTGCCTTAAAGTCAACATTAAGGATTAAGCTATTCTTGTAGCTTATAAATACATTAAAAATAAACTGATGTAAGTTACTTCTTCAGTCAACTTATTATTTACAAAAGAAAGGATTGTGTTATCTTTTATGTGCAATAATCATAAAAACATGACTACGACACGTGTTCTAAGTGTCTCAAGTGCTAAAGCACCATTTGAAAAGACCACTATTGAGCGGAGAGAATTACGGCCACACGATATCTTAATAGATATTAAGTTTAGTGGCATTTGCCACTCTGATATTCACAGTGCATTCGGTGAATGGGCGGGTGGAATCTTCCCAATGGTTCCTGGTCATGAAATTGCCGGAGTCGTAGAAGCAGTAGGAACAGAAGTAACCAAATATGTCGTTGGTGACCGCGTTGGCGTTGGCTGCTTTGTTGATTCCTGCGGAGAATGCGAATACTGCCTAAGTGGTGAGGAGCAATATTGTACGAAAGGTGTTATCAACACATATAACAGTCTAGACTACGATGGTAATCCAACGTACGGAGGATATAGCCAAAAAATTGTTGTAACGGAAGGGTTCGTTGTCCGTATTCCAGACGGTTTAGATATGGATGTAGCAAGTCCGCTATTGTGTGCAGGGATTACCACATTCTCTCCTTTAAAACACTGGAAGACTGGACCAGGTAAGAAGGTTGCCATTGTGGGAATGGGCGGACTTGGCCATGTAGCAATCCAATTTGCTCATGCTATGGGTGCTGAAGTAACAGTATTGAGTCGCTCTAATAATAAGAAAGAGGAAGCATTGAAATTTGGCGCAGATCATTACTTTGCAACAAGTGATCCCACTACATTTACAGAATTAGCAGGTCGTTTTGATCTGATTTTAAACACAGTGTCTTCAAATCTGAATGTTGATGCGTATTTATCACTACTTCGCATTGATGGAACACTTGTAAATGTTGGCGCACCAGCTGAACCAGATCAGTATCATGTATTTTCATTAATTATGGGTCGTCGCAGCATTGCAGGTTCACTCGTTGGTGGAATTCGTGAAACCCAGGAAATGCTCGATTTCGCAGCTGAGCACGGCATTGCCCCTATGATTGAAGTGATAAGCGCAGAACAAGTCGAAGAATCGTATGAGCGTGTCCTCAAAAGTGATGTGCGGTATAGATTCGTTATTGACATCTCTACTTTATAAATTCATAAATGCTGATATCCAATTATTCCTACACTGTTCCACCTTGTCAAACGACTGTGTTCAACTCTCCTGTTCGTTAATTGAACGAAGGGCTGCCATATGGCAGCCCTCTTGGTATTGAAGTATATTTATCCCGCTCCAACCATGGAAACCCTGTGATCCGGAACGGCAGCTTTTTTACCCTATGCCCATTCTCTTAGTTGAAAATATGATATCTCTTTATTTACTAGCCAAAAACTCATCCAACTGACGCTGAATCTCAGCTACGTATTCATCGATTCCTGCTGCTTTTAGCTTCTTAATAGCCTTCGGGTATCCTGTTTCAAAATCCACAAAACCTGAGCGTATAGCAGCTAAGTCCTTGCCTGCGACTTCCTTCAGGGCAGTTTCAACCAATTTTACTTTCTCATTATTAAATCGGAAGCCGAGTGAAGCGGATAGAATCGCCTTGTCATCCCAGCTTTTATAATTATCTATAGACTCTTGTGCTACATCCGGTCCAAACATTTGATAATTCTGGTTTCTAAACATCCATTCATAGAAAAACTCATTAGCGGTCAGCTTCTTGATTCTTCCATCTACGATCTCGTAATCCTTGCCTTCGACACCATAGAGCGCTAGTTGATAATTTTCTTTGGATTTATAAATCCAGTTCACAAATTTTATAGCACCTTCAGGATTAGGGGCAGTTACAGGTACGCCAAGAACCTCTCCACCTGTTGCTGTAATATAGCGAGGTTTTTCGTCTGCCAAAAGATACGTTTTAACTCTAGCATCCGGCGCATTGGCCTTTACTGCATCAATAATTTCCATTTCCTTACCTAGAGATCCTTCAACCCATAAGTATAAGCCTGTCTGCATGCGAGAGTCTCTTTCATTATATTTAATGGTCAGATCCTCCGAATATAGCCCTGCATCATACATACTGCGGTTAAATTTCGCTACTTTTTGGAAAGCCTCTGATTCATAATAACTATATGCTTTTTTGCTGTCTTCACCAAATACAACTAAATCTTCTACTGCAATAAAGTTATACTGCTCATCGGCAAAATACCTGGTTAGAGGTTTAAAGACAATATCAGCAGGCCCTTTCATTTCGGGAAACTTTTTTGCCGCTCTTGTTGCAAACTCTTTTAGATCATCAGCTGTTTTCACTTCGCTCATACCAACTGCCTCAAGTATATCCTGACGTACAGCTACCAGTTGATACATCGCAGAGGACGGAGCATACGCTGATGGAATGCCCTGAATCTTACCATCAATTACTGCACCTTGAAACTGTTCCATTGGCAACACTTTAAGCATATCCTGACCATATTTCTTAATTAGATCATCTAACGGCTTACTTTGCTTCTTGTTGACGATGGTAGAAAGGTCAGGAAGGCCGTCCCAATATAGATCAATAGGTTCATTTGCAGCCAGCATGATATCTTTTTGTTCCCAATATTGAGACCATGGCACGAAAATAACTTTCACCTTTAATCCAAGGTCTGTTGCCATCTTCTCTGAAAATTCATTTTGAAGAAATTCAGTCATCCGATCACTTTCGTCGCCCGGGTACAAAATGGTGAGTGTTTCGAGTTTCCCATTTCCCTTCCCCGCAACCTCTTTTTTGTCACTACAAGCCGCTAACATAGATAAGGACACTAGCATTAAAACCAAAAAGATAAGCATTTTCCTTTTTTTCATTGATAACCCTCCCTATTTAATGGTTAATATATGTAAAGCCTTGTTAGGCTGAAAACCATATATCGTTTATTCCTTTACTGCGCCAGCCATAATGCCATGAACGAAATACTTTTGAATGAAAGGGAACAGGAAAATAATAGGACCAATTGTGATAACTGTTATCGCCATCTTCACTGTTTCCGCGGGCAGCGTTATGTTGCCTGAAGCCCCAGATGGAATACGGCCGGAGCTGATCGCATTTACATTAGATAAGATATTGTAGAGATAGTATTGCAACGGAAATAAATCTTTATCGTTAATGAAGATAAGTGCATTCCACCAATCATTCCAATAATTAAGCGCATACATTAATCCCACCGTAAGAAGTGCGGTCTTGCTCAAAGGAAGGGCAATTTTAATATAAATCGTAAAATAATTAGCTCCATCCATCTCCGCTGCTTCATATAAAGACGGTGAAATGCTTGCAAAATACGTACGCATCAAAAACATGTTCCAAACGCTAAAAACAGAAGGAATGATTAATGCCAAAATACTATTTTTCAATCCATAATAATTGACGCTAACCATGTACCATGGAATCAAACCCGCTGAAAAAATAATCGTAAAATTACTAATAAATGCGATTATGTTACGGTACCTCAGCTTTTTTATGGATATCGAGAATGCAATCATACTAGTAATCAGTAATGCACTTATCGTGCCAACTACAGTTACAAAGATGGTTACACCATATGATTTCAGTATCTTCATTCCACTATTAACAAATATATATTTATACGTATCCAAACTTGGAGTCAGAGGGATGATGGAATAGCCATTTCTAACAATCTCCTTTTCGGTTGAAAAGGAAACGCTAAGTGTCAATACAAGAGGGTATAGACAAACGAGTGCAAATAAGCCAATAAAACAGTATGCCAAGCTCTTTACGAGTCTATCGCCAAGCAATCTATTAGTTTCCATTATTAAAATAGACCCTCTCCATCGTTTATTTTCTTAGCCGATTTATTTGCTGCAGTAATTAGAATTAGACCCATAAGCGACTGAAATAATCCGATTGCAGTCGAATAAGAGAAGCCCAAAGTACGCATAGACTGGTAAACGTAAGTATCGATTACCGTCACCTCGTCAATTAACACCGGGTTATTACCGACAATTCCATAAATCATTCCAAAGTCACCATAAAAGATCCGTCCAACACTTAGTAATGTTAAGACAATGATAGTCGGTTTTAACATAGGAATCGTTAAGAAAACAATACGCTGCAGTTTATTAGCGCCATCTACTTTTGCTGCTTCATATAAGCTTCCATCAAAGTTAGCCATTGCAGCCATATAAAGAATAGAACTATACCCGCTCCACTTCCAAACACTCGAAAAAATAATGATCCATTTCCAATACTTTGGTTCTGAATACCATCTGATCGGATCTGCTCCAAAGAACTCCAAAATATTGTTGGCAACACCTACATCCGTTGAGAAGATCCCGTATAGAATAGCTCCTACTACAACCCATGATATGAAATATGGAAAAAACATCATGCTTTGAGCTACTCGTCTATATGCTTTGTTGCGTATCTCGTTTAAGAAAACAGCAATACTGACTGGAACAATAATGCCTAATATAAGGCTGAAAAAGTTTATATATAAGGTATTATAGGTAACCTTCCACCCCATGCTGTTTTTAGAAAAGAAGTAGGTGAAATTATCCAGACCAACAAATTTGCTGCCAAATATTCCGTCCACTACATTAAAATCGGTAAAAGCCATCCATATGCCTGCAAAAGGGATATAGCAGAACATAATTAGCACAATAAGTGCAGGCACACACATGAGATACAATATTCTGTTTTTCTTTATCTCATATACAATTCCTTTCACCATTAAACTCATTACATCACTACCTTTGCATCGTTATCGAGCAACTATCCTGTAATGTTTCTTGCAGCTCTTTTTTTAAATGGTCGATATCAATTACAGTACCGGTAACTCTTGCTTTTTCAGCTGCATATGCCATAATATGACTTTCTACGGACCTATCTATGGAAGATCTGCTGCTGCTGTTTTGGTTTACTAAATTATCCAAGAAGTCAATCATCAGTCCTGTATCGCCGCCATTATGTCCGCCTGTCATGGCAGCCGGCCGGATGACTGTTTGCTCACATTGTTCAGCCGCATTAGATGTAAACCGGGTTACTTCAATAATATTTAAGCTGTCATCTCCTCTAATTTCTCCATGCTCACACATTATTTTAATCGTTCGATACATTTTATTTGTAAATCCGCTCAAATTAAAATTTACCGTGACCCCATTTTTAAACTCAATCACGGTTGCCTGGTGATCACAAACATTATTATCAGACCGATAAACACAGCGTCCGTATGGACTTGTTTCCAAAGCCTTCAACAATCCTTCTTCTGTCTGATCCACTGAGATGGTAGTAGCCGGCCATTGTCCTCTTATGGGGAGATATGCTTTTCTGGCATCGAACCGACAATCTGCAGCAACCTTACAGTCTAAGCATCGATCAGCACTATTAGCCGGTGCATTCTCTTCTTTGAAATAAGTCAGGTCTCCATAAGAAGAAATCCGCTTCGCATCACTGTCTACCAACCACGATAGAATATCCATGTCATGGCAGGACTTCTGCATAATGATAGGGCTCGCCAGATCACTTCTTCTCCAATTGCCCCTTACAAATGAATGAGCCATATGATAATTTCCGACGTTCTCATTATGCTGAATGGTTATGACCTTCCCCAGCTCTTTGCTATCAATAATTTTCTTTATTTCCGCAAAGAAATTTGTATATCTAAGTACATGACAAACGATAACTTTGCGTCCTTTTTCATTCGCTTTTTGTTGTATTCTTAAACATTCCTCAGGACTCGGAGAAATTGGCTTTTCCAAAAGAATGTCATAACCAAGGTCAAGCGCTTTCATCGTTTGCGCATAATGGTCTCTGTCCATAGAAGAAATAATAAGGGCATCGCAAATTTTTCCTAATTTATAAAATTCATCTACAGATTCAAATTGATTCTCGAGAGGGATTCCAAACTCATCTGCTGCAGCCTTTCTTCTAGTATCATTCGGTTCAACTACCGCGATAATATCTGCACTTTTGCTCGCGTACTGTGAGTAGATCATACCTCTTTGCCCTGCTCCGATTAATGCTAATTTCAAATCAACTACCTCCAGCGTATGATTTTTCGTCCAAGAAGCTCTCTATTTCTACTCCGGTACTTTAGGGTCTTCTAGTGGATAATATCCTTCCGGATAGTACCTATCCCATATATTCAAAAGTGGATCTTCATTTGTTATTTCGATTTTTACAATACCCGCTTTATAATACCCATCCTTTTCGTTGCTTTGTATATTTAGATGGATATAGGATCGGTCTTTGTAAAATAATGCTAGGCTCAGTGTGTAATTTCCCGGCTCCATATTCGGCAATTGTATGATCTCGTTATGGACAAGGTCTCCCGTTAACCAAGATTGTGTTGCAGCATGCATGGGGAGTTCATAAGATACATCCCCTTGCTCCAATTTAATCCATAGATCAAATTCACGATAAATCCTAGAGCTCCCTGTGTTAACAAACCAGAAACGAAGCGGCAAGCTGCCATGACTTGAAACGGTCTCTGGATAAGTCAGTCTACGTAGTGCAAGGTCATATCCAAGCCCTATATTCAGATTAGAAAGGCTTACATGCCATCGGTATGCCTCGCGTCTAATATTAGGACCGCATACGTTATCGGTCACATGAAGGACAACCGGGTAACTCTTCCATACATGCTGCAGCTTTTGTTTGGCAAATGCTTCGCAGCAGGCAATCCAATTAACTTCACTGCCCATTACCAGCAAGCCAAATCCACGGCCATGTTCTCTTAAATAATGAATCAGTCTATCATTGTGCAGATCAGCAAGAAGCGTCCGTGAATCAAACGTATCCATATAGGCATTCCATTCTTCCTTGCCATCAGCTAGTGTCGATATAACAACGCCCACAAGGCGGCTGTCTGAATCGATATAACTCCCAACTTTTCTTATAAAGGCCGCGAAACAATCGCTAACATAGCCCGTTACCCATAAAGGTAAGTCCGGATTGAGTACAAGTATAGGATTTATTGCTGTGTTAAGTGCTTCCTTCACCTTTTCAAGTCTATACTCTCCTCTGGTTGGCTCCAGATCTCTCCATGAGAATGAAACATATTGAATCTGTCCGTTTCCTGAATTATTTTCATTCCTCGGTAATGGATGAGGCCGAACTTTTATTGCTTTATACTTCTCGTAGTTTTCCAGCGAATATTTACCCATCCAATTGCCTCCCCTATAAATGGCTGTCAACTGTCTCAAGGAATTGATCAATATCCGCAGCTGTTATATATGGCATGCTTCCAATCTTTTCGATTTCTTCCTTCAAAACGATCATGCTTAATGTGTTAAATCGGGCACCCGTCTTCATATACGCTGCGGCTGCTTTTTGCAACGAGGTTGTGAATTGGACAGGGCTTTGGACAGGGTCTGCCTCCCGGTCTCCAAAGGCTTCATAACGCAGCATGCTGTCCCCTTCAAATGTTGGATAATTATAAAACTGCCTTTGGACTTGCACGATATTGCTTTTTTCATTGTCTAATAGGAGTGATAATCTAGTATCATAAAGCCAGCTTGCACTCCAGAATCCTTTTATTATTAACTCAGGATAATATTTGGCATATAATTCGATAGCCATAGCCATTGAATTTCTCAGCCTGTCAGGTGTATAACCGGGGCCAGATGGAATATGAAGCCCTAAAAGGGTATCCCCTTTCTGAAGAACAGGTTCCCATTCCTTCTTTACAATAGAAGTCGGTTCTCTTTCAACGAATCCCATTGGATTTATCCGGTTAGCTATGATGCAATCTGCATTTTCGTCCCATACCGATATGAAATGTCCTCGAGAATCAAAAACATCATTGATTCCATTCCTTTGACCATCACTGCGAAACTCTTCTCCCGCATGCCGAAGTGCAATGACTTTTTTCGTTTTCACATGACGAAACATGGTGAATTGATCATCAAATCGGTAGGGTATAAAGAGAAATCTATCTAATCGAAATATGGAACAAGTATAAAAATTCATATCCCACGGAAAATCATTAACTTTAGAATCACCATGTGCAGCTAATTTTTCTAATTGAGCCCCGAGGGGCTGATGAGGTATCTTCTCGTAATACTCTCTCGGGATTCCGCGCTTTTCCAACAATTCCATAGAAGGGACAACGCAGGCGAGCAGCAAAAGAAATGAATATAAATCACCATACTGCTTCATACATCCTGGAGTCATATTCGTATAAAAGGCTTCGTCACAGCGATTACGCGCGGAGCACATATCTTCCACTAAAAATGTGGTGAAAAAAAATAATTTTTCATCATTTTCTATTTCTTCAATCCCATGAACCAGCAATTGCTGTGTATGCTCAGGGATTTGATATTGCTCAAAAATAGTAGATAAAAATTTGCGTGGAATGAGTGTTGTCTTATTATCCGGTTTATAGCGTTTATATTTTTCTTCTAAACCTTCAGGTAGATAATCAAAATTGCAGTACGCAATAGACTCTTTAAAATCCAATCTAAGCTCCATTCCTTACTCATCCCCTCTTTATGAATAGTTTTCCCATTTGGTAATAGCCGTCCTGATTTCCTTCGATCGCAAGCTTTATATTCCCGATCTCTTTCACGCCGGTTTCTATGCCAATTGCTAAATCATACTCTCCTTCTGGAACCTCACTCGGTATAGAGAAGCTTTCCTCCCAAGCAATATCTTCATCAGGCAGCCATTCTCTAATATCTTCTCTGCTATTAAGCGTATAAGTCTGATCATTGCCTATAAGCTTCAATACAAGCGGATAGTGATTATAGATAGGAGCGACTCCTACATTAGCCCACAAAGCAGTAATGTGCAGATTGCCGCCTGCCTTCACTTCAGAATCATAAGTGAACTTTCTTAATTCAAAGCGGTACCCCATCTTTTTTAACCATTGCTTTACATTTTCTTTCCAAGGCTCTGGTACGATCGTTCCTTTGTTATTGAAGGAAGAAATATGCCATTTGAGCGTTTCCTGAATGATGTAATCAATATCCCAGCCCTGAATATACCAGTCATTCATATGCCAGCATGCTTCAAATAAAACAGGAGCTTTCTCCCAAGCATCTTCCATTTTAAAGTTCTGTATATTCTGAGGGTAGAAATCAGTCATATGTGACCATTCTTCTCCATGAAAACCGCCCATATCTCCTAAGCAATCTACACGAAAACCCACTTTGGCTTTTCGATCCGTTATAATCTTCATAGACATCGGGTCATGCAAAAGGGCCTGAAGCGGTGTTATTTTAAATCCATCCAAATAGGCATCTGTAATAGACTGAATGGCCTCCGGCTTTAAAAACTCAGTTCCTCCGCCTTCCCCCCATGCTCCTACAATCGTCAAATCTATAGAGCTTATTACAGGATGCCCGTCATACTTTATAGCAAAAGCTTTTATAAATTCAGACCAATAGTCAACATAACGTGATGTCTGAGGATCTACTCTCCAAAAAGGGAATTCAGGCTCCTCCGGGTTTTCCGCTCGGAACCATTCCGGTATATCATCTTCTTCGTTTAGTGCATATGGCGAGCATCGTACCACTGCAGTACAGCCAATGGATTTCGCATAGTCCAATTTCCCCTCCAGCACTTCCCACCTGTACTCACCTTTTGTGACTTCTATATCTCTCCAGCGCACACTGCAGAAATATACTTTGCTATCCGGATGATTATAAGTGCTGCTGTCTTCGGTAAACTTATATTTTTCTTTCTTTTCCCCTCTATTGTCATACACATCACCAATGTCGCCCATTAATCCAGGTGCAGAAATGAAACCAATGCCGGGATTGCTTATTAAGCTATCGATTATTGCTGGGTACACCGTTACTGCTTTACTCATGTCTGATCATCTCCCAAACAGATATACTCTTAAGTAAACAGCATTTGCATTCTTGTTACGTTGTATGTTACGTTATAAATACGATTTGTTTAGTAATCTTATGGTGCAATTATAACATTTTTAACCAAACCTGCAAGTGAAATTTATATCAGGCAAAAAACTAAAATTAAGATGACATAGTCTATCATCCGTATGTTACTATATTGATTAATAGGCATACATAGGGACAATATTGCATTAACGTAATTTCGACGCAACAAAACATAAATAAGCTAATGACGATTCACAACGTAACATTGCGATCATTAGCAATAAAGGAGACAATGCATATTTATGAGTACGATTAGGGATGTTGCTAAATTAGCAAATGTGTCCACGGCCACCGTATCTAGAGTTTTAAACAATGATACGAAATATAAAATTACGGATGAAACTCGTGAAAGAGTCTGGCAGGCTGTGACACAGCTTAACTATAAAATCAATGTTAGTCCGAGGCGTCAAGCAGCAGCAAAGGATACTGCCACTAACAAGGCGCACATCAAAATTGGGTGTGTATTAAGTGTTACAAAAAATAAGTATAACGATCCTTACTTCATGTCTATATTATCTGGTGTAGAAGAGCGATTGCATCAATCAGGGTACAATATTGCCTTTATTCGGACTGGACATGAATTTGATGATAAGAAGATATTGTTTAATACATTTAGTGAATCCATTACAGGTCTTATTCTAATGGAATCCTTAAATAGCGAAACATACGAGTATGTTCGCAAGCAGGTTCCGCATATTGTTGGCATCGATACCGAACGCTGGGATATCGATAATGTAGGTTATGATCATTACAATGTTGCTTCTCTGGCCGTAAGCCATCTTATTGAAAAAGGTCATACGAATATTGGATATATAGGTGGAAGCGGATTAAAGAGCAACTTGAAAGAAAGCCGACGCTATCAAGGCTACTATTCCACCATGCATGCTGCCGGATTGTCTGTAAATCCCGATTGGATTATAGATTGTTTATGGGATGAAGTTGTTTGTATAGAAAAAATCAATCATTTATGCAAAACAAATAATCTACCAACTGCCTTTTTCGCTGCCAGTGATTTGATGGCTATGGCAGCCCTTAACAGCTTATATAACAATGGCATCGCTGTGCCTGACAAAGTGGCCGTTATAGGCCTATCCAATATTGAAGTATCGAAGTACTCCAATCCCCCTCTATCTACGATTGATGTGCCCACCGAGGAAGTTGGCATGGTCGCCGTCGATCTTTTATTAGAGCGAATAAATGGAAATACGCTGCTGCCGAAAAAGGTTATTTTACCTACACACTTAGTCTTACGCAGTTCAACTTAAACAAAACTCACCTATTAATACCCGATGAAAAACGAAAGGTAAGATAAAGCAAAAGCAGCCCCTCCTCTGATGAGGAAGAGCTGCTATTTGCGTTTCAAATCACTTTCATCATCTCTAGTTATCTTACATATAGATTTGCGTAATGATCTCAATGCTTTAGTTGTCGTATTTTCAAAATAATTTCACTGACACATTGCTCGATGCTCATATTAGAGCAATCAACTGTATTATCACAATACTTCAAGTATAAGGGGATTCTTTCCTCATAGATATCTTGAAGATGATTTCCTCTCTTCATTACAATGCCTCTAGTTGTAATGTTTACTAATCTCTTTTTAATTTCTTCATATGGGACATGTAAATATATAATCAGTCCCCCCTGTTTAAGGGCATGCATAGCTTTTTCTGAATATACAACGCTCCCACCTGTAGATATAACGCAATTTTTTAGCTGCAGCTCTGATACGATCTGTTCTTCGGTTTCCATGAATTTTTGTATGCCATCATCATCAATTATACCTTGTAACAGCCTGCCATCTTGTTGTTGGATAACGATGTCTGTATCAACGAACTCCATTCCTAACGCTTTAGCAAGCAGTACGCCTAACGTGCTTTTACCAGCTCCAGACATTCCGATGAGAACGATATTCATATTCTTCCTCACTTTTGTTCATTTGTATTTGTTTCGTTAATCTATTCGACATTTTCCATAAATATCCCCCTTGGGATGTTATTCTGCCCAGTTTAATGAAGATATTCCATGCGGTTTCTTTAATAAGATTCGCTTCTGCTGCCAGAAGTGGAGTATAGTAGGAGTTGTTGAAAATATATTCTAGGAGGCTACAGCCATGTCACAGGAGATCTGGATTAACCTGCCGGTCAAAGATGTTGAGAAGTCAACTGCCTTTTTCAATGAGATTGGATTCCATGCGGTGAGCGTTGGTAACGAGAGAGCCAAGCTTGCCATAGGCCAAACAACGATTATGCTGTTCCCGGATGCGGCGTTTGAGAAATTTACAGGTTCAAAAACCGTAGATACTTCCCAAAGCGCAGAAGTAATATTTTCCATTGGCGCTGAAAGCAGAGAAGAAGTAGATGCCTTTATTCAAAAAGTAGAGTTTGCCGGAGGAAGCATCTTTGGCAAGCCGAGTGAAATTGACGGCTGGATGTACGGCGCAGGATTTGCCGACCTGGACGGTCACCGCTGGAACCTGCTGTACATGGATGAGAGCAAAATGCCGAAACGCTAATATGAAAACGCCGGTCACCTGCTTAAGGTCACCGGCGTTTTTTCACAACCCCTATAGTCTCATATCTGTAATTCAAATCAAAATCGTTGCTTAGAAGGAAAAATTGTTACCTTAACCTGTTTTCGGATTCACCAAGTCTCTACCATCGAAAGCCGAAAGAGACTTTAGACCAATTTTACTTAGATAAAGTAGTCGCAATTCCAGATCATTAATCAATTCGCAATAAGTATCTAGCACTTGCTTGTCGAGACCATTGCGTAATTTCTGGAGAAATAATAGTGATTCCGAAACCGGCATTCTCATCACATCTGAAAGGGAATTCCCCATAACCAAGCGTTCTATTTCCAACAATCTTTCGGAACAATCTAGACACTTATCATGTCGGGAAAATAATTTTATCGCCTTAAGGTTTCCTTTACTAGTTGTTCCAGCGTCACGCATATATTTCAAATCGGATACGCACCCATGATAATAGTTTTTACGTACCTCTTTCTTGTGAACGTATGTTACAGGTCCCTTATCATATCCATAGAGTAAAATATCGGTAAATTTCATATCCTGCTCAGCAAGTGGCCTTTCAAAGTCAATCCCGATCATTTTAGCCAATTCTTTAATCTTTGCAACAGGTCCGCAGTTAGTACCCGCCCATAGAAGCACAGCTCCTTTTTTAAGCGAGAGTTCAGTTGCGACCATACGACTTGGATCAATATCTCCAATGACAGTGCCCGTGCCGTTACATGTAGGGCATGTTGGAGTGCTTTCATGTAAAGACCAAGTGCCGTTTTTCTCTCTGGCCTCCCCAATATTCGCATACAATGACGAAAGATGTTCTAACACTCCAGTAATTGTACTAACAAGGGACCCTTGTTTTTTGGCGTTAAACTTATTATGGGAAAGTCCAAATTCCATTTTAAAAACCCCCTTTGGCTGTTTGGCTAATACCCCTTAATTATACCGATTTCTGATCCTTTTTGTAATATTTGCCTTAAAGATGTCCTGCCCGTTACCTTAATAAACAAGGAGCAGCTGCCATGGCAAATCTGCTCCTTGTTTTGTTAAACTATTGTTCCCCGCTAGTTAAACAATGTCCCAATCTCGGTTTGTTCTTTTACCTCATCTTTTAATAAACTAAAGCCTCACGTTAGTTAAAGAAAGATGACCTAAACACTTTTTATAAAAACTCAATTTCGTTATTTACACCTTTGTAATGCAGAAATATTTGAAAGTTGCGTTCTTTATTTATTTTTTCGAGTTCTTCCTTGGAGTAGTCCCTATATATTGTTTCAAACGAAAGAGTATATAAGTGTCCATAACCTGTGTCTATTAAATACAAGGATGGTATTGGTCCTAATTCATGGTATTTCAACGAAAAATATTAATTAGTTTATTCAAAACGATGTATTCCAAGACAACTATCCCTATGCAGATAAGTATATAAAACTGAAGTCTCGCTGTGTTAGTTCTGTCCCTCCAATATTCCCCTCTAAATAATGAAATTATGTTAGGAGTAAAAGTATGCCTAATAGATTCGTTATAATCATTTTCATCTTCAAAAAAAATACGGAACAGAAATTTATATATTGGAATATTTAAGAACAGTAAAACAATGATCATAATCAGTTCATAATTCACACTGCATTCCTCCAATATTATCCTTATCCTTATTTTACGATATATAATTTTCTTTGAACATAACTATCCGTTAGCGTGGAAAAGACATCCAAATTAATTCTAATTCGTATCATCTTTAGTATCATCTTTCCTGCAGTTAACGTAGCTTTGATGCTACATCAGGAATGAGATAAAGTTCATATCAAAATCGGGAATCGCATAAAGATCTTGTCATCACGCTTTGACAACAACCTTTCCCCATAAAATAAAAGTGCCGCGATTTACGCGGCAATTGATGAGCTAGTGTTATTGTCACCTGACTGTTAGAGTGGCACGGAAGTTTCAGACAAACGAGTCATGATACTGATTCGATCCTACTTGAACGCAGATTAGGTTATCACTTTATTTATATCATTATTTAAAGAGATATTTATAATATGCTGGGAATTCTCGTATTATTGAGTAAATATCTCTAAACTCAAAGATTTTGGCATGAGCTGAATACACTTCTTTAAAATCCATTTTTCTAAATGCTAATTTTGTCCTAGATACATGAAAATATTGAGTAATAACCATAACGGAGTCTAATTCTAATTCATCCATAATCTTGCTGGTATTTTGGGCGGTCATATATGAATTGTACCCATTATTATCCTCTATAATTTTTTCTTCCGGTATCCCTTTATCTATTAAATAAGATTTCATAACCTTTGCCTCATCGAAACCTTCCTTACCAATACCACCACTTACAATGATAAAAGTAAAATAGCCCCCATCATAAAGTTCTACAGACGTATCTAATCTTGCTTGTAACCGCTCAGAAGGCTGTCCATTAACTTCTACTTTATTTCCTAATACTACAGCTACGTCAACAGGTCTCAATTCATCATTCAACCCATCTATTATCACGAAAGTAGTGTGAATGATAAACCAGATGAAAAGACTTGCTACAAATATTAAAAAACGTTTAATAAAAACAAAGTTCAATCTCTCACCTGCATTCTCTCATTTTTTATCTATAATCCTTCCTAAATATTATCACACTTGGACGCATGAAACATTCCACGCAGTCGCTCCATTACTCACCTTTAAATTAGAATCTATTCGTTAAATCTATCCGATATCCTTTAGTTCCTATGGCGTTGTTCTCTTGTTACAGTCCCTTTGTGTTTTTACTTACGGATGAGCAGATGTTCCTGGTTTAACTGGGGAATCAAATAAATTTATTTGATTCCCTCCGCCATGAGCTTGCGCTCGGACGTCGTTTTACCTGTGCCGGACAAGCCGAAATACAAAGCGACATCGCCTCTCCCCCTACATTTGCCGAGCAATGCATCGGTAAAACACCTTGAACAACTCCTTGTGGCGGAACGTCGTAAATAATCCTCTGTATATAATCGGAAATTTAAACCAAAATAATACAGCTTAGTTTATTCCAAACGTACAGAGGAGCAGATGAATATGAAAAACAAATGGTTGTTGTCATTGCTGTTAACCATGACGGTTATTTTAAGCATGACGCCAGCAGTATCTGTGCAAGCAAAGGCAGGCGAGGAGAAGGATTTGACTTGCCTAAGTTCCAAAATGGTGCAGTTGAAAGTCGATATGCAGAAAGTTTGGATCGACCATACGATATGGACAAGAAGCTATATTGTCAGCGCCATATCTAATCGATACGACCAGAAGGACGTATTGGATCGGCTTTTGCGGAACCAGCAGGACATAGGCAATGTGATCAAACCTTATTATGGAGAAGCCGCCGGCAATAAGCTGGCTGAACTTCTTAGAGAGCATATTCTGATCGCAGGGAAAATTGTAATGGCTGCCAAAGCGGGAAATCAGGCGGATGTGAAAAAACTAGAGGCGGATTGGCATAGAAACGCCGACGATATCGCTAAATTTTTAAGCGCAGCGAATCCGAACTGGCAGTTTAAAACGCTACAAGATATGTTGTATACACACCTTCAGTTGATTACGGAAATAGTCATTGATTGTATCAAAGGAGATTGGAAATCAGATATTGCAGCAACCGACAAAAATGAGATCCATATGATTCATTTTGCGGACATCCTAACAGAAGGCATTGTCAAACAGTTTCCTGATAAATTCTAAAGAAAAATTTTTGACATTTAAGGCATTAATAAATGCGCCATTTAGATGACACACCCCCCCCTGACGTCAAATGCTCCCCAATTAATTGGGGAGCATTTGACGTTGTCCTTATGAAGAATCTAGCAGTAGCTTTATGAAATCATAAGATCAAAGAAGCCTGTGCTCCCTGCATAAAAACTTCCGGACACAGTTTATGTCATTCAACTCCGTATGATTCATTTGTGGAGAAATGATATTTGTGTAATTTAACTATCGTATCCCGTTAGAAAAGCCGGCTCGAACCCAATTTTTGTACAGACCCGTTCAATCTCCTCGAATGGAAAAGCGGTAGTTCTGCTCGTCGAAACGAGATTAGTGTAGAAATCATTCATCAATACGGCTATCGGTGCGTACCGCATTATAATTTTCGTTGCTGAATCCATCAGCTCTGGAGACTCGTCACGCTCAGCACAACGGCGTATGAAGTCTATTCGTTCTGCTCGGTTTACCGTACCAACCAATGCCGTTACAAGCCAGTTCACTAACGCTGTTACCACATAACAGCCATCATGAGTCTTGTTCACTTCAAGAAAATCCAATTCGGAATCGGACAGTTCAAACCGTGAAGACGTTGCAAGACCAAAGTCCGAAATATAAACACGGATTCCATCGGTTAAAACATTCTTAAAGTGAAGATCGAAATGTTGTAACCCGTTGACATTCATAAAGGAGACTGCGGATCGGAGATTGAAATCCACCATGGTTAGTGCTGAAGCAGTTTCATTCTCACCAATAGCAACCTGTTCGGAAAGCCAGTCGTGCAGGTTGTAGGGAACGTACTCACAGAACAATACAACACTGTACACGGATTGTTCAAGTGCCTCAATACGATCACGCATATTTGGAGAACCCCAAAACTCAACCATACCGGAAACATCGCTCAGTTCATCAGAGATTGGAGTACGTCGTTCTGGACTTTTTAACACCCGCCAGTGGTACATCAACGGAAAACTCTCACACTGTTTTGCCAGCACCCAGTTGGTGGTCATGGTGTGAGCGGCGACCTCACGCCACACGCCAAAACCTGGTGAACCTATACCAAAGTGGCAAAATGGAGGAAGTTTAAACACGTTTTTCGTGGACATGGCATTTTCAGCACGCATTTCTTTTTCCGTAAGAGGTATTATTTTCATGAAGATGGGCGTTTTCTCAAGCTGCATCAAAGCCGTTGTACCACCAATGCCAGTACTAAGACTTGTAGCATCTTTTACTCGTTTTCGTAGCTGTTCATCGCTGAGCAATGTTAAGGCAGTTGACACGGCGGCATAGCGGGCAAGTCGATTGTCATGAGACACATAAAAGTCTTTCGGTGATGATTTCATAAAAGATAATCTCCTTTCACTCTGATGTCCTAAACCGAGTTAAATTATAAGGCTAACAAAAGTAATATAATTGTCCTCATAAAAAAACTCCCTAACCAAATGGTTTCTTAAAGTAAGATACGCTCTAGAATAATCCCTATTTTACTTTACCATTTACGACAATTGGTCTTATAGTATAATTAGTAAATTATTGTAGGATTATGAAAGTACACAACTAAATGAGAAAGGATTAATTTACTTGGATCCAAAGGGTTATTTGTATTCAGCTGAAATATGGTAGGTCATGGAGTATATGATAAAATATGAGATAATAAATTCCAAGCTGTCACAACCAAAATCACTTGATGCCGACATTATCATACAGGAAATAGAGGAAATCATAAATACATATGGGTTAAACATAACGCAAAAAACAACCCTTTCAACGATGAAAGGGTCTATACATTACCACCTTAAACAAGGAAAAGAAGCAGGCGTTTTAGAGTTAACATACTGGCCTTCTAAAAACCGATTATGGACAGAGATACACGATAATAGGCTAGCAGACTGGAACAAAGATATTATTTTTCCATTTACACAAGCATTAGCAAATTGCTTTTGTGGCGAATTAAGATATGAAAATGAATAGTAACAATTCCAAAGAACCATTCCATTGTTAGGAATGGTTTTTTCTCTATACACTAATGTAGACTTTTTAGTATCACCACCAAATACTTGTTATCAATACGGTTCTCCGCATTGTATGTAACGGATGTTTTTAAAAGCTACAAGTAGAGTACATCTTAACCCAATCAACACTTTCTATAACAAAAGGCTGCCGTAGCAGCCTTTCAAAGTTTGAGCTATTGATCCCTTTTCGTTTACAAACTGGGTTTAAATAGATTTTTCAAATCTTTTCTTATACATTCTTCTTCTCCCTCAGACCACTTATTCATTTTTCTGAAATCCGTGTTGTCTGTAATCTGGTCTATGTTTCCAATCAAACGTTTTTGGGATAACTGTTTAATGTCTATATCCTCAATTTGATTTACAATGAGGCTAGCTATTTCTCCACCGTTCATTACTTTAAAGGGACGATCAAAAAAGGTTGAAACGTCATCAGGAATCTTTTCAGTGAGCCCTAATCCGTTGTGCATACTTGATAGATGTTTGTAAGCATTATTCAAAGCATGCTCGCGTTCTCTCCATGTAACTGCCGTTTGAGCAGTCCAAAGATGAGTCATTATTTGATCAGAACATTTCAAACGTTTAAATGCAGTACCAAACCATTTTGGATAAGGTGCATATTGACGCTCCATGAGAAAGCAGAGATTGATGATATCGCGGACTAGGCGTGAAGCGATAATAGCTGATCCAAGCTCATCGCCTATAAAACCCGAACGAAGCATAAGATGTTCTTCTTGACCGATTCGTTGCCAACTTGACGCCATTAAATACAACCATATATCGTGAGGGTAATATTCGAATTGTTTGCGTAATGTGGAAAGCTGGCCGTTATCATCCCTATAAACTTCTCCCTGTGTTATTTCGAGAAGTGACTGCGAAGGAAATGTTAGCCAATCTACTAATTCTAATCGTTCATCTTTATTAACACCCAAGTGACTTTCGATGAACCTCGGAACCGTTGTAATTACGCTCTTCCTTATATCTACGAGGAAACCATAGAACTGTTTCGGAGCTTGCTTGTGCAGAGTTGATTGTATTTGTTCTGAATACCCGCTATCTAGTTGGTTTAGAAAAAGATATACCCGGGGCACCCAATCGTGATCAGTCGACATTTCTGTATCATATCCGAGGACTTCGCTGCCAGGACCCATTAGAGCTGATGAATATGACAAAAAAGAGTAATTGCCCGCCATTACAGGTTCAACGAATTCCAAATGAAATCGATGGCATAATTCTATTCCCTTAATAAAAGACATTCCCCATTCCTCCATGCCCATCAAACACAGCTAATTCACTCCTCATTATTTCAACATAAGCTAAACGCAATGTATAGTTAAAAATCATTTTTATTGAACTAACCTGTCCGTTTCTATGGCCTTTGATTTATCTCTTTCTTTCATTAAGTGAGTATTCAATTATAGAATCCAACAGTTGACTGAATGAAATCCCCGCAGCTTTCGCACTTTTAGGAAGAAGGCTATTTTTCGTCAAGCCAGGTAGTGTATTCACTTCCATGACATAAGGAATTCCATCTTTAAGAATCATATCGATTCGGGCGTAAATGCTGCATTTCAATGTTTTATAACAACCTAGTGCAGAATCACGGACTCGCTCAAAAATATCGGTTGGCAATTGGATCACTTGTTCATCAGCACCGCCGTCGTCATACTTGGAAGAGTAATCAAAAAATTCGGATTGAGACCGTATAGTGATGATGGGAAGAAGTTTTCCGTTTAAAATGGAGCAGGTTATCTCTTCACCTCTAATATATTGCTCGATCAACACTTCATCATCCCATTGAAAAGTTTCATGTAACACAGGTATTAACGTTTCTTTGTTTTTTATTATTTGGATTCCTATACTCGAACCACCTGAATTTGGCTTCACAATAACCGGATATCCCAGTCGTTCGACCTCTTCCATACATAATTCATCTGCACTACTTAGATGAATCCAATCAGGAGTATCGATGCCTTCATTACGAAATAGTTTTTTGGAAATATTCTTATCCATGCTCAAACTGCTCGATAAAACGCCGCACCCGGTATAAGGAACGCCAACTGTTTCAAGTGCTCCTTGAATCGTTCCATCTTCACCATACTTTCCATGAAGCGCAAGCAGTGCCACATCCATATTTTTCACTTTTTCAACGAGTTCGTCCTTACTATTGATTTCAATCGGATACAACTCATATTTTTCTCTATCCAAATTAGCAATCATTTCTTTACCAGTCATAAGGGATACCTCTCTTTCTGATGAAATACCCCCCATAATTACACCAACTTTCATAACTGAACCTCCTTCATCATTTGTTTAGCTGTATCACCTATGATTTGAATCCCTTTTATGATGTCCTCATCTGCAACTCTTGAGAAACCAAGACGCATCGTATGATGGCCTTTATTATTCGTAAAAAAAATGTTGCCCGGTGTAAATATAACCCCATTGCGACGACAGCAATCTAACAGGACATTGGTATCAAAATTATCATCGAATTCAATAAACACGTGTAGTCCTCCGTCGCCTGAAAGCCGCTTTAACGGAATAAACGCTCTACAGCACCGAATAACTAATTCACACTTCCGCTTATATTCAGCTTTAGCTTTTTTCAAATATTTCTCGAAATTGCCATTATGAAGATATTGATAAAGCAAGGATTGATCTAGCGTGGAGGTGTGAATGCTTTGCGCTCTTTTAACGCTTTCAAGATAATAGATGAACTCTTTATCCGCCAAAACCCATCCAACCCGAAGGCCTGGGAAAAGAATTTTAGAAAAACTGCCTATATATATGACACTGTTTCCATTACCGTTGCATGCAATTAAAGGGGCAATGTGGGATCCTGAATATCTTAGTTCCTCGTTGAAACCGTCTTCTATCAGCGGGACTTGATATTTATGGAGCAGCTTGATAACTTCCGTTCGTTTATGAGGAGACATCACAATACCAGTTGGATTATGATAAGAAGGCACAAGATAGGCTAAATCAAATGGTCGTTCTGACAATTCTTTCTCCAGTTCCACAAGATTGATCCCATCCTGCTCCATCTCAATACCCGTAATTTCAAATCCATGCATTTTAAAAATTTTAATAGCTGCATGATGAGTAGGATTCTCGCAAATGACACGCCCATTTTTCTGGATTAAAGCCGACAATATGAGGTCTAACCCTTCTGTAAAACCATTCGTAATCAGGATTTCCTTACCCTCTAGATTAACCCCTTTATTCTCCAAGTATCGAAGCAAATATTCCATTAACGGTTTATAGCCTTGCGCATATCCATAGTTTAAGATGATTTCACCCTCAATGGACATCCGATCTAAAAAAGCTCGTTTGACATTATCGAGATCAAACAATTTTTCATCCGGTGCGATACTTGTAAAATTGATTTCCCCTTTAATCGAGCGAATCCCATGCTTAATAAGATCCAGCTCTTCAGCAATCTTCGCTTGATCACTAATGTTCTGCTTCCAATTAAGCTGCCATGATTGTGCAGTTACTGCCTCGCCCCATATTTGAGCAACAAAGCTCCCTTTTCCTTTATCTACATATACGAATCCTTCGTCTTTCAAATCATCGTAAGCACTAACTACCGTATTTCTACTGACATTCAACAAAGTACTGAGTTCACGCGTGGACGGGAGTTTCTGATTCGCTTGCAATACGCCTACAGTAATTAAACGTTTCATATATTCCTTTACCTGGGTATAGGCTGGGCGGTCATCCGTCAAATTGAATTCAGTAAACATCCAATCACCCCTAGAAATATAATGGCATACATTTAACAATAAAATAAGGACCACGATGTGTGATTTTCTGCCCACTTGTGGGTTAGCTTTAATAAATAAAGGGGAGCAGCTGCCGTAGCATACTGCTCCATGTTTGTTCTAATATCGCTGATTTGGTAACTATGAATAGTTCTCCATAATATAGTTTTTCAAGAAGGCGTTGCAGAACTTTCCGTTGGGGTCGAATTGAAGAAGTAATTGTTTAAAATCGGGCAGCTTCTCGTATAGTGATTGTAGATGGACGGGCGGCATAGCAAACAACTTTGCCCAATGAGGACGGGCATGGAAAGGCGCAAGCTGTTCCTCGATTATCGGTAATATTTGCCGGACAGCCTCCCAATCCGCCTTCCACGTAAAGTGAATAGCCACCGAATCCTGCTTGTAACAAGGGCTCATCCACAGATTGTCTTCCGCAATCGTGCGAATCTCGGACACATAAAGATGTGGCGATATGATGTCCCGTATTCGGTCAATCGCACATAGTGCATGATAGGCATCTTGGCGCGACACGAAATATTCACTTTGCAGTTCTTCACCAGCGCTTGGCGTGAAGTCCATGCGGAAGTGAGGCAGCCGTTCATGCCATGGCCCGGAAATACCCAACTGCTCGCTGCAATTGTCTGCAGAGTGGCCTGGTACTGGATGTCGATGCTCGGTTGCCAGCTTAGCGCCAAAAAAATGTGATTCCACTGAAGCAGGGTCATGATCTGTTATTTTCTGCTTTAGCCAGACTTGATTGAATGACGCTGTTTTCCAATCCGTAAATAGACTAACACTGTAAGCACTAGAGAAAATATCATCAAAATGATCTTTAAGTTGCACGAAAGGCAAATTATCGAATACGAATTGCCTCATCTGAAATGTGGGAACCACATCTAGCGTAATTTGCGTGATAATTCCAATTCCTCCAAGTCCCACGACCGCTCCAGCAATGAGACCTTCTTGTTGGTCACGAGAGAAAACGACTCTCTCCCCATCCGCTTTGACAACTTCCATGGAATGCACCGCTGATGAAAGATTACCGTTCTGGTCACCAGAACCATGTGTTCCCGTTGCGCATGCTCCTGCAATTGTAATGTGCGGCAACGACGCCAAATTATGCAAAGCAAAGCCATATCCGTGCAGATATTGACACAGATCACCATATCTAATACCAGCCTCGACCGTAACCTTACTTCGTTTATGGTCTAGTTCAATTACTCGGTTAAGCTTCTGAAGAGAGAGAAGGCTCTCGGAACAATCAGCGATGTCATTGAACGAATGGCGAGTGCCAAGTGCCTTGATTTGACTGCTACGAGCTACTAATTCTTGTACTTGTGCCACAGTTTCCGGAACATGGAGTTCCGAAGCGCTATACCTATAATTGCCTGACCAATTTCGATTATTATCCATACACATACACTCCCGCTAAATCGGATGAAAGATCAGTGCAAAAATATTGATATGTTTAAAATAACATTCCACTTTTTATGGAAGTTTCCTTCCCGTAGCTGAGTGGAACTGCCGATGCAACACCATTCATTTTCTTATCTAGTCCATGTACTTTCAACTTTCTTGTCCAGATAATCATATACATAAATAAGTTGTTCTCCATCATCAACTAAATAGAGTTTACTAATAAATTCTTCACTCATAGACTCTTCATCGTAAGAAATATCCATACTGAACCCGTGAATTATGATGTATTGTTCCATTAGGTTTACTTCTGTTACCTCATATTCCGCTTTGCTCAATAGTTGACCATTAATGATACCAATATGTTCTATCCCGTCATCTAAACCTAAGTACATATCTTTTTCACTTGCATTTACCCAATGTCCCTGAACCTTTTTGATAAAATTTTTATTCTCTAAAAGTTCATGGTTATCTTTAGATGTTTGGTTATCTTCTTGTGTACTACAACCAGATAAAAGTAAAGACAAAAAAATAACAATTAAAACTCTTCTCATAACCTCACCTACTTTGAATATAATCTGATTTATATTCGCTTTCACTAATCAATTATCCTGCCCGTGGGACTTGATCTAGAGGCTGCTTATTAAATCTACTCATGGTAGAGATCCAATGATTCCAGATATCGGTCTACATATTTCTAAAGAGAAACAAGTCCTTAAGCGTCGTTAATGAGGGTGTAATCAGAAGTGGAGGAATAAGCGATTTACGTCATTGCAACGAAATAAATACAGCCGCTCTCTCAAGAGAGCAGGCTGTATTTATCTTAAAGCTATTAATTAGATGGAATGATTCGAATATCCTTATCCAGATTAGCAAGCATCATGTAATTGCGATTAAAAGTAAAGATGCGTTTCACCTGATAATAAGACATGGTCACAGCTGTGAATGCTTCGCTGAGTGAGAAATGGAGCTCGGGCCTGTCCATAAGCAATCTGCGCGATTCCCTATCAAATTCAGGACCGCTTGAGATGACCGCCAGCTTGCCTCTACTCACTGCCTTATCAATTGCATTCAGAAAATATTCTGCCTGCTGATAGCTGTATTCATTGCGAAGCCATTCGTGAAGATCAGATATAATGGAGTTTGTTGTTACGTAATTACGTTCAAGATCATGCAAGTCCGAAAACAGGGAACGAGCTTTCACATAACGTGGGTCTTCAGGGTTCATTAAAGCGGCTAAAGCTGTTTCATCAAGAAATATTGTATCTTGAATGTTCAATTGGTTATCCATATGTTTGCACTCCTTAATCCTTTAGTTTGCAAATACCATCCAAATACAGAAGCGGGTTATCTTCCTTTTGATCCACTGAGAATGGGATTAATTCGTTTGGGGCACTTGCTAAGTATTGAACAATGATTCCATTAACGATCGTTTGCACTGTCGTATGCTGTTTATCGGCGATTGCTTTCAGCTCAACATAAGATTGTGAATTGAGTTCTATAGTACCTCCTTCTTGTTCTTCACTTTTTGAAGAAATAAGTCCGGAAGCGGATGACGTTACTTTTTTGATTTGATTTTGAATGAAGCTTTTGTAATTATTCACTATCGAGTTTCACTCCTTATGTATAACTCTTATTACTATTCGTCAAATTTTGTCGATTTCAGGGGGTTATGTCTGTTCGAATGTCAACTTTTGGCTTCCAACAAGGTGATGAGCGAAATAAGAGATTATTAAAAACAAGGAGCAGCTGCTGCGGCAAGCTGCTCCTTGCATCGTTCAATTATCGTTACCCTATTAAGCAAATTTATCTGGGAGCGCCTTAATGATTTCTTCATATTGCAGTGCAACTGCTACCTCTAAAATATGTATAGGGTTTTGATGAGCGTAAGCTACAAGCAATTCTTTAGTAAATTCATCATCATTTAATTTTAAACTTCTTTTTACTAATTCCATCATAGCTCTTTGATTACGAAAATTAAGCTGTTCTATTTTTTCCATTGCTAATTCAATATCACCCTGCATTGTACACTCCTACTATCCGTTATTTGCGGTTTTAAATTATTTTGTAGTCATAATCATCGTTAATATAATAATAATTCGATGCATTTCCTTTTTTTCAGGGGGGGGACATATATGAGAAAATCTTAACAAGATTATCCTATTCATGCTGTGATAGAATAAGCGCTCTAAGCCATTCAATAGATTACCTATTATTAGCAAACGGAGGGATTTGAACATCATGTACAGACTTTTGGCATTATTCGCTCTACTATTACTCGTTACCGCAACCACAGCAAATCACAAAGTAGACGCTTCACCTGTCTTGAAATTCGGCAGTGTGGGGCAGGACATTCCGGATCTGCAGTTCCGGCTTCAGACGATCGGTTATTACAATTTGCCCATAGATACAAGTTTTGGTAACGCCACCCGCAGCGCGGTTCAACGTTTTCAGAAAAATAACGGTCTCCAGAGTGACGGCGTTGTTGGCCCGAGAACATGGGCGAAGCTCAATAAATTGACGGTCAACAAAATAGAGCTTTCCATGCTTGCGCGTGTCATCTATGCCGAGGCGAGAGGGGAACAATATAAAGGTCAAGTGGCGGTCGGTGCGGTCGTAATGAATCGACTCCAATCCTCAAAGTTTCCGAATACAGTAAAAGGAGTCATTATGGAGCCAAATGCTTTCTCCGCCGTAAAAAACGGACAGTACTGGCTTATTCCGAATCAAACGGCATTCAAGGCTGCAAAAGAAGCTGTAAAAGGGGTGGACCCTACCGGCAATGCATTGTTCTACTTTAATCCAAGTATCACTAGTTCGGCATGGTTCAAGTCGCGTCCAGTCACCAAGAAAATTGGCAATCATCAATTTACACTATAGGTAGTCAAGAGAGAAAAACATTTAACTAGAACAGGAGAATAAATGAGTGAGCATTGAAACCAATGAACGGCATCAGGCTAGAGTTGAATTGGTAATGGATATTATCAAAGTCATTTTTGAGAAAGAAACTATTCCACAGGCTTTCAAAGAGAAATTACATACAATGAGCTATGATGATTTAGGCATTTTTGTTATAAATATCGTAAAAAACCGATCCATTGATGAAATTCTTTAATTTATTATGGTCTATTAATAGTAAGTAGTGTTTCAACGTTAAGCTTTCTTCCCATAACTTTCGTATTAGAGGTTCAGCCAGATCTTTCTGGTTGAACCTCTTTGTTTACTATGGATAATTCTGGATTAATAATTGCAAATTTAGAGAAATCAGCGATTACGGATGAGGGATACACCCATAATCGCTGGTATCCATTGTTCCAATTTCAATTATTCAAAATAAATGGTTACCTATCCTCTCATTTCGGTAGATACAGCTTGTCCCTTGTTAAAATAATATCGTCGGTAATTGTTTATATGGCCAAAATAATATCGTGAGACTCTTAAAATGCGTTTCAGGTTCAAGTCTTTTTTAAACCAAAGTGATTTGAGCACTTTTTTCTGTTTGTACAGATTTTTAATTTCAGCAGATAATGCCGGTTCAGTCACATATTTTCGCAATACGAGATTCGGTACATTTGTCCATAGGGCTGTTTTGTCACTGTATATGCAGTCATTATCTATTCCGTAAACGACATTATCTATCAGCGCAGCTATCATGTTAAGACCTGCTGCCCTGACAAAAAAACTGCTTCTGCCTAGTCTCGGGTTAATTTCGAACATCATATATTTGCCTGTTCTGCTGTCATATTTCATATCAATATTGGAAAAACCGACATAACCAATATCCTCAAGAAATGTCTTTACCTTTTGGTAAATGTCCATATCAGATCGGGAAATAATCGCAGCATAGTTGCCAAGTGTTTTCGGCGCATATTCCTCAAGTACTGGCTGGCCAAGACACATTATTCTCACATTCCCGTTGTCATCGGAGTAGCTATTGATAACACGCATCGAGCTGTCATCGCCAGGAATAAATTCCTGTATAATTAACTTTCCTTTATAATCGGAAGTATTCATGTTTTTGACCATCAATAAATACTCATCCTTAGTGTTAAAGAAAAACACCTTCTTTTTACCTTCAAAATGACAGTGCAAATACGCGTAGGCATTGCTGTTTTCAGGCTTTACGACGATTGGAAATTGAAAATCCATTTGTTCCAGCGCTCTTTCACGCTCATGCGGTTCACAAACAATCGTTTTCGGATAATCCAGTCTATGTTTTTCACATAGTTTATAAAATTTATCTTTCGTATCAAACGTATCAAGCAAAGCCTCGGAAATAAAATGATTCCCAATAAGTCCTTTGAATTTGCTATAATGCCGTGACAACAACGCAGCATAATAATCCGAACAAGGAATAACGACTATTTTTCTATTCGGAGCCGTATGTTTTTCCAATATGGAAAGCAGAGCGCCTGGAAATACTGTATCATGGTCAAATCGATCGATTTGAATGAGATCAAACAATTTGCTGTTCATCGTTGGGATTAACAGCCGGGTGCACAGCAACAGCGGCTTGATCTGGTAAGCCTCTTGGATCAGTCTTACGTTTCCATATGCATTTTCATCACTTCCAAGTATAATCGGCAAAAAATCGTAACTTTTCATGTTTTCTCCTTGTTCAATATGTTCTGTATTCATTCCTCTTATTATATCAAAAAACATGCCTCAATTAATGAGAAGTGGCATTATTTAATTGAGCATTTTGCAGAAATCTAAGCC
Source organism: Paenibacillus castaneae (assembly GCF_002884445.1). GTDB lineage: Bacteria > Bacillota > Bacilli > Paenibacillales > Paenibacillaceae > Pristimantibacillus > Pristimantibacillus castaneae. The sequence continues at coordinate 3,354,220 of NZ_KZ614144.1, forward strand.
CAGGATATTAGAATATAAAAAAGGGTCTTCACCCCATTTTGGAGAAGTTTTTCGGTGACCAAACCAAAAACGTCAGTACGTTCATTGAGCACTCTTGGGCGCGTATGATTTGCTGTATCGTAAACCGATGTGAAGTACAAAGTTATTTATACATTTGTACGTACCACATATTAAATCCAAGTTGATCATAAAAGCTTGCTGTTTGTTGCCACCGTTTATTTGAGGATCCAACCAAAGTTCGTGTTACATTGTTTTCTTCTGCTTTGGAGAGTAGCTCCTTTATAAGTCTTTTTCCTAATCCTTGACCTCTATGCTCTAGAGTATGTATACTTCATATAATTCTGTCTTCAGGCAGGCATGTTCTCACTTCATGCAAAATAAACCCTCCCAAAAGAAGATGATACTAATTAACAATTCGATGAACCCACTGAATTTTCTTACCTTTTAGATTAGCAAAGAAAGAGAGCAGTTGCCGCAGCAATCTGCTCCTTGTTAGTTGAACTATTGTTCTTCGTTAGTTTAACCTATCCTTGTATAAATGTAGGTGTCCTCGTATTGATTCGCAATCCACTCTGACAACACATTACGTGTAGGTGCTCCTAGAATAAAATTAACGTCATTGTTTGGATGCAATTTATAATCGGTTATTTCACTCAGTGGAATCCAAGCAATACCCACTTGATGAACGTCAGGGTTTTCACCTACCTTCGCTTCGTGCTTCGACGTGACCTTACACTAAAATGTAAAATCAATTTGATGAACATCTGGTTCTAAGTCAGGGAATAAGGAATCCCTCTTAGCGATGAATTCATTAATAAAGAGAAGTTCTTCAATTTCCACCTTTAAACTTACCTCTTCGAACACTTCTCTAATCAAAGTTTTTTGAATGCTTTGACCATGTTCCTGTCCGCCACCTGGAAGAACATAGAATTCCCCTTGAACACCAGTTCTTCTTAATACGAGTAATTGCTCATCCTTAATTATCATAGACCCTGCCGCTGTTCGAATTCTCAACATATTCGCACCTCACTGTAATAAATCCCTAACGAAATAAAATTCGCCAATTAGTTATTTTTACCTTTTTCGCTTGAGTTGCAACATAACTGCCTGTTAGTTGAGCTGATTTCCAGCAAGCAAAAAAAGCGATGGATCGGTTCTATCGCTGTGCTATCGTTCTCCGTTAGTTTAATGATGCGATGCGGTTTGGTGGTGCTGGTGTGACCAGGCATTCACTTCTCCGACTTTGCTTCCGAGACCGAGGCGGCTTGTCCGCCGATGCGTGAACACATTGTTAGATGAAGTTACTCGCTTCGAAGCATAACCCCATTCGAGTTATTAGGCAAAAATCCTTTTTAATATCCCTTCACCATATTCTTGAGGATAAAACCATACAGAAAGAACTACAGTTACTAGTAATAACAATACCCATGATATAAAGTTTGATGTTCCATTACGTTTTCTAAATTTAAATAAATATATAAGGACAATCACACTATTAAGAAAGTATATATTTGGTAAATATAATATACGTCCTAGTCCTGTATTTGGAAAGTTCAGTATTAAGAGTGTAATTAATAGTATTGAAGGTGACATTGCAAGCAAATATATATCAGGATTATTCCCTACCCAAAAGTTATTTAAGTTAATTCTGGGCAATCCAAAAAATGTTGTATTACAGTCAGAGCATCTGTGTGAATAAGGGATAATAAAAGGAATTAATGCAATCAACGCTCCATAGTCAATGGCACCTGTAAAAAAGTAAAAATTCAAAAATAAGTAGATGGAAAGTAAGAGTCTTGTATGAAATGAACTTATCTGTTTGACTTTTATGCTTTGACATTTAGAACAGTGCTTCATATTTCCACCTCTTATTTATCATAGTCAGAGCATAACTTATTCAGTGATTTATTAGTTTTTATGGTTTTCTAGTAATTACATCTAACGCCTTATTTATGTATTTCGCAAATCTTCCATATTTGAGGTATTCGTGAAATGATTCAACTATCCTGCCAGTTAGTTCAACGATCTGAACTTTTAATCCCTCGCAGTAAATCGTATGCATTTATGGAATATCCCCATCTCTTCTCTATCTGTTCAATAGCGACCTTTGTTCTCCATAATCCTTCAATTGTTTCAGCAGATTCATATGTAGTTGTACAATCGCGGACGATATTTGTCTTATACCCGTAAGAGTGCATATTAATAATTCCATAATCACTATGAGTAATGCATTCGTCTGTCTCAAATCCCATATAGAAAAGAACTCGAATATTATGTTGAGTAAGAAGCCGATGAAATTGTTCTTTTGAATAAACCAATAAATCTCGATCTTGGGGTTGCACTATCTGAGGAATCTGTATTTGGGAATACGTTTCGATTTGTAGATTAGACCAATCTAAATGGTACACATCATTTGAATGCCTTTAACTCCATTCTTGTCGCCACTCTTTTTCTGGGAAAACATTATTAGCTACCTTAACATCGATGTGCCGGTTGCCTGGAGATTCAAGTTTCCTACGTTCTTCTTCTGTTGTTGAATTAAGCCATTGAGGAAAACTGTTCAAAAATGGAGCATGATTACAATGAAATATTTGAACTCCTAATTGTCTCAGTTCACTAATGGCGGGAGCAATTCGATTTGTTATGATCTCCTTCTTCCTTAATGCATGCGATACCCCTCTTTCCGTACTTAATTCCCATCCAAGGGATGTAACAAGAGGGCCATCATCCCAACCAAAATTCCATAGGTCTACTAAAGCTATTCCTATTTCCTTAGTATTAAGTTCATACGATGAAGCTGATCGTAAATGGCTAGATTCGGTAAAAGGAAGTCCATGCTTTGGAGATCTAGGTGTATATTCCAAGTCTAATTTAAATTTCAACATAATCACCTCTGAGGTAATATTCTCTAGTATTAAGGAAAAACCCTTTACATCATTTGCTCCGCTATACTGCCCGATAGTTCAACGAGGCTGCCGTTTCATGCCGGCAGCCTCGAATTGGTGATTGTTAAGCTATAGTACCCGTTAGCGTAATGATTCAGGGTTCTTTTTGATTGGCAGCCAACATGTCGTTTACACTGTGCAGCTCTATTCGATCTGCTTCTTTTCTGCCGTCAAAATAGTCATTCTCACCTATTATTGAAAGTTCATCATTTTCAAAAAAGACTCTTAACCTCTTTGCCTCGACTTTTATAGGGACCAGATATTGTTGAAGCCTTGTTTGATCGTTTTTTAATACTACTATATATTCTTCATTGGTCGTAATGAAGTACAACGCAATGTACCTAAGAAAAGTAAACCCTTCACAGTAATCATCGTACAATATTTCCATTATTCTTAAGGACTCGTTATCATTTTGATCCAATCTATTTAGCAAACTCAGTATTCTTTCTTGTTCAAATAAGCCAGGGTCTATCAGTTTTCTGATTTGCTTCTCGGTCTCATTAAACGAATATTTACTTCTGTAGTCTCTAGAAACAAAGTCAAGATATTCGTTTTTTCCAAGAAGGTTTTCTAACTCGTAATGACTATATAACCACTGTTCTAATTCAGAAATGGGTATTTGATACTTAATAAATCGATACAAGAATCGGTGTGCTTCAATTTTATCTAACATGCTATCAGGCCCCCAAAATGCAAGTTACACCCATTTTATAACAATGCCCTCTATTACGCTAACCTACCCGTTAGCCATCCATGCCGCTCACACGACACCACAGATTATGGAAGTATTTGCGTTCTTCCATGGGAGCTTAATAAACAAGGAGCAGCTGCCATGGCAAATCTGCTCCTTGTTTTGTTAAACTATCGTTCCCAGATAGCTTAATGAAGATCGGTCTGATAATTCGCAATATCCTTTGATCAAACTCAGGATTTGGAAATAGAGGGATTCTTAATTTATTTTTGATTTTGAACTTTTGTACTCACCCCACAATAAATTTTGTAAATCATAAAACTTTACCTGTCCAAGTTCAGCTAATAATCTACCAAGTATTAATCCTGTTTTTTGATTCTGTATAGTTAATAAATCATTCCAATATTCTTGTTCCGTTAATTTTCGAGCTTCTAAAATAAAATTAAAATAGTTAGTCATTCGCTCATCTTTTATATCGTTAACGTTTTTCACATACGATTCCCAATCACTTTCCGAAACTGCAATTCCTAATTGCTCTGCGTATTGAAGCATAATTCTCTTTTTCAATTCTTGTTCTCGGATTTCCATTTCACTCTGAATAGTTGCCGAATAATAGTTAAAATTTGCCTCATTATAGATTTTAAGTATAGTTTCGTATTCATCTGTTATTTCCATACGATCCATTTTGATAACCAACTCATTATTTTTCAACCCATTTGCACGAATAACAATAGAATCATTGTTTTGCAATTCTTGAATATCCTTTTTATTTTCTGTTATTGGCTTATTTGAACTTTGTATAATTAAATCTTTGGAATTGACATCAATAGCGTTTGTATCAGATTTATTTGATTCTTTATTTCGAATTGTAATTACGATAAAAGTAGCCAAAATTGCAATAAAAAATATGCTTAAAATCCAATTTACTTTTTTCATATTTCCTCCTTATACTTAAATATCCAAACGTGAATACAATTGTAAGTTGCCTGTTAAACTTTCAAAAATCTTATCCTAATACTACCACAAGATAAAAATGTTGTTAAACTAACCTGCCCTTAGCGTAGCGAAGGGCTGCCATGTGGCAGCCCTTCCGCGGCTGAACTATCGTGTCCCGTTAGTTTAATGATCGATTACCGCGTTCCATACCACGGAACAGTTACTGGGTCTTGAATAAACCCAAGCATATTCCCCCATGGATCGTAAAATTTTAAAAACCTAAAGTAATCTTCACCATCTTTTGGTTCATCAAAAGCTGCAATTCGAACATTCTGTTCCTGTAATTTTTGGTGAATCGAATCAATCTTAAAAGTTTTAAACATAATTACAGGAAATTCTCTGCCATCATTCGAAAAGTTAGCATTGGAGTTCGATTCCTCCGTTTTTAGTAAGAATAGATTCCCCTTGCTAGTTGGGATACCTGCGAACCAAGCATCATCATTGGCACTAGGGAGATTTTCGCCTACTCCAAACATTTTCTGATACTATTCTGCAGCCTGCAGTAAGTCGCCATAAATCGGAATTTGTACATGGTCTATTGAAAAAATATCACTTTCCATCGCTGATAATTGTTCTGGAGTCAGTATAGTTATTTCACTCATTTGGATACCTCCGTATTAAATATGACTTTCGATTAATTCTCTTAGACTAACATCCAAAGTTATCCTGCCAATCCCTATAAGTTATATTCTCGGTTACCATCATCAACTTTTCGTCACTCAAAAATATTTTTTACTTGTGTGTGGCTTTTTATCTCCTTGCGGTGTCTAATTGTATGTAAGGTCAAGAGGAGGTTCTTACAATGTCAGGAGCTCACGACAAAAGCCCTGTTTATCCGGATGAACAGGGCAATATCAAAAAATTTGAAATCACCTATTATCAATATCGTAATAGAATTCGTAAATATCTCTCATTGAAAGTAAATCCTATGGTTGCGGATGACTTAACACAACAAGTGTTCTTAAGGGCAATAGAAAACATTCATACTTTTAAAGAAAATTCCAGTTTATTCACTTGGATTTTCAAAATTGCTGAGAATTTAGTAAAAAATGAATTTCGAGCTTTATCACGAAAAAAAGAAATCCCATATGATTTTACAGGTTACGAATCACAATCCATTTCTCTTGATTTTGCAAAGTATGTTGAAATTAGGATTGATATTAGTTCTGCATTAAAAAAACTAAATGAGCTAGACCAACAGATTATTTCATTACGTTTTTTTGTAGACTGTACATTATCGGAAATTTCCAAGATCGTTGGAATGCGCGAGAGTGCAGTAAAGAACAGGCTGTACCGATCATTAGAGAAATTAAGAAGAGATTTAAAAGAATGGGGTGACATTGCCATAATGTCTATTCAAGATATGATATCAATAGTAAATAAAAGTGAAACAAATGACATGAATGATAGTCTGAAGAAGGTTCATCACGACTTATTTAACGAGCTTAAGGATAATGTTGAAAGAATTTCATTGAAGTATAAACATCAGCCATCCAGAAAAATTATCATTGAAATATATCCTGATCTTCCGACCTTCCATCAAGCTGTAGGAGAAGAAAATGCTCCCAATTGGTTCATGGGCACTTTTGAGGACAATTATTTGAAAATTGTTTCTCCATTGAATCCTGGACCAGAGCATACGTATCAATCCATTCTTACATCCACCGTACACTTGTTCACAATGTGGTTAATCACTGACATCAATCCACTTGCTCCAAAATGGGCGCGTCAGGGTATTGGAGGATATGAGGCAAAAGGAATGAGCAAAGAATTCATTAAGGACAGTACTTTAGATACGCTTCATAATCTGGTTATTCCGTCCTTTCAAGAGTTAGATAATGATACTTGGGATTTTGAAACAATGAAAGGATTTCAATTTTCATATTTAATTGTGGAGTTCATTGTTGAAAATTATGGATTGGATGCGTTAAATAAAGTGATTAGAAATCCCAATGGTTTTAATGAAATTTTTCAACGTTCTGAGAAAGAGCTGCACGAGCAATGGGTGGAGTATATAAAAAACAAATAGTATTGTTTCTCCTGATCGGATTCCTCTCTCTCCAGACATGAATGAAAAGAATCCTCGAGTCCAACTTGGTAGTTATAGATGAAATTTCATGGATACCCACAAAAAAATCCCAGCGGAGAAGATCCCGCCGGGATTTCATTTTACAAAATGAACTCAATTCAAATTAAAAATTACAATTAGCTCAAATACTGCTTCGTGCTTCTTACTGGATTTCCAAATAATCAATGTAAGCATCCCATGTCCCGTTATCGGCTGTTACAATGAGCTCAATCACTTGATTTCCGGTTCCATGACTGACATTGTTTATCGTATACACCGCAGGACTGCTCCCGCCGAAGTAGAAGGTCCCCTTCGTCTGTCCGCCAATTTTCAAGTCGACTTTAGCCATATTGGAGTTATTCGAAGCACCACGGAGTGAAAAATTATGGGTGCCGGTCGTGAAACTCTGTGTGTATTTCACGGAATCATTGTTGGCATATAAAGCGACTCCGGCGAACGGCGAGCTGATATTCCCAGTGTACTGACCGCTTTTGGTCATACTCTCGGCTTCCACTCTCGTAACTGTGCCTGTTGGAGGAGTAGTACCTCCACCTCCGCCCGGGTTGCTTCCGCCGTCAGGCGCGACCGCCCGGCCGGTACTCGCCGAGATCATGCCAGAGCAAAGGCCACGGCTCTTGAGGTTCTGCGCTATCTGGGGGACCGCTTGGATCGTAGTCTGGTATTGATCGTGCATCAGGATCACGTCGCCGTTTTGCAGCCTGCCCGCGGCTGCTACGATCTGGGCGGTGGTGGCGCCGTTCCAGTCCTGGGAGTCAATGTTCCACACCACTTCAGTAAGCCCGTTTTGAGCCTCGATGGATTTCAATGTCGAGTTGGTCTCGCCGTACGGGGGACGGAACAGCTTAGGTGCAGCTCCGGTAGCCGACTGAATCGCCTGCTGTGTCCGAGTGATTTCCGACGACATTTGCGAGCTGGTTAATGTAGTCATGTGAGGATGCGTATACGAGTGATTGCCAACCCACATACCTGCGCTCACTTGATCCCGCACAAGTGACGGGTAATTTTGCGCGTTTTGTCCGAGGTTGAACATTGTTGCGCGCAAGCCAGCCTGCTTCAGAGCATTGAGCAGAGATGTTGTGTTACTGGCATTTGGGCCATCGTCATACGTCAGACCAACGTATCCGTTCGGGCAGTTGGCATCGGCAGCATTGGCGATAGGCATTATTGGAATGGAGAACAACGAACAGAAGAGTGCCAGAGCAGCTGCCCCTTTTACTAGTTTTTCTTTGAACATAGTAGTACCTCCTCGTAATAAAATGCTAGTATGGCTGTTCTCGTTTTTTAATTGATTTTCCTCCTTTGAGTTAATTTGCATTTAGTCTTACTATGATGCTGTACAGCCCGTAACAGGGCCCTCCCTCACATCCTTCCAAAAATACTTTTGTAAGCGATTACAACGTTTATTTTATCAAAGCATTCTTTAATATTTCACCAGAAAGAATTTAGTTCATACTGTAAAAAGCATAGTTTTCTTGTAAATTCTTACCCTGTCGCCTAGTGTGTCCGAAGAGCATAAGAAAAGCATCATCGAAAGATGATGCTTACTTCTCGAATGGCTGCTCGCCATCTATGGTTGATGGAGATAGGGATTCCTCGCTTATTTAGGGTTGATTTAGTTGCTGCAACAGTCCATTCAGCATCTCTTCCGTAAATACGCCTTGACTGAAAGAAACAAGCGCACGCAGCGGCATATATTTCATCATCGCTTCCATCATTTCCATACCTTCTTGTTCCGAGTCCAGCGAGATGCCCATGCCTTCCTGTAGCTTCTGAATTAGGCCTTGAACAATCGGCGCCTTATCTGCATTCTTCATCAGATCGCCAAGGAGCGAGTTGCGATGATACTTAACGTTAAGCTTCGTACTTGAATGCACATAAATCGTTTCCTGCAGCTCGATTGCTTCTGACGAACGGCCTACAATAATCGTAAATTCGCCGGTTTCAACATGCCAATCGTTTAGATCAGTGTTAAAGTATGCGAAAGCGCGCTTGTCTAACGAGAAGATTACCTTCTTGCTCTCGCCTTGCTGGAGCTCAACCTTCGCGAATTGCTTCAGCTCTTTAGCCGGACGAATAACAGTGCTCTCGACATCTCGAACATACAGCTGCACAACTTCCTTACCGGCGCGTGTTCCCGTATTTGTAATCGTAACGAAAACCTCTACATTCTCTGTGTCCATGATTTGTTTGCGTGATGCAGACAAATCCGAGTATGCGAAGGTCGTATAGCTGAGTCCATGTCCGAACGGAAACAGCGGCTTCACCTGCTTTGTATCGTAGTAGCGGTAGCCGACGAAGATGCCTTCGCGATACTCCACGCGGTCGGCTTCACCTGGGAAAAACAGGAATGAAGGATTATCGCTGAGCTTCTGCGGGAATGTCTCGGCCAGTTTGCCGCTTGGATTCACGATGCCATAGAGCAGATCAGCGATCGCGCCGCCTACAGCCTGCCCGCCTAGATAAGCCTCCATAATCGACATCACACAGTCCTTCCAGGGCATATCTATGGCAGAACCGTTCATGAGCACGACTACGATATTTTTCTGTACGCGGGAGATCACTTCAATTAATAGGTTTTGGTTTTCAGGAAGGCTCAAATGTGTTCGATCATAGCCTTCGGACTCATAACGATCCGGCAAACCTGCGAATAAGATGGCGACGTCGGCTTCCCCGGCCGCTTTCTCGGCTTCCACAAGCAAGGCTACGTCCACCAGATCGTTATCCAGCGAATAGCCTTTAGCATAAACAATTGTGGATGAAGATCCAGCAAGCTTCTTGATCTCTTCGAGCGGCTCATCCAGCTGCGTCGGCGTAATATGGGAGCTTCCTCCGCCCTGATATCTCGGTTTTGCGGCGAATGCCCCGATAACTGCTACCTTGTTTCCCTGTCCCAGCGGCAGCAGCTGATTCTCGTTCTTCAGCAGCACCATGCTCTCCGAAGCTACCGTACGGGCAAGACGATGGTGTTCCTCCTGATCATAAACCGCGTTATCTTTCTTCTGATCCACACTCATGAAGATAATGCGAAGAAGTCGTTCAATCGCACGATCGAGCGCTTCCTCGGACAATTTCCCGGTTTTGACTGCTTCGATGACTTTCTTATCGCCTACGCCGCTGCTTGACGGCATCTCCAGCTCAAGACCAGCAGCAAGTGCCAGATCCCGCTCGTTGACCGCTCCCCAGTCCGAAACGACAAAGCCTTCATGTCCCCACTCATTCTTTAAAATGTCTGTCAGCAAAAATTCATTCTCAGAGGCATATTGTCCATTAACCTGATTGTAGGAACACATTACAGTCCAAGGCTGACCTTTCACGACGGCCCCCTCGAAGCTGGCAAGGTAAATTTCACGCAATGTTCGCATATCGACGACGGCATCAACGGACATCCGCCGATGCTCCTGATTGTTAACTGCGAAATGCTTCAGCGATGTACCGACGCCTTGGCTTTGCACACCTTGAATATGGCTTGCCGCCATTTCTGAAGAGAGATAAGGATCTTCTGAGAAATATTCGAAGTTCCGTCCACACAGTGGGGAACGTTTAATGTTCACGCCAGGACCCAGCAGGACGGCCACATTCTCGGCTTGGCACTCCTCTCCAAGCGCAACGCCAACTTTGCCGATCAGTTCCCTATCCCACGAGCTAGCGATTCCAGCTGCGGAAGGAAAACATGTAGCTGGAACGCTGTCGGAAAGACCTACATGATCGGCAGAGCCTTTCTGTTTACGCAAGCCATGCGGTCCGTCCGTCACCATAATGGACGGTATACCAAGACGTTCAATGCCTTTTAGATGCCAGAAATCGAGTCCGGAGCAGAGTCCTGCTTTTTCTTCTAATGTCATTTGCGCAATAAGCGCTTTCAAATCACGCTTCATATGGATTAATCCTCCCGAATGGTTTTTCGAATCCTCTTCATTATAGAATGCTATTTTTCTGTTTTATGGTAAAATTAACGGAAAAATAGTATTTAACATTGGTAAACGATAACATTGCATTTAAAAAATCATACGAAATGAAGGTGAAAACGTCATGATCTCCCTATCCACCGATTCAAACCCTTCTTCCATGTGCAAGCTAATTCATGAAAGCATCCTGCTGCCTGTCTTTTTCATTCAAGCTGATGAGATGAAGCTTACTGACTCCTACGGCGGGCATGATCTGATCAATCCGCTGTTCACCACTCACGAGAACCTCATCCGTTCTATTATCAACCATGTTAAAGTGACGGATTATCCTCTTATTCAAACCTCTCAAGCTACAGAACAGTTTATTATTGTTCCCGTCAAACGAATGGGCAATTGGCTTGGCACTGTCGTGATTGGCCCAACTCTTGCTCAAGTTCCGTCAGACGAGACAATCGCCACTATTGTGAATGACCTTAAACAAACCTATCAACAGACACAATGGAAGGAATATCTGCACCGTCTCCCATTCGCCTCCGGGCCTAGACTGCTTCATATCAGCGTTCTGGCTCACCTCGTTCTCAATGGACAAGTGCTCGATATGACCACCGTGATTGAGAACCATTTCCGGTTCGAGAAGCATCCCGAGCCCGAAAGACTAATTCAAATAGAACTTTCCTTCCGGAAGGAATTTTCAATTTATCATACGATGCTGGATGTCGAGAGGCTGCTTCTGCAGCATATCAGGAATGGAAATAAATCCGCACTGCTTAATATGATGGGTACTACCGCATTTGAGGATGCAGGTGTTTTATCTAAACACAGCCATCTTCGTAGTCGTAAAAATCTGGCCATTTGCGCGATAGCCATCGCAACGCGAGCAGCTATGGACGGCGGATTATATATGGAGCTTGCGTACACTTTGAGTGATTTGTACATTCAACACATCGAGGAACTAAACGATACGAGGAGCGTTGAGGTTGCAATGGCTGATGCGATGCTTGATTTCGCGGATCGCGTCCACTTGACCAAGAAAAGCCGTCTATCGAAACCTGTCGCGGCCTGCCAGGAATATATTTTCAATCATTTGTATGAAGAAATCCCACTAAACAAGCTTTCCGAGAGCACCGGGCTGAACGCTAATTACCTTTCCAATCTGTTCAAGAAAGAAACAGGAATGACGATCAGACAGTTTATTCAGCGAGAACGTGTTGAGGAAGCGAGAAATCTGCTCTATTACACCACTGACCCTATTTCGATGATTGCTTCGCGGCTTAATTTCTATGATCAAACGTACTTCATAAAGGTTTTCAAGAAGCACATCGGCACCACCCCTAAGCAATATCGCAATAAAAAAATCATATCTACTATTCATCAGCTTCAATAAGACTATCGTCCCCCTTAGAATTCCTGTGAACGAGCAAGAGCCCTTTCCTCCCTATTACAGGATGAAAAGGGCTCTTGCTGTTAGCAATGGTTTAAGAGTTACATAATTGTCGTTCTATTTCTCAAAATCATAAGTGCCGCTAAACAGATTATCGTCGTGAAAAGCAATGATTAACATATCATAATGTTCACTCGTTAGTACATTTCGCAAGCTGAATTCCGAATAATAACGATTATCGAGAACAGTTAGTTTGTTGAAATGTTGGGCTAAGTAAGGCGTAATTGGATTCATAAACGAATCTTTAAGCAACAGGACATTTAATTGATTGTTAGCTTGCGGATTTTCATAAGCAATTTTTTGTCTGTCGCCTCCATAAATGGTCCCATAAGCATACGTACTTCGCCCTCTTTTGAACCCATAGAAATCATTAAAGTCCGTGACGGTTTGTGTGCCATCCTTATTAATGACTTGGAAATTCGCAAATGTGAAAGATATTTTAGGCTCATAAATAATCGTTCGATCTGCCTTCTTCGGATTTATTACATAATTGAACTGATTATTATAACTGCCTTCGAATTTACCGTCTATCAATTGAGAAATGTTGATCTCGCTCAGAGACATGGGCTTGTCTTCGAATATAGGCGACCTGTTAGAGATTTGAGCAATCATTTCCTGATACGCGGTGAAGGCACCTTTCACATTCCAATGATGGTCGGTCTCCAAGTACATTTCTTCCAGCTCAGCATTCGTAAACGTATCGAACTTTTTCCCAACATCAACGACGTTAATCGATTTATCGAGCTTAGACAAAAAATATTGTTTGGACTTGATATAAGAATCGGTTCGCAAATAGGTAGGATACAAATGCATTAATGCTTTGGTCCTCGACGGGTTGAAGACGAAATAGGTTTCTGTTCCTTGATTCTCGGCAAATTTCACCGCTTCGTTTAATTTGGCAGTCGCAGAATCAATATAATTGGTGTAAACAATTTTGCTTGGAACTGGCAAAATCCACTTATTATTGGTCACCACAAGCTTGGACACAATACGTGAATCCGTGACTTCTGTTCCATCCTCCGGTTTCAGCGTAGCATTAGAGTGAAGCATATTTTCGAACAGCATGGAGTTGAACATCTTGGAATACTGCTGCTTCTGATACATTCTAACCATCTCATCACGGAAAACAATCTGGTCATTCAAATACTGATTCATATCTTCAAAGAAGCTACGTGAGAGTAAGGAATCAGCTCTGAAAGCAGGCAGTTGGCTTAATGTTCTATTCTCGCTGGCGGAGAAATTTCTATCCGGTATGATAAGGCTGGCAAATGAGAAACCGAAAATAACAGCTAAAAAGGCAACCATATAAGCAATTGAAATAGATTTATTCACTTCGATACTCCCTTGATGTCTTTGATGTAACAATTTAGAATCTGAAATACAAGAAAGGGTTATACGTTGAATTAATCAGATACAAGATCACTTCCGCGAATAAGAAAAAATAGAAAAGTAATGCAATAACCCCTTGTACTTTGGTGATCGACTTGTTGAATTGCAGCTTCTGCAGCTTCGGAAATACTGGCATAGCAACTATAATAGCAATGGCATAATGGAACCAATTCAAAGATAGCAGCGAGAGTGCTTGAGCATCGAATAGCTCTTCGCCACGGGAATAGAACATGGCAGCAATGAAATCTGTTGCGTAGCCAAAGTTGTCAGCGCGGAAGAACACCCACCCTATCATGACAAGCAGCAGCACAACAACATGATTGAATGGATAAAGTTTAGAAAGCAGCTTCTCTAAGCCCGCTTTTTCTAAAGCGATAAGAATACCGTAGTATACGCCCCAAGCAATGAATGCCCAGCTAGCTCCGTGCCAAAACCCCGTTAGTGCCCACACAATAAACAAGTTGCGATACATCTTCCATCGAGCAACTCTGCTTCCGCCGAGCGGGATATACACATAATCTCGGAACCAACTGCCAAGCGAGATATGCCAGCGTCTCCAGAATTCCGAAATGCTCTTAGCTATATATGGATAATTGAAATTCTCTGCAAATTCGAACCCGAACATCTTGGCTAAACCGATTGCCATATCGCTGTAGCCTGAGAAATCGAAATAGATTTGTAACGTATAAGCCATAATGCCAATCCATGCGCTGCCGGTTGAAAGGTCCGTTGTAGACGTCATGAACACGGTATCCGCTACAGCTCCGAGAGGGTTGGCTAATAGTATTTTTTTGGATAATCCTAGAATAAATCGTTGAATCCCCTCAGCGAATTGTGTGGAAGAGAATACCCGTTTGCTTAGCTGATTAGCGACAGCATTGTAACGAATAATGGGACCTGCTACAAGCTGCGGGAAAAAAGTAATATAAAGTGACAATTTGAAAAGATTTCGTTGTGCTTTTTCTTTTTTTCTATATACATCAATTAAATAACTGAGCGCATGAAACGTATAAAAAGAAATGCCTATTGGCAGTGGTATCGGTTGCAACTGAAGATTCGTATTCAAGGTGGAATTAATGATATCAACGATGAAGTTAGCATATTTGAAATAACCAAGAAGCCCGACATTCACAACGATTGCTGATGCTAGAATATAAACTCTCTTGTTCTCGTTGTGCTCCGCCCTATCTATCCAAATCCCATAACCATAGTTAATGAGAATGGACACGATCATTAGAACGACATACGTTGGTTCACCCCAAGCATAGAAGACCAAACTAAAAATCAATAGAATAATATTTTTAAATTTGAATGGAACTGAGAAATACAGAGTAAGAACAAGGGGCAGAAAGAAAAATAAAAAGATGACTGAACTAAAAACCAAAACTGACTTCCCCCTAATGTTGGATTATGCAAGTGATTGCTTGAATTTATGACACAGTACGAAAAGTAAATATAATCATGTGTAAACGAAGGTATCATAAATGCATTTGAACATTATACTCTATGTTCTAGTAATGTTACAAATTAGGAGTCTATCATTTGGCACAATAATACTCGATCTTGAGGTGATTCACCACCTGCAAAAATCACAAAAAAGAGGCTCATGGAAGCTTTTTCTTTATGAAAAAGTTTTCCATCAGCCTCCAAAGCTAATTTTATGATTTCGCTATTTCTTCTTTATCTTTGGGATAAAGGACGAATTCGTATTTATTCCCCTCGAACTGATCTTTATAGAAAACAATCTTACGATTCAAAATATCCAGATTTTGTTGCAAAGCTTGAATCTCTAGTTCCACGAGACGTTTACGCTGTTCAAGTAAATCAAGCCTTTCAGGAATGGTTTTATCACCCATTGCACGCCACTCGGTATAATTCTTTAGCTCTGTCATCGACATTCCTGAAGCTTTCAAATGAAGCAAAAATTGAACCCAGCCGATATCAGAATCGGTAAATACGCGTAAATTATTTTCATTTCGAAGTGGAGTGATTAGCCCTTCCATTTCATAGTATCTGAGCGCACTTTTATTTACACCGACGATAGTTGCAAATTCTCCAATTGAATAAGTCATGCTCCACCTCGTTTTATGTATTTATTTCTACTCATAAGATACACATAAAGCGGACATGAAGCCATTGTTTTTATTTCACTAATAAAAACCAAAGCAACTACACCGTACACATTAAAGTTTCATCGCGTAATTACTTGCATTAAAGTTAACTTGAAGGCCTATACTTAACCTTGAACAAATCAAATTGGATGGGGATATGATTTGTATGGCAGAAAAACAAAAAGCGGGACGCGACTTACTTGGAGAATTCGCGCCAAAATTTGCTGAACTTAACGATGATGTCTTATTCGGTGAAGTTTGGCCAACATTTAATATCGCAAAAGAAATCTATAAAAATTAAAAGAAAGTAGGATTAAATTATGGCAATTGAAAAATTAAACAATAGCACAATCTTTCCATTGGGGAAAAAGGTTGAAGCATACTTTATCGGAGATGCTTACTTACAAATGGTGTTTACCGATGCGACGCCACTCAATGCACCCATCGGGAACGTAACTTTTGCTCCAGGAGCTCGCAATAACTGGCACTTTCATGAAATTGGGCAAGTTTTATTAGTTACTGGCGGAGAGGGTTGGTATCAAGAGGAAGGAAAACCAGCTCAACTACTCAAAACAGGGGATGTAGTGAATATTCCACCACATGTAAAACATTGGCATGGTGCGACAAAAGATAGTTGGTTTGTACACTTAGCGATTACGCCGGGTGAAACGAATTGGTTAGAACCTGTCGATGATGAAACCTATAAAAAACTATAAGCAATTAACGTATCGAATCAATTGATTCGATACGTTAATTTATTTATTTGGGTGGCGCCACCCTATAACACCTTGTATTCAAATTTGGAAAACCCTGCTGCACCGCCAATTTCCTTAGTAGAAAATAAAAACAGACCGATGCGGCACCCCATAAAATGATCCAGCTTATAGACCAAATGGTGTGTAATTCCGAGCTTCACCCATCTCTCACTATCCCAATAGTAGAACAGGCACTCGTCTGTATTATTCACAAAATTACCGTATACCTTCAGCGTAACCTTGTTTTCGTTTACAGGTATCCTCGCATATTCGGTTCCGGGCTTATTGTCTATCAAGTTTCCACCCATCGATCTATCATCCGTGCTTCTCGCCATCATCACCAAATAATATTGACCTGCGTCTTTGGTAAGTGCAATAAAACCATATGTGCTGATTAAGAAACATATGCCAGCATAATCTCCGTCGTTCAGTTCGCTGCCATCCAAAGTAACCATAGCTTCGCATGCTGGCCCCATTGCACGCTGTGTAAGGGTATTAACTGCAAAAGTCAGATTCGGGCTTATTTTCCCAGTTTGTATACGATAGGTTCCCGGCTTATCTGTTACTGACCATAACGCATCATTCGGATTATGATTCCACTGCCAGTTGTTCAAGCTAACCTTTCCAAACGCATCCGGCTCATAGTGAAAATTGTCGCTTCCAACCAGGGGCTTGTATTCATAACCTGGTCTTGTACTCGGGATTTCGATCGTTTTTGGTACCTTGGTGGCGAATACCGGAAAATCATTCTCAAAGCGTAAAGGAACAATTACGGGGATTCTGCCAATGGCACCATGATCCTGAAACAATATAGCGTACCATTCACCATCAGGAGTATCAACAACCCCTCCTTGCGCTACACCTGAATTGAAATATCCCATGTCATCATTAAAGACCTCACCACCGGCAAACTCACCTTCTAAGGAATCTGATACATAACAGGCTTGTGTTCTACGACCATTTGAAGCTGGTGTCATATGGATGAAAAAGGCATAGTATTTTCCATTTATTTTATAGAAATGGGCACCTTCATAGCCGAGATAATACTCCTGCTTCTCTCTAACAATTATCCGATTCAATCCACCTGATTTGGGGCCGGTAAGATCGTCATTTAATTCAATAAGATGAATTTCCGCATTGCCATGAATCAGATAAACGCGGTCATCATCATCAAATAATAACGAGCAATCATGATAGAAGCCTTCTACATACTGCTTTGACCATGGTCCATTAATATGTGCCGCAGTGAACAAATACGTTTTATGGGTGTCATTTGCTACGAAGCATACATAAAAATTGCCCTTATGATAACGAATGGATGCCGCCCACATTCCCTGTCCATAAATATGTTTATCCCCATCTAGACTCTGGGCTGGCGTATGATCCAAAACATCGTATACATGCGTTGCTACTTCCCAATGAATAAGGTCATACGAACGCAAAATGACACAGCCTGGCATCATATGCATGGTCGTACTGACCATATAATATGTATCATCTACCCGAATCACATCAAGATCCGGGTAGTCAGCCCAAATAATCGGATTGGAATACATTTCGTTCCTCCTTTTTTTTAGCCCCTTTTAGCATTATGCGGATATGTCAATGTTGAGCACTTCACCGTGAACCCCCGAAATCGCATTCAATTTATTTAATCATGAACTCACTTGCTTAACTCCTTTATAGGAATTCAAAGAGATCTCGTTCTCGCAGGAATTAACAAAAGGTCTTCCAATGACTCACAACTTCATAGATAAAGTACTTTGTTTGGGTTCAATTGGACAGATTAAAGGTATTTTTGCAAGTTGTTCAAAATAACGGCATATCCGTTTGCGAACATGTGAATCCCGTCATTGGAATATTCCGGCTTTAAATCCCCCTCTGCATTCATCAGTCCCTCGTTCACGTCAATGAATGTATAACCATGCTTGACCGCCAGCTGTTCAATCGCTCTGTTCGCTTCCTGAATAGCTCCATTCGTCCTTTTTTGAAATATCTCTTCCATCGACGCTCTAGGCACAAAAGGAAATTCCGCCTTGGCATTCACGGGATAATAAGCCATAACGTATACCTGGCAGACCGGCAGCCTCTCGGCAATTTTGGTCAAAATTTCATCGTAGTTCGCAAGCAATCGCTCCAGTTCATAGTTCGGTAAGCTGATATCGTTGGTACCGATGTTTATGAAAATTTTGGATGGCTGCAGCTCGAAAATGCATGTATCCACCGACTCCAATAGTTCCGCCGTCACATAACCAGCTATACCCCGATTATAAATGCAGTATTTCTGCTCCAGCATCTGCTGCAGTTCGTTTATCGGGAAAAATTCCATCAGGGAGGAGCCAACGAGCACCGTTTGCCCTTTTTTAGCGAGTTTATTGAGAATTTTATATTTTCTTACCTTATCCATCTTCTCGTCAAGCACTTCCAGTAGAACGGCCGACTTACTCAACTCGTCGTTCTCGGCTGCTTGCGAACAATCATGATTGATCGATGATGTCATTTTCATTCCGTCCCTTCTCATTCTTTAATATTGATCGTCTAAAGGTTGCCATTCTATTTCCTTCATCCAATCGTCTCTTTTTGCCACTAATTACTCTTTTACTGGACCACCAAAACAGAGTCTGTAACCATTAAGGTCTTCTACTAAGAGGTCTCTCATATTGTAATCCATGTTTTCTGATCCGAAAATAATATTCGCGCCTTTTTCTTTAAGTTCCTCATACACAGCATCAACATCTTCAACCCAAATGTAAGTATCCAATACAACCCCAATGAGAGAATTGGGACGAACTGCTCCTTTGTTACCGCTTTCTTTAAATAAGAAATGTACTCCCTCACGCATAACAAACTCACCATCAATCGTGAAACCTAATATATCCCTATAATACTGTTGAGCTTCAGCCAAATCTTTCACAACCATCACATGTGAAGCGTGTTTCATATTTCTTTGCCGTTGCAATATTTGTTCACTCATACTGACTCACCCCTTATGGGAAATTTGAATATTATTTCGATTTATTTGTCCTCAGTAGCAAAATATAAATATCGATTTCCATCAATGTCACTATCCCTTGCATTAGTACCATATTTCCCCAACTAACATACATCAGTCCTACTCATATGTAAACACTTAAAAACGGCCTCAGAAGTAACCTTTATTACACTATATATTCGCTCATTCTGTCGCCCTCCTAATTGATTCCATATAAATAGCTTAACATATAATCGTATTTTAGCATTGTTGCATTAATCTGCCAGTTATTTGAATAAAAGAACCCTTTCACTGCTTAACAGTAAAAGGGTTTGCTTGGTTGTCTCATTTTATTTTCTTTAGCTTTTAGCTAAGTGGAACTTCAATTCCCACCGTTATGTTCCTGGAATTCATCCTCATTGAAATTCCGTTAATTCCTTGTTGCACTCTCACTAGTTTAATGATTATTTGGAATACAGTATCGGGAAGAACTCATTATCGAACTTCTGTCCGAACTGTGGACGTGGGCCGAGCAATCGAACATTATCATGCCGAGCTCTGCCCTCTTTGTAGTAAGTATCTCCAGGCATTAGATGAGCAACTACAGATAACCGTGGCTGATCTGTGTAATTCGTTGACGAGCCATGGAATGTAAGGGCATGATGGAAGCTTGCTTGCCCAGCTTTTAAAATACAAGGCTCCTCTACCCAATCTCGCGTTGCAAATCGCTTCTTCAGCTTCGTCATATCCTGTTCAAAGAAAGTATCGCTTCCCTCAACTGCACCCCACTTATGTGATCCCAAGATTGTCATCATACCGCCATTATTCAGGTCCGTGTCCTGCAATGCAATCCAAACGGTTATCATATTCGCTGTACTGCTTGCGCGCCAATAACCGTAATCCTGATGCCAGCCCACATTTCCTGCTTTTGTTTCTTCCCCTGAAGTACCCGGCTTGTAGATCACTTGATCATGCCACAGACGAATCTCGTCCTCGTTCAACAAATTCGCAGCCATTTCACCTAAATTCGGATCAGTGACGACACTACGAACTTCATCGTTAATCCACCAGCCATTATCAAATTTACGAAGAGCAAATGGATTGTCAGAAAGATTGAAGCCATGAAGAGGCAGACCAGCCCCATCGTAATCTTTATTCCAAATGCGCTCATGCGCTCCGCGAAGAAGCTCGATCGTCTCGTCATCCAGCAATTTAGGACTGATCCAATAACCGTCTTGATCAAACCTCTCTTTATCCGCTGTTGTAATGTTATAAGGAATAACTCCCATAATGGACACCTCATCTTTTCTAGGTCAAAGTGGCTTACAACGTTCATTGTAGACCACAAAATGAGCATTGACTTCCGAGAACCTATCAAATAGGATTGGAAACATAAGAGATCATTAAAAACGAGAAGGAACTTAACAATGGTGAAAATAAAGACTGACACAGCGCGTTGGGTGTATGAATTTCCGGAGTCAAATCAGCTATCCCAAGTACCTGAATTGATCATGCTTGGCTATGACCGCTTTCATGAAGCTTCACCTTTAAACGTCCACCAACATGAACGTTCTTACGAGTTTGTATTCGTGGAAAGTGGAAAGGTCACTTGGGAGGTAGACGGTCACTTATTCCCTTCCCATGCCGGACAGTTCTTCTACACTCAGCCTGGAGAATGGCATCGTGCACGTCTTAATTTCATTGAGCCCTGCAGCATCTGGTGGATGATTATTACGGATCCCTCCGATCATTCCGGCTGGCTAAATTTACTAGATGAGGATCGTATGGAGATTCATCACCAGCTGCAACAACTACCAAGAATCGTATTCGTGGATAGTCGTGTTCGTGAACCATTCAGCAAGCTAAGAGATATTATTGAACATCATGAGTCATTTGCTTCCTGCCGAGTCCGTCATTACGTACTCGATATTATTCTGCAAATACTGAGCCCGTCCTCTAACCGACAAATTCCATTTGATCTCCATGCTGCTATGATTAAATTGACAGAAGCCATCAAAGCAGCACCAGAAAAGAGATGGAATAATAAAGAGCTCGCCGATATGGTTAGCGTAAGCGAATCCCATTTCTATCGATTGTTCCGTGATATGCATGGGCAATCACCGGCTAATTATATCGATCGACTGCGGATGGATCATGCCTGTCAGATGCTCCGTCAGCAAGAGGTCAGCGTCACAACAGTTGCGATGGACCTTGGGTACAAGACCAGTCAGCACTTTTCCACCGTTTTCAAAAAGTTTATCGGACTATCACCCTCTCAGTGGCGCAGAGCTCCTCTTGACCCGTTAGCATAAGAGCCGTGTATCAAAAAACAAATGATACAAGAATAAAAAGATGACTGAAAAACAAGGGAAATTCATATTCATGTAGAATTGGTTTGTGGAAGCGCTTTATTATTTTAAAGACAGGGGACATGTAAATGAGGAGTCAGGTGTTGACGAAGGAACAAATTGATCAATTCATCGAAAAGGGATTCGTCCATTTGAAAGGTGCATTCTCCAGAGAGGACGCTCTTGATGCTCAATCTTATTTATGGGGGAAAGTAGAAGAGAAAACGGGACTCTCCCGAGACGATCGCTCCACCTGGAAAGAAGATATGGTTACTATTCAGGAGAATTATCGGAACGACTCGTTCGATCGGTGCAACACGACACTGTTAGCGGATGCAATCGATGACCTTGTTGGGGCCGACAGAGTGAAGCAACGTTTTGTAAATGAAGAAACCAACGATCTTCCAGGCTGGGGTTGGTGGCCGGTAAATTTTTCCGTCGGTGCAGACTCTTCATGGACAGTGCCCCGAAACAGCTGGCATTGGGACGGTATCCACTTCCGTCATTATGTAGATGCTCCAGATCAAGGCTTGCTTTGTCTTTGTTTGTTTTCAGACATTGAGTTACGCGGAGGCAGCACACTTGTCGTAGAGGGCTCTCATCGACTGGTATCCAAATTCCTCTCTCAGCAGCCTGAGGGTGTTGAGATTGGAGATGGAATTAGAAAATTCTTCGATCAGCATGCGTATTTTTCGGAGCTGACCGGACGGACGAACGATAATCGAAGCACGGAGGAACGAATTGATTATTTCATGAATACCATTCATACGGCTGAAGATGGTACGCAGCTCCGTGTCATGGAGACGCCTGGAAAAGCAGGAGATGTGTTCCTTTGTCATCCCTTCCTAATTCACGCCGCTTCCCCGAACCATAGCGGAAACACCCGATTCATGTGCAACCGTACATCACCGCTTAAGGAGAAGCTGCAGCTAGATCGGGAAAATCCCTCTGAGGAGTCTCCGCTTGAACGCAGCATTCGGATCGCACTGTAAATCCTGTTAAACACGCTCCTATTCAAGTAAGAGTAAACTTATAGGGTGCAAAAAACGGGGTTCTATATCGTTTCCGGTCATAAGTTTAATCGTTCACTAAAAAAGGCAGCGGGTACGCTGTCTTTTTTGCGTAATTCACTTTTCAATATCTTTTGGTGTCCAGTAACATGCTGGAACCTTAGTCGATCATAGGAATCAATTCAACCCATTCTGAATGCTCTTTTCATTTGTTCATGGCTTCCGATCATTTTTGTTGCGTTTCAGGGCAAGTTAATTATATCAACGATGCAGTGGTTATAAAAGGATATCATGAATATGGAGGGTAACAAATGACGAATAAAATGATGGATTTTATCAAATACAAAGGAGTTGTATGGAAAACCCCATTAGCTGCAGCACTGTCATGGGAGCTTGCGGTGTGGGCCGGGTCTAAGCATCCTTACTTAGCTCCTCTGACAGTCATATTGTGTATCCAATTGACCGTTGACAAATCCATACAATTTGCATGGCAGCGAGTCTTGGGGACCATAGCTGGTGTCCTCTTCACTATCTCCATAACACCTTATCTCGGCTTAAACGGCTGGAGTATAGGACTCCTTCTGCTTGTTGGGGCTCTTATCGTAACGTGGCTGAAATTAGATCATGCTATAATGGTCCAAGTAGCTCTCAGTATTTTATTGGTCATGTTCTTTCAGAGCAAGATGCCGAGTTACTCCTTTGATCGGATACGAGATACTGTTATCGGCGCAATCGTAGCTATCGTGATCCATATCATGATCTTTCCTCCCGATTCCGTTAACAAAGCCAAAAAAAAGATGATCCGATTCGCTGATCATTTATCTAGTCATTTTATGAATACTGCAATATGGGTCAAAGAAGGCTGCCCCTCAACTAAAGCTCAAACTTTTCAATTAAAATTACAAACCTTATTTCAAGAACTTCATCAAGCGACAACCGAGTTGGATACAGCTGAGCAAAGTTTGCGATACAATCCGCTAGGTGCCAAAAAACGAAATACTTTGAATGAATTATCCAGACAAATGGATAAACTTAGATCTGGTTATGCCAATCTTGCCGATATGATAGACGTTTTTGCGAAATGGTCCGAAAGCGGTAATTTTGCGAAAGAAAATCAACAAATATGGGCTGATCATTTGTACATATTAGCAGAGCTTGTCAAGGAGTGGAAAAAAGCATTGGATGAACCGAAAACATTTGGCTTGGTTTCCAATACGTCGGCTCTCCAAATAAAAGCGCCTGCTCAAATAGAGAAATACCAGTACCCGCTTGCGTTATACATGGATGCCGAACAAGTCATTCAGGATTTCCAAAATGCGAATTTGTCCAATAAAATCCTGTAATCTTCAGCAGTATCCACATCCATAAACAGGTCTTGCTGGGCAAAATTGATGCATATTCCCGATCCTTCTTTTCGAATAAGATGTCTCGCTCCTTGATCATTCTGTAATCTTAGGAGCTCCGGAAACATTCGCTGTGCAAAAATAACTGGCGGTCTTGCTAAACCGTTGCAGCTTGAGGCAACAAAACCAATGCTGCTGTTTGTTTGAAAACCTTCAAGCAATTCATTGATCATCTCTTTTGTGATGAAAGGTTGATCCGCTAGTAATACCATCACGGCTGCTGCTCCCATCGCTTGTGCTGCTTGTATACCACATCGCAAGGAGTGTGCTTGCCCCAAATGTGCTTCAGGACAGTAAACAACGGACCATTTCCGTTTGATCGGGTTCTGGAGAAATGTGTTGTCCATCCAATCTGCAGCAGCGTCAATTGATATGACGAACACAAAATCCAAGTTGGAGCTCAAAGCCGCAGCTAATGCATAGTTCCCCAAGTGCATAGAACCGAGTGGAAGTCGAAGTTTATTCGAACCCATTCGGGTACTTTGGCCTGCCGCTAAATAAATGCCGACCACATTATTCAGCCTCATGGACAACGGCTTCTTGCTTTTCTATTTCTAAGAGTAAGAATAATTTCTGCAAGAATGCTTACAGCGATTTCCTCTGGCCCCTCTGCCCTAATCGCAAGTCCAACGGGAGAATGAACTTCCATCGAAATCGGCTCACCTGTTAGTAAACGTTCCGTTCTATTTTTCGATCCCAGAATGCCGAGATAACAAAGCTGCCGCTCGGAAAGAAGTCGAACTAACTGCTGATCCCTCACAAAATTATGAGTCATTACAACTGCATAATCGAAAGGTGTAAATTCCATTGTATTTATCGTTTCCTCAGGAAACCCCAATAACAAAGATTCAGCCTCCGGAAAATAACGACGATCACATAAAGCGGGTCTCCAATCGGAGACGATAACGGAAAAGCCGGTGGCTGCTGCAAATGCGGAAAGTGGCCTGGCGTCCGGTCCTGCTCCAAATATGATAAGACGCGGTTTTGGATAATAGGTATGAACAAAAACATCCGATTGAATAGAAGAAATATATCTCTTTCCGCTTCTACACGAATCTTCAGATGACATCAAATCAAAGAGTGACTGTGGAAATTCTCCCCTCCATTCCCCGAACAGCTGCCGATCTCTAGTGAAGAAACCATAATCGGTAACAGAACCATCTGAGCCGTACCTTTTTATGAGCATGACTTCGATTTGATGATCCAAAAAATGCTTCAATGTACATAAATGATCCCTAAACACATCATGTACCGGTTCCATCGTGACATGAACAATACCCCCGCACCCTGTTGCTTCCCCCCAGGAAAGCGGATCCGTTGTTTGCATGTCGAACACGAAGCTGCGAGAAACGTCTGATTCCAAAATATCTGCCACGTGGGACGAAAGTTCAGCCTCCAGACAGCCAGCGCTTAGTACCCCTATTTGTGAATGATCTTCAAGAAATAACATGGAGACTCCTTCTTTACGGTAAGCACTCCCTTCCACATGGGTAATCGTCGCAAGCACGCTTCGTCGGTTGGTACGTTGAATAGTTTCCAGAATACGATGTATTTCTTCCAAATTCGCCCCTCCTCTATTCCTGGAAGGCATGGGATTCCCAATCATTATTTCGGTGTAAAAATGTCCTTCACTGCATGGTGAATTTCTTCATAGGACGTACACCTGCAAATGTTGGATTCCAGCCATACCCGAATGGTTTCTTCATCTGCAATCGGGTGAACATTTCGCAAGCCTTCACAGTTCATAATAAAACCGGGAGTACAGTAACCGCATTGGAAAGCTTGATGTTGAGCAAAGATATTTTGTACTTGAGAGTTCATCAACCCCTCGATCGTTGTGATTTGTTTTCCATCGGCTTCTATGGTAAGCATAAGGCACGATTTCATTGGTTGACGGTTTACCAGAATCGTACACGAGCCGCAGTCACCGTTATCGCAACCGGATTTACTCCCTGTGAGTCCGAATTTGTCTCGAAGTGTATATAGGAGTATGTCCGCCGCTCTTATTCGAATCGTTTGTACCTCACTGTTAATTTCCATTTCAACTGGATACAGAGCAGAATTGTAGGATGACATTCTTCACCTTCTTTCCAATATATGTATGGTGTCAGCCATCGTTTGTTTAAGCACAAATTTTCGGTAAGGAGCGGAACCTTCAGTATTATGTATTATTGAACCAGGAAGCTTACTGATCGCCTGCTCGATTCTTGCTGCCAGTGGTATTGAGGAGGAGTTCAACACTTGATCGATTTCAATGGATCGAAACGGGAATGAGCATACGCCGCTGTATGCTGTATGAATCTGATTATCTTGTTTTAGAGCAGCAACTGTTACCAGAGGATAGCCAACGTTACCTATTTGCCGTTTCTTGTAATGAACGAATGGCAGCGATAAATAGTACTGGTCCGTAAAGGTCTGTACAAGAAATTCTCCATTTTCCAATCTCAATTGTTGTAAGAAAACTTGGTGAATCGAAACTTCTCTTATCCCGTGTATTCCTGCTATAATCATACGACTGTTTGCCAACAGAAGTGGGAGCACGGCTTCCCGATAATAAATTTTGCCGCAAATGTTTCCGCCAAGCGTGATCTTATTTCGAGCTGTTTGGTCGGCAACTCCTTGTGCCGTTTGGCTGAGCAGCGGAAACGGGTTCGCCTCGGATAAAGCCGATAACGTGACACAAGCTCCGATAACCAGCTTATCCTTCTGTATACCCATTACACTGCACTCCGGAATGGAATTCAAATTGATGACAGCACCCGGCTGAATGGAGTTTGTTCGAGCCCATGTGATGATCTCCGTCCCTCCTGCGTAATACACCGGTTTCTTCCCTTGATTTTGCAATAACTGAAATAATTCTACAGCCATATGAACGGAAGAAGGTTTATAGTATTCAAAGTCAAACGGAATCATAGATCGTCCTCCAGATCATTTCCGGTGTCAAAGGCAAATGATTAAGCTCTACTCCAGCAGCGATGCTCAGGCTATTCGCCAGTGCTGCTGGCATACCAATCAAGCCATGCTCACCAATTCCGCGTAAGCCGAAAGGCGCTTCCACATGAGGCGTTTCAACGAAATCAACGAAGTACTCTGGTTGCTCTCCATAACGAATCAATTTATAGGTTCTAAATTGCGGATTTAATATAGCGCCTTTATCATTGAATATAAAAGCTTCCCGGCTGGCAAAACTTAACCCCATGCTCATAGCACCCGTTATTTGGCTGCGGGCAAATTGGGGATTGATCACCTTGCCGGCATCGATAACGGTTACCGCTTTAATGATTTTGTACGTATATTCTCTCGTATTCAATTCCACTTCTACCGCTTGAGCACCAACCGTCCATTCCGGACCTGGATTTCCTTCACCCGTTTCAGGATCTAATAATGTTAAATTACGCATCGCATAGCTCCCGCGCCCAATGATTTGACCACCGATCGTGTTTCCGTTTGGATATTTGTAGCCGTAAGCGATTTTTTCAATTTCTATCCCCACAGCAGGGCGATCAATAATGAAAACCTTACCATTTCCGACATCCAATTCTTCCGGCGAACATTGCAATACGATTGCAGCTATGTTTTTCAACTGTACGATGGCATCGTCGGCCGCATTTAGTAACGCATTGCCAACTAAAAATGTGCTGCGGCTCGCTACCGTTTTCCATTGATAGGGATCGGTCTCGGTGTTGACTTCCATAGTAATATTTATCATCCGCTCCTCCATGCGTAACCGTTCAGCCAACAGTTGAGTCAGCGCCGTCCTTGTGCCTTGACCGATTTCTACTGCACCACAGAGCAGATTAACGCTTCCATCAGGATTAAATAGGATAGCAGCTCCAGCCCCAGCGTCTGTGGGCGTATTCGAGTTTTTCCAGAAGCAGCATACCCCTGTCGCTTTGATAAGATGGCCTTTGGTTTCACGGAGAGAGAGTTCGTCCCAATGAATTAATGTTTTTAATTTTGCAATGCACATAGGTAGATCACCCAGATTACTTCTATCCAGTAAAGTTTGTGTTGGTGTCGTATCCCCCGGCCCAATCGCATTAAAAAAACGAAATTCCAAAGGATCCATGCCTACCCGAGTCGCCAATAAATCCATTGCTCTTTCTATAGCTAACGTCAGTTCCGGATGGCCGAATCCTCGAAAAGAAGTGGAATATGGTTTGTTCGTATACATGCATAAAGAGTCGCAATGAACATTATCAATGCGATATGGCCCCGTACAATCTACGGCTCCAGATCGGCTCATAACTGCACCTCGATCCGAATATGCTCCGCCATCATACAGATGCAAAATTTCGGCTGCCATCATTTTACCTTCAAGAGAGCAGCCAAGCTTGATCTTGGCATGCAAACCGATATGGACAGGAGAAGAGATCATGTCGACTTCTCTGGAATTAACCAAATTCACTGCTCTTCCACCAACCGCACGGGAAGCCAGAAAAGCAAGAAATTCCATCTGAATCGCGGATTTTCCGCCAAAACTACCTCCAACCATAGGCGTGTGAACGATCACTTTATGAAGCGGAATCTGAAACGACTGGCTGATTGCTCTTCGGATAACAAAGGGCGATTGTGAAGCGGAATGGATGATTACTCTTCCGTCGGGTAATACTTGTGCCGAACAGCAGCGCATTTCAATCGCAGCATGATCCGATTGAGGTGAAGTAACCTCGACTTCAATGGTATGATCGCTATTCTTCCATCCTTCTTCCATATTCCCCTTGCGTATTTTCGTTCGATTAGCGATATTCGTTCCCGGCTCCGGGTAAACATCTTCGTGCCGCTTATACTCAGCAAGATGCTCATGTATGAGCGGAGCATTTTTCTGAAGAGCATCGCTTGGAGAGAGGACAACGGGTAAAAGTTCGTATTCCACTTTAATTTGGAGAGCCGCCATTTCTGCAATATATTCTTGTTCCGCGACAATAAGAGCGATGGGCTCACCATAATATCTCACTTTATCAATTGCGATGGGTGGCCGGTCTGCCAGTGGCGACCCGGTCAAAATCGGAGCATTTTGTCCTGTTATGATCGCCTTTACACCCTGAATTTTCATGGCATCGGACGAATCGATTGATTTTATTTTTGCGTGAGCATGTTGGCTTATAGCTATTTTGGCATGCAATAGTCCCGGTTCTCCTGAAGTATCATTAATATATTTGGTTGTTCCTGTAACTTTCTCCCATGTTTCCTTTCGGGGAATGCTTTTCCCAATCGACTGTCGGATCTTGACCCCCTCCTTATTTCCAAGTGATCTTGCGACGATCAATTCTTCTTAGCCTATTTATATACAGGACTTGTTGTCCGTATTATTTAAATTATTCAATGATCTTCCACCCCAATGAACTTGATCCCCTTCTTTCTTTGAGCTATTCTTAATTTACTTTTGCACATAACGAAAATAGAGGAATTGATTGCATGAACCTAACTGAACTAACATTAGCCATTGAACCCATAGACTTGAGAAGCTGCCTGATCAGCCAAAGCGACCAAATACTGTTTGAGGATTATAGGGATCCATACATTCCGGTAGAAACTGCCAAAATAAACTCCTGCACCAAAAGCTTTCTGTCGGCTCTTGTTTGTATCGCCATGGATAAAGGGATCTTACCGGAGCCACACACTCCGATTACCGAGTTTTTCCCGCGGCTTCTTGCGGATCCCGATCCCCTGAAAAGGCAAATCACGCTGGAGCATCTCTTGACGATGACATCTGGGATCGAATGGACCGAGTTCGGCGGGCAAAAGTCGTTTCCGCGCATGACACGATCCGGCGATTGGGTTGATTTTGTGTTGAAGCAACCAATGTCCGTCGCTCCGGGAACCCGGATGGAGTACAATTCCGGAGTATCCCAGCTGCTGTCCTCTATTCTCGTACAGGCATCCGGCATGCCCACTGCCCGCTTTGCCGAGGCGGAGCTGTTTTCCCCGCTTGGGATCGATGACTATAAATGGGAAGCTGATCCCCAAGGAATCCATACCGGGGGATACGGCTTGTGGCTGCGCCCTACGGATATGCTCAGGTTCGGGCAGCTGTACCTGCAGAAAGGACGGTGGGAGCAGCGACAGTTGATTTCCAGGGAACGAGTAATCCGTTCCGTACAACCCGCTATTCCCGTCAGTTCGTCGAATGGATGTTTTTATGGCTGGCATTGGTGGACGGAAACGTTCGGCGAGGATAAGATTGAAGACCAGGGCAGTTCCTCACCGCCGCCTTCTTTTGACTACTTTTACGCCAGAGGATATGCTGGACAGTTCATTTATATTATTCCCGTCTTGGATATCGTTGTGGTACTCACTGACGATAAACGGAAAAAGGATCGGCATCCCTCAAATGTGTTCCGTGATTTTATCGCGCCTTTGCTGCTCAAGGCTTTGAAATAAGCTGCATTAAATACTCATCGATCCTAGAACGGTCCATTCAACGCGACTTAATTTCCGATCGTTCGTTTCTAGGTGTAATATTAATATCCCATTTTGTAAATCATCTCTCTGAAGTAATTTGGCACTACAATCTACTGTCCGTTTGTTTAACACCTTTATTTAATGATCAACCGATTGAATAACGAATTAGCTGCCTGAATTTTTCTTCCATAATTTCACTAACTCACGTAAAAAGACAGCGATTCCGCTGTCTTTACGTTTTAATTGGCATTCGTTTTCTCAGCTCGTCTTCACCCTAATTTTCCCCCTATTCGTACCTAACACTCCAGCGATTATGATAATACTGCCAATTACATGATAGATTGTTAGATCTTCATGCAAAATGAAAGCCCCTGCCGTAATAGATATTAACGTCGAGAAATTGCTAAATACACTAACTTTGGATGCTTCGAGCCTGGATAACGCAAAACTTGATAACAGCGTGGTTCCAACGGAAGAGACTACACCCAAGTAAAGTAGTGCTATCACATACATTGGATGAGTAAACGGCTGAAAAAATGTACTTATTGTACCTTCGGCTGTATGTCGGACTAGCGAAGCCGTTAAGAATACAAGAAATCCCATTCCCATCGTTATGAGGGTGAGCTCAATTGGCGCATATTTTTGGGTTAGAGGTCGGGCCAAAACACTGTAGCCAGCAAATGAAACCGCAGATAGCAACAGCAAAGAGATTCCCTCCAGAGTTGCTGCGTTCAATCCACTTCCGCCCTTCATCAGGAAGATGAACACCACGCCTGCCACAGACAACATCAGCGAGAGCTTTTGGAAAAGACTGGTCCGCTCCTTTAGAAAATAAGAAGCAAGTAACAGTGTGAAAATAGGAACTGTCGCCTGTATGATGCCAGCTTCCGATGAAGAAGCGTTTATTAATCCGTAAGTCTGAAATGCAAAGAACAAAACTGGAGATAATAGACCCAGAGGAATCATTCTCCAAATATCGCGTACAGTAAACCGGATATGAACCCAACCAAACAGAAACGGTATGGAAACAGCAACCAATCCTATAAAAAATCGATGTGCAAGTACATCCAGGGGATGAGCAGCGACGACCGTAAGTTTAACAAACAAAAATGAAAACCCAATAATAGTCGCATACGCAATAGCTGCAATGTAAGCAGCGACGTTAACTCGTTTAGCTTTCATAATCTTACCTCCTCATCTGTATCATGTATAAAGTGCTCCCTCGACATTTATTTTAAAAGGGAGTGCCTTATGCTACAATAAATGAAAAGTACATCTGTACCGATACAGACGCACATAGGAGCCGAGTTTTATGCTTAAATTTTTGCTAATTGTAAAAGAGTTAGAACAGCAAATCGATAACCATATCTATAAAGAAGGAGATAAGCTTCCTTCAATTCGTGTTCTCGCAAACCAATATAACGTAAATAAAAGCACAATAATACGTGCTTTGAATGATCTTGAACGACGTCACCTCATATATTCTGTAGCCAAAAGTGGCTATTATGTCGTCAAATCGACGATAATTCCTGATTATTTAGTGCAAGGGATCATCGATTTTGCAGCCTCTTCACCAGACTCCCGCGTTTTCCCTTACGTGGATTTTCAACATTGTGTCAACAAGGCTATTGATACCTATAAGCAGGACTTGTTCATTTACGGAACACCGCAAGGTCTGCCATCACTTCTGACTATCATGCAAAAACAATTAGCCAATTATCAGGTATTCACTAAGGTTAGTAATATTTTTATTGTCTCTGGCGTACAGCAAGCCTTATCGATTTTAGCTTCTCTCCCCTTTCCAAATGGAAAAAGAGTCATTTTAATCGAGCAGCCAGGCTATCATTTATTCATCGAGCATTTGGTGACTTATCGTGTTCCGGTTATCGGAATTCAAAGAACTTCGCGAGGCATTAACTTTGAACAATTGGAGGAGATTTTTCAAACGGGGGATATTAAATTCTTTTACACCATGCCAAGATTCCATAACCCATTAGGTTCCTCTTATCGTACGGAAGAGAAGAAGAAAATCGTCTCACTCGCGAATAAATATGATGTGTATATTGTTGAAGATGATTATCTGGCTGACTTGGAGTATGATACAAAGGCTGATCCTATGTACGCCTATGATGATAATTCACATGTCATCTATTTGAAAAGCTATTCGAAAATCATCTTTCCAGGATTAAGAATCGGTATCGCTGTGATACCCGATATACTTGTTTCCGTATTTACCCAATATAAGCGAATCCAAGATATCGATAGCTCTATGCTGTCACAAGGTGCTTTGGAAATATACTTGAAAAGCAGCATGTTTGACCGTCATAAACAAAAAATTAAGTCCTCATATGACAAAAGGTCAAAACAGCTTCATGAAGCTTTAAAACAACAATCAACTCTTAATGGCGACCTTTTCACATTCGATGTTTCTGTAAAATGCACTGTCCATACTCACATCAAATTGAACGAGAAGTTATCTGCAAATAAAGTTATTGCAAGACTGAAGAAGAAATCTATATGGATTGAACCGATTGATAAGCATTACCTTCCTTCGTTTCCACGAGATAACTTGTTGAAATTGAATGTTTCTAATGTGCATTTGGATGATATCGAGAATGGCGTAATTGAATTAATGAATGAACTTCGTCAAATTTATGAAGTATAGCGAGGCCAATGATAATCGTATACTAATAACTTTGTGAAATGAGCTAAAATGAAAAAGGCGGCTTCGCATTCAATCCTGAATGATAAGCCGCCTTTACTCATGTTCTTCCTTACGCTCTTTATTTAACTGTTTAGTTTATTCATAATTGGATAGTCAACAACGATTACGTTATCGAGTAATCCGTCCAGCAGGCTTACAAAATGTTGATGAGCTGGATGAGGACCGTAGGCAAGCAAGGATTGCTGATCCGTAAATGTAACACGCAGTCCCAAAGTGTAGCCCTGAATATTGTCCGTTTCTGTTGTTTCATTATAGCCAGCAGTCAATTCCATGATGCCTGGAACTTCTGTTTGCAAGGAATATAGAGCGTTCAGCAGTTCTTGTTCTTTACTCGTTGACAGCTTCTCTTTAAACTTAAATGATACGAGATGCTCGTACATGTTCGAATCTGCTCCTTTCTTTATGCTAGCTAGCAATAGACTACCTTGGCCATCTTTCATTTGCCGGAAGCATTGCTGGGAATGGGGCATGCGGCTCCATCTGATACCAATACGCCACGGACGAAATGTCGTCAGAGCGTTCGAAAAGCTTGGTATGGTCATGTCCGATTTGCTGTATCGTTACACGCAGGTCGCTCTCAAAACGTATCGGATCGGGCAGATGCCAGCGGTACATGCCATGCATCGGAACATTATGGCCATACCAAGGGTCAACTTCCGTCGTTTCCTTGTAAAACTTATAGCCCAAATACGGCGTGGAATACGATTCCGGTTCATTCGTTCGCGTATTGCTGAAGCACCAAGCGCCTCCCACATAATCTTCTGTACCTGTTCCACAAATCGTTGGCCAATCCTGATCGCCATCCATATAAAACTTAATCTCGCCTTCTCCCCACCAGTTTTTCTCCAATGCAGCCCATGCAAGGTATGTTCCGATATATTGCCCTGAGCCTCTGACATTGTCCAAAATAGTGTAGTCTTTGCCAATCTCGGTGACCCTTTCGCGGCGCCACTGTGCGTGGAAGTATGCAGCGTTTTCTGGAAGCTCGTCAACGAGCGTATAATTAAACGTATAGAAAAAACCATCAATGTTAGTGTCATGCTGATTTACGATTGTGATTTTCGCCGATTTCCGGAATGGCATTGGAATATAACAATTCATACCGCCCGTCGGAACGACAGTTATCGGAAGTGAATTGACGTTGGTTCTTACACCGAAGCCATTGCAGAAAAAATCGCCCAGAGGAACATCGACCGAAGGGCTCGTTTCATCATCCCAGTACATGCGGAGAATAAGATCACGCAGAACGTATTGCGCCGCATGCCCTCTACCTGTTTTGTCCGCGACGGTTATCCAGAAATGCTGAATCACGCCAGTCCCTTGAATATGTGCAAGCGTAACCTCTTCGCCCTGATTTAACGTAATGCAAGGCCTTCCTTTTCTTCCAACGCCCAAGTTGCTCGCTTCTTTGCCGCCTTGTCCCTTCTCACCATTCACATTCTCTGCTGAAATGGATCGAGTACGTGCTTTCGTGACGAGCGGAGCAGAAGATAAATCGAATCCAAGTCCGTGCTGCTGCAACATAGCAATCACCTCATGTACCATATATTGTGTATATATGAACCTATTATATAATGATAGTTATGATTATTGCTTACCTTTTATTGTTGAGATGTTTATCATAAATTGCTGAGGTGATTGGAATGCAGGTCGATAAACTATCCCCCTATATTCGTGTGGCAATGGACAGTGTGCTGGAGCCTTCTTGGAAGATTGATGAACGGGTCATTTGGGATTATGAGCTGCTCTACCTAATGGAAGGCCAACTGCTCGTAACCGTAGAAGACGAGGTTTATTACGGGAAGACTGGTGACTGCTTCTTCTTTAAGCCTGGACAACGACACTCTATTCAAAATATTGGCGGTACGCGTATTCGTCAGCCTCATGTTCATTTCGATCTGTATGTCCAAGCGGACAGCCATGAAGTAGGCGTTTCATTTAAACCTCTTCATCAGATGAATGCGAAGGAGAAGACATGGTTCCGAGAGAACGAGCTGTCTTCCTCGCCATTTCTTATGCCAACCCATTATCGGCCGGGAAACCCATTTCCCTTGGAACAATCGTTGTTCGAGCTGATTCGTGAATTTGAAACGAAACCTCCCTTTTATGAAGTCCGTATCAAAGGCTGTTTGCTTGTGATTTTGTCCCTTATGATGCGAGAGCAGTATTGGGGAGGCAAAATGAAAAACAATGGACAGATGGAGCTGCTTTCGGAGGTGCGATCCTATATCGATCATAATGTGCACCGCAGCCTCAAGCTCGATGAACTGTCTGAACGCTTCCATATCAGCAAATTTTACTTAATCCAACAGTTCAAGAACATGTTTCAGAAGACGCCTATTCAATATCATCAGCAGATCCGCATGGAAAAAGCTAAAATGATGATCCAGTTTACTTATTTACCACTGCAGGATATCGCCGATCAGCTCGGCTTTTCGAACATACATACTTTCAGCCGTGCATTCAAAGTTAATGAAGGCTGCTGCCCTTCCAAGTACCGGCAGGAAAATTAAAAGGAGGCTGCCCCTAAGCTCTCCGTTCCCGAGAAATAAATAGAATGATAAATCTATGCGGATGCCTAGGCTGGTAGTCAACAGAAACTTCCCCCCGCTCGATCGGAGGACATTCCGTATACGTTGGATAGCTTATGATTGTAATAATAAAATATTCAAAACGCGAACTTTATGGTATATTATTACTCTAAATGAATAATGAGTGTGATTAAGGAGGAGATTATGAAGACGTATCGATTAAGAATGCCGAAACTGCTCATTGTAGGCTTTTTGCTCATGCTTTTCGTTCACCAGTTTGCCTATGCGGAAGAGAGCAGAGGCACACGAGAAGCTGCTGCTTCAACAACTATTATCGGAAACGTTAGCCCGGCAGACGGAGCAAGAATTACCGAGAACTTTACGCTCATCAGCTTTGGACTCGGGATTCCACTAGCAGAAACAGGTTCGATCATTATCATGGTCGATGACCAACAACTAATAGATCCGAATTATATGCATGGTCTGGTATTTACGTACTGCTCGGATTTACAAAACGGAACTCACTCCTTAAATATTCGTGTCTTAGACCATGATAAGAAATTGTTGCAGGAATATAACGGAAGCTTTAATGTCCGGCTCTCAGTATGGGAAAACAGCGTCTTGGAAGCAGAGAATATCGAAGCGGATTCACTCCGTTTATCCTGGACGCCTGCCAAAGAGAGCATGGGTTACAGAATATATGGAAATAGCATACTTCTTGGAGAAGTTAATGGAAATATTACCACATTTGATGCAACTAATCTGAGTCCAAATACCACAAACCATTTTAAGGTGGAGGCGGAGCGCTCCGCTGGCAGTTGGACGACGGACGGCCCTGCCCTTACGGTATCAACATACCCTCAAGATCGTTTAAACCCGCTTATTGAATCAGTTTCTCCCGCTGACGGCGATAGCTTAACGACGGCTTGGTCGAAGATCACCGCCAAAGTATACGATGTGGACTCCGGCATAAATCTTAGCATGTGCATGGTCGGGGTCGACAATAAGATGGTGCCTTTCAGTTATGACGAAGCATCTGAGACGTTGACTGCAATTACTCCCAGATTACCAAGCGACACTCATTCTCTTCTAATCTTTGCCACGGATAACGATGGTAATCAAACGCAGTACAACAGCAGCTTTACCGTAACATACAATTCAGGGGCGCCGTTCCTGGAATGGATCAACATGCTTCGTGCCGCTCTTGAAGCGGGTGATCCTGCAGATTTAGAGGATGTACAAAAGCTAAGTTCTGAATTTGCAGAACTGGACGAGATAAACGACCAGTCCTTGATTGATCCGATCTGGAACAAAATCAAACTCAAGATGCCTGCATCTGTTGACCAGACTCAATTGAAAAAGAAGCTTTTTCATATCATTTTGTCGGTAGGTTCGCTCCCATACGATCAATTGGAATCCGGTTTAGAAGACATCTTGTCTGATCCCGAGTTTCTGTTGACACTAAGTACCTTAGCTGCGGCAGGTGGAGAAACGAATCTGACGATGGAGGATATTGTTTCGTTCATTTTTGGGGATGGCAATGATCTCAGAGGTATTGAAGGGCATGTTCAATATTATCTTTCGCAATTGTCAGCAATTGAATTGTTAGGTCATTTAGGCAATAATCAGAAAATGACGGACATCCTGATGCAAGCCATAACCAATCAGCTTAGTCAATCAACCTATTACAAATTAAGCAAGATTTTGAGGAATCTTAACGTCACTCCTTATGATGTTCAGTCTACAATAATGAATTTCCAGAAAAAGCTGAAATATGACGAACCAGCCGCTCATGCATGGACAGTTGCCTATATCCGATCAATAGCACAGGAATCGGTTAAACTTAGCAGCGACGGCTATCAGCGCAATTACAGTTTAAAGGTTGCCTCTGTTGACATTCCGCCGCAAGCACTGGAATGGAAGAAGGTCTCTGGAAGTTCTCTTTTCAATATCATGCCAGACGGCACCGCCTCCATTCCTGAACAGGCGAATATTGCAACCGCGGTTATTCAAGCAGCTATCGTTAACCCAAATAACGGGACGAATAAAGTTATTTTCCAGAAAGAAATGACCATTATCGCTGACAAAGATCCAACCGTAATTTTCCAGAGCATTATGTATGATTTCGAAGGCAAACTGGGTGAAGTACAAAGTAAGCTTAACGTCGCGACAACGCACAAAGAGCAAACGCAGTTGCTTATGGAATTGATGAATGCAGGAAAAGCCGCGATCAAGCAAATTAAAATGTTAAACATATCCGAAGCAATTAAAACGGATGCCAATGACACGATCATAAAGGGGATTGTACAAGCGGCAAGCAGTTTGCTGATCGTCTTCTAAGTTGCTGCGTCTGCCACTTAGACTATAAAGTGATTTGATCTTAGACCGTTTGGTACATAGACAAAAAAGGGACTGTAAATTGTAATCTAGTAAGTCCCTTTTTTCTTTTCCTCGAAAATAGGTTGGTATTCAATTCATTTCATTTCCATCATATTGCCTCCCTCGATACACATTAGCTTCCAATGAATGAGCATTTACACTATGTACCGGCATCCGTTCCGAAAGCTTTAGTCCCGCGCGGCTGATCGCCCTTCTCATTAGGTTCCAGAGTGATGCCGATGCTATCATAGGTTAATTGTTCCGACTCTATTCCCATCGCGAGCAGCCCTACTCCTTTCTCATCAACGCGGAACGTGCCTGCGCTCGTTCGAATGCCTTCTCGGAGAAGCCAAACCTGATAAGCTTCCTCGTTTTTCGTTGCTTGGGCTCCGAACACATAGACTACAAACTGCTTGCTCTTTCCATTGTCAACAATGCATGCGACGCCATACGCATGCTCCTTCTCAGTGGCTTCCGCCTTTAGCATCGTAATCTGTACAATCTCGGATGCTGGAGCAAATAAAGCATTTTCAATGGTCTCTAATCGCGTAGCCTGATTTTTAATGAAAGGATTATCCCAAAACGAGCCGCTGACAAAAATAAGCGCTGTCGCTGCTACGGCAATGGCTGGCTTCCATAGCTTTCTTTCACTCCATGCTTTATGACGTTTAGGCGCTGCTTTGGCAGCAGCCATAATTTGCTCCTTCAAATCCTCTGGAGGTTCAATTCGTTCCATATCCAAGGGAAGCTCCTCCCATATGATTTGCAATTCGGCCAGCTCTTGCTTGCAAGAATCACAATAAGTCAAATGACGATCGAATGCTTCCTTTTCCTCTTCTGAGCAAGCACTAGAAAGATAATCGAGTATGAAATCGCAATCGCTACTGTATGCTTCGTCATTCATTTAAAGATCCCCCTTTGCAGCAAGATGCCTACGCAATATTTTCAAAGTCTGATGAAGTCTGTTTTTGACCGTTCCGAGTGGCTGATCATACAGCTGTGCCAGTTCTCTTAAGCTATAGCCTTGCCAATAAAAATGCTCGATCAGCGTTTTCTGTGATTTAGATAAATGCTTACATGCCTGTTGGATTTGTTCCCGTAAGGAATGCCGTTCAACATGCGCCTCGGGTGTCAGGCCGAATGGATCAGGCAATTCATTAAATCGTCCCTCTGTTAATTGTACAAGACCGGAAGCGTCTCTTCTTTGTTTTCGGATATGATCCATCGTTATATTGCGGGTAATGGTAAGGAGCCAGCTTGTAAAACGTCCCTTATTAGGATCATATTCCGATTCTGTCGTCCATAAACGCATAAATACCGCCTGTGAAATATCTCTTGCGGCTGGCTCATCCCGAACTGCCTTTATGGCGAAGGAATACACCAAAGCGCCATACCGGTCATAAAGAACGGACAGCGCTTTATTTTTACCATTTCTAATTAGCTGCATGAGTTCTTGATCGGTAAGATTATGCATCAATTTGCGCCTCCACAACAGGCTCGTTTTTTTTATGTTATCAGAAACAGGAGCAACCTTAAACAGCTGCTCCTAACTTTTTAATACAAAATAAATTATTTTTCCTTCACTACGATTGACCCTCTCATACCAGGATGAGGAATACAATAGTAGCCGAACTCACCTGCGTCTGAGAAGGTAACCTTCTTGCTTTCATCTTGGGCAAGCAACGTAGTATCGAATTGCCCATTATCAGCAGTTGCAGAATGCTTTACCTCATCCTTATTGATAAAAGTAACGATATCACCCTGCGAAATTTCAAGCTTTTCCGGTGAGAAGGCGAAGTTCGTAATCTCAACCGTATGAACGGTTACCGCAACAGAAGGCTGACCTTTGTCTTTTATCGGCTCCTCTGTTTTGACCGGTGTTTTAGGTGTAGACTTAGGCTGAGAAGCAGTAGCCTCCGGCTGCACTTCTGTCACTTTCTCCGTTGCAGCCGGCTTCTGCACTGGGGAGGCTGCATCCATTGGGCTAGGGGATGGAGTCTTTCCTTTCCCATTACCATCATCATGTGCAGACTCATCAGCAGCGTCAGAGCTTATAGGAGCAGCTGTCATATCCAATGTATTATGGGTAGCAGTCATGTTTGCCTCCTGAGCACCGCAGCCCGATAAGAAGAGGAAAAGCAGGATCAGCATCAAACATCCATAAGTTATTTTCCGCATGTTTTCACGCTCACTTTACGATGATTTGACCAGTCATGAAAGATTTATGCGGCTCACAGAAATAATTATAAGTGCCTGGTTTATCAAAAGTTACCGTATAGGTTTCGCCTTTAGCGAGCAATGGAGAGGCGAAGGATCCATCCAATGCAACCGCATTATGCTTCATCTCGTCGTAGTTAGTGAAGATAACCTTGGAGCCTGCTTCCACAGTAAGAGCTCCATTGCCAAAGGAGTACTCTTTAATGTCAATGTTGTACGTCTTAACAGTCGGTGCGGCTGGCGTTGTTGATGCAGTCGTTCCATTAAATTTGGCCGGATCTACGATATACCAGACATCATTGACGCCCTGCCCATTCAATTCTCCATGTGCCTTATCTTTTATAAAATAATAGAGCGGGAATCCTTTGAATGAAGCTTGCTTGCTTCCATCAGGGCGGGTAATCGTTCCGATATCACTTCCTTTGATCGTAGATGGAACACTTACGCTTGATGATGAATATGCAGGCCAATTGACAAGGCAATTGCCTTCGCAAACGCTTTTTCCAGATGTATCCTTGTCAAAATAATAAAGTGCCCTGCCATAATCGTCAGTCAAATAGTTGCCCGCATCCTTCGAGGTGCCAAGCATAATCGCGTAATCCGATTTCGCCGCAAACCATACTCCCCCTAAGCCTTCACCGGTTACATCGCCAGGCTTGCTATCCTTTGCAAAATAATAGAGTGGCCAATTTTTGTAAGTTAGCTGCTTCGCGCCGTCAGCACGAGTAATAATGGCGAAGTCGGTTTTATTCAGCCATGCCGGTATTTGAAGATTCGCATCGTAATAGATCGGCCAGTTCTTCACGCAATCTCCTTGACAGGAATTAACGTTCTCCGCATCCTTCGTGAAGAAATAGAGCGCACGCCCGTTTTTATCCGTAAAATAGTTGCCGAGCTTGTCATTTTGCCCAACACCAATTCGCTCGCCTTGCGGCAATGTAGACCCGGGAGCAATGACTCCATTCGCTTGCAGCGTATCAAAGAACGGCTTTCCATTCTTCATATTGGCAGACAGCGCCTCGACAAGAGCTGTTGCTAGATGTGTATTCAGCAGCGACGTCATGCCGGCAATCTCTTTCAAGCCATGCGAAGCAGCGAATGTTTCCGATTGTTGGTATGTAAAGTCTGATCCGGATTTATAACCGAGGTTCTCCAATATTACTTTATAAAACTGCTGGGAGCTGATCGCTGCGCTTGGTTCAAAGCGATTGTTTCCCGCACCCTGCCAGCCTAGCTCCGGTTTGCTCTTCAAGTATGCCAGAATGGATTGATTGGCCTTACCCACCTGTTCCGCATCAGAAAAATTAAGTTTACCTGTGAAGGCGAGTGCTTCATTTAATTTTCCATTGAGGCGAAGTGAGATAATTGCAGCTTGCAAGCGCGTTGAGGCTTTACTCAAATAGGCGGCATCCACGCCCTTGCCGTCTCCAATAAGCAGCCCAAGCTCATTAGCCGTATCGGCATCCGACTTGATTGCGGACGACAATTCTGCAGACGCCGTTCCAAGCGGAGCGGCAATGATTGTCGTGCACATTGCAGCAATCAAAAACAGTTTCTTTAATCGTGTAAGCATTAATAATTCCTCCTTTATGGTATCTACATGTAAAGATAACGCTGCGGAGGAACGAGAGGTTTGATAAAAATAAATAATTTTTTTGTAGGCAATTTAATAACTACAATTGAGCTGCCAAAAAACATCATTGCTGCTGCAACCGATATCTCCCCGGCGAAACGCCTTTCTTACTTTTGAACACTCTCGAAAAGTGATGCACATCAGAGAAGCCACAATATGATGCAATATGCTCTTGACTCAAATCTTCTTGCTGAAGCAGTTCACAGGCATGATTTACTCGCATATCCACTAAATATTGATGAGGAGTTTTCCCGTATTGTCGCTTGAATAAATCGTTAAAGCGTGATATGGATAGGCAAGCTCTGGCAGCCATATCCTTGACGCTTATTGGCTCATTCATATGATAAGAGAAATAAGAAGTGATCCAATTCAAAGTTGTAGCGGACGTACGCATTGCAGGTTTGTCCTCTATGTAATACTCCATGATGTCGATAATGACTTTGGTCATCGACGCTTGCGCCCGAAGTTGCATAACCGGGGAATGGTACTGCCAATATTCAACGGCAGTCAAAAAAGGGTCGCGAATTTTCTGTGTTATTGCAGACGGTAGCTTAATGGGTATTGTCACTTCCAGCAGCTCATCCAGCCTTGGTTGCAATAAATTAGAATAAGAACTTATGTCAATCTGTCCTGCCCGTGTCGGAAAGCTTAGTTCACGATCAGGGTTATAGAATATATCCATGTGTACGAATGGTGTTACTGTATTCGTTATACCTTTCAACATGTTGAGAGTATTCGGCTGTATGAAACAAAAGTCTCCTCTTTCCAGAACAATCTTCTCTTCCTCTACCCAAAAATGACAAGTCCCCTCTTGTACATATACGAGCAAATAGTCAAGCAGCCGACGTACCGGCATCACCCAAGGCATTCTCGCGGCAAAATCGGACTCCCTAATATACGGAACAATAGGATGTCGAAGAATGTAATCCGATAGCTGCATCATATAGACCTCCTGAATAGAATGTTGATGATTCTATCGT
Source organism: Paenibacillus castaneae (assembly GCF_002884445.1). Taxonomy (GTDB): domain Bacteria; phylum Bacillota; class Bacilli; order Paenibacillales; family Paenibacillaceae; genus Pristimantibacillus; species Pristimantibacillus castaneae. Next base: position 3,397,144 of record NZ_KZ614144.1, read on the forward strand.
AACGTTTTCTCTTCTATTTTGCAGTTGTTTTCGACAAAATTATAACTATTATAGACAATGTTATTTCTAGATGGATTTAATAAGATAAAGCTAGTCGGAAGAACTCATACTAGAAAGGGTGGAATGAAAATGAACCATTTGGTAACAGATTTAAACCTTGAATATCAGCTTGACACAGAACAAATTGAGCAATACCAACAAGATGGGCATACATTCTTGAGAAATGTAGCAACTGAGTCTGTCATACGCGAATATGAGCAGCATATTACCGATTTGGTTATGAAATTGAATCACCATGATAAACCGGTATCTGAAAGGGATACCTATGGCAAAGCCTTCATTCAAGTTGGGAACCTATGGACGATGAGCGAAGATGTGAAGCGATTCATAATGGCCAAACGATTCGCGAAGATAGCAGCAGATCTAATGGGGGTAGACGGTGTACGAATCTACCATGATCAGGCTTTATTCAAAGAACCCGGCGGGGGTCATACCCCTTGGCATCAGGACCAGATCTATTGGCCACTGGATACGAACAATACAATTACGATGTGGATGCCGCTTGTGCCGGTTCCTCAAGAGGTGGGAACTATGACCTTTGCGAGTGGAACGCACATGCAAGGGTATGTAAGCAGGCAAGAAATTTCAGACGAATCGCATCGTACATTAGGTCAATATATTGAAGGTAAGAATATTTCTCAAGTCAACTACGGTGCGATGGCCGCTGGAGATGCTACCTTCCATGCCGGCTGGACCATGCACTGCGCACCGGGCAACCCAACAGATCATATGCGAAAAGTGATGACGGTCATCTATATTGCGGATGGCGTCCGTATTGCACAGCCAGACAGCAAAGCGAAAGAAAACGATTTGAAACATTGGTTTCCTGACTGTAAACCTGGTGATCTTGCAGCGAGTATTCTTAACCCCCTTGTTTACAAGAGATATGAGAAGCACTAAGCATTCATGTAAGTCTCTTCTAATGACATTGGGCTACAGACAGCTTCAATAAGCTAAACTCCACTGAGCTTCAGCATAAGCATAACAAAAAGACTGCCATGTCATACACGACAATGGCAGTCTTTTTGTTTAGAATCGTTACCATTTAGTTCGACGGCAACAGAAGAAAATGGCAGTCATTTTCCGAATCAATATTAACCATAAAACCAATTGAGCGATAAAATGTATCTGCAATAGGGTTATCCGTCTTTAGTACAAGCATTTTATAGTTTTTTCTAGCTTCTTCAATTACAGAATCCATTAACATTCGCCCTATGCCAAATCGACGTACCCTTTGGGAAACATAAAGCCGACGAACACGACCGACTTCTTTCCTCACATTGAGGTCTTGATTTAATCCACAAACTCCAACAACATCATTACCCTGATAAGCGATAAAGAGTGCTTCCCCATCCTTATCGAATTTATTAACTCCCGATTCAAAATCGTTTACTAACCGTTTAATATGTCGAAATCCTTCACCAGCACTTTCTTCAACCAACCGATTTAATTTTTGAGTATCCAGTTGTTTAACTTTTAGAATAATGATTTCATTCACTTAAACCATCTCCTCCCAAATATCCAGCATATTGCCGTCTGGATCAAATAATTGAAATTGCCGCCCGTATGCTTCCCTGTCCTCGATTGGAGCGCCAGCTTTCGATAAACGTGCATACAACTCCTCAATACAATCCGTTTCAAAACGAAGAGCAAACATTTCATAATGCTTGACGTGGAATGTATTCATCTGTAATGAAGTTAATGGTCACAACGTTTTCTTTCTTAGGCCCCCAAAATAGAGTATACTTTCGGGTATTGAACGAATTGAAATGCTTATTGTACCAATTGATCAATGATTCTGGCTCGTCAGCAGCCAAATACATACAACCAAACTTATTGATCTGAATAGTTTTTGGTTCCATAACAACGAATCAACTCCTTATTTTCATTGTTAAATCAGGAAAATACAAGAATTTTTTAGCTGTAAATAGTAGATTTTTTCTGCTTGTTACCATCATTTTCCTGACTGTGAAATAAATATATTTTGCACCTTACTGTCGGCCACTTCAAAGTATCGACGATCCTTAAAGGAGTTCGGAATACGTTGACGAAATAACAGAAATAAGGCAGCGTTTGAAAAAATTTATTATGAAGGGGTAATTGCTATGGACATAAAGTATCGGGATCTTCTTGTTTCAATGAACGAACAAGACAAGGAAGTCATTGAACAAGTAATACAAGCTATTAACGATGACAATGTAGAAACAGTAGTGCGTCTGTTTATGACTCACTCCTGGCTGGTATCTCTTATTGATGTACCGTGCTTTACTTTTGATAGTCCGGCTATTGTTATAGCAGCTTCAAAAGGAAATCGCGAGATGGTCGATGCATTGCTTGAGTATGGTGCGGACATCAATGCTAAAAGCCAGTGGTGGGCTGGAGGATTTGGAGTATTGCATCATGACCATTATGATCTTTCACGTTATCTTATTGACCGGGGTGCTCATGTCGATCCCCATGCGGCTGCTGCATTAGGAATGATGGAGATGCTATCAAAGATGGTGGAAGAGGATCCTTCTGTCGTTAATCAACGCGGTCCTGACGGGCAAGTTCCTCTGCACTTTGCCAAAGAACACAGAATCATCGATTTTCTCCTTACTCACGGCGCGGAAATTGATATGCGTGATATTGATCACGGTAGCACACCCGCTCAATGGGCTGTGGATGATCCAGAAAAATGCAGGTATCTCATTGAACGAGGTGCTGAAACGGATATCTTTATTGCATGTATACTGGGCGATATTGAAATGGTTTACCATATATTAGAGAGGGATCCGAATGCTCTAAATGCTCAAGTTGGTAGTGGACGCTTTACATCTGGCGATTCAAACGGCGGACATATTTACGAGTATAAAATCGGTGCATCTTCTCGTCCGTTATTTCTCGCTCAAAGATTGAATCGTTTTGAAGCAATTGAAGTGATGCGAAGATATAGTTCGGTCGAACATCAATTTTTGCTTGCTTGCTTACAAGCCGATATGGCAATCATCCATTCCATAATGGCTGAACATCCGAAGATTGTTACCTCCCTGCAGCCGATGGATGAAAGTTTGATTGTTGATGCAGCTAGAGACAATCGACTTGATGCGGTCCGGACAATGTTGAATGTTGGATTCCATGTTGATGCACGAAGCACCCCCCATTCATCGACAGCACTTCATTCATCCGCCAGTCGAGGGAATCACGAAATCGTTAAATTGCTGCTGGCACAAGGCGGATCTGTACACGCAACAAACGAATTTGGCGCAACGCCATTGAATAGTTGTATCTGGGGTTCATTGCATATCCAAGATCCTTCTGGAGATTACGCGGCGGTAATAGAAACACTCATCGAGGCTGGAGCGAAACTGCCTGATCAAGCGACAGGAAGCGATGCCGTTAAGAAGAAACTTATCGAACATGGAGTATGGCAAATCCATCCCGCCATAACACCAGTAGAATAAAACCGGGTTATTTTCTTAAAGCCGGCTTCTGCTAAAAGACGTGGTAATCGTGCCCTAAGAAGATTGACCTAATAACAGATAAGATCCCCCAAGAGCAGGCCGAGGCGGCATGGTACAGTAAATCCATAACAATCGAAAGGATGGATGGCGGATGACTCATGTTGTAACGCAAGAGCAAATTGAATTCTACCAGAAGAACGGTTTCGTTAAGGTGGACAATATCCTCAGTCAGGAAGAGGTTGCGGAGCTCGCAGAGGCGATGGAAGAAGTGATGGTGGATCGCTCTCAGCTCTCCATTGCCACCGATGTCAGTACCGGCGCTTATTACAAGGTGCTTAACCAGAAGGTCAACGTCTGGCGTGACCACGGTATCATGGCTAAATATTCGCTGCACAACAGAATCGCCCAAGCTGCCAAAGAGCTTTCCGGAGCGAGCGGCATTCGCCTGTTCCACGACCACGCCCTCTGGAAAATGCCACACGATTCCAAACCAACTCCATGGCATCAAGACCTGCCCTATTGGCCGATGAACGAACCCGGCGCGCTCTCCGCGTGGATCACAGTCGACGACGTCGACGAGAGGAACGGATGCATGATGTTCATCCCCGGCTCGCACAAAGTCGGCAAATTATCCGGCATCGACCTCGTTAACCCGCAAAATATTTTCGATTATGTCAGTGGCACGGAGCTAGAGAATGCGAAGCCGGTCGTCGTTCCGTTGAAGAAGGGCAGTTGCACGTTCCATCATGGGCAGACGTTTCACTATGCCCACTCCAATCAGTCGGATAGGCCCCGTCGCGTGCTGGCGATCATCTACATGCCGGACGGTACAACCTATAACGGGAAAAATCATATTGCCACTGATGGACTGGGACTCGAAGTCAATGATAAAATCAGAGCAGGAACGTTGCCCCTGCTGGCTAAATAACCTGCAGGCCGCGGCAAGCAATCTTTTTCGGAAATGAAGTGAAGCCTATGACCCGAATCCTGAGCAAACACTATTTCGATAACCCCGACTTTCCGTTTCACGCCGGATACTACGTCTTTGCGCCTGGCGAGGCGATAGCCGATCACTCTCACGAATTTACCGAATTGGCGTACGTGGCGGAAGGCTCCGGTGAGCACAGTTATAACCAAGGGGACTACTATGCCATTCGCGCTGGTGACGTTTTCATTATCGAACCGGATATGGTGCATGCCTATCAGGTCGGGCCCGCCGGTAAGCTCGTTATTTGTAACGTCTTATTCATGCCTTCACTGCTTAAGAACGAGCTGGACACAATGTCTTCGGTTACGCCCTTCGTCGACTTCTTCTATGTCGAACCGTTCCTCCGCAACAATGCACGTTTCGTATCGAGACTCAGTCTGCGAACGAGCCATCAGCTCGAGATCGGCAGCATTCTGGACAAACTGATCGCAGAGCAGAATAACCGAAGTCTAGGTTACCAAACGATGATCAAGACATCCATGATCCAACTATTTATCTCTTTAAGCCGTTACTACCAACAGATGGAGCGACCTAAGGAAGCCGTTTCCGACGAACAAAATCTGAAGATGATCGTCGATTTCATCCATCGCCACTACGCCCAACCTCTCACGCTTGAGCAAATTAGCCATATTTGCGGTATGAGTGCGTCTGTGTTCTCTGCCAAATTTAAGATGTACACAGGGAGAACCTTTATCGAGTATCGCAATGAAATCCGTTTGAGTATCGCCCAAGATGCTATACTGGACACCGACGACAAAATCGCCACAATTGCGCAGATTGTCGGATTCGATGATCTTAGTTTCTTCAATAAGCAATTCAAGAGAAAGACCGGGGTTAGCCCTGGTCAGCTGCGCAAGCAATCCAATATTACGATTTGCAAGTAAATTTTACTAAAGGGAATCTTAAATAGCATTGAAAAGGAGCAGCTGATCGGCTGCTCCTTTTACTTACGCGTAAAATGAGATGTTTTGAACTAATGTCATCACTTTAAAGCAACAAGAACTATAGAAATAAAATATAGTATTAGAAGGATCATATTAATGGATACAGCGGTAGTTAGGATGTGATGAGATTAATCCATAATTCACTTATTGAACGCCAAACTGTACATCAACCACTCAGTGTAAAGAGGAATAAGACTTAAATGAGATGATCATATGGTTTTATTTCCTTTTGATAAAAGTCATATAATTGATTAATAGAAGAACTTGAGAAGATATGACTAACTCGTTCTATTTCCTCACGTTCCCAATCGAACCATCGCATTTCCTTTAACTTTTCGATTTCTTTGTCTGTAAAACGTTTCTTTATCTCTTTAGCAGGGTTGCCGCCAACTATTATATATGGTGAGACATCTTTTACAACAACCGCTCCTGCAGCAACAATAGCACCTTCACCTATTTTTACACCAGGCATAATCATTGCGTTCATGCCAATCCAAGCATCACTTTCGATGATTGTATCCCCTTTTGGTTCGAATGAGGATTCAATCTGCTCCACAAACGGGTACACGGTAATCCATTCAGGATGATGATTGTGATTCCCACCCATTAAAATAATTACACCACTTGCAATGCATACGTATTTCCCTATAATCAATTTATCTAAATGCCAACCATAGTCTTCAATGGGGTTAAATAGCTTTCTTGATTTTTCATCACCCCAAAGGTATCTAACGCACCCATCTTCAAAATCATGATTATCGTAATAACCAGAATAGTAGGAGTATTCCCCTACTTCAATCATTGGATTGGTGACAATATCCTTTAGATACTTAATTTCAGACCAGTGGTTAAACCGATATTGTTTCATTCTTTCTCCTCGCTTCTAAGTAATATAAATCATTTTTTCACTTAGAAGCTTAATGCAGTAGCAACATTCTTAAACCGTTTTAAACGACGAACCATCGTCCTCATCCTTTTCCTATTTGATGGGGACATTGTAACAAACGTATCATTTGTTCGTCAAATCATACCTGACTATCCGAACTAACCATGACATATTAAAGTAACTAATCCGGACAAGCATCTTAGTAATGGACATCAACCCTTGTATATCAAGGGTTTTTTATAAAGAAAGCCGATCGGACGGCTGCCTCTTGGTGTTATATATCGAGCTCTCGCTCCCCGTTATTTTAACAATTCCACATTTGTTACAAATTCTCGTACGTCTTTCAGAGTCTTTAAAATGATTATCTCCTTTTCATTGGATAACCATCTTAGTTTTCCTAAGATCTTTGTCTTTTGTTTTTCAGGGTATTCCCAGACCCATTTCAGAAATTCCAGACTGATCCTTTCCTCACAGCCTTCAGCCATATCCGTTCTCGTCTTGTTGCGGTACTGGAATCTTCTCTTCAGCACGCGGATAATGCAGATCCACCTCGACAAATCAATAAATATGATCGTGTCTGCCGCTTGGAACCTAATGTCAATCGTGCCTCCATAATTGCCATCTATAATCCAACTGTCATGACTAACGAGTTCCTCTTGAACATCTCTTTGCTCGTTTTTGGGTGTGCTAATCCAGCCTGGTTTCCAAAAAATTGAATCCAGATGTTTAGCTTCCTTTACAAGATCGTTATCCGATGACAACTGATCCCCAACCTCCCCCCGTAGAAATAGACGGTCATTTATGAAAAAAACTTGCATAATTTAATTATTAAATTTCTCCTGTCGTTGGAAAATATCCTTTATTCCTTTCAACACTAATGCCTGCCCATTACTTCAATGAAAACAGAGCTGCTACGTCCACGTATTTATTATGAATTCCATTCCTACAGTTGAAGTAAAGAATATCTAAATAAAAATATGAGTTGTATAAAATGAAAAGAAACAAACACGGATAAACTTTGTGTTTGCTTCTTTGGATTGGAATCGCTGCAACTCATTTTTTTCTTAAGTATAAATTTACCATTGAACCTGATCGACGCGCATGTCTTTGTAGTAATATACTCTATCGTTTTCTGTAATTTCCCGGAGAACCTTACACGGGTTCCCGACAGCAATTACATTTTCAGGGATATTCTTAGTAACCACACTTCCAGCCCCAATGACACTACCCTTTCCAATAGTGACACCTGGGACAATAATTGCACCACTGCCGATCCAAACACCATCCTCAATTACCACAGGTAATGCAAACATTCCACCCTCTCTACGTACGTCGGGGTGTAATGGATGATTGGTTACTGCAATGGTAACGTTCGGACCGAACATAACATTATTTCCGATCGTTACCTTATAATCATCTACAACGGTTAGATTGAAGTTAATGTACACGTTATTGCCTACTGTGGTGTTCGAACCATACGCCATACGGATCGGGGGTTCCATCCATACATTCTCACCCATGCTACCAAATAGTTGTTTCATCAGTGCTAAACGTCCTTCGGTGTCATCGGGGTGCAAGCGGTTAATCTCAAAACATAAGGCTTTACCTCGCTGACGTGCGCGGGCTAGTTCAGCAGCCTCCTCCGGATAGTTAGGGTCATGGTCGGTAAACAATTGGACATTTGCCATTCTTTCTTTAATGTTCATATGTCATTCTCCTTTACATATTGGTTTATTCTAAAGGCCCGGACCAACACCGATTTAGGGAAGATTAAACTCACAGAATACGCCCCTTCACCTTGCATCAGCAAAATCTCTAGTAATATTCTTTATCCACTTATATTGGCGGTAACGGATTAAAGCGACTGGCAGCTTAATTATTTCATCCAAACAGATAACTGCATATAGAATAATTGGAGGCACCTGCCACACAAAAGCACACAAATATCCCAATGGCAATATGATGCCCCACATCACCACAGTGTCGCACCAGAAACCGAATTTGGAATCGCCTCCGGCACAGAATATACCTCCAATGGTCGTGGAATTGATTGACTTCGCAATACAATAATAAGCGCAGATATAAAGCATTCCGTTCAGATAGCCTTGTGCAGAATCATTCAAGTTCACCATATAAAAAACCAGCGGTTTCAACAACAAAATCGTTATCCCTGCTAAGCCACCAAATACTAATGCGAACAAGCTAATCCGATTACCTGCTCTCTTCGCGATCTCGATCTCTCCATTGCCTAGATATTTGCCGATAAGCACAGATCCGCCGCTGGCAATGCCTCCGCACAACACAATGGCTAAATTTTTCACGACTGCCGCGACGGAATTAGCCGCAACAAGATCAGCACTAACATGTCCGATAATGGCTGCAGTTGCAGTCAGTGCGCATCCCCAAACGATGTAATTACCCTGAACGGGCATCGTGTATTTCAAGTAGTCCTGAAGCAATTTGCGTTGAATGCCATCACGCACAGGCAACTGAAATTTTATCTTACCCCGCGTAACGGAATGCACAATGCAGCAACTGAGTTCAATGAAACGTGCGCAAACCGTCGCTAGACCAACAGCCTGAATCGCCTTCTCGGGCATGTCTGGAAACAAAACAAAAATGCAGAGAAAGTTAAAGAGGATATTTAATACGAGGCAGACGGAGCTGATCCATGCACTCAGGCTGGCGTTCTCCATGCTTCTAACGACGCTGAAGTACATTTGTGAAATGCCCATGGCTAAGTACGAGAACGAGACCACTTGCAGAAAGCCCGAGCCGTACCGAATTAATTCTTCGTCATCCGTGAAGAAGCGCATGAGCAGATCCGGAAAGAACAGCGAAAGCCCAAAAAAGAAAAGGGAAACGCTAACGGAAAACAGGCAAGCAATACTAAAGACGCGTTGGATCGTCTTGACATCTTTCTTTCCCCAATACTGGGCAGACAGGATACTTGCTCCTGTTGCCAGTCCCATATAGAACAAGGTCAATACGAAAGTGACTTGTCCTGCCAACGATACAGCCGACATTGCCGATTGGCTAATAACCCCTAACATCACAATATCCACCGACATGACTGCAGCTGTGATTAGGTTTTGCAAAGCAATGGGGATTACCAGTCTGATCAACTCACGATTGAAATGGTTGTCGTTCGGAGCTACCATTCGTACATGCGATGCACGTCTCCGCCCCCTTTCTGAAATGAATCTAATATAAAAATAGTATATTTTCATGGAGTTATCAATCACAATTGACTATAATATTATCAAAATCGTATTTATTCCGAGGATGTGTTACTGTGCGTACAGAACTGGAGGTATTCTCCGATTTATCAGAACGATTAGACTACAATTTACCTAATTTTCAGCTCTATGTACGTAAAGGTACCCTGCATCAGTTTGACAGATATGCCGCCTCATGCCACTGGCATCCGGATATAGAGTTTATTTTAGTGCTTGAAGGCTCGATGGACTTTTTTGTTAAAGGAAAAACTGTGCATATAGATAAGGGGAGTGGGATTTTTGTAAATAGTAAACGGTTGCATTACGGGTTTTCTCCCGATATGACAGACTGTTCTTATATTGTGGTCGCCATTCATCCTTCGCTGCTTGGGAAGGATACCTGGGAGGGAAAGGAATACTGGGAAGAGAAATTTGGTTCAAACTCGGATGACTATATATTACTTACAGACGAAATTCAATGGCATGGGGAAGTTCTGCATTCATTGAATCAGATCTACAATGAGATGCACAGCCCTACACGCAATCCGTTTCGTCTACTGTCACAGGCGATGTCTTTATGTGCGTACATGGGAGATCATATACAAGAGAATTCTGGTCTTCTTGCTAATGATCAGTTATGGGCAGCCGTCTGGAAGATGACGGGGTTCATTCATCAGCATTATGAGAACAAAATAATACTTGGTGATATTGCAGCGGCGGGTTCTGTATGCCGTAGTCGATGCTGCGAGCTGTTCGGTCAGTACGTTGGCCAAACTCCTAACTCCTATCTGATTCGGTATCGCATCCAAAAAAGCTGTGAGTTGCTGCAGGAAACAGATCGAACTATCAGTGAGATCGCAATTTCCTGTGGTTTTCAAAGTGCAAGTTATTTTTCATATACTTTTCGTAAAGAGATGGGGTTGGTTCCGCAGGCTTACCGCAAGAACCACCGTTTATATTCAGATTATAGCTAATTTCCAGGCTCTCTCCATTTCAATATTCAATCAATTGCTTTGTAATATTTATGTGTTTGTATCCTAATATGGCACCATTTATATTGGATCTAACCTGCCTGTTCGTATTATGAGGTCACCAAATCTTTCTGGTGGACCTCATTTTTGTGTGGTCGTAAGATAGCGGTAGCCGGGGATAGAACGTACCTGCCCGTGGGAGCTAGATCCCGAGAGCTATACAGTTCATCCCCCCTACTTGTTAAACCATGATTAGGCTGGTTGGGACCATGATCCCGAATCACATGCGATAATGTGGACGACAAGAAGGTTAGGGGTTGCCAGCGAATATAATATGAGGAGTGATTGAATGAATCCTGTCATTGGATTAGATGTATCTAAAGGAGAAAGTCATGCACAAGCTTTTTCAGATCGAGGAACGCCCTACGGAAAGACCTTTCGATTTGAGCATAATCTTGAGGGATTAGCATCCTTCCTCCGCTTTGCTCAAAACGTGGAGTCCTTTGCTGGGCAGCGTCCGGCCATTGTGTTAGAAGCAACAGGTCATTATCATAGTCCTGTTATTCAGTTTCTAGATGATCATCAATATCTGTATATCGTTATCAATCCATTAATTTCACACCAAGCGAAAAAGATGAATTTACGTAAGGTGAAAACGGATGTTGCTGACGCATACCAGTTGGGCGAAATGTTCTACAAAGAAGAGCTGGAGCCTTACAAAAAACGGGGTCAGTATCTGATGAACCTGCGTTACCTGACACGGCAACATGAGTCACTGACTGAAATATATGTCCAGGTAAAGTTGCAGTTTCAAGCGGTACTGGATCAAGTCTTTCCAGAGTATCATGGCGTGTTTGGTGACCTTTATTCTAAGGTATCACTTCGTTTCCTGGCCCAGTATCCAACGTCTCAATCGGTGCTAGCGTTGTCCGAGGAAAACGTTACGGCGAACATAAAACGCCTTGTTGGACATGTTACCTCGAACCGGTGGTCGCTAGATCGGGCACAGAAACTAATGGCTGCTGCAAAGCGAAATCCCTTCAGAGAGACCGCTTTTCCGAGTCATTTAATCTCATTAGAGTTATTCATTAATTTACTTCTTCAGTACCAGGAGCATCTAACGAAACTGGATAAATCGATAGAAACTCTGGCTGAAGAATTAATGGAGTACGATCTAATCCAATCGATACCCGGCATTGGCACCAAAATTGCAGCAACAATTTTAGCTGAGGTCGGAGAAATTGATCGGTTCGATCACGCGAAGAAACTGGTTGCGTTTACTGGGATTGATCCAAGCGTCTTTTCTTCCGGCAAGTTTACAGCAACCCGAAATAAAATCACCAAACGTGGTTCTAGAAGGCTTCGGACAGCTTTATATCAAGCTGTAAGGTGTGGACTGAAAGGCTCACGTAACAAGAGAATAAGAGCTTATTACGACAAAAAGCGTGCAGAAGGCAAACTATTTAAAGTAGCCGTGATCGCTTGTGTAAATAGACTAATCCATTGGATATATGCGATTTTGACCAAGAAAGAACCTTTCCGATTGACTGAATAAGCAACGTTTAGATATCGAGGAAAACCTTCCCAAATTCTTTGGGGCGGTTATTTGTCATGCATTTTTACCAGTATAACATCCTTCGTTTACTTCATTAATAATTAAATATTGACAGGCTATTAGCTGGTATAGCTTAATAAACAAGGAGCAGCTGCCGACTGCATCTGCTCCATTTTGTGTTTAACTAACGTGTCCCGTTAGCTTAATCGCTTCGCCTCATTCTTTTACATCATAACCAATTACTTGTTTCGTAAATGGATTAAAATAAACTGTTATGGGACCTATTAAACCTTCATTATCAGTATGAAACAGTACACGAACTGCTTTATTACCGTTAATCCATAATAAACTACGATTAATTTTTGCAAACGTGTTTCGTTTAGGAATAAACAATTGCTTGATATTTTTATCTTGTAGAGAGTTAGTGGATACTTCGCCTTCCTCCCAATTTATAATGTGTTTATTATGATTAGATTCATCCCAAGCTCTTTTCATATAGGCTTTTTCATTAATGAAAGTTGTTGATATCACGATATAAGCACCTATTAGAATTACCAAAATAAATGTAATCCATAATGGTTTCTTCAATCTCAAAATAGCCACCTCACTATAGTTCCATATTAAATATTCGTGAAGCGATTAAACTATCCTGCCTGTTAGTTTAATGAAAAAAAGCAGGCTACCGTAGCACCTGCTCATCAATGTATATCATTCAACTATCGTGTCTTGTTAGCGTAATCACCTTAAGTGACAAGGTCATCTTACCGTCTGGTAAACGAGACCTATGGCTCCAGAATCAAAGGTCTTGTTTTCGATTAGCTTAAGATTGATCTTCTCCTTGAGCCCTTGGAATAACGGCAATCCCTTACCGATCAGGACGGGAGAAACCGTAATTTTATACTCATCAATTAAATCAAGCTGCATAAGGTGGTGTGCGAACCTAGGACTGCCGAGGATGACCATATCCTTGCCTGGCTGCTGTTTAAGGTTATTGATCTCTTCCTCGACATCTTCTTTAACGAGTCTGGAATTATTCCATTCGACTTTCTCCAGCGTCGTGGAAAAAACGATTTTGGCTGTCTTTTCGATCCACTCGGCATGATTCCGTTCATGCTGCGAAGCCGATGGGTTCGAAGGCACAGATGGCCAGTAACTGTGCATCATCTGATAAGTCCCACGTCCCCAAATGACAGTGTCGGCAGTACTCAGAATTTCTTTCGCGTGTTTCTCCAAATCAGCATCGTAGGAAACCCAGCCAATGTCCATTTCACCATTCGGCCCTTCTACAAAACCGTCAAGCGATGCGTGCAGAAATAGAACGAGTTTTCTCATTTTCAGTTCTCCTTTGTTCATGAGGATATCTACATTATACTTAACTACATTTTAGCAGAATTCAACTTGGGTTGTTTCTTATGGAATGCTGCGACACAAAGGTTTTTTAAGACCTTGGTCGCTCGGCCCATCACCAACGGCTGAATGCAAATCTAAGCCTACTCCTTAGGCTGGAGACGTTCCACCACCCAGTAGCCGTAGTAGATAGTTGTCTGTAGAACCTCGTTTTCCCAACCTGGTGCGTGCCGGTACGTAAGAGGGCGAAGACCAGACCTATCAATCGCGGCGGCCGTTTCGGAAAACGTCCAGAAGAACATTCGGATATCAGCCAGTCCACCACCTGTATCAATCCAGTGTGCATCGTGAAAGGGCAATTCCGTACGATGCTCGCTTATGGTAAAGTAGAAGTGACCGCCATAAGCAAGGGCTGTCGCCACGTTACCGATGACTTGTACCAGATCCTCACAGAAATCGAAACAACCGTTTGCTACTATCGTGTCGAACTTTCCGAGTTCGGCAGGTAGTGCCTGGTGGAAGTCGTGTACAAGGTAGGTACCGGAAGGACGTTTTCTTCGCGCCGTTTCGACCATGGCAGTCGATAAATCAAGCCCGACGACCTCCACGTTAAGTGGTAGTTCACTCGTCAAGTGCCCGGGCCCGCAACCGATATCGAGTACACGCTGCCCCGCATGAACGCTCTCCGTAAGAAACGCCCGTATGGAAGCTTGAAAGTGAGTCAGAGGCGTAGTGCGTTCCTCGTAGATCTCGGCGATTCCGTCGTACATTTGCGCCACCTTGAGCTTGTCGTTCTGAGAATAATCCACTATGTACCACCCCAATGATAACGCCAGGCCGCATCTCTTAGTGACCCGCATGTTTATATCTACATGAAAACGTAACCGAGGTATGTCATTATATCAGTTCGCGACCCCGGTCACTCTTCATTTATAATTATTTTCTCAAAAAACTTCTGAAATCTTCTACTGTAAATTTATTCTACAACTTAGATTTAGACGCGCAAAGTTGTTTTTTTAGTTGCGGTAAACTGCCCGTTAGTTGAGCTAAGAGCTGTCAAACGACTGCCCTCTTGGCATTGAACTATCATTCCACGTTAGCGTAATGTTGAATAACTAACGAAGAGCCTTTAGACAATCTACTTGCAAACAAGATAATTTTATCAAATTGCTTCAAGACTTCATTTCTGTTGAGAAATAACTTTTCATACCGACCCCAATCGTCCTGGTCTACAATCGTGTATTACTCCCCCGTTAATTTTAAATCCAACTGTTCACATAACGTCATCACGCTTTCGGCCACAGTTTGATGAGCTGTGTCGATGACGATGTGATCTCGGTCCCAAACATCGTACTGTCGGTTCCTGACCTTTTCCCACGTGGGTAGAACAAAGCCGGGAATATCGGCTACACGCGTTTCGATTCGATGCCTGTGTTCACGATCGTCAGAGCAGACCACTTCGATTTCCACAAACGGAGTTTCAAGAGATTCCGCCACTTTGCGCCAAGCTTGGCGCGTTACTTGGATGGGATTGACTGTATCTGCTATCACGTCGAGGCCCAACCGGAGATTCTGCGATGCAATCGCATAACACACGATGTAACCCGCAGGTCCATCGACCCACGTTCCAGCAGCCCGCATAGCCTACTCCACGACATCGACACGGAGATACGTGGCCTGTAACTCTCTAGCCAAAGCTGATGATAACGTGGACTTCCCGGTGCCTGGCAACCCACTAAATATATAGAGCATTAAACTCACCTCCTTCACAAAATAAAGCTCATAACTGCCCGTTAGTTGAGAAAAGGCAACCGATGAACCGGCTGCCTTTTCCTGTTTTTTATTGTCCCTTTAGCGGAGCGAGGTTTATTCTTATCCTATTTGCTTTTCCTCAATTCGATACCATAACTCACAATACTCATAACCGACTTTGTTTTTACAATACATTTCGAAATTGCCGCCATCTAAAATATTAAACTTTGATGTTTGTAGCCATTCAGAAAATATCCGATTTTTTAATGATCGCAGATCATAGTTACCGCTGCCATTCCCATCACTTAATGTTGAAAATACCGCCCAAGTAGATTCTGGAACATCAACAACTGTATATCCATTGACCTTGCTATTCTCCGATTTGTAACATCCGATAAGATAAGGGAAAGTGGTATTGCTTGTGAATTTGTAGGAATCGTATGCAAAAACTGCTCCAAGTTCCTTGTTGAAATTGCCTTCGCTCCACCAATCCCCAATCACCGACTGTCGTAAACCGTCAAACTCGCCATTCTTGCATATGTTTTGCCAAACCTCCGGGATAGATACTCCTTGTTGATTTACAATATTGTCGTAATTGTATATGTCCTCTAACCCAAAAACTTGAAAAGCATCCCGTTTCTCAATTCGATAATTCATCCCGACAACTCCTTTTAATATAATTTGAAAGGAGATGCGAGGATAGGCCTTTAACTGACTTTCGGCATTGCGCGCTGATGTAGGAGTCAATCCATGCAGATTTTGAAATGCTCGCGAAAATGATTCAGGCGTTTCATATCCATATTTCAAGGCTATATCAGTCACTTTATTATTTCTGTTTTTTAAATCAAAGGCGGCAAGCGTAAGCCTTCTACGTCTGATGTATTCTGATAAAGGTATTTCAAGTACAAATGAAAACATACGTTGAAATTGATAAACAGAACATAAAGCAATTCTAGCAATCTGTTCATATTCAATATTATTTTCTAAGTTGTCTTCAATATAGTCAATAGCATGGTTCATACGTTGAAGCCAATCCACGGCGACCCCTCCTTTCAAAAGGAGCATATCATGCAGTAGATCAAATCGCCTGATTTTTCATGCAGTAAAATATCAGATGATTGAAAAGTTCTACTTTGTAATAATTCATTAATTATTTGAATTATCCTGCCAGTTAGAGCAACACAAAACAATCTATTAATCCACTTTATGAGAGGTATTATTATTAAATAATAGCATAAACCTGTGGTGGGGCTTAATTGAGGGTCAATAAAATTTGTTCATACCAATATTATCTAGATAGATAGATAATAGGATGATAAATCTCATTAAAATCAAAAGTAGATATAATGTATGATATTATTTCGTTGTCTTAAAGTGATAATAGTTTTTCTTCTAACGTCACTAACCTTTAGTTAAGAAGCCTATTACATTATTCTTGATACCATCTTTCATCAAATTCAAGGTTTAAAGCTTTCCCTAAATAGTTCCCAAATCTAACAAACCCTCGTCCTCTTGCTGTAATTATGTTTCCATCTTGCACTACCATATCGTCTGAATAATTTTCTATTTCGAATACACCAGACTTCTCCATATCTTCTTCTGTCATCCCTACCGTATATTTTTTACCTTTTAAAACGCCTGCTTTTGCTAATAGGAATGGAGAGCTAGATATACTTGCAATTACCGTTTCTTTAGTAGCTACTTGTTTTATGAAATCAAATAATCTTTCTTCTTCATATAGCGACGTAATATCCATACAACCTGGTAATAAGAGGCTATCTATTTGTTCAAATTTAATTTCATCAACAGTAGCGTCAGCTACACATGATAACCCTGACTCACCTTTTATCGGCTGGTTGTTTAATCCAACCGTAACGACTGGTTTTTTTCCTTGCATTAGAATGGATAACGCTACAGTTAGTTCATATTCACTGAATTGCGGATATAATAAAACAGCTGTTTTTTTCACTATGATTCTCTCCCTACCAAATATCTCTGTTTAACGATACAAATTCTTTCGATTATACGTAAAAGCACACTTTCTGCACATGCCATATTCATTCGTGATATTTGAACAAATACGTTCTAATCATATTGAGCACGCCATCAAAACATTCCCATCAGGATCTTTAAAGCAGATAATCTCATCGTCCTTATGCACAATAGTGATGTTTAATTTATGTAGGAATTGATATGTTTCTTCAATATTCGGTGCAACTAAACTAAAGAGAGGCTTTGTTGTTGGTTCTACTTTATCTACACGGCGTAAAAATATATTTGAACACTGACTCTCCCCCAAACCAAAAATATGAATATCGGTTCGATCTGTATCAGGAGTCGGTAAACCAAGTACTTTGCAGTACCAATCGATTGATTTCTTCACATCAGTGACATAGACAAAAACAGCAGGAACAATCGGTTTTATCGGTGTTTCAATAGCCTGTTCTACCATCTCTGAAGCCTCCTTATATGTTTTAATACTGCCATTTATCACTAACTTTATTTTTTCGCTTCTGAAATATGCCAGCATACACCAGATGGATCTATTAGGTTGATCTCACGTTTTCCCCAAGGATACATTGTAGGTTCTTTTGCCTTAATAGGATAATTCTTCTCTAAAGTAACGGATTGTATGAGTGACCACCAACCATCTAAATCCTCAACTTCTAGTTCTACCATGTAATTATCTTGGAATTCTTGATTATGGTAATTTTGCAGAAAAAATTCTTGTTCCCCTATTTTAAAAATACTCAATCCGTCGTCGGAGTATACTTTCTCAAAACCAAGATCTTCAAAAAAACGCTGTGCAAGTATATAATCTTTACCTGATGGAATAAATGGTCGAAGTTTAGTAACATTCATAAGTTTTCTCCTTTGGAACTAATATATTGTATTACTTGCTCTAATTCCATTTCTAACATTGAACGAATCCGTAAACAATAACCATCAAAGGTTAAAAACCAGTGTATTCATTTTTTATTCTTTTGTAAACACCATTTACAGCCTTTTTATTGAACATAACTGCCGTTTAGCATAATGAAGCCGCAGAATGTTACTTCGGAAATTGCATACTGATTAGTAAAAAAACAAGACGCAGCTTTTCATATTACTTAAGCCGCGCCTTATTTCGTTTCGTCTATTTAACATATTCGCTACTTTTTTTGATTTTCCTATCGCTACAAATCGCTTATTTCGAAACCGCGTCAGCTTGTTTCGAAGGAAGCGATATATTATTTGTAGGGTATAGTTCTTTGTTCTTCAATAAGCGTTTCACAAAGAAAGTGAAAAGCAACAAGGACAGCGCTACTGATGCAGCGCTTACCCCAAACAATACTTGGTAGCTTGTGTATTGGGAGACCCAGCCAAGCATAATCGCACCTAGACCGATGCCGAGGTCATTTGCAGTCGATATTGAAGCGTTCGCAACACCTATCCGGTCCAAACGCGCCAGACGGATCGTTGCTGCTTGAAGAGCCGGCTGCGCGGAACCGAAGCCAAGACCAAATAGAACAGCCGATACAAGCACGCCGATCAAACCGGTCGAGAAGCTCAACACAATCAATGAACAAATCGTAATTACAAGTGCCGGTACAATAACAAATAACTCTCCGTACCGATCTGAAAGTTTCCCCGATATGGGTCGGCTGAACGCAAGTGTTGCAGCAAAGGCCAAAAAGAACGTGCCGGAATTGACCTGGATTGAGTCAGCGAACAGCGGAACAAAGGTCGTAATGCCCCCATAAGCGATAAACAGAAAAAACACTGATACCGCGATAGGCAGGACCGATTTTTCGAACAATTCGATTCTCCGTGCACCAGATTGCGGCCGAAAAGGCATTTTTGCACCAATCGTTAGAAGCAGCGCTGCGCCAGAGAGAACCACGGCGATTAAAAACAGAGCGCTGAACGATTGATTCTGTGCAATCCAGATGCCGAACAGCGGACCGATTGCCATAGCCAGAGTCATGGACGTGCTAAACCATCCCATCCCTTCTCCGCGGCGTGAAGGCGGGATCATATCCGTTACCGCGGTAATAATGGAGGTTGTGGAAACAGCCCAGCTCATCCCGTGTAAAATTCTAAGCCCCATCAAAACGATGATGCCACCAACCCAATCATACATGTACATCGCCAATATAAAGAGCACCAGCCCCCAGATAATAAACGGACGTCTGCCGAACCGATCCAGCAACCCCCCGACGATTGGTCTGAAAATTACGGCTGACAGCATAAAAGCGCCCATCGCCAGACCCACCTGAGATTCGTTGCCACCCAACTGTTTTATGAACAGCGGCAGGGTTGGGTACAACATATAAAATGCAATAAATAGAAATAGGTTCCCTATTGTCATTAGTATAAATGGCTTCTTCCATAGGCGTTCCACGTTTCATACCTCCTCGGGTGAAGCTGCTCTAGTGTTAGGATTTAAATTTCTCCTTCCCATTGCCATATGTAATGTAAATAGACAGCCTTCTTGCCATTTTTCTTCTATCACGTTTTCATCGTATTACAATTACTGGTGCCCCACTATCCGGTGAGGTACATATGGTCCTTCCAACGACGCCATCTCTTCAGGTGTTAATGTAATTGAAAGAGCAGCTACCGCGTCCTCGAGATGCGATATTTTTGTGGCACCTATAATAGGTGCTGTTACCGGCTCTTTCTGCAACAGCCAGGCTAGTGCGATTTGAACGCGAGGGACGGCGTGTTTTTCGGCGATAGCTGCAACCTGATCTATAATTAATCGGTCGGTATCTGTAGTCGCATCATATTTTTGTTTTGCAATTTGATCGGTTTCGGAACGATGCGTTGTTTCCTGCGTATCTCTTGTTAATCTTCCTCCTGCAAGTGGACTATATGGAATTACACCGATTTTTTCAGCCTTACAGAGAGGCAGCATCTCTCTCTCTTCTTCACGGTAGATGAGGTTGTAATGATTCTGCATAGACACGAACCGGGTCCATCCATTTTTCTCAGCTACATGTAACGCCTTCAAAAACTGCCATGCGTACATAGCTGAAGCACCTATGTATCTTGCCTTCCCAGCCTTCACCACATCATGAAGCGCTTCCATTGTTTCTTCAATGGGAGTATTGTAATCCCAGCGGTGAATTTGGTATAAATCCACATAATCGGTCCTCAGTCTCTTTAGGCTCTTATCTATCTCGCTCATGATTGCCTTTCGGGAAAGCCCGGCACCGTTTGGACCTTCATGCATGCGCCCATTAACCTTCGTTGCGAGCACTATTTCATCTCGATTGGCATATTCTTTGAGAGCGCCTCCAAGTATTTCTTCACTTGTTCCGTTAGCATATACGTTCGCCGTATCGAAAAAATTGATTCCAAGTTCCAGTGCTTTTTTAACAATGGGACGACTGCGCTCTTCATCGAGTACCCATTGATGAACCGAACGCTCTGCTACACCAAAGCCCATACAACCAAGACAAAGCCGGGATACATCCAAACCTGTATTTCCGAGTTTCACATATTCCATTTGATTGCTCCTCACTTTCAAATAGTTATTGTTTTCTTCTTATGCAGTTTACTACTTAAAGTTAACTCTAAGTCAAGCGATTTTTGTAAATTACAGGAACTAATTCATGAAATCTGATATTTGATTATTTGTTAACTAGAATGTTGTCTTGTTGGACGAAACATGTATATTTTCAGCAAAATAGATAATAAACTCAAAATCAAAAATAGCAATCCCCCTAATACGATGTATGGTGTACCCATTCCGGATATAAATAATCCACCTACTGCAGTACCAATTGTTATTCCTAAGTTACCGCACGATAGGAACAATCCATTAGCAAAATCAAGGGCCTCTGGAATCGCAGATGTAATCCAATATTGGCAAATCATATGTCCTATCGCAAAAAATATTCCCCATATCATAATCGTTATGATCATAGATACAGTTAATTTCCCCGTTAGGAATGATAGTAGATAAACGATTCCTAATGCGATTGGAAAGGATGTTACTGTTTTCATCGTGTGATTAGAAAGTAATTTACCTCCTGCAAGATTTCCAATCATACTTGCCAAGCCATATAACAATAACACCAAGCTTAACATTTTCCCCGATATTCTAGTGACAGTTTCAAGATACTCTGCTATATAACTACTTTAACACCAGCTAGCCCAGAACTTATGAGTACGATAGTAATAATCGCAAACCAGGCTATTGGTTTTTTTAATACGCTTAATTGAGCTCCGTATGATAATCTTTCCTTAACAGGCATTGATGGTACAAATAGTAATGTAGCTATGAATGCTACACCGTTAATGATCGCAAAGAATAGCATCGCCATTTCAACGGAAGTTTCATTAGCAACATAATTAGTGATCGGTACTCCAAGAACCATGCCTGCGGTCACTCCCAACATGACTTTAGAAACCGCTTTAGGAGCATCTTCCTTGCTTACTGAGGTAGCGGCAACTGTCAACCAGAGATAGCAACAGCAAGTGCAAAGAGGCTCACTAACAAGCCTGCTTTGGATACGGTGATATGAAAGTTTTCGGCTATTAGAGGTAAAATTCCAATAACCCCCATCTCAGTAGTTAGAATTCCGAAAACACCTATGATCAAAATAAATAAAAACAAATTATTTTGTTTTGCCATAATAACTCCTTCACATTGATGTAATAATACTCACATGTGTATTATTATATATAGGACATCGTTTCTGCAATTACCAAAAGAATAAGAAACGTGTAATAATTCACACGCCGAAACGATTTGTTCATTATGTTGAAGAAAGTTGGGTGGCTCAACTGACTAAGGTTGATAGAAGAATTCTTAAATCTAAGGAAGCAATAAAGAAAGCTTTGATTGAACTGATGGCTGAGAAAAATTTCGATCACATAACCATACAGGATATTTCCGATAGAGCCAATCTGAGTCGAAGGACAATCTATCTTCATTACGAGGATAAATTTGATTTACTGGATAAACTTATTGAGGAACATATCGACGAGCTGCGAGAAATCTGCGAACCGGAATCAGGGATGGATATTACAACGGGGAGTATAACATGGTTTCAATATTTTGAACGAAATTATTTATTCTTTTCGGCTATGCTGGCCAGTAAAGGAGCACCCTTCTTTCGAAGTCGGTTTCTTACGTTTGTCATCGAGGATGTCAAGAATGGTTGGGATATGACGGAGGGCAAAAAACGCGGAATAAGTGAAGAAATTATCGTTCAATTTATCGCTCCAGCTTACGTAGGGATCGTGGAGTGGTGGTTTACAAATGGAATGCCTTATCCACCTGAAGTTATGGAGAAACAAGTCGGAATGTTGTTGGAGAGTAATCTGACATAGTTGGATGCCGTCTTACTTTAATGTGGACGGCATCACGTTAGCGCTACAAATTTAATAGCGTTCTCAATTCGATTAAGTCATCAATGATGGCATCTGCTTGTATTAGTTCATCTTCTTGGGCAAAGTCAAATCGACAGCCGATCGCCATCAATCCATTATTTTTTGCTGCATTGATATCAGAAAGTCTGTCCCCGACTACTGCTGCATTGTCGATGTCATATTTTTTCAGGATATGGCAGACTAAATCAGACTTATTCAAAGTTTGTATCTGCTGGATGCTGAACGTCTCTTTCACCCAATTATTTAACTTGTAATAGTTTACGATGGCGTTCAGATATTCGATTTGCCCATTGCTTGCAATAAAGATGGAATAGCCTGCCTGTTTCAAGTAACCTAAAACCTCGTAGACATGAGGATAGAGGGCACCGCTGCCATTATTAATGTTTGCAATTAATTTCTCGTGGAAAAATTCGTTTGCGCTTTCCCTTATTTCGTTTGAATGAGACGGCAATAACATTTCCCATACGACTGGCAATGGGACCCCCATAATTTCACGATATTTTTGAATAGGTGTTTCGCCTGACCATTCATGAAGAGACGTCAAATAAGCAAACGTGTCGTCAAGAGATAATTCTAAAATTTTATTGGTTTGGAACAGCGTTCCATCCATATCGAAAATGATTGCTGCTGGCATGATTATCTCTCCTATTCAGGTTCAATTAAGCATGATTTTACTAGAGAAAACTCACAAACTTTGTGCAATAAAGACAATTCTTTGAACAACTGACTGAACTTCATCAGAGTTTTTGATTACAAAAAAAATGATCAGCTTCGCCTTCAATTAGAGCATGTATATCGCCGTTTTGAGACTCAGCCTGTTGCCGAATAAGCACTTCCTCGAAAGTAGAAAGCTTTTAGCAAATGTAGTTTTTCCGCTATGGGTTTTACCGACTCTCTAGCTACATTGTAGTTTATTTTTTATTCAAAATCTCATGAAGTGTTTTATTCATTTCCTCCATCTTTCTTATCATCGCATATTGATTTCCGATTATCCCTGCTAAACCAAACACGATTATAATTATTATTAGAATCTCCATTATTAATCCTCCCACCATTTTCTAAGTTGAACAGATTGCCGTTATTGTTGTTTGAATTGTAATATTACGTTTAAGTCTCTATTATCATTTTATAAATTATACCATTTTATTGAGGACAACTGCCCTTTAGTTTGCTAAATAAAAGAACGGAGCCTCCCTAAGGGCTCCGCTGCACTACCTTCGAAGAACAAAAATCTTTTTCCTTCTTCAGGTTTCCTGTTATTTCTTCAAGCCTTCTTTTATCGTCTGCACTTCATACATATTAACTGCTGTGCTTATAATGTAATCCGGCGCTGGTTTGCTTCTATTCTCCCGATGGCCTTGAATGTGGACATCGCTCTTCTCCCAATTTTTCCAATCCTCTACAGAACTCCACCGAATCATTACAACGACTTCTTCATAGTCTTGCTTCTTTCGGTTCACCATGACCGTTTTATCGATTAACCCGTCCATTGCATCCATTGGGCTTTCCTTTGTAAAGCGTTCAAGGACCAAATCCACCTTGTCTTTTTGTACAGTAATTGTTCTCGTTTGAATTAACATTGAATTGCCTCCTCTTACTCGATATGATTATAGTCAATCTCTCTTTTAACCGGCACCAATTACTCATTTTGACGTTGCTCGGACTTTCGATTTAATCGTCTCGCCTTGCGAATGCCGATACAATTCCTCGTAATAGCCCTGCATCTCTAACAGCTCCACATGCTTCCCCTCTTCGACAATCTTCCCATGACGGAGGACGATAATCCGGTTTGCATGCATGATGGTTGACAACCGATGTGCGATAACAATCGTAGTTCTACCTTCGGAAACAATCTGCAGAGCCTGTTGAATCAGCTGCTCTGTCTGAGAATCCAAATTCGCGGTAGCTTCATCCAAAATAAGAATGCTAGGCCGGAATACAATGATGCGTGCAAAAGACAAAAGCTGCCTTTCGCCTGCTGAGAGCCCGCTGCCACGCTCGGACAATCTCGTATCGTAGCCATCCTTCATATGTTTTACAAGTCGATCCGCTCCTACGAATTCGCAGGCATGAATGACCTCATCGCGTGAGATCGACTCATCAAACATCCGTACATTGTCGATAATGCTGCCAGCATAAAGATAGGGCTCTTGCTGAACCAGACCTACGATTCGGTGCAGCTTGGCCAGCGGCAAATCTCGAATATCGTTGCCGTCAATTAGAATGCTGCCCTCCTGTACATCGTAAAAGCGGCAAAGCAGGCTCATAAGCGAGCTTTTGCCTGCGCCGGTCGTGCCGACGATGCCGATCATCTCACCTGGACGAATATGAAAGTCGAGTCCTTGAAAGACTGGAGAACTGCCTTCATAACCAAAAGTAATATGATTGAAATCGATACTTCCCTGAATGGAATCCTGTTTCATTTGAAGCGGCTTAGATCGGTCAACAATATCCGGCTGAATGTCGAGCACACCCCAAATCCGGTTTACCGCAACTGTTGCCGACTGCAGTGTGTTCCACTGCTGAGTAATAGCGTTAATGGGCTGAAAAAATAGTCGGATATAGGTAATGAATGCGTACAAGACACCGAATTCGAGCGTTTGGCCAAGTACGGCTTTGCCTCCAACCCAAATTACAAATGCAATTGTTAGATTGCCCAGAAGATCAAACGACCGATTAAAAAGAACCATCGTCCGAATCTCACGAAGATTGGCTTTGAAATACGCTTCATTCCGTTCTTTGAATTGCTCCCCCTGCGCCTTTTGCTGATGGAAGGCCTGAATCAGGCTCATCCCCGAAAGATTCTCGGCTACGAACGCCACAAGACGAGACAGACGGGTACGTGCCATCTGATATGTTTTGCGCATGTAAGATCGAAATGAGATGGCGATGAAGGCAATAATCGGCAGCAGCACTAGACAATAAGTGCCAAGAGTAACGTCAAGATAAAACATCATGACAAGGATTGAAATCAATGTGAGGCCATCGCGCAGCAGCGTAAGCAGCACTTGGCTAAAAAACTGGTTAACGGCTTCGGTGTCGCTAGAGACATGCGTGATCAGACTTCCGCTTGGCGTCTTATCGAAATAAGACATGGAGAGCTTTGTAATATGCTCGAATAACTGCTTCCGTATCTTAGCCACTATGCTTTGTCCCGCTCGCTGCAGCAAATTGTTCTGCAGGTATGTAAAGCATAATCCTGATATGGACAGCCCGAAATAGATCATGCAAATTATAAGCAGACTTCCGTATTCGTTTTTGCCTGCCATCAAATTATCATCTATGGCAACCTTTACTAGGTATGGCTGGAACAACTCGGAAGTGATGGCAATCACCGTGCAGATCAAAACTAGAGCAAAGGTTACCCGATGCGGTCCTACATAGGAGCTGAGGATCCGAAAGGCTGATCGATATTGTACTTTCGGCTGCTTGCCATGGTCAGCCTTTCGTTCCATCTGCAAATGATTAATGGGTTGCGGCATGCTGGCTTCCCTCCTCTTGTATCGCATGAAGCTCAGCGTACTGCCCCGGCTTAGCAATCAGCTCCTCATGCTTGCCTCGTTGGACAATTCTTCCGCCATCCATGACGATAATGAGATCTGCATGCTTCAAAGCGCTAATTCGGTGAGCGATGATAATCGTTGTTTTGCCGCGGCGTTCTTTCTGAATCGTCTGCAAAATCTCGGTTTCAGTTACCGCATCGACGGCACTTACGCTGTCATCCAAAATCATAAGCGGTGCCTGCATGATGAAACCGCGCGCGAGACTCGTTCTTTGGCGTTGTCCCCCTGACAAGGTGATGCCGCGCTCTCCCAGCTTCGTCTCGAAACCATTAGGGAACTCGGTAATATTGTCATAGATTCGTGCCTGCTTAGCCGCCAATTCGATCTCATCCTGTCCGGCTTGCCGTCTCGCAAAGGCAATATTCTCGCGAATCGTCGTGCTGAACAGGAAACCGTCCTGAGGCACGTAAGCGATCTGGGATCGCAAGCTCTCCAGCGTAATTTTTCGGATGTCCACCCCGCCGATTTGAATCGCCCCAGCTGGCGGTTCGTATGTCCGCAGCAGCAGCTTAACAAGCGTTGTTTTGCCACTGCCAGTACGTCCAACGATGCCGATCGTCATACCTGGCTGAATGACCAGATCGATCTGACGCAAAGCAGGCCGCGAAGCATCCGGATATGAGAAGGTCAATTGTTCCATACTTAACGGACTATGACTAAGCTCGACCGGTACGGCATTTTCTGCTTCAACGATGTCTGGTTTCACTGCGATCAATTCATTTAGCCGCTGCAACGAGGCGCGTGACCTTTGTATTGTATTAACGACGTTACCGATTTGCTGCAGCGGGTTCATCAGCATGCGAACGTAAAGCGTGAGCGCGACGAAATTGCCGAGCGTGATCCTTCCTGTAACGGTAAGATAACCGCCAAGTGCCAAAGCCACAATTAAAGACATTGACCCGAGAAAGGGCACAAGTGCCTGAAGCAGCGATGACATCCGTACGAGTGACAGCTGATTGTCGCGTATCCGGTCAACATAGGAACCGAATCGCCCGATCATGATCGGCTCGACCGCGAATTTTTTTGTAACCCTTATACCGCCAAACTGCTCTTCGGCAGATTCGGTCATCGCCCCCAGCGCCTCTTGTACTTTTAGAGAGCGCTTACGAATGGCTGGTCCTAATCGCATCACGATCCAAGGAATCAGCAGCAATGGACCAACGGAAGCTGCAATTAAATAGTACGGAATATCGCTAAGAAGCATAGCACCGATACAGGAAAATAAGAGCATTGAGGCCATCGCTAGTTGGTTTATCCCCATTGAGATCGATTCCCTGACGCCTGTAACATCATTCATAAAGTAGCTTAGCATCTTGCCCACGCCATTTTTCGAATAATAATGCTCGCTCAGCCCCGAGAAGTGCGAGAACAGCCGGCGTCGGGTTATATATTCAAACAACCGTCCAACATACATAACGAGATATTGGCCGTACCCCCCGATTAACGCATACCCCGCACCAATCACCAGCAGTAACAGGCTGTAACGCACAACATCATGGGTAACCAAATCTCCAGTCTGTAGTTGATCCGTGAAATTGCCCAGCACCTTCGGAAAGTATGCAAAAACGATACTAGCAGCCGCATGCAGTGAAATTGACGCGAGATAGATGTGCCATGTCTGTTTAAAATAGGGTTTTAATATACCGTTTGGTTTCAAAGGCTATCACTTCCTCTGTCTTATACAGTGAATCCTTTACGTTCCCGATTGAGATTCCGGCATTATGATACATAATCGAACGTTTTAGGATAAATCCAGTCAAGCAAATAGATCAACTTCGCTAATTGGAACCGACTTAAACTTTTTAACCGTTCTACGTGTTTTCATAACATCAATTATTTTCGTTTTTTGATTCATTCTCCTCAATTAGATTGTCGGCAGACGGATTATCGTCGGTCGGAGTATCATCTGACGAAATCCCATGAAGCTGAAACATTTGGATAAACTCATCGATAATCGTTTCCGTTGCTTTCAATTCACCGCTAATAACCAATTTAATCGCCTCGAGCTCCGGGTCATTTAATTGGCGCTGCAAAGTGGACCGATTAACCATTAACTTATCTAAGAATGCGACAGCCCTGCCGCGGCGAAACGTTTGAGCACTTTTTGAATGAAGATGCCCATTCTCTCTTTGATCACAATGCTCTCTATGACCGTGCTTGCCTCTATGTCCATAACCTTCGCGCATATGAGTTCCTCCTATTTTTTGTATACATTCGTATACAACTTGTTATGTATACAAATGTATACGAAATGAACGATTGTTGTCAATATTTATTTCATTACCTCGTTTCTCATGCAGGACATTCCTAAATCTCTCACAGTCTAAGCCCTATTGCGGTAATGGCAGCCTCTACAAAAAAAGAAACCTTGAAGGCATGAAGCCAATCAAAGTTTCTTTATTAATCTCCTGCTGTTCGTTAGAACTGACTATTTCATGAACCTACATATTCTTGTTTAGCAAAGTAAAACTTTCGCTTTTATTGTTCCATTCTACTTCTATCACTGGCTCATCTTCTTTACTCGTAGAAGGACTGTTAGAGCCAAATGATTTATTTTGATACTTATTTTCTTTGTTTAAGGTCGCATCATTTGCTCCAAACCCCATTCCATAGTCATTTATTACTGCGTTGTAACTAAAAGCTTTAATTTCCTCTCTTTTATCGCCTTTATAACTTAGCTGTATTTGATATTTTTCATCTCCAGCATTCTGATTAACCGTTAATACAGCTGACCATTGATCTCCCTCTCCTACAAATGTTAGATCCTTCGTTTTTGCTTGACACGCAAATAATGATAAGATTCCAATAAATAAGATTGGTATTATTATTTTTTTCAAATTGTGTCTCCTCATATTTGTTTTACAAAATTATAAATATTGCCGCGTTCAAGAGTTTCCAATCTCACCTCGCCATATTTTTTCCAATGATACGGACTGTGGAAGTGGTCAAAATGAACGCCACCATTTTCAACGATGCTATCCAGCGCAAAGCCGTTTGAAATGATTTCATCGTGCATTTTTTTCAATGCAATATCATAGGTATCCCTCATGTTTTTACCCTGATTGGACTTTATCAATTGACCATCAAGGCTCTTCTGGTAACGAATTTCGTCAAAAGCTAGAAAAGAAAGAATTCCGCCCTTTTTCAATAATCGTTTAACAACGGGATACATTTCTATTCTTGCATTCCCATGTATCATGTCATAAATCATAAGAAAATCGATACTGCTTTCCGGAATGTGCTCCAATTCAATATGATTGGCTCGAAGCATTTCAACATTCGTTATACCAGCATCTTGAATACGTTGATAAGCGGTTTTACATGCTTTCTTATCATGATCAACGGCGATTACTCTCCCCTGTCTCCCTACGGTTAGTGCAGCAGGTATTGTATAATGAGCTAACCCACAACCCAAATCCATGGCGACCATGCCTTCACGTAGCCCACATTTTTGTAATGTATATACAGCCTCACTTTTTTCCCAATTGCACACTTCATCGTAAGCGCTCAGCTTCATTTTTTCTCTACCCTTTCATAAAAATGAAGATTAGTATAAAAATCAAATTTACCATTCTCGATTAAAAACTCTTCATAACATCCACCAACAGCTCTATATTCGTCATGCTGCTCCAGCCAAAGCATAAATGCAGCCCAATCCTTCTCGAGAAAATGATGAACCCCTGGAGCCACTGCATATGTTCCGCCTGCATAAGCTTTTACCTTTACTTTAATTTCAGCAATCTCAAATACTGCGCTTTCATTGTTGATTTTGTAAAATACTTCACAGAACGATTCATGCTCATTTGTTTCACCATACATTACTCCCAGTTGAAACGATGAATCGTTTGCATGACGATTCTTCTCCACCCAATTGATCATCACATCGATTGCTTCGTATTTCAATTTGGCCACATCGTTGCCGACTGCCCGATAGTACGCGGCTTCAAAAGCTGGCACGTTCTCGATCCTATTATGAGAAGGCGGCTTAATGGGGACAAAAATGTCCATCTCCGGCGGTGTCAGAGAACAACGACTGTCGTAGTGCTCAATTACTGAATATGGAGATTCGCGAAGATGTGCTGTCTGATAGCTGTTATTCGCGAACCACTCGCCATAAACATAATCCAAGGTTTGTCCCAGTGTTTCCGCTGGCGGACCGATGTGGGTAGCTTTGGCATAAGTAAGTGCAGGTACTTCTCTTCCAACTGCCCCTACAGGAATATGCTCAATTCCCTCTACCTCAAAACCGACGAAATAACTAAAAATCCCATCTTGATTAAACACAGCCAACGCGTATTCTGTATCCTCCTCCGGGTTCACTCGGTTTGTCAGATGACCAAATAAATGCTGGTATCTTTGAAAATATAGCTCCCAAACCTGTGCGATCGTTGCTTTGCCATCTCCACTCCCTATTGGTCTCTCAACACCAATGAAACACATGGAAGGCCTATCCACGATTTCAACATCAATCAATGCTTTTCCTCCCCCACCATTCATTTCAACAACCGCTTTTTTCATTTCGGGTAATGTATATCTTCTTTTCCTGTAGCTTTCAGGTGAAATGCCATAGACGCGTTTGAACGCGCGACTGTAAACATCATGCGATTCAAAACCAAAATGGTATGCAATATCAACAATTTTTTCCTTGCTTGTAATCATTCGTTTCGCTGCATAATGGAGCTTTCGTCTAAGTACGTAATTCATCGGCGTATATCCTGTAAGGTGGGTAAACAATTTAAAGAAATGGGATTTCGAGAAGATGCCAATTTCAGCGAGGCTATTGCTGTCTAAGCAATCCTCAACATGCTCATCAATATGATCCAGGACAGATTGAATTCTTAAGTATTTTTCCAATACCATCGTCACCTCCTGATTTCCAATATAACATGCTGGAGAAATTTAACTCGACGATTATTCTTTTTTTAAAAGTAGCCCAGAACTAAAACCGTTATAACTCGGTGTCTTCCAAATATTTGCAACCTTATTCCAATTGGTTCCGTTACTTAAATTGTAAGGAATATGAAAACACATCGACAGGAGGAACTATTATTAATTATTTATATCTATTAGGTTTCTTCATCCTTTCTCTCATTACAGTTCTAATATTTTTTATTTTTTGTATCAAACTATTTGTTTTCTATATCAAAAAGAAGCCATTTCCTAAAAAACTGTTAATTGCAGCTCTCATAGGTATAGGTATCGTTACAACACAAGTGATATACAATACATACTTTTTTACATTCGATAATCTTGAAGGTGAATTTTATAAAGGACCTGTGGAATCCCCTACCGACAAATATACTGCTAATGCATACTATAAAACTTATGGAGGTGCAGCTGGTGGAGTTAATTTATGGGTAGAAATTACTTATCATGATGATAATAAAATGAAGATTGTTTATCATAGTGATGCGAAAAGAAACTTTTCTATGGAATGGAAAAATGAAAATACTCTATACATTGTCAATGAAGAACCAGGTTACCCCAGTTCAAACAAAAGTGTTACATTGAACGTTGAAAAAGAGACTTATTTCGAAGGAGGCTTGGTTTGGAGGATCATCAACAATCAACATTAACAGAGCCTTTTTTTAAAAAAAGAGCTATTTCCAGATACGGATTCCCGCTCTTGAAATAACTCCTATTTTAAACCTATTTACATCGTACCGCCGCCGCGGCGAATGCTTGCCGGGATTTGTTCGGGACCTTTATTGATATAATCATAAATAAAAGTACCGATCTGGGCTTCATCATATTGATCAAGCTCCATTGTTTTTGTCCACGCCGTAACAACAAATTGCTTCGATGCGGGAATATCCTCGTTCGGTACGGCTAGTATCCCAGCACCGGCTTTGCGAAACTTTGTGAGGTAATCAAGCTGTTCAAGAATAGCTGGATCGGTATTTGCACGATAATAAATAATAATATCTCCATGCTCCAAATTATGAACAAGCATCTCATTCTTAGGCTTCTCCTTATAGAAGCCGAATTTCAAGTCATGCGGACTATGACTTCCTGAGGTCGGGATCTTCATCTCGTATGGAACAGGATCATCTGTATGACCAGCTCCGTAATAAGGATCACTCGTTACTTGAATCGCTGCTTTAAAATTTAATTTTTCAACATTATACGATTTAAACATATCTTGCGCAAAATATCCCACAGCTAGCAATATTGAAACAGTAAGAAGGATATGAGAAGTCAATCGCATATTATTCGTTTTCTTCTTTAATGCTGCTTTTTGTTCCTTCTTTAATTTACTCGTATTATCTTTCTTCCATTTGGAAGCGTACCAATAGCCGATAAGTGCAAACAATAAAAACAGTCCTGCCGTATATAGTAAAAAAGAAACCGAGCTGGACTGATGGATCATACCCGAATGTACATTCATAAAAAATAATCACGCCTCTCTATTAACACTACTGATTGTAGTGCTTGTTTTCAAAAAAATCAGGTGATTGCCAGCACGTTCATACAAATAATCAAGAGCATCACCTGAATAGAAATGACTAGCGATACTGCATCTAGCTTTAGAGGAATAGAGGATTGAGGATCTACTAATTGCTGCAATCTGTAATTGACAATACCATCCGAGAAGTGAACAAGTACCGGTGTTGGATTATCGCTGAAGTTGTTTTTAATCAGCTTTAACAAAGCACTTCCTAATCCAATCTCCGATCCGGTATATTGAATCGCATGCTCATCGGCAAGCAATTCGCTCATCATTTTATAATTGTAATAAGACCATTTCGTAAGTGGAATAAACCAAAGCGATCTAGCAATTAGCTGAAGCAAGAAAATCTTCAAAGAATCATAATGATTCTGATGATAAATCTCATGCGCAATAACGGCCTCCAGTTCTTGATCATCAAGCATCTCAACTAAAGCGCTCGATAGTACAATAAGCGGCCTTCTTATTCCAGCAGTAAATGCCATCGCTTGTCCATGATCGATTACAATCATATGTTGATTGAGCGGTTGAAATTGTTGAATGAGATTAGCTGTTAATGTAATGTTGCGCATACCCATCAGCTTAGTTTTCAACTTTTTGGAAAGGACGTACTGCTGAATCATCTTAATGAATGATAGTATGAAGGTATACGCAATCGTAATATTCAACAAGGTTATAACTAAAAAATAATAAAGAGAATTCTCCCTAAATAGACTGAGACAGAACCTGAAAAAATTAACCTTAATATCAACACCGAATAGGATATGGCATAAATACATCCCCATCTGGCTCCACACAATAATAGCGATCCATACACTTAACGCCAAAATAATAGAGGACTTTCTTTGCCGGCGCATCATGCCTTTTCCTTCTTTAATTGCTGAATTTTTTGCTCAAGTCTATCTAATAAGGATTGATCAACCTCTGTGATCGCATCCAGCATATGATTGATAACAACACCGCCAAATTCATCCAGCAAGTTTTCCGTCAATTTCTTGGATTGATGCTCAATAAATGCTTCTTTGGTTGCTGTAGGCTGATAGAGAGACAGCCGGCCCACGAGCCTTTTTTCCAAAATTCCTTTGTCTATCAAGCGATTCATAACGGTCATAACGGTATTGAAGTTGACTGGCTTTTCCTTTTCCAATCGTTGTTTGACATCCTTTATGCTGAGCTCATTGCTTTCCCATAAAAACTGCATAATTTTCGCTTCCAACGGTCCGAAAAATCGGTTTAAGCCAACTTCACCATACTTGAAATTTTTTATATCCAATGTCCATAGTCTCCTCCTTACACTACATATTATAGTGTAGTGATTCTAGCATTTCAAGTTACTAGTCTCTGAACATTCCAGACTCTTATATAACTCTGACCAACGAAAAAATCCCATCTAACAAAGTTAGATGGGATTTGGATCGATTTGATTAAAAAACCTTCGTCGTCCATGATTCGCAATTCCATGTTTCGGTAACGACATCGCGATAGAAATCCGGTTCGTGGGATATGAGTAGAATGCTGCCTTTGTACGCTTTGAGAGCGCGCTTAAGCTCGTCCTTAGCATCCACATCCAGATGGTTGGTCGGCTCATCGAGTACGAGCAGATTCGTTTCGTTGTTGATTAGCTTGCAAAGGCGTACTTTTGCCTTCTCGCCTCCGCTAAGCACAGCAATTTTGCTCTCGATGTGCTTCGTCGTGAGTCCACACTTCGCAAGCGCAGCACGAACTTCAAACTGTGAGTAGGAAGGGAATTCCTTCCACACTTCCTCGATGCAAGTATTGTAATTAGCATCTTTCGCTTCTT
Organism: Paenibacillus castaneae; assembly: GCF_002884445.1. Lineage (GTDB taxonomy): Bacteria > Bacillota > Bacilli > Paenibacillales > Paenibacillaceae > Pristimantibacillus > Pristimantibacillus castaneae. The sequence continues at coordinate 3,431,506 of NZ_KZ614144.1, forward strand.
GTTCGAAGTAACCGATATTCAGGTTTTCTCCAAGTCTTACAGAGCCGGATAGAGCGGTTATTTCGCCTAAAATACTGCGCAGAAGTGTCGTTTTACCGATCCCGTTCGCGCCAACAAGTGCAATCTTCTGACCGCGTTCCATACGCAGGTTAAGTGGTCTAGACAAGGGGCTGTCGTATCCAATAACAAGCTCAGTAGCTTCGAAGATTAGTTTACCGGAAGTTCTCGCATCCTTGAAGTTAAACTGCGGTTTTGGCTTTTCCTTAGCTATTTCAATAACTTCCATCTTGTCCAGCTTCTTCTGGCGAGACATCGCCATATTTCGTGTCGCAACACTCGCTTTATTCCGAGCTACGAAGTCCTTCAATCCCGCAATTTCCTGCTGCTGACGTTTATAAGCTGACTCCAGCTGTTGCTTTTTCATTTCATAGACCTGCTGGAAGTAATCGTAATCGCCTACGTAGCGGTTTAATTCTTGATTTTCCATATGATAGATCAGATTAATGACACTATTAAGGAATGGAATATCGTGAGAGATTAGAATAAATGCATTCTCATACTCTTGCAGATAACGTGTCAGCCAATCTATATGCTGCTCGTCCAAATAGTTCGTCGGCTCATCCAGCAGCAGAATATCCGGCTTCTCAAGCAATAGCTTAGCCAGCAATACCTTCGTACGCTGACCTCCGCTAAGGTCATTTACATCCTTATCCAGTCCAATATCGGTAAGACCAAGTCCACGTGCGGTTTCATCGATTTTGGCATCGATCATATAAAAATCTTGGCTGGTCAAAGTATCCTGAATCGTACCGACATCTTCCAGAAGCTGCTCAAGCTCCTCAGGTGTTACATCTCCCATCTTTCCATACATATCGTTCATTTCCTGTTCCATATCGAACAGGTATTGGAAGGCACCCTTTAACACATCTCGCATGGTGATTCCTTTGTTTAGTACCGCATGCTGATCGAGATATCCTACGCGCATACGTTTGGACCATTCGACTTTACCATCATCCGGCTGGAGCTTTCCTGTAATAATATTCATGAAGGTAGACTTGCCTTCACCGTTAGCGCCAATAAGTCCAATATGCTCGCCTTTGAGCAGGCGGAAGGATACGTCATTGAAGATAGCGCGATCTCCAAAGCCGTGGCTTAATCGTTCTACGTTTAATATACTCATTCATGACACCTTTTCTTCTTTAATTTTCTCGTTTTATTATAAGCGATAACGGGTAAACAACTCAATGCAGAATTCAATTTGAAAATAAATGTATAGCCAATGTTTCTTCACCTAATCACGCTTAACTGTATGAAATCAACATGCAATGCTCAACCTATAAAGCCTGGAGGTGATAAACATGACTGGAAGAAATAATAAGCCTGATAATGATGGACCTGCGTCAAGCCCTTCACGACTGGATCAATTCGGTGATAAATTAGCTGAGGATACAGAAACGAAATCGCAGAAACAAAATAAAAAGAACAGCAATAGCTGTTAGTTTGATGCCAGGCCAAAAAAACGAACATAAATAAAAGAGACGGAGAGTCAAAACTGGCTGCAGTTTTGACTCTCCGTCTCTCTTTATGGACTTGAACGTCTTTTTTGATCCCGATCCCATGCTTCTTGTCCATAATTTCTAGGAGGCAGCTTATGATTAATATGAGATAGCAACCCAATGATGACTAACAATAAGACAATAATAATTATACTTATCATGAGTTCTCCTTCCTTGGCATCCATACTAAGTATCTCCTTTATATATTCGATCCTAAGTTGGACTCCCCCTCTAATAGAACGTATGTTCTATATTCTGTTTCTAGGCATTTTTCCCCATTAGCAGTCATTTATTCTGTTTTTCTTATCATTCCACTGATTTTCACAGAAAATTATGAGCTCTCCCCCAAATAAATGCCATTAATTTGAAAGAGTGTATCTTTTGTTCATTATTCGTACGGGAACATACGTTCTGTACTTCTATTTTATCCATTTTAAGCGTGAAATTCCCTGAAAAAAGCGCTTTTCACGTTAGATCCCGCTTCATCTACGGAATGAAACAGCAAGAATACGAATGAAAAACGTAAGCTTTTTATGATAACATGGATCGAAAGCCATTTTTTTAGTGAAAAAGGAGATACTACCGTAATGGAAATTGAAATTCCTGTGCGTGGCGCATTCAGCTTTGCTGAAAATATGGGCTATCTGACACGTTCAACGAATGAATGCATGTATCAAATTGATAATCATAAAATAACAAAGCTAATCCCGCTTCAGGGTGAGCATGTTTTGCTCGAAATAAGCAGCAATGATTCCAATAAATCTCTGCTTATTACATGTATGGCATCCTCAATGACATTGAATGAACAGCACAGAGCTTCCATTATCAACTATGTAGAAGACTGGTTTGATCTGGAACGGGATCTTACCCCCTTTTATGACATGGCTCAGAACGATCCATTGCTTCGAGAAGTCGTAAAGCGGTTTTATGGTCTTCGGATTCTAGGCATTAGTGATTTATTTGAAGCATTATGCTGGGGTATTATGGGGCAGCAAATTAATTTAACGTTTGCATATACCTTAAAGAGACGTTTCGTAGAAGCTTACGGTAAGCATATAGAGTGGAACGGTCAGAACCATTATCTATTTCCAGAGCCGCAGCAGATTGCAGCTCTAACCGTTGAAGACCTTCGAGCCTTACAGCTAACCAATAAAAAATCTGAATACCTCATAGGTGTTGCGCAGCTCATAGCTGACGGCAGGCTCACAAAGGAACAGCTTCTAGCTGCTGGCGATTGTAAGAGCGCGGAGAAGCAGCTTGTGCAAATTCGTGGAATTGGTCCGTGGACCGCTAATTATGTGCTAATGCGCTGTCTGCGCCACTCCTCTGCGTTTCCCATTGATGACGTTGGCTTGCATCTTGCCATTAAGCATCTTCTTGATAGCGATAGGAAGCCAACCATTAGCGAAATACGTCAATTATCAGCAAATTGGTCGGATTGGGAAGCATATGCAACCTTTTATTTATGGCGTTGTCTCTATTAATTCAAAAAGGCTGACAGCCTCTCGCAGCTGTCAGCCTATTAATCAAATGAATTATAATTAGTCCCAAGGCTGCTGTACTGTCAAGAATCCAGCAAATTTCTTGCTTTCATCTCTTCTAATTTTTCGCATTTCCGCCCTATGAGGAGCTGTTTCGAACAGCTTAACCTCTTCTTCTGTTTCGGGGACGACCTCTGGAACCGGTACAGGTCTCCGATCCTCATCAAGCGCAACGAAGGTTAAGAAGGACGTTGCAGCTACCTTACGGTCACCAATTAATAAATCTTCTTTAATAACCTTAACAAATACCTCTACTGACGTTCGGCCAGTCCATGTCACGAATGACTCTAAGCATACGGAATCTGTCATCCGGATAGGATGCAGGAAATCGACCGAATCCGTTGAAGCTGTTACAACGGAACGCCTGCAATGCTTCGTTGCTGAAATCGATGCGATGTCATCGATATAAGCCATCAATTTCCCGCCGAAGAGCGTATTATGATTATTAACATCTGTTGGGAATACCCTTGCTGTTTTATAGCATTTGGATTCCCGTGAATACCTTTGTTCCATCTTTCATCTTCCCTTTCTTGTGACACAGCTAGCATTTGTGCGATTGCCTTCTCTACATTGACTTTCAATGTAGAACTGAATTGATTACTTTTAGCGTATTTTCAGTAGCATATGCTACATGGATTCATGAAACCTGCCATTAAGTAACAACGTTTATTGTAACCGATGAAGGTGGCATATTCCAAGATAATTATAAAATTTCATTGTATTAAACAAAAAAACATCCTTTTGTAACCATTTCTAATCCGATTAAGATAAGCCTTCTTGAACCATATTAATGAAATAGGCTTGATGCTTGGGATGACACGCGATGAGATAGGGCTGCGAATGCATGCCTTTGAACGGATTACCATCATAATCAATGACAATGCCTCCTGCCTCCTGTACCATCAGTAAACCAGAATATAAATCCTCGCCTTCCGAATTGTACACAATAATGCCGTCCAGATCACCTCGGGCCAGCATACACCATTGCAGCGTCGGCGCCCAAAGCCGCATCATTCGCTTCGTATTCACATCGATATAATGCCTTAGCTTAACCGCCCTTTGCTCATTTTGTACCGCATGCCCTTGTATCCAGCCTACTCGGGCTTTCTGAAATGGTTTACTTTTATGAATACTAATCTTATGCGAGTTGCATACAGCACCTTCTCCTGTGCTGGCGACATACAAACGATCCGTCATCGGTTCATATATGACTGCTAACACAGGTATACGCTCGAATAATAAAGTAATCGAGATGCCAAATAGCGGCATGCCAATGGCGTAATTATTCGTCCCATCCAGTGGGTCAACCAGCCACAACCAATCACTTTCATTCTGATTTTGTCCGAATTCCTCTGATCTGATTTGATGATCTGGAAATACCCGACTAATTTTGCTCAATATGATTTGTTCGGCGAGAAGATCAACTTCTGTGACAATATCACCGTGAGCATCTTTTTCGTCATATTGATCAAGTGTTCCGAATCTCTCTCGTGTTAGACGTCCCGCTTCATAAGCAGCAGCAATGGCTACCTCTCTGGCCATATCCATGATTATTCGGTTCATATGCACAATCACCTCTACAATTATTTGTTATACACGGATTACCTTTTAAGTAACAGATTGTTTACTCTACGCTTATAGGAAAACCAAGTTTTAAAAATAGATTCATCACTCTTATGTATAGAGACCTTCTCAAGCAAAGGAAAGTCTTCCTTTGTTACTTCCAGTCTATAACTCGGAACAACAGGCTCTTTACTAATCCATTCATCGAAAAAAACGCCTCTATTACTCACTCTTCTGAAATTTACTTCTGGTAAAAAGTATATGGACCCTTCCGTCCAAGGTCCTTCACACATCGTTTGTTCCGTAAGAGAGAAAAAATAATAACTCTCGTCTTCATTGTGAATACGCAAACATCCATTCCGAAAATTCCCATACAGCTTGCTGCGATCAAATACAGCGTAGAACAAAGGCCAGATTGCATCCTTCGTAGCAAATACAGCCTCTACATATTTCCCATTAAACAAAGTCTGTTTTCTCGGTTCAAACTGCTCAATAGAAGAAGTGTTTGATCCATGAGCCATACATTTTTTCTGCTTGCACATATAAGAAATGAACCGATATTTAGGATAGTGGCAATCATAATGAATAAATCCTTCCGATTGACTGGCTCGAAGCAATAAGCGCTCATATTCATTGGCTTCTCTGCTATCAATAACAATAGAAGGCATTTGTATAAATAATCTTTTTAATAAAAAAGAATACATACCCACTCATTATTCCTCCTTATCGCAACCATCCATAATTATACATCTGATCCTATAGCCGCGATAGTATGAATAATAGAAAAAGGACTGCAGCTATAAGCGTTTTTCGCCATAGCTACAGTCCATCAACTTTGTTATTATAACTATTTAACCAAGCTTCCCAATACATCGTCAATCATAAGCGAATTGGCAATTGCACCTGAATACAACCAGCTTCCTGTGCTTGGGAATTCATGAATATTGCCATTTTTAACCGCCGGAATGGTTTGCCAGATCGGATCTTTTAATGCTTCCGAGCCAGTCGATTTGTCACTGTCTACGAAGAAGATATGATCGGCATCCAGCTCAGCTAATTTCTCAAGCGGAATGGGATTCCAGTTCCCTGTGCCTGCGGCCGAAATTTCTTGGACAACCTTTGGAACTTCAAGACCCAAGTCATTATAAAGCACAGCACCACTGGATAATTTGTCACTCACAATATAGAATGATTTTCCTACAAGCCATATTGCAGCAGCGGATTCACCTTTTACAGAAGCTTGCAGTTTCTCTTTAGCATCCTTTGCTTTTGCTTCGTACGTATCAATTGCCTGTTGGGCTTCTTTGCTCTTACCCAGAACTTCACCGATTTTCAATAGCGATTTCCGCCAGTCAGCATTAATATCATCACCTAACGTATATGTAGGAGCGATCTTCGAATATTGTGCATATTTCTCGCCTTCAACATTACTGTTATAGGCCATAATAAGCAGATCAGGGCTGAAGTTTGTAACAGCTTCGAAAGGAAGATCATAAGCTATCGTAGGAATATCCTTCAAGGAAGCCTGCAAATAATCTTGAATGCCGTTTGGAACAGACCATTGAGCCACAGGTTTAACGCCAAGTGTAATCAAGTGATCCTCCAAATAAGAAGCGATAATGCGTTGTGGATTTGCTGGAATTGTGACTTGGTTGCCAAGTGCATCGGTTACCGTTCTTTCAGCCGAAGCCGGAGCCTCTTTCTCTTTATTATCTCCACAAGCTGCAAGCCAAAGCGACATAACCATTAAACTAACTAAAATGAGAACAAATTTCTTGTTTTTGCGTGTAAACAATGTATTTCCCCCTAATAGAACATTATAGATTCAGTGTAATGGATGCTCATCCATCCCTAAAGTCAACCAATGATAACAATTATCATTATCAATGTCAACAGCGTATTTCATCTACAATGGCCTATTTAATGAGGGATTAATTAGCTCACCACGTATGAATTAACCCTAGCTTTCTCAGGACATGCTCGCTAAACGCATTTAGCTGCTTAATCGGTTTCGACAAATCGAAATAATCCAGCTCTACTCCCTCATCGTCTAATACCTCAAGGGTTCCCGATATATCAATAGCTTCGTATACAGCTGTCACATTATAAATCTCATCACCATGAGGATATTTGTAATACATATCCTTACCGGATAGCAGCGATACGAACTTTAAGGTGCCTGCAGTTAGACCCGTTTCTTCCAATAATTCCCTTGCGGCTGCCTCTTCCAGCGATTCACCGCACTCAAGAGCCCCTCCAATCGTCCCCCAATCCAGGCTGTCTGAACGTTTTTGAAGCAGTAATTGACCTTGTTTATTAAATACGAGAACAGTTGCTCCAGTCATAATAAGCGGACGTGTTCCAATAGCTTCTCTTAATTCACTTATATAACCCATTTCATACTCCCTCCTTTATTCGATCAGATTAAGTACAGACTTATTTTTCTCTTGCGATCACATAGCATTTGTCTGAATGGCTAAATCCTATTTTCGGATAATATTCAACAGCAGTAGGTGCAGATAGCAATACTAGTGATACTTCTGCCCCTAGTGTCTCTCTCAATTGTTCAACTAAATTTTTCCCAATCCCAAGCCTTTGATAGTCATGATCAATTGCAAGATCAGATAGGTAACAGCAATAAGCATAGTCCGTCACCGCACGAGCAACGCCAACGATTCGTTCACCATCCCAAGCGCTTATTATAATATCTGCGTTATCAATCATTTTTTGCAATCTTTCCAAATCCTGGAAAGGACGTTTAATCCCAGATGCTTGAAAAATTTGTGATAAAGCAGCTGCCGTTAAATTGGTATCATTTCTATATTCGATCATGTCCATCATTCTCCCCATTGTTTACTCGGCTGACTCATTCCGATACGATTAGGAAATCTGCCGAGTTTTCTCTAATATATGTATTCATTTGATTGATAGCTTCTTTAGCTATAGGCGCATAACGTTCATAGATAGCAGACATTTGCGTTAAAAGTGCTGGATCATGATCAAGATCCGAGGCTAACGCTTGTCGCCATGTACCATCGCTCCGTTTATTTCTCTGTTCGACCAGTTGTTCTATTTCATGGCAGATCGCTAAATAATCGTCAAGACAATAGAATGCGATACCTCTCATCAATGCTGGCCAACCTTTTAAGTCGGTCATAAAATAAGAAGCAAACCAATAAAGCTCAGCAACTGATTTCGTATGATTATGAAAGGCATAAAACATATACAACGACTTTTGGCCTTCGTTTAGCCCATTATAGGCTGCAAGCTTTGCAGATGGGTCTTTCCCTCTTAATGCTGTCAACGTCTCTTCTATACACAACCAGGATAACTGCTCATTGTCTAAATCTTGCTTATGAAGCGTAACGATCATACCCTCATCCTCTCAAAATAGTGTAAGCATTTCTTTAATTTGCTCGATTTGATGCAGCGGCTTCGCCGTTAACCCATCTGGCCAAGGCTGATTTACTTTTATCCATACCGTGCCATTTCCTGCTTTAGCGGCACCCTCAATGTCATTAACAGGATGATCCCCTTCATAAATGCACTGCTCCGGCATCACTTCAAGCTGCATTAGCACGGCGTCAAATTTGCTGTTCTCTCCATCTTATTACGTCTCCTTTCACATTCCATTGAATGTTGGCGGCTTACCAAGGCAATTCACCAACAAATGGCTGTACATACTGCCCTGTGCTGGTAATGTTGATTTCCTTTGACCATTCATAGATGTTTAATGCTGCTGTTTCAGGATCCGTATTAGCATCGGTTGAGCGTCCTCTTGTTAATAATTGTCCCGGATGAATGGCACAAACAGAGATGCCCGTTTCCTGCATCTCCTGGCTTAAACATATCGTAAACATATTTTGTGCCGCCTTTGCCATTCGATAGGAATAAGAGAAATTCCGGTTCAGAAACTCTCCCGACGACATTTTCTGCAACGAACCAAGCCTCGAAGATACATTAATAATTCTCGGATTTTCTGATGATCGCATAAACGGTAAGCAAGCTTTAACTGTCCTTATTGGTCCTAAACAGTGAATATTAAATAGATGATTTACTTCTTCTGTTCTAACATTTTCTATTAAGTGTTCATTCCCGGATATACCAGCATTATTAATGAGAATATCTATATTTCCCGCATATGAATTCAGGACAGAAGTGATTTGATTAATAGCATCATCATCGGTCAGATCAGCTACGATAGGGAAACAATTTGTAAATTCAGCAGACAGCGTTTGGGCTGACTGTTCAGATCTAACGAGTGGAAATGTCATATTATTTCGAGCTGCATATACCTTCAACAATTCATAACCTAGACCACGGCTAGCGCCTGTAATTAATACTTTTTCCAATTTGGCATTCCCCCCAACATCGTCAACTGATCATAATGGCTTCTGCGAATTCAACATTTTTTAGAAAGGTTTGATATTCCTCTGGGGTTGCGCCATCTTCAACGCCCCAGCACATTCCCAATGCCGTTTCCACATACAGGCATTGCTTTAATATGTCGTGTGGGATATCGAGTTTTTTTTCTAAAATAACGATTATATCGTTTATTTTCTTATATAAATCCGTCGTTATTTCGTCGCCAAATTCATTTAATATAAAACGCGGAACATCAAATACAGGATCGCCTGTTACGCCCTTAGGGTCAATAATACAATACTCTCCATCTTGACCAAGCAAAATATTATCATGATGAAAGTCGCCATGAAGCAGCATCTTTTGGGAGTACAATGAAGAAACAGATAGGCATATCTCTTTTGCTTTTTTCATATGCACATATAATTTTTTGCAATCAAGCCGCTTACTCATGTATTCGGTTATCCTGCTGACCCATTCTATATAAGTCGGATATAGTTCTGCTTTAGCGGGCGTTATATGTAAGCCGTTATATAAGGAACTAAATACGGATAATCTCTTTTCAAGAGAATTCTCATCTCGTAAAGGGGTCCCAGGCTGTATACATTCCTCAAGTATGATGCCATTCTCTAGATCTGATTCGAAGACTTTGCAAAATCGTCTGCCGTTATATTGAGATAAAGTGTTGAATTCGGTAACTATTTCTCGGGAAGACGGATTGCCTATTTTAAGAACTACGTTTCCAAAGCTTTCTGAATAGCATTTCAATACTAGGTTTGCAGAATAGGAAGGAATGAACTGAAAAGAAGTTAAAGCCCATCTGTCAGCATATAATTCAATATCTCTCGTAACTTTTCCATAAAAATCTTCACCAAACCGGTTATTAATATTTTCTATTTCTTTTTGATCGAAAGCATAACGTTTGTTCATCCTTTCCTCCTCTCCGTAATAAAGCCCTCTCTGCGAGGGCTTTATACGTTTTTTTAATCCTAGCAAAATTCAATATTTGATGATTCTAGATTGTTCGCGAAAGCACCGAATTGATCATTGTAGTGTGCTATAATTTGTGTCGCGCTTTGATTGCCTTGACTCCATGTACTATGACAGTCTTTGACCACAGTCACATGATAGTCTAAATCATGGGCTCGACGGCATGTTGCATCAATACATAAATCTGTTTGAAGACCCGTTATAACAACCTTCTCAATCCCTAGCCTCACCAATTCCGTTTGGAGATTCGTTTCATGGAACGAGTCGGGCGTATGTTTCTGAATAATAATGTCCCCGCTAACAGGGGTTATTATGGGGTGTATGTTCCAACCTGGACTATTCGTAGCTAAAGGTTCACCTGCCGCTTCATTATGTTGGACATATATAACGGGGGTATCACATGCTCTAGCTTTTTTAATAAGTCCACTTAGACGCTCAAGCAGGCCATGCCCGTCGAATACGGGGTCTGTTTCTTCAAACATGCCGTTTTGAACATCAATTACAAGCAAAGCAATATCATTTTTCATTAACAATACCTCCTCCATGATCTTATAAGTATTGGACTTTCTCGGGCTATAATCCAACTGCGATTTGACCCTCATCATAGGCCTGGAAAATAGCATTCGAAACCAAAAAATAATCGCTTTGATACATTTTCATTTTATCGATTTGCGTTAGCGATGGAACAGTAACAATTACAGTTGTCATAATGAAGGATAGCAAAATTGCGAATATCTTTTTCTTGCTCTCTTTTCTTACTATCACTTGGATAAATAGAATAAGCAGCCATATCAGCGAAACTAGAAGGATAATTCCTGCGGGCAGGTAAAGAACTATAGTTAAAAAATCGTCACCCGCAACAAATTTCGCATATAGTAGCAAAAAATCTCCTACAAATAACATCAATAACGGAATAACGATCCGTTTAATACTCGCTATTCCATATATCAGCATCACAGTAGTTCCTATTACAGCAGTTATTATAATCATCAACGCTAATGCCATATCAGTTACCTCGTTAGTTGCTTATCATTTTTTTATCTTTACGTAAGCTTGAACAAAGGCAATTAGAAGAGAAATAATAATGGAAATGATGAATAGCCTTTTCTTATCATCTTCAGGAATTAGTAATGTGGTTAACAAATAAATAGCTGCTGTCGTTATAAAAAAATCACCTAAAAAAACCATAAACCTTTTTCTCGGTTTAATAGCTCCCACTTAATCTCCCCCCCGTCGAAAATAGGCTATTAACGTTAATTTAAGACGCTCCATGATGAAAGACGAATAACTGATATAAAGCTGCATCCTCTATCCATCAACTCGTATCTCATCAGGAATTTCCTGTATAAACGACTCTACCGGTGTATTACTCTCAGAAAATATTTTATCACCTATTTTTGTCATGGCACCATTTTTTTCAACTTTACCATATTCGACTTTTCCTAAAGCAAAAATTGTATCCGCAAAATAGATATACGTTTTATTTAGATCATCTTTAGATGGTTTTGTACCGCTCTCCTCGACAACATTCCCAGTTGTATCTGTACGTGCTTGATATACAACCTCCTTAAGACCATATGTATTAATCATAATATAACTTTTAATATCCTCAAATTGAGTATAATAACGTAAAGCTTCTCCTTCTGGGAAATAGTAGTACGTTGTTGCCCCCCTTGCATCATTTGGATAAAGAGGGTTGTTTAATTCTGTTCTAGGTAATAATACGGCTGCTTTGCGTGCATCTACTAAGTTCCCAGATTCCAGTGATCTATAAAGCTGAATTTTATCAGAACTTTTCACAAGAACAGCACTTATGTTTTTTTCCCATTGCCACTTCAGCTCCAAATGCCTCAGCAATAAATCTCAAAGGAACCATCGTTCTCCCTTTAATTGATGTAACCGGTATATCTAATGTTATGGCTATACCATTTTTGAAAGCAACCGATTTGTCTTCAGTTAGTTTCAATGTATCTTTTGTTCTTGAGTTAATTATTGTTGCCGTTTTTGACTTGTTGTCCCATTGGAAACTCAGTTGTAAGTCTGATAAGGCACGCACTGGAATGAGAATCCTGCCTTTAACCATCACTGGAGCCACATCACCTTGAAACAATTCGCCATTCACATAAATCTTATTCTGCTGATTAGCAGCCGAAGCTACGGAAGAGCCTAATATTGACGTTAATATGAATGAACTAAGGGCTAGCATTTTAAGTTTATATATCATTTTCACTTTCATTAATTTCACTCCTCATAATATAGACTTTAAATTTTCCAAAAAGTTGCAATTATGAGCATGCTACCATGGGAATACCAAAATCTACGTAACGTAGATAGAAAATAAACCTTTTGGTGAAGATATTATCGGCGATTCATGCCAACACGAATAAAAAAACCTGTTGAAAGTTCAACAGGATAACAAAATTTATCTAGAATATATGATTTTGAAATCAATCTTCAAATCGCAAGGTGAAAATGACAGCTCTTTCGAGTCCGCTTAATGCTTCCGGTGAGAAGTCAGCCGTCTGCATTGTATTTGTGCTCGTTGCTTGCATCCCCCATACATAAGCAGATTGGTCTGTCACAAATGTACGCGGTTCATTATAATAAATTAGCCCTCGTGTGGTGAACTCTTTATCCCATACAGTCGTAAAAGTAACGAGGCTTGATCCAGAGTCATTAATCGTACTAACTTTAATCTTGTTATAGCTATCCTCACCTTCATTAAATACGGTATCAATTGATATAATAACTTCAATTTCATGATTTTCTTTATCGCCCGAACTAAAGAATAAGTCACCGATTGAGCCGGATGATGCTGTTTTCTTGCCATTTTGCCATATATCAATATCCAAGCTTGCATTCGGTTTATTACCTTCATAGCGTAATTTAAATGCTCCAGTCATGGGGCCTAAGAACGGTTGAAACTTTGCTCCTTCACCCTTGAATAGGTCAACGGGCGTAAGTGTTATTTTTGCAGGTTCATCCTTGCTTTTAAGAACAGACATATTGGATTCCGCTGTGCACCCCGTTAAAGATAGCAATAAAATCAAAACACAAACAATTAAACGCATTAAACCACTCCTTTTGGAACACTTTACCATAACATTTCCACACTTTCCACTATGCTGCTCGTTATCTATATCCCCTATAATTCGCAAATTAGAAAATCTAAACTGATACTTCATAAAAAAAGCCCTTTGCACAACTATGTACAAAAGACCTGTTTTGCTATTTATATGTTATTTATGTCTGGAGATAAACTCGGTAATCGGATTAAATAGCTCTTCACGTTCCCATATCACTTTAAAGCCTCTCATTAATACCTCTTTGAGAGTCTCATCCAGCGGCTCATTAAACCATGTTTCTTCGACAATCCCGTACTCTGCCTCTAACCCATTCGCATATAAGATACGCAAAGAAAGGAGTGAGCCACGCTCGTCCTTAGTCGCCTCCTCTACCCTATCGAATGGGAATTGATTTAGGATCGCTTCTAACGTTTTGGCCTTTTTATCTGAAATAATAAGAAAATTCATATCCGATTGTTCTTCGTTGTCCTCGTCACTGGCGCAATTTCCGACTAATGCAATCCCTGCTATAGGCGTCTGATCGCCCGCCCAATTCAGAAATTCATAAAGTAATGCATAATGATCCGGTCTCATCGCTGCTCTGCCTCCACATACTACTACTTCATACTAGCTATAAACTCTATCTCTATCAAAGTTAAACCTTTAACTTCTTCAAAAATAACGGCAACAGTATGCATGATCCTGATAGATCTAATAAAACACGTGTCGCTTTATGAGAAAGCTTATACTGATGATCCTTGTCAAAGCTCTAGAATCATCCATAAAGGCCTAAACATTATAGAAACCTCTTATCGAATTCGGATTGACTGCCCTTGAATACATTAATATCAACATAGGCATCAATTCCCTTTACTCTGCCTCTATTACAATATTGCCAAAACATCCATTCCTTTTTTCCTTTCAAGGTTGGATATTTCACTATATCTCGAATCCATATGTCGTAATCGTCGAAGCCATTCGATACATACGTATTATAAGTATCATAAGTAACATAAAGGATGGGCTTCTTATCGTAAGCCGTTTCTAACTTTGCGCTCATAGCTTTTAGCTCTCTCTGAATCGTGTCGACATCATGCGTCAATGCAATTTCGAGATCAATAACAGGAGGCAAACTTTTCTCTTCATTAGGAACAACAGCTATAAACTGATCCGCTTGCTGTTCACCCGTACTCCGTGAGGAGAAAAAGTGATAAGCACCAACTAATAATCCGCTGACTTTAGCCTGCTCCCAATTCCCCTCAAATGTATCATCCGTATAATCATGGCCTTCTGTAGCCTTCATATAAACGAAATCATATTTTCCCGCTTCCGCAACCGTCTTCCAATCAACGTTCCCTTGATAATGGGAAACATCAAGCCCTCTAACCTTGTAGTTCATAGCGAAAATACTATTATGCCAAATAAAACCCTTGTATTCAAAAAAACCTAGTAAAATGATGAGTGATACAAAAATAATAACTGTTTTTCTAAACCTCATAGTACCTCCTTATTGGAAAATACTTTCGGTTTACGACCAGTCTGCTTTATTCTTGTTGTTGTCTGCTGTATGCTACAACCTGTTCATAGGGAAGTTCCCCGCCGAAAATATCAAGTGCGCTGCCAATCGTAAGATCTAATTTACCGTTCGACAGCTTTCGGAATTGTTCCATATCCGCAAGGGATCTCGCTCCACCTGCATAAGTTGTCGGAATCGTTACCCAGTCAGCAAGCGCACTAACTAGACTTTCCTGAATTCCACGCTGCTTGCCTTCCACATCAACCGCATGAACAAGAAACTCATTACAATATTGCTCAAGAAATTGAATGTTTTCTTTATTCACTTCAAAGTCGCTGAACTGCTTCCATTGATTCGTAACAACGAACCATTTGCCATCCTTCTCTTTGCAGCTTAAATCGATAACAAGGCGGTCCACTCCAACCTCGGATACGATGCGCGACAAATGGTTTTCATTTAGTTTTCCGTCTTTGAAAATATAAGAAGTTACAATGATATGCGATGCGCCACGCTCCAAATAGGACGCTGCATTGTCTGCTGTAATGCCGCCGCCAATTTGCAGTCCGCCTGGATATTGCTCTATGGCATTAACAGCAGCAGCTTCATTGCCACCGCCTAGCATAATGACATGGCCGCCAGTCAATCCATCCTTTTTAAACAGCTCCGCATAGTAAGCCGAATCATGCTTGGATACGAAATTTTCAATGATTTCTGTGTTCAATGTTTCGCCCACGATTTGTTTTACTTTCCCGTCATGCAAATCAATACAAGGTCTAAACTTCAATGCGATTCCTCTATTCTGTTATATTCTATGTTCGGTATTAGAGCTGACCAACTGCCTATTGCATATATTTCCCCTTATTATAACATTAATGAGACCCCGCGTTTCGAGTATAATCCGGCATTCTTCTCATCATCCGCTCTTTATCGGTGAAAAAGTGGAATTGCTCATACAACTCATGCGCATCTTTGGTCCCTAAAATACCGGACAAATCCTTGAGTTCATCCGATGACGTCAAGCTCTCTACTAACTTTTTCCCAATGCCCTGTCCGCGATAAGCTTCATCAACAATAACATCGCATAACCAATACATAGTCGCAAAATCAGTTACGACACGGGCAAATCCAATTTGTTTATTGCCGTCGTAAACCCCATAACATACTGAATTTCGAATCGATTTCTCTACTTTTTCTTCCGACCTGCTGCTTGCCCAGTAAGATTTCGATAATAACTCTTTAATTGCAGCGATATCAAGCAATTTTTTGTCATCGCTAATGATGTACTCCTTATATGGAATGTGCATAGATAATCTCCTGCTTTCCTAAATTATAGTGTCATTTCATCAATCAATCGCTGCCGAGTTTCTTTCAGTCTCAAACCAGCTCCATGATCTGTGAGAGGTTCTGACCAAGTGAAGCCATCATCAGCGTAACGGGGGATAACATGCATATGATAATGGTTAAGATCATTAAATATACCGCCATTTTGACAAATGGTTATGCCATCAGGTTGAAAGGTTTGCTTCAGAAGCTTAGTCATTCTCACTGAAGCATTCATGATGGCACTTAACACCTCTGGCGTGATCTCATCTACATCATGGAAATGCTCCTTGGGCAATATGATCATGTGGCCTTCATTAAAAGGTGCAATATCAAGCACACATGAGATGTATTCATTCTCATAAACGACATTCACTTCTACGATTCCATTAGCAATTTCACATCCCAAACAGCTTGTTTTCATGTTCATTTCCGCCTCTCCAGCATATTCAAAATGTTTAGTAAGACCTATCTAGAAGATCCTTATCATTAAAATAAATTTGGATAGTTTCTACGTTTTTACTCCCCCGTAATATAATCACCCATTCTCCATGCGTGAAATATTCCGGGTTTTCATTTTTGAATCTGGACTGTTTAAGCTTATGCTCTGCAGTCTCGTAAAGCTCACCGATCTTAACACCATAAATGCTGAAATCAGGATTGGTAAATTGTAAGGAACTGATGGAATCATACAAATCATTATCGTTATCGCCTGAAATCCCTATTTCAACTGATTTCTCACCATATTTCCTCAAATGACCGCCAAAGCCTTCTATGTATTCACCCTGTCCCCAAGCTTTAATGAGATCCGCTTCGCTTAATCCCATATAGATGTCTTCAGCCGAAAGGTTCTCGTTAAACTGATGCAAAGAGATCGGTTTTTCTTTGAGCAAATGAAAAAGAAGTGGAATGAGGATAGCGATTAAAATAATGGTTCCCATTGCTAGTAGCAAGCTTTTCGAATTCACAGAAATGTGTGACCACTCCCTTTAGCTTTAATTAAATTTCCCCGTTTGCATCCAGCATAAATCTCTTTTGAAAATCCAAGTGAAATGCCTGCTTTTGATCAAATATTTCTTTCGATAAGTCAAAATTCAATGCTTCACGTGACTTCTTCACATATTGCTTATAATCGTCACTTTCCCAATGCCGAATCGAATCGAATCAAACACGTTTTCATCGACATGGGCACTGTACAAATATTTCAGCCATATCTCGTTAGAACCAAAATGATCGAGTATGTCCGCATCCTGCACGAGTTTGATATAGTACGGCTGGTCTTCTTGTTTTCTAGTGTTATGTAATAAAATTATAGTAGAAATATGTTCCAATTCATCTGCTGTACACTCATTTGCTAACAGAGACTTCACAAGATGTGCTCCTGTCACGTGATGAGGCTCAATCCCTTTGGTTACATCATGAAAAAGTGCGCCTACATATATAACATCATCTTTGCTAGCTTCATCTGGAAATAAGCGTTTCCTAAGATTGATAGAAAGCTTTGCCACTCGCTGTGCATGGTAATAAATAAATCCTTTTTCTCTTTGAAGATACTATTCCTCTTTCCCATCGACTTGAAGGCGATCTCATTCATTTTTTCTAAATCCATTTGGTTGGCCTCCTCTTGTGAATTTTATCCTTATCTCTACTTTATCAAAATCTCTTTGATTAGCTTCTGTTGGGAAACCGGCATACCGGCAGGCCATTCATTCATATTGCAAAAACAGATTTGTGAAATTTCGCTGCATGGCTTGAACGTTCCGCCAATAACCTTCCCCGTAAATATTAAATCTACCCGGTTTGGATTTCGATTATAGAGCGCCTTTGCTATGCCGTCTATCTGTATTTCAAGACCCGTTTCTTCAAGAACTTCCCGTTTCAGCCCATCCTCAGGCTTCTCCAACTCCATCCAACCGCCTGGTATTCCCCACGGTTCCTTGCGATAAACATGATTCAGCAATAGGATTTGTCCGGCTTCGTTCGTGAAAATGCCTAATACGGCAACCAAAAATTTATGCTGCGCACGATATACAATCCAGTTCTTTAGGCCAACAAAAGGCGTATGCTTATAAAGAAATACAAGCAGGTCACGAGGCAGCATATTCATTATTTTCGCAAACATATATCACCTATTTCCTTCCTCTTAGTAGGAATATATTACCACAAACACGCTTTTGCTGCGTAGCCTTAAATGGTAACGTATAATTATATCTATTTATTCCATTCTCTACTAACTCATTTTCAGTTAAGATAAAGAGAATATTGTACGATACATATGAAAGGGTGTCATCCATCGATGCATATTGCTGCTGTACATTCTGTTTTTGATAAAGAAGCGCTTTTTAACGCATTAGCCGCCGTTTACGATATTGGTACTCCAATAAGCACCACCTTCGTCTCCAATGGTTTGAATGATACCTATCTA
The DNA here is from genome assembly GCF_002884445.1 of Paenibacillus castaneae. Classification (GTDB taxonomy): domain Bacteria; phylum Bacillota; class Bacilli; order Paenibacillales; family Paenibacillaceae; genus Pristimantibacillus; species Pristimantibacillus castaneae. The sequence goes on from NZ_KZ614144.1 coordinate 3,449,844, forward strand.
GTCAAGACGGAGAAAGGCCCTTTTATATTACGTATTTATAAAAAGAATTGGCGCTCCGAATCCGAAATCCGCTTTGAACTTGATCTGTTGTTGTATTTAATAGATTGCGGCATTCCACTTTCCTATCCTATTGCTCGAACTGACGGCGAGCTGTTGACAGAGCTTGATGCACCGGAAGGGCTACGTTACGCGGTATTGTTCACGCATGCTGATGGGAAAGGCAACGGGGATCTAGAAACAAGCCGAAGATATGGCCATTCAATAGCTCTCTTACATCAAGCAATGGACAATTATGTGCCTAAGTACGAACGATTTGTACTTGATACCACTCATCTCCTTGATGAGCCGCTTAAGCAAATACTTCCCTCTTTGAAGCATCGGCCCGATGATACGCAATTTGTAACCGATTTATCCAGCCGCTTGAAAGAACGTATTCTTGATTCTGCTAATGACTCTCTGGATTGGGGCGTTTGTCATGGCGATTTGCATGGCTGGAATGTGTTCCATTCGGAGGATGGCAGCTTGACTCATTTCGACTTTGATTGCTGTGGACTCGGTTGGCGCTCCTACGATTTATCTGTGTTTCTCTGGGATCGGGTTTGTGGCAGATCCGAAAAGGATGAATTAAAGGATGAGTGCTGGGATGCCTTTATCGAGGCGTATGTGAAGGAAAGACCGCTCAGCGAGCTTGATCTCGGTATGATTCCAGTATTCATAGCAGCAAGACAGCTCTGGTTGATGGGACTGCATACTGGAAATAGCGGTGTGTGGGGAGCATGGCAGGATGATGGTTATTTTGACAATAAGATTAACTTTCTGAAGGCTTGGGTGAAAGAACATAATCTATAGTATATGTAGTGATCAAAGTTAATTATAGTAAAGTAAATAGAGGACGATTAGCTCATTATATGAGCTAATCGCCTCTATTTTTTGTTTAAAAGAAATAGTAACTATGTTGACTTAAAGGGTCTACATCGAAGCTAGATGACATTCAGCGTTATGAATATGACCTTTAGATATCGAGTTTACGGGTCCCGATCCATTTCACCATTTCAGGATCGCGGTGTGAAAAGAACAGGCTCTGTTTCGTATCTAACGTAGTAATCGACTCGATATCCTCTTGGCTTAATTCAAAATCAAATATATTATAGTTTTCGATAATTCTTTCTTTACGAACAGACTTTGGAATCACAACAACTTCTCTTTGTGTCAACCAACGTAAAACCACTTGGGCAACGGATTTATTATACTTTTCAGCTATAGATACTAATACTTCATTCTGGAATAAGTTATTTTTTCCTTCAGCAAAAGGGGCCCAGGACTCAATCTGAACATTGTTCTCTTTCATAAATTTTGAACTTTCGATTTGCTGATTGAAAGGATGCGTTTCAACCTGGTTTACAGCAGGAACTACTTCATTATGAATAATCAAGTCGATCAGACGATCCTCATGGAAGTTACTAACGCCAATTGCACGGACCTTTCCTTCACGATACAATTCCTCCATAGCGCGCCAAGAGCCATGTACATCGCCAAATGGCTGATGAATTAAATACAAATCTAAATAATCCAATTGCAATCTTTCCAGTGATTTTTCAAATGCCTTTTTTGTGCGCTCATAACCAGCATCCTGAACCCAAAGTTTCGTAGTGACAAATAATTCCTCTCTCGGAACGCCACTGCGTTTGATTGCTCTGCCAACTGCTTCTTCATTTAAATAAGATGCAGCGGTATCAATCAGCCGATAGCCTGATATAATAGCATCATAAACGCTTTGTTCACATTCCATTTGATCTGCAATCTGAAAAACACCAAAACCAAGTATAGGCATTTCAACACCATTGTTCAACATTACTTTTTGCATATAAAATCCTCCATTTGCTCCAGTAGATCGACAATATCGGTGATCCATCCACAGCAGCTCCTAATATGAAGAACGTCACGCCGAACACCGTATCCTTATTATGCACCAAATGACAAAGTGAACGTTATCCCATTAGTGCCAAATGGTTGCCTAATCCTATCACTTCTTCTTATATATTTTGAGGCGTTTTTATTTTAGCAAAGAGGGTGAAATTTATGGAACCAACGCTTACAGCCGATCTTGAAAGAATACTGCGAAAACTTGAAAAAGCTGATTTAATTAATGTTTTAGTCGATAGGATACCCTCAAGCGATTTGAATTCATTACTTTTAAAAGTGTTCAGCGAGAAAACAAAATCATCTTCTCCTAATGATCTACTTAAAAGATATCAGGAAAACCGCTTTGTACACCCAGCTGAGGTCGATGTAATCCTGCTTAAGAAGTTAGAGATGGACGTTCTAGAAATTGCTTCAAAACATTCTATTTCGCCAATTCAATTATCTCCCGCAGCACCTTTGGGTTGCGCTTCTGTGCTAGGATCGGTTGATCAAAACAAAGTCATCTCAGCCCTTAGAGGAACAGAAGTTGTATCCGACGCAACTAATCTCTTAGCATTGCATATCAGTGAATTAATTAAAAAAAATTATTCAAAAAATATACGAAATCAATTTATTCGTTTTTGTACTACTCATAGGCATGTCCGCGCGCAATTTTTTGGAGATGTTCCAGGGATGCTGCCACATTTCCATTTATTTTGTATGGTGACTTCTGGTGTAGACGAAGGCTCCTACAGCTTCGAGAAACAATCATTATGGGAACATATCAAAGTTTACCAAAGTATATTCAAAACCCTTTTCGGATCTGAAATCGAGATCATCTTAAGTGAGCGTAATGGCTACAAAGATACTGCTGGTCTGGTATCTAGGATTATAAAACACGGGCAAGAACTGTCAATGAATGTTTCGGTAAGTACAGGAGAGCCGAATAAGGAAAACCAGTATTACAAAGGATTGCAATTCACTTTAAAGACAGTTATAGGTGAAACGGAGTATTCTATTGGTGATGGTGGATTTGTCGATTGGACACAAAATATGTTAGGCAGCAGGAAAGAACGGCTATTGATTAGTGCAATTGGTCTGGATAGACTCATTTAATAAATTTCCGCAGCCACAATGAGCTTACCAACAATCGACAAGGAGTGTAGACAGAAAAAAAACCGCTGCTTCACGGTTCACGGTTGATGAATTCATATTTATTTTGAAAGGCTGCAGGTTCTTTATGAAATCTGTCGGCCTTTTTTTAACTGCTTCATATCCTTGTTCGAGTTGTTGATTGTCGGCAGCATCTTCATACTGCTAACCATATTGGATGAGCATTGGTGGCAGGCAGGTACATATTCAAAAGCGAAATTGTCCCTAATCCAGCAAGTACAGCCCTCACTCTCACAAGTCCAAATCATAGTGTCTTCTTGAGGAGTCTCTTCTAACGATTTTCTTCGAAAATACATAGTCTATTCCTCCTTCGATCTATAAAAAAAAACCCTTAACGAATGTTAAGGGCTTTTCAAACTGTGTACTACAGTTTTACAACGTTTTCTGCTTGTGGTCCACGGTTGCCTTGAGTTACGTTGAACTCAACTTGTTGACCTTCGTCAAGGGATTTGAAGCCTTCGCCTTGGATTGCGGAGAAATGTACGAATACGTCATTTCCACCTTCAACCTCGATAAAACCGAAACCTTTTTCTGCGTTAAACCATTTTACTGTGCCTTTTTCCATTATAAAAACCTCCACTAAATTATTAACATGTTTTTTTTGTACGAAACTAAAAATCACACATTGAAAAAGGTACCATACAAATGATCACCCTTTTCAATATGTGAATTCAAGGTTTAATTTGTTTATAAACGTAGTATAGCATAGTAAAAAACAAAACACAAGCGATAATGAAGAACTATTATTTTCGTACCAATCCACTCTTCTTCCGCCGCTAAGAATCATGCTTGTACGTTTTTCTGTATCGTTTATAATGAACTCAAATATGGGTATATTAAACCCATTATAAAGATTTTACAATAAGGGAGTGTACTTGGATGAAACAACGAAAGATGATAATGCTAACCGTAGTGCTCATCTGTTGTATGTTAGCAGCCTGCAGTAGAAATGCAAATGTAAACAATGGAATAACTACGCCAAGCACAAGCGCCTCCCCTTCAATTGAACCAACTTCATCTCCTGAACCAACCGATCCGATTAAAGACCAAATAGCCAACATGTCCCTTGATGAAAAAATTGGTCAGATGGTCATTGTAGGATTAGACGGCACGATCATGCAAGCGGAAGCCAAGAAAATGATCGACAACTATCATGTCGGCGGCTTCATATTATATAAGGATAATATTGCAGATGCTCCACAAACGCTGGCCCTGCTTAATCAATTAAAAGCTCAAAACAAAACAAATCAAGCTCCTTTGTGGTTAAGCATTGATCAAGAGGGTGGTAAAGTTAGCCGCATGCCTGATGAATTCATGAAGCTTCCGGCTGCACTGGAAATAGGAAAAAAGAATAATACACAATATACGCATCAAATCGGACTAGCTTTAGGAAATATGGTACACGCTCTAGGCTTCAATATGGATTTCGCGCCTGTTCTCGATATTAACAGCAATCCCAAAAATCCGGTTATTGGGAATCGTTCATTCGGGACTAATCCGGATACCGTGATCAAGCATGCCATTGAAACGATGACCGCCATCCAATCTACCGGAGTGGCAGCTGTCGTGAAGCATTTTCCCGGCCATGGCGATACATCAGTTGATTCCCATCTGGAGCTGCCAGTCGTGCATAAAAGCTTAAAAGAGCTTAAATCATTTGAGCTTCTGCCATTCATCGAAGCTGCTGAGCAGAATGCTGATGCTGTCATGATTGCGCATTTGCTTATCCCTAGCATAGATAATCAGAATCCCGCTTCCCTATCCAAAAAGATCATTACGGATTTGTTAAGAGACGAACTCCATTACGACGGCGTTGTTATTACCGATGACATGACGATGGGCGGTATTACAAAGCATAATGATATTGGTGATGCTGCAGTTCGTTCTGTATTAGCGGGTACCGATATTTTACTTGTTGGACATGACTATAAGCAGCAAACCGCTGTTCTTGAAGCATTGAAGAAAAGTGTAACCGACGGAGCGGTTAGTGTCAGCAGGCTGGATGATAGTATTTATCGCAATCTGAAGTTGAAAATGAAATATGAACTGAACGATTCCGCTGTTAAGAGCATTGACGTTAAGGCAATAAATGAACAAATTAAAGCTGCATTAGCCAGTAAATAAAAAATAGAGCCCTCCCTCAAAGAAGGTTTGTATACAACCTGTTTGAAAGAGAGCTCTATTGGATTATTTTGAGATTGCAACAACGTGCCCTATAAAGGCTTACAAGCCCATAATATGATAACCAGCATCCACATGAAGCACCTCACCGGTTACCCCTCTGGATAAATGACTGAGCAAGAACATTGTGGCATCGCCTACTTCATCTTGGTCAATCTGGCGGCGAAGCGGAGCTTTCTCTTCAATTGTAGACAAGATGTCATTAAAGCCTGATACACCCTTAGCTGCAAGAGTACGGATCGGACCCGCAGATACTGCATTTACACGAATGCCGTACTTCCCTAAATCCTCTGCCAAATACATGACGCTTGCTTCCAGCGCAGCTTTCGCTACGCCCATAACATTGTAGTTTTTCACGACACGCTCAGCACCAATATACGTTTGAGTAACGATACCGCCGCCTTCCGCCATCAATTTTTTCGCTTCACGGGCAACGGCTACTAAGGAATACGAGCTTGAGTTTTGTGCAAGCAAATAGCCCTCCCTCGTCGTATTCAAATATTCACCTTGAAGCTCGTCCTTTTCGGCGAAAGCTACCGAATGCACGACACCATGAATAATTCCTGTCGTTTTTTCGATTTCAGCGAAAGCTGCTACTACGCTGTTGTCATCGAGCACATCACAAGATACGGTTTGCAACGCATCGATGCCATGCTGATCAAGAAGCTTCTTAAGTTTTTCTAAAGATCTATCTTTACGGTATGTGAATATAAGCTTGGCGCCTTGATTATGAAGTGACTTCGCTACTCCCCAGGCAATGCTTCGATCATTTGCTACACCCATAATTACGATTACTTTATTTTGCATTAAGTTTGACATGCTGTTCCTCCTAGTTGTTCATCACATCTTATCATACTCTATAATGGCACTATCCTATACTAAACGATAACCTTAGATGGATTCAACCATAGGTATTACGAAATTATTGCTTCTTCTCTAATCTCATATTCGTATAATACGAATGGAAACTGGCTTTTTTCCAAAAATTCATGCCTTTAGGATTGGATTCTAGTACATCAATAACGATTGCGTTTGCGCTTGAGAATCTATTTTTCAACAATAATTGGACTCCAGCAATTCCAAGGCCCTGATTTCTACATTCTCTTTTTATGAAAAATTGACGTAGATAAATTTCAGTATTCGATGCCTTGATGGCGTGCTCATTAAACCGATACAGCGCATAGCCTACAACTGCTTCATCCTTGAGTAAAAGGTCAATCTGCCAATCCCCCTTCAGCCATTCCTGCATCCTAAGCAAGAGCTCCGAGTGAGTCATTTCATTTAAACTGCCCTCATCTTCAATTAATTGTTTATTCATCAACGCTAATTGTTCAAGATGCTGCTCCGTCGCCACCATTAATTGAAGATCTCGATCTTCATAAAGCCCAGCATCACGATTCAATTGATTCAGGTGAAGCGGGATTCTAGTCATTTGAGAAAGGGTAAGCTCCACGAGCTGATCCGTTTGGATGTTCTCGAAAATGTCATGTGATACGATGGCATACCGTTTAATTTTTCCATCCTCTCGAAGAACATAAATCGATTTATTATATTTGCTTACAATTTTAACTTTAATTTTATCCGGTTTGTTCGTTATAAGCTCTACGATTATGATGATAAGTATAGTAAGAGATCCTATTCCGGCCAGGAAGACGATAAATCCCCAAATTTCAGGACCGTCATAAATATAAATGTTTATAAATTGGAGAACTGCGTTCATAACTCCCAATGAAAATGACATAATGAGGATGGTATAAATTCTTGATGGCTTTAAATTAATATATGATCACTCCTTTTTCTTGAGGATCCGTTTAGCTCTAAGGATGGAATCAACTGTTGAACCTTCTCCTCGTTCCCGTCTGCCCCATTAGGCTTGGCATCTTTTTTTCGCAACATAGGTTAAACAATCACTAGTTAACCGTATTGGCACGCCATTACGTTCAATTGTGAATTCTAATTTTTTAATGATCATGTCGATGACCTGCCATCCCTTATACGCGTCATTAAATAGATGAATTGCTTTTTCTGTAGACAGATTCACTTCCATGAATACCTGTAGATCTTGTCCTGTTCGTATATCCGTTTCTCTACAGTTCGTATTAAAAATGATGCAATTTATACCATTTGGCAGTGTGCCTGCCGCCATATTCATTAGTACCTCAACGAATAATGCCTCTGATTTCACATGCTCTAGCGTGGATACCGCTACTATATAGTGGAAATGATTTTCAGTAATATTGTAATCTTCTATCTCGCATAAAACAGGTTCTATGTATGGCTTTACATCATAATGATCGCTATAATTCATTAATTTATTTAATGCAGATTCTAAAATATCTACGCACACGACTCTGCCTGACCGGTGCTTAAGCGTTTCCGCCATTGGAATACTATTTCTTCCAACTCCGCTGCCTAAATCTAGTATTGAAATATTTTCATTATCTTGAAATTGCATAAGATGATCCATTACTGTTTTCACTGGCTTGTGCAGCCATGTCCCTGCTTCAAACAGCTTATAATTTTCATAACAGGATTCATGATATTTTCTTTCTTCTTCTCTTATTTTAGCGATTCTTCCCTCCAAATCTATTCCTCCTTTATCATTTTTCATATAGATTCGCACGCCAAGTTTCATCAGCTGTCGTTTTTACATATTGATAACCATTTCTTTGGTAATATTGATTAAGTTTATCATTTGCGGCCATGCAATCCAGCCTTACTTTCGACTTCCCACTTAAACGGATATAGTTCTCTGCCCATTTTAAGAAGGATTCTCCGATTCCTGAACCAACATGATTTCTGCTTATTGCAAACCGATGAATATAACCCGAATCATCATCATCCAGCTCTCCCCATACCGATGGGTCAGACCAACAGATTAACAAAGTTCCAACAATCTCATTATTTAGACTCGCCAAATAAATTTCCGCGTTATGATCAATCCAATCCTTAACCTGCGATACATTGAAATATTCAGGACGCCACTGATTGATACCCTTTGAAAGCAGCCATCTGGCCGAATCCTGCCAAAGCTTGACTATCGTTTCTCCATCATCAATAGATGCAAGACGAACATCTAAGGTAAGCTTATTATCTATATCTTTCATTGGTTTCGCCTCCAAATATTTTAACTTCATCTGCTAACTCCAGCTTATATTTTTACGGAACCAATCTCAACCATTTTTTACATCGTCAAGACAACCCCATTTTACTTTCACGAAAAAAGTGACAAAAGAACGGCTCTTTTCGCAGCTTCTGCGATAGAGCCGTTCTTTGATTAACATCGAATCATTTAGTAATTCTCCTCTAGTTTATCCATACAGGAGTAGATATGTCACAAATACCGAATCGTCTTTTCCATTTACAACTCCATGCCGTTAGCTTAAAGGATATCGTGGGGTTAAACAAAACTCTCCTTGGTATGCAGGTGTAAATGGAGCAGCCCCTGTTCCTGTTAATGTTATTGAAGTAAAGCCATTTTTGGTAAATGCAAGACTAGCTCCTACAGTTAGTGTTTCAGTTTCAACTGTAGTAGCACCGAGAAGAAATGTAACGTTTACTGTACCACCAGTCGGTCCACTATCTAATGATATTGTTCCGGATACAAACGTTTTAGTTGGATTTGTATTTAGTGCATAGATGGTGATGTCAGGTGTGGCGGCTGTTATAGTATAAGGAGCACACAATTTATCCTGCACAAATGATCTTTGGCTACAACACTCATGATTGCCTACCACTAAGGTTTGATTATTACTGCTGCATCCACTCATGGATTAAATTTCCTCCTCTAATAAATCAGTAATGATTATAGAAAACACAACTACGGTACAGCCTGTAACCACTTGATATCGTAATAACATGCCCAATTTCAATGCCTAACCGATAATTAGCCTAAAGGATACCGTGGAGTTATACAGAACTCGCCTTGGTATGGAGGTGCAAATGGAGCAACTCCTGTTAATGTTATAGAAGTAAACCCGTTTTTGGTAAATGCAAGACTAGCACCTACAGGTAGAGTATCCGTTTCCACGACTGTTGCTCCGAGCAGAAAAGTTACGGTTACTTCTCCACCAGTCGGTCCACTGTCTAATGATATGGTTCCGGATACAAACGTTTTAGTTGGATTTGTATTTAGTGCATAAATGACCTGAGGCGTTGCGGTTGTTAAAGTATAGGGAGCACATAATTTATCCTGCACATATGGGGTCTGACTACAACACTCATGATTGCCTACCACTAAGGTTTGATTATTACTGCTGCATCCACTCATGGATTAGGTTTCCTCCTCTAATAAATCCGTTTTTAAGTTATCAATATTTACCATAGTACAGCCTCAATCCACTCGTATACGTGATAACGCGCCTAATTGCCTTGTCTATCCGATAATTAGCCTAATGGATAACGTGGGGTTAAACAAAACTCTCCTTGGTATGGAGGTGTAAATGGCGCAGCTCCGGTTCCTGTTAATGTTATTGAAGTAAAGCCGCTTTTGGTAAATGCAAGACTAGCACCTACAGGTAGGGTATCAGTTTCCACAATAGTAGCACCAAGCAGAAAAGTTACGGTTACATCACCACCGGTCGGTCCGCTGTCTAATGATATTGTTCCGGATACAAACGTTTTAGATGGATTTGTATTAAGAGCATAGATGACTTGAGCTGCAGCGGTTGTTATGGTATAGGGAGCACATAATTTATCCTGTACGAATGAGGTTTGACTACAACACTCATGATTTCCTGCCACTAAGATTTGATTATTACTGCTACATCCACACATTAATTAAATTTCCTCCTCAAATAAATCAGTATTGGATATATAAGTACGTAGCTACTGTATAGCCTGTATCCGCTTGTATCCGTGATGATACGCCCCTTTGCAACCCGTATTCAATAAATGGTTATCTGTCTTAGTACGGTTTACCCATAGCATCAATAAACTAAATTCCAAAGGTTGGTTTATTAGGAGGCAGGGATATATGAAAGCAATTACTCAAACAACACGACAAAAGACAGTTGTTAATGTTACAACAGGCTGCTGCCGCTCATCAAAGAGGAAAAAGAGGAAATGCAGAAAAAAAAGAAGATTTGTTGTATGCGAAAAAATATGCGGACGAATTTTTCAAAAATGTGATGGAAATGTCCGTGTTTACTTTCGTACTGTAGGTATTCACCGACCATCCACAAGTGTCTTAAAAATCGAAAACGACTCGGATTGCCAAATGAAAGCTATCATTCAATTGGGCTCTAAAAGGAAAATAATTGAGCAGACAATAGATGAATATCAGGAATCCACTTTTGTTATAGGCTCTATTAAAGACTTTAAAATAATGTGTACCAAAAACAACGATGAGGATAAATTCTGCAAAGGCAAGTTCGAATTAATGATTCGCTCGAGAAGTTCATAATAAATGTAGCTAGTCCATACATCAAATGCGAAGTAGAGTCGGGGATATGGAGGGCTAATGGGAAACGGGTCTCATTTATGTTGTTCTATTTCCCCTCTATGCAAGTTGCGTAATAACAAGGTGTGCTGATACCGGCCTTGTTCCTCCAGCGAGAGGAGTGATTGTAAGTGCCGTGGAATTGCCAGCAGGATTACGTACAGTGAGTATAGAATTGAGGACTGTTGTTTGGACAAGAGCCATTCCTACAATCTGAGTCGTACCTGTTGCTCGCCCGACGACCGTATAGACTAGATCAGTGCCATTGAGAGTTAAAATCAGTTGGCCAGCTTCGGTCACACTAACCTGAAACAAGACCTGATAAGTGCCAATTGCGGACAAGTTAAACGTACTAGTTCCAATACGGGTAATAACAGTCCCACTAGTAGGCCCATTTTGCGGGAAACTTACGTCTGTACCAGGAGCAACTGTTGCTGCATTATCAGAAGGCATCAAGGCATAAAAATCCGCAAAACCAAACGTTTTTACTATAGGAGTTGTGCTTCCTTGGCAGCAGGAAAAACGGGAGTTATTTACATAAATTCTCTGAGACACCATAACCACAACCTTTATATATTTTTATAAGATGCCTGTTGAATAGATTAAGAGAATTCAGTTTAAGCTTAAGACACTAAATTCTCTTTGGTTTTTTAAATTCAAAAAATTCATATAATCATTAGTCCTTGCTTATATATGGTTATCGTATTCAGATAAAGATGTTCGGGGACAGGCAATAGTACTATGATAATTCGCATATTTTTCATATCATTTTGCTACTGAATCTAGTAGTACAAAAATCAAGTTAATTCATGCATGGACCAAACAACTCCATTCGCTACGCCGCTACCTACGTTAAGCGTGATTGTCAATCCGTTCGCATTATAGAAAAGCCCAATAATATCACCTGCATTTAGTGTAACTTCGCCTGCCAAAGTCACTGTTCCGTTTCCGAGTATAGCTCTTAACGTTAAAAGCAATGCAATATTAACATTTAAAACAGGTAAGAGCCCACTAACCAAAGTAGTCGTTGTAGGTGATGTTCTTTGTACAAGAAAATAAGGATTAACTCCGGGACCAAGGGCAGCGGTAATAGCTGCCGTGGTGGAATAGTTAATAGTTGCCAAAATTGAATACCTTCCAGTTACTGAAATCGTGTAGTTTCCAGTAACCGGATTGAAATTCGCATTTCCGTAATAAGGGCTCGCTACAGACCAGTTCGTTAATTGTCCAGTAGTCGATAAAGCTAAATTAGCTAAATATGCTGAAAATCCTTCTGCTGCAATATTCGGCCCTGTCGCTCCCGTTACTCCTGCAACTCCAGTCGCTCCCGCGATACCTGTCGCCCCCGTCGCTCCCGTTACTCCTGCAACTCCAGTCGCTCCTGCGATACCTGTCGCCCCCGTTACACCTGTCGTTCCCGTTGCTCCCGCGACACCTGTCACTCCCGTCACGCCTGTTGCTCCCGTAACACCTGTCGCACCCGTTACTCCCGCGACGCCAGTCGTTCCGGTTGCTCCCGTGACTCCCGCGACACCTGTCGCTCCCGTTGCTCCGGTGACGCCAGTCGCTCCCGTTGCTCCCGCGACACCTGTCGCTCCCGTTGCTCCCGCGACACCTGTCGCTCCCGTCACGCCCGTTGCTCCCGTGACACCTGTCGCACCCGTTACTCCCGTGACTCCAGTCGTTCCCGTTGCTCCCGTTACTCCTGCAACTCCAGTCACGCCTGCGATACCCGTTGCTCCCGCGACGCCAGTCACTCCCGCGATACCTGTCGCACCCGTCGCCCCCGTTACACCTGTCGCACCTGTTGCTCCGGCAACGCCCATCGCTCCCGTCACGCCCATCGCTCCCGTCACGCCCGTCGCTCCCGTTGCTCCGGCTGCTCCAGTCACTCCCGTCACACCCGTTGCTCCCGTGACGCCTGTTGCTCCTGCTCCTCCAGATCCAGTTGCTCCAGTCGCTCCCGTCGCACCAGTAATTCCTTTCTTGGAAGATAACCCACAACAATATAAACCACCGGAGCAAGAACAATCATCTTTGGATGAACAGGAGCATTCAAAGTCATTATAGTCACTAGCATTGATATACATTTCAATCATCCCTTCAGTCCAACATCAGCAACTTTGTGCCGATCAAAAAAAGAAAGTAATAAGATTTAACTCAAAACAATCCGGATGAAGAAGTTGGATGTTGACTAGGATCTTATACCCATTACAATCTTTCAAAAGCGTTATTTAGACGTCTTTGCGGACAAGGTTCCTTTATTCGCTTCTTAATTTGAATTTGTGAATTTATGATGAATTCACAACCGGTTAACGAATCGGATGTCCACAGATAGACGAAAACAAAGGTTTAGTTAAAATAGCGGAACCAACGTCCGCTTCACCGAATTTCGATGTGTATATTTTTGTGTCACTCCATATCATCTCTATCACTAGTAAATGAAATTCCCGCTTCATTTGATTGTACTCAAGCCTCTTTTCTCTCAAAATCCTCTCATTTACGCACAAAAAAAAGAGAGCACTATTCTTAAAGAAGACATTGTGACTCTCTGGTTTTTAAGTTTTTATTACCTTAATGTTCTTTTTCCTGAATTTAGCCATTTAGCAAAAACCTAATACTTACATCGTACAATTGCTGCCAAAACAGTATTATTGAAATAATCAACAAACATATTTTTAAATGGCATCTCATGATTGGGCTCAACACACAAATGAACGTTAACCGTCTTAAAAAATGGGATCTACACAAAATAAACGAGCCTGCCGCACCCCAATCTGAATAGGTATCTGAATGCGCGTCATTTCCTTGACTGGTACTGGACTAACATTTCGAGCTCCCATGTAACTACCGCCGTTCAAAAACTTCTGTCCATTCCGCGCAAGACGCATCCATCACACGACATACGACATGTTCACGAGCCTCCAGCGGTACCTTATAGAAGGATTTATCCATCCCAAGAGGTTCAAAAGGTTCTCCATCACATAACAAAATCAATATATGTTTGACCGCTTATTATTTCACCCAATACAATCATGGCCAGCGAGTAACCGTTTATGCATATCAGCATCCTAATTAGTCGGGCATAGCGGAATATTAATTGGATTCCCAAACCCGCTCTATTGCAGTGTGGTCATTATCTATTCTTAATAGATAAATATCTGGGTTTGTGATTCGTTTCCAATCCTCAAAACCAAAATCAGCATTGAAATGTTTAATGATCAAAGAGAGCAGCGCCCCGTGAGTTACTGCACAAATTGTTTTTTCAGGTCTCTTCATCAAATCCTCGATGACATGTAATGCTCGTTCGGATGCTTCCTGTGAAGATTCTCCGCCTTCAAGCTTTAACTCATAATCTGAATATGTCTTCTCTAATACTTCCAACCAATTTTCGATAGAACTTGTGCTCAATACTCTCTCTGCCAAGCGATCATCGATATGAATATTCCGACCCAAGCATTGACTTAACGGAATGATGGTTTGTACAGCTCTTTCAAATGGGCTTGATATTATATATTCGATCTCCTTATCCTGCAGATAAAGAGCCAATGCTTCCGCTTGCTGCTGCCCCTCTTTTGTTAGAGCGGCTTCAGGCTCTTGCCCGAGCGCTTTACAATGTCTAATCAAATAAATAGATTTCATAGCTGCTCCTTTCGTTTTTGTTTATTTGTTATTGCTAAAGAAGTCCTTTGATCAGATCAATATTGTTCTTAGCTCTCAGATTTAAAGCTCTCTTATCTTTAATTTGGAATAAGATCAGCTCATGTCCGGGATCAATAATTAACGGCTTTGCGATAATATCTTCCAACAGCAGTGCTGTAACCTTACAGGCTTCATGTAATTGTTCAATGGTGCATTTGCCCTTCACTAATTTAATGATTTCTATTATGTTTTCAGCGTACATGAGTTTCACCACACTATCGGAAGACATCAAATGACGAGTAGTAAAGCTAATGACAGCATCCAAAATACGGCTATCCGGATTATTCTTTGCAATTGAAAGCAATTGATGTACAGCCTCCCAGCTTCTAATCGAAAGCTCACTTGTGCGCTGCACAATCATTTCCTCGAGCCAGATCGCCTCAGTATCCTTGGAAATCTCATACTTTTGGTATTCGTTATAATAACCAGCACGATGCATTTGAAAATAGCTGCCGTAATAAGCAGCAAACAGCTCCTTGGCTCTTTCATTATGGTCTTCCATTTGGTCTCCGCCTTATCTATTTAAAAGTATGTTCTTAAGTTGCAAAAAAAAGGCCGTCCTGCAAGGACGAATAACATGTCCATTGTCAAAACAGCCTATTTGAAAGCCGGAATGATATGCTCGAATATCAGATTCCTTGAGAGGATCGCATCATTTCGTTTCGTCACTTCCTTGCGAATGACGATAACGAGCTCAAGCTCCGGTGAAATTAATAAATATTGACCGCCATGTCCGAAAGCAAAATAGCAATCGACATGTCCATTATGGCTCTCCGGCGAATGCCACCAATGGAAACCATAACCGCCATAGATCGGCGGCTCATATTGAAGCAGCCCTCGATGATGAAGCTTAGTGGATTGTTGAACCCATTCAGATGAGAGAAGCTGTTTATCGTCCCAGCGGCCGTTCATGGCAAATAATAGCCCGAATTTGGCTAAATCTCTTCCATATAGAAAAAGTCCCGTACCGCCTTCATTCACCCCAGCACGCTCCATCCAGCGTGCGCTGCGAAATTGAAGCGAATCAAATAAATGCTCTTTCGCGAACTGTAATGCGGTCTTGCCTGTCGCCTTGGTCAATATGGCAGATAATAAATGAGAGCCTCCTGAATTATAAGTAAAGGCTGTTCCGGGTTCTGAAATTAACGGCTGCTCGAAAACAAAACGAACGGGATCTGCTGCCTGCTTAAATGTCTTATACGGCTTATCGAAATCGGGCCAATCAAAACCAGGCGTCATCGTAAGTAAATGTTTAATCGTTATTTCACTTAGGGCATCGCTTATTTCAACGGGATGCTCCAAATATTCCGTAATGGGCTGATCTACGCTCGTTAAGAAGCCTTTATCCAGTGCGACACCGATTAGTGCAGATAATATGCTTTTGGTACAGGAATAGAGCGGTCCAACCCTATCGCTTCCTCTGTCATGCCATTCAGCAATAAATTGCTGACCTTGAAGGACAATGACCGATTTCATTTTCCATTCTGTTAATTGCCTGCTCCAAGCCTCTAAATCCAAAGAACTCATCCTCTAATCGACCTTTCCTAAGAAGCGTTTCTTTGCTGCTGTTCACCCTGTTCCAGCTTCGGCAATCCAAGTGCTAGAAGTAATACAACAATAGCTATCATTGCAATCCATATGAAGATCGTATGTAAGCTGGCTGCAAGCTCGGTTGGTAGTATTTTGTCCGCTTCTCCGGTATGAAGCAGCAAGCCGAACACGGTAATGCCAATGGTTTGGCCTAACGTTCGTATGAAGTTATTGCTGGCCACCGCTGATCCGCGCAGTTCCCAGCCAACCGAGGATGATACAGCTACGGTAAGTGAAGTCAAAGACAAACCAAAAGACAAGCCGGCCATGAATACATAAATAATAAATAGCACTAACGAAGTTGAGGACGTCATAAGTGAAAATCCGAAGCCGCTTATTAGCAGAAAGCATGAACCTATTACACTTATGTAGCGTAGTCCTTTCTTCGCTATCCAATTACCCGCAAGAATTGAGCCCAGCGGCCAAGCGACCGAGAGCGGAATCATGAGAAGTCCTGAATAGGTAGCCGACTTTTGGTACACACCCTGTATCCATAATGGCAAATAAAATATAATGACAACAGTAATCACACAAAGCAGAAAGCTGACCAGATTCGCCATGCTGATCATCCGAATACGAAATAGCTCAAATGGAATAATCGGTTCCGGAGAGCGACGTTCGATGCCTACAAACAGGACAATAAATAAGATCGCCAAAGCGAATAACAACGCAATAAGCCAATTAGGACTTCCCCCAGTCCCAGCATCTCGCAATAATGCCATAGCGTACAGGAAACAGAACATTCCGATGGAGAACGTAACGATTCCTGGATAATCAATATGGCGCTTCTTCTTCTCAAAGGCTTCTCGCAGTGATGTTGACAATAAATAAATAGCAGCAATACCAAAGGGAAGATTCATATAGAAGATCGCTCTCCATGAAATGAAATCAACCAACAGGCCGCCCATCAAAGGACCTGATATGCCTGCAATTCCCCAAATACTGGACATCCAGCCCTGTACCTTAGCCCGCTGCTCGAAGGGATACAAATCTCCGATAACGGTGTACGGAATAGTCGTCAAAGCGCCTGCGCCCAGTCCCTGCAGCGCACGAAACCATATAAGCTGATCCATCGATTGTGCTAACCCGGACAACATGGAGCCTGCAAGAAAGATGATTGCTCCGATAATAAACAATCTCTTCCGTCCATATAAATCTGACAGCTTGCCATACACAGGGGTTGAAATAACTGTAGCCAGTAAATAAATAGATATTATCCAGCTGTATTGCTGGACGCCATTGAGCTCTCCAGTAATGCTGGGCATTGCGGTGCTGACGATGGTGCCTTCGATTGCTGCGAGGAATGTAGCGACAAATAAGGCAATGGTTACTTTACGGCGAGTTTGATTTGCGTTCATTGATTATCCTTTCGACTTGCCATCTAACAAGAATAGAATGATTGAAATAATATCCTTCTATTATGAACGCTTGAGGCGTTAAATATCAATGTACAAATTCAAATTCATGAGTCCTAGCAGCACTTGCCTGTTTTTGAACGATAAACTCATTCGTACATAATCGTAAAATGAATGCAGGCCGTGAAGCATCGTCCGTCTGCCAAAATTCGTTATTCGCAAATAACCGGCATAAAACTTGTTCGGCCATTTGACAAGCTGTTTGTTCTTCGACAAGCAATGTAACGCATAAATTATAACAAAGCGATTCATACCTCCTTAAAGTATCAACCTTTTGCTGAAAATCCAACATGACGACAGCCGCCCCTTCATACGCTTAAAAATCTATTCTTAAGTGTAATAGGTGTATAGCGGTAATTAGTTACGAATTGGTTAAAATGTAAACTTTCTTGTATGATGCTTGTATGGATGACGGTATCCTTTATGATTCGTTTGTGTTAATCTAGCTGAAGAAAACCATTTTATTTTTTTATTTATTGAAAGGTAAGGATGTTGCTAAGTGTATGATTTATTGCTGTCTATCATAGAAGAATTCGGTTACTTTGCTTTATTTCTTGTCCTATGCTTTGGCTTGATCGGGCTTCCTATACCGAATGAAGCGGTCATTATGACAGGCGGCGCTTTAGCGGAATCCGGTGTATTATCCTACGTACCCGCTTATGTCATGACATTTTTAGGCATATGCTCCGCTATGACCTTTGGCTACAGTGTGGGTATATTTTCAGGAAGCAAGCTTTCCAAATGGTTTAGCAGCAAAAAAAATATAAGCAAATTTATGATCAAATCGGAGGATTTAAGTGATCGTTATGGCGGATATGCGCTGAGCATAAGCTTATGCCTTCCTTTCTTGCGGCATGTAACGCCCTATGTGATGGGTATGAATCGGATGCCCTATAAACGCTTCGCTCTCTTCGCTTATCCATCAGCATTCATATGGACACTTATTTATTTCATTATTGGAACACTCGTCGGCGATAAAGTACAAGACCTTTCAGACCATATTTATCGTTATGGCGTATGGGTTATTTATGCACTAGCAGCTATTATTTTAGGTTTTATCATGTATAAGCTGATTAAAGGCAAAGAAGAAAAGGATGGAATAGAAAAGCCGCTATAATCCTTTTATTAGAAGACACCGTTCATTAGATACGGTGTTTTTTTTTTATTAATTCAGCTTCGTTTATTCATTTTTGACTTCATTTATTGTATAATAACGCACAGTGTGAATCGGACCCGACTTTTCTGAGAGTGGAAAGTCAACCTAATTATAGGAACAAGGAGGTTTCTTTCTTTTGCTTCAATCGATCAAACATAATTGGTTCTCCAATATCCGCGGTGATCTGTTAGCTGGTATTACCGTTGCATTAGCGCTCATCCCAGAATCCATCTCATTCTCGCTCATGGTGGGTGTTGGTCCAATGGTTGGACTATATGCATCCTTCTGTATCGCTGTCATTACTGCTTTTTTTGGCGGCAGACCCGGAATGATTTCAGCCGCAACTGGGGCCATGGCTCTTATTATGGTTTCACTTGTCAAAGATCATGGCATCGAGTATTTGTTCGCAGCTACCATTTTGGCAGGAGTATTACAATTTATTATGGGGGTATTAAAGCTCGGTAAGCTTGTGCAATTTATCCCTCAATCCGTTATGCTAGGTTTCGTCAATGCGTTAGGCATACTTATTTTCACTACACAACTGGTACACTTCGTTGGCGCATCTTGGATTATGTACACATTAGTCGGATTAACCTTATTAATTATTTACGTTTTCCCGAAATTCACGAAGGTTATCCCTTCTACGCTAGCGGCTATTATTATCGTATCCGTTATAGCGGTTATGATCGGCGGCGATCTCAAAACAGTTGATTATCGGGGCGCAATCGAAAGCACCCTTCCTACGCTTCATATTCCTGAAGTGTTGTTCTCCTTTGATGCATGGAAGATCATTTTCCCTTATTCCTTATCTCTTGCAATTGTCGGCATATTGGAGTCTTTATTAACCGCTTCCGTTCTTGATGAGATTACCGATACGCCTAGCAACAAGAACAAAGAGGTACGCGGCCAAGGGCTTGCTAACATCGTAACTGGCTTCTTCGGCGGCATGGCCGGCTGCGCCTTAATCGGACAATCGGTCATTAATATGAAATCGGGAGGCCGAACAAGGCTGTCAACGCTTGTCTCGGGAGCCTTCCTGCTTTTTCTCATTATTGTTTTAAGCGATATGGTCAATAAAATTCCTATGGCAGCTTTAGTCGGAGTCATGATCATGGTAGCCATCAGCACATTTGATTGGAAATCTGTTTTTCAAATTCATAAGGTGCCCCGCACGGATGCTTTCATTATGATCGTCACCGTCGTTATTGTGCTCTTTACTCATGATCTATCCAAAGGCGTTCTCGCAGGAGTCATTCTCAGTGCTCTGGTGTTCGTCGCAAAAAACACCAAAATTCGTGTATTCACAACCAAAACGAATGCTACTCAACGAACTTATCAAATATCAGGACAATTGTTTTTTGGCACAACAAGCAGCTTTGTAACCCTGTTCGATTATTCAAACGATCCGCGTCATATTACAATTGATTTCAGCAGCTCGCATGTTTGGGATCAATCCGCAGTGACGGCAATCGCTAAGGTGAAATCGAAATACGAGCAGCTGGACAAGCAGGTTACGTTCATTGGACTCAATGAAGAGAGTAAGCGTATTATCAAAAATATTGGACTAACCTCATCCAGCGGAAAGTAACAAAGAAAGCTCATCCTTCCTTGCACGTTATGTGCTGGACAGGATGAGCTTTCTTCATATTCGTATTCATTTATTTTACAAGCTTTTCCTTAGCGGTATCCACTAGGAAATCAAACAGCTCATCGTCCTCTTCCAGTAAATCCTCTAGAGCGAGCAGCTCCTCTTCCTTGCCCGACTCATGCAAGAAAAATAGGCCGTATCCCCATTCATTACCCTTCTTGCTGTGCAGAGTAATTTCATATTGATTCGCATGACCCTCGACTCCGAATTGCACCTTGCCTACATGTCCATCCTCTTTCGAATACGTCATTGAAGCATCTAGAACTTGAATATTAATCACGTGTAATCTTCCTTCCTCTTCCATAAATTAACCGATAGACCTGCTTGTATAATCATACCACAGCCCGCCGTCAGAAGCATTATGGATTAATCCTTTTACGTCTGGAATAAAAGAAGAATAGCACACTTAGTATAACGATAATTAGCGATAAGATAAGTATGTATTGAAACACATTACCGTCTGCCTGATAAATCCCTTCATCAGCCTGCGGCGGCATTGAACCATTTCCAAGATAAGATACATGCTCGGCTGATTGGCTGTGAAGCATTGTTCCGCTGCAGAGGTTTACTTCTAGCGACTTGCCTGTATTTCTCGCATATACCAAATAGCGCTCGCCTTCCTTAAATCCAAAGGCACAGCTATCTCCTCCTTCAGCAGTCAATACTTCCATATCAGACTTTACATGGCCCTTCCATACCTCATTAACTTGAAAGCTCACTTTGACTGGGTCAGCAGTAGATTTCAATAACGACATGGAGGAAGATTTGATAGCAGTTACGGTTCCTTCAAACACAGCGTCACTTCGATCCTTATACTCTTGAACGGTGTCTAATTGCACACACGAGCATGCATGCGCATCAGTTGGAAAAATGATAAAGCTCCCTGCCACTATCAAGAACGACAGATAAGCGAAATACCATTGCATTCTTTTCATTTCAGTGTCCCCCCAGCATTTCTCTATAGTTGCTTTAATTAAGCCTTTAAGTTAAGACGTATAGACACTGGAAATAGTTGCTGCATAAAGAACGGCGTCTACAGAACGTGGTAAAGGACTGTACCACACCAAAACAAATTGCTGATAGGCTTCCGGAACAATGGGGAGATTTACCCCAAGTAAATCAGTCGCTTAAAGATTTTATGCGTGAAGGATTGATACAAACGAATCCCGTTATGCTCGGTATGTATCGATTAACCGCGGATGGCACGGCCTTAAAGGAGTTAGTGTGGAAAGAAAATATAGCATTAGACTAGATATGCTGAGATATGCTGATCCAAGAGGCTTTTCAAATTATAATACCGTCAATATTCGTGAAATACGTATTAGACTGCCCAATCAATAAAAACAGCGGAGAGCCTTGGACGAAAAAAATTAAGTCCTAGACTGCCGCTGTTTTATTGTGCCAACTCTACCCGTTAGCGTAGCGTCTTATGTAATGATCGGAATTCATCTTCGAGAATAGCCATCGTGATCATATCATGAAATTCCCCATTCATATACAGAGCATCCCGCTGTAACCCTTCTCGTTTAAAACCGATTTTCTCGTAAACATGGATCGCTCGTGGGTTAAAAGTATAAACCTCTAAATAAACTCGATGCAGCTTTAACACGTTAAAGCTAACTCGAAGCATTTGGATCATAGCTTCCGTACCATAACCTTTACCTCGATGCTGATTCCCTTGAATTGCAATACGGATACTCGCGCTTCGGTTGATAGAATCGATTTCATTTAACACGACCTCGCCCAGCAGCTCGTTAGTTTTTTTCAATAGGATCACAAAATCAACACGATCGCTATTTATGACGCTGATTTTCCTAATCCAAGCGGCAATTTCATCACGGGTGAATTCTCTTTGTGAGCCCGTCAGCCGATTACTCTCAGGATCTTGTAAAAAAGTAAAGTAATCATCCAGATCGGACTCCTGAGCAAATCTCAAAAAAATATCACGACCTTCGATTTGAATCTCTGCCAATTGCTCTGTCCAACTGCTAGTCATTATGCGGTTCCTCCTTGATATTATTACAATCCCATATTACTTTATTTTACTATAGAGATCACAAGTAACTCATTACATGATCCTGCCATTAGCTTAATAAGTTAGTTTAATAAACAATTTGGGTCACGGAATCATGGGAGAATTCAGAATATGATATAACCACCAAAATAAAAGAAAGGGGATGCAACAAGTAATTAGTATTAATATAACAATAACTTTACTTATTAATTGATTTTTCATTTATAACCTCCGCGAAAGCATGGTTCCTTTCTATACGAATACTCAGAAGGATTTGTTGCGTTAAACTGCCCGTGGGACTTGATGTAGGGGCGCTATAATAATGTTCACCCCTACTTGTCATGACCATGAATGAGGCTGGTTGGGACGTAAGATCCCGTATCACAAGCGATGTTATTGAGCGACAAGAAGATTTCTGGGCAAGGACATACTCACATTCCTCACCCGTACAGGACCAATCAACGATT
This sequence comes from Paenibacillus castaneae, assembly GCF_002884445.1. GTDB lineage: Bacteria > Bacillota > Bacilli > Paenibacillales > Paenibacillaceae > Pristimantibacillus > Pristimantibacillus castaneae. Next base: position 3,472,532 of record NZ_KZ614144.1, read on the forward strand.
TTCGGACTGTTTAATACTGCGATTTTATCCATTCATTATCTCCCTCTGTATTCAAACGGTGTTCATGCTTTTTTATTTGTGAGCTTTTCAACTGACAAACGAGCTTTCCAATTGTCACCTCATTTAGGACGTTAGCATACATTGTTATTGCCTATACATCATTTGAAAATAGCCTCTACGTATAAGATGCTTGCTGATAAATATTGAATATCGAAGTACATAGGGGAGGCCTAAAAAGAAAAGCAGCCATAGTTGGCCGCTCAAGAATGATGATGATCAATATATTCAAGCTTTTTATCTACGAAAGGAGATAATGACTATGAATAGCAATAAAAGCGAAAACGGAACATCTAATACAGCAGATATTCAGGTTGCTAAACTTGCATTTATTGGAGCATCTATCACTACATTAGGGGATGGTATAACAGCAATCGCTGCTGGTCTTGCCCTAGAAGCATTAGTAAAAACCAGTAATAAGAGTTCTCAAACCCAAAACAAACATTTAAAACAGTTAGAAGCATCGCAAAAACAGTTAGACTATTTATTAACTGAATTAAAACAATTAAAAAAAAACATTCAAGCATAGTATTATTGGATTCTGGGTGCATCAGGGCTTGATTGCTGGATAACTGCAGTCGATTGAAGATTTTTCCCTAATAACCATACAGCAAGGCCTGTTCCCCATAGAATGATAGCAGAGCCAAAGCCGACGATGGACATATAGGCGAGAATCTGATGATCTCCGAATGAAATATTTACAGGGACGAACAACCAGGTATAAACCGCATGCAAACAAAGCAACGCGCCTGTAATGTAATAGAGCCTCACCTGAAATAAAAGGGCTAGTGGAAAAAAATGAACGCCGACAATAATAGCAATAAGTATTGGAATAAGCTCACTGCGGTCAATGGCGTTGCATATGGCAACCACAACAAAGGTTGCGATGCCCTCCCCTGCGAATATCAGGTTAAACTTCAGCTTGATTTTTTTACTGAACCTGGAATCCGACTTCAAGCCTTGATTCGTTAGCTTTCTCGATGCACGTGTAAGCGAGCCTGCACCGATGAACAAGGAGGCGCCAATCGCCACAGCTATAATCAACAACAATGCAGTCCCCCAACCCTGCAATCCCATAACTCCCATAAACGCCCAAAGCGTTCCGAAAAAAGCCATGAATATAACCCCCGAAGCCATTCCTCTGATAGCCACTCCAGGAATAGGGTTAGATCCTTCTGTCATTAATAATGATTCTCCCTTCGTTTAGGCTTCCAAATTGAATATCGAAGCGCAAAAAAACTAATCTGAACTGTATTCGATATTGTATTGGAAACCTCATATTCATCCATTACGACAGGTTAATATTTTTTTATAATTTAAACCAGCTCGGCTAACGCCTCAAACGCATAGTTCCCCCTCTTCACAAACTCAAAAGCAGGAGAAATCTCATTTTGAAAGTCTCGCGAAAGTAATCAATCTTCTTCTAGGAAAACTGCGCACCACATTAAAGAAATCTGCCAGTTGCTCAAAGAGGCTGCCCTTCATACGGGCAGCCTCTTCCTAGTGATTAATAGCTATAGTTCTCCGTCAGTGCAAAGATTTTTAAAACACGAGCCCACGTACAACTAAACATGTCTTTGAAGCTTGATATTACATTCTGACGTTGTCGCAGTGACGTACTCTATATAATTCACAGAGCCGTTAAAGTTCAAAAAAGCTTCATAACGCATGCGGATTGCGGGTAAAGTAATCAAATCCAGAACATTTTCCTTTGGAACCCACCTGCACTCGCTCGTTTCATCAGAAGTAGCTAACTCTCCACCCACAGCTTTGCACACGAAATCAAACATGACCTTCGTTGGAACATCAGTCACACCGTCATACCACTTATGGATCGCTGTATTCGAAACAACACTAATTAAATGGCTAACAGTGGCGTCTATTCCACTTTCCTCTTTGATTTCACGAATCACGCCATCAATCAGATTTTCTCCAACTTCAGTTATCCCACCAGGATACACCCAACCATCGTCATGGGCTTTGACTAATAGGATATTTCCATTTCCATCTTCTACAATTCCGCCTGCTGATACAATATGTGTCGGAAACGCCATTTCACGACCTCCTAATACGATCGATAGACTAGAAAATATAGTCTTAATTTGATGTTATAACTTTTAACCATCGTTCTTCGTTAGCAAAGCGAAGTGGTGCTGCTGCGCTAAACCCCCGTTCGAAATGGCCAAAATACTAAACACCAAATTGTCTTAAATGATGGTCTAGATGTTTATAAATCCCTTTACCCCATTGCTCAGGAGTAAATTTGCCGAAAAAAGGATGGGGATGGGATGAACATTTCTCCGGACCGTTACTTTGGAATGTTATAATCTTTTGTTTCAGTTTTTCTTTTTCTGTTTCAAAATCTTTGTCTTCTAAAATAAGTATGGTCGGAATTGTTGACATATTGTGTGGTACCGGCTTGTCATTATAAAAAATAGATTTCACAAACCTGCCTATTAACCTTCCTAACCAATATCTAGGGGGAAAGGAATTTCCATTTGCGATGTCTTGAAACAATGAGCAGTGAGCCAACATTTGAGCTACATTCATTGTTCCCCATTGTGGTTTTGAATTTGGATTTAAATTGTCGATGCGGTTCAGTATTTCTGCTGTATGCAATTGATTGTATATATTTTTCATTAGTACACTCCATTTTGCGGAAGTTCACATATGCTGTAGTCCGATGCGATTTCCTTCAGAATCTAGAAACATCAATAATCACTTATGGGTCGTGTTTGGTAATTAGATACCGGCTCCATTCATCACATTGTTCGTAGATAGCCCCGTACTTCTGCACCTTTCGGAGTAAGTTCAACCAGCTTTGTGCGTCGATCGGTCTGGTGGTCCTTATAGATAGCCATCTCAGAGGGGATCCTCTGGTTTGTCTATTGTAATCCTGAATGCATCATAACAATTTGAAAGCATGCTGTAAATCTAATATTTCCCATTTTCCATCATTCTATCTTTTGTTCATTATACTGCCCGTTAGCGCAACTTGCTTTGAAATAAGCCAAATGAAAAGGAGCTGTTCTGCAAGTAGATGATCTACTTGCAGAACAGCTCCTCCCTATTAGTAAGCTTAGTTTTTTGCTTTTAATTTTGATTCCTCGATCAATTCAGCTTTTGCTGGCCAAAACGCTCTTTTGCTGAGCAAAGCAGTGATCGCCGGTACAAGAAACGGACGAACGATAAAGGTATCCATTAATACGCCTATTGCCGTTATAAGACCGAACTGGACCAGCACTTGAATCGGCAATGTTGCGAGCACCGCGAATGTAGCTGCAAGAATAAGCCCCGCTGATGTAATCACACCGCCTGTCTCGCCTACCCCTTCTTTAATGGCTTGGCGCAGCGGCATGGTCTTCCGCTTCTTCCATATGCTCGAAATCATAAATATATTATAATCTTCGCCAAGCGCGATTAAGAACACGAAAGAATATAATGGAATCGCTCCTTGGATCGCATTTACACCCATGAAATAATGAAGAATGATCCAGCCAAGCCCCAGAGCGGCACCATAAGACAATAATACGGTACCAACCAAGTAAAGAGTTGCTGTAATGGAACGTAAATAAGCAAGTAGCAGAACCACTATAAGTGCAATGACTAGAGGAATAATTACTTTATTATCACGATCCGTCAGCGCTTTAGTATCGTATTGCTTCGCGGTTTGTCCGCCAATCCATACCTTTTCATCCGCATTAGCAATATTGACGTTAGTGAGGGAAGCTTCAGCAGCCTCGTATAGCAGCGGAATCGAGCTCATTGCTTCCTGCGAATATGGATTTGTACTCAAAATAACAGAGTATGACCATAATTCTGGATCATCCTTACTAGGTACAGCTGCCTGTACATGGTCGACTACCGACATACCGGACAGTTTTCCTGCAAGGTCAGGCTCTGCTCCGTCGGTTTTGACAACAATTGTTACAGGTGCCAGCTCACCTGGAGTAAACGTTTCTGAAATGACCTTAAAGCCCTCTCTAGACGGCATATCCTCTGGAAATGACGATAATATATCATAGGTGAATTTGATTTGCGTAGAGAATGTAGCGAACAGTCCAAGCACAATTACACATGAAATAACGACTGTCCATGGTTTCGAAATAACGATGCTGCCAATCTTCGAACCAAACTTTTTATCTGGGTTTGGTTTTTGATACGTTTTTCCTTTTTTTGCAGCACGTGTCTGCTCCATCGATTCCGTACGCGGAATAAAAGGAAAGAAGGATGCTCTTCCGATTATAGACAGCAAAGCAGGTACTAGCGTCAAGCTGGCAATACCCATAATGAATATGGACAAGCTGAACGGTACTGCAAAACGTATATAGGCGCCATATTTAGCAGCTAGCAGAGCCAGAAGCGATAGGACTACCGTAAAGCCGCTCATCGCAATGGCCCCTGATGAATCCTTGAAAGCTCGTTTGAGAGCCATCATCTTGTCACTCTCACGCGAGAGCTCTTGGCGGAAATGCGAGATGAAGAATAAGCAATAATCGGTTCCTGCACCGAATAGGAGCACGGTCATAATGGAGATAGCTTGAGCGTCTACCGTAATCCAGCCTTCTCCTGCCATCCACCCCAGCAGCGGCCCCGTCACCCCGTAAGCAAAGCCTACGCCGATAAGAGGAATAATAGCCAAAATAGGCGAACGATAGATAAGCAGCAATAAAATAAGCACAATTAGTACGGTTGCGATAAGCAGTGAAACGTCTGCTCCCTTGAACAAATCCGTCGCATCTACCGAAATCCCAACCGGACCGCTCACTCTTACGCTGAGTTCAGAAGCATCATTAATCCCTGTTGTGAAAGGATCTTTGCCAGATGCTTCTTGAATGATCACTTTAATCTGTTCTATATTTTCTTTCAGCACTTCTGTTTTTGAATCTTCCGCGAAAGAAATTGGCTGCACGAGCGTCGACTGATCTTCGGATGCAAATTTATGCAAAGCTGGCAAAGGCATCTGATGCAGCGGAACTATATCTCCCTGCTCCTGCAACGGCTTGTCAACAATCGTTTGAGTTGTTTTCTGTATGAGCGCATAATCCTCATCGGTCAACCCGCCCTCCCGATGCCATACAACTAGGGCAGGAATTCCTGATGAGCTGGGAAATTTGTCTTTAATAAGCTGATCTGCTACGACGGACGGACTATCTGCTTTCAAGTCGGGAGCATTGCTTTCCTCTTTATCCCCTACTGCAGGCAAAAATACGCTAAGAAGCGTGGCAATAATAATCCATGCGGCTAATGTAATCCAACGCGTGCGAGGGCCAGCAATCATTCCGGCAAGCTTTTCGATCATTTTGTATATCCTCCATTTCACTTCTGAGTCAATTTCGTATAAAATGAAATCACCTTATGAATTAATTATATATACCCGAAGGTTAATTAATCAATCATATTTTTTACAAAATGATGAATGGAGGGCAAGGCGATGAGCGATGAGCAAATAAAACGCAAACCAGGCCGGCCCAAGGGCACCGGATCGATTCAGACGATGCAGCATATTTTACGAACAGCTGCTCACCAATTTATGGAACAAGGGTTTGAGAAAGTGTCTTTGGAAGGTGTAGCTCAAACTTGCGGCATAACCAAAGCTAGTGTGTATTATTATTTTAATAACAAAGGGATTTTGTTTACGGAATGCCTCCTCTTTGTTTTGAAAATTGCTCATGACCAAACTGCCAAAATAATTAATGGCGACGGAACGCTTCAGGAACGGCTGGAGCAGGTTGCTACAGGGCATATGAAAAATACCCATGTTGAGTTTGAAACGATGATGCGTGAAGCTTCACCAAGCTTAAGTGAAGAACAAATTCAAAAAATTCGTGAAAGTGAGCTTGCTCTTCATTTGCTAATGGCTGATGTATTTCAGAAAGCGATGGATAAAGGAGAAATTGTTGCTAGCGATCCTCTGCTGCTCGCACATGTATTCACGGCTATGCTCACGGTCAAAAACCGTTCAGAAATAATCAATAAAGAGAAACCGGTTGAACAAGCAGCAGCTGAAATCATTGAAATATTATGGAAAGGCTTGTCTTCTCGAAGTAAGTAAGTGGGTACAAAAAAAGGGATGTCCCTTAGATGATAAAACCTGGGATTACCACCTCAAGGCTTTATGACTTTTGGACAGCCCTTACTATACGCCCTCATTACATGAGCTCATATCTGATGCTTATCTGGGAAATAGAGCTAGTTTTTAGCTCTATTTCTCCTTACACAAGCTAAGTTTGTGGAATAGAGCTAGTTTCTAGCTCTATTCCGCTTAATGTTCGTCGTATGAGCTCATATCTGCTACTTTTCTTGGAAATAGAGCTAGTTTCTAGCTCTATCGGGTTAACCCCCTAATTCTGGACACTACCACGTTCATTCTAATAAGTTCGCATCATAGCGCAATATCTTTAGGTTTTATCAATCCTTGTTTGACTAAAGAAAGATATTCCTTAGGTGGCCAGTCCTTGAGGCTGCCATGAATACGATGGTTGTTGTAGTACTTCAAAAAACGATCTACCTCGGTAAAAGCTTCTTCGTAAGTCTCAAAACAATTACGTTGGTAGCATTCTCTTTCCAAGATGCTGTGAAAGGACTCAATATAAGCATTTTTGTTAGGGGTTCGGTTTGGCGTACGTTCATGTTCAATGCCAGCCTGTTCACAAAAGGCATAGAAAGCCTTGCTAATGAACTGCGGTCCATTATCTGTGCGAATAACCAAAGCATGGTCTTGTACATTCACATTTCGCTTCAGCAGCGCTTTTTGTAAGGTAAGCAGCACAGCCTGCGTATTACAGGCCTTCCCTTTGTAATAGGCGACGATGGCTCTGTCAAATACATCAATAATACTAGCTAAATAGAAATGACGCCGTTTACCTGCTACATAACCGTACTTAATGTCCATTTGCCACAATTGGTTAGGTCCCGTTACCACTCGGTTATTCGCTACACGTTTAGGTACTTTATTTGTACGTTCCCTTTGCGGCGCTAGGATATATAATGCTTTACAGAGGCGGTAGACCTTTTTCTTGTTAATCACGAGTCCATATTTTCGACGTAGAAGAACCGTCAACTTGCGGTATCCAAACGCTTCGTTAGGGCCGCCGATCAGTTGCCTTAAGTAGCTTTTAATCCGCGTGTCTGCCACTTTTTTACCGTTGATGTCAAAAGAGAAACCAGGAATGGGCCGCCCTTTACCGATTGGCTTCTGAGGTTCAGAATGCTTCAGGCGATAATAGTACGAAGAGCGTGGCACCTGGCAGATGCGTAGAACCGTACGGATGGGAAAACCTAGGCTAATCCAATACATCGCTATTTCCAGTCGGGGTACTTTTTTTTAACCAGATCTTTAAGAATGTTATTCTCCAATTCTTTTTCGCCCAGCAGCTTCATCGCTTCGTTGTATTTCTTTTGAAGCCCATCAAGTTTAGCTGCGTCCTTTTTTAGCTTCTCCACATCATCTTGTCTCTTGACCATTAGCTCGCCCACCTCGTCCTGATATTGACGAACCCAGTTGCTTAGCGTTTTAGGAGACATACCATGCTTTCTCGCCACCACCTCTGTACGGTAGCCGGCTAGCACCTCTACGACAAACTCCTTCTTTGCTTCAACAGGGCACCTAAACCTTCTTTTCATCGATCTATTCCTCACTTCGTTTAGTGTATCTGAAGTGGCAGAAAGTGTCCAAGTGGTTTAGGGGGCTTTATAGCTATTTCCCCTTAAACAAGCTTAGTTTGTGGAATAGAGCTAGTTTCTAGCTCTATTCCGCGATTAGTTATCAAAGTTTGGTGTCTGCCCTTTCTTTACAAAATAATAAAGTAAAAAAGTGCAGCCAGCGCGAAACGATAATAGGCGAACCATGATAGCTTTATTTTCTTCATCAAGTTGATAAAGGTTACAACTGCTATCATAGCAACGATAAAAGCGGCAATGAGGCCGATTAGAAATAAAGGCAGATCTGTCACAGTCAAAAACTCGCGGCTCTTGATCAGATCCATACCGCTCGCAGCTGCCATAATAGGTACTGACACGAGAAAGGTGAATTCCGCCGCCGCCTTCTGGCTTGTGCCAAGCAGCATGCCGCCGGATATGGTCGATCCGGAGCGGGAGAAGCCTGGCCATAATGCAAGCACCTGGAAGCAGCCGATCGCAAAGGCCTGCTTATAGGTAATGTCATCGAGCTCCTCAGCGACCACCTTCTTCTTCATTCGATCCGCGGCAATCATCAAGAAACCACCCGCAAAAAGGCCAATGAGCACCGTCTGAGGTCCGAACAAAAACTGCTTAATAAAGGAATGCAGCAGTACTGCACATGCGCCTGCAGGGGCCATTGCAAGTAAGATATGAAGAGCATTCAAGCCCGATCCCTTGCCAATTTTGAAATTAAGCAGATTCGCGAACCTCTTCCGATACAGGACCAGAACAGCGAGTACCGCGCCAAACTGGATAACGACCTCAAATGTTTTCGCACGATCCCCAGTGAAATGCAATAATTCACCGGTTAAAATTAAGTGACCGGTTGACGAGACAGGCAAAAACTCGGTCAAGCCTTCGACAACGCCCATAATAATGGCATTTATTAAATCCATCAATGCCCGATTCCCCCTCACAAATAGACATGAAGCATACCTCTATATAAGCTTATGCATGTCCATATGTGCTCATCTCATTTTCTGAGAAATCGGTCTGAATCTCGATCTTGCGTATCCGATTATCATCACGCTCACGAATGATTATCGTCATTTGACCACAGATCCAAGGCTCGTCTATAGGCAGATCGGGCTTTTGATTAAACAACCAGCCGCCTATCGTATCTACTTCCTCGCTTTCAAGATCCGTTCCCGTCGCTTCGTTTACATGCTCAATTAATGCCTTACCATCAATTAAATAGCGCTGATTCTCAATCATTTCAATTTCTTTTCTCTCATCCGCGTCAAATTCGTCGCGAATATCGCCGACAATTTCCTCAAGAATGTCTTCGATTGTTATAAGTCCTGCTGTGCCCCCATATTCATCAAGCAGTATAGCAATATGAACACGTTCAAGCTGCATTTTGCGAAGCAGAGTATTGATTGGCATCACCTCAGGAATCGACATAACCGGCTGCAGCAGCGATTTAACATCCACATCACGATCCGTGTCGTAACGCAAGAAAAATTGTTTCGTATTTAGAATGCCTACTATATTGTCCTTACTGCCTTTGGCAACAGGAAATCTCGTATATTGCTCTTTCTTAATAACAGCTAAATTAAATTCCTTCGATTGATCAACATACAGACAGACCATATCAGTGCGGGGCACCATGATCTCCTTTGCAAGCCTTTCGTCGAAATCAAAAATGCGATTAACGTAGCCATACTCGCTTTTGTTAATTTTTCCGCTTTCATAGCTCTCGGACAAAATAATGCGAATTTCTTCCTCCGAATGCGCCTCATGCTCACTTGCTGGTTTTAAACCTAGAAGGCGCACGAGCCCATTCGCAGATCCGTTTAATAACCAAATAAAAGGATACATCGCTTTGTAGAAAACAATAATAATTGGCGCTGTCCATTGACTTATTTGCTCTGCTTTATTGATGGCTACGGTCTTCGGAGCAAGCTCGCCAAGTACAACATGCAAATAAGTAACAGTAATAAATGAGATAACAAATGATAATACGGTGCTTAGCTCAGCTGCAACATTCAAACGATCGAAGATCGGGTGCAGAAATTGTTCAACGGTTGGCTCTCCGAGCCAACCAAGTCCAAGCGCTGTAATCGTAATCCCAAGCTGACAGGCTGACAAATAACCATCTAATTTATTTGTTACCTGTTCAACAGCTTTCGCGTTTTTAATTCCTTCTGCAACCATCTGATTAACGCGGCTAGAGCGCATCCGGATAATAGCAAATTCCGTCGCGACAAAGAAGGCTGTAAAGACCAGCAGCAGCACAAATATGAAAAGCTTCAGAACCATCATTGTCTCCCCTTCCGCAATCATGATGATAATTAATAGCCTACCTCAACGGATGCAATAACCACATAAATCAAGTCGTTTTTGTCATCCTTATCCGGCAGCACAATACCGCTTGTTGTAAGCATACCGCCACTCGAAATTTCAACGGTTACTTGACCATAAGGAAGCACTGCTTTTACTTGCTCAATATCGAGAAGCTCTTCGTCGCACGGAAGAGCCAGCTTTACCCTTACCTTCATATGATCTAAGCTGCCGCCCGGCAGTACAGACCGAAGACCTGGCATCGAATTGTGATGAATCGCATTTTGCACGGCACGCACCGATGCTTTTGTAATATTTTGACCGTGAAGATCGCATCCCATGCCAATTTCTATAAAAAATAAGTTGTCCACTTAAACAGCCTCTCCTTTATGATCTCATTAAATACCTAACGGCTTCATTACCAAGGCACGTCATCATTCTCATTCTTTTCCGTATTGATATCATTTATTTGGTCATTCCCCGCAAATTGCGAATCATCTGACGGCTGCTTGCTGCCTATGAGAGGCATAATATCAGTTAGATCAAGCGGCTGAATCAGTTCAACTGGTGACATTCCTTTATCGAATTGGAAGGCATCGCCTTCGATCACGACCAAATATCGCCCATTATGCTTGGCGAAATGGATTGACGCCCCGAAGTCTGCCAGCAGCCCCTTCACCGTAACGCTATCGAGCTTGAATGAAAACGGCAAATCAGGCTTTTGCTCAACTAACGCGGCTGCAGCGACCTCTACCTGCTCAGGTGTCCACCACTCCTGCAGGTCGCGCTTCTCGCTCGCTGCCCATACCTCGACCGCATTTTCCTCTTCACGCCGCTCCGAGCTCTCATCCTCTTTCCACTTATCGGCAATATATTGATGCACCATCTCAACGACCTGCTCACCCATCACCTCAGGAAGCGGCTTTTCATAGGATACATATTTCAAGAAATCCTCGAAATATCTGGCGTGCGATGCCTGATGGATCTTCAATTCCCAATGCTCGAGCATCCCTTCTTCGGGCATATGCGGATATTGAATAGATTTAATGCTGCGAGCGCTAATGGCCATTTCAACCTGTGAGATGAGATTGCGCTCATCCGAAATCCGAGCAATTTTCGGCTCGAAATCACATTTCAACAAAAACAAAAACGGCTCGTCGAAATACGTGTTCAGCTTGGACAGAGCTATAATAAATGCCCCGCCTCTAACCGCGCTCGTATCCATATAGATTCGAACGAGCTCATCAGCGATGCCGATGAATCGATCCTTGGAATCCGCATCACGAAGTCTCTGAAACAAATTATAGTTCTGATTGCTTCCTAGCTCATAGCCGGGCTCTACCATAAAGCGGCCAATTTTAGTTGGAGCGCCTGCTGAATTGGGATTGCGCTCAACCTTTCTTTTCACGATGCGTTTAAACTCATCATCCAGAAACTTCTGTATTTCACTATCCTCGTAAGAGTCCTCATCGAGCGTTTGATAATGCTTGAACCGTTTTCCAGAAGAAGTTGCGCTCTCTTCACCATCTGTATGAATTACGAAAAAGGATAAATATTGCATATTAAAATCCACGTCTACTATTCCTCCATGCTAACTAATGTCATCTCCTTAGCATAGCATATCTCGCCTCTTCGGGACATCAGGCGAAGGAAACGAACACGGTTATACCTTTGCAGAGCAATACATGGCAGATTAGCCATTAATGCATACAAGAATAGGATAAGAATGCTCCAACCCGTATTCCATATTGCAAAAATAGGCATCGCAAGTAGCATACTCCAGTGAGCCCATTCGCCCCGCCGGGTCTCTCTCACAAATTGCTCATAATAGTCGGAAGACCTCTCATGCAGACGCTTCTTCGAGAAGCCTCCCCGCAGCCATGCTCCGCCGTCTGGAAGCCATTCCTTCCAGCTTCTGATCCTCAGCGCCTGTTCATGCCATTTACCTCCTTGCTCGAAGGGAAACAGCTTCACTGCTCCCCTATCTCGCGCAAACCATTGATCAGGCATCCGAATGATGGCATAGCTGATCGTTAAAGGCATGAAAGCTAATCCTCCAATGTTCAGCAGCCAGATTAGATAGGAAGGTAAGTCAAGGAACATTAATCTGCCGTCCTTTCCAACTCACCTTTCGCACAATAAAAGAGAGGATTAGGGAATAGCTGAACAGCACAATGAAAAACAACATATAAACGGGATAGAACAGCTTTGTATACCATTTGAAGGTTCCACTCTCTCGCAATCCCCGAGATACGGTTGCAACGGCGAGCGCATAGATGGCCGCTGCTAGAAGCAGCTTCCCTATTGATTCCCCTCCTATTTGAGAAAGCAATCGAATAGCAGCCGCTGCCAGTCCAGAAAACCATATTATAACCAGCAATAAAGCGATGATTGGCGTTGATCCAGCACCTAGTCCGATGCTTTTGGACCAGCCTTGAATGAGCGAGCTCCAGCCCTTCGGATACATACGGAATTGCAGCGATTCTTTTCCAAGCATTAGGCAGGATTGAAGACCATTCGCTTTAAATCGTTTACCCAATTGCAAATGCTCCAAAACATCGGAACGTACAGCTTCATGGCCGCCTGTCGCCATATAGTGATCTCTGCTGCATGCCGCGCATGGGCCGAAGCCAGCTGATCGAATCGGAATCGCACTGCTTGCGCCGGAACCTGCAGTAATAACCAGATTAAAAAATGCTGACCATTGCTCTCGTGAGGTAGGTACGGCATGTGAAGGCTGTACTGTTATTAATCCCTCAGCTTGCCTTATATGGCTCATCATTTGCTCGATAAATTCTGAAGAAGGGCGTGTGTCCGCATCCAGAAATAGAAGCAGGTCTCCCTTCGCTTTCAACGCTCCATTCCAGCATGCCCAGGACTTCCCGATCCAGCCTGGGGGCAGAGGCGGCGCTATAATTACCGCAGCGCCGCAAGCAGCCGCTGTGGACGAGGTGCCATCCTCTGACCCATCGTCCACGACGATAAGTTCATTCGGCTGCATCGTCTGATTTTTCAAGAGCTGCAGCAGAACCTGCAAGTTTTCTGCTTCGTTCCGCGCGGGAATAATAACGCTGATCCGGGACCGTATGCTTTTGCCATCTAGCCGCTGAGATTCGCCATTATGCACCACATTCTGCTTCCTCAGCCTTCTATCCCTCAACCAGAGGGGACAAAATAATAGAAACCCAACTGCAAGACAGCATATATCCCATACATAGTGAAGCAGTTTCATTCTCCTCCAATCTATTTTTTTAGCTTTTTATTAAAATCGTATTGCGAATAGTATTTCCTGCCGCCAAAGCGAGCAGAATGGGATTAATAGACAGAAACATAGGGTATGTACCTATTATCAACTATTTTTTTGTATTCAAATCAGGAGGTATATCAAAATTGAATAAAAAAGTTGTCGTAATCGGAGGAGGACTCGGTGGTTTATCCGCCGCAATCAGACTGCGCGCAGACGGACATGACGTTCTCGTACTAGAAAAAAATGAGAGAGCCGGCGGGAAATTAAATATTCGCGAGGGAGAGGGTTATCGATTTGATACAGGCCCTTCTATTCTAACTATGCCTTGGGTGCTCGAGCAGCTCTTCGATTCGGCAGGCAGGAAGCTCGAGGATTATATGACACTGAAGCGTGTAGAACCGCAGTGGCGTGCCAAGTATGAGGATGGAACCCAGCTCGATGTGCTTGGAGATTTACCAGATATGCTGGCACAGATCGGTTCTTTATCTCCAGCGGATCGGGAGCATTTTATGCGTTATTTAAATTATTGCCGTGAGCAGTATGAACTAAGCCTAAAGAGCATCTATAGACGTTCTATAACTGGTATTTCAGATATGCGCCAGCAGCATACACTTAAAGAGCTGCTTGCTATGGACCCGATGAAATCGATGGCCCAGAAAACGGATCATTTCCTGCGTCATCCGCATTTAAAGCAGCTGTTCAACTTTATGGTGATGTATATCGGTTCATCCCCTTATGCAGCGCCTGCAGCGCTCTCACAGCTCGTATACGTTCAGATGGGTCTCGGCATATTTTATGTAGAAGGCGGGATGTACAATATAGCAAGAGGCATGCTTCGTCTATTAGAGGAAATGGACGTTGAAGTGAGGACAGGCAGTGAGGTTCTTGAAGTACTAACGGAACAAGGACGAGCAACCGGCGTTCGATTACATAATGAAACCATTCCTTGTGATCTTATCGTATGCAACCTTGAAGCTGTGCCTGCGCTGAAGAGCATATTTGCTCATCATCCGCAAAGCGCAGCCACGGTTCAAAAGCAAGCCAAATTTGAGCCATCTGTCTCCGGACATGTAATGCTTCTCGGAGTAAATCGTGTCTATGATGGATTTAAACATCATAACTTCCTGTTCTCCAAAGAGCCTGAACGGGAATTCCAAGATATATTCGTAGCTAAGAAGCCAAGTCTTGACCCTACTGTATATGTCGGGATTTCATCCAAGAGCGATGCATCGCAGGCACCGGAGGGTTGTGAGAATTGGTTCGTGCTTACTCACGTTCCGCCGCTTCGCGAAGGAGAGAGCTGGCATACTTACCGCGACTCTTATCGTGAGCTCGTTCTAGATAAGCTGGAGCGGATGGGTGCTCACGGACTGCGAGACCATATCCAATGGGAGCACGAATTTTTGCCGGACGATATTCGCTCGCTATATGGTTCAAACGGCGGATCGATCTATGGAATCGTTACGGACCGCAAACGAAATGGCGGATTCAAGATCGCATCTCGCAGTTCGATGCTTGGCAATGTATACTTCGTAGGCGGCTCAACTCATCCAGGCGGCGGTGTGCCAATGGTAACCTTAAGCGGTCAATTAACAGCTGATTTAATCCAAGAGGATTTACTTAAGCAAGCTGTTATTTAAGCTGTAAGGAGGCAATTGATGACGATAGGCCGGACTCCGCTCCGTATCATCAAAGCTGCGTTCCCATATTCCAGTAGTTGCGGGAGACATCGGCGGAATGAGCCATGACCAACGCCCGGTAACCTCTCTGCCGACCTCGATCTCCTGCTTCTCAAAGCGCAGAAACTGCTCGGCGGCTGTATGATGATCAACAATGCTCACGCCGTGCTTCTTAAACGAATGAAGCACGGCCACATTTAATTCCGTTAATGCGCGGTCCTTCCATAAGGAAGTGTTAGTTGAAGTATTCATTCCAAACAGCTTGGCAACGATCGGCAATTGGTTATAACGGCTCGTATCCGATAAATTCCGAGCTCCAATTTCTGTGCCCATATACCATCCGTTAAATGGTGCCGCGGCATAGGAAATGCCTCCGATCTCAAGCTCCATATCGGATATAAAAGGTACAGCATACCACCGCAGCTCCAACTGCTCGAACACCACTTCATCTGGATGGGATAAGGGCACCTCCAATACGGCCTCTTTCGGCAAATGAAAGAGCTTCGGCGGCGCTTCGCCCATCTGAATGACAAGCGGCAGCAGATCAAATCTCGTACCATTGCCTCTCCAGCCAAGCTCCTCGCATACTTTCGTAAAAGCAAGCGAGGATGAGTCACCTACAATCCCCTCTTCCGTCTGATACCCTGCATAACGGACAAGCTGATGGTTCCATATACGCAGCTTATGTTTCGTATGGCTTGCCGGAAAGATCGTTATCGCCGGCCTAATCCGACCATTGTTCGTCGCATACTGCATATGTTGAAATATGCGATCGCCAGCCTGAGCTTCATCCATCGTATCGCGAGCATCAAATACCTCTAGTGTTTGCCAAAACAAACGTCCGATACAGCGATTATTGTTGCGCCATGCCATCTTCGCTCCGTGCTTCAGCTCTTCGTAGGTGTGGGTATAAGAGCCCGTTCGGGCAATTTCATTTGATATTTCTTCAATTCGCTGCTTTGCCTCTTCCTCGTTCTTGCCAAGCTCGAAATACGCTTCGCCGATGAAAGCTGCCGCTGCGTCGATGATATTTATTTCCTCTGTTGTTGTAATCATGATGCCTCGCCCTCCAGCAGTCCGAACCACAATCTTCGTTTCCTGATTCGAGATCCTAATCTTTTGCTACCTATTATACCGAACTTAAGTGTCTTCGCCCAGCAATGAGGTTAGATCTCCAAGATAGAGCAGCTTGAGTTTATGAAGAGCCCTTGTACAGCCAACATACAACAGTTTAGCGTCGAGAGGCAGATAGGCATCTGAGCCGGCATTCGCAATGAGAACCGCATCAAACTCCAATCCCTTGGACAAATAGACCGGAACTACCGAAAGACCGCCGCCATATGCAGGCTGCTTGCTTTGTACGAGCGAGGCCTCAATACCTTTATCCATTAAGAACGTATGAATTTGATCACACTCTAATGCTGTCCGGCCAATGACAGATATCGTCTCATATTCGCCTTTCGCCTGCCATTCCCGGACAGAGGCTTCTATAGATTCAAGCCACTTTTCTTTAGCAGCTGCTTCAGTGATGACAGGATCGCCGCTTCGGAAGACTGGTACTGCAGGCTTCACGCCTCCGGTCATACCGCCTAATATTTTGTTCGCAAATTCAATAATCTCCATCGTAGATCGGTAGCTTCGATTCAGCTCATAGAAACCAATCTGCTCCTCTTCAAACAGCTCTGTCAGCTGTGACCAGCTTTGAACGCCGGTGTAAGCATGTATCCCCTGCTGCAAATCACCAAGTACCGTCATCGAAGCCGTATGCTGGCACATACGCAGTACGATGAGCTGGAAAGGCGAATAATCCTGTGCTTCATCGATTACGATATGGTCAAAAGATTGCTTCGGCAAGCCAAACAGCCTAAGCTGGATATAAGCGAGTGCAGCTAAATCCTCTGCTGCCGCCGCCCCCTTCTTCAACCGCTCAGCCGTATCCTTGGCGATTACCTTCGGAATGCGGTCAGAAGTCTGCTTCCCATAGAATAAGGAAGCATACAGCTGAACTGCTGTATAAGCCGGAATCTTCTTCGTATAACTGTTGAATTTCGTCAGCGCCTTGGCTCTTAATTTCTTATCAGCTATGCGCCTCATCTTAAGCTCAGACTCCAGCCAGCGGCGAATACGGCTAACTAGGCGATCTCGTTTCTTCATGAGCGTCTCTTCGCCGTAATCCGTGTCATACCATTCGCGCATCTGCTCAGGCGAGAGCTCAAAGCCTTCGATTGGAGAAAACGACGTCGTTGGCAATATGTTTTGAGCAAAGTCAGAAATACGTTCATCGACTATATCCTTAAAAGCCAAGCTGCCTTTGAAACGACCTGATGCATGCTCGATTTCTTGTAGCGTGCGCTTCTCCTCAAACCAATACGCCATCGTTTCCGAGGAATCATTCACTGTAATCGTTTTCTCAAGCAGCTCCACGGCCCAATCACTGAAAGTCGTTTGCTGAATATCACCTACGCCGAGTTCCGGCAGTACACCTGATATGTAATCAAGGAACATCTGGTTAGGCGCGAAAATAATCATTCGCTCCGCTCTCATGCGATCGGCATATTGATAAAGCAAGAAAGCAAGCCGATGAAGAGCAACGGTTGTTTTCCCACTGCCGGCAACCCCTTGAATAAATAACACTTTATTACGTTCGGCGCGAATAATTAGATCCTGCTCGCCTTGAATCGTCGATACAATATCACGAAGCTTATTGTCTTTGTTCTCGCCTAGTCTATATAAAAGAAATTCGTCAGTAACCGAGCCTTCCTCTTGGCCGCGCACATAACTGTCGACCATCCGGACAATCTCTCCCTGACGAACCATAAGATTCCGCTTTAAATGTATGTACCCTGAAATTTCGCCATCCGGCGAGTCGTATGACACTGATGCTTCGCCGCCTGTAAAAGAATAAAACAAGCTGGCAACAGGTGCGCGCCAATCGATAACAAGCAGCTCATTGCTGCCTTTCTTCGCCACACCAGCCTTGCCAATATATAAAGGCTTCTCCTCGCCAACCGGCAGCTCTTGAAAGTCGATCCGACCGAAATAAGGCTCGCGCTTCGATATTTCCAGCCTTAATCTCCGTTCCTCCTGCTGTAAATCGAGCATCTGCTCCGTGAAATCGTCACCTTTGTAGCGCGGCCCAATTTCTTGCAGCTGCGCCAAAATATCCTGAAGCGATTGCGTTAACCGTTCCTGCTCTTCTTGATAGGCACTTTGAACTGTCATGTCAGTTACCTCCTAAGTTTTTTGTAAAGAAAAAAAAGCGAAGCCCCACTATACCATAGGATGACTTCGCAAAGCAATTAAGATTTGGCATTCATTCCAATCAGCCAAATCACACCAATAACAAGCAATATATTTAAAGCAAGAAGAAATGGAATACCTATCGTGAAGGAACGATGCTTCGTCTTATGCCTCCACGTTTTCATGCCTAATCCCGTTCCGCCTGCTCCCCCCAAAGCGCTGAGCAGAAATAGCCGTTTCTCAGGTACACGTCTGCGATTCCGTTTCGCCCGCTGCTTATCATAGCCCATCAATAGGAACGTATAGCCGTTAATAAGTAGGAGATAAATGATCAATAAATAGAAAGCCATACTATTACTCCTTCCTCACTTAGTGTGAGTGTCTCGCCCTTAAATTGAGCGGCTGGTTCGATTTAAGTATGCCTAGGCTTTGTTCGATTCGTAGGCGCTGCTGTATAGGGATCATCGGGCCAGTAATGCTTAGGATAACGCCCCTTCAAATCCTTTTTCACTTCGAAATAAGCCTGCTCCCAAAAGCTGCGCAAATCCCGTGTGACTTGAACGGGACGCTGTGAGGGAGATAACAAATGGAGCGTTACTGGCAGTTTGCCTCTTGCAAGCCGAGGCGTATCCTTCATACCAAACAGCTCCTGCAGCCGCACCGCTAGAACAGGTGAGTCTGGATCGCTGTAATCAATCGGAATCCGAGAACCGCTCGGAACGGTAATATGCGTCGGAACCTCATCATCCAGCTCTTGCTTCTGGTTCCAGCTCAGCTTGGCTTCAAGAATCTGATGCATGGGCAGCTTCTGCAAGTCTGACCGGCTTCTAAGTCCATAAATATGCGGCTTCAGCCATTTATCCACGGATTCCAACAGCGCCTCATCGGAGGCATCGGGCCAGTCATCACCACTAAGAGCCATAAGCTTCATACGTGCTTTCAGTTGGAATGCCTGCTTGCTCATTGGAAGCATGGCGAGACCACCTTGTCGGATCGCGGCAAGAAGCGTATCCGCCACCTCCTCCTCGTCAGGCTGCTGAAGGATCGTTTCTTTCAACGTAATCGCACTCAGACGGGTCCGTTTTCTTGCACGCACTGCTTGAGCCGGGCTATCCCACTCTATAACATTCTCATTGGATAAATAAGAAGATAAATAGGATTCTATGTCTTGCAGCGATAGTTCTGCCGCGATCCTTATACGGCTGTCAGTTCCTGAATCATCGAGCTCGCAAGCAGCTAGGTAAGGGGCACGCGAGAGGGGCTGAAGCTCGGGAAGCGCTGCTCCCCTTCCGTTTGCAAGCAAGTAGCGGCCGTCATTCCTTCGCTGCGCGATGCGGTCAGGATAAGCATAAGCAAGCAGTACACCGACAGGAACCGGCGGGTGCGTTAGTTCCATCCCAACTAGCGATGTGCTCGAAGCGCCTGAAGAACTTGTGCACATCCTCTCCCATTGCTCTGCTTGCGCAGCAATTCGATACGCAGCTCCCGTGCTGGGATGATGGGATTTCAAACTGGTTTGTGTACCTTTCTTTCTTCCCGTTAATGAATAGAACAGCTCCAATCGAAGCTGAATATCCACATTCTTTTCCTGTGGAAGCATGTCTCGTTCACTTAGTAAAGCAGCTAATTCGCACGCTTCTCTTGCAGCTCCGATATTCGTTGCTTGTATAATCATCGAAGCAAGCCGCGGGTGCAAACCAAGCTTTGCCATACTTATACCGGCCATTGTAGGCTTGCCGCTTTCATCAATAGCCCTCAGCTGCTGCAGCATGAAGAACGCCTGCTCATAAGCGGCAGTTGGCGGCGGTGTCAACCAGTCCAGCTCAAGCGGGTCTTGGATTCCCCAGACAGCTAGCTCCAGTACGAGAGAAGCAAGGTCTGCTTCGAGCAGTTCAGGCGAGCTTTGGGGAGGCAAATAGGAATGCTCGCGTTCAGTCCATAAACGATAACAGCTTCCTGGAGCAAGCCGCCCTGCTCTTCCTCGGCGCTGATCGGCGGAAGCTTGAGATACAGGCACCGTTTCCAATCTCGTCATGCCGGTACGCGGAGAGAAGCGCGGAACACGCATAAGCCCGCTGTCCACCACAATGGTGATCCCTTCCACAGTTAAGCTAGATTCTGCAATCGAAGTAGCAAGCACGACCTTGCGTTCACCGCTCACACAGCGTGATATGGCTGCATCCTGTTTGTCCAGCGGAAGACTGCCATGCAGCTCTTCGATACGGATATGAGCATCGAGACCGGCCTCGGAGAGCCACCGGGCAGTACGACCTATCTCTGCAGCTCCGGGCAGAAATGCTAGCACATCACCTTCATGAGCACGTAGTGCCTCCCAAATAAGACGTCCCATTTGAGGCTCGATCGGTCCGGATGCCCGTTCTTGCAAATAATGCGTATCAACAGGAAATACTCGTCCTTCGCTCCTTATTACGGGTGCTCCTCCAAGCAGCTCAGAGATCGGATCGGCATCAAGAGTTGCCGACATGACGACTAAACGTAACTCCTCCCGCAGCAGCGCCTGCGATTGCAAACAAAGCGCGAGTCCCAGGTCACCATGCAGATGGCGCTCATGGAACTCATCGAATAAGATAGCTCCTACTGCTTCAAGTGCAGGGTCCTCCTGCAGCATTCGTGTAAGCACGCCTTCTGTTACGACCTCGATTCGTGTTCGAGCGCTTACTTTGGTATCCAATCTTACGCGATACCCAACGGTTTCACCTACCTGCTCACCAAGCGCTTTCGCCATAAACTGAGCAGCAGAGCGTGCAGCAAGCC
Source organism: Paenibacillus castaneae (assembly GCF_002884445.1). Taxonomy (GTDB): domain Bacteria; phylum Bacillota; class Bacilli; order Paenibacillales; family Paenibacillaceae; genus Pristimantibacillus; species Pristimantibacillus castaneae. The sequence goes on from NZ_KZ614144.1 coordinate 3,493,496, forward strand.
TTCTCGGCTCAAGCATCACTATTTTTTTGCCCATTAACCATGATTGATTTAGCAATGCCAGGGGCACGCGTGTTGTTTTGCCTGCACCAGGCTCGGCGACCAGCACGGCATTCACTCCGTATTCCAGAGATGCGAGCAGCTCTGGCAGCACTGCATCAATTGGCAGTTGCATTTCATTCATCTCATTACTCCTTGTCCATGCCTAGCTACCTTATTTGACGATCCGCATCATTTGTACAACCGGACGATTGTCACCGGGAATAGACGCTTCCTTGCTTAACAGCTGCGAGGAGCCGTCACCATCTAGGAAAACACCATCGACAAGCTGACCGTCACCGATTGCCTCTACGATTGCTTCTCTGAATGCGGCTAGCGTTCCCTTCGTTTCACTAACAATTAAATATAATACGCCATTATGATCGTAAGCAGCAGCAGATCGCAAGCGATCATCCGTAGGAAACGGAGCATTCTCAGCCGTTGCTTGATCAATCCATTGCTCATCATGGCCTAGGCTCATGCTGATCCCGCCCTGTGCCCAGAAACGAGTATGATCCTTCACTTTAACCTGAGAAGCAAGGCTAACCACTTGTACGCTTAGAGCATCCGCAGCCCCATCCCAAACTAGCGTTCCGCGCGCGTATTTCACGTTTTCGCTGCCTGCGCCGTATGCTCCAATCTCACCATTAACTGGCAGGCTATTCACTACACCGATACTGAGCAGCTGATCATTATAAAAGAATCCGCCATTGATTCCTACCTTCTCAGACAAGGTTACATTATTATGTATAGCCTCCAAAGTCACATATGCAGGCTTTGTTTTCAACACATGCAGCTTCATTCCATTTGGTGCCTTTTCCGAGAAATAGCTATAATGCAGCGCATTCTCCAACCCCATTTGATTTGACGTTGACCGATTGGTTAGTGATATAACCATTAAATAAAGCATGATCGAAAGCGCAGCTACAATCCCCACCATAATACCAATAATGGTGAGGATTCGTTTTCTGCTCATGCGTTCCGTTGGTTTTGATTCCATAGATTAACGCTCTCCTTCTTGCCTTTCATTTAAACCAGCCTTTAGATCTGAACCAAGCGAACATGCTGATCGCTATGAACGTCATCAATAGGATGACCGTCAAATATCCCCATTTCCACTGAATTTCGGGCATATTATAAAAGTTCATGCCATAAATGCCAGCTAAAAACGTTAATGGCATAAATATAGTTGTAATAACGGTAAGAGTTTTCATTATGCTGTTCATACGATTTGAATTAAACGAAATATAGCTGTCACGCAAATCCGCCGTCATTTCTCTGCATGAATCCATCATCTCTGACAGCTTAAGCAAATGATCATAAATATCATGATAGAAAGCCAAATAATCCTTCATTCCGTCAATACGGTCTGTATTAATGAGACGATAGAGTAAATCTCGCATCGGAATAATCGTTTTGCGCAGTCGCAGCAGCCTGGAGCGAATAGTAAATATATCGCTCATATCCGTCTGGTCGGGCCCATCGTCGCTATCAATTTCCATATCCAGCAATAGCTCATCCAGCTCATTGACCGCAGGGAAATAGTCGTCGACCAGCTGATCGATAATGGAATATGCAGCATGCAAATGACCGTTTTCTCCGACTTTCACACGGTTCATTAGCTTCATGCGTGCATCGTCGATTGCAGGAGAGGATTCATAATGAAACGTTACAACATAATCGGGTCCAATGAACATATTCACTTCATTGACATTTAAAGTTTTGCGCTCGATTTCATGCAGCACAAAAAAGTGAACATCATCATAATGATCTATTTTCGGACGCTGCAGCAGGTGATAACAATCTTCTATTGCTAACGGATGAAAGTGAAAAAAGGTTTCGAGCAGAGTGCACTCCTCTTCCTTCGGACCGATGAAATCGACCCAGTACCACTCAAGCTCAGTCGACCTCACTTGTTCAATCGTTAAGTCCGTCACCCATTTCTTATCTTTCGTATAACCAATTATTCGAATCAATGGATCTTTCCTCCCGTTCTTACCTCCAGCTATGTAAATGAAGCATGATGAAGAGACCTATCTATTTTACACGAAAGCATAACGCTTGTAAGTATATTATAGGCTATTTGCAGCAACTATCTCTATACAGCTTGCGTCTGAGAAGAAAGAGGTGATCGTGATGCGCATCGTCATTATATTGATAATGATAATAATGGCTGCAACAGCTTGCGGCCGAGAGGATTCGGGATTCGAAAAAGGACCTGTACCATCCTCTAATGAAACAAATTTTCTGGATCAATTGGATATAGCAAGCTTAAAGAATATGATTGGCGATCCAAATACGCTTCATCCATCTGCTATGCTCTCGCATGAGGCGGCATTGAAGGCTGCTGATGATTATGGGGCTAGAACTGGTGTATGGTTTGAAGATGAGAACGGATTCAATCTCCTAACCTCCTATACGAGCGGCGAAACGAAGGCCGGCAATACCGTTAGCGCGGGAATAAGCGAGGTTCCTAAAGACCGTACCGTTCGCTTTCAGCTTACAAGCCGGGACGAATCTGGCAGGCGAAAGGCTCTCATTGCACAATATATGACTAGCGAAGGAGATCCTGTTTATGGCAGAGCGGACTTTGCTCCCGTTCTCCCGGGTAATTCAAACGTTAATTATTTGCTTAGCATCGAGATGCTCTCGAAAGATGATGTTGTAGAAGATACGTTTTTAATTCCTCTTTATGTCCCAGCTCATGAGCTTAACGCAAGACTTACAGTAGATACAGCTACTGAAGACTCTAACGTGGCCAAGCTAACTTTATACAATGCAGGGTCAACCTCACTTTTTTTCGGAAAGGATTATTCGCTTTATAGTAAGGACGGTACAGAATGGAAGCCTGTTCCGGATGATCGTGCAGTCATTGCAATAGGCATAAATACAGGGCCGGGTGGTACTTATGAGGAAATGATCACTTTTCCAGGCCAAATGATGCCTGGCCATTATCGCCTTGTGAAAAGGATCGAAGGGTTTATGACCGATCTAAGCGTCAGTCTGGCTGCAGATTTCGAGCTGCACTAACAGCACTTTTATCGTATTGAACATACTAGAAAGACGGTGCAAGTATTTTTGACGTGCATAAATCCAACCCCGCTTCCACATACTTACCGAGAAAGGACGGTGACCTATATGGACGACAAAAACAAACAATCCGATTATAAGCCGGACATTACGAATTATGATTATGTCTGGGGAAGCGACCAAGATGAATACATAAAAAAAGATAAGCCCGCGATCGAGTCATCAACAGCGGAGAAAGAAAACGAAGAGATACAATAACGCACAAAACGTCAGCTTCTTGGATATCTCCAAGAAGCTGACGTTTTTGTGCTTGCCATTCAAATTCATCTTACGCTTATAATGATGTTGGCTGCCCTGTACTGAAATTTCTTCGATTCCATTTCAAAGGAAATCATCATTTTATTCTAGTACTTCCTCTCTACAGAGATTACTACACCACTCAAAGAGCGGGAATATACATATTCTGCACTTCCTGCACTCCCGGAACAAATCCCAAATTCAGATAAACTGACTCTGCAGCATTGCCTTCCATAACATACAATCGCAAAATCGGATACTCATCTTTAATAACAGTCATAGCTCTTTTCAACATTTTTGTTGCCAAACCTTGCCCTCTAAAACTAGGGATAACTCCAATGGAGTAAATAGCAGCATAATTATCTTGTAAGCAAAGACGACAGTTGGCAACGAGCTTGCCGCTTTGTTTATCGTATACAAGTGTAGACGCTTGCATCAATAAATCGTTCGTATAATTCGGATCTTCTGTCGGACGGAAATCCTCAAAATTAAATTTCTTTCTCCTCACTGCTTCAATACTTCCTGCGAAGCTGCTATAATCGCATTCACCTATCTCATCTTCGTTAATGAATCGCTTAGTGCCTGTCTCATTTTCTTCAATTCGTGGCGACTCAATTCTAAGATGATCAGCAAAGCTAACATCGAATTGATCAGTGGGGCGCTGCATCCAGCGACATCTGAACTCGTCCGGCCAAAAGCCTGCACGCGCAAACAAATGGACCTGATCAGGAAGGATTTCAAACGTTTTAATGGCTGTTGTTCGATCTGACCATTGTAATAAAATTTGTTTAAGCAATTTTACTACTTCAAGCTTTTCGTTAAACGGAGGAATAAAAAACAAATGATAGATTCGATTTGGTGATAACCGAACTCCTCCTATTCTGTGTTCACCCTTATAAATCCAAAAAGCGTTTCGGTTAGCCTTTTGATAGCCTTCTTCTCTAAAAAATCCATTATAAAGCATATTATAATAGACAGAGCAATACGCTCCCCATAATTTAGTGTCTGCCTTGTGAATAGAAAACTCAGTTGATAAATTATATGATTCTATTTCCTCAGACCAATCAATTAATTGCATACGATAGCCTCCTCAATGTGAATCTAATATTTAAAAAGGCTGCAAAATGAACATTTGTTCACTCGCAGCCACGACTGTTATATCGAGCACAACAAAATCATGACACCAACCACTCCTTTTAATCTAATCAATAAATGATAGATTTTACGTTAAATAATGGATATACCAAGTATACATCCGTTTTTTACTAATCATTCAAATAAAAAATAGTTATAGTTGTTTATTACTCTGTTAGCTAAGAAATCATATTATAATGCCGTTGAAAGCGGAAAAATATATAGATCGCACTGCTTCCGCCAAATAAGAACATTCCTAAACAAGCTCTGATCTGCTCTGAAAACAGCTGAGCAATGGAAGTTTCGAAGATCAAAAGAACCAGAATCATAATTCCGCCGATAACGAACAGGTCAAGCAGCAATCTAAAATAATTCAGTTCCTTAATTTCAACCAAAATCGTTCGAATATTCCATATCACAGCTAGCAGCTCTAAGGCTAGAATGCCGACTGCAGCTCCTCCAAAGTTGAAGCCAGGAATAGCAATCAGAAAGTAATGAAGAACTACCGCACAGCTAATTCCTACTGCAAGTCCGATAAACGGTATTTTTCTACGTTCCTGCGCCCACAAAATACTTGTTGTTAATTCTCGCAAACCGACTAGTAGCGGTATAACAGAAAGATATTTAATGGGTTCACCTGCTTCTGGCGTTCCAAATATGAGCATAGAAAGATCTTTATGATAGACAAAAAGCAGCAGACTAGACGCACATCCCCATACCCAACCAAATTCAAGGATGATTCGTGTTCGCCGATAGAAATGAGCATGCTTTCCTTCTCTCCATTCAGACACGATCTTCACCGTCATAGTGTGCGAAAGCGCAGCAGTAATAATAGTTGGCATATAGACAACAATCATAGCCATGCCTGTAAGTATCCCGAACATTGCCGTTGCTTGCGATGGAGAATATCCAGCAGCCTGCAGTCTATTTGGTATTATAATGGCATCAAGAACGTCTGAGAAAGGTACCAGCAGCCTTGTGAAAGATATGATGAGCGAACTTTGAAGAAACCACTTGAGTGTAGCATTATAGTCTACACGTACTACTTCGTGATGGGGAATTGTATTAAACCTTTTATTATAGAACATTAGATAAATGATCAGCATGGCGAAAGAAATGATACCGCCGAGCAGGGTCCCAAGCATACTTCCTCCTGCTGCGAGCGCTGGCCCATTGGACAGGAGGAACAAAGCTAATAAGAGCATGGATATGACTCTTATCATTTGTTCGACAAGCTCAGATACCGCTATTAGACCATATTGTTCCAACCCCTGCAAATATCCTCTAAGCAAACTTAGCAAAGGTACTGCAAATATAGCTGGCGCTAAACATCGTATTGAATAATAAATGTCCGAATTACCTAGAGTAATTGCGATTTGGTCTGAGAACCAAAAGGAAAGCAAACTTAATGCTCCGCCTACAATCATCAATAACAGAGAGAACAGCTTAAACCAGGTCCAGCCATGAGCGGGATGCTTCGCTGTGAATATCGCCAAAGTCGTCGGCAGTCCTCCCGTTATGATCATAAGGATCAATCCATAGTAGGAGTAAGCAATCTGATATATCCCGATGCCTTCCGCACCAATTAACCTTGTTAATGAAACTCGTCCCACTAAGCCCATCGCTTTGACAATTACAATTGCTCCGCTTCTTACTGTCATTTGTTTAAATAGCAGCGGGAGTTTCATCACTTCACCTCTAACTGTTCATAACATGTCCCTACATTCTTATGAGAAATAAGGTTAAGGTATGTCCAATTTAGATTATGAAGCGGCTGATGCTATTAATCTCTGATATGAATCAAGATGTATTTGGTATTTCTATCCCATCCTAAATCGAATGGAGCACGGTAACGCTCAGCCGTATGGGAATTAACAAGCGGATAACCATTATCATCAAAACCAGTAACAACAGAAAAATGATCGACATCATTTTGCATAACATGAGCGATTAAATCTCCGGGCATAAGCTCTGCAAATGCACTCTGTGGATGCTTTTCTGTTCGTTCAATAAGCTCTGTGAAGTAGCCAGTCGCTATGACTTTTCCGTATCCCGAATGCACAATAAAATTTTTAAAAGCATCGGTTTGTACCCACGTTTTTGTACCGCCAGAGGGATAAATATAACGCCAGGCTCCAAACATTTTGAGACCTCCGCCCTCTTTCTGGTCTCCGATTACTTGGGAAGCAAAGTTTGTGCAGTCTCCGCCTTTACCTGAATAATTTACATATCTTTTATTATATAGGCCTTTGAATTTCATCCATTCAACGCCAGCATATTTATTAGCATAGGCTACTGCTTGTTTACGCTTGTATTTTTCACCATCACGGACATCATCGGACTTTATAGGAAAATCAACGACTCCATCCGCTGTCTCCGGAATGAGGCTTGGATTCTCGTCAAGCGGATCGAGGTACCATTCCTTGTATACATACCATTCATCATTCAGCTTTTTCAATGTTAAGGCATGTTTAGTGCCTATTCCAAAAGATTGCAGAGGCAAAATTTTGTTTGCATACATATAGCTCAGCTTTTGAGAATGAGCAAGCGATACTTTTGCTGTATCTCCCTCAATTTGGAGTCGAATGATTCGAATTTGGCTGGACGCATCCACGAAATGTATAGCCCTTTTCTCTCCCCATGCCTGAAGATACTCACTTCTTTTTTGCTCTAAACGCAGCGCATGCTCACTTAGTCGATATCCCCGTACATAATAATCTTCAATATTCGTGTTCTTATTAATCAATAAACTAGAACGAACTGCAAAAATTTCATCTATAAAGGCTTTCACCTCTTTTTCTTGATTTGATTTGGCATCAGATACATGACCATTACAAACGAAGGTGACAAAAAGAACGATAGTAAAAACAAAGCAATTGTTTTTTAATTTCCGCATACCTGCCTCCATCTTTGCTGCTTTTCGTTATTTAACTTAGGTGCACCTATTCTGTCATTCCACAGTAAAGGTATCATTTTATGAAGTATCCATTTCCATTAGGTTGACTCATTCCCGCTTCAACCATTCGTGAATGTTCAAACAATTTTCTTCTGCAATTCCCATACCATGAGTCAGCTTATTCCGTAAATGCTTATCTTTAAAGGGAAAGGTTTACATTCATGATTCCTTTAACAACAGGAAATCATGATATAGGTACGGCAATCTACACAACACAAATTTGAGGAGGAATTGAATTTCATGAAAAAAACTGCTATCGCAATTGTTACTGCATGTATGCTGCTTAGTGCAAGCTCTGCGGTCTATGCATCTGCCCCTGTATCTGAGAAAGAAATGCATATGAAAAAAATGGAAGCCAAAAAGAAGCATGAAATGCATGTGAAGAAGATGGATGCTAAGAAGCATCATAAAATACATGCTAAAAGCACGCATCCGAGTAAAAAACATAAAATGAATGCAAAAAGTATGCATTCAAAAAGCTTACATTCAAAAAGCTTGAAAGCAAAAGACATTACACAAATGCCGAAGACCGGCTTCGGCGGCGCAAGCGAACAAGCGGAATAACTAACGTAAGAGGGGAACATCGCTTCCCCTCTTTTATTCGTTATGAAAAAGTTGATATTGTATTTTTTATCTGTAGTCGTAATTGCCGGAAGTACGGCTTGTACCGATACAAGTGAACGTAAAGAAGACCATACGCAATTGAATTCGGTCAAAAAACCGATTATTACTTATACAAATACGCCATCGGCAGTTCCAAGTGAGCCCCCATTAATGGTTGATGGAATTATTCCTGTTAAGTTGTACATTCCCGCTCTGAAAATTCTAGCGCTGGTTGACCCGGTCAGCATAACCGACGATGGTCAGATGGACGTACCTGCTTATACGAGACGAGTAGGCATATTATCTAAATCATCAGATGGGGTTATGCCGGGAGCGATTGGCAACGCAGTAATGGACGGCCATGTGGACAGCCCTACAGGTCCAGCTGTATTTTACCGATTAAAGCAAATAAAAAAAGGTGACACGGTTATAATAAAAAATAAAGAAGGCTGTCGCATCGATTTTTCCGTCGAAGCAGTTGAAACATATAAAACATCAGAAGCCCCTATCTCTAAAATTTTTGGTCCAACAAATGAATCTCGCTTAAATTTAATTACATGCACCGGGACATTTATCCGAGAAACAAAAGAGTACCAGAAAAGATTAGTCGTATATACAAAGCGAAAGTCCGAAACAAAGGGGTGCACGATCAAAAACGCTCCTTAGATGACAAAAACAGGTCAATTACAATAACGATTGTACTTGACCTGTTTTTACATATTTTTAGGTTTAGTTATTCTTATATATGGTTTATTAATAGAGGAGTAATATTGTATTTTGTGAGAGAGAGGATCGAGAAATGACTCAAATAGAAGTTAAAGATTTTCAATTCAGAGATGATGGAGTGATTCCTAATCATCCATTCTTGCCGACACTCCTTTATAAAGGGGCATTGCAGGGCAAAGAAGATCAAGCGGAGCAAATCTTTAATCGGAATAATTGGTTGAACAGCTGGACAAACGGAGTGTTTGATTATCACCACTATCATAGCAACAGCCATGAGGTGCTTGGCGTAATCAGAGGCTCTGCTCTCCTTCAAATTGGTGGCGCAGCTGGCAGAGAAATCGAAGTGCGAAACGGAGACGTTATCCTTCTTCCAGCTGGAACAGGACATAAAAAAATGTCATCAAGCTCAGATTTCAGTGTGGTAGGCGCTTACCCGAATGGCATGGATTATAATCTGAGAACAGGGAAACAAGGAGAAAGACCACTCGTTCTAGAAGAAATCGCTAATGTGCCTTTTCCACAGAAAGATCCCTTATTTGGTGAAGAAGGTCCTCTAATGGTTTATTGGAAAATGAATAACTAAAAGCAATTACATTTCGCAATCCTGCTTCGTCAGTCTTCATGCTGTGTGCTTGCTGCTTCGAGCACGGTGTCGTAGACTGCTTCTCCAATTGCACAGCCGATTGTTGTCGCTGTACCCGCATAGGCATGCAAGGCTTGCCAATGCTCAGCTTGGCTGACGGCGATTACAATAGCATCCGTTGTCGTCCCGGTGGCGGATTGTCCATTGTCATACTCAACAATTCCTAAATGCTGCAAAGCAGCTGTCTTTGCTTCCGTAGCCGTAATAACTGCATTAACCATTGCAGACTCTGTCATTTGTCCATCAATTAGTATAATCGTATTAATCGTTCCAGGAGAATAGGCTGAGAATGTACTGCGCGTTATTCCGGATCTTGCAGCGTTTCTAGTACCGACAGTCGAGCAGCAAAGCAGTTTAAATTTATCGCCTTCAAACTCTATTATTGAAGCATGAGTTAGCTTGGCCGCAGTTAGAAAACCGATACTATGCTCAAGGTCGTAGTCCCAAGCCTCGCATTGTTTCACAATATCAGATACAGGATCGCTGCCCACATAGTCAAGTGGCACTTTCCAGTTAAATATTAGATCAGAGTAGGAGAATCCTCCGGGATGTATGGCGCTGCTTAACGAGTATAGCCGTTCATTACAGCGTGTTTCAATTCGATTGTCCAGAAGCTTTAAGCTCACACCGCTCCAAATCGAGGAATGATAAATATCGCCGTCTCGGAAAGGCTGAGTCATTCTTCATCCCTCCTTCTTCCATTTTCATTTATCATGACCGCTCTTCGCTTTCATGCACTGATCTAACGCATGAAGCAGCTGTCCATTTTGTTCACGCAGCTTAATCGCAACACGAATATAAGTATGATCAAGGCCTGGGAATCGGGAAGCATCTCGTATAAGAACGCCGAGCTTACCCATCTCCAACTGAAGCATGCTTGCGCTAAGTCCAAGCTCCCGTGGAATACGCAGCAGTAGATAGTTAGCAGCGCTTGGAATGACTTCGAACCCCATTTTTTGAAGCTCTGCGGTGAGCCATGGACGTTCACTTTGCAGCCAGCCCAGAGTGCGATTGGCGAATTCGCTATCACCTAATACCGTTTCCCCTATGAGCTGTGCCAGCGAATTAACACTCCAAGGCACCTGCAGACGCTTTAATGGATTAAGTGATCTTGGCATGCCGACAATATAGCCAAGCCGAATGCCTGGTATGGAATAAAATTTCGTCATCGAACGAATGACAAATAGTCTTTCATGAAGAGCAGCCTCCTGAACGAGACTGAATTGTGATTCCTCTGGGACAAAATCCATAAAGGCTTCATCCACGACAACATAGGCTCCTTTAGTCAAAAGCTGTTTAATGAATTCGGGATCTACAAGCTGACCAGTCGGATTATTTGGTGAACCAAGGATGATCAGCGATTCCTCGCCAGCTTCCTCAAACAAGCGTTCATCTTCTAAAGCCAGTTTAAACTGTTTGTCTGATGACAATTGAATTTCTCGCAGAGCACCGCCTATTTTCCGAACCGCATCCGCATATTCATCAAAGCATGGAATGACGAGTGTTGTTAACTTCGGCTGCAAGGCTCTTACAATTAAATCAATAAGCTCAGCTGCTCCATTGCCAACCACGATAGCCTGCTCATTAATAACATGCCGCTGTGCCAGTTCTCGTCTTAACCCTCTTACAGCAGGATCCGGGTATTGGTTGATGATATCCGCATAAGCATACAAGGCTTGCTTCACCCCACTCGGTGGCCCAAGGGGATTCATATTGGAGCTGAAATCTATAAATTGATCGGCTGATCGTCCGAAAGCTTCCTCTGCTGTTCGTAAGTCACCACCGTGTCCATATCTTTCTAACACCGACTGTTTCAACTCCTTTTCTATAGGGCATTTAACCATACGACAACTGCAAATAGCAGCAGCGCTTCAATTGCTTCATTCATCGCACCGTAAGTATCGCCGGTTAAACCGCCAAGCTTTCGGTTTAGCCAAACGGCAATCAATCCGCCGCAAGACACGGTAAGGACGAATCCGATCATAAGCAATCCGAATATTACACTTGCATTCATTCCAGCTGATCCTAAGATCAAACATGTAAGAATAGAAGATAAAAGCAGAGCTGCAGAAGCTTGAAGACCTTTAACCTCATTAAATAATACACCAATCCCCTCTCCTTGTCTTGCACTTGGCCAGCCTGCAATAGCAGCAGCCATCCATGCTCGACTCCAGATGGGACATAGAATAAGCAAAGGTAAATAAATCGCCGCTTTATCCCCATTCATAAACTCCGCCAGCAGCGAAGCTTTGAACAGAAGCAGCAATACCGCAGCAAGCACGCCCATCGCGCCAACACGGCTATCCTTCATAATTTCCAGCATTCGCTCTCTCGAACGATGACTGAGGACGCCGTCTGCAGTATCCATCCATCCGTCAAGATGCAATCCACCGCTAAGAGCCGTCCAAAGAGCAAGCACGATTACTGCGCTTGGCCATGCAGGCACGAACAATTGCAGCAGCCACGTAATAACAGCCAAGCATCCCCCGATGAAAGCACCAGCTAGAGGGAAATAAATAACACTCCTAGAAAGAACAGGACCATGAAAGGGAACAGTGACGGGAATTGGAAGCCTCGTTAAAAACTGAAAAGCAGCAATTAAGGCTTGAACATGTAGCTTTAACGTATGACGAACCATACTGCGATCACTCCCGCAAATAATATAAAACTGACACAATAAAGTATACGAACAGTAAGTATGATATCTTCTGGCTGTAGTTCACGGGTTGGCCAACCCATCCGGGCACGTTCACTTGGCACCCCAAAATACACATTTCTTCCGCCAAGCTCGATGCCAAGTGCTCCAGCGACCGCCGCTTCAGGAATTCCACTGTTCGGACTAGGATGGCTAGACGCAAAGGCATAAATTGAATGAAAAGCTCTGCCAGCTTTCATACTGGGGCTAAATAATGCTGAAATCGCAATCATTGCGCCTGACAGCCGTGCAGGTATGTAATTCAATACATCATCCGTGCGAGCTGAGCACCAGCCGAAGTTAATATACTTATCGTTGCGATAACCAACCATAGAATCTAGCGTATTGGCAGCACGGTAGAGCATGGCGAGCGGCGCACCGCCTATTAAAGCAAAAAGCAGAGGGGAAACTAGTGCATCAACGATATTTTCGGCAACCGTCTCGATCGCTGCTCGGGATGCTTCACGAGCATCAAGCTGATCTGTGTCGCGCCCAACAATATAACCTGCATATTTGCGCGCTTCATCGAGGTTTCCTGAAAGCAGCGGGTTATATACGAGCATCGCAGCCTCTTTCAATCCCTTAACCGCAATTGTTGTGGAAATGAACCAAGCGCTAAGCGCATAACCGAGCCACACATGAATGGCATTCGCTGCCCAGATAATCGCCCACATAACGGTTGTACTTAGAAGCAGCGTAGCCAAAGTAAGTACAATACCTAATCCCTTCACTGCTGCAGGCCGATTCTTCTTAAGCTCGGGTGCAAGCTTGCTCTCTAGCAGGCGTACAAGTCTTCCAATCCAAATTACGGGGTGTGTGGGCCACTTCGGATCGCCTACGATCCAATCAATAGCAATCGCGGCTGCCGCCAGCAGAAGCAGCTCCTTTATGGAATAAAAAATCATAGCTCATCCCATCGAAAAGCTAAAGATTTCAATTCAATAGGAATGCCTGCTGTAACGAGAAAAACACGTTCGCAAAGTGCCGCGACCTTTTGATTCAAACGACCGGCTTCATCTCGAAATTTCCTACCAAGCGGATAGGCGGGAACAATGCCATCCCCTACCTCATTCGTAACGATTATAAGGGGATAGCTGAAAGCTCGGAACGCATCTAGAAGCTTGTCCGTTTCTTCCTCCAGCCTGAATTCGCCCAGAGACTCGTGATCGATTCGCAGCATCCAATTGGTCAGCCATAGCGTCAAGCAATCCAGCAATACAACGGGAGGCTTATCGCCATTTTGCACTATTCCAGCAAATTCTTCCCGCAAACGTTGCAAAAGTTGAATCGTTTCATAAGGCTCCTCAATTGTTTCCCAATTGAAGCCTGCCGCCTCTCGGTCAAGACGGTGCTTCCCTACCCGCTCTTTCATTTCTTCATCGTAAAGCTGACAGGTTGCGATATAAATGCCGTGAGCTCCAATATGCTTCGCATATTGTTCAGCAAAGGAGCTTTTACCGCTGCGTGCACCGCCGGTTACAAGTACTGCCACCCCTTCTCACCTATCCCTTCGATATTCCTGCGCTTTCAAAAGTAGCCATTTCCTGCATCAGCAGAAGTGCCGCATCAATAAAGTGGAAGCATAATACCGCACCCGTGCCTTCTCCCAGTCTCATCTCTAATTGAATCATTGGCGACAGTCCAATCGATTCAAGCAAGCGCAAATGTCCCTGTTCCTGTGACAAATGTGACGCTAAAATATAAGGCTTCGTTTGTGCTGCGAGTCTTGATGCCACCAAAGCGGCAACTGATGAAATATAACCGTCAATGACGACAGGACAGCCGCTGGCTGCAGCTCCTAAAATGACTCCTACCAATCCGGCAATTTCCGCGCCTCCGAGCTTTGCAAGCACGTCGATAGGGTCCGAAGGATCAGGCTTATTGACTGCTATAGCACGCTTTACCACATCGATCTTGTTCAGCCAGCTCGCATCATTAATGCCCGTTCCTCTTCCGACAGACTCCTCCGGAGACAATCCCGTTAATACCGTCGTAATCGCAGCGCTTGAAGTTGTGTTTCCAATCCCCATCTCCCCTGTTGCGAACAACCGAGTACCGCGCTGTACCTGCTCCTTGACTACGCTGATCCCAACCATAATCGCTTGAAGCGTTTCTTCACGCGTCATGGCCGGCTGCTTCGCCATATTTGCCGTACCTCTTACAATCTTCCTGCTTACGAGCCGGTCATGCTCTAAATCAGCATTGACGCCAATATCAACGCATACAACTTCTGCGCCAGCCTGACGAGCAAGCACGTTAACGGCAGCGCCGCCATTCAAAAAGTTGATGACCATTTGCGGTGTCACAGCCTGCGGAAATGCACTGACTCCTTCCTCGCATACGCCATGATCTCCAGCCATCACGATGACCGACTTTCGAGATAAATTTGGCCACAGCTCTCCCGTAACACCTGCGAGCTGTCTGGCAATGGCCTCCAGCTTGCCTAAGCTTCCAGGAGGCTTCGTCAAGGAGTCGGAATGCCGCTCCGCTAATTGTGCTGTCTCTTCGTGAAAAGGTTTGATGCTATTTATTATTTCCGTAAGCTCTATGTACACTTTTTCCTTCATCTCATGAACTCCTTCTTTCTCAATCCGTTCTTGTTCGTTAATATTCACTCGGCTGCAGCATAATTTGCGGCGATCCCGTTAGTGGATGGGCGGACACCGATATTTTCGTTTCGTACACCTGCTCAATGAGTTCAGCCGTTAGTACTTCCTGCGGTGTTCCTGCTGCAGCAACCGTTCCTTGGTGAAGAACAACAAGCTCGTCGCAATATAGCGACGCTAAATTCAAATCATGCAAAACCGCAATAACCGTCAGATCACGCTCCCTCTGCCAAGCTCGAACCTTATCGAGCAGTTGAACTTGGTACCCGATGTCTAAGTAGGTGGTAGGCTCATCGAGTAAAATAACAGAAGGCTCCTGTGCCATCAGCTTTGCAAGCGCGACGCGCTGCCGTTCTCCACCGCTTAGCTGATCCATCTTGCGATGCGTCAGCTCCTTGAGGCCCATTGATTGTATTGCGGTATCAATAATAGATTCCGATTCTAGTATATCTCCACCAAGCCAGCTTTGGAACGGATATCTCCCCATCCCAACCACCTCACGAACCGAGAAGCCTACCGGAGGCAGACCTCCTTGCTGCAGGACCGCCATTTTTCTCGCAAGCTGCTTGCGCGGATAAGTGAATATATCCTTCCCGTCAAGAAGCACCTTGCCTTGAGCCGGCTTCTCCACGCCTGAGAGGATATCAAGAAATGTAGATTTCCCAACGCCATTGGGGCCAATTATGCCGTATATTCGGCCTTTCCCAAACGAACAAGACAACTGATTCAGAACCTGTCTCCCTTGAACGTTCTGATTAATTTCGTTTACTTCAATCATATCTCTCCTCCTTGCTTCAGCTTGCGGCGATGGAGCAAATAGGCAAAGAAAGGAGCGCCGATCAAGGCTGTCACGACGCCAAGCGGTATTTCCTTTTGCACCATTAGATTTCTAGCCAGCGTATCTGCCCAAAGCACAAATATACCGCCGCCAATCGCTGATAAAGGGGTAATTAGCCGATAGTCCGGACCGACCAGCAATCGAATTAAATGAGGTACAACAAGTCCGACAAAGCCGATGACTCCTGACACTGAAACAGCTGCAGCTGTTAGCAGCGTGGAGCTGATTAAGACGATCAGCTTCGTTCGTTCGACCCGAATGCCAAGATGAGCCGCATGCCGCTCGCCAAGTACAAATAAATTGAGCGCCTGTCCGTAAATGAGCAAGACCGGCAAGCCGATTGCCAGAAACGGGATAAGCATAAAGGCGTGATCCCAGCTTCTCATCGCAAGCGAGCCCATAAGCCAGAACAAAATTTGGTTGACTACGCCCTGCGACATGGACACCATGAACGAGACGAACGCACCAAGGAAAGCCTGAATAATAACTCCTGATAAAATAAGCGTTTCAATGCCCATTGTTCCATTATTTCGTGACAGCCAAAAAACGCCAAGCAGCGTAATGGTTCCCGTCCCAAAAGCAACTAGCGGTATTGTCCACAAGCCAATAGCCGTCTGGAGCCCGAACAAAATAATAAAGGCTGCCCCCACTGAGCTTCCCGAAGCAACGCCAAGCGTATAAGGATCAGCTAGCGGATTGCGCAGCACCCCTTGAAAGCCCGTGCCGGCAAGAGCGAGACAAGCGCCCACCAAAACAGCCAGCAGTACACGTGAAAGCCTTACTTGAGTTACAATAGCTATCTCGCCAGCGGAATAAGGCACAGCTTTGTCCGAAAGCCACGGCAGCTGATGGATTAGAATACCCCATACATCACAAACCGATATGCCAGCCGAGCCAATCGATAAACTAACAACAATAGAAACAGCAAGAAGGAGCATAGCTGCTCCTCCATACCAAAACAATTTATTATTCATAGGCTTATTTAATGAGATCCGGATGTATCACTTTAGCCAGCTCAAGCAATCCTTCTGCTAATCGTGGGCCAACGCGAACGAGCGGATCTTCCGTTACAGCATGCATTTGTTTATTTTGCACAGCGTCAATGACATCCCAGCCCGGGCGGCTTTCAATGCCAGCAACAATCGGATTCGGATCTTCCTTCATTGCGGGATAAATGATCAATTGCGGATTTTGCTTAATAACCTCTTCCGCATTTACTTCAAACCAGCTCGGTGTATCTGTAGCTATATTTTGACCGCCGGCAAGCGTGATCAGTTCATCCAGGAATGTACCTGAACCAACTGTCCAGCCTGGTGAGAACTCCAAATATACACGCTTCTTCTCAGCATCCTTAACAGCTGCCGTTACCTGCTCCTTCGCCGAACGCATGTTGTCAGCGACAGCAGCAGCTTCAGGCTGCTTATCCATTACTATGCCTAAAGTTTCGATCTTCGCTACGACCGCATCATAAGTGGCCGGGTCAGTGGCGAATACATTAACATTCAACTCGCGAAGCCTGCTAATAGCTGCTGTATTCATTGAAGATGAAGCTAGAACTAAATCTGGATTAAGTGCAATAACAGCTTCAATGTCCGTCGTCATATCGCCAACCTGCGGTTTCTTTGTCGCTTCCTCTGGGTAATTGCTGTAAGCATCGACACCGACAACTAGCTCGCCTGCGCCGATTGCATAGGCGACTTCCGTTTCACTAGGCGCAAGCGTAACGATCTTCACAGGCGCCTGCTGGAACGTCATCTCAGTTCCTGTTTCATCCTGAATTGTTAATGGATAGACAGTCGCTGTTTCAGAAGGAGCAGGTGAAGACGAAGGCGAATTCGAAGCAGCGGAATTCGGCTTATTATCTGTTGTTGCTCCACATGCTGCCGTAATTATAAGCATCATCGTCAATAGTAATCCAACAATCATTTTCATCATATTGCGGTTATTCCACTTCATCTTTCTCTACACCCCTATAATTATTATTTCGTATAAATAAAAAAAAAGCATTTCCGGCAATTGTGCCAGAAATGCTCTTATACGCCTCATAAATAGAATGCATACCAAAAAGCTTCTCTAACACCTCCCTAAGACCACGTAGGTTAAAGCGTTATATAAATAGGCAGATTTTCTGACTTGGAATATACACTATTCCTTACAGTGGCGGGTCCGCGCCGGATTCTCACCGGACTTCCCTATTAAGCTTCAACGATTATTCGACGAAAGTCTGGATCAACGTTCATTGCTCGTTTCAGCACCTATTTATTCACTATGAAATTATTGTAACTATACACTCCCTTATTTAATTTGTCCACTAGTTTCCCTCTTCCAATGCGCGTTCTGTACCGCTCTCAAGCTGCATAAGTACGTAATAAGCTTTTCTTTGCGACATGGAAAACGAATGGCGTGCAAATTCAATTTATGGGATGTGATCATTGCTTATGCCTATGCCAAATAAACCTCATATTCCGTTCTACAGGCTGCTCATTATCTTCCTTTTTATTGCGCTTCTCCTTGTCGCCGTTATAGGCTGGCTTCGTTCCGGCGAAGCGCCTGCTCCGCCTATAACAGAGCATGATTTCGATAAAGGCCATGTGGAATGGACAATCGAGGGTTATCCTGCAAAAGCACTTCATAACAATCTGTTCTCATTAATGCTAACAGATCGAAACGGAGCGCCTCTACGGGGGGCTACCCTCGAAATCAAGCTTGATATGTTGAATATGGTATGCGGTGATTTTGTCTTCAACCTTAAAGAGATTTCTCCCGGTTTATATACGGGTGAGGGTGTACCGCTGATGGCGGGCATGTGGAAGGCAACCTTAACTCTTGTATCTGAGGATCAGACCTATACGCTAGTTAGACATTTGCAGGCCATTCATTGAACACCTCTACCAAAGCCAAGGGTTTATCGTAGGAATAATGCCATTAGCAGCCAGACCTCGCATGATAGACAGCAGGCCTACTGCAATCGCTGTAATGACGCTTGCCCTTCGCATAAATCGCCGCCAACGTTTATTGGCGAACGCGGCAATTGAAGCTGCGGCTGCTAAAGCTGGAAACGTAGATAATCCGAAGAGGGCCATTACGAAAGCCCCTGCCAGCGCGGATCCCGTAGCAGCCGCTGTCATTTGCATCGCATAAGTCAAACCGCAAGGAAGAAAACCGAAGGCAATGCCTGTTGCCAGCAAATGCGCCGACTCTTGTCCGCGCGATCGGCTCGCTCCCCCTGCAAGTCTTTTATGTAGGAAAGAAGACAGTCGGTTCATCATAGGAAGCTGAAATCTGCGCCAAAGCCAAAGCAGCAGAAAACAACCGCCTATAATGGAGGCAAGCCCCTGCACACCTGCAAGCTTCCCCGCAACATCTACAAAAGAACCAACAGCTCCCATCACAGCACCGAGCAAGGAATAAGAGAATATCCGTCCTGCATTATACAGAAGTGTAGATTTACGAACAGTCGCTGCCGAATTCAATGACACGGTAGATACAATTCCACCGCACATTCCAATACAATGAGGCGCACTGAAAAGTCCTGTCAACATGATTAAGCCAATCTGCTGCCATGTGATAATCATTCGGCATTACCCGCAGCCTTCTTAAGCTGGCCCGTCAGCCGAAGAGAATTGCCGACAACGGATACCGAGCTAAGCGCCATCGCCGTCCCAGCCATCCAAGGCTCAAGCAAACCGAAAGCCGCGAACGGAACGATAATAACATTATATAAAAAAGCGAATGTTAAATTTTGCCGCACATTGCGAATCGTTAAGCGGCTGATCCTGATCGCTTCAGGGATCGCCTTCAACCGAGAGAAGAGCAATGTCATATGGCCTGCGCTGAGCGCTGCATCTGTTCCATCCCCCATTGCCAGGCCTACATCAGCGGCGGCTAATGCAGGAGCATCATTCCAGCCATCCCCTGCCATCCCCACCCTTCTTCCTTGCCCCTTGAGCTTCTCGATTAGCGCCAGCTTGCTTTCCGGCAGCATAGACGCATGTACCTCCGTGATCCCGACTGCTTTCGCCGCAGCATGAGCAGGTGCCGCGTGATCACCGGTTGCCAGCAGCGCAGAAACGCCAAGCTGCTTTAATTCTTTGATTGCTGCTCTTGCATTTGATTTGACCATATCGCTTAACGCGATTACTCCGACACATTCTCCATCGATCGCGGCATAAAGCACAGTCTCTCCGGCATTTTCCCGACTGGTTGCGAAGTCTTGTGCATGCACGCCTATGTGCCAGTTCCGTTCTTGCGCAAAGCGGACATTTCCGATTCCGAAGGTCTGCCGCTCGATTGCAGCTTCCATCCCTCCACCTGGCGTAAACTGATGCTGCTCCGCCTTCGGAATAACTAGACCTTGCCTAAGCGCTTCTTGCCTAATTGCAGCGGCAAGCGGATGCACGGACTGGGCTTCCGCCGCCGCAGCCAACCGAAGCACCGCTGATGAACTGCCTTTCATTGCCCGTATAGCGCTGACCACCGGTTTACCCTCGGTTATTGTACCTGTTTTGTCAAATACAATGGTCTGGATAGCGGCCAATCGTTCAAGTGCACCTGCTTCTTTCGAAATAATTCCCTTCTTCGCCATTCTGCCAGAAGCAATCACGAGTGAAATCGGAGCTGCTAATCCGAGTGCGCAAGGACAAGCGGCCAACAGTACAGCAATTGCGCAAATAAAAGCTTGGCGCACGTTGCCGGGATCCAGAAAAACCGACCACATCACTACTGTCAAAAGAGCGAATACGAGCATGGCCGGCACAAACCAACCGGCAGCCATATCCACATTACGCTGAATAACCGATTTCGACCGCTGCGCCTGCCTCACCAGCTCCTGGATTCGATTCAGCATCGTATCATGGCCTGCGGCTTTCGTTCTAACTCGCAAGGGCTCGCTCACATTCCGTGTTCCAGCCCATATCGGATCACCCTCACGCTTCGTAATAAACAGGCTTTCCCCGGTAAGCAAAGACTCATCTGCCGATGAAAGACCTTTGATTACGATTCCATCCACTGGCACGATTTCGCCGGCAGCGACAATGACGACATCTCCCGCACGTACGAATTCCGTTCTAATTTGCAGTATTTCCCCCGCTCTATCTACCGTTGCCAGCTGGTTTTGCAGCTGTCCGTATCCGTCAGAGCCTTGCTGTGCCCGCAGCGCCGCTGCCGTCTCGATATACTTGCCTAACAGAACTGCTGTAATAACGACAGCCGATGTTTCGAAATAAAGTGGAGGCGCATGAGAAGCTGCAAGCATCGGCGTAAGCAATCCGACTTGAAATACTTCATAATGACTGTATAGATAAGCAGCTGTTGTTCCCAGCACAACAAGCACATCCATATTCGCGCTTTTCTGCCGAATCGCATGGTAGGCTCCGAAATAAAATGGAGCACCGATGACAAATTGAATAATAGTCGCTAGCAGAAGCTGAACCCACGGCAAAGACATCCAAATCGGTAATAGGCGAAGCAGCGGTTCAAGCGCCGGCAGATGCTGAATCATGCTCACTAATAACGGCGCAGTCAGAACCGCTGATGTGAGCAGCCTTAACCGCAGCGTATTATGCTCTCTTTGCAGCCCATGCCTTGGCGATTCGTTCATTAATGCCTCAAAGCCTAATTGCTTGACTCGCTCAGCTATATGCTCGGGCATAAGCAAATCCGGCTCAAATTGCACCCACGCCGTGCGCAGCGGGAAGCTGACTGCTGCCATTTGAACACCTTTCATTTTGCCAATACCCTTCTCGATCCGCGCCGCGCAAGCTGAGCAGCTCATGCCTTGTACAGCAAAATCTATGGTCACGCCTGTTTCTACTACTCCATCGGCAGTATCTACCGTCTCCATCCGAAGCACCCGCCTTCCATACATCGCTTTCCATGCCTGTACCTCTGCGTTCAATTATATGACGGGCATTTGAAATGCATGTATGGAACGTGCTATTACATTCTTTTTGGCGTTGGCAGCCCTACTATTTCCAGCACTTCATGCATCGTTTCTTGATACTTCTCTGTAAGCCATAGGCGGTAGGCTCTATCATGCCCCTCAGCCTTCAAGATGGGACAGGCTGCATAGAAATGATTAAATAAAGCGGACAACTCATATGCATACGTGCATAGCTGATTCGGAGCAAGCTCCTTAACAGCTGCTTGCAGCGTCTCTGGCCAGTAGGCTAGCTGTCTCATTAAATTGTGTTCTTGCGGCTGCAGTTTCTCAATAAGCATTGAATCCACTTGCATTGCCTTTGGTTCCTTTGCTTTTTCCAATACACGACAGGAGCGCGCATAGCTATACATTAAATAAACACCTGTATTGCCTGTAACCTCCACTGCCTGCTCCAAATCAAAAACGACCTCCGTTTGCAAATGAAAACGCAATAAGTAATATCTAATGGATGCCGCTGCAATTGCACGGCTGGATAGGCCAGCTTTACTTTTGCGCTTCGTCTCGATAATCTGCTCCATATGCTTCATGAAATCAGCAATTTTAATGCCGATTCCTTGTCTGCCCGACATTGCATAAGCGTGTTTTCCATCGGTTGTGTCGATCCCTAAGCTTTTAGCTGTATTCGGACTTAGTGAAACAACGCCATAGCTGACATGCTTAAGCTGCTCCGCCTGCTTCTCATAACCTAGAGCTGCCAAGGCTTGCTTGACCATGGTCTGCGGATACTCCTGTCTCTGATCGATTACGTTAATGACCAAATCTGCATGCCCTATTTTCTTCCTTATTCCTCTGGTGTCCGTTGACCAAAGGCCGTCTGCGAATTTTTTGTAACGAAAATCAGAGTCCAACAGCCCAAACTTCCATAGATGATAGGCAATATCCTTAGCTGTATAGGTCAAGATGCCATTGGAGCGAACCAATACTTTATCCGAATTGAACTCCAGCTGCTCTTGCTCAGGCACTTCCTCATCATGTTCTGACTGCTTCAGCACCCAGCAGCCCTTCAGTTTTCCATCTTGCTCTTGTTGAAAAATAGAAGTTTTCTTAAGGAGCTCAAATGACTGTGTCCAGAAGCCTTCCTTCACGATGCTGCTTTCCCATACAAGAACATTATATTTAATACCGAATTGCTTCATCTCCTCCACATGCTCCCGCACAATTCTTTCCGCAACGAGCAATCCCATCCAAGCGATATTGGAGTTGCCCTCTTCTAATTCAGACAAGACGCACGTGCGCTGCTGCAGCAAGGAGGGCCGCTCTCCATACGCTTTATTGATTTTGGAATAGGTGTCCCAGCAGAAATCCCCAAATCTTTCATGAGGCAGCGACGTTTTCACATTCAGAATACCGACCACGGTATCTGCAAGCTGATTTCCAAGATCATCAATATAGTTATGAACCTCAACGCCATAGCCTGCCTTCTTCAGCATTCGCGAAAGCGAATCTCCAATACAGGAGTTGCGCAAATGGCCGATATGAGCAGATTTATTAGGATTTATCGACGTATGCTCAATCAGTACTTTTGTTTGGTTTGGAGGAAACGAAACGTGAGTGTTTTGCTCCGAATACACAGCCCACTGCGGCCAATTGATAAAAAAATTAAGAAAGCCTGGCTGAGCAACCTCTATTTTGTCAATAATAGAAGCAAAGCTTGAATGTCTGATTAGCTTTTCTTTAAACTCATTGGCTATTTGTATAGGTGATCTCTTTAAAAGCTTAGCAAGCTGCATCGCTATATTGCTGCTATAATCTCCGTGCTCCAGATTAGACGGATGCTCCACAGCAATTCGCAATTGATCCGGTCGTGCCAGCTTGCCCTCCAGTAATAGGCTTTGTGTAATGTCTTCGACTGCAGCTATAATTTTCTCATTAATCATTTCCCTTTCCTCCATTCTGCTTTGAATGCAAAAAAGACCCCCGTCTCTAAAATAAGAGACGAGAGCCGTTAAGTTCCCGTGGTACCACTCTAAGTGTCAAGCCTATGACAGCTCGACCACTCGCTTTCGTAACGGTCTATGACCGGATTTGCCTACTTCTTCATTCATTCTTTCGGTTCGGCAAACCATTTCCTGGGCCCGCTTCATCTAAGACATCCGTACCGGCTTCCACTGACCCGGCTCGCTGTAACTATCCGTCATAGACTACTGTCCCATTCATTAATGTTCCATTTATTGTGTGAATATGGATTAGACATATTTATACATGATTTGGTTACTAGTGTCAAGAATATGTTGAACAACTCGTCGCCCTGTTGCTGTTCCCAATTAATACTAATCTCTTCCATTGCATTTTTCTAAGTTAATGGTGTATGATTTTACCTTGAAATGGTACACATACAGATTTATGGAGGCAACCAAACATGCAAGAAAAAATCAAACTGATAGCTGGTCAAAAACTGATTACAAACAAAGACTTTGAAGTTGCTATTGCACAAAAAACAACCATTACAGCAATGCAAAACGGTATGCAAATAAGACCAGCTTCAACCATTATAGGATATAACGACGATTCGATCCGCATGTCAGATGGTAGTATTATCCATAGAGCTGCTAATTCATTTTTTGTATAAAAAAGAGTAAATTTCTCACAATCCACTTCAGAACTTACGGTTTATTGAGGTATCTGGAGAGTAATCATCAAAAATAGACGACTCTTATTCCTTATTGGGATGAGAGTCGTCTTTTTTCGAATACGCTCCTTTCAAAATCATTGTTGCTTTTAAATAGGGTTAATTGTAAAATATTGTATAGGGAACATTTGTTCTGTAAAGGAATGGCATCTTGTGATACGGAATGAATTTTACTTTGTTATCATGGAGGAATTTTTGTGGTTAAAGTTGGGATTTTGGGAACGGGATTTGGAAGACATCATGCAGAATTGTATAAAAAAACAACTGGATTTGAGGTGGTTCTAATATATGGTCGTGATGAAAATAAATTAAGAGAAATAAATGAGACTCTGAATATTAGAACTACAACAGATATATACGAAATCATTCAAAATGATCAGATTGACTTAGTTGATATTTGCTTGCCTACCACCCTTCATGCTAAATGGGCAATTGAGGCATTAAAGCATCGAAAGCATGTTTTTTGTGAAACACCATTATCCTATCAATTAGATGAGGCTGAACATATTTTAAGTACCTCAGAAGAGTATCAGAAAAATGTATTTGTTGATTTGTTTTTTAAATTCTCGACTCCTCATCAAATAGCGATAAATAAAATCAAAAGCCTTGAACTAGGTGAGGTAAGATCATTTCATTCGTATAATAAAACCGCTCCAATTTGGGGAAACCTGGGGTTGCAAAAAAACGTATCTGATTTCCACATACATAACTTCGATTTCTTGATTGAAATTTTGGGGATGCCTGAACTTGTCCTTTCAAATGGTATAGACTTGGGAGACAAATCTGTTGCAATAACAACATTGAACTATGAAAATAAATTTGCAGTCATTGAGAGTTACACAAATTTACCTAACCATTCACCGTTCTGTGTAGGATTTGAGATTATTTGCGAAAAAGGTTCTATTCATTTTGAAGCTGAATATGGGATAAACACAACAGAAGAATTTGTGATTTATCATAATGATGGAAGTAAAGAAGTGTTAAATCCCCAAATGATGGATGATTATGAGCAAGTTATACATCATATTAAAGATTGTTTGGAACATGACAAAAAAAGTGAGTTTCTCGATATTACTTCTGCAATTCAAGTGATGAAAATACAAGACGCCGTATTTAAGTCTCTAGAATCTAAAAAGCCGATTCACATTAATACTGAGAAGTAATCCTCACTTATATGTGAGTGTATATTTCACCTTTCCTCATTCGCTACATAGGCTATAAGTACATAGCCATCAAGGAGGAGTCCCATGATATATCATTGTCCTGTGTGCGGTAATTGGCATGAGGATCATACTATCATTGACGAATGGAAGGGCATTAACGCTCCACCAGCACCTGAGTTAAAAGCAATCTGTTTGGACCCTAGAAGCAGTGCGCTCCTCGTATTAGATATGGAGACCACGATATGCAATAATGATCGCTGTATTGCTTCCATCTGTAAAATTAACGATCTATTAGTTCAAGCGCGTGAACGAGGCATGCTAGTTGTCTATAGCCTAACACATACAGGAAATGTTTCTGATATTGCCCCGCAGCTAAGTCCCATACAGGGAGAGCCTATTGTGAAATCCAATGTAGATAAGTTCTATAACACCAATTTAGAACAAATATTACATGAGCATTCTGTTAAAACCGTGATTATCACTGGTTATGCTGCCAATGGAGCCGTCCTTCACACAGCAACTAGTGCTGCGTTTCGAGGGTTTAATGTTATTATCCCTGTTGATGGGATGACTGCGGCCAATCCTTATGCCGAACAATACACGGCTTGGCATATGCTTAACAGTCCTGGAACACGAAACAAAGCAACACTAACAAAAATAAACCTCATACAATTTTGCCGTTGGTAGTTTCCAATACTTCGTACATCTAACATACAAAAGCCAACTTTCCAAAGTGTTTGTACCTAACTCCAGAAAATTGGCTTTATATAGACAAACATAACCCGGCACTTTCGTAAATCCCAAGCCTCTGGCTTCACCATTAAAGCTCTATTCCGAAATATGTAAGCAAAGCTAGCTTATACTCCTCTTTGGTTGGAGGGGTTTTCGTATAAACCTCATTGGCCGTAAATATTCGAAACTGTTCGCCAGCTAAAGAATTACGTCCTTCTCGCGTGCGAATGGCAGCCATAGCGCTTTTTTTGAAGATTGAATCAGGCGCGTTTTCACACCAATAGGTGGCCATTACGAAATCTTTCGGCAGCTTAGCCTCTTCTGTGAACGAATAAATCCAACTCCATTGATCCCGATGCCACTCGGTAAGAACCCAACCGTATAGGGAATCCTTCTCCAATCGATAGCACTCGTCGGCTTGCTGCTGTTCCACACCCTCCACCATCATAATTGGGCGGCACGGTACAATTCCTCCAACACCCACATCGCATAAATAGAAATCACCATCAGCCTCAACCTTCAAAACATGATGGCGCTGCTTTGGAGGCAATTGGTCTTCGTCTCGCCAGAAACGCGATACGAGGTCTATCACAGGAAAACCAAGTTCCCTTAACAGCCAGCCGAACAAGGCATTGAGCTCAAAACAATAGCCTCCGCGATGGCGAACAACAATTTTGTCAACCAAATCATGAATTTGCAAGGAAAGTGGAATTCCGTTCAAAATATCAAAATTCTCATAAGGTACGGTATGAAGATGACATTCCTGTAATCGGGCAAGCGCTTTGGTGCTCATGTCCAGAGGACCGTCATACTTGATTCGGTCAAGATAAGCGCGAACTTCCGGCTTCAAATGGCTGCGGTTATCATTCATCGTATCATCATTTCCTTCTCATATCATGGTTAGGTTATTCGCCGTACACTACTTCACCTGGCCAAGCAAGCATGCCGCCTGTTACATTGACAACCTTATAGCCCTGCGCATTCAGGAAGTCGCATGCTTTACTGCTGCGTCCGCCGCTGCGGCAAACAAGTACGATATCTTGTTCACCTTGTTGAAGCTCATCCAATCTATCCTGAAGCTCAGATAACGGTATGCTGCGTGCTTCCTTAATATGACCAGCTTCCCATTCATCTGGTTCACGCACATCAACAAGATTAATGGATTTGCCTTCTTTAAGCTGGCTTTCCAGCTCAGCTGTTGTTATTTCTGGATACATATGAATCATCCCTTCAGATGTTGCTCAATTTATACTGGCTTCATTAAATTGTATCGCGTAGCCGCAGCAAAGTCCACTTGCACGCCTAGCACCCTATTAGCTAATTCAAATTTTATTAGTACCAGTTGAAGCCCTAAGCCCTTTGTGAAATTATTTGCTCTCTAACATGACTTATTTACTCCAGCTGCCAATCTTTCGGATATGCTTGAGTGCTTCTCGGATAGTACAGCTATTATCAAATGGGTGAAACGCGAATGGAGTTGGTCGCTTTAGCACTGGCGGCAGAGTCAGGCAAAATCAATGGAGGGCACTATCTCGAACATGTGAGAGCCAGCGAGACAAGACTAGTTACTAGTTACTCGTGCTGAAGCAGCAATATGTAGGCCTTATCAACAAAAACTTCGCATCTTATCAAAATAAAGAGAAGGCCGCCGTTGGTCTACGACCAGCCTTGGCAGCCTTCCCTTTCCCACTCCGAACTCCGCACTACTCACATCCGTAAATATTTCTCTTTAATGATTTGAATATGGTGAATTTCATGACCCGCTATAATAAATGCAGCAGCACGCGCAGATAACGGATGCTCATTGAATTCTCCTAGGCGAAGCATAGCTTCGTCACTCAAATGAGTAATAAGACTAATAGTTGACTGCCGTACTGCCGAATAATCCCGCAGCACCTCTGCTATGGGCAAACTTTCGAAAGGCGCATTATGAGCAAAAATATCTCGATCATAGCCGGCTAACTCCCGAGCGTCGCCACGTGCAATTCGGAAAATACGGTAATTCCACAAACGCTCAACATCTGCGATATGTCCAAGTACGGTTCTTAGGCTCCACTTGCCTTCTGCATACCGATACCCCGCTTGCTCTTCGGATATATCCTGCAATAAAGATACTGTTTGTTCCTGCTGGCGCTGCAAGATTTCATGCAGTCTGCCTTCTGGTACTAATTGGATATACTTCTCCGCTAAAGGAACATATTCGGTTGGTTCGGGTCTCATATTATCTCAACCTCCCATTTATTTCACTCAGACCAAGCTTATCACTATTGTTCATAATTACACTATTCCTTCCTATCAAAAAAATGATTGCAGCTACCGTTTGTTTCTGTTTTTCGCTGCGAGTAATCGATTAATAGCCGCATTGCCTGATCGATCAGAATTTTGACCGAGATTCAAATCATTATGATTTGGTTTCAAAGGCGCAGCCGTTGTGGGAGAATTGTGATCATCCCCACTCTTATTTTCCGAAGGAGCTTTACTAGAATTTGACTTTGGTTCAACATGTCCGACTAAATGATGATCTTTCTTATTAGCTATAGACGCGCTTTCAGATGCACTTGTACCATAGAAGCGATTTGCCTCTGCTGTTCGCTTCTTTAAACGCGACAAAGATTGAGATGCCGGCGCGAGTGCAGGATTAGACGGATCAAGCTGATTCCGAACTTTTCTGCTGCGTAGAGGAGCTGCTGCCAGAGCGGCAAGCCGTGCCCAAGGCAAGGTGACTCTTCGAATAGCGATATCCAGCAGCCAAAGCAGCAGAACCGCAATGAGCAGCCCACGGGTCCAATTATAGATCTGCCGTGAAGGAGCAGGCTCGAATTGAAATGCTTCATCGGGGTCGGTTAGCTTCAGTATCCGGCCCCCCGTCATTTCTGCCACTTGCTGCAGCAAAGCTGATCCATCCACATTAGAAATACGGAATTCCGGCGAATAGGGAATAACAAAGCCTGCTGTCGTCCCATTCTGAACAGAGCTGCCCTCCATCCACTGCCCTATTTGTGCCAAGTAAACACCCGGCTCCTCCATCGTCAGCCTTGCTTCGTATTCGCCCGGAGCAATCGGCATGAGTCGCTTCAGCTCGTTAAGACCCTCTTCATTCTGGATGCTTGCGGCAAGCCCGCTGCTTGCAGCCTGTCCGCTTGCTTCCGATTGAATGCGCAGCTTCGCTTCACTGCCGTTCATTTCCGTCGTAATCGTATAAGGTGCGTTCTCAAATTGAGGAAAAGTCCATTTCACCCACTCCACAAATACTTTCGGAAGCGCCGGCCATTGCACCCAATTACTCGACCATTTCCCGGTTAAATCACTCGTCCATGCTACGGTTCGGCCAGAACCATACGGCCAGCGAGCAAGAAGCGGATCACCGTCAGGCGTCCAAAGGGCAACCTCAGCTGTTTCCTTCGGCGTAGTTGCAATATAAGCGTTAATGGACGGGATGCCGTCTCGCCAAAGGGACGACCAATCGCCCGCTTGTCCGATACTCGGCGTAAAGCTTTGCTCCACAACATAAGTTCGTGACATCATGACCGTCTCACGACTGAAGATGGCAGGAAGCGTGCTCTGATCCTTCGTAAAATAATACCTTCCCTTAGCCGCTTCTGCCAGCCGTTTCAGTAATTGCTGATCCGCGCCGTCACCAACTGCTACTGTAGACAGGGTCATATTGCGCTCGTTCATCGCATCTGTTATGGCACTATAGTTGTTGTTCGTTGCGGACTGGCCATCTGTTAGTAGAATCATATGCTTGCGTTCCGCTTCTATCAGATCAAGCCCTTTAAACCCCGCGCTCAGCGCTGAATATATTTCAGTGCCGCCGTCTGCTTGAATGCCCTTGATTTTCTCCAGTACGTCATCCCTGTCTGTCAGCTTGGTCGGTTCCACGACCCACCATGGCGCTGAGTCGAAGGCGACAACGCCTACGGTGTCGATGTCGCGAAGCAGCTCAATTGTGCGCATAGCCGCCTCCTTGGCAAGCTCAATTTTGCCATCAGACATGCTGCCTGAACGATCAATGACAAGTACGAGGCCAAGCGAAGGAATTTGTTTTTTTCCTTGCAAATCCATATAAACGGGAAGCGCCCGCTCTATCGGTGTTTTGAAATATCCGCCAAGGCCGAAGCTGTCCGAGCCTCCAAGCATGATCAAGCCTACTCCATATTCTCCTACAGCCTTCGCCAGCCATTCCATAGGCTTCTCAGCAATTCGCGCCGCCGATACATTATTTAATATGATACTGTCATATGCGGCGTATTCCGCCAGCTCAACCGACAGCTGTTCAGGCATAATCGTCTGATAACGAATAATAGAAGCTTCTAGAGCCGCTTCAATATTGATAGAAGAGTTGGGAACGCCCTCTACAATTAATACGGATGGAGGGCCGCTCACATGGCTAAATGCGTATGCGGTGTTATTTGCCTGCTGCTCATCTCCAGAGACATATACTTCCGCTCGGAACCGATGAAAGCCGGGCTCAAGCGCGACGCTCTGCAGAGCAAAACGATTTTCTCCCGTTTCAAGCTGGATCTCTGTAACCGAAAGCTCGTTATTATCGGCAAAAAGTCGAAGCTGCGCAGGAGCTGCCGTCTTGCTGCTTATTGCAATTTCAAAGGTGAAGGTCTCCCCTTGTTTCAGCGAAGAAGGAACATTCAACTCCTCGACGGCAGCATCCGTCACAGTGGAGGATTCCATTTGTACTACATCGACGGCAATGCCTGCATTTTTGAGGAGCCGCGCCTGACGGCGAACATCACCTGTATTTTCAGCGCCATCAGACAGCAGCACGATATGCCCGCCGCCTTCTTTTTGAAGCAGAGCCCCCGCTAATTGCAATCCTTGTGATAAATCGGTATAGCTGCTATTCACATTTGCTCGGAATGCAAAGCTTTTTTCATTCGCAAGAGGAAGGCTTGAAACGGTACGTTCCACTGCTGCATGCAGGCCCGTGGAAACGATTCCGCCGCGATCCTCCTCTTTTTTGGCATGCCATGCCGCAGTTATCCATTCCCCGATAGGCTGATCCGCTCTCATGCTTGCCGAGCGATCGGCAACAAAAACCATGCTGCGCTGGTTTAGTGCTAAATAAGGCTGAGCTTGCGCGATAATTGCGATTAAAATGAAAGTAATGAGAGCTCTTGTTGTAATCGAAAGTATTTTGCGCTTGCCACGTAAACGGATTGTCATTTTGTACATCCACCAAATAGACAAGAGCCACGGAATGAGCAGCAGCAGCGCCCACGGCGTGTTAGCTTGAATGCCCACGGCGATACACCTCCCATTCGACAGCCATAAGCAGCAGTACAAACAATGCGACCCACATTTGAAGCGATACCTGCTGTTCTCTACCATTCTCATCTATTGAATCGGAAGAAGTCTCGTCTACCGCATCCGATTTCAAGGAACGCAGGAGCTGAACGCCTGAGGCTTCCATTTCCTTGCTGCTCATAAATTCCGTAGACTCTGCAGTCACCGCTAGATAGCGGCTGCTTATAATCGTGTTCGCTGCATTGCGCTCAATAAGCTGGTACAAGCCTGGTATTGGCGGGGCTGTTGTTAGACCTAACGCAGATAGATCAAGCTTGAGCGGCTGCTTTAGTAGCGCTTGCTCAGAAGGCAAGCCAGCTCCAGTTAGTTCAAGCGCCTGCCAGGCTGCTTTCACCGTTTCGGAATGCAATGAAAGCTCCATCGGCTGATCCGCTGTCCGCGTGCCAATAGCCAGCTCTGAGCCGCCGCTCATCCACTGTGCAGCTTGAACAATGAGTATAGGAAACTCTGGCCGCAGAGGCAGATCCGTATCTTGAAAATTAAATGTAAAGCGAAGCCTTGGCTTGCCATCTGCCTCTCCAGCATATATCGCAGGAATGTCACCATATGTAAGTACAGTTTCGCCCCATGACAGCTCCGATGAATTAGGCTTGGCTAGCCTGCCAATATGCGTATCTGCAAAAGTAATATAAGTGGTAACAGCATGCTCTTTCGTCACAACTCGGGAATGAGCTGGCACAGCTGCAGCTTCGTCGGATTGCTCAGGATGGTCTATCATCCATATCGGCTTTTCTGAAAGCAGCTTAGACCAGTTCGAATCGGCGAGCAGCCTATTGTCCATGCCATCTAAAATAATAAAATCAATGGCATCTGCCTGCTGACCTGTCGGAACCATGCTATTCGGAATCATTTTGACCGTTTGAACTCCGGCCAGCATAAGCGCCTTCTCTAGAAATAAATTGCCCTTTGATACAAGCAATGCTTGTTTTGTCCGCGGAACAGTAGGGAATTGGTATGCACTGTCATTCATAGACGCTGCATGTATCGGCTTTCGAAGCTGCGCTTTATAATAATCCGCTTCGGGCAAACCATCTACATCAACACTCTGCCATTCTCCTGCTGCAACCAATACGGAAGCTTCCGCAGCAAGTGTAGGGCTTGTGCTGTCCTGCTTTGCTAGTACCTCCAGCTGGACGTTTTGGTCGAGCTTGCTATCATTTCGAACCGTAATAGTACCTCTATTGGTTCCATTTCCTACGGGGTCGGCTTTAATGCCAAAATACAATATAGATAGATAAGGATGAGGTTCCTGCTCATCTATCAAATGAAGATCAACTGGTGCGTGCAAATTCAATTCCTTAGTCTCTTCGATCCCTTGCCAGCTGCCATCGGTAAAAATAACAGTCTCGCCAGTCGGGTCTCCTTGCAGAAGTGAATCTGCCAAAGAGAGTGCAGCTATAGGGTCCGATTTACCATAAAAAGGCGAAATGGCTTGCAGCTGTTTATTAATCTGCTCTTTATTCGTCACTCGTGAGACAAGCACCTCCGGTTGTGCGCCTGTTGTTACAATTGTAATCGGTCTATTTCTTGGTTGCTCGTTCAACCATTGGCTTACTTGTTCAAGGGCAAGTTCTAGACGTGTTGCCGCTTGGGTTCCGCTATGGTTTGGAGTATTTGGCTTAATCGCCATGCTTGCTGCACGGTCAATGAGCAGAACAGCGTGGCCTGTCGACACTGCCGGCTTACTCATAACAGGCTCCATCAACGCAAGAATGATGAAAAGAGCTGCAAGCAGCTGCAAAATAAGAAGCAAACGGCTGCGAAGCTTTTGCCAAGGACGATTCGCTTCCTGCTCCTGCAATACCCGTCTCCATAGCAGATGACTGGTAACTTCTTTATCCTGATAAGTTCTCTTCAAAATATATAAAGCCGTAATAGCCGGCAAAGCCAGTGCAAACCAAGCTGAAGCGAGTGACAAAAACGGCATCCGTTCCCTCCTCTCTAATTAACACTAAAGGGAAAAACTCCAGCTAATCTTACTCGTGAATTCTGTTTTCCAGTAATTTGATGGAAAATTAGTTTTCATGCGGATATGTAAAAAATAATGAATTATCGATTAAGCACCTGAGCAGAAAGCAGTGTATGGTTGACTGTTTGCTCAAGCGGAGTTTCCGTATTGACAAAAATATAAACGACGCCTCTCTCAGCGCATATTCGCTGCAGTTCATTGCGATAATTTCCGACGGCTTGCCGATAATCTGTTAGAATCTTATGACCGATAGCAACTTCTTTGCCCGTTCCAAGCTCGCTGTCGATAAGCTTAAGCTCGCCGTTAAGCTCCGGACTAAGCTCATCCGGAGACAAAAGATGAACAAGTACAACTCTCTGGCCTGCTGCCAGCAGAGAGATGATGGTCTCCTCTACACCATGCTCGAACATCGCATCGGTGAAAATCCATGCAGCACCTGAACGTCTTGGAAGAGCACCAGCGACTTTGAAAGGAGCCGCCATGCTTGAGTCTAGCGCTGACATTCCCCATGCTGCTTCCATATTCCCTTTGCGCGGTTCGGATTGTTCTGTTCTTGACATTGCTTCAGCGAGAAACTGGAATAGTTTAGTTGAAGAAACACGTCCATGCAGCGGCGGGAGCTCCTTTTGGATTTGTTCGGCAAATAGTTTAATGGATACACGATCATCACCGCTCAGCGCGGCATAGCCTACACAGGCTGCAAATCTAACGGCATAATGCAGCTTATTGTTCCTCCCACCTCCAAAGTTCATAGAACGGGAAACATCAACATACATACTGACATGAAGCTCTTGCTCGTCCCAATATTGACGCATATAGGCTCTGCCTGTACGGCCATAAACATTCCAATCCAGACGGCGGATGTCATCTCCAGGTGCGTAGGGACGGTAATCCGCAAATTCCTGAGAACCACCTAGCGAGCTTGATCGTCTTTTGCCCGCCAGCATTCCTTTTATCCTCGTTCCAGCAGCAATTCTCATTCTCTCTAGCTGCGAAAGCAGCGAGACATCTGGAAACAACAGCTTAAGCGAATCTTCGGCGGACAGCGTGTTTGATATTGGCAAGCGTATGTTGTCTAAGCTGTCGGTCATCGTTCTGCCTCTACTTTTTGAAGGATAGCTTCGGTCATTCTGTCGCTTGAGAGTCCCATCGCCTGCGCTTCATAGCTAAGCACAATACGATGGCGAAGGACGGGCAGCGCAGTTTGGCAAATATCATTCCAAGATACATGCAGCCTTCCTGACGTTAATGCTCTTACTTTACTAACCGAGATAATTGCCTGCAGCGCACGCGGTCCTGCCCCAAATCGAACATACCGCTTAATTTCGTCAGGGGCGTCAGACTCACCGGGATGCGACATCATCACAACTTTTACAGCCAAATCGAGAATATCTTCGGCAACTAGCATTTGTTTGGCGGCAAGCTGTAATTCCATCAGCTCAGCAGCAGTCATCATGACAGATGCTTTAGGCTGCTCAAGCGATGTCGTTCGCTGCACAATTTGCTTAAGCTCAGCTCGGCTTGGGTATTCTACTCCTATTTTAAGTAAGAAACGATCGAGCTGCGCTTCCGGCAGCGGATATGTTCCCTCCTGCTCAATTGGGTTTTGCGTTGCCAGCACGAAGAAAGGCTTCGGCAATTGATGCGACTCTCCGCCCGCTGTTACGGTGCCCTCCTGCATCGCTTCCAGAAGTGCGCTTTGTGTCTTAGGGGTTGCACGGTTTATTTCATCAGCGAGCACTAGATTACCGAATATTGGACCAGGCTGGAAACGATGCGATGTCGTTCCTTGCGCCCCGAAATCGATCAGTGTCGTACCTGTAATATCTGAAGGCATTAGGTCAGGCGTAAATTGTATACGTGAAAATTGCAGCGCTACCGTATCCGCGACGGTTCTTACCAGCATCGTTTTGCCAAGGCCGGGAATACCTTCAAGCAATGCGTGACCGCCTGCAAGCAAACACCAAAGAAGCTGCTCCACGACCGTTTGCTGACCGACAATAACACGTCCGATTTCATCTTTCAACGCAGCAATTCGTGCGGAAGCTAATTCTAATTGCGCTTTTGTTTCAATCAAATCGGTTCCCTCCATTAACGGTTCGGTTGAATTTGTTCGAAATATTCCTTTACCTTCTCCTGCATGCTATCTGGAAGCTGCGAGCGTCCGAGCGATTGCTTCGCCTCTGTTGCATATTCGTTATAAACTTCCTCGTAAGGTCTTGTCGTCCCATCAAGCATTGGAGAGTTGCCGCCCGTTTCCGTTTGGCCGCCAGAAGAAGGTCCTCCATCCTGCTGGATATTTCCGCTGCCTGCCATATTGCGCGGCGTAGTCACCAGATTCCGACTACCTATGCCTGTTCCTGCTCCTTGACCACCTGAACCTGAGCCAGAGCCAGACCCCGATCCAGATCCATTGCCCGAGCCAGATCCCGAGCCTGTGCCAGAGCCAGAGCCAGATCCAGATCCAGATCCAGATCCAGAGCCAGTATTTGTGCCCGAAGACCCGGAGCTACTAGTACCCGAGCTAGAGTTAGAGCCGGAGCCGGAGCTAGAACTTGGGTTAGAGGCTGAACCCGCAGCTTGGCCGCCTGCTCCAGAAGTGCCGCTTGATCCTGCGGCACCACCGCCAGCGGCTGCAGCGCCGGACCATGCCGGCGGCACTGCGCCGCCCTGCGCAGCCAGCTGCTGAGCAAGCTGCTGCCCGCTTTGCCCCAGCTGGCGCGCCATCGAACGGGCCAGCCGCTCCAGCTCGCCCTGCGATAATTCGCGGGCGAGCGATTGCTCCAGCGCGGCGAGTCCATCGCCGTCGCTGCCGCTGCCCGGGGCGGATTCGCCATCCGCCGCCCCGGCAGCACCTGCGGCGCGCGCTTGCTGCGCCGCCTGTTCAAGCGCCGCCGCAAGCTGTGCGGCGCCCTCTTCCTGCGGCTGCTCTGCTGCCAGCCGCTCAAGTGCATCCGCCAGCGCTTCACGCTGCTCTGGCGACAATCTTTGCAGCTGCGATCGCATATCGTCGATCGCTTGCCGCATGCCTGCGGCGTCTCGGTCCTGCAGAGCTTGACCGAGCTGCCGCAAGGTCGGCTCATGACTCATCGCCTTCGCCGCTGCATCCATCCGCTTCGCGGCTTGCTCCGCCGCCTCCGCGATTTGCTCAAGCTCACTTATCGCAGCCTCCAGCTGCTCCAGCGCTTCAAGAGAATCGCCGCTATTCGCATCAAGCTGGCTTCGCAGATCCTCTAGCGGCTTAAGCAGCTCTTGCTTCGCTTCCTTCGGCAGCTCCGCAGATTGTACCTGCTCGGCAAGCTTCTCCGCCTCGCGCTCCATAGCCTCCAGGCGGTTCTTCGCCTGAGCCAGCGCTTCCGCACGCTCATCGAGCGGATTAGGCATGACGAGCAGCGCTGCCGTCAGTATCCAGACTGCTGCTGCGCCATAAACAAGTGAACGCCAGCGAGGCCAAGCCGGCCATGGCATACGTGTGCGCAATCTGCTCACATATTGCTCCGCGGCCTCTATCGCACCTTCGCGCTGCCAAAGCACAATTGGCGGTGTTTCGCCGTCCTCTCGCAGCATGCCCTCAAGCGCGGTTGTAATCGCATCCTCCGTATCATGACGATCCATCGCTCTTGCAGCTTCCTTCAGCGTAGCCCGCTTCCATATTCCGATCGCTATGCCGGCTGCTAATCCTATACATACAACCACGAACCATATCAGCTTAATATGGAGTATAGGCCAAAGCCTGCTCGCACCGAGCAGCAATAATCCCGCAGCGCCGCCACCCAGCAAACCTATCAGCGACAAGCGGCTAACCGAAAACATAGTAAGCCTCTGTCGTACCGGCCGCAGCAACTGAAGTAGCGATCTACTCTGCATAACCGCCCTCCTTAGATCGTTTTCATTTAAGTACGATTAGGTCTATATACATCTTTTGCGCCATGCTTTACATGCCGCGACGTTTAAGACTCGGACGCAGCTTTCTAATGGCTAACCATAGAGATAATCCAGATAAAACAGAATATATAATCATAAATTCCTGCCACAGCTCTATTGGAGCCCGTTTAACAGATGAATTCCCCATATTAACGGTAAAAGCTTGCTCTGATATAGAAGGTTCCAAAATACTGTACAATGCTGCAACGGGATTCCAAGCAATCACATGTCCGATCCAGCTGTACGTATTCGCAATTGGCTGCGTTGCTGCCTGACTCATCATGCCAACTAACACGAAAAACAAAATCGCTGTGCCTCCAAAAATAAACAGTGTCACGCCGTAGCTCACAATGACGGAAATCATCGTCCGTTTAAAAAGTGAAGAAAACAAGATGCCGAACGAGCCAAGCACGACCATTATGAATAAATAAAATAAGAAAATGAGAAACAGCTGCTTTGGCGAAATTCCGCCATATAGAAACATCATGCTGTAGACAGGGATTGTAGCAATGACAATAAGGATCATAAAGCTAAGCGAGGATACCAGCTTGCTCAATACGATGGTCGCTGAGCTTTGTTGAGTCGTAAGCAGTAAATTAAGCGTCTGCTTCTCACGTTCCCCGCTAATAACACCCGCCGTAAGGCCGGGAGCCATAAACGCAATCAACCCAAGCTGGGCCATACTCAAAAAATAAAACAAAAGCTTGCTTTCTTCCGGGTTAAATCCCTGACTGCCGCGCGAATTTAATTGTGTTAAATATATGGCGCTAAGCGCCATCAAGCCGATTGCGAATAAATAGAAAAATAGCGTCCACATCGCACGGGGCGAGCGCATTCTTAGCTTGAATTCTTTGTTCAGTACCGGGTTGATCAGCTTGTTTCGCCAGCTCATTCCGCCGCTTCTTCCTGCTGCTTGCTCCTTCATTGAAGTGCGTCGCCTCCTTTTGTAATTTCTAGAAATACATCCTCCAAGTTCGTTTGCGCTTCACTGAATGAGACCAGCTTGAAGCCTGCAGCGAATAAATCATGCAGAAGCTCCGCCTGCTCTTCATCCTGTCCGCCGAAATGAACTTGAATTCCGCGCTCGTCCCGTAGGAGCCGATTCACAAAAGGGCGGTCTCGCAAAAAAACTTCTGCTTCCTCCTCACGACCCATTAATCGGATATGCAAAAAGCGTTTCACTCGCAATTTATTTTGGATATCCGACACATTTCCTTGCGCAATCATTTGTCCATGCTCAATTACACCAATCTCATCTACCATCTCGGCAAGCTCCGGCAAAATATGAGATGAAATAATAATCGTCTTGCCCATTGCTTTCAGCTCTCGCAAAATTTCACGCATTTCTATTCGTGCGCGTGGATCAAGACCTGATGCCGGCTCATCTAATATGAGCAGCTCTGGATCATGTACAAGGCAGCGCGCCAGACAAAGTCGCTGCTTCATGCCGCGCGAGAGAGTGTCCACATAAGCGTCCTTTTTGTCGCTTAAATTAACAAGCTCCAGCAGCTGAGGAATAAGCTGTTCCCGCTCCGCTTTCGGAATGCCATAGCTGGCTCCATAGAAATGCAAATACTCTACTGTTTTAAACTGATCATACACCCCGAAGAAATCCGGCATATAACCGATTCGCTTGCGCACCTCATGAGGGTACTCTGTGACGTCGAAGCCATCCACCTTCGCATACCCTGAGCTCGGTGCCATTAAAGTTGCCAATATCGACATCGTTGTTGATTTCCCCGCACCATTTGGTCCGACAAAACCAAATACAGTCCCCTTCGCAATCGTCAAATCAATTCCTTTGAGAGCATCGAAGGTTCCGAATGATTTGGCGAGTCCCTTAATCTCAATCATCGGAATATCTAATTTCGATTCAACCTTAGAATCCGATTCCTTCTTGCTCTCTGCATTCAAATGTAGATTCGTGTTATTGGAATTGTTATATTTCGCATTTTTATTTTCTACTTTTATAATTTCAATCTCGTCATTTGCATTCACTTTTTCTTCACCTCTCCTTCCAGTCCGATTTGTGGCAGGGTGACATCCGCATCAGCTGTAACCGTTACCTTCATGCGCAAAGTATGATGTTGAATTAATAATGAACTTGGGTCATGATCAACATCGACTGATGCTGTATCCATCCATTCACCGCTTGCATCATTCCAAACGCTCCAAGCCAGATTTTGATTATTAAAGCCGTTATCAAGCCTAATATCTAGCTTGTCATAGGCTACATCCTGAGTGTTCGGAATTTCGTATTCGAAGATGAGCTCTCCCGCGCCCATAGAAATAACGCCGTTTCCATAGTTGTCCATTCTCTGCAATTTGTTCTCGATAATGATAGGTTTAAGAGAACCGACTGAAATGATTGCTCTATTGCCGTCTATATACGATTCACTTAGCTTCTGAGTCCACATGATCAAATGGTCTGTTTTCACATCATTTCCATTCACCGTATAGCCCGCCTCATGATCGATGCTAAATCCAACAATAAGAGGAGAAGGAGCTACAATACCGTTATTATTCATATTCATATAATTATCTACCAGTTCTCGCTGCCTGCTGTAGACATCATTTGACCGATTGGATGAATAGGGGAATACCCCTTGTCCATAAGAATTATAACCAAACGGCTGTGCTTGAGTGCTTGCAATTACGACTTGGCCGGATTCTCCAACCTTTAAATCACCCATCGATTTAGATTGACCGTCTATAAGCACAGAGACATTTGTTAAATCTGACTTGGTTTCATTTTTAATCGTTAGTTGTACGGAGCCGGAGCCTTGAACCTGCTTATAGACAACCGCAAACTGTCCTGCTCCACCTTCTATGAGCCTTTTTTCCAACCACGTTTTGCGAGTGGACCAATACGGTACAGAACGCCATACAACGGTAGTGGAATCTTCTTCCGAAACAACCTGCGTTTTTCCCGATAGTGTCAAACCACCTTGCTGTAAGTCAGATGAATAGGTTATTAAGCCCCTTTTTTCATCAAAATTCATACTGATTTTACCGCCAGTGGGTACGAATATTCCGGTCGCACCTGATCGAACGCCGTCGCCCTGGCCAGTCAGTTCTATTACTTCAACCGTATGTGCAGACAAAGTGCGCTTATCCTCAGCGCCAAAGTAAAAGATGGAAACAGCCGTTATGACAGATAGAGAAGGAATAACCCACCACGCCCATTCTCTGCGATCTGTTTTCGCCAAAATGATATAAAGCACAGGTGCGACAACAACCATGTAACCAACAAACATAAGTAGCAGCAGTGAAAAATGAGGAGGCTTGATGGATGGAAATTGATCGATAATATTTTGCATATTCCAATACATATTGCCGGAGCGGTACATCATGCCTCCATTGATCGGATTGGCATGCTGCTGAAGCAGCTTGGCCCAGAGCATAGCGCTGCCAGACCATGTGGATAAAGGCTCTAATGATGGATCGAATGCGGCAAATACAACTTTTCCGAATCCTATCTTGCGAGTGACAGCTAATGGCACACCATCCTCAGCCAGCTCTATTTGTCCATCTATTAGGTTTCCGGTTGATATAGTGATAGGTTTAGTCAGCTTCAAATCCATGTCGCTCCCGCTGAAATTAGAGAGCGCCGACGCAGAACTGATTTCTGACACGCCTCCTGCTTGAACAGGAACTAAGGACTGGAAGGCTTCTGCGGTTTTACTGTAACCAGCTCCGCCGGACAGAACCAGAGAACCGCCCAGATGAACCCATTCATTAATGGCCTTCACCTTTCGTTCACTCCAGCCAGAGGTAGCGGTGTCATTAATAACAAGTGTGTCTAACATATCAAGCAATAGCGGGTCTTCCGGCAGCTCTTCTTCTGTAATCGGAATGACATTAATATCATAGCCGCGTTGATTTAGAGTAGGCATGAAATTAAGCGTATCCGGATCTCTTGAAATGACACCTATCGTATAGCTGCCTGTTTGTTTTATATCTATGTAATCATTGCCAATAAGCGGAATCGTTTCCTTATCATTAAATGAATTTTTATAAAAAGTTATTTTATTATTGTCCTTATTGAGCACATCACCTGGAACACCAACCGTTGTCTTCACCGCTGTCCCTATTGGCAGCTCCACAGAAACCAAATAATCCGTCACACTTCCGTTATTGCCGGAAACGACAGAAATGACTAGATCTCCTTTTAAATCTTTATCGGTCATATTCGTTAATGATAGTCTAATCGGAAACCATTCATTCTGTTTCATGTAGCCCTGAAAGCCTGCCTTCGACTCCACTTTAATTCCATTTCCTTGTGGAGCAGCCTGCGCTTTCCAAGGCAGCAGCATTAGAGCGGCTAGTACGAAGAGTGCGACCGCTAATGCGACGACTCGACTTCTTATTGGATATAATCGGTTCACCTTCTGACCCCTCTCTCGTTTTGGTATGCATATTACAGATCATCCTTATTTTAACGAATTTCGCGAGTGAAAGGTTGCTTTATTTTCCAATTGATTCAGAAAGATACAAAAAAATGAGAAACGCTCGAGATCATGAGCGAAGCCCATAAATTACGAAAGTTTCCCGTTTTTTTGTTATTTCTATATTCAGCCTATAACCGAACAGCCGTACCGCTTACCGCAACCATCAGCATACCTTCCCGAATAACCTCATAATCAATATCAATAGCAACAATCGCGTTTGCTCCCAGTCTTGATGCTTGATCCTTCATTTCACTAATCGCGACATCGCGCGCTTCCTTCAGCTTGCTTTCATAAGCGCCGGAGCGTCCGCCAATAATGTCAGTAATCGATGCTAAAAAATCACGAACAACGTTGGCCCCCATAATGGCTTCGCCGGTAACTACTCCTACATATTCCTGAATTGGACGTCCTTCAATCGTCGGCGTTGTCGAAATTAACATATTCATTCTCCTCTCGCTTCAACTTGAAGCCTATGATTTCATTTATAGCTCATACGGAGAAGCCTATGCTCTTGTTTCAAATTATTTCTGTGTCAGTTCCTTCATGCCAACTTGAATGAGCTCATCCGAACTGGCATTTATTTTAATACGGACTTCTACGCCAAATTCACGTGAGTCCTTGCGAACCCAAAGCACGAAACGTTCCTCTGCTTGTCCATGATCAAGCTTATGTCTGCCTTCATACTTATAATCCAATATTGACGCATCCTGGTATGCGTTGGAAGCTTCCTGCAAAGCCAGCTTCCCCCACTTCGCATACGAAGGTTCGGCATGCTTAGCTGTTGCCTCGGATGCCATAACTTCAGTGTGTGTAAGACTTAGCAAAACGAGAACAACCTTCATCACAATATGACGCAGCATGATACGACCACCTGTCTTCCACTATTTGATAGCAATAGGGTCGCCTAATCTAATCCGTCCTATTCGTTTAGGACTGCTCAAGCAGTGGAGCATACATCATCAACGCTTGATTTTCGGTCACATATTCGTCCAAAATAATCTCATTCTCACTATTTCGAATATACCTATGAATAACATTGCTCCGCAAATAACCGCCCCAAGGCTGGGATGCTATATGGTGTTCTTTCTCATATACTTCATACTGGAGATCAGAAGAAGCAGTGGAACGCCATTCTCCTATTAATTCATCGTCAGTCACACGTACTCGAAGCTGGTAGGTATGAGGAGTTGTATTGTGGATTTGCAAATCCAAGTAATTATATACACAGGTTGCTCCGCTGCCGAAAGGCTGTGTTCTTCCTGCATCCGGGAACACATCATAGCTATGACGATGACGTTCTGAAACGATAAGTGGCGTATGCAAGGTCATCCAATAAATTAAATTGGACATCTGACAAAGTCCGCCTCCAATCCCCGTCTTAAAGTTCCCATAATAGAGTACCATTCCATCTACATAGCCCTTTCTTTTGGTCGGTTTACCAATCGTGCGCCAATAAGAAAAGGTTTCTCCCGGCTTCAAAATAATACCGTCAAGCTGACCCGCTGCTGCTTTCAGATTAATGACCTTGTTCATGTGCAGCCACATGTCCACATTAAGCAGCTTTCGAATTAGCGGTGTAGCGTGAGTGAAAATGACATAAGGAAGATGATCGCTTTTCCTTTCCTTAGCCATTCCTTTACGGGTTAGCAGCCACCATCTCGCATATCGTTTAGAAGTAAACCACCATTTGCCTGCTATCAGCCTCGCCTTCGAGCGCTTAACCGGACGATGACGCATTTGCTTCAGCACTGACATTCACTCCTTTAATTAAAGTGAAGATAATATAGCGAACATTATTTCGCTATCGCTCTCCGATAATTTACCGTACTTATTATGGCCTTCCATGATCACTTCAAAGCTTTTTGTTATCGGAGTACGCCACAAAGCATAGGTGATCGGCTCAAAAGAAATAGTTGGGTCCGTATTGATTATTTTTAACTTATAGTCGGGTTCCCTTGCCATGTCTGCTTTGGCATCTATCCACTCTACTTTTGCAAAGCAGCTCAACAATTGAGTTGCAATTTCATCATCTGTTATTTTTTTAAAAGCCGTATAAGATTTTCTCTCTTTCTTACTAAAGAGGAGCTGCATATTTTGTTTTAATGCTAAAGGCCCTTCACTCAGTTGTTCTACTTTTTTCTCAGTTGTTACTCGCTGAGCATCATCATGATTGCAGGACATAAGAGCACTTAAACTTATAATGAACATAAATATTAATACCTTCATACCTATTTCCACGAAAACACCTCTGCAATTCAAATTGATTCCAGTCTTCATTTTTACTTACATTACCATTTATGTATTTTTCAAATTAGACGCTTATCCAACCTTATTAGTTGCAAACCGATATCATTTCTGTCAAACATGTTGAGCTAAAATATGCTCATTCAGCTGGTTCTAATTTTCACATTGCATTAAATAAGAAATTACCCAAATGATAGTTTCACTTTATCTATCGCTGCATTTCCTCTTAAATGGAAGAAGGTTAATTCGTATCATTATAAAAAAAATGAGGTGCGACGATGCTCCAACAAATCTTCCTAATCAGCAGCTTCACATTTATCATTCATTTTGCAGAGACCATTACTTACTCACTTCGATTGGCGGGGGTACGTTTTGGGAAACTGGCCATTGCTATATCGCTGACTGGTATTATTTTGCTGATATCTCGAACCGCCAACATGGTGCAAGCGCCGCTGATGGGAACACTCATCGATTCTGCTAGACACTCTA
Organism: Paenibacillus castaneae; assembly: GCF_002884445.1. Taxonomy (GTDB): domain Bacteria; phylum Bacillota; class Bacilli; order Paenibacillales; family Paenibacillaceae; genus Pristimantibacillus; species Pristimantibacillus castaneae. Next base: position 3,537,924 of record NZ_KZ614144.1, read on the forward strand.
TGGACAATTCTCTGATTGAGCAGCTTCGCACAATAATCATATGCGCTGGACTAGGAACACTGGCGGCCATTCTAGCGTTTCCTTCCGCAGTGCTGCTCGCTAGAAGAGTTATTGTCCACTTGGAAGCAGCAGGCTCTATCCCTGGTCTGCTTCGCACGACGGTATCCATTCAGAAAATAAAAAATTCACGCTCTCACTTCCGTCTTCCGAAATTGGAGATGCTCTCACGTTTGAGAATTGGCGGTGTTCCGAAACGATTATTTCTATTGAACGTAATCGTTACGGCGATCTATACTATTGGAGTACTAGCGGCTTTGCTAGCTTCCTCTCTAACTAAAGAACACTCGATTGCGGCTGATCAGGCATCTGGTCTAATTAATGGGATAGCGACTGTCATGCTTGCTCTACTTATCGATCCCCACATCGGTCTTCTGACCGATAAAGTTATACAAGGAGAAAAAAAGCTTGCAGCCTTGAATAAAATATTTGCTCTCCTCATGCTGTCTCGACTGCTAGGAACGATTGTTGCACAACTATTTCTTGTTCCAGCTGCTTATATGATTTTGTGGGTTGTTTCTAGACTATAATATGTTCATGAAGGTGATTTGAAAGGAGCAAACGCAATTGTTGTTATCTATACTTATTTTTTTAATAGCAGGGCTTGCTGAAATTGGCGGGGGATATCTCGTTTGGCTTTGGCTGAGAGAATCCAAGCCCTTTTGGTATGGTATTACAGGGAGTGTAATCCTCGTACTATACGGGATTATCCCGACATTTCAGAGCTTCCCATCATTTGGAAGAGTTTATGCAGCCTATGGTGGTGTATTCATCGTTCTAGCTGTGTTTTGGGGATGGTTGGTAGATAAACGAACACCTGATATGTATGATTGGATCGGAGCCGCTGTTTGTGTTGTCGGAGTATCGATTATGCTTTGGGCACCTAGAAGTTAAGCATAATCGTCATTAAACGTGTATTCTTTTGCCCAAAGAATCCTTTAACATGCGGAATTTATCAAATAGTCTTCCCTGCTCGTCTATTGCCTGCAGTTCCATCGAATTAGCAGTCGTAACGACTTGAAGAAAATGGGGTACAGCTAACGATTGTGCGGTATGCCACTCTCTTTTCGGCAATAGCCATTCCGGCATAGCGCCTGCACCGCCTGCAACTACATAAATGACTCCATTATCCAAATCGATCTTCCCATTATGGATCGGGTGGCTTCGTTCGTACACAATGGTGTGAGAGTTAATAATCAAATCAACACCATACTGCTCAAATAAAGGGCTTAATTGTCGCAAATCCTCCACCTGATAACCACCCGATACATATGGAGGATAATGAAAAAAAACGATTTTCCATTTTGCAGAGGTTGCTTGTAAATCACGAACTAAAAAATCATATTGATCATTTCCAGCTGCCATCTTACCTGAACTATTTGGATACGTTTCACGATTAACAAATTGTGTACTGTCCAAGCAAATAAAGTGAGCATCTCCATAATCGAAGGAGTAATAATTTTTGGGGAAATCGAACGCAAAAAAGTCATAGTAAAACGAAGCATTATCCTCATGATTGCCTAAGCAGCTATAAAAAGGAGTATTCGTCAAAAACTCCTTTCCCGGGCCGAAGAAATACTTTTCCCAATCTTCGTATTGATGGCCGTCGTTAACAATATCTCCAACAAATAAGGAAAAATCAGGGCGATATTTTTGCATTTGACTGAATATATTCCGATTAATTTGCCCGTTGGATTGATCAAAACCGCTATATCCGCCTGTTTCACTCGTCACCGTAAAAGAAAACGACTCACCCTCTCGCACAGCAGTCTTGAGGAAATGAGGACCAGCTTCGGTCTCATCCTGCTCATTCTCCGAACGTATTTTATAAAAATAAACAGTGCTTGGCTCCAATTGCTCGACCTTAATTTGATGGATCGTTGAATACTCCTCTTTACTAACAGTTGCCCGTACATGTTCCGGTTTCTTGTAATTTCCGTGATAGCCGCTATGTATTCTTTCAGTCAACAAAATTTCCACATAAGATGATGCAGGCCCTGATGTTTCCCACATGATAGTTATCGAATTTCCAGTTGGCCATTGCAAGTACGGTCCCTTCACAATTGTTAGCATATTAGTCAGCCTCTTTTCCATTTAATAGTTATTTTTCTTCGTCTACTAATTCCACCTTATCAATATAAAAAGAAGTTATTCTTTTTTGGTTACATGCAATTAACTATCCAAGCAATTCGGAGTCATATCTCTTAAATAGTTCCTTCATCGTTTCAGAGTCACGTAGTTCAGACGCATGAATAGCATCGATCAATGATTTGATTCTTGTAGTCATAATAATAAGATAATGTGCTGAATCCTGTTTTGGGTTCCAGAATGTGTGGGGAGTTCCGCGCGGGACTATGACTGCGTCATGTGCGTTTGCCTCAAACATTTCTTCCCCTACTTTGAAACCTAGCGTACCTTTTAAGACATACCAAGCTTCATCATCATGATGATGGATATGCAATGGCGCAATCCATTCAGGCTTATTGCCTACAGAAGTACCTGGGGCTGTCCACTCTGCAATTGCCATGTTTGCTCCAGTAGGTTCAAGCGTTTGCCCATGAAGTAAAGAAGAGAGGAAATTATGTTTATATGAATTAGACATTCTCAATCCACCCCTTTGCTTTTATATGATCCAAGTTTTCACTCTCAAATCTGCCATTAACGAAATAACTTTAATTACAAATTACACCAAAAAAGAGGTAAAAGGAATGTTTTTCGCGAATAATGATGTTAAACAAATCCGAGGAGGTCTTACACATGATGATTAATGCGAATTTTAATTTTTCATGTCTGAAACCGAGAGTTAATCCCTAACTTAATAAAAAAACAGGGGAGGAACTCGTAGTGAATAAACAAAAAAGATTGATTATTATCGATGGAATACCAGGCTCGGGAAAAACGACAACTGCCAGCAGCATTCTGGAGCGATTGGAAGCTCAACAAATAAATACTAGGTGTTATTTAGAGCAAGAAGAATCGCATCCCCTTTTGATTGCTGAACCAAAATTTGACTCCTTTGAAAATGAGGAAGAAGCAGATCAGTTCATTCATTTGCTTACTTCACGCTTTAGTCATTTTGTTCAGCATCAATTAAATAGCATTCATGAAGTCATCATCATAGAAAGCGTTTTGCTGCAAGACGCGATTAATGTGTCTCATCTTATGGGAATGAGCCATCCGAAGCTGCTTGAGCTTTGTTCAAGACTACAGACGATATTGGAGCCTTTGAACCCAATCCTCATTTACTATTATCATATGGATGTGGAGGGTCAATGGCGTTTCATATGCAGTGTTCGAGGAAACGATTGGGGACCTGTCTCCCTTCATTCGGATGAAGACTTTAAACAAGCAGGTGAAGTATGGGACAAAAGTCAGACATTTGTCCGCGCTGTTGTTGACCAATGGAATATACCAAAATTAATCATCGAAAATAATGACTACCATTGGGATGATTACAACCAGCGTATCAATCATTTTGTTGATGATTGTGTACGTATTAACAAAAACAATTAATCTCTGAAATCTTATCTCTTATTTTGCAAACTAGCTAACCGGCTGCTCTACAGCCGGTTAGGCATCAAAAATTATGGATTCACAGGATTATACATTACTATAAATGGAATCATTTTAGGTTTTACTTCGAAATTGTAAATCTTTTGATTCTCGGCTTTGTATGCTACGAAATAACTTCCGAACTGAGGAGAAAATTCGATGCTTTGATATTTAAAACCCATAGTTTTATGTTTAAATGCGATGTAAGTTGAAGTTGTAAAACGTGCAGTGACATGTTGTACGAAGGTGAACTGATGTAAGATAATCACTATGAATAATACGATTGGAATAATGATTGCCATTTTCCTGTATTTCCCCATAATTATTCCTCCTTCTCCCCTTATTGTTCCATCGAATTTCAAGTAAAATGTAGTGATTACTTAATTCTTTAATACGATATTAGCCTGTTTTGCCGGGGCTTCAGTCGCTAAATAATAATCTTCTGCTTTCCAATATCTATTCATAAATTTTTTAATTTCATCTTGAGCGGAAACGCTTTCACGAGCGAACCTTTCTTCTCTAGGACAATCCAAATATACTACATAATCATAGAAATTTCTCCACTCTTTGCGTTGTAGAAATACTCCTTCAATTAGCAAAACGCAGCTGTCAGCCATTTTGATGTTCTGCATGCTATGACTATCAGATTCATTATCATAACATGGAAGGACTAGCATACTTGCCTCCTTCAGTTTCTCAAACAAATTTTCTTTTAGCCATCCCACGTCCCACTGTAAGGTGTAATATTCATACCATGCCTCATGACCGGTGTTATATCGTTTATTCCGTTCAACAATGTAATCATCCATATGAAGAACGCATACATTACTATTTTCCTTATGAAATAAGTGACTCAGCTTATTTGTAAATGTCGTTTTTCCGGAACGACTTAATCCATCTATGCCGATAATAAGTCGATTTCCCTTTTCTATTGTCGGGATAGATTTCAATAAAACCATTACATTATGTTCCAAAGCTACCTCTCCCATGGATATTATGAGTATATTGCAAACATGCTAAAAAAACCGCGCAGGGCGCGGTTATTCTAGAGCTAATCATTCAAATGCTCACTAAATGATATATTCCCCTAAAATTTTTTCCACAGAGGAAACGAAATTGTCTGCTGCGCCCCAATCAAAATTGAAAATAATTCCTTCTGAGCTTCCTGTTGAGATGGCTCTAACATTCGTTACACCATTAATGTTGTCGATAATAACAATTAATGCAGCGCGATTTTTGGAACGGATATAATACTTCTCATAAATTTGAGTACCAATAAACCTACCTTCACCTAGTTCATTATATTCTTCATGTACCAGATCAGCGTTTTGCTGATCTCTCACCAAATGCAGTGCTTCAATGGGCGCAATGCTAATATTAAAACTGTCTTTACTCATTTTTCCGCTCCCACTTTCTACTTTTTTTTGATCTCAAAGGATTTAATAATAGTTTTAACATCATTGAACATGGATTGGTAATCAGCTGTTGACTTATCATCACTTGGATCATATTGTACATCTGTTGGCGTATGGAACAAATAGACGACATCACCCTTCTCCCCAAGTTCTGTGATAGGTATTTGTCCTCTGATCTCTTCTTCACTGGAAATCCAAGATTGTTTATCCCATATCGAAATCGTAAATAAGATACCATATTTAGTTGCTTTATTAATGAAATCAAAATTGTTTCCTTTAGCGCTAATACGCTCTTTCACTTCATATTTCCCTTCCCAGCTCTGGGGAAGCTTAAGAGTAAACGTATATTTCGTATTTTCATATGGGATACGATTTGCTTCGCTTTCAGAATTAGCTCCAATCATTAATCCTGTATCTCCCGGATCCTTCAAAATAATATCGGTAATAGCCCAGTAATCAAATGACTCCTGTTTTATCTTCTCAACTACGATAGTGGCATGACCGGATTCAATGACCTCATTCATCACAACAAGCGGATAATCAAATGACAATTGAACCTTATCAGACGTTATTTCCTTAGCAATCAGTTTATCAACCTTTCCCATATGTGGGCTTGAACCGCCCGTTACCCAAAAGTTTTCTTCGAATTCATCAACCGTTTTCTGCCGAAGTGTAGGAGATAAGACAGCATATTGCAATGCTCCGCTTCTCTTCTGTACCCCACGGATCCAAGTTTGAACGGCTTCCTCAGGAGATTCAGCTCTTAACGCATTCTCCAAGCTGCGGTTTTGGTTAGACAAATGGGCTGCTTCAGGCATAGTAACATAGATACTATTGTCCTTATAAATCAATTTCCCACGAAACTGCTCCACTATGGATCTCAAGGATACCATGGCTGTTCCATTGTCCATCTTGAGCTTAAAAGCGCTGCCGGCAAATTCTGAATTATCGATATAAATCCGTAGACCAGGTGAAGCCAAAACCGATCCGGATAAAATCATGAAACCTGCACATACAGCAATTAACAGCTTCCAATTCTTTTTCATCCCGTTCACTAGCTCCTCATCTCATGATTGGTATTTATTGTATAGACTCAATTCAAAGGAAGAATGTTACAGGTCGAATGAAATTTCATTGGAATGAAAATTATTGAAAACAGCATCAATTCAAAACCCTACTTTTAACGTTTGGCTGCCCAATCCTTCTTATCAAGCTTATAATAATTATATTTTTCTTCATCAATTTCGATAATATCTTGAAAGTTAAAACCGCTTTTTTGAATGACTTTATTTGACGGGACATTACTTAAAAGAGCAATAGCACTAAGTACTTCAACGTTCGTATTCTCAAATAAATAATTGATCATTCCTTGTGAGGCTTGGGTTGTATAACCTTTACCTCTATAATCTTTTGAGATTGCATACATGATTTCTCGGTTTGGCGGCGGCAATTCATCTTTTATCCCTGTGCAGCACCAACCGATTAATTCGCCTGTCTCTTTCAAAATAATTCCCAATCGCAGACGGAGATCACCAATACCTTCACCTTTCGATACTGTATTGAAGAACTGTTCATTATCTGGAATTTCATAGTTAATAAACCAATCTTTCCTTTGCTCTATTGGTACATTCCAACCTGGCAAAAATTCATATATTTCAGGCTGCCAGGTGAGTGAATGGAATTTATCCAAATCAGTAACTATGAATTCTCTTAGAATTACGTCCTTACAGTCAATGCTAAACATATTTTGTTCTGAAACGGAACGAGTATTAGTGTTCATAATAAATCTCCTTCAAAAAAGTGTAATAATATTTCGTATAACAAACAAAGGCAATCCATCAGCATGTTAAGCCTAACGGACAGCCTTTTCTCTGACTTACTTTACTAGTTCCAACACTTGCTCTTGTTCATTCTTTTGCTTAGCCATATTTCGCTGTGCCATGACGAGGCGGTAATAGATTCCTTTGCGCTCCAACAGCTCGTTATGTGTACCAACCTCCGCCACCTTGCCCTTCTCTAGTACAAGCAGGCGATCAGCATTGCTCAGTGTGGATAAACGATGGGCAATGGCGATGGTCGTACGATTTTTCGTTACTCGTTTGAGTGCTTCTTGAATGGCCGCTTCCGTATCAATATCCAGCGATGCGGTTGCTTCATCTAGAATCAGAATACGCGGATTATTAAGGATAGCTCGACCGATAGCAATCCGCTGCCTTTCCCCACCGGAGACGTTATTTCCGTTCTCCTCCAGCTTCGTATCATACCCGTCCGGGAATTTAACAATGAAATCATGAGCATTGGCAATCTTCGCCGCAACAATCACTTCCTCCATTGTTGCGTCTGGTTTGGAGTAACAAATATTTTCTAGAATTGTTCCGCTGAATAAGAATGTCTCCTGGAGCACTACTCCAATCTGAGAGCGTAAGTCCTCCTGCTGGATGTTTCGGATATCGACCCCGTCAATGAGAATCGCGCCTTCGTTCACATCATAAAAACGGGAAACGAGATTAATAAATGTTGACTTGCCTGCACCTGAATGGCCCACTAGCCCCAGCATTTCTCCTGGCTTTACGTCGATTGTAACATCCGTTATGACAGGCTCGTAGGACTTATAACCAAATGTCGCATTTTGAAAGCTGACTGCACCTTTGATCTGCAGCTTCACTACATCTTTGGAATCTGCAATTTCGGGATCTTGATCAATGACAGAAAATACACGTTCCATAGAAATAGCTGCCTTTGCCATCCACCTTGGCATGAACATAAGCCAAGTCAGTGGACCGTAGATCATTGTGGCAAAGCCTGTGAATTGAACCATTTCACCAATGCTCATCGATCCCTTAGCAATCATCGCGCAGCAAAGCAGCAGAACTAAATATTGTCCGATTTGAATCAGATAGTTGGAGATTGGCGCAAGAACGTTATATACAACCTCCGTTTTGATTGTAGCTGTTGCGAATTCACTATTGTATTTCCGAAATCTTTTAATTTCTCGTTCTTCCTTGCCGAAAGATTTGACAACACGTATGCCGCTCAAAATATCATGTAGGAATGAGTTCGCTTTATCATAAATACGCCACTGCTTGTGAAGAAGCTTTCTAAGCACACTTCGCCATACATACACGTGAATGTAAGCAACCAACGGAGCTGGCAGCACAACGAGCAGCGCCAGCTTCCAGTCGAAGGTGAACAGCAGAACAGCAACCGATGTTAGCACCAAGAACTGATAAATAGCAGTTGTACAAAGCTCTTGGATCAATTCTCTGATTTGGTCGGTATCTTGTGATATCCGATTCATCAAGTCGCCCGCTCTTTGTGAACTGAGATACCCAAGGGACAAGGTCTGAATCTTATCGAATACCATTTTGCGCAGATCAGCTGAGATCATTGAGCTTACTACCGCCATGATCCGTCCCCGTGCCATGCCAAGCATCTCCGTTCCAACAAGACCAAAGAACATCCCCGCCAAAGCAACAAAAAACATGGACTGGCTCGGGCTTTTTCCTGCTGGTGGTTGAATGGCAGAATTGATAAGCAGTTTCATGAAGAAAGGCCCTGTCAACGAAATACCTGCCATCAAGATAATGACCAGTAGTCCGACTGTTATTTTGCGCCAGTGACTCATTGCTATATTAACAAGCCTCTTAATGGACGCTTTCTTATCCATGCACTTCGAACACATCGTAGTTCCATGAATAGGAGGTCCTCCGCACTTTGAGCAGACATGTTCTTCCTCGCTGTTATAAATACGAATCGGTTTACTTTCCGCTATACTATTCAGGATTTGTGCGATATAAGCAAGACGAGCCGCATGCTGCATGGATACACGGACAATAATTCGTCTTGCTTGGTCAGTCATATCAACTGCTTCTAGAATGGCATTGCCAATAAGCGGAATCATCTTGTATTCCTTATAATCGGAAATCAATCCGACTTCTACTGCTTCTCCTTCATGAATACATGCCCATTTCTCTGCTCCTATGACCAAATATGCAGATGTTCGATGACCCCATAGTGTCAGATCGGCGGGTACACAGTAGGCGATGGACTCTCCAACCGCTTGATGTGCGGCGAGCTTATTAGGCCCAACTAATTCAAAACTTAGATTCATGCTTCACCTACCTTTCTCTCTCTCCCTACATGCACATCTCAACCATACGGTATTCTTTGTCGCTTAGCTGTTCGATGTCCTGGATGAGAAAACGATTCCCATCCACATCGGTAATGAGCAATTTTTTCTCGGTTACAAGTCTTACATTGGTGCGGCCGCTATGGACGGTGAATCGACAGCTGCCTGCAGTCGTTTCCGTATCCCAGAAGGAATACCCGTACTCTTCCTTAATTCCTATTACTTTCGAAATTTCGGGTGCAAAATATCGCAGCTCAAGATGTTTTTCCAATAGGGCAATAATATCAGGAGGAAAGTCATCTAACGATTTGATGATCCCGATTTCTTTGTTATCAATTGTACGAATGGAAAGATAATTTCTTCGATTGGTATGTGGGAAAGAGCAATGAACATACACCACCGGATGTTCCTGCTCTTCTACCTGTACTGCCAGCATATTGCCATCCGTATTGCTAAATTTACAATTCTGCGTAGTCAGGTATACGATCTTTGTTGCATCAGCCATATCTGTCTGCTCTTCTGCCTTTTCCTCTTGGACCGTTTGAATGCCATTGTCCACTGTCAACTTAGCCTACCCCTTTCAACTGCAGTGCCTCATCATGCTTTCTTACCAAGTCTTTATACATGCCGTCCTTTGCCATTAGCTCATCATGTGTACCGGATTCTACAACCTTGCCAGCATCCATGACGATGAGATAATCGGCATTTCGAAGCGTGGATAAGCGATGGGCAATTGCAATAGTCGTTCTTCCACGGATCAAAGTTTCTAGCGCTTCTTGAATTTGAAGCTCTGTCTCGGTATCAAGAGATGCTGTAGCTTCGTCCAGAATGAGAATACGCGGATTGTGAAGAACGGCCCGAGCGATGGAAATCCGCTGCTTCTCTCCTCCGGATAAGTTATGGCCTCCAGTACCTACAATCGTATCGTAGCCGTCCGGCAGCTTCTCAATAAAATCATGTGCATTGGCGATCTTCGCAGCCTGGACGATATCATCCACTGTACATTCTGGATTGGCATACGCAATATTTTCCGCGATGGTTCCCATGAACACATAAACCTCTTGAGAAACAATTCCAATATTGTCTCTTAACGTACGGGTCGTTAGTTCCTTCACTCCAACACCGTCGATTTGAATTTCCCCAGCATTCACATCATAGAGTCGGGAGATGAGATTCACGAGCGTTGACTTGCCTGCACCGGAATGTCCCACTACCCCGATCATTTGACCGGGCTTAGCAGTCATCGTAACACCTTTCAAAATAGACTTGTTCGGCTCGTATCCGAAGGTGATATGGTTGACTTTAATCTCGCCCTTTACCTTCTCAAGGTGAATCGCCCCTGGCTTCTCCGCCACCTCTGGCACAGCATCCTGAATTTCAAATATACGCTGAGCTGCCGACATGCAATAAGACCACCAGTTCACTATATTGTTCATGAATTGAACAGGCCCATATAACAAATAAATATAGTTGATGAAGGTCATGATTTTTCCGAAAGTGAAATCACCCTGCATCACCTTCCAGCCGCCAAATGCCCATATAATAATGCCGCCGATCTGAGTCAGAATCGTCAAAATCGGAAATATAGTACTGCCTGTTTTATTAAAGGATTGCTCCGCTCCCGAGAAAGAACGATTGGCCTTGTCAAACCGCTTGATCTCCAGTTTTTCCTTGCCGAAGGCTTTGACGACACGCGTTCCGGTTACCGAGTCACTAATAACGGCGTTCATTCGGCTTACGCCTCTATGCTTTCTCCAAGAAAGCCTCCACAATTTAGGGAAAGATACCCGCATGAGCAGCAGCACGAACGGCAGCGGCAAATAACAGATAAGGGTTAACTTCCAATCCAGATATAACAATATACCTGTAATTCCAATAATATTCATGAAATTAACGATGAAGTACGGAATGCCGTCTACAAAAAAGTACTGCAGCTCTGCAGAGTCATTATTGACACGCGTCATAAGCTGACCGGTTTGTTTCTTCTGAAAAAAGCTGAGGGACAAGCGCTGCATCGCCTCAAAAACACTAGATTTCAGATCAAAAGCTACGTTCGCAGCCATCTTCGCATTAATGACCCCGAAGATTACCCCAAATACCATGGATAAGGTTCGGAAGATAACGATAAGAAGAATGACGAGCCCAATTTTCCCTGCAAAATTGCCCTTCTCTCCTAGCGCCTGATCAAATAATACGGTCCCTTGCAAATAAGGGATTACAAGTCCGGTCGCAGAATTGAGAAACATGAACAATATAATGAAGGTAATCGACAGCTTATACTTTCCAGCATAAGACAGCAGCCTAGCAAACACCGCATGCTTCTTCATGCATTTGGGACAAATTTTCCTGCCTTCCTCCGGATAAATCATCCCGCATTTGGGACAAGAAGAATGCTCTTGATCCTCCCTAAATTCCAACGGATCAATGTCTTCGTTCTTCTTCAGCTTGTTGAAGAGCTCCGTCAGCTTTACCGCTTGTGCCATATGCCCATTCGTAAAGGCAGCAATAGCGCGTTCCTCCGTTGACTTCAACACAACTAAACCTGAAGCAACAAGATTTACGATGGAAATAGATTCGATCATCTCGATGCTTACTTTCTCAAATGTCCACTTGCTATTCGTTGCTCCAGGTGGAAGCTTAAGACTCTTCTTTCTTCCGAAAGGGTTCATGAATCCTTTGAAGGTTTTGTGACGGACCACTTGATCACTTGTCGCGATAAATAGATGCTCCCTGTCTAGAAGAAGATAAGACTCTGCGTAGCCTCCTTCTACATTCCGATCGCAGGGTAAAACGATGAGCACATTTTCCTGCAAACAGCCATTTTCTTGTAAAGCGCTTTCAATACCTGTAGGTATTTGAGGCATATTCCCTCCGAGATCAATTGTATTTGGATAATTTACCAGTTCTATTATTGTAATCCAAGGAACACATAAATATAAAGGTAATTTTTTTTTATAGTTGTTCTTGGTTGTCGAAATTGATTTAGGGCAAGCAATGCTAGCTCCCTCTTATTGATGTTTCGCCTAGTCATCAGGCTATGTTACATCTCAATGTAGATTTTGGAACAAAGTATACCACCGCCCCATTTCCTTCGTACAGGATTGCAAATCGTATATTAGCTCTCGTTTATCACGATCGTCCAATACATCAGCAAGCCTCTTCAACTCCATTATATCCTTATGCAAATCATCGCCGAACCCAGATGTCACCTAATTATAGAACAAACGTTCGCAAACATCAATTATCAACTATGGAAATAATCACAAAAAAAAAGTATCTGATCTCCAAGATCAAATACTTTATACTTCAGAATGGTTTTATCTAATTAATGTAATCTTCAATAGATAACTTAATAAGCCTCATAAAAAACCCATTGAATGGATGCTATACGCCAGCCGTTCGCCGTTTGAACCAGCGTACCGTGTTCATCCAGAGAACCGGAGGCACCAAGCGGCCCGTTACTAATAGGAATGCTTCGTGAAAGCAGCATGGTGTGGTCATTTACATACGTGTAATTGGGATACTTGGCATCCTTAAACGATCGGAAGGAAGGATCTTTAAACCTATTGGACTGACCTGGTTTATACTGATTAAGGCCGCCATCACGGATGATCAAATTAATATATTCATCTGTGAAATAGGGACGAAGATACTCCCGTTTTTGTTTAATAGCAGATAAATCATGAGCTAGCTCGGCATGGTTAAGCAATTTAATAGCTTCCTCGATCGATAACGGTGGTTTAACCTCAATTATCACTTCTACCTTAGAACGCGTATCTCGGACATAAATGTATCGAGCTTTTGGTGCCACGTTTATTTCCATTCCCATAGTCTCAGCAACAAAACGAAGCGGTACAAAGGTTGTCCCTTTATCTACGATTGCCGCTGCATCCAGCATCTGTAATTGCCCGTTTACCTGTACCTGCTTGGAGTTGGTCTGCAGCATAATTTGCGTATCGTCTCGTGTAATGGCGATACGGTTATCAGCTTGATTCCACTGTACCTGCGCACCTATTGCTTCTGTGATGGCTCGAATGGGTACGAGTGTGCGGCCGTTTACAACTTTATTATGATCAATACTAATTAGGACATTTCGATATGGTTCGGTCTCCTCCGCTTGCGCTTGCGTTGGGATTTGAGCGAAAACCAGCAGCGCAGCGATAAATATCAACCACTTCTTTTTCATTAATGACCATCCTTTCAGATGACTAAATCAATGTACGATAGTCAAAGTACATCGTTTATTTGTTCTCAAACACCGAATTTATTATTTCTCTATCATAATCTAGTATCCAATCATTATATTTTAGAAATAATTGTTGCAACGCATCTTTAGAATTAGAGACTACATCAAGGCCTCTACTATCATAAAAATGAAAAATGGTATGTTTCGTTTTGTTGATGATAAAAATGTTATAGTCCGAATGGAGAAAAGTGATATATCTTATTTCTGAAACTTTACACATCAGAACAAAACGATAGGATTCCCAACCTACGTAATCTTCGTCTGACTGCATTATACTTTTACAACTTAGATTTCGCAAAATATTTTTGTCTTTTACTCCATTTCTGAATACTTTTAATTTATGAGTTTTATTATGCTTTCGCTTAATGTCTAAGTAAAGAATAATATAAATGTCATCATTTTCGTAATGTGTTGCTTTGAACAATTGAGTAGACCGATAATGGACTTGTTCTCTGTATCTCTCATCAGAAACATAGGGATCGGTATCACCTATCTCAAACCGAATTCCTATATCAGCATTATAAAATAAAGGTGATTCGATTTTCAAATCCGGAAATTCATCATTAAGATACTTATCAATAGGTAATTCCATCTAATTATCCCGCTTTCGTTTTATCCATCAGATAAGCTAATCTATGAACTCCCACTCCGGATTCCAAGCCACTTCCCATAAATGGCCGTCTGGGTCTTGGAAATAACCGGAATATCCGCCCCAAAAAGTGTCGTGTCCCGGGATTGTTATAACAGCACCCGCACTCTCAGCCTGTTCCAGAACCTGGTCAACTTCTGCTTTACTGCCTACATTATGACCCAGAGTAAATTCGGTAGGGCTTGGGCTCGTCTTATTAAGCTTAGTATCATAAGCGATATCCTTGCGATTCCATATAGCTAGCTTCAAGCCTGCTTGCAATTCAAAAAAAGCAACCGCTCCATGCTCAAACTCTTGGCCTACTATGCCGTCTGTGGGCAATCCCAATCCATCCCGATAGAACTGAAGCGATCTTTCCAAATCATCTACTCCCAATGTAATGAGCGTAATTCGTGGTCTCATCATAATACCTCCCCTCTAGAAAATGTCATCTCACTTCAATTTCGACAACTAACAAATAATTCCTCTGCATCAATTGGAATCTTATGCTATTGCAAAGCAAGAAGACTAATCCCCATTCGGAAACTAGTCTTAATGGATATTATTCAATTAGTTGTTAAGGCTAGGAATGCTAATTTTCTTTGACCATGTCTTACCGCCATCCGTTGTTCTATAAATTGCAGGATCTATTAAGCTTGTATCCGCCATCCAGCCGTTTTCCTTGCTTGTAAATGAAATCACACTCTGATAGCCTTTAATACTCGGAAGATTGGTCCAAGATTTACCTGCATCGAGTGAACGACCTACTCCAATACTTTCACCTGCAGGGGAGAATCCACCAAGAATAGCCGCTCCTTCCACTAGTACCATATTGCTAGGATGACCACCCGGTGAAGCAGGACCTTCCTGCACAACTCCTACAGCTTGGCCCGGTGCCTCGCCGCCTCCTGCTGTATCTTGATCAATCACTTTCTGCCAGCTTGATCCATTATCAGACGAAGCATATAGGGAATAGGATTGCTGTGACATACCTGCGCCACCATTTAATTCTACCCATACCTGACTGCCTTTTGTGTAAATCTGTCCGCCGCTTATCTCACTTGATTTCACGTTCAACTTCGATGACCAAGTCTCGCCGCCATCCGTTGTTCTAAACAATTTATAGCCATATCTAGGTACTATAATAAGTGCCCAGCCATGCTTCACATCCGTAAATTCCGCGTAACGAGTATTAGCAGGTGTATTAATTTTCGTCCAAGTCATCCCACCATCGGCTGTTTTATAGGCAAAAGCTCTTGTATATCCGAAGCCGTTTTTTGTATCTGCAAAATGGATCCGCTCTAAGGCAATTGAACCGGTTCCTATTTTTGTAAAGCTTTTTCCACCGTCTGTCGAATGAATAAGCGCATTCGTTCCCGCACTTGAAGACTTCGCCAATGCCCATCCCGTTGTATTGGATATGAAATCAAGCTGTGTAAACTGCCAGGTTCCCTTGTAGATCGACTGCCAGGATGACCCAGCGTCCGAAGTTCCAATTAGGAATCCGTTTCCTGCAGCCCGTCCGGTTGTCTTGGTTAAAAACTGAATATTGCTGAAATGGTAAGCAGAATCACCAGCCGGAGTTCCATTGAAAAGCCCCTTAGCTGCCGAGCCTTCATCCGCCTGCGTAAACGGTGCTATCGCGGTAAGCCCAATAATCAGCGCCGCAGCTGCAAGCCCGCTCTTAAGTTTCAATGATTTCATTCTCTTCACCCTCCTGCCTCTAAGCTGTAATAAAACTGCATATGAGAAAATACCCTTTTTGGATCCATATGAATCTTAAGGGCGCACCCACACATTCTTATAATTAATTTTCCCCCATGCATTCATTGTAATACCGTCTAGTGATCGGTGATGACCCACTACTTGTAAATTATGATGGAGGAACAGCAGGCTATAGCTGCTTTTTAATTGTTCTTGCACTTCTGTCAGAATGGCCATTCTGTTACTAGCGTCTGCAATTCGTAAACAGTAAGAAATTCTTTCATCCAATGCTTTCTTCTGATCAGCACTTAGATGATTTCGTATATAGCCATTGCTGTCTCTGTACATCTCAATAAGTGTAATATCTGGCTGCTCGCCTAATACCTCCCCAGCCAAAATCATATCCGCCTCCATCCTATTTTCTATTCTAGATAATTGTTCAATTGGAAGAACAACAATCTCAATTCGTAATCCCAACTTCTCACAAGCCTCTCGCACCCAAATCGCATTTTCCTCGTTGCTTCGCATTTCGTACGTATATAAGGTAAGCGTTTCTCCTGCGTAGGCTGAAGACGTAATCAGATGCCTTGCTAAGTCCAGTCGATCCTTATCTCTTTGATCAGTTCCATGCTCCACGTGCTCATTAATGGATGGAATAAACCCATTGGAAGGCTGCTGCCTAATACCTCCGAGCTCCTCAATCATGCGCTCCCGGTCAATGCCGAGATGAATTGCACGCCTTATTCTTTCATCCTGCAGTATATTGTTTTTCCGCCTGTTTATGCTTAAATAAACACTCCCCTGTTCCAATTGAGACAAGGTTGGGTTAATCCCATTATCCATTTGTCCTTCCGAATAAAGTAGCTGCACATCCTTATCTGGTGTCACAGCAAACATCTCGCCATCATAATTAGGCCATACCCACATTTCAATTCGATCCAAATACGGTCGACCGTCGAAATAATACTCGTTAGCCTCCAGGGTGAGCATCGAATCGTTATTTTTCACAATTTGAAAAGGGCCAGTCCCGATTGGCATAGCGTTATTCTCACCTGTCCAGCCCTCTGGTACGATGGAATATCGCTCGGTACAAATAAGATTCGGAAAAATCCGGTTTGACTCCGTCAGTTGAAATGTGATGCCGAGTTTGCTGGAAACATACAAATTTCTAATAATAGATTTCATCCAACCAGAAGATGACTCTAATAAGATTCGGTTAAAGGTATAAACGATGTCCTGTGCCGATAAGAGCTTTCCATTATGAAACCGAACTCCTTTTCGCAAATAAAAGGTCCACTCCGTATAATCATCATTCGCCTCCCAGAGATGTGCCAGCTGAGGACGAAGCTGTTGATCCTGCTGTGAATAATCAACTAGCGTGTTCATCACCTGTTTGATCCAATGCGCCTCAGTCCGACGATGAACATGGGCCGGATCCAAATGGTATACCGGGCGATAGAAGGGAAATCGCAAAATATCCTTCTCTTGTTTATCCGTTGAGACACCGAATTTCTCCGTAAGCCAAGCCGCAAATTGTTCTCTTAGTGGTGCTTGCTCCTCTAAAGAGCCCAGCAGCTGCCATGCTTCTCGAATATTTTCGCGTAATACAAGGTTTTGTGCCCTTTTGAACAGCAGTTCTCTCCGCGATATTAAAAAGGTGAGCTCGGATTGATGTCCTCTCCCTCTGCCCGACGTCCAATCAATATAACCTTCCGCACAAAGTTTTTTCAGAACAAGCTGTGCATTTCTGCGCGTACATCGTAATACATCTGCAAGCTGGTCGATCGGCAGCTTGAAGGGCTGCCGATCTGGAATGGATGAGTAGCGGTCCCTAAGCCGCTCGTAATATACCTCATTATCCATGCCCTCTCTCCTTTCCTAAAAGGTGAAATAGGTTCAAAGCTTATTTCGCTTTTTATTCTTCTTTTGCAAAAGTATAATGATCTTCATTACAAACGTAAAGAGGAGAACTACATCATGAAAATGATTACAGAAAAAACAAACTCAACTGCGCTGCCCTCTCCATCTCTATGGTTCCATCCGGGATTTCTTATTCTGTTTCTGACGGGCGGCATCATCAGTTTTGGCAACAAAATTTATGAGCTGGCCCTGCCGCTCATCCTTTACGATCTCACCGATTCCGCGGTTGTTATGTCTACTATGCGGGCTATCGAATTTCTGCCGAATCTGCTTTTAGCTATGTTTATCGGAGTGCTTGTAGATCGTGTTCATAAGAAACGCTGGTCCTTATGGGCTATTGGCATGCAAATTGTTGTGCTTCTCGGCTTGTGTCTGGTCATTGCCTACGGCAATCCTTCTATTTTTGCGCTTTATGTTTGCGGGTTCTTGCTCATGCTGTTCGGTTATGCATTCAATAATGCCAGGGTAGGAATCGTCAAATATTCTCTCCCCATAGCGATGCTGACTCCGGCTAATGCCGCTTTCAATTTCATGTCGACTCTGATCGGCATTATGGGCCCGGTTCTTACAGGACTGCTGCTCATGCTCCCTAAATTGTATGATGCTTTATTTCTAACCGCATTCGCCTTCACCATTGCTTTCATTATGCTTCTCTTCCTGCGAACCGAGGAGCCTCCGAAATCTGCTCGTCAAAATGGCTTCTGGAGAGAGCTGAGCGAGGGTTGGATACAATTCCGCAGCAATCGGGTTCTCTTCCAGATGACCATAGCTGTAATCTTCTTAAATGCAACTTCCGGCATGGCCGATACGACGATTATTTTCTTTGCCAAGCATTCCCTCAAACTAGATAATGCCGAGCTTGGCTTAGTACTAGCATCAGCTGGCATAGGCGGACTCATCGGAACTCTTCTCATTAATCGGCTCCGGCGTACTTTCAATGCGGGTGTTCTAGTTACCATCACAACACTTTTTGTTGGACTGTCCTATTTGCTAATGGCCGTGTCCCATTCCAGCATGATGTTAAGCCTTAGCCTGCTCTTGAACGGGATATTCGAGATAATCAGCACCGTCTGCATATGGACATTTCGCCAGGAATCGACGCCGCATCGGCTTATCGGCCGCATCAGCGGCATAACGGGCTCTCTCTTTAAGCTTGCAATGCCTTTTACCATCATTTCTGCAGGTTGGATCTCCGACACTGCCCATCCGGCCGTTGTATTCGGCGTTGCAGCGCTAGGCAATCTGCTCATCTTTATCTTCTGCCGATTTAGCGCCTTATGGAGAAAATAAAGAAAGATGATTTTTGCACAAATAACGCTCCTGATGTCCGCTAGCATGCCATATAACGATAAATGCCGCATATAGCGTCTCCTATGTCCGCTAATTTTAGCCGTATCCTGTATTCACCTCCCAATGGTCAGCAAGACGGTAATAATAGCCTTTTCAAAAACTTAACATAAGAAAACGATTATATAATCATTTACTTATACAATGAATTAGGTATAATATATTTGGATTGATTAAACCACTTGGAGGAGTGATTATATGAATCAAACGATAGAAGGGCTAGCTGATACTTTGAAGATTTTATCAGACAAAACACGCCTTACTATCCTTTCTCTATTAAAGGAAAAAGAAATGTGTGTATGTGATATTGTGGATATTTTGCAGACAACGCAGCCCAATATCAGCCAACATTTGAAGAAGCTCAAATCGGGTGGGTTAGTCCTAGAGACCAAAAGAAGACAATGGGTTTATTACTCATTAAATGTGGATGACAAAGCATATCTAAGCGGCATCATACAGAAACTCCCCTCAATGAAAGAACAGTTATTGCAATTAAATCATGAATGCTGCAAATAAAGCTTGTACAAAGGAGTTATTATGTTAGCTAGTGCTTCAATTATTTTTATTCTTACGCTTATATTTGTCATTTGGCAGCCCAAGGGGCTTAATATAGGCTACTCTGCTGTAGGCGGTGCTCTTCTCGCTTTACTATTTGGTGTTGTTAGCTTTCAGGACGTTTGGGATGTTACCGATATGGTATGGAACGCGACGCTTACTTTCGTTGCTGTAATACTCATTTCCTTGATTCTTGATGAGATTGGTCTATTCGAATGGGCCGCTTTACATATGGCGCGTTTCGCCAACGGTAACGGATATCTGATGTTTATTTATGTGGTGCTTTTAGGTGCAGCTGTTGCTGCTTTTTTTGCCAACGATGGTGCAGCATTAATTCTAACTCCCATTGTTCTCGCGATGGTTCGGGCTTTGAAGTTCGATGATCGAATGATTATTCCCTTTATTATGGCAAGTGGCTTTATATCAGATACCGCATCTCTTCCACTTACTGTAAGCAATTTGGTTAATATCGTATCTTCTGACTTTTTCGGCATCGGTTTTGCACAATATGCTAGCCGAATGATTATTCCTACTTTCTTCTCTATCGTTGCGAGCTTAATTGTTTTGTTCCTATTTTTCCGAAAGAGCATACCGACAAAATATGACCTTAATCAGTTAAAGCAGCCTCGTGCTGTCATTAAAGATATTCAAATGTTCAAATTATCTTGGGTTATTTTGTGTGTCCTGTTGATCGCATACCTCCTCAGCGAATTTATTCATATTCCAGTGTCTGTTATCTCAGTAATAGCAGCGATTATTTTCATACTCGCGGCTCGCAGAAGTGATGCTATTCATACGGCTGAGCTAATTAAGGGTGCGCCCTGGTCGGTCGTCATATTCTCCATTGGCATGTACGTCGTAGTTTATGGGCTTCGTAATGTGGGCCTCACGGACGAGCTTGGAAAAGCATTTCAATGGACAGCTGATCACGGGCTTCTTGCTGCTGCACTCGGCTCAGGATTTATCGCAGCTATCCTCTCTTCCGTTATGAACAACTTGCCTACCGTCATGATCAATGCACTAGCAATTGAAGCTGCTTCTACTGAGGGCATGGTCCGTGAAGCAATTATTTATGGGAATGTCATCGGTTCCGATCTTGGGCCAAAAATCACCCCAATCGGCTCCTTGGCTACACTGCTATGGCTGCATGTATTGTCCAAGAAAGGTGTAAGGATAAGTTGGGGCTACTACTTCAAAGTTGGCATTATATTAACGGTCCCAGTGTTATTCATCACATTAACTGGACTTTATTTGTGGTTACAAATATTCTACTAATCGAAACTTAAAAGGAGAAAAGAAAATGAAAAAGAAATTGATATATTTCTTATGTATCGGCAATTCTTGCCGCAGTCAAATGGCGGATGGCTTTCTGAAATCGATAGGTGGAGATCAGTATGAAGTACAAAGCGCGGGACTGGAAGCTCACGGGTTAAATCCAAGAGCTGTTAAAGTGATGCAAGAAGCAGGTATCGATATTAGCAATCATACTTCCAATGTCATTGATCCCGATTTATTGAATCGTGCTGATTACGTAGTTACCTTATGTGGTCATGCAGATGAACATTGCCCAGTAATAAACAATTCGGATGTTGTAAAGTGGCACTGGGGCTTTGATGATCCCGCCAAAGCAGCAGGTACAGAAGACGAAATCATGCGGCAGTTCAGAAATGTTCGTGATGCAATTAAAAGCCGTATGGAGAAGTTTGTGAAGGAAGGTCAATAAATTAAGTTGCTCACTTGACTAAATAATAGAGGGAATCATGCTAACTAAGCCATGATTCCCTTACACTTACGGATTCATAATTTTTTGTGCCATTATCGCAAGATCTTCAATATCTACTTTGTTATCGCCATTCAAATCTGCCACTTTAGCAATATTCCAATCTGGACTGCTGCTATTCTTACCATAGTGACTAGCAATGATCGCCAAATCACCAATCGAGATTTTGCCATCATGATTAAGGTCGCCATCTAAGCCTGAACCGCTACCCTCAATTTGAATGGCTAGCTCTGCAGCGGCTGCCTCTGTCTCTGCACCTTCAGCATCCGCCATCACAGCTTTTATTACCGAAATTTTACCAGTTGCTGCAGGTGAGCCTTTTGCTTTGAACACGACGTTAACAAGCGGTGAATCTTTCTTAATTCCATGCTCTTGACCCATGCTCGCCAACACCATGCGGATACTTCCCTTCCCGTCATCCACATAATGTACAACTTCGATTCCGTCCACCGCAGAGCTTACCTGCTGAAGCTCGAACAAATCTGCATTGTAATTCAGTGTAATATCAGAAGCATACAAAGTATCCGTAACATTAGCTAATCCCAGCTTAACTGTAAACATTGAGCCTTCTTTAACACTGCTAGCGCCATCCATTGTCATATTTAGCAGTGTTTCTTGCGTGTTAAGAGATTGGATGGTGAAATAATCAAAATCCGCATTCATCGTTGTTCCATCAATTGCTGAGAAGCCGTAAATACCGATTTTGATCTCTTTTAAATCTGCTGTTAATGGATCGGCAGCTTGCTCCCAAGCTGTTCCATTCCAATAATAGGTGGTGTACGTATTGCCTATTTTCTGAATTTTCATAAATACTTCATCCGTCCCCGGATGCTTTGCCATATTCGTTGCCTTCGTATATTTTTGGTTAATTTCCTTAGCTGTTTCTAAACTGTAGCCCGTTGAGCCTGACGTATCCCATACATGTCCATATCTCACATAATTATCGACATTCTGCCATACGATTAGACCCGCTTGCTGATGATTCTTGCGGATAGGAGCTGTTAATTTAATCGTTGCTTCGAAATCTTCACTTGGAATATCGCGTAGGAAAACGTTCTTGACATCATTTGACGTTTCAAACATTTCCCCTCTTTGAGTGAGAATTCGCAGCGTTCCCGGTTTTTCCGTCAGTTTCCAGCCGTTTGCATCCGGATTATGAATACTCCAAGCCGCATTTAAAGCAGGTGCATCGAATGAATCCATCCATGCCTTCGGTGAAACCGTCGGAATTGTTTTATTGGCGCTCTTCTTAAATTTCTCGATCGCCGCGTTTAAGTCAGTTATTGCTTTCTCTATTTCTTCGGAAGCAGCATTCGGCTTATCCGCCACAGCCTGTGCTGCTGCAATGGCAGCAATCAAAGCATCCTTCGCCTCTTGCGGATATTGACCGGCTTCAGTCCCAACGACAGCTTTATTGGCCTCTGTTTGTGCAGCTGAAATCGCTTTGGTTAAATCAGATACAGCATAGTTGCCGATCAGTTCTTTGTGGGCTTGCGCAAGACGTTGGAAATCAGCCTTCTCCACCTTGCGATCATAAGAAAGCAAACCGTTGATCTCCATTTCAACATCTGTTGTTTGGGTATACACCGCTGCACTAAGTCCCGATTTCTTCATTACTTTCATCTGATTGATGAAGCTAACATAACGATCGGTCAGCTTTGCAACGTTCTCTTGCTCCTCATAACTAAAAACGTTAGAATTCCATTCATGTCCCGGTACCTTCAGACCGAGTCCACCGTATTCCCCAAGTACAGCTGCCCGTGTATCCGTTGGCTTGGGAGAATCCGGTGCAGGATAAGAATGGATGTCAATCAAATGTCCTGAATTTTTATCCGTCCAGCCGCTTGCATTATTAATGAGACGAGTTGGATCGTAATTCATTGCCCAATTCGTCAACCTTTCCGTGTCGTATTGTCCCCAGCCTTCGTTAAACACAGTCCAGACGACAATGGATGGATGATTGCGGAATTGGTCGATCATTTCCTTGAATTCCTTCTCTAAGTGAGCGCGGTTATCAGATGTGTCGCCAAATTTACTCACCTGATCCTGCCATACGACTACACCAAGCTTATCGGCCCAGTAGTACCATCGATCCGACTCTACTTTCATATGTTTCCGGATCATATTCATACCGAGACGCTTCACAGCATCGATATCGAATTTCAACGCCTCATCCGTAGGGGCAGTATATAGTCCATCCGGCCAGTAGCCTTGATCCAGCGGCCCCATTTGAAAAATAAATTTGCCATTAATGAGCGGTCGCGTAATACCGTCTACTTTACCCAGCTTTATATCCCGCATGCCAAAATAACTAGTAACCTCATCTACATGGTTTGATCCATTAACCAGATTGACCTTTAGATCATATAAGAAAGGATCATCTGGCCACCACAGGCGCGGATTTGGAATTTGGATCGCCAATTGTTGGCCTACTGCACCAGCAGCACGAGCCACTTCCTTGCCTTCCTTCAAAACGATGGCTTCTACGGTTTCATTGGTCACGCCGGCATTGCCAGTGACCATCAATTTTAATGAATCATGTGCTAAATCCGGCGTCATATCCAATTTTTCGATGGATGCGGCAGCAGTCGGCTCCAGCCACACGGTCTGCCAAATACCCGATATCGATGTATACCAGATACCTTCCGGTTCCTTCCGTTGTTTACCGATGGTATACCCGCCATCATCCGTAGGATCCTTCACATGGACGATTAATTCATTCGGACCCGCTACCAGTTGATCGGTAATATCAAAGCTAAAGCCTGTATATCCACCTTGATGCTTGCCAACCTCATGACCATTGACATAGACCGTCGCTTCAAAATCAACAGCACCAAAATGAAGCTGGATATTCTGGTTTTTCCAATCTGCTGGAAGAGTGAATTGACGTTTATACCACATTTCTTCTTCTTGACGCTCAAGTCCAGACAATTGAGACTCTACCGCGAAGGGTACGAGGATGGTTTCACTTAATTTCTTGCCAGTTGGAACTGTCTTTTGCTTGCTGCCGCTCTCAAACTCCCATTCGCCATTTAAATTAAGCCACTTGTCGCGAACAAGCTGTGGGCGTGGATATTCCGGCAGAACATTGTCCTTATCTACATCCTCTGCCCATGGTGATTTAATCATGAATTTGGAGCCATTGGTCACCTTAGAGGTTACAAATGTGGATAATGGCTGCCCATCCTTACGCATTATTCCACCCTGCCCGTCATACGTCACCATTATAGCGTTATCCGGCTTGTATACCGGAATATCCCACTTCAGTTGAATGACTGATGAATCATCTGCTTTCAACACTGCACTTGATGGAATATGATTGCGAAGACCCGCTGCCACTGTGAAATGCTTAGCAGCATCGGCATGTATAGACTGTAATTCACTGCCGAAATGAAGCTCGGCTTGAAGCCCATCTTGTAATACGTCACTTTTCTCAGGACTATGATTCACATATCCCGCCGGGAGAAGGAACGCTGTTTCTGGCACAATTTGTTTT
Organism: Paenibacillus castaneae; assembly: GCF_002884445.1. Classification (GTDB taxonomy): domain Bacteria; phylum Bacillota; class Bacilli; order Paenibacillales; family Paenibacillaceae; genus Pristimantibacillus; species Pristimantibacillus castaneae. The sequence continues at coordinate 3,562,753 of NZ_KZ614144.1, forward strand.
TGTAATTTGGAACTGGACCACTTTAAATTAATATAAGCACCGCCAAAATCTTGGAAGTATTCCAATTTAAAGCTTACCTTCTTGTTTGCTTCCAAATGGATTGAAGCACTTGTCTGCTCTTTGTCCCAATCATTCACCCAATGGTCAATAACTAGCTTTCCATCTATCCATAGACGGAATCCGTTATCACCAATAATATAAAATTTGTAATCATCGGTCGCCGGCGCCTCGATTTCTCCCGTCCAACGTACAGCATTAAATTCATCCTGTCCTGTTAGCGCTTTCAGAACGGGTTTAATATTGGCAAAATCAATTTTTGCATCTACCGTTGTTAATTTTAATGTTTTGAAATCAAATTGTCCTCTTCCTGAGGTGGTATAATATTCTGCTTTTAATCCATGGTTGTCCGAATTCGTGCTTGCTTGGCCACCTTCCGCCGCTAATACTGCGGGGACGCCTAACACTTGCAAGATCATCATCAAAGTCACGATAAGTGAAACAGTACGTTTTTTCACGCGTTACAGCTTCCTTTCCTGATTGCTGATTTGACATGCATTTGAAGCGAGCTTTTCGTACATCCGCTTTTTTACATCGTTTCCCCCCTTCCTTTCATGAGTATTGTACAAAGAATTTCTCGATAAGTATTTGTGATATTTGGTTAAAAATTACGAATTTCCGCAGTGCTTCTATGAGCAGACAAGCTCAATATCAAATAAAAATAGCGACAAAAAGAAGCTTATTTCAGCCTCTTTTGTCGCATTTTAGTTGTAATATTCAATCTGGAAGTAATGTATTGGCTACCCATTATACAGATTTGTGAGATATGACTATAACTTTTTGCTTGAACTGCCGTCAACACAAAACGACAAAAACTACATCATAGTTCAATTATATGTACCTATATAAGCAGCAGATTGTCCATTATGTCTATTTCTTTTTTGAAGTTGCCATGATCCTTCTCACTATTTTTTTCGCAACGTGTTCCGCTGGCTTCAAATGACCAGCATCCTTAGCTTCTTTAAAATAAGCAGCCATCGGGAAGCTTTCTTCCTTGCGTGCCACAGCTTGCATATCCGTATCAATCATCCCTGGATCCACTGTGTAGATGGTTAAAGATTTATGGTTCTCCTGTTGTATACATGATGTAAACATGTTTAATGCCGCTTTCGAAGCACAATATATACTCATGCCGGCTGCTGCATACTTGCCTGAGCCTGAGGAAATATTTACGATAGTCCTATGAATCTCCCATTGCTCCGTCTGCTTAAGTAAAGATTGAGTCAATAGCATAGGAGCTAATACGTTTGTTTGAATACTTCCTACAGTCTCTTCAGGGGTGCAGCTGCTTATAGGACCTAGCGGGGTAACTTGTGCTGCGTTATTAATTAATGTTATGGATTCTAGTTCAGTACTGAATACTTGTTTGAGTATTCCTTCCATTAAGTCTGAGATTCCCTCTGTATTCTGCAGATCATATTGTACAAAATGCAATGTACATTCCTTATGGGCAGCAAGCTCTAATAGAAAATCATTATTATTTCTAGCAATTGAAATGATCATATGTTCTCGTTTCATAAGCTGCTTACAGACTTCGAAACCAAGTCCACGAGATGTACCTGTTATAATGAATGCTTTCATATGTTCCCTCATCTCCTCTTTATCAAGAATCTAATAACGAAAAACAGCAGCAATGCCCAAGATATATAAGGTAGAAAATCCTGCCAACCATATCTGCTGCCCCCATATTCACCTTGATAGAATGCTTTAATAAACCTATCTTCTTTTTCTTTAATAGCTATAGCTTCTTTGATGTCAATGCCCTTGATTTCATAATATTTTGTACCCTTCGGATACCTATTAGAAAAATTACCAGAGTAAGTGCCTTCTCGATCCGAATATTTAGTTACCTTGCCGATTTTCGAACCGATGAGCTTTGGATCAACTTGCGTTTCCGATACGGTATATATATGGCCATCATTAACAACAAACATATATGCCCAGCTTGCATTAGCAGTACTCGCAAATAAACTACACCCTATTAGAAATATGAAAAATATTATTTTAATTCGATAACGCAACTGCATCTCCTCCTTAAAGAGTAGACGTGCATAACACTCTAATTGTTGTGAAATTTCAAAAATTTAGGAATTAATTATTTTACTTCACTCGTAAACAGCTTACTTATGTTGAGAAACCATAAAAATTTTAGTAAACTATTAGTAATGAAGGAGGAGTAGAATCATGACTAACAAAACAACTAATATGGAAATAGGAATAAGTACATTTCTCGAAACAACACCAGATCCGGTGACAGGTGAGGTTATCAGCCATGCAGAGCGGCTGCGAAATGCAGTTGAGGAAATCGTCCTTGCCGATCAAGTCGGCCTGGATGTATATGGAATTGGGGAGCATCATCGGGCCGATTACGCAGGCACCGCGCCTGCCGTTGTACTCGCAGCGGCGGCTGCCATGACGAAACGGATCAGACTTACGAGTGCTGTTACCGTGCTGTCCTCAGACGACCCTGTTCGCGTCTATCAAGCATTCTCGACCCTTGACGGCATTTCGAATGGTAGAGCCGAAATTATGGCGGGACGTGGTTCATTCATTGAATCCTTCCCACTCTTCGGATATAGCTTAGATGATTATGATGAATTATTCGACGAGAAGCTGGAGCTGCTGCTTGCGATCCGCGCTTCAGAGAAAGTAACTTGGCGCGGCGGTCATCGTCCTGCTATCGATAATTTGGCGGTCTATCCCCGCTCCGTTCAGAGCCCGCTTCCGGTCTGGATTGCAAGCGGCGGCAATGCTCAGTCGGCTGTTCGTGCAGGAATGCTGGGGCTGCCTATCGCTTTCGCGATTATCGGAGGGATGCCTGAAAGCTTTGCACCTTTAGTCTCCCTTTATAAAGAAGCTGCTGCGAGGGCAGGGCATGATCCAGAAAAGCTGTCTATTGCAACGCATTCACATGGATTTGTTGGAGATACAACAGAGCAAGCTGCCGATTTATTCTTCCCTCCAACGCAAGCTCAAATGAATGTGATCGGACGCGAGCGAGGCTGGAGGCAAAATTATGACCGCGCTGCTTTTGATGCTGCACGCAGCCTGCGCGGCGCTCTTTATGTCGGCGATCCTGAATATGTAGCGGAAAAGATTATTTTACTTCGCAAAAATTTAGGAGTAACTCGTTTCTTCCTGCATGTAAACGTCGGCACAATGCCGCACCGTGAAGTGATGCGTGCCATTGAGCTGCTTGGCACCAAGGTAGCGCCGATTGTACGTAAAGAGCTTGTGCGTATCGAAGCTTAGAATTAAATAGAGTCTGGAAAATGCGATTTTAATTACGAATTGATCATGATATAATTTAAAGAAAAAAGCAGGTGCAATTTCGTGTCTAAGGTTACAGATAAAATTTCTTTTGCAGAATTCATGTTCAATCCAGCTTTTAAGGAGTTTAATAATATTGAACATGAAAAACATCCGAAAATGAATCCTATAATAGAAGCTTGGGATAATAAAACATTGACTGACAATATTTCGAAATTGAATAGAGAACTGCTCAGAAGAGATGCTCATGGTTTAAACGAGTCACCTTTTTCTGAGTCAAATCAAGAACTTCATCTCCAGCTTTATTCTTTAATTATGTATCTAAAACAACGTTTAGCTAAGGAGCCTTCTTAATGAAGGCTTTTTTTTGAGATTTCTTTTTCCATGTTCTTTATTATATGATGGAATCATCCAGACGTATCTATTCTAAGGTTAAGCTTGGTAATATGGAGGATGATACATATGAAAGTAGCATATGCCCGTTCAAAAGCGTCAGAGTGGGTCATACAAATCGCAAGTCGCGAGCCTGAATATATGGGAGCTTATTACAGCGGCTCTACCATACGAATGACTGATGATATGGAAATGCCAGCGGCTTCCGATATCGATATTGTAATCGTTACCAAGCATGATGTACCTCCTCTTAAGCTTGGGAAGTTCATTTACCGTGGTGTGCTTATTGAGGTGACCTATCTGTCTTGGGGTCAGCTAGCGACAGTCGAAGATGTATTAGCATCCTACCATCTGGCTGGGAGCTTCCAAGTAGATACCATTATTGCTGACCCGACCGGTCATCTGCGAAGCTTATATTCACAAGTATCTAGCCACTTTAAGGAGATGGAATGGGTACGTCGCAGATGCGAGAACGCTCGGGAGAGGATTGAGAATGGACTGCATGCCATTGATAGTTCTGCCCCGTTTCATGACCAAGTGACGGCGTGGCTGTTCCCAGCCAGCGTGACAACTCATGTGCTGCTCGTAGCAGCGCTTCGAAACCCCACTGTGAGACTTCGCTACCTAGCAGTTCGTGAAGTGTTAATCAAATACAAGCAAACCAATCTTTATGAGGAGCTTCTTGAACTGGTTGGATGTTCCAAGCTATCTCCACAGCTTGTTGAGCATCATCTTAATGAGCTCGCCCGAACATTTGATGCAGCTGCTGCCATATCCAAAACACTATTTTTCTTCAGCACGGATATTACTGCTGCTGCTCGTCCGATCGCTATTGATGGGAGCCGTGAACTCATTCGCGCAGGCTTCCACCGAGAAGCCGTTTTCTGGATCATTGCGACTTTTGCTCGCTCTCACAAGATTCTGGCCGCAGACGCTCCAATCGAGGTGCAGAATGCATATATCCCTGCCTTCAAAGCAGCAGTAGCCGACCTAGGAATTTCCTCTTCAAGCGATTTAACAAGGCGTGCTAGAGACGTTATTGAGTTCCTTCCAAGGCTCTGGTCAGCTACCGAAGAAATTCTACAAGCTAACCCGGAAATTGTGATCAAATGATTGCAATGCTGCTGTCGATGCGTTGACGACAGTTCCTGTGCCGCCTCCCGTTGGTCTATAACTGCGATCTCTTCCCACTTCAATCCAAGCTTTCCATTCGTTTTCCGTATCCGCAGTAGTCCACGTTGCTACATAGTCAGCAGGTTTTGATTGCGTTTTATTTTCGGGATAACTGATCATGATGTTGGAAATATGCCATTTGGGAGGAATATAGAAAGCGACACCACCCCAATCATTAGGGTCAATCTCAATCGAAGCAATAATCTGTACCTGTTCAACCTTTCCTTCGTTTCCCTTTACAAATATTGTTCCTTTTGCTGCTGTCTTCAATTTCTTGAGAAGATATTTTTTGCTTTGATGATAACTGAAAAATAATCGTTACAATGACAACCATTATGGAAAATAACAAAATGAATATGGTTTTTACTTTCATACTCCACCATTTTTCTCCTTTCCATTCTATTCTGCCTAGTCATGCGGTTATAGAAGCGATTTTACTTATGGGAAGGTAATTAAAAACGATTTACATTTTCAATGTAAGCAGCTCTTTTTCAAGCCATTTGCCATACCCACACCAATTATACCCATTCTCTGGGTTTGTTTCTCGTAATCGCTCATATATCGCCAAAGATAATGGCATACCGCCATTTTGGCTTTTCAAATATGAAATACAATCTTCTTGCGTTCTCAGCATTAATTTCTCACTCAAATAAGCTTCTGCTCCAACAACAATATATTCTTCAGGCCCGCTATGATAATTCACAATAAGCTCGTCATATTGTTGTTTAAATTGTTTGTTCGACTTCAAAAGCTCATCTTGCTGCTTCAGCGCTTGTCCCGATCCGGGGAATCCGTGTAAAGATTCGTGCAAACAAAGACGAAATACATGTTTCGGTAAATGCATATAGCCATGAGGCCCAGCATGCATGACCATCGCGCCGTTTGGCAATTGAAAAGCTATCGGTTTAATATAGGCAGCGAAATAAACCGTAGAACAGATCGGATGCTCAGCAGCAAGAAATATGGTTAACGTTCGTTCCAGCTTATGTAAGGGATAAACCTTCTCCATAATCATCTCATATTGTTCAGCAATATCTTGTAAATAAGGCTTGACTCTTTGGTTCCAAGCTATAGGAAGACCTGCTTCTTTTAATATTTGAAAACAATCGGAAAGTAATTGCCAATGATCCGCTATTAGATGATCGTCCTTCGCATGTATGGAATAGTTTTGCAACACCGTTATGATATCATCCAGCGTTTTGACCCCGTATGCGGATAAATATGTACATAGATAAGACATTGACATCTTGCTGCAAACCTCATTAATCAGCTTTAATCCTTGATCTCCAAGTCGCGGTTCCCAGCTTTGTCTAACGTCCAGATAATGCTGGTTGTAGAAAGAGTTATCTGAGACGGCATTCAGAAATAAAATCATATCATACGCTTCATGTGGCGCAAATAAATAATTGGCAGACAACTAAAACCCTTCTCTCGTCAATAAAATTTATGTGATTGGTGCAACATACCAAAAATTTGAGTCGTCTAGAACTATGTAAGACAATACGCAGCATGAAGCGGCAAATGGAGGAATGACAAATGAAAAAAATTCACAAAATGTTAGCAGCAACATCTATTCTAGCGATGGCAGCTATGCCGATGGCAGCAAGTGCTCAGGACGTTCCACCCCCGACAAGTCAAAATGGACAAGGACTGATTATGAATCAAGCGAAGATTGTACCTGCGACTATGGGCCAAATTACAGATTTCGTAAATGACAAAACAGGTAAATTCATTACCGTTAAGGGTCGTGGCCTAGCTCCGATCGATCAAAGCGAAATTATTCTTGCAATTACCAAAGATACTAAAATATATAATGCCAAAGGTCAAAGAGTACCTTTAAAAACGATCATGGATGAGAAATTGGTTGTAAAAGCATTTTACGGAGCTAATATTACAAAAAGCCTTCCAGCACGCGGAACAGCATTAACGCTGGTCGTTCAAGACTACAGCTTTACTGGAATTGAAGGTAAAGTATCCGAAGTGAAAGAAAACGGCATTGTCGTTACCGGTACAGATATCTATAATTCGAACGAGGAGACCATTGTTTTGCACTTTGCTGACAAGACTCAGATTTTTGACCAAAACGGCAAAGCAATCAAAGCTAGTGATATCAAAGCTGGCATGAGCCTCAAATCATTTTATGGTCCTGCCGTAACGATGAGCATCCCGCCTCAATCGACAACAAACTATGTGATTGTGAACACGTCTGCTGATGAGAACGGTCATGAGGATGCTCCCGGTACAGACGGTATTATTATAAATGCAGCAGAAAACAAGATTACAGTGGTTGGGCAGCCGATGGAGAAAGGTGGCGTGAATCACGTCATTCTAACCGTGACTGAGGACACTCAAATCGTCAATCAGGATGGCAGCCCTCTGACGCGGGATGCATTGAAATCCGATGTTCGAGTTGATGCCTACTATGGTGAAGTCATGACGATGATCTACCCCGCTCAAACGAGTGCCACAAAAATCATTGTGAAAGAAACAGAAACTAATAAAGTGGAAGGTACTATTATGGCATCAGATCTTGTTTCAGAAGGTCAAGTCTATGTCAATGTAGGTTCTGACCAATCCACTACTAATGATGTGATTCTCAACATCACAGAAGTCACCAAAGTAATCTCAGTAGTTGGCGGAGATTCTGAATTGAAAGCTGGCATGAAAATTATCGCCTACCACTCTCCAATCATGACGAGATCGCTTCCAGGCATCACGAATGCGAGTATTGTAGTTGTAACTTCCGATGACAGTACAGTAATTCCTAACTAGTTGCTGGCTAAAAGCAATAAATGACTCAAACCAGTCCGTTCCGTTTTAGGAACAGGCTGGTTTTTTAATTTTTACGATTGGAATACAAACACAGGTCCATTCCAGCTCTCATTCTGTATCAATTTCTCTTGATACGAGTTATCGCTTTTATAATTTGTTATTATTTTTTTCCAAAATGCATAAGCATTCTTATTGCCAATGGTTTGTCTGATCTCCCAAGTACCGCGAAATTGATCAAACAACGATTCTGCAACCTCTTTGCCCACTCCCTTGCGTCTATACTTCCGCATAATAAAGAAATCTCCTATTGTGTTTGTTTTCTCGGCTGAACTTAATTTCATATTCTGTTTAGGAACATCAAGACTAACCAAAGCGAACCCTGCGATTTCCCCATCTACTTTTACAATAAAGGGTCTGCGATATTCATCCGTCCATTGGTGGTCCAAATATTTATATAAATAGAACCCATGATCGGTCAACACATGTCCATCAAATTCACTGCTATCATATCGATATAACTGAATTAAGTTAGATAGGACTGTTTTTTCTTCATAGGGGACTAAACATAAATCTATCATTAAATCTTCACCTCCTGCTTGATCGCCAATCGGTCGCATATCGCGCGCCGCTTGCATAAAATGTAGTTCATAGCCTAACCAACATGCTCTGTCTAGGAGGATATTTCATATTGAAACCTCATTTTAATGGCGTATATTATACGAATTCGCAAATGATTGCAACAAATCAAATAACAGAATCAACACTGAATAGCTACGCTCTAGAAGCATATGTATATGGATTTCCTGTCCTTTTGATGAACATAACTAGAAGGACTGGTTTGGCAAGCATGATGCAAAAGAACCTATTTTATCATCAACAGACATTATCCACTCCCGAGTTCAAATTAGTAGTTAGGCCTAATGTAGATACCCTTTATTCACCTGCTTGGCTTGACCTGACGGATGGGCCATTGCTCCTGCATGTACCTGATACCAACGGTAAATATTATCTTTTGTCCATGCTTGATGCTTACTCCAACGTATTTTCTTCTATAGGCTCGCGTACAACCGGTACAAGCGAACAGTATTTTGTTATTGCAGGACCCAGCTGGCATGGCTCTCTTCCGCCGAATATTCCCGTCATTTATGCTCCTACAAATACTGCCTTAATTGCTGGCCGCACTCAAACTGACGGTCCAAAAGATTATCCCATCGTACACACCATTCAGCGTGGTTACACATTAACACCTCTATTTCCGTCAAGCTCCAAAGGTATGTTAGATGAACGGATCAATAGCAAGCAATCTCCGAAGGATATTGTAGGTTCTATGGATGCCGCCGTATTCTTCACATTACTCATGTCATTGATGGCAAAAAATCCGCCTTATTCTGCCATTCAGTCTCCGGAGATAACGATTAAGCTTCGTACGCTGGGTCTTATGCCAAGCTCATCCTTTAATTACTACGATTTAAGTCCAACCATACAAACAACTTTATCAAAAGCTGCTCAGGTTGGTTTACAGGCCATTTCAGCAGCAGGCGATGAAGTTTTTCGTCATAATGAAGTAAACGGTTGGAGCATTCTGCTCAACAACGTCGGAAATTACGGTACAAATTACATCTATCGAGCGGTAGCCGCAGATAGGCTATTTTTAGGCAATATTCCACAGGATGCTGTATATGGTTATTCTTTTGTCGATAATGCAGGCCATTTATTGGATGGTCATAATATGTACCGGATTCATTTCCTCCCTGAGCAATTACCTCCTGTCCATGCTTTTTGGTCTGTTACCTTATATAATTCCGATGGATTTCTGGTTGAAAATGAAATTAACCGTTATGCGCTGAGTCCACACCTTGATAATCTTCATTTCAATGCGGATGGATCTCTTGATTTTGTCATCCAAAGCACATCGCCTGGCAAAGATAATGAATCGAACTGGCTGCCAGCGCCATTGGGATCATTTAATCTCGTGATTAGATTGTATTGGCCGCAGACAAGCGTGCTTTACGGACAATGGCTTCCTCCATCAGTAATCAAGATCAATAAGTAGTAACGATGCATGAACTCATCATCGCTCTTCTATTCCATCCACTGCCGCGGCCCTATTACGTGGAATAGGTGCTGCCTGTCATTATTTAATGCATCCTGAATGCGATTATAAGTGAAGTCGCTAATAGGCTTAGGAAGATCATCAATAGAGTAATATTTGCATGCCAAAATCTCCGGCGAGCTTGGTATCGGTTCTTGATTATGGACGTTATTTGAAATGAAAACAAAATGATGCATATCATTGCTGGGGTCATAGTAAATGCCGGTTAATTGTTCTACTGTGACTTCAAGTCCTGTTTCCTCCAGCACCTCTCTCTTCGCAGTTTCCTCTGCTGATTCATTCTTTTCCGATTTCCCTCCAGGAAGATCCCAATTATTTTTTCCGTAGCTGTGTTTTACTAACAGAACTCGTCCTTCAGCATCCAAAATAATCGCTGCTGCACCAAGTAATTTATTTGGCAAAATAATACCCCCTATAGTTTTTTTAACATATGAATATCCAAAGGCTCTTTTTCGAATAGCTCTGGATCGACTTCATTCGTAATCTGGCTGCCATTGCTCTTATAAAAGAAGACAGCTGACTGCGTTTCTGTTGATGAAATATACAAGTATGCTGCTCCTCTTTTTCGCGCCTCGTCACTTAATTGATTCAAAATCTCAGTTCCGATCCCCATTCTTCTAAATGCTTTGGACACATACATCAAATCTATTTGAAGCTGGTTTTGTTCCGCGCCTCTGAATGGATGGGCAAGCACGCCAAAACCAACCATGCGATCCGCTTCAAAAGCGCCTATTGCCTTGCCTCCACTTACCAGCTCATATAGAAGCCGTTCCTTAAGCTCAATAATCGCTTCTTTATCCCAGCTTGGACATTCATGGGATGCTTGCAGCTCCTGCAGCTCTCCGCCCTTTAATTTATAAATATACGTAATCGTTTCAGATCGATCTATGTCTTCAATGTGATGGATGTCATTTATTAATAACTCCCTATACGAAATCATGATACCTACTCCTTCTTTTAATATAATTTCTATTCACGATTCTTCCCGCTTCCATATTCATACAATGATTATAATAATTAGACGCAATCAAGATTACAATAGTTCCTTCCCCACAAAAAAGAAAGCTGCCTCTAGGTCATGGACCTTTGAGACAGCTTTCTATTCTGAACTATTTACACAAAGCTTATATTACACGTTTTCGGCAGCGCTCGGTTTCTTCTTGCGGTGCAGAAATTCATATACGACTGGCACAATAATGAGCGTGAGCAATGTTGAGCTCGTCAAACCGCCAATTACCGTTACCGCCATTCCTTTAGAGATCAGACCGCCAGATTCGAAGCCGAATGCGAGCGGCAGCAGAGCGCCGACAGTCGCAATCGCAGTCATTAGGATCGGGCGAAGTCTTGTTCCCGCAGCTTCAATCAATGAATCACGGATAGACAAGCCTTCTTTCTCTTTCTGAATAACGCGGTCGATCAGCACGATCGCATTCGTAACGACGATGCCGATTAGCATGAGCGCACCAATCAATGCTGTTACACTCAACGTTTCACCTGCAATAAGTAGTCCTACCAAAGCTCCGATAACCGTAAACGGAAGCGAGAATAAGATGGCGAACGGTGTTAATGCGCCGCCGAAAGTAATAACGAGTACGAGATATACAACCGCAATTGCTGCAAGTATGGCTAGGCCAAGCTGCGTGAACGATTCCTTGATTTGCTCCGTTACACCGCCCATGTCGATGTCAACGCCTGATGGTAGCTTCATATCGTCAATCGTTGCTTGAAGCTCTTTGGATACTTTTGAAACATCAGAAACGGTTATATCAGCAGACACTTGTGCATAAATACGATCATCACGTCTTGTAATCGTGTTAGGCGACTCGCCTTCTTCGATTGTTACCAAATCTTTAATGGCAACTTCTGTACCAAGCGGTGACTTGATTTTCACATTTTCCAAATCCGCTTTATTCGTATATGTTTTTGTATCTACCTTCACATAAACGTTAAATTCTTCACCGTTCTTCTCAATTGTCGTCAGCAGCGGACGTTCGCGAACTGGACTTAATGCCATCGCAATTTGCCCTGCAGTCAGGCCATTCTGACTAAGCTTCTCTTGATTAGCGACTAACCGATATTGCTCGTATGATGCATTCAAGCTGGAATCGATATTTTTCAAATTACTATTTTCTGAAATTTTCGCCATCAACTCGTCAACGACAGGCTTAAGCGACTTCATATCCGGTCCGTATACAAGCATGGATACTCCCGATCCGCCAAGAGCGCCGCCTGAGAAATCCTGCTGCTTCCACTCGCCTTTGCCGCCTAGCTCCTGAAGCAATGGAATAATTTTTTCTTTCTCCACTGTGAAATCTTTGAAATCTTCTTTATAGCTGAGGTTAAACAAAGCTTGCTTCGATGCGCCTGGGCTAAACGGATTTTGTCCGCCAACCGCATATTGGACAACTGCAATACCATTGCGATCAAGAAGCTGTTTCTCCGCTTCGAGCGCCATCTTCTCTACTTGTTCAAGTGTTTCGCCTGGTGCTGGATTGTAGGAAACGACCATCGTTTTCTCTTCTTCACTGCCTAGGAAGCTGGCTCCGATGACAGGAACAATGAACAAACTGCCGACTAGCATAATGACTGCCAATCCAAAAGCGATTAATTTATGGCTAAGAGACCAGCGAAGCACATCTTTATACCATTCAGCCAAACGGCTCGGCTTATCATGACTTTTTGCTTTTCCTGGTTTCATTCCTTTACGGAACATCATATGCGCCAGCATAGGAACTACCGTAATGGCAACCAATAGTGAAGCCAAGAGAGCAAATACGATCGTTAATGCGAAAGGTAGGAAAATTTCACCAATCATTCCCGTTACTAGTGCAAGCGGCAAGAATACCGCTATCGTAACAAGCGTTGATGCCAATATTGGCACAAACATTTCACGAGTAGCATCCAGAATTAATTCCTTGCCCTTAAGCTTCTCGGTTGAGAGAGCCATCCGCCGGTATACGTTCTCGATAACGACAATGGAGTCATCGATAACCCTGCCGATCGCGACGGTCATTGCGCCAAGAGTCATAATGTTAAGCGTAATGTTCATGCGGCTCAATATTAAGAGCGCAATAAGAATAGACAACGGGATCGATACAACAGCTATAATAGTCGAACGAATGTCACGCAAGAATATCATAATGATAATGACAGCGAACAACGCGCCGATGATCGCTTTGCTTAACATCGTGTGTACGGAATCTTCAATTGGTTTTCCTTGATCCAGAGTTGTAACAATGGACAAGCCTTCGTTCCCATTCTCAAGCTTTTTTATTTCTTCCTTGACCTTGTTAACGACGTCTACTGTGTTGGAATCAGCGGATTTCACCACATTCAGTCCAATTGCATCTTTGCCGTTTGTACGGGAAATTGACTCTGCCTTGCCTACTATGCTCAAATCAGCAATATCCCTGAGCTTGACGCCCGGCATAATAATCAGGTTGTTCAAGTCATCCTCGGTACTAATATTGCCGTCTACGACAATGGCCTTCTCCGTGTCGCCAAATTCAAATATGCCAAGCGGTACGGATAGTGCTGAGGCTTGAATGATCCCTTTGACCATATCTTCGGTCATGCCCATTTGCGCCATCTTATCCTGTTTGAATGCAAGCTCGCCTTCCCTTACATTTTGACCGGATATTTGAATGCTGGCTACACCATCAATGCCTTGCAAACGAGGCAGTACATTGTCTTGTACTTCCTTCGTAAGCTGCTCCAGATTCAAATTGTCGTTAGACAAGCTGAGTGCTAGTACCGGGAAAGCATTCAGACTAATACGCGATACCGATGGGTTCTGTACGCCTTTCGGGAAAGTAATCTCTGAGAGCACTTTGGTTACTTCCGCTGCTGCTTTATCCATATCGGTCTCATATGTATATTCAATGATAACCGAAGAAGCATTCTCATAGGATGTGGAGCTAATGACGTTAACGCCTTTCAAATTACGTGTCCGCTGCTCGATCGGCTTCGTAACCTTCTCCATAATCTCTTCAGGTGCAGCACCGGGATATACCGTCATGACGCTAACAATCGGCACCGTAATATCAGGTATCGTCTCCATCTTCATATTCATGCCTGAATACAATCCAGCAAACAATACAAGCAATGTCAAAATCCATAAAGCAAATTTGTTATTAAGCGAAAAACGTATAATGCTCTTCAATGTGTCCCACTCCTCATTATCTATCTATACTTTGAAACGGTAGCCTACTCCCCAAATTGTGTCGATGTATTGGGGATTAGACGGGTCATGCTCAATCTTCTCGCGCAGCCTCCGAATATGAACCGTGACCGTAGCTGCGTCGCCATTGGAATCAACACCCCAAATCCGCTCGAACAATTCTTCCTTCTCGAACACCCGGTTAGGGTGAGAAGCCAGCAGCAGCAGCAGCTCATACTCTTTAGAAGTTAGCATCGCTTCCTTCTCATGAATCATGACTCGCCGAGAAGGCTTGTCAATAACCAGCCCGCGTATGCGAATCGATTCATCGCGCTCTGCTTTATCTGCAGTCAGCCGCTCATAACGTGCCAAATGTGCTTTCACGCGTGCAACTAATTCACTTGGACTAAAAGGCTTTGTAATATAATCATCTGCCCCTAGGCCAAGGCCTCTAATTTTGTCGATATCCTCTTTTTTTGCAGTGACCATCAGAATAGGGATATTGCTCGTTTGTCTAATTTGCCTGCAGATTTCAAAGCCGTCTATTTTCGGCAGCATGACGTCCAGAACAATCAGATCATATTGTTCCTCCAGCGCTTTTTTTAAGCCAATATCGCCCCTGCCTTCAAGCTCCACTGTATAACCATAGCTTTCCAGATAATCGCGTTCAAGCTCAGCGATGGCTTTCTCGTCTTCAATGATTAGTATGCTCTTCATGATCATCCACCGCCTTGACGAGCATTGATTTAGGAAGCTTCATACAGAACCTCGCACCACTCTTCTCTGCATTTTCCGCCCATACCATGCCGCCATGCCCTTCAATAATTTGTTTGACAATTGCTAGACCGAGACCGCTGCCGCCTGTTTCAGAATTTCGTGATTGCTCTGCGCGATAGAAGCGATCGAAAATGTACGGTAAATCCTCTTTTTCAATTCCAGGACCCGAATCTTCGATTTCCACTAGAATATGCTCATCCAGCTCCTTCAATCGTACATGAATCTCTTTCCTGCTCTCCTCTAACTGCTGCCCCATATATTTGATACAATTGTTCAAAATATTAGTAAGCACCCTGCTTAGTTTATCAGGGTCTGCAGCAATCATGGTCGGATGCATTCCCGAATTCTCATAAATAAGCCGTACCCCGGATTTCTCCAAGTCAAAACGCTGCTCATCCAGAAAATGCTCCATATAACGGCTCATATCGATCACTTTAAAGTCAAATGCAACAGTTTGCAGATCCAGCTTTGAGAATAGAAATAATTCATCAATGAGTTGGTCCATGTCAGATGCTTTCCGATAAATGGTCTCCATATATCGAATGCGCTTCTCGTCCGTATTTGCAATTCCATCCATAATGCCCTCTACATAACCTTTTATCGCAGATATCGGAGTTTTTAAATCATGTGAAATATGAGAGAGGAGCATTTTGCGGTTTTCTTCATACTGCAGGCTTTGGTCTATGGAATGCTTAAGTCTCACCCTCATATCCTCGAATGCAATACTGAGCTGACCGATTTCCCCCCTCGTTGTCGCTACGACCTTATGCGTCAGATCACCATCCTTAATCTGGAGAGCAGCAGCTTCAAGCTTCTTAATCGGACGAATAATGCTTCGTGAAACGAAGTAAGTCAACAGCAGACTCGTCAAGCAAATGAAAGCTAAGCTGAATAAGGTTCCAACCGGGCGCCAATATATAGGCACCGTGTCAATTCTTCTCAATAACACGGCTTTGCCCTCGCCACCATCCGGATAGGTCAAATTCATTTCACTTGTTTCATAGCGGAAGGAATTAAAGGCCGCCGCTTTGGGAGGCTCTTCTAATAACTGCTTCCAGTCTTCATGCGGCGAGGCTTGCTGCAGGAAAGGAGCGACTGAAGTGATCTCACCGTCACGTGATATTAGCAATCCTGCCCACAATTCTCCGAGCCTATCTTGAATTTCTGTAACGTACTCCTGTTTCTCCAATTCTCCAGCATTGTTGCGCAGCACATAGGACAATTCACCGTACACAAGCGCTTGCAAATAGGTTTCATTCTGCTCATTGTCCAAATAATGACGAACATCCTTTAATCCGCCCGCGCTAAAAATAAATAACATAAATACACTCATCAAAATAATTGGGACAAATACCATTGCCAGGTAAGACATGTACAGCTTCACTCGTATGGACAATTTGCTCACGCCTCGCAAAAACTTAAATTGTGGAGTCTACCGTTATCATAAAGGCTATTTCTAAACGATTTAATATCCTTTTCTTACGAAATTATTACGTTTTTGGTTAATGGAATTAATATTTAACGCCATTAACTATTAGTGTGGTTACTCTTTTGCTGCTTTCTCACATGGCTTGCATACTAAAGCACTTAATACTAGAATGGTCGACAATATCCAAATGTATGCTGACCACAGAGGCAAGGAAAAAGACATCTGATTAGTCAATAGCTTGTAAGCCGCAATAACGGTAAAGAAGACAAAAACAAACCAAATACCTATCGTTATTTTTTGGGATTGAATAGTCCAGTATAACATCGCGACCATATAAAGGCTCAAAAGAAATGCACTCAGCGGTGCTACAGCCCAAATGCTTATTGAAAAATATTGTCCTGATAAAATAAGCTTACCTATAAAAAACAAACATGAAAAAAATACAAGCAGCAGCCAATACGGCTTATCTAATGAAGAGGCCACCGTACGGCTTTGCTGCTTATCGCCATTCTTTCGCCACCGAAACCAGCAGTAAACGATATATAATGCTGGCACAGCTAAGCCAATAACAGACAAGGATAGCTGAAGAATATGATAGATTTCATCACCAGCCACCTTTGTCGTTAAAAAAGGCAGCCTTTGTACAAACCAGCCGCCGCTATGCGTCCAATTATCCATGAAGACGTGGGAGTAAAAGCCAATGCACACAGAAAGCAAAAAGAACAGCCAATCTAAAGGAGCGGCCAAACGCCACGAACGTAAAGAATCCGCTGCAAATCGATTAATTCCCCCAAAGCTCGGGAGCATATGAGGAAGCGCCGGTTTAATGATGTAATGAAAGGCTATCGCAAATGCAATACACGTTGGCAGCGCGAGCAGAAATAAGCCTTCAAGCGCATGACCATTGGAGCGAAACGGCTGCATCGCAATAAAATATTCGATGTCCGGCGCCATGCTCCCCAGAATCAATCCCGTTATGCTTAAAGAAGGCATAACCTTTTTCAGCGGAGCTGCAAATAAAGGGTGAGATAATGTGAATGGCATCTGCTACCGTCCCCTAATACTCATTGAGCTTGCCAAACTTAGGGATTGGCCATAGTCTAAATACTGCTTTTCCTTCGATACTCGATCTTGCAATAGGCCCTATCTCGCGGCTGTCCATACTGTGTTCCCGATTATCTCCCATTACAAACAGCTGTCCGGGTTGAACAGTAAACGGCATTTCCACGCTTCCCGCGAATGTCTGCCCTTTCACATAATGCTCTTCCGACTTTTTGCCATTTAAATATACTTCACCGTCACGCATATCTATAACATCGCCTGGCACAGCCACTACTCTCTTAATCAGGCGAAGCTCGCTCTCCGGTCCTTTAATAATGACAATATCTCCATGCTGCGGCTCGTTGAAATGGTAGGACCATTTGTCTTCAATAAGACGCTGGCCTGCAATTAGCGTATTCTGCATGGATACATTTTGCACTTCTGATTGCGCATATACATAATTCTGGAACAGCATGGCCACAATGACCGCAACAGCTAAGGATAATACCCACTCTCGAATTTCCCGAACCCATTTGTTGCTTTTACGTCTTTCTTCTTTCATCTAACTTCACCTCATCATCATGAATTGTTCGTCTTTTACAATTGGAAGGTCATTTGTTTAATACGTCAGTTAGTAGTGAAAGTTTCCATATAAGGGCAAATATATAGGTGACAATGGAAGCAGTAATGCGCTAAAGTGATAGAGAAAGGAGATATCTAATTTTATGAATCCAATACCTGTCCCGCAAAAACTGCTTTTTACTACCATAACATTACTTTACTGGACTTCAATGTACATATACGTTCCGACTCTATCTCCCTATCTAAGTGATCGGGGAATGTCTCTGCAGCTTATCGGGATCGTATTAGGAAGCTATGGCTTTGTACAAATGTTCGTTCGATTTCCGCTAGGCATTCTGTCGGATAAATGGGGCAAGCGCAAGCCGTTCATTATTATAGGCATGCTTACTGCAGGAACCAGCTGCCTGCTGTTTCTCATACCGGGAATGTGGATCTGGCCGCTGGCTGGCCGATTGGTGGCTGGTGTCTGCGCTTCTACTTGGGTCGCTTTTACTGTTCTTTACGCCAGCTATTTCGGTGCCGGACAAACCGGCCGAGCGATGGGAAATATTAGCGTCATGACCGTTTCCGGTCAAATGATCGGCATGCTTCTAAGCGGATGGCTGACAGAAGGCTTCAGCGAGAACACCCCTTTTACGATGGGAGCTGTTATTGCGGGAATCGGTCTGCTGCTTGCTTTCATGCTGAAAGAACCGCAATTGGATAAACGCGAACAGCCGGGAATGTCCTTCGCCATGATCAAAAATGTCGTAAAAACAAAAACACTGCTTCAGGTATCGCTGCTTTCCATATTAGCGCATGGCATTCTTTTTATTACGATGTTTGGGTTTACTCCGTTGAAAGCGGAGGAAGTAGGAGCCGGCGGAGTTGGTTTAACGGTCGTTGTGTTTGCCTTTATGCTCCCTCATGCCTTCGCCTCTCTGGTCACAGCACGCTGGTTTATGCCCCGCTTCGGTTACTGGGGCACCATTGGAGCTGGATTCGTTCTAAGCATGATGTGTACGGGAGCTATGGCATTTGTCGACTCATTCTGGGTGCTCGTCGCTACGCAAGCTATTAACGGTTTCGCACAAGGACTGCATATGCCGCTGCTGCTAGGTCTTGCCATTCGCGATGTAGCGCTGCCTGGTCGCGCTACTGCGATGGGACTCTATCAAGCCTTGTATGCTATCGGAATGTTCTCGGGCCCATTCCTCGCCGGCTGGCTTAATGAAAGCTGGGGCTTAAACGGCGGATTCCTGTTCGGAGCTCTGCTTGGTGCTTGTGCAGCGCTGCTTGTGTGGGTGTGGGCCATGCGGGAGCGCAAAACGCATATGCCAACTCAGAAAGCTCCCGCTAAGGAAGTGGGAGGATGATCAGGCCGCAGCTTGTACTTGATATTGGAGGCGTACTGGCAACCAATTTGTCCCCCCTGTTTTGGCAGCAGCTTACTGAGAAGGCTGCCATTTCAGAAGAAGTTTTATATGCTGACTATAAAACTCAAATGAGCGGCTCTCTATGGACGGGCCGCATCTCAGAGGAGATGTTCTGGGCTTGGCTGGAGCAGCGGACACCTCACCTTAGCACTGAGCAAGCTCGGGCATTTATACATACAAGTCTCCAGCCGCTGCCAGCGCTTGAGAAAATACAAGAATGGAGTTTAATAGCAGACCTCCATATCCTCAGCAATCATGTGCCTTCTTGGGTTGAGCCTATTGTGAAACCGATACAGCCTTACTTGAAAAGCATAACGATATCGAGCGAAGTAGGCATACGGAAGCCTGATCTTGCTATTTTCAAGCTGTTATCCGCTTATTTCCCGCCAGGGAGCACCGTTTTATTCGTTGATGATCAACAAAAAAACATACGGCAAGCAGCATCGCTTGGCTGGCGAACACTGCTTGCCGATGAGGATGGTCGTTGGATACCTTTTGTGCGCTCCCTTTTAGAGCAAGGCAGCAATCAAGAAAATCAATAGGCTGCCTATTGCAGCTATACCTATAAGCTTGGCATCTGATCGGCTGAAGCGTAGACGGAAGCCATAAACCGGCTTCCTCGACGCTAAGCCGAAGCCGCGCGCTTCAAGCGCATCTGCCATCTGCTCAGCTAGACGAAGAATCGAGCGAACATATGGAATAAGAATGGCATGAAACATCGAAATAGGAATGGTTCTTAAAGACGACGATGCCTTCCCCCGCGCATGAGCCAGCTTTGCAAACCTCTCCCACTCCCCTGTCAACAGCGGTATAAATCGAAATATGAGTGTTACAATGAGTGCAAAGGAATGAATCGGTACTTTCAGATGCTTCAACCAGCCTAGCGTTTGTTCAATGGCTCTTTGCAGTCTAAGCGGTGTCATGAGCTTGAGCATAGGCATGCCCAGCAGCATAATAAGCAGCAGCTTGCTGAATCGGATCCAGATCGGCCACACCTTTTCCCAATCGAAGGAGAGCGGACCAAAGGCAATGCCGCCAATGAAGCTGAAAATAGCAATCATAATAAGATAGGCGCGAATAGCCCCCATCCACGGTCGTATCAGCTTTCTAAATGGGATGAGTAACAGTAATGAAATAATCGCGCTCAGCGCTACTTCTAGAACACTATTCTGCGCAAGCACGCTTGTGGCAAGCATCATATACACAATGACGAGCGCTCTAGGATCAAATTTATCCGACCTCAGCAGTTCAGCTCCTGCATGTGCAGAGGATAATTCCTTAACTATCTCATCAGCTGGCATCGAATCAGCCAATTGAAGCTCTTTCCGAGTGAGAGTGAGCTTTTCGGCTTCAGCTTCCGTCTCGCGTCTAGGGCGCGCATGCAGCTCCGCTGCAATAGCCGCCGCCACCTCTTGTGGCGCTGGCCACGGCGCCCCGCTGCCCAGCGGCGCCGACACCTGCGGCGGCATAGCCGCCTCCGCGCGCAGCTCCGCCAGCGCGCGAAGCGCCTGCGGCGCTGCTGCTGACTGCGCGACCGCCGCAGCAGCAGCCGCTTCGCGGACAACGCCGCCGCTTACTACGGCGACAGCGTCCGCGAGCGGCAGCAGCGCATCGAGGTCGTGCGTTGCCACGACCGCTCCGCGCCCCGCCGCCCTGTGCGCTTCCAGCACCGCGCACAGGCGGCGAATACCGACGGCGTCTAACCCCGCCGTCGGCTCATCGAGCAGCAGCCAATCCGGCTCACACGCCAGCAAGCAGGCGAGTGAGAGCCTTCGCTGCTGCCCGCCGCTGAGCGTCCAAGGGTCACGCTCCAGCAGCTCCAAGGGCAGTCCGACCTCAGCTAGAACCTTCGCCTTCCGCTTGCTCGCACTCTCCTCGTCTACCTTGTAGGGCTTTAATGAATAAAGAAGCTCTTCCCTGACAGTCGAGGCAAACCATTGCGACTCCGAGCTTTGCAGAGAGATGCCATATTGCAAGGCCACATGTCGATTAAGCTTCTGCTTACGGCGATTCGGAAGCCATAACGGAGCATCACCCAACGTAATAGCTCCTTCATCAACGTGTCGCAAGCCTGCCATCGTTTCAAGCAAAGTAGATTTGCCCGCGCCGTTGCGCCCGATAAGAAGCGTAATCTGACCTGCTTTGAACGTCATATGAACATCCTTAAGCAGCTGCTTCTTATCCGTTCCACCGGTACTTACCGACACACCATTCAGCTTCCAATCATTGTTCATAGCGCTTCACCGCCTGTGCCAGCATCTCAGCCGTGAAAGGAAACGGTCTCAGCTTTATGCCTTGCGATTCAAGTGACCAAGCTACCTGCGCCGTGTAAGGGGCCTCAAAGCCTAGTCGTTCGCATAAGCTATCCGTTGCACCCGCATCTGACCTTGAGAACCACCCATCCGCTTCACCGTCATACACTATACTGCCTTCATTTACGGCAAAAATTCGATCTCCCGGACGCAGCTCCTCCAGCTTTTGAGTAATCCATAGGACTGTAATACCGGATTGATGCAGAGCCCGTACCTGATTGAGGACAAAGGATGCTGCTTCCGGATCAAGCATTGCAGTAACCTCATCAAGAACAAGCAAGGGAGAGCCCACAGCTAAGCAGCCGGCTATGGCAACAAGCTGCATCTGTCCGCCTGACAGCGTCTCGATGGACTGATGCATCTGGCTAGCCATCCCAACCAGTTTCAGCGCTTGCTCAGCGCGTTCGATAATTGTGGCGGCATCCTCCCCATTTTGCTCCAGCATAATTACAACATCCTCCCACGGCGTAGCACCAATCATAGACGCTTCTGGCTGCTGCATAACAATAGGTATTTGCCTACCGTGGGCAAGAATCTCCTTGTTTCTAAGCTGCTTGCCTTTTACTCCAGCCATCCGAAGTCCGGCCGTCACTTTAGCCAGCGTGCTTTTCCCGCTTCCATTGCGGCCTATGACGGTTATCCATTCTCCTTTATGTACTCGTATGTTTACATCCTTCAATATCGACTGAGGCTGCAAGCGCTCATTCATCACTGGAGGTGTTACTGATATTTCTTTTAATTCTATTAAACATAAAGCTTCCAAAATTTTTTCACCCAGCCTCTTCCCCATAACGATCCCTTATGCTACAATTCGATTTGTTAACCTTATTCAAATATAAATTGTTAACAATAAAATCGCAACTATAAAAAGGAGTTTAACTCAATGGCACAAAAAAACAACATTCGATCACTTGTATTCATCGCTTTATTCGCTGCTTTATTTATCGTCATGAGCGCTGTTACGATTAAGCTTGGCGGCTCATTTCTGCCTTTTACCTTGCAGACGCTCGCCGTTGCCATAACAGGGCTTTTCCTCAAACCGCGCGACGCTTTCCTCAGCATCTTAATCGTGATTGTGCTAACAGCCATCGGGCTGCCCCTATTCAGCGGTCAAGGCGGTATTGCGACCTTAACCGGCCCAACCGCTGGCTTTATATTTGCATTTCCCTTCTGCGCGCTCTTAGTTAGCATTGCAGTCGGAGCTTTGCTTCGCTTCAAAGGGGCTAAACAAAATAAAATGATCGCTTTTATATTATTCTTTATCATTTTCGAGCTGTTCAGCTCGCTATGTGCTTATATTTCTGGCGTGCCATGGCTAATGCATGTAACTGGTTATTCCTTGCCGAAAGCTTTAGTCGCATGGTTTTATCCGTTTCTAATTGGAGACGCGTTGAAATCGGTCGTTGCCACCATTCTAGCCATATCTTTAACACCTTACATCGTCTACATTCGCGCGTCAACCGCAAATACAGAGACGAATGAGTCTTCCTACAACGTTTAATCGATATGAACTAGCTTACACAATTAGCAGCTAACATTTAATCCGCGATCATTATGACCGCGGATTTTTGTTTGTCACCGTATCGGATTGATTACACATTGCTGAATACGTATGCGTCAAAATCCCCCATTTCACTATCTAAACTGTAAAAACTACAGCTAATTTTGAATTTATATGCCTTTTTGGTGCTTTTAGATGCAAATCATGCTGTTAATTTGGCGATTTTCAGTGAATTACAGGGGTTAACACTGAATTAGCGGGAGGATTTACATTTATATCTTTATTACAAACTGCTGCAACAATATTAGCTGTAGGAATTCCATTTACGTGTGCGCATTGCACATTCAACTAGCTACTAACAGATAGTAGTTAGCAATTAGCTGTTTTCCCTTAGCATTTAGCTCTCTACTCTCTACTCTCTACTCTCTACTCTCTACTCTCTACTCTCTACTCTCTACTCTCTACTCTCTACTCTCTACTCTCTGCTTTCTGTTCTTGGCTCTAAGCTCAAATCCCTCAGTACTCAGTACTCACTCTGTACTCAGTACTCAGTTCTCAGTTCTCAATTCCCAGTTCTCATCCCTCAGCTCTGCCCTCTGCCAATCAGTACGTATCCAACTTGCTGCACATTCCGTTTAAACTCTTAACTCACATTCATGGCCATTGAAATGATGCTGCAGCATTATTCACTATTGAGAGCTGCTCCCGTCTGTTCATTCCAATTCCATAACCGTACTTCGCCTAGCCTTATTTGCTTAACAAAAGACGCTTCCCGCAGCTTCAAAATTTCTTTCACTGGGCCTGTGACGGCGATTCCATAGATGCTTACCCCATTTGCTTCTACATAATCTAGAGCCTGATTTATGGTAGAAGGGAAAACAACTGTTCTCGAAACCGATTTATATCGCTGTAAAAGACGAAGCGTATCCTTGAAATTATCCTCTCTAAGCTTACCATCCCCGTACAAATTGATGCTTGGGTAACGTGTTAAGGTTAATTTTTCAGAAGAGAACCAGCCATTCTTTTTCTCTTCCTTTATGACACTCTTGCCGTCCGAATAATGCCACATCGGCGAAATGGGGAACCCGATTGGCTGCGTTGCAAATTGGCTATCCTCACCACTCTCCAGCTCCCCTTTGTAAACAGCAAGCCACAGCGGGTCCATCTCTTTGCCCTCGAACAGCTTCAAAGCTGCATCTGTCTTATAATATTGATCGAATGAAACAAAAGCCTCAGCGACCGTGCCTTCAGGAAGCTTCTCTAATCTCGCCCATTCCTGCCCGCTCATTTCCGTATTCATCGCTTCAGGTAAATAAAAAACCATATTCGTGCTTCTAATTCCATCTCTATAGGTATCTAAAGGCGATCCCAGCATTTGATTAAGCCTCAAGGATTGGGCATACGTTCCAACGGACAGCCATTCGCTGCCGATTTGCTTCGTCATTGTTCCCGAATACTTCATACCCAATATACCTGATGGACTGCTGCTTAATGAGACAGTAAAATTAGGGATCGTTACTTGAAAAGACGATCTGATTACATCACGGTAAATATCCATACGATTTGGAGTGCCAACCGAATAGAATAGCGAGATGAAAGCCGAATTTAATATAGATAATAGCAGCAATAAGCCAAACACCGTACCCACGCTCCAATAACGAGCCCGTCGCTTCCCTTGCTTCATCAGCTGCTTCGCTTTCTTCGGATTCAGCTCCATAGAACGTTCGTCCTGACCAGACTGAGGCTTAGATTTTTGGCCGCCGCTTTGAAGCAGTTCATCCATATGCTCTTGATAGGCTTCCAGCTTCGCGATTTCCCGTTCAATCTCCGCCTGCTCTTCTGTTGATAGCTTGCCGTCTGCATAATCTTTTAATTGCTGTTTAAATTTCTCACTCATGCTCCGTTCCTCCTTCATTTAGCCGACGCAGTGTTTGCCTCGCCCGAAACAATAGCACCTTATAGTAGGACAAACCGATACCCATAATATCAGCACACTCCTGATAGGACAGATCATGCCAATCATGCAGCAGCATCGCCTGTTTTTGCTTCTCAGGAAGAGCGGATACCGCGTTGTCCAGCTCACTGCGCTGCTCCTGTCTCATAAGCAGCAGCTCCGGTGTGATCCCATCGGTTAACCCGCCGAAAAAGGCTGCTTCCCGCGGGCTGCTTCGCTTCTCCTTCCGCTTGTAATCAATAAGCGCATGATGCGCTACGCGGAATAACCACGGCTTCACCTTCTCGCCCTTATAGCTGTCCAAATACAAATAGGCTCTATAAAAGGTTTCTTGAACGATATCCTCCGCTGTGAAGTGGTCGTGGCAGAGGAACAGCAAATAGCGATATACATCCTTCATATACAGCATATAAAGCTCATCTATACTATTCGGAGCAGCCACCCCCTCACTCTGTTATGCAATTAGAATAACCTCCTGTCTCCTATACACGTTTGAACAGCATAAATGTTACAAGCAATCGCGTTTTTGTTTCGATGCAGTTGCTGAATAATAAAAAAAGCCGTATCCCAAACCTCCCTTAGAGGAGAGGCTTGAATACGGCTTTATTCTACTTCATTATGGAAACATCTTAGTCGCTGCAATCCTCTGGATCGGGCTCAGACGCATCTTCAACATTTATTTTCTCTGAAACGGTATCACGAACGATGGATACAACGAGCTGAAGCAAATAATTAATATCTGATTGCGATTGCTGGAATTCCGTTACGATTGGAATACCGTCAAGCTCATCCTGCAGCGTTTCCATTTCGGCTTCAATCTTTTTTACCATATCTGCATTTTTGAAAGTCGTTTCAAAGGCAACAACTTCTTTTTGCTTCTTTTTGATTTGAGCGATTAATAGCTGTATTTTCTCATTGCCATTAATTTGCTGTTCAGCTCGGCGATAATGCTGCACTTCCTCCGACGTAAAAATAAGGTCGGCCAGCTCCTTCGCCTTTTTCGAAATATCTTCGCGTACAATTAAATCACGGGTATTAAAGCTCGGAACACAGCTTCCGCCATGCTCATGATCATGATGATGCGTTTCCGATTGGTTTGCTGCTGTTTGCTGCTCTGCCATTTGTCATCTCTCCTGTTTTCCCGTTAGCTAACGGCTTCTTCTACGCTTTTATCTAAAGCTTCAGCCTTAATGTACCAGGTTTGGGCTTCTGTCACTTTGGCTTGAATGAACTGTCCAACCCATTCCTTAGGTCCTTCAAGGTGTACTAATTTATTCGTTCTTGTACGGCCTGACAATATATTCGCATTATTCTTGCTTTCGCCTTCTATTAATACCTCTACAATTTGACCGCGCAGCTCCTCATTCTTCTCTCTAGCATTGGCTGCTAATTGAGCGTTTAGACGCTGCAGGCGCGCTTTCTTCACTTCTAGGGGTACATTGTCCTCCATGCCAGCGGCTGGTGTTCCTTCGCGCGGTGAATAGAGGAAAGTATAAGCGGAATCAAAGCCAACTTCCTTCACAAGCGTCATCGTATCTTCGAATTGCTCGTCCGTTTCGCCTGGGAAGCCGACAATAATATCTGAAGTAAGCATGGCGTCAGGTATAGCTTTCTTAATTTTTGCGACAAGCTCCAAATACATTTCACGTGAATATTTACGGCTCATGCGCTTTAATATTTCAGTGCTTCCAGACTGCACCGGCAGATGGATATGCTCTACCAAATTACCGCGTGTTGCAAGCACCTCAATGAGATGGTCGTCAAAGTCGCGTGGGTGGCTGGTCATAAAGCGAACACGCGGAATGTCGATTTTGGACATATCATGCATTAGATCGCCAAAGCGATATTCGATATCCTCGAAATCCTTCCCGTATGCATTCACATTCTGGCCCAGCAGTGTAATTTCCTTAAAGCCTTTGCGGGCTAGCTCGCGCACCTCGGCAATAACATCCTCCGGACGGCGGCTCCGCTCTTTCCCGCGCGTATAAGGAACAATACAATACGTACAAAACTTATCGCAGCCATACATAATGTTGACCCATGCACGCATGCCTTCGCGTTTCTTCGGCATATTCTCGATAATGTCGCCTTCCTTAGACCACACCTCGACAACAAGCTCTTTGCTGAAGTAAGCATTTTGCAGCAAATAAGGCAGCCTATGTATGTTGTGTGTTCCAAAGATCATATCTACAAATGAATGCTTCTGCAATATACGTCCAACAACAGATTCCTCTTGAGACATACAGCCGCATACGCCAAGCAGCAGTCCAGGCTTCTCCGTCTTGAGCGTCTTGAGATGTCCTAGCTCGCCGAATACTTTGTCTTCCGCATTCTCGCGTATCGCGCAGGTGTTGAGCAGAATGACATCTGCTTGCTGCCGATCTTCCGTAGCGGTATAACCCATTTCCTCGAACATGCCCTTCATAACCTCGGTATCATGCTCGTTCATTTGGCAGCCGTACGTTTGAATTAAATAAAACTTTCCAGCTCCAATTATTTTCAGCTCATCTGGAATGGAGAAGTCATAATGAACCTCGATCTCTTCTTTGCCACGCTTTTTCTCGTCTCGATGATTCGGAGTTGAATTAATTTGGACATTCCGTCCTTTGATCCGATATGTGGTCTTGCCGTCTTCCTCGGAAAGAACCTTTGCATCAGAAAAGTCAAAATATTTACTGTAATCCTTTTCACCCTTGGTGGATTTTAAGTCCACTGAGTTCCCCTTAGTCATTCTGTTGTCACATCCCTATACCTCTATGTCCGCAAACAATTATTTTTTATACTTTTGAACATCAATAAGAAATTATAGCATAAGAACCCCATTTGAATCCACTTATCGTCAACAACAAATAGATTTGGCCGCGAGATTCTTTTCCACTATTTTCATTTATTAGCTGTTGCAAGACGCCCCCGTCTAATTTACCCTCGTGCAAAACGTGCACTCCATCATTATTAAACAAACTTAAGTTTTAAGTTAGTTTCAGCAATAGACCAATAAAGCAGAACAGCCGAACAGATATAATACTCTGATCGGCTGTTTTCTTAATAAAAAGCTTCATTTCTAAAGCGCGCTGCCTTAGAAATTGCTTTACTTACTTTTGAGCATTCACGACTAATTTTCTACCCGTTATTAGTCTAATATTTCTGCTGTATCGCCGTTTTTGACTCCAGCAGCATTCGCCTCGTCCGTATCAATATGCATATCCAGCGCAAATTGATCGGATACACGCGCTATCACATGCTCGAACACGACTCCACGCTCACCATTGAAACGAACTCGCAGCGATTGCTTGTCTGCTATGCCAAACCGCTCTGCATCGCTTGTATGGAAGTGAATGTGACGCGCAGCCACAATAACACCCTCTTCGATCGTCACTTCGCCAGCAGGCCCTTGAAGCTTTATGCCAGCTGAGCCCTTCGTGTCTCCCGATTCCCTAAGAGGCGCATTAACGCCAAGAGCGAATGCGTCCGTCCGGGACACTTCAAGCTGGGTTTGCTTCCGGGCTGGTCCAAGAATTCTAACCTTCGCAAATGTCCCCTTCGGTCCAATGACTGCAACTGTTTCATTCGCTGCATATTGGCCTGGCTGGGACAGAGGTTTCATTTCTGTTAATTCGTATCCTTTGCCGAACAATACCTCAACATGCTCCTGTGATAAATGAATATGTCTCGCCGATACACCAATTGTTACTTCTTTTTTATGTATCATGTTGTCACTCTCCTATATCGTTGTATTCATTATGATGGGTAAAAAAAAAGCATATGACCCTTCGGGCCATATGCTTATCATACCATTTATTTAAATTCAGCTACAAGCTTGTCGAATTGTTCAGGTGTAATCTTAATGTCCTGCTTCGCCAAACCTTCTTGCTTAAAGCCGGTAACCAAATCCTCATAAGACTTACGCTCTTTGTTTTGATAGATAAGACCGGTAAGCATACCGTTTGTTTCCATAATCTTGTTCATCGCCATAACACGATTGGATGCATCGTATTCCGGGAACTGCTCCAGATTCACGATATTTGCTTTAAACCAATCATACGTGTTGATCTTGTTGAAGGTAACGCAAGGACTGAATACATTTATCAAAGAGAAGCCCTCATGATTAATGCCCTCTTCGATCAACTTCGTTAGCTGCTTAAGATCACTTGAGAATGATTGAGCAACAAAGGTCGCTCCGGCTGACATCGCGATTTCAAGCGGCGAGAGCGTTGTCTCGATCGAGCCTTCAGGCGTCGATTTCGTTTTGAAGCCTTCCGCGCTGCGCGGGGAGGTTTGCCCTTTGGTCAAGCCATAGATTTGGTTATCCATAACGATATAAGTTACGTTGAGATTTCGACGAATGGCGTGAACCGTATGGCCCATGCCAATAGCAAATCCGTCTCCATCTCCGCCGGAAGCGATAACCGTCAGCTCACGGTTAGCAAGCTTAACGCCTTGTGCAATAGGAAGCACGCGGCCGTGGATGCCATGGAAGCCATATGCGTTAATATATCCGGAGATACGGCCAGAGCAGCCAATACCAGAAATAACAGCGAGATTCTCAGGCTCAAGTCCAACATTGGCTGCAGCGCGCTGAATAGCCGCCTGTATGGAGAAATCTCCGCAGCCTGGGCACCAGTTCGGTTTGACGTTATTTCTAAACTCTTTGAACGTTGCCATCTAAACTCAACTCCTTACAAGCTTTGTGAACGTCGGAAGGCAGGAACGGATTGCCATCGTATTTAAGCAAGCTTTCGATTTTGTCTGCAAATCCCGCATGCATTTTAATTTGACCTGCCAGCTGGGCGGTTGCGTTATTCTCGATGACGATCACTTTTGTAGCTTTCTGCAAGTAAGGCAGCAAAGGTTTCGTTGGGAACGGATGGATTTGACGAATCGTAATATGATTCGTAGTTACACCCTCTTGTTCAAGCAAGCTTCTTGCTTCATCAATCGTTCCGCCCGTTGAGCCCATTCCTATAATAAGCAGATCCGGGGTATCATGCGGTGCGTCAACACGAATGGCTTCACGGACATACATATCATTCAGCTTGTTCAGTCGTTTATCCATCATGTTCTGGCGATTCAGCGCGTTCTCCGATGGACGGCCCGTCTCGTCGTGCTCAACGCCTGTTACATGATGCAGACCGCCCTTTTCACCTGGCAGCACACGCTGTGAAATTCCGTCCTCTGTAAGCTCATAGCGCTTAAACAAATCATGGCCTTCCAGCGCCGGAACATCCGTCACCAGCTTGCCGCGTTTAATTTCAATTTTATTGTAATCAAGCTGATCGCATGATTGTTTGCCCAGCGACAATTGAAGATCTGTCATTAGAATGACTGGAACTTGATACTGCTCGGCAAGGTTGAATGCTTCAATTGTATCGTAAAAGCAGTCTTCAATCGACGCTGGAGCAATAACGATCTTCGGTATTTCACCGTGTGTTCCATACACCATTGCATTCAAATCAGATTGCTCCTGCTTCGTAGGAAGTCCCGTGGACGGGCCTCCGCGCTGCGTGTTTACAATAACGAGCGGCGTTTCTGTCATGCCTGCAAGACCGATTGCCTCCATCATAAGCGAAAGACCAGGGCCTGCTGATGCAGTCATCGTACGAACGCCAGCATAATTCGCGCCAATCGCCATCGTTACAGCAGCAATTTCATCCTCGGTTTGAACGACAGTACCGCCGAAATGCGGCAGCTTTTTAATTAAATATTCCATAATTTCAGAAGCTGGGGTGATGGGATAAGCAGCCATTAAGCGGCAGCCTGCCGCAACTGATCCTAGACCAATTGCCTCATTTCCGATCATGAACAGCTTTTGCTGCCCATCGGCAGCATCAAGCTTGAACTCGTCCAAAGGTCCGCCAGCTTGTTCGAGAACAAATTCCGCTCCGCGTTTAACAGCCTCGACATTCTTCTCAACGATAGCTGCACCCTTGCGTCCGAACTCTTCTTCAACCGCTTTATTAAATACGTCCAGCGG
The DNA here is from genome assembly GCF_002884445.1 of Paenibacillus castaneae. Taxonomy (GTDB): domain Bacteria; phylum Bacillota; class Bacilli; order Paenibacillales; family Paenibacillaceae; genus Pristimantibacillus; species Pristimantibacillus castaneae. The sequence goes on from NZ_KZ614144.1 coordinate 3,593,672, forward strand.
CAGTCCTAGAAGCGCCCATGATGCGCCGGAAGCAACCATGTTTTTCATTAAGGAAGTTCCAAGCTCTTCTGCCATTGCCGTAATCGGAACAGCGAACAATCTAGTATCAATGCCCTCTGGTATCGTCGGATTGAATTTCGCATCCGCCACGATAACACCGCCAAGGCGCAGCTCCTTCGCATTTAAATCAATGCTTTCCTGGTCGAAAGCGACTAAAATATCAAGATCATCAGAAATAGCACGAATCGGTTTCGTGCTTATGCGAATCTTATTATTGGTATGTCCACCCTTAATTCTCGAAGAGAAATGTCTATATCCATATAAATAATAGCCTAAGCGGTTAAGCGCCGTGGAAAAGATCCGATCTGTACTTTCGACTCCTTCCCCTTGTTGTCCCCCGATCTTCCAAGACAATTGACTAATCAAAGTGCCCAACTCCTCTTTTTCTAGAACGTGCAAATATGGGATATAATCAAATAAAATATTTGAGATATGTCATAACAGTCACAACAATTTTAAAGCGCAAACTCATAAAAATCAAGTTATAAATGCGTAATTAACGCATAGTTAGTTTCGATTGGTTCCATATCAGAAGTAGATTGGAGCATTCAAACGTGTTTCGGAAGATTTGTCCTTAAAAAGCGAATCGCATTTCCCGACATAAATTGCATAGCCTGCTCCTCTGTATATCGCTTGAGCAGCGCCTCTTGCAAAGCGGCCAGCTCGCCTGGATGCCTTAAACCAACGATATAATTATCAATGCCGTCAAAGTCAGATCCCAGCATAATGTGGCGTTCTCCTCCAAGCATACAAATATGCTCAATATGACGGAGTAAATCATCTATCGTAACAACCTCTGCACTTGACACAAACCAAGGCACGAATGTGATACCGATTAGTCCCTGCTTCTTTATGATTTCTTCCATTTGATCGTTTGTAAGATTGCGCGGATGATCGCAAATTGCTCTTGCATTGGAATGTGAAGCTATAAAAGGTTTTGTCGAGAGCTCCGCTAGATCCCAAAACGCGCATTCGGATAAATGAGATACATCTAACAGTATACCCAATTTATTACATTCTTCAACAAATAACCGTCCTTTTGCTGTCAAGCCCCCGCCTCTCGGCTCCATAGCTCCGTCTGCGGCCCAATTAGCATGGTTCCAAGTCAGTCCTGCCGCCCGAATGCCTAATTGATGGAGGATGCGAAGCAGCGATAAATGTCCATTTAATCCGTCCACACCTTCAAGTGAAAGCAGCGCACCAATTTTCCCGTCTCTTATACAGTAATCCAAATCATTAGCCGTTCTAACCCAAACCATATTATCACAAGATAATACGAATTGATGGAATCGATCTAAACTCTCCAGTATCGGTTCTAATCGACCATTCATAGCTTGTGGAATAAATACCGCAAAGGTTTGCAGAACCGTTCCTGCTGCCTGTAGACGCTCGTATGTAACATCTAAATGATCTGGCTTGCTTTGCTGAAACGTTAGTTTATCATCTAGCAGCATTTTGTATAGCACATCACAATGAAAATCCACTACTTTCATAGGAGCACCTCGCATTTGATAGACTGACAGCAAAAAAACCTGTCTACGACGTAAACAGGCGAAACATTTTCTTTTATCCAATTGGCTTACGCCGCTTGGACTTGCTACCGAGGCTCAACAATCAATTTGATTGCTGTTCGATCCTCCCCATCAATAACGATGTCAGTAAAGGCTGGAATGCAAATCAGATCCACCCCGCTGGGAGCGACAAATCCGCGAGCAATGGCAACTGCTTTGATCGCTTGGTTTAGCGCGCCAGCCCCAATAGCCTGCAGTTCTGCGCCGCCACGTTCACGGAGAACACCGGCAAGTGCACCTGCAACGGAATTAGGATTAGACTTTGCTGAAACTTTTAATACATCCATAAAAAAGAACCTCCCCTTCGACTGTTGGATGGATTCCACTTTTAAATAGTATTCGAGAGAGGTTAAAAAATTCCTGCTTTTATTCCGCCCTATTCACAAACTGTTCTGAATTGTCGGAACTTTCCAAAATTTCGGACAACTACATGAGAAGCCACTCATCCTCCGTAAGTCGAATTTTTTCGATTTTACGCGCTTCTCCTGTTGCATCATCAATTTGTACGGATATAGCGTGCAAATGCCATTTGCCTTCGTCTACTACAAATCGAACAGGCAGCTGTGTTATAAATTTATGCAATACCGCATTGCGTTCCATCCCTAGTACGCCTTCCTTCGGGCCTACCATCCCTACATCCGTTATATAAGCAGTACCGCCAGGCAGTATCGTATCATCATTCGTTTGTACATGCGTATGTGTACCAAGAACAATCGAGGCTCTTCCGTCTAAGTGCCAGCCCATAGCAATTTTCTCCGACGTCGCTTCCGCATGGAAATCAACAAGAATATTGTTGGTCTGTTCTCTTGCTTCGTCTATTAATTCATCCGCCTTGCGGAAAGGACAATCGATTGGCGGCAGAAAAGTCCGGCCTTGCAAATTGATAATCGCTAATTTTTTGCCATTTGCTTTAATGACAGCCCATCCTTGCCCTGGCGCGCCCTCCGCATAATTAGCTGGACGAACGAGACGCGGCTCATCATCGATCCATTCGAATATATCTTTATTATCCCACGTATGATTGCCCATCGTAATGCCATGGACACCCCATTCGAAAAATTCCTTCGCTATCGCTGCCGTAATTCCCCTGCCAGCAGCCGCATTCTCACCGTTCACGATAATAATGTGAGGATTGTATTTGCTCTTCAGAGCAGGCAGCACGCGCTTTAGCGCATTTCTTCCTACACTTCCAACGATATCGCCAATAAATAATACATTCACGTGATTACACTTCCTTTTTGGGCATCAGCGCTTTTTCGCTGGCGTTCAAACAGAAAAGTGGCTCGAGTAGCAGCCACTTTTCTGTCCATGCATATGATATTTTATTTCTTATTTCGCATATTCTACTGCTCGTGTTTCACGAATGACCGTTACTTTAATATGTCCCGGATAATCGAGTTCGCTCTCAATTTTTTTCGTAATATCGCGAGCGAGTCGGAATGCTTCTGTATCATCGATTTTATCTGGCTGCACCATTACGCGCACTTCGCGGCCAGCTTGGATCGCGTACGATTTCTCAACGCCTTCAAAAGATTCGGAGATGTCTTCAAGCTTCTCCAGTCGTTTGATATACGTTTCAAGCGTTTCACGGCGGGCTCCTGGACGCGCTGCCGATAATGCATCAGCTGCTCCAACGAGCATCGCGATAACGGAAGTCGCTTCTGTATCACCGTGATGAGATGCGATACTGTTAATAACAACAGGATGCTCCTTGTACTTCTTAGCAAGCTCAACACCGATTTCAACGTGTGAGCCTTCCACTTCGTGGTCAAGCGCTTTCCCGATATCATGCAGCAATCCAGCGCGCTTCGCCAGCGTAATGTCTTCGCCAAGCTCTGCAGCCATCAAGCCTGTCAGGTAAGCTACCTCCATGGAGTGCTTCAGTACGTTCTGACCATAACTTGTCCGATATTTCAATCGGCCCAAAATTTTGATCAAATCAGGATGCAAGCCATGCACACCAACCTCGAAAGTAGCTTGCTCACCGTATTCACGAATACGCTCATCCACTTCTTTACGAGATTTCTCAACCATTTCTTCAATGCGAGCAGGATGGATACGGCCGTCAGCCACAAGCTTTTCCAAAGCAGTGCGGGCGATCTCACGCCTTATCGGGTCAAAACCAGACAAAATGACCGCTTCCGGTGTATCGTCGATGATTAGATCGATACCGGTCAATGTTTCTAAAGCACGGATATTCCGTCCTTCACGTCCGATAATGCGACCTTTCATTTCTTCATTAGGCAAGGTTACAACGGAAACCGTTGTCTCTGCCACATGATCTGCCGCACAGCGTTGAATGGCTAGCGAAATGATGTTGCGTGCTTTTTTATCGGCTTCTTCTTTCGCTTGCTGCTCGATCTCTTTAATCATTTGAGCTGTTTCATGTCTTACTTCTTGCTCGACATTCGATAATATAATCGATTTCGCATCTTCCGTAGTCAAGCTCGAGATGCGCTCTAATTCACTAAGCTGTTGCTTGTAAATGGAATCGATCTGCTCCTGTGTTTCTTCGATCCGTTTTTCTTTGTTGGCCACAATCTCTTCTTTGCGTTCTAGCGCTTCTAATTTTTTATCCAGCGACTCCTCTTTTTGGAGCAAACGTCTTTCCTGACGCTGAGCCTCGTTGCGTCGTTCACGAATATCTCTCTCGGCTTCGGAACGAAGTTTGTGGACTTCATCTTTTGCCTCTAGCACAGTTTCTTTTTTCTGAGCTTCCGCTTCTTTTTTCGCATTTTCTACGATTACAATAGCAGCTTGCTCAGCACTTGAAATTTTGGCCTCGGCAATCGACTTTCGAATAAAATAACCAATCCCAAAGAAAATTACGCCAACAAAGAGACAGATCAAGATCCAATAAATAGGATTCATCTTGTTCACCTCCTTGTTGCATACACCAAGGCACTGCTTGGGATGATATTTGTTTTTCAACCGGTTTCAACCGTGTCAACATTACTAATTTGACGAAAATAATCGTTTTGAATCAACTTTTGGAAGGAAAATTGATTCAAAGTAGAAGGAATACAACCTCATTTTATCTTTTCGCAAAATCAATTGTCAAGCAAAAGCCCATCAACTTCCTCGAAGGTGTCCTCTTCCGGCTCCAAATCGATAGACTTTATGGCTTCCTTTACAATATCTCCAGGGAAGCCTCTGCGCAATAAATAGCCCATTAGCTTGCGCTTCCGGTCTATTAACTCACCTTTTAAAGAGCGCCATTTCTTCTCCGCTGCTTTCTTTGCTGCTAGTAATTCAACCTCTCTGTCCAAGGCATCTGTCGCTTCAGCTGCGGCTTCTTTGGAGATGCCGCGCTGCTGCAGCTCCTGCTTGATCCAGCGCCGGCCCTTCAAACTATTTCTTAGCCGGCCTGAGGCGAATTGCCGCGCATATTGTTCATCATCCACAATATGCTCGTTTTCTAAACGGTCTAATGCATATTGGATATTCTCATCTTCAAATTCTTTCCTAATCAAATACCTTTCAATTTCCTTGCGTGTTCGCGGCTTGGCGCCGAGATATACAATCGCAAGCGCATATGCCCGGTAGCGTTCATCTTCCTTGCGAATATTGTCGATCTCGCTCTTGCTGAGACTCCGATCCTTCATCAGCCGATAACGAACTAATATATCTTCATGAACAGATAATAACGGTTCATCTGCTCCCGTATAAATATGATACATCCTTCGATATTTTTTATCTTGTTTGACAGAAACAATGGTGAGTGTATCCTCGTCGTTTAAATCCATTTCGAGCATTCCAGACATCCCCTTTAAACAGAGCTTCGCCGTCCCTAACGGGACGGCGAAGCCGGCTGAAGCTATAATTATGATTTGCTTATTAATCTAGATCTTCGAACTCATCTTCATCTTCGTCTTTTGAGAAATCAGCAGGTGACGCAGTCGCAGACAAATTGCTTGCATCACGAATCTGCTTCTCAATAATTTCAGCAGTATCCTTATGATCCTTCAAAAATTGCTTCGCATTCTCGCGGCCTTGGCCTAAGCGGTCGCCATTATAAGAGAACCACGCACCGCTCTTTTGAACAATTTCCATCTCAACACCGATATCGATAAGGCTTCCTTCTTTGGATATGCCTTCGCCGTACATAATATCGATTTCCGCTTGCTTAAATGGCGGAGCTACTTTGTTCTTTACAACTTTGATACGTGTACGGTTACCTACCATGTCATTGCCTTGCTTAATCGTTTCGATCCGGCGCACATCTAGTCGCACGCTGGAATAGAATTTCAATGCACGTCCGCCTGGTGTTGTCTCGGGATTTCCGAACATAACGCCAATCTTCTCACGCAATTGGTTAATAAAGATAGCAATCGTCTTCGATTTGCTAATAGCTCCGGAAAGTTTTCTCAAAGCTTGCGACATAAGGCGAGCCTGCAAGCCCACATGAGAATCACCCATATCGCCTTCAATTTCCGCTTTCGGTACAAGTGCCGCAACGGAATCGACTACGATAATATCAACCGCTCCGCTTCGAACAAGCGCTTCGGCAATTTCAAGTGCTTGCTCGCCCGTGTCAGGCTGTGAGAGCAGCAGTTCATCAATATTAACACCAAGCTTGCTTGCATATAACGGGTCTAGCGCATGCTCCGCATCAATAAATGCAGCTTGTCCGCCAGCCTTTTGAACTTCAGCGATAGCATGAAGGGCAACAGTCGTTTTACCAGAGGATTCTGGACCGTAAACTTCAATAATGCGACCACGCGGCAATCCGCCTATTCCTAATGCAATATCTAGAGCAAGTGATCCGCTAGGCACGGTTTCCACTTGCATGTGTGTGGATTCACCCAATTTCATGATGGAGCCTTTACCAAATTGCTTCTCTATTTGGCGTAAAGCCATGTCTAACGCAGCGCGACGATCCGACAAGAAACTCACATCCTTCACTATTTATAATATTATGATACCTTTTTTCTAACAGGTTGCCAAGCATTATTTTCGAACATACATTCGCTTTTTCGCTTCGCCCCCTAAATTGGACATAAAAAAAACCGCAGCAAAGTTTTCTTCGCCACGGTTCTTCCGATAACTATTTTCAATTATAGCGGTCTATTGGCTGATTGACAACCCTATTCTGTACGCAGTGACAGCCACAGCCGATATAGAGCTGATTTAACCGCACGCATACGAATGCTGCTTCTATCTCCGTGTAAATTCATCGTATGAACGACCGTCGGCTTGCCTCGTTCTGCAATCGCTGCATAAACGAGCCCAACGGGCTTCCCTTCTGACTCCGCTGGTCCTGCGACTCCGGTTAATGAAACCCCGAAGTCAGCATTTGATAATTCTCTCACTCTCTCTGCCATTAAGGCTGCTGTCGTATCACTAATAGCGCCGGGAGCATCCTTGCCCTCCAACTGGGATATCGGGATGCCAAGCAAATGATGCTTCATTCCATTTGTGTAGGTGACAACCCCTCCCACAAACTCCCCACTGCTTCCAGGAACGTTTGTAATAAGCTGAGCAAACAATCCCCCGCTTAGGCTTTCCGCACTCGCCAGCTTGCGCTGTGAGCCTCTTAGAAGGCGAATAATCTCGACCTCGATCGGAATATCCTGCTCCGCATACAAATATTCTCCGGCGCATTCTTTAATCTTCGCTGCCGTCTCATCTATTTTACGATCTGCCTCCGCAGCTGTAGCCGCCTTTGTCGATATGCGGATCGTTACTTCGCTTTCCTTCGCATACGGAGCAATGGTAGGATCGCTTTGTCCTTCAATCAAATGGAGCAGCTTCGCTTCTAGATTGGATTCTCCTATACCGGCAAATTTCAGCAGACGCGAGAACAAGGGCTGTGCCTCACCCAGCTTGGAGCGCAGCCATGCTTCGCCAGCCTCGTCCATCATCGGCTTCATTTCTTTCGGAGGCCCGGGCAGCAGCAGATACAGTGTGCCATCCACGGATACCCCATTGCCGACAGCAAGTCCTGCCTTATTGTCCAAAGGATCGGTATCTTCAATCATTAATGCCTGACGGCGATTGCTTGGAGCCATGTAAATGCCGCGGGAGCTGAACATTTCCTCAATTATCGCCATAGTAGGTTCATGAATAACAAGCTTGCGATTTAAATATTCGGCTAATACATCTTTCGTGAGGTCATCCTGTGTCGGTCCAAGCCCGCCTGTGAATACGAGCAAATCCGCTCGGCTTCTTCCAATCTCAATAGCTTCGCGCAATCTGTGTGCATTATCTCCGACTACCGTCTGAAAATAGACGTCCACACCCAAGGCTGCCAGCTTCTGAGATAAATATTGAGCATTTGTATTGACGATTTGTCCTAACAGCAGCTCCGTTCCTACCGCAATGATTTCTGCTTTCATTTCGTTATCCCCTACTCTGCTGTTGAATGCAATGCTCTTATTCCTATTATAGACAAAAGCATCCTCCCGCATGGCGAGAAGATGCTCTGATCGTTACTCGACCGGAATCAAATGCTTGTTTTTCAAAAAATAATCGATGCCGGAGTATACCGTAATGACAGCTGCAGCCCAGCTGGCAATAACATGAAAAGGAAAATCGATAAAAGTAAAAGGGAAATTGTTGATTAAAATCGATATAATCATAGTAATTTGAACGGCTGTTTTCCATTTGCCCCATGTGCTTGCAGCCATAACGGAGCCCTCGAGCAAAGCAATCTGGCGCAGTCCAGTAACCGCAAACTCACGGCTAATAATAATGATTGCGATTAATGCATTAAGCTTATCCATTTCAACAAGGGATATAAGAACTGCTGCTACCAGCAGCTTATCTGCGAGCGGATCAAGAAGCTTGCCTAAATTGGTTACGATTTTGTTCTTGCGCGCAATATACCCGTCTAATCCATCCGTGCTTGCTGCCACGATAAATATAAGTGCTGCTGCAATTTGGGAGTATGTAATTGAAAAATCCGAAAAAGTCAATGATCCCAAATCCAATTTGATGAGCAGGAAAAACATGATGACCGGCACTAAAAATATTCTGGCTAGCGTAATTTTATTCGCAAGATTCACGCAATTCCCTCCTTAGTTCGATAAAACTCATAGGTGTGCGTTACGCGAACCGCTCGTTCGTAAATCAAACCTGACTTCATTTGAAAATTGGAAAGCTTTCTGCTGCCATTTCGAGTGGCTGATTTCGATTTCATGATCATCTGTCTATCCCCCAGATCCTTCCGTAAAGCTGTCTAAATCAGTATAATACATGCAAATACACGTGTCAAAACCAGCTGTTCTCCTGCTTGGAGTAAGATCTACTTCCAAACGAAAAGCCCCGTTTCTAGGCAATACACCAGAAACGAAGCTTTCTTAGGTTAGGAGCGATAATTAGTGAATTGCAGCTCCACAGGCAAATCCGCTTCTCTTAGAAGCTTCATAACCGCTTGCAAATCGTCAAGGCTCTTACCAGATACTCTGATCTGATCGCCTTGGATCAAACTTTTAACTTTCAATTTCGAATCGCGAATTAAGATGTTTATTTTCTTGGAAACGTCCTGTTCAATTCCTTGTCTAAGCTTAATCCGCTGGCGTACGCTATTTGCTGAGGCGCCTTCTATTTTGCCATAATCCAAATTTTTAATAGGAACGCCGCGCTTGATCATTTTGGATAATAAAATATCAATAACACTTTTTAGCTTGTACTCATCCTCAGATGCGATAACTAATTCTTCTTTCTCCAGCTTAATGGAGCTCTTGCTGCCTTTGAAATCAAAGCGAGTTTCAATCTCACGCTCAGCTTGTTGAATAGCATTTGAAAGCTCCTGCATGTCCACCTTAGATACAATATCGAAAGCATTTTCTGAAGCCATTTAAATCTCTCCTTTATTACAAATAATCATTATTCCGTTTTTGCTGCATCCGTGCTGTTTGGAGTAGCGTCAACAGCATCCTTCCCATCAGCCGGAGCGCCTATTGGATTAAGCAGCAGCTTCTTGGAGCCCGCTCTATCTCCATCCGGTACGAGAACGCCGTCCACTGTAATTTTCACCAAATCGGCTCTACCCACATTGATGTAAATCACACCCGTTAAATCATAGGATTGCGTCGTATCCGGCTCCGCATTGGCAGAATACAGCTTCTCGCCATTTCTGCCTTCTTTGCGTACCTCTACCCAGCTTCTACCGCCTTCAATTTTAATTTCAATTTTATGGGCGCTGCCCGCAGGGCCTATATCATATTGATCGGCTTTGCCGACAATGCTCGCAAAGGTAACCGTTGTAGGGGCCGGAGTCGGTGTCGGCTCGGGTGTCGATATTGGCGCACCGGTAGTAGGATTATTTCCTTGGTTTCCTGTATTAGTAGAAGGCGGCTCGGAGGCATCCGTAATAGCCGTGTTTTGATCGACCTTTTCGGGAGGAGCAGGATCCTTATTAATAACATAAACCCATAGAACAACAAGTATCAAAATAAGAAATGACCACATCATAATATTGAAGCCTATCTTGCCTAACCGCTCCGATGATTGTGATTTGACTCGACGCGGCGCTCTTGCAGCAAGCGGCTCCACGGTTTGCTCCACTTGGGCAGAAGGCACTTCATGCTGATACAAACGAAGCACTTCATCTGGGTCTAATCCAACTGCTTCTGAATAGCTTTTCACAAATGCACGTACATAGAATGGACCTGGCAGAACCCTATGATCCCCACTTTCAATGGCTTCCAAATATCGTTTTCTAATTTTTGTCGTTTCTTGAATATCTTCAAGCGATAGTCCACGCTGTTCTCTCGCCTCTCGAAGCAATGCGCCTAATTCAGACATGAGACGGCCTCCTTCCGATTAGAAATCGTCTGTATAGTGTGTTGTAAATTTCTCGTAGGATATTTCTTCATCCGGCGTATTGCGGAGCTCGACAATAATATCGAAATGGCTATAATCATATTGCGATTCTTTCACGAAAATATCCGGATGCTCAATGACTTTCGTCGATGGCATGGCCATAATTTCTTGAAGCAATCCATAATGCTTCTCGTTTGAACGAATGGTGCTTACAATTCCGTCAATAATAAATATAGTGTTTGGCTGCATCTCATCCTCTGAGAGCTGACTGCGGACGGTTTGGCGCAGCAGCGTGGAGGACACAAATGTCCAACGTTTGTTCGAGCATACGCTTCCCGCAATAATAGATTCCGTTTTGCCTACCCGCGGCATTCCCCTTAAACCAATAACCTGATTGCCGTCCCTTTTAAACACCTCGCCTAAGAAATCAACCAATATTCCAAGCTCGTCGCGCGTAAACCGAAACGTTTTCCGATCATCTGAATCGCGCTCAATATAACGTCCATGACGAACAGCCAGTATATCAACTATCGTTGGCGTTCGCAATTTATTTACGGTAATATTATCAACCTTTTGAAGCATTTTGCCAAGAAGCTCGATTTTCTCGTCGTCATCCGTCTGCAGAAGCATGCCGCGAGTGCGGTCCTCTACACCGTTGATCGTCATGATGTTAACCTCTAGCATACCTAATAAGGATGCGATATCTCCTAACAAGCCGGGTCGGTTCTTATGTATTTTGTATTCCATGTACCACTGTTTCGACTCCAAAGCTGCCACCGTCCTAAACCTGTTCAAATCGAAGGAATTATTTTTATGAAGGAAACCCTCGTCATAAAACATTATTCTACAATTTTCATCACAATCCTGCAACCCAAACAGAAACATTGCAGAAAAGCCTCCTTGGGGGAGGCTTTCCTGCTCTTGCTTCTGTTGACGAAAAAATCGTCTTTATGCATTAGACTGCTATGATTTCTGGACGAGCTTAACCATTAAGCCGGCGATCGTTTTTCGTTCTGCCTCATCGCCCACATCCCATAGCTGCTTCAGCACGCGCTCTTCCTCATTTTTCGGGTCGACCTTTTCATCGAGAAAGGTGCCGATTTCATAGGCTAAAGTCGAAATGGTTTCATCTGTCATTCCAATACTTTTAGCCTGAGACACACGTTCTTCCAAAAATTGCTTCCACGTTGAAAAATTTGAAAGGACAGTTGACATTTTTCCTTCGCCTCCTAAAGGTATAGAAAAGAATCATCAACATTCATTATTTTGTCTCTAAGCCGCTTATATTATGCAAGCCGGCTTGTCCTATGATTCAATTGTCTAAAAGCTAGGTATGCCAGCCGCCATTGGGGCTTATGATTTGTCCAGTTATATAGGAAGACTCCGGCAGCGCCAAGAAATAAACGAGTGAAGCAATTTCATCCGTAGAACCGAAGCGTCCGATCGGAATCTCTTGCTCCAGTGCAGCCTTCTCCTCATCATTAAAGCCATTCATCATATCGGTATCCACCGCGCCTGGGGCAACCGCATTCACAGTGACGCCAGTGGGCGCCAGCTCTTTCGCCAGCGCCTTCGTGAATGCGTTCATGCCGCCCTTGGTTGTGGAATAGAGCACCTCGCAGGAAGCGCCTGACATGCCCCAAATCGATGATACATTAATGATCCGGCCGAACCTCTGCGCAATCATGCCCGGCATAAATAGCTGCGAGCAAAGGAACATTCCTTTTAGGTTTACGGCCATTACATCGTCCCATTCTTCCTCCGTTACATCCATAAGCATGCCAAAATGGGAAATAGCCCCGTTATTTACCAAAATATCTGGAAGCATGTTATGGCTCTCCAGTTTCTCACGCATGCGCTCAAGCTGTTCCTTCGAGCGCAAATCTGCCGAAATGGTAAGTACATTGGCGCCCAGCGCCATACAAGTTCGTGCCGTTTCGTTCGCGGTTTCATGCGAATGTAAATAATGAATGACGATGTTGACACCCTCCGCGGCGAATCGTTTGGCAATAGCTGCCCCGATGCCGCGGCTTCCCCCGGTAACCAAAACCGTCATTTGCTGCAGCGTCTTCATGCAGACGGCTGTTTCACGATCGAGACTGCTAGCTGCTCGAAGTCAAAATGCTCACGCAGCCGCGCATTTACTTCATTCAGCGTGCAGCTTTCATACAAATACAGCAAATCAAACAAATTGCTGTCGCGAAAACGATATCTTGTAAATTCGCCGGCAATCGATTCTGGGGAGTTGAGCATGCGCAAATATCCGCCGATTTTTTTGCGTTTGGATCGTTCGAACGCTTCCGGCTCTATGCCAGCAGCCAATACGGCTTCCACACCTAGACGAATTTGCTTAATGAGCTCATCGGGATTAGGCGTGTCGCCGCCAATCACCGAGAAAGCATAACCTGTGCTGGAATTAAATTCATGGCCAAAGGAATCTGATATTAGATCCGATTCATAAAGCTGTTGGTAAAGCTTAGAGCTTGATCCGATCAACGCATCAAGCATGAGCTTTGTTGTAACTTCCTGCCGCAGCAAAGCTTCTCCTTCAAGGTTGGCGTCCTTTTCTTTGAAGCCCAACATGCATTTAGGAAGTGAAACAGGCAGCTCTGTCACTTTCCGCGGTATTTTCACAGAAACGGGTTCATTCTCGAAATAGCGCTTTATGTCTCCTTGCGGTTTGAATGATTTGCTGCTCTGATTTTTGCGAACGAGCTCGAATACTTCCTCTGCTGTTACCCCTCCTACTACAAAAAGCAGCATATTCGAAGGATGGTAGAAGGTTTCGTAACAGCGATAGAGAGTTTCCTTATCAATCTGTCTAATGGAATCCACCGTTCCAGCAATATCTATATGAACAGGATGCTCATGATAAAGCGCATCGATTAAGCCAAAGTAGACTCGCCAGTCCGCATTATCGCGATACATATTAATTTCTTGTTCAATAATCCCCTTTTCCTTTTCTACATTTGCATCCGTGAAATAAGGGTTTTGGACGAAATTAATGAGCGTCTCTAAATTAGCATTGATTTGTTCCGTTGCGGAAAATAAATATACCGTTCGGTCAAAGCTTGTAAAAGCATTGGCCGAAGCTCCTTGTGAGGCAAATATTGCAAATATATCACCCGTAGGCTCTTCGAACATTTTGTGCTCCAAGAAATGGGCTATTCCGTCGGGCACCTTGACTGGCGGTTCATTTCCGACCGAAAAACGATTATCTACAGACCCGTACTTCGTTGCGAACGTAGCGTACGTCTTATTGAAGCCTTCCTTCGGCAGAACAATGACTTCAAGCCCATTATCGAGCACTTCCCTGTATAGGGTCTCCTGCACGTTTGGATAGTTAAGGGTTTGCATCCTTTATGCCTCCTTTCGATCGCGTAAAAAGTAAATCGTATCCAGCTGCACGCGATCCGCTACCTTGACAATGTCTTCGGCGGTGACTGCTTGAACTTGTTCAAGCAGCTGCTGTGCGCTGCGCTGCTTGCCAGTCAATACACTATTGAAATCGTAAGCAATCATCTCATAAGCTGAATCCTGAAGCTCGCGAAGATGATTGGAGATCATCGCTTTCGTCTGGTTAAGCTCCAGTTCCGACAGCTTTCCTTGACGCATGCTTTCAAGCTGCTCTTCGATAATGGCAAGCGCACGCTCATAATTTGCGAATTCAATGCCCGATTGAATGGTGCACAAGCCTTTATGCCCATCCAGACGGGATGCCGCATAATAAGCCAAGCTTTCTTTCTCCCGAACATTCAAGAAAAGCTTGGAGTGCGGATACCCGCCGAGAATCCCATTGTACATAAGAGCGGCCGGGTATTCTTCATCCTCATAACCGACTCCAATACGAAGACCCAAGTTCAGCTTGCCTTGGCTGACCTCCATACGTTCTGTCACTTTCTTCACTTCTTGAACCTTATGTTCAATATTTGGCTTCGAATACGGAGAAGGCGAGCCAGTCTTCAGCCTAAACGCTTCTGTAACAAGTCCAGTTACCTCTTCTAGCGTCGTATCGCCTACAACATACAAATCTAGCGCTGCGTTATCCAGCCATTGCTCATAGTGCTCAAACAAGGCAGCAGGCGTTATGGCATCGATATCTTCTTTTCTTCCAAGCGGATGCAGGCGGTATGGTTCATCCGCACACATGACCTCTAAGCAGCGTTCAGCCGCATATCGAATTTTATCATTCACGATGGCATCAAGGCGTTTTTTGAGTGTTATTTTTTCTGCTTCTACATATTTTTTGTTGAATCCGCCGTTCTCCAGCAAAGGGTTTGTAAGAACATCACCTAAAAATTGAAGGGATTCAGAAAGCAAAGAGCTATTCGATGACACGAATTTATCATTTATAACATCCATACGGAATTGGACAATTTGAGAATCGCCTCTTTTGTAAACGTCGAAGCCAAAGCCGGCTCCATATAAATCATCAAGCTTCTCGCGGAAAGCAATCGTCTCGGGCGTATTAGCAGTTCCTCTTCTAAGAACAAAGGGAATAAGCGCTACCGGCGTAACCGTTGCTTCCTCAAGGGTAAGGCCTGCAAATAAAGAAATCGCAAACGTTTTGAATCGTTTAGTTGGCAGCACATGCAGCCTTATACGCTGCAGCTGGCCTCTTTCGAATTGGGTCACTCGGTTTGCTCCTTTCAACGGCGCGTTATAGAGTAAATCTATTCCATTAGGCAATTCCCTATACCATTCTAACCTATCGGAAATGGAAGAAGCAACCGCTGCTGCTCAAGGCAGTACGGCTGCTTCCATCCATTTAACAGTGTATGGTTATATACAGAAAATATGCTTGCCGATCGTCTTGATCTGTGTTCGAGTCCAAATCCATTTTGACGTAGCCGTATCCGGGTTGAAGTAGTAAATACAACCTCCTGACGGATCCATTCCATTTAGAGCATCTTCAACTGCTTCTCTTGCTTTGGCATTTGGTGTTAGCCAAATTTGCCCGTCAGCAACCGCAGTGAATGCGCCAGGCTGAAAAATAACGCCATAGATCGTGTTCGGAAAGCTTGGCGATTTGAGTCGATTGAGTATAACAGCAGCTACAGCTACTTGTCCCTCGTACGGCTCACCGCGTGATTCACCGTATACGGCATTGGCCATAATCTTCAGATCATTTTCTGTTAAATTCAGCCTGTTTGACGTCGGCATGTTTTCTTTGGAGCCAGAGCCGGTATTAGACGCAGGAGGCGATGTTGTTTCTGAGGGCGCCCATGCTTTCGTTGCTTCCCAAAGCTTTAGCTTTGTTTTTGCACCGACTACTCCGTCTGATTTCAATCCAAACTTCCATTGGAACCAGGTGACTGCATTTTTCGTGTCTGGTCCAAACTTTCCGTCAATCGGACCGTTGAAATAACCTAGATGCGTTAGACG
The DNA here is from genome assembly GCF_002884445.1 of Paenibacillus castaneae. Lineage (GTDB taxonomy): Bacteria > Bacillota > Bacilli > Paenibacillales > Paenibacillaceae > Pristimantibacillus > Pristimantibacillus castaneae. The sequence goes on from NZ_KZ614144.1 coordinate 3,609,457, forward strand.
TCCTTGCAGCTCATATACGTCTTGACCTGAGGAACCGACCTTTAGTGTTGCATTGCTGAATGTTTCTGTCGCTCCTCTATGTTCACCGCGCAGCAGCGAGAAGGAGCCGAACAATAGCAGTACAATAATCGAGGTCACCACAATCAAACGATTTCTCATGATGGGATCTGCCTTTCTCTTGCAAGTTAGTTCGCTTAAGGTAGCGTTACCTAACTTTAGTATGAGAAAAGCATCCCTTTTCTATGCATTTATATCCCGATTCATACAATCAACGGAAATTATGAGCTGATTTGTCCCGCTTGATATTGATCCATTGTAATTAATACTTCACGGGGCTTACTGCCCTCATAAGGTCCTACGATAGAACGGGCTTCCATTTGGTCAATTAATCTAGCCGCTCTCGTATAACCAATTCTCATTCTGCGCTGCAGCAGAGAAACGGAAGCTTGCTTGGCATCCAAAATAATTTGCACCGCCTGATCATAAAGCTCGTCCAGTATCTCGGCAGGATCATTGGATTCTTCCTCCACCTCAGGTACCAGGTCTTCCTTGTATTCTGCTTCTGCTTGTCCACGAGCATATGTAACCAAATGTTCCACTTCCTGATCCGATAAGAAGGCTCCCTGCACCCTAATCGGCTTGGACATGCCTACAGGCAAGAAGAGCATATCGCCGCGTCCCAGCAGCTTCTCGGCTCCTACCATATCCAGTATAGTCCTCGAGTCAACCTGCGAGGATACGCCGAAAGCAATACGCGAAGGGATATTAGCTTTAATGACTCCTGTTATGACATCGACTGAAGGCCGCTGCGTTGCAATAATAAGGTGTATACCCGCTGCACGTGCCATTTGGGCAAGCCTCGCAATGGAATCCTCAACATCATTGGCAGCAACCATCATTAAGTCAGCCAGCTCATCAACAATAACAACGATATATGGCAGCACTGCGGCTGGATTATCAGCCATTAAAGTATTATAGCCTTCAATATTGCGCGTAGCTGATTTAGAAAAGAGCTCATACCGCTTCTCCATTTCCACTACAATTTTTTTCAATGCGAGCGAAGCACGTTTCGGATTCGTTACAACCGGCGCAAGCAAGTGTGGAATGCCATTATACACATTTAATTCCACCATCTTCGGATCAATCATAAGAAATTTCACTTCATCAGGAGTAGCCTTATACAAAATGCTCGTAATAATGCCGTTAATACAAACTGATTTTCCTGATCCCGTTGCACCAGCAACAAGCAAATGCGGCATTTTGGCTAAATTGCCTACAATCGTCTGGCCTGATATATCACGGCCGAAGGCGATTGATAATTTTGAAGCCGAATTTTGGAAAGTAGCTGTTTCCATAACCTCCCGCATCGTAACAACCGATACTTCCATATTAGGCACTTCAATTCCGATTGCCGATTTTCCGGGAATTGGCGCTTCCATCCGGATGTCTTTGGCTGCAAGCGCAAGTGCAATATCATCCGTTAAGCCTACGATCCGGCTAACTTTAACACCTGTAGCTGGCTGCACCTCATAGCGAGTAACAGCAGGCCCGCGAACAACATCAAGTACTTTAGCACGCACGCCAAAGCTCTCAAGCGTTGCTTCCAGCTTTCTTCTTGAATCATACATGTCGGTAGCGTCCGCATTTCTCGCCAGCTGATTCGGTTTGGTCAGCAATGAAAAGGGAGGAAGCAAATAAGGCTTGACCGTATTTGCCTCCACTTCTGTGATCGGTCGCTTCGGCGCATTGTCGTTTGGAGATGAACTGCTGTTCACATCCAATACTAAAACTTCAGATGCTTCTACTGGGCTCGGTACAGCTTCCATTGCAAACTCTTCTGGAAGCTGATCTTCTTCTATATCATCGATTTCTGCTCCGTCTGCAGGCTCCACATCCTCAGCAGGATTGCTGCTGTCCCATACTGCTGTAGGAAGTTCTTCAGGCTGTGCTGGATCAGTGACCAAGCTTGGTTTCGCATCATCCCAAGGGGCGTGGTCATTCTGATCTAAATCGATATTGTCCGTATTAGGCAATGAAACGCCTGTGCTTTCCCACGGCTGTTCATAATCAGTATCCCATGCTGGCTTGCTGTTTCTATTGATTACAGACGTATTGGGCTCAATGTCCCATTCATCATGATCCGCCTGCTCGCTAGATTGTTTCTGCGCCTGCTGCTCCTGTTTCCAAGAGAAAAACAAAGACCGCTTCTTCTTAGGCGGTGAAATAACGTAACTGTCATGATCATCATCCATCTTATCATCTTCATCATCAGCATCCGTGTGAGCGACAGCAGCATTGGCAACTGCCGCAGCGCGCAGGGATGAGCGCTTTGCCCATTTCGCCCCTAACAATTTGAACATTCGCTGAGCCTTGGACGTAGTCATTCTACCAAGCTCTACATAAGATTTGCCTGTCATCAACATGATCGAGATCGCAAACATCACAAACATGATTAACTTAGCGCCGTAATAGCCAAAAAGAGAGAAAAACAAAGAATATTGAATAGCGCCGACATATCCGCCGCTAATTTCTTTGTCTCTTATTGGTGAATCACCATTAGTTGAAACCTGAATTAACGACGATTTCATATCCGAACTAAGCTGTGAGAATATCATGCCGCCACTCAAATCAGCTGCCGGACCGAGCTTCTGATCGATTTCAGAAATAGAGCTCATAAGCGTGAAAGCAAGCACAGCGATAAGAAGGCCGGTCCGTCTGTTAGTCCAGCCGCGCGGCCACGTTCGCTTGACCATAACCGTTAGTCCGATTACAATCCCTAATAAAGCTAGCACGAAATAAAACTTACCGAGCACAAGTCCAAATAATTTAGATAACGAGCGCCCAACAGCCGCTTCTCCAGACAGAGCGATGATTGATATAGTTATAAGCAGGATGCCGTATACTTCGTATTTTAGGTTTGTGCCAATCGATTTTTTGCGTCTCTTTTTCTTAGCCAAATCCGTCACCTCTGATAAAAGATTATACCATAGGTGGACAAATGTGCCTATGAGACATTCGTACGAACATCAGTTTGGAGTTGATTGATATCGAACAATCGAGCCAGGTGTAAAGCTCGGATTCAAATAATCATTCAAGCTGCAATCCAGGAGGCGAACAATTTTGCCCATATCGGCTGCGATCGGGACGACCTGCATCTTGATCCCGCTTACCCAAACTTCCTGTGTGGCCTCTACATCGTCCTCATAGCCCTTCAGAACAAGCTCAAGCGGCATAGTCGTATAGAGTGTCATTGTTGTGGTCCCTCCGTCGTTTTCCGCTGCTTATATATCTCAATCCGTTGATTCAGCTCACGCAGAGCTTCTCCTAAACCGCCTACTGCATCGATTAAGCCATGCTTTACCGCATCAGCTCCAATTACGGTTGTACCAATATCTCGCGTCAGATCGCCAGTCTTGAACATGAGTTCTTTAAAGGTATGCTCACTCACATTGGAGTGAGATGTTACAAAACGAATAATTCGCTCCTGCATTTTATCCAAGTATTCGAACGTTTGGGGCACACCGATAACTAAGCCGTTCAAGCGAATGGGGTGAATGGTCATTGTCGCAGTTTCCGCAATAAACGATTTGTCGCCAGCAACGGCAATGGGAACACCGATAGAATGTCCACCGCCAAGAACAAGTGTTACGGCTGGCTTGGACAAGGAAGATATCATTTCCGCAATGGCAAGCCCCGCTTCTACGTCGCCGCCTACCGTATTTAGAACGATAAATACGCCTTCGATTTTTTGGTTTTGTTCAGCTGCGATTAATTGTGGAATGACATGCTCGTATTTTGTCGTCTTGTTTTGCGGAGGAAGAACGAGATGTCCTTCTACTTGCCCAATAATGGTCATACAAAAAATGTTGGACTCCGCTGGTGCAGGCGTTGAGGTTTGACCTAGCTGCTGAATCGTATCCACGACTGGATTTCCTGTATTCTTCACATCACCGTTTGGTTCATTCTGTTCTGCTTCCAGATTCATATGCGTTTGCCACATCATATACAACCCCCTCATGTGAAATAATGCTCATCCTAGTATGGGGTCGTACATCAAATTTATGCACATTCATTACGCCAAAACCCAAAAAGAGGACCACTTGAGTCCGCCGCGGCATTAGGCGGATGGAACAAGCGATCCTCTAGATTATTCAAGTTTAATATTATACTTCCATAATGATAGGTAAAATCATCGGGCGGCGACGAGTTTGCTCGTACAGAAACCGACCAAGCGCATCTTTAACATTTGTTTTCAGAGATGCCCATTCATTGACTTTATCATTCATCAGACGTGTTAAAGTTGAAGTTACGATTCGGTTAGCCTCATCGAGCAGACCTTCCGATTCACGCACATATACGAAACCGCGAGAAATAATATCTGGGCCCGAAAGGATTGCGCCATCCTGCTTGCTGAGTGTAACAACGACGACCAATATACCGTCTTGAGACAATAGCTTACGGTCACGCAGTACGATATTTCCTACATCGCCTACACCGAGTCCATCTATTAAAACGTTTCCGGCTTGTACCTTTGAACCTTTTCGGCCAGTACCGTTCTGGAATTCAACTGTATCACCATTATCGATGACAAAAATATTGGAACGATCAATACCAACAGCCTCACCGAGCTTAGCATGTTGACGAAGCATACGATATTCACCGTGAATTGGAATAAAGTATTTAGGTTTAATTAGATTAAGCATAAGCTTTAATTCTTCTTGGCTTCCGTGTCCGGAAACGTGAACGCCAGATACGGATCCATTGCCATAAATGACATTAGCTCCTAAACGGAATAATTCATCGACTGTACGGCCAACATAACGCTCATTACCCGGAATTGGAGTTGCTGCAATAATAACCGTATCACCTGGCAAAATATCCACCTTGCGGTGTGTTGAACGTGCCATACGTGTAAGTGCTGACATTGGCTCTCCTTGACTGCCTGTACATAAAATGACAACACGATCTGCAGCCAATTTATTTACTTCTTCCGGTTCAATAATCATTCCTTCTGGAATATTTAAGTAACCAAGATCGGAAGCGATACCAACGACGTTAACCATACTGCGGCCAACAACAGCAATTTTGCGGCGTGTTGCGATTGCTGCATTAATAATTTGTTGAATCCGGTGTACATTGGAAGCAAACGTAGCTACAACTACACGCTGGGATGATTTACGGAAAATATCCTCTAGATTGTCTCCTACTTGAGCTTCAGATGGAGTATAACCTGGACGCTCTGCATTGGTACTGTCAGACAATAAAGCTAGAACTCCGCGTTTACCAATTTCAGCGATGCGCTGCAAATCAGCGAATTGCTCGTTAACTGGAGTATGATCAAATTTGAAGTCACCAGTATGAACGACTGTTCCTTCCGGTGTATCCAAGCTTACGCCAACGGAATCTGGAATACTGTGGTTTGTTCTGAAGAACGAAGCACGGATCGAGCCTAATTGAATTTCGCTTTCTGCATTAATAAGGATACGTTTTGTTTCCCCAAGCAAACCAGCTTCCTTCAATTTCCCTTCAATAAGTCCTAGTGTTAGTTTTGTTGCATAAAGCGGCACATTTAAGCTTTTCAGTACGTATGGCAATCCGCCGATGTGATCCTCATGACCGTGAGTAATGATAATTCCGCGAACTTTATCACGATTTTCAGTCAAGTATGAAATATCCGGAATAACTATATCGATACCGAGCATGTCCTCTTCTGGAAACTTCAATCCCGAGTCAACTACAACAATGTCATTATTGTACTGAATGACGTACATATTTTTTCCAATCTCGCCTACTCCGCCTAGTGCAAAAATGAGCAATTTATCTTGATTGTTCTTCTTAGACAAGTGTATCTTTACCTCCTTAAAATTTTGCGAAGCATAGCTGCTTCGTAATCATTTTGTTATATTTTGTATTTTGCATTGCTTAAGTGATTCAAGAGCATTCTTGAATAGCGAAGCTTAAAGGTTCGCTATCATGTATTGATTTCTTGAAACTTATGGCTTTCAATCATAATTCTGGTGTTGTGATGCCAAACCATTTTATAACCATATGGTTGTAATCGTCAGATGCCGCTCTGACGTTTTATTCATATCTAAATATTTGCCGCACCCAGTCACTTGAACTCATTATACATGAAGAAAAAGCTGGAATACAAGTGAAACCCGTTAAAGCTATTATCCAATATGTTTCCCAAAAAAATAAAACCGATGCTGAAAGCACCGGCTGCAATCAATGAAATCGTCTATTTATACGATCAAATTGCGTAAGAATGCGGCTTCTTGCTCGTTTGCTTCAACAAGCGGAAGTCTAACTCCACCGACCGAAAATCCCTTCAATCCTAATGCGTATTTAACTGCAACTGGGTTTGGAACAGGATGAGGACAATGGAAAAGTCCTTTAAAGATTGGAAACAATGTTCCATTAAGGCGAGCCGCCTCCTGAACATCCCCATTCACGTAAGATTGAATAAGCTGTTTCATTTGTGCACCGATAATATGGCTGGCAACACTAATTATTCCATATGCGCCAATAGCCAATGTCGGCAATGTAGCACTGTCATCACCGCTATATACGAGGAAACCGGCAGGAGCGCCGCTAATAATTTGTGTTAATTGATCCGTTGATGCACAATCCTTCGTCGCCACGATATTGTTAATCTCTGCCAAGCGAAGAGTTGTTTCGACCGAAATATTGACACCTGTCCGGCCTTCTACGTTATACAATATAACCGGCAATGCTGTTGCTTCCGCAACCGCCTTGAAATGCTGATAGAGCCCTTCTTGGCTGGGACGGTTATAATAAGGCGCAACAAGCAAAATACCGTCTACGCCCGCTTTCTCTGCATTCTGAGTCAAATGGATGGAATGGGCCGTGTTATTGCTGCCCGTACCGGCAATAATCTTGCAACGTCCATTCGCGTGCTTAACAGCAAATCGAAACAGCTCCAACTTCTCATCATCAGAGAGCGTCGGCGATTCTCCAGTAGTTCCGGATACGACAAGACTATCGCTTTGCTGCTCCTCAATTAAATAATCAATTAATCGGCCTGTCGTTTGCCAATCAATTTGCCCGTCCGCATCGAAAGGGGTTACCATTGCGGTAATCAATCTTCCAAATTCCATTTGAATTCCTCCTAAAGTGTTGCTCTCTATCGATGAAGCTCGAACTTCGCGTGGAGAGAGCGTAATGCCTCCGCCATATCCGCTTCACGAACGAGCACCCAAATCGTTGTATTTGAATCAGCAGATTGCATGATCGGTATCCCCCGCTCCGTCAACGCTTCCACTATCCGCGCCATGACGCCAGGTTCTCCATTCATGCCACCGCCTATTACTGAAACCTTTGCACAGCTGTTTATGGCAGAAGGCGCGAAGCCGCCTTCTTTCAGTACCTCGACAGCCCGCTTCGCATCTTTGTCAAAAACAGTATAAATAGCGCCGCTAGGCGTTACATTAATAAAGTCGACGCTAATACGATGCCTAGCCATAGATTGAAAAACCTGCAGCTGCACATCATCTCGACCTTCAATTGCTTTCACTGAAATTTGAGTAATACCGGAAACATGTGCAATACCCGTCACATGTCTGTCTTTTACCATTAAATCAGCTTTCATTTCGAGGGAATCCGTAACGAGAGTACCTGTATCCTCCGTAAAGGTGGAACGTACCCGAAGAGGAATCCGAGCCTGCTGCGCGATTTCAACAGCTCTTGGATGAATAACTTTGGCACCTTGGCGTGCCATATTGCATATTTCCGCATACGTTACAATCGGCAAAGGCTTAGCTTCTTGTACGATGCGGGGATCGGCTGTCAATATACCGCTAACATCTGTATAAATTTCAACAAGCTCCGCACGCAGCGCAGCGCCTAGCGCAGTAGCGGATGTATCACTGCCGCCGCGTCCAAGCGTGGTCAAATCTCCCTGTACCGTGCTGCCTTGGAAGCCCGTAACGATTACTACTTTCCCGGAATGAAGGTGACTCAGTATCTTCTCCGGATGAATTTCTTTAATTCTCGCTTGCCCGTACTGCTCGTCGGTAAGTATGCCCGCCTGTCCTCCAGTTAAAACAACGGCACTGATGCCGCTGTATGCCAGTACACTGCATAAAGCGGCTGCAGAAATAATTTCTCCGCAGCCTAACAGCATATCCCGCTCGCGTGCCGGCAATTGATCGCCGTTATCGCGAATGAGCTGCAGCAGCGTATCTGTCGCGTAAGGATCGCCTTGACGGCCCATCGCGGAAACTACGACTACTACAGCAAACCCGTTATTGCGTTCTCTACTGATATGACGGATAACATGTTCTCTGGCATGATCGGTTGATAGCGAGGTGCCCCCGAATTTCTGAATCAGGATGCGCATATAGTTATCCTCCGTAATCGATCCCTGGAAGAAGAAGCTTATTACCCCTTACTTAATAGTTTAACCTTTTGCAATATGTTCTGCGATTTGTACGGCATTCCAAGCTGCGCCTTTGAGCAGGTTATCGGAGACGATCCACATATTAAGTCCGCGCTCATGACCAAGGTCACGTCTCAAGCGACCGACAAATACATCCGGTTTGCCGGCAGCATCTGTCGCTAGCGGGTATTGCTGATTCGCAGGATCATCAACGAGCGTAATGCCCGGAGCATCCGCTAAGAGCTGCTTGACTTCTTCCAAATCGTAGTTGTTTTTAAGTTCAACAAATAAGGATTCCGAGTGACCGTAAACGACCGGGATACGTACGCAGGTTGCAGTAACCTCGATGGATTCATCACCCAATATTTTTTTTGTTTCACGAACCATTTTCATTTCCTCGAGCGTATAGCCGTTCTCTTGGAATTTATCGATTTGAGGGATAGCATTAAATGCGATTTGATGCTTCACAGGCAATGAGCCTACTGGCAAAATATCTGCATTTACATCCTCGCCATTTAGAACCGCTTGCGTCTGACGCAGCATTTCATCGATTGCACGGCTTCCGGCACCCGATACAGCTTGATAAGTGGATACAATTACACGCGAAATGCCATAACGATCCTGAAGCGGCTTAAGTGCTGCTACCATTTGAATGGTTGAGCAGTTCGGATTAGCGATTATGCCCTTATGCTCGCTAACCTTCTCGATATTCACCTCTGGAACAACAAGCGGTGTGTTCTCGTCCATGCGATAGGCATTCGTATTGTCAATGCAAACTGCGCCATGGCCGATAGCGTGCGAAGCCAAAGCTTTCGTAACATCTCCGCCTGCGCTGAATAAAGCGATTTCTACACCTTTAAAGCTATCCGGAGTAGCTTCTTGAACAGTAAGCTCTTCGCCTTTAAATGTAATTTTGGTGCCTGCTGAACGAGCAGACGATAATAGCTTAAGCTCTTGGATTGGGAAGTTTCTAGTCTCGAGTAATTTTAGTATTTGTTCCCCTACTGCGCCTGTTGCTCCTACTACAGCAACATTAAACATTTTCTGATTCGACATTTGTTGTCGTCTCCCCTCTCTGCATGTGTCAATGACTGCGTTCGACAAGAAGCGGCTGCAGCTGCTTCCCTTGAAGGGCTGCTTCGCAAGCTTCCATAATCAAGTCCATTCTTGCAACAAGCGAATTAGGCTTCTGCACAGGATTGTCTTGGCCGAACGGAACAAAATAAATATGTTTAGCCACTAGTAGCTTCGCTATGTTAGCGGCATTTAAACCTAATCCATCATTTGTCGAAATAGCAAGCACGAGTGGGCGGCCGTTACGCATTTGCGCTTTGGCAGCCATCAATACTGCGCTGTCCGTAATCGCGTTAGCTAATCTGCTAGTCGTATTCCCTGTACAAGGCGCTATTACTAGTACGTCTAGCAGCTTGGAAGGCCCTAGCGGCTCTGCCTGCACAATCGTGGATATCAGCTCGTTGCCTGTAATCGACTTCAACTGTGTCTGCCAGTCCTCAGAAGATCCAAATCTCGTGTCAGTTGTCATAATCGTATTCGAAACGATCGGCACTACATTCGCGCCCGCATCGACGAACCGTTTGATTTCAGGCATAACCTCAGCAAATGTACAGTGCGAGCCTGACAGAGCATAGCCCACTGTAATTTCAGACCAATTCATATCCCATTCCCCCGCTTAATCGTATCGTCCAAAATCAACTGTGATAAGCATTCCGCTATGATACGACCAGCTGTCTTAGGTGCGACGATACCGGGAAGTCCGGGTGCGAGCATTGCTTTAATTCCCCGCTTCTCAGCAAAGCGGAAATCCGTTCCGCCGGGCTTCGATGCGAGGTCAATTATTACGGCCCGCGAAGGTAGATTTGCGATAATTTGTGCTGTGACTATCATAGTCGGAATTGTATTAAAAAGCAAGTCAATATTGCTTACATGCTGCAACAAACCACTGATGTAGAAAGGCTCGAAGCCCATTTCTGCCGCCCGCGCAAAGTGCTCCGAACGCCGTACTCCCACCTTCACCTTAGCACCGATTCCCTGCAGTGTACGAGCCATTGTGAACCCTGTTCGACCAAACCCAAGCACCATAGCTGATGATCCATGAATCGTAATATCCGTATTTTGAATCGCCATCATTAAGGCGCCTTCTGCGGTTGGAATTGAGTTGTATATAGCGACATCATCACGATCAAACAGCTCGACTAAAGACAAAGATTGCAGCTCGCATAGTTTTCGCAAATATGGTTTGGCCATTCCCGTATACACTGTACAGTGCTTTGGCAGCTTTGCAATGTGGCTTTCAGTCAACTGCATCTGACGGTCACTGAACACCGCATCGATATATCCTTTCTCATCCGTGCCTACTGCAGGCAGCAGTAGGGCATCAACATTTTCAAAAAGCTGTTCTTCGAATTCTGCCTGCACGGCACCATCCAATGATGAATGCAGGCCGTCAAACCCCGAAATCGTAACAACAGCATCCAATTCAGTCAGCCTGCGGATGACTTCAAGCTGTCTTGCATCACCGCCAAGCAGAAGCACTTGAACGCCTGTTAGCATCAAGCTTCACTCCTTTCTTGCTATACACTCTAAACCATCTTATGCTTGCGCCCAGAGCGTGGTGAAGAATAAAAAAAGATCGGGCATTTGCCCGATCTTCACTGGAGTAATACTATGCTATTTAACTATACGCCCGTATGGCCAAAGCCGCCTGCGCCCCGAACGGTATCGGGTAATTGCATTGCTTCTTCAATGATTACTGCCGGTACCAGCTGAAATACCATCTGAGCAATTCGTTCACCGCGGGTTATCGTAAAAGGCTCTTGGCCCAAATTAATAAGCAGCACCTTAACTTCTCCACGGTAATCGGCATCGATCGTTCCTGGTGAATTCAAGCATGTGATGCCGTGCTTGTATGCAAGTCCACTGCGAGGTCTTATTTGTGCCTCCAGCTCACCCGGCATTGCCATCGCAAAGCCAGTAGGAATAAGCTGGCGCTCGCCCGGCTGCAGAACGACGGGCTCTCCTACCGCTGCTTGCAGATCAAATCCAGCAGCCCATTCTGACATTTTGCGCGGAATCGCGATATCTTCATTTCCTTCTAATCGTTTAAACAGTACTTGAAACAAATTGATTCCTCCCCAGTTGTTTAGCTGCCTTGTCGTTTGAACCAACCATAGCTACCGAGAATGGAACAGACAGCATTCGCTTTGTGACGTCAATCACATTTGACATTTGAACGGAATCAATCCGATTCAGCAGCTCATCAAGAGTATAATGCTGTCCAAGCATCAGCTCGTTTTTGCCTAGACGATTCATTCGGCTGCTTGTGCTCTCCAGGCTCAGAATAAGACTGCCCTTCAATTGCTCTTTGCCGCGGTGCAATTCGTCTTCACCTAGTCCCTTGACTGAAAGCTCATTCATTTGCTCCATCGTTAGATCGAGCACTTCCTTCGTCTGCTTAGGCGCTGTTCCTGCGTATAGAGTAAATAGTCCGGTATCCGCATATGAAGTGTGATAGGAATATACCGAATAAGCAAGTCCACGCTTCTCTCTAATCTCTTGGAACAGCCTGGAGCTCATACCGCCTCCAAGAGCGTTGTTGAGCAGGATCATCGCATAAAGATTTGAATCCGTAATGGAACAGCCTGGGAAAGATACGCAAATATGATTTTGCTCCGTCTTCTTTTTGTAGAATAAATAATCACCGTGGAAGGATGGAGCCTCGATTGTTTTCAAAGCAGGCTTGCTGTTTTTGAATTCACCGAAATATTTCTCCAATAAGGCAAGCAAGCTTGATTCTTCTACATTGCCGGCAACACTAATTACGGTATTCTCCAGCGTATACATCTCGTCCATATAACCGCGCAATGTATCCGAGGTCATAGCCGTCAAACGGTCTTCTAGCCCCAGAATAGAATAGGCAAGGGGATGGTCTCCGAATGCCGCCCGTGATGCTTCATCATGAACCTTATCATCCGGTGTATCCTCATACATCGAAATCTCTTCCAGAATAACATTTTTTTCTTTCGCCAGCTCTTCCGGATCGAGTTGTGAATGAAAGAACATATCCGACAAGGCATCGACTGCCAGCGGCAGATGCTCATCCAACACTTTAGCGAAATAACATGTATATTCTTTGGATGTGAATGCATTCACATTGCCGCCAATCCCATCAAACAAATCGGCAATATCCTTTGAAGTGCGATTCTCTGTCCCTTTAAACAGCATATGTTCAATAAAATGTGAGATCCCATTATTTTCAAGAGTCTCGTTACGCGAACCTGTCTTCACCCAAATACCGAACGAAACAGATCTTACAGTTGGGATATATTCAACGACAACGCGCAATCCATTGCTTAACGTATATTTATTCACTAATGATCCTCCTATAGTTTCTAAAAAAACGAATGTCGTATGCATGCACTTTGAACATGAATGTTTTTACTATATCAGAATCCGTCTGCACCCTCAACAGCAGGAGGTATACGCGCAGAAGAAAGCGTATCGCTAACCGTCCCGATAGAATAGCCTTTTGCTTTTGCCGAAGCGATCATGCCAGGTAAAGCATCTCGCGACGATGCCGTTGGATGCATCAGAATTAATGCGCCAGGTTCAAGCTTAGATGAAATTTTGCGAACAATGGATTCCGCAGATGGCTTCGTCCAATCCACCGTATCAATCGTCCACAGAACCGTCTTCAGGCCTTGCTCATGCGCAATTTGCACAGTAGCTTGATTAAAGGAGCCAGATGGCGGAGCAAACCACTTGTTCGATACATTCAGTGTCGTTTTCAATAAATCTTCTGTTTTCGCTATTTGCATATAGGCGTCATTGCGGTTTAATAATTTCATATCTGGGTGGGAATACGCATGATTGGACATCTCATGGCCTTCCGCTTGAATTTGCTTGGCGATTTCCGGATTTTTTTTCAACCAGCTGCCATCAAAAAAGAATGTAGCTTTTACATTTTGTCCCTTAAGTGTTTTTAAAATCGGTTCTATGTATTCATTGCCCCATGCCACATTAATCATAAAAGAAATCATTTTCTTATTAGGGTTGCCGCGATATATAGGATATGGACCGAGGTCATTCAGCGTTATTTTGGGTTCTACTTCCTTGTATATGAATCGGATATTGTCAGCCGAAGGCGCCAGCAAAGCAGTTTCAAGCGTTTTTTCCACATCAATCTCCAGCCCGTTATAGCCAGGAATTGCTTTCCAAACCCGATCAATTCGAGCATCGATCGGAGCTATATTTTGCTTCGCCGCTTCTGCGGTAATGATCGACAAGAGCCTTTGCCGCTTTGTATCCGATAAATCAATCTGGGAAGATGCCGCCCTTGCTTCTCCGTATTTTAATGAGGCAAGAAAACGTGATACATCTTGATTTATGCTCACGAAGACAAGCACCATGAGCATGCTTGCCGCAATCGTAACCGCTTTTCTTACCATCAACTTCCCCCACTCTCATATTCGATCCTCTGCTTCTACATTGTCCTCATAGAAAGCATTTAATCCATATGTATGAAAAATGGGACGAGATTATGCAGATCACTACAAGTTATGCAAAGCAAAAAAATGGTACGCTAAAAAAACAAAAAGAGTCAGATCGAATCTGGCTCTTTTTTCTCTTATTAACAAATCCGCTTGAGAACAAGCAGTTTATTGCGATGAAACTTCTGGTGTCATTAAAATTTTTGCAGACAAATTAATTCTGCCTTGTTGATCGATTTCTGTTACTTTAACTTTAATCTGATCACCAATGTTAACGACATCTTCTGTTTTCGCTACGCGCTCAGTAGAAAGCTGTGAAATATGGACAAGTCCATCTTTGTTCGGCAGAATCTCAACGAAAGCGCCGAATTTCTCAACACGCTTAACCGTACCGACATAAATTTCACCAACAACAACCTCTTTGACGATACCTTCGATAATCGATTTAGCTTTCTGGTTCATTTCCTCATTAGAGGATGCAATGAATACCATGCCATCTTGCTCGATATCGATTTTCACGCCGGTTTCTTCAATAATTTTATTAATAATTTTACCACCTGCACCAATGACATCACGGATTTTGTCCGGATTAATGCGAAGCGTCAAAATTTTCGGCGCGTATTTGGATAAGCTTGTCCGAGTTGTCGGCAGGCTTTCTAACATTTTGCCCAAAATGAAAATACGTCCTTGGCGTGCTTGCTCAAGAGCTTGCTCCAAAATAGCGCGGTTAATACCGGCAATCTTGATATCCATTTGAATAGCTGTAACGCCTTCAGCTGTACCAGCAACTTTAAAGTCCATATCTCCAAGATGATCTTCCATACCTTGAATATCGGAAAGGATAGCAAACTGATCGCCATCTTTGATTAGACCCATTGCAATACCTGCTACTGGCGCTTTAATCGGTACCCCAGCATCCATCATAGCTAGTGTGCTTGCACAAATACTTGCTTGTGAAGAAGATCCGTTCGATTCCAACACCTCAGAAACGAGACGAATCGTATAAGGGAATTCTGCTTCAGAAGGAATAACTTTGGATAGAGCACGCTCGCCTAGTGCGCCGTGACCAATCTCGCGGCGGCCTGGAGGACGGAGCGGACGAGCCTCGCCTACGCTGAACGGAGGAAAGTTGTAATGATGCATGAAACGTTTGGTTTCCTCTGGAGAAATACCATCCAGTATTTGAACGTCGCCCATCGCCCCAAGCGTACAAACGCTTAATGCTTGTGTTTGTCCACGTGTAAACAATCCTGTACCGTGAGTACGCGGTAGGATAGCTACATCACATTCAATTGGACGAATTTCATCAAGCGAACGGCCGTCAGGACGTACTTTATCATGAGAAATAAGACGGCGAACTTCTTCTTTAACGATATCATAAAGCACTTCTTTCACATCGGAAAGCAGCTCTGGCGTGTCCGCATATTGCTCTTCAAAGTGAGCAACAGCAGCGCTATTTACAGCATCTATCGCATCTTGACGCGCGTGCTTTTCTTCAACCTTAATCGCTTCTACCAATTGCGCGGATGCATAAGCACGAACATCTGCATTTACTTGTTCATTCACGGTATGTAGCTTAACTTCCATTTTTGGTTTTCCAGCAAGAGCTTGAAGCTCTTCAATTTTTGCGACGATTTTCTTAATTTCATCATGGCCGAACATAATAGCTTCAAGCATGACTGACTCAGAAACTTCATTCGCTTCCGCTTCTACCATCATAATCGCATCTTTGGTACCTGCAACCACAACGAAGATATCGGTTTGTTCATTCTGCTCAACTGTTGGATTAATAATGAATTGTCCGTTTATACGACCAACATTTACTCCGCCGATTGGACCGTCAAAAGGAACATCAGATATAGACAATGCAGCAGAGGTACCGATCATCGCCGCAATTTCCGGTGAACAATCCTGATCAACGCTCATTACCATATTCATTACTTGTACATCATTCCGGAAACCTTCAGGGAATAACGGACGAATAGGCCTGTCTGTAAGACGGCTGGACAAAATCGCCTTCTCGCTTGGACGGCCTTCACGTTTAATGAATCCACCTGGAATTTTACCAACAGCATACAAACGCTCTTCGTAGTTAACGGTTAGTGGAAAGAAATCCAAGTCCTTAGGACCTGCTGAAGCTGTTACTGTACATAATACGACTGTATCACCATATTGCACGGTTACCGCAGCATTCGCTTGCTTGGCAAGGCGGCCGGTCTCGATCGAAAGCGGTCTTCCGCCCACCATCATTTCAATTCGTTGTACCATTTAATCCCTCCTAGTAATTTATATTTGTTATATTTCAATTCATCTTAACTTTATTATGTGTCTTATCTATTACAAAAAGCAACCCGAATCCGCTTATCCGAATTTCCCGGACGGCGGACAACCAGGTTGCTTTTCATTACGCATGTTCTAACGACGTAGACCGAGTTTTTCGATCAATGCGCTGTAACGTCTAACATCATTGTTTTTCAAGTAAGCAAGCAGTTTACGACGCTGACCTACCATCTTGAGCAAACCACGACGGGAATGATGATCTTTCTTGTGCTCCCGCAAATGTTGAGTCAAGTTAACGATGTTTTCAGTCAGGATAGCGACTTGAACTTCCGGAGAACCCGTATCCGTTGCATGTGTCTTATGCGTGTCAATCAGTTCATGTTTACGTTCTTGTGTAATTGCCATCCTAATTCACCTCCTTCTAGATAATCGCCATTAGCCTCGCTGCCGTCGGTGAGATCGGACACCCAAGCTAAGGTTAAGTATGCGGTAGAGCGAACAAATAGTAAGTCTACTCACAACGTTGTAAAGTATAACACAAGTGATAGACAGTTGTCGAGTGTACCTCCTATTATTCATTCTAATAAGAAGTTCATCCGAGCCAATAGACTATGACTTGTTTCCTGTCAGCTCTCTTGCTTGAAGGGAGTCTGCCGTAATTTGCTGCACAAGCTCGTCAACCGAATTGAATTTACGTTCTGGCCTAATAAAGGAACGGAACTGGATTCGCAGCTGCTCGCCATAAATTTCATTATCGAAATCAAACAAGTGAGCCTCCATTACAGGCTGCACATCTTGTTTGTTGAAGGTTGGCTTCAATCCATGATTTAGAACTCCCGGATAGGCTTGATCGCCAAGCCAAGCCGTAATGGCATAAACGCCAAGCCGTGGCGAAACGTACGGCTGCTCCAATTGCAGATTAGCAGTGGGAAACCCGATGGTGCGTCCCCTTTTGTCGCCATGAACAATTAATCCAGTCACCTCATATGGCCGTCCAAGCAAGCGCTCAGCCATATCAAGATCACCTTGTTCAAGTGATTCTCTAATATATGTGCTGCTCACTTTAATTCCATTCTCAAAAAGCGGTTCAATGACATGTACTGCAATATCCGGCTGGCCTAATCGCTTCAAATCTTCTGTATTGCCCAAGCCGCGATGGCCGAAATTGAAATCAAAGCCAACAACAACCTGTTTCGCACGAAGTACACGTAATACTTCTTCTACGAAACGTTCAGGCGATACAGCAGCAAAATCAGCATCAAATCTCATAATAAACACAAGATCTACGCCAAGCTCTGCGAATAAAGCTGTTTTGACGTCTAAAGGCGTCAAACAACGATAGTATTGTTCTCCCTGTCCTAGTACTTCCTTAGGATGAGGATCAAAGGTTAGCACCGCTGATAGCATATCGGAATCCTTCGCCTCTTTTACCGCACGGCGAATGACATTTTGATGACCGCGATGTACGCCGTCAAAATGACCGATTGCTATGGAAAGCGGCTTGTCCAGCGATAACGTGGACAAACCGTTTAAAGGAAAACTTAAAGGTATAATTTCCAATGCCGACACACCTGCATTTCCTGTTAACTTTCTTATCGAGCTGTTAAGCTGAGAACACCTTTACCGGCTTGAATACAGCTGCTTTTAGGTCAATCTTAAATATTCCGAGGAAATTACGATCGCTATTATACAATCGAATAAGCTGTTCATCCTCGAACTTCGTATCATCCGAAGTCCCATAGGTCAAACTAACCTTTTGCCCTTGCAGCACCAATTTGCCAATAGAAACAGGAACGGTCGCTGACATTAGATGCGTAATAGCATCATCTGCTGCAATTAAATGCTTGTCAAGCTCACCAGATAGCTGAAGCTCCTCGATTTGCTCAAGAGTTAGACAGCTTTCTTTGGTAATACCGCCTGACATCGTTCTCGTCAACTGTGCCATTGCAGCCGGCACGCCAAGCGCCTTGCCAATATCGACGCATAAAGTGCGAATATAGGTACCCTTTGAACAAATAACAGAAAACCTAATTTGAGGATGTTCTAAATCCAGCTTTGTATCGATAAGCTCAATCCCATGGATCGTAACCGTCCGCGACTTGCGCTCTACTGTTTTCCCTTCTCTAGCAAGCTCATACAGCCGTTTGCCATCGACTTTGACAGCAGAGTACATAGGCGGGACCTGTTCAATCTCCCCAATAAATCGATTAAGAGTTTCGCGAACCTCATCGTCCGTTACATGAACAGACGCCTGTTGTTCAATGACCGTTCCGGTCAAGTCCTCCGTATCGGTTGCGATTCCAAGCTGCAGCACAGCTTCGTAAGACTTAGGACGCTCTTGCACGTATTCTACCACTCTGGTTGCCCGTCCTAGACATAATGGCAATACACCAGTCACCATAGGATCAAGCGTTCCAGCATGGCCGATTCGCTTCATCTTTAGTATGCGGCGAACTTTCGCTACTACATCGTGAGAAGTCCAGCCTTCAGGCTTCCAAACTGCCAAAATGCCGTCCACTTAAACCAACGCCTTTCTAACTGCTTCCACTAGCTCTGTAATGGCGTTCTGCAAAGGCCCTTCAAGTCGACAGCCCGCTGCTCTTATATGACCGCCTCCACCAAACAATTGTGCGACAGCAGCCACATTAGCTTTACCGGCTGAGCGAAGACTAGCCTTGACAGCGCCGTCATTCGTTTCTTTAAATAGAATGCCAACTTCAACACCATCAACATTTAGCGCATAATTGACAATTCCTTCAAGATCCTCAGGCACAGCACTTGTATCGCGTAAATCATCCTTGCCGATATAAACCCAACCTATTTGAAGATCTTCTGTAAACGTAAGCCTGTTTAATGAGATTTGTAGAAGCTTAAGCTTCGCCATCGTCATTTTCTCTAGCAGATGATCAGCCAGTTCATTGCCGGATACACCAAGTGCAAGGAGGCGTGAAGCAATCTCCATCACACGAGGGCTAGTATTGGAATAACGGAATCCGCCCGTGTCTGTCAGAAGACCTGTATAGATAGCCGTTGCACAGTTCAAATCTAGCGGAAGCTCCGCACGTTCAATTAAATCAAACAGTATTTCAACTGTAGCTGCTGCTTCAGAACGGATGACATTTACCGAGCCAAATCCATTATTCGTTGGATGATGATCGATATTGAGCAGCTTTGCTTCAGAAGCAAAGCTGCTCGCCACTTCACCGATACGTTTGAAATCTGCACAATCAACTGCAATAATCGCATCGTATTTCTGCTCTGACGGTGTCTGCTTGAAATTTACGATATCATGAAATTGGTGCAAATAGCTTAGTCTCGATGGAAGCTCGCCTTCGTTAATCAGTACTGCTGACTTTCCAAGCTTATGAAGCAGCCAGCCTACAACTACAGTAGAACTAATAGCATCACCATCTGGCTGAACATGCGATACGACAAGAAAATGATCATTACTTTTCATGAACGCGAGCGCACTATCTAGCTGCTTCAAATAGCTGTCTTGCATCGTCATCAAGCTTCATTCCCGTTATTGATTTTTTCGAGCAAAGCTTCAATCCGGCTTCCGTACTCAATACTGCTGTCGAATTTGAACAATAGTACCGGAGTATGACGAAGACGCATGCGTTTGCCAAGCTCGGAACGAATGAAGCCGGTACCGCTCGCTAATGCTTTAAGCGTTGCTTCCTTCTGCTCTTCGCTGCCCAAAACGCTCAGATATACTTTTGCTTGTGATAAATCATTAGTCGCTTCCACACTAGTTACGGTAATGAAACCGATTCTTGGATCTTTAAGTTCCGTTTGTATGATTTGGCTCAGCTCTTTTTTTATTTGTTCGCCGACCCGACCTACACGAATTTTCGCCATGCTACATTCACCTCTCTACTGATTCCATCACGAACGCTTCGATTGTGTCGCCTTCTCTAACGTCGTTGTAACGATCAAGTGTTATGCCGCATTCGTAGCCTTGTGCAACTTCCTTAGCATCGTCTTTGAAACGTTTAAGGGAATCAATCTTGCCTGTGTACACGACGATGCCGCTACGGATAAGACGTGCTTCAGCTGCGCGTGTAATTTTGCCGGACGTTACCATACAGCCTGCAATGGCTCCAACCTTAGTTACTTTAAACACGTTGCGCACTTCAGCATGGCCGATTACGACTTCTTTGAACACCGGATCCAGCATGCCCTTCATAGCTTGCTCAATTTCATCGATGACATTATAAATGATGCGGTGCATCCGAACGTCAACTTTTTCCTGAGCAATTGTAGCTTCAGCTTGCGGATCTGGACGAACGTTAAATCCGATTACGATCGCATTCGAAGCGGAAGCAAGAATAATATCCGATTCTGTGATTGCACCAGCGCCGCTGTGAATAATTTTCACTCGAACGCCTTCAATATCGATTTTTGCAAGTGATCCTTTAAGCGCTTCTGCCGAACCTTGAACGTCTGATTTAATGATCACGTTCAGATCTTTAATTTCACCATCTTTAATATGGCTATACAGATCCTCAAGCGTTACGCGCGTATTCGCACCCATCTCTGATTCACGATGTTTGATGGAACGACGATCAGCAATAGCACGTGCTTTGCGTTCGTCTTCAAATACCATGAACGGATCTCCAGCTTGCGGAACTTCTGTTAACCCTGTGATTTCTACAGGAGTAGAAGGTCCAGCTTCTTTTAAGCGGCGTCCTTTGTCGTTCACCATTGCTCTAATACGTCCGAAGCAATTGCCGGCAACAAAAGCATCGCCAATCTTCAATGTTCCGTGTTGAACGAGAATACGTGCAACCGGACCTTTACCTTTATCAAGCTCTGCTTCAATAACAGTAGCGCGAGCGCGTTTATTCGGGTTCGCTTTGTAATCATTCATTTCAGCAACGAGCAAAATCATTTCGAGCAAGCCTTCAAGGCCAATTCTTTGTTTAGCGGAAACTTCGACGAAAATAGTGTCGCCGCCCCACTCCTCGGGAACAAGCTCATATTCAGTCATCTCTTGCTTGATTTTATCAACGTTTGCTTCTGGTTTATCGATTTTGTTAACTGCAACGATAATAGGCACTCCGGCAGCCTTCGCATGGCTAATCGCTTCAACCGTTTGCGGCATAATACCGTCATCCGCTGCAACAACAATAATCGTAATATCCGTTACCTGTGCACCGCGGGCACGCATTAGCGTAAACGCTTCATGGCCAGGGGTATCGAGGAACGTAATTTTTTTGTGATTGATTTCAACTTGGTAAGCACCGATGTGCTGTGTAATTCCGCCAGCTTCGCCGCTAGTAACGCTTGTTTGACGGATAGCATCCAGCAAGGTTGTTTTACCATGGTCAACGTGACCCATAATCGTTACTACCGGTGGACGTGTTACTAAATCTTCTTCTTCGTCATTCTCTTCAACCGTTTCGAAAGAATCTTCTTCAACCGGTATTTTCACTTCAACTTCAACGCCGTAATCTGTAGCGATCAAGTGGATCGCATCCATATCGATTTCTTGGTTGATTGTCGCCATTACGCCGAGGAAAATAAGCTTTTTGATAACTTCTGAAGCATCTTTATGAAGCAACTTAGCCAATTCGCCAACAGTCATTGTACCGCGAACGATAATTTTCTTAGGCGTATTGTCTATTTTCTCGCGTGGAGGCTGCTGCTGCTGATACTTTCCACCGCGTCCTTTTGGACCACGATTGTTGTTGCCTCTAAATCCGCTTGTTTTACCGTCTTCAAACCGCTTTTGGCCTGGTCTTGCATTTTTCTTAGCATCGTCATTGCTGCGAGCTTGGCCTTGTGCTGGTCTGGAATCTGAGAAACGGCTAGTTCCTTGCGAAGCAGGACGATTTCCTGCTGGAGCGCTTGGACGGCTGCTGGCGCCGCCTGAGCTGCCTTGCGGTCCTCTGCTTTGTCCAGATGATGCAGGACGGCTTCCTTGACCGCCTTGTCCTTGTGCTGGACGGCTTGAGCTGGAGCCGCCTTGAGTCGGACGGTTTCCTTGTCCGCCTTGGCTTGGACGGCTTGCTCCGCCGCTGCTTTGTGCTGGACGATTCGCGCTGGATTGCTGCGCTGGACGATTTGTGCTTGATTGTTGTGCTGGACGGCTCGTTTGTTGTCCAGTTGGTCGTTGTTCAGTCTGCTGTTGGCTGCTTTGTGGTTTCGTATTGTTTGTATTAATAGAATTCATAGGCCCCTGTCTGTCTTGATTTATATTTTTATTTTCTTGTGCTGGCGGCTGCTGCGATTGCGGCCGGCTAGCTGCTGCCTGAGCGGATGAAACAGATACATTCGTGGATGTATCCTGTGCCCGTTTTGCGGCAGCGTTTGCTTTAATATTACGAAAAAATCCTTCAACCTTGTTTACCATTTCATTCTCCATAACACTCATATGGTTATTGACCGGTAAATCAAGCCGTTTAAGAATAGTAATAATTTCCTTGCTGCTCATATTGAGTGACTTGGCATACTCGTAAACACGCAGCTTATCTTTATTATCCTTGCTGTCTTGTTTATTCTCCAATATGGTCCACCTCCGTATTATGGCTCAGATGACTCGCAATCATTTTTCCGAATTGCGCATCCGTTACCGCTAGTACAACGCGTTCCGGCTTACCAATCGCCTTTCCTAGTTGCTCACGGTCGAATGCTTCGGCGAGTTGTATACCGTAGGTGCTGCATTTGTCACGAAATTTTTTTTTCGTATTATCTGAAGCGTCTCCAGCAAGAATAACAAGAAACGCTCCTTTATTTCTTACTGCTTTCAGTACGATTTCATCGCCTGTAATGAGCTTGCCGGCACGCATAGCCATACCCAGCTGCGACAGCGTTTTATTCTGCTTCATCGCTTACCAGCTCCTTGCCTGCGATAAACTGCTCCTCGACTGCTACAAAATCCTGCTCCAGTTGGTCATAAATATGATCGCCAACATGTTGCTTAAGCGCTCGATCAAGAGCTTTCGATTTCTTCGCTAATTTAAAGCAGCTCACTTTACCGCATAAATACGCGCCGCGGCCAGCTTTCTTCCCTGTCAGGTCAATTTGCACCTCTTCGGCTGGTGTCCGCACAATCCGAATGAGCTCCTTCTTCGGCATCATCTCCTGACAAGCGACACATTTGCGAAGCGGTACTTTTCTCGGTCTCATTGTACACCCCTCCTCTGCCAGCTGAATTGACGCTTCTCTCTATCCTAATCGATGGAAACGGAATCCTGATGCATGATAGTCGTCAACGATTTCGGCCGGCCATATTCCTGCTCAGCCTGTGTTTCACTCTTAATGTCAATCTTCCAGCCCGTCAGCTTGGCAGCTAGCCTAGCATTCTGGCCTTTGATACCGATAGCAAGGGAAAGCTGATAATCTGGAACGATTACTCTAGCCATCTTCTCTTGCTCAAAAACGATTACCTCCAGCACCTTTGACGGGCTAAGCGCATTCGCAACATACTCATCCACGCTCTCAGACCAACGAACGATATCTATTTTTTCGCCTTTAAGCTCGTTTACGATCGTCTGAACGCGCAGCCCCTTTTGACCGACGCATGAACCAACCGGATCCACTTCGGCATTGCGGGAATGAACGGCGATTTTTGAACGGAAGCCAGCTTCGCGCGCTACCGAACGAATTTCGACTACACCATCATATATTTCAGGAACTTCAAGCTCAAACAATCGTTTTAAGAGGCCTGGATGCGTACGGGATAAAATAATTTGAGGACCTTTTGTCGTATTCTCCACTTTCGTAATATACGACTTCACGCGATCGCCATGCTTAAACTTATCAGTAGGCATCAGTTCAGTCAAAGGCATTACCGCTTCAACCTTGCCCAGATCGATAAATAAGTTGCGAACGTCCTGACGCTGAACGATACCGTTCACGATATCCTCTTCTTTGTCGATAAAAGCGTTGTAAATAAGACCGCGCTCTGCCTCGCGGATACGCTGAGTAACAACCTGCTTCGCTGTTTGAGCAGCGATGCGTCCGAAATCACGAGGCGTTACTTCAATCTCAGCTACATCATCAAGTTGATAATGCGCATTAATTTCACGAGAAGCTTCGACCGTAATTTCTAAGCGCGGGTCAAGCACCTCATCTACAACCGTTTTCCGGGCATATACTTTAATGACTCCAGTGTGGCGGTTGATATCGACTCGTACGTTCTGAGCTGTATTAAAATTCCGTTTGTAGCTTGAGATAAGCGCAGCTTCAATCGCTTCAAGGAGCACATCCTTAGTGATCCCCTTATCTCTTTCTATTTCCTGCAGCGCTTCAATAAAATCCATGCTCATTGGACTGGAGTTCCCCCTTTCAATATAAAAAAAATTAGAATACGATAGCGAGCCTTGCGCTTGCTACCTTCTCATAAGGAATTTCATATTCCTTCTTTGTTGTACGCACAACGGCAGTTTCCCCGTCAAATGAAAGTAGCAGCCCCTCGAATTCTTTAGCGCCGCTAATCGGTTCATATGTCGTTATGTAAACGTGCTTACCGATAGCTTTTTGAACATCCTCTTGCTTTTTGAGCGGCCTCTCGGCTCCTGGAGAAGAAACCTCTAGAAAATAAACATCCGTTACCGGATCATTCTTATCCAGCTGCTCGCTCATATATTCGCTAATACGGCCGCAATCGTCTATATCGATTCCGCCCTCTTTATCAACGAATATGCGAAGGAAATAATTATTCCCTTCCTTGACGTACTCAATATCAACCAGTTCAAATCCATTAGTGCTGAGAAATGGCTGAACCATTTCCTGGGCGGCGGCTTTGATTTTGGATGTACTCAAATTCAGTTGACCTCCTGTTTATACGCGCTATGCCATTTTGCCAATTACAAAACGTAAAGAGTGGGTTTCCCCACTCTTCTGCATCAAAGTCTTTATTATCATCATTGCCAGAAAAATTATAACATAACCGCCCTAGAGTGACAAGGAATCTTTTCTAGTAGACACTGTTCTAAAACAGTGAAAGCTGGTTAGATTCAGGCAATCCGCGGAAGCAGCCCATGGTGGAAAGCACCTCAACTACAGTCTTGGTCGCCTTCGATTTCATCTGGAAATCTTCAATCGAAAGGTACTCGCCATCATTCCGAGATGCGGCAATATTGCGTGCCGCATTATCCCCAATACCGGCAATTGCCGCGAAAGGCGGAATAAGTGAATCACCGTCTACTAAAAATTTCGTCGCATCTGAACGGTATAGATCGATCGGCTTAAAGGAGAAGCCGCGCGCTGTCATTTCAAGTGACATTTCCAATTGCGAAACCATATTTTTTTCTTTCGGCAGTGCATTAAAGCCTTTTGCTTCTATTTCAATCAGCTTCTTAAGAATAGCATCATAACCCTGGCAAAGCAGCTCCAGATCGAAATCATCCGCTCTTACCGTAAAGTAAGTCGCGTAGTATTCAATTGGATAATAAAGCTTGAAAAATGCGGTTCGAACTGCCGAGATGACGTATGCTGCAGCATGTGCTTTCGGGAACATATATTCAATGCGCAAGCAAGAATCAATATACCACTGCGGCACCTTGCAGCGTTTCATCTCTTCAATCCACTCAGGCGTCAAACCTTTGCCTTTACGGACGCTTTCCGTAATTTTGAACGCTAAACTAGCATCCATATTAGCTTTGTAGATCAAGAAGAGCATAATGTCATCCCGACAGCCAATTACGGTCTTAATGTTGCAGGTTCCGTTCTTTATAAGCTCCTGTGCGTTTCCAAGCCATACACCCGTACCATGCGACAATCCAGAAATTTGCAGCAAATCCGCGAAGGACGAAGGCTGTGTTTCCTGAAGCATTTGACGGACGAATTTGGTTCCCATCTCCGGTACCCCATATGTGGCAACCGAAGATCGAATTTTCTCACCAGGGATGTTCAGCGCATTCGTGGAGTTGAACATACTCATTACCTTAGGATCATTCATTGGAATGCTTATAGGATCAACACCCGTTAAATCCTGCAGCATCCGCATCATCGTAGGATCATCATGGCCGAGTATATCCAGCTTGAGCAGATTTTCATCAAAAGCATGATAGTCGAAATGAGTTGTTTTCCATTCCGCATTCACATCATCCGCTGGGAATTGCACAGGCGTAATATCTTCAACCTCAATATAGTCAGGAACAACGACAATACCGCCGGGATGCTGGCCCGTACTGCGCTTTACTCCCGTACAGCCGTTTGCCAGTCTGGAAAGCTCGGCACCTCGCCACTTTTTGTTATGTTCCTCTTCATATTTCTTCGTATAGCCATATGCTGTTTTCTCAGCTACTGTACCGATGGTACCCGCTCGAAAAACGCTTTTCTCACCGAAAAGCTCCTTCGTGTAGTTGTGCGCTATAGGCTGATAGTCTCCAGAGAAGTTAAGGTCTATATCTGGAACCTTGTCTCCCTTAAACCCTAGGAAGGTTTCGAACGGAATATCTTGGCCTTCGCCCTTCATTGGTTGATCGCATTTCGGACATAATTTGTTAGGCAAATCGAAGCCGCTTGGAATGCTTCCGTCCAAGAACCATTCGCTATGTCGGCAATCCGTGTTTTTACACAAATAATGTGCCGGCAGCGGATTAACCTCAGAGATGCCGAGGAAGGTCGCAACAACAGATGATCCTACCGATCCCCTGGATCCAACGAGATAACCGTCCGCATTTGATTTTTTCACAAGCTTCTCCGATATTAAATAGTTCGCCGAGAACTTAAATTTAATGATCGGAACAAGCTCTTTCTCCAGCCGATCAATAACGACCTGAGGAAGCTCTTCCCCGTACATAGACTTCGCGGTTTCATAGCAGGTATTGCGAATTTCATCATCGGCACCTTCAATATCCGGTGCGAAGAGGCCGGTTGGGAACATATCATAAGGCTCGAAGCGATCAGCCAGCTCTACCGTATTCGTAATTACAACCTCACGAGCTCTCGCTTCTCCCAAGAAAGCGAACTCTTCCAGCATCTCTTCCGTTGTCCGGAAATGGGCATCTGGTTTTCGTATGCTCTTCAACGGGCTAAAGCCCGTTATGCCATGAATCGTTATATCCCGGTAAATCTTATCACGCGGGTTCAAGTAATGAACGTTGCCGGTAGCGATAACGGGCTTCCCAAGTTCATCGCCGATTTGACAAATGCGGCGGTGGGCTTGTTCGATCTCAGCTCGGCTGCCGACTAACCCCTTCTCTACCAAATGCATATAGAAATCGATCGGTTGAATTTCAAGAACGTCGTAGAAACGAGCAACTTCCAGTGCTTCTTCATAGGATTTGTTAAGCACTGTTTCAAAAAACTCGCCTTTTTCGCACCCTGATATGATTAACAATCCTTCTCGAAGCTCAACCAGCTTGGTTCTTGGCATCGTTGGAACACGTTTGAAATAATCGGTATGTGATAAGGAAATGAGCTTAAATAAATTCTTCTTACCCACTGCGTTTAACGCATAAACACTACTGTGGAAAGGACGTGAATTGGATAAATCCATACCTACATAATCATTTAATTGATGTAAATCTGTAATGTTTCGTTCTGCAGCATCTGCAATAAGTCCATACAGCACGCCGCCCAGCGCCAGGGAATCGTCTACTGCTCGGTGATGGTTCTCCAAGCTGATTTTGTACTTATCTGCTAATGTATTCAAACGGTGGTTTTTGAGCGTCGGAAATATAAACCTAGCCAATTCGAGCGTGTCCAGCACTGGGTTTTTGACCTCGGGCATACCGAAAGCTTTGCAGCTGGCTTGAATAAA
The DNA here is from genome assembly GCF_002884445.1 of Paenibacillus castaneae. Classification (GTDB taxonomy): domain Bacteria; phylum Bacillota; class Bacilli; order Paenibacillales; family Paenibacillaceae; genus Pristimantibacillus; species Pristimantibacillus castaneae. The sequence continues at coordinate 3,637,364 of NZ_KZ614144.1, forward strand.
ACCGATATCAAAGCGAGCATTATGCGCAACCAGCACATCGTTACCAATAAAATCAATAAATTCACGCAGCTTAGGCTCAAGCTCCGGCTGCCCCTTGACCATATCATCATTGATATTGGTCAACTGCTGGATATGGTAAGGTATTTTCTCGTGCGGATCAATGAGCGTAGAGAACCGATCGATCTCTTTGCCATCGCGCATCTTCACGCCAGCCAGCTCAATGATTTTGTTGTTTATAACCGACAAGCCCGTCGTCTCAATATCAAATACGATATAAGTCGCAGAAGCAAGCGGCTCCGGTCTTGACTGAAGAACCATCGGCACCGCATCGTTGACGACATTCGCCTCAACGCCGAAGAGCACTTTTATGCCATGCTTTTTGGCTGATTTATTCGCATCAGGATAGCATTGCACATTACTGTGATCAGTTACTGCAATTGCTTTGTGGCCCCATTTCGCTGCTGTTTTAATATAAACATCAACAGGCGTAACGGCATCCATCGCGCTCATTGTCGTGTGAAGATGAAACTCAACGCGCTTCTCTTCTGCTTTATCCATACGGTCCGGCGGCGACTTCACTTCATGCAGATCATTAGGCATCATAACGAGCTCAGGCTCTTGCATAAAGCGGTCATATTCGACGCGGCCACGCGCTTTAACCCACTTGCCATTCGCAAGCTGGCTTAAAATTTTCACGTCATCCTTTGTCTTGGCGAACATCTTCATAGCCATAGAATCAGAGAAATCAGTAACGTTGAATGTAAATAAAGTGCTTCCGTTGCGAAGCTCCTTAACGTCAAGACCAAAAACAGCGCCTTGCACCGTGATTTTCTTCTCTTCTTCCAAAATATTCATGAGTGGTGTTGGTTCTTCTCTGATATCATAGCCAACTGCTAGTCTAATCTCGCCCTCGTCAACTAGATCAGACTCTGATTGTGAGCTGGCCATCAGCTCCTGAACGAATTCACGCTCTTCCTGTACGATTCGAAGTGCGTATTCATCCAAAATTTCTTGCCTGGACTCGCTAATAATCATTTTCACCTTGCAAGTACGTTGAAAATAAGTGCTGTAGAATCGAATGATTTCATCATCAAGCCGTTTCTTGCGTGCTAACTCAAGTCCTGTATTATCGAGCAGGGACAATGTCAACATATCGCCTTCTACTTCAATGGTAGCTTTCTGAAGCCAGCCATTAACGGATGGCACCTCACGCTGCACCCATTCCATAAATAAACCCCAATATTGCGTGACAATGGATTCCGTCTCCACAACAGGGTCATAAATAATAATAAAGGATGTCGCAGCAATATGTTCAAATTTCACACGAACAGCTTGGCATAATCCGTTATAGGCTTGTAAAGGAACCATGGACGTTTTGCGGATGCAAAACGTCCATTGTGAATTGCTTTTGCTTACGATTACTTGCTCGATGTAACCATCTTGGAAATATTGATGTATAAGTTCTTGCGGCAGCTCCGCTTGCTGCAGCAGCAGCTCAAAGCGCTGCCGCTTATCGGCGGTTTGGCTCATATAACTCCACTCCTTAAGATCCGAACCGAACTAGCTATAGTTCTTAATAAGCACGTGCGAAAACGACAGTATGCTTAGCAGAATCGCCGCATACAAGACATGTTGATTTATGAACAGTTGGTTCAAAAGGTATATTGCGGCTAGTTGCTCCTGTTTCTTCTTTCACTTGCTTCTCGCAAGCAGCAGAGCCGCACCATCCAGCTTCAACAAAGCCGCGCTGCTCCTCCAGGAAGCTCTTCATCTCATCAAGCGTATCGACTGAACGCGAATTATCTGCCCGGAATTGCTTAGCTTTCTCGAACATCGCATCATGCGTTTCGGCTAACAGCTTTTCGATTTCAACGAGAAGGTTGTCTTGGGAAACGATCCGTTTCTCGCCTGTAATACGAGAAACGAGAACAACCACGCCATTCTCCATGTCGCGAGGACCGAGCTCAAGTCGAATCGGAACTCCGCGCATTTCATATTCATTAAATTTCCAGCCCGGACTAACGTCTGCACGATCGTCCACACGAACACGAATGCCTGCTTTCTTGAGCTCAGCATAAAGCTCGTCCACTCGTCCGACAACTTGGTCACGAAGCTTAGCAGGTCCGATAGGAATCATAATAACCTGAGTCGGTGCAACTTTTGGAGGCAATGCCAGACCTCGGTCATCGCCATGCACCATAATCAATGCCCCAATAAGACGGGTGCTTACGCCCCACGACGTAGTGTGAGCAAATTGCAACGTATTCTCGCGATCGAGATATTTAATATCGAACGCAACCGCAAACTTCGTACCAAGATAATGCGAGGTGCCTGCTTGAACAGCCTTACCATCCTTCATCATCGCTTCAATGGAATAGGTTTCAACGGCGCCTGCAAATCTCTCTGAAGGTGTTTTCTCACCTTTGATAACAGGAATAGCTAGAAACTCTTCTACGAATTGTGTGTACACATCAAGCATTTGCATCGTTTCTTGACGTGCTTCTTCCTCTGTTTCGTGAGCGGTATGTCCTTCCTGCCACAAGAATTCACTTGTGCGCAGGAAAGGCATCGTCCGCTTCTCCCAGCGTACAACGTTAGCCCATTGATTAATCAACAGAGGCAAATCGCGGTAAGATTGAATCCACTTGGAGTACATATGACCGAACATCGTTTCTGATGTTGGACGGATAGCAAGGCGCTCTTCCAGCTTCTCGCCAGCCGCCTCAGTAACCCAAGGAAGCTCGGGATTAAATCCTTCGACATGCTCCTTTTCTTTTTGAAAGAAGCTCTCGGGGATAAACAGAGGGAAATAAGCATTCCGATGCCCTGTTTCCTTGAAACGACGATCCAAATCACGTTGAATATTTTCCCAAAGCTCATAGCCCTCTGGACGGAATACAATACAGCCCCGAACAGGCGAGTAATCCATGAGCTCTGCTTTTTTTATAACATCAATATACCATCTGGAGAAATCCTCGCTTTGCGGCGTGATTTCAGATACGAATTGCTTTTCCTTCGACATTGCAGCTAATTACTCCCCTCTTACCAATCGTAAAATATCATTATAGGTTACAACAAGCATAAGCAGCATAATGAGCGCGAAGCCCACGAAATGCACCATGCTCTCGCGATTTGGATCAATGGGACGACGACGTATTGCTTCAATTCCAATAAAGATAAGACGACTTCCGTCAAGTGCTGGAATTGGCAGCAAATTAAATATCCCTAAATACAAGCTTAGTAAAGCGGTCCATGAAGTTAACTGTGCGATGCCCTGCTGAGCAATTTGACTGGTCACTTCCGCAGTCCGAACAGGCCCGCCCAAGTCATCCAGCTTGAACTCGCCGAATATCAGTTTTTTGAATCCTTCAAAAATACTGATCGTCATATTTTTCATCAGCTTAGCCGATCCCGTAAATGTTTCCGTGAAGGTTGCAGAACGCGTTGGCAGCGCGGCCGTAATACCTACTTTGCCAACTCCCTCATCATTAGGCTTAGGCGTAATATTGATCTGCAGCGCCTTGCCGTCTCTAATGATATCCATCTTCACTGGTACGTTCGGCGATTTCCCGATAATCTCAATCATCTTGTCAAAATCTGCACCAATCTTGACGCCGTTGACTGAATCGATAACATCGCCTTTTCTAAGATCAGCTTTAGCAGCAGGCATACCTTCCGAGATCTCATTTACCAATAATTTATCTGGCGATTCAACCGGAATACCTGCCATCTGGATATAAGCGCCAAACAATATAAAGGCAAGCACGAAGTTCATCAACGGGCCTGCAAAAATAGCAAGCGCACGCTGCCCCACTGTCTTGCTTCCAAATTGTCTGTCAAGCGGCGCAATTTGTGTTTCTTTGCCTTTGGCTATCATTAGAGCGGCAGGGTGAACCGAATAAGTCTCATGCTCGCCCTCTACATCCAAGGTGACGGAAAGCTTTCTTTCTAAATCGATTTTGACGACTTCTCCGCGAATAACACCGCTGCGTTCATCCAGCCGATCCAAGTATAAACGCGTAATTAAATTGTCCTTCACTCGGACGGCAATGGTTTGACCTGGTTGAACATCAACAATTTCCGGGTCCTCGCCCGCCATTCGAACAAATCCACCAGCAGGTATAAGCCTAAGCGTATATCTGGTTTCTCCTTTTTTCAAGGAAAAAAGCTTCGGACCAAAACCAATTGCAAACTCTCGAACCAATATTCCCGCGCGTTTCGCAAAAAAGTAATGACCCCATTCATGAATCGTTACGATCACGAAAAATACGAGTATTGTCAGAAAAACGACCTGAATCATGTGCATTAAGCTGAAGCCTCCTGTTCGTTACGGCCTGTACATAGATTATCATTATTCTCCCGTCCGATACAAGAGAACCGGAATTTGACCGATATTATACGGATTCTGCCATCCGGCGCGCCCAGGTGTCTACTTCTGCAATCATTTGCAAGTCATTTATATTCGTAACCTCATGCTTGCTTATTACGGTTTCCAAAATTCGTTCAATATCAAGGAATGTAATTTCGCCATTGAGAAAACGTGCGACTGCAACTTCGTTAGCGGCATTGAACGCGGCTGGTGCCGATTGTCCAAGGCGGCCGCACTCGAATGCCAGCCTTAAACAAGGATATCTTACAAAATCCATTTCTCGAAAATGCAGCTTCCCTATTTCGGCAAGATTAAGCCGATTGGTAGGAGTCGCATTGCGTTCAGGATAAGACAATGCATATTGAATTGGAACACGCATATCCGGCATCCCTAGCTGCGCAATAATGCTATGATCGGAAAATTCCACATAGGAGTGAATGATGCTTTCCGGATGAATAATGACATCTATTTGATCATATGTAACATCGAACAGCCATCTAGCTTCAATAACTTCTAGCCCTTTATTTACCATTGTGGCTGAGTCAATTGTAATTTTTGCACCCATGGCCCAATTCGGATGATTGAGCGCCTCCGCAACGGTAACGCCTTCTAGCTGCTCTCTGCTGCGGTCACGGAAGGAACCTCCGGAAGCTGTTAATGTAATTTGCTTCACTGATCGACGGTTTTCTCCGTTTAGGCATTGAAAAACAGCGGAATGCTCACTATCGATAGGCAGTATCGTTACGCCGCGCTGCTTAGCGCGCTCCATAACGATATGACCAGCAGTTACAAGAGTTTCTTTATTGGCTAAACCGATCGTTTTTCCAGCATCTATCGCTGCCAAAGTCGCAGGCAATCCTCTGCTGCCCATAATGGCGGTAACTACGATGTCAGCATCCGCAGCAGCCGCTACCTCGATCAGACCTTCTTCTCCATAGGTTACGGCTGTGCCGGCCGGGAGATGTGGACGTGCGGCGTCAGCTGCCTCTTTGGAGGCTAGACTAACTATGGCAGGCTTAAATTTCTTTGCCTGTTCAATTAACAGATCCACATTAGCTCCCGCGGTTAGTCCAACCACTTCATAGCGCTCAGGATCATGGGCAACAACATCCAAAGTTTGAGTGCCGATTGAACCCGTAGATCCTAAAATGCTTAACTTTTTCATTTAACTTCCTCCAGACTCATACCGGTATCAGCTCGGTCAGCATAAACAGCGGGAATACAATGAGCCAGCTGTCACAACGGTCAAGCACACCGCCGTGTCCCGGCAATAGCGTTCCTGTATCTTTAATATCACGTACTCGTTTGTATGCTGATTGAATTAAATCTCCAAACTGCCCTGCAACTGCAGCAATTAAACCAATCAACAACGCTTTTGAGATGCTTATCAGATCAGGAGCTAGCCAAGCAAATACAACGGAAACGACTAGTGAGAGAAAAACACCGCCTAGAGCACCTTCAATCGTCTTATTCGGACTGATAGAAGGCCACAGCTTCGTCTTGCCGAAGGCTCGTCCAAAGAAATAAGCTCCAATATCCGACGCCCATATACAAAAAAAGCATAGAAATGTCCAAAACAAACCATTCGGCTCTACCTGACGAATTCCGATCATGGCTGAAAAGCCATAACCTACATATAAAGCGCCAAGCAACATAAGCGCGGCGCCATCTATTGTGGTTTTATTTTTTGTGATGACGGTTAGGGCAAGCAATAAGAAGGCGAGCATCCAAAGGATGGTGGAAAAAGAAGGTATCTTGATCCCCCATTCGGACCAAGGAAGCACGAACAGTAGCACACCCGCATATCCGAGCAAAGAAGACGGATGCGACCATGCTACTCCATTCATACGAGCATATTCAGTAAATCCAATAATTGCAAGCAGCACGAGTAGGCCTATATATGGCCATCCTCCCAAAAATGCTAAACCAATGAATAGTGCTCCAGCTAATACGCCGGTAATTATTCGTTGTCTCAATGAAAAGTCACACTCCGTTACTTGAAGCTACAGTCCACCATATCGACGTGCACGGCGCTGATATTCCATTATGGCTTCTTGGAAATGCTTCTCCGAAAATTCAGGCCAATACACATCTGTAAACCACAATTCACTATAAGCAAGCTGCCACATCATGAAATTGCTCAAACGCAGCTCTCCGCTAGTTCGAATAAGCAAGTCCGGATCAGGCATACCACTCGTAAGCAGACGATCGGCCATTACATTCTCATTAATATCATCTAGGGTCAATCGTTCTTGCTGAACATCCGCAGCAATACTTTTTATAGCTTCAAGCATTTCTTTTCGACTGCCGTAATTCAAAGCAAAATTTAAAACAAGCCCTGTGTTGTTGGCTGTTTTCACAATCGCCTCTTCCACCGCGCTTAACGTGAATGAGGGCAAATCCTCTTTGTGGCCCATCATGCGAACCTGAACGTTGTTTGCAATCAATTCATCTAGCTCAATTTCAAGAAATTGTTGTGGCAGCTTCATAAGAAAATCAACTTCAGCTTTTGGTCGTTTCCAGTTTTCTGTTGAAAATGCATATAGAGTCAAATATTTGACGCCTAACCTGTCTGCTTCCATCGTAATTCGTTTGACCGCTTTCATGCCAGAATGATGGCCTGCCATTCTTGGTAAACCACGATCCTTAGCCCAGCGACCATTTCCGTCCATTATAATAGCTACATGCTCAGGCATATTTTCAAGGGCAACAGGATCAGTCGGCTGTAAGGACGATTTGCCTAATCTGGCCCAAAGTCGCTTAATCATCTTACTTCCTCCCAACCGAAATCAAAACCAAACCCCACCTATCGGAGGGGCCCAGAGTATCATTATACTTCCATAATTTCTTTTTCTTTTGATACTAGCACTTTATCAACTTCAGCTATGAATTTGTCAGTAGCCTTTTGAATATCTTCTTGATGGCCGCGTGATTCATCTTCAGAGATCGTTGTTTTTTCAAGCTTTTTGATCGAATCATTCGCATCGCGGCGAATATTGCGAATAGCTACCTTAGCTTCTTCGCCAAATTTCTTGGACGTTTTTACTAATTCAGCTCTTCTTTCTTCTGTCAACGGCGGTATCGATATGCGAATCGAAGTACCATCGTTTGAAGGAGTTAAACCTAGATCCGATTTCATAATAGCTTTCTCAATTGCTGACATCGACGATTTGTCCCACGGTTGAATAAACAATGTGCGTGAGTCTGGCGTATTGATGTTTGCTAGTTGATTGACTGGAGTCATCGAGCCATAATATTCAACTTGAATACGATCTAGCAAAGAAGGATTCGCTTTTCCAGCGCGCAATGAAGACAAGTCGCGTTTAAGAGCTGAGATGGCTTTATCCATCCGTTCTTCTGCATTTTTCTTAATTTCTTGTGGCATTATTTCGCACTTCCTCTCACTATCGTTCCGATTTTCTCACCCAGGACGACACGTTTAATATTCCCTTTCTCCGTAATTGCAAATACGATAAGTGGAATATTATTGTCCATGCAAAGTGAGGCTGCTGTTGAATCCATAACACCTAAATTTTTGTTAAGCATGTCGAGGTATGTAAGCTCCTCAAATTTCATTGCTGAATCATCTTTAAATGGATCTGCTGAGTAAACGCCATCCACTTTATTTTTTGCCATTAAGATAACTTCAGCTTCGATTTCAGCTGCACGCAAAGCTGCTGTAGTGTCCGTCGAGAAGAACGGATTGCCTGTTCCTGCTGCAAAAATAACAACGCGGCCTTTCTCCAAATGGCGAATTGCCCGGCGTCTAATGTACGGCTCGGCAATTTGTTGCATAGCGATCGACGTTTGTACGCGGGTTGGCACATCGATTTGTTCAAGTGCATCTTGAAGAGCAAGTGAATTCATTAGAGTAGCCAGCATGCCCATATAATCGGCAGTAGCACGGTCGATACCTTTTGCAGAACCAGCAATACCACGCCAAATGTTGCCGCCGCCAACTACAATGGCAACTTCAACGCCTAGTGCAACTACTTCCTTTACTTGATCAGCAATAGAAGAAATAACTGTTGCCTCTATGCCATAGCCTTCCTGGCCTGACAATGATTCACCACTAACCTTCAAGACTATACGTTTGTACACAGGATGTTCCAACGTTTATACCTCCATCATGCACCTCAATTGCTGAGGTCCTTCAAATATATTCTAGTCATACAAGGAGGCGGGGCGGACGCCCCGCCCCGCCTGTGCGTTCGGATTAATGTTTCACTTGTGCCATAACTTCTTCAACGAAATTGTCAACTTTTTTCTCTAGGCCTTCACCAAGCTCATAACGAACAAAGCGACGGATGGAAATGTTTTCACCAATTTTGCTGATTTTTTCATTTAGCAATACAGAGATCGTTTTGTCTGGGTCTTTGATGAATGGTTGCTCAAGCAGGCAGAACTCCTCGTAGTATTTCGAGATACGGCCTTCAACCATTTTTTCAACGATTTTTTCAGGTTTGCCTTCGTTAAGCGCTTGGTTTTTCAAAATTTCGCGCTCTTTTTCAAGCTCTTCAGAAGAAACCTCTTCGCGGCTAACAAATTTAGGGTTAGCTGCTGCGATTTGCATAGCAACATCTCTTGCAAAATCACGGAACTGATCTGTTTTTGCAACGAAGTCTGTTTCACAGTTAACTTCTACGATTACGCCGATACGGCCGCCCGCATGAATATAAGATTCAACTACACCTTCAGTAGCAATACGACCAGCTTTATTAGCTGCAGCCGCCAAGCCCTTCTCACGAAGCAATGCAATCGCTTTATCGATATCGTTGTTTGTTTCATCCAAAGCTTTTTTGCAATCGAGCATTCCTGCTCCTGTTCTTTCACGTAGTTCTTTTACCGCGCTAGCACTAACCGCCATGTCAAAACCCTCCTAATAGGTTTCACGAAACCTACATTCATTCCGTGAATATATACGCATTGGTTTAATTTTCAAATAAACGATGATTTTCATTCAAAAAAAGGGCAGTGAGAGGTTTATCACCATCTGACCACCCTTTGTTGACTAACTAAAGCCTCTAAATTAAGCCGTTGTTTGCTCGCCTTGATTAGCTTCAACGATTGCATCAGCCATTTTGGACGTCAACAATTTAACGGCACGAATTGCATCATCGTTACCCGGAATTACGTAGTCGATTTCGTCTGGATCACAGTTTGTGTCGACGATACCAACAATAGGAATACCAAGTTTGCGAGCTTCTGCTACTGCAATACGCTCTTTGCGTGGGTCAATAATGAACAACGCGCTTGGCAAGCCTTTCATGCCTTTGATGCCGCCTAGGAATTTCTCCAAACGGTCTTTTTCTTTGTTAAGAATGATAACTTCTTTCTTAGGAAGAACCTCGAAAGTGCCATCCTCTGCCCATTTCTCAAGCTGTTTCAAACGATCAATACGTTTTTGAATAGTTGAGAAGTTAGTCAAAGTTCCACCAAGCCAACGTTGGTTGATGTAGAAGTTGCCGCAACGCTCTGCTTCTTCTTTCACGGAATCTTGAGCTTGTTTTTTCGTACCAACGAACAGCATAGTGCCGCCCTCAGCAGCGATCGATTTAACAAAGTTGTAAGCTTCATCAACTTTTTTAACCGTTTTTTGCAAATCAATAATGTAAATACCGTTTCTTTCTGTGAAGATATAACGATCCATCTTCGGGTTCCAACGACGAGTCTGATGACCGAAGTGTACCCCAGCTTCTAAAAGCTGTTTCATGGAAATAACCGCCATTTCCTCAACACCTCCTGTAATGGTTTTTTAGTGCCCCTCCGCCAGTCGCATCTTTCGCCAAAACTTCCGCCGAGCGGAAGCACCGTTTGACAAAATTGACCTGCGTGCGTTTTTAACACCGTGTATTAATATACCACAAACACTTTACTCATGCAACAATGGATTAAGAAATGGAATGGTTAATCTTTCATGAATATCGCTTTGATCGCATCCGCTTGATCTTTCGTTAAAGGCTGGCTGCTGACAATCTTAATGGCTTCCGTAACCGTAATGCCTTCATTAAACAAAAAAATACCGGCGCGAACCAGCTTTTTCGACTCTTTCATTCCTTTAATAAATGCAGCTTGGTCCTGAATTATACGGTTTTCAGCCAATAATTCGGCGGTGTCCGTTAATCCAGAACCTGCTTTAATTTGAATCAAATGAGGAGCTTTGGCTTCCTTATCGGGATCGGGATCGGTTTGCTTAGAGCTGGCCGCTGTCTGCTCCTCTACAGGTGGCTCGCTTGGAACTGGAGTCGGTTCTTCCTGCTTGTTTGAATCAATATTAGCTTGCTTGTCTATTTGTACTGAATCACGCTCAGACTTCAATAAGGCGTCCACATCTGCTTGTGTATAGAGCTTCTCATTAATTTCACTATCAATCTGCTCTAGATTTTCTCTTGAATGAACACCAAAGAGCATCAGCTGGAAAAGCACAGCACCAAATATGATTCCTGAGCCGAGACCAAAAAGAAACGCACGATTTCTAAACATTCGCTGCCTCCTCTTGCTTCGCAAGCCCAATAATGAGCTGCACTTCCCCTTTGTTCATACTCAGTTTTTTGGCGATCATTTCGATCGATTTACCTTGATTATATAAATCAAACAACTCCGAATAACGTGATTGAATCGTGTTAGATGGAAGGCTTTCAGGTACGGTATCCTCTACTTCCTGTAGCGGACGGCTTTCCTGATTTATAGCGTATGCATGAAGTGGTGCAGTGGGAGCTATTTGAGATTGAAAGGAAGCCGTACGTGACATTGCTTGCTGAAGTTGATCGGCTAGCTGTTCACATTTGCGTTCTAATTCAATTATACGTCTTTCTTTCAGCTCCGCGTCAGATTTCGTTTCCTCCTGCGCTTTCTTCACTAGCAGAACCAAGCTCTCGTTCTCCTTCTCCATGTTCTCCATAAACAGCTCTAAAGCATTTTCCATATTTTGAACGGAGTTCTGCGAATTCGCGGCATCCGGCTTCTTTCGTGGGATCATTAAGGCGCTTACAATGACGACTGCGCCGAGTAATAAAATATAGCGAAAATATGGCTCCATCGTACATTACCTGCCTTTCTAGTTGCTGCAGCGAATTTATAATTTAATATCCAAATGATGTCCTTTAAAGGGATGAGCGGGTGGCTGGTCAACCTCTGTTTCCATAGATTCATCCGCAGGCCGTTTTCTTCTAGCATTCTGATTAGCATTGTCCTGCTGTCCATCCTGATCACTTCGCACATGAAGTCCATTGGCATGTTCAATACCTGTGTTTTTCCCCCGCAGCTGCTCGGTATCCTTAGCCGATTGATTGGCAAGCTGATTCTGATCGGCTGCAGGCTTATGCAGAGCTTGTCCATGCTGACCGCTAAACTCCTGCGTTCGCGGAACAGACATCTGTAAATCAATGGATTTGAAAGTCATATCAGCTCACCCCTATCCACGTTGTGTGCAACCACTATGAAATAAAAGGTACTAAAACGATATCTCCATCCGCATATCGGAAAGAAACACGCTGAGAAGCATCTTTTACAAATCTGGTGTATCTGCCAATAACAATTTTTGTTCCGCCAAAAACAATACTGGTCACATCAACCTTCGAGCGATCTGAATCTTCCAATGTTTTTTCAATTTCCAGAATCCGCTCTTTGGTGGCATCATTGTCAATGATTGCTTGGCGCTTTGTCGCTGTAAGCTTAATCCGTAATTGAAGCTTCTCCGGCGTTAACTGACCGGCTGCTGCCATTTGATCCAATATGGTAAGAGCTTTCTCCGATTTGTCCATATTCTCGGCATTTTGCTTCAGCTTCGCTCTAAGCTCGAGCAGCTCGGACCGATATTCTGGATTTACCCCAACTTCAATTGCAGTTGCTGTTGACATCGAGTTTCCGATGATCCGCGCGCTCACCATATCTCCCGCTTGAACAAGTCCACCGACAATTAGACCTTTAGCACCCGAGCAAACCACATTTTTACCTGCTCTTACATGTGAATGCATAATGCTTTGGGAAACAAGCACTTCATTGCCTGCTATTACATTCCCATCTTGTATAAAGGAGCATTTAACGTTGCGCCCGGCTTTGATGTAGCCTTTATTGCCCGCCATAACCCCTCCGGTTACCTCGACTGAGCCTTCCGATTCAATTTCAGCTCCTTCAACTCCGCCAATAACTCGAATGTCTCCAGATGCTTTTACTCGAAATCCGCTCAGCACATTGCCGCGTATGACAACCGTACCAACAAAATCAATATTTCCGATACTGTAATCCACGTCCCCGTTAACTTCATACACAGGGAATACATTTATTTTTTCTTTCTCAGTTAGCGTAACAAGACCATCGATAGTCGAATACATAGCTGTCTGGTCATCATTCAAGACCACATTTTTTCCAATCTTAAATCGAACCTGCTTGCCAAGCTTAGAAGCAAGTTCTTCCCCTGTGACTGTTTTTCCCAAAGGTCCCGGTTGCGGCTCAATCCGTTCCGCAATCAATTGACCGCGCTTTACATTTTTGAGCTGAACCACTTCTTTAAAATCAACTTTACCGTCTTCCTGTTCAGCAGGGGGCTTATCCTTTTTATTCATATCATAAATAAGCTTAACATAACCGTCCTTGCCAGGAGCAGGCGGCTCCCCAACGGCTATTAAGGTTTGTTCTTTAAAATAAGCGAGCGGGTTGATGGCGATTTGGCCTAGCACGTCAGTTCGAAGGCCGTGAACCACCCCTTTGCTGCGCACAAATCTTTCAAGTTCATCACCATTGCAATTAAATTCATCGGATACCACACTAAAAGATAAAAAAGCAGACAGCTTGTCAGCTGATATTTGGATCGTTAGGTATGAACCTAATTGTTGATTGTCCAATCTACTCCCCCCTCTCTAATGCTGCATGAGTTGATCTTTATGCTTAGCCAAAGCTCCTCGCAGCCGCAATATGGCTTTCGAATGAAGCTGGGAAATTCTCGATGGTGATAGTGACATCACTTCAGCGATCTCACTTAGGGAAAGTTCCTCATAATAAAACAAAGAGACAACGGTACGTTCCTTCTCAGTCAAACGCTCGATGCCTTTAACTAACGATTCCTTTAAATAAAACTCATGTACTTTGTGATCAGGGTTTTTAGCCTTATCATCGACAAGCAAAGACATTCTCGTCTCAGATTCTTCTTCTCTAATGGGATCCTCCAAAGAGCATACCGTCGTTACTGCAATATCTTGAAGCATATTTCTGAATTCTTTCTCTGATACTTCTAAATAGCTGCTGATCTCGGTATCCGTGACAGACCGCATGAACTGCTGTTCTAGATGCTGATAAGCCTCTTCCACTTTCTTCGCCTTCTCGCGAACGGAGCGCGGCACCCAATCTCCTTGCCGCAATCCATCAATTATAGCACCACGAATCCGCCAAGAAGCATACGTTTCAAATTGCAAACCGCGGCAATAATCAAATTTCTCAATAGCATCAATGAGACCCATTACACCATTGCTGGCAAGATCGTCTTTAATTACATTTTTGGGCAAGCCTATCGCCATGCGGTTTGTGACATAATCAACAAGCGGTAAATACTGCTCAATAAGCTTCTTTTTCGCTTCCAAATCACCATGTTCTCTCCAGGCTTGCCACATATGGATGTTTGTCAAATGAGGCGTTTTCTGCTCAGTCATCGACTCACTCTCCTGTCAGGTGACGAATGGCTTTAACCAATTCCTCAGGCTGTGTATTTTTTTGAGATAACAATTGAGGAGGATTTAACGGTTTAAAAGACTCTGCTTCCTTCGCTTGGCCGGTTTGAGCAGCTGTTCCCTCCTGCAGCTGTGATTTCAACATTTGGTTTAAATCATCAGTCTCATCCGGTGTCAGCATATCAAGCTGTGTGCCTTTGCCTTCATCGCTCTCCTCCGGTTCACCGTGCAGAACGGGAGGCTGAAGAATATAGGACAATACTGCCCGCGCACCATAAGCAAGAACAAAAAAAGCGATGAAAGCATACATACTTCTAAGCAGCATAATCGTGATCGGATTGTTTCCGATTGAGAATGCTACCGTAAGCAAGGTGCCGATAAATCCAAATACGACATTCCATCGCCATGTTCCTAGCATATCAAATCTCCTTTGTGCCAAACTGCACGCTTCTAATAGAAAGCATGCCATTAATACTATCGAACTCTATCGTGCGACCAAAATTCCCGCCTGTATCCTGAGAAAGAATAGGTATTCTAAATCGATTCAACATCACGATGCAGGATTCAACATTGCGCGGCCCGATTCTTAATGAATCCGATTGGCCAGACATCGCAAACATTTGAGCGCCGCCGGCCATTTTTGCTTTCATTCGCTCCACATAGGCGCCAGCTTTAATCATGCGTTCAATTAGCTCAGGAATTGCAGTATCCGCATATTTTGCCAAATTAATATTGGTCTCACGGGCAATTTCTGAAGACGGGAGCATCATATGTGCCATACCGGCAACTCGTCGTATCGGATCATACAATGCAAGTCCGACACACGAGCCTAAACCGGTCGTTTTGAGTACAGCTCCATCAGTTGCGATATTCAAATCTGCCATGCCTACCTTGACCAAGTTTTGTTCTATCATTCGCTAACGACTCCCAAAGCCCGGAATATCTTTTGAAACGACTCTGGATCAGGGATAAGGAAAAAGTGTCCTTCCAGCGATTGGCAGTCTTCCAAAAAGGTTGTTTCAATCAATAGAGCAGAATCGCCCATCTCGCCATATTGCATCAAACCATAGCTGAGAATGGCTCCGGCCATGTCTACTGCAATAGCAGGAACAGAAGGCGCCATTAGCAGATGGGTGAAATCTGCTAGCGAGGATAAGTAGGAACCTGCTAATATATTTCCGATTTCACAAAGCGCAGACAACTCCATTTCGGAGTAACCATGCTGCTCTTCTGCATCCATGGATAATAATTGACGCAAAAGCCGTCTAGCAGATTGTTCTTCTATAATAAAGAACATATTGCCTGGTGCTTCTCCCTCTACCCGAAGAAACACCGCTATGACAATCTGCTCTGATCCGCCGACCCGTTCAGCAATTTCTTCAAACGGCAGAAGGCTTACTTTCGGAACAGCCATATCGACTGGCTTATCCAACAAGCGTGATAAAGCTGTTGCTGCATTTCCTGCACCAATGTTACCGACTTCTTTTAGAACATCTAATTCAAATGCCTCAAATCGACTGAATAGACTCACTTGCTATACCTCAAGCTGTTCTAATTGAATGATTTCATTCTTGTTTAAAACTTCGGACAAGTTAAGCATGATGAGAAGTCGACCTTCACCAAGCTTAGCTATCCCTCTTAAATATTTTGCTTTAATTCCTCCCACGATTTCTGGAGGCAAATCAATCGTATCCGTATCGATATCAATAACATCATTGGCGGAATCAACAATGAAGCCCACTTCGAGATCTTCTACAGCAACAACAATAATTCTGGAGTTTTCTGTAGTAGTCGTTTCCGATAGATTGAAACGGCCGCGCAAATCGATAACTGGAACAACTAAACCGCGTAAATTAATTACGCCCTTGATAAAAGCTGCTGTCTTCGGCACGCGTGTAATTGGAGATAATCTTTCAATTGTACGAACCTTATCGACCTCAATACCGTACTCTTCGTTGCCAAGCGCGAACACGATTACCTTTAATTCTTCTCCCATTGTAAAAACCTCCTTATTTGATCAGTGCATTCGGATCAATTATCAATGCGACATAGCCATCGCCAAGTATTGTAGCGCCAGAAATCGCTTTAACATTTGTTAAATATTTGCCTAATGTTTTCAATACGATTTCACTTTGTCCAATAAACTCATCGACCATCACGGCTGCCCATTTCTCGCCTTTGCGAACAACAACAATTTCCGTTTCTTGTTCATCATTTTCATTGAAATCCGGAGAATCGAGCACACGACTCAGAGAGACCAATGGGATAATTGTGTTTCTAAACTCAACCATTTGATTGCCATGCACATTTAAAATTTGCTCCTTGCGTATAATACCTGTCTCCACGATTGATGTAAGAGGTATTGCATACTTCTCTGAGCCCAGCTTAATGAGCATTGCTGAAATAATCGATAATGTGAGTGGAAGCTGAACGGAAAACTTTGTACCTTTTCCATATGCAGAATTGATCGTTACATTTCCGCCTAAGGAAGAAATCTTGGTCCGCACAACATCGAGGCCAACGCCGCGTCCAGATATATCCGATATTTTATCGGCTGTACTGAAACCAGCTGCAAATATAAGCATATTGATCTCGTCATCCGTAAGTCCTTTTGCTTGCTCTTCCGTTACTACTCCATTCTTAATCGCGGTCTTAAGCACCCGCTCATGATGAATGCCTCGTCCATCTTCTTCTACTTCAATAAACACATGGTTGCCGCTATGATATGCTCTTAAATTAATAGTACCCACTTCTGGTTTTCCTGCAGCAATGCGCTCATCAACCGTTTCAATACCATGGTCAACAGAATTGCGCAGTAAATGCACAAGCGGATCACCAATTTCATCAATTACGGTTCTGTCAAGCTCTGTGTCTGCGCCCGTAATGACTAGATCGATCTTTTTATCCAATGATTTAGCCAAATCTCTAATCATCCGCGGGAAGCGATTGAATACAGAATCTACCGGCACCATGCGCAGCTTAAGTACTATACTTTGCAAATCTGAGCTCACTCTTGTCATATGCTCAACCGTTTCAGTCAAATCTGTACGTTTGATTTCACTCGACAGCTGTTCCAGTCTTACACGGTCGATAAGCAGCTCGCTAAACAGATTCATTAATGTATCCAGCCGCTCAATATCCACTCGGATTGTTCTGGACACATTAGCAGACTGCCCTTGTGCTGCTGGAGTTGTAGATGCAGTGGATGCAGCAGGTGCAGCTGAAGCAGATTTGCCTTTATCATGAATTACTTCTGGAGCCTTTTCTTCCTTAATAATAGATGTGGAAGGCGTATCCATAACCTCGGCTGACGCAGCTGCGTAAGATGTGCTTAGTACGGCTACCGATTCAGCATCCAGTAGAGTTACCACAGCAGATTCAATTTCCGAAATATTTGTAAGCTGATCTCTCAGTTCATCCTGTGTCAAACGACAAATGGTAAATACGGAGAAAGAGAAATCAAACTTATCTTGCTCAATATCTTGCGCAGACGGATTGGACTTAATAATCTCCCCGTTTCGCTCCAGCAAGTCGAAGACCATGTATGCACGAACTGCTTTCAATAGGCAGCTCTCGCGGATGGATATTTGAACATGGTAGACGCTATGTCCGCCTTCTATAGATTGCAGCAATATTGAAGATTGGAACTCGTCCAGCAGCATCTCCCCTGATGCGCTTGACGATGCAGCAGGTACTTTTGCTGCTGCCGGAGCTTTAGAAACGTTATCTGCCGCATAATCACTTTTCAAAATGATTTGCAAAGATGATATGATCGTCGTGACGTCAGCTTTACCTGTACCTCCGCCAACGATATCCTGAACCATTGCCTCAAGAGCATCAAGTCCCTTAAATAACGTATCAAATATAAAGCTGTCCATTTGGAGCTTGCTATTTCGAACGAGATCAAGCACATTCTCCATCTCATGAGTGAGCGATGCCAAATCCTCATAGCCCATTGTTGCGGACATTCCTTTCAACGTATGAGCGGAACGGAATATGGATTGAACAATACTTAATTCCTCAGGTTCGCTTTCCAGCCGCAGTAAATTTTCATTTAATGATTGCAGATGATCATTTGATTCATCGATAAACATTGATAAATAGGCATTCATATCCATTTCTTAGCACCTCCTGTTAGTATGGTTAATCCATTCAAACCTATTTATTTCAACATAGCTTGCACTAATTGTGCAGCAATGTGTTGCAACGGCAATACTTTTTCAATTGACACAGCTTCAATCGCAGATCGTGGCATACCGAATACGACACAAGTTTCTTCCGCTTCAGCAATAGTGGAATCAACTCCGCTATCGATTAGCTGCTTCAAACCCTTTGTCCCATCACTGCCCATACCCGTCATGATTACAGCATGTCGCTTCAGCTCGCGGAACGCGGTCATTGATTCAAATAACACGTCAACGGATGGACGATGGCCATTTCGCTGCGGCTGCTCGGTTAACAGAATATAATAACCAGCTGAATCCTTTGCAAGTTCCATATGATGACCGCCTGGTGCCAGGTATACGACTCCTGCCAACACTCTATCTCCCTGCTCCGCTTCAACGACATGCAGAGCACTGAAGCTATCAAGACGCTGAGCTAGCGATTTAGTAAACTTAGGCGGCATATGCTGTACGATGAGTACAGGTGCAGGAAAATCGGCTGGCAGTGAACTGATCACCTCATGAAGTGCCCTCGGTCCACCGGTCGATGTACCAATTGCTACGATATGCCGGAATGTTGAGACAGTTCCGCTTCGCTTCTGCTTTATGTCAGGCGGAGCTGAGTCTGCTTTTTGCTGCTTTCCATTATCCTTTTCGTTCACTTCCAACGCTCTTCGAGCGGAAAGTGCGGTATTTGGATTTATTGGAGCTCTTTGTCCAAACTGAATTCCTTTTGGTTTTGTATGTAAAGGGGGGACCGCCTGCGACTTAGGCTGCTTGTCAGCTGCTCTCGATGGACGAGATTTCACTCGATCCTTATCTAAATGAGCTGACGGTGCTTTAAGCGGCTCCACTTGATTTAACTGCTGCTGCTCAATTGCTATGCGTTTGAATGGTTTGCTTGCCTTGACACCTGCCGCTGGTCTCTCCGTTTTCTCGTCTATCGCAATAACAGGCTGATAACGCCTAGTCAATACCGCTATTCGCAGTTTCTCAATCAATAGTTCTCCAACCTGATGTATATCATTGGATACCGCGCTGGACGGTTTACGAATAAAATCAAAAGCACCGAATTGCAGCGCTTTAATCGTCTCCCGCGTGTTGTCCTCGCTAATGCCGGACAGCATAATAATTGGAATAGGATTACTGTCCATTATGCGCTGTAGTGCTTCTATTCCGTTCATTTCGGGCATCTCTAGATCCAAGGTTACTGCATCAGGCTTTAGCTCATTAACTGCTGCAATCGCCTCAAGACCGTTTCTTGCCGTTCCCACAATTGTGAATTGTGGATCTCGAACGATTAAATCACTAATAATTTTCCGCATAAAACCAGAATCATCAACTACCAGTACGCGATAAGGAGCCATTCCTTTCCCTCCTCCGTCTCAAAGGATTATCTTGAAAGCCTGAACATTTTATGCAAAAATCCTTTGACTCCGCTGCTTACTGCATGTCTTTCAGGAATTTCGAGAAATTGCTTGGCAATTTTCTCAATTGCAAGAGCTGCATCGCAGCCTGGATAGCCGACCGTGAACGGTACTTGACGTTTAACAGCTTTAGATACATGAGGATCATCTGGAACAATTCCTAATGATGGCAGCTCCAATTGAAGGAACTGTTCCGCTACTAAGCTTATTTTGTCAGCTGTCTGCTTACCTTCACGATAATCAGTTGCCCGATTAACAATTAATTTGAATTGCACATCCACATCCATAGCTTTTACCATCTTAATGAGTGCATAAGCATCAGTTATCGAAGTAGGCTCGGGCGTCGTGACCACTATAGTTTCTTCGGCTGCAGTAATGAATTTCACCGTTTCCTTTGAAAGACCGGCACCTGTATCAAATAAAATTACATCATACTTGCCGTGGAGCTTGCTTATTTCCTGTGCAAATCCATCAAGCTGCTCAGCGGACAACTCCAGCAGGTCCTTAAAACCAGAGCCCCCAGCAATGAAGTTAAGCCCTTCCGGACCTTCCTGTACAATATCCCAAATCGTTTTTTCCTGTTTGAGCAAATGGTACAAATTATAAGAAGAACTAATCCCCATGAGCACATCAATGTTTGCCATTCCGATATCCGCATCAAATACGAGCACTTTCTTGCCAAGACGTTGAAGAGCTAATGCGAAGTTGAGGCTGAAATTTGATTTGCCAACCCCGCCTTTTCCGCTTGTTACGGTAACTACACGTGTGATGCGTCCTTCTTCTAGCAGCTCTTGCTGTTTCACTAGATTTCTTAATGCTTCAGCTTGGTCATTCATCGGTCAGTACTCCCTAACAAGTGCTGAATATACGTTCCAATCTGAAACTTCTCGATGTCATCCGGAACCGTTTGTCCGCTTGCCAAGTACGTTGGAAGTAATTCATAATTCATAATCAAGTTGAATATAGCGCCATATACCGACGTTTCGTCCAGCTTAGTAAACAACACCTTTTGGACGCCATATTTGCTAAAATGATCGGCAACCGCAGCCATATCCTTCGTTTTCCCCGTTAAGCTAAGTACAAGAATGGTTTCACTCGGCTCGGAAGATTGCAGAAGGCTATTGACCTCAGATACATGAAGCTCACTTCTGAAGTTTCGTCCAGCAGTATCCATATAAATCAATTCTCGGTCTGCAAGCTGCTTGAATGCCCTCGTTAAATCCATTTGAGAGAAAACAACTTCAATCGGGATATTCAAAATATTTGCATAAGTTCTAAGCTGATCAACTGCTGCTATCCGATAAGTGTCCGATGTTATGAAGCCAACCTTGCGGTTATTTTTAATTGTTTGCTCCGCCGCCAGCTTTGCGATTGTAGTCGTCTTGCCTACACCGGTCGGACCGACAAAGTGCACTATTCGTGCTTCTTGGCTTATACTACTGCCAACATAAGGCCTCAGCCATTCCGTAATATTCAGAGCTGCTAGCTCCCATACTTGCTCTTTTGTAAATTGTACTTGTTCTTCTGTTTGTTTATTTTGAATCAATTCAATCAGCTGATCGATCCAGTTCATGTCCATTTCCTGATCGATTAAATGCTCTTTCAGCTGTGAAATTTGCTCAGATAATGGAATGCCAGCTGTTTGTTGTTTGGAGAGCTTGACCATATATTGACGCAAATCTCGAATCTCATCAATAATAAACTGCTCACGATCAGCCTTTATGTCCGTCGCATCGATCGGAGGAACGGCTGGAGACTCCATTACAGCTGTAGCTGTTCGTTGTGATGTTTGTACCATTTGCTCAATAGCCGCATTTTCTTGCGGCGTCGGCTTTCGCGGGGAAGGAGCATTAGATTGATTCGACTCAACCGCAGCAATAACTTCCATTTTCTTCTTTTTAAACATACCCATAAAGCCGCCAACTTTAATTTCTTTTGTGTTCAATATGACAGCATCTTTGCCCAGCTCGCTTCGGATCATCGTTACAGCTTCTGGGAGTGCATTAACAACATATCTTTTTACTCTCATAAGTTCACAACCCCAATGCTTTGAACTTCAATGTTCGGCTCCAGCTCACTGTAAGAAAGCACCGGCACATCCTGCATCGTTCTTTCAACAATTTGTCTCAAATACATTCGAATCGTCGGTGAAGCTAGAACTACGGGCTGCTGGCCCGATTGAATCTGACGATTCACCTGCTCATTGAGCTTTTGATAAATTTGCTGTGTGGAAACCGGATCTAAAGCAATATAGCTGCCTTGATCGGATTGCTGCACCGATTCTGCTATTCTCTTCTCAAGCTGCGGTCCTACTGTAATAACTTTCAATGTATCGCTGCCTGATGAAAACTGCTGAGTAATTTGCCTAGAAAGAGCCTGACGAACATACTCGGTCAAAATATCCGGGTCCTTCGTGTAGTTTCCATGATCAGCCAATGCTTCAAAAATGGTAACCAAATCACGAATTGATATTTTCTCGCGCAGCAGCTTAGCAAGTACTTTCTGTATATCGCCAATCGTAAGAATCGAAGGGATCAACTCATCTATTAGTGCTGGATAAGACTCTTTCACATTTTCTACAAGAAGCTTCGCTTCTTGACGGCCAATAAGCTCATGAGCATGCCGCTTTATGATTTCCGTTAAATGTGTTGCCACAACAGAAGGAGGGTCAACTACTGTATAGCCTGAGAGCTCTGCTCGTTCCTTCATTTGCTCATCGATCCAGATTGCAGGCAAGCCGAATGCCGGCTCTGTTGTTTCAATACCGACAACCGAATCATCCTCAAACCCAGGACTCATGGCTAAATAATGATTGAGCAGCAAATCGCCTCGCGCTACGGTATTTCCTTTAATTTTGATTACGTATTCATTTGGCTTTAATTGGATGTTGTCACGAATACGAATGACTGGAACGACCAACCCTAGTTCCAAAGCGCATTGCCTGCGGATCATAATAATTCGATCGAGCAAGTCTCCGCCCTGCTGGGTATCAGCTAGCGGAATAAGTCCATAACCAAACTCAAATTCAATAGGATCTATTTGAAGAAGACTGATGACACTCTCTGGACTTCGAACCTCTTCGATTTGCTGCTCTTCGACAAGCATTTCTTCCTGCTCGTGCTGTTTATTAATAACTTTCTGCATTCGCCAACCGCCAAAAGCAAGCATTAAAGCGAATGGCCAAGTTCTCATCGGACCTATCGGAGTCAAGCCGAGTAATCCGATCGTGCCTGCTGCTATGTATAATAACTTTGGATACTTAAATAATTGTGCAGTGACATCCTCTGCAAGGTTGCCGTCCGATGCTGCTCTCGTTACGATAAGACCCGCTGCCGTGGAAATAAGCAAAGCTGGGATTTGGCTTACGAGACCGTCACCGATGGTCAAGATCGAGAAAGTGGACAGCGACTTCTGGAAATCAAATCCATGAATAGCCATACCGATTACAAAGCCGCCAACCAAGTTGATGACTAGGATGATGATCGAAGCGATCGCATCCCCTTTTACAAATTTACTGGCTCCGTCCATCGCTCCGTAGAAATCGGCCTCGCGTTCGATTTTGGAACGTCGGTCTCTAGCTTGCTTCTCATTAATGAGTCCTGCATTTAAATCGGCATCTATACTCATTTGCTTACCTGGCATCGCATCAAGCGTAAATCTCGCCGCGACTTCCGCTACCCGCTCAGAGCCCTTGGTAATAACGATAAACTGAACGACGACTAGGATGAGAAAGACGATGAAGCCAATTGCTATTTCTCCCCCGCCTACCCAGCTTCCGAATGTAGCTACCACCTCGCCTGCTTCTGCATGAGACAAAATATTTCTTGTCGTTGATACGTTTAGCGCTAAGCGGAATAGGGTAGTAATCAATAGAATTGCCGGGAATATTGAGAAATCAAGAGCTTCCCGCGTATTCATTGCTATGAGCAATATCATGAGAGCAATTGAGATATTGAGTATGATAAGCACGTCTAGCAGTAAGACTGGGATCGGGATTATCATCATGAGAACAATGCCAATGACGCCGAATAGTATTACTAAATCTTTTAGTTTCATGACGCTGTCTCCTCCCGTTTTATTATGACGATCTCACGCGCCCCTTCATTTTATATACGTATGCCAACACTTCCGCGACAGCTTGGAACAAGTCTGGAGGAATAACATCCCCGATTTCAGCTCGTTCATAAAGCGCCCTCGCCAGCGGCTTATTTTCCATCGTTATAATACCGTTTTCTTTAGCAACCTCCCTGATGCGAAGCGCAACATGGTCCATGCCCTTTGCGATAATCTTAGGTGCTTCCATATTCGCAGCATCATATTTGAGCGCGATGGCAAAGTGAGTTGGGTTTGTAATAATAACATCTGCTTTAGGCACCTCTTGCATCATCCGCTGCATCGCCATCTTACGTTGGCGTTCGCGTATACGACCCTTTATCATCGGGTCACCTTCGGATTTCTTATATTCATCTTTGATATCTTGCTTGGACATGCGCAAACTCTTAGCATGCTCGAACCTCTGATAGAAATAATCTGCTAATGCGAGAACTGCAAGCACTGCACCGATTTCGATCCCTAATCTTACAGTTACACCGGCGGCATAACTGAATATTTGTTGAACCGGCAGGCTTGTGAGCACTAGAATCCGGTCCCATTCTTTCGAAATCGCGATAAAAACTAAAACGCCGATAATGGAAAGCTTCAAAACACTTTTTAAAAATTCAACAATTGTTTTTGCGGAAAAGATTTGCTTGAATCCTTTTATGGGGTTCAACTTGCTAATTTTCATCTTCAAAGGATCACCGGTTAGCAAAAAACCGAACTGTACGACATTGCCAAGAATACCGACAATAATCGTCACGGCGAAGATGGGAGCCAGAATGAGCAGGAGCTCCGTCGTGATATCCGTAAAGAGCGACATCACATTACCCGTCGTAAGCTCCATCAATAGCCAATTCTCGAACAAATTATCAAATAGGTTCATAACATGCTGCTTATAATAACCGCCCATCATTAGGAAGCCCATAAACGTGAACATCATAATAAAAGAACCGGGCAAATCAGAGGATCTAGCAATTTGACCTTTTTTTCTAGCATCGTCCTTTTTCTTCGGAGTAGCTTTCTCCGTCTTCTCCTGACTGAACAATTGAAGATCAAGCTCTAGACGGTAAATATGCACGACAGCATCCTCCTATTGCCCTGCAGGCGGCGGTCCTTGCACGATACTGAGCAGCTGTCCCATCGCATCAAACATGATGGAAAACAATCTTTCGAATATCCCAGCAAGACTTGGCATCAACAGCATAAGCAAAATCAATCCTATAATGAGCTTCAGCGGAATTCCAATAACAAACACATTAAATTGAGGAGCAGTCTTAGTTAGAAAGCCTAAGCCCACATCAGTCAAAAACATGGCTACGATTAAAGGCGCTGCAACCTGGATGGCCAACAAAAATATGTTGCCAACGGTTCTTGTCAAAAATTCTGTAATGCTGCCGCTCATTATTCTGCTAAAGAGCTCATTCGATAACGGCATCCATTGATAGCTGTCCATCAGTCCTCTTAACAGAAAATGATGGCCATTCATCATAAGAAATAATACGATCATCAGCATATACTTGAAATTTCCAAGCAATGGCGCAGATGTGCCTGTATGAGGGTCAACAATGTTAGCCATTGCAAAGCCCACTTGCAAATCCATAAATCCGCCTGCGGTTATTACGACCGTAAAAAACAAATAAACGACATAGCCCATTAAAATTCCAACTAAAATTTCTCGAAGCACTACGAGTACATAAGCAGCGTCCGGCACAATCGTCTGTTGCATGCCATAAGTGAGAAAAACAATAAAGGAAATGAAAAAACCAAGTCCAATCTTGAACGTATTCGGCACACCCTTAGAAGAGAAAACAGGCGCTACGACGAAAAACGCAGTTATTCGACAAAAAATAAGCAAAAAAATAGGGAAACCTTGTACGATCGCATCCATTCACTCACAACCTAACCGATGTAATTATGTAGATTATTCAGCAGATTATAAGTAAAGTCGATGACCGTGTTTAGAATCCATGGACCAAAAATGATAATCGACACGAAGACTGCTACAATTTTCGGAACAAAAGCAAGTGTTTGTTCCTGAATCTGTGTCGTTGCTTGAAATATGCTTACCAGCAGTCCAACAACTAGAGCAAGAACGAGCATCGGCGCACTGGCTTTCAGAACTACGAACACAGCCTCTCCGGCTAATCCGATTATGAAATCAGTACTCATCTAACGTCCCTCCTTGCTGTAATCACGTGTTGAAACTTAATAATAGCGATCTGACGATTAAGTACCATCCATCAACTAGAACAAATAATAGCAGCTTAAAAGGCAGTGATATCATGACCGGTGGAAGCATCATCATCCCCATAGCCATCAATGTACTTGCAACAATCATATCAATGACTAGAAAAGGTATGAATATCATAAATCCCATTTGGAACGCTGTCTTGAGCTCACTTATTGCATAGGCTGGTATTAAAACCGTTATTGGGATGTCCTCATAGGAAGCAGGCTTCTCCGTCTTCGTATATTCCATGAAAAGGAGCAAATCCTTCGGCCTCGTATGCGAAAACATAAACTTTTTCATTGGAACGGCTGCTTCTTGGAAAGCTTCCGTTTGCGACAACTCACCTTTCAAGTAAGGCTGAAGAGCAACATCATTTACTTGAGAAAACGTCGGCGCCATAATAAAAAAAGTTAAAAACATCGCAAGACCGATGAGTACTTGGTTCGGCGGCATTTGCTGCGTACCGAGTGAGGTTCTCACAAACCCTAAAACAATAACAATGCGGGTAAAGCTTGTCATCAAAACTAATAGTGCTGGTGCTACACTCAATACTGTGATTAGCAGTAGAATGGATAAGGCGCTAGTACCAGGCGTTTCACTGCTTCCATCACCAATATTGATTGAGATATCAGGTAGTGGCTCCGCAAATGCCTGGTTGTGAAACAACATGGCAAGCAGCTGTAAAGCAACGATTGATATCCACCACTTATTTTTCATCATCCATCAACCGTTCATTTGTTTTAGAGTCATGCAGTAACGATTCTAATTGTTGTTTGCGGCCTGCTTGCTGATTTAGCTTATCCTGCAGCATGTCCTGGAAGCTCGATGTTTGGTTCCACTGTTCGTTTGAAGGTTCAGGACCTGCTTGTTCATTTCGGTTGGTCACTTTCTTCACTAGCAGAGAAAGTACATTTTGCGGCCAAACCGATTCTGGCTGTCTCTCAAGTGCTGAGATGACCGCAAGAGCTGTCTCAGGATCATCTAGCTTATCTATTAGAGTTATGCTCTCGCCTACTCCCACAATATAAACACGACCAGCAATTTCAATGACTTGCAATGAATTATTTTGTCCAAGCGCAATGCCGCCTAGTGAACGAAGAGAACGATTCGCTCCCCATGAGCGGTTGCGCTGCGACAACCATTTAATGACTAGCACGATTAAAAAAATAACGATAGCAAGGGAGATGATGACCCAAACTAAGCTCCCCGCAATATTTTTTGAGTTTGTAAAAACCATTTGCTCATCACTGTTTGCGCTGCTGCCGTCAATTGCAGCAGCAGCTGCAAAACTCGGCCATATCGCCATCCCAAGAGCAGACACCATTGAAATGCGAGATTGTATGTTAAACATAATGTCTAACCGTTATCCCAATGTTTTTTTGATCGCTTCAATTACGCGATCTGCTTGAAATGGTTTAACGATAAAGTCCTTTGCGCCTGCTTGAATCGCATCAATGACCATTGCTTGCTGACCCATTGCTGAACACATAATTACTTTAGCATTTGCGTCTACTTTTTTGATTTCTTTAAGTGCTGAAATCCCATCCATCTCAGGCATTGTAATATCCATTGTTGTTAAATCCGGTTTTAATTCCTTATACTTCTCAACCGCCTGAGCCCCGTCTTGAGCCTCACCGACGACTTCGTAGCCGTTCTTTGATAAAATGTCTCGAATCATCATGCGCATGAAAGCTGCGTCGTCTACGATCAGAATGCGGTTTGCCATCTTTTTTTTCCTCCTAGAATACTATTGTAATTTTTGAATGCGGTCCCATTGGCTTACGATATCCGTCACACGAACACCAAAGTTTTCATCAATGACAACAACCTCGCCTTTAGCGATCAATTTGTTGTTCACCAATATGTCTACAGGCTCGCCGGCTAGCTTGTCCAGCTCAATAATCGAACCTTGCGACAGCTCCAAAATATCCTTTATTTGCTTTTGGGTCCTTCCTAATTCTACCGTGACCTTAAGCGGTATGTCGAGCAGTAAATTGAGGTTTGTTTCATCCGGCTGAATATATGGCGCATTTCCGAAATTTGCAAATTGTACAGGCTGCACATTTACGTTGCGACTAGCTGTCTGGCCGTATGTATTTGGTCCAGGCGGATGCATCGGAATATCATAGCCAGCAGCAGGAGTTTGGTACTGCATTGGCGGCACTTGCTGCATTGGCGGAGCCATATATGCGGGCTGTGGAGCAGCGTGCATATGAGCTGCTGCTGCAGTTTCCTGCATCGCTGCTGCTTGTTGTGCTGCTGGAGCAGGCGGCGCCGTTACAGCTGGCTGCTCTGGTTGTTCCTCTACAACTCCCATTAAGATGTCTACCATTTGCTTTGCAAATGGTACCGGAAGCAGCTGCAGAATCGTCGAATCAATCAGATCGCCAATTTTTAAACGGAAGGATATTTTGATAAACAGATCAACTGGAGGCAAATGGTCTAATCCATCTCCATTGCTTACGTCCAAAATATCGATTCCTGGCGGTGAAATATTAACAAAACGATTAAATATTGTTGACATTGAAGTGGCTGAAGAGCCCATCATTTGGTTCATGGCTTCTTGAACAGCGCTAATATGAATTTCATTCAACTCTTCAAGAACGACATCACCATCACCGCCAAGCATTAAATCGGCAATGATCTGTGCATCCTTGGTTTTGATGACTAGCGAATTTATACCTTGGAAGCCATCCACATACTGCACGCTAACAGCTACATGCGGCTTAGGAAAAACATCACCCAGCTCATCTTTTCGAACCAAAGTCACCTGCGGTGTAGTAATATCGACTTTTTTGCCTAGCAGCGTGGAAAGTGCAGTAGCAGCGCTGCCAAACGTAATATTTCCAATCTCACCGAGCGCATCCTGCTCCATGTCAGACAAGAAATCGGACAACTGAGAATCCCCTGCGGCTGATTGGTCCGGCTCCGGATCATTAGAGGATTGACGAAGCAACGCATCAATTTCCTCTTGTGATAAATAGTCCTTACTCGTCATTATCTTCTTCCACTCCTTCGCTCACAATTTCATCCACTTGTACGGCTAATCGATCCTTAACGGAGCCAGGACTGCCTATGAATTTCAGCTTGTCTCCAACTTTAATTTTCAGGCCGTCATCAACAGATTTATTTAATGAAATAACATCCCCTACATTCAAGCCTAGAAACTCTTTAATTGTAATACTAGATTCGCCGAGCTCGGCTACAATTGGAAGCTTTGCTTTATTAACTCGCTGCTCCAATATTTCCACTTCTTCTGGCGCGCGCGCTTTCTTCTGCGAAACAAACCAATGATGAACGGATAACCTAGACATAATAGGTTCAATAACAACATGAGGAATACATAAATTAATCATGCCTGTTGTATCGCCAATTTTGGTGCTGAACGAGATGAGTGCAATCGTCTCATTGGGCGAAACGATTTGCATAAACTGCGGATTCGTTTCCAATGCTTCAAGTCTTGGAGAAATATCGATTATCGTTTTCCACGCCTCTTGCAAGCTCTCAAATGTACGACTGAATATGCGCTCCATAATAATCGTTTCAATCTCTGTCAGGTTAATGATTTTTGAAGGTGCGATTCCTTGTCCACCCAGCATTCTATCCAGCATGGCATAGGCAACGTTAGGATTCACTTCCATCACCATACGGCCTTCAAGCGGCTCAGCTTCAAAAATGTTTAGGATTGTCATTTTGGGAATGGAACGAATAAATTCGTCATAAGGCAATTGCTCGACATCCACGACCGTAATCTGTACAAATGTGCGAAGCTGCGCTGAGAAATAGGTTGTCAAATAACGCGCAAAACTTTCATGAATCCTTGTCAG
Organism: Paenibacillus castaneae; assembly: GCF_002884445.1. Taxonomy (GTDB): domain Bacteria; phylum Bacillota; class Bacilli; order Paenibacillales; family Paenibacillaceae; genus Pristimantibacillus; species Pristimantibacillus castaneae. The sequence goes on from NZ_KZ614144.1 coordinate 3,667,140, forward strand.
ACTTCGAATATGATCCTTCGAAAACCGCACAGCGCGTTTGAAATTATACACACTGACTTTACGTGTCGTCTCTTCCTTCTTTAAATCCTCTGCGTCCATTTCGCCAGAGTCCAACGCTGCAAGAAGCGCATCAATTTCATTTTGTGATAAAACATCAACCACATATCTCACCTCCTTCGAGGAATGTCGGCGTATTTATATTTGTGTAATCATAAAATTCGTGATTTCGACTTTAACTAATTTCCCCTTAGGGACAATAGGATTTATTAAGTTCAAAAGCTTAGACTTAAGTGCATCTTCACCTTGAGAACCATTAAGCTCTTCAGCTGTCATATCCGCTATTGTTCTATTAATAATCGGTCTTACTTCAATATCAATAATTTTATCAAATTCTTCTTTTGCCTTCTTGCTGTCTAGCTGGAAAGCAAAGCTGAGTACAACGAAATATTCAGGGTCTTTCAAGTTTCTTCTAAAATCTTTTAATTCGGATGTTACTTTCACACGCTCATCGGCAGATAATACTTTGACTTCGATTGTCTTAGTCTCTGTAGCTGTCTCCATGGGATCGGTGAAAAACGATTTAAACAGTATGATGGATACGATAGCAATTAATGTAATAGCTAATAATATGGTAATTAGCCATGGAATCATCTTCTTCATCTCTAGGGACCCTCCGTTATCTCACTCTTTTGGGCCGCCGCAATGAGGCCAATTGTACGAAGATACTGCTGATTGAGCAATAACAGATCTGCTGTCTTTTCCTTAACAACCAGCTTGTTGCCTGTCGTCAGCGTAATAATGGTATCAGCAGCCTCCTCAAACATTTCAATAAGAAGAGCATTAATTGTGACTTTCGTTCCGTTCAAACGCGTTACGGTAATCATCAGTTACCCCCCTCACATCTAGGGGAGGCTAGACGCCCCCCGCTGATTATGACTTACCTATCTTTTTAAATTAACAACCTCTTGCAATATTTCATCAGAAGTCGTAATGATCCGAGAATTCGCCTGGAAGCCGCGTTGAGCGACGATCATTTCGGTAAACTCAGCAGTCAGATCCACGTTTGACATTTCTAGTTGACCAGCAATAATAGCTCCGGTACCTAATTCAGGATCCCCTGCAAATGTCAAAAAGTCTTCAATAGACGCATCAGGGTTAGCATTCGCAGTAACACGGTACATATTTCCGCCTAGCTTCTCTAATCCACTCGGATTAACAACCTTAGCTACACCAATTTGACCGACTTGCTCTGTGCCATCCGCAGTAACGCCTAGTATCATTCCATCTTGTCCGATGGAGAAAGCCGTTATCGCCTCATCCAGCGTAATCGTTTCACCCTCTGACGTTAATACAAAGTAACCATCTGATGTAACGAGCTGCCTATTCGCATCCAGCGTGAAGTTTCCTGCACGAGTAAGTAGCATCTCTGAATCATCACTTGCTCTTACGACAAAAAATCCATCTCCATCGATACGAAGGTCAGTCGCTTGGTTTGTAGTCATTGCGCTGCCTGCAGTATGAACCGTATCAATTGATCCAATGGAAACGCCGAGGCCGATTTGCTTCGCATTTACGCCGCCTCGTACGCCCTCCTCTGGTGCTGTAACGCCTGCAACCGTCTGACTGAGGATATCTTTAAACATAACGCGGCCTGATTTGAAACCTACAGTGTTGACATTCGCTATGTTGTTACCAATCACGTCAAGCTTCGTTTGAAAGCCGCGCATACCAGAAACACCTGAATACATCGATCTTAGCATGGTTTGATATTCCTCCTAATTGTTGAATCTATAATAAGCCTGCAAAAGGATAATGATTATTTCGAGCTGCTTCAATCGGTCCACAGCTCAAGGCTTCCTTGTAGGTCCAGCCTTACGATAAAATAATCGCACTATCAATTTGTGTAAATAAATTGCTTCTCATCTGTCCGCCATCCATTGCCGTTACGACCGTGCGGCTTGGTACATTCACAATCATTGCGATATCTCGAAATACGATTAAAGAGTCTGTAGCACCCTTGGATGCAGCTTCTTCTACCGCGTTCATTATTTTTGTTAAAGATTCCGGCTGTAAGTTAATGCCACGCTGCTGCATACGAACTTCAGCATGATGACTAAACTTGAGCACTTTAGCATCAAGCATATCTCGAAACTCAGTCGATTGAGGTGAACGATTAGCTGCTGATTTATTGGACGGTAACGGTGTAGGTTTAACCGGAAACAAATGGCCGATCTTTACACTGTCACTCACTATATTTCAGCTCCCTCCGCAGCATTAGAAGAATTAGACGAATTGTTTGCCGAGTCGGCATCGTCATCAGACTCTTTAGCTGTGTTTGTGTCTCCATTTGTTTCCGAGATGGATACTACATAGTCAAGTGCTACCTCTGCACCCCCTACGGAAGCGTAAAGAATGCCCTCCTTCGAAAGAATGGAATCAACAACACCTTTTTCTATCACTACATTGCCTGAAGAATCATACTGATTCCACTCTATTGTTTTTCCGATCAAACTGGATGCGGAACCAATATTTTGACGCAATAAGGAAAGCTCTGTCGCCATATTCATGAGCTGCTCAACTGAAGTGAACTGCGCCATCTGAGCGATGAAATCTTTGTCCTGCATGGGCTGCATGGGATCTTGGTTACGCAGTTGTGTTACTAGAATACTTAAAAACTGATCTTTACCGAGTGTATCCGTTTTTTTGCTAGCAGCTGCTTGAACATTTGCAGTGCTGTAATTGGGCCAAACTGCACGAGTAGAAATGTTATTTGCCATTTCTGGTCACCTCCGTTCTTTCATTCGGGTCATCATGCCTTAACATTGATTCCCCTGCCGAATCCTAGTCCTTGGACTGCTGCCTGCGCCGCTAGGTCCGTTTCAAACGAAGAGTCGATTGAAGCATCATCGGCATTAACGAATTGACGGCCTGCTGCGTGCTGCTGACTGCTGCCTTGCCCTTGCTGCTGCTGTGATAGCTGCGGTGCAGACTGCCCTTGTGATACCTCGAGCTTGTCAACTGAAAGGCCTTGTGCTTGCAGCGCTGCTCTAAGCTGTGCCATCTGATTATCCAGCATATCTTTGGCCATAGCTGTATCGGTTTGGAATATCGCCGTTAATAAGCCGTTTTGCATCGTAATGCGAACGTCAACTTGTCCCAGATGCTCAGGAAACAGCATGAGCTTTGCCTCTGAAACACCATTCAGTGTCGATACATCAAATTTTTGCACAATTAAGCCCGACATGGATTCAGCAAATTCATCTGCCATAACAAATGACGTTATACCCGGATTTGCGCTTGTAACAAGTGGCGTTAAATTCCGCATAGCTTCAGCGTTGTTATTTCCCAACTGGAAAGGGACAACCATTTCATGCTCGGTGCTTGCGCTTTCTGATCCTAAGTCGAGCTGATTACCTCCAGTTGAAGAAATTTGAAAAGCAGAATGAACCGTTTGCTGTGAAAGGCGCTGCAATAAACTACTTACCTCAGCTTGAGGAGCAGCTTGTTGGTTGAACAGTTGTTGTGCAGCAGTCGATTTCGTTTCTGTTTTCACTGTATCCACCGAATCTGCTTGCAAAATCGCTGTTAACGCCTGTAATTGCTGAGAGACAAGCAAGGTTGGCTCTTGCTGCTGCACATGCTTTATGTTTCCTTGTTGAAGCAGTACTTGCAGCTGAATCAGTGAATTTTGCAAATTGCTTTTCACATTTGCAAGTGCTGCAGCCTCCCCCTCATTTGCTGCATTGCCTTCATCGATCGAAGGTTTAACGAGCATTTGTTGGATGACAGGTACAGGCAGACCAAGAAGCGCTAGCAAAGCAGTCATTTGATCTAATGCCGACTCTAATTGCTGCTGCTGTTGATCATCTTCAGCCTTCAAGTCGCCTTCCTTCACTGCAATTGTGTCTAATTGTTCAATTAGACCGTCAATCATAGACATTAGTTCTGACATTGTAGATTTAACCGTTTTGCCATCCATTGCAACAGTCGCTTCCTGCTTATTGATGTTAGCTACAATAATGGCTGGTGTCGATTTCCCAGAAGCCGCTGAAGCATCGCCATTAATCTGTTGAACTAATGTTTGTTGAAAAGCTGCGTTTGTCGCGCCTTTGGAACCTTGACCAGCAGCAGATGATTGCGTTGCGGGTTGAGCTGGTGCCACTTGCGGTATAATCATTTCCAATGTTTTCACCTCCCTTCTCTATTTCGTTCCTCGTGTTAATTACCTGATATCAGCTTCGATACGATTTGAGCCGTTGTTTTCTCATTAATGGCTGACATTTTTGCAATAATATCAGAACGCTTCTTGTCATCTACAGCATTAAGAATACGCAGCACTTTGCTTGGACTAACGTCTACCATTTTGATCAGCAGATCGGCTGCGCTTTTTGCATCCATCGCTGTAAAGGTAGCACTAAGCTGGTTTTGGTCCAGAACCGATGTGACTGGTTTTGTTTCCGCCGTTTTCTGAGCATTCACTCTCGCTTGAAGGGCAGCAATTTGCAAATCCTTAGCAGTAACATTGTCCTTCAATCTCATGGCTGCATCAGCTGCTGTTTTGGGATTCATCTTCTCCATAATACGGACTCGATCATCCGGACGCATATTGGCGAACACAAGCACCATTTCCTCAATTGACATGCTTTGCAAAATAGGAGCCGCTTTACTTGGCGTTATTTTGGCAAACATACTGGAAAGCTCCCCAATTTTCGCTTGATATTGCTCGTCCTCAAGCAAAGCCTCTTCATTCATCGATTTAAGCTGTGAATTATCACCCTGCAAATCTTTAACTTCTCGCTCAAGTGCTGTCTTCGTTTGGTTGGCTGCTGCGAGCTCACTTTCAATAGAAGAAAGCTTTGCTTGAAGATCTGCAATTTTAGCCGACATATTTGTTGTTTTCAAATCACTATCATTAAGCGTGCCGCTATCCAGCTTAGGTGCGGGAAGCACGTTCTTCAAAAAAGGAACTGAGTTTCCAGCTTCAAGCATCTTGTTGCGAAAGTCATTATCAACCAGGGTATACAGCACACCAAGCAATACAATTGCAAATAGAATCGGCGTCATCATAAACATCAAACGTTCCAATGTGCTGTAGCTTTGCTTTTCATTGTCTGAACTCGCCAATTCCACTCACTCCTTCTAGCCGGCATTACACGTCAGTTTATGGGGTTGACATCATGTAACGAACGCTTGCCAATTCATCCAATTCATTCTGCTCTTTAATTTGCTGGGCATATTGGAACCGTTCGCGCGCATGATCTTTTGCTTTAAGCCAAACTTTCTCATCCTTCATCTTTCCAGAGAGAATAAGCCTGCCTTTCTCAACCGCCTTTTGAGCATGCAACACATCATTCAATTTCCTTGTAATACAGGTTTCAATATAATCCAAGTACTGCTGGATAACTTGAAGTTCAGAGAGGGAAACAGCAGTCTGAGATGACATATGAAGCTTCTCTTCCCACTCTTGCTGTTTCGATCGCAGCTCCTCAAGCGATAGCTCCTCCGCAGCAAGCGCACCGATAGCTGATGAAAGCATCCATTCTGCTTGCGTCTTTTCACTAGACTTTAAATCAACAACCTTCTGAAAGGAATATCGAAATGCGGCCATTTATCGGTTCAACTCCTGTAGAAATTGGTAATTAAACGTTCTTGCGCTTCTTCTAAACTGACCTTTTCATTTGTCTTTTGCTTCGTGTAGCTCTGAATAGGCTCAATAAATTGAAGCGCCATATCAATTTCTTCATTAGAACCTCTTTGGTACGCCCCAATATTAATCAAGTCTTCCGAATCTTTATAAACAGCGAGCAATTTTTTTAATTCATTAGCGGCATCCTGCTGCTCCTCGGTTACAATTTCTTTCATGACGCGGCTAACCGAGGCTAGCACATCAATTGCAGGAAAATGACCTTTATGCGCTAACTGCCTGCTAAGCACAATATGTCCATCCAGAATGCCGCGGACAGCATCGGCAATGGGCTCATTCATATCATCGCCATCTACCAGCACCGTATAAAAAGCAGTTATGGAGCCTGTTGGCCCTGTTCCTGCACGTTCCAGAAGTTTCGGCAAAGCTGCGAATACAGAAGGCGTATACCCGCGGGTTGCAGGAGGTTCGCCAATAGCAAGCCCAACTTCTCGCAAAGCCATTGCATAACGCGTAACGGAATCCATCATAAGCATTACGTTCAAGCCGCGGTCTCGAAAGTATTCCGCTATCGATGTAGCAATCAGTGCGCCTTTCATACGAATGAGGGCCGGCTGGTCAGAGGTAGCAACGATAACAACAGACCTTGCTAGTCCTTCTGGTCCAAGATCCTTCTCAATGAATTCAAGCACTTCCCGTCCGCGTTCGCCGATTAGAGCAATTACATTGACATCAGCGGAAGTATTTCGGGCAATCATACCGAGCAGTGTGCTTTTGCCTACACCGGAACCAGCAAATATACCAACACGTTGACCGCGGCCAACCGTAAGTAGTCCGTCTATCGCTCTTACCCCTATTCCAAGAGGCTCAACGACTCTTGGCCGTTTTAAGGGATTACTAGGTTCATTATGTGTAGAGTAATGCGGCATCCTAGTTGGCAGGAATGAACCATCTAAAGGGTTGCCCAGGCCATCTAGCACTTTGCCTAAAAGTTCAGATCCAACTTGTACAGTTAACGGTTTGCCTGTACCTACCACATCGCAGCCAGGGCTTATAGCATGAAGATCGCCTAATGGCATCAAAATAACTTTGTTGTCTCGGAATCCTACAACTTCGGCTTTAATCGGCTTGGCGCCTTTCGATGGATAGATGAAGCATACGTCACCGATACTGGCATCTGGACCTTCGGATTCAACGGTAAGTCCAATAACCTGTGTCACCTTGCCGTTGACTCGCACAGGATCAAGTGGCTGCAAATGCTCAATATATTTCAGCACATCCAAATTATTCAGCAGCATCGGCTTGTCCCCGCTCTTCACCGCTGTGATGAGCTAGATGAATTAATTCTCGTTTAATCTCCGCTAGCTGTGTGTCAATTCGAGCATCGATACTGCCAAATGATGAACGGATAACACAACCGTTATCTTTAACGGTAGAATCCGGTAAAATTTGCAGCTCGGCCTGTGAGTCAATTGCAAAGTGAAGTTCTTCTCTAGCCGCTTGTACAAATGCTAGCTGACCAGGTGCAACACAAAGGGTGATGACCCCTTGCTCTCTTCTTCTTGCTAATGACTTCCGAATCAGCTCGATGGACATTTCTGGTGCTAATGTAAGCTGCTGTCCGATAATTTTTTCTGCTATTGCACAGCTTAGTTCGACCAGAAAAGGTTCGGCTTCTTTAATAATTTGTTCTCGCATTTGGTAAGCTGTATTCAGAACTTCTGAAGCTTCCGACAGCTTTTGCTCCCAAAGCTCTCTCAATTCTTTCTCCGATTGAGCAGCACCTTCTGAATAGCCAAGTTCATAGCCTTCTTGTCTAGAGAGCTCTGCGGCAGTTTCGTCCTCCGTTCGTTTCTGCAGCCACCATACATCAATCTGCTGCTGCGCTTCGGTTAGAAGCTGTTCGCGCTCATCGGCTGCTTCGCGAATTTGTTCTTCTGCAAGAAGCTGTGCATCATTCAAAATTTGGTCGCGCAATGAGAGGGTCTCTTCATCAGGAGTTTCTTCAACTTCCTCATGCTCGTTTGACTCTTCCATAAATTGAGAATTGTGCTGATGCAGCCATTGCAATTGTTTGAGCTGATCAATAGAAATCACACTCGAAGATTTTATCAAATTAGACAATGATATCGTCTCCTCCGCCGCGCGCGATGATGATTTCGCCAGACTCTTCTAATCGGCGAATAGTAGCAACAATGCGCGTTTGAGCTTCTTCTACATCGCGAAGCCGCACAGGACCCATAAACTCCATTTCTTCCTTGAATGTGTCGGCCATACGCTTCGACATATTGCGGAAAATAGCTTCTCGAACCTCTTCGCTTGCAACTTTGAGAGCAAGCTGAAGATCAGCATTATCAATATCGCGAATAATACGCTGTATAGAACGATTGTCGATATTGACAATATCCTCGAATACGAACATCCGTTTTTTGATTTCCTCTGCAAGTTCTGGATCCTGAATTTCGAGCGCGTCCAGAATTGTACGTTCTGTACCACGATCGACCCCATTAAGAATTTGTACGATGGAATCAATACCGCCGGCATTTGTGTAATCCTGTGTAACGGTTGCAGACAACTTCTGCTCAAGTATGCGTTCTACCTGAGAAATGACTTCAGGAGACGTACTATCCATCAAAGCTATTCTTCTTGCTACATCCGCCTGCTTCTCTTGTGGAAGCGAGGATAGGATATGCGAGGATTGCTCGGATTGCAAATAAGACAGTACCAACGCGATTGTTTGTGAATTCTCGTTCTGGATAAAGTTCAAAATTTGTGTCGGCTCTGCTTTTCTAGCAAAGTCGAAAGGTCTGACCTGCAAAGTCGCAGTTAAACGATTAATGACCTCAAGCGCTTTTTGTTCACCCAGCGCTTTCTCCAAAATGTCTTTCGCATAAGAGATACCGCCTTGCGTAATATACTCCTGTGCCATGCAAATTTGATGGAATTCACTCAATATCGTTTCGCGGTCTAGACTATCAACTTTTCGAACATTGGCAATTTCCAATGTCAATTGTTCAATCTCTTCCTCGCGTAAATGTTTGAAAATTTGTGCTGATACTTCAGGTCCAAGCGTGATAAGCAATATAGCCGCTTTCTGCCGTCCTGACAAACCTTGCATTGATTTTGACAATTGAACCACCTCTATTCATCCACAAGCCATGTGCGAAGAAGATTAACGAACTCATCTGGTTTGCGCTTGGCGAGTGTTTCAAGATTTTTACGGGCTTGACTGTCATTATTGACACTTTCCAAATCAAGCGTTGGATATTCGACATTTGCGGGTGCCGCAAGTTCAATCTCTTCCTCTTCGACTTTTTTGCGTCTGCGAACGAGCATTACGATAAGTCCGCCGATTAGTGCAAGCGCTGCAATGCCAATACCGATGATCCATGGCATAGAAAGTCCTGCAGTTTGGCTTGTTGATGCATGGCTTGAGAATGGTCTTGCAATAAGTGAAACCTTTTTGCTCATTAGCACGTCATCATTTACATCTTGACCAGAATCTGCAAGCTGAGCTCTTACAAGTGTTGTTAAATAACTCATAATCATTGCTTTGCTCGCATCATCATTCATTTCTGACTGCTCTATTCCGATACTAATAGAGAGATCCTTCAGTACGTATGGACCTGAAATAATATTGTTATTGATCCGGCTTACCTCATAGTTCCGAATCTGAGAGCTTGTTTCAGATGAATTGCCATCTGTAGAAGCTGCTTCGTATCCAGGGACATCGGTTTCACCTGTGCCTGCAATGCCGCCTACGGCTCCAGTACTGCCTGTCGATGTACTGCTGTTATTTTCTTCGCTTATAATAATTCCGTTATTATTATTGTTATCTAAAGGCTTAACCAGCATTTCTTGAGATTGCTTCTTATCGAAGTTCATGCTGCTGGAGATTTGAATAACGAGCTTATCAGCACCGACAATCGGTCCTAGAAATTGCTGAATATTTTTCTTTAATTCCGCTTCATACTTGCGTTGAATTTGGAATTGCGACTCAACAGCATCTGTATTGCCCGCTATACCGCCATTTGCTTCTGAATAAGCAAGCACTTCTTGAGGACTAGAAATGGTAATATCTTTTAGAGCTAATTTAGGTACGGCAGTTTTCACTAAATTATAATATCCATCTATTTCCTTTTGGCTTGGACGATACCCTGCTTTGAACTCCAGCATGATGGAAGCAGATGCCTGCTCCGCATCCTCAGCTGAGAGGAACACGCTTTTCTCAGGCAGACTTACTAGCACCTTTGAACGCTCTACCCCTTGCATCGCGTTCAATAATTGCTGTATTTCACCGTTCAATGCATTCAAATATTTAACATTGAACTCATTCTCAGTCGTGCCGAAAGAGGCTGAGCCCGAGTTGAAGGCTTCAAAGCCTATCGACCCATTTTGCACTAGCCCTTGAGAGCCAACGTCTACTTTTATTCGTGATGCATCTTTACTAGGAACTGAAATGATTTTCCCGTTTTTGCTGAGTTCATAAGGAATTCCACTGCTATCCAAATAGGTCATTATGGCTGCAGCATCGGTTGAATCCAAATTTTGAAAAGCAATTTCGTATTCTGTTCTCGTAAATACGATCGTTAGAAGAATAATCGTTAACAACAGACCACTAATTGATGCCCCCAGCCATATTTTTTGTTTTCTGCCCATCTGGCCCCAAAACTGCTTGAGCCTTTCTTGATATTGGGCGATTCTCTCGTTCACATTGTCACCTCACCCAAATACTTATGCTAGTTCAAACGTTGGATTAAATTTGCATCCGCATAATTTCTTGATAAGCTTCTACCATTTTGTTGCGGACTTGTGAGGTAAGCTGCAAACTCAGCTGTGCTTGTTCTGAGGCAATTAGTACCTTAGTAACATCAACTTGTCCTACTAAATATTTATCGTTCAGCTTGTGAACATTTTGCTCTTGAGCACTTACGTTCTCAATAGCTGTTTGTAAGTATTGACCAAATGATTGTGTAAGTTCTGCCGGAGTCGCCTGTTGAACTTGCTTCGATTCCATCAGCTTGGTCTGACCAATCTGACCGAGCGAGATCGATTGTATCATTATTTACCCTCCAATACTTGTAAAATAACAATTTGTTATTTATTTTCCGATTTCCAGTGCTTTAACAAACATTGATTTCGTTGCATTTAGAGCGGTTACGTTAGCTTCATATGAACGCGTTGCCGCGATCATATCAACCATTTCCTTCATTACATCCACATTGGGCATATTCACATATCCATTTGAATCAGCATCGGGATGTGTAGGATTATATACAAGCTTATTTGGTGATTGATCTTCTTTAATTTTCGTTACTTTAACTCCTTGTGCAGGAGATTGGCTTCCCAGCTGTTTCGAAAGTACACTTGAAAACGACTGCTGCAAAGGCTCCACAACGACCATTTTCCTCTTATATGGCTGAAATTGTCCGTTTACGAAGCTGCCGCGAGTTGTTTCAGCGTTTGCTATATTGGATGATATAACATCCATTCTTAACCGTTGCGCAGTTAAAGCAGAAGCGCTGATATCAAATCCCGTTGATAATTTCATCTTTAGCTTCTCCCTTCAATTGCTGTACGCATCATCTTTACATCATGATTAATTTGTTGGACATAAAGGTTATAGCTTAACTGGTTTTTGGCCAACAACGACATCTCGCGGTCGATATCAACATTATTTTCATTATTATTCATCGAAGTTGTTTCAGACGTTACAAGTTTGGGTATCGGTAATGGGGAAGTACTGCCTCCGATTGCAATATGCTTTTGATTGGTTCTCTTTCCAATTACTTTCCCGCTCTGAGCATTACCCATTGATTGCTCCAATAACTCCTCGAATAGTACCTCTGACCGTTTGAAATGCGGCGTATCACCGTTAGCTATATTGTTAGAAATGACCCGTTGGCGCATTTCTGCAGCCTGAAGCGCGCCTTCCATTCTTCCAAATGCGGCGCTATTCAACAAATTCACGTAGTTTCACCACTTTCACATAGGGAATCGTCCATTTTCATATTCGTTCATCAATACGTATTCAACAGATTATCGCTCATTCCTGCTTCGTTCGACAGTAAAAATTAAAAAAATGAGAGTATCTGTCGTTTTTTGCCGACATGATAATATTCAACAATTTCCTAATTTATTACAATGAGAAAAAAGCCCTATCTTTTGTAAAAGATAGGGCTAACAAGGACTAAAGTCCTGTATTCATGATTTGTTTTTTTCAAGTTCCTGCAGGAGCTGGTGGTTAAGGATTTTAATGTAAGTTCCTTTCATCCCTAACGATCTCGTTTCAATTACGCCAGCACTTTCTAATTTACGAAGCGCATTTACAATAACGGAACGGGTAATACCTACTCGATCTGCAATTTTGGATGCAACAAGCAATCCTTCCTTGCCGTCAAGCTCTTCGAATATGTGCTCCACTGCTTCCAGCTCACTGAATGATAAAGAACCAACCGCAACGGAGACAACCGCTCTGCTCCGTACTTCTTGTTCAATTTCTTCTGTGCGCTCACGCAAAATTTCCATTCCGACTATTGTAGAACCATACTCTGCAAGAATGAGATCATCATCGTCAAACGTGCCTGACAGTCGAGTGAGGACCAATGTACCCAACCGGTCTCCACCACCAATAATCGGCACCACCGTCATAATTTCTTGATCGCCAAGTCTCGGGAACGTCTCGTAAATTCCCGAATCGGGCTTTACATTAGTCATCGATTCTTGCATATCAAGAAACCTAGTATTGCTTTCCTGCGGGAAACGCAGCTCATCAACTGATAGCGAACGAATAAAATCATGATCGTAAGCATCAACCGCAGCGCAGCCGAGTATTTTCCCTCTCCGACTTACGACAAAAGCGTTTGTTTGAATCGTCGTACAAAGCACCTCTGCCATTTCTCTGAAACTGAGAGCCTTACCGGCAGCTCGCTGAAGCAGCCGATTCAGCGTTCTCGTTTTTGTTAATAAAGTCATTTAATTGCCTCCCAAAACTCATAACAACTACAGTATATATTGACTCAAATCACGATTTTGTGCAATGGTGCTTAGTTTTTCTCTTACGTATTCAGGCGTAATGACCATTTTCTCAAGGGACAACTCAGGAGCTTCGAATGACAGATCCTCAAGCAGCTTCTCCAGAATCGTATGAAGTCTGCGAGCGCCAATATTTTCTGTATTGCGATTAACATCTGCAGCAATCGATGCTAATTCCCGAATGGCCTCATCCGAGAACTCAATCTGAATGCCTTCCGTTCCCAGCAATGCCGAGTATTGCTTCGTCAACGCATTTTTGGGCTCCTTTAATATGCTTACAAAGTCATCCAATGTGAGACTTGTCAGCTCTACACGAATTGGGAAACGACCTTGAAGCTCTGGAATTAAGTCGGATGGTTTGGCAACGTGAAAAGCTCCTGCGGCAATAAACAGAACATAGTCCGTTTTCACAGGTCCGTATTTCGTCATAACAGTTGAGCCTTCAACGATTGGCAAAATGTCACGTTGAACGCCTTCTCTTGACACATCAGGGCCTGTGCCTCTTGATGGGCTTGCAATTTTATCAATTTCATCGATGAAAATAATGCCTGATTGCTCCGCGCGAATAATAGATTCTGAAATCACATCATCCATATCTATTAGTTTGTTCGCTTCCTCCAAGGTCAACACTTTACGTGCTTCTTTTACAGGCAGCTTGCGTTTCTTTGGTTTCTTCGGCATGAGCTGGCCGAAGAGCTCCTGCATATTCATGCCCATCCCTTCGGGCCCCTGGCCAGAAAGCATATCCATCATATTCGGCGATGTGTCTTCAACCTCGATTTCAATCAATTCATTCTCGAGCTTGCCTGCAGCCAGCTGCTCTTTTATTTGCGAGCGCTTCTGAACATTGGCTTGATCCACTTCCGCCGCTTCGTCAGTTTCTTCCGATTGCTGTTGATTGCCAAATAGCATCTCAAACGGATTTTTAGTCGATTTTGCTTTCACTGCCGAAGGCGCAAGCAGCGATACAATTCGATCATTCGCCAGCTTCTCAGCCCGATCTTTTACTTTTTCGGTTTTTTCTGTTTTCACCATGCGAATGGCTGTTTCAATCAAATCTCTCACCATCGATTCAACATCGCGTCCGACATAACCTACTTCGGTGAATTTCGTTGCTTCAAGCTTTACGAAAGGCGCTTTCACAAGCTTTGCCAAACGACGGGCTATCTCGGTCTTGCCTACACCGGTTGGTCCAATCATCAAAATATTTTTCGGAACGATTTCATCGCGAAGTGTATCATCAAGCAAACTTCTGCGGTAACGATTGCGGAGTGCTATTGCTACGGAACGCTTCGCTGATTTCTGACCAACAATATATTTATCAAGCTCCGCTACGATCTGACGCGGCGTAAGTGCATCATTTCCCATTATAAAATCCCTCCGATATCTTTTTGTCCAAATGGCATTCCGATGCGTGTTCGTATCATATAAAGAGCGATACTCAATCTATCCAATTTCTTCGACAATAATATTATTATTGGTGAATACGCAAATCTCAGATGCAATTTCTAATGACGAGCGCGCAATGTCCTTGGCATCCATTTGCGGTGCATGGCGCTTAAGCGCTCTTGCTGCCGATAACGCAAAGCTTCCACCAGAACCGATTGCCAAAATCCCGTCATCCGGCTCAATAATCTCTCCATTTCCAGATATAAGCAGCAGTCCGCTTTGATCCATAACCAGCATCATAGCCTCGAGTCGACGAAGCACGCGGTCAGAGCGCCAATCCTTTGCAAGCTCAACAGCAGAGCGCTGCAAATTCCCATGATGCTCTTCAAGTTTTCCTTCAAATTTTTCGAATAATGTAATGGCGTCAGCAACTGATCCTGCAAATCCAGCTATGACTTGACCACGGTATAGTCTTCTAACTTTTTTCGCTTGATGCTTCATCACCATACTGTTCCCGAAAGTTACCTGCCCATCGCCTGCAATTGCGCCTTTGCCTTCATGGCGAACCGCGCAAATGGTTGTTGCATGAAATTGCATTTCCATTGCTTTGCCTCCTCTAAATCGGTAATTGAATAGACATGGTATGCTCTCATTACGAAATACTATTGCAAATGTTCCCGTTTAAATTGCTCGATTCCTTCTAAGGCACGATTTGCGATCATTTCATTCTTTTCTTTCTTGCTGCGAACCTTCTTCCCTAGCGGCGGGAACAGGCCGAAATTGGCGTTCATCGGTTGAAAATGTTTGAAATCAGCTGTCGTTATATAATTAGCCATGCTTCCTAACGTTGTGTGCTCGGGCAAAATAAGCGGCTCTAAGCCACGCGCTAGTCTAGCAGCATTGATACCGGCGATCAAGCCCGACGCTGCTGATTCTACATAGCCCTCTACGCCCGTCATTTGACCTGCAAAAAATAAATTTTCACGAGTGTTGAGCTGATAAGTTGGCTTAAGCAGACGCGGCGAATTAATGAACGTATTGCGGTGCATAACACCGTATCGAACAAATTCAGCGTTCTCGAGTCCTGGGATCAGCGAGAAGACGCGCTTCTGCTCTCCCCATTTGAGATGAGTCTGGAAACCGACAAGGTTGTACAGCGTTCCTGCAGCGTTGTCCTGGCGAAGCTGTATAACGGCATGTGGAAGCGTGCCCGTATGTGGATTAATTAAGCCGACAGGCTTCATAGGTCCAAACAAAACCGTTTGCTTTCCTCTGCTTGCCATTATTTCTATCGGCATACAGCCTTCGAAATATACTTCCTTCTCGAAATCCTTTACTTCTGCTGTTTCTGCAGTAGTAAGAGCCTCATGGAAAATTTCGAACTCCTCTTCTGTCATTGGACAGTTCAGATAAGCAGCCTCGCCTTTATCGTATCTCGAAGCTAAGTAAACTTTGTTCATGTCTATGGAATCTTTCTCTACAATAGGTGCGGCTGCATCAAAGAAATAAAAATATTCTTCACCAAGCAGCTGACGTATCTGGTCGGACAAACCTGGTGCTGTGAGAGGACCTGTAGCAATAACTACGATGCCATCCTGAGGAATTTCTGTAACTTCCTCATTGCGCACCTCTACTAGCGGATGCTCATGCAGCCTGCGGGTAACTTCACCGGAAAAACCGTCACGGTCAACCGCGAGCGCCCCCCCTGCTGGCACCGCATGCTGATCAGCACAGCTCAGAATAAGAGAGCTCAGCTGACGCATCTCTTCTTTCAAGACTCCTACCGCGTTTGTTAAGCCGTTAGCACGCAAGCTATTGCTGCATACCAGCTCAGCAAATTGATTCGTATGATGAGCCGGTGTCTTCGTCACAGGACGCATCTCATATAGAACGACAGGAACTCCTTGCGATGCGATTTGCCATGCTGCCTCACTGCCTGCAAGACCTGCTCCGATTACGGTTACTTTTTGCGGTTGCGACAAACTAAGTCAATCCTTTCAAAAATAAATTTCAGCTAACTTATAAAACACTCACACACTGCTCATTGTTTCTAGTCTCTCTTGCATATGCTCTAACATCTTTCTAACTATATCTTAAACGAAATGGTTTTATCCCTACAATAGGAGTAATAATGAGACATTTATATGTATGGGTTGAATGGGACCATTTTCTTGCCCCTGTCAGACAGGTCTCTTATTCAACGATTTGTGCTTATTGATGGTTAAACCCTCCCGGACGGGGAGGGTTAGCGAAGCTAGGCTGGATGAAGATGCCCGTATAATAACGGTGTCCTCCCTGTTTGCAGGGAGGACGGGCTGTTGCAGCTAAATTTGATGCTAAGGCTAATCAAGGCACAGTCAAGAAGGCATCACTGCCTTGCCTGAATGCTGCTTTGAAATTAGCTATTCTCAACATCTTGATCATCCTCGTCCAGTACTTCTTCCGAGTAGTCACAGGTTGGACACTTGAGCTTCAATCCGGTTCGATTGCGTTTCTCTACAAGCTTAGAGCTGCACTCCGGACATGGCTTGTTCGTAGGTTTATCCCAGGAAACATAATCACAGCCTGGATATTGATCACAGCCATAGAAGATCCGGCCTTTCTTGCTGCGGCGCTCAATAATTTTGCCTTCCGCGCATTTCGGGCATGTGACGCCGATGTCTTTAATGATCGGCTTGGTGTTCCGACAGTCTGGGAAACCAGAGCATGCAAGGAATTTACCAAAACGACCCATTTTGAATACCAAATGACGTCCGCATTTCTCGCAAATCTCATCCGACACTTCATCTTGAATCTCGATTTCTTTCATTTCTTCTTCCGCTACTTCAAGACGCTTCTCGAAGGATTCGTAGAACGTGGCAAGCACCTTTACCCAATTTTCTGTGCCTTCCTCAACATGGTCAAGATTTCCTTCCATGTTAGCCGTAAATTCAGCATCCAGAATTTCAGGGAAAAATTCCTCCATCAGTTGGATAACGAGATCGCCGAGCTCAGTTGGCATGAACTTTTTCTCTTCCATGGCCACGTATCCGCGCTTCTGAATCGTTTCCAGTGTAGGAGCGTATGTGCTGGGACGTCCTATTCCAAGCTCCTCTAACGTCTTCACAAGCCTTGCTTCCGTGAAACGCGGAGGAGGCTGTGTGAAATGCTGCTTCGGCTCGATTAATTCGGAGCTGATGACATCTCCTGCTGCAAGCGGAGGCAGGAACTTATGCTCTTCAACCGTTCCGTCATCATTGCCTTCTACATACACTTTCATAAATCCAGCAAACTTCACCTTAGATCCATTTGCTCTAAATACCGTTTCACCCGATTTCAGATCAACCGTCATCGTGTCTAGAACTGCAGATTGCATCTGACTGGATATGAACCGTTCCCACACCAGCTTATATAATCGAATTTGATCACGGCTTAGAAATGGCTTCATCGAATCCGGATCTCGCAGAATAGAAGTTGGTCGTATCGCTTCATGCGCATCTTGCGCATTGCTGTTCTTTTTGGTGTACACTCGCGGCTGCTCGGGAACAAAGTCTGCACCGTACTTTTCCGTAATGTACTCCTTTGTTTCCTCTTGCGCTATAGGAGAAATTCTGGTGGAATCCGTTCTCATATACGTAATTAAACCGACTGTTCCTTCTTTGCCGAGCTCAACACCCTCATACAGTTGCTGTGCAATTGACATGGTCTTGGATGCACGGAAACCAAGCTTTCGAGCCGCTTCCTGTTGAAGTGAACTCGTAATGAACGGGGGCGCAGGATTGCGTAAACGTTCTTTCTCTCTAACGTCAGATACAATGAATTGACTGCCATCCATCGCGCGAAGCACTTCCTGTACTTCGTCTTCCTTGCCCAGCTCGCGCTTATCTCCGTTAATGGAGTAATATTTCGCATCGAATGGAATGCCAGAATGATTTAGTTTTGCGACGATAGACCAGTATTCTTCCGGCTCAAACGCATCGATTTCATTGTCGCGATCGATGATAAGCTTAACCGCTACGGATTGTACGCGTCCAGCGGATAGTCCCTTCTTTACTTTCTTCCAAAGCAAGGGACTGATCTTATAACCAACCAAGCGATCCAATATGCGTCTTGCCTGTTGAGCATTCACTAAGTCCATATTGATTTTGCGCGGTGTTTTGAAAGCATCCTTCACCGCTTGCTTCGTTATTTCATTAAATACGACGCGGCAAGTATCTGTTTCATCAAGCTCCAGATAATGTGCCAAGTGCCACGCAATCGCTTCTCCTTCGCGATCCGGATCGGCTGCGAGAAAGACGTTTTTCACTTTTTTGCTGGCGTCCTTCAATTCCTTGAGCACGCTGCCTTTACCGCGTATCGTTATATATTTTGGATTAAAATCATTTTCAACCTCGACGCCGATCTGGCTTTTGGGCAAATCGCGAATATGTCCCATTGAAGCTTTAACGATATATTTACTTCCCAAGTACTTACCAATCGTTTTGGCTTTGGCTGGGGATTCGACGATGACTAATGAATCTGCCATGTGGGGCGCCTCCTCTCTCTAATACAAACTATAAAGCAATATATATGGACCCGGGCTGCAGTTCGATTTTCCGTTTTATACATAAATTTAGCAGAAGTGCGTTCAAATGTCCAAACGGAATGGCTGATAGCTCGTGTAATTCATTAATGGACAAAGGCTGATCCTGTAAATATCCGATTATTTTATGCTCTTCCGGAGTTAGCTGCGCACCTTCCACAGCCCGCTTGGAATCCATATTGCCTTTGCTGGCTTGAACAGCCTTCAAGGCATCTGGCAGCCAATTTAATTCTTCAATAATATCATTCACATTACTGATCAGCTTCGCTTCTCCGCGCTTTATGAGTTCATTCGGCCCTTCGCTCTTCGGCGATGAAATCGGACCGGGAATAGCGAATATTTCTCGCGACATTTCAAGTGCGTGCTTAGCTGTAATGAGTGAGCCGCTCTTTGTTGCTCCTTCAATTACAACGGTTCCTACAGTCAACGCGGCAATGACCCTATTCCGCTGATGAAATTGACCCGGATGAAGCGGTGTGCCTATAGGCGTTTCTGATACTAATAAGCCTCGTTCAGCTATTTGATGAAATAGAGATAAATTTTCCGGCGGATAGCATGTGTCGATCGGAGTCGGCAAAACGGCAATGGTGCTGCCCGCTTCGTACATGGCTGCTTCATGAGCTTTACTATCGATGCCTCTTGCAAAACCGCTTACGACGGTTAAATCTGCCGCAGATAACTCTTGAGCGAGCTTCATTGCTGTTTGTCTGCCATAAGCAGTAGGCACTCTCGTCCCAACAATCGCAATAGCTGGACGCTGCAAAAGCTCCAATCTGCCCCTTGCATATAAGACCCAAGGAGGCTGTGCAATCTCCCTGAGCACTGACGGATAGTTTGAATCGAATGGCGTCAGAGTAACCGCGTTAGCGCGGGCTACAGCTTCTGACGGATCATCAGACAATATCCACGGCCTCTCCTCATAACGCTCAGCTGCAGATTTCGCTTGGCTTCGATTGAGCCCGATCTCAAGCAAATCCTCCATGCTCCAATATCGTTTATTCCAGAATTGATGCTTGACGGCCTTCTGGATCGCGTGCCATCCGATGCCTGGAATTTCATGAAAAGCAATGATCATTTGTCTGCGAATATCTTTGTTATTGTCCAATTTGTCCAACCCTTTCTTTGATAGGGCTGGCTTGCATTCCTATCTATTGTGCGTTACAAGAGAAAAGAATGCAAGTCAACCCATAAAATAATAACTACAGAAACAAAAAAAGCAACCCTCCAACTCCCGCTATCGGGTCGTTGAAAGGTTGCTTACCTTAGGTCTTCTATTTAATTATTTGCGAGTAATGCATTTCTCGAGCAAGCCTTGCTCTTCAAGAACACTTACAAGCGTAGAACCCATTTCAGACGGTGTCGGAGCAACTTTAATGCCGCAAGCTTCAAGCGTAGCGATCTTTTCAGCTGCTGTACCTTTACCGCCAGAAATAATAGCGCCAGCATGTCCCATGCGTTTGCCCGGAGGCGCTGTAGCGCCGCCGATGAAGCCGACAACCGGTTTTTTCATATTAGCTTTAATCCACTCAGCAGCTTCTTCCTCTGCTGTACCGCCGATTTCGCCAATCATGATAACCGCGTAAGTGTCTGGATCTTCATTGAAGAGATTAAGGATGTCGATAAACTCCGAGCCTTTAACTGGGTCGCCGCCAATACCTACAGCAGACGATTGGCCAATTCCACGAGTCGTCAATTGATGAACCGCTTCATAAGTCAATGTACCAGAGCGAGAAATAACGCCTACATGGCCTTTTGTATGAATGTAACCCGGCATAATACCGATTTTGCACTCATCAGGTGTAATAACGCCTGGACAGTTAGGTCCAATTAGAACCGTTTTGCTTCCGTCCATATAACGTTTAACTTTTACCATGTCAAGCACGGGAATACCTTCTGTAATACAAATAACAAGATCAAGCTCAGCATCGACAGCTTCCATGATCGCGTCAGCAGCAAATGCCGGCGGTACATAAATAACTGAAGCGTTAGCGCCAGTAGCAGCTACAGCTTGAGCAACCGTATTAAATACAGGTAGAGAAACGAGCGTTCCGTTATCAAGTGTTATGTCAACGTTCGTACCGCCTTTGCCAGGGGTAACGCCGCCAACCATTTGCGTACCGTATTCCAGTCCGCCCTTTGTATGGAACAAGCCAGTAGCGCCTGTAATACCTTGGGTAATAACTTTTGTATCTTTATTGACCAAAATGCTCACTCTTAACTCACATCCCCTGAATGAATTCGTATGCGGACGCGCCGCATAGCAAGATATCTTACTTCACGAGAGCGACAATCTTCTGTGCGCCGTCCGCCATGGAATCCGCTGCCACGATGTTCAATCCCGATTCTTTCAAAATAGTTTTGCCGAGGTCTACGTTTGTACCTTCTAGACGTACAACAAGCGGACGGTCAAGTCCAACTTGCTTCGCAGCTTCAACAACACCGTTAGCAATAACGTCGCAACGCATAATGCCGCCGAAAATGTTAACAAAAATCCCTTTAACCTTCTCATCAGACAAAATGATTTTGAACGCTTCCGTTACCTTCTCAGCAGTCGCACCGCCCCCTACGTCCAGGAAGTTAGCAGGGTCGCCGCCGTAATATTTGATAATATCCATTGTCGCCATCGCTAGACCAGCACCGTTAACCAAGCATCCGATGTTGCCATCAAGCGCAATATAGCTAAGGTCGAATTTGGATGCTTCAATTTCTTTCGCATCTTCTTCTTCAAGGTCGCGAAGCTCAACGATATCTTTGTGACGGTATAGCGCATTGGAATCAAAATTCAACTTCGCATCGAGAGCAATAACTTGTCCGTCGCCTGTAACAACGAGTGGATTGATTTCTGCAATTGAAGCATCTTTTTCTACAAATGCTGTGTAGAGTGAAATCATGAACTTAACCGTTTTGTTGACAAGCTCATTAGGAATGTTGATTGCATACGCCAGCTTGCGAGCTTGGAAAGCTTGCAGACCTACAGCAGGATCAACGATTTCTTTGAAAATTTTCTCTGGAGAGTGTTCAGCAACTTCTTCAATCTCAGTGCCGCCCTCTTCCGAAGCCATCATAACGACACGACCTGTACCACGGTCCAAAACTACGCCGATATAATATTCTTTCTTAATATCGCAGCCTTGCTCGATTAGAAGACGTTTAACTTCTTTGCCTTCTGGACCTGTTTGATGCGTAACGAGCACTTTGCCAAGAATTTCACCAGCATATGCACGTACTTCATCGATACTTTTTGCTACTTTAACTCCGCCCGCTTTACCACGGCCGCCTGCGTGAATTTGTGCTTTCACGACAACAACCGGTGTTCCGAGAGCTTTAGCCGCTTCAACAGCTTCGTCCACCGTAAAGGCTACTTTACCTTCTGGCACAACGACACCATACTGTTTTAGGACCGCTTTCCCTTGATACTCATGGATATTCATTGTTGAAATCCTCCATTTCACAGACTGAAATCAGTCATATGTACACAAACAACTATCATTGTAGCATCTTTCGTCAACCGTTACCTCATTTTCACACATAATTAATACGACCTTTTTAATATGGGTTTCATCTCAAAAAGAGATTAAACGATTATTTTCGACTAAAACCACCAATTGACGGGCTGCTTCCAACCTTTTTTTTCACAAAACTACGTTGTTTATGATGTCCATATGGCTGTTTAATTACACTGACTATTTTTAAGGTTGACAAATGGAAGATGCCTAATTTATGATAGCTTCAAATTCATACGAAGATCGGAATGGTAAGGAAGCACCTTCATTCAATACATGGGGGTGCTTTTTGTCGTGTTCAGCTTAATTCAGAGCGCAAGTGTGTATGGAGTAGATGGAAAAAATATTTCGGTTGAAGTAGATATTTCCAGTGGAATTCCGCAAGTAAATATCGTTGGCCTGCCAGACCCGGCTGTCCGGGAATCGGTGGAACGAGTAAGAGCCGCTCTCAAAAACAGCGGTTTTGTGTTTCCAATGGATCGAATTACAGTGAATTTGGCTCCTGCAGATTTACGCAAAGAAGGAACCTCCTTCGATTTGGCGATTGCCGCCGGCATATTAACTGCAAGCGGGCAAATTCAAGCAGTCCCCTTCCAGCATACACTTCTAATAGGCGAGCTTTCACTCAGCGGCCACGTCCGTCCGGTATCCGGCGTTCTGGCCATGATTGAGCAAGCAAAGCTAAGCGGGTTTAAACGAGTATTGCTGCCAATTGACAACGTGAAGGAAGCAGCATGGATTTCAGATATGGAGTTATTCGCATTAAGTCATCTCAACGAACTGAATGCGAAGGACAATAAGCAATTGAACTGGAATCATATTTATGTCGGCCTTGAAGGCAATACAGCGGCTAGATTAAATAGAGCAACCTCAGCCTCCACCCAGCAGTACAACGAAATCGGTGATTATGGAGATGTCATTGGACAGCACCAAGCCAAACGCGCGATGCTGATCGCGGCAGCAGGCAAACATAATATTTTGCTGAACGGTCCCCCAGGAACGGGGAAAACGATGATGATTCGTCGATTACCTGGCATTTTGCCCTTATTGAATGAGCAGGAAGCGCTTGAGGTAACGAAAATATACAGCGTTGCAGGCAAGCTGACTGAAAGCTCACACGGTCTTATTACTACGCCTCCCTTCCGTGCTCCGCATCATACGATCTCCGCTGGCGGATTGATCGGAGGAGGCTCTATTCCGAAGCCGGGCGAGGTGACGCTTGCTCATCGCGGTGTCTTATTTCTAGACGAGCTGCCTGAATTTCCTCGTCAAGTGCTTGAAGTCATGAGGCAGCCGCTTGAAGACCGAATAGTCACTATTTCACGCTCTAAAGCCGTATTTCAATTTCCAGCAAGCATTATGCTCGCAGCTTCCTTTAACCCATGTCCATGCGGCTATTATGGGCACGAATATGGAGATAAACGGTGTACGTGCAGCGCTTCTATTATAAGCCGCTATCGTTCGAAAATTTCCGGGCCGCTGCTGGACCGTATTGACCTGCAGCTAGAGGTTCCGCGTCCGATCTCATTCGACAACGGGAAAGCAGGTCCAACCTTAAGCTCTGCTCAAATGCGTGAGACCGTGCTTGCCGCTAGAGCCTACAAGCATGCCAGATTAGCTGAAATGGGCTCTGAATCCGGGGGAGAATTATCGGGGGCCGCCTTGCGAAGAAGCGTTAATCTAAGGCCTGATGCCCTTCAACTGCTCGAGAACGCATTTGAAGTGCTCGGAATAAGTATGAGAGCCTATGATCGTATGCTTAAGCTCGCTCGCACAATAGCAGACATTGATGCAAATGAAAGAGTAGAGGCTGAGCATGTTACCGAAGCAATTCAATATCGAAGGCTGGACAGTAAGCTTGTATAATGGAAATGGGATGAACTCGTACGATGTGAAGATCCCGATGCATTAACATCATTATTTGAAACTAATTCCAATTGCTATAGCACACCCGTCGTAATGTCTGGCCAATCCGTAGGTACGGGTTGGCCTATTTTTTGATCGATTATTGACGGAGGAAGTTAGATTTAACCAAGCACCAAGCATCGTTCTAGAATGCACTCTCATAATGCTTGCAAGCCAGAATGGAACCATCCTGTCGGCTGATCGATACCGCAATGACATCGAATCGCATGAGGGCGTTCGATTTGCCTATGCTGCGCAAATAAATCAGCGCTGTATCTCGAACCTTCTGCCGCTTCCGATGGTCAACGGATTCTACAGCCGTTCCGAATTTGCCGCCCTCCTTGCGAGTGCGAACTTCAACAAACACAAATCGGCTTTCATACTCAGCTATAATGTCAATCTCACCGCTTCTGCAGCGCCAATTCCGTTCTCTGATGATGAAGTCTGCATCAAGCAGCAATTGATAAGCAGCCTCCTCTCCCAATTGGCCCGTTTGAGGCCTAGAATCATTTTTCACTAGCTTACTTCCTGTGCCATCGCCTTCAATCATCCCTCATATCCCTCGCTTTACGATCAGAACGATATACGAAGCTCAGTATTTCTGCTACAAGCGTATAAAGCTCTGGAGGAATTTCCTGATCAATATCCAGCTTGGATAGAACTTCAACAAGCGAAGAATCCTCCTGAACCGGTATGCCATTCTGCTTCGCTCGCTCTAGTATTAAATCTGCAATATGACCTTTTCCTTTTGCTACCATGACAGGAGCCGTACGCTCACCGGGCTCATATTTTAATGCTACCGCTTTTTTCGACTTGGGCGGCCGCTGACTCCATTCTTTTTCATTACTCATATGCGGTAATCAACTCCTCTATAGCGAGTTGATGTAAACTGCGACAAATCAGGCGGCTGTTGGATCTTAGCCGCAGTAGGTACAGGCTCTTCGAGCATATGCTCTCCTGACTTTGGCAGTGGAGTGGTCCGAAGAGACAGCAGTTGATAGCCGACAGCCTGCAAGCTTTCAGCGATTTCAGATTTAGATGAGTCTGCGAGCGCAGCTATAGCGGGATGGTCATTCCACAGGTTCAAGCTTACGATTTTGTCGGTTACATTCACATCTACCATCGTATTTCCAATTGTATTCATGGATAGATTGAACAAGAGACGGCAGTTGGAGGAATCCAGTTCACCCTTGCGGCCACGTCTTGTTTGGATATGGACAGAGGCGGTTTGTTTGCCATCTTGACTGTTCAAAGGAATAAACATCGTAACATGAGTTAGCATTGAACTATTTCGCTCTGGCGTCAGCAAGAGCTGCTGTCCTGTTATTTGCTGGACAAGCTGCTGCGCTGTTTCCTTAATTACCGGCGGTGTATCATCCGCCGCGATGAGGGATAATAACGCGCTCTTTAACGAATCCTGCTGAGTGTTATGAGCAGGCTGAACGGGCTGAGCGGACTGTGGCAGCTCCACACCGTGATCTCCTCCATCCACACTTGCAATCATTGAACTGGCATTCGTCATAACGGCACGTTCCGCAATATGGCGAGCTTCTAGCGGTTGCGGTCTTATCGGATGCTGCTCTTCAATCGAATTCAACTTCCCTGTCGCAGCCAAAGCTGCTTGCCCTTTATTATTCCCAGCCAGCGCTTCTCCTTCAGGCTGTGCCGCGGCGCTGCGTCCTGCAAAATTCCCTTGCAGGTGCTCTTCTGTTTGACCGGCTTTTTGAGCTGCCTGCTGCGGCTGAGACTCGACAGCCGCTGACTTCGCGAGCTGAAGCTCATGATCCACGCCAAGCCATTTCATCATCTGACCTATCCAATTTTTGGAACTATCCGTCCGAGCCGGTTGCTGCTGCAACGTAACTAAGTCATCATCATCAGCTTCCTGCATCGAATTTATATTCATATTAAGCGCTGCGTCCGTGCGAATCGCTTGTCCGCCAAGTACAGACACAGCAGCTGTTTGTTTTGCATTACCCCCCGAAGCTGCAGGCTGCTCACTTGCTGCTGCCACGCTCCGAAGAAGCTCGCTCCCCTCTGCTAGCAGCTGCAGCACGCGAACTGCCTCTTGCGAGACTGGCTTAATATTCACGCTTCCTTCTCTTTCGCCTCCCGCAGCTGCCGCTAGCTGTGTCTGCAAGGTATCCAGCAGCTCATGCGCGCTCTTGCCGAACATTACCTGTTGCATGGCTCCAACGGTTGTTCCTGTCATAGGCAAGCCGCGTTTAAACGCGGCTGCTGATGCACCCATCCATTGCTCCGCATCTCCGCCTGCGGGCATTGCAGCTGCTGCTTGCTGAAAGGATTGCGCCACCTCGCGATTGAGAATAACCCCTTCTTTGCGCAAATCTTTAACAATCTCGACTGCCCATTTCTGCTCAGGCAAGCTCAGCTGCTTCGCCCACTCCTTGAATGTATCATCCGGCAAGCCTACTGCGCCTGGTTCGATTTGTTTTAACATGACAAGTGCTCCGTTTGATTGCGGCTGCACCTGCAGAAGCGCTCCCTGCCCGACTTGCAGCGGAAGCTCCAGCTTCGCTCTAACTTGCACGCCATTTATTTGTACAAGTGCTTCATTATTTTCCAGCACCTGCAGAATCACACCGCGAACAACCTGGCCGACTTTAAGCTCCAGTGCCCGTGAATCCTGGCTGGAAGCTTCACCAAGGAAGCTTCGCATCATTTGACTAATATTCATTTATTCATCCGCCTCCGTTGCCGCAGCCCTGACTCCGTCTTTCCTTATGAAAGCTACTCGATATTTTGACCATCGTTTTATACGAATCCATTAAACCTATATCTGTTATATCGGCTTAAGCTTCCTAAGCATGAAGCATTTCACCCGCAAAAAACGATTAGATAAAAAAAATGCCCTTTAATGGCTTAAGGCAATTAAGCACCTCAAACCATCAACGGGGCATTTTCACATTGTATAGCCTATTAGCGTCTAGAAGAGCACAAGCTGCTCTTCCGTAAATAAGTTGCCGAGAAAAGATTTCCGGTGAAGCCGACTTGGGCCATTCTCCAGCAAGCGCTCCCTATGAAGCTTGGTTGCATAGCCTTTATGTATAGCTATTCCATAGTCAGGGTATCGCTGCTCCCATTCCTCTTTGCATAGCCTGTCCCTCGTAACTTTAGCTACGATGGAAGCTGCTGCAATGGATTGACTCGTAGCATCGCCTTTAATAATCGATTGCTGCGGAAGTGATACATCCACCTTCTCCGCATCAATTAATAAGTAATCCGATGGAAGCTGCAAAGATTGTACAGCAAGCTTCATTGCTAATCTGGCTGCTTGCTTAATATTAATCCGATCAATCGTCTCCGCATCAACACGAGCTGCTGCCCAGGCTAGGCTCTCCTGCACAATAATATCGTAGAGCTGGTCGCGCTTCTTCTCCGAAAGCTTCTTCGAATCATTAACACCCTCTATGACAAGCCCGGGAGGCAGAATAACGGCTGCAGCGACTACGTCACCGAATAGACACCCTCTTCCAACCTCATCTACGCCAGCAATTGCTTTATAGCCTTCTAACCATAATTCCTTCTCATACTGCAGCATGCTGTATTCCCCCAATCCCCAGAAAACGAATGCGTCGATTAATAGGGAGGCGCTTCAAGCGTAATACGGCCAAGCTTGCCTGCGCGCAAATCACGCAAAATAATGCCTGACGTCTTCTCCAAGTCAACGCGTCCGCCGCTTATCAAGCAGCCTCTCCGTCTTCCGATATCCTCCATGACCCTAACGATCTCATCCGAATCCGTAATGTCCTTAGGAGGCGTGTCCAGCTCATAACGCTCCTGCATAATCGGCCAATAACGTTCTAGAAGCTCGCGCATTGCAAAAAAGGCAATGTCGTCAACATTCAAAATTTGCTCTCGAATTGCTCCTGTCATAGCCAGCCTATAACCCACAAGCTCATCCTCAAACTTGGGCCACAAAATACCAGGCGTATCCAGAAGTTCCATTTCTGTGCCGACCTTTATCCACTGCTGGCCCTTCGTCACACCCGGACGATCTCCGGTTAAAGCAATGTTTCTTCCAGCAAGCTTATTAATAAGTGTCGATTTCCCTACATTCGGAATACCGACTATTAATCCACGAATAGCGCGCGGATTGATTCCTTTTGCGATTTGACGAGCTATTTTCTCATGCAATATTTGCTTTGCCTTGAGCGGAACCTCATTAACCCTTGTACCAGTTGATGAATCGATAGCTATAGACTCATGCCCTTCATTGCGGAAATATTCCATCCACTGCTCAGTTGTCTTTGGATCAGCTAAATCAGATTTATTCAGTACAATCAAGCGCGGCTTGCCGTTTAATATTTCCTCAATCATGGGATTCCGACTTGAAAGCGGAACCCTTGCATCCAATAGTTCGATGGCAAGATCGATTAGTTTGAGTTTGTCCTGTATTTGCCTTTTCGCCCGGGTCATATGTCCCGGAAACCATTGAATGGTCATTTACTCACCTCATTTAGTCCAGTGCTTTATAAATTCCAGCTTATTGAGCGGCCAGAAAATAACATCTGCCCGTCCAACAACCTCTTTGTCCGATACAAAACCGATCATGCGGCTGTCTGTGCTGTCGCTGCGATTATCACCCAGTGCAAAGATCATCCCTTCGGGAACGGTACCTTCCGTATGTTCAGCATTCGGGAAGTTTGGTCCGCCGCCGTTATAGAGCATGCCTTCAGCGTGTGCAGCCTCCAAAGCCTCTTTAATATAAGGCTCCTCGATTTTCTTATCATTTATATAAAGATCGTCGCCTTCAAGTCTTATCGTATCCCCAGGAACGCCGATTACTCGTTTGATAAATCTTCTGCCTTGCTCTGGAACATCGAATACGACAACTTCTCCATATTTCGGCTCGCGTATTGTATATACGATTTTATTTACGATCAATCGTTCTCCGGTTTCAAAATTCGGCTTCATGGATGCCCCGTCGACAATAAACGGTGAAAATAAAAATTGACGAATGAGAAAAACGAGAACAACCGCGATAACCAGCGCCTTTATCCATTCCACAGTTTCCTTGTAAGCGCCGCCTCGCTTCCCTGATCCAGAAGCATGAGCAGCTGCGCGCTCCGGTAAATCCTGCTGGATGTCTGCATGTATGTTTGTTTCATTGTTTTCCTTCTCATTGCTGCTGTTTAGCTCGTCATTTCGTTTCTGTGTGTCCACTCCATTCGCCTTCTTCCCGTATGCTAATATGTAAACAGCTTTTGTGAAATAACGAAGAGGAGCTTGATTGCGCAAGCCCCTCTTGTCGTTTGTTCTTAACGAATTTCTTTAATTCTAGCAGCTTTACCGCGAAGTTCACGTAAGTAGTACAATTTCGCACGACGTACTTTACCACGACGAGCCACTTCGAGTTTTTCGATTTTAGGCGAGTTAAGCGGGAAAGTTCTTTCCACACCTACACCGTAGGAAATTTTACGCACTGTAAAAGTTTCGCTGATACCACCGCCGCGACGTTTAATAACAACGCCTTCGAACAATTGGATCCGCTCACGAGTTCCCTCGATAACCTTTACATGAACTTTTAGCGTGTCACCCGGACGAAAGTTCGGAAGACCTTGACGAAGATTTTCTTGCGCAATAGTTTGCAAAAGATTCATATGATTCACTCCTTCCACCATAGACGTTCTTATAAGCTCACCGAATTCCACTGAACCGGTTCATCGCTGATAGCGGACCGTCCGACTTTACGAACAACATTAGAAATTTTACCACATTCAGCCCAATATTACAACACGTTTTTAAAACACATAATTCATGTATACATATTATGACAATCAATGACAAATAGAGGTGTTTCCCATTCGATATTCATTAACTGCGCTGACTGCCGCCAAAAAAGGCTGTCTATTCCTGCTCATACTTATCATCTTCACCGCTCAACCGTATCAAGCTTTCGCCGAGCCGCAAACATTTATGGATACGAAAGGACATTGGGCTCAGCCGTATATTGAATGGGCCGTAGACCAAAAGCTAGCTCAAGGCTACAGCGACGGTTCATTCCAGCCCAACAGGCTTATCAGCGAAGCTGAATTTATTGCGATGCTGCTTCGAGCTTACGATCTAGTTCCGCTTTCTTCTGCAACAACCGGTTCCTGGTCAAAGCCTTATTACGACTATGTGAATGAACTAGGCTGGCCGGTCCTCTCGTTAAAAACCGCCACCAATTCATTCCCGCGCGGACAAGCCGCCTTGATAATGGCTTCAGCAGCGAACGGAAGCAGCTTCAGTGAGCAGAGCGCCGTACAGTGGCTGTTGGACGAGAAAATATCGAACGGACGCACATCAGCGACGATAAATGGATTCATACCAGATGGAAAACTAACCAGAGCCGAAGCGCTTACTTTCTTCTACAATTTAAAGCTTCATTTCCCTAACTTATCATCTAAGAAAATAATACCTGCCGCAGAAACCACATTAGGAGGTATCGCTCTAAACGACAGCTTACAGAAGCTGGAGAAGCTGCTTGGAAAGCCTTCACGCATTGATCAAAGCGAATACGGCTTCTCATGGTATGTATACAACGAAAGCTACACGAATCTCATGATGTTCGGCGTGAAGAATGATCTTGTCGAAGCGCAATTCTCTAATGCAGGCAGCAGCTGGAAAAGCACTAGAGGTATCCAAATCGGTCAGCCGCTAGCAGAAGCCAAGAAGCTTATTAGTTCGCCTAACAAAGCAGTTACAGGCGAAAACGATTATGCTTACACAGCCGGGAATGTACGTACCTCTCTCTTCATAGACAAGCAGGACCATAATAAAATCATCGGCATTATTCGAATGAACAATACCTCTTCTGCAGCAACAAAATCAGCTTACACGAGCAAGCTCGAAGCAGCGTTTGAGCAGCAGACATTTGATCTAGCTAACGCAGAGCGCGCTGTTCGCAATATCCCAACCTTAGCGTGGGACAAGCTTGCTGCGGCATCAGCGCGATCACATAGCCATGATATGGCGACACGTCGTTTTTTTGATCACACGAATCCAGACGGTTACTCGCCATTCGACCGCATGAAGACGGAAGGAATTAAGTATCATTCAGCCGCAGAAAACATAGCTGCAGGCTATAGCAATAGCATTTATGCCCACTATGGCTGGATTAATTCTGAAGCAGGACACCGCGAGACTCTGCTAAGCACGAAATATACACGTCTTGGGACAGGGATTGCCTTTAACGGGAAATATAATGTTTATTATACCCAAAATTTCTATACGCCATAATCTCATAACACCAAAGAAATAAAAAAGCCGCCTCGGAGTTCCGCTGCGGCTTTTGCTTGTGAGAGCTGCTAGTCGTAGTTCTGGGGCGTCCTTTGCTTCTTCTTTGCTGCCAGCCACTTACGCTCCTTGTCAGTCAGCTCTGCTGACTCCAACAGATCTGGCCGACGTTCAAGTGTACGCAGCAATGATTGTTCACGACGCCATACTTCAATATTCGCATGATGGCCTGAAATAAGGACATCTGGAACTGACCAGCCGCGAAACTCTGCCGGTCGTGTATAATGCGGATGCTCAAGCAATCCTGTGCTATAGGAATCCGTAACCGCAGAAGTTTCATTGCCAAGCACGCCGGGCAGCAATCTTACTACACTATCTATGAGCACCATAGCAGGAATTTCTCCGCCTGTTAGTACATAATCGCCTATTGACAGCTCGTCCGTCACGAGATGCTCGCGAATGCGTTCATCATACCCCTCGTAATGACCGCAAATCAACACGAGATGCTGTTCCTTCGCAAGCTCCTCAGCCTTCTGTTGAGTAAATTGAGCCCCTTGGGGGCAAAGCAATATGACTCTTGGTTTAGCATTCTCGTCTTGCTTAAGGTCCTCCACGGCCGCAAATACGGGATCTGGCTTCAGCACCATGCCGCCTCCGCCTCCATAAGGATAATCATCAACCGTATTATGCTTATTGCCAGAATAGGCACGGAAATTGATCGCCTCAAGGGAGACAATCCCTTTTTCTTTTGCTTTTCCCAAAATACTCGCGCCAAATACGCCATCGAACATTTCTGGAAACAGCGTTAGCACATCAATTTTCATCTTTTAAATCAATCCTTCCATCAAACGGACCGTGACAAGCTTCTCTTTCGTATCAACTTGAATGAGAACCTCGTCAATGACAGGCAATAACACCTGCTTGCTGGACGCACCCTTCGGACGATCAACAACCCATACGTCATTGGCGCCAGGACTCAATATTTCGGATATCGTACCAAGCTCCTCGCCCTCCTCGGTAACGACTCGGCATCCGATAATTTCATGATAATAATACTCGCCTTCATCCAGCTCCTCCTGATTAGCGGAGGATACTTTAAGCACCCAGCCCTTATACTTCTCAACTGCATTAATATCAGTAAAGCCCTCAAGCTTCAATATGTATACATTCTTATTGGCACGCGAGCTGACAACCTTCACTTCAAGCGATGCTCCGCTCTCCTCGTTCTGCATGAGCAGCTTGCTTCCAGGTGCAAACCTTGTTTCAGCAAAATCGGTTTGTGAAAGTATTTTCAGCTCTCCTCGTATTCCATGTGTATTAACAACCTTCGCGACCGTCAACCATTTTTCGCTCATTTCAAACCAGCCTTTCATATGTGTATCACCCTATTATACATGAAAAAAGAGGGCTAGGATATTTCATCCTAACCCTCTCTTCCATGCTGTGCATCACGACATGATGTCGACGATGACACGCTTTTGCGATTTAACGGAAGCAGAAGTCACTACCGTTCGCATTGCTTTCGCAATGCGGCCCTGTTTACCGATGATTTTACCGATATCCTCCGGATGAACCGAAAGCTCGTATATCGTGCCACGGTCATCATCCTTCACATTGATTTGCACCTGATCAGGATGATCAACCAATGCCTTCGCTATGACAAGAATCAATTCTTTCATCTCAAGGACCTCCGCAGCTCAACAGTTATTTCTGTTGCTTAAGCTCATGGAACTTTTTCATTACACCTGCTTTGGAAAGCAAGTCACGAACGGTATCAGAAGCTTGCGCTCCAGTTTGCAACCATTTCAACGCTTTTTCTTCATCAATCTTAACTTGAGCCGGTTGTGCAACCGGGTTATAAGTACCGATTTCTTCGATAAAACGTCCGTCACGTGGTGAACGGGAATCCGAAACGACTACGCGGTAGAAAGGAGCTTTGTGAGCACCAATTCTTTTCAAACGAATACGTACTGCCATGAAAATTCACCTCCTTCAAAGAGTAAACGATAATTAAAACGGAAATTTCATATTTTTGCCGAGCATACCTTTAAGGCCCTTCTTGCCGCCCTTAGGTCCCTTCGGTCCCATCATCGAGGAAAATTGCTTCATCATCTTCTTCATATCATCGAACTGCTTAATCAGACGATTGACTTCCACAACACTAGTGCCGCTGCCAGCCGCAACACGCTTGCGACGACTGTGGTTAAGCAGCTCTGGCTTTTGTTTCTCCTCTTTGGTCATGGAACGGACTATTGCTTCGACACGGCCGATTTGTTTCTCATCGACCTTCATATCCTTCATGCCCTTCATCTTGTTCATGCCAGGCAGCATATCCATAATTTGATCAAGCGGTCCCAAATTTCTAACCTGCTCCATCTGCTCAAGGAAATCATCGAACGTAAATTCCGCTGTGCGCATTTTGCGTTCCATCTCTTTAGCTTTGTCAGCATCGATATTAAGCTGTGCCTTCTCAATCAGCGACAGCATATCACCCATGCCGAGAATTCGTGATGCCATCCGTTCAGGATGGAACGGCTCCAAGGAGTCGATCTTCTCCCCCATTGCCGCGAATTTAATCGGACAGCCTGTAACAGCTTTGACCGAAAGCGCAGCGCCGCCGCGTGTATCGCCATCAAGCTTCGTCAGTACTACGCCGGTTAAGGCAAGCTGCTCGTGGAAGCTCTGTGCTACGTTTACTGCATCCTGACCCGTCATCGCATCAACGACTAACAGTACTTCATCAGGTTTCGTTACCTCATGAATTTGCTTCAGCTCATCCATCAGCTCTTCGTCAATATGCAAACGGCCCGCTGTATCGATAATAACGTAATCATTGCCGTTTTCCTTCGCATGCTGTAGCCCAGCACGAGCGATTTCAACAGGAGAGGTCTGGTCACCCATTGAAAATACCGGCGCATTGATTTGTTCACCGAGAACCTGAAGCTGCTTAATCGCTGCCGGACGATAAATATCACATGCAAGCAGAAGCGGCTTGTGGTTGCCCTTCTGGAGCAGCTTAGCCAGCTTTCCGGAAGTCGTCGTCTTACCAGCGCCCTGCAAACCTGCCATCATGATGACGGTCGGCGGTTTGTTTGCTTTAACAAGCTTGCTTTGGGTTCCGCCCATCAATTCAGTAAGCTCTTTGTTTACGATATCGATGACGACCATGCCAGGCGTAAAGCTCTTTGATACATCTAAGCCGATAGCACGTTCCTTAACCTTTGCGATAAAGTCTTTTACGACCTTGAAGTTAACGTCTGCTTCTAGAAGCGCCAAGCGCACCTCGCGCATGGCTTCGCTAACATCCTCCTCGGACACCTTGCCTTTGCCTCTCAGCTTGCTGAACACATTCTGAAGCCGACTTGATAAACTCTCAAATGCTGCCATGTACCGTCACCTCCATTCTTATTTATTCTGAAATTGTAAATTGCGATATGACACTCATCAGCGCCTGCTTCTCCTGCTCTGCGATAGCAAGCTCATTCACATTGTTGACCAGCTCAGCAGTTAGTTGAAGAAGCGACTCATGTCTCACAAGCAAGCTAAGCTTGCTCTCATAGCTCTCAAGCACCTGCTCAGCGCGCTTAATATGTTCATATACGGCTTGGCGGCTAATGCCAACCTCCGCAGCAATCTCGCCCAGCGAGAAATCATCGTGAAAATAATATTTAAGGAACGTCCGCTGCTTCTCTGTCAAGAGCGGCTCGTAGAAGTCAAACAATTGATTAATTCGGGTCGTCTTGGATAAGGCATCTGGTTCATTAGCTTTCATCCCCTCAGCCCCTCCTGTTTGATTATCTTTTGTCTCCGTCAAGTAAAACACCTTTACAGCTGACAACGTCTTTTATCATACATGAGGTGGTGGGCAGCTGTCAAGCTTTTCTCCTTGTCACCTTAACAACCTTTTTTGAAGCCTGCTGCGAATATGAATTTCTTGCTTATTCTTCCGATTTTTCTGATTCTTCTACGTCTTTAACTAATCCGGCAAATAGCGCATGGATGAACTGCTCGGAATCAAATTGCTGCAAATCGCCCATCTTCTCGCCCAGCCCTACAAGCTTCACCGGCAAGCTCAGCTCGTTGCGGATCGCAATAACGATTCCGCCTTTTGCTGTACCGTCCAGCTTCGTAAGAACAAGACCCGTAACGCCGCTCTTCTCACCGAACAGCTTCGCTTGGCTAAGCGCGTTTTGTCCCGTTGTTGCATCCAGCACAAGCAATACCTCATGAGGAGCATCTGGAAGCTCGCGCTGAATTACACGAAATATTTTGTTCAGCTCTTCCATCAGATTCGTTTTGTTTTGCAGTCTACCGGCTGTATCGCAAAGCAGCACATCTACTCGGCGCTGCTTTGCTGCCTGCACAGCATCAAACATTACCGCTGCGGGATCGGACCCGGATTGCTGCTTAATAACATCGACACCTACGCGCTGCCCCCATACCTCAAGCTGTTCAATAGCGCCTGCACGGAACGTATCTCCCGCTGCCATCAGTACACTTTTGCCCTCGCTTTTGAACTTATGGGCCAGTTTTCCGATCGTTGTCGTTTTGCCTACGCCGTTCACGCCTACGAACAAAATAACGGTGATGCCGCTTGAGGCCATTTTTAGATCAGATTGATCATCGCCTTTCATAAGAGCGATAAGCTTCTCTGAAAGAACCGGCTGCAAATCAGCAGCATCCTCGATTTTGCGTTTCTTCACCTCAACGCGAAGCTCGTCAATCAGCTGCATGACCGTATTAACGCCTACATCAGCCCCGATCAGAATCTCTTCAAGCTCCTCATAAAACTGCTCGTCAATTTTTTTGCGGCGCGTGATTAGCTCTTCGACCTTCTCCACAAATGCTGTGCGCGTTTTGGATAAACCTTCCTTAAAAATATTCGTTACCGCTTCCGTCTTCGTAGCGATGCTCTCTTTCAGCTTCTTAAAAAAACTCATCGTTCCAACTCCCCATTTCACATTACCGGCTCAATCTTTTTTAAGCGGATACCGACTCTTGTTCCTCCAAACGGACAGAAACCAGCTTCGAAACGCCGCCTTCTTCCATTGTAACACCATAAAGCACATCCGCTTCCTCCATCGTTCCCTTGCGATGCGTAACGACGATAAACTGCGTGAGCTCTGAGAATTCTCTTAAATATTGAGCAAATCGGGATACGTTGGCTTCGTCCAGCGCCGCTTCTACTTCATCAAGAACGCAGAACGGAACGGGCTTCACTTGCAATATTGCGAATAACAACGCAATGGCCGTTAATGCACGCTCACCGCCTGATAGAAGCTGCAGGTTTTGCAGTTTCTTGCCCGGAGGCTGCGCCACAATATCAATACCTGTATCAAGCACGCGATCTGGCTCAACGAGTATGAGATCCGCGCGCCCTCCGCCGAACAACTTCGCAAATACAATAACGAAGTGACTGCGTATCGCCTCGAATGTCGTTTTGAACCGCTTCGACATCTCATCGTCCATCTCTCGAATAACCTGATAAAGCGTCGTTTTGGCTTCCATCAGATCATCCTTCTGAGCTGACAAAAATTCGAAACGTTCCTTAACGCGATCATATTCCTCAATTGCGCCCAGGTTAACCTCACCAAGAGATGTAATTTGACGCTTGATATCGCGCACCTCAGTCTGCGTTCCAAGCACATCCTCAGGAATAGGATATTGCTCCTTCGCCAGCTCATAGCTCAGCTCGTATTCCTCGCTCAGCTTGCGCAGCAAATTGTCGAGCTCCACATCAAGCCGGTTGGCTGAAATTTCCGTCTGCCGCATTTGCTCCTCAACGTTTCTTAACTGGGCGCGCTGCTCCTTCGTTTCACTTTCACCCTGATCCAGCTCTTGTATGCGCTGCGCGCGTGCAGAACGTTTCAAATCTGTCTGCTCCGAGCACTCTTGTTTCTTCAATCTAAGGCTGTTTAGCTGCTCAATCTGCTGGACCGATTCATTCGAAAGCCGGGCCAGCTCTTCTTCCTGCTGGGCCGACAAGGAACGCAAGCTGTCAAGCTCCTGCTTGGCGCGCTGAACATCGGCGCGCACGCGTGATGATTGGTCCTCAAATGACAGCTTTTCCTGATCCGTCTTCGCAGCTGCAATTTTAATGTCTGTCAGCTGGCCTTGCAGCTCTTCCTTCGCTGATTCGCTCGCTTTGCGCCGCTCCTCAGCCAACCGGATAGCTTCCTGAAGTCTCGCTTCATCCCTAACGAGCTGCTCCAGCCTCTGCTCGGCAGCAGCGGCAGCAGCCTGCGCTTCCTTCTGCTCGGATAAGTGCGTGCTGCGATCAGCGGTATAAAGCTGACGCTGCTCTGCCAAATTTTTGGATTCGTTATGAAGCTGCTGCAGCTCAGCTCTGATCTGCTGCTCCTCAATCCGGCTTTTCTCGCCCTCTGCGCGCAATTCCTCGATATTATGCATGCGTATCGACTGTTCCTTGCGCAAATCGCTAAGCTTATTGCGAAGCTGCTCGACCATTTTGCCTGCGTCCGTAATTTCTTTATCCAGTGAATCGATCTGGCGCTGACGGCCTAGCAGGCTGGCGCCCTTCTTCTGCAGACTGCCCCCGGTCATAGAGCCGCCGGCATTGACAATATCGCCCTCAAGCGTTACAACACGATATCGATATTGGCATTTAGAGGCAATTCGATTCGCTTGTTCCAGCGTTTCAGCGAGCAGCACATTGCCTAATAAGCTTTTTACAATCGCTTCATAGCGTGAATCTGAGCTAACCAAGTCGGCAGCTACGCCGACGAAGCCGTCTACCGCTTCCGCTGTTCGTTTGTCATGATCCGGCACCTGCCTGCCGCGTATAACATCCAGCGGCAAGAAGGTTGCTCGTCCAAGCTGACGCTGCTTAAGAAACCCAATCGCCGTACGAGCTGATTTCTCATCCTCCATGACGATATGCTGCAAAGCACCGCCGAGTGCGGTTTCAACCGCCATTTCAATTCGTTCAGGCACTCGAATAAGCTCAGCAACCGCACCATGAACTCCGCTAATGCCGCCATTGCTGCGCCTTGACGCTTTAAGCACTTCCTTAACGCCCTGCATGAAGCCGTCCAGCGCATCCTGCATTTCCTTCATTGTATCGCGCCTAGACACATGGCTGTCGAGCTTCTGCTCCCATTTCCGAATCGCTAAGGTAACCTCTTCCAGACTTTGCGAAATCGTCTTCGTCTGCTCCGATTCATTCAACGATCGACTTCTTGCTTGTTCTAGACGGGCAAGAGTTGCTTCCAGCGCCTGCGCAAGCTCCGAGCGTCTCTCATCAAGACGGCTCTGCTGCTCCAGCCACTTTGTCTCGTCTTCGCTAAGCCTTTCAATTCGACGCTGCAACGTCTCCTGCTGCTGTGCCGCATAACGAATTTCATTGCGATGCTGCGCCATCGAGCTGAGAACTTCCAGCAGCTCGCCCTTTAAGGTCTCCTCAGCATCAGCTACAGCTCCGCCAGCAACTCCGAGCAGCCTTGACTCCTCTTCCGAAATTTTCGATCTGAGGTCGGCAAGCTGAAGCTCCAGCTGCGCCGCACGGCTGCGGAACTCCGCTTCCTCGCGCGTCATGGTTACAATTCTCGCATCCTGCGCGGCAATCGATTCTTCCAGCTGCCGTTTATTTTGCTCAAGATTGCGTTTGCGCTCTTTAAGAACCTCGCCATAGCCTTCACATTTCTCGAAATCCTCGCTGATTTGCAGCATAGCTTCATGAAGCTGATCGAGCTCAAGCTCAAGGTCGCGCAGCTGCTGACGATCCTTCTCCAAATGCGCATCATGCTTGCTTACTACGGTTGAAAGCTGCAGCTGTTCCTGCTGCAAGCGCTCAAGCTTGCCGTTTGCTTCCGACCATGAGCCATGAATCTGTTCAATGCTATGTACATACATAGATATTTCTTTGGTTTTCAGCTGTTCTTTGAGCGCTTTGAAATGGATAGCCTTCTCAGACTGCTTTCGGAGTGGTCCCACTTGATCCTCAAGCTCTGTTACCAGATCATGAATGCGAAGCAAGTTTTGTTCTGTTTCATCCAGCTTCCGCTGTGCTTCACGTTTCCTGGATTTATATTTCACTATGCCCGATGCTTCCTCAAAAATACCGCGCCGGTCCTCCGAGCGCGTACTTAATATCTCCTCTATCCGTCCTTGTCCGATAATGGAGTAAGCTTCTTTACCGATTCCGGTATCCATAAACAGCTCGGTAATATCCTTTAATCTGCACGGCTGCTTGTTTATTAAATACTCGCTGTCACCGCTGCGGTGAACACGGCGCGTGACCGTTACCTCGTTATACTCAAGCGGCAAAGCACCGTCCGCATTATCAAGCGTAAGCGATACCTCGCTGTAATTAACCGCTTTCCGAGCGTCACTTCCGGCAAAAATGATGTCTTCCATCTTGCCGCCGCGCAAGCTCTTGGCGCTTTGTTCGCCTAGCACCCACCGTATACCGTCTGAAATATTACTTTTTCCGCTGCCGTTAGGGCCTACTACCGCGGTAATTCCAGTAACAAATTCCATCTCCGTCCGGTCGGCGAATGACTTAAAGCCTGATAATTCAATCCGTTTCAGAAACATATCTTGGTTTTCACCTCACCCCTCATTGTATCACAACTCATAGGCCTTGATAACCATTTGACTGGCCAAAACCACATTAAAAAAGAGAGTATCCTACGGGTCCGCACGGACCCTTCAGGACACTCTCTTCAACTGGCTTATTCTTGCTCCTGCGACAATCTGCGCCATGCTTCAGCAGCTGCGCGCTGCTCTGCTTCCTTCTTCGTTCTGCCGCTGCCAACACCGTATCGTTCTTCGCCAAGATAAACCTCAACGACGAACTCTCGATCATGTGCAGGACCGCGCTCTTCAATAATTCGATATTCAACCGAACCAAGACCATGGTGCTGCGATCGTTCCTGCAATTTAGACTTCGAGTCCTTAACAAGCAAACCGTAATCATTCGATTCTACGAATGGAAACATATGCTCATTCAGGAAGCTTCTCGTACGTTCAATGCCTGCATCGAGGAAGATAGCTCCAAGGAAGGATTCAAACAAGTCAGCTAGCAAAGCCTGCCTTTGCCGTCCTCCAAGCTGCTCCTCGCCGCGCCCTAACAGCACATGCGAGCCAAGCTCAAGCCGTTCCGCAAATTGTGCCAAGGAAGGCTCGCATACAATGGAGGCACGCATCCGCGTAAGCTCGCCCTCAGGACGCGATGGATAAGTGGAGAACAAATATTCAGAAACAAGCAGCTGCAGCACCGCATCTCCCAGAAACTCCAAACGCTCATTATCTTGGGCAGACCCACGTTTATGTTCATTTACGTAAGAGGTGTGAGTGAATGCCTGCTTGAGCAGCTTCGTCCGCTTAAAGCTCAGCTGCAGCCGTTGCTGCAGCTCTTGAAAGGTATCATGCTTCATATACTTTCATCACAATCGTCGCATTATGACCGCCAAACCCGAATGAGTTGGACAGTGCAATCTGCACGTCTGCTTCACGAGGCTTATTAGGCACATAATCGAGATCTAATTCCGGATCTTGATTGTCCAAGTTAATGGTTGGAGCGATAACACCGTTCTTCAGCGTCAGCCCTAGAATAACTGCTTCTACGCCGCCTGCTGCTCCAAGCAAATGGCCTGTCATTGATTTCGTTGAGCTGACAGCCAGCTTGTACGCATGTTCTCCGAACACTTTCTTAATCGCAATCGTTTCTGAACGATCACCTACTGGAGTTGACGTGCCGTGCGCATTGATGTAATCGATATCGGTTGGCTCAATTTCCGCATCCTTGATCGCTTTCACCATGCTGCGAGCAGCTCCATCCGGATCCGGCTCAGTCATATGGTAAGCATCACCGCTCATGCCGTAGCCGATAACCTCTGCATAAATTTTTGCTCCGCGAGCCTGTGCATGCTCGAGCGATTCCAGAACGAGCACTCCAGCTCCTTCACCCATAACAAAACCATCACGGTCGATATCGAATGGACGGCTAGCCTTCTCAGGCTCATCATTGCGAACAGACATGGCTCTCATGGAACAGAAACCAGCCATACCAGTTGGTCTGATCGTAGCTTCAGCGCCGCCTGCAATCATTACGTCTGCATCACCGCGTTGAATTAATTTATACGAATCACCGATGGAATGGGTACCTGTCGCACATGCGGTAACTACCGTACTGTTAGGGCCTTTCGCCCCCGTAAGCATCGATACTTGTCCAGATGCCATATTCGCAATCATCATCGGAATGAAGAATGGGCTGACACGCTTCGGTCCTCTTTCCAGCAATATATTATGCTGATCCTCCCAAGTGCCAAGTCCGCCAATACCTGAACCGACCATAACGCCGACGCGTTCTGGGTCAGCGTTTTCACCGATCGACAAGCCAGCATCTTTCACAGCCAATAGACTCGCTACTGACGCAAACTGTACGAAACGGTCCATTCTTCGTGCTTCTTTCCGATCCAAGCCGTAATCCTCTGGGTTGAAGTTCTTGATCTCAGCAGCAATATATGTTGGATATTCAGAAAAATCGTATGCTTCCACAACGGAGACACCAGACTTCCCTTCCATCAGGTTACCCCAAAATGTCTCCAATTCGGAGCCTAGCGAGGTCATAACCCCCATACCAGTAACAACAACTCTTTTTTTCATTCCATTCACCTCAAGGACAGCAATATAGATGAGCTTGCTGCTCATCTTTTATATAAAAGCTTTAACGCTTTACTTAAATTTTAAATTAATAATAATGAAAACGTTTTATATGGAGAGAAGTCCCGTTTGTCAAAAACGGGACCTGTCCTTCTTACGTATGAGATTGTATGTATTTAACTACTTCTCCCACAGTGGTGATTGTCTCTGCATCTTCATCAGAGATTTCCATATCAAACTCGTCTTCTAGCTCCATGACCAATTCAACGACATCAAGAGAGTCAGCGCCGAGGTCATCTTTAAATGAAGCTTCAATTGTAACT
This sequence comes from Paenibacillus castaneae, assembly GCF_002884445.1. Lineage (GTDB taxonomy): Bacteria > Bacillota > Bacilli > Paenibacillales > Paenibacillaceae > Pristimantibacillus > Pristimantibacillus castaneae. The sequence continues at coordinate 3,709,368 of NZ_KZ614144.1, forward strand.
TCAGCTTCGTCAACGCCAAGTCGGTCGATGACGATACGTTTCACGCGATCTACTACTTCGGACATCCGGTTCACCTCCTCCTTGGTATTATACGAGAATTAAAGATAAAATGCCAGACGTATCCGTCTTAAATCCAAAGGACGGAAATATTAGGTTACTACATATACATGCCGCCGTCCACATGAATCGTTTGTCCAGTCATATAGGCTGAAGCATCCGAAGCCAGGAATCGTACCGCATTTGCGATTTCGCTCGGGTCTCCGAGACGGGCAAGCGGAATTTGGCCAGATAGTGCTTGGCGCATCTCTTCCGGGAGCTTATCCGTCATCTCGGTTTGGATAAATCCTGGCGCAACACAGTTCACGGTAATGCCGCGAGATGCAAGCTCACGCGCACTAGCTTTAGTAAGGCCGATAACGCCGGCTTTAGCTGCCACATAGTTAGCCTGCCCTGGATTTCCGATTACGCCAACGACCGAGGATATATTAATGATCCGGCCGCTGCGCTGCTTCATCATAGAACGAGTGACCGCTTTAATGCCATTGAAAACGCCTTTGAGATTCGTTTCAATAACTTGGTCGAACTCGTCCTCCTTCATTCGCATAATTAAATTATCTCTTGTTATTCCGGCGTTATTCACCAGAATATCAAGTGATCCAAATTGTTCGATTACTTCCTTGACCATGGAATCGAATTCATCCACTTTGCCAACATTTGCTTTCACAATGATTGCTCGCCGTCCAAGCGCTTCTATCGCTTGCGCCGTTTCAACCGCTGCTGCCTCACTGCCGGAATAATTTACCGCAACATCAGCCCCGGCTTCAGCAAGAGCAACGGCAATCGCACGTCCAATTCCGCGCGAGGCTCCGGTTACGAGTGCTTTCTTCCCTTCCAAGCTGGCAAACATCCAATCCCCTCCATCTTAGTGTTCATTCACCTGCAGCGCATCTAGCGCAGAGATGCTGTTAACCGAAATAATACGGACATTTTTGTCAATCTTCTTAATCAGACCGGCGAGAACCGTTCCTGACCCGATTTCCACAAACGTATCTACGCCCTGTTCGATCATGTAACGCACACTATCTTCCCAAAGCACAGGAGAGAACACCTGCTCCACGAGCAAGCTCCGCACATCGCTTGCCAATGTCACTGCGCGGGCAGTTACGTTCGCGACAACAGGAACAGAAGCGTCCTGCAGATCGATTTCAGCAAGTACGCCTTGGAGCTGGTCGGCAGCTGGCTTCATGAGCGATGAATGGAAAGGACCACTAACCTCTAGCGGAATAACGCGTTTCGCGCCCGCTTCATCCTTGCCGCGCTCAACAACCGCTTGAACACCGGCTGCCGTGCCGGACACCACGATTTGCCCTGGACAGTTCACGTTTGCAAGTTCAACGGCCGAACCTTCAGCCGTAACAGCCGCGCAAAGCGCTGCCAGCGAATCGCGCTCCGCGCCTAGCACCGCCGCCATTGCGCCTAGTCCGCTTGGAACGGCCTGCTCCATGAATTGTCCGCGAGCGCGTACCGTACGGACAGCATCCTCGAACGAAAGCATGCCAGACGCTACTAGCGCGCTATATTCGCCTAAGCTGTGTCCTGCTACAAAATCAGGCTTTAAGCCTCGTCCTTCAAGCGCTTCAAGCAACGCAACGCTAACGGTCAGCAATGCTGGCTGCGTATTGGCTGTTTGTTTCAGCAGCTCATCCGGCCCTTCAAAAATAATGCTGCTCAAAGAAAATCCTAGCGCAGCATCAGCGCGTTCAAATATAGTGCGTGACTGATTATATGCTTCATAGACATCTTTGCCCATGCCAACAGCCTGAGCTCCTTGTCCTGGAAAAACAAATGCTGTCTTACTCAACGCGCTTCCCCCCTTGTTACTGAAACGTAAAAAATTTTTCTAAACTTCCAACCAAATAATCTTAAATCATTACCAAGTGAGCACAGATGCGCCCCAAGTCAAGCCGCCGCCAAAACCTACAAGAAGAACGCAGTCGCCTTCTTTGACACGGTTCTGCTCCACTGCCTCTGCCAGAGCAACCGGAATCGATGCTGCTGACATATTACCGTAATTGTTCAAATTGATCATCGCTTTATCCTCCGACAGGCTGAGGCGATTGAGAGCCGATTGAATGATTCGGATATTAGCTTGATGCGGAACGAGAAGATCGATATCATCCTTCGTAATGCCCGCTTTCAGCAAAGCTTCCTCAGCAGCGCTTCCCATAATGCGTACAGCAAACTTAAATACGTCATTGCCCGCCATGTGGATGTAATGCTGCTTCTGCTCCACGCTCTCCGCAGTTGCCGGAAGCCGTGAACCGCCGCCGCTAACTTTAAGGAGATCGCCGCCGCTTCCGTCTGCGCCTATTTCAAACGACTGGAAACCGCGCCCCTCTGCAACCTGTCCCAGAACAACAGCACCAGCGCCGTCGCCGAACAGAATGCAAGTATTGCGATCCGTATAATCCGTAATTCGTGACAGCGTCTCAGCACCTACAACAAGCACATGCTTGTACATGCCCGTAGAGATCATGCTTGAACCCGTTGCTAATCCATAAATAAATCCTGAGCATGCCGCTGACAAATCAAACGCAGCTGCCTTCTTCGCCCCCAGCTTCTCTTGAAGCAAGCATGCGGTAGATGGAAAAAGAGTATCTGGCGTTACTGTAGCCACAATAATAAGATCGATATCTTCTGCAGTCAGACCTGCCGCCTCAATGGCAAGACGGGAAGCATGCAGCGCAAGATCTGACGTCGCTTCTTCCGCGGCTGCAATTCGGCGTTCTTTAATGCCTGTGCGAGTGACGATCCATTCGTCGTTTGTTTCCACCATTGCTTCTAAATCTTTGTTCGACAAAATGCGTTCTGGAACATATTTGCCTGTTCCAACTATTCCTACAGGATGTAAACCCATTTCACACACTCACACTCACTTCCCGTTTATTTCAGCCGCAATCGATTCAATCAATTGGCCTTGAATGGCAATACGCGCTTGCCTCACCGCATTCTTGACGGCGAGAGCATCTGACGATCCATGACATTTCACGACAAGTCCATTAAGGCCAAGCAGCGGCGCTCCGCCATGCTCCTTATAATCCAGCCTCTTCTTCAACGTACGCAGCTTAGGCATCATAATCGCTCCAGCCAGCTTCGTCATCAACGATTGTCCGAAAGCGTCTTTAAGCGATGTGAATACATTGCCTGCCGTACCTTCCATGGCCTTCAGCATGATATTACCGGCAAAGCCGTCACATACAAGCACGTCGCAATTTCGAGACAGCACATCGCGCGCTTCAACATTGCCTATGAAATGAACAGGAGCATGCTGAAGAAGCTCATAAGCCGCTTTGGATACTTCATTTCCTTTTTTGGCTTCCGTACCAACATTAAGCAGTCCGACACGCGGTCGTTCTAATCCGTGTACCTTGGAACGATATATACTTCCCATTATTGCATATTGCAGCAAATGCTCAGGCTTGGCATCCATGTTGGCGCCTAAGTCGAGTGTTAGTATACCAACTTCGTCCATTGTCGGCATCATCGGCGCAAGCGCCGGCCTTTCAATTCCATCCATACGGCCGATAACAAGCAGCCCCGTTGCCATAAGTGCACCTGTGTTGCCCGCAGACAGCATCGCATCCGCTTGGTTCTCGCGGACAAGCTGACCTGCAACAATCATAGATGCTCCCTTCTTGCGGCGTACCGCCTTTACCGGCTCATCATCGGGCCCAATAACCTCGTCCGCATGACAAATCGTCAAATTGGATGGCTTATGCCCTTTTAAGAGCGGTTCAATAACAGACGTATTGCCGACCAGCAGCAGCTCCGTATCCGGCCACTCTGCCGCCGCATCAAGAGCTCCCTGCACAATTAAGCTAGGGGCGTTGTCGCCGCCCATAGCATCAATAGCGATCCGCATGTTCGTCTCCCCCTCCACTATCTGTGTCTCTTGCGGAACGATAGATGACAAAATTACCTTGAAAAACCATTTCATCAGCTACATAAGTAAACAGTTCAACTTTTGCCTTGCTGCGTTCACCCGAAATCGAGCGAACATATGCTTTCGCAATACATTTCTCACCCAGCTTTACCGGGCGGATAAACCTGATATCCGCTGTTACTGTAAGTGCGATCTCATCGTCTATAACTGCAACTGCGAGTGAATTCGCTTGAGCAAATACGTGATGGCCTCGTGCAATGCCGGTTCTCGAGAACACATGCTCCTCACTAATCTCAAATACAGATATTCCGCTTTTGTCTAACTCCAGATCGACGATATCTCCTATTACCTCATGCAGAGGCAAGGAACGAACAGAATCGTAAGAACGCTCAGCCATAAGCTTCAGCCGTTCTCTAAGCTCCGGGATACCAAGCTCCATCCGGTCAAGCCGAATCGTCTGAATACTAACCTTAAGCAGACGCGTCAGCTCCCGATCTGTTATAAAAGGATTCTCATCAATTAATCGGGCAAGCTGCTGATGCCGCTGCCGTTTTGGCATTCGTTCGATGTTCGGCACCACCTTTGACAGTATAGTGAAAAATTATTCCAATTGAATGGCAAGTTTATCGTTGTTCATTACGGTTATTATATGAATACAGCGTGATATTATCACCTGGTACTAAATAAGTATATAAAAAAATACGCTCGAGCGCAATGAAGCGTCCAAAAAAACGAATTTCATAAGAAATAGATTTAGAAAAAAAGCGATCACGGCATAAAAAAAGCACCTCATCGCGTGATGAAGTGCTATTTCTGAAATCAAGCCATTATTGGGTAATGATTTCTTTTGTTTTGTAATATCCACAAACCTTGCAAACGCGGTGAGCTAGTTTAAACTCTCCACATTGCTCACATTTCACCAAGCCCGGTACTGCAAGTTTAAAATGCGTACGACGTTTGTCGCGGCGAGTTTTGGATGTTCTACGTTGAGGTACTGCCATATTTCCCACCTCCTTTAAAAAATCAATCAACAAATTGCTTATTCCTTAAATAGATCCTTGAGCGCTGCAAAACGCACATCAATCTTTGCTGTGTCACAGCTGCATTTTTGCTTATTTAAGTTCTGTCCACATTTTTGACAGAGACCTTTACAGTCCTCGCTGCAAAGCGGAGTTAATGGAATGAACAACTGAAGCGCTTCTTCCACATAAGGCCTCAGGTCCAGTCTATCCGCATTTACTTCAATAAAGTCATCGCTCTCTTCTTCCGAGTATTCATCATTAGCTGCGTCAGCCGCAACTGCAGGCTTAAATAGTTCGGAGAAAGGAATGACTGCATGATCCTGTGTCGGTTCAAGGCAGCGCGAGCATACAAGCTGCAAATCAATAGCAAGATTGCCATTCACTTCGATAAAGCCTTCATGCCCAGTCACCTGAAGCGATACATGGAGCGGTCCTGTACGGTAAACATCTTGGCGTCCTTTAAACAGGTCACTAACATCCAACTTTTCGTCAACTGTTAATTTCAACCCTTTGGACATCGTTTCTTGAATATGAAACTGCATCAGATCACCCCAAACAAACAAAGATTATTATATCTATCAGCCTACCGTTTTGTCAACATTTTCACGTTGTTTTTCATAAGCATTTCAACAATTCGTGAACGAGAACACTCTCTATGCTATAGTAAAACAACCAACATTTAACAAAGAGAGGAACAAACAAATGCGCACAGTTGGACTTATCGTTGAATACAATCCGTTTCATAACGGACATTTGTATCATTTGCAGCAATCGCGCAAACTAACGAGCTCAGAAGCTGTTGTAGCTGTCATGAGCGGTCACTTTCTCCAACGCGGCGAGCCCGCCCTGCTTGATAAATGGTCTAGAACAAGAACCGCGCTTGAAGCCGGCTGCGATCTCGTTATTGAACTTCCTGTCGCTTATGCGACTCAGGCTGCCGAATGGTTCGCATACGGCGCAGTCTCGCTGCTGGAAGCGACCGGCGTTGTCGATAGCTTCTGCTTCGGGACGGAGAGCGGCGAGCTTGGTCCGCTTCTTCAAGCTTCTGAAGTCGTCGCAAATGAGACACCGGCTTTCAAATCCATACTCAAAGCACTACTCCAAACAGGAATCAGCTATCCAAGCGCTTATAGCTCTGCAGTAGCCGGCTATTTGACAAAGCAAGGTCATGCTTCCGCAGCCCAATTTCCATTCGCGCTTCCTAATCATACATTAGCCTTGCATTATTTGCTTGCTTTGAAACGGATTGGGGGAAGCATGGAGCCCTTCACCATCACGCGTGAGAAGGCTCAATATAACCAAGCCCACGTTTCCGACAGTCAGATAGCAAGCGCAACTGCGATTCGAAAGCTGTTGCTTGAGCAGCGTTCACTGAATGAAGCGCGGCCTTTCATACCCGATTCCACCTACCGAACGCTGGAACAGGAATGGCTGGCCGGACGATGTCCAATTAGTTGGGAGCCATTTACGAAAACTTTGCTTCACTCCATTATAACCCATTCTCCCACTCAGCTTGCAAGCTTGCATGAGATTACAGAGGGCTTAGAGCATCGAATCCGGAATGCTTTGCCGAAGCTCGCTAACCAGCAATTCGATGAGTTTCTGGATATTTTGAAAACAAAGCGTTATACGCGCACAAAGCTGCAGCGTGCGCTTCTAGCCATTCTGCTTGGCCACACCAAGGAAGACTTTACAGCGGCTAAGCTCTCATCAGGAATCGAATACATAAGAGTACTCGGATTTTCGGAGAAAGGCAAGCTTTTATTGCGCCGCATGCGCAAATCGGCCAAGCTGCCGGTGCTATTAAGCGCCGCCAGACCCCCTCAGCCCTATCGCTATTTAGAGTTGGATACGCAGGCAAGCGCCGTGTATATGTTAGGAATGCCAGGCGGTGAATCATCGAATGAAGCATTGTTCCGTGATTTCACAGAACGACCGATTACTATTGATTAATCAGCTCATGGAAGCTTAATTTGACCATCATCAAACTGCCGCATTGAATGCTTCTATTCGTTCAACAGCTTCCTTCAACGTGCTAACGCTAACCACTTTCATGGTAGACTTAATCGATTTGGCCTTCGCAGCAGCTTCTTTATAATTATCCGCAGGCGCCAGAAACAGCTGTGCGCCCTGCTTGCTTGCAATAACGATTTTCTGCTTAATGCCGCCAATCGCTCCAACTCCGCCATCAACCGAAATGGTTCCTGTTGCAGCTATGCGGTGTCCGCCAGACAAATCGCCAGCGGTCAACAAATCCAGAGCTTGCAAGGCAAAGACAAGTCCCGCTGAAGGCCCGCCAATATCTCCTGCCGAAATCGACAATCTGTCGCGGCTATCTGCCGGCTCCAAGCTTCTGAGCTCGGTCAAGCCTGCAATACCAAGCATGTTCAGCCATTGCTCATTGGATAATGACGAATTATGCTTCACTGGAGGGATCTTGACGATTACGCGGTTGCCACCTCTTTCTAATGCTATCGATACCTTTTCTTCCTCAGTCTTGCTTCGTAAAATGTCAAATACCTGCTCCATGCTGTCAAACTGTTCCCCTCCGACAATGCCAAGCAATTTATCCCCTGCTTTGAAGGAAAAAGTCATTATATTATCACTCGCATTAACATCCGTTATTACAATTCCCTGAGCCTCGATTCCATAGGACAAGCCCGCATATTTATAAGCAGCCTCGATAGCGTTATTTTGCGAGCCTTGCATAATAACGTTCAGACGCTCCGCGTACTGCCCCTTAGAATAGCCTCGGAAAACATCTCGTTTAAGATGCAAGTCGACTTCAGAGTCCCACATTGATTGTATAGCACGCAAAAAGTTCGGTTCTGTCAATTTAACCGCTGTCAGCAAGAAATCACCTTGACCAAGGCTGTCGCCCTTCTCGATCTTCACCATTGGCTTCACTGGAACAGCAAGTCCCGGCTCATACAGGACATATGGCGTGGGAGCATACAGAATCACCCACATGAATGCAGCTGTGAATAAGGCTGCTATTACTATCCGGCGCAAGTCAGTTCGTTGCTTTTTCATCCTTCACCCCCGTAATTGGTCTATCCTAAGATAGGCATGCGTACTATTTAACGTATACGGTTGTCCATATACTCATGTCATCAAATCATGCTCTATGACCATAAGCCGCCCGTGCGGAATTAGGAGTTGAAATAGCATTGGCTAAAACCGTTCTATTAGCATTCCTCTCCATCCTGCTTGTCGTTTCCATTATCTTAAGGCCAGATCCTGCTTTTCAAGCCTCGCTGCAAGGGCTAACCGTTTGGTGGAATATTATATTTCCTGGCCTTTTGCCATTTCTCGTATTATTTGAGATCATTGCTGCATTCGGTATAACTCACGCGATCGCTTCTTTGCTCCAACCTATGATGAGCAAGCTTTTCAAGCTGCCTGGTGAGGCAGCACTGGCAGCCGTCCTTGGATGGCTTGGCGGATACCCAGCAGGTGCGGAAGCAGCAGCCACGCTTCGCAAACAAAGTATCGTCACCAAAAAACAGGGCCAGCGGCTGCTGGCCCTGGCTCATATGCCAAACCCTCTATTTATGCTAGTCGTGATCGGCGCTGGATTTCTGCATAAGCCCATTATGGGAATCATCATCGCTGGTTCTGTGTGGTTGTCAGCGCTTTGGCTGATGCTGTTAACGCGTCTGTTAAGCCGTCATGACGAAGAGCAAGTTCCAAGCGAGTCGTCTGAAGTAAAGGACAGCCATGGTGGCCAAGGTATTCTCCAGCGTTCGGCTGATGCTCTGCAGCTTGGACGAGAACAGGACGGACGCAGCTTCGGCAAAGTGCTTGGAGATGCCGTATCCGTCAGCGTTCAGAAGCTGATGATGATCGGAGGCTTTATGATTTTTGCTGCTGTCATTGCCAAGCTGTCCGACCCTCTTCTCGCTCCTCTGCTTTCAAAGGCAGGTGTCAGCTTCTTCACTCAAGCGCTCTTCGAAGGTCATTTGGGTGCGTATGCCGCCGCTGTATGGGAGGTGCCCGGAAAGAGCATGCTCATTAATGCTGCTGCGATTGCAGCCGTGCTTGCATGGAGCGGCTTGAGCGGTATTCTGCAGGCCGGCTATGCCATCAGTGGAACGGATTTAAAGCTGATGCCGTTCATTGCGCTTCGAATAATGCATGCTCTGCACGCTTTTGCATTCATGCTTCTGCTATGGAAACCAGTGAATTCGCTTCTACGAATTGTTATTGGACCTGGCGCAGCGCCTACCGCTGCTATTCCAATAGATTCGCGAGAATCGCTTATAGCCACTGTCATACAAGTAGCCGATTTGCCTGCGCTTTGGCCGTATTCACTTACTGCCTGCATGCTGCTAGCATTGGTCTTCCTTCTTCTTACCACCCTGCTGCTTCCCTACCGGAAATCAGGCAAATTCATATGATCAAGCAGATGCTTTGAATTCACCTAGATGCGAGATTTGTATTTTTCCCTTAGCTGCTGCTCTACTAGAGGAGGCACAAGCTCATGGACAGCGCCATGAAACTGAGCAATTTCTTTTACAATACTAGAGCTTAGATAAGAATATTTGGGATTGGTCATCATAAACATCGTATCGATTTCATTATCCAGCAAATGGTTCGTTGAAGCGAGCTGAAGCTCGTATTCAAAGTCGGTAACGGAACGAATACCTCTTATAATAACGTTTGCTTGCTTTGTCTTCATAAATCGTACAAGCAAGTCACGGAAGCTGTCGATCTCCACATTAGGAATGTCACGGGTAACTTCGGTTAGAAGCGCTTTGCGCTCATCTACGCTGAACAGCGGATTTTTGCTTGAATTGTTCAGAACGGCCACAATCAGCCGATCAAATTGCTTTGCGGATCTGCGAATAATGTCTAAATGACCATAAGTAACGGGATCAAAGGTGCCGGGGTATACGGCTACTCGCTCTTGTTTATTCGTGGGCATCAACTGCACTCCCGTCTTCATTTTCTTGGCTGCTATACCGGTATATAGATACGGCAATATCTCCGTATTTCGCGTGTTTTATTTGATCAAAATGTTCCAGCTGCTCTGGGTAGAGATGAGTCGCATCATGCTCAACAACTACAATAGCTTCCGGCTCCAGCATTTGATTTACTGCCAGCTGCTCCATTAGTGCATCCATAGTGGTCATTTTGTATGGCGGATCAAGAAAAACAAGCCGGAACTTCTGCTCCCGCTTAGCCAGCGCTTTCAATGCGCGCTCCGCATCATTCCTATAAATTTCCGCTGCACTGCCCATTTTCGCCGTCTCAACATTTTGACGTATGATGTCGACGCTTAGTTTCTCCCGATCAATAAAGACCGAATGTTCTACTCCTCTGCTCCATGCCTCAATGCCTAATCCGCCCGTTCCTGCGAACAAATCAAGCGCTATTCCACCATCGAAGTAAGGTCCGATCATGCTAAATATGGCTTCCTTCACCTTATCCGTTGTCGGCCTCGTGTTCATACCGGGAACAGCCTTGAGCATGCGGCCTTTTGCCTCGCCCGCGATGACTCTCACTGCAATTGCCCCTTTCTATCTCGTTCCCGCTTATCGTACCATAGAACCCCTTTATTAATAAAGCAGAAGCATTGCTATAAAAAAGAGCTATGAACCGACTATTTGCTTCTAATTGCGGGAATTAATATCCTTATTCATGTTTATTTTCCTGTGAAATGGGCATCATGAAATTATCGGCGTTGCAAGATGCCGTAGACAACCGCGGAGAAGACTTACGTTTCCCCATAAGCTCTTCGTCCGGTTTCTCCTCTCCCATTGAAAAGGAGCTCTCGAAAGAGGGCTCCGATTTTTTGTTGTAAACAAAAAAAGAGCCTGCGGAATAATCCGAAGGCTCTTTTTTAATCCATTATTGAAGCGGTTTGTTTTGAGAATTCATAGCTTCCGCTTGTGCTTGTTGAAGCATTTGCTGTGCGAGTAGAATGTCATGCTGCTCTTCCTTGACTTGCTGTTGAGCTTGCAGCACCTGTTGAATCCCCGTTTGCAGCTGTTGTTCTGCTTCTAATAATTCTAAACTTTCTTCCTGCAGCAGTTGATGCGCCGTTTGAACATCAAGCTGTGCTTGCTGTAATTTTTGATTTTCTTGAAGATTAGCAGCATGCTGCTGTAGATTTCGATTCGACATATAGCAAACCCCCATATTTATTGTTTTAGTCCTTTTTTGTCCAATCATTATAGTGCTCTTAAAACATTTTTTTATGCTATATCACGTAAATGGATTTGACAAACGGGACACTATAGTCTGATTAATTGCATAGCAGAACTCATCTTAATATTGGCAATCCCTATTATCCTTCTCCGTAATCATAGGGCTGATGACATTGAATCATTGCCTCTGTAACAAACACACAATCATAACTCTTATATCTGTCATAGCTTATAGAGTAGTCAGTAATGAGGAGGTGAATTGATAAATGTTTAATAATACTAGTATGATTCTCGTGCTTTTCATTTTATTAGTCATTATCTCTTGCAGTTGCGGCGTATTCGGGCGCAATGAGAGAAATAATGAAGTAAGCAATGAGAGCAACAATAACAAAAACAATAATAGAAGTAATGAGAGAAGTTATGTAGGAGGCTGCGGCTGCTAATTGAAATGCTAGTTTCTAACTAATTTTCTCCTTAATCATCATTATTCATTCTAGGCAACTATCACTACCGAACAAACACACAATCCCGAAGCCGAAGCAGTGCATAATCTACAGAGTACTTAAGAGACAGGGAGGTGAATGTTTGATGTCAGGAATCGTTGGTGGCGTTCATCACAATAACAATATTGGATTTATTCTTGTATTGTTCATCTTGTTGGTCATTATCTCTTGCAGCTGTGGCTTTTTCGGTGGCGGTTACTAATTCAAGCCGCTGAATGTAACAATTATGATTCGGAAAGACCCATTATTTGGGTCTTTTTTTATTAATATTCACCAAGCATTTAACTTGCAGATAATGAGTATACGTTTTCGGCAGCTTAAAAACACATACATAATTTTATCCGCCCACACCCAGTACTAGGCAAATGAATATGATGAATCGAAACTACAACCTAAGGAGTGGATAATTTGTATCAGCGAAATTATGTGCAGCCAACTAAAACCAGCCCAGTGCAGATAAACCCTAGTCAAATACAAATGGTGTCATCTGTTGATCCCTACGTAGTGGAGGCTCTCTGTCGCTTGATTGGACGCTGCGTATTAATTGAAACAACGCGTGGAGCAATTGAAGGAACCATCATTGATGTCAAACCTGATCATATTCTTCTTCAATTGCACACCCGACAAGCTTGTATACGAATTGCTGAAATCGTTTGGACGATGCCTTTATAATTTTTTCCGAGGAACTGCATCGTGCAGTTCCTTTTTTAATTCGTTACTTATCTTAAAGTAATGATCAACTCTAACAAGCATCTGTCCACTCCTTTTCCGCAATCCCCCTATAAATGGTTATGACGTAACTTTTCTTCTTAGATTACGTATTAATGTAATAAAATGAAATATGGAGTGATTATATGTCATATGGCTTTGGATTTATTGGGCTGGCTTTTCTTTTTGTCGGTTTATTTCTATTTATCCTGCATATCGTTTCTTGCGTATGGGCTTACCGTGATGCTATTAGAAACGGACGAAGCACGGAATTCGCAATTCTAGTGTTACTAGCTATTCTGTTTTTCCCCGTTTTGGGATTAATCATTTATTTATTAATTCGCAATGATGGGGGACGACCCTCAAGACGATATTGATCATTTGCTGCTTAAATCGTACGGCAAGTGGGATGCTCATGCGTCCCGCTACCTCTTTTTATCATCTTCTCCTTCTCCGCTTCTTCATACAATCATCTTCAATTGCAACAAAAACGTGTATATTTATGATGAATCCATGTTAGAATATAAGACTAATATGAATCCATCCTAGAGAACATGAGGTATAATTATTTTTATGAATGCTGTCAGACTATTACGAAGCTTTAACTTTTTGTATTTTGCTATGTTGGTTATTTTTGTTGCTTTCCTCCCGGTCTATTTGAATGAACAGGGTCTAAATCCAAGCCAAATTGGATTTATTACCGGTACAGGAGGCTTTATTACCATTATCGCTCAGCCTTTATGGGGGATGATAAGCGATAGAACAAAGACTACACGCAAAGTACTTATGGTTCTGCTTGTGCTTTCAAGTGTATTCGGTTATTTTTTGTACGCAACCAGCAGCTATCCTCTACTTATCCTGTTTGCTATGCTGCTTTACTTCTTTCTGCTCCCGATCGATCCGCTGGCAGAAAGTCTCAATTTCACAATATCCGAATCCGCTGGAGTCAGTTACGGCTCCATACGAACCTATGGCGCATTAGGCTATGCGGTAGTCTCGCTCCTCACTGGCTACGTTATGTCCTATTTCGGAGCGCATAGTCTAGCACTGCTATTTGCCGGCATTGGAGTAATCAGTTTTGTTATATGCTTGTTAATGCCTGATGCTCCCGTTTCAGGGAAGCCCGTCACCTTAAGCAGTCTTAAACATTTTTTTAGCAATAGAGAGACTCTTCTGTTTATGCTTCTCGTCTTTATTTGTTCTGTTCCGGCTCGGATGAACGATACTTTCCTTGGGGTATACATTCGTGAGCTCGGAGGGAGCACAGAACTGGTTGGCCAGACCTGGTTCTTAGCGGCAGGCAGTGAAATTCTGGTATTCGCCTTAAGCTTCTGGTGGCTGCGAAAAGGCAAGGAATTATTTATTATTTCGTTCGCCTCTTCGTTCTTCTTCATTCGTTTTTTTATTTCGGCTTGGATTACCGATCCTCATCTGCTGGCTTATTTGCAAATCCTGCAGCTGCTGACTTTTCCGGTCTTCTATTCTGCCGCTATTCAATATCTTTATCGAATCGTTCCGGTTGAATGGCGTGCTACAGGCCAAACCGTGCTGGCACTGCTGTTCTTCGGAGTTTCAGGTATTGCAGCCTCCTATTTAGGCGGCGCTTTGTATGAGGCCTTTGGAGGCCATACCCTTTACCTGACCATCTCAGCCATGTCTTTCCTTGGAATGCTGTTCGGCTTAGTGCTTTATCGGGTGTATGGGAGAACGGTTAATTAAAACAGCGATTCGTGTAAAACATGTGCTTGGTCGTTACAAAACAGACTTAGGCTTTGAGTTAGTTTCAACATTTGATGCTACAGGCCACGTGATGAGTCAATTATGATTATGAGTTTCAGGTTTTGAATTTAACTCGTTTGTTTCAAGTATTAATTACTGAGAAAATAATAAACCAAAAAAGAAAAACAGCTGATCAGATATGAAACTCTGATCGGCTGTTTTTTTGATAAAAAAGCTTCATTTGTAATTGTGCCTTGTGCATTGTATAATACTCTTCCGCTTGCGTAATCTTCATATTTTTCTAAAATCCTTTCATATATGTACATTTCTAATAGAAATCCTTTCATATATTCCATTATATATCTACATTATTCATTAACCACAGCTGTGTTCCGCTCATTCCACTTCAGCAAAACGTATCTTTTAATTTGCTCTGCTACCTCTGCTGGCGGGACGGTACTGGTATCGATCGTAGGCATCGCCGGATTAACGCTACTTACCTTTTGAGAAAAACAATATAGGATATAAACAAAATAGCCACTCCCATGAGCGGCTATTAATGATTAATTTCATCAATTTTATTTTGTTGAAATATAAAGATTAGATTTATCAATTGAAGCTATTTTTCCATTTGCCCATTTCACAGCGGAACGCACTGGAATATAGTAAGAATTGTCAGCTTTAACGGCAACAACAGCAGTTGCTTTTCCATTAAGGGAAATCTTATTATTTTCTATATTTATTTCAATTGTCGTTTTGTCTTTTGTCAAAATGATATTTCCTGCTTTATTCGTATCAATGCTGTATCCAAACAATTGCGAAAAATCTCTTACAGGAATATAGCTTGAATCCTTTATGCTAATTAATGGTTTATTTAGGCTCTGATATTTTTTATCAAGGTATAAGCTAAGATCTAAATATGTAAATACTGATCCCTTGTCTGTGTAATAATTACAGTCCCAAATTCTTTCATAGTAATTGTAGTAGGTATCACTCGACTTGAACTTATCTTCAATCTTTTTACAATGAGGCGCTGTAGCATATTCATTATTTATTATTTTTTCTTTCGTTATTTTGGTAGCAGAGGAACTCGATGCACTTGATCCTTTACTGCTAGAACCTTTACTGCTAGATCCTCCATTATGATAGTGATAGCCTGTACATAAACCTTTCGATATCGACTTTGCAGAACAATTATGGCCTCCACTACTATCAGTACGGCCCGAATGAGCTAAAGCTAAGGCAGGCGTTACCAAAGAAAATAGGAGTACACTCGATAGAATTAATATTAAACGCTTCATTAAATAGTCTCCTTAAGTTTAAGTTTCATGGAAAAGATTCATTACACGGCTTCTGTATTACGACACTTAGGAAAAGTTGAGCAACCATAAAATTGTCCACGAGCACTTTTACGGTGGATCATGACACTTCCGCATCTACTACAAATTAATTGTTCGTCATCTGATTGTTCAATGATTTGCTTTGGAGATGTGCTTCCCAAGCAGCACCTATTACAACCAATAAAGCGAATGCTTGCTCCGACTCTAATTCATTTTTTTTGCTGCGCCTAGCCACCTTGCCATCCCCTCATCAACTATATAATGTATTTCTAGTTATATCGGCAGATGTAATGGGTAATTTTACCCATGTTTTAAAAAGGTAGTAAAATAGAACCAAGAAATGTGTTGGATTTCGCTAAAAAAAAGTTAAGGACAAGCTTCAATCAATCCTATATAATCATTTTTGTTAATATATTTTTACAGTAAATACAGGGGGCGCATCCGCTTGCAAAGGTATGAACAATTAGATTCACTTAGAGGGTTAGCTGCCTTAGCCGTAATGCTTGGACATTTCTTAATGGTGTTCGCGCCAATCGTGCAAAATACATCAGATTTGAGCTTTCTCGACTATCCGCTTAATATACTGAAATATTCTCCGTTTCGAGCCATATGGGGAGGACATGAGGCGGTTATTATGTTTTTCCTTCTTAGCGGATTTGTGTTATCCCTGCCATTCTATCATAATCGGCAGCAGTCCTATTCGAAATATGCGATCAAACGGATTTGCCGCATTTACATTCCATTCGTGATCGCTTTGTTCGCATCAATTGTGCTTAGGGATGCCGTGTTTGAATCGAAGCTTTCCGATTTAACGAGCTATTATAATAACCTTTGGGTAAGACCCCCAGATATGATCTCCATTATTCAGCATCTGCTGTTTCTCGGAAACTACAATACGACCATATATGATCCTATCCTCTGGACACTCGTGCATGAAATGAGAATATCGCTTCTATTTCCCTTTTTGATGATTATTATTATCAAGGGCGGCTGGAAAGCTGGTCTTCCGTTCGCATTTGCTTTATCCTTCGGTGCAGAGTGGGCGCTCAACCACTTTGAAACGAGATATATGACCAATTTTGTAGTTTCCTTTCATTATGCATCAATCTTCCTTGTCGGGGCTTTGCTTGCTAAATATCTAACGCCATTGAAAGCGGCTTTCTCGCGCCTTAATGGCTGGGGTATAGCTCTGCTTCTTGTAATTGCGTTATGCAGCTATACCTTCAAATGGATTGGATACGACGAAGATTTCCACGACATGTTCCCGCTTCATCGAGGAGATTGGATGACTGCGCTTGGCGCTTCTATTTTTATTATTACCGCCGTATCTTCATCTCGATTATCAAAGCTGCTGGAGCGAGAGCCTTTCCTTTTTTTAGGGAAAATTTCATACAGCTTGTACTTATATCATATGATCGTTTTATTAACACTGGTGCATTTAATGAATGATTTTCTAAATACGCCGCTAATTGTTTTGCTTGCCTTTATTCTTTCCTTTGCAACGGCTGCAATGGGCTATTATTTCGTAGAGCTGCCTTCCATTCGCTTGGGCAAACGGCTCACTAGCTGGAGGAAGAAGCCTATCATTTCTGATACAGGCAGCGGAACGAGCTTGCCATCCTAATTGCTTTGCTTTAAACCTGACCCCTAAGTTAGTCGTATATTTCACTCATTTAAGCACATCCTATTTATAAAAAATAGGGTGGGATAATCATGCATACGGTTTGGAAAGGTGCAATCAGCTTCGGGCTTGTTCATGTCCCTGTGAAGATGTTCACGGCTACAGAAGATAAGGATGTTCATTTCCGCAGCATACACAAAGCTTGTGGTACCCCCATTTCAAATGTGCGTACCTGTATCCATTGTGATAAAGAAGTCGGTCTTGATGAAATAGCTAAAGGCTTTGAATACGAAAAAGGTAAGTTTGTTCTTTTTAATGAAGAAGAAATTGAAGCGCTAAAGCCTGAATCAGCAAGAGTCATACAAATTCTCGACTTTGTCGATCTGACAGATATCGATCCTTTGTATTATCAAAAAGCTTATTATCTGTCTCCAGACATGTCCGGAGCAGGAGCATACAGCCTGTTAGTTGAGGCTATTAAACAAACCGGTAAAATAGGAATCGCCAAAATATCGATTCGAAGCAAGAGCAGTCTTGCAGCCATTCGAGTAATAGACAATTGCCTGTGCATGGAGACGATGCATTACCCCGATGAGATTCGCTCCCTAACGCAGGTGCCTAATCTTCCCGAGCAAGCGAATATAAACGAAAAAGAACTACAAATGGCTAAAATGTTAATTGAGCAGCTATCTGAGAAGTTCGACCCTGAGAAATATACAGATGATTATCGGATCGCAATGCTTGACGCCATCCAACATAAAATTGCAGGTCAAAGTGTAGACATCGTCTCCACACCGGATACTGCCAGGTCCAATGTCATTGATCTTATGGCGGCTTTGCAGGCCAGCCTTGAAGCTGCTCAAGCACCGCCACCTGCGACGACGCCAAGAACTAAGCGCAAAAGCACGCCAAAAAAGACGAAGGAAATCTCCTGACGATTCCTTCCCTACGTATTGATGGAGCGGTGATCGTCGCCCGATATGAAATATGAATAGACGCACATAAAAGCTCATTCATATGAATGAGCTTTTATGTGTGCAATGTATCGATAAATCCATGCTTGGTCATTTTCTATTTCTCTCTTCTCAGCTCGTAGCAAGTGTATATACGTACTTAATCTCATCCCTATGTGAATATTGCTGAGAACTCGGTGTCTCCAAGATGATTGGCAGATCCCTTATTACGGGGGCTTGCAAAAATTCCTTTATCTTATTTTCCCCGATATATCCCTTTCCAACATTAGCATGTCGGTCCCTAAACGAACTGCTTGGATATACGGAATCATTAAGATGTATAGCTTTAAGGTGGGTGAAATATCCTAGCTCAATCCCCTTCTCCATGACTGTAGTCCAATTATCACCTGTCCATAACCCACTTGCGAACGCATGGCATGTATCGAAGCAATATCCAATTTTATCGGGATAATTCGTCAATTTGCGGATTTGCACAAGCTCCTCTAACATCAGACCCATTTTCACGCCCTGTCCAGCATTATTCTCGATCAATATGAGGCATTTACCTTCCCAGTTTATAAGAACCTTATTGAGCATATCGATCATTAATTTATATCCTTGCAGAGGCTCAGGTCCCTTATATTTGCCAAAATGTACAACAAGTCCAATAGATCCACACGCTTCAGCAATGTCTAAATCGTTTAAAATGGAGCTTATCGTCACTTGCTGCATCTCAGAATCTTCAATCGATAAATTAGTCATATAAGGTGTATGGGCTATGGAAACCAGTCCATGCTCTTGGCAAAAACGAGCACATTTATCTGTATCCTTGTGGTCATAGGACTTCACAGACAAGCTGCGCGGGTTTTTAGGAAAATACTGAAAAGCTTTTGCCCCCAGCTTTACTGCCTCCTGAGCCGCGGCTAGATACCCGTTCCTAATCGTCACATGGCTTCCGAGGTTCATTCTCTTTTTCCTCCCGCTCCCGCTCCAAACAATTTCAATGCTCCCCACAAAATATATCTTATACTTCTTATACTGATTTGAAATATTTTTCCCCGTTAGTTGAACCCTTATACGCTAAGCTATGTTCTTATAAAAGGCGCTTCTACTTTATCACTTAGAAATTGTTTATATGCATTCACCTTACGAAACGTATTTCCCATCATATCTTTACTACGATAATTTCGTAATTCATCTAAATCAAACTCGGCAATGAAAACACCTTCTGTCATTTCATCTGCTAACATAATCGTGTTATCGACTGATTTGCCTTCGTTATCCCAAACTACTGGACTATATGCGCAGGAACATCCTGCGTTTTCACCAGGTGGATTTGCCATGGCAATGCCAACCATATTCTCATATGCTCTTGTTGAAAGAGCCTGTAATCTGGGCTTCATCGTTCCGCAATCATTGGGAACCAATATAATTTCTGCTCCTTTTAACATGAGCATTCTAGCACTCTCAGGGTATTCCCTGTCATAACAAATCATAATCCCAAGCTTCACACCATCAAATTCGCACACTTTAAATTCTGTTCCGCTCTCAAGCATTCGTTCAGCAGCAAAATCGCAAGTATGAACTTTACTGTACTTTAATAAAATAGCTCCGTCTCGGTCAATTACAAATGCTGAATTTCGTGGACGTTTTACCCCTTTTGTAAAACAAGTGATGACAATGCCTATCGATAATTGTCTCGCAATCTCCTGAAAAGATTTGATATGTATACTGCTTTCGTCTAATGCCGCCTCATACCAAACTTTGAAATCAGGATGATTTTCTATCTCATTTGCCGGCAGATTCGATTCAACAATATCAGGAAAGGCATATCCCGTTATCCAGCATTCGGGAAATAAAACGATATCCGCTCCGAGATTTTTAGCTTCTTTTACATAGTGCAGTCCCATTTCTGTATTTCGTTTCTGATCAGGTAAATGGCAATTGTATTGAACGGTCGCAATAGTAAAGGTTTTCATCCGCATCACCTCTCTTATATTCATCTCATTATATGGGCAAACTTGAACTATTCTATTTTGGAGGTTATGTATGGAACTCAAACCCGTTTATCCATTTGAGCCTATTAGTACGTCTATCCCCCCCAAAGGACATAACTGGGTGGCACAAATCAAATGGGATGGAGTCCGGGTATTACTATATTTTGATGGTAACGAAGCGAAACTGTTTAATCGGAGAATGAATGAACGGACGATACAATATCCCGAGTTTCTTGGGTTAAGCTCATTTTGCAAAGCCGATTCTGTTATTCTTGATGGAGAAATGATTGCATTTGATCAGAATAAACCTTCATTTCATGAGATTATGAAAAGGGACAGCCTGAAGCAATCTCAAAAAATCAAGCAATCTTCCGTTCAAATTCCAGTTACCTATATGATATTTGACGTATTATTTTATAACGGGGATTGGGTGACAGATCGACCATTACAATATCGGCAGGCCTTACTTCAGAACATTATTATTCCGCAAAACAACCTTCAGCTCCTACAAAACTATGATGATGGAGCAGCCTTATTCGAGCTAATGAAACAATATCAAATGGAGGGTGTCATTTTTAAGGACCTTCAAAGTACTTATCGTATGAATGGAAAAGACGCGCGTTGGAGAAAAATGAAGGTAATGAAGGATCTAATCGCCGTGGTAGGCGGAGTTACTTTTAGGCATAATATTGTAAACTCGCTGTTGCTCGGCATTTACACGAATGAAGGTGATTTGATATACATCGGCCATGCAGGTACAGGCAAATTAACGCAAAAAGATTGGGCCTCAATAACAGAATATATAAAAGAAATACAAATAACCGATAGACCTTTCATTAATGAACCAGAAAGGTCCAAAGATGCGATCTGGGTGAAGCCGGAACTTACAGTCAAAGTCGAATATCTTGAATTAACCTCTAGTGGGGTAATGCGTCACCCAAGCATTCAAGCTGTTGTTCAATTGGATCGGAGCGGTTGTACGGTAGACCAGTTAAAGGGACAGTAGCATAAAATCGCTGATCTACGTACACTAGCCATATTATGCGCAGCAGCAGTTCTGTAAGAGCATCCTGACCGCGGCCAAGAGAGGTTAAGGCCTTTCTTTAGTCAGATATAAAGCTAAATCATGGCCCACAAGAACATAACTGCCAGGCTCCACCGGTTTTTCCTCAAACATAATTCCTCTTCCGTCAGGAATGTAGCCTCTCTTCGCATAAAGGCGCTGCGCATTTCCGTAATCCTTATACAGCCCAACACCAATACCGACAGTTCCGTGTTTCTCAAAAGCGATTTGTTCAATAGCATCCATTAAGGCATTGCCGATTCCAAGCCGGCGCAGCGGCGGAACGACATCGAAATTGTTTATCTCCGGTATCCCTTCCTCTGCAAAAAAAGGATAATACGATTTCGATAACAGATGCAGCCAACCCGCAAACTCATTGCCATAGAAAGCTACCAATGTAATCCGCTCTCCGGATTTATTTTGTTCCCAGCACTGCTTGATATAGGTTTCAGGCTTGCTAATATCGTGATCCTGAAGTGCTTGATACACCGTTGTTACGTCTTCACTTATCATTCGTCGTATTTGAATATGAGAATTCATGTTTATCTGCTCCCTGCTTCAGGCTCGTATTTGCTTTCGAATGGATTCCGCGCATTCCAAATTTTCTCTTAACCAAATGGGTGCTTCCGGATGGGCCATTATTTCGTCGCAGGTCATCCAGAATACCGCCTCCACTTCATCTGGGCACTTTCTCCACGGTTCGCCGCTTTCAAACTCACATAGAAATACAATGTCTATCACTTTATTCCCATCATCCGCTATAAAAGAGGTGCTTCTTACATAATGAAGCTGTTCTTTTACTTTGGCGCCTACTTCCTCATCGATTTCACGCTTGAGCGTTCTTTCTAAAATATGTACGGAACTTCCCTCATCCTCGACTTTACCGCCAACAAAAGCAAGGCCGCCTGGCGCATGTGTCTCTTTGGCGCCGCGTTCGACGACCAACCATTTATCTTCTCGGAATATGGCACCCTCTACGTTAACTACAAACATTCAAGACCCTCCTCTCTTTGGCTCAATTATCGCTATATATGTTAATCTATTGAATTTTCACCGTTCAACCCTTTGTTTCCTGCCTATCCTTTTCATTCTTGTTATTTTTATATCTCATAATGGCTATCGGCAAATTCATTAGACCCATCGACATCATACTGATAACAGGCAATAACTGTTGGAAAGTGAGTTTGCTATTACCGTCCCCCACTGGTCCCGTTTTCGGTTGGCCAGGTAAGAATTATAAGTTTCTTCCTACTCTACTCGCACGGTGCACTCAAAACTATTTAAGTTTTCTCTTAATTAATAGGATTACAAGGATAAATATAGTAAAATGTTTGTTAGTTTAAACAAAGGGGAATAGAAATGAAAGCATTCATAGCCACATTAACAACACTCATGCTCTTGCTCACAGGCTGTGGGACTATCTATGTAGGCACTAATCCGACAATATCCACTGCACCAACTGCTTATGACGCTTCTATTATTTTACCGTCAGACCGATACCCGGAGACGATCGCTCACATTGCTGCTGCAATAGAAGCAGGGGCATCTGCTATTTGCACCATTGATAGAGCCGGTGCTGAGAGCAACCGATCTGCGTCATTACATGGCGTACCTACGAAGTCAGGCTATGATCGGGATGAGTGGCCGATGGCCATGTGTTCGGAAGGCGGAGAGGGCGCAGATATTGCATATATTTCACCGAAGGACAACCGCGGGGCTGGTTCCTGGATCGGCAATAAGCTGGATAAATATGAGGATGGTACGAAGGTTTTATTTATTATTGCGAAGGATCATTCTTCTGTCGCCACTTCAGATCCCATAACGACAGAAGAGCTTCCAGCTGCCGTATCCCCTACAGCAGTGCCAACCAAAGAGCCGGAGGCTGTTGTTTATGCTAATTGTGCGGCAGTTCGAGCAGCTGGAGCTGCTCCGATACATAAGGGCGATCCGGGCTACAGCAGAAAGCTTGACCGGGACGGGGACGGCATTGGATGCGAATAAATAAGACGTTGAATTACTATGTCTCTGTCATTGTCCCGCCGTTCACATGCAGTACCTGCCCGGTTACATAGCCCGAATCATCGGAAGCCAAATAAACATAGGTGGGCGCCAATTCAAAGGGCTGACCTGCCCGGCGCATTGGCGTGTTCACACCGAGCGTTTTGATATAATCAGCGGTATAGCTGGATACCTGAAGAGGCGTCCAAATCGGGCCAGGCGCGACAGCATTTACTCTAATCCCTTGATCAACTAATTGAAGCGCTAACGAGCGGGTGAAAGAAACGATAGCTCCCTTAGTCGAAGAATAATCAAGGAGCAGCGGCGCACCCGCATATGCAGTGACGGACGCGGTACTGATAATGGTGCTTCCAGGCTCTAAATATGGCAAGGCCGCTTTTGTCAGAAAAAAGCTTGGAAAGATGTTCGTTCGAAATGTATCTTCCAGCTGCTGCCGCGTAATGCCAAGAATACTCATTTGAGGAAACTGTACGCCTTGATTGATTACGAGTACATTTAATTTCCCATAATGCTTAATCGTTTGCTCCACCACTTCACAGCACCATTGCTCGTCGCGCAAATCGCCAGGTAGCAATAAGCACCTCCGACCATGGCCCTCTACTAACAGCCGTGTATCATTAGCATCCTTATGCTCATCCAAATAGGCAATTGCAACATCCGCACCTTCCTTAGCGAAGGCGATTGCAACTGCACGTCCAATTCCGCTGTCACCACCCGTAATGATGGCCACCTTGTCCAAAAGCTTGCAGCTTCCCTTATAAGAAGGGTTGTCTGAAATAGGCTGAGGAAACATCAAATACTGAAATCCTGGCTGACGATCCTGATGCTGCGCAGGAAATGTCTCTGGTACCTGTTCACATTTCGTTTCCATTCCGTAGTATGGATACATAGGATACTTCGGGTACATTGCGATTCCTCCCAATCGTTCATCAATATGAATAAGCATAGTATATTCGCCTATTTTTGAGATGTAACTTGGACCATTTAAAGAGAGTGCAGCTTGGCCTACGCATGCTTTCCATGATAACGGCGCTGAAATTCTAGCTCTTAGATGCTTAGCAGCGCATGTCACTATTCAAGAAAGCGACAAATTTTTTTAAGGTAGTGTTAAGGTTCCTTATTTATAATAAGAGTCATCAACCCCACTGTTGATTATATAGCTAGGACACCGACCCACAGCGATGTGGGTCATTTTTTTTAGCCAGTGTACATGTTTATGGAAAAGTTTGTGTTTATGAATAAGTTCGAGGACTAGCACGTACATATGCTTGGCTCAGTTCCCTCCCTTTCAAAAACAACCTTTTCCAGATCCCCCTTAAATATGTGGAACCAACTCATGGATAAAAACGTTATATACGAATAGACATAAAAGACGGCGTTTGCTTTCGAAGATGGTTTTGCTGTCGCAAAACCAAGCGTTTGCTTTCGAAGATGGTTTTGCTGTCGCAAAACCTTTAGGAGAGGTGAGAATCATCGAAACTTTCGGCAGAGGCTGCTTGTACATTATTTTAGGCGTCATCGTCGTAATGGTGCTGGCCTTTATCGTTGGAGGAACGATATCGATTCCTTGGTTTATTGTTATTCCCCTTATCATACTCGCTTTCTGGGCAGCATCTAGAAAAAACAAATAAGCACGACAATTGTGACAATGCTGACATTCACACCTAAGTAGTGTGAATGTCAGTTTTTCTGTACTCTACGTCTAGGGAGAGATGCATTTTGAATATAAAAAATAAAGAAGACATCATACAGCTTATTCAAGCAGATGAGTGGATGATGGATGTTTTGAAAACCGCACAAACTTTGCATCTGCCGGATTGGTGGATTTGCGCCGGATTTGTCCGATCCAAAATTTGGGACGAGCTGCACGGTTATAAACAAAGAACTTCTACTCCCGATATTGATTTTATCTATTTCGATGAAAGCAATCTGGACGAAGCTGTAGAAAAGAAGCTGGAAGATCAGTTGAGAAGCATAAATCCCAGCCTTCCTTGGTCTGTCAAAAATGAAGCAAGAATGCATTTAATCGACCATACAGCTCCATACAGCTCTTCCATAGACGCCATTTCGAAGTTTCCAGAAACCGCAACCGCTTTAGGGGTTTCTCTAGACGAGCAGCAGCAAATTATTTTCACTGCTCCTTGCGGGATAGACGATGTGATTAGCATGCGGGTATGCCCTACTCCTATTTTCAAAGAAACGGAACAGCGCATGAGGGTATATGAAGCACGTGTAAAGAAGAAAAACTGGATTGCTAAATGGCCCAAAATCAAGGTTTCATCCATCATTGTGACCGATGAGCCATCATTACAGCAAGAAAACCAACGATAATCGTTGGTTTTTCTCTCCTTATCGTAAACTATGCTTTATCCAATATCACGACTCTAGCAGACGAATCCCAGCTTGCCTTAAGGCCCAGCTCTGCTGCTAAATCACGAATCTGCACATATCCCGTCGCTTCGGATTTGATAGAATCCAACTCTTTGCCGTTAACCGTTACTTTCGTGCCCGTCCAATCTATTTTTGCCCCAAGCGCTTCACCTACCAATCTTGCCGGCACCCAAGTATATCCGCTTAACAAGTAACCAACGGATAGGAATTGCCCATTGTAAAGCACATCAATTTGCTCGGCGTCCTTAAATTTATCCGGTTTCTTTATTGCCCTGCTGCTTTGGTCATCATATTTTTTCAATCCGTACTGTTTAATAATTGATATTAATTTAGACGCATACGTCGGATCAGTCGCATAGCCGCATGCTTGCAAAGCTTCCGCTTGCTGCTCAGGCGTAAGCGCTTTTTGCACGCGTTCGTAGCGAGCGGATGCAAACAGCATATCCGAGTCCTTATAGTAGTGGTACACACTCTTATAGGCTCGAAATGCTGCTGTCGTGCTAACATTTCGCCCATCTACATATTCCCACGTTCCTTTGACAACTGCCTCCCCCTGCCAATACGCATTGGTCTGGCCGCTGCCGACCTTTATTCCCCCCAAATTGTTCCAGGGATGAATAACGCCGCCTGTTTCCAGCAAATTTTGCGCCAAACGCACCGAAGGAAATATTTTTGATCCCTCTTGCGTGACTCGAATGACCGTTGGCGCCAATATCGCAAAAAATTGTTCTCTCGTCAAAGCTGCCATCTGTTTCCTCCTTCCTGCCGCCTTAATTGCTACTATTTGCAGGCTGTTCTCTACTCTTTATGCATAGACAACCTGAACGGCAACGGACAAAATGGTATGAAAAAGCGGCTAAATAGGCCAAAACGCTGAGCTCACTTCAAGCCATATCGCATCTTCTAAAAAAGAGGAGCCCTTCCACAAGATCATTGATCTTAGAAAGCGGCTCCTAGTACACATATTCTACTATTCTATTCCATAAAAGCGACGTGTATTATTGAGCAGCACGTCAATTACTTCATCAGCAGGCTGCCCTTTTATTCTTGCAATATGGACAGCTGCATCCGCAACCATCCCGGGTTTAGTCCGTTCACCTGTATACGGCCCTTCGAAAGGCCAAGGTCCATCTGTCTCAACCATGAGCAGCTCAAGTAGATACTGCTTTACTAGGCTTTGAATCTCATCTTCATAAGCAACATCTGGTGTGATCGAAACCATACAGCCACGAGCTGCCATCCGCCGTATCGTATCCGCGCTGCCTTTAAACCAATGAAAATGAGCCCTCCGAACATGATGCTTCTCCAGAATGCTGCATGCTTTATCCGCATCCTCATAAACGGCGTGCAGCACAATCGGCCTGTCAAGCTCAGCGGCTAGCGCAGCGAATCGTTCAAGCAGTTCCAAATAAGGCTGCTCATCGAAGCTTCTGCCTTCTGCCTCTGCCTCCGTCCGTGTATAATAAGGCAGCCCAACCTCGCCAATTGCGAATGGTTCACCCGCATCATGCCGCGAACGAATCCACTCGAATAATTCGTCCAGCTCTTCCTTGGATGGAATTGGCTGCTCCGGATGAAAGCCATAAGCTGGATGCACCTGGCCCACATATTGAAGCGCAAGCTCGTGATTCAATATGGCGGATTGCAAATTCATCGAGACAGCTATGACGGCAGCAATGCCTGCTTGAAAAGCCCGCTCAAGCAGCTCAGATCGCTCCTCCTCCGCATATAAATCAACATGAATATGAGCATCTATGTAGGATGCTGTCTTGGTTGTCATGTCATCAGCCTCCTGTCCTCACACCGACCTTCAGCAGCTCATAAATCTGCTGCTTCATTTCATTAAACCGCGGATCCGTCCATAATGCTTCACTGCGCGGCCGCTGGAATGGAACTTGGAATTCATCCAACACAACAGCTGGCGCGGCAGACAATACAATAATGCGATCAGATAAAAACAACGCTTCTTCAATACTATGTGTAACGAGAAGCACTGATCTCCGGTTTTGCTCCCAAATCGACATTAACCATTGCTGCATATGCAGCCTCGTCAAAGCATCCAATGCGCCGAACGGCTCATCAAGCAGCATCAGCCGCTGCGGTGCCAGCAGCGCCCGAAGAAAGGATACCCGCTGCAGCATGCCCCCAGATAGCACATGGGGAAAGGCATTTCCATATTCATCTAGACCAATACGCTCCAGCCATTCCTTTGTCTTCTGCTTGGCTTCCTGACGGTCCACGCCCGAAATGGTTAAGGATAGCTCGATATTACCCGTTACGGTTAACCAAGGCAGCAGAGCCGACTGCTGCGGCATATACGAGATGTGACCGCGTTCGCCTGTCGTTTGCTCACCATTAATCCAAATGTTGCCCTCAGATGGCTTCTGCAAGCCGCCAATGACTTGAAATAAAGTCGATTTCCCGCTTCCGGAGGGGCCAACGATAGAAACAAATTCACCATCGGCCACAGATAGCGTTATTCCACCGAGCACCTCTTTACGAGAAGCACCTTTACCAAAATCCTTCCGAATTCCCTGAACACGCAGCGTCTCACTGCGATTACCGTCTTTATTTATTGTCACGCTGCTTCATCTCCTAAAAGGTTTGCGAAGCAAACCTACTTCGTAAGCATTCGCTTAGGTTTGCGTAGCAAACCTACTTCGTATGTTGATCGCTTGCAGGCTGCCAGCGAATGATCAGACGCTCTGCCAGAGCGACTATCGCGAACAATAGCAGGCTGAACAGCACGATTATAATAACGGCAGCAAATACGCGGTCTGGCATGAACCCTTTGAAGGATAAAATCATGAAGTAGCCTAGCCCGCGATTTGAACCGATCCATTCCGCTACAATCGCGCTGAGCACGCTGTAGGAAGCTGCAATTTTCAAGCCTGAGAATAAATGTACAATAGCATGGGGAAGCTCCAGCCGCCAGAACATCTGCCATTTGCCTATGCCGATCATTTGCAGATAGTTGCGCAGCTGGGCATCGGGATTCGATAATCCGCTGAGCATGGCGATTGCAACGGGAAAGAAACAAACCATTACAACGAGCATTACTTTCGGCAGCAGTCCATAACCGAAGAACATCGTCAGTATGGGTGCAATGGCGATAATCGGTATGCTTTGCGATAATACAATCAATGGGTAAAAAGCTCTGCGCATACCGGGAATTAAATGCAGCAAAGCGGCGAGCACAAAGCCCACCGCCGATCCTCCCACAAAACCGAACAGCGTAAGCTGTACAGTCGCTCTCATATGCATCAATAGCCGCGGCCAAATTCGTATAGCTTCCTGCACAATAGAAAGCGGCGAGGGCAGCATCCATTGATCGATTCCGCCCCATGTAACAGCCGCTTGCCAGCATGCAATTACCCCAGCCAGCGTAACGAGCGGGGGCCATGCTTTTGACCAAAAGCTTGTATTATTGCCCATCGGGATATTTCTCCAGCAATCTGCCCATCGAAGCGCCGTTTGTCGGATTATAATATATTTTTATTTGTGAAATAACAGATGGACAGCCCATCTCTGCCATCGCCTCACTCATCGATTGAACGACACTCAGCAAATGGCTGAGCTCGCCTTCCATCGTTGTCTCAAGCGGAGCCACACGATAAGGCACCCCGGCTGCTTTAATGATCTCAATTGCTCGATCGACATATGGAAGGACGCTTTCTCCGCCCGGTGTTGTCGGTAAAATTTGAATGCTGACTAATGCGTTTGCCATATAATTCCCTTCTTTCTTTTAGCTAAACCATTCCATTATTCTGGTAAAAACTCATTCGTAAATGCCTTTTCCGCTTCAAGCTCCTTCTCAAGCAGCTTGTGATCGAACATCCATGACGCATAATTTTCCCATACGGCAAGCTTTTGTTCACCCCAACGCGGCGCATCGTCCTTATATTTCGGGCTAAGCCATTTTTGGCTTGCACGTACAAGCTCTGCATTCAGATCTGGCTCTGCTTTGATCAATATTTCAGCTGCGTCCTCCGGATTGTCAATACAATATTGATAGCCTTTGGCTGCTGCAGCTGTAAATGCTTTAACAAGCTCCGGCTTCTCCGCAATCAACTTCTCGCTTGTTGCAATGACAGGCGTATAGTAATCCAGTTTGTCGCTATAATCAGTCAAATAAACCATATTTATTTTCTCGCCGCGCAGCTCAGCCTCAACGCCAGTCCATGCATAATAAATCCAAGCAAAATCAATATCACGCTTAACTGCTGTGAAGAAATCGCTATCTCCGATACTGATCATGTTTACTTTGCTAACGTCCGCATTTTTCTCCTGCATTAGCGATTGGATAACGGCCTCCTCCACAGGAGCACCCCAGCCGCCATACGTTTTGCCTTCGAACTTCTCCGGTGAATCAATGCCTTTATCAAGCGGCGAAGCAAAGCCCGATGTATTGTGCTGAATGACCGCCGCGATTGATACAAGCGGTACGCCCGCGATACGAGCCATCGTGATCGATTCCTGATAGCTGATGCCAAACTCCACATTGCCTGAGGCAACCATTTGGTCAGCACCGCTTTGTCCTGGTTGAATGATTTCAACATCCAAGCCCTGCTCCTTGAAAAAACCTTTATCTCTAGCAACATAAAGTCCGGTGTGATTGGTGTTTGGCGTCCAGTCGAGCACAACCTGCACCTTCTGGAGCGGCTTGTCTGCTGCACCTTGTCCGGGCTCGCTTGCCTTTGGTTCATTATTGTTCGCTCCGCAGCCTGCAAGCGCTAACGCGAATACAAGCATTGCAGCGATGCTTCTCCATGTCATTCCTGCAGCTTTCTTCTGATTCATGATGTCTTTGTTCCCCTCTCACAGCTTCTATTTGTATAAGGCGACGATTCCTCATTAGTATCCGGATACTGGCTTACAATATAACAAAAAAGCGTCCTCCTGATTCGGAGGACGCCATAAATTCGGCTGTGCAGCTGTTCCATTCAGCATGAGCGATCATCATTCGAGGATCAAACATGCAGATTAAACAGAGCTTCTGTCCCTACGCTGGCATTATCCAGATCAGGTTTAACGGGTCGGAATTGTACAGCAAATCCCCTCTCAGCCGGCCTAACCAGCTCCCCGGAACATATTCGGTTTTCGTCAATAGATCAATTGTATCGCAAAAACCGATCAAAATGCTAGTATTATTTTGAAAATCATTATCATGCCTCAGGATATAGCGCAGTTGATAAGTAACGCTCCCCTGTGTCTGGCAATAGGATGACTATTTTTTTATTTTTGTTCTCAGCCCTTTGAGCAATCTGAACCGCAGCGTGTACGGCAGCGCCCGATGAAATTCCGACAAGCAAACCTTCGGTTCTTGCTAGCTGCCTTGCCGTATCAAAGGCATCCTCGCTTCTGATTTGAATAATCTCATCAACAACCGATCTGTCGAAATTGCCTGGCACGAAGCCAGCGCCAATTCCTTGAATCTTATGAATGCCTTTGCTGCCGCCGGATAGGACGGGAGAATCAGCAGGCTCTACCGCAATGATTTTGACTGCGGGGTTTCTTTCTTTTAGCAGCTGTCCTACCCCTGTGATCGTTCCGCCTGTGCCTACACCGGCAATAAAAAAGTCAATCTCGCCGTCCGTATCTCTCCAAATTTCCTCGGCTGTCGTCCTCCGATGAATGTCTGGATTTGCGGGATTATTAAACTGCTGAGGCACAAAAGAATGTGGAGTAGACGCCGCGATTTCCTCTGCCTTCCGAATGGCACCGGCCATTCCCTCGATTGCTGGAGTAAGCACCAGCTCTGCTCCAAGTGCAAGCAGAAGCTTGCGCCGTTCTACGCTAAAGCTCTCTGGCAGCGTTATAATTAACCGGTAGCCAAGAGCTGCTGCGGCAAAAGCCAGACCAACGCCTGTGTTTCCGCTCGTAGGCTCCACGATCACTGAATCGGGTTTAAGGATTCCACGTTCTTCAGCATCCTTGATCATGGCATACCCAATTCGATCCTTCACGCTTCCTGCTGGATTGAAATACTCCAGCTTAGCAATAAGATCAGCTTCAATTTGATTCCTTTTCGAAAAATTGGCAAGCTCCAAAAGCGGAGTATTTCCTATAAGGTCTGTCAGGTTTTTTGCAATTCTTGACACGGCTATCCCCTCCGTCAGCACGAATTCCAACCCGTTTAGTTGGTTTAATAATATTACCTTAACATTCATGGTAAATAAATACAATATAATTTAGGTTGTTAACCGTGGATTTTTAGCTGCGCATATATCTTTTCATTCGATCTGCCAGCTCCTGCGCATCCTGCTTTTGACTAATCTCCAATTGCTGAATGACAAGTTTGCGGCGCTCTTCCGAATGATTTTGGCTCAGCTTCCATTTCCCCTCCAGCGAAGCTATTTTTATTTTGAAGCCAACAATTCCTTTGCTCATACCTTCAATGAATGCGTGATCCACCTCGTCCAATCGATACGTGCTGTCAGGAAGCTCATATTTTTGAACCATTTCTTTCAGCGTGCTGTACAGCACGTCCGAATCTTTTATTATTTCCATCATCCCGTAAGCATGAACAGCAATATAATTCCAAGTTGGCACAGCCGTATCGCTCTCATACCAGGACGGAGATATATAAGAATGAGGGCCTTTAAAAATGGCAAGCACCTCCTGCGACTCGATATCCACCCACTGCGGGTTCGGTTTGGCGAAATGTCCATACAGACATCCTTCAAGCCTGTCCAATACTAAAGGCAAATGGGTCGCAAAAGGCCTTCCCTCATGATTAGAAAAAACAATAGCGAAGCTATTTTCTTCAATGAATTTATATATCTCAGCTTGATCATCCATCTTAAAATGGTTAGGTATATACATATCATCGCATCCTCAGCTCTTTATAATCATCGCTTCGTTGTAGGTTTTTATCGTTTCCTTCAACGTTTTATCCTTCTCTCCATCCCATACAAAGCTCATTTCAAACGTTCCCGGATCAAAAAATAATGGAAATCGTCTTTGAAACCAATCCTGCATCGGCAGTTGAAGCGCATCCTTTATATCCACCCACAACAGCTCGCCCTCAGGCGGATTCTCCAGCAGTTCTCCTTCAAAGCTGGTAGCCAAATAATTGAATACCATATACCGGATGCCCTCATTAGGCTCACAAAATTCATCCAAGCCTTTATAAAAGATTTCCTTTACCTTAAGCCCTGTTTCTTCCTTCACCTCTCGGATGGCTGCATCCACAATGCTCTCAGGAAATTCCACCTTCCCGCCTGGCGCAATATATCCCGGAAAACCCAGCTTGTCCGGCCTATTAATAAGTAATACTTTCTCCCCGTCCTGCACCATGCACATCGTCATCATTTTATAATTCACATTAGTCATTCTATGTCGTCCCCTTAACTACTTTAAATCTGGATTTACCTCGAAGCTGTGCCTGATTTAATGAATAAGATTGCAGTAAGCTGTATCTAGCTAAAACTCATATCTCCTCTTTTACGCTGCTAACGGACACTGGATTCGTTATTCACAGGTTTTCATGGCATTAGGAAATGTTACGGACATGAGTTCCGCTATTCCCTCTCACAAGTACCATTTTCGATGCTTTTCGCACAAATAACGGCTTTGAGGTCCGCAAGCAACCGAAAACAGGGCGAATGGCAGCATATAACGGCTCCTATGTCCGCTAACTTGTAAAGGTCTCTCGCACTCTCATGGACTTATGAATCGAGCACCGATTAGAGGCCAGCCCATCATCTATTTAGATATTCTGGAACCCGCAGTCGATTTCCTTTGTAACAGCACTCAGCCATTGTAAAAAATAACCACAAAATAACTATGGAATAAGAACGTGCGTTCTGTATATAATAAGAACAAACGTTCTTAAATTGGAGGAGAGCATCATGACATCGGAAAAATGGTTCAGCGCGATCGGCTGTGTCGTTGATGTGATTTACAGAAGTAAAAAAGGGGAGTTTACGAAACGCCGAATTCGGGTGATAGCAGTGAAAGACGGACATATTAGAGCTTTTTGTATAGATTCGGGCGCACAGCGCCTCTTTTTGATGGAAAATGTGTTAGCAGCAGAGCTGGTGCGCCACAATGTCTCTTAATCGAGTGATCATGCTCGCAGACTGCCAATCGTTTTATGCATCGGTCGAGAAGGCGGAGCACCCCGAATATCACGATAGGCCGCTGGTCGTTGCAGGCGATCCTGAACGCCGCTCCGGCATTATTCTTGCTGCTTGTCCCATTGCCAAATCCTTTGGCGTAACGACAGCGGAACGTCTCGGCGATTCGCTTGCGAAATGCCCCGATTTGGTCATCATTAGACCGCGGATGCAGCTCTACATTGACATTTCCATGCGGATTACGAACATTTACCAATCGTACACCGACCTAGTGGAGCCCTATTCCATCGATGAGCAGTTTCTCGACGTGACGGGCTCGCTGCATTTGTACGGAACGCCAGAGGAGCTGGCGCATCATATTCAAACCCATATTCAATCGGAACTCGGCATATATACGCGCTTTGGCATTGCCGAAAACAAAATTTTGGCCAAGACGGCCTGCGACAACTTTGCGAAAAAAAACGAATCCGGTATTTTTGTCCTCACTAAGGATAGGCTTCATGAGACGCTCTGGACATTGCCAGTAGCCAAGATGTTTATGGTCGGCAGCCGCATGACACGGCATTTCAACGCGATGGGGATGGAGACGATCGGCAAGGTCGCAGAGACGCCGCTTGAGAAGCTTAAGCAGCTGATGCGCCGCAAATTCGGCAAAAACTCGGACATTAATGCCGAGCTGTACTGGCGTATTGCCAATGGGCTGGATGACAGCCCAGTGACGCCCGGCACGCATAGCGTAGCTCCCAAGGCTATCGGACATATGATGACGCTGCCGCGCGACTACGGGAAGCTGGAGGAAATCAAGGTCGTTCTGCTGGAGCTGACCGAGCTCGTCTGCCAGCGCTGCCGCGGCAAGGGCTATATGGGCCACGTCGTTTCGGTTGGCTGCATGGGAGCCGACTATGACCATCCAACTGGATTTAACCGGCAAATGAAAATGGATGACCCCACTAATGTGACTAACCAGGTTTACCGTGCGGCGGTTGAGCTGCTGCTGCGGCACTGGGATGGCTATCCCGTCAGGAAGGTTGGCGTCAGCCTCTCGCAATTTTCCAGCGATGATGAATACCAGCTTTCTTTGTTTGACCCGCATCGTGATAAGACGATGGCGCTTGAACGAGCAACAGATGCCATTAAGCAGAAATATGGAGATGCAATTATATTAAGAGCGGTCTCGATTACGCCAGCCGGGCAAGCGCTGCACCGCTCTGAGAAAATTGGAGGACATTACAAATGAGAAAGAAGCTTGAAGGAAACGGTCTATGGGAGTCCAGCCGCATGATGCTCCCTGAGCACAAGGTAGCCATTAACGAGCATGAGAAGGCTTTGCGGCAAAGACAGCGCGTGGAGCTCGATGAGCAGGAATGGGAGCAAGTGTCCCGTTCCGTAACCGAGTCGCTACAGCAGCGGCAGCCTGTTACACTGCGCCTCTTTCATCCAGCCGAGGAGCTTATCGTTAGCGGAATCGTGGATCGCGTCGACCAGATGAAAGGCCGCTTCATGGTCGACGGCGAATGGTTTGCCATTGGCGATATTGAAGGAGCCGACATGGAAGAATGAGTCTGCGCATACTATGCTTTATTTATCACGCTGCATCGCAAGCACCGCCAGCTCGATCTTGTTCAGCATCAGCCCGTATTCATTCGTAATTTCGAAAGAATGCGGCAGCGGCAGCTTCTGGAAATAAGGCGTTACATCTGCTGCTGACATAAACCAATCGCCATGCTCCGGAGGAGGCAGCGTCTGGTCGCCCCATGCCACGCTCAGCTCCGGGCTGTACAGCGGCTCCGCTCCGGGCTTTAGCCGACCGCCAAGCAGACGCTCCTTATAGATGCGCTGCGGAGGCTGCTGGCGCACGCGCGCAAACAAATGCGGCGCATAGTCCGCTCGCGAGCCGGTATGCTTAACAGCGCCTGCAAAGCTTCGTGCACCCCCATATACACGCGGAATGCCAAACAGCATTGCGTACAGCTGCTTGCCGAATTCGATCCGCTCCTGCAAATGCTCGAACCGCTCCAATATAAGCCCGGACAGTCGAAGCACCGTCCTGTCCTCCCCTTTTCCTTGTCCATCTCCATGTTCATAAGGAAAAATAACGCCATTCAGCTGCAGCACAGACTGCAATCCAAAAAACAACGTATGAAGCACCTTCTCGCGGAAGTAAGGCTGCTGTACAATCCTCTTCTCAATGTAATGCTGCTCATTCACAATTAATGCGATCGTCAGCGGCACCGGGTCGCGCTCTCGCCAGAACTGCTTCCAAACCGGTGCCATAAAGGATGAAACGCCGAGTGCCGGGAGCAAATGAAACAAGCTCCGGCCCTCGCGCAGACTGCGCTCGTACAGCAGCAGCTGTGGATAGGCATCGTGAAATATATAGGCATTAGCATGCTCCAAAAACTGAAATACAGCCTCACGCTGCTCCGGCCTAAGCAGCCACGGCAGCCATTCCCCCTGCAGATCCGTCATATTCCAACCGCCGTTGCGCGATACGAGATGGGCGAGCAAAGCCCAGTGCAGCTCGGGCGTACGGAAATAGACGGATCGATATGCTTCGGTACGCGTTACATTATTTCGATTGCTTATGGCCGTTTCCGCACGAATCCGCTCAATGAGTACAATCTCCTCCTCGCTCCAGCTCATCTCAGTACCGTCAACAGAAGGAGCTGGAGCCGGCTTAGACCAAGCCTGCGTGAGCCTCGCTACAGCGGAGGCAGAGAGCTGCAGCGGTACTGCCTCTCCAATCATCGTATGCGATGCGCTCATGGCGCTCCATTTCCCTGCTGCGTAAGTAAATGCAGCTCCGGGCAGTGCCAGCAGCTGCTTCAGCCAGTAACCCAATGAACGGCGGTTATGAATCCGAAGTTCATCCTTTTTCCCCATTTCCAACCCCCTTGTTCAAACGTCATGTATGCACAGAGCACTATCAAATAATTAAGCTTATACTACCAGTATCCTCCACTCAGCGGCTCATCATACCGTACAACGGATATGCGTTTCAACGTTTCGAGGTGTATAATAAGAGCAAGTAATTAGGTTGGGAGGCGAGCAGCCATGTGCGGAAGATATACGCTCACCGTAACACTGGAGGAGCTCATGGTTAGATATATGATCGAGGAGACGACCGTACCGTTTCACCGTCCGAAATATAATGTTGCACCGAGCCAACAGGTGCTTGCCATCATTAATGATGGACAAAGCAATCGGCTAGGCGAGCTGAAGTGGGGCTTGATTCCACCGTGGGCAGATGACCCGAAGATCGGATTTCAAATGCTCAACGCACGCTCTGAGACAGCAGCAAGCAAGCCCGCTTTTCAAAATCCGCTGCGCCGTAAGCGCTGCATCATCCCTGCTGACGGCTTCTACGAATGGAAGACGACAGCGAACGGCAAGCAACCGATGCGAATCGTGCTGAAAAGCCGTGCCTTGTTCAGTTTAGCTGGACTATACGAATCCTGGATATCGCCTGAAGGAAGCAAAATAAACAGCTGCACGATACTGACCACGACACCAAACGAACTAATAGCACCCATTCATGATCGTATGCCAGTCATTCTGCGTCCCGAGGATGAGCAGCTTTGGCTAAATCGCAGCGTCACGGAAATAGATGCGCTCTCTCCGCTTCTAAGACCCTATCATGCAGATGAGCTGGATGCTTATGCCGTGTCTCCGGCAGTCGGCAGCGTCCGGAACGACGACTGCTCCTTAATTGACTCCTACACGACAGATGAGCAGCTTGAGCTTTGGTAATTCCAAAGCCAAACTAATGATTCATAGCCAATTGCAAAAAAAAACGCCGACCTAGAGCGGTCAGCGAAACATTCCCCATAGCTTCAACAAATGAAACGTATTATTGGGATCAATTTTTTGCCCCATAACGAAGGCGACAATCTGGTCCTCCTGCGTATCTGTAAGCTGCTCCTGCAAAATGACGGCAGCCGCTTTAACGAGCCTTCTAACCTTTGGACGTTCCTGCAAATCAGCTTTCGTCACATTGCCAAGCAAATCACGAATTCGATCCTTCATAACAGGATTTTTTAATTTCATTTTGATGCGCTCGACCAGCTGCGGCCGAATGCCGTATTTTTCGTAACTCACCGCCTAGACACCTCCATCCGGCAATTTCATCCCTTAACTATATGCCGGTTGGACGTAATTATTGCCTAGTCCAGCTGTTCTCCTTGAAAATATTGGTCACTTTGCAGCACGCTGCGCACTCTGGCATAGGATTCATTGGTCCAGAAATCGTCGCGTTCTGTCAGCAGCGCAGCATCCTCGCGCGCAAGCTCCAGCACTTCATAGTCAGCAACCATATCCGCTAGCCGGAACTCTGGAAGCCCGCTCTGCTTCGTGCCGAAGAAATCACCTGGTCCCCGAATCTCAAGATCACGCCTTGACACTTCAAAGCCGTCATCCGTATCCGTCATAACCTTCATACGCTCGCGTCCCGTTTCGGATTTCGGATCGGCAACCAGAATACAATGCGATTGATGCTCGCCCCGGCCTACCCGGCCGCGAAGCTGATGCAGCTGAGACAAGCCGAAGCGCTCTGCATCCATAATGATCATTAACGTCGCATTAGGTACGTCAACCCCTACCTCAACAACCGTAGTCGCAACAAGCACCTGGGTTTCATTCGCTCCGAAAGCACCCATTACCGTATCCTTCTCGGAAGACGTCAGCCTTCCATGGAGCAGGCCAACCTGAAGATCAGGAAAGGATTGCTGCGTTTGCACATACAGATCAATCGCATTCTGAACATCCAGCTTCTCCGATTCCTCAATCAACGGACAAATAATATAAGCCTGGCGGCCTTTATTAACCTCTTTGCGGATAAAGGCGAGCACACGCTCCATCATCCCATGCTTCACCCAATACGTCTTAATAGGCTTGCGTCCATGCGGCCGTTCGCGAATCGTTGACACATCCATATCTCCGAATGCCGTTATGGCCATCGTCCTTGGAATTGGCGTTGCAGTCATCGTAAGCACATCGGGATTCATTCCTTTGCGCCGCAGAACACTTCGTTGATTGACGCCGAATCGATGCTGCTCATCCACCACGACGAGCCCGAGGCTGCGAAAGAATACATCCTCTTGAATAAGCGCATGCGTACCAACCACAATATCAATCAAACCCATCTGAAGGCCAGCTAGTAAATCACGCCGTTTGCGCTCGGTTAAGCTTCCAGTCAACAAGCCAACCTCAATACCCATACCCGCAAACAATCGCGTAAGCGAACGCATATGCTGATCGGCTAATATTTCAGTCGGAACCATAAGCGCCCCTTGATGACCAGAGCGGACAGCACCATAAAGCGCAATAGCTGCAACTACCGTTTTGCCCGAACCAACGTCTCCCTGCAGCAATCGATTCATACAAGAGGGTCTGCGCATGTCTACCAAAATCTCATTAATAACCTTCTTCTGCCCGTCCGTCAACTCAAAAGGAAGAGTTGCGGCAAACTCACGAATCGTTTCGCTCCCGATCGGGTGGGCGATTCCATCCGTGCGCTTGCGATTAAGAGCGCGATAGGCTTGAAGCTTCAATTGAAACAAAAATAGCTCCTCGTACACAAGCCGTTTGCGAGCGGCTTGACCCTCTTTTGTATCATCCGGAAGGTGAATCCGCTGTACAGCTTCTCTTCTTGCCATTAAATCATGCTGCTCAATAAGCTCAAACGGCAGCATTTCCTCAATCATCGATTCGTACTGTGTTAAAGCTTGACGAATTGTTTTCCGCATCCACGGCTGTGTAATGCTTCCACCCACCGAATAGACCGGCTGCAGCGTTCCCGACTTCGCCGCGCCTCCGCTTCCTGGAAATTCAGAATCTGAAATCGTCAGCTGCAGACGCTGCTGCTCCCATTTGCCTGTAAGCATGATCTCGCGACCGAGCACAAGCTGATCCTGAAGGAAGTGGCGGTTGAACCATACGGCCGTGACCAGCCATTGCCCCACTTCAACCTTGCAGGTAAGCCGTGACTTGCTTCGGCCATAACGCTGCAATACGGGCACGCCCCGGACATGTCCAAGCACAGTCACCTTCTCGCCTTCCTTAACGTCAGTAAGCTCACGAATACGATAATCCTCATATCGGTATGGAAAATAATCCAATAAATCTGCAACTGTTTGCACGCCAAAGGCGTGAAGCTCTTGTTCCTTGGGAGCACTCACGCCTTTGATTTGCCGAACAGAAATTTGATCTAATTTCAGCATACAATCACATCCTGTACATAAACACGGCTGATGTGCCTGGTCCGGTATGCGTTCCAATAACAGCCCCGATCGTAGTCCAGCCGACAGTCTTCACATTGAACTCGCTCTTAACAAGCTCGTGCAGCTCCTCAGCCGTTTCCTTACGGTCTGTATATGCAAATGTAACACCCACAGGATCATCGCCGTATGTTTGCTTTAGCATAGCAATAATGCGTGCCATCGCTTTTTTGCTGCCTCGCACCTTATCCACCGCAAGCACAACGCCTTCTGAATCAAGCGACAAAATCGGTTTGATATTTAATATAGAGCCGATAAGTGCAGAAGCTTTTCCAATACGGCCGCCCTTTTGCAAGAAGTCAAGCGTATCGACGAGAAAATAAAGCTCCATATTTTGCGCCAAACGTTCCATTTCTTCGATAATTCGTTCCTTCGATTCGCCTGCCTCTGCCATTTCAGCAGCCTTAATGACACGCAGCCCGAAACCATATGAAGCAGATTTGGAGTTGATAATCGTAATATCTGACTCCTGCTCAAGCATAGAATGAGCAATAACGGCGGATTGATATGTACCACTCAGCACCGCTGACAAATGAATAGATATAATCGGCGCATCAGCATCTTCACTAAGCAAGCGCTCATAAACTTCCGAGAACTCCAGCGGCGAAGGCTGTGAAGTTGTCGGAAGCGAAGAGGACTCTGCAAGCTTCTCATAGAATTGCTTGGACTCAATCGTTACAGCATCCAAATACGTCTCTTCTCCAAAAAGCACTTTCAAGGGTACCATCGATATCCCCAAACGCTCTCTGATCTCTGCCGGAATGTCAGCCGTGCTATCCGTAACTATTCGAACCTTCCCCACCATTGATCCCCTCCAACATTCAAACAATTGCCTATTACTCTAATGCAAAAACAAACGGATAGAGCGGTTGTCCACCATTCTGCACTTCAAGCTCAAGCTCTGGATACTGCTGTGCAACCCATTCGTTAAGTGACGCTGTCACCTGTTCTTCAGCTTCTTCACCAGTAAGAATGGTTAATAAATCTCCGCCGCCCTCCAGCATGCTCGTAATCAGCAGCTGACAAGCTTCAAGCAAGCTGGCCTTGGATACTACAATCGTTTTTTCCTTAATGCCGATATAATCACCCTCGCGGATGTCTACACCTTCAATTGTTGTATCCCGTACAGCCTTCGTTACTTGTCCAGAAAGCACCTGTTCCGCTGCGCTCCTCATCCAAGCTGCGTTGCGTTCCGGTGTTTCCTCTTCTTTGAAAGCGAGAACAGCCGCCAAGCCTTGCGGAATCGTACGAGTCGGTATAATCGTCACGTTGCGTTCGCTAAGCTCCGCTGCCTGCTCGGCTGCCAAGATAATATTTCCATTATTCGGAAGAATATAAATGTGCTCTGCCGACAACGCTTCAATCGCTTTCACGAAATCCTCGGTGCTCGGGTTCATCGTCTGACCGCCCGACAGAACCGTGTCTACATCGTTCTCCAAGAAAATATCTGCAATTCCTTCGCCTAAAGCCACCGCAATAATACCGTATGGCGCCCATTCATATACTTGCCCTGGCGGCATGCCTTGAATAGCTTGACCAGCAAGCAGCTCAGTCGAAGCGTAATCTGCCGCGCTCACCTCTTCAAGCTCATGCTCAAGCAGTTCACGATGCTGCTCCCGCATGTTAAGAATATGAATGTCGGTTAACTCGCCGTAAGGAATAGATAAATTGAACACATCGCCAGGCTTGCGCGAATGAACATGAACCTTAATAATATCCTCTTCTGCAATGACGAGTATGGAGTCGCCGTCTTTCTCAAGCGCCTTTTTGTAAGCGGATTCATCAAAAAACATTCCTGTATGCCCGTCTAGTTTGCGATTGATAAAAAATTCCATATCATAAAGAAACTCGATAGCTTCCGTCGATAAGCGCGCTTGTGCCGATGCAGGCTCTTGTTTACGTACAGCAGGAGCTGCGCTTGGAACGGCAACCTCTTCGGGCGGCGCTGCTTCTGAAGGCATTAGCTCCTGATCATGAAGACCGCTTCCGCCAATTTCCGAAAGGCTGTGAACAAACCCTTCATAGATAAAGACGAGGCCTTGTCCGCCAGAATCAACTACGCCAACCTGCTTCAGAACAGGCAGCAGGTCCGGTGTACGCTGCAGAGCCTCATGTGCCTTCTGATGCACCTCTCGCATCAGATCAGCTACATCATTCGTTCTGCGTGCGTATTGCACCGCATGCTTGGCTGCTTCTTTAGCGACGGTAAGAATTGTACCTTCAACAGGCTTTACTACGGCCTTGTAGGCCATATCTACGCCATGCTGAAGGGCAGCAGCCACTTGAGAAGCATTCGCCTCCTCTAGGCCAGCCAGCGATCTGGAGAAGCCGCGGAACAGCTGAGATAAGATAACGCCTGAATTCCCCCTTGCACCCATAAGCAGCCCTTTGGACAACGCTTCCGCTGCTTTGCTAATACTATCGGATGGCTTACTGCGAAGTTCGCGTACACCAGAGGTCATCGTTAAATTCATATTTGTTCCCGTGTCGCCGTCTGGCACTGGAAACACATTCAGTGCGTTAACATGCTCCGCATTACGCTGTAAATAATCCGCGCCGAGCAGTGCCATTGCCGCAAAATCAGTTCCGTTAATAGAACGCTTACCCAACGAAAATTCCCTCCCTGTTACCTGGATACCCTAACATCTTGCACAAATATGTGGACTTCTTCCACTTGCAGACCAATTACGTCATTCAGAACATATTTTACTTTGGATTGAATGTTATGCGCTACCTCGGAAATTTTTGTTCCATAGCTCACAATGATGTAAAGATCAATATGTAGATTTTCATTTTCCCTGCGTACCTCTACGCCACGGGTTAAATTATCTCTTCCGAGCAACTCGGCAATTCCGTCCTTTAGTTGTTTTCGAGAAGCCATTCCCACAAGTCCATAACAATCCATGGCCGCAGAGCCTGCGATAGTAGCTATGCATTCATCGGTTACGTATATGGAACCTAATTCGGTACTCAACTGCAGAGGCATGGAAATACACTCCCTTACTGAAAAAATTATGGACTATATATTATTGTACTATAAACGGCTACTTTATAGAAGTCCCCCATTAATTCCAGGTTTTCTGTGTAGATTCACGCATTTCTCCCATTTCAGCAAACACTTTCATTCATATTTAGGTTGAACAGTCCTCATGTTTATGATACGATATTCAAGTGTGTTTAAATGTTATTTCGCTTATGAATGAATTTTCCTCACGCATAACGAAGCCATTGCAAATGGAGTCTGTTTTCTTTCGCAAAACTTAAAGGAGGTGTAGTTCATGTCCCGCAAATGTTTTCTTACAGGTAAAGCACCTGGTTCAGGTAACAACGTTTCCCACGCTAACAACAAAACTCGTCGTTCATGGGGAGTAAACGTGCAAAAGGTTCGCATTTTGGTTGATGGTAAGCCGAAACGCGTTTATGTTAGCACTCGCGCACTGAAATCCGGTAAAGTTACCCGCGTATAATGAGTGGCTTCGGCCATAGACAAAAGCACCTGAGCCTCAGGTGCTTTTCTTTTACTTTTTCACGATCACGGCCGTAGGGGTGCCCGGCTGCATCGAACTTAGTTTTTCTGGAAGGTGTTCAAAATTGCCTTCACGAACCCGCCCAAAAATTTAGGCAGTTTTATTGTGTAAAATTTCATGCCTCATCCCTCCTCAGACACGCTCATCGAATTATTCCGTGACAAGAACCTACGCTCATGTATCCATCCTATGCGTCGTCAGTCCGTCCTATTCCATTGCACGTGTGGGAAGAAAGCGCATTATACGCCCGTTATTGTGGCGGGATTCTCTCGAACATATATAAAGATTGCCATAACAACAGTAGTAAGTAAATAAAATACAATCGCTAGAGCAAAAAAGGTAATGCGAAGGCCCAGCGTTTCAAATCGGCGAAAGTAGCGTATGCCTATGTATAAAGCCAAAAGCGAAAATAAATACCTGTAAAATTCAGTCATCTGGGCAAAAATGGTGAGAAGTAGGCCTACAACAAAGGCGTAGGCCACTACCCAAAGAGCCGTCTTTAACCGATCATTCATCGCATTGGCTCCTAACGCAGCGCGGCAATTGCCGCAGCTCGGTCCGACTCAGCGAATACAGCATTGCCTGCAACAAGCACGTTAGCGCCAGCCTCGCGTATAAGCCCCGCAGTAGCTGGATTAACACCGCCATCAACTTGAACATCGACAGCATCCAAACCGCGCTCATTAAGCATAGCACGCAGCTGACGCAGTTTAACCAGCGAGTAAGGAATGAACTTCTGACCGCCGAAGCCGGGATTAACCGTCATAATAAGCACGAGGTCAAGATCTTGCAGAATGGGCTCTAATACAGAAACCGGCGTG
The DNA here is from genome assembly GCF_002884445.1 of Paenibacillus castaneae. Classification (GTDB taxonomy): domain Bacteria; phylum Bacillota; class Bacilli; order Paenibacillales; family Paenibacillaceae; genus Pristimantibacillus; species Pristimantibacillus castaneae. The sequence goes on from NZ_KZ614144.1 coordinate 3,753,503, forward strand.
GCAGGATTAATCGCAACACCTGCTGGAAGCCCTTTTTCTTTAATATAATGAATGGTTCTATGCAAATGAACACAGGCCTCGGCATGTACCGTAATCCGATCTGCTCCCGCAGCAATATAATCCGCAATGGACTGCTCAGGACGCTCTATCATCAAATGTACGTCAAACGGCAGCGCCGTAGCAGAACGCACGACAGCAATGACAGGAGGACCAAATGTGAGATTCGGAACAAAATGTCCGTCCATCACATCTACGTGAATCCAATCCGCCCCAGCAGCTTCTACCGCTTGAATCTCCTCGCCAAGTCGAGCGAAATTAGCAGATAATATAGAAGGCGCGATAATAGTCATAGTTGTTAGTACCTCCTTTTTTTCTCTTTCAATTCAGCCAAAAACAACAAATAATGATCATGTCTGCTTTGATCGATTTCACCTCTAGCAAGTGCAGCGAGTACTGCGCAGCCAGGCTCGTGAACATGAGTGCAGCCTCTAAATTTGCAATCTGGTGATAATGCACGCATTTCGACAAAGCAATAGCCCAAATCCTCAATTCCAAGCTCCTGGAAATCAAGCTGGCTAAATCCAGGCGTATCTGCTACCAGACCGCCTCCGATCTCAATAAGCTCCACATGCCTCGTAGTATGCTTGCCTCTACCTAATCGGTTGCTGATTTCATTCGTTTCCAGCGTTAATCCAGGAACGATCGCATTAAGCAAGGATGACTTGCCTACGCCTGATTGTCCAGCAAATACAGCAAGATGGCCCTTTAGCCGTTCTTGGAAAGGTTTAATCCCTTCGCCAAGTCGGGAGCTAGTCCCAAACACCTCATAGCCGAGAGCCCGGTAAATACGATTAACGGAGGCGGCCGCAGTCTGCGCCTCCTCCGTTTCCATTCCGTCATTCTCCAAATCCTGTTTGCTTAGGCAAAGCACAGCTGGTATGCCTGCATGTTCAATATGAACGAGAAACTTATCGAGCAGCTGCAAATTCAAAGCGGGCTCCGTTACCGAAAACACGAGAATCGCCAGATCAATATTAGCGACTGGTGGACGTATCAGCTCAGAAGAACGAGGCAAAATTTCCTCAACAGTTCCTTCCCCGTTCTCCGTCAAGCTGTACATCACATTATCGCCAACAAGCGGTGAAATTCCCTTATTCTTAAAAACTCCCCTAGCACGGCACTGAACTGTTTCTGTAAGAACAGAAGCATCTTTGGCTCGCACGTAATAATAGCCGCTTAGTGCTTTCACGATTACACCTTGCAGTTGATTCACGTTCAGCTTATGGCTGCTGCTCCTGCTGTTGTTCTTCGATTGGTTCTTCATGGCCTGGTTCAACCTCCGTTTGCGCCGGCACATCAGAAGGCGGCACCTCTTCACCCGGAATGGTCAAGGTGGATGATTCTGATCCTTTAATAATTTCGTCATAAGTGATCGTTATCGTATCAATAAACTTGCCGTCACGAGTAATAGTCAGTCTCGCCTCTGTATCAGGTGACAGGATAACATCAACCGGGAATGTCCTCATATCTTTAATTTTGCGAACTCCCCACTCTATATCATCGCCGCGGGCATCGGAATAAACGATGCGCACTTCACTGGTTTTCCCTGCGACAGCAGGCGATATCACGATATTGAATTGATGCTCCCTCGCATCCTTAGGCGGACCGGAGCTTACTGTTATTGTAATCTTAGTACCCTTAACCACGCGATCATTGGCAGTAAAAGGATCTTGCGAAATCACTTCATCTTTATCGTGCAAGAAGCTAGGTTGATACAATATACCGTCATCTGCCAACACCAGATCTTTCGCTTTAATCATACTTTTGGCCTGATCAAGCTTCATACCAATTAAATTAGGCATCTCAACGGTTTCGCGGCCTTTACTGATGACAAACGTAAACTCAACCGTTTCCGGATTATACTGCTCGCCGGGTTTCGGTGATTGCTGCAAAATAGTTCCTGCTGCCTGCTCATCGAAAACCTCATCGTCGATAACGATCTGATTCTCGGTAATACCGACAGCGCCCAGCTCATCAATTATGGATTGCAAGGCTTTACCTACGTAATTTCCGACCTCTTGGAGCTCAGGCCCGGCACTCACCGTTAATTGGACGAATGAGCCTTCCTTCACTCGCATGTTGCTCTTCGTCTGACTGAGCACCTGATCGATTGGTATTTCTTTGTTGTGCTCTCTTAGAACAGGCTCCTCTACCTTAAGCCCTTCTGCTTCAAGCATCTGACGCGCTTCGGCCAGCGGCTTGCCGACAACATAAGGCACATCTACCTCTGCAACATCTATTTTGCCAAGCAGCCAGATAAAGCCCATAATAATAATCGCGAGTATCACCAGTGTAACGCCTACGACCGTAAGCGGCTTTTTCCAGCCCTTTGCCTTAGGCTGCAGCTCTGTTTCGGAGCCCGTTACCTCTTGGCTGACAATTGCTGCTTGAGTGCTTGTGTCCTTCGAGAGAGCTGGTGCCATATCACCGCGTATAGCTGGCATAACCCGTGTTTCTTCCAAATCATTCACACTCGTAAATGTTACTTTGGGTTCATTTAGCCGTTCTGGCCGCAAGCTTCCTTCCAAATCAAGCAGCATCTCATGCGCAGAGGCATAACGCTCGATTGGATTTTTGCGCATCGCTTTAAGAATGACATTTTCCACGCTTTGCGGAATATGAGGATTGACTTTGCGCGGCTCCTCGAATGTCTCCTGCAAATGCTTCAATGCTACGCTGATCGGGCTTTCTCCAAGAAAGGGAAGCTGTGCGGTCAGCATCTGATAAAGCACGATGCCAAGCGAATACAAATCGGATTTTTCTCCCGTATTGATGCCTTTTGCATGCTCCGGAGAGAAATAATGAACCGAGCCGATTACGGACCCGGTTTGGGTAATCGTAGACGAGGTAACCGCTCGCGCAATCCCAAAGTCTGTTACCTTCACTCGCCCGTTTTTGCCAATTAAAATATTATGAGGCTTAATATCGCGATGGATAATATGATTTTGATGCGCATGATCAAGCGCATCCGCTATTTGCATAGCAATACGCACCGCTTCATCGGCTTGCAGCGGCGCACGCTCTTGTATAATCTCATTCAAATTATGGCCTTCAACGTATTCCATAACGATATAATGCGTATCATCCTCTTGTCCAACATCATAAATGCTGACGACATTTGGATGAGATAATGCTGCTGCGGATTGTGCCTCACGGCGAAAACGACGAATAAATTCCTCGTCGTGCACAAATTGCTGACGCAGCACCTTGACCGCGACATTGCGGTTGAGCAGTACGTCATGCGCTTTATATACAAGCGCCATTCCGCCGCCGCCGATGCGCGTCAATATTTCATAGCGTCCGCCTAAATCGTGTCCGATCACCTTCGTCACCCCTCTCGATTCATGACAGCAGCTTCCTGCAGCAGAACGACGGTAATATTGTCGTCTCCGCCAGCATGCAGCGCCAGCTGAATGAGATATTCCGCTTTTGCATCTAATTCTAGTTCTTCGGACGTGACCGTTTGCAGCATTTGCTGATCGTTCACCATGTTAGATAAACCGTCACTGCATAGAAGCAATACATCCTGCGGAGACCACTCCACCTCTTGAACGTCAATATCTACGTGGGCATCCGTACCGACAGCTCGTGTAAGCACATTGCGCCGTGGATGATGAGCAGCCTCTTCTTCGCTAAGCTGCCCGGATTTAACCAATTCATTGACTAGCGTATGGTCATTTGTTAATTGCTTGATGACGCCCTCAGTAATCTTATATGCTCGGCTGTCTCCAACATGTCCAATTATGGCATTATCCTGCTTTACCAAAGCAGCCACAATCGTCGTACCCATGTTATGGTAGTTCTCATTGCGGGAAGCTAATTCAAATACAGCTTCATTCGCTTGCGAAATCGCTTGGCGAATAAGCATCTTGCCTTCTTGCAAGGATAAATTAGCTTTGGCGGCATGCTGCTCCAGCATGCTTCGGAAAGCATCGACTGCTTTCTGGCTTGCGACGTCGCCTGCCTGATGTCCGCCCATACCATCAGCTACGATGGCGAGCGTTATTCCATTATTCAACTGACTAACCCAAGATTGGTCCTCATTCACTTGTCGGACCCGTCCAATATCACTGCGGTTTGCCGTTAACAATCAATCATCACCCCGTCGTGGATTCCATATGTTTCGCTCTTAACTGACCGCAGGCTGCAGCAATGTCATGCCCTTGCTCCCTGCGAATCGTAACACTCACTTTATTGCGCTCAAGCACACGTTGGAATTCAAAAATATCTTCGCGAGGCGTCCGAACGTAATTGCGTTCAGGCACATGGTTAACTGGTATCAAGTTAACATGGCATAGCATGCCTTGCAATACATCAGCTAGTTCCTGCGCATGCTCGGCTTGGTCATTCACTCCGCCAATCAATGCATACTCAAATGTAATTCTGCGGCCGGTCTTCGCAATGTAGTTATGACAAGCTTCCATTACATCAGCAAATGGGAAACGACGGTTAACCGGCATCAGCTTCGAGCGCAAAGTATCATTTGGCGCGTGAATAGACAACGCTAGATTGATTTGCGTATTTTCTTCTGCGAATTTATACATGCTCGGTACAATACCGCTCGTCGATACCGTGATATGACGTTGTCCGATATTGAGACCCTTCTCATGAATCATGATGCGAAGAAACGCCATCGTTGCATCATAGTTCTCGAACGGCTCTCCCGATCCCATAATAACAATACTCGAAACGCGTTCATTAGTTGCGTCAAGCATCTGCTGGGCTGTAACGACTTGAGCGACAATTTCCCCTGAAGTAAGGTTGCGCTTTAAACCGCCAAGCGTGGAGGCGCAGAAGGTACAACCGATCCGGCAGCCAACCTGCGTCGTTACGCAAATGCTGTTTCCATAATTGTGACGCATAATAACGGTCTCAATGGCATGCGCGTCATGCAGGCCGAACAGAAATTTAACCGTTCCGTCCTTCGATTCAAATCGCGTAATTTCATTTAGCGTAATAATTTGGAAATGCTCATCGAGCTTTTCACGCAACGCCTTTGATAAATTGGACATATCTTCAAAGCTCTTCACACGCTTCACATACAACCAATCAAACAGCTGTCCTCCGCGAAATGCGGGTTCGCTATTTTCCACCATCCATTGTTGAAGCTGTTCGAGCGTGTAGTCATATATACATGGTTTCATTTCATCACACCTGTACCTTAAAGTAGGGCGGTCAGCTGGTTAATGCGCGCCGCCATCGATTTATTTTACCACAAACGTCCATGTTCAACCATAAGCCCGATTATGGACGCTTTTTCATACGTGCTATATAGAAACCATCGCTATCGAAATGCTGCGGCATCAGCTGTGCTTGACCATCAAATTGGTCATCAATTACGCCTGCCTCTTTCAGCTGCTCTACGATACCCTCAGGCCAATTGCGATCTAATTCAAATTCGGAATGCTCTTCCAGAAAACGGGCTATCTGCTTTTCATTCTCATCCTGCTCAATCGTACATGTGCTGTATACGAGCACGCCGCCGGGACGAACCAAATCACATACGGTATTAAGCAAACGGTGCTGCAAGGCTGTAATTTCAGCTACATCTCCAGCAGTCTTAGTCCATTTGATTTCCGGCTTTCTCCTAATCACACCGAATCCGGAGCATGGCGCGTCAAGCAGCACAGCATCCATAGAATTCGGCTTAAATCGCTCCGCAAGCTTAAGCGCATCCCCTGTAATAGCCTCGACATTGCGAAGCTTTAAACGTTCGGTCTGCATGACGATTAAATCACGCTTGTGAGCATGCAAATCATTAGCCCACACTTTCCCCTTGCCGTCCATGAGCTCTGCAAGATGAGCGCTCTTTCCGCCTGGTGCGGCACAGCAATCCAGAACCTGCATCCCGGCTTGCGGTGCAACAACTTCGGCAACGAGCATGGAGCTCTCATCCTGTACACTCCATAGCCCATTGCGATATCCGTCTGTATCTGCGAGATTGCCGCCGCGAATAATCGCTATGCCTGCTGGAGCAACTGCTGATGGTTCAGCATCACAGCCCGCTGCTTTCAGAAGCTCGATTACTTCCTCGCGGTTGCCGCGCAGCCTGTTAACCCGAACGCTTGAATGCGGGTGCTCATTGCCGGCTGCGCATATGGCTTCAGTCATCTCTGCGCCGTATGCCTTCACCCATCTGCTCACAAGCCATTCCGGATAGGAGTGACGGAGTGCTATCTGCATAATAGGATCGGCATGCTTAATCTCAGATGCTTGAAGCTCTGAACGGCTTCGATCAACGCTGCGCAAAACGCCGTTTACCATGCCCGAAATACCGGAATGGCCGCGTTTTTTCGCTATTGTAACAGCTTCATTAACCGCGGCATGCGCCGGGATGCGATCCAGATACAGCAGCTGATAGGCGCTCATACGCAGCAATTGGTGCACCCAAGGATCCAGCTTATGTAATCCTTTGGAAACAAAACGGCTGAGCCAATAATCAAGTGTAGCCTGCCGCTGGATCGTCCCATAAACAAGCTCTGTGACTAATCCAGCGTCAGCGCGCTGAAGATTTGCATCCTGAAGTGTCCGATTAAGCTGCAAATTGCTGTATGCTCCCGTTTCAGCTACCTTAACCAGCGCATCCATCGCTAGCTCGCGCGGTGATTTCACTTTACGCGAAGCTTGCTGTATAGGCTGCTTCGCTTGATTAGACCTGTTTCCACGGGTGGTGTGTTGTTTTGGTTTTCTGGCTGCCTGCGCAGCATTACGACTCGAGCCTGAGCTGCCGCCGCTTGGTCTGTCTTTACTTTTCTCGGTCATACCGTACCTCCATCGCCAAGCAGCGTGCCCGCTTCAAGCCTGGAGCCTTTAAGCCATTCCGCCGCGTTCATCGGTTTTTTGCCCGCGGGCTGAATGTTTTTGAGAACTAATATTCCTGCTCCGGTCTGTACTTGAATTCCGTTGTTATCGGCTGCAATAACGGTGCCAGGAGCTTTCGCGGACGCTTTCGCAGCACCGTTGCCAAGCTCTTCGCAATTCCAAATTTTGAACACTTCACCATTCAAATAAGTGAACGCCCCGGCCATCGGAGACAGACCGCGCACTTGATTAAATAAAGCACGCGCTGATTTGCTCCAATCTATATGTTCGTCATCGCGCGTCAAATTCGGGGCGTATGTCGCATCCTCATTACGCTGCGGCACGGCTTTCGCCTCGCCTGCAATAATAGACGGCAATGTTGCGCCAAGAAGCTCAGCTCCAGCTATGCTCAGCTTCTCGAACATCGTTCCCGATGTATCCTCATCGGTTATCGGAAGTTCTACCACACTAATCATATCACCGGTATCTAATCCTTCAGCCATATACATGATCGTAACGCCTGTCTTATTCTCGCCATTAATAATAGAGCGCTGAATCGGAGCGCCTCCCCGATATTTAGGAAGCAGCGAGCCGTGTACATTAATGCATCCAAGACGCGGAATGTCCAGCAGCGCCTTCGGCAAAATTTGACCATAGGCTGCCGTAACGATAAGATCCGGCTGCAGCTGCTCCAAAGCACCAACCGCTTCCGCGCTCCTCATGCGTTCAGGCTGCAGCACAGGCAATCCGAACGACAACGCCGCTTCCTTTACAGGCGGCGGCGTCAACGTTTTTTTGCGGCCCTTCGGGCGATCCGGCTGTGTCACCACAGCAACAACATTGTATTTCTGCTCCAAGAGCAGTTTCAAAGAGGGAACGGCAAATTCCGGCGTTCCCATAAATACGATACGCATGAAGCTATTCGCCGCCTTTTTTCTGTCTTTCCGAAATGTCGTAGATGCTTTCCGCCAAATCGGTAAACAATATCCCATTCAAATGATCGATTTCATGTTGAAAAGCCCGCGCGAAATAACCGTTAGCTTCTACAGTAAACGTTTGACCGCTGCTATCCTGACCTGTTACTACAACGCGGTCTGCGCGCAGCACATCACCGTTCAGATTTGGAATGCTGAGGCAGCCTTCTGGTCCGAGCTGCTTGCCTTCCTGTTCAACAATGACGGGATTAACCATTTCAACCAAGCCGTTCTCATCACCGACATCCACCACGATCACACGCTTGGAAATGCCGATTTGCGGCGCGGCAAGACCGACGCCTTCTGCATCATACATCGTTTCTGCCATATCCTTCAGCAGCTTTTGCAGATTTGAATTAAATTTCGTAACTTCCTTAGCCACTTCCCGCAATACCGGATCAGGCTCTTTCACAATTATACGGATACTCATTGTATTCCCTTCCTTTACGATCATTAAAATAGTAATCCTTATTTATAATATAACTTGAGGGTCGACGTCAACACTGAACTGCACCTGCCGCTGCGGCGGACCGTCCGTAAACGGCACTAACGCCTTGCGCACAAGGGCTGAGGCATCAATGTTCCCACGATATTTTATCACACATTGAAAACGGTAGCGATCTTTCATTCTTGAAATCGGCGACGACACCGGTCCAAGCACCTCCAGCGCTCTGCCAAAACCGCTGTTTAACGGCAGCAGCACGCCTTCATGCTCGGCAATCTCCCGAAGCTCCGATGCGAATTGTTCACAGACAGATGATAAGAGCGGAAGCTGCTCATGCGACATGGTGACCAGGATGAGCCTGCAATACGGCGGATAGCTCATGGCGCCTCTATGCCTCAGCTCTTCACTTACAAATGCCGCATAATCATGCTGCTGCGCGGCTATGACAGCGTAATGTTCCGGCGCATAGGTTTGTACAACAACTTCGCCCGGCAAATGATGCCGCCCTGCGCGTCCAGCAACCTGGGTAAGCAATTGAAAAGTTCGCTCCGCAGCGCGGAAATCAGGCAAGTTAAGCGACGTATCAGCTGCTATGACGCCTACTAGTGTAACATATGGGAAATCCAGCCCTTTTGCAACCATTTGAGTACCCAATAGCACGTCAGCTTTACGGTCTCCGAATTGCTTAAGCAGCTTCTCGTGCGAGTTTTTTTCCGTAGTAGTATCCACATCCATACGAATAACACGAATGCCTGGAAACAGCTTGGACAGCTCCTCCTCAACGCGCTGTGTGCCTGTGCCAAAATACCGAATATGCTCGCTTTGACAAGACGGACAAGTGGTTGGCGCTTGCTCTGCATGTCCGCAATAATGACAGCGAAGCGCTCGTGATTTCTGATGATAGGTAAGCGAAATGTCGCAGTGAGGGCATGCGGCCGTATAGCCGCAGGAGCGGCACATGACGAATGTCGAGTAGCCCCGCCGATTGAGCAGCAGGACCGATTGCTCCCCGCGCTCCAGCCGTTCTGCAAGCGAGCTGTGAAGCAGACGGCTGAACATCGAGCGGTTCCCTTCCTTCAACTCTTCGCGCATATCAATAACCGTTACTGGCGGTAGCGGCCTTCCGCCAACCCTGTCCGGCATAGGCAGCAGAGCTGGCTCGCGGCCCTGATCACGAGCCGTTAAAGGGCGATTTGCTGCTGCAAAAGATTCTAGGGAAGGCGTCGCCGAACCAAGCACGACAGCCGAACCATGCTGCTTCGCCCTTCGCACCGCAACATCGCGCGCATGATATTTGGGGCTTTCCTCTTGTTTGTAGGAGGATTCATGTTCTTCGTCTATTATGATAAGCCCGATACGCTCAAACGGGGCGAAAATGGCAGATCTCGCTCCAATGGCAACCTGCACCTGCCGGCTGCGAATTTTGCGCCATTCATCATATCGCTCGCCGTTAGACAGCCTGCTATGGAGCACTGCAACTGCATCCCCGAATCTCCCTTTAAATCGCTCCACCATTTGCGGAGTAAGCGATATTTCCGGGACGAGCACAATCGCTTGCTTCCCCTGCTCCAAGCAAAATTGAATCGACTGCAAATACACTTCCGTTTTGCCGCTGCCCGTTACGCCATGCAGGAGCATCGTCTGCGGCTCGCCTGCGTCAACGGCCCTCGAAATGCGGTCATACACATCCTCCTGCCCCTCAGTCAGCGCTAATGGTGTTGTACGCACAAACTCGCGCCCTGCATAAGGATCACGCTGCTGCTCGATCTCACGCAGCTCCAGCAGCCCCTTATCGGCTAACGAGCGCACACTGGCTGCAGAGCCGCCTGTTTCTGCTAACAGCATCTGCATAGGCAAAGGACCGCCATGATCCAGCATATACGCGAGCACCTCGCGCTGCTTAGCCGCTCGCGTAGACAAGGCTTCCATAGATGCTCGCACCGCCTCCGCATCAGGCGGAACAAATACCGTCAACACTTTGCGAATCGCCAATCGGTCACGAATTGACGTATGCTCCACCAGGACGCCTTCACGCAAAGCATTCTTTATGAGCTTTGCATGCTCAGGAAACCGCTCCAGCAGTGCCTCCAGTTTAACCAGCCGACCGCTTGCGCCTATCCATTCTAATAATTGCTCAGGAAGCTCTTCTGCCGCAGCCTCTTCATCCTCAATGCCGATAAGCCTCTCCGCTTTTCCTTTCAAAGCGCCAGGTATCATAGCCTGCAGGGCAGTGGTCCATGAACAGCAATACTTATCGCTCATCCACTTTGCCAGTTCAATTAAATCCGGCAGCAATGGCGGCACATGGTCCAGCAGCTCAGATATAGGCTTCAGCCGCTTGGAGTCAATGTCAGTCGTCTCCCCTAGCGCTGTAACAAAGCCCTGCAGCACCCGGCCTCCGAAGGGAACGCCGACGCGGCTGCCTACTTCAACCCAGTCCTCCATCGCGGAAGGGACCTTATAGTCAAACGGCCGATCCGTCTGGCGGCTCGGCACGTCAACAATAACTTTAGCTATCATGCGCCGTACCCTCCACAGAGGCTAGCCGCCCGGCAATCAGCTCCAGCAAGCAATTCGCAACCTCACGCTTGGACAGGATCGGCAAGGATACGATAAGACCCTCCGCGCCAAACACCTGTACAATATTCGTATCTCCGTTAAAGCCAGCGCCCTCTCTGCTCACATCATTAGCAACGATGAGATCGCAATTCTTGCGCTGCAGCTTGTCCATCGCATAATGTTCTACCTGCTCCGTTTCTGCGGCAAACCCAACCAGAAACTGACGGCTCTTGCGCTTGCCGAGCGTCTCTAGAATATCCGTCGTCCGCTCAAGTTCAAGCACAAGCCGCTCTCCGCTCTTCTTCAGCTTCTGATCGCTAATGTCTACCGCCCTGTAGTCGGCAACAGCTGCAGATTTCACTACAATATCGGACTCCTCAAAAACATCCATTACTGCATCCAGCATTTGCTGCGCCGATTCGACACGGATAAGCCGAACCCCAGCGGGTGGCGCAACAGAAGTACGGCCTGCAACTAACGTCACATCGGCTCCCATCAGCTGCGCCGCTTCCGCAATAGCAAAGCCCATTTTGCCGGAGGAATCATTCGTTAAGTAGCGGACAGGATCAAGCCGTTCCATCGTACCGCCCGCAGTTACTAGCACCCGCTTTCCAGCAAGCATGCCCCCTCGAACAAACCACGCTTCGATTGCCGCCATAATGTCCTCCGGCTCTGCAAGCCTTCCCTTCGCGACATAACCGCACGCAAGCTGCCCCGTTCCCGGCTCTACAAACATAGCGCCGCGCGAAGCCAGCAGCTCCATATTATGAACAACAGCAGGATGCTCGTACATATGCACGTTCATAGCCGGTGCAATCAGAATGGGACAAGTCGCCGCCAGCAGCGTGGTGCTGAGCATATCATCCGCATGCCCTCCTGCCAGCTTCGCCATCGCATTTGCAGTTGCAGGAGCGATAACAATTAAATCAGCATGGTCGGCCAAATCGATATGGGATACGACTCCAGGGTCTCTTTCGTCAAAGGTATCTATATGAACCGGATTGCGTGAAAGTGTTTGTAAGGTTAATGGGGTAATAAACTTAGCAGCCGATTCTGTCATAATAACATTAACCTTAGCACCCGCCTGCACCAGCTTGCTGCAGAGCGCGGCGCCTTTATAGGCTGCAATTCCGCCTGTAATGCCGAGTATAATTGATTTTCCTTTTAACATGGTATATCTCCTATTCCAAAGAAGCTGCTTCTACTGGACGCCTCATGCTGAACAACTGCTTAAGCTACCAATCCTTCCGTTCTCTTAAGCTCGTAATATGAGCAACATGATGCCTTCCATGCCACGATACATAACCAAGAAAATAAGCTAGGCCAATCTGGCTGCCCTTCTCAGGGTGATAGAACATTCTTTCAAAATCAGCAGACTCCATCGAACGAAGCAGCAATACCCATCTTGCATATATGCCTTCAATAATTGCTGCGCTCGTACTAGGTGATGCCTGCAAGCTATCCGCGGTTTCCGCCCAGCGGTCCGCATTAAAAGGCTTTATTGTCGGATTGGCCTCAGTGAGCGCAAGCTTAAATCGCCCGAAAGAATTGATTGAAGCATCGGCAAGATGATGAACCACCTGGCGCACCGTCCACCCGCCGCTTCGATAAGGGGTATCTAACTGTGTCTCATCTAAATCTGACAGTGCAGCCGCGAGCTGCGAGGGTAGCTTCTCCATGTCAGCAATCCATTGCTCACGATGCTTAACGGTCATTCCCTCAAACGAGTATCTTCCAATTGGATAACGTAATTTGTCCATTCCGTTCCCTCCTGTTTCTCGATTCCTGCAACTTCAATCACTTATACTATCATAACATATGCAGCATCAAAATCTAATCAAACCTTCAGCATTAAACACGTGTTTATTCATTATTATTTTTCAAAAAATGGGTCATCCTATAAAGCTCTGCAATATCAAAACGGCCAATTTCCTCAAATCTTCTCACAGCCTCATCAATGTGAACCGCCTCTACCGCTATTACCTGCTCGCCATCTGGCGGATTTAACGGCTCGCCGACAAGCTTAACCTCTCCGTATCCCACTAGACGCACGAAATCAGGATGGGGAATATGCGGTCTATAGGGCTCATCTGCGGATGAGTGGCATTTAAAGCAGCCGAAAAGCGTATACGAAAGGAGCTCGGCGCCGAGCTCTTCCTTCACTTCTCTAGCAAGTGCATCCATATGATGCTCCTTCGGTTCAAGCGTCCCGCCAACAAGCTCCCATTTGCCGTTATCTATTTTCATTACGACATACTTATCGCCTACAGTAGGGATGATGCTAATATTGCTCACAGAAGCTTCGTCCACCTTATAATCGAGCGTGAAGCAGTTCTCTACATAGCCCCATACAATTCCTTTCGATAAAGCCGGAAATTGCTCAAGCGTAATCGTCATTTGATCCATCATCCTTTTCAATATGTATTCCGCTTATGAATCTGTATCTAAATCATTTCATAAGCACTCACCTTCCTCAACATAAAAAAAGGAGTGACCTGCATCGCTGCAAGCACTCCGATTTCATTCTTGTTTCTTAAAACGAATTAATCCTCTTTGGTAGCGAGGTTCTCAACTTGAAGGATTCCGCCATAGATTTCTTCCAGCGCAACGCCTACATATTTACGGGAGCGAGGGTTTTTGAGCTCTGACTTGTCGCCGTTGCGAAGCATACGTGCACGTCTCGAAGCTGCTACTACAAGCGTGTATTTACTGTCAACCTTTTTCACCATTTCATCAATGGACGGATATAACATCGTTCATTCTCCTCACTCATGCTTTCTCGATTGCGGCCACCATGCCCGATACATAAGGCAAATATCGTTCTCTGCGGCAGTGCTCTGCAATGATAATGCTTCGGATGCGGTCACAAGCATTATCTATTTCATCATTCAAGACCGCATAGTCATAATGACCGAGCAAATTCATTTCCTCTACAGCGACGGACATTCGATTATTAATCGTATCCAATGATTCCGTACCACGTCCGGTAATCCGCTGCTTTAGCTCATCCAGAGACGGAGGGAGCAAAAATACAAAAATGCCTTCTGGGAACTTCTGCTTCACCTTAAGCGCACCCTGCACCTCGATCTCCAAAATAACGTCTTTGCCACTAGCTAAAGTGCGCTCGACAAAGTCACGTGGAGTACCATAGTAGTTACTAACATATTCAGCATGCTCCAGAAGTGCATCTCGCTCAATCATATCCAGGAACTGCTCTCTGCTTTTGAAAAAATAATTGACACCATCGATCTCGCCATCGCGCGGCAGCCTTGTAGTTGCCGACACCGAATAAATCAAATCAGGCATTCTCTTCCGAAGAACGGAACATACCGTTCCCTTGCCAACCCCTGAAGGGCCGGACAACACAATTAACAATCCCTTATCCATATTACTCCCCGTACTATTCGTCGTTATCGTCATCCTTGGTAGACAAACGGTGCGCTACCGTTTCCGGCTGAACAGCCGATAGGATGACATGATCACTATCTGTAATAATAACCGCACGCGTGCGCCGGCCGTAAGTTGCATCAATTAGCATGTGTCTGTCGCGCGCTTCTTGAATGATCCGTTTAATCGGTGCTGATTCTGGGCTTACAATTGAAATAATGCGATTAGCTGAAACAATATTACCAAATCCAATATTAATAAGTTTGATAGCCAAGCCCGGTTCCTCCTCCGCCTGCGGTAATTCCTTGTGCAACTGTTGTGATGAATCCAATTCTACATGTGTAACAGCTAGCGCCGTCCTCTGGCGGTTCGACTTGCCTTCGAGGTGAGAATAAAGCCAATTATAAATGTGAAGCGACTGCATCTTTTATTTAAATAAAAACGTGACAGGCTCGTGTTCCGATCCTGCCAAAAAAAGACAGAGTCTCTGCACTATTGTAGACAAAATTAGTGCCGGGCATACCTTTAGCGTTAAGAGCTGCTAGTTCGCTAAAGCTAAATTTGAAGAGCCTGTCCTTGCTCTGCTAGATGAGTGCGACAACGACAGTCTTGATTTATTCTAATTGATTTTTCACAATCGAACAAGCAGAAAAGCGAAAACTAGCAAAAAAGTCGGTTTTTTGCCATTTTTCTAACGTATTTAGCTAATTTCGATTCGCTTTTTGCCATACGTAGTTCGTAAGCTGCACGCCCATATCATAGAACATGAAAGGTGTAATTAAATAAATGCCGTTAAAGTGCGGCATTGCTGCGTCAAGCAGCTCCTTTGCAATTTGCACGCCTTCTGCTCGGCCCGCTTCACCTTCGAGTCCAGCCATTCGCTGCCGGACCTCATCGGACAACTGAATACCCGGTACCTCATTATGCAAATATTCGGCATTACGCCCGCTCGCCAAAGGCATAATGCCAATGAACACCGGAACGGATAAGTGCTTCGTCGATTCTGCAATTCGTTCTATTAATACCGGGTCATAGACGGGCTGTGTCATAATATAATCTGCGCCTGAAGTGATTTTCCGTTCAAGACGCTGAACCGCTTTGTCCAAGTGCTTAACGTTCGGATTAAAAGCAGCTCCGACAATAAATTTTGCTTTTTGCTTGAGCGGCTTGCCTGAGAAGGCCGTCCCCTCATTCAACTGCTTGATCATTCGAATCATTTCGAAAGAAGTTAGGTCATATACCGAGCTGGAATCCGGCAGATCGCCAAACCGCGCGGGATCTCCTGTAACAGCAAGAATATGATCAATATCAAGCGCATCCAGTCCCATCATATGAGACTGTGTGCCGATTAAGTTCCGGTCGCGGCATGCGATATGAACGAGCGGACGAATGCCTACCCTTTCCTGCACAAGCGCGGCAAGCGCGATATTGCTCATCCGCGTCACAGCCAGTGAATTATCCGCCATTGTTACCGCATCAGCATTTGCATCCTTCAATGCTGCCGCTCCGTCCATAAACTTGCGAATATCAAGATCACGAGGCGGATCAAGCTCTACGATAACCGTATGCCGTTTCCGGACAAGATCAACAATTGAAGGCTCGCGTTCTGCTTCTTGCTGCGCCGTTGAAACTGCTTCTGCAGGCTTTGCAGGTGGCTGAACATGGATGATCTCTTGCGGCGATGCGGCAGCACTAGGCAAAACAGCCTGAGGTACATAGCCGTCAAGTGCGGCTGATATCGCGGCAATATGTTCAGGTGTAGTACCGCAGCAGCCGCCAATTAAGCGGGCACCGCGATCTGCAAAGCGCCTTGCCATTTCAGCGAAATATTCAGGACCCGTGGAATACGTATACTTGCCATCGACATAGTCAGGAATACCCGCATTGGGGTAGACCGATAAAGGCAGGCCGATTGGTCCGTTGATGGAATCAATCGCACGCATAATTCCGTTCGGGCCGCTGCGGCAGTTAAAGCCTACTACGTCGGCTCCAGCAGCTTGCAGCTGATCGAATGCCGATTTCATACCATTCCCATCCTGCGTACGGCCAACATCCTCTACTGCGAACTGACAAATAACAGGAACGCTTGAAGCTGCCTTTGCGATGCGAAGAGCCAGCATCATTTCATCCAAATCATAGAAGGTTTCCAGCAGCAGTCCGTCAACGCCCTCATCAAGAAGGGCATGCATTTGCCGCTTGTAAGCATCGCTCACCTTTGCTGTCCGCAAATTTTTCAGTTTTCCGTCGCGGATAGAGCCTACAGCTCCGACAACGTAAGCGTCTGCGCCAATTGCCGCACGTGCAGCACGAACGCCAGCACGGTTAATTGCTTCCATCTCGCCTTCCAAGCCGTATTTCGAAAGCTTCTCGAAATTAGCTGAGAACGTATTCGTCTCGATTACACGAGCACCCGCATCATAATAGCGGCGGTGTATGTTCTCAATTACGTGGGGACGAATCACATTAAATTCTTCATATGAAACACCGACAGGGAACCCCATCTGATATAGATAGGTTCCCATTGCGCCGTCACCGGTCAATATACGCTGCTCAAGCGCTTCTCTCAAATCCGGTTTAGCATGATTCAACCCGTTCATATTGCGTCCTCCTGCAAGCTGCCGCGGAATGATACCGCTGCAGGTCCAGTCATGTATACGTGATTATCCGCTTCATTCCATTCAATTAGCAAATCGCCGCCTTTGAGCGATACGGTGGCCGTCCGATCAGTTACTCCATTCAGCACAGAAGCAACGACCGTTGCGCATGCGCCAGTGCCGCATGCTAGAGTTGGGCCAGCTCCTCGCTCCCATACCCGCATGTCGGTATGCGAACGGGAATTAACGGATACAAATTCAACATTTATTTTCCGCGGAAACATCGGATGTGTTTCCAACTTTGGACCCCATGCTTCCAAATCAAATGAGGCTGCGTCGTCCACATAAATAACGCAATGCGGATTGCCCATCGAAACAGCTGTGAAAAGGAATTCGCGGCCATCAACCTCTATCGGATGCTGTATGACACGCTCGGCATCTACCGTCGTAGGTACCTGCAGGCCACTCAGTATCGGCTGCCCCATGTCGACGCGCACGGAAGCAACTTCGCCTTCATGGATCGTCAGTTGAACCTTCTGGGCACCCGCACCAAGCGTTTCGATCGTCATTTCTTCTTTATCCGTTAATCCATTGTCGTATACATATTTCGCAACGCAGCGAATGGCATTGCCGCATTGCTCAGCTTCAGATCCATCGGAATTAATAATACGCATGCGGAAATCAGCAATGTCTGATGGCAATATATAAACTAGTCCATCTGCGCCGATTCCAAAGAAACGGTTGCAAAGCCGAATTGCCAATTCTGCCACATCAGCGGGAAGCTGCTGCTCTCCAGTTATGATAATGAAATCATTTCCCAACCCATTCATTTTTGTGAAATCCATCAAATTGCCCTCTCCTTGCCGTTTCTATCAGTAAGATAAAATGAATATTTATTCCTAATAGCATAGCGTAAAGCAAGGAGAATGGCTATTCATAATTTGTATCAACTTTTGTATTATTTCGTTATCTAGCAGCCGTTTGCGGTCCAATCGGCCATTTCGTATTTGTCTTCTTTTTCTTGGAAGTGCCAAGCACGCTGCCAATTCCCATCAAGAAAGTTGGGATTCCCGCTGCTACAAACACAAGACACCATTCGCGGAAATTTAACGGAACTGTTTTGAAAACCGGCTGCAGCGCTTCGATATAAACGACGCCGAGCATGAGTAGCAGGGACGAAAGCACAGCTAACACCAAATATTTATTTTGCAAAGGGTTGCGATGGAAAATGGATCGGGAGCTTCTGCAATCAAACACATGAATCAGCTGGGCCATAACGAGAGTAGTAAACGCCACCGTTTGTGCTTTCAAAAGATGTGACGCCGTGTCAGGACCATTTCGTAACGTGATCCAAAATGCGCCAAGCGTGCAAACGCCGATTAGAATGCCTCTGCTAATAATTTTCCACCCGAGTCTCCGGGAGAAAATACTTTCCTTAGCATTACGCGGCTTATGCTGCATGAGATCCTTTTCTGCCTGATCGACGCCAAGCGCCATGGCCGGCAGTCCGTCCGTAACAAGGTTAACCCATAAAATTTGTATAGGTACAAGCGGCAAAGGAAGCCCAGCCATCATCGCTAAAAACATCACTAATATTTCACCAACATTGGATGCTAACAAATAACGAATGAATTTACGAATATTTTCATAAATACCGCGACCTTCTTCAATCGCAGCCACTATTGTAGAGAAATTGTCGTCGCTAAGCACAAGTGCTGAGGCTTCCTTCGATACATCCGTTCCCGTAATTCCCATGGCGATACCGATATCTGATGCTTTAATCGCTGGCGCATCATTAACCCCGTCCCCTGTCATAGCAACAACATGCCCTCGGCGCTGCAATGCTTTAACGATACGTAATTTATGCTCTGGAGAGACACGAGCGTAGACGTAAATGTTATCAACTAGGCGGTCAAGCTGCTCGTCATTCATAGCTTCCAGCTGTTTGCCGCTCATAGCTATGCCGCCGCGCGGCATAATACCGAGCTGGCCTGCAATGGCTTCCGCAGTCAATTGATGGTCGCCCGTTATCATAACCGTCTTAATGCCGGCGCGTCTGCAAGTAGCAATCGCTTCCTTCACTTCGCGACGAGGAGGATCGATCATACCTGTTAAACCAACGAAAACAAGCTGACATTCAGCATCGCTCTCTGTTTCGCACACATCTCCCACTCGCAAATCACGATATGCAAGTCCAAGAACACGCAGCGCCGACTGCGCCATCAGCTCACCCGCTTCTGCGCACTTTCTCTTTAAGGTGGCCGTGAAAGGTACAACCTTGCCATCCCAAAGCACATAAGTGCAGTGCTCCATCAGCATATCAGGGGCACCCTTTGTGCAGATGAGACGCCCGCCTTGATGCGCTACAACAACCGACATTCTTTTTCGTTCGGAATCGAAAGGAAACTCTTTTTCCCGTTTATAGAGCTGCTCAAGCGAATGGGCGGAGGAGCCAAGCTTTGCTGACAGAACCGTTAACGCACCCTCGGTTGGATCACCCTTCATGACCCACTCGTCCGGCATATCCTTGCGTTTGCGTTTCTTCGTCTCTTCCCCTTCTACCTTTATCAGCTGGGCATTGTTGCATAAGGCGCTAATTTGCAGCAGCCGCTTAATGGATTGGTCATGTTTAATATCAAGCGCTTTGCCGTCTTCATGAATAGCTCCAACTGGCTCATAGCCTTCACCGCTGACCTCCAGCTTTCTTCCGCCAATCCATACATGCGTAACTGTCATTTTATTTTGGGTCAGCGTACCCGTCTTATCTGAACAAATAACAGAGGCGCATCCAAGTGTTTCCACAGATGGCAGCTTACGCACAATTGCTTTTCTTTTGATCATTCTTTGGACGCCAAGGGCAAGCGCTATCGTCACGATGGCCGGCAAGCCTTCCGGTATGGCCGCTACCGCCAGGCTGACCCCGGCGAGGAACATGCCATAAGCAGGCTGTCCATGCAGAATCCCTGCCACGACAACCATGATGGTCAACGCTACGGCGACGACGATCAATATTTTGCCAAGCTGCTCCAGACGATGCTGAAGCGGTGTTTCCATTGATTCTGTTTCCTGGATCAAGCCGGCAATTTTGCCCATTTCCGTTGCCATGCCTGTGCGAATGACGACTCCTCTAGCTGTACCTCTCGTCAGCATTGTACCCATGAAGCCGATATTGCGCTGATCACCCAGAGGCAGGTCCTCCTCGGCAATCGCTTCTGAATGCTTGCCAACCGGCACGGATTCCCCCGTTAAAGCAGATTCCTCCACATAACAGCTGTTTGCTTGCAATAAGCGGACGTCAGCAGGTATGCGGTCACCGCTCTCCAAATACACAACATCTCCTACGACAAGCTCCTTCGCCGGAATGGTCAACAGCTCTCCGCCTCGTATCACTTTTGCGAGTGGCGCAGATAGCTCTTTAAGAGCACGCAATGAACGCTCCGCACGAAATTCTTGAACAAATCCGAGCACTGAATTAATAACAATAATGGCCACAATCGTAATGGCGTCCAAATATTCCCCCAGAAGCCCTGAAATTAAAGTAGCGCCCATTAACACGAGCACCATAAAATCTTTAAATTGATTTAGGAATAATAAAACTGGCGAGACACGCTTGCCTTCCGTTAATTCATTCCGTCCATTTCTCTCCAGACGCTCCGCCGCCATAGACGGCGTCAGCCCTTGATCAGGGGAGCTGACTAATGTGTCAACCAGCTCACTTGTCCCCATTTGATGCCATTTCATTTGTTCCATGGTATAACTCCCTCCCGTGATATGCCGAGCCAAGCGGCAACGACGCCAGCCCTTAGGACAGCCTTTATACGCTAAATGTATTCGGACAGCCTATAAAATATCCCAACAAGGACTTAAGTTTTTGTCTCAACTATGGCATTATAGAGAAAGACTCACTTGAAAGAGAGGTGCAAGCACCATGGCATTAGACGGCATAGTCACTCATGCTATCACGCAAGACCTACAGCGCTGTGTTGGCGCTCGTATACATAAAATCCATCAGCCTACTGATCATGAGCTCGTGTTCAGCATCCGCGGCGCAGGCACTCAGGGCAAATTGCTCCTATCCGCTAACCCTACTTACCCTCGCGTGCATTGGACAACTGGAACCTATGTCAATCCCATGATAGCGCCGATGTTTTGTATGCTCCTTCGCAAATATTGCGAAGGCGGACTTATTGAATCCGTGCGTCAAGTCGGACGTGAACGTATTATTCATATCGAGGTCAAGCACCGGGATGAGCTGGGCGATCTATCGAACAAAACGATTATTATCGAAATAATGGGCCGTCACAGCAATATTATTTTGATGGATCCTGCAACAGGCATCATTCATGACGGTATTCATCATGTCACACCAGCCATTAGCAGTCACAGGATCGTGATGCCTGGAAGCACTTACGCTTCGCCGCCCGATCAAGGAAAGGTTGATCCATTCGAGATTAATACCGAGCAGCAATTTCTAGAGGTCCTAAACGCCACTGATGAGACATCCCCTTTGCATAAACGCTTGGTCGATGCACTTAGCGGCTTTAGCCCCTTGCTTGCGAAAGAGCTTGTTTATCGGGCACAAGCAGATGCAGACCTAACAGTGCTTTGGAGCAGCTTTTCAACCTTTATGAATGAAGTGAAGGCTGATCAATACACACCGGCAATCAAGACGGAGCAGGACAGCGGAAAATCATTTTTCTCCATAACGGAGCTGACTCATATTAAGGGCGAAACAACCATTTTCCCAGATGTGAGCGCTTGTCTTGAAGGCTTTTATGGAAACAAAGCGGAACGTGACACGGTAAAGCAGCGAGTAGCCGATCTTATTCGCTTTGTCCAAAACGAAAGAGCCAAAAACATTACGAAAATCAAGAAGCTGGAAGATACCCTCGCAGAGGCTAAGGATGCTGAAAAATATAGAGTGCTCGGAGAGCTTCTGACAGCGTATATGCATCAAATAACTCGTGGTGACTCTTCCATAGAGCTAGTCAACTTTTATGATGAAGAGCAAGCTGTGGTCAAGATCGACTTAGATCCGCAGCTTACACCATCTGATAACGCGCAGCGGTATTTCCGTCGATACACCAAGCATAAAAACAGCTTATCTGTTGTTGCGGAACAAATGGAAATTGCAAAAACGGAAATCAAATATTTCGAAGCTTTGCTCCAGCAGCTTGATAACGCTTCGCTCGCTGATATTGGCGAAATTCGCGATGAGCTTGTCGAGCAGGGTTATATGAAAGAGCGGGGACGCCATGGTCCAAAGAAGAAAAAAGCGCTTCGTCCTACTCTGCTTTGCTATACTTCATCCGAGGGTGTAACTATGTACGTAGGAAAAAACAATACGCAAAATGAGTATTTAACAAATCGGCTTGCCTCTCCTTCTGACACTTGGCTGCATACTAAGGATATTCCTGGCTCGCACGTTGTCATAAAGGGCAGTGATTTCGGCAATGCAACACTGGAGGAAGCGGCCATGCTTTCTGCTCACTATAGTCAGGCTAGCGATTCCAGCTCCATCCCTGTCGATTATACGACGGTGAGGCATGTTCGTAAGCCTAATGGGGCCAAGCCCGGCTTCGTTATCTATGACAACCAAAAAACGTTATTCGTTACCCCAGATGAAAAACGCATCAAAGCTTTAGCTTGTGTACTGAAATAAAAAGTGACAAATAAAAAATCACGGCTTTCTTATTCTTTTCGAATAAGAAGCCGTGATTTAATTTTTTCAATAGAGCTTTTACCATCACCCGTTATATAAAACACTCGTTCCGTTCCCGGCATTACCCCGTCTTCCTGTACCGCTCTACCGCCGATAAATACATGTGTCGAACAATTTTCAGCTTGAATGCGACGATCCAGCTCAAGCAGAAACCCTTCCGCCTCCTTCAAATGCTGCGAAATGGAGAAGCTGAACGTGAATGCGGCCGGATGTACATCTGCTAAACAATCGAATATCCCTTTCTCGGAAGGCGAGCTCCCAAGATAAACAACTCGAAAGCCTTCTTGCTGAGCGAAAAAGCCGAAAAACAAAATGCCCATTTCATGTCGTTCACCTGGCCCGCATGCCGTTACAAGCAACGGGCTATTTGTATGGGGCCGAAATAACCCTCGAATGGAAAGCATTTTGTCTCTAATAAAGTGACTGCCGAAATGCTCCTGATATTCGGATATTTCGCCTCGCTCCCACCGCTCCCCTAGTTCAACGAGCGTTGGCTCTAGTATATGAAGCAGCAGATGCTCTAAATGATGGATGGCCAGCAGTTGCTCATAGAAGCGTTGAGCCCTGCTAAGATCTAGTTGAATAAAGCACTGGAGCAGCTGTTCGATCGGCTGATTCATATTTAGTGTTGAATGGATATAAAATTCTTCCTGCTGCAGCCCGTTCATAGGCATGGCCTCATGGGCTTGAACGACTGTTTCGTCCGTCTGCTCCTGATTGCCGCCCTTCCAAGCCTTGACGGCCATTCCGATTGGAACGCCTTCATCCACCTGCTGCTTAAGCCAAAGCAGCGTATCAATATCCGACCTCGTATAGCCCCGATAGCTATTTTCCATGCGCTGCGGCATAACCGCCTTATATCGCTCTTCCCACTTGCGAATGAGCTGTGTAGACAACTCCGTGCGTTTGGATACTTCCTTTATTGTATAGAGCCGCTCTGTCATACAGTATGTCCCCATGACGGAGGTTTAAGCTGCTGCAGCACTTGAACGTCTACTGTGCGGTTTCCCACCACGCCGTGGAAGACTTGTCCATGACGCGATCCGTGAAAATCAGAACCCCCGGTCATAATTAAATGATGTCTCTGAGCAAGTTCCGCATAGCGATGCTCTTCATCAGGGCTATGATCGGAATGATACACCTCAATCCCTTGCGCTCCATAACGAATGATGTCTTCGACAAGAGAATCTTTGCCATATAAGCCCGGGTGGGCAATAACGCTTGTACCGCCTGCCTCACGAATCCAATCCACAGCCTCAAACGGATGCACTCTTGGAGGATTGGCATAAGCCGCTGCCCCTGCAGCTAAGTAAACATCGAAAGCTTGCTTCATATCCGTTACAATTCCTTTTTGAATAAGCACTTCCGCAATATGCGGCCGCCCGACGCTTACCTCGGAAGCTCTCTGCGAATCCCCTAAGCCCTCTCCATGTGCAGCAGCCAGAACCTCATTCATCGTAATTGCGATGCCAAGCCCGCGGAGCTTGTCTACAATTAATTCATTGCGCCGGCTGCGCGTGTCTCGCAGGCTAGCAAGCCGATTCAACCATTTCTCATCATCATTGTTTGTATAATAACCGAGAATATGAATATCACAGCCATCTGCCACCGTGCTGACCTCAACGCCCGGAACTACCGTGATGTTCAAACGTTTACCTTCAAGAATGGCTTCATCAACACCTGCCACCGTATCATGATCCGTAATCGCAATCGCTGATAAACCGGCCTCTTTGGCCAATCGAACGTTTTGCGCAGGCGACTGCATGCCGTCAGAAGCAGTCGTATGCGTGTGCAAATCAGCTAGTCCTTTCACTAAAGCCATTGATGTAAATCCCTCTCTCTCAAAAAAGTTAAAAAAGTAACGGCCGATATAGGCAATAATGCCGATTTCAAGTAAATGGAGTAAAATTGGCGTTGAAATTTGGCGTCCGAAATTTTGATCATTCGAATTAAGCCCAAAGCAACCTCATGCTTGACCGATGAGGAGGATACAAAAGATATGCCGAGCCCTGCCTCAACCGCTGATTTCACAGCTCCAGTACTTCCCAGCTCCATCACGATTTTCATAGAAGCAGGATCAATTTGTTTGTTTCTCAGCTGCTCCTCCATAACAAGCCTTGTTCCCGATCCTTGCTCACGCAATACGAATGAATATTCCATTACTTCTTCTAAAGTAACGGAAGCGCGGTCCGCTAGAGGATGGTCCTTGGAGACGATCAACCTGAGCTCGTCACTCATGACAGCCTCCATATGCATATCGGGATGATTGACTGGAGCTTCAATTAATCCAAAATTAAGGTTATGATTTAGAATGTCTTCCATTATTTGAGACGTATTCATTACCTTCATGCTTATTGTAATATGAGGATACTCTTGTCCGAAGGGACCGAGTAATCGCGGTAGTATATATTCACCTATTGTTAGGCTGGAGCCAAGCTGGAGCCTGCCCTTGAGCTGCTTAGTGAATGCGGACATCGCTTGGTCCGTATCCCGGATCAGATCAATGCTGCGCTGCGCATAAGGCATGAGCGCCCTTCCCGCTTCAGTCAAATCAATTCGCTTGGTGGAGCGCTGCAGCAGCTTCGTCCCGAAATAATCTTCCAGTGACTGCACCTGCATCGTAACGGCCGGCTGGGTCATATGTAAAGCCTGCGCCGCCGCTGAGAAGCTTCCCCTTTCCGCAACCGTATAAAATATGTGCAGCTGATGAAAATTGAGCGCCATCTAACAATCATCCTTTCTTCTTTTAATATTATACTACAAACCTTCTACAAAGGCGTATGAACCTAACAAAAAAAAGCATTCGAGCTTTTCAGATCTCATGCTTCTTCGATATTAATATAATTAAAATAGCTTATTTGCGTTTTCTGCTGCTCTTCACTAAAGTCATTCTCCGGGAATGACGCAGCCATGAATAATAGGACTTTAGATCCCTAAGCTCCATCGTCTCTGACATCCTTCCAAGAAAAGTAACGATGATCATCTTATGTAAAGGGCTGCCGGTAATATCCGTCTCCGTCTCCGATTCGGAAAATTCAGCAACAAAAACGAGGTCATCATCAATTAAGTATACATCTTGTTCATTTCGATAATAAGACTCAACCCGGCCTTGCTTTAAACATTCCCAAAGGAAATCAGCTATATCCTCGAATCCGGTTTTCTCGCTCTCCACTCGATCCAACCATCGACTTTTGGCATGGTGCGTAATAACGATGTCAGCAACTTTCTTATCGCCTAAGTCAATATAAAACGACTCGTATGTATTCCATCTTCTCGTCATTTTATCTTTCATTTCGCCACCAACTCCTTCCAAGGAACCAGGTCTTTTATACCATGAATTTATATCCATTTTACCATGATTGTCCGATATTACAACAATAAAATAAAGACAGTCCATATATGTTAATTTATGGTTATAAAAAATAAAAACACCGTTTTCAGCATGTTTTCTTCCCTGAAAATGTGTTCTTATTGGTATATGCTATTTAATCAAATACAATCTTTTCCTATCTTTAACCACAAAAAAAAGCTATCCAGCCACAAGGCGTGAATAGCAGTTTCTATTATAAGCTGTAAAATCTTGTTTTGTCTTCACTGTCTTTGCTGTATTCCGTCTTAATTTCATTACGATAGGAGCGTTCTATCTTACGCACATAAGGAAGCTTTCCCATTTGCCTTACAGCATCCTCAGAGCGTTCCGCATTCATATACATAACAACATAATGCATCTTGCGCGACATATAATGTACCGTCCCGAATCTCTCCAGTGACCTTGCCGCTTTCAAATCACTTACCCATATAATATAACCCATTCGTTCCGGTAACATCTATTCCCTCCTAAAAGGTTTGCTTCGCAAACCTACATCGTAAGCATAAACCAAGGTTTGCTTCGCAAACCTACATCGTAAGCACGATCATTCTTACTAACTGCAGCCGCCGCTTCCACAGCTGCATGAGCCGCCGCTTCCGCAGCTTCCTCCGCCTGCTTTCTCATTGCCAGGCACTTTAATATTATCGGATACAGACTCCGCTATCGTGCGTGATACGTCGTACAGCATCTCATCTACTACTTGTTCCGCGAATTTAAAGCGTCGAACGCTTTCGATCTCGCCAAGCTCTCTTTCGATTTGCTTCACTTTGTCCTTCGCGGAGTTGTAATCAGGATGAAATCTTCCGAAGCGTTGGCATTCGTCAAACAGCTCTTTCGCTTTCTCAAAGCGTCTGGTTATTTGCTTCACGTCTTCGTCTTCATTCACAGCTGACTTCCAATATAAATATTCGGCAACTTCTGCCGATTGATTAATCCAATCACCTAACTCATAGGCGCACAGCAGCAACGACGCCATATCTAGCGAAGAAACGCCGCCTTGCGGTTGCTCCAACTGAATAGCTGTTAAACCTTCAGTAGCAGGCATTCATCCACCTCTTTTCATTTCTCACATTCTTCACTATTATACCATATGAACTTATCCAATAGATAGAGATTATATTGGCTCGGTATGCCCGGGTATGATCAAGCGCATCTCATCCCACATATCCGGAGTGAGCCGAATCCGATTTGGACTGTGCTCATCGCGGAGCAGTCCGACAACTGCCCAGCCGCTTCCTTGCTGTTCAATTAGGTCAGGAACAAAGGATTGGAGCTTCTGCTCTATACAAAGCTGAACGGGAGTTTGCCACTCCAGCGCATGCTCCATCAATTCTTTTCTTGTTGAATGATGATATGCTCTCAACTGCTTAGTCCACATCGCTGGTACGCTTTCCAGCCGAGATAAAGGAATTCCCTTATTGCGATCCGGCAATGCAATTAGCTCGAAATGGTGGAGAGGTTGCTCCTCATAAATATATGTCGGTTTAGATGACATATTATACCTTAATTTGGACGTATGTGGAACAAGGTGTTGTTCAAAAACATCCTCCACTATAAGAGGATAGCTGTTTTGTTCCTTATCCAAGCCTGCTTGGACAGCCTTCCTTGGCGGATAGCCTGCCTGCTGCAATAAACTTCTTACTAATTGTACATGGGACTTTTCTACTATAAAATCGAGTGATCCGAGTTTTTGCATCAGCAAAGGCTCTATAGACAAATCATTCTCAATATATGCTGCCATTTGTTCATTGTCACAGCGAAGAAGCATAACCTCAGCAAATGTTGTTCGGCAGGACCTGCTCGACCATAACTCAAGTAAAGCTTGAACCGCAGCGGGTATCGCACTATCACCTGCCGACTTCTGCAGAAAGGATTGAATGAAAGCTCTTGTTCTGCCATGCTCCAATGCTCGGGAAATCGAAGCTGCTTCTAACCGATAAACTGCAGCCTGTTCATCCGAAATTCGTTTCGCAATTAATTCAAGCTCCCATCTGATGGAGAATGGGCAGTCCGACTGTACAATAATTTCACCATTAGGCTGTACAGAGATATAACCCTCCCCTTGATTGCTCAGGACGATATTATGATTGTGTTCATGAAGTGGCGATATCCCCTTCCATCTGATCAACTGCTCCACGCCTAGTGAATCCTTGCTGTCGACAAGCTCCAGCCAGCCTAGGCTGTGGAATAGACCGCACCAGTCTGGAGCAGAACTCTCTTCGCTCGAAACCGGACTGTGAGAGTTAGCCCCATTTAAATTCGCTTCATTTAATTGTTCGATGAGCTCACGCTTCGAATACCATAATCCAGGTTGCAGCGCGCATAGCGCTGCTGCTATATGAGAGCTGCTTTTCCCCGCATGCAGCAATAGCTCTAAGCACCAGCCCCGCAATTGCTGCTCGCGGTTCCCATTCTCCAGCTTCAACCAGTTGTTCAACTCATCTTCATCCCAAAACAATTTGCCCTCAGCTTGATGCAGCAAACCAAATGCAGTCGCTGCCTCTAATATAAAAGCTACTGTGAGTGGGTAATGATCGCGCGAAGACCATTTTAATCGAAATGAGCTCAATGGGAGTTCATCCCAATCAACAGCTTGGGCAAGCTTGGCGATCGTTTTTTTGGCAAGTACCCCTTTTGCAGTAAGCTCTAATCCGCTTTGCGCTAACACCGAAAATGCAGAAAGCAGCTGTCTACCCAGCGGTCGGCAGAATGGCCTGATCGTACCGCTCATTAACCTCTCTTTGCCTGATGATGATAAGGGCCGAACAGCACAAGGAAAGAGAGTCTGCTGCCATACTGGAAAGCAATCAATCGGAATAAACAATAACTGCTCGCCCCAGACTTTGCGAACTGCGAACAAAACACCCGCCTCAAGCAGCTCATCAATTCCGAGCTGACACTCGGCACCCGACAAGGCAGTACGCAGCCGAGCCTCTTTTAAGAGGCGATCTTCTTCAATCGGCACAGCAGCGAATTCACGCAGCATCGCCTTCAATACATCACTCGCGTAGGGCGTCAACAATTGAACTGCTTCTTGAACAGCTTGCGTATTACAAATAGCAGTCGGCCACGACATTCCTTTCAAAAGGGCAAATTTCCATATTGACGCAAGCATGAATTGTTCTAGTCGTTCTTGAGGCAGCTTGACCGTCAATTGCTGTATGTTCATAGTGCCGCTGCCTCCTCTGCGCATTCCTCAGCACACATAGAACGATCTGAGATAATCTGTCGGTCATAATGATAGCCCTGCTCCAGCATGAATAACTGCCTTCTCATTGCAAATTCCGTTTCCTTTGTTTCATCCGTTACAAGGGTATAGAACCAAGCGTAGTTTGATTCTCCCTTCGGTCGCAGCAGCCGTCCGATGCGCTGCGCCTCCTCCTGCCTTGAGCCGAAGCTTCCTGAAAGCTGAATGGCAACCGAGGCGTCCGGCAAATCCACAGCGAAATTAGCTACCTTAGACACAATCAACACCGAAATATCCCCCGATATAAAACGATCATACAGCTGCTGTCGCTCCTTCTGCGGAATTTCTCCAGTCAGCAAAGGAGCCCCAAGCGCTTCAGCCACTTCATGCAGCTGCTTCAAATATTGTCCAATTATGAGCGTCGGCTTTCCTGCGTGCTTGCGCAGAAGCTCCTTGACAACTTCAATCTTTCGAGGATTCTCCGCTGCAAGCCTCAGCTTAGCCCGCGCCGTCGACTCCTTATATAGCGGTTGCTTTTCTTTCAACAGAGGCACCCTAATTTCAGTACAAGCTACCGCTGCAATATGTAAGCCTGCTTCTGCTGCTTTCCACTGCATATCGAATTGCTTAGGTCCTATTAAGGAATACACATCCTCTGCACACCCGTCTTCTCGAACAAGCGTTGCGGTTAAGCCAAGCCTTCTCGTTGCTTGTATGTCTGCTGTCATCCGAAACACTGGAGCAGGAAGCAAATGCACTTCATCATATATAATGAGACCCCAATCCCGCTCAGAGAAAAGCTTCATATGCGAGAATAGGCCTTCTTTCGATTTCCGATGTGTCAATATCGTATAGGTAGCAATGGTTACCGGCCTGACCTGCTTAAGCGCGCCGCAATATTGGCCGACATCAGAATCTGTCAGGGTTGTTTTATCAAGAAGCTCATCCTTCCATTGCTTAACTGAAGTCGAGTTAGAAGTCAAAATAAGCGTTGCACTGCTCAGCCTAGTTAGCGCGGCAATGCCAACAATGGTTTTCCCTGCTCCGCAGGGCAGTACAATAACTCCGCTCCCTCCTTGTACGGTTCCTTCTTTATAAAATAAATCAACAGCTGCCTGCTGATAATCTCTTAATTCGAATTTTCGATTCCGCGCCGATGTTGTCCTTAACTTTACAGAAAGCATTTCACCGATATGATAACCCGCTAAATCTATAACGGGGTAGCCAAGCCTCGTAAGCTCCTGCTTAAAAAAACCTCTGCAGCTGTTTTGCAGTTCCCAAACCATCGGGTCCAGGCAATTGACTATCCATTTCATAATGGATGGATAAAGTGACAGCTCCGCCATTATGGAGGAATCGCCTTGCAATAGAAGCTTATCGTCATCCAGCGTAATCCGGAGTTTTCCATATCGTCCGATCAGCTTCCTAATGGAGGCCTCCGTCTGAAAGGGCAGCTCATACTGGCCCAGCTCCGTAAGCCAGAGAATAATATCGTCTGCTGTTATTCCTGCCGCTGCTGCATTCCACAAGGATAATGCCGTCATGCGGTAAGTATGTACCGATCCCGCTCTTTTGACAGCATCCGTGAATAGAATCAGCTTCTCCCTCGCCTGCGTTGCTAAGGGTTTGCTTTCATCGAGCAAAACGATTAGATCCGACTGTACGATCAGCGGCCTATCTTTGAGCACAATCATCATTCTCCTTTTCTCCTACTTTAGAACTACAAATCATTAAACAGAATGCTCCTGATGTCAGTATGAGGAGTTTGTCATATTTTTATGCTTACCCACCCTGCATGCAATACAATTCTCAATTAAAATTTATGTTATAATAAGTAGAATTTATATTGAATACTCGTTGGGCAGGAGGTCCGCATCTATGAAAAGAGCTATTATCATTCTCCTTATGTCCATTTGCTCATTGCTTGTAGGCTGTTCGAGTATATCCGATCTACCCTCAAACCTTATTCAAACGAACTATTGGTATCAAGTATCTGGTTATATAGATGGTGATACATTCAAGATCAAGACGGGGAATAAACAGACGACAATTCGACTGCTTTATGTGAATACGCCAGAGACCAATCCTATCGAATCATTTGGTCTTGAGGCAGCCGCCTATACGGAAAAGCTGTTGACAGAGTCGAAAGAAGTGCGTCTGACGTTTGACAAGGAACACAAAGATCAATACGGGCGTACGTTAGCAGTAGTCGAGCTTAAGGATGGACGGATATTAAATGAGGCTTTGCTGGAACAAGGTCTTGCGAGAGTGCTTATCGTTGAGCCGAATTTACAAGGGGAAAACGTATACAAGCAAATCGAACAGCAAGCGAAACAAGCGAAGCAAGGAATATGGAGCGATGTCAACGCCATCAATCATACCGAATTTCCTGTGAGGAAAGCAGCTCGCAGCGGCATACTTATTGAGGTTGACAAAATTGCTGAGCTTGTTACGATAACGAATACAACTAATGAGGAAATTTCCATGGATCGCTGGAAGCTCGTAAGCGTTCGCGGCAATCAGACTTATCCGTTCCATGCATTTGTATTGAACCCTCAACAAAAAGTAATTGTTTCTTCCGCTGACGAAGCCATTACTTCGGACTACGTCGTATTGGAGTGGGGGGCGACAAATATTTGGAATAATAAAGAGTCAGATCCTGCGGAGCTTTACAACGAATACAACGAGCTCGTCGCTGTATGGGAAGATAATGAATAAGCAGAAAGGCTGCTTTGAAGCACTAAGCTTCATGCAGCCTTTTTTGTGATAACACTGATGCTTCTACTCTTGTTTATTTTTTACAAATTCGGCCGCATAATCATCCGCCATACCAATTAGCAGCCTAGCCGCTTTCAGCATCGCACGCTCATCGAGATCAAATTTCGGATGATGATGAGAATAGGATGCGCCGCACTGTTCATTGCCTGCTCCTACAAACATAAAGCAGCCGGGCACCTTTTCTAAATAATAGGAAAAGTCCTCTGCCACCGTTATCGCTTCTGAATGCATAACAGACGCTTCCCCAAACAGCCTTTCACCTACCTTGAAGAATCGTTCTGCCTCTGTCTTATCGTTGACTACAGGCGGGTAACCGATTCGCATGTGGTAATCGAACTTGGCGCCATACATATTGCATGTATGTGTAATAAGGCTTTCCAAGCGCTCATGAATCATCATTCTTGTTTTCTCGTCAAAGGATCTTACCGTTCCTTTCAACGTACAGCGTTCCGCGATAATATTATTGGTGGAGCCAGCTTGAAACGAGCCGATCGACACAACGGCCGGATGCAGCGGATTGACACTTCGACTAACGATCGTTTGTATCGCCTGAACGAGCGCAGAGCCGATCATGATCGCATCAACGGCTTGATGCGGCAGTCCCCCGTGTCCGCCCTGACCAACAATATCAATAACAAATTCATCAGCGGCAGACATAAACGGCCCTGGCTTCGAGGAGATAATACCATAAGGGAGCGGTGTCCAGAGATGAACACCATATATGGCATCCACTCCGTTAAGCACGCCCTCTTTAATCATAGGCATAGCGCCGCCGGGCGTCACTTCTTCGGCAGGCTGAAATACGAGTCTGCGCACTCCATTCACCTTTGAACGATTCGCGCAATAATAAGCCGCTATTGCAAGCAATGTCGCGGTATGGGCATCGTGACCGCACGCATGCATAACATTAGGAACCTTTGAAGCATATTCACATTTCTTCTCATCTTGAATGGGCAGAGCATCCATATCCGCTCGCAGCGCCACAACCGGTCCTGGACTGTCTCCTTTAATATCCGCCACTAGACCATGACCGCCAATATTAGTTTGAACCTCGCAGCCCATTTCCGTTAATTGGGCCGCGATCCAGCTGGACGTTACACGTTCATGAAAGGACAATTCCGGATATTGGTGAAGATGCCTACGCCAGCGAACCATATTGGGATAGAGCTGCTGAAGCGCTGGACTTATCAAATCCTCTGTCTGCAAAACGCAACCCCCTTAATAATTATAGTCATACATATATTGTTCAGAGCACACATTTCATTTAGTTTAACAGATTAAAGCCATATTAAGAAAGCTTATATGCCATCCTTTCGATCTATAGCAAACATTTCTTTAAAATGTCACTTTTGTTCGCCTTAACGGATTAGAGTAAGGGTTGCGCTTGCTGGGGAAACATACTATCATGAGAAAAGAATGTACAACTCTGTCTTTAAATTGGAAGCATTTGCTTGCGAAGTCAGTTTTGCTTCACAAAACCTTTGGGAGGAACTACCATGATAATTGAAAATACCGGACTAAACGGTGTTAAGTGTGAATTAGACCATCTAGATGAATCTGCCGAAAAGGTTGGCTTTGTTCGCTGGCAGTGGGAATACTATCGCGCTACATACGATTTGAAGCTTGAGGATCGCGCTAGCGGCTCCGATTATTATTTAAGAATTGCTACTCGTGCAATCGAAGGCAAGCTTGAATCACCTCATGCTGTGCTAGTAATCGAATCCGTATATATCGGTCGCTCTACTTTCCCGCATGGTCTTGAGTATGAATCTCCGATACCACAACCAATCATGAATACGGCTACACAAAGACTTCAGCAATTGAAACAACTGCTGGCGTAACGGGTCTATCATGAAAGCTACGCAGAACGGTAGCCGTGGAAGACCGGACTTTCTGCTTCTCATCTTAACGCTCCTGCTCGTTGGCTTTGGGCTTGTGATGGTATTCAGCGCAAGCTCGGGCATAGCGGTAGTATCGAAGGATTATCACGAGGACGCTCTATACTTTACCAAGCGCCAGCTCATATGGGCTGGCCTAGGTGTTATCGTTATGCTGTTTATGATGAACTTGCGATATTTAGTATTTAAACGGCTTTTCATGCTGTTTTTCGTACCGGTTGTCATCATGCTGCTGCTTGTTCCCTTCGTCGGAAAAAACATACACGGTGCTCATAGCTGGTTTGGTATTGGTTCACTCGGCATTCAACCGACTGAACCTGCAAAGCTAGCGATAATTTTGTATCTTGGCGCACTCATTTCCAAGAAGGGTGAGAACTTTCGCAGCTTCAAAAAAGGGCTGCTCCCCGTTATGATTATCGTTGGTTTTGTTTGTGGACTGATCATGCTGCAGCCTGATCTAGGCTCCTGCCTCATACTTGGCTCATGTGCAACCATTATGATTCTGGCGGGAGGAGCAAATTTAAAGCAGGTATTCGCAGCGGGAAGCATTGTAGCTATATTCCTTACCGTAGCCTTCAGCATTTCGATGGCTTTATCCCCGAAATCATGGAAATATCGTCTGGACCGTTTTACCGCTTTTAGGGACCCGCTTGCGGATGCTCAGGATTCAGGCTGGCATCTCGTATCTTCCCTTCAAGCATTAGGCCATGGCGGATTAACCGGAGCTGGGTTTGGCGAGAGCATTCAGAAGCTGCATTATTTGCAATATCCTTATAATGATTTTATTTTTGCCATTATCGCAGAAGAATTTGGTTTTATCGGCAGTACGATCTTTTTGCTCTTTTATTTATTTTTCTTATGGCGCGGGTTAATCGTCGCTCTGCGCTGTCCTGATCAGTACGGTACTGTAGTTGGTGTTGGAATCGTTGGATTGATTGCCATTCAAGCCTTTATTAATATCGGCGGGGTCACTGCGACCATACCACTGACTGGTGTTACATTGCCGTTCATCAGCTATGGAGGCTCCTCCTTACTGTTTTGTCTCATGTCGATGGGAGTGCTGCTAAGCATATCTCGAGAAGCCAACCGAATTGAGAAGCCGAAACGTTAAACGCAACCGAACAAATAAGAAAGGCACCTTCTATTTCTAGAGGGTGCCTTTCTTATTTTTTTGGTTTACTTCAGACGGTTCTGCTGCGGCTGCTGCTCTTCCAGATCATCTTCCTTGAAAGCAACACCTTCTACTTTAATGTTTACTTCAACCACGTGCAGCCCAGTCATATTCTCAACAGACTCCCGCACATTCAGCTGCAATTGTCTACAAACTTCTTGAATCGGAATTCCATAATGGACAATAATACGAAGATCAATTGCGGCTTCTGTCTGTCCTACTTCTACCGATACACCTTTTTGTACGTTTTTACCGCTCAATCGTTTAGCGAGTCCTTCAGATATACCACCCGACATCGCGGCAATGCCTGGTGTCTCAAGCGCCGCGAGTCCTGCAATCGTTGCTACTACGTCATCAGAAATTCGGATTAGACCTGTTTGAAGTTCTTCTGTCATGTGACTCACTCCTCATTTTGCCATATATGTTCATTGTAATGGAAGGTTAGGCGCGAAGCAACATACGTCTATTTTTATTGTGTGAAATTTTTATTTCCGTTTTCATATATCTTCACCAATCGACAAATTCCATCCAGCAGACCCTCATTTTACTTGTCCGTTTTTTTCCTATATATTAATATCAGGTTTTTAGCAGCTTGGGAAGAGGTGACTACTGTGAAGAAAAAATTGTTTTTCTCTGGATTAATTGCGATGTTTGTTTTAAGCGCAATTGGTCATTACGCCCATTGGGACAATACTGTGCAATTTGTTGTGTCCGCTCTTGCCATCATTTTTGTTGCAGGCTTTCTTGGCAAAGCGACAGAGAGCGTAGCACACTATGCCGGACAGCGGCTGGGCGGTTTTCTTAATGCCACCTTCGGCAATGCCGCTGAGTTGATTATAGCGATATTCCTGATTAAGGAACAGCAGTTCAATATGGTAAAAGCTAGTTTGACCGGTGCCATAATCGGTAATCTGTTGCTCGTACTCGGGCTTAGCATTTTACTTGGGGGACTTAAATATAAAGAACAGCGCTTCAATAAACGATTGGCCGATCATAATTCAACTCTTATGATTATATCTGTTATCGGTCTATTCGTTCCAGCTGTATTTGTTGCTTCCGAAAAATTTACGATTGAGAAGGATCGGTTCCTTAGTCTTGCAGTTGCTGGCATCCTTATCGTCGCTTATATCCTGTGGTTAGTATTCTCAATGATCACGCATAAGGATATTCTCACAGATGAGGTTATGAATGCGGATCACGGCGAGGAGCCTGCATGGTCCAAAGGAAAATCAGTACTCTATCTCCTTCTGGCTACCGTTATGGTTGCTTTCGTCAGCGAATGGCTTGTCCATACACTAGGCGCCTTCAGCGCCAAATTCGGCCTATCTGAGCTGTTTATAGGGGCATTCGTCATCGCGATTGTCGGTAATGCAGCAGAGCACAGCGCTGCTGTAATTCTGGCTATGAAAAACAAAATTGGTGCGGCTGTTGAAATCGCAATTGGAAGCAGCTTGCAAATCGCTTTATTCGTAGCACCCATGCTTATTCTAATCAGCGCAATGTTCGGCCATACGATGGATATCATATTTAGGCCCATTGAATTGACTGCGATTGGAGTTTCTGTATTCATCGCTAAATCCGTATCACAGGACGGGCAAACGAATTGGTATGAAGGCGTGCTGCTGATCATGGTCTATGTCGTACTGGGCATTGCGTTTTACCTCGTATAATCCAGCCTTTCCTCCAAAAAATCGCCATATAAAAAAGAAAGAGAGTAATCTCCTATCGGAGGCTACTCTCTTTTCTCTAACGCTTCGTATAGCATAGCTAAATTACGCTCTAATCGACTCACTATTTCTTTGCCAGCCATTTCGGCGATTAAGCCTGCGCGAACAGCAAAGTCAACCTCACGCGAGAAACCGTACATTTGCGTGTCTAGTACTTCTTCGTACAGAGGGCATTGACGGGTGGTCAAGTTTTCCATCTGCACTTCGATTAGTTTTTCTATTTTACTCGCATCTTCCTGAAGGAGACGAAGCGCTTTCTCATGCAATTGTACCGTTACTTCCGGTGAAGACATCGTTTTCCCCCCTGTGCGCGTATCCGCCGTCTTCTATACCTTTTATATTAGACGAAATAGAGCGATTATACAAGGACAAAACAGAAAAGCACCCCTCAATAATCTAGGGATGCTCGTTCTGGTTATGATTATCAATTAATCCGTAATAACTGTTACATTCAAGTTATGCTTAGCGAAAACATCAGCCATTGCTGTTTTTGCTTCCTCAGCATCAGGACCGTGTACATGCAATTCATAAGCATGGCCGCCTACCAATGTAGTGAATAGTCCGAGAATGCTTTTTACGTCGATATATTTGCTTTCGGCTTGCAAAACGATGGAAGAAGTAAATTGGCTAGCCGTTTGGGAAATTTCTACAATAGCTGCATTGTTGGACATGGTAGATCCCTCCAGATATATTAGTAAAGCTTACCTTTGTCACCATGATAACCCGAAATGTAATATCGAGCAAGTGGCAAAATGAAAAACGCTTTATTTTCCAATTTAATATTGAAAACAAAATTAACATTATTTCTATTTAAGATTCTCAGGGTTTAGGCCCTTCAGCTCAGGAATAATAAATTGTCCATCCTTCCGGATTAGAACATCATCAAAGTATATTTCGCCGCCGCCGTATTCAGGTCTTTGAATGAGCACCAAATCCCAATGAATGGATGAACGATTTCCATTATCCGTTTCTTCGTATGCTTGGCCTGGTGTGAAATGCAAGCTTCCCGCAATTTTCTCATCAAATAAAATATCATTCATAGGATGCAGAATGTACGGATTGAAGCCTATTGCAAATTCACCGATATAACGAGCGCCTTCATCACGATCCAAAATTTCATTCAGACGAACGCTGTCATTGCTCTCTGCTTTGACAATTTTACCGTTCTCGAATGTGAATGATATATTTTGGAATGTAATACCCGAATAAACGCTAGGCGAGTTGTACGTAATCGTACCATTCACCGAGTCGCGAACGGGTGCTGAGAACACTTCGCCATCTGGAATGTTGCGGTTGCCGGAGCATTTCTTTGAACCGATGTTTTTAATGGAGAACGTCAGATCTGTACCCGGTGAAACGATGCGTACGCGATCCGTTCTATTCATAAGCGCTTGAAGCGGATCCATCGCTTTGTCCATTTTCGCATAATCCAGGTTACATACATCGAAATAAAAATCTTCAAATTGTTCCGTACTTATATGGGCCAACTGCGCCATTGAAGCATTAGGATAACGCAATACAACCCATTTTGTTTTTTTGACCCGCTGCTCCGTATGTACCGGATTTCTATATATTTGTTCATATAAGCGCATATTGACATCCGCAATTCCCGCAAGGTCATTTACATTTTCTCCGGAACGGATCGCGATATAGCCCTGCATGTTTTTCATCCGTTCCAAATCAAGCGCAGACCAAAGCTCCATCTGTTCCTTTGTAGCATGCTGCAGCAGACTCCGCAGTATAGTGCGATCACTTGTCTCAACAAAAGGTCTGCCTCCGCGCTTTGCAATTTCTTCTATTAGGCATTTGACAAGCTCTCGTTCAGAACCGATCATATCGATTAATACATTTTCTCCAGGCTGAACATCAATGGAATATTGAACTAAATTTCGGGCAAGCTTCTGCAATCTTGGATCACGCATTTGAATATTCCTCTCCTTCTTACTCTCACTGTATAACCTAATAATCGTAACACGAATAAGCAATTATTGAAAAGTAACGCTCGGAGAACCATCATAAGACTGGAAACGGACTGACGTATATCTGGACTCTGAAACAGGATGCCCCCTATGCGTGTAGTTGAATTTCGTTTTCTCCTCCATTTTTATAGGCAGCAGCTTTATTCGATCAATGACTAAATCATACTCCGTAGCTGCTTCTAGTGAAGCAAGCATATTATTTAATTGCTTCTTAGAACGGGACATTTCTTTCACCCACTCCGTTTTATATGCGCTTTCCTCTAGAGGAGCACTGCTCTCAAGCTGGTCCAACTGCTGACGCAATCTTTGTTCCCAACGCGCTTTCGACACGGCATGATCCTCAGTTATATGCAGAACAACTGTTTTCGGGTCTTTCGTATCATTCCGCAATATCACCTCTGCATGGTTCTTGTTCAACGCTTCAAGCACGTCAACAGGATTCCATTGCAGTGCTTCGTCATTGCTCGTTTGCACCGTCAATTGCTCATGATCTACAACCTTGCCTTCGAATATTTCGGGCTTATATTCCATCCCGTCTGCGGTCTTGATACTCATTGAACCTGTAAACTCATATTGATCGGTTGCCGCAAGTGCTGAATAGGACATAGACAGCCAATCCTCAGGTGAACGTTTCGAGGCAGCACCGCAGCCCGTTAATGCAACCAAAGTTCCAGCCAATAAAAGGATCGCCGTAGTGGCTTGCTTCATTCTCAACACATATCCCTCCGTTCAATCATATACTTCTGTATCGTCCCCTTCTCTCCCAGCTCTTTATTCCAAAATTCATTGCCAAAATAAAAAGACGCCGTAACGGCGTCCTTATGTAAAAGTTCTCTATTCGAATAATGGCATATTCATCACTTAGCATTTGCCTACGAATATACAGTTTCTTCCGTTATTCTTCGCTTCATACAGCGCCATATCCGCCCGGTAAAATAGCGACTCTACACTTATTTTCTCATTCTCGAAAGTCCATTCCGAAACTCCACAAGATACCGTTACAATGGGAGCCGTCTCCTCTTCGACGTGCAATCGAATTCGCTCGGCAATGCGATAGGCTTGTTCTGCTCTAATGCCCGGCAAATAAATAGCCAGCTCTTCGCCACCCCAGCGTGCCGCAATATCGCCTTGTCTAATCGAAGATCGAATAATGTTGCTTACTTGAATCAAGATTTGATCGC
Source organism: Paenibacillus castaneae (assembly GCF_002884445.1). GTDB lineage: Bacteria > Bacillota > Bacilli > Paenibacillales > Paenibacillaceae > Pristimantibacillus > Pristimantibacillus castaneae. Next base: position 3,793,336 of record NZ_KZ614144.1, read on the forward strand.
CAACCTGATGACCAAAGGTATCATTGACTCGTTTGAAATAATCGATATCAACGAGAATGAGCGAACCGAATGGGTCGATGCGCTGCCTGGTCTGTATTTGCTCGTTCAAATAATGCCGTGCATGCAAGCCAGTAAGATTATCGGTTATGACCATTCTGCGTACCTCAGCATGCAAAGAAGCATTCGTGACAGCAAGTCCAATATGTGTGCTCATTACCTGTAGAAGCTTATAATTATCGTAGGAGAAAAAGTTCGACGCCTTATGAGTAACGAGAATGACACCAACAACAGCTCCATCAACCAAAATAGGCGCTGCAATAAGCGATCTCGAACCCGTATTGTCCATTAGCTTGGAGGTAACGACTCGTGTATGCCAATAGTCTGAAATGATGAGCGGCTCTTTTGTTCGGTAGACCATGCCGCAGAAGCCATATTCCGGAGAAAATTTCTCGCTAGTTAAGTCTGGGAAGTTGCTGGACATCACAACAAATTGATTTTTTTCCTTATTCAACTGCAGCACGCAGCAAAAGTCAGCTTCAAAGATTGTTAAAAGCTCGCTTGTTGCAAATTGAAAAATTTCCTTCAGCCGCAGTGATTGGTTTAATCGCTTCGTAAGCTCATTAATTAGACGAAGCTCATTGATAAGCAAATTAGATTGTTCATACAATTTCGCATTCTCGAAGGCCGAGCCTGAAGTGTCTGCTAACAGCATAAAGGCCGGTAAATCCCGTTCATCCCATTTGCCGGGACCGATCGACATGCAGAGCACGCCATAAGCCGCCTGTTTGCCTGTCATCGGAACTGCAAGCCGTATCGATCCGTCCCGATTATGCTCCGTTACTGATTTTCCATTTAAGAAAGCTTTAGCAACAAGATCATGCTCCGCATTCTTGAATACAAGCGGCTTCACACGCGGATCGCCGTTTAAATGATCTTGGGATAAATATAAATGAACCTCCGAGCTGGGGTAGAGCTCCTCTAAGCTGCGAAGCAATTCCGAAAGTACGGATGAAACGTCGATTTGATCATAAAGCAGCTTAGCTGCCTGGAACAATTCATTTCTCCTGCTCGCATCCTTCTCCGAACGCTGCTGCTGAAGCAGTAAATCCCTTACATAGAGCATCTCGAAATTCCGATAAAAGCATTGATTGAAATGGAGCCCACACATATGTACCGCTTCTGAGGCATGATTTGAACCAGCCGTCGATATAAAGGCAAAAACACTAAATACAGCACCATCATTGCGCCTTCGAACTGGCACTGCTGCTGCAAAAAAGGAGTCTGTTTCAAAGGTGTGCATCTCGGCGTTGTTCAGAACGCTTGCCACAACGCGGTTCAGAACATCTTCACGCTCTGCAACATTCATCGCGGCAGCTTGTCCTGCCTTTGCAAGTTCACGAGCCTCCTTGTTGAACAATACAAACTCCCCAGATTGGAATAAAGCTATTCCTGTGGCTTGTTCGGCCCACTGACGAAAGCTTGCTTCGAGCAATGGCGGCAGGAGAGGCTCGTCCGCATCGTTGATATCTTCACTCTCAAACCAAATCGAAGGAATATCCGAAGTAGATTCATCGATAGTTGATGTTATATGATTTGCAAAATTGCTCGTCTTTTGATCATCCATGCAACACCCAACCCTTCCATCTGTCAATCAAGGAGATGAGTTTCTCAAAAACACGTAATAATAAAATTATCATACTTCATTTTTGAGAATATTGCACTACTATCCACAATAAATATAGGTCTTACGACTCGTATTTCTTCTGATATATTTTCATACATGAACCTTGACATTCGTCGTAAATTTCATTATTATTTATTGATGGATAGATGGGCGTACGGTTTTGTGTCACCCTCATGAAATACGTTCACTGTAGGCCAGCGGCTGACTAGCCTCACAGGGACGAGCTTGCTCGGACGTTGAACGTATTCGGCGAAACACATTCCCATTCACAAATTTATTTGATGAAGGAGTTAATCTTACGTATGTCACGTTATACAGGACCTAAATTTAAATTAAGCCGCCGCCTTGGAATTTCTTTGAGCGGAACAGGTAAAGAACTAGCAAAACGCGCATTTCCACCAGGTCAACACGGACCTAACCAACGCAGAAAAATGAGCGGCTATGGCGTTCAATTGCAAGAAAAACAAAAACTTCGCCATATGTACGGTTTGAACGAAAAACAATTCCGCAACTTGTTTGACAAAGCGGCAAAAATGAAAGGTAAAGCCGGTGAAAACTTCATGGGCCTCCTTGAAAGCCGTCTTGACAACTTGGTTTACCGTCTTGGCCTTTCCAACTCACGTGCAGGAGCTCGTCAGTTGGTAGCACATGGTCACGTAACTGTAAACGGCAAGAAAGTGGATATCGCTTCTTACAGCGTTTCTCTTGGCGATGTAATCGGTTTGCGCGAGCGCAGCCGTGGCCTGAAAACAATCAAAGAAGCTATGGAAGGTCGTCATCACCTTCCGAACTACTTGGAATTCAGCGCAGACGCTATGGAAGGTAAATTCCTTCGTCTTCCTGACCGTGGTGAGCTTTCACAAGAAATCGACGAGAAACAAATCGTCGAATTCTACAGCCGCTAATAACGGAAAAACCCTTGAACCATTCGGTTCAAGGGTTTTTTTTATGAATTTAAGATAAATCCGGTAGATTAGGAGGCGTTGGCGCTACTGCAAGCTCTGCTGGCTTGGTTACAGGCGTATGCGGTGTTATTGCTTTTGACGTCAATCCCTTAATTAGAGCATTAACATCAATTCCTGAAACACTCTTCAGCATTTCCGGAGCAGTAGACATCAAGGAAGTAACGTAGTTGCTTAACCGTGCTGCACCTTCCCCATTTCCTGTATCTACAATAGTAAGCTTGTCAATATTGCTAATCGGCTGAGCGACTTTCTCAGCAAGCTCAGGCAGCATTTTCACAATAATATCGAGTACAGCCGCTTCTCCGAACTTCGCGAATGCTTCTGCCAGCTTTTCTTTCGCTTCCGCTTCCGCAAGACCACGAAGACGGATAACATCCGCTTCTGCTGTACCTTTCGCTCTCTCTGCTTCTGCAACGGCCAGACCGTCCAGACGCTTCTGAGCGGCATGTGCTTTCGCTTCTGCTTCAATCCGATACTGCAATGCATCTGCTTCACGAAGAAGCTTTGCCTTGTTCGCTTCAGCAGCTTGCTCAACAGCATAACGGTCCGCATCCGCTTTTTTCTTCACCTCAGCGTCATATTGCTTCTCGCGCCGTAATATTTCCTTGCCTTCCAGATCAATCTCACGCTCTTTGCGTACAAGCTCTACCTTCATCTGTTCCTCTACCACGTTTTGCTTGGCACGAGCCTCATGAATAGCGTATGCTTGATCCGCTTCTGCTTTTGCCGTATCTTGGTCTTTTTTAAATGAAGCGACCTTCATTTCTCTTTCTTTCTCTGCTTCTGCTATGTTTGTGTCGCGTACAAGCTCCGCCTTTTGACCGGCTTCTGCTGCGAGCGCTTTCTGAATTCGAGCATCACGCACTGCTTCCGCTTCCGCAATCTCAGCATCACGCTTGACTGCAGCAATGCGGGGTTTACCAAGCGCATCTAAGTATCCATGCTTGTCACGCAAATCTTTAATGGTGAATGAAACGATTTGCAGCCCCATCTTCTTCAAGTCCTTCGCAGCTACACTTTGAACCTCTTGCGCAAATTTATCGCGGTTGCGATATACTTCTTCGACGGTCATGGAGCCGAGAATAGCACGCAAATGGCCTTCCAGCACCTCTTGTGCCTCACTTTTTAGAGCTTCTGTCGGTTTTCCTAGAAATTGTTCGGCAGCTGTCGCCACATCCTCAATAGCGCCGCCAATTTTAATAATGGCTACGCCATCAGCCATAACCGGAACGCCTAGCTCCGTATAGACTTCTGGAGTAGATACATCCAGCTTATGAGATAGTAATGAAAGATACTCGGCTTTCTGGAAGATCGGCAGTATAAATGCGCCGCCTCCTCTTATAATTTTCACTTTACGGCCAGATTCGTCGGTGCTCGCATTTCTTGAACCGAGAAACGAGCCCGTTACGAGCATCGCTTCATCTGGACTAACAGTCCTGTAGCGAGCCCAGAATGCAAGGCCTAGCACGATAATTACACCGATAACGATTGCAGGGATTACGAAATAATCTTCCATATACAAAACTCTCCTCTCCATGATTTATTCGCTATAAACTGATTTCCGATACATAAAGTGTGCTGTCCTTCACTTCTACGACAACGACCTGGCTTCCGCCCGCAATATCCACCCCCTCGAAGCTTGCGGCAATTTGATTGGTAAAGCCCGCCCCCACCTTAACCAAAACCTCGCCATATCCGGAAGCTGGGATGGGCGTCAGAACTTCAGCAAGCATACCAGACATTGTTTGCATTGAGAATGCAATGGAATTTTCACTTTGCTCCATTGGCTTAATATACAAGAAAAACATAGCAATGGCTGCAATTATCGCGATTAACAGCGCTAGCATAACAATGACAGCAGCTCCGAACGTACTGTAGCGCGTGAGCAAAATCCCCGCGCCTCCGAATACCGTAATGCTTCCAACTAGTGCAGTAGGTGACAGCCAGGAATGAGCGTCAAGGGACAAGAATTCAAGCGCTCCGTCAAACACCTGGCCCAGCCAATCACCGAAAACAATACTAATGATTGCATAAAGAATTCCGCCAGTTAAACAAGCCAGAAATAATGTTTCCAACTTCCTCCTCCTCTCTCGGAATCCATATCCTGTTATTGCTTCCTTATTTATTACGCAGCAATTGGGATTATGTTTCCAAAAAATTAAACTTGTTGAATGTTAACTAGTTAACAATCATTTGAAACTGTTTAATCCACATATTCAAACGCACAGCGCCCAGCTGAACGCTGTCTCCTGCTTCACTGATCGTATGCTGTTAGCCACGCACTGTCAATAGCGGCACAATATGGAAACCGCGGTTATCCAGCTCTTCTTACGGTATGCCCTCTCGCCTCTTCGGATATAGTCAAGCTGTCGTTCTAATAAATCATCGTAAGTATTGTAGAACTTTTTCCTCCTTGCCTGCGTCTATATAGACATAAAAAAACCATTTCCAGCCCCAAAGGATAATAAATCAGTCATAGAACATGCAGCGTATCAGATGTTCTCACCACACACCGGATTTCACAAGAAATCAATCAAGTTAAAGCCTGCTTACTACTTTTGTGATTTATGTTATAATAGGTCTGCAATTTGGAGGAGGAGTCATTAGGATGTCAGAAGAACGTCAACCGTCGCCAGCCAAACGAAGCAAATGGCGAACATTCGGATTTATAACTTTTATTACTGTAAAATGGATGGTTTATTTTGCAATCTTCATTGGATTGCTTGCCGGAGGAGCGGTAACCGGCTATGTTGCGGCCAACGTGAAAAATGAAGAAATAAGACCTCGTACTTTAATTGAAGAAAAGGTCGGGGAAAATGCGATAACTGGTTTTGTCTACTTTAATGATGAAACGTTGGTTGGACAATTAAGAACCTCTGAGGACCGAATGATCATTACATACAATGATTTACCGCCTCAAGTTATCAATGCAGTTCTCGGAATCGAGGACAACAATTTTAAGGAGCATAAAGGCGTAGACATTAACGGTCTCGGCCGCGCTGTGAAGCAGAAGCTTCTTAATGAAGATACACAAACCGGAGGAAGTACGCTAACCCAACAGCTTGCCCGCCGTGTTTTCCTCAATTTGGACAAAACGGACAGCCGCAAAATCAAAGAAATATTTTTGGCATTGCGCATGGAACGCTACTTAACCAAAGAAGAAATTTTAGCAGCATATTTGAACAAGGTTCCATTCGGTAACGGTTCAAGCGGATACAATTTATTTGGTATTAAATCGGCTGCCAAAGGAATTTTCAATGTTACCGATTTGAATAAGCTTAATATCGCACAGTCGGCTTATTTAGCCGGGCTTCCTCAGCGTCCTTCCGCCTACACAGCTTATACCGGCAAAGGACAATTCAATGAGAAAGGCTTCGAACTGGCTCTAGGCCGTCAGAAGACCGTATTGAAGCGCATGTTCGAAACAGGTCGAATCACTCAACAGGAATATGATGAAGCGCTGAAATTCGATATTAGAAAGACTTTGGCTGCACCTAGTGTGAAAGCCTACACTACCTATCCTTATTTGATGCTTGAATCGGAGCGCCAGGCCGCTGAGATTCTGCTTATGCAGCAGGACCCGACCTTGACGACTGCTGATTTGCGCAAAAAAGAAAACGCACCTCTAATTGAAGAAGCACGCGATCATCTGCTTCGCGGCGGTTACCATGTCTACACAACAATAGACAAGGATATATATAAGCTTATGCATGAAATTGGAACGAATGAAGAAAATTTCAGCCCATTCAGCGAAGAGAAGGGTCTGGAACAGATCGCTGCGGTCATGCTAGACCATAAAACCGGGGCGATTGTGGGCATGCTGGAGGGGCGCGACTTTTATGAAGAGCAGCTCAATTATGCTACTCAAATGACTCGCCAGCCTGGCTCCACTATGAAGACCATTGCTGCGTATTTGCCTGCAATCGAGCAAGGTATTATACAGCCAGCCAGCATTATTGATGATGCTCCGATCGTAATGAAGGACGGTCAAAAGGGATTCCATATCCCGATGAACGTTACCAAAAAATTCGCAGGACTCGTAACGGCTCGGGAAGCGTTAAACCGCTCGTTAAACCTGCCTGCTCTAAAAATCTTTAACGACGAAGTCAAAATCGAGAATGCTTGGGAATTCGTCAAAAAGCTTGGTATTACAACATTGCAGCCAGAGGATGCTTATGCTCAAACTGGCGTTATCGGCGGACTTAGCATTGGAGTATCCGTTGAGGAGCTCACCAACGCTTACGGCTCCATTCCGAATAAAGGCGTTTTCAATGATGCATATATGATTTCACGCATTACAGACGCTAACGGGAAAATTGTTTACGAGCATAAAACAGAACCGAAACGCGTATTCTCGGAGCAAAGTGCTTTTCTAATGACGGATATGCTTAGAACGGTTATCTCTGATAAATCCGGTTCAGGCTACAAGCTAACTAGCCAATTCGATAAATACGGCAAAATTCCGATTGCCGGTAAAACAGGATCAACCCAAAGCTATGGCGATGTTTGGTTTATGGGCTTCACACCTGACATTACCCTAGGCGTATGGGCTGGTTATGAGGAGCAGATTAACTCCTTAAGTGAGAAAGGTAAAGCAAGAGCTCGCTCCATTTGGGCGCTTATTATGAATAAATTAACCGATACAAAACCTGAAATGTTCGTAACCGATTCCTTTGAACGTCCTGAGGGCATCGTTAAAGCGACAGTATCAACAGCGAGCGGATTGCTTCCAAGTCAATTAACGAAGGAATCCGGGATGCTCGTAACCGATTGGTTTAACCAGAAATATATCCCAACAAAAATAGATGACGCCCTTGTAAGCATGCCTTATATCTCTTTCAATGGCGTTAACTACGTACCAAATCCTGCTACTCCACTCGATATGGTGCAAGAAAAAATTGTAGTGAAACGAAAAAAACCGCTAGATGCATTGATGGATGAAATTGAAGCCGCACAAGAAAAATTGCCTGCCAGCAGCAGACGACCTATGTCTATCTATTTGCCGGCTGATGCAGCTACGAATGCACCATCCAAGCCCGATCCACGAACGGATGACGGAGCCGTTCCACCACCGCCGGCAAGCGTTAAGCTGCAAGCAGCAGACGGCGAGCTCGTTCTCATATTTAGCGATAGCTCGGCTAATGATGTTGTTGGCTACCGCGTATACAGATCGGTTAACCAAGGCGCTTTCGAGAAACAAGGCTCCTCGATCCTTGTAGGTCAGGAAAAGAAAATGAAGTTTACGGCATCCAGCTCGCAAAACTATTCATTTTATGTTACGGCAGTCGATGTTGTTGGCAATGAATCGGCACCAAGCCAAATCATGAAATACGGAAACGTGCCAATCCTGCCTGATCCGTCGGATGAAGGCACAGAGCCAGGTGGAAATGAAGCCGTTTCAGGTCTCCCTTCCGCTCCAACAGGCTTGCAGGCAGAGAAAACAGATCTTAGCGTACGCCTAAGCTGGACGCCTAACAGTGTTTCTGATCAGGTGACACAGTATCATATTTATTACAGCTCCAATAACGATGGGCAATATACAAAAATCGCATTTACCGCTGAAACGAGCTATGAATATGTGGCCCCTCTCATTACGGGAACCTTCTATATTACATCCGAAAATGATAAAGGCCAATCAACCGCTTCGTCAAAAGTAACAGTTAATTAATCAACAGACAGGCAGCATTCTCTACTGAGAATGCTGCCTGTTTCTCGTTTCAGATCATATAGGATGAATCCGTTTCAAACAATCGGCTAATTTGCTCATAGTCTTCCCTGGACAGTCTCCAGCTTGCTGCTGCAGCATTTTCTTCAATCTGCTTGCTCGTCTTCGCTCCAACAACAACGCTTGTAATACTAGGTCGATACAATAGCCAATTGATCGCCACTTGGTTAAGCGGTTTGCCTATCTCTCTAGCCATACCGGTAAACGCCTCAATAATAACTATATTTTTAATGAACTGCTTGTGGGAATATAACGGATTAAATTGTAATCGTACATCCGCCTTTGGCAGTCTTGTCAAATAATTAAATTTTCCTGTTAATAGCCCCTGAGCCAGCGGGCTGCGGGCAATAAAACCAATATTTTGCTGGTTCGTATAAGGAAGCGCTGCATGCTCCACATTACGTTGAAAAAGATTATACGCTGATTGCAGCGATACAATATTGCTCACTGACTGAGCTGTAACTAGCTGCTGAACATTGAAATCAGATACCCCGATACTCCTTATTTTCCCCTCCTCTACTAGCTTGTTAAGTGTTCCGAATATTTCATCCACTGATTGCTTGCCTGTAAATTCCGGCCAGTATACCTGATACAAATCAATATAATCGGTTTTTAAAAGGCGTAAACTAGCTTCTACTTCTTGCACAATATCCATTGATGCTGCATCAATGCTGGAAGAACCGTGCTCATTCCGTGCTAAACTGCCTTTGACAGCAATAATGACGTTCTCGCGAATCGGCTTCAATACTTTGCCCAGCACTCGTTCCGCTAATCCGAGCCCGTAGGCAGGTGCTGTATCAAACAAAGTAATTCCCAAATCATAAGCTTTGCGTATTGCTCCTTCTATCTGCTCTTCCTTCACATCTTCTAAGCCGGCTGCGCCCGCAGCCCAAGCTCCGAATCCAATTACGGACGTTGAAAGCTCGCTACTGCCTAATTTCCTTTTATTCAAGAAGGAAGCCTCCTTTACCTTACTATTCCCACCTATTTACTAGTAATTATAAATATGGTTGACTAAATGTCAATCCATTTTTTACAATATATTATTTATGATAGAAATCTTCCATATTTAATGATAATATATTTCAAAACAAATAGACTTGAGAGGAACGATTACATTGAGTAAGAAGCGACTTGATCACGTTGGCGTTATGGTGAAGGATATGAATACTTCTATTCCTTTTTACACAGACATATTGGGCTTTGAATTAAAGGGCAGGGTGCCGCATACCAATGGGGTAATTGAGTTGGCTTTTCTTGGATTCGGACTAGACGATGAGACCGATCTTGAGTTGATCCAAGGCTATAACGACAGTCTTCCCGTTGAGGGAAAGGTTCATCATTTTGCTATAACAGTTACCGACGTACAAGCTGAGTTTGAACGTTTAAAGGGGCTGGACGTTACATTTATTGACGAGGAGATTACAACGCTTCCGAATGGTTACCGATATTTCTTTGTTGAAGGTCCTGACGGAGAACGGATTGAACTGTTTCAACGTTAACATTTACGGAGTTTATTGTTAACCTTCTTCGTTGGATGAGCTCATTTCCGCCATAAGTATAAATAGGGCTGCCGCCCAAGGCCATTGACCTTGGGCGGCAGCCCCTTTTCACATTATGCTGATGGTTTAATCCTCAATTGTAGACAAATCACCTGTTGGCAAGTTGAGCTCCCAGGCTTTTAGCACCCTGCGCATAATTTTGCCGCTGCGCGTCTTAGGAAGCTTATCCTTAAACTCGATTTCTCGTGGTGCTGCGTGGGCAGATAAGCCCACTTTGACGAATTGGGAAATTTCCTGTTTAAGCTCATCGGACGGTTCATATCCTTCACGAAGCGCAATGAATGCTTTAATAATTTCTCCGCGCATAGGGTCTGGCTTACCTATAACTCCAGCCTCTGCAACTGCTGGATGCTCGACAAGCTTGCTTTCAACCTCAAACGGGCCCACCCGCTCTCCAGCGGTGTTAATAACATCATCAATACGTCCCTGGAACCAGAAATAACCGTCTTCATCCATGTATGCGGAATCGCCCGAAATATACCAGCCCTTCACGTAAAAATATTCCTCGTACTTCGAAGGATTATTCCAAACCTTGCGCATCATCGCTGGCCAAGGAACCTGGATAGCTAAATTGCCCATTCGATAAGGCGGCGCCTCATTGCCGTTATCGTCAATAATGGCAGCCTTAACGCCTGGCAATGGCTTACCCATTGAACCTGGCTTAATATCCATGCTCGGATAGTTGCAAATAAGCTGCGCACCTGTTTCCGTCATCCACCACGTATCATGAATACGCTGGCCATAAACCTTCATACCCCAACGGACTACTTCTGGGTTCAATGGTTCTCCGACACTAAGCACATGACGCAGGCTGGAAAGATCAAACTGCTGCGAAATATCGTCTCCTGCTCCCATTAGCATCCGGAATGCCGTAGGAGCGCTGTACCAGACGGTTACGCCGTATTTCTGTATTACGCTATACCAATCGCTCGGGCTGAAGCGACCGCCCCGAATGACGTTTGTGACGCCGTTAAGCCATGGCCCGAATATGCCGTACGAGGTACCGGTTACCCAGCCTGGGTCGGCTGTACACCAGTAAATATCATCCTCTTTCAGATCAAGCACAATCTGTCCTGTATACTTATGCTGCACCATAGCATTCTGAACATGATAAACACCCTTTGGTTTACCGGTAGAGCCAGATGTATAATGTAAAATTAGACCATCCTCGCGGTCAAGCCATTCTATCTCAGCTTGGTCGGAAGCAGCTGCCATCTCTTCGGCAAAATCAATAATGCCCTCTTCCTTCGGCACGCCTTCACCAAATACAATAATATGCTTTAGGTCAGGCAGCTCATCACGTTTAATTCGTTTAAATAAAGCAGGAGTTGTTATAATCGCTGTTGCTTCGCTGTCTTTTAGTCTATCCTTTACCGCCGTCTCCATGAATGCCTCGAATAACGGTCCTACAACAGCACCGATCTTCAAAGCTCCTAGTGCGCTGAAATAAAGCTCAGGCGTTCTCGGCATAAAAATAAACACTCTCTCGCCCTTGTTGATGCCCAGCTTGCGCAGCACATTCGCGAATCGGTTGGATTGCTTACTGAGCTGCTCAAATGTATAGGATTCATCCCGTTCATTATCGCTGTAATAAAGTGCGATCTTGTCCCCTCTGCCTTGCTCGAGGTGACGGTCAATTGCTTCATAAGCCATATTCACTTTACCCGTACTGTGCCAACTAAATTGGCTCTCGATTTGATTCCAGTCAAACGAACCTGCGGCTTCCTCGTAATTTTTTAAATTTGGATTAGCTGCTGTAGCTGGAATTCGTTCCTGATGCAAGTTGATCATATTGTCACTCTCCCATCAAATCTGTCTATCATCACCCAAGAGAATACGCTTACAAAACCAAGTCAAGCTTGAGGCAGACAAGCTGACAACAGTTGCGCTCCCAATGGCTTTAAACCGCCAAACCTATTATAGCATAACTTTTTTCTATTCGACTATGCTTTTCATTTCTCTAAATGTTTGTTATAAACAATATTAGAGATGTGCAAACAGACCGAACTATATAGGCAAAGGGGGTAGAGCCTTGGAACATCGAAAGCGCTTGCAGCGAGAACAGCTCGCTCTAGACGCAAGCCGCGAGCTAATCATAGAAGGCCCTGTTCCACCCGAGAGACTTGCCGGGATGAATATGCATAAGTCGTTGGACGCATTTCGCAGACCCCATGAGCAGCATGAAGCGCTTGTTGAAATAGCCGGATTGGATGAAGGGCGAATCATTCTGGCTCGTGAAGGAAACACCATCGTCGGCTATGTGACATTTCACTATGCAGATGAGCTGGAGCGCTGGTCCGAAGGCGGTATGGTCGATCTTATCGAGCTTGGGGCCATTGAAGTAGCCGATGACTATCGTGGTTACGGCATAGGCAAAAAAATGATACAGCTCGCATTTGCAGAGGAGCAGCTGGAAAATGTAATTATTTTTACGACTGAATATTATTGGCATTGGGATCTCGAAGGCACAAAGCTGAATGTTTGGGACTATCGTAAAATGATGGAAAAATTAATGAAATCTGTCGGAATGGTCTGGTTCGCTACTGATGATCCCGAGATTTGCTCCCACCCGGCCAATTGCCTGATGGTCCGAATTGGCAAGGAAGTTCCGCTAAGCTCCGTGGAGCATTTCGACCGCGTACGCTTTCGTCAACGATTTATGTATTAAGCACCGCTTACGAAGATAGGTTTGCTTCGCAAACCTTGGCTTATGCTTACGAAGATAGGTTTGCTTCGCAAACCTTTTAGGAGGATAGGGATGGCGTCTGATGCTGTTTTCATACATGATTTCAATTCAAACGGATATAAATTTGGTGAGGAGCATCCATTCGATCCTCTTCGTCTTACTATTACAATCGATTTGCTTAAAGCAGTGGATGCTTTGAAAGAGGAACAGCTTGAAACTCCCCCTGCTTACTCAGAAGAGGAGCTGCTTTCACTTGTTCATCGTACTGACTATTTCAATGCTGTCAAACAATTGAGCGAGCAGCATAGCTATGAGGAAGGCAATGCGGTTGCAGAGCAATTCGGCCTGCATACAGAGGATACACCTTATTTCCCTGGCATCCACAAGGCAGCAATGACGATCGTCAGCGGCTCTGTAGCAGCCGCTGACGCGGTTATGACAGGAAGAGCCAAGCATGCCTACCATCTTGCCGGAGGGCTTCATCATGCCTTTCCTGATCGCGCATCAGGCTTTTGCGTATACAATGACGCAGCTGTCGCTATCAAGCATATCCGACAAACGTATGGCGCACGCGTGTTGTATATCGACACTGATGTTCATCATGGAGATGGTGTGCAATGGGTTTTTTACGATGATCCAGACGTTTGCACCTACTCGATTCATGAAACAGGCAAGTTTCTGTTTCCTGGAACTGGATTTGTGCATGAAAAGGGTATTGATCATGGCTTTGGCGCGTGCTTTAATGTGCCGCTTGAGCCTTATACGGAAGACGATTCATGGCTGGAGAGCTTTAATGTCACGATTCGCAAAGTGATAGCGGCTTTTAAACCGGATGTTATTATTAGCCAGCACGGCTGCGATGCACATGTGTTCGATCCACTCTCCCATGTTCATTGCAGCATGCGCATTTATGCTGAAATTCCAGCGATTATCCATGAGCTGGCACACGAGCATACAGATGGTCGATGGATTGCTCTCGGAGGAGGAGGCTATGATATTTTTCGCGTGGTGCCAAGAGCGTGGTCGCTCGTTTGGCTTACGATGATTAATCATCCCATAGCTGAAGCCATTGCTGCAGGCATAGAGCTGCCGCTGCCCGAGAGCTGGCTCAAACATTGGAGCACCATTAGCCCCTTTGAGCTCCCTCCGCAGTGGCTCGACGATATTAACAGCATCGAGCCTATTCCGAGACGCGCTGAAATAACGGAGAAGAATAGAGTTATCCAAGCCATTGCCATACAAGATTTATGAATGCTGTTGGGCTTGGTGCCTCCAATCAACAAAAAAAAGCAACAGCTTGGACAATTTCTCCATACTGTTGCTTTCTTTATTGGGTGTTTTATTAAGCGTGCTGAACAATATCATCAATAATCTGATAAGAGTTATTGGCAGCCGTCACAGTGAATTCCGAAAAATTCACATGGGCTGAACCATCCGCCTTGTCAGACATCGATCGAATAATAACGAATGGAATTTCATTCATATCGCATACTTGCGCCACCGAAGCGCCTTCCATCTCTGCGCATGCGCCTTGCATCGTTTCATGCAGCAGCTTGACCGTCTCGCGGCTTGCAATAAATTGATCGCCTGACAGAACTTTTCCTTTCAGACTGCGTCCAGAAAAGAGACGTTCGCTTGCTGCGGCAGCAAGCTCGACTAATCGTTCATCTGCAGGAAATTCTGATCTAACGTGAAATGGAATGGTTCCGCGGGCAAAGCCAAGCGGCGAGCAATCCATGTCATGCTGAATACAGCTTGTCGATACCACGATATCTCCTATGTTCAACTGCGGATCCACTGCTCCGGCCACACCGGTAAACAGAACAGAATCTGCGCCCAAATCAAGCAATATTTGTGTACATACAGCTGCATTGACTTTGCCTACACCAGATTTGCAGTAGATAACGGCTTTGCCATGAAGCGTGCCTTCGTAATACGTTATTCCTGCTTTTGTAATCTCAGACACTACGTCCACATGCTCATGCAGCAATTCAATTTCTTCCGCCATAGCGCCTATAATTCCAATTTTAGCAAACGACATTTTTTCTATATTCCTCCGACTGATTGACGTTGAACTATCTCATGCGGAAGCACGACTTTGGACTCGTCAACATTTTCCTTCTTCATCAGTTTCGTCAGCAAGCGCATTGAAACCGCACCGATATCATACATCGGCTGAGCTACAGCAGAAAGCTGCGGACGGACCATGGATGCCATACGGCTATTATCAACACTAATGACCGAGATATCGTCAGGCACTCTTAGGCCTGCATCCTGAATGCTGTGAATAGCTCCAATCGCCATTTCATCCGTTGCCGAAAATACAGCTGTCGGACGCTCGTCCAGCTCAATGAAATATTTCATCGCGTCTGCACCTGATTCATAACGGTAATTGCCAATCCGCACTAAAGTATCGTCATATGCAATACCAGCTGATTCCAGCGCATTCTTATAGCCTTGGAATCTCGCATAACCGATTGATGGGTCCTGAAGCGTACCGCTGATCATTGCGATTCGTTTATGGCCTTGCTCGAGCAGCAGCTTAACAGCATCAAACGCCGCTTCCTCATGATTAATGTCGACAGAAGGAATTTGCCCGCTTTCGTCTGACGTAGCGCATAATACGATCGGAACATTAGCTGTTTTGAAAGCTTGCAGATGCTCTTCCGTAACTGCACCGCCCATGAATAACAATCCGTCTACCTGTTTCTCCAATAGCGTGTTGATAACACGGATTTCTTTATCCTTCTTCTTATCGGCATTACACAAAATTATATTGTAATGGTACATATTTGCAATATCTTCAATACCGCGAGCTACCTCTGCAAAAATAGCGTTAGAGATATCGGGAATAACTACGCCTACTGTTGTCGTCTTCTTGCTTGCGAGACCGCGTGCTACCGCGTTCGGACGATATCCTAGCCGTTCAATTGCTTCAAATACTTTCTTCCTTGTTGCTGGTTTCACATTGGGATTGCTGTTCACAACCCTAGAAACCGTAGCCATTGACACTCCTGCTTCTCTTGCTACATCATAAATAGTTACCGTCACATTGCTTCTCTCCATTAGCTCAGATTTATTATTTACGTACGCCACATATTAACGTAATCATAGCATAAAGGGATTGGCAACGCAAAACAAAAGGCGGCAAAAACCGTGATACTCCAAGCTTTCATTGATTTTTCATGAATTATTCACAAGTCATGTTTTACCTTATTTTACATAATTATTACGAGAAGTTCTGGAATTAAGAAATTTACTTCTATGTCGTTGAACTAGGTATACACAAAATGACACCCTCTATTATTCATCAGAATAACTAATGAGTTATTCAAAAGAATATATAAAGGGTGTGTTCAAGTCCTCTATGTACGCAGCGTTCGCCTACTTAATTGCTCTAGTCTTTTCTTTAAATCTTGAATCCATGCTTCATCATTAAGCGACTGGGCTAGCAAATACAAATCCAGCAGTTTGTTGATTCGTTTCTCAATCAATCTCTCTACGGCAGGCTGGTCCATCATGCCCTTGCCAGCCTTCGCCTCCACCAACAAATTTGCCCATTCATTGCATTCATTAAAAAGGAAAGTTTGTTTATCTGGCTCGGCTCCAAGCTGGGAGATCAATCCCGTTAAATCTGGTTTTACCTCAGGAAATACCTCACTCCTGTTGCAGGCCGTGCAGGAGTAGATCGGAACGTTATCGATTTCCACCTTCCCTGAGTAAATAACTGTGCGCAGTTTCATCTTCATGATGTCACCACAATGACACCGCTTGTGCAAAATGGTCCACTCCTTCTTATAGCAGTTGAGCATCTCTAACAGAGTTATATGATATAAATGATTCGACCTTTTTCGCGAAAATCCCTGCTTCGTTCTGTATGTAATTTTTGCTACTTGTAACTGGCTAATAATGAATATGTATGATCCAGTAAGAGGAGATAATTCTCCAAATCCAGCCGATTGGAGACACCGCTGCAATGGACCTCCAGATAGCCGCCCAGATACAAGATACAATTATTCCGCACATCAGGCGGATAAGTCTAACCTAACGAAATGAAGGATAGACAGCGTTTGTTTGCTTCATCGTTTCACCTTCGTTACAATGATAGAGATATTTTATAGATGGAGGGGAATAGCGTGTCATTGCAAAACAAAACGGTCATCTGCTTGCTGGACGACGAATTTGAAGATTTAGAGCTATGGTATCCCGTTTACCGTGTTCGCGAAGCAGGTGCTACCGTGCTTTATGCAGGTCCGGAAAAAGGAAAAAAACATATTGGCAAATATGGCGTGCCAGCTGTGGCTGATCTGTCTTTTGATGAGGTGAACAGCGAGGATGTCATCGGTTTGCTTGTACCTGGAGGTTGGGCTCCCGATAAGCTGCGCCGTTATCCGAAAGTACTGCAGCTTGTACAAGAGCTAAATGCGGCTAATAAGCCGATTGGTCAAATTTGTCACGCAGGCTGGGTTCTAGTCTCGGCAAAAATCTTAGAAGGGCGTAAAGTAACCTCTACACCCGGTATTCGTGATGATATGGAAAATGCAGGCGCCACATGGTTTGATGAGGCAGTCGTCGTAGACGGGAACCTCATATCTGCTAGACGCCCGCCAGATCTCCCTCCGTATGCCAAAGCTTTCGTAGATGCATTAGAACAGCGAATGGTTTAACCATTCGCTGTTTTGTGGTCTATTGCCTTCATAAAGCCATTCAAATGTTCTAAAATTTCGGTACTGGTTCGACACCCGAACAACTTCTCATATACAGCCCGGCTGTCCTCCTGCGTCGTGCAAAGCAATCTTTCCTTCACAAGCAGTATGGAATGCGAGGACATGCTAAGCTCATCTACATCAAGGCTAAGCCAAATCGGCAGCGCTCTTAAATCACCTGCCAGCTCTCCGCATACACCTACCGTAATCCCTTTTCGTTTAGCGGCATCAACCGTCATCTGCAGCATACGGATTAATGCAGGATGATACGGCTCATATAAATGCGATATTTCTTCATTCATCCGATCCACTGCTAATGTAAATTGAACTAAATCATTGGTTCCAATACTGAAGAAATCAACCTCTTCCGCCAGCAAATCAGCAATCATGACCGCGGCAGGCACTTCAATCATAATTCCGATTTTCATGCTTCTGTCATAAGGAATGCCTGCTTGCTCAAGCTCGCCCTTCGCCTCATTCAGTACCGCTATTGCTGCTCTTACCTCGTCAACAGAAGAAATTAGCGGAAACATCAGCTTGATCTGCCCGTAGCAGCTTGCCCGTAATATGGCGCGAAGCTGAGTTTTGAACAAATCTTGTCGATCAAGCGAAATACGAATAGCTCTATAGCCTAAGAATGGATTATCTTCCTCCGGAAGCTCGAAATAGTCGAGCTGCTTGTCACCGCCAACATCCAAAGTACGAATAACGAGTGGCTCGCCGCCAAGCTTCTCAGCTACACTGCGATAAACCTCGAATTGTTCCTCTTCCATTGGAAAACGATGCCGATCCATATACAAAAACTCCGTTCGGAAAAGGCCGACGCCATGAGCTCCGCTCGACAATGCAATTTCAAGCTCCTTGTAAGAGCTGATATTTGCTGCTAGCTCCAACGTCTTGCCGTCAGGGGTGATGGAAATATGGTGTGCAATGTCGTGCAGCTTCTTCTTCGCCTCTTCTTGCCGAATGTGAAGCTCGGTATAGGCATCGATAATATGCTCCGCTGGATCGATGAACAGCGACCCATCACTTCCGTCAATAATTATGGTTTGGCCTGTTTGAATCGGCTCTGGAAGCTTCGGCTCAACGCCCACAACAAGCGGCACGCCTAATGCACGCGCCATTATGGCGGAATGTGAGGTCGTGCTTCCAGCAAGCGTTACAATGCCAAGCACATGCTTTGGATTAATATGAGCAAGCTGTGAAGGAGAAAGCTCTTTGGCGATGAGGATAAATGGCTGTGTATCCGACGGCAGCGTAATTTCTGGAGCGCCAAGCAAATGCTTCAGCAATCGGTTTCCTACATCCTTAATATCAAGAGCTCTTTCTTTCATATATTCATCATCCAGCAGATCAAACATCGTTACAAAATGATCAATAGCTTCCTTAACAGCTACCTCAGCAGCTTTATACTGACGCTGGATGATGCCTTGTATTTCATTCATAAAAACAGGATCGTCCAAAATGGCTATATGAGCATCGAATATATGGGTTTCCTCCGAGCCGACAACATCTCTCAGATCATCCTTGATCTGTTCAATTTCCGACTTGGATGTACGAATGCCTTCGTACACACGTTCGAACTCGCGGGCAAAATCGGCAACATCTATCTTTTGCTCCGGCAGCTCCCACTCCCAATTAGGAAGCACAAACGATCTCCCAATCGCTATGCCTGCAGACGCTCCTATACCTTGAATCATTGTGTTTCCCCTCCACTATTTCTCTCTTTCAGTACAACTGACATTACCGAGGACTGTCCTTTTTTCACCGCTTTGAACGGTGCGAAGCGCCATGAGTGTACAAGATCAGAATTCGTGATGACCATTGGTGTAGCCAGCGACTTGCTTTCCTTGCGGATTCGTTGCAAGTCAAACTGAATGAGGAGCATGCCTGGCGTCACCTCGTCGCCTTCTTTCACGACTGCCTTGAAATAAGCTTTGCCCGCGAGTCTGGACGTTTCGATACCGATATGCAGAAGCACCTCTAGCCCCTCTGGCGTTAATATGCCAATGGCATGCATAGTCGGATAAATATGAATAACTTTACCTTTCACTGGCGATACAAGTTCACCTTTGTCCGGTATAAAGGCAACGCCTTGCCCTACAAGCTTGCCGGCAAAAATCGGATCCGGAACCTCTTCGAGCGGAATCATGCGTCCCTGCATAGGAGAATGGAACAGTACCTGTGCTTGGTCGCGATGTATGGTTTTGACCATTTCCTCGCGAATAAGCTCAGAAAACGTTCCGAAGACAACCTGAACATGTCCCCCTCCAAGTCGAATTACGCCTGCTGCTCCGAGATTTCGAAGAGCATTTACATCAAGCAGCTTCTCGTCCGAAACTTTAAGCCGCAATCTCGTAATGCATGACTCCATCCTCTCAATATTTTGCTTGCCGCCAATGGCTTGCAAGATGAGTGGAGCGCGATAAGGGATATCCCCTGCCCATTCGTCAAGCTGCGAGCCTTCTTCGCGGCCGGGTGTCGGAATGCGGAAGCGGCGAATGGCCCAACGAAATAAGAAATAATAAACGAAGCCAACTACAATACCAATCGGTATGATGAGCCACCCGCGCGTTGCCAGATGCTCATTAATAGCGAAATCAATCGCCCCTGCCGAGAATGAGAAGCCGTGCCTTATGCCTAGCTCGTAGGTCAGCCACATAATAATGCCGGACAGAATAGCATGTACGACATAGAGATAAGGAGCCACGAACAAAAACGCAAACTCCACCGGCTCGGTTACACCGGTTAGAAATGATGCTAATGCCGCGTATAGAAACGTTTTTCGGATTTTGGGCTTTAAATCCTCGCGAGCTTCATGAATAATCGCGAAAGCGATAGCTGGCAAAGCGAACATCATCGTGGGATATAATCCCGCCATGAACGCACCGGCAGTTGGGTCTCCTGCAAAGAAGCGCGGCAAATCGCCATACACCATATTACCAGCAGGTGTTTCATAGCTGCCGATTTGAAACCAAAATACATGACTGACTAAATGATGAAGGCCAAAAACAACCAAAATCCGATGTACGAAGCCGTATAAAAAAACACCAAAGCCGCCACCCGATGCAGCAATTTCACCAAGCTTAATAAGCATTTGCTGCAAGTAAGGTGCGAACCTTATCATACCTATGGAGAAAAACAAAGAAATAAAACTAACAAATAATGGTACGAACCGAGGCCCTCCAAAAAACTGTATGTACTCCGGAAGTTTTAAGCTCTTTAATCGTTCATGACTTACACCTGCCAAAATACCGATTAGAGATCCAATAAGAACGGTTGGTTCAATCGGAACTTCTGCTGTCCCCGTAATACCGCTATAAATGATCATGCCCAGCAGCGCAGCCATGCCGGCAGCGAGAGCATTTCCAGTTAATCCTAGAGATATGCCCAGGGCAAATATATATGGCAGAAACGTAAAAATCGTTTCACTAGCCGTTACTAAATAACCCTCCATGCCTGGCAGTCCTATGTAATCCCAGGGGAGTTTGCTTAAACTCAAAAAAATTGCCGCCCCCGGCAATACAATCATCGGCAGCATAAATGCTCTGCCGAGCTGCTGCAGGCTTCCTATGAAAATCATCATACACCTCCCTAATAAATATTATATAACGATGTTAAGCGTTTGCTAAGTTTTTGTCAAAATAAAAAGGCGAGCCGTGAAGGCCCGCCAATGTTGATGATTCTTTTCTTCATGTTTAAAAACGATGTTAACGATTTCCGCCGGAGTATGCTGCGCTGTTTGCTTGCCAGCCTATTTGAGAAATAACGGGCCCAGCTTGTTGATAAGCATTCGTCGCCTCATATACCGGATGGATGGATGTGTTCGAATGCGTTGGCGTCATGCCGCCATAGTTTTGTTGGCCATACGATTGCGATTGACCGCCATATTGGTTAGCAGATTGGCTATATTGCCCCATTTGCCCCATCGAATGGGATTGGCCGCCATAACCAGATCCTGCTTGTTGTGAATACTGTGTTCCGTAACCAAAATGCGATGCTTGCGGCTGATGATAGTTATGCTGGTTGTCTGGGCCAGCTTGATAGCCAACATGCGCGATTACTGGACCAACGCTGCCAAATGCAGTAGCAGGAGACTGGGCGTAGCTTTGAACCGGTTGATGCGAATTGAATGAATTGTTCGTTCCTACCGGTTGCGAGAAATGGTTATAGCTAGACGGGGTATAGTGCTGCGCGCCTTGGCTGTAAGAATTTGACGCTTGATAACCGCCCGGCGTATTCGAAACAATGGAGTTCGTTTGTCTGCCGAAAGTCGGTTGGCTGAGCTGTCCTTGATAATGCGATTGTACGAAGCCAGTCGGCTCGAATTGATTGCCTTGGTTCAGGAAGCTCTGTTGTCCTTGGTAGTTACCCGGTTGTTGCGACAATTGATTCACGTCGTATCCTCCTTGGATTACAATCATAATGTGTCCTTAAGTCACGATTGCCTGCTCTGCCTTCATTTACGAAATGAAAAGCAAGGCAGGCACTCGAACTCAAAGCCTTCTTATTGTGTTGGAGTGACGCTTTTTTTATAACAGTTATGTTTTGGGTTTTCCGCCAGGAAGCAGGATAGAGTCCTCCACCTTAATACAGCGATCCATTATAACCTGAAGACCGCCGCTAACAGCTATAGCTGCCGCTTCCTCGCTTGCGATCCCCAGCTGCAGCCATAATGTTTTTGCTCCGATTGCGACGGCCTCCTCCGCTACAGGCGGCGTATATTCGCTTCTACGGAACACGTTAACAATATCCACTTGAACGGGGATGTCTTTAAGCGAAGCATAGCTTTTTTGTCCCAGAATGGTATCGGCATTTGGGTTAACAGGAATTATAGTATAGCCTTTCGCCTGCATGGCCTCTGAGACCATATACGAAACCCGATCCGGCTTATCAGATAAACCGACAACCGCAATATTCATACTGTTTTGCAAAATGTCCTTTATTTGCTCACGTGTAGGATTCTCAAATGCCATCATTAACACCTCATTATTTATAATGGGTCCAACAAAAGCCGGAAAGCGCCTGGTTTAACCTTCAATCCATTCAACCTTCGCACCTAATGCTAATAGATGATCGAAGAAAATAGGATATGACTTTGCGACATGATGCGCATCGCGGATGCGAATCGGCTCCTTCGAGCGAAGCCCAACTATAGTTAAAGCCATAATAACTCGGTGATCGTAGTGCGCATTAATTTCAACGCCGCCCTCGACGCCTTCTGGACGACCGTGTACAATAATTTCCGCTTGACGCTCTTCCACGTTTGCGCCTGCTTTGCGCAGCTCATTCAAATAATCGGTTATGCGATCACACTCTTTATAACGCAAGTTTTCTACATTATAGAAACGGGAAGTACCTTCCGCAAATACGGCAGCAGCTACCATAGCCAGAACCGCATCGGTCGCGTGGTCGCCATCGAACTCTACCGCTTTAAGCTTTCGATTGCCTTTAACATGAACGATCCCATTCTCATGCGTAAGCGGAACCTCCATCATTTGGAGAACATCAACGATTGCACGCTCGCCCTGTTTGCTTTTTTCCTCCAAACGATGAACGATAACATCCGATTCCGTTACAGCGGCAGCAGCAAGTATCGCCGCTGATCCCGGATAATCGCCTTGGACGCTATAGGTCTTGGCAGCGTAGCTTTGACCGCCTGGAACGCGGAAACGCATATAATCCTCATCCGCGTGAATAATAATCCCCGCTTGCTCCAGCACTTCCAGCGTCTGGCCAATTACGATCTTCGATTTCAAGTCATGAAGAACTTCAATTTCACTGTCTTCCTGAAGCAATGGCGTCAAAAATAATAATGCGCTCAAAAATTGCGAACTAATATTTCCGGATACTTGAATTTTGCCGCCCTTAGGCGCACCGCCGCGAATTCGAATCGGCAGCTTACCTTCCTGATGTTCAATGTCTACACCCATTGACGTTAAAGATTCGATCAAATCGCTGTGAGGACGTTTGCCTAGCGAATCCGGATAGCTGTTAATAAACGTAACATCCGGGCATAAAGCAGCAATTGCCATGAGAAAGCGCAGCACTGCGCCTGCATTGCCTACATCAAGCTGCTCAACGGGCTTAGGATGACGTCCAAAGCCAGTAATGACAATTTTCTCATCATCCTCTTCTACAATAGCACCCAAATCGCGAATACAACGGCGCATCGCGTCGCTATCCTCACTGTGTGCAGGATAATAAATGGTGCTTGTGCCTTCTGCTAGTGCCGCGACCAGCAAGTAGCGAGTCGTATAATTTTTGGAAGAGAGTGCTTGAAGCTCCCCTTCAAGCCTTGGCGTTGGTGTCACTAAAACGTCCATAGTTAGAATGATCCCCTTTTACATTAAAATATACGCTTCATCCGTCTTAAGACGTCTTCATGCGTCGTTTATTGCTTTGTATTCCATTGTTTCATAATGGATGAAACAACCTCGGATGCCGTCATTGCAGTCGTATCGACTGTAAGATGGGCGAAATCATAAACGTTTTTACGCTGCTCCAGCAAGGCGTTCACTCTTTCTTCTGCATTGCCTTGAAGCAAAGGACGCGCCGTATCGGCATTTACTCTGGCGAGAATTTGCTCTGGGCTTGCCTTCAACGCGACGACAAAACCCTTGCTCAGCATAAGCTGCCGGTTTGTTTCACTTAATACGGCGCCGCCACCGGTTGCAACTACAGCAGGCTCCTCATCAGACAAAATCATATCCAATACTTTCGTTTCAATTAGGCGAAAGCCCGCTTCACCGTCACTTGCAAAGATTTCAGAAATCAATTTCTTCTCGAGTCTTTCAATTTCCTCATCTCCGTCAACGCGCTTCCAGCCAAGCTGTTCCGAGAGCAGCTTGCTCACAGTTGATTTGCCGGTTCCCATAAATCCGATTAGCACTAATTTGTTAGAATATTGCCTTTCCATCGTCACCGTTTCACCCTTTTCATTCATTCCCTACCATTTTTCATCAACATCATATCATTTTTTTGTAAGTCTAGGGTATAAAAAAGCTGCATATGCCGTATGGATGATAAAGATGCTTATTTAAGGATAGGAGTGACATTAGCGATGAACGGTGATCCTCAGTTATCCGCTCTTTACAAATCTCGCCAGCGAATGGATCGTATTCTACATCCCGACCATCCTCTTTGCCGTGAGGATGTAGTCTGGATGCTTGAGTATATTAAAAAAAAGGTGGCTGACGAAGATCCAGCTTTAATGGATCTTTCACAGCCACGTTTAATGCAAAACTTTCATTTCTTTGCCGAAGCAGCCATGTCGCTGGTGCATCGCAGACATTACAGCGATCAAGAAGCCCATCGTCTACGCGAATGGCTGCGGCAGGCTGCTTACGGTCTATACCATCATGCACCCAGCGGAAAGACCGCCGAGTAGACAATTTATTAGGACTGAATCCAGTTGAAGTGGAAGCTTCCTTCTTTGTCCAAGCGTTTGAAAGTGTGAGCGCCGAAATAGTCACGCTGCGCTTGAAGAAGGTTCGCAGGCAAACGTTCTGTACGGTAGCTGTCGAAATAAGCAATCGCGCTTGAGAAAGCAGGTACCGGCACACCGTTCGTCACGGCAATCGAAATCACTTCACGCCATGCGCTTTGGTATGATTCCACGATATTTTGGAAATACGGATCAAGCAAAAGATTGCGCAGGTTTGCATCACGGTCGTATGCATCTTTGATGTTTTGCAGGAAGCGGGCACGGATAATGCAGCCGCCGCGGAAAATCATCGCGATCTCGCCGTAGTTAAGATCCCAGTTAAATTCTTCGGATGCTGCACGCATCTGAGCGAAGCCTTGTGCGTATGAGCAAATTTTACTAGCGAACAACGCTTTGCGCACAGCTTCAATGAATGCTGCTCTGTCGCCTTGGAAAGGAACTTTAGCAGGACCACTAAGCACTTTGCTTGCAGCAACGCGCTCTTCCTTCATTGCAGACAAGAAGCGTGTAAATACGGATTCTGTAATAATGGAGAGCGGTACGCCAAGATCAAGCGAGCTTTGGCTAGTCCATTTACCAGTACCCTTCTGACCAGCGGAATCAAGAATGACGTCCACCATAGGCTTGCCTGTTTCTGGATCATATTTCGAGAAAATATCTCTTGTGATTTCGATTAAGTAGCTGTCCAGCTCGCCCTTGTTCCACTCGGAGAAAATTTCATGAAGCTCCTCAACGCTTACATCTAGTACATTTTTGAGCAGGTCATATGCTTCGCAAATAAGCTGCATGTCACCATATTCAATTCCGTTATGTACCATTTTCACATAATGACCGGCACCGTCTGGTCCGATATATGTACAGCAAGCGTCGTCGCCAACTTTTGCAGAAATCGCAGTCAGAATCGGTTCAACCAGCTCGTAAGCGGATTTCTGACCGCCAGGCATAATGGAAGGTCCTTTCAAAGCGCCTTCTTCGCCGCCTGATACGCCAGTACCAATGAAACGGAAGCCCTTTGCTTCCAAGTCTTTGCTGCGGCGCACTGTGTCAGGGAAATATGCGTTTCCGCCGTCAATGATGATGTCGCCTTCTGTCAAATGCGGAACGAGTGAATCGATCGTTGCATCTGTTCCAGCTCCAGCTTGAACCATGATTAGAATTTTGCGCGGCACTTCAAGTGATTGTACAAATTGTTCAATTGTATATGTCGGAACTAGATTTTTACCGGATGCTTCTTGAATTAGATCATCCGTTTTCTCGCGGGAACGGTTGAACACCGATACCGTAAAACCTCTGCTCTCAATATTAAGGGCCAAATTTTTGCCCATTACTGCTAATCCGATAACACCAATTTGCTGTTTTGACATCTGGTTCGTCCATCCTTCATCATCTATTTTGGGTCACAATAGTTTCATTTTACTCTTTTTAAACCGATAAGAAAACTATTTGCATGGAAAATTGTCGTGATTCCACATTAGAAATATTGACCCCTTTAAAAAGTTTACCTTATATAACACGGAAAAGCCAAACCTATTATGCATCGTTGTGCTGAATTTCGCTTCTGCAAGCATAGTATCGCAACATAAAAACGATCAATGTCTGCGGCTTCCTCACAGCATTAGATCGTTTTATGTTTGAATATACGAACAGCCATTTATCATCAGAGCTCCAGTTGTAGCATTTCCGTGCGTAATGCCATTAGACGTTCTTTCGATTCTGCAATCGCTTCCTCATTGCTTCCTTGCATTGCGTCGAAAAGCATTGACAGCTCATAATCAAGTTCATAACGCAGGACGATTGCCCGTTCTTCCGCTCGCTTGGATTGAAAAGCTTTAATCATATCTTCAATTGTAACGAAAGGCTTCTTCTGATAAATAATCCGATGTTCCATACCGGACACCTCCACGAGTCGTATAATCTCACCGAACATAATACTCTCAATGACGATTTGACGATCTTTAATGCGCTTTACAACCGCATGTCCACGTGTGTCATTAATCAGTTTCTCAATCAATTCCGAAAGCTTCTCGTCTTTGATAATATAATCGCCGACAATTTTGTAGCGGTTTTTCATGCGTTGGAATTGAAGCTTGACGAGTTTGCGGCCCGTTCGGATGGACACGAGAAACTGCCCCTCTGTCTCGCTCCAATACAAGGAGTACCCTTCCTGAATAAGATCGCGGATGAGATTTTGGATTTGCCGCCGGTCAAATCGCAGCTCCAAATTGCAATATTCGACTTCATGGCTTTTGTTCACGGCAATCCCTCCCTTGCTTCAGAATAGTGGATAGTTGACGAAATCTTCTGATAATTTGTTCTTAGTTTTATCTTATACTCCATCTTATGTTATGGCAACTTGGATTATTGACTAATTTTATGCTTTCAAATGATTAATTGAAAAAAAGGGCGCTGCTGTCTCCATTCGGAACAGCATGCGCCCTATTGTCATCGATTATTATATAGGCGTTAATGGACTTTTATAATTTTGCTAGCCTCATAGCATATAATGTACTATTTTTCACACGCTTTGGCGACTGCTTCATCTATGCTTATTGTAAGTGCTTGCGCATCATTTCTATACTTTAGTTCTACTTTGCCATCCGCCGCATGCTTCCCTACGACGATGCGGATCGGAATGCCGATTAGATCGGAATCCTTGAATTTCACACCCGGACGCTCGTCTCGATCATCCAGCAAGGCTTCAATGCCGGCCTCTTGCAGGCGCGCCTCGATATGCGCCGCTACATCCATTTGTACCTGATCTTTGGCAGAAACCGGTACAATATGCACCTGATAAGGCGCAATTGACTTCGGCCATACGATTCCATTCTCATCCGAATGCTGTTCCAGCACGGCAGAGAGCAAGCGCGAAACGCCGATACCGTAGCAGCCCATTATAAGGGGCTGTTCTGAACCTGCGGCATTCAGAAATTTCGCATGCAAGGCTTCGCTGTATTTAGTGCCTAATTTAAACACATGTCCAACTTCAATTCCTCTATGAAACGTTAAACGTCCTTCCTCACAGCGCGGGCAATGATCTCCTGCTTCAGCATTGCGATAATCACCAGTATGTGCATGAGTCAAATGAACAAGAGGCTTCACATTTCCTATATGGTAGTCCCGCTCATTGGCGCCGGCTATAGCCGATTCCATTGCCATGACTGCATGATCCGCCAAAACGGGAATTGGAAGTCCTATTGGTCCAGCAAATCCTGTTGGAGCATTGGTTACCCGCTCCGTCGTATCCTGATCTGCGAGTTCCAGCGTGACAGCAGACAGGGCATTTTTGACCTTTATTTCATTCACCTCATGGTCACCTCTAA
Organism: Paenibacillus castaneae; assembly: GCF_002884445.1. GTDB lineage: Bacteria > Bacillota > Bacilli > Paenibacillales > Paenibacillaceae > Pristimantibacillus > Pristimantibacillus castaneae. Next base: position 3,821,431 of record NZ_KZ614144.1, read on the forward strand.
CCATAACGGCAACAGGGCTGCCATCGGCGACATAAATCAACGTTTTTATGAACCGATCTGCTTCTAAGCTGAAAGCTTCAACCAACTGCTCAATTTTCTTAATATTTGGCGTATGCAATCGCTGCAGACCCTCTTTCTCCTGCTCTTGCTTGCTGGTTACAGTCTGCTCCATACGGTATTCGGCGCGTTCCAGATTAGCCGCATAATCACAGCAGCTGCATGCAGCAATGGTATCCTCTCCGATCTCGGCAAGCGCCATAAACTCATGTGTTCCGCCCTCGCCTCCAATCGAACCGCTATCCGCTTCAACGGCGCGATAACGTAGGGCGCACCGAGTGAAAATCCGATTATATGCCTCATACATATTCATATAGCTCCGGTGCAGTCCCTCCCAGTCCTCGTCGAAGGAATAGGCATCCTTCATTAGAAATTCCCTGCCGCGCAGCAGTCCGTACCTTGGTCGCTTCTCATCGCGGAATTTCGTTTGAATTTGGTACAGCGTTAAGGGCAGCTGACGATAGGAGCTCACCTCTCCGCGTACGAGAGCGGTAATTACCTCTTCATGCGTCGGGCCGAGTGCAAACTCTCGCTGATGACGATCACGTAACCGTACAAGCTCAGGCCCGTATACCTCATAACGGCCTGATTGCTGCCATAGCTCCGCAGGCTGCATAGCGGGCATCAATACCTCTTGCGCCCCTGCATGATCCATCTCTTCACGCACGATTTGTTCAAGCTTCCTCAGCACGCGTCGGCCAAGCGGCAAATACGTATAAATACCAGCAGCAAGCTGTCTGATTAGACCAGCGCGCAGCATGAGCTGATGGCTGGCCGCCTCAGCTTCAGATGGCGCCTCGCGCAGTGTAGGCATTAATAATTGACTTTGTCTCATTTCACATTCTCCCTGCTCGTCATATTTCCGAATAAAAAACAAAAAGAACGCATTCGTAAGGGACGAATGCGTTCGTGGTACCACCCTCAATTAGCCGCAAGGAAGCAATACGGCTCTCAATGAATAACGGAATAGAAATTCCGGCAGAGGTTCATTGGACAATGTACCCTGCAGCTCGCAAGATAGGAATTATTCAATCATTTATAGAAGCCTTGCAGCCTGCGGGCTTCCTCTCTGTTATAAATGTGTTGTGAATAACATAGTCTTGGTCAACGCAATTGATATGTCGTTAAGTTTTCACAAACTTATAATATAATGCTCCCAAAGTCAAGATCGAATGCTTACTGAATAACGGATTACATTAATGCGTTTGATTAGGCTTCAATACAGCAGAACCGAAAGCGATCAATACGGCTGCAAATAATAATAAAATCAAAAGCTGCAGCTTGATATCACTAATTGTACCATCGGCGCCTAAACGATCGATTGCTTGAATCGCCCATTTCTGCGGAGTAAAGTTAGCAAGCTTTTGTATGAAATCAGGCAGCATGGATAGCGGGAAGAAACAACCGCTTATCAAACAGCTCGGCGTAATAATAATATTATTAAGATTAGACAAATGCGCACTATTTCTCACAAGACCTGCAGCTGCCGAAGCTAGCCCTACCGCTGCGAATAAGAAGCATTCCAGTACGAGCAGCATCGAGCCGAATGATGTTCCGGGTGAATAACCAAATACGAAAAACGTCATGCTTAAAACGATAATGAGCTGCAGGGTGCCTACGAGCAAACTGCCGATAAAGTTGCCCAAGGCTATGTCTATGGCCCGGAGCGGCGCCGTAAACATTCTTGCCATCGTTCGATGCTCTCGATCCTCCATGACAAAGCCGATAGACTGACTGACCAGCAGCATAACAAACATAAGAATAAGTCCAATCATCATCGGATTAGAAACGATTTTCCCGAGCTTCATGCCGACATTCTCGGCAGTTGCTTTCGGAATCGCTTGTGCATCAAGCAATGCATGAAGCTTCCTTACATCCATTTCACCGCCATTCCCAGCTGAACGCGCAAGCTCTGCAGTGGATGCCAGCTTATTCGCTTCCGTCATAAGCAAGGTAGCCAGCGATGCATTCCATAGTTGTTCATTCTTCCGGTAAAGTACAGCTTTCGATTGCTCACCTGCCAGAAGTGCCGAAGTGAAATCGGATGAAATATAAACCGCTGCATCCGCTTCACCGTTAAGGACTGCCGCCTTCAACGCCTGCTCCGAGAAAGCAGGGTCCAATCTCACGTCATATAAGCTTTCTTTGGTCATTGAAGCTGCTAGATAGGAGCCTAAATCGCCTTTATCTGCATTGCTTACTAGAATCACAGCTCTTTTGTCCTGCATATTAGAGAATAGTCCAGCCATAATGGACAAAATAATCGTTGGTAGTAAGACATTCATAATCAGTCCGCGACGCGAGCCCATCGTCCTGCGAATCAAATGAAGGGCAATATGCAAGCTAGCCATGCTGCTTCACCACCTTTGGCAGTCTTATAATACCGATTATAGTAAGAATAATGGAGATCAATGCTAACATACCGATATTATTCCATATAGCTAATGAGTCATTCCCGCTCATAATCGCACGCAGACCGGAATTCGCCCAGTAATTTATCGTCCATTTACTTACATCCCCAATCATGCTTTCTATGCCGGCAATCATCCCTCCGCTGAGAAAGGTCATCGTGAATATGAGTATAGAAAATAAGGTTTGTGTCGTTTTACTAGTTCCTGCAAAGGATGCAATCGTGATTGCGAGTCCAACACCAGCCGCTACTGTCAGTAAGCAAATCAACATGATCCAGCCAAAATGTCTGCCCCATTCAACGCCATAAACGGAAGCTGTAAATGCAATGATAATGATTGCCTGCAGCGCTGCCAGCAGAACTGACCCTACAATTATTCCGAAAACAGAAATCCGAAATGATACTGGTATAGCATAGAGTCGCTGCAGTGTTCCGTTCTCCTTCTGATCGAGCAGCGCCAAAGCAGCTGACATTCCGCCATATAAAAGAAACATAATCAAATATGCGACTGAATAATATTGCATCGAAGTAGCCTTGCCGAATACTTGGTTGTCGCCAGCATCAAGTGTTCCAATAGTAAGGAATGACTCTCCTGACACCATTGCTGAACCGCTCTTCTCGTTTACAGGCTTATAATTTGGACCAAATGTTGCGACTGCAGCCAGATTTAAATTTACATTGGCCATATATCTGTCAACTACTGCTTCTGCAACCATATTTTTCTCCCCATAACGTCCCGAGAACGTATGCCATTTCGCCATTTCACCGGCAAGCAGCTTCTCGGAGAAGCTTTCTGGAACGTAGATACCGTAATCCGCTATTCCTTCACTCACCCAATCCTGGACTTCCTTCTCGGAGTCTGCCACTAGAACATGAATATACGGCGTTATTGCCTCATCCTTCCAGAACAAGTCTATACTCTCTCTCATTTGACCCCGATCCGCCACATGCAATGCCACCTTAGCTGGCTTAATATGCGTATCGAATGCGCTGCCCAGCAGTAAGATCAACACTAAGGGCAAAGCAATCAAAATAATGAGTACGGAACGCATTCGACTATATTTGATCAGCTCATAACAAGCTGTCGTCCACCATAAACGCATCGTCAGCCCTCCTATTCATCACGCAATGTGCGTCCGGTCATTTGTAAAAACAGCGACTCTAAATTGGGCTCCACCCGAGTCAGCTTGCGAAGATTAATTCCGTGCTTCTGAACAATAAATAATAAATCCTGCAATATAGATGATGATTCCTTCACTGTAATTTCCAAAACCGTTCCGTTCTTATCCACATCCACATGCTTTACGCCCGGATGCTCCTGCATTTCCAGTAAAGCCGGCTCTATTGCTCGATCAATTTCGAATATAAGCTTCTCCGCTTGGCCAGATTGGCGCTTCAGCTCATCTTTCGTGCCGCAGGCAATAAGCTTGCCTTGATCCAAAATACCGATTCTTGAGCAAATGGCTTCAATCTCTTCCATATAATGACTTGTATAGATAACAGTTGATCCTAATCGATTCAATTCTCTCACTGACTCCAAAATATGATTACGCGACTGCGGGTCTATGCCCACTGTAGGCTCATCCATGATGATCAGCTTCGGCCGATGCATAATGGCGCATGCAATGTTAAGCCGGCGCTTCATTCCGCCTGAGAATGTGAGCGGCTTATCCTTCGCCCGATCCAGCAGACCAACAAATCGCAGCGCTTCATCCACCCGATCACGCAGCAGCTGTCCTCTAAGACCATAAAGCTTAGCAAAAAAGGTAACGTTCTCTCGTGCTGTCAAGGCTTCGTAAATAGCTAACTCCTGAGGAACAAGACCGATTCTCTTCTTCACTTCCAGCGGCTGTTTGCGGATCGAGAAGCCGTCCACTAATATATCCCCGCCGCTGGGCTCAAGCAAGCCTGAAAGCATATGAATGGTTGTGCTCTTGCCGGCACCGTTCGGGCCGAGCAATCCGAACACTTCGCCCGCCTCGATATTGAAGGTAAGATGATTGACAGTAAGCGCCGTATCGTATTTTTTGACAACTTCTCGGAATGCTACGAGACTCATTGGTTGGACATCCTTTCGGCTTGTTATTGTTTATTTAATTGTAATAAAAAATCAGCAGCTCATCAGGTCTACAAAGTCACCTTTGAACGGTGACATAAGTCATATCATTGTTATTTAGAATGATTATAATTTAGCTCATCCAATTCACACTGCTATGCTATAATGAAACAAATTCTAATGAGGGAGCTATGTTCCTGCATGAATAAATTGCTATACCGCATTCGAATTCTGCTAGTAGCCGTACCGGCCGTCATAAGCATGAACAACATCGATGCAGGATCATACGCTACTTATACAGCCCTTGTATTGCTCGCTCTTCTTCTTATTAAAGCAGGCAGACTGCTTCCGCAGCTGGCTAATCTGTTCTTATTAGCCGAACTCATCGGATTTGGAGCGCTTTCTTATCTATATGGAGGCGTCTTATTTTTACTGATTTTCTCCACATTAATTGCGGCATTCCGCAGCAAACCTGCACCATACGTATGCGCAGGCTGGACTATTGCCGGATTGGCTGTGCTTTATATCGTCCTGAGCAGCAGCGGTAGAAATTATGAATTGATTATTGCTGTGCTCCTGCTGTGGGCTGCGATAGCGGCAATCCTCTATACAGCCAATGAATTTGAGGATAAGCGGCACAAAGTAGAAGATTTATATGAAGCACTGGCACTAAGTCATGAGCAATTAGATTCCGCAAGACTTCGAATGCTTGAATATGCATCTCAGGTTGAGCATTACGCGCAAGTCGAGGAACGAAATCGGATAGCCAAAGATATTCATGACGATCTCGGCCATCGACTCATTCGTGTGAAGATGATGTCAGAGGCTGCTCTGCACCTATTCGAGTCGGATACGATGCGCTCTCGCGCAATGGTTGCTCAAATACGCGATCAGCTGCAGGATAGCATGGAGCGAATGCGCCGCACCGTTCGCAAGCTTACTGCGGAAGATGTCAGTGATGTGAGACGTTACGCATTAGACCGTCTGGTAGAAGAGTCAGTGGATGCTTTAGGAATAGCTGTAAGCTTTGAGGTTGGCGGCTTTCCCCGCCCTATGTATCCAAGCATGGAACTCAGTTTGTTCAAAAATGCCCAAGAAGCTATCACCAATGCTGTCCGCCATGGAAACGCTACTGCCGTATCCGTCAGGCTGCAATTTCAGTCTAATTTCGTTGCATTAACGGTGTCCAATAATGGCAGCCTGCCGACCGAGCCTATTGAAGCCGGTCTAGGCTTGCGAGGCATGAAAGAAAGAATAGCACTAATAGGCGGTCGCCTTGAATGGCAGCAGTCTGAGCAATTTTCCATTACTACGATTTTGCCGCTCCTTGGCGAATAGCTTCTAACTTGGTACATTTAATTGGAGGAATCACGTTATGATTAACGTATTGATCGTGGACGATGATCCATTTATTCGTGAAAGCATGCACGTAATCTTGGAGCTGGACAGTGATTTGCATGTAGCCGGTGTTTGCGGGAATGGCCTAGAAGCAGCTGAATTTGTTCGACAGCAGTCTGTCGACGTTGTGGTTATGGACATCCGGATGCCTGTTTGTGACGGCGTGGAGGGCACGAAGCTGCTGCGAGCGCTTGATGCTCCGCCATCCGTATTGATCTTAACGACCTTTGACGATGACGAATATATTGCGCAGGCAATTCGTAACGGAGCGAACGGCTATTTGCTCAAGAATGTTCCCCCTAGCCGAATCATAAGCGGTATCAAGACCGTACACGAGGGTTCGATGCTCATTCATCCTGATATTGCCCGCAAGCTGGCCGATATGCTTGAACCTTCTCGCGGGGATAAAGATTTAAACAAGACAATAACAATGGCCGGGCTTACACAAGCTGAAAGCCAAATTGTTCGTCATATCGCTGATGGTAAATCCAACAAAGAAATTGCAGCCTCATTATTTTTAAGCGAGGGAACGATCAAAAACTATATTACGGAAATACTGCATAAGCTGGAGCTCCGTGATCGAACGCAAATCGCTATTTTTTATTTGAAATTATTGCATCAATAATTGTTAAACAGGGAGCGACAACAGCAATGACTTTACAGACTACTACAGATTTGCAAGGCTTTACACAAACAGACTTTGATGTTTTCCAGCTGCAAGGGCTAGAGGAAAGAATGGCAGCCATACAAAATCAAATTCAACCTAAATTTCGTGCAATCGGGGAACAGCTGAGCGTAGATGTCGCCGTCCATGCAGGCAATGAAATGTATTTGCATGTTGCCAGACATGCCCGCCGCAAAGTAAATCCGCCGAAAGACACATGGTTGGCGATTTGCAGCAATAAACGCGGCTACAAAGCTCATCCCCATTTCCAGCTCGGCTTATTTGATGATCATTTATTTCTTTGGCTGGCGCTTATTTACGAAGTTCCTAATAAATCGAATATTGCTAGAGCCTTCTTAAACCAAATGGAACAAGTTATCGCAACAGTACCGAAAGATTATGTGCTCTCATTGGATCATATGAAGAAAGAATCCACCGTTGTCGGCGATATGTCGAAGCAGGATTGGAACGACGTGCTTGTCCGCTTCCGCGATGTCCAGAAAGCAGAGCTGCTGATTGGCCGACATATCAAAGCTGACGACGCGCTCCTGCGTGACGGCAATAAACTTCTGACATTCGCATCCAGCACATATGAAACATTAATGCCGCTCTATCGAATGGCAAATTTATAACATTTCTGAGGCTGTGCTCAAGGGGCTTTTCATTCTTTTGATCACAGCCTTTTCTTAGAAATGATTGCGGCAGCGCAGCCATATGCTAATAACTAAGGAGTGTGAGAATCGATGTCCACAAACGTACATAATTCGAATCCTGAAATAGCAGCTGTAGATTTAAAAGATATTTCGCGTACCTTTCATTCTCGAACGGTGCTGAGCAATATATCGCTTTCCATCCCACGGGGTGAGTTATTTGGTCTTCTGGGTCCATCCGGTTCCGGCAAAACGACCCTAATTAAAATAATGACAGGTATCGATCGTTCAGATGCGGGTTCCGTTCATATGCTGGGTGTCCCCATGCCCCAGCTTAGTATGCTTCAGAGCTTTGGGTACATGGCCCAATCGGATGCTTTGTATAACGAATTAACTGGCAAACAAAATTTATCTTTTTTTGGAGCGATGTTCGGTTTAAAAGGAGCCCTGCTCAAAGAGCGCATTCAAATGGCAACTGACTTAGTTGATCTTTCCCAGCATTTACACAGAGGAGTTTCTACTTACTCAGGAGGCATGAAACGACGTTTGTCTCTCGCGATAGCGTTGCTTCACGAGCCTAAGCTGCTTATTTTAGACGAGCCTACCATCGGGATTGATCCCGTTCTGCGCAAATCCATTTGGATGGAATTAACCGCATTAAGTAAACAAGGCGTGACGATTATCGTCACTACACATGCGATGGACGAAGCGATGAAATGTGATCGATTAGGACTGATCCGTGATGGCAAGCTTATTGCGGTCAACACACCGCAGGCAATAATCGAGTCAGCCGGCTGCAGCACTCTTGAAGATGCCTTTATCGCTTTAGGACAAAAAGGAGGTGCGGAACAATGAGAATACGTGCGCTGGCAATCCGAATCATTAGGCAATTCCTACGGGACAAACGAACGCTTGCCTTATTATTTCTAGCACCGCTGCTTATTTTAAGCTTGATGAAGCTCGTATTTGCCGGACAATCGGTTTCTCCTGCAATTGGAATAATCGATATTCCTCCCTCTCTTGCAAGTAAATTCGAAGGCACAAATGCCACGATAACTGATTATAAAACAAATGAAAGCGCTTATTCGGCGCTGGAAGAAGGCAAGCTGGACGCCATCCTGCAATTTACAGGAGATACTCCTGAGCTGCTTCTGGAAGGCAGCGATCCTTCGATCAACAAAGCTGTTCTGCTGTTCCTGCAAAGCTCTTTGCAAACAGGAAACAGTGGTATAGCATTAAGCATCCATTATTTGCATGGCGGTCCTGATATGGCGCCCTTCGATTCATTTGGTCCCGTGCTGATTGGATTCTTTTCTTTCTTCTTTGTATTCATTCTTGCCGGCGTTTCCTTTCTGCGGGAGAGAACTAGCGGTACTCTTGAACGTTTGCTCACTACTCCGATTCGCCGTTCTGAGGTTGTACTTGGCTACCTCACCGGATTTGGCATATTCACGCTTCTGCAAGCTACTTTAATCGCATGGTTCTCAGTAGATGTGCTGGGACTATATATGGTTGGTAACATAGGCAGCATTTTGCTTATTAATTTGCTCCTATCCTTAACGGCATTAACACTCGGCACCCTGCTCTCCTCGTTTGCGAGCAGTGAATTTCAGATCATACAATTCATTCCAATCGTAATTGTACCGCAAGCGTTTTTTTCCGGCTTATTTAATTTAGATGCTATGAATCCATGGTTGCAGAAGCTGAGCTATATAATGCCGCTCAAATATGGGGCTGATGCGATGAAGGGGATCATGATAAGGGGCGAGGGCTGGAATGATTACCAATTAGATGTTTATGTATTGGTCGGCTTTTCACTCGTGTTTGCGATTTTGAATGTCCTTGCGCTCAAGAAGCATCGGAGTATGTAACCATGCGTTCTATAGGCTGAGCCAAAAGAAACAGGCTGCTTATTTTTGCCTTTTCGAAATAGAGCTAATTTCTAGCTCTATTTCGTCCGATGTAACCCAATTTTGTGGATTAGAGCTAGTTTCTAGCTCTATTCTGCTCAACATCAGGCGTATGAGCTCATTTTCACCATTTCCCCTAGGAATAGAGCTAGTTTCTAGCTCTATTTCGTCCGAAGTAACCCAATTTTGTGGAATAGAGCTAGTTTCTAGCTCTATTCTGCTCAGCCTTTAAAAGGAGGCCATCCTTTAAGGTCTATAACCTTTAGGATGGCCCCTTTTCCTGTTTACTCTATTTCGTACTATCCATTGACACAGTTGGTACATTTATTTTGTCCAGTTGACGGAATCGCATAAGCAGCAGAAGCGCCGCCAAGCACAGAATACCGCCGAGCAAATAAGGAAGTCCCATCTCAATCGTGAAGATGAAGGAACCTAGCAGCGGGCCGGCTATGCGCCCTAAACTGTCCATTGATGAGCTTAGTCCTGAAGCTACCCCCTTGCCTACCGTCGTCTTCTGCGTAATGAGCGAGGTGACGCAAGGACGGATTAGTGCGTTCCCGATACCGAATACAGCAAGCGACATCGTTGCCCACCATAGCGAGTGTGCACCTAACAAGAGGAAAAATCCAAGTGCCGAGATGACTAGGCCAATTGCAATATATTTCGGTTCCTCGCCATCCTTGATTCTCCGGCGCACAATACCGCCCTGCACAAGAGCGCCAACAAATCCGCATACAAAAAACAAAATGCCGACCTGCAGCGGAGTAACGTCAAAGCGGCGCATGCCGAAGAACTGCAAGGTTGCTTCTAAGCCAGCCAACGTAAAGGTTACAAAAAAGGCTAATACATACAAATATTTGAGTGGTCCTGTAAAAGCAGCCCAGCGCGAAACCCTCTTCTCCGATGATTTCTGCCGCTCATGGGGAGCAAGCGATTCCTTCAGCTTCACAGCAGCAAGCACGAATGTGACAAGTGCCAAAACCGAAGCTGCATAAAAAGGGGTTTCCAGTGAGATCACACTAAGTAATCCTCCAAAGCCTGGCCCTATTGTGAAGCCAAGTCCAATGGACATGCCGACGAGTCCCATTCCCTTTGTACGATGCTCCGGGGGCGTGATGTCTGCTACATAAGCGACAATAACCGATGCGACTGCACCGGAGAATAATCCACCAAGAACTCGTGACAAATACATAAGCGTCAAGCTGCCGGACGATAATCCAAATAATAGAAAGCTTGCAGCGAAGCCTAATACGCCAATCAATATAATAGGTCTTCTGCCTATTCGATCAGACAGACTTCCCCAGAACGGAGATAAGAAGAGTGAGACGGCGGAATAAATGGCCAACATGCGGCCTGTATGTAATTCCGCTTTACTAGGATCTGCGGCTTGAATAATCTCGGGCATAACCGGGATAATAATGCCGAAACCAATAAATGTTGTCATTAAAATAGCCATTACAATAAGCATGCGTTTATCCTTCATGTTTGAATCCCTCCACCAACCTATGTTACCACATTCCAATATCTATCATGTATGAACAATTGACGAACATATAGAGATTACGTGCTTCTGTACAGCTCTCGTATTAAAATTGAAGCTTGCAATCCCCCCTGTATTTGCTATACTCAATTTTGTTTGTTACCTCAATGGAAAGGCAGGGATAGCGATGGATCATAATAAAACCCCGCTCTTCACCGCACTTCGCCGTCATGCGGAGCAAGATCCCGTTCAGTTTCATATACCTGGACATAAAAAAGGCTTGGGCAGTGATTCGGAATTTCGCGAATTTATCGGCGATAACGCATTGTCGATCGATTTAATCAATATAGCGCCGCTCGATGACTTGCATCAGCCAGTCGGAGTTATCGAAGAAGCGCAGAAGCTTGCTGCCGATGCTTTCGGCTCGGACTACACTTATTTCTCTGTACAAGGAACAAGCGGCGCCATAATGACGATGATATTAACCGTATGTGCACCAGGAGACAAAATCATTGTTCCGCGTAATGTACACAAATCCATTATGTCTGCTATTATTTTCGCAGGAGCTAGACCTGTATTTATCTCACCAGCGCGTGATAATAATCTTGGAATAGACCACGGCATTACAACCCGTTCCGTACGCAAGGCATTGGAGCGCCATCCAGATGCCAAAGCCGTTCTAGTTATCAATCCGACTTACTTTGGCATATGTGCTAATTTAAAAGAAATAGTCGAACTCGTTCACAGCTTCGACATCCCTGTGCTTGTGGACGAGGCGCATGGCGTTCTCATTCATTTCCACGAGAAGCTACCCATGTCAGCGATGCAAGCCGGCGCAGATATGGCTGCTACAAGCGTGCATAAGCTAGGCGGCTCAATGACCCAAAGCTCTGTGCTTAACGTTCGCAAGGGACGTGTCAATCCGCATCGCATTCAAACCGTAATCAGCATGCTTACAACTACGTCAACATCGTATATTTTGCTTGCTTCGCTTGATACGTCAAGACGCAATCTTGCCTTGAATGGGCACGCTCTTGCTGAGCGCACCATTGAGCTTGCTCAATATGCTCGTCAGCAAATCAATGAAATTCCGGGACTGCATTGCTTTGGAGAAGAAATTCTTGGCGGCGAAGCGACTTACGACTATGATCCGACCAAGGTTTCCATTCACGTGCGGCATCTCGGCATCACTGGATATGAAACGGAAAACTGGCTGCGCGACAATTATAATGTGGAAATTGAAATGAGCGATATGTATAACATTCTTTGCTTAGTTACGCCGGGAGATACCTCCGATTCCATATCAAAATTGTTAATTTCGCTGCGAGGCTTGTCCGAGCACTTCCATGAGGGCGCTGAAGCGAGAGAATTAATTGTCAAAATACCGGATATCCCGCAGTTGTCCTTAACACCTCGTGATGCTTTCTACGGCGAAACCGAGGTCATACCATTCAAGGAATCTGCTGGTCGTATTATCGCAGAATTTATATACGTTTACCCGCCGGGTATTCCAATTCTGCTGCCTGGTGAAGTCGTAACGCAAAAAAACATCGATTACATCGTAGATCACGTCGAGGTTGGCTTACCTGTCAAAGGGCCAGAGGATCGCAGTATTCAATTTGTTAAAGTTATTGTTGAAGAAACAGCTATTTCATAATCAATCCACAATAACCGATTATGTGAGCCCCCATAAGGCTTCATAATCGGTTATTTATGTTATCCTTTTAAGTGTATATCCACTTATTGTCAACCCAATTTTTGCATGCTATGATGTTGGCAGAGGTGAGATGCGATGAGTCAAAGCGCTTACATTAAATTTGTGCAAGGATCATCCGTTGAAAGACTAAGCTTAGAAGAAGCGAAGGGCGTGCTCTCGCAGTATAAAGAGCAAACCGCCCTAACCGGCCAACAGCTAGACTGGAACTACGCAGAAGCTGCATTCCCTTATACTTTCGAATCGAAACAAGATGATCGTTGGTTTTTTTTGAAAGGTATTAACCCTCTTTATAAGTACATTCTGTTCGGTACAGGTGAAGCAAACAGCGCGGCAGGGCATATGGTTCCTTGCGTTCAGGTTGTCCTTCCTGACGAAGCGACGCACGGCGATAAAGCTAAAGCTAATGAGCTATGCAAATATATAGCCAAGCAGTTGAAAGCGGAGCTGACGATGTTTAATGGACGAACGATTTATTATTACCCTCGCAAATAACACAAAAAAGATCCGCGAAAAGTTCTCGCGGATCTCTCTTATTATGCGTTTGATGGATCAATACGACTTAGTTCTCTTCGTTCTCGGTACGGGCGATCTCTTCGTAGATAGCCGTTACGCGATCCCACTCTGCATCGTCTTCGATTCCGACTAGGAAGGATTCGTCGTTCTCTTCTTGAATACGGAAAATAACGCCATCCGCTTCAGGATCATTACGATCCAGCAGAACAGCATAAACATTATTGTCGGATTCAAACGTATAAACCATGACCATTTCGCGTTCTTGGCCCTCGTCATCAGTCACGATTAAGACTTGCTCTTCATGCTCGTGGTCTTCTCCACAACCGCAATCAGCTCCATGTTGGTGCTCGCTCATGATATTACCCCATTTCAATGATGTATACAGACTAGTTTATCCTAGCAGATTCTATATAGTCGGTCAAATAAACGCCCCTCCTTAACGTAGGGACGTTTATTTGAATGCTAAATTAAAGCGACGAAATGATCTTTTCTGAGATAACCGTCCATTCATCCGAGCCCTTTGTTTTCACAAAGAAACGAATTGGATATTTCCCGCTGGATTCGAATTTATATTCGATATCCTCCGTTGCATACCAGAAATTGTCGCTTGTAGGATTAACATTGCCTGTTTGGATCACTTTCTCTTTGCCGTTAGGATCGAAAATCGATATCTTAACAGCAGTAATATCCGTCTTCAAATTATCAATTTGAGCGAATACCTTAAAGCTTCCTTGATAGCCTTTGTTTACATTTCCAAAAACGGTATTGTTTCGGAAGAGAAACATGTGTACATTAGGCTTATACAATGTTGCACGTTTGTTCTGATTGTCCCACTCAACGATGGCTTGCATAGAAGATGCTAATTGGCGTAGCGGCAAGTAGGTTTTGCCGTCAGCGACTAAACCACCATCATCCTGCTCAATCCCGTTAATAAAGACACGAACCTTCTGTGATGCAGAATCTGCAAAAAGCATCGTACCTCCCCAAAGGGATAATACAATTAGCAGAATCGCAACTTTTCTGAACCTCATAGTTGTAAACCTCCATCCGATTGCCTGGATGTAAGTTTATACTCGTCTTTTCAAGCAAAGTTGCGCCAATAGATAAACTATTTTTGCATCCGGCGACATTCGACCTGCGCTGTCATTTGGTGTTGAAAGCTGCGCTTGCCTGGGAAATAATAATGCCGGTTTATTACCCAAGTCTTCTCGTCAGCACGCACGGAACACCTTTACCTAAAGCGCCTGGCAATTTCATTCTTGCGAGATAGCTCATTCCTCTAGCACAGGGCGTTTTGCACACTGCACAAGTATCAGAAAGCACAAGTTTGTACGAGTACTGCTTCCGTTCGCTTGAAGTCTGTTTTTTCTTAGCTATTTTTCCTTTTCCTTTGCTCATCCTTTGTTCCCTCCACTAAGCATATTGCTTTAGCATTGTATGTAGGAACGAGCGATTGTGCATCTGCAATTGTCAAGCGATTGCAATTTTTGATACATTTATATATGGAAGATGAAGGAGATATGAACATGCACATTCGAATGGTTGGGACAGGCAGCGCTTTTGCAAAAAAATATGATAATAACAACGCCTTATTAGAAATAGAAGGCTTTCGCTTGCTTATCGACTGCGGGATCACGCTGCCGAAAGCATTGCATCAAATTGGGCATTCCTTCACTGATCTGGATGCCGTATTAATCAGCCATATTCACGGGGACCATGTGGGCGGATTAGAAGAATATGCTTTCCAAATGATGTTCAAATTTAACCGCAAGCCTATTCTTTATATCGCTGAAACACTAATCGATCCCTTGTGGGAGCACACGCTTCGCGGAGGATTAACACAAGAATCGTTAACGAAGCTTGAGGATTTCTTCGAAGTTCGCCCACTCGCAATCAACCAAGACATTCAGCTTCATCCCGGCCTTAGTGTGAAGCTGCTGGAAACGAAGCATATTGCTAATAAGCAAAGCTACTCTTTCTTGTTTAATCAACGTTTCTTTTACTCTGCCGATATGCGTTTCGATGGCGAGCTGCTTCAGCAGCTTGTGGATGAAGGAGTAAGCACCATTTTCCACGATTGTCAGCTGGTGGCGCCAGGAGTCGTCCATGCGTGCCTGGATGAGCTTCTAACGCTTCCCGAATCCATCCAGAGGAAAACTTGGCTCATGCACTATGGAGACGCTATAGAGGAGTATGAGGGTCATACGGGGCATATGCGAATAGTAGAACCGCATAAGAGTTATGAGATATAACAGCTGTTGGCGCCTCATGGATACGGTGAACCAATAAACTCAGAAGAAAGGCGCCAGCATCGTTATGCTTAGCGCCTTTCTCTTTGCATTAAAATCACTTATTTTAGAATAGGGGAAGCTGATCCAAATTATTGGTAGGGTCACCGTCCGCATCTCCACGGATATAGAATTCTCCATCTTTGCCTTTGAAGGTGTTAACGCCAGCAATTTGACCGGCTTGCACTTCTTGAAATGCCGTTGCATAGTCAAGCTCGCGTCCGCTTGATGTTTTGAATGCAGTCAAATCTCCGTCTCCATCCTTTTTAACTGCAACAATGCGCTCTCTCGAATCTTGTCCGCCAATCGTATTACTCATTTTTTCGTTAGCTCCTTTCGCAATTACAGAATATACAGCGAATCTATATGTTACCCTCTTCAAGGCTAATCATACGCTTAGCCTAATCCGTATCATCCTTGGATAGAGAATCATTGAATGCGAATCTGGCAACTGCATAAATGACTATACCAATAATGCCGAACAACCCCAATAACCAAATGATCAAATATCCATACTGTTCCGCCAACAGAAACCGCCTCCTGAGCGCTTTCTATTAAGGTATGTGTATAGCAGATATTTTAGTATACCTTCTCGTTTGGGCATCGCCTAGGCATAACAAATTCCCGAGTGCTGTTTAGCCTCAGGAAATGTTTCAGATTCGTTATATTCGTTTAATTATGTTAAAGAAAGCTCATGCATGGACATGAATAACCATCAAATATTTAGAAATCTAACTAAAACCTAATCTTCATTTGGAACCGTCCTAACAACTATTCATTATGTTTGTATTAACAAATATAGGAGGGAATTATTATGAATAACTGCTATTGCTACCGACATATTGAAGAAGTCAGAGCCGAAATGATACGTGTGTTTGAAGCATGCAATAATTTCACAGATGGAGCAGTCGTCAAAATCAGCCAACAGCTGGATGCGCTCCTTATCGAGCATGCCTATTGTACAGCGAGCTCTGCCAATAGACGAATCGATTTATAGCGTATAAAATTCAATTGCGTTGCTTTCATCTTTCACAGCTGCCATTACAAGCTTCAAGCCATCTTCCGCCCACTCTTCGGCTACTTCTGGCTGTGTGAAATCCAGATCAACAATCGCACTGTCCCAAATTTCTATAGCATCTTCCTGCCCAGACCCATTAATAAAACTTAATTTAAAAATCATTGGATCGGTTTCATCATCATAAAATTCCGATACTTCGAACCCAGTAAACTGCTTTACCGCTATTTTGTAATCCACATCATTCTGTAAGCGAATAAGCCCCTTCTGTCCGATTAATTTATTCATTACCGCAGCAAATTGATTGTGCATTTCATTGTTATATAACATGTTCCAGCTCCTATGTATGTCGTTCAATCCACTTTCTATCTCTACATAAGCCATTATTACTGACAACGTTTCAAATTGCAATGAGATATTGAGGCTGGCAGGAATTGATCTTACACATCCCAAGCAGCCCCTTACTCATACTATTTATGTTTACTGTTAGCTTTACGCATACGATATATACCGATTAATACAAAAGCAGCCGCAATTATTGCTATGATTATATACAGCATGACGTTATTTCCAGCTGGTGATTGGGAATTAGTTAATGGCGTTAAGGATTCCTCCCTATCTGATTCTGCGTTTGCTGCTGTTTGAATGCTAGGCTCATCAACCGTTTCTTCTTTCTTTGCAGCATCCTTCTGCTCTTCTGTAGACGATAAACCAATTACGTTCGAACCTGTCTTCGTTATAGTGTATGGAATAATTTCACCGCTCCAGAAATGCATATTCAGCTTTATTTCCCCGTCTTTGACTTGTTCAAAAAAAGCCTTTGTCAGTTTGATCTCGCTAGCGTCATACGCAGGCGAAAATGACTGATTAAATTCCTTAAATGAAGTCCAATCACTTGGGCCTGCGTTTCCGCCGGAAGTATATACGGCTTCCATTGTAGCTAAGCGATCTCCATGAAATAGAGTTGGAATGGCAAATAACGAATCCAGACCGTCTGCGTTTTTCAAGATTGGCGTATCATAATTAATAACGTTAATCTCCCATTTGGCGCCTGCTGAGAACGTACAGACCAAATTTGCGATCACACCATACTCTTTGGTTATAAGAGTCTCTAGTAGACTTGATTTTATGACTAGTTTCTCCTCATTCAGCTCATAATCCGTACCACTAGCTAATATTTTGTCTCCTATTTTGATGTCTTGCAATGTATTACCATTCAATTGCAGCGCTATATCCGCATCTATGATCGGCTCGTCTTTTTTAATAAAAATATAATCCTTGTCCGCTATCGAAGATCGGCCGTATTTATCTGCCATCATAACTTCATAAAGGGTAGGATCATTCCATTGAAGCGTACGCCTATTGAAATGCTGTCCATTGTCCCAAAGCATGAGTGTGAATTTTTTTTCTTTGGCATAATAGTTGATGAAATCAAAATACTTCAAAATCTCACCGCGCTCAATCGTATCATATGATTTATCAAAACCTAGCAATCCAATCTCGCCAACAACTACAGGAATGCCTTTAGCGCTGAATGTATCATACGTTCGATCAAAGGCTTCTATTAGATCGCGCTTAGCGTCTTCATCAAAAGTTGTTTTGCCAGCAAGATTTACACTAAACGGATAAAATCCATAATAATGAAAAGTTGCAATGATATGCTTGTCCTTTAATGTGGAGATCGTTTTGTACAATTCATCTAATCTTGCTTGAGAAGGAGAAGCCGTAACGGTTGACAATACAAGCGGACGTTCCGCATTATTCCCCCCCGACTTCCGAACAATATGGAAGAAGGATGTATTCAGCTCATCCAGCATTTGAAAATATTCAGGCGCATCCTTGCCCCAATCCTCAGAAAACCGAGGTTCATTTATGCTCTCGAACATGAGCTTATGCGAATAGCCTTTGAAATGTTTAGAAATTTGTGACCAGGCGGCGTTGAATCTAGCCATCACCTCATCATGCTCGGATGCCATATTAAAAACCCAGCTTGAATCATGATGAAGATTGATCATGACATAAAGCCCTGCTTCCAGCGACCAATCAACCACCTCTTGAATGCGGTCCATAAATACTTTGTCAATGATGTAGTCAGGCTCGACACCCATTCGATGTTTCCATGTAATAGGAATTCGTATGCTTTTATAGCCGGCAGCAGCGATTTGAGCAATAAATTCCTTCGTAGTTGAAGGGTTGCCCCACGATGTCTCAGCGCCTGTTGCATCAAACGTATTGCCAAGGTTCCACCCAGGCTGCATAGCTTCAACATAGGTTTGCATAGCATTCTGTTTCTCTTTTGATTCCGCCTTTACTTGAATAGGTAGAGTAAACAAAGCAAATACCATTGTAAATACGATGGATAACAGCAATAATTTATGTTTCACGTTAAACTCCTTTTCAAATTAAATTTCCCCTACCATTATGTATGCGCTTTCTTATTTAACGGCATTAATCGCCTCCTTATACAAACTGTATCTTTTTTTACATTAAAAGTATAGACGTTAAATAAGCGCGTCGTATGAACATATTGAGACATTTAAACAGCGTTCAGATTTTTTTATTATTCATCCAGCTCAGACAGCATCGGCAAACACCAATCGATAGGCTCGCTCCCGATCCTTTCTAGAAACATATTGGTCCGTGAGAAAGGCTTGCTTCCGAAGAAGCCTTTTCGTGCTGCAAATGGGCTCGGGTGAGGAGATTCAATAATATAATGCTTGTCCGCAGCAATATGTGATGCTTTCGACTGCGCATACTTGCCCCATAAAATAAATACAACTGGTTTTTCTCTATCATTTAAGGCTGCAATGATAGAATCAGTAAAGCGTTCCCAACCGATTCCTTGATGCGAATTCGGATTTCCCTCCTCCACAGTCAATACCGTATTAAGAAGCAGCACGCCTTGCTTTGCCCACGAAACTAAACTGCCATGATCCGGGATGCTGCAGCCTATATCCGCTTCCAGCTCTTTATAAATATTTCTTAGGGAAGGCGGCAGTTTCATCTCTTTTTGGACTGAAAAGCTGAGTCCTTGCGCTTGGTGAGGACCATGATAAGGATCTTGCCCCAAAATCACTACCTTTGTCTGTTCAAATGAGGTATAAAGCAGCGCATTGAAAATATGCTCTCTCTTCGGGTAAACCGTTGCTGTTTTATATTTTTGCTCTAGCCATGCCAGCAGCTCAGACATATATGGTGCCGTGAGCTCTTTCTCTAGCCGCTCGGACCAATCATTATTTAATGGTATAATCACGAATTCCAACTCCTTCTGTTTGGATAAGAAAAAAACCTCCCCCGCCATTACCTGAACGCTCAGGCCATGGCGAAGGAGGATCAAGTACGCGTATTATCCAGCGCTTTTCTATTCATTCTAGCATAGGAAGAACTCGTGTTCAATCATTCTGATAGAGATCTAGAGCTGCTTTCCCAACCTAATCACATGCCAAGAGTGCTTTGGCAGAATTGCCTCCAATACTCCGTCCTTTACAGCGGACTGCCCATTGTTATGCGGCTTCACGTTCTCTCCATCTATCGAATTCACAGCTTTCAAATTTTCATTCTCCAGCACGATATGTTCGATTACGCTATAGCCCGGGAAGCTGCGAATATCGCATTCCAATAATAATGATTCCTCCAGGCTCCGATTTATGGCGAATACTGTAACAACTTCTTTTTCATTGTTATAAACAGCGACGCTATCCAAATAGGGTACATCGGAGAAATCTTTCGAATCGTATTTATCAGATATTATGACCGGCTGCAGGGCAATTCCTCGGCCATATATCGAAGCATGCAAATACGGATAATAGATGCACTGTTTCCATGAGCCTCCCCCATTTACTGTCATAATCGGAGCAATCACATTGACCAGCTGTGCTAAACAAGCTATTTTGACACGATCCGCATGCTTCAGCAGTGTAATCAGCATGCTTCCGACGAGCAAAGCATCCTCAAAAGTGTATATATCCTCCAATTGAGGCGGCGCTATAGACCAAGGCTCAATTTGTTTATCTGATTCATTGGAATGAAACCATACATTCCATTCATCAAAGCTCAAGTTGATCGTTTTCTTGCTGCGTTTCTTTGCTTTAATATAGTCACAGGTAGATTTGATCGTTTTGATGAAATGATCAAGATCCATTGAATAAGCTAAGTAATTTGCCGTATCACCGCTGCGGTTTCCATAATATTGATGAAGCGAGACATAATCGACTGCATCATAGGTATGCTCAAGCGAGGTCGCTTCGTATTGCGGAAAGGTAGCCATTGCTGTATTGGAGCTTCCGCAAGAGACCAGCTCGATTGTCGGATCTACCCACTTCATCACCTTAGCGGTCTCTAGAGCGAGACGGCCGTATTCGTCAGCCGTTTTATGCCCGATTTGCCAAGGTCCATCCATTTCATTCCCTAAACACCAGGTCTTGATAGCATGGGGCTGCGCATAGCCGTGCTGCTTACGCAGATCACTCCAATACGTTCCACCAGGATGGTTGCAGTATTCAAGCAAATTCCGAGCCTCATCAATGCCTCGCGTTCCCAAATTAACCGCCATCATCACCTTTGTGCCAACGCTTCGGGCCCAATCTACGAACTCATTCGTTCCAAATTGATTCGTTTCAATCGTCCGCCAAGCAAGCTCCAGCCTTCTCGGTCTATTCTCTCTCGGTCCAACCCCATCTTCCCAGTTATAGCCGGATACAAAATTGCCGCCGGGATAACGAACAATCGGTACCTGAAGATCAGTAATCAACCTGCTGACGTCCTTGCGGAAGCCATTCTCATCCGCTTCTGGATGATCTGGCTCATAGATGCCGCCATAGACCGCACGTCCAAGATGCTCAATAAAGGATCCATATATACGAGAATCAATTTCAGATATGGCAAAATCATTTTCTAGCGTCATTTTTGCTTTGAGTGGCATAGGCTCACCTTTCCTAATTGAAATCATGTTTGTGTGTCAGCGTACTTACCCTTTCACACCGCCTGCGGTCATTCCTTCAATAAAGTATTTCTGGAAAAACAAGAATACAAGCAGAATAGGTACAATTGCTACTACCGCGCCCGAGATCAGCATATCGAAATTATTGCCGTAGGGCGTTAACAATGTCGCTAAGCCGATCGGAATCGTCAGCTGCTCAGTCGTACGCAGAACGATTAACGGCCACAGGAAGTTATTCCATGCGAATAACGCTTGCAGAATAGCCATGGACGAGAATGCCGGCGCCATGAGCGGCATCATTATTCGGAAGAAGGTACCAAACTCTGTCGTACCGTCAACACGTGCAGCGTCTAAGAAGTCTTTGGGCAGACAGCTGGCGTATTGTCGGAAGAAGAAGATCGGCAGCGGCGCAGCTGCAAAAGGAAGGATGACACCCCAAATGCTGTTGATAAGATTCAAGTTTATGGAGAGCTTGTACAGAGGAAGTATAATAATTTCAATCGGCACCATCATCGTAATCAATACGAGTGCGAAGATGAAGTTGCGGAATCTGAATTGATAAACTGCCAAGCCGTACCCAACCATGGAGGAGAAAAACAAGCATAATACAGTGAAGATGGCTGTAATGACCAAGCTGTTCTTGTACCATGTCAAATAAAGGGAATTGCCTGTAAACAGATACGTATAATTTTTGAAAGAAAAAATGTCCGGGCTGATCCTCAAGTTCAAACCAAATCGCATAAGCTCCTGTGCCGGTTTGAACGAAGCGATCAACAACGTGACCAGCGGGAACAGCGCAAATACAGCGAATACGATGAACAGGAGAAGAAGCAGTACCGTATTCATCGACCATTTATGTTTCTCTGTCGTTTTCATACCCTACTCCTCCTTCTTGAACATACCGAATAATTTAAGCTGCCCTATTGTGATGATAAATGTGAGCACAAGCAAGGCGATTCCAACCGCAGAGCCGAGACCCAGATTGTTCTGCTCGAGCCCGTTTCGGTATAAATAACCTACAATTGTAAGCCCAATATCATTTGGTGAACGATTGCCGTTCCACAGCATATAGCTTTCGGTGAACATTGAATAACCGCCGTAAATGCTGATCGTGAATACATAGATCGTTATTGGTTTAAGCAGCGGTATCGTAATCCATGAAAACTTATGCCATTTCGAGGCGCCGTCAATCTCAGCTGACTCATACAATTCCTTCGGAATGTTCTGAAGCCCTGCCATGAAGTAGAGCAGATTGATACCGATCCAGCGCCAGGCTGCTAGCGTCACTAACGTAAACATGGCTAAGTGTTCCTTGCCCAGCCAGCGCTGCTTCTCAAAGCCAAACGAGGTAATAATCGTATTCATTAAGGAGCCTTCCAATTCACCGAAAGTGAGGCGGAATATCGTACCTGCAACGACGACTGATGTCAGAGCCGGTATAAACAGCGTTGAACGGAAAAAGTTTTTGGCCACCATCATTTTCGAGTTTAGGAAGACCGCTAAGAGGAGTGGAATCGGAATGAGGATCAGTAAGGAAAATAAAGTATATTTACTGCTGTTCGTAATCGCTTTCAAAAATGTTGGATTCCATAGTCCCCGATAGTTAGACAATCCGATATATTTGACTTGGCCGGGAAGAACTTCCTGAAAGCTCATATTAATAGCTGATAAGACCGGATAAGCAAAAAAGATTAAAAAAGATAGTATGAAGGGCAGCACGAAAAAGTAAGGAGCAACCTTCTGTGAATACAAAATACTAGACTTTTTTGCAACCTTAAGCGGTTCAACAGTCTTTGCCGCCTCAGGCGAATGGTTTGCCATACAGCTCTTCCCTCCCTATTCGAATAACAGTATCACTAGCCCCACTGAGGCTAGTGATACCTTTGAGGCTTTATTTAGACAATTGAGCAGCTGCTTCCTTCAGCACCTTATCAACATCTTCATTATCCAGCAAGGTGCGAACGAGAATGGACGTACGGAAGGAATCAGAAATGTTCGGCGTATTCTCGTTAATAATTACACCTTCAATTTCGGATTTGACTTCAGTCAATACATCGAAAATGTTTTCTCCGAAATACTCCGTAAATTTGTTGGACTCTTTCAAAGCAGGATCTGTCCAAACGTCAGAACGGAGCGGATCAAAGCCAAGCTGCTTCCAAATCGCGATGTTGCCTTCTTTGCTGATCTTCGCGAAAGCTAGGAATGCCTTGGCCAAATCTGGATTTTTAGATGTTTTCGTGACAGCCGTTCCCGTACCGCCCATTCCTGCAGAGCGCGGATCCCCTACTTTCCAAGCTGGCATTGGCTTAATAATAATTTTGCCTTTCAAATCCGGCATATAATCAGTGAACCGGCCCATGTACCACATCGGCATCCATACGGAAGCTGAGCCGCCGCTGT
Organism: Paenibacillus castaneae; assembly: GCF_002884445.1. GTDB lineage: Bacteria > Bacillota > Bacilli > Paenibacillales > Paenibacillaceae > Pristimantibacillus > Pristimantibacillus castaneae. Next base: position 3,844,928 of record NZ_KZ614144.1, read on the forward strand.
TCATTAAGCCATAATATTCCTCACTGTGATGATTGCCGCCCGGTGTCGCTATGGCAATGCCTTGTTTGATCAAGCCTTGCTGCCATTTAAGCGGATTGGCAACAATTGGGCTTGTAATATTAATTTTACCATCAGCGGTTTGGAGGTCGTCATTTCCTGGCGCCTGTGCTACCTGCGGCCATAGCGACCACAAATCGGCTGATTCAATTGTAGTCATCGGTACACCGGTTTTTTCATGTACCTTCTTGCCTGCCGTTTCGAAATCGGCCCATGTTTTAATATCGTCAGCATTGACGCCTGCTTTGTCGAGAATTTCTTTGTTATAGTAGATGACGGCTGCTCCAACATGGAAATCTATGCCGTAATAATTGCCGTCTTTTGCATAAATATCAAGTCTTGATTTCACCAAATTATTAATTTCAGGATCGATCACATCATTTAGAGGAAGAAGCTGCGGGTCGCCTTTGAGGAAGTTCGGAAATTTATTCAGTTCAATGTCTGCAAGATCAGGTGCGCCTTTACCAGATTGGAGCGCTACCAACAGTTTGTTATGCATATCATCGTAAGGGAATGTGTTAGCGACCAACTCAATTTGTTTATCTGGATTAGCTGTGTTCCAACGTTTCGCCATATCCTCGTAGAACGTTTGATGAAGCTCGTTGAATGTCCAGAGCTCCAACTTGGTCTTTTTCGAGCCCGATCCTCCATCTTTTTCTGTCTTATTGTCGCTCGAGCAGGCTGAAAGTGCCATAGTTAGCATAACCAGAAGAGAAAGCATGACTAATAATTGCTTCTTCACTTCATTTCCCCCTTATAAAATAAAATTCTATGCTTAATCCCTTAGGGATCGAAGCCAATTCAGGGTAAAGCGAATTCGTTTTAGACTTTTGTGATTTTAGTTTAGATAAGTCTAAATCAGTCAATGAATTCATCATAATAAGGACGGTTTTATTTGTCAATAAGAAATGTATGCGTTTACTTAATTTTATTTATTTTAAATTTATTTAAAGTAAACCACGATTCCCCTCTTTTCAACTCGCTATCATTTGATTTATAATGAATCAAAAGAATTTTCTTCCAGAGAGGGGCGACCAACCACCTTGATTCATATCAAAGAGCTCCGTTCGGGTTTAAATATTTTTAAAGCGCTTAGCTCGGAAATCCGAATCGAAATATTAGAATTGCTGACGAAATACGACAGCTTGAATTTAAACGAGATCGCCGAGAAGCTTGGACTTACAAACGGCGCTATCACTATGCATATTAAGAAGCTGGAGGAAAGTGGCCTTATTGACATTACAACAGCTGTCGGACGGCATGGGATTCAAAAAATATGTTATCTGAACGAAGATATGCTATCCGTTGAACTGAGAAGCAAAAGCCCAGAGAATGTATATGAAGTGGAAATTAAGGTCGGCCACTACTGTGATTATGACGCAGAGCCAACCTGTGGGTTGGCTACGAAGGACAGTATCATCGGCGAATTCGACAACCCTCGCTATTTCGCCGATCCTCAGCATATCAATGCAGGTATCGTCTGGCTTGCCAAAGGTTTTCTAGAATATCGAATCCCAAACTATCTCAAGCCTAATCAGCGTTTCAGCGAGCTTCAATTTATGTTGGAGATCAGCTCCGAAGCGCCCAGCTTCAATGACAACTACCCATCCGATATTGTGTTCAGCGTAAACGGCGTGGAGATTGGCGTGTGGACGTCCCCCGGCGACTTTGGCCAAGTACGCGGGAAAAATAATCCCGAATGGTGGCCGCCTCACCTGAATCAATACGGGATGATGAAACTTGTACGCATTAACGAGAATGGTTCTTTTATTGATGGCTGCCTCATCTCAAATGTCACAATAGCCGATATTCAACTAAATCCGAATGCGGATATTAAATTCAAGATCGGTGTCGCACAAACGAAAAATGTCGGTGGTTTAACGATCTACGGACAGCATTTCGGCAATTTTAAACAGGATCTGATCGCAAGGGTTATTTATGAGATTGAAGATAAAGCTTAGCTTGTACCCCCTCAAGTAAACCAAAAAAATATGTCTAAGTGAGTTATGGGTTATGCCCATACGGAACATTCACTAAAGACATATTTTTTGTTTATCATCTAAATGATTAGCAGCAAGAGGAATGTAGACGCCCCAGCGCCATAAGCACCGCACCGTAAGACGCATCTTTTTTGGCAGCAATAGCATCCATTCTAGGATATCGCTGCTTCAGCATCTCAACAAATGCAGTCCGTACATAATCAGCGTTAAGCAGCACACTTCCCGCCATTGCCAATATGCCCTCCTGCTGCGATAGCCTTTCCACAACAGGTACTGCCAGATCAAGCAAGGAGCTGGCGTTTTTCTTCGCGATGGATAGTGCCGCTATATCACCTGCCGAGCAGGCAGCTGATAAGATAGGGGCTAGAGCCGCAATATCTTTTTTATTCGTACCTTTGTCATATACAAAACCGATTATTTGCTGAACCGTTTCCACTTGAAGCTGATCATACACCATGTTAGTAATTGCCGTTTGAGATAAACGACCATCACTTGCCTGCACGACAGCAGAAAGTAAATCACGCCCAATGCTGTAGCCGCTTCCCTCATCATCTATAAGGTGGCCGAATCCACCCGTTCGATGAGAAATACCGAGTTTATTTTTCCCATAACAGATAGACCCAGTACCGGCAATTAGAATGATCCCATGCATGGAATCCTGCGCGCCGTAAAGTGCCGTTTCATGATCGCCAGTAATATTCAGGCCTCCTTGATACCCGCACTCCCTAACGTTAGCTTCCAGCCGAGCAATAACAGTCGGATTGCTAACTCCCGCTGCGCCGATACAGATCTGGGCACAATGTGTCAGTCCTCCGCAAATCTTCGCAATTTTCTCAAATATTTCTTGGAAGCTCCAACGAATGCTAGTCTCGTCTTGTCCATTGTAGTTAATCGCACCAGAAATAAAAGTTTGTATGACTAGACCATTCTCATCAGCTACTGTCACAGAGGTTTTGGTGCCGCCGCCGTCCAATCCCGCGACAAATCTCATCCCTATGCTCACGTCCTTATTCTCTTAGACTAATTTCTTAGATTGAAACGCTCATCTGACCTTTAGGCAGAACGGTGCCGTTCAAAATTTGTATCAAAGATCCAAATGTAACCATTAACTGGCCAATTTCTTTCTAAGCGAAAGATTATTCATAGCCTTCTCTTCTCCTCAATATAGATGAAACTGCTGCTTTAAATGGGCAAATTCTCGGCTTTCCTCGCGGAATTGCTCCATTACGCTTGGCACATCTATGAATTCGTCACGATACACCTTATCTCCGCATAATAAATCTATAAAAGGTGTGCCGTTTTCCTTCACAGGCGGCAGAAACGAAAATTGCTCATAGTTTTCCTTGATAGTGAACAGAAGAGAAACACCTGTTTCCACTGTATTTACCGCGCGTGAATCCCTTACGTAAAGCTGGACACCGCCGCAAAGCTCTCCTTTATGTTTAGAGAAGGTAGGCTTGAAATAAACCGGACGGAATAACACCCCCGGCAGCTTCTTTCCGTTCATTTCATCCGCTAGCCTCTGAGGATCGATAAATGGCGCGCCGATCATTTCGAAAGGAAAGGCGGTCCCTCTTCCTTCAGATAAATTTGTACCCTCAAATAAGCAAGTGCCGCTATAGAGCAAGGCTGAATCGAAACGCGGTATGCCCATGGAGGGATGTACCCAAATGCGGCCGGTATCCGGGAATTGCATACGGCGCTCCCAACCTTCACAGAGCACCACATTCAGTTCGCAATTCCAATTCATTTGTTCGTTAGCCATTGCAGCAACCTCGCCGGCAGTTAGACCGTAGCGTACAGCGAGAGGATAATTGCCAACAAAGGATTGATAGCCCTGCTTCAAAATATTCCCTTCTACAGTCAAGCCGTCTAGCGGGTTAATTCGGTCGAGCACAACAAATGCTTTCCCTGCTTTAGCGCAGTCCTCCAAAGCATAGAGCATGGTGTAAATAAAGGTATAATATCGTACTCCCACATCCTGTATATCGTAAACAACCATATCCACCTCTTGGAGCATCGCCTCAGTCAATCGTTTTGAATCCTGACGATACAAGCTATGTACCGGTACACCCGTACCAGGATCCAGATAGGTATCAACAAACGCTCCTGCATCTTGATCCCCCCTCACACCATGCTCTGGCGAAAATAAGGCGACAAGATTGAAATTTTCATGCAGAATTTGAATCGTTGATTTAAAGTCGTTATTTAGCCCCGTCGGAGCTGTAATCAATCCCAGCCGTTTTCCCCTGAATAAATGAGCATATTGAGCAATGCAGTCAATTCCGTTAAGGATCATAACGGCCTCCTAAGTTTATTGTTAGTCGTAACCATCTCAACCGATTGCCCTGTTACCCTTTTATTATAATTCAGTTCTAAGTACGCGCATCGTTTCCTCTGGAATCATGAACGTCTCCGCATATTCCTTCCTTGCTTCAATTCCGCGTACTCTAGACAAGTGCTTATAGTATTCTAAATAAGGAAAGGATTTGCTTCCTGTTACAAACCAATGGAGGGACACCGCCTTGATCCATAAATCATAGGCTTCCTTGGAGAAGTCCACATAAATATAAGGTTTATATTCGACCGCATCCTCCCAGTTCTCGGCATAATACAGCCTTGAAGCAAAGAAGGAAGGCTTCTCGCGCTTCATTGGAGCCAGCCCTGCAAAGAATCGTGCATCATTGACGATGAGATGGGTAGTCGTATGATCCTTGTGCATACTGTTTTTAAAGTGAGTAATAATGACATTCGGACGCACATCGCGAATGATATCACATACCCGCAGGCGCATTTCTTCATTATCCTGCAATTCCCCGTCCGGAATATCGAAGACAATGGCCTCACCGCCTAGCATCTCTGCAAAAGCATTAGCTTCCCGAACCTTCTGTTCACGATATTCACTGACATCCTGGCCTGCCGGAACCCCGCGTTCACCCGCAGTGAGCGCTAGTGTGACGATCCGATCCCCTTTAAGAGAATGGCTTGCCAATACTCCCCCGGCAGTAAGCTCCATATCACCTACATGACCGCCAATGGCCAAAATAGTCAATTTCGGTTCACTCATCTTTAAAACTCCCTTCTCATTACGGCAAATTGTTTCGCAGGTTGAAAACCAGCCTTCTCGTAGATACGAATAGCAGGGTTCGTGCTTCCTGTAAATAAAGACATATATACAGCATCTATGCTCCGAAAGGCTTCACAGAGTCGAAAGAACAGAATACTGCCGAGTCCATGTCCCTCGTGCTCCGGATGTACGCCGATGCCCGCAAAATAGGCGCGTCCATTGTCCTGACGGATGACAGGACCGGCAAACCCGACTGCTTTGCCTTTATACGCCGCAATTACCATAGGCACACCGCTCGCCGTATAATCCGGAATTTGTTTCTTCCACAAGGGATTATTAAATATTGCCACCATTTCTTTCACACCGCTGTGCTTTGCAGGATCAAACATCTCTACACGATAGCCTTCTGCAGCTGCTTTGTTTTCTTTGGCTTTTATATCGTCTGGAATTGAGAAAAAGGAAAGATTTAAGTACATTGCACATTGTATTGAACGAACTTTATACCCGCAACTAAGCAGGAAAGAATACAGCTCGCTATCTAACGGCACGCCGGGAGCATTATTATGCTCATGCTTTGGGGTATCCGGAATATACCAAGGTAATAACATCGGATTAAAAAAAAGGATATCTGCCTGTTTCTTGCCTAATTGTTGAAAGCTAAACTCTAATGCCTGCAGCATGAGTCTGCTGTTCTCATCTTTCTTATTATCACTGGATACTACGATACAGGTGATATAACCCGCTATGTCTCCCAGTGGCAAGTCATCTCCTGTACATCCGCAGGCGAAGCCCTTCACTTCATCCGATTCCAGCCAAACAAATGTCGTTTCCTTTTTAAAATAAGAGCTGGACAAAAATATGTGCCTGAAGTCAGCTTCAGTAAGCTCCTTATATCCATCTTTCAATGCTTCCTTGTTCCATAAAGAAATAACGTCGTGAATGTATTGATTATCCCAAGCCTTGATCATGATAGGCAGCCTCCGTCCTAGTATAATCTAGTAAGATATTTTCCCCATGATCACGCTGCGCTGTGCTCCTGTGACATTCGGGAGATTATTTGGCATTCGGGATAAGGTATAGTCAGCAAGCAAAGCGAATGCAACCGCCTCTTTGGCATCGCTATTCCCGCCAACTTCCTCTTGTGTAAGCACCTGTACGCCCATAGGCTCCATTTCTTCCTGAAGAAATCTTATGAGTACGGGATTATAGCATCCTCCGCCCCCCACTATCATCACATTCGAAGGACTACTCTCCCTTATAAAGCGGCGATAAGCTTCTCCAATCGACCACGCAGTAAGCTTAGTTACAGTGGCTATGAGATCATTGGGAGGAAGGTTATTCTCTCGTTGATAGCTAAGCAGCCAATCTACGTAAGAAGCACCGAACCGCTCTCTGCCGGTTGATTTCGGCAAAGGCAGCTTATAGTAAGCCTCTTGCTGAAGCAAATGAAAGAGAGCAATATTCACTTGCCCTTTTTGAGCAATAGCGCCTCCGGCATCCATCGTTTTTTCTCCGGCGTACAGACTCGCTACCACACCGTCAATCAACATATTGCCTGGACCCGTATCGAAAGCAAAAACCTGTTCAGGTGCTGCCCCAGCAGGAATGACAGTAATATTACCGATACCGCCGATATTTTGCAGCAGCAAGGATCGGTTATCCTCCCGATATAACAAGTATTCCGTAAACGGAACGAGCGGCGCGCCTTGTCCGCCAACGGCCATATCCGCTACGCGGAAATCAGATACACAAGGAACTCCTGTTCTGGCGGATATAATTGCTCCTTCTCCAATTTGTACCGTGTAATGCAAATCATAACCGTCTATATACTCATTTTCTGGGGCATGATATATGGTTTGTCCATGGGAACCAATGACCGCAATATCTGAAGCTTGGAGTCCGGCTTTCGCAATAACAGACAATGCTGACTTTGCATATAGCTCACCAAGCCATACGTTCATGCGTCCGACTCTATCAACTGTTGCCTTACTAGGGTCAAATAACGAAAACAATTTTTCTCTGACAGATTTCGGATACGGCGTATTCTCAAATGCAATGAGTTTAACCTCGGGCCGATCACCAAGCGAACCACTAATTTGAACTACTGCTGCATCTATACCATCCACTGATGTACCAGACATCAAACCTACGACATAGCGACAATTGTTCACAGAGACAGTTGACATTTAGCCTTTCACCGCTCCTACAGTAACTCCCTCAAGGAAGTATCTTTGCAAGCTGAAAAAGAGAATAAACATGGGCAAAGCAGAGATTGTAGCGCCTGCCATCATGGGAGCGAAATAAGTTGTATTAGCAAATCGGAAGTTTTTCAAGCCAACCTGAATGGTTTGCATATCCATTGTATTCGTAACTAGAAATGGCCAGAAGAAGGTATTCCAGCTATCCATGAACGTAAGTATGGCCATAACCGCCATAACGGTCTTAGATAGCGGCAGGATCATTCTGATATAAATTTGAAACTGATTGCAGCCTTCAATTTTAGCACTTTCAATAATTTCCTTCGGAATGGTCGTCATAAATTGCTTGGCGAGAAAAATATTATAGACGGTAACTAAACCAGGTAAGATCAAAGCGCTATAGGTGTTCTGCATATTGAAAACATTTACAATGAGAATGTATAAAGGCACTTGAGTTACCTGATAAGGAATCATCATCGCACAAAGCAATAAACCAAAGAGAAATGTTTTTCCTTTAAACTGAATTTTCGAGAATGCATAACCTGCAAGGCTAGCAAAAAAAACATTGGAAATCATAATACTTGTCGCCACTATGAGCGAGTTTGTAAGCCATCTAAACGAATATATGCTGTAATCAAAGAAAAACTTGTAGGAATCGAGAGAGATCTTCGTAGGTATCAGCGAGTAACTCATTGCACCTGCCTCAACGGGATCTCCAAAGGAAGAAATAAGCATAAAATAAATTGGAAATATGGTTGCTAAAGCAAACAATGAAAGCAGGATAATGATGATTGTGTTTCGAACATATTTCATTTTGATATTTACTAAATGATTATTAAACAGCATGTGCTGATCCCCCTCCTCCCCTTAATATTCCACATCGTTGCCAAGGAATTTGAATTGGACCATTGCAATTCCAGCTATAATAACTGCCAAAATCAATGATTGTGCAGCTGCTTTTCCGAATTCAAAATACTTAAACGCATTATTAAATATAAGCAATCCAACCATCGTTGTCGCATTATCCGGTCCTCCGCCAGTCATCAAATAAGCGTTCTGGAACACCTGGAAAGAGCCAATGACACCGGTCACCAAAAGAAATAAGGTCGTTGGTTTGAGGCAAGGAATTACGATATACCACATCTTCTGCAAGAAAGACGCGCCGTCCAGCTCTGCAGCTTCGTAATAGCTCCCATCGATACCTAGCAATGCAGCTAAATAAATAATAATGCTTGTGCCATGGCTTGACAGCCACGACATAAATACCAAAGAAAACATTGCAGTAGCACTGGAACCGAGCCAGTTCTGATTGCTGATACCAAAGAATCCAATTAGTTTATTGAAAATACCAGAAGACATCGGATCAAAAATCCAAAGCCAAACCACCGATAAAGCAACACCGGACGCAACCGCCGGCAAATAATAAACGGCCTTAAAAGTCGTCTGCAGCCATTTTTTCAAAGGTAATATCAGAATAGCAACAGCGAAGGAAAGGAACAAAGCTACAGGCACAGTAAGAACCGTATAGACAATCGTATTGACTACGGATTTCCAAAACAAAGCGTCACTGAACGTATTTGTATAATTATCAAAGCCTATGAACGTGGAGCCTAACGGTTTGTATTCTTGAAAGCTGATGATGAAGGCACTGGCAACCGGGTAGGCTGTGAACACTGCAAAAACAACCAATGCAACTGCTATAAATGCGTATCCCCAAGCGCCGTCTCCTTTAATTTTGCGCTTTTTCATTGGTCTGACTGACTGAATCATATTGCCGCACCTCTTTTCAACTATCAGTTTCACAATATTCAGATAGCCGTATGAAATTCATACGGCTATCCGACTGACTACGATTAATCTTTTACAATTCCATCTTCACCGAATGTTTTGATTGCAGCTGCTTTCACAGCATCAAACATAGCTTCAGGTGTAATTTCGTTTGCAAGAAGCGCTTGTAATTTAGGGATAATCACTTCATCCTGCAGCTTGATCGCTTTCGCTCCTAATTCAACAGGAATATCAGGACGTGCTGGAGCCGCATGAGAAAGCAGCACTTCAACAGCCGCTACGTTATCCGGGTTTCTGTTAACCGTCATGCTTTCAGCCGCTTTTCTTCCGCTCTTCGTAATGTGTGCAGCGAAGAGATCATTGTTGGTCGTTGCTGCTACATTGCCGCTTGCTAAGAAGTAAGCTGCTTTTACTACATTTTCTTTATGCTCTGCAGTTGGTTCTTTTTTACCGCGGAAAGTGACATATCCATCTACAACCGTGCTGGAAACCGGTTGTTCTCCGAGGAAGCTAGGAACAGGAAGCACAATATATTCCGCTTCAATACTTCCTTGCACCGCGCTGCCATCATTGGCTTTAATTTTTTCATTGTTTTTATTAGCTGAATTTTCAAAAGTAGCAAGGCCTTTACCTGTAATCATCGTTTGGCCGGTAAGGAACATATTCCAACGCTTGCCCGCATCTACAGAGCTAAGCTCTTTCGGCATTGAACCGTCATCAATAAGCTCTCTAACCGCTTTCAAAACACCCAAATATTTTTGGCTAGTGTAAGCGAATTTCAAATCTTTATCAAACGCAGCTGGCATACCTGCGCTTTTGATCAATATGCCCAAGTAGTCTTTAGATGCAACACCAGCGGTTGCGAATACAAAGCCGTAGCGGGAAGTATTATTTCCGTCTTTTACTACACCTTTTTTGATGGCTTCACGGAATTCTTCATAAGTCCAGCCGTTCTTCTGAACATTTTTCCAATCAATGCCCGCTTCTTCCAGAAACGCTTTATTACCGCCTAGAGCATGAACTTCCATATACCCTGGAAACCCATATAGACCATCGCCATTTTTCATATACTTGATTGGCGCATCATCATAATCCTGAAGCATCTCTGGTGTTACAGTATCTGTAATGTCCATAAGCATACCTTGCTGTACATACTTGGAAATGCCTTCAGAACCGATGAATGCAATGTCCGGCGGACTGCCTGCATTAACCTGAGTATCGAGCTTTTGTGTCATATCTTCCCAGCTGGCAGGCTCTATTTTCAAAGTCAAGTTAGGGTATTGTTCATTAAATTCTTTTTCCATTTGCGCGAAATTATCTTGGAAATTTCCTGAAACTGGAGGGAGCAGCGCTGTGATGGTATCTTTTGCCGCCGTTGTAGTTGTGTTAGTCGTGTTAGTCGTGTTAGTCGTGTTAGTCGGTTTTGAATTATTTCCTTGATTTGTACCGCCATTATTTGATGAGTTTCCACATGCTGTCATTGTCGTCAAGGCCATCGTTATAGCCAATATTGAAGCAAAAACATGTTTTTTTGTACTCATTCTAATCCTCCTCAAGGTTATCATAATGATTGCAAAACAATTTATTTCAACTCAAATTAACTAACATGACTGAATTTACGAATGGCAGCCTTCAGATTGCCCTCGCATTGGTCCAGACCATCCTTTGCATCCTCTGCATCCAACCCCGTCTTTATCATCATAATGGCAAGCTTGCAGTTCATTGAAGCGCTTTCTAAATACGAAATGGCTGTTTCTGAATCAACGTTTGCAGCCGTCTTAATAATGCGTACGGACCGGTCATACAGCTTGATATTGCTGGCCTTTAGATCTACCATAAGATTGTTATACGTTTTGCCGATCTTCACCATTGTGCAGGTTGTTAGCATGTTTAGAACCAATTTCTGCGCTGTACCCGCTTTCAATCTTGTTGAGCCCATAATAACTTCCGGCCCAACCACTGGTGCAATGCATACATCGCATACATCTTCTAATTTCGAGTTTTTGTTATTCACTAAACCGATTGTTGCGGCACCTATAGATCGGGCTTTCTCCAAGCTTGCAATGACAAATTTAGCACTGCCGCTGGAAGAAATACCAATTACGGCATCTTTGTCTGTTACACCGCATCTTTCGATTAAAGCGACCCCCTCCTCTGCATTGTCTTCAAACCCCTCAACAGCTACTCTCAATGCCGAGTCACCGCCAGCAATGTGTCCTTGCACACGTAGAGGATCAATGCCGAAGGTAGGTGGACATTCAGATGCGTCGAGCACACCGATCCTCCCCGAAGTACCAGCCCCTATGTAAAACATTTTTCCACCATTTTTAAGCACATGATGTAAAATATCAACTGCCTTGGTAATCAGAGGAATCTCTGCCGCTACCGCAGCCGGAACTTTAGAATCTTGCTGATTCATGAGCCGCAGCATCTCTTCCGTTGTACATTCATCTATCATCAGCGTATCTGGGTTTATTTCCTCAGTAGTCAATCCCGCAAGATACTGATCCATCTCCATCCTCCTTTTTCAAAACTCTATTTGCATGAATCTAAGCCTACTCACGTTAAGTTATCTAACATGCCTGCTTATTAATTTAATATTAACTGTTCATGCATGACCTCGTCAATAGTTTTTGAAATAAAATTTCAGAATAAAAAGTTTTATTGGATTTTTATTTTGTACAGGCCAAAAAAAATGACACTGACTCAATGATAAGTCCGTGTCTTTATGAGCTAGTTTCGATGCTTGCTCGATAATATATTATGTGTTTTGGTCAAATATTTTTTCACATTCTGATATTCCGCACTGGCAACACCCGCGAACAAAATATCAATCACGGTTAGCATGGCAATACGCGAACCCATCGCGCCGCTTCTAATGGTTACCTCAGGAGTAGAGATGCTTAGCACAATATTCGCCTTATCTGCCAATTCGCTTTTGTTATACTTCGTAATAGCAATGATGTTGGCGCCATTCTTTTTAGCAATTTCCAACGACTCAAGAATCTCCACCGTATCACCAGAATTCGAAATAAAGATAGCTACATCATTCTCCCCTAGGAGCGTGGCAGCTGTAAGTTGGCTGTGCCCGTCGGTATAAGTGTGGCAAATCTTGTTAATCCTCGAAAACTTTTGTTCCGCATCTTTACACACCAAGCCCGAAGCGCCAATACCAAAAAAAACAATGCGGTTGCTGGTACGGAGTACTTTTACTGCATTAGCAATCTCGTTCCGGTCGATCACGCTAAGCGTGTCTTCGATTGATTTGCAATTGTTGCGTGATATATTCGAGACAATAATCGACAAATCATCACCTGGCTGTATATCGGTGTACTGATCTTTATGCTCATCATCCATAGACCCAAGCGAAGCTGATATGCTCACTATAAAACTGCGGTATCCGTTATAACCCATTGTTTTGCAGAAACGAAGAACGGATGCATCGCTTGTTTTACTTAATTGAGCAAGACTTTTAATCGAAAGATGAGGAATCTCATCTATATTATTTAATGTATACTCAGCTATCATTTTTTCGACAGGCGTCAAACTATCCTTCATATCCCGAATCTTAATTAAAATATTATCATTGATGGCCATCTAAATTACCTACTCACTTTAGATTCTTTTAATTGACTCAACAACCTTATAATAAGGGCATTTATACTTAAACACAAGATAGATATAAGAATATTACGGTAATCTAAAAAAGAATAAAGATGATTTATATCAAATTTAATATATCATTATGAAATTTTATTTTATTTCGATGCCTATCAGCCATAATATTAGTCAGACCGATTGCTGAAGCGGACAAAATAAGAGCCGCCACACAAATCGAAGCTTATTTGATTAAGGTTGAGAATGTGCTCAATAAATCTTCCCTGAAATAAAACAATCGACCGCTCCTCCAATTGAGATTTGCGGCCGATTGTTTGTTCTAACACTTAACTTCAAGCTTATCTGATACCAATTCGTATAATAAGGTTATCCCTATATTCGGAATAGCCTCTATTTATTAATAGGACTTATCGTTTGCCGCGCGTTTTTTTACGGCTAATTTCCGCTATTGTTGACAGCTCAGAACCAGTGGTTGACTTTTCTTCTCTCGCCTTCAATATGGCCAATAATGCAACCGCATCAGCAATTACAAGAAGAATCCCAGCTATAAGAGCGATATCGTCCGCCGATAATCCAAGCCCTTGTTCATCCTTACGTGACATAGGCGACTACCCCTTATATTAAACATCGTATGTATTAGCCTATGCAGAATCCACTTATTTGATTGGGCAATTAACATGAATGCCTATAAAGGTGTTAGAAGCCAATAGTCATATCAACTGTTAGAAGGAGTAACCAGCATACTTATCGGCATTACGCAGGCTTGTCCATGTATCGGAGCTTTCACCGCCAATATGCCAATAAGCTAGACCAGCGATACGATCGTTCAAAGCTAATTCATATTTAGCACTCAGCGAACGGCCTTCTTCAAGCCATAAACGGTGCTGAACGCCACTTTTCGTATAGCTTGCCGTGTACTGTCCCAAAACGCTGTTCCATACTGGCTTGATGGAGTTCGCAGCGATCAGTCTGTTTTGCTCGGCCAAAGTAATATTTACCGAAGAAGAGGAACTTCCGTTTTTGTTCATGGACCAATCTCGATTATATAAGGGCAGTGCTAAAATGATTTTCTTATTGGGAACTACTTTTAGAAGGTTATCCATCGCATCCTTTACGAAAGGCAAAGACGCCACCGATCCTGCTACCGTGTCTCCACTCCAATGCTCATCATAGCCCATCATCAGTACATAATCTGCCTGCTTCCCTAATGCGGCATAATCGAATACATCGGTCCAATCGGTTCCCTCATCAGCAGACACATTAACAACCAGCACCGCATTAATAGCATGCAGCTTGGCTCTTAAGTCCGTTATAAACGTCGTAAATACGGAACGGTCTTTCGGAGCCATGTTCTCAAAGTCAATATCTAGTCCATCCAATCCGTATTGTTTCACGTATGATGTAAGGGTATTAATAAGCTTGTTTCTAGAGTCCGCGCTGGATAAGACTCGATGCGTTTCTTCCTGATTGCTTCGATTGCCGACCATCGCCCAAACTTTTCTGTTATACGTATGCGCCCACGTCACAAGCGAAGGAACCGTACCATTTGACACCGCACCCGCTTCGTCCAGGAAATACCATCTTGGAGATAAGGTGTTTACATTCGAATTTACGATAGATTTCCGATATTCATCTGTTGTCTGGCCGTATTGCCAGCCTAGTTGAATGCGATTCTCAGCCTTCCTCTCAAGCTCTGCTGCCCAGCTTTCTTTATGCAGCACTCGATTGATCAGAACAGCAATTTCTTGTCTTTGTATCGGATCTCGGGGGCGGAAGCGTCCTGTTTCATCACCCTTCATCAATCCGATCTTCTGCATAGCCGCAACTGAAGAAACTGCCCAATCTGAAATTAAACTTTTGTCGTTAAAAGATAACTTTATCCCGTTTCCTTCATTCATTTGCTTCATTGCCCGAGTTAATAGAACTGCAGCTTCTTGTCTCGTAATAACAGAAGACGGAGCAAATGTGCTGGCACTTGTGCCTCCAACGAGCCCAAGCTGCACCGCTGCCTGAATCCAGCCGTAATACCAATCCTTTGGAGCGATATCTTTAAATGATGTTACCGGGCTTGCAACTGGCTCTAGTCCTAGCAATCGATCGAGCACGGTTACGAATTCCGCTCGAGTCATTGATTTTATTGGAGAGAAAATAGTGTTGGAAGTACCGGTTAATATGTTTTTTTCGTATAAAGCTAGAATGTCATCCTTCGCATAGCTGCTGGATATATCCTGGAACGGGGAACTAATCTGTGCTGATACTGGCTGCGCCAATTGACTGATCATACACATTCCTGCAATAGATGCCGCTGCTACTCTAATTATGATAGATTTCAAAATAGATCCTACCTCTGCTAAAAAGATTATGAATCTACTGAGCATATCAAATTTTGATCTATCATTCATTGCAAAAATAATGGATATAATAGCGACGAGTTGATAAAATCGACAAAAAAAAAGCTGTTCCATGAGCCAATAACTCCTCTCATGAAACAGCTTCTTGTTAATCTAGCTTATTACCCTTCGGCGGTACTGCACCTAGGGGAGAAATGAACATTTCTCCTTCAGAGTTGTCTGACTCTACGAAACGCTTAAGTGCACTGAGTTTGTTTTCCCAGAATCGCTCATAATAGGAAAGCCATCGTTTTAGCTCTAAAAGCGGCTCAGGCTCCAATCTATATCTTGTTTCTCGGCCAACTTTACGATCCTTAACGAGCCCCGCTTCTGCAAGCACACGCAAATGCTTGGAAACAGCCGTTCGGCTTATTGGGAAATGGCCGCTTATAGCCTTGACAGGCAGCTCCTGATCCACCAGCAAATTTAACAGACTGCGGCGCGTTGGGTCAGCAATCGCTTGGAAAACGTCATGCTTGGGCTCAATAGCCGTATTATTCGCCTTCGACATAAGCACGAAGCGAGGATTTCATTTTGATCCAGCCCTCGGACATAATGCCATGAACGAGCGTATGGGCTTGTCCGAACTCCGTAACTTTATCAGCATCCCAGCCGCCATGAATGAGCGTGAATTCCGTTTTGTCATCCAGCCCCTTCAATTCAAAAGTCAGTGACCAATCCTTCCCCCAATTAAAAGTAAGACGATTTGGCGGATCAAGCACCGTAACCTTGCAAGGAGATTTCCCGAAAGGTCCCGCCTCTAAATGAAATTCATATCCAAGCTCCGGCACAAAATCATTTGGCATAAACCAAGCCGTTATTCCCTCAGACGTAGCCACCGCATCCCAAACCTTATTGATTGGTGCATTGAGCACGAGTGTTTGGCGAATATCCGTAAGTTCATTTCTTGCATTGCTATTATCCATTTCTATTCCTCCATGGCGCTAAAGCGCATTTTTGATGTGTGCTCTAATTCGTCAAGCCAGCTTAACGTGAAACCATTTGGTTTCTATTCATTATAGGAAACCAAATGGTTTCATGTCAATAGCAGTCCTACTCTTATTTTCAACAATGATATATCGTCAATTCATCATCATATCTCATATGATATTGGAATACATGTTAATGATGCGAAGGAGGTACTGACAATGGGATGGTTGTGGTCATTAATTATTGGCGGCGTCATTGGCTGGCTCGCGGGTTTGCTGATTGGTAGGGATATACCCGGCGGCATTATTGGCAATGTCATTTTCGGTTTTATTGGAGGATGGATAGGCTCCCAGCTATTCGGAAGCTGGGGACCGGTTATTGGCGGTTTTTATTTCGTTCCTGCATTAATCGGCGCTGTCATTCTTGCTGCCATATTTAGTTTAGTAGCCAGAAACAGCAGGCACAGATATTGACCTTTGCCGTAAGAGGCCGCCTTATGATAGGCGGCTTTTTTTACTTTTAAGCTAAACGATTCAGCTTCTGAACCATTACCTCTTCACGCGTTTACGCTGTCCCCAAAACCGCAGATCAACCTTCACATCAATATCAAGTGATTTTTGAGTAATGGTTTCTTCATCCTTATTGAGCTTCCTCCATAGCTTCGGATTACGCTGGTATAGCTTTAGTGAAAGCTGATAGGGATCAGCATGAAGGGCGGCGCTTTTTTGAAAAGTAGCAAGCAGTTCTTTCCTTAATGTTTCTTCAGTCATTCTCTGCAGTTCCGTAATCGTTATATTCTCCTTATATACACCTTGTACGGTAGCCAATATTTTCAGACGAATCCGGTATGACA
Organism: Paenibacillus castaneae; assembly: GCF_002884445.1. Taxonomy (GTDB): domain Bacteria; phylum Bacillota; class Bacilli; order Paenibacillales; family Paenibacillaceae; genus Pristimantibacillus; species Pristimantibacillus castaneae. The sequence goes on from NZ_KZ614144.1 coordinate 3,861,829, forward strand.
TTCCATCCTTGCTTGATAGAAGTTTGATGGAAGAATGGGGCTTCTGCAGCTTTACGCTTCCAATCGGATCATCTTTGGGCCCAATGACAAGAGGCGCGTTCGCTTTCGAGTTGGCAATCCAGCGAATGCCAAGAAGATCCTCACGCTTTAACCAGCCTTTATTTATTTTATCTTTGAGAAGATAAGCGCCATCAATTTCCAATATCGGATGCTGTCTCATATCTTCACTCCAGTTGGCGCTGGATATAGCAAGAGACGGAAGAATAACCGTTGCCGCCTTTTCCCTGTAATGGATAATGAAATCATTAAATTGAGTGGGCTGAATGAATGAAATCTGTTTATAGCTGACAAGCGGTTCATGCAGCAGCGAATGAAGCGGTGACAGCATGAAAAATGGAGTAGTCACAAATAAATCCTCTATTTCTCCATTCGTGCCATAAATCCACTTCGTATACCTAATCTCCTGCGAGCGATTGGTCATATCGAACAACTGCTCCATTCGGTCAGGCTCCAGCATAGGTTTCGTTAATACGAGCGCTGTCACTTGCCCCCAAGACATTTGCTGCTGGTTCGTTTTATAAATATTGATCAAGGCGTCTGCCAAAGTAGCGCCTCTCCCCTGTCCAACCCAGACGGGTGTAGGCTGTGAACTTTTACCGCTTTCCTGCTTGGCTACACTTGAGAAATCAAGCATCTGAGCGTAAATGATATATTTTCCATCACGATAATCTATACCGATTGCGGTTATATATTCAATATCTTGAATTTCGCGAATATCCCAGCAGCCGGATAGAAGGAGAGAAAACCCGGTCAGTAGGATGACAGAGCGCCTCAACAGCCGAGTCACAAGGAACCACCTTTTTTCCGCAATCCCGGAAGCCGCATAAAGTTACGAAGAAGCTTCTGGAGAGAAAATGGGGAAAATGGAGCCAGAAACGGCTGCCCGAATGGCTGGTGATTGGACATATACATGACGATGCAGAACAAGGCAATAAAAAAACCAAACAGTCCGATTACGGAGGACAGAATCAGTGTGAAAAATCGCATGATGGTTTGAGTGATCACAAAATCCTGATTGGAAAGCGCAGAGCCAGCTACGAACGACATTGCTGCAACTACCGTTAATGTCGGGGAGAAAATCCCCCCGCGTATAGCCGCATCCCCGATGATGATACCCGAAACAACAGTAATAGTTCCTCCAACTGGGGTAGGCATCCGATTTCCGGCTTCACGGAGCAAGGATAGTATAAAGAGAATAGTTACCATTTCTACAGCAATGGGAAAAGGCAGGCCTAACCGCGTACTAGCTACTGTAGCAAGCAACGGAAATGGAATTTGCTCCTGGTGGTAAGACATTATTGCAATATAAAATCCAGGCAGAAACACAGACAGAAAAACCCCGATCATTCTAAGTACTCGCCAAGGAAATGCGAAATAAAAGGGAAGATGCGGGTCCTCTGCCGAGAATAGCAGCTGCATAAAACTGGCAGGCGCAATGAGCGCAACAGGACTGCCATCCAGAATGAGAATAAGACGGCCCCTCATTAAAGAATCGTTCACGAAATCCGGCCTGCCGCTATAATCAAATATAGGAAGTACGGAAAACTTATAAGGTGAAATATGCTCGATTAGCTCTCCAATGCCTGTAGGCGAATCTCCTTTGTAGCTATTCAGCTTATTCTGAATTTCAGTAACCGTTTCTGGAATAACCCTTTCTTTCAAATACAGCATAGCGACATTAACGGGTGTAATTTCTCCTAGGCTAAACGATTGATAAACCAAATCCGTTGTTTTCAGTCTTTTGCGAATGAGAGCAATGTTTGTGTCTAAGTTTTCTACAAAACCATCTCGGGCCCCTTTTACCGAGGCTTCGGTCTTCGCATCCTCAGGCTTGCGGTTCAGATCGCCGGCAGCTTCAAAGGCGTAACAGAATTGTTCATTCGGCAGAAGAAGAACCGCATAACCGGAAAACACCATTTGAACAAGCTTGTTTTCAATAGCCGGAATTTTTCTCAGAAACAGCTGCGCTTCCAGCTCGGAAGGATTCGGAGCCTGCTGATCCGTTTGCGACTTCTTCCACTCTTTATAAAGGGCAGGATAGAATGTCTTGGATAGGAGCAAAGAATCACACATCGCGCTGTCAAAAATGACGATTCCCCAAGGCTTATCTTCTGTAAACCCCGGATATATTTTAAATTGGATGTCCTCACATTCTACAAACCTCTGCTTTAGGCTTTCTAAGGTCAATTTCACGGCAAGTTCTCTCCTTTTCCAGAACGGGAACAATCGGGTTTGCGGATCAGAAAAAACATCAGTATGATCAGCACAGTTGTAAAAATGGCAGAAGCCGCTAAGAAATAATCTTCCATGAGGTAGTAAAACCGCAAATTGCTGAGCGGTGAGATACAAACCACTCCAATAAGGACAGAAAAAACAAGTATCCCAACTAAACGCCTGGCAGGTGAAAGAATATGCTCCGCCGCCAAAAACATGCAAAGCGAAATAGAGATGTAGGCACCGCTTAGCCATTGAAAAATGGATAAAAAGTCTACATGCTCAATAAATTTGCCGAGTTTGACCAATCTCCACTGTTCATAAGCAGGATAACGCTGCAGCTTCATCTCTTCCGGACCGAATTCGGAAATGCCCGCCATCGTTGGGCCTAGTGTCAGGAAAACTAGAACAATATGAAATATGGCGATCGTAATCAGCTTGGGGCTTTTGGGTAGATGTGGGCGAAGAAAGATGGCGAGTATGAATTGCGTCAATCCTCCGAAGATTGCCGGCAGACCATGCAGCACCGGCGTAAATCCATTCTCAAGAACGGGCTGCAAAAAACTATAATGCTTATATTTCATATTGGCAAAGGATACGAAGATGCCTAGAATGACTACTACAGGAAGCAGAATGCCACCGGTTGTACCAATCGTCCTTGCCCCTTTGTGAGCCGTAACGACACATAATAGGAGCAATACAATCGACGTAATGGCTACTGGTGTTTGCAGCAGATAGGTGGACTTGGTCCAGTCAATGACTTCCTTCAGGGTATAGCAAGCGAAGGAGAATAAATATAAGCTTATTAAGCCTAGAACAAGCCATCTTGCCCATTTGCCTCTGCTTTCATCAAGGGCAGCCTTCAATGATCGATTTCCCAGCTTTTTCATAGTTCCATAAACAAGCAGTACCCAGGGAATGAACAAAATCGCACCGACTATAACAGTAATCCAAGCATCTCTTCCGGATTTATCCAGCAAAACGGGTATAATCATGACATGATTGGTAAGACCCGCTGTCAGCATCATCAGCATAAAGCCTTGAGACACCGTAATTCCGCGCCCGCTAGACATATGGATTCCCCCTCATCCGTTACTAGCGTTATCCTTCGCGTTGGGGTGGTAAAATATACACAACCAGCTCCTATCTGGCATGCAAAAAAGCCACTTCATCGAGTGGCTTTCCATGTCCTAATCGAACAATAGCTGATAAAAATGTATTATAAGTTAATTATCAGCTTTTTCTTATTTTTAATTAATAACTCCTTCTGATAAGCTTCAAAATCTTTGTCATTATTTTCAAATTGATTATTTTCCACTAAATACTTAAAAAGCTTATTGATATACATGGAATCTGCATAAGATTTTTTCATCGAATCACTCGACCAAAATTCGTCTTCACTCATTCCGCTGCTTTGAATTCTTTTATGCATCAAATCCATTATTACATCGTTATTCCCACCATCTTTTTCGATACTTGCAAAAATTTCCCGTTCATTATCAATAACCTCGCTGACCTCTGAATCCAATACCATAATACCTTTGCTCTTTGCATCTGCTATTGCTAGCTCTTTCGTAATTAGAACATCCAACAATTCTGAATCACTCGGCATTGTGCGTGGAGAGGCATCATCAATATAAGTCACATTAATTGAGGTTCTTTTGCTCAACTGAAACGATAATTCCATATTAGCTTTATAAAGATCGTAACGCTCTTTTGTTATATTAAAATGTGGTCCTACTACAACATACTCATCATTCATATGAATGGCATTTTTATTGGAAACAATTATTTTTTCTTGAATACTGATTCCAATAATAAGTACTATTCCAATCATAACTAGAAGGATAGCTTTTTTATTAAAAATTTCACTCACCCCTTCTCTTAATCATCTTGCTATCATTACCTTTACTGGTAGTATAATCAACCTTTGCATGAAACGCCAGTTAGACTAGGCTAATAAATGCACATAAAAGCCGCTTGCGAAATGAAATATCGCTAAGCGGCTCTTATGTCATATGATTTTAAGTCTGCTAGCCAATAAATTCTTGAACCCATTCTCCGTTATAGTACGCTATTCCGATTTGGGTAAAGCTGTCTTTCAATATATTGGCTCTATGGCCCGGACTGTTCATCCAATCGTTCATCACTTGTGTCGGGCTGTTTTGGCCTTTTGCGATATTTTCGCCTGCTGAGCTGTAAGTAATGCCGTACTCCTTCATCATGTCGAAAGGTGAACCGTGTGTCGGTGAATTATGATCGAAATAATTGTTGTCGTACATATCCTGTGCTTTGACCATCGCCATTTTCGATAACTCGCCATTCATACTAAGGGATTTCAAACCCGCTTTGGATCTTTCTTGATTAACCAGATCCAATACTTGCTGCTCGAATTGAGAATTGTTTTGGGATGTATTGGATCCTTGATCCGGTGTTTTAGTTGCCGGCTCCTGAGTAACTGGTTTTTGCGTTGGGGATTGAACTGGATTTTGCATTGGTGTTTTCACTGGATTTTGTATTGGTGTTCTCGCTGGATTAAGCAAATCCAACCAATTCGAACCCGCATTCGGTGCTTGTTTCGCCCTTAAAGATGATTTCCCTGCGCCCGGCAGCTCTGGTGTAGCAATTGAAGATGCTTGCGTAATGGTAGGTGTATGTGACCGAGCAGCAGAATGGGTATGAACTTTTGTTTCAATACGTGCTTGTTTTGGTGTTACTTGCTTTTGTGTCAAGTTGTTATTAGCCCCACAAGCCGTTAACAGTAATAATCCCGCTAATACAATAAATTTATACAATATCCAAACCTCCTCGATAGTCTAAGAATGACGTTTTATCGAGTATAAGGTTCACTTAAGGGCATTCATTTATTCCTGTCTTGCCGCTCGTTTGAGTTCCTTGATCTGGAAAGGCTCGTTTACCGATTTTCTGATAGATTCGCTATTTCGTTAAATACAATGCCCAATTAAAATGAGCCAAGCATCATTGCCAACCAATTGTGAATAGGGTATGTCATATCAACCTGAAGGGAGGATTTCTGTATGGCAATTAATCCTTACATGTACCCTTACGGTCAATATCCACTGCCAGCATATCCAGATGATCAGTATCCACAACAGCAGCCAATGAATATATATCCTTGGTTTTATCCTCAAGGATCAGGCCAGCAAGGCTTGGGTTTTCAAGCAGGCGGTCACCTAAGCGGATTTGGATCCGGTGTTCATGCTGGAGGATATCTCGGCGGTCAAGGCGTTGGCGCTAATTTCGGCGGCCATCTTGCCGGTCATGGCGGTCAAGTTGGTTTTCAATTTGGCGGCCGAGAATATGGATTGCGTGGTAAAAAGCGTTAAATTATAGGCGCTTGGGAGTAAGGATTATTATCCTTTCTCTCCGATTGTAAAGAAACCCCACGTTTTTTAACAGGCAAGGTTTCTCTTTTGTTTTAGGTCACCAGTTCGAAGTCCGTGTTTTTTGGTTTTGTATCAGAAATGGCACCACTTAAACAAAATTTATAAATATTATATTTTGTAATCGATAAAGGAAAAACCCGCAATCCCATATATGATAAGGGATTGCGGGTTTTTTAATTGTATGATCTGTAGTGGGCTCGAACCACTGACCCCTACCCTGTCTAGATGTTTTGCTGTTCGATACCTTTCAGAAATAAGCAGTAATGGACAGGCTTTATTTTGTTGGTTTTATTTATTGCGATAGATCTCAATATTCAGCCTGCGTTCATGTCTTGCTTGACAGCCCTTCGAGCGATAGACGCCAGCAGCCCCCAAGTCAGCAATACTTCATTACGGTATGATGCTTTCTTTATGACCTTAATGGTCAAGTCTTCATTGACGTAAAGCAATCCACATTCTTCCGGAATTTCATCTGGACGGACAAGGCCGGTTGGAACTGCAAAGTAAAATTCATTGGAGTGCTGCAATGCTTGTTCCCGTTTCGTAGGATTCGCAATTTCGTATGCAGGAAATCACTTCGCGAAACCTTTACCTCATACGCAATAGTCATATGCCCCTTTGATGGGTATAGATTAATCGCCCATGCATCAAAACGTTGTTCGGGATTCATTCCCTTGCGTATATTCTTGTATCCGGTACCAGCTCGTAACTCATCGAAAAACGCCCATTCCCTACCTACTGCTCCGTGTCGTTTACGAAGTGCATCAACAACTAGTTTTGCGTTCACTTAATCCCTCCTCATGTAATTTTGTATTCATTCAACATTGTCTCAGTAAGTCGTACACACTTATTGTCCTATCCTTTTATATAAGGCTAGTATCATACCGGAACAAACATCCAATCATTAAATTCTATCAATACATACTCTACATGGTAGTCAAAACACAGGGAGGTGAATTGAATAATGCACAATAACCTTGGTACGATTCTGGTGCTTTTCATTCTATTAGTGATTATTGCTTGTAGTTGCAACCGCCGTCATGAAAATTACTAACCTCATAGACGTAAACTGTGTACGACAACTTTTTAATTCACTAAGACTTAAGGAGGTATATTGAATAATGAACAATAACCTTGGTACGATTTTGGTGCTTTTCATTCTATTAGTGATTATTGCTTGTAGTTGCAACCGCCGTCATGAAAATTACTAACCTCATAGACGTAAACTGTGTACGACAACTTTTATAATTTTCAGAGTACTCAAAAGATGTGAGGAGACGAATTGAATAATATTCAATAACACTGGTACGATTCTTGTTCTTTTCATTTTATTAATAATTATCGCTTGTAGTTGTGGCGCCTTCGGCCGCAACGAGAGACGCAACGAGAGACGCGATGGGAGTCTCGATGTGAGACGCGACGAGAGATTCGAAGAGGTACTACCCTTTGAAGTACTACCCTTTATTATCTAATTGCGTAACCTTAGTTCGTTAATTTCTAAGATAACATTAATGAGAAGGCCCATATTATGGGCTTTCTTTTTCCAATGAAACTTAATATTCAGAGCTTCTCATAATGTAAATTTGCTGACCGCATCATCAATCATGTCCTGGTTGATGCCGATATAGCGCAGTGTTAATGATGGGTAGGCGTGATTGAATATGTTTTGCAACATTGCCACGTCTTTCGTTTTCTGATAGAAGTGGTAGCCGAACGTTTTACGAAGCGTATGCGTGCCGATCTCTTCCAAACCGCATTCAGCAGCCGCATAATTTAACACCCGTTACACTTGCACCCTGCATATAGCCGTCTCACCCCTTGTCCGATATGAAGGGAACAGCGTTGCTTCTGGATCCATGACTTTCGTGTAATCGTCAATGATGCGCTTCAAATCTGCGTTAATAGGCACCCGCTTCTTTTTCTTCGTCTTCCCTTCGATCAGGCTAATATGCGTCCGATTTTGAACGTCATTAACCTTTAGCTTTAATATGTCGCCGATCCGTAGGCCTGTATTGATCCCGAAGACGAATATGAACCAATCTCTTTTTGAACGCTTAAGCAACGCTTGTTTCATCTCCTCGATCTTCTGAGGATCACGTATAGGCTGCACGAATTGCATGTCTATCACCACGTTCCGTGTTGTAAGGTCTATTCAATATGTTTCGTAGCTTCGTCGAACTATGCAGTAACCTCTTGCCATTTCGCCCAGTAATCCCAGTCGAATCCTTCTTCCCTCGTATTTTTTCATGTTCAATCGCTCCTTCCTTCGCATAATGGGTCTACTACGCAATTTCCGTCATTCATTAAATTACTTTCCCACCGTGACGCTGCGGCCGGAATCCACTTCCCTGAACTTTCTTCTTTTGAAATCAAAATTCATCCTTTCAAGCTTCCCGCGAACACCCAAAGCGCTCTTATCCGGCCCTAACGCTACGGCAATCGTTTCATATCCGTAACCAGCCCTCGCAAGATGCAGTTAACAAGGGGACGTATTTCAAACCGTCTGTAGATAATTACGGTGAGTTTATGCAGACCTTTTTGAATGACAAAAAAATGAACGTCAAGCCTCAGACGCTTAAGAACTATGAAAGTTTGGTCAATAATCATATCCTCCCTGTTCTTGGATCTATTGACTTAGCCAAAATGACACCGAGGGATATTCAAAACTTGTATAATTCAGTTCATGAATCAGGGCGGTTGTCTGATGAGAACATACAGAAGTGTCACACTATTATTAATGAGTCGATGAAAAAGGCTTTAACTTGGGACATGATAAACAAAAATCCCGCAGCTCTCATTGATCGCCCAAAAGCGAGAAAAAAAGAGATGCAAGTTTGGTCACTTGAAGAAGCCAAACAGTTCTTAGATGCAACAGTTAGAGATCGACTTCATATTGTTTTCTTGTTAGCTCTAACTACAGGAATGAGACAAGGCGAGATCCTTGGTCTTCGCTGGAAAGATGTTGATTTTCAAAACCGCATTGTGAGCATCACACAAATATTAAATCACGATGGTAAAGGATTTGACGTAGGAGCGAAAACATTGTCAGGTCAAAGGCCGATTAGAGTAGATAAAGAAACTATGGATGCGTTGGCTAAGCACCAAAAGAAATCGAGAGAGGAACGAATGAAATACGCTGACGTTTATCAAGATCACGGACTCGTTATAAGTACTAGGTTCGGCGGTCCAGTTTCGCCAAGAAACGTCAATCGGACATTCGAAAGAATCGTAATAGGAATTAATGAACGTTTAGAGGAACGGAGAAAAGCTGGAGAGGTTGTCGAGGATGATTTGAAAAAAATTCGCTTCCACGACCTCAGGCATACTCATGTTACAATGCTGATCAAAAATAGAGAAACTCCTCAAGCAATTGCAGAACGACTCGGATGGTCTGATACTCGCATGATTGATAACTATGCCCATATTAGACCAGACATCCAGGAAGATGTAGCCGACTCATTTGGTAAGGCATTTTACGGTAGCAATTAGAAATGAAACTATTCGTATCAAAACCCAATTCGTATCAAATTCGTATCACGGCACCAATTGGCACCATTCAGACGAATAACTGTGGTCCCATAAAAACAAAAAAAGCCTTGATACACAAGGCTTTCGGCGCTTAAGTTATGGTGATCTGTAGTGGGCTCGAACCACTGACCCCTACCCTGTCAAGATAGTGCTCTCCCAGCTGAGCTAACAGATCGTATTGGCGACAATTAATAATATATCAGGATTTAGACATGAAGTCAATAACTTTATTGGTATTTTTACAACTCGCACATATGGTCATAATAATAAAAATTGGATGAAGTGATTTTAACAGCATTGCAACAATTTGGCTTTCCATTGCGTCAATGTAAGTGCTGCAGCAAACTAAGTAAAGAGGTGATTTTATGCGAAAACGTTCATTACTAATTATGGCCCTGATTGCAATGATGCTCTTCTCAGTCGGACAAACCGTGTTTGCTTTTAAAGATATCAAAAATGACGCCAACGAACACAAAATCAATGAGCTTAAAAAACACGGTATAATAAAAGGCGGAAATAAAGAAGATAAGTTCAATCCGAAAGGCAAGCTCAGTTATGCAGAAGGCATTTCATTAATCGTTAAAGGCATGGGGCTCAATATCGACAACATTCGTTTTATTAAAGAACCGCTGGCTTCGGATTCCTATCCTAACCTCAAGGATAAAGCATGGTATTCAGAGGCTTTCGTCATCGCAAACTATAATGGACTTGATATTCCAAAAACAGTGAAGGCAAATGATAATATGACTCGCGAGCAATTTGCCCACCACTTGTTCAAGGCTATCGTTAAAAAAGGCGATTATGCCTTTGTGGAAATGTACGCAATGATCAAGGACGAAGCAGACATTAACAATGCATATAAGAACAGCATTCAGAAGCTCCTAATTGCAAAGATTGCAACGCTGGACAGCTCCAACAAGTTTTATCCTAAGCAGGCCATTACGCGCAGTACAGCTGCAGGCTGGCTTTATGACGCTATTACCTTTGTAAAGGAGACTAAACCAATTCCTGAGCAGCCCGTTCAACCAAATCTCGAGTATAAGTTAATTGTCACTCCAGTCAATACTGAAGTTAATAAAGTTACAGTCAGTACACAAGTACCGCACCCAGGCTACGGCATTCGCATTTCTTCAATCAGCTTTGAAGGCAAAGAGGCTGTCATACACATTGAAATCGTAATGCCTGATCCAGACAAAATGTATCCGCAAGTCATTACGGATGTTCAAGTGACAACCTATGTAGACGCCACATTCAAACCTGTGCTTCCTGTAGGCTCTCAATTAAGCAGTTCCTCATCCAGTACAGGAATCATTGCTAAGTAACACAATAAGGCTTCTCTGCCTATCTGATTTAGATCAGACAGCAGAGAAGCCTTTTTCTTCTCAAGTCCCATTAAGCTTATTCTGACTCGTCAAACCAATTAAAGAAATTATTGTTGATGAACTGTGCCACTAGCATATACGGCGCCGTTTCTTCCAAATTTAGTTCTTCCTTGCCTCTAATCTGAAAATAAAGCCATAACGCGATCGTATCCGTAAATTGAATAGGATCATATTCTGTTCTGTTCATTAAATCTGCGATCAAACCCATGCAATCCTCAATCGCTGCTTCGCCTTCGGAGTCGAATTCGTTTATTTTTATTATGAAATAAGTATATAAAGTCGGGTATTCTTTATTCCTTATAAGAGATTTGCTAAACAGTGCAGTTGAAATAGAGGCGACGAGTATGCTCAGCTTCCATTTTCTTTCATGCTCTCCTACTGTGGGATCTTGCTTGAATCTTTCTAAGAGATCCATATATAAGTTCTCTTTTAATAAATCGACTTGTGCAAACAGCAATCTGGATCTTTCCTTGAATGATATTTCCTCTTTATTATTTGAGAACATCGTATATATCTCCTTTCCTATCTATAGTCTCTCATTCCCAATTAGGTGAGATCATTATATCACAGGTTGGAATACACATAAAAAAGGACACGCTCATGCATGACAAAAAAAGAAGAAGGAAAACAATCCTTCTTCATTTGGTTTGTATATGAATAGATAGCTCTGAGCTATTGCATTCATAGATATGACGAAGCCTATGTACCAAAAATTTGACCATCTGCCCGATTACCATGATAATCATTCTCTTTTGATATACGGAATTTTCCAGAGCTGCTTCTCCTGCCGTTTATCCAAAAGCCATCATAAGCTGTACCAGCAGCGAAATCATTCATAAAGCCATGTCCGTGCATGTGGTCGCGCCGCCAGTCGCCCCTATACTCCCAGCCGCCCACAGATCTTCGGTAATATCCTTTACCATGACGCAAGCCACACACCCAAGAGCCCTCGTAACAATCACCGCCTGCCAGTTCAAAGCTCCCTTCTCCATGAAAGATGCCATTTAGCCATTTCCCGCTATAGCTGTAACGTTTGAATTTATCGGTTAACCTTCCCGTGCCGTGCGGTAATCCATCCGCCCACTTCCCAACATACTGCAAGCCGTTATTAAAAATAACGACCCCGTAGCCATGTGGTTTTCCAGCTTCCTGCTCACCTGTATATACATAACCGCTCGATTTTTCCATACTCTCGAATACATCCCATATGATCTTAACTGCTTGATAGAAACCTTCTGTCATTAGACACCATCCTTATTTAGATTTCTGAGTGCTAAATCTTTCTGGGAATCTGCACATACGCTCAAGTATAAAAAATGCAGTATTGCACGCAATAGCAGCCAGTAATAAATAAGTATAGGCGAATGATTTCAAACAATCTGTCACACGGTGTTGTCGATTCACATTTATTTTCAGACATAAAACACGACCATTCGCCGTGCCGAAGCGAAAATCATCTCTTTGCCAGCTTTATGGGCTTCTCAAGCGCATATATTTCTTCATCTAAGGCAACCATCTTCTGCTCAATCGCTTTTCTTGCATCTGCTAATGCCTGATTATATACGTATGGCGAAAGCTCCTTCAGCATGAAATCAAGCACATTCTCAGCTGCTAATTGTCCAATTTCTTGATCAAATTCAATTTGAAAATAATCTTGTATACCGGATGCGATTTGAAGCTTATGCTCTTTCGGTAATTTTAACGGTACCATGGTGTTTTGCCTCCTCGGTTTGCATTGAGTGTTTTCTTCTTCGTTTATTAAGTACATCATTATTAAAAAACCTCCATCGCTTGCACTGAAATTTCCAGTACGGCAAAGGAGGCTTTCCAATATCATATGAACATTTTCTAAGTATGCCGAGGACGGGAATCGAACCCGTACGGTGGTCACCCACCGCAGGATTTTAAGTCCTGTGCGTCTGCCAGTTCCGCCACCCCGGCGCGTTTAATGAAAGTGGCAACAGAAAATAATATATCATGTTTTACCTCGGATGGCAATCTTTTTTTATTTTATGTCCATAAGATTGCAAATCAAGGTGATTTTGATGAAATAACGGATCTGGGGTCAATTATCGTCACACCTGAAACGAAAAAAGATCCTCCTTTGTCATTACCCGTACTTGAGTACAGATGATGCAAACGGAGGATCTCTTTCACAATTATGTAGGCATTCCTTAATTTAAGCGCTATAGTAAAGTACTAGACTTTACTGGGCTGTAAAGATGGTGCCGAGGACGGGAATCGAACCCGTACGGTGGTCACCCACCGCAGGATTTTAAGTCCTGTGCGTCTGCCAGTTCCGCCACCCCGGCATGTGTAAAGCTTTGCAAATGGTGGGCCCTGAGGGACTCGAACCCCCGACCAATCGGTTATGAGCCGACCGCTCTAACCAACTGAGCTAAGGGCCCTCGAAAAACGTATATTTCAACGTGGTTATCGATAGGTTGGTTGCGGGGGCAGGATTTGAACCTGCGGCCTTCGGGTTATGAGCCCGACGAGCTACCGGGCTGCTCCACCCCGCGACGTTTGTCCATTTGAATTAAAGCTTCTTGAAATGGCGACATAAAATAATATACTATATGAGTAGGTTTTAAGTCAAGCAAAATCTTCTAATTATTTTTTTTGTTTTTTTTATGGAATAAATCGCACGCCGTAACGGCCTTTGCGGGACCGGAACACCTCTACCTCATCCGGCGATTCATAACCATAAATCCATGAATCATTCTCCATTCGTCTTACAAGGCACCCGGCTTGAAATTTTGTTTCGTACAATCGGATCCAGTATACCCATCTCATCTCAATTCCCTCCTGGTGTCTGTGCAAATCCATTCCTCTATGTATCTGATCAAGGTGCTGCTGTTAATCATTAGAATACCCTAAATTAGGATTTAACAAGCATAAGAGCATGACAATCCAGTTATTCCGGCAAAAATACATATTAGTAACTGCTGCGGCATCCATAATCACTCATTAAAGGCTCGATAATCGATTATAGGACCTTTTTACAGGAAAATCAGCTAAGCCCAAACAAAAAAGCCCAAATCGATTCAGCATCGATTGTGGGCTTTCATTGTGGGCCTTCTATTCTATCATTAATCTGCTTTTGGCATTGGCATAATATCAATCGTCCCGTCACCTTCACCAGAAGGATTTGTCTTAGGACGCTCTAATACGGCATTGCCTTTTGTTTCCCATTCCGCTAATGCATCACGAGCGGACTTTGTACCCTTCAGCACTTCCTGGAACAACTCATAAGCTGGCTGCTGAGCTTCCCAGATGTTTGGATTTTCACGATATACCTTGTCAGCATCCGTGCTAGTCGGAGGCAGCGGCTTAAGCGATGTGAATGCATCCATATTGTATTGAAGACCGCCAATCGGTTTCAAAAATTCTTTACGTGCGACCATTTCATAAAGGCTTCTAGATTTAAGCTTAGCCCAATCTCTGCCATTCGTAAATTTGATGAACTCCCAAGCGTCTTTATCATTTTGCGCTTTGGCATTAATGCCCATCAATTGGCTGAGATAGATGCTTCCGCCGACTTCAGGGTCTGACGGGCTGACAGGAACAGTTACAACATCCCAATCCACGATATCGAAATCTTTGATTTTGGATGCATTATCTTGAACTTTTTTGAGTTCATTAATATATCCGTATTCCCCGATAGTCATTGCTACTTTTCCTTTCATGAATAAATCACCGTAGAAAGGATCATAAGTGCCTTTTTCATTTTGAGTTTCGTACATTTTGTTTATAAATTCCTGGGTTGGAAGTACTTGATCATTATAGAGAGAGGCTATAGTCGTCCAAACATCCTCCCATTGATCGGTGTTTACGAGCATTTTTTCGCCTTTATCATCCCAAGTTTTCAATTGCAGCGCTGAACTATAATTCTGAACCTGACCATAGCCATCGTTCGTCCAACGGTTAAATGAGAAACCGAAGGTACGGTCCTGACCTTCTCCATCAGCGACTTGACGAGCAAGGTTCAATACTTCCTTCCATTCCATCTTGTCAGTTGGAGGAGAGATGCCTTTATCTGCAAACAATTTTTTGTTGTAATAAAGCGCAGAAGAGCTGAATGTTGGTGTAAGCGCGTATATATTGCCATCGCCTGCAGCTTTAATGCCGTTAATGACAGTTGGAACATAATCGCTTACATCAAATTTGTCCTGTGTAATAAGAGGGTCAAGCTGCTTCAGCAAGTTATCTTGCGTTAGGCGAAGCAGCATATTGTAATCAAGTACAACGACATCGACTGGATTCTGACCATTCAGCATTTCTTTCATTTTCTCATAAGGATCAGGCTGAGTATTTGGTTTGTTTGGGTCAGGCTTCTCAAAGCGCTGATCATCATAATTAATTGCGCCAACGATTTCAAATTCAATATTAGGATGCGACATTTCAAACATATCGGTGTATTGCTGACGGAAATAAGGCTCATTATCCGATCCACCGTAAAGTACCCCTATCCGTAGAACACGTTTCTCTGCGGATTGTTCATTGCCTCCGCTGCAGGCAGCCAGCAGGCTGATCAGCAGCGCAAGCGTTAAACTGAGCATTGTAAATCTGCGTAAACTCGGTTTCAACACCCGTTTGTCATTCATTCGATTTAACCCCCCAATGATTTAGGCGGAGTAATAATAATCCGCTCACCGTCAAATTCCATTGTCGCTTTATCTTTAATATTTAAAGCTGTAAGATATTCCTTCGGCACCTGCAGACGCCCGACTCGGTCTACTACTACATAAGCCTCGTGTACAGATTGCAAGTTGCTTGCTATCTGAAGCTCTGCCTCTCCGTCGGCATTAATATTCGGATTTCGTTTGATAAACTCCGTGCTCGTCAATCCATCGCGAATTGCAACAACACGGTCCACCTTGCTTGCGAGTGTAAGATCATGCGTAACAATTACAATGGTGATACCGATTTCTCGGTTAAGCTTACGGAAAATGCCCATAATTAAATCAGAGGTTGTCGTATCGACGGAGCCTGTAGGTTCATCAGCGAGCAGCAGCTTCGGCCTGTTTGACAACGATATGGCAATAGCGACCCGCTGCTGCTCGCCGCCTGAGAGTTGATGGAGCTTATTATGCATGCGCTCCTTAAGCCCAACCCATTCCAGCAACTGCTTCGCATAAGGGCGATCTACTTTACCGGATAGCATCATCGGCATTTCCACGTTCTCCAGCGCTGACAAATACGGCAGCAGGTTGCGGGCATTATTTTGCCATATGAAGCCTACTGTTTCGCGCTTGTAGCTCACAAGATCCTCTTCTGAAATTTTGAGCAAATCCCAGGGACCTACTTTAACTTGACCGGCAGAAGGGCGATCGAGACCGCCCAGCGTATTCAGAAGCGTTGACTTCCCGCTTCCGCTATTGCCGATAATAGCCATAAGCTCGCCTTCATTGACTTTCAAATTCAAGCCTTGCAGGGCAACGACCTCTAGATCGTCTGTTTTGTAAATTTTGACTAATCCTTCGCAATCGATCATAGCTGTCGTCATCGTTCTTCTCCCATCTTGACCGCTTGGTGCACTCTCAGCCTACGAATATGCAGGAAGAGCAGAAGCGCACCGATCAGCATCATAAATCCGACCACATAGAATAACTGATTGGTATCGTTCGAGTCGAATATAACTCGGAATGGCGGCACCGTTTCAGCCACATTCTCGGTCGTTTGCAGGAACGGCAGGAATAGCAAGCTGACTGCCTTTCCAATTAATACGCCGAGCCCTATCGCAAGTCCCGCTGTAAAGAGCTGCTCCAGCAGAAGCATGCCCGTAAGCTGCCTGCGCGAGAGTCCCATCGCACGAAGTACGCCGAACTGCACGACACGGCCTGACAAGTTGAAGAACCAGTACAGAACATAGCCCGCCAACGTAATGACGACAGATACAAGGAAGCCTAAGCTCAATATGCCGAATACGCCGCCTCTTGTTGGATGCTTCGATTGCGTAAGGAGTTCTGCTCTTACATCCTTTACAGAAGCCATCTCAATACCAGCTTGTTGAAGCTTCTCGACAATGGGAGCGAGCTTCGCTTCAGGCTTCATTTTTAGCCAAACCTCATAAGGAGTAATAGGCATTTGATCATAAATATAGTCCAAGTTCGCAATGATGAATGGTGATTTATCTGGATATTGCGTAGGCCAATACGGCAAAATGCCTACTACCGTAAATTCAATCATTCCGTCTGGAAAGCCAACTGAAATTAAATCGCCGAGCTTTAATTGGTTTTTCTCGGCTACTTTAGTAGGAATAAGTGCAGCGTGCTCATATAAACCTAAATTATTTAAATAATAATTCGGATGCACCGGAGACAAATCGTCTCGGAACCAAGCTACCTTGGCAAAATCGACGTTATCAATACCCATCACGGTACCTTGCCCAATCGATTTCCCTGAGATAACGACGTTGCCTTTTGTTTGCAGCACGCGTGCGGCTGCTTCTACACCCTCAAGAGAACGGAATAGTTCAAATGGCGGTTCTGTGTACAATATACGCGTCGGCACCGATTGGCCGCCACCGCCTCCACCAGCACCGCCTCCGTTACCGCCGCCAGCACCTCCTCCAGCTCCACCGCCACCGTTGCCTCCACCAGCACCGCCGCCTGATCCTCCTCCAGTTGGAATGGTAACTTCTGGAGATCCGGTCCATACCGTCTGAATGGTTACATCCGTACCGAACTTATATAATGTTCGCTCTGTGGAGTTCAATTCTATCGTACGGGCTGCCGAAGCGTTATACACGCCTAGACCAAGCGTCAATACCAATAAAATCATAAGCGGATAATAGCCCTTGGACGAACGTGACAGCTGCGTCAAAGTTAAATAAATCGGCACTGGCAGGAACTTTCTCCCCAGCCAATTAAATAGCTTTAACAACCATGGGAAAAGTCGCAAGAAAAATAACCCAAGTGCAAAAATAGCAAGTGCCGGGACGAAGAACAGAAACGGTTGGACATTCAGCTGATCTGTTGTCATTCCCGTCTGGAACGTAAGCATTTGTCTTTCATTAAACATATACCAGCCATAGCCTGCAGCTGCTACTAACAGAACATCGAGATACCAGCGCTGCCAGCCAGGCTTCCGATCGGACCTAGCAAGCTCCTGCTTGTAGTTAACAATAGACGATTTCGCATAAATAATAGCAGGAATGATCGTTGCAAGTAGAGCAAGCAATACGGCCGCACCACCTGCTATCATAGCATCCGTCGAGAATCCAACCGGGATTGATTTGCGACTGACGAAGGATAGAAAGCCATTGGCTGAACCGATGCTCTTTGCCATAAACCATCCGATAAACGGACCAATCGCTAATGATATGCCGCCTAGCAGCAGTCCCTCAATCAAATAAATCCATATGATCTGCCTCGTACTGGATCCACGGCTTCGAAGCACTGCAATATCACTTCGCTGTTTATCCAGTGATTGACGAGCGTTCATCGCGATAAAGAAAAACACCATTGCGAGCATAGGAGCCGCCAGCGTGAACAGCAGCGTTTGCAATTGCAAGCTTTGCTTCTTAAATTCCGTCAATGTGGATGCAAAGGATATCTCCACCCGTGTATCTTTCAGACGCTGATACAATTCGATGTTGAGCCGTTCTAGCGTCCGCCCAAGCGGAGACAGCTGACTCGTTTGAATTTCCGATAAATTAAACGCATAATACCAACTTGCATTATGAAGAGGAATCTTCTTCTTCTCGAGCAGCACCTTATTGAATGCTGTCTCGCTAATTTGGAATGTATTCAGCAATCCCTCCATTCCTTGGTACCAATATGAGCTCGTTTCATTAAGCGGCTTTACCGCCCCGACGACTTTGACCTTAAGAGTAAGATCAAGTCCGCCGTATATCGGATATTCAAACACATCGCCGATATGTATATCATTTCTGTACATCGCTTCCTCGAACATAACAGCTTCGATTAGTTCACTGTCTCCTTCGGCGTTAATAAACCATCTGCCTTGAACCAGCTCCGTACTCGTATCCATTCCAGACATGCTCATAATCGTTAATTGACGATTTCGTCCCGCATCTACTTTCGTAGAATCCTCCGGAACGACCTCTGCGCTGCGAATGGAATTGCTGTTTACAAATGTATCAAAAGGAAATCCGATTTCTTTAGGCACGTCATCGGCAATGTAACGCTTAAGCTCCGATAATGCCGATATATCCGTTTTCCCGCCAGCAGGCGACTGATAACGCATTAGCAGCGAGCCAGCGGGCAAGCCAGCGCTCTTCTGCTGCAAAGATTCGGCTACAACCCTCTTGAGCGCTCCGTCCGCGTACATCGGTATACTGGTCGCGAAAGCAACCGCTAAGGTAAGCCCAGCGAGCGTGCTTAAGGTAAGCCAGCGCGTGTTCCACATTTTGCGGAACAAAAATCGAAACAGCGGAATACCCATCGGCTATCGACCTACGACTTTCTGCCCTGGTTTAAGCCCCTGCAGGATCTCGATCTGAGTTGGAGTCTGCTGTCCAACCTCAACATCCACTTCCCGCTTACCATCAGCCTCAACAACCTGCACATAAGTGCGTGAACCGATCGAACGAAGCGCAGAAGGAGGAATAACAATAGCGTTTTCGGTGCGTTTCGTAATAATATTAAGCGATAGTGGTGCTCCGCGATTTACTGTGCTTGGCAAATCTTTTATTTCAACAATCATGAAATCCTCAGGGCGTTCCAGCTTCGAATCACCGCCGCCCATGCCGCCGTTATTATTATTCTGATCTTCCGCTTTAATCGGCAGCTGCTTCACTTTTCCTTTGAATGTTCCTACATTACTTATGTTCGCCACGACCTCCATACCGACCGCAACTTTCTCCAGCTCGGATTTGGACAGCTTCGCAGCAGGCACCATTTTGCTCGTGTCGGCAACAATGGCAATCGGAGCATACGCTTTAATTAAATCGCCCTTCTGAACATTCAACGTTACAATGGTTCCGCTAAACGGCGCGGTCAAGCTTGCTTTCGCAATTTCCTCTTCCATATCTACAAGCTTCTGCCTGCGCTCTTCGAAAGCAATCGATCTCTCCTCGAATTCGATTGGATCCATCTCATCGCGTTGACGCAAAGTATCTTTCATTGCTATTTCTTCTTTTTTGAAGGACAGTCTTTCCGAACGCAGTGATTTAACTAAAGTATCCACATCAAGCTCGCCAATTACTTGGCCGGCTTTCACGGTTTGCCCTGCTTTGACATATAACTCTTTCAGGTTTTTTCCGTCTAACGTAAAAAACAGCGTTTCTTCTTCTAAAGAAATAACTTTTCCAATGACTGGAACCTTAGTTTCCAAATTCGCTGTCGTCACCTCGTACTCTGGTTTTTTGGAAATTTGGGGTGGATTAATTTCAGGCAATACTTCTTCTTCTTGTTCCTTAGGAAGCAAAGAGCACCCTCCTGCAAACACTAATGAGACACTCATAGCAACCACAATTGAACGTTTAAATAAATCTCCCGTCCACCATTTCATAAACATTGTCGGCAACCTCCAAAATAGTAGGATCATGTGTAGTCATGCAAATTGTAACGTGTTCAGTACGAATAATATTTTGAAATACAGCCATAATTTGAGCGGACATATTCGTATCAAGCTCAGCTGTCGGCTCATCAGCCAGCAGCAAAATTGGTTTATGGGCGATTGCTTTGGCAATTGCAACGCGCTGCTGCTCGCCTCCAGAAAGCTCAAAGGGGCGATGATGCATCCTTCTCTCTAATCCTACTAGCTCTAAGCATTGCGCCACTCGCTCTTTCCATTGCGCGCGAGGAATACCGGCCATGCGAAGAGAGAGCTCTACGTTCTCCCAAGCCGATAACAGCGGCATTAGCGCGAAGGCTTGGAAAATAAAACCCATATGCTTGCGCCGGACCAGCGTCCGCTTATCATCACTCATCTTATGAAATGTTAAGCCGTTAAACAAAATTTCTCCTTTGCTTGGCGTGTCGAGACCTCCCAAGCAATTCAGCAGCGTCGTCTTGCCAGAGCCTGAACGGCCTCTAAGCATAACAAGCTGCCTTTCCTTAAGCTCCATATTAATCCCTTTTAGTACGTGCAGCGGTGAACCACCAACTTGAAAAGTACGTTCTACATCATTAACCGTAAGTAGAATACGCTGGTCTTCTGTGGGTTCAAGCTGCGACTCTGTTATTTGTTCGGCTTCCTGAGATGTAGCCATGAGCGCTCCCGATCCCTCCTTAAGTATGTATTACTGTCTTCATAATTCTCATCTGATAAGATAGACGAAGGACATGCTCAAAAAGTTACGTATAATTTTACATCTTTGCAATTATTTTTTCGACATTAATCGGCTTATCCCGATCTTGAGAATCTAATCTTCAACATGCTAGTATAAAGCAAGTATTTGTAAATCAGGAGGAGGTACTAAATGGACGACAACCCTATTTTATTTTCATTCCCTGAAAGCTTTGAAACAGAAAATTTAATCATTCGCGCCCCGCAATGGGGTGACGGTGTTCTTATTAATGAAGCGGTACGTGAAAGTGTCAATGAGCTGCGTCCTTGGCTGCCGTTTGCTAGTGTAATTCCAAGCGTTGATGAATCAGAAGCTTATGTACGGAAAGCTAGACTTAGCTTTTTGGAACGAACTGACTTCGTTATGCATGTATGGGATAAGAGCACGAGCCAGCTTGTAGGAAGCAGCGGGCTTCATCGTATCAATTGGGATGTTCGAGCTTTTGAAATTGGATATTGGATTAGAACCTCACGTGCTGGTCAAGGATTAATGACAGAAGCAGTGAACGGCATCACTAGATTTGCAATTGATCACTTGGATGCCAATCGGATTGAAATTCGCTGCAGCAGTCTTAATTTATCCAGCAGTCGGCTTGCTGAACGAGCAGGTTTCACATTGGAAGGTGTTTTAAGATGTGCCAGAAAAGATAAATTAGGCAATCTGTCCGACACGAGAATCTACTCGAAGGCTAGAGGTTATGAATATCATTAGTTTCAAACCTTATTGGAGTCCGAATGACCATACTGTGTGATACAACTAAAAATGGAACGACTAGCTGGAAAAGCAGCAGCTAATTTTGATCGCAAGATACTATTAGAGACTATTTAGCTGTATATGCTCAAGTTAATTCTTTTAAAAACCCACACTTCATATAGAAAAACCCAAATTAGCTGGAATAATGGACTTCTGTATAGAAAGTAGACACTTCTGCATCTCATTCGCTATCGTCCGCCGCTTCGAGCTCAATTAGATGCACTTTTGCATCTCATTCGCTATCATCCGCTGCTTCGAGCTCAATTAGATGCAATTCTGCATCTCATTTGCTGTCGTCCGCCGCTTCGAGCTCAATTAACTGCACTTCTGCATCTCATTCGCTATCGCCCGCTGCTTTGAGCTCAATTAGATGCACTTTTGCATCTCATTTGCTGTCGTCCGCCGCTTCGAGCTCAATTAGATGCACTTTTGCATCTCATTCGCTATCGCCCGCCGCTTTGAGCTCAATTAGATGCACTTTTGCATCTCATTCGCTATCAAATAACTGATGCCTATAAAGGTAATTGATACAGAATCTCCAGTTACTTGATCCAAGAATGATCCCCTATAAAAAAATGGCAGGGCAAAAATAAATCTTGCTCTACCATTTTTTATTACGGGAACAACTCCCATTACACTGCTATATGGTTATTTTCCGAACGATTGCGGATCTTCTCTCCACGCTTGCAGCGTAGCTACATCCTCTGCTGCCACTTTACCGAGCTGAACTGCCGTTTGAATAAGTGCGCTATAATTGGATAAGGTTTCGAGCGGCATATTTTCCGCTGCAAATGCTTGAATAGCGGAATCGAATTCATAAGTAAAGATGGCGAGCACTGCAGCAACCTCAGCGCCAGCTTCGCGAACAGCAAGCGCCGCTTTAAGTGAGCTGCCCCCTGTCGAGATAAGATCCTCAATAACAACGACCTTCTGACCTGGAAGGACTCGTCCCTCAATTTGATTCTGCTTGCCGTGGCCTTTCGCTTTATCACGAATATAAGCCATCGGCAGATTCAGCTTCTGCGCTACCCAAGCTGCATGGGGAATACCAGCAGTAGATGTTCCTGCGATAACCTCCGCATCTGGATAACGCTCACTGATAATTGCAGCAAATCCTTCTGCCACTCTGTCACGGATAGCTGGGTATGTCATAGTTAACCGATTATCGCAGTAAATAGGTGATTTGATGCCTGAAGTCCATGTGAACGGCTCATTGGGACGAAGCGCGACAGCTTCAATCTCCAGCAAGCTCTTAGCTATTTCATTCGGCAGGTCTTTTAAAATTAAATTACTCATAAGTTGTCAGCTCCTCAATAATAGATTCCAATGCGGCTCTTGGCTTATTCGCAGCAGTAATAGGACGGCCAATAACCATATAATCGGTTCCTTGGCTCAATGCTTCGCTTGGCGTCATAATTCTAGATTGGTCATTCACATCTGCGCCTTTAGGACGAATACCAGGCGTTACCGTTTTAAATGTTGGTCCGCATGCTGCTTTAATCGCTTTGACCTCAGAAGGCGATGCAACAACACCATCAAGACCCGCTGACTTAGCCAGCTCCGCATAACGAAGGACGGCTGTCTCAACCGTTCCGCCTATTCCAATTTGTTCGTTAAGCATCAATTGATTTGTGCTCGTTAAGTGTGTAACAGCTATTATGGTAGGCTTGATAATCCCGCTCCCCGTAAGAGCGATATCAACGCCTTCCAGTGCAGCCTCCAGCATGGCGCTCCCGCCCGCTGCATGAACGTTAAACATATCAACGCCCAGCTTCGTAACGCTGTTTGCGCCGCCCTTGACTGTATTCGGAATATCATGCATTTTGACGTCAAGAAATACAAAGTAGCCGCGCTCTTTCAAGCTTTGGACAAATGAAGGCCCAGCTGCATAGAACAGCTGCATCCCCACTTTCATATAACAGGGAATACCCTGCAGCTCAGCTATCAAATGCTCCGCAGCATCCGCACTGGGATAATCCAATGCAACCATAATCCGTCCTGCCGCCTGTTCGGAAGTCAGCTTCATCCGAATTCACTCCTTTTTCTCTGTTCATTTGCATAATAAACGGCCATACGCCCCCTCTCGCTATCCGTAATAAAGTAGAAACTTTATTACAGAGAGCAAGCAATGGACGTTGGCCGTACATATGTTTTACGAATATGTCTTACTTCTTCAGATGCACCGGCATTGAGCGCGACGAGAAGTTAAGTGTTTCAAGCATAACTAGCAAAGCGCGTACGGTATCCAATGATGTCATACAAACTACACCATTCTCAACTGCTTCACGACGAATTCGGAAGCCGTCGCGTTCAGGAGCTTTACCTTTTGTCAATGTATTGACAACAAATTGCGCTTGGCCCTCACGTACCAGATCAAGAATGTTAGGCGAACCTTCACTTAGCTTGTTAACCGTAGTTACAATCAAGCCTGCTTCTTCAAGCGTTTTTGCTGTTCCGCCTGTTGCAATGATTTTGTAGCCTAGATTAAAGAATCCGCGCAGCAATTCTGTTGCTTCTTCTTTATCTTTATCCGCTACAGTAGCAATAATGGCGCCCGAAGTCGGAATTTTCATTCCTGCACCGATTAGGCCTTTGTATAGCGCTTTTGCATATTGCACATCACGGCCCATGACTTCGCCTGTCGATTTCATTTCCGGCGTAAGCGTAGGGTCAACGCGGCGCAGCTTCGCGAAGGAGAATACAGGAACCTTAACCGATACATACTCATCTTCCGGCCACAAGCCTTCCGTATAGCCAAGATCAGCAAGCTTTGTACCAAGAATAGCTTGCGTAGCCAGGTTAGCCATTGGAATGTTTGTTACTTTGCTTAAGAATGGAACGGTACGCGATGAACGAGGATTAACCTCTATTACGTATACTTTATCTTGATGAATAACGAACTGGATATTAACAAGTCCGATAACATTTAATGCTTTGGTAATGTTGATCGTAATGTTGATAATTTGCTGCTTAATATCGTCGGATAGCGATTGTGGAGGGTATACCGCAATCGAGTCGCCGGAGTGTACTCCTGCGCGTTCAACATGCTCCATAATACCTGGGATAAGAACGGTATCGCCGTCGCAAATCGCATCAACTTCCGCTTCTTTGCCCATCATATAACGGTCGATCAATACCGGATGTTCCGGATTGATTTTGACAGCCACTTCCATGTAGCTAAGCAGTTCTTCATCCGAATAGACGATTTCCATTGCACGGCCGCCGAGTACGTACGAAGGACGAACAAGTACAGGATAACCAAGGCCTTGTGCAGTTGCGACAGCTTCATCTACCGAAGTTACTGTGCTTCCATCAGGCTGCGGTACATTTAGGCTGCGAAGCAAAGCTTCAAATTTCTTGCGATCCTCTGCTGCATCAATGCTTTCAAGGCTGGAGCCAAGAATTCGAACACCTGCTTTAGAGAGCGGCGCTGCTAGGTTGATTGCCGTTTGACCGCCGAACTGTACGATAACGCCAATCGGATTCTCCTGCTCAATAACGTTCATAACATCTTCGAAAAATAATGGCTCAAAGTATAGTCGATCCGATGTGCTGAAGTCTGTTGATACGGTTTCTGGGTTATTGTTAATAATAACCGCTTCGTAGCCGGCATTTTGAATGGCCCAAACCGCATGCACTGTTGAGTAATCGAACTCTATGCCTTGGCCAATCCGAATCGGGCCAGAGCCAAGCACGAGTACTTTCTGCTTATCGGTCTGAATGACTTCGTTCTCTACTTCATATGTGGAATAGTAGTACGGTGTGGACGCTTCAAATTCAGCGGCACATGTATCAACCATTTTGTATACGGGCTTCAAGTTAAGCTGAACACGAAGCTCACGGACGTCTGCTTCTGTCGTGTGGCTGCCGTTCGGGAAGCCTTCATGACGAACTTCAGCGATTGAGCGGTCAGAGAAGCCTTTGCGCTTTGCTTCATAAAGCGTTTGTTGAGACAAGGTTGCCTCACTGCGCATACGATCCTCGAAAGCGACGATCGATTGGATTTTATCAAGGAACCACCAATCAATTTTCGTTAAATCTTGAATATCCTGAAGCTTATAGCCGCGGCGGAAAGCTTCTGCTACAAGGAACATACGCTCATCATCCGGTTTCTCCAGACGAGTGCGAAGAACAGCATCCTCCAAAGATGAAGCTTCTTTCAAATGAATGCGATGAGTGCCTATTTCAAGAGAGCGAACTGCTTTGTGAATCGATTCTTCAAAGGTACGGCCGATTGCCATAACCTCACCAGTCGCTTTCATTTGTGTGCCAAGCTTGCGATTAGCATTAACAAATTTATCGAAAGGCCAGCGCGGAATTTTCGATACGATGTAATCCAGCGTCGGCTCGAAGCAAGCATAGGTTTGGCCCGTAACCGGGTTAACAAGCTCATCAAGCGTATAGCCGATTGCGATTTTTGCTGCCATTTTTGCAATCGGATAGCCTGTTGCTTTCGATGCAAGGGCAGAAGAACGGCTTACGCGCGGATTAACTTCAATAACATAGTACTGGTAGCTGTGCGGATCTAATGCGAACTGAACGTTACAGCCGCCCTCAATATTAAGTGCACGGATAATTTTGAGCGATGCTGAACGAAGCATTTGATACTCGCGATCAGAAAGGGTTTGACTTGGCGCTACAACGATACTGTCGCCAGTATGTACGCCTACCGGGTCAAAGTTCTCCATATTACAGACGACGATACAGTTGTCATTCGCGTCCCGCATAACTTCATATTCAACTTCCTTCATGCCTGCGATCGATTTCTCGATCAAGCACTGGCTAATCGGGCTGTACCGAATACCGGAAGTAACCGTTTCACGAAGCTCTTCCTCGTTCGCGCAAATACCTCCGCCTGTTCCACCTAGCGTATACGCAGGACGAACAATAATCGGATAGCCGATCGAATTAGCGAAATCCACAGCTGCTTCTACAGTCGTTACGATATCGCTGTCTGGAACAGGCTGCTCCAGCTCGCGCATCAAATCACGGAACAAATCGCGATCCTCCGCTTTCTCAATGGCTGTTAGCTGCGTTCCTAGAAGCTTTACGTTCTCTTGTTCAAGAACGCCTGCACGCGCCAACTCAACCGCCATGTTAAGACCGGTTTGTCCGCCAAGCGTCGGCAGCAAGCCGTCCGGACGCTCCTGACGAATGATTTGTGAAACGAAATCAAGTGTAATCGGCTCGATATAAACTTTATCTGCCATATTCGTGTCAGTCATAATCGTAGCAGGGTTACTGTTTATAAGAACAACCTCATAGCCCTCTTCTTTCAAGGCTTGGCAAGCTTGTGTGCCGGCATAGTCAAACTCAGCCGCTTGTCCGATGACGATCGGACCGGATCCGATCACGAGAATTTTTTTGAGTTCATTATTTTTGGGCATACTGAAGTTCTCCTTTCAACGTCTCCGATAACACCGCTTGACGGGGTTTTTGTGGGTTATTTAATTTATGCGTACGGATCATTTGAAGGAATTCATCAAACAGGTAGCTGGAATCATATGGGCCAGGCGCCGCTTCCGGGTGATATTGCACCGAGAATGCCGGGAACTTATTATGTTTCAGCCCTTCAATCGTACGGTCATTGTTGTTAATGTGCGTGACAGTCAAATCTGTGCCGCCCAGCGATTCTTCAAGTACGGTGTACCCATGGTTTTGAGATGTGATATAGCAGCGATTAGTGGCCAATTCTTTCACCGGGTGATTTCCGCCGCGGTGGCCGAATTTAAGCTTCGTTGAATCTGCTCCGCAAGCAAGCGCCATTAACTGATGACCTAAGCAAATACCGAATATTGGATATTCTCCAAGCAATTCGGAGATCATTTTGACAGCGTATGGAACATCCTTCGGATCCCCAGGACCGTTAGACAATTGAATTCCATCTGGGTTCAGTCGACGAATTTTATCAGCTGACGTATCATGAGGTACGACAACTACATCACAGCCGCGCTTCGTAAGCTCACGAAGTATGCCGCTCTTAGCGCCGAAATCAACAAGCACGATTCGCTCGCCTTGGCCAGGACTTGTAAATAGATGCGGTGTTGATGTACGCGCTACTTGATCTGTCATGAGCTTGGAGATGTTAAGGCGTTCTGCCAGCTCCTCCACACGCTCATTTCCTGTTGTAATAAGGCCCTTCATTGTGCCGTAATGGCGCAGCTTACGAGTGAGCATACGCGTATCAATGTCGCTGATTCCCGGGATGCCATGCTCCTTCAGCAGTTGGCCTAGCGAATATTGAGCACGCCAGTTGCTTGGCACTTCCTCATGGCGGCGAACAACAAAACCGTGAATGAATGGCAGGTGCGTTTCGAAATCATCGCGAGTAATTCCATAGTTGCCGATTAGCGGGTAAGTCATCGTAACGATTTGTCCGCAGTAGGACGGGTCTGAAAGAACCTCTTGGTAACCGGTAATTCCTGTATTAAATACAACCTCACCCATCATTTGTGCTTCTGCACCGAATGAAAGGCCCGTAAACAACGTACCATCTTCCAACAATAATCTAGCTTGCATCCGTCTCACTCCTCAGGTGTTGATTGTTCCCATATAATGAATTTAGCAGGTTATAAAATCTATTATTCAGACCAGACAACAGCGCCGTCAACGATTGTCGTTACAGGCCAGCCGCTCAGCTTCCAGCCGCCGAATGGCGTGTTATTGCTTTTTGATGCGAAGGTGCTTGGATCTACCGCACGCTCGTTGTTCAGATCGACGATTGTAAGATCGGCCGGCGCCCCTTGCTCCAGCCGTCCCGTCGGAAGACGGAAAACCTTAGCTGGGTCTGTTGTCATGCGCTGCAGAAGGAATCCTAAAGTCCAAATACCCGTTTGTACGAATTTGGTGTACAACAGCGGGAAAGCCGTTTCGAAGCCAACGATGCCGAATGGTGCCAGTTGAACGCCCCGAGCCTTCTCTTCCGCACTATGAGGCGCATGGTCGGTTACGATCATATCAATTGTACCGTCTTCAAGCCCTTCAATTACTGCTTTAACATCTCTAGGCGTACGAAGCGGAGGATTCATCTTCCAATTCGCATCCTCAAGACCAGGAATGTCTTCATCTGACAAAAGCAGATGGTGAGGACAAACTTCCGCTGTTACGCGTACTCCGATTTGCTTAGCAAGACGGATGAGCCTTACCGACTGCTCCGTGCTAACATGGCATACATGGTAGTGCACGCCAGTTGCTTCTGCAAGCAATACATCTCTGCCTACATGAATGGCCTCCGACTCATTCGGAATGCCTTTCAGCCCGTGCTTACGCGAGAATTCACCCTCAGAAGCCCAAGCTCCAACAACGAGCGAATCATCTTCACAATGAGCGATGATCGGCATGTCCATAGACTGTGCAAGCGCCATGGCATCCTTCATCATTTGAGCGTTTTGTACGCCGACTCCATCATCCGTAAAGCCTATCGCACCAGCTTCCTTCAATGCGGCAAAGTCCGTCAACTCGCGTCCAAGCTCATTTTTAGTAATTGCAGCATACGGCAGAACTTTAACGATACCAACCTGCTCTGCTTTATTTTTAATATAGCTTACCGTCTCTGCCGTATCTGTTACCGGACGAGTGTTCGGCATGCAAGCGATTGTCGTAAAGCCGCCTTTGGCCGCTGAACGAGTTCCCGTCTCGATATCTTCTTTATATTCAAACCCTGGATCGCGCAAATGAACGTGCATGTCGATAAATCCAGGCGAAACCAGCTTGCCTTTAGCGTCAATGACTTCGGCGCTGCCTGTATCTGGCGTTGTTCCGCCGTCAACGATGGCTGCGATTTTCCCGTTTTCGAGTTGAATATGCTTGCTCTCCAAGCTTCCAGCCGCTTCATTCCATACGTTTCCGTTAATAATCCATAGTGACATTGTTTGTTCACCCTCCGAACTTATTCAGTGTATGTTATTTCAGGCTAGCTCAGTGCTCGTTCTATGACGGCCATTCGGATTGGAACTCCGTTTTCCATTTGTGTGAATATTTTTGATTGCGAGTGCTCGACCAGCTCATCGTCAATTTCCACATTGCGATTGATTGGTGCGGGATGCATGATGATCGCGTGCTTTGCTAGCCTGCCTGCTCTTTCCACTGTCAGGCCGTAATGCTCACGATAGCTCTCAGCTGAGCTCAGCATACCGCTCTCATGACGCTCCAGCTGTACACGAAGCATCATGACCACATCGGATTTCAACGCTTCTTCCATAGAGATATAATTCACATCAAGCTCCGGCGCCTGCATGTTCGGCGGAGAGCAGAAATTAACGTTGACTCCGAATTTCCGCAGCGCCCACAAATTCGAACGCGCTACCCGGCTGTGCAGGACATCTCCGATAATCGTTACGGATAGGCCTTTTAAGTGTCCAAAGTGCTTGCGCATTGTATACATATCAAGAAGGGCTTGCGTCGGGTGCTCATTGTTGCCGTCACCAGCATTGATAAGAGGAACCTTGATCTTCTCAGCTAGCTCAGCAAGCATGCCGATTGGCTTCAAGCGGATAATTCCGACGTCAATGCCCATAGATTCCAATGTTCTTACTGTATCGTAAATCGATTCACCCTTTTGCACGCTTGAGACCGCAGCTGAGAAGTTCAAAGCCTCGGCTCCAAGACGTTTCTCGGCTACTTCGAAGGAGAACCTCGTCCGTGTACTGTTCTCAAAAAACATATTAGCTGCGAATTTACCTTGCATCACGCTGTGTGCTTTCGCCGGATGGCTCTCCCAGTAAGCAGCACGGTCAAGAATCGATTCCATTTCTTCCACGCTTAAATCCTTTAATCCAAGCAGACTCCGTTGCCTTAGCTTTGTTAATGTCATCCAGTCTGCCCCCTTTGGTTAATAATCGTAACCTGATCAATATGATCGAATTCGACCAAAGCTACATCAATTTGCTCCTGCTTCGAGGTTGGTACGTTCTTTCCGACAAAATCGGGCCGAATGGGCAGTTCTCTATGTCCGCGGTCTACAAGAACGGCTAGCTGAATGCTCTGCGGTCTTCCACAGTCCATTAAGGCATCCATCGCCGCACGAATCGTCCGCCCGGTATACAAAACATCATCGAATAGTATAATTCTCTTGTCCTGCACCGTAAAAGGCGTACCGTCCGTATTACAAATTGCGGCTGATACCTTTGCCTCGGCAGCATTCGCTGCATTGCGGTCATCGCGGTAATGAGTAATATCCAGCTCGCTCACAAGCACCGGCTTGCCTTCAATTTCTCGGATACGCTCAGCGATTCGACGCGCTAAGAATATACCCCGCGTCCGAATGCCCACGATTACGCAATCATCAATACCTTTGTTCTTCTCTACAATTTCATGAGCAATTCGCGTTAATGCCCGGCGAATTGCCGTTTCATCCATTATGACTAAATGCTCTTCCTCCGCCATTTCCGCTGACTCCTCCTTCTTCCAATTGCTTGGCAGCTACAAAAAAAGCTCCTTGCGTAGTTCGCAAGGAGCTTTGTGATTAGGCGTCTAAAAGATAGGCTGCACACCTGTACAGCTTTCGTCACAGAAAGCTGTTAGTTAGGATGTCCTATTATTCTCTTCTATTGACCTGTTATTCACGCTACCTTGCCAGCCTCTCTGGACTGAGTTAAAGGTACTGCTGTTTATCAAAGAAATTATCCCACGTTCGACAAAAGAAGTCAAGTAAAAACGAATATTTCCGCTAGTACGAATTGTGGAATAAGATCAAGCAGCGGTGCATGTACAATTCAAGTATTTATAAGCTCAGGTTACGGATTCTTTCAACTGCCTTCTCCGTGTTCTCACGGCTGCCGAATGCAGTAAGACGGAAATAGCCTTGACCGCTTTGACCGAATCCCACACCCGGAGTGCCAACGATATTTGCCTCGGTGAGCAGCTTGTCGAAAAATGACCAAGAATCCATGCCGTTCGGTGTTTTCAGCCAAATGTAAGGAGCATTAACGCCGCCAAACACTTCTAGTCCAATTGATGCAAGACCGTCACGTATAATCGCGGCATTCGTCATATAATAGTCAACCACTGATTTGATCTGCTCTTTGCCTTCAGCGGAATAAATAGCGGCAGCACCGCGCTGCGTCACATACGACACGCCATTGAATTTAGTCGTGTGACGGCGATTCCACATATCATTGATCAATACTTCGTTTCCGAAAGCATCAAATCCCTTCAAATCGCGTGGAACAACCGTGTAAGCGCAGCGTACGCCTGTGAAACCCGCTGTTTTGGAGAAACTGCGGAATTCAATCGCAACCTCACGCGCACCCTCGATCTCATATATGCTGTGCGGTACATCCTCTTCTTGAATGAACGCCTCATAGGCGGAATCATACAAAATAATGCATTTATTCGCTTTCGCATAATCAACCCACACCTTGAGCTCTTCTTTCGTCAGCGTCATGCCGGTCGGATTATTCGGATAGCACAAGTAGATAATATCGACTTTACGGTCCGGCAAGCTTGGCTTGAAATCATTTTCGGCGGTGCACGCCAGATACGCGATATTGTCATACCGTTTCGTTTCTTGATTATATTTGCCTGAACGGCCAGCCATTACATTCGTATCCACATAAACAGGGTACACGGGGTCCTGAACGGCAACAATGCTGTTTTCGCTGAAAATCTCTTGAATATTTCCTACATCGCATTTGGAACCGTCGCTGACAAATACTTCATTCGACGCGATTTCCATTCCGCGAGCTTTATAATCATTCTCAATGATTGCGTCAATTAGAAAATCATAGCCTTGTTCTGGACCGTATCCGCGGAATGATGTTGGAGCAGCAAGCTCGTCTACGGCACTGTGCATTGCCTTCAGTACTGCGTCAGGCAAGCCCCGTGTAACGTCTCCTATGCCAAGGCTAATAATTTCTGCATCTGGATTGTCTTGCATAAATTTCGTACGTCGTTTTGCGATTTCAGAAAATAAATAGCTGCCCTGCAGCTCCAAATAGTTCTGATTAATGGATGTCATCTCGTGTCACCAATCCTTATTTCATCATTTATGGTCAGTTGTTATTGTCTAGAATAACTCACTTTATGACTATAAATAATGAATAATGTGGTGAAAAGTTTGCACTATTGGACGCTTCCCATTATCTTAATCGCAGGCTGTTTAGAACATGCTCGAAATCCGCAGGCAATGGCACTTCGAATTGAAGCCTTTCCCCGCTGCGCGGATGCGTAAAGCCGATAATGGCTGCATGCAGAGCTTGTCCTTTCAAAGCGATATTTTTATTTCTGCCATACACAGGATCACCCGCAAGCGGATGGCCAATGTATTTCATATGAACACGAATTTGATGCGTCCGTCCTGTCTCAAGCTGAAGCTCTACAATTGTATAATCGCCCAGCCGCTCCAGTACTACAAAATGGGTTACAGCATGTCGGCTGTTGCGTTCCGTTACGGTGAACAGCTTACGATCATTCTGATCACGTCCGATAGGAGCGTCTATGGTTCCCTGATCATGCGGGAGATTACCGTGAACAAGAGCAATATATTTACGGGTTACGGTATGTTCCTTCAACTGCTCTGCAAGTGAAACATGGGCGAGATCATTCTTCGCTGCCATAAGCAAGCCCGTCGTATCCTTATCGATCCGATGCACGATGCCCGGACGAATCATTCCGTTAATACCCGATAAATCCTTACAATGATACATCAATGCATTCACAAGCGTACCCGACGAATGTCCGGGAGCCGGATGAACAACCATTCCGCGCGGCTTGTTTATTACGATTACATCCGAATCTTCATATATTACCTCAAGCGGGATAGCCTCAGGCACGATAGCTGCATCCTCAGGCTCCGGTATTAGTAAGCTTACTTTATTGTCCTCGAGCACTTTAACATTTGCTTTGGCTACCTTCCCATCAACTTGAACGGCGCCTGCTTTGATCCATTCCTGTACCTGCGTTCTCGATACCCCTGCATCTTCGATACTGTCTGTTACAAACTTATCCACTCGTTCACCGGCTTGATCCGGCTCTACGATCCATTCCAACGGTTCTTCATTATATAGGTTGCTGCTCATGATTGTTAGTTTCCTTGTCCTCTCCATTTGGCGTACGTTTCTTCTCATCCTTAGCGGATAACAAGGTGTCGATTAAGATTAGTATGACACCGCAGACGATTGCGGAATCAGCAATGTTGAAAATGGGGAACGGGTAGCTTCCGAAAGTGAAGGATAAGAAATCGACAACCTCTCCGTGACGCGCACGGTCAAGAAAATTGCCAATTGCTCCGCCCAGCACCAAGCCTAAGCCAACAAGAAGCCACGGCTTTGCTGTTTTGCGCATCGCTTGTATGTACCAAACAACGCCGGATACAATCACGATCGTAATAATGATAAAAAACAAGCGTTGCTCCTGCAAAATGCCAAATGCAGCACCTCGATTGCGATGCGATGTAATAACAAAAAAATTGCCGATAACGCTGATTTGCTCATGGAGTTCTAATTGAGTAGCAATAATTTTTTTGGTTACAAAATCAAGAACAAATACAAGCAGGGCTACCCAGTAATAATAATAACGCATTCGATCACTCCTATGTTTTTGTGAAGCAACGCTAGTATCCGAAAAACGGCTAACCAACCGCAATTAATTGTAGCATACTAAGCTGAAGAAGTGCCAGCAAATGACGCTTCTTCTTCCATTGAAGTCCATACTGAAAATCCGCCTTCCGGCAAAAACTAATCAAGCAATTATGTTCTCTGCAAAGGACGGTGCTTCATATGACAACCCCAACAA
This sequence comes from Paenibacillus castaneae, assembly GCF_002884445.1. GTDB lineage: Bacteria > Bacillota > Bacilli > Paenibacillales > Paenibacillaceae > Pristimantibacillus > Pristimantibacillus castaneae. The sequence goes on from NZ_KZ614144.1 coordinate 3,896,166, forward strand.
ATGATCAATTCAAGCTGCTGCGCAGCAGGCTGCTCGATGAGAAGGAAGAAATCGAGAAGCGGCTTTTTGAAAATGATAATTTCGGCCTAAGCCATTCACTCCGTGATGATACTGGCGAGCTTTCAGCAGTCGACAATCATCCCGGCGACACTGCAACAGAGCTTTATGAACGCGAGAAGGATATCGCATTGCTGGAGCAAGAGGAGCTTCATTTAAGACGTATTGATGCTGCACTAGCTGCCATGAAGGATGGATCTTATGGTATTTGTATCACATGCAATGAGCCAATACCGCTTGAACGACTTGATGCGGTTCCAGATTGTCTATATTGTATAGAGCATGCTCCGCGCCAGCAGGTTTCTTTGCGCCGGCCTGCGGAAGAGTTCGTACTCTATCCTCCATTCGGCCGAACAAGCATGGATGAGCATGATTTCTTTCACGGATTTGACGGAGAGGATGCTTGGCAAGCAGTTGAACAATGGGGCAACTCCGATTCTCCTGCCATGTCGGAAAACCGCAATGTAACAGATTACGCGCACGTAGGCATTGAAGCAGATGAAAATGACGGTTACGTTGAGCCCATTGAAAGCTTTCTCGCAACCGACATCACCGGGCGTTATGTGTTCCTTGTTCGAAACCATGAATATGAGCAGTACATGCAGAGCACAGAAGGCGACCATAATCTTGAGAATATGGAAGACGATGAATTGAATTAATACGTCTTGCCTTCGAGCTGAATTTGAACGATACGGACAATGTCTGCGATATAGTCGCCAATAATAGGCAGGTTTAACGCACCTAGTATTTGCAGCACATAAAGAATGGTCGCAGCAAAAAAAGTAAAGCCGATTGCGATGCCTACGCCTCTGGCTGTTCCAGCGAGTAGGTTTTTCCAGATTAGCGTTCTAGGTTTATTTAATAAATTCACATAATCGGCTATTTGCGTCCGCTCCATATCCGCTGCTATACTTTGCAGTCGTTTATCAAGCTTGCTTAACGAAGTTTGTAACTCGATCAAATCCTTTGATTGTTCCGGATTAATTGATTTCATACGAGGCATCCCCTTTGTCAAACCATAAAACGAGGCCATTCCTTAACGGCTATTGCATCAAGCGGCTGTCGCTCGCTTCTTGCAGCAGCCGGAAGGATTCGGCCTCGTTTTTCGCTTGTTTTATTCCTTTATACTATATCCTTATCCGCGAATGAAGATTCCAATTTCCTTATCTCCAAGTGCAACTCGTTCCATTTCGGCAACCGCTTCATAAGTAACCGTCTGAATAAGTACATTATCCTGCAGAACTTCAGAGAATGCCTCAAGCGCTGCTTTCAGCTCGCTATCCACATCAAGAACGAGATCAATTCGTTTCTCAATAGGAAGATCAAGCTTTTTCCTTGTATCCTGAACAGCACGAATGACTTCACGAACCCAGCCCTCTTGCTCGAGCTCTGCTGTAATGTCGGTATTGAGTGCAACCGTTACGCCGTTGCCAGAAGCAGATGCGAAGCCTGATTTAGCCTGCTTCTCAACTAATAGCTCATCGACCGCAATGGCAAGCTGCTCACCTTCGGCGGTAGTGAAATCAAAGCTTCCTCCGTTAACAATGCGGCTAGTCTGTTCTGCGCTCAAGCCCTTAAGCTGTGCTTGAATCGGCCCAACATGCTTTCCGTATTTTTTACCGGCAATTTTCAAGTTCAGCTTTAATGTGAAATCAACAAAGCCGCTGTCGGACGTTTGTACTTTAATGGCCTTCACATTAATTTCATCCTTCACAATATCCTCATAGCCTGCAACATCGAAATCACGGTCAAGCGATACGATAAGCTCGGATAGCGGCTGGCGTGTTTTAATGCCGGTTTCATTACGAACGTTGCGAGCCAGCTCGACGATTTGCTTCGCGCTGTCCATATCGCGCTCCAGCTTCTCGTCAATCGCTGCTTCATCCGCCTTCGGATAATCTGTCAAATGCACACTGCCTTCTCCGCCCAAGTTGCCGAATACATCTTCAGCAAGCAGAGGTGCGTAAGGAGCAATAAGACGAGACAGTGTCAACAGAACGCTGCGCAAGGTTTGGTAAGCAGCCAGTTTGTCTTCCGTTAGCCCGCTTCCCCAGAAACGATCGCGTGAACGTCGGATATACCAGTTGCTGAGCTCATCAACAAAAGTCTCAATCGATTTAGCCGGATTAAGGAAATCATTAACCTCGAGCCCTTTATTTACCGTTTTGATCAAGCTGTTCAGACGGGAGATAATCCAGCGATCAAGCTTGTTGTCGGATTTGACCTCGGCATGCGCATTATAATCATAACCATCGATAGAAGCATAAAGCGCAAAGAAAGCATGCGTATTTACAATGGTATCAATGACCTTCGATTTCGCTTCACCTACAATACCGCGTGAGAACCGTTTGCTGTTCCACGGCGCGCTATCAGAAAGCAAAGCCCAACGGAATGCATCCGTACCATACTCATTAATGATTTCCCAAGGATCGATAACATTGCCTTTCGACTTGGACATTTTCTGGCCGTTCTCGTCCAGTATATGGCCTGTTGAAATAACAGCCTTGTAAGGCGCTTTGCCATTATACAAGGTCGAGACAGCAAGCAAGCTGTAGAACCAGCCGCGCGTTTGATCAATTCCTTCGCAGATGATATCAGCAGGATATTGATCTGCGAACTCCTTCTCGTTCTCAAACGGATGATGGTGCTGAGCAAATGGCATGGAGCCACTGTCAAACCAAACATCGATAACCTCCGGCGTACGAGTCATTTCCGCGCCTTCAGCGAAAGGAGATTTCAGCTTAATCTCATCTACATAAGGCTTATGAAGCTCGATATCCTCCGGCACATCTCCGATTGCCATAGCGCGCAAATCGGCAATGCTGCTTGGTGAATATTCTTTTCCGGTAACATCGCATACCCACACGTTAAGCGGAGTTCCCCAATAACGGTTCCGGCTAATGTTCCAATCCACCAAATCCTCTAGGAATTTGCCGAAGCGACCTTCACGAATGTGTCCAGGATACCAGTCCACACTATTATTGTTTGCGATTAACTGATCTTTAACCGCAGTCGTTTTAATAAACCAGCTTTCCATTGCATAGTAGATCAAAGGCGTTTTGCAGCGCCAGCAGAATGGATAGCTGTGCTCGTAGCGTTCCTTGGAGTAGAGCAAGCCGCGTTCGCTAAGATTTTTTACAATGTCGATGTCTAGTTCGCTATCCTTGACGAATCTTCCGGCAAAGTCAGTAACCTCAGAAATATAACGTCCTGCCAAATCAACAACGCTTAGCATGCTGATTCCATTCTCACGGGAAACGCGGTAATCATCCTCACCGTGTGCCGGTGCGATATGCACGATCCCTGTACCGCTTGAATCACTGACGAAATCGCCTGCAATGACGATATGTCCTTTCTCTACCGGAACATAGCGGAATGGCGGCTCATAGCTAAGTCCAACAAGCTCGGCGCCCTTTACAGTAGACAAGATTTCATAGTCATCCTTAAGCACACTCTCCGCTAGGTTTTGTGCAACGATATAGATTTCACCATTTTTGGAGGCACGAATATAATCGATCTCCGGATTAACAGCAAGCGCTACGTTAGCAGGCAACGTCCAAGGCGTAGTCGTCCATGCTAGAATGAATTCACCGGACTCCGTAAGTTTGAATTTCGCTGTCGCGCTTAAGTCCTTTACATCCTCATATCCCTGCGCAACCTCATGCGAGCTGAGCGTCGTTTGGCAATCAGGACAGTAAGGACTTACACGATGGCCGCGGTACAGCAAGCCTTTGCCGTGAATGGTTGACAGAATATGCCACACGCTCTCGATATACTCATTCTTCAGCGTTATATACGGGTTATCCAAATCCGTCCAGTAAGCGATGGCCTCGGTCAGCTCACGCCATTGCTTTTCATATTCAAATACACTGTTTTTGCATTTATTGACAAATTTCTCAACGCCGTACTCTTCAATCTCTTGCTTGCCGGAAATGCCAAGCTGCTTCTCAACGCCCAGCTCTACGGGAAGACCATGTGTATCCCAGCCTGCTTTACGAATAACGCGATATCCGTCCATCGTTTTGTAGCGGCAAATAAAGTCTTTGATTACACGTCCGAGCACATGCCCGATATGCGGCGCTCCATTCGCTGTCGGAGGACCTTCATAAAATACAAAATTCGGCTTGCCTTCTCGATTTGTGATTGATTGTTTGAACGTATCATTCTGTTTCCATTGTTCCAGTACACGCAGCTCGCGGGTGCGGGCACGTTCCTTTACGTCTACACGTTGCATCATTTCAGCCTCCTAGTTTAAACAAAAATAAAGCCTCATCCCTATGAGAAGGGACGAGGCTTAGTCGCGTTACCACCCTTGTTCCGCACCTGCAGCTGACAAACAGCTAGCAAGCCTATACATACGAGCAGCTACAATTAGCTGAGTATTATGCGGCACCTTAGTCGCGAACCATTCGTTCGCGTTCCCTGTAACGGGGGACAGCCGTCAGCGCTTACTGCTGCTCATGCAGGTTCGGCGCAGCTTCTCAGAGAGGATATTCCGCAATCGCTCACACACCGGATTTTCAGCTGCCTCCGGCTCTCTATGGAATGAACGTAAGACGTACTTGTTCTCATCAACGAAGTTTAGATCATAAATTAATTACTATTAGTTATAGCTTAAATTCGGTCCAAATGTCAAATGGCAACCGCCTAGTGAAAGAAAGATTATCCTCGCAGCAGTTCATGCTCCGTTTGTCTCTCTGATTGTCTTTCCGTTTGCCTTGACGTTTGAGGCTCCAACGTATCCCAGCCATCAACGGCGAGCAGCTCCAGCTGTGCTTCGACGAGAGTACGGAAACGAGCGCGGTATACAGAAGCTTGTTTCTTAAGCTCTTCTACCTCAAGCGAAACCTTGCGCGACTTCGAAAGCGAATCATTAATAATACGGTCAGCGTTCTTCTCTGATTCCTTAATGATAAGCTGAGCTTCCTTCTTCGCATTGTTTCTTACCTCGTCGGCAGCTTCCTGCGCGACAATAATGGTCTTACTAAGAGAATCCTCGATATTTGTAAAATGATTCAATCTTTCCTGTAAGCCCAGCACTTGATTTTGCAGCTCTTTATTTTCACGAATGAGCGATTCATAGTCTTTAATGACTTGATCTAGAAATTCATTCACTTCGTCCTCGTCATAGCCGCGTAATCTCCGGCCAAACTCTTTGTTATGTATGTCCAATGGCGATAACGGCATTGGGACACCTCCTCAAGGTATTTGTGAATCTGGCAACCGGATCACATTATTTGATGAGAACACATTCGACAAGCGCAGGTAAAATCCTGCAAAGTATCAAATAAATTTGCCGATCCTCACACGAATTCTGCCTTTTTTTGTCACGCCATCAACTTCTTGCACTTTAAATCGACCTAATCCCTTAAAAGATACAACATCTCCAGCAGAGAGCGGCTTGGAAGGATCCTCTTCCGCTTTCCAGTTCACTCTGCATCTGCCAGCACGAATCGGGTCCACTATTTTGGAACGGCTGATCCGGTATACATCGCTCGCAATTCCATCCAGGCGCATAGACGCTACTGATAAACTCATCTCTTCCAGCTTTGGAATGACCGTCTCCAGATCCGCAATTGGAATAATGTCAGTCAACACGCTTATGCGGTGCACCTGTCTCAGATGTACATTCAAATAATCAGCAATCTCATCCATAATCACAATATGGCAGAAATGTTCATGCACATGAATGTCACCAATACGATCACGTTTAATGCCAAGACCAAGCAATGCACCCAAGAAATCACCATGATCAAGCTCAAGCTGCGCCTGTCCAGGCCCGTTGACTGCTAGCACAGATATGCCGATAGGCTCATCATCGAGTATGCGATAATCAGGACCGATTATGGCCCTCTGCCTTTCCGCTCCTTCATAGCCGCCATCCATACGGATCGTAACGTCAGGATTGCGATTGGACAGCATCGTCAAGACCTGAGCTTGCCTAGGGTCCAAAAAATCGGTCCGCTTCAGCTCATGCTGCTGTGCGGACCGTTCAATCCATTCCATTGCCCGATCGACAAACGGCTTCTCGTCAGGGTGGAAATGGTCATATATGCCTTGTTTCATACGATCTCATTCCTTTAGATAAAAAAGTCGATAACCGCAATCAAACCGAATGCAATAAAGCGCAAAGCGAATACGGCTAGTATCGGCGAAAGGTCAAGCATTCCCCCGATTGGCGGTATGAATTTTCTGAAAATGCCTAAGTATGGCTCAACGAACTTGCCTAGAAATACCCCGATGAAGCTCTCACGGGCATTAGGCAGCCAAGATAGCAGCACATACCCAATAATCATAAATGTGTAAATACTTTGTAATGTCATAACGATGTAAGAAACTTGCTCCATATTCAAGGTCACCTCATTTTGTTGTAGTCGTTCTCCTCCGCTAGCATTTCCGTTATAGCACCTTGAATTTCCACTGAATCAGGCGTACATAGAAAAATATTAGGACCAAGCTTAGATATGCTACCGCTTAAAGCGTACACTGTACCGCTAAGGAAATCAACAATTCGAACGGCCAGATCAGTTCGAACGCGTTGTAAATTCACAATAACTGCACGACGTGAACGCAAGTGATCGGCAATTTCCTGCGCTTCATCATAAGATCGGGGCTCGCTTAGAACAACCCGGACATTTTTCTGCGAATGAATGCTAACGACATTATTGCTCTTTGTGTTTTTACGTGCTTCAAACGGAGAGGTTTCAGCTTCTTGTTCATCCTGCTGCGTAACTCTTTCACGTTCCACGACTTCTTCTTCCTCTTGCAAGCCAAGAAAGTTCATAAATCGGTTCATGACACTCATACATTATTCCTCCTCTTTCCCAACTAGTATCGTACCAAGGCGAATCCATGTAGCCCCCTCTTCGATTGCTACCTCGAAATCATTCGACATGCCCATAGATAATTGAGTGATGGATTGTGCTTGCGGGCACCGCAACTGCAATTCGTCACGCAGCTCGCGCAGAGCCCTAAACACCGTCCTAGTCTCCTCTGGTTCAGATTCATAAGGAGCCATCGTCATTAATCCAATCGGCTTTAAGGATTGGAATTGTCCCAGCTGCGCTACGAAGGCGAACAGCTTGTCAGGCTCAATTCCATGCTTCGAATCTTCTCCGGATACGTTTACTTGAATAAAGCAAGGAACAATGATGCCTAGCTGAGAGGCACGTTTGTCAATCGCATCAGCTAGCGACAGCCTGTCCAGCGAATGCATGTATGTAAATTTCCCGATGACGTCCTTCACTTTATTCGTTTGCAGTGACCCGATAAAATGCCAGATAGGCTGATGATCAACGGCGGATTGATCTTCATTTCCGCTAATCGCTTCCCATTTGGCCTGTGCATCTTGCCAACGATTTTCCCCAAGATGACGCAAACCGTGCGCTAGTGCATCCCTTGTCGTATCTAACGAAACGTATTTCGTTACCGCAATAATTTGAACGTCTTCCCTGCTGCGCCCCGAACGCTCGCATGCCTGCTTAATCCGTTCTTCAACCAACAGCATTCTATTTCCTAATGTAGTCGACATGTTTCACCTCTCCCGAATGCCGATCCAGCTGGCCATCCGGCCGGTAGGTCCACCTTCTTTGCGATGAGAGTAGAATAAATCCGTTCTGCATCCAGTGCACCACTCTGTCAATTCGATATGGATCGGCAAAATTCCTGCTTTTATCATAATCTGTCGGTTTATTTCTTTCAAGTTCAAGTTTGCCTTGCCATTCGAGGATAAGCTCATCATCATCTCAGCTTCAGCGCTGCTTACTCCTAGTGATTTCAAAAGCTGCTGTACCCCGTCTATAACAGAGCCGTCCACCTCATAGCAGCACCCCCCGATAGAAGGGCCAATTGCAGCAACAAGCTTCTCGGGTTCCGATCCGTAAGCCCTGGTCATCGCTTGAATCGTTTCAGAGGCAATCTGCTGTACCGTTCCTTTCCAGCCAGCATGTGCAAGAGCAACCGCTTGATGCTCCGGATCATAGAAATAAAGTGGAACACAATCCGCATAAAAAGACGTCAGCAGCACATTCGGCTTATCGGTCATGATCGCATCGCAATCTTTGATGACATCGGTTAACGAATTCTTCCCCTTGCCCCTGTCAGCCTCTTCAACCTGATATACGCGATTGCCATGCACCTGCTCAGCACATGTCCACGCATCAAAAGGCCAATCTATCGCCGTTGTTACAGCCTGACGGTTCGCGACGACTGCTCTATCAGCATCCCCTACATGCAGCCCCATATTTAAAGACGCCCAAGGCGTCGTACTCACACCGCCATCTCTGCCTGTGAAACCGGCCGACAATCGATTATACCGCTTCTCCCACGGAGACAATAAAAAAAGGGAAGGCCCCATTGATGATTGCTTAAGCTCAAACACGTCCATTCGTTAACACCTCTGTCTAAAGGTTTGTGAAGCAAACCTGCTTCGTAAGCATAAGCTTTGGTTTGTGAAGCAAACCTGCTTCGTAAGCATAAGCTTTGGTTTGTGAAGCAAACCTGCTTCACATGCATAGACACAGTTTAACGTGTTACGAGCGGGCGTGCAAATCCTCTTCCTCAGCACGAAGCGTCTTCGTATCGTCCATTCTGACTAATACAACATCAGTTCCAATCTTGACAATGTTGCGCCATGGAATAACGACCTCCGTACCTCCGCTTCCGAACATGCCAAGAAATTTAGTGTATTGAGGAACCACAATAGAATCTATTCGTCCTTGCCTTAAATCAAGCTCTAAATCGCTAATTTGACCCAGCTTTTTGCCATCCACAATATTAATAACATCCTTCGTTTGAAAATCTGAAATTTTCATTCACATTCACCACTTTTCAAGTAGAGTGATCGTCCTTTTGACTCTCCTATAACTATATGAGCGTTTCGCCCAAAATGTCCTACCTCGTCAAAAAACGTTGCGGCTTGTTTTATACATGATTTTCTGAATGTTAGGTTCAGAAAAATCGCTCCTATTGGCGGACAAATTGTATGCTACAATAACACATATACTTTTTATTCCATTTATAGGAGTGAGTTTATTAATGGGAAACGAAAGACTTACAGCCAGCCGCCTCAATCTGCAAGCTGACTGTGAGAATTGCTTCGGCTTATGCTGTACAGCACTGCCCTTTGCCGCTTCGTCAGATTTTGCAATCGACAAAAATGCAGGCCAGCCCTGCATTCATTTGCAATCGGACTTCCGCTGCGGCGTTCACAACAGCCTCAGGCAGCGGGGCTTTAGAGGCTGCACCGTTTACGACTGCTTCGGGGCAGGGCAGAAGGTTGCCCAGATCACTTTCGGCGGAAGAGATTGGCTTAAAGCTCCGGAATCCGCGAAGCAGATGTTCGAAGTATTCCCGGTCATGCGCCAGCTCCATGAGCTTCTCTGGTATTTGACCGAAGCGCTTACACTGCTGCCAGCCCGCTCGATTCATAATGAGCTGCAAATCGCACTAATTGAAACAGAGCGGCTATCTGAGCTCAGTGCCGACTCTCTGCTGGTGCAGGACGTTGCGGCACACCGAGCAGCTGTCAATGCTCTGCTGAAGCGAACCAGTGAGCTTGTGCGGTCTGATGTACAGCAGCATAATGTCTCTAAGCGAAAGAAGACCTACGGTCGAGGCGCCGACCTCATCGGAGCCAATCTCCGAGGAGCCGATCTTCGTGGGGCCAACCTAAGAGGGGCATATCTTATTGCGGCTGACCTCAGGAAGGCTGACTTGAGACTGGCTGATTTCATCGGGGCTGATTTCAGAGATGCCGACTTACGGGGAGCCGATCTTACACAAAGTATTTTTCTCACCCAAGCTCAGCTTAACGCAGCGAAGGGGGATGCCTGCACCAAGCTGCCGCCGCTGCTCATCCACCCAGCACATTGGTTCATCACCACTGATTAAATACACATTTCCGCTAGTGAATAAAAAAAAACAGGCTTCTATCGCACAAATAAATTGTGTGATAGAAGCCTGTTCCATTTTGTAGACTTTTTCAGTGGTTTGCCTCGCGGTACTGTCCTTGTTTATGTTTTAACATGTTTCTGCATTTGCTGAATGGCTGATTTCTCCAGCCTGGAAACTTGCGCTTGTGAGATGCCGATCTCATCGGCAACCTCCATTTGGGTTTTACCTTCAAAGAAACGCATCGACAAAATCATTTTTTCCCGAGCGTTCAGCTTGGTCATCGCTTCTCGAAGCGCGATTTCCTCAATCCATGAAACGTCCTTATTCCGCTCATCGCTGATTTGATCCATCACATAAATCGGATCGCCTCCATCATGATAGATCGGTTCAAACAAGGAAACTGGATCTTGAATAGCATCAAGCGCAAAAACAACGTCTTCCTTCGGCACATTCAGCGCTTCCGATATTTCAAAAATAGTCGGTTCGCGAGAATTTTTGTTCGTTAAGCTGTCTCTTACTTGAAGCGCCTTATACGCAATGTCCCTTAAACTTCTCGATACGCGTATGGGGTTGTTGTCTCGCAAGTAACGGCGTATTTCTCCGATAATCATCGGTACGGCATAGGTGGAAAATTTGACATTTTGACTAAGGTCGAAATTATCTATCGCCTTCATAAGTCCGATGCAGCCGACTTGAAATAAGTCGTCCACAAATTCTCCCCTATTATTAAACCGTTGTATAACGCTAAGAACAAGCCTTAGATTGCCGTTAACTAATTTCTCTCTTGCTGCCCACTCGTTACGGGTTTGCAATGCCGTAAACAATTCTCGCATTTCGACATTGGTTAGGACAGGCAGTTTCGCGGTATCCACTCCACAGATCTCGACTTTATTTCGGGTCAACGTGATTACCTCCCAAGGAGAAACATTACTGTACATTATCTCCCTGAGAGGCCTTTTTATTCCTAAACCGACATCAATCGACAACATCAAGCGGCGCATGGCGTTAAACCATTTTATTAAATTCCTTGCGAAGCCTTTTAATAATTCTCTTTTCTAAACGGGAAATATAGGATTGTGAAATGCCGAGCAGATCTGCAACATCCTTTTGTGTTTTCTCCTCGCCGTCAGCTAGTCCAAAGCGCAGCTCCATAATAATGCGTTCACGCTCAGACAGCTTATCTAATGCTTTATGCAGAAGCTTGCGGTCAACCTGTTCTTCGATATTGCGGTAAATCGTATCATTCTCGGTTCCGAGCACATCAGACAAAAGGAGCTCATTGCCATCCCAATCAATATTAAGCGGTTCGTCAAACGAAACCTCCGTACGCGTCTTGCTATTGCGGCGTAAATACATCAATATTTCATTTTCGATACAACGCGAGGCATAGGTCGCTAACTTGATCTTCTTCTCAGGATCAAAAGTATTGACCGCTTTAATGAGCCCAATTGCGCCAATCGATACGAGATCTTCAATATGAATGCCGGTATTTTCAAACTTACGGGCGATATAGACCACCAGCCTTAAATTCCGTTCAATCAGCATGGCGCGAATGGCTGTATCCCCTGTAGGCAGCTTTTCCAGCAAATATTCTTCTTCTTCACGGGTTAATGGAGGCGGGAGCGCTTCACTGCCGCCTATATAGTAGATCTCTTCACTTTTTAATCCGAATAAAAACATAATGCGATAATAATATAACTGCAGAATCAATTTATATTTGACGAGCATCTGGCCCATCCCTCCTCGATTGTATGAGCATACGTTCTTTACTTTTGTACCATTGACGGATGGATAATTGCACGATATGCCCCATCAGACGTTAGCTTGCCGCCGTCAAGCCCGATAAGCACCTTTCGCGTCTCAAAAACTTGTCCTTCCCTAGTAATCTCAACCGTATCAGGTTTAATCGCGAGCATGAATTGTGATCCTCGGTTGACTCCTCTGAAAGGAACAAGGCGGAGCCGATCCTGCCATTCAAAAGGCTGTTCATCCATTCCCGCCACAAGACGATCCACTTGTGCATCACGTATGCTATTCAACCACGATTCGGGCAAATCTTCCTGCCATAAAGCAGCCTCCATCACCATAACCGGTGTCCGAGTCAACGGATCATACAGCTGATTTCCGGTGTCAATAAGACCAACGCAGGTCTGAATGCGCTCTCCAATAGTTATTTTCACTTCTGCCAAATGAGTGTGCACCAGCTCCCTTTCTCTTTTTTGCGTTAATACGGTACGGTATATATACAGCCCGATACAAAACGCAGCAATCAGATAAAACAATCCCATCTTCAGCTCTACGTGCATGCTGCCATTTACGAACGTAATCGTTCTCCATACTTCGCCGGAGCCTTGCATAAACAAATAATAGAGCCCTAGCACCGCACCGGCAGCAACAAAATTAACCGCGTAAAAGGCTGCTACATTTCGTAGAAAATGCTGCATGGACGAGAAGCCAAAAGCGATCCAAACGATTAATAATGAAATCGCTATTTTTACCGCTAGCGTAAATAGACAGGACAATTGAGGCAGCAGCATCAAGGCAACATAACATGCTCCGACAGCAGAAGCCGATAACACCCGCCAAGGCTTGGGCCTCAAATGACGCGCCCACGCAGAGGTTAATAGAATAGCGCCATCAACGAGCAGCTCTCGCAAAAACATAACATCTACATAAATAGCCATTTCGGCCACCTTCCTGCGACTATAGGAATTCGGGCCTGCAGTCGGTACCCCGGAGAACGATTGAGACTAGTATATTAAAATCCTATTTCAAAGTCTGTCTATTCATGACAGCATGACACATCTTTTTTTGTCGAGTAAGGGTATAAAACCGCCATGTCCAAAGTCGGATAATTCTGTTATGTGTATGTATTGGATTGGCATTCAGAGCAAGAATGAACACAATTTACTATATCTTATTGGCCTATCACATACTCTAGGGGGCTTTCCAAGCGTCATTTTGCGGCTATTAATTGAGAGGAGCAGGTGATTAATTTGTCGTTTGGAGTAATTAACATGAATATGGCCATCAAGGGGATAAGCTCAGGCTGAAAAGCAAAAAAAAAAGCCTTCCCGGACTAGCCGGAAAGGCAGAAGAATGATGATGGCTAGCGATCGCCGCGCGGTCGATTGCGCAGGAATGCTGGAATTTCCAGCTGATCGCTTGACGTATTGTTTGCACCAAAAGGCTTTACAGGTGCATGGCCGCCTGTTTGTCTTTGGTCAGCAGCTTCAGGCTGCTGCTGAGGCATACGGCGGGCAGTAGGTGCTTTATGCTCAAAGCCCGTTGCAATAACGGTTACTTTAATTTCATCCTTCAGATCCTCGTCAATAATCGCACCGAAAATCATGTTCACATCTGGGTCAGAAGCTGAAATAACGATTTCAGCTGCTTCATTCACCTCATAAAGTGAAAGATTGCTTCCGCCAGTAATGTTCATGATAACGCCGCGAGCGCCGTCAATGGATGTTTCTAGCAATGGACTCATAATGGCTTTTCTTGCTGCTTCAGCAGCGCGATTCTCACCTGTAGCAATCCCGATACCCATCAATGCAGAGCCGCGCTCCGTCATGATCGTCTTCACGTCTGCAAAGTCAAGGTTGATAAGTCCAGGAACTTGGATTAGATCAGATATGCCTTGTACAGCTTGGCGAAGTACGTTATCCGCTTCGCGGAAAGCTTCGAGCATTGGTGTTTTCTTATCAACAATTTCTAGCAATCGATCATTCGGTATTACAATCAGTGTATCAACTTTTTCCTTAAGCGCTTCAATACCGAGCTCTGCTTGTCCAGAACGTTTGCGTCCTTCGAAGGTAAATGGGCGCGTTACCACGCCAACCGTCAAAGCACCGCATTCACGTGCAATTTCAGCGATGACTGGTGCCGCGCCTGTTCCTGTACCTCCACCCATGCCTGCTGTAACAAACACCATGTCCGAGCCCTTTAGCTGGTTCATAATGATTTCACGAGATTCCTCAGCAGCCTTGCTTCCAACATCAGGATTAGCGCCAGCGCCTAGTCCGCGCGTCAGCTTATCGCCGATTTGCAGCTTATGCTCTGATTTGGCCAAATTAAGCGCCTGAGCATCGGTATTTACCGTAATAAACTCTACGCCCTTTACGCCGTTTTCTATCATCCGGTTGACTGCATTACTGCCGCCCCCGCCTACACCTATAACTTTTATTTGAGCAAGCTGCTCTAGCTCAAAGTCGAATTCCAACATCTTTCATTGTCCCCCAGTCAAGCGTAAACTGCCCGCACCGTCTATCAGACGGAAATAGCAACGTTTCGCGGTAAAATATAAGCGTCGTATAACGGTGAAACTTATATTATCTTATATTTTCAAATAAATTCATTAAACATACTTTTTAACCGCTCGAACATACCAGGTTTAGATGAAGGTGCTGGACTTGCTTTGCGGCTTGCCGTTTTCTTCACTGCTCCAGTTCCACGAGCTCCCATATACTTCGACACGTACTGAATCATGCCAACACCGCTGCTAAACGCCGGATCTCTAACTCCGATGTAATCCGGCAGGGCGATTCTAACGGAAGCCTCCAGCTCTGTCTGGGCCAGAGCAAGCGTTCCTGGCATAGAAACCGATCCGCCGGTGAGAACGTAGCCGTTCACCTTATCACCATAGCCAAGTCTGCGAACTTCCTGTCTTACCATATGGAAGATTTCTTGCATACGAGGCTCTATTATGCTAGCAAGATCATATTGAGAGAATTCCTTCTCCGCATTGCTTCCCATGCGTGTAACCTTAAACTTCACGTCTTCAGCCGCATCGTTCACATTCGCGCATCCATACTTCAGTTTAATTTTCTCCGCTTGGTCGCTTTGTGTACGCAATCCATAAGCAATATCATTGGTAACATATTCGCCGCCTATTGGCAAAGTAGAAGTAGCTGCCAATCCGCCTTGATCATAAATGGCTAATGTGCAAGAGCCTGCTCCAATGTCGGTTAATACCGTTCCGATCATCTTCTCATCCTTCGTCAGCGACATAACGCCCGAAGCTAATGACAATAAAATGACCCCTGATATCCGAAGTCCAGCTTTCTCCACACAGCGCATTAGGTTATGTATAGCCGTCTTCGTGCCAGTTACGATTGTTGCTTCAACCTCGAGACGAACGCCAATCATACCTCGCGGATCTGAAATGCCTTCTAATCCGTCTACTAAATACTGCTTGGGCACTAAATTAATAATCTCCCGCTCTGGCGGGAGCGCCACTACTTTCGCTGCCTGTAGAACGCGTTCGATATCTTCTTCACCAATTTCACGATCCTCATTGGATACTGCAACGACGCCACGATTGGTTTGCAGTGCAATATGATTGCCCTGAATGCCTACATATACGTCTGATATTTGAATGCCGACCATGCGCTCCGCATGCTCAAT
Organism: Paenibacillus castaneae; assembly: GCF_002884445.1. GTDB lineage: Bacteria > Bacillota > Bacilli > Paenibacillales > Paenibacillaceae > Pristimantibacillus > Pristimantibacillus castaneae. The sequence goes on from NZ_KZ614144.1 coordinate 3,911,523, forward strand.
TGCATTGCGAATCGATTGCACGGTTTGGTCAATATCTACAATTGCTCCTTTGCGAATACCCTCTGAGTCGGCAGATCCAACTCCAATAATATTAATGGCTCCATTGTTTACTTCACCAATAATAGCACGAACTTTGGATGTACCGATGTCCAAACTGACGATGATGTCGTTGCTGCTCAACTTGCGGCACCTCCGTTTCAAATAAAAATTTATTTTTCAATTGTAAAAAGTCTTTTTACATATTCAACGCCTTTGATATTTTCCCTCTTTTTTCAACAAATTTTTCATTAATTTCTCATTTTCATGTCGGTCGCCGCCCCTTGCGACAACCTCTATTACCTAATGTTATCCAGCCTCATCGAGTATAAATGCGATAAATAAAATTCTACCATTCTTTCAGCCTATTGAGTAGTCTCTTTTTGATCATCAGACATATTTTCTAGACTTTCATTATTGAAGGGTACGTAAGTGTCTGCTAACAGCATCGTAATCTTGCCAGGCTCCTGCGTCTCGATTACAGCATTGAGCGCTTCAATTTTATCTTGGAGCACGGATATGGCAGTCACTACTTCAAATTTCGTCCGCGTATATATAATAATTCGGTCAGGATAAGCCGGAGACGGATTAGGTGTAATCTCGGATAAATCAGAAAGCTGCTTCTTAGGAATGAGCCCCAGCGCTTTCGTAAGCTCTGCCTTGTGCGGATCATCCTTGGCCCATCCGGACAGAACCGGTTTATCTACGAGCAGCATCTCATCATTGCTGGCATCGATGCTTGTCCCATTAGACAAGAGCGCCGTCATCTCTCCTTGCTCTGAAAGCTCGAAGGCTACAGCTTGATACTCTTCCACAACAATCTTCACAACTCCCGGAAATGTTTTTGTAACGACAGCGTTATTAATCTGCGGGAGTGTACGGACTCTATCTTCTATCGTAGAGGATGAAGTTTTGAAAAAAGCATCGCCGACAACAATAGCAGCAGCTTGTCCGATTTCCTCCTGAGTAGCAAATCTCATTCCCTCTATTTGTATATCAGATATTTTACTGATAGAGGAATTAAAAAACAACACGGCAAGCAGAGCAATAAACATTAGAATGAGAATGGTTAATAATCTGCGGCTGCCCATTCGTTTTCGTTTAGGTTCCTTCAGTACAGGCATCTGAGTGTTCATAACTCGTCCCTTCCTTTTCCAAAAAACATCCGGGCTGCCTAGCTTAGCAAGCCAAAGCTTTGCTAAAGAAGCGTACCGGCTGTTTCTATCTTGCTGCTCTTATGCATAGAATTAGTTATTAGGCACGGGCGAGTAGCGTGAGATACGCGCGCCCAGCCTTGATAACATCGTCTCGATTTTCTCATAGCCTCGGTCAATGTGATGAATTTGCTCAACAACCGTCCTGCCCTGCGCTGCCAAACCGGCAATTACTAGAGCGGCCCCCGCTCGCAGGTCAGTAGCCTCTACAGTAGCTCCATATAGCCTTGGCACGCCGCGAATAAATGCGGCATTCATATCTACACGGATATCGGCTCCCATACGGGATAATTCATCCACATGCTTCAATCGGCCTTCAAAAATCGTTTCTTTCATTACACTTACACCATCTGCAAGCGTAAGCAGCACCATAACTTGAGACTGCAGGTCTGTAGGAAATGCAGGGTATGGAGAAGTTACGATTCTTTCAACAGCTTTAGGCCTGGATGCGTTGCCAACCTTAATTATATCACCGTCGATGACGATTTGAACACCAGCACGGCGCAGAACATGAATCAAGGAAGATAAGTGCGCGGGTTGTGTATTTAAGAGTGTAACCTGACCGCGGGTTGCCGCGGCAGCTACCATAATAGTCCCTGCAACTATGCGGTCTGGAATAACCTTATAACGACACGGCGTTAATGACTGTACCCCATCTATCGTTATTGTATCAGATCCAGCTCCCATAATCTTCGCGCCCATCGCATTTAAGAAACGTTGCAAATCTTGTATTTCCGGCTCTCGTGCAGCATTGCTGATCGTTGTTTTTCCTTCAGCCAAAGCAGCGGCCATCATAATATTTTCCGTTGCTCCAACGCTTGGGAAGCTTAAGTGAATATCTGCACCCCGCAGTTTGTCTGCACGGCATATAATTCGGTTTCCGATTTCTTCTATCTCTGCTCCAAGTGCCTGCAAACCTTCCAAGTGAAGGTCGATCTTCCGTTCACCGATTGCGCATCCGCCAGGCAGGTAAACTTGAGTTTCACCAAACCTTGCGAGCAACGGACCCATTAGAAAAATAGAAGAGCGCATCTGTCTCATTAACGATTCCGGCACGTGGGATGTATGTGCAGTATCTGTATCCAGCACAACCGTTCCTCCCGAATGCTCGGCGCGGCATCCTAATTCGCGCAAAATGTTCAGCATGACGTCGATATCTAGTAAATCGGGCACATGGTCTAACGTTGTTGTGCCTTCGGCCAGCAGACTGGCAGCTAATATCGGCAAAGCGGCATTTTTCGCTCCTTGGATAACTATGGTTCCTGAGAGAGGTTTCCCACCTTCAATCACCAATTTGTCCAATGTATCACCTCCGAATTACCGCTCACCCACCACCAATACTTCCGGCACCAGCAGGATGCCGAAGCGGTCCTGGACGGTGCTTTGTATGTGTGTCATGAGGGCGAGAACGTCTTCAGCTGTAGATTGCCCGGTATTAACAATAAAATTGGCATGCTGCTCGGATACTAGCGCGCCTCCTATGCTTACACCCTTCAATCCCGCTTCCTCTATCAGCCTTGCAGCGAAATCATTGGGCGGATTGCGGAATACACTGCCAGCGACTGCAAGCTGCAGCGGTTGTGTTCGCAATCTTCTTTCTTTATAAGAGGCAAACAATGATGTAATTTCCTTCCGATCACCCTCTGCTAATTCGAAAGCAGCCTCAATGACCACTCCTTTTTGCTCATGCAGAATAGAGTGGCGGTAGGAGAAGCGCATATCGTCCGGATAGTAGCGGACCAACTCTCCTGTCTCCAGCACAATGTCAGCAAATTTGAAAATACGTGACACATCCGATCCATGCGCGCCAGCATTCATATAGACGGCACCGCCTACCGAGCCCGGGATTCCCCCCGCGAATTCAAGACCCGTAAGCCCTTCCTTGCCCGCCATGACTGATAGCTTAATAAACGAATAAGAAGCGCCAGCAATTGCCTGCGTTCCTTCAAAACGCACGTAATCTAACCCTTTATGCGGTTTAATTACAACACCGCGAATTCCTTTGTCACTCACCAGCATGTTAGAGCCTCGGCCAAGATTAGTCCACGCTACCTGATGCTTATGAATCAAGCGTACAGCGTTCACTAAATCTTCCTTGCTTCGTGGGAGGATTAATATGTCGGCGGGACCGCCGATTTTCCATGTCGTATAGTTAGTGAGCGGTTCATTATACAAAACTTCGCCGAGATCAGCTTGTTCCAATTCCGCTTTAAATGCTTCCATTATGTCGAACCTCCTATAGGTTTTGTGTAGCAAAACCAATTTCGTAAGCATACGCTTAGGTTTTGTGCAGCAAAACCAACTTCGTAAGCATACGCTTAGGTTTGCAAGGCAAAACCACTTCGTAAGCATAAACCTAGGTTTTGCGAAGCAAAACCACCTTCGTAAGCAAAGGCTTAATCGAGAGCAATTCGCCCTCTCTAACAGCAAAGCGCAGCGGCATCCAGATTGAACGCGATCATTGTTATAAACGCTCCTTTCGGGCGACGGTCACGAATATAGTGTATCCTATGCCTATGCAGGTTCTTGTGTGACAATCGCCTATGCCGGAGCAGTCCTTGCAAGAAAGCTTCATCCTTTAATGCTGCTGATTCAACCAATGCTGTATGTATACCATTCGAAACTTATTCTCAAAATAGGTCTGTAACAGCGCAAATCTTAGCCCAAACATGCTTCTATACATAGCTAATACCGGATTGATTAATCCGGTATAACGTTATTCTCATGGTTTTAGGCAAGGAAATTTTGATAGCCGCGTCAAACGCTTTATCGGGAATAACGCGATATATTCAGTAAAATTCCTAAGCCGGTTAAAAGCAGTGTAAGCGAGGATCCCCCGTAACTAACAAGCGGCAATGTAATACCCGTTACAGGCATCATGCCGATTACTACACCGATATTAATAAGCACTTGCACGCCGACAATTCCGGTAATTCCAACAGCCAGCAGGCTGCCGAAGGTGTCAGGTGCCCCGATAGCCGCACGCACGCCGCGCCACACAACGACCAGAAACAATAAGATAAGCGTTACTCCGCCAATAAATCCGAGTTCTTCCGCCAGTATTGAAAATATAAAATCTGTTTGCGGTTCCGGCAAATAACTATATTTCTGTCTGCTCATACCGAGCCCAAGCCCTACTAAGCCGCCAGGTCCAATAGCGAACAGCGATTGGATAATTTGATAGCCTCCGCCTAGCGGATCGGCCCAAGGATCAAGGAATGAAGTAATACGCTGCAGACGATAAGGCGCCGCAATAATAAGACCGACGAAGCCAGCAACCCCGATAAGAGCTAAGCTGCCCAAATGAGCAATTCTAGCGCCAGCCGTAAAAATCAACAGGATGGAAGCGACCAGCATGACCGCACCCGTACCAAGATCGGGCTGCAGCATAATAAGTCCAAAAGCTAGTCCAACCAAACCGAGCGGCGGCAATAGCCCCTTCGTAAACAGCGTGATCGTTTGCTGCTTCTCCGAGAGCCACTTCGATAGAAATAAAACCATAGCCAGCTTCATAAACTCCGACGGCTGAATACCGAATGAGCTGATGCCTAGCCAACTGCGCGCCCCGCCGCGAACAACGCCGATACCAGGAATCAGAACGAGGATCAGCAGCCCAAAGCAAATGAGCAGCGTCATGGGAGCCCACTTTTTCCAGACGGTATAGTGGGTGTTCATAGTAAATATTAACGCACCTACACCTAGTCCAGCAAATATAACCTGACGCTTCACGAAATAGAATCGATCGCCAAACTCATGGAAAGCAAGTACGGCGCTAGCGCTGTAGACCATAATCAACCCGATTGAAAGAATGAGCCCAATAGCAGCAAGCATCCAGATATCCGGGGCAGAACGCGCTTTGACCATAGCGAACACACCTCTTAGCATGTGAAAGTAGGGACATGCCCCCTACTTACAAGGTATGCGCCGAATCTTTAAAAATGCGTCCTCTTTGCTCATAAGAAGCAAACATGTCCCAGCTGGCACAAGCTGGCGACAACAGTACGATATCACCCGGCTCTGCGAGGGCTGAGGCTTGCTTAACAGCTTGCTGCAGAACGGATTCGGCGTCTTCACTAGGTTCGACGATTTCCACCTTAGCTAAACCTGCAAGCTCTGCGACATGAGCCAGCTTCTCGCGTGTTTCCCCTAATGTGACTAAGCCCTTTAACCGCTCACGGAAAATGGGAGCCAGCTCCATATAATCGGAACCTCTATCCAACCCGCCTGCTACTAATACAATCGGCGCGGCCAATGAATGGATAGACATGATCGTTGCAACCGGATTCGTCGCTTTCGAATCATTATAGTATTTAACGCCATTGACCTCCCGAACGAACTCAAGGCGATGTTCTACCGCCTCAAACTCTCTCAGAGGCTTTATAAGCCGCTCTGGCGCTGCGCCAGCAGCTAAACTTGCCGCGATAGCAGCGAGCGCATTAGCGGCGTTGTGGCGCCCTGGAATACCTAGTTCATTTACAGGCAGAATCGTGATTTGAACGCCGTCCGCTTGTCGATAAACGATTTGTCTAGCCACAGCTGTACCGTCATCTTCGCTGGATTCCAAGCTATAATTGTCCCTCTCGTAGGGTGGATCGATAAACACTCCCGTTTCAAGCGTCTCATAGAGTGAAAACGGCAGCTGCTGTGCGATCAGCCACTCGGAGATCGCCCGGCATTCCGGATCATCCCAGTTGATAATAGCGATATCATCCTCGGTCTGATTATCAAACAGCTTCACTTTGGAATTCACATAGTCATCCATATCTCCATGATAATCTAGATGCGTTTCTGCAATATTGAGCAGCAATGCAATATGCGGCCGGAAAGAGTTTGTCCCTTTTAACTGGAAGCTGCTAAGCTCCGCCACGATCCATTGATCCTCGGTAGATTCCATAGCTGCTTCGCATAGCGGGCGGCCAATATTGCCTGCTACGATCGGCTTCAAGCCTGCTGCACTAAGCAGTTCGCCTAGCCACGATGTCGTGGTCGTTTTTCCATTTGAGCCGGTAATGCCAATAATAGGAGCCGGGGACAGCCAGTAGGCCGCCTCCACTTCCGTAATAATTTCGACTCCGAGCTCGGCAGCCTGCTGCACAGGCGGAGACGAATAAGGAATGCCGGGATTTTTGATCAACAGCGCAGTATCTTCTGTAATCAAATCAGGCGGATGGGAGCCGCATAGCACAGAAATGCCCAAAGCAGTTAGTTCATCCGCTTCGGGACATAATTCTCGATCCTTTTTGTCGTTCACGACGACCTCAGCGCCAAATTGATGAAATACCTTCGCAACGCTAACTCCGCTTCGAGCCAATCCTAGTACAACTACACGGCGGCCTTGATAAGATGCCGGATGATTCATGATGGACAGTCCCTTCTATGGATACATGAAACGGCTCCGCTTGAGCAGAAGCCGTCCCTGAACATTTAAATAACAAATAGCAAGCCGATAGCAGCAAGAATAAGACCCACAAGCCAGAATACGGTAACAACCTTCCATTCCGACCAGCCACCAAGCTCAAAGTGATGATGGATCGGACTCATTTTGAAAATCCGCTTGCCCCTCAGCTTAAAAGATCCAACTTGCAAAATAACCGACAGCATCTCCAGAACAAAAACCCCGCCAATAACGATAAGCAGCAGTTCCGTCTTCGTCAGAATCGCCACTGCTGCAATTCCGCCGCCGATTCCGAGCGAGCCCATATCCCCCATAAATACTTTAGCAGGATGAGCATTGAATACTAGAAAACCAAGCACTGCTCCAACCATAGCCGCAGAGAAAACGGCTGACTCATGGGCAGAGGTTTGTAGCGCTACAACAGTGAATGCTCCGAAGGCTATCGCGCTTGTGCCTGCTAACAAGCCATCTACTCCGTCAGTAAAGTTAACGGAATTGCTTGCAGCAAACATAATAATAACAACTAATGGATAATAAAACCAGCCTAGATCAAAACCCCAGCCTGTGCCTGGAACCGTGATCTCCGTACTATGATGCATATTGTACAGCATAGCACATACGATGATGGAAAATAACAATTGCCCGAACAGCTTCTGACCAGCTGTAAGACCAAGCGATCTTTTGAATACAATTTTAATATAATCATCCAGAAACCCTACTAAACCAAACCCAAGCGATGCGGTTATCAGCACCCAGAATTCTGCGGATTTATCCGAAAACTTCAAGAAAGCGATCATGACCGCAATCATAATAATGATGCCGCCCATGGTCGGTGTACCGCTTTTTTTCAAATGGCTTTGTGGGCCTTCTGTGCGAATTTGCTGACCAAACTTCAGACGTCTAAGCAGCGGTATGAACAATGGTCCGAGCAGAACCGCTAGCAAGAAGGAAGCGCCGATTGATAATAATATGACCATCATGTCCATATCCTCACCCCACCTCTAAAGCTTGGACAATCTGTTCCATCCGCATGCCGCGGGAACCTTTGATCAGTACAATGTCTGATGGCTCCAGCTTGCTTCTTAGCCATGCGGCAAGCTTTTCTTTATCTTCGAAATGCTGAATCATTTCCTCTGCAGCCGAGCCAATGAAGCGCGACCTCGCGCCCTCAAACGTCTGCTGTGACAAAGGACCAAACGTAAGCACGGCATCCGCCTTGCTTGGTGAAATATAAGCGCCAACTTGGAAGTGCAGCTCCTGCTCCTCCGACCCCAGCTCCAGCATATCTGCTAACACGATCCATTTCCGGCTATAGCCTTTCAAATGTTCTACAAGATCGATGGCTGCTCTTACGGCTGTAGGATTCGCATTATAAGCATCATTCAAGATCATCGCTCCATTATATGCTCGAACAGGCTGAATCCGCATGCCGGTTAACTTAAGGCTGCTTAGGCCTTCTGCAACCTTCGATGCCGGAACGCCGAAGAAACGGCTGACTGCGATAGCAGCAAGCGCATTGCTCACATTGTGCTGTCCTGGAACAGGTATGCTTACCGAGCCAAGAGCACTTGGCATCCCATTGTACACAGCAGTAAATACTGTCGCTTCGGAAGAAAGCACAATATCCACTGCCGACCATTCATTCCGCTCCGACAGCCCAAAGGTGCGTTGAATAATTCCACTTGGAAGTATAGCCTGCTTCAGCTCCGCTTCCAGGAGCGGCTCATCGCCGTTATAAAGCAGCAAGCCTTCTTCGCTTAATCCTAAAGCGATTTCCAGCTTGGCCTTTGCAATTCCAGCCTTGGAGCCAAGGTGAAGCAGATGGGCTTCACCAATATTAGTAATAATAGCTGCGTCTGGTTGAGCGATCTTTGTCAGCAGCTCGATTTCGCCGAAGCCGCTCATGCCCATTTCAAGCACGGCTACCTCCGTATCTTCTTCAAGCTGAAGCACCGTAAGCGGCAGCCCTATTTGATTATTGAGGTTGCCCTCCGTTTTATGAACTTTATATGTCGTGCTTAGTATCGCAGCTGTCATATCCTTAGTCGTTGTCTTGCCGTTGCTTCCAGTAATTCCAACTACGCGGACGACAAGCTCACTGCGATAAGCAGTCGCAAGACGCTGCAAAGCAACAAGCGTATCCCCAACTATAAGCAGCGGGAAATCAGCCAATGCCTCAGGCACCTCGCGGCCCTTTTGCCAAAGGGCGGCTGCAACTCCATTATTAACAGCTTGCTCCAAGTATTCATGTCCGTCGAATTGCTCACCAACAAGTGGAATGAACAATTGACCCGCGCCAGCTTTCCGCGAATCCGTTGTCACGCCCGTAACTTGAAGCTCAGCATGATTGCCATTCCATTTAGCGCCGCTCATCTCGGCTATTTGCTTAATCGTACGTTTAATCAATGTATGATTCCCCTTATCGCTTCTTTCGCAACTGTTCGATCATCGAACGGATGCTTTATGCCGTTTATATCCTGGTAGGTCTCATGACCTTTCCCCGCAATCAATACTACATCGCCGGGGCTTGCCATTTCAACCGCTTTTTGAATAGCCAACCTTCGATCTGTAATTAATTGGTATTTCGTAGTTTCAATGCCGCTATTTATAAGTCCTTCTTCAATATCTTTTAGTATAAGCTCGGGCGGCTCCGTACGCGGATTGTCAGATGTTATAATGACATGATCGGCAAATCGTGCAGCAATTAATCCCATAAGAGGCCGCTTCTTCCGATCACGATCGCCTCCGCAGCCGAATACGCATATAATTCGCTTATCTGCGAATTGCTGTACTGCACGGAGCACATTTTCCAGTCCATCAGGCGTGTGTGCATAGTCGACAATAACAGCGAAGCTCTGGCCGGCGTTGACCGCCTCGACGCGGCCCGGGACACCCGGTATTGCGCCCAAGCTTGCGGTTATTGCATTTAGCGCTACCCCTTCAATTAGAACGGCGCTTATTGCTGCCAGCGCATTATATACATTAAACTTGCCAGCCATTTGCAGCGTTATATCCGCATCACCCCGGAATGTTTTTACATGGAATGAAGTTCCTTGAGCGGTTATGCGAATATTCGATGCTCTGACATCGGCTTCGTTATCAATGCCGTAGGTTACGACCTCAGCCGCAGTTAGCTCCGCATACTCTGCCGAGATGGCGTCATCTGCATTCAGCACAGCATAGGATCGTTCATTCTCATCGGCTTTGTACTCATTTCCTAACCTTGAGAAAAACAATCCCTTTGCAGCAGCATAGCGGCTCATAGTTTCATGATAGTCAAGATGGTCCTGAGTCAGATTCGTAAACACAGCGGTCCGAAAGCGGCAGCCCTTCACACGTCCCTGTTCCAGCGCGTGCGAAGAAACCTCGATTGCACAATACTGAGTGCCGGCCTCGCGCATATCATGTAAATATTTCTGCAGCTGGAGCGTTTGCGGAGTCGTGTTCGACATCGGAAAAGAACGCCCTGCGAAGCGAAGCTCTATCGTTCCTATGACACCGGCAGGCTTGCCCTGCTCATTCAATATTTGCTCAATTAAATAGGTAGTAGTCGTTTTTCCATTCGTCCCCGTAATGCCAATCAACTTGAGCTGTTCGCTAGGATACGAATAGAAATGATTAGCAATGACAGCCATCGCGAGCCGGCAATTCTTAACAACTAATTGAGGAATAGGAAGATCAAGCTCTCTCTCTACAATAAGCGCCGCCGCTCCAGCCTCCATCGCCTGAGGCGCATACAGATGGCCATCTACTGTATGGCCCCTCAAGCAGATAAACAAGCAGCCGATGCTTATGCTGCGCGAATCCGTTTCAATGCCGGTCCATTCCAACTCCCCGTCGCCTATAAGCCGCGATGTGATAAGCAGTTCCGCAATTTCCTTTAATCGCATCTGCCCCAGCCCCTCCCTTAAATACCAACGGAATTAAGGTATGCAATCCGCGGTATCCCCGTTAACTATCATTATAGTCAATGGGAGTGGGATATATTATCATCATTTCCTAAATAGATACGGATCGTCGATCCGCGTTCTACTCGCGCTCCCGCTGCGGGTGCTTGTCGAATGACGACTTTGCCGGAGCCTGCGGACGATAGGTTGAAGTTCATATTCATATCTTCATAAAGGTCAGACACGGTTTTTCCAACCAAATTCGGCACAGTTACAATCGGTGTTTCTCCGTACTTGTATATACGATCAATTTGCTTCTCACGAGACGGAACTTCCAATATCGTCAGCGCATCCTCCATCATATTGCGGACGATCGGCGCTGCTACGACACCTCCAAATTGAATGCCCTGCGGATTATCTACAGCTACATAGATTACGATTTGTGGATCATCTGCTGGAGCAAAGCCGATAAATGAAACAATATGCTCATTAGGCGAATAGCGCCCGTTAATAACCTTTTGCGCTGTACCCGTCTTGCCGCCGACTCGATATCCATCGATAAACGCATTCCGGCCGGTCCCTTTGGCAACGACGCTCTCCAGCGCATCACGCACCTTCTTCGATGTTTCCTCCGATATAACCTTCCGCACTGCTTCAGGCTCAACCGTTTCCACTACTGCTCCCGTTTCCGGGTTAATCCATGCTTTCGCAACATGAGGCTTATATAATGTACCGCCATTAATCGCGGCTGAAACAGCTGTAATTTGCTGAATCGGCGTAACGGATACACCTTGCCCGAAAGCTGTCGTAGCCAGCTCGACTGGGCCAACCTGGCTGAGCTTAAAGAGAATCCCATTCTCCTCGCCGCCAATATCGATTCCCGTTTTCGTCCCGAAGCCAAAGTTCTTTATATACTCGAATAACTTCTCTTTCCCAAGCCGTTGACCAAGTGTAACAAAACCTGGATTGCATGAATTCTCGACGACCTCCAGAAAGGTTTGACTGCCATGTCCGCCCTTTTTCCAGCAGCGAAGCCTCGCTCCGCCAACTTCAATCGCACCTGGATCGAAGAATCGCTCATTTTGCAAATCGACCTTCTTCTCCTCCAGCGCTGCCGCCAGCGTAATAATCTTGAAGGTTGAGCCCGGTTCGTATGTCATCCAAATCGGAAGATTCCGATTGTAAACCTCAGGAGTTACTTCCCGGAACTTGTCCGGCTCATAAGTAGGACGGCTTGCCATACCCAGTATTTCACCGTTTTTAGGATTCATAGCTATCGCGATGAGGCCATCCGGCTGCAGCTTCGTCATCGCTTGATCGAGCTCGCGCTCCATCACCGTCTGAATTCGCTTATCCAGTGTTAGCTGCATCGTAAGCCCTTCTTTAGGCTCTACATAAGTATCTGATGAATTGGGCATTTGCCGTCCCGCGGCATCCGACAGAAACGATACGTTTCCGCCTATTCCACTGAGCTCAGTATTGTATTTAGCCTCCACGCCGGTAAGGCCCTGATTGTCTATGCCCGTGAAGCCAAGCACATGGGCTGCAAGATTGCCATACGGGTAGAACCGCTTATTATCTTCAGCGACGACAATGCCTGGGAGAGCCAGCTCACGAATTTTTTCCGCTTTATCCAGTGTTATTTTGCGGCCGCCTGGTCCAAGCTGCACGATCATTTTTTTTGTCTTTATTTTTGTTAATATCTTCTCCTCCGACATGTCCAAAAGCGGAGCAAGCGCAGCAGCTGTAGCCTGCTGCTCCTTGACTTGCACAGGAATAGCCCATACGGTTGGCGAGCTGACATTATACGCTAGCTCAACACCATTCCGATCAATAATTTCTCCTCGCTTAGCCACGTATGGAATGTTGCGTCTCCACGAGTCTTCTGCCTTGTTTGCGAGCTCTTCGCCTTGCCACAGCTGAACATAGCTAAGCCGAAAGCACAAGGCGATAAATGCAACACCTGCTAATATCAACACTATAAATAAGCGGCGCCTTACAGTTACATTAGAAACCTTCATTACCCGTTCCCCCTCCGCGAGACCAATTCGTACGGAGCGTTCGCTCACGCTCATTCCCAGCCTATTCGGGACAAGCGAGCGATAGAACAAGCTTTGTTTGAAGATATTGATGTTTAATTGTATAAATCTTACACTTGCGCAAGCCTATTCCGGAGTATTTCCTTCTTTTTCCGTATCCTCAGTACCCTGTCCTTGCTCGGCTCCACTTTGCTCTGCATCTTCAGTATCTATGGCATCACCCTCGGAGCCCGTGCCGGCGGCTGCTCCGCCCGGTCCGCCTGCGGGAGGCTGTAGCACAATCCGTACAATTCGTTTGCCATTTTGCTCTTCAACCTTCTGAGACACAACATAGCCCTGTCCCTCTGTAATGACACGAACACCAAGCAAGGATGTGATTTCTAGCGCATCTCTAAGCGAAACCCCTGTCATATCCGGTACGGCCAGCTTATCCCGCTGCTCCGTAATCAGGTAGACGCGCTGAGTCGGGTGAACAATAGAGCCGCCGGCTGGTATTTGCTGCAAGACAGTAGCACCATTGCCGATTAACTCATAATTGATGGCCTTCGCTGCTAATTCCGCTTTCGCTTGCGCCACCTTAAGCTCTGACAAATCAGGAATGACTACGGATACTTCCTTTTTCTCGGTATTTGAATCCGTTTTGTAATTTGGAGCTACGCCCATTTTGCGAAGGCTCTTGAGTACAATTTGTTTAAATGCCGGAGCAGCTACCTTACCGCCGCCGACCAAAGGATCATTTGGTTCGTCTACAACGACATAAACGACTATTTTCGGATCATCAACAGGCGCATAGCCGATAAACGATACAACGAATTTCGTCGAAGAGTAATCTTTACCGATAACCTTTTGAGCCGTTCCTGTTTTGCCTGCCACTCGATAGCCTTCAATGTAGGCATTTTTGCCGGAGCCATTCACTTGGTCAGATACAACCTGCTCCAAATACTCACCAACCAGTTTGGACGTTTCTTTGGATATGACCTGGCGAACGACTTTCGGCTCAATCTCTGTAGTCGTCTTGGTTGTCGGATCGGTAATGCTCTTCACAATTTGCGGCTGCAGCAGCCTGCCGCCATTCGCAACTGCCGCCACAGCAGCAACCTGTTGAATAGGCGTAACGGTTACCCCTTGACCAAAGGTCGCATTCGCTACCTCACTCGGATATTGAAAGCGAATGGAGCCCGTCAGCTCATTGCTAAGCTGAATATTTGTCTTTTGTCCAAAGCCGAAATTTGTAATATACTCACGAAGCTTATCTGCTCCGAGCCGTTCATAGCCTAGTTTAACAAACGCTACGTTGCTGGAGTGCTTTAATCCGTCCAGGAAGGAGATCGTTCCCCAGCCTTCGCGCTTAATATCTCGTATAGGCTTCGGTACACCTTTAAGCGTTATTTGCCCCGATTTATACATTTCATTGGGATCGAACACACCTTCTTCTACAGCGGCTGCCAGCGTGACGATTTTGAATGTGGAGCCAGGCTCGTACAACGATTTAATGGCATGATTATAAGAGTTCAAATTATTTTGCCAATACGTATTTGGATTATAAGTAGGTGTATTCGCCATTGCTAATATTTCCATCGTCTGCGGATCAGCTGCGATCGCAGTAGCGCTCTTAGGCGCATACTTCTTAACGATCTCGTTCAACGCTTCCTCCACATAGTGCTGAATATCACTGTCGATGGTCAGCTTAATATTTTGGCCATCCTGGGCTGGCTTATATTCGAAATCACCTTCGGAGAGCTGCACGCGCTTGCCGTCTTTCTCATAATTCACAAACCCGTTTTCGCCTTTTAATTGTTCGTCAAAAAAAGCTTCAACCCCTGTCATTGCCACGCCTTCTCTATCTAAATAGCCGACTAGCTGAGAAGCCAGCGCATTCCGAGGGTAATAGCGTTTCAAATCCTCAGTTAGTATAATTCCGACATCATACACTTCCTTTTCCTTCGAAAGCTCATCGCGAAATTGTTTGAGCTTGTCAGCCAAGCTCTTATCAATCTTCAGTCCTTCAGGCCGTATCTCCCTTACTAAATAGAATTTGCCATCTGATTCTTTTTTGGCGGTTACCAGCTTCCGAAGCTCTTCTTTTGACTTGCCTAGCAGCTCATGAAGTCCATCGACAACCTCTTCTACCAAATCAGCATCATGGATAGCTTGCGGATTAACCGCAACATTATAAGCCATCGTATCCATAGCAAATACGTTGCCATCCCTATCTGTAATTGTACCGCGCTTCCCTACCAGCACTTCATTAGCCGACCAACGAGACTTCGCCTTTTCATACCAGAATGCTCCATTTACTACCTGAACATAGTAGATTCTGCTTATTAAAACGAGAAAAAGGAGGGTCATTACCCCTCCAAACAGCAACGTGCGCAATCTAATTCGTTTTTTCATCATTAATCACCCTATTCGCTCATAGCTGATTTAATGTCGCTGGCACCGGTATTTACCGTAATGCCGCCTTCAAGCGAACTCACCATCCCTTGCGACTCAGCCATCTTGCGTATACGTTCAGGATCGCTGAGCATTTCAACCTGCTTTTTCAAGTCTTCCATTTCAACATTCATTGTCCGGTATTCATTCGTTAGCTGCTTGATCTCTAAGTTCATATGATAATCCTGAGAGAATCGAAATATAATGACGCCCGAAACGATAACCAGCATCAATACAGTAAATATGTATAACAGCTTTTCTGGGCCCGGCAGCGGCTTCCGAGTGACTACTACTCGCTTCGTCTCTTTAATAACGGTTTGCTGATCTTGCTTTCGCTTTGGCTGCAGCGCCAAATTACCATTTACGTACGCCAATTCAAATCCCCCTCTTACCATAAATGCTTAATCATTTGACTTACAATTTCTCCGCTACTCTCAGCTTTGCTGATCTAGCGCGCGGGTTGAGCTCCAGCTCTTCCTCACTAGGGACGATCGGCTTACGGTTAACCAGTTTCACTTTGCCAGTATTTCCGCATACGCAAAGCGGAAAATCAGGGGGACATGTGCACTTCTCTACAAACTTTGCAAATATTTGCTTGCAAATCCGATCCTCAAGTGAATGAAAAGTAATGACCGACGCTCGGCCGCCGGGCTTTAAGCACCGGATGGTTTGCTCGAGCGCTTCTTCCTCTGCGCCAAGCTCATCATTAACAGCAATGCGAAGCGCTTGAAAGGAGCGCTTGGCTGGATGCCCGCCAGTGCGTCTTGTTGCTGCCGGTATCGACATTTTGATTAGCTCTGCCAGCTCTCCGGTTTTTTCAATTGTCGCTTTCTCGCGGGCTTTCACGATGTTTCTGGCTATTGAACGCGCGAATTTCTCTTCGCCGTAACGGTCCAGTATGCGTGAAATGTCTCGCTCATCCCATGTATTGACGATCTCATGGGCTGTTAGATCACCTTCGCGGTCCATTCGCATATCCAGCGGCGCATCATGGTTATAGCTGAACCCACGCTCCGCTTCATCAAGCTGTGGACTGGATACGCCAAGATCAAACAAAATGCCGTCCACTTGAGGAACGCCATCCAGCATCGGTACGCTGCAGCCTCGGAGCTCCTGCTCCAAATCACGAAAGTTGCTTCTTACCAGCGTTACCTTATCCATATAACGAGCAAGCCTAACACGAGCATTATCCAGCGCCCAGTCGTCCTGATCGAAT
Organism: Paenibacillus castaneae; assembly: GCF_002884445.1. Taxonomy (GTDB): domain Bacteria; phylum Bacillota; class Bacilli; order Paenibacillales; family Paenibacillaceae; genus Pristimantibacillus; species Pristimantibacillus castaneae. The sequence goes on from NZ_KZ614144.1 coordinate 3,927,743, forward strand.
GCGATTAAACGCCCTCCTTCGCCCAGACGGGACGCAATCAGCTCGCTATGCCCCGCTCCTCCAAGCGTACAATCGACGTATATTCCATCTGGCTTTATTGCCAAACCGTCAACCGCTTCCTTCAAAAGCACTGTAATATGCTGAAACACGCTTCAGCCCTCCCATTCCTGTTGTCATTCTAGAAGTTGAAATCAAAATCAACGAGCTTCTCGGCAATTTCGTTAAACGCTTGTTCGGATTGCTCATAATAGCCATCCCAAGTTTGCTTGCTCCAAATTTCTACTCGGCCCGATACTCCGAGCACCATGCATTCTTTATCCAGCTTCGCATACTCTCTCAGATGGCTGGGTATATTTACCCTTCCCTGTTTGTCCAGCTCACATTCAGTGGCGCCGGAAAAGAAAAATCTGGTAAAGGCGCGTGCGTCTGATTTCATTAGAGGCAGCGTTTTGAGCTTCTGCTCCATAACGCTCCACTCGCTCATGGGATATACAAATAAACAATTATCTAAACCGCGGGTCGCAATAAAAGAGGCACCAAGGGATTCGCGGAATTTCGAAGGTATGATGATGCGGCCTTTCTCATCAATGCTATGTTGATATTCACCCATAAACATGTTATCGCCCCACCCCTTCCCCTCATCCCACCACTTTGCCCCACTATTCCCCACTAAGATACAGTAGTTCGCCACCTAAAATAAAAATCCTGCTCAAGGAGCAGGATTTTTTAAAATATTTAATATTATTAATAATTAAAGGTCGGGAGGCTGCTGCTCTTCCTTGTCACTAACAGTTGGTTGTCGCTCTGACGCATATCTCCGCTTAAGGCGAGCGATCCAGAATACAGGTACAGCAATAATAGCAAGCACGACCAAGACAGGAAGCGCGCCTGCCAGAATAACAAGCAGCAGCTTTAGTCCGTCCCAAACAACCTTCGTACTGCCAACTAAAGCATCGGACATCCTGCCGCCCAGCTTCGGATTGTCTGAAATAACTCGTTTAAGCGTTTGATCCGTTTGGTATAATCGAAGCTCGACAGTAGAGTAAGATACGTTCTTATCCAAATAACGAATTCTTCCTTTGATGCTTTCAATATCCTCCTGCACCTCAGATAGCTGCTGCGAGAACTTTAGCAGATCGTCAGCCTTTACTGCTTTGTCCATCATGGCAAGCAGCCTTTGTTCGACGAGCTGTCTTGCTTTCAGCCTCGATTCTAGATCAACATATTCCTCGGAAACGTCTTTGCCGCTAATATTTCGCTCAAAACGCTTATGCTCGATAGCTTCTATACGATCAATAAATGACATAAACCCAGCTGCAGGCACTTTAATCGTATAGCTAGACCCAATCTCGCCATCATGCTTGATATCTTGAAATTGCAAAATATATCCTCCGCTTTGCGAAATGGCATTGCGCAGTAAGGTTGCAGCAGCGGTCAGCTCATCCACTTGCATATTTAACAATGCGGTATAAATGATTTTTTGATTGAAGCCTTCAACGCTTGATGCCAGTTCGGGAGTGAAGCCTCCTCCTGCCTTTGTTCCAGTTTCGGCACCTCTGTTTCCTTCTGAGTCAGCTTTAGTCATTGCTTCGTAGCTGATGCTATCGAGGGTTGCGATCTCAGAAGTTTTGTCATTCAAGCTGCTATTAGGACTAGACGAGGAAGCGCGGTTTCCCGAGGAGCATCCCCCGAGCAGACCCACCACAATCATAATTACAATCCATAATCGAATTCTTTTTTTTGTATGATTATTCAAGTCATTTCCCCCTTGCTATTTTTATATCCAGACGATTGCTGGCAATAAAAGGTTACAGCAAGGAGCGGAGTTTCTCGGGTAACGATAAGCTGCAGTTCACTTCGTTGCTTAGGAGCCCACATCAAAAAAAGCCGCGATTGCTCGCGGCTTGGATACACAGATCATTGTTTGGTTATTCTGCTTCTTTCCAGCTATCCAAATAGGCGATTTGCTCTTCAGTTAGCTTATCGATACCGAAGCCTAGCGATTGCAGCTTTAAGCGCGCTACCTGCTCATCAAGATCATAAGGCACATTAACAACTTGTTTGCCGATTTCTTTATACTGCTCATTTACATATTTCAAAGCTACCGCTTGCAGTGCGAATGTCATATCCATAATCTCTGCAGGATGTCCATCGCCCGCAGCCAAGTTGACTAGACGCCCTTCTGCAAGCAAATAGATGCTGCGTCCGTCTTGCAGCTTATATTGTTCAATGTTGCGGCGAACCGTACGAACACTTGCAGACATTGCTTCAAGCTCCGGCTTATTCGCTTCCACATCGAAGTGGCCTGCATTGGAAATAATGGCTCCATCTTTCATTACAGCATAGTGTTCGCCGCGAATAACGTCACGATTGCCTGTAACAGTTACGAAAAATTCTCCTATTTGGGCTGCTTCAGCCATTGGCATAACTCTAAAACCGTCCATATAGGCCTCTACAGCTTTAATCGCATCGATTTCAGTCACGACGACGTTAGCGCCAAGACCCTTCGCACGCATGGCAACGCCTTTGCCGCACCAGCCATAGCCGACAACGACAACGGTTTTTCCTGCGACCATTAGGTTTGTTGTCCGATTAATGCCGTCCCAGACAGATTGGCCTGTTCCATAACGATTATCAAACAGATGCTTGCAATAAGCATCATTCACTGCTACCATCGGAAATTTCAGAGAACCATCCTTCTCCATCGCTTTAAGCCTAATGATGCCCGTTGTTGTCTCTTCCGCACCGCCACGCAAATTTTCGCCCAGCTCTGGACGCTCTGCATGCAGGATTGTCGCGAGGTCGCCGCCATCATCAATAATAAGATCAGGCTTCCACTCCAACGCCTTGATGTTAAGCTCTTTGAATTCTTTCGGACTTGGATTATATTTCGCAAATACGGTAATGCCGTCTTCTACGAGAGCCGCGCACACATCATCCTGCGTAGAGAGCGGGTTGCTGCCTGTAATGGTTACTTCTGCTCCTCCGGCTTTGACGACCTTTGCCAAGTAGGCTGTTTTGGCTTCCAAATGAAGCGCGATTGTAACCTTCAAGCCCTTGAAAGGCTGTTCCTTCTCAAACTGCTCACGAATCGTGTTTAAAACAGGCATATGCGAGCGTACCCAATCAATCTTCAAATGGCCTTCCGGCGCTAAAGCAAGATCCGTAATAATACTTTTATCTGCTGTGCTCATCGTGTTCATACCTCCTATTTGTATTATAAATATACGATTTCATGCCCGCCTGTGCGGCTGTATGGCGCATCAATAAGCTTCTCAAGCCACGTCAAGCTATAGCGGTTCCAATAAGCCGACATGTTCAAGACGCGTTCCTGCGGTTTTCCTTGCGGCTTGACGGATAGGTGAATGCGATCAAGCTGGCGTGTCGTTGCCTCAAACTGCTTATTAAAGGCATCGACTGTTTTCGAGCCCATATAATTAATCTGCTCGACAATTTTTTGCAGGTTCGTATCACCGAGCTTCGAGAGTGAAGGCTGTACGGACGTTGCAAGCTCTAGAAGCGGCTTATAGAGCTGCTCGAATGTATCCCGAGCCTCGGCGAATTGCTGTTCAATATGCAACCCGTCTTGCTCCTTCAGCCATTGCTCCTTGCGTTCGTCGAAGCGTTCCATTATATCCTCGAAAGTCAGCTCATACTTATCCATGTTTTTGGCGATTGTTCCTTCGATCAAAGTATAGGACATACGCGGAACAATGATCGGCATTTCCATGCCGAGCGTGCGGAACGCTTCTCCTGTCAACGCCCAGTAAGCAATTTCACCGGGGCCTAATACCGTAGCAAGAACAGGGAATAAATAATCCTGCATAATTGGCCGAGTAAGCACATTATTGCTTAGCTGCTCTGGTTGAAGATCTGCGATGCGAAGCAGCTCTTCTGTCGATAAGCTTAGTTGGCCTTTGCGATCCTGGAACAAGCCGTTCTTCTTATGCAGGAGAGTTCGTTCATCTCCGTTCTCTCTATGAAAGAGAAACAAATTAGCGCTCCCAGGCGTTACATCTGCTTGCAAGGAATAGCCAAGCTCCTTCACCTGCTCAGCTGATGCCGTATAGGCCTGTTCCAAATCATCATTCCGTTCAATCATCTTCCGGAACATCGGCGCTTCCAGCTGGCGGATAGCAGGATCATCTGCATCAAGCAGAACCAAGCCATGCTCACCAAACAAATGACTCATGATCATAGCAAACATATCGGATAATGAATGGGCTTTCTGGGACATATGGCGAAGCTCTTCAAGAAGCACGGGTTTGAACTCCGAAGACGGCAGCGCTTGCTCCAGCTCAGCCAGCTGATGTTCCCATTCCTCAGCCAAGACAGCCGTACGGCTGACGGATGTACGAGCCCCTTCCGGACGCGCTGTCGTAAGCTTGCGAAGCTCCTGCTCCGCCGTAATGACGTAAGCATGATTGGCTTCGTCCCAATCGTGATCCTCGCCCGCTATCCAGAATAAAGGCACAACCTTTTGTCCAAGCTGCTCACTCGCTGACCTAGCAGCACGAATAATAGAAACCGCCTTATGTATGACAAGGAGCGGACCAGTCCATAAGCCTGCTTGCTGGCCGCCGACGACAACCGGTGCCCCTTCGGCAATGTCTGCTATAGCAGCAAATACTTGCGAAGCTGCGCCAATCTTGTCATTGTATGCACGCAGCACGGATGCGACTGCTCCAGCTTCTGCCCTCATGCTGCCGCTCGTCTGGAGCCGATTCATTCGTTTATCCCAATCTTGCTCCGCTCCGGCATGATAGCCATATAACGCTTCGATACGCTCATCTGTCCGATGTATATAAGCCTCTGTCAAAGGCTGAGCGCTCCGTAATGAATAGGTTTCTTTTCTCATAGCGCTGCCTGTAACCTCCCGCTTGCCAGTCGCCATAGCGACTTATATTTGAATAGCCTTATCATCGTAATTGTACACAATGGTGAAGCCGCACGTCAAAATAAAAACGCCTCTCCAAAAAAGAGGCGTACTGCATCTAGGGGGAAGCTTATGTACTTAGCACTAATTGGCCAATATAGACAAACGTAAAGACGATGTACAGCACGCTCATTGTAAAGAAGCTTAGGCGCCATATCGTGCGAAAAATTTTCTTCGCATCGACACTGCCCCGTTTGCGGAACTGAGCATTGCCCAGCAGGCCGCCGCCAAGAATCATAAATAATAAAATGCCATAGATGCCGAATTTGCTGCCGAATATGAGTTCGAACAAAACAGCAACAATCCCAATAAGAAATGCGGTTGTAACATCCATTGCTAATCGAAACGCTTTCTTCCGATCTTTAATAAAAGCACCATAACCGAACATAATAACGGCGAAAGGTATGATAGGAATGACTGCCAAATATGCGTATATATATTTGATGCCTTGCCAAACCAGGTCCATCGTCCATCACTCCTTCTAACACGGCTTCGGATGTAGTGCTTGTACTAGTTCGATTATGGCTTGATTGAATGGCGCTTGCAGTTTGTATTTGGCTGCTAGTCCAACTACTCCACCGTTAATGGCGGATATTTCGGTGCTCCTTCCTGCTCTAATATCGCTTAACATGGACGAAACATTTGCACATGTATGCTTGCATACCTCAATTATTTGCTGCCAACCGTCCTTCTCCAGCGTCAGTCCCGCTTTAAGCAGCACACGCTCGGTCTCCACATAGAGCTCTCGCATGAGTCGCTCGCGAGAGGGATGATTCGGCAATTGTCCATTCGTCACATCAAAAATTGCGGTTAAAGGATTAATTACAGCATTTATTAGTAATTTATTGAAAATGCGATTCTTCATGTTATTCGACAGGAATGTGGTAAATCCTGCCGATTGCAGGATGCTAATCAACATTTTTTGCGCGATATCGAAAGAATCGTCTGGATTACGCTCGTTTTCGGCCCATTCGCCAAGCCAAAGCTCTCCATTTCCTGTGTGCTGTACGGAGCATAAGTCAATCCGCTTTGCGCCTTCAGTCGTAACAGCAGCAAGCAAGAGCATATTGGGCAGCCAGCTTTGTATTCGTTCCAGATGGCCGATTCCATTCTGCAAGCATATAATGGCTGCTGCAGCCTCGCTCGTCGAGCCCTTTGAAATCCATTCCAGTTGGCGCATAAGCTCATCGGTTAAGTCCGTTTGTTTCACGGTTAATAAGACCCAGCGCGTTGTCTCTCCCTCTATGCTGGATGGATGGACAGGTTCTTCAACAGCAAGCCCGCTCCACAAGCTATTTACTTTAATCAAGCGCTCATTGGCGCTGTCCATATCCCGCAAACGTATCCCTTGTTCCTGCAGTACCGCTGCCTGCTCCTGGCTACGCGTCCATATCGTTACCTTGGCCCCCGCTTCTGCGAGTCTTGCTCCATACAGCAGACCAATCGATCCTCCGCCCACAATATCAAATTGCAACCTCATCCCCCTCTTCCAGAATGAACAGCTAGTCTTATTTACTAGCATGTTTCCATATCGCTTCACTATTGTTTTAATTTTCATCGTATCAAATCTGTAGAAAATAAAGCAATAGACATGCAAGAGAGGCCCACCCTATAGGCGAGCCTCTCTTATTGTGCTTGAAACCTATTCAATACGTTCCAAATTGCCATTTGCATCCATTTTGAATCTAGGCTTTGACTCGTCATCATTCGTTAATACGGTCAATCTTCTGGCACGATCCATAATTTGAATCAACGTTTTGTAATCGTCGTTCACAGCGCGATAATCCGTTTGTACATTGTTAACCTCTTTGGACAATCTCTCATTCTGATCACGCAGACGGTATAGCTCATCATCTTTTTCTTTCAATTCTTTCTCAAACCACTTGATTTGGCGCGATAAATCTTGATAAGTCGTCTTCCATCCACGAAGAAAACGAATAACTGCATCAACCGATAAGCCTTCCTCGATTGAACCCGTATCTTGTTTAAACACACGTTCATCTGTTTCAAAAACGGCTAGAGATGAAACGTGAGGCGTTGCAACAATCGTTTGTTTTTTCAAATAATTACGCTTCTGTCTTTGCTGCTTTGCGATTTGAATCGCATCCTCATAACGTTTGCGAACACAGCTATTCCAGCGGAAACCGCATGCCGCTGATGTACGCCCGATTCTTTCGCCCACTTCTTCAAATGCTGCAAGCTGTGTACTACCTTCGCGAATATGGCGTAGTGTAACCTCGGCGAGTATAAGATCATCGTCTGGACTCCACGCATCTTGTCTAACTGCTGTCATGCAACAAAAACCTCCTAACGTAAAGGCGCTTACTTTATCTCTATGCTCTTGGTAGAGTTCATAGAATCTATTGGATACTAATTTGTATAACCAAATTTCTGCCGGCTCATACATCTTATTGCTTATAAGTGGGCAAACTATTTGCAGACTGCTTCTAATAATATGGCATTAAACAAAAAGTTTGCGATTTCGTCACTGATTCTGGTTTACACTTATTTGACAAAACGTTATAATGATCATTAGAAAATCGGGTCGCAGCGAAAGGGGGATGTTATCATGGCACGTATGTATCGGGTACTTGGTTTTTGGACTTTGGTAATCGGACTTATGGCTTTCGCAGGCCATATGACGGAATTTGCGTTATTGTTTTTCGCGCAAGCCGTTGCTTTCGTATTTCTTGGCTACTTGAATTTCTCTGAGAGAACTTACATTGTAATGTTCTGGGGATATATGATCATTTCATTCGTGGGTTTCACGTATTGGTCGGTCTTCAAGATGGACTTGCCTTTCTAAGGCGAGCTACATACTACAGCTAACAGAAAAAGGTGTCAGCCCTAGAGGCTGACACCTTTTTCTGTATCCGGATTTTTTTTCTCAAGCACCAGCACTTTAAAGGTCTCACTCATCTCATCGCTAAGCAGCAGCTGTCTTACCGCGCGATTCATGCGGGCAGTCTCACTGAACGGATCTGTGCTCTGATGATTCTGAAGCAGTTCCAGCACGCCGTTTTCCATTAAAAATTGCTTTTGGGTACAATAGCTGACCGTTCGCCAGCCATGTTCCTCAGCAGAGCGGCGGATAAATGTAAAAGGAAGATGTGATGTTATATCCTGCTCGCCAACGCGAACATATGGACTATCGCTTGCTTGATGCTGCCAATAGCACATCAGCGTACCGAGCATGCGATGTTCCGCTGTGTATTCCTCTGACTCATGTCCATAATCGATGATGACAAGCATCCCTTCGGTCATGGCGCTTCCGAGCCGCTTCAGAAAGTCAACAGCTCCAGCATGCACTTCCGTCCGCTGGCCTTCCCGCAATTGAACGCAATCCCGCTCCAGCCATCCGCTTATTCGCACATCGGTTAGTGGCATAAACACCTCGTAGAAGCCCTGAACGGCATCCCATGCGACACCAAGCTCTACCAGCTTACCGTTAGCCATTTGAACACGGTGCACGGGAAAAGCGTCAAGCAGCTCGTTAGCAAGCACGATCGCCGGCTGTTTAAGCCAATCTGATCCCCATGCCTCATTAGAGGTTGACAGCAATGGAGCGGACTCGTTGCCCCCCACTTCCTCGAATGCCTCCAAAGCGGCTCTGACATGAAGCGGATGGTCCTCGACTAGTATAGTACTCATTATCGAATCCCAAGCTTTGTAACGGCTTCGACCAGAAGCGGTAATTTGCGCCGATAATCGCCCAATGCCGGCCCCCCATTCAATGAGCTTCAACGGTTTTCCTGCCGCCTTTGCGTACGCTGCGAAATAACCGCCAAGAATCTCGCCAAGAACCCTTCCTATAGACGAACTTGTATAAAAATCACCTTTCTTACCTACACGAATCGGCCCACCACGGTAATAGCCGTGTTCGGAATCGTATAAACAGGCGCTCATATATTGTAGGAAAGATATACAATTTACGGAGCAGCTGGCTTCACTAGAATGAATAAACCAGCCTTTTAAGGGCGATTCAGCAATTTGCTTCGCAATTGTCAAAACAAGCTTCTGTTCCTTCATAGTTAGGTTCATCCTTTTCTAAATGTAAGATATAATAGAATGAATTGCCGCATAAAATGAATGAATGCCGAGGAGGGAGGATGCCGTTGATACTGTCAGCGAATCGAAATCGAATATCAGCCGCAGCAATAGCCGTCCTTCTTATGGCGACGCTCCTGATTCGGCTTCCCGTTTGGGCCGAGCCCCAGCCAGCTGCCGAAGAAGATATGCATACGCTGCTTGAGAAGAGCTTGTCCGTTGTAGAAATTGACAAGGAAATTAGCCGCATACAAGAGCAGAAGAAGCAGCTCGCCTTGACGATGTCGGATGCCGAGCAGCAATTATTGCAGCAGGAGCAGCAAATATCAGAGAAGCAGGACGAAGCAGGAAGCATCCTGCGCGCTTATTATATGGGGGACCGAGATTTTTTGTTCGCCGCTCTTCTATCCTTTGATTCCTTATCCGAATTGTTTCAAATGATCGATTATGCTGAAATTATACTAACCCATGACAAGAATACCTTGAATACATATATGGAGCAATATCGGAAGGTAAAAGACGGCTATAATGAGCTTGCAGTTAGGCGCAGTGAGTTAACTGCACTGGAGGATCAGCTGCAAACGCAGAAGCTGCGTGTTCTGGCATTAGAGAAAAATTTGGACGAACAGCTTGCAGGACGCTCAGATGCTGAACGTATTCGAATTCTTATTAATGAGCTCACATCCTTCTGGGAATCTGCCGGAATGGATGAGGTAAAGCAATATTTCAGAGCGCTGTCGAAGGCTATGCAGAAGCTTCCTAGCTGGGTGCAGGACAATAAGCAGCTGCTCGATATTAAAGGTTTTAATTATACAATAACAGTGCCTGAAGGTGATTTAAACAGCTTTTTACGCGAGCAAAATGATATATTTAAACATTTTTCATTCCAATTTGCCGATGGCAAGGTCACTGCCCAAGGCAAACGAGACAATATGGAAATTAAAATTACAGGCCATTATACAATTGAGAATGATCCGAAAAATGCCATTTTATTTCATGTTGACGAGCTCTATTTCAACGGCTTCTCTTTGCCGGACACTACCCGCAAATCACTTGAAAAAGAATTTGATTTAGGTTTTTATCCTGATCTGATCGTATCCTTTCTTAAAGCCAAAGAGGTTGAAATGAAAGATGGCGAGCTGGTCATAAAGCTTAATTTGAAGCTATAGCAAACCAAACAGTCGAGCAGGCGTAAGTCACGCCTGTTCGACTGTTTGTTTCATTTTATTTGCCGCTATTTAGACTTTCGATATACTCATCAATCTGCAAGGATTCCTGTGTGTACAATTGCCATTTCCGTTCAAGCTTTCGCCATCTCTCCGGCCAAAGCGGATCTGGCGCAGCTATCTCATCTTCCGGCTGCTTCTCACTGAGCACCTTCTTCCACCACGCTGGAGGAATTTTAGCCTGATTACTTTCTAATGAACTGTTAATCGCATACAGGGACGCTTTGGCCGGCAATAGTCCTGAAGCCGTATACGATTGCTGCTGATTGCTAATATTGGTCATCTCTTGAATCCACAGCATAGCTTCTTCATCTGCTTGGCTGTTGGAGGAAATGACATAGCTGCGGCCGTTAAGCCACGGAAAATCAATCCGATTGCGATCCACGATCAGGTCATCTCGAATGGTCTCATTCAATTTCTCATAAGCATTCCAAGGCATAATCGCGACAAGCAGCTTATTGCTGCGAAACGCTTCGTTTAATTCACCGATGTCTTCTATTTTGATCGTGCTAATTTGGTTTTTCATCGTGTGCAGCCACTCTAGCTCTGCCGTTTGATCCGCTGTAAATGGACGAGCATTAATCATATTTGTAATTTCAGATTGAAATGCTGCAAGCCAAACCAACTGCTGTTTTAAATCGCCCGCACTCCAATTCAAAATACTTATTTCTGCATCTAATTCATTTAATCCGGCAGCAGCCTCCTGATAGGCTTGGAAATCAGCTGGCGGGGCCTTAAGCCCAAGCTGTTCCAGCAAAGTACTGCTCCAAGCTATAATATAAGGGTTTACATCTTTCGGCACCCCCCATAAGTACCCATTCCATTTCAGTGGGTCTAGGAGGCCTGTCATTTGATCAGACAGCGTATCGCCTGTCAGCATGCTGTCTAAGGACTGCAGGAAGCCGCGTACGGCGAATGGCTTAACCCAGCCGCTATCGAGCAGCATCACATCTGCCGCTTGCCGCTGCTGGCTCTGGAGCGTCCAGCGCTCATATGCGCTGTCTTGCGATATTTCATTCGTCAGCTTTACCTGAATATAAGGATATTTCATCATAAATTCCTGGTTTAATGCTGACAGCTGTTTATATTGATCATGCGGCAAGGAAACGGTTACATGAATATTCGACTGGCGATGAACTTCAAGCACGCCGGGCACAGTTGGTATCGTTGATTTCCCGTCAGGCTTGCCTATGCTGGCTGGATTCGCGTTTCTTGAGAAGGGAACTAATAATAGTGCTGCTAACAGTAACGCGCCGATAATGAGCGGCGCATATTTTCTGGGAGTCACAGCTTTCTTCCTTTCATCCATAGTTCTACTAAAAATAGGATAACAATTATTTCAAGCTTTGTCCAAATGAAAGTACTTCTTTATACCTAGGACATAATAATTACAACAAAAGGGACTGCCCAACAGATCTATAATGATCCTGTTGGAGCAGTCCCTTGAATTGTATTAAAGCAAATCAGCAGCCAGCTGGGCAAGCTTCGAGCGTTCACCTTTCTCCAGCGTCATATGACCGCTGGTACCTTCATTTTTGAATCGGTCTACGATATGCGTCAATCCATTGCTAATGGAATCCAAATAGGGATGATCAATTTGCTCCGGATCTCCCATCAATACAATTTTACTGCCTTCACCGACACGCGACACGATCGTTTTCACTTCATGCTTCGTTAAATTTTGCGCTTCATCAATAATAATGAACTGACCCGGTATCGATCTCCCGCGAATATAGGTGAGCGCTTCGACTTGTATACTGCCCATTCCCATTAATATTTTGTCGATATCCCCGGCTTTCTTCGTATCAAATAAATATTCCAGATTATCATAAATCGGCTGCATCCACGGTCGAAGCTTCTCCTCCTTCTCGCCGGGCAAATAACCGATATCCTTGCCCATTGGAACGACTGGCCTAGCTATAAGCAGCTTCTTATATTTATGCTCATCCTCTGTCTTCAGAAGGCCTGCTGCGAGCGCCAACAGCGTCTTGCCCGTACCAGCCTTGCCCGTAAGTGTAACGAGTGGAATATCATCATTCAAAAGCAGTTCAAGCGCCATGCGCTGCTGAGCATTTCTAGCTGTAATACCCCATACAGGATCATTACTCAGGTATAAGGGCTCCAATCTGGCACCGTCTTGACTAACCTTCAGAAGAGCCGATTTGGAAGTGCCCATCTCATCGCGCAATATAACAAACTCATTAGGGTTTAAGCGAATATTTAGCTGTAAGTTGTTAACGGTGAGAAAACGGTACGTATAAAATTCATCAATGACCGCAGGATGCACATATAGCGTCATATAGCCTGTATAAAATTCTGACGATACGACGACTCGATCTGATAAATAATCCTGTGCTTGCAAGCCAAGCACATCCGCCTTAATACGGACAAGCACATCCTTGCTAACTAGTACAATGCTTTGCTTCTCGTCTTCGTTTTCTTGCTCTATGTGGTAATTCAGCGCGACCGCCAAAATTCGATTATCATTGGACATTTCTCCGAACATTTCCTGCACCCGCATAAAGCTTCGGTGATTAAGCTCCACCTTGAGCAGTCCGCCGCTTGGAAGCTCAATTCCTTCGTGCAAATGTCCTTTTTCCCTCATTTTGTCTAGCAAGCGCGAGATAGATCGCGCATTGCGTCCTAATTCATCAGCCAATCTTTTTTTTGAATCAATCTCCTCCAACACAACAGCGGGAATAATGACCTCATTATCATCGAAAGCAAAGATCGCTTGCGGATCATGAAGCAGCACATTAGTATCGAGCACGAATATTTTTTTCATGAGAACCCTCCCGGCGTTGGATATTCATCAAAAGCCATACATAGCCTTGCTCATCCGCGGGTAAACTATGGCGGACAAGTGAATTTCTGATTTTTCAACGAAAAAATGAGGTGGCAAACATGTTGAAATGGATAGCGTCTGCGATCATTATTGCGATTGTTGCGACAGGCTGCAGCACAGTCGCACGTAACAAAACATCACCCTCTCCACAAAATAATGGCAAGGTTAGAACGCAGCAAACGGAGCCTCAGAAAAAAGAAATTAAAAATTCCAAACAGGTTGCGGCACATCTGGAGCAGTTGGCCAAAGGAATCGACGGCGTGAATAATGCGCATTGCATCGTGGTCGGCAATACCGCAGTCGTCGGGCTTGACGTAGATGGCAAATTAGACCGATCCAGAGTGGGTACGATTAAATATTCCGTTGCTGAAGCTTTACGCAAGGACCCTTATGGAATAGATGCGCTTGTAACCGCAGATATGGATCTATCCCAACGCATTAACGAAATCGGCACAGATATCAAGCGCGGGAGACCGATAGCAGGCTTCGCTGAAGAAATGGCCGATATTATGGGACGTATCATTCCACAAATGCCGCGCGATACAATTCCGAAGGAGCCGGTAAACCAGCAACAAACCCAAAAATAAAATAAGAAATTGTAAATGCCTTGCAGAAGACACAAAAAGCCTAGTGATCATTCCACTAGGCTTTCATCATGGCAGTGAACACTTGTACATCCAAGCCATTCGCTGCACGCTGTTTATTCAATTTGTCACAATTTCTTGCCAAGGGCATGCGTTTGCTGCAACGCAATACCTTGTTCCAAGCTAAAGCATCTAAGGCTTTTCTGTCAGAATCCGTAAAAACGGCATGCATTGGAATAGGGAATTGCTTATGCTTAGCTCCAATCATTAGCTGCAATTGTGCGGATACGGCTTTGGTCATGGACATGACCTCCCTCTGAACAGAATACAAAACGGCCTCCGTAGCTTTATTATATCTAGCTTATTAGAGACCGTCTATGGTTATTCAGCCATTTTTGCTTGCAGCGCCGTCCGGGCTGCGTTAAGACTGGCATCGTTCAGATATACATAAGGACTTCTCCAGTCCCCTTCAAGCGGTATAAATGTAATATCACTGTTACTAATGCCAAAATAGGTTGTCAGCATATTTTTAATTTCTTTAGGAGGCATATCAATCGTTAAATTTTTTCCAACGCTATCGATTACATCTCCTATTTTCGTTGCTCCGCTGAATGATTTCATTTTGTCAGTAAGAGCGCTTATAACTTGGCTTTGCCGCTTGTTCCGATCAAAGTCGCTCGACATATTTCTACCGTCGTTCGATTTGCGGTAACGGACGAAATCAAGCGCTTTATCACCGTTCAATGTTTGGATACCCTTCTCAAGATCGATATTCGTGCCATCCGCATTATCCTTATATTTCATGCGCATGTCTACATCGACTTTCACTCCGCCAAGCGCATCTACAACATCAGCAAAGCCTTGGAAGTTAATAACGGCTGAATATTTAATATCAATGTTAAACAGCTCGCTCATCACGGTGCGCACTTCTTCTTTCGCGTCGGCAAACGCTTTTTCTTTCGGAAGCTTCTTTTTGTTGAGCGCATTCATATAAAAGTCAGCGTAGAAGCTGTTCGCTTTGCGTGCGCTGTATCCCTTAATGTCGATTCTTGAATCTCGAGGGATCGTAACGATAGTCGTTGATTTGGTCGTTGGATTAAAGGCAGCAACCATCATAACGTCCGTATTCAATCCGCCGCCGTTTGCTCGCGCATCAAGTCCCAGCAGCAGCACGGCCACTGACTTCTCTTTCACCGACTCGCCAACGGGAATGACAACCTCTGAGTCTTCCACTTCTGAAATTTGATCAACCGCTTTGTCCGCTTTAAACACAAGATAAGCAAGCACAGCAGCTATAATAAGGAGTATGGAAAAAAATATAATAAATAGCGTTTTAAAAACAGAACGTTTTTTTTGCGGTTTTTTCTTCTTTTTAGACTTTGCAGATTGGCGGGCAGCCATTCTAGTAGGTAATTCCGTTGAACCTTTGCTCATATGCTCCACCTTCAAGCTCAGTTATATTTTGGATTTGCTTCAATGTCCGTCAGTAGCTGCTCGCAGCGTTCCCTGGGATAAAGCTGCAGCTTAGTACGGCCATCCTTCTCATACGTTACATGAATCATCGTATTATCCGTTTTTGCAATCGCAAATTCAGTCAGCCCGTGATCCTCTGTCAATATTTGCGCAAAGAAAAGAACCGTATCCTGCGCTGCTCCATCATCGGGACGGGCATTCGCAACAAGCTTTATTTGCAGCCAATTGAATAGAGCATCCTCAAGCTTCATTTACGAGGCTCAGCTTCTGGAGGAGTCGCATCATTCGACTTATTCCCCTTCCATTTGTCATACAACTGACGGCCGCGAAGCATCATCATCATAATGACCGCTACTCCCATACATTGAATGATTGGCAGCTTATCCACCTGCAGGATCATTAAAACAAATGATCCGAATAAAATTAATGCATAAACAAGAATTTCTTTCAATAACGGCAGCTTCTGTTGAGCACGAAACACTTTATTAAATATGTATATCGTGAAGCCCAATATGAGCAAATAGGACACTAACTTATGATCACTTAGCCACGCTTGCATACCGTGTCAACCTCCTTCAATACATAAACGGCTTATGCCATAATTTAGTTGCACAGCAAAGCTGCTTTGCTGTGAAATATAAGTGGGATTATAAGTGTTTAAACTTATAATCCCACTCCTACTTTAAAGAAAACGTAAGGCTTCGCATATGCAAAACCTTACGTTAATTATTAGATGACCTTAAACGCTTGCTTGAGCATTTTTACGGTTTTTGTCCGCACGCTCACGCTCGCTCTTATTCAAGATTTTTTTACGCAAACGAATCGACTTCGGCGTAATTTCACAGAACTCATCATCGTTCAAATATTCCAGCGCTTGCTCAAGGGAGAATAGACGCGGGCTTTTCAGCGTAACGGTATCATCCTTACCAGCGGAACGAATGTTATTCAATTGTTTAACTTTACAAATGTTGACGATGATGTCGTTCTCGCGCGTGTGCTCGCCGACAATCATGCCCTCATAAATTTCAGTACCCGGCTCCAAGAATTGAATACCGCGGTCTTCTACGCCCATCATGCCGTAGAAGGTAGTTGTACCGTTCTCACTGGCTACAAGAACGCCCTGACGACGACCGCCAACACCTGAACCAGCAAGTGGACCATAGCTGTCAAATGCGTTGTTCATAATGCCGTAGCCGCGAGTCAATGTTAGGAACTGCGTACGATATCCAATCAAGCCGCGTGCCGGAATAATGAACTCCAGACGAACTTGGCCGTTTCCGTTATTGATCATATTGACCATTTCGGCTTTGCGCGTTCCTAGGCTCTCCATAACCGCGCCCATGCTTTCCTCAGGCGTATCGATTAGAAGGCGCTCGTAAGGCTCTTTCTTCTGGCCGTCAATTTCTTTAACGATAACCTCAGGCTTGGATACTTGCAATTCGAACCCTTCACGACGCATATTCTCAATTAGAATACCTAGGTGAAGCTCACCGCGTCCGGATACTACGAATGCATCTGGGCTGTCTGTTTCGTCAACACGAAGCGCAACATCCGTTTCAAGCTCTTTGAACAGACGCTCGCGAAGCTTACGGGATGTAACCCATTTTCCTTCACGGCCGGCAAATGGGCTGTTGTTTACAAGGAATGTCATTTGCAAAGTAGGCTCGTCAATTTTTAGTACAGGCAAAGCTTCCGGATTTTGTGGATCAGCGATTGTTTCACCGATATTAATTTCACGGATACCTGCTATTGCAACGATATCGCCCGCTCCCGCTTCTGGAATTTCAATACGCTTCAAGCCTTGGAAGCCGAACAGCTTCTCAATTCTTGCTTGCTTTGTTCCGCCCTCACGAGTCATTACAGCAACCGATTGACCTTGTTTGATTATACCGCGGTTGACACGGCCAATCGCAATACGGCCCATGTACTCGTTGTAGTCAAGCAAAGTAACAAGGAATTGCAATGGCTTCTCCGTGTCCTCAGTTGGTGATGGGATATTGCTTACAATGGTTTCATACAAGGCTTCCATGTTATTATCTTGTTTCTCTGGATCTGGATCAAGACTGGATGTACCATTAAGCGCTGATGCATAGACAACAGGGAATTCAAGCTGTTCATCCGATGCGCCAAGCTCGATAAATAGATCAAGCACTTCATCTATAACTTCAGAAGGCCTTGCATTCGGACGGTCGATCTTGTTCACTACAACGATAGGCGTTTGATTCGATTCAAGCGCTTTGCGAAGTACGAATTTAGTTTGCGGCATGCAGCCTTCGAAGGAGTCAACAACCAATATAACGCCGTCAACCATTTTCATAATACGCTCAACCTCGCCGCCGAAGTCAGCATGTCCAGGCGTATCCACAATATTAATCAGGTAGTCCTTGTAGTTAATAGCTGTGTTCTTAGCCAAAATCGTAATTCCGCGCTCACGCTCGATATCACCGGAATCCATTGCGCGTTCTTGAACAGCTTCGTGATCACGAAACGTTCCTGATTGTTGAAGCAATTTGTCAACCAATGTCGTTTTACCGTGGTCAACGTGGGCAATAATGGCGATATTCCGTAATTTCTCTCTTGCTTGCATAACTTGTAATCCACTCCATTTGTTTTTTATTTAAATCTCTTTCTTCAAATCACTTGCTTAACTTCACTTACCAGCGTCTGCGTCTGCTTAGCATCATCCAAATACCCGCTGCAATAAACGCTACAGCAATCGCATAAATTCCCCAGCTCCACAATAGCACTAAGATGACGAACACAGCCGAAGCGGCGGCAAGCGCGATCGCTGCCGTTAGTACGACACGCGGAATGGATGAACCGAACAAATAATATTCGTAAAGTCCTGCCGCAGCTCCAAAAATAAACAGCGGCCACAAATATTTCAAGCTATCCCACCCAAATAGGTTGCAGATGATAAACAGCAGGGCATATACGACGAGCATTCCGCCTGGGACAAGCACAACTGCCGGTACTAATCGGCCGAAATACAGCACATGCAGCAATAGTCCAGGGATTAGGACGAGCAGCGGCCAGAAGATTGCTCCCAAAAAGCTGAATACACCTAACTTGCCCAATAAAATAACGATACCGGCTAACAGCAAAATAATTCCAGCGGAATATTTGTTATTAGGCATTCGCGATCCGCTCCTTACTACGCCGATCGCAAGTAATGACGAAAGACGACAGTTTTTATCTATATTAGTTTATAGGAATTAAAGCAAAAATACCAGTACGTAGCGTGCCTATGAAAAAAAAAAAACCGTTCCGCCATATTTAAGGAGAACGGAATTATTAAAAAAACCGCATTATATGGGCTTTTTCCTCAAAATCGCAAGCACGATAACAAGAGGTACGCATAGCAGCGGAATGGCTTCAGCCAACGTTTCCGACCCATGGAAGAGCAAATTATTAAGTCCCGGATCATGCATCAGCATCCCTCCTGCCGCATAGGCAAGTAAAGCTGCACCAATATAGGAAAGCACTGGAAATTTATGAAGGAGCTTGCCCAGTATTTGACTTCCCCAAATAATCATCGGTATGCTGAGCGCAATTCCAAGCAGTATGAGCACCGAATCGCCGTCAGCAATGGCTGCAATCGCAAGAACGTTATCCAGGCTCATAATGAAATCAGCAACGACAATGGTCCATATCGCTTGACCGATTGTTTTTGCTTTTCTGATTTCATGTGAATCATACTGGCTTCCCGCCTCCACAAGCAGCTTAACTGCGATATAGAACAGCAGCAGCGCTCCTATGGCCTGCAGATAAGGGACCTGGAGCAATTGAATAGCGACTAGCGTCAATACACAGCGCAGGCCTACTGCAGCCATCGCACCCCACCATACTGCACGCTTGCGCTGCTCATATGGAAGCTGAGCACTCGCCATCGCTATAACGATAGCATTGTCACCGCTTAGCAGAATATTAATTAAGACGATTTGCAAAAAAATAAATAGGCTGTCCACCGAGCATTCCCCCTCTACTTCAGCTGTATGAACAAGCCGTAGGGAATATGTCCCCAAATATTATCGAATCAAAATGAAGGACGGGTCATATTTATAGAAGGGCTAAATCAGCGCGTTAACGGAAAGGATGGAAAAACGAATGGAACTATTATCGGTCGAATTTTTCTCTGCCCTGTTGACCATCGTTTTCATCGACCTCATATTAGCTGGCGACAATGCTATCGTTATTGGACTGGCCGCTCGAAATCTGCCCAAACAGCAGCAGAAAAAAGCGGTTGTCTGGGGTACAGTTGGAGCAGTTAGCATTCGTATCATCGCAACATTATTAGTCGTAAAGCTGTTAAATGTTCCTTGGTTAAATCTTGTAGGCGGCTTGCTGCTGCTATGGATTGCTTACAAATTGCTTGTGCAGGAAGACGGGCATGACAATATCAAGTCTGGAAATACGCTATGGCAATCAATTCGAACGATCATTATTGCCGATGCGGCAATGGGCCTCGACAACGTCATCGCCGTTGCAGGGGCTGCGCATGGCGATACTTTGCTCGTTATTCTGGGATTGATCATCAGCGTACCGGTTGTCGTATGGGGCAGCACCCTGTTTATCATGCTTGTTAACCGCTTTGAATGGATTGTTTATGTAGGGTCCGCCGTGCTTGCTTATACGGCAGCCAAAATGATTACGCACGAGAAATCATTTCACGCCTTCTTCGATGATACGCTTATCTTCTGGTTATTCGTCGCGCTGGCGATTACAATAACCATTTTTGCTGGATTGTTGACCAATTCGTACAAAAAAAATGGCGCAATCAAAAAAAGCAGAGAATCCCATTAAGGAATTTCTGCTTTTAGTTTATTGATCATGTTTGTTCAAGCATACCCGTTTATACTCGTTGAAGCGCCCCAACCGTCTCCAGCCAGGCTCTCACAATTAAACCGTGCCCAGCAGGACTAGGATGTACGCAATCGGCTGCCCAATAAGCGCATGGCGCCTTCATTGAGAGGAAACGGAAGAATAAGTCCAGAGCTGCATAGCCGCGCCTATCATCGCGCTCTTATTTCCCATAAATGCTAATTCTATCTGAACAGATTCGTAGAATGACGGCATCGTCCGCTGTCTTACCGCGTTGCGCAGCGGAATTAACAATGCATCGCCGGCTTCCGCTACTCCTCCGCCGATTGTAATGACATCGGGGTTAAACATATGAATCGCTGAAGCAATGGCAGCTGCAAGAGCTGCAATGACTTCTTGCATCGTCTCTACAGCTAATGAATCACCAGCTAACCATCGGGTAATAACTTCCTTCGCATCGACTAGCTCTTCGCTATTCACACAGCTCAATTTCTCGTTCATAATAGCGGCAATGCTGTTGCCCGATGCATATTGCTCCAGACAACCTATACCGCCGCAAATGCACGATCTCCCCCGATAATCGACAGACATGTGGCCGATCTCACCAGCAGCACCCCATGCTCCGTGTACGATGTTGCCATTTATCATCAAAGCGCCGCCGACACCAGTTCCTAAAGCAATGCATAGTAGATTAGCTGCACCTTGGCCCGAGCCAAATAAATATTCGGCTACAGCAAGCACATTGACATCATTGTCAACGGTGACCGGGACATGAAATAACTGCTCCATTTGAGTACGAAGATTCGTTCCCTTGTACCCCGGCATTAGATCAGATGCCCAGCGAATGCTTCCATCCGAGAAATGAACTTGGCCTGCTGTCCCAATGCCGATTCCTCTTACCTTTGGCTCAATACCTAAATGCTCCAGCTGCAGCATTAATTGTTCAACTGCCAAGGCTGCTTGCAAGATGGCCTTCTCTTGCTTCGCTAACGTGAGAACGCTCACATTGGCAACTATAGTTCCGTCATCCCGAATGAGACCGCAATTGATTTTGGTTCCGCCGATATCAATCCCAATACCGTAGCATGCGTTCGCATCATACTGAATGTTAGCCATCGCTGCTCATACGAATACCGGCTTTATTTACCTCTTCAACAAATCGCGCAGCTATTAATTGTGGACGTGTGATAGCACTGCCTACTACGACAGCGTAAGCACCATTCTCCAAAGCTTTACGTGCATCACTGAATTGCCATATTCGCCCTTCAGCTATAATTGGCGTATTCAACTCTTGACTTAATCGCTTAACGAGCTCGAAATCAGGCTCATCCTGCTGCGAACTATAAGGCGTATAGCCGGATAAAGTCGTTCCGATTAAATCGACCCCGATTTTCTCCGCTAGAACGCCTTCTTCAAAAGTAGAGACATCCGCCATAACCAGCACGCCCTGCTCATGCGCATATTCCGTTAGACGCGAGGCTTCTTCGATCCGATTCTCGCGATCCGTGACATCCATTGCAACGAAATCAGCTCCAGCAGCAATAATGGCCTTCACTTCATCCAGCGTCGGAGTAATGAAAACGCTGGATCCTTCAATATCTCTTTTTATGAGTCCGATAACGGGAACATCAACTGCACGTTTAATATTACGAATGTCATCTGCTCCATTCGTTCGAATAGCAATAGCACCCGCAGCTACAGTAGCGATCGCCATCTTCTGCATGGCATCCCCCCCGTGAAGAGGCTCATGGGACAAGGCCTGGCAGGATACGATCAAGCCTCTTTTTAATATGGGATTGCTTCTCATCTTTCAATCACCTCGATATCTTAGATCTAACTGTGGGATTGCTTAATATATTCAATAATCTTGTCGTTCAGTTGACTTACCTTAGGCAGCTCGTCTGTACGCAGTTGCGGCAGCGGCATTCTGGGCAGGCCTGTCTCAAATCCGCGCAAACGCAGCATTTCTTTGCAGGCACCATATAAGGAAGATGTACTTAGCAGCTCTGTAATAATATCATTTACGATAAATTGCCATTTCTGAGCTTCCTTCATATTACCCGCGTTAAAGCATTGGTCAATCTTGAGGAACAATTCAGGCATGATGCCATACGTACCGCCAATGCCCGCTTCCGCGCCCATTGTCCGTCCTGCCAGAAACTGCTCGTCTGGACCGTTGAATAAAATGAAATTTTCGCCGCCAATTTGTTTAAATTGCTGTAATTCATACGCGCTTTCTGTCGTAATTTTGACACCAATGACTTTATCCTGAGCTGCAAGCTTGCGAAGAAGCTGCTTCGAAAGATGGTAGCCGGTAGTCGCCGGAATATGGTAAGCAATAAACGGCAGATCTGTGCTGTCTATAATCGCTTGCCAATGGCGTTCTACAGTATTATCGTTTAATCGATAGTAAATGCAAGGAACTGCAGATATAGCATGAGCTCCAGTTTCTGCCGCATGACGAGCAAGTTCCACGCTATCCTGTGTCGATGGTGCGCCAATATGAGCAATAATCGTTATCTCATTGCCGACTTCCTCAACTACTGCTTCTAATACTTGCTTGCGCTCCTCAACGCTTTGGAGAGGACCTTCACCTGTACTGCCTGCCAAATATAGGCCTTGTACTCCTACCTCTGCATAATGGCGTGCCAGCTGTTTGATCACAGTTGAATTAATTATGCCATTCTCATCATAAACCGCATTCATTGCTGGAATAATCCCTTTGAAAGCATTCAAATCGTACTTTGTCATATATTCCATTCCCCCTTAAATGCTTTAATGAACAAATCGGCTTTTTGTTTATGAACTCGCCGGAAGAATCAAATCCTCTTCCCGAAGCGAATATCCGCGGATATGAGCATTCGGCGCATCATCTACAATATAGTTAACAATATAAATTTCGCCATCGCTGAATTGTACCCAGCCCGTATAACCCAAATCAGACACTGGACTGCGGTCGAAATCAAACGGGAATAGGCGGGACCATTGATCGTTTCTCTTTCCTGCGAGAGCGGATTCTACATCTGTCATGCATACAAACACGTTTTGTGTCCAATTGCCGAGCCAACCCTTCCCTGCTTGTGCGAGACGGTAAGTGATCAATACACGTCCACTTTGCAGCATACGAGCGACAGGTCGATGGCATGCTGGGATTGGTGCTTCGAATGGCCCTTCCCAGGTCATCCCTTGATCCCGGGAAATGGCTTTGTACGCACCGTAGCCAAGATCCGAGTTCTCACGGAGGTAAGTGACAAGCGTTCCATCCGGCAGCGGCAGGATGGAGCCTTCGCACAATTGGAGCCCTTCCTGGCTAGCGACAGTAATTGGTCCGCTCCAGCTTTGTCCTTCGTCATCGGAATACCATAATAGCTGTTCTAAAAAACCGTGCTCCAGGTTTTTTCTATGTACAGTTACAAGCCAACGCCCGTTTTCTAATTCCACTAACGTATCTGGAACGATTCCCTTGATAGGTGTCTCAATCGGCTCGCTCCATTGTTCGCCATCCGAGTCTCCGATATAGATTAAATTGGGCGAATTATGATGAGTTCCAGAGCCTACCGGCTCATATCGAGGGCTTTTGTTCACAATAATAACGAGGCGTCCATCATGCAGCCGCTTGATGCTTGGGCAATCGTCAAACTCAGCTGAATCAGGGAAACTTTCCGTTAAGCAGCGCTTCTCCCCCCATGTGCGTCCTCTATCTGTACTTTTCATATAAACAATACGCGTTCTCGAACGGTCTCCATGGGTTACACATTCCAAGAACACACAAATAAGATGCTCTTTGACTGTCATTTCAAGTGCGGGGAAAGCTTCATAGACTCGATCATCTCTGCTTACAATATATTTATTCAGCATATCGACACCTCTTCAATTTGGTTCAACTTCATTTCTTACCGCCATCCGATATTTGGTTGTGCTCATACCGGTATACTCTTTGAATCGCCTATAGAACCAATCCAGTTCTTGATATCCGACTTGCACTGCAATTTCATATATCCGTAGGTTTGTATGCTGAAGCAAATCTTTGGCTTTCTCCATACGAACCTTAAGCAGGTAGTCATTAAAGGTAATTCCCTCCACTGACTTAAACTGTTGTCCCAAGTAAGTTGCATTAACAAATAAAAATTCTGCTATGCTTTTTAAGCTAATATTCGATGTATATTGCGCTTGTACCCATTGTTTCACTTGGATGATCGTTTGAAGGGACTGAGAATGGCTGTTTTGTTTTAGCTGCTCCATCGTCTCCGAGCATTTTCGCACTGCAAATTCAAATAATTGAACAATCGTCTTCGCATTCGTAATTTCCTCATAGTCCTTATGATTAGGGAGGAATTGATCCACATTCGATCCCGAATATTGAAGGAGCAGCTCATAGCCTTGCACGCATAAGCTTAGCACCAGAGACTGAACAATTTCTTTCGGAGTTTCCATTTGAATCATCTGAGCGCACTGCCGTTCCAACAACGCCTTAAAGCCTTTCTCATTTCCTTGTTTGATTTCATTTAATATGGCAGCAACATCCTGCAGCATGAACAGCTCTTCGTTGGAAACTTGCTTCCTATAAGAGGAAGCTGGTATGACCGTATGCATCCCCATAAAATATTTCTTCTCTAAAGCGTGGCAAGCGGTTTGAAAAGAAACAGCCAGCCTGTCCCACTCTGTTACACAGACACCTATCCCGACGGTCACTTGAACCTTCGTATACCGTGTAATCTTATGTTGCAGCTCTTGCGCTTGATGGTAAATCTGAGCTTCTAAATCGTCATTCCATTCATTAAAAAGGACTGCTCCGTAGCGCTCGACCGTTTCTTCATAAACAAGCCCATGCCCTGCCAGTACTTCCTCCATCACATTTCGAACGGCAAAACGCTTTAGATCAATCTCGGATTTTGTCCGACTGGTATCATATTCCTCCATGAAGTCCATTTCTACCAAGAGGACACAAGCTTGCTGCTCTTCCATTTTCTTTCCCTTCTGTTCAAGAAAGGGCTCCAGCTCTTCTCGCTTCAAATAGCTATGCGACCATTTTCTCATCAAGTTATCCTGCAGTGCGGAAAGCCCGATTCGGAGCTGACGCTTGAGCTGATCGCGGCTATCCAGCTCGTTCTTGACCGTCTGCAAAACTTGCAGAACCTCAGTCTCGCTTACCGGCTTGAGAAAATAATCTTTAACGCCATATTGAAAGCATTTTTTCGCATACTCAAAATCATCGTAGCCGCTCATAATAATAATGGGCATATCAGATTTTTTGCGTACCTCTTGTATGAGTTCAATCCCATCCATAATCGGCATTTTAATATCCGTAATAAGCAAAGAGATATCCTTATATTCCGCAACCATTTCCATCGCTTGCTTGCCGTTGGCAGCATGACCGACAATAACAAAACCAATTTGCTTCCAATCCACAATATAGGACATCGTTTTTATGGCTCTAGGTTCGTCATCAACCAATAACACCTTGTACACATAGATGCTCCTTTTCATTAATCTCTCATAGATGTATAGGGGAGAATCATCGATACGGTTGTCTCCGTGTTAGTTGCAGCGCTGAACCTTATACCATAGTCCACTCCGTACATATACCGAAGCCGCTGATGAATATTCAAAAGCCCGATTCGTGAATTCTTTTGCAAAAATGTTTCACTTATTAACCAAGCTGATACTTCCGCTCGTCGCTCTTCTGTCATTCCAGGACCATCATTCGTCACATGAAGAGCATATCGATCATCATCAATAGGCTCACACCATATATAAATACGAATACGCTTATCTGTCTTTTCCACACCGTGGATGATTGCATTCTCTACTAAAGTTTGCAAGGATAGACGAGGCACCTCGCACTGCTGGTAGCGCTCTGATACATCGATCTCATAATGCAATCTATCCTCAAAGCGGAAAACTTGAATATCTAAATACGTGCGCACGATATCTAGTTCATCTCTCACAGAAATTTCGTTGCCGCCCTTTTGCAATACATTTCGGAAAGAGCTTGCCAGGAGCTGGACGATACGCGCCGTCTCCCGATCACCATTTTCCAGAGCGTTTCCGCATATTGCATTAAGTGTATTGAATAAATAATGAGGATTAATTTGCGTTTGTAGAGCGTAAAGCTCTGACTCCTTCGCTTTAATCTCAAGCTCTTTGCTGGCCAGCTTCGTTTCGATGACTTCAGTGATCAAATATTTCATCCGCGCTGTCATGTCATTAAATACTCTGCCAAGCTGAGCTAACTCATCATTGCCCTTTAATTCCACAGATTGATTCAAGTTGTTCATGTCGAAACTGCGCATCCTCTTCGTTAAAAGATAGAAACGTTTCGTTATTCCTGACGAGAAGCCATAGATGACCAAAGCTGAAAGCAAAAGCACAGTGAAAAATAATCCGATCGTTTGCAAGCGTATTTTATTCAATTTCCTAGTTAATTCGTCTAATGGTGAGAATGAATAAAGCGTCAAGCCGCTTACACTCTTCCGGTCCGTTAATGAGGCAGAAGTAAGCAAATAATGTTCATTGTTGCCTACGATAGAGGAGCTAGGACTTGAGCCGGCATCAACCGCTTTTAACATTCCCTTCATCTCTGCGCCATAGGAGCTAATACTGCTTCCTCGGCGATTTGGTTCGAAAGTATCTAACAAAACATCTTGATTAGGAAGCGTAATAATATAGCGATGTCCTTCATCCCGTTCAGAAATCAGGTTCAATAGCAATCGTTCATCCAAATCGAAAGTAATAATGGTTTCTGCATTTGTTTTTCGCTCAAAAAAACGGTAAGTTAACCTAAAATAGCGTATATGGGAGAGATTGCTCTCCCCCACTGTCCATGTCTTGCTTAGTTTATTGGTTCCTTTGACGCTTTCTTTATACCACTTCTCCTGTTTAACAGCCTCATCAATAGGCCGTATATCAGCGAAGGGATATTCAGATAAGCTGGTGTAAACCGTGATTTTAGATATATCTCTGGCAGATACGATCCAATCAATATACGGACGAAACTCATCCAAATACCAATCATACGCTTCAAAGAAAGAATCGTTGTTTACCGGCAGCCTTTGAATAAAGCTGCTGCTCGAAAATGCGGTATCCGCTGTCATTTCGTAAGAAGAAAGCATATTATTTACATTTTGCAGCAGTTGGACGGCCGCATAGCTATCTTCCTTCTCCATCGTTTCAATCGTATATTCCCGCAAAAATCTTTCTTGATGCGTCGCCAGTACTAGAAGTACAATCGTAAATAAAATTAAATTAGCGATGAAAATTTTCGTTCTTATTTCCAGCTATGCCACCACCTATTGGCAGAGGTCTAGTTGAGTTCATTGAACTTAGCCGTATACTCTTGCCACATTTTTGTGTAAGCTTCTTCCAGTGTTTTGGAACCCTTTTTCTCTACAGCTTGTACAAAGCTCGTCCACGCTTGTTCGAAGTCTGCATCTGATTTCGACATAATGATACGCGGAACTTCTTTGTTGACGATCGGCTGAAGGTCATCAAATATGTATTGTATATCTTGTACATACTCAGGTCTAGGAACTTGCCACAAAAATGCAGGAATTAGTGCCGGTTCTGACAAGAAATCAGACCATAGCTCTTTGTTGTATTTGGATAGAACTTCTTTTGTTTTTGGATCTAATAGACTTTTAATCGATTCACGAGTGCTCGATGTTGCATAGTCACCATCATCCAATTTCGCGCCATCTCCATAAGAGAATACGACTACCGGACCGCCAAAGCCTTGATTGTAACCATAATCAGGATTTTCATTAGGACCATCGATTACTTCTTGCTTACGAACGCGTTTCCCATCAACAACATCATAGTGTGCGCCTTCAACGCCCCAGTTGATCAGCTTTTGGCCTTCATCTGTGAACAAATAGTCAATAAATTGGATGATTCGTTCTGGTTTCTTAGCCTTGTCCGTAATGGACCAATAGTTGCTGGAGCTTGGCAGCACCATAGCATTGGCTTTGTCTTCTACACCATCGTTAAGCAATACAGGGAACTTCGCATACAAACTGTCCGTTTTTCCAGTAGCAGTCAACGTTGATTCCGGGTTGCTCAACAGCCACTGTGGGAAATAACCACCCAGGACACGTCCTTGAGCAATTTTCGCGGAACCTGTTTCTTGATTCAAGCTGAATAATTCAGGATCAAGCATGCCTTCTTGGTGGAAACGATTCAAAAATTTAAGATATTCTTTCGTAAATTCAGAAGTATATGCTAATTTTACATTGTTGTTTTCGTCCATAAAATAGGCGCCATGATCGGGTTTGCCAGCAGCCGAAATCGCCGAGTTATTCGCGATCATTTGCAGGCCAAGTCCGGACCAAGGAATCGTTTTGCTTCCATCAACAGTCGGATGCTTCTCGTAGTAAGCTTTGATTACTTCGAACAATTGATCCAATGTTTTGATCTCGGGATATCCAGCTTCCTCTAATACCTTATATTGCACGGCAAAAGAAGCTTGAGTTCCAGCTGGCGATTCATTCGCTTGACGAATGCCATAGATGGAATAAATATGTCCATCCTCATCCTTTAACAGATCATAATATTTACCTAATTTTTTCTTTATATTTGGTCCATACTGATCAATTAAATCTTCGAGAGGTATAATATTTCCATTATTTTTAAAACGTTGCAAGTGATAGGGAGTCAGCATCAAAATATCTGTGTAGTCACCGGACGCCGCCCATATTTCGTACTTTTGATTCACATCGCCAATAACAGGAGTATAATTCATCGTAACGCCAGTCGCTTCTGTAAAAGCATCCCCGACCGGAGTACCTGTCCATTTGAACTTAGGATCAACGACGTTAATGGAATACGTTACAGGTTTCTTCGTATCTACTTCTGCGGTTGGCTCCTCGCTGGCGTTATTTGTTTTACTTTCTTTTTCTGATCCGCAAGCACTAATAATCGATACCATAATTAATGTAAGAATCATGAGCCAAGTTAATCTTTTTTTCACTTTAGAACACCCCTTATATTATTCTTTCATTGAACCTACAGTCATGCCTTTAATGAAATATTTCTGTAAAAAAGGATAAACCAATAAAATTGGCACTGTAGCGATAATGGTCATCGTTGCCCTTATGGATTGTGGCGTTGTCACTCTAAGAGCATCAGGGTCCACATATCCAGAAGCATCGGCTGTTACTTGCGCTGTTGATTGCGTCAATATTTTCATCAACTCATATTGTAATACATTTAAATTTTCTCTCGTATTAAACAAATAGTTATCAAACCACGAATTCCAATGGCCGACAGCAATGAAAAGTGTAATTGTAGCAATCACCGGCATACTTACAGGCAAGACGATCCTGAATAAAATTTGAAAATCATTCGCGCCATCGATTCGCGCTGATTCCATTAAGCCTTCCGGCAAGGAATCGAAATACGAGCGTACAATAATGACGTTGAACACGCCCACTAAACCAGGAATGATATAAACCCAGAAACTATTCGTAAGTCCAAGTGATTTAATAAGCAAATATCCTGGAATAAGACCGCCGTTCACATACATACTGATAACAAGTATCAGATTGACCGGTTTACGGAGCAGAAACTCCTTACGCGATAAGGTGTAAGCTAGCATCGACGTACAAATGACAGACAATGATGTGCCTACAACGGTCCTTAAAACCGACATGACCACCGCACTGTACAAGGCATCATTTTGAAATACGATCTTGTAATTGTTGATTGTAAAAATATTCGGCCATAATGTAATTTGACCCTTGATTGAATCTAAAGGATCATTAAACGAAATCGCTAACAAGTTCAGAAACGGATATAGCGTGACGGCGCCAAGCAGCACTAAAAACGTTGTGTTAAGTACTGTGAAGGCCATATCGCCAATATTTCTGTTTCTAGTCATGGCTCTCCCCCTCAGTCTTAGAATAAGCGTGCATGGCCGCCCTTTCTTACAAAGTAATTTGCTGTAAATACAAGAATTAAGCTAACGAAACTTTTAAAAATGCTTAATGCGACGCCTAAACCATATTGGCCTGCCCCGAGCGTCCTATTCAAAGCGTATAAGTCGAGTACTTCTGAATGATCCATATTTAACGGATTTCCTAGCAGCATCTGCATCTCATAGCCTGTGTTGATCAAAGATCCTAAGCTGAGCATAAACAGCATCAAAGCTGTCGGCAGTAGTCCTGGCAAAGAAATGTGAAGCATTTTTTGAAACCTGCCAGCACCATCGACATCTGCAGCCTCATAGGTTTCCTGGTTCAAGCCTGCTAATACTGCAAGATAGATAATCGTGCTCCAGCCAAGCTCTTTCCACAATCCAACCAAGGTGTTAATGATCCAGTATAAACTGCCCTCACCCATAAAGTAGATCGGCTTGTCTGTTATGCCGAGCCACAATAAAAATTGGTTTACAGCCCCTTCATCGGGTGACAAAAATGTCAGAACGATGTTTGCAATAACGACCATGGATACAAAGTGAGGAATGTAGGTAACCGTTTGAATCGTCCGTTTAAATAATCGAGTTCGCACTTCGTTTAACAATAAAGCTAAGCCGATTGCCCCTACGAAACCGGTAATCAAACTCATAATGCTCATTACAAGCGTATTACGCAAAGTAAGATAGAATCGTTCATCTTTAAACAACCTCGTAAAGTTATCAAAACCGATGAACTCACTTCCGAAAATCCCTCTGCCCGGGTAATATTTCTGGAAGGCAACAATCCATCCCCATAATGGACCATAGCTAAATAATACGAGTAAACAGACAAACGGGATCGACATGATAAGCAGCTGATATTGCTTTCCTAATGTCTTCCACCATTTTTTGGAGCCCACTGGCATCGTATTTCCCCCTCCTTTCAACTAGTAGTATGAAGCTTTTTAATGGTATTGAAAGAAGCCATAGCTCTTTCTCTTATTTTCCAATAGAATAGGATCGTCAACAACCTGTCTTCTTTTATAATGTGACATGAGTAAATTTAGTTTTTATATCAGCATTAATAGCTAGCCACTGCTTAATCACGCCGCGTCATGAAAGCGGTATGGTGTTTTGTCACAACTTATAAGAATACGAAACAGGCCGTTAACCGGTTAAGCATTACCGGTTGACGGCCTGTTTCGTTTGGTTTTCCATGTGTAATAAATAATCGAAGGTACGATATTCAAATTAGAACCAGCTGTCCTCACCTGCTGATTGCACAGCTGTTTGGAGCTCAGGCGTTAACAAGAGCTCCTCCGTGCCTTCAACAGCGGCGGCAATCAATTGATTATAGCTCGGGATAAGCGACTCAATCTTCTCTGTAATTCTTAAATTCGGATTCGTGCTTGGCGATTTCGGTAAAAATAAGGTGCAGCAGTCCTCGTAGGGCAATATGGATGTTTCATACGTTCCAATCCGTTCTGCGAGTCTAATAATTTCATGCTTGTCCATCATAATCAATGGCTTCAACTGCGGCAGCTGCGTTGCGCGTCCGATCACATTCATGCTTGGCAGCGTCTGACTTGCGACCTGGCCTAAGCTTTCACCTGTAACGATTCCATTCGCTCCATTGCGCAGAGCAAGCTGCTCCGTTATACGCAGCATGGCTCTTCTCATTAGAGTAATGATAAGGTTATCGCTCTTCGCTTGAACCAGCGTTGTTTGAATATCAGTGAAGGGCACAAGATGCAGCTTAATGGGTTCCCCGCTGAAATAGGACAACCGCTTCGTGAGCTCAATCACTTTGTCCTTTGCCTGCTCGCTAGTGAACGGGTAGCTGTGGAAGTGCACCGCTTCTACTTCCAGTCCTTTGCGCAGAGCCAGCCAGCCCGCTACGGGACTATCTATGCCGCCAGAGAGCAGCAGCATGGCTTTGCCGTTCGACGCGAAAGGAAACCCACCTGCGCCAGCAATGACCTCATGGTACACATATGTCGCTTCCTCTTGAATATCTACGCGCAGCTCGACATCGGGCTTGCTTACATTTACTTTCAAATCAGGCATTGCACGAAGCACATGCCCTCCCACCAAATGATTCATTTCCTGTGAGTTGTGTGGAAACTTCTTCCAGGCGCGCTTAGCACTTACTTTAAAAGTTGCGGGCTTCTCCGGCAGAGCCTGCATTAGCGTCAGCGCGGCTTCTCTTATTTTCTCAAGATCCAGCTCCGTGCTGCGGACAGGACTTAAAGAGACGATGCCGAATAAATCCTTTAATCGATCCGCAACAGGCTCGTACGGGTGCCCGTTCAACTTGACATACAAACGCCCAAAAGATTTGAAATAAGCAATATTCTCATAAGCGACCAAGGCTTGCTTCACCTGCTCAAGCATGCGCTTCTCAAATTTATTCCGGTTTCTTCCCTTTACCATTAAATCTCCATATCGGAGCACAATTTGATCATAAAGCAATGTTAAGTCAATCTCCTCTCAAGCGGCTTTAAATGCTCGACGACAAGGCGCAGCGCTGTACCTAAGGCGGCAATATCCCGCTCTGCATGCTCATCCCCGAAGCTGATCCGAATGCCTCCAGTTGCTTGCTCATGGCTTGCGCCAATTGCGAGCAGCACACGGCTAGGCTTATCGTCCTTTGACGAGCAAGCCGATTTCGTTGATGCCATTATACCATGCTGCTCCAGCATATGAATGATAACTTCCGGCTTCATACCGGGATATGAGAAGTGAACAATATGCGAAGAGGATGGCTCGCCTCCATTTCGCTTAAGCTCAGGAATATCATCAATTATGCTATTCAGCTGCGATTTCAACGATGCATGCTTCTGATTGCGCTGCGTTTGCGATTCTAACGACATACGAAGCGCTTTAGCGGAGGCTACAATACCGGGCACATTCTGGGTGCCGGCCCGCTGCTTGCCTTCCTGAGTGCCGCCAGTGAAGAGCGGATAAAGCGTTATGCCGCTGCGGAGATACAGGAAACCAACGCCCTTCGGGCCTCTCAGCTTATGCGCAGAGCCGCTCAGCAAATCAATGCCCCATTGTTCAATGGCAATCGGCAGCTTGCCTATGCTCTGCACGGCATCAACGTGGAAAAGGATTTTGGGATACTGCTTTAACCGCATTCCGATCTCCTCAATGGGCTGAATCGTGCCCAGCTCATTGTTCACATGCATAATGCTTACCAATATCGTCTCATCCGTTATCGCTTCTATAACATGCTCCGGTCGTACATGTCCCGAGCGGTCGACAGGCAAGTAGGTTACACGAAAGCCTTCCTGCTCCAGCTGCTTGAATGATTCATATACCGAAGCATGCTCGATTTGCGTCGTTATGAGATGCTTCCCTCTGCCCTGATACTGCCTTGCTACGCCTTTTATTGCTAAATTATTGGATTCCGTTCCACCTGAAGTAAAGATCCACTCGCCTTTAGTCGTTTGCAGCTGCTGAGCCACGAGCGCGCGAGATCGTTCTATTAATTTATCCGCATCCGCGCCCAATCGATGAAGCGATGAAGGATTGGCATATTGCGACCTCATCACCTCCATCATCGTCTGCACGACTTCATCATAAGGCGGTGTAGATGCGCAATGGTCAAAATAAAGCATAAAGCATATTCCCCTTTCCATAAAAAGAAAAAGATCAACGATTGCATTCCGCTGTCAAGCAGAACGCCTAATCGTGATCTTATTGCTACTTAAAATGACTTGGCTTGAAGCACTTTAGCAACATACCGCTGCGTTTCCTCAGGCAGCGCTTCAAGATTTCCGATCAGCTGTTCATTCGTCTTGATGCCCGCTCGGTCGACACGTCCCGGTCCAGCATTGTAGGCTGCCAAAGCAACCTGCTCATTGCCTTTATATTTTTGAAGCAGCATGGATAAATATTTGGTTCCTCCGTCAATATTTTGCGCAGGATCAAAGGAGTTGGTCACACCCAGTCCTCTAGCCGTACCGTCCATCAATTGCATAAGGCCCTTCGCACCTGCTCCTGATTCAGCATTTGCTTGAAATCCGGATTCTGTTTGAATGACGGCTTGAATCAAGGAGGCGTCAACGCCATATTTGGCGGAAGCTTGCTGAATAAGGGAATCGTATTCGCTAGTAGCCCCAGCAGACGAATCCGCTTTATCATAAGAAATATTCATCACGCTATTCAAAGCGGATAACTGAGCCAATGCATCAGCAGGCATAATTGGCATAGCTTCTCCATTCAAGGAACTATCAGACATATATTGAGATAATAACGTATCAAATAAGGAAGCAGAACTATCGCCAGTTGCAGCATTTAAAGGGTTTGATGATTGAAGATCGAGCTTAGGTGTAAGCTGCATCTGTAATAGTGTCTTAATAATTCTAGGATCAATACTCATTTTGTCCTCCCAGCTGTTAACAATCGAATTAGACTTCTCTATAAAGTATATCGGTATTATTGTACATTTTTTTAGAGCAAACAGCTAGCAGTTGCCTCACTTTGCGATACCGTTCATCCTTTGAAAGCTTCAAACATTCATTATAGAGCTAACATTGCCGTTTAACCAGTAAATTGTGTTTGATTTATCCATTAAACGAAAAAAAGCGGATCGGCCAATATCTGGCTCGATCCGCTGCTTATTTGCTGGTTCGATTATTTAAATACTTTCACACGCTCATCAATAGGTTGGAATTGCTTTTCGCCAGGCTGTGCTGTTGGTTTGCCGAAAGGCATTTGAGCGACCAACTGCCAGGAATCAGGAAGCGACCATGTCGACTTTACTTCTTCATCAATTAGTGGATTGTAATGCTGAAGTGAAGCACCGAAGCCTTCATTCTCAAGCGCTGTCCATACGACAAATTGATGCATCCCTGAGGATTGCTGTGACCAGATCGGGAAATTTTGCGCATAGCTTGGGAACTTTTCCATTAGGCCGTCAATCACGTTTTTATCTTCGAAAAACAGCACAGTACCGTAGCCGTTTTTGAATGCGCCCATTTTTTGCTCCGTTGGTTCAAATTGATCTGCTGGGACGATCGCACGAAGCGTATTCGTCGTAATATCCCAGAGCTTATCGTGGTTTTCACCTAATAATACGACTACTCTAGCGCTTTGGGAGTTAAAGGATGATGGCGTGTGCTTAACTGCTTCCTGCACCAATTCAACGATTTTGTCATCAGAAATGACCGTTTCCTTACTAATGCCATAATAAGAGCGTCTTTTCTTTACTGCATCAAAAAATGCTTGTGATGTCATTGTTTCTCCTGCCTCTCATGTTGTGTTGTGGCGTAATTTGGATAACGGCGCTATTGCATGCTTCCATTATCAATTACATACGTGTTGTAATTTGATCACTTTTCGTAAGTAACTTTAATATAAGTAAAGTTGATTGTCAAGCTGAACAGGTTCATTATTCCCCGCCCTCATATATTTATGTTCTTTTCGAGCGATACAAGCGGTCAACCAGCTTAGTGAAACCAAATAACAGCATGCAAATAAAAATTACAATGAACTCAAGCTGCAGCAAATACCACGGCCATGGTGCTAGTAAATCAAGCAAGGAAGCTGTTTCGGGCTTGCCTGCAAGAAACATAAAATTAGTTGTACCTGTAACGAGGTTCGTCACGGCAGCCGGAATGGCAAGTAAATGCAGCCAAATCCAAGCCACCAGAACGGAACGAAAGGTTGGACGAAAGCGCTCGACCACAGTAATAAATAATGCAGCTCCAATTATGCAAATATGGGCGATAAAAAAGTTAAAATAACGGAATTGAGGAAAGGTTTCATCTAAATTAGGCGTTAACAGCGCTTGTAAAGCCCCCATGCTGCCTAAGAAAAAGAGAATACTGTACAGCCCTTTATGATTGGAAATAAGCATGACAACAGACAGCAGCAGCATAAGACTGCATAGCTGGAATGGCATCGAACCAATATCCCAATTATGCTCCAGCACGTATGAGAGCTGCAGCGATGCTTCGCAGCAGAACAAAATGATCGCGAGCCCGTACCTGAATGCCCGGTTTAGTTTCGGCTGTCTAAGAGGCCTCCGAAAAACAATGATGAGTGTAAACACAGCCAAAGCAGCCAGCAAGCCAGCAATATGGGCTGCAGAGTACATGACGAATCCCAACTTAGACACCTCCAATTCCTTCTATCGTTCATTTTGCTAACAAATGGCATAAAAAAATAGTACCAATTTCACATGGTACTATCTCCATCCTTCTTATTTAATAAACCCATTTCCTTCGCTTTGCTTGCTGCTTCACGCGAGCCCGGCAAATTCAGCTTCTTCAAAATATGGTTTACATGATTTTTGACTGTGCGGATCGAAACGACCAGCTTATCAGCTATTTGCGGCTGTGTATAGCCTTGATCGATCAGATCCAGCAGCTGAAGCTCCGAAGGTGTAATAAGATCGCCTAGCTTCTTCGCTTCGAATTCCCGCTCAAGCTGTTTCAATCTGCGGAATTCCTCTCTCATTCGTTCTGCTACCGCAGCGTTGATCGGAGACTGGCTTCGAAATGCAGACCTTATGGCATCAGGCAAAGCTTCAAATTC
Source organism: Paenibacillus castaneae (assembly GCF_002884445.1). Lineage (GTDB taxonomy): Bacteria > Bacillota > Bacilli > Paenibacillales > Paenibacillaceae > Pristimantibacillus > Pristimantibacillus castaneae. The sequence continues at coordinate 3,964,110 of NZ_KZ614144.1, forward strand.
GGATTTAATTTGATAATCGATAGCTCCTGCTTGGAAGGATCGAAATATGAGTTCCTTCTCTTCCATGGATGTAAGCATTATAACGCGTGCCCCCGCTGAGGCTGCCTCTTCGGCTAGGAGAACACCGTCCGGCCGACCATCCAGCATGATGTCCATCAGTACTACATCAGCAGGCTCAGATTGCAGCTTATCTCCATTCAGCGCCTGTCTCACCATGTCCGCTTGGCTTGCCGTCCATACAACCTCAATATCACGTTCCTTATTTAAGTATGCAATGAGGCCGCGCAGCCAATCCGGGTCATCCTCTACAATCCATACTCGAATCCTATCCATGAACTTCACTCCCTCTAGGACTAATAGCGCTGGTTTTCTCTGCTTTCACGTTTCGTTTCGGAAACGTCATAAAGACAGAGGTGCCTCCTCCTAGTTTACTTCGCAATTGAAGCATCCCTTTATGCTTGCGCATGACATGATACACATACGGAAGGCCAAGGCCAAAATTCGTATCGCTTCCGCTTTTGGTCGTATAGAAGGGCTCCAGCACCTTCTTGGCCAGCCGCTTATCCATGCCTGGACCCGTGTCGCGAACCTCAATGACTAGCTCCCTCTTCGTTTCCGTGAAGCGTACATGCAGTTCTCCATTGCCCTTCATCGCTTCCAGCGCATTTGCTACGATATTACCGAGTGCCTCGCTAACCTGTGCGGAATCGATACGACAGATCCACCCCTCGCTTAACGAGGTATGAAGCTTAATATTTCCTAAGACCGGAATATATGGCTTGAGCGATTGCTCAATCAGCAGAGCAGGATTAGCAGCTTCAAGACGCAGCTCCAAATCCTCGGTACGCCGATGCACTCGCTGCAGCATATCCTGTAAATGACGTGAAGCCTGCAGCACCGTTTCTACATCAGCGAGCAGCTCCTGTTGATCGGATTCAATAGCATAGGCTTTCATTTTTTCCGAAAATAAACGAATTTTCCCTGCATCATTCTTAATCGCATGATTCAGAATAGCTGTACCTGATGTGACCGCCTTCAAGGTAGAGTCGAATCGGCGCCGATCTACCATTACGCGTACGCCCATAAAGCCGTAAGTAAACAATCCTACAAAAAATATGACAACACCAAAGCTGACAATCCATGTATTATATATCCACATTCGCAGCATACCAAAGCTTGGCAGCACATAGTTCATGATCATACAGAATAGGACAGGCGGCAATACAGCCGAACAAACGATCCAATGCGTGCGGGAAAAAGCGGCGTGCATTTGCTGCTTAAGCAGAACCTGTACCGTTCCATATAGGATATATGGAGCAGCCCACCAGACAACTACTTTAAACGTAATGGGATACACTTCTGTGTAATAGGGTGTAAACATGAGGCAGCCCAAAATAGGAATAAACAGCAAAAAAGGCATTATATGCTGAAGCTGCCTCGGCATGCGGACAGGGCGATAAGCTAAAGCAAACATGAGGAAAGCATAGGGCAGCCCATAATAGGAAAGAAGCGAGGAAGCGGCCTGCAGCCGATAAAGAAGCTGCTGCGCCACCTCGTTCATGCCCGCATTTGCCGCAGCCGGCAGCCACTGCATATCCAGAACAGCAGCGAGAGCTCCCGCTCCGCCGCTAAACGCGACAGCTCCCAGCCACCGATTTATAGCTGTTCGTCGATCCGAAAGCCATACTATAGCCGCTATAGACCACAAAGCGATAAGAACGAACAACATACGACAAACTCCTTTACGACAATTACTCTTTTATTTCGATTTTAACCGGCGACCATTCGCCAATCACAACCTGTCCGTGAAGAGATGTACTCCCCTCAGGGCCCAAATCCTTCTCCGTCATGATGCCAAGCGCAACTGTGAACTGATTGAATTTGACCGGCGCATTGCATTCTCTGCGTACCTCGCGTCCGTTCACATAAAATACGATCTCATCGGATGCACGGTTATACGTGATTTTATACGTATTAAATTCTCTTGCCTCGAAATCTGTGTCTTCTTTAAATACGCAGAAATAGCGTGTTTTGTCTGTTTCGGGAACTTGTACGCCTGGAAATGGAAGAACGGCATATACACTCGCATATTTGTCATTGCCAGCAAAAAAATCAAGAGCTCCGCCCGTTGTGAAATCCAATAAGTTCAATGAGACGTAGCCATCATACAAATCATTTGGTTCCGTATTTTGCGAGCGAGCTCTAATTTGCAATTCAAAGCTGATTTCCCCAGCCTCTGGAACCTGCACCGGTTCGGCTGAATAATACATATGCTTAGCGTTATCCAATATTTGAATCTGATCGTTAGAGCGGCTTAATGGCGCTCGAACATATAGTATTCCATTGCGTACAATAACGACCGCATTCGGCTCGCGATACTCCCAATAGGAACCGTCCGGCAGCGGAAAACCGCCGATCTTCCAAACCTCGCCCTCGTTAAGAATCGTATGAAAATCGCCTAATGTCCATTGGTTTGCCATTGTCTGTTACCTCTTTCTAAGTTGAATGTATTAGATTATGCCTTGAAGGAATAAGCAAAGAATTAATATAATGCCGCAGCGTATGGTTGCTTTAAGTGATGCTCCCATAAGCGGCAAGTAAGCAGGCGACTCGTTATGCGCGTTAAGCCTTCCGTATACGGAATATAAAGGGATTGCAGTCGGCAGCGCGAGCAATGCATAAATGGGCAGCGCAGCAGTCAGTACACAAAGCACAAGCGTTAAATAAGCTAAAGCGAGCAGTAATCTTGAAAACACTAATGCACGACGCTCTCCCCAGACAACAACCAATGTCCGTTTGCCTGCCTGACGATCAGCCTGCCAATGAAGAAAATGATGGTTAAACAATATAAGTGTCGTCAATAACCCAATGGGGAGCGATAATAAGATGGCGCGATAATCAATTATAGAGGTCTGAACGAAATAGGCGCCTACAACTGGAAAAACGCCGAAAGATAGTAATATGGCAACCTCACTGTAGCCCTTGCCCCGATAGCCGAATTGAATAGGCGGAGCAACATAAAAATAAGCAATTAATGCGCCTAGAATACCAATTACAAGTACGAGCCAGCCGCTATAAATACTAAGAATAACACCGCATATCGCAGCTATTGCAAATAGGCCCCACGTCACAGCGGCAAATGTTCGCAAGCTCCATGTACCCTTAGTCAAATAGCCGGAATTGGTTGAAATGGCTCCTTCAGTAGCCTGAGCCGCAGCATCCGTACCGTTATAATAATCCCATAAATCATTAATCATATTGGAAAATAAATGAGCTGTGCCTGCTCCAATCAGCGTAAGGATAAACAGCAGCGGGTGGAATGTTCCATTCCAGACGTATGCGCCTAAGCCGCCAAGCGCTACCGGAATAAGCATAACCGGAAGAACTTGAATCCTCGAAGCTTTCATAAATTGTTTAAACATAACTGTGCCACTGCCTCTCTGTTGTCGATAGTTCAATTGAACCACTTCTGCTTGCTTTCCGTCAACAGATGGTTGAAAGCCTCCTTATAAATAAAACAAACATCTTCCCCGATAAGAGGAGGATGCTTGTTCGTTTATAACTGCTTCAACTAAATTTCTAAATCATTGCTCTGAGCAAGCTGCTAGTACCAATAATAGCTCTCTTTTGGCGTTCTTTCGCATTAATATCCCCTCTGCCCTGCTGGATAATACGAGGCCAAGCGGTGGAGAAGCGATAAACGGATACTCCAAGCTCTTTAAGCAGCTGTTACCGTTCCCCATTTGAAATCCTCTGGAAATTTTACAGTAGTCATTCTCCATTGCCTCCTATTTGTCGTCTCTATCCCATTCGAAGCCAACGGACTTTAGAAAAGCTTTAGCTAGCACCATATGCCCAGCCGCGGTTGGATGAACGCGATCCCATGCAAGCGTCGCCGCATACAGCTCTTTGAGCACAGTATTAAAGGCTGCTTGTGTATCAATAAATAAGCAGTCATTCTTATTAGCCGTTTTCTTCACTATTGCGCCGTATTCATCCATTGCAGCACGCATGGCATCCTGAGCGTTGCTCTCGATATAGAAAGGAGTCATCAGTACTAATCCCTTTACGAGAGGCCTCGTCTGAGCTACTAACGATTGGAGCGTCTGCTCGTATTCATCCTTATATACATGCCCTTCAGGAATGAAAGGCGTATCAAATTGACGCCATACATCATTTGTACCGATCATAACAACGAGCCAGTCCGGCTTGCGATCAATGACATCCTCATTCCATCGCTGTTTCAAATCACGCACGGTATGTCCGCTGCAGCCCATATTGATAACACGAATGCCAAGCTCAGGATATACAGCTTGCAGAAGCGCATCGACATAGCCGACATACCCTTTCCCAAGCGCTCCAAATAATCCTTCACCCGCCGGACGGTGACGATCGCAATCCGTAATGGAATCCCCAATAAATAATAGCTTCTGTCCTTTTTCCAATTTCATCATGAACATCCTCCAAATAATAATATGAAATATTACCCATTTATAGTGAGCATATCATACTTCCAGCATCTGTTATATAAATAAAAAACCGTTCAGCCCATAGGCTGAACGGTTTAATAGGGTCTAGACAGTTACACCTTGAATACGGATGCGCGTTCCTTCAAATCTTGGGAGGAATTCGTCAGCTGCTGAGACAGCGTGCGCAAATCGTCTGAAATATCGTTTTGCTTTACGGACAGCTCGCTCATATGATCCATTTTCCCGTTAACATCAGAAGACGTATGCAGCAGCTTATCCACGGCAGATACGATATGAGTCATTCCTGTTGTAATTTCACTAATAGCTGTTGAAATTTCGTTTATTTGATCAGCAAGCACTCCGCTTTGCGATTCCAGTGTCTGGAACGTTTCACTCGCGGTCTCAGAAGCCTGTCTTGTTGAATTGATTACATTCGCGAAGCTTCCAATTGTCCGGCTGCTTGCCGCGACATCAGCCTGAATAAGCGATAATTCCTTCGTAATTTGCTTGGAAATACTATCAGTCTGACTCGACAGCTTGCGAATCTCTTCAGCTACGACAGCGAATCCTCTGCCATGCTCGCCTGCTCTTGCCGATTCAATCGAAGCATTAAGAGACAAGAGATTAGTTTGCGTATTAAGATCCTGAATGCCTGATAAAAATTTAGATACATTCCCATAACGATTATTCATCGCTTCGAATGCTTCTGTAAGCTTAGCGAATTGCTCCACTGTTTCATTAACCATAACCACAACGCCAGCCATTTGCTGTGAACCATTCTGTGAAGAATTTCTCATTTGCAGCATATCATTATTAATATATTCACTTGAGGCCGCAATCTCTTGCGCGCTTGCTGAAATTTCTTCGGTTACCGCAGAAATCGAAGAAGCATCGTCATACTGAGAAAGCAAAACCTGTCTGCCAAGATCAACCTGCCCCTTCACATTCTCAGAAGCTTGACGATTACTTACAATCTTCGTATCCATATCCTTCGATACATTCAGAACCGTTTCACTTACGTCTAAGGTGGATTTTATTGTATTACGCAGATGATTTCCCATTTCAGCCAACGATTGGTCAATTTGACCAAATTCATCAGAACGAACGAGCTTCTCTTGTCCTGTGAAATCATTGTTGCCATAAGCTTGTATCCGCTTGGAAATGCCGATCAGCCCCGTCTTGATCGACTGAGAAATACCAAAAATCATCAGCGCCGGAAGAACTGCCAATAATATGGCATTGATGAGAATGATCGTATTCGCAGTCCTCATGCTTCTATTCAAATTATCTTGTGTTGTACTGGAGTCAATTGTAAAGCGTTCATTCATAACATCATTTGAATAGCTCAGAACGACCGTATAAATTGTAATCAAACTACTGATTTTATACGATTTTTCAATAGGTGTCAGGTTCATTACGTCCAAATCTATAGTTTTCAGTTGATCGTAAGCGTACCGAATAACATTAATCTGATTCGTATAGGGCTTTTGTTCTTCCTTAACCGGATACTTTATATCCAACTGCATTAAATCTTTCTCAAGTTCATCAACACTCGAAGGCAGATTCTTAAGATTAGCCAAAATGGCATCCGCTTCTACATTTCCATTTTCAATCGCATCGACCATACGGAGCATCGCATTCAAGAGATCGTTCGAAATACCTTGATACTTTCGCTCAATCCGGCTCATTTCTTCCGAATCCTTGACAGCGGTTGCTACCGATGCATTCTGGAAATAAATCAACACACCCGAACCTACATTAAAAAATGTAATAACAGCTGTAATCAGTAACAATCTCGACGTTATTTTCTTCATGCTTAGCCTTTTTGACTTCTTAACTAATATTTCTCTAAAAGCCTTAATCACACTTGCTCTCTCCTCTGTCTCCTGAAAAAGAAAAAAGCTACCCAGCCAAGGAGGCGGATAGCTTAGATAGCTTTCATATCCTTCCGGCGGTCTGGCAGCCATAGTAAACTTTAGGCCCATAACTTTGCGTCCTTATCTTTCGATAAGTTTGCCTTTTTCAGTTCATATTATGATTTTTTGACAACATAAACCAGTATAGGCGTTATTACACAAATTGTACATACCTAAAGCACTATTTTATTCAAGATTCAGAAACAAGGTTGCATTGCAATAGCGTCTCGACAAAGAATGGAAATAGGACGTTTGTATCGAAATGACGGCTACAAGTAATATATTGCGCACGGCTTCCTGTTGATTACCCGAAAGATTAGGCAATCTGCTGGCAAATTGATTAGCCGCAGCTCGAATGACATTTTCCGTCACGGAATTCTGATGCGGGCTTTCCTTTAAAGGACTTGAAATATCAAGCAGCTGATCATTATTAGCATCAAGCTCTTCAAACATACTCGTATAGGTTGCATATAATTCAATTGGACCGACTAAATCGACTGATTTATTATCAGGTTTTTTAAATATAAGATCAAATAACTTGCGAATGGATTCAAAATCGAGATTTGACTTTAAATCATCAATAATGAACAATAAAGCCGCTTGATTAAGTGAATATTTTTTACCAGCTCTCGAACAATTGAAATAAGGCTTAAAATCACGCTTCACCCAATTTTGCATGGAGGTGATCGACAGATTTGAATGCTCAATTAAATGACCGAGCGCAGCTATCTCTTGCAATGAAAAGCCTTTTAACTCATTTCCTTTAATTAGCTTCTCAATAATAGGAGGCAGCATAGTGGATAGAAACGCGGGTAAACCGGTTCCCTTCGCCATATCATATTGATGAGTTCTGATCCATGCTGTTTGCAGCACCTGAAGCGGCTTCTGATTGTACTTTCCGTCCAGAGCAAGCAGTAAGCAAGCCATATCATTTCGAGTAAGCGTAAAGGATTCCATATCCTTTCCTCCTCGTGTTTCGTCATACATGGTTGTCGAACTTTAATTACAAGTTCATATGAACTCATCATATGCCTGCGAAAGACAGTTGTAAAGACAAGAGAATCAATGAGAATAAGCTTTTCCATCCCCTTAATTCGCTTTAAAAGCTTGTAAAAGGCTGTTAACGTTACAAATGGCATTTGTCATAAGCTATTAGAATTCGTTATAGTAGATCATATCAATACAAAATATAACTATAAAAGGGTAGTGAGAAACGAAAATGGGTATAGGATTCAGTCTATTCATGATTGCTCTTCTTATTGTATTAACTGCTTTTTTCGTCGCAACGGAGTTTGCCATCATTAGACTTCGCTCCAGTCGGATTGATCAGTTAGTGCTTGAGGGCCGGAAGAACGCACTCGCCGTTCAACGGGTTACGAGTAATCTGGATGCCTACTTGTCAGCCTGCCAATTAGGTATAACAATTACAGCACTGGGGCTTGGCTGGCTGGGAGAACCGACAGTTGAAGAAATACTTTTACCCTTGTTTAACCAATTGCAGTTAAACGATAATGTTAGTCATGTTTTATCCTTCTTTATCGCATTTGTTTCCGTGACCTTTCTGCATGTCGTCATTGGTGAGCTTGCTCCAAAAACATGGGCGATACAAAAAGCAGAATTCATCAGTTTTCATACAGCAAAACCAATTATTCTTTTTCACAAAGTTCTCTACCCGTTCATTTGGTTGTTGAATGGATCTGCGAATGGACTTGTTCGAATTTTCGGACTAAAGCCTGCTACAGAGCATGAAGAAGCGCACTCAGAGGAAGAAATTCAAATTATTCTTAACGAGAGCTATCAAAGCGGTAAGATTAACAATACAGAATATGGCTACGTGAGCCGCATTTTCGCATTCGATGAATTGCTGGCGAAAGAAATAATGGTGCCCCGCACGGATATGATTTGTTTGTTTACAAACAAATCATTAGCTGAAAATATGGAAATTATTCGTAAAGAACAATATACACGCTTTCCTGTTGCTCATGAAAGCAAAGATAACATTGTCGGAATGATTAATACAAAGCAGCTTTTCTTGGAATATGATTCGGATCGGGATATGGATTTCAAAAAGCTCATCCATCCGATTCTTAGCATATCCGAGGTTACTCCAATCAAAATGCTATTAAAACGGATGCAGCTTGAACGCGTTCACATGGCTATTTTGGTCGATGAGTACGGCGGAACATCCGGTATTATTACAATCGAGGATATATTGGAAGAAATCGTTGGTGAAATACGAGATGAGTTCGATGCGGATGAACGCAAAGAAATCGAACAGCTGGCCGAAAACTGCTACCTTCTTGACGGCAAAGTATCATTAAGCGAGCTGAGCGATCTTACCGGCATGAACTTTGAAGCGGAAGATGTCGACACAGTGGGCGGATGGTTGTACAGCCAGGTGCTGGATGCTAAGCCCGGCAAAGAGCACTTCTACGAGAATTATAAATTTATTATTCGAGAAACGAGCAAAAACCGGATTCGCAAGGTCGAGATGCTTATTCAGCAAGAAGATGCTGTCATCGAAAGCGAAACGGCATAATCGTGATGTGAACAGAAGAAGCAGCCCTCTGCATAAGCAGCGGCTGCTTCTTTTTTGATACTTCTATTTATAAGTTTCTCTGAAAATGGTGACAGGTTATATTCATTTTCCGATTAAGATAAAATCGGTGGGCGTCAAATCGGTGGACACCGGAATCCAAATGGATTTGCTGGCATCCCGCCAATACAGCCTCCCTCTCCAACCAATCAAACAGAAGTTTAGCATATCCGCTTGAACGACTGTTTGGATCCGTAATAAGATCGTCCACATAAAAACATTTGTTCCACGCTAAGGACTCCATCATCCTATAGCCTATTACACATTTCACCTCCCCGTTTTCAATAACAGCTGCCAACGTATAGTCGTATTTGTTCTGGAGCTGTTTAATTTTCTCTACATATTCGTCGATCAAAAGATGCGGACGCAATTGGTTCATTAATGAAAATGTGTCCAATATCTCACAATCTGTCCTCATTATTTTCACTTCAGCCACTATAATGATTCTCCTTTTCTAATTATAAGTGAATCTTATCGTACATGCTGCCCGGCACCTGTTCGTTTTCCTTCGCTGTTAAGGAAGTACAGCTCAGCTTGTATACTGCAGTCGCACTGCCGAGAGATGAGCGGTATTTATCGAGATGCGCTTTGGGTAATGGCTTGTCATAATAGCCAGGCACGTATTTATCGAGCATACTTTGCATAATCAATACCGCTTCATCCAAATCAGTGATAGCTTCTATTTGTCCGAACACCATAACGCTCATATATGCAGAATCTGTTTTGGCTGGAACTGGATCTGTAATGGTCCCGTAATGCTCGCTGACAGTAAAGCATGCTTCGTTATTTCTCTCAATAATTGAAACCTTCCGTCCTGAGCCTGCCCCGTGAAAATAAAAAGCTCCATCCAGCCAAACATAATTTAGCGGAATAACGTAAGGCTTGTATTCATCGGAGAGCCCAAGAAATCCTGTCTGAGCCCCTTTAAGAAATTGTTCGATCTTGTGACGGTCCTTACATTCGCGGTCCTTCAGTCTAATGGAAAACATGACATCATTCCTTCCCTATTGAATCCTATAATCGTATTGTGATACTGTCATCATACGAACATATTGTCACTGCGAAAAGTGACAGAAATACATAGTAGGAAGGGGTCAGAAATCGGATATGTTAGCTATTACTCCATTATTGGACAAAGAAAACAACACACCGCTCTACATGCAGCTTTACAAGTATATTCGCGAGCAAATTGAAGGCGGCATGCTTCTTCAAGGCAGCTGTCTTCCCTCCATACGCCAGCTGGCAAGCCATCTGAATATTAGTAAAAACACAATCGAAGCCGCATATCAGCAGCTATTGGCTGAAGGCTATGTCGAGAGCAAGGCACGCAACGGCTTCATTGTCCAGCAGCTCGAAGAGCTGCCTCGCCCTGCTCTGCTCAGAACTAAACCTGAAGCTTCTTCTTCTTCGAATATAAGCGATAAGAATGACGTGCCTGAGATCCGTTTCGATTTCCGGTACGGGGATATGGATTTATCCCGATTCCCGCATGATGTATGGAAGGCTTGTCTCATCGACGCTCTTTCTGAGCGAACGAACGAGGTGCTTGGTTATGGCGACCGTCAAGGAAATCCACATTTACGCGCAGAAATCGCTAGCTACATTTTTGAATCACGGGGTGTTAATTGTCATGCTGACCAAATTATTTTATGCGCGGGTACGCAGCAGGCGATTAGCATGCTTTGTCAATTGCTTGCTCTTAATAACGTTCCTATTGGCATGGAGGATCCTGGTTATGACGGTGTCAAAACGATTTTTCATCACCATAACTGCAAGCTTATCCCTATCCCTCTTCAGCAGGATGGTCTGCATGTAGAGCTTCTGCAAGGGTCAGCAGCGAAAGCCGTTTATGTTACGCCTTCTCATCAATTCCCTATGGGCATGGTTTTGCCTATACAGAAGAGAATGAAGCTGCTCCAATGGGCCAAGGAGCGGAAAGCACTCATTATTGAAGACGATTATGATAGTGAATTCCGCTATTCCGGTCAGCCCATTCCTTCACTTAAAGCATTGGATAGCTCTGACCAAGTTATTTACATGGGCACGCTCTCCAAGTCCTTCCTTCCTGCAGCTCGCCTTAGCTATATTGTGCTTCCACAGGCCGTATTGGGTTCCATTCGCAGCAAGCTTATGAGCTACAGCCAGCCTGTATCACCTATTATTCAGCAGGCCGTCTTGCTATTTATGAGAAGAGGACATTTCGCAAGGCATGTTAGACGGATGAGGCGTTTGTATCAGTCCAAACATAAAAAGCTATTAAATGCGATTTCTTATTGGATGGGTGATCGCGTTGAAGTAATCGGCGACCGGTCTGGACTTCATATTTTGCTAGACGTGAAAGGTAGAAATAGCAGCGAATTAATTCAACTGGCGGAACAAGGGAACTGCCGGGTCTATACATCGCAGGCTCACTGGAATGATCCGCTGCAATGTCCCGCTTCATTTGTCATGCTTGGCTTCGGAGGAATTGAGGAGAGCGAGCTTGAAACAGGCATTCGGCTGCTCAGCTTGGCATGGTTTGGAGCGGAGTCCGGAAACATTTCACAAGCCAAAAACATAGTACAATAATCAACTAAAAAAAATATTTAAAAAAATAAAAAAAACACTTGCAATTACTTTGGAATCTATGCAATAATACATCTTGTGCTTATACGAAACACGTGCCGTTGTAGCTCAACTGGTAGAGCAACTGACTTGTAATCAGTAGGTTGGGGGTTCAAGTCCTCTCGACGGCACCACTTCTTTTCTCGGGACGTAGCTCAGCTTGGTAGAGCACCTGGTTTGGGACCAGGGGGTCGCATGTTCAAATCGTGTCGTCCCGACCACCAAGCATATTATTAACGAAATTATACATAAAAAGAAGCTTGATTCACTCAAGCTTCTTTTTTTATGTATTTATTCCCCTCTATTTCATCTAGCATATTCGCAATTTCATCATAGCCGTTCTCGTACGCATATTCCGCTGCTGTGTAATCCGATTCATCGACAATCGTCGGGTCTGCGCCTGCATTCAGCAACAGGTTAATAGCTTCTAAATCTCCGTTTGATGCTGCAGTCATTAAAGGCGTCCAGCCTAAGCTGTCTTGTAAATTAGGATCAGCGCTTCGCTCCAACAATAGCTTCACCATTTCTGTGCTTCCATTATATAAGGCAACTGTTAAAGCAGTCTCTTCATAGGTAAGCTCAACCAGGTTAGGATCAGCTCCTGCTGTTAGCAGCGCGGAAGCAATCTCCGTTTCATTGAATTGAGCTGCCCACATGAGGGGCGTCCATCCTTCCTCATCCGTTACATTGGGGTTTTTGCCGGAATCAAGAAGCACCTGCACACGCGTCAAATCTCTTTCCGATGCAGCGGTTAGCAGTTCTTCATCAGACACCGTTTCCATTACTGTCTCGGTCAAATTCATTATGGTGGACGAAAAGGCTCTGCCGATAATGATTGAGCCTACTACGATCACCGCCGCTGTAACAACAATAATTAATCCTGTTTTGGTTGATTTGAAAACAATATGAGTCGGTATGCCTGCAAAGCGTTGTATGGCATGAATGCGTTTCGGCAAAGGCGGATGCGTGGAGAGCTTCTCAGCCAGCCAAACGAATAAACCTTTTTCATAACTGCTTTGCATTAAATATTCATCACGATCAACTTGCTTGTACAGCTTCTTTCCTATCGCAAGTATCGTTAAACCGTCCATAGCCGCTTCCGCATCATCGGTGAAATAGGCAGCCATTCGATCACATGTGTACTCACAAGCTCTTGAGTATGCCTCGCCAATGAATGGGAACCAAAGGGCAGGAACAATCAAAAGCTGCTTCGTCAGATGATTCCGTTTAATATGAGCAAGCTCATGAGCAATTACAAAGGTCAGCTCCCTGCTTCCCCCTGATTGAATCAAATCGAATAAGTCCGAATAAAGCACAACCATATTACGGCCAAAAAAACGCGAAGCGAATGCATTCAAAATGCCGCTAGATTCCATCACATAAATATCTGGTACGGTCGTAAAACCCATTCTCGTACACTGCTCCTGAAAAATAGCGAACACCTCTGGAAATTGTCCCGGCGTTATTCTAACGCCATTGGTTCGAATACTCGCCATCATAATCGCCTGAGCAAATAGAGGCAGAAGCATAAGCACTGGAATGATAACAATAAAAATAACGGATATAAACAAACAAAAATAAACGAATATACTAAAAATAAGCGCAATTACGAAATACCGATTCTCCTTCTCATGAATTAGTGATGGATCTAAATAGTTTTGATTCAATCATTCCCTCTCCTTTAAAAAACACTAGCTATATTATACACAATTCACGATTAGAATCATCCCATTTTTTGGATAGATTCTTCTTAACAAAGTAATAACTTATATATTATAATAGGATTTAATGTTAGGAGGCTGATCGACATGAAGTTAGAAGCGAACGAAACCAACGTATAAAACGGCGGTTGTTCAGAATGAAGCAACCACCGATACTCAATGATAGGTGGTTTTAAATATGACAAAACAATCATTTGTACTTATCGAGCGTCTTCCTTCGGTTTCCGAGCATAAAGCATTATGGGAAGCTGTTGGTTGGGGCGACGTTCATACCGAAATGACCAGCCTTTCCTTGGCGAGCTCCATATATGGAGTCGTGGTCGAGTATGACGATGAGGTTATTGGCATGGGCAGAGTTGTAGGCGATGGTGCGATGTATCATTATGTACAAGATGTCGCTGTATCGCCTCTGTACCAGGGCAGGGGCCTTGGCAAGCTAATTATCGAAAAACTTATGCAATATATAGACTCCCGCTCCGTTGGGCCAGCATTTGTCGGACTATTCGCCTCGCATGGCAAGGAAGCCTTCTATGAACAGTACGGCTTTGCTAATCATGCGCCGAACATGACTGGCATGTTCAAGGTTGTAGCTAAATAAAAGACTCACATTTAGCAAGAACATTGATTGCTTTCAGAAAAAAGGCATTTGCTGCACAAATCCATTGTGCAGCAGATGCCTTTGTCGATTTTGAGACGCGTGGAGGAGCATCGCCTTACGGACATTGGTTCCGTTATTCTCGCTTTTTTTGAATAATACAGAGTTTAACGGACATGAAAGCCGCTATTTTCCTTTTCAAGTGGCATATTCGATGTTTTTTGGGTCCTTAACGGCTCTGATGTCCGTTAGAATCAAATAATAGAGATTATTCAGCATATAAGGTCTGTGGCGGGTTAACCCCCTAATTCTGGACACTACCACGTTCATTCTAATGAGTTCGCATCATAACGCAATATCTTTAGGTTTTATCAATCCTTGTTTGACTAGAGAAAGATATTCCCTAGGTGGCCAGTCCTTGAGGCTGCCATGAATACGATGGTTGTTGTAGTACTTCAAAAAACGATCCACCTCGGTAAATGCTTCTTCGTAAGTCTCAAAACAATTACGTTGGTAGCATTCCCTTTCCAAAATGCTGTGAAAGGACTCAATATAAGCATTTTTGTTAGGGGTTCGGTTTGGCGTACGTTCATGTTCAATGCCAGCCTGTTCACAAAAGGCATAGAAAGCCTTGTTAATGAACTGCGGTCCATTATCTGTGCGAATAACCAAAGCATGGTCTTGTACATTCACATTTCGTTTCAGCAGCGCTTTCTGTAAGGTGTGCAGCACAGCCTGCGTATTACAGGCCTTCCCTTTGTAATAGGCGACGATGGCTCGGTCAAATACATCAATAATACTAGCTAAATAGAAATGACGCCGTTTACCTGCTATATAACCGTACTTAATGTCCATTTGCCACAATTGGTTAGGTCCCGTTACCACTCGGTTATTCGCTACACGTCTAGGTACTTTATTTGTACGTTCCCTTTGCGGCGCTAGGATACATAACGCTTTACAGAGGCGGTAGACCTTTTTCTTGTTAATCACGAGTCCATATTTCCGACGTAGAAGAACCGTCAACTTACGGTATCCAAACGCTTCGTTAGGGCCGGCGATCAGTTGCCTTAAGTAGCTTTTAATCCGCGTGTCTGCCACTTTTTTACCGTTGATGTCATAAGAGAAACCAGGAATGGGGCGCCCTTTACCGATTGGCTTCTGAGGTTCAGAATGCTTCATGCGATAATAGTACGAAGAGCGTGGCACCTGGCAGATGCGTAGAACCGTACGGATGGGAAAACCTAGGCTAATCCAATACATCGCTATTTCCAGTCGGGGTACTTTTTTTAACCAGATCTTTAAGAATGTTATTCTCCAATTCTTTTTCCCCCAGCAGCTTCATCGCTTCGTTGTATTTCATTTGAAGCTCTTCAAGTTTAGCTGCGTCCTTTTTTAGCTTCTCTGCATCATCTTGTCTCTTGACCATTAGCTCGCCCACCTCGTCCTGATATTGACGAACCCAGTTGCTTAGCGTTTTAGGAGACATACCATGCTTTCTCGCCACCACCTCTGTACGGTAGCCGGCTAGCACCTCTACGACGAACTCCTTCTTTGCTTCAACAGGGCACCTAAACCTTCTTTTCATCGATCTATCCCTCACTTCGTTTAGTGTAGCTGAAGTGGTAGAAAGTGTCCAAGTGGTTTAGGGGGCTATATAGGTGGTGTCCGTTACAGCTTTCTAATTTGACTGATTAACACCTCAGCTGTTAACCATTTGCGGAAGATCAGGAAGAGCAGTAAAGGAGGTAATGCTATTAAGGCACCCATTTGCAGATGAGATGGGCTTCCACCCTCTGCAGATGCGGATATTTGCATAAACCTCATTAATGCCGAAAACTGCTCGGGATTATTGATATATAATAACGAGATGAAATAAGAATTCCATATGGCCACGAATTGCAGCACGCCGAGTGCCAGAAGCGGCTTCCATACCTTTGGAATAAAGAGAGTGAACATCGTATGCAGTTCCCCCCTTCCTCCCCTCTCCGCCTCTGCTTTCAGATTACTGTACTTGCTGTTAAAAATACTTTTTAACACAAACACACTAACCAAGTTAAAAAAACCAAAAACCAGTTGTGGAAAAACGGTATTAATCATCTCCATATTGCGAAATAGCATATATTCTCCTATCCCGTTCACACCGAGAACAAGCGCAAACAGCAAAAACAGCTTATAGAGGCCTCGGCCAGGCAAATTTTCAACCGTGAGAGGATAGGCAAGCGTAACGGTCATCAGTAGAAATATAATAACCGAAACGAAGCTAATAAAAATTTGAAGGATAGTATTCCAAATAACTTGTGTATCCAACCAAGCTATTGGTTCTGGGTTAGCAATTGTTAACGGATATATAAATAATAAGTAGACCGGAATTAATACGATTATGGCAAAAAAAGCAGCGACAACGATACCGATAATGCTGCTGGTCTTCGCTGGTGTATGAAGCTTCGATTCCGGGCTACTGCGGCTGAACAAATCTCGTGAAAATAAGCTCTTAACGGCAAAATATGCAGCTATCGTAAACACAAACTGAATACAAAATCGAATCATATCAGAAGCTGCAGCAGCGCTATAATTCATTTGGTGGAAGCCCATCCTAAAGTTATAGGTATCTACTATGTCTCCGGTCTGATAAACGAGCGGATTAAGCAAGCTCGTAATAAGCTCTAAATCTGAACTTAATAGAGTAGATGTTTGAAGCAGCATATAAGCGCATACGGCTCTGAGGGCAGGAATAATATTCATGCTGGCATAATTGCTTTGTCTTAAACTTAAACCGCCCGTTTGCTGCGACACGGCTCCATGCTTGTATGCGATAGCAGCGAGCGCAATTAATACAGGTATGCCGCTCGTTTTCACAATTTCAATAAATACGATAAACGGACTGAACAGCTCAGGATCAGCAAGCACAAATAGTTCCCCTAGAACGAACGGAGACTTTGAAGGCGAGACTGCCAGCATGGCAAGGCTTGCAAAAACAACAGACGGTATAAAAAAAGGAATAAGGAATAAGGTTGAGAATATTTGTCTCAGCCTATTCGATCGAACGCCGCTTAGAGCCAAAGCGATAACAAAAGCCGTAATTCCGCTTATAACAATATAACTTATTTTGATAGCCAAAGTGTTTGAAAGCACATTCCGGTAATCTAGATTTTTAAGCAAGCTAATGTAATTTTGAAACCCGACCCATTCACTGTCCGAAATCCCGTGCATGGGTTGGTAATTTTTCATCGATAATATGAATCCATATAGGAATGGCCATACTTTAAAAGTTAAAATGAAAAATAATGCAGGAATGACAATAACATAATGCAGTTTATACTTCCAAATCTGTTGTAGAATACTGGGATGCCGCAGGAGGTCGCCCTCTTGATTATTCATTGTTGCACCTCACTTCTTCACCTATTTTTTTCTAAATTATATCGTTTATCATTCCATCTGCATACAAAAACCAATTTTTCCAGAGCGTCCTCTAGCATTTCTTTGTAACAATCCAAACTGCACGATATAATATAATATAATTATATTATGAATCGATATTTAGGAGACAAAGCCAATGGATTTCCGATTAGATTTAATTGAAAACAAAGTTGAATTTTTTGAAGCCTATGACCTTAAAACGCTTGAACTCAAAATCGATCAACAAATCGAAAATAATAAAGGGCTGCTGCTAGAAGTGTTTCACGTTAGCCATCATGCGGTGTTTAATCCGAAAATAGAAAAAATGCTCTACAGCGCAGTTGTCCATTTCAAAGCAAAGAAATAGGCAATAAGAACAATCCTCCCTCCACTTGGGGAGGATTGTTTCATTTAATCGCTTTTCCACAGCTAATTCCTACTAAATTATGTTCATACACGATGGTTGATGAACAACTTTTCAAACCCAGCTTGCGTCTATAATGCTGAACCATTTTTTTCTTAATAAGGAGGCATAAGGATGAAGCTGTTCAAAAAAGTTCCCACATTGCTGATACTGTTCTTAGCTCTAAACCTAATACAAACAAGCTTGGTTTTTGGCAAACAAAACGTAATAAACAGAGGGTCTGCACTTACGGATATTATTGATATTGATTCATTCGAGGATGAGCATATGGCGCTACAGAAGGACGGTACGATTTGGACTTGGTCAGGCAATGAACAAGCGAAGCGCGGACCGAATATTCCGGGAGCCATCGCTGCTGAAGTCGGCAACATTGCTTTGAAAGCGGACGGTACGGTATGGACTTGGGGCTCCAATCGATACGGACAAATCGGAAACGGCAAAACGGATGAGAAAGTCTATGAGCCTACACAAATAAAAGGCTTGAATCATGTTACTGCCATTGCGAGCGGAGGACATTTTCATGTTGCCCTTACGGAGGAGCGTGTCGCATGGATATGGGGTAATGTATGCATGTCCGCATTGTCACGAAAAGAGTTTGCTTATGATGAATCCTACTGTACTTCAGATCATGACCAGTCAGAAACAGAAAAGGCCAGCACACCTGGCAAAGTAGATTCAAGCGATGTGATTGCGATTGCAGCTTCTTCCAACAATATATCTTTTGTCAAAGGGAACGGCGAAGTGGATAGATGGGGATATTGGAACCACATTCGTAATGGGAAGGATACGACTTCTGCGATAAAGGATGTAATTTCTATTTCAGAAATGGGCAATGATTATTACGGTGCCATGTTACTGCTCAAAAAGGGCGGATTTCTAAACTTTGACAATAGAGAAGCTACTTCAACAAAAGGCGGTTTCATCAAAGTATCGGCAGCAAGGTACACCTCATTATATAATTTGGCCCTGCACCAAAACGGAACCGTATGGAACTTCGAAGATAACGGTTTGCTTAAACAGCTCAAAGGCTTGACTGCTATCGTTGATATCGAATCCGTAACGATTAACAGCGGTCTTGCATTAGACAAAAATGGGACCGTTTGGTCATGGGGAGCAGGAAAAATGGATTTTTATCACCTTGATGGCATTCAACCGATTATAGCCATTAAGCCGTCCGCTGTAATCAAAAGCTATTCCATCCAATTAAATGATTCCTATATCTCGCTAAGCTCCGATCCCTTCATAATGAATGGTACGACCTTCGTGCCGCTGCGTGATATATTCGAAGCGATCGGTGCAAAGGTGTCCTACGATGCAGGAAAAATTTCAATTAGCAAGAACAAAACCAACCTCTCGATAGAGGTCTATAAACACGAAGCTGTAATAAACGGTGTCAAGAAACAAATGCCTGAAGCGCCGCATTATGATAAAGGCAAAACAGTTGTGCCGCTTCGCTTTATAACAGACGCACTTGGCGCAAGCGTGAAGTGGAATGCAGCTAATGACACGATCATTATAAAATTGCCGAATAACGAGGTATGACCGCATGCCAAAACTACACTTATATGCTAGAACTGCTGCTCTTCTCGTGATGGTTGCCACACTTGTTCTTGTTATAGCTAGCTGTGAAGCTGAGAATGGAGCTGAGAGCTCAGCTCTCCCTTCCCCCGTCATTGCCATTGAAACGACTCAAGCTGATCTAATCACGGAAACTCCTGAACCGCTAGCCCTGCCCTATCCACAGAATCAATTCACAACGGCTTCATTCACGCCCTATTTCCTCAATGAGCCGGAAGATATGGATACTACTTCGAAGATCATGTATTACGGTGAAGCGAATACGAAGCTCAATGTTCAGAAAATCAAAGGAGAGTTTGTACAAATTGACTCACAAGAGATAGGAACCATATGGATACCCGTTTGGTATGGCACAGATGCCGCGCAGAATATACAGATAACATCTCCTGCACGCCTGACATTAAACCCAAATGCAGAATTGTCTTTGTTCCCAGATAGCATCAATCGAAAAAAAGATTTGAATGAACAGACTGCTTTCTATGCTGTACTGCAATGGGAAGACTGGTATGGCGTGCTGCTGCCTCCCCAGCCTGGGTACGAAGACAACAAAGTTCTTCGCCCCCTTCTGCTTTGGGTAAACGAAAGAGATATTAGCAAGCTGGAAGAGATTAAGACGGGAATCCTTCAGGAAGGCTCCACCGTACCACTTGTTGAAATGAATCAAATCATTGAAGCTGTTTTCTATAAAGGGATCGATCAATCAATTGTTGAGCAGCTGCTAGGAAAACCCCATTTCATTGAAGCATCCAAAAACCTGGATCAAGGCAGCGGACCGATACGGCTCGGCATCACCTGGCGTTATGAGCATAAAGACGGTCAGGCCTTGATAACCTTCACAGAGGATGGAAAACTAACGGAATGGAAATTGATTCTTCCTGTTACGGACAGCGGCCATACACAGATCAGCAGGTATCAATATCCAGAATATCAAGCTTTTGATTTTCGTGTATTTCCGCTAGCTCCTACTATAAAGCCTAATTGGACATGGAGAAACCAGCACTGGCTCAGTTACAATTACTTATACGGGGCCTTGGATCATATACTTCTTATAAAAGGCGACGATGGTTATTTCAGCGGGATGCATGACAACTCTGATCTGTATGCGCTAGATCGGCTTACCGGAAAGATGCTTTGGCAAGTTAAAGCGGGTCACAGCGGATTCGCGGCTTTCCTTGACAGCAGCAGAAATCAGATCACGGTCTCCACACCTTACAACCCGGATATCAAAAAATATGTGCAGCTCGTACAGCATATTAGGCTCTCTGACGGCAAAGTTATTTGGAAACGCGAGTTTCCTGAAGACCATAGCTTTATGATGCTGGCTCGAGCTAAAGACGCTGTTCTTCTCTATAATCGACCGAGTGACCAGCTTGAGAAAGGAGAATTGTTGGTCTGGGATGTAAAGACAGGCAAGCAGAAATGGAGTAGAAGCTTTGAGGGCGCGTTTCAGATCCATAATCAAAGCGAGAATGATCCTTATATACTGCTCCAATATGAGAACACGCTGCAGGCTCTTCAACCCAATACAGGCAAGGTTCAGTGGAGCATAAACGTAAACGGCGTATGGGATGGACCGATTCAATACTCTGCCGGGCTGTTCACGGAACGCAAAAAACCCTTTAACGCCGATCTTAGCGAGCGTTGGCTGCTGCTAGGCTCAGAGCAGATTTTGCTCAATGTGAAAACGAGCCATGTCATTAGCCGATATCAGGTTAGGAGTAACGAATTGGTCTCCCCTGTAGACAAAAGGTTCTTATTGATTCAAAAAACTGAACATGGTTCCATACGTACGGATGACAGTATATTTGAAACCGAATTTTTCGATACACAATCTGGAAAAATGCTTTGGAGCCTGCCTGGCAAAGCCACCAAGGCTGTAATTGAGGATGAAGTATTGTATGTTATCGTTGATGGCATTCCTTCTGCTATCAATAAAATGGACGGTCGCATTCTCTGGCAGCTGCAAACGAACGGTTTTAGCAAAATGCTAACAAACTCTGAGGTTGGTTCCTTCACTATTAAAGAAAAGTACTTACTTTTGCCCTATGAAGGGGACCTCTTAGTCATTCGTAAAGATAATGGGCAAATTATGAATCGTATTCAAGATGTCATGTTCGGCTATCCTGAGCTGGGAGATGCGGATACGTGGAATGGCTATATGAATATAGACGGCAACGACCTTTATGTTGGTTCCTCCAACGGTTATTTCTCTAAGTTTCAATTGCCTGTAGAGCTGGAATAAGGAAGAAACAGCTGTCTCAAAGGCTATAGTCTAGAGCAGCTGTTTCTTTATGGAATGAAAACCAAGTACAATATCGCATAATAAAGAAAAGCCCACTTTAGGTTATTAATAACAAGGTGCAATCCCCTCAAAAACAGCAGATGGACATGTTCTATATGGAGAAAAAGAGAGGATGCGTGAGCAAATATGGCAATTACGAAGCACCCGGTCCTATTTGGAATAATCATTGCAGCAATCATTGTAGCAGGCGCTTTAATCGGCGTTAGCTATTATTTTTACAACATGGCCATTAAACGAAATTCCAAAGAATTTCTAAGCGATAATAAAGATTTGGTACCCGATGAACCAACACCCGTTGAACAAAACGGCGACAAATGGATAGAGAACCAGACCTATGAAACTTGGCATATCAGCTCTAATGACGGTTTAAAGCTGGTAGGCTATTATAAGGCCGCAGCAACCCCGACAAACAAAATGGCCATTTTGGCTCATGGCTATTCCGGAAGCGGAAAGGATATGGGCAGCTTTGCAAAATTTTATTATGAAAAGCTGGGCTATAATGTGCTTATGCCGGATGATCGCGGACATGGCGCAAGCGAAGGAGATTATATTGGGTTCGGCTGGCCTGATCGGAAGGATTATTTGCTGTGGATTCAGAAAGCAGTGGACAAGCTTGGTGAGGCAGCTCAAATTGTCCTGCATGGCATTTCGATGGGCGGCGCTACTGTCATGATGGTAAGCGGCGAGGCTTTGCCCAAGCAAGTGAAAGCCATCGTCGAGGATTGCGGCTATACATCTGTTTATGACCAGCTCGCTTATCAGCTTAGGCGCTTGTACAAGCTTCCTCCCTTTCCGATATTGCATACAACAAGCTGGTTAACAAGCATTAAAGCAGGCTATAGCTTTGCTGAGGCTTCATCATTGAAGCAATTGGAAAACAATAAACTTCCGATGCTCTTCATACATGGAGGCGATGATACATTTGTACCGACCGAAATGGCTATGAGATTATTTGATACGTGCAGGACCGAGAAAGACATATTCATCGTTGAAGGAGCCAGCCATGGGATGGCTTATCGAACAGATGAGGCTGCTTACGAGCAGAAAGTATCACATTTTATCAAACGCTATATTCATTAAAATAAACAAGTCATGATCGGGCAGCTTTCCAAATAATATAAGGGTAAAAGCGTCAAAGGAGATTAAAGTGATGAGTCCCTTTGCGAAAGACCTGTTGAAGGATAAGGTGGTTCTCATTACGGGCGGAGCGACTGGTCTCGGTCGTGCCATGGGAGAAAAGTTTCTTGAGCTGGGTGCCTGCCTAGCCATTGCCAGCCGCCGCGAGGAAGTGCTTGCAATGGCAGCCAAGGAAATGAGCTTTAATGGCAATCAAGTTTTTTACAAAAGCTGCGATATTCGAGATCCCGTACAGGTTCAAGAGCTAATCGAAGCGACCGAGGCCCACTTCGGACATATCGATGTGCTCGTTAATAACGCAGCCGGAAACTTCATCAGCCCGACCGAGCGGCTATCGCCAAAAGCAGTGGATGCTATCTTGAATATCGTACTGCATGGCACCTTCTATACGACCTTAGAGCTAGGCAAAAGATGGATTGAGCAAGGAAGAAACGGAACGATGCTGAACATTGTAACGACCTATGCTTCCAATGGATCAGGTTATGTTGTACCCTCTGCAGCGGCGAAAGCCGGGGTGCTGGCATTAACGCGATCCCTGGCGGTTGAATGGGCTCCATACGGTATCCGGCAGGTCGCGATCGCGCCTGGTCCCTTCCCAACGGAAGGCGCTTGGTCGCGTCTCTCTCCTACACCGGAGCTGGAGGAGCAGATGGTTCGCCGAATTCCCCTGCGCCGCGTCGGTGATAAAGCTGAGCTTGCTAATTTAGCTGCTTACCTCATATCTGATTATGCCAGCTATATGAACGGTGAAGTCGTGACTATTGACGGAGGTGAATGGCTGCAGGGCGCTGGCCAATTTAACAGCCTTTTAGAGGTTACGGATGAGCAATGGGATAACCTCGCTGAATTGACTCGCAAAGGCAAATGAACAATCGTCTTCTTCCTCTCACGGGGGAGAAGGCTTTTTTTGTTTTTCGAACCGTTGGGGGTCTTTAGCCTTATAGCGTTTAATGCAGAGCTATCAACTAGTCAATTAGGGCTTAATTGCGCTCAAATCATCGTCAAAAAGAATATTTTAATGTATCATGTTATTCAATATGAATAACTTTATCTTAAAGGTGGCTTCTAAATGACGAAAAAAATATCTTATGAAATATTGTTATTACGCTGTGTCGGCTGTTTATTTGTCGTAATGGTTCATTCGCTTATATTTACAGGCCGATTATATGAGCAAAGCGCTGTATTGAATGCAGCGAGACTTATTTTTAACGTTGGTACTCCGATCTTTATTTTCATTACAGAATTTCTTATTGCCAAAAATTATAAAGAAAACCTGCCAAAGCATTTTATATCAAAGCGAATGAAAGTTCTCATACCTCCTTTTATTGCGATGGGTATAATAGGCTCCATCTATAAGGTTTATGAAAACCAAGAGCCCTACACGGTACAAACGATACTAACCGCCATATTCAGAAACATTTTTATGGCAGACTACAATGGGTATTTTATTTTAATTATTATCCAATTCATTCTTATTCATTACCTATTACATAACAAGCTGAAACATTGGTCTGCCAAAACGGTTCTTCCTATATCGTTCATTATCAATTTTCTCTATCTTTCTTTTTTTAATTTCGTGCCGCCATTTGGTTTCTCGAACCCAAGCACCGCGGAATATATTTGGTATTACACGAGCTGGCTGCCATTCATCGGATGGTCATTTTATTTCGCATTAGGCTACTATTGCGGGAAGCATTACGATTCATTCCTTCATCTATTAAACAGAAAAAAAAGATGGGTATGGAGTTTGCCGATTATAACGGCTATTCCCGTGCTCGCCTTCAAATATCTAGATCTATCGCCGGTCATTAGTTCCAAAGGAGTCAGCTATTTGTTATTTGCTCCTTCCATCATTTTTCTCATTTTTTATATTTCGAACCATATGAAATCCGTTCCCAATTTCATGGTTTCCATTTCGGATCATTCCTTCGGCATCTATTTAACCCATAGTGTGTTTATGAGAGTGTTTGTTATTTTTTACATGCCATTAACGAAGCATATTCATCCGTTCATCACCATTCCAATTATTTATATCACTTGTTTCTGTGCAGCATGGTTAACAACGAAGTATTTAAACAAGCTTTCATTCGGCAAATATATTGTAGGTCCCGTACGCAATAATTTGAATGCCGTTCAACGCGAGAAGCAAGCCGCTCCTATCCTTGCATCAGAAAGTTCTTTGCACGTCCTTCCAACCCGTATCGATTAGGTGTAACAGATTCGCAAAAAACAAAATCGCTTCAAGCCTTGAATTATGTTCATAGGCTTGAAGCGATTTTCATTTAATAGGATGAACGCATTATTAGGATTGCTTCAAATTCTGTTTACTCGATTTACGCGCACCGATCAGCGGAAATTCACCAATTCGCAGCTTCGCACTGCCATATGGAACAAGCTCCAATTCGGTTACCGGCTGTCCTTCGGTGTTAGGAAATATAGGAGCGGTCCCCGCATTATTGCCTTCCATCTTCCAATCCCGCACCAGCTGTCCGCTGACTTTAAGCTTAACCGGCGCCGAGGCAGCTAAAAATGGCTGTGTAGGCACTTCATATTCACTGACTTCATATTCCGTTTCTGCGAGCAGCCCATATTTCCATGCTGAGGCAGGATATACTTCCCAGTCATGGAACATGGCGCGTTCCTTAATCATCTGCCAGTTCTCCTGAATAGGAAGAGCGAACACAAGCGGCCCCCGCTCCACGCTGATTGCGTGTAAATGGCGCGATGTGGTCTGTACAACCATTGGCAGATGCAGCTCCAGCTGATCTCCATTCATCCACTCCCGTTCAAGCCTCGCATAACCAGCTTCGATAGGCAGTTCAACCGCTTCTCCATTCAACGTAATCCGCGGATTTTGGCACCAAGCAGGAATGCGCAGCGAAATGGCAAACCGATCCGAACGGTCAAGCGTGAGTGCCATAAGGATCCGATCTCGAAATGGATATTCCCCGCTCACTTCCATCATTGCGGAAGCACCCGATCCTACCTTAGTTTTCACGGTACATGGAGCATAGGAAACCGCAGCAAGACCGCCGTTTCGATCATTCATCCATAGATGCGAGGCTAGCTTCGGCCAGCCTTGATGCATGTTGGCCGTACAGCAGCCAAAATTAGGCTCAAGGCCGAACAGATTTGCGTCTGGTCCGTTGCTCCATGCGCGCGGAGCGACATTGCATATAATTTGGTTCACCTGCTGGTCATATTGATGTGATGTCCAATCGGAAGAAATCGCTGCTGGCAGCGCATTAAAGGCCACCTTCTCCAAAATGTCCCCATAGCGTCCTTCACCGAAAATACGAGTAAGCTGCTCCATTGAGAACATATATTCAACGACGGCGCAGAGCTCCACCCCTTGACTTGGATGAGTGCCAGAGAGCCATTCATCTCCCGAGAACATACCATGCGCTTGTCCGTGATAAGTCATCAGGGAATCAATGCCGCGGTGAACCACTTCCCGCTCCGTCATATCGCCGGTTAATTCAAATAATAAGCCCGGAGTTTTGATTCCCATTGCTACATTCACGACATGTGAAGTCCAGTCCCATTCATAAACTTTGCGCCAGAACGGGAAGTCATGAAAAATATCACTCCAGTCCGTTGTTTGCTTGGCTACGATTTCTGCCAGCTCCATCAGAAAGGAATCTCCTGTCCGTTTGTACAACCATATAATGCAGAGCAGCATCTCCGATCCCCGCGACTTCGCCCAACCGTCCAACGGTTGTGTTTCAATCGTGGCATGCGTATATTTAAAAAATTTCGTAAGAAAAGGAATAACTCGTTCATCGTCAGTGGACTCTTCATGCTGCATCATTACTTTCAGCATGATCATGTAATGCCACCAATCATGGTTCTTGTTCACATCTTGGTTGACTGTTTCAATGCGATTAGGACCGAAAAGCCCATTTTCCTGTTGGTTCGCAAGCGACCATTCCACCCAGCGGTTCGCCTTCGCAATCAATTTCTGATCCTCCAACAAATAAGCAAGCGGAAGCAATCCATCCAAATAATAGGGTCCGCGTTCCCAGCTTTCGCCTTTACCGCCAATCCAGCCGTTCTCAGGACCAACATCTGCCCAGTGCTCCTCTAAATGGCCGGTAAATCCATCCGCCTGAATCCGAAGCTGATTTCTTAGCCAGCCAGACGGTTTAATGTCTCCTAACGGCAGAGCCTCAAATGCAGTTGCATGTAATTTCATTAGGGTCGCTCACTCCTCTTATCCTGTCAGTTTAATTCTGATCCTATTTGAATATAACATTTGGACCACATCGGACTACATACCCGGAAACAACCTGTTTTTGTCCAATTACAACATTTCAGGAAGCTAGATCAGAATTTACGAAGCTGGAGAAAATCCTTATGATAGAATATATAAAAGCTGTTTGAGAGGATGATTTGAATATGATCCAATTCATTGCTCCGCCTATGCCGCACTACATTGTTAGCGGAGAAGACACCTACCCCGTAGACGGCAAACATCCCGATCGGTCGCATATCGGAGTATTTGATTTGATTGTTGTCACGCGGGGAACCTTGCATTTGGAGGAAGACAATCATTTGTACAGCGTTTCCGAAGGAAATTACATCATTCTACGTCCTGATTTGGCGCACCGGACGGCCGCGCCTTGCCAAGCTGAAACCCATTTTTATTGGCTTCATTTCCAATCTCTTAGCCGCTGGAAAGAGACTACAGAGACGCTCTCGCTTTCCTTGCCGCAAACAGACCACGCATATCCGCAAATAGAAACCTTCTCCTTCTATATTTCGAGATTTGGAGAGCTTCGTTCATTGGGACTAATAAGTGAGCAGCTAGAAAAACTGATTCAATTACAACATGAACAAACTACTTCGGCATTATGGAGACGACAAATAATATTCCAGGATCTGATGCTCCTGCTGCAGGACGAGGAGGGAGAACAGCATAAGAGTCCACATTTAATTGTCGCTGAAGAAGCAGCTTTCCTGCTTCGCAAATATTACAAGGAGCCTATTAGCTATAAACGATTATCAGAAGCACTTCATTTTCATGAAAATTATATTTCGCTATGCATGAAGAAGACGTTCGGCTGTACGCCGCTGGAGTTTTTAAATCGCCATCGTGTGGAACAAGCTAAACAAATGCTGATTCATACGAATGAGCCCATTGGAAATATTGCAGAGGAATCGGGATTCGGCTCATTCCCTTATTTCGTTCGATGCTTCAATCGATATACCGGCAGCACGCCCAAAAGCTTTCGGCAGCAATATCGTTCATAACGCGATTTGCTGCCGTCTGCTCCCTAGATTCAATATTCTCTGCTTGCCAGTGCCATTTTGGCAGATTCTTGAGTAAATACGCCTTCCGCCGTAATGATCTTCATCGGAAGCTCCTTGCCCTCCGATAAATCTTTGACAGCTTTCATAAGCTGAGGACCGAGCAGCGCATTGCATTCCACCGCGAAGTTAAGCTTGCCTATACTGAGCGCTTTAAGCGCTGATTTGGTCGCGTCAACAGAAATGATAATAATGTCCTTTCCCGGCCGCAATCCGAAATTTTCAATCGCCTCTACCGCCCCCAACGCCATATCATCGTTATGCGAATAAACGACATTGATCTTCGCGCCCTGCCGCTTCAGCGCCGCAGCCATCAGCTCCTTGCCCTGCTTCTTCGTGAAATCCCCCTGCAGCGATTCGACAATAGTAAAGTTGTGATCCGTCTGAATGACCTCATTGAAGCCCTGCCTTCGACCGACAGCCGGCGCGGAGTAAGCGGTTCCCTGAAGCTCGACAATTTGATAGCTTTGCCCTGCTTCAGCCTGCTGCATCAGCCATCTGGCTGCACGTCTGCCCTCTTCACGGAAATCGGAGCCGATATAAGCAGTCCACAGCGTATCATCCCCAACATTTACTTCCCGATCCGACAATATAACGGGGATGCCGGCTTGCTTAGCCTCCTGCAGCACCTCATCCCACCCCGTTTCTGTCTTCGGCGAGAACGCTATGACTTGAACCTTCTCCTTAATAAACTGGCGAATGATCTCGATTTGCTTATCCTGTGATTGCTCAGCATTCTCATAGAGCAGCTGTACACCAGCTTCCTTCGCCGCATCAATTACCGATTTCGTATGGGCAATGCGCCAGCCGCTCTCCATGCCTACCTGAGCAAAACCAACAACAATCGGGGCGTCCCCTTGCTCTGGCGATGGATCAGGCGATGGTGTGATGCGCGAGGTCGTATCTTCCCATTGATCGGTTATCTTCTGACTGCGCAATATAACCTTTTTGGGAATGCCCTTTTCCTTATTCAAAATATCAATCGCGTAACGGATGGCCTCCTTGCCTCCTGGGGGACTTGTAAAAGTGCCTGTCAGCTTATTCTCGGATACTAGCTGTAGGCTGCCATTCTCAGAGTTGACCCCATCAATTCCGATAATGTTAATATGATTCCGATCCAGCTTCTGCACGGCTCGATAAGCACCTAACGCCATAGCCTCATTATGAGCGAATACGAGATTGACATCATTGTTCTCCTTCAGCCACTCGTATAACAAATCCTCCGCACGATCGCGCTGCCAATCCGCATTCATCGTCTTCACGATATGCAGCTTCGAATTTTGTATCGCTTCACGGAATCCCTTGCTCCGGTCATCAACGGTCGGCGAGCCAGCCAGCCCTTGTATTTCAACGATGGCTCCGCCTGAATCTCCAAGCGTTTCCATTGCGAATTCACCCGCTTTTCTGCCGATCATTTCATCATCTGTCCCTACATAAAGCGTGTAATCATAGCCTGTAACGCCTCTGCCCAGCACGATAACCGGAATATCTTTGTAGACAGCGGTTACCGTTTGCGTTAGCGCAACCGGATCGTCAAGGGAAATAATAAGCAGATCAATGCCATAACCGACCAGCTTCTTCACATCCTGCGCTTGCTGTTCACTGCTCTGCGCGGCATCCGTGAAGATGACGCGCATATCGTTATGCTTGCTTACCTCCTGCTGGATCTCCTCATTCATGGCAACACGCCAAGGCTCGCTCAAATTCGGCTGGGATACACCGATCAAATACTTGTATCCGCTATCAACATCTGTATCCGTCAGACGGCTGATACAGGAACGTGCCAGCACCGCAAGCAGTACAAACAGCATCATAATGACAGCAAGTTTTGCAATCTTGCTTCCCGTCATGAACGTATCCCTTTCTTATAAACGATTGGAGAGGTTCCAGTCACTTTCTTAAAGGCGCTGCTGAAATAATGCTGGCTGCTGTAGCCTACCTTCTCTGCAATCTCATAAACCTTGAACATCGGATCACACATCAGCTGTATCGCTTTACGAATGCGTACCTCCGTCAAATAATCAATAAATGAAAGACCAAGCTCGCGTTTTAACTGCTTGCTCAAATAAGTAGGGCTGACTTGCACACCGGAGGCCACATCGCCAAGGGTGAGCGTTGGCATATAATAATTGCGGTCAATAAATTTTTTGGTCAAAATCACTATGGGAGAAAGACTCCCTTTGCTGCCAAGCTCCTTCATCAGGGAGCGGTAAAGCGTCGGAAGCTCTTCAATTGATTCTGCCGATTGCTGCTCTACAATAATCGTTTTCTCAAGCAGCGTTTCCATCTTGTCCTGAATCTTCTGGCCTAGCATCAGCCAATCCGTATAGTTGTTGATACATCCCATTACAATGATGTGGCCTTTCTTATTGTTGAGAACAACACGGCCAACGGCTCGATCGGCTGCAAGCAAATCTTCTGTAATATTTTTTAAGGCGAATTCCAGCAGGTCACGGTCCCATACGCGCATTGATTTGCCGGATTCTACGTTTTGAATGACTTTGAACGCAATCATTCCAACGTCGCCCTCCCAGCCCAGCTGTAGAAATGCGGTTTGGCTATGAATCTCTTCAACGGCTGCAATGCCTTCAAGCCATTTCAATAGAAAGGCATCGCGAATGGAAACGGAATTCGTTTTGAGCTGCTGATCCATCCACTCCATCTTTTGCTCCTTATCGCGAGCTAGTTCAAGCTCTCCGATCGCTTTCCTAACGACGCTCTCCAGCTTGCTCTTCACAACAGGCTTAAGCATATATTCAAATACATGCAGCTTCACCGCCTGCTGGGCGTAACGAAATTCATCATGACCGGATATGACGATAACGATACTATTCTCCAGCGTTTGCTGCAGCCGTTCAATGAATTCCAGACCGTCTACGAACGGCATGCAAATATCAACAAATAGAATATGGGGCTTTCTTTCCGCTGCGAGCTCCAGCGCCTGCAAGCCATTCTCAGCTTCTCCTACCAGCTCGATCCCGAGCTCCTGCCAAGGCAGCACCTTCGATAATCCTCTACGAATCTTCGGTTCATCATCCGCAATAAGTAGTCTCCACATATGATTCTCACCCTTCCATTCGAAGCGATCCGAGCATTAGCGGAAGTCGGACTACGATTCTTGAGCCTCGTCCTCTTTCGCTCTCAATTTTAAGACCATAGCCTGAGCCATGAGACAGCTTTATTCGTTCGTTCACGTTATATAACCCATAACCTCTATCTTCGCTGCTTTGCCTGACGGCATGAAAGGATTCATTCATTTGCATTAATCGATCAGGCTCAAAGCCGATGCCATTATCCTCGACAACGAGCACCAGCTTGTTATCTTCCTGATATCCATAAATACGAATTTTTCCTTTCGTCAGCTTCTCCTTGATGCCATGATAGATCGCATTCTCAACGAGCGGCTGCAAAATGATTTTGAGCACACTTTGCGTCTCAATCTCAGGCGAAATATCGATTTCGTAAGACAGCTTATCTTCATATCTCGCCATTTGAATAATCAAGTAGCTCTCCACATGCTGGATTTCTTCGCTAAGCGGGATAACTTCACGCCCCTTGCTGAGACTGATGCGGAACAGATGGGTCAACGCAACAACGATGTCGACGATATCGTCCGCGTCTCGATCCTGTGCCATCCACTGAATCGTATCGAGCGTATTGTAGAGAAAGTGAGGCTTTATTTGCGCCTGCAATATTTTCAGCTCCGCCTCACGCTTCTCTTTTTGCTCCAAATACACAAGGTGAATCAAGTTGTCGATTTCCTGCACCATATGATTAAAGCTGTTGCCAAGCTGTCCGATCTCGTCTTTTGTTTTGCTGGGAAAGCGCAGATGCAGCTCGCCTTCTTCGACTTTTTTCATTAAACTGCGCAGCTTGCCGACGGGACGAACGATCGAATTGGTGAAATACCAGGATGCCATAAAAGCAAGAAGAAGCGTGACAAGCGCAATAATGACCGTATAAAATTGAATGTCGGCGACGACCTGCAGCGATTCCTTAAGCGGAAATACACCAACGATTCGCCAATCAAATTCAGGAAAAGTATTAAACACCATCTGATATTCCAGTTCATTGATGTAGCGGAATACTTTGCCCGAGCGGCCCTCCATCCAGTCCCCCGATATGCGGTATACAATTGGATTGACAGGCGAATAAACAACAAACCCATTCTCGTCCATAATGAATATAAAGCCGCTCTTGCCAAGCGAGGCTGATTCAACAATATCTTGGATGATGTCTAATTTCATGTCGATCAGAATAACCCCGAGGACGCGACCCGTCAATGGATCCTTAACGGCCCTCACGAACGATAGCACCTGATCGGCGCTTAAATTTTGCTCTGCGCGAATATTTCTCCCGATCGGATGGCTAAACAAATGGATATGATCCGGCTCTTGAACGGCCTTCTTATACCACTGCTCATCCGTCATAGCATCTCTTGTTATTGGCTCCAGCCCTTTGCTGGCGAACTGCTTCTTTTCGCTAACAATCATGGCGCCCGCAATTTCTACATGCTTCTCAATATAGACCCCCTGCAGCTGTCTCACTTTATAATCCAATAAATAGAATGGGGATGAATCGGTATTCTCCCAGTCCAGAAACTGAATAACTGACGAATCCTGCGACAGGTAATAAATAATGTTATCCATTTCCTCTATGTACACTTCAATATGATTTTTGACCTGCTCCATCATTTGCACCGTGTGTGCATTCGTTTCCTCTTCAATTGCATTTTTGTACAGCGTGCTGCCCAGAAAGCTAAGCGCCAATATGGAAAATAAAGTGATGATGACAAAATAAAATAAAAGCTTGAAACGGATACTTCTATTCGCAAATAAACCGCTAAGCATAGACATCCAATCCGTTCTCATGAAATAGTGTATTCATTTCAGTTCAATGCGAAAAACGAAACTACAAAAGAAGAACATCTCTTTTGCAGTTTCGTATATTCCTTGCTTCCATAAATTCAATTAATATTGACGATTAGGCAGCGCATCGATCGCTTTTTGTCCGGCATACACATCCTCATCGGATTTAATCCATTTGTCCAAAGCAGTTCCTGCTTTGTAATCCAGAATGGCTTGCTTTAGCTGTGGCCCGAGTAATGGATTACATTCTACAGTGACGTTCATTTTACCTTCTGCAATCGCTTCGAATGCTGCTTTTATTCCATCTACACCGATAATTTTAATATCTGTGCCTGGCTTCAAGCCTGCTTCTTCGATCGCTTGAATGGCGCCTAGTGCCATGTCATCGTTATGAGCGTAAACGACTTGAATGTTTTTGTCCTTTTTCAAGTACGCCTCCATAACCTCTTTTCCTTTGGCACGAGTGAAATCACCTGTTTGTGAATATACGATCTTATAGCCTGACTCGCCAGCAATCGCATCTTCAAAGCCTTTCTTGCGATCATTCGCCGCACTTGCACCAACTGTTCCTTCCAATTGGACAATATTGACCTCAGCGCCTGCACCGAATTCTTCGATCATCCATTTTGCCGCATTTTGGCCTTCAAGAATAAAGTCGGAACCGATGAAGGATACATACAGATCCTCATTGCCCTTTGTAATGCCGCGATCTAGCAGGAACACCGGAATGTTAGCATCCTTTGCTTCTTTCAATACGGTTTCCCAGCCTGATTCTACGACTGGCGCAAGACCGATTGCATCAACCTTTTGTGCAATAAAAGTACGGATGGCCTTAATTTGATTTTCTTGCTTTTGCTGAGCATCGGAAAACTTCAGTTCAAAATTAGCATCATCGCCAAACGTTGCTTTAACGGAATTCGTTTCTGCATCACGCCAGCCGCTTTCCGCACCAATCTGCGCGAAGCCTACAACAAGCTTCTTATTGGCCGGAGGTGCTTCCGTTGCCGTATTTTCTGTCTTTGGCTTATTGGTTGCTTTCGAAGCATCAGGAGTACTTCCCCCATTATTTTTGTTGCTGCTGCAGCCAGCGATCAAGCTTATTAGCATAATCGCAGCTAGCATGGTAACGATAACTGGCTTCTTTCTGTTCATTCAAACTTCCTCCCTTTCTTACTTGTAATAGCTACACACTCAATATACAAATTTTACAATTGCTCTGTATTTACAAATTAACGACTTTATTTTCAAAATTCGGTTTATTCTTGGATGCCGGAAGCGCGCTTTTTTCTTTTCTCATCACAATAATTCGCTGAAATGCCATGAACAGAAACAATAAAAATCCAATTGTAATTTTCGTCCACCAGGAGCTGAGCGTACCTTGGAACATAATGATTGTTTGGATAATACCGGTGCACAGCACACCGAGCGTCGGTCCAATCAAATAGCCAAATCCGCCGGTCAACAAGATACCGCCTATTACACAAGACGCGATCGCATCCATCTCCATGCCCATCAAATGCAGCGAGTAGCCCGAAAGCATATAAAACGTAAATACGATGCCGCCAATAGCAGAAAATAAACCGCTTAGCGTGTATACCGTAATGGTCGTTCTCGCAACAGGCAAGCCCATTAATATCGCAGATTTCTCACTGCCACCTATGGCATAAACCGCTCTGCCAAATGACGAATAGCGGCCAATCAATATCGCAGCTATAACTACTGCTAACGCAATGAGTACGCTTATTGTGATAAAGTTTTTTTCCCATACATAAATTTTGTGCTGGGACAGCAGCACGAAGGTCGGGTTGCTTATGACGATGCTTTCCGTACTGATAAGAAAGCTGATCCCTCTGGCCAAGAACATTCCCGCAAGCGTTACAATCCAAGGATGCAATTGAAAGCGTTGAATTAAATAGCCTTGGCCCGCTCCAAACAGCGTGCCGATCAACAGGGCAGCGAATATAACTACGAAAGCGTTAGCCCCCTGCTGAAACAATGCAGCGGACACCATGCTGATAAGGGCCACGACCGAAGCTACAGACAGATCGATACCGCCCTTAATGATGACAAATGCCATTCCCGTTGCCACAATAATGAGATAGGCGTTGTCAATAAATAGATTCAAGAAAACCTGCATGGAGAAAAAACCTTTATAAAGCGCAGCCCCTGATCCATACAAAATAAATAAAAGCAGCAGCGTCGCCAGAACAATAATATTGTTATGGCTAATTTTGAGCGATACCTTTTTCATGATGCTGCCACCTTCTTTTTGGCCAATTTGAATGACTGGCGGAACAAATCGGATTGAATCAAACATACGATAATGACGACTACTGCTTTAACGAGCAAAATACTGGAAGGCTCTACGCCTAACGAATATATAGTCGTCGTTAGACTTTGGATGAATAAGGCGCCAAATATCGTTCCGCCAAGGTAAAAGCGCCCGCCACGCATCGATGTGCCCCCGATTACTACGGCTAGTATGGCATCAAGCTCAATCCAGAGACCTGCGTTGTTTGCATCAGCGCTTGCTATATTGGAGCTAATAATAATGCCCGCAATACCTGCGCAGATGCCGGTGATGGTGTAGGCCGTCATGAAAATAACCTTGGGACGAATGCCCGCGTAGCTGCTCGCCGTCTTGTTGCCGCCTGCTGCTTCAAGAAATAATCCGAAGGCGGTGCGCGTTTTGAAGAGATACACAATTAGAAACACACCCATCGCTAGAAACAACGGGAATGGAAGACCGAGCAAATGTCCTTTTCCGATGAACTGAAACGCTTTATTGCTTGTCGTCAGCACCTGCCCGCCCGTAATAAGCTGAGCAATGCCGCGGCCGATTGTAAGCAAAATTAATGTGGCGACCATTGGCTGAATACCTAATATGGCGACCAGCATACCGTTCCATAATCCGCATAACAAGCCAGCTCCGATACCTGCCAGAACAACAACCCAAAGCGGATAGCCATTCAGCATAAATACCGCTAGCGCTCCCGAGATGGCCAGCACCGATCCGACCGAAATATCGATGCCCTCTTTGGCAATGACTAGAGTCATGCCAATAGCGATAATGATAAGCGGGGAGCCGTTTTTCAAAATATCGATTAAATTTCCGAATAAATGGCCGTCCTTCCACTCCATACGGAAAAAATCTGGAATTACAATCAAATTGAATAAAAATAAAACAACGATCGCGAGGATCGGCCAAATAATCTTCTGTTTGCTTAAATTACGCGCCAATCCCGCCAGGCTTGCCATACAATTCCGCTCCCTTCGCAATCATTTCCATAATAACGTTCTCACGCATGCTGGCACCGCTCACTTCACCAATCTTGATGCGATCGCGCAGCACGATAATCCGATTGCAGCATTGCACAATTTCGTCAAGCTCTGCGGAAATGATTAATATGGAAATACCTGAAGCTGCCAGCTCTAGAATGAGCTTGCGTATTTCCATCTTGGACCCGACATCGATGCCGCGCGTCGGCTCGTCCAGAATGAGCAGCTTTGGCTGTGTAGCAAGCCATCTGGCCAAAATAACCTTTTGCTGATTGCCGCCGCTTAGGTTTTCAATTTTTTGCTCTGCGCTGGGCGTTTTGATTTTTAACAGCTCGATATATTTATTCGCTATTTCCTTCTGCTTGCGCAGCGGAATGAAGGAGAACAAGCCTTTGCGGGCTTGCAGCGCAAGCACTATATTTTCACGAATAGTCAGCTCTCCCACAATGCCCGCTACCTTGCGATCCTCCGGTGTGAAGCCAAGGCCCTTCTGAATCGCTTTCTGCGGGTACATGGACGATATTTGCTCGCCGTCAATCGTCAATATGCCCTCATCCGCCTTGTCAATGCCGAAGATGAGCTTGGCGATTTCCGTCCTGCCTGAGCCTAGAAGACCCGCGAGTCCCAGCACCTCTCCTTTCCCAATTTGGAGATCAATCGGATAAATACTGCCCCTCTTGCCAAGCGTGCTCGCCTGCAGAAATAGGTCTCTGGAAATTTGCTCTACTGCTTTCATGCCAGCAGTTTCCTCTGTGCTCCATTCGCGCCCGATCATATGCGACACGAGCTCTGTCTTCGAAAGAGCGCTGGTTACATATTCTCCAACGAGCGTCCCGTTGCGCAGCACCGTAATGCGGTCTGTTACTTCATATACCTGATCAAGAAAATGAGTAACGAATACGATACCCATGCCTTCCTGCTTCAGCTTTCGCATCACCTTGAACAGCTGCTTTACTTCATTGGCATCCAAGCTTGAGGTCGGCTCATCCAAAATAAGAATTCCGTTCGAAATATCGACAGCTCTTGCTATTGCCACCATCTGCTGAATAGCTACCGAATAATGCGACAACGGCTGCTTCACGTCGATATAGAGATCAAGACGCTCAAGCAGCCGCTCGCTGTCCGCGTACATTTTATCCCAATGGATGAATCCTCTTTTCCTTGGATGACGGCCAATAAAAATGTTTTCTGCAACGGTCAGATTCGGGCATAAATTGACCTCCTGATACACCGTGCTGATGCCGAGCTGCTGCGCCTCTAACGGGGATTTGGGGGCAATCGGTCTCCCTGCCAGCCTTACTTCTCCTGAATCCCAATCATATACGCCGGTAGCTGTCTTAATCAGCGTTGATTTTCCTGCTCCGTTTTCCCCCATTAAGGCATGGATTTCGCCCTTCCTGAGGCCAAAATCAACATTTGACAGCGCTTTGACACCAGGAAACGATTTGCTTATCCCTTTCATATGCAGCACATAATCCGTGCTCATTGATCCTCACCTCTTTCCATGTTCACTTTCAATTGTAGGAAAATCGGCATCCATACGTATTTAGAAATATAAGTCTTTTTTTAAACAATTCGGACATTTAAGAGGGAGCAGCTTTTAATGAAACGGCAAACAACCCCGTCATGCGGGGCTGTCTGCTTCTTTTTTTATGAGGGACTTATTTGCAATTTGCCGTTACTCCAGAATCCATCTCGCAAGCATTGCAATATCTTCAATATCAACTTTACCGTCGCCATTGAGATCCGCTCTCTTGTATTGCGACCAATTCGGATCTGCGCTTGTTTTACCGTATGCCGCAGCTATGATGCCAAGATCGCCAATGCTTATCCGCTGATCATTATTTAGGTCTCCTGATAATACCGATGCTTGGAATGCAGCCACTGCTGCGTTCAAATGTACGATAGCCGCACTTACTTGAGCTGTGCTAGCATTCGGATTAACAGCAACCTCTTTGGCTTTGACAATGGCCGCACCGAGCGCTGCTTTAGCAGCTGCCGGATATTGACCAGGCTGCGTGCCTACAACCGCTCCGTTATAAATGGCTTCGGCTGCAGCAATCGCTTCATTCAATGCTGTTACATCTACATGAGTAATGATCTGAACCGTGTGGGATGCTCCTTTTACTTGCAGTTCATCTCCAGCACTATTCGCCACTTCAACACCGCTTACAGCTATATTTGCGGTGCTGGAAGCACCAGCCGCATCAGCCGCCACAGCCAGGAAGCTCAGCTTGAGCCACTGCTCATTAGCAGCTGCGGCGCTGCCTTGACCAGCTGCAATAATGCGGATCTTGCCCGGCTCAATGGTTTGCTGTTCAATAATGCCGAAGCCCGCCTTCAAGGATGTCGCGCTCGTCAAAGCCAATTTGTTAGGATCGAAGCTGATTATCAGCATTTCCGCATATAACGTTTGATACTTCTCTGCTGTTATGCCTGAAAGTCCAACCGTTAGATCAAAGGATTGCCCTGCTTTCACCTGATCCGTGCCATTGATGACTGCTGCCGGTTCGTCCGGAGAAGTCGGTATAACCGTGGCATCGAAGACGGTTACCGCTTGGTTCAAGGCTGCGGCTGCAGCATTTACTGCTACTTGATCCGCTGCTGCATTAGCGAGCACGCCTTGGGCAGACGCAATTGCTCCTGCGAATGCATCCATTGCCGCTTGCGGATATTGCCCCGGCTCAGTTCCCGCAATCGCTGCGCCAAGCTTTCCTTCGGCAGCCTTAACCGCACCCTGAAGCGCAGCTTTATCGACGATTTCTACTGGCCCAACTGAGAAGTAATCGAAGTTGGCTTGAATCGAAGTTCGGTCCCCAGAGGATAGTCCATAGAAGCCGATCTTCAAATTGCTTAAGCTTACAGTCATGGGATCTGCCGCAGGCTTCCATGCTGTTCCATCCCAATAGTAAGTCGAAACGACATTGCCAACCTTTTTGATCTGTAAATAAGAGGTATCATAGCCGGGATGCACTGCCATGTTTGCCGCTTTTACATAAACAGCATTTTTCTCATATGCGGTTTCCAGACTTTTGCCTGTCGAGCCGTCCGTATCCCACACATGGCCTAATTTAACGTAATTGTCTTCATTTTGCCATAGGAAAAGACCAGCCTGTTGATAGTTTTTACGTACAGGCGCTTCTACTTTAATCGTAAAGACGAAGTCTCCAGACGGCGCGTCCTTTAGAAATATATTCGGTAAATTATTACTGGATTCAAATGTATCGCCGACTGATGTATCCAAGCTCAAAAAGCCTGGTTTACGCGTTAATGACCATTTGCTGTTATCCGCTTTAAAAATGGACCATGCTTTATCTAATTGGTTAGAGTCGAATGGATCGACAAGCGAGCCAGCAGGAATCGGATCATTGACGCTCGTGAAAAATTGCTCGCGTGCATTTCTAAGGGATTGCAGCGCAGCTTGTATTTCAGCAGATACTGCATTCGCATCGTGAGCTGCTGCATTAGCCGTTTCAAGCACAGTCCTGAAAGCATCTATGACTTGCTGCTTATATTCGCCAGCGCCAATTCCGGCCGTCGCAGCGCTTAGGAAAGCTTCTGCTTTCGCAATTTCAACCAGCAAATCCGCTTTCGTCGTGGTGCCGATCAGCTCGCGATGTGCCGCAGCAATTCGATCAAAATCCATCTTCTCCACCTTGCGGTCATAGGAGAGAAGCCCATTAATCTCATATTCCACATCTGTAATTTGCGTATAAATAGCCGCGCTAAGGCCTGCATCCTTCAATTGCTTCAGTCTGTTTATATACGTAATGTATGTGGAGGTAAGCTGCTCTTTGCTCTTCATTAATTGATACGAGAACACTTGCGGGCTCCATTCATGCCCAGGCACATGCAAGCCAAGACCGCCGTATTCACCAAGAACTGCTGCCCTCGTATCACTTGGACTCGGAGCGCCAGGATCTGGATAACGATGTATATCGAGCAAATCTCCAGCACCTGCATCCCACCAGCCGCTCGTACTGTTGACAAGACGAGTCGAGTCAAGCCCCTTCACATAGCTCGTAGCATCTCTCGTCTGCTGTCCGCCTTGGTCGAATTGGCCCCAGCCTTCATTAAATACCGTCCATACGATGATCGACGTAACGCTGCGCAGCTGATCAACCATTTCCTTGTATTCTTTCAGCCACTGCGTCTTCGCAGCTTGTGTAATATCTGCACCTTTATTTCCTTGCCGATCCTCAAGGCTCGGCATATCCTGCCATACAAGCACGCCGAGCTTATCCGCCCAATAATACCAACGGGCAGGCTCCACTTTAATATGCTTGCGAATCGTATTCATCCCGACGCGCTTAACCGCTTCGATATCGAATCTCAAGGCTTCATCGGTAGGTGCTGTATAAATACCGTCAGGCCAAAACCCTTGATCAAGCGGGCCCATCTGGAATACAAATTTGCCGTTTAACAGCGGACGCGTTATTCCATCCACTTTGCCCAGCTTAATTTCTCTCATACCGAAGTAGCTGGAAACTTCATCAACCGTTTGTACTCCATCCTTCAAATAAACCTTAAGATCATACAAGAACGGATCATCCGGAGACCAAAGCCTCGCATTCGGAACAGGAACCGCTAACTCCGAGCCTACAGCTCCTTCTGCTGTTCCTACCGCTTTTCCATTTGCGAATGCGACAGCTTCAACCTTCTGCCCCTGAATGCCCGTGCCGGCAACATTCAATTTCAACAAACCGTTCTGAATATCCGTCACCATATCCAGTTTATCGATATGCGCTGCAGCTACCGGCTCCAGCCACACCGTCTGCCATATGCCAGAAACGGAAGTATACCAGATGCCGCCAAGCTTTTTAACCGTTTGCTTGCCAAGAGGCTGATCTGCTCCCAGATCGGTTTCATCGAGCACATGCACAATAAGCTCATTGTCACCCGGAACAAGATAGTCTGTAATATCAAAGCTGAACGAGGTGTAACCACCTTTATGGTTTCCGACCGAATGTCCATTTACATATACCGTGGCTATATAATCAACAGCGCCGAAATTAAGCTTTACGCGCTGTCCGTTCCAATTGTCAGGAACTGTGAAGGATCGCTTATAC
Source organism: Paenibacillus castaneae (assembly GCF_002884445.1). GTDB lineage: Bacteria > Bacillota > Bacilli > Paenibacillales > Paenibacillaceae > Pristimantibacillus > Pristimantibacillus castaneae. Next base: position 4,005,374 of record NZ_KZ614144.1, read on the forward strand.
CACATCAAATCCTCCACGCGATTAATGCCCGAGAGCTTCGCTTCTGCTGCAAAGGGAACGAGTATTTTCTCCTTCAGCACTTTGCCGACAGGAACTGCCTCCCCTTTCTTAGCCGCCTGAAATTCCCACTCCCCGTTCAAATTCATCCAATTCTCACGTGCAAATTGAGGTCTTGGGTATTCGGGCAGCACATTCTCTCTGTCTACGTCATCGGCCCAAGGGGACATGATTTGGTATTTCGATCCGTTGATAAGCGGCTTATCGAAGCTCGCTACGACATCTCCCGCTAACGTTTCCAGACCGCCCTTGCCGTCATAAATCGTTTTGACATTGCCTATATCTCTGGAATAAAGCGGCTCTTGAAGCTTAACTACAACGACCTTATCATCGTCTTCTTTCAGAGCTGCAGAAACAAGCGACAAGCTGCCTGTTGCAATGCTCACTTTAAAATGATTGATGAACTCAGCGGTAACCGGCTTCAAAGATTGCTGGAATCGAAGCTCTGCATGCAGGCCATCCTCCAGAACTGCACCCGCGGGAGCAAATCCTTCCGGCAAATAAAAAGCTTCGGTCGGAACCGCTTTTTTCGATAGACTTGGGCTGGACCAGCGCATATGTATATTGGAGCCGCCCGTATCCTCGAAATACTCAAGCTTGATGCTGTACTTCTGGCCTGCAGTTAATGCGACTGGCAGTGAGGTTTGTTCCTTATCCCAGTCGGCTACCCAGTGATCAATCGTAAGCTTATTATCAATCCATAAGCGGAAGCCATTGTCACCAGTAATGTAGAACGTATAATTTTCCGTAAATTCCGGTTGGATATATCCCGTCCATCTAATACCGACGCGATCTTCCTGGCCCGTGAACATTTTGATTGCCGGCTCAAGATCGGAAATATCTAAGTTCGGATCATATCCCGTACCTTTAAATGCTCCATAGGTGAAATTGGGCGGTCCGCCCGCAATGTAGTAATCGGCTTTCAAACCATGGTATTGGGTTACATCTGCGCCTTCCGCGGCTGCAGCCCGAGGGGCGAACGAGAGGGCTGATGCGGCTAGACTGAACAGCATTGACAATGCCATTAACGCGCTTATTGCTTTGCTTCTTTTCAACATGTATTGAACCTCCAATAACTCTTTATATCAAACCTAAATCTATTGGAGGAAGAGATGTCTCTTCCTCCACGTTCATTTAGCCGATAATCCACCTAGCAAGCATCGCTAAATCCTCAATATCTACTTTGCCGTCATGATTGAGATCTGCCCTCATATACTGAGCCCAATTGGAATCTTCGCTCGTCATGCCATAGGCCGCTGCAACAATTGCTAGATCGCCTATAGTGACTTTATTATCATGATTCAAATCCCCATCAATGTCCTTAATGACGCTTGAGCGGAATGTATTAACCGCTTCATTTAGTGCAATAAGGGCCGACTCAATTTGTGCTTTAGAAGCATTCTCATCTTCAGCTACCAGCTGAGCTTTGACGATAGCCGCTTTCAGCGCTTGCTTGATCGCTAAAGGATATTGTCCTGGCTGCGTACCGGTCACCGCTTCATCATGAAGCTTCTGCGCTGAAGCAATGGCTGCGTTTAGTGCGGTCTTATCTGCAGGTGCAATCGTTATCAGCAGACTATGCTTAGCATCGTTTATCGAAAGTTCTTTCCCTTGGCCGCTCGCGAGTGTACTGTCGGTTATCGTTATGAATGTCTCTCCTGCTTCATCTAGCATTCCGGACTGGAATGACAGCTTCAGCCAATCATCGTTCGGCGATAACCCCTTGCCTTCGCCGAAAGCGAGAATACGGTATTTACCCGGCTCCAGCTCTTTCGGCTCCAGCACGCTCAGTCCTTCCCTAAGGGAGGCTGCGCCACGGAAGCTGAGCTTGCTCGGATCGAAGGTTACGGTTATGTCTTGGGCATAGATGCTTTGAAATTCGTTGTCCGTAACATTGCTCACGCCGAAAGCAAGGTCAAACGCTTGACCGCTTCGCACGCTTGCCGCGCCAGTCAGTGCAGCGCTTGGCTGCTTGGAAGGTTCAACTTCTGGCTTGCTTACAGCTGATAAAGCGATATAGTCGAGCTCATAGAAGCCGGCATTTGGTTCCGAACCCCGCATGAATGTAATGGAATTAACACCCGCCTTCAGCTCAATGTCTAAGCTGGTTGCCATAAATCTGCCCCAGTTGATCGTTCCTGCGAGCTGTGCGGACTGCGATTCACCGTCATTCACAATAATTTTCGCGGCAGCAGGCTGATAATTATTCGTGTTTTGCGCGTACCAGAAAAACATCTTGTATGTCCCAGCCGTTGGAACCTCCACTTGATTAAATGTGATATAGCTGTCCGCGTAATCCATTCCCCCTACGTAGCTCCTTCCTGACGCATACGCATTATTGCTGCGGACTTCCGCTTTAAATAGCTGAGCCTTCTCGGCTTCATACTTAGCCGGTTGAAGTGCTGCATCACCCGATGCCTCTGGGAAATAGGTTACCCGCAAATTTTCTGCACCGAATGGCACTAGAGTTAGATCCTCCGTTGCTTCAGCTGAATATACAGGACCGACGGGCGGCTCTGCAGCTGAGACGCCGTTAGGAGCTTTGCCCCATGACGGTATCCGTTTCCCCTTAGCAATAAGCTTAATCGGGGTAGTCTCCTGCAAGAATGGGTTTTCCGGCATTGGGGACGTAACAACCTTAATCGATGCAGCAGGATTGTCACGATCCAACATTAATCCGTAATTCCACGGTGATGCTGCACCAATGCTATATTGCTTGAAGCCTTGTACCTTCACCTGCGGTGCGGGGTTAGATTGCTCTACCCAGTTTTCATCGATTTTCAAAGAAAATACGAGTGGTCCGCGTTCAATGCCAATCGAATTATTGACCCATGTAGATGCTTTGATTTCCATCGGCACAGTCAATATGACCGTATCTCCTTGTTGCCATTTGCGATCGACAGTGTAATATTGTCCGGATTTCACTGCTGCTTGCTGCTGCCCATTAACAGTTACAGCGGCATTGTTCGCCCACTCAGGAATGCGCAGCTTAAGCGGAAATGACACACTCTCTGACGCCTCTTCAATAGTGAAGCGGATTTCATCCTCAAACGGATAATTCGTCGTTTCCTTCACCGTAATGTCAGCGCCTTTGATTCTGGACGAAACGCGGCTAGGTCCATATGCAATGACACCCAGCCCTCCGTCTGCCGTACCTGCCCACATATCCTTCACAAAATATGGCCAGCCCATATGCAGATTGAAGCGACAGCAAGGGAATCCAGAGAAAGGCGACTGTACGGTGCCATTGTCATAATTTTGCTTAAACCCATTATCAGTTAGCCCGCTCTGCACTTGATTTGGCAAAGAATAGTACTGGTGCGTCTTAAGGTCCTTGCTCATCGCCCCGGGAAGGGAATTGAATGTAAGCTTCTCAAGAGCATCTCCGATCCTCGGATCACCGGTAATCATGGCAGCAACTGCATCGCTATGTACCCGCTCCACGATGGCGCAAAGCTCGACCCCTTGCGTCGATGCAAGTCCGGCCAGCATTTCCGTACCTGAATTAATGCCCGTAATTTGGTTATGCGTCTCATCCAAATGTTGAACTCCAGCTTGGAAAGCATTTTTATCAACTTCATTTTTTGATAATTGATAATAAATAGCTGGTGTTTTAATTGATTGATTGACATTGACCGTATGCTGCGTGTAGAAATCAGCAGCATTGCTCTTAGCGGCTGTGAGAAAATGATTATTCGTAAAAACATCCGTCGCATCGGTGCCTTGTGCATGCAGCTTCTCTGCCAATTGCAGAAGGAAGTCATCTCCTGTTCGATTGTAAAGCCATAGGACGACATTCAAATTGTCACCGCTGCGAATTTGTCCCCAATTCATTAAAGGACGCTGATCCAAGTTGTTTAACTGGTATTTGAAATAGTTCGTTAAGAAAGGAATGACTCGTTCGTCATCTGTCGCCTCGTAATAGTCTTTTAATACATAAATAGCTACCATCCGCGGCCACCAGTCATTATCGCTGGCAGGGCCGAAGAAACCATCATCCCGCTGGCTCTTCAGCATCCAATTGACCCATTTCTGTGATTTGGCAATGAGGTCCGGATCTTCGAGCGTATAAGCAAGCGCAACTAAGCCCTTCACATAATAAATCGGCCGTTCCCAGTTGGAGTCTGGTGCTGTACCTCCCAGCCATTCCGAATTCGTACTTAATTCGCTGTATAAATCCTCCGCATACCCGGTTGCTCCTTCCTTCATGAGCTCCAGCTGCTTCAGCAGCCAGCCTTCCGCCTTGACGGAGCCTAACGGCAGCGGCACGAATGGCGTTTGCAGAAGCGGATCTTTGTTCTTTGCCGGCTCTTTAAACTTTTCAATCGGGACGGCATAATCACTGGCAATAAAATGATCGAAAGTGGCTTGTGTCTCATCCGCCCATAAGCCAACGCCGCCCGTTGTGAATTTACCCGCGCTTTCGTCGTTGTATTGTAGAGCCGGCTTATGCATATCGTCCAGGTATACCTGAATTCCGTTGCCATAGGTAACAACCTTCAATTGATAATATTGTCCTGCTGCAACTGAATCCAAAGCTTTAACCGTTTTTAAATCCGTCCATTCCTTGCTTAATCGACGGAGAATAAGACTGCCGTCCCCTGCGAGTCCCGCATAGTAGCCTTGAATAGGCTTTCCTTGCTCACCGTCCTGACTTCGGAACAATATTCCAGCAGATCCCGCCGCAGTCGGAAGCTTTACATCCGTCTCTGCTGTAAAATCTTTAAAAACGGTATTTTTCACAAGCAGCGAATGATTAGAACCAGCATTAACCGTAATTCCGCCTTCTTGCAAATTCCAATCGCCTTTGTTGACTTGCCAATTGGGCAAAGCAACTGCTTCTGATGACTGATCAAACGAATCAGAGAACTGAACGGTATTCTGTTGATCAGATACAATGAAATTATCGTAAGTAGGCTCTGATTGATAAATCCTTACCCCCACCTGTCCATTGGTGTATGTCGTATCCGATTGCTCCAAAACAAGCTTATCATTGAGATAAAATTTGATTTGCGAGCCTACTGCACTAACTTTAAACCGATAAGCGACGTTTGGATTAACTGCAACCTGTGTACGTTTCAGCTCCGTCCATTTGTTATCCATCCGCCCTAGAAATACACTGCCGGTTCCTTGTGCAGAAATGCCTGCATAATATCCCTTTACGTTATCTCCACCCGGTGTTGCACTAACGGTTCGGATCAATAATCCCGCATCTCCGTTACGATTAGCAAAGCTAATGTCAGCCTCGATACTCCCGTCCTGCAGCTCCGTATCCTTGACTAATGCTTTGGAGCCAGAGCCGCTCTTTACGGCAAGCTTGCCATTTGCATTCCACCATATTCCGTCGATGACATTCCAATTTTCATTAATAATCGAACGATTGAAATGATCCTCGAAAAACCCAGGCTCCGCCGCCGCGGAAGCCTCTACATGGACAGCGGGCAGAAATGCGCCTATATACATGGTGATGATAAGCAGCATGGTTATCATTGACTTCAGCAAAGCGCTGAATCTCATCTTGCTTCCTCCTTCAGACTCGTATCAAACTTTCGCTAGCGCTGGTTGAGCAGATTTCTATTCCTCCCCCTTAAGCCCTTATCGCGGCGCTCACCTCCCTGAAGCAAGCTGTTCCAGCTTCAAACGAAATTCCATAGGATCAACCAAGTGAAAGGTGTCAAGTACTGTACCGTCGGCATCGATAATAAACGTGGTTGGCAATGCGTGCAGCTCATATAAGTAGGAGGCGCGTTTATTGTCATCCAATAGGATTGGGAACGTCCATCCATTTTGTTGAATGAACGCCTTGATATCTTCCCCCTGCTTCTCCTCCGAGGATAAATTGATTCCATAAAAATCAATTTTGTCTTGATACGACTCATGAAGTGTTTTCAGTGTAGGTGCTTCTATGCTGCAAGCCTCGCACCAGCTCGCCCAAAATTGCAGAACGAGAGGTTTATTATTCGTCTCACCGATTGTGTACGTTTCTCCGTTCAATGCTTTCAACGTAAAGGAAGGTGCCCGCACAGAAGAAGATGCATTACGATGCAAAGCATCTTCTTGCTTCACACTTAATACTTTCTCAAGCGCTGCAGCATTAAGCTTATTTCCCTCCTTGCCATTGGATGGATTCGATTGAAGCATTAGAATTAAACCAACGGCAGTAGCAAGCACGAATATGCTAACAATTCGAAATGATTTGCTCATTTTTTTACTCCTCATGCATAAATTGCTAGCTGTTGCTCGGCGATTCATGCGACTGTTTGTAATCAATCATTGACAGGAGCAGGGTCACCGCTTCTGCACGGGTTGCATTGGCGTTAGGCACGAAGCGATTAGCATCTCTTCCCTTGATAATGCCTGCTTCTGCAGCCATCGCTACGGATGGATGCGCCCAAACAGGAATATCATTACGATCAGCAAACGAAGATTTTTGGGCTGGATCCACCTGCCACGACAGCGCACGAGCAATCATAACAGCTATTTCACTGCGTTTAATCGGTTTGCTTGCACGGAAGGTATGATCCTCATAGCCCGTTATGATACCAGCCTCAACCGCAGCAGCTACGTAGTCAGAAGCCCAGCTTGGAACACTGCCCGCATCCTTAAATGATAATTTCTCGCCATCCTTGATTGGCAAATCAAGAGCGCGAACGAGCATAGCCGCATACTCCGCACGGGTAACCTGCGCATTAGGGCGGAAAGTACCATCGGTATAACCATTAATGAAGCCAAGGTTAACAGCTCGTTCGATTGCGCTTTTTGCCCAGTGACCCGCTATATCCTTGAATACAGTTATATCAAGCACGGCAGACATTTTGACATTCGGCTTTAAAGTAATAGATTCAAGCGCGCTGTTTACAAGCTTCACATCGGTTAGCTTCACTTCCGCTTTCCCCTTGCCAATGGATTCAAAAAGCAAGCTAGTCAATGCAATCTTGCCGCTATCGCCTGCTTTTTTGCCAATTTTGGTCGTAGCGTATACAATTTGAGCACCCTCGACGATTGGCGTTATTGAAAAGCCTGTCATACTGCTGCTTGCCCCATCAAAACGGAGCTTCTTCGTATCAAATTCAAGTTTGACTTCAAAAGCGTAAACGTCTTTTAATTTGTCCCCTGTAATGTCAATTCTGATCTTTTTGTCTGCTTGATGCTGAGAGAGCGTGAAAACAGGCGTATCGGCAGCAGCCATCGCAAAGCTGGGCACTGCTAGAATGAATACCAATACAAACCATCCAACCATACTAAAACGCTTACAATTGATCATTGAAATCGTCCTTTCCACGTTCTTAAAGTAGTATTGATGAAGGAGCCTTACTGGTGAAATCGGTCACTCAAGACATAGGCTCAACAAGCTTTCCGCTCGTTTAGCTTCATTGTACAAATAGGGATGAGGAATGTATTTGCAATATCAGGTTAAAAGTTATGAATTTCCGCAGTTCCGTGAAGTTCATGCTGTAGAAAAAAACAAACCCTTCGACGTATGTATGCGTGACGAAGGGTTTTGTTTAACTGCTTATTTTATTGATTGTCCAAGCTTGTATGATTGCTAATCAGGCTGTTCCTACAGGAACGCCATTCAAGTGTTCGCCTTCCTTGATCAGTACGTATTCAACCTTGCTGCCGCTCCAGAAATGCATACGGAGCTCCATCTTGCCATCCTTCGATTGGCTGAGGAATGAGGGTGTCAATATAATAGAATCACCATTATCAGAAGGATAGAACGCTTCACATTTTTTATCGTTTAATTAGGAATGCAATATCGCCCTTATCCGAAGTTGGTGCAGTTAGCTTCAGCACACCTTCTGCAGGCAAGATCTTTTCATTGCCCAGCGCCTCGCCGTTCCATGGATTATACCAGGAGACGGTTGCTTCACCTTCGCCAAAGCACTTCAGCTCAGCGGTCTTTCCACCGATTGCGCCTTCATCGGTGACCAGCCAGCCGAATGACAGCTTCTGCCCGGCCATTACCCAGCCCTGTGCTTCCTTCACCTCAACAGACGGCGGCTTATCAGATAAGAGCCGCGCATTGCGCAGCTTCACAACTGTCGGCTTCGCTTCTTTGTCCGAAACCTTTGTATACAGCTTCACTCCCCAACTGCTGATATTATGCAATTGCTCGGTTTCGATCTTCTTGCTATCCTTCCAATAATTGCGAGGAACATCTGCCAGCGGTACGCTTATCGTCGTCCAGCTGCCTGATGTCAGCTTGATATCATAACGATCATTTCCTTCAGTCCAATTCCCGTCTGGCAGCAATACCGGCTTGGCTTGAAGCTCGCCCTTGCCATCGTGCTCGACATAAATGTCGAACTGCAGTTCCTTATAGCTGGACCAATCGGACGGAAATCCTGATTGATGCAGAAAACCCTGCGAGTAACCGCCGCTCCGGAAAGACATCAATACGCTGACTGCACCATCCTCGGCAATAGGTTTATAGAGCGTGCCTGCCGCATCCATATTCGCATCCGGCCAGTCCGGCATGTTCCAATCCTCGGCATTCTTGCCATCCTCCAGCAATATCTCTGCATCAAGCTGCTTCTGGATCGTCTTCGTCGCGAGCTCCATGTGCGTACGCGGCTCCCGGAAATCGATGTTTTTCACAAAATCAGAAAACACCTTCATCTGATCAAACATCTCCGCATTGATCTTATCCTGCGCCCACCAAATTGGAGCAGAAGCAAGTCCGTTCGAAAGGGCTGCCCATAGGGCATTATGGTAAAGCTGGGGATTGGTCACATTACCGATTTCCCCGATAAATAACGGCTTCTCATACTTCTTCCATCTCGTCTGCACATCTTTGGCGATCGCTTTATAGGTGAAATCGTAATAATTCTCACGGTCGGCAATGTCGAGCGTCTTGTACCCATGATCCCAATAATCTTCTGCTCCTCCGGCCATCGATCCTACTGTAGGATGACCATAGGGGTCATTCGACTTGAAATATTGCTGCATCTTCGTAATCCATTCATTCGCTTGTTCGGAGTTGCCGGATGACCAGCCGTCAGTACCGTTTACCTCCGTCACGAGATTCCAGGCGGCAATGTGCTGGCTGTATCCCCATCTGGCAATGATGTAGCGATACAGCTTCTCTTGAAACTTCCACATTTCTTCGCTGCTGTAGAAATCCTTCGCTTCTCCAATAGTGGAATAAGCGCTTCGTTTCCATGCCGTCGGCCAGCCGTTAATCTGGTCAGCAAGCGAGTCATGAGGCCAGATCACGAAATTCATATACAAGTCACGCGCTTTAAACCACTCAAGCAGCTCATCCACCCGAAAGCCCTTCTGCACATCATATTTGCCGATGCCCGATCCGACCGATTCAATCTGATCATCACCGCCGCCATTGCCGGCATTGTCATAATTGCCGTTCCAGTATGTAATTAGGTTCGCCCCATTGCCAGCTAGATCATCAAGGCCAGACTCCGTTATTCCCCAAGGATAAGCCGCCCCGACGCCATAGAAGGTTGAACCGTCGCTGTATTCTAGATAACGCTTATTTGAAGATGATAGCTGTATCCAGCCATGGCTGCTGGATTCCACTGTGTTGAATCCAGCTTCGGCACTAATCGTCGTCCCTGTCTTATCCTTCACTGACAATCTATACTTCCAGTTCCCGATTTCATTCGGTGCGAATCGAACCAGCCATCCTGCGCCATCAAAGAACCCATTAATTTCCCACTGTTTACCGCCAGGAGACAGAAACACAGCACTCAGATCCAGTTCTTCCGGGTCATATGGGTTTTCGTATGCTGCCTGAAGCTCAAGCGACAGCTCAAACTTCTCATATGCCCCTATTTCTGATGCATTTTGCTTTACCGCAATGATTTTCGGTCCAGCCGTGCCATCAAGATCCTTCAACGTAATCAACTCCTTCTTGCCGGGAAATAAGACGAGCATCAGCGCTCCGATAATCATGAATGTGGCTACTCCAGCCAGCCCGATTTGCCAACTTATTTTCGACACCTGCCAACCTCCATTATTCATATGTTCATATGCATTCTTCTCTGTCATCTCGCGCGTAAGCGCATACATTTCAATTTGCAGCGCCTGCACTTCACATAACATACAATCTTTAGTATATATCTCACCGACAGACGATTGAAATAACCAAAGTAGTCATGAAGTCTTCATTTTATTAACCAAATGAGACAAATGGATCGATCAAATGCAAATAAAAACAGAGCCTCATGCTGCTTAAGCATAAGGCTCCTTCTATTGATATTAGATCATCTGTTAATACGTAGGATTCAAAGTCTTATGAAGCTTAACACTCAATACCAAGCCTATCCCTAACATATTCGTCATCAGTGAGCTGCCTCCATAGCTGACAAAAGGAAGTGCAATTCCTGTTAAAGGCATAAGCCCAATATGCATAGCAATATTTTGGAATATTTGCAGCGTCAGCATGGAAATAACGCCAACAACCAAGTATCTTCCTTCCAAATCTTCCGTTTGTACCGCAATTAGAATCATTCGATAAATTAATAAAAAGTATAATAAAAGCAGTACGGAGGAGCCGATAAAGCCAAATTCCTCCCCAATGACAACAAAAATGGAATCCGCATAGCTATAAGGAATAAAGCCACCCCTTATCAACCTGCCATTAAGGAACCCCTCTCCCATCAATTGTCCGCTCGCAATAGCATGAATAGAATTATCGACATGGTAGCTTTTATTTGGATCTGCCATTGGATCAATAAAGGATTGAATGCGAGCCCATTGATGAGGCTTCACTATTTTGGAGAAAATCTCAAAATTATAAAAATACAGAAACACAATGCCTGAAATGAGAGGAACGGCCAATATAATGCTGCCAAGCATATGCTTCCATTGAATATTTCCGATCCAGAGCATGCCTATGAAAATACATATGAAAACAATGGAGGTTCCCAGATCAGGCTGCTGCAGCACGATGAAGAAAGGGATACCTACAAGAGCAGAGAGAGGCAGCAAATCATGAAAAAATCGAAGCGATTCCCCATCCCGAGATTTCAGCCATTTGGCAAAAACCATAATAACAAAAATTTTCATAATCTCGGACGGCTGGAGGACCATGGAGCCAATACTCATCCACCGCTGAGAGCCATTTATGTTCTCTCCTTTGAAGTAAACATAAACCAGAAGCAAAATGCCTATCCCATAGAAAATATAAGAAAAATGTTTAATAAGTACGCGATAATCTACCAAGCTTATGGCTAGCATTGGAATAAATAATACACCAAAAATAATAATATTGTTTATGTGCATGCCATCATATCTTGTTCCATGAGTAGAACTATAAATAACAGCGGTACTCAGAAATAAAAAAATAGTTAAAATAAATAGTATGGGTACATCAAGCTGCCTTATCTTGTGAAGCATTCCATTCAACTCCGCTTTTAATAAGGGGCAGAATAAATTCTGCCCCTACTGATCAAACTGTTCGAGAATTTCCCCATTGCCAGCGTCAAAAATATGATTAGAGATGAAGTATTATTCTAGCAATCGTGAAGTAAATGATCAGTCCTGTGCCATCCACTAAAGTCGTTATAAGGGGGCCGGAGATGACAGCTGGATCCGCCTTCAGCTTGTATAAAATCAATGGTAAAACGGCAGCTACAAATGATGCCCAAAGCACTATGGTCATGGCCGTAATACCAACAACAAGCCCGATATTTGAATCAACGCCGAGCATCCAAGATCGAAGATACGCAATCAACGATATAGTCGCACCGGACATAAGGCCGGTGGTTACTTCTTTTCTTATCACTTTAAACATATCACGAAATTGTACTTCTCCAACTGCGAGAGCCCGCACGAGCGTCGATACGGTCTGTGTTCCAGTGTTGCCACCGGTCCCTACCAGCAACGGTATAAAGAATGCGAGCGCAATAACCTCAGATAACGTTTCCTCGTAATGTCTAAGGACAGTCCCAGTATAAGCCTCTGCTGCAAATAAAATCAATAGCCATACGATTCTTTTTCTGTACAGCTGAAATACAGAAGACTTGAAATAAGTATCCGTTAGCGGCTGGCTTCCGCCCAGCTTCTGAATATCCTCCGTCGCTTCTTCATGAATAACGTCAATGACATCATCAACCGTAATGACGCCAATTAAACGTTTTTCCGCATCAATGACTGGAAGAGCAACCAAATTGTATCGGGACAGAAGCTCTGCTGCCTCCTCTTGCTCCATAGTAGCTGGAACAGAGATCGCATCGCTCATAACCAATTCCGATAAATGTGTCTTCGGCTCCGCTAATATCATTTGTTTTAATGAGACAACGCCATGCAGCTCCCCTTTATTTCCCGTAACATAAATATAAGAGGTGATTTCTGCTCCATGGCCAATTTTTCGGATATGCTGAAGCGTTCTCTCGATTGTCCACGAGCTGCGGGCGGCAATATAATCAACTGTTGCAAGACTTCCCGCTGTATATTCCGGGAAGGTCATTAATATCTGAACTTGTTGTCGGTAATGGTCCGGCAATAAATCCAGCATCTTATCAGCCTGATAACGATGTATCGCCAGCATCATGTCAACAACCACATCGCTTGACATCATATTCAACACCTGAGATGTCATCGATTCTTCCAAATGGGTAAGAATTCGATATTGGTGCACAGGCTCCAAATATTCTAGAATCTCAGCGGACGTCATTGGCGGCAGCATGCCCATCAATTGGAGCTGTTCCGTTATGTCGAGCTTTTCTAGAACTTGTGCCAAATCAATCGGCTTAACCGATTCTATATATGCCACTATGGATTTATGGTCTAATTCGCTCAGTATTTGCTGCATTTCTTCGATATGGATCATGCAGGCTACCCCTTAATTACGATTTGATTCGCCCGGTTAAACTTGGAAAAAACGGCATGAATGAGGACTGCAGATAGAATACCATTAATCATGCCTCCTACAATATCTAATGGATAATGAACGCCTACCCATACTCTTGAGAACGATACAACAGCCGCTAAACTAAGCCACAACCATCCGTGACGCTTGCGATGCATCCAGATGACGGTCGCAATAACAAATGTCCCCGTTGCATGGTCACTTGGGAAAGAAGCATTGGCATGATGAGCTATCGCTTGAAATACATCATGATCGACGAATGGACGTGCCCGGTAATAGAAATGACTAATCAATTTACTAATACTCAAAGCTAGCAAGCCGGAAAATACGACTTCGATGACCATCCGGCGATCTCTCTGTCGTCCAATAAACCAATATAACACTAAACCTATAATAAATAAGTAAACCGCATACTCTGCAAAAAAACGCATAAATTCATTCAAAAAACTACCTTTCCCTTCCAGCTGGTTAATATACTGAAAAATCCGATAGTCGAAATCTGTTAACATATTTTTTCCCCCGTTTCAACCATTCCCCTGTATTATTGCTCACGCTTTCGCTGTTGATTCCGGGAAATACTTAATAATATACCGGTGCTAGCCATACAAAGGATTAAAGAAGTTCCCCCGTAGCTGACAAAAGGAAGAGTAACGCCCGTAATAGGCAAGCTCCCGGTAACTGCACCGACATTAAGCATAGCTTGGACTGAAATCATGGTTACTATGCCCATTCCTAGCAGCGTACCATGCGTATCTGGGCATCTAAGTGCCGCCAAGCATCCTCTCCACAAATAAAAAATGTAGATAAGAATCAACAGCGTAGACCCAACAAAACCCCATTCCTCACCAATAACAGCAAAAATAAAATCGGTATGCGCTTCCGGCAAATAAAATAGCTTCTGAATACTTCTCCCTATGCCTGTGCCAGTCAGTCCGCCGTGGCCTAAGGCATAGAAGGATTGAATCAATTGATAGCCCGATTCAGATTGATAATCGAGAGGATTCAAAAAAGCAATGAGTCTCTTAAGACGATAGCTTTCACTAACCGCAAGATAAATAAATATCGGTATTACGCCTAACGATAACAGCAATAACTGATGCCCGGCAGCTCCACCGATGATAATGAGCGTAACTGCAATAAAAAATATAATCAGAACAGAGCCGAAATCGGGCTGCATCATAATAAGCGAAAAAATAACACTCAGCACAATTAAAATAGGAAGCAGACCCTGCTTAAAAAGGCGCATTCGTTCCCCTTTTTTGCTGATTAATGCGGATAAATATAAAATAACGGATAATTTCGCTAATTCAGACGGTTGAAAGGTTAAGCCGCCTAATACCATCCATCGTTTCGCTCCATTAACATGAATCCCTAATAATAACGAAAGCAGAAGCAGCGATATTGAAAAAAACATGATCAATGGCGAGGTCTTCAGCCAAAAGGAGTAAGGAACAATCATAAAAAAGACCATCAAAAATAAACCAACCAAAGCAAATACGCTTTGTTTGTAAACAAAATACCAAGGGCTTCCATACTTCACAATAGCCATCGCTGAGCTGGAGCTGAATATCATGACGAGACCTAGTCCAACAAGCAGTAATGTAATAAAAAGAAGAATAAAATCAGCGCGCCCTCTACGAATGCCATTCAAATCGTGAAATACCTCCTTGAAGCAGCGTCACTGAATGGCCTTGGTCCATTGTCCACTCAAATCCGATTCACTGTCATAACCCTTTTTGCTTAATAGTTTAACCGCATTATCTTGCCACCCATAAATATCCAATCCATTACCTCCCGCGCCAAATGACCAGCCTAAGAGGATTTCAGGGAATCCATCTCCATTAACATCTGAAAACTCCCTATAATCGATACCGTAACCAAAGCCCTCAGTGTCCCAAACAATATGCCACCCATCATTATGCTTTTTAAGCAGCGCCGCTTTTAATGTTCGATCATTAAAGCTGCCCTCTTCATATACAATGACAGCCTCATCGACGCCGTCTCCATCTATATCTCCGTATGAAACACCATTGTTCGCTTTGCTTTGTTCAGGAATCAATATTCTGGCTCCAGCGGGAAGCAAGGATGCAAACAAGGTAATGTTATGGCTATTATCGGTATTCTCTTGAACAAGTGGAGGTTTAATTAATTCGATGGGGGTCGGGGGCAATCCGCAACCGCCAGTCCATAATAAAATTGTTAAAATGATCGGAGCCCATATCAGCTTCCTAAGCACGCGCTTCCCCTTCTCCTTTAACTTCATGGATCTGCTCCTTATTGTAAATGGTTTAGTATACGAAAAGGTTATGAAAAGGTTAAAATTGCGTTTCCCTCACACCGGAAGATAAATTTCGATTTTGGTTCCTTTACCAAATTGACTGTACAGCTTCATTTCCCCATGATGAAGATTAATGATTTGTCTGGATATGGATAAGCCTAAACCGCTGCCCGCTTGATTGTTGTTTCCTTTGTAAAACATCTGAAATACATTGTTAAGCTCCTGCTCCGCGATTCCCGATCCCGTATCCTCTACAGAAATGATGACCTGCCTCAGAGCCTTATCCACTTGAGCATTAACATTGATTATTCCACCTGAGCTTGTAAATTTAAGCGAGTTATCTAGTAAATTAATCAGCACCTGCTTCAACCGATTTTCATCAGCATGAATGACAGGCATATGTCGATCTACATGCACATCTAAACTCACACGCTGCCGGGCAGCCCTTGGAGCTAATTGTTTTCTGATATGCTCCAGTAATTCGTTTAGATGAAGCGGCGTGCAGTACAGCTCCATTCGTCCGTTGTCTAATTTCGATAAATCAAGCAATTCATCCACAAGGCAGGTTAATCTGTCGCTTTCCGTCTCGATGATGTCAAGTCCGTCTTCAAGCAGCAATTTGCCGTTCCCTCCGTCCGATTTCAAGGTAACGGCCCAGCCTTTAATAGAAGTAAGCGGAGTACGAAGCTCATGGGAAATGGATGAAATAAAATCGTTTTTGAGTTTTTCGTTCCGCCTTATTTTCGACGCCATCATATTTAAGGTGTCTGCCAGCGTACCCAGCTCATCCCGGTATCGTTTTTTTATAGTTACAGCAAAGTCTCCTTCTGCCATCTTCTCGGCCGCAATTTTCAGCTCCTTAATTGAGCCGGTGATCGTCCTTGATACAAGGACACCGAGAACCGCAACGATGGCGAGCACAAATAAACCGATACTAATAAAAATAGCGGAAATATAGTTGATTGTTTTGATCGTTTCGGTGAGAGAAGTAACGAACCTGACAACGCCTACTGTAGTCTCTTGTGACTTTAAGGGATAGGACACAGCAAGTAGAGCTTCATGTGTAGAATCATCGAAGCCTCGCCATATCCCAACCTTGCCAAGGCTTGCTTCCTGCACATCCTCGAAGTCATTCAGAATCTCACCGATCCGTTCTCCCGTTGTACTTTGTAGAAGCGTTCCATTCGCTTGAATGATTTGAACCTGCGCGTTAGAATTTTCGGAGAAACCTTTCAATAATCGCTCTGATTGCTGCTCAAGGTCCTCAGCATCAAAATATTGGTGAAAAAAAGAAGCGGATAGCTCCGCTTGATTCGTTAATATCCGTTCAACATTGTTATTAAAATAATAGTGAACAAAGGTGATAAGAATAATTTCCAAAATCATTACCGTAATCAGGCTGACTACAAAATAACTGCCAACTAGCCTCTTTTGGATTCCCACTATTCATCCCTCCTCCAGCGGTATCCTACACCCCAAACGGTTTCGATCAATTGTGGTTTTGAGCAATCGTCTTCTATTTTCTCGCGCAATTTCCGCACATGAACATCAACCGTCTTCGTATCCCCAACAAAATCCTCACCCCAAACCAGGTTCAGCAGCTCATTTCGGGATAACGCTTTATCAGGATTTTCTACAAACACCTTGATCATGAGATACTCCTTCGGCGTCATTTCGAGCAAGCAGTCATGCTTAAAAACCTTATTAGAATCCAGATCGATTCTGATCTCGCCTGATTGCAGCACTTTTCTTTGCGGTATAGCAGCACTTTGTGTACGTCGCAGCACCGTTTTGATTCGGGCAACAAGCTCCAAAGGGTTAAACGGCTTTACGATATAATCGTCAGCGCCAAGCTCAAGGCCTCTGATTTTGTCCAAATCCTGCCCCCTTGCAGTCAGAAAAATAATGACGATATCGGGATCTATCTCTCTCAGCTTCACACATATATCGAACCCGTTCATATCCGGCAGCATGATGTCCAATATGACAACATCAGGCCTGCTTGTGGTGAAACTTTCAATCGCCTCCGCCCCAAAAGCAGCCTCTGTCACAGCAAAACCACTTCTATCCAAATTAATCGCTACAAAACGTCTTATATGATCATCATCTTCTACAATGAGTACTTGATTCCGGTACATCGTTTCCATTATTTCCTCCTTCAAACCTAATGATTCTCATCTGCTCGAATCCTATTATGCATATATATAAAAAGGGGTTGTCCCAAAAGTAAGTAAAAACTACTTCTAGGGCAACCTGAACCTATGCCATCGTAAGGCTTGTCCTATCATCTGTCAAACCCTTACTTTTCATTACGTAGAACGGCTTTATTATTTCTTCTAAATTCAGAAGGTGAAATACCAGCTATTGCTTTGAAGCATGAAGAAAAATAATGCTGGTCTGCGAAATTCAGCTTTGTTGAAATTTCATTTATATTTAAATGAGAGTTCCGTAGATAATGCTGCGCAAGCTCAATCTTGCGTTTCCGAAAATACGTATAAGGTGTTATTCCATAACATTCTCTAAATAGTTTAATAATATAATTTTTGGAATACCCGAGCTCCATTGAAACATCGTTAATGTCCATTGCATTTTCAATATTCAAATCTAAACAAAGCTTAATTTGTTCAGGAACAGAAAGTACTTTGTTTTCGAGATGATTTTTTAAGTGCAGCACTATTCGCAGTAAAATAACTGAAATCTCATCCGTTAAATCAGAATAGTTTTTTTGATTAAGAGAGGCAATATTTACAATTTCATTCATATAGGAAAGAATGTTGCAATCTTTCACAACGTAGGTGTCAGCAGGCAAGTATTGATTAAACAGAGATTCTGCGAATTCACCCTTAAAAACTACCCATATCTTAATCCATGGGTTCTCTTCGCTGGAATAATACTTGTGGCGGCTATTTTTAGTTAAAATATATACGTCATTTTTTTTGGGATAAAAGGTTTTGGATTCAATCTCCAATACACCGCTTCCCTCAATAATATATTCGAAGGAATATATATTTTCGCCATTGCGTTCAATTATATAATTTTTGTCGCAGTAAGATATTCCCGCCCTTTCTATATTAAGCGGAAGCTTAGGATCACAAAGGTGCCAAAAGTTATAAATTGTTTCATGCATAGTGATAATCCTCACATCTATTGTGATATTTTCTATTTGAATGCCCTAAATAGTATGATAAATTACATATTACAACATACAAATGGTTTCCACAATATTCAATATACCTAGGAGGAATTATGATGATTATGCGTGCTCCAGCAGTCCCTCTAATAACGGTTGACCCCTATTTTTCTGTCTGGTCTATGGGGAATAAGCTTAACGAATCAGATACTAAGCATTGGACAGGTCATCCTCATCGAATGATTGGTACTGCTGATGTTGACGGGAAGCAATATTGTTTCATGGGCGTTAAAGATAACAGCTTAAAAATGGAACAAACACGTGTAGATATTAATGCACTTTCAACCAAGTATCATTTTACATGTGAAGAAATCAATTTGGATGTTACGTTCACCACTCCTCTTCTAATGGATGATTTAAAGCTGTTGTCTAGACCGGTGTCTTATATCCAAGTAGAAGCCTCCTCTAACAATGGCCAAAAACACGATGTTGCAATCAAAATAAATGTAGATGATGAATTATGCCAAAATTTTAAATACGAATTTCCAATCCAATATACAGATATTAGCGAACCGGGTTTTACCTGTGGCAAGATTGGTAGCGAATTTCAAAATATATTAAATAAATCCGGGGATGACCTTAGAATTAACTGGGGTTACCTGTACCTGGCATCTAATAACAGCAATTCAACCGTCACAAATAAGACAAATACGCATGACTACGGTACAGTAAGCCACAATATTGAGCTGTCCGTACCTATAAATACAGACAATAATACAAGTGCTCTATTCACTGTTGCTTATGATGATATAAAAGCGATCGAATATTTCAATGTTCCGCTTGATGCCTATTGGAAAAAAGACGGTGAAATAATTGAAGATGCCATTAAGCAAGCTTTATCAGAATATAACAGCCTATTTGAAAAGTGCGAACAATTTTCATCCAAATTATTTGCAGAAGCTGCGGAATCCGGCAATGAAAAATACGCAGAACTGGTATCTCTCGCCTATAGGCAGGCAATAGCAGGCCATAAAGTTTGTGCGGATACGAACGGAGACGTACTATTTATTTCCAAAGAAAATTTCAGTAACGGCTGTGCAGCTACTGTAGACGTTACCTATCCATCCATACCTCAATTTTTGATCTATAACCCTGAGCTGGTTAAAGGAATGCTCAGACCTATTTTTAAATACGCTTCAACAGACATTTGGTATTACGACTTTGCACCTCACGATGCTGGTACGTATCCTCTCGTAAATGGTCAAGTTTATAGTCACGGAACATGCCCTACTTGGCAAATGCCGGTTGAGGAATGTGGAAATATGCTTGTCTGTACGGCGGCAGTTGCGGTTGCAGAAAACGATGTATCGTTCGCTAAAGAAAATTGGTCCCATCTTGAGAAATGGTGCAATTATTTAATTAAAAATGGCGTTGATCCTGATAACCAGCTATGTACGGATGATTTTGCGGGACACCTTGCTCACAACTGCAACTTATCCATCAAGGCAATTATGGGTATCGCAAGCTTTGCCGTTCTAAACCGTATGGCAGGGGAAGAGAAAAAGGCAGAGGAATTAATGAATATCGCACATTCCATGATTGAAAAGTGGCTGATTATGGCGGCAAATGAAGACGGAACCTATCGATTAGCATTTGATCGCCCTGATTCCTTCAGTATGAAATACAATGCTGTCTGGGATCAAATATTCGGTCTTCAATTGTTCCCGGAAAATACATTTAAAGCGGAAACGAAAGCATATATCGAAAAGCATTCGGGCGAGTTTGGTCTTATGCTGGATAACCGCGACACCTACACGAAATCCGACTGGCTGGTATGGAGCGCCACTCTTTGCGACAGCAAAGAAGATTTCACGTCCATTGTTGATCGCCTGTGGCATGCGTATGATAAATCAGAGAGCCGTGTTCCGATGACCGACTGGTATACGACAAGCAATGCGAAAATGATTGGCTTCCAAAACAGAACGGTGCAAGGCGGTTTATTTATTAAAATGCTGTTGGATAAAGAGATTTGTAAAATTAAATAATAATGGGCAGGAAATATTCGGGCGATCCTTAACGGGTCGCCTTTTTCGTTGCAGCTATCCCAGGTAGACGGTAGAGAATACTTATAATAGTAATGTATATTGACACAAGCAAAGCGTTGCGATAATTTAAGTGGTAATAATAGTAAAATAGTGGGTGTTCACTAAATATAATATATAGGTGTTGAATATGGAACAATTACTCATTCACATAAGAAAAAAGGTTGAGGAATTATTACATGAGAAAGTTGATTATATTCAAAAAATTGAAAACGTCCCTAATAATTCAGTCTATAAAGTTTTAGTAACAAATAAACTCTATATTTTTAAAATATATAAACAGAGAGATTGGCCCGAAGATGGGAAGCTCCTATTTGTTAATCATACATTAATTGAAAATAATATTGGCTGTGCCAAAATGATTGCATTCGACAGAAACGATTCCAATCTCCAAACCGGGTTTCTGATTGAGGAATACTTGCTGGGAGAAAACGCGGATCATATTGTTTTTAATCCGAAATCAGGGAAGGCATTTTACAAAAAGTTCGCTCAGTTGATTTCCAAAATACACCGAATACGTATCGAAAACTACGGCTATATTGGCACTGGTATAGCGGGGTACAAATCTTTTATCGATTTTGTGAATGATGAATATGACGATAGAGCGAATAACTTGATAAACAAGAAGTTATTTGATGAGCAAAGCTTACTGGAAATAAAAAAAACGGTTATCGAGAAACTTCGTCTTTGCGAAAGCCTTCCCTCTGTGTTGTGTCATGGTGATTTATCAACAAAAAATGTAATTATAGATGAACATGGGGATCTTACATTAATAGATTGGGATGACGCCATGTCCTATAGTTGGATAGCAGATGTAGCAAGAATGACCTACTGGATGAAATTTCACTACAATGCTTATGAATATGAAATGTACAGAAATACATTTATGGAGCATTATTCAACCGAGCTTAATAAAAGTGAATTCCACACTTTTGAAAACACATTTCATATATGGATCGGTCTTGATCATTTAAATTACTATGCCAATACCCCACAATGTGCAAATACATTGACATACTTCAATGAAACAATAGAGAAGCTTAATAAATGATGTTTTCATTTTTTAGGCTTAAATTTCTCTGGCCTTCTCACATAACTTTCAATAATAAAGCCACAGTCCGAACAAAATACATGTACCAATTCAGAACCACTGTTAAACAAACCTGTTTTCTCTGGTCTTATACTGGCATATCCATTTTGGACTCCTTTTGAAAAATCACTGCCGTGACATTTTGGACATTCGTTCATCATATACCTCCTAGAAAATGGACTTCTACTTTTTGAATATATTCTAAGCTTATATGGGGTTGCTATTTCTCCTCGTACTCCTCAAAGCGGAAGTTATTCAATATAAATTCACCCTGAGCGTAATTCACATCTGCATGCATTGCTCCAATATAAATGGGGGAAATAAAGTTTTCACAAGTAATTCCCACCTTAAATTCCACCGTCAATTGGTTTTGATTCGAGCTAAAATCAACTATATTCCCCCAAACGAGTTCATCGTTGATTTTCCCATAATCCTCTGATTGGAGATCTTTTAGATTTACCTGGTACACCTCGCTGCCAACGGTAAGCTCGCCTCTCAGCTCACCTGTATGATTCATCGTTTTGAATCCGACTGCCTTTTGCAGCTGAGCAATATAACTGATTGAACTAAATAGATGGTCTTCTAATTTATCTGGATTAGGAGCATCCGACGACTGTACAGGAAGCTTCTGCTCCTCGGGTATTTCAATAATATGCAATTCCGATATGGAAATACCGGTTCCTGAACCCGTATTTAATATAATAGCAAGCTCTTCTTTACCATCAGTATTAAAATCGCTTACTGTCATTTGAGGAGGAATGCCTCTCGGTGTCATGTAGATCCAGTCATACTTATACTCACATTCACCGATTAACAAGACCACCCCGTCAGGTTCTCTACTATGCAAGTATATTCCTCTATCAGGTAATTCTGATAGTAATGTCGATTGAGAAGTTTCAGCGACAGGAGCAATTGACTCATCGATGGTTGATCCCTGCTGATTAATCCACGCTAAAGCCATATTATTATTTTGTGCTGAGCATGAAGTGAATAGCAGACATGTCACTAGGCAAGAAAATCCGATTAACATCACTTTTGTTTTTGACCATTCATAAGACATGCTTGCTGCCCCTTCATGAGGACGAAAGCCCCATTTTTTAATTTTTTTATGAATTCGTAAGCATCCGGACCGTTACAGCACAAATCTGGTATCCAACACTAAACTTCTCTAAATAATGACAAATACCTTCACGGAAATAAAAAATGATCAACTCCATTCCTAAAAAATCATCACACCAGAATAAGGCTGTTCAAAGAAAATAAAGGGATCCACATATTATGCATGACTAATATGTGAATCCCTTTATTTTTAACTTCCCTTTAGTTCAACGTAACTCTAAAAGCTACTTTTTCAGTCGTTCCTGCTCCTCCAAATGATTGCGGAGCCGGATCAAATAGTCCGGTGCATCCAGCGGGTCGGTGACGATCAACTCAATGATGCACAGTTGGCTCATTTGCGCTTGTTCTGCTGCAGCAATCGCCTCATCCAGTTCCCGATTGGTGCGCACCTGAGCCGTGAACGCCTTTCCGCCAAAAGCTTCGGCTAGCTTCGTATAATGCCATTCGGGAATCTGATTGTACCGCTGATTGGACGTCTTGACGTTCAAATATTTTTCGATCGTGTAGCCGCCGTTGTTTAGGATAAACAGAATCGGCCGGCAGCCGTTGTTCAGCATCGTGCTGATTTCTTGAACCGTTAGCTGCAGGGAACCGTCTCCCGTAAATAGCAGAACACGCCTGTTTGGTGCTGCGATACATGCCCCTAACGCAGCGGGCGTTGCATAGCCAATGCTCTGCCAACCCTGCTGACAAATATAATCGGCACCCGCTGGAAGCCGCACCTGTGACATGCCGTACGCAAAGGTTCCAGTCTCAACCACAACAATATCCTTGTCCTTCATCATACGTTGTAAGCGCGGATAATAGGATGCCGCTCGAATCGCCTGATCCGGCTCACCGGATATTTCATCATAAGGGAAGGAAATCTGAGGTAAAGCCCCGCTTCGAGTCCAACCGCTCGCGTTCAAGGCTGCGATGAGATCCACCGCCATTACCTGTTCGTACATAGATTCTCCTACACGTACAAACTCTGGCTGGATGTCGATCAGGCGAAGACGGTCAAGCCTCGCTGTATTATTCGCTGAATTGATGTCGGTCCAGATCATTCCGACCGCAATCACACAGTCTGCGCTTTCAACCATATTCCTTACCTGATCGCTGCCGAAAGCTCCGCCGTATACGCCAATATAATTCGGATGCCGTTCGTCAAAGCTGCTCTTGCCAAGCAGGAGCGAAACGGATGGTAGGTTTAAGCGCAGCGCCAACTGTTGAACAGCATCTTTTAACCCATAGCGAAGCGTCAGCATGTCCGAAAGAAGCACCACATTGTTTGTTCCGTTCATCAGTCCGTGAATATGCTTAATGGCTGCCTCAAGGGCAGGCTTGCTTGTCGTGCTCTGCTTCTCTTCCGGGACAACTCGCTGAATGATGGGCTTTGTGACCAGATCAATCGCTACCATCATATAGACTGGCTTGCGCGATCACTTGGCTATGCTTATTGCTAACGGGATTTCCTGTTCTGCGTTCTCCGGTGTCAAAATCGCCGTATAGGCGCACAGGTGTGTGTACACTTGCCGGAATATGTCGAAATCTCCGTTCAGCAGCGTATGATGCATCAGCTTATGCTCCTGCTGATCCATCGATTTCGGAGCTCCTACGATATGCACAAGCGGCACATATTCGCTGTTCGCTCCCGCTATAGTATTGCAGGCACTCATCTCTCCAACGCCAAAGGTTGTAATAAGCGCCGACAAGCCTCGTAGCCGTCCATAGCCGTCTGAAGCATACCCCGCTCCCAGCTCGTTGCGTCCATTGATGAAACGGATTCCTTCATATTGCTCCAACGTATCCAGAAGGCTGAAATTGTAATCGCCGGGTACGCCGAAAATTTCTGTAATGCCCTCCGCTTTCAGACAATCGAATAAATACTGCCCGAGTGTGGGCGAAAGTGCTGCTGGCATGGGCGGCTGCATCTTATCCTTTTTATTTGTAAGCAAAGTCAATGTTATATTCCTCCTTACAGTTTTTCGCAGGATAGCTGGTTTCAAAAGCATGTATAAATTTTCAGATATCCGTTCTAAAATGCCCCATTTGTCCCCTAATCATTCCTGATTTTTCAACGGTTATCGTCGTATGCAACAAAGAAAAACCACAATCATAGCTCTTGTATAAACGCGTGTTTATGGTATACTTTGCTCATCAATACTATTTATTCTAGTGCTAGATTATGGGGACAAAGGACGGGATGAAGATGAGACTTGGAGGGCAAGTTTTTCTTGAAAACAAAAATCCGGAAAGCTGGTCACATGCACTTAAGCAAGCAGGCTTTCGCGCAATGACATGCCCGATAAACGGAGATGATGATATTGGCGAGCTCGACGATTATCTACTCGCAGCAGCACAGAACGATATTCTCATTTCTGAAGTCGGTGCATGGAGCAACCCCATCAGCCGAAACGAGGAATCAAGGCGCGATGCCATTGCATATTGCATTAAACGTCTGGAACTGGCGGAAAGAATGGCTGCGCAATGCTGTGTGAATATAGCCGGTTCTCGTGGCGAACAATGGGACGGTCCCGATCCAGACAATTTCAGCGATGAGACTTTCGAGCTAATCGTGGAGACGACGCGTGAAATTATTGATGCCGTTAAACCAGAACGCACCGTATTCGCATTGGAGATGATGCCGTGGGTATTCCCAGATTCAGCCGACACCTATCTTTCATTGATTAAAGCTATA
This sequence comes from Paenibacillus castaneae, assembly GCF_002884445.1. Classification (GTDB taxonomy): domain Bacteria; phylum Bacillota; class Bacilli; order Paenibacillales; family Paenibacillaceae; genus Pristimantibacillus; species Pristimantibacillus castaneae. The sequence continues at coordinate 4,030,665 of NZ_KZ614144.1, forward strand.
GACCGAAAAGGCTTTGGTGTTCATTTCGATCCCGTGAACATTATAAGCAGTCCACGTGCGTATTACCGAAATGGTGAGATAATCAAGGACTTTTTCGCCAAGCTTGGGCCTAATATTCGGAATTGTCACGCCAAGGATATTTTGTTAGGAGGCAAATTAACAGTTCATTTGGATGAGGTTATCCCCGGTCAAGGCAATCTCGATTACCGTATATTCCTTACCGAACTGAACAAGCTGCATCCTGATACTACGTTAATTATCGAGCATCTATCGACTAATGATCAGTATAAGCAAGCTAGTGATTACATACGCAAGACCGCTTCAGAGCTAAATATATCCTTATAAAGGAGCACGAAATCATGGATCACGAACAACTCCTTGCTGAATTAGCTGGAGAGGAAGTGGAGCTTCAATTCGATTCGTTTACGAACGAAACAGCACTGCAGGTTGGACTTGGATTAATTGATCAAGCTAAATTAGAAGGCAAATCCGTTACTATCGATATTAGACGTGGAGAACAACAGCTATTTCATTATGCGTGCCCGGGTACTTCGGCGGACAATGATGACTGGGTCATGCGGAAAGCTCGCGTTGTTAATCGATTCGGAATCAGCTCCTATCGTATGGAAGTGGAATTACGAGCTGCGAACACAACGCTAGCCGAGCGTTATTCATTATTACCATCGCTCTATGCTCCCTATAACGGTGCTTTCCCCATATATGCCCGCGGTTTCGGCGTAATTGGAACAATCGCTGTATCCGGACTGCCCGGCGATCAAGATCATAAGCTGATTACATCAGTCCTCCGAAAAATAATTACAGGAAATTAACTTCTTGCAGGAATCTAACTGCTGCACGGGCAAAATAAAAAAGAGGGGCTCGTCCCCTCTTTCAATCCATCTCCGATCCCCTTCAAGCATTAAGCTTCTTCATAACTTTCTCCACTCTCTTGCGTTTCGAGTCTTTTTCAATTTCGCTAAGTCGTGATGCAAGTACGTCTATGAACATCGTTTTATTCTTATCATTAATAATAGGAACCGCATTCTCTGCATACATCGGAAGCTGGTTTGTCGGGCAGTTCTTAAGCTGCTCAACAAGCAAGGAAAATGCATGTTCAGCATATTGCTCGGTAGAAGCAAGTTTAATCAGTATACCTACTCCATGATCTCTCGTAATAACAGAGCCCATGTTGGCTATATCGATAATTTTTGCAATTTCCGAATAAATGGCGCTCGGAGTTATAAGTGTTATTGTGTCCAGCGCCGTCATAGCTCCCCACACTAGACGATTGTTTTTGCTGTCTAGAAGAGCTATCAATTCTTTGCTGTAATCCGCAATTAAAGACGGTTCGAGCTCCCCGATTTCATAGAGAACCTTAATGCCATCGCTTTGAATATTTTTGTCCTTGTGGTTTAAGAGGTCAACAAGCTCTTTCACTGCGTTTTTATCGGCTTGGTCAGCAATATTTTTGGCTAGCTCCTGATTGGGAGCCTCGTCTTTGCGGTTAAGTGATGTAGCTAATTGGTCGATGATTGCCATCTGTAATATCTCCTCTTTGGTCCGTTGGATACGTTTCATTTCAAAGTCTAAGAAACATCCACTTTATCATATTTTCAAGTAAATAGACTTTATCCACCAAATGCAATGCGGTATCCGTCTACATCTTGAATTGTAAATTCACTAAAAAAATCATTCAAATGAGGACCATTTACAATCTCTACCCCAATGGCTGTAATCTCTTCAAGTAATTCTCTTACATCCGTATAACAAAAGGCGTCAAAGTATAATCCGCCCTCCACAGAGGAGAATGGCCTAACGTCCGCTGAATGCTTTGCTTGATGCAAAATAAACGTAACAGAATCTCTAGTCATATGAACATGCTGTACATCCGGTCCTCCAATAAGTTCATACTCAAATCCAAGCTTTTTATAAAACTCGACGGATGCCTCTAAATGACTGACCAGTAATACCATGGTTGGACCTGTTAACTTTACATTCCCCATCTGATTACCTCCATTTCATTTAACTACTATTTAATTCTTCTTTTTCATTTTGTTTCCTGCTTTTTCTATATTTTCAGCCATTCTAAATTTAACAATCTTGCTTATTAATTCATAAGGCATTGGCTTTTCTATAGGAAATTGGACTGACCCTTTTGCCCCTTTATATTGTGACAATTCATGCTTAAACGCACGTATTCCACTTGCAGTCGGATAGAATCCGATGTGTTTTTTATAAGCAGCGAAATACACCAAATTTCCATGCAGATCAAAAGCAGGCATTTGATAGCTTATTTTTTCCTTTGCAGCTGGTGCAGACTCCTTGATAACCTTTCTTAGCGATTCAAGTATTTCCTGCACCTCTTGTGGAAAATTTGAAATATAGTCATCAATGGATTCAAAAGTGGTTTTGTTTCCTTCCATGTTTTCATCCTTTCATAGACCTTAGTTTGTCGTATTACTTACTTACAGAATACGATTTCGACGCTTCTCTATACTGTATCTGCCAATCATTTCAATATTAATCCTTATATGTCTCTCCATTTAATAATATTTTCCAAATAACTGTATGTAAAGGACTAATTAAGCGAGGCGAATCCTCCACTTCACCTCCTCTTGTACTCGATCAAACTTATGTTTAAGCGGTGTACTGTTGATTTCGTGCTGGAAGGTAGTGGCCGTACTGGATTAGCGAATTGAACTTCACTATGAGTGAAGCAAACCTCACTAATTTTCCTCATCATTAGTACGTTTGGCTAATGTGTGAAGCTAACCTCACTTTTGCTGAACTTAGGTTCACCATTAGTGAACATTTCTTCACTATCGTCTAATTATGCCCAGTTCAAACGTTTGCTAGAGAAGCTGCCTTCACTAATAGTGTAAGTAACTTCACTCTTAATTTGCCTCTTAGTTTAATGGCGAGTGATGTATCCCTGTTCCTCCACATATGTTGAAACGACCTGAAGGGAAAATACCAAAATCGCTATATCAGCCTATTCCTAACGTCTGACGTATAAAAAAGACCGAGCGAAATATCCTCGGCTTAATCATTTAATCCCTTCCCACTCAGAATATGCTGCATATATTTTTCAATCCTTGATTCTCTCGTTTTGGATTGTTTGGGTTCAGAAAAATAGTAAATGTATGCTCTTTGCCGTCCGGGCGTCAGTGCTTCAAAAGCAGTTTTCAAGGCATGGATTTCATCGAATTTATTCTGTAATTCTTCAGGAATTATGTATTCTGAGTTTTTCTTAAAATTCACTTCCAAACCGGCTTTTTCAACTTCAATGGCTTCATAAATATAGGCTTTCAATATGGTTTCCATTTCAACTATTTCTTGAACATTGGTGAACCGAATCTGGCGCGCCGCCTGCACATTCTCCGTTTGTTGGATTAGGATACCATTAGCATCTTTTAACAAGGCACCTTTGTGAAACAGAAGCGCACAGTATTCTTTAAATCCATGTATTAAAACTATGTTTTTATTCTGAAACGTGTAACAAGGATGCATCCACTTATATTCTTCGGTTAGCTCACAGTCAAGAACGATATTTCTCAACTTCTCATATTCGTCCTTCCACTTTTTAGCCTTGCTTAAAAATCCATCAACCTTAGGATTCATTCTACTCTTTGTCATCAAGCAATACTCCTCTTCATCATAATCATATCTCAGCATCTTACATGCTTGCGTTATGATGCATATTTGGACTTATTTAAAAGGCAATTCAACCAAGTTAGTAACTTGCTGAACTGCCTTTTATTTTTTTAACTTATTGCTCTAACTCTGCTTAAACGATGGGGAACCAACCTGGTATGCTTGTATAGTACTCCCACATCTGATCTGAAATCACCAGCTCTTTTTGATCTTCTTTTGATAAAGTGGTACGAATTTTTTCTTCTTCACCAGCTTCTACCTTCTGTACCCAATGAGGTTCCATAATCAATTCCCGCCCTAAAGCGATTAAAGGTATCCCTGTTTCCAATGCTTTCATCACTTCATCGGGTGTGCGCAGCATCCCAACACCCATTACTGGAATTCGATCACCAACTCGATCATGAATCATTACACCACGCGATGTTTGATCATTTGCATCACGGATCGAGCCGTTCCAAAATGCTCCCACCGAAATGTGGAGGTAATCCAATTGCTGATCAGCCAATCTGTCCACTAAATGCAACGTATCATCCATGGTGATACCCGGATTCTCCCTTTCTTCTGGAGATAGACGATAGCCGATGATGAAAGGTTTTTTTGCATGTTCCTTAACAGCTTTCTTAACTGCTTCTACAACAGCTAGCGGGAAAGCCATACGCTTTTCGAGCGTACCTCCCCATTGATCCGTTCTTCGATTTGAGTGCGGAGAAAAGAATTGCTGAATTAAATACGTATTAGCACCATGAATTTCCACTCCATCGTATCCTGCTTCGATGGCTCTTCGAGTTGCTTCTCCAAAGGCCTTAACCATATCAGTTATCTCTTCAGCCGTCATTTCACGCGGTTTTATAGCATCCTCGCGTTCCGCTGCTACAGCACTTGGGGCAATGGGCTGAAGATCGGGCAATAGCTCCGGCGGACACATTCTACCGCCATGAAAAATTTGCAAGATGGCCTTGGATCCTTTTTCTTGGATAGTTGTTGCTACCCGTTTTAGACTAGGAATTAAAAAATCAGAATCTGCTCCAAATTCGCCAGGGAACCCTTTTCCGTTTCTGGTTACGTAAGTGCATGCGGTAATCACCATGCCCACACCACCGGCACGCTTATGATAATAGGCAACTTCTTCATCTGAAACCTCACCATTATCATGGGAAGCAGTATTGGTCATGGGTGCCATCACAATTCGGTTCTTTATTTCGATGCCAGAACGGAAAGTAAATGGTTTAAAAGCAACTTTAGATTTAGAATTCATGTTTGTATTTCTCCTTTTGTGTTATTCAGGTAGGTTAACGCTGCCTAAATATTTTCATTTTTTATGCTACCGACAAGCATGGTTCAGGTATAATGCTTACTAGTGGGTTACGGTTTGATGATATCTGCGACGATTTCATAGGAACGCAGGCGTGCCTCGTGGTCAAACACCTGGGCGATGACCATTATTTCGTCAGCTTGGGTATCGTTCAAGAAAGATTGCAGCTTTTCTTTCACCGTTCCAGGACTACCGAAGATGGACGAGCCAAGCTGCTGCTCCAACGCTTGTTTCTCGTACTCACTCCATAAGCTGTCCATGCTGTCCACAGGCGGTTGCAGCTGCACTTCCTTGCCCCGGATCAGGTTTAGGAATTGCTGCTGCAGCGTTGTTCCCAGGCGGTTCGCTTCCTCATCTGTATCGGCGGCAATAACGTTGACACCGACCATAGCGTATGGCTTCTCCAGTACTTTCGAAGGCTTGAAAGAACGCCGATATAATTCCAACGCCGGCACGGTGTTGCCGGGCGAGAAGTGACTAGCGTAAGCAAACGGCAGACCGAGCTGCCCGGCCAGCTGTGCGCTGTACCCGCTGGAGCCGAGCAGCCAGATGGGAATAGTTAGTCCCTCCCCGGGGATCGCCTTGACATGCATAGTGCCTGATGCTAACGAGGGATCGAAATAGGCCCGCAGCTCGTCCAATTGCTCAGCGAAATCCTGGCCGTCATTCCTGCCGTCGCGACGCAGCGCGCGAGCGGTACGCTGATCTGTGCCGGGTGCCCGTCCAAGACCGAGATCGATGCGTCCCGGGAACAGGGATTCAAGCGTCCCGAACTGCTCCGCGATCACTAGCGGCGAATGATTGGGAAGCATGATACCACCTGAGCCCACCCGGATTGTGGATGTGCCAGCCGCGACATGGGAGATCACAACGGAAGTGGCGGAGCTGGCGATAAAAGGCATATTATGGTGTTCCGCGAGCCAGTACCGGTTATAACCCCACTTCTCTGCATGCTGGGCAAGGACCAGTGTGTTGCGAAACGACTCGGCAGGACTGCCGCCGTCGACGATAGGAGATAGATCTAGCACGGAGAATGGTATATCGCTCAGTCGTTTGTTTGTTTTATTTGCAGACATATCGTCTTCCTCATTTCATTTTTGTTATTTTGCCGCATTCGCCAAAATTTCATAAGAACGCAAACGGGCCTCATGATCGAATATTTCGGTGTGCGCCATGATTTCATCCGCCCCGGTCCTTTCAATCAACTCACGCAATTGCTGTTTAATAGCGGATGGATCACCAATGAGGGAAGTAAACAGTTGTTCTTCAACCGCTTTTCGTTCCTCGTTGCTCCAGACGGAATCCATGTCGTCAACCGGAGGCTGAAGCAGAGCGGTTTGTCCGCGTGTTAGCAGCAAAAACTTTTGGTACATAGAAGTGGCAAGTCTTTGTGCTTCTTTATCAGAATCGGCGGCAACAGCTTGTACGGATAAAAGCACATAGGGTTTATCCAGCATCGGGGACGGTAGGAAGTTCTCCCTGTAAACGGCCAACGCATCCATCATATTGCCTGGAGCGAAGTGGCCTGCAAACGAATAGGGCAAGCCCAGCTTTCCGGCCAATTCGGCGCTGTACAAGGCCGAGCCTAACAGCCATATCGGTACCTTCGATTGTTCACCGGGAATGGCGCGGAAGCGATGGGCACCATTCCCGGTTGCCGTTCCGGAACCATGCAGATAAGCTATCAGTTCCTGCAGCCGCTCATCAAATTCAGGTTCTCCGGCAGTCCGTTGACGGATTAGATTTGCTGTGTACCGATCTGTGCCAGGCGCCCGTCCCAACCCAAGATCAATCCGCCCCGGAAAGAAAGCCTCCAAAGTGCCAAATTGCTCCGCCACCGTGAACGGTGAGTAATGGGAAAGCAGCATGGCCCCTGAACCGATGCGGAGGTTCTGTGTCACGGAGGCCACCCTGCCAATCACGATCGGGGATGCGGAACTGGCCATTCCGATCCAATTGTGATGCTCCGCAAGCCAAAAACGTTTGTAGCCCCATTGTTCGGCTTTCTTTGCCAAAACAAGGGTATTGGCAAGTGACTGTTCAGCCGAACCACCTTCAATGATAGGTGAGGGATCGAGCACGGATAATGGCGTATTCGCAATGTCTGACATGATGGCATACTTCCTTTATTCATTATTGTGTGATATTCATGTTGTAATGGTCATCTGATGGGTAGGGAAATAAGGCAATACCTCTTCACCCAACTCCTGGATGACCTCCTCCGGAGGACGCCAGGAAAAATACAGGACAAAAGCGAGATGGTTGACGCCTATTCGCTGAAATCTATGAAGCAACTCCACCAAATGATGGCGTCCGAGACGATAGCCTAATGGAATTTCCTCCGGTGAATCATCAGGATTTTCCGATAAATCAATAAATAAAGTTTGAGAGAATGGTTTAAACACGCCGGGCGCTTTCATCTCCATCAATGTGCGATAATCCCGGATAAGCATTTCCTGTTTATCAACATTTCTGGGGTACTGTATCCAACCATCGCCATGTTCAGCAATCCAATTCATGGTTTGTTGGCTGAATCCCGTCACCATCGTCGGAATTGCTGTTACGGGACGGGGAATCAACTGCATTTCACTGCCGTCAAAAACGCCTAGGTTCGATTCAATCGATGCATTCTCATTCCGCAGTAGCCCGTCAATAAATTCATAGCTCTCCCGGAAGAGCTCACCTCTTTCCTCTTTTTGGACTCCCAAAGCCGTAAAATCCATTTCGCGATCCCCCGAAGCTACACCCATAATTAATCGGTTCGGAAACAAGCGGTGTATGGATGCGGCTTCCTTTGCTACTCGGACTGGGTGACGCAACGGAAGGACGACACCCGCAGTCCCTAACATGATTTCTTTTGTATGCGCGGCGAGATAAGTTAAATAAATCCATAAATCATACATTTGGCCATTATCGTCTATGTGAAGATTCTGCATGGTTACATCCCGCAGCCAAAGTGCAGCAAATCCGTAATCTTCGATTTTGCGAGCCAGATGCAGCTGATTTTCCATGTGCGGCGTCTTTGTCATCTTTTCGGTTGGTAACACAAACCCAAGCGTCAACTTATTTTTCTGATACATTTTTCGGTATCCGTCATGCTCCAACTGCTTACCCCACCTTAATCATTTGTAATTATCAATTCCTGTTCTTTTATATTGGCTTTTGGTCCTAAAATTTCTGGATTAAACTCCCGCAGAGGCTGCTCTGTCAGGATGCGCTGAGGCCAGTCATGGTTGGCAAGCGCTCCTTTACCCAAGGTAATAAGATCAGCATCACCACGCATCAATAACTGTTCCGCTTTATCAGGATCTTCGAGATTGCCATTCGCCATCACTGGTACAGTACCGAATTTCTTAGCCAATGCGGCAAGCGTAAGTTCAGTTCCTTCAAATGCCGCCCGAGTCGCATCATATTCGGTTACATGGATATAATCCAGGCCCGCCCTGCTGAAACTTGAAAAAATGATTTCGGCATCCTTTTCAGCCCCAGCCCATTTATGATGGTAGTCACTGACTTTCCCTTGGGAGATACGGATTCCTACGACAAAATCAGCCCCAACCGCTTCACGCACTGCGTTAGCGACCTCAATCAGAATACGAATCCGGTTCTCTGTTGAACCTCCATATTCATCTGTTCTTTCATTCATATAATCCGTCAGAAACTCATCAAGTAAATAGCCGTTGGCACCATGGATTTCCACGCCATCGAACCCTGCTTCTTTTGCCCTCTTGGCCGCTTCCGCAAAACCATGAACAACCTCTTGAATGTCTTCTTTTGTCATTTGTTTTGGTTTCTTGTAAGGGCCCTCCCCGACATAGAACGGAAGCTGTTCACCTTTTGCTGGTATGTCAGAGGGCGCGATGATCTCGCTCTTATAACGATTTCCTTGTGACTGCGCACCTGCATGCATCAATTGGACAATGATCTTTGATCCGGCTTGATGAACCGCCCCGGTTACTTTTCTCCATGCATCGATATGCTTCTCATTTGCAATTCCTGATTGGTTCAGATACCCTTGGCTATACATTTCATCGGGATAGGCGCCTTCCGTGATCAAGAATCCAAAACCGCCCTGTACAAAGCTTTCATAATAATTCATCATGATTTTGGTTGCTTGGCCGTCTTCAGATGCGCTAATTCTGGTCATTGGCGCTACACCAATACGATTCTTTAGTTTCAGTTTACCAATCTGTATATCAGACAAAAGACGGGGAAATTTATTTAGGTGAGCAGCTGTTGTCAAGTTGATTTCTCCTTTAAATTTGGTTGGTGTTGTTTTACAAATTATGCCCCATATTCGGATAACTCATTTGTATATCTATATATCTATTTTTCTCGATATATTAGGGAATTAGATACATGGAAGATATCCAATGCAGGGTATCAGCCATGTATGCCTGTATCCGGTCCTATAAACCATTTTTCATATAAACAGCCAATTCTTGAATAGCCTCTTCGTTTCTTTTGTAATACGTCCATTGACCATAGCGGTTCGCTTGTAACAAACCGGCCCTCTGAAGCAGTAAAAGATACTGAGAAACGGTCGATTGAGATAAACCTGCCTTTTCCTGAATGTGGCTGACACAAACCCCGATTTTTTTACTTTCACCGCCTTCTTGCGTGGGAAAGTGTTTCTCAGGTTCCTTTAACCAATCGAGAATATTCAAGCGTGTTTCATTCGCCAGCGCCTTAAAGATGAGTATTGGGTTCATGACAATTATTATATCGTTAAATCTAGATATGTCAATGCATAATGATGCCATAGTTGAAAATACTGTTGGATTAAATTATGCAGCAATAGCATAGTCCATTGTTTTACCAACTAATGCTAGACTGCCTGTGTTGATCACTCACGGCTTTTCGAATTACACAAGCCCAATGCAACCCTCGAAGTTCGATTAACTAGATTCGAGGTTGACGTATGTGCTGTTCGAATGGCCATATGACAAGCCTATCTTTCTTTAACTCCCTAAGCTTCATTCCGTAACAATCGCTTCTGATTTCCAGCTACAAAGTTTTGGATATACTCCAATTGCTCTTCATTAGGCATTGTCTTCTTTACCTCATTAAATTTGGAAACAGCTTTATTCAGGTCAGCTTCTTTATCCACGATTTCCCCGATATGAGTTAGTTCATCCAAAAAGCTCCACATTTCTGCATGCGTTTTTGGATCCTGATGCCCTGTCACATAGTAATCCACATCGTACTTTTTTATTTTATCTAATAAGATGGTGAGTACGTTTAGGTCATAACTCCATTCCCCGCTATAAAAGTCCTGATAAATACAATCGCCTAGAAAAATTACCTTTTCATCAGGAATATATACAATGGACGAATCCTGTGCGTGAACTCCTCCAACATGCTCAACGATACAGGACACCCCACCCAAATCCATCTCTATTTTGCTATTAAAAGAAATATCAGGTGCCTTCAACTCCAAATGATCCCTTGTCGGCATTTCACGTTTGATCATATCTCTACAAAACTCAATTTCTTCGCCGGTCTCTACCCGGGCATTTAATGAAGCGTCATCCCATGCTAGAGTTTTCAAATATTGTATCTTTTCTTTCGTTAGGTCATGGCTAATTGACAATAACTTCATCGTGTTCATACCGAAAATATGATCCCAATGCCAGTGTGTAAGAACAACAAACTTCACCGGTGCAATATCCATTTGTCCAACGAAATTGAGGAAGTCCCTTGCATGAGCAGGTGAATTGCCTGAATCAACGATCACGCTAAACTCGTCTCCACAAATTAAACCGAGTGTTGGACGATCAGTCTCCGAATAATGGGGCATATAGTGTACTCTATTTGAAAGTTTTTTTAGCATTTACTTTACCTTCTCTTTTGTTATTTTAAAAAGCAGCTTGTTACAACCAGACCTTATTATATTATATCCTCTTGTTCGAAGTATATTTAAATCCAATGGCAATTTGTTGTAGCACGAAAGAGCAGCTTTCATTCGTTCGGACTTACTCACTACTACGGAGCGATCTACCATTTCGCAGCCCATCGATTTGGCTTTCCCTTAAGGTTATACCTCCCCCTACCTTGTCTGCGTTTGCACTAAGGAAACTACTAGACTTCCCTCAGTTATCTGCATGTTCTTCTCCATCCTGCGTCCTTCTTCCTTATAAAGCTAGGACAACTTCTTCGACTACGGCACTTTAAAGGGTAAAGTTAGCGAGTGGCTTTGAACCCCTTAGATTGTGCGAATGTAAGGCACGTAAAAAAAACGCCCGATAATAGAATCAGGCGTTCCAAACTAATCTATTGATTTCGGCAACATATCAGCCTTTGACAGCGCCGGCGGCGATACCCTTGACGATATGCTTTTGCATAATAATAAAGAAGATGAATATCGGCACCAAGGTGATGACCGTAAGTGTCATGAACATCGGCCAATCAACGGTAAATTCGCCTTTGGCTTTATAGATTTGCAGAACGAGTGTCGATTTGGAGGATGAGTTCAAAAACAGCATAGGTGCCAAAAAGTCGTTCCATATCCACATCGTCTGAAAGATGATACTCGTTATCGTAATGGGCTTAAGCAGCGGAAAGATGATTCGCCAGAAGATGCCCCCTACACTACAGCCATCGATGACGGCCGCTTCGGGCAGCTCCCGCGGTATCGACTTCATATAGCCCGTCATTAGGAAGAAGACGAAAACAGAGCCGCTCATATACAGAATGATCAAACCGTATATTTTGTCGATCAGGTGCAAATCACTCATCAGTTGGAATAAGGGAATGAGAGTCGCTTGGAAAGGAATCATAAATCCGGCAAGTAAATAGAGCATAGCAAACCGTGTTAATCGATTCGCATTGAACACAACCGGGTATGCCGCCATCGCACCAATTAAAACAATCAATACGACAGAACAGGCGGTGATTGTCAAACTGTTCAAAAAGCTGCGCAAGATCGATGTTTCCTCGAAAACCTGGACATAGTTTTTAAAGATCCATTTCGAAGGGAGAGCCATCGGGCTCCTTGCGGCATCTTGCATCGTTTTGAACGTGTTGACAATGATCAAATAAAACGGGAAGAACGCAATCAATCCGGCAGGGAGCATGAGTATGTCTAGAATCCATAACCGTTTTTTAAAGGTCTTCGTCATTGTATGCCCTGCTCCCTTCGTTGCATTACTGTAACTTGGAAGATAGCAATCGCTAACACGATTAGGAAAAAGACGATCGACATTGCCGATGCTAGGCCGTACTGTGTTTCAGATATTCCCCTTAATACGATTACCTGGGTTATCGAGTAAGTTTCATATCCAGGCCCGCCCTTCGTCAGTGCGAATGGAATCTCGAATACTTTGAGCCCGCCGGTAAGCAGCAGCATGACGCTGACCGTCATCGCAGGTGCGAGAAGCGGAAAAGTTATAAACCGAATTTGCTGTAAACGGTTCGCCCCATCTATTGAGGCAGCTTCATAATAATCTTTCGGAATGGATTGCAGAAATGCCAAATACAACACTGCGTGCCACCCTGTTATCGCCCATGTTGCCACGACGATCGTTGACAGTTTCGCCAGTAACGGAGCGGACAGCCATGGCTGCGGACCGATATTAAACAACTCTCTAAGGACAGTGTTCAGTACGCCCGACCCAATCGGTGCAAGAATAAATCCCCAAATATAGGCAAGCAGCAAACCGCTTGGGATTGACGGGAAGAAAAAGATGGCGCGATGAATGTTTCTTGTTAAAAACTTTTGATCCAATATCATAGCGAGCGGGATAGCTAACAACGTAACAAGTAAAGCCTTGCCAAAAGTAAAAAATAACGTATAGGAAATGGCGGATGTAATCGCATCATCACTAAATATCCGCACATAGTTTTTCAAGCCAATAAAATCATATGCCTCCGTATATCCGTCAAAATTAGTAAAACTCAAGAAAAACGATTTGATCAGCGGATAGATCGTAAACAATGAGTATATAGCTAGAATCGGAAGCAAAAACAATTGAAACTGTAGTTGACGAACAAATTTGACCATAATTTGCCTCCTTTGAGACTTTGATAGATTATGTCGGCAGTCGATAAAACTGCATCGGAAGCATACAATTAATAGAGGATCAAGGCGTAAAGAGTTGAAGAGAGGGTAGTAGGTTTCACTATCCCTCTGCTTAACCTAATTCCGATTATTTATTTTCCATTTCTTTCAGTTTCTTATCTAGTGAAGCCGTTGCTTGCTCCGGTGTTATTTTGTTTACTGCTATATCTTGGATCGATACAAGGAATTGATTGCGCAGCGCTTCTTGATGCCTGTCCCACGATACCATTGGCAAGTAAATCTTTCCTGCCATCAGCCCGTCGTTATATGCTGGTGCATACGCTGGGTGTACTTTGCTTTCATAGCCGTGAGCTGTAATGATGCCGCCTGTGCCTTCCTCGAATTGCTTCAACCCTTCTTGCGTTGTCATATACTCGAGGAACAGCAAAGCTTCTTCCTTGTTTTTCGTTTTACTGTTGACAGCGAAACCTACACCAGGAGCACCGTTATAATATTTGTTGCCTGGTTCTTTTCCTGGAATCGCCATAATTTCGAACTCAATGTCGGGATTCGTTTTCTCAATTGTAGCGATGTTCCAAGGGCCGCCAGGGAACATTGCCACGTTGCCAAGGGAGAACTCGTTCATCACTTGGTCACCTGTCAGTCCAATCATGTCTGGCGTCAAAATTTTATTATCGATAAGTCCTTCCTTCCACATCGTTAACACTTCAGTCCATCCTTCAGCAAATGTTGCCTCGCCCTTAAACAGCTTCTCGTCGAACGTTGGGTCTTTAGAAAGTACATTGCTGCCGAACATGGCGGAATGAATAATCGTAATATCATGCATTCTGTCATAGAGTGGAATGATGCCCACTTCTTTAAGCTTCAAGCAGTCCTGAATGAACTCATCCCATGTTTCTGGCAATTGAGTGATGCCAGCTTTTTGAAACAATTGTTTGTTATAAAACAAGCCGCCTGCCCATCCGCTTTGCGTGAAGGCATACGTTCTTCCAGCTTTACTAAGCATCGGTTTGTTACTGTCCAACATAACGGACATGAATGGTTCGTCAGTCAAATCGAGTGCGTAACCGCCATCGATAATCTCATTACGGTTTTCTGCGGCGATGATGAAAATATCAGGTGCCGTATTAGACAACAGCATCGTCTGAAGTTTAGCAATGTAATCTTTTACAGGTGGAGCAAATTGAAAATCGAATGAAATATGCGGATATTTTTCTTTGAAGCCGTCAATAACAGGTTTCATCTCTTTTTCATTGTTCCATGCAAGAATGCTTAGCTTGACTGGTTTAGGTGTATTTTTACCCTTTGTAGCATTGTTGGTCGTACCTTCATTACCGGTATTGCCGGTATTGCCGGTATTGCCGGTATTGCCTGTATTTCCCGTATTGCTGTTTTTGCCGCATGCAGCGAGCACGACTGACAAACAAAGGATAGTGATTAATAACAGCAGAGACGTTTTCTTCATGTTTGACTAACCCCCATGTAATCTTTTTTTGTAATAAGTACTAGTTGTAAGCACTTACATGTAGAGTATAATATGGACTCGCTTGAATCTGAATTCATAATGTTGCATCATTTGTTGTCAAATGTTGCACAAGCGGCTTATTCGATTAGTTGGGACGAATAGACGATGCCCGGTACTCTTTAGGCGTAACGCCGAAATACTTTTTGAAAGCGCGGCTAAAGTGGCTCTCGTCCAAAAAACCGATATGCTCCGCGATGTGATTATTCCTCCAATTCGTTCCAACGAGTAGTTCTGCGGCTTTAATCATCCGCACCTGGATCACATAAGTCCAATAATTCACACCGAATTCCTGTTTGAACGCACGACTTAATTGATACTTGTCTATATCGAAGCGATCTGCCACTGATTGCAAAGATAAATCCTCTTGATATCGGCCTTCTACAAACGGTTTAATCCGCCGCACAGCATCCTGAAGCTTGGATCCGGTTTCCGAAGCAGGCGCTCTTACCGCTAGCGTGCTCTCGGAAATTAGCTGTGGCAGAAATGCGGCATCTTGGGCAATTGAGCTGATTCCGACAGACAATGTGTGAGACGGTGTTGACTCCGCCACTTTTTCCATCACAGATTCACTTAATTCCCTCAATTGACCGCTAGACAGATCATCCCCCCCGCCAACTAGCACCACTTGCTCCTTGCGGTTTTTATAACACATAACACAGTGGATTTTGATGACCGCTTGTTCTTGCAGCAAGCAGGAATAATCATTCTCCGATGGCAGACTATCCTCGAATGTCAAAATAGCAAAACGTTTAATGGAAATAAATTCCAGGCAGTCTCGGAAGCTCATCAACGAAGCTGCTTCGATCTGTCCAGAGTATATCGTCCGATCCAGTTCACTGCGAATCGATTTCTGAGCATCCGATACGGACTGTTGAATCAGCTCGCGCAAAGCATCCCTAAGCAATTCGGCGTCGACTGGCTTTAACAGGTACTGGGAAACCTGAAGTCGAAGCGCATCCCTGGCATATTCGAATTGATCAAACGCACTTAAAATAATTGTACGTGGTATTTTGTCCAAATGTTGAATCCGCTTCAGCGACTCGATCCCGTCGACCAATGGCATATGAATATCCATGATCATCAGATCGGGGCGGAAGGATTCTACCATGTTGGCCGCTTCTGCTCCGTCATATGCATGCTGCACCTTCGTAAACCCTAGCTCCTTCCAATCCATCACTTTATCTAAATATCTATGTAAAGATAATTGATCGTCCACAATAAGCAATTTCACGCTCGCTACCTCCCCGAAGATGTCACGTTCTGGGCAAAACGATATAAACCGTTGTAAATATCCCTTGCCTGCTTCTAATCTTAAGTCCATAATCAGTTCCGAATTTCAATCGGATACGCTGATTGACGTTGAATAGACCTATCCTGTCCGGCTTAAAGTCTTGTTGGTTCAATTGCCTAGCCAAGTGACGGCTTCGGCTTCTCGATATCCCTTTACCATTGTCTTGGATGACGATCATAATTCCTTTTTTGACTGTCATAACCCTAATCGTCATTTTTGCTGACTGCGGATTCTCGCCAAATCCGTGAATAACTACGTTTTCTACGAGTGGCTGCAGGATCAACTTTATCGTTCTGTTTTTTAGAATAGACTCGTCCGGAATAAGAAACTCGATGTCAATTCGATCGTCATATTTTTTATTCACAATATAGAGATAATCCCTGACGTTCTGAATTTCTTGTTCCAGTTCCACCATCTCTTCCGATTGCTTCATGGAATACCTTAGCAGACTGCTCAATGACAACACCAAATGGTTGGAATCCTCCGTGCTTCCACATACAATTTCGGTTTGCAGCAGTTGCAGCGTGTTGAATAGAAAGTGCGGATTGATCTGGGACTGCAGCGTTTTGAGCTCTACTTCTTTCAGTGCAATGTCCGATTGATAATTTTGTTTGACCAACGTTTCGATCCGGATGACCAGTTCCCTAAATTTGTCGCTTATCAAATCCAGTTCGCGATACTTATATTTATTCCTAATGATATAAATACTGTCTTCGCCAATTTTGTCCAATGTTGAGAGCAGTCGTCCAAATGGGCGGGATATTCGTGCGGTGTTCAAGATGGATATGAGGAGGTTGAGCAGCAAACAAAGATAAATGAAACCGATCAAATTTGACTTCAGTGAGTCTGATTGTCCTCTGATAACGGACATCGGAATCGTCGAGATCATTCTCCAACCCTGAACGGCAGTAGGGTGGAAGATAACAAGTGTCTCATGCCCGCCAAGCTCGGTAACGAAACTTCCTGAATCGCTGGCATAAATAAGCTTGATACCTTCGAAGTCAAGTTTTGTCCCGATTGCGTTACTATCTTTGTGGGCAATGATGGTCTGCTCATTATCGATCATAAAGATGCTTTCATTGTTTTGATAGGAGCTAAATTCAAACATCCCGTTGATTTTGGCTAAATCCAGATTAGCGATGACAGCCCCTATCGTTCTAAGGGTGTAATCTTTAACCGGAAGAGCGATCGATAACGTCGGCATATTATATTTTGAAATATTATTTTCTAAGTAGTAGTCCTGCTTATGGAGTCCAAGCGTAATGAATCCTTTGTTTGGAGTATCCGAAATCGCCTGACTAAACCAAGTCTGTTCGGTGAAAGGATAATCCCACCGAAGTGATTTTCTGCCATCCAGGTTGTTTACATAGCCATTTTTGCCCAATATCAAAACATCACTTACCATGGATTGCAGGGAAGATACGCCAAATGCTACGTCCGCGATATTCCTCTCATGCTGGATGCGCCCTTCGATATCCATTTCCCTGCCTGGATTCATCAAGCTGCCAACCGAGTAATGGCCTGTTAGAAGAACGAGCGGACGAGTCGCCTCTTCGAGATTGAAGCTGAGACCGCGCGCTGCTTGCTCCATTACTTTGTAGCTGGATTGAGTGACTTCCTTGGTAACGCTTTTAGTTGAATCCCGAACGGATAACAGTCCAAGCAACAATAAAAGTAGGATGTTTACAATTAAATATGAGAACATGATCGTTCGAATGATGGTTTTTCCCGTTAAGGAACTAATCAAGAATCTGACAGCATTGTTCATCATTCTGTCCCTCTTTCAAGCCAATTGTTTTGTTAGTGAATTAATTTCATTACACCGAAGCGATACAGGAAATATAATTTCTAAGCCTAGAAAAAGAAGTACCTCCCCAAATCTCCAAGTGTTGAGTACGCCACCAACACCGAAAGATATGGGAAGGCCTTCGTTTAAGACGTAATGTGTGCTGTAATCTTTATTTAATGATCCGTTTGCACAACATCATACTCATCATATCGGAAATAATCGAAATCAGCATGCTTGCGTTCCCCGCTTAAGTCTTGGACGCAAACACCGATAAAATTGCCTGTAAAACGAATATAATCAGCATATTCATCAGATAAATGGCTTACATCAAGCTGTGGGCCGATCACGTTCCATTCCCCTGTCTGGCCCGCATACATGAAGCTGGCCATTTCACGCTGAATACTCACCTTCAAATGGTATGTTCCATCCATAATTGGAATATCCTGATCCAATATTTCATTATAAATTCCATTCTTCGATTGTACAATACCAATACATGTACCTAATTCATCGTGATGCGTCAGGCGCAAATAGACATAATCTCGGGTATCGTAGAACAGAATCAATCCCGCCATTTGCTGATAATTCTCTGGACGGTATTCAATGGTTGTTTCTGCTTCACAATACATCGATTGCTGTCTACGCGCGACAAGACTTTGGCGATGTGTTGAACTCATGGACTCCTGACCATAAAGCCGTAAGAATCCTGGCCTTTCCGTTAAGGATAGCCAATCCGGACTTGCAGGGATGCGAAGGGTGTTCCATTGCAGCCCAAGCTGTGCTCTATCAAAGTGGTCGAGGCTCGGTTCAGTTGGGAATGGATGTGATGGCAATTGAGGTGCTTGCACCACATATTGTGGCGAATTTGCTCCTCCATCAACAGCTATCCAATCATCATCCGTCCAATGACAGCGCTGAATGGCGGTTTCTCTACCGAGCATACATCGCTTATCTATTACAGGACGACCGACGAGGTGAACCATATACCACTCGCCGTTCTGCGTTTCCACTAGTGAAGCATGTCCCGCCTTCTGTAATTCCAATTCCTGCTTGCCCGCAGATGTCAAGATTGGATTCGCGGGATCGACTTCATAAGGACCATCGATATGCCGAGAACGCGCCATCGTGACAGCGTGTTCATATTGCGTTCCACCTTCAGCTGTCAGCAAGTAATAATATCCATTTCGTTTATATAGATGCGGCCCTTCGGTTAGTCTCAGATGTGTGCCTAGAAAAATATTTTTCTTAGGACCAATAAGTTTCTTCTTTTCCTTCGAGTATTCCTGAAGAATAGTGCCAGCGAAAGAGTTTGTCCCTTTCCTATGATCCCAGATCATATTCACTAACCATTGACGACCATCCTCATCATGAAATAAGGAAGGATCGAAACCGCTGCTGTTCAAATAAATAGGCTCAGACCAAGGCCCCATTATATCGTCCGCCGTCACCATATAATTATGAGTATCCTTGAAGGCTCCCATGCGACTTTTTACATCTGTATAAATAAGATAGAAAACGCCGTCATGATGGCTTAAGCATGGCGCCCATGCACCACCGGAATTGATGTTGCCTTCCATATTCAACTGTGAAGTACGTGTCAATATCGAAGTGAGCGGACGCCAATTCACCAAATCCTTGGAATGGTGAACACGAACTCCCGGGAACCATTCAAATGTCGAAGTTGCAATATAATAGTCTTCTCCTACACGCAAGATAGATGGATCAGGATGAAATCCTCGCAGTATGGGATTGTTAATCATGTTCCCCACTCTCCTTTAAATCTTGTTTAACTGTTCATTATTTCCTGGCCTTCTGCCGTGTTCATACCCGCTTCCAGCAGTTTGACGATTCTATCTACGTCATAGACACATCCTCGCCATGTGCCGCCGCTCGCTGCTTGCAGTGCAGCCCATAACCTCGTGTCGTCAGGAAGATCAGGGTCTTTCGCGAGATCGGGATGTGGTTTTCTAGAAGCCAATACATTCGTTCCCACCTCCGGATTCTCCGGCACCTCACCGCTGCCTACCATTTCGACATGACCTTCTAATTGATGGAGGTCGATACGGATGTCAATCCAATCGCCATTGCGAAGCTGGCCAACAGGTCCGCCGGCAAGGGCCTCGGGTCCAATATGACCTATACAAGCACCAGTTGACACGCCCGAGAAGCGTGCATCTGTAAGCAGTGATACTTCCTTGCCGAAAGGCAGATGCTTGAGCGCTGAAGTCAGCTGATAAGTCTCTTCCATCCCCGTACCCGATGGGCCGCGTCCAATGAGTACCATAATATCCCCGGCAACGATGCCTTTGTTTTTAATCGCATGGATTGCCGCACGTTCCGTCGTGAACACTTTCGCCCTGCCGACGTGGCGATAGACCCCATCACTGTCAACCATAGAAGGATCAATTGCAGTCGATTTAATAACAGAGCCCTCGGGGCAAATGTTTCCAGTCGGGAAGGTCACAGTCGAGGTCAGCCCCGCTTGTTTGGCGCGTTCCGGGCTGAAGATGACGCGGTCAGGATCAATCCCCTCGTTCTCCAGCAAATGTCGGCGCATGCGGTGGCGGCGTTCTGACGATTCCCACCAATCCAGCGTCTCCCCGATCGTATTACCTGTTACCGTAAGCGACTTCTCATTGAGCACACCAAGTTTGCGCATATGCAGCATAACCTCAGGCACACCACCTGCAAGGAAAGCTCTTACTGTCGGGTGATGTTCTGGTCCATTAGGGAGAACGCTAACTAATCGCGGAACACTACGGTTGACTTCTGCCCAATCAGCGACCGTTGGCAGGGAGAGCCCCGCCGCATGTGCGATTGCAGGAATATGGAGCAGCAAATTTGTAGATCCGCCGAAGGCTGCATGAACGGCCATCGCATTACGAATGGCATGATCCGTTACAATCTGGCCTGTCGTCAGTCCGCTCTCCGCCATTTTGAGAGCAGCTCTCGCAGATTGCCGTGCCATTTCCTCCCACACCGGCTGTCCTGACGGTGCCAGTGCTGCATGAGGAACGGTCATACCAAGAGCCTCCGCTATAACCTGTGCCGTTCCCGCTGTACCTAAGAACTGACAGCCTCCACCAGGTGTCGCGCACGCGCGGCAACCGAGATCAGCCGCTTCCTCAAGCGAGAGTTCACCATTCGTATATCTAGCGCCAATCGTTTGGATCTTGCCTGCATCCTCGCCTTGGGTCGGTGGAAGAGTAACGCCGCCTGGAACAATTACGCCGGGAAGTTTGCCCATCCCTGCCAGGGCCAACATCATGGATGGCAATCCTTTGTCACAAGTGCCTACCCCCAATACGGCCGAGCGTTGCGGCAAGGAACGAATAAGACGTCTTAATACCATAGCCGCATCATTTCGGAACGGCAGTGAATCGAACATCCCCGTCGTCCCTTGCGAACGGCCATCACAAGGATCACTAACGAAACCCGCGAACGGCACGCCACCAAGACCTGCGATTTCCTCCGCTGCGGCTTTCATCATGATTCCAACTTCCCAATGCCCCGTATGATAGCCAAGAGCGATCGGGCGGCCGTCCTCATCTCGAATGCCGCCTTGGGTTCCAAGAATAAGTATTTGCTTTCCTAAAAGCTTCTTCGGATCCCATCCCATGCCAACGTTCTGTGTTAATCCGAATAAATCACCGCTTGGTGAATTACGAAGCATATCCGGGGTAAGCGGCAATGAGCCGCTTGGTCCCGGAGCATGCGTATAGATGTCAAAATAAGAATCGATATCCTTGCCCATTATCGTTTCAAAGCCTTCATTCATACTCACACCATCCATCCCTTGTGTTGTCGTTATGGCTTAATGAATACGGTTTTGATTGAAGTATAGAATTCAATAGCGGCTTGGCCTTGCTCCCTTGAATGCGAACTGGACTGTTTCATACCGCCGAACGGTGCTTGAAGCTCAACACCGGCTGTTTCTGCATTAATACGGACGAGACCTGCTTCCATATCTTGAACGAACTGCAAAGCGTTTCCGATATTACGGGTATAAATTGATGCGCTAAGACCATAGTCCGTATCGTTCGCAATCTCTATCGCTTCTTGAATATCATTCACTTCGATTAGTGTAAGCACAGGCCCGAATATTTCTTCTTGAGCAATCGACATTTTTGAAGTCACTTTATCAAAAATCGCTGGCGTGACATAGAAGCCATCGGATAATGCACCCTCAGTTGGTCTTGTGCCGCCATACAGCAATACTGCCCCTTCTTCTACACCCTTACTAATGTAGGATAGAACGGTTTCCATTTGTTTTTCATTCGCACATGGACCTAACCATGTCTGTCCATCCATTCCATCTCCAACCTTCAATTCAGTCACCTTCTGGAGCAGCTTCGACTTGAACTCCTCATAAACATCCCTCACTACGATAACTCGGCTTGTCGCAGTGCACTTCTGACCAGTAGAACGAAGACCCCCGCTAATTGTCGCTTCAACCGCAAGATCAATGTCTGCATCTGCGGCAATTAGGATCGGATTTTTCCCGCCCATCTCCAGCTGATACTTAGCTCCTCGTGCCAACGCCGCTTGCCCTACGGCTTGCCCTACCGCGTTGGAGCCCGTGAAGGTGATTCCGTTAATATCAGCATGTTCCGCAATACCTTGACCAATGACGCTGCCACTGCCTACGATCATATTCAGAACACCGGCTGGTAAGCCTGCATCATGGAAGCATTGCATAACTTTCGCTGCTGTAACCGCTGTTTCCGCTGCTGGCTTCCATACGACCGAGTTCCCATATATTAAAGCAGGTGCGATTTTCCAAATAGGAATAGCAACTGGGAAATTCCAAGGGGAGATCACCCCTACCGTTCCGAGCGGCGACCTTGTAGTATACAAGAATGCATCTGCATCGGAAGAAGGTATAACATCACCAATTTTACGCATGCCTTCTCCTGCATAATAACGCAGAATGGCCACTCCACGTGCCGTCTCGCCCTTCGCCTCGGGTAATGTCTTACCCATTTCCCTCGTCATCGCTTCACCGATTTCATTCATTCTACTTTCCATAATATCAGCTGCTTTGAACAGCAAATTGCCCCGCTGTAATCCAGTTAGCTTACGCCAAGCGAGCTTGGCCGCCTTTGCAGCTGCAACGGCATCCTCTAAATCCTGTTTAGACGAATCTGGGATCATACCTACGACTTCATTTTTATTTGCTGGACTTATACTTTTCTGCGTTCTGCCGCTCTCGGAGCTTCTCCATTCGCCATTAATGTAGTTGTAATATATTGGGTGATTTATATTTACCATTTTAATCTTCCTCTCTTTTTAAAATGTCTATTAGGCCATAACAGCAGTATTCACTAGTGTTCCAAGGCTGGTGATTTCAATTTCAATGATATCTTCAGGTGCAAGTGTGAACTTATTCGGAGGAACGATACATGTTCCCGTGAGTAGAACCGTACCATCGTACACAATATTATCCCTGTGCAGAAAGGAAACGAGTTCCTCCAGCTTGCGCTTAAGCTGTCCTGTGCTTGCTGATTCATCGACTACTTTTTTTCCATCCCTATATATCCGCAAAGTGATCTGCAACTGATAGGGATCTTGAATCGTTTCGGCTAATCTGATGACAGGTCCAATTGAGCATGATTGTTTCCAAACCTTGGCTTGCGGAAGATATAACGGATTCTCTCCTTCAATATCGCGGCAGCTCATATCGTTGCCAATAATGTATCCTACAATATCGCCTCGCTTATTCAAAACCAAACCAAGCTCTGGTTCCGGAACCTGCCAATTCGAGTCGCTTCTCAAGCAAACATTATCCAAATGGCCAACCGTTCGAGCTGCTGTAGATTTCATGAACAATTCTGGTCTTTCCGCATCATACACCTTGTCATAGTAGGTGGATGCATTCAGCTTGCCGCCAGTCGCCTCATAATTTCTAGCTTCCTTGCTGCGCGCATAGGTTACACCGGCCGCCCATACTTCAGGGGCAGCTACAGGCATAAGTAATTCAAGACTATCAAACTCCCTGTCCAGCGGCTGAGTTGAACGGATCAGATCGTTCACGTCTTCAAGTGGTGTTTTTCCTGCCTTCTCGATTCGTTCAAGGAATGATATAAAGTCCGAATCCGCCAATCTGTATACTTTATCCTCGTCAGTTACAGCAGCCAAACATTGCTCTACGCCATCACGATATCGAATAATTCTCATTTTAGCCTCTCCTTGTTTTATAATATAAAACAGCGTTCTCAAATTACAACGTAAATCGACTCACTTTCATCACGTTTCGTACTATCATTAACTTAAAAGTATTGCTCAGAACCTATACTTAGAACTGATAACCTAGTTGCTGAGAAATTTCACTCGTTTCCTGCCGAATTAGGGCAATTAATTGTGCCATTTCTTGATCATCAACGTGTGCTACCATGGTGGATATGCTCAACGCCGCTATTACTTGTCCATTATGATTGAATATCGGAGCAGCGGCGCACCGGACCCCCGGCTCATTCTCCTCATTATCAATAGCATAACCTTGCTTCCTTACTTGCTCCAACTCTTTCAAAAAAGCTTCGGGGTTGTCGATCGTCTTGTCCGTATGCTTAACAAACGTATGCCCTTCCGCAATCTGCACCTGTTCGTTGATAGACCGGAAAGCCGCCAATACCTTACCCACGGCGCTGCTATGCAAGGGTATTCTGCGACCGATACGTGAATACCGAATTGCAGCCTTATGCCCCTCTACTTTATCAATGTATATACCTTCTTTTCCATCATCCATAATGACCAAATGTGTCGTTTGGCC
This sequence comes from Paenibacillus castaneae, assembly GCF_002884445.1. Taxonomy (GTDB): domain Bacteria; phylum Bacillota; class Bacilli; order Paenibacillales; family Paenibacillaceae; genus Pristimantibacillus; species Pristimantibacillus castaneae. The sequence goes on from NZ_KZ614144.1 coordinate 4,055,025, forward strand.
GGTGGCAGCAGACAAAGCCCTGAGATGCGGTCTAGCGATTTCCCGAATATCAAAATGATTGAGAAGCAATTGCCCCTTCTCTATAAACCTCATCCCGAGGCGGTATTTCCCAGTCTGCTCATCCTGTGCGATGTAATCATGAACTTGAAGCGTTTTCAATAAGGAATGAACTGTACTCTTGTGCAAATCCATTTCTGAGCTTATTTCAGACAGTTTGTACTCCATATGATGCTCATCAAATAAGTCGATAATTTTCAATGCTCTATCCAATGCTTGAATGATTGGCATATTCCCTCCCTCGCTCCCCTCCTAGTTACGGTTTTATATTATAAAACCGTGTTCTAAAATGTTATTGAATAAATAATAGCAAACCCTAATTGCGATGTCCACCCTCAATTACAATACGTAAAAGCGCGTTTCACAGCTTAACGGTCGGTTGCAAGAAGTTCAGATTTTCTCTGCGGTACGCGGGCGTACCCATTTGAATAACTTCCGCGATATCTTCGATACACTCCACATGCCCCGCATCTTGAATACTTTGCAGGTTTGCTTTGTCACCATAAGCTTTCGCTAAGATCAAAACCTTGTTCGTCTTCGTTCGTCAACATTAGTATACTAAAAAGTAAAGGAGCCCCATTACCGAGGCTCCTTTCTCCGTTTATCACCAATTCTGTGATTAAATATTTTTCAAGGTTGCGACACCAGCTTTGATGATGATTGCTCTTTTTTTACCTGAGTTGTTCCAGATGGTTTTCGTCTTTACCTCACAACTTCCGCTTGTTGTCTTAAACGCGATAATTTTGTCAACATTTTTGAAAGGCTCCGTAGGTACTATAAACTCGATGCCGGTAACTTTATTGTCACCACTTAAATCAATCGTGATTTTCTCCGAACGGCTATTGAGCATTGAAATGATCTGTTCTACGGTAGGCGTAAATACTGCGTTGAAGTTATCGTCAAGCGTGTAATTAAGAACTCTCTCGTTTACAATAACGTTGAAGCTATTATCGATAGACGATAGCGGAACAGCCTTGGACGCAAACAAAGTGGATCCGTTGTAAGCATCTACCATAACGCTATACTGCCCGGCTGCAGGTGCGCGCGGAATAGTGATCTGTGCGGTGCCATTGACAACCTGGAACTCATCGCTAGATTTAATCCCGTTCTTGGCAAGATAAGCAACAACATTGTAGTTGCCAAGATCAGCAGCGGCAGCGTTAACGGTGATGTTAGCCGGAAGACCAGCAACGATAGTGTTCGATCTAGTCGAAATAGTCAGATCATTCAGCGAACGAGGCGTAAGCCCTTGTTGCATGAGATAGCCGCTCGGATTGAGAACAGCATAGAACGCTTCTTTCGGAGCCATATTGCCGTCGAACAGTAAAGGGCTATAAGTACCACGCCAGCTCTGAGAATCAGATTTGCCCCAAAAGGTTACGCGATCAATGTGGGCATCATAGGCTTTAAAGTATTCAAACAGGCGTGCGTAGTATATAGCCTGTTCTACTTGTTGCTTATAAGTAAGCGTTGGGGCAGTCGGTCCATTGTAACTGCCGTAGGGGACATCAAGCTCAGACACGCTAATTTTCACTCCAGCCTGGATGAAGCGTTGGATCGAAGCTTCAATCTGGGACACATTCGGATGCTCTGTGAAATGGTGAGATTGCATGCCCAAGCCTTCAATAAGCTTGCGGCTAGGGTTGGTGTTGCGTGGGTCGGTTAGCCACTTTGCGTTAAGACCCTCAGCCATTTGAGCCATCGCTTCGCGCTTCCAGGCGTCTGTTTCGTTATAGTCGTTGTACTCAAGAATAGCGTTCGGATCAGCCAGACGAGCAAAGACAAATGCATCGTAAATATAGTCGGCTCCGCTCTCGCCACTGGCTGTATCAGCGCCGTTAGCATATGCGATATACCAAGGAGAGTTCTTTCGGGTGACATTTTTCCAGTCCGCGAACGGGAGAGAGCCGCCGTCAAAGGCTTCGTTAACAACGTCCCAAGAAATGACCTTTCCTGAGAAGTGTCCAGCGACTGTGGTGATATAGTCCTGCATATTCTGGCGGGCTTCACTTCGTGTAAGCGGTGTGCCATTCGTGTTCCTGTACAGCCAATTCGGAGATTGAGAGTGCCATACTAATGTGTGGCCATGAACCTTGATGCCGTTCTGTTCAGCCCAAGCTATGATAGAGTCAGCGTTCGTAAAGTTGTAAACGCCTTTCGCATTGCTGATCGTATTCGGTTTCATATGGTTTTCTGCAGTCACAACGTTATAGTAGTGCTTAAACATCTCGGTGGTTTGGGCATCAAGCTGGTTGGGTGAGGTAATATTGCCAAGTAGGAAGCTGTCCTCGTAGGTATCAGCCAACGAAGGAACTGCGAGGTCCCACGCTACTGTAAAGAACATTCCGATTACCAGGACAACAGACATAAGAAGCGAAACAATTCCTTTGAATCTAAACTTCTTGTTCATCATATACCTCCTGTTTTGTTAAAATTAATTGAACTTCAATGGAGTAAGGTTTCTTCTCTTTCAATGCAAGCGCTTTCATTTATTGCTTAGCGTCAACCTGATTACAAACGACAGCACCAGCATCTTCTTCGTAGACCCTATTCTCCTCCTCTCAAGTGTGCATTCAATCTTATTATAATTGCAGGTTCGTACTTGGACAAGAGGTGTAAAATGTCGATTGATTGGAAAATAAGTCATGCATCATCTGTCATATGCTGGAGCTGAACATGATATTTTCTCCGATGGAGCCGTCGATGAAGTCAATCGTTATGCAAACGGCTTAAAAGCCCTGCTATTCTGGCATCTGCGGTCACGCTCTTAGATCGGCTGAGCAGGTACCTATAATCCATTATGCTGGACCAGATCAAAACGATTGCCATACAAGTCTTCGAAGACGACTTCAACTCCCCATGGAACATCTTTGGGTTCACCTAAGAAATGAACGCCTCGTGATTTCATTTGCTCGTAATCACGACGGCAATCGTCTGTGTGGATGACAAGAAATACATGATTGGCAGCCTGACTTCCCAGTCTCTCCAGCTTCTCGTCTGTATCAGCTCTGACCAAAACAATAGCCGTTTCATTATTACTGGAAGGTGCAACGGTCACCCATCTTATTCCACCTCCAAAAGAATTGTCCGTTATTAACTCAAACCCTAGTTTTTCCTTATAAAATGTAATGGCCTCTTCATATTCCTTTACTAAAATCGTTATGTATCCCATTTTTCTGCTCATTTAACACTCACCCTTCCTATGTATTTATTCATTCTACCCATTAATCGTAAAAAGGCCACTAATCAGATCTGATTCAGCAGCCCTTTTTGATGTACATTGAACTATAGTGTCCTGTTAATCTAAAAGTGATTTGGGGTTTCTATTGATTTTTGAGGAACAAGTGTATCTAAATACTCTTGATATGCAATGATTGTTACAATCAAAGTACCAATAAAGAAAAGAGCTGATCCACCTAATGTAAATAATCTGCCGATCAAGGTGTTTTTAGCTAATTCAATTTGTTCAGTATTGTTCATTCATGTCACTCCCCACGGTCATTTAACCCATTATATACATTCTTGAAAAATAGGTTCTTTTCACCATTTGGATTAATCCGAATACCATCCATTCATGAAATTTTCCTTGAAAAATCTTTTCTCATACAAATACTATCGTCACTATTTATGTATGGTTCATAATTTTCAATTTGTTCAAATCCTAATTTCTTATATAGCGATACTGCTTCTGGACTATTTATTCCTGTTTCCAATATCGCACTTATCATTCCTTCTTCTAATGCCCATGCTTCTAGCTCCGTAAGTATTGACTTAGCGATACCTTTTCCTCTTTTTTCTGCTTTTACAAACATTCTTTTAATTTCGACTATATTTTCATTTTCAGTAGCTCTAAAACAACCACAACCAACTGCAATATCATCGTCATAAGCAACAATTACTTTGGCATCTTGTTTGATTACGTTAAAAGCATCAAAATTTTGTTGAGTTCCAGGATATCTAAGCTGCAAATCTTTATCCAGCAATTCAATTAAACTGCAAAAATCCAGGTTTTCTGAAGAAGTTCTTTTTATGCTAATCATCATAAGTTCTCCTTATTTTTTTGTTTTCATCCATGTCATTTCAACTCTAAATGGGAATATTAAAAAAAGAACCTTCAATCCAAAAACAGATCAAAGGTTCGATGTTTTATTATCAATGATATTGTATTATTCACTTTTAGCTAAAAACCGGCTTTTTTTGGTGTAGGCCAAGCGTCTCCGCTGTTGAAGCATGAATTTGTTGCAGAAGCTCTGGGTTCTCCATTAGTGACACACCATAAGAAGGAATCATTTCTTTAATTTTCGGTTCCCACTCTTTTATGTGTTGAGGGAAGCACTTGTTAAGTACCTCAAGCATAACGTGAACGGCAGTTGAAGCACCCGGAGAAGCACCAAGTAAGGCTGCGATCGAGCCATCCGCGGCACTAACCACTTCCGTACCAAATTGAAGCGTTCCTTTGCCGCCCTCGACAGTATCTTTAATAACTTGTACACGTTGGCCAGCTGCTACCAAATCCCAATCCTCAATTTTGGCGTTCGGGATAAACTCACGCAACTCTTCCATGCGTTGTGCTTTCGATAACATAACTTGCTGGATCAGGTATTTTGTCAAAGAGATCTCTTTTGCGCCTGCCGCCAACATAGTTAACACATTATTCGGTTTTACGGAAGTGATTAGATCGAACATGGAACCTGTTTTTAAGAACTTCGGTGAGAAGCCGGCAAATGGTCCAAATAGCAACGATTTTTTGTTGTTGATATATCGTGTATCAAGATGCGGAACAGACATTGGTGGAGCACCAACTTTCGCTTTTCCGTATACTTTTGCATGATGCTGCTCTACAACCTCCGGATTATTACATACCATGAAAATCCCGCTTACCGGGAACCCGCCAATATGTTTCCCTTCAGGAATACCGGATTTTTGAAGTAAATGCAGGCTGCCGCCCCCGCCTCCGATAAAGACGAATTTTGCGGTTTGGCGTTCAACGTTTCCGTTATCCACATTACGCACTTTTAGTTCCCATGAGCCATCGCTAGTACGTTTAATATTATCAACACTATGTTTGTAATTGATTTCTACTTTTTTAGTTTTTAAATGGTCAAACAACACGCGAGTTAGAGTACCAAAATTGACATCCGTTCCGGAATCGATTTTGGTTGCTGCGATAGCTTCATTCGATGGACGGTCTTGCATAATAAGCGGGATCCATTCCTTCAGTTTTGCAGGGTCATCAGAAAATTCCATCCCTTGAAACAGAGGATTTTTGGTCAACGCTTCAAAACGTTTTTTCAAAAACTTTATATTTTCTTCCTCTTGCACCATACTCATATGAGGCAATGGCATGATGAAGTCCTGCGGATTATTTATCAGCTTGCTGTTTACAAGATAAGACCAGAACTGCATGGAAAGCTGAAACTGTTCATTAATTTTAATAGCTTTGCTAATATCTATAGATCCGTCCGGTTTCTCGACAGTGTAGTTAAGCTCGCATAGTGCCGCATGCCCTGTTCCCGCATTATTCCATTCGTTAGAGCTTTCCTCGCCTGCGCTTGCGAGCTTCTCGTACACCTTGATTTCCCATTCCGGTACCAATTCTTTCAGAAGTGTTCCCAAAGTCGCACTCATGACCCCGGCACCAATTAAGATAACATCTGTTTTAGTTTCTCGATTGCTCATGTTTACCATCCTTATACCCTGAAATTTGCAGAAATGATAGACGCTCCTGCTTAGGCGACACACCAAGCCAAGGCGCGACAAATCACACACCTTCTCTGTCTCAATTATAATCCTATCATAGTCTATTACAATTATAGCTTAAAATAATTACTATTCTATGATAATTATAAGCTATTTAAATGCTGGTGAAAAGTGAGAACTCCATCCACATAGCCCTATGAGCATCCTACATATAGAAACAGATGTCATATTATGGTATTATAAATAATGAAACCATGTTTCATTGGTTGAAACTTTTTAGGTGGATGGTGATTCTAAAATGCCAATAAACTTTCATGATGCACAAAACAGGCAGACGTATGCAACAAGAAACGCTAATGAATCTTGGATAAATTTAATAAAAGATACAGTAGATGTATCGAATAAGCGGATTGCAGATATAGGTTGTGGAGGGGGCATTTACACAAATGCTCTGATTAAGATGGGGGCATCTCATGTAATTGGTGTAGATTTCTCGGATGAGATGTTACAAGGGGCGGCTAATAACTGCAAAAACATTCAAAACGCTGCATTTCTGCAGGGAGACGCTTACCAATCAAACCTACCTGCAAATGAGCTTGACATCGTATTAGAAAGAGCATTGATCCACCATCTAGACGACTTAGATGCATGTTTCAAGGAGGCATATCGCATCATTAAAGATGGCGGTGTTTTCATCGTACAGGATAGAACTCCCAAAGACTGTTTACTGCCTGGGGATGAAAATCATATTAGAGGTTATTTTTTCGAAAAATTTCCTCAATTAATGGATAAAGAGATTTCTCGTAGGTACGATTCAGATCAAGTACAACAGGCGTTGGAATCAAATGGATTCCGCTTAGCTAAATCTGTTTCACTTTGGGAAACAAGACGTGTTTATAATGATTTTGAACAATTAAATAAAGACTTGCTGCTAAGAACTGGACGTTCCATTCTTCATGAGTTGACGGATGTGGAACTGCGAGAATTGATAACTTTTATACGAGGAAAACTCAACGGTCATAAATCTCCAATCATTGAACAGGATTCATGGACGGTATGGTTCGCTATAAAAGATTAACTCATATATATTGCCTAAAAAACCGCCCTGTTCATTGGGGAAACCCACTCTAGCCAAAATAATCACCCACCTCCATCTCTTAAATTGAATCAAAAAATGCTAACTATTTCACTCGTACAAATCTACTTTTATAATCCCATCTTCGAGATTGTTTTTTCACACCAAAAAAATCAACTATTAATCTCTCTACACAAATGGTAAATCTACGAAAAATTCAATTATTAACCTGTTTTCATCATTCATCTATTGCCCTCCTTGGAAATACAAGCAATCAAATCACGAATAGCTGCTAGAGCTCACCGGATATTTATGCAATTCTCTGATTAAACCACTGTTATTTTTCTCGCTCTAGCCTCCTACACAAGCAGTAGTCTCCAAGATTCATATTCTATGTATTGATATAAAGATAACTGCAATAAGCAAAAAAATAGAGAAGACTCTATTTAATAAAGGAGGAAACAGTTTGAGACAGCCTCGACGATTGTGGATTCTCACGAATGAATATGAACCGTATATTATTGGAGGATTAGGGACAGCGGTTACCAATTTGACAAAGGCGTATGTAAATAGCAATATTAATGTCACCGTCCTGAGCCAAGGAAGCCATCCCCCCATCCGTATTACGAAACGCAAACGACTTTCTATCGTATACTTCCCGGCGAGAGCACCCTATTACTCAGTGAAGACAAGGCAGTTTAATCCCGCCGCTATAGAACGATGGATTGTGCAACAAGGATACCCAAAACCGGACGGGATCCACATACACAGCCTTCAATTCGTGAACGTTGCCACCTATTACCAATCAAAACTCCGCATTCCTATTATTTATACGAGTCATTCTCTGGTTAATTTAGAAAAAAGCACTGCAAGCAAGAGGAAACGGTTGAGGACTAACCAACAGGCTTTGCTGCTTAAGAAGACGAATAAGATCACCGTCCCAAGCCGGTCGGAGCTCGTAAAGCTGAAGAAACTATATCCCTTCGTCAAAGGAAAAACCACTATCGTCAGCCATGGCATAGTCTTGCGCAAATCAGGGGCACGCGCCTCACGGCGACACCTTCTATACGTAGGCAGGCTCGTTCCATTGAAAGGAATAGAGCCACTACTGAATGCTATTTCAAAATTGAAACAAAGCGGCAATAAAGTTCGGTTGGATCTTGTCGGAACCGGTTCGAGGAGTTATGTAAATCATCTGAAGGCTCTTGCCAGAAAGCTCGGCATATCGTCCGAAGTGCGTTGGCTCGGGTTTCAAAGTCAAAGCAAGGTACAGAAAATATATGCTACTTATGGTGCAGTGGTGATGCCCAGTTCTCAGGAATCATTCGGATTGGTTGCTCTCGAGGCGCTAGCCAGCGGAATTCCGTTGGTTTCGACCAGGGCTGGAGGACTTGCCGAATTTGTGAACAGCAGCGTAGCCCAAACGATACCCAGAGCGGACAGTACAGCAATTGCGGCATCCATTAAAGCGATGTGGAGCAACAAACCTCTTACTGACAAGCGGGTTGCCGCTGGTCGACGGCTGGCGTCTAAATATCAATGGCCGCAGGCTGCCAACCGCTACAAGAAGCTATTCCTGCAACTCCAGGGCAGCAGTACCACCGTTAAGAGAGGTCGGATCAATCATGCGCGTTAATCGAGATGTCAAACAGCTTTCACGAAAATTCGGCGTCCTGGCGAAACGAGTGGTGATTGTTAAAAATGGCGTTTATCGAATAACGACTGCGGGCGGGGTCGATTATTGTTTAAAGAGAATGCCGAATCCTCCCGTCCAGCTTGGATGGATTGACAAGACGCTTCAGAGGATGCGGCGCAAAGGGTCCATTCAGCTCGGATGGCGCAACCTTCGTGCACATCCGAACAAACGTTTGTTTGCCAAATTACAACAAGCAAGCTCACCTTTTATTCTTATCCCATGGATAAAAGGTGCCTGGCCCTCATCAGCCTCGAAGAGGCAAATGAGAGAATGCGGCATTCTGCTTGCTAAGTTTCATAAAGCTGGCGCACAGATTAACGTTCCGGCTGTCGGTAAGCGAAACATGCTGGGATCATGGCCCAGTTTACTACGCACTGATCATAGAAAGCTGCTCGTCCTCATCCGGAAGGCAAGAAGAAACGGATTTAATAGCCCGCTTGACCACATGTTGCAAACGCATGGCAGAGAACTATTGAATATGGCGGGAAACTCTATACAGGCATTACGAGCGAGCCGTTACCGTTCATTATGTCGAAAAACAAGGCCAACTTTATGCCACGGAGACTTCGGACCGACCAATGTGATCAGAACGAGAATAGTCAACAGTATAATCGATTTTGAGACGCTGGGCCTGGATTTACGCGCGTATGATCTTTATCGCGCTATCTATAACTTCTGTCAATGCCTCAACTGGAACTTCTCCGTCGCTCGATCATTTTTGGACGGCTATCAGACCATCAGCAAGCTGAAGCGAGAGGACTACGAAATGATGAAGGTGCTCCTTCGATTCCCTCGGGGAATATGCAGGCTCATTGATCATTATGACTATCGTACAGCGAAAGGGAAGCATAGAATAGAACGGGATTTCACGCGAATTCTGCTCCACGAACGGCGGAGAGCCGCGTTTCTAAGGAAACTCGATGCTTACGCGGGGATAAGGAGATAGAGCCGGCAAATCTGCTGCGCTAAACAAATGAGAAATGTGTAACCTGAGCGGAGCAAAGACTTAAACCGTTGCCCTGCCCAGGTTACCAATTATTACAATTTTACTTGACCATAATTTTAATAAGGGTGGTTATCATTTTCGCAGCTTCGGCACGTGTCGCCTTTGCTTTTGGATCAAAAATGTTGTTTCCACGTCCTTCGATAATACCTGAACGCTGCATAGCCAATACTGCAGCTTTCGCGTAACCGTCAATATTCCCTTCGTCTGCAAATACCGTTGCCTCATTCTTATTAGGCAATGTGGATTTTGTGAGCATATCAACATATCTTCCGATCAATACAGCCATATCCTGACGTGTTATATTGGCATTCGGGTTGAACTTGCCATTAGCGCCTGTTGCTATGCCGTTATCATATGCCCATGAAACCGCTCCGAGATACCAGTCTCCGGATTTCACATCTGCAAATGGCGCAATTTTGTAGTTCGCTAAATCCGCGCCTGCCATGTTAGCAAGAATTTGTACGAATTCAGCTCTCGTAATGTTGGCATTCGGCGCAAACTGTTTTTCACCTTGGCCCTTTATTACTTCTCTCGCTGAAAGGAAAGTTACATAGTCTTGATACCAACCCGATACGTCTGAGAAATTGATCTTATTATAACCAACCGAATATCGTGAGAAATGGTTGGTCTTAAAGGTGACCGTTCCAGTAATCGGATCATATATGCAATCTTTGATGACTTCCAGTTTGGCATTCGAATTGATATAGTAGATTACGATCGCATTTAAGTCTTCTTCAGCTTTAAGTGTATATGGTACAGAGATTGTAACAACTCCGTTTCCAAAACTCGTTACCGCATTATCGCCAGATTTGACACTAAACTCATAGACTGGTCGGTCGCCAATTCTAGCCTTATCCTCATCGGAAAGCCCGGAGGTATCAGCAATTGTCACGGATACGACAATGTCTTTCACTGTTCCGAACGATGCCAATGCCGACTTATCAAAAGCTACTCTCAAGCCACCTCTGTTTATTGTCAATGAATCGGCGCTTGTGAGCTCCGACGCCTTGATAGTTACAAAGCCGTCGGCATTCAATTGTTTTTCTACATTACCTCCGGCTGTCGGTGCGTCCGTACCATTGCCTATTGGTACGTTGGTAGGCGGATTATCTCCATCTTCAATTGATTTCAGTATATTTTCAGCGGCTACAAGGCTGTCAAGCTTAGTCACTTGCGCTTTTTGAACGTCGGTGAGCGCTATGTATGCTGCCCGTATGTCGGCCACTTTCTTCTTGTCCTTGATTTTCAGCTTGGCGACATCTAGATTGGCAATGCGAATGTCAATCGCCTTCGGTTCAAGGTTTATTAGATTGGTAAGATACGATGTATTCAATGCGCTTCTCTGGGCATCGGTTAGGGAATTCACCACTTCACGCAATTTCGCTACGAACATGGCATCCGTCAAGGTGGCGGCATCCGCGCCAAAACGCTTACCCACCATGTTGTTGCCGTTGTTTCTTAGGTATCCTACCAGCGTGTTAACCGCGCTTACCCGTTCTGCATCCGTCTTGAACAACGCCGGGAAAGTCAGAGGATCTTTGATCGTGAAGTCTACCCATGCAATGCCAATCTTCTGCCGGGTTACTTCCGCCAAACGTTCACTGAGCGTTTTGATGACCGGTTCATCCAGCGTATAATACCACATCGCATCCGGACGGTATCCGATTTGATATAGCACATCGTTAGGATAGAAGAAGTCGGCAAATGCTTTGAATTCGGGAATAAAGCCCATCGTGTCGTCATACATTCCCGTCACTTCCCCGTCGATGCTGCCAATGCTTTGACTGTCGTTGCAGAACAAGATGTCGCTGCGGTAGGTCGGCGGCAGCCAGCGCATGCTGTAGTGCTTCAAAAACATGCGATAGGTCGGATTGATGGATTTCAGATGCTCATCCCAATCCTTCGCCAATGCATCAGTGACCGGCAGTCCGGCATCTTCGGAAATCCCGTAATACCATTCGACATCGACGCCCCAGCCAATGACGCTCGAATGATGGCCGTACTTGTCAAAAATCAGATCCATTAGTGTTTTCATGTCCGCGAAGCCCGGTTCTACTTGCAGAAACACTTTGATGCCATGCTCGTCAAAGTAGTTCAAGTAGTCCTCGTGGGATAAATGTCCTGCTTTGGTGGGCGGACCGAAACTGATATTAAGCGCCGCATAATCCACATCGTCGTTAGGCTTTTCAAACTCCAGCCTGGTACCTCCAATCCCCACGCCGCTGTCCAATCTGCCGACAATCCACACATATGTCGGCTGCGCCCCCGGGAAGTATCCGTCCATCTGGTCGGTAATATGCTGCCAATCAGCTGTTCCTAACCATTGTCCGCTGACGCCGTAATCGGAAGAACGGGTACCGGCGTAGGCGATATTGTCCGGTGCTTTGTGAGGCAGCGGCTTGCCTTCCCAAACGGCAATTTTATTCTCTGCTTCCTTTAATAGATCGTAATTGGTCACTACAGCCTGCTGGTCGGAAGTCAAAGCGTTGTACGCTGCTCTAGCCGTTGTGGCTGCAGAAGCATCAGAAGAACTCAGCACCTGCATATTATCGATTATTGCCTGTACTTCTTTTGCCTTTATATAGTTCGCTTCTTTTATCACTACTAGTTCGTCAAGCTTTTTTCCAAGATCGCCAAGCTTGTTGGCATGGGTAATAAACGTTTTCTGGTAAGATGTTAAATTGTCGTATTCCTCTTCAAGTACGCCTAAAAGTCCTTCGTCTACTGGCGATATGATATCAGCGCTTTCAATCCAGAGATTCAATATCTTAGCTTCAGCTTGTTCCAACAGCAGCAGGTTTGACACAAGCCCTTTTTGCGTACTATTCAGCTTAGCGTAAGACCGCCTAGCCAAAACAACCGCTTCACGGTCGGCTAATGTCGTCACATTTAAAGCGCCAATCATCTCTACGACTTTGTCAGAGGTGGCTGCAAAAACGTTCTCTGCGGATACAAGGCTGTCAAGCTTAGTCACTTGCGCTTTTTGAACGTCGGTGAGCGCTATGTATGCTGCCCGTATGTCGGCCACTTTCTTCTTGTCCTTGATTTTCAGCTTGGCGACATCTAGATTGGCAATGCGAATGTCAATCGCCTTCGGTTCAAGGTTTATTAGATTGGTAAGATACGATGTATTCAATGCGCTTCTCTGGGCATCGGTTAGGGAATTCACCACTTCACGCAATTTCGCTACAAACATGGCATCCGTCAAGGTGGCGGCATCCGCGCCAAAACGCTTACCCACCATGTTGTTGCCGTTGTTTCTTAGGTATCCTACCAGCGTGTTAACCGCGCTTACCCGTTCTGCATCCGTCTTGAACAACGCCGGGAAAGTCAGAGGATCTTTGATCGTGAAGTCTACCCATGCAATGCCAATCTTCTGCCGGGTTACTTCCGCCAAACGTTCACTGAGCGTTTTGATGACCGGTTCATCCAGCGTATAATACCACATCGCATCCGGACGGTATCCGATTTGATATAGCACATCGTTAGGATAGAAGAAGTCGGCAAATGCTTTGAATTCGGGAATAAAGCCCATCGTGTCGTCATACATTCCCGTCACTTCCCCGTCGATGCTGCCAATGCTTTGACTGTCGTTGCAGAACAAGATGTCGCTGCGGTAGGTCGGCGGCAGCCAGCGCATGCTGTAGTGCTTCAAAAACATGCGATAGGTCGGATTGATGGATTTCAGATGCTCATCCCAATCCTTCGCCAATGCATCAGTGACCGGCAGTCCGGCATCTTCGGAAATCCCGTAATACCATTCGACATCGACGCCCCAGCCAATGACGCTCGAATGATGGCCGTACTTGTCAAAAATCAGATCCATTAGTGTTTTCATGTCCGCGAAGCCCGGTTCTACTTGCAGAAACACTTTGATGCCATGCTCGTCAAAGTAGTTCAAGTAGTCCTCGTGGGATAAATGTCCTGCTTTGGTGGGCGGACCGAAACTGATATTAAGCGCCGCATAATCCACATCGTCGTTAGGCTTTTCAAACTCCAGCCTGGTACCTCCAATCCCCACGCCGCTGTCCAATCTGCCGACAATCCACACATATGTCGGCTGCGCCCCCGGGAAGTATCCGTCCATCTGGTCGGTAATATGCTGCCAATCAGCTGTTCCTAACCATTGTCCGCTGACGCCGTAATCGGAAGAACGGGTACCGGCGTAGGCGATATTGTCCGGTGCTTTGTGAGGCAGCGGCTTGCCTTCCCAAACGGCAATTTTATTCTCTGCTTCCTTTAATAGATCGTAATTGGTCACTACAGCCTGCTGGTCGGAAGTCAAAGCGTTGTACGCTGCTCTAGCCGTTGTGGCTGCAGAAGCATCAGAAGAACTCAGCACCTGCATATTATCGATTATTGCCTGTACTTCTTTTGCCTTTATATAGTTCGCTTCTTTTATCACTACTAGTTCGTCAAGCTTTTTTCCAAGATCGCCAAGCTTGTTGGCATGGGTAATAAACGTTTTCTGGTAAGATGTTAAATTGTCGTATTCCTCTTCAAGTACGCCTAAAAGTCCTTCGTCTACTGGCGAAATAATGTCAGCGCTTTCAATCCAGAGATTCAATATCTTAGCTTCAGCTTGTTCCAACAGCAGCAGATTTGACACAAGTCCTTTTTGCGTGCTATTCAACTTAGCATAAGACCGTCTAGCCAAAACAACCGCTTCACGGTCGGCTAATGTCGTCACGTTTAAGGCGCCAATCATCTCTACGGCCTTTTGGTCGGGAGTAAGTGCTAATAGAGCAAATGGTTCAACCTCGTTTGACTCATCGCCCTCTATCGAATCACCCTGCAAAATATCACCTGCCGCTTTTTCTTGTTCAGGCGAGCCTTCTTCCGAAACAAGGTCGGTTTCCCCATTTGTGCTATTCTCAGTCGCGGTAGAAATAAAATCTGAACTAGCTACTGCCTCAGGCAGACTTCTTGCAAATATATTTGTCTGCAAAATACTTGTTATTAGAAAAACCAACACGATGACTGAAACAAACATGCGCTTTGATTTTCTTCCGATAAGCCTAGAATTGTTCATATTGTTACAACTCTCCTTTCGATAATTAAATCAAAGGTGCCTATAGTTCAATTGACTGAGACATTTGGCGCTCATCTTTTTGTAATGGAGTTCTAAACAAATAAAGAGTTAAGTTTAAGCGGTTATCTTTTTACATTAAGATGTTGCATAAAATCGCAAATAATGTCGGAAAATTGCACTGAAAATCCTATACTATCGACCTCCTTCAAAATCATAATCACCCCAAAAGTTTAAGCGCTTACATTTTATAAACTATCACACCTGTTTAATTATGTCAATTAACTTCCGGTTAAAACTACCTCATTCATCTATAATCCCATTTACTAAACATATCAATGCCACCTCACTTCAAATTATCGAAATCACTGATTGAGTACACTATTCTGGTTCAATCTGTTAAAACAACGTATAAGTGATATTTTCACATTATTTAAGCGCTTAAATATACAGGCCAGTAGGTTATGAATGCCGGATTGCAAACTTGACAAAACTTTTCCACTATAGCGTATTTTCAACGTGTGATGCAAGCCGGAGTTCGATCGCCCAAAACAAAGCTGAATCAAATATGTAAATCGTTGGTTTGTCCATGTCACATATCGAACGGCTACTTCGTCTTTAAAGTGTAAGAGGATCGTTTGATCGTTATGTTAGGAGGAATCTTATGAGAATTGCTGTCGTTGGAGGTACAGGAATGTTGGGACGGCGGGTTGTCGATGAGTTACGATCGCGTGGACATGAAGTTCGGGTACTCAGCCGTAGCGCGCCAGAGTACCAAATCGACCTTACGACAGGCGAAGGGCTAGTCTCTGCTTTGGGGGGCTGCGATACCGTTGTTGATGCGAGCAATAATGCAACATCGAAAGCAGCGGATATCTTGGTTAATGGTTCACGTCGACTACTTGCGGCTGAAAAGACTGCGGGAGTCGGCCATCATATCTGCGTGTCGATTGTGGGCTGTGAGCGGGTGCCGATAGGCTATTACCGTTTTAAGGCAGAGCAAGAACGTGTAATCGAAGAGGGATCGGTGCCTTGGAGTATCGTGCAAGCAACCCAGTTCCATGAGTTTTTCGCTGCCTTACTTGCACAGGCCGCGCGTTGGAGGATATTGCCGATCCCTCGGATGCCGCTGCAAACCGTCGCAGTTGATGAGGTCGCCCGGACAATTGTCGACATTGTCGAATCCGGGCCACGCGATGGTCGCATTAGTATAACCGGGCCAGAGATTATAGACGCCCGCGAACTAACCCGCACATGGCGCTCGTTAAACGGCCGACGCGCGCTCCTTTTCCCAGTTCCTCTTCCCGGCAAACTCGGCCGGGCACTGCGTGCCGGAGCGTTGACTATGGAGCGTCCCAGCATTCGCGGTACGACAAGATTTGAAACCTGGCTAAAAACAGGGGGACGTTGATGCGGATGATGTACTCACGGTCGTCGCGTTCCTAATTAGTCAACAAAGTTGGAATCAATAAAAGCATCCGCGTAGACTACTCCCTAGCCTCTGCCCCACTTGGGCTTTACAAACAAACAAACAAACAAACAACCGACCCTCATCGGATCGATTGTTTGTTTGTTTGCTAGGGGGATCGAACCCCTGACCTCATCGCTACGTCGAATACTAGATTCGCATTCGTTGCAGCTATCTTGGCCATGCTGCTGTAGCCTACGACAAAATTCCGGTATTTTATCCCAGGATCTAATGCCTTCACTTTCAACCTTTCGCTATATCCAACATCCGGCACGCTTGATTCGATAGCTCAGCATAATGTACGAGAGTCTGGGTTAACAAATAATCCTTCCCGCTCGTTTCCCCATCTCTTCTTTCATTCAAAGAATTAATAAACTCCTGCAAACAGTCCAGTTCGATCACATCCGCTGGCACGTCAACCAACACTCTATCAAGTCCAACTGTAACGTAGATGTTCTGATCAATTAACTCTATCGCGCCTTTCGTCCCCTCGATCCGCCAGTTGGCAGACCAAGGCGTAGAGGGGCCTCGGGATGTAATGGAGGCCGAATAATTCACTACAATGCCACCCTCCATCTCCAAAAACATGCTAGCGTTCAATATAGCTCCTTCCTCATCCCAGCCTCCAGGCGGGTTGTACAGACGAGCTTGTATCCTCAATCCTTCCTTGCTTGTCAAATACCGAATCATATCCATATGGTGGATCCCGATGTCTCTTAATAGATTGACCGGATAGTTTCTCTTCACGTGATGATAACGAAAGAAGCCTATGTCTATGACTGACAGCTCTCCTATCGTTCCAGCTTCGATCAATTCCTTCATCTTTCGCACATTTGGCGCAAATCGATAATTTTCGGCAATCATAAATGGAATATTCTCACGCTCGGCGCGTCTTACGACTTGAATCGCTTCTTCGTACTCATTAGCGATCGGCTTCTCACACAGCACGGGAATGCGGCGGTCAAAAGCAGCCATATTCACCCCTGTATGCACGGATGGAGGCGTGACATTAACGATAAAATCAAACTCTACTTGCTCGAATGCCTCTTCAAGAGATTCATAGAATGGGAACAGATCGTCGCCCATTTTATTTTTCATCGCTGGATTTTTTTCAACGACTGCGGCCAATAGTCCGCGATCTCTAAGCCTTCTATACCACCCATCCCCAAAACTTCCGAACCCTACCAACAATGCTTTCATGATTGTGCTCCTTTATTGATGGGCTATTGTGACCCTATTCTAAGTTTCATGAAGAATGCCCATATTATGAACAAAGTATAAGCATTAATCATCATCGGATGCAATAGCGTCTTTAACAATGGGACAGGCATCACCATAATCGTACTCGCACCTATATCGGCCTTACTATCCACTCGAAGCCCATATGTTTTTCTCATCTTCCGTGTACGTTGCAGGCAACCCAGCATTATCGGTTGATTGACTCAATAGAAAAGCGGCTTATCACGATAATGTGCGTAGAGTTAATTCCAATTACTATTTGTAAAAAATATGATTTGAATTATGTGAAAAAAACTGATCAAGACTCTAGATTTATCGTGGACTTATCATGATTAAAAGGCTCGTACTTGATGATTGCAGTTCTTCGGGAAATAGGTTCGCATGAAGTTCCCAAAAGCCATGAAAATGATCCTTCAAGATCTGTTTACAAAAACAAAACGGATACACCTCATCGCTAAATAATGGGTGTATCCATTTCATTTTTTACCTTCTTATCGTAATTCTGCTTACGACTTTAATTCCTTATGGATGGCATTCAGCAAGCGATGTGTCTTGTCGCAGCCGTACTCCCAGAACATAATACCAGCCAAATTATTATGCTTTACATAATCGGATTTGTGCTGTAGCGATTCTTCATCATCATAGGAAATGAGGCTGCTGCCGTTGAATAGGAACGGTGCACAAGCTTCATCATCCCAATAGCGAATATACCCATTTTTATCGATGTACTCTGCTGAAAGAACTGTGAAGTCCGGTCCATAGCCACCTGTACTGCCGGCCATTTGCAGAAGCCCATTATTTCGATCTGGAACTTGATGCCAGATGCGAGAGTAGAACGCTGCCCCAATCACGATTTTCTCTTTTGGAACGCCTGCACGAATAAAAATGTTGACAGAGGCATCTGTGCTAATACGGAATAAATCCCCGCTCGGGGTATACAGACTCGTATGGTGGCCCGTCAAGACTTGAAATCCTCCGCGCATATCGTAAGTCATCAATTGAACAAAATCGAGATATTTATGAACGTGATGCATTTCAGTTCCGTCTACGTAATACTGGTCTGCTCCAGCAGCTATAGTAAGCAAATAATGTCGGCCGTCATGTGCTCCTTTATGATCTAATGCTTCCCGCATCTTCTTAAGAAGCAACGTAAAATTCGTCTTATCATCAGGACTCGAATGGATGCCGGCTTCTCCATAACAAGGATATTCCCAATCCAGATCAATCCCGTCAAAAGGATGGTCTGTCAATATACGGACTGCTGATTCGGCCATTCTTGTTCTTCCCTGTTCAGTTGCAGCAGCTTCAGAGAACCCTCCCGCGCTCCATCCACCAACAGACAACAGTAGATTTAGTTCAGGATGATCGCGTTTAATCTCATGCAAAGTACCACTATTTTTCAAATGGTCTATACGGATCTTATCGTTTAGAACATGTCCGAATGCCACATTTAGATGAGTCAATTTATTCAGATCTTCCTGTGTCATCCCAGGTAGATTGGAATCTACGACGTAACCTGCCACAATGTATTTCTGATTCATCAATTAGGTTCACTTCCATTTCTCTGACTATTGTTGTCTTACTCCGATTAAAACCTGCAATGCATCTTTACCGGATCCTATTTTGTACCCCGATGCCGTGTAACGGATTAGATCACTATCATCTAGTACGAATAGATGCGGGAAGCCCGCCTCATTGGCCGGAGACTGTGATATAAAGTCTGGTAATGATTCATATGCATTATCTCTAACAAAAATAGTGCTCGACGGCAACTTCGGATAATCGGATGGATCGAATGACGCTGTCCATTGGCTATCACCGACAATAAGAAGAATAGGGGAACCCATTTCATTAACCTGCTCGGCAAGCTCGGACATCTCACGGATGAAATGCTTAGTAGGCTCCCGTTCCGGCTCAATCCAAGCGACTATCGCTCCTTTCGTACCAATTAGTTCGCCGAGAGTCTTATCTGTTCCGTTAAAAAGGGAGAAAGTATTGTTCCGATCAATCTTACCTAGAACTGGAATGTCAAGCGCCGCCTCGCGGAAGGACAGCTGAACGTCCGTTTGTTCCCCCGCGCGCACTTCGAAATAATTAAAGCGTACCCGGACTGTGCCGTCCTTCAAACGAATGCCTGAAGTTATTCGATATGATCCCTCTTCTAATTCGAATGGAGCATCATATACATCTGATTTACCATAAGGGTAGAACAACGTTTTATAGAATCCGTGCTCTAGCCGCGCGAACGTGAAATTTTTCCAATAGGCGGCTGCCGGAGCATCTATGTCAGATTTGCTGTCCTTGATCAATTGCAGCGTTCCGCTATCCTTCTTTTCTGCCTGCAGCAAGGATTCCTGAGTGAATAAGGCATCAGTCCAACTGCCGGCCGCCATATATTGCGGCTTATGCCGACTAGGATGCAGACGCGCCGGAATGCCTAAGCTGCGACAAATGGATACGAACAAAATATCTATGGAAGCTTGATCTCCCTTCTTGATCTGGAAGGTGCCAACTGGCGTACCCTTGCCAATCAAGTTAGGAATATTATCTATAACATCCCACTCCTCATCCAGTTTACGGACAAGCTCGGAAGGATTTGCTCTGAAGGAATCAGATTCCACTTCAGTGAATGCTTTTTGGAAGAAATGCTTATATGGCACGATCATTTCGTATAACACACGCGGACAGAGAACATAAGGAATGAATATATCTTCCGAGAGTTCACCTCGCTGTGCAAGAGAACCGCTCAGATGATCATCAAGAACAGGACAGAATGTATCGGTCAAATCCTTCTCATTCAGGCTTTCCAGCAGCCGCAGCGGCATATCGTTATATTCAATGGAGCGTTCCCGCAGAAATGCAGCAATCTCGCGACTGTTTCCGCGTGCTTTGCGCAGCACATCCCATACCCGCTCCGGAGGCAGTCCAACAGCTTGAGCTAGTTCAGTTGCTTGCGCTTCATTTAAGAAAGTATCTTCATAATTCGTCCGGGTCTTTGTTCCTTCTTCGACGCGGCAGTTAAACCGCTGTATTTTCTCTTCAGTGAGCGGAGTAACGGCCTCGCCTTCCCGCTCCGGCGGCGGAACCATGTCAAAGTCTGCCGATCCTTTAGGTTGGTGCATCTGGTCGAGAATGATCTCGATGCGTTCGCTATCCGCAACTGTAATTTTTTCTTCTCCCCATATACCGGACTTCACCGCACGGATGACCAGATCACCGAACCCTGTCTTGAATGACGCTGCTCCGTTTATGTCCGTATGCAGAGCAGCAATCGGATAGAGCTCTCCCATATTATACAATTGAAAATGTACATCAGCTTCGCTGACTGGGTAGCCCCGCTCATCCTTCACAAAAACAGTGATCGTCCGCGCAGGAGCATAATTTTCTAATAAATTAATTTCAGTGAACCACTCATCGGCCAGCGTGATATCTTCAGGCCCTGCATAGTTCGAGAAAATCCGCGTATTGATGAGCATTGCCCGCCGCGAAGGCGGACTGAACCAGCCCTGATTGAGGCGGGGTTCCGGTTCACACGCGCCTATATAATACCACTGTCCATCAGCCCAAGCCTCCACCCAAGCATGGTTATCGTCAGAATGTGCCCAGCGCGGTGTATAGATCTGGCGAGCAGGAATACCGATGCTGCGCAGTGCTGCAACCGCAAGCGTCGACTCTTCACCGCAGCGGCCTTGTGCATTGCGAATCATCGTCAACGGGGATACCGTCCGCAAATCGCTGCTGATATAAGTTGCCTTCTCATGACACCAATAGTTTGTTTCCAAAATAGCTTCTGCCATAGTTAATGAAGAAGTTCTTTCAGCTAGTTCGTCATACAAAATACCGCGTGAATCCTCAATATTTTCTGTATTTACCCGGTATGGCAGCACAAAATGCAGAAACAGGTGATCGGGAACAACTTCTCCCCAAGGCACCTGCTTGCGGATTTCCAGCGTTCGACGCACATGACTTAGAAATAATGAACCAGAGTAATCGGCCAAATCATTCATTGGCATATACGCAAATAAGTATTTAAGTGCCCAAGTTTCTTCTTCTGTTAGTTCCTTCTGGAACACATCGAACAGCTCACGCTCTCTTGCATGGGCGAGCTGCTTTTTCTTAAGAAATTTCTGCTCGATCTGCTCCAACGTTCCTTTATCTAATGAGAATACAGAGGCCTTAATAGTCATTAATCATTACTCCTTCCATAGCTTTCCGTCTTCCCTGATGTAGAAGGCTGAACAGCCGTCTGATGATGGAGCAGAAATTTGAAAAAGTCTGCTTGTGGTCTCAATCGCTGGTGTAATACTCCAAAGATCGTCACCCATCAACAGCTTCACATCCTTGGAAAATTCACCGTAAGTTGCAAAGTAATTGCGCTCCCGGTAATACAGCCTGCGCAGCTCCCACTTAATACGTTCATCAGACGGGAGCTGGAACGATTCGGGACCTTCCTCATCGGCGAACACGACATAACCCCATAGCTCCGGATAATGCATGTTGACTATGCCCATCGGGGACCATACCCAGTTATCTTCCGGATAAGGATTGCCCGTATCCGGATTCAGCACCTTACGGTACTCGCCATCCTTGACCTCTGTTCGCCATTCAACGCGGGAGAAATTAACACGCCAGAATTCACCTTTCACCGGTGGACGGCCATTAGGCGCACATTCGCGCAAGCTTGCCCAAGGCATAGCTACCTCAATGCTCCATTTTCGATTATCAGCCCCTGGTCGATTAAGCTCCCCGTCAATGTGTACCGCTGTCCGAAGCCCGTTAATATCCCAGCCGTTTACCGGAGGCCCGCCATCCCGATACGGTTTAACTAGCATTAGATCCCATACCGTATTCAACGCATTGATCTCAAATTCATAATATTGGTGTGTATCCCCATCAGGATCAATGAATATTTCAAAATCGTTATCATAGAAAATGACTGACTCCCGTTCTGTTAATGTAGCCCAGATGTGATCTTCCATCAGCTCCGCTGCGAAATAGAAATACTCATCATCCCATAGCATCTTGACCCGGGTCTGCTTAGCGGGCAGCGGACGAAGATCCCCTTCGATATCAACGAAATTTTCCGTCCAAATCGCCTCTGCCCAGAACGGCTTATCCACGCGGCCGTCTAGAACGAGAGGACCAACCGCTCGTCTGCATATATAATGTTTAGGAGCATATTCAATATTCGGCTCCTTTATCCCGCTATGACTCAACTTATCTCCTCCTCTAGTTATGTGTTACAACAGCGCCGGAACCACCATACATATCTAGTTCATTATCGAACTCAAGTTTAAGTACAGTTACTTGCTTATGGGCATCTTCAGGCGTCATATGAATCCAAGTTGTGCCTGGAATATTGAACCATGGCACACCTCCATGAATTTCATGTGTCAGCTCCTTGCCAGAGTGGAGAACGCTTATTTTCTTAATCGTGTTTGATAGTCCCTTCAAGCAAACATTTTCTTTAGGATCATCGTATACAAAGAGGTACAATGTTTTTTTATCTTTAGAGACTGTACTACCACCAAGGAAATAACGCGGCAAAATCCCTTCACCCGTGCCAAATACAGCTTCCTCGTGTGTTTTAATCCATTCACCCAGGCCTAACAAAATATCTTCTTGTCTCTTATCTACAGTACCATCTTCCATCGGCCCGATATCCAGCAGCATGTTGCCGCCCAAGGTGATGCAATCACAGAACATTCTAATGATTTGATTCAACGATTTGTAATGATTATCCGTAGGTACATAACCCCAAGAACTATTGATCGTAGTGCAGAATTCCCATGGCCCCTCCGGACGCGTAATCGGGATACCTTGCTCAGGAGTTTTGTAATCGCCATGTCCCGATAGGCGCGAGTTGATCAAAATATCTGGGTTAAACGATTGTAGGTACTGCTTGAACTCGGGCAAATTCCACTGCTCAGCACTTCTTTCCCAATCTCCATCGAACCACAAAAGATCAACTTTACCGTAATTCGTCAAAATTTCTTTCAACTGATTATTGTTAAATTGTAAAAATCGCTGCCATTTTTCTTCATCCTGAACGCCGTCAGTTGGGCTGCAAAATTTATTAACTGTGCTTAGATCCTCGGGTACCTGACCGCCGCCATATACGCTTGGATAATCGGGATGGGACCAGTCGATCAAAGAATAATACATGCCGAGGCGAATTCCTCTTTTCGTGACAGCATCAGCGTATTCTTTAATGAGATCCCCTTTTGCGGGCGTCTTTTTCACAACGTTTAAATCACTATATTGGGTGTCCCATAACGCTACTCCATCATGATGCTTCGTCGTAAGAACAGCATACTTCGCACCAGATTTTTCAATCAAATCGGCCCATTTATCTGCATTAAACTTCGATGCTGTGAAACCCTCCAATTGTTTCATATAATCTTCATACGAAACCCTTCCATTATAAAAAGACCATGATTCAGCAATCCCGTTTACCGCATAAATACCATAATGAATAAAAATACCTAGCTTTGCTTCCTCAAACCAATTTTGCATGTTCAACTACACCTACCTTATTTAAATATTTATATTTATCCGACCAGACCGGTTCGCTCAACGCTTTCAACAAAGTACCGTTGTACGAACAAATACATGATGATAAGCGGACCCGTCGTAAGCAAAACACCGGTATTGAGAAGCATGGACTGGAATACCGGATCCGGCTCGCCTAGCGACACCCCCATATCCATCAAACTGGTAGACAGCACTTTTACTTTGCTTAAGAACAAGGAAACGTAATAGCTGTCATTCCACTGCCAGACGAAGGAAAACAGCAATACAGTAATGACTGCCGGGATCGCGTTTGGTACCATAATTCGGTAAAATGTCAATGAATGCCGCTACGAAGAAATATATCCAAGACATCGCGGCGCTCAGACCGAATTCGAATCTTGAAAAAACAGTCGCGAATATTAATTTATTAATTCGATTACTGCTGAATGAATCGTTAGCTGCAGATGCTACTACAAAATATGAGATAAACAGCTTCGAGGCGTGATCCCCGTAACCAGCCTGCCTTCATCGACGTACCCCTCTTCGCGGTCGGTCAGCTCCACGATGAGCCGTGCCCGCCAGTGTGTGCTCATAATTCCATGGAATACGATCCTCATATCCGACTCGTCCGTGACCTCGCTGACTCATCCCCGTCATGATTGCTGCCCTTGCAGGAATACATGTCGGCGTGGCTGAGTATGCATTTGTGAACATAACTCCTTTCTCAGCTAATGCATCTAAATTCGGCGTCTCTACCACGGGATGGTTAAGCTTGCTTAAGCAGTCATAACGCATTTGATCGACCGTAATAAATAGCAGGTTAGGCTTCATTTCGTTAGCTCCTCTTAGCTTCCTGAACGATACGATTAATTCTTTCTCTCCTCTTGAGCAGCCAGGACGCTTCACGAGGATATGTGCTGAAGGTCATCGGCTCGCTAAGATCATCATCCAAAAGCGCTACCGCCTGCTCTCTGCCGCACAGGCTCTCAAGCAGCTCCAGCGACCGCAAATCCTGCAGCGATTCATAGAAAACCTCCAGCCTGATCGAACCAATCGGTCCGTCCTCTCCAGGATACACAAGAAAAGCATCGCCGGAAGGGAATGCGCTGCCTGCGTCGGTGATACGGTAGGGATCAATCTGCTTTCGCGAATACTGCGAATACCAGAAGTTAAAGCCCCAGTGAAGGAAACCTGCGATGCGATATTTATATAACTGCCAGCCAATGATACGATTTCTTGCGGATGGCATATTAAAGAAGCGGTTTGCCACCTGATTATGCTGCGCACAGCAGTAGTAAGTCCAAAGCCCATCTACGCCATTCTGGAGAAAGGGCTCGATATGATTATTAGCCGGTATCGGATTTTGGACCAGCCCCTTCTCGTAAAATTCATAGTTGGACAATGCGTCGATAATAGGGAATTCAGCAAGCAAATCCTTCACCATCTTGTTAGCGCTTTCGTAGGAATTCAAGCTATCAAGACTCGGCTCGTCGGAAATATGGAAATAACATTGCTTCTCCAGACCATGCTCCTTAATCCAGGCTGTCAGCTCCGGCAAAAACTGATGAAGAAAACGCTCATATTCCTTACCCGAAGCATCGGTATCCCATCCGAAGATTTGACGGTACTCACCTTCGACATCGGCTATAATCTTCGGCGCATGCTTAGCCCCCCATTGCGTGAAGAGATGGGAGAACTCCATATATTGGATGCCGTTTTTCCTGCACATATCCACCCATCGCTTCAATTTATCAAATCCGAATGCATACCTGTCCTTGTCGGTTACGCAGACATCCACCAATTGTACAGTAGGACGCTCCCCGCCTATCTCCGTATCAAGCGGCGGTGTGAACAACGGCGTCAGAAGCATATTTATACCAAAGCTTGCCGCATAGCCGACATAAGAATCTACGATCTCCCAATGCCGCTCACTGAACACCTCTACACCATAATGCACAGCCAAGCAATCGGTATGAAACCATTCGGTATGCAGCAGCTTCTGCTCCGGAAGCGATACAGAAATAATTTCCAGCTCAAACACTTCTTTTGAAAGCATCTCACCTTTACTGCTCTTGAAGGTGATTGCAATCCGATGAAGACCGGCCTCGACATTCTCATCCGGAGTTATCGTAATCCAAATGGATCGCCACTGACCAGGCCATGCTGTCAAGCCTTCCGCCTCATCGAATGGAAATAACGGATCTGGATACAAGCCCGGAACGGTGCGAAGCACATGCTCATCATGGTCATGGTAAGCAGGTAGCTCAGAAGGAACGAGTCCGACCGTCCTTACGGACAAGCTGAGTGACGACTCGACCTGCAGGGCGATTCCCTTCTCCAACTGCGAGCAGCGATAAGCGATCTGGAACGAATACCTCTCATTCATCAGCGCTGTGCCGCTTGTATGCCGGGCCTCTGTTAATGGTTCATCAGGAAAAATCTTAGATAATGAGCTTACGATACGAGTCTCAAGAATCATAGCATTCATAGTCATCACGGTTTAGCTCCCTTTTACGAATAGTAATTTACATCTTTGATCCCGGTTCATTTCAACTGTAATAAATCCAACTGCAGGCTCAATTATATTATTCTTTTTATTTAATGAAGCATAACAATAAGGGCTGCCCGGCGTCGATCGTTACGTCTTCCTGCGCCATAGATACGGCTGTCACGGTTTCAAGTGTCCCGCCATCAATAATATTTTTCTTTATCTTTACTTCACTGCATGCCAACAATCGGATAAGCGCTTCACTATTCATCGCAGGTTTTTCTTCCGAACGGTTGCTAAGCGTTATCCAATTGTTCGAGAATATCAGATTTCTCGTACTCTTGGCATCCAAAAGCCGCGATCCCACCATTATAATATCATTTCTTTCTATTATAATATTGCAATGGACTGGGTTGTCCACGGATAGGTCTTTATTCTCCGGATGAATGAAAAATACGGGTTCATTGCCCTCCCCGCAGGCGATAATCCGATTGCCTCGCACTTTAACGTCTCGTACCATACCCGACTCATACCAGCTTCCAGCATCGTCAGCGATCAGGATAGCACTCATATGTAGTCCTTCGAAAATGTTGTCTTCAATGACCACTTTACGGCGTGTCGTGACCAGAACCCCGCGAGTTGGTATTCTCCTGAAGTGATTACCACGGATATACACCTCAGGAGTCCAGGTTGCATTCTCGATCACGTCCCCCTCTTCCATGTTCTGCGGTATAGGCTCATCCAAAGTCAATTCTACTTCCCGCAAGGAGATCGAAGACACGGCAATTATAGTACGTGTTGCATAAGGAGTTAACTTGCTGGCTGAGATAAAATCAACAACATCTCCCTGTTGGAACGCATTGAATCCGTAGCTTTGAGCGTGCATGAAACGAACACGAATAGATCGGTTGGCATCATTACCCACGATTCGCAAATGCGTTCCATGAACGTTGATCGCATCATCATGAGCTCCCTCAAAAACGCTGTTATTTACAACTATCTTGCCCCTATTAGCGGAGAAATGCATAAAATCAGCAAATGCCGCTGCTGTTCTTCCACTGGAAGAATGAGGTGCTAGCTGCAATCGCTCGAATGTTAGGTTCTCATTGAGTTGACCAACGATTCCAAGACCATGCATAAATCTCATTCCGATATTGCGCCATACGATATTCCGGCAGCCGATGATCAAGGAGCCGACCTGATCCCGAATACCGTCACGCATTTGAAAGACATGATCTATTTCTGTACGTGGAGCAGAAGCGAATAACAGCCGAAGCTTTCCCTTCTCTACTTCTTCTACATGACTAGCTAATGTCATTGGATTTGGCACCCGCCAAGTCCTATTGCTGCATGGATCATATTCTTGTGCAGGTCCATCCGTGTAGGTCCACCCTTCACCGACCCAAATCAATTTTCCATCCTGCAGCAGATAATGCGAATCCGGATGAACCGTCACGCCCCAATGACGTTCGCCAATATCTGTGATTCGCATTTCAGAAATCGTAGGACGGGCAAAATCGATATTCAAATTCCGTATTTCCGCATCCATGCAGCCATCCAGAACTAGCGGCGTCATTTTCCCGTGAAAGAGGAGCAGTGATCCATTGCCTTCCAAGCTAAAGCGAGTCGCTCCCTTAAGCAAGAGGCCTATCGTCTTGGTCGGATCAGGATTCTCCTCTTCACTAGCTGTATTAGAAATATAATATTTCTCTTTCACAGCTTTATCCGGGTACAAATCATATCGTCCTTGCGGAAAATCAATGATCACTGGACCCTCCACAGCTGAAGCAGCATCGATTGCGGATTGTATGGCCATTGTTGCATCCTCGCCGGTATCCGGTCTTGCTCCAAAGTCTGTTACTCGCAAAACGGTTATTTGTTCGGTTCCTATACCATTAGATTGACCTGACAACATTCATCCACCCCCAATATTAAAGGCTATATTTTCCTTATTTTCGTCATTTCCCAGTAGTGCCATCCGGCATATCATTTATCCTAAATCAGCCTGATCCGTAAGATGTGATTACCGATGTTTAAGAGGAACCTCCTCTTAACGATTCATCCATTTTCCATTTGTAAAATCAGGTATTGCGACTGGATGGCCGCCCATAGCGATCGAATCCTCAGATAATGTAGAAATACACATCCAGGAAGCCATATCATAGACATCAAGCGGCGTTTGTGTACCCTTTCTTACACTATCGAAGAAATCCGCAAATACGAGCCAATCCATGCCGCCATGGCCACCCTTAACCCCGTCTTCGATATACTTTTTCCAGAGCGGATGATCATATTTTTCTCTAAAACCCTCTGCGTTCCCCCATTGATCTTTCCAGTCAAAGTGATGTTTATCATGCATTCCATCTATATAAATAGAATGGTTCTCCTCCATGTACATCCCCTTTGTCCCTCTTACAGTAAACCCTCTGGAGTAGTACATTGGCAATGTCGTATCTAGCGTAATGGTGATTGTTTCTCCGTGGGCGCATTTGATAATCGTCGTCACGATATCACCTTGCATAAAATCCGTTTTAGCCAGTTCACAGTTCTGGCCTTTTTCTCTCTTAATATATTCCTGCAATCCTTTTGAATTGGAGGCCATGGATACAAGAGATACCATTCGATTGCCGCGATTGATACCCAAAATTTTTGCAATTGGCCCGATCTCATGGGTTGGATAATTCTCGCAATTCCGATGAATATAATTGTTTAATCGATAGTGTCTATTTTCATTGCCATAAGTAATCTCGTCTCTCAAATCATGATGATAACCGCCAGCACAATGTACAATCTCACCGAATACACCTTGCCTTACCATATTAAGCACCATTAGTTCTTCTCTGCCATAACAGCAATTTTCCATAATCATACACGGTACTTTGGTTCTTTCATAGGCTTCTACCAATCTCCAACATTCTTGAATGGAATAGGCTCCGCCTACCTCACTAGCGACATATTTCCCAGCCTCCATAGAAGCAACGGCAATATCCGTATGGACAGCCCAAGATGCGCTAATCAAGATAGCCTCAATTTCTGCAATGGCTAAAACCTCGGGATACTGTGTTGTAACGAACGGTCGATATCCTTGAACCTTTTCAATTCGATCTGCCACCTGTTCCCCTCTGTCCATATATAAATCACATACTGCAACAACCTCAACATCAGGCATCTTGAGAATGACTTGTTCCAAAAGACCTGCGCCGCGTCCTCCCAATCCAATAATTCCGGTCTTAACCCTATCTCCCATTACAATTCATCCCCTTGTTGTTCATGTGTTTTCTACTCCCGATATTAACAGTTAAGTATAAAAATAACGGTAACACGAAAGTAGAACACAACTTGAGAAAATGTGCGCTCTTTCGCGTTACCGTCCGTCTAAACTGTACTATTCCACCAAGGAGCATATCACCTTGAGGACAGACTTTTTTGTTACTCCTATTTCATGGCTTTTGCTTCTTTAATTTTAATTTCGGCTTCTTCTTTTACCGTTCTTAAAAATTCTGGAATGTTCATTTCCGACTCAGCAAATTTGGCAATGCTACCCTCTAATACTGCGTTCACGTAAATATCCCATTTGCTAATTTGTTGTGGCGGGTCTGCTTTTGGATACTTAAAGAAAACAGGAATATTTTTACCTTGCAACATAGGTGTTTCTTTACCGAACTCGGCTAATACGTCGGGATCCATGGAAGCAGGAGTACCGCCTGACCGTGCAAATGCTTTTAGATACCAGTCAGAGTAATATTCTTGGAGTACCCGGAAAGCTGCGTCTTTCTCTTTGCTGAAACTGTTGATTACCCAATGGTGAGGCGCTACGAACGCCGCGCGGTCTTCGCCGCTCCATACAGGAATCGGTGCAGCTTCAATATCTTTAATCACATCAGCGTTTCCGCCGCTCATCCAGTTCATCATGCCTGGATAGGAAACAGTCATCGCTACTGTGTTTTCATAGAATTGCATTCTGTTTCTTGCTTCCGGATCTGTGTTGTACAGATTAGGAATGCTGAAGAACTTCTTCAACAATTCAAAAGTTTCTCTAACGGCAGGTTCTGTTTCAACCAATACCTCACCAGTTTCAGCGTTTGATAAGCTTACGCCTTTTTGCCACAATGGAATCAATGCTTCTTTGGCAGTGAAGCCGTTCCCCAGCTCAAGACCACGGTACATTACGCCATCGTGTTCTCTTGTCATCTTTGCAGCTATCGTGTAGATATCATCCCAAGTCATATGATCTGTAGGATACGGTTGTCCGAATTTGTCGAACACTTCTTTGTTATACCATAGCGTCAATGTTGTTCCGCCGATCGGCAAACCGAGTAAACGTCCTTCGCTGTCTAAATTGCGGGAATAGGAAACAGCAGAAGGATCAAGCTTTGTTAGATCAAAGCTATACGCTTGCACTAGGTCGTCTAGCGGCTCGATCATCTCCAATTCCTGCAAAGGCTCAAGCCCGAAGCTTGACCAGATGAGATCTGGAACAATTCCATTTGCGTTCAATTCTTGAAGCGGCGTCAATTGTGCGGCGCCTTCAACTAACTCGATCGTAATGTTCGGAATTTTTGACTTAAATTCCTCGCTGAATATTTTGTCAAAGTTGTCTTGTCCCCAAGGATAAAGAATTTTTACGGTATACTGCTTGTTTTCATCATAAAGAGGAGCAGGCGGAACTGAAGGCTGATCTGATGACTGATTTGAAGACTGATCTGAAGTTTGAGCTGTAGTCTGAGACTCTTCTGCATTTTTCGTCGTGCATCCCGTTAGTGCTGTTAACACTAACAAAACAGAGAGAATTAAAAATACGATACGTTTTTTCAACTTCATTTTTTTGAAACCCCCAATAATATATTTTATGTAGAAATCGTTCTCATTACATGAATTTCTATTCCACCAAGCCCGTTCTTTCCACACTTTCCACGAAATAACGCTGTGCGAACAGGTAGATAAGAAGAGGTGGCAATACCGTTAGAAAACTGGCCGCCATTCTAATCGGTTCGGCCATGTACTCAGCCATGCCCCCGTCCTTAATAAATGCGTCGATTCTCGACCCCATGCGCAGCATCTCCATAGACAATGGCACGTCTTTCGCTCCTGTCAAGAACATTCTTGGGAAGTATGTATCATTCCACGTCCATACAAAGGAGAATAAAAATACGACAAGAATAGCAGGTTTCGCTAACGGAAACATCACTTTCAGATAAAACTTAATGGCAGTAGCGCCATCAATCTTGGCCGCTTCCTCCAGCTCCTTCGGCTGCGTCATGAAAAATTGCCTATAGATGAATACAAACAGAGCCCCTTTCACTCCGAAGCCGAAAATAGAGGGCAGAATCAACGTGATCAGGTGAGTCATTATGCCTAGTTTCTTGTACATCAATATTGTCGGCAAAATAATGACTTGCGGCGGAATAATAAACGAAAGCAGCAGCAGAAAGAAAATAACTTTTTTGAACGGGAAATCAAGCCGAGCGAATGCATACCCGGCGAAGCCGCACGCTATGCAATGGAATACCGATGCGGTCAAAGCTACAATGATGCTGATTGTTAACGACGAAGGATATCTCAAAACGTCCCACGCCGCAGAGATATGACCGAGATAAAGGGAGGACGGTACCCAAGTAACGGTAGGATCGATAAGATCCTTATCATTCATAACCATTCTCACAAGCATCTTTAAGACTGGATTCAAGTAAATATAGGAGGTGGAAATAAAGATCGTATATAGAAGCAATTTAAATACGAGACCTCTGTCCAGCTCCCTGCCTAATAGCGAATAACGCACTGACCGCAAGCCATGCCTGATAAAAAACTTGTTTTTCATCGTAATGATTCTCGGAATCATAACGTTCCCCTCCTTTTACCTTCTTCTCGAGGATCCTCTGTTAACCCTGCTGTAAATTAACATGATGATTCCAAGGAAAACAAGAATAATTATGAAATAAATCCACGCCAGCGCACTACTGTATCCGTAATTGTCAGAATTTATTAAGTTGATTACCGGATTGGACGGGAACGTAAACATATCAACCACGGTATAGATTAAATTGAGCAAAATAAACGGCGACATGGCAGGCAATGTTATTTTCCAAAACACTTCCCATGGCGAGGCTCCATCTATTCTGGCGGATTCGTACGCGGAAACAGGTATCGTCTGGCGTCCCGCCAAGAAAATGAGGATTTGCACTCCGGAATACCATAAAACCATTACGAAATTTTCTAGAACGGCCTTCACAGGTTTTCCCCAAGAGCTGTCCGCAAGGTACGTATCCATAAAGCCGTTAATTGCATCGCCCTGTATAAATCCAAGTCCTCCTTCTCCCTGGCTCATAAATCCCTGAAGCACGGCGCCGGTCGAAAATATAACGGGAAGGAAAAAAAGCGCGCGAAACACCAGCCGTCCGGGAAGCTTCTGATTCAGAAATATCGCAATAAGCAATGCAAAGATGACGATAACCGGAACCATAAAAATAACTTCCTGGAAATACGGAATCAGCTCATCGTACAAGGCGGAGCTCCCGAATAAAATTTCATGATAATATTTAAGTCCGACAAAGTTATATTTCATTTTGTTCGGAAGTATTTTCAAGGTATTGAAGCTCATGTACACCGAGAACACAAGCGGGAACCCCAAAAACATAATAAATCCGAGCAGCCATGGGGCCATAAACAATGAGCCTTCCAAATTTCGAACCGTTCTGGTGGTAAGTACCCGTTTTTTCGCCACCTTACTTACCCCCTTTGATTAAAATAAACTGCTTTATCCTGATCACCTCAGCACAATGCGTTTGCGTGAATATGACGGATACCAGAAGTTTCATTTCTGATATCCGCGGTGAACAAATTTGCTACTAATTTTCTAACGATTTCGCTTCCTTGATTTTCACTTCCGATTCCTCTTTGAGCTTCCTTAGATGTTCATCGATGTTCATATCGGATTCAGCGAAGTCTTTAAGGCTTCCTTCAATGTCCACGAGTTTATCATATTTACTAATCACTGGTGGAACTGCAGGATTATAATCCCAAAACGCTTTCATATTTTTGCCTTCATACACCGGGTTGGTCGCAAATTCGTATCTCGGCGATGTTACGGGATCTTCGTTCTCCGCTTTGGCGAAGCCCAGCATTACCTGGAAGCCGGCGTCTTTGTTTTCACTGTACTTATTCAGCATGTATGGATGTGAGTAAACGTTAGGCCCAGTTCCTCCAGCTTCCCATACGGGTACAGGTACGGCGTCAATATTTTTAAGCTTATCGGGATCTCCACCCATTCCCCAGCGAATAAAAGCAGGATAGCTTACCGTCATGGCTACAGTCAATTCCGCAAACTGGTATCTTCCTCTAGCTTCAGGATCTTTGTTATACAAGTCGGGCATGCTATAAAACTTTTTCATCTGTTCAAAATATTTTTTCACTTCCGGCAATTTGTCGATCAATACTTCTCCAGTTTCAGGATCTGTCCAGTTAATCTCAAATTCCTGTAAAGGCTTGAGCGCTTCGCCTCCCGTAAAACCGGCTCCAAGCTCCAATCCGCGATACTGTATTCCATCCCTTTTCGCGGTCATCTTTACAGCTAAATCCGCCACTTCATCCCATGTCAACTGTCCGGTAGGATAAGGGACTCCGAATTTGTCGAAAACTTCTTTGTTATAGATCAATCCTACTGTATCAACAAATGTCGGCAAGCCGATCAATCCTTGCTTTTTATCAGGGTCCATACCGCGATAAGTGGCGATGACTGCCTTATTGAACTGGTCTACGTTAACACCGTATTTTTGAACATACTCGTCCAGAGGCTCGTACATTTCCAACTCAACCAATGGATCGATTCCAAATCCTGCAAAAATAATATCGGGAACAATTCCTTTTGCGTTCATTTCCTGCATAGGCTTCAACTCTGCCGCGATACATACGCACTCTAATGTAATGTTTTTCGGATAGGCGCCTTCATAACGATCCAGTACAAACGTTTTAAAGTTGTCTTCTCCCCACGGATACATGACCTTTACGGTCGTTTCCGGTCCATTCTCATCCCATTCGACCGTTTCTATTGCAGGAGATGGCTTCGATGACTCTGACGGTGATTGCGACGATGAATCATTTCCGGATGCGCCTTGGTTCGTTTGGCCGCAAGCAGCTAGCAGGATCATGATAGAGACCAGCAAGAACGATAATGCTTTTTTTGTTTTCACTTTTGTACACTCCCCTTAGAAATTGTTTTTGCAACAACGATTACTATGATACGGTGAAGCAACAACTTCAATCATTCTCTCCGCTGCAAGGCAGGCATCCCTCCCTTCAATGAATCAAATGCTAATCTTTAATTACAGTGAAATCTGTGGCCTTCACTGCAATGCCGTCGTTCACATAAGGAAACGAATTATAGTTGACAATTACTCGTTTGCCAGCAGCATACGTCGTTTCATAGACACCTTCAGCCAACATGCGATGATCCGTAATAAATTGATCCTGCACGTCCCCGAGCGCTTCGTTATAACGCTGGTATTGCGAAACCATTTCCTGCAGCCAGTCTTTATAATAGGTACTATAAAGATTTCTCAGCGATTTGGATTTCAGCAGCTCTTGTGATTTCGCATACGTCACAACGAAGGATGGCACAGCGCCATATTCAATCCCCCGCAAAAAGTTTTGTTGATAATCACCGCTTACGTTCGCGAAATCAGCCGAGTAAGTGACGATTCCGTGCAAGGCGATTTGGGCGAACGGAATTATGCGATCCACGAACATGTCGTAGGAATAATCATCATACAAACCATGGATATGATTGACATACGGAAGCGTATAGAAATTGCCGCTCGCTACTTGCACGCTTCCAAGCGTATCTTTCGTCTTCTGGAATATCTGCTCCTGGATTTGCTCAGCCTGGCTCCTTGATGCCGAGTAATTGTCGTTAAAGTCTGAATTCAAAAAAGCTCCTATGCCTTGTCCAAAAATGAAGCCGTCGACATTTAGCGCCTTGGCTTTATTCAAGTCTTTGCTGATGACCTTTTCCATAAAACCGGGACTGGCAAAGGTCGTTTTATCATTGCTGCCCCAACTCGTAAAATCGATAATGGCAGAGCCGATATCACGAAGTCCATCCCTGCTCCTTCTGAATCCGTCTTTTCCCGTATTGTTGTACGTATAAGACGAACCATCCAGATAAACCGGATATCCCTTCGAATGAGCAAAGTCGACAAATTGCTTCATTCCGTCATTTCCGCCGAATTTACTCGCTAGAGGAAAGCTGCCGCCATACTGGCTATTTCCTTTTCTCTGCCATCCCCAATATGTAATTGACATCTTATCGACGCCGAGGCTGCTGATCTCCTGGACGATCTCCCGTGCTTGACTCGTTGTGGTTAGCGGCAAATAAGAGTCCCACAAAAACCCTTTTTCCGTATCGGCGCCAAACAAGTTAAGCTGCAGCGGAACCTTATCTCCTTCGGCTTTAAGAGGCTGCACACCGGCATCCTCAATCAGGTACTGTCTGTATCGCGCGGCCATTTGGGCATAATCGGAATTCTTCTTATCGATCAAATAATAACGAATGGAACGATCCGTTGCTGTCAGATCCTTGGTATAGGAAACGTACCCTGTTGTTTTCTTCGTATTCGTATAAACGTAATATTTGAATCTGAAGTTTTGTTCCGCAGTTGTCCAGTTGTATTGGCTGAACGTTCCGGAAGGAGCCGCGAGAATGCTTGCATATTCTGCGCCTTCTTGAATAACGCCAAGGATGGCCTGCTCGCCGGATTTAATACCGAAAACAGGCATTTTTACCGGATTGCGATTCGAGATTGAGTTATTGACGCTGAAGGCCCAATCGTTGCCATATACACTTTCGCTGTAAAAATTATTGTTGTCGCCCCCGCGGTGCTTCTTGAAATCAATAAGCGTGCCTGGCCCGTCTGGGATCAATAAATACCCGTCCTCCCGGTCCGACGTTTGCGCCCCTAAGAATGGAAACAAACGTACGGATACGAGTCTTGCCTTATTATCCTTCGGTGGTGCCGGCTTTTTCTCTGCCTTCCCTTCCTCCTCTGATTTTTCTTCTTCCTTCGGGAACACCTTTTCGTCGATAAGGCCGTCCTTCAAAATTTTGGTTTCCACATAATCATCGTAAAGACGCACTTCCACAGGGATGAAAAAGCCTAAATTGGGCAACTCATAGGTCAGCCTGTACCCGTTGTCCATCACCTCAAAGCCGGTGACGACGCCTCCTTGATCCTTGAAATTGGACTCCTTCGTTAAATCTCTTCGGACATTAAATTCAACATAATTGAACATGAACGGAGACTCGAGGTTGGATTTCCATGCCCCTTGGTTTTCTGCATCGATGTATCCATCCT
Organism: Paenibacillus castaneae; assembly: GCF_002884445.1. GTDB lineage: Bacteria > Bacillota > Bacilli > Paenibacillales > Paenibacillaceae > Pristimantibacillus > Pristimantibacillus castaneae. The sequence goes on from NZ_KZ614144.1 coordinate 4,091,642, forward strand.
CATCAGGGAATGATTTCCATACATTCCCGTTTCGTTTATCCGTCACGATAAAATGGCCGGTATCCGCGTTCACTTGTAACGACAAGTACTTGCTTTCCACAACCGGTTTGAATTTGCCATCATTAAGAAAAGGACTTGCGATCTTGGCGGTTGCCACGCCTTCCGCGATTTGTTCCGTGTTCTTCGAATCCTCGGTTGATTTATTCGCAAGAGGTTCCGCGAAAACGAGACTGGTGAGCATTAAGATAGCAACTAACGATGCTGCTGCAATCTTAAGCATCCGTCTTGAGCCAAATGCACGCATCACATGGACACCTCCTGAATAATCGTACGAATGAAATTTACAAACTGTGAAACTAATCCGAACACCAAGAAGATCAGTACCCACATGATAATCATCGCAAATAAGGTCAGTAGTATATTTACGATCGTTTCACCGACGCTATAATTTTGCAAAGATTGAATTTTCCAGAAGAACATTAGTCCGCACCAGATTAACATGACCAACTCGACTGCATGATAAATCGATGCTTCGTTAAGCGATAGGACGTTGGAAATCAATGCGAGCGGAATACCCAATAAAATAACCGGGAACAGCGCATATGCGCCCCCAACAATGACATCTTTAAACCGCGCCTCCCCTTGGTATATAGAGCCGATTAAGTAATTGCATACGACCCATGACAGCCATGTAACCAAAAATCCGATGATGATATAACTTCCGCTCATATCGGCAACCGGCACAGGATTGAAGGAGAATCCGGTATAGTAAGTTTTAAGAAGCAGCATTAGCACGGTGCCGGCAAGCAGAATAAATGCGCTCAAGTAACCGCCCTTGTTCAAGAAGCGAAGATCGCTAAAACCATCAATCGGGTGCTTCAAAATCGTAAATGAATGTTTGAGCTGCGTGATTAATGACTGTTGCAGCCATTTCCATTTTAATTTTGGAATAAGCTTTAGTTTGTATCTGCTCTTTATGATCGAAACGATTAGATACGCAATAAGTAAGCCGACCGCTAAATTGGCAAAATGAGAAAAATTTTGTTGGAACCACTGCAAACGCAGCTGCCAGAATGAATCAGAATACCCTTGTGCATTGCCGGAAAGCTTATAAAGCTCTCTTGCGCGTTCATAATCCTCCCGGTTATAAGCCGCTTGCGCCATGCCGTTGTAAGCGGGAGAGAAGAACGCGTTCAGCTTGACTACTTTGTTCCAATACTGCTCGCTTTCTTGATATTTGCCTTGTTGCGTAAGTGAATAAGCTTGGTGTATCGCCGATCCGAATTCGGTCGGCTTTAAAACTTGAACCAAATTTAACGAATCGTCGAGAATAAACAATTCCTTTTTGGAATTCGTGGCAATCGCAACCGGGCTTCGATTAATTCCCAAGGTCGCTGTACCCGATGAAGGGGGAGCCGTCCAAAAAAATTGTAAATTGCCGCTCGCATCATACTGGGAAACGTAATTGCGATTTTTATCAATGAGTGTGATGTTCCCGTCTCTATCGACCGATAAATCTGAAAGCTGCTGTTCTTTCGATTTATCATCGTCCCCGGAATAAAAACCGACACTGAATGATTTATCTTTCCAAACGTTCTCGCCGCGAATATTCAGCTTCTTCACTTGTTCTTTGGAAGACCCGGATACGGTGTATACGAAACCTTGGTCATCGATATCGATATTGCGGATGGTTGTAGGCAGAAGTCTCACCTGTCTGCTGAGCTGTTCTTTGGTGTAAAACTGCCGACGAATTCTATCCATCAGGGTTACTTCGGTTGCGTTCGTTCCGTAAAATCCGTAAAAGTCGCCTGAAGGCTCCAGCTCGACTATCCCTTGGTAGCTGCCTGTTGAAACAACGTACAAGAACCCTCTGCGGTCGACAACGATGTTCGTCGGTTCATAAACTAACGACACATCCGCTAGCTTGGCATCCGGACGCTTGAACTCCTGCTGGAGTTTCCCGGTTGTATCCAGCTTAACGACACGTTTATTCCCTGTATCGGCAACATAAATATCGCCATTATCTGTGACAAAAACGCCCTGCGGATTATTAAAGGGACTTTCAGGAAGCTTGATTTCACGAACGAATTCGCTTTCTGCATTCAAATGAACGATCCGGTTGTTACCCGTGTCCGCAATATAAATATGATCGTTGTGGTCGATAAACAAATCATGCGGACTTTTTAGCGGAGAAAAAACTTTCTCCCCTTCTCCATTGTCGATATAAATATCACTCGCTGCGACCCCGGTTGGAGCATAAGCCGGTTGTGTTCGAATAATCCGGTTATAGCTGTCCTTGGTGAAGGTCGTATAGGGCACATCAGCGCTGGCAATCATCGGATATGCCGTAAGTGAAATCAAGCAAACGAGCCAAAGACAGATCATCCATTTGCTTTGATTTTTTATCATCGTCTAACCTCCGTTATCACGCGTAAATACAATGCCTTACTTGATTCCCGAATGCGCCATCGTGGTGATTACTTTGCGCTGTGACAGCAAGAATATGATCAATGACGGCAAAAACATGATTAATGCCCCCGCCGCTGCCGCACCTTGTCTGGCTACCGAGTTTGCTAGATTGGACGTTAGTGTAGCCATATAGAATGGGAGCGTCTTCATCGAATCGTCTTGCATAAATAACGTAGACGTCTCCGCATTGCCCCAGGCGTTCTGAAACGCAAGAATCGTAATCGTTGCAATCGCTGGCGTCACCATCGGGACGACAATCCGTATGAAAATGCCGAATTCGGTCGAACCGTCAATTTTGGCCGCCTCGATCATTTCATTCGGGAGCTGATCGATAAACTGTTTAATTAGAAAGACGCCGACAGGCATAGCAATCATCGGTAATACATGTCCAAAATAACTATTCATAATGCCAAGGCCTTGAACGATAACGTACCGGGGAATCGCAATTGTCTCCGGCGCAAACAAAAGTGAAGCAATGATCGAGCCAAACACGATTTTGGCTCCTGGAAACTTGTGCTTCGATAGGGCATATGCACACAAGGCGCCTGTAGTGACCATCCCTGCTGTAGCAAGAAAGGTAACGATGATGCTGTTGAGCAAATACCGTGATGCAGGCACAAACGTGTTCTGCGTAAGGGAAAGCAGTTCAATAAAGTTCTGAAACGTCGGATTCCGAACGATAAATGTAGGTGGAAACTGAAACAATTCATGCAGCGGCTTAAAGGCGTGATTTAAGATATACACGATCGGCAGCAGCATAAAAACAGAAAGCAAGGTCAGGAACAAAACGATGAGCTGCTGCGAACGGTCGAATCGTTTAATGGCAAGCGCGATTTCTCTCCGCTTCCAATAAAGCCGCCGCAGCATTTTATTGTTGACTTCCCGCATTATTCCCCCTCCTTGGGACTGAACAAATAGCCAAATACCCGGCTTAATAAATAACATACGAGCAGAAGAACAACCGAAATGGCGCTGGCGTAGCCAAGCTCGTAGCGAATAAAGCCATAATCATCAATATGGTTTATCATGAGCTGTCCGGCATAATTAGGAGTCGGATTACTGCCCGACAGCTGCGTGCCAATCGCGCCGGATTTCAGCGTATATACAATCGACATAATAGCGGCAAACATCATCTGAGGTTTCATCAATGGAACCGTAATGTACCAAATTTCCTGAAGCCTGCTCGATATCCCGTCGATTCGCCCTGCTTCATACATCGTTTTGTCGACATTCAAAATGCCGGCCAGGATGGCAAGGAACCCGATCCCCATACTCGCCCATATCGAGACAACGATCATGACATCCATTAAATAATCTTTGTTCTGAACGAAGAGCATCGGTTTCTCAATCAATCCCCATTTCAACAGGAAGCTGTTCAAGTAACCGGTCCGGTCTCCGGTAAACATCACTTGCCAAACGACTGTCATTGCTATACCGGCTGTTAAGGAAGGCGCGTATATAGCGAGCGCATAGCCTGTACGCAATACATTAGGAAGCTGAGCAATTAGCCACGCAAGGAAAAATGCGCACACATAGCCGAGCGGACCTACAAACAAAGCGAACTTAAAGGAGTTCGGCACGACATGCTGCAGAAATATAATGTCTTGTGAAAATAAGTTTTGATAATTCATCCACCCGACCCAGGTAGGAAATTGAATGGCATTAAAGTAAGTGAAGCCTAGCAGCACACCGGCAACAATCGGGACAAGAATAAATAATAGAAACATGGCATAGAACGGAGCGATAAACAAATAAGACAAACGGTATTTCCATATCTCCGCGGCCAAGCCCATTAATTTGTGCGTCACATTATTTCCGGTTCTGACAGAAGAGTCAGCGTATTGCCGGGAACGGATTTGCACCTTATTCGACATCGATATCCGCTCCTTTCCATGGTTCCTGAATCTGTGGAATATCAAGCGTTTTTATCACTTTTCCGTTTTTGTCTCTGAAATAAAACTCCTGCTGTTTTCTGACAAGCTCCCCTGTAATTGCTTTGATCCCTTTCTCCAAAGCAATTCGCGGCGTCTCCAATGCTTGGCTGTCCAGAACAACCGCCCGGTTCCACGCATTAGCCAGCTCTCGGGTCGACATATACCCCCCTGGCACGTTCGGTACATCCTTCAACCATTTCCACTGCTCAAGGATGACTTTCAAGTCTTCCTTCTTCCAAGGCATGTTAGCAAAAGCTTGTACGTTCGCTGTATTCCAGCGGAAAGCTTCGCCGCGGAACTGTTCCATGTTTAAGCCATAATCCGTTTGCGTTTCATCTGAGAGATACCATTGCAAAAATTGCCATGAAAGGTCGCGCTTCTGCTCAGGTGTGTCATTAAATAACATCGCGCTTGTCGGATTGCTTCCGGAAGCCCACCTTATAATCGATCCATCCGGCTGCCGTGTACCAGGAATCGGGGCAATTGTCCATTCGTTCAAAATATCCGGCGCAGCAACCATCAGCTGCATATACATATTGAAATCAGCGATGCCGATCGGCATCGTTCCTGATCTAAACTGGTTGTAGAAGCTCTGCACCTGCCGCTCAAGTCCATAAATATTAAATAAATCCGTCCATTTCTTGAATGCGTCGAAAGCTTCTGGCTTGTTCAGTGCGGTAGACATCCCATCCGGCGTATAGATATCGGCGCCATTCTGGAAAAACATATACGAAAAGTCATCCGGAGGAACGTAGAAATTGTACTGCTTCTGCAGAAGCGTCGGAATCATCTTATATACATCGTCCCATGTATCCGGTACTTCCAAATCGAGCTTTTTTAAAATATCTTTCCGGTAAAACAACACTTTGAAGCTCGTTGTTTCAGGAATGCCATAATACCCGCCATTGTAATAGAACGGAAGCATCGCGCCTGGATGATACTTGGAAATGAGCTCATTGCCACCAGGCAATTTTGTAATATCAAGAGCCGCTCCTCTTAGCGCCATATCGAACGGCATATTTCCTGGAACCCCCAGTGCAATATCCGGCAGAATACCCGAAGCTTTCGCAAGGATCAATAGGTCGGGCGACTGTACCAGGTTCACCTTCACCTGTACGCCGTATTCAGGGGTGAACTTCTCATCGGCAAGCATCTGCAGCTCATCGACGTAGTCTCTTCCCATCATCATCCAGACGTTCAATACATCTCCATTTTGCTTGCCGAGCTGGTTCCGGTCCTCGAACGAGTATCTAAGCGCCGCGAACATCCCGGTTACTTTTTCGAAAAAATTTGCTTCCATTTTAGGAAAAGAAGACTGCACAGGCGTTATGTAAAACTTATCTACCTGCAACGGAGCATCCATAAGCTGTCGATATTGCTCCTGCAGTTGCTCTAGTACTGCCCCCAAAGTCAGATGGCTGGTAGGGATCTTTTCAGGCTTTTTAAGCAGTTCTTCGATATCTTTCGCACTTGAGCGATACGTTTGGGCAACGCTGTCAATATCTTTATTAATCGCTCGCAGCTGCCCAACCTGTTCGATAAGCTGCTCTTGCAATTGCTTCAATCGGTCCGTGACGCCTGGAATTTCCTTCTCGACGTCCCATACGCGAAACTGGTCGTCCTGACGATTTCCCGTAGCGGATTTGATTTGTTCCAACACTTCTTTCAGCGTAGCGACCATCTGCTCGACCTTCGTAATAACCGGCATGTAAGGCTCATATCCGGCTTCCATCATGATCGTGTGAGTCCCTTTCGACAAATAAAATTCCATCGGTTGATTCTGATCGTCTTGGATCGTGTATCCTTTCCAAGTGGAGGTGTAAGGAAGAGAATAGGATTGCAGCTCTTTGAACGGAATTTTCCCATCGATGTAAATCGACCGCGATACGGACAAGTTTTTCCGCAAATTTTGATTCATACGCATGCCGATCTTATACAACCCATCTTCAGGCACTTCGAATTCCCAGGTTACCGCGTGTCCGCCCTTGTACCAACCCCATGCACCTAATGTGTTGTAAGACCTGTATTTCAATGATTTCGGTGTGGTAAGCGCATCCCGGTCATATTGCGCCTGAATAGAAGTGGAATTTTTTTTGCTGAATTGTTCCGCTTCGATTACGATGCTTTCTTTGCCTATTGAAGATATGGCAGGGTATGTCTTCCTCACTTCCTCATATGCGGGTATGACAGTTGGCGGCTTTATCGTAAACGATTTGACCGCAAACGGCTCCTGCGAAATCTCAATGCGTATCACATTCCGGCCTTTCTGCAAATGCCAGAGCAGAGGAAGCGCATAAGCTCCATTGGAGTCGCGGAACGGCTTCGATTTCCACCCTTCGATTTCTTCGATCGACGATTGCAGCTCATTGCCGTCGGTATCGAACCTCTGAGGCTGATTTTTAAATTCCCTTTCAAATGACATGGAACGCGCTTCCCGAAACGGATACACATCATTTACTTTTGCTGACAATATCGATGGACGCCGGTTTTTGCGATTGTCATCTGATAGCGGGGCGTAATCGGCGACGATCTCATACAAGCCTTCCTGTTCGACTTCAACTTCATATTCTACCCAGCCCTTAGGAGAGGACCATAGGAGCACATCTTTTTGCCCTTGGTACATATCAGTTATGACAGCTGCATCGTCGGACTTTCTTACATAGCCCGCTGCTTCGATGATATATTGCTTTCCGCCTGAAGGAATCTTGTCTGCTTCCCATTTCTTCCGCACTTCCTCATAATAAGGCTCTATCTGACCTGATGAAGCGCTTTCACCTATCTCGTCAGACTTACCTGGTGACCGCTCCGATTCGGCATAAACGGCTCGCTTGCTGTCCGTCTTCCCCGTAACATTCAGGGTGCCGATCAACACAATCGAAAGACAAATGATTAACAGCCGAAAACCAAAAGGCTTTTTACCTCCCTTTGTCATCAATTAACCTCCTAAAAGTTTTGTGGAGCAGAGCTTCCCCGATGTTTCTTCGCAACAAAACTCACTTCGAAAGCATACGCTAAGTTTTGTGGAGCACAGGCTTTAATCGTTTATCAGCTTTTCCGTATCTTTATGGAAAAACAATGCTTTACTCATATCGATGGCGAATGATGCCTGTGTTCCCTCATCGAAGTGATAGCGCGGATGCGCACGTGCAACAACCATTTTTGGAGTACCGATTTCCATGTGATAATAACGATCGGAACCGATAAATTCGTTCATATGCAGCACGCCGCTAACGACCGAATGTTCAGAAGCCTGAAGCGCGATTTCCTCGAAGCTTATGTGCTCAGGACGAATGCCCATAATAACCGTTCGACCTACCAACTGATGATGGTTTCTTAACTGATGCGCTTCCTTCTCCTGAATTCGGAGTGCGAAGCGTCTCGTTTGGAATTCAAGAACGCCATCTGTTTCCTGTAGACGGCCTTCCATGAAATTCATCGGGGGATTGCCGATAAAATTCGCGACAAATAGATTAGCCGGTTTGTTATAGACGTTCTCTGGCGTATCCAGCTGTTGAATGACGCCTTTCTCCATAACGACAATCCGGCTTCCCATCGTCATAGCCTCCACCTGATCATGCGTGACATAGATAATCGTAGATCCAATTTTTTTGTGAAGGCTGATTATCTCCGTCCTCATTTGGACGCGAAGCTTCGCATCCAGGTTCGACAACGGCTCATCCATGAGAAACGCCTGCGGTGTCCGCACGATGGCTCTCCCGAGTGCTACGCGCTGGCGCTGGCCCCCAGACAGTTCTCTCGGCTTGCGGTGAAGGTAGTTCTCAATTTCCAGTACGCGCGCCGCCCGTTTCACCGAAAGCTCAATTTCGTGCTTTGGCATTTTGCGCAGGCGCAATCCGAAAGCGATATTTTCAAACACGGTCATATTCGGATAAAGCGCATAGTTTTGGAATACCATTGAAATGTCTCGGTCTTTGGGTGGAACATCGTTCACCAGTGTATCTCCGATATAAATTTCCCCCTCGGAAATATCCTCGAGCCCGGCGAGCATGCGAAGCGTCGTCGATTTTCCGCATCCGGAGGAGCCTACGAACACGAGAAACTCTTGATCCTCCACCTCCAGATTGAAATCGTTGACGGCTAATTCTTCGAACTTACCGTATCGCTTGTATACGTGGTTAAAAAGTATCTTGGCCAAATGGTAACGCCTCCTTGAGCACTTGGATACAACATAGGATAAGGTTGTCTGCAACTCTTTTAATAAAACGCTTTCAATGTTTTTATATTAACAACTATGGTGTCAATGTAGTGTAAAGGTTTTTTTCGGTAAAATAATAACCGACAAAAAACCACCTCTCACCCGAACCGAATCGGCCTGGTGAGAGGTGGTTTTCTTAGAAATATATAAAAATTTATGCCGCTATGAACGCAGCCGGTTCATCCATCTCCTTCGCTCGACTTAGAATGATCATAAAAGCTAGCTGAATCGCCGTCATTAGGTACGCATATACAGCGATACCCGTTATGACCGCGATCGGCAGCCAGATCCAATGGATGAGCACGCTAAGAGCGCCAGAGAATAGAAACATAAACAAAATCATCGTAAATGTCCTTGGTATGGACATTTTCAAATAATGTCGGCTCTGGCGAAGTGAATAATCCATGCTCTTCGAATCGACAACTATCGTAAATTCCAAGTAGATGAACAGAATCCTGAGCGCAACAAAAACCATGAGAGAAGCGAGTACGCCGGCAACTCCGAACAGCATAACCAATATAGACGTAACCGCAACCTTCGCTAGCATTACCATCACATAAAGCCCAATAAAACGCACCCAGTATTTGCGTCCGTCACGGATAAACTGAACGAACGAAGTTTTTTCACCGTCAGCCGCGCCCTTAAGCAGAGAGATAAATCCTCCCTGTACGTAAGCAGACGCAAGCAGAATCAAAGCGACAGCGATCCATGCAAATGAGGAATTTCCGGGATTGTTCAAAAACTCGATCTGATTTGCCATTAGCGGTGTATTGAGCAAGTGGCTCAAGGACGGCATCCCCATCTCCAGAATGACTCGCCACGATAATCGGGATTCGCCGCTGAAGCCGATAAAGTACCATCCGGTTAATAATGAGATCGCATCCAGTATAATCGGGCAAAAAACAATCCATATGTTGCGATGAAGCCGGTTAAATGCCTGTTGCAGTACCATCAGTCGCCTCCTGAAAATATGTTGAAATAGAATCTCGAGCCTTCGCCCAATGTACTCTCTACGGCGAGGTTCCCCCCATGTGCGTCTACCAATACTTTAGCGATGCTTAAGCCGACACCTATTCCGCCGCTCCCGTTCTTCCTTGTCCGGGATTTATCTACCCGGTAAAACCGGTTGAATATCGACGAGAGATCTTGCTCTGAAATGCCGATCCCATTATCTTTACAGTAAATAACAATTTCGTTTCCTGTGAGATTTAAACCGATTTCTACTGTCCCGCCAGACGGCGTATATTTAATTGCGTTGGACAACAGGTTTGATAATATTTGAATGATACGATCCGGATCAACTTCAGCATAACAAGGCAAATACGGTTTTTGAAAGTTTAGACGAATTCCTTTCCCTTTGCCCATATACAAAAAACCTTCGTAAACGTCTCTTAGAAGCTCTGTCATATCCACCCGCTGAATATTCAGTTGAAAGCGCGCGCTTTCTGCTTCCGACAGTTTTTCCAAATCGTCCAAAAGTCTGCACAGCCTGTCGATTTCAGTATGGATCTTGTACCAATTTTCCTCCGTCGCCGGATGTATACCATCGATAATCGCTTCAATGCGAGAATGCAAGGAGGTTAGCGGCGTTCTAATCTCATGCGCCAAATCCTGCATCATCTGCTTCTGCCAATCTTCATGACGTTTGAAATCAGCAACCAAGGTGTTTATCGTATTGGCGAGCTGCTTCATTTCACTTGTCCCTGTAACTGGAATTTCCGTTCCCCTAATACCGTTTGTGATAAGGTCGGCAACTTTGCTGCTCGCAATGACCGATCGGGATAGTCTCTTGGCCATAAAAAAGCTTAAGAGGACGGAAAAGATCAACAGCCATGCAAAAATGATCGAACTGCCCTGAGATGATTCCATCTCAGAGCCCGGATAGTAAGAGGGGCTTTTCTTGCTCAAATCAAAATAAGACCTTACGTATCCAACTAGATCCCCTTTCACCATGATGGGAACTTCAAATTCATACCGTTCTACAACCTCGGGATGTTTATTCATCGATTCGAACAAAAGAGTATTGCCGTCAGGCGCATAATAACGAATGGCGAACGAATAAACCGCCGAAAAATCATTCAACAATTGAATATCATAATCCGATAGTGACTCGGTCTGAATATGGGTCTGCAAGGCATAAGCAAGCTTTCGGCTTTGGTCATCGTAATACTGCTTCCGGTACTCAAGCAGTGACCGTTCCTTTAAACCTAAGTCCCCATAATACATAGCCGATAACAAAATAGCAGATAAACAAATAAATATGAGAAATAGAACAAACCTTGTTCCGGTCAAGAAATGTTTCATGCATGCACCGCTTCGGATTGAAAATCAAATTTATACCCAGAACCGATCTTCGTTACGATATATACCGGTTCTTTGGGATCAGCCTCGATTTTACTCCTTATATTTCTAATGTGCATGTCCATCGTCCGTCCTACGTCTAAATTGCGGTAACCGTGGACCTCGTACGTTAAATCATGCCTGTTGAATAATTTCCCCGGGGCTTTCGTCAAAACAGTTAGCAGCTTAAATTCAGTGTGAGTCAAATCAACTCTTTTCCCATCTATAAAAACATCGTTTGTTGTGTAGTCGATGATAAAACGCCCGCGATTGAAGCGTTTCATGGTAACCGAATTCATATTATCGCTTGAGAACATATCCATTCGCCTTTTTAAAGCGTAAATACGAGCGATAACTTCTTTTGTTCGGAAAGGCTTCGTAATATAGTCGTCAGCGCCCAGATTCAAGCCGTTTATCGTATCGATTTCTTTCACTTTGGATGTAATCATAATGATTGGCACTTTGGAGAACTTCCTGACCTTTCGGCATACCTCCTCCCCTTGAATCCCACCAATCATTAAATCCAGCACAACAAGGTCGATTTTAAAGTTCTCAACCAATTGCAGCGCTTGCCCGCCATTATCCGCTTCTCTTACGTTCCAGCCTTCATTGAGTAAGTATGATTTCAACACATCACGAATAGCTTCATCATCTTCGACAAGTAAAATATCCAATGCAATTCTCCTTCGAAATTTCCGCGATAGTCGATCCAACACGAAAACGCATTCAATATTAGCTTTTACTCATATAAACTTCAAAAGTCGAAACCTTCGGATACCATCTAGATTCGGTGATCTTCATCCGTATGAATCGCGAAACAACGGCATCAAACCGGCATATGCGCTTGTAGCCGACAACCGTGCCTTTATATAACGGAATCCACTCATCACCGTCTTTATATTCCAGCTCGAATCGTTCAATTCGTTGTCCGTATCGGTGTTCTTGAAGCACAACGTGGTCAAACATGAGTTCATTCTGCAAATCAACCTCTACTGATACTAGCTCTGTGCCTTCTTCAGGAGCCCAGAATGTATCGCGGTTACCATCCAGCATATTGGTCGCATCGCAACCGTTCATCGTCTCGGATGCTTTGGCGGCAGCATTGGACGCCAGGTTGGTTCTGAACGTATAGCGGATTACATCCCCAAGCTCCTTTAAACGCTCCATATCGTTTTGGTGAATAAGTCCCCGAGTATCTGGAGGGAGATTCAGCAGAAATGTCGCATTTCCGCCGACCGAATTGTAATAGATGTTCAACAGCTCATCAAGAGATCGGACTTTATCATCTTCTGAAGCATGATAAAACCAACCTGGACGAATTGATGTATTAACTTCAGCAGGATACCAGACCAATTCGCTCTCATGCTGAATCACTTCTCTGCTGCCAAGATCATCATCTTTGGAATCGTATCTGATCGCGAATTCCCGATCATCCGCTTGCTGTGATTTTTCTTGAATTCTTTCATTCTCTTTAAGAGAAGCCGGAACGACACTCCATTCTGAAGATCGGCAATGACCCGCTTCGTTCCCGCACCAACGAATATCGGGACCGCAAACCGATATGACCGCATTCGGCTGCAGCTCACGAATAAGGGCATAATAAGCCTCCCAATCATATTGTTGGCGTTTCCCGTTCGGCCCCTCACCGCAGGCACCGTCAAACCAGACGCAGAAAATATCGCCGTAACCTGTAAGCAGCTCTCTTAATTGATTGAGAAAGTACTCGTTATAACGTGGCGAGTCACCATAGGTTTGTTCATGCCTGTCCCACGGAGACAAGTAGATTCCTAGTTTAATGCCGCCCCTGCGACAGGCTTCCGCAACTTCCTTTACGATATCGCCTGTTCCATTTTTCCAAGGGCTGTTCTTCACGGAATGCTCCGTATACTGGCTTGGCCATAGACAAAAACCATCATGATGCTTACAAGTTAAGATTAGTCCCTTCATTCCAGCCGAAAGACATGCTTCCACCCACTGATCTGCATCAAATTCCACCGGGTTGAAAATGGAAGGATCTTCGTTTCCTAAGCCCCATTCTGCATCCGTGTATGTATTTACTGTGAAATGAATAAACGCATAAAACTCCATTTCCTGTAAGGCCAGTTGTCTTTCAGAAGGTTTCACTTGCGCAGCGTATTTAATCAAATCATTCATGACAATATCTCCCTAAAAGTCATTTTTCCAAGATTTACTTTTTCGAGTATTCTAAATGTTCTTTTAAAATTTGGAGCGCAAGTTTATTATTTTTTTGTTTCACTGCCTCAACAATTAACTGATGTTCGTTTACTGTTTTGTCTCTTTCTGTCTGATCCATTTGAGAATGAGAAATGCTGGAAAAATACTCCACAATTATGTCTGTTAATTGCGCAAATAGGTCATTTTCAGTGGCTTTAATTAGACAGCTATGGAATTCAATATCATACTCTTGAAACTTCTTTGAATCACTTGTTTCTTTCATTCTGTCAATAATATTTTCTAACTCTTTTAGATGGTCGACTTTTCCAGATAATATGATTTGCTCAACAGCCGCCGTCTCCAGCAGTAGTCTAAGTTCGAATAATTCATTAATTTTCTCATTATTCAATTTCCAGAAGTATAGTAAATGATTTAGAATTACACTAGAATCATTTGTATTGACAAAGGCCCCTTCACCATGACGAATAACAATGATGCCAGTTGATTCTAACGATCTCAGTGCTTCTCTGATCATGACTCTGCTAACTTCCATCATTTTAGCTAGTTCTCGTTCAGCTGGAAGCTTTTCGCCGGTTTTAAGTTTTTTATCAATAATATATTGCCTTAAGTGATCACTCACTATTTTGCTAAGTGTATATCTTTCTTTTTCTTCTATGGGTTTCATAATATTCACCGACTTTTAAATGATGATAGTATTTTATTTATTAAGTCTTCGAGCAGCTTTAGTTTACCTATCGATGAAATGGTAAAGAGGGCTTAAGTGTTTTTTCATTTCATTTTTCGCTGAATGTATATCTTTATTGAGAATATAATGGATGATATTTTGATGTTCTTCATAGGCAGTTTTAAAATCAGAAAGTTCATTTATTCTTTCAAAATCATTCATGTCAAAGTATGCATTTATTATTTTTGAAAACTGAAAATAAGTTTCGTTCCCAGTCGCGAAAAATAAGGCGGAATGAAATTGCATATCTTCATGCTTTGCTTTTATACCGTGTTCAATCTTTTCGTTGATCTCATTATTCCAATAGATAAGTTTGTCAATCTTACTAACGTCATAATGCTCAATCGCCAGTTCAATTGCACCCTGTTCGATAATAATTCGAGTGTCTATGATTTCTTTGAATTTCACCTTGTCCACTTTCATGCCAAATGAAACTTGTTCAAAGATATCACTAATTGAAACTTCTTTAACAAAAATTCCACTACCTGGTCTAATATCAATGATTCCATTTGATTGTAAGGTTTTAAGTCCTTCTCTAACGATTGTTCTGCTCACATTTAACTTATCCATCATTTCTTTTTCGGATGGCAAACGATCCCCAGAGCGCAAATCGTTTTCCACAATATAATTTTTGATGCGTTCGTTAACAATGCTGGACAATGTTTGTTTTTTACTAATCACTACATATCCTCCTACCTATTTATGCAATACATGAAAGTGGTAAGGCCATCGTTCCTTTAAGCCATAATATCATAACACTTGCATTGCATAAACGTTGATGGTAAAAGTCAAGCCCCAAATTAGGAGTTAATATATAGTAAAAAAGAACCCTCATTAGAGAATATCTCAAGCAAGAGAACTACTTCCCGCTTGAGCGCCATTGAGAGTTCTAATCAGTTGAAGATTTCACTTTAACAAATCTGTGTGAATTTTTATTACAACCTTTCGAACCGGAAGACCTGCTTTTTCAAAAACGGAAGGCTGATGCATATCATCAGGAAACATGATTACATAGCGCCCATCACCTAATGGGACATACATGGATGCTTGCATTTGATGAAAAAGCGCATAATCCTTTTCTTTCAATTGGTCCTCATCCGCCAACATATGCGTGTCATAACTTACCCATCCGATTGTTTCCCTTCCCGTAATGATATACTGCACGTCAATATACGCATCATGCTTCTCAAAAGGAACGTCGGATTCAGATCTTGTTGTATATTCCATCACATTGGCATACATCAGATCACCGTTCAACGGATGGATACCATTCTCCAATTCTGAAAAATCGGTCACCTGCAAATATTGTATGGCTTCCTTTAACACAACATGCAGTGCATGTCCATCTTGTGCGTCACGCTTTAAATCTCCTATGATCATAAGCTAGAACCCCCTCGCTGAATGTGAACTCACTCCATCTTCATAGCTAAATGCGCTGCGCCAATTATCCCGGCATGGTTGCCCAGCTTGGCAGGCAAGAACACTACGTTTCTAAAATTCGGCATAATTTGTCTCTGAATATGTTCCCGAATGTACGCCAACATATAAGATTGCTCCATAATGCCCCCTCCAAGTACAATCAGACTTGGATTAAACATATGGATCAAGGTTCTAAGTCCTAGAATAACTTCCTCAAGCCAAGGATTAATAACGTCTGTATAAACACTCTTGTTTTCCTGAGCAATCGCCATGAGCATTCTGCCATTTAACCCTTCGGAAATTCCTAATTTTTCTTCTGCCAGATTGATTAATGCCTTTGTAGAAGCATAAACCTCATAGCATCCTTTATTTCCGCAGGTACAATCTCTATGACTGCCATGAATTGTGATATGGCCGAATTCCCCTGCAGAGAAGGCACTGCCATGATAGAGTTTTCCCTGTTCAACGATTGCCCCGCCAATTCCTGTACCGAAAGTCAAACATACCATGCTGCCTTTGCCCTTACCGGCCCCATAATAGGCTTCCGCAATTGCCGCTGCATTCACATCATTCTCAACACAAGTCGGCACAGAAAATTGTTCCTCGACAATTTGTTTTATCCTCATCCCCGTCCAACCCGGGATATTATCGGTTGCATGGATAACCTGCCCTGTTGCAGGGTCAATTTGCCCGGCGCTGCTGATACCAATTCTATTAAAATTGTTATACTCTGTAATTAGGCGCAAAATTTTATTCATAACCATCTGTCCGCCTTGGAAGGCTTCCGTAGGCATTTCATGGAAGTCTCTGACAACACCGTCTACAACAATTCCTGATTTTATATTCGTACCACCAATATCAATCCCCAACACTCGCATAGCATTCTCCCTTAAGAATGTATAACCTCTATTAAATGATTTGTTGTCACCGTGAATTAACTAGAGCTGCAACAAATCTTTTTGTTATTTCACGCGGTCTTGTAATGGCTCCACCTACGACTACGGCATGCGCCCCGAGTTGTATAGCCTGTGCTGCTGTTTCTGGATTATAGATTCTGCCTTCTGCAACAATCGGAATCGTTAAGACCTCTTTCAAATTTCGAATAAGTTCCAAATCAGTGTCATCGCTTTGCTGGCTATAAGGCGTATAGCCGGATAGTGTAGTCGATACAAGATCTGCACCTAGTTTTTCAGCCATGACTCCCTCTTCAAAGGTTGATATATCCGCCATAATTAATTGTTTGGGATAATGTTTTTTAATATCTTGTATAAAATTCGGAAGCTCTACTCCGTATGGCCTGATCCTGTTCGTAAAATCCATGGCGATGATATCAACTCCGGATTCAGACAGCGCAGTGATCTCCTCGAGGGTTGGCGTAATGTAAACATCGGAGTCGGGAAAGTCTCTTTTGATAATTCCTATAATCGGAAGATCGACTTCCTTCTTGATCGCTTGTATTTGCTGTACCGAGTTCGCTCTAATTGCAGAAGCCCCTCCCTCCTTCGCAGCAAAAGCCATTTTCGCCATGATATAAGGATCATAAAGCGGCTCATCTTCTAACGCTTGACATGAAACGATAAGTTTTCCCTTTAGCGAATCGATGATGTCGGTGTCTGTCATATTCTGCTCCCTCATGATTTCAACCAATCTAATGTAAACGCTCCGAATTGAATATCCATATTATTCCAATCAGAGTAATCATATACCCGTTCATAAAGAACACCAATGTCACCATTTTTAAGAACGGTTAAGCAGGAATAACCATAATATCCGTCTTCAATCACTTTGCTGTATGGCCAAGTATTTCCGCCATCCTCACTGAGGCGCACAGTTCCCTTTATCCTTGTTTTCTCATCATCCGGATTTGAGAATAAGACTCGTACCTTCCCATCTCCTTGATCAGGATAAAGTACGACACTTGATTGGCAAATTGGATCCACTAGTGCCATATCAAACGTAACTTCACCCCATGTTTCCCCGCCATCTGTGCTCGTTGTAACAGCTGTTCTTTGAAGTCCATAGTGATTTCTCAAATAATATTTCAATTCACCTGTCGGCAATTCAATGACCTGTGATTCTGTCAAATACTGCTTGCCTTCAGAGATGGTCTTCGCAGACAGAACTTCACCGTCCAATTCTCTTCCGTCGTTCGGAGATTCTCCACGCTGCCAAGTAGCTCCGTGATCGTCACTATACATGCAAGCACAGGATAAATGGCCTGCTTCATTCGAAAAATAAAGCGGAAATAGTAAGCGACCTGCTTTTTCACTATGCTTTAATTGAATTCCGCAGCCGGGTCCGGATCCAATAAAGCGCATCCATTCCTCTTTAACCATAAGGTTTAATTCTCTTGGCTTGGACCAGGTAAGTCCATCATCTTCACTTTGAATGATTTGCAAAAATGACGTTCTGGCTTCTAGCAGACTCTCATTTGGATCGCTGCCTTTTTTATAATAAATGTTTCCTTTGGCTTCTTCGCCTTTGAATACATACCCATTCTTATCAACGGTATAATGAGTCCCATTACCTTCAGAATCAGAAACTTCTCCATCTTCGGAAAGTAAATACATATTACCTTCTTGATCAAATAACTTCCTGCGGCCATCTGAATCAAAACCAATACCAGACTCACTTGCCCAAAGACCAATTCCGCCAGGTGTATGCATATAAAGCATAAAAATAGTACCTGTTTCTTCGTCTTCCAAAAGCGATGTATCAATAGCTGCTGCACCATCTAAGCCTTCCCCGGCAAAAGCAACAAGCTTTTGAACGGGTCCCCACGTTTTTCCATGATCTTCGCTTCGCCTGATTGTAGCATCGATCTGGTTAGGATTGTCCGTCTGGTCTACAATCCTTGCATCAATCCCTGCTATCACTGTTCCTTTGCTTGTTGTAATCATCGATGGAATTCGATAGGCTCTTGAACCCGCTAAATTCGGATAAAAAACGGCTTGCGTTTCAATATTCGGCATGTTTAATTAACTCCTTTATAAGGTTTAAATGCATCCGCAAAATTTCTCCCCATCAGTTTGTATCCTTCAGCATCAGGATGCAGCCCATCTGGGAGTAAGTGTTCATGTTCTGCACTCAGTATTTCTAATCCATCCACATAGAAAATTTGATTATCACCACTTTTATTGAATATATCGACAACTTCTTTCACTTGTTTTCTCATTTCGATAAGAGTAAATCCAACAAGATTAGGTGTTTCCTCTCTAAAGGTCCCATAAATTGATGAACACAATACAATTGGAACGGTTGGCTGTTTTTCGCGAATAATTTTAATAAATCCAATAATGATAGCTTGGAATGTTCGATGGTTATAGCAATTCCAACCGTAAGTATTTATTCCTGCACTTAATGAAATGAAGTCTACAGGTGTATCCCTAATTGTCCGTGCGATCATCGGCTCAAATTGGCATTGTCCACTGAAGCCAAGGCAAATTAAATCTAAATCCAATTCTTTAGCAGTAATGGCCGGCCATGTTTGCGAAGGGCTTTCAGCTGCATGGCATTGCGTAATGGAGCTTCCGTATGTAAGCCATTTTTTTCTCGTTGATGTATGAATGCCCCAGTCTGCATGGTCGTCAATATATACATTTTTTAAGGAGACCCGTTCTTGTTGAGATAAATAAATTTCAATTTTTTTGTTCTTTTCTGAGAGGTTATTCATCGTGAACGATGAATCGCCTGGATGAACAATTACGGTTTTAAGTAAATGCTGGTCTATTTCAATATCAAACTCTAATTCAGCTTGAGATGGAGCGAATTCCACCGTTATTGTTGGTGAAGTAGTTTCAAATACAATTCTAACCCCTGCTGGAATTTCTGCGTGGCCGTTCAGAATATCCGGAGTAAAAAAATCTCTGTCTTCATAAAAGATTCTCCAAGGTTTAATATATTCATCGTTTTTTTCGAGAGAAATGGCTCCTAGTAATGTTTGTGAATTCAAAGTAATCGATTTTATTTTTAATTCCTCCTTTTTTGGGGTTGTTATTGAAAGGATTGCCCTAAAGTAATATGCACTTCAGAGCAGCCTTCCTTGCATTATTTATTATTTAATAGACCAGTCACTTCAGGTGCTTTTTCTAACTCTTCAAGTGTCTCTTTACCACCATTCTTCATCCAGTTTTCAACATATTTATCCCATTCTTTATCAATATCTATTTCTCCAACAATTGCTTTCATTCTAAACTCATCCACAATCGTATTCAGTTGCCCACTATAACGTTTTGAAACCTCTATTAGATTTGTTTCATTTAAAATATCCCATTTAAACGGACGAATTAACATTTTTTCTTTAATATCATTACGAGCATAAAATTCATCTTTTAATTTCAGTGTATATGCAGAAGTAAACCATTTGACTCTTTCTTTACTATAAGTACGGAAGTTGTATGCCCAGAATCCTGAATTTCCTTCTTGTTCGGCAAATTCCGGACGCACTTTAAGTGCAGAATTTTCAGGCTCGCCTTCCCAATCGGAATGTACGCCAACTTCTCCATATAATGTCCATCTTGCTTCATCATCAAAGTTAATATAATCAAAAATTTGCAAAATCCTAGCCAATTGTTTATCTGTTACATTTTTCGAGATATAGAAAGCATCAGCCAAATTCGTAACAGGCAGGTAAGCTCCTACCCCTTGTTGGCCATCTTTCCCTATTTCCGGAGCAGTTGCTAGAACCTTTGCTTTAGAATTAGGATTTTCCACAATGTTTTGCGGGGCTCTCCCTTTAGCCCAGTCATCCATAGCGATATAAGCAGGCTGTGCTATATAATATCCGATTTTCCCCTGTTTATATTTTTCCCAGCCCATTTTCTCATCCAATGTTGTAAACTCAGGGTCAATAAGGCCCATGTCATACCACTTTGCCATTAATTTCAAAAACTCTTTATATTTTTGTGAGATTTCTGTAGTAACTAATTTATCATTTTCGAGCAAGTTATAGCCCTTGGCTAATCCGAAAGCACCCATTAGAGAAGCTGCCCAGTTCAGATTATTATTAGCTGGTAAAATGCCGTACGTATCATCTTTACCATTGCCATCTGGATCGCCGAAAGTAAACGCCTTCAATATTTCTTCCAATTCTTCCAATGTATAAGCTGCTTCAGTAAAGTAAATCTTTTCACGGCCGCCGCTTGGTCCTACTTGTTTCATTTCTCCTGATGGCTTCATCCCCAAATTCTCTAACCAATCAAGACGGAGCGTTGGACCCCAAGGCAGCCCATCAACATGCGCATATTGTCCTAATAATTGCAAATACTGATCATCTGTTCCTTTTTTCAGGTTCATAATTGGACCCGGAGGATTCTCTGATAACATTTTCATATAACGCGGTGCATACTTTTCAAGCATTTCTTTCGGAATTGTTCTAGTTAAGCCAGACTCATGTAATTGCTGTGGTGTTTGCCCACCTGCTGTGAAAGCAAATGTATCAGGCAAGTCACCAGAGGCTACCATTAAGTTAACTTGGTCTTTATTCCAAGTATCCACTTTTGTGTTCACTATTTTTACGTTGAATTGCTCTTCCAAACGCTTTTGAACATAACTTCCATCTTCAGCCTTACCTTTGGTTATGGATCCAGAGAGGTTCAACGTAAGGTTTTCCGAGAAATCCCCGACTTCTGACAGTTTCGAGATATCCACTGGTCCCTCAGTCTTATTGCCGGCATTTGAGCTGCATCCAGCTATAACTAATGCTGCTGACATGAATGCCCCTAGAAAATAGCGTTTCACTTTTTTCATATTTCTCCTCCTCGATTATCCTTTAAGTGATCCAATCATAATACCTTTGATAAAATATTTTTGTACAAATGGATATACCAAAACAATCGGTCCAATCGAAATCATAACAGTTGCAGCACGCACATTACTTAACATCAGATTCTCACTTGAGCCTCCCCCACCTCCAATCGCAGCTGCGTTGGCAGATTGAGACAAATCCATAGCAGTTAGCATATCTCTTACTATCATTTGCAGAACTGTTTTTGAGTCATCTTGAATATAAACCAATGCATGGAACCATTCATTCCAGTGGAACACTGCTGCCCATAAAGCAATGGTTGCGATAACCGGCTTTGATAAAGGCAAGATGATTTTTATTAGAATCGTAAAATAGTTTGCTCCATCCATGAATGCGGATTCTTCGATACCTTTATCAATGGTCATGAAGTAGTTTCTCATAATAATGATATAGAAAACATTGACTGCTGTTGGTAAAATCAAAGCCCATCTTGTATCCAATAACCCCAAATTTTTAACTAATAAGTAATCTGGAATAATTCCACCGGAGAAAAACATTGCAATCAAGAAAAAGATTGTAATTGTATTGCGGTATGGCAAATCCTTTTTTGAAAGGGGATATGCTGCCAACATGGTAAACACAATAATTAAAAATGTTCCTGATAAAGTACGGGCAATCGTATTTGCATACGCTTTCATAATATCCCCATAACCGAACACAAATTGATAGGCATCCGGTATCCATTTTTCAGGCCAAAGATTCGGTCCTAGGCTAGAAGCTTGGTTTGGATCTGAAAAGGATAAAACAAGCGTTTGCCAGAAGGGATACAGAACAAGAATCGAGAAAATGATAAACCCGATCATTAAAAAGCACTCAACGAACGAAAACCTTTTTCTTCCAACCATACTTTTCCCCCTTTCTACCAGATCCCATGCTCACTTTTTCTGCGGATGATGGCATTGGCACCCAATATGAAGATAATTCCAATGATGTTTTTAAATAAACCAACTGCGGTGGCGTAGTCAAATTGGAATTGTTCCAAACCACTGCGATACACATAAGTATCAATAATATCTGCTACTTCATAGACGAGCGGATTATACAAGTTCAAGATTTGGTCAAAACCTGCATTCAAGACTCCACCTAATCGAAGAATGAACAAGATGATCACCATCGGCATAATAGATGGTAGTGTAATATGAATCATCTTTTTAAATCTGCCTGCGCCGTCCATTTCTGCTGCTTCATATTGAGAAGGGTCAACGGAAGCAATCGATGCCAAGTAAATAATAGCTCCGTATCCTATTTCCTTCCATATATCCGTTATGATCAGCACAGGTATAAAAAAGACTTTACTGGATAAAAAGTTTATCGGATTTCCGTGAAAAGCAGTGATAATGAAGTTTACAATACCTCTTTGCGGTGAAAATACTTCTATAATCATAGCTGATAGAATAATCCATGACATGAAGTGAGGTAAGTATGAGATTGATTGTGTGACTTTCAAAAATTTTTGATTTCGGATTTCATTTAGCAATAATGCAAAAATAATCGGTGCAGGAAATGCAATCACTATTTTTAATAGACTAATAATTAACGTATTCTTTAACGCCCTGATAAACATGAAATCCTCGAACAGCCTAGTAAAGTGTTCAAAATTATTCCATGGACTGCCCCAAATACCGAGGCCGGGCGAAAAATTTTTGAACGCTATTAGAACTCCATACATGGGGAGGTAGTTAAAAATAAATAACATAACCGCAGGAAGCAAGAGCATTACATAAAGTAATTTCATTTTTTTCATTTGTTGCCAGATTGGCTTCTTAGGAGCTTTTATTTCTATTGTGGTCTCTTTTACTGTCATAGCTTCTGTTACCATTTTTTTCACTTCCTTATCACTTATGAAGTTGGAGATTCAATATCATTAAGCGTAACTCTTTATTGAACTCTCAATTTCTTCGTTAAGATTTCTCAAATCTACGATATGCTCTTCTCCGACTGGCAATAGCGGCAATCGTGGTGCTCCTGTTTCAATACCCCTCATGCTTAAAATAGCTTTACATGCACCATACAAGGACGGAAAACTTAATAGTTTCGTAATAATAGCATTTATTTTATCTTGCAGCTGCTGAGCTTCTTTAATTGCGCCTTGCTGATAAAACGCTTCCAACTGGCAGAATAATTCCGGCATAACACCATATGTACCACCAATTCCTCCATCTGCCCCCATAATTCTTCCACCTAGGTATTGCTCGTCCGGCCCGTTATAGACTAAAAATTGTTTTCCAGCATTTGCTTTAAATTGTTGGAGTTCAAATACACTTTCACCGGACATTTTTATTCCAATCACTTTTTCTTGGGCGGCCATTTTTTTGAATAAAGTTTGCGTTAGATTAAACCCTGTTGTTTGCGGAATGTTATAGATAATAAACGGTAAAGACGAACTATTTATCATCTGTTGCCAATGATTTTCAACAGCTTTCTCAGATAACCGATAGTAAATGGCAGGAACTGCTGAAATGGCATCAGCGCCACACTTTTCTGCATGGATGGCTAATTCCACACTTTCTCTTGTAGAATTAGCACCAACATGTACAATAATCGTCAGTTCTTGGCCAACCTCTTCCATCACTGCTTCTAATACCTTTTTCCTTTCTTCAACCGTTTGAAGAATTCCCTCTCCAGAACTTCCACCCACATATAAACCCTTAATACCAGATTCGACATAATATCGCGCTAGGTTTTTTACTTTGTCCTGATCAACTTCTCCTGAATCGTCGTATGCTGAATACATGGCTACAAATACACCTTTAAACTTGTCCAAATCATAAGTCATCTCATACTCATCTCTTTTCATAAGTTGTACTTTTCATTTTGAAATAAGGGCAATCACATATACTCAAAAACAAGAATCATAGTATGGTCCTACCACTATGAGAACAACTAAACAACTTACTATTATTCCAAACTAGGATATTGCAACTTTGATAGTATGGTCCTACCAGTTAACTAATAGAAAAACAAATTCCCTATTCATCCAAATTTAACCGCTTTCAAACGAGGTGTCAATACATTTTTTGCGAAAAGTTACCCGATTTATCCAATAACTCCATCTATTCAACGAGCAGTTGTATAGCTGCACCGCAGCCTGAATTCGCATCATACTGCATGATTACTGCATGATTGCCATCGTTGTTCACTCTAATTCCGGCTTTATTTATTTATTTATTTATTCTACGTATCGTCATTTTGGCAGCATCAGCTCATATCCGCGGCGGATATGAGCTTTCATTTCATTCTAGCAGACCTACGTCACTACATCTTGCCGTTAGGATTCAGATCAAATGTAACATTGTATACGGTTGTCTTCTTACCGTCTTCCGATTTGGCGATCAACGTTGCTTTGGATGGTGTGACCGCCCGGATCACCGTAATACTCGTATTGTCCTCACTGATTCCGGTAATTTGCGGGATAGTAGAAGCACTGCTAATAGTTACGCTGCATTCATAGCTGCTGCCTGTATGAACAAAGTCGTTAATTATGCTTTCGCCGTCTAATAGAATATCCCTAACCTTCGGTTCGCTGCTAGCCTTGGGCTGCTTGTCATATATTTTGATCTCGGTAATGGCTAAGCTCTTACCTGGTTTGGCGAGCATATCTATCCTCAATGCCGAAGTTTTTACCCGGTCAAACGAATAGTAATTGGCTTGATGCAATATAGGGAATTCGGAAAGACTTTGCATGTTGGCCACATCAACCCAAGCATCGTTATACATATATTGTATTTTAAAAGAAGCAGGAGAAGATGACTCGTTGTCCTCAAACCAATGAACCTCCAAGTTGTCTACGTCATATTCCTTAGGCTCAAAATCACCAAAAGTGATGGAAACCCAATCGCCAGAGCGGGGTTCGCTTTGCCAATTTGTCCAACGGTTATGCGGATCGTCCCCATAAGATATTACATCGTCATTAATGGCCGTGATGGAGTCTTTGGAGCCTGGTTTTCTGCTTGTATAGGATGCTTCTGCTTTAGGATAATCATAGCCGTTCTTGGCCCTGCTTATGTTGTGCATCAGGCCTATTTCATCGGTCACCCTGATGCTCGCCTTTGCATTGAGTTCAATTCCCGCAAGCAGTCCTTTCACGTCAAATTCGGTTACTCTGCTCACACTTTCAGCGGAAATATTTCCCCAGCTGACTGACTTATCTTCCTCTGTTCCGTCATTGTAATATACCGTTAAAGTTTGTGGTAATTTAGGCAATCGATTTTTCAATACAGCCATATTAATATTTTCAACGGCTACTGCGCCTTTGACGAACACCCTTGCCATAGCTTCAACCGTTGTCTCCTTGACAGCACCCATCACGATGAACTCGCCAAGTTGATTCCAAAGGGCAGGATCAACCTTCTCCCAAGTTACAGAACGGTCAACAGGGATTCCGATGTTATAATTTGCTGTTACAGTTGCTGGAAGTTTTGGTTCTGCGCCTTTATACACGATCAGGATTATCGGGTCAATGCTCACAATATGCCTCTCTACTGTATTCTTTAGAATATTTAGACTAAGCACTGATGATGTTACAGTAACACCCTCGTACATCACTGTCGCTGTTACCTTTACCTGCCCTTCGTTAATAGCATACAACTTTTTATTTTTAATCGTTATGATGCTGCCATCCATCGTGTACGAAGGCTCAAAACTAGACAACTCAATACATTCACCAGTTTCGAGCGTTCCGGTGAGTTCAAGATCTATAATGTCGCCCTCTACAAGATTCGTGTAATTAACGACGAGGTTGGCTGATACCAGTCTACGCTCAGTAGATGGCCGTGTTGCTAGGTTAATGGAATCGCTAATAAGTTCTGTAGAGGTTGCGTTTACGATGATCTCGCCCGATTGTTTGTTGGATTGTATAATAGCTAACGCTTTACCGTTGAAAGCCATACGCTTGTTGTCCTTGTATCTCTCGATACTTGCGGCGTTGCCATTATCAACACCTACCAGCTCGCCGTTACCCTCAGCGCAGAAATGAATAAGATTGTTGGCTGTAGGCACGATTCTACCGGCACTGTCTACGATGTCCGCCGTAATAAAGGATAAGTCTCTTCCGTCTGACGCAATCACCTTCCTGTCGGCAGTAAGTCTTACAGCTGCCGGGGCTCCTGCGGTCTCCACCTTATCCCTACAGATAATATGGTCATTCTCGTCCCTTGCCACTGCCTCTAATGTGCCCTCCATAAAGAGAATCGACCATTCGAGATAGGTCTTGCCATCCGCGGTTTCTTTATAAGAAGCACCCCACGAGGTTGTTTTGGTATCAAATCTTTGCTCTCCCAAAGACTTGCCATTCAGCAGCAGCTCTACCTTCTGAGCATTCGTGTATACCAACACCCGGATGGAGTCTCCAGCCTTCCAATTCCAGTGGGGAAGGATGTGTACCATCGGTTTCTTACTCCATTGGCTTTGATAATAATAAAATATATCCTTTGGAAATCCAGCAGTATCTACTGCACCGAAATAGGAGCTCTTCGATGGGAATGAATGATAGTAAGGCGTAGGCTCGCCTATATAATCAAACCCTGTCCATATAAACTGTCCTGCGATATGTTTTGAATCCCTATCCCATTTCCATGCATCCTCAGCCGTTCTTCCCCAGCTTACATAGTCATTATCATACGAGGATTGCTGATGATCAGCATAAATCGTACTCTGATTATAGTCATAGGGATGGGTATATACACCCCTGGAACGCGTCGCCGATGAGGTTTCAGAACCGTATAATTTCCAGTTAGGATTTCGTTGATGGTATCCGGAATAATTATTTTCGGAATAGTTAAGACCTACTACATCTACTTCATTGAATATTGCTTCAATATTTTCATCAAGAGACGTGACATTCACCTTATCACCTCTTGTTTTATCCTCTCCAATGGTGGTCGGTCTCGTTGTGTCGATTTCTTTTACCCATTTCACTAAATGACGGACCGTTTCGACTCCGCTGGGGCTAGTTGTATCATAAATTTCATTTCCAATCGACCACATGATGATCGAGGGCTCGTTTTTATGTTTGTTTACCATTTCCTTAATATCATGTTCCGCCCATGTGGAAAAGAATGAGCCAAAGTCATAAGTCTTTTTGGACTGATTCCAAGTGTCAAATGCCTCCTCCACAACGAGCAATCCCAAGCTATTGCAGGCCTCGATCAGCTCCGGGGATGCGGGATTATGCGTTACCCGAACTGCGTTTACACCCATAGCTTTCATGATTCTCATTTGCCGTTCAACGGCACTAGCGTTCGTAGCTGCTCCCAATGCCCCTAGATCATGATGCATGCAAACCCCATGAAGCTTCATAGATCGCCCATTCAACGAAAATCCATCATTGGGATCAAATCCAAAATATCGAAGGCCAAAGGCTGTTTCATAGGTATCCATCAACTGGCCGCCTGCCATTACCTCTGTCACTAGCTTATATCTATAAGCGATGTCAGTACTCCACAGCTTTGGATTTGAAATAACGGTATGATCCTCAAAAATGGCAGACTTGCCCGTTACTATGGTTTGTTCTTCCGATACTGCGGACCCAACGACAGCCCCATCAGCATCATAAATCAGCGACTTAACCGTAATTTTCGACGGCTCGCCTGATACATTTTTAACCTTCGTCTTCATGTTTACGCCCGCTCTATTAGCCTTAATATCGGTTTCCAAAGTAGGTGATGTCACAAAAGTACCGTATCTCTCTACATGAATGGCATTCTTTACAGTGAGATATACGTTTCTGTATATACCGCTGCCAGAGTACCAACGGCTGCTCGGTTGGGTGTTGTTCACCTTGACCGCGAGCACGTTTTCTCTGCCATCCGTGTAAACCTTGCCGGTAATGTCATAAGTAAAAGCATTATAGCCGTAAGGATATGTACCGAGCGCCTGACCATTCAAATAGGTAGTACTGTTCATATACACACCATCAAAGTCTATTGAAATTCGCTTATTCTCCAACGTTGAAGGTAAGGTAAACGCCTTACGGTACCATCCAACACCGCCGTCCAAATAGCCTCCTTCATGAGTAGATGGGGATTCCGGGTTGAAATCCAATTCGATGCTCCAGTCGTGCGGCAGATTTATCTGCCGCCATGTTGAGTCATCAAAACCGGGCTGCTGCGCTCCTGCAAGTGTGCTGTTCAACTCTCTTTGAAAACGCCAATTATCGTTAATATTTAGTCTCCTACCCAATGTAAACAGCCTCACTTTCAGGTGATCGTTTGTAATAAACAAGCAAGCAGAAATTTTCCTTTAAGCCTCCTGCCAGAATCGGCGTAAATTGTCCATGGCTATTCTGGAAGCGGCTCTGCATTCCTCCATGCCTTCGAACTCGACAGTAATATTGCCGTCGTATCCGGATTGCTTAACCAACTTCACGATTTTTCTGATCGGAATGTCCCCATGCCCAATAATCGCTCCGCGCAGGAAATTTCCATGCGTTGTGGTGAACCATACCCCATCGCCGGGATCTTCATCGTACGGGCGGAAATAGAAATCCTTGAAGTGGACGAGTGACGCATATGGCAAGTTTTTCATTACTCCGATAATCGGGTTTTCATCTACACACATGAAGTTGCCGATATCTAGCGTCGTCTTGAAGTTCGGGCGGTCTACCGCCTGAAGAACTCGTTGGACGCGGTCGCTCGCCTGAACGCTGAAGCCGTGGTTCTCGATCGTGGTCGTAATTCCGAACTGCGCGGCGTAATCGGCAATGATCTGACTGCCTTTGACGATCAGCGGCAAGCTTTCCTCAAACCACGCGATGGTCATCTGTTCCTTCGGCAGAGTAAAGGCCGTTACGTCATGGCGCATATGCTTTACGCCCATCCGGTGCACGATATCGACATGTCTCTTGACGCGGGCCATTTCTTCTTCGAAGGCTTCCTCAGTTTCCTGTACGAAGTTAGCAGGCATGGAGTAGTTGGACAATTCAATACCTGCCAATCTAGCTTCTTCGCGGATTGCATCCGCCAAGTCATGATTGTCTTCGACCGTATAACCGTAAGGAACCATCTCCATATGCTCACCGCCGTTGTCAGCGATCCATTGGATAACATCCAGGACTGTCATTTCCCCGGACTTCAAAGCGTTTAACAAACTATAAGTGCTAAGACCAACTTTCATTGCTTCCACCCCACCCATTTCAAATTTGATAGTTACAAAATCCCCTTCACCATTGCGTGGTAAATAAGCTGCGCAAAGAGACTGTTCGACCATGCAAACCAAGGACGCGTAAACCGTTTCGGATCATCGGCATGGAAGCCCTCATGCATAAAACCGGTATCGGCATCGGTCGCTTCCAATACATCGATCATCTCCCGCATTTCCTCATCTGTCACGGCAGTTATGCCTTGCATGGATAACGCCATATGCCAGATGAATCCCGGCGGGGTATGAGGGCTGCCGATCCCTTTCGCAGCTTTCCCTTCAAAATAGAACGGATTCTCTTTGCTTAAAATAAAACGGCGCGTGTTTTGGTAGATTTGATCATTGACGTCCGTGTAACCGATATACGGGATCGATAGTAAACTTGGTGTACCCGCGTCATCCATGAGACAGTGGTTACCGAAGCCGTCCGTCTCATAAGCATAAATTTTCCCGAAGGTTGGATGGTTGTACACCCCATAAAGCTGGATGCCGTGGCGAATGTCTTCCTCCAGAAGCTTCATTTCCTGAACAAATGCTTCATCGCGGTACATCCATTTCGCCATTTCCTGCATTTGGGAGAGTGACACAGCGGCAAACATGTTGGCTGGAATATTGAAATGCAGGTCGCAAGCATCGTCGCTCGGACGGAAGCCCGACCATACCATTCCCGTGTAATTGACGGGCATACCGAATCCATCATTGCGCAGCGTATCTATAGCCGGGCAGTTGTATCGCATAAATCGGTATTTCGATTTCTCGAAATGGCGCTGTTCCGTTTTCCATACTCCGACAATGGCGCGCAGCATCTGTTTGAACTGCTCATCGAATATATCGGTTAGGCCGGTTTCTTTCCAATATGTATAGGCCAGACGAATAGTGAAGCAAAGCGAATCCAACTCAAACTTACGTTCCCAAACCCAAGGGGTCATCTCGGTTTCATCATTTGCGTCCCAATGCCAGTCGTTGGCCGTCTCGTTAAAGGCGTTCGCATAAGGATCGAGACTGATATACATGGAGTGCCGCTTGATCAACCCCGAAATAATTCGCTGCAGCCCCGCATCATCCTTCGCGAACGGTACGTAATGAATGATTTGCTCGACCGAATCGCGAAGCCACATTGCGGGAATATCCCCCGTAATGACGAAGGTCGTGCCATCGTCCATCAGCTTCGTTGTCGTTTCGAGCGTATTCGGAAAACAGTTCTGAAACTGGCGTAACAGCTTGGGACGGTGAGCTAGCTTTTCCTCCGCCTCGCCTAGCACTTGCTTTATCACTTCCGGAAGCTCCATTCGAGGGATGCTTACCTTCGGCAGTTTAAATTGTTCCATATGACATAGCTCCTCCTACTCATCGTTCATTTCGCCTATTCTCCTTACATGGTTTGCTTAGACAGGCCATCATTTTTCATAGATGCCTTCGGATATTCACGATTGTTATTTTCGTTATGATATAGTATGATAACGTTATGTCATCTTCAGTCTAAATCCTTTCATACTTATCGTCAAGGAGATCTATATGCCCCGGAAAATTTCGATTCAAATGATTGCCGATCAACTCGGTTTATCAAAGTACGCCGTTTCTCGAGCACTCAGCGGGAAATCCGGCGTAAGCCAAACGACGCGTGAACGAGTCTTAGAACTCGCTCGAAAGCTCGGTTATGAGCTTCCGCGACAGGAGTATGATACAGCCCCAACTGCCGCCGGCTCTGCTTCTTCCTTTGTACTGATCTTTATCAATCAATCCAATCGCGGCGACCCTTACTACTGGCAGCGGGTTTTGGCCGGCTTGATCTCAGGATGCAATGAAAGGGGATGGCATCACGTCATTGTATCCCAAACTTTCTCATCTTCTACTGACACCGCACAATCTCCACAGGAAGCAATAGCGCCGCATTTGGATTGGAGCAATTGTCTTGGCCTGATTGTAATGGGTTCATATCCTTATGATGCACTGCAGCGGATGGCTCGTACGGGCAAGCCGCTAGTGCTTGTCGATCACAACGAGCCGATGCTCGGTTGCGATTCAGTGAATCACGCCAATATCGAAGCGGGAATCACCATCACACGCCATATTCTGAACCGGCAATGCAGGACCATCGTATTTCTTGGTGATAATGGCCGATCCGCCAGCTTTGCCGAACGACGTATCGGTGTTCGGCTTGCTATAGAACGTTATGGTTCCAAGGGAACGAAGCTGTTCGAGTGGGAGCTCCCTTATGAAGAAGGCGGATGGCAAGATGCCGCTGTGGAGCGACTTTCCCGTCTTTCCCCGGAGGATCTGCCGGATGCTTGGATCGGCGCCAATGACGACATTGCGATCCATTGGATGCGAAAGCTGCAACAGATGGGATGGTCTATTCCAGATCAGTGCCGCATAGCGGGCATCGATAACGTGGAAGCGGCCGCATTAGCATCTCCGCGGTTGACAACAGTCAACCTTTGTAAGGAGGAGTTAGGACACCGCGCTATCGAATCGCTTCAACGCCGTATCGAACGCCATGGATCACCAAGTGAAAAGATTCAGCTTACCGCTGCTTTGATTCCGCGGGATTCAGCGTAACAATCTAGAAAAAAAAGGCAGCACCGACCTCCGTTCTTACGGGTCAGTGCTGCCTTTTTTCCCAAAACAGGAAAAAGAATAATTACGTTTAATATTAGCTCGATGGAAAACCGTTTTTAAACAAAAAAAGGACCACGGTTGTTTACCGTGGACTTCTGAATTCTGAATCACGCTTACTATGGCTTAATTGGCAACCCTTGCTTATCTTTAAACTTGCTTACGATAATGACCACCAAATCGATAAGCGCCCAGACACCTAAGCCGCCCAACGTAATCAGCTGAAGAATACCTGTCCCAATCTTGCCAACGTAGAAACGATGTACACCGAATTCACCTAGAAATAGGCATAATAACAAAGTCGATACAAACGACTTCTCACTCTTTAGCATGATTAATGTACGATCCCCTCTTGATGTAAGTTTTATAATCAAGCCCTATTCTATATTAGACCCTATTAAAAAATCATTAGTAATTCATTGGTAACAATAGCGGTGCTACCATATGAAGAGTTGTTGTTGCTTTATAATACTTTCGGTGCAAGGCATTGGTAATTGAAGAAAAGAACACATTCTACAGACTAATTGCCTCTGCAGAAATGTGTTCTTTATTTTACACTTTAAGCATTCTAAGAATAACCGTAACTGCCTCTGCACGGGTTGCTGGTGCATTTGGAGCAAATTGATTCTGTGTATTTCCTTTCATAATGCCTAACTCCACTGCTGTCTTCACAGATGGGATGGCCCATGCTGGTATCTTATCAACATCAGAGAACTGTAATTTAATATTGGAGCTTGTTTCTTTAGCAAGTGCACGTACAATTATTGCTGACATTTCTGAGCGAGTAATTAATTTGTTCGCACCGAATGTATTATCCGTGTAGCCGGTAATCAGCTTTGCTTCAACCGCTGTTTGTACATAAGTTCTAGCCCATACAGGAATCTCTTTACTGTCTTTAAATGTCAGACCTTTACCATCACTTGTCTTAATCTGCAAAGCTCGAACGATCATCGCTGCAAATTCTGCCCTTGTAATTTCAAGATTCGGCTTGAAGGTTGCATCTGCATAGCCGGTCACGAAGCCCAGCCTTACAGCTTCATAGATCGAAGCTTCTGCCCAATGTCCCTTAACATCTTTGAAAGTCAACAAATTGAGATTATCATTGACCATTGCCGTTACTTTAGGCTCTAATGTGACCATGTCCAGCTTAGAATCAACGAGCTTAATATTGCTAAGCTTAATAGGAGTTGTCCCAGATCCGATACGTTTAAAGGTTATCGCGGACAGCTCCACGTCCCCCTTCTCACCACTGACCTCTCCTATCTTCGTATGAGCAATCCGGATCGTATTTGCGCTAAGGATAGGGTTTACCGAAAAACCTTTAATCGAAGTTTCCACCTTATTAAATGAAAGTATATTCTCATCATATGACAACTCAAAATCATAAGCGTACATATCCTTAAGCCCGTGACCCATAATAGACAGCTTAACATCCTTATCCGAATGACTAAGCTTTAATTCGAATGTGGCATTTTCCTCTTTAGCCATAACAGTCCCCTGTGACACTCCAATTACCAGGATGACGATCGACAATAGCATTAGCAGCTTACGTTTCATCATACGATTCATCCCTTCATTATCTGAGGAGAAAGGCGCCGAAGCGCCTCCCCTCTTCATTCCACTTTCATCAATTGTTTATTGCTGTAACCAATTCCCTACAATCATACGTGCTACTGCTGCTAATTCGAGAATTGTAATCTCATGATTATCGAACAAATCAGCTTTCTCTACCTTATCCCAACCAGGTTGATCTTTCTTAACACCGTAATATTTAGCAATAATCGACAGATCCTGGATCGTAATGGATGTCTCTCCAGGTACAAGAGTCACAAGCTTCGAAGCGAATGTTGATGTAGCATCATTCAATGTTACTACCGCTGCATCAACCATCGATTGTGAGGCTCCACTGTTTTTCTTAACGTCGTTCGCTGCTACAATGGCTGCTTGAAGGCTCGCGATTGCAGTTGCTGGATATTGACCGATTTTGTTGCCCGCTGTTGCTTTTGAAACCTTAGCTTGAGCAGTAGCAATCGCTTGATTTAATGCTCCCAATTCAACCGAAGGTGTAGTCGTTGGATTCACGCTAGCTATGAATGTGCTCACTGCTGTCGTTAATGTCGATACTGCTAAGTCCACATCAGATTGCGTTGCCGTTGTACGATCACGAACAATAATTGCAGCCTCAATCGCAGCTTGAAGTGCAGCCTTCGTACCTGCTGGATATTGACCCGGCGCTGATCCTTCTACTGCAGAGCTCAATGCTTGCTGAGCATCTGTAATTGCTGTGTTCAATGCTGCCTTATTGATATGGATAATCGAACCACTGAAGCTTGTAACTGCATTATCCAATGCAACAATTGCATTAGCAACTTCAGTTGGTGTTGCTGCTCCATTTTGCACCACTACTGATGCACTATCAATTGCAGCTTGTAAGATTGCTTTGGAACCGACAGGATATTGACCCTCTAGATTTCCTTCAACTGCTGCATTAAGAAGTGCATGAGCGGCTGCAATTGAAGCAATCAATGTCGTCTTATCTGCCTGCACAACTTGTATGCCTACCGTAGCCAGAGATGTGTCGAGCAATGAATAATGGCTGTCGTCACCGACCATTTCCTGCTTGGTTATAGCAACATTTGTAGTTCCTGCAGCGGCATCCGCCTTAGCTTTGCCGTGAAGAACAAACAGTTCGCCGTCACCTGTTAAGAATGTTCCGGTGATTCCCATAAGAATCAGGATTTCTCCAGTTTCCGGTTTCACAGC
This sequence comes from Paenibacillus castaneae, assembly GCF_002884445.1. Taxonomy (GTDB): domain Bacteria; phylum Bacillota; class Bacilli; order Paenibacillales; family Paenibacillaceae; genus Pristimantibacillus; species Pristimantibacillus castaneae. Next base: position 4,126,261 of record NZ_KZ614144.1, read on the forward strand.
TGTCTCAATAACTTGGAGTCCAGTCCGTGAAGAAGTAACTGAACCTGCATCCAGGACGTTGACACCATTATTCAGTGAAGTAGCAAACTCAATCATAGCCGGATCGTACTTTAACTCCACACTTAGCATATTAAAATTATGAGTCAATCCAGTAACGCCAACTGGAAGGTTAACCGCCTGACCCACGACCACTGGTGATGAAGGGCCGCTAATGCTGGCCTTTGCATCAACTTGAGGTGCTGATCCTTCCGATCCAGGTATGCTTAAGTGAATTGGCGTACTTACTACATTGTTAGTTCCATCAGAAATCGTATACGTATAAGTGATTTCCCTCGTATAGACAGGTTGAGTAATAAGACCTGTTGCAGAGAGGATACTGTCATCATTTGAAGCGTAACTGATAGTATACGTTGGAGTTATGCTATTAGCGAGTTGTACAGTGTTTGATCCTTCATTAAATTGTACAGTCCCGGGTAATAGTGTTCCAACATATTCAGAAACTTTGGTTGCAGCATTAATCTTCATTTGAGTTGGAGTGACCGGTAATGCATCATTTGTATTCAGTACCTGAACATATTCTGCATAGGTGTCTATTACTCCGCCAGTAGTTGAGTTTTTCGTAGCGAATAGTCCCATTTTGATATTGTTAAGACTTAAATTAATTGCTGTACCTACGTTCTTATAAGTAATACCATCCAACGAATATGAGCCCTGATAATCATTTCCGGATTTAACCATTCTTAGATAAACGGTTAAAGTACCATCTGCATTGGCATTAACAGAACTTGTTGCAGATGAAGTGAATACCTTATTGACCTCACGTCCAGTTTGGACAACAATGCCACTTGAACCTCTCTCGGCGTCGATTTTAATATAGTTGTCCTCATCCTGCCAAGCTAAGAACATAAATTGTTGATAGGTTGCAGATGGAGCTACAGGATAGTGGACCTTAGTAACAATATCCCAATCACCACCAGCAGGGGCTGTAAATACGTTATTCCATGCGGTATTTGTTTGATAGACATCCCCCGCTAATGTAGGAAGACGTAGTCCCTTACCTTGTACTAGTGAGTAATTAGCAGCATCTGGATTAAGAATTGTCCAGAAGTTCGACAAATTCTCAGATGTTGTATTAACAAAGTTGAAGCTTTCAGCCTGATAATTAAGCTTAAAGGTATATGTTGTTGAACCGAAAGGACCAGTTACAACAGCAGTAGTATTGCCTGGAATGGTTGTTGCTTGATTCACGACACACGTTAAACCTGCTCCACACTCTACGGAGTAATCGTAATCTCCAGGCAATGCATCCCTTGGTACAACTACATCATAGGTTGTAATACGTGGATCAAACCCTGGAATATCTACTCCACCCTTTTGGATCTTATCCGCTGCAGGATTTAATGCATCAACGCTTCCAACTCTCAAGTATTCAAACGATACATTGAGTGCAGCCGCGCTTACAGTACCATTTGTTGCTATAAGACCTAATTGCGGTGATGTGAAATTCACTGTAGCTGTTCCAGAATAGTTAGTCCAAGTGACACCGTCAGCGGACCATTGCGCTGAAATCGCCTTATTGTTCTTAATCAGACGTAAATACATTTTTGTGTTACCTGCTGAATTGGTGTTGCCCGTAACTACGGTCGCTGTCCCATTGACGACACTATACAATGCGATTCGGTTCGTGGTTCCCGTAGGACGTTCATAAACAAGCTTTACGTAATTGGAGTCATCTTGATAATAGATCAACCCGCCTTGCTGATTGTTAGCTGTAGGCGTAGCTGCAAAATTCATAGCAGTTTGGGATACGAAATCACCCATCGCTGGCTGCATAACTAAGTTCTGAACTGCATTTACTGCTGCTTGTTTTGTACTAATAGTCACCCCATCATTCGTGCCAAAAGAATAATCAGAATCTTGTCGCAGTATGGAGTAGTGACTATCTAAAGATGTTGCTCCTTTAAATTCAGCACTTACCGGTGGCCGACCAAAGTTAACAGTATATACCCTATTGAATGTTGAATCGGTTACCGTAATCGTTGCTGTTCCAGGAATACCACTAGCTTGCACGATTGTTACACGGCTATCGGCGCTAGAAGAAGTAGCCGCTACAACTGGAACTGCACCCTGATCGTAAGGAACTGCTACATTATACTGATATACGGAAGGATCAAAACCGCTAACTGTAATCCCTCCAACCTTGAGGTCATTAAGGCTAACAGAAGGATTAACATAGACTATAAAGTCAGTTGAACGCTGTTCTCCTGCATAACTAACGGTTGCAGTAATCGTTGCGACGCCAGATTTAACAGTAGTGATTTGATCGCCAGCTACTGAGACCACACTCGGCCTATTGCTGCTATATGTTACGGTCATTCCAGCTGGCATAGTTTTGCTGGAACCCTTTGCAATATATCCATATAGCGTATCATCATTCATTGCAACCGTGACTTGTGGAAGTACAGTCTTTCCTTTGTCAAAGAATACCCGAGTTGGGATATCTAATGCCACATCACTGTCCTGACGAGGTTTTGCTGTTACAACGCTTAACTTAGGAGCTAATGAGCCTGTAACAAAAATATCTTTGTTAAGTTTAATATCTGCATCTGCACTTGATGTGCTGAACTGCAAATTGTATCTTCCTGTATCCACAACCCATTTGCCTGCTGCTTCATCGTAAAAATGCAAGTCTGGCACTTTAACGGTTAGGGTAACTGGAACTGTTTGTCCTGCATTTACCATTACTTTCTGGAATCCAATAAGGCGTTTAATAGGACGTTGATTAACACCTGTTTGGGTAGAGTCTGGTGTTGAAGCATAAAGCTCTACAATATCATTTCCGTCTCTATCGCTAGTATTCGTGACATTCATAGAAACATTGATCGTACCGTTAGCATCAATAGTATCTCCTGCGCCTAAACCTGTCACTTTCATATTGGAGTATGTGAAATTTGAATAACTCAATCCATATCCAAAGCTGTAGAGAGGAGCTCCCTTTGATCCATCATAATACATATATGTGCGACCAGGGGTAGTAACAGTTGTGGTTGCGCTTGCATTATTGCCTGTTTTATAGGTGTCAGGGCCAGGTGTAATTCTATAGCTTCTTATGCTAGGGAATTGGTCATTCTTAAACCATAGGGTTGATGTACGTCCACTCGGGTTATATTTACCTAACAAAACATCTGCTAGTCCCAAGCCCTTAACTTGACCGTTGTATCCACTCCATAGCAATGCAGGAACATCTGCAGATAAAGTTGATAGGTCGTCTGGGCTAGTACTTTCAATAACTGTAACCGTTTTCGGATTTTTCGCAGCAACAGCATTCGCCAGCGCCAGTTGCGCTCCTGGTAATGTGTTATTCGGGTTTGTATTACTGCCTCTATCACTATCCTCAGCAGCAGTTGCTTGTTCTGTGCCTAGAGCAACAATAGCTAAATCATAACCTGAAGCAAGATCAATCGCCGCATTATCTAGTGTCGTCATACCTGCATAGGTTGTGCCAGTATTGGTGAAGCCTTTTTTCCAGTCTACCACAGCATTGGGATTGATCTTTTGAATTTCCGCTTTGATACCGTTATAAGGGTTTACCATTTTGGCGATACCGCTAGCGCCTGAACCAGAAGAATAACCACCTAAGAAAAAGCTGTTATTCGTTGTATTGAAGTTAGCATTGAGACCATATACGACAACTTTAAACTCACCAGTTGAAGGTACATTGATTGGAAGCACTGCTTTGTTTCCGTTTGATGCGACTGCATTGTTTCTTAACAAGATCAAGGATCCTGCTGCTGCTTCACGAGCAACATCTGATCTTTCTTGAGTCATGTTCTTACCGTCGCCGCCGGTACCTGAATTATACGTCCATAAACTTCCACTTCCTAAATTTTTTCTTCTAGCAATTGCATCATCATACCAAGAAACTTTATTTGTCGATGATTGAATGACGCCTGCAGCGTTTCTAACTGTATCATCAAACTCGCCCAGTTTCATTCGAGCAGTGTACAGATTAAGTAAATCTACATCTATTGCATTCTCTGTGAATATTCCTGAAGGAGTAGGGAGTTTAGCTGCTGCTGCACCAGGAAGCTGAGCGCCGTAGCTAGAGCCGCTATAGCCTGCATTACATACTAGATCCACACCAAACATTGCAGCCCATGCGTATCCTTCTTGCGAAGTCATTGCCCTGGACGTTCCGGGATACATATAGTTCTGTCTGGATGGCGACACAGCCATAGCTATACTATCGCAGTCCGTTGTTACAAAACCGGAGAATCCAAAAGTTTGACGAAGCAATGTTTCCATTATAGTTCGGTCTAATGTAACCGGTGTACCATTAACACTATTATAAGAGCTCATAATAGAGGAAACATCCGCATTCTTAATAATCTCTCTATAAGGTTTCGTAAAGAATTCTCTGAGCTCACGACCTGTTATATCAGAGCTACCATTCAGACGGTTTACTTCAGAGTTATTCGCCGTATAATGCTTTATGGTACTTACAGACTTTAAGTAACCTTTGGGATCAATTAGGCTACCGTCCATCCTCTTACCTTCCAGACCATTTACAAACTGCCCAGCAATTTCAGCTGTTAACAAGGGATCTTCCGAGAATGTTTCATCCGTACGTCCCCAACGCGTGTCACGAGCTAGATTGATAGTTGGTGAGTAAAAGGTTAACATTCGATCACTATCAGGAGCTGTTTCACGAGCTTCATCACTAATGCTCGTTGCTACTTTGTGCATAAGCGCTGGATCCCATGAACTTCCCATGGAAAGCCCAATTGGATATGAGGTAGCATTATTGATCGTTGTCGCGTTACCAGATGCATTAAGCTGGTATCGCGATACACCATGCAATGCCTCATTCCACCAGCCATATGAAGGAATGACTTTACCATCGGAAAGGGTGATTGAAGGCGATGCGCTTCCGTTCATTTGAGATGCCTTCTGTGTAATAGACATCTTTGAAATCATGTCTGCGGCTCTTTCCTCAAAGGAATAGTGCTCAGAATCCATATAAATCGGCAATGCCTGCGGTTCAGACTCAGCTGCATAACTTCTTTGAGGAGCCGGTCCTACTAATAGTGTTGAAACACATAAAGCAAAACATAATGAAACAGATAAAATCCTTTTCCCTCTTTTTAGCATCTTTTTTCTTTACCTCCTTGTGACTACTTGTGTAGTCTACTGTAATCCATTTGACAGCCACACTACAGGGTGGAACTAGGCCCCCCTCTTCACTAGGATTGTAAGTGCTTACAGAGGTAAATATATCATCTCTTGATCGTAAATTATTGTTTTTTGTCTTCACTCTTTTGTTATCATCTGTACTTTTTTATTTATCCTCGTTAAGTATAAAGGCACAAAAAAACCATACCCTGGACTTTAAGCTTAGGAGTATGGTTTTTCGTTCTACCAATTAGATTATTGAAGTATTCTAAGGCATCTTCCTTATCTGTATACTATATATCCACATATACAGCTAGAATAAGAATTCAACCTTTTAGTTCCATATACAATCACTTCACAATTTGCGATAAATTTCACTAGAATTGCTATTTTACTTATTGGGACGTCTGATACTATTGCTATTAGTGGCTCGGGCTTTCTAGTTATTCATCCACACAAATTCTTTTGGTTCCATATATGTTGTGAGAGTACACACCAATCGAATTGAGGGAGTGATAGTTATGCCCGGACTGCTACGCACAGTCAACGGAACGACCACCCTTTTTGCAACAGCAAGCATAAAATCCAAGCAAGAAGGCATCTTAAGCGCGAACATCGAATTGATTTTAAACGCCAGTAGAGGTGTCTCCGACATCTTCCTAAACATCACGCAGAATGCATGTAACTTAGTAACATTAAAAATACAATCTCTGAATCGCACAAGCAGCAGACTCACTGCTTCCTTTGGCAAACAAGTGAACGGCGTCTCCAGTGCCAACATCATTCTCCAAGATAAGAACAGCAATATCACTGCTAGAGGATTCATTAATAAGAAAGCAATCGTTCCAGTTAGACTTGAAAGCGGCTGTCAATGTGGATGCTCTTGCACGCGTACAAAAAAAATAAGATTCAAAGACGGCACAACATTAAAGATCAGCATCGATAAATCGCTCCAACTTGCCCTTAAACGACTATTTACTAAACTTGAGCGTGTATTAAAAAAGCTAACTCCGCAGAGAGGCAAAGGCGCGACCGCTGATCCCGAATGCAATGCAAGATGTATTCGTATTGGAAACTCTTTCCGGGCTGCATGCGGCATCTTCGCTGTCTTATGCACTCCAATATGCTTGAGCGCGCAGACGGTTTGCCTCATTAGCTGTATGCCGACATAGCGGTTGAATATCGCTCGATGCCTATTTGGTTCGTTATTAACCACCCCTTAATTAGATGTGACGAAGGAATGAAAGGGCATAGACCCGTTGAGACATGGTAGTGAAAATCGCTAAGGGTGACTTGGAGACGTGCATAATATGGAACAAATTAGATTATGCATTTCTCACCTTTATTCCTGCATGAGTCTGAGTGAGTAAACTGATTCATATCGAGGGAGTTCAACCTCCCCCTTTTCATAAAAAGTTGTTTGTAAAGCTTTCTGCCGTTGAAATCATGTTTAACTCCAAGTCACTTTGCTTAAATCTAAACCCCACCGAGTTCAATCGTTTTCGTGGCGACACGGTCGTGAAATCCCCGATCATGCTCCACGAACACAATGGTCGGCGCGTACTCAAGCAGCAGCTCTTCAATCTGCATCCGGGAAATCACGTCGACAAAGTTGAGCGGTTCGTCCCAAATATGCAGATGAGCCTCCTCGCATAGGCTTCTCGCGATCAGAACCTTCTTCTTCTGTCCGCCGCTAAACGCCGACATATCCTTCTCAAACTGCATGCGGGCGAAATCAAGCTTACGCAACAAGGCCTTAAATAAGCTTTCGTCGATTCCATGCTCTGCTGCGTAATCGGAAAGCGATCCTCGCAGATGAGAGGTACTCTGGGATACATAGGAAACGCGAAGCTGCGGCTCCAGACGAAACGTGCCTGTATATTGAAGCGCCTCGCCGTTGAGCAGGCGGAGCAAGCTAGACTTGCCCGAACCGTTTGGACCTGAAATTGCGATCCGATCCCCTTGTTCGATCGTCAAACGAACGTTATCGCAAACCGGTCTTTCATCGTAGTAAATCGTGACGTGATCCAGCACGGCCAGTTCGGATTTGGGATATTCGAGCTGAGAGATCACAAGGCTTTCTGACTGTTCGATATTTCGGAGCAGTTTCGACTTCTCCTCTACAGCAGCGTTTTGCCGCTGTTCGATGGATTTCGCGCGTTTCATCATTTTTGCTGCTTTGTGACCGACATATCCCTTGTCCAGCTTGGAGCCGGAGTTTCGTGTGCCGTTTTTCGATTTTTCGATCTCGTGAGACCAGCCGCTCGTGCGTTTGACAGAAGTCGATAAACGCTGTATGTCTTTGTACAACTTTTCGTTTTGTGCCAATTCGAACGTGTCCTGGTGAGTTTTGTTCGTCCACCAGCTGGAGAAGCTGCCTTTTTGGATTTCGATATTCGTTTTATTGATCGATAGAATATGATCGACGCAGCTGTCGAGAAATGTCCGATCGTGTGAAACAAGAATAAAACCGCGTTTCGTATTCAGATAATCGCCAACAAGTTTTCGTGCGTGAAAGTCAAGATGATTGGTCGGCTCATCGATGAGCAGAAATCGATTGTCCTGGATGAACAGCAAGGCCAGCAGTACCTTCGTCTGCTCGCCTTGGGACAGCGATTCGAATGGCCGGTACAATACGTCTTCTGAAACCTTAAGCAGGTTCAGTTCGCGCATCAACTTCCAGCGTTCATAGCCTGGTACGATCTCTTCGATGACGTCGACGGTCAAATATTCCGGATGTTCGACGGGAAACGGAAAATAATCAAAGGCGACCGGTGTGGAGATCGTGCCGCTGTATTCGTATTTCCCCTGCAGCAGGTTAAAGAACGTCGTTTTCCCCCGACCGTTTCGCCCTGTAAACCCCAGCTTCCAGTCTGTATCGATATGAAAATTAACATTTTCGAATATAAGGTCATAGCTACCTGGATAGGCAAAAGTAAGATTGGATACCTGTATCGCGGACATGGCGATCATCCTTTCGTATGGAAATAAAAAGAGCCGCAAGAAAGGTGCTTTCTCGCGGCTCTTTTTGTTTCCATACGAGGAAATCCGGCCCCATACCAAGGGGCCGGATGACTGTCCGGATAGGGAGCGCGAACGAAATGCAGACCTTTCTTGCAGAGACGAAATAAACCAACCACAGCCGATAGCTGAGTCCGGTCTTTTCGTGATCTCGCAGCAAGAAAGTTCTACATGTATTCGTTCAACTCCCGTCATCAAAATTACATACAGTTTATCACAATCGTAATTCAACTACAACCTGCACCGTCCGTTTAGGCTGAAGCTTTGCGAATCTTCGCCATACTCCTTCGCTTGGTTCCGAATCATAAATTTCGTCAGGTTCTTTCCGCATTCTGGCTCTTGTTAAATCAAAGTTATCTAAACAAAAATAAAGATATTTGATGCCTTTGTATAAGTTTACTTTACTTTTGTTAAAAGTGAGTTTATAATTTGATTCAAGAGGTGATGGTCATGAAGAAAGATTTTGGTGATTCGATCTCAAATAAGGTTTATGAATATCGTGTACTTGCCAGAATGTCTCAGCAAGAATTAGCTGAGAAAGTCGGGGTTTCCAAACAGACCATCTTCGTAATGGAAAAAGGAAATTATGTTCCGACTCTGCTGTTAGCTTTTCGAATTGCCGATTTTTTTAATGTTGATGTAAACGATATTTTTACTTATGAGAAAGGAAATGATTAAAATGAAATATAAGTCTATCTCAGATTTCTCTAACGAAATTTTTTCCCCTTTAAAGTCCTGGGCTGAACAATCTCCGGGAAATTGGAATATTCTTCTGGGAGTTAGTGGGTTACTGCTTATTGGTAGTATGATTTTTGTCTACGTATTTTATAAGATGATTGGGCAAGACGACGAACGGACAAATAAAATCTTTTTGAAAAGCAGTTACTGTATGCTGTGGGCAATTATTCTATGTGACATGATTTTTCCCAAAGACTATATGTGGAACATCTTTTTCTTGTACAAATATTCGCTGGCATTTTTAGCTGGTGGAATTTACTTAGCCGTCCAATATAAAAAGGATTTTTCATAAGGAAAGGTAGAGGAGCGAGGCCTAGCCATGGATGGAGGATTAGACAATGCTGATAAATATACTAACTAAGCGATATGGAAATTCAATAGTTTTAAAAGATCTCTCTTTAGATTTCAACCAAGGAGAAATCATTGGTCTGATTGGAAGAAACGGCGCTGGCAAAAGTACCTTGATGAAGATTATAACGCAAACCATTCAAATCTATGATGGATCAGTTGCAGACAATCATCAAGTAGGGTACTTGATCGAGGAACCAAAGCTATTCAATAATAAGACAGGATTATTCCACTTAACTTATTTTTCAGGAATTTATGGAAACACCTTCAAACTCAATGAATACGAGAGGCTCTTACAGAACCTGCAATTATTCGATGTGTTGAATAAAAAGGTGAAGAAATATTCTTTAGGAATGCGGCAGAAGTTAGGAATTGTCATTAGCCTACTAAATAATCCACGCTACATTGTATTAGATGAACCTACAAACGGCATGGATGTGGAGACGTCTTTTGAGGTTTTGCAAGAATTGAGAAGTATGGCTGAGGAATGGAATGTCGGTATTTTGATTTCTAGCCATAAGCTAGAGGATATTGAAGCTATTTGCGATCGAGTTTTATTGTTAGAAGATGGCACGATTGCTGGTGAACAGCATTTTATCAAAAATGAGCAACGAACTCTCACGCTAGTCTTTGATAATTCGGTTGATTTAGCTGCATTCGCTAAGAAGCAACACTTTGGGAAAGTAATCCACTCGGGTGACAAAGATATTCAGATTGAAACAGTTGTGGAAAACGCTGAGATTTTCGAAATGTTAAATCGACTAGGCGTCCGACTAATTGATTTTACTGCGGAGAAGAAAACCCTGCGTAGTGTCTATATGAACAAATTCAGAGGTGAATATCATGTCACTCAGTATTAACAAATATGTGATTTACAACCTGAAAGAACTGCTTAAAAATGGTTATCTGGTTGTTGGTTTGTTGGGTGCTTGTGTACCCGCAGTCGTTATGGCTTACTTTATCCTTAACGAGTCCACGCCCTTTAACATCAAACATGTTTCAAATTTTTATTGTATGCTGGGTATGCTCACAGCAGTCTTAATGCCGCTTTACTTTATCAATAGAGACTACTCGACTAAAACGATTTCTCTGATCAATAACTCGGTGCAGAATAGAAGAAACTATGTTTTCGCTAATGGTATCATCGCCCTTTCGGTGAGTCTACTTTATACGGTGATAGGTATTGTACTACTTCTGGTTACGAAAACACTTGGTGTTTCTGCTGACTTAAAGCTCTCTTTCTTTGCTGGATTCTCTGTAAATGTCTTTCTCCTGGTGATGACCTATTTCTTATTTGGGTATCTTCTATTCTTATTTGGCGTTCGTAGTGGTGCTGTTTATGGGATTTTAACAGCCATGTTGTTGTTTTTCCCAAATGCCTTGGCTAATATCAAAGGGATGATCCATAACGAGTTTCTTTCAGAGTTGATTGAGAACTTTCCCGGGTATTTCTATCCAATCATGGTCGGATCAAATCCGCTCTCTCCTCTACAATATTCTATTGGCTGCCTTACACTAATCGTTTTGTTTGTGGTTGTCCTTAAAAAAAGCGAAAAAATCGAAGTATAGGAATCGTTTTTTTGAATATGATAGACTTAATTACTTGGGTATTTTCTGTCATTCATGCGATCAAATGTGATGGCCTGCTCTAATAACACTTCAGCAAGTTCGTAGTATATATAATCTTTTAAAGTAATATTTTTTCGATTTTTTATTTCCGTTAAAATAGATTTATTATAATAATTTAATTTAGATGGACCATCTATATCTTCATATCCATTTATTGTATAGTCAAATGTCAAAAATGGTTATCGATTGTCGTGTTCTGGTTCTTGTGCATCACAAAAAAAAAACGCCCGCTTATAGGCGAACTTATATCATGAGTTTATGCAATATCCATATCGAACAACATGCTTCTCCGAGCTATGTTATATGGCATCATGTGTAGTAAGTTCGAACAGCTCAATAAAAGCCCCAGTTGCTTCTGATAATGCCTATTATGATCCAAAAATAGCTACGTTCTGGTTTCCCAAAATAAACTTGTTCTCTCTCCACACTAAAATGTTTAAGATGTAGCCTAAAGCGTCTGCGTTATATTTCCCAGCGATTTTTTGATATGCCAGCAGCTCATATACTTGGTTGTAATCAAAATCAACAGGATATAATCCGCTTAGTGGATTCACAAACCCACTAATTGGTTTCTTCAGCTTCCCGTTTTCATCATAGATCTCGCTCAAATAATCAGCGCCTTTATAGGATAGGTCTATCGTATATTTGCTATTGTTTACCTTGCTAATAACTTCGACTTTGTAATTGTCCTTATAAGTAACCTCGTATTTATAAGCCTCATTGTATAGGTTATAATCAAAAAGCAATTGCGGAGTGTTATTTACGAACGAATACATATAGTGATACATAATTGCGCCACTGCCGCCAGTATCTATGCTGATCAAAATATCATTAATCCTGTTCGCGGTAAAGTCACCTAGAAATAACCTTGGATTATATCCTGCGTTATCCCTAAGCGGAATGTGGGTCATACTGCCCTTGCTGCCATCTTGTACGACAAGAGTTATATCCTGAATAAAAGGACTATCTTGCGTTCTTATCCCCGTTAAATAGACATTATCGGTTATTCCGTCACCGGTTACATCCCCTTGTGCAAAGGATACAATGCGCGGATCACCTATATTCACCATGAAATAGTAATGATGCATAACCTTCTCCTTTATATAGAAAAATGATCTATATATCGTATGGGCGTATGCGCATTTTGCTACTTCCATCAAAACCGACTCTTTGCACTCATTTATGATACGCTATGCCGCAAGGAGATATTTTTCCGACTTAGGTTCTTAAATTTTTAGTTTGTTTCAAAGGAATAACCGAAACTTAGGACTAGGCACGCGCATAGAATGAAAAGACTCCAAAAAAATAAGTGTGCAAGAGCCCTTTAGGCCAGCACACTTATTTTATAAACCACACATACACATATAAATCCAGATTTTAGACAACAGAGTCTACAATCCCTTTGTGTCTAGTGCCTTGACAGAAGTCCAGTTTAGCCTCCCTAAGTAGCAAAAACACTGTCCTTATCAAAATAAACGGTTTTTCCTGTTTCTGCTGATATATATACCGCTTCTAATATTTGAGAAACAATCATAGCTTCCCTCGGTTTAACCAATGGTTCAGTATCGTTCACGATACTATGAATCCATTGTTTGGCTTCATACTCGAAATCGGTCATTTGTTCTCCCCTGAATAGCTCTCTTGCATTCGAGTCCACATCGATATTATTCAGGAACAAACTTCCATCTCTCTCGCCATTAATCCGCAATTTATTGTTAGCATAATCCGCGCCGCCCTTCGTTCCGCACAGCAGATTCCCGCCGCCTTCTGCAATGTTAAGAGCCCAACTCGTTTCAATGATGACCATAGCACCATTTTTGAATTTCACGTATCCGAACGCGGAATCCTCTACCTTGAACTCGTCTGGATTCCATGAGCCCCATTCGTTCGCAGCATTCTCGGTATCCTTAAGTTTATGGAAGACACTGCCGACGACACTCTCCGGTTCATAGTTATCCATCAACCATAGGATTAGATCAAGGGAGTGGGTTCCAATATCAATCATAGGACCGCCCCCCTGCAGCTCTTTATCCAAGAACACGCCCCAAGTAGGTACGCCTCTTCTTCGGGTAGCGACCGCTTTTGCAAAATAGATATCTCCAAGTTCCCCATTTACGATCATCTTTTTTAACAGTTGACTCTTCGCGTTGGAGCGATTCTGGTACCCGACGGTAAGCTTCTTGCCTGTTCGCAAGTGAGCTTCATACATCGCTTTGGCTTCTTCACCTGTGACTGCCATTGGTTTCTCGCACATGACATGTTTACCGCTTTCGAGAGCATCAATTGAAATAGACGCATGAGAGCTATTCGGTGTTAGTACATGAACGACCTCAATATCTTCCATGGCTAACAGATCCTTATAATTTGTGAACACCTCTGCATCAGGCGTGCCATATTTGTTCGCTGCTTCCTCGGCCCTTTCCAACTTCAAGTCGCAGAAGGCCACCATCTGTACATTATCCAACTTGGCTAAACACGGCATGTGTTTGCCGTTCGCAATCATTCCGCAACCGATAATCCCTACTTTAACGCTTCTCATCAGGATTCCACCCCCGCGTTATTTGAACTCTACCGTTCGGTTTTCCTTATGTGCGATATATGCCGCTTCCAACAGCTCCGTCAATTTCGTCCCATCTTCCAGTCCGAAGGGCATTGGCTTGTCATGAAGCAATGCATCTGCCCATTGGATAATCGGAAGTGGTTGTGCTTGCGGGAGTTGGTTGGGTGATATCCATCCAGAGAAAGGCAAATCGAGCTTCTTCGAGATGACTTTAACTGTATTATCCGAGATGATCAAGGTGCCCTCCGTACCGTAAATCTCAAGAGCAGAAGGAGTTCTGTACGTAACAAGGCTTGTTTCGACCAGTGCGACCGCATTGTTGACGAACTCAATTGAGCACTGTGCATTATCTTCTACCGCACGATTGGTGAAATAATTAAACATGGATGTTATTTTCTTGGGCTTACCCAGCATCCAACTGGCAAGGTACATAGGATGACAGCCTAAATCCATCATCGCTCCGCCCCCTGCTTGCTTCTCATCATACCAGTATTCTGGGAGCCAATTATTCAAAGCACCGTCGTGGCCGTTACGAATGCGCAGAAGCGTAACGCCCCCTAATACCTGATCATCTATCAGTTGCTTAGCGAATAGTTCGTGCGGCCTTGTGCGAGCGGGAAAAGAAATGCAAAACTTGACGCCTGCCCTGCGTACCGCTGCAGAAATCCGATCGCATTCTTCAACGGTAAGAGCCATGGCTTTCTCAGTAAAGATATGTTTGCCGGCCTCAGCGGCAGCTACCATCACGTCTGCATGCATACTTGTAGGGGTATCGACTACAACTCCATCGATGTCTTCCCTTCGCAAAAGAGTGTCCAGATCCGCTTCAAAATCCGTTCCCAATTGAGCAGCCCATTCTTTACCGCGTTCAGGTTGATCGTCCCAGACTGCCGTTAGCTTAACGTTTCCGTGAGATTGTAACTTACTCGCATAATCATCTGCATGCACGTGCCACTTACTTAACATCGCAACGTTCAACATACTTTTCCCCTCCGTAATCGATTACATTTTTTACTGGGTTTTAGTTGTCTTCAAAGGGAGGTGGCGTATAATTTGCTCCGAATGGCGCATCAGGCCTTGAAAAATCCCCCATTAAGGCTCTCCGTACGGGCGTAGTTTTTTGCATAAATCCGACATCGTTACTGAAACGGTCCGAGGGCTTTACCCACGGTGGGCTATAGATGTAATGCATGGTATATCTGTCGTAATCCCAATTATGTTCGTACGACCGATGCCATACTGCGTTGTGAAACACCAGGACCGACCCAGCAGGCGCGCATATCACATGGCTTATCGGCGTATCCAATTTGCCAGTCCGGATCAAATCCGGCAGAGGAACTAAACTGCGGTGGCTGCCCGGAATGAGCTCCATATTCCCCATGCCAGGCTCTTCTTGGTCGGTCAATAAAAACGAAGCTCGGAGCTGTATAAGGGGGATTGGGTACGCCAGCTTATTAAAATCGAAGGCACTGGATCCGTCTTGATGCCAGCCTCCCATACATCCCTTTGCTGGCTGCATAGTATTCCAGCCGGATTGCATAATGAATCGATCGCCAAGTAGACCTCTTATCTTCGGTAAAACCGCTGGATGATCCATTAATTTTTCAAGTGCGTATTCAGATTCATACCCTCTGCCGATTTGCCCCCAACCGACTGTACTCGCCGCTTCATGGAGTCGTATTGATGCATCCACGCATTCTTTGATTTCCTCTTTCGACAGCACATTCGGAATGACAAAGTAACCCCACGATTCGAATATAAACTGATCAAGTTCAGTGAATGCGCCTGCTGAAACGCTCGGATTAAACAAATGTTGTCCCCTCCTTTACTAGAACCCTACATCATCTCTTTCACTAGCTTTTTGAGCCACATACTCCGCCATTTCTTCTACGCCTGCCGCTCTAAACTTTTCTTGAAGATTATCTAGCATTTTTAGAGCTTCATCATCTGATGCCGCAAATAATGCTCTTTTAAATTCCTCATCGAAATTCAAGCTGCTCGTTTTATCTCTAAATTCCTGATATTTTTGCCAGTCTCTTGCAAGGTAGCTGGCGCTAATTTTGTCAATGATTTTAATAGGCAATCTTTCCGAGAAACTTTCCTCCAACTTTTGCCACTCTGTTTTTTCATCTTCAGGCGTAGGCCAAGTGACTGAATCAGAGAATGCGCCAATGAATCTTCCTGGAAGATAACTTAGCCCTGCGTCTCTTTTCAGATCCGGGTTTTCATCGAATTGTTTTTTCACATCAGGAACCCATTGGGGTATCCCATTGGCCATGGTGTAGTGCGTTCCTTCGATCCCGAAATACGCAAGTAAACGCCCTTCTTCGCTGTTAACATAGTCAATGTAACGCAATGCTGCATCGGGATCTTTGATGCTAGCGCTTAAGAAAAGGACAGGGAAACCGGAACGGCCGGGTTTTTCCACTTGTGTTCGAATTTCTCCGCTCTTATTCTTAAACGGTCCCAATAGTTTATATTGCATTTCCGGATTCGTCTTATAGAGCGTTTTTTGTAAATCGCCTAACATAGGTTGGGCTCCGAATATGGCAAGCTTGCCCGTTGTAAGCTTCTCATTCGCTGTTGTACTCGTATTGCTGAAGGCTTCAAGATCGAACAAACCTTCATTTAATAACTTTCTCATGTATAACAATCTAGCTTTATGGTCCTCGGTTTGCGTCCAATGGATCAGCTTGCCATTAACTTCACGGTAATCCGAAATATTGTAATCCGTCCACCCAGCAAGAAATTGACCGTAGTCCCATCCATTCCACATGGTTCCGGCAGGAATGACCGGCTTTCCGCCAATATCCTTGAAACCGCCATCTCTAATCTTGATTAATAGATCATATAGTTCTTCTTGAGTATCAATATCCTCCGCTTTTACACCTAAAGCTTCCAGGATATCTCCCCTGGCAAAGAGACCGTAATTCCAATTATGAATGCTCTCAGGTGTTCCGTCCGGTGTCTCCGTAGGAATGAGATAAGTCTTGCCTTCAAATTCGGGACTATTGAGATCAAACTCGTTGAAATCCTTCGCAATCCCGGTAGTCACCAGTCTTTTAATGTTCGGATATTTATCGAGATAAGGGGTTAAATCCAACAGCTGACCTTCCATAGCCGCCTTCTTGATGACTTGACCTTCCCCTCCCGTAGTAGACCAGAAAGGTGCATTTACGATATCCGGAACCGTACCGGATGCAAATATGGTGTTTAGTTTTTCTACTTCACTTGTTGTGATCGATTCCAGTTTTAACGTTACTCCGGTTTTTTCCCTGATTTGTTTGGCTACGGGATTATCCTTCTGGTCCTGCGGAAACCCAGCTCCGCCACCATTCCAAGCACTGAGGAAAGTCAAGTTTGCTTCCTTAATAACTTCTGTCCCTGAGTCTTTCACAGTGCCTGGTTCATTCGAACTCTTAATCGTGCCTCCGTCACCGTTCCCGCCTTTCCCCATGCATGCTGTCGTCGTCACTAGAATCAGAATAACGATTAGTGACATGCTAAGAACATTCTTCAGCCTGTACTTCCTCATAATACAATCCCCTTTCATTGGATTTTTTTTATATAAAAGGCTATGCCTCTTATACCAACTACTCCTTAAGGGAACCTACCAATACGCCTTTTACAAAATATTTCTGAAGAAATGGATACACACATATGATCGGGGTCGTTATGATAATGACAAAAGTCATTCTCAAAGCTTCCGGAGTGACTCCCCGCAGTTCCAACTGACTCTGGGTCATGTTTTGAATAGCAGATCCGCTATTTCCCGACGTCGCAGTCATCGAGAGGAAAGAAGCTTCGCTAATCATCTTGTTAAGGAACGTAGCTGCAGGCATCAGTTTCTCATTCTGTATGAAAAACTGACCCGTAAACCAGTCATTCCACACTCCCACTCCAACGAACAAGGCAATGGTAGCAAGCACCGGCAGCGAAAGAGGTAGAATGATTTTTGCAAATACCGATAGCTCGCTTGCTCCGTCTATTCGGGCCGACTCCGATAGACCGTCAGGAATCCCATCGAAGAAGGTTTTCATGATGATCGCATTGAAAAAGCTATAAAGGGATGGCAATACGAGTACCCAAAACGTATTTAGAATGTGTAATTGCCGGAACAGGATAAAGGTCGGAATAAGTCCCCCACTGAACAAAGTAGTAAAGAAAAAGAAGAACACAATATACTTTCTTCCGGGCAAGCCTTTCCGCGCAAGCGCATAGGCTAATAATGCAGTCAAAAATACGGATGTAACCGTTACCACCAAGGTCCGTGTTATCGAAATAAAAAATGAATTTAAGATCAAAGGGTTGGTAAAAGCTTTAGCATAGTTTTCAAATGTAAACACTCTAGGGTAAAAATAGATTCCACCCTTCATAGCATCGTAGCCGTCATTGAAAGATAGAGCTAGAAAATAAATAAAAGGATATACCGCTGTAATGCAGAAAATTAGAAGTACCGAGTAGTTAAGTGTCATATAAATTCTATCTGCTGGCGACAGCCTTCTCACACCCATACACACACCTCCTTATGTTCAGCCTGCTTGTTACCATAACGATACATCACTCACACGTCTTGATATATTATTTACAACAACAATTAGAATCAGCGAGATCAAAGACTTGAATAAACCGATTGCCGTGGAATATGCTAATTGCCCCTGTTGGAGGCCTGTTTTTAGAACATAAGTGTCCAAAATCTCCGATACATTTAATGTTGCTGGGGACTGCATCAGCCAGATTTGGTCAAAACCCGCGTTCAGTATTCCGCTGAGGGAGAATATAAGCAATATACCTATCGTTGGAGTAATTGACGGAAGTGTAATTTTAAATAGTTTACTCCATCGACCTGCTCCGTCGATTTCCGCAGCCTCATATAAATGTGGATCAATATTAGCTAAAGCGGCTAAATAAATGATCGAACCCCAGCCTATACCTTTCCAGATGTCTGAAATGATGACCAACGGATAGAATAATTCCGGCTTTCCCATAAAAAAGATAGGATCCAAACCCATTTGGTAACGAATGTCATTGATAAGCCCTACGTTTGGAGACAGTATTTTTTGAAGTAAAGTAACGACAACAACCCAAGAAACGAAGTGCGGTAAATAGGAGATCGTTTGAAATACCCTTTTGATTTTTTCGTGCATGACAGCATTGAGTATTAAGGCAAGAATCAATGGTGCTGGAAATCCGAAAAATAGTTTAAGGGCACTAATGGAAAACGTATTGCGGAGTACATCGTAAAAACTAGAATCATTTAGAAACTGTTCAAAGAATCTAAACCCTGCCCAAGGACTTCCCATAATTCCAAGATTGTACTTGTAATCTTTGAACGCTATTATAATGCCGTACATCGGATAGTAAGCAAAGACCAGAAACCATATTAAAGCCGGAAGTAGAAATAGGTATATGTGTCTGAAATACCATACTTTGGACAACCTCTTATTCTTTTTTACTTGCATCAATCGAGGGATAACAGCCCCTTTTGGCACCATTAACCGAACACCTCCTACATCTTCGTGGATCGATTTTATACAGATTCCGGTATTCCTGTTTCGTCAGGCATATAGCGACTGTCTCCCCCCTCATTACAAGCGCTTTCATTTATATGTTAAATATGCGATTTAAATAAATATATTCAATATGCTGTTAAAAATTATTTTTAATTACCACACCAGGTAAAAAAGGTGACTTTAAGGTCGAAAAAATGTTGATATCATGAAGTGGAGATAACGTTTTTTCCTGTCGTCTCGCCAATCACCAATTCCGGCTCCACTAGGGTTTTGAAGTATTTTCCATGTTGCTCATCTTCACTGTTAATGACCTCAAGCAGCGTGTAAGCCGCGCGGTAGCCCATGTCCCGTTCAAACTGTTTAATATGGGTGAAGGTGCTATATCCTTCAATTATTGAAGTCGGATCGTCAAAACTGATAATGGATATATCCTCAGGCACTTTCAATCCAGCTTGACGCGCAATCTGAAGGATTTTCACTCCGAGACTTCCATTTAGCGTAATATAGGCCGTTGCCATTCGATTTTGGATATAGCGGTACAGCGGATGTGTTTCAGCGTAGTCAAGACTTCCTATTTCAAAATCGGTCACGATATGGGCAGGGTTAATTAGTGATCCCTTTTCCTTGAAGGCATTCATATATCCATCGATCCGCTCTTGAACGGTCACGGTTTGTATGGGCGAATCGGAGCATATGGCGATTTCACGATGCCCCAGTTCCCACAGGTAATTCACTGCCATGTTAATGCCAAGCCTACCGTCTGATGCTATATAATGTGTTTCCACCCCCGGAAGATAGCGGTCGATGAGAACAAACGGAAACCCTGCAAATTTCATGCTTAATATTTCCTCATTGAATAATTCCTCATCAACAGGGAAAATCAGTAAACCTGCCACTCCGATTTTAATGCATGTCTTGATAGCCTCTTTTTCTTTGTCAATGTTTCCTTCCGATAAATAGATAACACAACGGTAGTCGTTCTCATTTAGCGCTTGCTGAATACCTTGTACAAGCCGAATGGTAAAATAGTCATAAATGCTGGGCATAATGAGGCCAATTAACCGCGTCTGCATTTCCCCGATCGTTCTAACGACATGCTTTACTGCACTTTTAGGTGGTGTCGTCGGAATCTCAATTTCAGTATCATTTACAAAAGTTCCCTTTCCGGGCACCCTAGTTATGATTCTCTCATGAACCAAGCCGGACAGAGCATTAACGACAGTAATCTTGCTTACTCCGAAACGCTCCATTAGTTCTTTTTCCGTAGGAATACGGTCTCCGACCTTCAATACTTGTGACGTTATCAAATCGCGTAAATACTCTTGAACCATCTGATACAAAGGTGTTCTTTCCGTTGAGCTCACTCAATCACCACATTTCAATCAGTATATTCAATATATATTACGAAAGAGACCTTTATTTTATTCCATGGACGACAAAAAGTCTCACCTAAAATTAAGGTGAGACTTAAGGAAAATTGATAGCTACCTAATAGTTATTATTGCAACTTGCGGCTTTTGACACCTTCAAAAGTAAGCTTGACCGGCTGGATAGTGCCGTCCTCCCGAAATTCCATTCGGTCTATACTACGTGTTAGCCCACCGCTTTTTTTCCAACCTAATTACACTTACTATACCCACAGTTGCTGCATTGCTTACACCCTTCAATGTTAACTAAAGATGCAGATCCACAAGAAGGACATAAATCAAAGGACTGGATTTCGCCTTTATAGGTAGATTGGGTTGACGCCAAGCCGTTCCCTAAAGCAGCACTCTGGTTGTTAGGCGACTGATACGTATGGAATTCTGCAGCCGAAGCGGCTTGCTCCTCTCCTATCTCCGTATGAATTTCCAGCGATTTTGCCACAGCATCTGCTATGGACTCAACACGGTTCACACCAAATCCGATGGCACCTGTACCGCCTATGCCTTTCAAATGCTTAATAAGCAGCTTCACTTTATTGCCATGATCGCCATAACGAAGAAATAATGAGCAAACGCGTCCCAAAGCCTCAGCCATTGCGAACACATCCGACCCTGCTTTCCCTACATTCAGGAAAATTTCTGCCGGCGTCCCGCCTAGATCATTAATCGTAATATAAGCCATTCCAAACGGTGTGTTAACCTTGTATGTGGCGCCTCTTAGTACTTGCGGACGGCGTTTATACTGCTTGTCATGGACGGGGTCTGCTTGCACTGCTACAGCATTAGGTATCGCTGGTTCTACAAGCCCCTCCTCGAAAGGATTCTCCTGCTCTGCAGCTGGCAATGGTGCAGCAGCACCCTTGTCTTCATACTTTTGCTCAACTTTCTCATCTGTTTTCTCTTCCTTACTTGTGGAAAGCACCTGTACATCGCGGCTTCCATCACGGTATATCGTGACACCTTTGCACCCAAGCTCAAAGGCTAGCTCATACAAGCGGCCTGTTTCTTCCACCGTAAAGTCAGCCGGACAATTCGCCGTTTTGGAGATCGAGCTGTCTACCCAGCGCTGAATAGCAGCCTGCACTCGAATATGATCCTCTGCCGACAAACTCATCGAGGTGACAAAATAGTCCGGCAGCTCTTGCCCAGGATGAGCGTCCTTCCACTCCTGAGCAATAGGCACATACTGTTTATCGTATCCAAGGCGGCTCTGACGATAGTATTCAAAGGCGAAATAAGGCTCAATCCCAGTCGATGTACCGACCATTGTACCTGTACTGCCTGTCGGCGCTTGCGTAATGACCGTAACATTGCGCATTCCTCTAGCCTCTATCGCGTCCCCAATTTCTGGATACTCCTCTATCAAATTTTTCATAAAACCGCTCTGTACATATTTATGTTTGTCAAAAGCTTGGAAAGAGCCTTTCTCCGCAGCAATTTCAGTTGAAGCCAGATAAGATTCCCGTGCCATAAATCCATACAGCTTATCGAGAAATGCAAGCGAATCCGCACTGCCATAGCGAATGCCAAGCTTGATCATCAGCTCTGCGAGACCCATCGTTCCGAGCCCGATCCTGCGCTCCAACTTTTGATTTTTTTCATTTTCTTCGAAATGGTATGGTGTCTTGTCGATAACATTATCCAGAAAACGCACCGACCACTGCGTCACTTTGGCCAGCTCATCCCATGCTACATCATGTTTTTCTTGATCATAAAATTCAGATAAATTCACAGCAGACAAATTACATACGCCCCAGCTTGGCAAGCCCTGCTCGCCGCATGGATTTGTACTAATAATCGGATTGAAATACCAGCTATTCGACATCTGATTATAGTATTCCATGAATACGACGCCAGGCTCAGCCGATTTCCATGCGGATTCTATAATCGTCTGCCAAATCTCGCGCGCACGGACGGTTTTGTAAGTGATAACTCGTTTACCGAGCTTACGCCATTCGTCCAAATCCCCATTCCAAAGCTCGTCATAGTCCTTTTCTTTTGTATCGGGGAAAACAAGCTCCCAATCGAGATCCTCTTTTACCGCACACATGAATGCATTACTGACGCACACCGATAAGTTAGCATTCGTTACTTGCCCCATCTTTTGCTTAACCGTTATAAATTCAAGCACATCGGGATGCCAATCGTTGATCATCAGCATTAAAGCGCCACGGCGGCTACCGCCCTGTTCAATCAAGCCTGTCGTGTAACTGAACAATCCGCCCCAGGATACCGCTCCGCTAGAGGAGCCGTTAACACCAGCAACAATGGCGCGTCTTGGCCTTAGTGAGGATAGATTCATTCCTACACCGCCCCCGCGAGCCATAATTTCCGTCATTTCGGTCAGAGTCGTCATTATGCCTCCGCGGCAATCCTTCGGTGAAGGAATAACATAGCAGTTAAATAAGGTAAGCTCCTCGCTCGCGCCGGCACCGGCAGCGATTCTGCCTCCGGGAACAAGCTTCCAATCATCTAATATATATCTGAACTTTTCCTGCCATTCCTTCTGCTTCTCGTCACCCTCTTCCACGGATGACATCGCATCCGCAAGCCGGTCCCACATTTCCTCAGGTGTCTTCTCTATCGTAAGTGTTAGCTTCTCTACACTGGAATCGACTAGCTCACCATTGCGAAGCCGAACGGTTACATTGTTACCCTCCCGGGCGATAACTTCTCCTACTTCCTTCGCCGGAAACTTCGGATCGTCCTTCGTTAGAACAAGTACAATATCACCGATTTTAGTCTCGGATGTATTCGCGTTTTTCCACGCATATCGATCCAAAAAAATCTTCTCGCTTAATCCCTCAAGACGCTTTCCACTTGTCGTATCCATCATATCCGCCATTTCCTCCTCTTCATCCACTATGCTTTTAAGCATATGTACAACGCGATAGGTCAAAAGCACAACATATTGTGTAACAAAATCATTATACTATACTACATATTGATTCACACGCCCGTTTAAGGCTGAATTTCCCAAGCGCTGTCGCTTACATGCCATCTCTCACTCTTTAGCTTGTCCATACTCTTTTTTAAGCGGCTTCTTATGAATATTGAATGAAAAGGCAATACTAATTAGATCATAACCTTTTACTGAGGAAGGAGCTGCATAAGATGAATTTCAATACAACGCCGCAAGCTGCCTCAGCCGATACAGGTCCTACTATCGTCACACGCAAGCTGCATACGCTCGTTGACTTGCAGTGTGATCGAACCTGGTTTGAGGAACTGCAAAATCGCGTGTCACGAAATGGTCCTTGGGACGATTGGACGTTATATCAACTCGCCATGGAAGCAGAACAAGCCAAAAGAATTGAAAGCTTTGACGAATTGCTGTGCCTGCGTTCCTTGCCCACGTTCGAGCCTATGCCGCATCAAATTAGCACCGCACGAAAGGTCGTACATGAAATGGGCGGCCGTGCTATTCTAGCGGATGAGGTAGGTCTTGGGAAGACGATAGAAGCAGGGCTCATACTTAAGGAATATATCGTTCGCGGACTAGCGAAGAGAATCTTGGTTCTCGTTCCCGCCTCCCTTGTCCTTCAATGGGTAAGAGAGTTGAATCAGAAATTCGGCATTTCTGCTGTCGCTCAGAAGAAAGCGCACACTTGGGGCTATGACGTTGTGGTCGCTTCCATTGACACTGCCAAACGTGAGCCGCATCGAGAGCTTGTCCTTGGTACGGATTATGATCTTATTGTCATTGATGAGGCCCACAAGCTGAAAAATAAAAAGACAACGAACTACCAATTCGCAAATTTATTGCGCAAAAAGTATTGTCTCCTCCTAACGGCTACTCCTATTCAAAATGATCTCGACGAGCTTTATAATCTCATCACCTTGCTCAAGCCCGGCCAGCTTGGCGGACAAAGCGAATTTGCCGCTAATTTTGTTGTTGATAAACGGCTGCCGAAGAATGAGGATCAGCTGCAGGAGGCGCTGTCGTCTGTCATGATTCGCAATCGGCGTGGAGATGGCGGAATTCATTTCACAAAACGCATAGTGAAGAACATTCCGCTCACTCTATCCCCTGAGGAGCAAGCTTTATATGATGGCGTTACCGGTTTCGTGAAGGAACGTTATGAGGAAAGCGGCGGCGACCTATCCAGCATGCTTTCGCTGGTAACGCTTCAACGTGAAGTATGCAGCAGCCGTGATGCCGTTTTCCTTACACTTGTGAATCTCTTCAAGAAAACGGCTGAGGATTCGCCAATGCGGCCAAAAATTTGGGAGCTGGTTGAGGTAATCCGCGGGATCAAAGCGAATACCAAAGCTGAGAAAGCGATGGAGCTCGTCAAAGAAATGAACGAGAAGGTCATTATATTCACCGAATATCGAGCGACTCAGGAATATTTGCTGCAATTTTTCCGAGCGCAAAATATGGCGGCTGTTCCTTACCGAGGCGGTATGAACCGTGGTAAAAAAGACTGGATGATGGATTTATTCCGCGGCCGGGCACAAATACTCATCGCGACTGAAGCTGGCGGCGAAGGTATTAATTTGCAATTTTGCCACCATATGATTAATTTCGATTTGCCATGGAATCCGATGCGTGTCGAGCAGCGAATTGGACGTGTTCATCGACTCGGTCAGACGGAAGATGTGAAAATCTACAATTTATGTACCATCGGTACAATTGAGGAACATATCGTTAATCTGCTTCATGAGAAAATCAATTTATTCGAGCTCGTAATTGGAGAGCTGGATCATATATTGGAAAAGCTGGAGAAGACCGATGGCTCCCTTGAACAAAGACTCGCACGCTTGCTTCTAGAAGCAGGTAACGATACGGAATTGAAACAAAAGATCAATCATTTGGGATCATCGATCAGCCGTATTCGCGATGAAGTCATTTCCAATGAAGATCCGCTTGATGGAGGTCCCGAGCTGGTTGTTAATCTAGATTCCCTTGGACAAAAGGTGGAGATAAGGCCTTGAATGAGAAACAGGTGCATAAATTTGTTAATCGCTATCTAGAGGCTACAGAATGCTCCATTCTGGAAAAGTCGCCTGCCCATTTCACCGTCAAGCTGTCTCCATTTGCGGATCGCGAGCTTACGAATCGACCTTACTATTGGAGCTTTGTCGACCGTGTAGGTGCCGAACCTGAGACCATGACTTTTCTGTTCGTAACAGATAAGCAAAAGTATGATGCCGTAGAAGAAATACCTGTTCCCCCAGAAGCGGACAGCACGGCAACAGATAAGGACAGCGCTGCGAATGCTGCTCTTGGGCGCTCATTAGGCTTCGTACACGGCAGCTTGGCTGCTCCAGCTCGCGTACCTCGCGAGGATTTGTATTTCGGCGCGCGCAAATTGGAGCAAATATTTGATGCTGCCAAAGCGAAGGGCAGTTATGTTTACCTGTTTCAGGAACCGGACAAGCGGAGCCATAATCCATTCAGCTCCACGCCTTATACCGCTTGGCTCGGCGTTAATATGCGGGTAGAATTCGCAAGTGACCGCAAACGGGAAGAAATCCATTGCTTCGGCGTTTCACTTGCAACAGGCCAATGTGTCGAACATTTTCTTGATCGGCTGCTGATGCATAAGCTTACGCCAAGGCTTCCGGCAAATATCCACATCACCAAAAATGGAATCTCATTTAACAAGGCGCTTGGCATTGTGGAGCAAGCATTGGAGCGGAAGCTCCGCAGCTATGATTACAGCTGGGCTGAAGGCGCTACGGAGAGATTGGCGGAGGAGCTTGAACGAATAAGCGAATATTATGAGCTATTAATCAAGAATGCTACGGAAGAATCGAGGCCGGTAATCGAGGAGCAATTCACGCAGCGGCAGTCGGAAATTCGCTGGCAATACGAGCCTCGTGTGACTGCGTCCGCCATTAACTGCGGAATATTCCATCTTGAAGGCATTGAATGACGCCGATTTACGTTATGTGCAGCAATACGTCAAAAAAAGGCGGTCCTCGGGCCGCCGTTGCTGACAGGTTGCAACAGTCTTCTTACAGCTTATCCCTTACAATAGATTTGAGGTGATTAATTATGAGAAAGCAATTCATTAAACTAACCGCGGCCTGCGTTTTTACCGCTCTTCTTCTTTATTCCAGCGGACTTGAGACACGTTCGGCAATTGCCTATGCAGAAGGAAGTGTAGCAACTAATGAGCCGCTTCAGCAGCAAGTGCAGCAATGGGTGGACGAGCTGGCCGTACAACCCGAGTTTGCGAAATGGAAACAAGCTTCCTTCAAAATCTCTCCCGTCGGTCCCGGTACTCATAGTTGGCTAGTGCTGGTAAAGCAGCATAAAGAAACGGTTGGTTATTTAATTGTTAATGCTGTGGAGCAAGGAGGGTATCAGCTTGGTGAATACGGCACCAGCAACCAGCCTATATTCGACGAGCAGACATTAACTCGGTCCATTAAAGGGCTTGAATTACTGAAACCAGCCTCAAAGATTGAAGCGTTATATGTTCATCCTCTGCTCGCTGCTTGGAGGATTACGGAAAGTTCGGCTTCTACTTATTATACGGATGCGGCAACCGGCGAACAGCTTCCTGTGAACCAGAAGGATTGGACAAAAGCCGCCTCCGCTCCCTTATCGGATAGCTCTAAATATCAAATATCAGCTAATGCGAAGCTTCTAAAGCAAGTTTCTTTGCCTTCATTCGACCGTTATGCCAAGCTGCCTTGGCTTTCGAAGGCTCCTTTACAAGTAAACACCAGTTCTTATTCATCTCTATTTGTCAAAATAAACAACAAAGAACAGCTCCGTTATACCGCTGAGCTGTTTGATGCGCAAATGCTTTATGTATGGTCCGTCGTTGGCTATAACAAATGGGATACCGGACAAATTTATGTCGCATTAGAAGCGGGAGATGATGGTGCAAATGATCGTAGATATATCCCGCTTCTTCTTTTGCTGGAGCTGGGGCACTTCTACCGATGACGCTGGGCACGTCCGCGCCACCACAGAACAACACTCATTGGACCCCAACCAAACCAACGCGTCAGCCATGGCTCTCTTAGAGCTTTGACTGACGTTTTTATTTGTTTTCGCTCTTCCCTAGGTGTTTCCATGAAAGCAACAAACTGCTCCGTCACATATTTCACATACTCGTCGCCTTTTGCCATTTCGCCTCACTCCTCCTAAGCCTAAGCTGTTGATGTTATAAGCTTGCCCAGCAACATTCAGAAGTAAACATGCATGAGTTTTCCTCCAAACAGCCACGCTAACCGTATATCAAAATGATCTGGAGGAAGCATCGATATGCGACATAAAATATTACTTGTTTTTGTCTCCTTATGGTTTGCTGTATCAAGCACCACGGCTGCAGCCTCAGCCTGGCCGCTTATTCCTGCAATAACGGATCAAGACTGGGCACTTCCTTCAACGGTTGTCATTATTGACGTGGGACATGGTGGAATTGACGGTGGAACTTCCTCTGGCACGACACTGGAGAAGGATATCAATTTGGCCATCGCCAAAAAGCTATACTTGCTTCTTCGAAGCCAAGGAGTTGCAGCAGTCATGAATCGTACTGGCGATTACGCGTTAAGTGATGAGAATCGTTGGCATATTAGCCGCTCCAGACATCGGAAGGACCTGTCGCAACGAAGACAGCTCACCGAAGAAATCGACAGTGAGCTACTTGTAAGTTTACATGTCAATTGGTCCAAAAAACCTTCACAGCGCGGTCCGCTTGTGCTGCATCAGCAGAGTGGGGAAAGCGCACTGCTCGCCTTTTGCATTCAAGATTCGCTCAATCGTCAACAGAACACGACAGCTATTCCTCGAGAAGGAAAAACATTTTATTTATTAAAACGAGTCCAGCAGCCAGCCGTCATTGTCGAAATGGGCTTTATAAGCAGCGACAGCGACCGTTCCATGCTGACCGATCCTAAAGGCCAGAAAGAGGTCGCTGCTGCCATTGCATCAGGGATTAGGCAATATAAATGGATCACCCGTTAAACCAGGTACTAATTGGGATAGCTTCACGAAATGCACGTTAGTCTGCATAACGGGTATGGACTGCTTGAGTACGGATGCTGTTTTCGTTCCTGCGGGGCCGACATGTCCAATCGTAATGCAGCTAACATGCGTTTCCAAATGCTTGCGCAGCACGCCGATCTGCTTGGATATATGCGAAACGGTGTACACATCATCCAGAAATACATCATTAGAAACAATTGGCACGTTCAGCTCCGCCGCAATCTTGGGAATAACCGTTTTGTACGTTGTACGGCTATCTAAGAAAAACAAGCCTCGCTCCTTGCATACACCAAGGACAATCCTCATAATATGCTCATTTGCGGTTATCTTGGAGCCCATATGATTGTTCATTCCAATGGCATACGGTACATTATCAATCGCGTCCTCGACCCGTTTGCGAATCTCAGCATCGCTCAAATCGGTAGTCAACGCCCCGGGACCGAGCCATTTTTTCAACCCTTTATTCGGCTCCATCGGCATATGTACAATCACATCATGACCAAGCCGATGCGCTTCCTCTGCATCCTTTTTTGTCGTAGGCATAAACGGCATAATAGCAGCAGTAAACTTCACAGGCAGCTTCATCATTTCCTCCGTACCATTCATGCCATTGCCGAAATCGTCAATCACAATCGCAAGCGTCCGCTGCTCCTTCTCATCTGCCGATACAGAACCGTAGCTGCATGCACTACCCATACATAATGCTACAACCAGTAAAACAGCTGTCTTCTTGATCCGGCCCATTCGCTGCGATGATCTTTTTTGACTATTCATCATTATTCACACCTCTCACCTTTTACCTTCAGTGTTTGTGAATAAGATGTAAAATATGCTTGTTTAAACAATTTTCAGCAGGCAACAGGAACAAAGAGAAAAATAAGCAAGATTCACTTGACTATTCAACTTCACACATGATAATATATTTTTTGTTGATATACGATTTGCGGCCGTGGCGGAATTGGCAGACGCGCTAGATTCAGGTTCTAGTGGTGTAACAGCCGTGGAGGTTCGAGTCCTCTCGGCCGCATCCTTATTATGATTAAAGACATAACTAGATGCAATTTATTCTAGTGGTTATTATTAGACTACATATTGTAAATTCAAACCACTTCATTATCATGATCCTAAATTCATGATAATGAAGTGGTTTTTTTGTTGCTTAAATTTGCAATTCAGAATTTTATTGCTGATAGGGTATACAAAACTTTATACATCAACACGATTAAAAAGCACCAAATGGAATTGAACACTTTTAACGCTTATTGTATATACCAAGAAATGCTGCTCCCTGGAGCGCTGAACTAACGTTCGACGTTCGTTGAATATCATTTCAGAGAAATGTTATATGAGTGTTTTGGTCATTATAAAGTCCACTTGTTCTTCGTCACCCATATAAAAAGAGTGGGCTCCGGTTTGAACAAACCCCATTTTCTTATAAAAAACAATAGCATTTTCATTTTTTTCCCATACGCCTAGCCAAATTTTCTTTTTATTAAGTTCTATCGCAATTTTAATAGCTTGATTTAGCAGATATTTACCAAGCCCATGTTTTTGAAATTTGTTTCTTATATAAATCCTCTCGATTTCAAGTGATTCATTCCCCATTCCTTCAGTCTGAGCATCATTGGTATTTACCTTTAAATATCCAGCGACTTCATTATTAAAATAAACAAAAAAGAATTGCGAAGAAATATTGGGTAATTCTTGTTCTAATTGTTTTAAGTTAAATGCTCTTTCCAAGTAGGCTTTCATATTTCCAGGTGAATTTTGATTCTTAAATGTCTCATTAAATGTTTCAACACTAATTTCTTGAAGTAAGCCTAGATCTTCAAACGTGCACTTTTTTATATTTATAGTCATTTTATTTGTCCTCCTTTTATTGAGTCAATAATTTCTTGTGTTCCCTTTTTTACAAATAGGTACCAAACCAAATGAGTGCCGTTTTCAACATTACTGTTACTTTAGCTAACTAACTTCAAGCCCACTGCAGATCCGAGTACCATAGCTATAAACAAAATTCTCAAGATATTTTTTGGTTCCCCATAAAATATCATTCCAAGAATTGCTCCACCGGACGCACCTATACCTGTCCATACTCCATATGCTGTTCCCATCGGGAGGGTTTTCATTGCCAATGACAGGAATAAAAAGCTTAATCCGAATCCTGCAAATAATAAAAGAAATGATGTTACGTTACGGTCTTTGATCATCTTATTTATCATGAGAACTCCGGACATTTCAAATATTCCAGCTAAAATAAGATATACCCAATCCATTAGTTACCTACCTCCCGTTTTTTCTCTTTGCTTAGCATTTTCAGCCCAATAACACCTAATAACAGAATTCCGATGAGCACAATCTTGCCTATTTGAACTGGAGTGCCAAACAAAATGATTTCCGCTAATACTGTACCAGCTGTACCTAAGCCAACAAAAACAGCATAAACAGTACCCACAGGAATTGAACGAGAAGCCAAAATCATCAATGTGAAGCTTACAATAATAGCAATCACTGTAGCTCCCCATTCCAAAATCCCGTTTGCATATTTTAATCCAATGACCCATCCTACCTCGAATAAAGCAGCAATAATTACCGACAACCATGTTTTGTTCATTTCTTTTCACACTCCCCTTTAAAATTACGCAAAACCTAGTATTTCCAAATGCAGCAAAAATAAAAAAAAAAGCCTGGGAAACAAACTGTCGTTAACAGTTTATCTCCCGGGCTTTTATCCCTCCGTGACACAACCTATCAGTTGTGATTATCTCTTGGACCAGCCGATTTAGATCGCGGAACCCTAGATAACATTCCATTCAAATTATACACAACTCTTTTTATTTATCAACCTTTTAATTGATTCCAACAAAAGCCAATTATCACTTAATCTGCGGAAAAAATTAACTATCATATTGTTAAACATTCAGTATAGCTACCATACTAAATGCAACTGCGGTTAGTCTTTTACGCTACCTCACTACAAAATAATCATATAAAAAACCACACTAACCACGATCATCACAAGTCCAAATATCAACAAAGCTTTTCCGATCGATTGTTTCTCCGGATCATCATTTAATGCAAATATACCCCCTACAATTAAGCCCACAATTGGAATAAAGAATGTTACTATAAAAAGTAGGACTGTTGCACATCCAAAATTTCCGCTGCTCGCATATCCATCTGATGGCAAGTAAGAGCTGCCGCTTGTTTTCTTGGTATATACTGTCCCACAATATTTACACTTGGAATCATTCGCACCTAATTTCTCATTACAATGGGAACAAATCCGTTCCCTATCGATTGCCTTAAATGTTTTTAAAGAATTCGGTGTTCCAACTACTTCGGAGTCTTTAAGCGATCCACTGCATTGAATACATAGGAAAGCGCTCTCGCTGTTGCTTTCACCGCAATTGCTGCATATTTTTGAAGCCATATTTAGAATAGCCTCCTTATCCGTATTTAAGTTCATTTCATCATATCATGTAAAATAAAATCGATATGTCGAAATATGTCAGATGATAATAATAGCTCTATTCATTTGTAAGATAATTCCGTATAATGCATGATCATAACTATATCTCTTAAGGTGAGGTCTCCATGAAAAACAGCCATGCAACGAAGGTAAGCCTAATCTATTTTTTATTCTTTTATGTATTTATTTATGCTGGAAATGCTGTGTACGGCACATTCCTCCCGCTTTATTTTCAGGATATCGGTTTTTCCGCTTTACAGATCGGTACGCTGCTCAGCTTTGGTCCATTCGTAGCCATACTGGCTCAACCTCTCTGGGGCGCACTTGGAGATCGGGCTAGAACAAAAAACTTTATTCTGCTTATTTTGTTGGCAGGCTGCGGGATTTCGATGATTTTATACCCCTTGTCCAACCATTTTACTTATTTATTAATCATGATTTGTATTTTTACTTTTTTCCAGACTTCGATCTTCGCCATCAGTGACACGATAACTCTTGAAGTGCTGGATAAGCGTAAAATGGGCAGCTTTGGGCATATCCGTATGGGAGGAACGATCGGGTTTGCTATTATGTCGCTTGTGTTCGGAATTATTTCCAAGAACCATATCGGCTCCTTATTCGCTGTATATTCTAGTATTATCGTGGTCTGTTTTCTGCTCGTTCTAAAATTCCCTTCTGTGGAAGGGCACCAATCCCAAGGTCGGAAAATGTCGATCTTAGTGCTCTTTCGCAATCGGATGCTAATGGTCTATTTCGGAATCAATTTCATATTGCAGATCACTTTAGGGTACTATTACGCGTTCTTCCCTATGTACTTCAGAGAACTCGGAGGAGATAATGTCCTTCTTGGTTGGTCGATGGTTATTTCGTCATTAAGCGAAGTTCCTTTTTTGCTGTTTGCCGATAAAATCTTTAAACGAGTGCGTATTCCGTATATTTTATTAGGTGCTGCATGCTTTACAGCTCTGCGGTGGTATCTTTTCTCCGTCATCGAGACGCCAATTTGGGCGCTGCCGGTTCAAGCCTTGCATGGTCTCATTTTCATTGTTCTTACCGTTACAATGGCGACTTATATTAATAAGGAAGTGCCTAAGGAATTGAAAGCGAGCGGTCAAACGTTCAACGGTCTAATGAATCTCGGTGTTGCCCGCATCATCGGGAGCTTAGCCGGCGGTATCGCAACAACCAGCTTCGGGCTTCGCCGTGTATTTATGTACAATTCAATCATCGCACTCGTATGTGTAGCTGTTTTCGCTATGTTCTTCTGGAGAATGCGCAATCGTGAATCATCTGCTGCCAAACAGGCAAACTAGTAGTAAAAGGAGAGAATGATTGCAATGAAGGATAAAACAAAAGGTCTTATTATCGGCTTGGTGATTGGAGCTGCGTTTGCCGGAACAACTGTTTATGCTGATTATAGTATGAAAATAACTTCCACCTTCAAAGAAATGAATATATTTGTAGATGGGATACGGAAATCAACGCAAGAAGTTATCATTTACAATGGTGTGACCTATGCGCCTATTCGAGCACTCTCCACTGCACTAGATAAACCATTAAACGCTGATTTCACTCGGAGCGATCTATATATCGGCAAGGCACCTGCAATCAAAGGCATTACTTCGGATCAAGCGATCCAACTCGTAAAGAAGCAATATAAGGTACCTTCCAGCTATAAAATAAACCTGGATCACCTTGATGAGGATGGCAACTATGTCATTCAAGTTTTTGAGATTGTTATTGATAATACCAAAACCGGCGAAGGGCATACCGCGACCTTCGGATGGTATACCGTTGATAAGTACTCAGGAAAAATAAAATCCATGTTTTAGTCCTGCTCTGCTCATCTTATTTTTTCTTCTTGTAATTGATGAAATTCAATACTGCAGTTATGACAAAAAGAGCGCCTACTATAAAAAATCCGTATTTGGCATTATGATTGTCAGACAAGAGTCCGGCAAGTAGAAAACAAGCAGCTGTTATTACATTTAATATCGTAACCATAAGAAAGTTTTTTCTCTTCATTTGTGCTGCACCGTCTTCTCTTTATTTTTTTATTTAAACCAACATGCCCTTTTTAATTAATTGCTTGATTCTCAGATGTCTATACACAAAAAACAAATAGACCCCGAAATAAGTCGGTATCGTAAAAAGACCATTGTGAAAATATAATTCATCTCGAAAGATTGTGGTCTGCTCTTCCGTTTCCGTATGCACCTGCATCGTATGTTTCCAGCATTTGATCATCCGTCCTGATTCATCGGTGCATATTATTTTTGCTGCTTCATCAGTCTTTATTAAATGAAATGGAATGCTCACCAAGCGGTATAAAGCCAAACAAAAACATATTCAATTTGTAGGTTTCGCCTTCACTCCAATGTGTTGGAAATGCGGTGTGGCCTGCATATTTGAATCTCATTAATGGGGATGACACTTTCTGAAAAGTGGAGGTGCTGCTCAAATTGGACCATAGAAGGTTCGGAGAGATTTTCATGGCAGACCGCATGCTTATAATCATGGTTTATCTCCCTGCTCAAATATCTTTTCTCATATCATACCAATAAATGAGAGAAAACGCCTTATAGAATATGCGAAATTCTGAACTCCTTAGAGTAAAAGTGTTGCGGAGGATATACGTGGAGAAAAGGGAAAACGACTAAATGGAAAAGATGCAGCTAATTCCGAGTGTTGAAGCATTTAGAGACCCTTTAGCTGTATAAGCTCACGTTAATTCTACCTAAAATCTATAGTTTAACAAAAAAACGTCGAATTAGTTGTAGCAAATACAGTTAAACGTAAATAGTTGGAGTATATCGAAGAAATAGATGTAGCTTTTGCAGTTACTTGATCCGGGAGGAACTCATTTGATACGAAAGTTGGAAATTCTACAATTAGCGAGGGGTTAAGGGACGGCTATCCTGTATATTTGCAGGGTAACCGTCCTTTTTAAAAACGATAAAGGATTGTGAAGAATTAATCGGATCGGTTGGGATGAACACTTACACATACACATATCTAATATGAAAAGACCAATTT
Source organism: Paenibacillus castaneae (assembly GCF_002884445.1). Lineage (GTDB taxonomy): Bacteria > Bacillota > Bacilli > Paenibacillales > Paenibacillaceae > Pristimantibacillus > Pristimantibacillus castaneae. The sequence goes on from NZ_KZ614144.1 coordinate 4,161,125, forward strand.
ACTCTTTAAATCCCTTTACAACAATCCTTGCTTCTCAAGAAGCGCCGCCGTTTCAAGAAGAATGACACCGCTAAGCTGTGTGCTAAGCTCAACATCTTCTGTCGGAGCTTCGTCCCAGCTCTTCCCGAACAAAGCCTCATCAGGGTTTGAAATACTGCTCCACAAGGTCGAGGAATTGGATGCCAGAATACCAGCCACTTCCCGTCCGTCGTTCAGCGCTTGAGCCAGTTCGCCCGCGTAGCGGACAAAAATCCCTTTGAACAGCCCGGCATCCCCACCGCCTTCTGCAGGCATAAGTCCGCTTTCGTTCATCGCCAGCTCCTTGATTGCCGCATGCCAAGTTCGCTTCGCATCTTCTAAATACCCTTTATCGCCTGTAATTCCATATAGCTCAACTGCAGCGCCGATAAATACACCTTGGCAATAGGTGAATTTCCAGTCCTTGTCGATCACCCCGTCGCCTAGACGGTTGAGGCCATCCCATACGAAGCCCGTTTCCGGGTCAACTAGCATTTCCTTCTGCCAGTCATAGATTTTGATCGCCCATTCCAAATCGTCCTTCCTGCCGAACGCTTTATAGAACCGTGCCGCTAGAATGGAAGCAGGGGCGTTCGCTGGTGTATTCTTATAATCCAGCTGGGTTTTCTGCCATGCAATCCCGCCGCCCATCACTTCATTCCAGCCTGTCTTAATATCTTCCCAAAGCGTCTCAGCTGTCTGCTTATAAGTCTCGTCCTCATCAATCTCGTAAGCGCGAAGCCAGCCGATTGCCATCCATTCCATATCGTCATAAAGGTTATTCGGCCATTCTCCGCCATTACGCGTGAGGATACCCTGGTGAAGCATGGACAGCCTCTGTTTAAAGAAGGAGTCACCCGTACGATTCCAGCCGTCTACAAGCGTTTCAACGGCGTGAGCCATCCACCAATAGTGAAAAATCGTGTTGCACGAGCCGCCTGGGCAAGGCGTGAGTATATCATACATACGGATACTCGAATTCCAGAAACGATTATCCAGCGTTCGCTGCGCCTGCTCAGCTTTCGCATTCCATGTCATTGTTTTGATAATGCTCTCCATTGTCACCATCCTCATTTGATTATAATCATTCACAAATAATATACTATATTTTGTATATCAACATGTCAATATATCATCTACAAAATCACGAATTCTTTTGCAACAAAAAAGGTCTTCTCCAAGCTGCACATTCAGCCGAAGAATAACCTTATTGAAGGGAGTTTATACGAAAGCACGAATAGCTGGTTGAATAGACATTGAAGTCTGTTCAACCAGCTATTAAAGCTAGGTTGTTAGCGTCGATTTCCCCATTACGATTTCATGCTCTACAATATTGTTGAGCTCTGTCGCCTCATGGTGCCACATGGACAATAGCAGCGCGACAGCGTGCCGGCCAATCTCCCGCTCATTCTGCCGAACGTGTGTAAATAAATAATCATCGAACGGCTGATCAGGAGAGTCGAAGCACACGATTTGATAATCCTCAGGAATGTTTTTCCCCATGGACAGCAGCACTTCCCGCAGCAGGAGTGCCAGATTGTATTCCGATACGACATACGCCTTCAGCTCTGTATTCGACTCCACAAATCTACGTAAAGTCGTAATATCATATTGTACCTTAATGGTATCAAATGATTGCGGCAAGGAGCTGTACAGATTGGTCATCATATGTTCCGGTCTTGGCGTCAAGCCTCTCTGAGTGCAAGCGTCGTTAAAGCCCATTATCCGATCTTCAATGGTCGTTGTATTCTCGGCTGGCGTAGATAGGAAGCCGATCTCAGAGCCCGCTTTCTCCATCAGAAGATTGGTCAGGTCAAACGCTGCTTTCCGGTTGTCCGTAAACACCGCGCTTGCTGCGATGCCTTTAAGGTATCTGTCCACTAGAACAATTGGAAACCCGTCCAACACCAAACGGAGAAGCTCGGAATTATAAAGCTCGCCGTGAACTGGAAATACGATTATGCCGTCCACGCCAAGCTTGACGAAGGAGCGAATCGCAGCTTCCTCTTCCCCAAGATTGTCATACGTCAGCTTCATGATCATGACGCAGCCGTTAATCGCACATTGCTCCTCTATGCCTCTTAGGAGTGCCGCACCGAACGAGTCTCCGAAATCAGGCAGAATCACACCCACCATACGCAAATCTTCGTTTTCCCGCTTTACTTCAGCGCCTTCCGTCTGCTTCTGCTTCTGGACTTTAATTTCATGCAAATCGGGAATGACCTCTGCAACAAAAGAGCCCTTCCCTTGTATTCGATCAATTAATTTATATTGCGAGAGCATCTCCAACGCTTTTTTCGATGTGATTCGGCTGACATTGAAGTGGGCAGCCAGCTCTTTTTCTGATGGCACTCGTTCGCCGTTCTTCAGTTCACCATCATTGATTTTCTGGAAAATGTAGTTAAAAATCTGTTCGTATAAGGGATTCTCCATCAGCCGACCTACCTTGTCATGGAATCTTGATATATCAACTATACATCTTTCTTTTTACGACATCAATAAGGAAAAACGTAGAAAGAATGACAGCAGTGATGCCATCACCTTTTTACGCCTGTGAAAAATTATTTTTTATCCCCTTTTTCAATTTTGGCGGCTGCTTCCAATAAGAAAACCCCGCTCAATTGCACGGATAAATCGAGAGGCTCTTGATGAGGCTTATCCCATGCGGTTCCAAATAAGCCCTCCTCTTGCGTACTGCCTTTGGAAAGCAAGACGTCTGCGTTGTGATCAATCATCTCTTTTATTTTGCTGTCTTTGTTGACTTCATATAATTGGGTTAGGTAGCGAATGAGAATACCTTTGAACAATCCGCCGTCTCCCGTCCCTTCCTCCTTCATCATCCCTGTCCCTTCATGGACATGGTAAGCTAAAGCTGCTGCGGCAGTCTTCTCAGCATCTGCCAAGTAGCCTTTGTCTCCTGTTTGTTTATAAAGCTCAACCGCCGCACCTATATAAGTGCCTTGGTTATACGTAAAAATCCAATTTTTATTCACATCAATTGTGCCGTCCGCTTTCAATTCCAGCCCATCGTATACATTGCCGGTTTCCGGATCAACCAAATGCTCTTTCTGCCATGCAAATATTTTTTTGGACCATTCCAAATCCTCTTCGCTGCCGAATCGCTCGTAGAGCCTTGCCGCCAATATGGCAGCCGGTCCATTGGAACAAGCATTCCGGCTCTGGCGTTGATCCTTTTTCCAAGCTAAGCCCCCAAGTTCATCTTCCCACCATGCCGTCTTGATATCTCCCCAAAGCTTGATTACGTAATTTTTCACCGTTTCACTTTCGGTAGCGTCGTACAGCCTTAGAGCCGCCAATGCAAGCCATTCCATATCATCATAAAATTCATTAAACAACGAGCCGTTAAGCTTGATGATGCTCTTTACAATGTCCTCTGCCTTTCGGGCATATTGTTCATCGCCTGTTCGATCATAACCGTCCATCATCGCATCCACTGCGTGAGCTTTCCACCAATAATTTAGGTTGCCCTCACGCTCTTTACTATAGGGATAAGCATTATGGATAAGCTTGCCGTTCTCATTCCAATAATGCTTAATGAACATTTCCTCTGCCCATTCCGCATGAATGCTGTAGTTTTCCTTCTTGCTGCCATTATCGCTGCAGCCAGACAGTAGAATACTTCCAACCAATAATATGCACATCCTTTTCATATCATACGACCCTCCTCTCCTCTACTCCGATCAAGCAGCTATCCGACAATCCCACTATGCTCAATGCCTTCAACGAGATATTTCTGGGCGAATAAATACAAAATAATTAATGGCGTAATAATCAAAAGTGACATCGTATTGGTTAGTGTTGCGGTAAGTGGCTGACCCGGCTTGAGTCCCAAAGTATTGCCCTCCAGCATCAACCCTTCAAAGCCCATCAGCAGCGAACTGGACAGCAGCTTGAGCTGACTGAAGAACATGGAGGAATAGAAGCTGTCCGTCCACTGCCAAGCAAAGGAGAAGATAAAGATCGTTATCATCATCGAAAACGAAATAGGCAGTATAATTCGAGCGAACGTTCGGAACAGGCCTGAACCGTCCACATAAGCCGCCTCTTCCAGCTCCTTCGGAATTCCTTTGAAATATTGACGCATAATCAGAATATAAAGGCCGTTCTTAAAGCCGAATCCAATAATAGAGAGTATCGCCATCGGCCACATGGAGTCCATAAGTCGAATGCTTCCGCCACTAATAGCGGACATAAGCCCGAATATATCAAAAAAGCTGAATTTCATATAAAGAGAAATCATATAGGTCTGAGGAGGAATCAATATCGTAAGCACCACCAGCGTAAACACGATTCCCTTCCCCTTGAAGTTAAATCGCGCTAGACCATAACCGACCATCGTGCATACCAGCATTTGCAAAGCGCCGCTCATAAATGAGATAAGGAACGTATTGGACAGGCTTTTTAGAAACGATGTGTGCTTAAATACGGTCTCATAATTGAACCATGTCGCCTGCCTAGGAACGAAACGCACCGTTCCGTCGATCAGATCCTGAGCGCTCATAAAGCTGTTCGACAGCTTAACGAGCAGCGGATAGAGAATAAGAAACGCTAGCCCGATCAGGAGCAAATACCGCATTATGGCCCAAAACAAGCGGTTTACAAAAAAGAGCTTGAAATATTTGTTCCGCAGCTTTTCGTTTAGCAGCCTTTTCCCCTTCGCTGCAATAGGCGCGCCCGCCTGCACTCCGCTCATATCCATCACTCCTTATTCTGATAAAATACAAACCGACTTGCGATTAGTCCGATGACGATAATAAAGAGTGCCGCCACCAGGAAATAGATCCACGCCATCGCTGAGGCGGTCCCATACTGGCCAAGCTTCATGGTCGACGTGATTCGATCCATGATCTGATTCTTGCCGCCCGTGAAGGAATCCACAATCGAGTAGATGATATTGACCAAAATAAGCGGACTAATCAGCGGAAACGTTATTTTCCAGAAGCTCTCCCAGCCGGAGCATCCCTCAATTTTGGCCGATTCGTATATAGACGATGAAATCGCCTGCAGTCCGGCTAAGAAGATCAGAATTTGCACACCTGAATGATTGACCACATTATAAATATTTTCCGCGGCTCCTACCGTAATATTCACGAGAGCTGGGCTGAAGTCGAACATTTGGTACATATACTTTTTCAATTGCAGGTTGCTGAACATACCGCCGGCTGACTCATTGACAGCTGCAATTCCGGTATCGAGCCCCGGAATGCTCTGATACGCATTCATAATGGAATTGCGCATATCCGCTTTATCAATAATGCCGGTAGCCAGAATAACCGGAATGAAGAAGATCGCTCGAAATATCGCTCTGCCTTTCATTTTCTGATTAAGCAGTACCGCTATGAAGAGGCTGTACATGACGATAATAGGAATATCAAAAATCATATTTTGTACAGCATCATACAGCTGCCTGTTAAAGTAAGGATCAATTCTGAGTATGTGATGGAAGTTATCCATACCGATGAATTTCTCGGAGTACCCGCCTTGGGATAACACATTCACCTCCATAAAGCTGAAGCGGAACGAATCAATGAATATACCCAAGAACAGCAGGATAAAACCGAGTACGAAGGGGCTGACGAATATCCAGCCCATTAAGTCCCTCTTCTTCGTCGCCGTTAAATTCATCCTTTTCTTCATGCTTAAGGCTGCAGACCATTTGCTCATTGTCGTAGTTCCTCCTCGCAAGGGTTAGGGGATGATGACTGCAAAATCAACCGCATCCACCATAATCCCATCAACCTTCGTTTCTTGATCGCCATAGTTGACGATAATGGCTTTGCCGTTCTCATATATCGTTTTGAACACGTTCTCATCGAGCTGCTCATGCTTGACAATGGCCTGGTCCTGAACGTCCTTCAAAGCCTCATTCATTTCCGCATAGATGGACGCCGCCCGCTCCTTCCAATCCGCGTACTGGGAAGCATACACTTCATCGAACAAGAATGCATCCTTCAATAGACTGCTGTCCCCGTAATTCAGCTTAAAGTAGACACCGCTTCCATATTCAAGCGCCTTCAGAATTGCCGGGCGCAAATCATTCGACAAATTCAGCGGCTTGCTGGCATATTGAATATATCCATGCAAAGCGATTTGCAGAAAAGGAACCTGTTTGTCTGCAATGGCAAACGAGCTATCCTCATTCGGGAGATTCAATATATGATTCACATATGGGAATATATAAGCATTGCCATTGTCCGAAATGATATCTTCATAGGCCTCTTCTGCTTTAGCAAGCACCTCTTCGTTAATCGTCTGCGATTGCTGCCGATTGACTTGCTCGTGGTTTTTAAAGTTGGAGTTTAACGTCTCTCCCATGGTGGCAACGGAAATGCTGTTCAGCTTCAAGGAATTATAATCCTTCGAAAATTGGCTGAAATACCCGGGAAGCTTGCTCGGATCGATACTCCACACCTTACTCTCGTAATCCAAAGTAGCTACGTTCAGAAAGCCCTTGTAGCTGATTTTTTGAAATAGAGAGCGGATACTGTCCTTTCGAGGCTTGAACCCATCAAAGGCTTTGTCGGAAGAGACCGTCACGAAATCGACATCTGGATAAATTCGCGCGTCCATTTCCGTTGTTTTGGCTGCCAGCTTCTTCAGCCCCTTTGCGCCTCCAAGCACCTTCTCCACTTTCATTCCACTAGGAGCGGTATGATCATAGCCGCCGTTATACCACGCTGTATATCGCAGCTTCATATTATGAACGCCGCTGCCTGACAACTGATCCAGCATCTGGCCGGCTTGCTCGAACGTAGTGACAGCCGCTTGGCTGCGAGTGGGAATACCCAGCTTTCTAACCATCGTATCGACGGAGCCCATCGTATCCAGATAGAAAGGAATATTTGCCTCCGGGTTCACCTTATTCAGAATTCCTTTACCAATTAGGTACTGTCGATAGGCGCCAGCCATGCCAACATAGTCTGCATCCTCACCTGTAAGAAAAAAGTAGCGCATGACGATATTTCCGCTGAATTCGTTCTTTTCGTAAATAATCCAAGGCGCTTGCTCGAAAGCGTTCTTCTCGATAAACGAATCCTTATTCCGAATCGTAAAGCTGGCATAGGCTGTGTTCCAGGAATGATTAATATTGCCCATCATTCCGTTAATTTCTGCAACCGCGTCTCCCTCTTCAATGACGGAAAATAACGCTGTATCACCTTTCTTAATTCCGAATACCGGAGCCCGGTACTCCTGTTTGAAGCTGCCTCTTGCCTTTTGGGATAAAGCATAATCCGGGCCATACAGCTTACCAGTCGTTAGAAGCGTATTCTTGTCTGCATCGTTATTGAAGTTAATAAGCGTGCCCGAGCCGTCCGGCAGAAATAGATAACCTTCTTCGCCCGTTTTCCCGGCTCCGAAATAATTCAATACGGACATCTTTACTAAATTGAAGCGATCCTTATCATACTGAATTTCACTGTTATGAACGGTGACGGATAGCCCCTCATCCTCCAGCAAATAGTCGACCTTCAGCTTGAAATAAGGGAAGACCGCTTCGTCACCGTTATATCCGACATGCTCGTAGTCCTCCTCCAGCTTCTCATACGTATAGCCTGCCGCCTTTACAAAATCCTCTAATACTCGCTTATCCCGCTCGGTTATAGAGGATTTCAGTATGTAAATATCTTCTTTCTCCAGAATCGGATATTTAGATAGCAGCTCCTGTCCTTTGGCGCCATTCAAATCGTCACGGGAATATTGAATATAAAAGGCAAGAATTCTTTTTTTATCCCGATCAGCAGCTATAGCGTCAAGAATGTTCTCCTCAAAGCTGGCTTTCGTAATTTGCTGCGGCAGCATTCGCCGCTGCTCCTCGCGCCCCAACACCATTTCCACTGTCAACCCTTGATCGACTTTGCTCCAGCTCACCTGATCCAGCTTCATGGCATGGGTATAGCTGTTCATATCCAGCTCGCCTTCCTTGCCTTTCACGTTGTAGACGAGCTTAATCTGGGACAACAGCTCCTCCTTCATCGCATCGCTCGCCTTCGAATCCTCCAAAGCATCGACGGGATTGGAATAAAATTTAGTTCCGGCAGCCTTATCCTCAACAGCTACTCCCCCGGATTGATTGTCGAAATATAAGCGGAGGCGGTCATTCTCAGCCGCAAGCGACAATCCTCCATCCTTGACAGGCTTCTGCAGCTTCAATGCAGCGCTATCGGCTGCAGCCGGCAGCTCAGCTTCTCCCTCTGCTCCTACCGCTTCAACAAGCTTCCCATTCGCTGGATTCCACAGCGCTAGAGCAGCTCCCATAACTAGCAGCAGCGCACAGATGATCCCTTTCGCTTTCATATAGATGACCTCCAATCTACTGCTTTTTTCTATAGACGGAATGTAATTTCGTTGAATATGGTTGTGAAGAAGGCATTCATATTTTGCAAAATATTAATAAATAGAACCGTGAGGAAGGCGACAAAGCCCATTCCTATTAATGAAATCACAGACACATACAAGTTTTTGAAAGGCGTATAATCGTTCGTGACCAGCACGCCGATAAAGATGAGCCCCAGTGACCAAGCGAGAGACAGCGTAGTAAAGAAGGCAACAAACGGCTGCTCCTGCAAGGATGCGAAATTGCTTATTATCGTAACCGGAATGCTGATCATGACAATAGGCGTGAGAGAGTAAGCAGACGCGATAAAAATATCCTTTAAGCTTCCTTCTCCGTCCATTAATGTTGTAAGCCCCCAGTTGACGCAGCACCATAAGCCGAAGGGTATGAGCACGCTGAGTACAGTATCCTGCAGCTCAATTACCCGCCAGTCAGTGGGATACAAGATATAGCCGCCTGCCAGCTTCTTGAATATATCAGCCGCCATCACGAGCCCAACGATAATAAGCGCACCACGCATGCTGCCTCTCTTCTCATGCTTTAAATCCCAAAATCCGTCGAAGGGATGTAGAATGACATGAAAGGCGTACAGCAGCTCTTCCCATAACGTTCGTTTTCCTTCTTTTCTCCATCCCGAGCTGTTCCGTTTCTTCACATATTTGAAGAAGCGATACAGCAGCCAGAACAAAATAACTGCAAGTATCGGAATAAGGAGAATCAGCTTGCTGATTTTTTCCTTGCGATATTCCGCGAATGCTTTGAAATAATGCTCCCAATCATTAGCGAGCTTGTAGTTTTTCATCGCTTCCCTGTATTCTGCTTTGCGCATATTGGACTGTGCAACACCGGAATAAGCCAACTCCAGCGACGGATTTTTCTCCAGCACGCGCTGCCAAGCTGCGATGGCATCATCGTATTTGCGAGTTTTGCGCGCATGAATCGCGGCGGCAATGTCATCGCCGTATTCCGTCCGCTTGAAGACGGTCAGCTTGCCTGCATCTTTATCCAGAACAAGCAGATTGCTGCCTTGATAAGCAAGCGCAGAAGCGCTTTGGAATACACCGTTCTGACTGCCATATCCGCCAAAGGCATATAGAAGATTACCTTCATCGTCATAGGTGAAAATTTTATTTTGAGTAGAATCAAGCGTACTGTAGACACCGTCCTGAGCTAGACTGACATCGATAAAGCGGGACACATCCTTGTTAGTCTGGATATCTCCAGCGGGCGGAAAGGCGCCGTTGCGCTTTAACACATCAATGCCTAAGTTATTCAGCCGTTTGATTGGAGCATGCCTGCTTGACTTATCCCGGTTTTTCATTGCGCTCCATTGATTCCTTGCTTCGAGCGCGCTGCTCGTAACGTAGGAGAAACCTAGCTCATCAATCGTAATATTGTTATACTCCGTCGGAACGCTCTTTGCCGTACGGCTCTTCTGCTCCTTGGTCGTAACCAGCTTCCAGAACAAATCGGTCACTTTCGGAACGACCTTCTCCGCTCCTTCGAAGCCTTCAAACCCTCCGTCTGCATTGAGGGCGATTACCCCCATATTCGTGCTCTTCGATATGACATAAATTCGGCCAGCCGGATCAACGCTAAGTGCAGACGGCTCATAGATAAAGCCGGCCGGGAATACTTCTGAGTCCGGTGCTTCCAATATTCGTTCTAATGTGCCATTCTGGCGCAGCACGACTATCCGGGCGTTCTTGGAGTCTGCGACGTAGATTAGGCCTTCCTTCGATACGAATAGGCCAATCGGATTGTTGAAGCTATCCTTTGTTACGCCGTCCTCTAGCACGAACTCATTGATTTCCCGCTTCAATTGATACTGCTCATCAAGCAGAAGTATCCTGTTTCTTCCGCTGTCCGCTACGTATACAAGGTTGTTCTCGTCCACAAACAGATCCATAGGCTGATTCAGCCCTTCATTCCCGACACCCATATCCTTGGCGTTCAGCACCCGATAGGGCACATACGCATCAGGCGAAACAAAGTAATCCCCTTCATAATCATAGAAATAGGTTTTATAAGGAACCATTGCGGAAGCTGAATCAACCATGGTGCTGCATAGCAGTAATAAGGCGGCAAAAAACAAGATCCCTTTTTTCCTGACCATTCGTTTTTCCCCTTCCAGCCTATTCTTTCATGCCTGATGCAGACATGGTCTCTATTATTTTCGACTGCGAGATGACAAATACGATAATAGGAACGATCATCATCAGCACTGCAGCCGCTGAGCCTGTTCCCGTTCGAACAATGCCCCCTGCTAATATTTGAGACAAGGCATAGTTTAACGTTTTCAGCTCCTCACTTTGAATAAAGTGATTGGCTCCGGTTCCCCACAGCCCTTGAATGGAGAAGATGATAAGCGTCAGCCAGGCAGGCTTCACCATCGGCATTACGATCTTCCAGAAAATATTCCATTCGCTGGCGCCGTCCATCCGAGCCGACTCCAATACAGCATCGGGAATCATCTGATCCATGAATTGCTTCATTAAATACAAGCCAAGCGAGGACGCGAAGGCTGGAATAATGATAGCCTGATAGGAATCGATCCAACCTAGCTTTGAGATAATGATAAAGTTTGGAATTTGAGTAACCGCGCCACTAAACATGAGGGAAAGCACAACTACGCTGAAAAGAATACCTTTTCCCGGGAAATGATGCTTGGATAGTACGTATGCGCATAAGGATGCCAGCACGACATGGCCTAATGTGCCGACTGCTGTAATAAAAAAGGTATTGAAAATATATCTGCTGAATGGAACCCATGAATCGCTCATGACGACCATTAAATCTCGAAAATTTTCGAGAGTCGGATTATTAACTAGAAACCGGGGAGGGAAATACCAAATCTCTTCCAGCGGCTTAATAGAATTGGAGATGGCATACACCATCGGCATCATCATAAAGATGCCGAATAGCAGCAAAAACAGATAAATGCCAAAATCAGCGAAATAAGACCGCTTAATACCGCTCTTGCTTCTATGCAGCTTGATGTGAATCATTTCAATCACCTACCTTCGACAATAGCTTCTGAATAATAATGTTGGTGCCGATCATGATCACAAACAATATGGTAGCGATGGCCGAAGCATAACCCATCTCATAGCGAATGGAGCCATAATCCTCCAGATGGTTCACGATCGTGTGCGCCGCATAGCCGGTACTCGGCATTCCGCATAAGGCGGTCACGATGGCGCCTGTACCGAATGCGCCGGTAATGCTCATCACGGCACCGAACATCAGCTGCGGCTTCATGGAAGGCAAGGTTACGTACCAAAGCTCCTGCCATCTATTCTTTACTCCATCCATTGCCGCCGCTTCATACAGCGTCCGGTCAATTCCCTGCAGGCCGGCGATAAAGGATAGGAAGCTTGTGCCGACACTGGTCCATAGTGCCACAACCACGACAAGCGGCATCATATACTGCGGATTCTCAAACCATAGAATAGGCGATGAAATGATGTTATAGCGAAGTAGAATCGCATTCGCATAACCGTAAGCATCCTTGTTGAAGAAAATGCCCCAAACCAAATAAATATTGCCAGAGATCGAGGGCGCATAGAAGATTAAAGTCAGAATCGTTCTTAACGACTTTGGCAGCTCATTAATGAGCCATGCGAACAGCAGACACATTAAGAAGCCGATCGGACCGACCATGACAGCTAATAGAAAAGTATTGCCAATCGCCTTAATGAAAATATCGTCGCCTAGAAACAGCCTGATATAATTATCCATTCCTACAAATATAGGCGCCTCCAGCAGGTTGAATGAAAAGAAGCCTAAGCCCAGTGAGACTATAACCGGCAAAGCCGTAAAAGCGAAGAACAAGATCATATAAGGGGCCGCGAATAGATAGGCGACCCTATTCTTCTTGATCGATTTCCAACCCTTCTCTAATCGTCTCTTCAGAAAATAATCAGGCTTCTTCGAAATTGCATTTCCCCGTATTGCCAAATCTTTATTCATGATTGGAGTCCTCCTGAATCGATAAAGTCACAAGTCACGGTCATTCCAGCTTGAACTCCCGCCTTTTTCTCGTTATTTCATCATTAACTTCTTTTACGTAATCCAGTAGAGACTCCGGATCTCCATTGTTATAAGCCAGTGCAGCTGCAAATCCAATACTCCGAGTCACATAATAGCCGCCCGGCACCTCCGGTGTGCCCGTGGCAAAGGACCATCCTGTCATGAGATTGTCGAATTCGCTTTTGGTCCAAGGCATATTTTCGAGCGCCTCCAAATTCGCTGTTGCTTGTTTAGCTGCTTTGCCGAGAATCGCTTCCATTTCCTTCCCGAATCTGGACTGCGTCTGTGCACTTGTCCACCAATCCATATAACGCCAAGCAGCATCCTTATTTTCCGCGTCTTTCAGCATCATGATGGCTGTTCCGATCGACGGCGTTGCCCGATTCAACGTCCCGTCCTCCATAACCGTTCCAGGAAGCGGAACAAACTCCCATAATCCTCTAATTTCAGGAGCGAACGCGATCAACTGGTTATAGATGGTGTAATCCGCAATCCCGATAGGCATTTCTCCTGTGCGGAAGCGGTTGGCGAAATCAAAATCTCTCGGAAATTTGTAGGTTGTAAACAGCTCCGTCTGCTTCTGGAAAGCTTCAATCGTTAAATCCTCTTCCAGCGTTGATCGGCTCCGCTGCGTATTATAGAGCTCCCCACCATTTTGATATAAAAATATTTGCAGGCCTGTTATATCCGCCGGAAATCCGATTTGCATATTTCTCTTCTGGATTTCAGGGATTAGACGATAAAACTCCTCCCATGTATCCGGAACCTCCAGCCCTAAATTTTGTAAAATATCTTTCCGATAAAACAGCATTGGGAAGGATTGTGTCTCAGGCAAAGCATACACTTTGCCGTCCAGCTCAAACGGAACGATTGCGCTTGGATGGAAGCGAGAGGCGATTTCATCATAATTGGGCATGTTTTTAATATTCTCGACGGCGTTTCTCAAAGCATATTGAATAGGCTCTGCTGTAAGACTGCCCATCGCGACATCCGGCCCAATCCCTGCAAGCACCGATGGTAGAAGCGTATTCTCAGGTATGAGTTTGAGCTTTACTTGAATGCCGGTTTCGGGGGTAAATGTATCATTAATCATCTCTCTAATAATTTGAGATTGGTCGCGTCCCGATGTCAGCCACACCTCAATCAGCTTCTCTGTCTGCTGATCGTCAGCCGTGAGTGTATTGTAATCCGCAAAGAAAGACATAAAGAAGGACTTGCTTTCAAACAGCATTCGTTTCATAAAGGACGCTTCCGCTTTCGGCAGCTTCTCCTTCACAGGCATGACGCTTATATAATCCAAAGTTAACGGCTGCTCGCCCACGGTTAGAATCCAAGTTCCGAGAGCGCCTACATTTTCCTTGAAAGGCGTGAATGTTTTGGCTATATTAGCTTCCGGATCCTTAACCATTTGCTCCAGCTGGAAGGCGATTTTATCGAGCAGCACCATATTTTCACCTTTTTGTCCGATTAAAGCCTCCATATTAGCGGCTATTTCCCTAAGCACGCCAGCCTGCTCCTTCATAGAAGCAATCGCTTCAGGTATAAGCTTCTCAAATCCGTAATCGCGATATAGATCCGGCTCTGTTCCTGTTATCATCAATATTTGGCGGTATACCGCATTCAATTGGAATAAGCTGTCATCGACCTGGTTCAGCACATCAGCCAATTGTCCGAGTGTGACCTCCATCGTCAGCTCATGCTCGCCTGCTTCCAGGTAGAAAGCAAACTCTCGCTCGCTGTCGCCTAATGCTTTAACCTGCCAGTTTCTTCCGTAATGGAATGTAATAGCTCCAGCCTCTTTAAAGGGGACAGCCCCGTCGAGCATTATTTTCCGATTGACATACATGCCGGCGAGCTTGTTTTGCTTAAACCTTGTCGCAATTTTATATAATCCAGCTTCCTCGACCGTAAATCGATAACTGATCCACTGTCCAGGCATTTTCCATTTATCGCCGCCTATGCTGTTGAGGCGCAGCTTTGAAGGATCCTGAGGCTCCGTTATGGCGGAAGACCTGTCAGCTATAGGATAAAGCGTGTTATCCGACTTCTCATACGTATGCTGCGCTTGTATTTTAATCATTTTGGCGTCTGCTTCTTGATAGCCTTTCGCTTTGTAATCGGCGCTTATTTCTGCATATGTAGGAAGATCCTCCGCTTTATAAATACGAACGGTATTTAAAATCACCGATTCTCTAACTGATTCCAAACCGATGATATGCTGCCCTTTCTCCAAATAAAACATTAATGGATCATTATAATAGCCAAGCAAATCGTGCAGCAGCACATTGCGCCATCTAGGCGCCTCCATTTGCTTCGGTCTCATATCATTGCCTTTTCGGTCTTGGCTGATCTCATCCGTGTCTTTCCAAATACGTGACAAATTTATGTATTTCGCTTCGTTATACGGCACTTTCCCATCAATAGTAACCATTCTCTCTATCGAGTTTCCTTTTCCTTCTACGGGATAATAGAGCACCTCAATGTTATACATACCGCTTTCGAGAACATCGATTTCCCATTCAATCGAACCGGTATCGCTAGTCAGTAAAGACTTGCCTTTCATCCCTTCAAAATCTTCATAAACTTCCACATTCATGTCTGCATGCTTGTAATCATGAGCTTTAATGACAATATCTGCTGATCCCATGTCCTCATCAGCATGCTGCTCCAAATACGCGCGATAGCTCTCCAGCTTGACCAGCATATTATCGTTACTCGCCAGCGCCTTATTCGGCCATACAAACGCGAGCATCAATAATCCTAGTGCAAACAAAGTAGACTTCATTAATGTACTGTTCATAGCCATTCGACCTGCACCATCATATTTGTTTCCTCCACATGGTCAGAGTTCAAAAAAAAATGAAAGGGGCTGTCGGGCCCTTCCGTTTATTGCTTTATTCGACAGCCCCAGTATCCTTTATGGGAAGCTATTCTTTTTTCTTCTCCTCGGGATCAGGCTCCGGCTCCACGAATTCGCCTTTCAGCCTTAAAGCCAGCTCCTCTAAACCGATGTTTACTGCTTCTTCTATTTCCGCCACCTTGGAAGCCGATTCCAGATTCTGGTTATAGAAGCCCACATCCGGAATCAACGCTAGGCCGCTATGAACATTGCCCTGCATTTGCTGACCGATAAAAGCCAAGTCGGAAACGCCGTAATTTTTCAGCTGCTTCAATATTTCGAGTGAATCTTCATCACGCAGCTGCGTATATGCAATTTCATCCATACGAATTTTTTCTTCTTCCTGCGCTTTCCAAGCGAGTGCTTCCAAAATAATTCCTGTTTTTTCTAGCTCTTTGTTGGTAACAGGCACCGCCATGGAAGGTGCGTCATGGCTAACCCAAGACAAATAATTGTCGGTGTTATTGCCCATTGGCATCGGTATGAAACCAAAGTCACTTTCCATTTCATAGATAGGATCAATGACTCCCCTGCCTCTGGAATAAGCTAGAAACAACGCTTTGTTGTCAACAAAGGCTTTGACATAAGCATCCATATCCTCACCATCGTTTTTCGGGAAGAACGTATCGCCTTTTTTCGCCATTTTCTTAATCATTTCAATCGTTTCATAAGCTTTTGGCGTATTTACTGCATACTTCAATGTGCCGTCACTAGCTGTTTCGATAATTTTATTGCCTGAGGCAAGGTACATCGCTACAGCAATATCCCAATCATGCCCGGTTGCAAGCCCGTAACGGTCGTTGCTGTCCATTACGCCATCGCCGTTCAAATCACGCTTGGCCGCTTGCTCCATTTCCAGCATTTTTTGAAATGTCCATTGCTTGTTTTTCACAAGATCATACGGATTTTCCAGTCCCAGCTCCTCAATAATCTTCTTGTTGAAAGCGAGCACCCATACTTCATCGCCTTGGTTTGCGAAAGGTGCTGCTACACCAAAGGTTCTGTTGTCATAGGAGAGCAGGTCCGACGTGTTGTATTCCTTCCAATAATCTTTCTCCAGATGAAGATTAGGAATCTTATTCATATCCACTATCCGCTTGCCGTTAATATGTCTTCCCATTTCCCATGTAGGAGCAATAATAATATCTGCGTACTTATCGCCAGCCAGCACCGCTGTGCTGAATTCATCCTCAGAATGATTTCTTAATTCAATCTTCACGTTATACGTGTCTTCGACCCATTTAATCCGATCAAGGATGGCGTTAGCCAGATCTGAGCTTCCTTCCTGAGGCTTCCATCTGTTCACATTATTATCAGCCACAATAAACTTGTAGCCGCCTAAATCCTGCACAGGCGGAGCTCCGTTATTATCTGGCACCTCTTCGGTAGGCTCAGGTGTGTTCTCAGCCTGCTCCACATTGTTTTTCTCTTCATTCTTCTTGGTATTGCCCTCATTCCCGCCCTTAGTGCAAGCGCTTGCAACAATTGAAATAATCAGGATAAGCATAAGAAGCAGTGCTGTTCTACTTTTTCTTTTCATTTTACCTTCCCCTCTCAACCTTTAATTTGATAATCAAGCCCAATTGGCATAGCCAGTGTGTTCGAATAATCGTGAGGTTATGACAATGGGAAAAGATACTGCTTCTTTTCTTCGACAAGCTTATAGATAAGCTCTCCGAACAAGCTATTGGCCCATGCGAACCACGGTCTCGTGTACGCTAATGGATTGTCTACATGAAATCCCTCATGCATAAATCCTGTACCGGCATCCGTTGTTACCAATGTTCTAAGTATTTCTTGTATCTCATCATCGTTGTTTGAGGTTAAAGCCTGCATGACTAAGCTGATATGCCATATGTAATCTTGCGGAGTATGCGGACTTCCAATCCCTTTGGCAGACTTTCCTGCGAAATAGTAAGGATTATCCTGGCTCAAAATGAACCTTCTCGTATTTTGATAGATAGGATCGTCTGCTGAGGTGTAGCCCAAGTAAGGAATTGAAAGCAAGCTTGGCACATTCGCATCATCCATGAGGTTGTAATGGCCTAGGCCATCTGTTTCATAAGCATAGATCTCGCCGTACCGCTCATGCTTGACTATTCCGAAGGCTTTGATTCCCTCGTCAATTTGCTTGCCCAATTGATGAGCAGCATGTTCCAGCTTATCGTCTTTAAACACGCTTCTAGCGATTTCCTCGACATAACGCAGCACAACAACCGCAAACATATTTGAAGGTATTAAATAATGGTAAGCACAGGCATCATCGCTCGGCCGGAAACCAGACCACGTCATTCCCGTATAAGTCGTTGGCGTTCCTTTCCCCTCATGGCTCAGCGTATCCGATTCCGGACAATTGAATCTCTGGAAGCTGTAGCTCGATTGTTCCGCGTGTCTTTGCTCGAGTGTCCAAAGCTCGATAATGGTATAAACCGCCTTTTTGAATGCTTCATCAAACAATTGTGTTCTTTGTGTAGCCTTCCAATAAAGATAGGATAGCTGAATCGGATAACACAGCGAGTCAATCTCGTATTTCCTTTCCCATACCCAAGGATTTCCATCGGTCAAATCACCGTTATGGCCTTGATTATTAGGTATCTTGTTGAAAGCGTTTGCATACGGGTCAATTTGAATTTGCCCTATCTGTCTTTTGACCAGCCCCTCGATAATTCGTTGATACTTAGCATCGGAAACAGCTAACGGAATGTAATGGCGAACCTGAGCCGAAGAGTCCCGAAGCCACATTGCCGGTATATCTCCTGTAATAACAAAAGTCGTGCCATCTTCTTCGAGCTCGGTCGTTGTCTCCAACGTGTTATAGAAGCAGTTTCTGTAAAACTTATGAATATCAGGCCATTCTTCCAGGTAAGTGATCAAGGTGTCATTCTTTTTCCATTCGGTTAAAGACAAATTCATTTGCGACCTATCCCTCCTTTATTTTCAAATCGCGTCAGCCCAAGCTAACTGCTCAAAAACCACTTACAAATAGTATAGTATACATAATATGTTGACATGTCAACATATTAACCGTTGTTTTTTTAATTTTTTTCCAGCAGAAAGATGATTCGCTTTGGCATCCAGCTACTCCTTCTTCCATCCCTGCATGCGATATTGCGAAGGGGTTAACCCCGTTACCTCTTTGAACTGATGGCTGAAATAGTGGATGCTTCTGAAACCTAGTCTTAAGGAGATGGATTCCATCTTCTCTCCCAGCAGGAGCGCCTGCTTCGCCCATTTGATCCGTTCCTTGATCATGAAATGCTTAGGCGTGAGACCGAGCTCCTCTTTGAATAATTTGGAGAAATGGATTGGGTGATATCCGCATAATGCTGCAAGCTCTGTGACTAGCCAATTACGGCCAGGCTGCCCCTGTATCGCTTGAATCGCTGAATCGATTCTCCCCTTAGTATGTGAATTCGAATTCCTATGCTGCAATTGCCGGAAAATGTGAGTAATCGCCTGCATCATTAAAGCACGAAGCGCTAGTGCGTAGCCCGGCTGCTCCCCTTTATATTCCTTCACCATTCTTGTCCATATCGGTTCAAGTCCCGGCACATCAAATAAAGTCGGCATCAGCAGCTTATCCGAGGGTCCGCTTACCAGCATAGGGTTATTAGGTGCTCCAATTGGCGGCCAATTAGAGGTAAATTGTATCCCATGCCCCGGGTGAACGGGCTTTGGAGAGGGATTTTGCCAATCAAAGTGAATACTGAAAAATTCCGTCTTCTCGCTCACGGACAAATAAGTTTGGCATTCAGGCCCGTAGTAGATGCATTCCCCATCTCTGATCGTATACACACGCTTGTCCATGTACAGCTCGGCTTGTCCGGAAATGACGTTCAAAATTTGACAGTCGGGAATAACTCTTATGCCCCAGTTCTCGCCAGCCTCTGCCGTTTGTCTGACTGCGAAATTAACGGTTGGGCTTATATGTTCCAGCTCTATTAGTGTCATGCTCTATTTCTCCTCCCGGTAAATGCAAGAAAAACACAAATGTTTGCTTGATTTAGGAAAATACAATACGCCATGCGTTGATTATGATTAATCTATCGTCCATCATAATCAACCTTAAAGGAGGTAAGCAATACCATGTTGAATAATGCGCAGTTAACTGAATTCAGAAAAAACGGATTTTTAAAGGGGGATGTTATATTAAGCGACGCGGAGGTAGACCTGTTAAGGGAGGAGCTTGATTCCGTTATGGAAGGCAGAGCCGTCAAAAAACCGGTGCTGTACCATAACATGCGGTCAGAGGAAGCCGACTCTTTATATAAAGGGATGAAGATGAGCGTAAGTGAGAAGGTCGTACAGATCGTTAACATATGGATGGCAAGTGACGCATTTCTGCAGCATGCTGCACATCCGGTCATTTGTGAGGAAATCGCTCAATTGTGCAGCACGGATACGGTTCGTGTCTGGCATGATCAAATTCAATATAAGCCTCCTGTAACCGGAGGTCCGACTCCGTGGCATCAGGATCATCCGCTTTGGCCTGTCATCCAGCCTGCTGATCTGGTAAGCGCTTGGGTAGCCCTCGATGATGCTGTCATCGAGAACGGCTGCATGTGGATGGTACCAGGCAGTCACTTGTGGGGGAATCATCAGAAATATCTCGCGAGCACACCTGAATTCAAGCCGTATCACCGCCAGCCCGAGCTGCTGCCGGAAGGCGCTGCCCTGGAGGCCGTCCCGTTCGAGATTAAGAAAGGTCAGGTCGGTTATCATCACAGCCTAACTTGGCATGGCAGTCCACATAACCGATCGGAGCTTAAGCGCAGAGCGATCGCAGTACATTACATGCCTGGTCATACAACCTACAAGCCAACGAGCAGTCATCCTATGCTGCCCTATGTAACGGTCAATGAGGGTGAAATTCTGTCCGGCGAGCATTTTCCTGTCGTGTACATGAGAAGCTAATTGCTTTGCCCCTCGCTTAGAACATGCCAAACAAAAGGAAGAGCCAAATACTTTTCCTTTTGTTTGGCTATCATTTGCAAAGTGTTTCTTTGTTTTTATATATCCAATTCCAGAACAGATTCAGCGCTTATAATCGTTCCGTTGTTTTTGCCTTCACAAATTTCTTTCATAGAACCGGGCTTGTCAAAGTTGAACACATGCATGGGCAAATTGTAGTCTCTGGCTAGTATGAACGCCGATTGATCCATTACTTTTAAATTATGTTGTAAAACATCGTTGTAATGAAGGGATTTGAACTTCTTTGCCTGTATATCATATTTAGGGTCTGCACTAAGAACGCCGTCTACGCCTTGTTTTGCAACCAATAGCGCATCGCAATTTACCTCAATCGCCCTTTGCACCGAAGGATAGTCAGTTGTTACGTAAGGCTGCCCATTTCCACCTGCAAATATGACAATATAACCTTTCTCTAAGTGGTGGACCGCTCTTAGCCTAATATAAGGCTCGGCAACTGAAGCAATTGGAATGGCTGTCATTACTCGAACCTCTTTGCTTGTTTTGGCCTTCAGAACACCACGGAGCATTAGACTGTTTACAACCGTTGCAAGCGTGCCGATATTGTCAGCCTCGGCTCTTTCGATACCCCAGCTCTCCCCCATATTTCCCCGAAATATATTTCCCCCGCCAATAACTAAGGATACCTCCACACCTTGATTCACAACGGACATAATTTCATTAGCAATGTAATCCAATCTTTCCGGCTCAAACCCAAATTCAGTATGTCCCGCTACTGCTCCACCGCTTAGTTTAATAAGGACTCTTCTGTACCTCAACCTATACCCCTCCTCCATAAAAATAAAAAACACTAAAGCATCATATGCTTTAGTGTCCTATTGAAATGAGAAAATGAAAATAGAAAGCAGATTCGCTGCAGCTTCTCCGTTTTCTCTTCATGTTCCCACCCCTTTCAATTTTTAACGTCCATTTATTTTATACATAACAACTGTAAAATTTCAACATAAATGATTAGTCTAGGCTGGCCGATTGAGGCAGAGTATCGTTCAGCCAAACAAAGAGTTGCATGCAATCAATATGATGATGACGCCGCTTAATGCTGTACTAAATTGCCCTAATGTGAATTTGCCGATACGAATGCTGGCAACCTTCCGTCCTAGAACAACACCGAACCATACCGTGATAAAGCTTCCTGCCGCAGCTGTTATAGAGATTGCAAGCGGCGATAGCCCGATCAGACCAGCCCCAACACCATTCGTAACGGCATTTGCGGCAAGCGCCACTCCCAAAATGACAGCCTCGCCTATTCCAATCGATCCCGATTTATCAACATCCGCCGTTTCAGGATTTTGCAGGATCGCTTTTATAGATCCCGATTGTCCGTTTGATTCCGTTGATTTCGTTGATTTCGTTGATTCCGAATCTGATACTTGCTCAACAGCTGGCTGTGAAACTTTTTTTGATTTGCGCGGAGCAGCTAACAAAATAATACGAATACCGACAATAAACAATAAAAGCGCTCCAACCAGAACAGGAAATATTCCCGGAAGAACTTTTGAAAGCCACTGCCCTGACATAATTCCAGTCATACTAAGCAAAAAACAAATGACCGCAATTGTTAAATTTGATAAAAAGCTAATACGAATCCCACGAATGCCATATGATATTCCAACACCTAAATTATCTAAACTAGATGAGACGGCGAATCCTAAGATAAGAATCCAAGCTGCCAAGATGTTCAACTCCTCAATACGATTTACAGCCATAGTATTGAGATTGTTGTGGAAATGTTCCGATTTCATTCCAAAACGTTGAGATTCCATCAACAGTCAAACTTAAAACAAAGCCGGAAGGAGTGGTTAGAGGATGCTTGAGGAGAAAAGAGAAACAACATTGGGCGAAACTTTAATTTCGTTATTGAAAGCACGTTCCTTGTCCATGCGCAAACTAAGTACACTGACCGGAATTGACACGGCTACTATTTCAAGAATCGTTAATGGGAAGCAAAAGGCAAAGCCAAGTCATCTGGAGATATTCGCCCTTCATCTTGGTGTTCCAACCGCCCAATTACTTCAAGCTGCAGGATTCGAAGTAAGTGTTCTACATCCTAATCGATCAACGAATATTCACGCGTCTATTGATAGCATTTCAGAAGTTCTCCAAGCTTCAAATTTAATGAATTATACGTTTACATCCGAGCTGGTCCAGAAAGAACTAAATAAATATGAGCCTTATGCCTTAACGGAAGAAGGACAACGTATCATCCTGAATGAATTTCCTGCAAAAGTGGCAAGCGTGAATGGAGCTGGACCTTTTATCGATGAGCTTAAGCAAATGTATCTGCAATATGGCGAGACTGGAATTGCGCTAGAAAGACGGGCCATCATTGGAAGCGCACTGCTCTATTTTGTTTTATCCATTGACGTCATACCCGATTACGTTTTCCCTCTCGGCTACTTGGATGATGCCATCGCCGTGCAGCTGGTGCTCGACCGCCTTAATCACACGCCTAACACAACCGTTGCCAAGAAATGAAACGCTCTAACCTCAAAAGTCGAAACTAACCCGAACTTACACGCAAAAAAGGGCTCCTATATTGTATTTATCCAATGTAAGGGCCCTTCTTATGAGAAAACGAACCATATGGTTCTACAACCAAGCAAGTCTATGTATGATCTTGGAACGGCTTCCCGCGTTCTTCCGAAGCTAAAGCATAAGTGTAAATTCGGCTAAGCTTTACGACTCTGCGATTTGGGCGACGAATAACCACGGAGGACTCGTCCCATGCAACTACGATGCCAACCACATCATTCTGTTCCATTTCATCCCGTACGACTCTAACGGCTTCACCTTTAATGCGGAACTGATCAAGCTGCTCTTCACTAACCAAATTGATTGCCTCCAATATTCATTTAATCCGAATCTCTATTGAAAAACCTCAATGATTGCTAACGCAATGCATTGAGGCTCTTACTTTCACGTTTCGTCACGAACGTTATATCTTTAACCTGCATGCTCTTTCGCATCATTGGTTTCATACCATTCGTCCAATACCCGCGAGGACATTACTCTAAGACCAATATAATTGCTTTGACGGTCTGTGAACTGCTCCCGCCATTCAATGGATAATTCGTCGCACAGCTTAACAATCGTCAGCAGCTCAGACCAAGCAACATAACGTTTGTACCAAAAAAACTGCGGATGCTCAATCATATAAGGATACAAATCATCAAATTCCGTATGTTTGCAATCTAGCGCGCGTTCAAAATGAACTTTGGCATCACTAAGCTTCGCATACATAAACTCTGCAGACATTTCCCCCATAACATGTGCCTCCCCTCAATCACTACTATATTATTATAAGCGATATTATCAGATGGGAAAAGGGCAATTGATCTGGAACATATTACTCAAATGTAATTTCACCGTTCTCAAGCGATGAAATACGTACGAGCGGTTCCACCCGAATCCCTTGCTCCCGCAGTGTTTTTCCACCTGCTTGGAACGATTTCTCAACGACAATGCCAAGTCCAACTAAAGATGCGCCCGATTGTTGAATAATTTTCACAAGTCCGCGCGCGGCATCGCCATTCGCAATAATATCATCAATAAATAGTACCCGATCCTCTTGTGTTAGAAACTGTTTAGATACCATAATATCGGTAACGATCCCTTTTGTAAAAGAAGGCACTCGTTCCGAGTACACATCAGGATCAGCGATCAACGTTTTTTTGCGGCGTGCGAATACTAGCGGTACGCCCAGCACAAGTGCAGTAGCAAAGGCAGCCGGTATTCCTGAAGATTCTACCGTAATGACCTTCGTGATATGCTCTTCTGCGAAGCGTCTTGCGAACTCATGGCCCATTTCCATTGTCAATGCAGGATCGACTTGGTGGTTAATCAATGCATCCATTCGCAGTACATTACTCGATAATATGGATGATTCTTCCAAAATACGTTGTTTTAAGATTTCCATCTTTCATTACCTCCACCAAAATCCTTTTCGTTAACGTACCATAGGTCGGGCAAAAAGTGCAACCATAATGAAGCGTCGTATATTTGAACAAACTTCAATGAGCTTTGCAACATAGTATATCAAAGTTATAACTTCAAATCTTCGGAAAATAGAAGAAACTTTTACCACATTTCACACGTCTAATATAGTAATGATTCTAATTATTGTGTTCGATTAATTATAGATAGAAACAAAAAGGAGTGAGGGAATGAACGACGTTAAGCAAGCAACATCCAAAGCTGCATTGCTTGCAGCGACATCTGCGCTTGTCATACTGCTTGCAGGCTGTCAAAGTGCGGTAAAAGCCCCTGCCGTCACCTATACAAGCAATCCTGCTCCTAACCAGACATATTTAGAGGACGAGCCGGACAGCCCGCAGAAAACATATATCGAACAAACGGAGAATGAGCCTCTTTCAGAAGAACCACATCGGAATACTGTCGATACGACTACCGATGGTACCGCCGAAACCTCAAACGTTCGGAAAACGGATGATTCGACCAAAGGCATTGTAAAAACGGAAGGTGAAGATTTAGCATGGTCTTCCTCCAAACCTAAGTTGCACGGTATTTCTATCGGCGACAGCAGCTCAACCGTCGAGAAGCTTCATGGAAAACCAGTGGATACATACAACCTTGATGAAGAAATAGATTTGATTCAAGTTTATGAGTATGACGGTTTTGCAATCGGAATTAACAGCAAACAAAAGGTTCAATATGTAGAGGTATACGACAAGCGAATCAAAGCTGGGCTCAGTGGTCTGAAAGTTGGCGATAAGCCGGATGCTGCTCTTCACTTGCTCGGCAAGCCGGATAAGCAAACGACCTATTTACTCACTTACGAAGCAGCTGGCGCCCTGCTCAAGCTGGATTTAGACCCTGACCATAATAAGATTGTATCGATCAAGCTGCTCACACTGAATTAGATTGCTAATTTCATATTCCGAAAAAAGTCATGCCTGTCCCCTTTTGGACATACCTTCTTTATATAGAAGGTTGATCGAACGGAGGACTGTGGATGATGTGGAAACGTACAGGGAAAGTGCTGCAAGTTGCAGCGACCTACATAGGCACTATAGTAGGAGCCGGCTTTGCAACCGGTCAAGAAATATTGCAGTTTTTTACAAGATTCGGTTATTGGGGCAGCATCACAATCGCATTGTCCACTATCCTGTTTATATGGCTTGGTGCCAAAATGATGCTTATCTCCAGCAGCATACGCGCCAAATCCTATGAGGATTTAAATAAGTCGCTTTTCGGCGATAAATATGGACGAATTGTTAGTCATTTCATGCTCGTCATCCTGCTCGGCGTTACAGCCGTCATGCTCGCCGGTGCTGGGACAATATTTCATGAGCATTGGAATATTTCTTATCAATCCGGGCTGCTCATCACCATGGTCGCTTGTTATTTTTTGCTGCGCAAAGGGATGAAAGCCATACTAACGATTAATGCCATTGTCGTCCCCATTATGCTCCTCTTCACCATTCTCATTATTATCGAAACACTTCGAACACCAGGCGCTGATAAATTTCTAACATTAGCGAGCAATGATTCTGTTTGGGCTGCTTGGGCCTCCCCTTTTCTATACACAGCCTTTAATCTTTCCATGTCACAAGGAGTGCTCGTCCCGCTGGGAGCAGAAATTAATGATCGAAAAATCATCATAGCAGGATCATGGGTCGGCGGCATCGGTATTGGATTCATGCTATTAGCCGGTCATATCGCATTATCCGTTCATATGCCGGGCATTCAGCAGTTTTCTATTCCGATGGGAGGCATCGCCGGCCTGCTTGGGCCAAGCATAC
The DNA here is from genome assembly GCF_002884445.1 of Paenibacillus castaneae. GTDB lineage: Bacteria > Bacillota > Bacilli > Paenibacillales > Paenibacillaceae > Pristimantibacillus > Pristimantibacillus castaneae. Next base: position 4,187,181 of record NZ_KZ614144.1, read on the forward strand.
AGCTTATTTATATTTTTATTATTTTCGCTGAAATATTCACGACCCTTATTGCCGATATTTATGGTCTCACGCTGCAGCTGCATGAACGATTGAAATGGACTCGCAGCTTCATTGTTCTGCTCATTCTATTCATCTGCTACTTAGCCAGCCAAATTGGCTTCGGAATGCTGCTGTCAACTTTATATCCGGTTTTCGGATTAATCAGCTTTGGCTGGCTTTTCTTAATTATTCGAAAGCGAATGTCGTCTGTATAGCATTCAAATATGCACAAGAGCGGCATTCTGGCAATGCTCCAACATCGCGTCACGCACATGCTCATGGCAGGTCATCACAATAATTTGCCGTTTGCCCGCCAGCTCCGCAAGCAGCCTTATTACAGCATGCAGCCGTCCGCGGTCAAAATTAACAAACACATCATCCAGCATAAGCGGCAGCTTGGTTCCATGTGCCGCTTCCTCCGCCAAAGCAAATCGCATGGCGAGATATACCTGTTCCGCTGTTCCACGGCTTAGCATTGTACTATCGATTAAACGATGATCCGACGACTCCAAGCGAATTCCCGGCTCGCCTGGCGCGGTCAGAATTCGGATATATTTGCCGCCTGTGAGCAGAGCGATATAACTTGAAGCATTGCGCAGAACGACAGGCTGACGTTCCTCCTCATAGATACGTTTAGTTCTGCGAATCAATGCGGCGCTTATTGAAAGCACCGCATATCGTTCCACATCCGCTTCCAGCTGGGCGACCGTCATTTCCTTCTGCGTGAGCAGCTTATGCTGCTCGTCCTCCTTCAGCAAATGCTCAATTGATTGCCGCAGACGTCCGCGCAGTTCAAGCTGCTCATGCTTCTGCTTCTCCAGCTTAGCCAGCTCTTCCGCTGATTCTGTTCGCATGGCTTGAAGCTGTTCCTCATCATTAGCCGCAAATAAACTCTCCAGCTCCGCCACCCGATCCATCGACATGCCAGCCGTTATTTCCAGCTCCAGCTTCGACAGCTCCAAATCCAGCTCCTGCAAAAGGTTCAAATGTGATAACGCAGCCTCATATTCGGATTCATTATGGATTAGGGCTAAAGCCATTTGATCACCTATTCTAGACTGCAGCTCTTTCAGCCCAGCTTCTGCCGCTTGCATCGCCACAAACAGCTCCGCACGCCGTGCTTCGATTGCTTTGGCTTCCTGCTTGGCAGCCTCGTGCCTGCGTATTTCGGCATGCAGCAGCCGCAGAGCGATTGCAGCGTCAGCAGCAAGCTGATTCTCTGCTTCCTTGAAGCGCCCACATAAAGCGGCCGCTTGCGCAGTGAATGCGGCCAGCTCATTGCCCGCGGCGTATTTCTTCGCCGTCAGCCGGTCGTATTGCTGCAGCCGCTGCACCGCTTGCTCGGCAAGCTCGAACGCTTCGAGCGCAGCTGACGGCGACATGCCGTCCGGCAGCGCGCGTGCTGCAAGCCAGCCCCCCCATTGCAGGGCGGCGGCTTGTTTCGTGTGCGCAGCGGCGGCTGCCGCATTGCTGCGCTCCCCCATGAGCGCGCGCAGCCTGTCTAGGCGGCTCGCAAGCTCGGCTCGGTTGCCGATGAGGCGCTCGCTGCTTTGCAGCGCCTCGAGGCGGGCCTCAACTGCAGCGCGCAGCTGTGAGCGCGCTTGTTCAGCAGCGAGCAAATGCTCGGGTGAGCTGTGATGCTTCGCTGTAAGCAGTGCAGCAGCCGCTTCTGCCGGTTCGCGCACCATCGTTTCAAGCGCTTTATGTATACGATGCTCTCTTTCACGAAGCATTGAGCCTTCCGCTAAGGCATCGCCAGCTAAGCTGCCCGCGCTTCCTCTTCCGCGCCCACGCATCCGTCCGCCGCTTGCTTCGGCAGACCGAGATCGACCGCTGCGGCTGCGCATCACCGCAGCAACAGCCGCTGCAAGCGCTGCTCCCGCTAGCGCCAGCACAGCCACGCCTGCTCCGCCGGCACCTTCGCCCGCGGCAGCGCCGCTAAGCGCAGCTGCGCCAAGCGCCAGCGCGGCTCCGCCCGCTGCTGCCGCTGCAGCCCACAACAGGCCGACTCCGCCTCGGCCCGCAGCTGCCGCGCCGCGGCCACCCGCCTCGCTTGCGCTCGCGTCCGCTGCGGCGCCGGCAGTGCGCACCCGCTCGAGCTCCCACTCGCGGAGTGCGCTGTCTACGGCGTTCCACGCCGCTTTAAGCGCCGCTGGATTGCGCGGCAAAAGTGCAAAGCTCTCGCTGCTATTCTGCTCGCGCGAAGCAGCGTCGCGACGTACTGCCGCGTCCGCTTCCTCCCACGCTATAGCCGCTTCACGCTCCTGCTGCTTCAAGGTTTCAAGCTCAGCCGCAAAGCGCTCCTCTGTCCGCGACAAATCCAGCTCCTGCTGCTTGGCGCTTCTTACCTGATCGCGATCCGCAATCGTGACATGAAACTCCCGAAGCTGGCGTTCCGTCCATTCCGGCGCAATGCTGCTTACTAAGCGTGCAATGACATCATCATGCTCGCGAAGCTCGACCTCAAGCCCTGCGAGATCCTGCTTCAGCTTGCGAATACCTTCAGATCTTTGCAGCAGCTCCTCTGTCTCATCCGCAATTTGGAGAAGCTGCTCATCATAAGTGATGGCTTCAAGCTGCAGCTCCAGAAGCAATGCTTTCTGCCGATAGCTCTCGACCTCCTCACGCCTCTCTGCCCGCTTCCTCAGCAGTTCCTCCCAGCTTTTCTCTGCCTGAGGCGGAAGGCTGCCCGCATAAGCAAATCTGTCGCGGTCTATCAACAGCTTTTGCTTGCGCATCCATAACGGCCTTACCGAGCAAGCCTTGTTCAGCAGCAGCTGAACAGCCTCTCTGCGCGGCAGCTCCGCCTCTGTAAGCAGAAGCTCAGCTTCAAGCTTCTCTACCCTTTGGGTCAGCTCATTATAGGCAGCAATGCCATCCGCACGTTTGCGCAGCTCCGCTTCGAGCTGTTCAAGCGTTTTCAACTGCTGGTTTATTTGCTGATTGGCGCCGCGCGGCTTAAATAATGATTCCATCTCTTGAGCGAGCCGCTTCTCTGCCGCTCCAATCGACTTGCCGCTATCCCAGCCCGCTTGATACAAATAACGGCCAAGCTCATCGCCTGACAATGCCCCGACCTCCTGCAGCTCCGTCAGCGTAACGGCAAACAATTGACGATAAAGCTGCTCGCTGATGCCACCAAGAAACTGCCGCTCCCAATCCGCTTGCAGCAGCACGGCGCCTTCTGCCAAACTAACATTCGCTATGTTAGGTTGAGAGAATCCACTTAAAGAACCTGACTCGCTATGTAAATGGCCGAGTGCGCGCAGCTTCAGCTTGCCCGAGCTGTCAGCCGAATAACGCTCCAGCACATATCGCTCGCCCGCTTCATCGCTCCAAAACAATCTTCCGCCGTGCTTGCCGCCATTTACCGGCTCCTGTCTGTCGGCAGCTTGTCCCCGTTTGGAGAAACCGTACAGCATCGACCGAATAAAGCCGAACATCGTACTCTTCCCGGCCTCATTTGGTCCATATACGATAATTACGTCGGCATCCAGCTCCAGGCTACGCCCGAAAAGCTGCCCAAACCCGTCAATTTCCGCCTTCAAAAGCTTCATGATTGTTCTTTCCCTCCTCCAAGGTTTTCGTAAGCATCAGCCTTCTCTCTCATTTCCCGATATGAAGCCAAGCGTCAGCTCATGCGCCTGCTCCAGCCAACGAGCAGGAGGCTCTTCCCACCTATCCCGCATTAATCGGCCAAGCTTTGTATGACTGGAGATTGGACTTATAGCCTCCTTCGCGAATTCGCGCCACAGCTTCCCATCGTCACTAAGCAGCTGGCTGTAACGATGCAGCTCACCAGCGAAGCTGTCCTCCGACTCCAGCTGCTCCCAATTAATCAAGGCACCCGTGTTCGCCTCAAGCCCATACACATACACCCATGGCTCATCGCTCCTTATGGGCCTGCTTTCCTGAAGCTGCTCCAGCAGCGTCCGAACGACAGTAGGCTCCGCTAGCTTCTGATGCAAAGCACCGCGTCCCGACAAATAAAGACGCAGCATAACGGAGCGGCCATCCGCATCAGCAAGCTGCTGTTCAACTAAAGAGTCCAACTGCTGCAAAAGCTCCTGCTCTGTACCCGCCGCATCAATGGGAAAGGAGTGCTCAAACCAGCGAACCTCATCAAGCGGTGCGAAAGTAAGCTCTACTGCACGCGCAGCTGTTACATCAACGATGTAGCAGCCCTTAGCTTCGGTTTCACGCGGATTTCTTCCCTGCGTATTGCCGGAATAGACAACATGCGGATATTGATGGAGCACCCTTCGATGATGGATATGACCAAGCGCCCAATAGTCGAAGCCCTTTCCGGATGTAAGCTCGTCCAGCGTGCAGGGGGCATATGGATCATGTGCAGCATCGCCGTCTACATTCCCGTGCAGCAGAGCGATATGAAACGGCGCTTCCGGTTGAATAGCATAGCTTGCTGCCACATTGTCCGTCATAATCCGCGTACCATAAGATATTCCATATACAAAAGCAGCCAGCTCACCGCTTCTGCGATAAGCCGGCCGATATTCCATCTGGTCTGCGCCGAAGACATAAACATTGCTAGGCAGCTTTAATGCTGCCCGCGCTCCGTTTAAAGGATCATGATTGCCATGAATAACAAATACGGCTATCCCATGCTGCTCCAGCTTCTCCCACTCTCGTACGAGCATCAGCTGTGCCCGCAGCGAACGATCCGCTTCGTCGAATAAATCGCCTGCAAGCACGATAAAATCCACTTTTTCGTGAATAGCTGTTTCCGTCAAATGACGCAAAGCTGCGAAAGTTGAATTCGTTAAAGCGTCCCGAACCCCTTCCGGAGCTTTTGCAAGTCCGCGAAACGGACTGTCCAAATGCAAATCCGCAGCATGAATAAAACGAAAAGGTACCGACATCTTATTCCCACCTATCTCAATAATGGCTCAAGCATTACTCCGGCTTCATACTTACATATACTTTCTTCAGCTGTGCAATAACGCGCTGTAGAGAGTACACCTTTTTGGCTTTATCCCAGCCTGCTCTCGCTAAATGATAGCGATAAGTGGGATCTGTCAAAACCTTCTCCAGCGCCACCGCGAGAGCGGCCGGATCTTCAGGCGGAACGAGCAATCCATTGACGCCATCATCAATTTGCTCCGCAATACCGCCCACATTCGTGCCTACGAGCGCAAGCCAGCATAAAGCCGCCTCTGCAAATACCGATCCGAACGCTTCTGCCCGGGAAGGAAGCACGAACACATCGAAGAACGGCATGAATTCCTCTGGATGGAGCATATAGCCATAAAAAATAATATCGTCATACAAGTCCAGCTCTACTGCCAGCTTCTCCAGCTCTTCGCGAATCGGCCCATCTCCAATAATGTGCAAAACAAAGGGATGGCCTTTCTTTTTGAGTATCGCGCAAGCATGCAGCAGCACATCAAGTCCTTTCGCTGGAACAAGCCTGCATACCGTTATGAGCTGCGTTACCGCATTTTCATGTGCAATAGGTTTGAAGCGTTTCTCGTCAAAGCCGTTCGGAATTACCTTCATTAATTCAGGCTGTTTAACATAAGGAGCGAGATAAGAACGGAAAGATTCAGAAACGGTAAGCATCTGATCAGCCTTCGCTTCCAGCTCTCCATAGATGCTCATCAGAAACTGATGCTCCGGTCCGCCTTCTTTTATTTTTCCGTTTAATATAAGCTCGCGCTCATAGCTGGAGTGAATCGTTACAATAAGTGGTGTTTCCGGGAACAGCTGCTTCATGACTAGCGCTGCAATCGGATGATGCGCATGAATAATATCATAAGGCTTTTTGATGCGCATTTTGGTCCACCATACGTAATCCTTAAAGGTTTGCATATATTTATCTATTATTTGATTACCGCTATAGACTGTATGATCGAAGGTTTCAAAAATAACCTCTTCCTGGCCTTTGCTTCTAACGCGCTTAGGCAGCGAAAATAATTCCATTTGCCATCCGATCTTCAAAAATCGTTCCTGAATATAAGGGATCATGGACGATACTCCGCCCGGCTGCTCCGGTGGAAAAAATAGCGCTTGTAAAATGTTCATGTGTACCATCCCTTCGGTGTAATCCATATGTCAGCTCTATTCGTTCATCGTAAAACATGATATATTAGAACATATGTTTCTGTAAAGCTATACCTAATACTACATACTGGTGGTTAACAAATGACAATTGCGCACTGGCTTTCCGGCCCGAACGGTCAGCTCTTCTCATCATCGGCTGAAATTATGATTCTTATCTTAATGCTCTTTATGTCGGTCAAGCTTTATGTCAGCTACCGAAATAAACATATTTATAGATTGCTGATTACGACTATTCCTCTTATTATGGCCAAACAGTGCCTGCTGGTCGTACTTGCCTTTCCGGGCTGGACTCTATCGCCTTGGCTTTATTTGGCATTCACTATACTCCAAATCATCTCTTTTATTATTATAAACTTTGTTTTCATGAAATTATATACTCATCGTTCCGCTCATCTTAAAGCCGTACCCTTTATTGTTATGGGGCTGCTCGCTTTCATAATTGCAGGTATTCAATTCGCTATAACGCCCTTTACGATGGATACCGAAATAAGTGCAGCAGCTTTTACTTTTCCTGCACTCGATTTTTATGGTTTAGTCGTCATTTTCATGATTTTGTTAGGCACTAGAAGCGCAGATATGAATACGAAATACTATGCGAGCTTAATCGTCTTTTTCGTTAGCGAGCTTGCCCGGCTTGCGAATGCTTATGTTTTTCAAGGCTCGCTTACATGGCTCCTTTTGCTTGGCCAGCTTTTACCGATTGTGTATTACACGCTGTTGTTTCTTCTTTTGTTCGAATGGGTTATAGAACGTCTAATCCATACTTACCAATCATCCATTATGGATGGATTAACCGGTCTGTATAATCGCCGTCATTTCAACGTGAAGGCACAGCAGCTACTGCTCAAAAACAAGCCAATGGCCATCCTCTTTTGCGATATTGATAATTTCAAGAAATTAAACGACACACAAGGACATGACAAAGCGGATATTGTGCTGAAACAGGTAGCCGAAATTTTGAAAGAAGAATCGAGCGGCATCGGCACAGCAGGACGTTATGGGGGCGAAGAGCTTCTTGCCTGTATAAGCACCGAACGAGTAAAGCCGGAGCTTGTCGCCGAATCCATTCGCAAAAGAGTCGAACAGGAGACGATGGTTACAATTAGCGTAGGCTTCAGTACATCCAAAGAGACTAAGGACATTCAAGAGATGGTCAAGCAAGCCGACGAAGCCATGTATTACTCGAAGACATCCGGCAAAAACAAAGTGACCGCATTCAAGTCCATCAAAACTTATAGATCATCCTAAGTGAGAACAGCAATAACGGAGCAGCGCAGAGAAGGACTGACCAGAGCAGGCAATACGCCTGATGGACAGTCCTTCTTTTTACTTTCTACTATTTATATGCTTATGCAGCTGAAGCATTTCAATGCCTGCGAGCAGCACAATTCCGATTCCATGTGTATCATTCAACTGCCAAGTCAGTTCATCTTTATAATACAAAGAAGAGAACGAATAACCTGAACCTCTGCATACGCCATACACATTGCCCCATTTGTCGATGCAATGGCTCGTCAGCCCTTCCCAGCCACGAAATACGGCCGTCGTGTATGTTTCCTCATCGTCCAGCCAACCGAATCGAACGCCTCGCGCAAATGCATACATAAACATCGAGGTACAGGAAGCTTCCTCATAGGAATCCTTGTCGGTCAATACTTGATGCCATAAGCCATCTGCTCCCTGCAGTGATACATATCCTTCACACAAATCCTTGAAAAATACCATCAGCTGCTCATAATGCTTATGATCAGTCGGCATAACCGCAAGCAATTCTGAGAGGGAGAAAAGCACCCAGCCGTTGCCGCGCCCCCAAGGCACGCCATTTGGCTTATCGAACTTAAAATCATAGACGTGATGCATGATCTTCAAATCAGGCATAAACAATCTTTTTTTGTACCGCAAAAACTGTTCAGCTGCATCGTCTAGCGCACTCGCCTTTCCAGTCAGCTCATAGTATCTAGTCAGAAAAGGCGTGCTCATATACAAATCGTCGCACCACATCGTATTTTGCATGAAATCAGTTGTGCCTCTTACTCGATATAAGGCTCCGTCCGGAAGCCTCGCCTGTTCGTCTGTAATATAGCTCATAATTGATTCGGCTGCGATTTCCGCACCTTCCAGCTTCCTTGTTTTGTGCGCTTCCAGCATCGCTGCTCCAAAGGAGCCGCAATCATCCAAGCTGTCTATGGCCGCGAGCTGATGATTCGTGCCCGGTGATCCAAAATGCCGGCTATCCCACAAGCTATACGCAAATATCGAGGTGCACTGTTCAATATGATCAGATGCATAATTCGTGTAATGGGAATCAGATAGCATAGCGCCGGTCTTAAGTATTCCGTAAAGCGTCACTCCAAGCGGATAATTCCATTTTCCGAACATCGTATTTTCAAGATAAGGCCTCACCCACGTATCAGGCTGATTCGTACGCCAGCCGAAGCCTTCGCCAGCCTTGCTTGTCAGTGCCGGATGGACACAGGCCACTTCAGCTGCATGCGGCACTCGATCCGGCTCGAACGGTCCTAGATAAAGCCAAGGCCCTACTGCACCAGCCACAGCAAAAGGCAATTTCAGCTGCGGAAATAAATAACCAACAGTCGGCTCCTGTGGAGCAGCCAAGGAAAGCTCGAAGCCCCAATCGGAGCCCGTGTTAGCAGATTGCACAATGAGATCATGGGAGCCAAAGGCCAGCTCCATACCAATCTCTAACTGGCCTTCACTAGCTTCTGATTCATATAGAGTTGTTCCGTTCAAATAGATTGTAAGTTGACCGTGATGATGGCCTTCCAGTCTAACCATTCTTTTCACAGGACTGGAATTATCCAGCTTGGACCAGGCAAACGCCGTCATACCAGGGTGGTTCCCGAATAGTTTAGCAAAGCTGCCCTTATCCGCTTCATCCGGCTGCCATTCCAGGCTTGGATACCATGTATATTTCTCAGCAGTCGCTTCATTAGACCCAGGAAGTACGGACATTCTCTCTCTCTGCGGCTCGCTGTATACCCATCCCTCTTGACCATCACGGTCGAAAGTTGGAGCCAGAATGTGCATAGGAAATCCTTTCACGCTTCCGCTGCCAAACAGACAGCCGCAGCCCGTACCCGTTTTGACTAGCTCCAGCACAATATCATTCCAGCCCTGACGCAGCTTGGAGCGGAAATAAGTTTTACGATCAGGAAAAACATCATCATTCAAATTGGAGGCAAAAACCTTGCTTTCGTTTATATAAACGTTGACCGGACCGAAGCAGCTAATGCTGAACGGACTTTCCGAGTCTTGATCCGACCATAGCTTGCCCCATACATATACAAACTGACCGTCAGTCAGCTCAGGCCATTTTTCAGCTAAATCCATATGATAGCGGTAGTCATTTCCTCGTCGGAATCCCCTCGTTGTATGTGTTCGATAAACGGGCGGCAGCTTCGGGTGCGAGCCGATGAAGCGGTTCGCTACAGCTGACAATACGAGCTCCGCATTGTCCGAGGCGATACTTGCTATAGATTGCTGCTTATCTATATAGGTGATGGCTCTCATAGGCCCACTCCTTTCCTCATGCTTCTCCTCCCGGATACAGCGTTGAGCTGTACAGGCGTTTCGGCTGCGAAAGCTGTTGACCGCTCGGTTGATCCGACAGGCTGAAGCTTCGGCTGGAATATAGGAATGCCTTAAGATCGTTATATATGATAACCTGCTCCGTCCCGCTGCCTAGCAAATCCGCGTGAACCGCATAGCCCTCTGCCGGAAACTGAACGACCTTATTCATATAGCCATCGTATAACGCTGGAAATACTCCGCCGCCTCTCCGATATGCCAGTATATAATCCGGTCCTGCTTGCTCCCAATTCCTCAGCGTTTCTATAATCGTCAGCCAGCCATCCGTTTGGCGATCTTCCTTCCACAGCTCCAGTCCCTCTGCATCAAGCAGGAACAACGCGTCCTTGCCCTTTTTGCCTAGTCCGTCATCTTCTCGCACGAGACGATCCAGTCCTGCGATTTGCAAGCCCGGCAAATCCTTGCGAAATTTACCCAATGCGATATGCTGCGATTCTACTGAATCGGCATGACGCCACAGCTCCTTGCCTAAGTGATCATACATGACCGTCACACTGCCACCGACGACGAGCTCCGGTTCGCCGTCCCCGTTAACATCACCAATCCAAATACAGTCCGCATGATCATCCAAATCTTTGCAGCTCCAGAGGAGGCGGCCGTTCGAATCCAGCAGGTCATAGCCCGCCATCACCTCGTCCTTGCCATCCCCATTCAAATCATAAACCCAAGGGAAATGGCCCGGATTTCCTTCATGTTTCCATAATAATTCAAAATTCCGATTCAAAGCCCACAGCTTATGATAACGGTCCTTCAAAATAATATCCGAAGCTCGTTCGTTCCCAGACAAATTTGCTATGATGATGCAATCATGTGCATGCGGATCTGGCAGTTGATAGCTTTCCTTTATCTCGCCAGTTGCTCCATCAACAATTTTGAACTGATCATCCATTACGCACAATACTTCCAGCCGACCGTCACCATCGAGGTCATAAATCTGTGCCGGATAATCCGAGCCTTGACTCCCCGCACCAGGATCAGGCTTTCCTGTTTGCCACAACAGATTGCCCTGAAGATCGAATGCCGTCAGACACTGCACCTGATGCGGAATGTAGCGAACATCCTGCCGATTATCCGGCTGTACGAGCAGAAGCTCCATTCGTCCGTCTCCGTTCAGGTCGCCCAGCAGCATTTTGCAGCGCGGCCCCGCTGCGCTAATATCTATTTCTCCAATTAGAATCGCTTCCTGTGTGTTTGTCATTGTATCCTCCTTAAAGGTTTGCGAAGCAAACCTACTTCGTAAGCATTATCTTAGGTTTGCGAAGCAAACCTTGCATGTAAGCTGCTCTATGAAAACGCAACTTGACTGCCGCTCTTTACTTCAACCATCTTTCCGTCAACGCTAAGCCACACACTAATTGCAGTTGGATTGTATACAAAGGTCAGACCTGCTGAAAACTTCAGCTGACTGTAGGCATTCATATAATCCACGATCTCTATATTTGTAGCGTACCAGATGTTATCTTGGCCGGAGACCAGCTCGCTAAATTGTTCGATTAGCTCCCAATTGTTATCGTTGTCGAATTCATAACTATGTCCCCATACATACATCAAATATAAATATTGCGTTTTATGAAGTTCAATAAAGGTTTGTGCTCGCTCAATCAGACGATCATTATGATGGCAGGTTGCCTGCCATTCATGCCAGTCATCTGGCATGCCGAAACCTCCAGTCGTCTGAACAACTCTTGCATACTCGATTCCCAGTGAAGGAAGCATGTTTTTGATCGCTTGATTAAAAGAACCATTGGGGTACGACATCCCTCGAACCGTATAGCCGGCAAGCTGTTCCAGCTGCTTTCGATCCTCCATTACCTCGTGCACGATTTGCTCCTTCGGACACCGAGCGATTGTAGGGTGAGTCAGCGTATGAGCGGAAATCTCATGTCCTGCGAACAGCTCCACTGCTTCTTTCTCCGTCAATCGGTTGCCTGTTCCTAGCAATCCAGCATTCAGATGAAAGGTTCCCTTAATGCCATAACGGTTAAACGTCGATACGAGTCTTTTGTCCGCTGTCGTTCCGTCGTCATAGCTCATTGTCAACGCTTTATGCTTGCCTTCCGGAAAACATAATAATATTTTCGTCATTTCACATTCCCCCTCGGCTTTCTACACCTATCCCGCAGCCAGCCCGTAAATTTTCAAATTTGCATATTCCGCGATAAAAGGCGACATTTGGCGAAAACCGATTTTCCCCGCACCAAGCAGCGGTCCGAATGCTTCTCCGTCATCCTCCCATGTCAGCACGGGAAGCTCGTTGATTGAGAATTGGATGCACGAGCCGCGCTTTATGAGTAACATGCGATAAGATACTGTGCAATCGGCAACCGCGGGCAATGGGTCGGCCCCTTGTGCAGCCATATGGAATCCGTAGCTTTTGCGCAAATTGCAAGTATGGAATTGTCTCTCCTCCGGCCAGCGCCTTCGATAATAAGATAGATGGAACGCATCAATATCCCCATGATGATACTGCTCATATTTACCTGTTCGCTTGGCAAGCGACGAATGAAACAGGTCACATCCACCTACACCCTTGGCAGCGAAAAAAATAATTGCTAGTCCAGGCTCCCTCAGTGGCCGGAAATCCCATTTCACCGTAATGTCGGGTGGGAAATCATCAGGAAGCCACAGCACAAAGTTCGCTTGCTCACCGTCCCTTTCATTCCCGCTCTCCAGCACCATTCTTCCGGCTGGAAAGCTCATGCGCCCCTCACCTTCCATTCGGAAGCCTTCAGCATCCTTGGAAGTGCGAAGCGGATTCTCATAGAGCAGCTTCCACTCCTGCGAAATCATCGAATACTCGTTTCTACTGCACTCGGCAGCCAATTGGCTATTAACTCAAGGCTAATGATCGTGTTCAGTGACCACTGCGCCGCTTCATTCGTATTCATCCAATCGATTTCCTGCAATTCGCTGACGTACATTACCGTTTCAGCTGCATTCTGGAGATTAACGCTTGCGAACGGATTTTGCAGAAGGATAGACCAAGCTTGCCGTGCTGCCTTTTCATCCTGTTTATAAAAAGCGCCAAATGCGACAATTGCTATACTGAGCACAGGATGATCAAAACGATTATGGCCGATAGCACCGCCGGTAATTTGATCCTTCTTTTCTGGTGTCATATTATAGAACAGCCCGAAATCAGCCATCATCGACTCCCATTCCGGGTCCTTAAGCATCATCGCCAGCTCGAACCATACCTGCGGAGCACCCATGCTAATCGCCAAATGGCGGCCCCAATTATCATCTCCGAGGGAGGTTAGCTTGCTTGTTCGCGGATCATAGCCGTAAGTTGGCCCTGACAGCAAACCAAAATTAGCCTGCTTAACGCAATCAATACCAGTCAATATTTTATCCCGGTAAGCGTTGTCCTCGAACCTTTCCCATCTCGTCATCCAATTGGAGCTGAAGGCCGCCCAATCCGGTCCGATTCGAATATGCGTAGGATGCTCGTCCTTTGGAAAATAAGCCCGCATAGGATCAAGATTTACAGTTGTGAAATCAGAATCCTTCACTTCGTCCATCACGTCACCGATACGTTCATCGGCGGTTAAATAATAATAGTAGCGATGAAGTCCCGCCATCGCGATTCTGGCTTCCTTGCAGCCGCAGCCCCAATGGACAACATTATGGCGCGAGCCTAAGCCCGCATACTCCCCAAAATGATACACATCCACCTCGCTTGTATGCCTGGTCATCGCTTCTGCAAGCCGGAACAAGTCCTCGCGTCCCGTACGAAGAAACATGACCCACAGCCACATATTCGGCACAAGCTCCGAATTTTGCCATGCACAGCCGCCCAGATCATAATTCCATACATGACGGACAGGGTCATAGCTATGCATGAAATCGCCATAATCCCAGAAGCCGTACCACTTCCGCTGTTCAACCTCCGATAAGTAGAAGGCTGCAATTCGATCCAGCTGCTCTTCCAAATGCGCTTTGACCGGCGTACTTCGATCTGGCAAGCTCCAAAGCCCGAATGCTCTCGTCTCATGAAAATATTCTGGTTCACAGAGAAGCAGCGATGGCGACTGGGTCTGCTCCTGCATGGCCCCAAGCTTATGCGGCCCCGGCGTATCAGCCGTGCACCAGAGCGTCAATTCGCTTGTATTCGCAATGCCGTATGGCGTTGCTCGCAGCTCCTCCGCACCTTCATAGGAAGATTCAACATGCGTCTCCGTATCATAATGACGAAGATCCATCGCATCCGCGTCTGGCGACCAGAACCATACATTAAGCATTGCCTCTCCCTTGGCCGCACCATGAATATCTATACCAGATGGATGCTTCTCCCAGAAATTGCGCATTCCCGCGGCAAGTCCACCGCCTTCGCTTCCGACGTATGCAAGGCCCCCTGCTCGATGGCCTTCAGCTGCTTTCAGCCAGCAGCACTCCTCTTTCGTCCGCTTCCAAACGCCATAATGCTCCGAGGAACGCTGCACGAGCTTATAATCATCCCAAACGGCTGAGTCATCAAGCAGACTTAGAAAGTAAAGGTCGTCTTCGGCATCAAAGCTGACCAGCGAGCCTTGCGTCTGCTGTTCAAACATCTCACGATATTTCCCTTTGGTGCGTCTCGTATGCAATGTCTTAGGCGATTCGCTGAAAAATCCGCTATCTCCCGCGAACCGTACGTGACGGTTATATAATGGCCCTCTCATCGGAACCTTGAATGATATGCCCAAAGCTTTAATATAATCCCCGTTCGGATTGCCGTCGTAATGGAAGGTATGAACGATTCGAATCGTTTCCAAGCCTGCATATACGTATACCCGCAGTGAGAATGGAAGCCATTCCCTCGTACCGGATTCTGAACGGTGCTTGCCCTCCAGCTTCACGACCGCTCTGACCGGTCCTCTCTGCTCAACAGTCGCTTTATGGATTGCGCATGTGAAGCTTTCCTCGCGAATCGTCCGCGCGCCCGATACGGCATGCCGGCTTTCCTTGACCGCAATAAGCGAGCCGCCGCTGCATACCAAGGTGCCGTTTCGAACGATGCTATCAATCAGCTTGTCACCCCGCTTTCGAACGGAGCAAGTCATTATGCCAGAGTTCAATATAATGGACTCTTCCGTTTCTTGTACCGTTACTTTATGGGCTGCCTCAACACTATTCCCTTTCACTACTCTATATCCACCGGATGTTGGAGATAGTGATGCTGCCGCATGCGCGGACCACTTCACACTGCCGTCAGGCCAATATGCGGCAGGCCAGCTTTGCATCGCGACTGCTTGCCCGCTGCCCGCGTGCTGCAAAGCAAGCGGCTCGTCTCGATGCAGCTCCCCTTCCTTCCATGGGATGCCCCAGGTTAATCCGACCGGTATGTCGGAAGGATTGTTCAACCAACGCAGATTAATAGACAATGAAGATAACAATGATTACAGCCTCCTTATACGATTCGGATTTAATTATGGCTTGCCTCCATCGTATAGTGGTGTTCTTTGATAAACAATGAGACATTTTTGATTGCTGGCATGCTCGCCTTTAGACTTTTTTTGAAACTTAGTACTTTTTTGCGAGCTGCTATTCTGCTTGGCTAAGCTCCCTGTAACGGCTTGGCGTCATCCCCTCGGATTTCTTGAATATGCGATTGAAATAGCTGTGCTGATAACCAACCTGCTCCGCTACGTCGTTTATTTTCAGGCCCGATTCCCTCAGCAGCTCTTTCGCTTTATCCATGCGAAGGCCTGTTAAATAATCAATGAAATTTTTTCCGGTAACCTGCTTGAATGATTTGCTCAGGAAAAACGGATTCGTGCCAATAAAATCCGCGCAGTTGTCGAGCGATATATCGTTCATATAATTTTGCTGCAAATAAATCATAGCTTGTTCAATCAGCCGCTTAACCTGAGAATCGGAACGGCTGCCCAGCTCCTCTAGGAACGGCAAGCACACCCGCTCTTGAAACCAGGTTAAGATGAGCTGGGGCTCGCGTATTTGGGATAGCTGCTCATACATATTTACACATTTGAACAATCGGGTCGGCTGAATGCCGGATACCATAATGGCGTGCTGAACGCTTCCGAGCAAATGCAGCATGCCCTGCTGCACATCGACTGCTTTCGCTCCTTTGTATGACAATGCTTCTAGAAAAGCATGCAGAAGCTCATACGCATCACTTCCTTGTCCAGTACGAAGCGCTTGAATAAACTCTCTTTCCAGACTGAACGGATACTGCTGCTCCGTAATGCCTTCTCCGTTAGCGTGCAGCTGACCCATATCGATCATTTGATTCTCGTTCTCGAAATCCCGTTGGCTGGCCGCATGCTTCGCTTCTTCGAAGGCTAGAGGAATATTTGTGATCGCGCTCGTCGGTGCGCTGATTGCAATGGTTAGACGCATCTTCAGAATAAGATTGACCGCATGGGTGAGCTCCTCGCTGAATGCTTGAAGCTCCTCCCGATAGGAAGCATCCTTCGGCATAATGAGAAGAAGGCCTGCTGCAAGATCATGGAAATTAATCGTTTTACTTTGTTCGAAGTACTGAGCGGCAAGCTCCTCCACCATATTGACAGCAGCAAACGTGACCAGCCCCTCATCGCCATACTTGAATTTCCCTTCTAAGCTTGTAATGCCCGTTAATTGAACATAGAGAACGACAAAACAGCGGTTATTCACTTCCCATTTGTAACGCTCCATTCTTCCGAGCAAATCCTCTTCCGAATACGCGTATAAATAACCTTGCAGTAATTGATGCAGGAAGCTTTCCTTAACGTAAGGAAGCTGCTCCGTAAGCTTCGAATGAAGCTCCGTGCTCTCTCTATTTAAATTGTGCCATTGCCGTTCAATAAGTGAAAACTCGTCATCCTGGGCATGCGGCAGCGCTTTGCCAGCGAGCAGCACAGTCATAAGCCGATTTACAGGCGAGTAGATGCTGCGGGAGGCAAGCCAGCCGAGCAAGGCTGCAAGCAGCAGCGCGCTAAGACTAACCGCAAAAATCATTTTGGAAATGAATACGACAGGCGCCGTAATGCTCGAAATGGGTGAAGCCGAAACATAAGTCCAATCATCCGATATTCGTGAAAATTTCCCATACGTAACCGTATAGGTACTTCCTTTCCACTCTAAGAAAAAGGAGCCTTGCTTGCTGCCGCTAGCAGCCATCCCTTCCTTCAGCGCATCAACGAACGGGGAATCCGCTGCATTCTCGCCTGTAGATGCATACAGCTGTCCATTATCCTGCATGAAAAGCGTCTGCCCGCCGTCATATGGCGTCATTGTTCGCAGCATATCTCCTACCTTTTCGTTATCAAGGCGGATAAGGAGTGCGCCAAAGGGCTTCAAGCTTCCTCCCGGTATAAGATGTACAAGAGTCAGATCCTTAAGCGCGGGACGCTGATAGTCGAATGCCTTCTGTGTCCAATAGGTTACCTTGTCAGAATGGAGCAGTTCTTCGTATATGTCTTTAACCGACTTTGAGGTTAACAGTGCATATTCAGGATCAAACAGAACAGGCTGCTCCTCGCCTCCCAAATATAAACCAACCAGCTTATTCATCGTATTAGAGCCCTGCATAACGAGAAGCGTCTTCGTTATATCATGCGCCTTCTCAAAGTCTCGAATAAAATTACGGCTTCCCAAGCTATAATCAAACTTCGTATCGAATGCCCAGTGAGAGAGCATAAGCTCTAAATTAGTCAGCTGCGCATCGATGTTGCGTGCTCGCTGCTCGATTTGTTTATTATGTAAATACAGCAATTCGCTCTCCAGCTTCCCGCCAGTCATCCAATATACGACAGCTCCCGTTATAAGCCCGGGTATGCTGGCTACAATCAGAATGCTAATAAGACTCTTCCGATAAAATCTTCCTTTTCTTCCGTTCCTATTTTTTTTTCGATTACCCAGCTTTGACTTCATTTGCTTTAGCATATTCTCACCAACCGAATTTAAAATGGAATTGCCAATTGAATTCGTTTATTGTAAACGCATTCAACTGTATTTCCAAGAATATACTTCCTAAGGAAAATGAACAAGTCCTTTTCCTCCAACATTATTATAGTACTCAAGAACTACAGCAATAGACAGAGACCCGTATTGGAATACGGACTCTGTCTATTATGGCAGCTGAATGCTTTACTTGCTGGCTGCGTAGAGCTCATTCATTTCTTTAATTAGATCGTTGCCGCCGCTCTTTTTCCACAATTCCAGAGCCGCATTAAAGCCAGCCTCGTCCAGCTGACCGACGATGAACTTGATACGAGCGTCATTAAGAATATTGTCCAGCTGCGCGCCTTTCTCCGTGTATACCTTGGAAATAAAAGGCTCCGCTGGATTCGCTACGATATAGCTCTCATTCTCCTTCTGAAGCTCTGCTTGCCTCAAGCGAAGCGGTGTTTGCTTCACCTTCATTACAAGATCCTCAGGGATGAAAGTGAGCATTTGATTCAGCCCTTCCACCTCTGATTCCATAAGCACCGTATCCTTGCTAACGACAACCGAGCCTTCTTCAACGGTATGATGTGTTCCTTCCAAGCCATAACCAAGCATGGTTTGCAATTCAGGCTGGTTTATCTGATCAATAAAGGTAAGAACCCGCTTCAGCTCTTCTTCCGTTTTCACTGCTGACTTTGGAACAGCCAGCATCCCAGCAAAGCCTGAAGTCGGAAGCGTATGAAGCTGGCCATCCGGGCCCTTCACGCCGCTGAATACGTCCATGAAGTGGACACCCGGCTGGTCTTTTCCTTCAGCGACGAGCGCTGCATGAATTTTGTCATCGACGCGTGCTGCTCCGTCAACAACGTCAATAATAACGCCAGCTTGATTATTCACAAGCGGATCAGTCCATTTCGCAGAGTCCATAATCGCAAAGTCCTGATTAATAAGTTTCTCATCATAAAGCTTTTTCATAAATTTCAACGCTTCGAGGTATTCTGCTGTCAGATGGTCAGGCACTAAGCTTCCGTCCACATCGCCCCATTTATTCGGAGCTCCAAACCATAGCTTGATGTTATCGAAGCCGCTTGACCATTGTCCGGTCCACTTCACTAGCACCATGCCATATGTATCCGCCTTGCCATTATTGTCCGGGTCCTGCTCTTTAAACGCTTTCAACATATTGTAAAAGTCATCAATCGTTTCAGGAACAGGCAAACCAACCTTGTCTAGCCAATCCTTGCGATAATAGACACCATTTCTTCCGAGTGCACGGCCGCGATAAATGCCGTAGTTTTTACCATCGATGGAGGAGTTGTTCAGAATAACTGGATTTGCTCCGCTTAAGTTCGGATAATCCTTCAAGTACGAGCCCAGCTCCCAGAACGCCCCGGATTTGGCGGCATTGACGAAGCTTGGCGATTTCACGTCAGGTACGTACATAATGGTTGGAAGCTTGCCTGAAGCAAGAGTAATGTTGAATTTATCAGTGTATGAAGCATTCGGTACCCACTCGAAATGGATATCTGTATTCGTTCTCTTCTCCAGCTCCGCTGCAACGGGACTGTCATCCTTAGGATAATTGGTTTTGAAGATCGGCAGCATGATGTTCAGCTTTAATGGGGCCTCTTCCTTCACTGCTTCATTCGTTGGTGCTGCTGCCTCTGGCGTCGCGGCTCCAGGTGTTGGATTGTTTTTCTCGTTATTTGTCTGCGAGCAGCCAATGAGCGTGCTGGCAACAAGTGCGCCTACCATCAGCAATGAAGCCATTTTGTTCATCTTCTTACGATTTCCTTGCATAAAAGTACCTCCCTCAGATATTTGTATTATATCGCAAAACCGTCTGCCTTCGGCATACAACCAGCCGGCAGAAGGATATTACATCGACAATCGCCTAACCTAACCTTTGATCGAACCGATCAGAACCCCCTTGGCGAAATGCTTCTGAAGAAACGGATAGACGAGCAGAATGGGAACCGTGCCGACTACGATAACGGCCATTTTGATCGATTGATCAGGCGGCTTGACGAAATTCGGATCCATTGCGTTTAAATCTCCTGCAGAAGACTGAGATAACAAAACGATTTGCCGCAGCAGCACTTGAAGCGGCCACTTCTCAGGATTATTAATATAAAGCAGGGAAGTGAAGAAATCATTCCAATGCCCGACCGCATAAAACAACGTAAACGTGGCAAGAACCGGCTTCGAAAGCGGTAGAACGATTCGCCAAAGCAAACCAAGCTCGGTACAGCCGTCAATTTTGGCCGCTTCCTCTAAGCCAGGCGGAAGCTCCTGAAAAAAGTTTTTCACAATAATAAGATTAAAAGCACTAATCGCACCAGGTAAAATAAGCGCCCAATAAGTATCCAGCAGAGCTAATTCGCGAATAACGAGATAGGTTGGAATCATGCCGCCTCCGAAGAGCATGGAGAAAACGACGAGATTCAGTACCGTATTTCGTCCCATCAAGCTGCGCCTAGCAAGTGGATAAGCCATCGTGACGGTAAAGAACAGGTTGACAAATGTTCCCACGATTGTAACGTACATCGATACCCCAATGCTTTTCAGAATCGTGTTGGTCGAGAAAATAAACTCATAAGCAGCCATAGTGAAGGTTTCGGGAATAAGAAATACTGCTCTCTTCGTAAGCTCCGCATCCGTTGCAAAGGACCCCGATATGACATAAATGAACGGCAAGATCGCCGCGATGGCAAATAAGCCTAGAAAAATATTATTTGAAACGTCGAATACCGTTCCCGAAACGGATTTGTATGTTTTGGCCACAGTGATGCTCCCCTCTCTCGCAAGTCCGCTTAATAGAGTCCGGATTGCCCAAATCTTTTTGCCAAATAGTTGCTCCCCAGCACAAGAATAACTCCGATAATTGACTTAAATAGTCCTACTGCTGTGCTGTAGCTGAATGCTCCTTGTGTAATTCCCATCATGTACACGTAAGTATCGAATACCTCCGCCACTTCCCGATTCAGCGGA
Organism: Paenibacillus castaneae; assembly: GCF_002884445.1. Taxonomy (GTDB): domain Bacteria; phylum Bacillota; class Bacilli; order Paenibacillales; family Paenibacillaceae; genus Pristimantibacillus; species Pristimantibacillus castaneae. The sequence goes on from NZ_KZ614144.1 coordinate 4,207,773, forward strand.
TTAAGCATCAAGTAGATTTGCTCAAAGCCATTCTCCAGTACATTGCCCATACGAAGAATCAATAAAATAATAATTGTGCTCAAAATCGAAGGCAGCGTGATATGCCAAATTTGCTTCCATCGGTTCGCGCCGTCCATAATCGCAGCCTCATACTGCTCGACGTCCACCGCAGAAAGTGCTGCAAGAAATATAATCGTTCCCCAGCCGCATTCTTTCCAAATGGTTTGCAGTATAATGATCGGCCGGAACCAATCTGGACTTGCCAGAAACTCTATCTTCCGCCCTGTATAAGCGTAAAGCAGTTCGTTGACCGGCCCTCCAGACGAGGTCAAAAACACATATGTCATACTCGCCACGATAACCATCGAAATAAAATGCGGCACATAGATCAAGGTCTGAACCGATCGTTTGAAAATAGCAAGCCGCACCTCATTTAATAAAATGGCTAATACAATCGGTGCAGGAAAGAAAAAAACTAAATTATAAAGGGAAAGTAAAAGCGTATTTCGCAGCAGCATGAAAAACTCGGGATTCGAGAAAAACAATCGAAAGTGCTCCACTCCAACCCATTCGCTATTCCAAAATCCGGTATAGGGCTGGAAGTTTTTGAAGGCGAGCAGTACACCCCACATCGGAACATATTTAAAAATTAGAAAATACAGCAAGCCAGGCAGCAGCAAAATATATAGCCACTTATCTCTTTTCAACCTCCGCAGCACGCTTGCCCGGTATATAGGAGATGGCTGTTCTACGTTTGGAGTTGCAACCTGCTTCATATTCGTTCACCTCCGGATGTCGTTCAACGCTTCGTCAGCGGTGTAGCCTTATTATGCAGGCAGCGAATTTTTTCCAGCAATTAGACATTTTTGAGACTGCAATTTGTGGCTTCCCTAGCCTTGAAACAAGATAGTGCAAACGATGCAAAACTGTCCTAAACCCTTGATACGACTCAACAAAAATGCATGATTGAAAGCCAAATGCCGCTTCTATAGAGTGAAATTCAATTAGATATGAATGGATTGTTTTAAGATGAATATGGAGCTATATTATGGGCGCTGCTTGGTATCCCGAGTTGTGGGATGAGGGAGTGCTGGAGTAGGATATTACGATAATGAAGGAAGCAGGTACTAATGCGGTAAGGACCGGAGAATTTGCTTGGTCTTTCATGGATCACAATGAGGGGAGTTATATTTGAATGTAGTGTGAAGGCTGTCTGGGCTTAGGGCATATCTATCTGGAGGAGCATTACGAAGACATTAAGCTATTAAATGAAGTATGGGGGACACAAATATGGAGTTGCATTATCAGGCGCTTCTCCAAAGCGCCCATTACGCATAACAACAGCATTGCCTTTCATGAACAGCTATCCTTCTAATTGCCCTTTAAGGATCGTAACTGCTTGTCCAGACAGCTGAACCCGCTCCCCAGCTGCTTTTACTTTTACCTTTACGATACCGCCTCGTTTCGATGCCTGATAGCCTGTGAGCTCATCTCTACGCAGCCGCTTCGCCCAATATGGAGCTAGCGCACAGTGCGCAGAGCCGGTAACAGGATCTTCATCTATGCCTGTACCAGGGTAAAAAGCTCGCGACACAAAATCATAGGCTTCAGCACGAGATGCCCGGCTCGTAATAATAACGCCGCGCGCTGGAATCCGTGCTAGCATACCATAATCTGGACGCAGTGATCGAACCGTATCCTCACTGTCTACCTCGACCAAATAATCCATTCGATTGCGGCCCACATATCTAGGTATGAGGCCAAGTCCCTGAACAAGCTCCTCAGGGGCAATCGCCGCTTCCGCCGTTTCAGACGGAAAATCCATATCGATCCAATCACCCGAAAGGCTGCAGGTTAATAATCCGCTCTTCGTTATAAACCGAGCAGCCTCACCCCTATCCAATCTCCCTGTTTCCCATAATACGTGAGCAGAAGCAAGAGTAGCATGTCCGCATAAGTCCATCTCTACGGTTGGCGTAAACCAGCGCAGATCATATCCCTCACTGCCTGGAGAGACAAATGCCGTTTCCGACTGATTCATCTCAGCAGCTACCTGCTGCATCCACTCCTCCTCTTGAGGAGCGTCAAGCAAGCATACCGCTGCAGGATTCCCTTTGAATTTGATATTTGTAAATGCATCGACCATATAGATGGGATAACTCACGCTTCATCATTCCTCTCGAATCATTACAATGCTTAGCATTATTCTTCCTTAGTTTAGCGTTGCAAATAATAACTGACCCCCGCAGCATTTGCTTGCCCGAGCCTCCGAAATAATTCAAAAGGGGAAAGCGAGTGCTTTCCCCCTTTTACCTTATATCCTTATCTTACCCTATTGCATCTTAATATTGTGAATGTCAATAAGTCCATCTGTTGGTGAATTTTGAGTAGCATTGACCATTAATGTAAATCCTGCTGTCGTTCCTTGATAATCGTTTCCTGCATCATTAGCGAATTTGAGAGTCAATGTTAAAGAATACTCATCTTCGTCACCAGCCTTCAATATGGCCCCATCACCGCTATCATCAACTGTATAGTATCCATAACCATTTTGCATAAAGTCAGAAAACTCTTTTAATGTTAGTACTCCATCGCCATTACCAATTTGAGAATCAATAGATGGTGCAGAATCAACACCAGTTGCTACACCATCAACTGTTTCTGTAATACTTGTTACAATAATTTTATCTAGAAGATTTACATTATTAAAGCCGCCACCATTATTAACATCTTTAAACCCGAAATAAATATGGTGTGCATCAACATTTCCAGTATTTTTAATATTAAGTGTTGATGTTATTTCTTCACCCGGAGCCCAGTTTTCGGGACTTACCCATTTCGCTGTATTAGCAGCATCGCCTAAATCCATTGTTAAAGTGCCTGCAGTAAATTTGTTATCCTTAACTTCTCCACTGCTCGAGAAATCAGAGAATATCGCTCCAGTAACAAGCGCTACCCCTAAAGCCAAAGATCCTACGCTTAGTAATAAATTCTTTTTCATTTTCAATTAAATCTCTCCCTTTATTAGTATTATGTATCGATTAGTATCTACTAAAGCCCATAACAATGAAGCTAGACTAAAAAGCGGACACACCGTAATAGCAACCTGTTACAATAACTCAAATAAAAAAGATCGTTTTTCATAAACACCTGTTTGACTAAGGAGATTATGCTAGAACAATTCGATAAGGCCGCTGAGCGCCTAAAGCCACCCAAAGACTTAATCCACCATTTTGATCGAGGATCGCAGTATGCTTAAATGGTATACCGCGAGCGACCAGTAACTAACTTCATGTTTGGGCGTATGAGTCGTAAAGGGAATTGCCCTACATGACCCGCATCAATGCGAGAAAAGTACTACGAGCAACTTCTGGATGCTTAAAACTGTGTCAACTTTCTTGACCGAGCTACAAAATTAATCACCCCCTTTACTAATAGATTTATTTAATTTAAAATACACAACTGTACATAGGCATTTTATATTAGTAAGATCGTTTAGTAGGTTTAAAAGCGTACAGTGTGCAATAAATTAACCAAGTTTATTCTGGAAATTTCATGACATAATTCCCTTGTTTTTCACTTCTTGCTTTCTCCTTTTCTCTTCCTTTAAAATCTTTATTATTTTTAATAGTTGGCCTAAAATGAACAGACTTCCTGGGATTATGATTAGGAAAAGCTTAATTCCCGTTGAACTTTTCGAAAATTGTAAAATATACCCCGCGTAAGGAACCCAATAATTTACTTTGCCCGTTAGATTATCCGCTGGAACAACGAAAGGATCCTCACTATCGTTTGCATCGCCCTTGGTAACAAAACTTAATGAACCATTATTTTGGTTAACTTGAACAACTCGGTGTGTAATTAGTTTGCTTGTATCCCTTGGGTCCTTAAAGGCAACTATATCATTTGGGACAATTTGATCTGCTTTAATCTCTCTAGCTATAACAATACTTCCAGGTTCAAACACAGGCACCATACTTCCAGTCAACACAACGTACATTTTGTTTCCGCCAATGTTAGGCGCCTCGCCATTAATCTTGCTTTTAATAAAAAAGAACCCAATAGTCAGTGAAAAAATTAGTATTAAAATAAAAATTACATTCCCAATAATCCAAAGTGTTTTCTTAAACAGATTATCCACAGTTATCTCCTTTCATATAACGATTAATACACTCGAAAAATGTTCTTAATAACGAACAAAATTTCAATACAAGACCAATAATTTGAACTGTTAAACTAACACACTTAGTTTGAATAATCCAGATTTTACTTATTGGTTATCATCATTATTTGTAATACTTTCGTTATTGTTATCTTCCACTCCATATAATTGATTATTTTGTGTCATTGTATTTTGCTTATCCATTTCATCAACTTGATTTTCTTTTTGTTCATTATTTTCGTTATTTGATTCACTGAGGGTTTCTGTTTGTTCTTCTGGCTGAAACATATCATTATTATGATCTGAAGTTTGATTTTCAATCTCTTCATTCAGTTGTGTTTCTTGTTCCTTTTTTTCTTTCGCTTCAGCTTCATTTTTCTCTTTTTCTTTTTTCTCTTTTTCCTTTTTCTCTTTTTCTTCCGATTCTTTTCTTGCTAATTCATCTCTAATTGATGTTATTTGGTCTAAGAGTATTTGTTTTTTCATTTCAAACTCATGATATGCATCTGATACATAGTTATAAACTATTTTTGAATTAACAGTATTATTTGAATCAGACTCTCTTGATGCTCGGATATAATAAAAAGTAATTTCTTGATCTAGTTTATTGGCCAATTCTTCATAAGCTTTAAGTTGCTTCTCATCGCAAGCTTCGCATTCAATTTTGGGTAAACTTCCAATAATCTGTTGTAAAGAACTTGGAAACACAAAAGCTGTCTTGAATGAAGCATTTATTGTTTGTGAGTCAGTAAAAAATGCGAATGTCTTTTCAGTAACTTGTGATAACACTATAAGTGATAATGTCACTGTAGCACCTACTATTATTCGATTAATTGTTTTTCTTTTATTTTTACTATATATTTTTTTTCTAGTTGATCTCATGAGGCTCATCCTCACTTTCGTTCTTTAAAAAGTATATGTACGGTTCTTTTTCGAGAACGCTTTCAAAACATATTATACAGAACATTTTTATTTTAGCAATACTTTCTTCTCAGTTCTTTTGGACTATATAATTCGTCGTTCGACCCTCCGCAAATTCGTCTGCATTCACTAAATCCAGACATAAATAAAGCTTGAACACCTTGAGAAGTACTGTGCGATAAGACCTTCCCAGCCAGCCGCTCGAATACTTGCTGAAGCAGATTATGATGGGCTTGGTTATGTTGTACGACAAAGTAGATCGGTTTACGGTAGCAGCTGCTTAATCATCTTGTAATTCGTTAATGCAACACCTCTTCGTTCAACAATCTGCTTTTGAATGATTACAAACCCTTGTCGTTCAAAAAAAGGTTTCGCTGTAATACTTGCATCTGTACTCATTTCATGAAGTCCACGTTTTCTTGATTCGGATTCAAGCGTGTTAAGCAGGGCTTTAGCTATTCCTTGTCTTTGGAAATCTTTATGAACATAAAGTCTATCTATGTAGCCATCTTCCGACATATCAGAAAAACCAACGATTTGATCGTTGGTTTCAGCAACATATGTAATATTGTGACGAAGAGATTCCCTCCAAACTGTATGCTTACACTTCTCTTCATCTTTGGGTGCCCAGGCTTCAAGCTGTTCTTGCGAATAATGCTGTTTATTTATCGTATGTACCGTCTCGTAGAACAAGGAGACAATTCCACTAATATCTGATTCGTTGAACTTTCTAATAATCATTTGGCAGTCTCCTTGTGAACCTGATCTAATGATTGGGATAAGTTTCATTCAAATAGGCTACAGAATGATTAATTAACTCTTTCAATACATCAATATTAATATCTGATACTTTATTTATGTACACACAACCTTTTCCAGACGTATGTTTTCCAAACTTTTGTAATGATTCCTCTCGTTGTGCAAAACATTGCGGAAAATACAAACTGATTTTTGCTTTACGAGGCGAATAGCCAACAAGCGGCGCATCTCCTTCGTGGCCCGATGCGTATTTATAATGATAGGAACCGAATCCTATAATGCTTGGCCCCCACATCATCGCTTTATAACCAGTTGTCTCCGTAAAAATATCTAATAATTTGTACGCATCTTCCCTTTTGTTCATGTTGTCCACATTTTCAATAAACTCAAGAACGCTGTTATCATTTTCTTTTGTTTTTAATTCGTACATATCTAATCTCTCCGTTTCTTAGTAATATACAAAAATGATCGGCCACCGTTCATTCGGCAACCGATTCTATTAGCCTAATGTCTACAAGCTTTTATTCGCGAATCGCTTTAGAAGACTTATCGTGTTATAGAGCATTCTCTCATAGCATAAATGAAACGAGGGATGAAAGTAAAGTTTCTCACCTTTAGTCTATTAGCTGAGTAATACTCTGATTCTTTAGCACATTATGTGAGAAGTCCAGTCCTCGTAGTTCTTGCCCTCATAGAATATAGAAGTTGAGACGAATAGACTTCCTTCTATTCTTTCTCAATAATCTGACTTGGACACCATGTGTTGATGATGAGAGGAGGTAGAACTAGTATGGAAATGTATCATTTAAGCAGAAGATATATGAATCGCAGAGTTCGCATTCATGATTGCTATGGCCGATGCTACGAGGGTGAAATTGTCGGCGTTGATAGTAACAATGTTTACTTACAGATGTCAGGCGGAGTTCGTACGTCCGGTAAAGCCCAAATATCGGGATGGTCTGGAGCCGGGATTCTAACTTTATCTCTGTTTACCCTTCTTGCCATCGCCTTGATTTAATCACCACAAGACCCTCCATGAGGGTCTTTTTCTATTCTAACATCATAACCTCTCCACATCATAAAAAAAGCCGCCCGTGGGCGGCTAGCCATTTACGCAATTAGTTACCGCACTACTTGTCAGTTGAATATTTGATGAGCTCCTTCGGCACTTTCAACGGGATAATCAATTGTTTCTCTATACTGCCATCCTTGGCGCTGTAGACATAAAGAAATAACATTATGTTGGGCTGCGAAGCGTGCTCGTAGCTTACATCGAATTGGAATTTCCCCCATCCGGGTGCGCCCTCCTCCGCGGTCACATGGCCTTCATCCAAAATGGTATGACCGTCTTCCAAATGCCAGCTAAATGCAGCTTCGAATACGCGAGCTTCCCCTTCCACATGGAATACAGGACCTAATTCTTCGTCAGGCCGAGGTGTATATACACGGAATGCGTCATTCTCCGCTGCAGGAACTGGAACGATCTCACCCGTTTTGGCATTCAGGCGCACAGTTATCGGTTGATTGATATGTTGTTGTTGCACAAGCTCGACGGACCAAAATTCATTTGCCGAATCAAGAGCGGCTTGCTTAATTGCCCATGTACCACCAAGCTCTGTTTGCGCATCCAGCGCAAATCTTATAGCCGCTGCTCTGCCAACATGTACAGCTGTAGAATAGTTCTCATCATCGAGTATAATGATTTTTACAGCGTTTGTTTTACCAGGAGAAATCTCCACTACTTTTCCATCATGCCAGGCTTCAACCTGTGATCCAATTGGTACTTCCTCGACTGCCACTGCTGCTCCTTGCTTATCTAGCAGCTCCGTGGAATCATTCAACTTAAACCAATATGCATCTACATAAGAGTCTTCACCTTTATCGACATAAGTGGTAATCAACCATTGATCCTCATTTTTTTGTATGATTTCTCCTTTAGCAATGGCCTTTACTGGCGTTGTTTCAGTCTGCGCAGGCGGCTGATTGTCATTGCCTGTCAGATTAGAGTTGTTTCCTCCAAGCTTTCCTCCAGAACAAGCTGACAACAGTATGAGGCATATCATGAATATGAAAAGCCCGCTTTTTTTAAGCGACATATTTATCAACTCCTTATTCATGAAGACGAAGCAATATTTCATATTGTTTCACTTTTTCAAGAAATTAGACCGCCGTTGTTTGATTATGTTGTTTCTTAATTAATACATATCATTTGATAACTCTAATGCGCCGATCAAGCCGAACGGCTGGGATAAAATGCAAACGATTTTCTCATACTATGCATGAGAAGATGGAGGTGAAATTCATGCCCAAAAATAGCGCCGATCCTAAATTGGACCGCGAAGATAACCGAGCAGATAAGAAAAACAACGTACAAGATAACGATAATCTCACTGAACCCGTTCATCCCTTAACAAACGATAAAGCTGCCGATTATGTCCCAAGTTTAAATGGTATTTCCAAAAAAGAAAGTTAAGCAGCAACAAGTCTGCTCTAATGGCTGTATATACCATTAAAGCAGACTTGTTAGTTCAGGTAATACTATCAAATGGACTTGGATTGCGGCATAACGAGATGACGAGTTCATTTGTATCACGAATAATTGTCTGGATTAAGGTCTTGAGCAAATCCTGACCTCCAGGTTGGATAAAGCGGGACCCAGCCATAAACCTTTCGTGCCAAAGCATTTGATGCTCCACGCTCTCCTCGGTTTCTACCAGGCTTAAATTCAGGCTTTGGCGCTTTTAACGCATTCGCATAGACAGGAAGCCAGTCTACTCCCGCAGCAGGCTCATCGTCCACGATGTTAACAGGGCCTGACGGCCAATCCAATGCGAGCAGTGCTGCAGCAGCAGCATCCTCCACATGAAGAAAGGAAGTAACTCCTTCCGTTGCTTCGACTCCCTTATGTAGTACTTTTTCTGCCATCATTCCCTTATGATCGTACCAAGTTCCTTGCCCGTAGAGCATTCCGTACCGCAAAATAACGTGATGGGGTATCTCAGCAACAGCCTGTTCCAACGCGATTACGCCGTCTATAGTCGATTTCCGCGGCATCGGTGATCCAACATCCATAGATACATCTTCCGATGCGGGCATCTTGCCCGGTTCATATGCCCATGAAATACTTTGCGCTATAATTCGTGTCACGCCTGCTGCCAACATAGCGTCAACTAGATTTCGGGTTCCTTCTATTCTAATCCTGGCATTATCCGCAAGATTCCAATTGCTTAATGAAGTGAGTTGATGGATGACAACCTCTGGCTGCACTTCACCTATTGCTGAGATCATCCGCTCCCGATCAAAAGCATCAGCGATAATAGCTCTTGCACCCATTTGCTGTATGGCATCTTTGTTTGACTTGTTATGGGTCATTCCAATAACCTTATGACCTGCTTGTACTAATTTCGGAAGTAACAAACGGCCAATAGCGCCTGTTGACCCGGCTACGAATATTTTCATGCGCCTACCTCCTTTTAGTAAAAATCAGACATTACTTTAATAGTAATTACGGGTTAAAGTACTGCAATACTTTTCCTCTGCCCTCTTCTACTTCTATTTCAGCATAAGCCCCATTAATGAAAGTAATTTGTGGAGGAACATGGCCACAATCAATGTCGTAAATTATTGGTATTTGGAGCTCATCTGAAAGCTCTTTATAGACGTCCTCGACTGTATAATCATCAACGGGATGATTTGCCGAACTTCGACCGAACATAATACCTGAACAATGTTCAAACCAACCTGCTAACTTCATCTGAATAAGTGATCTGCGTAAGTCTGTTGTCGATAACTCGCAATTTTCTAGATACCATAAAACTTGTTCTCCATTAATGAATTGATTTCTAAAGGCATGTACATTACCAAATGGTGTACCGACAAGATGTCTAATTACGTCTATACATCCTCCCAATAAACGCCCATTCATTTTCAAATTATGATTTGAAGTCGTTTTCCAATAGGTTTGATCTGTTAAATGAAAAATACAAGGTGAAGGTTTATCATGTTGCCATTCTTTCTGATATTTGGCCGAAGAGCATTGAAGAATTGACCCGCCAGTATGCGTTGACAAAACATTATGCCACATAGCTGTTGTTCCATCCCAATATTCCCCTCTTAAATCAACGAGATTAGTGCCGTGAGCAGTGGCTATCCCTCTTTTTAAAGTGATTGCTAGTAATAGTACACTTAAATCTGAATATCCCAGTATCCACTTTTCATTTATATGATCAAAATCAACATATTCTAGCATCTCAATCAATAGCTCTCCGCCCCACGGAGGAATAATGATATCAATATTCTCATCTTTCATCATTTCATTAAATTCTTCAGCACGCTTTTTAGCAGTTGTTGATTTTGCTTTGCTTTGAGTCCATACCGTATCTCCGCAAATGATTTTGAATCCTTTCAACTCCATACGATTGCATGCAAGCTTTAATATGTCATGTAATTCCATTGGCACTCCAGATGAAGGTGCTGTCACACCTATAGCTGCACCAGTATTTAAACTTGGATATTTAATCATCTTCAACCACCTATACTTATGAGAATATATAAAGAAATAATGAAGCTCATCTATTTAACCTTAATGATCATATTTCCAATTGTAGTACGTCGAGTAGATATAAGAATAGCTTCAACAATGTAAATGATAACTGTTATTGCAACGCCACTAATTATGAGATATCTAGGGAGATTATTAATAAACGGCCAATCCATAAAAAATGTATATCCCACAGTTATAATTCCGAGGGCAATCCAGAGAAGGATTATGATAAAGTACAAGCCCAACATGATTGCTGTAATAAATACTGGAATAAGAATATCAATGGCTAAAGCTGCTTTGCGACGTGCTGCCATCATTTCTGCTGGAGTTTTAATAGCAAGTTCAAATTCATTTCTCCAAATGCCAACATATGTTTTTGTGAATTTGTCGTGAAGGCACTGTTTATCTTTCGATAAAATGAAGCCGTAATTGGCGAACATATAAGGAAAGAACATACTCAGAAATGGACCGAGGAGCAACCGTAAAAACAGTTTGTCAGCTTTCGCTTTCTGCTGATCATACGTATAAATATGAAGCTTACATATCATTTTCCCTACTGTTTGTCCTTTCGTAAAATAAAGAATCAGCTGAGTTATTAAGAAAATCAGGGTAAAAAGGAAAACAACCATATCCCAGCTGTTAAACTCCCCACCGCGGCCTGCCACTATGAAAAACAACAAAATAGGTACATAGTTAATGATTGATGCAAATATACGAATTTTTCTAGAAGCAGGAACTAAAACTCTGTTCAACTTAACCAACCTTTCTAATTGAAATTGGCTTTAATGGCCATATAGTACATCTATTCTTGTGCAGTTGTGATCACTGAAAGACTTTGCAATATTAATTCCCGGGAAATTAATCATCTAGTTTTCATAAACCTCACGTTTAACTTTCTGTAAATTCCATGGTTTATAATTGATTTCGGAGATGAATAAATGGTTATGATTCTCGCTAAATAAACATACCTCTCTAGAACCACATCTTGCTTTCCTTAATAAAATAAGCAGGCTACCATCGCGCCTGCTCATATGTATGTAACATATTTATTGAGGTCCCTCTACCTTAACCGCTGCAATCATGAGAAACATCGGTCGACGCAATTCATCTTGCATATCTGGAATATTCGCCAACATTTCTGCCGTTGGTTGAGGTTCAGACAGCTTTGTAATTTGGAAACCTGATTCAAGCAATGCATTCATATAGGTAGCGACTGTTCGATGGAACTTAATAACATCATTTTCTAAAAACCTCGTTTGCCGTATACCTTCGCTATAATAGTCATCCACAGGCCAATGCAATTTCTCACCTTGCGAGTTGTAGACCCAATCCTGCGCAGGGATCGAGGTGAAGACTGGATGCTCGACCGAGAGCACGAATGTGCCGCCAGGTACCAGGTATTCATAAATTTTCCGGCAAATGATGTGGAAGTGCTCCACATAGTGCAGAGCCAGTGAGCTTATGACCACATCGAACTCGCCAGCGGCAAAATCCATATCTTCAATTGCCAATCGTCTATAAGTTATTTGTGAATCGTTCGTCATCGCTCTTGCACGCTCTAGCATATTCTCAGAGAGGTCTATCCCTACAACCGATTGAGCCTGCTGTTCGCGCGCATATCGGCAATGCCATCCAAAGCCGCAGCCAATATCAAGTATTTTTTTATCATTAAGCTCCGGGAGCAATGCACGGAAGGCTTGCCATTCCCCAGCTGCATTCAAACCGCCGATTGAACGCGGCATATTACTGTAATTTGCAAAAAATGCTGAATCATCATATTTATTCTGTCTCATAAAGAAGCCGCCTGCCTTTTCTTTTTTATACTAAAGATTCTCCAAAGCCAATCGTATACCCATGTGGATCTTTTATTGCAAATTCCTGCATCTGATACTCATTGGTTGTTAGATCGTATTGAAATAGTGCCCCTTTGGATTTAAATTCCTCATACAATTGATTAATACCTTCTACCATCGCATATACGTTTACGGCATTATGTCCATGAACAGGATAGTTTGGAGGAGTAGCCGCTGCTTTGTCACTTTCATGAAAAATCATCATTAAGCCTTCACGTTCGGCAAAGCCCATATCGTAATCACACCAAAAACCTAATTTGCTGTAATAGTCCAGTACTCGCTTTCGGTCTGTAACAAAGAAGATAGCTGAGAAATGCTTGATCTTGCTTTCATAATTTGCCGACATCGAAACCTCTCCTCTGGAAAGATTATGGTTGATCCATACCTTTTAATTCTTGAACTACATTTAAATAACCTTTATTGCTGCTTAATAGCTCATTACCTGTATGAGGCTCTAGCAAACCCTTCATTTTATAGCCCTGACTTACGATCGACGATAATATGACCTTCCTCTAACTCAATTTCAATGAAACCGGCCATTGCGCGCTGCTCATAATCAATGGATTTGTTGCTGCCTATTACAATCATATTTTGTATATCTACCGCATTCGCTCCAGGAAGAACGAAAACTTTGGAGTAAGCATATGTTTTTTTAAGTGTGGAATAAATAGCATTAATTAATTTATCGTTTTTGGTTTTCCCCATAAGATTTAGAATAATCGATCCTCGGGCGTTGAGCTTTTGTTTAGTCATTTCAAAAAAATCTATAGTCGTTAAATGAAAAGGAGTACCCTCTTTAGTAAAAGCATCTAAAATAATATAATCAAATTTTTGTGGAGCTTCATTCTCCAGCATTTGGCGCCCGTCTCCGACCATCACATTATCCTTGCGATAATTAAAAAATGTCCTGCTCAGCTCTACAACTTTTTCGTCTATTTCCGCTATTGTAAATGACTTGTTCGGATAATGCCCGGCAATCGTTCCAATTCCGTGTCCAATAACAAATACGTCGTCGAATAACAAGTGATTACATTCCATTAAATGAATAATAGCTCTCGGATATTCCAGAACGATGCGCTTCGGATCCTTCAAATCAATTGCACCCTGCACAGCATCATCTGAAAACTGTAAAAATCGGAATTTCCCTATTTCTCCATATAATTGTCCAGCTTCATAAACGGTAATCTCTTGATGCAAGCTAAATTCCTTGGCTAATTGAAGCAATTAAACGATCTCCTTTAACATTATCCTCATCCGTTATAGGCTTGTTGGCAATTTGTAAATATACATGTTCAGGCAATTTGTATTTTTCTTTAGTACATCTATGGTTTGCTGATTTGGTGATGTATATATATCCCATGAATGTGCTATTTCATCACGAACAAATTCATATGTTTTTTTCACAAATTCAATTTCATTTATGGAGCTATTAAATAATTCTGATGATAATTGTCTAATTGAATGGTGACTGAAATCAATTTCGTCTGATTCCTTCAAATAATCTTCTAAATCATTCGATTCACATGTCAACATCACTTCTTATCACCTCGTTTTATGCTTATCTTTAGCCTATTTGTTGCGCAATTTCCCAAATATGTCCGCTCGGATCGGCAAAGCTTGCGGTGCGCACGCCCCACGGCCGATTCATCGGGCCGTTGAGAAGAGCGACACCATGCGCCTTCAGTTCGTCGCTGACTGCATCCACGTCTTCTATTCGGATAGTGAACTGGAACCGCGACCCGGCCTCTCTACTTGCAACCGTTTCGGGAGCTATTAGCCCCACCGCGGCAGGAATGACCAGCAGATTAATGCTCATGTTGGCGAAGTTAAAAACAGCGGAGTTTTCGTCTTCATAAACGGGGGAAAGGCTAAAGACCTCTTGATAAAACGACTTCGAAGCATGCAGATCCTCAACGAACAAAGTAATGACATTTACGTTCATAGTCCCTAAATTTTCCATTCGTATACCTCTTCTCAATTTTTGGAATTAGGTAAACAGCCCGCCTAAGCGATCATCGGCAGGAGGCGGAGTACCCAAATGTCTTGCTATTAATACGATTTGGCCTTTGTGATGAAATTCGTGTGTTATAGCATGGGTTAACAGCAGCAACGGAATAGGTGTCCTCGGATAGCTCTTCCATTCCTCATCTTGCTCGATGGGTTCATACCAGCGATCGCAATATACGTTCATGAATCGTTGCACAACTTCATCTACTTCCGCAAATCTTTCACGGACATACCTCACATCTGCACGTTCAATCTCGTTTGCAGTAGTATCCTTATGTTCGCTTAACTTCTTTAACGCGAAGGATTCCAGCCAGAACCTATAAGAATCGGCAACATGAATATGAGCCCGTATGATTGATCCTTGCCCAAAATTAGGATTCGTTTGATGTAATAATTGAGGCGGAATCTCTTCCAAAAACGTAAACAGGTTTTTTCTTGCGGATTTGATCCAATCGTATTGTTGCTGTAAGATTTCTAACATTCGCTCACCCCTTAACATAGCTTAAATGTTAAATAGCCTGTATAACACCGATTTGGTAATCATCTTCCCCGGGGCAACAGTAAAATAGGATCATTGATAAACTACGCTCTAAATTGAGAAGCCTTATGCTCTCTCAACCAATCCACCATATAATCATATAGTTCAATGGAATAAGTATGCTCTCGCGTTTGTGTTGGCATCGTATTCATAATGATATCAACATTTTTTTCAATATCGGCGGCCTCTATAAAATGAACAAGTCCTGGAACGAAAGCATTTAACGCTTCGAAGTAATACTTCTGAGGCTCGATGATTTGCAAATTCATTTCAAATCCTCCACGCCTTCTTGTTGCATCATTCTCTTTCCTCTTTCTTAATTCGTGATCATTCGTAACAAGCACATAATATTGATCAGGAAAGTCGATTTTTTGTTGTAAAATAAGCTTCCGATAATAGTTATCCACAAATTCTAAGGACTGATTATCAAATAATGTAAAATCAAACGACCAGTTTTACCAGAACGATTGAAATAAATCGATGTCAATGACTACAAAAGGATGGTTTTTTGCATTTTTTTGGGCAATGCTCCAGCGATCAACCTGTCGTTCAAACCACCATTCCTGATACTCCGGAACAGGCCGTTCTTTCCACCATGTATTCACTTCTGGGATATGAAACGCGCCATGTTCAGCAGCTAGTTTTGCAGATGTAGTTGTCTTTCCAACAGCACTTGCACCTTCTATTCCTATGATTATCATTCTTTAAGCTCCCATTGAAACCATCTGCCATGACCTTCTGTCTCGGCTACCGTTTCGTTATATTCTCTCCCACTTATAAAATAATCAAGATGAAGCTTAGAATCCCACATATTATTGTATAAGTGAAATACGTCTCTTGTTTTACCTATCTTGTTTATATAGTGAAGCAGCTCATATTTGGCTTGCTCAGGGAATTGATTGGCTACATGCGTATGAAATATACAGATTGCTGTTTCATGAGGAATTTGTTCTATGATGTGGGGGAGAAAGGTAACGCCGTTTTCTTCAATCAATTGTACGTGGTTTTCCTTCATACAATTGGCAGCTTGCTCAAATAAAGAACGTCTATCTTCATGCTCAGGCCAGATTAAGGATTTCAGCCAAACATAGTCTTCCTTGTTATTCACATCATTTATATGCAGATCGATACCATATCTCAGGGCTACCGGAGGAATCTCTTTTTGCAGAAAGGGCATCTTGTCCCCTCTTATTTCCGAGCTGATAATAACTTTCGAATGGCGGTCACCGTACAGATCATCCGAATGGTAAGTGTAACTATATTTATCCCACAAAAGCTGCAAGCCCGCACTTGTCCCTATTTCAATCAATGCTAAAGGCTTTAGTGCTTTCTTATAAATAAAGCAGAAGCTAGGGTAAAGATAGGCGCAGCGTGCCACTTCATTCGTCTGGACTAGTTTATTTTGAAGGAGTGACACGATTCTGCTTCGATTTGAAAGACAGAAATCTTTGAAATGAGGGTAAGCTTGCTGGTCCAGCTTCTTGGGCGTTTGTACCATACTGGCATAATACTGTCCCAGCTTGTGATCTGTCCCGCTCAGCAGCAAATAGTGAACCGCGCCAAAGAACAGATTCGGAATTGGCTGTCCTGCTCTCGCATGGGAAGCGATTTCAAGAATCTCAACATCTCCAGCAATATGAATCGAAATATACTCATACCATTCACTTGAACCCCTGCATTCCTTGCTGGCAAAGTTCTCGAACCGCTTAGCTATTTCTTCATTTCCCATAACTGTCATCACTCCTCCACACACATAAAAACCCATATTTTCTTAGTATAGGAATCATATCATTCATGCGTAATGAAGGAAATATTATTGTTTTGATCAAATATATAAATATAATTTATCGAAGCTTTCTTATCACACCTCAGACTCCTTCATTAATCGATTATTAGTTTCTCTTGCGTCTGCGTTTTACGATCAGTAATGACATCACGATAGCCAGTGAGAGGAGCAGTATTGGAAAAAGAATAAACAGAATCGTTTTGTTCGATTGTCCCGCTTTATCCAACTGTTCAATGTCATAAGCAGCCAGCGATATCTCTTTCGTTCCGTTACATAAAGAATCTGTTGCTAATTCACCCGCTTCATACTTATATAAATAATTGTTTTCCGTTGTTTGATAAGCATATACAAGATATTCGTCCCCTTGTTGAAATTGACTGCCAACTGAAGTAACGACCGTTACTTGGTTAGCGTTATTCCCCTTCCAGGAGGACTCGATTTCAAATGTTGCCCTGCTTTTCTTATTGATACTTCCTACGTTCTCATAAGATATGTCGATCACTTTGCCGATAAAGACCGAATCATTTCTTTCAAGTAATTGTTTCGGCTCTGTACTTTCAAAACATGACCATGCATTGCTTTTGGTTGGAGATATAATGAGAAGAGTAAGCAGCGCTGCTATTAAAATAATACTGCTTCGTGCTATTGTTTTCATAGCCTTCACCCCTTTTCATTTATAAACGCACTCCAGCATGCAAAAGTTACCATTAATGATGGCAAAAAAAAAAGAACCTGCCCTCGCAAAACGAATCGGAGTGAATGTCTGCCATTCATTACTCCGTTTCGTCTGCGTGCAAGTACTTCATATGCATTAATCTTTGAGCGGAATGAGCAGTTCGACCGGCTCTTCCTCCAAATGATGCTCGTCAATATAAAACAATTCTAGGGAAACCGCATTTTCTTGCTTCTCAATGCGCATTTCGTTTATCCAAGTATGCAGCTGTTCATAGCCTTCGCCGATCCGTTTATTGGAGCAGGCTACCATCGCATATCGATGCTCTGGGATTGTAAATTGCACCATACCTGGCGGAACTTCTTCCAAATGCTGCACTTCATAACAAGCCCAATAAGTCGCAAACACTTCATTTCCGAAATAAGGACTATACAGTACAGTAGATTTTGATGCGTCATTCAGCTCATGCTTTCGTTTCAAAAACTCAGTTTGCAGCCGAATGGCCTCGTCCGGAAAGGTTGAATACGGACCGCAGTAGCTAATTCCAACTAAGTGGAGAGCAGGCTTTGTTACGATTGAGCAGTTTTCCACGCGATTTCCTCCTTCTAATCTGTCAGGACTTGTGCGCTAGGATGAGCTTGATCTGCAAATAGTGTAACATGTTTCATTCTTATATGGTAGTCGTTTACTATTCAAATTCCAAACGCTTCATAAATTCTTCCACAGCGCTATATCCTTGCTGCTTCAGGTACCAGTTATTAGCTGCTGCTTCGATCAGTCCTGCCACATCTCTGCCCGGCTGCAGCTGAATTTCAATATGCGGGATTTTCACATCCATGTATTCTGTGAACTTCTGCTCCAGCTCCAGCTCGTTGTTCAGTTCATTATCACGCCACTTCGTCAGCTCAATATCAAGCACGATTCGTGTCTCATCCTGAAAAGCTTTCCTGCCATAAAGCCTAACCACATTCACAAGACCTACGCTGCGAAGTGCTAGAAATTCCTTTGTAGTCTCGTTGTGAGAGCCAAGCAATGTTTGCGAGCTCAGCTTTTTCAGTACGATAATGTCGTCAGCTACAAGCCGGTGGCCTCGACGGATCAGCGTATGCGCTGTCTCGCTTTTGCCAATGCCTGATTTACCGCGCAATATAATTCCGATTCCCGAAACATTCAGGCATACACCGTGAATGGAAATTTCCGGTGCGAGTGCTTTAAGCAGATACGCATCCAGCATACCGAGGAACGGCGCTGTCATGACCTTAGTCCGAAGCAGCGGAATGCCTTCCTCTTCACAATATTTGGTCAAATATTTTAATCCCTCCTGATCGGAGGTAACGACAAAGCATGGCGGATGATATTTCACTATATTTCCAATATGATGATTACGTTCATCCTCCGTTAGTGTATGCAAATAAGTAATCTCTTTCCTTCCAAGAATTTGCACATGCTGCTGCGGAAAGAAATCGAAATAACCAACAAATTCAAGCCCTGGACGGTATGCGCGAGCTTTTACTATTTTCCGATCCAGCTTATCCGCACCCGCAAGAACCTCTAATGAAAATTTATTTGCAAGCTCTCGTACTTCAATCGATTTCAAGCTCTGCCCCTCCTCTTTCTAATCGTATAACGTTATTCACTCTATTTAGAGCTATTATTCAACAGCACGCAGCGTTTCCCTGCTCTTGTAACGAAATCGTCATCGTTTTGTTACATGACAATTGCCCTTCTTTAGCTACGAGCCTGTTGACCGATAATGCCGCACGCCTACTCGCCATACAAGCATACATGGTGCAATAAAGACGATTCCAGCAGCAGGTGCTAAGATGTATGGCAGATCGTTCCCGGTTGTTTTGTCCAAAATATAGAGCAATGGCAAATAGTTGACGCAGCCGAACGGGATAATAAAGGTGAAAAAGCGAGTTACCCATTTCTGATAAATATTTAGCGGATACTGAGCCATCTCCTTACCGCCATCTGTAAATATATTCGCAACCTCAAGACCCTGGATCGTCCAGAAGCACATGGCTGCCGCAAGCATAAAAATTCCTGCAAAAATAAAAAATCCGCTAATCACCATAAAAAACAGAGTAATAGCTTTAAGCATTGTCCATTCTATTGGAAGCTGGCTAATGGCCCAAATTAAAACGAGTGTGCTTTGAGCCAGCCTACCCACTCTAGTAAACTCAAATTTGGAGCCAAGCACTTGGAGTACCGTACTGCGAGGACGTACCAGCACACGATCGAACTCTCCATTCACAACCATTCCCGAGAAGGAATCAAAGCCCCGCGCAAAGCATTCACTAATTGCAAATGCCATATGAATGATCGAGAAACAAAGCGCTACCTCTTGGAAGTTCCATCCTTGGATTTGTCCAAAGCGCTCAAACAAAAAATATAAACCAGCAAATACCGAGAACGGCACAAGAAATTGCCCTAAAGTCAGCAGCCAGAACGAGGTACGGTATTGCATTTGCGACTTGAATAAAATAACTATATATTTCCAATAAAGCCTCATCTCCGTTACCCTCCCTGTACAACTATTTTTCGCAGCACCCTCGTCATTGTATATTTGCCTAATCCTACTAGTAGAACAAGCCAAATAATTTGGATCGCAACACCGATCAGAGCCTCGTCTTGTGGAATATGTCCGGAATAAACTCGGAATGGAAAATCAGCCGCCCAGCGAAATGGAAGCACATAAACGATGTTCTGCAGCCAAGTGGGCATAAGCGGAACGGGAATGACCATGCCTGCCAGAAATTCGCCGATTACGGCAAACATGAGCAGCGAACCTGCAGGGGACAAGGTAATAAATACAGATATGTACATCAGCATGGAGAGAGAGACCATCATTAGCAATCCAAGCAGCAATGTAAGGACGAACAAGAGGAAGCTTACGCTATTATGAGGCAGCGGCATGCCATATGGCTTTGGCAAAATATAAGCGATAACTAGTATTGGCATGCTTCGCAGAAGAGCGCTCGACAACCGCTGCGCGAGCAGCTTTGCATACCATAACCCATAAATCCCGCTTGGTCTGCAGAGCTCATAGGCTACATTTCCCGAAGTGATGAGCTGGAAGAGCTCATTATCGCGGAACCAGAGCATAACAAACGCCAAGAAAGCCTGCTGCAGCCATACATAGGTGATCAGCTGTGATAACGATATAGGGAATGCTGCAGTCGATTGGCTGTAGAAAGCCTCGTACACCATAATAAAGATGAAACCAAAGAAAAATTGCGTCGCGATTCCCGCTAGAGCGGCAGCACGGTATTGCAGACCATGATAAAGCCGCAGCTTAAACACCGATACATACGCCTTCATTATATTTGGTGCTCCTTATACAATTGTATAATCATATCCTCGATCGGCGGTGTATCGATTATAATATCGATCAGTTCGACCTGCTGGGATATTGAAATCAATACCTCTGAAATGAGCACTTGCTCCGTATCCACGCTTAGCACAGCCCGTTCAGGCGACCAGGATTCAAGCACAGCTCCTGCTATTTTCAGCGGCGCTTCTTGCTGCCGATACAATGCTATAATCGTCTTGCGTGTTCCGAATTGATTACGAATGGCATCAATGCTCCCGTCATAAAGAAGCTTGCCTTTCCCGATTAGAATGATCCGCTGCGCCAGCGCTTCAATATCATTCATATCATGCGTCGTCAAAATAACCGTCACACCCTTCTCTTCATTTATGGTTCGAATGAACCGGCGAACAGCGATTTTGGATGCAGCATCCAGTCCAATCGTAGGCTCATCTAGAAAGAGAATGCTAGGGCTGTGCAGCAGTGAGGCAGCGATTTCGCAGCGCATCCTTTGCCCAAGGCTTAGCTGTCTTACCGGCATCCCGATAATATCCTGAAGCTCCAACGTTTCCGTTAACAGCGCTAGATTCGCTTTGTATTCCTGCTCCGGCACTTTATAAATGTCCCGCAGCAGCTCGAAGGAATCAATGACAGGCACATCCCACCAAAGCTGAGAGCGCTGACCAAAAACCACTCCGATATTTCTCACATAAGCGACGCGATCCTTCCATGGCGTATAGCCCATTATGGTGCAGGATCCGCTATCGGGCACGAGTATGCCGCTCATTACTTTAATGGTCGTCGATTTGCCGGCACCATTCGGTCCGATATAACCGACAATTTCCCCAGGCTTAACTGTAAAGGAAATGTCATTAAGCGCTTCCACATCCGTGTACTCCCTATGAAATAATGACTTGAAAGCTTGTCCTATCCCTGAAGAACGCTTCGCAACCTGATACGTTTTACTAATACCGTTTATTGTAATCACTGCTATACCTCCGAACTTGTTTTGGGATAAAGATACTATCATTGAACATTTTGGATGTCAATCCTTTTATTTCACGGGAAATATATTAAATAAACAGACAAAAAAATCGCTATTAATTCTAAGGAAAGAAAGAATCAATAGCGATTTATATGTTTTTGTTTAGTATATGAATTTAGAAGTTAAAAACGAAATCCTCATCGTTAAGCGGTTCAACGTGAATGGTGCGTACATAGCCATTTCCTTTTTTCGAGAAAAAGTCATGCTGCTTCGTATGCGTGCTGATTCCGTTAAATACGATTGGGTTAACCGCTTCTTCTGGGAAGTGCGGCTCCATTCCGAGGTTCATTAACGCCTTGTTCGCATTGTAACGAACATAGATGTTTACTTCTTCGGTTAGACCTACGGGGTCATACAAGTGCTTCGTATACACTAGCTCGTTCTCATAAAGCTCGTTTAGCAAAGCATGCAGTTCGATTTCAAGCTGCGCTTGCTCCTCTGGGCTGAACGTTGCGAACAGCTCTTGGGCTAGAACTCCTACATACAAGCCGTGAATACTTTCATCGCGCAGGATCAAGTCGATAATCTCGCCGCTGCTTGTCATTTTGCCTTGGCCTGCCAAGTAAAGCGGGTAGAAAAAGCCGCTATAGAACAGGTAGCTTTCTAGGAATACGGAAGCAGCCATTGCTTTGTACAGCTCAATCGGAGTGGTAATGTTGGAATACCATGTTGAAATGAGCGTAGCTTTCTTCTGCAGCTGCTCGTTCTCCTCGACCCAGTTGAAGATTTCATCAATCTCTTCACCGGATGCAAGTGTTGTGAAAATGCTGCTGTACGATTTCGCGTGTATCTGCTCCATCATCGACATGAAGGACAACACGGCTTTACGCTGCAAGCCATCCACATGCTCCAAAATTTTCGGCATGCCAATGCCGCCTTGAATCGTATCAAGCAAAGTCAGGCCGCCGAGCACGTTTTTGTAAAGCAAGCGCTCAGCATCCGTCATTTCCATCCAATCCATTTTGTCATCTGATAACGGAATCTCTTCATCCGTCCAGAACTGCATGACATTTTGTTGCCAGAATGTTAACGTGAAATCGTCATCTGGCCGGTTCCAGTTTACTGCTTTCATTAGATAAACTCCTTCTTTGCCCCGTAAATCACCGATAAGATCGATCACAAACGCAAGCTGTCGGTTTCGATTACCTTCTATAGTCTCTTACATTAATATTAAACGGCGCAGCTCGTGCATTCCTCTACGGAAAGACGCTTCGTTCTCGTGTAATAAAGGGATTTAAGCCCTTTTTGTGCGGCGTATACATAGAAGCGCGCCAGCTCACGAGTCGTCACGTTGCTATTTACGTGGAGAACGGACGAAATGCCTTGATCGACGTGCTGCTGAATTTCCGCAATCAGATCAATAAGCTTGAACTGATCGATGTTGTAAGCCGATTTATAGTAGAAGTAATTGTCTTGTTCCAAATAAGGCATTGGATAGTAAGTTGTTGAGTTCGCATACGTACGCGTCTCGATATGTTCAACGATCGGCATAACACTTGAGGTCGCATTCTGAATATACGAAATGCTTTGTGTTGGCGCAATAGCCAGACGATAAGCATGATATAAACCGTGCTGCATGACTTTTTCTTTCAATGCTGCCCAATCCTCAGGCGATGGAATTTCCATGCCTTCGAACAATTCCTTCACGCGAGCTGTCTTCGGACGGAAGTCATTCTCCACATAACGGGTGAAGTACGTGCCCTTCGCATATTCCGAACGGTCAAAGTCTTTGAACGTAGCACCGCGCTCTTTGGCAATTTCCATACTTTGCTCTAGCGAATAGTAGTTCATCATCATGAAGAACACGCCGGCAAAATCCTTTGCTTCTTCACTTTCATAAGCAATCTTATTCTTGGCCAAATAACCGTTCAGGTTCATTGCTCCAAGTCCAACGGAGTGAAGCTCCTCATTGGCTTTGCGTACACCTGGGGCATTGTCGATCTTCGACAAATCGCTTACAGTCGTCAAAGCTTCAATACCAACATGTACGGATTCCTTCACCTTCTTATGCTCCATTACATTTACAATGTTAAGGGAAGCAAGGTTGCAGCTGATATCGCGGCGAATGATGTCGTCATAGCCGTAATCTTTAATTTCTGATGTTTCTTGCAATTGGAATATTTCCGTGCACAGATTGGACATTTTGATAGAGCCGATATCCTTCAGTGCATGAACGTTGTTCGCGTTGGATTTATTCATAATGTATGGGTAGCCTGATTCAAGCTGAATCGAGGCGATTTTTGTCAGCATATCACGAGCGTTCATAATTTTCTTCTTCGTCACGAGCTCATTAGCGAGCAGTTCTTCGTACATCTCGTCCATATCCATATCGTCGAGATGCTTGTTGTATGCTTTGTGTACGGAATGTGGTCCGAAAGCAAAAAGCGGTTTGTTCTGTGCTGCTAGCTCATAAAATTTATTCGGTATGATGAGGCCGATCGACAACGTTTTGATCCGTGCCTTCTCGTCGGCGTTAATTTTTTTGCAATCTAGAAACTCAATGATATCCCAGCCAAAAATGTTGTAGTAACCTGCGCCCGAGCCTTTACGCTGACCCATTTGATCGGCATAGGAGAATGCATCCTCCATCAGCTTCAATACAGGCATAATGCCTTTCGCTGCGCCTTCAACACCTTTGATCGGCTCTCCGCGTCCGCGAAGCTTCGATAGGTTGACGGCAACTCCGCCGCCGATTTTGGAAAGCTGCATACATGTGCCAAGCACGAAGTTAATGGAATTAAGTGAATCGTCCATCTCCAGCAGGAAGCATGAAACCATTTCGCCGCGGCGGCTTTTTCCTGCGTTAAGAAATGTTGGTGTCGCAGGCTGCAAGCGCTGATCGATCATCGCCTCAGCAATTCTAAGCGCTCTCGCCGAATCGCCTTCACCAAGATGTAGAGCAACGATCGCTACACGATCCGAATATTGCTCCAAGTACTGCAATTTATTGTTTGTCTTCATTGCATAGTCTTTGTAGAACTTGGAAGCAGCCATGTAGGATTGAAATTGAAAGCCGCTGTTTGCCGTTAGCTCGAATACAGCCTCGACCTGCTCGTACGTATACTTGTCATACACATTATCGTAATAATCGTTCTTGATTAAGTAATCAAGCTTCTCGCGAAGAGAGTCGAATTTCACGCTCTTCTCTTCAACTTCTTCCATAAATGCGACAACAGCCTCTTTATCCTTGTCCAGCTGATAGAATCCGTCTGCTCCGCGCTGCATTAACTCGTTATTTAACTCAATATGCTTCAATGGTTCGCACCCTTTCGACAAAATGTTGCGTATCCTGACTCGTACCTGATAATTCGAATTTCAATATAACGGGAACGTGATACATCTCGGAGATCGTGTCAGCACTCTTGGCGAAGCCTGTTCCCCAGTTGCGGTTGCCGCTGGCAGATACGCCGCGAAGGTTCTCAGCATTGCTCTTCAAGAAGGACTGTACCTTCTCCGGCACTTGACCGAATCCTGTTGTGTACGTGACCAGCACGAACGGCTCGTCCACCTCATCCTTTGCATCGATAGGCACTGCCCGCATATTCAATTTCTTGATGAAACGCTTGACATTACCTGTTCTGGAATCATAGACAACTAGCATTGCACGTTCGCTCCCTTACTGAATCTAAGCAATCAAAAAGCGCTCCCGACTAGCATTCTCTGGTCAGTTGCGCTTAAATCTTATTTACCACTAGTTAAGCATTGTAGGCCACTTAATACATCAATATGTAGTTGCTGATCTTGATTCTACATCAATATATAGGTGGAGTCAATGAAAATTATGGAGAAAATATTAATCTATTTTTTTGGCGCACTCGACTATTTTAACAGATAAGGCTATGATGGGATAGTGTCATTTTATTGCTATTTTGGAGGCCCCAATGGACGCTAAAACAACCGCAGAACAAATTCGAGAGACGATAGACAAGCTGTTTCTGGACGCTGGATATGCGGCGCCTGAGCTGCTAGAATACATCGAGAAATTAGAGCGAGATACGGATCAGATGCAGCAAACAATCAAAAAATTAAAGCTCGATGCGGTAAGAAAAGCATCCGCAGCAGCAGGTATGAACAGCCGCTTGAAGGATGCCCTGCGCGAATAGCAGGATGCCGAAACACAACATCTAGATCGGCGAATTGCCGCAAAGGCTGGACTGAACCTACCAGAAATTCGCAGAATCAATCTGTTATTTCTGATTACAACAATTCATGATATGTCGATTATGCTCATTTTTTGACATAAGCCAAAACAAAGGGGCTGTCCCAAAAGGTTATATACCTTGGGCTACCACTCAAGGTTTATAGCTTTTTGGACAGCCCTTTCTATAAGGCCTTCTTTGTATGAGCTCATATCTGCTCATTTTCTTGGAAATAGAGCTAATTTCTAGCTCTATTTCTTCAAAAGTAAGCCAAGTTGGTGGAATAGAGCTAGTTTCTAGCTCTATTTCGCTCTTCTATCCTCATAAGAGCTCGTATCTACTCGTTTTCTTAGAAATAGAGCTAATTTCTAGCTCTATTTCTTCAAAAGTAAGCCAAGTTAGTGGAATAGAGCTAGTTTCTAGCTCTATTTCGCTCATCTATCCTCATACGAGCTCATATCTGCTCATTTTCTTGGAAATAGAGCTAATTTCTAGCTCTATTTCTTCAAAAGTAAGCCAAGTTAGCGAAATAGAGCTAGTTTCTAGCTCTATTTCGCTCATCTACTGCCTTTCTATTTCACAGCAGCAAAAAACAACCGCTCAGACTCGCTGTCTGCTGGCTTCAGCTCGAAATCTGCATAACGATCAACCGATTGAAAGCCTGCGCGGCGCAAAGCTGCCTCTACCCAATCAGGATCATAGGCGCGCTGCACATGCGTTTCTTCAAATCGACTAAACTTCGAGTCGTGCTCACGCGCAAAAATCGTAAGGCTATGCTCAATCTCACATCGTTCCTCTTCAAAGTCGCATGTCCATATATAGGCGACATCCTTCTCATCAAGCACAAAGGGCTGTTCCTCTGCATAACGAATCAGCTGCTTTGGAGGATGCATGTCGAACAAGAATGTCCCCCCGCTGCGCAAACCTGAATATGTAGAACGGAAAGCAGCCTCGATATCGGACTCCTCTGTCAAATAGTTCAAGCAGTCACAGAATGATATAACGGCGTCAACCGGCTCCTGAAGCTCCCATTCCCGCATATCCTGTTGAAGCCACCTTATGGTGCCTGGACGCGGCCGTGCAAGCCCCTGCGGCGTCTCATCCCATTTGCTGCGGGCAACCGTCAGCATGTCTGAAGACAGGTCGATTCCATAAACATGGAAGCCTGAGCGGGCAAGCGGAATCGATATATTTCCGGTTCCGCAGCCTAGATCAACAACCGAAGCCGGCATGCCATAACGCGACCAGCCAGCTCTTGCAAAGCCAAGCCATTCCGCATACGGCATGTCCTCCATCAGTTGATCATAAACCGTCGCGAACTGACCATAGGAGCGCGTCATTGACCCTCAGCTCCTTCATTGGATGAACGGTTAACCTCCGATTGCTGATCTGTTTGTTCGGGCGAATCAGCCGCAGCTTCTTCCGCCAGATACGTCCAGCTTCCCTTTTGCGTAACAAGCCTCTCGCGCATCAGCTTCCCAATGGCGCGTTTGAAAGCACCTTTGCTGATTCCGAACTTCTGCTTAATAATATCGGCATCCGTCTGATCGGAATACGGCATCCCGCCACCCGGACGCTCTTTGAGAAACGCAAGAATGCGATCCGCATCCTCGAGTCTTCCGATTTCTTTGCGCGGCGCCATCGATAGGTTCGCTCTGCCGTCTTCGCGTATATAGGTTACGCGGGCACCGACACGCTCGCCAAGACGAAGCGGACGAGTTCTCTCGGAGCTTGGAATATGTCCATAGACGCCAAAGCCGACTACGCCGCCGTCAATAATGACGAATGAGCCGATTTGCAGCGTTTTTGTAACCCAGCCTTCCACCCATTGATTATTCCAGCTTGTAGGCGCGGGAAATACGAGCTCGGAGAGCTCTTCTTCGAACGCAATTTTGGCAACGAGTCTGCCGATTTTATCATGCTTCATCACGACAAATACCTCGTCACCTGGAAGCGGTCTGTAATCGATGCTCTCTGGAAGCTCCGAGAGAGGAAGCAGCAATTGTCTGCCTAAACCCATTTCCAGAAAACAGCCAAGTCGCGGATGCACGTCTGCAACCTGCAAGCGTGCAAGCTCACCGAGCTGCAAGAACGGTTTCTTCATCGTTGCCGCTAATCGATCCTCCGAGTCGTAGAACAGAAACGCTTCTACCGTATCGCCGATTTTCGGCTTGGAGCCCACGAGCTCCGTATAGTGCATAAGCACATCAGATTCCCCGTTGGTCAAGAAATAGCCATAGGGTGAAACCTCGCGGTCCACCTTAAGCATTTCTGTCGTGCCTGCTACAAAACTCATGCGAATTCCACAACCTTCGCATCCGACCAAAGCCGCTCAATATTATAGTATTCGCGCTCATCGCGATGGAATACATGTACGATAACATCGCCAAGATCGATCAAAACCCATCTAGCGGTATCCATGCCTTCAATACCGCGGATGCGAGCACCGTTTTTCTCCGCTTGCTTTCTAACTTCAGTCGCGATCGCCTGTACTTGCGTATCAGAGTTACCGCTGCATATAACGAAGTAATCCGCAACTAAAGAAATCTCCTTTAAATTTAATGCAATAACGTTGACCGCTTTCTTGTCTTCTGCTGCATCAACCGTAATTTGAAGAAGTTTATCTGAATGTAGCGCCATAGCTCAGCCTCCAGTAATTGTATTGTTTGATTCTAATAACGCATTCCGCGCTTCGATCGTTAATGGAAATATACGTTTTCCCTTTTCCAGCAAAAAAGTGATGGTCGAATTAAAGCCTGCTAGAAGCGCCTGCTCTAAATGCTGCTCACTTAGCTCGCGGATGATATTTACGCCTGGAAAGTCTCGTCCTGGCTCCATATAATCGGCCAAGCACACAATTTTCTCGAGCTTCGACATCTCTCGCCGACCAGAGGTGTGATACCGAATTGCATTGAGAACATCGGTATCTGTTACGCCATACTCGTGCTCGGCCACCCAAGCCCCAACTGGAGCATGCCAAAGCTCTTTATCGTAAAGCAGCAGCTCGGACGGCAGGTTTTTATCGCGAATCATTTCCTCCATGCGCCCGGTTGGCCAGTATTTAGCTACATCATGAAGGATGGCAGCAAGCTCCGCGCGAACGGGATCCTCGCCGAAACGCTTCGCTAGCAGGATAGCTGTATCCATGACGCCTTGAGTATGAAGCCATCTGCGCTCCGGCATTTGTGCCTTCACTTTCTCAATCATTTGCTCACGCTTCATACAGGCTGTTCCTCCTCATGTAGCTATAGACGCGATCCGGCACCAAGTATTGAACCGACTTCCCAGCTTTCACCTTGCCTCTGATAGCCGTCGATGAAATTGGGATGGCCGGCATTGGAATGAGCTGAACCCGTGCTTGTATAAATGCCGGAAGCGCATCAAGATTTATCGGATCGCCAGGGCGCTCCACTCCTATGAAGCTGACCTGATTCGCCAACTGCTCAATCTGGTGCCACTGGGGCAGATCATTGATCCGGTCAGAGCCGATAATGTAGAAGAATGTATGGTCTGGATAACGATGCTTCAGCTCCATGATCGTATCATAGGAATAGCTTACCCCACCGCGCTGCAATTCAATGTCGAGCGCTCGAAAAGCCGAATTGCTTTCCAGCGCTTCACATACCATCTCATAACGCTGCTGGCCGCTGACTCCCGGCTCATTCGCTTTGAGTGGAGGAGCATAGGAAGGTATAAACCAAACCTCATGCAGATCACATTGCTCGCGCGCTGTTTCTGCTGCAATTAAATGCCCGATATGGATAGGGTCGAATGTTCCGCCCATGATGCCTATTCTACTCACACGCATCGCTCCTTCCATCTTAAGAGCGAGAAGTGTATGAATTCACGCTCTTCTCTAGGTTTTGAGTCCAACGTCTTACCTCTTATTTGCGAGCTGGCTTAGGCAGCTCAATTTGTTTGTAGTCTTTGGATTCTTTATAGAGGACAATCGTTTTGCCGATAACTTGTACAAGCTCAGCGCCTGCTGCTGCCGCAACCTCAACACCGATTTCTTTAGGATCGTCAAGGCAATTGTTCAAGACAGATACTTTAATAAGCTCACGAGTTTCAATCGCCTCTTCGATGTGACGAACGAGGTGGTCGTTTGTGCCGCCCTTGCCAACCTGGAAGATCGGTGTTAAATGGTGAGCCAATGATCGTAAATAACGTTTTTGTTTACCTGTAAGCATGTTAAGTGTTCCTTCTTTCATCAAATAGTTCGTCTGTTTTATTATTATTGAAAATAGAGCTGTCAGCCTTGCAGCGAAGCTAGAACGGTCTCGCGCATCGCAGCTGCAGGAGCAGGCTGGCCTGTCCAATACTCAAAAGCATAGGCGCCTTGATAAATAAACATGCCTAAGCCGCCGTGAATACGGCAGCCGCGCTGCTCAGCTTGCTGTAGAAACTTTGTTTTTAATGGATTATAAATTAAATCGCTTGCCACTGCGCCTGGTTTCAGCCATGCAGCGTCAATAGGCGTTTCGTCCGTATTTGGAAACATCCCGACAGATGTGGTATTAATGACAATATCCGCCTGCTGACACGCAGCCTGCAGCGAATCATTGGAAACCGCTTCAATATCCACCTTGTCACGGAAGGCAGCTGCCAGCTCGGTCGCTCGCTCAATGGAACGATTGGAAATCGTAATATGAGCCGGCTTCTCGCTGATGAGTGCATACAGGATACCACGGGCCGCCCCGCCTGCGCCGATAACGACAATTCTCTTGCCGGCTAGGTGAGACTCCGCTTCTTCCTTCAATGATCGAACATATCCGATTCCATCCGTATTATAACCGATAAGCCGTCCATTATCGTTGACAATCGTATTGACTGCACCAATAGCGGCTGCTCCGGCATCAATATGATCCAATACGCTCATAATGTCCAGCTTGTGAGGTATCGTAACGTTTACACCTCGAATGCCCATGGCTCTTACCCCGGCAGCGAAATCAGCTACATGGCCGCTCGTTATATGAAATGCGGCATATACGCCATTAATTCCAGTTTCCCGGAAAGCCCGGTTCATCATAATAGGCGATTTCGAATGCCGAATGGGATCGCCGATTACTCCGAACAATATCGTATTGCTGTCAATATGATGTCCTGCACCTGAAATCGTCACCGTGAGTTTTCCCCTTCCAAGCTTGTTAAATCATGGAGTCGCGAAGCATGACCTTAACGCCTTTCGGCGCATAAATATCAAGCAGCGCTCCCCCTGTTCCATTCACTTGAATCCAGCCAAGACCGGAGATGAACACATCTTTGTTCTCGCCGCGCTTCACCCGAAGGGAATGTCTTGTCCACGCAGGAATAGTCTCAAGCTCCTCAAGCGTAGGTCCGCCCAGCAATTGGCCGCGGTGATCGGCATAAAGCTCATCAGCCCGCTCCAGTTTGGTACGGTGGATATTCAATGCATTGGATATATAGAAAGTAAAGGATTGGCGATCGCCTTCCACGAAATCAAATCGGACCAGACTGCCGATGAACAATGTCTGGCTTGAGTTTAATTGATAAACGAGCGGCTTAATCGGCTTGTCCGGCAGAAGGGAGCCTAGGAAGCTGCGCGGTACTACCTCCGTCATCCGTGATGAATAAACAATTCCCGGCGTATCAATAATCGCTTTATCATCATCCAGCGGAATATGGACAGCGTCTAGCGTCGTTCCCGGATAGCGGGAGGTTGTAAGTTCGCGCTCCATATCGCTATAATCCCGTATAAGACGATTAATTAATGTAGATTTGCCTACGTTCGTAGCACCGACTACATAAACATTACGACCATTCCGATACTTATCAAGCGCTTCGATAACATGCTCAAAGCCCATGTTCCGCTTCGCGCTGCAAAGCACAACATCAACCGTGCGAAGCCCTTCTTCCTTAGCCTGCTTCTGTACCCAGTTCCGCAGCCGATTCACATTCATCGCTTTCGGAAGCAGGTCGATCTTATTTACAACGAGCAATACCGGATTATTCCCGACAAAACGCTGCAAGCCAGAAATTAAGCTTCCCTCGAAATCATATAAATCAACGATATGCACGACTAGACTATCCGTGCTTCCAATGCTTCCAAGCAGCTTCAAAAAGTCGTCCTGATCGACCGCAACCGATGATGCTTCATTATAATTGCGAATGCGGAAGCATCGCTGACATATAACCGGCTCACGTCCCATTGCCGATTCCGGCAAATATCCTGCCCGCTCAGGATGCTCAGACTGCAGTTGTACCCCGCAGCCTGCGCATGATGAAGATGCCTGACTAAGTTGTTGTTCCTTCACTTTGTTTCCTCCTCATACCATAACCCTTTTTTTCTAAGACGTACTAATGCGAACCTTTCGATTCTACGATTTACACGTGTCATAACGCCTTCATCAGCCGGCGCAATCGGTGTGACTAGAATCGTATATAGTCCCATTCGATTTCCGCCAAGCACATCGGTCAGCATTTGATCGCCGATAACAACCGTTTGTTCCGCCGGAAGCTTCAGTATAGCTAGAGCTTTGCGGAACGCTTTGCCTGCTGGCTTGCGAGCTGCATGAATATAAGAAATATTCAGCGGAACAGCAAACTTTCCAACACGGGTTTCATTATTATTAGAAACGATAACAACCTCGAAGCCTCGCGAGCGCACGTAATCAAGCCACTGCACAAGCTTAGGCGTTGCTAACGCCTCTTTAGCACCGACAAGCGTATTATCTAGATCCGTAATGATGCCGCGTACGCCTCGCGCGTGCAGCTCATCTAAATTTATTTCATACACCGTATTCACGCGCATGTGCGGCAACAGCCGTTCAAACATAATCGATATCCCTCTGCTTTCTGCCTGCTATCTTACGAAACTATACCATACAAACTAAATTTGTTGCAAAAAAATACCGCTGCCAATTTCACTGGCAGACGGTATTTGTTCCATAAGTCGCTTCGTATATCATCTCATCTGATGGCAGCTATCATCGCAGCTCCTCAATAAGCGATTTAACCTTAGCAGCAAAGCGGTCAACATCCTCCGCTGTGACAATCATTGGGCTGTACTTGGCTTGCTCAAAACCGTCAAGCACCCATCTGAAATCTTCACGCAGCCTCTTCTGGCTTTGCGACCAGCGCAGTACAGCTTCACGTAATGTTTCATGCTCCTGCCTTTCCATTCCGCGCTTCTTACACATACGGAGCAGCTTCTGTGTCTCAAACACGATTTGATCGTTTGGCGTATAAGAGCCATGTCGAATTCTGCGCCATGATGCAATCAGCTGCTTGCGGCGTACGATGAGCCAAGCTGCTGCTGCAACAGCCAGCAGAGAAGCACTGCTCCACGCCCATAGCCTCGAGTTAAAGCTTCTTCCGTTGGCTGCGGCTGCGGACTCATCTCCGTCTTCTATAACCGTATCAGGAAGAGCCGCTTTCTCCTCTTCCGCATAGGAGTAAGGGAACGAGAAGCCTGCGGTTGCTTCGAACGGAATCCAACCGAATCCCTCGAAATATATTTCGACCCATGAATGCGCGTCAGAATTTCGAACCGTATAGGTACCAGCGCCTTTTGGGTTCATATCTTCCTCCATGAAACCGCCGGGTGGCCCGTATGTACTGGCCGGAAGCACGCCTGGAGCAAAGCCCTTTACCCATCTTGCAGGCATGCCTAGACTTCTTGCCATGATCGCCATTGAAGTGGAGAAGTAGTCGCAATAGCCTTCCTTAAGCTCAAATAAAAACGTATCCACGAAATCAGAAGTCAAACCGGTAATTTTCTTTGTGTCTGGCTTATTATTGTAATTGAAATTAAGTCTTAGGTACTGCTCTAATAATCTGGCCTTATCATAATCATTAGTTCCTTCTGCAGTTACTTGCTCGGCTAATTCCTTGACTCGTGCCGGCATAGAGGCAGGTATTTGCAAGTAATATGAATTGTCTGCAGCTTCGTCCTTATTCGCCCAGCCAGCTTGCGATTTTCTTAATGCATCCTCATCCAGCACAGGCACCATCGAGGTCAAGGAGTAAGCTTCCGGATATGTTTTATTTTTCATCGACCAATTAAGCAGCCTAAGCTCCCAAGAGTCAGCTTCCCATATCAAGTCCTGCCTCATCGCGACTTCATCATTGTCTATCCAATTTACTTTCGATACAGGCGCAGCAGCGAATAATACAGGATATACATCCTTACGGATCATCGTCACGATCTGATCGATTTGAAGCGTTCCTGCAACAGGCTCCTCCACTATAGGGAAGGCAACCCCTTTCTGTACGGCAACAATGGTCGAAGGCGTATCAGATCCACTTGCGTTGATCCAACCATTACCTGTATAGAAAGCTTTCGTCTCACCGCGCCAATAGCTGCGATGGGAGGTGGAAACCGTCATCATCGGTGAATAATCATAATCGAAGCCGCCGCCAAGCGCCTCATCGCTTCTGCTGTAGCCTGAGCTCGCATTACCTTTATTGAGAGAGGATTGGCTCTCTGAGCCCTTATCCCCCAGAAACACTTGCACCCTCTCGCCCTTGGATTCTTTCCACATCGTATAAGGATCCTGCAGAACCGGAGCAAGAGACGGCATGCTGAGCCCTACTGACATCAGCACTGTAAGGACTAAAGCGACCGGCAGTATTAATTGCAGCGGATATTCAATGAGTTCCTTAAAGCTGCTCGGATGCTCACGCTGCAGCTTTGATATGTGGCTTGCCGCAAGCCAAAGCAAACCTATAAATACGATCATTCCCACTTCATCCCAAAGCCAGATCGGCGTAAACGAATCAGCAACTGTAAGCGATACAAGGCTAACCCCGATTAATCCGAACATGCGCACCCGAGTAGTTGTCCAAATACCAAATAGAACATACAACGCAAGCAATGCAGCGCTGATCCATATAAACGGATGAAGCTGAACGGCATGCACCTGCAGCCACCACAGCCAATCCTGCCATCGATCAACCTTGCTTATGATCCAGTCCATTCTTGCGAACTTGATCGTAATAAATAAGCTGGCAATAATCTGAAGCAAAATCTTAACAAACTGACTTCGGAGTGGCAGCAAAATATCGATAGCAACAGCTGTAAAGATCGTAAAGTAGGCGATTTGGTAGGTTTCTTTCCACCAAAAGCCTTCGAAAACCGCAATCATATTTGCCAAAATAACACCGATGAAAATAAATACTAGTTTTTCATACCAATTAGCAGATAAATAACGGATTAGCTTCATTAGCATATGCTTCATGCAATTCCGCCCCCTTCCAACACAGCAGGGAGATCCTGAAGCTGGCGAATTTCAAATACGAGCCAGCCTCGTTCATTCATGACATGCTTCCATGATGTTTGATGGCTCAGAAGATCTATTGAAGATGAAATATGAAGCAAACATGGCGTCAGCCCTCTGCGAGAGAGCCATTCCATACTGCGGATAACATCTGCGCCTGAATCAGGCGAAATCACAATGGCAAAGCTGCCTTGCTCCAGCATGGAATCCGCCCGCTTCAGTGAAGCAGAAAGCGAATGGGAAGCATCGGCATCAACAAAGGTCAAATGCTTCATAATAAGGTTGCGTTGGTCCATGCCTGCTTTCGGAGAGAACATCGTTATTTCCTTGCCAATAGAGACCAGCCCCATCGCCGTATCGCCTTTTAAACCGTTCTCCAGCAAGGAAGCGGCCGCGGATACTGCAACCTCGAAACGGGTAGCCACTTCACCGCCGTATCCGTCATGGTTTCGGTCAAGTATGACAATGGTACGCGGCAGTGATTCCCTCTCGAACGCCTTAGACTTCCACTCCCCAGTCTTAGCTGTAGCGTTCCAATGCACGCGCGACAAGCGATCTCCGTACAAATATTCTCGAACACCGTTAATTTGCGTCGTTTCCTTCGCAGAACGCGATGCGATTGCATGCGAATATGGACCGCGAATGCCGCGTTGAACTCCGTTCCATTGCCTCAGCGACACCGTCTGAGGGAGAACGCTAAATACCGTATCAGACCCAAATTTCCCTTTATGCTCAAACAAACCGAACACATCATAGGTTACGCATTCCGTATGCTTGAAACGATATTCACCGCGCTGCAGCGGAGGAGTTTGATAGACCACCTGGCCTCCGCGCTTCCAATTCGGTACAAAAGTAGTTTCAAAAGCTAGTTTTTGTCCGTTATGGCGATACAGCAAATCTCGCACAAGTACATAAGGAATAGGATAATAACCGGGAATCTTCATTTGCAAGCTTACATCCAACGAGCTGCCTGCGAATAAAGACTGCTCATGCGCTGCTGCTCCTGAAGCGGTATAGGCTCTGTGCCCGTTCACTCTATGAATGCCGCTCCATCGTCCGAGCAGCAAATAAATAAGCAGCAAATTGAGGATCATAAAGAGCATAATAGCGGTCTTCCCGCCTTGGAATAATAAATAGAATAGACTGGTTATATAAATAACAGCGACAAGCTGCCAACGCAGCTTTGTTGATTTCATGGCTGCCATCGGACTAGCGCTCTAGCCGAACCGGCACTTTCGTAGATTGCAGCACCTGCGAAATAATATCCTCCGCTCGAAGTCCATTCATCCTTGCTTCCGTCCTTAACAATAATCGATGCGAAAGCACATAAGGTGCCAGCTCCTTCACATCATCGGGAGTTACGAACTGGCGCTGCTGAATATAGGCACTCGCCTTAGCCGCTCTTGTCAACGCCAGCGCCGCACGCGGGCTAGCGCCCAGCATGACGCTTGCATGCTCCCTTGTCCCGCGAACTAACGATACTAAATATTTCCCTACCGCGTCATCGATATGTACTTGCTCTACCTGATCCTGAATATGGATCATATCCGATATGTTTATCATCTGTTCGATACGATCAGATGGATGTATTCCTTCATTAGATAGCACCATGCGCTGCTCGTCGGATTCACTTGGATAGCCGAGCGACAGCTTCATCATAAAGCGGTCAAGCTGTGCCTCAGGAAGCGTATAGGTTCCTTCAAATTCAATTGGGTTCTGCGTAGCAAGCAGAACGAAAGGCTGCGGCAGCTCATAAGTGTCGCCATCCACGGTCACATGGCCTTCCTCCATCGCCTCCAGCAGAGCCGATTGCGTCTTTGTTGTTGCTCTATTAATCTCATCAGCTAATAGAATATTAGCCATTACAGGACCCGGTCGGAATAAGAACGTCTCTTGCTTCGGATGATAAATAGAAACGCCTGTAATGTCTGTAGGAAGCAAATCAGGGTTACATTGAATACGGCGGAACTGACCTCCGATGGACTTAGCCAAAGCCTTCACTAATTGGGTTTTTCCAGTGCCAGGCACATCTTCAAGCAGTACATGTCCGCCTGCGATAACGGCAATAAGCAGTCTCTGGATTTCTTCCTGTTTGCCAAGGATACAAGTTTCTAGGTTTCGTAGAATCGTAGAACATAATTGCATGTCTGCAGGACGAATATCCATTTCATAGCCTCCCGAAATAATGCTTGAATTCAAACTACAATACTACTAGTTTACAGTACTTCCTCTACGCTGCACAAACGATTTCGTTCCAAAAAAAATTGGAAGATCCTACAGGATCCTCCAAAATAATGAGAAGTATTAGCCTTTCGGCCTGACTACCAGCGCGGCCAGAAAGGAGAAGATGATAGCTGCCGAAATACCAGCGCTCGTCACCTTGAATATTCCCGAAATAACCCCTATCCAGCCCTGATCATGAAGCTCGGTCAAGGCGCCGTGCACAAGCGCGTTGCCAAAGCTCGTTATAGGCACTGTGGCGCCTGCGCCTGCAAACTTGACTAAAGGTTCATATAAATTGAAGCCGTCGACGATAGCCCCTATTACGACTAGTGTAGACATCGTATGCGCAGGAGTCAGCTTGAATACATCAAACATAAGCTGCCCGAGCACACAAATACCCCCACCAACTAGAAAAGCCCACACAAAAATCATAAATGCTTACTCCTTTCCTGAGCTAATGGCGACAGCATGAGCAATACATGGGATGCTCTCGCCTTGCTGATAAGATAGCGGCGACAGCAAAGCACCTGTAGCAACGATAAGAATCCGTTTTAGTTCTCCCTTTTTGAGGCGCTTAAGTAGATGCCCATACGTTACGACTGCCGAGCAGCCGCAGCCGCTGCCGCCAGCCTGCACCTTCTGCTGCTCCAAATCATAGATCATTAAACCGCAATCCGTAAAAACAGTTTCATTAATCGGCACTCCATCTTGCAGCAGCAGCTTCTTGGCAATGGGATGCCCGACAGCAGCCAAATCTCCTGTTACAATCAAATCATAGTCCTTTGGTGAACGGCCCGTATCGTTGAAATGGGCTTGAATCGTATCGACTGCTGCGGGAGCCATCGCCGCACCCATATTGAACGGATCGGTAATGCCGAGGTCGATGACTTTTCCGATTGTCGCGCACTCCACAACCGGTCCGGCTCCCTTATCGGATACGATCACAGCCCCCGCTCCTGTTACTGTGTTTTGAGCCGTCGGCGGTTTTTGCGCCCCGTATTCAGTTGGGTATCGGAACTGCTTCTCAACCGTACAGTTATGGCTGCATGTACCTGCTAGCACAAAGCTTCCCGATCCAGAATTCACAATTAACGATGCGAGTGCAAGCGACTCCATCGAGGTCGAGCATGCGCCGAATACGCCTAGATAGGGAGCTCCCAATGTCCTTGCCGCGAAGCTGCTGCTAATAATTTGGTTCATTAAATCTCCGCCGACATAGAACTGAATCTGGTCACGTTCGACACGAGCATTCTGTAAGGCAAATTCAGAAGCTTGCTCCAGCAGCAGCCTCTCCGCCTTCTCCCACGTTTTTTGCTGCATATCCAGCTCTGGATGTACGAGATCAAAGTCCGCTGCGAGCGGACCATCTCCTTCATCAGGACCTACAACAGTTGCTTCTCCGATAATGACTGGGCGCTTCTCAAACCACCACGTTTGTTTTCCTCGCAGCATCTTATTGTCCCCCAGTACCCAGTATGAGATGGGCAATACCTACGAAAAATGCCGCAACCGTCCCGAAAACAATAACAGAACCCGCCAGCTTAAACATATTAGCCCCAACACCTAGCACAAGTCCCTCCGAACGATGCTCAAGCGCTGCTGAGCACATGGAATTCGCAAATCCGGTGACGGGAACAGCAGAGCCTGCACCTGCCCACTGCGCAATTTTATCGTATACGCCAAGACTCGTTAAAATAACGGATATAAGAATAAGAGTTGCAACAGTGGGATTGCTGGCAGCTTCCTCGGTCATTCCCATCAGATGAACAAACAGCTCTTGAATACATTGACCGAATACGCATATACCGCCTCCGAATACAAAAGCCTTTAAGCAATTTCCTAGAATGGAGCGCGGCGGTTCCATGGTTTTGGCGAAAGACTGGTATTCTTTTGGTGACATTGTCATTTTTTTGTATTTCGGACCGCCCTTGCTTTTGGTAGCCACTATAGCCCCTCCTTATCTAGCGGGTCGCCACTTAAGCCTATGAGGCAACCTGTCATTCTCTTTATTTACTTCTTTTTCATTATTTGTCATAACATGATTCAATATTCCTCATGCAAAAAAGGATTGCCCGAGACTATAATCAGTCAAGGACAATCCTTTTTTTCACAACTCTATTTCTCAATAATTAATACGCCTTTAGCAGCCAACCTATAAGTACCGCTAACAAGCTCGCCAGTCAATAAATCCGTACATGGCTCAGCGCCAAGCTGAAGCTCAGCTGCTTCTGAATTATGATTCAATATAAAGGTAAACGATTTGCCATCTTTGTTTCTGCGTGTTACCTCAACGCCAGTCGGCGTATCAAGCAATGACTCAATTCCCTTGTCCTGGCATATATTCGTCAGCAGCCCTTTCAAGAAATGCT
The DNA here is from genome assembly GCF_002884445.1 of Paenibacillus castaneae. Classification (GTDB taxonomy): domain Bacteria; phylum Bacillota; class Bacilli; order Paenibacillales; family Paenibacillaceae; genus Pristimantibacillus; species Pristimantibacillus castaneae. The sequence continues at coordinate 4,247,343 of NZ_KZ614144.1, forward strand.
CGTCAGGACTTGAGGCAATATACCATGCTTCGCCTTTGCCGAACTTGTTGACCGTAACGACAGGCATGCCTTTATAGAAGTCTGAGCCGTATTCAGCAACGACCTCAGCTCCCTCAGAATGAATGAGGTCGCAAAGCAGATTGCAAGTGTACGTCCCGCTCAATGCGCCATACACGTTGTTCATCACGATTTGGTTTTGCTGGCCTGGCAGCAGCGCGTCTATTTCTTCCGCCCAAATGCCTAGAACCTTGCGCAGCTTGCCGGGATAGCCGCCTGTCGTAACAATATCTGTTTCGTTGACAATGCCGCTGAAGAAAGTGGTGATGAACGTGCCTCCGCGTTGTACGAAAGCCTCTACTTTCTCGGCAAAGCCCGGTTTGATCATATACATAACTGGCGCTATGACAAGATCATACTGCTCCAAACTTTCTTCTACACTGATCATATCGGTTTGAATGTTCAATTCGAACAACGCGTCATAATATTTGTGAACCTCATCCACATATTTGAGTGCGATGCTTGGGCCGCTTGAGAGCTCAACTGCCCAGCGGTTTTCCCAATCAAATACAATAGCTGCCTTCGCATCAATCCGAGAATCGATAAGCTTGTCCGATAGCGCAGTAAGCTCATGTCCCAGCTCGGCACATTCCCGGAATACGCGAGTATGCTCATGTCCGACGTGCTCAATGACAGCTCCATGATATTTCTCGCATGCACCAATGGAACGTCGCAGCTGGAAGAACATAACCGTATCTGCGCCATGTGCCACCGCTTGATAGCTCCATAGCCGCATGACGCCGGGGCGCTTCAATGCATTATAGGCTTGCCAGTTTTGCTGGCTTGGCGTCTGCTCCATCAGCATGAAGGGCTGACCGCTCTTCAGGCCGCGCATTAATGCATGAGTCATCGCGGTATAGCTGACTGGCGTGTCGATGGAAGGATAGTTGTCCCATGAAACAACATCCAGATGCTTAGCCCATTTGAAATAATCAAGCTCCGGATAAGTTCCCATTAAGTTTGTTGTAATTTGAATATTGGCAGAATGCTTGCGAATCTCGTCATATTCAATCAAGTAGCACTCCAGCAGACTGTCGGATTGGAATCTCCGGTAGTCAAGCGAAATGCTCTGGAAGTTTGTTCGGTTGCCGCCCCACTCCTCACTAAGCGCATTAGGAGTTACGATTTCGTCCCAATCATAAAATGTGTGTCCCCAGAAGCTTGTGTACCACGCTTTATTTAACCCTTCTATCGTGCCATAGCGCTGCTGCAGCCATGAGCGGAAAGCGTCTGCGCAATTATCGCAATAGCAGTAGCCTCCATATTCATTCGAAATATGCCAAGCTACCAGAGCTGGATGATCCTTATAGCGCTCTGCTATTTTGCCTGCGATAAGCTTGGCATATTTACGATAGGTCGGGCTGTTCGGACAGGAATTATGGCGTCCGCCGAATTTCCGTTTGCGTCCCTCGTAATCGACGCGAGTAACGTCCGGGTACCGCTTTGCCATCCATGCGGGATGAGCGCCAGTACTCGTTGCCAGACAAACGGAAATACGATCCTGATGAAGCCGATTGATCATTTGATCAAGCTTCTCAAAGTTGTATGTATCTTCATTTGGTTGAATGCTTGCCCAGGAAAATACATTGACTGTCGCAACATCAATATCTGCGAGCTGAAACATACGGATATCCTCTTCCATAGTCTCATCATTCCACTGCTCGGGATTATAATCTCCGCCATACCATATTTTTGGAAGCTTATTATTTATCATAATGCCATTCTCCATCCTTTCATAAACGTTAAGCAAACCATTAAATAATGCGGGAAAAGAGCCCATATAATGAGCTCTTTTCCCTAATTGCTATTTCTACTATAAACTTATTTCGACCAAAGGGCTACGCGGTCTTTTACCATTTTAGTAAATTCAGCATTTAATTTATCGACGCCAGCACCATCAAGTTCTTTTAGGAATGTATCGTAAATTTTATCGAAATCAGCTGGTTTTGCAAGAATAGCTTCCGGAATGCGTTTTTTCATAATATCTTGCGTTTTTTGGAAAATAACGTTTGCTTGGGAACCGGTTTCGAATGGAAGAGTCCAAGCTGCACCGTATTTACGCTCTGGGAACGCATCATCTGCAGGCCACAAATCTTTGTATGTTGTTGCACCGTAAGCTGCAAGCGTCTTCTTGTCTGCATCGGAATAAGAAGTTTGAATTTGCTCTGGGAATGTAGTTGTGTAGTAGTTTCCAGTTGGATCCAACACACCGTCACCATAGCGAGCAGAAATTAAATAGTTTCCGATACCTGTTGTTTTCTTGAACGTGTTATTATCATTGGATTTCATAGCTTGAACATCTGCCGGAATGACACGTTTGCCATCTTCTACATTATAATGTTTGCCTTCAATACCCCAGTTAACGAGTACTTGACCTTCATCGGAAGCAAGGTAATCAAGGAATTTGATTAAGCGAACAGGATCTTTAGCATCTTTCGTAATACCAAGTCCGTAGCCTGCAATATAGCCAGTGCCTTGGAAAGAGTGATCTTGGAACGTGTCATTCAATGTTACAGGGAAACGAGCATAAGTTGAGTCGAATTTGCCTTCAGCTTTCAAAGCATTTTCAGCCTCGCCGTAATCCCAGTTTTGGTCAATCAGACCAAGGACGCGGCCTGATGCGATTTTTGCTTTGTATTGATCATATTTTTGTACGAAACTCTCTTTATCAAGAAGCCCGATATCGTTCATATGGTTCAACCAACGGAAATACTCTCTTTCTTCAGGGCGTTGGTAGTGCATAATAGCTTCAAGCGTATCTTGATTAACATAAAATTCGCCATCATCAGGAGCGCCGGTTGCATAGAACGCTGGATTTGTTACGGAAATCAGAATTTGCCATTCACCGCCGTTAAGCGACATTCCAATTGTTGGCTGGCCATCTGCTGTTTTTGGGTTTTTCTCTACGTATGCTTTAATTGCTGCTTCATAATCTTGAACTGTTTTGATTTGCGGGTAGCCAGCTGATTCAAGCACTTTGTGCTGCAGCTGGAAGCCGCCGCCTGATTCGAAGTATATTTGACCTACGCCGCCTTGAGGAAGTGTATAGATCGCATCATCATCCTCACTCCAGCGAAGACGGTTGAAATATTCACCGTATACCTTTTTCAAGTTTGGACCATACTTTTCGATCAAAGGACGAAGGTCAAGCAACGCACCTGCATCTACCAATTTGCCTGCATTGCCTTTAGGCATAACAAGGTCCGGATAATCGTCGCTCGCTACCATAAGGGCGAACATGTCAGAATCGGTTCCGCCAACAGGAAACTCTTGTTTAATTGTAATTCCTGTTTTTTCTAGTAAATATTTGCCAAGGTCGGATTTCATATCATCCCAGCTTGGATTGCTATCGCCAGAAGCCAAGCGAATGGTTATTGGATCCGCTTTTTCTGTTACATCAGATGTTACATTAGGTGTACCGTTTGTTGTACCAGTGTTCGTGCTGCCTTCATTATTCGTTTTGCCGCAAGCTGTGACGAATACGAATACGAGTGCCAACATCAGGCTAAGAACCATCTGCATTCTTCTCTTCATCTCTGTAAAGCCTCCCTTTTTTTCTTGTGCATGTTTACATGTATATAACAGAATTTCTGCTATTACCAAATTTAACTTTTTACCGCACCAAGCGTCATGCCTTTGACGAAATACTTCTGAAGAAACGGATATACGAGAAGGATCGGTACCGTTACAACGATTGTAATCGCCATCTTGATCGATTCCGGAGAAACTGCTGCTATCGCTTGCTGCGCATTCGGGTCACGATAATTACTGCCCGTTTGTGTGGAAAGAAGTATTTTCATCAATTCATACTGCAGCGTCGTATTCCCAGGATTCCGATTATTGAACAAGTAAGTGTCAAGCCATGCATTCCAGTGTCCGACCGCAATAAACAAGGCAATCGTTGCCAGTACAGGCTGACATAGTGGAAGAATAATTTTCCAGAAAATCGTCCAATCATTCGCGCCGTCAATCTTTGCAGATTCTTGAAGCGCATATGGGAGTCCGTCGATATAAGAGCGGACGATGAACACATTCCAAACACTCAGAATAGCAGGAATGATGTATACAGAAAACGTACCGATCAAACCTAGATTTTTCATTAACAAGAAGCCTGGAATAAGACCGCCTGTGAAATACATCGTAAGCGCGAATACGAAGGACATCCACCTTCTCGCTTGAAAGTCAGGACGGCTTAACGTGTACGCCATCATGGATGCTGATATTACTCCAATCAGTGTACCAACAACTGTCCGAATAACAGAGTTTCTGAATCCGACGAGCAGCCCGTCGAAGCCGAATATGGTTTCATAGTTCTTCAACGTAAATTCACGCGGATAGATCGTCAAACCACCTCTTACGGTATCAATTGAATCATTGAACGAAATCGCCAGTACGTTAAGGAACGGGTACAGCGTTACAATCGCCACGATGACCATAAATACATAGACAAAGGTGTCAAATAATTTGTCGCTTACACTTCTTTGCGTATATCCTTGCATATGTCGTTCCTCCTATATGATCGATTCTTTGGTGACTCGCTTGTATATTCCATTAGCAATAAGTACTAATAGAATGCTGACTACGGAGTTGAAAATACCGATTGCCGTACCATACGAATATCGGCTCATTTGAATACCGTACTTGAGCGCATACAGATCGAGTACCTCAGAGAAATCAGTTACTAGAGGATTTCCAAGAAGGAACTGCTTTTCGAATCCAATACTGACTAAATGCCCAATTGATAGAATGAAAAGCACCATAAAGGTTGTCCGAATGCCTGGAAGCGTAATATGCCACATTTTGCGGAATCTGCCTGCGCCGTCTACCGTCGATGCTTCATAAAGCTCAGGATCGATCCCCGCCATGGCCGCTAGGAATATAATCGAATTCCAGCCCATTTCTTTCCACAGGTCGGATAGCGTTAAGATTCCCCAGAACAATTCTCCCTTAGCCATAAACTGAATAGGTGTATCTATAATGTGTAGATAGATTAACAATTGGTTAACGGCTCCGCCATCTGTGGAGAGCATTTTCGTTACGAGACCAGCTACAACAACCCAAGATACAAAGTGTGGTAAATATGAAATCGTTTGTACCGAGCGTTTGAAGAACTGTCCTCTCAATTCATTCAGCAATAGGGCGAAAATGACAGGAATCGTAAATCCTACAACTAATCCCATCGTACTCATCGCTAATGTATTGCGCAAAACGAGATAAAATCTCTCATCTTGGAAAAGCTCAATAAAGTTATCAAATCCGACCCATTTCTGATTTAATATCGAATTTTTAGGCTTGTAATTTTGAAAGGCAGTTAACCAGCCCCATACCGGCACATAGCTGAAAATGAAAATCCATATAACAAATGGAAGTGACATCATGTACAAGTATCGCTGCTGGAATGCTTTGGACCAAAACCGATTTTCTTTCTTACTCACGCTTGCTTTTGGGATTCCTTCTGTTAGCGGTTTCATCGCTGCTCCTCCTACTATATAAGCTGTCTCTTTGTCCGTGACGCTTACTCTTTCTTATCTGTACTTATCATAAACGATGGAGGAGACTCCCTTGCACCCGATAAATTAGACCTAAAATCATATCAAAATAAGCACTTTCAAGCGCTTTCATAACGGCTATTATTGGCAAAAAAAAGAAAAAAGACGAGTATGGCCCCCACTCTTTTTCTAACTAAAAGGAGGCATATACGTCTTTTTTATACAGTACGATACGGTTTATTTGCTTGATCCGCTCTTAAACGAGGAAGGGGAGACACCTTTATACTTCTTGAATTTGCTATGGAAATAATCGACATTTGCATAGCCGACACGTTCCGAAACCTGATGTACCTTAAACCCTTCCTGAAGCAGCTCGATGGCATGCTGGATACGAACCTGGTCCAAATAGGTGTTGAAATGCTCGCCCGTGTGGTTTTTGAACATTTTGCCAAGATAGCTGCTGTTATAGTTAAACAGCTCCGCTAGCGTTTCAAGCTTGATATTCTCACTATAGTGGCGCTCTATGAAATCGGTCATCTGCTTAAGAACAGATGTGCTGTCCCTTCTGTTGATCTTCTCTGTCAGAGCAAATAGTCGCTGCTGCACCTGTTCCAACATTTCATTATAATGATGCGCTAGATATAATGCCGTTATCATTAATAAATCATCTTGTACGGAAACATTCGGATTAGCAGTGGCTGCTTTATTGAGTATGCTGGTAAGCAATTGCGCCCAGCTTGATTTCACGAATTGCTCTGAGGAATCATGCTCGCAAATCCGCTCTGAAGCTTCCAGAGTTGCCTTATCAATACCCTCTCGGCTGCCTATGTCCAGCATATAATAAAGCCTCTGAGCAAGATTCTCGATAGAGAGCTCGTCTTCTTGAGCTGGCTTTGCAGTTGCAGTGCTATTATACAACGATGCCAAATGAATGTGCTGCCCCTGCAGCATAAAGCGCTGCTTCAGTAGATTGTGTACGGGATCAGCCCATGCTTGCAGCTCGGATAATTCACGAACTGGTTCGCTAGCTGCTGCTGTGAATCGCACTCTCGTCCCGCAGCATTCCTCAATCCAGCCTCTCATTTGCTCGCGGGAACCATTCTGCAGCACATAATCTTTAAGCAATACGCCTATGAATGGCTCCGCTGAGAATACCCACCCGAACCGCTTCTCTTCAATTATGTCTACAAGCTTTTTCTTAGCCGTTGCATTCATCGTTAGTGAATGCTCTCTGCTGTAAATTTCAATGAGAAGAAGCTGATAGCATTTGGCCGATGGTCCCAGAAGTGAAAGCAGCTCAGCGCTGCTGGCTGTTTCTTGTTCCAGCTTGCCAGCACTCAGCTGCTGCAGCAGCTCATCCCGCAGAAGCACAGCGGTTTGCTTCGAGTTTACCTGCGTTTCAGATTTCTTCCTCAGCTCAGCACTAATACGTTCAACATAGCTCTCCAGCTCATCCTCATCAATCGGCTTCAGAATATAGCCATCTACGTTATGGGTGATCGCCTTCTTAGCATAGTTGAAATCAGCATAGCCGCTCAAAATCAAAAAATGACAAGTAGAGTTGGTTTTCCTTATTTCTTCAATAGCTTGCAGCCCATCCATAAACGGCATTCGAATATCAATAAGAATAAGATCGGGACTAAGCTCCGTTTGCTTCTCGACTGCCTCGCGTCCATTCGATGCGACACCGACGACGGTGAATCCATTTTTGTTCCAATCAATTAATGTTTTTAGCCCTTCTCGAATCATCGGTTCATCGTCTACAATTAACACCTTATGCATTAAGATGACCCCCCACTGGAATTTCAAACCTTATTCGCGTGCCTGAGCCGGGTGTGCTGTTAATCGTCAATCCGCAGCTGTCGCCATATATCATAACTAGACGTTGATGAACGTTCCGCAAGCCGATTCTATAATCCCCGTCTTCCTCCATATCGTGCAAAGAATCGTTAATTTGATTTATTTTGTCTTCGCTGATGCCAACACCATTATCCGCAATTTCTACTCGAAGCATATTTCCATTCAATTTGGTATGCAGCGAAACGAAGCCTCCCTCTGCAATGTGATCCAGTCCGTGAACGACCGCATTCTCGACAAGCGGCTGAATAATAAGCGGCGGTATTTCGATATCCCGACCAGAGGGGTCGGTATCTAGATGAAAGGTCAGTCGCTCATTACCGTATCTGAAGGTTTGAATTTCTAAATAACAGCGCACCATTTCAAGCTCATCCTTCAGTGCAATTTTTCTAGTGCCTACCTCCAGATTGCGACGAATCATTTTGCCCAGCATGCGCACGATCGCTGAAATTTCCGTTTCACCCTTCATATGAGCCTTCATTCGGATCGACTCAAGCGCATTGAACAGAAAGTGAGGATTGATTTGACTTGCCATCATTTTGAGCTTAATTTCCTTTTGCCGAAGCTCGAGCTGAGCCTTCTGCTTATGGGATTCCGCAACCTCATCCATCAAGCCTCGTATATTTACGACCATGTTATTAAATTGCCTAGACAATACACCAATCTCATCATTTCCAGTCACATGAGATACAACATTTAAATCGCCCATCGCCACTTTGTTCAAATCTTTATTCAGCACGAGCATACGCTTGGAAATCATCGCCGAGAAAATATAAATTAAAATGACCGCAATAAGCAGGCTGATCATAATAATACTAAATCCAAGAAGACTGATCCGATTCGCACCACTGACAATGCTTTCAATCGTAAACACTGAAATAATTTTTAATCCGTTTACACTGGATTGAGGCAATAAGTTTTCAACCACGATTTTGGAAGGCTTGCCTTCATATTTAAATTCATAGGTTCCCTCAGCCTTGTTCGTCAGTTGGCTAGCGAAATCCAAGTCCGATATATTTTTGCCGACCCATTGTGGATTTTTGGCAGCAATGATAATCCCGCTATTATCAATAATCATCGTATCGAACGGCTCTCGGCTGATCATAGCATCCAATTGATTCTGATCAATGCCAATAACAAGCACTCCACTTGACCGATAGGTAGGGAATGAGATTTTACGAATGAGGCTCAAGTAATTTCTATTATTTTTCGTTTCATCATTAATATAAGCCCAATGTATGCCATCCTTCTCCAGCGCCGCTTTGTACCAAGAGCTTTCAGTAATGGGATCAGTCACCTTTATGAATTCCCAATTGTCCAGAATAGTCGTATTTGTTGTATAAAACCGGATATTATAAATCTCGTTATAAAGCTGAACATAATTACGGAAATCTCGATAGTCCCAGAAAGCCTCGACTACAGAAAAAGTAGATTTATATTGTGTATTTACAACGTTCATCAGCCGAGAGTCGACGAGCAGCTTATCCGATATTTCGATTGGCATCCTAATAATATCTGAGGTTTGCTTCTTAATTCGCTCCACGTTATTCGTAATTTGCTGAGTCGCTTGATCGAGCACATTTTGTCGCAAAGCAACTGTAAGAAATATGCCAACGATAAGCACCGGAACGAATACAACGAGTAGAAAGGAAAAAATAAGCTTGTTTTTAATTCGTATATTGTTCAATTTATGCGCCAGCTCTCTCATGATTAGCCTCATACAGGCTGCCTCCTCCTTCAAGGAAAGCGTTTACTTTTATATACAGCATCTAGAAGCAACCTATAGTATAAAGGCGGCACCTAATATTGCATACATCATTTATTCGATATTTTATCATATGGAAATGAGATAAAAAGAAAAAAGCCTACTACAACGGGATGCGGTAGGCCGAATGCTGCTCGATAATATGCTCGCCTTTATTATAAACCCATTTGAATATAAATTTATTGCCGGAATAGCCGGTTCTATTTCTAATGTCTGATATTATTACAGTTTCAAAGTTGTCCAATATGACATTCTGCAACGTATACAGCCGTTTTTCATTCGCGTCCCTCTGCTGTATCGCCTCTTCCTCTGACACAGCTGTTTCCATAAAATAAGCAAGCGCAGCCTCGGCATCGCTTATATTGTCAGCCAGCGGCTGTCCTGAGCCACGGAATATTTCCTTTACGGTATCAATCCAATCTCTGTATAAATCTATCTGAATATCATTCATGATATGAAAGCAACTCCTATCCTCAAATCTATCATTAAACTTTAGGATAAAGCGACATATATGAAATTGCAACCTTTTGCTAAATCCTTTATATGACTGAAGCAGTAGAAAAAGGAGCTGCATAAGGCCTAAACAGCGACCTTGAAGACAGCTCCTTGCTACTATTATTATGATATGCGGAAGAAGCTGAGCTTCGTGCTTCCAGTCAAAGCAATAATCAAGTCACCAGACGCGCATCCTGCTGGCAGCTCAATCCGAACGTCCTGCCACTCTTGCTCGCCGCTCGCAGCAACTGCGCAGGATGCGATAGCCTCACTTACTTCGCTGCCGATTCGAATAGATAGTTCGCCGCCTTGCTCGCCGCCGCTTACGCGCGCTTCCATGATTGCAGCTCCTTTTGTCCAATCGATATCTACGAACTTTATCCAGCCTTCCGGCTGTGATAAACGTACACATGTGCCGCCTTCTTTACTCTCATCTAAATAAACATTAGCGTAATCATCATAATTGTCTGCTCGTGTTTGCAGCGATAAGTTGCGTGCCGGAATCGTTTCTCCTGCAATCGCAATCGTCTTGGATAATTGAACATCTGCAGACGATCCGCCTGCCATGAACGTATACTCGGCTGCCTCCAAGCAGAAACGGTCGCGTGTTACATCCCATAGCGCCAGCTCTTCTGCCGGAACAAGCAGCTGTACAGCCTTCGTCTCGCCCGGCTGCAATGTGATGCGCGTGAATCCAACCAACTTCTTCAGCGGACGCTGTACGCGGGAGCCTGCAATGTGTACATACAATTGGACGACCTCGTCTGCTTCAATGGCTGATTCATTCGTTACCTCTAGCTCTACCTTCACTTCCCCGTCTAATCGGTCCTCATTATTCGTTATTTCTAAGCTGCTGTAGCGGAAGGAGCCATAGCTGAGTCCGTGTCCGAATGGATACAAGGGCTTGCCGTCGAAGTATTGGTATGTTCTTTTGCCTTTTCTAATGTCATAGTCCATTAGATCCGTCAGCTGCTCCTCGGATTGGTACCATGTCATATTCAGGCGTCCCGCCGGCGAGTAATCACCGAACAGCACATCTGCTATCGCGTTGCCAAGCTCTTGTCCGGCATGCGACAGGTAGATGATCGCTGGAACATGCTCGTTTACAGCGTTCAATGCAAAAGGATAGCTGCCTATGACAACTACAACCGTATTCGGGTTAGTCTCATGCACAGCGCGGATCAGTTCATTCTGCGAAGCTGCCAAATCCAGACCCGGGCGGTCGATTTCTTCCTTCCCGTTAATAAGCGGATTGTTCCCGACTATAACGATGGCCGTCTCTGCTGCCTTGGCTGCCGCTACCGCTTCGGCCAGGCCGTCCGTCACCACGTCTTTGGAGAACAGCTCATTTGCTCCTATCGTTTCTTCAGCCGCGATTTGAAGCGAGTCGGCTCCGCCGTTTGGCGCCGTTACCAGCTTTCCATTCCACGTCCGAATCACAAATTGTTCATTCGCTTGTTCCTCTAAATGGAACACTTCCTTAACGAACCAGCCGAACGCTTCGTTTGCAGCCGCAGCAATATGGGTATCATCTGCACTCGTAAGCAGCTTACCGGAAGTTTTGCTCTCCAGCGTATAGCTGCCCCAGCCCCAATCGGTCACTTCGAATGCTTCTTCGGCAGCACCCGCTTCAGCAGCCTGCAGCCGATTCTCGTTATTCGAAGCTGCTTTCAGTGCTTTGCCGCTAGCAGCGGATCTCAGCACCACTCGGTCGTTGCCGCTGCTGAACGTTACGGTTTTACCGGCAAGCTTGCTTTTAATGCCATCCAGCGGGGTTACCTTATAAGGAAGCGAGCCCGAGTACCAATCACGGTAGACCACATCCGCAAGCGGTCCAATTACCGCCACGCTGCTCTGCTTCTCTTTGTTTAATGGCAATGCCTCATTCTCATTCTTAAGCAGAACGATCGATTCGCGCGCTGCTTGCCGTGACAGCTCGCCATGCTCAGGCGCGCACAGCTTGGACTCCGGCATATTCGCATACGGGTTTTGATCCGCTGGATCAAATTCACCTAAGCGGAAACGCACTCGGAACGTATTGATTAACGCTTTATCCAAATCCTGGTCCGTAAGCAGTCCTTCCGCCAGCGCTTCACGGATGGCTGCGCAGGATTTCTCCGCATCATCCGTAATGCTGTCTATTCCTGCTTTAATCGAATGCGCTACTGCGTCTTTATAGGAATCATAGTATTTATGATCATTCACGAGGCCAAGCAAATCGCCTGCATCGCTGACGATAAAGCCGTTCATGCCCCATTCCTCCTTCACCACTTTATTGACATCTTCATGCAATATAGTCGGCGTACCGTTGACGGAGTTGTACGAGGTCATCATAGAGTGTGCACCACCCTTAACGAAGGCAGGCTTGAACGCAGCTTGGTAATATTCCTTCATGTTCCTCGGGTCAATGCTCGCTGAGCAGCTGCCGCGGTTAATTTCATTATTGTTGCCGATGAAATGCTTAAGCGTAGCCACCGCTTTGAAATAAAGCGGATGGTCGCCCTGCATCCCTTGCACGAGCGAAGCGGTAAGCTCGCCAGTCAGCCTCGGGTCTTCGCCATATGCTTCCTCAGTTCGGCCCCAGCGCGGATCGCGCTCCATATCGACGGTCGGTGCCCAGAGGGTCAAGCCATTAATGGCAGGATTGCGCTGAAAGTATACGCGGGCCTCATCGCCAATTACTGAGCCGACCTCCTTCAGAAGTACCGGATTCCACGTACAGCCAAGACCGATTGGCTGCGGGAAGGTCGTTGCTTCGCCGAGCCAAGCCATGCCGTGCGCCGCTTCCGTTCCATGCTTGTACGGCTTAACGCCAAGCCGTTCAATTTCTGGCTGATATTGCACCATTGATTCAATTTTCTCGTTAAGCGTGAATCGGGAAACAAGATCGGTTACTCGTTCCTCAATTGGCAATTCAATATTTTCAAAAGGATAGCCTGTTTTGTTCGTCATAATTGAATTCTCTCCTTAATGAGCAGCTGGTAGTAGGGTATACCATTCGTTTGCTTTCGTAGGAAATGGTTTCGATGCGTCTAATATCATGCCGTCTGAAGCTTGAACCGTTACTGCATGCTTAGTACGAATACTGCAATTACGGCCGTGTGTCGATAGAATTCGAGCGGAAGCCAGCTTTCCAGCTTCCCACGTGATGTCCACGATGAAGCCGCCTCTAGCTTTCAAGCCTTTTACAAATCCGCTTGGCCATGCGGCAGGCAATGCCGGAAGGAGCTCCAAAGCGTCCAGATGGCTTTGCAGCAGCAGCTCCGCTATTCCCGCAGTGCCGCCAAAGTTGCCGTCGATTTGAAAAGGCGGATGATCATCAAACAAGTTCGGATGAGTCGATCTTGCCAGCAGCGTATGGATGAAGCGGTAAGAAGACTCCGAATCGCCAAGCCGTGCATACAGATTAATAAGCCATGCGCAGCTCCATCCCGTATGTCCGCCTCCGTTACTTATTCGACTCTCCAGTGACAGCCGGCTTGCTTCAACCAGCTCCGGCGTCGCTTCCTTATTAATCGTAGTGCCGGGATATAAGCCGTATAAATGCGAAACATGGCGATGTCCCGGTTCATGCTCTTCGAAATGCTCATGCCATTCTTGCAATAAGCCTTTTGGAGAAATTTGAAGCGGAGGAAGCTTTCGCCGTGCTGCGGCAAGCTCTTCCGCAAATGGCTCATCAATCTGCAGTAATTGCACGGCAGTCAGGCAATGCTCAAACAGCTCATTAATTAGCGTAATGTCCATGGCAGAACATTCAGCAACGCTGCTCACTTCTCCCTCTGCGGTAATAAATTTGTTTTCCGGCGAGGTCGATGGGGACGTCATGAGCAGTCCTTCCTTACTCTCTTGCAGCCAGCTCAAGCAGAATAAAGCTGCTCCCCTCATAACGGGATAAGCTCTCTCCCGCAAAAAGGTGTCGCTGGGGTTAAATAAATAATGCTCCCATAAATGCTGAGTGAGCCATACGCCGCCCATTGGCCAGAATGCCCAGCTTGGATGTCCGGCAGTCGGTGTTGAGCTTCGCCATAAATCAACGTTATGATGGGCAACCCAGCCATCGCAATTGTAATGAATAGCTGCTGTGCGTGCCCCGTTCTCGCTTAACTCTTCAATCATTTGAAACAAAGGCTCGTGGCATTCGCTTAAATTGCCAAGCTCCGCCGGCCAATAATTCATTTGCGTATTAATATTTGTCGTATAATTACTGTTCCAGGGCGGCTGCACACGATCATTCCATATTCCTTGCAAGTTTGCCGGCTGCGTCCCTGGCCGCGAGCTTGCCATTAGCAAATAACGGCCATATTGGAAGTAGAGCGCTTCCAGCTCTGGGTCTTGATCGCCTTTCTTATAAGCTTCCAAACGCTCGTCTGTAGGCAATATTCCATTCGCTGCTCTTCCAAGCCCGATGTCCACACGCTGGAAGAGGCTGCGATGGTCTTTCATATGCCGGTCACGAAGCTGCTCATAACCGAAGGAGCTCGCCGCGTCCAGCACTCTTTTGCTTTCCTGACGAAGCTTTTCTTCATTATTGAGCGGCTGACGATCATATCTCTCAAAGCTTGTTACAGCGCTAAGCAAGAACGTGACCGTCCGTGCTCCTTGAATTTTCAACTCCTTCGCAGCAGTTATAGAAGCTGCTCCTCCGTCAACAATCGCCTGAAGACGAGCTTGAAACGTTATTCCGCGGGTCTCATCATACTGCACAGGCTTGGGATGATCGCCCATATAATTATCCGCAACATGACTCGGACAACGGCCGTGCAGCACTATTACCGCATTGCCTTCCGCTGTGAGCTCAAATTGAACCGGGCTTTGCAGTGAAGCTGTTAATGAAATCAGATCATCACCAGTCGCCTTGTATTTCATGCCAACTACTTGATCAACAGCGCTAACGAAAGTTTCACGCCGATAGATTGTATTTCCCATTTGAAAACTTGTCGTCGTGATCCCAGCGTCCATATCCAATTTGCGAATGTAGCTGCCTAGCTCCCTATTTCCCTCAGCAAAATGCTGTTCAATATGCCAATCGCCCATCGGCTGGTACGATTCGGTATTCTTTCCGAGCATCCTTGCCTCTACAAGCTGCTCCGCCTGAGCGAAGCGCTTCTCCGATAGGTGCTCCCTAACCCGTCTCAAATATCGAACAGCCTCATAATTATTCGTGTCGCGCGGAAAGCCTGACCAGAGCGTGTCTTCATTTAATTGGATTCGTTCTTTTTCAATGCCGCCAAACACCATTCCGCCCATACGGCCATTTCCAATCGGCAGCGCTTCTTCCCATCTCGAAGCCGGCTGATTGTACCACAGTGTCCACGGATGTTCCTTCTCTATCCACTTCCCCATATATCAGGTCTCCTGTTATCGCTTTCATTTTATAATAGTGTATTCCTTCTATCATAACGGAATAGCCTTCTGAAGCTGTACCCTTGAGATTTCATGTAAAATCATATCAAAATTAGCGCTTGTTGCATGAATATACCTATTTTAAGACCTTTTTCATTTCTCATGCTTAGAAACATATGAAAAGAGGCCAACCTTCACCACCGGTTGGCCCCGTCCCATAAAAGAATTCGTTTTACTTATGATTTAAAGACCAGCTGCGCCAAACACCTTGTCAAAGCCTGCCTTAGAACGCAGCACAAGCACTTCTGGCGAATCTGAAGGAGCCTCAGCCGTTAAAATTTCTTGTGATACGGCACCTTTATAGCCGATTTTGGCTAATCCTTGAAGAAAACCGACTAAGTCGATAACACCCTCTCCTGGGTATAAGCGTCCGTTGTCGAGCGCTTCTTCAACTGGAACATTAGGCGCGTCATTGATATGAACATGAACGATCTGATCCGCCCGCAGCGCTTCGATATCCGAAACAGTCAAGCCGTTTGTGTACCAATGATACGCATCGAACAATAAACCGACATTACTTTCGCCAATGGCTGCAATCCAGTCCAGCGTTTCCTCAAGCGTCCATATAAATGGATTCTCCCAACGCGTACGCAGATGATGTGGCCCAACAAATTCGAGGCCAAGGCGAATGCCGTATGCGCCGAGAATTTGTGCACAAGTCCGCAATCTGCGTGTCGCTAGTGCCATGAAATGCGCAGCTTTGTAATCTGTAGATGGCAAAATATAAGTACAGCAGCTGGTGCATCCCAGTGCTGCAGCTGCTGCCGCCGCAGAAGCAAGCTTCTCCAGACCTTCAAGAAATGCCTCTTCTGTCGTTCTCCATTCTACGGGAAGCCCGATCGAACCGATTATTAATCCGTTGCTTGTTAATAGCTCGCGAGCTTTCTCTACTCCGTGACGATTGATGAGTGATCCAGCATCTATATCCACGGCTTGAAATCCATGTGCAGCAGCAAGCTCAATTAATTGCTCATCACTTTCAATACGGCCTAGACCTGCCCCGGTTAATCCTCTTAGCATAAGATTAGCACCTCTTTCATCTATTCATTAATTTAAATTCCAGTCCAGCTTCACTTCATTGCCTGTACGAGAGGATTCATAAATCGCATCGAGCACAAGATTATTCGTTAAACCTGACATCACGGTTGTGATCGGCTGTTTGCCCTCACGAATGCAAGCCAAGAAATGTCGGCTTAACCGTGCACGCTCGCCTTCATCATTATCCGCTTTGTGGAGCTCCGTTTCGAACGGACGGTCGAATTTTTCTGTGAGAAGCTTACCGCTCGCACCGCGATAGCTTGCTCCGCCTTCCGATCCCATCAGATGAATAAATGGCGAATTATCGGTATCCATATGAACAGCCCAGCTTACTTCTAGTGAAAGTGTACTGCCATCCTCCATCTTGATCAAGGCTGTTGCTAAATCCTCTACGTCATATGTACCGTTCCAGTCCGGAGTTCCCCAGCTGCCAATTCCTTTACGGCTTGGACCAAATTCGGCATAAGTAGCACCATATACGGATACCGGCTTCGGATTACCCATCAGGTAGAGTGCGAGATCCAGCATGTGAACGCCAATATCGATTAGCGGGCCGCCGCCTGATTGATTCGATTGCGTAAACCAGGTTCCCCAGCCGGGAATGCCTTTACGGCGAAACCATCCTGTTTTGGCTGAATAAATTTTGCCTAGCTCACCGCGGTCGATCTGCTCCTTAATCTGCATAGGAACGGATTCCCAGCGCATTTGATGAGCAACCATTACAACCTTGTCTGATGCCTGGCTCGCTTTCACAATTTGACGTGCAGCATCACCGCTAATGCCCATTGGCTTCTCCAATAGAACATGCTTCCCAGCAGCTATAGCTTGTGTAGCAATCGGAGCATGGAATTGATTGGGGACGCCGATAATGACTGCATCTACGTCAGAGCGCTGAATAAGCTCCTCAGCGGAGCCCAATACATTAGCAATTCCGAATTTTTTCGCTTTCTCCTCGGCTGCTGACAAATTAATATCCGCAATCGCCGTAATTTCACATTCATCCGCAAGCTTTGAAAACTCGCCAGCATGTACGCCGCCAATATTGCCTGCACCAATAATACCAACTCTTATTTTATTCGAAATCGTCATCAGATTTCCTCCTCGAAATGGCTGCTATTCAAATAAGTCCTGCTCTCGTTATTTATGTTAGAATAAACAAAAGAAGAAAGCGTGCTTGTTTTTCGGAAAAAGTCTCAGTTTTTCGGAGGAATCGACTATTCTATGACCTACATACCCGATTATTTGAAAACGTATCCAAATATGAACACATCATCTCCTCTTCACATTAGTCTGAACCGCTTGTATCATGGCTTCCGTCCCCATCGTCATGACTTTTTGGAGTTTTCATATGTTGTGGACGGCAGAGGCTCCGAATCTATCAATGACGCTCACCATCAAATGCTTCCCGGCACATTCACTTTTGTCCTTCCCTATCAAGTGCATGAGCTCTTTACCGAGCCTGGAAGCACATTAGTGCTATATAATTGCAATTTCAGCATGGATCTATTGATGGAGCCGGGGCAAGAGGAAGGGCTGATGGATCTCATTGCTCAAAATACGCTTCCATCCTCCATACAGCTGGATGGGCCGGATAATGAGAGAATGCGCCTATTAATAGAAGATATGTATCACGAATATAAAGGACAGGAGCCTTGGCGCCGAACGATGCTTCAGGTCAGGCTTAAGGAAATATTGGCCTGCTTCGATCGGTCTCGCAGAAAATCTGCGCCAACAGCCTCTGTTGCCGCTCCAGCCAACAAAACATCGGCCTCGGTATGGCCCATTATTCAACACATACACCGCCATTACCAGGATGATCTCGCGCTGTCCGATTTAGCAAGCATGTTCTCGCTTAGCGTCTCGCGCATCAGTGAGGTGATCAAGCATACGACAGGACAGACCTTTGTACATTTCCTGCATGATCTTCGATTGCGCCACGCGTGCAGCCTGCTCGTTTCCACCGATATGAGCGTTGCCGAAATTGCGCTTGAGGTTGGCTACGGCTCCTATAAGACGTTTTCCCGCATTTTTCGCGAGACGAAGGGCGTCGTACCTAAAGATTATCGCAAAATGAAGCTCACACAGGAAAAACTGAATTGACAATAACAAACAAAAAACAATAGGCTGCCTTGCATGTAAACGAATTTACATGTGAGGCAGCCCTTGCTTTGCTATGTGTTTGGGTTAATCTACAATGGATAAGATTATAAATACGATGGCCAGCAAAGCGTAAAGTACAAGCGACACAATCATTAATGTCCGCTTACTCACAGCGCTTCTCCCCTTCCAGCACCGATTAGGCTATACACCATTAATGTATGTGTATCGGGACAAACGCGGAAATTGTCCGACTAATTAAATGTGCAAATCCCCTCAACGCCCTAGATGCCTTTGCTTTACTGGTTTGATTTGTTAGAATAACGTAATGATAGAATGAATGCTGCCCGGCAGCAAATGCTGAGTAACATCGACAGGTTATCCCCATTGCTGGCCTCATTCCTTGCATCAGCTTTCTATCACCAAAATTGGAGGAGAAGCTATGAAGAAGACAGCCTATCTCATGATTGTGAGCCTTGTTGTTGGATTGCTTGCTGCTTGCACTAACTATCAAAATTTACAATCTCCAACACAGCCAGTTCTGGAAAGCAGCTTAAGCCCGGATTCACAAACACCGGAAGACGCTGTGGAGCAGATTACAATTGAACAATTCCCTTTGCACTCGGACGACAAGCATGTTAGCTACAGCGAGGACTCGGTCATCGTACAGGTGAGTGGAATGACAGATCAGACTATTCAAAATAAAATTAATCGCACGCTGCAGGCATATGCCGATGAAGAGCTTGCTCAAACGATAATGATCGCCGAGGAAAACGTTACGGAGCTGCTGCAAGAGAAGGAGAAATGGCTTGAATTATATGATACGAATGACGAGTCTTTCTTTTATGGCCATATTGTAAACCAATTCTCGGTTACCTATCTCAATCCACATATCATCAGTGTCGTTTCTGACGGTTATGTCAGTATGATGCCGGAGGCTCATCCATTAAAGAAAAAGCAAGCATTCGTATTCGACCTCCAAACCGGAGATCGTTTGCAGATTAAGGATGCGTTGTCCCGTACCTCTACGATAGAAGCCGCATTCAAGCAGCTTACCCAGAATGAGATTTTGCTCGGTCATTTACGCCCAAAGGGCGCTGAGGAATCAATAAGCGACGCAGATGCCTTTATGAGCAATCTTAATTCAGAAAACTGGTGGATACAGGAAAAAAATGGCCAAAAAACAATGACGATATTTGAAGAAGCTATTTATGCCATTGGATTTTATGAGCTGGACTTCACATTGGAAAGCCTTGGCGAACTTGCCGACGCTGGCTCGCCCATCTGGAAGTGATGAATTTATTAGATCTCATAACAGCTATAAAAAAAGATAGTCCAGAGCCTTCAATTGGAAGGATTTGGACTATCTTTTGTATTCATATGCTTACATTGCAAGCAGCATTCCTATTCCTTAGCCCTGCTTGTCCATAGCTTCATAATAACGGGAAATCTCAATAATTAGTGCGCCCATTCGCTCCAGCTCGGGAACAACAATTCGGTTCACGCCGTATTCCCTCAAAGCCTCAGCTGTTACTTTGCCGACAGCGGCAGCAACCACATTCTCATTAAAAACTGTTAGCAGCAGCTCGACACGATCCGTTTCAATCGCATATTTGAACAAATAATGCACCTGAACAGCTGTTGTGAAGCAGACCGCATCGACAGAGCGGGACATAAGCTCAGACAACAGAGTTTCTAATGTGTCGATTTCCGGCGGAACATGCTTATACGGCAATACGGATACAATCTGTGCGGCTCCTTTGTTTTCTAGAAACGCCACAAGCTCAGGTGCCTCTTCTCCGTGCAGTTGAATCCAAACTCGTTTTCCTTCGAAATGGTGGGAGGATAAATTGTCGTTCAAATTCCGCATTGTCCCATCCGCATCGCTAACCTCTGCTTGAAGACCGTTTTGCTTGAGGAACGCTGATGTCTTATAGCCCCTGGTCGCTATTCGCGCTTGCGCCAGCTTTGCCAGAACCTCTTCCTTAATGCCCAGCTTATCGGCGGCGTTCAGCAGGCTGTCTGAGCCCATGCCCGTAGTCAGAATAACCCAATCCGCACCCTGCTTCGCGAACTGCCGCAGCGGCTCTTCGAGCAGGTCCTCCTCAAACATCGTCAGCCCTTGAAGCGAACGTACCAATGGCGTGCCGCCCTGCTTTTCTATAATTAAACCCATCTCATCTGTCTTCCGAGAACCTGCAATAACGATTGTTTTATTGTTCAAAGCTGCTATCCCCATCGTCTTAAGCCACCGTACTTTCGGTAAATTAGCATTAGCCGTGGTCATTATACCAAAAGCATGGCAAAAGCGCATCCTTTAATGCGTTAATTGATCATTTCATTACCTTGCCATGATGAGTAATCACGCATTTTCCCAAATGGTTTTGAAAAATAATGCATATACTTTTCTGAACACGATCTTCAGGATCATATAAACTGGAATAATTAGCAGAATACCGAGTATTCCCGCTATATCGCCACCGACCAATACCAAAATTATAGTTGTGACGGGATGTATATCAAGCTGTCTGCCGAACACATAAGGCCCAATCAAATTATCTTGAATCTGCTGCGCAATTGTAATAATGACTATGGACCAAATCGCAGTCGTTGGCGAGTCGATAAAGGCAATAATGACAATGGGCACGGAAGACAGGAATGACCCGATAAACGGAATGAAATTCAATATAATTGCAACAACGCATAGCAGCAGCGCATAAGGCAAGTTAATAAAGAGAAAGCCTACATACAATAATACCCCAAGCGCCACATTTACAATGACGCGGCTTACAATAAAGCTGCTGAGCATTTGATCAATTTCAGCCAATACTTCAGTCCCATGATTACGAAAACGAATCGGAATAAAGGCTACAATCCGTTCTCCGAATTTGCCCCCCTCCTTCAGCATATAGAACAGAAGAATCGGGAAAGTAAACAATACAATCGCAAAATTAGAGAAGAAAGCAAATAAGCCGGTCATATACTCCGTAAGAATTGTAAAGCCTTTGTTCAAATACTCCGTCAGTTTGGAAAGCGGGTTGGAATCCTGCGGCAGAAAGGAAGAGAGAAAGCCGTTATGCTCAAGCTCCGCTACCTGCGCACTCAAAGAAGAGAATAGCTCTGGCGCATTTTCCACCAAATTCATTAATTGTGTTCGCAAGGAAGGCCATATTACAATACTAAACCCAACTAATAGAAGGCCAAAAACCAAATAAATAAGCACAACCGCGAACGTCCGATTCACCTTATGCCGCTCCATCACATTAACGAGCGGTCTTAATAAATAATAAATAAAACCTGCGAGCATTAATGGGACGATGATCATGCTGAACAAGGACAATATCGGCTTAAAAATAAAATCGACACGCGATCCCAAATAAATGATAACCAGCACCAAAATAATCGTAAAGCACCATCTGGTAAAGCTGTTCCACTTATTCGCCCTGATGCGACCGGATTTTCTGTTATCAATCAAATAAATCGTCCCCGTTCCATTGAATCTGAATATTGCATACTGCTTTATACCCTTTGCGTTAGCGTAAGAAACAAAAAACAGACACATGCCCCTATTTGAATAGTGGTCACGAGTCTGTTTGTTTGTTTGTTTGTTGAATAGAAGTAATTAGACTTTCTCAATCGAGCCGGCATGATCTGCCGAGCGTATCTCCGCTTCAATAATTTCAAGCGTGCCTGCAGCGCTCTCCGGCATACATACCGAAACTGGCTTGCCCGCGATAATCGATTCTAGAAAATACTTTATTTCCCGATAATAGCCCATATCCGGCGACAATTCGGCGATAAAGCCTGGGGCATGATTTGGATTTACTTTCAATACATTATTCTCAAATACGAGATTGCCTCCCTCGAAATTGACCCGATAGGTCATCGAAAAGCCATAGTCCCCTTGCAAAGTCCAGTCTGCTTGAGCATTCAGCACTTTTCCATCCTCATACATATAATGCGTAGATACCGTATCATAGCCGCTGCCTGGAATAACGTTGCGTGCGAGCGTCGATACACGATCCGGCTTGCCGAACAGCCAATGGATCATATCGGCATCATGGATATGCATATCCGTTATGCAGCCGCCGCTCTTGCTTCCATCCAGAAACCATTCACTCGGCAAGCCTGAGCCTCTATAGAAGTACCCCGCTGTAACTGCACCGTATCTGCCATCCTCTACACATGCCTTTAAATATTCATAAGCAGGCCAGAAGCGCAAGCATTGCCCGATCATTAACGTTCGGCCCGTTCTCTCTGCTGTATTCGCCATTCTCCATGCATCCGCTGAATGACTAGCTACAGGCTTCTCGCACAAAACGTGCAGGCCTCTCTCCAATAAATGGCAAGTCAAATCCGCATGTAACGGTGTAGGCAGCGTAATGTCAACGATATCCACTTGCTCGTTTTCCAGCATTTTATCTATGTTGTCATATAATCGGTATGGAGATAGATCATATACATCCTGATCCGTCGCGATATTACCGCCTGCACCCGCTTTTTTCAACTCTTCGATGCGCAAATCACAAATGGCCACCAATTGTATCGGCATCCCTTCCGCTGCCAAGCGAACATAATTCTCAAAGTGCATATGTCCCATAAACCCGAATCCGATTAATGCTACTTTTAGCATAAAAATATTTCCTCCTTCGTTAACCTCGATTAGTTATTGTTGCTGCGGCCTAGAATCGCATCCATAGCATTAGATGTATTGAAAATAATTTGCTCCGAATAATGCGTATATGGAGGAATCATCTCGGCAGTCACATAATTGTCATAACCGATTGCTTGCAAAGCTTCCATTACAGCTGGGTAATTCACATCTCCTGCAAGCAGGTCAACAAACCCGTGCAAGCCCCCAGCTTGGCGCCGATAATCCTTGAAATGCACTTTCTTAATGCGGTGGCCTAATATGCGAATCCACTGTTCGGGATAACCATTCTGCAAAGCATTTCCTACATCAAAATATGAACCGACATAGCTGGAGTTCAATTCATCAATAAATGAGCGAAGCTCCAGCGGGGATAGCAGAAATTTATTCCATACATTCTCGATACCGATGGACACACCTGCTTGTTCGGCAAAAGGCACAAGCTTAGCTATGGATTCTAATGCCCGCTCGTATGCATACTCATAATCGGTTACTTCACTTCCAGGAATGAAGTCAACGCCAACAGCGCCAGGAATGACAAGAATCGTATCAACACCCAAAGAGGCTGCAAGCTCCAGCTGCTTTTTGCATACATCGACAGCCTTCTCCCGAACAATCGGACTTTCGCTTGTCATGGGGTACGACCAATATAGACCAGTAGCTAAACCGGCAATTTCGAGCTCTGCATCTGCAAGACGAGATGCGATTTCCTTAACTTCCTTCTCCGTTGCTTGGAGACCAAGCTCGCCTGTCTCGTTCAATGACAGCTCAATTCCATCAAATCCCGCCTTCTTAGCTAGCTGAATACAATCTGTAATCGAACTATCTCCACTGAAAGACCAAATATTAATCCCTTTTTTCATGATCAATACCTCCTAATAATTAAGTTAGCCGCTTTGCCTGCTTCTGCCTCCGTAACAAACCACTGTGCCTTATCATTTTTACTTATTCCGTTATATTGATAGCAAATGCAATGCATGCGATAATAGTTATATATTAATAGATATTTCACCATATTTATTTAGCCGTAATAGTTATTTTTTGGACAATTCCGTTATCATATATTCACATTCTTAGAAGAGGAGATGCGTTATGGAAAATGTTGATAAAATATACCCGCTTCACCGGCAAGCTCCATTTCGTGAGTGGTCGCCTCGTATCCACTATGCACAATTTCAACAACTAAACACTGCTGTGCTTGCAGAGAGAAGACTATATAACTTTGAGCTGCTTTATGTTTGTCAAGGAGAAGCCGCTACCCGAATGCGAGGGCAAAAGCATCTATTGTCAGCTGGTCAGCTTATTTTTTTGCCATCTGGCGTATATCATCAGAATGAGGTTGTATCTGCTCCAAATGCTCGTTTTCTTGGCATTCATTTCGATTTCTTTGATGAACTGGATATACATACGGAAGCAGATATGATTGTCAACGAGGCAGCTGTTCAAGAGGATAAATTTGCTACAGAAGCTATTTCGGATACTTTTCCGCCATTGTCATCGAATCCCGTCTATACGCCTTCATTAGTTTGTGTGCAGTTGATGGAGCAGCTCGTTCACGAGTTTACGAATCGCCCGCTTGGCTACGAGCTCGTATGTAAAGCGTTGATGCTTAGCATTCTCGCTCATCTTCTGCGCAGCCCGCTCCTGCGATCCAATTCGAATGCCTCACAGCATGATTGGAAGCTGGCAAAGCTAATGGAACAGATTGAGGCAGCACCTGCCAGAACTTGGACAAATGCAGCGATTGCAGAGCAATTGGATTTAAGCATTGATCATACCGCGAAGCTATTTAAAGGGATCGCCGGCCTTCCGCCAAGCGAGTTTGTGCAATCTATTCGGCACCGCGAAGCAAGAAGGCTGCTGCGTGAAACGAATCTTTCCATAGAGGTTATCGGGGAACGAGTCGGGTATTCGGATATTCACTATTTCAGCCGTATATTCCGCCGTCACGAAGGGATATCCGCTTCAGAATACCGTAAATTTTCCAAAATATTATAAACGTATTTCATAAATTGGAAACCACAAAAAAAGGGGCTTATCGCATAAGGATTGTGACCTTACGCGATAGCCCCTCTATGGTTTATCAATCATTTGCTTCAGTTAGTCGAAGCGGTAGGTCCAGAACCGTTCCGTTCCGAATCGATCTTGTATTTCTTTATCATCCAGCGTTTTGTTGCCAAGCAGCTCAGCAGCTTGGAACTGGGAACGATGTGCTTGTATAGAGGCCATTTTTTGTCCCAAAAAAGCTCTCACATCGTGATGAATGTCAGGTTCGCCGAGCACTTGAATCGTATTTTTAGAAAATGCCATTGCATGCACAATAGGACGCTGCTCTTCCGGCAGCCTGCCGATAGTTCGAACTACAGCCTCTCCGCATGCGTCATGATCGGGATGAACACTGTAGCCTGGATAGAAGGTAATGACGAGTGATGGGCTCAGCTCTTCGATCAGTGACAAAATTACGCTATCCAAATGATCCTGATCTTCAAATTCGATCGTTTTATCATGAAACCCTAGCATACGCAGATCGGTTACTCCAATAGCTTGGCATGATTCTTCCAACTCTTTTTTTCGTATTTCAGGAAGAGTCACTCGATTGGCAAAAGGAGGGACACCCATATTCCTTCCCATTTCCCCTAGGGTCAAGCATGCATATGTCACTTTATCGCCATTTTTCAAATATTTCGCCATCGTACCCGCTAAGCCAAACGCTTCATCATCCGGGTGAGGCAGTATAACTAGAATATGTTGCTGCATCGTTCTTCACCTCTCCTCTCTTAAAAAGGCTCGCGGCTTAATTGCAAAGCCACTACCAGCTTGCCCTGCGTATCATGTCCTGCCATAATCAGCCTCTCCGCGTCATTGTTCTCCCAGTGGGTCAGCCCTTCCGAGTAAATCCAGCCGTTCAACGTTTTGAGTCCGACTCGAAACGGTCCATTGCCAGCGATAGAGCCTTGAGAATACTGAATTAATGCGTTCGAAATAAAGGTGGCTGCAGGATGCTTAGAGCTATCTAGATGTGAGGCATATGCTCCTGTTGTCATCTCCAGATGAACATAAAGCTCCTGACCGATAAGGCTATTAATTCTATTTTGAACTTGTACCTGATCTATGAGCTGCATAATTCCCTCCATTAATTACAACTATCGTAATTTATTTTCACTTGATTCACACTTTTCAATATACCACATCAGGCTCTTTTCTACATAGCAAAGAAACCCCGCTGCCAGCCTCGGTTAACCAATGGTTAGCCAAGGGTAGGCTGCAGGGCTTCTTGAAAATAAATAGCTCGTTAATTCGCTGGAGCTTCCGTGGCATCTGGAGCCATTGTCGCGTCAGGAGTGTCAGTAGCATTATGATCTTCCTCAATTATGACAGGCGCATTGTTATCTTCCTCGATAATGACAGGTTTATTATTTTTGTCATCATTGTTGCAAGCCGAAGCTGTAAAAACAACAGTAACGCTCATCATAGCGATTAGTAGCAGCTTGGCTGTTCTTTGTTTATTTGTTTTCTTATTCATGTGTAAATCCCCTCTCCAGTTGTTATGGATTATGTTTTTTCTTCTTTCTCCCTTCTTTTTAACCCAACTTCCATAGATTGAAACAATAGGATGAATGAGTAATGAGTCAGGTTGGTGGTTACAGTTTGATAAAAGAACAAAAAAATCCTCTCTGGCTGAGAGTTGGAATTCATGAATTCATGAGTCCTAACCTTATTTGCCAGAGAGGAAGTCCTTAAACCAATATATAGGATGCTTAATAATTAAGCTGTTTCTTCGATTTCCTCATGTACGGTTTTGATCTGAATCATAACCGTGCTGGGATCTGTTAACACTTCAATTCCATCCTTGAAAATCAGGTCGGAAACGAGAAGCTGGTCGCCAACAGCAAGACCGCTAATATCAACCTCCAGAGAAGTTGGCAGGTCATTAGGCATACAACGGACTTCTACTTCATAAATTTCCACCTGCAGCACGCCGCCAGATTTAAGCCCGATTGCGTCTCCAGAGAAATGGATGGTTACTTTGCTATCCATACTTTCAGACATATTCACGTGATGAAAGTCGATATGCAGTAATTTACCGGAAATAATTTCTCTTTGAATGTTCTGAACAAGAACTGGAACCATGTTTTCATCCGCTGTTTTGGCTTGCAAAATAGCCCGTGGATTTTTTTTCAAAACGTCGGTTATTTCTTTTTCACTTACTTCAAATGACAATGTATCTTTACCAATCCCGTACAGCACTGCTGGGATGCGTCCCTGTTTTCTTGCTTGATTCATTTGGGACTTTGTTTCACCAGTGCGCTTGTTTAATTGAATAAATGTACTCATTTGTTTTTCCCGCTCTCTTTTGACCATAAATTCTTGTCAATATCATTATAACATGACCATAGAATCTAGTCAAACGAGACTCGGCTTTTACTTTAATTGCTCCTGCAACCTATTCATTTCTTCATCCTCATCCATTCTAATAAGCTGGCCCGGCTGTACATTAAAATATAGACAAAGCTTTAGCAATAGATCCCTTGGATACTGCACCATCTCATCCTTATACATGCGGCGCACAGAATCAAAGTGGTAATTAATATCTTTTGCAAGCTTGCGTATTGACAATTTAGGATCATGATTTTCCATGACTTCTTTAAGTTTGCTGCGTATGACTGGCATTCTTCCACCTCCTCCCATAATATATAGGGAGAATAGTGGCGAGTCAATATAATTGACCAGAAGCAACGGTCGTTTCCATGCATGAGCATCAAATAAATGTTACAAAAAAAGCGGGATCTTTGCCGCTGCGTTCATGCAGCAAAGATCCCGCTTTTTTCAGTGAAGGCCTTCAAAGCCTGTTTCCTGCTTGCTCGCCCCAATCGAATCAACCAGCTCGGCTTTTCCGCGGCGGAGAAACAACCCAAGAAAAACGCCAATAATCGCAATGACCATCATAATGCTGAACGTATATCCGAACGCTTCTGGCGCTACGGAAAGCATCGCTTTTTGAAGATCAGCCGGACTTGTGATGACCATATTTTTCTCAGTGACTAATTTGGTTATGCGTGAAGTAAGTATCGTTACCAACGTTGCGACGGCAAATGAGCTGATTACCTGCTGCATCGCGCTGGTCAATGAGGTGACGCGACTGACTAGTTCAGCGGGTGCCTTCTTGATCAGATGTGAATTAAGCGGCATCATCATCAGCCCCATGCCTGCACCCGCCATAATGAGCGGCAAAGTAAGATCCCTTCCCTCTGTCGTTAGACTCACATGTGAATATTGGAATATTGCACCTGATACAAGACTTAGCCCCGCAACAACCAACCATCTTACACCGATTTTATCAAACAAATAACCGCCTATCGGCATCATGACGGCTGAAGCTAATGCTTGCGGAAATAATGTCATACCTGTATCGAATGCCCCGTATCCGCGTGCTTGCTGAAGAAATTGCGGAAGCAGGAATATAGCTCCGAACAAGGAGAACTGAAGAATCCATTGAACGAATATACTAAATGAAAAATCAATAGATCGGAATACTCGAAGCTCAAGCAAAGGAATTTTCGCTCTAAGCTCAACGATGATAAAGGCAATGAGGGCGACAGCACCAATAATGAGTCCAGCGAGCGTTTTATCCGAGGTCCAGCTTTCGGCGCCTTGCGAAACCCCATACGATAAAGATGCGAATGCAATCGGCCCGAGGATCATTCCCGGCAAATCAAACCCTGCTACTTTCTTGCGCCCTACCTTAGGCAGCTTCCACAATCCAAAGGCGACGCTAAAAATACCTACAGGAATATTGATTAGAAAGATCCAGTGCCAGGAATGATACTCAATCAACCAGCCGGATAAGACGGGGCCAATAGCAGGCGCGAGCAAAACAGGAACGCCAAGCATGCCCATGACCACACCGATCTTGTTCGGAGGACTTAGCCGGAACACATATGCCATCGCTACGGGCATGACGAATCCGCCGCCTAGTCCCTGAATAATACGGAAAACAATCAGCCATTCCGCACTATTTGGCGTTGCGCACAGCATTGAAGCTATCGTAAATAAAATGATAGACGTAAGAAATACATTTTTGGCGCCGAATCGGTCCGATAACCACCCTGCTAGCGGAATGACAGCTGCCGTTGCCAGCATATACCCCGTCACAGTCCATTGCAAGGTAGGCAAATCCGTTTTAAAATCCACAACAAGCCTCGACAAAGCGACATTCATCGCCGTCGCATCGAGAATTACCATAAAAATACCAGAAATGATAGCAATAAGCGGTACTAAAATAGTTCTAACACGAAATTCCGGCTCTGTTCCCTCACTTGCAGACGCTTGGCTCATCCTCCAAATCCTCCCCTTCAATTAACGAAGTGACTGAACTCGTTAGTCTCGCGTGGACAATTGCCCTGAAAATTATATTATGGAAATTCTAATATCATGTCAAATATTAACAGAATATGAGTCCCAAATAGCTCTGATGGGGGGAAACACGTTTCAATCCCGCATCCCTCTCTGAACTACAATAGCAGCTGAAATGATCTTTCAAACGGCTTATCATAATATTTTCCACTTGTCAGCTGTTCAACAAACGGCCGAATTAGATCAGCTTGCGTGGAATGAAAGTCCGAAGCTCCGAAGCGTTCAAGCCACGCTTGCTGCAGCTCTACAATTTCGATATCTTGCTTTAATGCTTTCTTAAGAAATGGTGAGAGAACCATTTTTTTGAGCGCATTTGGAATCAAGCCCCGCTTCATCGTAACTACCGCGTATATGTCTTGGAAGGACTCTGATGTCGGGCGGATAATCGCTGTAATCATAAGAGTCAAGCCCTTCGATGAACGATATTCGATTTGAGCGATTCCCGGCATAAAAAATCTTCCATAGCTTGTTTGTCTTTCGGGTTCAAATACTTTGGAGATGAAGCCAGCCTGCTTGGATTCTCCGCTATACTCTATTTCTACGAAATCACAGCTTGCTGCTAGTTTGGCCGTAACGGTTTGCCTATGCTTATCCGTTCGAATTAATCCAGCATGAACATAGTGCGTATGCGTCGCATCCAAAAAATTTTCCACCGTATTATTCAAATTTCCTGCGACCGATGTCTTCCATACAAAGGAATAATACTGTACGTCCCGCATAAAGGGTAACGCAAAGGGCTGATCAGTTCTCTTCCCTTCCTTCTCCTCCTCCGATGAATCCGAAGGAAGCTTAGCCCATATGAAACCATCCTGCTCCTTAACTGCTATCACAGTCGCCCGGGTATGCTCGCTTGGAGAGTAAGAGCATAGCCCGGGTACGCGCACACATTCACCTTGACCATCAAATTCCCAGCCATGATACGGACAAATGAGTACATCATTTCTAATCTTGCCCTTGGATAACGGCACATTGCGGTGAGGGCATCGGTCAAGCAGGGCATGAATGCCTCTCTTTGTTCGGAAGAGCACGATCGGCGTATCGAGCAGAGATAGGGACAGCGGCTTTTTGCCAAGCTCCTGGGAACGACAAGCAACCAGCCAATATTTTGTTAAATAGTTATCGCTCATAATTTATATTTCCTCATTAGCGGCACCCCGATTTTATTTAATATTGCGCCAAGAATTGTCCAGGCCCATCTTCTTCCAAGGGGCAGATGCTTTACATATACCGCACTATATTCTATAGCCGGCGCTGCGCCGCGAATTCGTTTGAAATGGGCTGCGCCCGAGCTAAGATGCAGCAGCTGCTCACGCTCAGCCGCTTCCTTCAGCACCATAGCCATCAGCATCCGATAAAGTCCAATTTCTTGAGGCAAGCTCGTGTTATAGCCAACGAGAGGGACCGTAATCACATCGCCGCGAATAAAACAGCCGACAACGCCTTGCAATATACCATCCGAATCGCGCAAACCCATCATATGCAAAAGCTTATGCTCATGAGCATTGCGAATATACGCCTCCGTAAACTGAGGATTAAGAGCCGAATATTTATCGATATAGAGAAGCTTGTAAAGCTCTTCTATTCGTTTATAGTCATTCTGATTAATGTCAGCATGGGAAATACGGCTGTATGAAGAGCGAAGCAGAAGCTTCTGGTCCCAGCTGCTGTTTTGTTTTTTTAGATAAAGCGGGTTTCTGCCGTCAAAAAAATAAACCTGGCGGCTGGGCACCATCACATACCCCTGTTCAAGCAATTCCTTCATGAACGTCCCGTTCGTAACCTCATTTAAAGAACGAAAAATAAGGGCATGATCGGGGAAACCCTCCACTAAACGGCTTGTTAGCTGTGGAAGCTGCTCCCCTTCTCGACCATCATAAAGATTTGTTGATAAGAGCCAGTTATTCAAATGGATATTGCGGTTGATTCTCGCAGCCTTTAATAGAGGAGCGATTGAAGAAATAATGGCGCGCAGCACGCCTCGAACCAGCTTCATATTAAATAAATAAAGCTCTTCCTCCGCGTAGCTGATATAGGTGGAATACGGAGAGCAAACATAGGAATTCGTATATTCCGTATCGTTCACTGTCATCGGCAGCAGCTGCCTTCCTGCTTGCAGCAAATAAAAGCTCGTGCGGACGTTGCGGAAATGGTTCTCTGTTCCATCCTGCATTAGTGGCAAAGCATATGCCAATTCCATCTGGTGCTGTCCGCTTTGCTGCAGCTGAGCTAACAAGGGATGACTCGAGTCGAGCCAATCAATCATCGATCCCATAAGTCCTCCCCATTCCATTCGATATTTGCTGTAGCGGCATCCTTAAAGCTAATTCGCTTCGTGAAGCAATCATAAATCGTCTCAGCCAGGCTCTGGGCATGGAATAAAGGTACAAGACGATCTTCACGGTCATAGAGAACATCCTTGGCATATTTCACATCTGCTGCCCAGCGACGTATTCCCTGGAAGCCATGATAGAGCGGATTAGCAAGCATCGCATACGCAATCATTCTAGGCTTCGTCTTAGCTTCGGGATGAACTCCCGGATTGTGATCAACAACCGATTGTTCCATCATACGAGCCAGCATGTTCGGTGCCATCACATGCAGGCCGCTTGTCGTTCGGGGATTGCATTCCAGTACATACAACTGCCCGTCATTCCCTTGTATAAAATCAAACGCGATATGGCCGGTGAAATGGTGCTGATGCACAAACTGCTCCGCGAAGCGCTCCATTTCCATATGTCTGATGGGGTGAAAATAGTAACTGGACGCCTTCCCGAGACGATAAAGCGGCTCATAGCAGGAATGCGCCTGTATTCGTCCGTCCACCGCAATATGATAGCTGCAATATTCCTTCCCGGCTATATATTGCTGAGCGATCCATTGGTCATGCTCAGAAGGTTCAATTCTGGCCAGCTTGTCAGCGGCTGGAGCAATCAACGTGCGAGCTCCGAAACGGGAATAGATCGGCTTAAATACATAATGCTCGCTCTTCTGAGGGAGCAATTGCAAATCTTCCGCTGACCTCAGTAAGGTCGTCGGTGGTGTTCGAACGGAGCAATGCTCGGTTAAAAGCGAGAATTCCCACTTGTTGTGAAGCTTGCTTAGCTTCTCAAAGCTGTCGCAGAACACTCGGCAATATTTATTCAGAATGTGTGCGCCTTTGGCAATATAAAATATTTCCTCGCAGCTCGGGATAAGAATATCGATGCGGAATTTTTGAATAATCGCTATCAAGCTATCTATAAATAATCGATATTGATCTCTCGGGGAGGGAATCGTAAAGTTTCTTGTCACTGCATTTGATGCTTTGCAAACAGGGTATTTTACACAATCAGCTGTATACACATCGAACCCCGCACGTTTAAGCTGCCTCGCCATATCCAGAGCGGTATAGGATCGACTTCCCGTTATAAGCAGCTTCATCCGCCGGACTCCACCGCATACCGGCGTTCAATTCGGCGCAGCTTCTGCAGTCCTGACTGAGACCGGTATGGAACGAAGCGAACATGCGCCGCTTTACATTGTATTTCCGCAAACAAGCTCCGCAGCTGGCCTGTTAGCGCATCCTTTACAGATTCTTCCTCTCCGTCAATTCGGAGAGCGGCAACGAGCTCAGTCTCTGACAGCTGGACGATCTTATATTCCAGAATCCGGTCAGATGACATCATAACCGCTCTACGGATAAAATCAGGAAAAATCGGAATACGATGGTTCGTCTGATCGTGCAGCCCGAAGAACAAATCATCCATGCGTCCCCCTACCGATTCAATAGCAGTAAAAACAGAGCCGCAAGGACAAGGCTTCTCACTCTCCGTGAGCATATCATTTAAACGGTATCGTATAATCGGCTGGGTCAGCCTTGAGAAGTCCGTAATGATCGGCGTAAAAATACGTCGTGTGGCATCGATATACTCACGCTGAATGACGAGAATGTCTTCATTTAAATGAAGCGTCCCATGCTCGCAAGAAGCTGCCAGAAAACCTTCCGTGCATTGATAAACCTGATGCAGCGATGTCTGAAAAGCTTCTTCTATATAGCGCTTATCGATGGGCTCCAGCACCTCCGCCACAGATATGACTTTGATGGGAGCTATTAACAAAGTCCCCTGCAGCTTAGCTTCCGACAAGAAGCGAAGCATAGAGGGAGGAGCTACAAGAATGGTCGGTTGCAGCAGGTTTAATTTCTCGATTTGCTCCTGCAGCGGCTTGATCATGTCATAGAATTGGAATTGAAGCCGCCTGGAATGAACGGTCTGATACAGATTGCTGTCCGCTCTTAAGAAGAAAGCAATCCGATGTTTGGATAATAGCGAGCCCGGCAGCACCTTCGCCAAAACCGTACCCGCCCATGCTGCTCTCTCCTCCTCGCTTACAAGGAATATGCCGCGATTTCCGGAAGTACCGGACGAGAGCCCAACAGTAACGCCTTTCAACTGAGAGGAGAAGTCCCGTTCACGTTCCGCGCGAATAGCTATCTCGAACGCTTCTTTTTTCGTTATGCCCGCCGTATTCAGAAGATCAAATTGCTCCATCATGATCGCCTTGTTGGTTGTCTTCCAAATTCGCCAATTGTCCAAGGGCAAATCCTTATAATATTGCCCGTAAAACTTCGACTTTCTTCGAATGCCCTTCAGAAATGACTTCACCTTAAGCTGCTGCCAAGCCTCCAGCTCTTCTCTGCTTCTCCATCGATTTCTGCGGTACTTTGCCAGTCCATAATGCATGAGAAGCTTTATTACTCTCATCAACGATCACCCTCTGTTGGATCTAGTCGACTTCCGCACATTCGCCAAGCCTCCTCGCAATGCGTAAATAGCATAGGCAGCTCGGGATTCAATCGATTCAGCTCTACTAAACGGCTGAAGGTTTCCTTATATTGCTTGGCATGGTCAAACACAAGAAAGGCCAGCGGATGCGGCAGGCGATTCTCCTTCACTGCACGGGCTGACCAGCATGCATCCGCTCCCAGCAGAATGTGGTTTTCACTTTCATCTTGCATAATAACGCCGAACTGATGCAGGGCATGCCCTGACAGCTCCAAAGCAATGAGCTTCCCATCGCCTAGCAGATCGAAACCGTTCTTGAAGGGTGCAAAGCTGGCGTGCAGTGCCACGACTTGCGCATCCTCGATCCACCTAACTCTTGCTTCA
This sequence comes from Paenibacillus castaneae, assembly GCF_002884445.1. GTDB lineage: Bacteria > Bacillota > Bacilli > Paenibacillales > Paenibacillaceae > Pristimantibacillus > Pristimantibacillus castaneae. The sequence goes on from NZ_KZ614144.1 coordinate 4,281,756, forward strand.
AAGCCAGACGGAATGAGCTCTGGCAGAAAGGCACGCTTCACAGCCGCAAACCCTTTAAGCGGCTTGATTGATTGATAACCAGCCCGTGAACAAATGAATTCCGCATTAGGGAAATCATTCAGACCGCAAATATGGTCGGCATGAAAATGTGAAATAAAAACCATTCGAACTTCTGAAGGCGAGAAGCCTGCTGCCTTGACATGCTGAGCCGCCGAACGTTCATGACGGATGCTGACTGGCGTAATCCAACGATACAAACGATATGGAAAACGTCGTGTCGCTTCATAGAATTGCTCTGAATAGCCGGTATCAAACAAAATCAAGCCCAGCTCGGGATGCTCGATCATTGCAAAAATACCAGGAAAGGAGATATTTCCCCATCTTCCTCCCCGGATCGAAAGGGCCTCCAATTGCTTGCAATGCCCTGTACTAAAGAGTGAAATGTTCAATGTATCGTTTCCTGCTCCTTCCACCACTGGCAAAAGCGCTGTATGCCTTCGTCAATCGTAACAATTGGCCGATAGCCAAGCTCTCGTTCGGCCCTTGATATATCCAGCGTTTGGCTGTATGCGAGTATCCCTACCGTATATCTAGTCATAAGCGGCTCTTTTTTCACCCATGGCAGCTTTGCTACAGACTCCATCAAAGCGGCAGCGGCAAAGCCAACGGGATAGGCAATCGATTTGTAATGGAAAGGCGTATCAAGCCGCTCAAACAATCGCGATAATAGATCAAACAGCTGTACTGGCTCGCCATTCGTAATGTTATATTTTTGTCCCAAGGTGCTGCTATCCGCACGCAAGCAGCATAGGAGCGCTTCTGTTACGTTATCGATGTACGTAACGTCGATCAGTGCGCGTCCGCCTCCAAAAACCGGCAAGAAACGTTGTTCATTTGCCCTCATTAAACGTGGGAAAATCGCTGTATCCCCAGGCCCAAACAGCGCGCGCGGACGAATCGTCACGACAGGCAGTCCCGCCTCGAATGCCCGATCAATTTCCGCCTCCGCCAACCGTTTCGTAGCCGCATAGCGATTAACGCCACGCTTTGGAAGTTGCTCATCCTCTGTTATTAACAAGCGATCGCGGTAATCGAAATAAATCGAAGGAGTGGAAACATAAATGAGCTTCTTTACCCCGTATTTGAAGCATCCCTCAATCACCTGCCGTGTTCCAACAACATTAGACTCAAAAAAATCTCTATAAGCTCCCCAAGGCGATGACAGTGCTCCGCAATGAAAAACAAAATCGTGGTCCTTTATCGCCTCTGCCAAGTCGGGCGATGACAAGTCGAGACGCAGAAACCGCGCGCCCTTGTCTGCCAGCAGTTTACCTTCTCTTTCATTTCGGCCGACAGCCGTAACCTCATGCCCTTCCGCCAACAAGCGGCCGCTCAAGTTTTTACCTAGAAATCCGGTTGCACCCGTAATAAGCGCCTTCATATTAACCATTCCATTCAATATCATGTGTGGAGAATGCTTTAATCGTTTTTCGCGCTTTGCGTGCTTTCCGCCATAAATCGAACATCACATAGCCCTGCGCTAGAAATGGCTTCGGGTCCTTCCACTGAAAAATAACATCCTTGCCGCTTGCCATCGAGACAAGCCAGTGCCCAAAGCCTCGCAGCGACTTTCGCTGCTTAATCCCATAATAGAGCATGGCTGACGAAATCATCTTCGGCTTAGCTTCGCTCGGAATAATCATCCCAGCATCTGCATCCCATAGCGCTTGGTCAATCTTATCCTTCTCGCAAAATAAATGAAGCCCGCTCGTTGCTCTTGGATTGCATTCCAGCGGATTGATCTCACCGCCCTCATCGATAATGAAATCAAATGCGATCTGTCCCGTAAAGCCGATATGATGGACAAATGCTTGAACCCACTTAAGAAGCTCAGGATGACCGCATGGCTTAAAATAAATACTTGCCCCCATTCCTGCGGTGAAATCGACCTCGTAATCTGTGTATGCGTATACTTTTCCTTGTTGTGCAATCGCGTATGTGCAATATTCCCGTCCCTTTACGAATTGCTGAGCAACCCACGGATACTCCTTCGATAGGAATAAGGCCGGTGGAAGCTCACGAGCCTCATATACGCGGGTGTAGCTTGCAAATCTGGAATACACAGGCTTGAGCACCCACTTCGCGTCAGACGAAGCGTTATGCAGCAGTTCTAAGTCATTCTGGGACTGCAGCAATATGGTTTCCGGAGCATGCAAGCCAGCCGCACCAACCAGCCCAATGAATGCCCACTTATTATGGAGCATAATGAGCTTTTCGGGATCATCTGTAAACACTTTGCAGCCCGCAATGCTGTTTTTTATTTGGGATATATAATAAATTTCTTCACAGGTGGGCACGAGCAGCTCGATATGATGGGCTTGAACGATTTCTTTGATTCGAGCTACAAAAGCTTGCTCGTTCTCCCTCGGACTGGGAAGCTTATAGAATCGGCTTATACAATTGGAGAACCGGATAAGCGGATTAGCCAAGCTGTCGGCCGCATAAACCGTATGTCCAAGCGCCGATAGCTGCCTTGCCAGCTCCAATGCGGCTGGAGCTCTGCCGCCTGTTATTAAAACTGCCTGATTGCCAGTTGATTCATTAATATTCAAGAACCATCCCACCTAAAGATACGCCTGCGGATATACCGACTAATGCAAGGTAATCCCCTCGCTTGAGACGGCCTTGATGAATGGCTTCATGAAGACCCATTGGCAAGGAGGCGGCTATCGTATTCCCATGATTTTCGATTATATTCATAAATTGCGAGTCAGATATTTCCAATTTCTTCTGCAGCAGACGCATGGCCATCGCACTTCCCTGATGAGGAATGACCAGCTTCATCCCGGACATTTGAGCGCCTGCATCGGCAAACAAACGATTAAGAAACTCAGGCAGCAGCTTGGATGTTTTCCTAAATAAGGCTTCCCCCTGCATTTGAAAGAGGTACTCGTCGGCATTGCTCCTGCCATACTGCGTAGACGGCAGCTTGGAGCCGCCACCCCGCACCTCGGAAAGTGAATGGCCCGATCCATAGGTTTCGATGCGCGAGGCTAGAATCCTCGAATGCTCGTCATCTGTGGATTTGCCAATAATGACTGCCGCAGCGCCATCTCCGAATAGAATGGAGCTTTCGGGATCTTTATAATTTAAGCCAACAGATGCTATCTCAGGAGCAACGATCAATACTCTCCTGTATCTTCCGCTGTCTACCAAATACGAAATCAAATCGAAGCCAGCCAGAAACGAAAGACAGGTCGAGTTGACATCAAAGCAAGGTACACCTGATTCCCCTTGATTCATTTCCATTTGAATAATAGCTGCCGTACACGGAATGGGCTGCTCCGGAATTGAATTCGTACAAATGATGCAATCTATATCCCGAAAGGAAAGCCTCGCATCAAGAAGCGCTGCAATTGCCGCCTTTGCCCCCATTTGAGATACCGTCTCGCCATCCGCATAATGCCTAATTCGAACACCGGATTTTTTAAAAACCCAGCCTTTTCGTTTTCCTAGCTGCTCATCAAGCTGCTCCGCAGTTACTTGTCTGCTCGGCAAATATTTTCCGGTACCTAAAATTTTAGTTCGTCTAGTTTGCATGAGTCACCAGCCAATTTTCGCTAATTTTCAACTTATATTAATTGATCTAGCTTTCCATATAGAAGTACTATCTTTTTCAAGGGCTTTGTTAGTGATATACAAAAAAAAGCATCTGCCTGTTTGCTGCAAAAGCTCTTCATATTCATTTGAAATTATGAACCGAACTAGCGTCAGAGAGCTTGTTGCAATAAGGCAGATTTGGTCTGCAATGCGTATTTTATCGTAATTTGCTTCGTTTTTTGTTTCTGCAGCTGCTCATGATCAAGAAAGAAGGTCTCGTCGTTCAGCAAGTGAAATAAGGCTTGTTTGGCCGCTTGTGCAGCTAAAGCTTCATCTTCAAGCAAGAAATAAGCCATTTGGTAACAGTAGACCTCATACTGTTTAAGAACTGCTGCCTTTCGCTGCAGCTCTTGCTTCCTGCTTATTGTCGTCTCCACCATACATACTCACCTTCCTACTATCCTTACTCCACTATACAGTAGGATAATTCATCCACATAGTACTATATTTCCTTAGTACCTTATAAACTTAGGAACGGTATTTAGACATTAGTCTACAAAATTTGCATTAGACTGCTGACTACAACTACAATAGAGATTATGAGATCATATCTACTTTAGGAGGGCAATAAGCATGAGTACATTTAAAACTTGGCTGCAAAACAGCAAGCAAGGATTAACGGATCAGGTCAAAAAATTCAAGAACAAAGACTTTATGGATGCAGTAGTTGCCGGTTGCGCAATAGTGGCGGGTGCCGACGGATCGATCGACTCAAGCGAAAAGCAAAAAATGGTCGGCTACATAAGCAGAAGCGAAGAATTGAAAGTTTTTGATATCTCAGATGTCATCAATCGGTTCAATCATTATGTAGGAAATATCGAGTTCGATGCCATGATTGGTAAACAGGAAGCATTGAAAACTATTGCGAAATTTCACAGCAAGCCCGAAATCGGCCGTGTTATTGTAGGTGTATGCTGTGCAATCGGGGCAGCTGACGGCGATTTTGACCCAACTGAAAGAGCAGCCGTAAGCGAAATCTGCAATACTCTAGGGCTAAACCCAAGCGAATTCAACATATAATACATGATATGCATAACTGGAAACATACCGACCTCATCGCTCACAGGCAATGAGGTCAAGCTTCGCTCTCTCCCCTATTCCCTTGCACGCTGCCACGTACTTACCATCATAACGTACAATTCCTCAAGCGAGATTGATATGGCTGATTGAGCGATATTGACGGGCGCTTGCACCATGCCTTTATTCATTCTCATCAACCATTTTTTCAAACCGCTCTGCTGAGACATAAAATGATCTGTATCTTCCAGCTTCAATCCGATAAACTTCTGCCCCATAAACTCATAGATCGAAATTTCCTGTATATCTGTCCAGTTCAGCTTGCCGCCGCCTATCCCCCTTTATCCATTACACAAAAAAGGAATAATCAACCATGCACTCACCCATAAAATATATCAAAACTCCAACTTAAGGAAAAGTGCCAGAAATGCATTGTACTGGTGCATGTTCTTCACAATAGCCCAATTTATAGGGATAAGTGCCCTTTTTCTGTTCCCCGCATATTCTAAAGTATGTAAAAGAGGAGGAATACCATGATACAAAATCAACCTAATACGTTTAATCAGCCTTATCGAAACACGGAAAATGTTCATGATTTAAATTCACCAAAGCAGATGCAGCCTGCTATGAATGTGAATCCAATGGCCCAAGAAGGCGCACACCAAATAACCCATTGCATATGCTTCCATGATCCTTATTCTATGCATGATCCTTATTCTATGCATGATCCTTATTCCATGCATGATCCTTATTCCATGCATGACATCCATCCTGCAATGTTCAATCCGTGGGATTTCCACGACCATCTTCATCCTCATCCTCACCATGCAGCAGGCTGGGAATTCACCGCTATCGACTATCACCATGGTTGGTTCCACCCAAGTGATTATCACGAGCATGACTACCATCCCGTTGGACACCACTCTTGGGATGACGATGGGCACCACTGGTAATCTAACACCTGCAGAAGTATCCAAACAAGAAATGGCGGAGCAAGAATTATTCTTGCCACGCCATTTCTTTCATTTGTCTATCATGATTAGCAGCCCATGCTTCCCTCTAGTCGGACACACCCACGATAGGGACCGATTGGAATTTGGATCAGGCTGGTTTGCCCGTACGAAGCCATTCCGTATATATCATCGCTCATACTCGCATCGAACCCGAGAAGCGGACGGCCTCCCATCCCAGAAGCGGATGCAGCAAGCAATAATCGTTGAACGAGCATTCCTGCCTCCATTTGCTGAATGCGGTAGCCACGATAACCCAGCTGGGAATAGAGCTGGTCGATGTCTCCTGCCACATGAAAGCAAAGAGGAACCTGAGACAAGTTCACATTATCAAGTGACATCCCCTGCTGCAGCCAGGAACGATGATCCCCGGGCCGCATCATCTGAAGCGCATGAGCAGAAGCATCATAGCGGTAAGCACCGTCCCTTAGTCCCTCCACCCCATAGAAACAGCCATATAAGGAAACACGCGGAAGCGCATTGTCCTTCTCTTCCTCCGCTGCGTCCAAATCATTCCGATACATGAAGGAAGCCATTGCCTCCTGAAGCAAAGCAGCTAACTGTGTACGGCTGACTTGGCGCAGAACAAAATCAGCCTCCGGCGAATAGCGTTTCCGGCAAATCGACGCCATATCATAGATCAGCCTGTTCACTCTAGGCAAAACATCCAGATCGCTCTTTGGGACGTGCTCATGCTTCCTTCCCAACTGCTGGAATAAAGAAGCATGCTCCATTAAAGATGCCTCATTCATTCGGAGCAGCATGGGAAATTCCACAATCTTCTTAGACCTAACGAAGTGGTCATGGCGATTCGGAGTAAGTTCCCGGGTCAATCCGGCTGCGGAAGCCGCTGATGCAGTCTCTTGACCGTAAGCAAACCAATTCATATCAAGCCTTGCCGAGAGAGGAATAACTGCGTATACACTCTCCTCTTCCTGGGACAAGCATAGAAGCTGATTGACAGCCTTATCAAGAAACTGAAAATATACGCTTGCCGCAGCTCCCCACCGTTTCGCAACCTCAAGCAGCTGCCCGATCAGAACACCAGCGTCCAGCCCCTGCAAGCGATAAGAAAAATTATGGTATTTGAAAAAGTTTTTCCAAAACATGGTGGAAACAAAAACGACACCGAAACAAGCGGGTACCTCACAGCGATTCCCGAGAGCATGAGTCAAATAAGAGTCAAAATTACCTTCACGCAGCAAAATCAAGCGATGATGCGCCACATCATAATGATAGATACCAGAGGGCAAGTCCTCCAATTTCAAATATAAATACAGCTCGCTTGGATACAACCCTCCGCCGGATGGAATGAAGCGCCTGCACCTAAGCAAAGAAGGCTCCTCGTAATCATTTGAATCGGGATCTGTTACGGTATGGCTCATTTGCGTAAGACCATATACGTACCAGAGAAAATGACCCAAATTCCGAATATCTGGCTGCGCTAGCCTCCCCCCCTCTTCTAAAGTCAGCGGTATTTCCGCAGACAGCTCTACCGACGGCAAGCGCCGATAGAGCTTATAAGGAAGCGGAGCGTCCTCCCAATCTGCTTGCCAATCGTGAGGTTTAACCATATCCGGTTCGAACTGCAGCTGGTGCATAAATGTTTTCAAGCTCATCCTTATTCCTCCTCAAGCAATTGCTAGAGCTAAAGCAAACCGCTTAGAAAAAATAATCCAGCAGGTCTTATGGAAAAGGATGGGGATGCGGGTTAAGCTGCGCGGAAGTAAGCGGTTCTTTCGTATAGCCCAGTACCATTGGAATTTTAAATACTCGCTCCAAACCTGATAAACGGGTAAGGTGGTGACCGAATGTCATCGGAAGCATACCCGGAATCAATACCTTCACGCAATGTAGGCCATTTCGAATCGTTTCCGGCGTTGTCTGATCTACTACGATCACATTCAATTTCAGTTGATCGAATACACTTAGAATTCCTTTTAAATCCTCGGTCAAGTCACTATGACTGCTCCTTGGTTTAAATTCATCTTGAAATGTGCGCAGCGGAACATTGGAATTCAGCAGAAATGACAATCGTTCCTCTGCTTGCGGCAAGCTGTACAGCATGGAATGATCCTCCATTTGCTGCACCAGAAATGGATCATGGAGCATCTCCTCATACTGCTCTCGGTTTTTTTCGAGCTTATCGTTAAATGGCAGCAGCATGCCCGCCACTTCGTGGATCGCGCTTTTCACTGCTTTCACGGGATCAGGATGGGCTCCTGCTGCACAAATGAGGTTTACTCCTTTTTGAGTCCTATTTTTGGCCAATGCCCAAACGCTCGGAATCCCATGCTCCATCGTGGAGTTGAACAAATACACATCATATCCTGCTACTTCCTGCAAGCGCTCCACCATCAAGCTTAATTCCAGATCGCCGGCAGAGAACGGATCAAGGCGTGGGAGTGGCAGCTGCGCGTACCAAGTCATCAGGAATGAATCACGTTCTACTACCTCCATAATGCCATAGAAAATGGCTTCCTCTAGGCTGCCGCCTAATGCGCATCCATTGGAAGTTTCATAGACAAAGCCGTGGCCGCAGCCCGAACTGTAGTAAGCTAGCCGCTCGGGTACAAGAAGGGGACGCTTCTGCAAAAAAGAATAACCCCACACCCAATCGATTTGCTGATCGGGATCAAATGGCATAAATGGAAAATTAGGCCGTTCATAGTTCTCTTTCGCATGAACACCCACTTGTACGGGATCAAGCGCTTGATCATTTATATTGTGGAAGCTGTCATGGACTGTCGTCTGTTTGCCGCGGGGCGACATTCCGCAGTAACGCTCCAAGCCCTCCAATATAGCAGTCATCTCGCTGTCTGCGTAGGAATGAGTCCGCCCCGCACAACCCTCGTCTCCCGAGAAAAATGGCAGGTTAATACTAGCATCTGCAAACGGCGATGTGAGGTCAATCATTTTTCCATTCAGAAAACCCATTCGAGCGTCTAGATACTCTTTGGATAGTACGCCCTTCAGCTCATCCTTCGGACGACAACGGTAACTATCTGCGCTGACCTTGAGACTTGGCCGCAGCGAGATCAGGGCCGCACTCGCCGTATCCTCCGGCTGGAAGCTGCAGACTGGGCACTGCGGATCAGGCAAGAAGAAGTGCATGGAGCTGCTTAGCGTTTGTAGATTAATTAAATATACCCGCTCTTCCGTCTTGGCACGGCTGTTTCGCAATATCTTTCCAGCTTCCTCCGCAATCAAATGCGCCATCTGCAAAAGTGCTGTTCGCGAAGCCCAAGCATCACGGCGTATGAAACTTTGCATCGACTGCCTATGCTGCAGCTCCCACATTTCCTTGCGGTCATTACCTGCCAATAAACGACGCATATCCGCACATTGGGAGCATCCCTGCTCGCCTGGACGAACCAGCGGTCCCACCACACCCTCGCCAAATGAAACAAATCCACGCAGCCAAGGCGTTCCTGACTGCTGAAACACCTCTTCCGCCATCTCGTGTATTGAAGGATTCCATTCATCATTCAACACCAACGCTAATTTCACAGCTTCCGGGATTTCGGAAACCAGATCCTTTTGACGCGTGATCTTGTAATGATCAGCCAACTGTTCATAGACGAAATCCGAGAGCAGGCCTTCTCCAATTAGCGCTACGACAGTATTCATGCTGATTCCTCCTCTCCCAGCGATACGCCAAACACGCCCGCTAATTCCTCTTTCAGGAATGATTCACAAGCCAGATTGTAGACGGAAATTTGCTTGTCATTTTCTTTCAAAATTTGCAAGGCTGACTGTAAAGCGAGACGATGATCAGAGTCTTCATAGGCAGAAATCAACATATTTTGCGGTGTCTCAGCTTCCAGAGAGACAGAAGAAATCCTCAGCGCTTGTTCTTGCTGGAAAATTTCTTTATTCTGAGCTTCTAATAAAGCCTGTTGGAGCGCTTTTCGCAGCGCGAGCGTTAGATTCAAGCCAACACTGCCATGCCAACCGCCATTTATTCCAATCCACACGACAGGAAAGCCCATTAATTTGTTCCCTAATCCAATCAGCGGTGCTCCCAGCATGGTTGTTAAGACTGTCAAATAATAATGGCATTGTTTATCCTCGACTGCGCTTAGCTGCAAATATTTGATAGATGGCTTGCTCTCCGCCAGCTGTGTGCGCAGCTCTTCTGCTAAACACTTCTGCAATCCTCGACTGATGCCCTCTGAAGCCGTCACTCCCGCTCCAACACCTACAAAAAGATTAGTGGTGCTTACTGCTTCGCTATGAGCTGAAGTAGACCTTACGAGCTGATCCGCCATTTGTGATACATATTTTTCTAAACCGGCGAGCCCCGCTTCCCTTCGTGCTTCATCATGCTTTAGTGCATTGCAGACAATGGCGGGAAGCAGCTCTGCCGGCCCGTCGGATAATGGGCTGACAGGCTGAACAAGGCATTGAGCTAGCGGAAGCTGTGTCAGTTCCCCCTCGTCCCATACATGAAAAATTCCTGTTTCCATGGATGTTAGCTGGTTGAAATAATGGAGTATGCCATCTGATTCCTTTTCAATTGGACTCTGCAGCAGAAGACTCTCCAAATCCTCTATCCTCTCAGCCGCCAGACTCCCATGAACAAGCGGGTGCGGATAAAAGCGATGCCAGCCTCCTTCCAATGTTTCTAAATCCAGCAAAAACAAACTATTTCTCAGTTCCGGGACCAATACCTCCACAGCCGCTTTAAACCATTGAAACACAACTACATTCGCAAGCATGGCATCCGATGTAGAGGATCTCACATGCTGCTCACGGTCGCTGCAAAGCGCGGCTTGATGGATGCGCCTCCGTGCCGATTCCCAGCAGCCCTCCCATTCTGGATGTATCAGCGGACCTGCTACACCTCTTTGCCCTAAGTACATAGTCGGCAGCAGCAGCTTCTTTTCCTCTCTGCAAATAGCGTGAATAGTCCTCCATTCGAAAGAATCGCTCTCTTGTGATACGTATAATATCGATTGAAATGGCTGCACAGCCTTGCGCCAGTCCACCCCCTCCTCACTTTGCGACATACAGGTCTCCTCAACCTCAACCTCAACCTCAGAGTCCATTTGACGAGCATGCTGCACCAACTCAGTTAAGCGTTCCCGATTAGTAGAGACTGCATCTGTGATCAGAACATGGAATTTGGGCATTCCAGATTCCAGCAGGCACTTCATAAGAGATAATAAAAACGATCCAGAACCAATTACCAGCACCTTCGCCTGACGATACTGCTGAAAGCGATATGCGCCTGATCCGCCAAAGCTGTCCAAAAATTCAATTTGAGATGCATACCTTTGCAGAATGCTGTCTGGCAATTGATGCGGCTGATCCTCACTCACATTTCGAACATAACCGTTTGCAACTAGAACAGAGGCGATTTCGTATACCCGTTCTCGATATGGCTCCGGCAATCCATTCGTCAAATCACCCATTGTGTATTCCCCGGTGAACATAGGCATCAATTTTTCAATCCACTGATTGATTGAGCTGCCTTCCATACGGAATGATCCAACATTATTTCGAAAATAAACGCCACCATCCTGCATAGGGAGAAAAAACATGTCCCCTTTCACTTTAAGACGCATAGAAGGATTCAAATTCCATTCCTCCTTACCTTCGATTTTCAAAAACAAGTGCATAGTTCCCTCTTTCATGCTATGTAGAGCTATTTGTCCCTCATTCCTTAACTTATGTAGAGAGGTGCCCCTGTCAGCGATTAAACGCTTGCAGGGGCACCTTCATTCTCAAATAAACACAACCGTCTGCTTTACATTAGCGACAACGGGCACAGCCGCCGCAACGGGCACAGCCACCGCAGCGAGCACAGCGGGCACAGCCGCCTCCACAACCGCCACAACCACCGCAGCCGCCACAACCGCCACAAAATCCTACGCAGAAGAAAAGACATAGACGTGGATCACTTGGAACATTCGGGCCCTGCCCTCCATTAGGCGTCATCCCACTTGCTTGGAAAGCGTCCATATTCAAGTTCTGAAGCTCATTTTGGAAATCAGTCATCTCAATAACCTCCGTTTGCTATTCGTTACTTGACCACCGACGGGAAAGAAATAAGAATGCAAAATTTCAGCTGGAAAAATTAATTTCAGTGCCGATGACACTTCACTCCTTATATTTATGAAAATTCCTCCGCTTGTGTTCCTAATACAGCTGTACTCATTTATTTATACGCTAATAACAAACCCGCTCTTTGGAGTTGATCTATTAATCTATTCTTATGAATGGTCCTTTTCTGTCTGTTTTCTAGCAAAATGAGCTTATGACTAACACAGCTGGTAGATTCGTTTCATAGCATATAAAGAGTCAATTAAAGGAGGAGATTGAATGCCAGGACCATTATCAAGAGGTAATCGTTCAGAAGAGAATAGCGGCAACGGTACTGGAGGCAACCGGAACAATAGCACTGCGGACAACAGTAACAACGCCACTGCTGGCAACCGCAACAACGTTACTGCTGGCAACCGCAACAATGCCGCTCCAGGCAACCGCAACAATGCCACTGCAGGCAACCGCAACAATGCCACCGCTGGCAACCGTAACAACGCTACTGCGGGCAACCGTAATAACGCCGCTCCAGGCAACCGCAACAACGCCGCTCCAGGCAACCGCAACAATGCCACTGCAGGCAACCGCAACAACGCCGCTCCAGGCAACCGCAACAATGCCACTGCAGGCAACCGTAACAACGCTACTGCGGGTAACCGTAATAACGGCTCAAAGGGCAACCGTAACAACGGCTCAAGAGGCAAGCGCAGCGGCCGCTAAGACCGAATCAGTTCACGATCTCAGGTTGCCGAGAGCATCTTGGCAACCTGCAAGATCATCATACATATCGCAAGAAAACGAGAAGACCCATGCACAATTGCATGGATCTTCTCGTTATTTCATCTATTTTATGATAGCGGAACTTGTTTGGATAGCTGCTGGAATTTATCTAAATAAGACTTTATTTCGGGTTGAATGCCTTGTAAATATTTAAGCACTTGTTTATTTTGCTTCACCATAGAAGGGTTGTCATTAAATAGAGGGGAATAATGCTTCAGTACCTGACCTTTTTTGTATTGCATCGTTACAAACTCGCCGTTTTTCCATGCTTCCTGCATATTATGATTGGAACCATTCAATTGGATGAACAGCTTGCTATCCTTGTAGTTAAAGCTATATGGCGGATCGGCTGTTGAATGCGCAACAGAATACCCTGCAACAAATTGATCATTCGAGAAAGTACCTGACTGGATCTTATGAGAAGCTACCGCTCCATTAGAATCAGAGGTTTTCACGATATAAGTGCCGCTGCCTACTTTTAAATCATCTTTCCAAGCACCATTATAAGTAATTAAAAATACTTTGCCATCGATTGTATAGTTATTTACATATTTGCCCGTACCGGTTCGTTTGCCATCCACCCAATCACCAGAGTATGATTTTTGCATATTCCAAGTCATTGTACCTCTTCCATTGGGTTTGCCATCCTTCAATTGTCCGTAATAGATCACTTGATCAGAAATTTTGAGGTATTCTTTTTTTGAGGCTGCATGAGCAGTATCCGTTCCCAATGAAGCTGTGCCGAAAACGAATGCAATCGCTAAGCTGAGTAACATTAGAGCTGCTTTTCTCAATGTACATCACTTCCCCATTTCTGTATTTAATTAGTTCATACTATTACAATAATAAACGCGATATGCAGTTTCCAAACATGAATTGCTCATTCTGTGAAAATAAGGCTTTAGTTGGCAATTATGCCTTTCTATTCACAAAATAAATACTGAACAAAATCAACATAAGACCAAGCAGAAGAGTAATTGTAAACGGTTCATTTAGAAATAAGGTTCCAGTCAAAATCGCTACTACAGGAATAAGAAATGTAAAGGAAGCCACCTTGCTTGCTTCACCTGAATCAATTAGTTTATAAAACACGAGCCAGCCAATAGCTATTACGAATATTGAAATGAATAACAGGCTCATGATAAACAGCGGCTCCCACCTGACATCAGACCATTTCTCGATGCCAGAACCAAGACTGGTCATCAACAATCCACCAGCTATTAATTGAAGCGTGACAAGCCAAATCGGGTCTACAATTGAACTTTTTTTCTTAACATATATCGTTCCAAGCGCCCAGCTGAGCGAGGAGCCCAGCGCAAGCAAAATACCCGCTACCGAAATATGTCCAGATAAACCGCCGGCACCGCTGCAAATGATTCCAACACCTGAGAAACCAAAAACAAGCCCCGTTATTTTCAAGGCGTTCATTTTTTCTCCCAGCCACAGCCATGAGAATATACCGACCAGTACAGGCTGAAGAAACACAATAGCGGAGAACAATCCAGCTGGCAAATAATTCAGTCCCACCGTTTGCAAACCATAATACAAAATAACGTTAAACAAAGCTGATATGAGATAGATCGGCCATGTTTCTCTGAAACGCAGCTGTCTGTATCTCGGAATGGCGATGAACAACAGAAGAATGCCGCCTAATAATGTCCTCACTCCCGAAAAAAGAATCGGTGGTATGTATGCCAATGTAAATTTGGATAATGGCCAGTTAATTCCCCAGACCAATACTAAAAAAATAATTAGCAATACCGTTTGTTTACTAGTTAGTTTATTCATGATGCCGGTCCCCTTGTTTCTCAAATTATTTCGTGTAAATCCCAATCATTTATAATACGCTCCTTCATACAGGTTATCAAATACCAAAAAAGACCGCCGATAAACATCGACGATCTCTTCTATACCAATCATTCTATACCCACCAATGGTTATCATTGTTACCAGATGCGCTTACCAAGGGATCATTCCATAAAAACTCCGTTTCCTTCCCATCCAGCAGCCATCGGCGCGGACATGTTGTTTCCATCCAATCCAATGGTTCTCCTAACGGAAGCGAACGCGAGGCGACGTCGAAAGCTGAACGGAGCGCAGCTTGCTGCTCCTTCGTCACTACTTCGGGAGCTGCGGATACGAACAATGGCGTTCCGCTTCCTGCCAGAAGATCGAGCCATTGACGATTTAAATGCCAAGGAACCTCAGATGTAATCCCAATGCAATCCGCATCATGGCTGTAGAAGGTCCCATGCTGCGGCATCCGGAAGGCGAGTGTATTAATGCCCATATATCGTGTCCTTTCCCAGGACTTTCCACTCGTATCATCGCCCGTACGTTGTATCTCAAACAAGCCTGCCGACATATGGCTCACGGTGTTGCAGCCAATAATCATACTATTGCCGGAAGCTTTCGATATCGCCCGATAAAGATCCATTGTAATTTCAGCAGTTGTCTTCGATCGGTCATGAAAGGGGTGGCTTATACCGTTTAGATTGGAGTTCATTTCAAAACCCCATTTGCCAACTAGATCATAGGTTGAGAAATCATGCTTGATTAAATCATATCCCCATGCGGAAAGGGTCGAAATCGTGCTCGAGATATGTTCCAGCACTTCTGGCCGGCTCGGATCAAGAACGAAACCGTTGTTGGCCTCGTACCTAATCCATTCCTGAGGAACAGCCTGAGAAGTCAGCAGCGGACGACACCAAATTCCTGGCTTTACGCCTGTAACTTTCATTTCTGCTGCCAGCTTCTCCATGTCAGGGAATTTCTTATTGCCAATCCAGGGTCCCCCGTTGCAAGCACCGCCTCCGCTGCTGAGCTGCCAACCATCATCTATGACCATGAAAGGACGATTTGTATTCGAATCAGCAAGCGACGAAATGAATCTCGAATCCTCCAAAATATTGTGATGTGTACTGTTTCCATACGCATAGTACCAGTTATTCCCACCATATACCGGTTGAGCAGGCATAAGCGGATGCTCGCACATTGCTGCGCAAAATCTTTGTGCAGATGCGAAAGAAGATTCATCGACCCGTCCTTCGTGGAAAAGGAGTCTCGCAATTTTAAGCATTCGATTGCCTAACTGTACACCCGCATCCGCATTCCGGACATCGGCCGTAAACGTTATACCCTCAGTATCTGCCTGCCAGTAGCAGAATGCATTGGGGCCTGTGCTCACGCCAAAGCCATCTGTGCGATTTCCATCATATAACAAGAAATACCAAGGCATTACTCTCTCTGCCACGATACCGCGCCATTCTAAATTCCCATATGCCCGTTCCCATTGATCACCAACAATCGTTAATTGGCCTGTCATTGGCCTATTCCATCTAAGCTTGACAGTCTTGACTGCAAGCTTAGGGGACTGCAGCGACAGATCCGCCTCTATGCCTGTTTGATTCGCGGAAAGGGAAACGGTTAATCCGTTCTTCTCCCATACACCGTCACTGTCTTTTATTAGCTTGACCCATTCATTCTCACTTTCGGCAATAACCATATCCGGTTGATGCATGCGATTAAATAACATGATTGCTTGGTTCCTCCCTCGGCCACCATACTTCGCCATTTCAAATCATCTCTGCGATTAAATAAAGTATAAGGAGTAATCCATTATTAAGGGATAACCATCAGGGTCGGACTCACAATAAAAATGAACCAATTGAGACTTGCCTTGGACAACAATCCCTCTTGTCTGGTATAATTTGGTGTTAAATAGCCAAGGGAGAGATTCAGATGACAGATAAGCATTTGTTTTTATTCGGCGGAGGAGCACCGTTTAATGAAAGCTTAGGTAAAAAGTTCGCAACTCTGTCTTCAAACGGTTTGAACAAGGTCGTTATTTTGTTGATAGAACGAGAAGGATGGCAAGAATACATGCCTAAATATACCGATATATTAGCGCAATACGGCGTTGCGGATTTTTTATATTTCCCATTGACTTCAACACCGTCAGCCGACTTAATGGGACAACTCTATTCAGCAACAGGAATTATCATTTGTGGCGGTGATACTGAGCTGTATCGCGATTATATCGTCGATACAAAGGTCGGAACAATAGTAAAAACATTATATTTAGAAGGAGTTCCTATCGCAGGTTTTTCTGCAGGTGCCTTAATAAGTCCTACTGTGTGCGTTATTCCGCCAATCGACAATAGAAAAAATGAGCATCTCTTCTTGCAAGGCCTAGGTTTGATAACTAATGGCTTAATAAGTGCGCATTTTTCAAAGTGGGACGAAGAAAACAATTTAAAAACTGCACTTGCTAAAACTAATATTTCACAGGGTTATGGGATTGATGATGATTCCGGCATTTATTTTAAAAATGAAATGGTTTCGGAAACTGCGGGACAAGTATATTTTTACTACGGTAATGGTTGAACAATTTGCGTTTAACTGTTTTTAAATCACAACAATCTTAATAAAAACAGTCTACAGCAGGGTAACTTCGGCTATGGCACTGTAAGGCGAACTAAGAAGAGGGTGTCCCAAATACCATTGACTTTTGGGACACCCTCTTCTATTTATTTGGTCTGCAAAAATTAACGGATACAGGAGCCCTTATTTGCTGCAAAAACACTCTTCGAACTGCTTACGGACCTCAGAGCCCTTATTGGCTCGAAAAGTCCCGCATATGACCCGATTCAATGAAAATAACTTCTCTCATGTCCGTAAACTTTTCTTTTTCAGCTAATTCACTCATATAACGTACCTCATGTCCGTAACTACTCATAAAGGATTCCATATTTGCGCATATCTTCTGCCAGCATGTCTGTTTAACCGATATCAAACGCTGAGTAAGGAGTTATACCTGCCGCTAAAGAGTCGCCTAGCGCAAGCGCTTTACCCTCGCTTTGATCAACTGCTACGTTGAAGGTCGACCTCCATTGCTGCGCCTTATTTCCAGCTTTATCGGAGACATCGATTCCCTCTTGGTTATTTCTCAGTATGATCTAATAGATTGTATTTCTTATTGCACAAATTAATGATGAAATGGATTATTTTTTGTGTTTCAAAAGCCCGTTCTTCCTTTGAGCCAAAATGACTTATTTCTGCTGCACCTTTCCTTATTTGTAAGGCTTCATGAATAAGGGGATGCCATTGCGGCAGCAATTCCTTTAATAGATAATAGCCGCCCTGCTCTTTTGTAATGATGCTTTTGTTTTGTAGGGTAAACATAATTCGACCGAGAGTAAGCACGGTAAAGTCAATCCAATCGTCATGCATAAAGATCTCAACGTTCTGCGCTTTATTTGTCCAATAATGATGGAGATTGTATTTCATAGCGTAAAGCAAATCATTCCAGTCCACTACGATGTCTAATTCATTAACTTCTGGTCCAAAAACGGCGATCCCCTCATACTTAACAATCCATAAAGCTGTAGGGTCAAGCCAACCATTTCTAAGTCCTTCATATTGACCGTAATAAAATTTCGGATAACGATCATTAGCTGCGTGAATGGTTTTATTCAGATGTGCAAGTGTCGTGTATTGTCCTTCTGCAACCATATAACTACGATGGTTTCCTTTAAGCTCTTCATGAATAGCTTGAATAATAAGAAGCTCATCTTCTGTACATTCGTGATTGAATACGACGACAAAATCAATGTCGCTCTTGTCTTTGTTAAATCCTTGCAGTACAACCGATCCTTGAAGATATAGTCCAATCGCGGCATTCGGCAGTTTAGAACGAAGCAACCGGCTAAAATCGGAAATGAGAGGCTGGATTTCAATGGGTATTCTTGAATTCAAAGCTCTTTTCTCCTTTATAAATCGTAATAGCAATCTCTTTACGATCATCATAAATTCAAAAAGAATAATAATATAGAGAAACTTCCAAATGATTACTTTCCTATTTTCGCAGCAAACGATAAAAAGAGGCTGTCCCCGTAGCTAGTCACACCTTTTCGGACAAATGCCTCTTCTTCATTCTTTTGAAATTATCGGTGCGTTACTGCAAGCCGGATAAAATGATATTTTTGGATTGTACGAGCGGTTCTGGAGACCAATCGATCGTCGATGGGACGACTACAACCGCAGCAAAGCGGTAAGAAGGTTCAAGAATTAGGGCACAGCTGATAACAGAATCATGGTAATACGGCATTGGAAAATCAGGCTGTTTAAGCGGATAAAGCCCGTCCCCGCATGGGAAATGACGATCATTAGCACCAGCCCACAACAAGCCCGGTGTTCGCATAAATTCATTTCGTTCCAGCATTTCGATAGAGGATCGGCCCAAAACCCTGCTCCCTTCCCTCGCAACCCCTCCGTCGAGCAGCATTTGTCCAAGCCTGTGCAAATCATCTATTGTACAATAGATCCCAGCACCGGAACGAGGAGGATCTCCTTGAACGGTACGGTTTGTACGAAGCAATAAATCCTGCCATTCATCTGCAACAGCCACTTTGTTATGCAAATGCTCCGGCACAGTGAAATAGGTAGCTTCCATGCCAAGAGGCTGCAGAATCCGTTCCTTTACATATTGCTCGTAAGGAATGCCGCTTACACGGGCGATAACCTCGCCTAGCAATATATAACCCGCAGTGGAGTACAATCTTTTCTTGCCAGGTGCTGCAATTGAGGGACCCGTAAGAATAGCCTTAATCCACTTTGCGCTATTCTCCTGCTCACCGTCATAAAGAAAGCGGTATTCCCACCAGCCATTAGGACTCGGTTCACCGAACATTCCAGGTTCAGGGGATAAGCCAGAGGTATGATTCAGCAAATGAAAGATTTCGATCTTGCGATGCTGATCCGTATCCAATTCGGCAATAATGTCTTTCACTGGCTGCGTCAGCATGAGCTTTCCGTCTTCAACCAGCTGCATCACTGCGATCATGGTCAGCAGCTTGTTTAAAGAGGAGACCAAATAAACAGTGTCCCGTTCCAGCGTTTTTTTGCTGCCATATTCCAATATGCCTGTTGCATTCTTAGCCAAGCATTCTCCATCACAAGCAAGTAAATAGCTCGCCCCTTGAATGCTGCCGCTAGCAACAAGCTCCTTCAGATGCCTATCAAGCTGTTTCACTGTATTCTCTTGCAAGATGGAGTGGGTATCCGTCCGCTGGGCAGCCTCGCCTTCATTCCGAGCAGGGGACAAAGCAGACCAAACGATGCTGCGCGGCAGAGCATTTGCAACCTCAAAGTTCCAAGTCGAGTTTGGCACAAAGTAAGTATAAATAAGTCCTTCCTTTGGATCGATATAAAGTCCGCACATTGCATTTCCTTGCCAGTATGTGCCTGGACTCATCATTACACCTTGTCCATCTAACACATTCCAGCCTAAGCCAAATTGGCAATTGTCCGTTTCTTTCCCCCAAGATCTTTCTTTGACATCCGATAGGTTGTTACTCGTCATCATGGTCACGGAACGCTTGCTTAATATTCGAGTTCCATCCAGCATTCCTCCGCTTAGCAGCATTTGTCCGAATCTTATTAAATCATGAAGAGAGGCATTCAAGCCTATAAAGGATCTTGGCATCCGAGTATCTGAATCATTAATCCCCCATTCCTGCCACTCAAACGAGTAAAGCACCTGATTCCTTTTGTCCTGCGGTACAGCAAAGAATGAATCGTTCATGCCCAGCGGCTGTAGAATATGATTTTCGATATAGGTCTCGTAACTTGCGCCTGTCACTTTCTCAATGATGACACCTAATACGGCGTAGTTGGCATAACTGAGCTCATGCCGTTCGCCAGGCTTACCTGATAGCGGGAAAGAAAGAATGCCTTGCAGCCAATGGCCTTTAAAAGTCGATTGCCATTCGAAATGAGGGAAATGAAAAGATTCCCCGCGAATATGCGGGTTCGCGATAAGTCCGGAAGTTTGTGTTAATAGATGAAAGACCGTGATGGATTCGAAATGAGGGTTATCAAATTCGTCTAATAGGTCAGCCACCGGCTGATGCAAACTGATTTTTCCTTGTTCCACTAATTGTAAAATAGCTGTTGCTGTAAAAGTCATCGTCACTTCATATATGTTTCCACTTGCTCTAGTAGTCAGTTCATCACTGCCCTCGCGGCATGTTCGTCGACCAACAGCAGCCTCTGCTACAACCTTTCCATTCTTAGAGATCAGGTAGCTGGCTCCTTGAATGCGCTTGTCTTGAAGTTGATCCTCAAAAAAAGTTTTTAATGCAGACAATCTCTCGACATCTATGCCGTCATTAATCGGCTTAACATCTGCCATTCCCGCCATAAACTCCAAACTCATCCCAAAATCCACCCTCCAACTGGAATTTTGACCACTATTTTCATAATATCCCACGATACATGCCATGTAAACGCTTTAATTAAAGTTAACTAGTAGAAGGAAAATTAAACTTTATGTAGAACCATATCTCATAGATGCAAACTATTTACAATTCGAACGGAGGTTTTATGTGAGTAAGCTTATTCATTTGTTAGTTGGCACTGCCAAAGGCGTGTTTATGTACAGCTCCGATGAGAAAAGAAAAGATTGGTCGTTGAAAGGCCCTTTCTTAAACGGTTGGGAAGCTTATAGCGTATTGGGAGACAGCCGATCAGGAAGCAGAATGTTTGCAGGCACTTCTCATGCAGCATATGGTGCTACCATTCGAATAAGTGATGATTATGGAGAAACCTGGCGTCAGGCGGCGCAAAGTCCCAGCTATTCGTCGGAGAGTGGTTTTTCACTCAATCGTATTTGGCAGCTAATTCCTGGGGGAGACACACAGCCTGATACGTTCTATGCCGGTGTTGAAGAAGCAGGGCTGTTCGTTAGTCATGACCGTGGTGAAACCTGGACTGAGCTGGACGGGCTTACAAAACACCCGACGCGTCCAGAATGGTTTGGCGGTGCTGGCGGCATGTGCTTGCATACCATTCTTATTGATCCAAGAAACCCGAATCGCATATGGGCTGCAATGTCAGCGGTAGGCGTATTCCGCAGCGATGACGGCGGCAAAAGCTGGGTTGTATGCAACAAAGGGCTTAATCGTGCTGCTACCGGTCAGCCAGACGAGAGTATCGGTTATTGCATCCACAAGATGGTTGCCGATCCTATCGATCCAGATACGCTTTATATGCAGGAACATAGCGGCGTATTTATTTCGAAGGATGGAGGAGACTCTTGGCAAATCTACGAGGAAGGGCTGGACATGCATGGCGACGATCGCCCGTTCGGTTTCCCGATCGCTATTGGTTCGAATGGCGACTTATTCCTCATCCCTCTCGAAAGCAGCGAGAAACGTTCCATGCGGGATGGGAAATTGATCGTATGGTCGCGCCCTCGCGGCGGTGCAAGATGGGAGCCTATCGGGGATGTCGTGCCGGATGAGCTAAGGCATGTGAGCGTTCTTAGAGACGGTATGACTGTTGATGCTATGGAACAATTCGGGCTTTATATAGGCACATCAAGCGGTGAAGTATTCTGCTCGCTAGATAGCGGACAATCCTGGCAGCGCCTTCCCGGCCAGCTTTCCCGTATACTGAACGTCAAGTCTTGGATTGTGGAGGTGTAAAGTCTGGCATGCCAATTATCGAATGCTCCGTTCCCTCCCTCATCAGCGACTGTACAGGCGGCAAAAGCCGCTTCACCTTAGAAGCTGACACCTTAGAAGAAGCATTAATCCTGCTGCAGAATACGTATCCTCTGCTTCGCGTTCATCTCTTTACCGAGACGGGAGCCGTTCGCAAGCATGTGCTTTTGTTCTACAACGAGGACAATTTAGCTTGGATTGATACGTATAATATTCCATTAAAGCGGGGTGATCGGCTGACCGTTCTTCAAGCCGTTTCCGGCGGATAAAGAATGAAAGCCCAACTTCTGCTTATTGCGGGAGCTGGGCTTTGCTATTTCTCTAAATCTCATAACCCTTCCGCAAATAACGGTGATAAAGACGTTTGGCTTCTACGAGATCCTGCGTACCCTGAACAAGTGCTCTTCCGTCCTCAAATATGATCAAACGTCGGTCTTCCAGCTGAATAGACAATAAATAAGCATTCCGCGCTACGATGCCTTCCCGTTTCGAGAAACGGGTATCAAAATTATCGGTCGCATCGATGATCAGGTCAACATTCTCACAGAGCGACTCTATTTCTTGGCATGAAACATCGGCAACAACCCCGTTTATCTCAATTTCAGAATTAATTTGAGCAAGACGAGTCTTGGCTGCAATTGCTTTAGGTATTCGGTGTATAGCATCATCTTCGCAAAATAGCTGCTGCCTCTGAAGATTGCTCCATTCCACATAATCACGATCTGCAAGAGTAATCCTCCCAACACCCGAACGCGCAAGTATTTCCGCCAGAAGTTGAATATTTCCTCTTTCACCATTGAACAAAAACACCCGCCCATATTTCGCAACAATAAAAACCAAGCGGGACATTGGCACATATATTGTTTCTAACAATGATGAAGGTAATAGGAGGTTTATCAGATGTATTGGATGCACCCTTATTGGAAAAGGTCCATGTTTAAGCCGGTCTGGTTTATAACTCCCTCGGAAGCATTAGCTTTAATGAAAGAAGCAGTGCAAGGAGAACGTAATGACGAATTATTTTATGATGAACTTATCAAGCTTGCTCCAAATCAAGATCAAGCCTCCATTATTGCTTCTATACGGGATGATGAACGCAGCCATAACCAAATGTTCAGGGATATGTTTAAAGAAATCACCGGGCAAGACATTACAGGAGTTAGCAATGAGCAATACCAACGGGTAACGTCTTATGTAGAAGGTTTACAGCGAGCTCTTCTAGGTGAGCTGTCTGCAGTCGAAAAATACAGAAAAATATGGTTTGGCTTGTCTCCTGGCATATATCGGGATACGGTATTAGGCATTATTTTTGACGAACTGAAACACGCAAGCAAATATAATTATTTATTTACCTTAAATGAATTCAAAGGTTAACTACTGAACAAATTGTAGAAGGAGTCTGGTTAAACCAAGCTCCTTGCATACAGTATAGCTTTAACTTAATCTTAGCTGCAAAATGTCAGCCAATTCTTCTGCCGTGTCCCAAATGAGCGGACGAAGCTGGTGAGATTTCACAGTTAACTTATCCAAATGGCTTCGCTTGATCGTCCATGTAACTGGAATACCCATACCGAGCCCATAACCAGCAGCAAAATACACCTCATTCGCATGATTAGTCAGATCCGCGATAATCAGTTTGCTCTCGGATAAGAGCTCGATGGTATGATTATCGATATTTCCTTTCCCGTACGAATTAAATAAACGAGGGAAATAGCCGCATTGTTCAATTTTAGGCAATACTTTTTCTGTCCAATCCGAACGGATCTCTTCATCATCGGAAAGCAGCACGAAGCAGGCTTTCAGCTTTCTGCCTCCAGCTCTTGCCGCCGCTTCGCTTCTTCCCTTTTCAGTAAGCTTGAAGCTCATGCCATCTCGTATAATGGACTGCTCTTCTCTTAGCTTCTCGATAATATAAACAAACTCTTGTAAGTTTGGAGAATACGTCAAGTTATAGTTAGCAGCTAGGGGATGAATAAGAACGGATTGCTCCGGCTCCTCCGAATGCCTGTACAAATATTGCAGCAGACGCATCCCCTTCTCTTCAATTGCCACTGGTATTCTTGGCGAATTCTCGATCGTATCTATATCTTCGAATGCTATTTCGACCGGTTCATCGCTATCTGTCAGCTCCCGGATATATGCAGAAATAATAGGAAATATTTTGCGTTTCCTTTGATACGATATGGAAAAGATTGAATCATAGCTTTCTCTTAATAAGCTATAAAATCCATTAGGTGAGCATTGACACCCTACGTATTTATCGAGATCGCCTTTTGGCTCTATTGGAACGATTTCATCACAAAACAGACAAGTCTTTTTTACCATTTCCGTAAATCACCTCTATATATTATTCGAACATCTTATCTAAAATCAGGGCAAATTCGTGATAAATAAGCTTATAAGCTTAATAAGCACTATACTTATTTTCCACCTTATCAATTTTCACTTAAAAAGTAGATGCTTAAATATTTCCTTTGTATTCAAATAGGATGTGTGCTTCGTCTCTAGGACAGGTTATTCAAACGTAAAAGCTTTATGAAAACAAAAAAAAACTTGCCGCGCATGTGGCGGAAAGTCTTTTTTGATTTGCAGCTATTACTTGTTAAACTGAGGCAAAATATCCGCATGCGCTTGCAGCATAAGCTTCACTGTCTCATAAGCGGCTTGCTTATCTGTTATTGCAGGGTCGAGCGTAATGGCGCGGTTAACTGCATCCAGGCTGCCGGTTGCAGCGGCCTCGGCAACGAGCTCATGCACATCGGAAATCAATCGGCAGATGTCCGCGAGTTTCGGAGGTAATGCCGGCAGCGTCTGCGGCTGCAGCATTCCTTCCCTAATAACTACGGGCACTTCGACAATGCGCTCATCTGGAAGCTCAGCGATCGCTCCGTTGTTTTGTATGTTCAAAATATCAAGCGGCAGCTCTTCTCCCCGATATAGAGCGATTGCAACAGATACCGGATGCTCCCAGCTTGGATTGGTAAATAGATCATCCATGCTGCGTTCACCTCGCCCAATCTCTTGCAGCTCCGACAATCTGCGAATGCGTTCCTCTTCCGTACCATGATAGGGTGGAGCCGTTGTATACACAATATCTGCTTGACGAGGCAAATATTCTGCATGGTGATCAATATGACCGGCTGCCACCGCACCATACTCATTCAGCCAGCGGCGCATAACAAGCAGCTCTCTTCTCGTTTCCTGATCCTGCTCTTCGAACTCTCCGGAACGGATATAATCAATTAGCGGCACAAGCAGGTCATCGCCTGTTTGTTTATCCTGGATGCTAAGTACCCAAGCAAAGTGGTTCAGACCGCCGGTTACGACGGTTATTTCAGAAGGATGCTTGCCGACAAGCCTTGCTAAGAAACCGTAGCTTCCATTGCTCCGATAAGCGATATTACAAAAGCCTGCTGCTTGTATTGAAGAATATCGGTTAATGGCTGTAACCACGCGAGGCATTGGATTCGTCACATCAAGCAGCCACGCTTGCGGACAGAGCACTTCCATATCCCTGCATACATCCAGCAGCAACGTTATTGAACGCAATCCATTTACAAGCCCGCCAAGTCCGCCGCACTCTCTTGCTTGGTCGGCCATTCCCGCTTCGGATAATAAGTCATAGTCCATACGCCATCTTCTTGCTCCCTGCACGGAAGCAGAAACAATAACGAAATCGGCACCCGGAAGAGCTGCCCGTCGATCCGTAAACGATTGGATAACCGCCCTCACGCCAAGCTTCGCAGCAATTTGTCTTCCTGCTCCAGCCATAGCCTCAACTGCTTCTGCGTTTGGATCCACAAGCAAGAGCTCACAGCTATCCAATCTATGTTTTATGATAACGTCCTCTAATACGGTAGGAGCGAATACAAAGCTTCCTCCGCCGATTAATACGATTTTCAAAATGAATCTACTCCTCTCTATAGCTGTCTATTATGATTCGATTTACACTATCAGTTTGCCAACTGAAATTTTCTGTAAAAATCACTATTGCAATTTTCACTATAACTAGCGAATAATTAAAGTATAATTTGTATAGAGTCATTGTGTGATAACCATTAGGGCTGTTTAGTGCAAAAACAATTAACCAATTGGGACATATGGAGGACGAATGGACTTGGCAGTTAAGTCAGTGAATTGGCAATCTCAAACCTACCCCAATCGAAAAATAGAGCTTTACTTGCACGGGATGCATATGGCTTCCGTTGGATCAGGCATGCTGTGCGACCGTCATCTGCATCACCGAATGCTTGAGTTGAACCTTGTACTAGAGGGAAGCCAGACAGCTATTATAGGCTCTCAGCATTATGTTCAACAGACTGGAGACCTCATCGCGATCCCTCCTATGCGGCTCCATGAATTTATGGTACAGCCCTTCGAAGAAGCTAAGTTTTTTGTCATTCATATCCAAAATGTCGGAAGGCAGTTGATGCAGCTGCTTTCCAAATCCGAAACCTATCTTTATCCGGTTGGGACTGAACTGAATGACAAAATAAGACCCGTTCTTCTTCGATTAATTGATTTATTACAAGAAAACGGTTCCCAAAACCGTATTATGCACGCTTGCGCTGAGCTGCTCATCCAATTGGAGGAGGACTTAAATCCAGATGTAATGAACGATGCTTTACCACAGGAGGAGCATAACTTAGCGGAGCAAATTGCTAGAGAAATTGAGGTGCTGACGTTCTCGGTCGAACCATGGGATGAAGAAATTCAGCCTGCCAACTGGCTTGAAGTAATATCTCAGAAGCTCGGAATTAGCCGGCGCCACTGTCATCGCGTATTTCAACAGGCTTACCGCATGTCTCCGCGGCAATACTTCTCCATCATCCGTCAGCAGGAGGCGATGCATATGCTGCTCGGAAGCAGTGAAACGGTAGAAAAAATTGCCCATCGTATCGGCTTCGAGAACGCCCAAAGCTTTATCCGGCAGTTTACAAAGTGGACAGGCATGACACCTGGCGCGTTTCGCAAAAAAGAGCATAATAATTTAAACTATTTAACTCCGCTGGAGCTTGCTAGGGAGTAAGCTCCAGCGGAGTTAGGATGATCGTCGTTCAGCATTAAAAACAAGCAAATCGGGATACCTTAACAAGGTACCCCGATTTTATTGAAATCATAAATTATGCTTCCAGTCACGTCCGATAATGGCTGCTAACCGCTCATCAACTAATGCTCCGTCATCCTGTTTTTTGCGTTTAACTATTTGTATGTGTAACGACAGGGAGACCTGCTTTACTATAAATATGACTAATAAGCTCCGTTGTAACTCCAGCAGAAACACCGTCTACAAACGGCGGACGGTTCTGTTCAATCGACCGAAGGAAATCATCCGCTAGACGATTGAATAGTGACTCGGCAACGATTCCTCCCTCTTGCTTCAGCGGCTGCTCCATTCCCGGAACCGACCAGCTAACAAGACCATTGAAATCAGCCGAAAGAGAGCCCGCGGTCCCCGATATTTCAATGAGCTCGCGGCCCATACCCGCACAAGCGGTGGAAGCAGTGATCATACCGACTGCATCATTCCCGTATCTGACGATCGCGTATCCGTGATCCTCCGTTTCGATATCGTGCACCAAACGAAATAACCGCGCATCGGTCACTTCTTGAAATCCACCGCACAACCACTGCGCCAGATCGATGATATGGCTGCCCTGCTGAATAAACGGCCCTCCGCCGTCGATTTCGTAAGTACCATGCCAGGAATCATAATAGGCCGCAGTTCGGTAATGTTTGATGGTGGTATCGACAGCGATAATTCTTCCAAGCTTACCGTCATCCATCATTTGCTTGATAAGCTGCCAATGCTCGGTGAATCTGCGCATAAAGGAAACGGCAAGCCTAACGCCAGCCTGCTCACAGGCTGCGATCATTTCTTGCTGCTTCGCTACTGAAATGTGCAGCGGTTTCTCACAAAGACAATGCAGCCCTAGCTGTGCAGCAGATAGAACAGCCTCCTCATGCAGTGCATTTGGCGTGCAAATGACCACCGCGGTCGCGTTTGATCTAGAAGCAACCTCCGCCAAACTGATTCCTGACACCGCAATTCCGTGCTGCTTCGCAAATGCTTCTGCCCGTTGCTCATTGCGGCCCACAACGCCCACGATTTCATTATTCGGAAGCGATGCAAAAGCTTTCAAATAGGCTCCGCTAATTGTACCGTGTCCAATAAGAACAATGCGATGATTAGTCATACCTGTCACATTCCCCCTTCGAAATAGTGCTTCACCACCGAATAAGCGAGCTTCGGACGGCGGTATTCATCTACAATGCCTTTGCTGTTCCTCGTCATCGACCGCCACATTGGCCAAGGCCCTTCTTCCGTCACTCGGCAATCGCAAAACTGCCAAATCAGAATTCCGGATATATAATCCCGGCTTGTGTAGGCCGCTAAATTGCTTTCAATGATGTCAGCCTGCCGTTCTTCCGTTCCTTTCACCCTCGTAGGCGATCGGTGTCCATAAAACCCGTCACCGCCGAATTCGCTCATAATAATCGGTTTGCCGCTGCCGCCAGCAGTCTGCGCCCACTCCCGCAGCCCATCAATCAACTCTCCCGGGTCTTCATCTGTGTACCACTGAGGATACAGATTAAATGATAAAATATCCGCTAGATCGAAGCACAGCTCCCTCATGCGTTTGTCCGAGGCGAACGTTAGCGGGCGGCTGCCATCAAGCTCGCGAATCTGCTCCAGCTGTCTCTTATAATGCTCTCTGCCTTCTTCCGTATCACTGGCACATTCATTCAAAATCCCCCATGTCACGATGGAAGGATGGTTTCCATGCTGCTCTACCATTTCCCTATTCACTGCCTCGCACTGCTCAATAAACCGAGGATGCCTCATCTGCTCTAAGCTTAATCCTCTTGCATGGTTCTCTTCCCAGACCAGCATCCCTAATTCGTCGCACAAATCCAGAAAACGTTCATCATTCGGATAGTGGCTTGTACGGACGCAATTGGCTCCCATATCCCGCATTAGCTCCATGTCCTTTACCATAAGAGGCAAGGTCAGCGCAGAGCCGGCCATCGGATGATCCTCATGCCTGTTAAAGCCCTTAAGAACCACATTTGTTCCGTTTACTTGGATTTTGCCATCATTCGTTGAAACGATACGGAAGCCTACTCTTTCATTCAGATCGTCTATCGCCTCTACCGAGCCTTCACGATACAGCTTCGCCTTCAATAGGTAAAGAGAAGGATTATGTTCTGACCAAGGCTCGGCTTCTGGGAATAAATGCCTGGTGCTCAGAACGAACGGTTCTCCTTGCTGAACTGTACCGGTTCCCAGCTCAAGGTTTTGCCCAGCCAATTCCCCACGAACGGTTATTAGCCCAGACGTCTGTTCCATGCTGTGCACAGTAACGCTAATATCCGCACCCCATACGCCATTCTCCCAAAAAGGAGTGCAGCGAATACGGTCAAGCCATACACCACCGATTTCCTCCATTACGACAGGCCGAATTAATCCTCCATAGGCGTAATAATCATTCGGAACATGCAGAGACGAATTCTCGTGAAAGGAGTTATCAACCATGACCCTCAGCTCATGCTTTCCGGGTTCAACATGCTTTACGACAGCAGAAAATGCGGTATAAGCGTTGTAGTGCCTTGCTATTTCTTCCCCATCGAAATAAACCTCCGCCGTATGGCTGGCACCCTTGAAAACAAAGCGCAGCGCCGTCTGTTTGTCCGTCACAATGGTTCGGCGGTACATGCCTTTTCCTCTGTAAGTCAGCAGATTCGGATGCATCTCCCAGCATCCTGGTACTGGAAGGCGGTATGTATAGTTAAGCTCTCTATCAGACTCTTGATCTATAATAGCAAAATCCCACACTCCCTCCAGCTCAGTTACTGAACGAATATCATTGGTTTGAAACAAACGGATCATATGTGCAGATCTCCTTTTCAGATGAATTCGCTTTCATAATGGAACGTTGTATCATTATATCATTGCACCACAACCAAAAAAACACTAAAGCAATAAATGCTTTAGTGTTTCCAAGTAGAGCAGCTTTACTCCGTTACAAAACCATAGATTAATACAGGAGGCTCAGCATGGTCGCTAATCCGAATATTGTCATAGATTTTGGCTATAACATCTTCTACATTCTCTCTGTTCGCATGAATGGTAACCAATGATTCTCCCGCTTGGACAGAATCGCCGATTTTCTTGTTCAGCATAAGACCGACAGCAAGATCGATTTCCGATTCTTTCGTCGCTCTTCCAGCGCCTAGCAGCATAGCAGCTGTACCGATTTCATCAGCAATGATTTCAGCAACAACACCTGATTCCTTAGCAGGCACTTCAATTAGGTAGGAGGCTTGCGGCAGTTTTTCCGGGTGATCTACTACCGAAGCGTCGCCGCCTTGGTTAGCGATGAATTGTTTGAACTTCTCCAAAGCCTTACCGTTGCGAATAACTTCCTTAAGCATTTCCTCTGCTTCTTCAAGCGAGCTTGCTTTGTTCGCTAAGAAAACCATTTGACGGCCTAGCGCAAGACAAAGCTCCTCCAGATCCTTAGGCCCTTTTCCTTGCAGCGTATCAATCGCTTCCTTGACTTCCAGTGCATTACCGATAGCCAAGCCTAGCGGCTGACTCATATCGGATATGACAGCCATCGTCTTGCGGCCGACATTATTCCCGATACTAACCATTGCATGCGCCAGTTCCTTCGCATCATCCACTGTTTTCATAAACGCACCTGCACCTGTTTTCACATCCAATACGATAGCATCGGAACCCGCCGCAATTTTCTTGCTCATAATCGAGCTGGCGATCAATGGAATGGAGTCCACTGTTGCCGTTACATCACGGAGTGCATACAATTTCTTATCGGCTGGCGTCAGATTACCAGACTGGCCGATAACCGCAATCTTATCTTTATTCACCAAGCTTACGAATTCGTCCTTGCCAATCTCGACGTGGAAGCCAGCAATAGCTTCCAGCTTGTCAATTGTACCGCCGGTATGACCAAGTCCGCGGCCTGACATCTTCGCAACCGGAATATCCAGCGCAGCAACTAATGGCGCCAGAACCAGCGTAGTCGTATCGCCTACTCCGCCTGTGGAGTGTTTGTCTACCTTCACACCCTCAATGGCCGATAAATCAATCGTATCACCGGAATTGACAATAGCCATCGTCAAATCAGCTCGTTCACGCTCCGTCATATCTTGAAAGAAAATAGCCATTGCCATTGCACTTACTTGATAATCAGGAATTTCATCCTTCGTATAACCATCTATAAAAAAATTAATTTCTTCGGTAGACAGTTCCCCGCCGTCACGCTTCTTCTCAATCAAGTCAACCATTCTCATCTTATATATCCTCCTTGCTAGTTACCGTCTCAAGAGCAACTTCCATCATCTCGTTGAATGTGGATTGACGCTCCTCCGATGTCGTTTCTTCCCCTGTCAATAAGTGGTCACTAACGGTTAGAATCGTTAAGGCATTAACGCCATATTTGGCAGCTAATGTGTATAGGGCTGTTGATTCCATTTCTACGGCTAATATGCCGTGCGCCATCAATTTCTCTACTACTGATTTGTCATCGCGATAGAAGGTGTCTGATGTAAACACGTTGCCTACATGCAGCTTTAAGCCTTTCGCCATTCCGCGTTCATACGCTGCTTTTAACAAACCAAAGTTGGCAATTGGAGAGAAATCATAACCGCCGAATACATGACGATTGACGCTTGAATCTGTACAAGCAGCTTGTGCCAAAACAATTTCGCGAACATGCACTTTCTCTTGCATAGCGCCGCATGTACCAACACGAACAAGGTTTTTCACGCCATATTCCTGAATTAATTCATTCACATAAATGCTGATTGAAGGAATTCCCATTCCTGTTCCTTGCACAGAAATACGTTGACCTTTATAAGTACCGGTAAAGCCTAGCATGCCCCTCACCTGATTGTAGCAAGTGACATCCTCCAAGTATGTTTCTGCGATAAACTTAGCCCGAAGTGGATCGCCAGGCAGCAATACCGTTTCGGCAATTTCACCTTGTTTAGCTCCTATATGAACGCTCATATTATCTCTCCCTCTGCTTTGTTATTTCAATTCTGGCAAGAAGCTTTTACCATACTCCGGCATTTTTACGCCAAAGTTGTCTGCTATTGTCGCGCCGATATCTGCGAATGTATCTCTCAATGGCAGTGCTTGGCCGCCTTGCTTGAAACGCGGTGAGTAGGCGAGAAGCGGCACATATTCACGTGTATGGTCTGTTCCGCGATAGGTCGGATCATTTCCATGATCAGCTGTAATGATAAGAAGATCATCATCTGTCATCTTGGCAAACACCTCTGGCAGACGGCTGTCATACTCCTCCAACGCTTTCCCATACCCTTGCGGATCACGGCGATGTCCATACAACGCATCGAAGTCAACTAAGTTAATGAAGCTTAGTCCGGTGAATGATTCATCGAACACTTTAATGAATTTATCCATGCCATCCGAGTTCGAGCTCGTTCTAATCGATTCGGTTACTCCCTCGCCATCATAAATATCCGAGATTTTCCCTAAGGCGATAACATCTAGATCTGCGTTCTTCATTTCATTCATGACCGTGGAGCCAAATGGTTTCAAGGCATAGTCATGCCTGTTGGAGGTCCGCTCGAAGTGTCCAGGTTCTCCAGTAAAGGGGCGTGCAATAATTCTCCCCAGCATATACGGATCTTCCAGCGTGATTTGACGACAGTATTCACAGATCTCATATAATTCCTTTAAAGGCACTACATCTTCATGTGCTGCGATTTGCAGTACAGAATCGGCGGAAGTATAGACGATCAATGCGCCCGTTTTCACATGCTCTTCGCCCAGCTCTACAATAATTTCAGTGCCGCTGGCCGGTTTGTTGCCGATTACCTTCCGGCCTGTTTTTGCTTCGATTTGTGCGATGAGCTCATCAGGGAAACCATTCTCGAATACGCGGAAGGGCGTATCGATATAGAGGCCCATGATCTCCCAGTGGCCTGTCATTGTATCTTTGCCGACTGATTTCTCCTGCATCTTCGTGTAATAAGCAAGCGGTTGATCTGCAACAGGCACACCAGCAATTTCTTTAATATTGGAAAGTCCGAGCTTTGACATGTTCGGCATCTCGAGACCGCCGCATTCACGTGCGATATGTCCAATCGTGTCGACATCAAAGTCATCAAATTCAGCAGCATCTGGCGCTTCGCCAATTCCCACCGAATCCATGACGATGAGATGAATCCGTTTAAATTGGGCCATTTTTCATTTACCTCCCATTTGTTTTGAAACTATTTAATAAACAATCCAGCTACAGTTGCAGACAGGACGCTTACCAAGGTTGCCCCATACAACAGCTTTAGACCAAAGCGAGCTACTACGTTTCCTTGTTTTTCATTCAGTCCTTTAACAGCACCGGCAATGATACCGATGGAAGAGAAGTTTGCGAATGAAACTAAGAACACGGAAACAATTCCAACTGATCTTGATGAAAGTGTTGGATAGTTACTTAATTCTAGCATAGCGACAAATTCATTGGAAACCAACTTTGTCGCCATAATGCTTCCCGCGTCAACCGCATCACGCCATGGTATACCCATAATAAAAGCAACAGGTGCGAATATATACCCGAGTATTTGTTGAAATGAAATGCCGAATATTCCATTAAATATTCCATTGACCAGTGCGATTAATGCTACAAAACCAATTAGCATTGCCGCTACGATAATGGCAACTTTGAATCCATCCATTATATACTCGCCAAGCATTTCAAAAAAGGATTGTTTTTCATCTTCCTGTACGTGCAAAATATCCTCTTCTTTGGAGACGGTATACGGGTTCAGAATCGAAGCGATAATGAAACCTCCAAATAAATTGAGCACAAGCGCTGTAACGACATATTTCGGTTCAAGTATTTGCATATAGGATCCGATGATCGACATCGATACAGTAGACATAGCGGAAGCACATAATGTATATAAACGCTGCTGTGAAAGCAAGCCAATTTGTTTTTTGACAGAAATAAATACTTCAGATTGTCCTAATATAGCCGAAGCGACTGCATTGTAGGACTCCAATTTTCCCATTCCGTTTACCTTACTCAGAACAAGACCGATATATTTAATAACAAACGGCATTATTTTGAAGTACTGCAAAATACCTATAAGCGCTGAGATGACCACGATCGGCAATAATACAGATAAGAAGAATGAAAATTGACCTTCATTAAGAATGCCGCCAAAAACAAAATTAATACCCTCTCCGGCATAGGTTAACAGCTTTTCAAACATGCCGGCAAATCCTCTAATTAGAAATTCGCCCGCAAACGTATTTAATAGCGCAAAGGCTAAAATCACCTGCAGGATGACCATTATTAACAATGGGCGATAACGGATCTTCTTTTTATTGTTGCTAGCGATGTAAGCCAAGCCAAATACAACAAGCACACCCAATATAGTAATTAAAAATTTCATTGTCTATTCTCCTTGTCACTCATGATGTTATGAATCGATAGATTACTATAGAGCGCTTACATCACATGCAGTGTATGAAGCCGTTTCTCCTTTATAAAACTTGAGAAATTGCAGTGCTGCTCCAATAAGGAGCAGCACTGACATTCACTAGAATTAATAGGAAGTGTCGGATTCTTGACCTTGCATAATTTTCACGCCTGAGCTGGCACCGATTCTTGTTGCTCCTGCCGATATCATGGAATTCATATCTTCAAGACTGCGAATTCCGCCTGAGGCTTTAACCCCCATCTTGTCTCCAACCGTTTTACGCATCAGAGCTACATCTTCTGCCGTAGCACCGCCGCTTGAGAAACCTGTCGAGGTTTTGACAAAGTCAGCTCCTGCTTTTGCTGCTAATTGGCATGCTGTAACTTTTTGCTCATCGGTTAAAAGACAAGTTTCAATGATGACCTTCACAATCGCTTTTCCGGACGCTGCATCAACTACTGCTTTGATATCTTGCTCAACGAGCTCAACATCTCCGTCTTTCAAAGCACCAATGTTAATAACCATATCAACCTCTGTCGCGCCATGCGAAATGGCGTTTTGAGCTTCAAAAGCTTTCGTTTCTGAAGAAGATGCTCCTAGCGGAAAGCCGATCACGGTGCAAACCTTTACTTTGCTGTTTACTAATTGCTCAGCAGAATAGGCTACCCATGTTGGATTTACACAAACGGATGCAAATTCATATTTTTTAGCTTCTTCCGTTAAAGTCGTTATCTCAGCTTTTGTCGCATCTGCTTTAAGTAACGTATGGTCAATCATACTGGACAAATTTATCATGTACATTTCATCCTCCTCTTATACGAATCCTCAAGTGCATCGTTATAATAACACGCTCTTGAACATATGTAAACTCAATTATGAAATTATGTTCACGCAGTGTTAAAACAAAGAAAAACCTGCTGTATGAGCTACAGCAGGCTTACAATTGGGCTAACAATGCTTTTGCAGTAAACTGATCCGTAATTAATGTATTGGCGAATCCTCCCGCTAGCGAAGCCTGAATGGCTTCAAGTTTACGCTGACCCCCTGCAACAAGAATCGACTTTTCCTTCTTACGCAGTTCATTCAGATCAAGCCCAACGGTGCGATTATTGATTTCTTCACTAATTATTCTACCTTCTGTATCGAAAAACCGGGAACAAATATCTCCTGCTCCCGTTCGCTGCAGCAGCTCCCGTTCTTCTTTATTAAAGTAGCCTAGACGGAACAAAAGCGCATCTTCCTTTACGGTTCCCACCGTAAAAACAGCAATATTGGCTTGTTTCCCTAGCTCAATGATTCGTCCGATATGACGATCCTCTTCGACCATTTGTTTGACTTCAATCCGGTCAAAAATAACAGGCAGCGGCAAATATCGGGGTATAGTCTGATAGGCTTCTGCAAACAAATTTACAATTTCAGAAGCATATGTGTTGACTTGAGAGTGGCTGACGCCCCCTTTCAATTGAACAACCTCCACACCTTTTAGAGGCTTCGATTGTAACTGAAGAGCAACTGCATGCATGGTCGTGCCCCAAGTAACTCCGATAATGTCACCATCACGCACCGTATTGTTAAGGAACAAAGCAGCTTCTTTGCTAATATTTTTTTTGATTTCATCCGGCTCGTTAAGAGGCGAATGACATAGCTGGACCGTATCGAGCTTATATTTCAACTTCAGCTCATTAGCCAAAATATCGGCGTCCTCGCGAGGATCCCTAATTTCGATCTTTACATACCCTTTATCCTTGGCATACTGCAGCAGCCTCGATACCGTCGGCCGGGACAATCCCAGTTTAGAAGATATCTCCTGCTGACTGTAATCCGATTGGTAATAAAGCTTAGCAGCTTCGATGCTTAAACGCTGTTTTTCTTTATCCATAATCATTCAACCCACTTTATTATGATGTGCTTCAGCCATTATACCTTACTTCTCTTCTCCATATGAGGATCATGGGGAAGCTTGCCTGGCGATAAAGAATTCATAGGCTTTATAAAACGCAGCGCCAGCGCCACGAAGATGCACTCTGCAGTCATGCCGATCGATTGTGCCCAAGCCCCGATCGTACCGTTCCATTCCGGAGATATCCCTATACATATAATGAGCGTAATAAGTGTAAATGTTAAATTAGAAAACTGCGAGCCAACAATCAGCTTCGTTTGTCCGCGCACGAGAACAAGCCCATTGAGAACATCAAGCCAAGGCATAACAAGTGCAAACAGCACGAATGCTTGCAGCACCCGTATGCTTTCCTCCTGCAGCCGGCCATGAATGCCAATGATATGCTCCAGCAGAAAAACACCTACAGGCGTAAATGCGATTAATCCCATTAATAGCGCAGGAATGAATCCGAGCATAGTAATAAATTTCTTAACCGCTGCTGGATCAATTCGATAGAAATTGATGACAATCTGATGCAAATAACTAAAAAAGCTGCTGAGAAGCATAACCAAGCTGGCTGCGACTGCAAAGGAAGAGATCGCCAGCTGAGCATCCCATGTTTTTCCCAGCATCGCGTTAATCGCCGGACCGATCCATACCGAAATAACGGAGGACATCAGAAGCGGCCGATAAAAAGAGAATACATGACGTTTGTGTCCAATGGCATGATTATCCAGCTTGTCTGGAAGCTTTCGCACAAGTAACCGGCCCTCTGAGAAACTGACTGCCGCTTCAATCATCATACCGAATAGAAATATAATTGCCCCAACAGTACCGCTTGTCACTCCTGTATGAATGAAATAAAGAGAAAGCATATACATGCCGGCCAATCGTATCGCCATGCCGATAGTTAACCATTTGGTTCGCAGCTGATAAATAATTACGCCTTGATATAGACAACGAATGCCGGAAAATAGGCTTACGAACATGAGTACTCGATACACGTTAATGACCGCTTGAACATTGTCTTCATGAACGCCGAATACATTTTTGAAAATAATAGTGCCTAGTGGAGTATAGCTGAATACGAACCCCATGGCGATTATGCTGGCAAACACAATCTGTGCGACGGTCAGCGTCGCTTTAAATGACCGCCTGTCCCGAACAAGCGCTGAGCAGGTTTGCCGCAGCAGCACAGCTGGCCGTTCTGTAATGCCTAGCAAGCTCATTGCAATTGCATAGCTGGCTATGACATGCTCGGGATCAGCTGCACGGCTTAACGTGCTGTTGATGATAACGTGAGAAATCGTAACTAAGCTTGCCGAAACACCCAGCGGTAGAAAAAAAGACCATAGCTTCTTCATGGTCACGGATTGTTTATTCGATACGGGTATGTTCATCGATGCGGCTCCTTCGAAGCAAGCAAGCTCATTCGCAATCTGCTCTATTAGACTCCTAATTCTATAATAGCACTTATTGTCAACTAGAAGTTCACTATCATCTTGCCAAAAGCATAAAAAACAAGATAACCCCTCAAGCTTTTACGACTAAAGTCCGGGCTTGAAGGGTTAAATTTATCCATTATTTTTTTTGAATCAGAACAGTTAAGCTGACAAGCGTGACAAATATCGTAGCTCCCATATCAGAGAGAATAGCAATCCATAGTGTGAGCCAACCCGGAATAGCGAGAAGAAGTGCGATCAGCTTCAAGCCAAGCGAGAAAGAAATATTGAATTTAATAATGGTATTTACCCTTTTGGCTATTGAAATCGCTTCAGGCAGCTTGCCCAAATGATCCTGCATAAGCACAATATCGGCTGTCTCAATTGCGCTGTCCGTCCCTTTCCCCATCGCAATGCCTAGATCTGCTGATGCCAAAGCAGGCGCGTCATTGATTCCGTCACCGATCATCGCAACGACGCCCTTTGTCGCCATTTCTTTTACTTTATTCACTTTATCTTCTGGCAGCAGGCTGCTGTAATATTCGGTTACTCCTACTAGCTTGGCAACTTTCTCTGCTGTTTTCTGATGATCACCAGTGAGCATAACCGTATGCTTAACCCCTCTGGCATGAAGCGCTTGAATGACAGCCTTGCTCTCTTCACGAACTTCATCGGCAATTCCGAACATGCCCAAAATTTTCGAATCATCCGCAACTAATACTAAAGTTAAGCCTTCTTCTTTGAAACCGTTAATAGCTTGGCGAATATCGTCAGGCATTCGTATATGTTCCATGCTTTTCTCATTGCCAACATAATATGAGCAGCCTTTTATTTTCGCTTTAATGCCAAGGCCGGAAACTGTCTCGATCTCGTCCGGATCAGCTGCAAAAACGGCTTGTTCATCCAAATGCTTAATAATGGCTTTGGCAAGCGGATGCGTCGATGATTTCTCTACAGCGTAGGCTATTTCATAAAAACGTTGCTCATCATAGCATTTCACTTGCTCGACATGCGGCTCGCCTTTCGTCAGCGTGCCGGTTTTGTCAAAGGCTAATGTGTTTATATGACCAAGCTGCTCTAGAAAAACGCCGCCTTTCACAAGAATCCCGTTTCGTGCATTTCTTGTAATACCTGAGACGATGGCAATAGGTGAAGATAGGATCAAAGCACAAGGACAACCAATTATTAGAACGGCAAGAGCCTGATAAAGCCATTTACTCCACTCTCCACCGAAGAAGAGAGGCGGAATGAACAGAACGAGAAGACTGACGGTAATGATCGCTGGCGTGTAATATTTCGCAAACCGAGTAATAAATAATTCGGTTGGTGTTTTTGTCTCCTGCGCTTCTTCCACGAGATGAAGAATCTTGGCAAGCGAGGAATCCTGATACGCTTTTTCGATTTTGATTTTCAAGACGCCTTCATTGTTAATGCTCCCGCCGAATACCGGATCGTTAACCTTTTTCTCAACAGGAAGCGATTCACCGGTAATAGCTGCCTCATTAACAGAGCTTCTGCCTTCTGCGACAACTCCATCCGAAGGAATCTTCTCGCCAGAGCGAACCAATACGATATCTAGGGCGTTTAATGAAGCGATGGGAACAATACTTTCCATTCCGTCTTTCAGCACAGTTGCTTTCTTGGGAGCGACTTGCAGCAGTGTTTCCATCGATTTGCGAGCTTTCTCCATTCCTAAACCTTCAAGCAGCTCGTTCAAGCCAAATAACAACGCAACAAGAGTCGCTTCTTTCCACTCCCCGATGCCGATAGCTCCAATTAGAGCAATTGTCATCAATGTCTCGATATTAAACTTAAAGTGAAGCAGATTGCGAATGCCCTTCATAAATGTTTGATACCCGCTTAAAGCCATCGAAATGAGATACAAGGAAATGACGAGGGGTACAGCTATTTTCCCATCAACGAATAAAGCAGTACCAAAAATGACCGTCGCAATGATTAATAAACGTTTTATTGCAGTATTTGGGGCATGAACATGTGAATGCCCTTCGTCCCCATGCTTGTGGCTGTGCTCATGTTCATGAACATGCTCTTGGTCATGATCATGTGTATTCTCTTCGATATAAGCGCCATCTGATTTCAACACATTTCTAACAGCGTTCATAGATACTTTTGGGTCCAGCTTCAACTTTGCGGTGTTATAGCTCAAAATCGCACTATCACCATGCTCTAGCTTCTGAATTTGCTCCTGTAATTCCCGAGCGCAGTTGGCGCATGTTAAGCCTTTCACACGATACTCGTTCATAAAAGTTACCTCGCCCTTTGTTATAAATATGTTAACATGAGTACATATTCATATGTTATGTCAGTTAGCTAAAACTGTCAAACCTAATTACAAAAAAATAACCCTCACCATTGGAATGGCTTGGGTTACTTTTGTTCATTCTTATTATCGGCTTTTGACTAATAATTCAACCGCTTGTTTAACCATTTTGCCTGTGTCTCCGCCCGATTCCTGCTCTTCGCGAATACATTGCTCTAAATTAACCGCAACAATATAGGCAATCGCTTTATCTGCCGCGCTTCTAACAGCTGAGATTTGACTCACGACATCCTTGCAATCCTGGTCTTCCTCCATCATCCGCAGCACCCCGCGAATTTGGCCTTCCATGCGCTTTAATCTTTTTTTCACATCATCATCGTAGTTCATCTATATTGCCTTCCTTTCGTTCATACCGGTATAGGTATATTATTGCCTATTTGGTTAACGAAAACAATATGAATAAAGGCAAGCGCCAATTTCCTCCGTGTTCATTCATGCAAAAAAGCCACGTCCCCATCGACGCGGCTTTTCGGTATTATTAGATAATAGCCTTTATGTTTCTTAATACGCTGTCCAGCCGGCATCAGCAGTAATCTTAGGAAACAGACTCTTGCCCAGCTTTATTATCCTTTCGTCCCGCCTTGCAGTCCGAAGCCCTTGGACATAAAGCGCTGCGAAAGAATATACATAATAATGGAAGGTGTTGCATACAGCATGGAAAATGCAGCCAATTTACCGTAGTCCACCATACCGTATTGTCCAAAAAACTGATACAGCTTCAAAGATGCCGGAAAATTGTCAGGATTCTGTAATAAAATATAGGGGACAAAAAAATTACCCCAGCTTCCAGAGAACGTGAAAATAGCTACTGTACAGATGCCGGGTACCATTAAAGGTGCAACCACTTTACGAATACCGGCGAAAACCGACGCCCCATCCACCCACGCTGCTTCTTCCAGATCATTAGGGACCGAATCCATAAAGTTTTTTAGCATCCAAATTCCATAAGGCATGGAGGATGCAACGTAGAAAAGAACGACACCCGCAATATTATCATATAGCTTGAGACTTAAGAACAGCTGATAAACAGGCACCATTACAGCTGTAATCGGCAAAGAAGTCATAAATAAAATAGTGAGCATGAACGACTTCTTATATTTCAATTGATAGCGTGACAATGGATAGGCAGCGAGCAATGCCAATATGACGACGATTATAGCTTGGCCAACTGACATAATCAGGCCGATTACGAAGGCACGCTGATTTGCGCTGCTCGTAATTACGTCCACATAGTTGGCTCCGGTTAGTCGATGAGGAATTTTCAGTGATTGCATCGCATTGGAATCGACCGATGCAACAAAAACCCATAGAAGTGGCAATATAAAACATATTCCAATTAAAATTAGGACCGTATACGGCATAATCCGGTAAACCGCGTTACGTTGCTTCGTATTCATACGAATTCTCCTTAACGTTTTGTGAGCGATGCCGCTATCGTTAAGCTTCGAACACAACGATCCTCGAAAGCATTCGCTATTATGTACTATTTCATTGACCGAATATAAAATAGACTTAGAACAACACCGATGATGAGCAGCAATAACGATATCGCTGTTCCATAACCAAGCTGATAATTAACAAAAGCTTGATTGTACATAAAGATGGGTAATGTTGTGGTTGATGTTCCCGGGCCTCCACCTGTCATGGCATAGATGAGTCCAAATACACCCAGCGTCTGCAAGGTAACAAGCATCATATTTGTTGTGATGGTATCTTTAATAACCGGAATAATAATTCGAGTCAGGTTTTGCCATTTCGATGCCCCGTCCATAACTGCCGCTTCTTCAATCTCTCTCGGCACATCATCCAGCGCCGCTTGAAACACAAGCATAGAAAAAGCAGTACCGTGCCAGATGTTCGCAAGAATAATCGTAAGCATAGGTACGGTATACAGCCACGTGATCCCTGGGATGCCAAAGAATGAAATGATGGAGTTAAGTGTGCCTTCATCGCCAAAAAAGCTGTATAAGCATAGAGCACACACAATTTCAGGAGTGACCCAGCCTGCCAGTACAATCGTACCGATTACACGTCGAAACATCTTGCTTTTGTGCTTCATCAAAAGTGCAATAAGAAATCCAAGCACCTGCTGGCCGATAACAGCAGAACCGAACAAGAAGATCAGCGTATTCCATATGCTGACTTTGACTGTCGGATCTTGGAACATATGAATATAGTTATCAAGCCCGATAAATTTAAGTTCTTTGGCAGATTCTCCGGTTAATGCTAGATTCGTGAACGAATAAAAAAAAGTTAACAAAATGGGATAGATGAAAAAAACGAGCATAATCGCTATCGATGGCAGCAAAAAGTATAACCATGTATATGTTTTTCTTTTCTTACTAGGTAAATGAACCGTCAAGCTGCTCATGCGTATTTCTCCTCCCGCACGCTGGAATTGACAATAATCGCTTTCCCAAGTCATTCCTGCGCATCAGGAACGACTTGGGAAAGTCTTTTGCCTTTATTTCTCCACTACATGATCCGCTCCAACAATTCTTGTTACATCCTGCGCATACTTTTTGAGCGCGTCTGCAGGCGATGTACCCGTTGTGACCGATTCAACCATCGATTGAATTTGCGTAGATACTTCCGGATATTTATCCTGCGCTGGTCTAAATTCAGCATTTTGCAAATATTCCGTCGCAATTTCGTTAAATGGCATTTTCGTATAGCCAGGGTCCTTCGCAACATCTGCCCGAACCGTAATATTGCCTGAGGCGATGACAAGCTTTTGTGTATTCTCTTTGTTCAGCGCATATTTAATAAATTCCCACGCCTCATCCTTGTGCTTCGCATTGCTTGGAATCGATAATGCCCAGCCTCCGGCCAGCGTAATGGAGCCTGGTTCCTGTCCTTTGCTTGTCGGCATAGGCGCAAAACCGAGCACATCTTTATATTCCGGCCAAGGCGCAGCGCCTGTATCGAAATAATTGCCTGTGATCCATGAGCCGTCTAGGGAGATGGCAAGCTTGCCCTTCGGTAATAATTCACGCGAAGAAGTATTTCCTGCTTGACCATTTAATACTTTAGACAGCGGAGGCCCTAGTTTTTCTTTGTTAATCGTTTCAATAAAGGTTAATGCATCCAATATCCCTTGGCTTTTAATAATCCATTTGCTGCTGTCGTCCTGGTAGAGCCTTTCCCCTGTTCCATAGAGCAGCATCTCATAGGTTTGCATGGAGGTCGCTTCTCCTGTTGCCTTGCCTAGGTTCATCCAGATCGGAACAACGTCATTCGCTGCTTTTTGTTTAATCGTTCTCGCTGCATCCAATACTTCATCCCAGTTTTTCGGCTTCCAATCTTCAGGAAGACCTGCTTGCTTGAATATGTCTTTGTTATACCAAAGTCCCCTGGAATCGGTATTATAAGGCACGCCATATACTTTTCCGTCGCTCGCTGTAACGCCTTTCTTCATAGCCTCAATAAATGATCCATTCGTCCAATCTTCCCAGCCTTTTAATTTCCCATCCAAAGGTTCCAAATAGCCTGCACTGGCATCCGAATTCAGAATAAAGGTATCTTCTGTTACAATGTCTGGTGCCGTATCCTTTGATTTCAATGCTAAGGCAATTTTTGCGAAATAATCTCCTTCTGACGCTTGAATGGGCGTCGGTTTAATTTCCACAGTTTTATCAGGATAGCTGGCTGATACTTCCTTGATCCATTTATAAAGCGTGCCCTCCTCCCCTATTCCGTCATCTCTGTAGGTAATCGTAATTGTTTTCTTGCCAGACTTGCTGTCTCCCTTTCCTGTGCTGCTGGAACAGCCGAACAGCAACGACACGCACATTAGAATCGTGATCAAGAGCATAAATCTGTTTTTATTAATTGCCATGATGTTACCTCCCTTTTGATTTAATGCTTGGTACTCCTTGTCTTGATGTATGCGTTTATCGGTAGTTTTATTAACTTATTTATATAACAATATATTTATTCGAACTTTTCTTTAGATGACATATCAACCGAGTCTAGGTTTTTCGCTTTCTGGAACACTCCAGATTTAGATGTTATACTTTAGGTTAAATTAAGCTATAACATAAACTTTCATTTCTTCGCGATAAGA
The DNA here is from genome assembly GCF_002884445.1 of Paenibacillus castaneae. Lineage (GTDB taxonomy): Bacteria > Bacillota > Bacilli > Paenibacillales > Paenibacillaceae > Pristimantibacillus > Pristimantibacillus castaneae. The sequence goes on from NZ_KZ614144.1 coordinate 4,325,982, forward strand.
GAACTTCATTATGAATATGTGAAGCCCTTTCCAGAAAGGGCTTTTTTAATGGCTGTTTGTTCTACACAACAGAGAAAAGGAGTTACACTCATATGGTAAAGTTAGGTGTTCTTGATCAGGTATATGTCCCAGAAGGCCGAACGGCTACGGAGGGTCTGCAGCAATCGACTCGTCTCATTCAAGCTACGGAGTCTCTAGGCTACTCCCGTTTCTGGGTGTCCGAGCATCATTCTATGCGTGCTCTTGCATTCTCAAGTCCCGAAGTGCTGGTAGCCCATCTCGCTGCTGCAACTTCTCATATTCGTGTCGGTTCCGGTGGCATCATGCTCCCGCATTACAGTGCATACAAGGTTGCCGAGAATTTCCGACTGCTGGAGGCTCTTCATCCCGGCCGCATTGACTTAGGCCTCGGCCGCGCACCGGGCGGCATGCCCCTTGCTACGAGAGCTCTTCAACAAGATAAATATGTTGATGTGAATAAATATCCGCAGCAGGTGCTTGATATTATCGGTTACTTATATGATTCCATTCCTGCTGGGCATCCCTTCGATAAACTGTTGGCCGCTCCGGCTATTTCAAGCGCACCTGAAATATGGCTGCTGGGTTCCAGCGGCGAGAGTGCAAGAATAGCCGCCATGCTGGGCACCTCCTATGCTTTTGCCGAGTTTTTCGGAACACCTGGAGGAGAAGCGGCAACACAGCATTATAACGAGCATTTCAAACCCAATAATGTATTGGAGGATCATCCGCGCTCGATGATAGCAACACTAGCGATCTGCGCTGACACGGAAGAAGAAGCGGATCGTTTGGCGAAGAGCGGAGATTTGTTGTTCCTTGGTATTCGAACAGGACTAGAGGTACCATTCCTGCCTTCAGCAGAGACAGCTGTCAATTACCCATACTCGGAGATGGATCTGCTGCATATTCAGCAAACACGCCAGCGGCGAATTATCGGCACACCGGAGCAAGTGAAGGAGCAGCTAATTCAGATGAGCAAGGATTACAATGTCGGCGAAATCCTCATCAATAGCCCGATTCATGACGAGAAAGCGCGAATTCATTCTTATAAGCTCATTGCTGATGCATTCGGGATGAACGCACAGTAAGGTAACAATAAGGATCCGTAAAACTAATGAGAACTTACGAAATTACTCGAAATACAAATAAACACGCCAATATCGGCGTGTTTATTTTTTGGTGCTTGCATATATCAAAAACTCCTGAAAAAAGCCTCTTATTGCTATTCTGCTTCCTTCCATACAAGGCGTGCAATAGACACCGCACCCTCATGAGGCGTTCCCATACCTCGCCAGCCGCATGTAGTTATATACCAAGCGCCGTCCTCTGGATTCTGGATGACCTCAGATGCATGACCGAACATGCGAGCGATCGGTTCAGTGCCTCCGCCGGCTCCATCGTAGCTGCCGAAATCGTATGGATTGGTTGATCGAAAAACGAGTGTGTCATGATAGTTTTCTTTCCTGCCGTCCGTATACGTGATAAACAAATAATAATAGCCTTCATGCTTCAGTACGAATGGAGATTCGACAGCGCCCCAAGCTGGCCGCAGCGGAGCAGCAGGTAAAGTGACAAGCGCATATTGCACGAAGCGCCATTGGATAAAATCGTTGGAAACGAATACCGATACACAACCACGTCCGTCTTTAACGCCAACTGCATACATAAGCCATGTATCTTCGTTTAGCTTCATAATCATATGATCTCGGTGGCAGGCTTCCAGCGGTGCCCCAACTAACTCCACCTCGTGATTGATCCAATGATGCAGATCGCCGGAAACAGCCAGCTTCGTCGGAGAAGGTCCGTACAGCATGAAATAACGTCCCTTATGAGCGATTATACCTGGTGCCCATGCCTTTATACCATGATCGATCACCTTTTCCTCATGGCTAAAGGAATCAAGAATATTGTCTCCCCAGCCATGCGCAAAATAGCGCTCGTCCTCAGGATCGATTCCTTCCGATAAACGAGTAATTCCAATCACATGCCAGCTGCCGTCACTTGCCTGGATTAAGCTATTATCATTGATATAGGACCCTGTCTTCTCCGGCTTGAACAGCTGACTCCAAGGACCATCTTGTATCGGTATAAGCTTGCGTTTCGTTTCCACTTACTTCTCTCCCTTTTGCCGGCGCCATTGCAGCCAGTTAATAATTCAAATATAAGACTATTCTATCGATTATTGCAATCTATTACTTTATTTTCTTTATATAGTTAGCAGATTACGAAAGGGTGCCGCATGGCAATCTTTTTTTGCCTTTTAAAAAACCCGATGCTAGTTCGCATCGGGTTTTACCGTATCGCTTGCATTACCGTATTTCTCAACAGCGTTCCAGGCATCTGCCTCGTCGAAATGACCGGAGTCCGCTTGACGTTTCTCGCCCGCTCCGGCAGGAGGCGGCGTCATTACCTGCTCTTCCACTGGCCGATCTTGAGACAGCCCGGTATCTGAGGCGTGCTCGATACAGCGCGTTGCGGTCGGAAGCGCCTGCAGCCTTTCGAAAGGAATATTCTCGCCACATACATTGCATTTGCCGTATTCGTCCGTTTTCAGCAATTCCAATGCATTGTTTACATCATTGAGCCTTTCGCCCAATGTCTCATCGAGAGCCAAGTCCCTGCTTTTCTCAAACGTTTCGGTACCCAGATCAGCCGGATGGTTATCGTATGAAGACAATTCTCCAGTAGATGTTGTAAGCGAATTGTCTAATTCACCGATAGCTTCTTTATTCATTTCAAAATGAGCTGTAAGCTCCTTTTTCTCCTCGGTAAGCAATCCCTTTAATTCCTTCAGCTGTGCTTTTGTTAAATGCAGCATTCCTATCTCTCCCTTCTAATCCTCTTTCTCCTTCTTACTTACCCACGTACGATCAAAAATGACTCAGACAAATAAATAGTCTGAGTCGCTATGGCTAGCTAAGATGGAGTAAATAATATTATTTTTAAAAAAATGATATAAATACATTTTTTTCGTTATGTACATCCATTTTATCCATTTCAAGAAAGGTATTAGGTTGAATGGCTTATTCTATTTTAGATTTTCTATAATCACGAGGCGGTTGACCAAACCTTTTCTTAAAAGCTTTTTCGAAATTCGGAATGGTATTAAAGCCTGCCGCATAACAAATCTCAGTTATCGGCAGCGTCGTACTGCAGAGCAAGGCCTGTGCGAATTGCAATCTTTTTTCCTGAAGATGTACTTGGAATGTCATTCCCGTCTGCTTCCGAAAGCATTCGCTGAAATAATTCATCGAGAACCCAACATGACTTGAAACGTCTTGAAGCGTTATCGACTCTCGAAAGTGATGCTGAATATAAATGACCGCTTTCCTTATGGAAGGGTGAATCTTACTTACAGAGCGTGTTTCCTCAGGCTTCACTTGTCCCATTTCTCGGAACAGCTCAATCAAAATTCTTTCAAAGCAGCCTTGGACAAGCATTTCACTGCTAAGCTGCCACAGCTCCGTTTCCTTCCATATGCGTCCGAACTCCATTTCGATTTCAGCTGCTTTCAAACTACTAAAGGTATGAACATAATAAGAAGCCTGCTCGAAGAGCATCTCATTTAATGAAGGCCGTATGAATGAATCATCATATATGAAATTGTACAACCGTATTGTTTCGCCTTCATTTGGCACGATTTCGTGAATATCTGCCGTTGTAAGCAGAAAAGCCATTCCTCTATTCAGAGGGAATGACTCGCCGTTAATAATATGTGTGCCGGAACCTGATAGAATAAAGCCCAACTCGAAAAAATCATGCCAATGCGTTTCAATTTTGCTTTCAATGACAATGTTTAAATAGACGAAAGGGGGAGGACAAAGTTAAGAAGTTTTTGCTAAGCAGCCTCTCAGGAGCTTTATATTTTTCCAGCTTCATTTCCCCCTTTATTCATACATTCGTTAGTTGTCAAACCATTCGTTGTATTTATTCGATATATAATCCGTTGTCCATTGATTGACTTCCCATAAATCGGCGACAGGCTTGTTGGTAAAAGGCTCGGTCGGTATATAGCCTGGAGGTCCGAATTCTGAATTGTTCTGCGTAAGTGCCTTCCATTCCCCATAACGCTTTAAACGGTCTCAGTTCCATAGATAGCCGCTCCCCTCTATCTCATTTCTTATCCATTGACGAAAGAATTGCCTGCCAGATCCTTGCCGCGAGCTAGCCAAATTTTATGATTATGATTTTTCTCCTCATAGACCTTCGCTTCCGTCGAAAAGTAACGCATCGTATAACCACAGCGGCGATAAGGGCTTTGATTGGGACGTGCTCCATGAATGATGCGGGAATCATGCAGAGAGCTTTCTCCCGGCTCAAGCTCGAAGTATACCGCTTTTGAATCATCTATATTTTTAATCTCGGTATTAAATATATTTTTGCTGCCGTCCACTTCTTCATACGTAGAAAATCCGTTGTTATGAGTGCCTGGAATGACACGCATGCAGCCATTTTCTTGCCAACTGCGGTCAATTGCCAGCCAGACGGTTACGATTTTGTCGAAGCTGCTTAAACGTCCATTCCAATAGGCCGAATCCTCATGCCAAGGCGTCTGCTTCCCAATTAACGGCTCCTTGCAAATAAAATGGCTTGACCATAATCCGATATTCGGTCCAATCAGCGGCTCGACTAAATCAAGCACTTCATCACTTAGCAAAAACTTCAACAGTCTCTCATCGCGGAAATGCGGCGTGTCCAGCTCGCTGTTCAATCTCCTGCCGACCAATTCCCATTGTTCTTCAAAAATACCGGAAAGCTCTGCCATTTTCTGTTCACTGAATAATTGTTTCTTATGAAGAATATAACCGTTATCCTTATAAAATTGAATCTCCTGCTCAGATAATGCCGCGGTTGTCATCTCAATCCCTCCGAATATGTTGTAATGGCTACGTTTTCATCATAACGGAGAGCTATATTATTTACTTCTCATTCTATCCGTAAAAGTATGCATATCTTCAGATGCCAACTGCTTGCGAATGTTACTAAATGCTGTTATTGCTACATACGCTAGTGTAAACAGCTAACCAGGGATGTGTATGCGATGATCGATAAGAAATCATTGTCTCGAAAGCTTGAACAGCCTAATTTCCTAGTGCTGCTCGTAGACGAGGAACGATATCCTCCCGTCTATGAAAATGCTGAAATAAGCGAATGGCGCACACAAAATCTTCATACACAGAACCTTATGAAAGCTAATGCTCTGGAATTTCACAGGCATTATATTGGGAGCACGGCATGCTGTCCGAGTCGAGCTACCCTATTTACCGGACATTATCCTTCACTCCACGGTGTCAGTCAAACGGACGGGCTCGCCAAGGGAGCTTTCGACTCCGATATGTATTGGCTGGATCGAAACACTGTGCCTACGATGGGCGATTACTTTCGTGAAGCCGGATACCAGACCTACTATAAAGGGAAATGGCATATCTCCGATGAAGACATTATTATTCCCGGTACGCACAAAGCAGTACCTAGCTACAATTCCCTTACAGGCGTGCCTGACACCCAGCTAGAACAATTATACGATCAAGCCAACCGCTTAGACAGCTTCGGTTTTTCTAGTTGGATCGGTCCTGAGCCTCACGGGAAAAACCCGCGAAATTCCGGCTCATCCGCGTCTTTCGGATTAAGCGGCCGAGATGAAATCTATGGATTGGAAACCGTAGAGCTGCTAGAAGCACTCGAGCATCAGAAGGAACATGACAACAGCGCCAAGCCTTGGTTAGTTGTAGCTTCATTTGTGAATCCGCATGATATTGTGTTATATGGCGCAATTACTGCACAGCTGCCAGTGTTCCGGTTTGATGTGGATCCGATGATTCCGTTCATCGCTCCTCCTCCAACCATCAACGAAACACTTGTCACGAAACCGCGCTGTCAAGCAAGCTATCGGGATACTTACCCAAAAGCGGTGCAGCCCATCATCGATCAAGCCTTCTATCGTCGTCTTTATTACCAGCTGCAGCTTAATGCCGATCGGCAAATGATTAAGGTTTTTGACGCTCTTACCCGCTCATCTTTCTATGACAATACGATAGTTATTTTCACATCCGATCACGGAGATCTATTGGGGGCTCATGGACATCTCTATCAAAAATGGTACAATGCCTACGAAGAAGCGCTGCATGTCCCCTTCATCATTCATAATAAACATCTGTTTCCGCAGCAGAGAAATGTCGATACTTTAACAAGCCATGTCGATCTCCTTCCGACCATGCTCGGGCTTGCCCATGTGAATGTGGAAGAAATACAAGGCCGTTTGCACAAAAAATTCAGTGAAGCCCGCCCTTTAGTGGGACGCGATCTCACTCCTCAAATTGTGGATCAGGACTATTATGCCCCAGCTGAAGAACCGATTTATTTCATGACGGATGATGATGTCACTCGGGGACAACACCAAGTGAATTTATTAGGTGAGGCTTACCCCTCTGTTGTGCAGCCTAACCATATCGAAACCATCATCATGAATATGAATCCGAATGGCAAGAAGGAATTATGGAAATTATCACGTTACTTTGATAATGTTCAGTTTTGGAGCCAGCCAGGGGTAAAAGACGCAACCCATCAGCCAGCTTCCAGTCCGCATGGTAAGGAGCAAGTTAAAACACAACCAGCGCCTGATGAATACGAGCTGTACAATTTAACTGACGATCCTTTAGAAACACGAAACCTAGCACATACTCTATACTCAACGCCATATACCAGAAGAATACAGCAATGGATGATGCACCAGCTGAATGAGCAGCGGCAGCACAAACGTCTATATCCCGTCCAAACAAACGGAGGGATTAAATAGCTAAAATGAACCCGTATATATAAGAACGATTCTATCGTGATCTGCAATAGACCAAGAAGCAAATAGCCGAACAGGTGTAGAAACCCTGATCGGCTATTGTATTGAAATAAGCTTTATTTAGTAAATCAGGTTGCCGCATCCACTTCTCTTCTATCCGGAATGGATGTCTGTGCGCCCGCTCTCGTAACTACTATAGCTGCAACTTTAGTAGCAAATGCTATAGCGTCTTTGTCACTTTTCCCTTCTGACAACCCGACTGCAAAAGCAGCCACAAAGGAGTCTCCGGCAGCTGTCGTATCAATCGCTTGGACATTAGGAGCAGGGAAATGAACGATCCCATCTGAATTTACCAATAATGATCCCTTGCTTCCGAGAGTTACAATCATATTTTTTAACCCTTTGGATAATAACGTTCTTGAAGCTGTTCCCGCCGTTTCGATGGAATGGACTGGCATGCCGGTTAGCTTCTGAAGCTCCGTCTCATTAGGAACCAAATAATCAATCTTTTCCAGCACATGATCAGGAATATAGTCAGGAGCCGGCGCAGGATTTAAAATCATGATCGCGTCGCTTTTGCTAGCCAGTTCGATCGCTTGATAAACCGCCTCATTGGGGACTTCCATTTGTACAATAACAATTCCCGCTTCGCCAATTACGTTTTCATGTGCTATTATGTATGATTTATTGCAAAGCTCATTTGCACCGGACAACACTACAATGCTATTGTCGCCTTCGTCGTTTACTTGGATGATGGCAAGTCCCGAAGAAGCGTCTGCTTCGAGATCGATACAGCTTGTATCCACACCGGCATTCTGCATGCTTTCAATTAAGCGGGCGCCGAATTCATCTCCGCCGATCTTCCCAAGCATAGAAACGTTTGCTCCTAATTTCGCTGCGGTAAAGGCTTGATTGGCCCCTTTTCCTCCTGGAATTCGTTCAACTGATTTGCCCATAATGGTTTCGCCAATATTCGGAATGTAAGGAACTCTCATAACCAAGTCCATATTGATGCTTCCAATTACTACGATTTTATTTTTCTTCATCGTTGATCATCCTTAATGGTTACTTTTATTAGCATGTGCCGATCCATTTATTTTACCGTTTTTAATTCATTTGCAGAAGTCGCATTTGCATATTTATTTCCATAATCAGTCATGTCACCATTCTATTTATTCATCCTCCGCGGTATGCGCTGGGTGAAATGCCATAATGCTTTTTAAAGCTTCTCGTAAAAGCGTAAAGCTCCGCATAGCCTATCGATAGAGCTATCTCAGTTACGCTAAGGGAAGTGTCCTTCAGTAAGCTAGCCCCTTTCTCCATTCTAAGCCTTTGTAAATATTGTGAAGGCGAGACGCCGAACTGTCGCGAGAACATAGTGGTGAAATGGGAGCGATGAATACTAACCATTTGGGCTAGATCAGATACTATTATATCCTCCGCAAAGTGCAGCTCCATATACTCCTTCGCCATATACAGCCAATCGCTATGGTCCGCAATAATGCCAGCCCTTCTCCCTTTCGCACTTTCTTCCAGCTTCCAGAAAAGCTGATACAGCATACTTTGGGCTTGGTAACCGTAACCAGACTGTTTCAATAAATAGATGAGCAGCTGCTTTAAAACAGCTCTTGCTTCCGTACTTAGAAGCGTCTTCGCATATTCTGCTTCACTCGTTATTCCTATGCTCGCAAGGATGAGCGGCGTCTGTTCACCATCTAGAGCAAGCCAAATCATTTCCAGAGGTGGTGTATTTCCTGAAGCCGTATGGTAAGTGTAAAGTTTCTCAGGGAATAAGCAAAATATATCGCCGCTTTCCAATTCAACGGAACAGCTGCCGCTGTTTACTGTAACTTTGCCATTCAGTACAAAATGAAGGCCGTATTGACCGATCATTTTGGGTCCGATTACATAATTCGGCTTTGCCCGATTCCGCCCTGCCCGGACAATCCAGCATCCTCCGGCTCCCTGAACCGCGGATGGCAAGGAGAACCAGCTATCTGAAAACTCCATCTGATGTTCCTTCATCCCGTTATTCCTTCCGGATTATAAGTTTTATGTCATCATCTTACCGAACAAAATGACAAGTGAAAACACAACATTCGAACATTTCATTACCGACCATTTCATCTTATCATTACTGAATATAACATATATTTGAAAGGAACTTCTTAAATGAAAAAACCAAACATTTTGCTCATTACAAGCGACCAGCAGCATTGGAATACCATTGGCGCCTTCAACCATGAGCTGTCTACCCCAAATCTGGATCGTCTCGTTAACGAAGGAACTACCTTTAATAGAGCCTACTGCCCCAATCCTACCTGCACACCAACAAGGGCTTCCATTATTACAGGAATGTATCCCAGCCAGCATGGGGCTTGGACACTTGGCACGAAGCTGCTGGAGGACCGGCACACGATAGGTGAAGATTTCTCGAAAGCCGGCTATCAGACTGCGCTTGTCGGGAAAGCCCATTTCCAACCGCTGCGCGGCAGCGATGAATATCCTTCACTCGAATCTTATCCTCTTCTGCAGGATTTGCCGTTCTGGAAAGACTTTCACGGCCCCTTTTACGGCTTCGATCATGTGGAATTGGCCCGCAATCATACCAATGAAGCCCATATCGGGCAGCACTATGCCCTTTGGATGGAGGAGAAGGGCTGTATGAATTGGCGAGATTATTTCCTGCCTCCTACCGGCACTATGGATAGATCTGCCTTGCATAAATGGGCAATACCTGAGCAATATCACTATAATACATGGATCGCAGAACGCAGCAATGCTCTATTGGAGCAATACAAGGAGAGCGGCGAAAGCTTCTTTCTCTGGTCAAGCTTCTTCGATCCCCATCCGCCATATCTTGTTCCCGAGCCTTGGGACACCATGTATGATCCTGAGAAATTAACTATACCTGCAATAACGCCGGGCGAGCATGAGAAAAACCCTCCTCATTTCGGCAAGACACAGCTGGAACAGCCTGACTTCTCAGATTTGGTTGAAAGCGGGTATGGTATTCACGGGTATCAATCACATACTCAAATATCAGAAAACGAACGCAAAAAGCTTGTGGCTACTTATTATGGGATGATCAGCTGCATGGACAAATACATCGGACAAATACTCGATAAGCTGGATGAGCTCGGGCTTGCTGACAACACCATCGTCGTATTCACGACGGATCACGGCCATTTCTTCGGTCAGCATGGGCTTCAATACAAGGGTGGATTTCATTATGAAGATCTCATCAAGCTGCCCTTTATTGTCCGTTACCCAGGACATATACCGCCCTCTGTACAATCGTCAGCTATTCAGTCATTAGTAGACCTCGCACCGACTTTTCTTTCCTTTTCCGGTCTGCCAATACCGTCAGCAATGACCGGAGTTGATCAAAGCGCGGTATGGCTCGGCAAGAAGGACAAGGCTAGAGACCATGCGATATGCGAGTTCCGTCATGAAGCGACAACAATTCATCAGAAAACTTATGTTGATGAACGGTATAAGCTCACCGTCTACTACAAGCAAACCTATGGGGAGCTGTTTGATCTTCAAGAGGATCCCGGCGAAGTCAATAATTTATGGAATGATCCCGACTTTGCAGCGCTAAAGTCGGAGCTCTTCTTAAAGTACATTTGGGCTGAGCTCGGCAAAGAGCCGCTCGCAATGCCAAGAATTCATCACGCGTAACCCAAACAAAAGAAACCCGGCATAGGAGAAGTATTGCTTTCCTACGCCGGGTTTCTTTATCACTGCCATTGCCTAATCCTTTATTACGCCAGACAACAGCTTTGTATCATGTATGCTATCTTTATATTCACTCGGCAACTGCCCATAAGCCTCATGGAATGCGCGCGTGAAATGGGCTTGATCATAATACCCGCACTGCTCAGCAATTACTTTGATCGTCACGTTTGAATTCTCAAGCAGCGTCTTCGCACGTCTTAATCGAAGTTTTTTCAACATCGCGATTGGTGTATTCCCATAAATCCGCTGAAAATCGCGGCTGAAATATACGGGGTCCATAAACACAAGCTCCGCTAACGTATTTCTTGTAATCTTCTCATGCAGCCGCTCCTGCATGTACGTAATTACTTTGCGAAAGCGGTCTTTTCCTTTCAGCAGGTCCAGCGGGACGATGTCCGGGTTGCTTCTGGCGCTCCCAATAATCTCGCCCAGCAGTGAGAACACCAAGCAGATGCTTTGCACCTCGCGGAAGGAGTGATCCTGCTGCCAGAGCGAGAATAATTCATAGAAGCTGCTCTCATAGCGTTCGGGATCGCGCAGCGTGACAATATTTTTCAGCGGATACAGCTGAAAAAAATCTACATCACCAAGCACTTTAAGATCGATATTCATAAACAAATGAACGCCTTCACTGTCATTCTTCACACGAATATTAACGTCCGGACGATGAATCATGATGTCACCGGCCTTCGCATGAAACACCCGATCCTCCACTATCAGGGTGACATTCCCTTTTTTAATGAAAGAAATCGTGCAATACGTCTGCTTTTGAATGAATAGGTCGCGATAATTATAAATGGATTCTTCCATGTAGTAGAGAGAAACCTGCAGTTGATCCTGGATGCTTGTATTTATTTGTCTCCTCTGCAGATCAGTTTCTATATTCTTTGGCGTGGAAAGGCCCTCCTTCCTTCATGACCGTCCATAACGGATCATTGTCCTCTTTCATCGTCATCATCATTTCATCATGCCATTCATTCAGCAAATAGACCGCTTCCCTGCAAATATCGCGCCTTTCACTAGCCAAATTATACTGCTCATACGGGTCATTCTTCAAATCAAACAGCATTTCCTTTGGAAATCCATGATAACCGTCGTGATAAGAACGAATATACAACCAATCCTCATATCTAACGCTACGCTGGCACACATGCGCGCATTGGGATATAACCAGATAATCTCTGCCTGTTTGCTCACCCTTCGTTATACTGCCTGCGTAGCTTAAGCCATCCCATGATTCAACCTTTGGCGTATTAAGCAGCTCAGCTAGAGTAGGAGCAAGATCAAGCTGGTAATGCAGTCCATCGTCCTGTACACCCTTTAACCCATTCGGCCATCGAACGATCATTGGAATGCGGCAGGTTGCCTGATCAGCCGTCCCATGCTCCGAATAGATACCCAGCTCGCCCATATTTTCCCCGTGATCAGCGCTAATAATAATGGCTGTATCCTCCATGATGCCCAGCTTCTCCAGCGTACGAAGCACTTGTCCGATATGATCATCCATATAACGAATGGCACAATCATAATTATCGATTATCATTCTAAGATCATCATGCTCTTCAATTGGTTTTTGATGTCTGACATAGTTGTAATAATGTGATTTGGCAAGGGCATTCATGTCTTCAATGCTGTGCTGACCCTTTTTTTGCTTATGAAGCTGGAATACCTCTTCTGTAATCCATTCGGGCATCGGATCATTCTCGAAGGGATTTCCCAGATGCTCTGGAGCGCGATATGGCGTATGCGGGTCCCAGAAATTCAAATGCAGAAACCAGTCTTCCACTTCTGCATTGTCTTCCAACCATTTCAAAGCGGTAGGAAGCACCTGCTCTGCCGATTCATTCCCGCTGCCGCCGACATTGTGAATTTCATTAAAGCCTGCATTAAACGTCCACACCGAATGCCTCTCCGCAAAGGTGCTAATGGAGGCCGTCTTGAACCCAAGCTTCCTCAGCATTCCCGGAAGGCTTTCTGTCTTCAGACGATCACTAAAGCCCCGATCTTTCCCTTCGCGTCTCATGTCCCCAGCGGTACCGCCATGTCCAACGACTCCATTATGAATCCCAAATCTTCCTGACATCAACGCTGTTCTTGAAGGCATGCAGGGCGCATCAGAACAATAGTAATTCGTAAATTGCACGCTTTCCTCTGCCACACGATCAATATTAGGCGACGTTTCGCGATGATAGCCATAGCAGCCCAAATGATCGGGACGCAATGAATCTAAATCCAAATAAAGTATTCGCATTATAAAAGCACCTGCCTTTGAGTTTAATATTTAAAATACGGATAATATTGAATTAACCTTTAACTGCCCAGCTATCGTACGCGTTTTCATACAATGCGCCTCTAGTTGCTTATTATGTTAAAGGACTGACCTGCACCCGGCAATGTAGGTTTGATCGTTTATTTTGTATATTTGATACTTTCGTTAGTCTAACTATTATTTTCCGCACACGACAAAAAAAGCGCAGCTCTGCAGCTGCGCCTTCTCTTTTTTTAACCGTTAGCCCTTATTGCTCTTTGCCAAGAAAACGCCAGAAGTTACGGTTCAGCATATCATCCAAATCTCTTTTAATTTCCTCTTCTGTAACGCTCCAGCCGCTTTGATGCAGCTTCTCATATTTGTCTGCCAGCACGTTGCCGATAATTTTTCTGGAATGCTCCCATTTATAGATCAGCTGTTCGAATACTCGACAATCAGAGTGCTGCGGGATCATGGAAGTGCCGAGAAGCTCCAAGCGGAATCGAGTCATCTCCTCCACCATCGACTCGATATGCAGAAACCACCAGCAGCCGAAAATCATCAAATTGCGGAATTTACGCGCAAGCACCGTCAATTCATGCTGATTCTCTCTCGCAAGCATAGTGATAAGGAACTTCTGCTCTGGATATCGGCGGCATAGCGCCTCCACTGCTGACACATCTGACAGCATGCTCATGTCACCTGCTAGTCCAAGCGAAGGATTCACTTTCCTTCGTACACCAATCATGAGAGCAAACGGAATGTTTTGCTCGCGGCAAACCGGAATCATAACTTCATCAATCATCTTGCTCCGATGATCATCGGCCGGATATTTGAAATCGCCAGGCATCGATACAGCTAGATAAAGTGCATCCATTCGAATAATCCATTCCGACAGAAAACGTCTTGTTTCCTCCTTCGTCTTCTCGGTCCACTCCGCCTGTACAGCATAACCAAGCTGCTGAAGCTCCTTAACCGCGTGCGGCCAGTCATTCAGCAAGGCATCAACACGAAGCGCCGCATAGAAACGTTTATCTGTTTTCCCTTGGCCGGACAGCCAAACGGGGCGTTCAACAGCATCAAACGGATCATTTGTCATAACGATCTTCTCAATTCCTGCGATTTGCATGACAGTGTCAACTTGTTCTTGCACCGTGCGCTGCGCGAGCGCCTGACGGTAGTCGTCGAGGTTGCGTGAAGACACATCGAACCCAAGCCGCTTAAGAATAGTAATGAATCCGCTGGCTGCCTCACTTACCGGAGAATGATCGATGAATAATAATTTCCAAATCCAATCTGCTTGCTCGCGTTTGGACATCGACCAGAAATGATCATACTCGTCCTCTGACCATCTGAAAGACTCTGAAATCAAATAATGATACGTCAGTAATTCATCAACACCCCACAATAGCAGGTCCCCAAATTCCGGGGCGTATAGATGCGTATGCATATCTGTGACAGGCATACTGTGAGCCAAGCGCTCAACAGTATTCCGAAGATCAGCCAAGCTAATAACCGTTTCCGTATTCATTATGATATCTCCCCTTTTCTTAGCTATTCCATTGATAGTGATAACTGCCTTCTTTATCGATACGTTCAAATGTATGTGCCCCAAAGTAATCACGCTGAGCTTGAAGCAGATTAGCAGGAAGATACGCGGTGCGATAGGCATCAAAGTAGGATAGCGCCGAAGCGAATGCCGGTACAGGAATGCCGTTTAGCGCAGCGGCAGCAACAACTTCACGCCATGCTTGCTGATATTCATTCACAATATTTCTGAAATAGCTGTCTACGAGCAGATTTGGAAGATTCGCATCTTTTTCAAATGCATTTTTAATATTTTCAAGGAATTGAGCCCGGATAATACAGCCTCCCCGGAATATCATCGCAATGTTCCCGCAATTCAAATCCCAGCCGTAAGTGTCAGACGCCATTTTCATTTGAGCAAAGCCTTGGGCATAGGAGCATATTTTGCTCGCATACAGCGCCTTGCGCACAAGCTCAATAAAGTCTGCTCGATTCCCTTTGAACGTTGGAGCTGACGGCTTGTCGAACAATGCCGAAGCTCTCTTGCGCTCTTCCCCCAGAGATGATAAATAACGCATAAACACAGATTCTGTGATGACAGGCAGAGGTACGCCAAGATCCAGAGCATTTTGCGAGGTCCATTTGCCAGTACCCTTCTGACCCGCAGAATCCTTAATAATATCGACCACTCTCTTACCCGTTTCCGGATCGATCTTAGTGAATATGTCTTGCGTAATCTCAATTAGGTAGCTGTTAAGCTCGCCTTCATTCCATTCCTTGAATATATGATGAAGCTCATCCGGCTCTGCCCCAATGACATCCTTCAGCAAATGGTAGGCCTCGCAAATCAACTGCATATCGCCATACTCAATGCCGTTGTGTACCATTTTGACATAGTGGCCCGCTCCATCTGGTCCAATATGTGTACAGCAAGGCTCCTCATCGACTTTAGCCGAAATAGCAGTCAAGAATGGCTCGACATGTGCATACGCCTCTTTGGTTCCGCCCGGCATAATAGCTGGCCCTTCAAGTGCTCCTTGCTCGCCTCCTGAGACGCCTGTACCAATAAAGAGAAAGCCTTGCTGCTCCAGCTCCCTCGTTCTGCGCTGTGTATCTACAAAGTACGAATTGCCTCCGTCTATTAAAATATCTCCTTGCTCCAGCAGCGGAATAAGCTGCTGGATCGTATCGTCTGTTGGAGCCCCTGCTTTGACCATGATCAAAATTTTTCTAGGTGCTTCAAGCGATGCGACAAACTGCTCCAGCGACTCATATCCACTCAGATTCCTTCCGGCTGCTTCCTTTACTAAATCTTCTGTTTTCGCATAGGATCTATTATAGACAGCTACTGCGAATCCGCGGCTTTCCAAATTTAAAGCTAGATTTTTCCCCATTACAGCAAGGCCAATAACACCGATCTGTTGCTTATTCATATAGGTCTCTCCTTTTCCTTATATATCCATGTATTAACAACGTTGTTAAAAAGATTTAAAATTACTCTATTAAATAACTTACACCGAGCACAAAGCTGAATAAACATGCCGCATACATGGTAATAGGCAGCAGCGGACGAATTTTTTTGGATACATCATGAAACCATATGCTTATAATTGCAATAATCGCATGGGAAATAAGTAAACCACAGCTAAAAGCCGCGACTGCAAACACGCCATGATGAAGCGCCGCCGCTCCAGCCACAGTAGTGAACAACAAAAGCTGGGTCGGAGTTTCTGCACCTATGCCATGAATGACACCAATCGTAAATACATTTCGGCGTGTGAAGGTAAACGGTTCACCATTCTTTCGTCTAAGCTTCTGAAGCATGGCAATCCCTCTGCTCCAATAGCCAACTTTACCTTCTTTTCTCCCCATAAGCATAAGGATTGACATGAATATTAAAGTAAGTCCTACTACCTTGCCCATCAAGTGGTCGGCCCATATAGGCACTGTCCAAGCGAAAAGCAAAATACTGCAGCCCAGAATGAAAATGACGGTTTCATGACCGCTTGCGTAATAAAGAGACAGCTTCAACCGATCTTTTTTCGACCCTGTGCTTCCTCCAGTTATATCCGCCAATGCTGCTATATGATCGTAATCAACACCATGGCGGAGCCCCAGTAATATAGATAATACTAATAAGCCTATAAACTCCACTATTATCCTCCTATTTGTCTTACCTTTTATAGACTTTTATAGGCTTTTATAGACTTCCCGGTATACGGTCTCTAGAGGCACCCCGTAGCTTCGGGCAGCTTGAGCCGCATCCTCAAATTCGGGCGATTGCCTGATGAGCCGCTCTCCGTCAAGTGCCTGCTTGACTCTTATTAGGCCATAAGGCGTTTCCACCTGAATCCATCGGCGCTCAAGCGCCCTGCGCTGCCATTCGCTTCGACGTACGCCGAACGTGGACGTTTCCGCAAGAAGCGTTTCCTCACAACGGTCGCTATCAGCCGGATGACATAGAACACTAATGAGGACACCAGGACGATTTTTTTTCATATAAACGGGAGTATGGTATACATCAAGCGCCCCTGCTTCGAACAGTTTTTCCATAGCATACCCTAGCGTCTCTCCGGTACAATCATCCACTTGAGCTTCCAATACGACAATCGTTTCTTTTTCTCTTTTCCCTTGCTCCTGCTCATAAAGAATTGCTCTTAAAACATTGGGATGGTCGAAATTTTTGGTGCCTGCCCCATAACCAATTCGCTCAATTGTTCCTGCGGGCAATGGGCCGAATTCAGAAGCCAACGCTTTGACAATCCCCGCTCCCGTAGGAGTAGTCAGCTCGCCATTAGCCGTGAACGCCGATAACGGTACGCCGCGAAGCAGATCCGCCGTCGCAGGAGCCGGAATGGGATATAAGCCATGCGCCATACGGAGTCTTCCTGTTCCTGTTGGTACGGGAGAAACAATTATTTTGCTGGCATCCAGACTCTCAAGAGCTAAACATACCCCAATTACGTCTAAAATGGAGTCCATTGCCCCAACCTCGTGAAAGTGGACATCAGCCGGGTCCATGCCATGGATTTTACCTTCCGCTTCCGCAATTAAATGAAAGATGGACAGACTTCTCTCTTTCACTCGCTCCGGCAGATGCGAACTCTCGATCATATGAATAATGTCGGAAGCTTTTCTATGCTCATGCGAGTGGCCATGACTGTGATCATGGCTATGTGCATGACTGTGATCATGACTGTGATCATGGCTATGTGCATGACTGTGGTCATGGCTATGTGCATGACTGTGATCATGGCTATGAGCATGACTGTGATCATGACTGTGATCATGGCTATGTGCATGACTATGATCATGACTGTGATCATGGCTATGTGCATGACTGTGATCATGACTGCCTTTATCAAAGTCTAGCTTTAGCCACTTCGCTGTAATGCCCCGTCGGTCTACCTTTACGAATTCCATTGTGAAGGGATCAATGGGCAGCTTCGATAAATGTAAGGCAATATAATCCGGGTCTGCACCTAGGTCCACAAGCGCGGACAGCGCCATGTCTCCTGCAATGCCTGAAATGCAATCCAAATAAATCGTCCTCATTCTATGTTCCCTCCGCTACCAATTGTAATATCATTGCCGCTTGATAACCTGCTCCGAAGCCATTATCGATATTGACTACCGTAACGCCTGCTGCACAGGAAGTCATCATAGCAAGAAGCGTTGTAATGCCTTGTAAATTTGCACCGTACCCGACAGACGTAGGTACGGCAATAACCGGCCTGCGTACAAGTCCTCCGACTACACTTACTAGGGCGCCTTCCATGCCCGCAACTCCAATCACAACAGACGCTTCCCTAATCCGATCCTTCTGGCTAAGCAGACGGTCAATTCCAGCAACCCCAACATCATAGATGCGATCAATCTCGCAGCCCATCCACTCCGCTGTCCCCGCTGCTTCCTCTGCTACTGGAATATCTGTTGTCCCTCCAGTAAGTACAGCCACTTTTCCAGGAAGAATCCGTGGGGATTTACCATAGGAGATGAGACGGGATACATTGTCGTAACGGGCTTCCGGGTACTTGGCAATGACTCTCTCTCCCATCTCTGCAGTTGCGCGGGTGACAAGTGCCCTTCCATGATTTTCTACCAGCCGTGAGAATATCGTTTCAACTTGGTCAGCTGTCTTGCCCTGTCCGAATACAACTTCAGGATGGCCCGTTCGCTCGCTGCGCCCCACATCAAGTTTACAAAAGCCTAGATCTTCGAACTCATTCATACGACAGAGCCTCCACGCTCAAGCACTTTGTTCATACTGCCGCTGCGATAGCCCGTTAGATCCATCGATACATAAATAAAACCAAGCTCTTTCAATCGATGCGAAATATTCGCAGCATGACTAATCATCAGCTCCATGGCATCTGGTTCAACTTCAATTCTAGCAATTTCACCATGGCTTCTAACTCTTACTTGCCCAAAGCCTAGTGAACGAATATAACGCTCGGCTTCTCCGACACGGCCTAGCTTCTCTATTGTAATCGTCTCACCGTATGCAATACGCGAAGAAAGGCAAGCGAATGATGGCTTATTCCAAGTTGCAAGTCCATGCTCACGGGAAAGATCACGGATTTCTTCTTTAAAAAGACCTGCTTCCTGCAAAGGCCCCCGCACGCCTCGCTCTTTCGCGGCTTGAACTCCAGGCCTATGCTCATTCATATCATCTGCTATTAGCCCATAGACGATATGACGATATTTGCCATCCTTGATGAACGGTTCTAAATGCTCAAACAAACTTTTTTTACAAAAATAACAACGGTTTGCGTTATTTTCTTTATAACCCGGTATATTGAGTTCAGAGGTTTCAATTACTTGATGAGACACTCCAAGACTCTTCGCCAGTTGAATAGCTTCCTGCAGTTCTTCCGTCGGGTAGGTTTCCGAATCGGCTGTGACCGCCAATACATGTTCGCTTCCCAGCGTCTTTATTGCGGCATCAAGAAGAAAAGTACTGTCCACGCCTCCTGAGAATGCTACCACAACCGATTCCATATCCATAAGAATCTGTTGAAGCTTGTTATATTTATCATGCATGTTAGGAAAACCTCCTTCAGCTAAAGTATTCGTTCCGGCGCATGCTGCAGCTTTGATATTTCGTGCATAGGTTCTTTCAATCTATCGTATAGACTCAGATAAAGCGGCAATAATCGTTGATACATTTTATGTTTTGTTTCATCCGGTTCGTAAAGCTTGCCTTCAGTCTCTTTCCATCTCAGAAGAGAGCCTTTGCAGCCTTCCATAGCATACAATCCAAGCTGAGCTGCTCCAAGCCCTGAACTTTCTACGGAAAGGGGCACTCTAACAGGCACGCCCAGCATATCAGCCATCATCTGGCACCATAAGGTTGAACGGGCAAATCCGCCGGATGCTCGAACCTCTTTATGCTTTTCTCCGGATTGCTTCATTAAAGAAACGATCGCAGCAATTTGGAACAAAACCCCTTCCAGCGCAGCTCGAAGCATATCCGTCTCGGTATGCGAAAGTGTCAGACCGAACATGACGCCTTTCGCCTGCGCATCCCAGAAAGGAGCTCGTTCACCTGATAGAAGAGGCAGAAAGAGCAAACCGTTCGAGCCAGCGGGCGAAGCAGCTGCTAACGGAACAATTTCTTCCATGGATTGGCCTGGGTAGAGACGATCTGAAATCCACTGGGCTACAATAGCGCCATTATTTGAAGGACCACCTACAATCCAGACGTCCTGCGTTAGAGCGTAGCAAAACAAACGACCTTCTGGATCAATAGTTGGACGATTAACAGCGGTGCGAACAGCACTGCTCGTGCCGATTGTAACAGCCAGCACACCATCATCAACAGCTCCAATGCCGAGATTGGCCAGCACACCGTCCTGGGCTCCGGCAATGAATGTCGTTTCCTTGCTAAGTCCCATTCGATCGGCGGCTTCTTTCTTCAACCCGTTGATACGTTCCGTAGTCGGAACAAGCCTGGGCAGTTGATCCTCACGGATGCCTGCCAGAAGAAGAGCTTCCCGGTCCCAAGTCAACGTTTCTAAGTTGAATAATCCGGTAGCACTTGCGATAGAATGATCCATCACCATAATCCCAAATAGCCTATTCAAAATATATTCCTTTATTCCGACAAATAAGTGAGCGGAGTGGAATAGATCTGGACGCTCCTCTCTCATCCAAATCAGCTTGACGAGAGGAGACATCGGGTGAATGGGTGTCCCCGTTCTAGAATATATAGGCAACCCTGTGCCATCATTCAACAAACGCTCCGCTTGAAGAGCGCTGCGCTGATCCGCCCAAGTGATGCTGGGTGTAAGCGGCCTCCCCTCAGCATCCAGAAGAATCAGGCTGTGATTGGCTGAGCTGAACGTTACGCACACAATATCATCCGCCGTCCAAGCGCCCTGCTTCATGACATGGGCCACCCCATCTAAAACCGCCTCGTATATGACTACTGGGTCCTGCTCTGCATAACCGGGACTCGGAGTATGCAGCGGATATCCTATAGAGTGACTGCCGTGGATATTCCCTTCACGGTCTACTGCCAAGGTTTTTGTACTTGTCGTTCCGATATCAACCGCTAATACAATTTTGCTATTTACACTCATTTTGACAAAAATCCTTCCTCGTCGAACGCCCACTCATAAGGCCCTTCCAAAATTTCAATACGAGGATTTTTTTGGGCTTCCTCAAGCAGCGCTTCAGAAATTTCAATAACACCTAAATGAAGCGTATCGCGAATCCGAATAAGCTTGCATGTTGTATAATCCAGAATGTTGCAGGTTTTGATCGCAGCCTTGATCGCATCACAATCATTGGAAAGTGTTGTAGCCTGCTTCGTTGGCGCACAAACAGTCGAAGTTAATCCATTCGCATACGTGCTGGGCCAATCCGTCTTGCTTACTAAGCGGCTCGTCGTGAAATCAGCAGTGCCTACTCCATTGGCATTTCCTTTGGACTCTGGAGTCAGATCAAGAACAACCATCTTGTTCACCTCTGGCCCGCCATGTGCATAAGGCGTCGGATATCTGCCGGTAATATTCGGATCTGCTCCATCTCCGCTAATGTTCTTGCCAATATAATCAATAACGAGTACGTCTATATCGTTAAAAAGAATTTGCGGCAGTCGGCTCTTCGCCTCTATAAGCAGCTCTTTCTCTCTTTCCTCCATCGTATCTGTTCCAAGAACTTCAATCCGGCAAATCTGGTCATATGCATTCTCAACAATGGCTACTCCGAACTGAATCGGAAGCTTCTCAATCATAACCCGCGCCATTGCAGGCACATTCTCAGCCATATATTTAAACCCAAGCTGATGGCATGCTTCCGCGCCTTTTTGTTTTCCAAGCCCGATTGAAATCATCTTAAACATGCCGCTTTCAATCGCTCCCCGGAAAGCGGTATGCGGCTTAATGCGATTGATTACGACGATCGCATCCGCCTCTGTAGCAGCGATTTTGTCACAGTAAATGGGCAGGCCATTCGGAAGACGATCCAGCTCTACAACCTCCATGGACGAACGGACCGGACAACCCATCCTTCCCTCATCTATGCCAAGATGGGCAAGCACCTCGGTCTGCCCCTCTGCTGTAGCTCCGCCATGGCTTCCCATGCAAGGTACAATGAAAGGGTGAGCGCCTATTAACTTCAGCTCATCGATAACCGTTTTTGTCAGCTCGTCAATTCTCGAAATGCCTCGGCTTCCTACAGCTACCGCAACCTTTTGTCCAGAAGCAATTCTCGTCATGGAATCCGATGCTCGCAGCCGCTCACTCAATTCTCCAATCGGATTTTCAAGAATCGTATTGTCAAACGACTGACGAATTTTCACAAGCTTAGGAATTGGCGTGTTCTCGACTAGTTTTTTTAGGATGTCGATCATATGGTCATCGCTCCAAATCCGCCATCTACTCGGAGCAATGCTCCTGTGACAAATGATGAAGCTTGTGGTGAAGCTAAATATACAACGGTTCCCTTAAGCTCCTCCGGATTTCCGAAGCGGTTCATCGGGGTATGCCGCATAATGGATTCAATTCTGTCTGGCGATAATATTTTTTTATTTTGCTCTGCAGGGAAGAAGCCTGGAATAATCGCATTAACCCTTATTTTATCGGGAGCAAATTCCCGAGCTAAAAACTTCGTTACACTATTGACTCCCGCTTTGGAAGCCGAATAAGTAAACACCCGTGACAGCGGCGGCTCAGATGAAACAGAAGAAATATTGATGATAGAGCCTCCACTTCCCTGTTCAATCATCTTTTTACCAAAAACTTGACACGCCAGCACTACGCTTTTCAGGTTGACGTCCATAATTCGGTCCCATTCTTCCATTTCCAAATCCAAAAAAGGTGTAGAGCTATTTGTTCCAGAGGCATTCACAAGGGTATCCACGCGTCCTCCCCATTGCAATACCGCGTTCAATACGGATTCTAGCTCATCTTTTTTAGTAGCATCAGCTTGAAAAGAGGTTGCTGTACCTCCGTTGCTTTCGATTTCTTCACATACTCGTCTGGCTTTATCCATATCTCGGCCAACGACAGCCACCTTAGAACCAGCCTCGGCAAGCGCGGAGGCCATGGCACTTCCAAGCACCCCATTGCCTCCGATCACAACGGATACGGTATCTTGTAAATTAAACATCCTCAAATCACCCCTACTCCAAATTAACAACGTTGTTATTTTATCATATCCGAATATTTCTTTGCTGTCCACACGAAAAAATACAACGCTTTCAGTTGCAAAAAATAAATACTATGATAAAGTGAACGACATAAACTAGCATACGTAAACATTCCTTCCGGAGGGAAGCCATGGTAACTATTAAAGATATTGCAGACCGGGCTGGAGTCAGTTTCTCTACCGTCTCCAAGGCATTAAGAGATAGTCCGCTCGTACAAAACAAAACCAAACAGCATATCCTTTCAATCGCAGCGGAAATGGGCTACCAGCCCAATATCGCAGCCCGAAGCCTCGTCTCTCGAAGAAGCGGAGCGATCGGTGTCGTATGGCCGTCAATTGAACGTGCTGCCCTTTCCTCTCTCCTTACATTGATCAATGAACAGCTTGAAAAGAACGGCTATATTACTTTGCTATCGATAAGCAATGTAGAATCTGCGATCGAAATCTTCCGACGATACCAAGTAGATGCAGTGCTGGTATTTGGAGATAGAGATAGTATATCCAGCTTCAACAACTTAATTCCGCTTCAGATGCCTATTCTAACTTACGGTGCTGCCGGTTACACGGCGTATTCCGCCGTTGATGTCAACCGTGGTCAGGCTGTCCGACTTGCTGTTCGTCATTTGGTAGGCTTGGGTCATAGAAATATCGCCTATATAGGGGAGCCTCAGACGCATGATCCGTTGCAGACTGTCAAGATCGAAGCTTTTCGCGAGGAAATAATAGATCTTGGTCTTCCATTTGATGAAGAAGCCATCATACAAATGAACGGCTTAGCATTTCACGATGGATATATGGCTGCTCGATCCATGCTGGAGAAGACCTCACATCCAACTGCCGTAATAAGCGGAGGCATAGACATGACTCGCGGAATTGTTCGGGCTATTGGAGAGCATGGTCTTCGCATCCCGCAAGACATCTCAATCGTCAGTTATGACAATCTCCCTCAAATGGAAGACTTGGATGTTCCGATGACTGCGGTTGGCGTTGCCATAGCTAACATAACAACAGCTATCGCATCCACTATTCTTGAGCTTATTGAATCACCAAAATCGCTTAAAACCGTATACTTGGAACCAGAGCTTGTTGTTCGCCAATCCACCTCCCAACTGCGAGAATAACTTACCTTAATTAGCTGAATAAAAAAACCCTCCATTCAACAGTGTCAGTTCATCCAAACATGAACTCTCATGCTGTTGCTATTGAGGGGATTTTTTTTGCAGCCATGATTATTTTCATCCGTGTTCGAATCAAGGCGTAAAAGAGATCTAATCAACAGGAATTTCTAAACTGGGTCGGGGTCATTCCTTCTATTTTTTTGAAAATGCGAGCAAAGTAACCTGCATCATCAAAACCAATATAGCCGGCTATTCGATCAATCGAGGTACGGCCTTCCCTCAGTAATAGCTTCGCTTCATCTATTCGCATCTTATTCTGATAATCAGTTAATGTCATTCCGGTTTCTTTCTTAAATTGTCTCGACAAATGAGCAGGATGCACAACACAATACTCGGCCAGCTGCTTCAGGTTCAAAGGTTTACTAAAGTGAATCTTAATATGCTTTGCTGCTTGCTGCACTAATTTCGAATAACCGGATATGGCATGCGCCTTAACTAAATCGCAATACTCATCCTGCATCAATTCTTGTAAAGAATTAAGTGAATTTATACTTTCTGAACGTTCAATTTGCTTGGAAAATTTCTCCGATATGTGATGAAGGAAAAATGGTGGAACCTTCCCCTTCTCCGCAGCGATTCGCAGCAGTGTATTAAGAATAATAAGCATATTTCTCATGGCCCGAACCGGCTGATTCGGAAATCTTTTAGAGAAATCATGCCAGTTTTTCCCTTCTGACATAACCTTTTTTATTTTTGTTTTATCTCCTTTTTCGACGGCATGCATGATTTCTTTCTCAAGCTCATATTTCAGTTCAATAAATTTACTATCACTCTCATCCGGCTGCTGTAAAATTTGCATCATGGTTTTCCCATCTCCCCGTTCCAATGGGTCTTGATGCAAGTTAACGATCTGATATGGAATCTGACGAATAGACCTTGCAAGGCTCAGGATGTTAACAACACTCTGAATTTTGGAGTTGCTGAACAGCTTTAAGCTCCGTATAAACTCTTGCATCCTATTCCGCTTGTTTTGATCCGTATGGAATAGTGAATCAAGCTTCTCCAAATCCGGCATTTGCATCAGAAAAGGCCCAATAAACCATATATGGGCATCATCCCCTTCAAACTCGATCAATTTCGATAAGTAGGTCAATCCGAGTTCATTCGTATTCATATAGCACTGACTGGAATCTTGCTCGATTTGCTTGCCAAGCAATAAGAAGTCTTTCTGCTGCATTTCGAGTAAAAAATCAGGAATAGGGTCCCGTATATGTGTCAGAATAACTGAGCCGTCATTCGATAAAATAACTATATTCGTATCGATTAATTGATACACATTTATGCTAGCAGATGTCATTTGAAGGTGTTGAACCATCACTAAACCAGCCCTTTCCACGTCAATACAGTCCTGAAAAAGCATTTATTATCCTTCTCACTCGTATTGCATATGATTATACTCATTTTGTATGCATTTACAATACGGACTTACTGAAATCGGAGCAAAAAAAGGAGACATAACTGCAGATTGTTTTCGGATAGATTTGAAGCTTGAACTGGTGAAAGTCTGCGAATGTGATGCAGATATGCAGCACATGGAGCGCGGAGTGGCGGTAGAGCAGCGAATGTGATGCAGATATGCAGCACATGGAGCTCGAAGCGGCGGTAGAGCAGCGAAAGTGATGCAGATATGCAGCACATGGAGCGCGGAGCGGCGGTAGAGCAGCGAAAGTGATGCAGATATGCAGCACATGGAGCTCGAAGCGGCAGCCGAGCGGCGAATGTGATGCAGATATGCAGCACATGGCGCTCGAAGCGGCAGCCGAGCGGCGAATGTGATGCAGATATGCAGCACATGGCGCTCGAAGCGGCGGTAGAGCAGCGAAAGTGATGCAGATATGCAGCACATGGAGCTCGAAGCGGCAGCTGAGCGACGAATGTGATGCAGAAGTGCTGCTAATTGAAAAACTAAAAAACGCCATTACCTTCGATTGCTCAAAAGTAATGGCGTATTAAATTCGCCGTATCACGCGAGATTCCATTCCTCATGAATCTTCGGCACATCGGAAATCAACTGCTGCGTGTAGCGATGCTTCGGATTAATAATGATTTCTTCCGCTGGACCACTTTCTACAATTTTCCCTTTCTCCATGATACACAAGGTGTCACTAATATAATAAGCTAACCCAACGTCATGAGTGATGAAGATAATCGTCATATTGTTCTCATTTCTAAGCTTAAGCAGCATATCCAATATAGTAGATCGTGAACAAGCATCAATCATCGATGTCGGCTCATCGGCAATTAGAATTTTGGGGTGCAGCATAAAGATACGGGCAATCATAAGCCGCTGCATCTGTCCTCCGGAAAGCTCGAAGGGGTACTTGTTAAACAGCTCCTCGAACTTTAGATTGACGAAAGCGCAGGCTTCTTTCATTTTAATGAACTGCTCCTCCTTCGTAAGCTTTAAGCCCTGAAGCTCAATACAGTCAAGCAGTAATTTATCCACCTTGTGAAACAGATTGAAGGACGAGAACGGGTCCTGAAATATAGCCTGGATATCCTTCCAATACTTCTTCCGATCCTTATGGCTTCTGAACTGTCTAGGCATCCCCTTATACTGAATATCTCCGCTCGTTTCCTTCAACAAGCCCATTAGAATCTTCGCCAATGTTGTTTTTCCGCTTCCGCTTTCACCAACGATGGAGATGATTTCGCCCTCATGGAATGCGAAGTTCACGTTATTGACTGCCGTCATTTTTTTCTTACCATACCCGAATTCCTTCACAACGTTAGTGCCGCTTAACAGCACATCAGCGTTCTTCATTCTTATACCACTCCTTCAAGGTATCGGGATCGAAGATACATCTGTAGACTCGGTCACCTACATAACGGTTCGGGATATCACCCTGCTTGCATTCCTCTTGGGCATAAGAACAGCGATCCGCGAAGCGACAGCCGCTCGGCACGTTTTTCAGATTCGGGGGAGTACCTGGAATAGCGGTTAGCCTATTCTCTTTCATGCCTTCCTCGGGTACGATGATGGAACCCATTAATTTCTTTGTATACGGATGCAGGGAATCAAATATCATCTGATGAGCGCTGCCTCGCTCCACAATTTCACCCGCGTACATGACCATAATATCGTCAGTCACATGATATAACAGCGGCAGCTCGTGAGTAATAAAGACAAGCGATTTGATAAATTTTTTGTCCAAAAGCTCCTTCAACAATTTGATAACGGTCTTCTGGGAGGTGACATCAAGTGCCGAGGTCGGCTCGTCTGCGACAAGTATTTTGGGATTCAGAATGGTGGAGATCGCAATTACGGTACGCTGCTTCATCCCGCCGGACAATTCATTCGGATAGGATTGAAGCACATCGGGCGATAAATTTAATGTTTTAAAGCGCTCAGCTGCTATATCCCATACCTGTTTCTTGGTCAGATCAGGACGATGCTCCTTCATCATATCCTCGATAAATCGTATAATCTTCAGCGTCGGGTTCAAAGCATTCATAGCCGCCTGAGGGATATAGGCGATTTCCTTGCCCAGAATCTGCTTCCTTAGCTGTTCTTTATTCAGCTTCATAATATCTATACCGTTAATATTGATCGACCCACTGCCGAAATTAAGCGGCGGGAAATAGAAGCCCATCAGACTGAGCGCCAAGGTTGACTTCCCGCATCCCGACTCGCCTGCTATACCGAGCGTTTTTCCTTCCTCCAGCGCGAAGCTGACACCGTCAACTGCATACACATTTTCTTTGAGACGGGTTTTATAATACGTTTTTAAGCCCTGTACATCTAATATGTTTTTCCGTGGAGCCGGGCTCACATCCCCCATCAGTTCAACCGCGTTAAGACTCATGGCGTTAGCTCCTTATCTTAGGATTAAAAATCTCATCCATTCCGGTGTTAATCATATAGAGGGAGAACGTAATGATGGCAATAGCAAACGCCGCTGGGATGAAAGCCCACCATGCTCCTGCCACAGGAGCTTCGAATACCAATGCCCAGTTCATAATGATTCCAAGAGATATCGTATTATAGGGCCCCAAGCCGAGCATCGAGATCGAAGCCTCCGATAAAATTCCGGAAGCCACCTGTAGGATGAATGCCATGACCACATATGATGCGATATAGGGAAGAATCTCGAACAGGATGATTTTGGGTGTGCTGTGCCCTGAAATTTTAGCGATGTTCACGTGATCCCTGTTGCGCAGCGACGTAGTCTGCGCCCGTACGGCTCGCGCCGTCCACGGCCAGCTGGTAAGTCCGATTATAAGCGCGACGATGAAGGAGCTGCGTGAATTAAGACTGACAGAGATTAGAATCAAGACGATGAAAGATGGAATGACGATAAACATATTCGTTAGCGCTGTCAGAATATTATCGACAAATCCCCCGATATATCCACATGCCAAGCCGATGACTAAACCGATCAAAGTTGCGCATAAGCCGGCTACCAGACCTACCATAATGGAGGTTCGGATACCGTATATAAGCTCTAGAAATAAATCTCTTCCGAAATTGTCTGAGCCCAATATTAAATCCGAGTTTGGCGGTTGAAATGCAAGTGCCATCATCTCCAGCGGATCTTTTGTATTAATCAGAGGGTAAATCATGACCAGCAGAATCATGAGCAATGATGTGATAGAGCCAATTAGGAATTTGGGGGATTTCATTAAAATGCCAATGGAATGAGTCATATCAGTTTTCCTCCATTTGTGCCGCCTTGATCCTTGGATCAACGATGCCATAAATGATTTCAATTGTGAAATTAGCAAGCAGCACGGTTAAAGCGATAAGCAGCGTGCAGCCGGATATTAGTGGATAATCAAGCTGTCTTATAGCTGTGAACAACCAAGTGCCGATGCCGGGATAGCTGAATACGATTTCGCAAATAAGAGAGCCGCCGACCATGGTGCCGATAGATAGGGCCAAGCCGGTAATTTGCGGCAGCATTGCATTCTTAAATACATATCTGGCTACACGTGAATCGCGGATGCCGAGCAGCTTGCTATAGAGAACATAGTCCGAATTCAATTCATAGATGGACATTTCTCTCATGCCTATCGCTTGGCCCCCAATCGTAACTAACACGATGGACAGGAAGGGAAGAGTATGATGCCTGATGACAGATAGAATGAAGTCCAGACTGAAATGCGGCACCATCTGGTAATCATAGCCTCCCCCCATCGGAAACCACTTGAAAGTAATGGCGAGCAAATACAGCATGATGATCGCCAGTGTGAAAAACGGTATGGAATTCACGAATAAAGCTACCGGGAACAGCACTTTGTCAAAAACGCCTTTGCGATAAGCGGCAACGGCACCAAGCACGTTGCCCAGAATCCAGCCAACAAGTATAGCTGGCAGCTGCAAACCTACTGTCCAAGGAACTGCCGAGGCCAATATATTGGATACCTTCCTTGGATATAAGCCAAACGAGGTGCCAAGATCACCTGACACAAGATTTTTTAAGTAAATGCCAAATTGAACGACGAGCGGCTTGTCTACACCAAACTCCTTCATAAAATTATCATATACCCGCTTTATGGAATCGCTGTCCGTCATACCCTGCGATACTTGAGATGCGATCGTACTGACGGGATTGCCTTCAATAAGTCTAGGCAGCATGAAGTTCAGGATGAGAGCAATTAACAGCGTAAGCAAATACCATCCCGATTTTCTGATAAAATATTTAGTATAGGCATTCAATCGTATTCCACCTCCGATAGAGTACTGGTGAAAGGAGGCCTATACTCGGGAGAGAATACCCAAATATAGGCCTGCCTCTAGTGCTTTCGCTAATTAGTTTGTAATTTGATACAAAGCTCTGACACCTGCACCATCTATCGCGATTTGTGGTGGAATATTGCTTCCGTCTCCGTCAACCGGGAAGCCCTTCCATACCGTTTCGTTTACGGTATAGAATACCCATGGGCGATACATAAGTGGAATCGACGGAACGTCCGTCAGCCAAATTTTAGTCAATTCCGTGTAAAGACCTTTCGCATCCGCCTCGCTTGCCGTCGGAATTTTATCGATAATTTCGTCCGCTTTGTCGTTTTTGTAGCGGCCCCAGTTCCAGAACGCCATTTCACCCATTTTTGCTACACCTTTGGAATACATGATCGTTCTTGATCTGCTCCAAGGATTCGCCGGAGTAACGTTGCCGGCAGGCGTGTTCATAATAATATCGAATTTGCCGGTTTGAAGATCATTGGTCCATACCGGCGCTTCAGGGAATTTGGTGCGAATTTCAACCCCGATTGCTTTCGCGCTTTGCGCTACAATCTCCAATGCGGCGTTCCAATCCGACCAACCGTATGGGCACTCGATTTCGAAAGGCCCCAGTCTTTCCCCATTAAGAACCCGAATGCCATCTTTGGCTTTCTTGGCGCCAATGCTGTCGAGTAATTTGTTGGCGGCATCAATATCCGTCGTCCATTGCAGAGACTTTATAGCCCCTTGGTCAACATATTTGGATTCAGCCGGTGTATCAAGCGTAAGGGATGGCTTCATGTCGGCGGAATAACCGCTCATTGCCAGCTCAGAAATCTTTTTGTAGTCAATCGCCATCGCAATCGCTTTTCTTACGTCCTTATTATCCAGACCTTTCCGTTCCATATTGAAGAAAATAGATGGCATCGAGCCCGGCAGATAGTATGGAGCTTCCTTCAAGTAGGTTTTAACCGGTGCTCCGCCTTCCCACATTTTCCATACCTGTGGAGTGAATTGCTGCGAAACGTCAACCTGGCCGTTTTTGAACGCCAAGTCACCGGAAGCATTATCTTTGTAAATCACGTGCGTAATGTATTTCGGAGCAGGAAGCTTGCCGAACAAGGTTTTGCCCCAGTAATTGTCATCGCGCTGTACAGTAATTTTTTGGTCATTGTAGAAAAACATTTTGTAAGGACCAGTACCAATTGGGTCTTCATTAAATTCCTTGCGGATTTCTGCCAAGTCATTATTCGTTTTCTTCTCGATTGCTTCCCAGATATGCTTCGGAAGCATCGGGATCAGTTCTAAGCTCTCCGTTACCGTCAGCTTATTAGCATTATCAGCTTTGAGCTTAATGGTAATCGAGTTAGTGCCATCCGCGGTTACATCCTGAATGTAATCCCAGTAGCTAGTCCAGTTAATTTCATATTTCTGACCGAGCTTATACGTGTATACGACATCGTCCGCTGTAAATGGAGTGCCATCACTCCACTTGGCATCCTTGTTTAGCTCCACTTTGAGCGTTGTGTCGTCAGACCATGAATATGAACTGCCAAGCAGGGGCTCCAAGTTGCCATCATTCATATTGATCATAAACAAGGTCTCGTAAATGAGCTCGCGAGAGTTCCCGTAGTTGATTGGAAATGCAGGGTTTCCGCTTAGCAAATTGAAGTTAGTCGGTGCTCCCCACTGCAAACCGTTTATATATAGCGTTTCATTTCTAGCCGTTTCCTTTGAGCTTCCCGAGTCTGGTTTCGTCGTTTCCTCTGTAGCAGGAGGATCTTCTTTTTTAGTATCCGTTGCTGCTGGTTTATCTGTTTGCTGGTTAGTGGCAGACGGTGGTGCTGGTGAGTTTGTACACGCTGCTAAAAGTGTAACGATCATAAAAACGAGCAAAAGCATCCTCGAAGTCGCTTTCATATTCATTTTCACATCTCCAATCATAAAATGATGTTCGTTACAAGCGTTAAACAAATCAGTCGTGCCCCCAGATCCCCTTCCTAAATGATTTATCCAGCTGCTAGAAAACGCTTACATATTTAGTATAGAGTTTCTTTCATATACGGTAAATATGCGTATTTTTGTGGTTATATCCATTTTTTTATGATTCAAGCAAAAAGACACCAACACATCGCCGGAGCGAGCGCTGATGCCCTTATTCATACATTTGCATGCGGTCATATGCAGCTTGAATATCTTGTGCCAGCACCTCAGGCGTCAACTCGGATTCAGGCAGCAGCAGCTGCTGCAGCCCTGCATTCATAGCAAGCACAACCTCCGGAGCCAGCCTCACATCAAAGACCGGAGTCAGCTTTGCCTTTTGCAGCAGGTCCAAATATTGTTCAAATAATGGAGACGAGCTGCTTTTATCATAATTAGTCGCGAACGAACCCGAAATATCACCACGTTCCGCCATTCGATTAGCAGCGGCTTCACCCGTCAGCAGCTTGACTAATTCAATGGCTTCTGCCAGCCTTTCTCCTTCCAGATTTGAATTGAGAGCAATAGCCCAGCCTGACCCGCCCGCTGCCGTGCCTGCCTGTCCTCTCCCTCCATTAACAGGAGGAAGCAGAGCGAGATGCGTATAATCCAGAATCGACTTCGGCGCATCTGCCACAACAGACGATACTGCCCAGCCGCCCTCCATAAACATAGCCGCTTTGCCTAGATAATAGGGCGAGCGCTGCTGTGCATTATCCATGCTAATCATGTCCTCGCTGAATGCGCCTATTTCCGAGAGCTGCTTCATTGCTGCCAGCGCGTTGACAAACGGCCTATCTGTAAATGCCGCACCGCTGTTTTCTTCAATGCTTCTGAACCACTCCGTCCCTGTAAAACGGTCGGCAAGCGCGCTCAGTAAGCATGAACCTGCAACCCACTGATCTTTATTGCCCATAGCTATAGGTGTATAACCGATCTCCTTGATCCTTTTGACCGCTTCGATAAATTCATCCCATGTTTTGGGAAAGGTATAATAGCCCGCTTGCCGAAAAATAATTTCATTATAATAAATGATGGATGTCGCAGTTAATTGCATAGGAACGCCTGCGAGTACACCATCAAACATGAAGTCTTCGAATGATTGTGGACGAAACCCCTGCTTCCATTCGGAATCTTGGTCCATTATATTTTCCATTGGCATGATTAGATCATTATCCAGCAGCATCTTCGCATCCGACCCGAGCATCATGAATACGTCCGGAAGTGAATTGGCGGCTGCCAGCGTTTTGATTTTCGTTTTCAGCGAGGCATTGTCTAGTATATCCTCTGAAAGCTCAACTTGAGGGTGCTCCCGGACAAACTGCTCAATCAGGCTGCGATGGACGACGTCAACCGCAGCTGTTGATGTCGCTAACCAAGAATCTGTCAATGTCAGCTTGATTTTAGCAGACGTCCCAATGAAATCTTTGCGCTCGGCATCTGTAACACCTTCGGCAGCATTAGAGGCACAGCCACTTAGAATGAAAAAAACGATGAATAAAAGGGTGCGAAGCTTACAGATATCGCTCATTATAACGCCTCCCTTTGCTTCAGATTAGCTCATTTATTCCGATAGTCCCGTGGAGAATAGCCGGTGTGTTTTTTGAAAATCAACGAAAAGTATTTGTAATCCTGAAAGCCTACCTTCTCTGCGATTTCATAGGTTTTGAGGAAAGTATGCTTCAAAAGCCGCTTGGCTTCCTCCATTCGAAGCTGATTCAGCCACTTAATGAACGTAATGCCCATTTCTTCTTTGAATACTTTGCTTAAATGGGGAGGCGTCACTGCGATATAGTCCGCCGCTTCCGTCAACCCAATTGGTTTATCGTAATGATTTCTAACGTAATGAATCACTTCTTTTACTATTTTTTTGGAATGATGTTTTGTCCTTTCTCCAATCAAATCAATCACTTGCTCCATATACTCATTGATCCAAATTTCCAAGTCGGCAACCAGCTCGTATTTCTCAACTGCAATCTGAGGTAGAAAATGAGCTGGAAACACCCTTTCAGAATCAATATCCATTTCCTTCAGTGTCTGAATGAGACAAATCATAATCCGGACGCAGTAGCTTTTTATGCCTTCAAATGAGATGCTCTCCGATTTAAAACGCATGAAATAATGGTCTATGGTTTCGCGCAGCCCTTCAATATTAAAGGTTAACAGAGACTGCACTAGCTTCTTTTCTTCATCTCTAAAAAATACGAGACGCTTCGAGTCAGGACTTCTCGTTCCATTCTGCTCTAAATAGACGATAATTTTTCCCTTTCCGAAAAAAGCTTTTTCCTGAATAGCTTGAACGGCCTGATCATAGCTTTGGGAAGCATTCATTATATAATGAACGGGCTGTCCTATGCCGATTGATACGGACACTTTTAAATAGTGCATGAGCTTGGACTGAATATCTTCACAAAGACTCATGATCGACGTATCTGCTTCGATATTGATTAATATGATCAATTTCCCGGACTCCCCAAAGCCGACAAACCCTCGATAACGTGATACGAGCGTTTCTTCTGCTACATTGAGGAGTGCGAACAAATAAGCTTCATTTTCCTTTTGCGATAAACACTCTTTAAAAATGGTATAGTCGTCGATTTCCATCACAATGATCTGATACATCGGTCCTTCTAGGCTGATTCTCAAACTGTTCGCTTTCTCCATCATTTCACTCTTATCCAGCCTTTTATTAATCAGACTGTTCATAAATTTGGATTTAATAAATGGCAAATTCTCATTAAACAGCTTGCTCTTAATAAGGTCTGCCTGCCTCATTATGCGTTTTTTATGTTCGCTATCCATAACCTCCATTATCGTGCTGATTAATTTATCTGCAATGACCGGCTTGAGCAAATAATGCTGAATACCGATCAGCATCGCTTCCTTTGCATATTGAAAGTCCTCATATCCGCTCAGCAGAATCATTCCAATATTCGGATATAACATTTTGACCGATCTGGCGAGCTCTATTCCTGACATAAAGGGCATACGAATGTCCGTTACGATCAAGTCGACAGGCTCCTGCTGCAGTTTGTAAAGAGCGTCTTTGCCGTTTCTTGCGTCTGCCGTAATCTCAATCCCATGAGCAGCCCAATCGATAGAGGTCATGATTCCTTTGCGCACAACAATCTCGTCATCTACGATCATTACTTTAAACATTCGTCACATGTCCTTTCGAATAAGGTTGTCTGACGATTACCGTTGTCCCCTTCAAAGGGGTGCTATGAAATTCGATACCATATAGCGAACCGTAATTGAGCTTTATTCGATCATGAATGTTTTTAAGCCCCAAGCCTTGAGGCTCATCTGAGGAGCTGTTCAGCTTTTCGCGAATGGACGTTTCGTCTGCACCTATTCCATCGTCGTGTACCGAATAAACAAGGTCGACGCCATCTCGAAAGATGTGAATATCAACCCGCCCGCTGCCTTCCCTTTCTTCGATTCCATGGCGAATCGCGTTTTCGACAATGGGCTGCAGCACCATCTTGGTCACCGTACAGTCGAGTATGTCCTCGTCGTCAATTTGAAGCGAGAAGGTGATGGTTTCCTCATAACGCTTCTGCTGAATCAACATATAGTGTTGAATATGCTCGGCTTCCTTCCTTACGGTAGTGAAACGGCTTCCACTATTAAGACCGATCCTAAACAATTGGGAGAGTGAATTAATCATGACAGATGTGTCGAACGCCTTCTCCATTCGGCTCATCCAATAAATAAGATCAAGCGTATTGTATAGAAAGTGGGGGTTTATCTGCTCCTGAAGCGCTTTTAATTCCGCCTCTTTCTGTTTAATCTTCGATACATGCACTTCATTGATCAATTCGTCCAGCTTCTGAGACATTTGATTGAAACCAAGTGCCAGCAGCGTAATCTCGTCATTGCCTGTCACTTTCATTTCCAAATTAAAATTTTCGCGTTCCACTCGCTTCATCAGCAATCGAATTTGTTTCAAAGGCGTAAGTACTCTTGATGCGAAAAGAAATATAACAGTCAAACAAATGACGAGACTTACTACGATTGAATAAATGGTAACACTTTTGATGACATTGCCCGGCTTCATAATTAACTCATAAGGCGTCAGCTCCAAGATGTTCCAGTTCTTCGTTTCCATTCGGTAGTAGACGGCTAAATATTCCTTTTCCTTATAGACGGTGTTAAAAAAGCCTTCTGTCCGGCGCGCCATATCAGGGCTAGTCAGTGACGTCGCGATAGGACTTCCTAATTGATCAGCGGAGATGGTTGACAAAATATCTTTTCTCTCATCGATTAAATAGAATAGGCTCTTATCCTTCATTTTTGTCCGGTATAAATCTCCGAAGCTGCTTTCAAGAATATTTATTTTCAATATGCCCAATGAACGGCTGATATGATTGATATCTCGGATGTCCCTAATCATAGAGACTACCTTCACTTCTTTGTTCTGCACCCATACGGTATCTAAATACCAGCTGTCCTTGCCCTTCAGCGCTTTGGCTTGCAGCAGCATGTCGTTAGGCACGAGATTAACCGCTCCGCGGTTATCGAAACCTACTTCGCCTAGGTCCTGCATGTAAATGGAATAGATATGCTTCTTATTAAAGGTCTGATCATTAAGAATGGAGAGAATTCGCGGGTAATTTTGCTGCTTGACAGCTGTGCTCGGAGATGCGAGATAGGCTGCTATCTCATTATTCTGTATGAGGTTTAAAGATATGGTATTCACATCGTTTACAATCATGTCCAGATTGTTCGAAATCTGCTGGGCATTCGCTAAATTTAAATCAATGACTTGATTTCGGACCACCTTGTTGGACTCGAAATAGGAGAAGCCGCTCACGATTAATAATGGACAAACGGCGAGTACAACAGAAAGCAGCATTACCTTGGAACGAATACTGAAAAACCGTTTATTTCTCATACCATAAACACCGCCGTCTAAGTCATTCATTAACAGCTCTGTCTTGTTATTCCCCAACCTGCTTCAGTATGCGCTTTTATTAATTATTCGCTTCGATTGTCGAAGCTCCTTCTAATCTTTTACCGTTATTAGGGCGTTTCTAATTAAATTTATCTCACACTAAAATAGGCTGCCATGCTAATGGCAGCCTCTCTTTATTTAATGATTCTATTTCCATTCCCAACTTATTTTAGGTCACCTTTATTCACTCGGGTTTGCAACCGCAATGCGGATCGTTTTAATTTCAAAGGGTGAAAATTCCAGCTCAACCGATGAACACTGCTCGCCTAGCAGCCGGATCGGCTGCTCCATCAAGTCGGTTTCTTCGATTGAAACGCATTCCATTCCCATTGCAATCTCCGCTCGAGCTAGTGTTCCGGCGGTTTCAAAGAGACGGAAGACGAGATGATCGCTGTCTTCGGCTTTTTTGACCGACTCGAGCATGATGAGGGGATGATGGATTTGAAGCAGCTGTATCGGCGGGAATCCGCCTTCCGCCTTCTGACTTCCTTCCATCACCGTTAAGGGAATGTTGAGTTCATACCCTTTGCGATAAACTTTCGCCTCGATCTCATTGCCTGCATGCGGATAGAGGGCATAGGTAAAGCGATGAGACGCGCGATCCGCCTGCGGATCCGGATAAGCTGGACTGCGCAGCAGATTAATATCCATGACGGATCCCCTTACGCTGTGGCCGTATTTGGAATCGTTTAGCAGAGCGACCCCATAGTCATGTCTCGATAGGTCAATGAAATGATGGGCACAAATTTCATCCTTGGCAAATTCAATGCCGGTATTGCGGGTTGTCGGACGCTTGATGGAGCCGAACTGAATATCGCAGCTCACCTCGTCTGCCCAAACGTTCACAGGGAATGACGCGCGCAGCATTTTCCCCGATTCCTTCCACTCTACTTCTGTTTCGAACTTGAGCACCGAGTCTCCCTCGGCCAGTACGATTCGCTGTGAAAATTGTGATTCCCCATATTGGTACTTCTGCTCCAGAATTGCATTCGGCCCTACAACAGATGGATGGCTATGGACAAGTCTCATCGTTCCTGCAGTTCGGTCCCGGTAATCCTGTGGGAAGTCCCATGCATCGCCGTCATCATGATAGACGGACAAGATGTTAGCTGCAGAACCAGGCAGAATAGCTTCGCGTCCATTCTTTTTGTCGTATAGAGAAGTAATCTGGCCCTCATCATTGAAAAGAACGGTCAAAAGATCGTTCTCAAGCAGCCGCTCCGTTGCCTTAAGCGTGACTTCCGGTGAAGGCTCCATGATGGCATCCTTCAATTGGACGAAACTCATAGCAGGCACGGCGATTTTGTGCCAATGCTCGTTATGACAGATCCAAGTCTCCCGTGTCCACGGAAGGGAGTTGGAAACTGCCGTTTCTCCGCTCCATCCCGCCATGCTTGCAAGCCGCTCGTAGGCATCAGCCTTCATGGCGCAAACCTCGTCATACAGGACGGAATAACGCTCCAGCGACTCGTCGTACACTCTTTTAATAGACGAACCGGGAAGAATATCATGGAATTGGTAAAGCAGGACCTCCTTCCATATCTCCTCAAGACGATCCGAAGGATAGGGAATGCCACCGGTCACCCATAATAGCGAGGCAGCATACTCCACCTCACGAAGGGTCTTCTCCAACTTACGGTTATACCATTTGTTCCGGCCCTGCGTCGTCAGCGTGCCTTGATGCTTCTCCAGATACAGTTCGCCTTTGTAGATCTGGAAGCGTTCGGCTTCATTCTCCAGCTTGTGAAAAAAAGAAAGTGAGCTTTCCTGTACGACCGGAGGGATGCCGAGCAGGTTTTTCTCCCGTGCCAATCGTTCCAGATGCTCTTCGCCGGGGCCGCCGCCGCCATCGCCGATTCCGAAGAGCATCAGCGCATGGCTGGAAACATTGCGGTCCAGATACTGGCTCTCGATCTTCGCCAGTGATCTTGGAGCGGCTGGGCTATTGTACGTGTCTTCTGGCGGAAGATGGGTCAGTACGCGGGTTCCGTCAATGCCCTCCCAATAGAAACTGTGGTGCGGATGGCTGTTATAGACACTCCAGCTCAGCTTCTGCGTCATCATGTAGTCCACGCCCGATTTCTTGAGCAATTGCGGCAGACTGGCATTGTACCCGAACACATCCGGCAGCCAAAGAACCTTCATTTCTTGGCCGAACTCCTGTTGGAAGAAGCGTTTCCCATACAAAATCTGGCGGATCAGAGCTTCCCCGCCGGAGATGTTCGTATCGGGCTCCACCCACATGGCTCCCTGGGCTTCCCATCGTCCTTCATGCACTCGTTCCTTAATTTGGGCGTATATCTTCGGATAACGCTCCTTGATCCATTCATAAAGCTGAGGCTGGCTGGCGCCAAACATATAATCCGGGTAGGTCTCCATGTTGCGTAAAGCAGTCGCGAATGTGCGGGCCCCCTTACGGATAGTTTCGCGAATCGGCCACAGCCATGCTAGGTCGATATGGGCATGCCCAATCGCACTGACTTCCAGTACCGGATCCCCACCTTGCCGCCCCAGCTCGATCTGCAGCATTTCGGCAGCTCTGAAGACCGTTTCTTCCCGCAGTTCGCTCAGAATGAGAGAAGCCTCATATAACGTCTGGAGTAGTCGGTCCCGGCGAGCGCTTGTCTGCGGCAGCTGCTCAGCCAGTTCGGAGAGAACCTCCCAATCATAATAAAGTTGTCTATAAGGCTCGTTGCAGATTGAAATATTCGCTTCCCTGATTGTGCCGCCTTGGAAATTTCCAAACAGGTCGTTGCAGGCCCCATCTGCCCACAAGTCAATGCTCTCACCGCCAGCTGCGCAGCCGCTGACTTCCACCACCCGCTTGCCAGGCAGCCCTAATACCAAATCGAAGGTCGAATTTTTGGTCGTAAGTCCCCGGTACGGCTCCCCGTCCTTATCCACGATGCACAATTCACCACTGATATCCAGCAGCAAAACCACTTTATGCCCTTTCGCTGAATCCGGCACAGTACCCTTGAAGCGGAACCACGCACAATCCCATAATTCGGCCCATTGATCGCCCGGATTGAGCGGACCGATGGGATTGCCTGACATTCTCTCCTTGTAAACTACCGGTTCTTTGGTCGCCCAAGCATGAACAAGCAAGTTCCCAACCGGCTCGTAAATCGCCTCGCGCAGCCGCGAAAGAACGACTTTCACCTTATCTAGCATAATTTGCTTTGTTTCATATGGCATTTAATCACTCCTATAAGAATCCAGTAATGTCCAGAGTAAGAAGAAAGAGCGGATATCCGCTCTTTCTATTGTGATTATTTTCATTTATTTGGTAACTGCTTCTGCTCTTTTTTGGGCATCATCGAGAATCGCCTTGACGTCGCCTTTGGTCATCAGCGATTTGACCACTGCATCGCCAAACATTTGCCAAGCTTTCGAGTTCTCCTTCGCAAAAGTAGGTAGTCCCTGTACATTACCCGACATCGCTTGATAATGCACATAGAGTTCCGGATGCTTGGTTTTGTAATCGTCCGATTCCGCCACTTCTTTCAGAATAGGCGATCGAACGTTGGAGTCTGCGATCAGCTGCTGGATATCTTTGCTGTACATTGCGCGAATGTATTCGAACGCTGCTTCTTTATTTTTAGAATCTTTCGTTACAGAATGGAAAGCTGCTCCAATCGTTATATTGCCCGCTTTGCCGTTCGGAGAGAGCGGGATCGGAGCCATGCCGACGTCGATTCCTTTGTCTCTCGCCTGCTGTGATTGCCACGGACCGTCAATGATATAAGCCAACTGGCCTTTGTACCAAGCGTCAAAGTAAGCCCCTTCGTCTTTATTCACCATCAGGCCTGGAGGATGGTCACCGTTCAGTTCTCGAAGCAGGTTCACTGTCTCCACGTTCTGCTCGCTATTGAAAGCCGGCAGCCCATCCGTTGCAAAGCTGCCCCCATTGATCATCATCAGCGCGCCGAAACGAAGATAGCCTCCGAAGTTGGCTCCCGCATAAACGCCGCCGCCGTAAAACTTGCCATTCCCTGCTTCCGTCACTTTCTTAGAGAAATCAGCGAGTTCCGCCCAGCTGTCTGGTGCTTTGTCGGGGTCGAGGCCGGCTTGCTTAACCAGCCCTTTGTTCCAGAACAGGCTGCTGACACCTGGCTGCGCGGCGATGCCGTAGATTTTACCGTTGTATTCCATCGGCTTCCAAGCAGCATCCGATACATTCTCACGAATCTCGCTTGCCATGTCTTCAGGGAAGGGCTCAAGCAGTCCTTGTTGAGCAAATCCAGGCATCTGGGTTTCACCCACGATAATGTCCGGCGTGTTTTTCGCTAGAAATCCGGCGGTCTGCTTCTGGATCAATGCTTCTCCCCAGCCCCAGTCTTCCATTTTGACTTCAATATTTTGTTCGTTCATCTTGTTGTACATAATCGTTTGATAGTGCAGGCCGAATGCATCTGTAGGGAAAACGCTGCCCGGTTTGTAGGCCGTATCAATTTCTTTTCCTTTTAGTTCCTTTTCCTTCGGAGCCAGCAGATCGCCCAGCTTCCCTGTTCCTACGTTCGTTGCTCCTTCTGTCAGCACCGTAATCGTGGAAACTTGAGAACCTGCCGGAGTTGGAGACGGTGGGTTGACAGTGGTTCCAGTATTGTTACTCGGACTATTGCTTGCTTTTGTGTCGCCCCCGTTGCTGCAGCCAATCAAACTGGCTGCGATCAAAGCGATTGCCATCAAGGCAGCCATTGCGCGTTGTCTCATGTTTTCCCCTCCAAATATTAGATCATGATTATTTCTAACAAAACATATCACATATCTTTAATGTATTCAATATGTTTTAAATATAGCATTTCAAATTATCCTTTAATGCCTGTGCTGGCTAAGCCTTGAACGATGTACTTTTGGAAGAAAAAGAATATTAACAGCGCTGGCAGAGTCGTCCCGAGCCCAAGCGTAATCATCATCGGATAATTTGGTGTGCCTACAGGGCCGATCGCCGCAGAAGACATCCTCGTTATAGCAGAAGGAAGCGTTTGCAGACTGTCGCTTGACGTATAGAAGAACGGGGTTGCAAAGTCGTTCCAGGTTCCAAGTGCCGTTGTAATAGCGACAAAGGCCAGAATCGGCAGCTGTAGTGGGAGCAGTATTTGAAAGATCAGACGCAGCGTTCCTGCTCCATCCACCTTGGCCGCTTCGTCCAATTCAATCGGAACCTTCTCTAGAGATTGCTTGACGAGGAACATCCCCATGATGTTGATGGCGGGACCACCGATTAAATACACCCACCATGTATTGAGAATTCCCGTACCGCCGGTAAAGATATCGTTACCATTGGCATAAGGCCAACGGGCGAGCTGGAGATACGTTGGAATAAGGGCGATGGTGCCCGGAATCATCTGAGTGGCAAGCAAAGTCAGAAACAACCCGTCCTTGCCCTTGAATTTCAGCCGGGCAAACGCATACCCTGCCAGAAAAGAAGTAAGCAAGGCCCAAAACGTGTTGTACAAGGTCCGGTATAACGAATTCAAAATATAAGTGCTGGTTGAAGAGTCTACAGATCCAAAAATGAGGGTTTTATAGTTCATCAGAGTCGGATTATTCGGAATCGGAATAAACGGGAGAATAGTCATGCTGAATTCTTCTTTCGAAAAAAAACCAGCCAAAATCATGAAAAACAAAGGGTACAATAGGATTAGGCCGACCCCGAGAAGTACGACATGTGCTGCGAAGTGGAGTGGATTTGCCTTCCGTACAGGTTTCAATCGAACAATAGGAGAAGCCATCGTCTATTTCACCTTCTTAAGAGGAATAGTCATTCTGCGGTCGGAACGAGTTGTTCGGCGGTAATAAATTGTTGTGACCGTAAATACGATGACCGCCATAACCAATGATGAGGCTCCTGCCATTCCTAAGTTGAAATCCCAGAAGGCATCACGGTAAATCCGGAACACAAGAACTTCGGTCTGGCCGTAAGGTCCGCCGCCAGTCATGAACATGACCTGCTCATAAATCTGGATGGCGCCGATC
This sequence comes from Paenibacillus castaneae, assembly GCF_002884445.1. Lineage (GTDB taxonomy): Bacteria > Bacillota > Bacilli > Paenibacillales > Paenibacillaceae > Pristimantibacillus > Pristimantibacillus castaneae. Next base: position 4,368,726 of record NZ_KZ614144.1, read on the forward strand.
AGACTGGTAATGATAATGTAAGTTGCAATCGGTTTCAAACCAGGGATCGTCACATGCCGGAGCTTTTGCCTGCGGCCTGCGCCGTCGATATCAGCGGCTTCATACAACGTCACGTCCACGGATTGAAGACCGGCCAGCCAGATCAGCGCCGCTCCTCCGACCCCCTTCCAAACGGAATAAACGACGATCCAGAATACGCTCCAAGGGACGGAAAACTGCCATACGATCGGTTCATAACCCATGGATTTAATGAAATTGTTAATCATTCCGTTATTGGGATCGAGCAGTAAGTTGAAAATTTGAGTCGTCGCCACCGTTGACGTCACTGCAGGAATATACCAAATCGACCGATATACACCTTTTCCGAACAAGGGCATGTTCATGAGCAGTGCCGCGCCGAAGCCTGCTGAAAGCGTTGTGATACTAACCAAAGCCCCCATCCATATCGATCTCAATAAGGCTCCATAGTATAGCGGATCTTGGAAGAAGCGAATGTAATTATCCAGCCCGATAAATTTTGGATTCCCTTGAATGCCGATCCACTCGAAAAAACCGAGAACAAAACCAAACAAGGTTGGAAAGCCGGATGTAACAAGCCACCAGAAAATCATTGGGCCAAGAATGGCAGCAGCGATAAAAGCATCTCGGTGCCTGACAAGAAGCCGTTTAAATCTCGTTTTGCGTATAGGATGTTCCAAAGGCACGGTTTGTTCCACGTTTTCCCCTCCTCCATGTATATATGCACTATTAAATATAATAAATATTATTTATTCAGTCAATGATGAAATAAAAAAAGAGGGTATCCCAAAAGCATGAGGTTCGCTGAAGAGACAGCTCACTTCGAACCGAAATGTTGAAAAACATGAAAAAATAGCCGTACAGGGCGTCTATTCCTGTACGGCTATTTTTTTGTCTATGGTTGCTTACTTCATCAGATTATGGGCAAGCGAGAGCCATCCGACCTCCAGACTCCCCTTAGGCAAGCAGCAAGCAGGAAACGCCGAACCCCCCGGTTATTCTTTATCTGCCCGAATACACTTCCGGGTTCAATCATTTGTCTCACCGACAGCGCATAACCTTACCTTCCTCGCCGCGTAGCTTTTCCCTCGCCTGCTGCTTGTAGCGTATATAGTTCAAACTGACCCGAATCTCTCGATTCCCTTGCGCCTTCGTATATGCAGCCTTCATTGGACACCCTTCACTGCTCACGCTACGGTAATGAAGATGTCGGATTTCATATCCACTCGATGATCGTTTATAAGATGGCGTAGGATCATATAAGATCATTGAACGAGTAGTTACGGACATGGGGTACGTTATATGAGTGAATTAGATGTAAAAGCAAAATTTACGGACATGAGAGCCGTTATTTCGCTTGGATCGGGTCATAATTGGGACTTTTCGAGCCAATAAGTGCTCTGAGGTCCGTAAACAATTCGAAAAGTCGTTTTTTCAGCAAATAAGGGCACCTGTGTCCGTTAACTTTTGCAGATCAAATAAATAGAAGAGGGTGTCCCAAAAGCATATGGCTTTTGGGGCACCCTCTTTCGCGCATTTCATTTATACGGTCGTCTTGACCACTCCTGTCGAGGCTCTGACAACAAGCTCCGGCTGAAGGACGACTTTGCTGTACTTGGATGCAGGTTCGCCTTCTTCCAGGAGTTTCATCAGAATCTCTGCCGCCTGTCTTCCCATACAAGTCTCCGATTGGGAAATATGGGTAAAGGTTCCGAACTCGTCATAACCGGATGATGGATTATCAAACGTAAGAATGGAAATATCATCCGGAACCTTCAGCCCGATTTGCTTGGCAACAGTGGAGATATAAATCCCGAGGCGCGCATTAAGGGTAATGTACGCGGTTGCCATCCGGTTTCGGATGAACCGGAATAGCGGATGATCCTCGCTAATGCTGGAGTAATCCACTTGGAAATCAGTCAGAATCATGGCAGGATTAATCATCGCCCCATGCTGCATCAAGGCTTCCATATAACCAGCTATCCGATCACTCACAGTAATGGTAGGCAGAGGCGTATCCGAACAAATGGCGATCTCGCGGTGACCCAGCTCCCACAGATGATTCAAAGCCAGCTTTGTCCCATTCATGCTGTCCGTACATACAAAGTTAGTGTCTATTCCAGCCAAATTGCGATCAATTAGAACAAAGGGATAATGCGACATTTTCAACGCAATAATCTCCTCGTTATACGTTTCCGCATCGCTCGGGAAAATAATAAGACCGGACGTTCCGTTCGCCAGGCTCTCAAGAATCAGCTTCTTTTCGGTTTCAATGCAGTTGTTACTAAGGGAGATAAATAAATGGTACCCTTCCGCCTTAAGAACCTCGTTAATCCCTGTAATAAGGCGAAGGGCAAAAAAATCCACAAGTGTCGGGATGATGACTCCGACTGTTTTCTTCTGCAGATCCCCAGCCCCTCTTTCCCTTGCCGCCATATAGCTTCCTTGCTGCCGCTCATCCGGCGCAGAAGCAAAGAGCGAATCCGTCATGCCGGACTTCACTTCGGCAGCCACTTCCTTCACAAAGCTTCCCCGACCCGGAATCCGATCGATCCACCCTTCCTTGGCAAGCTGAACCAAGGCGTTGGCAACCGTAATTCGACTGACCCGGAACTGCTCCATGAGCTCTTTTTCGGAAGGAATTTTATCATTCACCTTCAATTTATGAGATATGATCTTCTCTTTAAAATAATCCTGAATTTGCATATAAAGCGGTAAACGATCGTTTTGCATCGATTAAGTACTCCCTAGGATGGATTTGTGAAGATAATATATCATTTATATCTTTTAGTCAAATGAACTCATGGAAAAAAGCCTGACAGACGCTTATAGCGCCCATCAAGCTGAACGAGATCGAACTTGCTGCCTGATACCGCAAACAAAGAAGAGAATAAAGTTGCGGGCTGTCGCTATCCTATTAGCGGGCAGTTGGTTCAATGGGCAAGCCATTATGTTCTCTGACCAGTTCAAAATAAATATCCGGCCTTACAATGACGATATCTTTGTCAGCTTTAAAATAATTGACAGCGTTAATGAAATTCTGATAAGGAACTTCCCAAGGATTGGCCTGAATGCCGACAAAGAGCGGGGACTTTCGGTCCCATTTCTTCATTGCTTCCTCTACATGGGATATAAGATCCCCCTCAGATGAGCCATAGCCCTTATTGAGTTCTTGGCCGGGCATAGAGTTGTTGTATACGGTTATGACTCCAGAATTCCCTTGCGAGGTAAAGCCCAGAAGCGAAGGAGCATGAGCCGCTATGCTCTCGCCTACATTCGGATTGGTAACCCCATTTACGGTATTCCATACAGTAAGCACCCTGATGCCGCTTTGCGACATATACTCATTCGTACGTGAGAAAAAGAGATCCAACCCTTTCGGATCATTCCACATATTAGGATAAGTATATCCCATACCTGTTGGACCCGAAACCAGAACGTCATTCTCCGTGGCGGTTCGGTTAAGATAATCAAGCACTCCCGGCATAGCGTCTGCCATCAGCGGCGAAACCGTCCAACCTAGCGGTACTTCTCCCCGGTTCGGCGAAGCCCAGAACTCTTTGAAGGCTCCTTCCATGTACTGCAGGTTGTCGCCGTCACTCAAGATATAGGTCACATAAACCTTATTCTCCAGCGGAGGTTTCATAGGAGGCTTCGGCGGCGGTGTAATTTTTCTGGACGTTCCGCTCAGTACGGACAAGTTGGAAGAGTAATCGGCAGCCACCGTGGCAAGCCCGAATTCCGAGGTTTTGCTTACTCCTATTCCTTCATCTGGCCACCAACCGAGATAGAGACCGCTTCCATAGGGCATATCTTTCATGAACTTGTTCAATAATTGTTCCTCTTCGGGCACGGCCGGATTTAGCCAGACGACAGCCGCTTGAATGCCTATGGCATATTCACGCAAGTTCGTCTTCAGGTCAGGGGTCAAGCCAACAAGAACACGATGAGTCGTCTTGGACCAGTACTTGTCATAGAGATGATTGTACACCTCAATGTTCGTACTGAATTTCCCCCGCAGGTCCTCAAGGACAGGCAGCTGGTAAGGGGCGCCCGTAAGCTTCTCCAACAGGGAGGGAGAGGCAACGACGGCGTTCTTCAAGCCAGCGATCGTTGTCGCCAGGTTGTAGGTATCCGGAACCTCCGGATCATACACGACAACCCCCTTGATTTCCGCATGATACTTCTCCATAAGCTTCCAGTTATCCTTAACAGCCACATATTCCATCCCTAGAGCATCCAGCCAGTACGTCCCCGACTTATCCTTGTCATAGATGCGCGGTTTCGACTTATTAACGACCCCTTTGAGCGTCTCGAACATAGCTGATTCATCAGCTCTCATCGGGGATGAGAACTCGACACCATACAGCTTCAAGGTTGACTTCCCTGTCCAGGTGACACGGATTTCAATCGGTTTTTCCTCGCCTGGAGCTGTTAGAGGAATCTCAAAGCTCTGGGAAGCATTTTCTTGATCAAAATCCCAATTGCTAACGTCCAAGCTGCCCAAATCCTCTCCTTTAGTCTGATCGAGGACCTCCAGCTTGGCAACGACTCCGTTCTCATCCGCAAATTTATCGATGCTCATGCGAAATACTGCTTTTGTCTCTCCGGTCGGAACGCCAATAATGGACTTAGCATCCATGATTAATTCTCCGGGAGAGTCGCTGCCAACCTCGGCCAGCCAGCCATCCCCGTCCGCCTTGCCTGTCTCATGCCCATAAGCGGGATCTTCCCCCTCAAAGGCCAACTTGATGTCGAGACTAACAAGATCCAGCATCGACGACGGTGCGGCAAAGGTGGGCAAAGCCTGATTCTTCGGCCAGCTTATACCTTCTTGCTTATGCGGCCAAAACCAATAGACTGTAAGCGCGGCCGCAATTAAGACAAGACTTAGAGCAATCTTTCCTCCGGCCTTCTGTTTCACTGTCTCTCCTCCTGTCTTCATCTCAAGGCATAGCGGTCTACCGTTACCGCAGCCTGATTTCTATAGTCGATCCGGTATATTCCTTCATTCTCAACATTTCGTTCATTAGGGGTAACTGAAAAATTCACCTCCCACAATAACTATATAATACAGGAAACGATTTCCTGATCATCATATAACATATATTAATAATGATCAATATATTTAATCAAGAAGCCCGTTTCGATAGAACGGCAAAACATCACGTACAAAAAAAGACCGTCTCCAAAGGTTATTCACCTTAGGGACAGCCCTTCCATTTCATATCATCGGTTAAGCCTTCACAGCTTGCAGCCACGCTTCAGCAATAAGTGCATGTCCAGCAGGCGAAGGATGAACACCGTCTCCCGCCCAGTATGCAGGCTCCGTATTAGAGCTCGCTGCGGCGAACAGACCATCGAGCGGAACGTACAATGTCTTGAACTCACGAGAGAGATCACGTACCGCCTGAATCTTAGGATCCAGATCCTCACGCCAGCCTCTGCGTTCCTCTGGAACCGGGAGAACAAATGGCTCGATGAGGATCAGCTTGCTGTCAAGACGGTCTCGCGTATCTAGTATTAGCTTGCGGTAGCTTTGGTAGAACTCATCCGCAGAAGTGGCATCACCGTTGTCATAACGCCTCCAGGTATCATTTATGCCAATATATATAGAAACCCAAGTTGGCTTCAGCTCCAGGCAATCTTTTTCCCACCTGCGCTCCAGATCAACGGCACGATTTCCGCTAATTCCCCGGTTTAGGAATTGGACGTTCTTATGCGGATACTTGCGGCCGAATGCTGCTGCTGCAAACAGCGCATAACCATGACCCAAGCTATGATAATCATCATAATTCCGGCCACAATCGGTAATACTGTCACCTTGAAATAATACTACAGCTCCATCTTCAATCATTGTCATGTCTGTCCATCTCCTCTATTTATTTGCTCAAAATTACCATTCATCCGTCATTATTATAGGCTGTATTGCTCCATCCGATATAACCATCTTATCTATGCACAGCATCCGATTGCCAGCTTCTTGGTCTCCAATTACTCTCCGATGGTAAACGATGAGCCATTCATCCTCATCAGGCAGATGAAGGAACCCGTGGTGGCCAGGTCCCTCCGCAATGGGTTCCTGACGTTGAAGGATTGTGCCCTTATTCTCGAAAGGTCCCAAAGGACTGTCGCTTACGCCATACGCAACTCGGTAAGAACCATTCACCCAATCTCCCATCGACCACATCAGATAGTACAACCCGTCCTTCTTGATCATGCACGGCCCTTCTACATATCCTTCTGGTGTAATGGATAGAAACGTCTCACCGCTGGCAAACGGAACGAATCCCGTCATATCCTCGTTCATTCTAGCTACATTGCAATGACGCCAGCCTCCGTAATAGAGATAGATGGTTCCATCCTCGTCTTTAAACAAATGGGCATCTATCGGCTGGGCAGAATGAATGAAACGATCAATGAGCGGTTTGCCTAAATAGCCTCTGAACGGGCCCTCCGGACGATCAGACACCGCAATCTCTAAGCCTCCGATCTCATCATCGGTTTGAATATCATTCGTTGCAAAAATGAGATAATATTTCTCCCTATGCTCAATAATCGTAGGCGCCCATACCGCTCTCCACATCCATGGAAAGTCCGACATCTCTATAATGCTTTCATGCTTCTCCCAATGAATCAGATCCTCCGAGCTGAAAGCATCCAAATTCAGCTGCTGCGTGTATTCCGTATAGGAACGTGTCGCATAAATCCAGTGCTTGCCTTCATACGTTCTTGCTTCAGGATCCGCGTACCATCCCGGCACGATCGGATTTGTAATCCCTTTCAAAATGGAACAACTCCTTAAGGTGTAAGTATAAACGCTATGTGGGAAGCGGACTTGCATTAAATTATAAAATATATATTCTGCACAAAAGCATTTTTTCCTTGTTATGTAATCGCTATATAAAAAATCCCCTCGATCACAAGGATCAAGAGGATTGCCTTCCGTATTTGCATTTTTAAGCTTTTATGATTGCGATGGGATAGCTTCTATATCCGCAGCTACACGAAACCCGCAATTCCCTGTCGAGCTGTCCGGCGTATTGGAGCTTCTCGCTGCCAGCCGATAACGGTTGCAATAGGAACGGTGACATAAATAAGAGCCGCCCCTCATGGACCTTCTGCCGGTAGGCTGCACAAATCTTGGATTATTTGAAGATGTCTGTCTGTGATAGCCGGGGCTGAACCAATCCGCGCACCATTCCCATACGTTTCCTGACATATTATAAAGGCCATAGCCATTGGCCTCATAGGCATGAACAGGCGCTGTTCCTATATAACCGTCGCTTGCATTATTTTTGACCGGAAATTTGCCCTGCCATATGTTGCACATATGCTTGCCGTCTAGTTTAAGCAGATCTCCCCACGGGTACGTTTTCCGAGAGAGTCCTCCTCTTGCAGCAAATTCCCACTCAGCCTCAGTCGGAAGTCTAGTGCCGGACCACCCACAGAAAGCTTCAGCATCCTGCCAAGAAATATGTACAACGGGATGATCCATTCGTTCTTCTATGCTGGAATCCGGGCCCTCCGGCTTCGCCCAGTAAGCTCCCTCAACTACTAACCACCACGGGACCTGCTGTGGGACATCCTTTACTTTCTCCTTCGTTTCATCAGAAGCAAGCAAATGAAATACATAGGACCATCCGAAGCTTTCCGCCTCCGTCACATAGCCTGTCGCTTTAACAAACGCTTGAAATTCCTCATTCGTCACCGCATAAGGAGAGATTCGGAAGGGCGCGAGTGTCACTTTTCGGACAGGACCCTCGCCATCTGCAGGAAATCCTTCTGCCGAATCGGTTCCCATATCAAACTGACCGCCAGGCAGCGCTATCAATTGTTCTAACGTTTTATGATTAGAGACAGGGGTGGCAGAAGCGGTAGACAAATGAGTAGACCGCTCCGTACTATCGAACTGAGCTTGCTCCCTGCTGGCTGCACAACATGATTTTTTCTGTTCCAACGCTTCATTCTCCTCTTATGTCAAATTGTTTCCTTTAACTATACACAGCAATACCAACTAGTGCTGATAGAATAATAACCGAAACAGGGTGCTTATGGAATACAATAAATGCAGCGAGCGAACCTGCAAAAATGAGGATCTGACTCCAAGTGTACCAGGACATTGATGCAAACATGCCATTTGTATCTGCGAACATATACGCTGTGTAAATAATCAAACCAGTAATGATCGCACGTAGACCATAAAAGGACGATTTCACCAAAGAATGATCCTGAATTTTATAAAAAATTTTACCTAAAATGAGAATGATAATAACAGAGGGCAGCACTGTGCCCATTGTCGCGATAACCGCACCTAATAGTCCCTTCTCATTATATCCGATTAAAACGGCAATATTGGTCGCAATCGGACCGGGCGCCATACTCGCAATGGCAATCGTATCAATAAAATGCTGCTGATCCATCCAGCCATGTTGATTGACGATCTGCTCCTGAATTAATGGAATCATCGCATAGCCGCCCCCGAATGAAACTAAACCGATTAAGAAAAAGGTAATAAATAATTCGATTAGCATGGCAACTCCCCATTAGATCATATAATCATAGACTTGCTCTTTTTCATGAAGTATTGTTTTACGTCCGAGCCTTGTACGTATACCAATGATTACAATACCTGCGATTGCTCCGCCTAAAATGAGAAGAATCGGATGAATTTGGTTATGAGTGAAATACATAAGGGCGACGGTAGTAAGCACTAGCAGAAGGGAAGCTTTATCGATTATGGCTGTCTTCCCCGTCTTGTAGGCTGCATAAACAATCAATGCGACAATTGTCGCGCGAATGGATATAAAAGCTGCTTCAACCTTTGGATTATCTTTCATTCCTAAGAAAAAGATTGAGAACGCTAAAACGATACAAAAGGTCGGGAGCAAAATTCCGATAGTAGCAGCAATAGCACCCGCGACACCAGCAATCCGATAACCTATAAAAGTCGCTGAATTAATCGCGATTGCCCCTGGTACGGACCCGGCAACTGCAAATACATCTGCGACATCTTTGGATTCAAGCCATTTGCGCTTCTCAACAACTTCTTGCTCAATAACAGGAATCATCGCATAGCCGCCGCCGAAAGTAACGGGGCCAATTTTAAGAAACATAATGAATAAATGCCATAATTTACTCCAATGTTCGAGGTTCATCATATTCCTCCTCTACTCAATTACTTATAGTATATCATCTTTATTTCATTTTGAAATAAAGATTTTCATATTTCACTAAAAATATATGAATTCGTTCTGCTGACGACTATCTTATTGTATTCCAATACCATATTTACACTTAGTTAAATTCATTTTGGATTTAATTGAGATATGTATTTCTTGGAACAGAACATTTCAATTCCTGCCAAGCTAAGAAGTAGCGAACCAGTATGGACTTACGATATAATAGAACAAGAATAATCCCCATTACTTCAATCGGAAAAAGAGGTAGAAAGATGAGTAACCCATCATTAAACAAAATACCCTCTTCCAAGAAACAGCTATATAATCGCATTGCAGAGCAAGGCGTTGTCTCGAAAGCGGAATTACTAGCTGCCTTTTCACTTACTAGCAGCTCCCTAACTCGGCTTCTGGACGAAATGGTAGCGGAGAAATTATTGATTATGTCCGGTCTCGGCCCGTCAAACGGAGGCAGAAGACCGATTCTTTATGAAATCAATCCCGATTACGGCTATTTTTTTGGATTGGAAATATCCAGAAGATATTCCTCGCTCGGTTTTTTTGATATGAAAATGAATCCCAAATCTCTCATTCGCTGGCGAATGGATGAAGCTATGACTCCTCATCAATTCGTTGAATACGTTTCTAATAATATACGTTCCATTCTGCTTGACCATAATATTGACCGCAGCCGCGTGATCGGGATTGGAGTCGGTGCTGTAGGTCCGCTCGATCGCGAGAAGGGGATCATTCTTCAGCCTTTGAATTTTCCCGCTTCAGGCTGGAATAACGTCTCTATATGCAGCATTCTTCAAGAGGAAACAGGCATTCCAGCCCAGCTGGAGAACGGCGCGAATGCCGCATTGCTCGGTGAACAATGGGCGATGCGAAGTGAAAATCTACAGCATATGCTGTATGTTCATGCAGGTGTTGGTCTTCGGTCAGCCATGATGTCCTACGGTCAAATTGTACATGGATCAATCGACATGGAAGGATCCATCGGTCAAATGATTATCCAAATGGACGGTCCAAGGCTGCATGATCATGGAAATTACGGTGCATTAGAAGCTTTCGTTTCCGTACAAGCCTTGGAGTCGAAGGCTAGAAGCCACGCCAAGCTTGGGCGAACGGATATGCTGAACATTGGCCAAACTTCTCCTGAGAAAATTAATTACGATATGCTGCTGCACGCATTTTCTCAAGATAACCCTTACGCGCGTGAACTATTCATGCAGTCTGCCGTCTATTTCGGGATCGGACTCGCTAACCTCATCAATGTCTTTCACCCACAAAAAATCATTCTCGGCGGCGTATTGGTCAATTCCAGTGAACAGTTCTATCAAACAGCAATTGAAATTGCTCAGAAAAACTCGTATTATTTTCCCAACCATCAGCCCTCCTTCTCGAAGGGTGAGCTTAAGGAAGAAGCCGTTGTCACCGGCTCCGCTTTGATGATATGGAGAGGGATGGAGATTTAATATCCGCAGCTCCATCAAAAAACCTTATGATTTCTGATATAACGGATCTGATGTCCGTTAGCACAGATCAAAGCTATAAAACAGATTGTATGACACAAAGAGTATCGTGTAGCCCCTGATGCACCTAAAAAAAGATGACCACTGATAGTCAGTAGTCATCTCTTATTTTTCTTATGTCAATTTCACAAGACTGTAATTTTTCTTCCCTTTGCGGATAATAATAAACCGTCCGCCGATCGCGTGCTCAGCCGTAACGTTTAGCTCAACATCACTGACACGCTCGCCATTCATCGAGATCGCGCCTTTCGTAATATCTTCGCGCGCTTGGCGCTTCGATGGCTCGATGCCAAGCTCCACCAGCCAGTCAACGATGTTTTTAGATTCTTTGTCCGTCGTATAAGTCGGCATTTCCTTGAAGCCCTGCTCAATTTCGTCAGCTGTGAGCGATTGGATATCTCCACTGAACAACGCTGCCGTAATTCGCTTCGCTTGCTCCAGCATATCTTCGCCGTGTACGAATTTCGTCATTTCTTCCGCCAGCGCTTTTTGCGCTTCACGTTTATGAGGCTCGGTCTGGACCTTCTCTGCCAGTGATTCAATCGCCACTTTATCTAGGAAAGTGAAATACTTCAAGTACTTCACAACGTCACGGTCATCCGTATTTGCCCAGAACTGATAAAATTCGAACGGTGTCGTTTTATTCGGGTCAAGCCATATCGCTCCGCCTGCCGATTTGCCGAATTTCGTCCCGTCTGCCTTCAGCATAAGTGGAATCGTAAGACCAAATGCTTGTGCCTCCGAGCCTTCTTTTTTGCGAATGAGATCAAGACCGCTCGTAATATTGCCCCACTGATCAGAGCCCCCGATTTGAAGCTGTACATCTTCATGCTGGTACAGATGCAGGTAGTCAAGCGACTGCAAAATCTGGTAGGAGAATTCAGTAAACGAGATGCCGCTGTCGAGCCTGCTCGATACGACGTCTTTTGCCAGCATCGTATTGATGCTGAAGTTTTTACCGTAATCACGCAAAAAGTCGATCACATTAATCTTATGTGTCCAGTCATAGTTGTTAACCATACGAACCTGATTGTCGCCTTCGGTTACAAAAAGCTTTCTCATCTGAGCGGTTAAGGCATCTACATTGTCCTGAATCTGCTCCATCGTTTGCAATGAGCGCTCGGTTTGACGGCCGCTTGGATCACCAATTGTGCCTGTTGCTCCGCCAATCAGGATGACAGGACGATGTCCGGCCAGTTGAAACCGCTTCAGCATCATGAACGGAATCAAATGACCGATATGCATACTGTCGCCCGTTGGATCAACGCCGCAATAGAGCGAGACCGCTTTCGTATTCGTTAATTCGCGCAAGCCCTCCGCATCCGTCTGCTGGTTAATGGCATCGCGCCACTCGAGTTCGTCAATAATGTTCAAAGCGATACAGCCCCTTTGTATAAATTAATTTTCTTATGATTTAACGTTGAATCAGCAGGAGCACGGAGTGGATACGATAAATTCCAAATAAAAAAATCGCCCCTTGTCTATTGTAGACATAGGGACGATTGAATAAACCGTGTTACCACCCAAATTGCACCAACAGCCTTTTAAGCACTGCTCATGCCACTTTACAGCGAGTTATCGTTCGCTTGCTCCGCTTGGCATTACCCAAGATACTCCAGAGTGTAATTCGCAGTCCTTGTGTGTATCAGGTTCCATCGACCCCTGACTTTCTATAACATGGACAAAGCTGCTACTGGGCTCTTTCAACGTATACGTTCTATAAGATTACAGTCAGTATAGCTGAATTACAAAATCATTGTCAATAAGACAAATACTTTAGACCAGTTCCTAATTGATTAAATAAAAAAGCAGTCTGGAACCTGAATAGAGGTCCGGACTGCCTTCTTAAAGTGAAATTATTTTTTCCAATCGGCCGCAAATTTGTCCATCCCTTGGTTCGTTAGAGGATGCTTGGAGATCTGTTCGATAACCGAAAACGGAATCGTTGCAATATGGGCTCCTGCCATTGCTACGCGAGTCACGTGATCTGGGTGCCGGACGGAGGCAGCGATAATTTGTGCGTCCAGATTATGCGTTCGGAATAATTGGGCGATTTTCGTAACTAATAAGACTCCATCTTCCGAAATGTCATCCAATCGGCCAAGGAATGGCGATACGTAGGTAGCGCCTGCGCGAGCTGCCAATAACGCTTGGTTTACAGTGAAAATCAACGTCACATTCGTTTTCACCCCTTTTTTAGTCAAGTAACGGCAAGCCTCTAACCCTTCGAGCGTCATTGGAAGCTTGATCGTAATGTTTTTATCATGATTATTGATTTTGATCAGCTCATTCGCTTGCGCGATCATTTCTTCGGCTGTAATCGCATCAGGCGTTACTTCAGCAGAAACGGATTCAATCTCAGGCACTTCCCGCAAAATCTCTTCAATTCGATCTTCGAATTTGACACCTTCCTTGGCAACTAAAGATGGATTCGTCGTAACACCGGATAAGACGCCGATTTTATACGCTTTTTTGATATCTTCCAAATTTGCAGTATCGATAAAAAATTTCATCTTCATTACCTCCGTTTTAATAATGGGTCATCTTATTTACTTAAACCATTCTTTTGTCAAACGAACCACATTCTCCAAGGAGAAGCCAAAGTAATCTATGACTTTGGTTCCGGGTTCTCATTATTTGTTTCTGTAAGGATAAAAGCTCCTTTACTACGTTTTCCATATTTGCCTTGGTCGATTCATGAGCTCATGCAGTAGATTGTCACATCATGATAAAGACTGCCCGAAATCCGAGCAGTCTTAAATAGGATTATGTCCGGCGCATATATGCACGCACTGTGATAGGTGCAAAGATCGCCACTATGACAGCAGCTCCAATGAGTGAGATTCCGAGATCCCAACCAACGGTACCGTGATTGGCAAGATCACGGACAGCTGTGACGAGATGCGAGATCGGATTGATTTTTACAAACCACTGAAGCCAATTTGGCATCGTGTCGACCGGCACGAAAGCGTTCGAAAGAAATGTGAGTGGAAAAAGTACAAGCATCGATATTCCCTGAACGCTTGAAGCTGTACGTGCGATCACTCCGAAAAAGGCAAATATCCAGCTAATCGACCATGAGCAAACAATGACAAGAAGTGCTGCGATAGCGACGTGGCCCAGGCCGCCATCGGGACGATAGCCCATAATATATCCCATAACAAAGGTGAGAACTGTCGCTATCGTATAACGGATAGTATCTGCAAGCAAAGCTCCTGCGAGCGGAGCTATGCGCGCGATAGGCAGAGACTTAAACCGGTCGAACACACCTTTGTCCATGTCCTCGCGTAATTGGACGCCAGTAACCATTGAGGTCGTGATGACGGTCTGCACGAGGATACCCGGAATAATGACGGGCAAGTAGCTCAGCACATCACCCGAGATAGCTCCGCCAAAAATGTAAGTAAACATTAAAGTGAAAATGATGGGCTGCAGCGTTACATCAAACAATTGCTCAGGGGTACGCTTAATCTTCAATAAACCTCGATAGGCCATAGTTAACGAATTTCGTAATGTTTGACCGAAGCTCGTGTAGTTTTTCAGCTCACGATCGGCGCCTGGCTTAATGGAAGCGGTTCTCATACGCTTGCCACCTCCGCTTCTTTGGATTTAGAGGATGACGATGTTGCGTCTTCCGTAATACCATTCCCTGTAATCGTTAGAAACACCTCATCAAGAGTCGGCTTCTGGACACTCATCTCAGCCAAGTGAACGCCTGCTTCACGGAGGGCATTTAGAACATCAGTGGCCCGGTCTGCATTCACTAAAGGTGCAGTAATCTTACCAGCTTCGTGGGACACGTTTGACCGAATATCGAGCACCTGTTCGACGGTCTTGCGAGCGACCTCTAAATCAAGCGGATTCTGAACTTTCAATTGAAGCGACGAGGTGCCCACCGAAGCTTTCAGTTCATCAGAAGTTCCCTCTGCGACGACTCGGCCGTGATCGATAACCGCGATTCGGTCTGCCAATTGATCTGCTTCCTCGAGGTACTGCGTAGTTAGCAATACGGTTGAGCCTGTGTTCACCAAGCGGCGAATCGTATCCCACATTTGTGCACGCGTACGCGGGTCCAGCCCCGTAGTCGGTTCGTCTAGAAAAAGAAGAGGTGGCTGTGCAATAAGGCTCGCCGCCAGATCTAGACGGCGACGCATACCGCCGGAGAAATTTTTGAGCGGACGCTTCGCGGCCTCCGTCAAACCAAATTCCTCAAGCAGCTCCCCTGCCTTCTTCCGCGACTCAGCACGTCCCAGCCCTAGCAGCCGTGAGAAAATGATCAAATTCTCAGTAGCGCTAAGTGATTCGTCTACCGATGCGTATTGACCAGTCACTCCGATCAATTGGCGGATAATTTGCGACTCCTTCACCACATCGTGTCCAAAGATTCGAGCCGAACCCGAATCCAGTCGAAGCAAGGTTGCCAGCATTCTAATTGTAGTGGTTTTCCCCGCCCCGTTGGGACCGAGCACACCGTAGATTGACCCCGTACGTACATTTAAATCTACGCCATCCACCGCGCGAAAATTGCCAAAAGATTTAACGAGTCCACGCGCTTCGACAGCCCACTCACTATTGCCTGGCTCTAGTTTCTTGTATACATGATCCATTGCAATTCCTCCAATATTTGATGATGTAGTCATCCTAACACACGTTTTTAAACGGAATGTAAACGAAGATTGCCCTGAAATTTAAATTATGTATACTCATACAATTACTAATCGTATGTCCGCTTCTATACCTCAATGCTGTAAATTAAACCGCAATTTGAAATAGCGCAAGGAGTATGCCAGTCGAATATCGAAGTGTTAAGGTGGTGTGATAAAGGTCTATTTATTCAGCTGTGTGATTTTTTTTCCAAAGGAGCGAATACGTATGAAGTCAGGCAAAATGAATGCAGCTATAATGGACAAGCCTTTGTCCATTGCGATCAAGCAGGTGGATATACCTGTTCCGGGGGAACACGAGGCGCTGATTAAGGTTCATTGTATCGGTGTATGTGGTTCAGATGTACATTACTATGAGCATGGCCAAATTGGACGATATATCGTGAAGGAACCCATCATCCTCGGACACGAGCTTGCAGGTGAAGTTGTAAAGGTTGGCAAAGCGGTAACCACTTTATCGCCTGGTGACCGTGTAGCGGTTGAGCCGGGTGTGGCGTGTGGGAACTGTGAATATTGCAAATCAGGGCGTTACAACCTATGCCCAGATGTAGTCTTCCTCGCAACACCGCCTGTGAATGGTGCTTGGGCAGAATATATTGTAATGCCGGTCAGCTATTTGCACAAGCTGCCGGATTCGATGAGCTATGAGACAGGAGCGCTGCTGGAGCCGTTATCGGTCGGATTCCATGCGATGCAGCGCGGCAGCGCGAAGCCGTTTGATCGCCTGTTGATTACAGGACTTGGACCAATTGGATTGCTTGTCGGACAAGCAGCTAAGCTGTTCGGCATAACCGAAATCTATGGAACCGATACGGTTGCATTTCGGAGGGAGCTTGCCCTGGAGATGGGCTTTACGGCGGTTTTCGACCCTGCAGCAGATCAGATTGGAGAGAAGCTCAATGAGCTGACCGACGGTGCAGGTATTACACTCGTCGTTGAATCTTCGGGCAATGCCAGAGCGATGGCTGACTCCGTGAAGCTGGTCAAGCGTGGCGGTCGGATTGTATTTGTCGGGTTGCCTACTGCTGACACAGTGCCGATGGATATGGCCAGTTTGATCGACGGCGAGATCGACACCTACGGCGTATTCCGGTATGCCAACACTTATCCGGCTGCGATTCAAGCTTTACAGCGATCCGCCGTTGACCTTGAGTCCATCATCACGCACCGTTACGCGCTTACAGACATTAAGGAAGCTGTGGAAACGGCTCGGACACGTAAGGATACTAGCATTAAAGTCATGATATATCCGAATTTTGTCGCAGAATAGTGCAACAGCCTACTGCCTCCCGATCGAACTATCCGACCGGGAGGCAGTAAGATTTGGAAGTTATACGCTATTATATTAACCAGTCCAAATTGTCCATAGCGAAGCATCCCTATATTGTTCATTATGAGAAATTCCGATAGCGCCGCTACCCATAAGCCTGCCGGGATATTTCATTTCCTCTTAATCAATCGTTTGTGAGATACAGTTAATACGAAGAAAAGGCACCCTCAGATAGGTGCCTAGAACGGAAATATATCACTGGAAAATTCGCCAGATCTTATGTCCGAATCATATTTAATTTGCTTTAGAAATTTCGCTATATTTTTTGAAATTGTCAATAATCGCCTGCCAGCCTGCTTGTTGCTGCTCGACGGGATGGGTCGCTTCTGCTTCAAACGTTTCAATTACCTTTGTATCGTTTCCATCACTAATAAAAGTGACCGTAACTTTTCTTCCATCTCCAAGGGTGTAAGAAGTAAATTCGTTTAATCTAACTTCATCATAAACACCGCCAAACTCAAATCCAAAGCTTCCATCCTTTGCTTCCATTCTTGTAGTAAAAGTTCCGCCAACCCTTAAATCATTTTCGGCATGTGGTGCGTGCCAATCATCAGAAGCAAAAGACCATTTCGTTATATGCTCTGGCTCTGTCCAATATTCCCACACTTTTTCAACTGGTGCATGAACTGTGGTTTCTACCGTTATTACTACTTTGTCACCTGTTTCCATTATGATTATCGCCTCGCTATTTTAGATTTATATTTAAGGTTAATTATACTATTAAACTTATAGGATATGATAGTTCAAAACAACACTCAGCATTAGAAATACTAAGAAAAATGCAGCATGAAAACTGCTTTTTTACTAATTCTGATACTTCATACCTATAATGTTGTTTGCAATTGGAGTCGATTATAAATTAGAAGTTATACTCAACAATATTATTCACTGTTCTAGGGTTTATATACAAAATTTCATTTCTCTTCTATATGTATCCCCTTGGACCAATGACGCATCGGCAGTCTAAGATTTTATTTTTCATATAATACCTTCCAAACGCACAAGAAAGACAGGCCTGTAAGACCCGTCTTGCTAAACCATCAACGCTTAAGAAAATATTTAGCGTTAATCGCATCGTACTCGGTTTTCGTTATCGGTATGACCGTTCCGTGGCGAGGACTATTTGGCAAGTCGTAATCGGGAGAAACCTTCCATACTCCAGAGTCTAGATCCGTCGTTTCTAAGGGCACATAACCTCTGCCGCCGAATTCGTCGACGAACAAATACCATTTCTCTTCCGTATTGGATTTGAAAACAGTTGGCCCTTCGACGCCTTTAACGCTGCCGACACCTTCTTTAATGATTCGATAACCGGAATCGAATACAGAGCCCAATACCTCCTGAAATACCATTTTGCCGTAAAGGGATAACGGCTGGTTGTCTCTTTCATCTTTCGTAAACCTATAAATTTTCCCCTTATGAGAGATCATAGTCGTATCGATAATGGAATATCCGAAATCCATATAGACCTGTGCTTCCGTAAAGACATGGAAATCCCGAGTTTTGCTATACATGATTTTTTGATAAGCATCCCCCACATGGCTTTCATCCGCGAACAGCTTGGAAGCCCAAAATACGATATACTCACCCGTCGTCTCATCGTAAAAAACTTCGGGCGCCCACGTATTTCCAGCTTCTGCAGGCGAAATCTCGATCATTCTTGGTTCTGACCACTTCAGAAGATCGCCCGATTCCCATACCATGATGGAACGGCTCCCCTCCCTTTGAGCTCGATCCCAGTTCCAGTCACCGTTTATTTTCAAATCGGTGGCAATCATAAAGAACTTGTCTCCTTCTGGGGACCGGATGATAAAAGGATCCCTTACACCCTTTTCGCCCATTGTGGACGAAAGCACCGGCTTCCCGCCATTCAACTCCTTCCAGTGCAGCGGGTCGTTCCCTTCACTAAGTGCAAAGTAGATTTGCTCACCGTCCGGCGTCCCTTCACCCGTAAAGTAGGAGAAGAGGTAACCGGCGTATTCTTCCTTGACCGGTCGTTCCATTACCACTACCTTGAACTTTTTCTCTGCTTTGACGTCATTCCTGGAGATGGCCGCTATAAGCGTCACGGATACGTTTCCACTGCCGTGCTTGGGACGTGTTACTACCCCAGACGCCGCAATGACACTAGGGTTATCGGATTGCCAAGTTATCGACGTTCCGTTATCCCCTCTCTCAAGCAAAGTCAAGTTGCCGCGCACATTGTCGATATTGTATACCGTTAGCGCTTCTTTAACCTGTTGAACCGCTTCGTCATCACTTCCGCTGTTTCCATGCTTACCAGCCATTTCCGTCGTCACTTCACTTTCCTTGTCTACGTTTGCTTCGACTGTTCCGTCTGCCCCGCCTCCCGTCAAGGTGACGACCGACTTCGCAGGAATAACCGCTTCAAAGGAATGATCATCTAGAATCGGTACGTCCTCTCCTTGGGCAAGGTCGCGGCCAGCCGATGTGATATACAATTGCATGACTTCAATGGCACGGTTCTTATCGACGCCGTTCAATGAAATCCGAATACGCTTATCCTCATCGCTATCGTTGACGAACACCGCTGTAACCGTCTGCTCTCCTTCATGAACGTACGCCGATCCCAGCAACCCGTTCCGTGAATTCTCATCCAGCCCCGCAAGCGAGATGCGCTCCGCGCCGGGACGTATAAATTTGCTGTAATTGCCGAGAGCCCACATGATTTTTGAAGTCAAAACATTTTGCTCGTCTCCCGCTTTTTTATAATCGGTATAGATCAGTCCGTCCTTATAATCCACCTTGGACACCGCCGTCCACCATTGCCATGCGGCTGCATTCGCCTCAGTCAAATCAAAATGAATGGTACGGGCCACATGCAAAGCGGGATCCATGCCGAGGTCGCGGCCGGGACCGTAATCGCCAAGAATGCAATATTCCGTGACCCAATATTTTGCTTCAGCGTCGTATTTCTTCAAATTGGCATCCAGCAATTCTCTAAGCTTACCCAACCGATCGTCGCCTGGCTTACTGTAATCGGACCAATAGGAATGCGAAGCAATTTTATTGCCAACGGCTTCCTTGAGATTGGGGTCGCCTAGCAAATCCTTAATATATTCTCGGTATTTTCCCGTTCCCAGACTGTTAGCCCCGCTCGAATATTGCCCGCCGCCCGCAAACATTTGATAATATTCATCATCTAGCAGCGAAGTAATTTCCACACCGTCCGGAGCGCTGATTTGCGCATCAAGACTGCTTTCCTTTAACTGCTGGTGCAATTCAAGAATGACACGCTTTAGATCGTCGTTGTTATAACGGTTCCCTTCCTGCTGCGCCTTGTTCCAATCCCAGGTCGGCTCGTTAATTGGACTAATATATTGGAAGACTAGGCCTTCCTGTCTAAAGTGTTCCAAGACATCAATTAAATAAGTTGCAAATTCATCCTCATAGCCATCTTTCAGATTGGTGGAGCCGATATCCGGATCCGGTTGAGCGTGTCCGTTCTTCGTCATCCAGACTGGAGGACTGTTCGAGAATGCGATCAGGGTGTCCACGCCGCGAGCCTTGGCTGCCTGCAGAAACCACTGCTGCCCCGCCTGCTTGCTCCAATCGTAATCGCCATCCTCCGAAGTCTTGAATGCTTCCGCCTGACGCCACGGATCCGGAATAATGGTCTGGTCCGTTTCCGTCGAGCCGGCGCCGATATTGAAACGCCAGGCCGATAGTCCAATCCCTTTCTCCCTTGAAAAAAGCAGATCCGCTACACGATTTTTATTTTGTTCCGTCCAATGTTTGCCAAGAGGCTCCATGGACCATGCGTCGGATGCGCCGAAGTTATCAATTGTTTGATATCGTACCGATCCATCGATCGTTACATAGGCGTCCGGAGGCGCCGGCTGCTGCATAGGCTCCTCCGTCTCTTTCACGCTATTGGAACTATTGGTGCTGCCTTGGCCTCCTGATGTGAATCCGAAATACAAGCCGAGCACTGATGTAAAAGCAACAAGTGTAATGACTATCAATTTTTTCTTCATCCGCCTCTCCTAACCTACTAATCCTGAACGTTCAACACTTTCCACAAAATGTCTTTGCACGAACACATATAAAATAATGAGCGGCAGTATAGCCATCAAGACGCTGGTATTCATCATCATGGACATAAAGAACGGGTCCTGAACGTAGGATGCCGTTGCTGCCTGTTCCCCTCCGCTAAGGTAAGTTGCGATTGCATACCCGGAAGAAGCCATCATCGAAGACATGATCTTCGGTTCATTTAAATACATGTTTGTAAAGAAAGAATCATTCCATTGCCATACGAACGAGAACAGCATGACCGTCACCATCGAAGGGATCGCATTGGGCAAAATAACTCTACTGAAAGTTGAAAAGTAGCCGGCTCCGTCAACGTAAGCGGCTTCTTCAATTTCACGCGGAATCCCTTTAAAAAACTGGCGGAAAATATAGACGTACAAGCCCGTCTTCACGCCCATGCCGAGAATCGCAGAAATAATAAACGGCCAATAGGAGTTGATTAGATTAAAGGGTTTGCCGCTTATCAATTCAATCACTCCGAACAAATCGAAATTTTTGAAATTTAAATAGAGAGGAATCATAATCGTGTTGGCCGGTACTAAAATCGTAAAAATAACTGCCCCAAATAAAAGGCCGCTTCCCTTGAACTTTACTCTCGCGAAACCGTATCCGGCCAGTACGCAGGTTATCGTTTGCAGCAGCATAACTGCCGAAGAGAGAAATAACGTATTGAGCAGAACGCGCGGATAGTTCATCGCTTTGAACACGAGCTTGAAGTTATCGAGCGTAAACGCCTTAGGCACCCAAATGACGGTGGAATCGTATAAATCGTCCATACTTTTGAACGCAATCGATAATTTCAACAGAATTGGGTAGATGATGACAAACGATATGCCGAAAATAAGTACGAATCGGACGACGACCCATAACCATTTCTTTGCGAATTCAACCCAATAGGCAGTGGATGCTATCCGATGCATCCGCTCTTCTCTCGCCTGCCGCTGTTGCATTGCGTTTTCCGTCTTCATGTAATCTCTCCCTCCTGAAATGTTTGCAGAGCAAACATACTTCGTAAGCATTCACTTTAAATGTTTGCAGAGCAAACATACTTCGTAAGCATTCGCCTTAAATGTTTGCAGAGCAAACATACTTCGTAAGCATTCACTTTAAATGTTTGCAGAGCAAACATACTTCGTAAGCATTCGCCTTAAATGTTTGCAGAGCAAACATACTTCGTAAGCTTTCACTTAAACCGCTAATCTTGGTAAAAGACCTTCCGCGACACAATCGATGTCGTGATCCACAGCACAAGCGCAATGACGGCAAAATACATCCATGCCATCGCGGCGCTGAGACCAAAATCGAAGCTTTTGAATGCTGTATCCACCACTAACCGGCTCGTATCATCGCTGATGAAGCTATCGATTATCGTGTAGACCAGATTCGTCAAAATCAGCGGGCTGATCATCGGAAACGTAATTTTCCAAAAAGCCTCGTAGCCTGTAGAGCCTTCGATCTTGGCAGCCTCGTACAAGGAGGGAGAGATCGACTGAAGCCCTGCTAGGAAAATCAAAATTTGGACACCGGAATGACTGACAATCTCATAGATTCGACTGACAGCCCCGGTCAAATACTCGACAAAGGTAATATTTACTCCGGATTCGACGAGCATGACGGTCAGCTCCAAATTTTTCATAACGGACAAACCGCCTCCGGTCGAATCGTTCGCGCTTCGAACGACGGATTGCATCAGATCTCCGTTCTCGATACTAGCGATAATTCCCGATGCCAGAATAACGGGAAGGAAGAAGATTGCCCGTGCAAGCACCCGTCCTCTAAACTTCTGATTAAGAAGAACCGCAAAAAATAAACTGAAAATAATAATAAGCGGCGTGTTAACCGCAATATTCATCACGGATTCCGTCAATATCCTGACATACGATTCATGCGACAGCAAGGCCTCTCGATAGTTGGACAAGCCGATAAACTTCAAGCTGAAGCCCTCGTTCGTAACCTGCAGATTGCTTAAGCTGTACCGGAACGAGGACAAGAGCGGAATCATAAACAGGAACAAGAAGCCTACAAACCAGGGTAGTATGAAATATAGCCCGTAATATCTGTTTTTTTGTTCTAGCGAAAGCTTCTTGAACCTCATCGCTGCGTTTCACCTCCAACCCAATAATCCTTTGCCCCCACTTTAATTCCGCTCACATTCGATTCCGTATCGTTATAATTAACGATAATCGTTTTGCCTTTTTCGAATGTAGTTTTATACACGCCGCCCACCAGCATCCGATGATCGGTAATCGTTTGGGACTGTACATCATGGAGGACATCGTTTAGTTCACGATATTTTTGTGCCGCTTCGTCGATCCATAAGCGGTAATCGGCGGAATACAAGTGATCGAACTCCGTCATCTTTATCACTGAAGAATCAGCATTAAACCATGTATAGTTCATAGCGGAGCCCGTTTCGAGCGCCTTCAAGAAGTTGTACGTAGAATCCTGATCATCCGCCATATTCCAGGCGGTTCCCGCGTAATTTACATAACCGTGAAACACCAACTGAAAGAATGGAACAGCTTCATCGGTAATGATAAAGTTGCTGCTTGTCATCGGCGCATCCACGATATGCCTTGCATAGGAGGCTGCATAGGCGTTACCGCCTTCCACCAATATTTCCTTGATGGAGCCGCTCATTCGCTGCAGCTGTTCATCGACGATACCCTTCGCTTCTTCGCGATCTATGACGCTCACACGGTTAAAGTCAGAATTCAGCTTATTGCCAAGATCTCTGAGCGACAATCCCGCGAGCTGCAACTTCTCGTAATCTTCCATAAATCCACTTACCACTTCAGGCAGCGACTTTGGACTGAGTACATAACCTGGATCCAGGTAGTCTTCTTCTTTGAAATTGGCAAAGCTGTACGGATATACTTTCGCCAGCTTGCCTGTAATAAATCGGGAAGCCTGTGATTTCTTGAAACCTTCCGAATGCGGAGCTGCTTCAAGAAAAGCTGCGTCAGGGAACAGCGAGATGCGGTTCGCATCAGCATAAGCTTTCAGCTCTTTCAATCCTTTGCTTCCACCAAGCTTCTTGTCGACGGATATGGATTTCGCAAGGTCATGGTTTATCCCCCCGTTGAACCAACCCGTATAACGCAGCTTAATATTGCCGATTCCCAAATCCAGCATTTGACCCAATACGGATTCGGCCTGATCAAAGGTCGTAAGCGGCTCATAGGCGTTATAAGGAATGCCTAGGAAAAATTTCTTTTTCGGTATGCCGCCTATAAGCTCCGCATAGAACGGAATACTTTCTTCGTCCGTCAACCTAGTGAGACCCGCTTGCTTAATTAAGTAATCGCGGTAATGCGTGGCCATCCCGGAGTAGCTGGCATCCTCTGCGCCGAGAAATCCGTAGCGAACGCTAATATCGCCACGGAAAGGCTCTGCTTGAAACTTCTTAACCGTACTGGAGCGCCACCCGTTCGTCAGCGTAACCTCCTCCAGTTTACGGAGCGTAAAGCTAGGGGACACCGTATTATAGACGTTCAGCCTGCCGCTTATGTCTGCCTCAACTGATGCGACTGCATCCCCCTCTTCAATGATACCGACGAATGCCCGATCCTTGTATTTCATCCCGAATACAGGCAATCGCGCAGCTTCATCATTCTGAATTCGGATCTGCTGGCTAATGGCAGAATCGGTTCCATATAATTCTTTACGGAAAGGTGCGGCATATGTTTTTTCATTGTTGAAGCGGATTAGTGAACCCGAACCGTCCGGAACGAGCGTATAGCCTTCATCCTCGCGTCCGCTCGCTCCAAAGAATGGCAGAAGGGATAGTGTTTGAATTTTCAACGATTCCGGGTATTGAATCCCGCCCGACTCAATCGTCACCTTCAACTGCTCTCCGTCAAGTCGATAATGGAGGGGGATCTTAATCGTGAGGTGGTCGGCAGCAGTTACGCCAAACGCAGCGTTATCGATCGCTTTCTGCTCGTCGTTATATCCGACCTTTTCGAAAGCATCCATAACCTTCTTTAATCCGACACCCTTGAGGGAGGAGTCTCTTCTTTCGTAATGCTTTTCTTGCTCGTTGTATTTAAAACGTTTCTCAACTTCTTTTTTTTCTCCTGCGTCTTCAAGTTTGTCTAGGATGAGAGTTTGAAATCTTTCCTCGCTAATATACTTAGGAATTGCGTCGATATCGCTTTTCGCTTCCCCCAGCGTATAATCGATGTTCAAGCCGTCGGTTACCTTCTCTAAGACAAATTGGCCGTTCTGAACACTGTGCGTATAATTGTCATACTTTAACGAATTACCCGCACTATCCAAATAAGAAATTTCGATCTGTACGTTCAGCTTCGCTTTGTTATAGCCGGTTGCGACCTTGTCGTCTTCGCGATCTTGCGGATTGGAATACCAGATCGCCCCGCTGCGCTTGTCCTGAACTGCGATTTCCGTCGTTGCCGTGTTAATGTACAAAATCAAAAATTCATTCTCCGCCGCCATCTCCATACCTTCGGCTAAACTCGCCGCCTTGCCGGAATCGACACTCGCAGCCATAACATCGAAAGTCTGCTCGTCTCCTGGTGCGGCTTCGGACACCACCTCTGCCTCTAAATCAGACACTACCCCCGATTTAGGTTCCGCGAAATTGGTGCCTTGGGATATTAGCAAGCAGCCGATCATGACTGCAGTCATGATAATCGCAAGTCTCCGCTTCATCGCTTGGCCCCCTTTCTCATGCTCGCAATGAAAGTTCCTGATAGATCGTATAAACAAACCCAATGAATTGTTGAATGAGGCTGAAGAACAGCAGCCCCAAAAAGATGATGATACCCATGACCACGACAGTTAACAGCATCGTCATAATCGTCTTCATAACCGTATATTGATGAACCGTCATCGTTCCGATAAACAGCAGCCAAACAAACCATAGCGTAGCTGCTGATTCCAGCAAATAATAGAATGAAGCCTCACGCAGCGAAATGACATTGCTGAGCAATAAATTGGGCAGATAGATCAGAATCAAAGGGAGCATCGCGTAGCCTGTGGCGATAACTATTTCTTTGAATTTACCTTCTCCGTCCATCAGTGTGGTGAGCGACCAGTTCGCGACACACCAGAGCAGAAATGGGAGGGCAATGTATTTCAACTCGTCAATGCTGTTTAAATCAAGCGGGTAATTAAAGTTGACTACATAGCCGGAATATTGGCGTTTCAGTATCATCATAACCGTCACGCCGAACAAGATGGTAAGCGCGATTCTAAGCTTCCCTTTATTCTCGTATTTCAAATCCCAAAACCCGTCAAAGGGATGGAAAGCGACGTGCAGCGTGTACTTAGCGTCCTTGAGAAACTGCATGCTGTTTCATGCCCCCCTTTCTTAGCCTTAGGCCACGACGCACGGCCATTACGATCACTATTAATGCGATTGCAATCGTCATGTAGATCCCGAAATACTCGCGCATATATTCCCTGCGGTATTTCGTTAACGCTTTGGAGTAATATTCCCTGTCGTTACCCAGCTTCAGATATTTCATAGCTTGCTTGTATTCGCCTTGACGCAGCATCGACTTGCCGATTCCGACATAAGCCATTTCGTAATTCGCGTCAAGCTTGAGCACCTCTTCCCACAGCTTCGCCGCATCATCGTGCTTCCCTATGCTGTATAATCCATTCGCTTCGTTAACCAGTCTTCCGAATTTGGTCGCGGTAAACTCCGTAATCATTCCTAAATCGCGATCCAGAACGAAAATTCGATTACCGAAACTTTCAATAGCGATCGGCGTTTTGAACGTGCCGAGTTGATTACCAAGTTGACCGACCACATACAGCAGATTGCCGTCCTCGTTGTAAGTGAAAACTCGCCCCCGAGTTGAATCAAGCGTCCGGTACACGCCATTATCGCTGACATCGATGTCGATAAAAGCCGATCGATCTCTGCTGAGATCACCTATCGGACCCCATTCCCCGTTTATGCGAAGCACATCGATGCCGGAAGGGTTCAGCCTTTTGACGGGAACTGAGGTTTTCTTATCAGCCGTAGTCGTAAAAATAAATCCGTCTGCATCTACATCCGCATTGTTAAATTCAATCGGGACGAAGCGGATCATCTTCTCCCGCTGTTCTTTGGTCGATACTGTTTTCCAGAACAAATCCACCGGATCGAATTGCACAGGGTTTGTACCTATAAAGCCGTTAAACTCGCCTTCACTATCGAATTCGATTATCCCGTCAAAGACACCTCTGGCGACAACGTAAATACGACCAGCTTTATCGACGATAACCTTGCGCGGGATATATTCGAATTTGTCGCTAAGCACCTCCGACTTCGGAGCGCCGATTTCTCTGATGAATGTTCCGTTGCCGTCTAGTACAACAACGCGCCTGTTTTCGGTATCCGCCACAAAAATATGACCCCCGCCGGTAACAAATATGCCTTCCGGTTTATTGAAGCTATCCTGCTTTCCGTTATTGTCGAAGTCTTGTATTTGGCGAATCGCCTTCCACTCGCTGTTGAGCACTACAATTCGCCCGTTACCGGAATCCAGAATGTACAGATTGCCATCCGATGACGCAAACATATCACTCGGCGTCGTGAATGGTCCAATGCCTAATTCCTGTCCCGTTATCGTCCTAGAAGGAAGATAAGCAATTGGCGATTTAACGTCTTCTCCCCAATACGAATAGGTATATCCTTGGTACGGCGATGCTTGAGCCGACTTCGGACTTAGGCCGAATATAATCATCGCTGCCGCCAGGATCAGAATCGATCGCTTAATTATCAAACCTATACGCCTCCATCGCTTTAGTCCTTCATGCCGGACGAAGCCATCGTTTGAATCACATTGCTTTGAGACAAAACAAACGTTACGATCGGCACCGTCATGATAATAACCGCAACTGCGGCTCCCACCCCTGCGCGGGCGATACCGCCTTGAACGATTTGCCCCATGGCGTAGTGCATCGTCTTAAGCTGCTCGCTGTAAATAAAACTGCCTCCATCCGTTCCCCACAGCATTTGCATCATCAGGATGAGCAGCGTCAACCAAGCTGGCTTGACGAGCGGCATGACAAGCTGCCAGAAAATACGGTATTCGCTAGCTCCGTCGATCTTCGCGGCTTCCAGAAGCGCATCCGGTATTTGCTCCATGAATTGCTTCATTAAATACAAGCCGAGCGGATACGCAAACGCCGGAACGATGACAGCCTGATACGAATCAATCCATCCCAAGACAGACATGATCATGTAGTTCGGAATAGCCGTTACATGCGGAGAGAACATCAACGAAAGAACAATGACCGTGAACAGTACTTTATGACCACGGAATCTAATCTTGGCCAGCGGGTAAGCTGCCGCCGAAGCGAGCAGAATATGTCCTGCAGTGCCTGCCGCCGTAATAAAAAACGTATTGAAAATATATCTGGAAAATGGAACCCAAGAGCTTTTCATCACTTGAAACAAATCCAAAAAGTTCTCGAGTGTTGCATTCCTTACAAACAGCGTAGGCGGGAATACGAACAACTCATCCAGCGGTTTGAACGCATTATTAATGACATAAATCAACGGGACTGCCATAAAGGCACCGAACAAGCCTAGCAAAAGGAACAGCATAATATCTACCTGCCAGGAGCGGTTTACCCTTTTTTTGAGACGTACAGCCAGCTTCATCTAGCCTATTCCCCCACCCTCTTCAGCAACTTTTGAACGGCCAGATTCGAGCCTAGCATCAGAATAAACAGCACGGTTGCAATGGCGGACGCATAACCCATTTCGAATCGAATCGTGCCGTAATCCACCAAGTGGGTAACGATCGTATGCGCTCCGTACTGCACACTCGGAAAGCCCGCTAGAGCCATCGCGACGTCCGCTACCGCAAGGGAGGACGTGATCTGGATGACGGCGCCGAACATTAACTGAGGCCGCATCGAAGGAAGTGTAATAAACCAAAGCTCTTGCCAGCGGTTTTTGACTCCATCCACCGCCCCCGCCTCGTACAATGTGCGATCAACCGTCTGCAAGCCGGCAATAAACGCCAGAAAGCTGGTGCCCAGACTCAGCCACAATTGGACGATAATAATGATCCCAAGCATATATTTGGGATTCTGAAGCCATAGAATTGGCTCATAGATGATACCGATCTTCATCAGCAATCCATTCATGATGCCGTACGAATCGCCGGAAAAAATAATTTGCCATATAAAAAACACGTTGCCTGATATCGATGGTGCGAAAAACACGAGTGTCATGAGTGCCCTGACCTTCGGTTTAAGCTCATTGATGAGCCAGGCAAAGACGAAACAGGCGATATAGCTGACCGGTCCGGTAATAACGGCAAAAATCATCGTATTTTTTAGCCCGATCAAGAATACGTCATCGTTCCACAACAGCTTGGAATAATTCTCCCAGCCGATCCAGTGCGGAGCTTCCAGCATGTTGAAACTCGTAAAACTAAAAAAAATAGATATAACGACCGGGAGCACGGTAAATAACAGGAACAACAACACATAAGGAGCAAGCAGGACGTACGCATGCCGATCCCGCTTTATGTCCTTGACGAACAACTCCCACTTCCCTTGCAACCGGGCAGAGCTGCCCTTCGACTGCATCATAATCTCGGCTGCGATTTTCGTTTTTTGCAAAAGAGTCCCTCCCTAGTCCTTACCGTCCAACTTGAACTCGTTACGTTTTTCCTTGATCTCATAATCGATTTCCTGAACGTAGTCATACAAGGCATCGGCCGTGTTCGTACCGTTGTTGATCACTTCACGAAGCGCATTGTCGAGATGCCTTCCCGTGAAATAACCGCCTGGCACCTCTGACACACCCTGCACCCACTGCCATTGCTCTTCGAGATTGAGATAATCACGAGCCGGCCACGGCAGCTCCTTGAGCGCTTCGATATTGGCCGTTGGATAACGCGCTGCGGCGCCCATCAACCCTTCCATCTCTCTGCCGAAGCGTACCTGGGCGTCCTTGCTTACCCACCATTTCATGAACTCCCAAGCAGCATTCTTGTTCTTGGCCCCTTGGAGCATAATGGTGGCCGTTCCGCTGCTGGCGACCTCACGGCGAATGGTGCCGTCCGGCTGCTCCAAGCCTGGAACCGGAACGAATTCCCATAAGCCTTTGATTTCCGGTGCGGAAACGGTCAAATAGTTGTAGAAGGTATAATCCTGAATGCCAACCGGCATTTCACCCGTCCGGAATCGCATTGGAAAATCAAAAATCAACGGAAGCTTATAGCTCGTATAGAAGTCAGTCCATTTCTTGAATGCGCCGAGTCCAATTTCGGTATCCAGACCGCTCTTGGCACCGTTGTTCAAGTAGAATGATCCGTCCATCTGGTATAACATCATCGCAAAGGCACGGTTTGCCTCCAGCACGGGTACACCCGTCGTCTGGGCAACCGGAAGAGCGAAATCCATGTGGTTCTTCTGCAGAACCGGGATCAATGCATATACATCCTCCCATGTTTGCGGCGGTTCCAAATTCAACTCTTCCAAAATATCTTTTCGGTAAAAGAGCATATTGAAGATTTGCTGCTCAGGCAGACCAAATACTTGATCCTCAAACTGGTAGGGAACAGTCGCGCTATCTCTGAACTGTTTCACAACCGCCCTGTAATCCGGGAATTTCGTTAGATCTTCCGCTGCATGCCGCATACCGTAATTGACTGGCACATCGTTTCCGACCTGCATGCCCACATCGGGGCCTTCACCTGCGAGCGAAGCGCGAAGAAGTACATCCTGATTGACCAACTTAAGATTTACGCCAATTCCTGTAAGCGGCGTAAACGTATCATCAATCATCGCTTTCAGCACTTGCGCCTGATCGCGTCCCGTTCCGATCCATACCGTTATGGACTCTTGATCTTCAGACGTGTTTCCGATCGTATTGTAATCTTCAAAGAAGGAATGAAAGAAGGACGATACCTCATGTACCATTTTTTTGCCAAAAGAAGCTTTCGCTTTAGGCAGCTTCTCGTCAGATGAAGCAAGAACTAGATAATCAATTTCAAGCGGCTGCTCTCTGACCTCGAGAAGCCAGGCACCGACGCTGCCTACATTGATTTTGAATTGACCCAGCCGCTTCTGAACCGTCTCCGGTTTTTTCGCCAAATCTGCCAGTTGATAAGCCGTTTTGTTTAATACGGCGGTTTTGTCGCTCTTCTCGCCCGTCAGGCGAACAAGCTCTTTCGACACAGCATACAAAATGTCGCTTTGTTTCTTAAATACATCAACCATGTCGGGAATTTGTTTATCTAATTGATAATCTCGGTAAGGATCTGGTACGTTACCGGTAATCATCAAGATTTTTCGATACATGGCATTAATTTCGAGCACACTTGCTTCTACTTGGCGAATCAGAGTCGCGACCGCACCTAGGCTGACCTCGAGCTTCAGCTCGTGCTTACCTTTTGTCAAATAGAATAAATAAGGCTCTTCCTCGCTGCTGAGCACATTCATCTGCCAATCCGAGTTGTAATAAAACGGAATTTGTGTCATTTCCTTAAACGGGATTTCCCCGTCAATCCATAGCGAGCGTGTAGAATAAATACCCCGCAGCAATTCTTGTCTGCTCTTAAGGGCAATGCGGTATAATCCGTCCTCCGGCGCTTCGATTTCCCATGTGATCCATTGGCCCGGCACTCGCCAGTTGTTGCCGCCGATCGTATTCATTCTGATCTTCGACACGTCATAAGGTTCTGTAGACGGACTGGAACGGTCGGAAATGGGATATAATGTCGGAGATGATTTGTAAGAGGCGTTCTCCCCCTGAACTTTGATCAGATGCCCGCTAGTCTCTTTATAACCTTTAGAGTCATAGTCGGCCTTCACCACTTCGTAAGCAGCAGGCGCATCGTATCGATACAATTTGATGTAGTCAATTGCCATCGGTTCTCTGGAAGACACTAGTGTCAACGTGTGCTTGCCAGCCGAGAAATAGAACATGTACGGATCTTCGTAATATCCCTCTGTATCTCTAAGCAGCGATTCCTGCCACATCGGCGATTCGACTTGGCGCGGCCGCAGCTCATTGCCCCTGTTATCTTGTGTGATTTGCTCGCTCTCGTTTTTCCATACACGGTGAAAAGTCAGGTTTTGGGCACTGAAGAACGGAAGCTCTCCATCGATCAACAGCTCCCTTTCGATTGCAGAGCTTTTGCCTTCTATCGGAAAATAGCGAATGGCGATATGATATAAGCCCGATTTCGGTACCTCGAGTTCCCACCCAATCGAACCGCTTTCCCCCGTCTTGACGAAGTCGCCTGATATTCCGCCTAGCTTATCTACGATTTCGGGGTTCATTTCATCAGCGCTGGTATAGTCCGCGCCTCGGATCACGATCTCCCCACTCGGCCGTTCTTCATCTTTGTACTGCTGCAAATAATGGTCGTAGCTGTTCTCCGATGCTCTCGTTAAGGAATTCTGGTCGATGATTGCATCGGCTTCTGTATTTGCCGCGGCCCCAGTACCAGCCGCGTTGGACTGAGGTATAGGGAAAACCAATATCGAGATCAGCATAGTGATGATAATCAGCCAAGAGACGGTCATTCTGGAAAAGGCGATTTTCACCTAATTTCCCCCTTTTGCAAACTAACGGAATCTTATTTTGTCAGCAACCGCCCGGTCTACCATTATCGGAACACCGGGCAGTTTGCTTATTCACATCTAAGACTTTT
The DNA here is from genome assembly GCF_002884445.1 of Paenibacillus castaneae. Lineage (GTDB taxonomy): Bacteria > Bacillota > Bacilli > Paenibacillales > Paenibacillaceae > Pristimantibacillus > Pristimantibacillus castaneae. Next base: position 4,401,147 of record NZ_KZ614144.1, read on the forward strand.
TCGAAGCTACTCTTTCTTCTCTTCAACCTCGCCTCTCATCACTTTGTCAGCAGCCGCTTGCGCTGGTCCGATAACTTGAGCGATACCTGTCGACGGCGTAATTTCACCTTTAACGAACTTGCCTGTTACAGTGTCGAGTTGATCTTTAACACCCAGACCACCGAAGCGTCCGCCGAATACCCGCTGTACTTTTCCAGCTTCATTCATTGCATTGGCGATGGAGGTTTCATCCGGCAGCACATTCTCAAGCCACAGTTGGCGGTTTGGTTGCCAGTTGTCGAAGTCTTGCAGCTCTTCCCAAATTCTCACGATAGCTTCCGCATCCTTGACGCCTTTAGGAATGACATAAGCAGCTGTTTGTCCGAGCGGATCGGAATAGGATACTGAATTAGGTGATTTAGGGAAGTAAACGTAACCCCATTCATCCTTCATCTTATCTGTCAGACGTCCCTCGATTTCCCATAAACCGCCTGGGTACATAGCGATCTTGCCTTCCGCAAAATATTTAGCCGGATCTTCCCAGTCGTTTCCTTCGTTTTCTTTAACAACTTTGTGTGTGTTGTACAGCTCGTACTCAAAGTTAAGCGCTTCCATTGCAGCTGGAGAATCAAAACTCACTTTTTTAGAAGCTTCATCGTAGATAAGGCCGCCGTTGCTTGCGATCAACTGCTCCGAGAAAATATAATGCGCGCCAGCGAGACCGTATTGGTCAACTTTGCCGTCACCGTTATTGTCTACAGTTAGTTTCTTCGCAGCATCAAGCATTGTCGTCCAGTTCCAGTTCTCCTCGTCCATCAATTGTTGAGGATCTTTCAATCCAGCTTCCTTGAAAATACGTTTATTGTAGTACATACCGGAGTCGTTCGCGTTGAACCAGCCTTCTAGTCCGAATACATGCTCGCCGCCAAAACGCATTGAATCGATTACGTCTGGAGCAATATGCGTATTATTCAGGTAATCTTCCAGTGGTGTTAGGAATCCGCCATTCATAAGTCCCCAGATGAATCCGTCAGGCAGGCGGACGATTTCCGCAAAAGGATCGTTAGCCATAACGGAGGACGACAGCTTCTCAGAAGTCGACCAGTATTCCGTGTTTAGATACTTAATTTTGACGTTGTATTTCTCTTCGACCTTTTTGATTCTTTCGCGTGCCAATTCGTCCGCTTCCGAATCTCCGACTGGTGTTGCATCCCACCAATGCGAAATGCGAATTTCTCTGCCTCCCAAATTAGGGGCAGACGGTTCAGGCTCATCGCTCGGTTCTTCGGTTGCAGCCGGTGCATCGGTTGCCGGTGCTTTGGTTGCCGGTGTATTTCCTCCGCTGTTGCTGCTGCATGCAGACATAATCATCAACATAGCTGTTAATAAAACAATCAACATCGGTTTCATCTTTTTCATCTGTTTCACTGTTAACACACTCCCCTTAATGAATGATTAAACGAATAAAAACAAGACGGTTCAATTAAAGAAATCGGCTCGATCCTCCCCCCAAAACAGCACATCCTGATCGTTAGCAGAGCTATGAAACGGTTTTCATGAAACCCATTTCATTATAGCTTCATTCCAGTTCTTGGTCAATAATAAAGTTTATATTTTCCAGCGGCGGCACAATGTATATTGCAACAAATCAGCCCTTCTTCCGAACAATAAATAATAAAAGAGCAGCATCCAGATATTCTGGTTACTGCTCTTTTAGAAAGAATTTAACTATTATAAGTGCTGTAAAGGGTTCATCGCTTATAGGGCCCCGAGCTTTGCCGAATAATAAGCTGAGGCTCGAGCGAGGTAAGCTTCTTAACTTTTTCTTTGTTCATCATCGCTTTAAGCACTTTGACTGCCGTCCTGCCTAGCTCGTGTGCCTGCTGGGAAACAGTAGTCAATTCGGGGATAAAATGATGCGCCAATGGAATATCGTCAAATCCGACGATAGACATATCGTCTGGAATCGTTAGTCCTGCATCCGTCACCGCCTTGATCGCTCCGATCGCCGTATAATCATTGACGCAGAACACCGCAGTCGGCTTCTCCTTCATCGCGAGCAGCTTCAGCATTTGTCGCTTGCCCGAATCAATGGAGAAGCTGTCGGGCAGCAGCCATTCCTCTCGGACATCCAGCCCTCCATCTTTCATCGTCTTACGGAATGCTCGCAGCTTGTTGGAAGTTGTTGTCATATGACTTTCTCCGCCGATGAATCCGATTTCTGAATGCCCCAGTTCAATCAAGTGCCGTACAGCCAGAGCGGTGCCAGCCGACTCGTCCGTAGCTACCCTAATTAAATCGGTGCCCCGCAAGGCTCCATTGACTAGTACGGTCGGAATGACGCTAGCACACTGCACGAGCTCCTGCACCAGATGCTCATCGCAGTTCTTTAGATTGATTCTTCCGCCCAAAAATATAATACCGTCCACACGTTTCTCCCGCAGAATGCTGAGATATTGTGATTCCTTAGCATAATCGCCGATCGTATTGCTAAGCAGGAATGTTTGTCCCGACTGCTGGGCCTCATTCTCTGCTCCAGCGAACACTTCCGGAAAGAAGGGATTGGTTAGATCGGGCACGATCACGCCAATAATTCCAGTTTCATTTGTAAGAAGGCTTCTGGCCATCGCATTAGGCTGAAAGTTGTATTTTTGAATAAGTTCTTCAATCTTGGCACGGGTAGATTCCTTTACCGGAGCGGTATCGTTTAATACCCGGGATACAGTCGAAACCGATACATTTGCTTCCTTTGCAATATCATATATGGTGACCTGTCTCAAGCCTAACGCTTCCTTCCTGATTTCACGTCTATCTCGTCCCATTATAGCAAAGACGGACATGGTATGTAATGCGTTACATTTGTCATCGTTAAAAGGGACAGGCTCGTCGCTTCAACGATCGTTCCTGCCCCATCTATAAAACCTAATTACGTTTCATTTAGCGGTTGCCAGCTTCGATTCGATTGCTCGTCAAAGAAGAGCTTTACCCGATCTGGCCGTCTTCCCTCTTCATCAAACAAGATTAGCTCATTGCCGGTCTGCTTCAGCCACGCCATCGGAACTTTGTAATCCTCCTGAGGCCCAATTTGCCAATAGCGCCCCAGGTTTCGGCCGTTCAGAAGCAAATAGCCTTTGCTCATTCCCGTCATTCGGAGCTTTAGCTTAGGATTTATATCCTCTGAAATTGCAGGAAGATCGAACTTGCTACGATTCCATGTAGGCCCGGATCCGATGGAGTCTGAACCTTCCTCAAAATTCACCGCGTCTTCCAGCAAGACTGACGACCAATTTCTCAATTCACGTGATCGGTTAAACATTAGCAGCTCCAGCCGATTCAAAGGCGTTTGAGATACCGGCATTTCAATCAAGTTGCTGCCTTTGACGAGATAGGCAGAGATGTCAACTGCATGATAAGCAAACCAATTCTGATAACCATCGATAAGAACCTCCCTGCCGTTAATCCGAAGTCCGCTGTTTAATGCACCAACCAGTATCGCTTGGTCATTCTCCATCAGCTCGAACGTTCGCGTTAGCGCGGAAGCAAAAGGTCCGGGATTAACCTCGTCCAGATGGACAACTTCTTCGCCGCAATACCATCCTCTTCGAAGCTCGATGGCCGAGCCGTCCATATATATCGCTCCGAATATTCCCTTTTCTTCACCCAAATAAGGAGAAAAATTGAGACTGCCCATATGCTGTACAAGAAGCTGCAGCTTGTTTCTTCCCTTCGTTAGACGCACGACAGCAGACGCCGCGCCGACCTGGCGGATCATCGCTTGCTCTCGTCCGTTTACAAACAGGCGTGCAGAATCTTGTATGGCTGAGAAAATAAGCGTGCTTTCTTGATCTCGATCACATTCCACATCACTGCTGTAAATGAGATAACCGAATGCCAGAGCAAGCTCCGCAAATCCGCGTGGACGTTCGGCAATCCCTCCTGATCCAAGCGAGAGAAGAGGTACGGTTTTCCGCTTCCACTCCGACAAGTTTGGCGAGAGCAGCGGTTTGGTGTCATTGCCGGAGCCGTGTAATATTCTGTCTCCAGTATCCCGCCCATCGTCGCCTTTACGATCCCAATTCCCTAAAAGGAACGGATCGCAATCGGAGCCGCCGCTTACTCCGCTAATTCTCCCCTCGGCTCCTAAGTCCAAATCCTCCCAGCCGATTGCCCAGCGGACTTCGTTCCCTTGGAGCTTCCATGCCCTATCCGACATATAGCCGTTTAACATAATTACTTCGACGAGTTGCCCGCCAACCTTCAGCCAAATGCGCTGCGACGTCTGGAAATGGAAAACGTCCATATGCAGTGTTCGGCCGTCCGGGCTGCTCTCATGCGGGATACTTCCTGCATTATCGTAATGAATGGGCTGATCTGATTCGAATATGATATGCGTACGCCCTCCGTCGTCTCCCGCCAATATCACGGTTCGAACTTCACCAATTCGGTCGTTGCCGATTAGAAATCCGCCGCTAGTGAGCTTTAGACCTGGACAAATTTCGATCCGGTCGAGAATCGGAACGATCTGCCCCGGCTTGATCGACACCGGAAGCGTTCGACCGCTTTCGAGCGTAATCGGAAACATTCCCTTTTCCTGCTTAACACTTTCGGCAAACCACAGCTTTTGTCCGTTCCACTCCCTGCCTTGGAGCTGGATACCTTCCTCGCAACGCGCCATGTTATCCATTGGCTCCGATTCCAGTAAGAAGTCGCCAAGCGCCTGCGTGAACAAGGATACCTTTTTGGCTGTTCTAAATTTAGCTGTAATTCTTCCGTACTCCGATAAAGGAGCATCGTAATCATAGGAGGTCACCATATAAATATCACTGCTTCCTACCGTACGCCCACCGTATCCTCCAAAGTTGGTGCCGCCAAAAAACATATAATGGCTGATGCCGTCAAAACCGGCACGAATGGCCTCCATCATCCGTTTTTCATACAAAACGGGCGTTTTCTGCGTAGCCGCTGGCGCTCCCCAATGCTCGAACCACCCCGTCCAAAATTCGGTTACAAGCTTCGGAACGTCTGGCTGCTTGCGCATTAACTTCTCATAATGTCCGTCTGCGCCTGACCAAAAATTCGCGCCTTCTATCGTTCCTTCGGCGCCTCCCTCGCAGGTGATCAACGGCACGTCAATTCCCCGTTCCAGCAAAGCGTCGCGAAGACCGTTCATATAAGACATGCCCAACACGTCACCGGCCAGATATCCGTATTCGTTCTCCACCTGAACGAGAATAACGGTGCCGTCTTGCGTAATTTGACGAGAACGGATAATCGGAACAATCTGGTCAAAGTATAGATAGACGTAACGGAGATACGCTTCATTGTCCGTTCGGAACTGCATGTTTTCTTTGGTTTTCAGCCAATATGGAAAACCGCCAAAATCCCATTCTGCACAGATGAACGGTCCCGGCCGCGCGATAACCCACAGTCCCAGCTCGGCGCACAAATCAAGGAAAGCCCCACAATCGTTGTCGCCGCTAAAGTCCCATTTTCCTTCTTCCGGTTCATGCACGTTCCAAGCAAAATAAGTATCGACGCAATTCATTCCAGCAAGCTTTGCTTTGACCAGCACTTCCCGCCATTCCTGCCTCGGCATCCGAAAATAATGAATCGACGCGATGTTCAGAAACACTCTCTTTCCCCCGATTATAAAACTCTTCGCATCGTAATGAAGCTGCGTTCCTTGCTGTGAATTGTCTATTAATGTTTGTAATCCAGAGGTCTCATTCGTATAAGTCATGAATCTCTTACCTTCCTTTCTGAACGCATTGTCTTAGTAGAATCGCTGATCGAATACATGAATACCTAAGCATTGAAAGCAGCGATATACGTATTTAATATTTTCAACAATAATTTATGAAATGGGTTTCATTAATGGCATTTAAATTATAGAACTACTTGGTAAACGTTGTCAACGGCTACCCTCTCATCAGTTTCCCTTCGCCATCGCCACATGTGTTCGCCGTATTCATCAGCTCAATTATAATAAAATAGACGCCCTATATAAGGACGTCTAAGCTATATTCCACTTTAATAAAGTTATTTCACCAAATACGACAATCAGGGGCTTTATTGAGAAACCTTTGATGTAACAGGGTTACTAGTAATCTTAATTTGCGACTTCTGTGCGAGTCCAAAGAAAGCGAAAAGAGCAAGCAGGCTAGTGGACAAGATGATGATCCCCATCGGAACTGCGGAATACTCTCCGGCAACGCCGACTAGTGGTGAAGTACATGCACCAATCACAAAAGGCAATAAACCAAGCAGGGCGGCTGCACTTCCTGCCCTTTGGCTTTGCGAACCCATCGCCAGAACAAAAGAAGCTGTTGCCGTCATACCGATTGACGCCACAAAGAAGAACAACGGAACAACCAATGCCAGTAAAGGACCGTGCAATAAAATAACGATCAAGGCTGCAAAACTGGCCGTACAAGCTAACAGTAAGCCAAGGATAACAAATTTGCGTTCCGAGAACGATTTGCTGAACCATCCAACGACCTGTGAACCAATAATTAAGCTTATTCCATTGGATGCAAACAATAGCGCGAACAGTTGTGGAGAAGCTCCGTAAATATTTTGATAAACAAATGGAGTCCCTGATACGTAAGCAAATACGCCCCCAATCATAATGCCTTGTGCAAGCGCATAACCGAGAAACTGCCGATCTTTAAGCAGAGCTTGAATACCAGTTAACAGCTCGCCGAAGTTACCGGATACCCGCTTCTCGGCAGGCAAGGTCTCTTTTAAGTTCGTCGTTGCCAAAATAACGAGTAGTAAACCAACAATGCTCAGTACGAAAAACACACCTACCCACGTTGTAAATGAGATCACACCGCTGCCAGCCAAAGGCGCAATCATAGGAAACAGATTATTTACAAGCATGAGCATCGAGAAAAACTTCGTTAATTCTGTTCCGCTGTATACATCGCGTACGATTGCTCGGGAGATAACAATGCCCGCAGAGGCAGCGAAACCTTGAACAAAGCGTGCAGCTATAAACCAATAAATATTGGGGGAGATCGCACAGACAAACGAAGCAATCAGATAGAAAACAAGTGAAATAATAATTGGCTTGCGTCTCCCATGAACGTCACTTAATGGTCCCATAATAATTTGACCCAAACCTAATCCAATGAGGCATGCTGTCAAACTAAGCTGAACAAGAGAAGCCTCGGTTCCGAAATCAGCGGTAATTTGCGGGAATGACGGCAAATACATGTCAATCGTAAGTGGACCAAGGGCTGAAAAAGCACCTAACAGTAATACTAATCTTAAGCGATCATAATTTTTTGTTGCAGACATCGTATAATCTTCTCCTAAACTATTCCAGATGATGAATCATGCTAATCATGTAAACTTGTTTCATTATAGACGAAGATAGAGATAAACCCAATAGTAATTTGATCCCTTTACTAGAAAGAGACAAAGCGCTATCTTCCTCTTCATCTATCTGCTTCATTTACTCTCGTACGGAGCTATAGCTACTACTGCCTTCACCATTCGGGTCTTTAACCTTAGAGATAGCGCCCATGCTGGGTGCACACTAAAGACCGTCAGCACATATTGTTGCTCTGACGGTCTTAACTACATATTGAATTTTTTAAAAATAGAAATTATTCATATTTCACCAAGAAACGTTTCGCAATAAACTGATTGACTTCAAACAAATCGGCTGTCGGCTCACCAGTGAAAGGAATCCTCGGCATATAATTAACTGGACCAAACTCAGGAGTCACCGTTGTCTGCAGCATGCCTGCTTGGCGTCGGCACTGCCAAATCTCATCCCACCAGCCCTCGAATCTGGCAAGTTCCTCTGCATACTCAGGCGCAGCTGGGTGCGGCACCTGAGGTCCTTGCGTAAATCCTACTCTTCCGTGAGTGTGAAGTGTCCGCCTTATCAAAAGGGCTAAATCCGCTTCTTGATCATGTAGCAAAGATTCGCAAACACAGGTGAAATGGCTGAAATCTGCTGTTATTTTCAATTCAGGAAATTGCTTCAGCAGCTTCGCAGTCGCACGCGGAGTAAACATTGCGCGTCCCCGATGGGTTTCATGCGCAACGGAAATACCAAGCTCTTGCTCTTTTCTCAAAGCAAACTCAAACAAGGGAAACTGCTCTTCTTCTGTCATATAATCTTTGCCGGTATGTGAATTTACGAATACCGGCGAAAATGTCATCGCTTGCTCTAATTGCTCCTGGAACGATTCCTCATGATTCCCGTGCGTAAAGATCTGCGGAATGTATAATAGCTGGAACTCTTCCAGCAGCTCCTTAAACTCATTCCTGTCTCTATTCTCTAGAAGCGCTGTTTCAACGCCTTGATAACCATGATGAGCAGCTCGTTCGAATTTCTCCCGCAATGAGCCTTCCATACCCCAAAAGGCATGAAATAGTTGCAATTTCATATGAGCCCTCCTCCGTTCAATCTTCACTGTACATAAAACAATACTGCTTATTCATCTTTCTCCATGCCCATCGGCATCATCATCCCATTTTCCATCCCCATCATCGTTACGCTGCTCGATTCCTCTTCTTCGTCTGCCAAATATACCTCCGTTCCGAATGCAGGCTCTGCATAAGGATGGTCGGTATTTCCACGGGCGAGAATTTGACGGTAATTCCCTGATTGGCCTTCGAATCCGTCATGGTCCCATGGCACCCAAGAACGAGCATTGCAATAATGGCAAACGTACGAGCGGCGGTACCGGTCTTGGGTACGGTTCGGATAGGACCGATGAAGCAAATGAGAATGAAAAAACAAAACATCCCCCGGGCTTAGCGGAACGGGTATGGCTGGAGGATAGTTTGCGACAACCTTAGAAAGCGTGTTCACATTATCGTCCAAATGGCTTACATTCTGCACGCCATTCAAGTCCTCGAATGCATCCACTGCATGTACATTTCCTCCTCCGACACCATCAGGAGGATATATGGGTTCGTGGTTCGAACCAGGTACAACCCATAAGCAGCCATTTTCTTCATCTGCATCTTCTAAGGCAATCCACGCTCCGATTAGCGTATCCGGATGCGTTTTAATATAACATGCATCCTGATGCCAGCCTTGGCCGCCTTTTCCAGGAGGATTTAAAAAAAGCATGGACTGAAGAGCGTATACATCCGGCCCAACCAAAGCCTCCGTAACATCGACAATTCGAGGGTTTAGGATGCCCCTCTCCGCTGCTGCGTTTAAACGAGACATCATATGGATGCGTGTCGCCTTTGCAAATTCCTCTTTGAGAGGATCCTTATTATCACTATCTGCCTGCTTATCAAGCTGAAGGCTATTAAGCCTTGACTGCTCTGCTAATTCATAGAGCTCGGCGATGTCTTCTTTTGACAATAGGTTTCGGACAATTAAGTAGCCTTCTCTGTGATAGTGGGAATATTCCTTCACGCTTACTAAATAGCGGTTGTCCCTTGCACGTGATTTAGGCACATAAAACTTCCCCATCTATCCGATCACTCCTTAGAATGAAATGCTTACCCGCTAATTGTAGCGTGTTGCAGCAGCACCCTCCATAGTCTAAAACCGGGAAATGATGTGTTTATTTGACCAAGGAATTCACCAAAATATTTCGATTCAAAGGATAAGGTGTGTACGGGTCCAATACGGATACCGTGTGGCGGAATAATGGATCCTGACATCTTTTTATGTAATCCGATGCTGTTATTCCGCGAACTTTTTTATACATTTTAGAGAAATGGTGTTCATCCCTAAAGCCAACCGAATAGGCGATTTGCTTCACCGTGCTGAAGCCCCCCATCATCAATAGCTCGGCACGCCGAAACCGTAACTCAAGCAGCATCCGTTTTGGGGACATGCCTGTGGCAGCAACAAACATTCGTGTGAAATATTCATGAGACCAGCCCGATATAGAAGCGATTTCTTCAATTTTTACGGGATCGGTCAAATGCTCTTCCATATACGTAATCGCGTGTTGAATAGGGACAGGCAATGAGATGGTCTCCCCTTCCGCGACTTGTGCGGAAAAGGACGACAGCTCTTCTAAAGATGCGGAAACCAAAACGGCAAGCCTTCTTGGCCAATGCGCTGGCTGGTGATTCGCAATCCAAAGCATTTTCTCCATTAAGCTGGTTACGAGCATATGGCGCCTTGCTAGGAACATATGACCTTCTTGGAGCAATGCCTCGAATCGCTCGTCCGCTTCGCGTAGAGAGGCATAATCAAAATGCACGAACAAATGTCGTACGTTTTTTTCCGGCGCGAACCGGTAGGTATGCCAGTCACCTGGGCGCGTGAATATGAAGCAAGGCTCATTAAGAACAAATAGGCGCTCACCTATCTCATATTCCGTTTGGGTGCCATCGGGAAAGTAGACTAATTCGAAATCGTCAATTTGCCGGGGCCCAAGCACAAACCCAGCTTGAATGACGAAGTCTCCTACATTATTTATTGAGGGCCAGTGGCTAGGCTCCTGTTCGCTCATGTTCTTCATCTGCCTCTCCGCTGAATTTATACTGACCGTTGTATTTATTTTACAGCCGGCCGCAGTCAGAAGAAAAGCCCTTCAGGTAACTGAAGAGCTTTTCTTCGTTTTATAAGTATAAGACCAATAGATTCGTTGCGCTTAAGTACCTCTCAGTTTAGTAGACATTTTGTTTACTTGGTCATCAAAAATGTATTCGTACCTTGCTTCCATCCTGCAATGGTTGGCTGCTCTCGATAATGATCTTATCCGATTCAAATAGCTGATCCGTTACAGCTGATTGATGATCATTGGAGTCCATTACAGAAATAAATACTTTACGGGCATAAAAAGTATTGCCTAGTGGACCTTTCTTCTCTTCCACTCTATAAATATATGATCCGCTGCCGTCTTCATGAATCGCTTTATTAGGCAGCAGCATCTTTTTCTCGGCCACCTTGTTTGTCAAATCAATGACCACGTTGTCCCCACTACTCACCTCAGCATCATTGACTGTAACTAGAAGACGTTTCATCGGAATGCTAGAGGCGACTGCTTCCTCACCCCCTGCGACACTATTCTCCATTTCTACAATGACACCATCAACTTGCTTGCCCGGGATACTCGGTACATACACGTTTAGCCTCTCTCCAGCCCTAAGATTAGCGGCCACTTTAGCAGGCGCTGTGAATTCAAACTCCAGCTCCTTGCTTCCATTTGCAAGCATCACATCAATTCCGTCAGTTGTTAAGCTTAGACCCTCCACCGCATTTACTTTTGTCACAATTCCGTTGAACGGAGCAATCAATTTGCGATTGTTAGCCAGATCATCCTGCAACCGTTCGATGTTCCTCTTCATCATATTCATATCGATCTCACCTTTTTGTAAATCTCGCTTGACGCTTCGATTACTATTTTCATCCCCGTTTCTTATCGCCTCAACAAGAAGGTCCTGTAACTCTTCCATTTCCAGCTTCAGCTTCTGCAGACCCGCTTGCTCCTCCACTATTTGTTGTTCAGCAGACTTACTATTATAGACGATTAAAGTATCTCCTTTCTTCACAAGGTCACCCTCCTTTACTGCCACCTTCGTTACTTTCCATCCCATAGGGTTCGTCAAAGGAAGCTCTTCTCTATATTTCAGCACACCATTGCCTTGATACTTATGGACCAACTCTCCCTTACGTGATTCTACTATTGCTACTGTTGGTAATGTTAGAGACAGCAGCGTGTTGCTAAATAGCGTAAACAGCAGCAGCAGTCCTATAAAACATCCAAACAGAATACGAAGCATTCTTTTACCATTCCTCTTTCTTTCTTCGTTTTGCAACGCTTCCACCTCCTTTCCTACCCTTTAATACCTGATAGCTGTATACCTTCAACAAAATAAGATTCTGCATACAAATACAACAGCACCATCGGGGCCATATACAAGGCAGACGCAGCAAATGCAACACCCCGAGCTCCTTCGTTAATTCGAGACAAATAGAGTGATAACGGCTGTTTGAAAGTATCCTGCAAAAAAATGAGCGGTTGCTCAACCATATTCCAATTGTCAACAAACAACAGAACAACTAGAGCAGCAATACCGGGGCCAATTAGTGGAACGATAATGCTATAAAAAATACGGAAATGACCAGCACCATCGATTTTGGCAGCCTCAATATATGAACTTGGAATATGAAACATAAACTGCCGCAGCATAAAAACACCAAATGCACTGAATATACCGGGTAAAATAAGTGCAGAGGATGTATTCATGAGCCCGAGTTTCTCTACAATGATATAATTAGGAACTAAGGTGACTTGAAATGGCATTAACATCGTCATTATATAAATTAGAAATAATCCATCCCGTCCCTTGAACCTAAGTTTGGCAAAAGCGTATGCAGCAAGGGAAGCTACCAACACTTGCCCTGCGATAATTGGTACAACTATAAATATCGAGTTCCAATACTTATGAAGAAACACAGGTGTTTGAATCAGCACCTCTGAATATTGCTTAAATGACAGCCAATCGGGAATAAGCTTAACGTTAATAAAACCATCGGCCCCCCCTGCCTCGACATCAATCATCTTGCCAATCAACTGGTAGTTATATGCTATTTCACCTTCTGACATGAAAGAGTTTGAGACCGTAAATAGAATAGGAAATAACATCAGCAGGGCTATTATCCCCATCAGAACAGTTAATGAAATTTTTCCGACTATCCTCAATTTGCACACCCCCTAGAAGCTAATCAATAAATTGCCTGAAACGGCGCTCAACATATAACATGGCAGACACGAGCAAGAGAATGCCTGCGACCATTAATGTTGCAGCAGCTGTAAGCTTTTGTATATCGAGTGACATGAACATGTTGTTCATATAATGTTGGAGCATATAGATGCGGTCATACGGATAATCACCTGCAATCAGGTACGTTTCCCGAAATACTTTAAAGGAATTAAGAATCGACATGAGAGTAACAAAAAACGTCGTAGGCGTTAAATAGACCATCGTAATATGAAGCAGTTTGGGAAACCTCCCAGCGCCTTCAATATCTGCGGTTTCATAGTAATCGCTCGGAATACTTTGCAGTCCGGCCAGAAATAAAATGATGTTGTAGCCAATATTTTTCCACACATAAACAAATATAAGCACACCCATAGACCAATCAGATTTCATCCAGTCTATCCGATCAATCGACATGTCCTGCAACCATTTATTTAACGTTCCATTCCAGTCGAATAAAATTTGCCAGATCATAACGATAGATGCGATGGGCACAACAAGCGGCATAACAAATGCAGTCTGCAATCCTTTTCGGAAAAAGATCTTTTGATTCAAAATAAGGGCTAACAACAAGGACAACGCAATAATGAGCGGTACGCTTACACCAGTAAACAACAACGTATTGTTTATTGCTTTGCGGAATGAGCTGCTCTCCAACAATTCCTTATAATTATCTACACCAACAAAAGAGCCATCCACAACATTGTCTTGCAAGGAATAAAAAAAACCCATTACAAAGGGTATGAAATAAAATAATGCAAAACCAACCAGGCTTGGAGCCAAGAAAAGAAGAGCGATCGCACTATCTCTTCTAATTACCTTTACTCCCTTCTTCCATATGCGAGTAGCCACTTTCGTCCACCCACCTTTCCGTTTTCTAGTAAAAAAACAAACCTTGAACTCCCGCTCAAGGTTTATTACAAACCATTTCTTATTCATTCAAATAAAGGGATATTCTATTTTGCATCAGTTTCGCTACCGCTACTGCAGATTTCTGTCCGCTAAAATAAGCTTTAGACTCTTCAACGATTATCTCTTGCACTTGGTCACGATTAAACGCAACAGGATACTGCGCTTGCTCTAAAAATATATCCAGACCTTCGATATCCTGTGCTGTTATCGTAAAGACTATACCGCCTAGAAATCCTTCCGGATGATCCTCAACTTTGCCCTTCTTCAGTAGTTCCTCCACTTGTTGTTTATATACCTCTTTATTTAAAGGGAATCCAGTGCCCCTTGATCCTTGCATCTCCTCGGACAAGATGAATTTAACAAAATCCCATGCTTCTTCTTTCACTGAAGACTTTTCGTTAATACCCATCGTTTTATAGCTTCTAAAGTATCCACCCTTCCCTTGCCCTTCGCCCTTTGGACTCGAATATAGCTTTGATTTGTATTCATAGCTTTCATAGCCTTTAGCAAAGTTTTCACTTAGTTTTAATGCGAGGAAATAGTCCGAGGGCGAATTAATTTGCTCTTCCCTAAAGATTGAATGCACATTCTCAGTGGTAGCGATCCCCTTATCATACAAGCCTTTTACTTGCTTCAGTAATTGGATAAAAGAATCCGAATCAAACTTCGCTTTTCCATTAGGCTCATCCACAAATGAAGTGTACTGGTCCATTACGATTCCATTCAATAACTCTTCTGGATAAGCAGCTAACGAATACGAATAGTTTGGGTCGCCATAAGCCTTGAGACCTTCTGCAGCTTCAAAAAATTGATTCCAGCTCCAATTGTGATCCTCAAAAGCCACTCCGCTTTTTTCGATGACTGTTTCATTCCCAATAAAACCATACATAAAGAAGTTTAAAGGCATACCGTACAAACTGCCGTTCACTTTCGAGCCGTCCAACACGTTTGTAAAATAGTCCTCTCTTTTAAATGCAGGATCGTTATCCATCATTTTGCTCATGTCTGCCAACAAGTTTTTATTTACATATTTCCCTATTGGCAATACGTCCATTTGGATGAGATCCGGCCCATTTCCTGATAACATTGCTGTATTTATTTTCTTAATATACTCTTCCATTTTTCCCATGAATGTCGCATCATCCGAATCGATAAAGCTGTACTCAATCGTAATATTAGGATGTTTAGCTTCATATTTCTTTTTTGCTTCCACGAAAAACCCATCTTCAAAAAAAGTTGAAAACACAATTGTTTTGGGTGAATTATCATCTTTTTTTGCTGGTGGCTTCTCCTTAGCTGCCTCTTCTCGGGAACTCCCCTCGTCTATTGATTTGTTTGTCTCTCCAGTATTGGCAGGCTTGCTACAAGCAGTAATTGAAAACAGTAATACAACTATGATCATCATTGATATCGTTTTTTTCATCGGAAACATTCCCTTCCCTATTTAAGTTGCTTCGGCCTTTCATCAGTGTACTGCCCAAATATATGATAAGTACGATGGACTTGTATTGAACTTGTAAAGTTTTCAAAACTACTCAGTAGGTCAATTTGCTATTCAGACGTGCACAACACAAAAAAAGCCAGCTGCGGCTGCAACTGACTTCAATACTCTTTGTGGTAATCCATTTATGAAAAGAAACTAAGCATAACCATTAAATCCCTATTAAAACCAACAACCGTATTCGTATTTATATCTACAAATACACTATATAAAGACGACTCATCGTGTTCATCTTTAATAAATAATTCAACAACAGTTCCTTCCCATCGCATTGATTTTTCGCCTAATGCCAAATTAACCGAGGTTGACCCATCCTTTTCCTTAATAAATCGTGTAGCAATTTCAATCACTTTATCCAGCCTATTAGAATCGCTA
This sequence comes from Paenibacillus castaneae, assembly GCF_002884445.1. Taxonomy (GTDB): domain Bacteria; phylum Bacillota; class Bacilli; order Paenibacillales; family Paenibacillaceae; genus Pristimantibacillus; species Pristimantibacillus castaneae. The sequence goes on from NZ_KZ614144.1 coordinate 4,416,616, forward strand.
TTGTCTATCTCTATTATAGGGTTGATCACCCGACTTTTCGGCGATACTATTACTTTGGGAGCGATTTGCTCCTTAACCTGCAATACTTTACCGTCTCTAGCGTTAAGTACAAGATCATACTGAATAGTTGAATCGGTTTTATCACCCAAATCCACATAGAACAAACCACTCGGTACTTCCTTTAGATTCGTCTCTGTGTCAAAAAGAATGGACTTACTTCCTTCTGGTCGCGGAGCAGCATCCTCTAAGTTTTCCAATAAATGGCGTAAATTTTCTTGATCTACGACCCTTATATCTATCTGAACATCGTCTTCCTTAAGTTTTTTGTCAAAATATTTATTCACTGCATTAATACTTAACGTATTCACCGTTTCTAGTGAAAGTAGGTCTCCGTAACTCGCTTCACCCTTTGTTTGTTCTTCATTTAGCTTTTTAACCATAACTTTATTTTTTTCGATCGTGTCAAAATATCCGCTGCACCCTGACAGCAGAACAATAATTGTCGCACATAAGATAGCTCTATTAAGCCTTTTCATAAGCCCGTCCCACCTTTCTGAGCAAATGGGTCAAATATAACTTTAATAGTTGTACCTAGCTTCTCTTCACTATTCACTTCTATAACGGCATGATGAACGGCCGCTACACTTTGACAAATCGAAAGTCCTAAACCTGCCCCATTATTGCTTTTTGTTCTCGCTTTGTCTGCCATATAAAATGGTTCAAAAATTTTGCTCTGATGTTCTTTTGCAATGCCAATACCTTCATCAACTACTTCAAGAACATATCGATTATTGTTCCAATACGTACGAATAGTAATATGCTGCCGCTCACTAGAGGCTTTAAGTGCATTATCCACTAGATTAAAAATCAACGTTATCATCAAGTCTTTCTCTAGCAACAACTTCCCTGCTTCACAGTCCGTTACAATCATGACTCCTTTTTCCTTCGTTTTCATTCGAAGTGAAGGCTCCAACTCTGCTATGATTGCACTCAGATCATATTCAATCAGTTGGAAATGATCGCCTTGCAGCACAATCATATCCATCAATTTCAAGGAAAGAGACTCTAATCGTTTACCTTCAGAATAAATAACATCCAAAGCGTCTACAAACAACTCTTCGTTATATTTAGTCGTCCGCAAAAAATTAGCATAACCGATAATGGATGTTAAAGGTGTTTTCAATTCATGGGTGAAATTGTTAATAAACCGCTGTTTCCCTTCATTAATCCGTTCTAGTTCATTAATTTTATCCTCTACAACCGAAGCCATTTCGTTAAAATTATTAGCTAGAACACCGATTTCATCCTTTGACTTTATTCTGACACGCTCTGAAAATTTGCCTCTCGTTATACGCTGAGCTATTTCATTCAAACGATCTATTGGCCTTGTAAGACCTTTGCTTACAAAATACATAACAATTAAATAGATTATCAGTACAACCACATCTACATTCACAAAAAAACGATATTGATCGATACGATCCTTGTAAAGTGCTGATATATCTTTTATATAGGAGAACACATATTTTTTTTGGTTAATGTCTACAATGTTCGTTGTAAATACGAGTGTTCGCTCGTCAATGTCCCGCACAATATAATTAATCTCATTCTTCTCTAGCCCTTTCAATTCCTCGCGATGCACAGGAATTTCAGTATCAATATTAGTGAATATTGTCTGTTTACTGTCGCTCTGAATATCCAAATAAACGAGCTGATCTTTATTTTTGCCAACAAACTCATTCGCAATATTGATAAGAACCGTTTTTTCATAATCGATAGAATCATAAATACGCAAAATAGGAACAATCGCGTCAACACTAGAGTGGATGCTCATATTCTGACTGAGCGCATTGTTCATTTCTTGGCTTACTATTTTATTGTGACTTCTCTCAATAACCATAATGGATGCTGCATTAAAAATAACAAAAAAGACGAGGATCGAGATCAAATAAATTTTCTGCCAAAACTTCATACGTTAATCCTCAAGTCTATATCCAATTTTATAGATAGTTTTAATATGCTCTTGCATATCCAGTTTTTTTCGTAACGATTTAATATGCATGTCAACCGTTCTAGTTTCACCATAATAATCGCCACCCCACACCTTATCGATAAATTGTTCTCTTGACAATGCTATGTTTTTGTTTTTGAGCAGCATCACTAACAAATCATATTCCTTCGGAGTCAGTTCAATAGATTTACCATTTATCGTTGCTTCTCGTTTGTCCAGATCAACTTGCAAGTTTTGATACTGTATCATATGCTCTTCCTTGCCATATCTTCTAAGGACAGATTCAATTCGAGCTAACAATTCAATCGCTTCGAAGGGCTTAACCATATAATCATCAGCCCCTAACTTAAGTCCGTTCACTTTATCATAGACAGAGTTTTTGGCAGTTAGGAAAATGACAGGAATACCGTGAGGTTGAATTTTTTCCATCAGTGCAAATCCGTCAAGCTTAGGAATCATTACATCGAGAAGAATAAGATCAAACTTCTCCCGCTTTATTGCCTCTAGCGCTGCTAAACCGTCGTAAACCTCGATTGTTTCGTAATTCACCAGTTTAAGATTCATTCTTATAATTTTAGAGATATGAATATCGTCTTCCACGATCAATATTTTTTTCGGCATTCCTTTTATCTCCTAGTTATTAATATCTCTTCTTTTAATGTACTGTAGCACCCACCTTTGCATTATACAACAGCGACGATTAATCTAATTATCTTTAATTTTATACTGACTGCTCTAGATTATAGGTACTATGAAAAGAAAAATCCACAACCTCTTGCGGTTGTGGATTTACATGGTGGAAAAATTCCTACCTCGATAAAAGCCTAGAGGCTTGCATGCGCAAGCCTCTAGGCTTTATCAATCTTTTGCTCGTAGAATGCTATTTCAGCATTGTATCTTTACCGAAATATTTCTCCCATGCAGCTGCTCGCTCGTCGATAATCGCTTGACCGCCTGAACCGAGGTAATCTTTCATGCCTGCGTCATATATAGCGTCAAATTTGTCAACAGATGCCACAACAGCCTTGTTCAAGAGCGTATCACGTTTCTCTTTAAGTGCTTGACCTTGCCCGTCTTCTGCCTTGATTTCACCCACATTGGCATTTTTGCCTACACGTCCGTCATGAGTTGTAATTTGATTTGCTATCTCAATATATTTTGAGTCAACACCAGCATAACCGTTGGCAATTGATTTGACTGTCTTATCAGGATCGCCAAGGTTAAGACCATTACTTGTAATTGTGTAGTCGATGTTTGCTGGAGAGTTCATAATTTTTTCGCCTGTTGTTGCAATTGTCTTAAAGGAACCGTCAGGCAACTTTTCGTGAGTAACGCCTTCTTCTCCAAATTGCAAGAATACGCGATTTTCAAGCTTGGAAATCCAATTCACATAGAGCAGAGAAGCAATTGGTTCTTTGTTTGTAGCTGGGAAAAATATTTTACGGTCAACAGGACCTGATAAAAATTTCTTATAAACACCAGCATCGTTGGCAAATGGTTCAACAGCAATATAAGCTGCATCTGGGCCAACAAGCCGCTGAAGGCTTGCATGAATGCTGTCGTCACCGTTACGATATGGATAATCCCAGTTGTGTATAAATGCACCCACATAGCCCATTTTCATAAGATTATCTTCCGTTGTATCTCCGGCAGGATAAAGTGAGAAATCTTTCCAAACCAGACCTTCGTTATACCACTTGTTCAACGTTTTTATGCCTTCTTTGTAATTCGGAAAAAGGAAATGTCGATCATCAAAGCCCTGTATGTAGATGTCCTTGTCTGTTAAATTATTAGGCACGAAGGATGAAGTCAAATGATCTGCACGCCAACCGATGTCAAAGCTCGTTGAAAAAGGAATCATCTTGTCAGCATCTTTTCCTAAAAGTGTAGAGGCGTTGTCTTTAAATGCTACGAGCATGCTTTCAAATTCTTGTAACGTTGTTGGCGCTTGGAGATTGAGCTTCTTTAACCAATCCTCGCGCACAAAGGTATTAATACGGTTAAGGACATTCAAACGAGTTTCCAATGCCCATAAGGTTCCTGTGCTAGGATCCTTGTCCCAATAGATGTTTGCTTCGGTTAGATAATCCCACATGTCTGGCAGAATGTCTTTGTTTTCTTCGACAATGGGGCCTAAGTCAAGAACACCACCCATATTGGCGTACGTTTGAATTGTTGGATAAGAGTAGGTTAGACTGATATCCGGCGCTTGATTCCCTGCCAAAAGGTTGTTAATGACCTCGCCCTCTGTCCAACGTGGAACAGGAACAAAAGTAACTTCTACATTGTGGTCACGAAGCATTCCGTCTTTGATATATTGTGTATAAAAGTTGTCCTCTGGTTTGGTTCCCCCGTCATTACCACGGTCATAAATCTCTACTGTAATCTTATGAGTCTCCTTGAATTTGAAATTGGAATCGAGACCTAGCTTTTCTAGTCTTGGATCGCTGCTGTCTTCAGCTGTATTAGATGTAGGTGCTGAAGAAGCTGATGGCGCTGGTGAAGCTGATGGTGCTGGTTTGTCGCTGGTACATCCTGAAAGTGCTAAAGCAAGAGTAGTACTAATCGCCAGAATGGATGCCGCTTTACGAAATCCCATGTTTGTTCCCCCTCATTTTAATTACTATTTTGGATTGATTTATAAAAATTGACATAGTCAATTTCTATCATGTGTTAAAGATTAACCTTTTACCGCTCCAATTGTGACACCGGATATAAAGTATCTCTGCAGCCACGGATATATGAGCAAAATCGGTACAGTGGCAAACATAACAGTTGCTGATTTAATCGTTTCAGACAGGCCTGGGCTTGAAAAGCCTTCCTGTGTAGCCACTTCAACACTGGTGATACTATTAAGTATGTTATAAAGCAGCAATTGTATAGGGAAGTAGGTTCTATCGGACATAAACATCAATGCATCAAAGTATCCGTTCCATCGACCTACCGCATAGAAAAGAGCCAGCGTTGCAAGCACAGGAGTGGAAAGGGGTAGATAGATGTTGGTGAGTACCCTAAGCGGTCCTGCTCCATCGAGTTCAGCGGATTCTTTAAGACTCTCAGGAATCCCATAGAAGAAGCTGCGCATGATGATGACATAAAATACACTAATAGAGCCTGGCAGAATCAGTACTAACGGATGATTGAGCAAGTGCAGCTCTTTCAAAAGCAAATAGTTCGGGATTATGCCTGCACTAAAATACATCGTAAAGATGATAACTGCCATGATTAGCTTTTTCCCTTTTAGGTTGTCATATATAAGCGGGTATGCACACATAATCGTCATAAACATGGACCAAAGTGTGCAGATCACAGTTAGTATTGCTGTCCACAACAACGCCCATGTGTATTTGGAATCTCCAAGCACAATCTTGTAAGCCTCGAAATTAAGTCCTTTAGGCAGAAGTAGAACTTCACTTTTAATCAAGGATTCCGCAGAGCTTAAGGATCGTGCCAATATATTCAAGACCGGCAGGAGACAGGCTAAAACACATAATAAACATAATATAGCGATAATCCAGTCTCCGATTCTAGTACTTTTTGATTTAATCATATTAACAACCTCCTACCAGATACCGCGTTCGCCAGATTTTTTTGCCAGAGCGTTTGCTCCAAACAAAAATATGACGCCCACGACGGACTGAAATAAACCGACGGCAGTGGTGAGAGAAAATTGCAATCCACGAATACCGTTATTGTATACGAATATGGAAATAACGTCAGAAACTTCTGTGACAAGCGTATTTCTGAGCGCGTAAGGTCTCTCAAAATCACTACCTAAAATGTGTCCTAGACTTAGAATCAGCAAAACAATAATCGTAGGACGAATTCCCGGCAGCGTAATATGCCAAATTTTTCGTAAACGACTCGCTCCATCCACCGCTGAAGCCTCGTACAGTTCTGGGTTGATTCCTGCAATGGCTGCTAGATAGATGATGGTATTCCAACCACAGCTTTGCCAAATGCCCAGAAAAATGTAGGTGACCACCCAATACGCAGGTTCATTCAGAAACGGAATTGATGCAAAGCCCATCTTGTTTATCATGATGTTGACAAGCCCATTAGTCGGTGCAAAAAGCTGAAGTGCCAAACCTGAAATGATAACCCATGATAAAAAGTGTGGCATGTACACAACCGTTTGGGTAAACTTCTTAAAACGTTTGAACGCGAGTTCATTTAAGAGAATGGCCAGAATAATAGGTGCAGGGAAGCCAAGCAGCAAGTCAAGAAAGTTAAGAAGAATGGTGTTTCTAAGTGCATAGAGAAAGTCACGATTGGAAAAGGCCTTAATAAAATATTCGAACCCATGATTTGCTGCCCATCCCATCTCCCAGGGACTTTTTACAATGCTATAATTTTTAAATGCAATTTGAATGTAGCCCATCGGTATATAACGGAAAATGATAAAGAAGGCCAATGGGAGAAGCATCATTAAATAGAGTATCCAGTAACGTTTAATATAGCTGAGCGATTTACTTTTATTTGTAATTTCCATATCTGTACCGCCTTACCTATAAATTTTCCTTCCCTTTTCATCGTCAATTCCTGTTTTGCGATAGAAGAACGTATTCACTTGATCTCGCCACTCGTGAGCATTGATTAGCTGAAGTTCAAGTCTCTCTTTCACCGAGTTATAGGTTTCCTGTGGAACCCGGTTCTCCAGAGTCTCCCAGGATTGTAACAATGCTTCCGCTTGCTGAGCACCCGCAAAGTGACTATCATATATGTACTGAAGCAAAGTTCGTCCGTCTTTCATCTTATAGTCGTACCGAACTCGATGGAAAAACAGCAATAATTCCTCTGGACAGCTTTCTATATGGTCGTACATCCTTTGTATTGACTCTGGATACTGAAGTGTATAACCCGTTCCTTTGGAAGTTCGATCGACTCCAATCGCATCAAAGCTTGCTCTGTGATAAGTCCCCCAATTTGAAAACTCATATCCGTCAACATTAGGTCCGTAGTGATTACTTGGATTTACCATAAAGCCAATACCAAGAGGCGCTGTATAGCTCTCGTAAATCCCTCTTGATTTAAGCAGCATCTCTTCTATCGTTTGGCGTCCATGTTCATCTGTTTCAAACGTAATCCGAATCCACTCACTGATCAGCTCTTTAGCAGTAAGCTCCGGATTCCATGCCATTCTCCCAAAGGCGTACAGATTGCACTGTGCAAGGGTGTTGCCTGTCCAGTTCATGTTATTGCCTGTGTTTGTAACCGCTGTCATAGCAACGATTTCTTGACCAAACAAACATTTCAACTGTTTCCCTTTATCAACTTCAGTTGTCAAAATTTCTTCCCACTGAACAGCTAGGCTGAACAGGTCGATTTGCTGGCCTGTGTACTCCTGAGCAATTTGAAACTCAATGGCCTCGTTGGTTTTCTTAAGGCTTGAGAAAAGAGGCGAAACTGGCTCTCTCGTCTGAAAATCTACAGGACCATTTTTGATTTGAAGAATGACGTTTTGATCAAATGTGCCATCCAGTGGCTGAAAGTGCTTATAAGCTGCCATTGGGCGGTCGGTTTGCGTATCTCTCCAGTCTTGCTTACAGTTATATACGAAGCACCGCCAAAAGACCAACCCTCCATATGGAGCGACCGCTGCGGCAATCGTATTGGCACCGTCTGCCTGAGTTCGTCCAAAGGCCTCCGGGCCGCCTCTAAACTCTGAATCCGCTTTCACCACATAACCTAAGAAGTCCGGGATTTTATCGTATACAACCGCGGATTGAGCTTTCCAAAATTCCTTTACTCCCGCATCCAGCGGATCGGAGGTTGTAAGACCGCCGACGATCATAGGCGCATCAAAATGTACGGATACCAATAATCGGATGCCAAAAGGTCTAAACAGTGCAGCTAGTTCTGCCGTGTCAGAAAGCAACGGTTCAGCAATCAGACCAGCGCTTACTTTGTTCACGTTCACATTGTTAATGCAAATTCCGTTAATTCCGATAGAAGCCATCAGTCGGGCATAATTTTTAATTCTTTCTTCATCGTAGTCAAATTTATTATTAAGGAAGAAGAAAGAATTACCGGCATATCCGCGTTCAATGTGCCCATCCATGTTGTCCCAATGATTAATAATGCGATAGTCCACTTTGGGTGCAGAGCGTTCACGAATCTTTTCCATGCTCTCTCCAGTGGCAAGACGGTTTAGGAAGCGATAAACACCATATAAGAGACCATTCTTACTGCCGCCTGCGATCTCGAATCCATTTTCCAGTGGGGTAAGTGAAAACTCCTCAGGCTCCAAGTCATCAACTTTTAATTGCAGCGTGTACTCAGCGCATTCTTGAATTTCTCCCCATAGGCGAATTAGACCTAGATGACATTCTTGATGGATAAAATCTAAATCGAAGCCTGCACTGATTCGCAAAGCTTTAGGCTCTAGACTGGATTTTGGCTGCAGCCAAGCATTGTATTCGGAATATATACGTCCCGCGTGATCCATGAAGCACCTCTATTAAATAAATTAAAGCGTTTTCATCAACTAAAAAATATAGGGTGTGAATTCAACATTTTATTCATATTAAGTTCATCGTGCAGCACCTATAAAGATAGCCAAAACACTTTTGTTTCTTAATATAAAACTTAGCATTGAAGATACCTTTCGACAATAGTCTGAATATAGTTAACAATGCCTAATTAAAGATTATTTTTTTCAAAAAAAAGACTAGCATACGCTAGTCTGGTTGATTTCTGAGACATTGTGATGGCGAATATCCTTTGATCATTTTAAATTGCTTTCGAAAGTGCGACAGATCATTATACCCGCAACGCTCCGCGGCTTCGCTTACGTTACATTCGCCATTTTGCAGCATGTCCTCTGCATGGTTAATTCTCGTTTGCGTCAAATATTGATTGACCAGTATTCCCGTTTCATTTTTAAATAGTGCCCCAAAGTATACCGTATTGAGCCCTACCATATTTGCAATCTCTTTTACAGAAACATTGCTCGCGTAGTTTTCAGATATATAGTTGATAGCCTTTTTCACCCGATAGTCGGTGCTCGTGTGGTCTTTTTTTAAGAGAATCAGCTCAAACAATCTGTGAATAATGACAAGCAGCAGACCTCTGGTTTTTGTGTGATACCCGGTTTCCTTACGAACCCAGGCATTGGATAGCTCACGAAAGAGCCCGATGAGGTCGCTTTTAATCCCAATGTGCGTCAGCAAAGGAAGAGGAAGGTCGGCTAGTTGTCCGTTCATTTCATAGAGTTTGAAGTTAGCGGAGTACACGTTCATAAGGTCATCGACGATGCAGTGAGCCATACGAATACTTCCACGTGGAATGCAAAGAAGATCACCGCGCTTCACCTCGTATTGTACTCCATTAATGATATAGATTCCTCTCCCTTCTAAGACATAAGTGATGTCACAAAATGAGATTTCATTTTTTGCGATTTCCCATGTTGGTGTGCACTTTCTATATATTAAGTAGCCGATATCAGGAACTAAGAAGTCGTTAATTTCCACTGACAAATTGATCTCCTCCCAAATAATGCCTTTAATTTAAACCCTATTACTATAGTTCAACCTTGTCAATAATAAATGTCGACGTTATGATTAGATTAGAAAAAACTATCAATATATGAGGGACCTGAATCCGTGACGGATCTTTAATTCTTTATCAATAATGGTACCCTGATCGTTGAAATATGCCCTGTCGCAGTTAGCTTCTCATGAAGCAAGCAAACATAGACCACAATAAAAAAATAGCAGTACAGGATTAGCCCCCTGTTCTGCTATTAATATTTTCCTACATTCCTGTTCGAAGCGAGCATCTATTTCAGCGAGCTTAATGCTTTTGGGACAGCCTCTTCGGACCTTTTTGTATGGTGGATCCTAGAGGATCGAATCCCTGATCGCACCGCTGCCAGTGATAGATTTGGTTATTAAAATTCCGATCTTACCATCCTCAATTTCAACCGTATACTTCCTTACTCTAATCTTCTCATTGAACAATGCTTTACCTGTCTTCAAATCGAATTCCCAACCATGCCATGGGCATCGAATGATTTGACCAGCCTTCCCATACTCATAACTGTACACCTCGGAAGGAAGCGTCGTTCCAGATACAAGCCCAGCACACATCGGCGCTCCTTGATGTGGACAATAATTATGAATGGCATGATATTCGCCGTTCACGTGATAGATGCCTATCTCACGGCCATCTACTTGCACTAGGGAAAATCCACCCTCTGGAATATCCTCTTCCTTCAGCACATAGTGCACTGCCATAGTGATCCTCCCTTACGCCCCAATCGAAAATCACGTCAATTTATAGAGCTGTAATGCATTGTCACGAAATATTTTGCGCCTAGCCTCTGGAGAGAGCTTACGTAAAATATGATCTGGGGAATCAAAATCCCAATGTGGATAGTCACTTGAATAAAGCAGCATATTCTCTGCATCAATCATATTGAATAGATCAATAAGATGCTGAGGATTATCGGGCTCCTCAATCGGTTGTGTGGTCAAATAACAATGATCTCGAATATATTGACTAGGCAGCTTCGTTAGCCAAGGAACAGTAGAGCGTAAAGCTTTGTAGTTTTTATCTAGTCTCCACATCAGACCTGGAAGCCATGCAACGCCTCCCTCTACCATAACGAACTTCAAATTAGGAAACTTAACGAATACTCCCTCGCATACAAGGCTAACTAAATGTGCCATGAACATCTGGGACAAGCATGTATGCCATTCAATATAGCGTGATGGGTAGCCTGCAGATGTAGGAGCCGTCGAGCCCCCACCACCTTCTGCACCCGGATGAACAGCAATTGGAAGACCATTGCGCTCAGCCGCTTCATAGATCGGATGATAATAGCGCTGTCCTAGTGGAGCCCTAGCTGCGCTGGAGATCATCACCTCTACAATGTCGGGATGTCCGCCAACTCTATCTATTTCACGTGCGGCAAGCAATGGGTCCTGGGTAGCGACAACCATTGCACCCTTGAACGCCTTATGCTTGCCAAACCATTCCGCAATCAAGAAATCATTATAGGCAGAGCAGATCGCGGCAGCATAATCAGGATCATGTGTTGTAGAAATGTTATAGACTACCCCTGTCAGAATCGCATAATCAAGATCATACCCATCGATTAGCTGCTTAATCATAAAATCAGGATTAGAGCCAGCCCTTCCCCCACCTGGGGGAATAGAGTCCTTCTTCATGACACCGATAGGTGAATAGTAGCCAGAACCCGCATAACCAATGCCGGATGCAGCAACCCTAGATCGCCAAGGCTCCTTCAAATACGGGAGCAGCGCTGCATCCTCCTGTTCATTATGAACATCGGCATCGATAATCTTATATCCCTTCATTGCCTGCATCCTCCATCTCCCAAGCAGGATTACTTGCTGTACGTGCGTGTATATGCCTCGTTATACATAGTGAGCAGCTCTTCTGAGCCCAGCTTCTTCGCTTGATCAACAAATTGTTTGTACGTCTCATCGTTAATAGGTATTTTACCTGTTACAAACTCTGTAATCTTCTGCTCCAAAAATTTATTCACGTTGTTAAGCTTCGATTTCTCAAGCTCTAGCTCTTCCACTGTCTTAACAATTTGCTTCGGTGAAGGAATGATATATTGCTCGTAGCCCGCATTAATCGCTAAGCTCTTCTCACTCAATCCACGCTCCCATACTTCACGAGATTTCGCATTATTGAGCGTGATCAAGTCATACCATACGCCCCAGTCCTTACGAAGTGTAGCAAATGGCGATGTTCCAAACTCACGATTATAAACCGCTTTGCCATTCTCCATCGTATACGTCTTGCCTTCAATTCCTAAGCTGAGATAATTAGAGCCTTCGTCTCCGATCAGATAATCAAGAAATTGAACAGCACGATCTTTATCTTTTACCTTTGCAGAAATTGCACGACCGACCGTGCCTACAATAGGACGTGAATATTGATAGTTTTTAATGCCTTCTGCTGCAAATAATGGTATCGCATCTAGATCATACTCAGCTGTACCCGCTTTACGAGCTTTATCAACCAAGGACTCTAAATCCGCTTTCCAGAAATACGTAACCATTGATTTACCCGTCAAAATTCTCTCTTCCCACTGAGCCTGCGTTAATAATGAATACTCTGGATCAAGCAGCTTCTCCGAATACAATTTATTCAAGAACACCAGCATCTCCTGATAGCCTGGTTGATTCGGTGCGAATGCATATTGATCTGTTAAAGGATCGATATTATAAAACCCATGAATACCCGTAAATATTCTGCCAAAGGTTGTGTACAGACCTGTATCTCCCACTATACCGTTCGAAATGAGTGGATAGGAGTCCGGATACTGAGCCTTCAATGCTTTCAAAAAATCATAGAAGCCATCAACCGTAGTTGGAGCCTTGATACCATGCTTATCTAGAATATCCTTACGTGCATACCAGATGAAGTTGAAGCCTTTGCCCGCTGCATCGCCCTCTAGGACTGGCACAGTATACAAGCCGCCGTCAGATCCTGTTGCTAACGCCTTCGCTTCGGGGTAATTGTCATAGAATGCTTTCAAATTAGGCGCCTTATCTAAATAATCTTTTAAATTCAAAAATACTTTATCTGGCCCATGCTCCCGACCATCTTGTGTATTTATTTGAATAAAATCAGTAGCTGTGTTTGTCGCGATCATAATTTGTCTTTTCTCGTCTAAACCATCCTGACTTACCACTTGGAATTTAACCTTTACCCCCGTCTTAGCCTCAATCTCTTTAAAGATTTCCCAATCATCCAGCACCTTGCCCTCTACCCGATCGTACACTAGCCATGAGAAGGTAATCGGATTGTCTGGACCTAAGGTTGTACTTTTGCCACTAGAACAGCCTGTTATCATCATTACACCGAGCAATACGATAACGATCAGCCTTTTAATGTGAGCTTGCTTCATACCATAACCTCCTTTTATATGCTAAAGCAGCCTTACTATATAGAGATAGACTTCCGATGAAGCCTATAGCTATCCCTTAATACCGCCCACCATCGTACCCTGTACAAAATATTTTTGAATGAACGGATAGACACATAGAATAGGTACAGTTGCAATAATAATCATGGCGTATTTCAACGTTTCTAGATAAGTCATATCCCCTTCTCCCTGCACATTCGCACCTGCTATTAGAATATTGCGCAGCATAATTTGAAGAGGATACATATCACGCTCCTGTAAATAGATTAGAGCATTGAAGAAAGCATTCCATTGGTTAACTGCTGTGAACAGTCCTATAGTCGCCATAACAGGCAATGATAACGGCAGAACAACTCGAATGAGTATTTGTATCGTTCCACAGCCATCTATTGCAGCTGCATCCTCTAGCTCCTCAGGCAGTCCTTCAAAGAACGTTCGCATAATAAACAAATACCATGTACTAATAAGGGAAGGAAGCACGATCGCCCAGATGGAGTTAAGCAGCTGAAGCTTCTGCACAATAATAAAGGTTGGGATCATACCGCCATTAAAGAGAAGCGTAAAGGCAGCCAGCATCAAAATAATTCTTCTACCTGGCAGCCAGCGTTTGGCTAATGGATACGCCATGGCAGAGGTTACAATGAGTGTAAGAACCGTATGGACTATAGCATATCGAATGGTGTTCCAGTAACTCATCCATAGATCAGGATTGTAAATTAATTTCTCATAAGCAATAAAGGTAATATCCTTCGGCCAAAGTAACACTGCCCCACTCGCTACCATTGCATTATTACTAATGGAGGCTGAGAATACATACAGAATGGGATAGACCATAACCATAATAAGAACAAGCATAAATAAAATATTACAGACATCAAACAGCTTCGAACCCCAGCTCTCCTGCCTATTCATAGCACTCCTCCTTTACCACAAGCTAGTTTCTGAATGTTTACGTACGATGCGATTAGCTAGAACGACTAGCATAAAGCCAATAACAGATTGGAATAGACCAACCGCTGTCGCGAAGCTGAAATCAGCATTGAGAATACCTCGTCTATAAACAAAGGTGTTAATGACATCCGATGTTTCATAGTTCATCGTATTGTAGATGAGCAATATTTTCTCAAAGCTCGCTTCCATGAAGTGGCCTAGGGTTAGTACGAACAAAATAATCATAATCGGAATCATACCAATGAAGGTAATATGCCGCATCTGCTGTAATCTGCTTGCACCATCCATCTTAGCTGCCTCATAGAGCATCGGGTCGATGCCGGAAATAGCCGCCAAATATAGAATCGTGCCCCAGCCTACCTTCTGCCACATTTCAGAGCCGACATACACCGTTCGGAACCACTCTGGTATACCTAGAAACATAATGGGCTCCATACCGAGTATTTGTACGAGAAAATGATTCACTACCCCTGTCGTCGGAGAGAGGAAAGTGACAAGAATACCAGCAATAACGACGGTTGAAAGGAAATGGGGCAAGTAGCTAATGTTTTGTACAATGCGTTTAAACCATTTCCCTTTTAATTCATGAAATAAAATAGCCAATAGGATTGGCGCTGGAAAGTGAAAGACAAGGTCATAAATATTCAACATCATCGTATTCCGAATTAGCTTCCAAGCGTCGGGAGTAACATAGAAAAACTCAATAAAATGCTTGAGTCCCACAAACTTGCTGCCTAAAATTCCTCGACCGATTGAATAGTCCTGGAAGGCGATGATAATGCCGTACATCGGAGCGTATTTAAATATTAAGTAGTACAAAATACCAGGCAGCATCAACAGGTATAACGCTTTATGCTTCTTCAATACATGACTAATTCGTAGTAGACTCGCCATTCCTTCACCTCCAGTTGAAAGCACTTACATTTATTAAGTTGTCTTCACTATACGAAGTGTCCTTAGGAGCGTAAAGCACCTATTTTTTCTAAGAGTCGCGTTCCTTACATTTCCCTGATTTTCTAGGTTTTTTCCATACATATTGTAAAAAAAGAGACTTCAGAAAATAATGAAGTCCCCTTTGTTCCCTACTGGTGAATCGTACGATACTTTGCAGGAGTAATACCCTCGTAGCGGTGGAAAGCCCGAATCAAGGAATTCCTTCCCCAATAACCTACCTGCTCTGCAATTTCATCGATTTTCATATCCGTTTCAAGTAAAAACTGCTTTGCCTTCGTGAGCCGACACTTCGCAATATAATCAACGTACTTCTCTCCGATTTCTTCTTTGAATATACGGCTGAAATGCCCGCTAGACATGTTCATCTTGCCTGCAAAATATTCGATCGACAATTCCTCGTTATAATGCTCCTGAATATAATGAACAATTTCTAGAAATTGCTGACTGCGATTACTCGTCTCGGCCACACGGAAGAGGAAACTATGAATGTGCTGGAAGCAATGCTTCAATTCCTCCCAAGTCATACAAAAACTCATCTGCTCGAATAGGCCAGCATAATAAGGAACATTGGGATCGTGATGCTCCGACTCCACGGCTCGAATCCACGTATTCAGCACATCCGTACATAAATACTTCATCTGCAAAGCTGTCAGTTCTTTCCGCTTGCCTTCTTCCAACAGATCTAGCATGAATGCAAGCAGCTTGTCATACTCTCTGGTTTTGTATTGATTCAATATCCGCTGTACATCTTGAATGGATAAGAATGAATCTACCTGTTGCTCACAGTAACTGAGGTTATTGCAAATTTCCACTGTGGAATCCAATTTACGATCCTTTAGAACGTTTAACGCATGATCATAGGATAAGGATAGTTGTTCTATGCTTTCCACAGCTATACCTATTCCAATCGTTGCTTTGAAGTAATTCCCATAAAGCATTAATAACTCTTTCATTCTTTCTTCAAGCTGCTCCGTCTTCTGATTCATCAACGTATCTTGCTGAAGAACACAAACCAGCATATCCGGCTTCGTCTGGCATAACCATGCCACAATAGGATCCAGCTTATAGAGGCTTTCCTTCAGCTCTGTTAGAATAAATATTCGTTTGGACTCTGATAGAAGCTGGTATTCCGATGGATTATAATGTAGCGCAATACTTACGACCGTTCTAGCCACGTTGCAACTATAGCTGAATGCAATTTCCTTCGCGTAATACTCGATTGATAGCGCGTCTCGATACTGTCCTTGCAATATTTTCGCAACGAATTGCTCCTGTATAATTGGCAGCATTCCATTTACACGGTGAAACAGCTCTTTATTCTCCGTCATAATACGCTCAGAGTATCGCTTAATCACATCAAACTCATTACCTGCATGCAAAGGCTTATCATGGTTTGGATGATGTGACTCCAGTCCATCCTTAATTTCTCTGATCGGTAAATACAGACGCCTGCTTAAATAGTAGGAAACCATTCCTCCCACCAATAGAAAAAAGATGGAGAACATTAAGCTAATGCCACGCGTCCAGTAGATAGGCTTCATTACCGTACCTAGATCAGTCATACTAATATAATGCCAAGAATTATCGAAACTAGATTGATCCAATAACAGCCCCGTCTCTTTAGATATCGTAAAGTGTGAGGTCAGTCCAACCTTAGCAATACGATCCCGCAGCACCTCTTGGTCCTGCATCGACATCCCCATATGAGCGATTAATCTTCCAGACCCATCTACAATAGCCGTACCTTTAACCCAATCCTCCGAAATATAAATTTGCTCCTTGAGCTTATCAGCCTTAATGTCGACGAGCAGATAGACTTCTGGCGTTTGCGTATTAAAGGGATAGCTCATCATCGCCGTAAGAGAGGTAGGATTCTCCATGAAATCCATCATTTTCTTACCGGTCAGGGTAGTATTAATATCTTTACTCCAGCTGGGCCCTAGTACATTCTTAGAGCTAAAGTAATACGATTTATTCGTAAACGTATCAGCATCTATAATCAAATCTTCATATACAAAATAAAAATAGGCTTTCCCCACCAGCTCATTGGATTCTAGTTGCTGCAGCTGTTCTCGAAGGGAATGAAGCAACTCAATACGTTGCATATGATCAGAAGACAAATTAACAGGCATTCGAAGTACGCTGCGTATATTGGAAGCGCTTAACATATTGATCATATTGTCTTTTAATGATTGTAGTTCTGTGTCTGTTCGCTCAGCGAAGCGACTCATAATAACATTATTGAAGCGCTCAGCATCCTCTACAATAATCCGAACGACAAGAATATAGGCGAGTACACTAGCCACAATAACCGGTATGAGAATAAGCAGGAAATAGTTAGCGAACAACTGCCAAAAGAGAGTCTGCCGAATGAGTGGCGACGATTGGGATACCTCTCGCTTAGGAGCATGAGCTTGGATATGAGTAGATCGTTTCATTACATCACCCCTGCTGTTCTTATGGACTGCCTTTTGTTAACCCGATTTTATCTCTCTCCCAGAAAAGCAGTCATTACGTAATTTTACATAATAATACCACAGATGTTTGTAGTTTTATGTCATAGAACTCTATTTTTTTCGAAATAAAAATTTATTCAATAGAACACAGATAAAAGTTTGTATGAGAAAACTAAACAAGCTGACTCCGGTTAAGTGCCGGCTTCAACTTGTTAGGTAGTGTCTTTTATTCAGTGTCCGCTATCTGGGGTCTTGACCAATTACTTTATAAATTTCTAGCACTTATTCATTAATAATTTTGACTAGCACAAGTCCAAACTACTAGACCATTAATAATTTGTAGGCAAAATTGCTCCACATTGCTCCACTCTAATTTCGCAAACGTCCCATGATAAGCCACATTGATCCTCATATTTGTAGTTTAAAAAGCCATCTTATCGCATTATGTAGAATAAGCACTAACATATAGTTAGTACATTATGCACTTCCATATAAATCCAAAAAGTATTAAGTTTACGTTAGACGACTTGTACACGGCGGACACCTCACTAGAAAGGTGGAGGTTGTAAGCATGGATATATTTCAAGCTCTTTCAATCATGTTTGCATTTGGGTTATTTATACTCACACTGTTAACCTATATTGACAAGAGGAAATGATCTGAAGTGGCACTAGTTTTGGTTTGAAACCATACTAATAAATCCGCCATTTACAAGCCGCCGACGTACAAGTCAGGTCACCTCAATGATCTGGCTTTTTTTTATTCACTAGCTGCTTTATCGATAAAAATCAGGATGGGATTAAGCATTCACACAGGATTATTATTTTGCTCGAGGCTCCAAAAGGCGCATTCGATTTAATTCAAAGCTTGATCGCTGATTTGAAGAGGCGATACGTTCACTCAAATTAAGTCTTTCAATGTAGCGGCAACGAATTTTTTGCTTTCCAACTCACTATCATTATAAAAAAACTCAATCTACCTTCTTTAGCCGCGGAAATTTCCTTTTTTAAGTATGATTTATCAACAGAGCCCCTGTCATTCCACTCGGGATGACAGGGGCTCTAGGCATGGCTATCTTACGTCTCTGCTTTGCTTAGCGCAAGCTTGGAGAACAGATCATGAAACACCGCGTCACGGTCAATATAGCTCGCGCAGCGTATCAAATGTCTTGTGGTATCCGTGCTCCAGCGAAAGTCCTCCGAAATTATTGGACTTGGAATAAGCCGCGAAGGAACCCACTTTGGCTGATTCAGCCAAGCGATAACCGAGATATCCCATATCACTCTGGAATAAGCGAAATGATCATCCTTGCAGTTTTTGTATGTCTCATAGAGGTACTCTCCAATCGCGCCTGAAGGCTTTACATAGTCTCTAATCTCCGATAGTGTCGTACGTAGGTTTGAAGCGACTCCCATGCATGGGATCAGGACCAGAGGCACGCCGCAGTCCATCAACGTTCTCGAGGCGTGGATATCCTGTGCGAGATTAAACTCGCGAGTGTCAGGCCAATCCAGTGCGTTGCCGCCCAGCCAGACCACGACGATACGCTCGATAATCCGCGGCTCCAGCAGAATGGCACTCGCAATATTCGTAATGGCAGCGATTCCAACTACATATAATGGATCATTTATCTCGCATGCCATTGCGCGCTCTACCAAATCCAGCGCTGCTTCGCTCCGAATCGGGGAGTTAGCGGCAGGCAAATAAGCTTCTGAACCTCGATAGACGGGGACATCCTCTCGATTCATTAGCTTAAGAATACGAATGATTTCCTCATAGCTTTTATCCATCCCGTCCTTCGGTCCAGTTGAGAGCTCATTATGGAACGGTGCTGCATAAAGAGCCTGAAGCTCTATTTTTTCGGGCGACAAGAGCGCATAAATGACCGCAAATTGGTCGTCGATCTCGTTAAAAGTATCGGTATCGAGCACCATTCTAACTCTACTTCCTGGAGCCTCTAGCTTGCGAACCAGCTCATCAGTGGATAATATCGGAAAAACTTGTCCCATATACTCTTCCTCCATTTATATAATGAATTGGCTTTTCAGCCATGCTATAATAAATTCATTTTACAAACAATTTAAATAATGCAGTAGCATCATACGGTTGTTCTATATCACAAATTGGCTACTATGATAGGAGAGCTATGAATGGCTGCCTCATTGGATTTCTTTTATCAAGAAACGAGAGTGAAGCATGAGCATATCGCGATGCATCACCACCAGTGCTACGAGCTGGTCTATTACGACTGCGGTCAAGGTACAACCCGAATCGGGAAAGCCGAACATTCTTTCAAATCAGGTGATTATGCGATAATAGCACCCTGCACGCCACACGAGGAACGGCACGACAAACAGTCGAAGGTTATGTTTACAGGCTTTACCAGCACCGACTTTCCTCCCTTGAAAGAAGGGATCTACCATGATACCCCGTCACGGCCTATTCTTGGCCTTATGCAGTTGCTGGCAAAAGAGCTTCGCGATAAGCCTCCCTTCTATAAACAATTGCTTGATAATTTGATTTCGCGCCTATATTTGGAGGTGCTGCGGGCTTATCCCTCCTATGAAGCAGATAGCCGCCATGACATTATACGATTCGCCCAGGCTTTCATTGATGAGTACTATATGCAGAAAATTGACATCCAAGCTCTTGCTCACCAATCTGGTTATAGCTATGACCGGTTTCGTCATTTGTTCAAGGAAAAGGTCAGGTTATCTCCCAGCCAATATATTTTGCAGCGTAGGATCGAGCATGCCAAAACAATGTTAAGGCATACCCACTTGCAAATATCGGTTATCGCGATGGAATGTGGCTTTTCAACGGATGCGCAGTTTTGCAGCCTGTTCAAACGGGAAACAGAGCTAACCCCGAAGCAGTACAGAGAGCTTGATAGTGTATTGCTTGAAGGCGACCTTCGAGAGGGTTAAATAGGATAAATGAAAACCTTGCTTCGATAGAATGAATGTCCAAAATTCGCAAAATCAAAAAAAGCCACGTTACAACGACGTGACCATTGAATACCTTAGAACAAAGGAATAACGTCTGAAGTAATGAAAGTTCGTTCCGCCAATAAATCTTAGCTATTAAACTTTTCTGACCAACAGTGAGCAACACTTCACATATGTTGAGTATATAGAATAAAATGGGATATCTATCTTTTTTTGATTAAAATATGATGAAAGCGCGAATCGCTGTCAGCGATTCGCGCTTTCATCATTAGACATGAATTTACAGAGAAAGGGCTAGTGGATCGACATTTCGGATGGCCGCCGCAATTCGAGGATCTGGCACCGTCCCCAGTTCCTGCTTGAGCATTTGCTCAAGGCTGCGGTACTGGCGGACCGCCTCGTTCATTCTCCCATTCGCGATATAGATACGTATCGTTTCCAAGCTAATATCTTCCCGAAGCGGATCGAGCTTCAGAATCGCCTCAAAATAATGCAGAGCAGGATTTGATTGACCGGACTCCGAATAATGTTTTCCCGCCAGTTCCAACAACTCAATGAATTCGCGCTCAAGCTGCCTGCTCTGAGCGATAGCCCACTCATATCCTTTGCTTTTCAGAAAGGTCCCTGTATATAGGTCTTCCGCTTGTCTGATCAGATTCAGTGCGCTAATGCCTTGTTCCTGCCTGATTTGCTTAACTAACCGCTTGAACTCGTATAGGTCGCAATCCATATGCTCCTCTTCGATCCATATTTCCTTGCGATAAGCATTAATGGGATTTTTCAGTTGGCTTTCACTGATTGTCTTTCGAATATAATACAGGGTGGTATTGAGATTTTTATGTGCCTTTTCCGGTTCAAACCCGCCCCATAACGTATCGATAATTTCTTCACGACTTACTTTACCCTTATATATCAGATAGACAAGCAGTTCTTCTGTTTTGGGACTTCTCAGTCTCAACAGACTCCGGCTCTCGTCCTGCCGATGCAGCTGCAATCCGTTGAACAAGCGGATAGAAAGCAATGATTCAGAAACCGTGACAGCAGTCTTGCTTCCCGCGCGCTCCAACGTACGGGCTACACGCTCAGCTGTAACGGGCTTCATCAAATAATCGAGCGCGTTCATATCGAAGGCCTGAACAGCATATTCATCGTAGCCGGTTACAAATACGATATGAATCTCTTTATCATGGGCTCTAAGGCGGGCGCTTAAGGACATCCCGTCAATCTCGGGCATCGAAATGTCCAGAAATACGATATCAAGCGGATTCTCTCTAGCGTAATCGAGAGCTTCCAGCGGATTGAGGAACGTTCTGCAGACATTGACAGTTCCGCTTTCAGACAAAATTCTATTTAATCGTTTTACTGATAACAACTCATCATCCACGATAATGGCTCGCAGCATTAGTCACCTCTCCAATCGGTTGCGCAGCTGTACCGGAATGTCGAATGAGACCGATGTCCCAATCCCTTCACGGCTGCTAATATGAATCTGATGTCCATAGATCAACTTGATACGCCTGTCGATGTTCCATAATCCGACGCCACTTCGCTCTCCATTCGTTCTTAACATCTCCTCAAGCTTCTGCTCGCTCATTCCGCGTCCATCGTCCTCAACTTGGAACCTGACCGTTCCGCCCTCTTCCGTAATCGTAATGATGACTTTTCCCCCAGCCAAATTTGACATCAACCCATGACGTATCGCGTTCTCCACTAAAGGCTGAAGAATAAGCGGAGGAATCAGAACCATCCGATTCGCGTTCACATTGTAGTCTACCTGCAGGCGGTCACCGAACCGAGCCTGCTCGATATGAACGTAAGCCTCAACCAGCTTCAGTTCACTATCCAGTGTCGTTAAAGAGTCCAATTGCTTAAAGTCGAAGCTGCTGCGCAAATATTGCGAGAGATGCAGCGTCAACTCCTCAGCACGTTCCGGCTCGTCAACGCATAGTTCGGCTATGGAATTGAGCGCATTGTAAAGAAAATGTGGTTTGATCTGAGAGCGCAGGAAAGCCATTTCAGCATCCTTAGCTGATTTCATAGAAGCTTTCAAGCGGGTCAAGCTTCTTACTCGTGCCATCAGCTCCTCCGCTTCAAACGGCTTTCCAACAAAATCATTGGCTCCAATCTCCATCGATACTTTCATATCGTTGACTCTGTTCTTCGCCGTAAGCATCAAGACGGGGAGCTCGAAGATCGAATACCTTTCCCTAATTTTCCTGAGCACCTCATATCCCGACATATCAGGCATTGAGATATCCAGCAGCACCAAGAAGAAATCCGATCGCCTGGCGATCTCTTCAAGCGCCATTTCTCCGCGATTCACAACAACAAAAGAGAAGCCTTCCAGTTTCAAAAGATTGGTCATAGACTGCAGATTGGCAAAATCATCGTCTACAACAAGAATCGTCTCATCAATTTCGCCTGTCACGTAGAACGGATATTCCGTGAGAATATGCAGCATGTCCGTCTTTGGTACATCGGCCAGACGGATCTTGACGGTTCTGTCACCCTTCACACCCAGCGGCAGCGTAAACCTGAACTCAGAGCCATGCCCCGGAGCAGAATCTACGTCAATCGTGCCGCCGTGCAGTTCGACCAGTTTCTTCGTTATACTGAGTCCAAGACCTGTCCCGGCATTTGGAGAAGGAATATCATCGGCAACTTGCTCGAACGCCTGAAATATTTTACTCTTCATATGCTCCGCAACCCCGATTCCCGAATCGCGTACGCTCACCTCAACGTGATTTCGGACCAATCTGGCGTTAATTTCCACAAAACCTTGATCAGTGAATTTGATCGCGTTGCCAATCAAATTATGTAAAATTTGCTGAAGCCGGTTGCCATCCGCATATACCGGCGGCAGCGCGACATTCACTTTATTCACTATCGTTATCTCTTTGCCACCCAATAGGAAGGAATGCATGCGAATGACTGAATCGACGGCCGCAGCGAGATCTACGGAACCGCGATATAATGCAATATCTCCGTGCTTTAGCTTGGAGTAATCAAGCAAATCATTGACAAGCAGGCTTAACCTTCTTCCGCTGCCCATAACAATGGCGAGATTCCGGGCTTGTCCCTCGTTCATCGGCCCCTCTGCGCCTTTAAGCAACGTATCGGTAATGCTTACGATCGCATTCAGCGGCGTCTTCAACTCATGGGACGTATCGATCAGAAAGTCATCCTTAATTTTATCCAACTGAACCAATTGATTTTTCATCTCGTTGATTGTGTGATAGGCCTCAAAAAAGCGGAGCACGATGAGACAGATCATGATGAAATTAAAAAACACGATATAAAACTGGCAAAGCCACAGGCTTTCTTTCCAGGACAAGGCAAGCAAAATGATGTCCAATGAATACAGGTTGATCGTCAAAATAGCTATGAACCACAACAAGGATTTGATTCGATCTCTCGCTTCGCTTCTAACATATAACGCGGCAACTTTCACCAGCATCCAAATCAACATAAATTCATATATGCCGATAACATATCCCTGAATGGACGTATACGTGTGAATAGGCAGTATGGCAATCAGAACCACAAAACTGCCAAGCACAGCAGTTATTATTTGAATAAGCTTCCATGAAATCAGACTTTTTTGCATTTGATAGAAAACAATAGCCAGTATAATTAAACAAGCGATAGAGCAGATATCCTTCAATTTATATAAAACCTGAAATGACAAATCGGGCAAAAGCAGCAAAAGAGATCTTTCTCCCATCAGACCGTGATAAATCGAAAACAACGTACAAATGAACGAAAACGCCAGTAGCAAATAATCCATTCTGTGAAACAACATCGCTACAGCGAAGCAAATGAGGTAGATAAGCGCCAATGTGCCCAGTATCGCAAGAATAACGAACTCACCCATCAGAGTCTTATTCTCATGCCCCACCATCGCCGACTGTTCCCCGAAATATAGCGAGAGCGGAATACCACCGTTAATATAATCGTAATTGGATACTTGTACGATAATCTCGATTTCTCCTTGATCAGATGCAAAAAAGCCCAACTGTGGAACATTCCCCGGCTGGTACTCCGCAGACTGCAATGCCGTCTTGCCATCTTCCAACAGACGATGCCCATTGACAAAGACGACACTTGAAAATCGAATATTTGTTTTCTTGATTGCGAATATGCCTTCGACAGGCACATTTTTCAATACGACCCGGTATGTAGCGGAACCATAGGCAGGCAGCGGACTTCCGAAATCATCTATGCCATTCCAAGTGGAAGGTACTTCCACATATATTTTATCTTCGGATAGCAGCCCGTCGCTAGAAGCTTTGAAGTCTTCCGGAGTCAGCAATTGATTCCAATAAAATTCCCATTCGCCATCTAATCTGATTCTGTCATCTTGTCCGTAACGCCACGAGGATAAATCCATGATGCCGTTATGGACTTGCGGATCGTATGTACGCTTCCCATTATCCATGTACATAGACAGCGGAATGAGCAAAATAGAAATTATACCGATGAGACAAATCATCAGAACTTTTCTTAACAACGCTTTCTCCCCCTTTCTCTGAAAAGCTCCAGCTGGTCATCGTCTTACAGCCAGTGCATATGCATGGCGAAGTCACATCGAGAAATTGAACGAATAGCCACTATCGTAATTATATTGATTCAGATATTGGAGTAAAGAATTATTTCATTTTAGTCTGCCATACTGACAAAATCAGCTCGACCACATTTTGTGATCGAGCTGAACCTGCTGTATTGCATTTCGTTAAATGAGATCCGATTTTTCCAGCAAACGTTTCATCATAACGGCTACTTCAGCACGAGTAATGCTGGCTTGCGCCGCAAGATCCGAATTGCTTTTCCCCACTACAATTCCAGCTTGGATACAGTCAGCAATGCCCTGCTTCGCCCAGTTAGACATGTTTACCAGTCCAAATGACCGAAGCAGCTCGTCCAAATCTTTCATTGGAAGCCTTTCTTTCAACTGCGTGAGTATCATAGCTTTAGAGATCATCACCATCGCTTGCTCACGAGTCAACTTCTCATTCGGCCTGAACGTGCCATCTTCAAACCCGCTAATCAAGTGATACGCATGTGCTGTACCGATTGCTTGATTATACCAATCACTTTGGTTGACATCTGAGAAAGGCGCTTTTTCAGCTATCGGCCTCAAACCCAGAGCGCGAACAAGAATCGTAGCAAATTCGGCACGGGTCATGTCAAGACTAGGATCGAAGTTCCCATTTCCTCTGCCATCCACGATCATTCGGGAGCCCATATCATTAATGGCATCCTTCGCCCAATGACTCGCAACATCCGCAAACTCAATTGGATGCCATACAACCGCATAAGTGCTGTTTGTCAAACTATTCATTTGTGCAAAATACTGTCCGTCAATCAAGGTGACCTGGGTTGGTACATGACGTACGCTGCCATCCGGATCGACTACAATGCCTGTTGTAATACCACTGTGCACAATTTCATCAGAAAGCGCAATCTGCCGCTTAACATAAGTGCTAAATTGCGTCACTTCTACTACTCGCTCCCCGTAGCTCGCACTGACCTTAAAATCAACCGGAGGCACGAGAATCGTAAACGCTCCATTCCTAGCAGCGTTTTCTACGACACTTGTCATAGCTGGTGCAGGCTTGTCAATCTCAATATGAATGCTTATGTCCTGTAAGGCAATAGAACCGCCCAACTGTTTTTGAATTCCGTCGATATCGATTTGAATTGCAGGCAGGAAGTAGCTTGCTTTGTCGGTTTTGAGCTCAAGGGTAGCTTGCTTGTTCTCCATAGCCTTCACCATATTACCATTTAATTCCCCAACGATTATGTCGGATTTGGAATTCATAAGAATCGTAATAACCGGACTTTGACCTTCCTTTGCCAGCCTATCAGCTAATTTGGCTTGATCGACCGCAATCGTAATAACCGATTGGTTATTTCTTGTACTTTGTGTTACAGTCCCCGCGCTGACCACTTTTCCATTAACATAAATATCTGCAGAGTTATTAGGCTCAGTAGGCTGTGGCTCGTTAATAATTGGTGGACTAATAATGGTCGTATCAACAACCGTAATCACCAGCGTCTGGTCGGCTCCGCCGCTGAATTGGAATTTCAGTGTTGCGGTGCCTACCGGTAATCCGGCCAGGTATGCCTTCTTAATTGTTACCGTGCTGCCCGTTACTGTGTAGTCCGTATCCAGCGTGAGTGTTTGATCCCCTTGTGTAATGCCGCTTAGCGTGTTGCCGTTTAACGTCAGCGTTGTCGTTACATCCGACTGGGTCGAAGTCTTCTTATCGAAGTTCGCTGCTAATGGGCTTATCGTGCTGTTATTCGGCGTCGTCTCACTAATCGTAATCACTAACGTTTGGTCTGCTCCGTCGCTGAATTGGAATGTCAGTGTTACGGTGCCTACAGGCAGTTCAGCTAAATATGCTTTCTTGATCGTTAAGATGCTACCCGTTATCGTGTAGTCCGTATCTGGATCGAGCGCTTGACCACCTTGCGTAATGCGGCTTACCGTGTTGCCGTTTAACGTCAGCATTGTCGTCACATCCGACTGGGCCGAAGTCTTCTTATCGAAGTTCGCTGCTGCTGGGCTTATCGTGCTGTTGTTCGGTGTCGTATCAACAACCGTAATCACTAACGTCTGGTCAGCTCCGCCACTGAATTGGAATGTCAGTGTTGCGGTGCCTACCGGCAGTCCGGCTAAGTAAGCCTTCTTAATTGTTACCGTGCTGCCCGTTACTGAATAGTCGGCGTTCAGTACGAGCGCTTGACCGCCTTGCGTAATGCGGCTGAGCGTGTTGTTGCCGTTTAACGTCAGCGTTGTCGTTACATCCGACTGGGCCGATGTATTCTTATCGAAATTCACTGCTGCTGGGCTTATCGTGCTGTTATTCGGCGTCGTATCATTAATCGTAATTACCAACGTCTGGTCAGCTCCGCCACTGAATTGGAATGTCAGTGTAGCGGTGCCTACCGGTAGTCCAGCTAAGTATGCTTTCTTGATCGTTACGCTGTTGCCTGTTACTGTGTAGTCCGTATCCGAATCGAGCGCTTGACCACCTTGCTTAATGATGCTCAGCGTATTACCGTTTAACGTCAGCATCGTCGTTACATCCGATTGAGCCGATGTTTTCTTATCGAAGTTCGCTGCTGCTGGGCTGATCGTGCTGTTGTTCGGTGTCGTATCAACAACCGTAATCACCAACATCTGGTCGGCCCCGCCACTGAATTGGAATGTCAGTGTTGCTGTGCCTACCGGGACTCTGGTTAAGTATGCTTTCTTGATCGTTACGCTGTTGCCTGTTACTGTGTAGTCCGTATCTGGATCGAGCGCTTGACCGCCTTGCGTAATGCGGCTTAGCGTGTTGCCGTTTAACGTTAGTGTTGTCGTTACATCCGATTGAGCCGATGTTTTCTTATCGAAGCTCGCCGTTACTGGGCTTATCGTGCTGTTATTCGGCGTCGTATCACTAATCGTAATCACTAACGTCTGGTCAGCTCCGCCACTGAATTGGAATGTCAGTGTTGCGGTGCCTACCGGCAGTCCAGCTAAGTATGCTTTCTTGATTGTTACGCTGTTGCCTATTACTGTGTAGTCCGTATCCGGATCGAGCGCTTGACCACCCTGCTTAATGCTGCTGAGCGTATTACCGTTTAACGTCAGCGTTGTCGTTACATCCGACTGGGCGGATGTTTTCTTATCGAAATTCGCTGCTGCTGGGCTTATCGTGCTGTTGTTCGGTGTCGTATCAACAACCGTAATCACCAGCGTCTGGTCGGCTCCGCCACTGAATTGGAATGTCAGTGTTGCGGTACCTACCGGCAGTCCAGCTAAGTATGCTTTCTTAATTGTTACTGTGCTGCCCGTTACTGTGTAGTCCGTATCTGGATCGAGCGCTTGACCGCCATGCGTAATGCGGCTTAGCGTGTTGCCGTTTAACGTCAGCGTTGTCGTTACATACAACTGGGCGGATGTTTTCTTATCGAAGTTTGCTGCTACTGGGCTGATCGTGCTGTTATTCGGCGTCGTATCACTAATCGTAATCACTAACGTCTGGTCAGCTCCGCCGCCGAATTGGAATGTTAGTGTTGCGGTGCCTACCGGCAGTCCAGCTAAGTATGCTTTCTTAATTGTTACTATGCTGCCCGTTACTGTGTAGTCCGTATCTGGATCCAGCGCTTGACCACCTTGCGTAATGCTGCTGAGCGTATTACCGTTTAACGTCAGCGTTGTCGTTACATCCGACTGGGCGGATGTTTTCTTATCAAAGTTCGCTGCTACTGGGCTTATCGTGCTGTTGTTCGGTGTTGTATTAACAACCGTAATCACCAGTGTCTGATCGGCTCCGCCGCTGAATTGGAATGTCAGTGTAGCGGTGCCTACCGGTAATCCGGCTAAGTATGCTTTCTTGATCGTTACACTGTTGCCTGTTACTGTGTAGTCCGTATCTGGATCGAGCGCTTGACCGCCTTGCGCAATGATGCTGAGTGTATTGCCGTTTAACGTCAGCATTGTCGTTACATCTGACTGGGCGGATGTTTTCTTATCGAAGCTAGCCGTTACTGGGCTGATCACACTATTGTTCGGTGTCGTATCAACAACCGTAATCACCAGCGTCTGGTCGGCTCCGCCACTGAATTGGAATGTCAGTGTTGCGGTACCTACCGGCAGTCCAGCTAAGAATGCTTTCTTGATCGTTAAGGTGCTGCCCGTTATCGTGTAGTCCGTATCCGGATCCAGCGCTTGACCACCTTGCGTAATGCTGCTGAGCGTATTACCGTTTAACGTCAGCGTTGTCGTTACTTCCGACTGGGCGGATGTTTTCTTATCGAAGTTCGCTGCTACTGGGCTGATCACACTATTGTTCGGTGTCGTATCAACAACCGTAATCACCAGCGTCTGATCGGCTCCGCCGCTGAATTGGAATGTCAGTGTAGCGGTGCCTACCGGTAATCCGGCTAAGTATGCTTTCTTGATCGTTACACTGTTGCCTGTTACTGTGTAGTCCGTATCCGGATCGAGCGCTTGACCGCCTTGCGTAATGCCGCTAAGCGTGTTGCCGTTTAACGTTAGCGTCGTCGTTACATCCGACTGGGCTGATGTTTTCTTATCAAAGCTTCCTATGTTCGGTGTAAGAACGGAGTCCTGAATTTGCCCCAGACGTTGATATACACCAATTGCTCCAACTGCGACTACGGAACGACCAGCTTCAATCACATCGAGGAAATCAGTAGTGGCACCAGAA
Organism: Paenibacillus castaneae; assembly: GCF_002884445.1. GTDB lineage: Bacteria > Bacillota > Bacilli > Paenibacillales > Paenibacillaceae > Pristimantibacillus > Pristimantibacillus castaneae. The sequence continues at coordinate 4,446,072 of NZ_KZ614144.1, forward strand.
ATGGACTCACTTGTCCAATCTACCGTATCGGCTGACGTCAGGATCCCTCCATTTATTCCAACCGCAACAAAAAGGCCACCATCGAAGCTTGCATATGTCAATTTTTTGATATAGCCGTTGGTTAAACTATTTATTGATTCCACTGACATAGTAGATTGATCCATAGCGCTTGCGGAAAAACGAAGCGCCTCAATGAAACTAGCTACTATAACCTTATCACCATTGCTTGCGACCGAATTCAAGCCCCCCATCCTATTGGAAGAGAGCAATTTTCTGTTCCATGTTAAACCGTCCGTTGAGGTTACGATGGCGTTATTCCCCATCATCATACCCGGCATTGTCTCATAGTAGCCAACCGCTACAAAATGACCATTAATAAAGCGCACCTCGGCAATCTGACTCAAAGCTTTCACCGGAGTGCTCCACGTTACACCGTCCGTAGACGATGCCATTTCTCCAAAAAAACTGGAAGCAACATAAATACCCTTTCCATATGTAATAGATGAAATCGAGTATTGCGGTGGCTTTACGATCGTTTGCCCTGTCCAATGGACTCCGTCAGGCGAAAATAAAAAAGTGGAACCTATCTGGCTGTTATTAAAAAAGTTAGCTCCAATGACAAACTGTCCATTAAGAAATTTAACCGTATTGAGCGGCTTAGTCTGGTTATCGATCTGCTTCTGTTCCACCCAATTAACCAAGTCTGTCGAAGTTACGATCTTAGGATCATTTCCGCTTGTAAGCGCCACATACATGTTGTTGCCATAAGCAATGCTCGAGAGGCTAATCGAGCTTTTTTTGATCCACTTTTCTGAAGGTGCTCCGCTTACTTCCGCTATTCCCGGATTTACCATACTGAATAAGTTGAATAATAAGGCACTGGCCATTACGATTGCCATCATTTTTCTCATTGCTCTACGCAAGACTACCCACTCCTTCAAATCAAGATTATATTTTGTCTTTCTGTCAATTGATTATCGTCTGAAGCTAAGCCTCCTCTTGAAATAAGTCAATAGTCCTGCCGATTCGACTTTGTTAGCTGTTAATCGACAAAAGTATACCAAGCTACGATAAACAAAAAATAAACAAGATGACCCTTTATCTATTCTGACACTAAGTGAAAAGCTCTGATGTTAAACGGTATTGCTTCATAAAAAAGAAGCTGCTCCTCTTAATTAAAGGGCAACTTCAAAAATTACTGAGCTATCTAGTACATTAGATTTAATCTTAATTTTTTCAGAAATATATAGGGTTGTCGTTTCACGATTTAGTAATCAAATGAATAATAAGCTTACCGTCAACAAACTCAATCAGTTGATTTTTTTCCATTTTGACTTTAACAGCTCCCTACGTAGGATTAACTTAATTCTACAACTTGGAGTTGACTCCAAGTCAAGAATATTTCTGACAACAAAAAAACGGCATTTTCGCCGTTCGTATTTGAGTTTATATGGAAACTATCGTGATCAAAACGACGATCTCTTGCATGCCATATGAGTAGATGTGGATTTGATAATAATAATTGACATAAGAACTGTCTCAATGATATATTGTGCATGCACAACATACACAATTTTTAAGGAGGTTGGCTATATGCTTGCGTTAGATATTAAAAATTTAAATAAAAAATATGAACATTTTCATTTACAAAATATATCTTTTCAACTGGAAAAGGGTTATATTATGGGATTTATCGGAGCCAATGGTGCGGGAAAAACAACCACTATAAAATCCATTTTGAATTTGACACGTATGGATAGCGGCGAGATTGATATTTTAGGCAAGAACATGGCCGAGCATGAAGTTGAATTAAAACAAGAGATTGGCTCTGCATTTGGAGACATCAACTTTTATTCGCGCAGTAAAATCAAAACGTTAACGAATGTGATCAAAAGGTTCTATTCGAATTGGGATGATGAAACCTATTACAAGTATTTGAAAAAATTCAATTTGAATGAAAACAAAAAAATATCTGAATTATCAACCGGCATGAAAGTAAAATACAGCTTGGCCCTTGCCTTATCACACGGTGCAAAGCTTCTTATTCTAGATGAACCAACAAGCGGACTCGATCCGGTTGCCAGAGACAATCTGCTGGATATTTTTCAGGAGTTGGTGCAAGATGGCGAGATCAGTATCCTGTTTTCAACTCATATCACATCCGACTTGGAAAAATGTGCAGATTATATTACCTATATCCATAACGGACAAATTATCAACAGCGCGGAAAAGGAACAATTTGTAGATACGTATCTCTTGTTGAATGGTAAGAAAGAGCAATTGGATATGATCAAAAACAAACTAATCGCCTACAAAACAAATTCTTTTGGCTTTACAGGCTTGATCCATACGAAAGACTTTGATCCATCATCAGATATTAAATCATCCGCACCGAATCTTGAGGAGATTATGATCTACTTCTCGAAAAAGGAGGATATGTATGTATAACTTATTAATGAAAGAATTAAAATTAGGCGTAAGTCCTTTCTTTTATATCCTGCCTTTTTTGACGGGAGCCTTAATGCTAATTCCAGGATGGTTATATTTCCTTGTCATCCTTTACTTTTGTTTTATCACGATACCGAATATGTTTGCAGGGTATAAAACTCAGAATGATTTAATATTTACAAGCATACTGCCAGTAACAAAAAAAGACATTGTAAAAGCAAAGGTATCCGTTATTGTAATCCTGGAATTAATGCACATTGTTGTTGCAATGATATATGGCATGATTAGTATTCGCTTATATCCGAATTTGACATCCTATTTCTTCGGACCATCCTTAGGTTTTTGGGGACTATGTTTCATCATGATTGCGATCTTTAATATTATTTTTATATCCATGTATTATAAGACAGCTTTTAAATACGGCGCAGCAACGATTGCATCCATTACAGCTGCTATGCTGTTCGCTGGAGGCGCAGAGTGGCTCGGAATAGAGAATTCATTCGTGTCTGATCTTTTCAAAGGAACAGGTACTGCTCATTTGGCAACTCAATTATCCATCCTGATCACGGGCATCGTGATATTTGCGCTATTTACAATTATCGCTTATCATATTGCCATCAAACGGTTTGAGAAAGTAGAAATATAATGAACATCGCTATTTCGAACACATCTGACAAACCCATCTATCAGCAGCTTTTTGAACAAATCAGCGCACAAATTCTTAAGGGCGAACTAGAAAATGGGTATAGTTTGCCACCCATACGACAGGCCGCCACGGAGCTTCGTGTTAGTATCATTACCGTTAAAAAAGCGTGGGAGGAACTCGAACGATTGGGTTTGATTTACACCGTAACCGGCAAAGGATGTTTTATAGCCGAACTCTCGTCCGACGAGATGCTTCAAAAACGCAATGAAATGATCTTGAAGCAGATGGTTATTGACACTTCGTATTACAAATCCTTTGGTCTCACGATAGAAGAAGTTTTTGAACTTTTGAAGGAAGTTTATTGAAAATGTAGATATGAACAGAAAACCACGTCCTATGGGCGTGGTTGATTTGTTTTATTGGTGGAGCCTAGGGGAATTCGGCTATCCTCCAATTTTATTAAACAATGAGAGCAAGTTACAATTGTAAAAAGAAATTAAATTTGATAAAATAACTGACGAACGTTCGTTAATATTCGAGGTGATAATATTGAAAAGTAATGAGATTAAAGACGTAGCTTTAAAGTTTTTTACAATTCATGGGTATGAGGGAGCATCTCTATCTCAAATTGCCGAGGATGTTGGTATGAGAAAACAGTCTCTTTATGCTCATTTCAAAGGGAAAGATGATTTATTTCTACAAGTATTACAAGATGCCAAAGAGGCAGAAATCTCATCGAAACTAAAATATTTGAGTAAAGTGGATAAACAAAATCCCAAAGCGGATTTATTTGGATATCTGCAATTGGTCATTGATTTGTTTCAAAAGAGCGAGCAGTTAAAGTTTTGGCTGCGTATGTCTTTTTTCCCCCCTCTTCATCTGGCAGAAGCGATTAATGAGGAAGTAATTGATACGGAAGAAAAAATTCAAACCGTACTAGAAAGCAAATTCCAAGATTGGATCGATGCCAAAGCCATCATGGAAGATGTCGCCTCCATCCCTACTCTTGCCTTCTTAGGTGTAGTTGATTCGATCATGTTAGAGCTTGCATATGGGAATAATGAACAACGTTTGGATGATAAATTAAATGCCTCATGGACCGTATTTTGGAGAGGTATTTCACAGCTATGATTGTACAGAGAGAGGTATTTCTTCATGAAAAAACCATTGAAAGAACAAAAAACAGTTTTACTCATTCTATTAAGTAATATATTCATTGTTTTTCTAGGAGTCGGATTAATCGTCCCTGTTATGCCATCCTTTATGAATATTATGCATTTATCAGGCCAATCGATGGGCTATCTTATGGCGGCCTTTGCGTTTGCACAACTTCTCATGTCTCCCCTTGCAGGACGATGGATTGACACTTACGGCAGAAAGAAAATGATCGTTATCGGCTTATTCCTCTTCAGTATATCAGAGGTGATCTTTGGACTTGGCACACATGTATCTGTTCTTTATTTGTCCAGAATTCTAGGAGGCATTAGTGGTGCATTTATTATGCCTGCCGTAACTGCCTTTGTTGCAGACATTACCTCAGTAGAGGAAAGGCCCAAAGCAATGGGTTATATTTCCGCTGCTATTAGTATCGGTTTTATTATTGGCCCTGGTATCGGAGGTTTTATTGCTGAGCTAGGTGTGCGTGCCCCATTCTACTTTGCTGCTGGCTTCGCATTATTAACATGTATGTCATCCCTATTTATTTTAAAAGAGCCGCTAAGCAAACAGCAGCTTTTGGAAACCACTCAGCTCAAAAAAGGTACCAGCTTTGTAACTGATCTTAAACGATCACTTCATTCACAATACATTATTGCCTTTATTATTGTGTTTGTACTAGCCTTTGGTTTATCAGCATATGAAACAGTATTTAGTCTGTTTTCAGATCATAAATTTGGTTTCAATCCAAAAGATATTGCAACCATAATTACAATTAGTGCAATCTTCGGGGTTGTCGTTCAGGTCTTTATGTTTGGTAAAATGGTAGATACGCTTGGTGAAAAGAAACTCATCCAGATATGCTTAATTGCTGGCGTATTTCTTGCGGTAGTATCCACCATGATCTCCAGCTATTTAGCCATTTTGCTAGTTACTTGCTTCATCTTTCTCGCATTTGACTTGCTACGACCAGCATTAACGACCTATTTATCAAAGACTGCCGAAAAAGAACAAGGATTTATCGCTGGAATGAACTCAACATATACAAGCTTGGGCAATATCGTCGGACCCGCGTTAGGCGGTATATTATTTGATGTAAACATCAACTATCCGTATCTCTTTGCCGCCGTCATTATGTTTATTGGTCTTGTCATTACAATGATGTGGAAAGAAAAACAATCAGCTAGCAGCTTGGTAAAATAACTGGACACTGGTAAACTTATCCAGGTCATCTTAATAATCTAGTAGACGTCCATTATCATTCCATTGACCGTACATTTTATTTTCTCTAGTATTTGTTATGAATTGTCTAATCTGCTCCTAAACAATTCCGACTGATTCTTATTGCTTTGTATCGTGTCGATCCGAACTCTTTTATAAAGATCTGGAAATGCCATGAAATTATCGTATACTTGCTTTTCCTCTTTTAGCCTTTGCTCTATATCTTCATCTATTCTAAAAGAATTGTAATCCATATTAGGAAGAACTCTTCTTCCTTCGTCTCTCATTAACCCCAACTTTTCGAGGCGGCGGACACGTTCTTTATTTAATTCAGTCCATGAGCTTTTTTTGCTTCTAGGAGACAACCTCTGAGCCAGCTCCGTTTCAGAATTTTTCTTTTTGACTCCATCGATCCATCCAAAGCACAAAGCTTCCTCGACCGCGTCCAAATATAACATCATATTAGGGGTAGGCGTCATACTAACCAAGCTCCAGCAAGATTTTTTAGTCTTTCCATTTTCTTGCAGCCAAATCCTCACATCTTCTCTCGATTTTGCTGGAATCATATTTTCAATTTCCATAGATAAAATACATTTTCCTTTCAAATTGATTCATATTTCCATTAAAAAATGGTCTTCAATTGCAAGACCATTTTTTTAGAATGAGTTACTGTTTGTTGGATATGACTTTATCAAGAAACTTATATGCGTCACTATTAAATTTCCAATTAATCCCAAATTTATCAACCAGCATTCCAAAGCACGAAGACCAAGGAGTATTGGATAACGGCATCATAACATTGCCACCAACAGATAAATGATTAAAGTATTGTTCCAGTATTTGTTTATCATCGATGACTAGACTAATCAGTACATTATTTCCTTTCACCAACTCACCTGTCACCATCTTCATTGAAGGCAAAATATCCGACATCATTATTTTCCCGCCTGTGAATTCTATTGAAGACTCCATAATCATATTTAACTCATTTTCTGGCAGTGGATAGTTTGGATCTTGTGGGATATCCCTAAACTTAACCTTTTTTACTTCATTTGAGCTTAAAGCCTCCGAATAAAATTCAATCACTTGTTCTGCAATTCCATTGTCACCATTCTTAGATTAAGTAGAGAAATAAGAGGAGGAAATATGGACAAGGTCGAGAGACTTATTTCTATAATCATGATATTGCTGAAAAAAAATGTCGTTTCAACAAAAGAATTCGCGCAATTATTTAATGTTTCCAAAAGAACTATTCTTCGCGATATGGAAACACTGAGCTTATCAAACATCCCGATCTATTCTATCCATGGAGTTAATGGTGGGTACGGTATTATGGATGAATACAAGGTTGATAAACGTCTTTTAAGCAGCTCCGACTTAGGGAATATATTAACTGCGCTCGGCGGATTGGAACAAATTCTAATTAGCGAAGAAGTTGAAATTACTCTAAAAAAAATAGAAGCGATGGTTAGCCCATTGTCTCTGAAAAGTTCAATTCAACTGTCATTTTATGATTGGGAGGGTCGGTCTGAGATTATTCAAACCTTGAAGACGTGTCAAGAATCAATATTAAAGAGAAGATTAGTTTCATTTGATTATATAGATAAAAATGGCACCACGACGAATAGAATTGTCGAGCCATATCAGCTTCATTTTAGCGAAACAAGTTGGTATCTGAAAGGATTCTGTTTACATCGTATGAGATATAGAACGTTTAAATTATCTCGGATCGATAATCTTAATATGGGTGAAAAAACATTTAACCCTAGACAATATTTATTAGAACAAGAACACGAAGCAAGTTATCAACCGCAATTAGTCGCTATTAAGGCATTAATTTCACATATCATAAAAGATCAATTCATTGAAAGGTACGGTCGAAAGAGTATTGAATCCTATAGTTCTGAATTTTTATTAGCAACCATTTATGTCCCTCAAAACAGTATTGGATTTCAATTTTTAGCAAGTTTCGGCACAAATCTAAAAATCGTAGAGCCCAAAACCTATGTTGAAGACTTTCGAAATTTTTTAAATAAAATGATGGATAAATATTGCTGAAGTCTGCATGTATTACAGGGCTTGATGCGTGTGCTGGTGGAGCGTACGCAGGATACGGAGCGGTTGGTTTAATGGTGGTTTAGTAAAAAAAAAGACCGTCAGGATGCATAGATTACATCCTTGACGGTCTTTTTCCTATCAAGCTGGTTTCCGTTTAGCCCATGTGCTTTACGGAGGTTTTCTTCTGCTTCCGCTGCTCCTGAGCTCGTCCAAGAGAGTGCTTCATTCATACGTTACGTTGAAGATAACCGTCCAACCCCCAGCACCCTACTAGCCAAATCTACTTGCTCGTGATCCAGCTCGACTGTAACAGGTCCTATTCTCCGTTGCTCACGCCACTCTCGTAGATCCTCTTCCGTTTCCAGCTTCAGCTCTGCAATCTCTAAAGCTCGGTCGAACACATACTTTGAGGTGTACAAGAGTGTATAGATCCCTCGTCCCCCCGGAATGATCGGCTTATCCCGCTTTACCCACTCTCCTACCGTAAACTTCACATACAGTTTTTCTTCCGTGCCCGATCTTGCTGGTCGCTCGGTAATCTCTTTGCGCCGCACGACCTTCCAGTCCGAGATTTTACCGTACCAGTGAATACCCGTTTCCCCGCGTGGCTCAAACTTCTTTATCGACTGATAGAGTGCCACGTATTCGAGCTGAGTAAGCAGCTTGTGATCCGAGATATTCTCAAGCGGTACATGATAAAACTTAAGTTGTAACGCATCATCGAGCTGCTGTACCTCCCGGAGTGATCCTACCAGTACATTTTTACCGATAAGCTTGTTCTCGTAATAATTTTTCGTTCCACGCGGCCTTGCCGAGCGCTCGTATGCCTTCTCTGGACTATCCATAATGATTTCATCCAGGAAGGCTTCCATCAGCTTGGTGGATCCCGGCAAGAACGGTAGAGCTCCAACATTGATCAGCTCAATGCTTTTATAAAATTTATGCTCTTCATATTGCTCCTCATTGTGATAGGGAAATAGCACATAAGCCCCGAACATGCTGCGTTCCAGTTCTTTCCCGCTTCCCTCTGCGTACACAATAGCGTCACGGTACCGATGCATCGTATTAATATCGGACTCCTCCGGTCCCGGAAGCGTGTAATCCCTTCGATAGGGAGTCCCCTCATACGCTGGATTGAGCCGATACTTCGCATCAAAAATATACTTATATTCCGCATCGGAATCGTTCTTCTTCAATGTCAGCACATTGTCGGGACTTTGAGAAATCGTCGGCGTTTGCTCACCACTTGGCAAAGTGTTGTAGTACAGCGTAAAAATCTCGCTATTCTTCGGATTACGGTAAACCATCTTTGCCTTTTGCGATTTGTCTAAAGTAACAAACACGCCTGTCCGGTTCACCTTAATAATATCTTGCTTCAACAGCTCATACTTACGACTCAGCAAGTCATGAATCTTGAGAAAACACCAGTATTCATATAGCTGCGCCAGATCCTTCATCGATAATCGGAACAGATCACTCTGGATAGAGAGTCCCTTCATCAACATCAAATAGTTACGATACACCTCGCGGTATCCCGGCGCCATCTGAAGCACAAGCGATACGGAGAGCTGCCTCATCTCCTTAACGTTCAAAAAATCTAGCTTGAGCATCCTTTGTAGCTGTGATTGCATATCATTCAACTTCCGCGCCAGTATTGGATCCTTAAGGCGTCCCTTCTCAGCTAGGCGAGCCTTCAGTTCTTTAAGCTTGCTGGCAATACGGAGCAGAACCCAACGAATAAAACGATTCTCGTTCGTATCGTAATCCACATACCGCTTCGTCTCAATCGCATGGCTCGGGTAATAGCGTTGTCCGTTCATTGGAATAAAACCAAGCTTATCGTCCTGTACGAGCAGTTGCGGACGCTTGGTCAGATAGGAAATGCTCTCCTTCCCCGTCTTCTTCAAACGTCCTGATTCTACTACTCGGTTCTCCACTTGATGCTTGGAGTGAGGCGAGCTATTAATCCGTTCCACCGCCTGTACAAGCTGAGCGAATACATGCTGAAGGATCGTGAAGAACTCGGTTAAGCTTTGATGGCGTGTTTCCTTGAGACCCGTGAGATTGTACGTTTTACGCAAAAAATCGAAAGATAAGTTATAGATTTGTTGATTGACGTCGTTTAATATCATTTGATAATCATTTTTATAATCCATTTTGACTGGAAAAACTTCAAGCTGAAGCAGTAAAATAGCCTGTCCATTCAAACGCAGCTCCAGATCAGTCAGTCCAACCTCATTCTGAAAGTTTAAAACGCCTGATAGGATCATACTGCCCAGCGGCTTGACCGCTTGCCTCAAATAAACATTTTCATGAAAAAAGGTAAGCGGAATGTCTTGTTTTTTTTCGATGACGATCTCGTAAGCCTGCGTTTCATAAAAGAGCGGATAGCTCGGTATTCCCGTCTTCCAATCCGATAGTTCCTTTGTCTCAGGATGAAACATTGAAACCTTTTCTATTGAAAGTGCAGTCGAGGGCGCAGAAATTTGCAGTTGTGCTTCTATAAGCTGATTGTCATCATTTCTATGCAATTGCAGCGTATCTACCGTTGGATGGAACGGCTTACCCTGTATGTACAAATTAAACAGGCTCGTTTCGACCCGTAGCAGCTCAACACTCTGATTAAGAGAGCCAATAGGAGGTGAATCCATCTTCCTCTAACCTCCGTAACATAAAGGCTATTTTCCGAGTACTCATCGGGTATTTAGCTCTTTCTTCCGGTTCATGTGCACTCCACTTCATGTACAGATCGGAGGCGTCATCCATCAAGCTATTCACTGACAAAGCTTTGCCTAACGCTTCCTGCATAAGGAGAAGAAGCACGCGCTTGACCGATGAGCTACTGCCTTGTACGCGTGGCAATATTTTCTGCAAAAGCTGTAAATCGAATGCTTCATCCTCACCCATAAGACTGAACCGTTCGTTATAGATCATATAGAAGCAAACGGCATCTCGTATACGGAATCCAACATGCGAATGAACCTGCTCCAATATGTTATTCACTTTGACCAGCTTCGCTGTCACTTGCTTCACCAGCTCTTGATTCTCCCCGTAAGCATCAATGAGCTGTAAATACTCACTGCGTAGAAAAGCATTAGAGGTCTTAATAGTTGTTGCTTCATTCGATTGAATAACTTGATCTGGAAATTGCTCAAGATTAATGTAGTTAAATTCAATCGTATTGGCGCGGTCCAGTACCTTTTTGCTAAAAGGATGCGTCGTCTCATCCATATTGACAGTCCCAATTAAATAAACATTATCCGGGAGCGATAGGTTCCCGTAAATTGGTTGGTCATCTGATGCAAGAGTGTCCTTGTTAATAAGAGGCATCGTCACGATTGCCTCACCCTGCCACTCCTGCGTTTCAATAATACTAAGTAGATCGCTGAAATAATGCTCTACTCTAGCTAAGTTCATCTCATCCAAACAAATGAAATACGGCTTCCGTTGATTGCTTGGTTTTGAAGCCTCGACAAGCGCCTCCGCCAACCGTCCTGGACGAAACGCACCCGATAAATCCTTATAGCCTATAAGGTCCGACGGATCACTCCAGTCTGGACGCACAGGAATAAGAGTGAATTGATGGTTATGACTAAGAGCACCTAACGCTTCCGCGAATAATTTCACTAGCTTCGTCTTTCCCGTCCCAGAGACACCTGCTAGAATGACAAAGGGTTTTGTTTTGAGAGATAGGTATAAGTTCTCTATTAACTCATTCGGAAAGTGAAATCCTTTGTTACGGATGAAGGATTTAATATAACTTAAGCGGTCCGAAACCGTCATTGTATCCAAAGGCTCGGCCTCCTCATCTAATTGGAACATATATTGATCTCCCGTTTTCTTCACAAATTGAAGCTCCTCTAACCAATTCAGCATAAAGCGAGATCTGTTCTCTTGCGTAACCGTTCCCCATTCTTCTTCAAGCCCCATTGCCGAAATAAAAGCGGTATTGAATTCGTCTAGCGTAAATGTACCAAGCTCCCCCACTATTGAAATAGCTAGATTCATTACCTTAGCGAGATTAGTAGCATGGTCACCATTTGATTCTCCCAGATAACGTCTAATTAATTGAACCTGTTCTGGGCTCAATCTCCACTTATTTTCATCAAAAGCTAAATAATATTCTGTCCCTTGCGGAGTTAATGAGTAGTACCCATCTTCTACCGAAATTTGACCTAGCTCCTGTAAGGCTCTCCCCACATGTTGAATCCGTTCTTTGGGGTTTTTAACATCGTCCCCCGAGATAAGCACGGTTGCTTGATTGGAGACTAGTTCGTTGATGTGTATAGGAGAATAATTGTTGTTACCTAAGTAAGAGATAATTCCTTGACCCAAATAGAGATGTGCCAATGTGTATTTAAAAGTTGAAGGGGCTGTTGGTTGCTGTTGTTCGGTTACTTGATCAGCGTAAAGCTTATAGTTATACATCATGTTTTCTAGATCAGCAATAAGAATGTCATCTTCGGGGATGTTGTTTCGATCATAACGTACATACGCTACAGTAGAAACCTGATAATCTCGCCCTATCCCACTGGAAGTTAAATGGATATTTTCGTCTTTATGTAGATTCTGAAGTGGCAAGAGCTCCCTCATCTCTCTCACCTTTTGCTCAAAATACTGGTAGCCGTCTTTTTTTCCCCGTTCTCGCAGAGGCACAGTAACCCCTTGAAGTAGAGTTAAATAGACAGCACTCATGTCTTCAGCAAACAAGTAAACGATATATTCACCTTGCTGAGTAGTTGTTGTAAGACGTTTATCTAGAATAGCCAGCCAAGGGATGTTGGCCCAGTTGCCTTGACCTATCGAGCCTTGTACCTTATAGTCTCCATTCATAAATGGTAATTCTCTCAGATACTCGGGTAACGATTGCCTAAAGAGCCTGCCTAGCTGATGATTAGCAAACTGTTGGGTTTTAGCTTCAATGTACGTATTTAGAATCAGTGATAGTGACTCCTGTAAGGATATTGTCGGAGCTGAGCTCAATTGGCTATTGTAGTTCGACAATTCAATGCGAGCATATTCACTTAGTTCGGCTATAACATCTTCATTCAATTTATCCCATATATGAGGTTTGAAGGTAATAGTATCAGGTGTTACTTCCAGAATGGAGGATAAAGCATCAATGGGTGTTTTAAGTAACGACTTGGTTTGACCCAGTGTAAAGTCACTCCACTTAAACGCAGATCCCTGTGGCGGATAATCTACTTGTGCTCCATTCATGCTACCATCCCGGTAATACGATAAAAACCGCTCAGCCACTTGGTTGAGCGGTAACCTTCGATTAAATGACTCTTTGTAATCATCAAGAATAGATAGAACTAAGACCATTTTGTAGGATTTTTGTCGGCTCCGAAATATCGAAGCAAGCTCTTGTGGCAATGTCATATGATTTCGCTCCAAACTATCAGTTAGACTTTTTGGCTTTTCTATGTGTTGGGCTTTAATCAAGATATGGCGTCTTTTCCTGACTTTAAGTGTATCACCGGTAAAAAATAGAATCTATCTATATTGATCTTGTATTCCTACATTTAGGAAATGAAGTACAACCCCAGAATTCCCTACCTTCTCTGCTCTTTCTTTTTATCATTGGAGCTCCACACGTGCAAGTAGATTCTGATGACACAGCTAGTTGTTTTTGAGTTGTCTGTAATTCAGAAATTGTGGATTTCATGGTTTTAGGTATTTTCTTAGACTCCTTATTCCCCGGTTTCCATTTGCCCCATGTTTTTAATTTTTGTTCAATTATTCCTCCGTGCCAATAATCAACTTTAAACTTCTCCGCCTCTGTTCTAGCTGGGCCTGTTAGATCTGATGTTGTGATAAGAAGGCTAAGAATACAATCATGGTTTCGCTTAGCTCCGACCAGTTCTCGAACAACCTGTACGCCAATTAGATTGTGATTTGCATAACACTTGGCCTGTACAGCTGTTTTCTCACCTCTCTGATCAATGATGACAAGATCTACACCACCATCCTTGCCACCAATACCGACTTCAAGAACCGTAAATCCTTGATCGCGGAAATAGAGGGCGAGTATTCGTTCAAATTCAGCACCAGACATACTTTCTAATGAGCTGCTTAAAATCTCTTGGTCCGGTCTACTTAGCTTTGAATGCAGTCGTTGAGATTTAATACTGTTATTTGATTTCCGATTTGTTTTCCTATCTCTCTTTTTCTTTTTACTTGGAATTAAACGTATAACAACGCCAAGCGTGACTATCAAGAAAAACATGATCATAATCATAGCTATCACATTCCAAGAAGCAACTAAGCTTTTTATTTTTTCATATTGATTTGCACAGGTTATTAAAATATAAGCAGATCCAGCAAACCCAACTAAGCTCGCAAGCTTTTCTGGTATCCAAGGGCTGAGGAATCTGTAATACAACACTGCCCCTAGAAATAAGAAGAAGAGGATGCACATGAATATAAAGATTAATGGAGCTAATAAACTTTGATTCATTAATTGAGCTAATTCGTTATTCAACAGGAATACTCCTTATTAAGTAAAGTTATATAAAATCAATAAATATTTAATATATTATTCTTAGTACGCTTGAATTCCGAACTTTAAAAGCTTCTTGGGTAAGAGATCATCAAGGTTTTGGATATCGCTATCAACAAGTTCTATTAAATTAAATCCATATTTTGAATAGACCTTTATCTTCTCTTTTTTTCGTTCTGCATATCTTTCATCGTTTTCTAGACCCCAAAACTCAATATATACTTTTCCAACAGGAAGATAGAAATCACAATAAATCTCTTCTTCCACTGGTAATCTCCGTTCATAGGCATGGACGATTTCCGACATATACAGCCAATTATCAATTAACATTTCTGCTCGAGAACGAACATAGTGTCCATCGGCTGCACGATGCTTTGCCTCAAACTTATCACGAAAATTAGAACTAGAAGGTAGCTTATCTTCTTTAATATCTTCCGCAGGTGTTCCTTGAACGGACTGGAAGGTCTCGAGAAGTCTTTTGTTTGTTAGTATACTTGAATCCCAACAAACATAAGGGACTCCCGTTTGCTCATATTCAAATTGTTTTCCACCTAGGCTTTCTCCAAGCTTTGTTACTGTCCAACCTTTTACATTTTTTTGAACCATTCCAAGCTCTGATAAGATTGGGTTAATTCTAAACTTTGATATATTAAAATGCTTACTCAGTGTAATTGCACTCAATAATTTATCAGAGCCACCAATTTCTGAAAGATATTCTTTTATCTTTCCATCCCACGCTATATAGGTACCATGCTGTGGATGACTCTTCATTGTTTCCCCCATCTCGACACCTTTATTGGTTAATACCCAAGCCTCGTTTTCTCTTAGAATGCATCCTGCATCCGTTAAAGATTGAAACAGGTGCTTTGCTTGTAACCCCAGTTCTTTTGCTAATGCTGTCGTTGATATTTGTTTCTCGCTCATCTGATCCTCCTAGTTGATTGACTCTTCCAGTTCAAATTAAATGTGGTAGCTATGTTTACTGCTCATAGTCGAGTTTCATTATTTTTTCTTAGGACTGTTTATGACTAACTAAAGTAAACTATTGAAATTTCTTAAGCGCCATGTATTAACACTAAACGGAAATAATTAACTTTGGTAGATTTCGACAAAATAGTACAATAGTCCTTCTTTGTGAATTATTAAATCTCAATACTCAATAGTAAAGCATGAAAAGAAAAAGACGCTGCTATAATCTCGCATACGTCTCAACCTTATTCTCCATTTAGCCTTCTTAATGTCCTTTGTCATTACTTTGCATACGATATAAAGAGTGCAACAGATGCATTGATCGTATATTAGACTTTTGCTGCAATGCATATCGAACATAAAAAAACCAACACCTTATTGATAATTTGGTGTTGGCTTTTTTCAAAAAACTCAGTTATCTTTTAATACAGTCCTTCGTTTCATTCGTAGAATAAAACAACCTCTTTATTGAGTGTGCTAGCAGAAGAACACAGAAATATAGTTATCCGTTATATTTCTCATCACATCTGACTACTCACAAAGACTTTTGAGATCACAATCGGTGCTTCCGAGGTATGAGGATGAAAACTATCATAACCTTATAAATTGAAAATTGAGTACTGTAGCCTCTCACCTTCATGTTCTTTTTCAACCATATTCAAATATTTATCCATTTCTTTTTCTCTAATTTCTACCTCATTTTTCGTTAATATAGATATTTCCGATTCTCTTTTTCCAATTGAATTAAATGAAGTCCCTACTCTTACGCCAGAGTTTTTTGTAATCCACCAACGATCATGAATTGGTAAAACCCCTTTAGACTTTGTCCCTGTTATTACCACTTTGGTGTCTGGTGGATCTTGATCTGAAAGATGAATCCTCCAGTAATTCTTATAGGTACTCTCCCAAGGTTTCTCAACTTTTTCGTGGTGTTTAACGCTTGTAAGAATCTCAATATAACAATCAGGATTTACGGTTCGAATTAATTGTAATATCTCCAAATCCTCAACGCCGAAGTATGGGTCACAAATCTTTATATAGTCGCTTAACTCTTTTTCTAGCCAATCTCGAATATATTGTATTGCTACTTCTCTTTCACCAGACTTAATAAATAAACTTTCGTCATTTGCCTTTATTGTATTTATCTTTAATAGTTTAAGTTGTTTTGTATTTCTACTCGATAGTTTTAAAGAAACCTCAGCAGCAATTAAACACGATTCAAGAATTGGCCTCAAATAAGTAATAGCGTGGTTTGTATTTGAATACCTCTTAACTGCATTTTCAATAATCCAAGAATATGTTGTGTATGATTTGTCGAATAAAATACTAGATGCTAATAACAAATACTCCTTTGTACTCTCGAAATTTACTGTTTCAACCCTACCAGCATTTAGTGACGCTAATAGCCTATATGATGCTTTTACATACTGTTCCCTCGAGTATCCATTTTCTTCGGGTTTATTTTCCTTCTTTTTCTCGAGCATTTTCTTCCTTAGTTCTAACACACCCAATTGCTCATTAAGTTTCTTATTAATACTTTTTCTCGCAGTGTCATCATCTGTTAAAGAAACCAAAGAATTAGCAAGTTCCGGATCAATTCTATGAGCAAAATCAATAATTCTTTTCTGAGCAGAATTAATCTCTTCGTCCTCTTTTTTCAATGTTAACTCCATAGCCTTTTTTAAATACTTCTTACTCATCGTAGAATCTATATCTATTAGAATATTTGAAATTGATTCATATGATTGAATTTTATCCAGCATGGTTGGGATATTACTTACAATCCCCTCCAATTCAATCAATATATCACTTTGGTTATTAAACTCTTTTCTATTTAAACATCCTAATAAGATTGAAATCACTAATGCTTTATCAGATGTATTAGGAATATCCCTAGCCATTATAACCAAATCATTCCAGTATTTCATTGATTTGTTTCTATCCATTCTCCATACATATGCAAGAGACGCGATTTTATAGCCTTCGTGTGTAATATGTCTTGGATTTGGAAATTTATCACTAATTAACTGCTGTAATTTTTGTATTATACTTGAATTCTGTTGTTTTGAAATTAATGAGTTTGATTCTTTAGTAGTCAAGCTAAATGATATTGTTTTAATAACATCATATACGATTGTATCGTGGGTAATTTTCTCCAGCAATTCACATATATCTATAATCTCTTCATAGTTTAATTTAAATGTCTGAGCATACACCTCATCAAACGGTTGAGTTGGAGATAATTTTCTCATAATATACTCACAAATCTTTAAATAAGCTACGTCTTTTTCAAGAGACGGAAGCTCGTCTATTACTTCAAATGCTGTTAATTTGTGTGCCAAATAAAGTGAAACGCATATGTTGCTAATAATAAAATATTTATAACGCCGATCATTTTCTGCAATTTGCTCTACATTCTTCTTCACAAAATCACGAACTACTAATTTACCTTCTTCAATTCTTCCTGATAGGAAAAATGAAACTGCTAATTCTGAATATAACCTTGCCTTTTCACCACTAGAAGGAATTGTCTTTATTAAAAAGCTAATTCGTTCAAAATCAGGCTTTACATCAAACTTTTCTTTAAGCAAACCTGAAAAGCTACGAATAACAAGTCGTAAAGTTGAAATAAAAGTCCATGATCCTTTTGGATCATCTAACAAAGTATTTTCTCTGAATGCTTCAGTCAATTCCAGATATTCTTTAGCAAGTTCTAATGAATGATGAGATAGTTCGCTAATAATTTTAAAACCAATGTCTATTTTTCTCCAACCGATATCTATATTATCCCATGTATGTCTTAACTCTTCTTGTATTTTCTCATTGAACACTTTATATTTTAGATTAGATTTGAAAATTTTAATTAATTCACAACATGCATCACATCTTATCTCTGCTTCTGTTATCCAACTTACCCTATCAAATATAGACATTAATTTTGACAAGATATCATCATCTATTTCCTCTACCTTTTCTGCTGCTACATGAATTACATCATATATTGCCTCATTTATTAAATCATGATCAGTAATCTTAGTGATTATATCTGTAATTATCTTAATATTTACAGCGCTTATCCTCTCTTCAAGTAAAGATTGAATACACAAAGAGTAGGCTGCATTTCTATTAATTTCTGTATTAATTTTTTCAATTATGTTCAATATAAATTCCATGTCAACTTTTGAAAACTGATTAATAAAAGTTTTTAGATGGTGAATCTGATCTGCTGTTCCTTGTAATAGATTATCTAGAACACCGTTTAAGTCAGACCTTACAACAGTATTTATTCCTTCTTTTTCTTCTAATACATTATCTAAATCTATTTTTGCTATTCCCATATACAACATTGCAAACCCACTAGTTTTTGTTTCAATATCCTCTATCTCGGAGATGTAGAAATAAATTTCCATTAATCTTTGGTAAGCATGATTCTCATCATAGTATTTCTCATTCTCTGCTAAAATTAACTGTAATGATATGTAATCTTCAGTAGGTCCTGATTTTTCAATATTCTTTTTTTGGCTATCAAATATATTGATATAACTTTTCTTTTTAGATACATCATCAATATGTTTAATTAATTGTGAAATGTTTAGATATATCAGAGCATTTGGAGCATACGCTGCTTTGTTTAGTGTTAAATTCAAAGCATATTCAAGCACGTCCTCCGCTCCATCTTTGAATTTCCCCCCTTTTGCCCAGTGTCCTAAGAAATAAAGTTGGTCAGTGTTTGATTCTAATTTTTGAACTTCTCCTAACACTTCTTTTGCAGAGTAATCGCTTATCAACAAGGCCGCTTCTGTGGAGAATTTTTTTACCTCTGGATTCTTAATTTTACTTCTAATATCTTTAATAGTTTCTGTAAATTCAAGATTAGAATCAGATTCAACCTTTGTACTAATAGCTGCTAATGAAAGAGTAGCCAATGCCCAATCAAGTTCGTTTTCTCTTTTACCTGATTTTCCTCCAGTTAATTTCTCCATTAACTCAATTGCCAAGTCAGGAAAGCAATAAAGTAAATTTGAGGCTATTACTACTGCTTTTTCCCCTAGCTGTTTATAATCAATTCTATTGTAGAGATTTTTTATCTCTTCCAAAATCTCGAAATCCGGAGTTAATCCTTGCTCTTTTTTTATTTTTGCTATTATTGTAAGCATATGTAGTCTTTCGTCTAATAAGTTAGTCGTTTGGGTCAAAGCCACAGCTCTGTCGTAATCATTTAGTAACATTCTTGCTTCAATTTCAGAGATCCATATCTTAGGCTGGTTATTTTGCTTGATTAGAGATTTGCTCAAACAAAATCTAATTAAATCCCCATCCCTTGAAAGATTATCTGCAGCTTTTATTGCAATATCTGTCTTGTGTTGAACTGTATATATGCTCTGAGCTTGAACTAGCATTTTCTCGAACAGCTCAGGTGATAAGTAGTTAAGAAAATCTTCAAATCTACCTGCATATTCCAGATAATTAGGTAAATATTCAATCGATAAATCACTTTCCGGATCATTAAGAAAAAATGAAATTAAAAGATCATGAACGTGTTGTTTGTTATGCGCTAGTTTTTTAGCTGCAAACTTCTGAATCTCTTCCGATAAAAAAGTAACTTGCTTACTATTATTCAATTCTAAAAAGGAAATAGAATCTATGAAACCTTCAATTACCTTTGCATCAATATCTAATAACTTTGAATAGAAACTAATATCATTAAGCTTTCTATCGAGTGCTGTAATAGATAATAACTCAATTAATTTATCATTCGTCTCATCAATCTGTCTCCACTCTAGCTCATATAAATCAACAAACTGATTGTGTAATTCAAAAATGATTCTTTCAGTATCTAGACCTGAGTTTATGTTCCTTTTAACAGCAGATAACTTTCCCGGGATACCCTTGCATATTTTATGTAATTCTTTTATTGAGTCTTCTGTAATGCTATTGTTGTGATACAATAATTTTGTTTCATCAATAGAAAAACCAGACAACGGGAAACCTTTTGTCTCTACTTTATTATCTAGCAGTTTAATTATGGATCCATTCTTACTTGCAAAGACAAATTTAAATGATTCATAACCAAGCGGTAACATCTCTATAATTAACTCTTTAATATACTCATTCTCTTTTGGAATATCTTCTAAACCATCGATTATGAAAAAAAATCTGTCTTTGTTTCTTCTAAGCCTTTTATGTAATTCAAAAAGTTTCATTTTCAATGCTGTATCATCTACATTGCTGAAATCTTTTATTTCTTCTTTATAAAGAATCCATTGTAACTGATTACATAAATCATACTTAATAATACTAGGATCATACCCATACATGTTATTTGGTCTTATAAATAAAGACAAAGTTTTATTCGGATGTCTTGTAGCAAGTTGTCCCAGAAATATAGTTTTTCCAAAACCCTCCTTAGCCTCCAATATAACATTCTGATGTCCATCTTCGAATAACGATTCAATTGTATCAAGCAAGTTGTCTCTCCAAACCATATCAGTAGGTAAACTTGGGAAACTTAGACATGCAACTGTCAGATCCATAATTTCAGCTAACGCCATTTTCATCACCTATTCTATTGTTTTTTAATTTTAAACATAACTAGTTTATTTTCTGAAAAAAGCAAACTGTTCAAAAAAAAATTGCTAGTAAGGATTTATTAAATCGCGTTAGATAGCTTTAGGATATCATGTCTTTCCGAAGGTATTGAAAATAATGCGGTTAGTTTCTAATTTGCTAATCGCGGTTAATCTATTACGTATGTACCATATATTTATTTAACAGCTTTAAGACATTAGTTATTTTCACAAAGCAAAGTTTCTCATAGACTGATCAATCATGTCATCTGTTAGACCGATATATCGCATTGTCACGGATTGTGATGAATGGCCTAAAATTTGTTGAAGCAAAGCTAAATCCTTATACTTTTGATAAAAGTGATAACCGAAGGTCTTTCTCATGGTATGTGTCCCTATCGAATCTTGGATGCCGACCTCTCGTGCTACGGCGCTAATAATGTTCCATGCCTGCACCCGACTAATCGGATTGTCTCCCTTTCGAGAAGGAAATAAATAATCATAATCGTCCAATGAATAACAGTACTTTTCCAGTTCATTTTAAGCGTTTCAGTTATTAATATACGACGAGTATTTCTAGTTTTTTTCTCACGCACCATTAAATGCGTAGCCCATTTCACATCCCTCACACGTAGCGGTAGAATATCACTAATTCTTAGGTCCGAATTAATACTCATAAAAAATAGTCTCGGTAAGATCGACGGTTCAGCAATTCTTTTATCTCTCTTAATTTAGTCCCTGATTGGTTGAACGGTATTCGCTCCTAAAGATGTTCTGATTATAGGCCACCTCTTATTCAATTTAATTAGATTAATTATACAATATATTCAAAATGTTAAATACATAGTTTTTCCAACTTTCAGTAAGCATATCTCCAACTTAACGCATTGTGCATTTTGTTAAGTTCTTTCTTTAATGGATATTTTCGAACTGCGATACCTATCCTTCACCTGAAGCCAATTTAAAATAAATTTAAAACTTGTCAAAGGAAGCTAGCAGGCCTTTTGTTTTCTAGCTGTCGCAATTCATAATACACTTCGTCATAAGAAAAAGGAGCAGCTCCGCCGCTCCTCCCCACATTAATATTCCAAAAACGCTGCAGCAACAAATAACCGCTCACATTTGATTTTTTCTTCTTGTAAACGATTTTTAAAATCGTCTAACAGACAGTTCAAAGCTGTGATAAGCAATCCATTCGTTACCAAAGTAGCTTTGCAGGGCTCAGCGCTGCCGATCACACGAACAGCAATGATTCGGCGTGCAGAGCCGGGAACAAGGGGGATTCTTGTCCAAGTGATCAACACTAAGTCAGGTTGACGAAGAGCTTTTAATCCAGCCAATCCGATCACCTTGATTCTATTAAACTTCTATATATCAGATGCGTGATCAGTTCACAAGGTGCCAAGCTAATGGCGGAGATATCAACGTTATAGCACAGAAAAAGGGACCCATCCCACTAGGATGAGTCCCCACTCCCTTACTCCTTTACTCTATTGCTCTCTTCCTCTTACCGATCAGACCGATAAATCTCCTTCACTAACCGATAAGCCAATTTCGGCTTGCGATACTCGCTCAGCAATCCTTTATTATTAAAGCTCCGCGCACGATCGCGGAAGTAAGGCCGGTCGCTTCGCACATCGACGCGAATGTCGGCGAAATGCCAGATAAGCGTGCCAGCGATGCGAGGGTCGTCGCGGAATATCTGCAACGCACGCGTTACCACATCCGCCTGATAGTCTTCGCTAAATAAGCGCGGCTCCCAGCCCGCATCTCCGAATATACCCGCTGCGCCGAACTCGCTCATGATGACAGGCTTGCCGCCTGCGCCTTGCTTCTCGGCATGAATGTAGTAGTTCTCCAGCATCCTGCTGAATCCATCCACGCTGCCTTCATACCAGCCGTAGTATTTATTAATACCGATAACATCGAAATAGGACAGCACAATATCCTGCTCCGGATGCATAGTCGCGTAGGTGACGAGTCTGCTGCTATCCATACTGCGAATTTTGCCTACGAAAGTTCTCGTCAGCTCGAGCGCTTCTTCTGTCCGCGTATCAATTTCGTTGTGGGCTCCCCAGAAAATGATGGACGGATGATGATAATCTCGGGAGATCATTTCATCCAGCATCTTGACGCCACGCTCTATGAAGATAGGGCTTGCCAGTGTTTCTCTACTCATAAAACAGCCCCACATCGGAATCTCGCTCCAGAGCAGCATCCCGTGCTCATCGAGCAAATCGATCCAGAACTGGCTCTGCGGATAATGCGATCCGCGCACGATATTGCAGCCCATGTCGGTCAAAATATCAAGATCCTTCAGCATCAGCTTCGGCGGGAAAGCAAATCCCCACTCGGGATGCTCCTCATGCCGGTTCACGCCTTGGAGGTATAGCTTTTTGCCATTCAACAGAATATCGTTGCCCCGCACCTCAACCGTGCGGAACCCTGTACGGTCTATGAGGTCATCTTCCCCCGCTTGAACGGTAAATGTATAAAGCGCAGGCTCACCTACTTCCCATCTACGAATCTCCTCAAGGCTCCCCTGAAGCGTCAAACTCACAGCCTGACCGGCAGCAACCTGCACATAAGAGGCAGAAAGTGAAAGCCCCTCCGTGAAGGCACTCACCTCAACCCGACATTCTCCCTTGCTAAGTGAATGGAGCTCAATTTGCAATTGAATATCCGCTGAGTCATCCTTCAATTGATAATTAATTTTCATCGAGTTTATGTACACATCAGGCAGCTCCTGCAGCTCGACAGAGCGGATAATCCCCCCATAAGAATGCCAGTCCGCAATGTCCGTCGGCAGCGTTTGCCAGTCCACCGTATTATCCACTCGAATAACGAGCTCATGCTTTCCTTGAGCAAGCTGCGGCAGAAGGAGTGAGAATTGTGTAAATCCGCCAAAATGGTACCCTATATGCTGACCATCCACGTACACATCTGCATGATGGAGAATGCCTTCGAAGACCAGACGAATATTCGCTTCTTGCACATTATCAAAATAAGTACGGTACCAGGCCGCGCCAATATAATCATAAGTGCCCAATTCATTATTCCAACAGGAGGGCACGACATGCTTCCGCGAACCTTCAGGAAATTGAGAGGCCCATCCCTCTTGAATACCTTTATTGTCAGGGTCCGTTATAAAATCCCATAATCCATTCAAAAGCCTCGTAGGACGCAAACTATGCTGCTGAAAAGTACGTATCACAATAAACAAGCCCCTTTTATGTATGCTTCGTAAAGCGTATCATAAAAGAAGAGCACAATTGAATGGATAAACCTCTTCACTATTTGTCAAAATCGCTACAAGGATGGTGATCCTTCACCTTGAATAACCATCGTATTTACCATCATCGGCTATCTTATGAGAAGCCTCCTGTTCCCGGATGGAAGGATATTCGCAATACGACGGACGTCCATTCCTTGTACTTGATTCATAGCGGCGAAGGCGAATTTCTTCATGGAGTGGAGGAAGAACCGCTGCACGTGCAGGCGGGTGATTTATTGTATTTGAAATATGGATTTACATTGACGATGGTTTCCTCTATGGACAAGCCATTATGCATTCGCATGCTCCTTTTTGATGTGCTCAATATTCCCTACGAGCATAATCACTGGCTGAAGCCCGTCCCTGTTGACTCGCTGAATATACCTTTTTATAAGGTATACTCACCAGAGCAGTCGGATTGGATCGAATCGCAGTTCACACGCATTTGGTCGATTAAAGGAACTGAACCCCATGATCGGCAAGCAGAATTCCAATATGTGCTGTCTCGATTGATTTATTTCATGAAGGATACGGATACGACGTCGCACAATCCTTATATGAAAGCTTTCCAACAGGCAAAGCTTTGTAAGGTTCGGAATGAGCAAGCAAAAACGTTGCTGTTGCTGACGGATGAGCCAATGAAAGCGATCGCGGACGCTTGCGGATTTGCAGATGAATTTCATTTTGGCAAAATGTTTCGCGATTGGAATGGGATCGCTCCTGCTCGCTTTCGAACAATGAACAAATCGGATCGTTAGGCTTGGCCTCACCCCGGATAATCGGTAATCACTTTAACAAAATCATTGGTATGGAGTGCAGGCTTATTTGATTTTGTACTCTTCTAACATATCCTCCTGTTCAATAAGAATAAACCCTTGCTACAAAACGGTCATTTCCTCAATTTTGACCCAACTTTTCTACAACTTTATTAATAATCTGAATAAACTCTTGCTACAAACACAGGTAAAAGCCTAATATCCGAAGATCCCGCCCCCTCTCGCTTCAATCGCCGCAATCCCACGCCCAGTAAGGCATCTCAGCCCTTCTCTCGCCTTTTTCTTCACTACGAAGCCTGCCGCGGAGCCAGAAGGTTAACGGAGCATAAAATGAGCCATTAAAGCTTGATGAGAAAGACATGTGATTATGCTTTGGTTTGAAGCGAATAGCTGATTAAAATGATCGATTAAAGATCCGAGTAAAGCCTTTTAATGCAGTCGTGGCGCAAGATCCTTGATGTTATGCAAGTAAAAAAAGAGAGAGAAAAATTACCTGATAAAAATGGATTTGGGTGATGAGGCGAGGATGGGCTGAGGAAAAGAAAGATAAAAAAACCGAGCGAAAAGCAGGAGGAAATCCTGAAAATCGGTCGGCTCAGCGGAATTCACTTGGATCTGAGTTTACAACGTGCTCCATTTAGCGATTCGATGAATTTATCACGACTTTATTCGATTTTTAGCACGGCTTTATTGGTAATATCAGGGGTCTATTAATTCTTTACACCTCCCGATATATCCTTACCACACACTCCACATGGCTTGAGTGCTGATCGCAGACATGATGTAGTAGTGTTTACATTGACTTATAATAATTAATTTATAACGCCGCATCAATTTTTGGTATAGTCTCACTCGATGAGGTAATTGTCCGTTCTCGGAAACATATTTACGGTATTTTGGGCTATCGGTAGGCGGGAACATAGCATCTCTTAGGTACCGGATTCTGACACAATTTAATATCGTGTAGAACCTGGTACCTGAAAATCAACTGTTTTTTATCCATGTTTGAATTTTACTCTCTATTAACGTTGCATCCATACTTTCGTCTAATCCATCCTCTGTAATTATCAAATTTCACTAAAACAAATATCACCATAGCTCTAAATCGGCGCTTATCGATAACTGTTTTGGCAATACTCGAACTAGGTTGGCTTGGCATCTTATAAGCCTTTTACCCGTCCCAGCTCTCCCCAATAAGACGGATATCTTAGATGAGTGATTCCAAACGCTTTTTAATTGATTAACAGTATATTCAAGTTGAACATTAACCCATTCATGATTAGCTTCTTTTAGCTTGAGTTTAGCTATATTTTTCAATGCAATTTTCGCTTGATATTTAGCACATCAATAGCCGCAGCGTAGCTGACCCATTCAACTGCATATGAAAATTCCGATCTAAAACCTGCCGCTTCAAACAATGTGACACTCGATACATCAAATTCAGTATGCTCTTTTACATACTCGGAAATTTCAAGATATGGCATTAAAAAGCCATCTTTGCCATCAACTCTTATCGAATGAGCTACATTCGTCTCCCAAATGTAGTTTTTTTCGTCATTACTTCCATCAGACTCATACTCATGAATTTTTACATTACATGATATATTTCCCATTCCTGCAATTACACGCCGATTATCTTCAATAAATGGGACTTGTTTGTAATATGGAAATATCAATGAATTGTGCGGATTAATCCCGGAAAAGAAGTAATCAAAAATCCCTTTTTGAGATTCTCCATGCGATACCCATGTACTTGACCAGTTCAGCATTTGTTCTGTTTTTTCTAAGTCAAAGTTAAAATTGTAATACTTTTGTTTCTCATTAGCATTATCCTTTAAAGTCCATGAAAAGAGGCGCAATAAGAATGAATAGGAATCCATCTCGAAAATTGTTTCTTCGAAATGCTTGAACTTAGCATTTCCTTTTTTATATGGATGGTTCATTTTAAGATAAAGCTTGGTATCACTCATGAACGCGGCATTCTCTGTAATCCAGCTTTGCATTCTTACTGTTCCTACCTGTTCGTAACTTTTACCTTTATTTGTTTCCTCAAACTCTAAGTCCCGTGATGCTGCAATGTTGGGGATTACTTGAGCAGCTACATTATACTTCGGTTTATCGTCAATTCGCCCAGTATAATCGTTATCCTTCCATGGAATTCTTGTTGAAAAGTGTTGTATATAGTTTTTTTGTGATTTAACTTTCTTTTCTTTTTCAATCAGATACATAAGCCCTCTTAAGAGTCGTAAAGAAAATCTATCTTAAGTTTCTGGATTTGATGTCTTCTTGGAAGTGCTTCACAGCTTCCCATCTATTATAAAATCTTCATCGGTTATTAAGGATAAGATCTCATGGCTCGGTTCATTAATATCTACTACTCTTTTTGCATGATTCATTACTATATCATCATATATATTTCTAACCAAACGCCCATTAGCAAAATGCTCATCTTTCGCGGCTACTTGATTGTTTAAAGCTTGTTTGATTCTGCTTCTCGCTTCTTCACTTAAAACATAATCGTTGTTTTTACACATCATGGTTAAAATTTCTTCCAGCTCGTCAGCCGTATAGTCATCGAACTCGATAAATGTGTTAAAACGTGATTTAAGCCCCGGATTCGATTCAAAGAATTTATTCATTGACTCTGTGTAGCCAGCCACGATTACAACCAAATCGTCTCGATAATCCTCCAATGCTTTTGTCAATTCTGTCAAGCATTCCCGCCCATAAGAATCGCTGTGGTCGTTCTCTGTTATGCTATAGGCTTCATCAATGAACAACACGCCGCCTTTTGCTTTTTCAATAACTTTTTTTACTTTTAATGCCGTTTGCCCTTGAAAACCCGCTATTAAATCCGTTCTAGAAACTTCAATAAAATGACCTTTTGTAAGTAATCCTATTTGTTTATAAATCCGCCCGACAATCCTTGCCACTGTCGTTTTTCCTGTTCCTGGCCTTCCCGTAAAAGCAAGGTGAAGGGTGTTTTTTGCTGTGGTTAATCCTTGGTTCTCACGCAATTTCTGTACTTTTTGATAGGCCATTAGGTTATTAACCTTTTCTTTAACTCTGTTCAGTCCAATCAATTGATTTAATTCTGCTAATAATTCAGGCAATGTTCGCGTCTCTTCGTCCATTTGATCCTGGTTACAAATATCCAGTACTTTCATATATCCATAATATTTAATCAAACTATCCTTTAATGCATTTGATATTTGTTTAACTTCCATAGGATATTTACCTGAATCAACTACTATGGATATTTTTTTAAGCAGCATTATTGTCCTTGCTTCATCCTGTTTTTCTACAATAGCTGTCGCATATTCGGTAATTTTTCCATATCCCTCAACCAGCGCGTCTAGTTTCGAAGCATAGTTTAATAAATCATTTTTATATTTATTTTCTATCATATAATCCCCAATATATACAAAACAAAATTAATCAAAGTAATCCCGACAGAACTCCCTGCTAATATATAGGCAATTTTCAATTTCTTTAATAGTCTCTTGCTTCGATCCTCATAATTCATTTTAGCTTCATCTAGCAGATTACGTACATAATTTATTTGTTCTTTGATTTCAATGTCAATTTCTTCTTTTTGGTTTTCGATTCTGATATTAATTGATCTAATGTCTTTCTTAAATGTCTGGCTGTCGTTCCATATTACATCGATATTTTTAAGCTGCTCGTATGTATCAATTTGTTCTTTGAACTGTTTCAAAGCATTTATCGTCTTCGTTTGCTCTTCTATCGATTCAACAATATTTTCAATTTCGAGACTGATTGATTTAATGTCTTTCTTAAATGTCTGGCTGTCGCTCCATATTTCATCGATATTTTTAAGCTGCTCGTATTTATCAATTTGTTCTTTGAACTGTTCCAAAGCATTTATCGTCTTCGTTTGCCCTTCTATCGATTCAACAATATTTTCGATTCCGAGACTAATTGATCTAATGTCTTTCTTAAATGTCTGGCTGTCGCTCCATATTTCATCGATATTTTTAAGCTGCTCGTATTTATCAATTTGCTCTTTGAATTGACTCAAAACAGTTATCATCTGTGTTTGCACTTTTATTGTTTTAGCGATATCGACGCTATTTTTTTTGGCTTCAAAAGCGCTCTCCTTCGCTTGGCTGCTTGCTTTTTCAGCTGCCTTGATTGACAGAATTATAGCTTGGATATAATCTTTATCCAACGCTTCTAACGCTTTGTAAACCTGACCGAATTCTTTTATAGATTCAATATGCAGGTTGTTCAAAGTGATTAGATGTTTTTGAATTTGGGACGTTAAATGATTAAGTTCGTTGCCTGTTACTTTGTGGTCAGACCAATTGAATATTCCCCCCTTTGAGGCAACCGTTTGTAAATCTACACTCGCTGGTATTTTTTCGGAGAATTGTTTAAGTTGTTTTTTTGCATTATTGAAGTCGTGTGTTTGAATTGTAAGCTGGTCCATTTTATACCTCTATTTCGATAAATTGTTTAGAATATCAAGCATATTGTCAAATGCAACTTCATTTCCGCTGACAGCAACTTCATTATTGACATTTTCATCATGGATATTTGTTAAAGATTCTTTAATAATATTTGCGGCAATTTCATGCCTCTCCTGTATAGAACTAGCAACACTATTTTTAGTATGTTCCAGCTTATTTTCATTTAGGGCGATAACCGCATTTTGTGTATTTAATACCTCGTTGCCTTTATTCACTTCTTTATTTACCGCCTCCGCCATCTGTTGCTTGGCGATAGCTTTGTCAATCAAGCTCATTGCAATTGCGCCTACAATCCCCGCAACCAAGCCGCCCATAAACAGGCCTATTAAGCTGGCCAAACTGCCAAGAATCGGAATCTCAAATGCAAATACGGGTACTGACATCAAACCTTTTTCAATAACCTCTCCTAATACAAGCGTACCAGTCGCGCTTAACCCCGCGATTACTATTTTCCCTGTTTCAAGTATCAGTCTGCCAAATGGTTTATTTTTGTTGTCTGGACTCTTAAGATAGGTAATTGCTTCTTTGAGCGACCTCCATCCCTGTTTAAGCATAGTCCATACTTTCTTAATGGTTCTCACAATAGGTCCCAATATGGCTGTAGCAATAGTGGTGATAAGCGTGCTTCCGGCGCTTACTAAATGCGTTTTTAACTTGCTAATGAATGAATTTATCGCCGACTTAATGGTATTATGCAGGGATTCCAGATTCTTTTGGGTTGTCTTTAACCATAAAATCAATTTTCTGATTACTTCTTTTATTAATTCTGCAAGAAGCTGCATTACTACAGTTCTAAGCGCTTTGCCCGTTATTCTGAACGCTTCTTCTTTTTGGGATTGCTTTCCCGCCTCAATGGATTTGCGTTCCCCTTCTTCTTTCCGATTTTCGTATTCTTCACGGGCAATCCTGTCATCTTCACTTAATTTTTCTTCGTCAAGGCTAAACCTCTCTGCTGGTTTTTCTCCATCTCGCTCGCTATTCAGCCAGTCTTTCATTTTGCTATCACCTTTTGATTGATTGGCCGCAGCATCCAAGTCTTTAAGGTTTTTATTGCTATTTGCAAAATCAATTTGTTCTCGTTTGTCGAGATGGGCGTTTGCTTCAGGATCCCGTATAATTTCCGCCGCCGATACGGTATGGTCTTTATTTACGGCGGCGGAACCCTTATCCCTATTTTTATCAAACGCCTCACGGGCATCTTTCTTTAAAACCTTTTTGTAGGCTTTACTCCTTTTATCATATTTCTCAATATTACCATTATCGTCTTTTCGATATATCTTAATATTATCTGAATTGACTTTTTGATATTTTTCAATATTGCCATTATCCTCACTTTGGAAATTATTTTGCCAATCGTCATGCCGTTTTTGGTAATCTATTTTATTATTATGTTTTGCTATCTTACCGTTTTCAAAATTTTCTGTTGTTTGAATATGGGCATTATTCCTCAAATCCAACGTTAGACCACGATTATCTTTAATAAAGTCTTCGCCAGCAGTAGCTGTCAGCTGATTAAGAAATTGTTCCCAAACCACATTCATAACAGTATTTCCTAAATTTTCGGGACTGCCTATTTTTTCTCGATCTTCTTTCAAAAGTTCCAGTTCCGATAGTTGTGAATCCAAATCGTTTTGCAATTTAGTTTCCAACTCATTAAAATCGAACGAATCTGCATTTTCGATTTCTGTAATTTCTAACATCTCATTCTCGTTCGCCATCTTTCACCCCTGCGTCAGCCCGTCGGCATAAATTTATTTTTATTTATTTTTGTCTTTTTCCTTTAGAATTTTCGCTAGCCATGTAGAGCCGGCTACAATTCCCCCAATAGCTAAAAGTGGGGTACCTAAAATTCCTCCAAATAATCCTGCACTAACAGCTGCTAAAGCTGGCCCGCCTATTCCTCCTGAAGCAGTAGCTGCAATAGTCCTTACACTTTCAGATATTTTCTCACGCTCTTCGTCGGTATACTCTTCCTCTCTATTAAGTAGTATATCTACAACTTGCGGCAAGACAGTGTTTTCCTTATTTGTTTGGATTTCAAAATCAATGATTGATCGAATTGCAATATATTGAGTTAGTGTCATCGAAGTTTTTGCATTCTCAAGATTGCTAATGGTTTGCTTCGTAACGCCAATTCTTTCGCCGAGTTGCTCAGACGTCCATCCTGCAATTTTTCTGATTGCAGATAGATTTTTTTGTAAACAAGCAATCTGAGCGTTTTGTTTATTCCTCGTTTCCATTTTCTCCCACCCCCATCTGCTACCATAATATCAATCCAATTTTATCGTGTCAATTTATTTGACTAAATAAATTATTTTCATCTCTAAAAAGACATCATCAAGAACATTCAACCTGATCTCTAGCAAGGAACACATCTACGGTTGCACATAAAGCGACGAGACGTACAGACTGGCGAGGTGAATCCCGCCTCCCAAGATCTTACGAACAAACAAGAGCCTTCGGAACCTCATCGGCTCGAAGGCTCTTGCTATTGAGTGGTAACATCAGATTGAACTATAGAAGCAGTATCCGAACGATGCCGGCTTGCACGTTTTCGATAATGCCAACCTTCGATCAACCGTATTCCACTACCGTGCCGTGTGCACGAACGTACGAAGCGCCGTGTCTGTCGATTGCTCCGGAAGCTTATCTTTCAAGCCGGCAACCTACATTACCTTGGCGACTGCCGTCATCGCATGTTCCCCGCGTACACAGCCTAGTCGATAAACTCCGCTTTCTGCAACAGTCTGCGAATTGCAACCGCGAACTCTGCTCTCGTCATGTTGGCCTTAGGGGCCAGCAAATCGGCTTTCTGGCCGGTGATAACGCCTGATTTAACGGTCCATGCTATGCCTTCCTTCGCCCATGCCGATGCTTTCGCGGAATCCTTAAAGCTGCCGAGTAGATGCTTCATCTCGGACTCGTTTGGTGCGGAATCCAGTCCCGCTAGCATCATCGCCTTCGCGATAATGACCATCGCCTGTTCGCGGGTCGTCTTGTCTTTCGGACCGAACCGTTCGTTGCCGTACCCACTGATCAGCCCGTACTGATTGGCCGTATGCAAAGCATCGTAATACCAGTCGTTTACGGACACGTCGCTAAAGAGTGAACGCTCCTGCTTCACTGTCGTAAGTCCCAGTGCTTTCACCAGGATAGCGGCAACTTCCGCGCGCGTCATGTCAGAAGAAGGCTTGAAGTTTCCATTGCCGTCGCCGGACACAATCAATCTCGAAGCCAAATCATTGATCGCATCGGATGCCCAATGCTTAGTCGTATCCTTGAACGTACGGGAATTGCTGATCAGCACATACACGCTGTTGGTTATACTGCTGATCTGCGCATAATATCTGCCCTCATGTACTTGCAGGCTGGTCGGCACGTGACGCGCCGAACCGTTAGGCTCGATGACGACCGCCGTTGTAACGCCCCTCTCGGTAACGCCGTCAGGAAGCGGAATTTCTCTTCGCACGAAGGATGCGAGCTGCCTTATTTCTTCCGTCCTGCCGCTCGCGTTTGCCGTAATCGAAAATTCAGCAAGCTCGCCAATTGCTTTCGCGCCCTCTTTTTTCTCGACCTGCTCCGCCAGCTTCATATAAGTTTCCGCCGGCTTCGCTACCTTAATCGTCAATTGGATATCCTTCAGGTTGATTCCAGGGAATTGCTTGCTCAACCCAGCCAAGTCAATGGCATTCGGCGAGAGAATATACTTGCCGATATCCGTCTCGATTTCAAGCGTAACGTCCTTGTCTTGCATACGCTTGACCAATTCAGCATCCAATTGGAAGTCAAGCGTGTCGACAGCACCCTTCATTGGGAACGATAGCGTCAGATGTCCATTGCCGATCGCTTCAAGCAGCTTGTCTCGCACCGGCTTGACTGCTACTTTGTAGGCATTGTTACTTGCCTCGATATCGGCCAGAAGTATGCCTTCCGTCAGAACCCCGTTAAGCATCAACGGGACCTGTACATTCTTGCCCAAGGCGATGACAACCCCTCCGACGGTAATCGATGTTCCCTTCGGCGCTTCCGTATACTCATACGCTCTGATCGACGACGAAGCTGCCACGGTCAGCTTCGGCTCATCCTTCGTTCGCTTGGCTACAACGATCAGATTACCATCTTTGGCAGGGATGATTCCGTTGCTCGGCAAGCTTTTCCACGATGTAATATCTTGATCGAATAGCGGGATCGAAGCCTTCTGCCCATCGACGTAGACTTTGTAAGCCAGCTCGCTACCGGCCATATTGCCGTCATGCCCGGACGACTGTATAATTACGCGCGTTTCTCCCATTTTGCCTGTGCCAGCCGTGATCGCTTTAATTACCCCCATCGAGGTCGGGACGAGTTGTCCCTGCGAAGGCGTGATTCCGACCACGTCATAGCTGCTCAACTGCAGCCCTTCCCAAGCCTTGTAATCGACCCGGATGAGCGCGCTTCCTTCCCTGCGTCCCGTCAGCATTCCGTCATCCGTCAGTCTTACGTTGGAATCGCCTTGTTCTACACTGAATACGAGCTTCGAACTGTCTACCGGCTCTTCGCTGCCGTCCGTATACTGCACTCTCGCTTTAAGCGCGACGGGAGCGCCGCCGGTTACGATCTCGTTCGGAACGACAAGCGTCAGTTTCTTCGGCAGCTTCAGATCTTCGTTGATTGCTTCCGTCACTGCGCTGTTGGCATTGCCTGCGTCATCGATCGCCTCAATACGGATTTTCATCACTTTGTCCGCAGAGGAAACCGGAACATTCTGCTCGAAATGACCTTTCGCATCCGGCTTGATGGAAGCCAGCTTCGCGCCCGTATTGGCGTTCGTCACCGTAACGGTCGCATCGGTATTGGTCGTCCCCTTGAACGCAATCTTGCCCCCATTGATTCTAAAACCGTCGTCCGGCGCGTCCAAATAAATCATCGGCGCAGTCGTATCGACCGTCAAATAAAGCATGGATACGGAGTAGTCACCCGTATTCACGTTGCGCGCCCGCAGTTCCACCGCATAAGTGCCGTCGGTGTTGAAGTTTCTCAAGACAAGCTTGCCGCTGTTGCCACTGCCAGAGAGATTAACGCTGCCAAGCACGGCGTCATCCACTATAGCTTCGACGACAACACCCTGCTGGTTCGCAGCCACCTCGATTTGCTGCGTCGTCTCCTTGACCGTCAGATCGTAACGGTTGTTATGAATCGCGTTGCCGTTAATGGAGAGGACGGGCTTGGACGGTACAGGGAGCAGCTTGCTCTCGGAATAAACGGTTTCCGCAAACCGCATGTTCGGGCTCGCCCCGTCTTCCTCGGTCGGAATTCTAACAGTTGCGATGCCGACGCTGTACTTTTTGCCGGTCTCAAGCCCCGTATAGCGATCCTGTACCTTCTCCATTACGATGCTGCCCCGCTCATCGCGCACAATATTGCCATTGTCGTCCATCTTCGGCTTGCCGACGAGGTTCCAGCCGCCAATGTTCAATCTGTACTCTCCATCCTTCAAGACGCTATCCAATTGCTCCTCGGTATACATCACTTCTCCGAACGGCTCATAGAGATTGCCTTTGTCATCCTTGGCCGTAATCAGGTAGCCATACTGCGCGTTCTCCTGACCGCTCTTATGTGCCACTGGCGGGAAAGCAACCTCGAACTGTCCGTTGCCTGCCGCTTTTAGCGAGACGGCGCTCACTTCCGAAGGCGCGAGCGGATCGATAATTCTGAACGTCCCAGCGGACGACTTGACGGAAAAGGCCGTCTCCGTCTTCAGCTCCGCCCGCAAGTAATAGTCTCCTTGCGGCAGCAGCCCACGGATGTCTGCCCCGCCCAGGCCGCTTACCTGCGCCGCGTCGATAGCCAGCTCGCCCGAAGCGGTGCCGTCCGACGCGATGTTCTCCGCCTTGATCGCGATGTCCTTAGCGATTAGTAGACCGGGATCGATCTCCTGATCGGGATTCGGCACATCCGATACTTTATCCTTCGATAGATAAAGGCTGACGGTATCTCCCGGCGTTGCATTCTTGACCGTCCACTTCGCCGTGAACTTGTCCTTATCCGAGCCTTGTTCGATGAAAGCTCCGGTCAGAGCAGGTTGAACCGGCAGATTCATCAGCTTGGTGCGGATCTGCTGATCCGAAGTCAACGTCCAGCTGCCGGTTTTCGCTTCGCTCTCCGGCACGGCGATATAAATTCTACGCACATCGGTAGACGCAAGCGCTTCCTGCTTGGTGACCTTCGTGCCGTCGCTTTTCAGATCGCCTTCCTTGGCCGCCTTGATAATCTGTTCGAATGCTTTCGCATTCTTATTCGTAATATCCCCGATTACGATATCGTAGGCACTGCCATCCGCTCTGGTCAAGGTCAGCTTCGGGCGCTTCGTATCGTAGTATTCCACTTCGATCAATGCGTCTCCCGTCACCTTATTCATCGGAATGGCATGAACCTTGGCGCCGCCCGATGTAATAATGCCTCCGATGCCCAAATTTTGCGACCCGTCATCGATTAACGCAACGCCGTCGCCGATCGACCGATAGGTGATCTCTTGCTTCTCCGTCTCCTCGTTCTCCCACGAAGTGGCCAGCACTTCGATGCCGCTGCCAATCGCCATTACTCGAGGTCCCAGCTCCGGATCCTGAACGAGCAAGTACATCAGCGCATCTTTGCCCTCTGTATTGCCATCGGTACCGAACTCAATGCCTCCGCCCCAATAATAGGTAACGCCTACTGTTACGAACAGCACGGAAATGCCCGCCCACACCTTGTCATTATTAGCCCCGGCATGAACGCCGAACCCGATTCCGCCGACAATCGGCACGCTGCTCGGCACCTGAATCCGTCCGCTGATCATTCCCTCGAAGTCCGTGCGATGCTTCTCCAGGTTTTCTCCGATGAACAAGCTCGCTTTACCGACGATAATGCCCCAGCCTCCGATATCGATGGTCGCTCTGGCCGACAAGAACATCGGGCTGACCCATTGCATTTGAATCAGCGCTTCCGTAAGCAGCTTGATGGCTTCGTCATCCTCGCCCAACGACAACGCTCCGACCACTTTAATACCGGTCATCTTAAGCGTAAGATCGACCGCGCCGCTTAACACGGCGGGCTTGACTCCAAACTTCATGTCGATGCCCGCTTCCAGCGTAAGCGGAATTCTGCCGTCTCCTCCGGCAATCGTATCGGCCAACTCGCGTATCGCGCCCCTCAGGCTCGTAATAAAAGCGCCAGGCCCCACAGCGACGCCCGGATCGGGCAAATCGCTTCCGAAAGCGATGACGTCGGGCAGGATGCGGCCGTCCGCAACCTGCTTGAAGGCAAGCTCCGCCTGGATTGCCATGACATGCTCGATTTTTGCGTTAAATTTGATTCCGTAATAGTTCTGAACATCGTACTTCTTCGGATCTTTATATTGCGTAATGTTGATTTCGCCGCCGATATCGTCCTTATTGTCCTTCTTGAGCAGTCCCAGCGCTTTGCCCAGCTCGAACTTGAGCGAAGCATCAATGCCGACGAAGCCCTCTTCGTTGAACATGACATTCTTCACTTCGCCGTCGACAATGACCATCTTCACGAATCCTCCGAAGGATACGCCGTCTTGTCTCAGCACAAAATCATTCAGCTGCAGCCCAAAGCCTTGAATGGAAAAGCTCGGGGTAGCAAACAGCGAGTGCTGATTGAAGTAGACATAGGACACCAGCAGGTCGCGATAAGGATTCAGCGAATCTCCGATCAATCCGTTCGCCCAGCCTAGGCTGCCGTTCAGCGTGTTGTCCTCCGGATTTCTTGCTTTTTCCCATTCCTGCTGTTCCGCCGACAGCTTAGACCCGGTTCCGAGGGTTTTCTCGAAGCCGTTGTAGAAATCAACCGTCCATTCTCCCTTGTAGAAAACGAAGCCGCTGTTGGCGACGCTAAGCGTTCCTTCTCCGGACGCGAACAACGTGTTAAGGAAAGGCGTTTTCGTATTCGCGCTAATCCGGGAAGCAAGCGGAAACTCGCCGACGGGAAAGCTCAACTCTTTGCCTCTGTAAGCGACGCTGCGGTTGATGACGGCAGGCTCCGGATCGGTTCTCACCGTATACTGGGCATTGGCGCCTGTACCGGATTGCACGATATTGCCGCGTACTTCAAGCACGATCTCCTGGCGCTCGTCCTGCATCTTCAGCTTACTCGCGAATGCTTCGAACTCCGCTTCCGATTGAAATGCCCGCACGCCGTAAACCGGCACGGCCGCAGCATCAATCGCCCGATCCAAGCGCAGCTCCGGAGTCACGGCTTTGGCCGCTTTCGCGATCGCCTTCCCGGCGTCGCTCAGGATCGCCTTGTCTTGAGCTTTGCGGGCGGTGAAATCCGCATCGCTTAATCCGCTATATGTCCCCGGCAGCGCTTCCGCGAACTTCTCCCTGTCGCTGCTGCCGCTCTGCGTCAGATCGAGCACCGACTTGTACACTGCCAATACGCTCGCCTTGCGAACGCTGGCTTCCACGTTCTGCGTCACATGGAACGTCTCTTTCGTCTCGAAGCTTAGCGCTTCCGCGATGTCCGGGTTCGACTTGTCTTTGAAGTCTACGGCTACGGCATACTCCCCGAGCGGCAATCCTTTGCCGTCCACGGTCTCGATCGTCCGGCCGTTCTTGTCTACTTTGTCGCCGCCGCGGAATACGATGCGCATATCGCCCGAGAAGCCGTTGCCGAGCGGCCGCGTCGTCACCGACTCCGACACGGGCACTTTGTAGCGTTCTCCGCTTGCCACGTTCTTCAAATAAAGATCGAAGTTGGCGGCGGCTCCCGTCTCCTTGCTGCCCGGTTCATACGCCGATATATTCGATACGTTCAGCGAAATATATTTGTCATCCTTATCGTATGTTTCGTCCGGAGTCATGCTGTACAGAAGCGTCGGCCGCAGCTCTCCTACAGGAGGAAGAAATACGAAATTCGCTTTCGAAGATTCATAGATCGCCCGGATTTCGGACTCTTGCTCCTGGCCGGCCTCTTGAAGCTTGCTCTCCAGCTTCTTTTCGGTCTCGGGGCTGCTTACCGTCAACAAATATTGTTTGGTCGTCGGCCAAGGCTTCCCATCAGCCTTCACCCTCCACTTCGCCGAGATGATCTCTCCAGGCGTGTACGGAATGACCTCTACGCCTTGCGCCGCTTTCTCGGGCGGGATATCCTTGCGGAAGTCCAGCGTTTGCGTGGAGCCCGTTTCATGTCCCGACTCATCCACAAACCTCAGCCCGTTCTCCAAACTTAGCGTAGCCTTAATTTTGCTATGCTCCATATCGTACATAGCCATATTTTCGATCTCCGCGTTGATCTCGAAAATTCCGTTATTCACATAGCCGGTTTCCTCTTTGTTCGTCTCCAGCTTCAGCACCGGATCCAGGAACCGGACGTCGAACACTTTGTCCGGCTCCACGATCTCGCCCAAGCCGTATACAACTTCATAAGTATTGCTTGCCCCAGCCGCGATCGAATCCGGATTCCAATAGTAGGCGACCGCCGAATCGGCTGTCCCGTACGCATTCGTGTTTTGCGTAAAGTCCAGATTTTCGTTCGGCTCGTAATTCCACTTTGTACTGGCCAGTCCGCTCCAATGGCCGACGATCATTTCGTCGACAATGTTGATGCCGCCTTCAAACATATTATTAAAGCCGTATGCCATCACATTTGTCGCCAGCGGATTGCTGGGATCCAGTCTGTCCCTCATGACCCAGTAAGCCGGCAGCTTATGCAGGTTATATGCTTGCTCGTCCGTCGCTTTGTCGTATCCCAGCGTCTCCGGCTCGTGAACGAGCCGCCTTTCTACCGTGAGCGGCTGCAAATAGTTCTGGCCGATCTGAAAAGCCGGACCGTCGTTGCCGCCGACAGAAGTGTCGAGCAGTACTCTTGCGCCGACCTCGACTGTCGATTTCGTCTTATTGTCGACCTGGTACGCAATGCGTGCATTGCCTGCGTTCTCCAGATCTTCATTCGGAAGCAGCATGATGATCTGGCTGATCCTTATTCCCTTAATCGTCCATACGGTAATTAAGCTTTCCGTCCCGTTATTGTTCCGGACGACTGCCGGCTGCGACACTTCCGAGAACCAGTCGGGCGCCAGCTTGTACGGATTGCCGAAAATAAAGTCGGTTCCATCGATTCTGAATGTCGTAAAGGAGCTTTCCGGATTGTCGCCTTCGAAAATCAGATCGACGTTGCCGTCCTTTTTCCGAATCGGCTGGCCGTCTACCGTACGAATGCCGAATCTGCCGCTTGCATTATCGACTGTAACCTTTATATATTCGTTTTGGATCGAGGTCGTTTTCGGCGCGCCCACGATGCTGGCAATTGAATGCAAAGGCATGCTTGTCAGCAGCAGAATGGCAACCAGAAAAGCCGCGATTCCTCTTAAAGCCGTTCTGTTCATGTAATTGCTCCTTTAGCTGCAGTCTTTCGTTCCCCGAAGGAATTGCGGGCTTCGGACCATCAAACGCAGCGTATTAATTGGATCTGCTTACGAGCAGCGTCGTATAAATTCGTTCCCGTTCCTGATTTCTGACGATAATCGTATACCAGCCGGCCTTCGGCAGCGTTACGGTGAAGCTGCCCGCCATCAGCTGCTCGTACGTCAGCTTCGTGGCGATATATTTCATCTCGCCTTCTCGAACAAGTCCAGGGTAATAAAGCAGGTCGAATGTGCCTTCCTCGTTCTCCGCCTTGCTTGTGCCGTTGCCCACATTCATCAGCTTGTAGTTTTGGACGTTGAAGGTAACCGTCGTGCTATTCACGATCGCCGTCTCCGACGCCGCTTCGGAGAGCGGAACGCCGTTGGCTGTAATGAACATTCCGTCTGCAGGCGTAATATAGACGAGCTGTGTCGCGAAGCTTTCGTTCCCGACCTGGTCGCTGGCGATATACTTCACGGTATGTTTGCCTTCGCGCGTTAAATCGAGTTGACGATCCGTATAGCGGCCGTTCTCCAGCACCTGCTCCACGATTCTCACGGTAATGTCCTCTGCTGCGGACAAATTGTCCGACACCTGGTAACCGCCCAGGTCGGCTGCAAAATTAAAGTTCGCCTTGTTCTGCAGGACCGATACCGCCGCCTTATTGAGCTTAATCTCAGGAGGCGTGTTATCCAGACCGTCAATGACAAAGGATTGGGTGGAACGGTTGCCAAGCCTGTCCATCAACACCAGGGAAGCCCGCACATTGGCGTCGTAATCGCCCTTGAAAGAGCCAGCCGGCTTGCCGCCGATCGTTACGGTATTCTCAGGAATGGCCGAAGGCTCCAGCTCGAAGTTGACCCTCATTTTGCCTTTCGAATATACTTTGCCGCCAATCGTGACAAGACTGTCGTTCGACAGGGTGTTGCCCGCCGAATCTATGCGTTTCATCACAATACGCTTCACTTTCGGCAGATTGCCTGCAAGCGTTGTAATCGGATTGGACTCCACCTTCGTGCTGTTGCCCGCGGCGTCCACAATCGTGAAGAAGGCTTTGCCGTTGTTTCTCATAATGATGGAAGACTGTGTTCCGCCTGCGGTGTTGCCGGAAACCCAATAATTCTGAGACGTTCCGGTTTTCGGTCTCACTTCAGCCACGACAAGGTTGGACGCGACCACATTGTCCGACGTCGGCACGGCATAATGTTTCAGCTCGCCTTGCGCATCATAGCCGTCCCCGGAGCTGTTCACGACGACCAAATGCCCTTCGAACCGTATCAGCGCGCTCATATCGCTATGATTATAGCGGAGCACCACATCGGCGTCCGGCGGCGTATTGACGATATTCTCCACATGGGCATCAATCGTGCCGGTAAAACCGACCGCATCCTCGTACTCGAAGGTAAAATCTCCATTCTCTGTAAAGGTCTTGGAAGATTTCGATAGATTAGTAATGCGGATTGGCTTGCTCGATTGCAGGCTGGCGACGACGGTTCCCGAAGTTTTCGCGATCGTAGAATACTTGACGGAAACGATAGGCTCCTTGTCGTCAAAGTTGGATACGACGATAAATACGTTAGCTGATTGGCCGCCGTCTTGAACGGTAAAGGAGTAGCTGCCGTTCCGGTACACCCGGTACCGCTTGCCGTTCTCCACCGTCTCCGGCATCTCGGGGTTGGCATTGGTAGCCGTGATCGTCTTGCCGTCAGACTGATCGAACAAGATGTCCAGCCCACTGTTCTGACCGCCA
Source organism: Paenibacillus castaneae (assembly GCF_002884445.1). Lineage (GTDB taxonomy): Bacteria > Bacillota > Bacilli > Paenibacillales > Paenibacillaceae > Pristimantibacillus > Pristimantibacillus castaneae. The sequence continues at coordinate 4,487,322 of NZ_KZ614144.1, forward strand.
TCCGCCATTCTCGCGCCGCCTCTGACCGGTTCGATCTGATTGAGCGACGCAAGCGCGTATGCCGGCGCATGCTGAATCACCACGCTCGGCGAATAAATCTCGCTGATGTTGTTGTAGTACCCCTTGAATTTCACCTGGATGGTATCCTTCAGTTTGTCTGCGTCATTGGTATCGACCGGCACTCCCACATAGTTGGTGTATGGACGCCATGTGCTCCAATTGTCGCCTCCGTTCGAGGATACCGAGTAGTAGTAGCCTTCCTGGGACGGCACGTCGACCTCCAGCTTCAGAATGGCGGTATAACCGTCAGCTGCATTGCCTGATGTATGGATCAGATCGGCGCTGCCGACAGGCGGGTCCTGACTGAGCAGGAACGTCGCGAACAGGCTGTTTGTCTTGTATACTTTTCCATTTCCAAGGCTGTCCTTGGCATAGACGTACAGACGGTAATTGCCGTTCTCGTCCTTGTTTTTAACGGAAAGCGTGATCTCGCCACTCGCGGGTGCTTGCCGCCAGCCTTCGGAGTCCTCATCCGGAGCTTGTTCGGCTTGTCCTTCCGTTACTTTGGTCCACTGATATTGAATGTTCTCTTTGGCCACTCCGACAAAATCGACGAGCGAATCCTCCACGGCGATCATGACGCTCTGCACGACCATCGGGTACAAATATCCCTGGCTGCTGAAGGTGACCGTCGGCGGCAGATGATCGAATTTGTATTCCTTATAGTAATAGTAGTAACGGTTCATATTTTTCTGCTTTACTTTGATATGCGCATAGACCGTTCCGCTCCTCGTCTGATCGGCCGATAGCTTATACCGAAGAGCTTCTTCACCGTTCAATTTCGTTTGTTCTGGCACTTGCTCGAACGGAGCCCAGCCTTCCTCCGGCCTCGCCGAGGAATCCGTATATTGGAATTCGATCTTATCGATCGGAACACCGGCAATCGTAAATTCGGGCCCCTTATTGATCGCGTAACCGTCCCCGGGATAGCTTTGGAACTTAGTGAAAATGACGATGACATCCACCTCGATCAGCTTGGCGTTCGTTGCGTTGCCGGCGATGTCCGTCGCCTTGGCATACAGCTCGTATTTGCCGCCCTTGTCGAATACTGGATTGTTCACCGTGGACACGCTGGCTTTGCCTTGCTCGTCAAGCGGGATTTCGAGCCATGCAGCCGCGTTCGGCTGCTCGCCCTTCTTGACGAATTGATATTGGATTTTCCCGTCCTTAATGGACGAAGTCGGATCGTAGGCTGTGATCGTTATCTTGACGTTGTCGGTCATATTGTCGACGACGTCTCCTGCCGCGAGGACAGGCGCGTCATTGTCGAGCTTAAGCACGGCCTGATGATACGACCAATTGGAATCATCCTTGCTGAAGTCGGTCAGCGGCCATTGCTGCAGCTTATCGTATTCGCCCAGACCAGGCATAATATTTTGCCTGAAATTCGTCTCGATCTCCACCGGCGTTGCGTCCGGGTGCTGCGTCAGATAGTCGGCCCTCTGAGCGCTGCCCTTCTCATACTGCATGAGCTGTCTGGCCGAGTCCCAGGTCATGTCGGCCGTCCAGGTGTGCAGGTACCAGGTCTCGCTCTTCCCTGCTGCTTCCGGCGGAAGAGCAATCGTGGCGCCGTTCTCGGCTACGCCCAGTACGACATCCTCAAAGCCGGAAGCGTACAGATCCTCCGACGGCTGTTTCTGCGTCAGTGAATACCGCTTGACGGCTGCGTAATTGTCGTTCTTGCCGGAGAAAGGATCTTCAGGAGATTTGCTGAACCAATAATAGACCAGACCGGAGCCCGCGCCAGGCCGGAACAGCCCTTTGCTCGGCTGCCCGTTCAGATCCGGATCATATGCGTTAATCGCAATGGTACCGTTCTTCACATGCTGGCCTGCTGGAACCTCGACTCCGCGCTCGTTCTTATATACGTAATTGACTTCAGGCGCCGTGTTGTCGATAGACAAGCCTGCCCAGGCGATGGACTTGACCGCCTCGGTCAAATAATTGTGCGCGTAATCCCATAGCGCCTTGCCGTCACCCGGATCGCTTGCGTGCTCCAGCGCCGATGTATTCAGCAAAGCGGTCTCGACCCCTGTACCTCCCGGCACGGTCGCTTGAAAGGTCCAAGTGTCCGTATTGGAACCGCTCACATAAGACGCTGTCATTCCGTTGCTGAAGGTCAACCGAGTATCCTCGGTCGGTGATTTGGAACTGATCAGCTTCTTGCTCACATTGACGTTGAAGGTGACCGTATTGCCTTTGCTCAAGACGAGTCCGGTCAAAATATTCGGCTGTACGCCATTCTTCACCGCGGAATATTTCGGCGGACGCGCGTCGATAAACGTCCGGTAAGTACCCGTGGGGCTGCTGTTGTCCGCGAAAGGCGACGTTCCGATGCTGCCGGCGATCTGCAAGGGATTCCCCGCACCGTCAATAAACCCCGCATCATTGATGCGCTGCAGCAGCGTCGGGCGATCCGGGTCGGAGGGCGCCGTCAGACGCAGCGGATCGAGCGGCACGTTGCCCGTGGTGTCGTTAGTGGACGTCGTAAATTTCAAATTAAATGTCGAACGGGAATGGCTCGTCAGATTCAACGATCCCAAAGCAAAACCGTAAAACTCGGCATCGGCGCTAACCAAATAATAGGTAGACGGATCGTAGCCGTCCCCGCCGGGGTTGGTGAACAATTCCGTCCTCATGAAGCTGTACTTCCCGTCGATCCGATCGGACGCATCGATAGCTGTCGAAGGAAATACCGGTTCATTGAAGTTCAGCGCCATGTTCATCATATTGCCCTGCTTCAGGAACAGCTCGTTTTTCATGACCGCAGGCTCATCATTGAAGCGGACAGCTCCGTCCGACGTGAACGTGTTGCCTTGATAGACGGGAGCGTCGATATCCGCAAAGTAGAGTTGAATGTTACCCAAATCGCCGGGGAATATGGCGTGATCGATCTTGATTGTAATCGTATCCGTCGCTCCGAATCCGATCCAGCCCGAGTTGGCTGAGTCCCCGGAGCCAATCACGGCGTTATACTTCGATGTTCCGCTTAAGGAAATATCGATGGAAGAAATTCCTCCATCTAATTTTCCGGTCTTCAGCATAAGCCTTGCCGTTCCGCCTTGTGCAAGTCTTTTGAGCTCTGGGTTTTGACTGATATTGATTGTTCCGGTAAACAGGTTTTTGCCAAACAATTTGAACCTCATGCTGTCAAGTGTATATTCAACATCCGTGGCATCAACCGTCGTTCCGGCTGCGCGACTTTTGAACATGCCAAAATTGTTGGCTTCGGATTTGGAAAAGTTGTTGTTCCAGCTCGTCATATCCCCGCGGTTGACAATTTTCCCGCCTCGAGGCACGTACACATCTGTGTAATAAGTCGCTGCCGCACGGACGACCGGTGTCGATATCCATCCGGTAAGCTGAAGCAGCATCGCGCAAACCGTAATTGCCGCAATGATTTTTCTGTTCACTTGCCTTCCTCCTTCAGCAGATTTCTGCGAATGTCTGAAGCCGATACGCATAGATGAATATTGTCCATCGTCCGGAAGGAGCCGGAGATCAGTCCGGCTACTTTGCCGTATTGATCGAGCAGCGGCCCTCCCGACATCCCGCTCGCCACTTGGGCTGAAGTGAGCAGCCTGTTCACGCCGTTCACCTTGGCAGCGGGGGCGTTCACTATGCCTTCGGTAATGATCTTGGTTCCTTTGAGCGGATAGCCCATCGCGAACGTGCGCTGTCCGTGGCGAGCTTCGTCAGACGCCATTTCCAGACCTTTTCTTCCGCCGGACTGAATGGACAACACGGCAACGTCAAGGTCCTGATCGCCCGCCGTCACCGTTATGCCTCGAACGGTCTTGCCATCATCGAACACAGCTTCATACGAAGCACCGTCCGCAATGACATGATAAGCGGTCAGCGCCTTGCCTCCCCGAATCAAGAATCCAGTTCCCACCGTCTTCAGCGTCCCGTCTTCCTTATAAACCTTCAAATAAAACACAGAATCCGCATCCGCTTGATAGATTTGTTCCGCGGTCAATTCAGGCAATGCCGAGGCTTCGGTGCCAGTAATCGGTCTTCCCGTTGCGGCAATAACCGCCGCCAACGTTAGAAGCATGCAGACTCTGAACAGCATCGTTCTCGCTTTTCTCAAATCAACGCCTCCCCTGATTTGCCTCTGAAGCTGTGTGGTGTCACGTTATCTCCTCTCTCTATCTCGAAATATCTTACATGAAGACAAAGTATGACAAAATTCTACAACACCGCTATAAACAAAAAATAAACAAGCGCGAATCCGCCTCTCGCAGACCCACGCATGTTTATTTTTTCTCATAAGAAAAACCTCGGAATCCCATGGACCCCTCGGCTCTCCTCTGTCCGGCGCCAGCGCGTCATATTCCTGACATACTCTTTCATTCGGGAATCGGGCTTCGTGCCCAGCTCCTGCTGCAGCAGCTTCTCCAAACTGATCATAAGGAGATTCGAAATTTCATGTCCATAAAAATAACATTGATCGCATTAGTGCACTTACTGACCACTTGCCCTCACAAATAGGTCCCAGTGTAATAAACATTTTAGAAAATAAAAAGCCACCCTTTTGAAAGTGGCATTAGAATAAATGGCGTTCCATTTTTTAATTTCATGCACCAAGAAATTCAAATTAATCTTACTAACATGTAAATGAACTAATTTGTCTTAAGTCAATCCCAAAAAATCTCCATGTTCCACCGAAAAACCTAAAGCCTGAAACCGAATTACGGCCGACAAAGGTTGGAAAAAACCAAAAGCGGTCTCCGTTGTTTAGCCATACGAAAGTATTTCGAAACAAACATCCAGATATCGCTCGCGGATCAACTGCAAATGGCATCACTTGTGGTTCAAATGCTGGGGGCGGAGAAGTTGGCATTTGCTGTCCCATTTGCCCTTGGGGTGTAGGCATAAACGGTCCAGATGGACCAGGCGGGCCAGGTGGTGGCATAAATCCCATGAACAATTCACTCCTTTAAAATCGGGCTAACATAATGTATGTTGGAATGAATCCTTTGGGTTGGGCGGTTGCCTATATATCCTTACTCGGCATTGTATAGAGTGTTGGATACCTTGAGTGGAGGGTTTACGCTCGGGTCAGGGTGGAAACCAGGTATAACAGGATTTTCAAATTTCATCGAAGCCCTCTTTTTCATGCTTTCTCTTTCATAAATACAGGCTTATTATTAGTTTATTGAAATTTGAATAGCTCGACTAAGTGTTTGCCGACTTTTTGACTAACGTTTTTACGACTATTTGATCGCAAAAAAAAGAAGCTGGACCGATAAATAGTCGATTCAGCTTCTTAATCTTTATAATGTTATTCTCGCGTACATGCTTTCCTTAAATAGCCGCTTCCGTAGTCTCGAACTGACTATTGTACAATTCAGCATAGAAGCCGTTTGCCGCAAGCAGCTCGTGATGATTGCCGCTTTCGATAATATCGCCGTCCTTCATGACGAGGATAATATCGGCATTCTTGATCGTGGACAACCTGTGCGCAATAACGAAAGAAGTTCGTCCTGCCATCAACCGGTCCATCGCTTCCTGAATGAGAAGCTCCGTTCTCGTATCGACGGAACTTGTTGCCTCGTCGAGAATGAGCAGCGGGGCGTTCGCAATAAGCGCTCTTGCAATCGTGATGAGCTGTTTCTGACCTGCGGAAAGGTTCACTTGCTCGTTCAATACCGTGTCGTAGCCATTCGTTAAGGTTCGGATAAAATGGTCAATGCCCACAGCCTTACAGACGGCCTTCACATCGGCATCGGTAACCCCTTGCTTGTTAAAGACGATATTTTCTTTGATCGTCCCCTCGAACAGCCATGTATCCTGAAGCACCATGCAGAACTGTTCATGAACATTTTCCCGAGGAAGCTCATGAATTGGAACGCCATCAATAGCGATTTCCCCGCCGTTCAGCTCATAGAATCGCATCAGCAAATTGACGATCGTCGTCTTCCCTGCACCCGTTGGCCCAACGATGGCGATCTTCTGACCAGGCAAAGCACGGGCCGAGAAATCGTGAATAATGAGCTTATTCGGATCATATCCGAAGGAAACGTTCCGGAACTCGACCTGCCCCTTAACATCCTTAAGCACCTTCGATTTATGGTTCTCGTCCTCGAGCTCTTTCTCTTCTAAAAATTCAAAAACGCGCGCGGCTGCGGCTGCAGTCGATTGCAGACTTGTCGCGGCCTGTGCAATTTGTCCCAAGGGCTGCGTGAACAAACGAACATAAAGCATGAAAGCGACGATGACACCAAACGAAATATGACCATTCATCGCTAATGCTCCGCCGACAATACAGACCGACACATAACCAAAGTTCCCGACAAACATCATGAGCGGCATCGTCAAGCCGGATAAAAATTGCGACTTCCATGAGCTTTCATATAATTTATCGTTTATTTCATTAAAAGTTTCCTTTGCCTTCCGCTCTCCATTATAGACCTTAACCACATCGTAGCCCGAGTATATTTCTTCTACATGGCCATTCATCGCACCAAGGTTCGCCTGCTGGTGAACGAAATGCTTTTGTGATTTTTTGATCATGACGGTCATAAAGGCAAATCCTAGAAATGTCGAAATGATAGCCGTCAACGTCATCCATACGTTGGTATAGAACATCATAATCAAGGAGCCAACCAGCATCGTAACGGAAGTAACCAGCATCCCGACGCTCTGATTCATCGTTTGCCCGATCGTGTCGATGTCGTTCGTGACGCGGCTCAGCACGTCGCCGTTGCTCGTGGAATCAAAATATTTGAGCGGAAGCTTATTGATCTTCTTGGAAATGCGCGTACGCAAGCTTTTCGATACCTTCTGGGTTACCGTAGCCATTATAAAGCCCTGGAAGAACGAGAAGATGACGCTTAATCCGTATAGAACGGCAAGCAGTATACCAATGCTGCTAATCGCATCCATGTCAATTTCGCCCATTAACCCTTTGGTAATATGATCCGTCATATCTTTCAGCTTGCTTGGTCCGACAATCGTAAATATCGTACCCACAACGGACAGCAGCAGAGCCACGACAATAAGAGGAATGTACGGCTTGCAATACGCGACGAGCTTGCCCATTGTGCCTTTGAAATCGATGTTTTGCTTAGTTGCGACCTGTTGTTTAGCCAATTTCAAGCTCCTCCTTCGATAACTGAGAGTTCGCGATCTGACGATATACCTCGCAGGTCTGAAGCAGCTCTTGATGCGTGCCTCTTCCTACTATCTTGCCTTCGTCGAGAACGAGTATGAGATCGGCTTCCTTGATCGTCCCGATTCGCTGCCCCACAATTAGGTTAGTAGCTCCAGCTGTTTCTTGCTTCAACATGGAACGCAGCTGGCGGTCGGTCTTGTAATCAAGCGCAGAGAAGGAGTCGTCAAAAATGTAAATGTCAGGCTTACGGTAGATAGCCCTGGCGATGGATAACCGCTGCTTCTGTCCGCCGGACAAATTCGAGCCGCCTTGCGAGATACTTCCCTCATACCCGCCTTCCAGCTTCTCGACAAACTCTTGGCCCTTGGCGATCGCTACCGCTTTCTTCACATCGTCCGCCGACCCTGCCACTTGCCCATTATCGCCATAGGCGACGTTGGACGTTACCGTTCCGCTGAACAATACGGCTTTCTGAGGAACATAGCCAAGCTTGTTATGCAGATCTTTCAGCGAGTAATCCTTCACGTTCATCCCCGCAACGAGCACCTCTCCGTCCGTCACATCGTAAAACCTCGGAATTAAGTTCATCATTGTACTCTTGCCGCTGCCCGTGGAGCCGATAAATGCAACCGTCTCGCCTCTGCGTGCAACGAAGCTGATATCCCTAAGCACATACTCGTCCGAATCCGCATACTTGAAGCTGACATTCCGAAATTCAATCTCTCCTGCTTTCGCGGCATTAGTCGATTTCGAACTGCCATCCTTGATGCTTGGTTCTGTATTCAATACTTCCATGACACGCTTGGCAGCAACCGACGCACGCGGCAGCATGAAGAAAACCATCGACAGCATCATAAAGGCCATGACGATCTGCATCGCATAGGAAGAGAAAATGACCATGTCGCTGAACAAGCCTAGTCTAGCAACTGTATCAGCTCCATTGATCAGATAAGCGCCTATCCAATAAATCGCCAAGCTTAATCCGCTCATGATCAGACTCATGACCGGCATCATTAATGCCATCAATCGGCTTGTGAACAGATTCGCATCTGTTAACTCCCGATTGGCGTAATCGAACTTCGCTTCTTGGCTCGGTCCGGCATTATAAGCACGAATGACTCGCAGACCTTGAAGCCCTTCTCTCGTTACTCGGTTCAATTGATCCGTTAGACCTTGAATCTTTCTGAACTTCGGCATGGCGAACAAAATAACGATCGCAATCATAAGAAGAAGCAGTGCAACTGAAATGCCAGACGAGAGCGTCCATTGCCAGCTCTTGCTTGAGATTTTCACAATCGCCCAGCCTGCCAGAATAGGCGCTTTAATCATGACCTGCAGACCCATCGCCACGATCGTTTGTACTTGCGTAATATCGTTCGTGGAACGCGTAATGAGACTTGCTGTTGAGAATTGATTCATCTCGGCCATTGAGAATGATTCAACCTTGTCGAAGAGCAGGCTTCTAAGCCTCTTAGCGAGCGATGCAGCGCTCTTCGCAACCAAAAAAACAACGATGAAGGATGCAATTAAGCTTCCAATGGCACATAGCATCATATAGGCGCCTGGCTCCCATACCTCGCTTAAGGAGCTGCCTTCCGTCTGCACCAGTTTTGTGATTTGTGCCAAATAATCGGGAAGCTTGAGATCGAGCCATACCTGGAACACGATAAATGCAGTACTGATTACGATAAACCAAACATTTTTGGGATTGAAATATTTCAAAATCTTAAGCATTTATCAAACGCTCCTTCTCTATGTTGTTAGCCATAGAACTGTAAGTCTACTAACTATATTACAATAATAAAAGCCGCTCTAACAACTGCGACGACTACTCCAGATTCTTTTTGAGTTTATCGAGCACACCAAAAAAAGTATCCATCTCCTCTTGCGATAGACCCTTCTTTAATTCACACTCCAATTCAACGTATTTTAAAATAATCGCTTCATGGTATTCAATGGCTTTTGGCGTAAGAATAATCTTCTTTAATCTTGCATCATAAGGGACAGATTGTCTCGTTATGAGATTATTTTTCTCCATCAATTGCAAAATCTTACTCGCGGTCGAACGTCGAATCGTGAACTGGCTCTCGAAATCACGTTGGAAAATCTCCTTGTGCTGGTTATCGACAAAGTACCTCAGCACCCATCCATGCATGCCAGTCATTTGATCGCCAAATTTTTGACTCATAAACCCGCTAACCTGTCTATGCAGCATATTTCTTAGCGTCCTAAGTTCTAGCGCAACCGATCTGTCTGCGTTCATTTCGACCTCCCATTTTCAGCTTTTAATTCGATATCTTTCTATATTTTATCACATTACTTGTTAGGCAGCTAACATAATTCCGACTACTTGAATAGCATTTTCACGATTTATAATGAACTATGGCTGCTGCAAAGCAATATTTACTTCTGCCAAATTGAACTATAGCACCTCGTTAGTTGAAGAGAAAAATAGCTTACTTTAACAGGAAGACGCCATCCAAAATACATCGGATAGCGTCTTGATATTTCGAATATTTTTATTAAGGGTTGGTCGACCAAAGTCCAGCATGTTTCAATACAACACGTGGATGAAGTTTAAGCTGTGCAACCATCAAGTCTGCTAAATCTTCTGCTTGCATCACTTTTTCTGGATTGCCGTCTGTTAAGTTCAGCTCAACAGCCATATCTGTTGCAACCGTACTTGGCGTTAACGTTGTAACACGAATATTTTTCTTACGCACCTCAAGCATTAATGACTCACTTAGTCCGATAACTGCAGCTTTGGAAGCTGAGTATGCACTAGTAATTGGTGCACCTCTTTGACCAGCTGTTGATGAGATATTAATAATGTCGCCTGTGTTACGCTCTATCATTTCCGGTAATACCGCACGTGTTGTGTAGTATACACCTTTTACGTTTACATCGATAATATTTGTCCATTCTTCTGGCGTTAATTCCATGAAGCCGCCGAATTTCGAAATACCTGCATTGTTTACTAAAATATCGATTGCACCAAGCTCACCACGAATTGATTCAGCCGCTGTGGTGATAGAGTCTAAATCCGCTACATTTGCCGCAGCGATTGCTACCTTCACATCATACTGTTTGAGTTCCTCTGCTACTTGTTGTAAATTTTCAAGCGTACGTCCAACAAGACCTACGTGAATACCTTCTTGTGCAAAAGCTACTGCTGTTGCACGTCCAATTCCACGCCCTGCTCCTGTAATTAACGCCACTTTTCCTTCGATCGTTTGCATGTTTTTCGCTCCTTTTGAAGAGGTAATCTTATTTTAGACGAATCAAAAGTGTATTAAACTAAAACATTTTAATAATTAAGTAAGGTGAGTTTGATAAAATCGTTCTGGTGGAATAATTAATAAAGCTTTTTTACTCATAATGTTTTTCGCCTAAAATAGAAAAAGATTTGTCTTTAAGACTCACTTCATTCTACCGACGAATTTCTACATTGTGAAGAACGCACTTTTTTGTGCGGAGGTTACCAAACGGTTACTATTGTAAGAAAAGGAGTTAACCCCCATGTCAGATACATTAAGAAAAGAGATTAAAGAGAAAATATTAAATCATGATTATCATTGTGAAAAAGAACTTACCTTATCGATTATTAGTGGAAAATGGAAAGTTGTTATTTTGTGGCATTTAGGTGTAGAAGGGACACATCGATTCAGCGAACTTCAAAGACTTTTCCCAAAAATATCACATAAGATATTAACAAACCAATTACGCGAACTGTTAGAAGATGGAATTGTTCATAGAGAAGTGATTCCAGAAATTCCTCCGAAAGTCGAATATTCCATGACTGATCTTGGGATGACGTTATTACCAATCGTTGAGATGATGTATGAATGGGGGAAAAAACGAATAGATCAGATTAAACAAGAAAACAATTATTTTGAATAAGAAAAATAACGTGATCATTTCCCATTATATAAATCCCCTACTAATGATAAAAAAGAAAAACGAGAAATAAGTTTTATCTTGTTCCATAATCGGGAGCAATTTTAGAACAAGAAGTAAAAGGGTAATACATAGTATTCATGACAAATATGTATCACTCACTTTCGTTGAACTTATTTGAGCAATTCTGTCACATCACATCTATTCTTACAATACCATCAATATTAAGCACTCCACATGTGTCGAGTGTGTATACAGTAAAAAACCAAACGGAATCTCTGCATTTGGTTTCATTTATTGATATAACATCACATTTTAATCAGACTCCGTAGTTGAGGGCACGGCGGCGTTAATATTCGTGGGTATTGCTGTCCGAATTTACAATCGATTTTTTATAAAATCCAAAATTTCCAAGCGCATTTCCGCGGTTTCTATATGTCCAATGTCATAACGCATTAATTTCCAGTTATGAGGAGCACCCTCATCAAGGTATACCGTTTTCAACTCTTTATCAATTTGATCTAACCCTTTAGGCGGCGTTAAACGGTCATAATTCCCTGCTAAACTGAGATGGCTACGAGGTGCAATTAAAGCATTGATTTGAGCCGTTGTAAAATATTTCAGAAGCTTTGGAACAAAGTAGAAAATGCCATGGCCGTCCAGCCCGCGTGAATTAATTAATGCGTCAAAATCAGTAAGGCAGCAAATATCTATGCACATTTTTATGCGCGTATCTAATGCCGCCGTCCACCAAGCCATCGTGCTGCCCATCGACATGCCTAATGTCCCTATGCGGTCCGAAATCACATCTTCTCGGGATGCAAGATAATCCAATGCTCTTAAATTATCGTACACCATCATTCCCCACATGACTTGACCTTTCCATAGCATCTCTTTAAAAATTTCGCTTTCGGTTCGCCCTCTCCTTTCTCCAAAAGCCCACATATCGATACATAGTGTTGAATAACTCATTTGCGTCAAGTGGTCAGCATACGGGGTACTTTGAAGATAAACATTGCTGTTTATCAATTCATCTTTGCCTAAGTGGTAAAAACCGCCATGGGAATGATTAAACAGAATAGCTGGCGTTGGACCCTTCGCATTAATAGGCTTACAGAAATAAGCTGGAACACTTTCAATGCCATTAAGATCCAATAGCAATTTCTCCAAAATGTAGTGCTCGCGTCTTTCTTCCGATAGGGTTCGCACCGTAATTGGACTTTTTTCAGGCAAATCGCCTAACAGATTATGTAACTCTTGTCGCCGCTTCTCTTTATCGTATGTCATGTGACCGACATCTCCCATTCCTAAATAATCGTTTTTGTTTAAAACGACCAATAACTTCATACCATCCCAATGAAATCAGTAATCTAGTAAACCCGATTTCCAATTATGTTCAAGCTCGTGTTATTGGAAAGAAACTAGAACCGAATGATGATCATTCATCGAAGTATTATCATATTTGCTGAGCGGCCGCGGATGATGTGCGAACAGACGATGGTGAGGCCGTACATGACGTCCAAAAGCTCATTTTTCATGACCGGCTTTAATAAATATCCTTTTATTCCGTAACTATAGCATCCTGAGCGTATTTAAAATCATCATAGGCGGAGCGATAGGGCAGCGTCGGGGCATTCTGTTATTGGATTACTTGGTCTCTCTCTCGTAAACTCGCACATAGTCTACTTCTAATTGAGCGGGGAGAGTTGCATTTTTAATATTTCCAGCCCAATCGCCAACCTCTGCGGTAATCTTTAAATAAGCAGGCACTTGAGAGACTCCCCCTGCTGACGTTCGCCAAGTCTCTTTGTCATCGACATAAAAGATATATTCCTCTTCGTTCCACTCTAATGCAAACGTATGAAAACCTTCGTATATACCCTTTATATAAGGCGCGAGTCCGGCACTTTTATGATCTCCTTCATAACCGTCCCAGTGCAAGGCGTGCTGGATCGTGTCCCCATCCTTTGCGAACGGCGATTCAAATATATCAACCTCCGTCCCGTCTCTTCCGTCATTGCCGACTTGATGCACCGAGTCTGACATCAGCCAGAAAGCAGTCCAAAACCCTTCTTCTTTAGGCACTTTTGCACGAATCTCATAATAACCGTATGCTTGTTCAAATAAATCCTTGGAACGAATGGCTCCGGAATAATATTTGCCGTCCCTTTCGCTCACTTGAATAATCAAATGGCCCTCGCCATCTAAAAAAGCTTCCTGATTTGACCACTGCCCATTTTTTCGTACCCATTCAGGCGCATGCGCCCATTTTGTATTGTCCAGCTGCTCCCCTTCGAAATAATCTGCGAACGTCAGCTTCCATCCTTCCTTCGTCTCTGCTTTTATCTTTTCTTTCATCTCATCCTCCGATTCGATCTTTGTCTCCTTCTCTGATTCTGACTTCACCTCTGCATTCGTCTTTTCCACTGATTCTGAGCCGTCAATATTTGCTGGATATTGGCTTGCGCTTCCACACCCTGCAATTAGAACAATTAATAATGTACAAGTTAAAAAAAACTGCCGTCTCAGCCTTTTTGGGTTTGTCATTGTCGTGCTCCTCCTAATTTAGGTAACGAATCGTACGAATGTTCATGCTTATCAAGTTAATTATTCCTGAATTATCATATAGGATGAAATAGCAGTCAAGGATAAAGAAAGCGCTTTATTATAGTTTTTACTGGAAACGCCAAATGCCTGAATAGGCTCGGGTAGCTACCAGCTTGTTTGATAGCGCTAACAGTGGATGAAGCATTACGTTTTATTACTGATACATTCCGAGTGCAACAGGATCTGAATCTTGTATCATTACAGGATATTAGCGTTTTTTTAGTATTATTTTGACGTGTCTCGATTAGCTTGGAGTAAACAATGCCAAATGGAGAGGCACCGCCTTTGAAGGAGGCGCCTCTGAACACTAACAATTATCTCATAAGTTTCTATCACTTACAGCTAAACCTCCCGTTCGAACACCTTTCTGGTACTCCTTCGGCTGCACGCCTGTCTTTTTCTTAAACATGCGAAGGAAGCTTGAATAATCGTTGAAACCGCAGCGCATACAGGCTTCCAGCACGCCAACTCCCTCCGCTAAATATTTCTTTGCCAGCGATACCCGCTTAGACACGATATACTCATGAACGGTACTGCCGGTATACTGCTTGAATTGCCGCAGCAAATAGTATTTATTGATAAAGAAACGACGTTCCAGCTCACTTAATGACAAATCCTCATGTAAATGAAGCTCGATATAATCAAGTATTGGAGTTAATTTGTGGTGAAGATCCATTTCGTTGCTTGTATGCTTCTGCTTGTGATAAAGATCATTAATCGTAATGAGCAGCTCCATCATACAGCCTAGCTTCAATACGGCTGCGCCCCCTGCGCGATTCCGGTCAAGACTCTCATATTTCATAAACAGCTCCATAAGCTGAGAGGTTTCTTTTGGAGTAAGCGACAGTTTATTCCGTTTTCCTTGAGGACGATTATAGAAGCATGCTAATGGATCATAATCCGCAGTCACAAATGCTTTGACCATCATTGGATCAAATTCGATTGTTATTCTCTCATACCTTTCACTAGAAGAAAACGAGGGTTTATGAATTTCATGCTCGTTCGTAATAATCAGATCCCCATATTGCAGTGGATACACGGCCTTCTCTACGAAATAACGCACGTCACCATGAATAAGAAAATAAATCTCACATCCCGCATGTAGATGGAAATCAATATTATGTACAGCTTTCGTGACATGCATATATTTAATGTTCTGGTCTATTCGATCCAAATACTGCTCTAACAAACGATGTCCCTCCTATTGCTAAATAGCAATATTTCCAACTTTTTCAGCAAAAATTACAAAGAAGTTGTGATTCATTCATTCTACAATGAGAAAGAAGATACGTCATTTTTTCATATGAGGATACGGAGGAATAATGGATGAATACAAAAACTTTGAACGTCGGAATCATTGGCCTTGGGGCAATAGGCGGCGGCACCCATTTAAAATATTTGCAATCCCTTGATCAGGTCAAGCTTGCTGGCGTGTGCGATTTAGTAAAAGAAAAGGCTGACAGTATGGCCGAACAATATAAGACCGACGCTTATTACAACTATCAGGATTTCCTTGAACAGGCTGATCTTGATGCCATCATTATAGCCGTGCCTCATTTCGATCATCCTGCTATCGCCATTGAAGCGTTCAAGCGCGGCATTCACGTTTTATGTGAAAAACCGATAGCTGTTCACTTGAATGATGCCAATCGTATGCTGGCTGCATATGAAAGCGCAAAGCTACAATATCCGGAATTGGTGTTCGGTCTTATGTTTCAAGAACGTACTCTCCCCTACTATCGCAAGGTGAAAGAGATTGTCGAGAGCGGTGAGCTTGGTCGATTAACGCGAGCAACCTGGATCCATACCGAATGGTTCCGCAGTCAGACCTACTATGATAGTGGGGATTGGCGTGCTACGTGGGCGGGAGAAGGCGGCGGCATCTTGACGAATCAATGCCCGCATACGCTCGACATGTACCAATGGTTATTCGGCTTGCCTAATCTCATTTCTGGACATGCTCATATTGGAAAATACCATGATATTGAAGTCGAAGATGAGGTAACCGCTTATTTTGAGCATGACAACGGCATGATCGGACACTTAATTGTTACGACTGCCGAACTTCCTGGAACGAATCGGATGGAGATCATCGGGGAAAATGGAAAGCTCGTATTGGAGGAAGGACGTCTCGTCTTTACTAAAAACCCTATTTCCATGCTGAAATATTCCAATGAAACAGATCAGCGCTTCAGTGATATGAAATCTGAACGCATTGAAATTGAAGTGGAGACTGTGCAGGAGCAGAACGCTCACCTCTATGTGGCCTCCCGGTTTTTCAATCGTCTTCTGACCGGAGCTGGCCAACTAGTTGCAGAAGGATGGGAGGGCCCCTCTTCCCTCGTATTAGCTAACGGCATCATGCTCTCCTCCTTCACTGGGCAAACCATAACAGTTCCGTTCGACACCGATATGTTCGAGGCTAAGCTCAAGGATTTAGCTGCTAACTCTAAATTTGTCAAAAAACAAGTAAAGCCCGTTCCTCAAGACGAAGACATGTCTAAATCCTTTGGAAGCAAAGCATAAGGAGGCTGCAACGATGACACTTGTTAAGTTAACCTGTTTTGCTGACGAAATTTCTTCTGTCCTAGAGGAACAGCTGGATCTGCTTGAGCATGCGGGTATCAGCCATCTCGAAATTCGCAATGTTTGGGGTAAAAACGTGCTTGATCTCAGCACAGAAGAGCTTCAGCAGCTTCATCATATTACCGAGAGTAGAGGATTTTCTGTGTCATCCATTGCCTCGCCAATCGGTAAGTATCCGATTACGTCGTCTAACGAGCCTCAATTGGAGGCACTTAATCGGGCCATTCAAGCGGCTCAAATCTTAAAAACGCCATATATCCGTATATTCTCGTATTTCTTCCCAGAGAATGAACCAAAGGAGAACTTCCGGGAGGAAGTATTGCAGCGAATGGCGCAGCTCGTGGAAATAGCAGCACAAAGTGAAATCACCTTAATACTTGAGAATGACAGCGGTATGTATGGCAGCACGTATGAGGGCGGCATGGAAATCATGGAGCATTGCCAATCTCCCTTCATCAAATTCGCTTTTGATCCGGGGAACTATGTGATAGAAGGCATCGATCCTATGAAGCAGGCTTTCCCTCAGGTTGTATCTCAAATCGAATATATTCACATCAAGGATGCTATTTCCAGCCCTCGGCAGTTCGTACCTGCCGGCGCAGGTGATGGCGGACTGGAGATATTATTAATTGAAATGCAGAAACGCAGCTATGCTGGTTTTTTATCCGTGGAGCCCCATCTCCATCACTATCTTCCGAATGCAAGCGACCCTGAACGGGTGCTGACAGCTATTCATGCGCTTACAGCAATACTCGAGAAAAACGGAATCGAATGGAAGTAATTTGAAGTAGAACAGATAAAAGGACCACCCTTATAGGTCCTCGGATAGCCGCGGACTTTGGATAAGGTGGGAAGGAACCCACGCCGGCTGTTTTCAATTGAACTTTTTCCATACAAAAAATGCAGCAGGTGCTATTTTAATTGCGCCTGCTGCATTTTTCACAGTACAAATCCATCAAATTCATTATGATCTTATCGATGCGAACGATTCTCTCTCCCATTATGGGCTATTTAACTAATCTAAAAAAATACTACATTACATCACTACTAGTTGGGATTGACCACTCCACTGGAATGATTGAAACCACGACACCGCTTCCTCATTTTGAGTAAGCAGATATATGAAAGTTCTGCCATAAGTAGTATTTGATGTTCCCAAACGCGGTGCAGTGAGTGTACTGCGCTCGGCCTTTTTATGGAGTGAGGTTAATAATTTCTACTAGATTTACAGCGGTCGATTGGTAATTCCTTTGTTGATGTTGACTTTTGTCTCTCTTATTTCTTTTTTCAGCTGAACACTCGTTTCATTTGATACGTTTTTACTGTAATATTTCCCTTTCGTAAAGAAGGCAAATATAATTGTAAGTAATGAAGCTAATAAAGCAGCAAAGAAAGTTGCCGTATTCTGTAAGAAAGGGCCCATATAACCTAATGCGGCAATCGTTCCGAGAACACTTGAGATCACTAATGGCACAACCCCAACCGGATTCCATTTATATAAATTTTCTTGTCTCGATTCATATTCTTTCGGCGCAAGTTTTAATAATTTTTTCACGACTAATGCATCTGTGACTAAAATAGCGGCCCAAGCCATTAAGAGGACTCCCTGAAAGGTCATCGCACTACCTAAATAATCCAATATACCGCCAAGCATTAACGCAATCGATGCGACACCTGAGATAACAACCCAAAAACGGCGATCGGGTTTGAAATGAAATATATTTTCGAAAAAATTGGACAATGACAGGGAAGCACTATAAATATTTGTGACGTTAATACGTAACTGAGTTAACAAAGTAAAAACAACTCCACCTAGTCCAAGAAGTGTGACAATGTAAATCCCCGGATTAGATTCACCTAATCGAACGCCAAACCATACACCAAGTAAACCCATAACACCAAAACAGAAAATTTGAGGAACAAATCCAATCATAATGGACCCCATTTTAATATCTTTTGGTTTCAGGAAACGCGCGTAGTCTGACGCAATAAGAGCTGTTAATCCCATAATACCGTGTTGCATTCCTATACATAACAGTAATGCTGTTCCACCTATCTGCACACCATCTGGTAAATATGTCCAAAAATTCCCCTCAAATTTCGATGTTGTATTGAAAGCGACAATGATTGTAATTATTAAAAAGATACCGAAAATAGGTAATGAAAATTTTTGTAGTTTGTCTAATTGTTTAATACCGAACCAATTTAGCGGGATGACAATCAATCCAAATACGATAATCAGAAGCCATAAAGGAATAGCGGGGAAATATACGTGTACTGCGGTTACGAGAATCATGCCTTCAAATGCACAATACATGATAAAATTCGATGCGTATATAAATGAAGTTAACGAGGCACCAATATATCCAAAGCCTTGCCTGGACATGAGGTTGACGTTCATCCCTGATTTTGCAGATAAATAGGCAATTACTGTACCTAGCACTCCGGCAATCACTATGGCATAAATCGCTGAAATAATAGCGTTCATCGCACCAAACTGAAGAGCCATAACGCTGCCTGTTTGAAAATAAAAAATAGCGGTGGCAATGCCAAATGTTATGTTGGTTACACTAAACCAACCCATATTCCGTTTTTCTTTTGGGACTTTATCAAATGAATAATCGTCTTTTACTTGTTCTTTGGGAGCAGTTATTTGGACTACACTCATGCTATCTTCCTTTCTTAATGCTCCACATTCTGCCCCTTCCTTAGTTTGATTTTCACATTCATACACCCCCCTTTTAAGATTGAATTCCTATACTAGGAGGAACAGAATGTGTATTTTAACAGCATGTATTAAAAAAATACCCTACATACAATTGTTACATAATTAGTTGACATAATCAAGTTTCTACAAAAGTCAGTATGTCAACAATCCTTGAAAATTAAGGCTTCATCTCAATTCAGCACATTAATTTAATAATTTAACTGTATAAAAGTACAAAGACAAGGTGTTGTCTTAACCTCGTGGAAGTCCATGAGGACGGTTCAATAGAAATCAGTTGCAACTTTTCCAAAACCCACTAAAACAGGGGCGCAGCCTTTAGTTTGGCTCGCCCCCCCACTTCATCTATATTACGCACTCCACATGACTTGAGTGTCGGTCACTGTATTTTAAGCCGAAAGTAAAGCGGTGGGAGTGAACTTGTAATGAATGTTCACCGAGCCATCCGCTTGAACTTCAATCTTATCGACCAAACGATGTACCATCTCAGAAGTCAGTTCGTCTAGTTTCATGAACTGCTTGAGTTCTTTCTTCAATCGAACGATGCTTTCCCCTGTGCTACTACTTGCCTGTAAGGACTGAAAGCACTTTAACTGCTCTTGTAGGCTACAGAGTTCAGCATTGCCGCTCTCCGTTGCTTCCTTGTATTCGGTCTCCGTAATAGTGCCGCTTGCCAACAGCCTGATTAACCCTGTCTTCTGTTCCTTCAGCTTTTCAATGCGCCTTTGTAAAGACTGTATTTGCTTGTCTGCCTGTTTCCTTGCCTGTAAGGTCTTTACCTAAAGCCGCCCCATGACTTCCTTCTCACTGAGGGTTTCAGCCATGTTACGAATATCATCCAAGATAACGCTTTTAAGTTCCCTTTCCTTAACGCTCTGCTGACTGCAAACGTGCTTACCATGCTTGTAATAGTTGCCGCATACAAAACCTTTTCGATAGTGGACATACCTGACATACCATAGAGCCTTGCCACAGTCGGCACAGAAGAGATAATTAGTAAATAGGTGCTTCTTAGCCTTCGGCTTTGCCTGTTGCCGCTTTCGTCCTTGCATGTACTGTTATACAGCTTAAAAATCTTCCCTAGAGATGATAGCATGGTGAGCGTCTTCAGTAACAATTTGCTTTTCCCTTGGAACTTCTTCACGTAGATGTAACGTTTACTGTTGTCTGCCGCCCTTGAACTAAGTCACCAACATAATGTGGATTGGTTAAAATTTTCTTTACGGACGTACCTTGCCAGTACAGCCCCGCATTTTTCTTACCTAATCTACATAGAAGTCAAATACATCCCAACCCTTATCCTCTAGGTATTGGTAGAAAAGACTTCTCTGATTCTCTAAAGACGATTTTTGTTCTTCTTTGTTTGTCGAAACACGAATATATACTGCACATCTCATAGTTACGCCACCTCTTCACTATGAGAAGTATTGGCGCTGCCATCATTATACATTAAGCCGTCCTGCTGTTCCATAATTCTATCAATCTCAATCAACGGCAATAGCAGACTAATAAATGACTCGTTCCCATTAAAAGTTCTTTCGACTTTCATTATTATCATCTCCCTTGCTATCAATGGTCGCTCCATGTATTTGAAAAGGTGCGAACAACAATAGAAAGGCTGTAAAGAGGGTTTTGGAAAGTTTTGCCGAATAGTTCTACATACCTACAAGAGACCATCAGGAGGGAGTCAAAAGAAGTGCAACGTACTACTAGACCAACAGTCAATCAGCCTAACAGGACAATTCCCGCCCAAGCTAACAGGACAGCTAGCAGAGCGGCTAGTCCTCAAGTAAACAGGGCTACTGTCAGCCAAGCAGGGGGAGCGGGAAGTCAATCGAACAATGCAAATAATGTAAATGTCGTTACTTGCCGAAAATGTAAGTCACAGCAAATTGTAGCCAATAAAAGGGGCTACAGCTTTGCAAACATGTTCAAAACACTTGGGTGGATGGGATTACTTCCTCTCATTTTAGTGTTAGTCGGTACGGTTGGGGCTTATCTTTTTATGATGAATGTGAAAATCGGTAGTGGTGGAAGTGGCATAGGTGGTGAAGGTATTGATGGCATAATAACTTTCATCGGCATTATTTGTTGGATATCAATTAGTTTGTCCTTACCTGTAAGTATATTAGTCGGGTTCGTTGGGAGAAGTGAAATTGTCAACGGCTGTATGAACTGCGGCTACAAATGGAGACCTGCCAAGAAGAAGTAAAATTTGATGGGGTGGGTCAAATTTTGATATACCCCGCCACGCAATACTTGTCATGGGGGAGTTACAATACTCTTACGAAATGCAGACTATTTTGTATAATGAAACTGTGGAGGTCAGGAAGCCCAATGGCTTTCGTCCCTACCACGATTGGTTAGTGGTCGCTTCCTGTGTCAGCAGGGGCAACGAGCCGTCTTCTGCGTCAACAGGGGGCGGCTTTTTCTTTTTGGCACGGTTTAGGGTGGGTCAAATTTTGATACACCCCCGTCAATTATTGAAAGGACTTTCTGCACCTGACTAAAGGGCTTGATAGAACGGGGAATTTTGATATGCAGGTGCGAATAACTCTTGTAATTGCGCTTGCATTTCTTCCTTGTATTGTTCAAATACTTCGGCAGGGTGCGGGTCAAGACTCTTAGAAACCTGATGTTGCAAGTCTCGTAAACGCTCTTTGACCTTGCGCCCCAACTCATTCCATAACTTTCAGTGTGCAGTCCTAGCTTGGTCATTGTCTCACCGATGGTAAAGTTCTCTGAACGTACTACAACAGGCTTAGGGGCTTCCTGACGGGCTATCCCGCTTCGGCTAGCAAACTTCTCAAGACTCCCCACAATTATTCTTGTCTTACCATTCTCAGGCTTAGCTTGCTCCAAGTACCCATGATGGCTAAGCTGTAAAACCTTCTGTTCGGTCATACCTAACCTAGTAGCGGCTTCGGTGAGTGAGACCGTCTTACTGTTGATAATCATTGCCACTACCTCATGACGTTTCGTTAAGAATAAACTTCTTTAACCCCGATTGTGGGATTCTGATGACCCGCCCAACCTTCACAGATGGAATAGTGTTGTTCGAGACAAGCCTATGAATCGTTCGATAGGAAACCCGTAGCAGGTCTTTAGCTTCCTGCATTGTCAGCATCTGCTCCAATGCTTCCAACTCCTTTCAAATATTGTCACCTACAATATTTGTAATTGGGGCAGTTACGGAACACACAGAGCGTAGAGAGAAATAGAGACGTGTAATAAGTCTTTAATGAGAATCGAAATATTCCGTTCTCATGAAGAAAAGTGGGGCATAAGCAAGCTAAGGTAATTGAGGTCTGTAATGTTGGTATCTAGGAAAACTCAGTCATTAGGCTGAGGGAGATATTTAAGATTAGGGGTACTTTCTAAAGCATTTTATCTAGATAGGAAGACAGGTATATTAGCTATCTTCATGTTAATAATAGAAGCACACGCTCCCTATTTTCGCCCCCGCCGATTTGGTAGGGGCTTCTTTGTGCGTACAAAAGGATATTTGTAAAATTTTCAGGCGGGTATAACAAGCCTTAACTTCGGCTCAGAAGCAATTGCCTTTACGCTAGGCACTGGTGGGGGTACAACAAAGGACGACTATCAATAGCCGCCCCTAACTGAACTTTTGGTCAAAAAAAAAAAAAAAGAAGCGGGACTTTTCCCGCTCCGTTGCTGTATACGCCAATACACCTCAACTATTAGTCTTTCCTGACCAACAGTGAGCAACATTCAACATGTGTCAAGTGTGTATACAGTAAAAAAACCAAACGGAATCTCTGCCATTTGGTTTTATTTATTGATATAACATCACATTTTCCACTATATACGATATGATCAGATGTTATATAATAGTTCCGGTCATTCTCATCTCTTCGCCTTATAAAACTCATGATAAAGCTTCATCAACGCCCTTTTCTCTATCCTGGAAACATAGCTCCGACTAATCCCAAGCTCCTTCGCAATCTCCCGCTGCGTCCGCTCATCCCCGCCATGCTCCAGCCCGAAGCGGCCGATCACAACATCCTTCTCGCGATCATCCAATATATCAAGATTTTTATAAATCTTGCTCTTTTCAATCTTAAGCTGCACCCGATCTACAATATCATCCGCTTCAGTTCCGAGGATATCGATCAACGTAATTTCATTACCTTCCTTGTCCGTGCCGATCGGATCATGCAGCGATACGTCTTTACGTGTTTTCTTCAAAGAACGCAGGTGCATAAGTATTTCGTTCTCAATACAGCGAGCTGCGAAAGTCGCCAGCTTCGTGCCCTTTCCCGTCTGGAAGCTCTCAATCGCCTTGATCAAGCCGATTGTCCCAATACTAATTAAGTCCTCGAGATCCTCGCCTGTATTATCAAACTTTTTGACGTTGTGGACACAACCAGATGTAATTAATTCACTACGACCTCATCGCTGCCAGCGATAGGAATGGGTTAGGATTAAATATGTTGCTGTAGGATAAATCCTTATTAAATATGGGTTTGTTCCGGCCGCTGTGTTATCTAGTTGGTTCTTTTATGTAGTTTGTGATGGTTTTCGCCCCCAATTCGTCCCCATAAAATAATGTATATGTTTTAGCCTCCACATGTGTAAGTTGTGTGTTTTTTGATCTAGTAAAGTGGCCCGTCGCACTTTGGATACCACGTAATGTCTTTGCCCGATTAATATTCTCGATTGTTCTGTCCCCAACGAAAGCGATCATCCTTGCATCGATATCAATGAGAGTCTTTCTGAAGCTACTTCCTGGGACATTAAGCCTGGCTAGCTACTTTGTGGTTTCGATTATTTGAGAAATAGCCTTAAACACATTACTGATGCTGTGCTGACAACTGCTTTACGAAATCCTCATACATGAATAATGCAATCCTCCAAAGGGCATTATACTTCTCCGATAGAAGTGGTTCGGAATTAGCTTGATTTGAACACATTAAATCTGAGTAGCTAATGTAGCTTTTCTCTAACAACAACAAGAACTCCATTTGACCTAATCCTTCTTATTGACTGGAGTCGGAATCAGTTCTTTAAGGTAAGTTACCCCTCAATGGCTGAAATGCGATTTATCATTCAGCGGCAAGGAAATTAAATCTATACTTCTATGTTTTTGATGCTGTGGCTACTGCAGAATATTAATGTGACCTTAGATCATTGGTTCACTATTTTTGAAGGTTACAAAAAGAAAGGCAGTACAAAACTCTGGATACGAGTTCTATACTGTCTACTTATCCTATTCCTTAAATCAAAAGCTGCTACTTAACGAGTCTTAAATCAAAAATTTTCAACTAAACAGTAAGCGCTTTCTAAATGAAACAGCATTTCACTATATTAGGGGCACGCTAAAGCATGATGAAGAGCAATAAGCACGTCTATGCGCTTATTGCCGCTCATCTTGCTATCCAGCATGCTCACCTAATCAGCTATGTCAGCACCTGCTAGAGTTCTGACCTCCTGAATCGTCGGCATGGAAGGAATCGCCCCTTTGCCTGTCGTGGCAAGCGCGCCCATAGCATTGGCGAAGGCCAGCATCGACCTTAGCTCCTGCATCGTCCACTCCTTCTGAGCATGTCCAAGCTTACCCAGCAAAGTAAAAAGAATGCCTGCAAAAAAAGCGTCGCCTGCACCTGTCGTATCCTGAACCTCGACGCAGAATCCTCCATGCGAAGCGGTTATATTGCCTGCCCGGCAATAACTTCCGCCTGGACCTAGCGTAACAAGCAGCAAGCCTATCGACGGATATTGCTCGGTCAGCTGCTTCGTTCCCAGTTCAAGCTCGCTCGTTCCAGTCAGGAATAACAGCTCCTCCTCGGAAAGCTTCACTACGTCCGCATACTCAAGTCCCTCAGTCATGCGATCCTTCGCCGTCTGTTCATTTTCCCACAGCGATAAGCGCAGATTCGGATCGTACGAGATCAGCAGCCCTCGGCTTTTAGCATAAGCAGCAGCGCTTAATGTTGCTGTACGTGACGGCTCATGCGTCATCGAAATTGAGCCATAGTGGAAAATGCTCGCCGAGCGGATTAACTCGAGGTTTACGTCTTCTTCACGAAGCATATAGTCGGCACCCGGCTGTCGGTAGAAAGAAAAGGAACGGTCGCCATCCGCAGCTAAATGGACAAAAGCAAGCGTTGTTCCCGCCTCTTTCGTAAAGACCAGCCCCTCGGTACCGATCTTGCTCAGTGTCAATACGTCCTTCAAATAATAGCCGAACGAATCCTCGCCAACCGCGCCAATAAAGGATGTCCGACACTGCAGCTTAGCCAAGGCAGCCAGCACATTCGCCGGCGCGCCGCCTGGGTTGCGTTCAAAGAGCAGCTGTCCCTGATCGGATACGCCATGGGGCGTAAAATCAATAAGCAGCTCGCCAAGCGCTACAACATCCCGTGTGCATTCATTGTGAGCTTGATCTTCCGCTACCATATCGAGCTCAGCTCCCAAGCATCCAAACTTTCGATTCTTGCGTCGCCGCCTCGCGCGAAGAAAGAAATCCCAGTATCCTGCAGCTTCGGATAAATGCGATTCGTCATTGCAATGCGTCCTTCTCCTGCAAACAGCTCGACAGAGGATCGGTCAAGAAACAGCCTCAAATGCAAGCGGCCATCAGCAACCAGCTGCAGCGGCGCCTCGCTGATTCCGCCATCGCCCGCTCCGCTCCATTGACGGTCCGTATACAGTTTCTGACCGCGAACAGAGTACCTGATTTCGGTGAAAGAAGCTCCATCCTCCGAGCATCGCACGCGAACGCCGACCTCCGATGCTACAGGGTTCGACAGATCAAAAACGATGTCCATCTCGAGCGATTCGCCTTGAACGCCGTCTATGGCTACGTATGATTGATCAGCTATAGTAACGTCTGAAGCCGTAACATGGGATCCTCGAAGTGTGGCAAGCTCCGGTACCGGTTGACTAAGAAGCGTGCCGTCTTCTGCCATTGTCAGCTCACGCGGCAGCGTCATGCCGCCAAGCCAGCCATGCGCGGCTTCCGGCATCGTCGCTCCCCATATGTTCATCCATGCGATCATAATTCTTCTGCCCCGGTCATCGAGCAAGGTCTGCGGCGCATAGAAATCGAAGCCGTAGTCGATTTGCGCAGCATGCTGCTGCTCGAAGCGACAGCTCGCATAATCAAAGCTGCCTGCCACATATAAATTTTTGATCGGAGCAATGTTCATCGGTGAAATAATCAGGACATGCTGATCCCCCGCACCTAATGGGAATAGGTCGGGACACTCCCACATATCCCCCATCGTGCCCTCGCTCTCTAACGCAGCACCTTTATATTCCCAGCTGTACAGATCCTTAGAGACATACATAATGGCTTTGCCGCGGCCGTCCTTACCATAACCGACGACCATGTACCAGCTGTCGCCGTTCTTCCATACTTTCGGATCGCGGAACCCGAAGCGCTCGACATCTGGCGAATCTCCGATTACCGGATTAGCAGCATGCTTGTGGAAGGTCACGCCGTCCTTACTTGTTGCCAGACATTGCACCTCTTCCGGTGTCTTCCCGTCTACATGCCCCGTATAAATAAGTGTAAGCTCGCCATTGTTGTCGACGGCGCTGCCTGACCAGCAGCCCTGTCCCCCGTCTCCGCCCTTGTCATAATCCTCAGAAGGCGCAAGCGCTACCGGCAGATGCTCCCAGTGGACAAGATCCTTGCTTTTCGCATGCCCCCAATGCATCGGTCCTTGCTTTGCCTGAAACGGATCATGCTGATAGAACAGATGGTAATGCCCTTCAAAATAGATCATCCCATTCGGATCGTTCATCCAGCCCGCTGGGGGCATCATATGGTACTGGAGGCGATACTGAGGGTTCAGCTTGCTGCTGTTATTTCTCCATGCTTCTTCAGCTTGAGAGATAAAAGCTTGATGTTGTTCCTGACTGCTTACGTTATTATTCATCCCACTCACCTATCCTTGCTTTCTATACTATTTGTTCCAAATGGACTTCAGCCTATATACTTCAACGCTATTAAAAAGAGCAGCACCGCCGTGGGCAAACAGCTCAACACCTTGGCTGTCCGCTTGCGGATAGACCAAAACCGTAAAAACTTTCTCCCCATTGCCTAAGAACAGCTCAATGACTGATTCGTCTATGAAGGCATGGAACATTATTCGATTTTGCACCCCCTTGCAGGGTGCGGTAAACCGTTTGCCGAAATGAAAGGGAGCTCCCTCCCGATTGATAAACTCATTCTGACTGGCAAACGTTCGGTCCACAAAAACCGTCCCGGTTACTGCGTCATACCCGATATGCGCTGCCTCGGAACCATCTGCCGAACAGAGGACGCGCAAGCCGAATGAATCGGCATCCTTCCACTCGATATCCGCAATCAGCTCATAAGAGGCTCCTTTATAGTCCAGCTTAACGGATCCATCTTCCAATGCAACGTTGGTAAACCGAAAGGCATCCGTCCGCAGCCGCTTCAGCTCGTCAATCGGTCTCTGGCAAAGTGTGATCAGACCTTCACTATCCTCCTGAAGCGTAAGCGTTCGGGGAATCGACATGCCGCCCTTCCACGGCGCAGTCGGTCCTGCGAACGGGTATTTCCAATTGGAGGTCCACCCCAGCCAAATGCTGCGTCCGTCCTCCTGCGGAAGATCGGAATACGTAACCGCCGCGTAAAAATCCTGGCCATAATCGGTCCAAAGGATCTGCTTCCCCGTAACGTCGTCGTTCGTGAAGCGGCGACCGTCGAATTCGCCGATAAAATATTGCGCGGTCGAGCCGTCCGTTTCCCGGTTGTCGCCAATGCTGACATGCAACACCCACTTCTGGCGCGTCACATTGCCTTCAATCGGCAGACAGAAGAGGTCTGGGCATTCCCATACCGCTGCCTGTGATCCCTGAGCCTTGCCGAATTCACTCTCATATTGCCATGCTCTCAGATTGTCCGACGAATAGAAATGAACGCTTTTGTCCACGGACACCACCATAATCCATTTGCCGCTCGGTTCATGCCACAGCACCTTCGGATCACGGAAGTCGCGAATGCCAGGATTCGGAATAACGGGATTGCCGGCATACTTCGTCCAGCTTGCCCCGCCGTCCGCGCTGTAAGCCAAGCTTTGCGACTGCAAGCCTTCTTTATAATGAGTAAATAAAGCAACCAGCCCCGCTTTGCCGCCGAACAATCCGCTCGTGTCTACTTTGTCCACGACACAGCAGCCCGACCAGATGTCGCCAAGTTCATCGGACACAAGCGCAAGCGGCAGATGGTCCCAGTGAATAAGATCACGGCTTCTCGCATGCCCCCATCGTCCGGTGAACTGGTAAAACTGGTGGTATACCCCTTCAAAATAGACCATTCCGTTCGGATCACTCATCGGTCCACTCGGAGGCGTCAGATGATACTGCGGCCGGAACCGCTCCTTATACAGCTCACTCATCTTTATTCCTCCTAATCATCCCTCTCTAGTCCGCTCTAACGGCAACGGCAAGATTTGAGAGTGTCGTCTTCCCGGCTCTTGAATACCAGCCCCAAGCCCCGCCAGGCATTTTATAGATACGAGTCGTCAACGCAGAATCGCCAATATAGAAGACGGCTACGGCATTCTCGATAATAATGGTGAACGGATATTCCACATTCGGCTCGAATGCAATTGGCACCTGTACATCAGGCTCCAGCGAGGACAGATTGTCACCGCTAGCCGCATCGTATCGGATTCGATCCTTCCCGGGCTCCAGCTGGATGCCGTACGCCTTTTCCGGCTCCTCGCCGACGCCCGTCACAAGACCGCTATACGTTACTTTCTCATCAAAGCTTACGCTGCCGGTAATCTTTGCTGTTTGGGGCATCTGATCGAAAATAATGCCGCTGACGCCTGATGAACCGTCCAGCACACGCGCTCCGTCGTCGCCTGCTACAGTCCCCAGCTTGCGGGCTTCGCCAAGCGCCGCATGCGTCGCAAACAATCGGTCGACCTCATCCGGAACCTTCACGCCGAGGGAGCCGTCCTTGCCTACGGTCATTTCGTGGGCAACCATATTGCCTGCCCAGTCCCACTTCATATAATCCTTCTCCAGTTGGCGCGTCGGCACCCAGCCAAACAAAAATCTGCGGTCCCCAAGGCTTCCCGTCTTGGCCGCATAGAAGGCTCTGCCGTCGAAAACATCCTTCTTCGGCTTCATCCAAGGACCGTCAAGCGAGTCGCTCACGCGGTAGTGCGTTGATTTCTGATTGCTGAACTCCGAGAACACAAGTACCCACTTTCCATTCATACGGAAAATGTCCGGACATTCCAGCATGAAGAACGAAGCCGATTCCTCAACGGTTAGAGGCTCTCGCACCTCCCACTTGCTCAGATCCTTGGAAGCAAACAAGGCAATCACGCCAGCGCCATCCTTACGCGCGCTGAGCAGAAGCCAGTATTCGCCTTTCTCCTCGTTATACAGCAGGAACGGATCGCGGAAATCATCCTTCTCGTAGCCTTCAGGTGCATAGAACGTATCAGCAGGCACCTTCGTCCAGCTTTTCAAATCCTTGCTGAGCGCATGCATAACTGCTTCCTTTGGCTTTCCCTCCTGCGGGAATTTCCAATTGTGTCCGGTATAGAAGGCATGATACGTATCGCCGGCTTTAATGACGCTGCCCGTCCCAAGCGCCAGGTCTTGATCAGCCTCTTGACCAAAGGGGATGGACTCCCCTTCATATGCATATTCGATTAGATTAGCTGTCGATGCCTGATGCCAGGGGTGAAAGCCAGGTGCGCCGTCTCGCCAATCCTGCAGATAGAACAAATGAATTTGTCCGTTGTCGCTAAACGGCATCACATCGCCTACCCAGCCTTCTGGTGGCTTCCAGAACAGCCGATCCTCCGCCTGCTTAACCGGCTCTGCTGTTGCAGCAAGCTCTGCCGTCGCGGATGCGCTTGGAACCGCCGTCACCGCGGGGTTCTGCGTGTTCTCTTTGCTGCAAGCACTCGCCAGCGCTGCGGTGGCAAGAGCAATCGCTGCCATCCCAACCGTTCTCGATAGCTTCTTATTCATCGTTCGTTCTCTCCTCCGCTTCAGGTGTTTATAACTATACACGCCGCCATGCATGCATGACGGCGGACAGATGACCAGCTATTTATTGCGTCAACGTAATCTTGATGCCTTCCTCTAGCAGCGCTTTCGCGGTAGCCGCGAACGTACCTACCGGCGTGCCGTCCTTAATACCTGTCAGTGCAGCTGTATTGGCATCCCAATACTTCTCGACGCCGATCGGAGCAAATAGGATTTTAGTGCCCAAATCATTCATTTGGTCCACCTTCTCTTGGCCGAACTGCTTCACATTGTTGTCTGTAGCCACTTTAAGCTCGTTCTCCGACATCATTTTGATGAAAATGGCTGCGCCCTGCGGGTTTTTCGACACCGTCGGGATCGACCAGCCGGACATGCCGCCAGGACCGACGTCTTTCGTTCCTTTAGGACCTGTAGGTACCGGTACGAAGTCTAGCTCGTAATCACTCTTGAATACGGTGAAGCCACCGAAGCCGTATTCTGCCGTCATTGCCAGCTTGCCGTTCTTGAATTCCGCGTTGAAATAGTCGCCTTCTTTGTCTTTATCGATGTATTTATCCTTCAGAAGAGCATCCTGCGTGAATTGCATCGCTTCCTTCATGTTATCCGACTCGTAATTGGTCGTAATCGAGCCATCTTCGTTATACGACAGGTTAGTAACGCCATTTGAAGCTACCATTAACGGATAACCCGCATCCCACCAGCCGAAGCCAAACTGGTCGCTCTTGCCATCACCATCGGTATCCTGTGTAAGCTCAAGAGCCGTCGAACGGAACGTATCCCATGTCCAATTGCCTTCGCTATATAGCTCGCCAGGCGTTTTTACGCCATTGTTGTCGAACAGCGTTTTGTTGTAGTAGATGACGATTGGAGCTGCTCCAACGCCAGCTGCATAATGTTTACCGCCGAACGTAAACGCTTTCGATACAGAGGAGTTCCAGAACGGATCAGACAAATCCATGTACTGGTCAAGCGGCTGAACGATCTTTTTCAGCGGATAAACCGGGAAGTTTTGGTCATTTGCCTGTGCGACGTCAACTCGGTCGCCTGCATTGACCATCGAGATCAGCATTGGTTTTTGATCGCCCCATGGCACGGCGATGACATTAACCTTACCGCCATAAGCTTGTTCGAACTGACCGACTGTTTCCCAGACGGCATCAAAAGCTGCCGGATTTGCCGCTTTATTCTGGTCATACTGTTCTTTCGAGGTATGATAAAGAATCGTGATATTGCCATCTTCAAGCTTTGGAGCATCTGACGCTGCCTCTTCCGTTACTGCAGGTTTGTTTCCATTGCTGTTCGTGCTGCCTTTAGTCGTATTATTGTCGCCGTTGTTGCTGCCTGAACAACCGGCCATGACGCTAACGAGCATAACAACAGCAGCCAGCATTATCGAGAATGATTTCTTGTTTTGGACCATATTGAATTGCCTCCCCTAATTTACGTTCATTTGTGGACATGCCTGACACCCTTGATTATTCATGGATTGTACTGCTTGACGCCAATGGTTCGGGGCCTCGCCTCCTTTCATCAGTCGATTGGCGACGCATAGGCTACTTAATCGCGCCATGCTCGATGCTGTCTGTGAAATAACGCTGCGTCACCAAATATAGAATGAACAGCGGCAGAATCGTGAGCAAAGCCCCTGCCTGTATCCTTGTCACAACGACGAGCGGGTCGCTGATCGTCTGTACATTGACAACGGATTGAAGGTCTACCCGCAGGGAAGATAATGCGATTGCGAAATTTTTCTTCAAGTTGCCGAGCAGCAGATTCGACATATAGAATTCGTTCCAATGCCAGACAAAGGAGAATAGAAACACGGTAATGATTGCGTTTTTAGCATTTGGAAGCATGACCGTAAAGAAGGTTTTGAACGGCCCGCAGCCGTCCATATAAGCCGCGTCCTCCAGTTCATTCGGCATGCCTTTGAAAAACTGTCTAAATATAAAAATGTACAAGCCCGAGCGCAGCCCCATCCCAAACATAGACGGGAGGAAGAACGCCCAGAAGCTGCCGACGAGACTGATGGAATCGGGCCCGCCCGTGACGAGCGAGGTTAGCTTCATAATGCCAAACGCATCAAAGTATTTCATATCCGCATACAAAGGCAGGATGATCGTCTGCACAGGTACGACCAGCGTCAGGATGACGAGCGTGAACAGCATGCCCGAGAAGCGAAGCTTAAATCTCGCGAAGCCATAGGCTACGAAGGCGCAGGACAATACATCCAGAATTCCACAGCCAATCCCTATGATTAAGCTGTTCTGCAGCGCGTCCCAGAAATCCATAACACGAAGCGCATCAGTGAAGTTGCTCAGCGTGAGGGTCTTAGGTACCCAGATGACGCTCGGGTCCATCGCCTCCTCCGGTCGGCGCAGCGCCATGCTCAGCATGTACAAGAGCGGATAGAGTAACTGGTACGCCAGCGCCGCAAGAAGAGAGAAACGAATGATGGAGGTCAAGGTTTTCCTTACCCGGTTCAGTTGCTTTTTCGGAAGGATTGCATTCAAATGGGGTTCCCCGCTTTCTGTTTAATCCTGCATGTAGACGATGCGTTTCTTCAGCAGCATGTAGACAGCGCCGAGGAACACGGCAATCAATATGCAATATAACCACGCCAGCGCGCTGCTGTACCCGAATCTGACCTGCGAGAATGCCGTATTGTAAATCATCAGAATAACGCTGTTGCCGTAATCCGTGAACGTATCGATAATCGTGTAGACGATATTAAGCATCATCATCGGCGTGAGCATCGGCAGCGTTATTTTCCAAAACTGCTCCCAAGGCCTCGCCCCTTCGATCGAGGATGCCTCATACAAATAACTGGGTATCGAATGAAGGCCCGCCAAGAACAGCAGCACCTGCACGCCCGAACGCCATGTTAAATCGAAAATGCGCGAGATCACATTATTGAATATTTCAATAAGCTGCGCGCCTAGGCCAAGCTCCTGCAGGATGCCGTTGATGCCGGCCCCAGTGAACAGGTAGACGCTCTCCGCTCCTCCGCGCATCCCTTGCGAGAATACATCCTCCTTCAGAATCTGCATCAGCACACCCGAAGCGATAATGACTGGGAGGAACGACACTGCGCGCATGAAGCCTCTGCCACGGAACTTGTTTTTGAGGAGCACGGCCACGAACAGACTGTACACCAGAATAAGCGGAACGCCGTAGAGCATGTTCACGAAGGAATTGGTTGCTTCCCTAATGAAGGCTGGATCTTTGAACAATGCGTATTCAAAATTGTCCCAGCCGATAAATACGCCGCGCAGCCCTTCGGGCGTCATCTCCATGTTCTGAAACGAGAAAACGAGCGAAGTGAGCAGCGGCTTCCCGAAAAACAAGATAAACCCGAGTATCCATGGCAGTACGAACAAGAATCCGTAAAGCTCTTTTTTCTTCGTGTAAGGAAAAGCCCTTAATTTTCTAATCATGCGTTCACCCCCTAACGGATGAGGTAGCCCAGCGCCGGAATGCTCTCAGCGCCAACAGCAGCCATCTCATTGTTGTAATTGACGACGGCTGACTTGCCGTTCTCGAACGTTGTGCGGTATACGCCGTCCTGCAGTTTCATGTGATTCGTAATCGCAACGCCTGCAACCTCACCCAACGCTTCGTTCAGATACTCGTATTGCTCTTTCATATCATCGTAGAGCAGATCGAAATCTGCGCTGTATAGAAAGTCGTATTCGGTATGGCTAAGTAGTGCGGAATCTCTTGCAATGAACTTGTACGCCGGGAACGTCCCGGTTTCAATCAATTTCAGCAAGTATCGCTTCGGCATGCTCGAGAGATTAATCGGCTCGCTGTATGCAGGCAGCAGCCCGCTAAGCGCGATGCTGTAGAACGGCACTTCCTCATCCTCCACATCGAAGCCGCTTGCGAACAATGGAACGTCCGACAGGCTGTCCGCATAAGGAAACGTATATGCGTTCGGCTTATCGAACATAAGACCGCCTAGATTGCTTTGCCCTTGCTTCAATCCGCTCTCCCAAGTCGTGCCCGTCACGTTTTTCGGCTGGCTGCCGCGCTTAAAGTCTGAATAAAGCATGGTACCTACCGTTTGCAAGGAGACATGCTCAAGACCGCCCTTTGCCGCGGCTGCAGTGAAACGGTTGATTGCTTCATTTACCGAGCTTGGCTTCAGCAAATACCAACGCTTTAAAGCCTTATTTTTCATTTGATCGCTTAATCTGTAGTCATACTTTAATACCGGCGCGCGGCTGATGCCTTTGGCTGTATCCGCAAACTTGCTGAAGCCGTTCCCGCCCTCGTACAATTTCACGGGATCAACGACGGGGTAGAAGGCTACGCCCTTCGCTGCCAGCTCCTTCGCCAGCTTCTTAAAGCCTTTGTCGCCGCCAAGCCTTCCTTCCGCGTCAAGCGATACAGGCACTTCTCCCTTCGCTCCGCCCGATGCCCACCCCTCAAGCCGCAGCGACAAGTTCGTCATGTTGTCTTCCTGCATTCGGCTTGCAGCTTGCTCCGCATCCTTGAAGGAAGTAAGCACCTCTACCGTATTGTAAGGAATGCCGAAGAAGGTAGCTTTTTTATTCACGCCTCCAACAAAGTCAACGAGCAGCGGAATCGGCTTACCTTCCTCCGCAGAGTTGTCGGTTCCAGGCCTCATGCCCAGCTCCTCTTGCAGGTAAGTGCGGTACCTCTGTGCCATTCCGTTGTAATCGGCGTCCGCTTCATGAAGGAAAAAATATTTCACTTCGTAATCCATGCCGCCTGTCATAGATGTCGATCCTCGCGTCACCTGCTTCTCGTTTAACGTGCCTTCCAGAAGGACGTTGGTTTCAAACTCAACCAGATTCAAGTAGCTGAATATATTGTTGTACGAATTATTTTTGCCGCTTACTTCGGCCGTGATGCCTGCCTGATAAGCGCCTTTATGGATGACGGCGACAAATGCCGATGCATTTTGCTTCATGCCATACACCGGGAGCCGAACCGTTTCCTTCTGGTCGACTTTGCTGGAATAATCGAGCGCCTCGTCGCCTCCGTATACCCGCTCGTTAAAGCTCTTATAGCTGCTTTTCATATTGTTGAAGTTAATCAATGCACCGCTGCCGTCCGGGACGAACAAATACCCTTCGTCTGCGCTGCCTGCCGCTCCGAAGAAAGGCAGCAGGCTGATATTGACCAGCTTGAATTTATCCTGCTGCTTGATGCCATCGGACACAATCACCGCCGACAAAGCATCCCCGCTGATCGTATAGCGGACAGGTACGGTAAAGCCGGCCTTCGGGAACACATAGGTAACCTCTACTCCGCCATCAACCTTGCTCCATTCCGGCTGTTTCTCCTTCACGCTTCCCGTGAAGCTGTTAAGCTGGAACGGCTTGTTCTGGTCATCCACATAATCCAGCAAAAGCTGTGATGACAAATCCATCTTTTTGGCGCCCTTGGCAAGCTTGTCGTCTACCAGGTCGACGGGGTTGCTTCGCCATATGGCTCCTGATGTCGTATCCGTTACGATCAGCTCGGCGGTAGCCGGATTATAGTCAAGCGTTAGTCTGCCGCTGTCCGCCATACGCTGGAAGCCGCCGCTTGGAGCTGCCGCCGTGCCTGCTGCGAAGCTCGTCACTAGCCCTCTCGATGAGGCGATAATGAGCAGCATTGCCATCATGAAGGCTATCATTATTCGTAATTTCAAGCTGCCCTCCCCTTTCCGATCCATGCTTTGCCTCATAAGCGGAAAAGCATTTCGTTATAAATGGTATAAACAAACACGTACATCTGTTGGAACAGTGTGTAGAACAGCATCACCAAGAAAACAACAATGGCCATTGCCGCAAATGTTAGCAGCGCAGACTGAAGTGTCTTGACTGCACCGTAGTCATGAATGGTTTGCAAGCCGATAAACATAAGCAGCGCACTCCAAACCATTGCAATCGTTGTGATATAGCCAAGAAACATGCCTTCCTCCTGCACAAGCACTCTGCTGAACAGCGTCGTAAGGATTACCGCAGCCACATAGGGTATGCTTGCATATGCGCTAACAATGGCAATCTGCTTCGCCTTTCCCTCGCCATCCATCCATGTAGCTACCGCCCAGTTCCCGGCGACCCAAAGCGCATATAGCACGATCGTCTTCGCCGCAATCAGCCAGATGTTGAGAGCGCTGAGATCAGCCAGATTAAAGGTGTAGCCTGTGCTTTGACGCTTGAAGATCGTTGCGAAAAAAAACACAAGAACAATAAGCGCCGATGCAAGAAGCGAGCCTTTGCCTTCCTCCTTAACAGCATAAAAGCTGTCAAACGGATGCAGCAGGGAGCTAAAAGGATTTAGCCGCTTCGAGGTGTTTGGTACAGAGGATGCGCTCACCTGGAAACCTCCCTTCGTCTCTTGTTCCTCGTTGCCCGAATAGCTTTATAGCCGTAATATCCGGCTAAAGCGAGAATAAACACGGTCATTATAATAGGCAGGTTGTTCCGTACGGTCTGCATGCGGATTTGACCAAAGGTGTCGGAATAGCCGGATCGATCCGTCCCTTGCCGGTAATAGACAAGCGCCTCGTCGAAGCTCCCTTCCTTTTCCAGCGCCTTTGCAATGCCGACATAAGCGATGCTGTTATTCGCATTCCGCTTGGCAACCGATTGCCAGATGACCGCAGCCTCCTCGTATAGGCCTTGGTTGTAAAGTACAGTTGCTTGCCGAACGAGGTCGCCGTATTCCGATAGCGCAAACCTAGTCACATTCCGTTTCGCCGCATCCAGTACGAGCAGCTCGCCCTTCCAATATGCGATTGCCGCTGGCTGGAGAAAGGTTCCCTTCTGATTGCCGAGCGACCCGAATACCGCTATTGGATTGCCCTCCGAATCGTATTCGAATACCCGACCTCTTGTTCGATCAAGCCCTGCGATAAAACCGTCCGCGTCAGTGCTCAGATCAACGAAGGAGGTATCCTGCTTTACGCCCTGCTTGAAGGTAAACTCCTTATCGCCAAAGTCCGCCCTTCCCTGCTGGCCCATCAGTACATTGTTGCCGAGCGGGTTCAGCTTTTTAATTTCCTCGCGTGAGTTTTTGGAAATAATCGTCGTCGTATATACGAAATTGTCCGCTCCGATATCCAGGTTCGAATATTCGATCGGAAGCAGCTTCATCATCGCAGAGCGCTGCTCCTTCGACAGCAGGTTCTTCCAGAACGTCTCCACCACAACCGCAGGCGTCACCTCCACCCGGTTGCTTCCGAAGTAGCCGGTAAATTCACCTTTGCTGTTGAACTGCATCAGTCCGTAGAATTGTCCCTCCGACAACACATAAATACGTCCAGCGTTATCAACCGCTACCTTTGTCGGCTTGAACTGAAAGCTGCTTGGAATAAGCGGATCGGTCGGCTTCTCAATGACAAGTTCCACCTTGCCGTCTGCGCTTGCCCGAATAATCCGGCCGCTATCCTTATCTGCGATATAGATCGCGCCATCGTCCGTGACGAATATACCTATTGGTGACGCAAGCGTCATTTCTTTGCCATTATCGTCGAGCTTGTCGATGATCGCTTCCGCTTCGAACCGTTCATTCAGCTTGACGATTCGTTTATTGCCTGTATCCGCAATATAAATGGCATTATGGTTGTCCACGAACATATCCTGCGGTTCACTGAATGTCCCAGCTCCAAGCTCTATGCCGGAATAGGTACGCTCCGGCAAATAGCTGGCTGGTGCCGCCTTTGATTGATCCCATTCGTTGTATACGTAGGACTGGTAAGGCGCCTCCGCCATGACCGTTGACGGCGCAGCTATTAATAAGGGGAGAAGCAGCACCGCAGCTAGCATCCTTTTCATCATCATGATTCCACCTCTAGCCTCCATCATTTAATCCCCGCAAAGGTCATCGTTTCGACAACCTTGCGCTGCAGCAGTACAAAAACGATAATTGGCGGGATCATGAGAATAACCGCTGCCGCCGATCCGGCCCCCATTCTTGCAATCGGGTCCCCCGCTACGATCTGCTCGAGCGCCATTCGAAATACTTTGAGCGATTCGCCGAATATGAGTTCCTTCGGCGCGTAGTTCCAAAGGTTAATAAATTGGAAGATGACAACCGTCATAATGGCTGGCGTCGAATTCGGCCATATGATGGAGAAGAACGTTTTGAATTCGCTCGCCCCATCGATACGCGCCGCTTCCAGAATCGCATCGGGCAATTGCTCGATGAATTGCTTCATTAAGAATAATCCGAGTGAGGCGCCGATCCATGGCAGGATCAACGCCCCGTAGGTATTCACGATGTTCATTTGGGACATGAGCACGAACTGCGGAATGAAGGTGACCTGAGGCACGAACATAAGCGCCATAACGATGACTGAGAAAATCAGATTTTTGCCTGGAAACTTATGCTTCGCAAGCGGATAAGCAGCCATTGCCGCGAACAGTACGTGCAGCACCGTGCCTACAACCGAGATAAACGCTGTGTTGAAAATATACCGGGACAGCGGCACCCACATATTCGAGGCGAGCTGGAACAAATCCGTAAAATTGTTAAGCGTCGGCCTCATGACGATCAAGCGAGGCGGGAA
This sequence comes from Paenibacillus castaneae, assembly GCF_002884445.1. Lineage (GTDB taxonomy): Bacteria > Bacillota > Bacilli > Paenibacillales > Paenibacillaceae > Pristimantibacillus > Pristimantibacillus castaneae. The sequence goes on from NZ_KZ614144.1 coordinate 4,525,860, forward strand.
CTGAAGCAGCTCATCAAGCGGCTTCAGCGACGTAATGATCGCGAAGATAAACGGAAAAGCGGAGAATAGGCCGAGAATCGCCACGAATCCGAATATCGCGATGTTTCCGGCAAGCGAGCGTCTCGCTTTCGCGCCGGATTTTTTTTGGGCTATCGTGAACATGGATGTCCTCCTCCGATCAAATTCCGACCTTCTGCAATATTTTCGTCACGAGTCGATTCGTGAACACCATCATGAAGAACAGTACAACCGCCATAGCGGAGGCATAGCCCATCTCATATCGGATGCTGCCGTAGTCCATGATGTGGGTAACCATCGTTTCGCCCGCGTACTCCGTACTCGGAAACCCGGCAAGCTGAATGGAAACATCCGCGACGCTGAATGAAATGACAATCTGCATCACCGCCCCGAAGATCAACTGCGGGATCATCGATGGCAGCGTAATGTACCACAGCTCTTGAAATCTGTTTTTAATGCCGTCCATTACGCCCGCTTCATAAAGGCTGCGATCGACGGTCTGCAGTCCGGCAACAAAAGCCAGAAAACTAATGCCAAGGCTCATCCACAGCTGAACGACGATCAGAATGAGCAGAATATACTCTTTATCGAGCAGCCAGGCGACTGGCTCGCTGATGATTCCGAGGCCCATCAGCATGCCGTTCAAATACCCGTAAGCATCTGGGCTGAATATGAGTCTCCACATCGGGAATACGGATACGCCGATGATCGTCGGGATATAGAACACCGTAGTCGCGATTGAGCGCAATGTCTTGGATAAATCGTTGATCATCCAAGCGACGAGGAAGCTGAGCAAGTAACTCACAGGCCCCGTAACGAACGCGAAGAACAACGTATTTTTGACCGCTATAATAAAGATGTCATCGTCAAGGAACAATCGAATGTAGTTGTACCAACCGACGAAGCGCGGCGGCTCGATCATATTGTAGTAAGTAAAACCAAGCACGATGGACAGCACGACGGGAAGAATCGTAAAGAGCAGAAAGAAAATCATGTACGGCGTCATCAGCAGATAGCTTTCCTTATGCACGCCGATCGTTTGGGCTATTGATTTTTTCATTGCTCCACCCCGAATTCATACCTTTTTCGTTTAATTTCTTCATTGATGTCCTTGTTCCAATAGAAGAGACTCTCTCTTGCGTTGCCCATTTGGAATACAACCTCGCGGAAAGCGTTATCCACGTTTCTTGACGTGTAATAGCCGCCTGGCAGCTCTGGAATTTCTTGAACCTGCTTCCACTGCTCCGTCAGCATTTCTTGTTCCGCCCTGCTCCAATTCGTCGACTCGAACGAGATTAGATTGGCTGGCACCCTTCTGCCCAGCACGCCCATTTCATTCTCCAGCTCGCTGACGAACTGGCTTTGAATTTCTGGACGGTTGAACCACTTGATGAATGTCCAGGCATCTTCTTTGTTAACCGCGTCCTTTAGAATAATCGACGCTGTTCCCGTTGCACCTGTGGAGCGATCGATCGTGCCATCCTGACGCTTCATGCCGGGAATTGGGATCATCTCCCACGTACCTGTAATTTCCGGCGCTGCCGCCGCCAAGCGGGTATACAGCTTATAGGTGGAAATGACGATTGGCATCTCGCCCGTTCGGAAACGGTTGAAATCATCCTTGTACAGCGGGTAATCATATAAGTTGTAGAAATCCGTCCATTGCTTGAAGGCAGTGTACGCCTGCGGCTCGCCGAAGCGTGTGCCGTCTTCCTTCGCATTGTAGATGCCTATTCCGTTTTGCATCAGCAGCGTCGGGAACAAATTAAGCGCCCCGATGCCTTTCGTCAGCAGCTGGAAAGCATCGAGATTCTCGTAAGGCAAGCCGATTTGCATATTATTGTTTTGCAGCACAGGAGCCACCTTGAGAAGCTCTTCCCATGTTTGCGGCGGTTCTATGCCAAGTTCCTGCAGGACATCCTTCCGGTAGAAGAGCATGAAGAATTCCTGATCATCGGGAACTGCGAAGGTGTTGCCTTTGTACTGGTAAGGAATGAACGCCGTATCCATGTACTCACTCTTCATCCCTTCGAACTCCGCATACTGATTGAGCGGAGTAAGCGCACCGCGTACCGCTAGGTTCATCGTATCACCGCGGCTCGTAAACAGGTTGACGTCCGGACCTTCCCCCGCCATAACGGCTGTCACAAGGGAGGTTCCTACTAAATTCAGATTCACGCTAATCCCGCTTTCGGGAATAAATGATTCGTCGATCAGGCGCTTGAGCACGTAGGCCTGGTCACGACCAAGGCCAGTCCATACGTCGATGGAACGCTTCGCTTCCTCGCTGCCCTCCATCGAATCGTAATTTTGCAGAAACGAACCGGCAAAGGCGCGGATTTCATGCACGATTTGCGCAATAACGCCAGCTTCCGCCTTCGGCCGTTCATAACCGTCCGAAGCTACATACAAATAATCGAGCTCTAGCGGCTGCTTCATGGCGCTGAGCATCCAATCAGCCACCGCCGTAATGTTTGTTTTATAATTTTCCAGGCGCTTCGGAATTTGGTCAGGACGGTCGATAAACCCGTTAAGCTGAAGCGCAAGCAGCTTCAAGGTGCGGGAGCCTGCGTTCGCTTGTCCCGACAGCTGATCCAATCGACTCGCTTCGTCCTTCATTTGCCCGGACAACTTTTGAAATTGCTCCAGCAAGCCCGGTACGCTTTTCTCAATTTCATAATCACGGTAGATGTCAGGATTAACGCCGGTGATCATGACGATTTTCCGGTAAATTTGATTGAGATCGTAAACCATCTGCTGTACGCTTTGCACCGACGGCGCAATGTCGCCTAGTGTAACCTCAAGCTTCAGCTCATGCTCGCCTTTCGTGAGGTAGAAAAGATATGGTTTGCCCGTCTCTTCTCCAAGCTCCGTAATATCCCATTTCAAGGCATATGGGAATCGAACCGCGTTCATTTCCTTAAACGGCACCTCTCCATCCAGCTCAAGCTTTCTTGAGACGAAGGAGCCTTTGACCTCATTCTGATGGTACCTTGCTCCGATTTTGTACCATCCATCCTCCGGCACCTCGAATTTATAGCTGATCCACTGCCCTGGCACATCCCAATTGCTGCCACCGATCGTATTAATCCGAAGCAAAGTCGGACTGTAGGGCGTCGTAAACGGCGAGGTCCGATCCGTCGTCGGGAACAAGCCCGATGCGGATTTCGCATAAGCGTGCTCCGCTTGAAACGTGATGAAGGCTTCACCGTTTCCTTTCGTTTCAATCGCGGCTTGCGAGGCTTTATAGTCCGTATAGCCTTTCACATGGGCCGCTTTCTCCAGCCTGATGTAATCGACTGCTGCGCTTTCTCTCACATTTTCTAGCTTGATGACATGCTTGCCGCTCGTTAGAAAGAGCTTCAGAGGACCATCCTCTAGCTCGCCCGCAACCGCCACCTTTGTATGCAGCCAAACCTCGCCTTCAAGCTGTTTTGGACGCAGCTCATTGCCGCCGCTCCGCTTCAGTGCACCCGGCTCATCATAGAACAATCGGTTTAGCTCGAACGGTGCATAAGGATCGGATAACGCTTCACCATCAACATAAAGCATAAATTCAATCGGCTGCCCGTTTCCTTTGTGCGGATAATAGCCGAGCGACAACTCGTAATCCGCCTCCTCCGCGACCTCTACGGTCCATTCCAGCGTCTTGCCTTCCTGCCAATCGGCGATTTGCTCCCGCCCCTTCCATTCAGGAAGAATGGTCGCAAGCGCACTTCCGGTATTCATACTTCCTGCGCCAAGAAGAACCCCGCCTGACGGCGGTTCTGCATCTGCAAGCTTGTATACGACCGCATCAGCAGTTTCTTCCTCGGAATAAGAGAACACTGCTGCCGCGCCTATTGCTGCTATAAGAAGCGAAAACATCACGGTATAAAAGATCCAATCTTTTCTCACGGCCAACCCCCGAATTCGTATTTCCCGCTCCCGCATTGCCTGTAGCGAGGGTGAATGCAATTTGAATTACTGCTGTATGAACAATATATCAAAAACAAATCCGCACTTATTTCACAATGCTCAGGATCATACTTTCAAAGTTTTTGGTTGTGCCGGATGGCGCGGTACCTACAGAATGGCAACGCTAGTGTAAGGGCTGAGCTTTTATTTCAGCCCCTCCTCATCAATCCGTACGTGGGGGGCCTCCGGGCAAACGACACAAAAAAAAGATGACCCGGCATAGCATTGAGGCCACTGAAGAACTAGCGTTGTTAATTAGTTGAAGACATGTTTCAAATCAAAAAGGCGACATTTCGTTCAAATTAGAACGGAATGTCGCCTTTTTCTGTGTTCTTTTACTTTGATTCTTTCATGAGGGTAATGATTCGTTTGAGATTAACAGAAAATATCGCCATAGCACCTTGTAATTGCATACCAATTAGACCCGAGGAAGATGCCACATAAATTTGACGGAGCATATTATCTTTAGTACGACTATATCGTAAATTCCCATATACGGGCTGAGGTTAAGAGTTTGTTGGTTTGAAATCATCCAAGACAGCACCTAGAATTATTACAGCCGTTATACAGCAAAACAGAATACCTTTCCTCGTAAAAATCGAGGAAAGGTATTCTGTTACTAAGAAATATGGACTTTTTCAGTGCCCTCCATGGCATTTCGGGTCATCTTTCTAAAATTGGCATCCAGTGTCGCAAAACGAAATGCGGGTCTGTATCGATATAGCTGGAATTTCTCCCTGTACATCGCCATTCCTCTGTCGAACTTTATCATTAAATGGAATTCCTCATGTTATTCAAACAGCTTAGCCATCAAATGAGCTAAATCCTCAGTATTACATCCTTTTACTCAAATCCAGGCTGTCGATCCGAATCCAAAAAAAAATCTTCAGCTCGTAATCGGCAAATAAGCCTTGATGCGCCAGCATGGGGGCAGCCAGACAAAAAACACTATAACGGCAAAAGAACGTGCTATTCTTTCCGAGATTACGAATCCTCAAACCGTTGCCGTTATTTATGCTTTAGAGTGGTTCTGCTCCCGATATTCCTTAGGGCTGAGGCCGTAATACTTTTTAAAGGAAGTGCTAAAGTAGCTTGAGCTCGATATCCCGACAAGCATCGCAATATCCGTCAGCTTGAGGTCGCTTTGCGCGAGCAGCTCACCCGCTTTCTTCATCCGGAGCCCCGTCAAATATTCACTGAACGTCACGCCTACATGCTGCTTGAAAAGCCCTGAAAGGTACGTTTCATTCAGGTGAAACATTGACGCAAGCGAAGCCAGCGCAAGTTCGTAGGAGAAGTTATCGTCTACGTATTTCTGAATGGCTTTGACGATAGACTGGCCGCTGGAGGTACGTGTCTTGAGGGCTTCGATCATCACGAGGCGCGCAAGCTCCTCCAGCTGATCCAAGATTTGTTCCCTGGAATGGAAATCCCCAATTGTCATCTGGCAATCCCATAGCCGTTTCTGCAGGACGGCTTCGCCTGCTTCATATTTTTTGGCAATGGAATGAAAAAGAAGCAGGATGCGTGATGCGATAAAGGTAAACGAGTACATGGGGAACTCAACGCTGCTCGGAATAATCCGCTCGATTAGAGACGAATAGGCTTTATGATCACCATTCTCAACGGATATGACCAGCTGCCTCTCGAGCTCCGGCGAGAAGGCCGCAATCAAATTCTGCACCTGCAGGCTGCCCTCTCCGTTCGTCCCATGGATGGTGCTTCGGCTCCAGGAGAGCATGCTCGAAGAATAGCCATTTTTATATTGACGGATACCGTTAACCGCTTCTCCTACACCGATAACAGAGTCGAGCTTCAAATACTTGTATATGTTCGTTTTCATTTGGCGAACCAGACGCTCCATTGCATCGATGCCTTCCACTCCATTTGAATGGACTTGCACCAGAAAGTGCATCATGGACGGGTGGCTAGCATCATAGAACGGAAATATCCCGGGAAAGGTGCTCGCCGTTTCCCGGCATAACATCTGGAATGCCATATGCAGCAAGTCCAGATGGCCTCTTTCGTCACCAAGCCTTCCAGTAGGCACGCGCATTTCCACCGTTATGAAACGGACCAGAAGCTGCTCATCGACTAAAGCTGACAGCTGCAGTTGCTCTAACCGTTCCTTTATGACCAGCAGGCTGTAGAAATCCTCTTTCACCATCCGAAGCAGCATCTGCTCCTGCAAGGCAAGCAGTTGCTCCTTTCTTTGCCGCATCTCGGCATGCTGTAGCTGCTTATCCGTCCGCTGAGCCGCAACTTCTGCCGCGAGCTTCTCAAGCAGAGCAGCCAGCTCTCGCCGTCCAACCGGTTTAAGCAAATAATCCCTTACTCCGGCCTGTATCGCTGCTTGCATATAGGTATAATCCGAATATCCGGATAATACGACGATCTTGAGTAACGGATACAATTGCTTGCACGCATTTATGAGTTCGATGCCGTCCATCTGCGGCATCCGAATATCCGTGAGGAGAACTTCGGGAAGCCTATTTTGCTTCAGGAAGGCCAGCGCCTCCTCGCCGTTCGATGCTTCCGCCACTATTTGAAATCCGAATGCCTGCCAGTCTATTTTTGCTTTTATGCTGTTTCTTACTCCCGCTTCATCATCGACGATCATTATGCTGTACACTTCTCTCACCCCTTAACTGCGGGAATGCTGATTCGGATTTCCGTACCTTCTCCGCGAGTTGAATCTATGCTGACCTCCAGCTGTTCCCCGTAGTACAGACGGCAGCGTGAAAGTACGTTTCTTAGTCCGATGCTGTCGCCTCCACTGTTCAAAATATCGATGGAATCGGCAGCGCTCAGTTCCTTCATTAGGTGCTCAACGAGATCCGCGTCCATGCCGATACCATTATCGGCCACGGACATGCAGAGCCTGTCCTGCTCGCGTTTGACACGAAGCGAGATTCTAGCGACGCCGCTTTCCTCAAAGCTGTATTTAACAGCATTCTCCACAATCGGCTGTAATATAAATTTGGCAATCAATAGCGAGCTCACCGCCAAATCCTCTTCTATATCCACTTGGAGCCGATCCTCGTATCTCAGCTGCAGAATGAATAAATAATCGCGGATATAGTTCATTTCCTCCTTCACTTTTACCAGATCGCTGTTTAAATTAAGCGAGTAGCGCATCATTTGGCCAAGCGCTTCCGTCGCATCCATTAACACGTCATTTTTTTTCACGGCAGCGAGACCTCCAATAATTTCCAACGTATTGTTGAAAAAATGAGGATTGATCTGAAGCAGCAGCGCCTTATATTCCGCATTTTTGCGCCTGAGGTTCGTTTCGAACTCCGTCTCGATTAAAAATCGCAAGCGAGTCGTCATATTCTCGAACACTCTCGTCACATAGCCCACCTCGCTATGTCCGGTCCGTACCTTTGGCATGATGCTAAACGCTTGGGCAAACTCCCCGCGCTCCACATGCTTCATTGCCCTGGCCATCGATGTAAGCGGCTTTGTAATGCCGGATGAGAGCCAATAGGCGATAAGAATAATAAGCAACAGCAGAATCAAGCTAATAAATAGCATAGTACGCCGTATTTGCTCGATTTTGACGAACAGCTCCTTCTCTGGCACCTCCCCGATCACGTACCAGTCCTGCTCCTCGAAATAGCGGTAGAACAGTAGATACGTCTCCGCATCTCTTTGAATGGGAAATACTCCGCTTGTTTCATACGTTTTTGCTGCCTTAATTTCTGTTAGTCCCGTTGATAGTATCATGAGGCTATTCTCCGGCAGCTTCTGGTCGAGCACGCTGCTTCCATCCGAAGTCAGCAAAAAAGCTTGGCCCGTCTTGCCGAAGCGTATTTTCTCTATCGCATCCCGAAGCACCGAGGTTGGATAATTGATTTTAACGAAACCCGACTTTGTAAACGATTGAAGCTGAACCAAAGGAAGCAAAAAGCTGTTCACCAATCTGGCTTTCATAATCGTGTCAGCCTGATCGGGGTCGGAATGCGCCTCCGTCCACCGTTTATCCCCATCTAGAAACCGATTGTACCAATCCCGTTCCAAATACGTCCGGTCCTGTGTCCATACCCCGCCCGTGAAATCAGAAAAAACCCCTATCGATATACCGCTCGAGTTGTTGATCGAATAGGAGGATACATAACCCATAAGCTCCTGCTTGGCAAGAAGACGCTCCTCTGCCGTGCTGTCCGGACTCATTTGAGCCGTAATCCACTGCTGCGTTACGCGGTTGCTCATAACTTGATTGCCGATTTCCTCGACTTGCGTCATCGAGGTGTTGACATGAGACCCGAATTGCTCAATGGTCTGCGATGTCGAGGTTTCTATGGATTGTCTAATCAGCTTGGCCGACTCTTCGCTAAGAACGAACACAAGCGTGATAAAGGGTACAATGAGCAATAAAGAGAAAGCCGCCATCAGTCGGCTTCTTAGTGAGAAAAACATCGGGCAGCCCCCACTTTGTCTACAAGCTTGGTTATTTTGATATGGCCACGGAATCGGTGTATGCCTTGTCTATCGTGTTGATCGCAGCTTGGATGGCCTCATCCAAATTACGCTTCTCGAGCGCAACTTCCTCGAACAAATTTTTAATGGCCTCCGAAACCTGAGGAAAAACAGGTGTAATCGGGCGAGGCCTACCGTATTTCTGATTTTGTATGACGAATATGTTTTTCGGGTATTCATTCAGCTCCGTAAACTCCTTCGCAACCGAATATCTCGCCGGAATATCCCTAGTAATGCTCGTGTACAGCTTCAAGCCCTCATAGCTTGTCATCCAGTTCACAAACAGCCATGCTTCTTCTTGGTACTTGCTCTTCACCGAGATACCTAGTCCCCAGCTGCCATTGGCAACGGCTTGTCTTGCCTCTTTAGGCAGCGGGGCAACGTCGAAATCAACGCCCAGCTTAAAGTCAGGGAAATTTTCCGCTATGTGGGAGAGAGACCAGGTTCCGTCGATGGTAATGCCAAGCTTGCGGTTCGGAAAGGCATCTACCGGGTACTCAAAGGACGCTACCTTGTGTTTCGTGAACAGCTCCGTATAGAACGTCAAAGCCCGCTTCGTTTCTGGAGAATCCAAATAGCCCTTCGCCGAGGTGCCTTCCGGATTCATAACATCACCGCCGAATTGCCATATAACCGGATACTTGAAATAAGCAGTTGCTCCTGCATTTTGGAACCCTTGGGCAGGATCGATCCCGTAGATGCCGTGCGCAGGATCGTTAATTTTCTTCGCAGCATCAAGCACCTGCTCCCACGTCCACGCCTGATTGGGATCGCGTGAGGGTAGCGGAATTCCGGCAGATTCGAACATTTTTTTATTATAAAACATCGCGATGGATGATTCCGTCATAGGCGCCAAATAGATATGCTGCCGATACGTATAGCCGTCGATCGTCGTTTGCGGGATATCCTCGATATGCCCTTCTTTCTGAAAGGCATCGGTCAAGGGGCTGAGCGCACCTGCCTCCGCGTAGGAAGCGAGATTCGGAGCATCGATAGCCATAACATCAGGCGGATTACCAGCCGCAACCGCTGTCCTAAGCTTCGTATCATAATCGCTGTACGGGAACGGCATCATGACGATTTTGATCGATGGATGCTTGGACATGAAGGCTTCCAGCAGTTGGTCATAAGCGGCATTTTCTGCTTTGTTTCCAGAATTTCTCCAAAAATTAAGCGTTACCATTTTTTGGTTTACAGCTTTATCTGGCTGTCCGTTTCGGTTTGAAGAGCTCCCTTCATCCTTCAAACAACCCGTTAAAAGCATCATTCCAAGCGTGATAATAAAAAAAATGGCATGATTTTTCCTTTGCACGGATAACTCCCCTTTGCCCATGAAGATTAGCTGCGACGCTTCATCATTTTAGAATAACAGATTCGGAGGCAGAAATACTTATAATTTTCTCTGTATTCAAGTTTCAATATTCTCTGCTGGCTAGTTAAATAACAAAAAACTTCAGCCCCTCTATAGTGAGGCTGAAGTTTTGGTAGACAACTGCTTATTGCTACTGCTCCTTCTGTCTTTTCTTGAAATGACATACCCGGTTGCTACGGTTAGCGATTGTTATTTTGGAATCATAACCTAGCTATCTTCCCGCTACGATCGCAGCAACTTCCCTTGTTATTTAATGCTTCCACTGGCTGCTCACCGACGATGATTTTGATAAACACATCGTTTTCGAGCTTTTCCAGCTCCGATCATTTCAAATCATCGTTGCCTATGAGCCATATAAACATATCAAACCTTTGTTATGATTTGCTATTTCTTTCAACCAACAGATTTGTAAAAATCACATAAAGAAAAGCCACATAACGAAAACGTGGCCATTGAGTCTTCGAATGGACTTATTCTAACAATACTAATAATTACCCTTCAACGCTTCACTTTATAAAACTCATGATAAAGCTTCATCAAAGCCCGCTTCTCTATCCTCGACACATAGCTCCGACTAATCCCAAGCTCCTTCGCAATCTCCCGCTGTGTCCGCTCATCCCCGCCATGCTCCAGCCCGAAGCGGCCGATCACGACTTCCTTCTCGCGGTCATCCAATATATCAAGATTTTTATAAATCTTGCTCTTTTCAATCTTAAGCTGTACCCGATCTACAATATCATCCGCTTCAGTTCCGAGGATATCGATCAACGTAATTTCATTGCCTTCCTTGTCCGTGCCGATCGGATCATGCAGCGAAACGTCCTTGCGCGTCTTCTTCAAAGACCGCAGGTGCATAAGTATTTCGTTCTCAATACAACGTGCTGCAAATGTCGCGAGCTTCGTGCCTTTACCAGTTTGAAAGCTCTCAATCGCCTTGATCAGGCCGATTGTCCCAATACTAATTAAGTCCTCGAGATCCTCGCCTGTATTATCAAATTTTTTGTCGTTGTGGACACAACCCGATGTAAAAAACAAACATGGCCTCATCGCTACCAGTGATGCGCTCTGAAAGAAATGTATTGAAGATTGAGTGTCTTTTTACGAAAATATGGTTAGACTTTGAACTTATGTTAACAAGTTATTATGACTTTTCCTTGAGCATGTCCCTCTTCAAGATAGCGGATCGCTTCCGTTACTTCACTCAGATTGTAATATCTGTCGATAACCGGCGTTACTTTTCCAGTTTCTAGAAGTTCATGCATAGTTACCAGATCCTTTTTGCTCCATGTCGCCATAAACATTTTAATACTTTGGCTTACGAACCGTGACATCAGGAGCCCACTGAGCGGCCGAACCAATGCTCCAAGCCAACGTCCCTTACTCTGCGATCCGACGATAACGAAGGTACCCTGAGGTCTTAGCATTCGTCTCCAAACTAAGAGCGAACGGTTACCCACCGCATCGAAGATTAGATCATAAGTATTCCTACAACGGGTGAAGTTCTCTTGGGTGTAATCAATGACATGATCAGCGCCGATTGATCGAACCATCGCTACATTCCTCGTGCTGCACACGCCTGTCACTTCCGCTCCGAGCGATTTAGCTATCTGAACAGCGAAGGTACCCACACCTCCTGCTGCACCATTAATCAATACCTTCTGCCCTGGCTGAATCAATCCTTGATCGCGAAGACCTTGCAGAGCTGTGAATGCCGCTATCGGTACGGCCGCTGCTTGCTCAAATGTCACGTTGACTGGTTTCTTTACTAAAAACCTTTCGGATGCACATACATACTCGGCAAAGGCTCCATTGCACACACCGAATACTTCGTCTCCCGGTTGAAACTCCTTCACGTTATTTCCTATCGCTTCTATGCGACCTGCCACATCTACTCCCATACCATTGTTCTTTGGTCTTAACAACCCAGTATCTAGGCGCATAATGTAGGGCGTGCCTCTCATGAAATGCCAATCCAATGGGTTTAGGGATGCCGCGTATACTTTTACCAATACTTCATTGTCCTTGGGAACAGGTTTTTCTACTTCCTTGAGTTGAAGAACATCCGGTGACCCGTAGTTGGTGAATACAATCGCTTGCATAAGATCCCTCCTAAATTGATTTGATCCATTCATGATCACTGGACCAAATATCCCAGTATAAGCCAGTTGCTTCACATGCTAGTAGTATATCTGCTACTCGGTATTGAGATATAGATACTAAAGTATGGTTTATGGGCATTATTGTGGTACTGCTTGGAGGGTGTATGCTCTAAAGATTACAACAAACCTAACTTACGGGCACATACTATAGCTTCGGTTCGACTTTTGGCCTGCAGTTTGCCAAATATATTTCGATTATGCCCTTTAACCGTACTCAAGGCGAGGAAAAGCCGCTCGCTAATCTCACGATTCGATAGGCCTTGGTCAATGAGGTGTAATATCTCCAATTCGCGCGCACTCAATGGCTCGATAAGGAGATTGGCAGACTGGACTAAGCACTGAGCCGATTTGACTCCACCTTTCAGTTCCTCCACTTTAAATTCTGCCAGCAACTTACCTATATAGTCTGGCATATATCCGTAAGTAGCTGCTTCATATAGCAATCTATACATCGACATGCCTACGTCGACAAAGATCCTAATGAAGCCACCAGATTCAGCCTTCGTCAGAGCGTCTACTAGGATTTGCACCGCCTTACCCTTTTCGCCATGCACATACAGTGAAACCGCTTGTAAAATTAATATCTTGAGGAGTTCATCTTCCCAACGCTTTGCCTCTGCCTGACTCAGTAATGGTTCAAGCACCGCGAGTGCTGCGGACGTATCTCCCAGTGCGAGATAAACCTGAGACGCACTGATAGGAAGCTCATGCTTCTGTGCCAAATATGCTACTGCAGTCAGATTTCCCTCACGGAGTAACAGTAGCATTTGTACAGCAGTAATTTTGGGTATCAGAAACTCAAGACTATACTGGCGAGCCAAATAATCTGCTTGAGCCAAACTAGCGGTCACACCGCTCGTCTCTCCACGTGTAAGCTTCAGCTTTGCTAGAAACACCTCGCCAGAAACGACTCTGTCCACTTGTTCAAATCGTTTTGCTAGATGGACACCCTGTTGACCATGTAACATAGCAGCATCCAAGTCATTCCACTCATAATACAAGCGCGCTAAGCCTAAGTGCGCTTCGCAAGCAACCAACAAGGGTAAGTCACCTGTCATATTCAGTACTCCCCGATAGGTCTCAGCCGCAGAATAAAGGCGGTTTTCCATTTCCTGTATGTTACCTAAACCTAGTGACGCCATAATGGTAATCATTACATGCCCGATCTTCTGACTGGTTGATAATGCCTCAGAGTAAAACTTACCTGCTTTCTCACGTTCCCCCTGAAGTTGGTAAGCATATCCCATTGTCCAAAGGGTGGCAGTTCGAACGGGCAGGTTGTCTGGGTGCAAATATTCCAGTGCACGTCGTGACTCCGCGATGATGGCTTCTACTTGATTATTGCTGACTGCCAGTGTGGCACGTATGGAGGCAATATGTCCGATAAGATCATTAGTCGTTACGTCTTGCTTGACACCTTTCATGGCTTTCTCAACTGCTTGAAGTTTCTCTTCAACATATGTCACTTTGCCTACCATCAATAACACAGAGGCATATATCACCCATAACGATGGCCTTGCATTGAGTTCCTCATATGATAATGAATCCAGCCATTTCACTACTGGGACAACCTCTCCACGAAAATGCAAGGGCATCCCTTTTCCTTCTAAAAGACGAGCAGCACGACCAATATCCTTTGCGACTACGGCATGGTGAAATGCTTCCATCTCCAATCCATGGTCCTCATGCCATACGCTTGCCCGTATATGTAAGTCGGCTACTCCCCTTACGTTATCATTTAAATCGGAGCTGATACTCTGGTTCAGCCGATTTCGCAGCGATTCAGCAAAAAGATGATGATAGCGGTACCAACACCGATCCTCGTCCAGCGGGATGATAAATAGGTTAGAGCGTTCGAGATACTCCAAGATTTGTTGCCCCGAACAGAATGGGGGGATGGGCTTCACGTCTCCATTAAGAAGAATGGCATCACAAAGAGGACCACACAAACGGTCGAGGATTGATGTACGCAATAAGAAAGTCTGAATATATTCAGATTGTTGTTGGAGCACTTCATCAACCAGATAGTCTAGTACATAATGCTGACTGCCAGTGAAAGATTTAATGAAGCTATCGGGATCTTTATGCCCCTTCATGGAAAGTGCAGCTAACTGTAGTCCGGCGATCCAGCCTTCTGTGCGAGATTCAAGCAGTGTAATGCTTTCGGATGAAAGATTTAGTCCCATCACCTCACCAAGAAATTCGGCGGCTTCATTGAAAGTAAAGCGCAAGTCAGGTGTACGCACTTCGATTAATTGATCTCTGACGCGCAAACGCGCCAAGGGTAGTTGAGGATCTTCGCGAGTGATAATTACTAGATGCATCTTTGGTGGCATATGTTCGAGCAATATGGATATGGCATTGTCAATTGGCCTAGAATCAATAACATGATAATCGTCAAGAACAAGTATGATATGGTGCGGAATGGCAGTTATTTCATTGATCAATGCAGTTATTATCGATTCGACTCGTAATGATTGAGAGGATTGAAGCAAAGCTAACATCCCTGCTCCAATATTCTCCTCAGTCGTCTGTAAAGCAGTAATGAAGTATTTCAGAAATCGAACAGGATCGTTATCTGCCTTATCCAATGACAGCCATGCGACTGGTTGCAAGCACTCAGCGAGCCATTCTCTGACAAGCGAAGTTTTACCATAGCCAGCGGGAGCAGTGACGAGGGTTAACTTGCGTTGCATTCCATCATTCAGATGCTCGATTAGGCTTGGGCGTAAGACGACTTTAGAACGAGGAGTAGGGATATAAAGTTTAGTGGATAAAATTGGCATAGGCATCAAACCACCGCTCTGCGCTATCAATCGGCGCGGTATAAATATCTATTATTAAGTTCGACGGTTTAATTGATTTTCCCTTTAACAGACTGACTTAGCCACCATTTCAGTTAATTATAGCTTCTACATCAAACTGTTCGAGTACCACATAACAGTCAGTACATCAAAAGTGAGGATATCTTATATGAAATTAAGAAAATACAGCAAGAAGCAGTCCTAAGGGAAGGATATCTTTATCAACACTCTAAATTGGGGTATACCAAAGAGCAATTGGAACAGCTAAAGCTTTCGTCACAAATGTACAAACAAATTGAAATAATGAAGTTTGCTAATGAGAAGTATTCCAACGGAGAGACATCCATGCAAATATTTGATGAGTATCTTGTTCCGAATGCGCTTTACCTGCTGGACGAACCAGAGACGTCTCTATCACCTGCTAACCAGATTCAACTGGCAGAACAAATGAATAAGTTTGCAAGATATTTGATTGTCAATTTATTGTAGCAACCCATTCGCCATGTCTGATGATATCTCTCATTGATAAATCTATGACATACTATGTATAAACTTGATTCTTCAAGAGACCTGAGCTCAATTCTCTTATTCTTCTGATTTCTCTTATCACAAAGTTGAATTAAATCATACAGTTCTTTTGTTAATAACTGTTTATAAAAAACCTTACATGAGATTGCTAGTTCGGCACTAACTTCTATCTCAACAACTAGAAACACTACGCCCTCTCTATTATAGTAGTTTTTCAAGTGGTCGACTTCTATAGAAAAGGGACGAGTATCTATTGAAAACCTCTTAACCTGTGTTCCCTTTACTTGAACGGGTATTGTTTCAACTAGGGAAGAAACAGTTTCACTGTTACTACTAAATACACTTATCTCACCATCGAAAGAAATTACTTTATCTCCCGTTTTTATATTTGCCAATAATTTCGAACTTGGTTGATCGCACATTCTATTTATTTCACCAACAGCAATTCTTTCTATTTTATCTTTTGATAACCTCTCCATTACGATTTCCTCACTTGTAATGAAATGTACAACTCCAGCCACCATCACAAATATTACAATTTAATTCCTATACCCGCTAAATGGTTGTGTAAGATTCCATAAGTCACAACACCAATAAGGACTAAATTATCTTTAAAGGACTTTTCATTACTGCCAATCTTATCTTCAACATTTCCCATCCAATAGTTATGATCGATTTTGTCAAAATCAACATCTACCTTATGAGCACATTTATTTCTGAGTGTATTGAGTTTTACCAAGTTATTGAACATTGGTTCATTCAACAAGCCCATATTATAGCATAAATCAAGTTTAACTAAAAATGCAGATTGTTCTGTTATGTATTTATCAGGTGTTTTCTTTTTTTGTTTCATCAATTGATTTAAAGCATTTTCACAAAACAAATGGATTGTTACAACAATAGCCGCAGGGTCATCTATTTTGTGTAATCTGTTTATGAATTCCCTCGCTAGAGGAACTTTCTCATCATTTACCATAATATCACCCCCTCATACACATTCGCCAATTTGCAATATTTTCCTGAATGTAAACGTAAAAGTAAATTATTATTTCGAGTTAAAAATCCCTCTATAAGTATAACAAAAAAAACGGCATTTCTGCCGTTTTTGATTATTTTTGGTGGTGGAGCTAGGCGGAATCGAACCGCCGACTGATCGCTGCCAGCGACCTATTTTCCCCCTAAACTATAGCCCCTTATTTAGTTGTGACCCAACTCAACAACTTGAGCCATGCCCCAAGTTAAATCATATTACTCGTTTTTCATTCCTTGGGTTGTGTGAACAGTACATGGTGTGCTCCCAGATACGCTATAACCCCATTATTCAATTTGTAACTTTGCTGTCAGCGTTGAGGTCTTATACTGAATAAATCGTGTGTACATCCCTACCGCTTCACCTTATAAAACTCATGATAAAGCTTCATCAGCGCCCTCTTCTCAATCCGCGAAACATAGCTCCGACTAATCCCAAGCTCCTTCGCAATCTCCCGCTGCGTCCGCTCATCCCCGCCATGCTCCAGCCCGAAGCGACCAATCACAACTTCCTTCTCACGGTCATCCAATATATCAAGATTTTTATAAATCTTGCTCTTTTCAATCTTCAGCTGCACCCGATCTACAATATCATCCGCTTCAGTTCCGAGAATATCGATCAACGTAATTTCATTGCCTTCCTTGTCCGTGCCGATCGGATCATGCAGCGATACGTCTTTACGTGTTTTCTTCAATGACCGCAGGTGCATAAGTATTTCGTTCTCAATACAGCGAGCTGCGAAAGTCGCCAGCTTCGTGCCCTTTCCCGTCTGGAAGCTCTCAATCGCCTTGATCAAGCCGATTGTCCCAATACTAATTAAGTCCTCGAGATCCTCGCCTGTATTATCAAACTTTTTGACTATGTGCGCGACTAACCGCAAATTATGTTCAATGAGCAGGTTACGGGAACGCTGATTGCCTTCGGCCATTAACTGCAAATGCTTCGCTTCCTCCTCCTCTTGAAGAGGCTGGGGAAAAGCGTTGTTTTTGACATAAGAGACGAGCAGCGAAAGCTGTTTAATGAAAAGCGCAATTGCTGAGAATAATCCAGGCATAGAACCGTACACCCCCACGATGTGTTCGCTTAGACGATTAGCTCAATTGAAGCTAATTCCAAGCAAACTGAAGTCTGTTCTTTAGTGTATGTGGGTAATTGCCTAGAAGTGCATGTACGACTGATTCAAAACAGAATTCACATAATACTTCGTCCTCCTTCTCTTTGTCTCACACCATTTAAAATAACTTGCAAAATACTACTTGAGAGCCGTGCATTCACAAAATACAATGTGTTTGATGAGCATTATAAAAACCGATTTGAAGAAGGCGAGTTTCGTAAGCGTGTACAGTTCATGTTCGATGGTGAACTTCAACAAATTAAATTCCGCTTAGGATTTTCTCTAGCTTTAAAAAAGATGACTCCTGATGATTTCAGGAGCCACCTATCGTTACTACTCAAGTCTTAAAGGCTATTCAATAGATAACGAGATTATTCCCCGGAAACCGACCCGGCAGGTGAGTACTGGTTCATGAAACCATTCAGTTCAATCACTTGTCCTCCATTAAGACGGGAGCTTTCTGCGGCAAAAGCGATCATATGACTGCGGACGGATGCGGCCGCAGAAGTCAAACTTTCTTGACCGTTGTTTTCACGCACTTGATTCAGGAAATCCCGAACAATGCCGCTGTCGCCCCCGCCATGTCCGCTAGTCTGAACAGGAATTTCCGTGGTCGTCTTTTGATGGGTTAAAAAATCATACAACGTGATTTGATCTCCTTCTCCCCGCAACTCTCCTTGAGTACCCATGATCTGAATTCGGCGCTCCTGCTCGAATGTAAAGCCGCTCATGCTGAACATGGCCGTCGCGCCGCCTTCAAATTCCATGTTCACTACTTGATGGTCGACGACATTATTGTCGCTTCGATACACGCAACGACCATAGTCCGTCTCGCGTAATCCCTTGATGATATTCGGTTTGGTCAGTTCTGATGTAAAATGACCAGCCCAGCCACGGAATTGTTCACTTAGATAGAAACGGGGTGCAGAGTATACGCAGGTAGCTTCGACTGCACAGTCTAGGCAGCGTTCTGTGGAGCCGGCGGGCGCATTTCCTTCATGGAAATGCTTCAGGGAACCAAAGGAGCTGACCCGAAGGCATTGACGATCCATAAGCCAGGAAAGGACATCCATATCATGGCATGATTTAGAAAGAATCATTGGACTGGAGGTATCGGAATTATTCCAGTTTCCCCTCACAAAGCTGTGGGCAATATGCCAATAGCCTACATTTTCATTTAATTGAATCGATACGATTTCGCCGATACGCCCTTCTTGGATGATTTTCTTGATCTTGCTCCAAAACGATGTGTATCTTAGTACATGGCAGATTGTCAGCTGACGATCCCGCTCCTCCGCCATCCGCTCCATCTCAAGACATTCCGCAGGCGAAGGCGACATCGGTTTCTCTAACATCACATGATATTTCTGCTTTAATGCCTGCATTGTTGGACCAAAGTGCATCTGATCCTGCGTACAAATGATGGCGACCTCAGCTATGCGCGGTTCTTGCAGCAAAGGCTCCCATGATTCATAACACCGCTCCAGCGGGATGTTGTGCTCTTCGGCAAATTTTATTCTGCGCACCGGGTCAGCCTCAGCTACAGCAACGAATTCAAGCTCGTGCGGATAATCAAGAGCGTATTTAGCATAACTGTTCCCTCTGGCTCCCGCTCCGATTAAAACAGCCTTAATTTGATTCATGTTCTTCTTCCTACCTTCGTTTGGAATGGTCAATCTACATTTACATCCGAATACAGCCTACCCGAGAATAGCGCTTTCGCGCAGGGTAACGACCAGGTCTTTGGCACCGTGCAGCTCGAATAGCACAAGCTCGTTTTCTCCTTTTCGGAGGAGAGGGCCCGGGATATACAATGTTTTCTGCGGCCCTACCGTTTCCCAATACCGACCAAGGTTATATCCGTTGATGTACGCCACACCTTTGTTCCAGCCTTTCAGCTCGAGGAATGTATCAGCCGTTTCATCCACTTGGAACGTCCCTTTGTAGAATGTTGGCTGGTCTTCGTGTTTCGTTTCTGATGAGGCATATTCCAGCTTTGATAAATCTTCCAATGGCAGGTTGTGGATTGTCCAATGGTAGAGGAACTGCGCACCAAAACGGATTCCTTCGGTTATCCCTTTCACATCACGCAGATATGGGCCGTAGTTTGTCCGCCCCATATTTTCGACGAGCACGCTCAATTGTGCTCCTTCAGACGGGATACTGAAAGAAATAGGATCCGCGTCATTATTCCAGCGCTCCACTACGCCTTTAAACTCACCGTTGACAAAGATCTGCGCACGATCATGCACGTTCTGCAAATTCAACTTGGTTTCTTGGCGTGGTCCCGAAATTCGCGTTGTGTATAAGATGAAGCCGTAGTTTTGTCCCAACATCTCCATAGGGTCCGGGCATGTTCTCAGTACCGGCGTAGACAGCTCGTCTAGAGAATCGAATAGCAGCGCTTTCTGTGTCATGTTGACCTGTCCGAAAGCTTTCTTCGCGATGGGTTCCGGAAGCTCCAGTGGACCGAGATCAACGTATTTGGACACGATATCGCGTACGGCATAGAACTTGTCCGTCAAATCGCCGGATTCACTGATCGCTACATCATAGTCGTAGCTTGTGACCGTGGGCATGTAGGTGCCGGAGTCATTCGCGCCGCTCCAGAAGCCGAAGTTCGTCCCGCCGTGGAACATATAGAAATTGACTGATGCATCCATTGCCAGCATTTCGTCGAATACTTTCGCCACATCGGCGGCATCCCGGGTATGATGCTTCTCGAACCAATGGTCGAACCAACCGTTCCAATATTCCATACACATGATTGGGCCTTCAGGCTGGTAAATACGAAGCTCAGCGAAAGCTTCCTCTGGCCGTGAACCAAAATTGACAGTCTCCAACACACCCGGTACCATACCGCCTTGTAGCATAAAGTCTCCTGGTCCATCGGAAGTGAACAGCAGCACGTCGATGCCTCGTATGATCTTGCTCTCTTTTAAATATTCAAGGTATTGCGTGTCATTTCCATAGCTTCCGTACTCGTTCTCGATTTGCATGGCGATGATCGGCCCGCCGTTCGTACAGAGCAGCGGAACCAGCATCGGCATCAAAACGTCGAAATAGGCATCAATTTTATCAAGGAATGGCTGGTGGAAACAACGTAAGCGCATACAGGGATCAGCCAGTAGCCAAGCCGGCATTCCGCCGAATTCCCACTCCGCGCAAATATACGGACTCGGGCGAACGATAACATGCAGCCCTAGTTCACCTGCTGTCTCGATAAACTTGACGATGTCAGCGATGCCTTTGAAATTGAATTGCCCTTCGCGCGGCTCATGAAGGTTCCACGGTACATAGGTTTCAACCGTGTTGAAGCCGCAAGCCTTCAACTTCATCAGACGATCCCGCCAATACTCGGGAACTACACGAAAATAATGAATTGCTCCTGAAATAATTCTAATTGGCTCACCATCAAGAACAAATTGGTTACCTTCCACAGCAAAAATAGACATGGTATTACCCTCCGTTTATTTATGATTTAAATTCGTGCATATATCATTTAACGTTATCGATGACCTTCATCACATAAAGCATTTTCTAAATCTACTAAAAAAATATCTACGGATTTCCGTAAATAATTATGCTATGTGGGACGGATTCGTTTACCTAGACTTATAGCCAGCTTATCGAGTACAATATGTAGATTTTAATATTTGACCATCACCATTCTTTGGGGCAACACAGGAAAACGTTTTCCATTCTGCTAAAAAAAATTATCTACGGATTTCCGTAAATAATTATGAACTCATAGAAGACTGTCGAATGACCAGTTGTACTGGTAATTGAACTTTCACAGGTATATCTAAGGTTCCGTTTATATATTGAACTAATATCTTGGCCGAAGTAACCCCAATTTCGTATTTCGGAACTGCTACTGTCGACAAAGGTGGATTCGTGTACTCAGACAATTCGATATTATCTACACCGATAAAACTCATATCTTCAGGAATACGTAGTCCTCTCTCCGAGACCGCTCTCATGGCCGCAATTGCAAGAGTGTCGCTTGCAGCAAAAATGGCCGTCGGCAAATCGTTTGACTGTGAATCTATTACATTGATCATGCCGCTATAGCTCTTCTCAACCAGCCACTCGGTATCGATTACCCAGTCGGGATTCACTTCCAATCCGGCGCGATGCATCGCATATTTGAACCCTATAAATCGCTTATCTTCTGGGTTGCCATTGATACCGGTATCGCCTCCGATAAAGCCTATTTCACGGTGTCCCTGCGCAATTAAATGTTCAATTGCGGCTTGAACAGCAGCTATCCGGTCATAATCCACAATAGCAATGTCAGCAACGTCTCCATCCGTTAAATCGATGCCGACAACTGCTCGGATGTGCTTTCGGATATAGGTTAAAATCTCTGAATCAATTTCTCCGATAACAATCATCCCATCCAGCTGTGATTCCGTTACCACTCTGTGCAGTTGCTGCTCGCTTTGCAATTCATCCAAAGAGTGAACATAAGTTAATGTATAGCCAGAATTCTGCAACTGTTTGCTCAACCCTGATAAAATGGGGGAGAAATAAGGATGCTGCCCTCGAAACTGCGGTTTCATCACTATGCAGCCTACCTGCATTGAAGGGTTAGCTCCTTCCCTTTTATTTTGAACCAAATTGCGTGCAGCTTCATTCGGCTTATAGCCTAATTCTACGACAACTTCCCAAATTCTTTTTTTTGTTTCCGCATTAATTTGCCTGCTCGTATCGTTATTAATGACTCTTGAAACCGTAGAAACGGAAACACCGACCTGATTTGCAATATCTTTGAGTGTGGGCAAGATACAGTGCTCCTTATTCCTGAATTTTGACGCCAAACGCTTTCCATGTTGATTGTAATATGCTCTTATTCGAGAGTCAATATGGTGATGAATAAAAATCTGATTGTTAATCTTCTGCAGTCTTCTTCATATCCTGCCCAGCTTCGCACCTTGCAGCAGCTGGCGGCGTGTCCATTCATTGGCGACGATCGCATCGCCGTCCGAGGACAGCTGCTCGTACAGCCGTTTCCTCAGCACAGCAAGCAGTTCTGCGTGCTCTGCCTTCCCGCTCAGGTTAACCAGTTCGCCAGGGTCGCCGACCATGTCGTACAGCTCATCAACGTCCGATAAATTCCAGATGTATTTCCAGTCTGCCGTGCGAATCATCCGCTGCGTATACAACCCGAACTGCTGGCCGTTATAAGTTGACACGACGGCGTCCCGCCAATCGGCCGGCTCTTCCCCAGCTAGCAGCGGCCTAAGTGAGCGGCCCTGCAGATCCCCAGGATCACGCGTTTGCAAATCGAGAAGTTCCAGAATCGTAGGCGGCAAATCTAGAAAATTGTAGACGAACTGTTCGCATCGCCAGCCTGATTCTGCTTCCCCGCCACCCGGCATCCGAATGATGAGCGGCACTCGTACTACATCGTCATACATAATGTAGTGTTTATCCATCATGCCGTGGGAACCGCACATATCGCCGTGGTCTGCGGTAAAGATCACGATGGTATTATCCGCCATGCCTAACCGCTCCAGCGTTCCCATCACTAGACCGATCGCATCGTCAAGTTGACTAATAACGGCATAATAACGGGCAACGATCGGCGCCCAGTCCTGCCAGCCGTAACCGGTGACGCCCCAGCTCTCCAGCTGCTGGCGTTGAATATACGGCTTATCGGCAAATGTCTCGCGGAAGCCTGCCCATTCTGGGATGTCCGCAGCATCGTACATCCCTGCGAATAGAACCGAAGGTCGGCAGGGCAAATGGGGTTCGCTGAAGTGCAGCGCTAGATGCCAGGGCCGCCCGTCATCCCGCAGCCGCTCCAGCGTCTCGCCCGCACGCGCGGCGAACCAATGCGTCTCCGCGTCTTCCAGAGGCAGCGGGCTCTCTTCGCCGAAGAAACCGTTCTCGTAACGGACGTCCGGGTGCTTCTGCGAGACAAAGTCGCGATAATCTGCTTCACTGACGTACGACTCGTAACCATAAGCTGTAGGGTCGTGCACCGGATTGACACCCCATTTGCCCAAATATGCCGTCGCATAGCCACTTTCGGCAAGCGTTCGCGTCCATGTGTAGGATTCCGGCGGCAGTGCCGTCACAGGCAGAGCACCGCTATAATTCCATAGGGCGCCGAATGTCTCCGGCCTCCTCCCACGCAGCAGTGACTGCCTGGCAGGCGAACAGACCGGCAGCACTGAGTAGGCGTGGGGGAAGGAGACTCCCTGCTCAGACATACGGTCCAGATTTGGTGTGCGAACCGGATACTTGCCGCTGAAACCGACGCAATCTTCTCGCAATTGGTCGGCCGTGATCAGCAGTACGTTAGGCTTCCGCTCTTTCATCGAATCCGGCATTCGTTATCCGCTCCTTTCCTTCCCGCTGACCATGCGAGCCGGTCCGGTATTCACGCGGCGAGCAACCGGTATAGCGGACGAACAGTCGACTGAAGAATGATGGATCGTCGTAGCCGACCATAGTCGCAACATAGATGACCTTCTCATCGGACTCCAGCAGCATCCGTTTCGCCCGTTCAATGCGAATTTCGTGCAGCAGATCGAATACGCTCTTTCCGAACTCCTCGCGCACCAACCGGTTCAGTTGACGAGTGCTGACATTAAACAGGCTGGACAGCGCCTGAAGCGTAATTTTTTTGTCGAAATGACGTTCAAGATAACCGGAAATCCGTCTGGCCATCATCACTCGCTCCGATTGGCGCGGGGATCTATGGATACGATGACTTTGCATATTGGCGTAATAGCGGGACAGCAGAATAAGCAGCTCCACCATCTGCAGGCGGATGAGCGTCGTGTGGCCGGAGCCGCGGCTGCTGAATTCGCGGTTCATGCTCTCCAGCAGCGCTAGCACGGACGACGCCTCTTGGCCGTTCAGATTCAGGTAATGGTTGAAGCGGACATCCTGCTTCAGGAAGGGATGCACGTAGAAATAATCCATCGATGCCGTAATTTCCAGCTCCTGAAGCAACGCATCGGGAATAAAGGACGGCATGAACAAGCAATTAACGATTTCCATATGCTCGCCAGCCTCTACGAAATAAGCATGTGTCTCACCTGGATTGATAATAAACACGTCGCCCGCATGAATGTTGTAATGGTTGCCTTGGAAGATGTGGACACCCTGTCCTTGCACCACGAATACAAGCTCAATAAACTCGTGGCCGTGTTCAGCGACAGAAGCTTGCACCGTCCGATTGATCCAGAACGGAAATTCATCCTTCATGTACGTATTGCTTCCCAGTATTCGTTCCATCCTTCATCCCCTCACGTCATCCTTGCATCGTAATCGGATCAATAGACTATGCTTGGACATGCCGCTCATCCGTCGCCAGATCGAATCGCTCACGACGCGGATCTTGAAACCATTCGTCCCACGTCATCCCCGATTCCGCCAGAATCTGCTCAATGCGCCTGCGGAACGGAAGTCCCGCCTCGCGGAGCTGCCGGTCCTTCGGATCCTCACGGCCGTCCAGCTTCGCCTCCACCCAACTATCCAGCTGCCGTTCCAGCTGATCAGCGAGCTCCGGCTCCCGCTCCGCGAGGTTAACCATTTCTTCTGGATCAGCTTCCAGATCATACAGCTCTCTTGGCGGTCTTATAAAAGGACCCGCGTCGTACGTGCGAATAAACTTGTAGCGGTTCGTTCGTATGCCGCGCGCCGCCTGCCAGGCGCATTCACTCAGGTAGACGACGTCATGCGTACCTTCCGTCTCACTGCGGATAGAAGGCCATAAACTACGGCCGTCCATTGCGGGCGGGTCTGCAACCTTCGAAAGGTCGACGCCACCAGGCTTTTCACTGCGTATCGCTTCCAGTACTGTCGGCATAATGTCCACCTGCTGCACGAGGCCCTGCACCCTGCGTCCCGCAGGAATACGTCCCGGCCACCGCATAATTATCGGCACATGGACGGTCGGCTCGTACAAGCCGCAATGATCCCAGTAGATGTCGTGCTCCGTCAGACTTTCACCATGATCGCCGAACAAAATCAGCAGCGTATCTTCTTTAATACCTAACTTCTCCAGATGACCGTCGAGTTCCTTCAGTCGATCATCAAGATAGCGAATTTCTGCGTCGTACAGCGCGTCGTAGTAGGCGCTGTCGGTTACCGGCCCGACCAGATCATAATGGTGGTGCTTGAAGAATGGGTAGGCGGGATGGTTGTAAGCCGGCTCCATGCTACGGTTGTCCGGATCATACGGATCTCGTCCCGCTTCATAAAATTCCGGAATATACGATTCCGGTGGCAAATAAGGCGTATGAGCGTCCCAATAATGAAGGAACAAAAAGAATGATTCATCCTTGTGCTCCGTCAGCCATGGCAATGCCAGATCATTGACGATCCGACCGTCGATCCAGCGATCGCCGCCTACGCTGTTCGTATAGTAACGGTAACCGCGCGCAAACCATTCCTTAAGCTGGTACAAATTGTCCACCGCCGACGTCGTGAAGCCGGCCCCACGCAGCAGGTTCGGCAGCCACGGGGTCGATTTGGGCAAATGTGTCAGCTCTGAACCGTGGGAGACAATCCCTGTCGTAAGCCCCACTTTGCCGGTAAAAATGCCAGTATGCGCCACTTCGGTCGGAATATCGGCGGCATAAGCGCGCTCGAACAGCACACCCTGCTCGGCGATCCGATCCAAATATGGGCTCGTAGGCTTCGAATAGCCGTATCCGCTTAACCTTGAGGCGCGAAGCGTATCAAGCGATATGAGTATGATTTTCATTGTATGCCGTCTCCTTCGGTATGTCCGGTGGTCCGGTCATCAATTGCCTCTCAAGCTATGCTCTCTGTGCTGCGTGCATGAACCGCAAATTGGCATGCAGCCAGCCAATTACTGTGTCTGCATTATCCTGCAGCGAAGCAGAAACCGTTTCAATTGTGATGTCGGGGAACTGCGGCACCTCGAACGGATCCGAAACGCCGGTAAAATGGTGCAAGTTGCCGTTTCTCGCCTTGGCATACAAGCCCTTCACGTCACGGCGCTCGCACTCGCTAAGCGGGCACTGTACGTAAATTTCTACGAACCCGGGCAGCTGTGACCGGGCGTAGTCGCGCATTTCCTGG
The DNA here is from genome assembly GCF_002884445.1 of Paenibacillus castaneae. Lineage (GTDB taxonomy): Bacteria > Bacillota > Bacilli > Paenibacillales > Paenibacillaceae > Pristimantibacillus > Pristimantibacillus castaneae. The sequence goes on from NZ_KZ614144.1 coordinate 4,552,393, forward strand.
TAGGGTGTAATGGCGGAGACGAGCACATCCACGCCATTGCGCGAGAGAAGCTTAGCCACGTAGACGATCCGTTTGATATTCTCCATTCGATCCTCACGTGAGAAGCCAAGCCCTTTGCAGATTGTCTCTCTAAGCTCGTCGCCATCCAGCAGCTCCACGTGCCTCCCTTCCTTAAGCAACTCCGCCGCTACATGCCGGGCAGTCGTCGTCTTGCCTGCTCCCGACAATCCCATGAACCATATAACCGAACCGTGTTGTCTGTCCATGCTGATCGTCTCCTCTTCCCTAGTTCTTTCGCTTATCCGTTCGCGGGTACGTCAACGGGCATACCGCCGGACTGCTGCGAACGAATCGCGGCTTCTATAACTTCCTGTGCGGCAAGCGCATCCGCTCCTGACGCCTCGATCAATTCCGGCGCATCGCCTGCCTTGATCTGCCCAATGAATCGATTGATCCGATGTGTAAACGTATCATTGAAGCCCTGCATCCCACCAAACAGCGAGTTGCGGACAACGAGAAGCTCGTCGGATTGATGTGGATAATAGGTCATGCTTTCGTACACGTTGTCGATGATAAACCGGCCTTCGTTACCAGCCACCTCGCAATATTCGATCGGATGGCGCATCGACATGTCGTAGCTGCCGGTCAAGTGACCGACCGCACCGGATGCAAACTCCAAATTGACGGACGCAGTTGACCAGCTCTGACGGCCCGGCGCCTTGGTCATGAACGCCTGTACCCGCTTTATATCACCGGCAAAATACCGCATCACATCGATGGAGTGGGGATGCAGAGCACGCATATGCAGCCACTCCGTATCCTCCTGCGGATTCTGAATGGTTAGCCGCATGTTAAGAAATAGAAGGGAGCCTAGCTTGCCCGCTTCCATTAATTCTTTCGCTTTGTAAGCAGCCGGCGTAAAGCGATGATTTAAATTACAAGCAAGCCGGACGCCCCGTTCCCGAGCGGCTGCTACAAGCGTCCTTGCTTCCTCAATTCGGTTGGAGATCGGCTTCTCCACTAGGACGTCCTTGCCTGCTTCGATCGCGATCATCGCAGGTTCGAAATGATGGCTGCCCTTCTCCACACCCGCCGTAGCAACCGCTACTACATCGATCTGTTCTTTAACTAGCAGTTCCCTGAGGTCGGTATAGGCGGGAACGCCATGTTCAACACCTGCCGCCTCCGCGCGTTCCGGCATCAGATCGCAGACCGCTGCAAGCTCCGTGTCTGGATGCTCCCGATAGGCGCGACAGTGTATTTTTCCGATATGGTTGACCCCTACGACCGCAACCCGAATCATTTGGATGCCGCCTCCTCCTTGGCTTGGAGGGAGCGTGCACTGACAATGCTGCCGATATGCAGTGACTCGTACGCCTGCTTGGATGAGGTGAACGTCTCACCCTTGCCATGCCAGTTCAGGTTCGTATAAATAGGATTCGTACGGCCCGTCTGCTCTTCGCGTCTCGCGATATGCTCCTCCATCCGCTTCGTCAGCAGCGCAACGACTTCTGGCTCTTGCTCTGCCACGTTGTTGTTCTCCTCCGGATCTGAGATCAGATTGTACAACTCTACCTCCGGCTTAAAGTGGAAATCCGGCTCAAGCGCGCGGATCAGCTTCCATTCCGGTGTACGCCAGCCATGCTTGCGCATCCACGTGCATTCCGTCAAATACAGCTCGCTGATCCGGTCTGTTTCCTCGCTCGCTACCTGCTCCGTCAGGTTGCGGCCGTTGAAGGAAATGCCGCTGTCGATGCCAATCAAGTCCAGCAGCGTCGGCATAATATCCGAGATGACCGACACATTCTGATTCCGTGTTCCCGCTGGCAAATGTCCGGGGAATTTAATGATAAGCGGCACAACAAGCGTACAGTCGTATAGGCCGTGATGATCAAAATAACAGTCGTGCTCATACAGCGTCTCGCCGTGATCCGACGTGATAACGACAAGCGTCTCCTCCTCTAAGCCTAGCGAGGCCAGCTTCTCGAATATGCTTTGAATACAAGCGTCCATATAAGCGATTGCGCCATCATATTGCGCGCTGACATAGGCTTCATCGGTGACGCCTTCCGGAATCCACGACTTCAGAAAGTCGGCGAATGGCTTGAAATCGTAAACCGGCTCCATGGAATCATTCGCTGGGTCCTTCTCGTCCTTGCCGTAGAACATCCGCTCGAACGGCACAGGCGGCAAATAAGGCGAATGCGGATCCATATGTCGCATGAACAACAGGAAGGGCTTATCGTCCGCCGCCAGCCGCTCCAGCTCCGGAATTGCGACGTCGTTCAGGTTTTGTGCCTTGGGCGTGCGTCCCGACTCGTCGGGAACCCAAGACTCATAATCGAGATACGTTTGGAAACCGCGTGACGACGGATTGCCCGTGAAGCCTACGCATGTCGTGTTATAGCCGTTCTCCGCGAGAACCTCCGGCAGCGTCTTAACATGGCTGCCAAGCGGACCTTCATGGCGCAGCGCTACAACGTCGGTGCCGAACACGTCCATGCCTGTCAGCATCGATGCGTATGCCGGCGTTGTCGGAATGCCCGGGCTGAAATGCTTCTCGTACAGAACGCCCTGAGCAGCAATTTTATCAAGATGCGGGGTTGTCAGCTTTGAATAGCCGTACGAACTCATATGATCCCTACGAAGACTATCTATGCCGAACAGTAAAATATTCGGTTTCTTATTGGCCATATTGAAATCCTCCTTTTAGATGAAAATATGCTTTTATCGCGCGTTCAGCTGCTTAAGCACCGCATTCAGGTAGCCGTATGACTCAGCAGCTACAATGGATACATCCGCAAGCGTATACTCCGGTGCAGAGCCGATGACTTCAACGACGACCGGTCCTTCGTAGCCTCCGTCCACCATTGCCTTGCAATAGCCGTATAGATCGATATCACCGCGTCCGCATGCCTGCAGGTTAATCGGTCCCGGTCCCTGCTCGCGTCCTCTGCAGTCACGGATATGAACATGCTTCACGCGACTAAGTACAGCGGGCAGCGCCTTCTCCGCATTTTCGCCGGCACGGTGGATATGGCTCGGGTCCATGTCGATGCCGAACGCCGGGGAAGCGATGGCCTCCATCGCCCGCAGCGTGGTCGGCGTATTGTGGATGGCGTTACCGACATGTGCCTTCACGCAGAGCGTTATGCCAAACGAAGCAGCTCTTTCCGCCATCCGCGCAAGCATATCAATCGATGCCTGTAGGTCTTCTTCGACACCCAGCTTCCCGCCAGGACCAACGTTGACGATCGGAATACCGATTTCAGCGGCAGCCTCGAACGCCGGCAGCAGCCGTTCCTCATTGAGCGACGCAACCTCAGTCGAGAGAAACGTCAGTCCGTGCTCCTGCACGATCGCCTGCAGCTCGCTCTTCTGCTGCTTCCAGCGGCTGAGATCCAGATGCTCACACATCCCCTGGATTGCGGCGATCTCTATTCCGTCGTAGCCACATGCCGCAATATGCTTCGCCGCTGCGGCAAAGTCGAACTCTTTGAACAGTACGGAATTGACACCCAATTTAATCATGTATGAGTCCCCCTAAATAATGGATTAGTAAAGCATGTATAAGTGTCTACGATCCTTGCTAAGGAATCGGAAGCAGTGACAGAGCATAACGTCATTGAACAATCTTTATTTCAGATAAAACGGATCGCCGTGCAGCGGCGGCAGCGGCTGCGGCCGAACGACCTCGCCACCCCGTTCGTACGACTCCTGCACCGCATGCACATACTCCAGAACAGCAAGCGCATCGCGTCCGCTGGCGCGCAGCGCATCCGGAGACACTTTGTTGTCAACATCCTCCAGAAACGCGTGCAGCCGATTGTTGAACGTCCGGTTGAAATCATTCGTACCGAAATCCGTCACTTCAGGCTCAGTCTGAACGCTGATGGCCGGAATGCCTTTGTCCGCTTTCCAGAACGACACTTTCTCGACGCAGTTTTCAATTGTGAATGTACCCTTCGAGCCTGCGACCTCCAGACTCCACCAGCCGCCTAATCCGTAGACTGCATCGCCGCGTTGACTCAATAGATAGCCAACGGCACCGTTTGCGAACTTCATATGGATGCTGTTGATGGACACCATAACATCGCCTGCGCTGCGCCGGAAGCCAGGGCGGTCGGAGAACGTCTGGATATGCGTGATATCACCGCAGAAATGGCGCATGACACTGAATGGGTGAGTCAGAAACGCCCGCATATGAAAGTAGGGATGGCCTTTGATTTTGTCCGAGTTAGCAAGAGCGTAGTTGAGCTCGCCGCCGTTAAAACCCATTTTGGCCAGACAGTAAATAAGTTCACCCACCTCGCCGCTATCCATATATTGCTTCGCCTTCTCCGCCGGCTGCGTAAAGTAATGGTTCAGATTGCAGCCCAGATACACTTTCTGCTTCTCAGCAAAAGCCACCAGCTGGCGACCTTCACGCACATCATTGCACAGCGGCTTCTCCACCAGCACATGCTTTCCGTAAGACATCGCTTCCATCGCCGGTTCAAAATGCCAGCTGCCGTTGTCGATGCCGCCTGTCGTCACATCGACGACCTGAAGGTCGGGCTCGTTCTCAATCATGTCCCTGAGCGTATAGTAAGCCTTTACACCGTACTTCTCCGCAGCCGCGTCGGCGCGCTCCTTGATGACGTCGCATACCGCAACGACATCAGCCAATTCATCCTCCTTGTAGCAGTTCGCATGGTTGTTGCCGATGCCATTCATGCCTACGATTCCGATTTTGACCGCCATGTTCAACGTCCTTTCGTCCTCTGAATTGGATAATCATGTTCTTAGTTAAAATGAATAGCCGAAATTATCAAGCTGTCATAGTTGTAAACGCTTTATGTTTCCATCATACTGTCTCCTTCCGTCTGAATCATGGCGGTTCGGGACAAAAACCTTTCCGATCGAGACCGCTTTCTTAGAAGATATGGCTCAATCTTGGTTATACGTCAGACAGGCGACCTTCTTTGGTCGGCCAAATCCCTCGCGATGTGCCATTTGTACCTAACTAGTTCACCGGAAACACTCGAAATAAAAAACCGCAATCTGAAAGACTGCGGCTCTACGAATTACAACGTTTACTATAAATTCCGACTGCTCTCACTTGGCGACGAAGGTGCCTCAGCAGCTGGGTGCTCAGCCTACGCCAGGCTGAGCGAATCTGACCTAGTACGGTCTGCGCTGCTTAGTACGTGAACCGATAGCTGCCGGACCCTGCCGACAGGCGGACCCCGCTTCTGACCGTCTCCACTCCGCTGATGCCGACCGCCTTCTGAAGCGGCGTGCCGCTCTCTTCAACCGCTTCCTCCTTTGCACCCGGCAGCAGGATCGATGCCGATGCGTTCGGCGGAATCGTCACCTCCACCGTCATGCAGCCATCTTCGCCGCGCTCCCAGCGGCTGCGGACTGTACCGTACATGGTCTCCAGCCGTCCATCAGCCCAGGTCAGTTCGTTCCCAGGCTCCGGCTTGATGACGATCCTCTTATAGCCAGGCTCACACTCTTCCGTATCGATTCCGGCTACGGAACGATACAACCAGTCACCAATCGCACCGTATGCATAGTGATTAAAGGAGTTCATATCTTTGCTCCAGAAGCTGCCGTCCTCCTTGATGCCGTCCCAATGCTCCCAAATCGTCGTTGCGCCTTTAGTTACCTGATAGAGCCATGACGGATAATCCTGCTGCAGAAGCAGCTTATACGCCGCGCTTCCTTGACTGTTCGCGCTCAGCACATGATTCAAGTACGGCGTACCTACGAATCCTGTCGTCAGATGGAATTTGCTTTCTTCCAGCAGCGCCATCAATCTCCTAACCGCTCTCTCCTTAGCCTCACCATCCAGCAAATTGAACATAAGCGCAAGCACCTGGCTGGTCTGCGTCGGTACGGACAGTCGGCCAGAGGGTGTTACAAACTCATCGTTGAAAGCTTGTCGAACGCTTTTGTACAGCTTCGCGTATTCCGCTGCGTCCTCTGTAAAACCCAGAATGTCTGCCGTCTTGCTCAGCAGCGAGGTCGAATACGCATAGAACGCAGTTGATACGTAGTCGCTATCCGTCGCGCCAAAATAGCTGTCAGGCTTGGCATCGAGTGCGAGCCAATCACCGAAATGGAAACCCGTATTCCATAAATATTCATCGTCTCCCTGACGACGGATGTAGTCTACCCATGCTTTCATGCTTTCATATTGCTCCTCCAGAATCCGCCGATCACCATAGACGAGGTAGATCGTCCACGGACAAATAACAGCTGCATCGCCCCATGCTGACGAGCCTAGCGGCGCACTGAAGTTGCCGGAAGGCTCTGTCCCCAGTACGTTCGGCACGACGAAAGGCACGCTGCCTTCCTCTGTTTGGTCGGCTTTCAAGTCGCGCAGCCACTTTGTGAAGAACGGGGCTACGTTCGCCAGATAGGCGGATGTACGAATGAACATTTGGGCGTCACCCGTCCAACCGAGCCGCTCATCCCGCTGCGGGCAATCGGTCGGCACGTCCACAAAGTTGCCTTTCAGCCCCCACCAAATATTGTGCTGAAGCTGGTTGACAAGGGGATCGGAACAGGAGAAGAAGCCGGTCGTATCCATATCCGAATGCAGCACAATGCCTGTGAAATCGTTAGGATTCACATGCTCCCCAAATCCGATAAGCCGAATGTATTGAAAGCCCTGAAACGTGAACCGCGGCTCATAGGCCTCCTCACCCTCACCGCTTAGCGTATAGCGAATGGTCTGCTTGGCTGTGCGAAGGTTTTCCGTATAGAAATTCCCGTTCTGATCCAGTACCTCGGCGTGATGAATTTCAACCGTGTCGCCGGAATTGCCTCGGACACTGAAGCGAATCCAGCCGACCATATTCTGACCGAAGTCAAGAACGGTCTCTCCGTTCGGAGTCGTGATGACACCAACCGGTTTAATTGTCTCACGCTTCCTTACCGGCACATTCTCCTGCGCGATAAGATTTGCTTTGTTCCGCTCAATAACCGAGACCGCCTTCCAGTCGCCATCGTCAAAGCCGGCTTCGCTCCAGCCTTTCTTCATAAGGCGGGCATCGTATGTTTCCCCGTGATACAGCTCTGCCATTAGGATCGGACTGCCTGCTGCCTTCCATCCGCCATCCGATGCCACAATCGTTTCCGTGCCATCCATGTATCGGATATGCAGCTGAATCAGCAGAGCGGCGCGGTCGCCGTACAAGTTTTTGGAATCGGACCATGCTAAATTACCTTTGTACCAGCCGTTGCCCAGCATCGCGCCAAGCGCATTGCTGCCATGACAGAGTATATCCGTAACATCATAGGTCTGATATTGAAGACGGGTATTATAACTGGTCCAGCCTGGAGTCAGGTAGCTATCGCCTACCCGACTGCCGTTCAGCTCTAGCTCATACAGCCCCAATGCAGTCGCGTATAAGCGAGCGGAGACCACGTCGCCTTCCAGCGTGAATTCGCGCCTGAACATGGGACACTGCTCCGACTCCTCTGGGAACAGATCCTCGGGAGCACTGATCCAAGCCGCTTTCCATGCATCTGGCTTCATTAGTCCAGTCTCCCAGTAGGCAATCTCCGACCAGCCGGTAGATTCCCCCTTATCGTTCCAGGCCTGTACGCGGTACATGTACCGCGTGCGAGACCCCACTTCCAGTCCGTCCAATTCTACATGCGTGGACTGGTCGGACGTTATTCTGCCCGAATCCCATACCGGGCGGGAGAAGCTTTCAAGGGTGTCGACTTCAATCTGGTAAGCCGTCTGAACAACGTCCCGTTCGTCCGCTTCCAGCTTCCAGCTAATTCGAGGGCTTCGTACATCAATGCCAATCGGGTTCTCTAGATATTCGCAGCGCAGTCCTGTTATCGTAAACATTATGAAATGGCTCCTCTCCTCGGCGCAATCTGGGCTTAATTACCCCTTAACGGCGCCTGCCGTCATACCGGCTACAATTTTCTTATTGAAGAAAATGAACAGAATGAGCATCGGGATAGAGATTAGAACGATATCTGCGAATAGCAAATTCCACGATGTCGTAAATCGGCTCATAAAGTTGTACAGCGTCAGCTGCACCGTCGCGTTGGCCGATCCAGGGAAGAAGTAAAGCGGATTGACGAAATCATTAAATACATTTATTGATTCAAGCACAATGATGGTCGAAGTAACGGGCTTCAGCAGAGGAAATATGATACTGAAGAACAGCCGCCCGCCCCCAGCGCCGTCGATCAGCGCGCTTTCATCGATTTCGCGCGGCAGCGTTGCCACAAACGCTTTGTACAAAATTGCCGCGAACGGAAAATGAAGCGCCACCTCCACTAAGGTGATGCCGGCTAACGTCTTGAACAGGCCGATCAAGTCGAGCACCCAGATCGTAGGCACAATAGCAGGCGGGATCATCAAACCAGCCAGAACAAGAAAGTTTAAGAAGGAAGAACACCGCCCGCCTTCGCGACGTTGCAATACGAATCCAGCCATCGCACTGACAATGATCAGTACTGAGATCGACAGAACGGTCAGCAGCATGCTGTTGTAAAAGGCGCGGACAAGCATATGATCGGCGGCAGTCAACACATTCCTGTAATTTTCCAAAATATGAAATGATTTCGGCCATGACATATTCATGAGCGCGGATTCGGCCTGATTCTTGAAGGAGTTGATGATAACGAAATAGAACGGAATCCAGAAGATGACAGTGCTGAGCACCAGCGTAAGCACGGCAATGAGGACCCGCTTAGCTCCACTGCTAATCCCCCTATTTTCGTCACGGATCAGCGCTTTGCCCCCGCCTTTATCCATAATCCTGCTCATTCCCCTGCTCATAAGTACACCTCGCCTTTCGTCAGGTACCTATACAATGGAAACGCCAGCAGTGACACGCCGACGAACAGGATGACATTGCCCGCAGTCGCCAGGCCGTAGAAGCCCGCTTGATACTGCTTGTATATGATCGAGGCGATCAGGTCGGTAGTGAAACCCGGCCCCCCCTTAGTCATGGCCCAGATCAGGTCGAAGGAACGAAGTCCTCCGATAAATGCCAGTATAATGACCGAATTCATCGCTGGTCTGCTTAGAGGAACCGTGATGTATCGGAATGCGTTCATGCTGCTCCCGCCGTCGATTTTGAGCGCCTCGTAATACTCACCCGGGATGGCCGAAATGCCGGCGATATAGATGACGGTTGCGACGCCGATGCCTTTCCATACGTCTACCAGAGCAACTGACAGCAGCGCGATCTTCGTATTACCAAGCCAATCTGGTCCGTTGATGCCAAGCGCGGCCAGACTTGTATTAATCAGTCCTTGCGATGGATGCATCAAGATAGAGAACGCAATCCCGACCGCAATCGTACTGAGCAGTGTCGGGAAGAAAATAACGGAACGCAAATAGTTTTTGAACAGAACAGTAGAGGTGAGGAATGCGCCGAGTAAGAGACCGAGAATGACCTTGAGACCACAAGTTACAGCCGCGTAAATTAACGTATTCCTGAAGCCGATGCTGAGAGCCGTCTCCGAGAAAAAAGTGACATAGTTGTCGAAACCGATGAAATTCCAATGTGTGAGAGTCCACCGAGTCATACTAAAAAACAGCGATAACACAGTTGGCAGCAAATAAAAGACGAAGTAAATCAGAAATGCGGGTACAAGAAAAATGTACGAGTAGGTCCGAATCTTCAGCTTGGTCATGGCTCTCCCTTCTTTCCGAAGAAAACGGGCCCCGCACCGTCCTGCGCGGAGCCCCGTCTTCAACTAGAATTGCAGCACACGGCTGTCGATCTACCAACCTGGTAGATTCAACTGCTGCGCCTGCTTCAGAATGTCTTTGTCATAGTCCTCGGCACCCTTCTGGGCGGAAATGATGCCGCTGCCTACAGCGACGGTGAGGTTCTCCAAGTTCGGACCTTTGACCGGAGATACGAACTCAAGTGCGGGTGACGTCTTGCCTTCATCGAAATATTTCTGCATTTCTTTGACACCTTCGTAAGCATCGTCGGGGAGCTCGATTCCTTTAATGACATTGGGACCGGCCGCCTTAACTTTAGAAGCAAATATCGCTTGGCCTTCCTTAGACACGAAGTATTCCATGAACTTCTTGGCGGCTTCTACTTTCTTGCTGTTCTTGTTGATATACAGGCCGCTCGGCATCCATACCGTCAGTCCGTTAACATCAGCGCTGTCGCCCGGTATAGGGAACACGCCGATGTCGTTAATCTTGTCCGGGCTATTCTGCAAGATGGAATCCAAAGCGCTTGTCAGCATCGGATAGTGTACGCCTGAACCGTCGGCCAGCATCTTCAAGGCAACGTCATACGTCGTGGCTAGGAAGTCCTTATTCATATAGCCGGCTTTAAACGGTTCCTCGGTCTTTTCGAAGCTGCGCAGTGCCTGTGGTGTTGTCGCATACTTCGCTTTGTTATTCGTGTAGTCGTCGGCGAAATTCGGAACCTGCGCCTGTAAGTTGTAGTAATCACCGAGGACAAACAGCTGGGACGTCCAGGTATCCTTGTAGGACGCGATCACAGCGGTCTTGCCCGCAGCTTTGATCTTCTCATTATTGGCCATGAATTCGCTCCACGTTTGCGGAACGGTCAATCCAAGCTCGCCGTACACCTTCTTGTTGTACAAGATCGCGCCTGCAGAGCTTGATCCTACGGGCGCACCGTACACCTTGCCATCTACCGTTACGACGGTTTTGAAGGAATCAAGCACATCTGCCATGAACGTTTCATTCGTCACGTCGAGGAAGTTTTCCACTGGATTAACTGCCTTCAGCAGCGAACCCGTGTTATAAACGAGCAGGTCGGACATATCACCCGTTGCTAGGCGCGTCTTGACAAGGTTGTCGCCTTCCGTGCCATCCGGTTTGATATCGTATTCAATGGTGATATTCAGCTTTTTCTCTGCTTCCGTGCCAACAGCTTTAAGCGCGTCTAGCGTTGTGCCTGTATTGCCGACCATCAGAGTTAATGTCGTTTTCTCAACAGGTGCGTTGGTGGCTTCGGTTTTCACGTTCGTTTTACTGTTCGTGTCACCGGTATTGTTCTTTGTCGTAGGTGAGTTGTTGCCGCTGCCGCTGCCGCTGCCGCAGCCAGCGAGCAGCGCCACGATCATAATGACGCTTGTCACGAATGTAAGTGCTCTGCCAGTCGTTCGATTCATTGTTCCGCAGCCTCCCTTTGTAGGCATGGATCGTGTACCCTTCGGCAGCCGTCCATTGTTGCCCCCTATTCACATCGATGATTCCGTATGTTGCAGCTTAATGAACACGCTTCCATCATGAGTGATTTTCCGCTCCAAGGGCCCGGGTTCCCTCGTAGTTTCAGTCTACGGGTTCGTGCTTTAGATGCATACCTGCTTTTTTGCTTTTTTAAGGGGGGGATTTTTCCTTTTTGACCAAAAGTAATGGCTTGAGTCCGGGGAACCTTTCGATTCTTTAAATTTATTACTTACATTCTTCTCATTCGCTCATTTTGCGTTTTGCGTAGGCAGTCGGCGTTTCACCCGTTATTCTCTTAAACAAATGGGAGAAATGCTTGGAATCCTCGTATCCGACCAGCTCGCCGACTTCCGACGGGCGCGATGTGCCGTCGGATAACAGCTCCTTCGCTTTGCCTATTCGGTAGCCGATCACATAGTCGGAGAAGGTATAGCCGGTCTGGCTTTTGAACAATCTGGATAAATGCCCCAGACTGACATGATGCTCCGAAGCAAACTGCTGAAGGGAAAGTTCGCCTTGATAGTTGGCGTGGATCCAGTTCATTACTATCGGTACTAGCCCTTTGGGCTTCTGCTCCTTTAATTCGATTTCTCCCGCAAACCCGAATAACGCTGACGTAAGCCATTCCGTAATCGACTCGTAGTCGATTGCTTCGTTCAGCAGGCTCATATCCATCTGCAGCCGGGCTTTGGATTCTGATTGAAGATTAAACTTCAATGAGTAGAACAGATCGTCAATGAACTGCTTCAGTTGCTTCTGGGTGACTTCTTTGCACTGAAGCCCCGAGACGATGCGGGATATTGTATCACGGCCTCTGGCCATATCGCCTGCTTTGATTTGCGCTTGCAGCGCGCGCACCTTTATCCAAACTCCGCCGATATCAGGCACAGCCGGCTTCATATCCGGTGCTGCCCAGGTGGGCACACCAATTCGCAAATGCTCTTCCAGCTGTTTGCCGATGCGGACGAAGCAGCGGTTCAGACTCTCGTACTCTTTCTTTATTTCGAAGCTCACGTGGAGTAGAATGCCGCGATTTTCCACATACTGGAACAATGTTTGAAGCCTTGTCTTTATCGATTGAATACTTGCCTCATTGTCAGCAGGCAGCAGCAGCATTCTGCGGCGGCCGTCGATCGTGACGCAGTGATGATGATCCGACTCTCCGTTCAAGCCACTCCCGAAATGCGCGAGAATGTCTGTTGTGTCTAGTCCGGCATCCTTCCAAGTGAGCGGCGATGCCCAGTTTTCCAGAAGCAGCAGCGCCATGAACATGCGCTGCGGCCCGGCTGCCACTGGCTTCCCGCGCTCCAGCGCGTCCGCCGACAGCAGCTGCTGCAGAAGTGACCACTCGACACGATCGCTCCGGCTGCGGGACTCATCTTCAATACGCGTAAGCATGCGGTCCACCGCCCTGTAAAGCATCTCTTTCCTGACAGGCTTCAGCAAGTAGTCCGTCACGCCCGTTTGCATCCCTCTCTGCGCATAAGCAAAATCGTCATGGACACTGAGAATAATTCCTTTGGCGTCAGGATGGAGACGGCCTAGCTCGGCCAGCAGCTCCACTCCGTCCATGCCCGGCATGGTGATGTCGGTCAGCACGAGATGCGGGACTATGGATTTCGCGGCCTCGAGTGCATCTTCCCCGTTCTCGAACGCAAGCACACGATGCTGCGGCTCGTATTGCTTGAAGAGGGCCACAAGCTCCGCCAACGCCCACCGTTCGTCTTCCACCAGAAATAAATTCATAATCCGGCCTCTCCTTTCACCTTGACGAATATTTCAAACGGGAACGTCAGCCTGACAGTCGTTCCGCGGCCAGGAGTACTTATCAGCTCAACTCCGTATTTGACACCGTGGAACAGCTTGATCCGCTGCGCAATATTAGACAGCCCTATACCCACCTCACCCTCGTCATAAGCGTCCGCCGTTCGGGAGCTCTCCAGCCTCCTGCGCAGCATGTGGATGCGCTCCTCTTCAATACCGCAGCCGTTGTCGAACACTTCGATAATCAGATCGCCGCCAAGCCGCCTGACCGCGATATCGATTCGTCCACCAGACTTGACCTTGCCGAGTCCATGAACGATAGCATTCTCAATCAACGGCTGAACGGTAAGCTTCAACACCGAAGCTTCCTGCAGCGGCTCCGGTACGTCCATACTGAACTCGAATCGGCTGCCGAACCGATGCTGCTGAATATTCATATAATTGCTGATATGATCCATCTCGTCACGCAGCGGGATAGGTTGTTGAAGATTTTTCATGCTGTATTTGAACAGCTCCGCCAGCGATTCTGCCATCTCGGCAACTTCTTCGATGCCCCGAACCCGACTGATTGACTTCATAATGTTAAGCGTGTTGTACAAAAAGTGCGGGTTGATCTGCGCCTGCAGCGCCGATAGCTGCGCATTCTTCTCCGCTAGTTTGGATGTGTACACTTCGCTGATCAACCGTGTAATGCTGTCCAGCATATTATTGTAAATACGGCTGAGTCGGCCGATCTCATTATTGCCGGCCACCTCCATCCTCTGGGTTAAATCCCCCCGCTCGACACGCGCCATCTTCTTCATCAGGTTGCGGAGAGGAAGCGTGATCTGATAGGACATCGCATAAGAAACGAAAGCGGTCAGCCCCATCGCTATCAAGCCAACAAGAATGAGAATATAGGTAGAGTGCTTCTGCTTAGACAGCAGAAATTCGTTCGGAATGAGAATTAGCGTATTCCATCTCGTGTATGAGGACTTCGATGTGGTATAGAGATAGCTTACACCGTTCCATACCACTTCGTTAGATTGGTGGCTGCCCTGGAAGATCGAAAGGTCAATTCCAGTATCCTCGCTGCCCGTCAGCTCGTTCCTGTCGTCATAGACGACGCTTCCTTCATCGGTTATGATGAACGCTCTCATGTTCCGTTCAACGTCGTTGCGATCCGAATGGACGAGCATATCTTTGATAACCTTAACGTTTATATTAATTTTCATATACCCCAGTACATCCCGATAGGGAATGCGGTTAATATTCCGCACGAAAGATATAACCTGGGCTTCACGGTCGCCGCCCGTATTCTCCGTAGCGACTGGCCGAAGCAGAAATTTGATTCCGGGCATTTCCAGCCGATTCTCATACCAGCTCTCGTCCCGCAGTTTAAAGCTCACCTTGGGTCCCCCCGCCTTCGATACGAAGTAAGCGATATCGTCCGTCGTGAAAATATAGATGCTTTGCAGCTGGGGGCGCGGCTGAAGATGGGTGAACAGCCTGTTGTTGATCGTTAGTTCAATTTGGTTCTGTGCGACGGGTTCCGGAATTCCATAATGATCGATCAAGCTTTGCTGAATAATCGGATCACCAATAATGGAGACGGAGAGCTTCTCCATATCCTGAATATACAGCTCGAAGGTCCGGCTGAACTGCCGGGTAATCGTGTCGGAAAGCGACAACGTTTGATTTTTAATATCGCTAACATTTTTATAATAGAAAACAATGCACGTCAGCACGACAATAAACAATGACACCGCAGAGAACACGATGAACATTTTACTCTTCAGAAGGTAGTCATTCCAATTTTTCATTTAGGAGATTCTCCTCTGGCATGAGTCATAAGGGATGTCTGTCTTCAGATATGTGTATGTAGTGGCTGCTCGACACTTCCATTTTACTTATAATTGATTCACTCTATTTGAACAATTTATGAAATAGGGGCTGTTTCACGAGGTTTAAACCTATCAAGATGATCCAAGGATATGCTCTCAATTAAATAGTTGCAAAAAAATTGTATGAGTATTTCATCCAAATTTGCTGAAGCTTCATGATCTGGAAATTCCTCCTCAAATCATTCGACATGTCGATCCCCCACTCCTCCGTCGATTGTGTTATGCGATCATGATCCTATCTCCAGCAAAAATACACCCATTATAGAAACAATAGATAACCAAACGGTTGTTCCACGTTTAATGAAAATGGGTGTACTATTTGATGCGAAGAAATATTGATCCTCAATTAACCAGCAAGTTGGACGGGACTTTTGAGGATGAAGAATAGAATCGGCTTGTACATAAGTTTCGATTGTGTGCATAGCGCAACGTGCACCAACCCTATGATTATTTATATCTTCCATATTGCTTGGCATAAGAAACGATACGCCGATACAATTTCTTGTCCTTCATATTTTTTAACGGATAAAATTGCGGTCTTGTATTCACTTCGAGAATCCACGGTTTTCTATTAGCATCCAAAGCCACATCCAAGCCTAACTCTCTCATTCCTTTCGAATGACGCTCAAAGTTTCTGCCAACAGAGGTACCCAACCGCTTTAATTCTTTTTCCATACGTTGAACCGAAGCTTTATTATAGCCAGCGCCGGACAGCGTATCGTTAATATAGCCTATCTTCCCGCCTTGATTATAGTTTGTTGCTACCTTTCTCGGATTGCCTATTTTCGCAAAAATAGCTGTGCTTTTCCATTTCCCTTTGTTCGTTTTTTGGACCATGACTCTAATATCGAAGGGCTTCCCGTTTGTTCTCGCTAAATCAATTCCCTTCTGCAGCAAAAATGATTTCTGCTTAGAAAACCGATGCAATTTCTTGAATAACCGTGTGATCGTTGGATAATACGTTTTAACCGAATGGTATTGGATTTCATATCCATCCGTTTTTCTTCTGATCCGGATAATATTCACTCCGCCCGAACCGCCTGTCGGCTTAAAAAAAACGGTTGAAAATTCGTCAAGCATTGTTATTAAATTCTTTTTATTAAAAAGCATCGTTTGAGGTACATACTTTCTTAAATTCGGCTGCTTCAGCAGCCAGTTGTTTTTGATCCATTTGCTTTTGATTGTACTGCTTCTATATTTCATCTCGGAGCCTCCTTTCCTCACTCAGCATATGTAAGGAAAAAAGAGCTTGTCACCGCTATTGCCTACAACATGTACCATTTCAAGCCCGAATAATTTTGCCGTTTATTTCATGAGTTTTACTCAGGAGCATGCTCCTGTTGGCTGCTTATCGTCGTACCGTCATCCAGAGTAATCCATGATTCGAAGTTCGGCTTGCCCTCTTCCAACCGAATGACTCGTGCCCCGCGTGGAAATCCTTCTTTCCCATACGTGTTATACCCCGTTGCTCTTCCATAACAAAGGCTGATTCCGTGCAAATTTCCCAGGAAATCATTAATATGATCATGACCAACAAAAACGCCCTTAACATCTTCCATTTCGACAAAAGCACTAAAAAGTCCGGAGTTCACTTCTGGACAACAAATGCCTTCATATTTATGGCCATAGCACGTTTGCTCATCCCATACTTGTTTATATTCAGGAAATGGAATATGTAAGAAAGCCAATGATAGCAATGGAGCTCCTCCATTGTTTTCTGTTAACAGCTTGGATTGCTCCTTATACCAACCGATTTGATTATGTGTGATCCATTCATAGCCTCCAACCTGTGAATGATTGGAGAAGCCTCCCGAATCCAACATATATAAAGCAGCTCTTGGGGTATTGGATTTACGGGAATTAACTCGAATCGTATAATTGCCTAATCTATTATCTAGTACAGGACCCGTTTCTGTTAAACAATATTTATGTTCTTGTTGTACAGCAATCAGCTGTTCCTTGGTGCATTTGGATTCCGTATCATGATTTCCGAAGACAGCGGCCCAAGGAATATGAAGCTCTTCTGCCGCTTTGACTGCATTCCGGTAAGAATCAGACGGATTATTGCAATCATTACTATAAATGACGTCACCAGTAAAAACGACTAAATCAGGCGATTCCTTCTGCAAAATATCTTTCATTAACGAATAGGTGCGGAGATCCTCGGGTTCACCATTTTGCCAATGCAAATCCGTAAATTGAACAATGGTGAATGTCCCATTATCCCCAAAAAATAAGTCTCTCATGTCATCAACTCCTAGTAAAATATATTACCATCATATCCCGTATTTGGTGCCGAGTATATCCTTTTTTGTCGGATGATCGGCTTTCGGGAATGCCAAATAAAAGAGCCTCCATATGCGGCATATTTCGCTCATGGAGGCTCTTTTATTGTGAAATGTGCTACTTTTTATCGACTTGAAGAAGCTTTACGGTCTTTGTAGAGAACGTATCTTTAATCGTATCCTCCTGGATAACGTTAAGCTTAAGCAGGCTGGAAATTTTGGCGGAATCCGGCTTCGACAATAAGCGCCATAGCTCTGGGTCCGGCAATGCTTCGAACAGCTTATTGTCATCGTATTCTTTCCGCTCCTGCGTAATGATCTTCACTCTGTGGCTTCCAATTTCCAGCTCATTCGCATTCTGCTCCGCCAAATAAGCTAAAATCTCAGTCCGCAAGTCCGTTAGCTCCTGCTCTATTTCTTTTTGCTTTTGTTTTTGCTGATAATATTTGCGAACGATCTTATCCAAAGTGATCACTCTCCTCTTCTATTGCATACATATGCTTAAGAGAATGATTTTAGGACAAGATGCCGAGCTGTATTGCGCTAATTCTAATAAATATCCTTCCTCATAAACACCGCAAACGATACAACCAATGATCCGAGCATCCATGCCGCAAGTACAGCCAGCGAGAAGCCAAGCGTCATTCCCTCGATCGGAGGCGCTGTTCCGCTCACATAATTCATAAGACCAAGATTAACCATAAATAAATATTTGGCTGATGTCCATGAAGAAACCATATTGCTTAGTATCGCCCCTGCGATTAAACAAGCCAGCATCGTTCCCATTCCTGCTGCGCTGCTTCTCATTAGAATAGACAGCATGAAGGATAAGGTTCCAACGACCAGCGATATAAACCACGCCAGACCAAACTGCTGAATAATATATTGCCACTGCGACACGAGGCGAACCTCCGAGATGTTGAGCTCGCCACCCTCTACTTTAAACCCCGTCAGCACCGGCGCTGCCCAGCCCTGATTACCGAACATGAAAGCCGATATAATATACGACAGCAAACCGAATATGAATATAACTAACGAAACCGACAGAATGAGCGCTATATATTTGCTTAGCAATATATGAAAGCGGCTCACTGGCCGAGTTAGCAGCAGCTTGATCGTTCCCATGCTTCGTTCTGAGGATACGAGATCGACAGCAATAATCATAATTAATAGCGGCAAAAACAGCTCCGCTGAGTTTTCCACAAAACCTCTAATAAACGTTGGCGCCCCTGGCTCCGATGGATTGATATCATGATCCAAATAATATTGAGACTGCTCAATTTGGATCTGAAGCTGCTCTCTCCACTGACCCGCACTGCTTAAGCGGTTTTGCCAGTCGACGATTTTCTGCTGCAGCTCTGTACGCCAATCAACCGTGCCAAGCCGCTCTTTTATCGTCTCCGCCTGCCGCGCCTGTGCGTACGTAAACATGGAGAGAAGTACGAGAATAATGACCGATATAATGATAAAACGGCGCTTTCCAAGCAGCTTTGTCATTTCGTTCTGTACGAGATTAATCAATCGATTCGCCTCCAGTCAGCTCCAGGAATAAGTCTTCGAGCGCCGGCAGCTTCCGATTCATTTCGAGTACGCTTACGCCTGCTTCAACCAGCTTTCGGTTCCAGTCGCCACTCAGCTGCTCTGAATAAATAGTTGTTACGGTTTCTTCCTGTTCATTCAGCAATTCGGTCAAGCTGCCCAGCACCGATTTGCCTAAAGCAAATGGTCTTAGCCGCCACTGAAGCCTCTCTTCGCTGGACAATAGATTGGTGACAGAATCTACACGAATAATTTCACCCTTGGTGATGATCGCCACACGATCGCACATTAACTGAATTTCATGCAGCAAATGACTGGAAACAAGAACAGTCAGCCCTTCCTCCTCTGCCAGAAAGCGAATAAATGCCCGCATTTCCCGAATGCCGGATGGATCTAGGCCGTTCGTAGGCTCATCCAGAATGAGCACATCCGGCTTGCCAAGCAAAGCTTGCGCAATGCCAAGCCGCTGCCGCATGCCCAAGGAGTAGGTGCTCACTTTATCATTCACTCTCTCCTGCATGCCCACTAATCGAACGACCTCGTCAATTCGAGCTTGTGTGGTCCCTTTTAGCATAACGGCAAAGTGACGAAGATTTTCCATTCCGCTTAGGAATGGATACAGCTCCGGATTCTCAACGATGCAGCCGAGATGACTCATCGCCTTCGTGAACTCTTTCGCGATATCTAATCCGCATATATGAATCGTTCCGGAAGTTGGCTTAATTAAGCCAACCAGCATTCGAATCGTCGTAGTTTTCCCTGCGCCGTTAGGCCCGAGAAAGCCAAATACCTCGCCTCGCTTGAGCTCGAAGCTTAAATCCTTTATGATGGTGCGTTTGCCGATTACTTTCCGCAAGCCTTGAACAGATAAAGTGATGCTGCTCATCGAGGTCCACCTCCGCTTGTGATCAACGCTGCCACTCGATCAGCCATCAGTCGATACCCTACTTCATTGGGATGAAAGTGATCAGTAAACAAATAGTCATTCACGTTCAGTTGAAACAAATCATAGGTTGGAACGAATACCGCCTTAGAATCTTCCGCAAGCAGTTCCATCGTTTTAGAGTTCCAGCCTCTCACTGTTTTCGACGTCAATGCACCTTCAGGGAACTCGTTAAACGGATCATACAAGCCTAATAAATAAATGGTTGCCTCCGTGTTGACTGCTCGAATATCCGCTAGTATCGCTTTCAGATGGGAGAGGTAAGCTTCCTCTAGCTTGGATATGCTATCGTCCGTTATATTGGTTAACGTCTGACCGCCTAGAAACAAATCATTACCGCCAATCGTCATCAGTATAATATCCCCTTGTCCGATCTGGCGCTTGATTTCCTTCTCCTTGATTTGCTCTGCCAATCGCTCTGAGGTGAGCCCCTTAATGCCCAAATTAATTAAGGAAACGTCCAACCCTTCCTTCTTTAATTGGTCGGTCACATAGCCTACATATCCCTTCCCCTCAATATCTCCGGTGCCTCTTGTCAGGGAATCTCCTAGAGCTATGATTTTCAACTCATTTGTTTGTGCAGCTGATTCATCTGCAGCAGGCGGTGAATACGCCGAATGTGCTGCGCCAATTAAGTAATCCTTTACTGTCCAGCCCAGGCCAAATATCCATAGGAGACAGGTAAAAGCAGCAAAAACGGTAATGATGCGAACCTTCTTGCTATGCAATGCGTCCACTCCTCTCTATTCGTTCTGTCAGCTCCGAAACCAAAATTCAACCTGCTGCTGCATTTTGGCTTTATTTAATTCAAACTGTTTTCTTCGATGACCGTTAGCACCGGAAGGATGAGGCATGTCGAACAAACATCTTTTCTCGTCCAACCAGCCTTTATCAACGAATGCTTGTACAACCTCCGACACTGCTTTTCCCAAAGGGATGATTAAAGCGTCCTTCACTGCTCTTAATTCAGCAAGAAGGATCGTCTCTGCATAGTGATAGAGCGTTTCAGATTTAAGAATTGCAGGGCTGTGGCCTGTATAGTTATGTCCATCCAAAAATACAGGATACCTGATGGCGGAAGTCGTATGCAGCAAATCCCTGCGCTCTTCAAACAAAGCTTCGCTGCTCTCAAGCCCAATAGGTTCAGGCAAGGCGATTTGATTGAGCATTTCGATTAAGTTTTTTCGCATCGAGCCTGCAAAGCTCGCAATTTTCTTAGCGTTTCGGTCAATTTGCGCAGCAGCTACACCTTTCCATAAATCGTCACGCGCGCTCCGAATGGCAAGCTCCATTTGGGTAAAGCCTGGTGTTATGCCAATAATCATTACTTTCGCTGCATCATTCACATATTCATATGGGACGTAATAAATAGACATATTCAGATGCTCATCAATTAGCAGCTCTCTTACCAATAACTGCTCTTTGGATAAGCTGCCTGGCGGTAATGACATAATATAGTTTTTGTACTTTTCAATTTGGCTCACGGCGTCTTTCTCCTAATCTGAATCAGCTATATATTAAGCTCAACCATGCTTTGCGCACGGACAGGATAGTCTGTAATGATGCCGTCAATTTCAAATTTCAGCACTTCTTTCAAATTACGTTCGCTGTTGACCGTCCACACCCATACCTCTCTGCCGTTTCTGTGGGCGCGATCTACAAGCTGCTTCGTCAGCATCACCTGCTCAATCGTATAGAAGTCCACGTCCAGCAGCGATAAATCCCCTACCGCGAAATATAAGATTTGACCAATCTTAATGTCGGGATTCAGCTGTCTTATTTGGTGAAGGGTCAGACCGTCAAAGGATTGAATATAGCAATTCTGAATCATATCGAATTGTTCAATCAAATGAACGACCTCCTTAGCAAGCTCCTCACCGGAGCCGTAAGGCTTAAGATCAATAATAAGCCTTCCTTTCCCCTGCGCCGCGGCAAGCACCTCCGACAACATCGGAATCCGAACCACTTCCTCTGCTCCGCCATCTCGATTGCTGATGTTAAGCTCCTTGATCTCATCATAGCTCAGCTCATTTACCCGCTTCGCAATACCAGTCATCCGCCGAAGGTTATAGTCATGATGCAAGACGACCACACCATCCTTCGTAAGCTGGACATCTATTTCAACGGCATCAATGCCTTGATCCAGAGAGCTCTGCACAGCCCTGAGCGAGTTCTCAGGTGCTGAGAGCGTATCTCCGCGGTGTGCGGATAGTAGAACACTCCATTTGATATAAACGAGGTTATCATTAGCTGCGTAGCTTACAAATAGAGCCACAGCCAAATATATCGCGATCGCAGATGCGTAAAGCGTCGTTTTGCGAGTTCTTCCTCGCAAGAAGGCCGACATACTCTTCTCCAAAAGCCCAATCCAATGATTCCGGTAAACGCGAAGCTCATCTTGCGGCATAACACCAAGCCTGCGGCTGAAATTATAAAATAATCGGGTCAATACGATCATATTAACCGGGACGAGCAGCAGCGTGAACATATAAGTAAGTACGGTCGTTAATGTTAAGGAATAATGATTGGAAATCAATTTGAGCACATTCATATTAAGCCATGACGGCAAATAAGCGACAGAAGAGATTACGAAAAAGCCGAGCGAGAGCACAGCAGCATTCAACAGAAACAAATAAATGAAAATCGATAATCGCTTTCCATTGGTTAAGACAAGACTGCCCTTAATCGCCATCCGTATGGATTTGCCTTCAATCATAATGAAGTGCAGGACAAATATCCATCGCAATATGGTATAAACCGATATTAATAATAGAATGCCCAATAAAACAACCATCATAAAAGAAGAGCCCAATATACGGTTATTAATAAATATTGGAACGTTAAATAATTCATACAATGACGAAGATAACGGAGATTCAATAAACGGCATAAGAAATAGCAGGAAAAACAACAGCTGGATTGTACCAAAGCCAAATAGCTTTGGCGTCTTCCTTAGTGTCGTCAGCAGCGCATCTGTAATCAGTATGTTTTTATTGAAATAATGCTGCTGGGCAATCGTAATAATGACGCCAAATTCAATAAACAGTACCAGCACTGCTACTAAACAAATCGCAATAAGTCCAATTATGCCTGTATAGCTCAGGCCAATCTTATACACTTCGCCATTCAGTAGAGAGCCCGTTCCAACCACACGAATAATTCGGTTGAATATAAATGAAATGATAGGGATGATGACAAAGCTCGTAAGCAGCATAAATAAATACTCGAACACAAGGTGCTTCTTGTATGTCGCGCGGAAGTCGCGAATACTTCTGACAAAAAGTTGAAGCATAGACATTCATCCTATCTTCCTGGTGTAGATGCTGCAAAATGCTTATTATTGTTATTTTTCACCTATATATTATTATACGCATGAGCCTGCCCCTGCGTCGAATTCAAAAGATTGAAACAGTCGTTTATTTTTTATATTTCGCAAAAAAAGCTCTGACTATAAAAGTCAAAGCTTCATCAAGGCCTTATTTTAAAACATTATTTTGATCTTTATCATTTTTCTTTAATGCCAATTTGGCTGTATACAGTGTATTATTCTCAATCAGATACACTGGAGCACTCGTTCCTGCATAGATCGTGGAAATTCCGATTGCAGCTAAATTCGTATTAAACGTATTGCCGCGAATAACAGCTTTCAATACGCGATGCTTCTCCTTCTGTTTCCAGTAATCGCCGATTCGGAGCAGTTCAACTGATGTGTTAGTCAACGCATTAGCGTTAATCGTATTATTTTCCACTAATGCGCTTTTCGCTGCTTGAATGCTGATTGCCTGCGTATTGCCCTGTATTTCGAAAGTTGAATTTTGCACTGTAAGCACCAAGTTCGGATGGTTACCTAATAGGCTAGCACCGCCCGAAGCGGGTGGTTTGAAGGTACAATGATCGAACACATATTTACCCGATGCCGAGAGAGAAAGAACTCCGTTGTTTCCTCCCTCAGCACCTTCAAATTGACAGCCGTTATACGTTCCGGGAGGGAGCGATAAGTCATAAAACGTATTGAATCCGATTACTTTCAAATTATCAAATATGGAACCTTCGGCAACTCCGCCAACTATAGAGCGCAGCTTGGATTCACCGATAATGGTGACATCCTTCAAATGGATCGGCTCTTTCCAAATGGATAGCCCTGAATCACTCTTTTTGTTGTTATACATCGTAACATTCGATACACTGATTCCGAATGGAACCTTTGAACTAATGCCTAGAACCGAATCTGTAAACTCCATGCCATCGATTTGAATGTTGGGTCCTTCCAGCGTCGTATACGAATCATTCATTTTATTGCCAATAAACGCAGCGTCATGCGCCGCAATCAATCTTGATCCATCGAAATGATTATTAGTAACGGTTGCTCCCTTGAAGGGTTGCGATATAGCAAGCCCAATGGCACCTTTCGATGCCAAATGATTATTATCCACTACGGCATCATGTCCATCGAATAAAACGACATCATAAGCCGCATTATTATAAAATTCATTATCGCTAATGACCACATTGGTATTGAGATAGCCGTTCACTTCAAAGCCGCCTTCTACATCGATGCCCGCTTGCGGTGCCGTACCTTTCATATCATGAAGCGAATTATTCGAAATAAGCACTTGATCAGCACCGCCTACCGTAATGCCTTGTCTTCGATTAAAGGCAAATTCCGAATTTTTTACGGTCACATTTTGTGTTGCTTTCCGGTTCCAAACCTCCACATAAGCTTTATCTTTAGTCGCTTGGTTAAACACGAGATTGAATTGTGTCGCTCCTGCCGGGATGGTAAGCTTATCCCTCAGCTTTCGGTTAGCAAGCTTTGAAATAAATGTGCTATCTGCCTTATAGAAAAAAAGATCAAATGAGCTCGGAAGCTTCTGAGCGTTGGACAATTCAAATTCTCTTTCTGTTTTGAAAATAACGTTATTTAATGGAATCGGATTTTTTGTTCTTATCTTCTTGGCATTGCTAATATTTTTCCCTTTATTATCAAATTCACCTGATACGAAATGATTCTCATACAGATCTTGTATCATCGTGCCATAGCCACCCAGAATTAATCCGTCGCCTGTGAAGTTAACAGCCTTTACCCCATCAATGGTCACGTCAGTGGCGCCGGCAGTCATGATGCCATAACCGCCTTCATGGGTGCCTGAGCTATATTTATTATCCTTTTTGGAATAATCATGCTTTTCTTTATCACCATAATAGGTACCGCCTTTGAGCGTTACATGATGGATTCCATAGCCGATGTACATCAGCTGGTAGCTCTCTTTATCATTTGTTTCTTTTTTGAGCACGGCATCCATCGGCAGCTCGAACAGCATATTGCTTACCATTTCAATTCGACTGTTTTTGTCGATCAAATACGTGCCTGAAGGCAGCGATGCTGAGGTTTTCCCGTTCTGGTTCGCCCATTTCAGCGCGTTATTTATTCCTTTTGTTGTTTCCACAGGATGTGTGCCATCCTTATAAATTCCCCATTTCGCTAAATCGATTTGTTCGGATTTCTGAGCTTCGCTATTACCTCCATTATCACTATCTTTATTTATTAATAAAGACTGTACCGGCATCAATGAAAGCTGAGCGGCCAGCAATACCAACAATAGCAGCTTCATCATATTCATATTTCGCCCTCCTATTCAGCAAATTTTAACAAACCTTCAAATGATTCCCTCTTTTTCAATCCCTTTAATATACCATTGCGGTTATTCTTAATAAAGAACAATGCACGTCATTTTGTATGTATCCCAAGAAAATGGTTCCCTGTTCCTAACGATTTGGGTATCCCCCAATAAAAAAAACTGCCCTAGGCGCTGCTAACATAGCATCTAACACAGTTGAATCGGAGCTGATTATTCGATTTCTTTGCCTACGACGTTTTCCTTTTCCCCCAAGGTTTAAAAACCGATAAAATAAACATAGACACAACAGATATGATCTGGAGTACGATTCCAACCCAGAGCTGCTGATGGTTAACCATATAGACTGCATTGTGAAGAGCATCCAGGCCCTCCGCCGAGGTTACCTCAAATGCTTTCAGTGCCCAGTTATACATCCCGATAATTCCTAGGTAAATCGACAGCAGCGTCAATATTTGTTTGGCTATAATCCAATAATATTTGAACATCCCCCAATGGGTCAGCAAGGATAGTAGAACCCCGGACACCGCAGCGCCAATTGTGGAAACTCTTACGCTTGTCTTCGCCAAAAAGTTCATGGCAGCATAGCACATTTGCAGCTGGCTAGCATCATTGGCGGCACCGGCGTTTATACTTAGTAACAAAAAGGTCATAGCGCCCCCGAGCATAATAGAGGAAAAAAATAAATGAATGAACAATAACCATTTTTTTTGTGTCATCGTAATTTTAACAATAGGAGCTTCCACCCTTTCCGCGATAAAATTGATTTTTCTTATGCATCTATTTTTATCATATCTGCCACTGATCACAAAATTATACCTGAAACAATCACAAAACAGTCACAAACCGTTACAGTTCTCTCACAAGGATCAAAAAGCGATGATTAAAATGTTATCCTTGAAAGGAAGAGAAGCCGGTTAGTTACACGTTGGAGGACAATTTCGATGAACAATCAGACAAAGGTGTTGCTAGTAGACGACGATCAATCGATCGTGGAGTTAATTAATGATTTTCTTGAGGACGAGGAATTCCAAGTGGAGCAAGCCTCCAATTCCCAAGAAGCTATAGAAATCCTGAATCGGATGGCCGTCGACTGCATCCTTCTCGACATCATGATGCCAGGCCAAAGCGGATTCGAGCTGTGTCGGCACATACGCCGAACGAGCGACATCCCGATCCTGTTTCTCAGTGCACGCGATTCGGATATAGACAAAATACGTGGATTCAGTCTAGGCGCTGACGATTATATCGTCAAATCCGCGACGCCAGAGGAAGTCATAGCCCGGATCAAAGCCGTTCTTCGCCGATACGGCAAAAAAGAGATAATTGAAGAGCATACGCTCAACTACGGATCTCTGGTGCTAGACCTGAAAGCGCATGAAGCCCGAGTGGACGGCAAGCCTGTAGCTCTGACGCCGAAGGAGTTTGATGTTTTATCGATGTTCGCCGAACATCCACGGCAAGTATTTACCTACGAGCAGCTTCTCGAGCGCTTTTGGGATGGAATTGGAGACAAGCATACGGTGACGGTTCACGTCGGACGAATCCGCGAGAAATTAGAACCAGCCCCTTCTTCCCCAACTTATATGGTCAACGTTTGGGGAGTCGGATATCGATTCGAGGGAGTGAGGAAATGAATGCCCCGAAATTAGTCCGTGGAGCGCTACGCATCCGACTTTTTATGCTGCTCGGAATGCTGCTCCTCCTTTTTCTGCCACGCATGCTGGAGCCCATCCCCAAATTATTGGATAGCGGGCCTCTCCTATCCTCTATCTTCTCCATTCTCATCCCCGTTGGGGTTGTCTTGTTTATATGGAGACAGATGGGCCGATACGTGGTAAAGCCTCTGGAAGCTATGAGCGCGGCGGCTCGAAAAATGGCGGGGGGAGATCTGGATTTTGAGTTACCGAAGACATCCGTACGGGAAATCGCCGAAGTCCGAGAAGCACTACAGGCGCTTGGGGACGGGCTAAAGGAATTGGTGATCCGCCAGTCCGAGCTGGAGCAAGAACGCCAGTTCTATATAGGTGCGATCGCCCACGATCTGCGTACACCTTTATTTGCGCTGCGCGGGTACTTAATGAGGCTGGAGCGGGGGCTTGCGAGCAGTCCAGAGAAAGCTGCCAGGTACTTGTCCATATGCAGCGAGAAAGCCGAGCATCTGGAACGGCTTGTCTCCGATCTGTTCACTTATGTAAGAAGTGATGTTCTGGAGCAATCGACTCATAAAGAACATTTTGAATTCGGCCCTTTCATCCACAGAATAGTGGAAGGATACCGGACCCTAGCCCTCTCAAGAGAAATCTCTATTAAGGAAAATGGCCCCGAAGCCACTTGCCGTCTAGAAGCCGACAGACATTTGCTGGAGCGTACGATCGGCAATCTGATTGACAATTCGCTTAGACACACCTCATCTGGAGGCACAATCGAGATCAAGTGGCATCGTCAGCCAGATCGAATCGTATTCAGCGTCGCCGATACAGGGGCAGGTATTCCAGAGAAAGATCTTCCCCACATTTTCGAGCCCTTTTATAGAGCGGACGCTTCTCGAAATTCCGAGACGGGAGGGACCGGCCTTGGCCTGACGATCGCCAAACGTATTATTCAAGCTCACGGAGGCGATCTGACCGCCTGTAATCAGTCTACCGGGGGCACTGAAATTACAGGGTGGATCTCTACGCAGACACCTTCGGATGGAGTGAATTGTTGAACGTTCGTATTTGGCCGAACAAACTTCACGCTATAGGTCACAGCCTATAAATAAAGCCTCCTCTAAATTAGCAAATAGCTAGTTAGAGGAGGCATCTACTTTTTAAAGCATGTTCAGGAGTGGCTCATATACACCATACAAAATAATATAGAACGCGGCACCTAGCGCTGCCCCGATATAAGCACCGTTTAAGCGAATCCGCTGCAGATCGGTCTCGACCTTGCTTTCGATAAATTCAACAAGCCGCTGCTCCGTAAAGCCTGCTAGCGTTTTTCGAACAATCATTCCGATGATCGCATGCTCAGTCTCAATGATTTTATGAACAAAGCTCTGGGCATATTGCTCCAGCCATTTCTTCGTGTCCTCATTTGATTTGAACCAATTCCAGTACGATTCAACGAATTTATTGATCAGCTCTTTTATATCCCCATGATTGACGGAGTGCTTATCCGGCAAGGCGAGCTGCTGCTTCCCATCTGATAATAACAGCTCTTTGAAGCTGCCGAGCAGAGCCTCAATCGATGGAAGCAAGGAGACCTTCTCCAGCATCTCATCCCGCCACTCATGCACAGCCGCTGCAACATCTTCACGATTCTGCATATTGTCAGCAAGCTGATAAACCATATTCTCCAGCAAAACACGAAGCTCATGCTGCGGATTGCGCAGATCGTTAATAAGCTTCTGCAAATCCTCATATAAAGCGTCCGTCGCATCGTTCAAATTAAGCGCATTGGTCGACTCCGCAATTTCAACAGCCATCTTCTTGACCCACTGGGAAAAAATACTTCCCTTACTAACGAATTTCTCCTTCTCCTTCGCCAGCATCTCCCGAATAACGAGCTTGATCTCCTCTTCTGAGGCACGTGTGGCAGCATACTCCACAATCTGGCTGAGCCAGCTTTGAAAATCACCTTTATCCATAACCCATTTCAATGCTTTCCCGCCGTATGATGACATATCAACCTTACTTAAGCCCTTTCGAGCTCCTTCGTCCAGTTTGATCGACAAACCATTCATATCAAGCTTGGCAAGCAAGCCCGCAATTAGCGTCCACACCTGCTCCATAACCGTGCCATGCGGACGCCGATCTACCCAGGCAATCGCGATTTCTACGATAGAAATCTCTTTTATTTTATCCGTCAGCATACCTTTGCTCAGCAATTGCTCCTCCACCATAGTTGCAACACCATCGATCAGCTTATCACGATTTTTCGGGACGATTGCCGTATGAGGAATCCACTTCCACCCAAAAGGATGTCGAAATAATACGGTAACTGCAAATAGATCAGCCAATGCGCCTACAAGTCCAGCCTCCGTCGTATATAGCAGCATTCTCGCCCACCACATATTCGGAAAAGCGTATACACAGCAAGCAGCGATTACAAATAAGACAGCTAGCAGCAATAAACTACGATTAGCTTTTTTTCTCATCGCCATATCGGTTTAACCCCCTATCCAAAAGGTCGCCAGATGCAGCACAACACCGATAAGCGCGCCGACTCCGATTCCATTGATTCGTATATATTGCAAATCCCGTCCTGCTTTCTCTTTAACTAACGCGATTAGCTCCTCCTCAGAGAAGGTGTTCAGCTTCTCAGTCACTACTTTGCCGATGTAAGAATGCTTCTGCTCCATCCACTTCAGCAAGGTCGATTTCACATACTGGTCAAGACGTGCTAACAACTCCGAATGGTTCTCCATGTAAGTGATTCCTTGATGGATTCGATCCGAAATCCATGGATAACGCTCAATTTGCCCTTCCGCATTCGCTGCCGCAGCCTGCCTAATCGACTCCAAGCCTCTTTGTATGTACTCATCTAGTTTAATCTCGTCTTTTAACGTCTGCAGCAAGCTCATTTTCCCTGCCTCGATTCGCGAACGAAGCTGCTCATCCGTTTTCAATCTTACAATAAAATCTGCAATATACTGCTTAAGCTGTATCCGCTGCGGATGTGCTTCCGAATGGAATCTCAAGAGAAATGCGATAAGCCATTCTTGGATTTTCCCGCTTATATTCGCTGCTTCTAAACCTGCCGTGAAATCAATCAGCTTCCTGCGGAATTTGTCACCTTCGTATGACTCAATAGTGGAATGGACAATTTGATCAATAATAGAAAGAAAGGCCGGCGACCTAACAATCTTCACGAGCTCAGGAATCATAAACTCGATAATGCGGTCATCATACCCATTTCTAAGCGTCCAATCGCCGATATCAGCAGCAATATTGGACACTTGTATCGTATCGGCATGCTCAAACACGAAGGTTTGCACCATTTTCGCTAAATCCTGCAAATCAATCGTTTGAATTACATCATCAGCCACTTGCTGCAAAATATCATTAATGCCCTCTTCGCCGCCATGCTGCTTTAAATAGGTCATGATAACATCTGCGATATTATACTCACCCAGCCGTTCTTTAATGTTGGCGATCGTTAACAGCTCATTTTGTACCATTTGGACGAGCTCGCCAATTAACCGCTCTCTGTTGCGTGAGATGATATTGGTTCCCATCCATGTCGGCCACTTGATGCGCAAAGGGTTGCCGAACAGAGCGCTGACCGCAAAGGAATCAGCCAGACCGCCAATCGTCGCCGCACTGAATAGTGAAAATAGCAGCCCTCCAACAAAATTATGGTGAAAGGGAAACGCTGCGAGTATTCCGATTGCAGAAAAGAGCAATGCCATATCCGCTTTTTTCTTAATACTAAATCTGTTCATAGGCAAACTCCGTTCCTCATAATCGTTATCTTATCAATTATCCCATATGTATAGGGTATGAAACAATGGCATGCTTTCAACAAGGAGTGAACAAGAAAAAAGCCTCCCTTAGCAGGAGGCTGGTGCAGCAACTAAAGCATAACTGCAGCTGATATTGTTCGGCTTTCATTAGCGGCTTCTATAAATCGAATGATTTGCAAAGTCTCCTCCATATCCATTACCGGTTTCCCGCTTTGGAACATCGTTATCACACGTTCCATTAAGCTGGCGTAGTAAGGCTTGGAATGGGAGGATACATCAACGAAATCGCATTCCGTCTCTCGGTGAATGGTTGCTCCGAATTTCATATTGCCGACACGATTTCCGCGAATGGTTCCTATTCTGCCATCACTCCATCTCCCTACAAGGACATCATAATCCTCATTAGAAAATGCCATAACGCTCTCGCACGCTTTCCCGAGAACGGTAAAAAGCATTTCCACCGTATGAATGCCATACCAGAAGTAACCCTTTTGGGTAGGCTCTATCGTCATTGGACCATAAATATCTGCGCCGATAATAGGTGATTTATTAGGTGCCTGCAGCGTTTGCACAAAGCCCTCTGCAAATCGAAGTGCGGATGTGCTCATAATGGGAATGGCATACTGCTTCGCTAGTGCCACAATTTCTCTCGCTTCCTCTGAACAAACCGTAAGCGGCTTATCAATAAATACTGGTTTGCCATACGGAGCAATTAGCCGGAATTGTTCCAAATGAACGCGTCCATCCGCAGATTCCAGTAGTATCGCGTCACAAGCTTCCGCTACCGCTTGCGGACTATTTACGATACGAACACCAAACTGCTCTCGCAGCTGATCTGTATAGCCTTCAACTCGCGAAATGCTCAATTCAAAATCAGGCGAACCGCCTGGAAACGCAGCTACAATTCGCCCGCCAGGTACATGGTATTCATGCTTTGGATCATTGATTAATTGTGTAAACGCAAGCACATGCGAAGTATCAAGCCCGATAATACCGATCTTTATTATGTTAGACATGCTTTGCACCCCGATTAATATACTTTTGTGGGATCCTTCAGTGGATTAGCTCCTATCTATATCTCAAATCTCAGAAGACCGCACAACATATTCCCGCCCAGCTACTGCAGTCCATTCTGCTGTTCCAACACTAGATGTTTTGCAATGGAGCTGATCGCCATCGTCTGTTACTGAAACCTGACAGCTGGTTCTTAGTATACATGAAGTGTCCTTAACCACACGTATACGCGCTTCTTCCAGCCTGCCTCGCGACCAGCGGATATCAACCTCGAAGCCGCCTCTGGCGCGCACTCCTTTAACCTCACCTTCTGCCCATGCAGCGGGCAAAGCCGGCAGTAAATGAAGCTCGCCAGCATGACTTTGCAGCAGCATTTCCGACATGCCCGCAGCACCACCGAAGTTTCCGTCAATTTGAAACGGCGGATGATTATCCAGCAAATTCGGAAGCGTCGAATGGCTAAGCAGCGCTTCTATGTTCTCGTAAGCTTTCTCGCCGTCTTCAAGCCTAGCCCAGAAGTTAATAATCCATGCCCTGCTCCAGCCAGTATGGCCACCGCCATTTGCAAGTCTCCTGTCCAGCGTAACCTTGGAGGCCTCTGCCCACTCTGGCGTCCCCCTTACTGTGAATCGTTTGCCTGGATGTAGCGCAAACAAATGTGAAATATGGCGATGGCCAGGCTCCGCTTCCTCGTAATCTTCCATCCATTCTTGTATTTGTCCGTGCTTCCCTATAGCTGGCTGCGGCAAACGGTCTCTTATTTGAGCCCATTGCAGCTGCTCCGCTTCGTCCATTCCGAGCGCTTTCGCAGCTTCCGTGCATGCGGTGAACAATTCAAATAATATCTGGCTGTCCATCGATGCTCCGATACATAAAGTTCCTGATTCTCCGTTTGGCAGAATATATGTATTCTCTGGAGACACGGACGGGATACCGACAAGCAAGCCATCTTCAGTCTCAGTCAAATAATCCACAAAAAATAAAGCAGATTCCTTTAAGGTCGGATAAATTCGCCCAAGGAAAACAAGATCAAGACCATATTCATAATGCTCCCACATATGCAGGCAGAGCCATGCTGCTCCAAGTGTCCAATAAGAAGCTGGCAAATAAATGTCCTGTGGAGCCGTATCCCCCCATATATCCGTATTATGGTGTGCTACAAAGCCGCTGCAATCGTACATCGCTCTAGCCGTTGCTCTACCAGGCTCCCGCATCCGTTCGATCAGATCGAATAATGGTTCATGGCACTCGGCTAGATTGCCCGCTTCAGCAGGCCAATAGTTCATTTGCGCATTGATATTAATCGTATATTTGCTGTCCCAAGGCGGGAGCATATGCTCATTCCAAATCCCTTGCAGATTAGCTGGCAATGAGCCCGGACGGCTGCTGGATATCAATAGATATCTTCCGTATTGATAATAAAGCGCCATGAGCCCTAAATCTGTCTCACCGTTCTGAATAAGCTTAAGCCGTTCATCCGTGGACAATGCTGCCACAGCGTCCTTTCCAGATGTGAGATGAAGCTGGACACGGTTAGCCAAAGCTGCAAAATCCCGAATATGACGCAGCTTCAGCGCTTCATATTCGGCTTTAGCTGCAATCGCACCGGCTTGAATGACATAGGCCTCCGGATCAGCATGCCGATATGTTGTTGCAGCCGTCAGCAGCAGCGTTACGCTGTCTGCACCTTCTACGATAAGATGCTCACCGATTATCGATACTTTCCCGCCCTGTGCGACCGCACGCAATGCCGCTCTGAATTCCGAACCGCCTGCCCCTCCGCAGGTGCCGCGCATGATGATCGTATCCTGGCCTTCTTTTGCAATATCATCGTAATAACGACTCCGACCCCGCATTAAACGGGCTGTGAAGCTGATGCTTCCTGGCTTGTCCGCCGTTAAACGGGTGATGAGGGCTTCATCTGGATAGCTAGCAAAGGTTTCTCGATTATAGACCATATCACCTAATCGATAGGAAACAGTCGCTACTCCGTTCATAATATCAAGCTCTCGGCGATAATCGCTTGGTTCATCGGCTCCTGAATAATGAAAGGCAAGCATTATATCACCTAGCGGCATATAATGGCGCTGTGTCTCCGGTATGCCGGACAGAGCCATCGCCGATAAATCCTGCGCTTCGCGCAATCTGCCCTCTTTCAGCAATTCGCGAATCTTCGCTAGATTGGCTAGAGCATCGGGATTGTTTCGATCACGCGGCCCTCCATACCATACACTATCCTCATTTAGAGCAATACGCTCCTGTATAGGATCACCGA
Organism: Paenibacillus castaneae; assembly: GCF_002884445.1. Taxonomy (GTDB): domain Bacteria; phylum Bacillota; class Bacilli; order Paenibacillales; family Paenibacillaceae; genus Pristimantibacillus; species Pristimantibacillus castaneae. Next base: position 4,586,375 of record NZ_KZ614144.1, read on the forward strand.
ATACCATGCCGCCAAGTTTCCCATTCCCGATGGGCAGTGCTTCCTCCCATACTTTCGCTGGTTGTTTATACCATAATAGATTTTCCATCTGCTTTGCCATCTTTACAACTCCATTTCATCTTTTCTCTCGCTGCATCAATTATAAAAGCGCATTCAATTTATAGCGATGGACGAAACTAAGGTTTCCATGTACAAAACTAATGTAATCCAGCTGCGTCTTTAGCTAATCATTTCCACACTCTATCTATGCTTTGTAATTGATTATTCATAAAGGCCATCTTATAAATATCAGGTTTTGAAGTGCTATCCCAGAATTCGTATCCCATACGATTATCGTAATAGTTCATGATGATCGTCATTATATTTCCATGTGTTCCTATGACTACATTTTTGCCTCGGTAATCCTCCAGCAGCTTGTCTATAATCGGTATGGCCCTGTTCTGGGCTTCCCTCGTAGATTCACCGCCCGCAAGAGCATAATCCAGATCTTCAAACGATCGTTTAATTGCTGCTAGCAGCTCTTCCCATGGCGCCTTATAATCTAAGCCCTTAATAGCCCTTTCTCTTAAATTCTCATACTCTATGATGTCTATATTTTTACTCTCGGATAAATATTGGATGGTTTGCACTGCTCTAGCATAAGTACTGGAAGCCATGTAATGTACTTCTATGTCATCCAGCAATACCGCGACCTTTCTAGCTTCTGCAACACCTTCAGGGGTAAGTCCTCTGCTTCTTTCATTGCCAAATACAAATTCCGATTCAGCATGTCTCACCATATAAATATGTGTAAGCATAAAGTCCTCCTTAAAAATGGAATGGAATTGTTATTATTAAGCATACATAAGTCTTGGCTGAAAGTTTACTGAAATTCCATGCTGCTGCGTGCATCTTGTGCAGAAAAAGCTGATAATAGAGAAGAACTCATGCTACAGGAGGAATAGATTATGGCATCTTTTAACGGGATTAAAATATTGCTGGTAGATGACGAGCCAAATATTGTACAGTTTTTGGAGCTTGGACTCATCAATGAAGGATTTGAAATACGAGTCGCGTATGATGGAGAAACCGCTCTTCAGGAAGCAGCTGCTTTCCAGCCCCATGTTGTTATATTGGACATTATGATGCCCGGCATGAATGGCTTTGAAGTATGTCACGCGCTGCGTGCCACGGGAGACAACATTGCAGTTATTATGCTGACAGCCAAGGATGAAGTGGACGATCGCGTGAAGGGGCTGACGCTCGGCGCTGACGATTACCTCGTTAAGCCGTTCAGCTTCAGCGAGCTTCTAGCACGCATCGGAGCCAGGCTGCGCAATCAATTTCCATATTTGCTTGGAGAGGTTACCTATGGCCCGTTTCGCCTCGATGATCGCCGTAAGGAGCTTATTTACAAAGAAGAAATACTTGAATTATCCCCTACCGAATACGAGCTTCTACGCTTCATTATTATGAACAATGGTGTTGTTTTGAGCAAATCGCTTATTTTGGACAAGGTATGGGGCTATCAGTTCGGCGGCGAAGAGAACATTGTCGAGGTGTACATCCGCTCCCTCCGCGATAAATTAAATGATAAGGAGCATCGGTTGATTCGGACGCTTCGAGGTGCAGGCTATCGGATGGACTTATTATGAGCAAGCTGCAGTCTAACCGTTTGATTCGCCTCTTCTCGCCTCGTTCCCTTCGCTACCAGCTGTTAAGCCGATCCCTGCTCATCCTAGCCGTTTTATTTCTCCTAATCGGCGTTCTTCAATATGTATTAATGAAGGATTTTATTTATAAGAATAAAGCTGAAGCACTAAGTACGCAAATTATGGCGATGCCGATTGATTGGTTCATCAACTCAAACAACAGCCATACTCCCGATAATCGGCATTCGCCTAATAATGATGAACATCCTTCAACAGATAATAATCCGCAAAGAGATCGTCCCGATCTGCCGATTTTGTATCAGCCGGGCCTTTCATTTGTTTTTGTTGATTTGAACGGCATGATTACCGATTTATCCAAAAATAGCGGGACAAGCGCGCCATTGCTATCAACCGAGCAATATGATCTTATTAAGCAGGACCTGCTGGATCGCAAACCCTTAAATTACAAGGTTGTTAGAAATGCCGAAGGTACGGAGCAGCTTGTCGTTTATCGGCTTGCCGGACCGCCAGGCAAAGCTGAAGGCATTATTCAGGTCAGCACCGAGACCGACTCCCTGCGGCAGCTCCTGTTAACCCAGCTTGCGATATTTACTGTACTTGCCATCCTCGCACTCGCAGCTGGACTAGCTCTTTATTTGCCGCTGCTTCGTCGAACGCTTCAGCCTTTGTTCAGGGTTGTGCAGGCGACTCAAGAAACGCATGCAGGCAATCTTACAGAACGATTGCCGATTGACCAAGGCCAAGAAGAAATCGACCGCTTGTCCGAGGCATTCAATGGCATGCTGCAGCGGCTCGATACCGCATTCGAGGAAGAGCGGAAATTGACCGAGCGGATGCGTAGATTTGTTGCTGATGCTTCGCATGAGCTTAGAACGCCTATGACATCGATTCATGGCTTTCTTGAAGTGCTCCTGCGCGGTGCCGCAACGAATCCCGAGCAGCTGAAGCGCGCTCTTATGAGCATACAGCTTGAATCAGGGCGCATGAATAAGCTGGTAGAAGATCTTCTCGCGTTGGCCAAGCTGGATCAAGATCAGCAGCTGCTGCTCACGGAGACTCAGCTCGATAAGCTGCTGCTGGAAATGGAACCTCAGCTCGCTATTCTCGCCGGCAATCGCAACGTTCAAATTGTCATTGCTCAAAGAGTGAGCGGCTTCTACCATTCAGATAAGCTCAAGCAAGTCATATTGAACATATTTCTTAACGCGGTGCAGCATACCGATTCCGACGCTGGCATGATTGCATTAACACTAAGCCATGAAGACAACAATGCCAAACTAATTATCGAAGACAATGGAGTCGGCATTCAGGAAGAGCATCTTCCTCATTTGTTCGAGCGGTTCTATCGCAGTGAATCGTCACGAACCCGCAAAAACGGCGGCGCCGGCTTAGGCCTCGCCATTTCCAAATCCATTATCGATGCGCATGGAGGGACGATCGAGGTTGTCAGTCATCCCGGCGAAGGAACGGCCTTTCGAATCTTGCTTCCATTAGGTCGATCTCCATTGGAACGGGAATGAGAAAACGGCCTCCGTTTGCTCTATTGACGCATTATCACTTTCAGTTTTCCTCTGCAATCGCGCGCTGTGCCAAATTATTCAGTGCAATATCGTCCATCGGCGGATTATGCAGCCCGGCTCTAACATCACGATACATGCGTTCAAGCGGCAGCTTACGGGACAAGCTCGCCGCACCAACAATTCGCATTGCCTTATCGACGATATGAATCGCGCTATTCGTCGCCACATATTTGGCAAGGCCAAGCTCCTGCTTTAGAGCTGAGCGCTCCGATGGAACGTGGTCCCATCGGTCAGCGACGCTATACAAGAGCGTGCGGGCTGTGATCAGCTCGGCTTCCATTTCACCGATTTGACGCTGAATATTAGGCAGCTCGGATATGGGGCCGGGCAGGCTGTTCGGTCGATAATTTTTGGCGAATTTAATCGCGAAATCACGGGCTGCATGTGCAATCCCTATATAACAAGCCGGAATGTGCAGAAGCGGAGCGCTGTCATAGGCGGTCCCCGCTTTTGATTTTATTTCGGCACCTTCCAACGTCTCGCCATGAGGCACGAACACATTATCGAGCACAAGGTCATGACTTCCTGTCGCCCGCATCCCTAGGGTATCCCATGTTTCCTCAATCGTGATGCCTGAGCCCATACGAACCAAAAACTCTCCTATCCGATCCTCCCCTTCAATGGATGCGGACAATGTGAAATAAGTGACGTCCGGACTTAGCGTACTATACGTCTTGCGGCCGCTGATCAACCATCCCGCTTCCGTGCGAACCGCTGACGTTTCCGGCTTGCCGCCTCTACTTGGACTGCCCGTCGCTCGTTCACTAGCAAAGCTGTTAATCGTCACGCCTTTACCGACTATCTCCTCACATAAGCTGCGATACAGCTCATCTGGCCATGATTCGTTTATTCGAAGCTGCATCACCTGTCCAAGATGCCACCCGACAGCAAGCGCCGTCGAGCCGTCTCCCCTAGCCAAATGATCCTGTGCCAGCACCAGCTCATACAGCGATGCTTCATCCCCACCATAGGCTCTCGGGACGGTCAGCTTTAAATATCCGGCCTGCCGCAAATCTGCAACGTTCTCATGCGGAAAGGAGCCCTCCCTATCATGTTTTGTTGATCTTTCGGCAAATTTCTTCGCTAGCTCGTCTATTTCTGCGGCAATACGCGCTTCCCGCTCGTTACGTACAAACCGATCTATCTGTGCCTTTGGTGTCATCTGTACTCATCTCTCCAAACTTTTTATATTGTTTCATGCTTCAGCATGAATTCATCCAGCTTGTTGCCATCCACATCATATGCCTGAAAGGTCAGCGTATCTCCGTTTATTCGAATACCCGCAAACATCTGCTTATCATTTTGGAAATGAACCTTATGATAGAACTGGTCGTCCTTCTTCTCGTTAAATTTCTGTCCGGCTGCATTCGTTACAACGTATACCGTTCCTTCAAGGTTGAACACCGTATCCTCGCCGTTTCCAACAATTTCGCCGCCACGAAGCGGATAGGATCTTGAGTATTCATGATTATGTCCTTGAAGCACCAAATCAACGCCGAATTCGTCGAACAGCTCCGTCCAGCCCTTCACCTTCTTATAGGTATTGCCTCCATACGGACCTTGATGAACTGCAACGATTGTCCAAGGCTTATCCGTGCTCTCAAGGTCTTGCTTCAGCCATTTCGTCTGCTCCTTAATATTCGATTCCGAGTTCAGCATCGTGAAATGAACGGATCCGTAATCATAGGAATAGGTCGTTCCCGCAATAGAGCCATCGGCTCCGTTATCCGGCACATTGAAATGTGAGATGAAGGGCTCCGCTCCGCCGTCCACTTCATCATGATTGCCGGTGACCGGCATGAGCGGCACCTGCATTACCCATTTCTTAGCTTTGGCGAATAAATAAGTCCACCCCTGCTCATCCTTCGGATTCTCGGTAAAATCACCATTATGAACGATGAATGCCGCTTCTGGAAAGATTGCGAATGCTTTATTTAATGTTGCACCCCACAGCTCGAAATCCTGCTCCGTTACTCCTTGCGAATCCGCAACATTAATGAAGGTGAAATCATTTTGGTCTATCGAAGCAGTCTGAAATACAGCCGCATCACTCCAACTCTTATCCTCTCCGCTTCCTACCCGGTATGTATAAGCAGTACCTGGCTTCAGCCCCGTTGCTTCTACCTTATGAACAAATCGTTTTGTTCCATTCGCAGTTGTTGTCGTACCAGTAAACGTTATTACCTTATCTGTATTCCAGCTATCCGCCGTTTTTCCTTCCATTAGCTGAATGATTGCTTCATCCTGTGCATGGTTGCTATACCAAGTAAATGCGCGGCTCCTCTGCGGATCGCCTTTGAATGTCGTCACGATCGCATAGGGCTTTATCGATTTCTCTGCTTTGAACCATTCCAGGCCTATTAAGCCAAGAACCAGTACGAAGCAGCAAGCTGCCAGTGCCATGACGTCTTTCCGTTTCCTCAACCTAACGCCTCCTTAATAGCCTTCAATCTTTATTCTATTCTATCAATAAATCCACGATCAGCGCATTCAGCAATCTTTCAGCCGACCTTAAGTTAAGAATAAGTAAAGACAAGTACAATTGCATTTGTAAGAGAGATGAACGGCGCTGAACTAGAAAAGAGGTGTGAAATGAATACAAATCTCAACTATCGCAATGAACTTAAATTTTTTATTAATCATCATCAGTATTTCATTATTCGTCAAAGGCTGAAAGACCTCATGCAGCCAGACAAGCATGTTGGACCATCAGGCGAATACCATATACGCAGCCTGTACTTTGATGATATTAACAACAAAGCCCTGCATGAGAAGCAAGGCGGAATAAGAGATCGCTCCAAATACCGCATACGTATTTATAACGGAAACGATAATATCATTCATTTTGAGAAAAAAATCAAATTCAAAGACTACATTGCTAAAGTGAAGGAGCCGCTTACGAGAGCTATGTATGATCAGCTTATCGCCGGCCAATTTGATGTATTAAAAGAAGGCAACAAGCCTCTGCTTAACGAGATTCATAATGAGATGAAGCATAATCTCTTAAGGCCCAAAGTAATTGTTGATTACGTTCGCGAGCCTTATGTGTACGATAACGGCAACGTTCGAATAACCTTTGACAAAAATCTCCGAACCGGTCTGCATGCTATCGATATTTTCGATCAAACCTTAGACCCTATTCAAGCCATTGACAATGAAATGATTATTCTTGAAGTGAAATTTGATGGATATATTCCTGCTTTTATCAAAATCGCTTTGCAGCTTGAAGGACTGAACCGACAGTCAGCTTCAAAATACGTCATTTGCCGTAAATTTCTGAAATACAACACTTGGGAGGATCAGTAAAATGGAAACCACGACGACAACAGCTATTGCTGCCGAAACAACAAACAAAACAAGCTTTGCCAACCTATTTAAAAGCTCGGTGGTTGATAACTTCACTTCAGATATTAGCCTTTCCAAAATATTAATTACACTTGCTGTCGCATTTGTGCTAGGATTTTTCATTTACTTGCTTTACAAAAGAATATTTAGCGGAGTGCTTTATTCCAAGAGCTTTAACGTCTCCTTAATCGGCATGACGATGATTACAGCTACCGTAATTATTGCAATCAACTCTAACCTCGTTCTATCGCTCGGTATGGTGGGCGCGCTGTCTATTGTTCGTTTTAGAACGCCTATCAAAGATCCAACTGATCTTATTTTCCTATTCTGGGCAGCAGTTGCTGGTATCGTTACAGGAGCAGGCTTCTACACGCTTGCGGTTATCGGTTCAATCGTAATCGGCCTCATCCTATTCTTCTTCGTTAAAGGCGGTTCCGTTGAAACCCCTTATCTGCTTGTCGTCAACTGTGATACGGATGCTACGGAGCAGCTTGTTCATAGACAAGTCGGCACACTAGTCAAACGTTATAACGTGAAGCAAAAAACCGTTACTAAAGGCAATATTGAAATGACGCTTGAGGTACGTCTTTGTGATGAGACTGGCCGTTTCGTTAATCAATTGACGGACATGGCAGGCGTGCGCAATGCTGTGCTTATAAGCTATAGCGGCGACTATGTATCCTAATAATCAGGAGGTGTTCAAATGAAGGCGAAAGCTAATGCTTGGTTTATATGCTTTTGCTCCATTCTCCTGATCATTGGACTCTCGGGATGTGCAGCAGGCAGCGCATCCTCAGATCCCGGGACGTCAGTAACCGAGAAATCAGCGGATGAGCAAAAGCTCGATGAGATCTATTTTCCGAAGGACAAGATTGTAGATGTTAAAATTACGATTGATCCAGATGATTTTCAGGATATGATGGACAATGCGAGCGCGGAAGAGTACAAAACAGCTTCGGTGGAATATAACGGACAAAAATTTGATAACGTTGCTATTCGGACAAAAGGCAATCTAAGCTTGAGCAGCGTTGTTAATATGGCCGACTCCGACCGGTACAGCTTAAAAATTTCTTTCGATGAATATGTGAATCAGACGATGCAGGGCATAAGCAAAGTCAATTTAAACAATAATTTCAGTGATGCCTCGTATATGAGAGAGTTCCTCTCCTACGAGCTGGCGGAGCAAATGGGGCTCCCTACACCTAAGTTTTCATATGTGAACGTCTATGTGAATAACGAGCTTTGGGGCTTTTACTTAGCGATAGAGCAAATTGGGGATGCTTATCTCAAGCGTAATTTCGGCAATTCCTACGGCGCTCTCTATAAAGCAAATGGCGGTACAGGCAGTGAGCTTAACTGGCTTGGGAACATGAAATCGTATACGGGACTTGATTTGAAATCGGATAAGTCCAATAATGACATTCTGCTCGATATACTGGATGAGCTGAATAACGGCAGTGACTATGAGAGCGTTCTCGATGTCGAGGAAGTATTGAAATTTATTGCGTTGAACGCAGTAGCCGGCAACTTTGACAGCTACTTATCCGAGAAAAAGCATAACTATTATTTGTATGAGGACGAGGGCAAATTCAATATTTTGCCGTGGGACTACAATATGTCATTCGGTGTATTTGGCGGGACTGGCGTTCTTATTGACGAGCCTACAACAGTCACTTTGACAGACCGTCCTCTCATCGATAAGTTGCTTAAAGTAGATGCATACAAGGAAAAATATCATGAGATTATTAAAGAAATGATAGAGGGCTATTTAGCCGAAGATACTTTCCAGGCAAGAACGGAAGAGATTAAAAATATGATTTCATCTTATGTTAAAGCGGACCCTTCCGCGTTCTACACCTATGAGCAATTTGAGCAAGGTGTAACGCAGGTTGTTTCGTTTAACAAAACACAAACAAGCTCTATTAAGCAGCAGCTTGACGGCACGATCGCTTCTTCCGGTGATGGTTCCGGCTCAGCAAGCGGCGGTATGGGCGGTGGATTTGGCGGCGGAGGCGGCCGCGGTATGGGCGGCGGAAATCGCAGCATGGGCAACACTCCACAGAATACGCAGAAAGGTGCCGGCCAAGCTGGAGGAGCAGACACTACTGCTGCATCCTTTCAAAGCAGCAGCAAATCAGCCATGACGACCAACATTCAAACGGCTGAAATGGAAACCGGAGCATCTGCAGTAATCCGCCAAGTCGCAGAAGGCGACACTGGCACTGCGGCTCCTAACGGGCAGGGTGCTCCCGGCGAAATGGTACCTCCTGATGGAAATGCTCTCCCAGAGGGCATGGTGCCGCCGGACGGCCAAATGCCTGACGGCATGCAGGGCGGTTTCGGGGGCGGCAGACCGAACATGCAGGGCGGCATGGGCGGTGGTGGCATGGGCGGCTTCCCAGGAGGACAAACCGCCGCTCAGCCTCAGGGCAGCGCCAAAGAGGCGGCTACTGCCGGAATCGCAATTATTGTTCTGCTGCTTTCCTGTGCTTTCGTCGTATTTTACAAGCGTAAACGAATATAACATAACCAAAAAGATCGCTCCATTCTGCAAAAATAGCAGGATGGATTGCGATCTTTTTATATCTAATATATGTACGTTATATGGATGTAGATTTGTAATTCTCTTTTAGAATCTGCTTTGCAATATAAAATATTTGACCCATGTGTTCCGAGTAATGTGCCGCACACTGATGCAGCATATCCAGATTTGATCTTTCCCTATTTCTCACCACTTGTTTTTGTTCCAAATGTTCATCGGTAATTTGATTAACCGTATTAATGACCAGCTGCAGACTGTGTTGAATAACACTCTCCAACTCTGACTTCTTGATATAAGTTGGTTTTAGTTCATCCTCACGATTTCTATTTACATCTTGATGGAGGATTCCTTTCATGATTCTTTCTTGAATGTTTCCATCTATATGCTTTACTAGAGTCGATATGCTATGGCTCGTATGATCCGGTCTCCAATTCACTTGCTCATCATCAAGCTGCTGCAGCGCTTTAAGGATTCGCCTCTGGATTTCTTCGAACTTTTTGGATAACCAGTCCCTGTTAAAATCATAGCTCATCGTAATATCCTCCTTAAGTTGATTAGCAGCCTGAAGGTTAAACAAGTAGGCAGTAGCTACTATTTTATCCTTATTCGACGCTGTTCTCCGCATTCTGTTTCTCCTGAATAAGAAATACACATACATACTGCATGACAGCCATGCCAAACAACACGATTGGCAGCCAGATTGATGCCATGTCATGGGCCAGCACTAGAAGCAGCGTGATCGACACAACCCTTCCTACGTTCAGAAACAGCTCACGCATAACGACTGACTCCACGCGCAGCTGGCCTTTAAGCGGCAGCGTACCTATTAGTCTGTAATAGTAAGATGTCAGTGTATTTACGGCAAGCGGGTTGCATATCGAGAACAGAATCATAAACATCGCCACGGACCAGAATTCAACTTGTATGAGAAGCAATGATGCGCCGAGTGCGACGCCTGTTGTCGATAGCAATACGTATTTCCTCACATGCTCCTTCTGTGCCTTTCGTGAGATGACATAGCCAGTCGCAACAGTTAAGGCTGAGAAGAATACACCCAAATAACCGACCCAGTCCTCGCGGCCAACTGTCCGGAACAGCATAATATTAGGCAAAAAAAGCATAATGCCTTGAAATAGCCCAAGTATAAAAAAGCTATAAAGTGCCTTTAGCCAGCGCTTGTTCTTGTGCATGACCAGCCCCATAAACCGCAAGTAATAAGCTTTATGATGGGATTGGATCTTCGGTATGCGGAAGCTCACTAGCGCAGCAATAAGAAACATAATAAAGGCCAATGTAAAAATAATAATATATCCCTGCAATCCTTCACTCCGCTGAATAATGAAACCCGCAAGCGCAGGTCCGGCAAGGCCGGCGGTATTGAATACAATCATATTAACAGCCAGAAACCGAATCCGGTTCGCTTCTGTCGATACATCGTATTGAATAACTAAATAACCAGTCCAATAAAATCCCGCAGCGAATCCGTTAAATATAGCAAACCAAATATAATAATGAGCTACCTGCTCCTGAGCAATGACAACCATGAAATAGAAGATTGCAATCATAACAATACCTAGGCGATAAGTGACCATTCGATCTCGTTTTTTGGCAATCCATCCGCCGAGTGCGAACGCAAATGGCGTAACTAAAAACACTGTAATATTATACACGCCGTTCACGACTAGATTTTGCGTCAGCCGCCATAAATACAAATTAAGAAACAAGCCTGACATGGAAGCGCCAAATTGAAAACAGCAGTGAATCCACAACGCGGTAATTGCATCCTTCCCCAGCTTACTTTCAGGTGGTAGCGGAGCTCCCTTCAACATGCCTAATCTTGACCATAAACCCGATCCCATCCGCATTTGCAGCCTCTCCCGTTGCTCGCCAATTGGTTAACGTTGTCTTTTTTGTTTATTTTATCACATACGTACGTTATCCTCTGTTCAAAGAAAGCGCTCTCTGCTTCAAAATTGTCTGTCTCCTTGCGTGTAGGCAGTATAAAGAATGCTAATCACTGTTTTAATCCGTTGTTCGCATGATTCGACCTACATCTCCAACTTGAAAGAAAGGTGGAAAACGGCTTGCCCCGTCAAAACCTATTATTCAACAATTAAAAAACCCTTCTTCTCCTGTTGATTAACGGGAGCAATAAGGGTTTATTTATTAAATAGAATGATTATATCTAGCACTTCTAAAGGGTTTACAGCTCTTTTTGTAGAATATTTAAGAGTCTACAATCTATTACTAGAAAAAGTGGTGAAACAACTATGACAAAGCATTCCTATACCGTTATTGATTTCGAAACGAGCGGGCTTGATCCTAAGAAGGATCGAGTCATCGAGATGGCGGCGATCCGCTGCGTCGATGGAGAGATCGCTAGTGAGTTCAGTACGCTCGTCCGCTATGATGGCAAGCTGTCTGCCAAAATTACAGAGCTAACCGGCATAACGGATGAGATGACCGCAACAGGCATGGATGAGGATACAGCATTTCGTATATTGAATCGCATGCTTGGCGATAACGTAATCATTGCTCATAATGCAGCCTTTGACCTCGGATTCTTACATCATTCCTTGCTTCGAATTGCAGGAAGGTCTTTTCATAACAGCTTTATTGATACATTAACACTAAGCCGAGCTAGACATGTATATCCTCATACACTATCGGATATGTGCAGCAGATATGGCATTCCATTAGTCGGCGGACATCGAGCGCTCAATGATGTCATCGCTTGCTGGGAGCTTTTCCGTAAGCTTGACGAGGAGCAGGCCGTTTCCGAGCAGCTTAATACGCTCGCTTATTTGAAGAAATTCGGTCCGCCGGCTTGGAGCCCGCCAGGGGCGAAGCTTCAAGCCATCGAACTGAAATACGCGGCTCGTTAGACGCGCTCTTTCCCTTTATCTGATTCTCCCGCATTCTTGTTAGCGGCATCACGGTCCTGCTGCATCTCTTCCACTGTTTTCACTTTAAGGCGTGCTGCGCCTTGATAATCGCGTGTTGGGAGCAGCGGGCCCTCAATCAGGCGCTTCTTAGCTGCAGCGATCGAATCTGAATACTGCGGCAGCCACTTCTCCTGCGCTACCAGCATTTCATCGACAAGCTGCCATATTTCATTTGGATTACATACAGCCCCCACTAGAGGATCCATCATGAACGCTTGCCGCAGCAGCTTATCATCGCCGTGAATAGCTGCTTCAACTGCGAGGCGCTGTACCGAAATGCTTACATTGCATACGGCAGCAGCACCAAGCGGCAGGTCGCCGACTGTCGGCATTGATACGCCATTGCGGTCAACATAACCTGGCGCTTCAATGATTGCGTCCGATGGCAGGTTGGCAATAACACCTTTATTCTCGACGTTAAAGTGACCTCGGTATACTCGTCCCGTCTCGAGCCCCTCAATAATGTACGAGCCATGCTCATGACTGCGCAGCTCACTCTTAAATTCATTCGCAGGGTCCTTCATCCAGTTCGGGAAATCCGTTTCGAACCAATTCCGGCCCTCTGTACAAATACGCAAGTAGCCGCCTGTTTCTCCGTTAATCCAAGAGCTAAGATCAATCCAATCATTGATTTCCTCCGGCCGCTTACGATACCAAGGCACATATTCGCTCAAATGACCGTTCGACTCGGTGCTGTAATAACCGAAGCGGCGCAGCATATCGATCCGAACCTTCTCCGTGCGGCTGAAATCCGGATGCTTCTCGAATGCCTCAAGCAGCTTTCCCGTCAAATCCTCACCGTTATGCTTAATTTGGATATACCAGGTCTGATGGTTGATTCCTGCGCAAATAATATCAACTTCCTCCTGCTTCAATCCAAACGCTTCAGCAATTTGCCAATGTCCGCCCTGTACACCATGACAAAGTCCAATCGTTCGCACTCCGCCGTACTTATTGCATGCCCAAGTCATCATCGCCATAGGATTGGCATAGTTCAGCAGCAGCACATCTTCCGCAGCCACCTCGCGAATATCACGGCAAATGTTCATCATTTCGGCAATGCCCCGCTGCCCATACATGATCCCGCCGGCACAAAGCGTATCTCCGACGCATTGGTCAATACCGTATTTAAGCGGAATATCCACATCTGTTGCGAAAGCTTCCAACCCGCCAACTCGGATCGTACAAATAACGTACTTCGCATTCGCAAGCGCCTCACGACGATCTGTTGTCGATTGGATCTTTATCGATAAGCCATTTTCTTCAATATCTCTTTGGCAAAGAGCCGTAACCATCTCCAGATTATGTGCATTAATATCTGTAAATGCGATTTCGATGTTCTGAAACTCAGAAACAGCAAGCAAATCACGCATCAATCCGCGCGTGAACCCGATTGATCCAGCACCGATAAACGCAATTTTGAATGTAGACATGCCAATCAGCCTCCAAATATCGTTTAATAGAGTTATTAGTTTAAATCTCCTCTACATTGTAGCAACGATTATTAGAAAGCGTTATCAATATTGTGACTATCTGCTTGCTTAAGTGTCAGAAATCGTCACTTTTTCTTACTCTTCAATCCGTCCCCGACTGTCCAAATGCTGCGTATTGACCGAGTACCTATAAGCAATCGGCGTTTGATTCGAATATTTTTTGAACATGGCATGGAAATATTGACGGCTCCCTACACCTACATAATCACAAATATCAGTGATGGCTATATCGGTCTCACGGAGCAGCATTTTGGCCTTCTCCATTCGCAGCTCCGTTAAATAACCAGTTAATGATTGGCCCTGCTGCGTGCGGAAAAGACGATGCAAATAACCCGGATGCAAGCTGACAGCCGCAGCTATATCCTTAACTCTAATATCGCGGTCATAGTTATGATGCATATATTCAATGGCTTGCTTCATATAAAGATTAGCCGGATTAATGCCCTTCGCTTTCGCCTCATGATGAATACGTGCAATTGTCACAATAAGCTGGGCGAACAATAGCTCCGTTCTCACATTCACACTTTTGCCGCGGCTATCAAGCTCCAGCACAAGACTCTTCAGTACGGGGTACAGATCGCTTTGGTCGCGTAAAAACAAATAAGAGGACGGCTCAGTGATCAAGCTGGCCACTAATTCATCCTCTAAAGCAAGCTGGCGCATAGAAGGAAACGCCGTTTGACGTTCCCTGAAATCGAATTCTACGTTTAGCATTCGACAAGGTCCGCGCTCATCAACTGTAAGCCGATGAGGAATATTCGCGTCGAGAACAATAAATTCACCCTTCCCCAGTGTCATTTCACACGCCGGGGCTGCCTTGGTAGCCTCTACCTCGATTCCGCATTGACCAGAAATGACATACATGATTTCAATGGCATCATGGGTATGAAAGCTCATCGAATAATCCGCCCACTGCTTAAAATAATAAGCAAATACATGCGGATAGGAATCACCTGCCATCCATTCCGGTTTAAAGAGCGTCTCGCTCACGAACATTCCCTCCTAGACCTACCGGCATTTTCTTTATTTGGCTGCTAGCTTAGCCATAGCGCGCAGCGCTGTTTCAATCTCTCTTTCAATCGCTTTCGCCACTGCATCTGTATGTGGATCATATTCGCCCGCCAGATCAGAATCCGCATAGCCGTCAAGCGCTAGGATCGCTCCTGCACGAGCGCCGCGCAGCGAAGCAATGACGTACAAAGCGGCAATCTCCATCTCAACGGCAATAGCACCCGCCTGCTTATATTGACGATGCGGAAATTCTACAACGCCAGAGAAAAACACATCAAGTGTTACAGTAATCCCTTTCTTCACAATACCTTCACTCTCAAGTGCTGATTCGTAAAGTGCCTCTGTAACTGCGCTGTCGGCAATAGCCGGAAAACCCGCAGGAACAAGCTGGTGTGTAAGCCCCTCTGCTCGAACGGCCGCCGTACTTACGACAAGGCTGCCTGCTGGGTGATCTGCGGAATAGGACCCAGCGGTACCAACACGAATAAGAGTTGTCACACCGCCGCGAATAAGCTCCTCGAAGCATACGGCTGCGCCCGGCGAGCCTACGCCATGGCTCACTACTGCTAGTTGAACGCCTTCATAATCACCAACAAACGTCCGGTATTCACGGGCGTAAGCCAGCTCGCGAACATTGGTCAGCCTTTGTGCGATAACCTCCGCACGTCTCGGATCACCGCATACGATTGCATATGGCGGCAAATCAGCTGGATTTACTTCTAAAATCGGCAGCATTGATTAATCAAACTCCTTTTTGATCCATTCATCCTCGGGCATCATATTCTCATCGCTTGAGAAACGCTGCTCCTTGAAGGGATCTGCATAATTATGAAAGCCATTGCGCTCCCAGAAGCCTTCACGGTCTTCCTTCATGAACTCAATGCCAGTAATCCACTTTGCACTTTTCCAAAAGTATAAATGCGGCACAAGCAGCCGCAGCGGCCAGCCATGCTTGTCCGTCAGCGGCTCACCATCGAAGCGATGAGCAAGCAGCACATCCTCATGCAGCAAATCCTCCAGCGGTACATTCGTATCATAATCCTCATCCGCATGAATCATCACGTAACGAGCATCCGGTTTAACGCCAAGATGCTTCAATAGCTCTGAGAAACGTACACCTTCCCACTCTGTATCGAGCTTGGACCAGCGTGTAACGCAGTGAATATCGCACTTGATCTTCGTCTGCGGCAGCGCCAGCAGCTCTTCGAAGCGGAATGAGCGCTCCTGCTCTACTTCTCCGAATACTCGAAGCGACCAGGTATTTATATCGTAGCGCGGAACTTCACCTTCATGCAGAATGGGGAAACGCTCCGTTACGGTCTGGCCTGGCGGCACGCGATGTGCAAGCTCAGGCGGAAGCTCTGTTTTTTTAACGGCAGTCACTTTTTTTAAACGCTCTGCTTTTTTATGCATCCTGAGAACCTCCTCTACCTTGAGCTTTCATTCGATTTACGCGCTTCCTGCATATAACCTTTGTCTTTGAAGAAAAGCATAGCCGCAATCGTAACGATATAAGGCAGCATCATAGTGAAATGAGTTGGCAGCGCGAAGCCCTGCAGCCTAATGCTCAGTGCATCCATAAAGCCAAATAACAAGCTGGAAGCAGCTACGCCAAGCGGATTGGACTGGCCCAGCATCGTTGCAACGAGCGCAATAAATCCTCTGCCAGAGGTCATGCCCTCTGTGAACATCGTTACATTGCCGAGCGAAAGCTGAGCGCCTGCAAGTCCGCATAATACGCCGCACATGAGCACTGCGCCATATTGAATTCGAGTTACTTTAATGCCAAGGCTCTTAGCGGCAGTTGGATTCTCACCAGCAGCCAGCAGGCGGAAGCCTGTAACCGTCTTAAAAAGAAACAGCTGCAATAATACAACAAGCACCAGAGACAAATAAACAAGTGGAGAATGCCCGGATAATACATCTCCCAGCCAAGGTATATCCTTGAGCACAGGAATATCCCATTTGGGCAGGCCAACCATATCCTTGTTGTAGTATGCGCCTTTCACATTAAAGACCGCACGCAGTGAGAATGTCGTTAAGCCAAGCGCGAGGAAGTTAAGCGCGATCCCCACAACAATGACATTCGCCTTGAGTTGTATACTCATATAACCGAATAGAATAGAAAACAATAATGAGCAAAATACAGCAAATAGAACGGCTAGGAATACATTTCCGGTGAAATGATTGCCCACGATTGCAGAGAATGCTCCAATGAGAACAAGTCCTTCCAAGCCTACATTAAACAACCCTACACGAGCGCAAATTGCACCGCCAAGCGCAGCTAGCAATATAGGAGTAATCATTCGCAGCGTTGAAGCAAACAGCGAGACATCAAATATTTGATCCATACTATGACCTCGCTTTCTTGCGCTTAAGGAATGAATAAGACAGCTTTGCCGATACGAATAAAATAAGTACAGCTTGAATAATGCTGGAAACCTCCAGAGGTACGTCAGTGTTGCGCTCCATGCCCATGCCGCCGGTTTGCAGCGCTGCCAGCAATATGGCAGCAACAGCAGTGCCGAGCGGGTGAGAGCCTGCTAGCAGCGTAGCCATAATACCGGACCAAGCATAACCAGGCGAGGTTAATGCGCTGTCTATATAACGATATTGGGTGCCGAGCACCTCTACAGAACCTGCAAGTCCTGCGAAGCCACCACTTACGAACATGCTGAGCAGCATCATTTTGCCGCGCTGTACGCCGCCGTAGCTCGCGAACAAAGGGTTGCCGCCCAGCATTCGAATCTCATAGCCTTTAACAGTAAATTTCATAAAGAAGAAGAGCAGCACTGCTGAGACAGCAGCAATAATAAATCCGCCATGAACGCTCATCCCGTGGAACAGCTTAGGCAGCCATACGCTTTTGTCAATCATAACTGTTTGCGCCATCGCGGCAGAACCCGACCGATCCTTAAGCGGGTAGGATACGATATAACCTGCAAAAAGAGTAGCAATATAATTAAGCAATAAGGTCGTAATGAGCAAATTCATCTTATACTTGGCATCCAGCCAACCAGCAAAAGCAGACCATATTCCCCCGGAAATAATTCCCGCCATAATGGCTGCTACAAGCTTAAACCAGCCTGGTCCCGGCAAATAAATAGCCGTCAGCGCAGCGCTCAGCGCACCGAGTACCATTTGTCCTTCCGAGCCCATATTAAAAAAACCAGCACGAAAAGCAAGCGCGACGCCAAGACCAATCAATATAATCGGCGTAGCTCTGCTAAGCGTATTCGTAAAAAAATAAAAGCTTCCAAAGGCGCCCTTCCACATTTCTGCGTAGGTGTCCATGACGGAGCCCCCGACGATGACGATAGCGATTGCGCCTGCCGCTAAGCCAACCAAGATAGCTAGCAGCGGCTGCAGCATTGAACGTCCGAATTGTAACAGCTTATCCAACCGCTCTTCCTCCTGCCATTAACAAACTAATATGCTCCTCTGTAGCCTCAGCCGCATTCAGCTCGCCTACGATCATCCCCTCGAACATGACCAAAATACGGTCTGACAGCTTCAATATTTCCGTCAGCTCAGATGAAATGAGCAAAATGGCTCCACCTTCATCCCGTTTCTTCAGCAGCTCTCCATGAATAATTTCCATAGCGCCAACATCCACCCCTCGCGTAGGCTCCGCTGCTATAAGAAACGGGGTTTTCTGAGCCAACTCGCGGGCTACGATAAGCTTCTGTAAATTACCTCCAGACAGGTACTGTGCCTTCGTCGATAATGAGCCAGTTTTTATACCGAATCGCTCTACCCATTCGCTTACCATCTGACGAATGCCCTGCCCGCCTAATACGCCATATTTCTGATGCTTGCCTGTATGACCCATGAGACCGTTCTCCGTTACAGTTGCATCCTTAGCTACGCCCCATTGATAGCGATCCTCAGGTATATGAGCAAGCCCGATTTGCCGAATCGCGCCAACCGGCGCCCCCGTTACATCTTGCCCAAGCAGCTTAATCATGCCTTCATCTGGTTTCAGCAGTCCAGAAATCGCTTGAATAAGCTCTGACTGTCCGTTGCCAGATATGCCTGCGATGCCTACGATTTCACCTTCATTTACATGAAGATTAACATCGCTGAGCAGCGGCTTTGTTTTGCTGCCTCGAACACTTATGCCTTCAAGGTCAAGCACAGCTTGGCCGACTTCCGTTGCGTTTCGGGATATATGAATTAAATCCCGGCCTACCATAAGCCGTGATAATTGTTCGGCATTAGTGTCCTTCGAAAAAACCGTTCCAGTTACTTTTCCGTCGCGCAATACTGTAATGCGATCGGCTACATCCATAATTTCTTGCAGCTTATGACTAATCAGAATAAAGCTTTTTCCTTGTGAAGCCAATGTTTTGATCGCAATAAGCAGCTCTTTCACTTCAAGCGGAGTCAAAACACCTGTCGGTTCGTCCAAAATAATAATTTCTGCTCCTTGATGAAGCACCTTCAAAATTTCAACTCGCTGCTGCATGCCTAAGGAGCAATCCGCTACCTTCTTCCATGGATCAATCGGCATGCCAAATTGCTTGCCGAGCTGTTCAGTTTCCATTGCCGCTGTCTTCCGATCGAAGCCAATCCCTTTGGACGGCTCGCGTCCAATCACAATATTCTCGGAAATGGTGAAAGTAGGGAAAAGCATGAAATGCTGATGCACCATTCCGATTTGATGCCGAATAGCATCGGTTGGATTCTCGAACGTTACCGGCTTCCCATTAAGCACAATTTCGCCGCTTGTTGGGCTTTCCATTCCATATAAAATACGCATGAGCGTCGTTTTGCCCGCTCCATTCTCACCAACCAGCGCGTGAATCTCTCCTTTTTGCAGAGTGAAATTCACATTGCTATTAGCGGTTACATTCCCATACGACTTCGTGATGCTATTCATTTGCAGCAGCATGCACACGCCCTCCCCTTCCATAAGCCGATCATGCGTAAACAGCTGTTGCTGTACTCTGGCGGCAAAGATTCGTTTCCCAATCATAAAAACAAAAAAGCCGGGGCTGTTCCATAAGTCAAATACCTGAGAGATATGCTTTATAAAATTACAATATAATTTGGTGGAATAGAGCTAGAAACTAGCTCTATTCCACCAAATTCGTATACTTTTGAAGAAATAGAGCTAATTATTAGCTCTATTTCCTAAAAAACGATCAGATATGAGCCCATATGATGATAAATGAGCGAAATAGAGCTAGAAACTAGCTCTATTCTACCAAATTCACTTATTCTTGAAGAAATAGAGCTAAATATTAGCTCTATTTCCAAAAAAACGATCAGATATGAGCCCGTACGCAGAAGATCGTATAGAAAGGGCTGTCCTAGAAGTAACAAGCAAACAAACCGGCTGCATGGCAGCAGCCGGTATTTTTACTATTTAACTAACGGATTTACTACTTTTATTTTACCAGAAATAATATCATCCGCTATAGCTTTTACTTTGTCTACATTCTCTTGTCCAATAAATGCGCTTAGCGGTGAAGTACTGTCATGCGTTACGAATGTAAGACCTACGCCGCCTTCCTTCAAGCCGTAATCAGCAACGCCGTATGTGAAGTTACCTTCAACAAAGCTTTTTACTGTTTCATAAGCTACTGCATCTGTACCTTTCAATTGCGATAGAACAATATGCTCAGCATCTTCTTCGGTACGATCCGTATCTTGACCAGCAGTGTAGAAGCCTTTCTCTTTCGCAGCTTCAAAAACGCCGTTATCGCCAACTGCCGCCATACCTGCAACAAAGTCAGCGCCCTTCGTGTTTTGAAGCAAAGCAAGCTCTTTACCTTTTACTGGATCTGTGAAGCCTCCAACATAGTTAATAAGGAACTGCGCTTCTGGATTTGTGCTTTTCAGACCTTGCTCAAAGCCGGAAGTGTATTTGCTAAGCAGCGGTACATCCATAGCAACTACTGCGCCAACAATATTGGTTTTGGTTGCAAGACCAGCCATTGCACCCATCAAATAAGAAGCTTCTTGCTCACGGAAATTTACGCTGCGAACGTTCGGCAGATCAACTACAGTATCAATGACTGCAAAGGATTTGTCCGGGTTTTCGGTAGCTACTTTAGTTAATGCATCTTCCGCTTGGAAGGTTGCTGTAATAATAAGATCATAGTTTTCTGCTACTGTCGCGCGA
The DNA here is from genome assembly GCF_002884445.1 of Paenibacillus castaneae. Taxonomy (GTDB): domain Bacteria; phylum Bacillota; class Bacilli; order Paenibacillales; family Paenibacillaceae; genus Pristimantibacillus; species Pristimantibacillus castaneae. The sequence goes on from NZ_KZ614144.1 coordinate 4,607,073, forward strand.
AGGTTTTGTTCGAAGCCAGCGGGATCAGTAGATTCAATTGTTTTTACATCAGCGCCAAATTCTGCGCCTGCTTTCTTAAAGCCTTCATCCATCAGAACAAAAAATTTATTAACACCGATTTTTTCAGGCAGAACAAGTGCGATTTTTTTCTTTGCCGCTTTGTCGCCGCCCGATTTGTTGCCCTCTTCGTTTTTACTAGCTCCGCAGGCCGCAACGACCGCTACCATCAAAAACAAAGATACCGCTAAAGCAATAGCCTTCTTCATCGTAATCTCCCCTAAACCATTGTATATTTAATTCCTTTTAATCCTAGTTGTATTATCGGGATTTGTCAATAGTATATAATCGACAAATTTCTTGTTTATTCTACAATAAATTAGGTCTCCTGGGATATGTATTGATTAATTATTCATCATTTCGTAACATCTTCTTCCATATTTCGACTCATTCGCTCAAATATAGACAGACCTTTCTCCATTTCGGCTGCAGACATCCCTCGGAATAGCTTTAGCATTAGCTCTTTCCGGACCGTTTCTATGAGCTCCACATTTTTCATTCCTTCTTCTGTAATATCCAGCATCACGACACGACGATCCTTATCGCCCCGCTCCCGCTTAATATAACCAAGCTCGATCAACCGATCTGCTATACCCGTAACGCCTCCACTCGTAATGAGAAGCTGTTCCGCCAATGCTGATGCCTTCTGCGGCCCTGTATTCGCCAATATAGTAAGCATCCTGCCATGCGTCATACCTAGGCCATGGACGTTATGAGTATTCCATTCCGAATTGATTAATCTGCGCACCTGACGAAAGGATTCATCCAGTCGTTTCATTAATCGCATTTTTTCCTCGGTTAATTCATACACTTTATTACCTCCTCATTCTATTCCACCCGGATTTCGTTTCATTAATAATGCAATAAATACTTCACTTTCATATGAATCATACCTTATGTTGACCGCACCAGCTACAGTTAAAATAGATGTGTATATGATTTCCAATTATTCGTCAAAAAAAAGGCCAGCCTGGCAATCCAGCTGACCTGTTCCTATCCTTCCATTCTCATGCATCCACTTATTTCTTCTTCTATTAACTCACTTGTATACCTAATTTGCTCTGAATACGGCCAATCCAGCTTTCAAGCCTGCTTTCTTGAAACCCATACTGAAACAGTTTCCCCGTCTCTTCAAAACGCTGCTCTGGTGTGCTGGCTCCCATTACAACAGAGACAAGCCGTCTTCCTTCCTGCTTTGCGGTTCCCGTGAAGCAATAGCCCGCCTGCACGGTATAACCTGTTTTCAAACCATCGTTGCCGGGATAAGCAAAAGTCATTCCACTTAGCATCAAATTCGTCGAGGGCAGCTTCTTCATCGTGCTTGCCAGCTTAACGCTGCTCTGTTTCGACACTTCTAATATTTCAGGATATTTCTTCAGCAGATGCCCGGCGAGCACAGCTGTATCCTTAGCTGATATCATCGTATCACGCTGAGCTGACGCCTCTGGGAAAGCTAACAAATCTTCATGGGTTAATCCCGTTGCATTACCAAACTGAGCGCTTTCTGATAAACCGATTCTAGCGGCTCGTGCATTCATCAGCATGACGAATGCCGTTTCATTACCGCTTATATGCTCTGCCAGCGCAACGGCAGCATCGTTAGCAGAATGAACCGCCATCGCCTCGAACAGCTCTCTAACCGTGTAGCGTTCACCCGCATCAAAGCCTATTTGCGAGCCTGGCACCTCCGCTGCATAATGACTTGTCAACACAAGCTCATTCCATGCGAGCTTGCCTTCGTTCGCCAGATCGAGCACAATCAGCTCTGTCATCATCTTAGACATGCTGGCAGGTGGCAGTGCCTCATAGGCATTTTTTTCGTAAAGCACTTTGCCTGTATCCAAATCCATCAGTACGGCAGCGCTTGCGCCGAGTGCCAGCTCCGATTCTTTCGGGCTATCTTTCATTGAAACAAGATAGGGCATGCATATGATAACAGCAGCTGCTATCAGCATAAATATAAATGAATGATTACTCTTATGAGCGCCCCTTCTACTTTCCATCATGCTCGTTCCCCTCTCGCCTTTCCTTCTATAAAACCAAGTATAGAAGCAGCAGCTTAAGAAGATTGTAACCAAATCATAAGAATACCTTAATTATCAGTTAACAATAGGTAACGATACACGGAATGAGGTTTCATTCTGATCACTTGATACTGAGATCGTACCACCGTGCATTTCCACGATGCTTTTTGAAATCGCTAGACCAAGGCCAGAGCCGCCTGTCCACTGCGTTCGCGATCTGTCGACTCGGTAGAATCGATCAAAAATATGCGGTAAATCGATAGCTGGGATCGGCTCGCCGTAATTGATAACCTCGACAACAACTTCATTCCCTTCCTTATTTACAGCAAGCACCACACGCTTGCCTTCTCTTCCATATGCCATCGCATTTGCAATCAGGTTTTCGAAAACACGCACAAGTTTTGCCGCATCACCTTGTACCGTAATAAGCGTTTCACGAGCCACCAGCTTACTTTGCATGCCGGCATCTTGAAGCGGCAAATGATATTGCACAAGAAGCTGTCCCAGCATTTCAACAATATTGAAATTCGTCTGTTTGAGAGCGTTCGTATCATTTCGCATTTTCGTATATTCGAAGAGATCGTTAATGAGAACGTTCAGCCTTTGCGACTTATCATACGCAATTTGCACATAATGTCGCAGCTCGACCTCATCACGATATCGATCCTGCTCAATCAGGCCTAAATAACCGAGCACCGAAGTAAGCGGTGTCCTTAAGTCATGGGACACATTTGTAATCAATTCGTTCTTGGTCTGCTCTGCTCGCCGTTCCTCTTCCAAGGCAAGATGTAATCTACCTGCTAAACGGTTTACATTACCAGCCATATCTCCAAAAGGATTGCTGCTGCGCACTTCCATTTTATGATCTAAGTGTAATCTTCCTTCGGCCATATCTTTAACCGTCTTGTTCATTTTGTTGAAATAACCGAATAATCTCCACTGCATCCAAGAGAAGAACAGAATAAACAAAACAATGCTTATTCCATAAATGACGTAGCTTTCCCCGAATCCTCTAACCATGTTCCTTACTGCTGTACGAATTCCCAGCACTCCTAACACACTCAAAAAAAATTCACTGAACAAAATTAATGCTCCAACAACAATAATAACCAATGCAATACTGACGATTAAGTGTAATAATGAACGGCCGAATAAGCGGAGAGCGATGTTATCCTTCAATTTTGTAGCCAACCCCCCATACGGTGACAATCATCTTATCGCCAAGCTCCTTGTCGAGCTTATCCCTCAGCTTGCTGATATGCACCATAACTGTATTATTTGAGTCAAAATATTTCTCTTTCCAAACCTGCTGGAAAATGTCCTCCGCGCTGAATACTCTACCCGGATGGCTGGCTAGCAGATGCAGAATACCAAACTCCGTTGAAGTCAATTGCAGCGGTTTCCCGTCCGCCTCAGCGGAATGGCTAAGCTTATCGATCCGGAGCGGTCCTAGGCGCAGCTCCTTATCTGAGCGTGCTGTGCTTCCGTTCTCCCCCTGCGAGCTGTACTGATAAGAGCGACGAAGTAACGAACGAACCCGTGCAATAAGCTCTAAAGGATTAAACGGCTTGATCATATAATCATCAGCCCCGGTCATCAGTCCCATAATTTTATCCATATCCTCAGCCTTCGCGCTCAGCATCAGAATCGGCACAGATTGATCTTGCCTTAATTTTCGGCATACTTCTAAACCGTCGATCTTGGGCATCATAATATCTAATATGACTAGATCGAATGGCTCCCGTCCATAGCTGAGCAGCGCTTGTTCGCCATCATATGCCTTTTCCGTTATAAAGCCTTCATTCTTCAAATAAATTTCTATAAGATCTGCGATTTCCCGCTCATCATCTACAATTAATACCCGTCTATCCATCAGCAATCTGCCTCCTTGTTACCCTCATAATGTCCAATGAGCATACTATACATGAATTGCAAAGATCATGTCTTCACATTGCGCGTAAAATCACAATGTTTAAGTATTTCTTAATCTTTTTTTAACGTTTGAGGTTTGTTATTCGGATTTTACGCAATATAGCCAACACTTGTCCATTGTGATAAAATGGAGAGTATTGATAATTTATTAATTATAGGGGGCACTTACATGGCGACCAAAAGAATGCGTTCCGACATGATCAAAAAAGGTTTCGACCGTGCACCACATCGCAGCTTGCTGCGTGCCGCAGGCGTTAAAGAGGAAGACTTTGACAAGCCGTTTATCGCGGTTTGCAACTCTTATATTGATATTATTCCTGGTCACGTGCATTTGCAGGAGTTCGGTAAGCTTGTTAAAGAAGCAATCCGCGAGGCAGGCGGCGTTCCTTTCGAATTTAATACAATCGGTGTAGATGACGGTATTGCAATGGGTCACATTGGTATGCGCTATTCACTCGCTAGCCGTGAAATCATTGCCGATTCCATCGAAACAGTCGTTAATGCGCACTGGTTTGACGGAATGGTATGTATTCCGAACTGCGACAAAATTACACCGGGCATGATTATGGGCGCGCTTCGCGTCAACATTCCAACGATGCTCGTAAGCGGCGGACCTATGAAAGCCGGTAAAACATCCGATGGCCGTTCCATTTCCCTTTCCAGTGTATTTGAAGGCGTAGGCGCTCACCAAGCTGGTAAAATCAATGACGATCAACTGATGGAGCTCGAGCAATTTGGTTGTCCTACATGTGGTTCATGCTCCGGTATGTTCACAGCCAATTCGATGAACTGCTTGGCAGAAGGCCTTGGACTTGCGCTGCCTGGCAACGGTACGATTCTTGCTGTTGCTCCAGAACGCAAAGAGTTCGTTAAGCAAGCTGCACGTCAGCTTATGAAAATCATTGATCTCGGTATTAAACCGCGTGATATTGTTACTAAAGATACGATCGATAACGCATTTGCGCTAGACATGGCAATGGGCGGATCGACAAACACCGTTCTTCATACGCTTGCTATTGCGCATGAAGCAGGCATCGAATACCCAATCGAGCGCATTAACGAAGTTGCAGAGCGCGTGCCGCATCTTGCGAAGATCGCTCCCGCTTCTGATTACCACATTGAAGATGTGCATAATGCAGGCGGCGTGAGCGCAGTTCTTAACGAGCTGTTTAAGAAAGAAGGCGCATTGCATGGCGACTGCATGACAGTTACCGGCAAAACGCTGCGTGAAAACGTAATGGGCTGCGAAATCCAAGATACAGACGTTATTCGTACCATTGACAACCCGCATACTGAACGCGGCGGCTTGGCTGTCCTATTCGGCAACCTTGCCCCTAACGGCGCTATTATCAAAACAGGCGCAGTTGATAAATCGGTTGGCGGCTATCACAAAGGGCCTGCTATTTGCTTCGACTCGCAGGATGAAGCTCTTCATGCTATTGCGAACGGAAAAGTAAAAGAAGGCCATGTAGTCATCATCCGTTATGAAGGACCTCGCGGCGGTCCGGGTATGCCGGAAATGCTTGCTCCAACATCGCAGATCGTTGGTATGGGCCTAGGAGCGAAGGTAGCGCTTGTTACTGACGGACGTTTCTCTGGCGCATCACGCGGCATCAGCATCGGTCATGCATCACCAGAAGCAGCTGAGGGCGGTCCGATTGCATTCGTTCATGACGATGATATTGTCGAGATTGACATGAATAACCGCACGATGGATCTTCTTATCAGCGACGAGGAGTTCGAGAAGCGCCGTTCAGAATGGAAAGGCTTCGAGCTAAAGATCAAACGCGGCTATCTTGCCCGTTATGCTCACCTTGTTACTTCCGCAAGCACTGGCGGCGTAATGAAAATGTAATTGTTAAATATTAAAATGGCGTACAAGCAGCAATATCCGCTTGTACGCCATTTTTTTAATGAAGCAGCTCAGGTTCATAGCCCCTAAGCTGCAGGATTAGCATTATCATTAGTTGTTTTATTAAATAGCTGTTGTTTTCGTACCTAGCTGCGCAGCTTCGTCGGTCGCTGCGTTTATTGTCCGCTCTACAGCATCGGTGATCCGTTCTGCTTCTTCATGAATCTTACTCAGCTTCACCGCAGCATAACGACTAATGGTCGCTGCAGGCATGAGCAGCATTCGCGGCGAGATTACTTCTTTCTTCTTCTTAGATGAATGGTTCTTAGTTGTTTTGTGCTTGGTCGTGAGTACTCTAATAAGTATGCGCAGATAGACACGCGTGGACTTAGCAAACCAGCCCTCCGGCAGTTGGAATATTTCGAAGCCAAGTCGATCAGCCCCTCGGTGAATCATCGTGACGCCGTAAACAGCTTTTATATTCTTCGCCTCTGCGTCGTCAGCCAGTTGGTTAGCCAAAAGCGGAAGCGCCTGTTCCACCTCGCGAAGCATACGGATACCCGTTGCTACCGGCGATTTGGAGGTGGCTGCTATTGTAGACAGCATTTTGTTGTCGAAATGCAATTCAGCAACAAGATCACCCTTCGCTACACCGCCGCCCTCTGCAAATGTAATCGGTACGCCATTGTATGTGGTTACCCGATAATGAAAAGCCGGATCCTTCGTGTCACCAACTGTTTTTAAACGAAACGCGATATGGAAGGCTTTCTCCCAGAGCAGCCAAAGCCAAATCATCGCACGCTTCCATATAGGCGAATGCGCAGCTCTTGCGGCATCGGTCAGCTTGATCATTTCATCAATGCCGACAAAACGATAGCCTTTCTTCGTTCCTTCTTTCAGATACGCTTCTAATGCAATCAGCATATTTCTAGGTGCATCCTTGTCAGCGCCGAATGTCCTGCCGCAGTCATGCAGCAGTAGAACCTCGCCCGGCTTAAGCTTCTTCATCATACGCTTAGTCAGACGCTTCTCCCCTACACGAATCCGCCAATCATTAAACATCGCAGACCATAAAATAATTTGCAAATGGCCTAAATTCGCATAATCGAATACGTTTACGATACCCCAAGGCGGACGATAATAAGTCGAGCGCTGACCCGTAGCGTTCTCGATAATATCAGCAGTACGCTCGATTTGACGCTTAACCGTCCGAGGCCTCATAAGCCAATTCGATTTGTGAACGTAATTATGAATACCAATAATGTGACCTTCTGCCTTCATTCGCTGCAGCAGCTCCGTATTTGCTTCAGCATGTACACCAACGACAAAAAAGGTCGCCTTCGCGCTATAGCGAGCGAGTAGATCAAGCAGCTGCGGCGTATAAGTCGGATCCGGTCCGTCATCAAAGGTAAGACATATCTCCTTGTCTACGCTGCCTTTCTTAAATACTCGAAAACCAAAGGTGCGGCTAATGAGACCTGGGAGAAAGGCATAAAATGTAAATACATAAAATCCCCATAGCAGCAAATTTTCCATTTTGTTTTCCCCACCGTTATATGATTTATTCGACGAATAGATAGCGGTACAAAACAACAACGATAACTCTAATTGTAGCATAACACAATTAAAATAGGCATCTTTTTAAAAACTATAGTACAATCTTTATGGAAATATGATTATCGAAATAGAAGGAGTATAACCATGCTGCCATTTTACAAAAAGTATTGGAAAACCGCTTTTGACATCGCACTTATCGCACTCACTGTATATTTAATTATGTATTCCTTCAGCTATTTGTACCGAATTGCAACTCCTATATTTTTATCATTTCTTATATTTTTATGTATTGAGCCTCTGGCAAGATGGCTGAACAAGCTGGGCATGAAGAAATCAATCGCATCCGGCATTTCTGTACTGCTTTTCACGCTCCTTATACTGGGCGCATTCTCAGGAGCCGCTTACCTCATTACAAAGCAAGGAACGGCCCTTATAACCAATTTCCCGAAATATCAAGAAATGCTTGCGTTACAAATTGCCAATATAACCGAACAATTCCAACAGCGTTTTAATGCGCTTCCTCCTGATCTGGATTTGGTCGAACGCTCTAAGGACTTAATTGAAGGCTCAGCCGCGACGCTGCAAAACTTCGCAAAAGCGCTGCTGATGGGTATCGTCGGTTATGTTTCATCCGTATCTAGCTTCATCATCAATTTTGTAATTGGGATTATATTAGCTTATTTCTTAAGCATTGAAATTACGACCTGGAAACAAACAGCTGAGAACAAAACACCAAAAACATTTAAAACAGCTTTCTTTTTCCTGCGCAATAATGTTTTAAAAGGAATCGCACTCTACATAAAGGCTCAAGCCAAAATGATCAGCATTACATTTATCGTTATATTAATTTCGCTCATTCTGCTTCGTGTGGAAAATGCATTCGTGATTGCTGTCGTAACAGCGATATTCGATATATTGCCGCTGCTAGGCGTAGGAACTGTATTTATCCCTTGGATTATCTATTTAATAATCGTCGGAAAAATTTCGCTTGCGATTTGGTTATCCGCGTTATTTCTAGTCGTCGTGCTGACGCGCCAAATACTCGAGCCCAAAATAACTGGTGATTCCTTAGGCGTATCCGCCTTCACCATGCTCGCCTTCATGATCATTTCTCTATCGCTGTTCGGAGTCGCGGGCGTTATTTTATCACCCATCTTAATCATTCTGATCAAGGCTCTGTACGACCACGGCTACTTCCACCGCTGGATTCGTTCACCGCAGGGTGAGTTCGACGGACCTCCAAATAACCCACCTCAGTAAATTGAGTTAGGGCACTGGATTCCAGCGCTTTAAGACCTTGGTAAGGGCTTCTACATTGGTATTATCCTTTGTAGAAGCCCTCTTTTGTGTGCACTGGCTTTCTATACTCGTATCGTATAATAGCTTTATTGAAGTGTGTTTTCAGAGCCTGCATTTGGTCAGTATTGGGGAGACAGCGCGGTTTAAGTGTTATGTACATACAAAGTGGCCGATAAAATCTGTTATATCTACTATATGGGTTCTGAATTGCCATTCGTTTAACTAACATCTGCACTTATTTGGCTCAACCTCGAAATTTTGCATTCTTACGACATAACTTCGACTATAGGTAACTAGAATCAGTTGAATCAGATCATCTACGCCGCTAACGGACACAGGAGACGTTATTGGGTTGGTTTTGCCGCATTTGAAGTGTTTACGGACATCAGATACGCTATTCCCTCACAAATGAGTCATATTTAATGTCAAGCACATAAATAACGGCCTTGGTGTCAGTAAACTTCCCAAAACGAGCTCATTTCAGTATTTAGCGTCTCCTATGTCCGTTAGCTTCAGCATATGCGGCATTCGTTTCACTTGAGCGATCAGTGAAAAGGTGGGTTTATGAAAGCTATGCCAAACTAAAAAAGGCTTGTCCCGTTTACCTAATGGGACAAGCTTTTTTGGTCCATGCTAGCGGCGATATCCATTACGCCGCGGAACAGCTTTGTTGCCTGGCTCGCACTGCCAGGCGGCTGGTTTTCCACGAGCACAGCGATAGCGTAGCGAGGCTGCTTAATCGGGCCGTAGCCCGCAAACCACTGGTGGTTGCGGGCAATTCCGGCCCGCGTTGTTTCGGCCGTGCCGGATTTCCCGGCAACCGGCCACAGCCCTTGGCGGATCGATCGACCAGTTCCATGGTCGACGACCGCCTCCATGCCGCGCTGCAGCGCACGAGCAGTGGCCGGCATGATCCGGCCACTGCTGCCCTGCGCACGCTGCGCGGGCAGCTCTGCCATCCGCTGGCCATTGGCATAGCGGATCTCACTGACTAGGCGCGGCTCCATTACGCGCCCGTCATTCAGCAGCGTTACAATCAGATTTGCCGCTTGAAGCGGCGACATCCTTACATCACGCTGCCCAATTCCGCTTTGCGCGAGCACGCCGCCATCGACGGCTGCAAGAGCCGCCGCTCGCTCGCGCAGCTGACGCTGCTGCTCTTGCTTCCTGCTCCGCTTCTCGCTCCCTCCTCGCTCCGCTCCGCTCTCCGCTGCTCCAGCTCCATCGCTTGCTCCACGACGCTCCACACTCCCTCCGCTCTCCGCTGCTCCAGCTCCATCGCTTGCTCCACGACGCTCCACACTCGCTCGATTCCCCGCTGTCCCAGCTCCATCGCTCTCCACACTCCCGCCATGCCCCGCGCCGCTCGCCGCTGTTCCAGCAGGCGCAAAGAGCGCTCCGGCCTCTTCTTCCTCCAGCAGCCGCAGCGGAGCGGTGAAAGGACCGAAGGCACGCTCGCGGTGCCAGCCGGCCTGCTTGCCTATGCCGAGCGCGTCTGCGGTACGTTGGAGCTGCGAGGGCTTCAGCCGCTCTGCTATAGTTGCAAAAACAATGTTGCACGACTGTGCTAGTCCCTCCTGCAAGGTCAACAGGCCATGACCGCCTTCCTTCCAGCAGGATAAGCCGTACTTGCCATATTCACCATCACAAAAAAAAGTTTCACGCTTATTTGTTACTCCCGCTTCCAAAGCAGCAGCCTCCGTAACAAGTTTAAAAATGGAGCCGGGAGCTGCAGCCTTCAGCGCATGATTTGCCCATTCTGAACCGTCGGCAGCTTGAAATTTGCCCGGTTTCAGCTTCGGACGGGAGACCATTGCGACTACGTCTGCATTATGGGCATCGAGCACCACGATCGCTCCCTCCTGCAAACCCATTTTATCCGCATAAGCCTCGATCCTATTTTGCAGCTCCATATCGAGTGTCGTCATAACCTGCAGTGGATAATATCGGTTGTTAGGCTGCGTGATCCTCATATCCAGTCCATGCAAAGGGCCATTGCGACCATCAATGAAATACGAAACGGAAGTGGCTCCTACGCCATGCAGCAGCTTGTCAAGCGACTTTTCCAGCCCTGAGCCTCCTACCTGATCCGTCAGCTTGCGCTTGCCGCTTACAAGCTCCTTCGAATGGTTCGCCTGCAGCCATTCCGGATGCTGGCTCGTAATTCCGATAACCTGTCTAGCCCCTGAATGCTGCAAATAACGGTTTCGGTACGGGAGCACACGAATTCCGTTCAGCTTAAGCGCCTCTATACGTTTCTTTTGCTCTTCAGTCAGCCTCATAGGCAGCAAATCCTCATTCACTTTCCAAAAGATAGGTTCCTTTACATGATTCCAAGTTTGGACAAGCTTGTCCTCAGACACTCCTAGAAGCTTACTGAGCTCAGATATAGCCTTCTCACTTCCGCGAGCATCAGGCCTGACTGGAAAAAAAGCGACTGCCGAATAGGTTTCGCCGGTTATGGGGCGCCCATTGCGATCATAGAAATCTCCTCTTCCCGTATCCAGCACTAAATTACGCTGACGCTGGGCGACAGAAAGCTTCTGCCAGCTTCCCCTGCCTGGCGTACTGGAATAAATAGAAGCAGAGGTGCTGTTTGGCATGAGCTGAAGCCAAGCCAATCGCAGGATGTAGACGGTCATGATTAAACTAATAAATATCGCAGCGATCCAAATGCGTCTAAACATACCCATGATGTCACTCCCGTTATTTGTCAGCTTGCTCTTAATCGTTCAAAGTTCATCATATAATCATTATTTCCTTCTCCTCCATCGGTTCAAACATCACTATTCAACTCACCCGAACATAAACGGATGTCGACATCCTAGTAACAAAAAAAGAGCCATTCAGCAATAAATGCCTGAACAGCTCTTTCCCTGATTGCCCTATAAGGGCTAATTCATCTTAAACTTCGATAATGACTCTTGAAGCTCACGAGATACCGTATCCAGCTTCTCAGATAGAAGGACCATGCTGCCGCTTATGCTAAGCTGCTCGGAGCTGAGAGATGCTACTTCCTCAGATGTCGCTGATGATTCCTCGGCAACCGCGCTCACATTCGTCATCGCTACCGCCAATATGGATTGAGACTCGTCAAGCTGACCGATTGATTCTGTTACAATATCCAATCTCTCGACAAACTGTCCCATTTGGCCTTGTACAGTCAAGAAAATTTGATTGGCTTCTTTAACGGAACCGATTTGCTCTTGGAACAGTGGATATGCATCAGACAATACGAGTACCGTCTCATCAATTTCTCCCCTGATTTTTTCCGTAATCTGTCCAACCACATCGATAGATTGACGAGACTGGTCCGCAAGCTTCCTAATCTCGTCAGCTACGACCATAAAGCCTTTGCCGGCTGCGCCAGCGCGAGCTGCCTCGATTGCTGCATTCAGAGATAAAATATTCGTTTGCTTCGTTAAGTTGTTCAGCACGTCCAAAATTTTGACGATTGACACTGTGCTTTCCTTCAACGCATCTACTTTCTCGACCATCGTACGCGTCATTTCTTCCGTCATGCCTGTTTTCTCAATCAGAATGCCCATGTATGAGGTTCCTTGCTCACTAGCCTTCTCAACCTCGTTCGCCGAATGGACCATCTGTTGATTCGCATCAATTACTTTTTTCATTTGCACATTGATGTTCGAAGTTAAATCGGTGCCTCTTTCTGCTTCCATCGCAAGGCTTGTTGCGCCGCCTGCAATTTCTTCAGTAGCAACTGCTATTTCCTTCGCAGATAATGCCGTTTTCTTAGAAGCTTCACTCAGATCAGACGCTGTTAGAAGCACATCCTCTGCTGAGCGAGTCGTCTGAACAGCAAGAGCTGTTATTTGCGTCATCATCATATTGAAGCTTTCACTAAGCTGACCTATTTCATCAGACCGCTTCTTCAGCTTTGAACGAACGGTCAGGTTTCCGCTAGCACCGTCTGTCATAAGGCTGCTTAGCTTCACAAGCGGTCTTGCAATTTGTAAAATAACCATTATTCCGATACCAATTGCAATTAATGCAGCTACAAACACGGTAATCCATGTCATGTTACGAATAGCTGTGGCATCCTTTACAAGCTCATTTACCGGCACAGCGCCAACCAGCTTCCAATCCATTGTTTCAAAGGTTTTGAATGCTGCGAGAACATTCCCACCGTCTTTTATGGAAACTTTTTCAGTCCCGTGCTCACCTTTTTCACCTTCAGCAGATATATTAACTACGGTCGGTGTACCTATTAAAGCTGCATCGTTATTTGTTATGTAATTGCCATTTTCGTCAATAATCGTTATTTCGCTGCCCTCGCCCAGATTAACTTCACTGTAGCGACTAGCGATGGAATCAAGCTTAATTTCCAGAAGCAGTACATAAGAGGCTTCATTCGTTACGCTGTCTTTAATCACTCGGCTTATGCCGACTGTAGGCGTATTGTTCGATCCTGCGAAACCGTCCTTCTGTGGTGCAATCCACATGGCTTTGCCGTTAAGTTCAATGACTTGCTTATACCAATCTGTGGCAGCAAGCTTCTCTACACTTGTTGTGCTTGCAGTGCCAGCTGTAACAACTGCGAGATTTGGTTTGAGAGGCAATAGAATAAGCCCTGTAATCGAGTTATTGCCTAATACATAAGTTTGCATTTTATCGCCTAAGAGGCGTGTTGACTCAAATCTGCTAAAGTCATCTGGGCTATCGATTATCTTCCGAACCGTTTCGTGGAAGCTTTTATCAATTAGTATTTGAAACGTCATATCCTCATACGTTTTAAAAATGATGTCTAAATTATTGGCCACTTGAGTGATCGTTTGCAAGCTTGCATTCGAAACCTTATTCTCGATAATATCTTTTGATTTGGAATATGCCATAAGACCTACGGTTAGTACACATGCAATTATGCTGCAAAAAATGATCAAAAAGAGCTGGAGTCCTACTGATTTCAGCGGATTCGATATTCTTGCAGCTTTCACATTGCCAGCTGCTGATTTAGCCGCTTTTGAGAGCGCCTTCATTTTCGTATGCTCCTTCGCTGCACCATCGGTACTCACGTCACCTAGCTCAACTTCCTTTTGCTGCTTTGTTTTTTTCATTTTTTCCTTTTTCATGGAAAGACCTCCGCCTTTAATTTTAAGTGTCATTTATAGTTCATAGGGTGCTAGCGAATCTTGCCGAAATATGTATTTTGAGTCTATTATTTTATATCGGCAGATGGATGTCAATTCATAATAAGAAAAATAAAAAAGAGTCCTATTTTTATAAATAAAAATAAGACTCTAGTCGCATATCACTTTATTTCTTGCCTATTTTTTTTCGCATCATATCCATTGGTCTTACGGGCTTAAGTGTCCGAATTCGAATATGCTGCAGCGGATGCCGCGCCGTATCAAGTAATTGGCCTTCCGCATCTGTCATTTCCGTAATGGTCTGCTTAAAGAAAGTTCCTTGCGGACCAACAAATTCTACTTCCTGGCCCAGCTTAATGTGATTGCGCTGCTGTATCGTAGCAAATCCCGTTTTCGCATCGTAATCCATAACAATTCCCGCAAAATCATAGGGCGCAGCTTTCTCCTCCGGCTCGTAAATGTGGTCCTCGGCTCCCGGCGTATCAAGGAAAAAGCCTGTATTAAGCGGTCGATTAGCCGCCTTATTAATCTCCTCGATCCATTCACGCTTCAGCTCGAAATGCTCCGGATCGTCGAAATAGGCATCTATCGCCTGACGATATACATTGACAACCGTAGCCACATAATGAATGCTCTTCATTCTGCCTTCGATTTTGAAGCTGTCTACACCGACCTCAATCAGCTCTGGCAAATACTCGATCATGCACAGATCCTTGGAGCCCATTGTAAACTTATCCTCATCCTCTGGGTACAGTGGCATATCGTCGACAAAGAGATCATACTTCCACCGGCAAGACTGACAGCAGCCGCCGCGATTGGAGTCCCTATCCGTGAAATGGTTTGAAAGCACGCATCGCCCTGAGAAGGACGAGCACATAGCGCCATGAATGAAAGCTTCTATTTCAATATCTACATGCTTCTTAATTTCAGCAATATCCTTGAAGCTTGTTTCCCGGGCCAGCACGACACGCGGCAAACCCTCATCCTTCCAAAACTGTACAGCCTGCCAGTTAAGCGTGGATTGCTGCGTACTCAAATGCACCTCAAGCTTCGGCGCTACACGCTGAGCTGTCTCGATAATAACGGGGTCCGCAGCAATTATCGCAGAAATCCCGGCATTTTCCAGCTCGCGCAAATAATCCTCAAGGCCATCCATATCCTCGTTATGCGCATATATATTAGTTGCTACAAACACTTTCGCTCCGTAACGCTCAGCGAACTGCACGCCTTCCTTCATCTCTTCAAAGCTGAAGTTATCCGCATTGGATCGCAAGCCGTATTTTTGCCCGCCAATATAGACTGCATCCGCACCGTAATGGACCGCAAATTTCAGCTTCTCTAAATTACCTGCCGGAGCAAGCAGCTCTGGCTTGTCAAGCCGATGCCTTTTTCCTTGGAAACGAGGAGCTGTTTTCATTGTTGTTGTCATTCGTTATTCAACCTCCCACACTTCTCAGTACACTTGCTCTTTATAAAAGAATCCATAGCTCAGCTCTCGATTGGAATCCTGCACCGCTTGAATTGATTCCAGCCACTCTTCTTGAAAAACATAGCTTGCAGGATCTGCAACGTATGCATCAATCGCTTGACGATAAGCTCGAATGACGGTTTCATTGTATGCCATCGACTTCATAATTCCCTCTATCTTCAAGCTGTGAATGCCTGCTTCCATCAGCTCATGAAGGTTTTCTATCATGCAAATATCATCAGAGCTCATAATATGAGTGCCATTCGCATCCTCGTAGATCGGATAACGCTCGTCCTGCCGTTCCGTCTCAATCACATAAAGACCGCGCTCTTTATCCTTCACAGGCAATCTCTCAGAATCCGATTGATGCTCCATATAGCTATCTACCAGCGAACGCTTGGAATGATAAATATTGGTCATGCCGTGAACCTGTACCTGCAGCTCCAGCTCTGTACCTGCAGTCGTGTCCACAACCTGCTCCATATTAAGCTCCCTGGCTAGCACGTATCTTGTCGCTCCTCTGCGGCCCCAATAATTTGCGGTGACATAGTTGGTTGATGTCATTTCTGCGTTCCAGTGCAATGCCATACCTGGCGCATGTACTTTGGCTGCCATAAGCACGGCCGGATCACCAAATACAATCGCATCGACCCCGATATGATGGAGCGAAGCGATATATGGGCCAAGTGAATCTGCCGTATCATTATCCATCAAATTATTAAGAGCTGCATATATACGGACACCTTTGGGCTTCGCCAGCTTTACCGCTTCGGCAATTAATTCAACATTAAATTCTCCAGCTAACCGCATACCGTAACGTGCTTCACCGATGACAAAAGCGTCTGCGCCTGCAGCCATGAGCTTCTCTAGCTCCTCTAACGATGCGGCCGTAGCTAACAATTCCGGCTTGTACGCCATTTCAAATCCCCCTCAAAAAACATCCTGCTTATTTCGTATTAGACTATCCTGCTGCTGCGTTACTTTTATCAATATTTTTTAAATGCTCTTTATACGTTTTTGCGAATAAATGAGTCTGACTTCCATCCTTTTTGGTCACATAAAAGAAGTACTCGGTTTCCTCAGGATAGATCGCTGCAATAATGGAATCGATACTTGGGTTAGCGATTGGCCCAGGCGGCAAGCCTGATACTTTGTACGTATTATAAGGACTATCGATCAATAAATCCTTTTCATACAATCTTTCTTTAGGCTTGTCTAACGAATATTGAACAGTAGCATCAATTTGCAGCGGCATGCCGTCGTTAATCCGGTTATAAATAACACCTGCTACTAGAGCCCGTTCTGCGTCAACAACAACCTCACGCTCCACTAGCGATGCAATGGTTAGCACTTCATGAACCGTCAAGCCTTTCTCTTCAAGCACATCCTGCCAACCTTCTGGCAGTGATGCAAGCTTAAGATCCAACTGAGTAACCATTCGTTTAATAATATCCTCTTCCGTGCTGCCTTTTTTCATTTCATAGGTTTCTGGAAACATATAGCCTTCCAGTCTTTGATGCAGCGTATCTATATCTGGAATAGAGAGAACAGCCTCGGCACCGCCCCATGTTTTTTTAGTCGCAGCAAGCTCAAGAAATTTTTGTTTATCAATCAGCTTATCAGCCGCAAGCTTGTCCGCAATTTGTAATACAGTAAAGCCTTCCGGTATCGTAAATCGGATCGTTTCGGCTGCTACCGTATCGCCGGCGTTCAGCTTGGCGATAATCGCATCTTTGTCCATGCCAGGGTTAAGCTCGTATAATCCAGCTTGAAAGTGAGCGCCTTGATTGTTGAACCTCAAGTAATATTTAAAAATAAAAGCATTTTTTATAATCCCTTGCTCTTCAAGCAAATCTGCAACCTTGTTTGCTGACGTACCTCTCGGAATTTCCACCCTTTGCACATCGCCGCTTGAAGCTGGCTGCAAGCTGCTCCAAACATAAAGGAAAGCTCCCCCTGCTCCTGCGATCATAATACCTAATAAGCTTAAAATAACCCATAGTGTAATGCGGCTTCGCTTCGGACCAGATGGTGAATGCTGGTCACGCTGCTCTAGCTGCTGAGATGAATGATCCAACCTTAGACCTCCTCTTTCAGGTTTGTCGATTTAAGCAGGCGAAAATGCTGAGACCATCCTATGGCGACTCAGCTTAGCTTTACAGTCTTATTTCTCATACTTGAACAAAAGAGCGGCTATAAGCCGCCCTTTTGTTTGTAGCTTCATTTCTTAAGGCTGCTCCGTGTTCGCAAACAATAGATCATCATATGCTTCTGAAGCTGCTTCCCATTCTTCGTCGTCTTCAATCGTTTCAAGTTGAGGCTCACCGTTTGTTTCCGTAACACGGAATAATTCTACCTCATCCTCACTGCGCATGGAATCTGATTGCAGAGCTGCATATATACGATCACCCAGCTGAAATTCCGCTTTGATATCATATACTTCAACACTTCCGTCATCCGCTTCCAACTCTACCTCGTTACCGAAAGCTGTTTTCAAGCTGTTCAGCATTTTTGGCGATTGCTGTTCGTTGCCTGACATTAGTCCTGTTCCTCCATCTCGCCGAGAAGCGTATTAAACGTTTCTTCGACCATGTTCCATTCTTCTTCATCTTCAATCGTGTATAGCTTAAGGTCGTCTCCATCTTCTTCGTAACGGAAAGCGTAAACTTCATCTTCCTCTTCATTATCGCTTGTTAGAGGAACAACCATCATATATTTCTGATCGGAACCATCTACTTCGAACTTCATGATAACTTCGAATTCCTCTTCGTTACCTTCTTCATCGGGGATATAGATAATTTCCGGTTCTTCATATTCCAGTTCTTCGTTTGTCATTTTTACCCTCACCTTTTCGTTTTAGAATCGAGATAATTTTGCAAAATCAGCGTCGCCGCCATTTTGTCTATTACAAGTTTTCGCTTCTTCCGGCTGACGTCCGCTTCGATAAGCGTCCGTTCGGCAGCAACTGTCGTCAGCCTTTCGTCCCAAAGGTGAACAGGTATGTTTAGTTTCTGCTGAAGTTCTTCTGCAAATACTTTAGAAATATCGCCTCGCGGACCGATAGTACCGTTCATGTTTTTCGGCAGGCCAACCACTATTTCACTGACTTCATGCTCTTTCACAAGATCAGCAATTCGGTCAACTTCACCGCCGTCACGTCTGCGTTCAATCACTTCGGTTCCTTGCGCGGTCCAGCGAAACGCATCACTAACGGCCACGCCAATTCTGCGGTCGCCATAATCCAATCCCATAACTCTCATGTCTTGTCCGGCTCCTGCCTCATTTATTGTTGTTTCTTGTGATTTAAATAAAACCGGACAAGCTCTTCAATCAATTCGTCTCGTTCTTTCTTCCGAATGAGACTTCTGGCGTTGTTATGCCGCGGAATATACGCGGGATCTCCGGACAGCAAATACCCAACGATCTGGTTAATCGGATTATACTCTTTCTCTAGAAGTGCTTCATACACTGACAGCAAAATGTCCTGAGAAGATTCAACCCCTTCCGCCTTCACGTTAAATTTCATCGTATTGTCCATAGAACTCATCGCCAGCACCTCACTTTCCAAACCACTATTCTTTCTTATCATACCACATTTGATTGGTCCAGAACTAGTTTTTCCGCAAGTTTCAACGCTTCATCAAGCTTGGACGTATCTTTGCCGCCCGCTTGTGCCATGTCAGGTCGACCGCCGCCGCTGCCGCCGCAATGAACAGCAGCTTCTTTTACAATTTTACCAGCATGGAAGCCTTTTTTAACCAAATCCGCTGATACGGCTGCCGCAAGATTTACCTTATCATCAGCTACGGCGCCAAGCACGATAATGCTGGACTCAAGCTTTAGCTTCAACTCATCGACAATGCCACGGAGTGCATCCATCGAAGGAGCGTTCACTTTCGCACATAATATAGTCACGCCGTTCACGGTTTTCGCGCTTTCCTCTAAGGAGCCCGCTTCAATTCGGCTAAGCTTCGCTTGGAGAGATTCATTATCGCGGGAAAGCTCCTTCACTTGTCCGAACAAGGCTTCAATTCGTTTAGGAACGTCATTCGTATTCGATTTCAATAAAGAAGCCGACAGCTTAAGCAGATCAAGCTGGCTTTCTAGGTAGTTATACGCATGTTTGCCCGTTACAGCTTCAATTCTTCGTACGCCGGATCCGATTCCACTCTCGCTCAGCAGCTTAAATAGTCCAATTTGCGACGTATTGCCGACATGACAGCCTCCGCATAGCTCCAAGCTATAAGCTCCAACCTGAACTACACGTACCACGTCGCCGTATTTTTCGCCGAACAATGCCATAGCGCCCATTGCTTTTGCCTCATTCAACGATTTTATACTGATCGAAACCGGAGTGCTAAGCCAAATTTGCTCATTTACCCGGCGCTCGATCTCCACAAGCTCCTCAGCTGTAATGCTGCCGAAATGCGAAAAGTCGAAACGCAGACGGTCTGCTTCTACAAGCGATCCCGCTTGATTAACGTGATCGCCCAGCACCTCTTTCAATGCCTTATGAAGCAAATGGGTAGCCGTATGATTCTTAATTACATCATCGCGCACTGCTCTATCAACAACAGCCTTAACTGCTTGTCCCGTGCGAACAGTACCTTCTATTACAACGACATGATGAACGCTTTGACCGTGCGGTGCTTTCGTTACATCCTCCACTTGCAGTGTGAAGCTATCGCCAGAAATTAGCCCCTTGTCACCGACCTGGCCGCCGCTTTCCGCATAGAATGGCGTATGATCAAGAATAACGAGAACCTTGCTGCCTACTTCAGCGGATTCCACCAATATATCGTTATGAACGACAGCCATTATTTGAGCTTGTGTTACCAGTTCATTATAGCCAATAAACTCACTTTTAACCGTAAAATCACCGAGTGGACCGCCCTGTACCTTCATGCTTCCTGTATCTTGACGCGCTGCACGCGCACGTTCACGCTGCGCTTCCATCGCGGCATCAAAGCCTTGCCGATCAACCGTCATCCCATTCTCGGAAGCGAAATCTTCCGTTAAATCAAATGGGAAGCCATACGTATCGTATAACCGGAATGCATCATCGCCGTTAATTTCTTTGCTTCCTGCTTTACCAGCAGCAGCAACGAGCTCAGAGAGCATTGCAAGGCCATCGGACAGCGTCTCGTGGAAGCGCTCCTCTTCCGTACGGATAACTCTTTCAATAAATTCACGCTTCTCAACTACCTCTGGGTAGTACACACCCATGACTTCGCCAACGACAGCAGTCAATTGATGCAAGAATGGACGGTCAATACCGATCGTTTTTCCGTAGCGTACCGCCCTGCGAAGCAATCGACGAATAATGTAGCCTCGGCCTTCATTTGAAGGCATAACGCCGTCTCCTACTGCAAAAGCAACAGTACGAATATGGTCCGCAATTACTTTAAGCGCAACATCATATTCTGCATTCGTTTTGTAGCTTACTTTCGCAATTTGGCAGGTTTTCTCAATAATAGGCATAAACAGGTCGGTATCGAAGTTTGAGTCAACATCCTGCAAAATAGAAGTAAATCGCTCAAGGCCCGCGCCTGTATCAATGTTTTTATTAGGAAGCGGCGTATAGCTGCCGTCTTTATTGTGGTTGAATTCCGAGAATACAATATTCCATACCTCTAGAAAGCGCTCATTCTCTCCGCCTGGCCAGCACTCTGGATCAGACAAGTCGCCATATTTGTCGCCGCGGTCATAAAAAATTTCTGTACAAGGTCCGCAAGGGCCCTCGCCGATATCCCAGAAATTTTCCTCCAGCTTATAAATACGCTCCGCAGGAAGACCGATTTTCTCATTCCATAATTTAAATGCTTCTTCATCCTCCGGATATACCGTAACGGACAAACGGTTCGGATCAAATCCAATCCACTGCTTATCTGTTAGAAACTCCCAGCCCCATGTGATCGCATCTTCTTTAAAATAATCACCGATTGAGAAATTGCCCAACATCTCAAAAAAAGTATGGTGACGTCTTGTCTTGCCTACGTTTTCAATATCATTTGTACGGATACATTTCTGTGAATTCGTAATGCGTGGATTTTCTGGAATGATGCGTCCGTCGAAGTAAGGCTTCAATGGCGCCATACCTGCGTTAATCCAAAGCAAAGATGGATCATTATGCGGTACGAGTGATGCACTTGGTTCAATTTTGTGGCCTTTGCTTTCGAAAAAAGCAAGCCATTTGGCACGGATTTCACTAGCTTTCATTAGTAGGAGCCCCCCTTTAGCTTATAAAACACAAAAAACGCCCCTGTCATAGACAGGGACGAATGATTTCGCGGTACCACCCTGGTTATTGCGCTTACTGCCAATAGGCATGCGCAATCGCCTTCATTAGACGATAACGGGTCCACCCGGTGAAGTTCATTCACACTCCGAAAAGAGCTTTCGGCCACTCTTCGTTATAAAAGCTTTCTCAACCGACGCTAATAGCACTCATAATTGAGCGATAGCGAAGAAGCTTTCTCTCTGGCTAACGGGCAATGGCTTACTTCAATTCGTCAACGTTTTCATTAGATGTAAACACTACTATTCCAAAAGTATAGCTAGAGCCTCGGCACCTGTCAAATAATCTTTCTCCTTACATAATAAGCGAACATATGCTGAACAATGACCTTGCCTACCGCAAAGATTGGCACAGCCAGAATCATCCCGATAATGCCTGCAATTTCCCCGCCGACAAGCAAAGCGAATATAATGGATAAAGGATGCATATGCAGCGTTCGTCCCACAACCTGAGGCGATATCACATTCCCTTCAAGGATTTGGCACAGCGTATTGATTATGGCGACCAGTATAACCATTTTGAGAGAAACAGTCGATGCCATCAGTATTGCGGGAGCTGCACCGAAGAACGGTCCCATATAGGGAATTACATTCGTAATGGCAACAATGCCTGCAAGCAATAAAGCATAAGGCATCCCAATAATCAAATAGCCGCAATACGCAAGAATGCCAACAATGACGCAAACGAGAAACTGTCCTCGGATGTAGCTTCCCAGTGCGGAATCAATATCTTTCAGCAGCCGGACCGTATTTTTTCGATGCGTTTTCGGTACATAGGTAATGACCGTACGCTCAAACACTTCGAAATCCTTTAATATATAGAAGGCAAGAAAAGGAATGATGAACGCGATGAACACTGCGTTCAGCATAGATCCGATATTATTCACAAAATCTAACAAGCTCTCCGAGAGCATTTTTTCAATATGAACCAGCGTTTTATTCATACCGCCTCGAATGCTTTCCGGCAAAAAGGAAGTATTGTTTATATCGGTTACGATATCCTGTGCACGCATCGACAGCTCCGGCACATGCCGGTTAAGCTCCTGCACCTGCTCGATGAACATTGGAATTAAATTAATTAACAGCACGGTTATTACCGCACAAAATACAGCATAAATAAGCAGCACCGCAATCGTTCTCGGCATCTTTCTCTCATGCAGCAGCGTAACGACAGGATTAAGCACATAAGAGATAATCATGGCAATAATAAAAGGCGCGAGCACAGCTCGCAAGAAAACATACACATTAAGGATAAGAGGCTTGATAAGCAGCAATAAATAGATAGCGAGCAAGCTTAGTATGAAATAAATGAGCCAAACGAACAGACGGTTCTTCGTAAACCGTTCCACCGTCCTCACCTCCGAACTAGCTTTTTCCAATTTTGCCACAGGCAAACTAGAACTAATTCAGTATATGTACAAGCAATGAAATTCATCCGTAACCACAAAAAAAAGACGGCCAAGGACCGTCTTTCGATTATCATATTTATGGATAAAGCTCGTTAATTCACATGCACTTCATGCACATCTGATAATTCTTCTTCAAAGAACAAATCGTCAAGCGAGCTTAACGTACCGTCCTCTTCCACTTGGTAAACCGACATTTTCTCGCCGTTGACTGTCAGTTCAATGAAACAGCCCCAGCAATAAAACTGATGGGAACCAATTTTTCCGATATCTTTGGAATTACAGTTCGGACATCTCATCATATTTAATTTCTCCCTATCCTTTGAAATTGGAAGCTGCGACAGGCTCCAATTCCGCTTCACTGACAGCAGGAACAATAATCGCGTCTTCCCCGAGTAACACGGCATCCGGATCACTCGGCGCTCTCAGCCATTTACGCCCTTCCATCACATCCGAAACAAAACCGTCCGTAAGCTCGTAGCCTATTATTTGTGTACCCTGATTTGGGTAAAAATAAACATCCGATACGCGTCCAAGTTGCAAACCCTGAACCGTGACTACGGGTAAATCCTTTAATTTCACTAATCCTGTGTAAAAAGAACGCAGCAATTGCTTCGACTTCATCCGAATGATCGCTTCTTCACTTGCTATGATAACGGTGTCCTCTCCGCAGGATAACACGTCGGTCCACGCGACTATTTTCACAGATGAAGCAAACCATTTCGCACACTCCAGTATGAGACCATTCAACTGCCAATGCTCATCAAACCAAGCATCCTTAACGGTTCCGACCTGCTTGCCGGAATGAATTACGATAACGGGAAGCCCAATAAGCTGTTGAAGTTTAATCACGCTTAGCCGGAGTCCTCCTAGTAGTTATTACGAATACGCCTCACGATCGTTCCAATTTTCAGTGCGGCTTCTTCTAATTCCTCTAAAGTATTCCCCAAACCAAAGCTAAATCTTACAGCCGATTGTATTCGCTCTTCCGATACATGCATGGCACGCAGAACGTGTGACCGCTCCAGCGCACCCGATGTGCAAGCTGATCCGCTTGCTGCGGCAATGCCTTCCATATCCAGATTCATCAGCATCGTTTCTGTGTCAACGCCAATAAAGCTGACATTCACGATATGCGGCAAATACTGACTCTCATGACCATTAACGACAACGGGAACCGGGACATGCTCTTGCAATAACTCTACCCATCTTTTACGAAGCTCGTCCATAAAAGGTTGCTTCTTTTCACGTTCTTTCACAGAAATTTCAACAGCCTCGGCGAAACCGACGATGCCTGCAATATTTTCTGTGCCTGCACGCCGCTTTCGTTCCTGTGACCCGCCGTGCTGAATGGCTTCCAGCAGCGTTCCATTCGTCACATAAAGCGCGCCTACGCCTTGTGGTCCGTTAATCTTGTGAGCAGAAAAGCTCATCAAGTCAACAGGAAGCTCATTCAGCCGAGATGTGCTCCATCCTAGTGTTTGTACTCCATCCACATGATAAAGCGCTCCGCCTGCTCTTGCAATTGCGCCTATTTCCTCTATATGCTGCAAGGTTCCAACTTCGTTATTTCCGTGCATAATGCTAATTAATGCCGTTTCCGGCGTCATCGCATCCTTGACTAGCTGAGGCGCTGTTTGTCCAGCGCTGTCAATTGGAAGCACTGTAAGGCTGAAGCCTTCTTCCCTGCTCAGCCACTCGCATGTATGAAGAACAGCGTGATGCTCACCCGCTGATGTAATGATATGGGTCTTGCCTTGCTTGCGCTGCGCTCTAGCGGCGCCGATTATAGCAGCATTATCGCTTTCTGTTCCGCCTGAGGTGAACATCAGCTCTGCAGGCTTGCAGCCAATGGCAGCCGCTATACGGTCCCGCGAGCGATTGAGCTGCTGCTTCGCTGCTCTTCCGAACGCATGCATACTCGACGAATTGCCGCCAGGCCCCTGCATGACCTCCAGCATTGCTTTCGCAACATCTGGATGCATGGGGGTCGTGGCTGCATGATCAAAATAATATGTTTTCATCGGTCAGCTTCCTTAAATGTAGAACATATAGCTGTCTGGTTTTCCTTCGTCCTCGAAAGAGATAAGATCAGCAAGTGTTGTCGAATCAAGTACATCTGCAATGCTGTCACGAATTCTGAGCCATAAATGACGCTTTGCAGGATCATCCTCTTCCGTGAAGTCCACTGGCGAAATAGGACCCTCGAGAATACGAATAATATCGCCTGATGTAATGCTTTCAGGGTCTTTAGACAAAATATAACCGCCATAGGCGCCTCGAATGCTTTTGACTAGCCCTGCATTGCGAAGCGGCGCAACCAATTGCTCTAAATAGTGTTCGGATAGGTTATTGCGTTCTGCGATACTTTTAAGCGAAGTTGGACCTTCGCCAAATTTAGCCGCTAGCTCCATCATAATCGTTAAGCCATAGCGGCCTTTCGTTGATATCTTCAAATTGGCACCTCTTTTATTTATTATTTGAGTCATTTCATGAGTTGTACAAATAATTGTTATATCTCTGTATTCCCATATCACTTCTATGTTAACATATCATACCCACATCGTGTGCAAAAAGGTTGACATCTTCATGAAAAAGATTTCATCCTATGTTACAATGAGAGGTGTTTCATTCAACAAGGTGGTGTTTACGATGGAAAAACCAAATGGTTCGACAAGAGTTGTTGTCGGCATGTCTGGCGGAGTCGATTCCTCTGTCACGGCGCTGCTGCTTAAGCAGCAAGGCTACGACGTTGTCGGCATATTTATGAAAAACTGGGACGATACCGATGAACTCGGACACTGCACGGCTGAAGAGGATTCAGAAGACGTACGCCGCGTATGTGAACAAATCGGCATTCCCTATTATACCGTTAATTTCGAACGGCAATATTTCGACAAGGTGTTTACCTATTTCCTTGACGAGTACAAGCGTGGTCGGACACCTAACCCGGATGTCATGTGCAATCGCGAAATTAAGTTTGGCGATTTCTTGCAGCGGGCTATGGAGCTTGGTGCCGATTACTTGGCAACCGGCCATTATGCGCGTGTTGAACGCTCGGAGGATGGACAGACCAAGCTGCTTCGCGGCATAGACTCCAACAAGGACCAGACGTATTTCTTAAGCGCGCTCAATCAGAAGCAGCTTGCGAAAGCGATGTTCCCGATCGGGCATCTTCCTAAACCGGAAGTGCGCCGCATCGCTGAGGAGGCCGGCTTGTATACGGCCAAGAAAAAGGACAGCACCGGTGTCTGCTTTATAGGCGAACGAAATTTCAAAACATTCCTCAGCGGCTATTTGCCTGCGCAGTCGGGCGATATGATTGATATTCGCAATGGCGAGAACAAGGGACGCCATGATGGCCTTATGTATTATACACTTGGTCAGCGTCAAGGACTAGGAATCGGCGGATCGGGTTCAGGTGAGCCTTGGTTTGTTGCCGATAAGGATTTGGAACGCAATATTTTGTATGTCGTGCAGGGCGAGCAGCATCCGAGTCTTTACTCCGAGAGCTTGTCTGCCACCGGCATGAATTGGATATTGCCAACCAGTGATGCCGCTACAATCCGCTGCACAGCCAAATTCCGCTACCGCCAAGCAGATCAAGCGGTAACAGTCACGATTGGGCCGGATAACACCGCTCATATAGTATTCGATAAGCCGCAGAAGGCGATTACTCCCGGACAAGCGGTTGTGCTTTACGACGGTGAGGTTTGTCTTGGCGGAGGTACGATCGATAAGGTTCAGAAGATCGAAAGCGAAGCATTTCTAGCTCAACAAGCGTAACAATAAATTTCGTTATCTTTAACAGCTTTCGATCATAATAAAACAGTCGAGCAGGATGAATCCGGCTCGACTGTTTTTTATTATAGTTCTCTTTTTCCTTTTTCAATTACTCCATTTGCTCTTCTGACTACCGTCCTTGCTGCTCTGCTCATTCTTCCGTTCTCGACTTCTGCAAACAATCAGGCGAGTAATGCGCAAATGTTCCGTTTCCTCGATTCTAAATTCATATCCGCTGGGGTGGGCTATTCGTTGATTGATTACCGGCGGCGTATCTAGTGTTGAATATACCCAGCCGCCAATCGTATCACAATCATCTGTACCAATATCAAGTCCAAAGAAACTGTTTACTTCCTCAATGAGCATTAATCCACTAATCGAATAAGTGCCATCTTCCCTTTTTTCCAAAGGATCTCGTTCCTCATCAAATTCATCTTGAATTTCACCAACAATTTCCTCCATAATATCCTCCAGCGTCACAAGTCCGGAGGTACCGCCGTATTCATCAATCAAAATCGCGATTTGCGATTTGCGCTTTTGCATAAGCTTCAATAAGGTACTGATCTGCATCGATTCAGGTACTGTTGTAATCGGCCTTGTTATTTGTTTAATATCGTGCAGGGCATTGGAATTATCCTTCAGCAAATCTTTAATATGAACAAAGCCAATAATATTGTCTTTGTCGTTCTCACATACTGGGTATCGCGTCAGCAATTGCTCCAAAGCTATTTTTTTATTGTCAGCGAGAGTAAGACTCGTATTTAAACAAATCATTTCCGTACGAGGAATCATGATCTCACGTGCATTGGTTTCGGTAAATTCGAAAATATTATCGACTAGCGTGAGCTCCGTATTGTCTATTAATCCGTTTTTGTGGCTTTCCTTCATCAGTATTCTAATTTCATCCTCCGTATGGGCAGCATCCTTCTCGGTTACCGCCTCTACGCCGATTAGTTGGAGAAGCTGATTGGCCATGCCATTCAGCAGCCACAGGAAGGGATACATTATTTTGTAGAAATAAACAAGCGGCATTGCCGCTATCATCGTAATCGTCTCCGATTTGCGAATCGCTATCGTTTTGGGTGCTAATTCTCCCAATACAATATGAAGCACCGTAATGAAGACGAATGCCAAGAAATATGAGCTCACTTGAATGACAGTCATGTTGTGGAATCCAACCCAAACAAACATTGGCTCAATCGTTCTTGCGATAATCGGTTCGCCGACCCAGCCAAGACTGAGCGAGGCCAGTGTAATGCCCAGCTGGCACGCTGACAAATAAGCATCTAAATTGCCCATCAGATGAGCTGCGAGCTTTGCGAAATAATGTCCTTCGGCTGCGAGCGCATGAATTCGACTGCCTCGAACCTTAACCATTGCGAATTCGGCTGCAACAAAAAAACCATTCATCACGATTAACAACAAAATAAGCGCCAGTGACAAAGCGAGCGGTAAAGGGTCACTCAACGATTCCCTGCTTATCACCCTCCTCCTGCCGGAGTGATAACAGGTGCACCTCCTTTTGAAACAAAGATACGGCAATCTTTGTGTAATGTGTGAACACTTCATGCTGACAAGCCGCCGTGTCAAACGATACCGTTATTCCTATTTCGATGACTGTATTTATGTGTATTCGTTATAGGCTAGCCATTATACGCTATTTTATGGAGTTTTTTCTCGCTTAATAATTTGCCGAGCCAACACACTATTCATCAAAAGTTCATAAAGCCGCAACGAATTGCTCAATTATTGATCGGAAAGGCCGTTCTTAATCTGCTATAATTGCAATCAACATGCTTACGAAGCGAGTTTTGCTTCACAAAACTTTAAGCTTATGCTTTCGAAGTGAGTTTTGCTTCACAAAACTTTGAGCTTATGCTTTCGAAGCGAGTTTTGCTTCACAAAACTTTGAGCTTATGCTTTCGAAGCGAGTTTTGCTTCACAAAACTTTGAGCTTATGCTTACGAAGTGAGTTTTGCTTCACAAAACTTTAAGCTTATGCTTACGAAGTGAGTTTTGCTTCACAAAACTTTAAGGAGGATTCAAATGAAAAGAATATTATTTATTTTCCTAGCTGCTTTGTGGCTTATGCCCAGCGTTGCGATGGCACATTCAAAAATAGAATTGGCAGTGCCGGCACAGGATGAGACACTGGATGCGTCACCTCAGCAGATTGAGATGACTTTTAACACTAAGATCGAGAAGCTGAGCAACTTCAAGCTGTTTAATGCTGCCGGTGAAGAAATGGATACCGAGAAAGCAGAAGTTAATGGCGCAACTATGAGCGGCAAGGTACTCTCCGAGCTGCCTAATGGGATTTATACGGTCAAATGGACCATTATCGGAGCAGATGGTCATTCTGTGGAAGGAAATTATTCATTTACAGTCGAAGCGCCAATTGTTGAGCCTACGGTAGAGCCGACTCCTGAACCGGAAGCAACGACGACGCCAATTGAAACAACCGCTCCTTCTCCTGAAGCAACTGCTGATCAAGGCGCAGCTACTGAAAATACGGACAATACCAATTACACGCCTACTATAATCATCGGCGCTATTATTGTCGTTGCGGCATTATTCTTGCTTCTTCGGAGGCGTAAATAATGATCTACGTTAGCGAAGGCCTTCTATATATTTGCTTCGCTATTTTGACAGGAGCTTTAATACTGCGAATCGTGCCGGAGAACAGAAGACCTACGGTCCACGTTCCGGATGGCTTGCTGCTAGCTTGCGTAATAGCGATTCCTATTTTGTCTTTTGTCCCGATTCATCAGCTTGCCCTTTTATTTACCAAAGACTTTGATATGTCTTACGGCGCTGTTCTCAAAAGTATATTGCTTGATATTAATTCCGGCAAAGCCTGGCTGTGGACAGCCATTGGCTCTGCTGGCCTCGCATTTTTACTGGGCCTGAAATCCTTCCGCAATGACAAGCATATGCCCAAGGTTGCGTTATTTGTAACCCTTCTTCTAATCGTATGGCTCGGATATGCGAGCCACGCTTCGGCTCTTTATGGCTTGAAAGGGTTGATTACGCACGCTGCGCATTTCCTTGCAGTAAGCGTGTGGATTGGTATTTTGTTCGTGATTAGCTGGTTTTCCAAAGATCAAGCCAACTGGCCTGCTTTTCTGAAGTGGTTTTCGCCCGTTGCGATTGTTTCCGTTCTGATCACACTGATAGCTGGAATTCTGCTTATGTCATTCACGACATCAAACTATGTAGAAGCATGGATACTTCCATATGGGCAAACACTGCTCATTAAGCATTTGCTTATCGTTCCTTTACTGGTTTTTGCCTACACAAACGGGTTCAAATATAAGAAGCTGGCCGACCGTGATTCTTCCTTTAATCCAAAGCGCTGGCTGCAGGCGGAGAGCATATTCGCACTACTGGTTCTTGCAGCAACGAGTGTGCTCGGACGGCAGGCGCCGCCTCACACGGTCAAGGAAACACTTCAAACCGTAGCGCCTTCTCCCTTATTTACGGCATTATACAAAGGTCAATTCAGTCCCGATATTACATTGCACTTCACGCTTTATTTGGAGAGTATTCTCATGTTCGCGGCAGCAGCGCTTATGGTTATCGGCCTTATTTGGATGTATAACTCCAAACGCTTAATACCTGCTTTAATAATGGGAATGTTCATCGCCGTATTTGGTTATTTCGGATTGATGTTCTCCATTGCTTTGTAGAGTACTTCCCCCATATTATTAAAAAAGCCGAACAGGTTTGCTATACCTGTTCGGCTTTTTTTGAACGTGTTGCTGCTTGCTTGCGTCAGCAGATTACGAGAGAGGGAAAGCCTTCGCCGTATGAGCTCATATCCGCCATTCCCCCTGATAATAGAGCTAATTTCTAGCTCTATTTCACCAAAAGTAACCAAAGTTTGTGGAATAGAGCTAGTTTCTAGCTCTATTCCGTTCAGAATCTGCCATACGAGCTCATATCCGCCATTTTTCCTGATAATAGAGCTAATTTCTAGCTCTATTTCGCCAAAACTAACCAAAGTTTGTGGAATAGAGCTAGTTTCTAGCTCTATTCCGTTCAGCATCTGCCATACGAGAACATATCTGCCATTTTCCCTGATAATAGAGCTAGTTTCTAGCTCTATTTCACCAAAAGTAACCAAAGTTTGTGGAATAGAGCTAGTTTTAGAGCTAGAATAAAAAGTGGACACCTGTTAAGGAGAAATGGATAATTTACTTAACGAAGAAAGAGGTGTCCTTTATGGGGGAGCAACGTCAACGATTTAATGAAGATTTTAAGAAGCAAACGGTTAAATATATTCAGGATCAGACGAAGTCCGTACCGGAGATTGCTACAGAATTAAATATTTCCTCGAGTACTGTACACAAATGGTTAGCCAAGTACCGAGAATTCGACAATGAATCTTTAGCAAACCCCGAGAAAGTTCGTCAATTAGAACAACAATTAAAAGAGAAAGAACGCGAAAATCAACTGAAAGAGCGAGCGCTAGCAGATCTCCAAGAAGAATTGGCCATTTTAAAAAAGGCTCTGCACATCTTCAGCAAAGAAAAGAACTAAGGTTCCAATTTGTCGAAGATCATCGCTCTGAGTATCGACTAGAGAAGATGTGCAAGGTCATGGAGATTTCTCGGAGCGGTTATTATAAGTGGAAACTAGCTAAACCTAGTGAGCAAAAGCTTCGCAAGGCAGCTGTAATCGAGCGAATCACCGATCATTTCCATGATACCAAAGGGATCTATGGTAGTCCGAAGATTACCCATATGCTCTCGTTAGAGGGCATAAACACCTGTGAACGTACGGTAAGCAACTACATGAATGAGGTAGGATTGCGTTCCTGTGTTTCAAGGAAATTCAGAGTAAACACCACCGATTCCAACCATGACCAACCTGTAGTTCCGAACATCCTGAATCAACAGTTTGCTACAGAGGAGCCTAACCGGGTGTGGGCAGCGGATATTACCTACATTCCTTGTCGTGAAGGACGACTTTATTTGGCCAGTGTTCTCGACCTCTGTACACGTGAAATTGTAGGTTGGCGGCTTGCTGCTCGAATGACTGTTGAACTTGTCCTTGGCGCATTAGAAGATGCTTTTAAGACGAAAAAACCCAAAAAGGGACTTATCCATCACTCCGATCGTGGTTCGCAGTATGCTTCTGCCGAATATCGAGAAAAGCTTTCCTCCTATAAGATGACAGCCAGCATGAGCCGTAAAGGTAACTGTTATGACAACGCGAGTATGGAATCTTTTCATAGCGTACTCAAGAAAGAGCTGGTTTACTGCAAGACATTCAAGACGAAGAAGCAAGCTTATGATGAAATATTCCAATACATTGAGCTTTTCTATAATCGCAAACGTATCCATAGCTCACTTGGCTATTTATCACCAGTTCGCTTTGCTGCGCTTTTTCATAAGAAAAAGCGCTAGCTAATTCTTCTAAATAAGTGTCCACTTTATTGACAGAGGTCCATTTCTAGCTCTATTCCGTTCAGCATCTGCCATACGAGCTCATATCCGCCATTCCCCCTGATAATAGAGCTAATTTCTAGCTCTATTTCACCAAAAGTAACCAGAGTTTGTAGAATAGAGCTAGTTTCTAGCTCTATTCACTCAACATTCGTCGTTCGAACTCCTATCCGCTATTTACTTCCATCGTTTTTATTGTTGGTTTTTGCGTTTCTGCTGGTTTTGCTTTATTTTGTCCTCCATACCTTGCTCAGTTGCCTTATAGAAACTGATTCCGCCCAGCGTGTCGGGCAAATACTGCTGCTTCACATAATGATTGGGGTAATCATGCGGGTATTTATACCCCTGATGTCCGAGTTGCTGAGCTCCGCTGTAATGCGTATCACGCAAATGCAGAGGTACCGCCGCTCCCCCAGCACGCTCAATTGCAGCCTCAGCATTGCCGATTGCTATTGCAGTAGCGTTTGATTTCGGACTTTCCACTGCAAACAGAATCGCTTGCGAGATATTATATTTGGCCTCCGGCCAGCCGATCTTATGATAAGCATCCATCGCGGTAACCGACTGAATCATAGCCTGTGGATTAGCAAGGCCAATGTCCTCGCTGCAAGCCACGATCAGCCTGCGCAGGAAGGTCATCGGATCCATTCCCAACTTCTCCACGGCATACAGAAACCAGAATAATGCCGCATCGCTTGAGCCCCGTATACTTTTGTGAAAAGCCGAGAGCACATCGTATTGCGTCGACAGGTCAGCACGAATGCTCGGCTTCCTGATCGATTCCTGAGCTACCTCAAGCGTCAAGCGGACAGAACCATCCATCTCCGATGGCGTAGTCACTGCGGCAAGCTCCAGCGCGTTAAGCGCGCGACGTATATCTCCTCCAGCCATAGCTGAAATATGCCGAAGCGCATCCTCATCCGCATGCAGGTCCATAAACCCTAAACCCCGATCACGATCGGCTAACGCCCTCTTCATAGCTTCATAGGCATGCTCCTCGCCCAGCGGCTCAAGCTGAAAGAGCGTCGAGCGAGAAAGCAATGCTCCATTCACATGGTGAAATGGATTTTCGGTTGTAGCTCCAATGAAAATGATAATTCCCTGTTCAACAGCTGGAAGCAGCGCGTCCTGTCTGGCTGTATTAAAGCGATGGACCTCATCCAAAAACAAAATCGTTTTCTTACCGTACATCGCTTTATTTGTGCGTGCCAGATCAATCACTTCCCGCACGTCCTTAACCGAGGCGTCTACTGCGTTTAATTTAACGAATTCACCTGCAGTACGGACGGAAATGATATGCGCAAGCGTCGTTTTTCCGCAGCCTGGGGGACCGTATAACAAAATGGATGAAACTTGATCTCCTTCAATCGCTCTCCGGAGCAGTTTTCCTTCTCCTACTATATGTTCTTGTCCAATATATTCATCTAAAGTTTGCGGCCGCATTCGGTCAGCAAGCAGCCGTGCACGCGGAGCCTCTGTCTCTTGATAAGAAAATAAATCCATCTAGCCTCACAACCTTCTTCAGTCTGTTACCTCGATCATAGCATACAAGCACATTTGTTCGCTAGATTTGCTAGGATGACAACACTAAATCACATTTGCGCGGTTTACAAAATTTGGGACAATGAGTATAATATTGCTGTCGAATAATTGTATTTTGTAATAAAAGTGTATATTTTGTAATTAATAAGTCTAAAGACATGGGGAGGTTGATGTATTTTGTTTAAATTTGTCGAAAATGAAAAAGAAATTGAGGTTTTTAATGACATTTGGACTAGTGTATGGAAGGAAAAGGGATATGAATTAGAATATAGCGATCATCCCTTGGCGAGATACATTATTGTAACACCTGACGGCCAATACATAGGTACCGCTGAAATAAATTCATTTAACAAAAACTGCAGCTCCTTAATGAAAGTGGCTACGCTTCATAAACATATACTTGCTGCTGCCGAGAAAGGCTTGGTAGCCGAAATCGATAAGATCGCCCTGCTGAAATCTTATCGAGGCAGCTATTTGTCCGATCTCTTATCCTCCATCGTATTTTTTGCTGATCAGCATCATTATCGTTATTTCGTTTCCTTGCTGGAGCCAGTCTTCTATCGTGCGCTGCGTGTCAGCTTTCGAATTCCTATGGAGAAGATCGGAAATGAAACGTATTATAAGGGCGATTATGTTATTCCCGTTCTCTTCGATACCCATCAAATGTATATGAACATGCCATCATTCAATTGGCTCAAGTATCCAAGCTGATTTCATTCCAGTTTAGTGCAATATATTGTGATCAAAAAAAAGCCGCATGAGCAGAAGAGCATATGCGCTCCTCACTCAATACGGCTAATTCAATCCCTTTATTCATCAGATATACTTTGCAAGTATACTGCTATTTAATATTCAATGCCGCCACTCTTAAGCAAATCCTTCACTACGACGCTAACCATAATTAGTCCAGCGACGGGAGGAACGAATGCATTGCTGGCAGGAGGCTGCTTTGCTTTACGAATTTCAGGCGCATTGTCCGGAACGATCCGTTTCGTCACATCTTCACGCGGCTTCATGGGAAGCTCCGTTGAGAATACGACCTTCACGCCCTTTTTGATGCCTTCCTGACGTAATTTCGTACGGATGACCCGCGCTAGAGGATCTGTGTGTGTCTTTGAAATATCAACGACTTGAAATTTGGTCGGATCCATTTTGTTTGCAGCACCCATGCTTGAAATAATAGGTATTTTCCGCTCCAAGCATTGCTTGATCAAATGGATTTTGTACGAAATCGTGTCGGATGCGTCAACGACGTAATCAAGTGGATACTCAAAAAATTGCTCGTACGTTTCTTCTGTGTAGAACATCCGCAGCGCTACCACATCGCAATCCGGATTAATAAGCTTAATTCGGTCGCGCATGAGATCTGCTTTCGGCTGTCCCACCGTTGTCGTAAGCGCGTGAATCTGCCGATTGACGTTCGTGATATCCACAACGTCCTTATCAATTAGAATGATTCGTCCCACGCCCGTACGTGCAAGAGCCTCAGCAGCTATTCCGCCAACGCCGCCGATGCCGAGCACGGCAACCGTGCTCCCCTTCATAAGCGCAAGCCCTTCTGGCCCGATAGCCAGCTCTGTACGTGAAAATTGGTGAAGCATTAGGCTGCCGCCTCCTTAGCATTGATCAATTATTATTCTTTTGTTTCTGCTGCAGCATTTGCTGCGGCAACGGGTTGCTTAGCCTTAAGCACAGTCCGGATATGAAGCTGCTCCAGCTGGGATAGTTCAACCTCAGACGGCGCATCGCAAAGCAAATCTGTCGCGCTTGCCGTTTTCGGGAATGCAATTGTCTCGCGCAGGTTCGTACGGCCTGTTAGAAGCATAACCAGACGGTCGAAGCCAAACGCGATACCACCATGCGGAGGCGTGCCATATTCGAAAGCGTCAAGCAAGAAACCAAATTTCTCTTGCGCCTCTTCCATGCTAAAGCCGAGTGCTTTGAACATTTGCTCTTGAACCTCGCGTTTATAAATACGCATGGAGCCGCCGCCTACTTCATAGCCATTCAATACAAGGTCATACGCTTGTGCGCGAATTTGTCCTGGGTCCGTTTCGAAGAAATGAAGGTCATCTTCATTCGGACGTGTGAATGGATGATGTTCCGCTACATAACGCTTCGCATCCTCATCCCAGCCAAGAAGCGGGAAGTCCACGACCCAAGCAAATTTGAATTTGGATTCGTCGATCAAGCCCAGATCCTTACCGAGCTTCGAACGAAGGTTGCCAAGAACGTCTGCAACTACTTTCTTCTTATCCGCAGAGAAAGTGAGCAAATCACCATCTTCTACTTGCAAACGCTCCGTCAATGCAGCAATTTCCTCCGGCTTAAGGAATTTAACGATCGGTCCGCGCCATTCGCCTTCCTTCACCGTAATCCAAGCTAGACCTTTACCGCCATAACGTGCAGCGAACGGCTGCAGATCATCCAGCTCTTTACGGCTCCAGCTTGCACAGCCTTTAGCATTCAATGCTTTTACAACGCCGCCGCCTGCTGCAACGCTTGCGAATACTTTCACGTCGCTAGCAGCTACGATATCTGTAATATCTTCAATTTCAAGTCCAAAACGGAGATCAGGCTTATCAGAGCCGTATTTGTTCATAGCATCTGCATACGTAATGCGTTGGAACGGAAGCTCAAGCTCAACTCCGACCGTCTCGCGAAGGAGCTTAGCCGTAAGCTGTTCCATCATAGCAAGCAATTGGTCCTGTGACAGGAATGATGTCTCGATGTCCACTTGCGTGAATTCCGGTTGACGGTCTGCACGAAGATCCTCATCTCGGAAGCAGCGAGCGATTTGATAATAA
This sequence comes from Paenibacillus castaneae, assembly GCF_002884445.1. GTDB lineage: Bacteria > Bacillota > Bacilli > Paenibacillales > Paenibacillaceae > Pristimantibacillus > Pristimantibacillus castaneae. Next base: position 4,643,655 of record NZ_KZ614144.1, read on the forward strand.
CGCTCAATACCGCCTACCATTAGAAGCTGCTTGAAAATTTGCGGCGATTGCGGCAATGCGAAGAACTCGCCTTCATGCACACGGCTTGGCACCAAATAATCACGCGCGCCTTCCGGCGTGCTCTTCGTAAGAATCGGTGTTTCAACGTCGATAAAGCCTTCTCCGTCCAAGAAATCACGGAATACTTTCGCTGCTTTGGAGCGAAGGAACAACGTTTTTTGCATTTCTGGACGACGCAGGTCCAGGTAACGATATTTCAAGCGAAGTGACTCATCCACTTCAACGCCGTCTTCAATTGGAAACGGAGGTGTTTTGGCAGCGTTCATCACTTCAATCTTAGTAACGCGAACTTCTATTTCGCCTGTTGCCAGGTTTGCATTGTACGTTTCAGCGTCACGTTCTACAACTGTACCCTCAATCGCAAGCACGAATTCGTTGCGGGCGCGATCTGCAATAGCCAACGCATCGCCGGAGAAATCCGGGTTAAATACAGTTTGAACAATACCTGAACGGTCGCGCAAATCAATGAATAGGACGCCTCCAAGATCGCGGCGACGTTGTACCCAGCCGTTAAGGATGACGCTTTGGCCTACATCCGCTTTCGTTAAGCGGCCGCAGTGATGTGTTTTTAGCAACATAATTTTTCATTCTCCTCATTTAGTTAATTTAGTTAATTATTTTATTGCTTCTTGCTTAACCGCTTATTTCATCAGCAAGTTTGTCTATGGCAACGAAACGCTGCTCGCCCTTGCTCATATCTTTTAATGCAATTTCACCGCGCACAAGCTCATCATCGCCAAGAATGGCCGTATAACGAGCCTGAAGGCGGTCTGCCGATTTCATTTGGGCTTTCATCTTGCGACCCAGGTAATCACGTTCCGCACGTATGCCGCGTCCTCTAAGCTGGTACACGAGCTTTGTAACTTCGCGTTCAGCAGCCTCGCCAAGCGCAACAAGATAAACGTCGACTTGATTGGCTGCAGGCAGCTCGGTCTGCTGATGCTGCAGAAGCAATATCGTCCTCTCAAGTCCAAGGCCAAGACCAACTCCAGGCTGGTCAGGACCGCCAATATCCGCTACAAGCCCATTATAGCGGCCCCCGCCGCCAATCGTATCGATAGCGCCGATCCCTTCCGCTTTATATTCGAAAGCGGTGTGAGTGTAGTAGTCCAATCCACGAACAAGCCGGTGATTGATTTCATACGGAATTCCCATATCCGACAAATACATCTTGACCTTGTCGAAATGAATTTGGCATTCCTCATCCAAGCTGTCCAGAATGGACGGCGCTTCGACAAAATGCTCTTGATCGACCTTGCAATCCAGTACACGGAGCGGATTACGATCCATTCTTGATTGACAGTCCTTGCAAAGCAGAGCCCGCTTCGGCTCCAAGAAGGCAAGCAGACGCTCGCGGAATACAGCACGAACGGCAGGAGTGCCGACGGAATTGATTTCAACTCGAACACCTTTCAGGCCAACCTCCGTATAGAAGGTATAACCCAAGGCGATAACCTCTGCATCAATAGCCGGATCAACAGAGCCAATTGCTTCGACGCCGAATTGATGCAGCTGGCGATAACGTCCCGCCTGCGGCCGTTCATAACGAAACATAGGTCCGATATAATAAAGCTTCGATACGTCAGGCTCGCCATAAAGCTTGTTTTCCACATAAGATCGTACAACGCCTGCTGTACCCTCAGGACGAAGCGTTAAGCTGCGGTCTCCTCGATCGGTGAACGTATACATCTCTTTCTCTACGATATCCGTTGTCTCGCCAACGCCACGCTGAAAAAGCTCTGTCGACTCGAAAATCGGCGTCCGTATTTCCCGGAAATTGTAGCGTCCGCAAATATCGCGTGCTTTTTGCTCCACGTACTGCCATCTCTCTACGGCACCTGGCAATATATCCTGCGTTCCCGGTGATTTCTGAAATGCCATTATTAACCCCTCCTGACCCCTTATTTCTGCCTAATCAACATCAGAAAACACAAAAAAACTCTCGTTCCTAACAGCTTGCGCCGAAAGGGACGAGAGTATAGCTCCCGTGGTACCACCCACATTCCGAGCATGCATCACATGCATAGCCCGCTTCAAGACGGTTAACGCCCGTCAATCGCATTACAGCTACTAAACGTCCGATTTAAGCATCGTGCTTATACCTTCCGCGCTTTCGCCGTATGTTCTCCGGGAGGTCTGTTCATTCCACCGATATAAGGACGCTTGCAGCCAATTGACGTCCCTCTCTGAGTATAGCGTGAAGAATTACTTTGTCCCATCAACGAATCCTATTCATAAGTAAATCATATTGATAATTTATTTTACCTGTCGCGATGCTTAAAGTCAACATTCATCTGCCCATTGACGATAGACAACAGAGCATCTAACAAAAATGGACAGAAAAAAACCTACAAAACCAGTTTGTAGGTCCAAAAGTAAAATATATTTTTAAAAAGGGGGTCGAATTTCATTATAGGTTAATGATGTTAAAGGAAAGTTAGAGATTGATTACAATAATATTACAAATTAGAAAGCGTTTTTATGTAGAAGACGGCCAACCAAGCTATAAGCTTGGCGGCCATCTTCGTTAAGGCTATACATGCCCAGGATTGTCACGGCGCGGCTGTTGAGGAAAGCCTGCCCACTCTTCTGCGACCTCAATATCATCTTCCAGCTCTGCAAACACCTTTGCCTCTCTGCGGTCCGGATGCAGCAGCCTTCTAGACATACGTTCCATTCCTTGTTCCTTGCGTGATTGATGCATACGCGGTAGTCCTCCCATACAGCATACCGCCTGCGCAGCGTAAGTAGCAGCCATGCAAGCTTACTGTATATTGTTTCCCACGTCCGCTTTATTAAGCGCCGCTTTGCAAAATTAACGTTACTGGACCAGAGTTCACAAGCTCAACATCCATCATCGCCCCAAAGCGTCCGGTTTCCACGATTAGCCCTAGTCCGCGCAGCGCGTCATTAAACTTATCGTATAGCTCCTCCGCCTGCTCCGGCCTTGCTGCAGCCATAAAATTGGGCCGATTGCCCTTGCGGCTGTCTCCGTATAAGGTAAACTGCGAAACCGACAGCAGCTGTCCACCAATATCGGTTACGGAGTGATTCATTTTACCGGATTCATCTTCAAAAATACGCAGATTTGCGATCTTGTTCGCCATCCAGCGGACATCCTCTTCCGTATCTTCATGTGTTAAACCAACTAACAGCACGAGCCCGAAATCAATTGCACCGACTGTTTCGCCCTCAATGATGACTTTCGCCCGCTTGCTGCGCTGCACGACTACCTTCACTTCACTAAACCTCCGATATCCAATCTCATTGTATACTGCATGCAGTTCCCTATTATTGCATAATACGCTGCACCGTATAAATGTCCTGAACACGTTTTATTTTTTCAACGACCGCTGATAAATGATCCACATTGCTAATAAGCACCGTCATATGGATCAAAGACATTTTGTTCTTCACCGTCCGAGCGGTTACGGTAGATATGTTCGTTTTGCTCTCTGATACAGCTTGCAGCACTTCGTTTAGAAGCCCTCTGCGGTCACTGCCTGTTATCTCGATGTCCACGCTATAATTAGCCTCAATGGACTCTTCCCATTCAACCTCAATAACGCGATCGCCCTCTTCGCCTTGGTCGCCAAACGGGATGTTCTGGCAATCCATTCGGTGGACGGATACTCCGCGCCCGCGTGTAATGTAGCCGATAATGTCATCACCAGGCACAGGGTTGCAGCAGCGTGCAAAACGGACGAGCAAATTATCAATTCCCCTAACCGTCACGCCTTGATTCAGTCTTGTCTTCCGGTTCCCCGGCGACTTTATTTCCTTTACTTCATTCGTTAATTCTATTTGGCTCGCAAGCTCAGCTTCCCTGCGCATCTTCTCGGTTAGCTTGGTACAAATTTGAGCTGCCGTAATGCCGCCAAAGCCAATAGCCGACATCATATCTTCTGTATCATTAAAAGCAAATTTGGCCGCAGCCTCCTGCAGCTTATCTTCCGTAAGCCATACAAACGGCTCAAGACCGAGGCGCTTCAGCTCCCGCTCAAGCAAATCCCTGCCCTTAGCAACGTTTTCCTCACGTCTTTCCTTCTTAAACCATTGCCTGATTTTGCTTCTCGCATGCGAGGATTGTGTAATCTTCACCCAATCCTGACTTGGACCATAAGAATGCTTGGACGTTAAAATTTCAACGATGTCGCCGGTCTTCAGCTTATGATCGAGCGGAACAATGCGACCGTTCACCTTCGCGCCAATCGTCCGGTTGCCAACTTCTGTATGGATTCGGTACGCAAAATCAAGCGGTACGGAACCCGCTGGCAGCTCAATAACCTCGCCGCTTGGCGTAAATACGAACACCAAGTCGGAGAAAAAATCCATCTTCAAGGATTCCATAAATTCTGACGCATCTCGAGCTTCTTGTTGAAGCTCCAAAATTTCGCGGAACCATGACATTTTGTCCTCGAAGTTGCCGCCCGGCACAAGCGAGCCTTCCTTGTATGCCCAATGGGCCGCGATTCCGTACTCGGAGGTGCGGTGCATATCCCATGTTCGAATCTGAACCTCTGTAGGCTCTCCATTTGGTCCTATTACTGTCGTATGAAGCGATTGATACATATTCGCCTTCGGCATCGCCACATAGTCCTTAAAGCGGCCTGGCATCGGCTTCCATAGTGTATGGATAATTCCGAGTGTCGCATAACAATCCTTGATGTTTTCCACAATGATGCGAATAGCAAGCAAATCGTAGATTTCAGTAAATTGCTTATTGCGGTCGGTCATTTTTTTGTAAATGCTGTATAGATGTTTAGGGCGTCCCGAAATATCGCCTTCGATGCCCATTTCTTCCATCTTCTCCGTAATGCGCGAGATGACATCTGCAATAAACTGCTCGCGTTCCGCACGCTTCTTCTTCATCAAGTTAGCAATACGGTAATATTGCTGTGGGTTCAAGTATCGAAGCGCAATATCTTCCATTTCCCACTTGATAGCCGATATACCAAGACGATGAGCGATCGGACAAAAAATTTCCAGCGTTTCATAAGCAATACGACGCTGTGCTTCCTCTGATTGAAATTTAAGCGTCCGCATATTATGCAGTCGATCCGCTAATTTAATGAGAATAACGCGTATGTCCTGCGCCATTGCGACAAACATTTTACGATAATTTTCGTTCTGCTGTTCTTCTTTGGAACGAAATTGAATTTTCTCGAGCTTCGTTAGACCGTCTACCAGCATCGCACAGGTTTCGCCAAATTTCGAATGAACCGTTTTTAGGTCCACCGTCGTATCTTCAACGACATCATGAAGCAATGCCGCAATAATAGACAGCACGTCCATTTGCATATCAACAAGTATTTCCGCAACCGCAACGGGGTGCAATATATATGGCTCTCCCGATTTCCGCACTTGTCCGTGATGAGCTTGCTCCGCAAAATCATAGGCTTCCTGGATGCGTATAAGGTCCTGCTCTTTCATATAGGCGGATGCCTTCTCTAGTAAATGCTCAATGCCCATGAAACGTCCCTTTCTGAATACACTCCTGGCGGATCCCATTCATGCGTTTTCCGAGTTTTTATAATATTATGCCTGTAATAATGGTGTTACGTCAACTGCTGGAGCCCTGCATGAATAAAATAAAACCGCCTTTTCCTCACGCTGGATGCGTATTAGGCCAAAGGCGGTCATTTTCGAGCCGACTTGCGCCGCTCTTCTTATTAGTAAGTCATCAACGAGAATACGTCGATTCCGTCAAGTTTCTCGCGACCAGTCAAATAAGACAGCTCGATCAAGAACGCTGCGCCAACCACATTGCCGCCAAGCTGACGAATGAGGTTGATCGAAGTTGCAATCGTTCCTCCTGTTGCTAGCAAATCATCAGCAATCAGTACACGTTGGCCTGGTGTGATGGCATCTTTGTGCATAGCAAGCTCATCCTTGCCATACTCCAAATCATAGGTCGCTGTAATCGTTTCGCCTGGCAGCTTGCCAGTCTTGCGAATAGGAGCAAAGCCTACGCCCAATGCTAATGCCAGCGGCGCTCCAACTACGAAGCCGCGAGCTTCAGGTCCAGCAATAATATCAATTTGAAGGTCTTGAACAGCTGCACGCATTTCCTCAATAGCAGCGCGATAAGCTCCTCCGTCCTTTAGCAGCGTTGTAATGTCTTTGAAACGGATTCCTGGCTGCGGGAAATCATGAATTACCCGGATGTAATCTTTAAAATTGTAAGTTGTGTTCGACATATTCTGTCAACCCTTTCCATTTCAGCATTATCTTTTTATGAATTACTTATACCGATACTCGCGACTGCTCTGACTGTTGTTTTGCCAGTACATAGCGCTTAGATGATGATAAATCTCTTTTTTGCGGCGCTGCTGCCGCAACCATATATCCATTAGACCGTTCGATAAATTGCAGTTCCTCGAAGATATCGAGCATAAGCTGCACCATTTCTACAGATAATCCGCAGCTCTTCGATAAACGTTCTTCCAATCCACGCACAGGTGCTGATCCCAGCTTTCTTAGCTGCTGGTACACAACTCCAAATTGCTCGCGTTCTGGGAACGTTTCTTCCGCAGCGGGATCGTAGTGAAGGTCATGAAGCTGCAGTTGGGGCTTCCGTTGACCATTCCATTCATTGACTGACAATTCGCCAATCGCGTCAATTTTACATCCAGGACGAAGCTCATTCGCCAGCATACCCATACTAAAGCCAATACCATCCAGCAAGCGGCGTCCGCTGCCAAGTGAAAGCTTTAAGTGCTTAAACTCCTTGCCAATCGCTCTACGGTCAGCAAGCTCAGCACCTTGGAATAGAAGCCGAGGCGAAGGATTGCCCATGCCAAACGGCTCAAGAAGCGATAGCTCCGTAATCGTATCGAGCGTTGCTTCGCCAACCGAGCATATAAGATCAACCGTTGTTTTTGGTATCCAGTCATCAGGCGTCAGCCATTCCGTCGATAACTCGCATAGTCTTTGTTCAAACAAGGCGAGCTGATCGCGATGAAGACTCATGCCTGCCGCCGCCTGATGTCCGCCATAGTGATCGAGCAGCTCATCGCAAGCGGTTAATGCCTTATGAAGATCAAAGCCTTCTATGGAACGCGCTGAGCCCTTGCACATCCCTGTTTGCCCATCTATACCAAGTATAATAACCGGCTTATAATTACGTTCAAGCAGCTTGGAAGCTACAATGCCAATAACCCCTACGTTCCAGCCTTCACCTGCCAGGACGATCACTGAAGGCGATGCAAGGCCTGCTGTTTCAGCTTCTGTACATTTGGCCATCCATTGCTCTTCCGCTTCCTTGACAATGCTTTCCACGATGCGCTGTCGTTCCTTATTTAAGTTGTCCAGCCCAGCCGCTGCCAGAATGGCATTGTCGTAGTCCTCGGTTGTCAGCAGCTCAACCGCACGCTTGGCATGATCCAGTCGGCCAGCTGCATTAATGCGCGGAGCCATACCGAATGCTACACCGGTCGCTGTTAATCCCTCCAGCTCAATCCCGCCGGCCTCAGCTAATGCTTGGAATCCCGTTCTCGTATTGCTTCGCAAGCGTTCAAGGCCATAGCGAACCAATATTCGATTCTCATCGATCAGGGGCATAAGATCGGCAATTGTGCCTAAGCTGACAATATCAGCCCATTCCAATGGAGGACGTCCAAGCATAGCATGTGCCAGCTTAAAGGCTACACCGACACCAGCAAGCCCTTTAAAGGGATAGCTGCATCCCTCTTGCTTCGGATTAACGACTGCTATTGCGTTAGGGATTTGTTCAGGAGGCTCATGATGATCGGTAACAACCACATCAATGCCAAGCTCCTTGGCGTATGCAATTTCGTCAACTGCGCTGATGCCAGTATCGACCGTTACGATCAATCGTATGCCGTCATCCGCTGCAAGCTCAATTGCTTTGCGATTCAATCCGTAACCCTCAACCGAACGATGCGGGATATAATAGTCGAAATCATAGTCTAATAAGCGAAACAGAAAAACGAGCAATGACGTGCTAGACACACCGTCCGCGTCATAATCTCCATAAATTCTAATTTTCTCATTACGTTCTGCAGCAAGCTTAATGCGTTCAACCGCTTCCTTCATGCCTAACAGCAAAAAAGGATCATGGAATAGCTCTTGTCCACCTCTTAAAAACTGCTCTGCCGCCTCCGCCTCCGCAAACCCGCGCTGTACAAGCAATCGGGAAACGAGAGGCGGAAGCTTCAACTGCAAAGCTAGATTTTTGGCCAGACTTTCATTACTCTCAGACCACGGTGCTACAGCCCAGCGTGTTTTCCTTTTAATCATGTTGCGATCTCCTCTCCTGCTGTCGGCAGTTCTTATTGCAGCAGTGTCGGCATCTGCTCCTGATTAGGATCATGATTGGACTTGTATGGATAACCAGGATCATAAGGCTCAACATAAATCGATACATCTGTGACATGTATGAATTTTTTCATAACAAGCTGCTTTACCCGCTTAGCAATCTCATGTCCTTCTAGAACAGAAAGTCGCGGATTAACACTAATGACGATTTCAGCAATAACATAATGTCCATGTTCTTTCGCGCGTAATGATTGAACAGTTATAACTCCATCCACCCGCTGCACAAGCTGCATCAGCTCGTCTGGATCTTCCTCTTCTGCCGTTTCCTTTATCGCTCTGCGAGAGAAGCTCGTCGCCATCCGAAAGCCATTGTATAGAACGATAGCCGCTATAACAAGCGCTGCTGCAGGATCGAAATAATAAAGAGCAGGCATGGTTAGCAGCTTGCCAACCATCGCGCCTCCAGCTCCAACGAAAGCGGCAAGGGAACAGTATAACCCGCTCAGCCTAGCTTTGGAAGGAAAGAATAGCTGTTGCACAATGAATGCTCCAAAAATGGCTGCGACTGAAATCCAATGAGGTGCTTCTGAAACGCCGGCCGAAATATCCCGAATAGCTGAAATTCCAATTTCAAGACCTATGATGAGAAGGACGACTGACAACATAATCGTTGTCGCCGCCTCTTCTTGTACATGATCATTTTCAACAGCCGCATTTTGCTTTGCTGTTTTAAGTTTGCGGCTCGCACGCAATCCGGATACAGCAGCCATCGCACCCGCAACCTCTGCAGCCGTCCGAAATGCATCCGCAAGCAGCGCCTTACTTCCTGACAACCATCCTATCAAACCTTTAAATAGAGCCAGCAGCATGTTTCCCCATAAGCCGGCCCAGCTTGCGGACTCTGCTTTTGCATATCGCTGTGTGGTTGACATTCTGTACCTCCTACAAGGTTTCACGAATGTGAAACCTACTTCGTAAGCATATTCTTAGGTTTCACGAATGTGAAACCTACCTCGTAAGCATAATCTTAGGTTTCACGAATGTGAAACCTACTTCGTAAGCATATTCTTTGGTTTCACGAATGTGAAACCTACTTCGTAAGCATAATCTTAGGTTTCACGAATGTGAAACCTTTCTCGTAAGCATATTCTTAATGATTAAGACGATGTTGAAGACTTAACGGCAACCTTTGGCTTTTCCTTACCTTTAAGCAGCAGCCAAAGCGGGCTTGCAATACAGATAGAAGAATAAGCACCGCTCGTAAGACCAATAATTTTCGCAAGCGCGAACAGCTTGATCGAATGGCTTCCGAATACAAACAAACATACTGCGATAACTAACACTGCTAATACAGTATAGATGTTACGTTCCATGGTTTGCCATAAGCTCGCATTTACCATCTCAGACAGTTGATCGCGGTTTTTGTATTTGCCGAAGCGGAGATTCTCGCGAATTCGGTCAAAAATAACGATTTTATCATTAATGGAATAACCGATGGTTGTCAATACAGCCGCGATAAACGGCAGATCGACCTCCAACCGAAAGATCGAGAACAACGCTACCACGACAAATGCATCGTATAGAATCGCAATGTTCGCAGCGAGCGCAAACCGCCATTCAAAGCGGATCATAACATAAATCATAATCCCTACACTGGCAATGAGCACTGCCCAGATCGTCTTAATCCCAAGCTCCCGTGCCATGTCCGGTGATACAACGTTTACTTCAGCCGATACTTGATCGCCATATGCTGCTTTAAACGCATTTTGAATTTCAACAATTTTCGGTTGCGCCAGTACCTCATCGAAACGTGCCGACACGCGTTGGTTGCCAGTGCCGCCAACTGTAGGCGTAACCCCTTCAATGCCAATTTGTGTAAGTATATCTTTTGCTTCCTGTTGTGATACGGCTTTGCCTACTGATATATCCATATTTGTACCAGCCTTGAAATCAACGCCGAGATTCAAATTAAAAATGAGCAAAGACAAAATACCGATTACCGTCAACGCAATTGAGAACAGAAAGAACTTATTGCGGTTTCCTACAAAGTCGAAACGAATTTTAGTATTAAAGTTCACGGATTTCTGCCTCCTTTACGCCGTAGTAACTAGGTTTATTAAACAGATTACTCTTAATAATCAGCATGAGTAAGAAACGCGAGAAGAAAATATTTGTTACCATACTAATGAGAATACTGAAGATCATCGTCAAAGCAAAGCCTCGAATAGCGCCATTGCCGATATAATACAACACGGCACTTGCGATTATGTTCGTAATATTAGCATCCATAATGGTACGCATGGAATGCTTCGAGCCAGCCTTCAAGGAAGACAGCAAGCTTTTACCGCTTCGAATCTCCTCTTTAATCCGTTCGTACATAATGATATTGGCATCTACTGCCATACCGACCCCGAGGGCGAAGGCGGCGATACCTGGCAGCGTTAACGTGGCATTCATTAAATTGAACACTATGAGCAGCAGCCATACATAAGTAATGACTGTAATCCCTGCGACAACACCTGGAATACGGAACAAAATAATGAGGAACACCAATATAATAATGGTGCCGATAATGCCCGCTTCAACGGTATCCTTCAAAGAAGCAAGACCTAAGCTTGCCCCAACGCTTTGCGTATATTTCTCAACCAGCTTAAGCGGCAGGGAACCGAGGTTAATCGTATCTCTCAGTGCCTTTGCTTCATCATTTGTATAATTTCCTGTTATCGTAGCCGAACCACCAGGAATGGCTTGCGAAACACCTGGTCTCGACAGCTCTTCATCATCCAAATATATAGCCAGATATTGGCCTATCAATCTTCCGGTAACTTCTTCGAATTTCGCACCATCTTTAAGCTTAATGGTTACGAATGGTTTTCCTAAATTGTCGTAGCCAACTCCAGCGCCGTTTTGCACAAAATCGCTGCCATCCAGCTCTATCGTGCCGTCAGGAGCGCGGAAAGTTAGGTTAATTGGCTTAGCTAGCAATTTTCTTACTTCGTCTTCATTCGTTACACCGGCAAGTCTCAACCGAATCCGGTTGGTTCCTTCAGTCGTAATTTCCGGTTCAACAATTCCAAGCTCATCGATACGTGATGCTAAGCTTCTTGCTGTTTCCTTCAGTGTTTCAGGAGTAACAGCTTGTCCGCCCTCAAGCGGCTCCGCTTCATACAAAACCTCAAATCCGCCTTTTAAATCTAGACCTAGCCGAACATCCTTTACTATCGCTGGGCTTGTCCAAGCGATAACGCCAAACATTACGACCACGATCGCAAGGAAGGCAACTATTCTCTTCCCAAACATACGTCTGAATCCCCCTTATGATCTCAATATTCCTATTATACAGATGGCGCAAAAACGAGTCAAAAAAAATATAACCCATAATAGAATACCACGTATAGCTATTAAATAAAAAAAATATGTATTTCATGAAATTCCCAATCACTTAAAGCTCATGTGAAAGAACAGAAAAAGGAACCCATCCATTTAAAATTGGGTTCCTTTATATGCACTTATCGTCATAAAATTCATAAACTTCATCACTTTTAGAGATAAAATATCGTTTACCAGCTGGTGCAGCTCTGGTTGACCGTTTTTTTCATATTTCTCACTTACACATTCCCATACTTCTTCCCCTGTTACATGTTCATACCCGATGAGATGAAATTCTGCGGCTTTGCTATTGCATAGCTCCTCGATTATACGACTTAACTCTTCGTCTGCCATGCTGTGCCTCCTGAAAGTGAAAACTTTATTCATCTACATGCATCTATTCGCTATGATAACACAATATTCCTTCCCACCACAGCTAGATTCATAAAAATGACTGACATGGAAATGGACATGCCAAGCATAAAGATAAGAGTAACGGCCTGTCTAACAGCTTCTTTTAATAAGTCGCAAGCAGAAGCTGGTCAGCTATTTTATGAAAGAGAAGAGGACAATCCATTATGACAAAGCAAACATTTATAAAGGGCGCTATGATCTTACTTGCCGCCGGCATCATTAATCGGCTGCTTGGTTTTGTACCGCGCATCGCTCTCCCGCGCATTATCGGGGCAGAAGGCGTTGGCCTATACCAGCTTAGTTATCCTTTTCTAATCGTTATGCTGACGATTATTACAGGCGGCATCCCCCTTGCTGTTGCCAAATGGATTGCTGAAGCTGAATCACAGGGTGATTCCACTCGAGTGAAATATATTTTTCGCGCTGCAATGAGTTTTGTTGTTGTACTAGGGATAATAATGACAGCATTAATGCTCTTGTTTGCCCCTTGGATTACGAAGCATCTGCTGCCAGATGCGCGAGTCTACCATACCTTTATGGTGATGTCGCCGCTTCTTATCATTAATGGCATCGCTTCCGTCTATCGCGGTTATTTTCAAGGAAAACAAAATATGGTGCCAAGTGCCGTATCCCAAACAACGGAAACTTTGCTCCGTATTATCGCATCGCTTACTTTTGCCTATTTATTAATGCCTTTCGGCGTAGAATGGGCTGCAGCTGGTGCGATGCTTGGTGTTGTTATTGGAGAGATTGGCGGCTTGGCCGTCATTATGTGGACCTATTACCGCGACAAGCATCTGGATAAAACGCACAAGCCTTTGGGATCCTTGCCTGCTGGCAAAAGAGAACCTGTAATGTCGAAATTATTGAATATTTCCATTCCTGTCACTGCAAGCCGGTTAGTCGGCTCCCTATCCTATTTGCTTGAAACCATATTTACAGCAAGAAGCTTAGCGACCGCCGGAATTGCTTCAGGCATTGCAACAGCTCAATACGGTGCGCTTCAAGGCATGATCATTCCGCTACTGCTGCTGCCAACCGCCTTAACCTATTCGCTTGCTGTTTCTTTAGTGCCCTCTTTATCGGAAGCAGCGGCTAGAGGAGACAAAGAACTAATTCATAAACGTCTTCACCAGTCCATGCGGCTTGCACTCGTATCAGGCGCCCCTTTCGTCGTGGTCATGACTTTGTTCGCAGAACCGCTGTGCCGAATTCTTTATAATCATGCAGAAATAGCACCTATGCTCCAGTTAATGGCACCGATCGGAATTTTCGTATATTTGCAAGCTCCACTGCAAGCAGCGCTGCAAGCGCTCGACAAGCCAGCGACTGCACTTATTAATACTTTAATTGGTGCTGTAGTCAAACTCGTTATGATCGTAATGCTTGCTTCAGATCCTGAATTTGGCATATACGGCGCATTAATTGCTATTAATGTTAATATCGTTCTTGTCACTGTCCTGCACGCTATCGCAGTTCTTAAATTTATTGGCTTCCGCATGAAGTTTCTTGATTTCGTGAAGGTTGGTGCTGCAATGGTTATTATGGGTGCGTCCGCTCGCTTTACGATGAATCAGCAGCCTTTGCCAGCAGAATGGATTAATTTGATTCTCGCATGTGCTGCAGGAGTTATCATCTATTTATTGCTCATGGTCATCATGAATATTATTGATCGACATGACGTTAGGCGGATTCCTTTATTTGGACAATGGTTTAAATAAGAGCATCATACAAAGTACAAAAAAAACCGCGAAATTAGGAAGGTTTTTGCCCTTCCTAATTTCGCGGTTTTCTTTCCTGCAAATCAACAAACAGCTTTCCTTTATGATCAATCGTACAAAAGAAAACGTCCTTGAAATCCGAAACGCCTTCTTCCTGAAGTACATTTTTAAGCCAAAATCTGGTTTTCTCCAGCTTTTCTAAATTGCCATTTTGCACTTTTCCGTCCATAATCAGCGGAATCGGCAATATTTCAAAACGATACTTGGGCGGTATAATTTTAGTCTGGTCATACTGCTTAAGCCTCTGTTCTGCTGCATTATTTACACCTTCCGATTCATTGCCGCTTGATTGTTTAGATGATTCAGGCTGCTCCTTCAGAATGACAGAAAGTTTACCGCTTGTTTCAAGAATAGCAAACTCCACATCCGATAAAGCACTAACTTTGTTCTCACGAAGCTGCAGCATCAAATCATCAAGATTATAGCGCTGCTTCCGCATAACATCACTATTTATTTTACCCTTGTCAATAATAACACTGGGCTTTCCATCAAATAGAAGCCTCAGCCTGCGGCTTTTCATCGTCATAAAAGCACTGCATGTTTGAATTAATAGCAAAACGAACATCGGCATCAACCCGCTCCACATTGACCGTTCCATATCTTCAATTACGATAACTGCAATTTCCGCAATCATAACTGAAATAACAAGGTCAAATACAGAAAGCTTGCCGATCTCTCTCTTGCCCATTAAGCGCATGATCAGAAATACGACGAAATAAATGATCACTGTCCGGAACAACAGGCTCCAAAATTCCAACGGAAACCGCCTCCTCGACTTAGTCATAACAGCTGGTGTCGGCTGTATTTGTCCGTAAAGCTATTCTCACCTATGTGTTAGAACATCATACTAAGGGAGTTGAACGAATTTATGGCAACAGGCTTTGCTTGAACAAAAACAAATATTTGAGGATTCTCTTTAGGTTGTACTAATCTAACGGGCTTGACCATATGGTTTAATAATACGTGCCTAGCACTGGGAGGGAATCTAATGAGTTCGGTAAAACAAGCTCCTAAACCGCCTTTAATCGCATCACCTTTGCTCGCCGGCATTTTATTTTCTATTGTTTGGCTTGCTGCAGGCGCACTGCTGCTCTCTCTGCTATTACATTTCACGGATATGAAGGAGAGCAATCTTTCGTCATCAGCCTTCGTCATTCACTCCATGGCATCCTTAGCAGGAGGCTATACAGCCGGGAAGCGTTCGGAACGAAAAGGCTGGTACAACGGTGCCTTACTTGGATTATTGTACGGGTTACTAATTATTTTGGTAAGCTTTCTAGCTTCAAACGCTTCTTTATCCATGAACAGCGTTCTCCTTCTCGCAGCTGCGCTTCTCATCGGAGCCTTTGGCGGTATGATCGGCGTAAATATGCGGAGACAAACGTAATTCATTTTAAAATGCAATAAAAAACGGCTGACATCTAACGATGTCAGCCGCTTTTTATTTTATTATTCTTTTTCTAATGCTACTGCTGGTGCTGAAGTAATGATTTGGTTGATTGCACTGCGCTCAAAAGTCATTTTTGTTGTATCATTGACACGAAGTACTACTGTATCATCAGTCAACTCTACTACAGTACCGTGCAAACCACCAATTGTTGAAATTTTATCGCCTTTTTTCAATTGGTTCAGCATAGAAGAACGCTGTTTTTGTTTTTTCTGCTGCGGACGAATTAATAAGAAATAAAATACCGCAAACATAAGAACAAACGGCCATATCATTCCAATAATTCCACTTCCGCCTGCTGCATCAGCTGCTAGCCACATAGAGACCCCTCCTTTTAAAATCCTTTCTCATTATCGTAAAGTCCGTAGCTTTTGAAGAAGGAATCCCGGAAATCAAGCAGCCGGTCTTCCATAATCGCTTGCCGAACGTCCTTCATGAGTTGAATCAAGAAATGCAAATTGTGATAAGTTGTCAGCCTCATGCCGAATGTCTCATCTGCTTTTATTAAGTGCCGAATATATGCTCTTGAATAATTGGTGCAAGTGTAGCACGAGCATTCGGGATCTAAAGGACCGAAATCTTCAGCGTATTTCGCGTTTCGAATAACTAATCTGCCTTGGCTTGTCATTGTTGTCCCATTTCTTGCGATGCGTGTTGGGAGAACGCAGTCAAACATATCGATACCGCGGATCGAGCCTTCGATAAGCGCATCCGGCGAACCAACACCCATTAAATAACGGGGTTTATTCGTTGGCAGTATGGGAACGGTATAATCAAGCACTTCATACATCAAATGCTTTGGCTCCCCTACGCTCAGTCCACCAATAGCATACCCCGGGAAATCCATGGAAGTCAAATCGTTTGCGCTTTGAATACGCAAATCTTTGTACATTCCCCCCTGAACAATCGCAAATAACCCTTGATCATGAGGTCTAGCATGTGCTTCCAAGCATCTTTCTGCCCAGCGAGTTGTGCGCTCCAGCGATTTCTTCACATAGTCATGCTCAGCTGGGAACGGTGGACATTCATCAAACGCCATCATAATATCCGAACCAAGCGCGTTCTGAATCTCCATCGCCACTTCAGGAGACAGAAATTTTTTGTCGCCGTTTAGATGGGAACGGAAATGAACGCCTTCTTCTGTAATTTTACGCATTTCACTCAAACTGAACACTTGGAAGCCGCCGCTGTCTGTTAGAATCGGTCTGTCCCAATTCATAAACTTATGAAGTCCTCCGGCATTTCTTACAATTTCATGTCCTGGACGCAAAAATAAATGATACGTGTTGCTCAAAATAATTTGTGCTTCCATTGCTTTAAGTTCTTCAGGGCTCATCGTCTTCACGGTAGCCTGCGTGCCAACGGGCATAAACGTCGGCGTTTCAATAATGCCGTGAGGAGTATGGATACGTCCAAGACGCGCTCCCGATTGCTTACATTGTTTAATAAATTCATATTTTATAGCCACAACATTCACGCTTCCTATTCCTAATTAATAAATAAACATGGCGTCGCCAAAGCTGAAAAAGCGATATTCGTTAGCTATTGCTTCTTCATATGCCCGCATGACTGCGTCTCGTCCAGCAAGTGCGCTTACAAGCATGACAAGGGTAGACTTCGGCAAATGAAAATTAGTTAGCAGCGCATTGACAAGCTTAAACGTATAGCCGGGGAAAATAAAGATAGACGTCCAGCCATTGCATGCTTCAAGAGGTCCATCGCCGAAACGTGCCGCCAATGTTTCCAATGTTCTAGATGAGGTTGTCCCTACAGCAATTATACGCGCTCCGCTTAGCTTGGCTTCATTAATAATTGTCGCATTATGCTCATCCAGTTCATAATACTCTGCATGCATATCATGATCCTCAACAAGATCGACAGACATGGGGCGGAACGTACCCAGTCCCACATGAAGCGTGACGTAGGCCAGCTTCACGCCCTTCGCTTGAAGCCTCTTCAGGAATTCATCAGTGAAATGAAGGCCTGCCGTTGGTGCGGCAGCTGAACCCGCATGCTTGGAATAAACGGTCTGATACCGTTCCCGTTCCTCTAATCTTTCTTTGATATAAGGCGGCAGCGGCATTTCTCCGAGACGGTCCAGCAGCTCTTGGAATATGCCTTCATATTCGAAGCGAACTGTTCTTCCGCCCATCTCGCCCTCTGCTTCGATAACGGCTCTTAGCAAAGGATTGCCGTTTCCGTCATCTCCGAAGGATAGTGCAGTTCCAATCTTTAAGCGTTTGGCAGGCTTGCCAAGCGCATCCCAGCTATCACCCTCCAGCTGCTTTAGAAGGAGCAGCTCCACCTTAGCCCCCGTGTCGCTCTTGATGCCTGTAAGTCTCGCTGGAATAACTCTCGTATCATTTAATACGAGCACATCTCCTTCTCCAACATACTGCTCTAAATCTGTAAAAGTGTTATGCGTCAATTCACCCGTTTGCTTGTTTAATGCAAGCAATCTTGATGCTGTCCGATCCAATAATGGTGTCTGAGCAATTAAATGTTCCGGCAATTCGAAATCAAACCAATTTACGTTCATATCGTATTAATCATTCCTTAGCGATAGTTACATCTTTATAGTAGTATTTCAAAATATATTGATAGTCATACCCTTGCTGTGCCATGCTCAACGCGCCATATTGCGATAGACCGGCGCCGTGACCGTTGCCAGTTCCTATAAAACGGAAGGAAGGCTCCTTCGTAGATGCTCGAACCACTCCGTTTTTGTCAAGTATAAAGAGGTTAGTGCCTGCTGCTTCTGTTACTTTGCCGCCTGCGCTAATTGTATAAACCGGTGCATTGTCTGACGGCTTCGTTCTTAAGGAGGAACGTGCGCCAAGCATTGTAACTTTAGCCGTTTCCTCTATCTTGAATAATGTGCTCGGCAGTGAGCCTTGTACGCCTAAGGCAGCACGGAATCCATCCGGATTTTTCACATCAACCTTTTGTCCGTTCGCCATGATTTCGATCGCTCGGCCTGATGCGCCGGTTTGGCTGATTTCTAGAGATCGAACAGCCGAGTTAAGCTTCGTTACAGCTCTTGCATTAATAGCAGTCTGCATTTCTTGCGGCGTATAAGGTCCCAGCACCCAAGACATAGAGTTGGATTCAACCGTTTTTTCTAATACAACCACTTGTGTTCCGCTGTCCACTTGGCCAATTAATGCTACCGAATCTTGGATTAGGGGGTGCTTGCGCACTTTAGTGCCATTTGTATTCACTTTCAGTATACGGCTCCCAGCCGCAGTCTTAAGATTCGTTTCATCCAGCAAATCTTCGCGAATATATCCAATGCCTCCACTCGGCAGTACAACTCTATACCAGCTATTCAAACCGACTTCCGAGGAACTGTCGGGACTTTTCACTGGCTGCAAATAAGCAACTGAATTATTCCAAATTTCTTTCGCATCGGCCGTCATTCCACCGCCGTTAGCCGAGAATAGCGCCTCAATTACTTTTCCATTATAAAGCGCGACCTCACCCGCGGTATCGGTTACTGCTGCAATTGTCGATGGACGCTCTGAGCCAGTTCCATAATAAGCTTGGCTCAAGGTTGTATCCACGACATGAGCGATTTGAAAGCCGAATCCTTTATTTAAGGCATAGGTGCGAGCCGCTACTGCCTGCGCTTTGAGTGCTTCTGCCGGCCATGTCGGATACATCTCTACTCCAACTACCGAATATAAGTATTCTTCGAAAGGAAGTTCATTTACGACAGCCATTTTCCCATTAAACACGCTAAGCTCAAATAATCCGCGATAAGTGCGATTACTTCGTTCGTTAAGCTTAATAGGTTCAAGGCTCCCAGATGAAATGATCACCTTCGCCGAATTGCCTGCGAACATATAAAGCTCTAAGCTCTGCTCGGCTTTGGCACTGACAGTATGATCGTAACGAAGCAGCATATAAGGCGATTGCGTGTCAGCCTCCGTCAAATTTGCGCCATAAGGCGCTTTTGCTGCTGCTGACTTAGCAATTTGCAGTTCAGCTTCAGTAACCGCTGCACCGACCATTACGGAGTAGCTGGCTGTGCCAGCTTGCGGCGCACGCACCGCAACATACGCATCCAAGCCTATTGCGCCGAATCCGCTTGCAGCGGCTATAGCGGCCTCCTTGCTTGCCAGCGGCTCTGTTTCAAGATGAAGCGGTCCTTGCGTCACCGACTTGAATCCGCTAACCAACTTGGCCAGCTCGCTATCAGCGTTCCACTTGGTTTGTGCAGCCGCTGCTTCAGCCGCCGTTGCATATGTACCTTCCGCAACCTGATAGGTAATAGCTCCGTTTTTGGATAATGAAGTCAGGAAAGCTGCTCCGCTCGCCGCCTGCACCCTTTTGGTAACAGCTAGAGCTGCTGCAAAGCTTGTGGATTCAAACAGCTTCACCTTATAATCATCAACTGCAATGCGAATTTGTGAAGCAGCAGGAGCAGTAAACCAATTGCTAATGCCATCCGGCTGTCTCATTCCAATTCCCATCTCGCTAGCCGAAGAGAATGTAGTCGCAGGCGTTGTCTCAACTCCACTTAACTGCATGAACAAGGCGACACGAATGTTATCCAGTTTAGGCACTGCCGCCTGTGATGAAGAAGCTGTCCACGTAGATGCTAGCAGCATCATTGCAATTGTCATTATCATTAATCGCTTAAAAGGCCAATTGGTTCTCATCGTCTTTGCTCTCCCCCTCGATCTGTTGCTTCCTCGCGTCCCATGTCTCGATTACTTCTCTGGCACAGGTAATCCGAGATGGCGATATGCGCTATCAGTCGCTATGCGTCCGCGCGGCGTGCGCTGCAAAAAACCGATCTGCATGAGATACGGCTCATATACGTCTTCAATGGTTTGACTCTCTTCACCGATAGTAGCGGCAATCGTATCCAGACCAACAGGTCGTCCTGCGAAGGTTGTCATCATCGCTTGAAGCATTTTGTAATCAATATTATCGAGTCCCCTTGGATCAACCTGCAGCAGCTCCAGAGCCGAACGTGCAATATCATGCGTAATGACGCCATCGCCCCGAACCTGCGCAAAGTCACGCACACGCTTGAGCAGCCGATTCGCGATACGCGGCGTTCCGCGTGAACGCATTGCAATCTCAGAAGCCGCCTCTCCCACGATGCCGACATCCAAAATTTCTGCGGTTCTTGCCACAATAAACGCAAGCTCATCTATCGTATAAAATTCTAGACGGCTTACAACTCCAAACCGGTCACGGAGCGGTGCGGAGAGCAAGCCGGCACGTGTCGTAGCCCCTATGAGTGTGAATGGCGGCAAATCAAGTCTGACCGAGCGGGCGCTCGGACCTTTGCCGATCATAATATCCAGCGCGAAATCCTCCATTGCCGGATACAGCACTTCTTCTACGGTGCGATGCAGCCGATGAATCTCATCGATGAAAAGCACATCACCCTCCTGCAGATTCGTAAGCAATGCTGCAAGATCACCCGGTCGTTCAATGGCTGGCCCCGAGGTTGTGCGAAGACTTACGCCCAGCTCATTAGCAATAATGTTGGACAGCGTCGTCTTCCCCAGACCCGGCGGTCCGTATAGAAGCACATGATCGAGTGCTTCTTTGCGCATTTTGGCCGCCTCAATATAAATTTTCAAATTTTCCTTAGCCTTTGTTTGTCCAATATATTCGGCCAAATAACGGGGACGCAAGCTAAGCTCAACCGCTTGATCCTCCATCATAAGGTTTGCGGAAATGATTCTATCATCCACCTGCGTTCATCTCCCTCTGTCAGCCTTTAAAGAGCTGCTGCAAAGCCCGCTTCATTAAAGAATCGACCGTTTCCTCCGGTGTTACAGTGTTTTGCAAGCCTGTCCATGCACGATCCAGCTCTGCCGCTGTATATCCGAGGGCAGCAAGCGCTTCGCGCGCTTCCGACCACGCCGTTCCGGCACCTTGACCCGAATGTTTGCTGGAGGTAAGATCCAGCGCTACGCCAGCGGCTGTCAATAAGCCTCCATCTAGTCCAGCGCCAATCAGCTTATCCTTCAAATCC
Source organism: Paenibacillus castaneae (assembly GCF_002884445.1). Taxonomy (GTDB): domain Bacteria; phylum Bacillota; class Bacilli; order Paenibacillales; family Paenibacillaceae; genus Pristimantibacillus; species Pristimantibacillus castaneae. The sequence goes on from NZ_KZ614144.1 coordinate 4,665,007, forward strand.
AGAATCATCCTCTGCGCGGTTTTCTTCCCAATACCGGGAAGCTTCGTCAGAAAAGCGATATTCTCTTGTTGAATAGCTGCAATAACGGCATCCGGCCGGCCTCCCGATAAAATGCCTAATGCCACGCGCGGTCCTATGCCCGACACCTCAAGCAATTTGCGGAACAGCGTCTGCTCCTCGCGTGTTTCAAAGCCAAACAATAGAATAGCATCCTCGCGAACGTTATGATGAATATAGACGGTTACAGGCTCTTCTTTTTTTGCAAAAGCATAAGGATTTGGTGTAAATACACGGTAACCTGTATCTCTAACGTCCAGAACGATATATTCCGACTCTAAATGAACGACAAGGCCTCTCAAGAAATCGATCACGAACGTTTCACCTCATTTATTTTCTGTGTCAGGACAGCAGAGTGCGCATGGCAAATGGCAACCGCAAGCGCATCTGCTACATCATCGGGCTTCGGCACAACAGCAAGCTTAAGAAACATTTTGACCATTTCCTGCACTTGCTTCTTCTCTGCTTTGCCATAACCGACTACAGCCTGTTTAACCTGAAGCGGCGTATATTCTCCAATAGGCAAACCGCGCTGCGCTGCAGCCAATATAACAGCTCCTCTGGCTTGCGCCACATCAAAAGCTGTAGTCACATTTCGATTGAAAAAAAGCTTCTCTACCGCAACGGAATCCGGCTTGTATTTATCCATCAATGCGCATGCAGACTCATATACTTGCAGCAGGCGCTGTTCAGGAGGGGTATGAGCTTCCGTCTGTATAGCGCCATATTGCACAGGTGTGAGCTTATGTCCAACTTTATCTATAAATCCAAAACCTACTATTGCAATACCAGGGTCAATCCCAAGAACACGCAAACCGCCAACTCCTTAAAAAATTCCATGTGAAACTCGCTTCCAAAGCATGCCTTTCAGTACGCGAAGCAAAAGTTGCTTCAACCATTATAGCAAAAGATGGCGGGAATGAGAACGCGCGTTTGATATTTAAGCCAATAGACACAAAGAAAAGAGGACGTATCGCTGCTGGAGCGCGTCCTCTTCTCTTTTTATTCGATTAATAGGCTGGCTTCATCACTTTCTGATTAAGCTCTATCGCATAGTCGCTGTAAGTCGATAGCACACTATTGTATTCATCGATGTCGCTTATTCGAATTCCTTTGGCTAGCTGATCCAGCTTGTCCTGCGGGAGACTGCTCTCTAGGTAATGAACATCAAGCTGAAAAAAAGTACGTACTACTTTTTCTTTTTTCGGTACGCCATCATACAATGTTAAATTCCCTTTTTTATCCAACCCCATATAAGCATTCGCCTTGCAGTGCTCAGACAGATCGTCAACGTGCTGTTCTAGAAATACAGTATTGCTCTCATTGCCCAGCTTACCTTTCCACTTTGGATTCTCCTTCATTAACTGCTGGATCTGATCTGTCATCATGATCCCAAGAGGTTTGATTTCATCTCCACATACGTATACACGATGGAGCTTAACCGACCAAGGCTTCTCTTTCTCCAATAACATTTGAGTAAAGTCAGACTGCTCCGGAGAAAAAGCATACATTTGAACAGTATGAATCGGGATCAACCAGCCGATCAACAAGCTTAATAACATACATCCCAGCATCCACATCGGACGGCGCTTGCGGCGAAACCGTTTTTTCAATTTTTTCCAAAGGCTGAATTCCATCATAAGGAAGACCCCTTCATTATATTTTCTGATAGTGTGCGCCAATCATACATAATTATTCTCATTCATCTACAATATACAAATTTCTTCTGATTCCATAACGAAAAAAAACCTCCGTCCTCTCTGTTTGGCAGAGAGAGCAGAGGCTCTTAACTTGAACTTAACGATTAATCCACGGTTGATTGTTGCGATTTTTTGTTTTGCTAGGGCGTGATGTGACTGTGCGGATGACCGCTTTTTTTGAATTTTTTCGCGGAACTGCTGTTTTTACTGCTTTTGGCGTTTCTACCTCTACTTGTTTAGCGGTAGACGGCTCCGAGCGATTGCCTTTGCAGCCGCAATCCGACTTATTAGCATTCGCACTGACTCCTGCCGTTTGTGGCCAAGCGGGATATGGCGGGTATGACGGATATGGCGGAAAACCAGCGGCGGAATAACCATACCCTTGCCCGAAATCAGGCTGCATATTCTCTTGAGTAACGAAGTCATTGCTATAGCTGTAGCCGTGTCCGTAACCATAATCATTCTGCATGAACTCCGGCGATACCATATTATTCACGTGACCGTAGCCGCCGAATTGCTGCATATTAGCAGGAGATACCCAGCCCTGGTTCGGCTGTGTTTCCATCGGTGATACCATGCTTTGATTCGGCCCTGTTGATTGTGGAGATACCCAGCCCTGGTTCGGCTGTGTTGCCATCGGCGATACCATGCTTTGATTCGGCCCTGTCATTTGCGGCGATACCATACTTTGATTCGGCCATGTTGATTGTGGAGATACCCAGCCCTGGTTCGGCTGTGTTGCCATCGGCGATACCATGCTTTGATATGGTCCTGTCATTTGCGGTGATACCATGCTTTGATTCGGTCCTGTTGATTGCGGGGATACCCAACCCTGGTTCGGCTTTGTTCCCATTGGCGATACCATGCCTTGATTTGGACCTGTCATTTGCGGTGATACCATACTTTGATTCGGCCCTGTTGATTGCGGGGATACCCAACCCTGGTTCGGCTTTGTTCCCATTGGCGATACCATGCCTTGATTTGGACCTGTCATTTGCGGTGATACCATACTTTGATTCGGCCCTATTGATTGCGGGGATACCCAACCCTGGTTCGGCTTTGTTCCCATTGGCGATACCATGCCTTGATTTGGACCTGTCATTTGCGGTGATACCATGCTTTGATTCGGCCCTATTGATTGCGGCGATACCATGCTTTGATTCGGCCCTGTTGATTGCGGTGATACCATACTTTGATTCGGTCCTGTTGATTGCGGTGATACCATGCCTTGATTTGGCCCTGTTGATTGCGGTGATACCATGCTTTGATTCGGTCCTGTTGATTGCGGTGATACCATGCCTTGATTTGGCCCTGTTGATTGCGGTGATACCATGCCTTGGTTCGACTGTGTTCCCAACGTTGATAACATGCCTTGATTCGGTCCTGTTGATTGCGGGGAAACCCAGCTTTGGTTAGGCATTGCCGAGGCTCCTGCAAGCATATTGCTGTTTCCCTCTGCTCCTTGCGACTGTGGACTTACCATTTGATTTCCATAGCCCCATCCTGGGCCAGCACTTAACGGCATAATGGATGAAGGGGCAGAGAAGCTGCCTACATAGACCGTTCCCGGCGGGCATTCATATGGTGATCCAAGCCCTTCGCTGAGAGGGCTAACCATGTTGCCAAACGGCATAGGCTGATGCCATCCGCCATAACCATACCCATGCCCTGTATGAGCTGGCATAGTCATAGGCTGACTATATCCGTATCCACTATAAATCGGTTGCTGCGCAATTGGAGAAACCATCTCCGGCGCCTTTGGCAGATCATACAAGGACAACGCCTCCGTAGCGGGAATGCCATACTGCTTGAATAAATCAACATTAGGCTTGTATTCCGAATGAATGGGACTAAGCTTCTTCTCCACCGGCTTTTCGATCGGCAGAGCTTTTTTTGCTGGTTCTACCGCTGCAGCTTTAGGAGCCGGAAGCGGTGCTGGAGTGACGGGCTTTACAATCGGTGCAGTTTGTATTTTCTCCTGAACTGGAGCGGCCTGCTGCTCAATTGGTTTAACAGGAGCGGCCTGCTGTTCAACAGGTTTAACAGGGGCGTTAGGCGCTTTCTCTGTTACTGGGCCCGTCGGTGTTTTTCCGATAATTGGAGCTGTGGAAAGCTTCCCTACCAAGCCCTGTACACCTTGCATAATGGAGCTTGGGTGAAGAGGATGATTGGCTTCGTTTGGCTGCGGACCCGGCATTTCCGGCGACATACTGCCTGCCTTAGGTATGTTTACTACCTCACCTGTGAGCAATACATTCGGATTTTTCAATTGTGGATTTGCTTTAATCATATCCGCCAGCGGCACACCCCAAGCCTTGGAGAGCTTCCAAAGCGTATCGCCCTGCTTTACGATATGCTGATGCATGATGTCCATTCCACCGCTTGAGCCTTCCGTCTGGCTTGACGGAATTTTCAGCTTAGTGCCTACATCAATAACATCTGGATTCGTAATGCCCGGATTCAGTTTCAGAATCTCTTCCAACGATACATTATACTTCTGAGCAATAAAGTATAACGAATCGCCTTTTTTAACAATATGGATTTTCACTCGCTGATTACCTCCTATCACGTTCTGAATAACTCGGCACGGCAAGTGCCTGCTATCAATCCTTACATCTTATGCAGAACATAGGCAGGTGTCTCCTATTTCACAAAAAAAATAGTAAAAGCCGGAACACCTTTTGAGTGAACCGGCTTTTACCACTATTTTATTACGATTGCGTTGCTGTTTATACGTTTTTACTTTCTGCAAAGCTGGGGTAGCTTCCCAAAATGCGAACTTGACAGCCTATTGCTTCAATTTCTTGAATTGCAGAAGGAAGCAGCACGGTATCAAGCGCCATTTCGATGTCGATATAGAAATAATAATTGCCAAGCTTCTTCTTAGTTGGACGCGATTCAATTCGCGATAAGTTGATTTTGCGCCACGCGAAAGCAGACAGCACTTGATGAAGAGCGCCAGGATAGTCCTCCGGCAACGTTATTAATATGCTTGTTTTCCGAGTGTCTGAATGCCGAGCCGTATACGGGTTCGCCCCAACCAATAGGAAACGCGTATAATTGTTGTCGTGATCCGTTATTTCACTGCTCAACACATCAAGCTTCTCATTCCCAGCAGCTGTCATTGTGCCGATCGCAGCCCACCCGGCATCCGGATTATTTCTCACAATACGAACGCCTTCGGCCGTACTGCTCACATGCTCCGTTACGGCATGAGGAAGATGAGTGCGTAAAAACTGCAAGCATTGAGCTATCGCTACCGGATGGCTGATTACTTTGTTGATGCGCGAAAAGTCAATTATGCCCTCTTCCGTCGCGAGCTCCGATTGCCTGCCGATCAAATTTTGAATGGACGGATATATCCACTCCGCTTGAATCGGGAGATCCACCTCATGCACAAGCCAGTCCATATGAAGGCTTACTGATCCTTCGATGGTGTTCTCAATTGGTATGATGCTATAATCGCTAACTCCGTTAACTGTGGATAAGAAAACATCTGATATAAGGCGATGATGCTTCCAATTTACTTCTTCATTCTGAAATAAATGTTTAGCCGCTTCATCTGACACGGAGCCGGCCGGTAATACCGCTATCGTCTTCATGCCGTAACTTCTCCTTTTATTCTATCCAATAAAGATAATGCTGGCTGTTCCTTCATATTCTCTATTGTAATTTGTGGACCATGCACACAAGGCGACAACCAAAGCGTCTCGGCTGCAATGCCCGCTTGCTTCAGGGTTTGAATTAAAAACTGCTCCAACTCTGACTTCCGGTCGCAATTAGAATCAACAAATGCGATTAGTGTTGGTCCCGCTCCGCTAAGCGCCGCGCCAAGCGCGCCATATTCTACCGCATGCTCAAGTATGTTCGCCATACCGGGAATTAACGCTGCGCGGTAAGGCTGGTGCAGCCGATCCTTCATCGCATGGCGAATAATGCTTAGCTCGCCGCTGGCAAGCGCTGCAACAAGCAAAGAGCTGCGACCTACGTTGAATACGGCGTCAGCCATGCTAATTTGTGATGGAAGCGCATGTCTAGCCTTCTCCGTTGAGAGCTGAAATGCAGGGATAGCGACCAGCGTCTCAAGCTGACGAGGCGGTTCGATCCGAACATAGTCTGCTCGCTCCCCGTCCCATGCCGATACAACAATTCCGCCGAATAGGGATGCACCTACGTTATCTGGATGCCCTTCTAACGCCGTGGCCATCTGGAATAGCTTATGATCCGTCAGCGGGCTCCCAATTAACGCATTCGCAGCAGCTAGAGCGCCTACGATAGCAGACGCGCTGCTGCCAAGACCGCGTGTAAGTGGGATATCGCTGTACATCGAAATTGAAATCTCTGGAACAGTAACGTCCGCTTCCTTAAAAACAAGCTGAGCTACTTTATATATAAGATTTGATTTGTCTCTCGGCAAGCCTTTCATTCCATCACCGTAAAGCTGAAACTCCGTTCGTTCACATACACTGAGCTCAATCCATGCGTACAAAGAAAGAGCCATACCAAGCGTATCGAAGCCCGGACCTAAATTTGCAGTACTTGCGGGTATTTTGACAATGACTCTGCGATTATTCATACCGATTAACCTTCTACGCGATAAACGCTCTTCACTTGATTAACAACATCCAGCGATTCAAACGTTTGGAGCACCTTCTTAATGGCTGCTTTATTCGCATCATGTGTGATAATAATAATTTCAGCTTCAGGATTTAATGGATTCGGCTGCTGAAGGACAGATTCCAGGCTGACCTCAAAATCAGCAAATACTTGTGTAATGCGAGCCAGCACACCGGCGCGATCCGCTACTTGAAGCAGCAAGAAATATTTCGAAGAAATTTGCTCATCTGTTTTCAGCTTCTTCTCTTTGTAAGATAGGCTGCCCTGCATGCCATTTACACCCAGCTTAAGGTTTTTCACAACAGCAACAAGATCAGACACAATTGAAGTAGCTGTAGGAAGCTCGCCAGCGCCTGCTCCGTAGAACATCGTTTCGCCTACGGCCTCACCGTATACATATACCGCATTAAATACACCGTTAACCGATGCAATAGGATGTGATTGTTTGACCATTGTTGGCTGTACGCTGATGCTGATAAGATCATCCTGACGCTCCGCAATGCCCAGCAGCTTCAATTCATAGCCAAGCCGCTTTGCATACAAAATATCCTCTTTGCTTACTGAAGAAATGCCTTGCGCAGATACGTCCTCAAGCGCCACATTCGCGCGGAAGCCAATTGTAGCAAGAATCGTCATTTTGCGGGCTGCATCAAGACCTTCGACATCTGAAGTCGGATCCGCTTCGGCATAACCGAGCTCCTGCGCTTCTTTCAATACATCTACATAAGATGCGCCCTCTTGACTCATCTTTGTCAGAATAAAGTTAGTTGTGCCGTTGACGATACCCATTATCTTCGTAATCCGATCGGAAGAGAAGCCTTCAACAAGCGTACGGATAATTGGAATACCTCCGGCAACGCTAGCCTCGTACATCACATCACAACGATTCTCCTCAGCCTTAGCCAGAATCTCCGGTCCGTGCAGCGCCATTAAATCTTTGTTTGCCGTTACGACGTGCTTGCCAAGTGAGAGTGCTTCCATAATATATTCCTTCGTTAGACCAACACCGCCCATTACTTCAACGATAACATCGATTTCAGGATGACGGATAATCTCCCATGGATCCTCCGTCAGCTTATCTGAATCTATGGCAATATTGCGTAACTTGCTCTTGTTCTGCACGAGCACCTTTTCAATAACGATAGGCGAACCAACCTGACTAGCCAAATCCTCTTGATGTCCTTCTACAATGCGGACAACACCTGTTCCAACAGTACCTAATCCCAATAAACCTACTTTAACCGGCTTCATATATTCCCTCCGTTGTCTAATCCTATTAACCTTGTCCGATGACCGCAGCTTTACGCACGCCTGCTTGACTGCGAAGCAATTCGACGAGCGACGACAATTCCCCGGTTAGCTGCGAGATATCAACAGAAATGACGACATTAGCAAAGCCTTGCAGCGGTATGCTCTGATTCATTGTCAGCACATTACCGTCCAGGCTCGCTACCATGCTGAGCACCTTCGACAGCACGCCAGAGCGATGATCCAAATCCATCGATATCGTGGCGATTCTCTCTCGTTCCAGCTCATTAAGCGCATAGACGCCATCCTTATACTTATAGAAGGCGCTTCGGCTCAGTCCCGCTCGTTCAGCCGCCTCATGGACGGTTAACGCTTCGCCTCGACTTAGCATCTCCTTCACTTGTATCGTCTTTATGATCGCTTCCGGTAAAATGTCCTCCCGAACGACATAATAGCGTTTAGTCACTATACGTCCTCCTCAAAAAGACAATTGTTCATCCATAGTGGACATTATATCGAAATTTATGATTTCGAGCAATAGGCAAACAACAAAAGACGGCTTTCGCCGTCTTCTGTTAACTTATTAGCTTTACTGGCTCGCCAGTTATAGCTTTTTTTATTTTAACCGTTAGGGTTATAGTCGCTGCCTTCAAAAAATTCGAAGGAAAAGTCGCCAATTTGAACTAAATCGCCGTCCTTAGCCCCCATTTTGCGAAGCTCCGCATCCACACCCATTTTACGCATGGTCCGCGCAAAACGCATAACAGCGTCATAGGAGGTTAGATTCATTCGTTTCATATATTTGTCGATGCCTTCGCTTACGATAACGAATACTTCATCCTCTTTATGGATCGCGAATGTCGTTTCTTCTTTCTTCTCGTAAGTGTAAACCTTTCTTTCCGCTACATCTTTCACGTCATTGATCTCAACCTGATCCGATACAGTGTCCAGAATATCAGCCGCTTTGTAAAGCAGCTCTTGAATGCCTTGCTTCGTCAGCGAGGAAATAGGCAGTATCTCATATTGACGATCACCGCTAGCTTCCGCGAGCTTCTGCTTGAATATCTCAAGCTGCTCAGCTGAATCCGGCATGTCCATTTTGTTAGCTGCGATAATTTGCGGACGATCAGCCAGCTTCTCATTATAGAGAACAAGCTCTTCATTGATTTTCAGCCAGTCATCGAATGGATCGCGGCCTTCGGATGCAGACATGTCAACGACATGAATAATGACCCGGGTCCGTTCAACGTGACGCAGAAACTCATGTCCAAGACCTACGCCCTCATGTGCGCCTTCAATAAGACCCGGCAAATCAGCCATAACAAAGCTGCGGCTGTCCCCTACATCAACTACGCCTAGATTAGGAGTAATTGTCGTGAAGTGATACGCGCCAATCTTTGGCTTCGCTCCCGATACAACGGATAGCAGCGTCGATTTTCCAACGCTTGGGAATCCGACAAGTCCTACATCGGCCATTACTTTAAGCTCAAGCACAACCCAGCGCTCTTGCCCTTCTTCCCCATTCTCAGAGATGTAAGGAGCAGGATTATTCTGAGTAGCGAAACGAATATTGCCTCGTCCGCCTCGTCCGCCTTTTGCGATTACAACCTTCTGACCGTGACGTGTCATATCCGCAATAATTTCTTGCGTATCGTCATCAATAATAATGGTGCCTGGAGGTATACGGACAATTGTATCCTCAGCTCCAGCTCCATGCATACTCTTTACTTTGCCGCGTTCACCGCGATCTGCCTTGAAATGCTTCTGATAGCGGAAATCCATTAATGTGCGAAGGCCTTCGTCCACTTGGAAAATCAAATCGCCGCCGCGACCGCCGTCGCCGCCTGCAGGTCCACCCTGCTCGACATATTTCTCACGACGAAACGAAACGATACCATCGCCCCCGTCGCCGCCTTTTACAAATATCTTCGCTTTATCGACAAACATGTTGTGCCTCCGTTCACGCGCGCATTTCCGCCCTCAGCAGCATTTTTGCATATGGCTGCTCGAAGTTGATCGGCTGCATTAACGCGCCTTCCAACTGCTGTTGTATTTTTTGTTTCCATTGCTGCTCATTCATCAGCTCGCCTTCGTAATAAAAAGCTGCGTACAGCGCTTCATCATCCCGAGAAAGCTCAAGTGTAAGAACAGCAGCATTGCCATAGCTCGGCTTCACTGCAAACCGATATGCGTTAATCGTGTGAATGAGCGAATCGGCTATTTGATTGGCTTCTGCCGTTATTTCGTTCAAATGAATCGCGCCTTTAATGACAACCTGCAGCTCCAGCGTATTCGAAATCGTCCGAAAGGATTGAATATAACTAATTAAGGATGGAACGCCAAGCTTTGAAATATTGCTTTCGGCTTGCATCCGTTCACTTATTTTCTCCACATACTCGGCTGCTTTATCCAGCTTCTTCAGCCTGATATAGCCGAACACAACTTGCAAGTCATTCATCCAGTCATGCCGATGATGATTAAGTGTTCGTATACTTGCAGTTTGCAGTGATTGAATCGTCCGGTCCGTTCGCTGCGCATGTTCCTTCCGTTCCGTTAATATCCAGTAAATTGCAGCAGCAATAAGCCAAACGAGAAAGATAGCAATTAACCACACTTTAGAAGGCCAAATAAGTACAGCAGCGCATGGCACGATAACTGTTGCCGCCGCATAATACTTCGCCGTTATTAAGCGTCCCATCGATTGATCCTACTTTCATCGTTTTTCCTAGCTTATCCAGTATACCACGCGTCAAACGCGTGGTCATTAGCCTTGAAATAAAAAAAACCGGCCTAGCGATGCAGGCCGGGGCTTGTTGCACATATAAGTTGACTTAAGCTTCTACTGCTGCAGCTACCGGAGCCAAATCAGCTGGGTATACGCTCACTTTTTTGCGGTCGCGTCCCCAACGTTCGAACTTCACTACGCCTTCTACTTTCGCAAATAGCGTATCGTCTTTCCCGATGCCTACATTGGTTCCTGGGTGAATTTTTGTTCCGCGTTGGCGAAACAAAATGCTTCCTGCAGATACGGTTTGACCGTCAGCACGTTTCGCCCCAAGGCGTTTCGACTGCGAGTCACGTCCGTTCTTTGTGGAACCAACACCTTTCTTCGAAGCGAAAAGCTGAAGATTCAGTTTCAACATAGATATTCCCTCCTTCTTAAGGTTTGTGAAGCAAACCTACTTCGTAAGCATGCGCTTAGGTTTGTGAAGCAAACCACTTCGTAAGAGCTTAAACAAGCTGCTCACGAATGACAACATGCTTGCCGTATGATTTTGCAATTGTGTCAAGCATTACCGCCATGGATTCAAGCAGGAGCTGCATCCGTCCATCAGAAGCCTCGTCAGCTAACGTCGGAATATCCGACGAGAGCCAGCCGTTCTTCATCTTGTACGGCAGCTCTTCTCCTGCAAGCGCCTCGATTGCATTAACGGTGCCGACCGAAACGGCCGACACGCCCGCGCAAACAATATCCTTGCCGAGCTTCGCATATTTAGCATGTCCTTCGACTGCAAATGATACGATCCGTCTGTCAGCAGTCTTCCTTACAAATGTAACAGTTATCATTAAAAATCCCTCTTACGCTTGGATTTTCTCGATTGTTACTTTTGTGAACGGTTGACGATGACCTTGCTTACGACGATAGTTCTTTTTGGCTTTGTATTTGTAAACGATGATCTTTTGGCCTTTTCCTTGTTTTTCGACTTTACCTGTTACAGTAGCGCCGGAAACAACCGGAGTTCCAGTCACAAGACCGTCACCCTTGGATACTGCCAAAACACGATCAAACGTTACGCTCTCGCCTGCTTCTGTGTCCAGTTTCTCGATGTAGATAACATCGCCTTCCTGAACTTTGTATTGCTTACCGCCAGTTACAATGATTGCGAACATAGTTGGTGCACCTCCTTATTTTCGAAGACTCGCCTAATTCAGGTGGCTTACAGCTTAAGCTGTAAACACTTATTTACCCAATCGGAGCGGTACTTGTACATCTCATTCCTCACGAGGCACGAGACACACACCCAATGAGTTTATCATACTATGCAAGCTATATCAATTATTATCGTCAAATAAAAGAAAACTATTTCATTGTGGATGGGCGGATTCCCGCCGTGCCGCAGCTTGGACAGCGCTCCGTCAGTTGATGAACCGCATTCTCACGTGCCTTCTTGCGTGTAAGCTCAAGCAAGCCCAGCCTTGTCCAGCCTAAGACCGTGCATTTCGTTTGATCATTGCGCGCCTTCTCGATCAGCCTATGCATGACCTTCTCGCGATGCTCTTCTTCTCCCATATCTATAAAATCAATAATAATAATTCCCCCGACATCCCGCACGCGAAGCAATCTTGCTATTTCATCAGCCGCTTCCAAATTTGTACGAAACACGGTATCTTCAAGCCCAGAGGTTCCCGTGAACTTTCCTGTGTTCACATCGATAACCGTCAGCGCTTCTGTTTCCTCCCATATGAGATGACCGCCGCATTCAAGCGATATTCGACGTTCGAAGTCTCTCGAAATCTGCTCTGTAACACGATAGGCATCAAACAGGGCAGCTCCCTTTTTGGACTCGTATCGTTTCAACCGCTCCCGCAGCAGTGGCGTCATTTCCTGGAGCAAGGCTGAAGCTTCCTCAAACCGATCAGAATCATCTATCCATATTTCATCCATGTCCATCGTTAATGTATCACGTACCGTACGTATCATTAAGCCGGCTTCCCTATGCAGCTCGGCGGGTGCCTGCGAAGCATCCACTTGCTCCATTATGACTTGCCATAACGCTCTTAACTGAGAGACGTCACCATGCAACGAGCTCTCGCTCTCACCGCCAGCCGCTGTTCTAAGTATAATGCCTTCTCCGCTTTGCCTTAGCTTCTCCCCAATGCCGCGAAGCCTTGTCCGCTCGCTTTCAGCAGCTATCTTCTTTGAAACGCCGACATAATCCGCATTGGGCATATATACCAGCCAACGTCCAGGCAGCGTGAAATGTGTCGTTACACGAGCTCCTTTGCCCCCAAACGGCTCTTTCATGACTTGTACAATAATTTCCTGACCAGGTTTAACTAAATCCTGTATGAGAGGTTTTGGCTTGGGCTGCTTCTCCAAGTGAGGATCCAGCAGCTCATCAATATACAAAAAAGCATTTTTGGATAATCCAATATCAACGAATGTTGCCTGCATGCCAGGCAGAACATTAACGACACGACCTTTATAGACATTTCCAACCAAACTGCTGGCTTTGGATGTCTCCATGAAAAATTCGACTAGGCGTCCATTCTCGAGCACTGCGGTTTGCAGCATTTCACCGTGGACATGCAACAACATTTGCTTCATCCAGCGATCACCTGCCCAGTTAGCTTTTTTTCTATTTTACATGAAAAGCTCGGATACTGCACGGCCCGGATTTGTTTCCGACAAACATCCTTCGACAATTTTCTGCTCGGGCAATACTTTCACTTCATTGGTTCCTGGCACAACCATATAAATCAGATGATACTGCTCTCTGAGAAATAATTTGGCAACCGATAGCACCGACTGTCGGCTGTTGACAATGATAGGACTAGCTATATGACCTTTCGATAAGGCATGAATGGTGACCCGTCCGCGGTACATTAAGAAGCGGTAAAACAAAAAAGGAACGTTCCGATAGTACGTCCAATTCGTCATGAACAGAAATATGCCAACAATGAGCAAATTAAGCTGCAGGCCGTCTCGATAGATCAGCATAGGAAGAAATGAACTTATTATCATTAGCACGCTGAACAGCAGGCTGATGCGTGCTGACCAAATAAGCATTCTATAATAATTAATGCGATAGCTTAATGCGGCTTGCAGCAGCTTTCCGCCATCAAGCGGGTGAATCGGAAGTAAATTAAACAAGCCAATCATCATATTCGCTTTCCATACATACTCCGCCCAGCCAGCATCCCAGAAGCCAAGCTTGCCGCATACAAAAGCTGCTAATCCCATCCAGAGATTTTGCAGCGGCCCTGCTATGGCAACAAGCGCTTCTTCCTTCGCCGGAACACCGCCAGCCTCTTCTACCTCGACTACACCGCCAAAAGGAAGCAGCTTCACCTCGCGAATCGTCCATCCGAAGCTTCTTGCAACAAGCACATGCCCCAGCTCATGGACGAATACCAGCAGAAATAACGTAAACAGCTCTGCGAAGTAGCCGGTTATAACCGATCCCAGCATAATAATGACGAACAATGGATGAACCGACCAAATCATTCCTTTCCATTTAATCAATCGGTATCACGCCCACAGGGTCGATATAAAGGCCATTTTGTTTCACTGCAAAATAGAGCATGCTCGGCTCCGAACCAACAGATGTGAGCAAATGACCAATCGGATCACCCGCTTCAACCCAGTCGTTAACCTTCACATCTGTTGTACCTAACAATCCATAGACCGTCACTCGATTATTCGCATGCTGAATAACAATCGTTGCGCCGTCCTTTTCCTCGTTGGTAACGACAATCACTCGTCCCGTTTCTACAGCTACTACCTCCTGCTCTGAGCCGCCCGCCAGTTCTATGCCGTTAAGAAGCTCTGCAAAGGTTCGGATAAGAGATGAGCTATGCAATGGGGCGACGATAGGAAGAATGACCGTTCCATCTGCTCCTACCGCCGTTTGTGATTCGTTCTGAAAGATAGGAATGAAGGAGGGAGCTCCCGCAAAAGTCTCCTTGTACCAGGTTGCAGCCGCAGCAAAATCGATTTCATCGGTCAAAGCGCGCTTGACCAATGCTTGTCCGCCCTGTGTCCATTCATTATCGTATCGGAACAAAGCCCATATCGTCGCAAATATCAATAATGCGATAGCCAGCTTCCACTGGAGCTCTTTGCGGAATGTATATTTATGCGGACCAAAAGAGGGATCCTTTTGATTGGCTATGTCTGGACCTTTTACGAATCTCCTTTTATCACCAAAGCTATTATCCTCGCTCCAGCTCGCCCAAGGGTTGGGATTACTTTTCCATACCGCTTCAGGATCAAGCTCCTCCCTGTCCTGCTCATAGAAAAATGGTTCCTGCAGCGGTAAATAAGTTTCAGGATTGCTCTCCTCCGCAGATTCCGATATCAACTGCCTTTCCAGCATAGCTTTCATTTTTTCCTGCCTGTTTTTGTTAACTCCGTCCTTCATCTTCATCTCGCTTCCCCTCGCTTCCATCGTCGCTGCCGACAGCTTATTCCTTTATTCATGGATATGTAACGAGTAAGACAAGTATGCGAGAGTGTTATGAACATAAAAAAAGCTCCCTCTGTGAACGGATTTTATCCGTCTCAGAAGCAGCTTTAGCAGGCCTCTTACTCAGCCATTTCATAAACCTCTTGATGGGCTTTAATGCTAAATACAAGTCCGATTGACATCATATTAAGCAGGAGAGAAGTTCCCCCATAACTGATGAAAGGCAATGTAATGCCTGTAATCGGCATAAGGCCGATCATCATTCCGATATTTTGGAAAATTTGAAATACATACATGGAGACAATTCCAATCACGATAAATGAAGCTCGCAAATCATAACATTTGAAAGCGATCATAATCATGCGGTAAATAAGCAAGAAGTATAACAATAGCAATATGGCTGAGCCTTGAAAGCCGAATTCCTCACCTATGACCACAAAGATCGAATCAGAATAAGGGTAAGGAATAAAGCCGCCGTTTTTCATATCGCCATTCATGTAACCGTCACCGTTCAAACCGCCCGAGCCAATCGCAATTTGCGCATTTTCTGATTGAAATTTCGCATCAGAGCTTGCTTCTTCCGGGTTAATGAACGTATTGATTCTTCCATGCCAATGCCCCATGCCCTTATCGCTCAAATAATCGTATATTTCAGTGTTGAACATATTAAAGAGAGAGACAAACAGAACAAGTCCGCCAACAACAACAGCCAAACCCGTTATAACATGCGTATATTTCACATTTCCAATCCAAAGCATGCCGAGAACGATAACCAGGTAAATAATCGCATTACCCAAATCCGGCTGAATCATGACCAAAACAAAGGGTACTAAAGAAAAAGCTCCGATCGGAATCAGATCTTGTGTAAAGGTTAACCGTTCACCCCGTCGACGCCCCATCAAATAGGCGATGCCGATTATGAGAACAATCTTGACGATTTCAGCAGGTTGAATCGACAAGCTGCCGAATTTGAACCAGCCTCTGGCACCATTGATGGTCTGTCCGAAGAAATAGACGAGAATCAGCAAAGAAACACCGAAACCATACAGCACATGCCAGCTTTTGAGCACAATGCGATAATCAAATAAGGTTGCGGCAATTGCTATGAAAAATCCTATGCCATAAAACATCAGCTGGCGCATATCGGAGCTTGCATATTTAGGGAAATTGGCTGTAGCACTATGAAGAACAACGATGCTGATAATCATGAGGAATACTAAAATAATTAAAATTCCCCAATCCAGCTTTTTTATTTTATTAAGCAAATCGCATTCATCCTATTCCAAGAAACTTACGGAAACGCTTGAACGCTCCCGCCTTCTCATCAAGCAGCATAAGGGGAACCATATCTCCCAATATTCGGCGGGCGATGTTTCTGTAGGCGATAGCAGCGCGCGAGGATGGATTCATTACTGTCGGCTCTCCAGTGTTTGCAGCAGAAATAACTTTCTCATCATCGGGTACAATTCCAACTAAATCAACGGCCAGCACCTGACAAATTTCATCAATATCAAGCATATCGCCGTTTTTCATCATATTTTGTCGAATTCGATTAATGATGAGCTTGGAGGGGATCTTTTCCTGCTCCAGCAAGCCGATAACACGGTCTGCGTCACGTACTGCTGCATTCTCCGGAGTTGTAACAACGATTGCACGATCCGCACCCGCAATCGCATTGCGGAAGCCATGCTCAATCCCGGCCGGACAATCGATAATGACGTAATCATGTTCCTTCTTCAGCTCTAGAATCATATTGCGTACCTGTTCAGGAGTAACTGAATCCTTATCCTTCGTTTGTGCGGCAGGGAGCATGTAAAGCTCGTCGAATCGTTTATCCTTAACGAGAGCTTGATTCAAACGGCAGCGGCCTTCCGCTACATCAACCAGATCATATATGATTCGATTCTCCAGACCCATAACGACGTCTAGATTCCGAAGTCCGATATCGGTATCCACCATACATACTTTCTTGCCAAGCAAAGCTAGCGCAGTGCCCAGGTTTGCCGAGGTAGTCGTCTTGCCGACTCCTCCTTTCCCTGATGTCACAACAATTGCTTCTCCCATGTTCTACACTCCTTTAAACATAATAGGATTATGACGTATGCGGAATAATTGCGCTAGCTTATCAATCTGCATTCTACCTTCGCTTAAGAAAGCAAACTCCATTGAAGCATCGCCAGTCATCCACTCTTCCGGCGGCCTGCTGATAACATCCGCTATGCGAAGCTGAGTAGGCCGCATTAGCGATGTTGCAATAATGACGTCGGTCCGTCCTCCTATGCCCGCATGCGCGACGCCGCGCAATGCTCCAAGCACATAAATATCCCCTGTACAGAGCAGTGTTCCGCCTGGATTCAAATCGCCGATTAAGAGCAAATCCCCATCATGCTCATAGGTTTGTCCTGAGCGAATAATAGAGGTTAACACTTGCAGATTCGGCTGTTTCTGCTGCTCGGAATCGATCAGCGGCGGGTCCGATTCAACGGACTGTACCATTAAATTGCCTTGCGACTTAATGACACTTTTGATCCGATCCTTATCGTCGTCCGTTATATGCCTGGAACCAAGCTTTACCTGGACATGGACAAGAGGACCCGTAAGTAACTGCTGATGCGTTTTCTCAAGCTTATATTGCAGCTCGTCTAGAAGCGTAGCGAATTCACACTTATCGTCGAGAAGGAACACGAGACCTTCTTTAACGCCTTTAATAATAATATGCTGTCTCTCGGTCACGTTCGTCCCTCCCCAACCTATTGAATTCTTGCTTGCTCCAACATATTCCTGCCTGTACTCGTTATTTTATTCCTCTTGCTTTTCTGGAGCCGCTTTCGATTGCGCTTCAAACCATCGTCTAACAGGAACATAAACTACTAGGGCGAATGCCAGCTGGAGAAATAAGCTCGGGAGAATATAATCTATTAGTGCCCATGCGTAGGTCTCATTGGTAATACGGAATACCTTATAAACAAAAAATATTAAGCTGTCGTAGAGTATACAAGCAAATCCGATGATGGCTATTGCCATCATGAGCGTTGCACGACGGCGTTCCAGCAGAACACCTGTATAATACCCGATTAAACCCATCACAAATGAATGTACGCCAAGCAAATGGCCGAAATAAACGACATCCTGAAGAAGACCGAAGCTAACGCCAAGAAATAAAGCTCGGTGACGTCCGCTGTAGAGCGCCGAGAAAACAACCATTACGAACATAAAGTGCGGAATGATCCGACTGCCGTAGCCGGCAGGAATGATCCATGGCATAACAGCTCCTTCAATAATGAACAAGAGAAGCATTATCGCGATGATCCGATTCATGCTCATTATTCATTTTCCTCCAATTCAGGAACCTGAACCACAAACACCTCAGTTAAATGATCAAAGCTTGCGGCAAGCTTTACAGTTGCTGTAGAAGTAAGACCAAAATCGCCAACCTGTATCGTTTCGATCGTGCCTATCACAATACCTCTTGGATAAATATTGCCTAGGCCTGATGTAATTACAGTATCATAGGCTTGCATCTTATCATTCTCTGCAATTCTCGTCATAAGAATTCTTGAAGTTTCTTTGTTGTAGCTGCTTAGAATACCAAATGAATCATCCTCGCGTCCCATCACAGTTGCAGCGATGGAATTGAATGTCGGCGATGCTTCATCCAGCTCGGTAATAGGTGTGACAGTGGCTGTATAGGGGGTTACCGAACTCGTAAGTCCAATTAGTCCATCAATCGTTGTTACCGCCATATTAGGCTTAATTCCGTTTTTAGAGCCTAGATTAATGTTCATCGAGTGATTGTTGGCATCGTTGCTTACGGATATAACCTGTGCAATCAAATAATTATAATTGTACATTTCCTTTTGCCGCTTAGTGAACTCAAGCTCTTCCTTGAAACGCGCGTTTTCTTTCTCAATGAAGTTATACTTGATTTTATCACGGGAATAAGCCGCTGCCGTAATGCGCAGCTGCTCATTCTCCTCGTGAATGGTGCGTAAATTTCCGATTTCCTCAAAGAAGCCCGCTATATAACCAGCGGGCTTGTAAAACCATTGCTGTACGTATCCAGTTGAATCCTTCAAAAACTTTTCAGGCCAAGTCAATTCCTTGCGGTTACTGAGCGAGAAGCCGATAACCGCAATGCAGAGAATAAAACCGATCATAAGCATGAACATACGCTTATTTCGCATTAGCTTAAACAGCTAGACCACCTGCCCATTATTCATATCCTTTTTCCAAGTATTGCCATTAACGTCTTGAACGGGAAGATGAGCCTCTCGCTTTGAATAAATGAATATGATCCAGCGAGCGGCCGGTTCCGATAGCAACGCAATCAAGTGGGTTATCTGCTACAATAACAGGCATTCCTGTCTCGCGCTGCAGCAGCTTGTCCATATTGCGGAGCAAAGCTCCTCCGCCCGTAAGTACGATTCCACGATCCATAATATCAGCCGAAAGCTCTGGCGGACATTTCTCGAGCGTAACCTTCACGGCGTCGACAATAGCATTGACTGTATCTGTCAACGCATCCGTAATTTCGTGAGATGAGATCGATAATGTTTTTGGCAGGCCGGATACAAGATCCCGACCACGAATTTCAATTTTCTCAGGAGGATCAAGCGGCAAAGCAGACCCGATTTCCATTTTTAACTGCTCAGATGTACGTTCACCGATCATTAAGTTGTATTGACGTTTAATATATTGAACCACAGCCTCGTCCATCTCATCTCCGGCTACACGAATGGAACGAGCTGTAACGATACCGCCAAGCGAGATAACCGCAACCTCAGTAGTACCTCCGCCAATATCTACAACCATGCTGCCTGTCGGCTCCCATACAGGCAAATCTGCGCCGATTGCTGCAGCGAAAGGTTCCTCAATTGTGAAAGCTTCGCGAGCTCCTGCTTGCTTAGTAGCATCCTCAACCGCACGCTTCTCAACAGCCGTAATACCAGAAGGCACGCATACCATAACGCTTGGATGACGCGGGAATAGCGAGCGTTGCTTTTGCGCTTGTTTAATAAAATATTTGATCATCGTTGCAGTCGTTTCGAAATCAGCAATTACGCCATCCTTCATCGGACGAACAGCGCGAATGTTTCCAGGCGTTCTACCAATCATCTTCTTAGCTTGCTCGCCTACTGCTTCAATTGTTTTTGTATCTGTACGAAGGGCTACCACCGAAGGTTCCCTTACAACAATTCCTTTTCCCTTGACGAATACTAGCGTATTCGCTGTCCCTAAATCGATACCTAAATCCTTTGAAAAACCACCAAACATGTTCTTGCTCCCTTCTAATTGCCACAATCCCTTTATATTATATTACATATATCCTTGTTCCTTCAAACTCAGGTAACGTCCGTCTCCAATAATTAAATGATCCAGCACTTCAATGCCGACCAGTTGACCTGCTTCTGCCAAACGCTTCGTCAGCGCAATATCTTCAGGGCTTGGTGTAGGATCACCGCTTGGATGATTATGCACACAAATAATAGATGCACTGCTCCGCTGAATCGCGGCACGAAATACTTCGCGGGGATGCACTAACGATGCGTTTAGCGTGCCCATTGACAATGTTTCCCGGGCAATAATATGATTTTTAGTGTTTAAAAACAAACATACAAAGTGCTCCTTCTTTAAATAACGGAGCTCTTCCATCACGTAATCCGCCGCATCAGAAGGCTTGCGTACGGTTACGGCATCACCTAATCGGCTGCGCGTAATACGTCTTCCCAGCTCGATTCCAGCACGAAGCTGAATCGCTTTAGCTGGACCTATTCCTCGAATGGCTGTCATTTCTTCCATGCTCATATCCATTAAATTGCGCAAGCTGCCGCATTGCTTCAGAACAGCTCCAGCAAGATGAACAGCAGATTGCCTCTGCGTTCCCGTGCGTAACAATATTGCAAGCAATTCAGCATGGCTGAGTGCTTCTGCCCCATATCGCATCATGCGCTCTCTTGGACGTTCTTCATGGGGGACATCACGCAAAATCATATATTGCGGCTCCATGTCCCAATCCCGCCTTTTCGAATAATAATAGTAGCCATATACTGCCTCATGTGTTAAAAAACATGAATATCATATTGACTTAGCATGTCTGATAGAAGCGATAGCGGTAATCCAACAACGTTAAAATAACATCCGTCTATTCGCTCGACAATGGTTGCGCCTAGACCTTGTATGCCGTATGAGCCTGCTTTATCTAGTGGTTCGCCAGTGGCTACATACTTGGAGATTTGATCTTTACTAAGCGGCTTCATTTGTACCCTAGTCATTCGATGGGCAACAGTAGCTTCATCATTCGTTGAAAGCAGGCAAGCTACACCTGTATACACCTCATGATGACGACCTTGCAGACGACTTAGCATACGCTTCGCATCTTCAGCATTGACAGGCTTACCGAGCACCTCTCCCTCCAGCACAACGATCGTGTCTGAACCAATAATAAGCGATGCTTCTGTATTGTTCTGCTGCCGCAGGAGCTCAGATGCTGCTGCCGCCTTGCGCAAGCTAAGCTGTTCCACAACTTGCACAGGCGTCCAGTCTGCTTCCGTTGATTCATTCGTATCCGTGGACAAAATATAAACCGGCAAAGAAAGGTCCAGGGATGCGACCAGTTCCTTCCGGCGCGGCGACGAAGAAGCCAGCACGAGCCGGCTTATCGTTTTATTGCGTGCTTTTAACGGTTCCATGTAAGATTTACTATGCTCCTTCATACTAACGATCGACTGAAGTATAGACGATCTACATTTTGCGGTACAACCATATCGCTATTATAGCTCCAATTAAGCTGAACAAGCTTATTTGAAAATCAAGCGACATATTAAAGCTTAACACATATAAATCGATGGCAGGCGACCATGATGCCTCAATGGGTTTAGTCAAAAAAGAAATGCTTGGCACTGGAGTCAGCCACCGCGCTACTAAAGCGCCAGCTAATAAACCAATTATGATAAAAATGAGAAGAAACCAGCCGTTTTTCTTCATCTTTCAACGCCTCTCGCCATGTTATGACACCTGAATCTATTATACGCATGATACTATTCGTTTACAATGCGCTTATGGACTCAAACCATTTTTTTTGGTTAACAATTGCTTCCATTAGTTTAGATTGTGTGGTCCACAAGTGAGCGCGTGATGGATTTTTATCATATTCCAGCATCGATTTAGCGGCTGTATCAATCGATTGTATAAGCTTATCCAAATTCGCCTTGCCATTTGCCTCTTTCATACCTATTCGTATCGCAGCTGCGCTTTCAGTCCATTTTTGATGCTCTGCTTGCCAAGAAGTTGCAGCCGTATCACTTAGCGGGGACAAAGCAGGCTGCTCAAGCTGTGCGAGTGTTAATTCATCCAGCATGCGGACAAGCTCTCTCGCTTGTTCAAAAAAGGTTTGAGCGCTTTCCGCAGTTCCGTCATAAGGAAGCTTGCTTGGTGATGGAATCGTTACTTCCTTGATATAAAGATCTAAATCAGGCAAAAGAGCTTTAATGGCCTGGGCTTTGCTCCGGTTAGTCGCCACTCCAGCATAAACGCGGAAATCGCTGGCGCTAGTTAAAGCAGCAGATGCCAACCCCTTATCTGCAAGCTGTGCTAATGCCGTATCCCTTCCCTCTGCATTGCTGAAAACACCGAATTGCAGCATGAAATAGGACTGTTCCAGTCCTGTAAGCGAGACGGTCTGCGAATTAGAAGCTGATCCAGATGGCAGCGCTCCTGATTCACCATTACTTGTATTTGCATTGGTCTCATCTCCTGTAATAGAGCTTCCTATTGCTGGCTGTGAATCCGGTTGAACCTTAGATCCGCTTCCGCTTGGAAATATAGTTGCTCCTGTAAACAGTGACAAAAGTAAATAACCAAATAAAGCCCCCGTAGCCAGTGCGCCAGCAACAGACAAAAATACATTAAACCATGACGGCCCTTTAGATGAACGGATCCTTCTAGTAGACTGCATTCGATTTAGCAGCAGCTCATTATCATAAACAAGCTCATCTTCGTAAGCATGCATATGTTCCGGCTGTTCCTGATTTGCAAATTGCTGGAGCGATTCATGCTCTTCTGCTGAAGTGAGTGGAATAATTCGTTTAGGGGCATTTGAAGAGCTTGCAGCCTTGTTTACTGGCGCCTGTTCGGACCGAAGCGGCTTCATATCCGAGTTCCGAATAAGCTGCTCCAGCGCCCCAATATCCTCTTGAAACGAGCTATGCCAAGGGCTCATCTCATTGCTTGAGTTTTGCTCCTTAGCCGGATATAGCGGAATTACGTTTTGCTTAGCTTCAATATGGCTATCATTCGCTTGCTTGTCTGACGTATTTATGGTAGTCTCCTGCTTTTTCTCAGAGCTACGCTTATCTTCGTTAATAGACTGTCCATTACGGTCAAAACGGTAAGTAATTCGGTTTTTATGGTTCATATTATTCACTCCTTGTCCCATTCTTCTATGGTTAATCTATGAGACATTTAAGAGATTTAGACCCAGTGACCCTAAGAGGGTTTGCTACCCTGCCTTAAATGATTTTTCAACATTAAAAAATTTCGAACCCACCCAAACCCTCCCTTCCAAGGGAGGGCCCCAAGGGTTGCACCCTCTGGACTCCTGCAATTGGACTAACGTGAGAGAAAGGCAGACGATTCAGAGTTTCTATGGTGATTGGAGCGCTAGTCCCTACGGGACCCGCTGGAAGCTGGCAGGGGCTGCATAAAGGTCAAACTAACAGTGTGTTACGTGTTGAAAGAAAATAAGAATTAGATAACCGAATAAACGAAAACAGCGACTGCCTTGGACGAGTAAATAACGTCCTTGACTGCCACTGTTTTATTGAACAATCGATCTTCGTTAGTTAGCGATCCTTACCCATGCGCATTACAATACTCTATTGCAGGCTACAATCAGGCTACAAGGATTTAGTCTGTGCTGTGTGTACTTGCTTTTCCACATGGGATCTTGTTCTCCATAAGATAAAGAGCGAGAAAATAACAACTGCCAGACACACCCAATAAACATGACGAAACCCTGCAAACTGGGCAATGAAACCGCTGCTCAGACTTCCCACTAACCTTCCAATCGTGGATGCGTTGGAATAGATGGTTGTGGACAGCCCCGGTGAATGAGGCAGCAAATTCATGAAATAGCTTAGTCCATTGCCCATGACAATAGCAACAAACGATGCCTGCAGAAGCTGCGCTGCGATCAGATGCCAGGATTGGGTCGATACACTTAAGATGATGTAATAGATCACAGCGACAAAGCATCCGATAATCATCAGGGCATGGTTCGATATCTTTCTGCCCAAGGCACCGAGCACAAGCATAATGGGAATTTCCAGACCCGCGCAAACACTAACCGCCAATCCAACATCCGTATGCGTGCCATGAAGCTCATTCACAATAAACAATGGCGTGTTGATCGTGTTAATGGCATTAACCGCAAATAGAAAAATGAAGGCGATAACCGGCTGCCAAATCTGCCTGCTTTTGAGCGAAGTGATACTTGCACTTTTTCTCTTTCCGATATTGCTTTCAACTGATTTTTTTTGCAGAAACAGGAATACGAGAGATGCTATTGTAAGATAAATAACAGCTGTCCCCAGAAAAAGTCCCTTGTAGCCCATCCCTGTCAAAATTAATGTCCCGACTAACGGTCCGACTAAAAATCCAAGGGAAAAGAGAGAGCGCAGTGTCGACATGGCAAACGTCTTGTCATCGGGATTGCTTGAATTTGCGGATTCCTGTGCATAGGCAAAGATTTGCGGCATTAGAGGAGCCCCTAATCCACTAAAAAGGCTGACAACAATCAAAAGAATAAAGAAGTTATGAAACACTAAATACGAGGCATATGCCAAAGCCGATGAAATCATGGCAAACATAATAATCCATTTTCGGTCCAGCCCGCTATCCGAACGTTTAGCAATGAGGGTGTTCACCACCACGCCGCTTAAAGAACTAACTGCCATGAAAACGCCAAAGGCTCCCGCACTCATTCCAATATCTTCCGTAAAATATAGGGACAAATATGGCGCTGTGATTGAGAACCCGGTACCAACTAGCAGCATGCAAATGACGAATAAACTGTATCCTTTAATCGCAAACAACTTTTTAAACCGTGTATACAGCTTCTAACCCTCCTTAGATCTCTTGGTAGAATCCTCGCATTACGTCCGAAAGAAGCGTGCCGCAGTGAGCTGCGTCAACTTTTCGAAAAAAAAACGTCATTGTCCATCCGCCACCTCTGTCCCCCTTGTTACTGTTAAAGGAGTAAACTTATTATGCAATAAATAAAAAATAGACCGTTATCTCATTTGTCTTAAATGATTGCCTAATTCTCTCACTATCACTAACTTTGCACGTGAAACTAACACTCTTCGGTTCGGGTGCATAAAGAAAAAACACAAAGAAGCCCGACGGTTCCATCATGGAACGACCGGGCTTTCTTCATGTATGATTTTAACTATTGGATTTCAATGTCAACGTTTTTGCGAGCGAATCTGCTACTTTCCAAATATCGCCTGCTCCCATTGTTATGACAAGATCGCCTGGCGCAACCTTTGCAGTCAAATAGTCGAGCACTTCTTCCTTGGTCGGAAAATAGACGGTATTGGTATTGCTGTTGCTTTTGATCAGCTCTACCAGCTTGCCTGAATTCACGCCCTCAATTTGAAGCTCGCCTGCCGGTGAATAAATATCGGTAATGATTACTTCATCAGCTTCTGGGAAAGCACGACTAAACTGCTCGAACAAGAAGAATGTCCGCGTATAGCGCTGAGGCTGGAACACCGCAATAATGCGTTTACCCGTCGCTTTGGCAGCAGTGATTGTCGCTCTAATTTCCGTTGGGTGATGGGCGTAATCGTCAATCACGAGAATATCATTAACCTCGCCAAGCACCTGGAAACGACGCTTTGCACCTCTGAACAGCTTAATAGCTTCCTTTATTTTCTCAAATGACAAGCCTGACTCGAGACATGTGATAACGGTAGCCATTGCATTATACACATTATGAACTCCTGGAACCGATAGCTCCAGTTCACCCAGAAGGGTACCTTTATGCGTCATCGTGAAGGAAACCTTACGGTCGCCAAGCACAATATTGTCCGCTTTATAATCGGCGTCACCTTCGATGCCGTAGGTGACAAGCTGCGACAAATCAATATTTCCTTTGTACACCTGAGGAATCAATTCGTTAACCGTCTCATCATCTGCGCACACAATCGCTTTTCCGTCCGCTTTTACCTGTTGTAAAAATTGCACATATGCTGCCTTCAGCTTGCCGAAATCGCCGTCATAATTTTCCAGATGATCCGGTTCAATATTCGTCACGATAGCTAGCGTTGGATGGTAGTGAAGGAAAGAGCCATCACTTTCATCTGCTTCCGCTACGACATATTCTCCTTTGCCTGCTTTTGCATTTGTGCCTACATTAACGATCTCGCCTCCGATAATGTAAGTGGGGTCCGCACCGCATGATTCCATAACTAGAGCAATCATAGAGGAAGTTGTCGTTTTGCCATGTGCTCCAGCAACCGCGATTCCTTTGCCTGCATTCATTAATCTAGCCAGCATTTGAGAGCGATGAAGAACAGGAATATTAAGATCTTCCGCAGCTTTACGCTCCACATTATCCTTAGAAAGCGCTGTAGAGTAAACGACTAAATCTGCACCATTCACATGCTCTGGCTGATGACCGATAAAAATGCTGGCCCCATTCGCAGCAAGCTTCTCTGTTAATTCTTGACGCGCGACATCGGATCCAGTCACCTTATAGCCCATTTCCAGCATAACGCGGGCAATGGCACTCATACCGTAACCGCCGATTCCGATGAAATGAACGTGTTCTGCCGTATTCAAAGACGGTTCACCAACCTTTTTCAGAATCCGAGTTGTACAAAATGCGGGAGCGAACATCGGCTATCAAATATAGCGTGCCTGTTACGACTCCAAGATCTGTTGTCTCGGTTAACTGTTGTAGTTTTTTTAACGCTGCTTGCCAATCCTGTTCCACTACCAGCTCGAAAGAATACTTATCAGGCTGCTGCTGACACATTTCCCGTACCAAATCAGCCATAGCATTTGCATCTTTTTTCATTCGAAAATCAGGCTCGGTCACAATTAGCGTATCCACTATTGGTAGTATATGCTTAAGAACATCCTGATGATTCTTATTCTCCAGCATACCCATCATTAGATGTAAACGATCATATTTATAGGTGTTTTTTAACGCAGCTGCCAGAGATTGTGCGCCTTCAGGGTTATGGGCACCATCTAGCAAAATACGCGGTGCCTGCGATACCATCTCAAGCCGTCCAGGCCATGCTGCGTTCCGCAATCCCTCGGTCAATGCCTCATCCTCAACAACTAGAGCATTGTATTGGCGAAGAACTTCAAGCGTCATAACAGCAACCGCCGCATTCGTACGCTGATGTGCTCCATTTAACGTAATCGTTAACGGCTCGATCGTACGGAACAAATTATTAAAGCGGAAGCTTTGTTCATCCTGGCTGACAGCAAGCTCAGTTTCGTGGAACTGCTCGCCTAGCAAATAAAGCGTGCTTTGTTTGTCGGCTGCGATTTGCTTGATCACCTCGACCGCTTCTGGCTGAGTTACTGCGCTAACGACCGGTATCCCTGGTTTGATTATGCCAGCCTTCTCGCTTGCCACCGCAGCAAGCGTGTTTCCAAGACGGTCCATGTGATCATGACCGATGTTCGTAATGACCGAAACAACGGGATGAACGATATTCGTCACATCAAGCCGTCCGCCAAGCCCCGTTTCCCATACCACATAATCCGGATAAGTAACCGTTGCATAAAATAACACCGCAAGTGCAGTTGACACCTCGAACATGGTCGGAGAGCCTAGCTCTGATGCAGCTATCGCCTCAACATGCGGCTTGAGCTCATTTGCAAGCTTTAGAAGTGTATCCTCTTCGATATCGTTACCGTTATATTGAAACCGATTTGTAAATTTCGTAATGTACGGTGAAGTAAAGGTACCCACATCATAGCCGCTGCGCAGCAGCACACTCGTTAAAAAGGCACAGGTTGAGCCTTTCCCATTCGTGCCTGCAACATGAATAAACTTCAGTCTGCGATGCGGATTTCCCGCAAGCTCCATTAGTTTTTCCATACGCTCAAGACCTGGCCGGATGCCAAAAGGAATAAGCCCCGTAATCCACTCAACCGCATCCCCGTAGGAATGCAGCGGCTCATTCGTCCGATGCTCTATCGTTTGATCCGTCATTGATATCGTTCCTTCTTCCGTTTTCCGCTGTGCTAGCCGCGTAATTCTGCGATTCTTGCCAGCACTTTATCGCGTTTATCCCTGTAATCATTCATCTTGCTGCGTTCCTCTTCAATAACCTTGGCTGGCGCTTTCGCTACAAAGCCTTCATTGCTAAGCTTCTTCTCCACGCGCTCAACTTCCGTATTTAAATGTTGATGCTCTTTCTCAAGACGTGCAATTTCCTGCGTGATATCGATCAGGCCGGCAAGCGGCAAATAAAGCTCCGCACCTGTCACGATTGCTGTCATTGCTTTGTCTGGCGCGCTAATGTGAAGACCTGATTCAAGCAGCGATGTTCCGCAGAAGCGTTTAATGAATTCTTCATTTCGCAGTACTATCGCAGCTTCCGCTTCCCTTGAAGGCTTAATAAGCAATTCTATCTTTTTGCTCATTGGCACATTCACTTCAGCACGGATATTACGAACGGAACGAATGATTTCCATGAGCAATTCCATCTCTTTTACTGCTTCAGGCGCTTCCAGCGCTGCATCATAGACTGGCCACTCAGCAAGTGTAATCGTCTCGCCTTCATGAGGCAAGTGCTGCCAAATTTCTTCACTGATATATGGCATGAACGGATGCATCAGACGCTGCGTACGATCCAGCACGTAAGCCAGCACGGACTGCGTTGCTTTCTTCGCTGTCTCATCTGTGCTATATAAGCTTAACTTAGCGATTTCGATATACCAATCACATAAGTCATCCCATATGAAATTATACAGTATACGTCCTGTTTCACCGAATTCATAGCTATCAATTAAACGCGTTACATCGCGCACCGTCTCATTGAGTCGATGCAATATCCAACGGTCAGCCGTTCCCAGATCGACCGTTATATCAATGTCCTTCGCTTCAACGCCTTCCAAATTCATGAGAGCGAAACGGGAAGCATTCCAAATCTTATTGGCAAAATTACGAGCCTGCTCGACCTTCTCCCAGCGGAAACGCAAATCCTGGCCTGGCGTGCTGCTTGTTGAAATCATATAACGCATAGCGTCAGCGCCATACTGCTCAATAACTTCAAGCGGATCTACACCGTTGCCAATCGATTTGGACATTTTACGACCTTCTGAATCACGAACGAGACCGTGCATGAGTACATCCTTAAATGGCGGGTCTTCTGTAAACTCAAGCGCAGTAAAGATCATCCGCGCTACCCAGAAGTAAATAATATCGTAGCCTGTTACAAGCACGTCTGTCGGGTAGTAACGTTTCAAATCCTCTGTCTGATCCGGCCAGCCAAGCGTTGAGAAAGGCCATAGCGCGGAGCTAAACCATGTATCTAATACATCGTTATCCTGACGAAGATGATCACCCTTCATATCCTCTTGCGATATATGCATCTCGCCTGTTGCATCATCATACCAAGCCGGTATCCGATGACCCCACCACAGCTGACGGGAAATACACCAATCATGTACATTTTCAATCCAGTTTAAATATACTTTCTCGAAACGATCCGGCACGAAATTTACGCCCTTGCCTGATTTCTGCGCTGCAATTGCAGCTTCAGCAAGCGGCTTCATCGCCACGAACCATTGCGTCGACAAATATGGCTCTACAACAGCTCCGCTGCGCTCGCTGTGTCCAACCTGATGAACATGATCCTCAATGCTGACGCATACGCCTTGCTCTTGCAAGTCTTTGACAAGCGCCTTGCGGCAATCTGCCCGGTCCAGCCCTTGATACGGGCCAGCTTCAGCATTCATAACCCCGGACTCATCCATTACGATAATTTGCGGCAAGCTATGACGCTCGCCTACCTCGAAGTCATTAGGGTCATGTGCCGGTGTTATTTTTACAGCGCCGGAACCAAATTCCTTATCCACATATTCATCAGCAATAATCGGAATTTCCCGCCCAACAATCGGCACAATAATGAGCTGTCCGATTAAGTGCTTGTAACGGTCATCCTCTGGATGAACAGCAACAGCTGTATCTCCAAGCATTGTTTCCGGGCGAGTTGTCGCTACTGTGATGGAGCCTGAACCGTCTTTCAGCGGATATTTCAAATGGTACAAATGGCCGTTTACTTCCTTATGCTCCACTTCAATATCCGAAAGCGCCGTACGAGCGGCAGGATCCCAGTTAATGATTTTTTTGCCGCGGTAGATCAAGCCTTTATTATAAAGACGAACGAATACCTCGCGCACAGCTTTGGACAATCCATCGTCCAGCGTGAATCTCTCTCTTGAATAGTCAAGGGACAAACCCATCTTCGCCCACTGCTCGCGAATCGTATTCGCATATTCATCCTTCCACTCCCATACCTTCTCAAGGAAAGCTTCCCGCCCTAGATCATAACGAGAAACCCCTTGCTCGCGGAGCTTCTGCTCCACCTTCGTTTGGGTTGCAATCCCTGCATGGTCTGTGCCTGGAAGCCAGAGCGCATCATAGCCCTGCATGCGTTTCGTACGGATCAAAATATCCTGCAGCGTGAAATCGAGCGCATGGCCGATATGCAGCATGCCCGTTACATTTGGAGGCGGGATAACAATTGTATACGTTTGTGCATCCGGGCGTTTTCCTGCCTCAAAAAATTTACCCTGCATCCAGTAATCGTACCATTTCTGCTCAGCTGCCTTCGGGTCGTAAGTCGTTGGCATAGCCGTTGTCGTTTGGTTTCCTGACATGATTTCCATCCTCCATAAATCGATCTACAAAAACAAAAAAAACCTACCGCCCTTATCATAAAGGACGAAAGGTTTAGCTTCCGTGGTACCACCTTTGTTCCATGCGAACAGCATTCGCATGACACTCAAACAGATAACGGCTGCGGCCGGCCTAAATTGGGGGAACACTGACTGCTCCTGCTTGGTTTAGGCAACTCCGGGGCGACTCGTAGCAGTCACTTCCTGCAGAACCTCTCAGCGTAACGGTTCCACTCTCTGAAGGCTTCGCTGCGTACTATTCCCCTTCAACGTCGTTAAAGCACATATATATTTATCATACATTTGTTCAAAGGCTTAGTCAACCTAACCGATGCCCAGAAATCGAAAAAACGTCCTAAAGTCACAGGACTTTTAGGACGTTTCCTTTTGTAAGTTATCAATCAACCTTAAATTAATAATCAGACTCGAACAGGTCTCTAAGGAATGTAAAGCAATTGACCTTCTGATATGGTTGATTCGTTCAATCGGTTGTGATTAATAATTTCTCGCGGATTCAAGCTGTAGCGTGAGGCGATAAGATCAAGCGTCTCGTCTCGCTGCACGATGCACAGCCTGATTTTCCGAAAATCATTATCCTCCGAGCGCTTGCCTAGAAAGAGATTTTTCCATTCAATTTCATCACCCGAAGCTTGTACCCGCGCTTCCTCGGCAGCCAGCTGCTGAGCAACGACCACTTCCTCAGCCGCTTGTCTTGCAGCCTGCTCCCGCCTGCTCGTCTGCAAAAGTGTAAGTATGCCAACATTAGGAGGCGATTCACCACTCTCCTGAGGCGTCTTGCTGGCGATTGCGACACGCGGCTCTTGCTTCTCAAGCACCGTCTCCTGAATAGGCATAGGGATAGGCTCTTGCTCAGAGCTCTGATCAATTTCAGCTTCTAACTGCGAAGCGGCTTGCGGCTGCAGCTCGACCCCGGCTCTTTCCTGTTCATTGCCGTCTTGAGGAATAGATGAAGCTGGCGGATCAACAAATGAGTTCGAGGAGGACAGCCAGCCATCATCGCTCGACTGCTGTGAAGCTAATGTGATTTCTCGCGCCGATTCAGACTCCGCAATCTCTTGCTCCGATTCCTCCAGAGTAATTTCCTCTTGATCCGGGCGGGCCACATATGAAGTGAACAGCTGCGATGAGGACCAGCCTATATCCGATGATGCTGATGAGATCGTGACCGTTGCTTCAGATTCATCCGACTGTACAGGCTCCTGCTGGTAAGATTGCTCCGCCTCTTCCGCAGCATGATAGATTTCCTCCGGAGTATAGGGCGGCTCGTTGTAGGCATTATGTCTAGTGCTTTCCTCTTCATCGGTTTCTTCATCAAATATTTCGCGTTGATGCTCCACAGTGAAAGGCTCTTCACGCCATGCATCCTCCTGTTCCTGAACAGGCTGGGCAGAAATTCCCCGCAACGAGAGAACACCTGTAACGTTCAATGTCCGGGATGACAATAAATCGACGTCAAAATTATCGATTTCGATTGAAATATCGTCCAACCGGGATATTCGGTTCATAGGCAGCGTGATTTCCACGGGAATCCAATGCTCCAGCGTAAGCGGGGCATCTGAATCATTCTGGCCTCTGTATACCCCGCTTAAGAGCAATTGCCCTTTCAGTACAGCGTGATCCCCTTGGTCAATGACTTGAATACGGGGAACAAGCTCAATCTCCTCCAACTCGTCGATTGCCGCAACATCATCGGGCAAATGGACGCGTTCATACACATCAAAGCGCAATCCGTTCGTTTGATCTGACACGTCTAAGTCCTCCCTTCTCATACTGAATGCTTGGGCTAAAGCTTACATTCACTACTTATCTATATGGCTAGAAGGGCATGAGCATGACTATCAATTTGAACGGGTCTGCAGTTTATGTGCAAGCTGGTTAAGCCAATCCGGCCATGGTGCGGCAGCTTCGATCAAGGAGCTCGTCCAAGGATGTGGAAAAAGAAGTTTTTCCCCATGTAGCGCTTGATGCGGAAGAAGGCGTGCATCTCCTCCGTAGAGAGCATCTCCGACAAGCGGATGGCCGATATGGCTCATATGCACGCGGATTTGATGCGTTCGTCCAGTTTCCAGCTTCACTCGCAGCAAAGAGAATGCACGTCCAGCTTCTATCCGTTCATAATGGGTAACAGCCTGTTCCCCATTGTCTGCCACCCGGCGTCTTGATCGGTGGTGTCTGTCCTTGCCGATTGGCAGGTTAATGGTCCCTGAAGGCTTCGAAATTCGGCCATGAACGACTGCAATATAATGTCTATCGATTTCCTTAAGCCGCATCGCCTCATCCAGCTTCCATTGCGCCAAATCGTTTTTGGCATACAAAACAGGACCGGAAGTATCATCATCAAGCCTATGAATATGGCGAATCGTTAATGGATCGCCTTTCAGCAGCTGATGCCTTGCAGCGGCTTCATCCAATGTCCCCATGTGATGGGGTGAAGATTCATGAACAGCCATTCCTGCAGGCTTAAAAAATACGACGCAAAAATCATCTTCATACAGTATAAGTGGAGCTTCTAGTGTAGATGGCATCAGCGCTTTGCGATACAATGGATCGCGCTGCGGGTCGACTGATGGGAATGCTAGCAGCTGCAGTGTATCGCCGCTCAGCTGAATGCCTCCGATTGAAAACAGCCGATTGATCCATTTCTGCGGAAATAAGGAACGGGCCAGCAGCCACTGCCGCACAAGGTGCGGATGACTGCCAGCCCGCGGCTGAGCAAGCTCCGGCACATCTGCCGAAGCCCTTTCCGTATGAGGATCAATGGCTTCCTTGTCGGATTCGGCGCCAAGACTTGACCACTTCAGCTCAAGCCACTGCCCATTCCGCTTTATTTGTCCATTCATCATAAACAGCAACCTTCCTACAAACGGCTGAACGCTTGGTCATGCGCCGCTATCGTAGCATCAATATCTTCATCCGTATGAACGGCCGAGACGAACATTCCTTCAAACTGAGAAGGAGCAATGCTTACGCCCAAATCTAGCATCGAGGCAAAATAAGCTTTAAAACGCTCCAAATCCGACGTTTTCGCTGTTTCAAAGTTAATGACATGCGTTTCCGTGAAAAACGGACATACCATTGAACCTACACGGTTAATCGTGTTTGCAATGCCGTGCTTGCGTGCATTTGCATCAAAGCCGAGCTGTAATTTGGTTGCTTGACGTTCAAGCCCTTCATACACCTCTGGCGTAAGCAGCTTCAAGGTTGTATAGCCTGCCGCCATCGCAAGCGGATTGCCTGACAGTGTGCCTGCTTGATAGATCGGGCCGCTTGGTGCAATTTGTTCCATCAGCTCTCGTTTTCCGCCATAAGCGCCGACCGGCAAGCCTCCGCCGATTACTTTGCCGAAGCAAGTCAAATCCGGCGTTACTCCGTACAATCCTTGAGCGCAGTTATAACCAACACGGAAGCCCGTCATAACCTCGTCGAAAATAAGAATGGTGCCGTATTGCATCGTAATGTCGCGCAGCCCTTGAAGAAATCCTGGCAATGGAGGCACAACACCCATGTTGCCGGCTATCGGCTCTACGATAACGCAAGCAATTTCCTCGCCGAATTTCTCGAATGCAAGCTTAACTGATTCGATATCATTATATGGCACCGTAATGGTATGCGCAGCCACATGCTCAGGAACACCGGGGCTATCAGGTAATCCAAGTGTTGCAACGCCTGAGCCTGCTTTGATGAGCAAGCTGTCTGCATGTCCATGATAGGAACCTTCGAACTTCAGAATTTTGCTGCGTTTCGTATATCCGCGGGCGAGCCGAAGCGCGCTCATCGTTGCTTCAGTACCGGAATTAACCATTCTGACAATATCGACGGAAGGGACGCGTTCGCAAACCAGCTCCGCCATTAAGGTTTCCAGCTCAGTTGGAGCGCCAAAGCTCGTTCCTTTCTCCGCTGTCCGTTTAATCGCTTCAACAACTTCAGGATGAGCATGTCCCATAATAAGCGGACCCCATGAAGCAATATAATCGATATAGCTGTTGCCATCAATATCATATATATGGCTGCCTTTTCCGTGATCCATATAGACGGGGTTCAGCCCGACAGATTTGAAAGCTCGAACAGGACTGTTCACTCCGCCTGGCATGACCTTTTTGGCTCTAGCAAATGCTTCTACTGACCGTTTGTCATTTCTAAGATTAGACTTCTCACTCATCGGTTTACTCCTCTCCTTTAAGCCAGCGGGCTGCATCCTTAGCATGGTAGGTGATGATTAGATCAGCACCGGCACGCTTCATTCCGGTCAAAGTTTCAAGCACGATTTCCCGTTCATTAATCCAGCCGTTTGCCGCTGCAGCTTTCACCATCGAGTATTCTGCACTGACGTTATAGGCGGTTACCGGTAAATTGTATTTATCCTTAAGCAGTCTAACAATGTCCAAATAGGCAAGCGCAGGCTTCACCATGAGCATGTCAGCGCCCTCTTCAATATCTGATTCTGCCTCGCGCAGCGCTTCGCGCACGTTAGCCGGATCCATTTGATACGTTTTGCGGTCACCGAATTGGGGAGCAGAATGAGCTGCGTCACGGAATGGACCGTAGTACGCTGATGAGAATTTCACTGAATAGGACATGATCGCAATATCACTAAAGCCTGCCGCATCCAAGCCTTCACGAATAGCTAGAACGAAGCCATCCATCATGTTGGAGGGTGCAATAATATCCGCGCCGGCTTCTGCCTGAGAAACAGCAGTTTGCACAAGCAGATCCAAAGACGAATCATTATCAACTTCCGCTACTCCTGTCTTCTCATGTACATGCACCACTCCGCAATGGCCGTGATCCGTAAATTGACATAAGCAGGTGTCCGCAATTACAACAAGCTCAGGTGCCCACGCCTTAACGGCTCTAATAGATTCCTGAACAATTCCATTGGCGTCATAAGCCGATGTTCCGAGTGCATCCTTATGCTCTGGAATACCGAATAAAAGAACCGATTTAATGCCAAGTGCGACTACTTCTCGTATTTCCTCTTCCAATCGGTCCATAGAAAAATGATAAACACCCGGCATAGAAGGGATCTCTTCCTTCACATTATGACCATGAGTAACAAAAATCGGATAAATCAAATCATTTTCACTCAAAATCGTTTCTCTTACCAAACTCCGAAGAGCCGATGATCGGCGCAGTCTGCGATTTCTAACGGTTGGAAATTGCATGAAAATCCCTACCTTCCTAACGATAACTAATTATTTGTGTGTTTGCTGATAATCGACGAGCGACTGAAGCAGGTCATCGAGCGTGGAGCTTTCCGGTTCAATGCTCACCGTCAAGCCTGCTTCTCTGATGGTCTGTGACGTTAAAGGGCCAATACTGGCAATGGGTATATCTGAAAGCAGCTCAACCGGGTTGGATACGCCCCTGCGTCTCAATACCTCAAGGAGGTTCGTCACGGTAGATGAGCTCGTAAATGTAATCATATGAATTTCCTTCTCACGCAGCCACTCCAGCGCCAGCTCATCCTGTTCCTCAGCCAGCACCGTTTCGTAAACATCTATATCAATAGGTATAAGTCCCTTAGCCTTGAGTTCACGCGGCAATACTTCGCGGGCCAAGTCTCCCCTTGGAAGCAGCACTCGCTCACCAGACAGCAGCTCGCTATCGAGCTTTTCAAGTAAGCCCTCCGCATGAAACTTGACCGGAAGCTCTTCTACTGTCAAGCCGCGCTGAATAAGCGCTTCTGCTGTCTTCGGACCGACTGCAGCAATTCTAGCAGCATGAAACCTTCTAATATCAATTCCGAATTTACGAAGCCAACGGAAGAAGTATTCCACCCCATTGACGCTCGTAAACATAAGCCATTGATACGACTCCGCTTCACTTAGATGCTTACGAAGCAAATCGATAGCAGTTGAATCGGAAGGCTCCTTTATCTCAATAACAGGGAACTCACAAGGCTCTCCGCCAAGCTCTTCAATCTGGCTTGCCAGCTCGCTTGCTTGTGCCCTGGCTCGAGTTATGAGCACTCGAACGCCAAAGAGCGGCTTGCGCTCATACCATTGCAGCTTCTCGCGCTGCAAGACGACTTCGCCTACAACGATAACAGCAGGCGGCTGAAAGTTCGCTTCCCGCACGATCGCCTCAATCGTTTCAAGCGTTCCGACAATCGTACGCTGCTCTACTCTTGTCCCCCAGCGAATAAGCGCTACAGGGGTGTGCGGCGGCTTGCCATGACGAATGAGCTGGTCTGCGATATAACCGATCTTGGCTACGCCCATAAGAAAGATAAGCGTCCCCGTCGCATTCGTTACTTTATCCCAGTGAATGGAGCGATCAAGCTTGTCCGGGCTTTCATGTCCGGTAATAATGGATAATGATGAAGCAAGGTCTCGGTGAGTTACAGGGATGCCTGCGTAAGCCGGTACTGCGATCGCCGACGTTATGCCCGGTACAATCTCAAATTCGATGCTGTTGTCGTACAACAGCTCCGCCTCTTCCCCAACACGTCCAAAAATCGTCGGATCGCCGCCCTTTAAGCGAGTAACCGTCTTGCCCTGCAGCGCTAAGTCCACAAGAAGCTGGTTGATCTCCTCCTGCTTCATCGTATGGCGGTCAGGAAGCTTTCCTACATAAATTCGCTCGGTTCCCGGCTTCACATGGTGCAGCAGTCTTGGGCTTGCTAATCGATCATATACGACTACATCGCATGCTTCTAAGCATTGCAGACCGCGTACCGTAATCAGCTTTGGATCGCCGGGCCCTGCACCGACCAAATATACTTTCCCCTTATCCAAGTTGTTATCCCCCAATTTCAGCAAGAATGCGGTCAGCACCGCGTGCAATCAGTGCAGCCGCAACATCGCGTCCCAGCTGCTCAGGATCTGTTCCCCGCATAACTTCCTTCAGCATAGTTGACCCGTCTGGCGAGCCGACCATTCCTGTCAAAACAAGCTGGCGCTGCTCTTGCCGCTCGCCCTCCTGCTTATCTTCAAGCACGCAGTAAGCTCCAATCGGTACCTGGCACCCGCCATTCAATGCACCTAAGAAGCTCCGCTCTGCGCGAACCGTAATTTCAGTATCCGTATCATTGAATAAGTCCAGCAATTCCCGAATCTGCTCATCATTCTCACGGCATTCAATTCCAAGCGCTCCTTGACCGACAGCTGGAAGGCATACATCGACGGAAACAGTTGACGAAATACGGTCCTGCCATCCCATCCTTGTAAGCCCTGCCGCGGCAAGCACTACTGCATCAAAGCCTTCCGTCTCGAGCTTGCGAATCCGCGAATCGATATTGCCGCGAATCGATTCCAGCTGAAGATCAGGTCTTGCATGCTTCAGCTGACAGGAGCGGCGAAGGCTGCTTGTACCTACACGCGCGCCAATGGGAAGGTCAGCCAAGCTGCTTCCTTCACGCATGACTAAACAATCTCTTGGATCGACCCGTTTAGGTATGGCACCGTTCATTAAGCCTTCCGGCAGATCAAAGGGCATATCCTTCATACTGTGAACAGCCAAATCGATAACGCCGTCTATAAGCGCCTGCTCGATTTCCTTGACGAACAAACCTTTCCCGCCTACCTTGGACAACGTAACATCGAGTATGCGGTCACCCTTGGTTACAATTTTTTTCACTTCAAACGTATAATCAAAGCCATGCTTCTCACTTATACGCTTCAGCTCATCAATTACCTGTCCGGTCTGCGTCAACGCCAATGCGCTTTG
Organism: Paenibacillus castaneae; assembly: GCF_002884445.1. Classification (GTDB taxonomy): domain Bacteria; phylum Bacillota; class Bacilli; order Paenibacillales; family Paenibacillaceae; genus Pristimantibacillus; species Pristimantibacillus castaneae. The sequence continues at coordinate 4,703,438 of NZ_KZ614144.1, forward strand.
CCTAGTTCCTACCACGATTACTCGTTGTCCATTATGTACCGTTGCCATTAAAATATCCCCTATCTATACGATGCATCAGGCTTTGCAGCCATTCATCGATGTCGAAGTTTTTTCGAGTAAGCTGAACAGACTCCTCAGCCGCAAGCTTTAGAATCATTTGCCGCTCTTGCTCATCTAATACCCTTATCATTACGCGCTCACGCAATTTCCGCAAGCGAGCGGTTATTTCTTCATAGCGATGACCATACTGCTCTTCGAGCTCCAGCTTGATCTGTTTCGATAGTGCAGGACTAGCTCCGGAAGCGGTAACGGCCAGCAGCAAATCGCCTCGGCGCACAACAGAAGGAGAAATAAAGCTGCTTAATCCCGGCTCATCTGAAGCATTAACAAGTGTACCGAAACGGCAGGCATCCTCAGCAATAGCCGCATTAACTTCTCTATCATTCGTAGCCGCAAATATAAGCCACGCCTCGCGTGCGTCCGCTTCCTTATATTCGCGCCTCTCAATCCGAATTTTTCCTTGCTCCGCCAACTGTTCCAGCTTCGAAGTGAATGAAGGACTTATGACTACAAGGTCATCTGCTCCTGCCTCAAGCAAGCCAAGCAGCTTTCGCTCGGCGATGTTCCCGCCCCCAACAACCACGCATCGTTTACCGTGAAGCTGCAAGGCAACCGGGTAATAGCCATTCATTTCCTTCACCTCTTTCTATTTGGCCTTATTCGTCCTCTAATGAAAGGAAGAATAATAATTAGCTAATAAATTCAATACCAGCACTCCAAAAGAAAGCATATAGAGCTTCGCGAGCTGCAATCCCGGACGCTTCAGCATTGCTCGTTGATAAACATAAATGATGTACATAATTAAGGTAGCTGTGGAAGTAAGCACTTTCCAATCCAGCAGCAGCGCTGTGCGGCCTTCAACAAGAAGGGAAGTGACTGCGATTGCGAGAGACATGGCTAATAGGGGCACTCCGATAATGACAGCCCGATCGCCATATCGTTCAATCATATCCAGACTAGGCAGTCTGCGCATGAAATTGGACCACCGTTTTCGCTTCAATTGATTATGAAGAAATAAGTACATTCCTGCAAACAATGCCCCTATAGTAAGTGCTGCATAAGAGCATAGAGCGAGACTGATATGAATATACAATAGCTCCCGTGTCGTTTTCCAAACGACCAAAGACGCTCCATTGCCTTGATTGCTATATAAATTAAGCGCTAACACCGCAAATCCAATAATATTGACAAAAAACACGATAAAATCTATTTTGAAAAACCGGCTTATGACTAAGGATATGGTAACCATTAGCCAAGCGAAGCCCAGCCAATACTCGAATTTGGTTATGGATGTCATCTGCAAATGAGACAAGATTCGTGTTATCAAATAGCCAGTATGTAACACCCAAACAAAAATAAGCAGCCCTGTACCCATCCGTTTCGCTCTCTGACTTGCATTCATGAAGTCAGAGAAATAAAACAGTAGGCTCAGGGCGTAAATATAAAGTATTGCATCATATAACCAGTACCAGTTTTGCATCGCCATAGTTCCTCCACATTGCGGCCCTTATCTTGTAATAGGTGTTAGCACCACCGCAGCTGCATGGGATTGAACGGTTTTCTTTTGGGCTGCAACGGCAGTTTCTGTTGCCGCTTCAAGCTCTGCTTGACGCGTTTTAGCTAGCTCATCCTCCAGCGCAAACAATTTAACGAACATATTCATCGCATCGTCAGCCCGTTTCTCACCAGCCATCTCCTTGATCCGCAAAATCGGATCCTGCATCATTTGGTTCACTATGCTTTTCGTTAGCTTTCGAATGACCTTGAGCTCATGTTCTTCAAGATTAGGAAGCTTATTCGTTAAGCTGTTCATCGTTTCCTCATGCACATCCGCCGCTTTCGTTTGCAAAGCTCTAATAAGAGGAACCACGCCTAATGTCTTGTACCACTGCTCAAACAAGTCAATCTCTTCGCTAATCATGGCTTCGATCTTGGCAGCCTCCAGCCGGCGATGCTCTAGATTGCTCTCCACAATCCCCTCTAGATCATCAATATCATATAAGAATACGTTATCGACCGCAGCAATGGAAGGTTCCAAGTCACGAGGAACAGCGATGTCAATCATGAACAAAGGCTTTGCTTTGCGGCGCTGCATAGCTGCGGCAACCTGCTCGCGTTTCAGCACGTAACCATCTGAACCTGTTGAACTGATAATGATGTCTGCCTCGTGCAGCTTCTCTGCCGCCTCTTCCATCGACCACGCTTCGCCGTTAAACTTATCCGCCAGCTTGGCAGCTCGTTCATAGGTCCGATTCACCACTATAACCCGTTCAGCGCCATTTGAGTACAAGTGCTTCGCGGTCAGCTCGCTTGTTTCACCTGCGCCGATCACCATAACCGTTTTTTTATTGAATTGTCCAAAAATGCGCTTCCCGAGCTCAACCGCAGCGTAGCTGACCGAAACCGCAGACTCTCCGATGGAAGTTTCTGTATGAGCTCTCTTCGCCATGGTCAAGGCTTGCTTGAACAGCATATTGAACACGGTTCCTGTTGTTTTCTGCTGCTGTGCCAGCAAAAAGGCATTTTTAACTTGTCCCAAAATTTGTGTTTCGCCGATGACCATCGAATCAAGTCCGCTGGTGACTTGAAACAAATGATCAATCGCTTTCTCATCCTCATACATATATAAATGATTCGTAAATTGTTGTCTAGGCAGCTTGAACCATTTCTCCATAAAGCTGCGAAGGTAATGCCCGCATAAATGATGTCTATCTACAACTGCATATAGCTCCGTACGATTGCAGGTCGCTACTATGACACATTCCATTATGCTTTGTGTCTGTACGAGCTGTTTCAGCGCTTCTGGTAAATCCCGTTCGGCGAACGCAAATTGTTCTCTTACTTCTACTGGAGCCGTTCGATAATTCAAACCTACTGAAATAATGTGCATGCGCGGTCACCTGCCTCCTTTTCTAGTATGTTTCTGCTACTTTGTCAACGATAAGTATAGCATAGTTCGACATTCAGATAATGTTCATTTATGAATAATGTTTGAAAAATACATACTCATTATTCCCCATTTAAGCAAAGAAATAACCATGGATAACATCCATGGTTACTTCACTATGACGAATTCAATTTAAAGCTCTTAAACGAGCTCGGTTTGTTTCATTTTTGGCTCTTCTACTTGCAATTCGCCCATTCCGCGTACAAGCTTCTTCGCATAAGTTGCTTTTGGCTTCAGCACAGCGAGCATGTAATCGATCGCAAGCTGAGGATCAACAGTTTCACCGCAGGTATAACAGTCTAGTGCGGCAAAGCCTCTCTCTGGATACGTATGAATCGAGAGGTGACTCTCCGACAACAGCACGAGCACAGTTGCGCCTTGAGGATCGAATTGTTTCGCTTGAACCGACATTACGGTAGCACCACATGCCTCAGCAGCCTCTACCATGTGTGATTGCAAAAATTCAGCGCTGTTCAGTAGATCAAAGTCTACACCCCAAGTATCAACAGCAACGTGTCTTCCGAAAGTTGAGTATTCCATCTTTCGGTTCCCCCTTCCTAGGAATAAAATGTTTGAAAAATTTCATCCGCTAGGACCTACGTCATTCACTTCTCGAGGGATAAATCTCTCGCAACATAACTATGTCCTGAGTGAATCCTGGTTCCTATTATTGTTTTCATGAATCATGTCAACGAGAATAAAAATAACATCTATCCGAGATAAATGCAATAGTTTTTTTGAAATATAAGTAAACATAAGCCTCTTTCTTTATTTTTGCTTACTTTACAGACATTTCAGCTGCTGCCCCGTTCTCAATGTATGACAAATAAGCTTATCCCGTCACAGTCCATCCTCTTATCCTGCCATATTATTTTTTGCATCCTGAGGGCTGAATACCGAAATGTGATCGACCTTGCCGCTCGATTGCGGAATGATAAATTTCAATTCATACGTATCGTTAACTTTGTACGTATAGATGTCATCCTTGCCGTTAACCGATTCTTCGTCTGCTTTACCAAGCGCAGACTTAATATCCTTCAATGTAATTTTGTGAAGCTTGCTTGAATACGATCTGACATCAAAAACCTTCATCCCTTTGTTGTAGCCAAAAGTAATGCCTTTATTTTTATATTCGGCATAGATGCCTTTGCCGGCAGCCTCATTCGTATCAGCCTTGCCCCATTTTTTCTCAATTTCATCAAAAAGCGCTACAGATGCGGCATAACTGCAATCTGGCACCTTACCTTCTTTAGCTAGTTCAAATAGGGAACCGACCGTTAATCCCACATCAGAGGGCTTGTCGGTTTGCTTATCATCCGTATTCGTTGCAGGCTCGTTAGTAGGCGCTGCGGTTGGTTGTGCTGAGGGTTCTACGCTAGGCTCTGTCACAGGCGCATCCGTAATGACAGGCGGGGTTCCTGTGATATCCGCATCATTATTACTGCCGCTGCATGCTGTTAAAGATAAGGAAAGGGCGAAAGAGATCCCTACAGCAAATTGTTTGAATCGTTTGGTTTGGTTCATTGAGCAACACTCCTGTTCTTTTTCTAAGATGTCTCTTCTGAGGCTCCTACATATACTACTTAGTCATTAACTTCTTAAAGCTTAAATATGTTGCAGTAATAAAAAAGATTGAACAAAAAAAGAGAAGCCGCAGCAGCAGCTTCTCGATTACAATATTTCTTCATTTAGGCTTCTAGAACAAACAGTTTATGTGTTAAATTCGCTAAGCGCTCATCAATTATTCTAATTTCCTCACCCGTTCTCGCTTGGTTGCGAAGGTCAAGAAGTTCGTTAACTGCACTGTTGATCAGACCGATCTCTCGTTCAATCAGTCGACTGCGGAACACACGCTCCAGCTGGCCCAGCGTATCCTTAAATTCAAATACGACACGGTCGCCTGTTTTGGAGCTTTCAACAATTTTCAGAACGGAGCCGTTCTTATAATGATAGATCATCGTATAATGACTGTAAATTCGGTTGACGATCGCGTTGCCTCGGAAAGCAGAAACGGCTTTGCGCATTGCATTGGTCAGCCTTGGCCCAACAATACGGCAAGAAAGTTCACATACATAATAAGCTTGTTGACGTTCAAAGGTCAGTCGGACTTCTTCCCTCCCTGCTACATCTTCGAGAACGAGCTCCTGGTTTCCATTGTCTAGCACTAATACTTGAAGGCGCAATTGCTGCTCTTCAATTAGTCGGATAAACTCAGCCATCTCTTCATTCGTCAATTGCAGTTTGGCATTTACATACTCTGTGGCTAGCCGCTTAGCCATAAAAATCTCCTCAATTCTTTGAACTTGCACGCTTAGGTTTAAGATAACCGCGAAACGTTGAGATGAAACGAATAAAGAAACATCTCTTTACGTTTTGCTTAAGTATATTATACGTGATCTGAACATTTTATTCCTGTCGTCCGTTCCCGATATTCTCGCATATTCCACAAAATAACGGAGGAATTCACGAGGAAAGCCGACTTTTTCACTGTATCCTCTGCTTTATATAAGAACTTACAGCACTTGCTACCTTATGTAGCAATCGCTTCCGAAATGACAGACCAAAGCTCTTCACGGCCCATACCGGTTTCGGATGAGAATAATACGATGGAATCACGCGGATCGGCTTCAAGCGTTGTTTTAATCATCTTGATGTGTTTGTCCCATTTGGACCTCGGAATTTTATCCGCTTTCGTCATTACAATGCAGGTCGGGATCTCATAATGCTTCAGCCACTTATACATGAGCTGATCCTGCTGTGAAGGCTCATGCCGAATGTCAATAACGAGCAGCTGCAGCTTCAAAGGCTCACGATCGCGAATATATCGCTCAATCATTTCGCCGAACTGCTCGCGCTGCGTCTTCGATACTTTCGCATAGCCGTAGCCCGGAAAATCAACGAAGTATACGATATCATTCACTCGATAATAATTAAGCTGCTGCGTCTTGCCTGGCTGCGAGCTTGTTCTAGCTAGGTTTTTGCGTAAAATCATTTTATTAATTAACGATGATTTCCCGACATTCGAACGCCCTGCCAGAGCTATTTCTGGCAAGGCGTCTTCTGGATATTGGTGAGGCTTTACAGCGCTGATGACAAATTCTGCTTGTGTTATTTTCATAAAATCGATGTACCTGCCTTCTTCTACGTTTGAACGGGAAGCAGCGCATACTGAAGCACTTCATCCATATGACCAACCGGAATAAATTGCATATCATTGCGTACGCTGTCGGGGATATCACTTAAATCCCGTTCATTGTCCTTCGGCAACAGCACCGTCCTGATGCCTGCGCGATGCGCCGCTAACGATTTTTCCTTCAAACCGCCAATCGGCAGCACACGCCCTCTTAGTGTTATTTCACCCGTCATCGCTACTTCCTTGTTCACATAACGATTGGTCAGAGCAGAAATAAGTGCTGTTGCCATTGTGATGCCTGCGGATGGCCCATCCTTCGGAATGGCGCCTTCCGGGATATGAATATGAATATCGTTCTTCTCATGAAAGCTAGGATCAAGGCCTAATGCAACTGCTTTCGACCGTGTATAGCTGAAAGCCGCTTGTGCAGATTCCTTCATAACGTCGCCCAGCTTACCCGTTAGTGTAAGCTTACCACTTCCCGGCATGACAGTCACCTCTATAACGAGCGTATCTCCGCCCACCTCTGTCCACGCAAGGCCGGTAACGGCCCCAATCTGGTTCTCGCTTTCCGCAAGACCGTAACGGAATTTGGAAGGCCCAAGCCATTCTTTAAGCAGCTCGCCATGAACCTCAAGCGGTTCCGGAGCCTCCTGCTGCTCTTGTGCGACGAAGTGCTTAGCTGCCTTACGGCATACTGCAGCAATCTGCTGCTCTAAATTACGAACACCTGATTCACGGGTATACTCCCGTATAAGCTTAAGCAGCACCTCTTCGGATACTTGAAGCTGCTCCTCCGTTAGACCGTGCTCCCTCTTCTGCTTCGGAAGCAAATAGCGAGTGCCGATTTGCAGCTTTTCGAGCTCCGTATAGCCAGGAATATACAATACCTCCATCCGATCAAGCAAAGGACGGGGAATGTTATGCATGGTATTAGCAGTCGTTACGAACATGACATTCGATAAATCGAAAGGCAATTCAACAAAATGATCGCTAAACGTATTATTCTGTTCCGGATCAAGCACCTCTAGCAATGCCGAAGCTGGATCTCCGCGGAAATCCATTGCCATTTTGTCTATTTCATCGAGCAAAAATACTGGATTCGATGAGCCTGCCGTCTTCATGCCCTGAATAATTCTTCCTGGCATAGCTCCTACATAAGTGCGGCGGTGGCCTCTTATTTCAGCCTCATCTCGTACTCCGCCGAGCGATACTCGAACGAACTTGCGTCCAAGGGATTTCGCAATCGAACGAGCAAGCGATGTTTTACCGACCCCAGGCGGACCAACCAAGCATAGGATAGGTCCCTTCAGCTTCTTGACGAGCTGCTGAACGGCTAAATACTCAAGCACCCGTTCCTTAGGCTTCTCAAGTCCGTAATGATCCTCATCCAGAATGGCTTCTGCTTTGCTCAAGCTTAGATCATCTTCGGTTTGTTTGTTCCACGGCAATGAAAGCAGCCAATCAATATAATTGCGGATGACGCCGCCTTCTGCGGAGCTTGAAGGCATTTTCTCCAGGCGATCGATTTCCTTCTCAATCTTCTCTTTCACCTGTTCAGGCACGTTCGAATCAGCAAGCTGGCTTCTCAGCTCCTCTACTTCTCCGGCACGGCCTTCCTTCTCGCCTAGCTCCTTCTGAATCGCCTTCATCTGCTCACGCAAATAATATTCCTTTTGGGTTTTCTCCATTTGCTTCTTCACACGCTGCGTAATCTTACGCTCAAGCTCCAGCACTTCACGCTCATTATTCAAAATATCGAGCAGCTTCTCTAAGCGTTCCCGGGCATCAACTGTTTCAAGAATGTCTTGCTTATCCTTGATTTTGAGCGACAAATGGCTTGTAATCACGTCGGCGAGCCTGCCTGGATCATCAATATCAGAAACCGCAGCATGCGTCTCAGGCGTAACCTTCTTCGATAATGTAATATAATGCTCGAATTGATTAAGCACTGTTCGCATGAGCGCATCTACTTCGGGATCATCCGTATCCTGCTCAGGCAGTTCTTTTACATTTACTTCATAAAACTCATCATTTGGCAAATAACTCAAAATTTCCGCTCGAACGACACCCTCCACTAACACTCGAATGGTCCCGTTCGGCAGTTTCAGCATTTGTCTCACTTTCGCAATTGTACCGACTTTATATATATCGTCTACCGTCGGCTCCTCAATGTTCACTTCGGACTGTGAACAAAGCAATATCATATGATCTTCGACCATCGAGCGTTCTAGCGCTCGAACCGATTTGTCCCTACCCACATCAAGGTGAAGCACCATGCTGGGATAAACGAGTAGCCCTCTTAGCGGAAGCAAGGGCAGCCGACGACCTTTCGTTTTACTAGGTCCCACACCAGCACCTCCAAATATTTACGTCTACCCTAGTTTATCATTCTACAGATTCAGCCTGCAAATACGGAACGCTTGATGCGATAAAAAGATCTGCACCAAGCGGTGCATTCAAGCGGCTTGGAGCCACATCTGCGCCCGGAAACACATAGCTGAATACCTCTTCAACATGCTCCACAGGAATAACCTTAAGCCCCTCCAGATCAGCGAATATAGCTTGCCAGTTTTCTCTCGGAATAATAACCTGCGTTGCTCCTGCTTGAAATGCAGCTTCAACTTTAGCTAATACGCCTCCGACCGGCTTCACATTGCCATGTATGCCAACCTCGCCGGTCATAGCCAGCTTATTATCGATCGGTATTCCTTTAATGGCAGATGTAATCGCCGTTGCCATCGCTATTCCCGCTGACGGACCGTCAATTGGCGTACCGCCCGGAAAATTAATGTGCAGATCGAAATCCTGCGGATTAAGACCGATTCGGCGAAGCACTGTAAGCACATTTTCCACTGAGCCCTTAGCCATGCTCTTTCTTCTGAGCGTCCGTGAACCGCCGCCCAGCTCCTCTTCATCAACAACGCCTGTTATCGTAAACTGACCTCGCCCAGCTTCCGCAGGAATAGCACTTACTTCTATTTCAAGCAGCGTTCCCATGTTCGGACCATAAACGGCAAGACCATTCACAAAGCCGATTTGAGGCATTTCCGGTATTTTACGATCCGGCCGCGGCGGAATTTGACTGCTGTTAACGACCCATTCGATATCACCTGCCGCAATGCTGTCCCGTTTCTCCGAAAGTGCCACACCTGCTGCAAGCTGAATGACATTAACGGCTTCACGGCCGTTTGTCGCATAGCGCTTCACCACATCTATCGCTTCAGGACAAGGAGCAAATCCGATTTTTTTGACAGCATTTTCTGCTACCAATCCAATCTCATCAGCTAGCAGTGGACGGAAAAATACCTCCATGCAGCGCGAGCGTATTGCGGGCGGTATCTCCTGCGGTGATCGCGTGGTTGCGCCCACAAGCCGGAAATCAGCAGGCAGACCATTTTGAAAAATATCATGAATATACACGGGGATGTTCGAATCCTCCGAATTGTAATAGGCGCTCTCCAGAAATACTTTACGATCCTCGAGCACCTTTAACAATTTATTCATTTGTATCGGATGCAATTCACCAATCTCATCAATAAACAATATGCCGCCATGCGCTTTCGTAACGGCGCCCGGCTTAGGCTGTGGAATTCCAGCTACTCCCATCGCTCCAGCACCCTGATAGATCGGATCATGCACAGAACCGATTAATGGATCGGCTATGCCGCGTTCGTCAAAGCGTGCAGTGGTCGCATCAATCTCTGTAAACTTTGCCTCCGGCAGAAATGGTGATGAGGGGTTTTTCTTTGCTTCCTCTAGAACGACGCGAGCTGCTGCTGTCTTCCCTACGCCCGGAGGACCATATATAATGACATGCTGCGGATTAGCACTGCATAACGCTGCCTTGAGCGCACGCAGACCATCGCGTTGTCCTACGATATCCCCCATCGCTTGAGGTCTAGTCTTCTCGGAGAGCGGTTTCGTAAGCGATATGCTTCTCAGCTTACGCAGCTTATCCATCTCTTTGCGCGATTCTCGATCAACCGCAGAACGGTTCGTCTTCTGATTGCGCAGCAAATTCCAGAAATACAGGCCAATTACAACAGCAAAAAACACTTGAATCAACATTAAGAAAACACTCAAACTCATGATATACCGCTCCTTTCAAGCGCAAACTATCCGTCATTTAGCATACGTATATGATAGTATTGCCTCTAGGAACTGGTAATAACCGCATCTAATGTTATTCTTTTTTACAAAAATACCCTTATCCATGGATGGTGGATAAGGGTATTTGCTTTATGCTGGCGCATGATGCTTGCGACCAGGTATTTCTCCCGTTAATTCAAATACTCGAACGATTTCGTCAATTTCTTTCTTCAGCTCGGAAAGAAGCTCAGCTTCAGGTACTTTGCGAATCAGTTCGCCATATCGGAACAACATGCCCTCGCCCCGAGCGCCTGCGATGCCAATATCAGCCTCACGAGCCTCGCCAGGTCCATTAACGGCACAGCCTAATACAGAAACCTTAATCGGAACCTTGATTTTTGAAATGTAATCCTCTACCTCGTTGGCAATAGAGAATAGGTCAATATCCAATCGTCCGCAGGTTGGACACGAAACAAGCGTCGCTGCATTCGTAATCAATCCAAAGGTCTTCAGGAGCTCGCGAGCTACCTTGACCTCTTCTACAGGATCAGCGCTAAGGCTGATGCGGACCGTATTGCCGATGCCAAGCGCCAGCAATGCCCCGATACCTGCGGAGCTCTTAATTGTGCCCGTATGCAGCGTACCTGCTTCCGTAATGCCTAAATGCAACGGATATTTGATGACTTTAGCAGCCATGCTATAAGCTGCAATGGCCATCGGTACGTCTGAAGCTTTAAGAGAGACAATAATATCGTGGAAATCGAGCTCTTCCAAAATGCCGATATGGAACAAGGCGCTCTCAACCATTGCTTCTGGTGTCGGGTACCCGTACTTTTCAAGCAAATGGTTTTCAAGCGAGCCTGCATTTACGCCAATCCGAATCGGAATGCCTTTTTCCTTACAAGCCTTCACAACGGCTTCGACACGCTCGCGGCGTCCGATATTGCCCGGATTGATCCGAACCTTATCGATACCGTTCTCAATAGCAAGCAAAGCCAGTCGATAATCAAAATGAATGTCCGCAACAAGCGGAATATGAATGCGCTTCTTGATTTCTTTGATGGCTTCGGCCGCTTCCTTATTGTTCACGGTAACGCGCACAATCTGGCAGCCGGCTTCTTCTAAGCGTAATATTTCAGCAACAGTGGCATCCACGTCAGCTGTTTTCGTTGTACACATGCTCTGAATAATAACTTCGTTACTGCCGCCAATCGTTAGATCGCCGACTTTAACCGCTACCGTATCTTGACGCAAGTACATAAGCTAATCTCTCCCATGAACGTCAAAGTCCACCCTTAACTTGCGGCTAAAAAACCGCGCAGCAGGGTGGAAACAATGACGGTAGTCAAGCGTAATTTAACGCAAGATTACGCACTCTCTTCCTTTTTCTTGCTCTTCTTAGCCGTAAGCTCAGGCATAATTTTCTCTTGTACCGTTTGCTCTGTAATTAAGCAAGTGCTTAGATCATCACGTGATGGCACCTCGTACATAACCTCGAGCATAATGCTTTCAATAATGGCACGCAAGCCGCGAGCACCCGTATTGCGCTTAATCGCTTCCTTCGCAATAGCGTCAAGTGCCGCTGGTTCAAAATCAAGCTTAACATTGTCCATTTCAAGCAGCTTCTGGTACTGCTTCACGAGGGCATTCTTCGGTTCAGACAAAATCCGAACGAGCGCTGGCTCATCAAGCGGCTCCAATGTCGAAATGATCGGCAAACGTCCAACAAACTCAGGAATAAGTCCGAATTTCAGCAGATCCTCCGGCAATACCATTGTTAAGTATTCGCCAGCTTTCAGATCCTTCTGCAATTCACCTGCAGAGCTAAAGCCGATAACCTTCTTACCGATACGGCGTTTGATCAGTGATTCAAGTCCGTCGAACGCGCCGCCGCAAATGAATAAAATATTCGTCGTATCGATTTGAATAAATTCTTGATGCGGATGCTTGCGTCCACCTTGAGGAGGAACAGATGCAACCGTACCTTCCAATATTTTAAGCAGCGCTTGCTGAACACCCTCACCCGAAACATCACGTGTAATGGATGGGTTCTCTGATTTGCGCGCTACTTTATCAATCTCATCGATATAGATTATGCCGCGTTCCGCTTTCTCTACATCATAATCTGCAGCTTGAATGAGCTTAAGCAAGATGTTCTCAACGTCTTCCCCTACATATCCTGCTTCTGTAAGTGATGTTGCATCTGCAATCGCAAAAGGAACATTCAAAATTTTGGCCATCGTTTGCGCGAGCAAGGTTTTACCTGAACCCGTTGGTCCTAGCAGAAGAATATTACTCTTTTGCAGTTCAACGTCTTCAATCTTGCTGCCGGAATTAATACGCTTGTAATGGTTGTATACTGCTACAGACAAAGATTTTTTGGCAAATTCCTGACCGATGACATAAGAGTCCAGTATGGCACGGATATCTTTCGGCTTCGGAATGTCCTTAAGATCAAGCTCTTCCTCATTGCCGAGTTCTTCCTCAACAATTTCCGTACACAGCTCAATACACTCATCGCATATATAGACGCCGGGACCGGCAACCAGTTTACGCACTTGATCTTGCGATTTACCGCAGAACGAGCATTTCAACTGGCCTTTTTCGTCGTTGAATTTAAACATGTAATCACCCCTTTGATTAAATCGTGGATACCGGTGCAGTAATCACCTTGTCAATCAAACCGTAGGCAAGAGCCTCTTCCGCGCTCATGAAATTGTCACGGTCGGTATCGCGGTCGATTTTTTCATAAGGCTGTCCGGTGCGATCTACGTAAATTTGATTTAGCTTTTGTTTCGTTTTCAAAATCCAGTCCGCATGGATTTTGATATCAGAAGCTTGACCACGAACGCCGCCAAGCGGCTGGTGAATCATAACTTCCGCGTTTGGAAGCGCAAAGCGCTTGCCTTTGGCACCAGCTGTCAGCAGAAGCGAGCCCATGCTTGCAGCCATGCCCATACAAATCGTAGACACCTCAGGCTTAATATATTGCATCGTATCAAAAATACCCATTCCGGCTGTTACGGAGCCACCGGGAGAGTTAATGTACAGATGAATGTCTTTCTCTGGATCGTCGGCCGCCAGAAACAGCAGCTGTGCAATGATTGAATTTGCTACATCATCATCAATTGCACTCCCAAGGAAGATAATGCGGTCCTTCAGCAAACGAGAGTAAATATCGTAAGAACGTTCTCCACGATTTGTTTGTTCGACAACAACCGGTACTAGATTCATGCGACCAACCTCTTTTCGTTTATGACTTTTGTTACTTACTTATTGTAACACGTCATCGTAATGATGTCATTTTTCCATAATACAGTATACGACGACGGCCGTTCGATATGTACGGAGATTAGCCTCCAAAGCGTGCACAATTTCATATGTAGGGTCAAAATAAGGCACGTATCAACGACGTGCCTTATCCTGAGTCAAGCCATTATTCAATTTAAGTTATGTGATACTTTAAACATTTTTGGCTTCATGTTAAACAGTTTTGCTGTTTTCCACCAAAAATTTAATTGTTTTACGCAAAGTAATATCTTCTTTCAAGCTGTTCATATTGCCGTTTTGAACGAAGATTTCACGAAGCTCTTCAGCAGGACGGTTATAAGCTTTGGAAAGAGTTTCAAACTCAGCAACTACATCTTCATCCGTAATTTCGATTCCTTCTGCTTTGGCAATAGCTTCAAGCACAAGGTTGTTGCGAACGCGTTTTTCAGCATCCGAACGCATTTGCTCACGAAGAACCGTTTCGTTTTGGCCGGAGAACTGGAAGTATAAATCCATGTTCATGCCTTGCATTTTGAGACGGCTTTCGAAATCCTTGATCATGTAGTCTGTTTCAGCAACGATCATCGGCTCTGGAATTTCTACTTCAGCTGCAGCAGCAGCTTTCTCGATAATAACGCCATCACGAGCTGTTTCGCCTTCTTTTTCCTTGCGTTCTTTAAGCTTGCTCACAAGATCAGCCTTGTATTCTTCAAGCGTATCGAACTCACTTACGTCTTTAGCAAACTCATCATCCAAAGTTGGAAGCGATTTGCGTTTAATTTCATGCAATTTCACTTTGAATACGGCAGGCTTGCCAGCTAGGTGCTCTGCATGGTAGCTTTCAGGGAATGTCACTTCAACATCCTTGAAATCGCCGATTTGCATGCCAACTACTTGCTCTTCGAAGCCAGGAATGAACGAATTGGAACCAAGCTCCAGCGAATAACGCTCGCCTGCTCCGCCTTCGAAAGCTTCTCCGTCTACATAGCCGTCGAAATCGATAATCGTAATATCGCCATTCTGAGCTGGACCTTCTTCAATGACCGAAAGCTCAGCATGACGTTGTTGCAGACGCTCAAGCTCAGCCGCAATTTCCTCTTCTGTTACTTCCGTTTGTACCGCTTCAACTTCCAATCCTTTGTAGTCGCCAAGTGTAACTTCAGGCTTAACGATTACTTTTGCTTTGAATTTGAAAGATTCGCCTTTTGCGAATTGCTCAACATCAATCTCAGGACGATCAACAGGCTCGAGATTATGTTCTTTCACTGCGTCGGAATATGCATCTGGCAATAGAATATCAATTGCATCCTGATAAAGGCTTTCGATACCAAAACGGGATTCGAACATGCCGCGCGGCACTTTACCTTTACGGAATCCAGGTACATTTACTTTCTGAACGACTTTCTTAAATGCTTGATCAAGAGCAACAGCGACTTTCTCCGCTTCTACCTCCACGTCGATTGACACGATGTTCTTGTCTATTTTTTCCCAAGTTGCTTTCATTTTATGCCTTCCCCTCCGAAAATGCTCATGCATCACTAGTTTTTCACGTATCATAAACCATTCTATTATAAACAAGCTGGGCGATATTATCAAGACTCTGGTCCATCTTCTCCTATTTGCTGCAATAGTGCAACCTGTCTTAATGCCTTGCAAGCTTGCTCATAACGAAATCTTAGCCCTTCGGTAATGCCATATGTATCACGAATATCGTCATCATTTGCTGAGCCGTAAACGGTAAGCAGCAGCGTTAAATGCAGCGCCGCGGCAAAATAGTCGACCGTGTCCTCGTCTTCTCTCAGCATCCAATGATAGGCCGTTGTACCATACAAAAATTGCAAACTTTCTTTCCAGAGCTCTCTGGCAAAATGCGGTAAAGTCGGATCATCAACCTCCGCAACTTGCTCCGTTCGCTCTACAATACGATTTACCTGCAGAGGAAAATCATCCATAGACAGCGGAGTTTCACTTAGATCAAGCTCTACGGTTTCTCCAAGCCTCTCCAGCGTCAACGTACCAACAGCGCCTCGCTTACGAAGACATTGGAGCGCTTTAAACTGAACGACAGGGTGAACCTGCTCCGTTAGCAGCCAGTGCTTAATCGAATCATCCAAATCCGCTGATTGAATGTATGCTGCACGTTCTAAAGCGAGGATTTGCTGATCAATCATCGGATGATTCTGCATGATGTAGACTACCTGGTTCACATAAGCCTCATCTTGATCAGGAGGATTAAGAAGCTGCTCGCGAAACGTCGCCTCATCTTCTTCCTTCTCCTGCTTTGCAATGGTGAACCCAGTACCCGCCTCACCGATTCCGTCCTCGGGGAAAGCCATGTCAAGCCAAGTCAGAAGACTATCCCATTCTTCATAATGACGTGCGTCCTCGCCCTGACAATGCAGCAGGAAGCGAAGCAACTCCTTGGCCTCCCCGTATTGCTCCGCTTCCAGCATGCGCGTTAACTGAACCTGATAATGGTCAAGCATGCTGGGGAACAAATAAACGTTATCCTTGTTGTCATCTTGTGTGTCATTGGGAGTCGTTATAATAACACCGCCTTATGGTCGCTCCGTTTATTCATTGATCCAATCTTGCGTACGATTATACCATGTACAAGCAAAAGAAAAAACCAAGGGAGCAGTCACCCCTATTTTGAACGATAATTTTATATTTTTTAAAAAAAATTAAAATTTCTCTTGCAAATTATTAATCTTATGTGTTACATTATTGCTTGTGTCCTGGTAGCTCAGCTGGATAGAGCAACGCCCTTCTAAGGCGTCGGTCGGGGGTTCGAATCCCTCCCAGGACGCCATAACAATTAAACAGAATCATTCTAATGATATATATAAACCCGTAATCCCTTTATGAAACAAAGGAGTTGCGGGTTTTTCTAATTTATTGATAAATTTGAGATTGCGATAGGGTTTGAGTTTTTTTCACACATTTTTTACACACGACATAAACGTGCTGCTGCTGTTAACTTATGATAATAAACCTTATATGCTCTCAATCATAATTTGCTGTTTTAATAATTTAGTATTATACCTTAGATTTTCATCTTTTATCCCTTCCCCACCGTATATCGGTTAAGCAATAATTCAGAAACCATCTCATAACTACTAAACACCTCTAAAACTACAATCAAATGAAATGGTTTGGTGGTTTTTACTATTTAATGACATATCATGAATAGATAAATGATTAAGATGTAGTTTGAATCTGTCATTAACCATTAGCAGCATTGCTCGTTGTCTATGGACATAGGATCCGCTATTCCTACGTTTTAAAGGTTTCGGAGAAGTTTACGGACATGAGATCCGCTATATCCTTCTACGGGGGGTATTTTCCATGTATTTTGCACAAATAACGGCCATGATGTCCGCAAGCATTCCAGAACAAGCACATTGGCAGCATATAAGGGATCCTGTGTCCGCTAACGGCAAACGCACACACTCATTAACCACACTTTAACCGTTTCCCCATTAGTAATTTCAGTATATCAATAGGAAAATGGAGACCAATATAGTAGAATATTACCCAATAAAGCAATTATAAAATATCATTTAAAGGAGATCCTTCGATGCCCTTTTGTGTGAACTGCGGTACAAATAATTCAGAAGGCAATAAATTTTGCGGTAACTGCGGAACAAAAATGAATACGAATCAAGAAGAATCTCTCGCGGCTGATTCAGCGCCAAAGCCTGCTCCAACGCCGGCCGCCGGTCAGAATTCAGAAGTTACTTTATGGGAAGGCAAACCTAGCGGCGTGACCGATCGATTGAAAGAAGTAGCACATGTGAACTCGACGAATTATAAAGTAACTAATCAACGGATCATTGTCCGTACTGGTTTGATCGGTAAAAAGACCGAAGAGATTGAACTCATCCTTGTCAAGGACATTTCTGTACAACAGTCTTTATCTGACCGAGTGTTAGGCGTCGGATCAATAACGATTCTATCAAATGATAAATCTACCCCCGTGTTAGTACTCGATGACGTAAAAGATGTTCAGAATGTGAAGGATATTATTCGAAACGCCGTAAGAGAAGAAAAAGCAACCCATAACCTTAGCTATCGTGAGTATATGTAAATTGTCCACTTCGTTACTGCTCACTTAAAGTTAACCGTTCCTTTCGTATATGGGGGCCATGCTTCCAGTACGTTAAAGAACGGTTTTTTTCTGTTTTTTATAAAAAAACGGAACTGCCCCTCCAGTCATTTCTGACCTCTCGAGACACCTCCGATTGAAAACAAGTTTATACCGATAAGGTTGGATGCTTATCATTGACGAACTGATATAATTGCTCTGACTTCTCCTCGGTCAACAAACCGCTATTATCGAATACGAGAATAGAGGATGCGGGGATATCCCAGTTAATTTGCGGTACAAACTCAATCCGCCTCTCGAAGTCTGTCCAATTGTCCAGCTTCCATTGGTCGCGCTCAGTCTGGCGGCTAATGATTCGATCCCTCTGCAATTCCATATCCTGGAGCGTGACGACAACAACCTTAATATTCACATCCTGTTTCGTTAGGCCCGCATCAGAGATGACCTCTTCAATCCACTCTTTGTTTTTGAGCTCTGCTGTGAACGGGGAAATCATAAAAACGTTTTGGCCCGCTGCCAGATTCTCAATGCATACATCTTTTGCCGTATCATATTCCAAATCGCGCAAATGCTTTTTGTAATAATCCGAATCACGATCGCGCTTATCCAAGCCCTTCATCTCTAAGATGGCCTCAACAAATCTGCCGCCAATCGTATCCCGATCCAGAAAAGCAGCTGGGATTTGTTTCGCTAGCTTTCTAGCTACTGTTGTCTTGCCTGTACCTGCTACTCCTACGAAGAAAACTAACTTTTGCAAAAGGTAAACCCTCCACTATTTTTGTAGCATTATATCACTTTTTAATTTATTTTAATAGAATCATTTACTGCGAGCCAATCCATAGTGTTAGCCGATAAAGGAAGCAGTCTTATCCGCAGCACCCACAAACAGATGGATCACATAACAAGTGCGCTTCGGGACATGAATGAGAGCGTATTGGAGTTAAGCACGAAATCAGATCAAATTGGTATGATCGCTGCCGTTATAGCTGAAATGGCAGGACAGACGAAGCTTCTCGCCCTTAATGCCTCGATCGAAGCAGCCCGAGCAGACGAGCACGGGAAAGGGTTTGCCGTCGTAGCGAATGAAATACGGAAGCTTTCTGAGCTGTCCAATCAATCTGCGGCACAAATAAAAACGATTATCGAGGACGTGCAGCAATAACAGCTGGCACTCGGCATATCGCAATGACTATGAATGAGGTTGTTCAGTTCTCAACTGTATCGTCTAGCGAAACAAGAAAGATTGGACAATTGACTGAACAGCAGGTCCGAGCATACCATCAAGCGCTCCACTGCAACTAACCAGCTGGGGAAGCTCTCAGAGCGAATTGACAGCTTGGTTCGCGACATACGAGTGATTCACTAAAAAACAAACTGCGCCAAAAGGCACTTGACCTCTTGGCGCAGTTAATTTATTTCAATTTCATTTGCTCCTGAAGCTTCACGAGCTTTTGTCTTACCTTTTCACTAGCCAAAATTTGCTCCTTAAAAAGCTCGCGCGTCCCCGATTCTGATTCCTGATTCCCGCTTTGAAAGGCAGTGACTGTTATATCCTCGAAAGCTTGATGCATATTATTATCAAACCAGTCAGTCTCGGTATTTGCATCATTTCTTATGACTGCTTGTAGTTCATAACCACTATTTCTCGTTAAATCGACATAAGCTAGTACCGCTGGAACAGCCTTATCGTCGGTAACGGCCTCCACCTCAGCGCATAATAGGCCATTGCGCATAACAGACCTTCGTACATGGGCTTCTACAATCCGCAATGTATGCGACCTCCTGCCTCTTTCGTCAAAACAGCCCCATGGATTCAATATGCTGTTTTGTCGAATCGGTTCCCAATTCATAAATCCGCTTATAAATCCGTTGAATGAGCTCATCGTAGCCCGCATTCATTTCCTTATCGCTAGCTGAACCAAAAAGGCTGCTGGAGAAATGATACATCTCTGCCTCATCCATGCTGGACAGCTCATCGAACAGCTCTCTCAGCTTCACATGCTCTTCCTCGTTCATCTTCACGACCAGCTCATACGCCGCCGCATGCTGATCCTCTAATATTTGCCCCGCTGCCACCGATACATAATAGGTTTTGCGCTCCATATTATCAGTCTCATTATCAACCATCACTTATTTGCTCCTTTCCTTCACGCTTTACTTTTGCAGTCTCCCATAGCATCCCCCTTAGGACAGACATTTTATCCCTTTTTTCAGCATATAACTGATATTATCGCTAGATTACTCCTTTGAGAAGAATAAGAGAGGAATGAGATTAATGTGTGGAATTACCGGCTGGATCGACTGGAACCGTGATCTGACTAAGCAAAGTGAAAGCTTAGAGAAGATGACTGAAACTCTTGCACCGCGCGGTCCCGACGCTTCCGGCACGTGGATATCGGCGCATTGCGCTTTGGGCCATCGGCGTTTATCCGTAATAGACCCCGAGAATGGCGCTCAGCCCATGATTCGACATACTGGCGATGACAAATACGTCGTTGTCTACAACGGTGAATTATATAATGCTCCCGAGCTGCGCAAAGAACTCGAAAGCCGGGGAAGAACATTCACTACGAGCTGCGATACGGAAGTGCTGCTAGTTGCTTTTATGGAATGGGGCAAAGCATGTGTAGAGCGATTTAACGGAATATTCGCATTTGCAATATGGAATGTTGAGCAGCAGGAGCTGTTTTTAGCCCGTGATCGTCTTGGGGTAAAACCGCTGTTCTACAGCACACAGGATGGACTGTTTATTTTTGGTTCAGAGCAGAAATGTATATTGGCACATCCATCAGTAAAGCCGGAGGTTGGGGCGGAAGGGCTGGCAGAAATCTTTATACTAGGGCCTGCCCGTACACCAGGCCATGGTGTTTATAAACAAATTAGCGAGCTTCGGCCTGGTCGATGCATGGTTGTGAATCATGTAGGAGTGAGAACAATAACGTATTGGCAGCTTGAGAGCCATCCACATGAGCATGATGTAGATGCAACTGCTGAGCATGTAAAAGAGCTGCTGAAGGATACGGTAGAGCGGCAGCTTGTTTCTGACGTTCCTGTATGCACCCTACTGTCCGGCGGGCTTGATTCCAGCGCTTTAACAACGCTTGCGGTTAACTATTACAATCAGAATGGGCAAGGCAACGTGCATACGTATTCTGTCGATTACACGGATAATGATAAGAACTTCGTTGCGCATGCATTTCAGCCGAACAGCGATGCTCCATGGATAGAGCGAATGACTTCTCATTTGGGCACCATCCATCATCCTATTCAATTTGACACACCTGAGCTTGTCGCAGCTTTAAGCGCCGCTACCTTCGCTCGCGACCTTCCTGGCATGGCCGATGTGGACGCATCCTTGCTGCTGTTCTGCCATGAAATCAAGAAGGATGCTACTGTAGCCATCTCTGGAGAGGCAGCAGATGAGATTTTTGGCGGATATCCTTGGTTTCATCGTGAAGAAGCTCTATCTGCAGACACCTTCCCTTGGTCACTCGCTTCTTCTATGCGCGCCGACCTATTAGCTCCGGATGTCGCCGCTTGGATTAAACCGCTGGATTACATTGGTGATCGCTATGCCGAAGCCAAAGCGGAAGTGCCGCATCTAGCAGGAGATAACGAACAGCTTCGCCAAATGCGCCAGATGTCGTATTTAAATATTACGCGCTTTATGCCTACCCTGCTTGACCGTAAGGATCGAATGAGTATGGCAGCAGGCCTTGAGGTACGTGTACCCTTCTGTGATCACCGGCTTGTTGAATATGTGTGGAATATCCCTTGGGAAATTAAAGCATCCGGTGATCGCGAGAAAGGAATTTTGCGCAAAGCGCTGCGAGGCGTTTTGCCGGATGATGTTCTTACCCGCAAAAAAAGCCCTTATCCCAAAACGCATAATCCGAATTATTTGACTGCAGTCAAAAGCCTGCTGCTTGATGTGCTGAACGACTCCTCCTCCCCTCTTCTTCCGCTCATCAATGTACAGAAGGTGAGGGAGCTGGCAGAATCTGATACAGCCAAGTCGAATATACCATGGTTCGGTCAGCTCATGTCCGGCCCTCAGCTGTTTGCTTACTTGTATCAGGTGAATTTGTGGATGAAGCAATATAAAGTCACAATAGGCTAAAATCATTAATCTTACAGCAGCAGAGCTTCAGCCATATGAAAACACCCCCGTCCGCATCGATCCTGCTCAGCAGGCTTGATACGGGCGGGGGTGTTTCATTATATGGTACGTTTACGATTGCTCCAGCAGCGGCAACAGCCTTCTAAGCGCATCGCCGCGATGGCTGATTTCTTGCTTCTCATCCTTCGACAGCTCTGCCATACCGCGATTTATTGCAGGCAGCCAAAAGAGCGGATCATAGCCGAAGCCACCTGAACCATGTGCACGATCTGTAATAAAACCATCCACCGTGCCTTCTGCTTCAAGGAATTGGCCCGAGGCAGGATCATATAAGGCTAATGCGCAAACAAATTGTGCTTTACTAAGCAGCCGTGATCCGTCAGCGAGCATCTCCAGAGCCGGTTCTGAACTTTCTCCGCAGATACGCTCCAGCTCTTGCAGAAGCTTCGCATTGTTATCGCTGTCCGCAGCGCCTTCTCCCGCGTAACGAGCCGAATAGACACCCGGCTCGCCATTCAGAAGCCCGACGCGCAAACCTGAGTCATCGGCCAGCACAGGTATGCCCAGCGCATCGCCTGTAGTCTTCGCTTTGATGCGTGCATTGTCCGCAAACGTCAGACCATCCTCGATAATATCCGGAATGTCTGGATAATCTAGAAGGCTTTCAGTCGTTTTTCCAAGCTTCTGCAAGGCGTGTGCGAACTCCTTTACCTTGCCCCCGTTTTTGGTAGCGACAACGATAACATCACCGCTTAAAAAAGAATGCTTAGCCATCGATGCTAACCTCCAATGCGTGCTGCCAACGGTCCAAGCACGTCGCGCTGCTTATTAATCAGCTCCGCGATTCCTTCTTCTCCCAGTGCGAGCAGCTGATTAAGCTCATCACGTGAGAACGGCGCATCCTCGCCAGTACCCTGCACTTCAACAAACTTGCCGCTGCCGGTCATCACAACGTTCATATCAACCTTAGCTTTGGAATCTTCCTCGTAATTAAGGTCAAGCAAAGCTCTTTCTTGGATGACGCCAACGCTTACCGAGGCTAAAAAGTCTGTAATCGGGTACCGAACAAACTGTACTTTCTCTGACAGCTTATTAATTGCAATGGCAAGAGCAATAAAAGCGCCCGTTATAGAAGTTGTCCGAGTTCCGCCATCCGCTTGAATAACATCACAGTCAAGCGTAATCGTTCTCTCGCCAAGCGCTTGTAGATCGATAACAGAGCGCAACGCTCGGCCGATTAAGCGTTGGATCTCCATCGTCCGCCCAGTTAGCTTTCCTTTTGCCGCTTCTCTAATATTGCGCGTATGAGTTGCACGAGGAAGCATTGCATATTCTGCTGTAATCCAGCCTTTGCCTTGACCCTTCATGAAAGGAGGGACGCGCTCCTCGACGCTCGCCGTACAAATAACTTTCGTATCTCCAAATTCGATGAGGACTGAGCCCTCTGCATGTTTATTTACGCCTGTTGTTATGGTAACCGCCCGAAGCTCGTTCGTTTGCCGCCCGTCATGTCTCATGCTTTTCCTCCTGAGTAAATCCATATTTATGTCATTTTATCCACTTTGCCGATGGATCACCAAAGCAAACGTCATAATCCATCCTATTTTACCAAAGTAGCATTCGAAATGCATCTGCTGAGGCGGAAAAAGTAAAATACGCTCGTGCTAACCATGTAATCAAAGGGAATGAACAAAAAAGAAGGCTTTCTCTAAGGTCATTGACCTTATCCGAAAGCCTTCTTCTGCATGTGTTTACTTTAGGATTTGATTGCGTTAACGTGATGCGGTCTGCCTACCGGCTCGCTGTAGGAGTTGTTGGCATCATCTACGATGTTCGAACCTCCGTTGAGCGTAATTTTCACTGTAGCGGCTTTCGAATTTTCCGTTACAGAAAGAACGATCGCTTGAAGCATCTCTGTCGGTACGGTTTGTCCCGACTGGAAAACCTCATCTTGTAAATCTACTGTGACAACATCGCCTTCTTGCGCGATATTGTTGATCTTCACATCTGGCAATATGACTGCTGTCAGCTCTTTTTTATTGAGCGGGCCTGAAATCAGCTGTTCTAGCGCAGCTTTTGTAGGCGTATCCGAACGGGCAATAAGCCTCGTTACCGGCACATAGTACTGCTCATCGTTTGAAGTTTGTGCTGAGAAGTAGAGCGTGACCGGCGTAGATTGTGCATAATTGACTCCGTCAGCCGCTTCTATATTAATCCCAATATTTCTTGTCAGCTTATTGTCCAGCGGGAAGGAATCAAGAGGCATTTCAGATAATTTGGTTCCTTCATGCCAGATTTCAACGCCTTCGATTCCCGGCATAGCCGTTAATGTCCATGTGATCGCTTCAACGATCTTCCGCTCATCCTGAGCATTGTAGTCGGTGAAGGCCTCTGAGAAGTCGACAACAGCCAGCTTCTGTTCCTTGTCGTATTTATAAGACTTGATTTGCGTTCCTTGCGGAATTAAAGCACGGAAATCTTTCGGAAGCAGGCTGGAATAAGTCCCGTTCTCCACCATCATTTCCAGCGCTTTCTGAGCCGCAGTTTCGTTTTTGCCTAATGTGGTCTGAATCGAAATAGGAGCCAAATATCCGTTGTAATCCTCTAAGTAAACAGTCATTGTATCTTGTCCAGCCAGGGCTGCCTGTCCGGTTTGAGCTCCGTCTAGTCCATCCTTCACCTCTACCTGCGGCGGATCGATTGTTTTGTTTGTTTGCTGTGAGAACAAGCCGCAGCCTGCTGTAATAATCGGAATAACCAGAACACCGCTAAGCACAGCACCCCTAATCCATCTTTTTTGAATCATATTAACCTTTCCTCCCTAATCAAGTTTTGCCTGACGGCTTTGTACAACTCCTTATTTGTAGTACTATGTATACGAGCCCTTCCCTGTTTTAGACCAGTTTTGTCCAGAAATTCATAAGGGGGATTAAAAACATGAACGAACCAGAAATTTACAGCCTGAATAGCCGAAAGGTGGCAGAAGCCACTGACGAATGGCTCATTAAACGCGGAATAACAAAAATGGCAATTGCCGAGCTCACTCACTTTTTGCAAAAGGATTATTTCCCTGGCTTAACGCCTGAGGATTGTATCGTGCATGTGGATGCTGTGCTTTCAAAGCGCGAGGTGCAAAATGCGGTATTAACCGGCATACAGCTCGATATTCTTGCGGAAGAAGGCAAACTGATGCCGCCGCTGCAGGATATGATCAAGCATGACGAAAGCCTTTACGGATGCGATGAAATTCTCGCTTTGTCCATCGTTAACGTGTACGGCAGTATCGGCTTTACGAACTTCGGTTATATTGACAAGCTGAAACCAGGCATTTTGGTGAGGCTGAATGATAAAAACAGTGGCGAGGTCCACACATTCCTGGATGACATCGTCGGTGCCATTGCGGCATCGGCAGCAAGCCGTATTGCTCATCGCAAGCAAGCGGAACGAGAAGGCGTCACCCAGCCCCCGCTCGATTAAAGGAAGCCAACGCTTATCTTTGAGGAGGACATGCTATGAACTATGAAATTTTCTATAAAGGCTCTTTCGCTATGCTTAAGGTTAATCTTAATCCGGGCGAGAATGTCAAGGCAGAAATGGGCGCAATGGTATCTATGTCGCCCAACATTGATCTTAAGGGAACCGTTGATGGCGGGATCATGCGCGGGCTTGGAAGAATGCTCAGCGGTGAAACCTTTTTCTTCCAAGAAATGACGGCTATGCGGGGTCAAGGAGAAGTTCTCCTTGCTCCCCCCTCCCTTGGGGACATCGAGGCTGTTGAGCTTGACGGTTCGTTTAAGCTCTATGTGCAGAAGGATGGCTTCTTGGCTGGCACTAGTGGAATTGAAGTCAATACGCGGATGCAGAATCTCAGTAGAGGCTTATTGTCTGGAGAAGGCTTCTTTATCGTTGAAATTAGCGGTAGAGGAACCGTGTTTCTTTCCTCATATGGAGCAATCCATGCTATTAATTTGAGTCATGGCGAAGAGGTCATCGTCGATAACGGGCATTTAGTCGCTTGGCCGGGATATATGAATTACACCATTGAAAAAGCTTCGAAGGGCTGGTTGTCCAGCATAACGAGCGGAGAAGGCTTAGTGTGCAGATTCCGAGGCGAAGGCATCGTACTCATTCAATCACGAAATCCCAAAAGCTTCGGTACCTGGTTGAAAAAATTCATACCTGGCGGTAACTAGCTGTTTATAATTAGAATGGAAGCTAAACGAACTCATATCTGCTCATTATCTTGGAAATAGAGCTAATTTCTAGCTCTATTTGTTTAAAAGTAAGCTAGGTTGGAGGAATAGAGCTAGTTTCTAGCTCTATTTCGTTCATCTATTATCGTATGAGCTCATATCTGCTCATTTTCTTAGAAATAGAGCTAATTTCTAGCTCTATTTGCTCAAAAATAAGCTAAGTTGGAGAAATAGAGCTAGTTTCTAGCTTTATTCCTCCTACAGTTATCGAATTTTTATAAAGGGGGGAGATAGTTTAGGTCTTTGATTATTCGAGACAACCCCTTCAATTCCAGTACGTATTCCGCCTCAACTCCCCCACGTTATATTCAAATCAGATTGCTCCCGAATCAAGTAACTGAAAAAGCTCCAGCTATTTACTATTCCAATTTCAGCAGCATCGCGATTGTTTAGTTTGAATCCGTCAGAAATGTTTTGTTCGGTAAATAATGCAGAGCACGGACGAAGCGCACCGTTCTGGTCTTTGCTCGCATGACGATGGAATGCGTCTCGGCACGTTGGTCAGGGAAATACTGCACCCCTCCCAAAAACTCGCCTGGCGTAACTCCAGTTGCCGCAAAATAAACATCGCCCGTTCCGATCATATCCTCCATCGTAAGCACCCGATAAGGGTCCTCGATCCCCATTTGTACGCAGCGATTATATTCATTGCCGTCAGCCGGGATCAAGCGCGCCTGCAGCTCGCCGCCTAGACATTTCAATGCTGCCGCAGCCAGCACACCCTCCGGCGCACCGCCAGAGCCTACATACAAATCAATGCCAGCCTCTGGAAATGCCGGCGCCATGGCACCTGCAACGTCACCATCCGACAAAAACTTAATACGGACACCTACCTTGCGCAGCACTTTAACAATAGCTTCATGACGTGTTCGATCCAATATCATAACAGTCAGATCCGACACTTTTTTATTTAACGCATCCGCCGCTTTGCGAAGCGTGACATCCATAGGGTCCGTAATGGAAAGCTTGCCGACAAGAGCCGGACCGAAGGCCAGCTTCTCCATATACATATCCGGGGCATGCAGCAGCTCGCCTTTGCCTGCGACCGCGAGAACCGACATCGCATTATTTAATCCTTTCGCTACAATTTCCGTCCCCTCAAGCGGATCAACTGCAACGTCAACCTCAGGCCCATTCAAGCTTCCTACCTCTTCACCGATATAAAGCATTGGCGCTTCATCCATTTCCCCTTCGCCAATGACGACTGTACCGCGTATGGATACGGAATCAAACATCGAGCGCATCGCCGACGTTGCTGCACCATCAGCGCTGTTCTTATCGCCTCTTCCCATCCAAGGCGCGGATGCAAGTGCCGCTAGTTCCGTTACTCTTACAAGTTCTAATGCCAATTCTCTCTCCATAATCCAGTCTCCCCCTGCTTTCTTATGACGGAATAAATCATTAGCATACATATTAAAGTCATTTCCGTTATATAATATGTATCATATATTTATATATGTCGCAATATATATTTCATTTCTTCATTAAACCATCATTATTGTAATGTACTAATTATTTATGAGATTCATATCTGTTAATAGAATGATAAAAGAGCGTTCTACACAGGTTTTGTCCTGTATAGATACGCTCTTTGACCGCAATATCAACCTATAGAATTAGAATGAATCAAGTTTAGATTTCAGCAGCTTCACGAATAGATACATTACCGATATAAATGATATGCTCTCCATCAGGCGTTGCCAAAGCTCCATTCACAACGTTGCCTAATAAAAATTTTAAAGTCAAACTGACATTCGTTGTCGGTAGCAGAGTGCTCTTATAAACGGTATCAGCTGCCCCTGTAATATTAAATAATAGGGCTTGGGAACTGTAGCCTGTAAGTTCAATCGATATCGGACGGTCAACGGATGACCATGCGTTAAAGCTAAGCTCGTAGGCTTTGCCTGCTTCCAGCTTGATCCCGCTCTGATTAAGCTGCGTAGACCAGCCTACTGGAATATTCCATTGCGGGTGCATGCCGCCGTTATTATAAATGGTGATCTGTGCTGCTCCATCTTTAACCTCATACTTGGAGTCTCCGCCATCACCAAACCAATGCTCCCAGTTGGCAGTACCGCTCGACATCCCGCCGTTCAACACAAGATTGCCATCAGCCGCATGAATTAATTGTGTGGCGCCCGCATCGTCAAAGCCTGCTGCCATCACTTGAATGACATAAAACCGATCGACTGTGAATACCTCTGCGTTAATTGCAATGATGCCAGGTTTAATTGAATATTGCCCAGCTGTCAAGGCCGTACCATTTACAGAGACAGCGTTAATCGCTGTTCTCCAAGCTTCATTATCAGAAAAGGTGATCTCTATATCGAAACCGAGCATATTGTCGGCGGCATCCGGAATTAATACCGGTGGCATAGAGAGCGTAGTTGTGCTGCGCACCTTCTCCCCAGCTGCCTCTTTTGCTCCTTTAAGCTCAAGACGAACATTACCAATGAATACTTCATGCGCAGCATTCGTTACTCCTGCTTGATTTCCCAATAGTAATTTAAAGCTGGTCTCATCATCCTTATTCATCGTAAACTCATAGCTGTACGACTGTGTCGCCTTATCGAGCTGCACCGCTTTATTCATATAACGGAAATAGGCACTGTTCTCAACAATAGCCTCTATCCGGCGCGGTGTACTCGCTCTTGCCGTAAATGTAAGCATATAGGTTTTGCCTTTCAATAACGCAAGCGATCCTTGCTGCAGCATAATATCCCATGCATTCTCGCCAGTATTAGCGATAGCAGCTTTCACACCTTCATGATCAGCCGAAAACACTGCGCTGGATGCCCCGTCATAAACACCCTGTATGTGCGTGCTCCAGTTGTTCATGCCTTCATCGAAATAACCGTTTTTGAGCGGGAAGGCTGCACTGCGCGCATCCTTCAGCTCTACACGAACGTTATCAACAAAAACATCATGTGCACCTAATGCAGCCGTACCATCGAGCTTACCTAACAGCAGCTTGAAGGATGCTGTCACGTCGCTCTGAACCGGCAGCTCGTAGCTGAACGTATGCTTCGCTTCCGTCAGCATTACCCTCTCCGATAAATAGCGAGTATTGCTCTGATTCTCGATAACTATTTCCATTTCGCGATTTGTTGATGCCCTTACGTCCAGCGATACCGTATAGGTTTTCCCTTTGTAAAGTGAAAAATCCGTCTGCATCAGCATGACATCCCACGGGTTGTTGCCCACACTCGCAAGAGATATTTTCATTTCACCATTCTCTACGGTAAAGGCTGTTGTCTGATCCCAGCCGTCATAGCGGCCCTGCACATGTTCACTCCAGTTCGCTTTCCCATTCGAGAAATCGCCGTTTTTCAGTGGAAATTGATGATCAAGCGACAACTCTCCAACACGTATCATTGAAACATCGTCCAAGTAAATATCACCTAGCTCACCGCCTAACAGAAATGCAACCTTACCACTTACATCTTTTGGATGCTCCATTGTAAATAGTACGGTGTGCTCTTTCATTTCTGTTGAAAGCTTAATTTCCTGCGGCGCAGCATATAAAGTTCCATCCTGCTTATACACCGCGACCTGAATGGATCTGTCAGCTTCCGCTCTCGCCTTGAACGTTATTTGATAATCATTGCCTTGGATTAAATTAATTCCTTTCTGCTCCAGCTTAATATCGCTAGGAACAGCTCCTGCGTCGGTAATAGCAACATGCAGCTCACGAATGTCAGCATCTACTGAAGCAATTGCCTTGCCCCCGGCAGCATCAAAATTCCAAAACGTCAACCGATCCGATCTGCCCAAATCGAAACTGCCATTATAGATGTGATTGCCATTCAAAGGCTCTTTAGGCGTGTTTTCATTATAAGGATCGGGCGATACGGTCTCTTGCAGCCGAACATTGCCGATCCACACCGGATTTGTGCTGAGACCCATATTGAACTCAAGCCTAGCAAGCGTATCGGTAGCATCCTTCATTTGGAAAACCATTTCATAAGACTGCAGCGAGTCTGTCAGCTTTGCATCCAAAACATCAGAATAAGTAGACCAGCCTCGATTGTCCCCGCCGCCAATCTTGACCGACATATTCCGATTCGCATTCGACTTCGCGTCAAAGGTCAGCTTATACCACCGGCCTTTACCAAGTGTGACATTCTGAATGAGCTGGACTGCGTGCACCGCATTGCCGCCTGACGTAATATCTGTTTTGGCATATTTGATTTGATCAAGTGTATCGACCGTCACCGATCCGTTACCCTGAAAAGTGTTGATATACAACAAATTCCAGTATTCACTATTCAATGATTGATCAGACTCCGTTACGATTTGGAATGGCTCATTAAAGCTGGAATCATAAACATAATTGCCGTCAATCGGCTTTTTATATTGCTCCGGATAAGGCTCCTCATCAATCGTTGGTTCAATTGGCGTCTTATAAGGCCTGCCTGCAAGTTCGTAGACACGTACATAATCGACTTCCATCTTGCCGGGAAGAAGGGATGGATCCGGATTACGATTGCCATCATAATTGCCGCCAACCGCTAGATTCAGAATCATATAGAAGGGCTTGTCGAATGGAGCAGGATAAGTATATTTTGCAGCCTCATCAGCTCCCCAGCTGTTCCAATTGTCCTGCTTCTGATACAAAACGCCATCCACGTACCAGCGTAATTCGCCTGGCTCCCACTCTAAGCCATAAGTATGGAAATCTGTTATATCCGTTCCCTCTTCGAATTCATAAGACGCGCCGGTATATTTGTTGTTTGGCCAGTTTTTTCCGTAATGGATCGTTCCCCCAACCTCTTTCGGCAAGCGTCCGCGCGCTTCCATGATGTCAATTTCTCCAGACGCCGCCCATGTGCCATACTCGCTGTCCTTCGGATACATCCAGAACGCAGGCCAAATGCCTTCGCCTACCGGCATTTTGATGCGCGCTTCGAATTTTCCGAATGTTTTGTTGAAGGTAGGCTGTGTATATATTCTCCCGGAGGTGTATGGCATGCCATCATAACCATCGTCCTTCGCTGTAATGGTCAATTTCCCATCTGCAACCGAAATATTCTCAGCACGATAATATTGCTGCTCATTATTTCCCCAGCCGTCCAGACCATATTCCGAGCCTGTACCCAGCTGGTAAGCCCATTTATCAAGATTTACGCCATTAGCATCTATGTTTTCCCCACTGCCGTCAAATTCATCGCTCCAAACAAGCTTCCATTCCTCTTTCGGCTTCTCCGGCTCATCTGTTGGCTGCGGCGTTGGTGTCGTACCTCCGCCTCCGCTTTGACCGGAAGTGGCAGGCAGTCTGCTTGTGGTAATTCCATTCTGTACAGAAAAACTGCTTCCACTAGCCAGCTTCATGTCGTTTAAGAGAGTGTCCGTTCCTCCATTATCAATTTGCGCTGCGGAACCTTTCACTGACAGTTTCGTCCCCGTCACTCCCGGCTCAACCGTTAACAAAGCAACGCTTGCATCTCTATCAATCTCCACATTGGCTGTTGATTCCACTATAAGATGCTGCGCCACCGACTTGCCTGACAATACAATGCGGATCGCTCCACCAGCTTTATTCACTACTACCTTATGGAGCTTCGCATTCATGAAATGAATGCTGTTAGCGCCCCCTCCATTGATATAAGCCGTTCCTTTCACTTCTACATCATTTAAATATACATCTCCCTCGCCTACTCCTTGTGTAAGAAATAAATCGCCGTCAATTACTGCCTCGTTCAATATAACGTCTGCCGTGTTGATGATCGTGTTTCCGGCGATGCTTAAATGATCATAACTTCCTGAAGCAAGAACAACCTCCGCTGCTAATCTATCCAGCAGTGTGACCGCCTCCGCACGTGTAATCGGTCTCATCGGCCGCAAGGTTCCATCTGGATAGCCCTTTATGTATTCTCCAGCCAGCAGCTGCTCAAGCGGAGCCTTCGCGTAAGACTGCACCTGATCATAATCCTTGAAGCCGGTTAGCCCGCTCCCCTTCAAGGATTGCAGTTGAAACAGCGCAGCTGTTATTTTCGCAGCCTCCTGCCTCGTAATAAGCGTATTGGGCTTGAAGCTGCCATCTGGGTAGCCCGATATAAATCCGGCTCCCTGAACAGCCATAATATCGTTGCTGTACCACGCACCAGCCTGAACATCTGTAAAGGAAATTGTGCCTTTCGCATTCAATCGAAATACGGTATTGACCAACTTCGTAAATTCAGCTCGTGTTATTTGACGGTCAGGCTGAATACCCCCATCCGGATAGCCATCAAGCATCCCTTTCGATATCCATTTCTGTAGCGAATCTTCACCCCAATGTACGGAATCTTCTCCCGCTGCTGAGTTCGCCGCGCTAAGGATTGGCAAGCTGCTTGTCAGCATCATGAATACTAATAAGACTGAAAGAATCTGTTTCTTCATGTTTTTTTCTACTTCCTCTCTAGTAAATTGAATGATAACGCTTTCTTTTAGAGCAAAATAAACAGCCTGCCCCTTTCAGCTCAATGATGAAACTGCAAGGTGACAGGCTGTTCGCTCGGTCTATTAAACTGTTACTGCTTTAAATAGATGCTGCTTCTAACTCATTTGTTTATTTCACGCTGTTGTACCAGTCGTTAACTTCCTTCGTAATCTGCTCGCCGCCAGATTTTTTCCAGTTTCCTACCATCGTATCGAATGAATCAACGGGTTGTTGTCCATAAACGATTTTGTTGAAAGTTTCATTAAGCAGCTTATTGAGAAGCTCGTTTTTGCTTTGCATCGTTTCAGTTAAAGGACCCATGTAGTAGTTCTTCATTCGAATTGCATTTTGGTCCATAACAACCTTCATTGCATCTGTATTTTCTTTCAAACGAGAAGTGAATTCTTGCTTCTCATAAGGAGTTACCGGATCAGCGCCGCCAGCAAGCTTTACATGTGTCTCTGCATACAACGTCGGGATACGAGCGCCTTCAAAAGTAATGGAATAGAAGAGCGGTGGCGCCGTTTGGTCTTTAAGGCCTGGGAATAGCTCCGGATACTTCGCAATATCCGCTGTGATCGAGCCATCAGGAAGCGTTGCATAATCATAACCTTCTGCAAAGCCCTTCTCGAATTCGCTGCCCGGCTGCGGGTTAGCCATATTATCGAAGAACCAGTTATAGTAGTGCAGGATTGCTTCTGGATTTTTTGATTTTTTATTAACGAACACATAACCGTTTGCCGGCGGATTGCCGCCTGCGGAACCGATTTTGCCGTCTGGACCTGCAGGAATCGGATATGCTTTGTATTTAGCGCCAGGAATATTTTTCAGCAGATCCGGGAAAGGCCATGCTGGAAGCCAGTTCGGTCCAAACATGATGCCCGCTTCTCCTTTTGTGAACAATTCGGAGCCCCTCGATTCATCAAGCAGGGCAGAGTCTTGCGAAATATAGCCTTTGTCCAGCCATTCTTTTAATTTCGATAATGCGTCTTTGGCGGCTGGATTAATAGAACCATGCTCCAGTGTTCCATCAGCAGTCAAATTCCATTGACCCGGCATTGTGCCGTAGGCACCGAATACGAATCCGATATCCGTCATCCAGTTAGCGAAGCCGTTTTTGAAGCCTGTTGCAAGACCAATCGTATTTGCTTTTTTGTCGCCGTCTGGATCTCCCTTAACGAACGCTTCCATAACGGTCTCCATCTCTGCAATTGTCGTTGGAGCTTTCAAGTTAAGCTTCTCCAGCCAGTCCTCGCGTATCCACATGACGTGGTCTGCGTTGTAAGCGTAATCCAAAATAGGCAAGGCCATTTTGTCGCCATTTCGAGTAATAGGCAGCCAGATCGTTGGATCAAGATCAAGGCCCGCTTTGTACGTATCATTCGCATATTTGTCAACCAAATCGCCAATTGGCATAAACTGTCCGGAATCAATCAGCATATTAACCGTTTCCATGTCGCCGCGGTACGTTACTACATCAGGCATTTCCTCGCCAGATGACAGCATAAGGCGCAGCTTCGTTTTGTAAGCGTCATTTGTATTCGTAACAACCCAGTTGTACTTAATATCGATGCCAAGTCTTTCTTTGATTAGACGGGTATGCACATTATCTTCAATCGTTTCGCCTTCTTTGAAGATAGATCCGTTTTGGTTAAGTCCCCATACTGTTGTTAACGTAATCGGTGTCGTGTATTTGCCGTCTGCAAAGCCTTCAGAGCTGCCCCCTTCAACCTTAGCTGGCTCGTTGCTTGCTTTGTTTGTTGCTGCAGGGCTTTTTGTTCCTTTGTTCGCGTTATTCCCAGAACACGCCGCGATTGCAAGCATAAATGTTAGTACCAATAAGACCGAAAGCCACTTCTTCATGCCTTTACCCCCGTAAGTTATATTTTGTTAATAATTACGATATATGTAATATCGTCTGTATCCAATATACTGCTCGCCTTACTGCTTCGAAAGACCATAATTTTGTTGTTGATGCCTTTTTCTTGCACTATTCCTTAACGGCCCCCAAAATGATCCCTTTCACGAAATATCGTTGTAAGAACGGGTAAACGAGCAAGATCGGCAGCGTTCCGATAAAAATTTGAGCGGATTTCACCGTGCGTTGTGAAATATGCTTAAGCTCATTGACATCGGGATTAATTTTATTGAAATCCTGCTGTACAATAATCGTTTGCAGGAAGGTTGATAATGGATATTTTCTATAATCTGTAATATATAGCAATCCATCAAACCATGAATTCCAATGTGTAACCATTGTAAATAATGAAATGGTCGCAAGCGCAGGCATCGATATCGGTAAAAACACACTCCATAGCGTTCGGAATTGTCCTGCCCCGTCAATTAGCGACGCTTCTTCCAGCTCCTTGGGAACTGCACGGAAAAAGTTCATCAGCAGTACCATATTGAATACATTGATGGCTCCTGGGAGAACAAGCGCCCAAATAGTGTTCATTAAATCCAAATTGCGGATAAGCATGTACGAAGGAACAATACCACCGCTGAACAGCATCGTAAAGAGGAAAAACCAAGTGTAGTAAGAACGGCTCTTAAAAATTTGCCCATCCTTCGAAAGTGCATAGCCTGCCAGAATCATCAGTGTCATGCCGACGAGTGTGCCAAGCGCCGTACGCTTAAGCCCAACGAACAAGGCATTGTGGAAATTATCATTATTTAATGTTTTTGCATAAGCATCAAAGTTAAAGCCGATCGGCCAAAGCTTGACGAGATTGGCGTTAGCCGGCGAACTGGCGCTTAAGCTGACCGCAAGAATATGAAGCAGTGGGATGACGCAGGATACGCAAATGACAGCAAGCAAAATATAATTAAAAATCGAAAATGCTTTATAACCTGATGTTTTGTGATACATGCCGTTTCTCCTTCCTCTCTTTCTTAAAAAATTCGATATCCCGCGTATTTGTAAGCCATTCGGTAAGAGAACACGATCATAACCAATCCGATTAAGGATTTGAACAGTCCGACCGCTGTACCGAAGCTGAATTGCCCGTTCAGAATAGCTGTCCGATATACAAACGTGTCAATAATATCGCCTTTATCGTACACAAGCGCATTATAGAGGTTAAAGATTTGATCGAAGCCACCGTTCAATATATTGCCAAGTGACAGCGTGCCTACAACGACTGCGATAGGGATCATTGAGGGAATCGTAATATGCAGCGTCTGCTTCCAGCGGGTAGCTCCGTCTACTTCGGCTGCTTCGTAAAGGGAAGGATTTACACCAGACAAGGCGGCCAGAAAAACGATGGTGTTAAAGCCAAAGTTTTGCCAAATGTCGCTGACGACAACGGTGAAGCGGAACCAATTGCCCTCGCCAAGCCAAAACACGGACTGAATGCCCAGGCTGTTCAGCAGCTGGTTAACGATACCTTTGCTGCCAAGCATGTCCGTCAGAATTGCCCCCAAAATAACCCATGAAATAAAGTGCGGCAAATAGACGAGCGTTTGTACGACTCGTTTGAAAAATATTTTGCGAACCTCATTAAGCAGAATGGCGAACGAAAAAGGTACGACTAAGCCAAAAACGATTTTCAAGCCTGAAATGATTAATGTGTTCCAGATTACCTGCTTGCTGTCTGGATAATCAAACATGAATTGAAAGTGCTTCAGCCCAACAAGCTTTGAATGGAACATGCCGTCATAAGGCTTAAAATCCTGAAAAGCCATTATAAGCCCGCTCATTGGCACGTAAGCGAATATTAAGGTAACTATTGCTGCGGGAAGCAGCATGAGATGCAAGGGCCAAGTGCGACTAAATAGTTCCCTCGCTCTTTTTTCCTTTTTTCGTGTTTGTTTTGTTCCTTGCTGCAGCGGTTTGTTCAGCGCACTTTCCACTGTTCTGCCCCTTTCCAAACAAAATTAGATTTAAGTTTTATCAGCTCTCCTGTATGATTAATTTTATCAGCAGTATCTCCTGTTCTATAGACCACGATCTTTGGAAGCATGCCATTTTATAGACTTATGTATGACCATTCTCACAAAAAGAGAGGATTCCAGCATGCGTTTACGCGAAAACACGTTTACCAAAATGATTACCATAATCGTCCTTTTACTCATTCCGATCATTATTTTGTATACGCTCTCAATTCGGACAAGCATCGATGTAATCAAGGAAGAGATGAAGTCGCTTAAGCAAAAGGATATTACTTTTCTTGCGAATGAAATCGATAAGAGCGTAACAACTCTATCTACGCTGGGCTTCCTGCTTAGTGAGGATATTCATATTCAGCAGCTGCAAAATTTACATTTTATTGAGAGCGCCTACCAACGAAATGATGAGAAGCTGCGCATTCTTGAACGGCTTCGACTGCTCAATGTTGCTCAGCGGTGGGATACGCAATACAGTATTACAGCACCGGCTAGCAAGCAGCTCGTTTCAACTAATACATATCTCTCGTATGATCTGGATTCAATCAAAAAAATATTAACACCCTCCTGGAAATACGAGGAGATGACCATTCAGAACATGAAGCAAAACCGATTCGTACGCCATATCGTTAAACCCCAAAGCAAGATCAACGATATCGACAAGGCTGGGATTATCGTAGAAATTTCCTTTCCAGAGGAGCATTTGATCAAAGATCTGGACACATTCAAATTAGCTGGCAAAGGCGATCCCTTTCTCGTGCATTCGGATGGGCGCATGATTAAGAACCGGTCAGCCGATAAAGAAATGACTGACAGCATCAAGACCTTGATCCAGCAAGCGACCGTTCAGGATGCCTCCAATCAAATTATTTCGATTAACGGCAATGATTTTCTTGTTACCTCGGCTCATGTCAAAACACTGGATTGGTATTTGATTGACTACGTGCCGATTGCCGATATTTTGAAACCAATTGTCAAAAGCCAAAATTTATTTTACGGCTCGGTCGGACTGCTGCTCATCATGAGTCTGCTCGCTGGATATTTGCTGTACCGAAACGTTCAGCGTCCTATCGCCCTGCTCATCCGCAGTGTTAAGCGGCTGCAAGAAGGCAATTATGCGACGCGGATCACGGTTAATCCCAAAAATGAGTTCACTTATTTATTTCAACGCTTTAATGAGATGACCGCCAATACGGAGCAGCTCATTCAGAAGGTATATGTAGAGGAAATCAGGCGGCGGGAGGCAAATGTCAAGCAGCTGCAATCCCAAATCAATCCGCATTTCTTGTATAATTGTTTCGCGTTGATCCGGAGCCTTGCACGGCTGGACAAGAAAGATTCCGTCATGCGGCTCGCCATGCATTTATCCACCTATTATCGGTATACGACAAGGGTGGAGAAGCTGACAGCAACTGTTCAGGAGGAGCTTCAGCTCCTTGAAAGCTATTTAGAAATCCAACAATTTCATATTCAACATCTTTCCTATGAAATTAATGTGCCTGATTCCATGCTGTCCCTTGAAATTCCGCGCCTGCTGCTGCAGCCCGTTGTCGAGAATGCGGTGCTTCACGGCATTGAGCGCTTTGACGGTGATGGACTCATTACCATTATGGGCGAAAGCAATGACCGCTATTATACGTTGATCGTGCAAGACAACGGGATGGGAATGTCAGAGTCGGACCTTCATTTGCTTGAGAAGAAAATTATGAATCCGCCTGATGAAAACAGCGGTACCGCGCTTTGGAATATTCGGCAGCGGATGATTCTTCAATTCGGACCCGAAGCCTCCATCAGCTTCCGCATTCGTACGGAAGGCGGCGTATCTGTACATTTAACCTGGCCCCATAATCATTTCGCTAATGCAAATCATTGAAATAGGAGCTGTTACAACATGTACCAACTATTAATTGTCGACGATCAGCCTGATCTAGTAGAGGACTTAGCCCATAATTTGCCTTGGAGCTCCATCGGAATCGACACTGTATATCAAGCTCAATCCGGACAAGAGGCTCTTGAGATTATGAACGCTACTCCTATCGATATACTGCTAACGGACATCCATATGCCGGGCTTGTCCGGGCTAGATCTTATCGAGCAGATCCGCAGTACATGGAAAAATGTGAAATGTATTTTATTATCAGGCTACAATGATTTCGAATATGCCAAAAGAGCGCTTCAGCATCAAGCGACCGATTATTTGCTGAAGCCGATCGAAGACGAGGAGCTCCTTCAAGCAGTAAAAAAAGCCGTCACTGAACTCGATGAGCGCTGGTCAGAGGTAACCTCGTATCAAAGTACGTTAGCTTCATTGAAGGATAATTTGCCTATACTGCGCAACCATCTGCTTCTTTCCTTGCTTCAAGGACAATCGTTCAGTCCCGAGGGGCTGAAGGAAAAGCTCGATATGTTGGACCTTTCTCTAGTGCCGAATGCTCCTTACTGTATGATGCTGCTGCGTATGGAGGATTACTTCTATGAGCAAAGCGAGCGGGACAGCTCCTTGCTCCAATACGCGGTATGCAATATTGCGGAGGAATTATTTGCTGAGGAATACGATCTGTGGCATGTGAAGGATGAGCATGATTATTTCGTGTTTATTATTATGGGCAAGAATGGCAGCCAACTGGAACAGAATGCTTTGTCCTCGCAGGTTGAGCAGAAAGCCGCCCAGCTTCAGCACTATGTAAAGCTTTATTTGAAAGGGACCGTATCGCTCGTGCTGACGAAGCAGGCGGCATTCCCTCAGAAGATGCGTGAAGCCTATGAGCTGAGCTTAATCAGCTTCAGACAGCGAATCGGCAGCGATCGAGGCTTTCTGCTCTGCCTGACCGAGGAAGCTCAGCCTGGTGAAGCCAATTCCTTGTCGCAATTGTATAATCCGCCGCTGCTCATTCATTTGCTTGAGGCAGGACAATGGGAAGCAATCGAGACGAAGCTGGATCTCGCGTTCGATGAGCTGGAGCAGAACTGGGGAGAATCGCATGAGCATATTTTGGAAACTTATTTCATGATCGTAAGCTCCCTCAGCTTCTCTATACACAAGAATAAGCTATGGATGTCAGACATTATGGGCCATGAATTTAATCAACTGCTCAGCGGCCCTAACTTCCATACTATCGCACAGCTTCGGACATGGACCATGGACATTCTGCAAACATACAAAAGCCATCTAAGCAGCAAGGTTCAGCACTCTAGATTAAGCACAGTACAGAAGGTGCAGGAATATGCGGCTAGTCATTTGGAGGAGGCATCGCTGCAAACTATCGCCTCCCACGTTTTCCTGAATCCATCTTATCTGTCCAAAATATACAAGCTCGAGACCGGCGAAGGCATTAGTGATTATTTATCGCGCCTGAAGATGGAGACAGCCGCACATATGCTTCGCACGACAGCGGATAAAATATATGAAATAGCAGCCAAAGTCGGCTACTTGAAAACTTCCTATTTCATCAAAGTATTCAAAGAGCGCTACGGTATTACGCCTCAGGAATTTCGAGACAGCTAGCTCGTGACCGCAGCATACACATAAACGCCATTATGAACGTTGGATGCAATTCGACCTCGGAGCTCCAAATAATAAAGATGAGCTAGCGTTTCCGACATGGCAAAACGTAAATTATGGGCATTGCCGCTCAGCCTGCTCCCGAATAGAGTCTCGCACATGGCATACGCGGTGCGGGGCTCTTCCTTTAGCCAAGCAGTCATTCGGTTCAGTCTGCGCTCATGGTGCTGCTGAATCTCTGCTATTCGGATCGTGAACTCACTGAATGGATCACGATGCCCGGGGAAAGCGAGCTTCACTTCATATTGCTTCAGCTCCTCCAAGCTGTGCAGAAAGGCTGCAAGCGGGTCGCCGTCTTCACCCGGAATGATACTCACATTCGGTGTGATATGAGGCAGTACTTGATCGCCGCATATCATCCAGCCGTTTTCCTGCTCATAGAAGCATAGCTGTCCGTTCGCGTGTCCGGGAGCATCAATCAACAGCCAGCTCTTCCCTCCCAAGGAAATTCGGCTGCCAGCTTCCATATAAGTTACCTTGGGCTGAGGCGACACCATAGCTTTAAAGGAACCTAGATTATGCGCTATCGCTTCTCTCTGTTCACCAGGCATGCCGTGCTCTGCATATAAGGATAACAATTGATCAGCGAATTCGCTGTTTTCTCCCCATAGCCTGACGGTATAGGCATGTGAAGCACGTGAGATGAATACCGGCGCCCTGCTTCTTTCCTGGACGTAGCCAGCAAGTCCATAGTGGTCTGGATGCTGATGCGTTAATAAGATTCGCGTAATATCCGTCCATTGGATATGATGCTTCTGCAATGCCGCATCCCATACCGCAATGGCCTCTTCTGTTCCTAAACCAGGGTCAATAAGCGTATACCCCTCCTGCTCGGGTACAAGATAGCTATTCACCCATCTCAAGGAGAAAGGTACTGGTACCTTTACTTGAATCCAGCCCTCAGGCCATAAGACCGTTTGATCCGATATGCTTGTATATTCCTGCTTCTGCTGCTCTGCCATTATTCAATCGCCCTTCCTGCCATAATCAAACGCGGTGAATGCCGTTCATCATAGCTCGAACTATCATAATTACCATATAATTGCTCTATAGCAAGTCCACATTCCGCAAGATGCAGCTGGAACCACTCTTTATTATAAAGCCTAACTCGCTCCAGATACTGCCGCGGCTTATCGTGAGGATTAGGGCTCGTTAAAGTAATCTCCTTCTGTACCCATCCCTCTCGGATAGAACGGACCTCCTCGATCAGAATTCCAGTCTCCTCATCCCGCCTTTCCGAATAAGGAACTAAATGCTGTATCGTGTATTGCGGATTTAAGAAATCTATCAAAAATGAACCGTCCAATCGCAGCACCTTTCGAATCTGCCGAAGCACCTTAACATTATCCTCTTCTAATGAAAAATAACCAAAGGAAGTGAATAAATTAAAGGTGGCATCGAAGCTGCCTTCCTCGAAAGGCAGCTCACGCATATCACCTTGCACCCATTCAACAGCTCCTTCTTCATCGTGACTAATTGCTTCCTGCAGCAAAATATCCGACAAATCGATCCCCGTTACCTCATAACCAAAGTCCGTCAACGCCAGCGCATGTCTTCCCATGCCGCAGCCAATATCAAGCACTT
The DNA here is from genome assembly GCF_002884445.1 of Paenibacillus castaneae. Classification (GTDB taxonomy): domain Bacteria; phylum Bacillota; class Bacilli; order Paenibacillales; family Paenibacillaceae; genus Pristimantibacillus; species Pristimantibacillus castaneae. The sequence continues at coordinate 4,744,873 of NZ_KZ614144.1, forward strand.
TCGCATGCTGCGGAAGCTCCAGCCAACGGACCATTTTTTGCACCTCTTTATTCGCATTCACCCAGTCCCGATGCTTATATACGAGCATGTAATCCGAACCAAAACTCTGTTCATACCAAGGCTTCATTCTCATGTACTCCTTCGTTTAAAGTGATGCGTTATGTCATAATAAGGTGTATTTCATTGTACTTGAATTATGTAAAGTCGGCAAAAATTATTCATGATCTGCCCATTAAACAAAAAGGCAGGAACATCTGCCCTATCGAGCAGAAATCCCAGCCATTCTTTCGTTTCGACTTCATTTAGTTTCGTATAAGCCGCTTCGTCTGACGAAGCTCGGATACCGACCCCACACCTATGCCAAACATCGCTGTCCGCAGCTCGAATTCAATACGCTCGAATTGCTTAAACAGCTGCTCCAGCGAGAGATCGCTATTGCCATTAGCAGCTTGCGGAAGGAGTACCCGGCCAAAGCCTGCCATATTTGCCCCTAACGCCAAAGATTTGGCCGCATCCACGCCGCTGCGCAGCCCTCCGCTAGCAATGACATACGCATCCGGAAGACGTTCCCGAATTTCCACAATGCTCTCGGCTGTTGGGATTCCCCAATCGGCAAAGGCTTCGGCAGCCTGTCTGCGCAGCGAGTCATTTGACCGGAATTTTTCCACTTGACTCCATGAAGTGCCGCCAGCGCCTGCAGCATCAATAAAAGCTACTCCGACGCTGCTCAGCACGGCGGCCGTGTCTGCATCGATTCCCCAGCCAACCTCCTTCACTCCTACGGGAACGGAAAGAGATTTACAAACTTGCTCAATTGCAGGCAGCAGCCTGCGGAAATCTGTATCACCCTCAGGCTGAAATACTTCTTGCATGCTGTTTAAATGTAGAACAAGCGCATCTGCTTCGGCAATTTCGACAGCTCTGCGGCACGCATCTACCCCAAATCCATAATTGAACTGAACAGCCCCAATATTTGCAATGACGGGGACGCTAGGCGCATCCTTGCGAATCGAGAAGGAAGCTGCAAGCTCCTCATTCTCGATAGCGGCGCGCATAGATCCAAGACCAATTGCCCAGCCGCGTGCTTCAGCGACAGCAGCTAAGCGGCGGTTGATCGCACCTGCTTCATCCGTTCCGCCTGTCATAGAGCTCACAAGAAGCGGAGTCCCAAGCTGCCGCCCAAAAAATTCGCTATCCAGCTTCACCTCATGGAAGGACAGCTCCGGCAATGCATTATGCTTGAAGCGATAACGCTCTAAACCTGTTTCGACACCTACGCTATTGACTTGCTCCTGTAAGCAAATCCGAATATGCTCTCCTTTGCGCCTTGCAGTAGCTGCCAGTTGATCTTCTTTCATCTTAAATCCTCCCAAGCTTAAAAAGCTGTCACCCATTTCCAACATGCAGCTCAAATATGGCTTCTCTATTTATTAAATCTTGTATTGTTTAATAAGCTCCTCGGCGACAAGCTGACCGCAAAGCGTAACAATCGGCGTTCCGCCGCCAGGATGCGTCGTTCCTCCCGTAAACCAAAGGCCTTTAATATCCTTGGCGCAATTGCCCGGCCGAAAGAAGGTTTGCCGAGCGCCATTCGAAGAAATACCGTATATCGCGCCTCGATAAGCCGACGTATCACGTTCAAGCTGCTCCGGTGTATAGGTAAGCGTAACTTCCGCTTGCTCCAGTCCCAGTATGCCGTGATCGGCCAGATGGCTACGTACAAGCATAGCATATTTTTCTGTTTCATGCTCCCAACTCCATGCATTTGAAACATAGGGCGCATTCACTAGCACAAATAAACTGCTGGCCCCTGCTGGCGCAGCTTCACGATCGGATGCGGAATTGTTGCAAATATAGATAGTTGGATCTTCCGGGGGCTTGCGCGCTGTAAAAATACTTTTAAATTCATCCTTATAGCACTCGGGATAGTAGACGGTATGATGAAGCAGCTGCTCATAGGTACGGCGAATGCCTACTAGCTGGACAAAGCCTGAAAGTGAAGGCTCATAACGATCAATTTTTTTATTTGGAAGGGACGGTCGGTGTTCGGGTGCAATCAATCTGCTATAAATCGATAAAGCATCGCCATTAGCGAGAACGATATCCGCCTCGTAATAGCCTTGATCCGTCTCAACGCCGCGAGCGGCGCCGTTTTTTACGATAATTTTCTGGACGCTTGCATTTGTCTCAATCGTAACGCCCAGTTCCTCAGCCAGCTTGGCGAAGGCTTCTGCAATCGCATAAGTTCCTCCCTGCACACGATAGATGCCAAGCTCGCTTTCTACATGCGCCAGCATGGCGAATATGGCAGGGGAAGCGTAAGGAGATGCTCCGACATAGGTCGCATATCTTCCCAGCATGGACAAGGTATTGGGATGGCGGAAATAGCGTCGAAGCAGCGTATGAAGCGTGGTTAACGGCTTTACCTGAAGAAAGCCGGCAGCCAGCCGGGGATCCAGCTTATCCTTCAGACCCAGCATCAGTTTGCCTAGGAAACGTTCATCCGCAAGCCGATATAGCCTTGCAGCTTCTTTGCAGAAAGCAGGGTATGCCGCAGCATCCTCTTTGCTGTAGCATGCGATCTGAGTTGCGGTTGTCTCGATCGAATCTGTTAAATCAACGGTCTCTCCGCCCGGGAATACGTTTCGTGTAGCCTGCTGCAGCCGTTCAAGCTTCACATAGTCCTCCATATGCCTATCTGCCGCCGTAAACACATTCTCAAATAAGTGAGGCAATGTAATTGTGCTGGGCCCACGGTCGAAACGATAGCCTTTTTCCGTTATCCGCTGCAGCTTTCCACCAACTGTCGCCTGCTGCTCCAGCACGCGTACCCGAAAACCAGCGTGTGCAAGCCGAATAGCTGCTGATAATCCCCCAAGTCCCGCTCCTATAATAATGACCGTCTTATTAGACATAGTGCTCATTCATACGACCTTCCTTTCCATACATAACCCTTTCCTGCTTTGGCTGACAGCCAGGAGGCTGTTCCGATCGCAATAACGGCGCCTATGCTGAATGGAATGAGGGGCGCCAGCCAAACCGACTGACCGCCTGCTCGATCGGATACAGCTTTAACTGCTGTGCCAAGCAAATACCCCGTAAGTGCAGACGCCAATAGAGCTGGATTCCACGGAACAGCTATCAATGCAGCAAAGGGCAGGACGTATAGCACACTATACACAAACAACACCATAAACAGCAGAAGACCGCTTCGGCCCACACCTGCGAATATATTTTTTTTATAGCCGTTCCATACTTCTGAAGCGTTCTGATACATTCGCATAGAAACCTGATTGCGGACATCAGCCAAAACAACGTGATGGCCGATTCGCTTCACAGCCTGAATTAGCGCAAGATCGTCTACCAAATGAGCAAAATTAGCGGCATGACCGCCAGCTGCTTCATACGTCTCCCGGTTTACGACAATCCATGCGCCATGCGCTGCCGAGAATCGTGGATCGGTGCTATTCGATACCAGCTTGATTGGCAAATGACAAGCAATAGTGAAGCCCATCATCGGAACGACAAGCCGCTCCAGCCAGCTTTTCGTCTGCTGATATGGAAAGCCTGTTAGAAGCCCCGTTTGCCTAACAGCAGTCGCTCGAAGCACGGTCTCGATTGCACCCGGCTGCATGCGGGCATCCGCGTCAATAAACAGAAACCAAGCTCCCTTGGCAGCCACTGACAGCTGATGGCATGCATAAGCCTTGCCTATCCAGCCGATTGGCAGCTCTTGCCCGCTAATGAATCGGAATCGCTTGTCTTGCTTAACAAACTCTTCTATTATACGTGCGGTATCATCCTCCGAGCGGTCATCGAGAACAACAATCTCCACTTCATGCTCGTCACTCAAGCACTGCTGGATCGCATACAAGCAATGAGCCATATGCCGCTCCTCATTGCGAGCAGGAATAAGGATGGATAACCGAACATTTTCTTCTGCCGCAAGCTTTGATATCGGTTTAAGAGGGGCTTCCGCTTGACCAAGCTGCTCAAACAGCGGAAGCTGGCGGACATTCCATACTGCGAACAGCAGCTGTGCGAGCAGCAGCACTGCTACCGTCCAAAGAATGATTTCCATTTGCCCAGCCTCCTCTTGAATGCAGTAAAGGCTTCACTTGTGGAGCCCCCTTTTCTAACAAGCATGGTGAAGTCTCGGTCTAAGGAGGGATCTCCGCTCATGCTGCGGAAGCGATGCTCATCCAATTGCCGTTCCAGTACAGCCTCTAATTTGCTCGTTATCGCTTTCTTGTCCAGCTTATCCCATTCAATGGCTATTGGAAGTCCTGCAAGCAGTGTTGCCTCCGCCTTCTGATGGTGAAATAACGAATAATAGGCCGTTATCGGGACAACGACCGTCTGTGGACATTGCTTCAGCACATGGGCAGCTCCATCCTTTAGCTGGAGTGGACGCTGCTCCAAATGCTGAATATCCCCCTGTGGAAAAATCCAAACACGCTTGCCGGCATTAAGCAGCGAGACGGTGTAGCGAAGCGAAGAAATCATGCTTTGCGGCGATTTTTTTTGGATCGAAAAAACGCCCAGCTTCCGAAAAAAACGAAAGTGCTGCATCTGCTCCTCATCCATCATCACATAATGGTCGCCTTCGGAACGAGTACGGAACGCTTGGTAGAGAATTAAACCATCCCACCAAGAGCTGTGATTCATAATATACAATACACTCCGATCTGGATAGGGATCCAATTCGCCATGCAGACCAACGTTGTGGAAATGCTTGCGCAGCAAATACGACTCATTATATTTCAGAAAAAGCCGATCAAACCATCTGCTTTTGCTTGCTTCTATCATAATAGAGTATGCCTCCTTCGAGGACGACAATGACGATAACCGCCATTAAGAAAGGACCCCAAAGCCCGGATTTGCAAGCCAACAGCCCGAACATGGCATGCATGCCTTGATACAGCCTGATCCCTTCACGGTAAACGGAACCCTTCACCTGTCTGTGCTCAGCCTTAAGTGGATATAGAAACGATAGCATGGCGGCCGTAAGGAACCATGCGGCAAAGTTTTGAAGCGGCACGCCATAGTAAGCAGCTATTGCAGCATCGCCACTCCATGTCCAAAACTGCTGTGCAAAGGCGACCGGGTCCAATACCAAATCAAAAGCAACCGCATAGAGACCAGCCTGAAGCGCTCTTCCCATATAGCTTTTATTTGTACATAATAATATAGCGCTCGACATTACGCCAATCCAGGCAAATCCAATAGCAGCGGGTACTCCTCCGCTCCAGAAACGCAGCGTTTCGCTGTATTCATAGCGTCCGAACGGCCAGCCTGTCTCTGTGCCTACCCATTCAAGCATAAAGGTGAATGCACCAACGAACAGCGCTCGAAGCATGACCCTATAATGAAAGCCGCCTAATGATTTTTGCTCCAATGAAACAGCATAAAACGCAAAAAAAACGAGAAATAATCCATTGCTGAATCCAAGCGGCTCAGGTACCTTGTAGAACAGCATCAGCAGCAAGCCAATAGTCATCCAGCTCCAAAAAATGTAACGGATAAGCTTCATGAAACCGCACTGCTCTTCATCGATTTCATCATTAGAGTGCTTATTCCATGCCTTAGCGTCAGTTGATTGATAATGGTTAGCTTCGTTAAAGGCGAAACATAGGCTCTGCGACTGTACACATCGTAGTCATGCGCAGCTACGTCATCCAATATAGCCGCATACATGCGCGCGGAAAGCTCTACACAAAAGCTGCTCATGCGCGGGTAACTGTCTACATCAATGAGTCCTTTTGCAAACCATTCCTGTGAAAGAGCCGTCAGCTGGTTGATAACTGCCCTCCACTGATCGTTAACAATACCGTTCCTCCACATCTCCTCGGTATATCCGTGCTCCTCAAGCAGCACCCTCGGAATATATCGTCTTCCTTTGGTCTGGTCCTCTCCCACATCGCGAACGATATTGACGATTTGCATCGCCTTGCCAATCCAAATGCCCGACGCCGTAACACTCTCATTAGGAGCGTCATGAAGCACTGGCAGCAGCATTTCACCGACGGTGCCCGCGACTAAATAGCTGTAAGCTTCAAGCTGCTCCATGGTGTCATAATGCGTCAAATAATGATCCAAGCGCTGTCCCTCTATTTGCCGGAAAAAGGGTACTTTCGAAAGTGGAAATAAATCAAACAGCCAACGCAGCGCCGGCCATATAAAGTGGCCCTTTGCCGTTTCAAGATTCGTAAAGCGTTCCTCCAGCTCATCAAGCGTATACGGCGAACGATCAGGCTCGTCAACTGCATCGTCAATCATTCGGCAAAAGGCGTAGATGACGTATACAGCTTCCCTGCGCGGACTTTGCAAAAATCCAAATGCTTTATAAAATGTAGTCGAGCCCTCGCGAATCATGCTCTCACAAGCTTTAAGCGTTAAATTCAAATGGCTTTCCAAGTCGCCCACTCCTCTATCACATGATTGGCTAGCATCTTTGCGCCCTGCATCACAATCGGCACTCCTCCACCCGGATGAATAGAGGCGCCAACACTGTACAAGCCTTTAACCTTATACGGAGCGAATTGAGGGCGAAATGCGCCCGACTGGCTCCATGTAGGGGCTATACCGAAGCTGCCTCCCATGAACCACCCTTCATTTGCCCCATCCTGCGGTGTTCTTATTTTTTTCCATTCAATCGATTCGGTTAAACCAGGAAACAATCGTGCCTCCGCATCCGCAAGCACACGCTCTGCTAATTCGTTCCCAACCTTGCTCCAGTCAAAAGTAGAATATGGCACAACCGGAATGGGAGCAGGTATAAGGAAATAGAGAACGGTTTCGCCGGGAGGCGCTGCAGCCTCATCCATTTCACACGGATTAAAAATATAATAAGCAGGCAATGGCTCCTCTTTATTCGGAAAATTCCCACTCGCCGCAATAGTCCTCAGGCTGTCCGTGAAGGAATCCGGCAGCATAAACTGATGCGTTGTGCGTTCTGCTCCCGCTTCCCATCTTTTGTTTACGCCTACATAAACAAGGATGCAGCCGGAGGAAGGCTTGAATTGACGCTTCTTTACCGGCTCCGTTATGCCATGCAGCATGGACGATAGAAAAGGGAAATCACCGTTATAAATGACTGTTTCGCAGTTGTGGCGCGTACCATCCTCCAGCAAAAGACCTGTCACAGCGCCATTTTCTGTTGTGATTTGTCTGACTGCGCCATGCTCCCCCTTGCATACCGTTACATTCTCACGAACGAGCGCCCGCTCCAGTATATTTACGAAGCTTGCATAACCGCCTTTTAAATACCAAATCCCGAACGCATGCTCCGCATAAGGGATAAACGTATACAAGGAAGGTGAGCCTAATGGCAAGCCGCCAATATAAAGGGATTGCAGTGAAAAGGCATCAATCACTCGTTTATCCCCGAAATAGCTTTCTGCCATTTGTCTCATATTCATATAAACACGCAGCTTAGCAAGCAGCTTCATATTGTGCCAGGAGAAAAAGGAACGAAGCTGAAGAAAAGGCCGCTCCAGAAAGGCCGCTTTGCCCTGCTGAAATACCGGCTCCATATCGCGCATATACCGGCGAAAGGCTCTGCTTTCGGATGCCGATATCGTATCGAGTTCTTCAGCCATTCGATCCGTATCTGTCCATTTCGTCAGCACTCTGCCGTCTGGATAATGAAATCGATACATAGGATCGCAACGCAGCAGCTCATATTCGTCATCTGGTATTCCGGCTTCCCGGGCAATGGAACGAAGCATTTCAGGAAGCAGAACGATCGTGGGACCACGGTCGATTCGATAACGATCCCCTTTCTCGAAAGCGAGCCTTCCACCAAGCTGCTCCTTCCGCTCATAGATCGTGACCTCAGCGCCCGCTCTTGCGAGCAATAAAGCGCTGACCATTCCGCCAAGGCCGCCTCCTATAATCGCTGCTTTCATACCGTTACCTCCTTGTGCTTATCCACGCTGAGCGGCTTGCCCATCGGCATTGTGCGTCCATCCTGCTCCAGCAGCAGCTTAACGCTAATGCGTGCCGATTCAAATATGGTCGGCAATCCGCTGCCTGGATGCGTGCCTCCGCCAACCAAGTAACAGCCGTCAACATCCTCGAACTTATTATGAGGACGAAGCATCATCATTTGATCAATCGAGTGCGCCATATTAAAAGCAGCGCCTTTATAAACAAACATCGAATTTTGCCATTCATGCGGTGTTATAACCGTTTCCTCTTCAATCCATTCCGACAAACCGCTTAACTCCGGCTCCCGCTCCAGCCGCGAGAGCACTTGAACTCTGATGCCAGCTAATGTATCCGCAGAGCTCCAGTCCGTTTCTCCGTCTAGATTTGGAACAGGTACAAGTATGTATAGAGCAGATTTCCCCGGCGGAGCTAAAGTTGGATCAATCACGCTAGGGTTATGTACATAAATGGAAGCATCTTCACTCAACCTTCCTTCCGCCATATCTTTTAAATTACGGCTATAATCATCCGCGAACAGGACGGTATGATGAGGCATATCGATTTTGCGGTTGATACCCAGATAGAGCATATAAGTGGAAATCGACCATTTCAGCTTCTGAAGTCGTTCCGGCTTCCATTTGCGCAGCTGCTCTGGTTGAAACAGCCTTGTAATCGCTGTACCGAAATCTGCATTGATCACCATATGGTCAGCTTCCAGTGTTTGTCCATTCTCAAGCAGGACGCCTACAGCCCGGTTCTTCTTCGTCAGTACCTGCTTTACTCCTGTCTCTAGCCGAATATGTCCGCCATACTCTTGAATGACTTCGGCCATCGCCTCGCAAACTCGATTGACACCGCCAATCGGATGCCATAATCCATATGCATGCTCAATATAAGAAAGAATAGTAAAAGTGCCCGGGCAATTCCATGGCGACATACCTAAATATTTCGATTGGAAAGCGAATGAATAACGAAGTCTCTCATCCTTAAAATAACGCGATAGACGGCCATAAACATGCTCGTGCAAATGCAGCTTGGGCAGCGCACGCAGCGCGTCCGTTCGAATATAATCTGTCAGCTTGGCAAATGGCCTTTGCAGCAGTGGCATGACGCGATCAAACTTGTCTTCCTCATCACGCAGAAAGTCCAGATAACCCTTGGATTCGCCAGGGAAGAGCTGCTCAATTTGAGCTGCTGTATCCACCCTATCCCTAGACGGCTCCAGTCTTGCATTTCCAAATTGCAGTCGATAAAGCGGGTTCACTTCGACGAGCTTCATATAATCATGAAGGCTGCGGCCAGCCGTATGAAATAACTGTTCCAGCAAGTGCGGCATCATTAGAAAGGTTGGTCCACGATCAAACGAATAGGCTCCAAGCTTAAGGGCAGAGGTTCGTCCGCCTACGAATGGTTGTTTTTCAAAAATAATGACCTCATAGCCTTGTGCACATAAGAGCATAGCAGCGGCTAGGCCGCCTGGTCCGGCTCCGATGACGATTACACGTTTTCTCACGCTCAAATCTCCACCTCTTTTCTTGTACAAATCCTATACACACATTATACATAGCTATTTCCAGCCTGTAAATGAAAGAAAATCTGGCTTAAATTAGTTTTCTATCCTTTATCCTATTAACGATGGAACAAGAAGTTGTCCATTCAAAAATGATTATTTTGATCATTTATTTGAAAAAAATAATCAATTCATATTGTTAATCCATTGAAGTTCATATAAACTAGAAGCATCAAAACGATTGTAGGAGGCACACTGATGGAAATCATTATTTTTGATACGCAAAAGGAATTAGACGCATACGCTGCCGATCTATTTATAAATACAGTAAAGCAGAAGCCAAACGCTGTTCTTGGACTCGCAACGGGTTCGACACCTGTCGGTATTTATGACAAAATAGTAGAGACAACCATACAGAATAAAATAAGCTTTAGCGAGGTAACAACGTTCAATTTGGACGAGTATGTTGGACTAAAGCCTGAGAATGAACAAAGCTATGCCTACTATATGAATGAGCATTTATTCTCACATATCGATATCCCTTCGGAGCAGACTCACTTACCCAACGGGATGGCCGAGGATATAGAGGCCGAATGTACTCGTTATGAAACGATGCTCGGCGATCAGCCTGTTGATATTCAGCTTCTAGGCTTAGGACATAACGGACATATTGGCTTTAACGAGCCTGACGAAAACCTATCCGGAGGCACTCATGCGGTTAAGCTGAAGGAAGAAACGATGAAAGCAAATGCTCGTTTCTTCGCCTCAATGGAAGAGGTTCCTCAATATGCCATCACAATGGGCGTAGGCTCCATATTGAAGGCGAAAACAATCGTTCTAGTTGTACGCGGAGCTGATAAAGCAGAAATTGTAAAAGAAGCATTGACCGGGCCGATTACAACGAACGTTCCAGCTTCATTGCTGCAAACACATGCACATGTAATCGTACTGCTAGATCGCGAAGCAGGAAGGATGTTAAGTTAAATGACTATAAGCACTGCTAACTGGCTCATTCATAATGTGAATATCGTATTGGAAGATCGAGTCGTTACAGGAAGTGTTATTGTTCAGGATGGCTTGATCAAACGCATTATTTCGCAAGACAGCGAGGAAGCAGCCGAGGATTTCCAATCGTTTAATGCCATAGACGGCAAGGGAGGATGGCTGCTCCCCGGATTCATCGATGTTCATGTGCACGGCGGGTTCAGCGCTGACTTTATGGATGCAACCCATGAAAGCTTTGACACGATTACTAAATTCCATGCTTCGCACGGAACGACCGGCATGCTTGCTACAACGATGACTGCGTCGAAGGAAGCGATTGAAGCTGTGCTGCAGGCTGTAGCGGATTATCAAAAAATAGAAATGCCGTTTGCTGCATTATACGGCGTCCATCTCGAAGGACCCTTTATAAGCGAGAAATGGCCAGGTGCTCAGAACCCTGCCTATATTAAGGATCCGCAGCTTGAATGGATGAAGCAGTGGCATTCCAAGTGGCCTGAGCTTATTCGTCAGCTCACCCTTGCTCCTGAGAAGAATGGTGCGCTAGAGACAATCTCATGGCTGAAAGAGCAGGGAATCGTTACCGCTTGCGGCCATACCGATGCAGTCTACGATGAAGTTATCGCTGCTGCAGATGCCGGTCTGTCCCAAGCTGTTCACACGTATAACGCTATGCGGGGCTTGCATCATCGTGAGCCGGGCACATTAGGCGCCGTGCTTACCGATGAGCGGATATATGCAGAAATAATCGCAGACGGCATTCATGTTCACCCCGCTGCAATCCGTTTATTGCTCGCCGCTAAGTCAACCGACCATGTCATTCTCATTACGGATGCCATGGCCGCAGCCGGGATGCCGAACGGACAATACAGTCTTGGCGGCTTAGCCGTCAATATGAAAGACGGAGTAGCTACCTTAAGTGAAGGCAATGCTCTGGCTGGCAGCTGTTTAACGATGATTGGTGCGGTTCGCTTCATACTGAAGCATACGAATCTGACGATCAGCGAGGTTAGTCGTCTAGCCAGCTCCAACGCAGCAAAGCAGCTTGGCATTAATGACCGTACGGGCTCCATTGAAACAGGCAAGCAAGCAGATCTAGTGCTAACCGATGTGCAGATGAATGTCCAACAAACTTGGGTTCAAGGACGCTCTGTTTACGAAGCTTAATACATTAAGTTCTGCTCAATATAGAAGAGGCTGTTCCCATCGATCATTGATCTTTGGAAACAGCCTCTTCTATTTGCTTCGAAATTTGATTTTGTCTGAATCAGGCCCGGAATTCTCAGATCAAATCCCACCTGGCTAATCTTTCTCAACAGTGTACAAACCATAATCAAAGCAGGTTGCCAATCACTACAGCTCGTCACACGATGATCTACCCTGTTACGTGTACGGAAATGCCAAGCTGCTCGACTTGAGCGGACAGCTCTTCCGTTAGCGAAGCATCCGTAATCACACCACGAAGCTCATCAAGTGCCGCAATGGAAAAGAGCGATGTGCGGTCCATTTTGGTATGATCAAACACGGCATAAGCAGCTTGTGAACGTTTGATGAGTGCTTTAGCAATTTGCGCTTCCTGCTCCGAATAGGTCGTTATGCCGCCAGCAGCAGATATACCGTCCACACCGATGAACATTTTCCCAATATTCAGATGGGCGACCATCCCCTCGCCAAGAGGTCCGCATAATTCAAAGCTGTTATGCCGCATGATGCCGCCGGTAACAACGACTTGAATCGGGCTTCCCGCCAGTTCCATTGCAATGTTCACAGCATTTGTAACGACCGTAATGCTTTTGCGCGTCTTTAAAATCTTGGCTATTAAAAAATTGGTTGTGCCTCCCGATAGCCCAATGACATCACCCTCATGAATCAAAGAGACAGCAAGCTCAGCAATTCGCTCCTTCTCCAGAATCGACAGTCCTTCCTTCTCTGCGAAAGGAAGCTCGCGCACCGTCCCCATGCCGTCATACATCGCTCCGCCAATCGTTCGAATGACGGGATGTTCTGCTTCCATCTGTTCCAGATCCCGCCGAGCTGTCGCTTCTGAGCAGCCGAACCTATCCACCATCTCCGGTATCGTAATGCGTCCCTGCTGCTTGAGCAGCTGCAGCACGGCCTCACGGCGGCGCTGTCCCTTTGATCCATTTCCATCAGCCATTGTTAACGCTCCACCCATGCTTGAGATGATAAACGCTGCTGCACAATGTTCCACTCCGGCAAAGCTTCCCAATCGCCGCGCATTTGCACAACCAGCGATCCATTAATGCTTGCTAAGCGTACAGCCTCAATAGGTGACATGCCTTTCATGATCCCTGCTAGGAAGCCCGCGCAGAAGCCGTCTCCAGCTCCGACTGTGTCTACTACCTGCTCCGCAGGATAGAATGGCAAGCTATCTTCTTTGCCGTTGTCCAGAACGACAGTTGTGTCGCCTCTGCCCTTAATGATACTGATTGCTTTCAACTCATTTAATTGACCAATAATAGCTTCATAATCATCAGTATTATACAATAGCTTAAGCTCGTCCCAGCCCGGTAAAAAGTAGTCCGCATCGGCTGCAAACGGAAGCAGCGTTTCTCTTGCTTCTTCAATCGACCATAGCTTAAGCCGTAAATTCGGATCGAAGCTGACAAGGACGCCAGCGTCCTTGGCGATGTCGATAGCACGGCGCAGCGTTCTGCGGCAATCCTCGCTAAGCGCAGCCGTGATACCGGTTACATGAAGCAGCTTGGAATTCCTTATATAATCCTCATCAAGCTGATCTGGTATCATTCGACTAGCTGCAGAATGCTTTCTAAAATAATGTACAGCCAATCTGCCTGCCACATGCTCACGGAACATCATGCCTGTCGGCGCATCCGAATGAAGTTGTGCGCGGGAAACATCTACACCTTCGCCGCGCAGCGTCTTCATTATTATTTTGCCAAAGGGATCTTCACCAAGCGCTCCGAACCAGCCTACTGATACACCTAAACGTGCAAGTCCAATTGCGACATTGCTTTCCGCTCCGCCGAAGCTCTGCTCAAGCGTTGCAGCGCGCTCAATCGACTTCTGCTCTTGAGGCATAAATAAAGCCATTGATTCGCCAAACGTTACAATTTGCGGTGATGATTCAGACACGTAATATTCCCCCTAAAGCATTATAGAAATCGATATTTAGAATTACACTTTAAACATAGGAAATTTCATCGTATAAATAATAACGATATAAATCACCAATATAATAAGGCTTAGAACACGTGCTTTATTAATGTGCGAGGTTGCGCTTTTACCCTCTCCGATAGAAGAAACAACAAGCTTAAGCGGCTTTGATACGATACCGCCGATTGCGGCAATTGCTAGGAACAACACAACAATTATAATCATCCATGCAACGGTATAGTCCTTTTGCGACACCAAATATCCACCTGTTAACAGCTGCAAAACTAGAAAATACTGCGCAATGCGATTAGCAGACAGCAAGCCGTCCGCAAGGCCGCCTTGTCCAACTCCAGCAAGCTTGGTTGCTCTCCCAATCATGAATGGAAGCACAATATAGAATCCCATTCCGACCGCACCAAGTACATGCAAAAAAATCATTACATTATACATTTCAATTCCTCCTGTTTTCGTGAGCGTCTTTTTAAAACTCATTGTTTCCATAAAAACGCATTATTAATAGTTTATCAGAAACAAGATATTTTTCAAACGATTACGCTCTATACACAGCCGTAATGAAGCTATTTCTAAAGACGTCTCCAGATTGTTCCCGAAATTTTCACACCTTAGTGGATATCAATCCTGTTTCCAGTAGAAACAACAATATCTAACCTTTAAGTCTATATTTAGATATAACGCCATGAATAGCGAAATAGCTAATCTCCTCAGGCAATGCATCCTTTATCGGACGAAGCTTTTCTATTCCAATCTCATGAATCGCTTCAGCAATTTGCTGCTCATACTCGGCAGGAATGATCCGGCTCCAATCGAGCTCATGTCCTTCATCTCCGCAGCGAATCAAATGGCCTTCTATCGTTACCTTGCTCATCCCTCTAGCCTTAGCGATGTTGTCGGTTTCCTGTCCAGCTTGAAATAACTCAAGTGTCAGCAGATGGCTTGGAGTCTCCTCGGTAGATGCTCGTTTATTGGAGATAATAGGTTTAGCTTCGACGTCATGAGAGGCAGTTGATTCCCCTCCGAAGGAATGAATGAGCTCAAGCAGTCCTTCCCCATATTTGTCCGCCTTTGCCGCACCAATTCCCTTCACACTCAGCAGCTGCTCCACCGAACGAGGCTGCGCATTCGCAATCTCGCGAAGCGTTGCATCGAAAAACAGCATGAACGGCGGTACGCCTTCCGCAGCCGCTTTCTCTTTGCGCCATTGTTTAAGCGCTTCGAACAAAGGTGAAGCAGCTCCCGTATCCAAGTTAGCTGTTTGCTTAACGGTTGCCCTTACACGCTGCATAATCAATTCGCGGCCCTCTAACACGGGAAGCGCATTCGCCGTTAACGAAACAACCGGATACTGGCCTTCGCTTAGCTTCAAATAGCCCTCCGATACTAGCCAGTAAAGCCAGTCTGCTATTTCCTTCTCGGGCAGATGGCGCATAAGTCCGTAAGTAGATAAGCGGTCAAGACCAAATTCAAGCAATCGCTTATCGCGTGAACCCTTCAGCACCTTGGCAACCATTGTAACACCAAAGCGTCCTTTCATTCGGCCTACGCAGGAAAGCGCCATTTTCGCTTCATCTGTACGATTTACCGGCTCACTCTTATCCAAGCAGCTGCTGCATTTGCCGCAAGCTTCTACTCCGGTTTCTCCGAAATAATCTACTATAAACTGCTGCAAGCAGCGCTGTGTCCGGCTGTAATTCATCATCGTATGCAGCTTGGAGAGCTGAATCGATTTGCGATCGGTATCCCCTGTGCCCTGCTCGATCAAGAAGCGCTGTACCTGCATATCTGCCGGCTCGAAGAGAAGGATGCATTCACTTTCCTCGCCGTCACGTCCTGCGCGTCCAGCCTCTTGATAATACGATTCAATATCGCTTGTCATTTGCCAGTGAAGCACATAGCGCACATTGGGCTTATCAATTCCCATACCAAATGCGTTTGTCGCTACCATGACACGAATGTCATCGAAACGGAATTTTTCTTGTGTCTGAGCACGCTCGGCATCTGATAAACCGCCGTGGTATTTGCCCGCTTGAATTCCTCTTCGCGTAAGTAATTCGTATACGTTCTCGACTTCTTTCCGCGTAGCGGCATAAATAATACCCGACTGATCCTTGCGCTCGGAAATAAAGCGCTCAAGAAACTTCTTCTTATCTGCGCCCGTAACAACAGATAGTGATAGATTCGGCCTAGCAAAGCCGGTTACGAATACGCTGGGATCTCGGAGCCTCAGCATTTCTGAAATATCTATCGCTACCTCATTGGTAGCAGTAGCCGTAAAGGCTGCAACGAGCGGCCGATTGGTCATTCGGGCTATCCAGCCAGCAAGCTGCCTGTAGCTTGGACGGAAATCATGTCCCCACTGGGATACGCAATGTGCTTCATCAATAGCAATAAGCGGAATAGCAAGCTGCTCCGATAAGGATTGAAACATTGGCGCATCGAGCCTCTCTGGAGCAACATAAAGCAGTTTGTACTCTCCCTGCATAGCACTGCGCATAACCTCGCGATATTCCGCTGCTCCTAGCGAGCTATTCAAATAGGCAGCAGACACGCCGACACGACGAAGCGCATCCACTTGGTCCTTCATAAGCGAAATAAGCGGTGAGATGACAAGCGATGTACCCGGCAGCAGCATCGCAGGAATTTGATAGCAAATGGACTTTCCTCCGCCTGTTGGCAGAATAGCAAGCGTATCTCGTCCATTCATTATGCCCGAGATAATATCCTCTTGTCCTTTGCGAAAGGAGTCATAACCGTACACTCGTTTCAATGCTCCTCTTGCCTGTTCGATCAACATGCATCCCTCCTAAACCTTTAATTTAAGTAAATAAACAGAGAAAACCCTGGCAGTTTTCTGTCAGGGTCCTCCCAAAAGCTTCTCATTTGAAGTGCTTATACATTACATAAAACAGCTTAGCCCGCTGTTACAATTTGAATCACGTTGCGAACGGATTGCGCTGATTTATCAAGCGCCGCTTTCTCATCAGCAGTCAGATCAAGCTCAATTACTTTCTCGATGCCGTTGCCGCCAATAATTGTCGGTACGCCCATGAATAAATTATCATAGCCGAATTCGCCCTCTAGCAATGCGATAACCGGAATGATACGTTTTTTATCCTTCAGGATTGCCTCTGTCATTTGAACAAGTGATGCTGCAGGAGCGTAGTACGCGCTGCCGTTACCAAGCAGGTTAACGATCTCGCCGCCGCCAACACGTGCTCTTTGTACGATTGCTTCAATGCGTTCAGCAGGGATCAGCTTATCAATTGGAATACCGCCAACGTTGGAGTAACGAACGAGTGGAACCATATCGTCGCCGTGACCGCCAAGCACAAAGCCGCGAACATCTTCAACCGATACGTTAAGCTCTTGCGCGATAAATGTGCAATAACGAGCGGTATCTAGAACACCGGATTGGCCGATTACGCGGTTTTTCGGGAAACCAAGTGTTTGGTATGCCGCATAAGTCATCGCATCAACCGGGTTGCTTAGAATGATTACAATGGAATTCGGGCTAGTTGCTTTCACGTTCTCACAAACGGATTTCACGATTCCTGCGTTTGTGTTAACTAGATCATCACGGCTCATGCCCGGTTTGCGCGCAATACCTGCCGTAATAATAACAACGTCCGAATCTCTAGTGTCTTCATAGTTTGAAGTACCAATAATGTTGGCATCAACGCCAAGAACCGGAGTCGCTTCCAGCATATCCAGCGCTTTGCCTTTAGTCGGGTTTTCAAGCGGTGCGATGTCAACGAGTACGATATCGCCCAATTCTTTCTGAGCAAGCATAAGTGCGGTAGTCGCTCCTGTGAAGCCAGCTCCTACTACTGTAATCTTATTTCTTTTAATCGCCATCTTGTACATCCTCCCGTGACATTGCTTATTTAAAGGGGAGACCCCTTTGAAGCTTTAACCCCGTTTAACCCCGGTTATTTAACCCCTTTTAACCCCCTAAGGGATTTTTCGAACCCACCTAAATCCTCCCTTCCAAGGGAGGACCCCGAGGCGCTGCGCCCTCTGGACACCCGCCAGAAGAACGTTGGAGCTGCACAGACGCGCATGTGTAACTTTGGAGTTAGGATCGCTTTGTCCCTGGGGGACACGCTTGAGTTCGAGGTAGGGTGGAGCGATGGAATGGGCCCCTTACGGGGCCGACATTCCAATCTTAGTACAATGGAATAGCCCCCTTACGGGGCCGACATTCCACTCTTTTAGTGCAATGGAATGGCCCCCTTATGGGTCAACATTCCACTCTTTTAGTGCAATGGAATGGGCCCCTACGGGACCTGCATTCCACTTCTTGTGATGGGAATGGGCCCCTTGCGGGGCCCATTCCTTTTGGGGGATATAATGCCCCTAAGTGTGAAGATTTATTTGCTTGTTGGTGTTTGAACTACATATTTTTGATGATTTCGTCTGCGAATGCGGAACATTTCACTTCTGTTGCGCCTTCCATCAAGCGAGCGAAGTCATAAGTAACGGTTTTGTTGTTGATTGATGCTTCCATACCTTTGTAGATAAGGTCAGCCGCTTCCTGCCAGCCTAGGTGCTCAAGAAGCATTACGCCGGATAGGATTACGGAACCTGGGTTAACTACGTCAAGGTCAGCGTATTTAGGAGCTGTGCCGTGTGTAGCTTCGAAGATGGCATGGCCAGTTAAGTAGTTGATGTTAGCGCCTGGTGCGATACCGATACCGCCTACTTGTGCTGCAAGAGCATCGGACAAGTAGTCGCCGTTCAGGTTCAATGTTGCGATAACGTCAAAGTCTGTAGGACGTGTAAGTACTTGTTGCAAAGCGATATCGGCAATTGCATCTTTAACGATCAATTTGCCAGCTGCTTCAGCGTCTTTTTGAGCTTGGTTTGCTGCGTCAGCACCTTGTGCTTCTTTAATGCGGTCATATTCGCCCCATGTAAATGTTTCGTTAGCGAATTCTTGTTCAGCAACTTCATAACCCCAGTTTTTGAACGCGCCTTCTGTGTATTTCATGATATTGCCTTTGTGAACAAGCGTAACCGATTTTTTACCATGCTTGATCGCATATTCAATTGCTGCGCGAACAAGACGTTTCGAACCTTCTTTGGATACTGGTTTAATACCGATACCGGAAGTTTCTGGGAAGCGAATTTTGTTAGCGCCCATTTCGTTTTGCAAGAACTCGATTACTTTCTTCACTTCTGCAGAACCTTCTTGATACTCGATACCTGCATAGATGTCTTCTGTGTTTTCACGGAAAATAACCATGTCAACCAGCTCAGGACGTTTAACTGGAGAAGGAACGCCAGTGAAGTAACGTACAGGACGTAGGCAAGTATAAAGATCAAGCTCTTGGCGAAGTGCTACGTTCAGGGAACGGATACCGCCGCCGATTGGAGTTGTCAAAGGTCCTTTAATAGCAACGATATACTCACGGATTGCAGTAAGCGTATCAGCTGGAAGCCACTCGCCATATTGGTTGAATGCTTTCTCACCAGCAAATACTTCGTACCAAGCGATTTTTTTCTCGCCGTTGTAAGCTTTTTCTACTGCTGCATCAAGCGCACGTTTCGAAGCTTTCCAGATGTCGCGGCCAGTGCCGTCGCCTTCGATGAAAGGAATAATTGGGTTGTTTGGTACATTAAGTACGCCGTTATCAATCGTGATTTTGTCGCCTTCAGTTGGTAGTGCAAATTTTTCGAATTGAGCCATGGATGTAAATCCTCCTTAGATTTGTACCTGCATTAGCAAGTATGAATTAATATTGCTTCATGGAAAAGGAGAACGAACAACGAGTTCCTTCCCACTCATCCGTTGTATCTAGTTCATAAAATTAACGCTTATCAATAGGAACATATTTCACATTAACTGGACCAACATAATCCGCACGTGGACGGATCAAGCGGTTGTTTTGGTATTGCTCAAGAATGTGTGCGCTCCAGCCGGATAAACGGCTAATCGCAAAAATTGGCGTAAACAGATCGCGTGGAATTTCCAGCGTCGTGTATACAGAAGCAGAGTAGAAGTCAACATTCGGCTTCAGGCCCTTTTGGCCCGTAACCATCTCTTCAATCTTGATCGACATTTCATAAAGCTCCATGTTGCCAGTCAGCTTGCCCAGCTCATGCGACATTTTTTGCAAATGCTTTGCGCGTGGATCGCCGTTTTTGTAAACGCGGTGTCCGAAGCCCATAATTTTTTCTTTGTTCGCAAGCGCGTTGTTGATATAGCTCTCAACGTTAGCTGTTGAACCGATTTCCTCCAGCATAACCATAACAGCTTCATTCGCTCCGCCGTGCAAAGGACCTTTTAAAGCGCCGATTGCAGAAGTTACGCCTGAATAAATATCCGACAATGTAGCTACCGTAACGCGAGCTGCAAATGTCGAAGCATTCAATTCATGGTCAGCATGAAGCACCAGAGCTTGATCAAGTGCCTTCACAGCTACTTCAGCAGGCTCGTTGCCCGTAAGCATGTACAAAAAATTATAAGCAATAGATACGCCTTGCTTTGGAGCAACTGGCTCTTTACCTTGACGAATACGTGCGAAAGCAGCAATAATTGTCGGTAGCTGTGCCTGCAATTTAATTGCTTTCAATTGATTCGCCTCAGGCGACATATCATTTGCAGCGGGATCATAAAGGGCTAGGCTTGATACTGCAGTACGAAGCGCTGCCATCGAATTTGTATCTTTTGGATACAATTTAATTTGATCGAGTACGCCTTCTGGAACTGCAGCATATTGATCTAGCTGCTTTTGCAGTCCGTCAAGTTCGGAACGATTAGGTAGTTTGCCGTACCAAAGCAGGTAAGCGACCTCTTCAAAAGTTGCATTTTCGGCGAGATCATCAATATCAATTCCACGATATGTCAATACTCCGTCAATTATTGAGCTGATGGAAGACGCCGCGGCGACGATCCCTTCCAGTCCTTTAGTTGCTGTCATCGTTCTCTCTCCTTTAGCTTGGGTATAGTCAACATGGATAGGATTTTCGAATAATTTACCATCACTTATTAATAATAAATGATTTTGGCAGTGAAGTGAACAAATAAAGACATAAAAATGCTTTATCAGCTTCATCAATATTTTTTTCGCTAAATTTTTATTCCAGAACGTTTACATACTCCTGCTGCATTTTCCCCTAATCTTCCCTTTTTTAGACCCTATTTAAAACTATTTTTACAGAAGTGAATATAGTGGTAAAATGTCCAAGAGAGAAATCACAAAGACACAATAGCCGTATCGGAGGCACTACAATGACAGAACAACGAATCGGTATAATAGACATCGGGTCCAACTCCATCCGACTCGTCGTATATGAGCGGACGACAAACGGCGCGCATCGTGTTGCTGACAGCAGCAAACGGGCTGCCAGATTGAGCGAACAAATTGATGAAGACGGCCGGCTTGCAGGAGCCGCGCTTGATGAGCTTATTGATACACTCACCCATTTCACGTTAATTTGCAACCATAATCATACAGACCATATACGTGCCGTCGCGACAGCAGCTATTCGCAATGCCACAAATCGTTCAGAAATTTTGGAGCGCATACAAAGAGACACTGGACTGAGCATTGAATTGCTGTCCGGCGAAGAAGAGGCCTCGTATGGCTTTCTTGGCATGATTAATTCCTTAAATATCCGAGATGGCTTTCTCGTCGATATTGGCGGAGGCAGTACAGAGGTGTCCCTTTTCCGCAATCGAGCACTTGTGCGTTCCGTTTCATTTCCGTTCGGCTGCGTAAGCTTAAACAAGCGCTTTTGCACAAAAGGCATGCTTAGTGATGAGAATCTAAAAGAGCTC
Organism: Paenibacillus castaneae; assembly: GCF_002884445.1. GTDB lineage: Bacteria > Bacillota > Bacilli > Paenibacillales > Paenibacillaceae > Pristimantibacillus > Pristimantibacillus castaneae. Next base: position 4,766,256 of record NZ_KZ614144.1, read on the forward strand.
GAAGCGTATGTAACAGAAGCAATCCGTCATGAGCCTTGGATTACACAATCGCCTGGCCTGCCGCTTGTCGGCGTCGGAGGCACTGTTCGAGCGGTTGGCAAAATACATCAAGCTGCTTATAAATACCCTTTCCCACTAACCCATAATTATTCCATATCAAACCAGCAGACCGATGAGCTGTTCGATCAAATGCGCAAGCTGCCTTTAGAGAAAAGACGCAAGCTCCCAGGCTTGTCCAAAGATCGAGCAGATGTAATCGTACCAGGCGCAGCTATTCTCCGCCTCTTGTTTCGAGCTGCAAAAGCTACACATTATCGCATATGCGGAGCTGGCTTGCGCGACGGTTTGTTTCATGCAACTAGATTTCCGACTCATCCCAAGCTTAATGATGTGCTGGAATACAGCTTAAACAACCTAAGCGCCCTGCATCCTCAAGCGCCAAAGCAGCATGTCATGCAAGTAAATCGGCTGGCGCTTGAGCTTTATGATGTAATGAATGATATTCATTCATTGCCGTCCCAAGCGAGGATATTAATGGATACAGCTTCTAGGCTTTTCCGTATCGGCGCTTCCATTGATTATTATGAGTACGCGAGACATTCTTACTATTTGATCATTAACTCGCAATTAAACGGATTGACTCATCGAGAAATGATAATGACCGCAGCGATTGCTTCTTACAAAGGCAAAGGTCGCGCACGTCAGCATATAGCAGAATACAAGGAATTGCTTAAAGAATCTGATATGGATGTCATCTACAAGCTGGGAACGCTGCTTCAACTTTCGGCGGCACTGGATCGTACGGAAACGCAAGCCATCGGCCAGCTAAATGTTCAACTAGTCGGAACCCAGCTTCTGCTTCGCCCTATTCAGCCAAGAGATTCGCTAGCTGTGGAGCGCCGCGAGGTAGAGGAGCTTAGTTCTGAATTCAAAAAGCTTTGGGGGGTAATCCCCATTCTTCATTTCGGTTAAGCATAATCCTTCCATGAGGAAATAACCTTGGCTTCGAATTGACTGCGGAACGGCTGCATGTTTTCATTGGATACATGCTCATATGTGCCGTTCGGCTGCAATTTGCGGGCCTTTACATTATCGTCAATATTGAGCTGAAGCATTTTGATTAAAATTTGTCGAAGGCTCGGATCAAACACTGGACACATAAGCTCGATGCGTCTCGTTAAATTCCGGGTCATCCAGTCTGCACTGGACAAGTATACTTCCTCTTCCCCGCCATTAAGGAAATACATAATCCTTGCGTGCTCCAAAAATCGATCCACGATGCTAATGACCTCTATATTTTCGCTGCGGCCTGGTACACCCGGCCTTAAGCAGCATACTCCGCGAACAATAAGCACAATCTTCACGCCTGCTTGTGAAGCCTCATATAGCTTATCGATCATTTCTTGATTGGAAATCGAATTCATTTTGGCGATAATTTGAGCGGGTTTTCCCGCTAATGCATTTAATTTCTCTCGGTCGATAAGGCGATACAACTTCTCTTTTAGATCGGATGGCGCAACTCCGAACGCTTTCCATTCATATGGCGAGGAATATCCGGTCACTTCATTGAATAAGGCTGAAGCATCTCCGCCAATGACAGGATGTGAGGTGAATAAGCCAATATCTGTATATAAAGTAGCCGTGCTGTCATTATAATTGCCGGTACCGACATGAACATAACGGCGCAGCGTCCCTTGCTCACGCCTCACAACAAGCAAAATCTTGGCATGCGTCTTCAAGCCTACTAATCCATAGACAACATGACAGCCGGCCTTCTCCAGTTGACGCGCCCATGCAATATTCCGTTCCTCATCAAACCGCGCCTTCAGCTCCACAACGACAGTAACCTGCTTGCCCGACTCGCCAGCTTTCGCCAGCGCTTGAACGAGCGCAGACTGACCGCTAACGCGGTACAAAGTCATTTTTATTGCTAATACGTCAGGATCATATGCTGCCTGAATGACAAAATCATTGACTGCTTCAAAAGATTCATATGGGTGATACATAAGCACATCACGCTGACGAATCACTTCGAACATATCTGCTGTTTCATCAAATTCGCGAGGGTATACAGGCTCCAGCTTCTCATAGCGCAGGTTCTCATAGCCCGATAATGTGCTTACAAACTTGAGAAGAAAGCTTAGATCAAGCGGGCCATCTATTTCAAATAAATTATCTTCGATTTCAAGCTCTTCTCTAAGCATTTCCAACGCGTAAGGGTGCATATCTTTAGCAATCTCAAGTCTAACAGGTATACCCCAACGGCGGCGGCGAAGCTCCTTCTCGATTTCTTCGAGTAGATCCTCTGCATCCTCTTCGTTCAGGGTTATGTCGGCATCACGTGTCAATCGGAACGGATTAACAGAGATAGGTATATATCCATTAAATAAAGTATCAATAAATTGCTCAATAAGCTCCTCAAGCAGTACGAATTCCGTTTTTTTGCTATTGCTTCTTCCCGGTACAGGCACAATTCTTGGCAATATGGATGGCACCTGAACGATGGCAAACAGCGGCTCTTCGTCCTCTGCATCATCTTCCTGCTTCAGCAGCACAGCCAAATACAGCTCCTTGGTATGCACAAGCGGAAACGGCCTGCTTTGGTCAACAGCCATCGGGGTAAGCACTGGAAATACAATTTCATGGAAATATTCTGAGATCGCTTTCGTTTGAGTAACATTCAGCTCATCAAATGACCGTATAAATATACCTTCGCGGCTTAAACCACGCAGTACTTCTCTGTATGTACGGTACTGATCATTAACCATTTGTGTCGTTCGTTTAATAAGCCTTTTCCATAGACCAGCAGGCGTATATCCCGTAAAATCAGTTTTAGTAAGCCCGGCTCGCATCTGCATCTGTATGCCTGCAACCCGCACGCTCATAAACTCATCCAGATTGCTTGTTACAATGGCCAAAAATTTAGCTCGCTCCAGGAGAGGATTGTTCGTATCCTGTGCCTCCTGAAGTACTCTTAGATTAAATTCAATCCAACTCAAATCGCGGTTAACGTAGTTGGACAATTGCTTGGTCATTTCTCACGCCTCCTGAAAATAATGAAAAGCAAATTGGCTGCTGGCTTTGTGAGCTTTGAAGCTGCTTGTATTTATGTAAGAAGAGATAAAACACTATCCCCCTATTATAATATTATGAATGAAAACTATTACTTCCATGTTAACCTCTTGTAAAGGGAGCGTAAAAATTAAAATCTGCCGATTCTAAAGCTGCCGTTTCTCATCCTTTTCTCAATCCACTGCAGCATCAATACACGGTAGAACGGTCTAGTAACAGGGATTAACAGTGTTATTCCGACGATATCGGACAGAAATCCTGGAAACATCAGCAAAAACCCTCCAGCGAGAACACAAATGCCGTCCAGCAGCTTCAAGCCGGGAATTTGCCCTGCCTGCATCTGCCGCTGAGCCTCCACCCATACCTTACGTCCTTCAGCCCGGGCCAAATAAGCACCGGCTACCGCCATAAGAACGAGCAATAAAAAGGTCGTCCAACCTCCGAGCCAATGCCCCATCTGTATAATGCCAAGCAGCTCCACTACTGGAACCGCAATAATAACAATAAACAGCCATTTGTTCATGTTTGACCTCCTCAAAAGTTTTGCGAATGCAAAACTTACTTCGTAAGCATAAGCTTAGTTTTGCGAATGCAAAACTTACTTCGTAAGCATAAGCCTAGTTTTGCGAATGCAAAACTTTGTACGTAAGCTTATTTTGTGCGCAGCAGCTCAAATAATTCTGGCATTACTTTGTTTATTCGGGCAGGCTTCCACTCTGTATTTACCCACACATGCTTCGTCCCGCCTTCAACAAGCAGTTCACCTGGCAGAAGTTCACTGTCCTTCAGCTCCGCGGCATGGAAATCTTCAATTGACACTCTTCGAATTTGTGAATCAAAGGCAACACGGACAGGCGAGCATTCCACTACTCGCGTACAGACGACCAAGGTATCATCATAACGGGCGGGGAGCAAATAACGGCATTGCAAATCAATGACTGGAAGCAGCAAGCCTTGCTCTTCAATCAGCTTATAATTATAGCCAGCATTCCTTATCCATTCCGTACGTCCAATCTCAAACCAAGTTACATAATTTCCGTGAAACACAACTTTCATTTGATCCGTTTCCTGATATCTCACACGAATAGGATGCAAAAACCAGCTGGAAGATGAAAACAATTGAGTCCCTCCCTAAAACAATACGTGTATTAAACGATCCTCATGCATCACTAGGTTAACAAAAAGCGACGGTGAGTTCACCATCGCTTTTTGTTTCCGAGCTATATAATTATATTTATTATAGTACTTTTGATTGGCCGTGGTAGATTACGCCTGTTTCGCCGTAGACAGTCACTTCCATGCCATCCTTAAGATTGTCAATCGCATTGGATACGCCTAGTACAACAGGGATTCCAAGATTCAGACCTACTACTGCTGCATGGCTTGTAATGCCGCCTTGCTCTGTAATAACTGCTGCTGCTTTCTCGAATGCCGGCATATATTCTTTGTCTGTCGAAACCGTTACAAGAATAGAGCCCTCAGTTGTTTTCTCAATGGCTTCCTGAGCTGTGCGTGCTACTACAATTTTGCCTGTAGCGGTTTGGCTGCCGATCCCTTGTCCTTGTGCCAAAAGCTCACCGATATGGTGAATTTTGATTAGGTTCGTTGTGCCAGCACGTCCAACAGGAACGCCTGCCGTAATAACAACTGTATCGCCCAGTGTTAAGAAACCTGTGCTCATGCCGCCTTTTACTGCATTTTCAAACATTTCATCAGTAGTATCCGCATCCGGACCAAGTACTGCAAATACGCCCCAGATGAGAGATAAACGGCGCAAAACCTTCTCATCTGTCGTTACAGCAATGATTGGAGCCTTAGGCTTGTACTTCGACACCATACGAGCTGTAAAGCCACTTTGGGTCGATGTGATGATTGCTTTCGCACGCAGATCAAGCGCAGAGTTAGCAACAGCTTGGCTGATTGCTTCTGTAACAGTGACTTGCATCGCATTAGCTTGTTTTGTGAACAGGTCACGGTATTCCAAAGCGTTCTCAGCACGCTCTGCAATACGTGCCATTGTTTGCACGGATTCTACCGGGTATCTGCCGGCAGCAGTCTCGCCAGATAGCATGATTGCATCTGTGCCATCAAAAATCGCATTTGCAACGTCGCTCGCTTCTGCGCGAGTTGGACGCGGGTTGCGCTGCATGGAATCAAGCATTTGTGTAGCCGTGATAACCGGCTTACCCACAAGATTGCCTTTTTTGATCATGTTTTTTTGAACGAGCGGAACTTCCTCAGCTGGAATTTCAACACCAAGGTCGCCACGCGCAACCATTAGACCGTCTGACACTTCTAGAATTTCATCTAGATTGTCAACGCCCTCTTGGTTTTCGATTTTGGAAATAATTTGGATATGGCCAGCATTGTGACGCTCAAGAAGCTCACGAATTTCTAGCACATCACTTGCTTTACGAACGAAAGAAGCAGCAATGAAATCAACGCCCATCTCGATACCGAACACGATATCATTAGCATCCTTCTCTGTAATACCAGGCAATGAAATTTTCACGCCGGGAACGTTTACGCCTTTTTTGCTTTTGATTGGACCGCTGTTGACGATACGGCAAATGATTTCTGTGCCTTTCACTTCTTCAACTGTCAATCCGATCAAGCCGTCATCAATAAGAATGGTCGATCCAATAGATACATCGTTTGGAAGATTGTTGTATGTGATTGGTACACGATTACGATCTCCCAAAATGTCTTCCGTTGTTAGCGCGATAGTATCGCCTTGATTCAGCTCAATAGGCTCTTCCTTCAGCTTGCCTAGGCGGATTTCCGGGCCTTTTGTATCAAGCAATACCGCAACAGAAGTGCCAAGCTCAGCGTTAGCTATGCGAATGTTTTTGATTCGGTTGCCGTGCTCCTCGAAATCACCGTGCGAGAAGTTAAGACGGGCAACGTTCATTCCGGCTTGAATGAGTTTCTTTGTGTTTTCCAGCGATTCGCTGGATGGTCCGATAGTACAAACGATTTTTGTTTTACGCATGTTAGTTTTCCTCCGATTAATACCTGAGATTCTATTCTATACTGACATGATGCCCCACTGCTTGTACAGTAAAAACATCAGATTTACACAAAATTTACTGAATGGTGGAAGCTGGCTCAGATGCATTTTCCAGCATATTCAGCGTCTTGTTAACCGCTTCAATCGGATTAGACTCTTGTACAGATCCATTTGGTGTCTCTGCTCCGACCTTCTCCGCAATGCGGAAATGACCTACTTTACGGAATTTATTGTAACGATCCTCGATTAGCTGTTCTGCGCTCATCTGCATAAGCTCCTGCAAGTGATGCCACAGCTTATCCTTAATTTGCTCAGCTTGAAACACGAAATCTTTATGGGCGCCGCCCTGTGGTTCTGGAACGATGTCTTCAATAATGCCAAATTCAAGTAAGTCGGTAGCTGTTATTTTCATCGCTTCAGCCGCTTGATCTGCTTTGGAAGCATCCTTCCAAAGAATGGATGCAGCGCCGTTTGGTGAAATAGCCGAATAAATCGCATTCTCCAGCATTAATACACGGTTGCCGACACCTAAAGCTAATGCGCCACCGCTTCCGCCTTCACCAATTACGATACAAATGATAGGCACGCCGAAGCCGGCCATTTCCCGCAGGTTGCGCGCAATCGCTTCCGATTGTCCGCGTTCCTCGGCGGTTTTGCCCGGATATGCGCCCTTCGTATCGATAAATGTAATAATGGGACGCTTGAATTTGTTGGCTTGCTCCATGAATCGAAGCGCCTTGCGGAAGCCCTCAGGATGAGGACTGCCGAAGAAGCGAGCGATATTCTCGCGAGTATCCTTGCCGCGCTGATGGCCGATTACAGTAACTGGAACGCCGTTAAGCTTTGCCAGTCCGCCAACGATAGCAAGATCGTCTGCAAACAGACGATCACCATGCAGCTCCATGAAATCGGTAAACACCGTTTGAATGTAGTCAAGCGAGGTCGGGCGTTGATGATGTCGCGCCAGATGCATCTTTTGGGCCGGAGTCAGCTCGTTGTAAAGATCATCTTCCATCTGCTTGCATTTCTGCTCTAGGCGCAAAATTTCCTCGGAGAAGTCGATTTCCTTCTCCATGCTTAAGCTCTTCAGCTCCGTTATCTTCTGCCGCAAATCATTAAGCGGTTTCTCAAAAGGTAGCTCACCCGCCATAGGATGTTCCCTCCCTTACGCAATGCATGTCAAGCAGCTTCGTTAACGTAGCCTTCATGTCTTTGCGGTGCACGACTTTATCCAATTGACCATGCTGCAAATTAAACTCAGCTGTCTGGAAGTCATCAGGCAGCTTCTGACGGATCGTTTGTTCGATAACAATACGCCCCGCAAAGCCGATCAATGCGCCAGGCTCGGCCAAATTGTAATCGCCTAAGCTCGCAAAGCTTGCTGAAACTCCACCTGTAGTTGGATCGGTAAAGATCGAAATATACAAACCGCCAGCGCCCTGAAATTTAGAAAGTGCTGCGCTCGTTTTGGCCATTTGCATCAGGCTCAATATGCTCTCCTGCATTCGTGCTCCGCCTGAAGTAGAGAAAATAAGAAGCGGCAGCTGCTGGGCATGAGCCGCTTCGATTGCCCTAGTAATCTTCTCACCTACAACCGATCCCATACTGCCAGTGAAAAAATCAAAGCTCATTATCGCTACGACAACCGGTAAACCGCCGATCATGCCCTCACCTGTTACAACCGCTTCTCGCAGCGAAGATTTGCTCTTTTGCTGTTCAAGCTTGCTGGCATAACCAGGGAAGGAAAGTGGATCGACGGATTCCATATCCGCATCGTATTCTAATAAATGCCCGTCATCGAGCGTCAATGCAATACGTTCCCAAGCGCTTAGCCGATAATGATGGCCGCATGATGAACATACCTTTAAATTCTTTTCCAATTCTTTGCTATACTGAATCGTGCCGCATTTCGCGCACTTATTCATTAAGCCTTCCGGAACTTCCCTCTTGCGGGGCTCCGAAGGAATTGTCGCATATTTCTTCTTTGTAAATAAGTCCTTTATTTGCACGTGTGACACCTCTCAAGGCGCAATAGTATAGAGCAGTTCATCCTCATGGCCGCATAATGGAGTTGAATACTTCCTGAACTTCCTCCAGTTCGCCAGATGGAACTAGTATCTCGTATTGCTGTTTGGACAGATTGACGGAGCGGATCTTCACCAAAAACCCTTCCTCCGTAAGCCGCTTCTTGATGTTATCTGCGATTTTTGCTGTTGGTGCGATATAAATGACCGTCCACATCATGGTACCTCCTGAAAACTTTGCTACCGCAAAGTTCACTTCCTAAGCATAGCTATTTCCCGGTAACAGGCCATATGATGTCATAATGATAACATAGTCATGGGGAATCCGGCAAATGATATCGGATCGCTTTGGGGTCCTGATGTGCAATTCGGGCAGATGCAGCAGCAGCCAGACCAGCAACGATGTCGTCCAAAAAAACATGAATGTGCTCGCCTTTCACATTCAATTGACGAATAATACCGGGTTTAACTTTATCCAAATATCCGAAACTCGTCAATCCAATCATGCCATAAACATTTGTAATGCCGAGCGCAAGCGTCTCGTCAACGCCATAAAGCGACTCATCTGTTTCCATAATCGATTGCAGAGGTTCAGGAAGCAAGCGCTTCTCTGCTAATTCATCAAGAGCAATGCCAGTATACATAACATATTGGACCTCTCTTTTGGCGAGTACCGCTCTTACGCTTTCCTCGCATTCCTTCATCGTCAAATCAGCATTATAAGGACGCTGCAGCGAAAAAACGATTTCAGACACTTGGTCCACTGAAACTCCTCTTCTAAGGAGCATGCTTTCAATCCCTGTCATAAGCCTCATCCTTCCCCTAACGGCTTGTACGGCTGTCTCAAAGTCAGAGCGGATAGATCTCGCATCTCTTGGTCAGCTCCGCTTGTATCTCTAAACATATGCACTAGAAAGCGATGACGTGCATACGAAATACAACTGTTATGTCATTTCTGGGGGGACAGCAATAAAGAGGCTTGTTACTTGACAATGATACTGCCTGCTCCGAGCAATTGCTCAATGGAAGCAATGAGCCGCGGTGACGGTCTTACCCGGTAGTTCTCGCTTAACGCGACAGGCTGCCTTCTCTGCTCGTACACGAGTACCGTGTCTAGCTGGCCGGGATGTCCGGCGAGCAGCTCCTTCAACTTTGCTAGTATATTTTGCTGTTCGTTAGATGCCGCAATCTTGATATAAACTCGTTGACGTTTTGTTTCCGCCGTTTCCTTCTGCGGTCTGTTCTCATGCTTTGCTGAGTTTTCGTTTCTCGGACTAACAGGGCCTTGGGCACTCGGCTGTGCGCCTCTTGTGCTGGACGGCCCTGCGGTGCCTGAAGCCGTTCGCGCAGCGCGTGCCTTCGCTTGCTTCTGCAACCGGCTTACTTGCGAAGCAAGATCCGTCTGCGCATGGTCGATCGGAACAACATCCTCCACAATGAGCTTGAAATCGTCATCCTGCTGCTGAACAGTAGCTTGTACAACAACTAAGCCGCCTTTTTCGAGCTTGCTGCCTACCCGCTTCCAAATCGCCGGAAACACGACGGCCTCCACTCGCATAATGCGATCCTCCAGCTCAAGAAATCCCATAGCAAGACCTTTCTTGCTCGTAAAAGGCTTCAACGATACAATCATTACGCCCACAATAGCAATAGATCCGTCCTTGGCGTCGCTTAGCTCGATCAGCCGATCAAGGCCAAGATGGGAGAGCTCCTGCTCGGCATCATCCAGCGGGTGACCTGATAAATACAAGCCAAGCAAATCTCTTTCGAAATCCAGCTGCTGAGCTATCGTATAGGGCCGAATATCAGGAAGCTCGACATCCCAGTTCTGCACCTCTTCAAAGCCGAACATTTCAATTTGAAGCTCCTCGCGTTCCTTGCGCCACTTAGCCGCGGCTTCAACCGTTTCATCCAATGCTCCAAGCAGCTGGGCACGATGGCCGGGAAGCGAATCGAAGGCGCCTGCTTGTATAAGCGATTCCAGCACACGCTTGTTCACAACACGTAAATCTACACGTTGGCACACATCCAGCAAGCTTTCAAACGGTCGTTCGCCGCGTTCCTTCTTCAATGCGTCAATAGCCTGCGTCCCAACGTTTTTAATTGCTGCAAGACCGAAACGAACCGCTTTGCCCGTAGGGGCGAAGGAGACGCTGCTCTCATTCACATCAGGCGGCAGCACTTCAATTCCCATGCGGCGGCACTCATCCACATATTCGGCCGTTTTTCTTTGGTTTCCTGTAAGAGATGCAAGCATCGATGCCATGAATGGAACAGGATAATGCGCCTTCAGCCAAGCAGTCTGAAACGCCAGCACCCCATATGCAGCAGCATGCGCGCGCGGGAAGCCATAATCAGCAAATCTGACAATCATATCGTACACAAGATTGGCATCGGCTGCCGAAAATCCCTGTCCTAAGCTCCCCTTCACAAAGTGGGCACGCTCCTCATCAAGTACCTCCCGCTTTTTCTTAGAGACAGCACGCCGAAGCAAATCGGCTTCGCCGAGTGAGAAGCCTGCCATAAGAGAAGCAATCCCCATTATTTGCTCCTGATATACGATAATGCCATAAGTGTCAGATAGAATAGGCTCAAGTGCCGGATGCGGATATTCGACTGCTACCATTCCATGCTTGCCTTGAATATACTTCGGTATGAATTCCATTGGCCCTGGACGGTAAAGGGCAAGCACCGATACGATATCTTCAAATTCAGACGGCTTCATTTCCTTCAGCACGCGACGAACGCCTGCAGATTCCAGTTGGAATATTCCCGTCGTATCACCGCGGCCGAGCATCGCATACGTGTCTGGGTCATTATCGCTAATCGTCCGGAAATCGATGTCTCTGCCAAAAAGCTCCTTAACCCATTTCAAGGTTCGCTCTAAGATCGATAAGGTACGCAAGCCTAGAAAATCCATTTTGAGTAGGCCGACAGCCTCCAAATGCTCCATCGAATATTGCGTAAGCGGTATTTGCTCGCTTCCACCCTGAAGCGGCGCATAATGAGTAAGCGGTTCTTGTGAAATTACGACGCCAGCCGCATGTGTAGATGCGTGACGAGGCATTCCCTCCACCTTCAGCGCCATCTGCAGCATAGCGGCAGTTTTCGGCTGGCGCTCACACGCTTCACGCAGCTCCGCACTCATGCGCAGCGCATCACCTAACGTGATGCCCAGCTGGTTCGGAATCAGCTTAGCCGCTCGATCCACCTCTTGAAAAGGAACGTTCATCGCGCGTCCAACATCGCGTACCGCAGCCTTCGCCGCCATCGTACCAAATGTAATAATTTGCGCAACATGCTCATCGCCATATTTGGCAGCCACATAAGCGATAACCTCGTCACGGCGCTCATCGTTGAAGTCTATATCAATATCAGGCATTGAGATCCGCTCCGGATTCAGAAACCGTTCGAACAAAAGCTTGTATTTCAACGGGTCAACATCCGTTATCTTAAGGGAGTACGCTACCAAGCTGCCTGCAGAAGAGCCCCTGCCTGGTCCAGTCCGAATGCCCCTGTCATGAGCAAAGCGCACAAAATCCCATACGATTAAGAAATAATCGCTGAAGCCCATTCGATCAATAACAGATAGCTCGTAAGCAAGCCGCTGCTGCGCCTTCTCGCGGTATTCGGAATCGGCTATCCATTCCGGCAGCCCCGCGTATCTTGCAATCAATCCTTCTTGGCAGAGCGTCGCTAAATAATCCGACGAGCTCATTCCGGCAGGTACCGGCTTGAATACCGGGAGCGCTGCTCGGCCAAGCGTCAGCTCTAAATTACATTTATCTGCAATTTCCACTGTATGCTTAATCGCTTCTGGAACATGACGATAAAGAAGAGCCATCTCGTCTTCACTCTTCATATACAGCTGATCTGTCAGCATCCGCATGCGATCCGTATCCTCAACGGTCTTGCCCGTTCCAATGCACAGGAGCACATCTTGAACCTCTGCATCCTCTGCTCGCAAATAGTGAACATCATTAGTAGCCACTAGCTTAATGCCAGTCTCTTGCGAGAGGCTGATCATTTCGGCTGCCACCTTTTTCTGATCCAGCATTCCATGATCCTGCAGCTCTAAATAAAAATCGTCTCCGAATATATCAAAATAACGCAATGCAGCGCTCCGGGCTTCTTCTCTACGATCATGCAGCAGATGCTGCGAGACTTCTCCCATTAAACAGGAGCTTAAACAAATAAGGCCTTCTGAATACTCGCGGAGCACCTCCATATCAACACGAGGCTTGTAATGAAAGCCTTCTAAATGAGCAATGGAGCTCAGCTTCATGAGGTTGCGGTAGCCCGTTTCATTCTTGGCGAGCACGATAAGATGATAAATTGGATTATCCTTACGGGTCCCTTTCTCGAAGCGAGAGCCGGCTGTTAAGTAAAGCTCGCATCCAATAATGGGTTTAATGCCATTTGCTAGGCAGGCTCGGTAAAACGGAATTGCACCATACATGACACCATGGTCAGTCAGCGCGAGAGCCTTCATGCCAAGCTCGGCGGCTCTTGCCGCCAGGTCGCGGATTCTAGCGGCGCCATCGAGCAGGCTGTATTCACTGTGAACGTGCAAATGCACGAATGTTTGTTTGTTTTGGCCGCTCATGTAATCCGTCCCTTCCGCCTCGTTCAAATTAGTTAGTTCTATTTTATCATAATAGAGAGGGACACGCCCATAGAATGGTAGCAGAGCTTCGTTGCTCTCGAAGGTTAGAATTTTTTATAGAGGAGGAAATGCGATGAGCTACTTTTTGTCCAAAGCAGGTCTTGATTTTTTCATAGCATTCGGTGTCGTCATAGGCGGCTCCTTGCTCGCTGGAGTAGGTTCCGTATTCATTCTGATGCCGCCTGCGACCACCATGCTGGAGACGGCTGCTAGACTTAAAATATGGGCTATAGTAGCAGCTATCGGCGGTTCCATAGATCCGGTGCGTGTCATTGAAAGCAACTTAACAGCAGGGCAGTTGTCGCCCGCCGCCCAACAGGTTTTGTTTATCGTCTTCGCTTTTCTTGGAGCGCATGTTGGAACGGAGCTCATTCGCCTTATATGCAAAGGAGCAGCGTAGGCGATGCGGCTACCGCCATTTGAACGATATGTAATGGGAATGAAGCTAGCAGGGGTATTGATGCTCGGCATGATTATCGGGGCTATTTTGTATAATTCCATTTACTTAGCACAATTTGAGGCTTTGATTACGTTGAAGAGCGAGCTGGAGGTTAAGCTGGAGCAGTATGAGCAGGATATAAGAAACTTAAACCAATTCAAAAAGCAGCATACCGTTATCAAAAGCGTGCTTCCGAGGATTGAAAAGGAGGCCGGTCAAAATTCAGGCAGGCCGAAGCTTGATCAAGTGACGGAAGCATTGCTAATCAAGCGAATAAAAGAGGATTTGAACAGCTTCCTTGGTCAAAGCATTTACGAGATTGATTCTAATGCCAAATTCGCTAGGAAGCTGCTTGAAACAAAGGTTTATCTGGACGTCAATCACAAAGACTACACCATTGAAGTAAAGACGGTTCTTGTAGCAGATAATGTCCTGCACGTCTGGATTAAAGTACGTGAGTATACGAAGCCCCCTCATTAAGCGCACGGCTCCATTTCGTGGTACAATAGAGCCTGTCTAATCCTGATTTCGTGGCAGCAACTACATACCATAAAGGGGCTATTCTACAATGAACACCGATCAACTTTTGCAATGGCTGTTTGCGCCGGGCATTATTATCACACTCATTCTCTCGGTCATATTCAGCTTCAGGTCGCGCCGCAGCGCTGATGCTAGAACGAGAGGAATCTTCTCCGCTAGAATGAATATCAGCATGGGCGTCATGCTGCTCTTTATTTCATTGGTTCAGCTTTTTTTGTCGGGTGAGTCGACTTTGCGCATTGTCATCGGCGCAGTATTTATGGTGCTTGGAGTGTTTAATCTATTCGCTGGACTTCGCAATCTTGCCGCATACAGCAGGGCAAAGAGCTAGTGAGCCATTCAGCAGCTGTTAATAGGGATCAATCATTTGGGCCGTCATCATCGCCTTGGCGGCCAATCCTTTCGCATCGATAACCTCGATTTCCAGCTTCGTGAATTTACGGCTCATCTCAAGCGCTCTAGGAATAATTGTAATCTCGCTGTCTATTTGGACAGGCCTAACGAAATAGGTCGTCATGCTTTCGAGCAAGTAATCGCGCTTCGCCGTCTCTCGGATCATCCTGCGTGCTGCCTGCGTCATCAGCGTCGCAAGCATGCCTTCCGATGCCATTCCAAGCGCTCCGGACATTTGCGGTGTTATCGTTCCTTTATAAGCCTTTCCCAACATATCTTGACCATTTATGGCTGCATTCGTTTCGGCCATAAAGCCGGTCCACATCAAATCCTCGAACGTTTCTCCCGATTCAGGCTGTTTGCCTGCAAATCGCATCGCATCAAGAACTTCCTGTCTCGTCACAACGCTGAGCAGCTTCCGATGCCGATCAACGATTGGCAATAAGTCAATGCCTTCCGCAGCCATGGTATGTGCTGCCGATGTTACAGTAATGTTGGGCGCGGCTGTAATCGGATGCCTTGTCATCAGCTTATCGACCGTACCTTCATCTGGCGAGCCAACCGCATCCTTCGCTGTCATCATTCCTACTACCTTGCTTCGCTCATCAACGACCGGAAATCGCGAATAGCCGGTTTCGCGCGAAAGCTTATGAAAGTCCATTACGGTTTGTCCCATATGAAGTACATCTGCCGGACGGCTGAAGGTTACAATGTCCTCTATGAGCATAATTTTCCGTTTGATAAGCCGGTCATACATTGCGCGGTTAATCATAGAAGCAACCGTAAACGTATCATGTCTGGAGGAGATAATGGGAAGCGATCTTTCGTTAGCCAGCTCGATAACCTCCTGACTCGGCTCGAACCCGCCTGTAATTAGAACGCCCGCTCCTTCTTCAAGCGCACAAATATGGGCGCCTACACGGTTACCTACGATAAGCAAGCTGCTTTCATCAATATAACGCAGCATCGCATCAAGCTCCATGGCACCAATTACAAATTTATGAAGTGTTTTATCAAGCCCGCTCGCACCGCCGAAGAGCTTGCCTTCCACAATGTCGGCAACCTCGCCAAAGGTGAGCTGGTCTAGCGCTTCCCGACGTTTCCGGTCGATCCGCACCGTTCCAATACGCTCTTTCGTGCTGACAAGCCCGGAGCGTTCCGCTTCCTTGAATGCCTTATAGGCCGTGCCCTCACTGACACTGAGCACCTTCGCTATCGCGCGCACTGATATTTTCGTGCCGATCTTAAGGCTTTGGATATAATTCAGAATCTGTTCATGCTTCGTACTAGTCTCATTGCCAGGTCCAATTGGAGCCATTTCTATTCCTCCGTCCAACAAACAATCATCTCTCTATTATAGGAGATAGCGAGCAACAAGTCATGTTCGTCAGCCGTTTCACAATAAGTTACAGCTGCCACTGCAGTGTTACCTTTTCGACTTTTAAATTCGCATCTACCGCTTGACTGTTCACACCGTTTATTTTCCACTTTTTGAATAGCTGTCCAATGGTATGCACATTAATCGCATCCTCAGCTCCCTCCATAATGAAGGACTGCCAGTCATACTGAATCGGAACTGGGTAACGCAGGGCTTGAATCAGATAGTTTTCATATTCAATGCGCTGTAAGGGAATTTCTTCATATACAGTGGAAAACAGAAATGAGCTTTGCTCACTGTGTGGTCTTGAAATAAGATCAGATTTGAGCTCAATTACATATTCTACAATTTGTGTATGTGGATTAACGCGACAACTGAAAGAGCCGTGAGCGGCCACTGCCTTGTCAATACGATGCGATAAGCGATAAGAAAATCCGACAAGAAATGGAACATTGCAATAATAAGAGCGAACTTTTCTGAAAAACTCAAATTCATCTAGCATTTTCTCAGCCTCCTCGCATCCACATTTACGCCATTGTATATATTATCACCTTTCACTTAATTGGTAAATTAATCCTATAGAGGCAATCATAATAATAGAATGATACTTTTTTACACAATTATAGTAAATAAACCAGCAATTCGTCAATGACTATAGTCACTTAAATTAATATACTCTATAGAATGTTGTTGATAGGCTAGGAAAGCACTATCGTTAGGCTGAGGTGACAAAATGAGTGAGGTTGCAGGGCTGATAGGAGAAAACATTAGACAATTGCGAAAAAAAAGAGGCCTAAGCCAAGAGCAGCTGGCTCTGCGCGCCGATATTAACGCCTCCTATATGGGGCAGGTTGAACGGGGAGAAAAAAATCCGACAATAGATGTGCTCAGTAAAATCGCAACGGCGCTTCAGATGCCGATTGAGCAGATCGTAAATGTCATATCCATAACGAATACCGATGCGGATAAGGGCGATAGCGGATACGTCGATAAAATTGCTCATCAATTGAATGGCCTAAGCTTGAAGGAGCAGGAAGCCGTATATAAATTCGTGAAGCAGCTCGTACAATTTAAGGAATTGAATTAATAACGATGCCTCCTGCTTACATCGGGATGGCCACTTCCAAATGAGAAAAATAGAATGTAATGATATAAGCAGGCAATGAATGCAGTAAAAGAACAGGCTGTCCCAAAAGTAGATAAACTACTTAAGGACAGCCTGTTTTGCGTTATAGCTTTCTCAAATGGCCATAGACCTTCGGATCAACCGTCTCTGTTAAATGGTTTAACCGCTTGTCCTTTATCCACGAACCTTCTTGGTGGCGGAAGCTCTCTCTACCAACCTGCGTTCCCATAGATTGGCCTTGGCACGCTTGATCCGAGCCAGCTCCTTGCGTCTCTCTTCTGTCAGTAAGATCACGTTCACATGCGCAGCTATGATGACAAGCGCGAATCCCAGCCAGAGCATGCCAAACACACTGGACCAATCCCAAGGCGCATTAAGATCAAGACGCGGCAGTGCATAGATAAGCATGGCAAGCGCAATGAGCAAATATAGAATAGAACGGCCCTTCCCCGTCAACATTCCCTCAACTCCTTCAAAGAATCATTAGCGGCTAACTTGTCCGCACTCCCATTCTATGAAGGGTATCGAAGGAATATGACAGCCTTAGTCTACAATCGCCTTCAGCACATCGGATATGATGCGGTTAACATCCTCGAATACGACGGCAAAGCGGCGTTCAGCCTCTAGGAGCTTAGCGATCAACGGATTTAACGTAATGACCTCATAGAGCTTGTTCATCTTTTCCATATCCTCAGCGGACGGCTCTTCTCCTGCCATCATTTTTTGCTGCAAAAAGTTTTGGCGCTCACGGAAATCATCCAGCATCTCCTTCGCTTCGGGATTTGCCTCCGCTTTCTGCTTCGCTTCCTTGAGCAGCTTAGCCTCCTCGCTCTCCTTGAGCGCTTTAGCTAGTTCATAAGCTTTGTCATATATATTCATTGATCTCACTCCAGTTGTATATTTTCTAAATGTAATATAAGCAATCATACTGCTTTAAGGCAAGCAAAGCCAAGTCCCCTATGGAAAAGCTTATGAAAACTACTTTCATCACAGCCGTTTCTGATTCACAAAGGGATAGATGTCCTCATATGATGAAGTAATTCGTGTTATACACCTAATGGCCGCTTACCTCTTATCGTCATCCTCCTGCTTGGAAGGAGATTTATGATGCTCAAATCGAAAGTAGCCGTACAGGTGATCAGCTCCGGCTTGCTTCCAGAAGATACGCTAATGCTTGGCGAAACACTAGTAAAGCAGTATAAGATCCCTCAAGGCCAGCACATCCTCTTAAAATTCGGCGCATTTGCGCAAAATGTTAAGATCATTCCTGTCGCGAAATACGACGGTATCCGGATGAGTCAAAGCTTAGCCAGAAGAATGGGATTGACAGGCGGAGCATCAATCCGGCTGCAGTACAAATCAGGCGCATCCACACTTGTGTTGGGACCATTGATCGGTGTACTCGTCAGCCGTGATTATCCTCATATGCCGGATAAGCCATTTGGCACCATTACTATGTTTTGCAAGGAGCTAGTCGAAGCCTGTGCGGCGCAAGGCGCATACGTTTATTTCTTCACGCCGAATCAAATCGGCAATAGTTACGATGCCGTTGACGGCTGGATCTATTCAGACGGCTGGCGGAAGGCTGAAATGCCCGTGCCTGACGTAGTCAATAACCGCCTCACCTCGCGGAAATTGGAGAACAAACCCAGCGTACAACATTTCATGAAAGAAGTAAAACAGAAGCATCAAACGGCCGTTTTCAACGAAAAGTTTTTGGATAAAACCGAGGTTTTCGATGCATTGAAAAAGGACGAATCGTTAGTTCGTTATTTGCCAGAGTCCCATTTGCTCCGCAATTATACGCTGCTGAAATCGATGTGCTCGCGTTACAGCAATGTTTTTCTAAAGCCGGTGCGCGGCAGCTTAGGCAAAGGAATCATTCGTATCGTGCGACTGGATCCCAACAACTACCAAGTCTTGTACGCAACCGCAGCAGGTACACGCAAACAGCAATACACGAGTTTAGTGAAGCTCTTCTCAACCATTTCCACCAAAATGAAAACCGTCAGATATCAAATTCAGCAGGGCTTGCAGCTGATTGAAATTCAAAAAAGACCGGTCGATTTCCGAGCGCTTGTGCAAAAAAACAAAGCGGGCAAATGGGCGATTACGTCCATCGTTGCAAGAACAGCCGGCAATCATCATTTCGTCTCAAATTTAGCGCGCGGCGGCACGCTCAGTACCGCTTTAGAGGCTGTAACCAAATCGAATCTCCTGCCCAGCATCAGCAGACAAGATACGGTACAGCGCTTGCAGCAGGCTGCGCTCAATATCGCACGCGGCGTAGACATGCAAATCCCCGCCCACTTTGGAGAGCTTGGCATCGACTTAGCTCTCGATACGAACGGTCGTGTATGGCTGCTTGAGGTTAATTCGAAGCCATCCAAAAACGATAACACGCCGCTTAATGATAATAAAATCCGTCCATCCGTTCGCATGATGGTCCAATACTCCCGATTTCTATCGGGCTTTTAATGGAGGGTCACATGCACGCAAAAGCCGTCATATTGGGTATCGTCGTTGCGTTTATTAACCAAATAGCGGAAGGCTCTGATACGTATCCGGTACTGCTGGAGCCTTCATTCTACCGCGCGCTCAGCAACGCTGCTGAGCAGCATGGCATAGATCTATATGTATTTACCGCAGCGGACTATCAGCCGCGAACGGGGCAATTACAGGGCTATCGCTTTCATCAGAATCGGTTTGTCCGCCAATCCGTTCCGCTGCCTGATGTCATCTATGACCGCTGCTTCTTTACAAATGCCGATCAACGACAAAACTGCCGAAAAATGCTGGCTTCCATAAAGCTGCAGAAGCCCTATCAGATGCTTAATGCGGTACTTCCTGCAAAGCTTGGCGTTTATCATGCTCTCAAGGAGGATGACAGACTGAAACCATATTTGCCAATTACTTCAGGCTATCAATCCTCAGACCAACTTATGAAACTTATGCAGCTCCATGCAGCTGGCGTTGTACTGAAGCCTGCTTCCGGCATGCAGGGAAGAGGCCTCCTTCACGCCAAGCACTGCCAGCACGAGCAGTCCGTTCACGTTAATGGTCGCACGAAGCAAAACCAGCCCTTTACCATTACATTTGCACATATTGACAAGTTTAAGCACTGGATCAACCGTATTGTTTCTCAGACAGCTTATTTAATCCAGCCTTATTTAGAGCTGAGCGATGACGATGGAAAGCCATTTGATATTAGAGTGCTTCTACAGAAAGATAGCCAGGGAAAGTGGGCGTCCACTGGAGCAGCAGCACGTTCGGGGAAAACAGGCTCGCTGACGTCTAATCTGCATGGCGGCGGTGAAGCGCGCTCGGCCTTGCAGCTGCTGACCAACAAATTTGACAGAGCCAAAGCCGAACATTTACTAGAAACAATCCATACAATAAGCAAGCAAACAGCAGAACGAATAGAAGATGTATTCGGCAGATTTGCCGAACTGGGGTTAGATTTCGGCATCGATAAGGGTGGCCGGGTATGGTTGATCGAAGTGAACTCGAAGCCAGGCCGGTCCGCCTTCCGACTCATAAGCGACCAGAAGGCGGAGCATCTCTCCATAGAGAGGCCCCTCTTGTACGCACGATTACTTTCGAGGCGTTTAAAGCCGTCCTTTGTAGCCAATGAAACCGCAAACGGCCGTTCCTATTATTTGAAGACAGCTCATCCATTACGGCCTTTCAACGTTCAGGAGGTTCATCAATGAGTTTGACAACTTGTAACGTACATTTCTCCCAGCAGCCCAATAAAATCATTTATTTGTCCAGCCCGTTGCTGAAGCATTTAAAGCTATCCGGCAAAAAGTCGGTTCAACTCAAGCTAGGCAACGAAGTTATTAACGCAGAGATCAAGCAGCTTAAGCGGTCCGGCAATCATTTATATTTATCTGCCGGCGTCCGCCAATCCATTAGAGTACCGAAATCCGGAAATGTATATGTGCTTAATTCCGGAGAGAATGAAGTTCAGCTTGGGCCCCTCGTTGGGATACTAAGCGATAACGCAATACGTTCCGAAAGCAATCCTTTTGGCCCACGCACCGGATTCATCAAGCAGGTCATTCGAACCGGCGAGCACAAAGCTTATATTTTCGGATTTACACCAAGTGATATTAACTGGCAGCAGGAAACGATCAACGGCTATTTTCTGAATTCACAGGGCGGCTGGTATCGCAAAATCATCCCCTTACCTGATGTCGTCTATAATCGTCTTCCGAGCCGCAAAGCAGAAACATCCGCATCCATCAACGCATTGCGCGAGAGATTCGTACGCCGCAAAATTCCTTTTTTCAACTGGAGCTTCTTCAATAAAGCTGATGTATATAAGCTGCTTGACAATGATCCGGAAGCGCTGAATCATTTGCCTGAATCCGTATCAGGGCCCTCTTCGGAAAAGATAAAGGAAATGCTCGAAAAACATCAGTTTCTTTACTTCAAGCCGACAGCAGGCAGTCTCGGAGTGGGCATTTACCGACTTACCTATAACCCAAAGCGCGGTTATTTCGCACGCTATCGCAAAGGCAGTCAAAATGTACTCCTGCGCTTCACGAACTTCAACAGCTTAATGCGAATGCTGCAGGCGAAGCACGGCAGCAGCTTAAATCATTACGTCATCCAACAAGGCATACGATTAGTAGAGATCGACAACTGCCCGCTCGATTTCCGCTTTCATATGCATAAGAACGGCAAGAACGAGTGGGTACCCGCTGGTATTGGGGCGAAGAAGGCTGGCCGGGGCAGCGTGACAACACATGTTAAAAACGGCGGTTCCCTTATGACACCCGAACATGCGCTCAGCAAAACCTTCGGCAGTAAAGCAGATGAGGTTTTAGAGAAAGCCAAAAGTGCTGCAGTCAAGCTATCTGAGGCTATAGAAAGGAACTATCCGCATCGACTTGGTGAGCTTGGACTTGATATCGGCATCGACAAGGACGGTGAGGTATGGATGTTTGAAGCGAATGCTAAGCCCGGCAGATCGATCTTCAAGCATCCTGCTCTCCGTTCGGAAGGGCGTGCTTCCCTAACTTATATATTTGAGCATTGCATGTATCTCAGCCGCTTTCAAAACCAGGGAGGTAATGGCTGATGAACAGCTCGCTCTCAGAAGAATCAGACTACAAAGAGCTCCGTTCAGGCAGACCGGTACTCGCCATTTTGACGATTGATGATGACGCTCAGCTCTTCCGAGGTAATCGAAGCAACTTTGTTGATTTGATTCGAACCGGCCAGTCCATGGGGTTTATCGTCTATGTGGTAACTGTAAAAAATCTGCATCTGACAAAAAACAGCTTAAAGGGTTTCATATTCAATGAGGAATCCGGAAGCTGGCTGCAGCGGTTTCTTCCGTTTCCGAATATTATTTATAACCGAATCCCGCAGCGAGAGGATGAAATGCTGCCTGCCGTCAAGCAGAAGATTGCTGCCTGCCAAAAGCATCCTCAAGTGAAGCTGTTTAATCCTTCCTTCTTCAATAAGTGGGATTTATTCGAATGGCTTCGCCGTTCCAAATCAACTAAATCTTATATTCCGCTAACTCGCAAGCTTGTTACGGCGACAGGTCTTGGCCGGATGATGCGGAAGCATCCTTATCTATATTTAAAGCCAGAGAGCGGCAAGGCAGGCAAAGGCATCATGACTATAAAGGTTATAGCTGAGAAGCAGCTGCCTTATCGATTAAAAATTCAAGAAAACAAAAAGAGCGCTACGTATAATTGCTCAAACATTAATAAGCTGTGGAGCCGCATTCAGAAGCAAAGCGGAGGCGAGGCCTATATTGCCCAACAGGGCATTAAGCTAGCTTCCTTCCAGGAACGAAGCTTTGATCTGCGGGCTCTCGTTCAAAAAAACCAACGAGGGCAATGGGATATTACCGGAATCGGCGCACGTATAGCAGGTGCTTCAAGTATAACTACCCATGTTCCACGCGGCGGCATGATCGAAGATCCAGAGAAGCTGCTCGTACACTCATTCAATGAGGAGCAAGCGCGTAAGCTATTAATAAAAGCAAAAAACACTGCCGTGCTAATTGCCAAGCAAATCGAGCGTGCCTCAGGACAGCTTCTTGGGGAGATGTCGATGGATTTAGGGATAGACAGCGTTGGTAATATGTGGTTTTTCGAAGCTAATTCCAAGCCCATGAAATTTGATGAACCGCATATTCGCCAGAAATCATTAGAACGTATTTTTCATTATGGAGCCTACTTGGCCAAATTAAAATCGGAAAAAGCAGGAGGCGCATAACGTGGAACTGGAGCTGCTTACACCGGAAGCATGGGTTTTGGAACAAAAGAGGCTTATCGGCTATGCCATTCGATTCGGAGATAAACGGCTCGCAGTTTCAACGATTCATGCGCTGCGCAAGCTGGATGCGGCAGAGCTTATTGACGAAGGTCCGAATCAGCCCTGCCATGCGGTTGTTGTTGTCGCCAAGCAGGGCAGCCGTATCAGCGGCTTCGGTTTTGCCTCAGGCAACGGTGAGGATGGCTGTATGGTTGTTGTTCATCCTGAGGCAAGAAGCCTTGGGATTGGCAGCGCTATTGTACAAGCGATGATTGATCGCATTGGCCATCTCACTTGTAATGTTGCCACAGATAATACTGCCAGCATGGCGATTTGCTTTCGGCTTGGCATGACTGCCGTATCCATGCATAGAGGCCCGACAGGCAAACCAACGCTCCGTTTCGAAAGGAGAACCTCAAATGGCACAGCCCGTCCTAGGCATTCTGACTTTGTACCTCAATGAAGCAGGCATGCTGGAGGAGAAATCCATTTATCAGAAGATGACTTCAGCTGGACGAAAGCTAGGACTTCGCGTTTTTGTATTCACGCCAAAGGACGTTAACTATAAGAAGAATTTAATTTATGCCCTCTTTTATGATCCAGTCGAAGCGACCTGGTCGCGTAAGTGGACTTCATTCCCCAATCTTATTTATGATCGGTGTCGTATTCAACGCACATACCGTTTCGAACAGCTTAAGCAATTTCGCGCCCGATATGGCTTCCTCAACTATCTCAATCGCCCTCTTCGCAACAAATGGACGATACACCGCATCCTCTCGAAGGATGCACGCTTCAAGAGCCATCTTCCTTCTACCCGCTATATTGAGTCCACTCGCGACGTAGTTGAAATGCTCAAGAAATACCCACTCCTCTATCTCAAGCCTATTAATGGCACCGGAGGCCGAGGAATTCTCCGTATTGAGAGACATAAGGATGGCTTGCTTCATATTCAAGGACGCGATCAATCAAGGCGCATCATCAAACCCCAGCAAATTACTCCTTCCGCTCTAGGCAGCTATTTGGCTCCTTGGAACTTGAGAGGGAATCGATATATCGCCCAGCAGGGCATTCAAATTAAATTAAATAGCGGGCGCGTGCATGATTACCGAATGCTGGTTCAAAAAAACGGTGAGGGCTTATGGGAAGTGACCGGCTGCGCGGGAAGAATAGGAGGGGCTGGCAGCATTACATCCAACCTTCACGGCGGAGGCCATGCTTCCACAATGGAGACCCTACTGAAGGATTGGCTGCGCGATGAATCGAAGATCGAAACGGTAAAGGAAGAGGCAGCGAAGCTAGGTGTTGGCATAGCTGCTTATCTAGAGATGAGCTACGGAAGATTATGCGAGCTCGCCCTTGATCTTGCCATTGACCGCAAGGGAGGTATTTGGCTCCTAGAGGTGAATCCGAAGCCTGCTCGAGAGGTGTTTGCCCAAGCGGGTGAGAAAGAGGTTTACCGTAATGCAATCATTAGACCATTAGAATATGCACTTTGGCTTCATAACCAGAAGCAGCGAAGGAAGGGCAAGGAGAAGCTAAGCGCCCATCGAGATACACGTACCGAAAATGAAATGAAATCTGAACATCTTTCATACCCATATTCATATTAATCCAAATCAAGTCGAGCAGGAGAGCTATTCCTGCTCGACTATTTTGATTCTTGACCCGCTGCTGCGTTCTTATTTACATTACTCCAGCAATCCAATCAAGTCGCGGAAATCAGAAATAAGCACATCAGCGCCTTCCAGCTCCGATGACCGTCCGTAAGTCGCATAAGCACAGCCAATTGCCGGCAGACCGTTGCCTTTGGCAGCTTCCACATCAGATGAACGATCTCCCACCATCCAAGCGGTTTGAATACGGTGATCCTTGAGCAAGCGGGCAACTAAATCAACCTTGCTTGCGGTAGCATACTCACCTGCACTATATAGTCCATCGAATAGTTCAGCTATACCTTTGAAGCGAGCAACACCTTTCACATACTCTTCAAGTCCGTTGCTTGCGACAAACAGCTTTATTCCACGTTCCTTGAGTATGCGAAGCGTCCCTTCCACATGTGCGTACAGTTCTCCTTCACCAGCCGCTAGACCTTCCAGTTCGTACTGCAGAAGCAATTCATCAGCACGTTTGCGGGCAGCCTCTGTACTTTCCGGCATAACTTGCCGCCAAATATCCTCCAGCAGCATGCCGAGACAGCTGAGTAATTTATCTACAGGCGGTGTTGGAAGCATATACAACTGTTCCTCGCGAAGAGTTTCAAACACACGTTGATGGACTAGCACTAATAACGTATCGGTTTCAAATAATGTTCCATCCATATCGAATATAACAGCCTCTGGCTTTACAAGCTTTTGCTGGCTCATAGATGTCACCCCTTTCCATGTCTGTCCCTATCATACTGGAATTGTAGAAATGATCGCAAGCTTTTAAATGGCCGCAAACAGCTTCTTATTCCCTTGCAAACCGTGATGCAGGCAGCATGGCGATTCGACCTAGCGTATAAGGGCCCAAATAGGAGCCGCTTGCCAAAAATACAGGATTCAGAAGAATTCGATGCACCTCTGTCATAAATACAGTATCGTGAGTGATTGTTTTCATTACGGCCTCTGCTAAAATGACAAAAAGCAAAAATAAGGCAACAACAGCTGCTGCATTAAACAATCGGCTTGCCATCTTACTGGCATAACTCGCCCAACCGATAATAGCTGCCCCAATAGCGAGAACTGCTCCAATCATAATCATTCATATCCTCCTCCTTGCTGACAGCTTCGGTTTTTTTCATTTCTCTTAAACACAGATGTACGGTTTAAACATGCTTTATGAATAAATAAGCAGTAGGTTGTTTACATATGATAGAGAAACTCCGTATGAAATATCGGTTGGGAGGTATTTACGATGAAAAATAGTTATCGATGGTGGAATATCATTGGTCTTACTGCGATGCTAGCCGTTAACGGATTAGCAGAGTGGCTTCCAATTAACGGAAAAACGACCGGTGAATTATCGGCTAAATATCCAGTGCTCATTACTCCGGCACCCTACGCTTTTTCCATATGGTCGATCATTTATCTATTGCTTATCGGATTTGTTGCTTACCAGCTTAGACCGCGTACCGCTCAAAGCAGCATTGTTCAAAGCATAGGGCCCTGGTTCTTAATCAGCTGCTTGCTAAATATGGCATGGATTCTTGTCTGGCATTATGAGCGTTTGAACAGCAGTGTGTTCGTAATGTTCGCCTTGCTCCTGTCGCTAATTATCATCTACACAAAAATACGTACTGCGAAAGTTAGAGCTGTCACCGGAGAGCGGCTGCTTGTTTGGCTTCCGTTCAGCATTTATTTAGGCTGGATCAGTACGGCGACAATCGTTAATGTTTCTGTTGCCTTATATGCTGCAAACTGGGATGGATTCGGATTATCTGATATTGCATGGACTATTATTATGCTGATAGCGGCAGGCTGCCTTGCGCTCTTTGTCGGATTCAAGCATTATGATCCCGCTTACACTATTGTGTTGATCTGGTCGTTTATTGCCATAGCGAAGAGAGAAGAACAACAGTCCGATATTATACTCGCTGCATTAATTGGAGCTTGTGTGCTGGCGGTTGCCGCTGTCTTCATACTGATTCAAGCAAGTAAAAGCAAAAAGATAACATATTGATAAATATAACCGGATATGTCAAACTGTTTGGTGGGTGTTATGATCAATTTTCCCCAGCAGGAGAGGACGTGACGGTTTACGAATGGCAAAATGGCTGCTTCGTTCTATGACTGAATTAAGCTCGCGCAAATGGATATCCAGAATAACCGGGAAATTCGCGCAATCGGCTGCAAGCCGTGGGTTTATTTCTCGTTTCGCTAAGACTTACGGCATTAGAATAGAGGATGCGGAGAAGCCCTTATCCCAATATAAGACATTAAATGAATTTTTCACGAGAAGGCTGAAGCCTGGACTTAGAGAGATTCATACAGGCGAAGACTCCCTTGTCAGCCCTGTCGATGCGCTCATAACAGGCGCAGGTCCTATAAGCAGCGGCACAATTCTGAACGTCAAAGGACAGAATTATACGATTGTTGAGCTTCTTAACCAGTCTCCTCGAACAGCAAACTATATGAACGGTTATTACATCGTTCTTTATTTAAGTCCAACTGACTATCATCGTATTCATTCGCCGGTCAACGGTCGCATTGTAGAACGGGAGCATGTGCCCGGCAAAGTTTATCCGGTAAATGATTTTGGATTGCGTCATATGCGCAGGGTGCTCAGCCGGAATGAACGGCTCATTACGTATATGCGTCATGATTTTGGAGAGACCGCTGTCGTAAAGGTTGGCGCTATGAACGTAAGCAGTATCCAGTATGTATTACCACTGCAGGATCACTTGTCAAAGGGTGATGAGCTTGCCTACTTTGAGTTTGGCTCGACGGTCGTGCTTCTGATGGAAGATGGGACGTTCAATCCTCGTGAAGAAGGGTTGCTCGGAAAGAAAGTAAGCATGGGGGAAAAACTAGGCTTACTTGAGCAACGATAGCTTTACCGTGCAGACAATATTACGAAATTCAAATAACCCGCTTCCGAATTATTTACCCGGAAGTGGGTTATTTGTGCTTCCTATCTAATTTCTGAAGGGCTTCGCCCCGTATATTGCTTGAATTGACGGCTGAAAAAAAAGATATCTCGATAACCAAGCGCGTCCGCTACCTCAGTTACATTCATCCCCGCATGCATCAGCAAATGCTGGGCACGTTCAATTCTAGTCCGGATCATATAGGTTTGAACGGACATCCCTAGCATCTCTTTGAATTTCATCGAGAAATACCGCGGCGATAGCCCGGCGCGCATCGCCAAATCCTCCACCCGATGAGCGATGCTTGGATTCTGGCGTACATAGTTGGCCACCTCATGAATAGCCTCAGTCAGCTGATTGCTCGCTTTCTTCTCAACAGGCAGCTGCTTGTCCTCACGCAGCAAATGAATCATGAGCTGCTTCAACACGAGCTGCGCCTCTTCTTCTGCAGCATACGTCTTGACGAGAAACAATCGCACATAGCGCGAAAGCATATACTCGAAGTCAACCGTATCGGTGAGCTGTCTATATCGATTAGGTATGGCATCCATCTTCTCGTGAATGGCAAAGTGTATATAAGTCAAAACGAGAGGACGCTGCGGATTATGAGTAGCGCTGGTGTAATCATCAGGCCGAAATAAAAAGCAGCTGCCGGGTCCAACCTCGTAATGTGTGCCATTGACTTCTACTTCCCCTTCACCGCTCCATACATAGAATAAATCATAATTAGGCATCGGCTTCTCGCGTCTCGCCCATCTCCACCCCGGCTCGCATACGATCTTAGCAAATGCCGGCATAAGGACAAACGATTCAGGCGAAATATGCAGCATCGGTCTACCTCCCGTGTAAATCTATGCCGTCATCATACAACAGTAATAATATTTAAGGCAAGCTGTCTCTCTTTCCGAAAAAATTTCCACTGAGAATGGTTTGCGGTGTATAAAAAATGTTATAATAGCACCCGAAAGCTGAAAAAATCGACTTAAGTCGGCGATCCTATTTCTCATGATCATACTCAAGTACAAATGAAACTATTCGGAAGGATGGCATAAGATCCATGAACCCAATTGCTCAGCAGTTAAACGAGACGTTACAAACAGAAAACTCGAACGTCTATGAAATGTTGTCAGCTTTAGGAAAAGCGATTTATTTCCCAAAGGAGGGCATACTCAGTCAATCCGCCGAAGCGAAGACGAAGGCAACCAAATTTAATGCAACAATCGGAATTGCTACAGAAGGCGGACAGCCTATGCATCTCAAGGTCATTCAAGAGACGCTTACTGCTTACAATCCGAAAGATATATATGAATACGCACCACCTGGAGGCAAACCAGAGCTCCGCGCTGCTTGGCGCACCAAAATGCTGAAGGAGAATCCTTCTCTTGAAGTAAAGGGCTTCGGAACTCCTATCGTTACAAACGCTTTGACACATGGTCTTAGCATTGTAGCGGATTTATTCGCAGATGCTGGCGATGCAGTCATTATTCCAAATAAAAATTGGGAAAATTACGAGTTGACCTTCGGCGTTCGCCGCGGTGCAGAAATTGTAGAATATCCACTCTATAACGAGCAAACTCGTTTTAATAGCGAAGGCCTTCGCGAAGCTATGCTTGCCCAGAAGGATAAAGGAAAAGTAATCGTAATACTCAATTTCCCGAATAATCCTACAGGCTATACGCCAGACCCGGCAGAAGGCGAGGAAATTATTGCCGCTATCCGCGATGCCGCAGAAGCTGGAATCAATGTCGTAGCAGTAACAGACGATGCCTATTTTGGTCTGTTCTTCGAAGATTCCTTGCAGGAGTCATTGTTCTCCAAGCTTGCAGAGCTTCACCCGCGCGTGCTTGCTGTGAAGGTAGACGGAGCAACAAAAGAAGAATATGTATGGGGCTTCCGTGTAGGCTTTATAACTTATGCATCTAAATCTGCTGCAACTTTGAATGTGCTGGAGCAAAAAACGCTGGGCATTATTCGCTCTACGATCTCAAGCGGTCCTCATCCTTCACAAACCTTCGTATTGCGCGCTTTGAATTCACCTGAATTCGAGTTACAAAAAGCGGAGAAATACGACATTATGAAGGGTCGTGCGAATCGCGTGAAGGCATTGCTCGACAGCGGCCGTTATGGCGATGTATGGAGCTACTACCCATTCAACTCCGGTTACTTTATGTGCCTCAAGCTTAGCGGTGTAACTGCTGAGACTGTACGTGTGCATTTGCTTAATCAATATGGCATTGGTACGATCGCTCTTGGAGAAACTGACCTCCGTGTCGCGTTCTCCTGTATCGAGGAAGAAAATCTTGAAGAGCTTTATGATACAATCTTTAAAGCGGTCAGCGAATTGATTGCTGAGCAAGCTTAAGAGCGAGCACTGAAATGAAACACCCCTGAAGGATGCTTGTCTACTCATTAGACGACTCGCATTCCTCAGGGGTGTTTTTGGATCATAACGGACAAATCGATTTATTCCTCATCCTCATCTGCAAGCATCTTCTTCCGCAAGCGTGCAGGTCGAATGGACATATATACAAGCAATATAGCGCCAGCAGTCAGTGATGGCAGATATACATTGGACAAGGCTAGCGGCAGCTCTGCGAATATCCAAAGCACTGCAGCGCATATGACCATAGCTAGACGATCCACCTTTACATACTGCTCCACACGTTGTTTTTCAGGCAAGGGATATACATGCTTCCATACGGAATAACGATGAACATGACGCAGCCCCCCTAATTGAACGGCTATCAGCCCCATAAAAATCGCAAATACGATTATACAGCCCCAGCCGGATAGAGAAACGGCTTCCGAGAACCAGTACGTAATTAAACAGCCGAGAAACAGCAGCCTCAGGATAATGCCTCCCATTTCTGTTCTCAACAGTGCCGCTGTAAACAAATAAACAAATGTATTCCGGTTCGAATATGGTATCACACCAAGCAGCCATGTTAGGTACGAGCGCTTAGCAACACTCGATGGAAGTGTTGGAACGTCAATAAACAATCCAAAAAAAACATAATAACGCTTACGCGTACGTGCTTCTTCCTCAATAAGTCTTTCCCAAGGGAAACGATGCCGAGCAGGAAGACGATAAATGAAAAATAACAATAAGCCTACTAATACTGTAAAAACCGCTGCTTGCCATGCGAGACAAGTCAGCCATGCCGCTAGCAGAAGTGCAGTTCCGGCCCAGCGAAGCAACCGCATCAGCCTTCTCATCCCAGGCCAAGCGATTTGACGTTCTCTCCATGCTCCCCACACATTCCCTGCCTTCAATACTGCAGCAGCCAACGCAAGCAGCCATCCCCCGCTAACTGCGGGTCCTTGATTATATATCGGCAAATAGAGCAGTATCACAATGGCTGCAAGTATGGAACAGCCCAGCGACGTATGGAGAAAAGAACGTCTCAAATAGCTGTCCATCTCTGCTTCACGCGGCATCATAAATACAATATCGCCTGCCTCTAGCCAGGTTCGCAGAGGGCTCCAGGACAGAACGAGCAATAATGAAACAACACCTACGAGCGTGATCGGAAAGTTTGCAGGCAGGTTGCGAATTAATGATATGTAGCCAATCGCCGAGGATATAAGAATAAGGGACATAAAAGCCGGAAACCCGCTCTGGCCCATATAACGGAAATAAGGCAGCGTTTCCTTACGAAAGGCTTTCGAACGGCGGTTCCATATGGTTTCGAGCGTTCGATCCTCTCCCATTATGAATGGCCTCCAGTAACGAGCTTATAGAAGGCATCCTCCAAGGAGCCGCTGTGCGTTTCCATCCCAGCTGCTTGCCTAACGTCAGCAAGCGTTCCCAAAGCTATAATTTTACCATGATGCAT
Organism: Paenibacillus castaneae; assembly: GCF_002884445.1. GTDB lineage: Bacteria > Bacillota > Bacilli > Paenibacillales > Paenibacillaceae > Pristimantibacillus > Pristimantibacillus castaneae. Next base: position 4,797,589 of record NZ_KZ614144.1, read on the forward strand.
AACGATAAAACGATCACAGTATGCTTCAACCGTTGACAAAATGTGCGAGCTCATTAAAATTGCAGCGCCCTTCTGTTTCACCTCGACAAGCCGTTCCAGCAGCGAACGGATGCCAAGTGGATCTAGTCCAAGAAACGGCTCATCAATGATGTATAAAGGCGGCTCAGCTAATAGCGCATTCATTATCATTACCTTTTGCTTCATGCCTTTAGACAAATGGGAAGCAAATGCTTTGCGCTTGGGAGTCATTTGAAACTGTTCAATCAGGTCTTCTACCCGGTCATCATAGGCGTTGCCAGCTACGCTGTAAGCCATTCCTGTTAATCGCAAATGCTCCTCCACGGTCAGCTCGTCGAACAAAACCGGACTCTCCGGCACGTAGGCAAACGCTGCTCGATACTGCTCCGTGTTTTCCTCAAGCGTAACTCCATCTACCTTGACCGCGCCGGACTGCGGTTTCATTAGACCGAGAATATGCTTGATTGTCGTGCTTTTGCCTGCTCCATTAAGCCCTATTAATCCAACCATTTCGCCTGCTTTCACTTCGAAGGAAATATCGTGCAAAACCGGTCTCTTGGGACTATAGCCACCTGTTAAAGCACTTACCTGCAAAATAGACTCCATTACATCACCTTCAATAATCCGATTTAGTATTAGCTATTAAACAGCATACCGAAAAATCCGCTTAATATCAAAAAAAAGACATCACCGTTAGCGGTGATGCCATGAAAGGTATTTGAATTTTTATTTAATATCAATGGATTTAACGACGTTGTTGTCGCCTTTGACCTGTACAATCTGCCCTGCTTTAAGGAGAGAAGCGTCACCAGTAATGGTCACGTTCGAATCAATGTTGTACTGAAAAACAACGGTCTGTCCATTCTCAACCCGTGTAATAATAATTGTAGAAAGCTTCGCTTGTCCGTTGAATGTTAGGGAGTTAACGATGCCCACTTCGGAGAAAGAAGTTAGAACTGGCGAAGATTTCGTTACTTCAATAAAGACGACCTTATTTTGATATGTCCTTACAAGCACTTCATCTCCAGCGCGAAGAGCGCTTATCGATGCTTTCTTATCATCTCGGAATATGAATACATTGGGATCAAGCGTTAGTGCTTCTTCCGTACTATTCGATTTGACAATCGTAATTTTACCGTCTGATGCTGCGCTCTTCAGCTTCCCGGTGATCGCCTGAGCATCGTGATTCGGCATTTCCGAATCCGTACGATCAAGCAATGCTGCCAGCTCTGCACGTGTAACAGGCTGATTAGGACGGAACGTTTTTCCATTCTTATCGTTATAGCCTGTTATAATCCCTTTCTTAATAGCAAGCGCCACATAGCCGACAGAGCCAGCTGGAATCTCATTTGCATCTTTGAAGTCCAGCTTCGTGTTATTGAGCGCTTTCGCTTCGTTTTCCAGTTTAAGCGCTTTTATAAGAACGATTGTCGACCACAATCTAGTCGCATTCTCTTCTGGCTTAACTTCACTTTCGGTCTCCGAGAACAAATCATTCTCGAGCGCAACAGCTACATAACCAACAGCCCACGGATATTTGTTCTTGATCTTGTTAGCATCTCTGAACTGCAGCTCCGTTTTCATTTCCTCAGCCGATTCCGCTTGAGCGCGCAGACCCATAAGTCTCACAGCTGCAACTAGCGTTTCAACGCGGCTAATTTTTTGATTAGGCTTAAATGTTCCATCCTCATAGCCAGTGAAAACACCTTTGGATGCAAGACGCATAATGTATTCCATTGCCCATTTCAGGTCAGACTCATCCTTGAACTTCCAGGTTACTTTGTACTTATCATCTTTATCATTCTTGTTTTTCTTATCCTCTTGACGACCATTGTCGCGTCCTTTGTCATTCTCTTTCCCTTTACCGCCGTCTGCAAAAGCTGACGATGCTCCGCCTGCAAGCATTAGCAGCGCAAGCGAGGATATTGCTGTCTTTTTCCACATCTTTTGTTTCATCAAGAAAGCCACTCTCCTTTTTTCGATTGCGGCTGTGCCGCTTTTTTTACCTTCGCCCATACGTTTCGGGAGAGGCTAATCGATTTAAGAGGGTGGCTTTGGAAATAAATATATTTTATTTTTCTTTCTCTGCTTCTCGCTTAGCCTTTAGCCACTTTGGAGCGCCTTTGTTTTTACCTTCACGCTTGCGTTCAACCTTCTTTATGGGTGCTGGCGCTGGCTTAGCTTTAGGCTGCGGCGGCTGAGTGGTCTTAGCTGCATCTGCAGGTTTCACAGTATCGGAAGCAGCACTTACGGATACTGGCTTGGATATGCTGCTATCGTTTGATTGTTTAGCTGGACGAGGGCGTTTATTTCCTTCGAAAATTTCTTTCCCCACTGCTCCATCCGTCCGTTCGTTTGCCTTCGCATCTTGCCGTAATGCAAATGGGCGAGTCGCTTCACGAAGCTGTTCCGCTGTTAGCAGCTTGCCTCTGAACATCGTACGTTCGCTAAGCTCAATGCCCAGCTGCTTCCGGAATTTTTCCATAATGAACAGCTCCTGCGGCATTACAATCGATACGACCGTACCAGGGCGGCCCATCCGTCCCGTTCTTCCCGCTCGATGAACATAGTGATCTGAATCTGCAGCGGGATCAAGCTGAATAACGAGCTGTAGACCTTCAATATCGAGACCGCGGGCTGCAACATCAGTAGCTAGCAGCAATTGACAGCGTCCGTCGCGGAACCTAGCAAGTGTAGCCGCTCGGCGCTGCTTATCGGCATCTCCATACAAGGCTTCAACGGTAAAGCCTTCATAGCTGAGCTTGGATTCCCAGTTCGCTATGTTATCCGTATCATTCAGAAACAGCAGTGCTGATTTGGGATTCAACAAACGAACGAGTCGCCTAGCTGTATCAGTTTTATCCCTTTTGTCGCTAACAATAAAATAGTTTTCTATCGTTTCCGATACGCGGTGCTCCGGCGTAATCTGAATACGCTCCGGATTCTTCATCCAGCGTCCTTCAAATCTTGCCATTTGATCCGGATAGGTAGCGGAGAAAAAAGCCATTTGCCGATCACGGCCCACACTATGCAGTATAATCTCAACTTCCTTAGTTGAGCCGAGCTGAAACACTTGATCCGCTTCATCAATAACGACGTTATTTACATCATTAAGCCTTAGCTTTCTAATCTTCAGCAGCTCATGAATTCGGCCCGGCGTTCCAATAACCAACTGCGGGCGAAGCTTAAGCTTCTCGACCTGACGCTTTAATGCCGCTCCGCCAATCAATTGTTGAACTCGCAGGTTAAGCGGTTCTGCGTACAACTCAGCAACTCGCACGATTTGCATCGCAAGCTCCTGAGTTGGAGCCAAAATAACAGCTTGTATCGCGTTTGAATAAGGGTTTAGCTTCTGAAGCATGGGCAGCAAATAAGCTAGCGTCTTGCCTGTTCCCGTTTGTGATCTCGCGGATACGTCACTGCCTCCAAGCAAAATCGGAATAGTTTCCGCCTGCACATCTGTCGGCTCCACGATTCCGTTTGCTTCGAGCTTATTAGACAGCTGCTCATTAATGCCAATCTCATTCCATGTATGCTTACTCATTCTTAATTCCTTTCTCATTCTAATCCTTATTTTTGATTAAATAAGCCGCCGAGCAGCCGATCTGCTGTTCGCGGCAGCAATTGATAAAGCTTGATTCCTATTGATGCTGCTCTTGGCAGATCGAGCTCATCCTTCTTCCGCTCCATTACTCGAATAATCGATTTTACGACATATTGTGGCTTCATCATAAACCAATTGACATTTTTCACGTAAGTGCCTGAAGGATCAGCTAGTGAGAAGAAAGGCGTATCAATGGGCCCTGGATTAATAGCAGACACGTGAATGCCTTTCTCTCGCAGCTCCATTCGCAGAGCATTCGTGAATCCGAGGACAGCGTGCTTAGTAGCCGAATAAGAGGTTGATTTCGAAGAGCCGATTTTCCCTGCCATGGATGCTATATTGACAATATGACCGCTTCCTTGCTTCAGCATATGAGGAATAACTGCCTTCGAGCAGCGCACAACTCCCATATAGTTTGTATCCATCATTTGTTCAAAGCTTTCCACAGTCATATCCGTAAAATACTGAAATTTGCCATAACCTGCATTATTCAATAAAATATCTATTTTTCCATGCTTTGCAATGACGGCATCTATCGTTTGCTGGACCTGCTTCATATTCGTAACATCCATTTGATAAATGGAGAAATCTCCTCGTATTGAAGCCGAGACTTCCTTCAGTTTATCTAAATTACGCCCTGTAAGTATAGGTACCGCACCCTTTTCGGCTAGGCTTACAGCCACTAAAGCGCCGATTCCGCTTGAAGCGCCAGAAATGAATACCACTTTTCCTTTTAACATCCAGCATCACCCATCTACAAGTTTACTTCATTGCTAATGAAGACGCAAAAAAAGCTCCATAAAGGAGCCATTTCTGTGCTAAGATGCGATTAAAACTTGAATATCCAGTTCTCCAATGCCTTCCATAATGAGTGGAATCGTCAACGCTTTCTTGGCAGTAAAGCCTGCTGACTGAGCTGATTGAATGACCTTAGGCGGTGTAATATCAACCCTTACGCCTTGATTGTAAAGCATCGTACTGGCATTCCCACTAATCATGTTACCAAGCTCAGAAATAGCACTCTTGACGATTTCATCAATTTCAGAAATAACGTAGCCGCCCATCATCGCAGAAACCATTTTCATAGCTACTTCTTCACTGAGCCCGAATACAATATCCCCGGTCATCTGCCCATTGAGCCCAATTTGAATCCAGATATAGTTCTCAACGAATTTAATATCCTTCAGACCAAGCTCACCGGTTAGCGGACGAATTTGTACAACTTGCTCAATCACGATCTTTGCGGATTCAAGAAACGGATTAATGTATTCTGCCTTCATAATGAAGATACGCTCCTTTTCGACAAAATTCGCAATTTGTCTTTTGTAATTTCCATTATACCTAAACTACTAGGACAAGTATACTATAAATAAAAATATTGGAACTTAAGAACTAGTTTCTTGAATCTTATGACGAATGAATATACATGTAATCGGAGGTCGATTTTCCTTATCGCAAGGGCTTATTGTTTCATTCCGCTGAGCTGGACATTCTGAACAAATGAAAGCTCCTTCTATATAGAAGGAGCTTCATCCGCACTACAAGGTGATTGGACTTTTTAAACCGCTTTAATCGCAAGGCTTCTTCGATATTGGAGCCGGATTAGCCGCAGCCGCTCATATAGCACATCGACTGGTTTGTCCAACTGCGATGATTCCACTGTGCCGTATACCTGCTGCAATACCGGCTTCAAATACTTGTCTCCCACTAAGGACATTGTATCCCAGACAAGCTGCTTCTCGTCTTCCGGCACCTCTACCAGTTCCCTAGCAATAAGGGATTCGAAATCATATCCCTCCTGCTCAAGCTGCTCAATCCGATCCATAAGCTCGCGCCTTGAAAGCTCCAACTCGGACTGCAGCTGCTCCAGAGAGCCGCCTTGCTGCACCGTGTTCAAAATATGCTTTTTAGCTTGCTGGCGATCCATTTGGTTTTTATATTTAGTTTCCTTTTGCTTGAACAGCCACTGCGTGTAAGCAGCGGAATCAAGCTTCTCCGTTACCCATTGCAGCGGGAAATCTGTCGCTCTCGGCGCAGCTTCCGTAATAGCCAGCATCTCCGTTCCATAAGATGCATGCTTCGTATTTCCCCAACCGGGTATTTGGGTCAGCTCATCGGATGTTTTCGGTACAAAAGTACTGATCATCCACAGCATCCGGTTCGTGGCGATTAGATAAGCAGACCGCTTCTCCGAAATGGCTTTGGCACGACGCCATTCGCGCAGCGATTGAAACAACTCCTGGTCAGAATGCAGCTCTCCGTAGCATTGAAGCATTGATACAAAACTGCCAGCTGCTGTACGCCGCTCCTCCAGCATGCCATCAATAATGGGCGCATAGCCCTCCCCCATCTTTCTTGCGGCTCCATGCCGGAATGCAGTCATCATCTCCTCCCAAGACGTCCCTTCGAACCACGTTTGCGGATTGCTGTCTTCCCCTTCCATCCAAAGCACTGCCCATTGGCCTTGGCGCTCACAAATAGATAACTGCGCACTTTCGACTTGGTGATCTTGGCCCGCCCTCTCAAACGTGTTTAAAAATACGATTTGCATACTCTCTCAATCCTCCAATAGGTAGAAGTAGTCACGAATGAATTGAACGGCCAAGGAGCAGTCCGATAAAGGTCTAGATGCCGAAAAACAAAAAAAAGCACCTCTTCTGCCCTAGGGCAGAAGAGGTGCTTCCTCAACGTTCAATGATTCGATTGCCTTCATGCTATCATAATGATTTCTTTATTACAAGCATTTTATTGTTGTATAATGAATGTATCTAATGAAGCGGAGGCTATCCAACATGTTGTTGCCTGATTTTGATTTTATGTCTGATACAACCGAACAAACGGTAACCAGATTCGTTACTTTTATTACGCCTGGCATGAAGCGATTTGACCTCGCTGTTACTTCTACAAATCGTTTCTATGGAAAGAAACTCATTACCGATCTTCAGTCTGGAAAAACGGCGGTTATTGGTCCCGACGACTTGGAGGAAGAAGGCTATCTAGAGCATACATTCAAGCTCACCGAAGAGGAAGCAGCTGAGCTTGTACAGTTTTTATACTTTGTGGTAGGAGCGGTGCATTTTACCGATTAATATGGGTACACTGAGTGGGTAGCCTATTACCCATTCAGGAGGAGCTTGCACATGGATCGATTTATTGAAGAAGATCGTCAGCCTTATACCGACGTTTCGACGGTGGAATCACAGCGCAATGACCTTATTCCGGAGGAATTTCCGGAAGGCCCTTATGGCTCCGATCTGCTGATGGAATCTCTGGGCAAGAGTACGCCTTGGCGTATCGATCAACGATCGTCCAATCGGTTCGACTACGAGAACAGATCACTTCATGCCGGACTGAAACGAGACTATCCCGGTGAAGACGAATACGGAAACGTTCCCGAAGTACAGGATGAACCGTGAACAAAGCGGCTGACCTTATACCATTCGGAAAAGCTTGTAATCAGCTGCTTAATTAAAAAATCAACATAAAAGATTAAAGGGGTTGCTCCTTAAGTAGATAAGACTACTTGAGGAACAACCCTTTTCCAGCTTCCAGTCACAGCTCATGGACTGTCATCTCGCTTCTCACCATAAAGCGTGCATTTATACCCGCTTGCCCAATCCCCTTGGAAATATAGAAAGGACCATGCTTTCCTTGATGAAGTCCTTTATACATGCCTTTAGCTGTAATCGGGCCTTTGGGTTTAAACTTAAAAAAGTACGGTACATTCAACTGCTTGCCATGCAAATGGCCCGCCATTAAATACTGGTAGGGTCGCTCTATTCGAAGCAAAACGTTAGGATCATGTGTAATAATGACAATAGGCGCTCGATTATTAACATTTCTCAATGCGCGCGCAATCTTGCTATGTTTGGTACAATCATCGTCTATCCCGACCAGTTGGAATTCTGGCAAGGAAACAGACTCATTACGAAGGACATGAATGCCGTAAGCTTTAAATATATCGAGCAGCCTGCTTAGACGCGGCAGTTCATAATCATGGTTGCCTAGAACCGCATATATAGGAATTCCGCTATCCGCTATCATTTTTAAATAATAGGCTGTACGGGGGAGATAACGTTCTTTGTATGTATAATCGCCAGTCAAGAAAATATAATCCGGTTTATTCGCATCAATAACCTTCCGAATTCGCTTCGCGCTTATTCTCAGCATATCTGTGTGAAGATCGCTGATTTGTAATACCCGCTTATGAATGCCGATGGGGTTGTTAATGCGTTCTATTTTTAACCACTGTGTTGGAAAAATAAATAATGCATACAAAAGAATGATCGATCCTGTGATGAGAAGAATGACTTCCATATATGTGCTCCTTTACATGCATGACGTGATGCCTTGTATCGTATAAGTATAGTAAAGAAGAGATTACAATGCTAGTTTGAGTTGATTTCCGAGTAAACTGCTGAATAAACCGCTTTTATCCTCCGAAAGCTTAGTAAAGCTGCCTGCTTGCACAATCGAGCCTTTATCCAGCACAATAACCTGATCGGAATTTCGAATGGTTGTCAATCGATGAGCTATAATAATAACCGTCATTCTGCCCTTCAGCCTTTCAATTGCTTGTTGAATTTTCGTTTCATTTACGGTATCTAAAGCGCTGGTCGCTTCATCCAGTATTAGAATCGTGGGCTTGCGCAAAATAGCCCTTGCCAATACAAGCCTTTGACGCTCTCCGCCAGATAATCGCACTCCTCGATCACCGATTACAGTATCAAGGCCCTGCGGCAGTTTTTGTACAAATTCAGCCGCGGAGGAGAACTCCATCGCTTCCCACATTCCATCCTCACTAGCATTCGGATCAATCATTAGTAAATTATCTCTTATACTCCCATGGAAAAGAAAGGGATCCTGTGGCACATAGCTGATTGATTTTCTTAAGAACAATATATCCTGATCAGTTAGAACCTTATCATCAATGAGTACTTTTCCGAGCTCCGGCTTCATTAGTCCCATCATCAAGTCAACCAATGTACTTTTTCCTGCTCCGGATTGTCCAACAATCGCTGTCATCCCATTAGCTGGAATTTGTAAATTGATGTCTTCGAGCGTGTAGTGGGGTTGCTCTTGGTCATATCGAAAATAAACATGCCGACACTCCAAAGATTTTTCTAACTTTAATTCTTCTGCGGACTCCATTTCATAAAGCATTACATTCGTCACTTCTTGCGCGCTTAAGCATTCTTCGTGTAGTTCCATTAACGATTTAAAGGCAGGCATAGAAGAGGAAATAAGCTCTAAATTGGATTGAATGCCTGTGACACGTGGCCATAATCGAGCGAAAATGGCAATAATGAGCAGCAAATATCCTCCCTCTTGTTGAAACAACGTGACAGAGAAAAAAATAAATACAGCAATCATAAATGATGACGTCAACTTATATATGAGTTGAGAATTACCTCTTACTCTACTATTATTATATCGCTCTTTCGCTTGTTTCCGAGTCCAATCTTGCATCCATCGATAACGCGATGCCTCTAATGAATTGCTTTTGATATCTTTCATACCATTGAAATGATCGGTAATACCTGCCATATATCCTTGGTAAAGACTTATAGCTTCGCTCCCAAGATATTGGGATTGTTTGATAAAGCGACGAGAGAGAAAAATAACTATCATCCCAAATCCAAGTATAAAAAGTGTCATCTTTGCTGAGATTACAAAAGCTATGCCAATTTGAATAATTGTGAAGGCAATTGAAGCAATAAATTGAAGCACTAGGTACGCTCCATTTGTAACGCGACCTAAATTTTCCGTTAGAGATGTTATTAAATCCGATTTTCTCCTCTTTACAAAGAAGCTCCAATGAGCCTGTAAAAAGCTACTATAAATTTCTAACCGTACACTATTAATAAAGCCCGTCAAAAGCTGCGTTTCACGAATGCCAAGTTTTCGACTAATCAGACTTTGAGCGATAACCAAAATTAAAAAGAGGGAAAGAACGATCATTAAGGCTGGTATCTTCGACATATGCTGTAGAAACTCAACATAACCTGCGCCAGAAATTGGGGCGATTTGAATATCAAGAATTCCGATAACAGTCAGCAATGGGACCAATAATAGAATTCCAATACCATCTAACAAACCGATGACCATCATACCGAACAAATTGAAATAAAGCGCTCTTCCCCCATAATTTTGAAGCTTTTTCGTGAAATAAATGATGTGATTCATAGACTCATCACTTTCCATTCTTATTCATTGAACATGCTTGGCAAACATGCCTGTTATGGTAAACCCATTCATCTCTTCAGCGCCAGTGATATACAAAGCACCGCTCCGTAGCCAGGCATGGGCAATTAATTTTCCAGAAGCGTCCTTTGCAGTACCTAAATATAATGTGCTGTCAATTTTGCGCTTTTCAAGCATTCTCATTGCTGCAATAGCTCTAACCAAGCATTTAGTCTCCCAAAACGTATTTCTATTCATCACATCAATTGCAATATAAATTCTCGACAAAATCTCGTGATCTTTCTGAATATGCGTAGAATCAGTTTCCTTCATGAATATGCCTAGTGTTGGGGCTATCTTATTAAAAGGAAAATAGAGGACCTGAAATCTTATCCATCCTAAATATAAAAGTGCTTCTATAAATAGTAATACAGTTTTGTAATCTAATGAGAGTAGCGCTTTGCATTTCCTTATAAATACCATAGCTAGATCCAGTCCTTATACATGAATATGAATTAAGTTTTCTTCCGATAGATGCTGAAGGAATGGAAGTAATTGCTCTTCACAGATTAAGCGTTCAACATCGTAATGTTCGGTTAACTTATCAATAAGATCTGTGATAACAATAGGACTCTGAAGGAAATCCCAAATTTGACTACCCATATTACCAAGATTATAATATTTCCCGTTTTTCACGCTTAAAATAACTTTTTCATTCCCCATATCGCTAACGATATTATCATCGTCTCGAAAAACACTTGCTCCTAACAGATGTGAAAAATCTTGTATTTCAGTTTGATAGCTTTTCAACTTTTCTATCATTATTTATCCCTCCGTTTCAATCTTTTTTAATATCAGGTCGACCAATTGTGGAGCGGAAAACTCTTTTGTTGAGCGCTTCATTCTATAAATGGGTAATCTCTCTCCCAGCTTTGTAGAAAAGCCAAAGTGCCAATCTAAAAGCATCATTCTTGGTATCAGAAATTGTTTATAAGTATTCTGAAAAAGCAGCGGCAGACTCTCCAGCTTACCCACCCTTTGTATGCTTATCTCATCATTTTCAGACTTTTCCAATTCAAATATGCCAGCTAGCTTTATTGGATCATTACAATACCTATCCTCAATTGATACACAATACTTCGATTCGCGACCAAATATGGATCTCAAATCTTTGTTGTTGATACCAAAAGCATCCAAGCTTTGCTGCCAGAGTTTTTGCTGTGGGTAGGACGGAGTAACGATCGGCAACTCCTCAGACGGAGTGAAGGTTAGAGCTACAATATCATCGGTAACCAACTGATAACCACGATTCGTGAATGCAGAAGCAAGCGTAGACTTACCGGCCCCAGATTCACCAACAATAGCATAAGCATTCCCATTAATCACGACTGCACTTCCGTGCAGCGGATATATTGACCTTTGCATAAGAACAACACCCATACAGGTACCAAGAATATACAATCGTATAAGATCTTCATCTGCGTTTGAATACGGCGAAACAACGATTTTGTTACCACAACTAACTCGGAAAACTCCAGCATTAGGTATCTGGAATGTCACTGATTCGGAATTCACCTCAAGATCAATAGCTTCGACATTTAACCTTTGCATGAATTTTGAATCGATTACTACTTCGACATCAACATCAAATTGTTCTATATCACCTTTGATAACAACAAGCTCAGGTAATTGAATCTCACTTGATATCTTTAAACCAAAAGCAATATAACCAACTCTAGTCATTGCACTCAGCACTTTATCCACTCCAGTAATTAATTATCTAATGATGAAAGCCCATATACAACATCTGTATAGGGGCTTTCAATTAAAGATTTAAACTTTTAAACTAACTCCAAGTAAGTAGATCTCTATCAGTTCCACTAGGGAATGTTTGATCCGTATGTTTACCATTTTTCGGATCTAATTCTGTCATATTTACTTGAAGCACTTCCAACTCGGGTTTTATCCATTGCTTTAAAGACATATATATCACCCCCTTTCAAAAATTACGTTTTATAAACCGGTAAACGATTAAGCTCCACATTAATTCTTGCAATTCTGCTTCCCACGCCAGCTCAGGCTTCACATTGTTTTTGAACCGGGAAAGGGCTGATTTTATCATGCTTCCATCAATAAATTCTAATATGGCTGAATCCCTGCTCATCTCTTCCGCTTCCATAATAAAGGAATGCCAGTCAGGTTGCATACGATGTATCCAATCAGCGCCTTGTACACCGCGAATGTGCTGATTTAACCTTACTTCATCAGGGAGCATGCCTACGGTTGCCCGCCGAATTAGTGCACGGTTATAACCGTTATAAACATATTGGTCTTCTGGCACAGATAAACAAAAACGAATAACTCTAATATCATTAGTAGGATCTCGGCTCCATACGGCAGTAGGCAATGAAAATTTCGACATCGCTGTGTTGGTCGAAATCCATGTGAATGGATCTTCGAAATGCTGTTTTCTCAAATTAAAAATATTCGTTTCGGTAAACCAGCCCGACTCATCCATTCCATGTTCCCTAAGTTGATCAAATACCTTAGTCTTTCTGGCAAACTCCTTATTAATAATCGGTTTAAAAGGATCTTGGACTTCGGTACTTCTATCCAACATAGGTATTGCTTCTTTTGACATAAGGGACAGCAAACGAGCACGTCCTGTCCTCATATTCTTGCTGTACGCCTTCAGTTCATTCTGCAAACGAATCCATTTTAGTTTCTTAAAGAGCAGCACATAATTAGTTAAAGCCTCTCCCCAGGATATTGTCAGATTTCCGCGGGCCCCCGTTAGCAGGACGCCAACATCCTGCTCTGCTGCTTTTTCAAATATTCCTCTTATCCAAAAGGAGTTTGAAAAATATTTATAAGGCATTTCGAGCGCGTCCAGACAGGGATCAATCTCTGAATAAGAGTTTCTATCTGCAAAATCAAGATAATTCGGATTTATTCCACCGACGTATTGTACTGTTGAATTTATGTATGGTGTTTCATTTGCAATCATATGACGTGGCGTATAATCGATAAATTCATTAGAAGGTGTATAACTGAACGTGTGAATTTGCTTATCCAAGGGACGAAGTGTCTTCGCCGCAAAGCCTACAACCGCCCCCGAATCCAATCCTCCACTTAGCTGCGAACCTACCTGCCGATGAGTTCTCAACCTTGCATCTACTGCCTCTTGAAAAACAGCTTGGAATGCCTCTACATATTGTTCATCTGATTTGAAATGTATCTTCTTCCCAACAGAAAGAGTAAAATACCTCATTACCTTTAATCTACCGTCCTCAATGGTAATGCAATGCGAGGGTGGCAGTTGCCAAATATCCTTAAACACGTTTTGTGTAATGTCAACTGCATCAACGACAGTGCTGATAGCCAAAAACTGGGCTAACCATTGTTCATTTAGCTGCTTTTCAACATTAGGGAGATTGAACAATGCTTTCATTGTCGTACACATAGCGAGTCTCTCGCCATTCCAGTGATAATACAAAGTTCGACTGCCTGAGAAATCCCTAGCTGCAAACACCCTTTGCTCTCGTTCATCCCAAATGATGAAGACAAAATCACCGATTAGATATTTTGGTGATTCTACACCCCACTTCGAATAGGAAAGTAAAATCAGCTGCGCATCTGTCATTTGATCTCTGAAATCATTCCTAACATCAAGCAATTGGAATAACTCCTTACGATTATCAATTATTGCATCAGCAATAATAACTAATCGTCTATCTGAATCATAATAAGGATTACGTTCACCAATCGATTCTGGCGTTATCCACTGGTTATGGCAGCCAAGGAATACATTATCCTTCTGCCAGGATTGGGACGTATCACAAGGATAATGGGATAAAGCTTCCATCATGCTGTTGCCCTGTTCCCGTGTCTGATTATCCGTATTCATGTGATAAACTCCTGCGATGGCGCTCATATATTCCTCCTGCTGTATATGAAGTCGTTCTATATTTAGAACAATAACGACATTAACTATTTCGATAAACAGTTCTTTATTAAGAACATAGTTGTATAATACATTTGAAAATAACCTTTGTCAATCTATTTTTAGCGATAAATTACAAATTATATTAATTATTGTTCTTTATTAAAAACAGTCTTACCTATTGATTAGGTTGGAATTTTTTATAGCTAACACGCTTTCGCAATTTGATATTATTCGTTATAATAGAAAGGAGTAAGCAACGATGTGGTAACGGAGGAGTTTTGTTATGATCGGAGAACGCATTCAAAGTCTGCGCAAAAGAAAAGGCCTATCCCTTACTGAGCTTTCTCAGAGGGCAGGCGTAGCGAAATCTTATTTAAGTTCAATAGAACGAGGTCTTCAACAAAATCCATCGATCCAGTTTCTCGAAAAGATTGGAAATGTCTTAAACGTTACGGTTGAAGATTTTATAAATAGTGATGAGGATTCGGCTCAAAAGCCCGATCAACTTGATAACGAATGGACCAATTTAGTCCGAGAGGCCATGTCCTCGGGCGTAAGCAAGGATCAATTCAAAGAGTTCTTGGAATTTAATAAATGGAAAATTAAGCGCGAATAGCGCTTTTTTTATACAGCCGTTTCTTCTTCCATTTCACCCTTTGCACTTTCTTGAATGCATAGCAGCACTTTGCGAATATCCTCTTTGCTGAAGCCCTTCGCCCTGGCATTCATAATTAGTGCAACCCATTCGCTATCCAATTCATGATTGTCCTCTAACTTTGTAAGCATCATAATTTCATTTCCCCCATTCAATTCGGGGCGGTTGCACCACTGACTCCATACGTTTAAGGTGCCCAGATACTAAACGTATTTCTTCGTCTCCCATGCTTGTCATTCACTTCCTTTATGTATTATAGAACAACCCGATTGCGCATGCTGTCGCTTCATGTCTCTTGAAAATAAGAAATATTTGGGATTTTTGTCGAAAATCATGAGTGTTTCTATCTGTTTAGTTAACTACTTGATTTGATAATTTGTGGAATCAAACTCCAAATTCATCTTTAGCATTAGCTGTTGCACTATTTAAATTAATCCTTCTGTTTTTCAATGTAGCTAATTTTTGATTATACAACTGAATGATAGGATTATTAATCAAATTAATAATATAGGATGAAATTAAACATAAAATAATTAACCAAACAAAAATCAGAAGTGGGTATCTAGGATAGAACACAAGACTAGGAAAGAAATTCATATAGAAAAACATATGTGTCAACCAGATATTAGTGGAATGAGCACTCAAATATTTTAATAACATTTGAATTTGAACACTTTTATTAAGTAGACTGAAAAAGCATATAAATAAAATAGCTGTTATAGGCGCAATAATCATTGATTGATAAAACGAGTGCAGCAACACTAAACATAATATACCAAATATACAAATTATATTTTTAAACCTTAACTTATTCACTAAATTATAAATTTTTGAATAGATACGTTCTTTAGCAAATAATGAACCTACTATAAATGGCAAGAGCGATGTACCAACTAATACAATGGCATGCATAAAACTATTTAATAATGGAAAATCACTTAAGTCTACAATATTTTTTATACGCTCTACATAACTTAATAAATAGATTAACCCTGTACATATAATCAAAAATATAGAATGATATTTGCTAACTATTTTCATTAACGAAGGTGAGAGAAGAACAAGAATAACATAAGTCTGCAAAAACCACCAAGCACCATTATAGGAACTGCTTAATATAAAGAAGTTCTTTATAAATTTAACTGTGCTTCCAGGATATAGCGCACCTTTTCCGGCAATATAACCAATCAAAACAAACAGAATGAGTACGATCCAAAAGTTAATTAGCAGCCTAAATATTCTATTAAAATTATTTTTAATACTCAACTTGCCGGAATTATAAATCAGGAATAAACCATATCCACTTGCGAAGCAATAGATAGGGACACATGCATCACCGAACAAGGCTAAATAATATACAAATGGTACACCATCTATTGTCGGAAAGGTTTCATATAATCCATTAACCTCTTTCGTGCAAAACAAATGAAGAATTACCATAAATAGAATTGCAATCCCTTTTAATACGTTCATATCACTTTTGGAAAACTCCACGTTTCTTCCCCCTTGCCTTAAGTCAGCTCATATTTATTAATTGGTTAATAAATGATGAATCTTCTCTCCTTCATATCCGTTCGGATTCAACCTTTGCCAGCGCCATGTATCCTGGCACATTTCTTCTATGCTGCGAGTGGCGAACCAGCCCAGTTCCATGTTTGCCTTTGCCGTATCTGCATAACATAAGCCTATATCGCCAGGTCTTCTTTCGACTATTCTGTAGGGAACTGATTGTCCAGTTACGCTCTCAAACGCCGTAATCATCTCTAGTACGCTGTATCCACGCCCCGTTCCAAGGTTGTAGATGTGGACACCAGATATGTCTAGCTGCTTCTCTAACGCCCGCAAATGTCCTTTGGCTAGATCCACGACATGTATATAATCTCTTACTCCTGTGCCATCGATTGTAGGATAATCATTGCCAAATACATTTACCTGCGCCAGCTTTCCAACTGCTACTTGCGATATATATGGCATTAAGTTATTCGGTATACCATTCGGATTTTCTCCGATTTGTCCGCTCTGATGTGCCCCTACTGGATTGAAATAACGTAATATGGAAATGCCCCATCGCTCATTCGACTCAGCTAGGTCCTGTAAGATTTGCTCGAGCATAAGCTTCGTTCGTCCATAAGGATTTGTCGCTCCTAACGAGGAGTCTTCCACAATGGGAACCTGCTCCGGCAAGCCGTAGACTGTTGCGGATGAGCTGAATACAAGCTTATGTACGTTATGCTCCTTCATAACCTCACAAAGAACCAATGTGCTCATTATATTAGTATGATAATAGGATAGTGGCATTCGAACAGACTCTCCAACAGCTTTGAGACCTGCTAAGTGGATGACTGCATCAATGGAGTGCTTTGTGAATACCTTATCTAGACCTTCCCGATCCAAGAGATCCATCTCGTAAAACGCAAAGGATTTTTTTGTAATTCCAGTGACACGGTTTATCGATACTTCGCTGCTGTTCGATAAATTATCGACAACGACAACCTCATAGCCCGCTTCCAGGAGCTCAACACATGTATGACTTCCTATATAACCAGCCCCGCCTGTTATTAATATAGCCATTTTAAAAAACCTCCTTATTGTTCATTATAAAATTAGTATTTGTTCTCAATAAAAAACTATGTATCAAATATATTCCTTGCAGTTCTTTAAAAAGAAGAGAACCACAAGGATCAATTTGCGATGTTTTATTTATATTTTGCCTAAATCCGTATTATCAACAAGACTCAAGTAAGGGCTAGATCCTGCAATAGAAACCCCTTTAAACACATTTTTCACTACTGTTGCTGATTGATTCATATTGAGCCAAATAAAATTCAATTTCGTGTTTTCAAGATAAGAAAGGGAGACGACAGCTTTTTTCGTATTATTCGCCCTGCCAATTGATGAGTTGATTAGCGTACATCCTGTCAATAGACTGTTTCCATCCATAAAAACACCTAAGTTATGAAAAATCGAGTTTCGCACCGTAACTTGTCTATTGAATTTATCATCGGTAGAGCCAAGCTGAATATCCATAGCTCCCAAGGTGACTGATTTAGCTCTCATAAATTCTCCATTGCTGACATGGCAGCCCTCAAGGCGTGCAGATCCTTCAACTAGCGTTACGCCTCTTAATATATTGGGCCTGCCTGCATAATCTTGAGGCACCAAAAGTGCAAAATCATAATTTTTCACTTTAATGTTCTCCATAACAGCGCCGGTTAAAAAAAGATTAATGCCTTGAAGCAAAGCGTTATCGGGACGCCAATCTCTTTCGATTGTTATATTCGTCATATAGCATCTGCCGTAATTGAAACGGCTTATGTTGAACCCTGGCAGGCCAGCGTCTTTCAGAATGACTGGTGCTCCACCTAAGGTTTCCGATACTTGAAAGCTCGTAGCTGTAATATTAACCGTGTAATATAGCTTATCGATACTTATACCCGTAGGAACCTGGCCCACCCATTGCTCAAAAACAATTTGTGCTCCGTTACCCATACCGTGTGCTGCAGCATACGTGAAGGTGCTTCCAACTACATTAGTGATTGGTGTCCCAAAATAACCATATACGCTGGAACCATTAACCTTTCCCTCTTTCAGCTGGCAATTTTGAATAACCGCGCCTTTCACATCGAGCAGCTTCAGATTCCCTTTATTAAATACGCCGCCGTTTACAAAATTATTGCCTTGTACTGTTAAGTCGCATGAGTTAAACGTATTATCCAAAAATTTAACTGCGCTGAAATTCGAATTGGAACCCACTCCGCCAACATTATAACCTTCAAAGGTATTATTCTGAATAACGACATCTGTACCATCCGCATTAATAAAGTGGCCTCTTGCATTGTTATAAATATAGTTGTCAGAGACTCGTACTCTATAATTAAGCTCTATACCATTCGGTCGATCAGCATTTTTAAATGGAATATTTGTTTCGCTGAACATAGATTCTATGTCTATCCCAAACATTGGAGGTGTGCCATTGCGAAAATTCGTCGTAATTCCATCATCGTCATAGCCTATATCATGAATTCTATTGCGATAGATATGTGTATCATTGGATGAACAAATCGAAATGCCTTGTCTCCTGCAATGATGGATATGACAATCATAAATACGTATAAATTGTCCCATTTGCTCTTGCGTATACAAAGCAGGATCTATTAAATATTGCTGCCACGTAGTAAAAATTCCGTCACCTGTACAATTTAATATTTCCACCCCGCAAATATCTACATGGTTGGAGCCTAATACACCGATACCCCTGCCCATTTCATGCGTGTAGGATGAATGATCTATTTTAGCCTGAATATCGGCTATTTGATTATCCGTCAGCGCCGTGCCAGGCTTTATGGCGAATATCATTTTGTTGTTTTTCGTAATATCTCCTTCTTCATTGAGGAACCAGCCTCTTCCTGCAGTACTGGCTGGAGCAAACAAGCCGTTCGTCCTCGACCCTACCAAAGTATCCTTGGATATGCTGTCTTTATATTGATAAAATTGATATCCCGTTGCATTTACTCCGCTTATACTCCAAAGTCTGAAGCTTGCAAGCAATCCTGGGTTAGCATAGCGGTCAATAACCTCACTCCGTATCCAAGCAGGATCATTATTTAGTGCTCCGTCCGCGTTAACCCCGCCTCTTACAAATTTCACAGTCATATCGTAGGTATGGTTCTTCTTATCGCCGACGAGTTTTCCACCCGACAGCTTCGCTTGACTGATCCCTTTCATTTGAATAATCGAATAGCTAGGGGATGAATTAGCTTCTATTGTAATCACGCAGCCTTGCTCAAGCTCTAAATGAATGCCGCTTAGTAGATCAATTGCAACTAAACTATTCGGGTTCATTCTTACGCTATAGGTGCCCCTAGGCAAAATAACATGAGTGTATCCTTCTGATCTAGCCCAAACAATCGCTGCATTAATACCGTCCGCCGTGTCCATTGCATTCATGCTATTGTTGCTAATCTTAAAACGATCTAGCTCAATTCGATAGGATCCGTTTGGATTCATAGCCTTCACCTCGGTTTTACTTTCAACGTATGTGGTCTGTCAGTGAAAGGTTACTTATTTCCGCCAACCTCTATATTGTGATCGCGTTTCATAGACTTTTGTAAAAGAGGATTGAATCTTGGTATTTTGTTTAATAAGCCTTTAGCAATACCAAGCAAATACTTGAACTCATCCGTCTTGAAAAATACGGCTGTATAACAAATATTAACAACTAACACGCAAATCACGCCTTTAATCAGCAGTCCAATAATAGTCGTGGAGGTAATCAAACTAATGGCGACTTTCGAGAAGAAAAAGGCTGCTAAGCCGATGAACGTATAATAAAGATATTTTTTATAGTAAAAACCAACGGGCTGCTCAAACACCTTTTTGTATACAAGCATAGGTGTATACCAGAATGGAACCAGTAATGCACTTAGAAGGGTTCCAATGAATATACCCGCAATCCCCATATAATGCACAAGTACAAGTGAAATGCCAAGATTTAATGCCGCTTGAAACATGGGAGCAAAACGATCCTCGTGGAAAATGCCCGCTGTCGATTTCACAGCCGTTAAGGAATTGCGCATTCCCCTTTCATAGAAAGCGAGCACTAGAAGAAGCAATACGGCGTTCGCCATTCGAAACTCAGGACCGATCCATACCAATATCAACGGTTCGACTAATAAGTACAGCCCAATGGACAATAAAGAATACAGCCAAAAATTGAGTAGAAATGTAACCTTGAAAATTCGATAAATAGCAGCAGCGCTTTCCTTTGCAACTAAATTGCCTAAGCTGTGATACATATTGGTAAATACTTGATTAAGGAACGTCCGGCACAGCTCAATTAACATTTTATAATTCGAATATAGCCCTACTGCAGATAAGCTGACAAACGAAGAGATGAGGATGCCGTCTACGCCGAAAATAAAGTAATTGCCTACATTTTGAAGCATAATCGCTTTCATATTCTTAATAAAGTTAGCCTTCGTTTCCGGATCCAGCTTAGTTACGAGCTTCTGCTTCAAGAATGGATACATTTTGTCTACAATAGCAGCGAGTGTAATAGAGGTAATAATCGAGATGATGCTTTCGATCGCAAGATACAGGATGAAATTTTCTGTATAATATAAAATGGCGATTTTCATGCAGGTGGATATTATGGCGGATATGGAGAAAACAGCTGTAACAATATAATTTTTTTGGCTTACATTTAGAAATGAATTTTTGTAAACAAATAAATAGGGTGCTGCTGTATTCACAAGAAATAAGAAATATATAAAAGCGATATGCTCTATGCTTGTGTCTTTGATGAATAGATCAAGAAAAGGCATAAGAGCTAATCCAAGTAGCATGATGAAAGCCGCTATAAAGAGATACGCTTTTTTGTATAGCTGCATTAATGCCAGTATTTTCGGCTGATTATTGTCAGCAACCGGCTTATACAAATTATAAACAATACTTGCGCCAATACCCGCCTCTGCCAAAGTTAGCATGGCAAGAATGCTCGTAAATAGTCCGTTAATCCCTAAGTACTCAATTCCTAGACTGTTGATAAATACCGTTCTTGATATCAAGCTTAATGCAGTAATAATAATTTGGTTTCCTATACCAGCTGATATATTCAGCAATGAGCTTTTGACTCTCATCTTATGCTCCTATCTGATAAAACCATGTTTTGAAAAATTACATGAAACTTAATCGATGTATTGAGCTGGAATACCAAATACCTTTCTTTTCGCTTTAACCTTTCTTAATACAACGCTGCCTGCACCGATAAAAGCATATTCCCCAATATGAGCCTTAGGCAAAATGCGACTTCCACTTCCCATAAATACGCCTTTCTCCAAATGAGCAAAGCCAGTAATATCACAATGACCACTTAAAGTACAACCATCCCCTAGAACAGCATCATGACCAATAGTGCTATGTGCGTTTATTGTTACGTAATTACCCAGATTTACATGTGAAGTTAGCATAGAGAATGGGCATAATATTACACCTTCCCCTATAGTGCAATTAGGACCTACAATTGCCATCGGATGAATTATATTAATGAATTTTGCTCCTATAGATTTCAGTTTCTCACAAACTTCTAATTTCACATTTGGATTGTTGATACTACAAATAAAAACATCATCTTCTTTAGGAAGATATTCATTTATTGTGGATACAATTGGGTAGCCGACATTATATCCATTTAATGCTTCGAGATCATCGTCAATGAAACCAAATACTTTCCAATTATTAAACAGTTCAGAAGCTAGCGACCATGCTAACATTTCCCTTCCAAAATTACCAGCACCGATAATAATTAGTTTCTTTATTGACATGTGTATCCTCCATCAACTACCAAATTTGTTCCAGTAATCCAACGTGAGGCGTCCGTCAATAGAAAACATATAGCATTAGCTACATCATCTGGTTTCCCTAGACCTAAAGGATGTTTTTTTCTTATAATATCAATTTGCTCATTGGGTACGGAGTCCATTAATTGTCCCCACATCTCTGTCTCTACAACCCCTGGCACAACACTATTAACTCTTAATCCGAAATTAGCCAATTCCAATGCTGCTGATTTTACAGCAGCATTGATTGCACCTTTGCTAGCGGCGTAAGAGATCACACCTGGCTGTCCTACTACACCCATTACAGATGAAAGAAAGACGAAGGAAGCATTCTCAGCAAAATTTGTTTTTGCGGAAAAACCTTTAAGCAAAGATAAGCCTGCAAAAAGATTCACATCGAATACATCAGATATATTTTTAGTATTTAACATTCTTATAGGAATGGTTGCATGTGCACCTGCTGAATGTACAATTCCATTGAGCGGACTTCCAATTCTATTGACCAAGCTCTTCAACCATTTGGATATACCATCAATATCATTTAAATCAAATGTCTCCATAATATGGTCATGATCGGGAAGCAACCTTAAAGTACTTTCCAATTTTTCTTTGTTCCGACCAACGAGAATTAACCGAGCACCATGATGGGCTAATACTCTAGCTGTTTGCTTTCCAATTCCTGATGAAGCCCCCGTAATTAAAATTAACTTATTTTGTAAATTAAATATATTTTCCATATTCCCTCGATTCATTATATTTAGTTAATTACTTCGACACACTTCAGGCCTTGAACCGTCAATGCAGAAGCTGCCCATGAATATCCAACGCCAAAACCAACTAAACATAAATTAACTGGTTTATTCGAAAGTACTCTGTCCCTTAATAAAGTAGTAATCAACAATGGAATTGAAGCGGAACTTGTATTTCCGTACTCCTCTATATTGCTTAGAATTTTCTTTTTTTCAATATCCATCTTATTTGCTAAATAATCCAGAATAAATTTATTAGCTTGATGAAGAACAAGATAATCAACATCATCTGTTTCCCAACCATGTGTTTCTAATATATTTGCAACTAATTGAGGTACACGATCTAATGTGAAATTAAAAATTTCAGAACCATTCATATATAAGTCTTCCTCGGAACGAATATTCCCATCAGTTGCCTGTTTACGAATATTTGCATCACCTGTCCGAATATTTCTAAAACCTCTTGCTGGAGTTATTAAATTTTTCTCGCCAGTGCCGTCAGTACCCGCTACAACTGAAATACCGCTAACATTTCTCTCAAATTCCAATGCTGTAGCGGAGCCTGCATCACCAAATAAGAAATTCACAGATCTGTCCTCTGGAGAAATGATCTTACTAATCGTGTCTCCTACAAGCAACAGAACTCTTTTCAAATTCCCCGTTTGAATAAGCTGAGCAGCTACCATCATTCCGTACACATATCCGGAGCAGCCTAAATTAATATCGAAAGCTATGCATTCTTCCGATAATCCTAATTTTGCTTGAATGACACAGGCTGTTGCAGGCAACACATAATCGGGGGTCTGACTAACAAATATGACTCCATCAATATTTGATTTATCCCATTCTAAACTAGTCAGTAGTCTCTCAGCTGCTAATATACATAGATCAGAAGTAGTTTGATCTTCTGACACGCGATAAAAGCTTTTAACTCCCGTCATCCTGGATATTTTATTAATTTCTTTAGTAGAGAAAGAATCGTTCAAATCGTTAATATTAATTTTATTCTTAGGCAAGGCACAGACTATACCCCTTATAGATATGTTCTCCAAAACTAATCTCGCCATTTCACTACTCCTCCAATTTATCCGTAACTAGTGAAATAATGTCGTTAACAGTTATACATTTATTTAAAACATCTGCGCTAACTCGAACATTAAGGCCGTCTATTAAAGCTAATGTAGAAACAATCCCCATAGAATCCCACTCTTCAATTTCTTCGAGAATCATCTCACCATTAATAGTTCCAGGTTCTACCATTAATACGTTTTCCTCAAATTCAGAAATAAATTGTTGTTTGTTCATAATTGTCACCAATCCTCTTCTTTTAATTAATATTTATTATTATATAAAATGTTACAACCAGCCCAAGAGTACCCCACTCCGAAACCCAATAACATAACCTTCCCATTACTTGAAATTGTGTTATTGTCTGATTCTTGTTTTAATGCAATGGGAATTGTAGAGGATACTGTATTTCCGCAGTCTTGCAAACAATACGAAAATTTCCCAACTTGAATTCGCAGTCTTTTTCTTAAATGTTCAAGCATATATTTGTTTGCCTGATGAAAAACAAACATACTGTAATCATCAATCAATAATCCAGATTTTACTAATAATGATTGGAAAGCATCCGGTACTGCTTCTAATGTGAAATTAAATACTTCAGGACCGTTCATGTATAGATTACTTCTCGACCTAACATTTCCGAATTCATCAATTGATTCAATCAAAGAGTTCTCTGATATCGGTTCTCTCACACCCCCCGCATGTACGATCAGGTTTTCTTTACCTCTCCCATCTGTACCAAAGACAAAAGGCCCGATCATATCGGTATTTGATTCTACGCCAGTAATTAAGGTTGCGGCGGCTGCATCTCCGAATAGTACTTTAACGCTTCGATCTTTTGGATTTATATACTTGCTGTAAGTATCAGCGGTCAAGAGAAGTACGTTGCGGGCTAAACCCGTTTCAATCAGTCCCTTTGCCAACGATAAACCATATACAAATCCTGAACATCCTAAATTAAAATCAAATGCACCACAACTTGTAGAAAGTCCTAATCTATCCTGAAGTAAACATGCAGTCGTTGGTAGTAAGTAGTCTGGGGATTGTGTACAAAATATTAAAAAATCAATCTCTTCTCGTTTGCACACTTGTCTCTCGAACAATTTTTCAGCGGCTTTAAATGCTAGATCTGATGCAGATTCATCCTCGCCAGCAATGTTTCTAGTATAAATACCAATCTTATTTGTCAACTTATCTTCTATAGAGTTATACTCTTTCTTTTGAGGGAAATAGCATTCTATAGCCTTTATGTTGCTTTTCAGCATTTTTTTTCCTCCAATGCATAATTAACCAACTATCGGGAAACCACTATTGTTCAAAACTTTCTTACAAAACCTATTAATTGCTGTAGCGGTTAATCATACGTATACAAAAACCCTGCGTAAAAGGCAAGATATTGAATAACATGGAGTAAACACCTATATCCTTTGTATCCCCTTGCGAGAAATCAACCGCGCCACTTCTTCTCGTTACCTTCATGAGATAACTAACGGCACGTTCTACGCCTTCCGAGCATTCTTCAGCAATCTCTTCTATTCCAGCAGCTTGCAACAAGAACCAGCCCAATGTAGCGGTAGATGATGAATCGGGCCTAGTTTCGGGACGGGTGACTGTCCAGTTCCAATTACCATCCGGTCCTTGAAAGGAAAGAATCGCATCAGCTAACTTTTTCACGAAGCTCTTCAATACCGTCTTTGATTCATGGTCATTAGGCAACTCACGCCAAGCATCTATTAGTCCAATCGCAAACCACCCAAGCCCTCTTCCCCAGCCATACAAACCAAGCGGCAAAGTGTTATTCAACCGATAGGCATGGCTTGGAATATAATGATTCTCCAACATGCCGAAGCGCTCATATTGCTCAAGCTGCTTTACAGCAAGCTCAACGCATTCCGGCTTGTTATACCTTATTCCATAAGCAACTAAAAACGGACAAATAAAGCCGATCGTATCTACGTAGCGATAATCCTTCATAAATTTCCTATATTGCACGGTACCGTCTTCGCCGATATGCGATTGGATCAGCTCCCACACGCTGTCATAAGCAAGCCTGAATCTGTCGCTTGCATCACCTTCAAGCTTCATCACACCATACGCTAGAATAGCGGAATCAACATACTCGGGTTTGATAAGCCACTGTCCATGAGCATCAAACTTGGATTTCAAATATTGCTCTACACCTTTTCTAAGCTTATGATTTTCAGCATTTTCAAGGCATTCTGCCAAACCAAGCAATAAGGAGGCTTCCTGCCAATGCTGAATGACACTTTTAGAATAGTTTCCTTTGAGCATATCGATAGCAACGAGACGTGTATTATCCGTTACTTTTATTTTGGGTGTATGATTAAGCCATTTAACGCCTATTTGCGTTATGGATTGATTCCATTCCTGTTTGTTTTTATATCTTCCAATATGAATTCTGCCTAACCAATCCTTGCTGATAGGCAGGACATCAAGCGATACAATAATAAGGATCGCTGTAATGAATATAACCACTAGAGCTTCAATCATTTTCTTCTCTCCTTCATAATCACTTAGAGCAAGGCGTATAATTTCTCAATCTCCGTTTCAGTTCCAAGAATTTCGCTGGACAGCTGTTTGCTCAGAGCACTTCTTAAACTCACATCTACAATTAATCGTTCTATACCTTCAAATATAGCTTCAGCCGTCATATCAACAATTAGCCCATTATGATTATGAATGATTTGATCCTTTGCCGTACTGAAATTTGTTAAAATAATCGGTTTGTTCAAAATTTTCGCTTCATCAATTGCGATCGATTTCCCTTCGAAACGAGATGGCTGAACATAGATATCGGCTTCCCTCAGATAGGGATAAGGATTCTCCTTTAAACCAAGCAAATGAAAATGAGTTTGAAGCTGGTTCTGCTCAATTTGCTGTTCCAAACAGCTTCGGTTTTCGCCTTCTCCAATGATAAACCAGTTCACGGCATATCCACTCTCAACAAGCCTCTTGCATGCATCAATCGCCATATCAAATCCTTTCTGATCATTCAATCTCCCAATTGATAAAATACGGAATGTATTCTTGACATTAAATAAATCACTTGCCTCCAATGACATCGTATGAATTAAGGAGGGTGATACAATGTTCTCTATTATCTTTACTTTATGTTTAAACTGCGGGAATCTTTGCTCCAATACTTCCCCGCATATATCTGATACGGTGATGAGATGATCCAGTTGTTCAAAATAATGGCTGTCAATTACCGAATCCATTTGCAACTTGTCATAATCATTATGAATAAACCCGAGCTTCTTATCCGCTTTTACTTTCTCTATACCAAAATAAACGGGGTTTTTCTCAAGAAAGCCGATCGCAGCATCGTATTCTTTCTGAAGTACCGGCATAGATTTAGATACATATTTCCAAGCTCTTTGTTCGCGTCTGGCCGGGTTTTTCTCAGTAAAAAAAATGTAACCCGCTCTTAATCTTGAAAAGGCTAATTTAAATCTACCTTTTTTAATGCAATCTATAACAGCTCTATTTATTGACATATCAAAATATCTGTATAAATACGGCATTTCTAGTACATTCACTGCCTTCGGAAGCTTATTAAAAAAAATACCTTCATGTTTGAATAAATATAAGTCAACATTGTATCTAGAATAATCCATCGTCTGTAATAATGATAATAGTGATTTCTCAGCTCCACCGCATTGTAGATTATTCATAACGAATAACAGATTTTTTTTCACGGTCTATCCACCTATCTGAGAAGTTTATATAATTTATTAATCTCTTCTTCTGTTCCCAATTGAAGTTGTGACAGATGCTCCGTCAATCGTTCTCTAGTTTCTTTATCATAAATAAGTGTACTGATTCCATTCGCTATAGCATCAGCATTCATATCAACGATAAGCCCTTCAAACCCGTTTCGAATCTGATCTTTGGCTGTGCTGAAATCGGTAATAACAATAGGTTTATTTAAAATTTTAGCCTCATCGATTGCAATCGCTTTTCCTTCGTACCATGAAGTCTGAGCGTATATATCTGCTTGTTTAATATAGGGATATGGATTAGCTTTCAGTCCAAGCAGCTTTATATACTGCTCTAATCCCTCCGCTGCAATAAGTTCGGTCAACTTCTGCCGCTCTTCCCCTTCACCAATAATATTCCATTGAAATATAATTCCGCGTTCCACTAGAAGCTTGCAGGATTGGATCGCAAGTTCAAAACCTTTTTGAGCATGTAATCGACCTATTGAAACAATAACAAATTCATCTTTTTTACGATCATAAACATCCTGCACTTCTTTATCCGCTAATTGGTTTATTATTGCTGGTGACACTATATTGTGGATAACATAAATTTTTTCACTTTGATTTGGAAATATCCGTTTCAATATATTTCCGCACTCATCAGAGACCGTAACAATATAATCCAGACGTTTAAAATATTGCAAATCAAAATTAGGATTCATGCCTAGTTTGTCATAATCATTATGTACCCAACCTATTTTAATAAAAGCATTAACTTTCTCTGTGCAGAAATAAATGGATGTTTTTTCTAAAAAACCAATAGCAATGTCATATTGCTTATCTATTTTATCAATAGACTTCGCGACGTATTTCCATCCCTTCTGCTCTTTAATGCTAACGCTTCTTGACATTCTGTTCTTGTAACTGAACATAATCCTGCTATAGGCCAGTTCAGTATTTCGTGTTAGTATAAAATATGGTACCGAGTTCCAAACAGGCCTTACAAAGCGATTATAGTTATTCGATAAAGGCAGAACATGTACATTCTGAGGAAGCAAATCCATAAAAATACCTTCATGATTAAACATAAATAAATCAACTTCATAGTTATTGAAATCGATTTGTGTTAGTAAATTAATTAAGCTTCGTTCGGCTCCGCCAGCAGATAGGCTAGGTATGACAAATAGCAATTTTTTTTTCATATTCACCTCAGGCTAACTCACTTAAATATTCAACTGCTTTGTACGACATCTTCTGAATGCTCGGAATAGCTTGCTTTAGCTTTTTTTTAATTTCTTTTTCTTCTCTAATCATTTCATCGCATTTCCCGACTAGTCGCGCGCTATCGGATAATTCATCAATACCGAGTACCAGCTTCTCTTCACCGAAAATATCTTTGGCTATCCCTTTTGATTTGACGCTGTAGCCAAGCACCATAGTAGGTACATAATTGGAGTAAGCAGCAATCGTCGCATGCGTTCGGGCACCAATAAAAAATCTCATTCTAGCGATGTAGCCCTTATACTGAATAGCCGTTAAGTTGTCAGGTAGCAAAATGACCCTTCCTGTATGCTTAAAAGCTTCATAATAGCCACTTAATACTTCATTATCATTATTTCCGTCCATAATGACGTGAGGAGTAAGCGCAATGGTCATATCGGTCGTAACTAAAACATGCTTGATCAGCTCGTCTACAGCGGATTGCGATTGCTTGTTCCTTTTCCATACTAATGGACTGAAATTAAGCCCGATAGTATTCCCTTCTTGCCAGCCTATCGGCAGCTCCAGCTCCTCCTTCTCCATCGTAAAAGCGGGATCAGCGCATAATTTCACATTTTTCAGACCTTTGCTTACGAGCATGTTATAGGTTAGCGTCTCGCGAGGAAGAATCAAATCGAACAGCTTCAAATCCTCCAGCTTTCTCGGTGTCATATCCTCTTCTCCGATGGAGCAACCCCATAGAACAAGCTTCTTTCCTTGAGCCTTAACCCGTCGATCAATTTCATACCAGCCTGGCTGTTCTCCATAACAATAATTGTCGCCACCGATAGACAGAATGACATCCATTCCATTAATATTTTTGATAATATTGTGATGAATCTTCCCGAGCGCATAAGACTCATCCTTAAATAGTTTCACTCTTAATGCGGATATCATCCATTCATACGAGTACTTCTTAATTCTAAGATCGGAGCCATCATATATGCCGTCTAGCGTAGCAATTATTTTGTCCGTATCAGGCTTAGTTGAAGCTAAGTATACCTTCGCTTCGCTTATTCGTTCTTTTAAGATAGCTGTTGAAGAACGAACAATCGCTTCACAGCCCCTATTCTGGCTGCCACCGTGGGCAAACATCATAATCTTCATTACTTAACCCCCATTTTTCGCATTTCTGAACCTGCTGTACGCCGTTAGGAAATACAATCCCAATATGGACTTCCGCTCAATTTGGCGAACGATTAATTTCTTATATCTATCCAAAGAAATTCCCATTTCCCTATAGTAAATAGGTAGAGCGAGCTGCACTTGCTGATGACCAATCATCCTTCTGACATAACGTATTTGAGCAATGATCCCCATCTCTGAGGATGGCTTTAAATAAATATGGATATTGGCTATTACACTGTGAATAAGCTTTATCGATTTAAACTGATTCACTTTGAACCCGTCGATTAAGTCCATGTAACACTCCGGCAGTTCTGACTCATAAACCTCCAGCGCTCTTGAGAAATAATCCTTCCGTCCCATGCTTCTTGTTGCGCTGCCACTTACTTCCCTATAGTGATAGCCAGAGTAATTAATATATTTCAACGTTTGAATATGGCTAAAGAACAGCATATTAAACATGCCATCTTCTCCAAGAGCCACTTTTTCCGGAAATTTTAAATCATTTTTTCGTAATATCTGAAGCCTATAAATCTTATTCCAAACTGTATTCCATTCATCCGTTCTCAATAAGGCAGGCAGTACTTCTTGACGGATGAAGCTTGACGATAGCACCACATCTGACGGGATATCGTACTGAGTAATGACCTCATGACCATCCATTTCGCTTATAAAGTTGGAGAAAACAACATCACAATTTCCACAACAGGCTCCGTCATAGAGCAGTTCGAACATATCGGCGTCAATGTAATCATCCGCATCCACAAAGCCTATATATTGTCCCATTGCTGCTTGTATCCCCTTATTTCTAGCTACGCTAACACCTTGATTAGGTTGGTAAATGACGGTTATACGTGAATCTGTCTCTCGATAGCGCTCCACGATCTCAGCACTCCGATCCGTCGAGCCGTCATTTACAAATATAAACTCACATTCCTTAAGCGTTTGGCTAAGGAGGGATTCTACACATTCGCTTAAATAGGCCTCGCCATTATAAATCGGTACGATAACGCTCACCTTGATAGTCAACTGATACTTCTCCCTTCTGCTCCGATTAGTTCATAGAGCCTATTCAGCTCATAACCATTGCTATAATCATGCTGCTTGCAGTTGTCAGCTATACGAGCTCTAAGCTCATTGTTTAAATACAGCTTTTCGATGCCAGCTGCGATTCCTTCTACTGACAATTCTGTAATAAAGCCATCCCTTTCATGCGTAACTTGGCTGGCTGCCGTAGGATAATTGGTAATCACAATAGGCTTGCCAAGTATCTTAGCTTCCGTCACGGTTACTGCCTTCCCTTCATACCTGGAAGGCTGGACATATAAATCACATTCACTCATATAGGGATAAGGGTTCGTTTGCTTCCCTAGTAGAATAAAACAGTTTTCTAGACCGAAGCCTGCAATAAGCTTACGAATCATTGCTTCGTCACCGCCGTAGCCAACAATATACCAAACCAAATCATCATAGCCCTTATCTGCAAGCTGCTTCATCGCCTTGACCGCATTATCTATTCCTTTCGCATGCGACAATCTGCCTACCGTAAGCAGCTTAAACCGTGAATCTTTAATCATAGGGTTCGTATCTGCCGCTTCAGCAGCCATCGTACTAATGGAGGCTGGCGACATAATATTTTCCAAAACGACGACTTTTTCGTTCAGTGATCCATACTTCTCTAAAAATGATTGCTTGCAAGCTTCTGATACGGCCATAATGTAATCAAACTTGCTCCACATCTCCAGATCTAGCTTTGGGTTCGTAGCGATTGTAGAGAAATCGGTATGTATCCAAGCAATTTTGGTTGTTGCACTAACCTTCTCTGCCACATAGTAATGCGGCCAAAGATAGCTGATCGCTACATCGTAATGCCTTCGCTCTTGAGGAAGAAACGGCAGTGCATATTTCCACATTAATTGCATCTGATGATAGCCCGTATCCTCAATTCCCTTTATTTTTCCATTTAGAGCAGCATGAACCTTTGCAAGAATTCTTGAGATGCCTATGCCGTGCTGTCTATTTCTGAAAGTTCCTCCTATCGATTGACGAAAGGTGGCATACTGCGGTATTTCATCAAGAAGTTTAGCTTTGCCTGTCAGAAGGCTCATGAAATCTCCCTGATGCCTGTAAAGCATGAGATTCACATCATACTGACTGTAATCAAATTCATCCAGAAGGCCTGCGAGGCTTCTTTCTACACCGCCTACTTCCATATCATAGGAAGCAATCAATAGACTTTTCAATTCAGCACCCCCTTCATCTCTGCTCCTCTCTTAGGAGTAAGCTTGTTTTCGAGTTTTTCTCCAAAGCCATAAAAACGGGCGCAATGGGAAATATAAGAAATGAATAGGCTTTGGCAGAGGCAATGTCTTAGCATCCTCCGGGTAAGGAAAGAAGAAGCTGGCCATGAAGCGAACCCTTTGTCCGTTCGTTAGCAATGAAAACAAATATCTCTTATGGTAGGCATCCACATCCTTAGGAATAGGAGGCGTATGTAAATTAATCATTCTATGTACATAGAACATGGCATCCTCCGCTAGCCATTCCGCTCTTCTGCTTGTTAGAAGCGGCTTCATCTCTTCCCGAAGCGGTATAGATAGCAAGCGTGAAGCTAGGAACAGCGCCTGCCCCCCAAGATGCAAATAATGATGCTTCTTCAACAAACGAACAAGCTTAGGCCAATCCATTCTCTGATTAACTAAATATTTGATGTCGAGCAGCCAACGCAATCTGGACCAGCCATGTCTTGCGCCATGAGACACAAGGAATAGAAAAAGATCCTCCCGTCCTAAATAATAGATTGGCCGGCTAATTAAGGAGCTCACTCTTTTTCTTTCCCATAGCTCATCGAAGCATGGCTCCTTTGAAGGAAATGGATTTAGTCTCCAATGTACCTCTACCTTTATATCTTTTGTTGGATGATTAAAAATAATATGATGATGTCTCCACTTCCAATCATTCAATACACTTTCGATATAATCATCCTTCACGTAACCGAGCTCAATGAACAGCGCTTCAGCCTGCTCCAGCTCACTTAGCGGAATGAGCAGATCCAAGTCGCAAGAGGTGCGCAAGGATACATCTCCGTACAGGTCTGCTGCAATAACGGGACCTTTAAGAAATAACGAACGAATGCCTTTATCCGTTAACGATTTTGCGAGCTGCTCCATCTCTCCGGACAACGCCAGCATTTGCAGCGTATTTCGATAATAATCTCGATGAAACAGCTGCTTGACAAAGGTTGGTATACCCTCGAATCTCCTAGCTTGCATCGTTCTATTTATGGATGGAAAGACTCGATGATGCCTCGCCAACTTAATAAATTGATTCCAGTCTGCTTCACGCAGAAGCTCACTAATCTCAAACGTAAGATCAGCATCCTGGTCCATTGCGAGGAGCGCAAGGAGCAATCTCAGCTCGCTAGTTAAGTCATGCGTATGGACAGTGACATCGTTATTCATGAGTTTCTCCTTCATTTCGATTATCCAATAAAGAACAAATCCCTTATTTTTGTTCTATAAAAAGAACACATGTACAGAATACCACCTCTTATAAATTATGTCAATTCATAAGAAGATCCTGTATAGTTAGTAAAGATGATTTAAAAACTGATAAAAATGATAGAGATCATTGCAACAATGTAAATAGAAATAGGAGGTCTACGCTTTGCAAAATATTATTGTTTATGGTGCTGGAGGTCATGCAAAAGCAGTTATTGATACCATAGAAAAAGCATCTCTGTATCGAATTATCGGCTTGTTGGATGGATTTAAAAAGCCTGCACTTTGGTTTATGGCTATGAAGTGTTGGGTGATGAAGCTTGAATCAATCATAGGCTAAATCATCGCAGTCGGAGATAACTAGCTCCGATCTAAAATTGCTGCGTGTATTGTAACCCTTCATCCTGACTTCACGTTTATACGTGCAATTTATCCTTTTTATTCCATAGAAAAAACAGTCGTACTCGGTGCCGACAGTGTCATTATGACCGATTCTGTTGTTAACAGCGATACTTTGAGTGGCGAACATTGCGTGCTATACCCAAATACATCAGTGGGTCATGACTCGGAACTTGGAAGCTTTGTTACACTAGCTCCAAACACAGCAACAGGAGGCAACATCCATATTGGCAATTATTCTGTCATTTCCATAGGAGCAAATATCATTCACAGCCGAATGATTGGTGAGCACACTATCATTGGTGCAGGTTCAACCGTTATATCCGATATTTACTCTTTCCAAGTTACTTACGGAACACCTGCTCGGGCCATTCGAACTCGAGAAGCTGGAGAGCGATGTCTCTGATAACTGGATTTAGGCCGTTTGCGCAGATTGGCTGCCGCAATTATTCAATACTTCATTTATGCAATCCACAACTCTGACTTGATCAACAACCGACATGCTCGAGCCTGACGGCAAGCAAATACCCGTTTTAAATAGCTGCTCGCATACAGCGTTATCCTCGGAATGAGCATAAAATCTTGCTCCTGTGAATATAGGCTGCATGTGAAGCGGCTTCCATACGGGACGAGCCTCAATGTTTTGTTCCGCCAATGCTTCAAGCAACATAGGAATAGTTACTCCCGTTTCTTGCTCATTAATGGTCATAGCAGTTAACCAGCGATTGGATTTGGAGTATTCCAGCTCAGGCATAAAGTGTATGCCGCTCCGATTCAGGAATGCTTCCTCGTATTTTTTGAAAACCGCCCTTCTTGCTTCCACTCGCTCGTTTAGTACCTCTAGCTGAGCCCGGCCTACAGCAGCAAGCAAGTTGCTCATGCGATAATTATATCCGATCGTGCTGTGCTGATAATGAGGTGCAGTATCTCTAGCTTGAGTCGCTAAGAATCGGGCTTTCCTCAATAATTCCACATCATCGGATACAATCATTCCACCGCCCGAGGTTGTAATAATTTTGTTTCCATTAAACGAAAAAATACCAAATTTGCCGAAAGATCCGCTTTGTTTTCCTTTATATGTAGAACCGAGCGACTCTGCTGCATCTTCTATAACGGGTACATCATATTGATTACATATCGTCATTAATTCAGACATTTTTGCGCTTTGTCCGTACAGATTAACCACTATGACTGCTTTCGGCAGCCAGCCCTCCTTCAAAGCATCTCTTATGGCCAGCTCCAGGGCTCGCGGGGACATATTCCATGTTTCAGGCTCAGAATCAATAAAGATCGGCTCTGCCCCTAAATAGCAAATCGGATTAGCGCTAGCAACGAAGGTAAAGCTGGAGCAAAATACTTTATCTCCATTTCTTACATTTAACAATTGTAGAGCTAAATGAATGGCAGCAGTTCCCGAGCTTACTGCTGCTGCATCCTTCACATTTGTATATGCAGCAATTTCTTTCTCAAACGCATCAATATGCGGACCAAGCGGTGCTATCCAATTCGTATCAAAAGCCTCGTCAATATATTTTCTTTCATTTCCACTCATATGCGGTGCAGATAATAAGATCTTATTGTTTTTTTCTACAGACACGTCTCCACACATCCTTATTAAAAATAATAGCCGTCTTGAAGCCATACGCTGCTTCAAAACGACCTTATGCTTCAAGCTTATTTACGGTACCTTCAAATACAGGCATCGTTACATAACCTTCATTGCTTATTCCTTCGGATCGAATAACCTTTTTTACGGTTAAAAGCAGTATTTTTAAGTCCAATAATAGACTGTGGTGCTCCACATACCATACATCAAGCTTAAATCTTTCTTCCCATGAAACTGCATTTCGTCCATGTATTTGAGCCCAACCAGTTATTCCCGGCCTTACTTGATGGCGCTTTGCCTGCTCTTCGGTGTAGAGTGGCAAATATTCCATTAGGAGCGGACGCGGCCCGACTAGGCTTAGTTCGCCTTTAATAACATTGATGAATTGCAGAAGCTCATCCAGACTGAATTTCCGCATAAAGCTGCCAAATACAGTTAGTCTAAGGTGGTCCGGAAGCAATTCACCGAAGCTATCCTTCTCATCCGTCATCGTCCTGAACTTATATACAAGGAAAGGCGCGCCATGCAGTCCTGGACGCTTCTGCTTGAATACAATCGGTGAACCCAATTTAAGTCTAACCAATATGCCGGTGATTAGAATAGGCAGCGATAAAACAACCAGCAATAAGACTGAAACAACGAAATCAAATAAACGCTTTATCATAAGTTCGGACTCCTGATTTTGATTAGGGTTTTGGTTAGTGCGACGACAGCATATCTCTCATTTTGGAAATTACTTTTGGACCGACAATGCGGCTTACTACTCTTTTCACATTTCCTCTTATTCTTACATGCGCTGGAAGCCAGGATTGTGCGAAATGATGGATAGAATGGCTTTCATTCGTTATGTAGTTGCCACCATTGATATAATCGTATGGACTGAAATATGCTCTTGGATAGAATGTTACTCCATTGCTCAGCACCTGGTATTCGCCATTTTGGATAAGACCGTGCTTTGCGCAAATTTTTGTAATAACCGCGGTATTCGTCGTTGTATCCATGGAACCATCTGGAAGAAGGAAACTTCTGTTAACATAATGATCCAGTAACTCCTTGATCCAAAAATGGTCTTTCACAGCCCCCATCGTACCGGATTGAAGAAACTTCTGGTCCTCGAACCCGGAGAAAGCATCATGCTGCAGAAAAGGATCCAGCGGCTTAATCACTTCAACATCCGTATCTAAATAAATGCCTCCGTACCGCTGAAGTGCGTGTAGACGAACATAGTCACTGACGAATGCATATTTCCTTGCCTCATAAGCCTCCTTCACATACCGATTGGAGGAAATATCGAAATTATTCTCATTCCACTCCATAAATTGATAACCGCCTAAATACTTTTCCCAGCTTTTCATGCATTTGATCATCATTTTTGGCTTCTCTCCTCGTCCAAACCAACAGTAATGCACGATACGAGGAATTTGCTCAGCAGTACTCATAGGATCCCCCTTTAGAATGGCCATACGATATAATTGCTTTTATAACGAATATCCAATGTAATAACGCTCTCGAAGAAGAAATAGCAAAAATAAAAAATCAATATACAGAAATAAACCAATTTTTGATCTTTTTCTCGAAACAGCTTCACAATCCAACCAAATAAGATGAGCTGATACAGATTAAAATAAATGTTCATTCTAGCAAATATCCAGTTCTGAGTTGAGATAATCAATAAAACTAAGCCTATGATCGATAAATTGACGATAATATCGCTTTGCGGGAATATTTCCTTGAGCTTATGCCTGCCTAAATAAGCAATAATCAGCGGAATCGCAAAAACAAAAACCCGAATACTGTTAGCGCCGCCTTCATGAAAGCTTTGGTACTCTGAATATTGCGTATTTTGTATAGCAGAGAACAGCATATCCGAAAACTGATTGAAGCCGACTACGATTATAATAGCTAGAATTAACATCACAAAGGTTGACGCTGTCCATGCTTTTCGCCTTACGATAAAGTAGATTGGGATCATAATTAATGCGCTTTGATGAAGAAAGGAAGCAAATAAGACAATGATCATATAGGTCTTCCATTTGCCCTCAAATAATGCTTTAGTCGCCACAAAAACAATTGCTGCCGCAAGAAATTGTCTGAGTCCATTCATCGACACAACAAAAGCACCTGAAGTGATATAGACGTATAAGCTAAGCTCAAGCATTCTAGAATACTTATACATCACGATTACAATAAGCAAATTTGTTACCAAAGCTGTTGTAAACAATAAGATTTGCGGATCATCTGAAATCCGCTTAAGCAGCATTTGCAGTAATCCGAACCCAATGTCCTTTCGCCGAAGAATGCTTTCCAGATCGTATTTGTCTACTTCGTATGAATGGATGTAGAAGACCGTATCTCCAATATTGTTCCGCAAGCCTGATACAAGAATAAGCGTCACAGCTGCCGCTCCAGCCAGTATTTTGTTCGGATGAGGAAATTTGGGCCCTATTCTGACAGGCACCGAGTAGAATCTCGCTACCCAGGCAAATAAAAAAACAACAATGAGATTAAGCCAAAGGATAGTCATTGGTCGTCCCTTTCGCTATGTATCTCGTTCTTGTTTTGTATACGATATAGCAGTAAAGCAAAGCACCTGGAATGACCGCAAGCATCGTGAGCGCTTTGCGTGGCGTTTCCTTCAGCCAGCCTTTATTTTTGGACAGAAGACTGCTTGAAACATAATGAACAGCCTGCCTATATTTGAATACATTGTTTCCAAATGGCAAGCTCATCAAAGCTTTACGATAAAAAGCAAAGCCCTGCGGGTTCCTCCGATATTGGCGAAGCATATTGCGAGACGAGCCGTCAGGCAAATATTCGACATGGACAAGCACCTCATTCAGAAGAAGCAGCTCATAATGCTGATCCAAGCAATGATACTTATAGGCGAGTCCTACATAGTTCTCTCCTTCAAAGAGCGGATAAGGATATTGCTTCGTTAATGCGGTACGGTAAACCAGCTTCTTATCGCCGATAACACCATGCTTATGATACAAGTCGAACAAGGTTGAAGATGTGAGATGAGTCGGTAAATCCGATCCAACGATCCTTCCATCCGTATAGGCATCCAGACCAACCATGCCGCAAACCTTATCGCTTCCTTGCTGGCTCCATAAAGCTATTATTTGCTCCACTGCATCATCGGGCATATAATCATCCGAATCAATACATACGTTTAACTCTGTAGCAATATGCTCATAAGCCGTATTATGAGCGCCATGCATACCTTGATTCTGTTGACGGATGTATTGAATAGAAAGCTGCTGCTCGGTTTTCCAACGCTCCACCAATGACTCTGTTCCATCACTTGATCCGTCATCAATTATTAACCAATCAAAATCCTTGCACGTTTGCCGCTTCAAGCTTTCATACAATTGATTCAAGCAATAGGCCCTATTATATGTGGGTGTAAACACGGTCAACAGTTTCATGTGTCACCTCGCAATGAGATAAATAGTAATCCGCTATCAAATGAGCCGTTTGTTTAATGTCGTAACCTTTTTCAGCCAATGCATCGGAAGGGATTATTCGAGATTGATATTTATCCAGAACAGTAATCTGCTTTACATAATCGGCAGTATTCTTAATAGATAGAAACTGAATAAGTCCTATACCCATATCCACCTCATCTGTTACGTGGTTTGAAACAAGACAAGGTAATCCTGAAGCTTGCGCTTCAATTAATGTGATACCTAGCCCCTCATGATGAGAAGGAAAAACTACAACATCAAACGATTGAACAAGTCGTTCAACATCGCTTCGAACGCCAAGGAACTTTACTTTGTTAGTTAACTGAAGCGCCTGTACCTTTTGTTCAATTTGGAGACGCAACGGTCCATCACCAGCGAGGAGCAGTACACTATCTAAACATTCCTTTTGTAGTTCTTTAAAAATATCTATTAGAAAAGTATGATTTTTCTGATAGGCAAATCGGCCTACATGACCTACTACTAGTGTGGAATCGTCAATGCCGAGCTCCGTTCGAACTTCTAAACGGGTTTCGGCAGAGTAGGAAAAGCTATCACATTCAATTCCATTTTGCAAAATCAGAGCAGCTTTGGCCTTACCAGCGAATAGCCATCTTGCAGCAACATTTGTACAAGCCATATAATGAGTAGCGGATCTAGCGATATTAGTTCCGGCATACCACTTGTATAGTTTCGCAGCGAATCCGCCTTCGCTTTGTGTATTATGGCTGTGAGCAATCCTGAACGGAATGCTCGCAAGGCGGGCGGCACGCAGAACAAATCCGCTCATTTTATCCATGTGGGAATGGACAATTTTATAGGACGCATGCTCCTGAAAAAATTGATTCATTGCTTGGATATAACCGTTATGACCAACCTCTGACAAATAAGGAATACGATGAATCTTTCCTCCGAGCTCCAGGATTTCATCATCGAACACGCCTGACTTACAGGTTAGGAAATCAAACTGTACCTTGGAACGATCGATATGGCGATACAAATTCATAATTAATGTTTCAGCGCCGCCTCGATTCATATTAACAACGACATGTAGCACTCTTATTGGACTGCCCACTCTATTAATCTCTCCATTTCTTCCTCGGAATGTTCCATTAACGACTTGTATATATCACTGAGCTCTCGGGAAACTTGTGCTAATGAATATTTTTTGACCATATCCACGCTTTCTGTACCCATACGCTGCCGGAGCTCGTCAGAAACGCTCAGTTGAAGCAGTCTGCTTGCAAAGTCGAATACTTGATCATGTTCAATAATAAAGCCATTCAAGCCCGAGGACACTAGCTCTGAATGTCCTCTATTATTTGTTGCTACAATAGGCAGTCCGCAAGCCATTGCTTCCATCATATTAACGGGCAAGCCTTCGCGCAGACTGGATGCCACTGCGACATCACACATAGGCAGCAGCGCTGCAATATCATCACGTTGACCTAGGAAATGAACCATAGACGCAACGCCCAGCTGAGCTGCGAGCTTACGTAATGGCTCAAGAAGGGGGCCTTGGCCGGCCAGCAGCAACTTCAATTGCGGTACTTGTTCTTTTATTAGGGCGATCGCTCGAATGAGCAGCTGTTGGTTTTTGTTTTTGTTCAATTCTGCTGCATAAAATAATATAAAATCATCGGTACGATAATCCTGTTCCTGTCGCAGCCGCCATTTTTCAATTTTTTGAACCGGTTTGTATTGCATTGTATTTACGCCTACGCCATGTACGTGAGCGATTTGTTTCGCTTTAAAGCCTCTGCTCGCAGCCAGCGAATAATCCTCGCTATTAATTGTAATGAGACAATCCGTATAAACCGACAGCTGCTTTTCAATCGGATAATAGATTAACCAATTGAGAAGCGAGGCGCCTTTGCAGAAATGAAAGCCATGCGCCGTATAGATTACTTTTGTGCCATTCCTTCGAGCAGATCGTGCTGCCAAACGGGTCAGCACTCCGGCCGTCGGCGTATGACAGTGAATTATTTGATAGTCCTGCTCATTCATAATTTCTTTTAATTGTTGGTAGGCTTTTCTATTATTCAAGCTCAGCGGTGAACGCTCGATCGACAAATGAAACCTCTTATCAACAAAAGGGAGGTCCAGATCACCTTTCGCGGCGACATGAACCTCCCAGCCCTCCTGCTTAAACCATTCCAAGATTGGCAAATGAAAAGCCTTGAAATGATAATCAACGGTAGCACAAAATAATATTTTATTAGGCATAGGTACCTTCCTGTTTATTCATGATTTACGCACGCCTTCCCTTTCAACCATTTGCGTCAAATAGTCTAATAATTCATACCTTAAATCATTGCGCTGCAGTGCAAATTCAATCGTAGTCTGGATGAAGCCCATTTTCTCACCCACATCATAACGTACACCATCAAATTCATACGCATATACAGCTTCCGATCGATTTAATGCCGCTATCGCATCTGTGAGCTGTATTTCTCCACCTGCGCCCGGCATTTGATTGCCAAGTATATCAAATATGGCTGGATTCAAAATATATCTTCCCATAATAGCCATGTTAGAAGGAGCGTCCTCTCTTGCTGGCTTCTCAACCAAATTTCGCACACGATGGAACGCTTCCTCCATTCTGGTTCCGTCAACAATGCCATATCGAGAAACGGACGCCTCCGCGACACGCTGTACCCCTATAATAGAAGTATGATATTGTTCATACTTCTCAATCATTTGTTTTATACAAGGCTTTTCTGCAGAAATAATATCATCCCCCAGCAGAACAGCGAACGGCTCATCACCGATAAACTTTCTTGCGCACCATATAGCATGGCCAAGACCCTTAGGCTCCTTCTGGCGAATATAGTGGATATCGACCATGTCAGAAGATTTCCGAACCTCGCTCAGCAATTCGAACTTATGCTTCGCTGTAAGAATTTGCTCCAGCTCCAATGAATTGTCGAAATGATCCTCAATGGCTCGTTTTCCTTTTCCCGTTACGATTATGATATCCTCTATGCCCGATTCTATCGCTTCTTCTACAATGTATTGAATAGTCGGCTTATCAACAATTGGCAGCATTTCCTTCGGCATCGCTTTGGTTGCAGGGAGAAACCTTGTTCCAAGGCCTGCAGCGGGGATGATTGCTTTTCTTACTCTCATATCATTCATCTGCTCCTTCTTTTTTTATCCTGTAACGGAAACGAAATCTGGTAAAATGACAACATTATTCGCCAAATCAAGCAGATGCACACGCAGTTCCGCTTTATTCATTCCGCCGAAATCTCTAATCAGCTCTTCAATTTTCTCGAAAGGCACCTCAAAGGATTTGCCTATGTATATTTTCGGATACACCTGCTGCTCATCCATCTCATGATCTTTGAGCATTTCCTCGAACAGCTTCTCTCCTGGCCTAATACCCGTATAATGGATGCCTATATCTTCAACAGCATAGCCTGACATCCGTATCACATTTTGTGCCAAATCCGTTATTTTTACGGGATCACCCATATCCAGCACAAATATTTCCCCGCCCTTGGCGAGCGCGCCTGCTTGAATGACGAGGCGAGAGGCTTCAGGAATGGTCATAAAATAACGCACCATATCCGGATGAGTGACCGTAATCGGCCCACCCTTCTCAATCTGCTTCTGAAACAGCGGGATTACGCTGCCACGGCTTCCGAGCACATTACCGAACCGGACCGCCACAAACTTCGTTGTGCTTAGCCGATCCATATGCTGAATAATCATTTCCGCTACTCTCTTCGTCGCTCCCATCACGCTTGTTGGATTAACCGCCTTATCCGTCGAAATCATTACAAATGTTTCAACCCGGCTTGCGCTTGCCGCTTTTGCGGCATTTAATGTTCCAAGCACATTATTTTTGAAAGCTTCCTCTGGATTTCTCTCCATGAGGGGCACATGCTTATGTGCTGCAGCATGATAAACAACCTGTGGACGGTGAACTTGCATAACAGCCATCATTTTCGCAGCGTCCTGCAAATCAGCTATTTC
Organism: Paenibacillus castaneae; assembly: GCF_002884445.1. Classification (GTDB taxonomy): domain Bacteria; phylum Bacillota; class Bacilli; order Paenibacillales; family Paenibacillaceae; genus Pristimantibacillus; species Pristimantibacillus castaneae. The sequence continues at coordinate 4,840,206 of NZ_KZ614144.1, forward strand.
CGTAATAAATTGAATTTTTGTATGTCCGTAGAGCTCTCTGAGCTCCATCTCAATCGAGTAAATGCTATTCTCACCATGACCAAGCAAAATGAGCTTTTCCGGCAAAAAACGGGATACTTGCCGGCATACTTCTGATCCGATCGAGCCTCCGGCACCCGTTACTAAGACAACTTTCTGAGTAACATAACCAGAGATGCTTTCAATATCCAGCTCCACGGGCTCCCGGCCTAATAGATCCTCAACCTGAACATCACGGAATTGGCTGACCGATACTCTGCCGGTTGCCAAATCCTCCAGCATCGGGATAATTTGTGTTTTTGCTTTTGTTTTGGCGCATTCGGTAAATATCGTATTCAGCTCTTTTTTTCTTAACGATGGAATAGCAATCACAATGCTGTCAATTTTATACTCGCGCGCTACCTTCTCAATGCTGCTTACGCCGCCGACGACCGGAATGCCCATAATATCTAAATTCCGTTTATTAATATCATCATCGATGAAGACGATTGGTAGTAATTCTTTATCGCTATTACTGAGCAGCTGCCTTACAAGCATCGTGCCTGCAGAGCCAGCCCCAATAATTAGCGTCCGCTTCCGTTGACCTTCATGCTTTAAGAAGCCCCCTCTGAACACTCTCCAACAGAGTCTGGAGCCTCCAATGAGAAGCATATGAATCATCCACGTTACGGCTAATAATCGGAAATAAACATCCTGCATGACAAGCTGCTGCATAATCGCGGCAGTTATTATAGAGAAGGTAACCGCCTTAGTTATAATGAACAGCTCGCCAACACTTGCATACTCCCATGCCTTTTTGTAGAGCTTGTAATACAAGGAAAAGAAATGATGGCTGAGCAGCAACGTAACCGAACAAATAACGATAGGCATAGTGACAACATGAATAGTTGCATCTAGTAAAAACCTGCTGAAATAAATAGATGTTAGAACAATAAGCGAATCAATTAAAACCAAAAATGACAATCTTTGTCGATATGTCAAAACCATTTCACCCTTTCTTGATCTTGGACTTTTCCTTGTCATGCATAAGTGTTTGGATCAAACACCCTATTAAAGTGTTTAACTAAAAGGTTTTAATCAAAACCTTATAGTTAACTACTCTAATCTCAAAAAATAGGGCATCTAACCCCCCCTCACACCACACTCTTGACGACTCGCGTCTAAGGCTTCAACTAACCCACAGCATGGCCGAGTGCCTCCATTGATAACGGTGAGGAGACATTACCGAAAAATATTGGTTTTTGAATAGGATCGTGCTTTATAAAGAACAATCAAGCGTAAAAAAAACGCTATCCGATTGCGATCTTCAAACGCTCTTCTTATTATTAAGTATGACACCAAGAATATTGGCTTTGGCGAACAGGAGTGCACGCTTTGCTTCCAATGCCTGTTCTTTCCCTGTTTTTCCCGTATGGAGAAGCAGAAGCACGCCATCGCACTTGTCTACTAATGCATTGGTATCCGGCACGCCAAGCACTGGCGGGCAATCCAGCAGAATCATATCATATTGTTCAACAGCATATTCCATAACCATGTTCATAATTGCAGAATTCAGCATCTCAGTCGAATTATAAAGCCGTTGTCCGCTTGGCAATATATCGAGACCTTCGACCTCTGTATTATAGATAGCCTCACGGATTTCGAGCTGTTTTCCCAAAATATTCGATAAACCTGGTGCGAGCTGTACATTAAATATTTTATGAATCGTTGCATTTCTGAAATTAGCATCGATGATCAACACTCGGTCGCCACGCTGTGCCATACATATCGCTAAATTAACAAGAGCAGTCGATTTGCCCTCACCCTCAGAAGGTGATGTTATGAGAAGCGATTTCACCTTCTGCCCATTAGAAGCGTATTGAATATTATTCCGAATCGTTCGGTATTGCTCTGATATCGTGCCATGAGGTATGTTATAAGATAGTATGCTTCGATTTATAAAGGATTTCGACGTTTTTTGCCGTTCACGAACCAATAGTTTCACCCCGCACTGCAATGTTCTTTTGTTTTTTGGACCGTTTAGCATAATCTTTTCGTTTCATCTTGGATACATGTCCGAGCATCGTTAAACCTAGCAACTCCTCGACCTCACGCTCTGACTTAATAGAGTCGTCTAAAGCATCTAGCAACAAAATCAAGCCTATACTCATAATAAAACCAATGAAAAAGGCAACGAACACGATTCTATTACTTTTCACATTAATGTTATAGGAATTTTCTTCAGCCTTGGTCAATACACGAATATTGCTTACACCAAGCGTATCAGCAGCTACCTGCTTGTATACTTCTATGCTTTTGTTGGCAATATCTGCTGCCATTCTAGGATCGAAGTCTACAACTGAAACAACCGTTACTAAAGATCCATCTACGCTGTCTGCTCGAATTTGATTTCTTAATTCATTCACGGAACGGTCCAAGCCAAGCTCATCAATGACTTTCGTTAGAACGATCGGCTCCCGAAACATAACCTTGAGCGTACCCATTAAATCCTGAGAAGCGGCTATAATTACGCGGGATGAAGCAGCATATGCGGGTGTTACTGGTTTAGAATTGTATAGAACCCCTAGACCCGTAAATAATGAAGTAATAATTAAAATCACCCATATGCGTTTTCTTAACAACGAATAAATAGCTCTGATATTGATTTCTTTCCCATTTTCCTTCTCGATTCTAGTTGCTTGCTGCTCTTCAAATTGCTTTCCATCCAATTTACACACCTGCTCATCATGTTTTTTATAAAGAACAATATCATAATATTAGTTCTTTATATAGAACGTGTCAATACATGTTTCTGTTTTTATTGATCATTAGTTGTCATTGTCGATATGAAGAATAATAATATTCGATGTTTTCTTTTTCTCGTTGATAGATGCATTTCTCTCAGTCATATTCTTCTTCCATAAATTTGATCGTATCAAGTCCTTCAATACTTGAAAATCTCCCTTGCTCATTCCCTCTTCGACAGCGTTCTGTATAATCGAACGCCATTCATCATCCAATAGGTCATTCTCATGAAGCTTTGGTAAAGATTCATCTCCAAGCAAATACTCAATATTCGAATCCAGTGGTGCTGCAATTTTAGCCATGACCTGAAGTGAGGGGTTATTCTGCATATTGCGTTCGATGTAGCTCAAATAGGACTTAGAGACGCCTGCAAGATCGGCTAGCTTCGTTATCGAATAGCCTTTTTTTTCACGTAGACTTTTAATCCGTTCCCCGATCATATTTTTCTCCTTCAGCCAGATTAGATCTAAACGTCAAACAATGCTTATGCCTACTCATTGCCCGACTTTATAACAGACAATATGTTCATTTTAGTTCTTTAATAAGAACAGGTCAACATAATTAATTAAGAAATTAATTAAAAATACCCCTCAAAGGCTTTTCGAACCATTTCAAGACCCAACCCTCAAAGGCTTTTCAAACCATCAAGACCCAACCCTCAAAGGCTTTTCGAACCCTCCCAAACCCTCCCTTCCAAGGGAGGGCTCCAAGGGTTGCACCCTCTGGACTCCTGCAATTGGACTAACGTTGGCGTTGGTCAGATGCATTTTAAGATTCGTTTGTGTCGGAGCGCTTTATCCCTGCGGGATACGCTGGAATTTAGGCGATGTTACTTGGTTCGACGGTTGCTTAGGTGATAGGTTGGATGGTTGGATGGTTGGATGGTTTAATGGTTTGTGCGTTTTCTTGTTTGTTCATTCATTCCATAGACATTCAAACCCTTTAAAAACAACAAAAAGAGAGTCCTTCCGATGATCTAATGACCATGAAAAGGACTCTCTTTCATTTATCCAATAAGCGTTATTAAACTCTTAAACTCTAACTCTTCGAACTTCGTTAGTACAACTTCTCGATTGTACGCCCAGCAGCAGTTATCGAGAGCTGCGGAGACAGGCACATCGCACCGAATAGTCGCCAAATCACGAGATAAATGGAGCATTTCAAGATCCGCTTCAATTTTCGCACGAATCGTTTTGGATACGGCCTCTAAATTAGCGAGCAAGCCTTCGATGGAGCCATGCTCCTGAATGAGTTTATGAGCGGTTTTCTCTCCGATTCCCTTCACACCTGGGTAATTATCTGCTGTATCTCCCATAAGACCTTTAATATCTATAATTTGAATAGGTGTCAGCTGACGTTCCTCCATCAGGGTCTCAGGGGTGTATACCATATAATTGCCAATCCCCTTCTTCATAATGGCTACCGATACACGATCATCGACAAGCTGCAGCATATCATGATCACCTGTCACTACAAAAATATGAGCCTGATCCTTTAGCGCCGCCGCTAAAGTTCCGATACAATCATCGGCTTCAAAACCAGCGATTCCGATATTCGGCACATCAAAGCTGGCAACAACCTCTTTCACCAGATCAAACTGGGGTATCAAATCCTCTGGGGCGGAAGGCCGATTTGATTTGTAGCCATCGTATTGCTCCGTACGAAAAGTCGTACTTCCCATATCCCAGCAACAAACCACATGTGTAGGATTAAATGTGTTAATCGCATCCATGAAATAGCGCACAAAGCCGTGTACTGCATTTACGGGTACCCCTGCACTCGTTTTACGGACGCTGCCGCCAAAGGATGTAGCGAAATACGCACGAAACAAAATAGCCATTCCATCTACCAAAAGCAAACGCTGTTCATTCATAATGGATCCTCTCTTTCTTCATATCATATATTTATTGTCCGCGAATGAAGCTTCCAATCCTTCTAGCTGCTTCTCTCAATCGTTCTTCACTTTCCACAAGCGCAATCCTGACATAGCCTTCTCCCTCTGAACCGAACGCCTCGCCAGGGACGACGACAACTCCGGTGCGTCTGAGCATTTCCTGGGAAATTCGCCTTGAATTCCAAGGCTCGTCCATACTCCACTGCATAGGAGGCAGCTTTGCCCATATGAACATAGTTGCCTTCGGAGGTGCTACTATCCAGCCTTCAACAGCAAGCGCTGCAATAAATGTATTTCTGCGCTGTTCGTACAGCTTGCCTGCTTTCGGAGCAGCGTTAGACGCCATCGCTTCCTGAAGCGCAATGATTCCTGCTTCTTGAATTGGATCAAATATACCATAATCAATATTGGCCTTCAATTCACGCAATGCGCCTACCGCAGTTTTATTCCCAACCATGAAGCCAATCCTACAGCCCGCCATATTAAAGCTTTTGGATAATGAATGGAATTCAACTGCCTGCTCAATCGCTCCTGGTATTTGGAGAATGCTCGGCGTCTCGCAGCCGTCAAAGGCTAATTCGGAATAGGCTAAATCGTGAACAACTAATACACCATGCCTATGTGCCTTGTCCAAAAGCCGCTCAAAAAAAGCTAAATCAGCAATCGCTGAGATTGGATTATTCGGATAATTTAATAAAATGAACGTCGCTCTGTCCCAATCCGCATCTGATATGGCATCTAAGTCTGGCATATATCCATTTTCCTCACGCAATGGCATTAGTACGCTTTCGACACCGGCTAACGCCAATGAAGCAGCATAAATGGGGTAACCTGGATTAGGCAGCAAAGCCATGTCACCCGGATCACAAAGGGCCATTGCTAAATGTGCCAGTCCGTCCTGAGAGCCAAATAACGTAACAATCTCATTGGCCGGATCGACCTCTACCTGAAAACGGTGCTTCATCCATTCTGCCGCATGCTGTCTGAAGGGCAAACCGCTCTTGGTAGCAGGGTAAGCATACATATCACTTCTAAGTGCCGCATCACTAAGCGCTTGCCGAACAGCAGCAGATGGCGCTTGATCGGGACTGCCGATTCCGAGGTCAATAATGTCCATTCCGCCCTCTGCGGCAGCCATTTTCCAAGCTGCAACTTCAGCAAATATCGAAGACCCTAGCTGCGACAATCTGTCTGCTCTCCACTTCATTCGTGACATAAGCCCAATCACCCTTTTCCGTTGTTCCAAACTTGTTCATACTGCTCTTCCTTATAGCCCACAGTTACCTTTTGGCCATCTGTTACGATTGGCCGTTTGATGAGCATTCCATTCGAAGCAAGCAGCGCATACTTCTCATCCTCTGACATCGAAGCAAGCTTGTCCTTCAAACCAAGCTCTCTGTAAACATCGCCAGATGTATTAAAAAACTTCTTTAGCTCCAATCCGCTGTTGGCGACAATTTCCTTCAGCTCGGCAGCTGTTGGCGTTTGTTCGACGATATGGCGACTGTGGACCTCATTGCCCTTACTCTCCAATGATTTCACAGCTGATCTGCATGTGCTGCATTTGGGATATTGAATAATCGTTAATGAGTTTGGTTTGGTCATAGGTGTAGTACCTCCATGTTCAATGCGTTATAGCTTAATAATAATACAGCTAAACACCTTTTTGTTCGGAAAGAATTTGCTCTAGCAAAACGAGCTCAGGAGGAAGCGATGCACGCCATTCCATCCACTGCTTCGTCATCGGGTGTGTGAAGCCCAGAATCTCCGCATGAAGGGCTTGTCGTCCGACTGCCGTCTCCCACTCTTCTACTGCTCCTTGCTTTGGTCCGTACATTTTATCCCCGATCAAGGGACAGCCCAAATGCTGCATATGAACGCGAATTTGATGGGTTCGTCCTGTTTCCAGTTTTAATTGAACGGCAAAAGCCGCTGCTCCTTCGCTATCTGAACCAAACTGCCTCGCTGTCTCATAATGCGTAACTGATGGATACCCCTCGGGAGTCACGATGCGAATATGAGGCTCCTCTGGATTACGATCGATAGGCGCATCAACCGTTCCCTTCTCTGGAACAGGACTGTTATACACATAAGCACGGTATAGCTTCAAAATACCGTTTTTCTGCATTTGCTCCGACAACTGTTGATGCACGTAGGACGTTTTAGCAATGGCAACAAGACCCGAGGTATCCTCGTCAAGCCGGTGAACGGGCCGGAATCTGACTCTCTCGCCCCTCTGCTGCCAATGATAGACGACACCGTTTGCCATCGTTCCCGTATAATGTCCGTGAGTTGGATGTACAATCATACCAGCCGGTTTATTGACAATAAGTAAACTCTCATCCTCAAATACGATTTGAATGGGAATAGCTTGAGGCAAAATATCTTCAGAAACTTCCCGCTCCATGCGAACACGGATCACATCGCCTGCAACAACAGTTGCTGTTGTGTACGCTCGCACTTCATTTACAGTTAGTCCATGCTCCGTCTGCTTGACCTGAGACAGCAGCTTGCGCGATACGCCTAGCTGTCTCTCAAGTACAGTTCGTACCGTCTTGCCATGCTCCGCTTCGCTAACGATTGCGATTAACGGCTTATAATAGTGATGATCCAGTTGTTCTATCATTTTTTGGGTTTCCCAAACACATTTGCACTCCGAACATATTCGACATCCGGAACGCCAAGCTTCGCATTTGCAACTCTTGCAGCAGCAAAGAAAAAGTCAGACAGACGGTTCAAATAGGCCTGCACTTCGGGATTGGCTGAATGTTCAGCGGAGAGCGTAACAACCCTGCGCTCTGCACGGCGGCAGACTGTTCTGCACACATGCAGTAATGCAGACAGAGAGCTTCCGCCCGGCAAAATAAATCTTGTAAGCTCAGGCGCTTCCGCAATGTATTGGTCGATCAAGCCCTCTAACCGAATAGCAGGCTCCGCACTTATTTTCAAAGGAGCGCCTTCCTGCGCATAAGCAAGATCGGAACCGCAATCAAACAGCTCCTGTTGAATATCAACTAGCAGACCCTCCATCTCGGCAAGCTGCTCGTATTTAGCTGCTTCTGCTGCAGCTTGGCCAACGAAGCAATTAAGCTCATCAATTGTGCCATAAGCCTCTACTCGACTGTCATCCTTGCGGACACGCCCTCCTATTAACGATGTCTGGCCTTTATCACCCGTTTTCGTATATAGCTTCATACTATTTAGCCCCTCTTTCCGCCTATTTGGTTTATTCATGCAAACAGCAGGCCGGATACGCTCCTGACCTGCTGCTCTTAAGGTGAAGTAAGGATTAGATTCTAACCCTCTGTTTTTAATTTATGGACGAAATTCCCAATACGGTCCATAGCTTCAATTAGATTCGTAACCGATGTGGCATAAGAACAGCGAAGATGTCCTTCTCCCCCTAGACCGAATACATCACCAGGCACGGCAGCGACATTCGCTTCTTCCAGCAATCGCTGCGCAAACTGCTCGCTCGTTAATCCTGTTGAATCAATAGATGGGAATGCATAGAACGCGCCTTGAGGCTCATGGCAATCAAGTCCAATATCTCGGAACCCCTTCACTACAAGACGACGTCGCTGATTGTAAGCCTCAACCATCCGGTTCTTCTCTTCGAGACCGTGCTGAAGTGCTTCAAGCGCTGCATATTGTCCCATTATCGGTGCGCACATAACCGTGAATTGATGTATTTTGAGCATGGCAGCAATAATATCTGGATGTCCGCAGGCATAGCCCATTCGCCAGCCGGTCATCGCGAACGCCTTGGAAAATCCGCTGACGAGAATTGTACGATCCTTCATGCCAGGCATTGCAGCAAAGCTAACATGCTTGGAATCATAAGTAAGCTCAGCATATATTTCATCAGAAATAACGATTAGATCATTTTCTTCAACAATCTTAGCAATAGGCAGCCAATCCTCATAATCCATGGACGCGCCGGTTGGATTGCTTGGATAGGATAGAACAAGTATTTTGGAACGAGGCGTAATTACCGCTTGAAGCGACTCCGCCTTCAGTTTGAAATGATCCTTAGCATATGTCTCAATGCCTACTGGTTTTCCGCCAGTAAGCGCCGTAATTGGAGAATAGGAAATATAGCATGGCTCTGGAATCAGTATCTCATCTCCCGGTGTAATTAACGCCCGAAGCGCAAGATCGATCGCTTCACTGCCGCCCACCGTTACCAAAATTTCATCTGCAGGATTATAAGCTACTGCAAATTCATTGTCTAAATATTGACAGATCGCCTCACGAAGCTCAGGCATTCCCGCATTGGATGTGTATTGTGTTTTCCCCGTCTCTAGTGCATACACCGCAGCTTCCCTTACATGCCATGGAGTAACAAAGTCGGGCTCGCCTACGCCAAGAGTAATGACATCCTTGCGCGTGCTGACCAAATCAAAAAACCGACGGATACCCGACGGTTTAATGCCTCGAACGAGCGGGGATAAGTAATTGGCCATCGATTGCTGCTGCATAGGTGTGGAGTGTTTTTTTTCTTCATCTTTAATCATTGCCATCACCCTTTTTTCACGGCGAAACCATCAAGCGATGGTCACCTTCATGCTCCTCGAAGATAATGCCGTCTTGTTTGTATTTTTTAAGAATAAAAAATGTTTTGGTCGATAAAACTGCATCGATTGGCGATAATTTATTAGAAACAAAAGAGGCGACCTCTTTTAAGTTTTTACCTTCAACTTCAACACATAAATCATAGGCACCAGACATCAAATAAACGGATTTCACTTCCGGATACAAATAAATACGCTCTGCAATCCCTTCAAATCCGCGACCGCGTTCAGGCGTAATTTGAACCTCAATAAGTGCTGTTACCTTCTGGTCATCGATCTTGCTCCAGTTCACGACTGTCGCATACTTCACAATGACGTGGTCTTGCTCTAGCTCAGCAATCGTTTGCTTCACTTCTTCTGTTGAAACAGCAAGCATGGTTGCAATTAATTCAGCATCCCGTCGCGCATCCTCCTTCAGCAGATCTAACACTTTTAACTGTAATTCGTTCATTGTATAACTCCTTCCAGTGCGCGTGCGATTATAAAGAATATTTTACAACGAATTCGAGATTCCTGCAAACACCATATCATCGGCTGACGCCTTAATCAAACGGCATTCTTACGCACTTTGATCATAAAAAATAGTCTATTTGAAAGGAATGATTGCACATGCGCTTACAAAATAAAGAAAGACCCCGAAGGGTCTTTACATGTAATGCGGTTGATTTCCTTGATGCTGATTGAAAGCATGCTGTCCGTTTGGCGTATACATCGATTGGTTCTGCTGCTGCCCAAGCTTTTGCTGTAAAAACTGCTGGGTTTTTTGCTGAGTTTGCTGATATGACTTAGCTTGCTTGTCCAAATCCTGACGCAGTGCAGGAGAAGAGGTATTATACATATTTTGCTGTTTCATGGCTTCAAAGAGCTGGCCTTGAAGCGTCAATGTGCTGTTCATTAATTTCGTAAACATTTGCCGAATATCGGGGCAGGTCGATTCTGTAGCTGCCGTTGCATATTCGCGAACATTTCTTTTCAGATCGGCAAGCACTGTGCTTACCAAATCTTCCTCTGTTAAAATGGGCTGGTGCTGCTGATTCTGTTGTTGCTGCTGATACATAGTTGATGCCTCCTAGTCATTGGTGTAATAAATGTCCGATTTCAAGCTGCATTTATTGCGGCTGAGTAGGCGCAATTTGCTGATGGTGTTGTAAGGCATGTAATAAAGAATCATAATGATGTTGATGCGTCTGCAGCATCTGTGTACATAAATTCCGAAGTGAAGGTGTTGTGCCCTCCAACGCTACAACTGCACATTGCTTGATTTGTAAATCCTCGTTAGACATGCAGTCTACAACATACTCCAGTTCTTTTGCCGTCATTGGCTGTATCATTTGTTGGTCCTCCTTAAAAGTTTTTGTGAAGCAAAAACTTGCTTCGTAAGCATGAACCTAAGTTTTGTGAAGCAAAAACTTGCTTCATTTACTATCCATTATTCGTACCAAATGTATTATGACCCCATTTCCTTTATTTATGTGCTTGCTTCTTCTTAACAAAAAAAAGACTGCCTCTAAGCTTCATTCAGCTAAGAGAACAGCCTAATTGTTAAGGAATATGAACCGTCTTCACATGATCAAAGTGCAAAAAAACAGCGTCTCCGCTTGCGGAGGAGAGCTCGATTATACTTTGGTTGACGTTTTTTAAAACGCCAATTTTATTGGAATTCCCACCCAAGTCAAGTACAACAAATTCACCGACTAGCTTCCGCAGCTGTTGATCGAATGTTCTCGCGAGCGTCAATGGTGAAGGCTTAAGAGGAAACTGCTCTGGCGTTAACGTATAAGGCGTTACATTCGGATTGTAAGGAATCAAGTATTTCAAATGATGGAGAGAAATGATAACCGTATGATAGACGGGGGAATAAAAAACAAAAAAATCGTTCATAACAGTAGTCAAATAACCATGAATAGACTGATTCCCAGTAATATATATTTCAGAAAACATGCCTTTTGCGTTCATTAATATTTTCCTATATGAAATAGGCTCATTATAAGGTTCAAATGGCATTTCTGGTACGACATAGCTTTCTTCTTCTTGTTCAGAAATACGAAGCTGCTGAATATGAATCAGCGGAATATACAAAAATTGTGTTCCATTGTGCAGCACTAAAATATCTTGACCAAACTCGATCAATTTCCCTCGTACTGGAGCTGCTTTTCCTGAGATCTCCAACTCAACCTGCTGATCCAGCAGTTGATGATGATTTTTCATGCAATCAACCTCCCTTCATCCGTTTAGTTCATGAAACCGAGCGATGGTCCTAGACCATCGCCCGGTAAGCAATTAGCCTTTTGTAACGGAACGGCGAGTTGGTATAACAGAACTAAATGCAGATGCTTCGGCACGTTTTCTGCTATTGCTGCGATTGCCCCCAGAGCGGTTGCCATTAGTTTTGTTGTTATTTTTGTTCTTGTTGCCACTCTTGTTATTATTACTATTGTTGTTGCTATTGCTTTTGTTGTTGTTGTTGCTGTTGTTGTTGTTGCTGTTGCTGTTTTTATTTTTGTTGCCGCCAGATTGGTTGCGATTCACTTCTTTGATTGTTTTGATGTGGAATATTTGAATTTGTATAGCTTCATTACCTGAGACAAGCAGAATGGAATTTCTTCTCACTTCTGCAATGAAGCCTTCAACCTTCTCCGGACCTCCTGAATTGAGTTTCACGAATTTTTGATTTAAAGCACGAATGACTCCATCAAAGTCGCTAGCATTGATATAATTCTGATCGCGGCGACTGCCTAAACTATTGCTGCTTTTATTGTTTCCACTCTTATTATTGCTGCTGCTTTTATTATTGTTTCCGCTTTTGTTGCTATTATTTCCCCCAATCTCGGTAATGCTTTTTACGTGACTAGTCGCGATATAGATTATGCCTTCCATCGTGCTTAATACGAGATAGTCGCTTTTTACAGCAAGCAGCTTACCTTGAAGCATATCAGGCCCACCACGGTTAATTTTCACAAATTTACCTACTAAGCTTCGAAGATAGCTTTGGTCATTTTGGCTATTATTGCTCTTATTCTCGTTATTGCTTCTGCTGTAATGGTTGTAATTCGCGTTTTGAGCAGCATAATAACGGTCATCAAAAAGATAACTCATAAATAAATCCCTCCAATAATTTCATAATTACTAGATTTCAAACGTGTTCCCTCAGCCGACTACTTGACCCTGTCACCAACTTATCCAATCTCGTTTCGTATGCATCCCTCCAGTACTCGTTTCACCTTCATCTATCATGGGAGACGATATGTAATATATTTATATGTATCTCTCATAATAGAGGTACTAGATTACTATCTATTTATTAATGTTTCAGCATTTACCCCCGTTACAAATATTAGTTTGAGCACATATGTTGAAGTATGATCATATAAGGAGGAAATAAAATTGAAGTTGTCAAAATACAGGAAGAGAAATAAGCAGCAGCGCCAAGAAACAAATCGAATTGGCGGAAATCGTACGGAATGCATATCTAGTGATGATCGTACGACAGGCGATCGTTCCGGCAATCGCACCGATGTCAATGGTTCAGATAATCGCACAAGCGGAAACCGGACGGAGGGCAGCCGATCAACTAACCGAACTAGCGGTGACCATACTTATGACAATCATTCCTCTAACCATTCAGGAGGCAGCCGAACGGAAGACGATCGTTCAGGCAGCCAGACTACCGGTAATCGGACATCTGGCAATCTAGCAGAACCCGAACAGCATTCCTCTAATAACCAGTCTGATTTACAAAATACTTCGAAACCCGAATCAGGTCGAGTATGGGAATATTATCTGTAATTCAAGAAAAACATTGTGACCATCTAGGCGATAACCGAATAGGGTAATGAGATATGAGCCTATCGTCTGACGATAGGCTTTACCTTTTGCCACGGGAGATGGTTAGATGGCTAATGTGACGTTGCCCGTTCGCTCCATTCGGATGAACGCCGCTGATCTTCAGGAGGTTCAGAAACAATCATGGGGGAATGAATTTAAACCGGCAGAGCTTGAATTAGAGGAGCAGACCTACAAAGCGGAATTCGGGCTGCGTGGCGGTCATACGCGCAATTACGTTAAGAAATCCTATGAAGTTAAAATAGAAGGCGGTCGAACGCTTCATTGGAATGCTGAATATGACGATCCGTCCATGATGCGCAATGCGCTGTCGTTTTATTTTTTCAATAAAATTGGAGTCCCTTCGCCTAAGACAAACCACTTCTGGCTTATCCTTAATGGAGTTCCGCAAGGCGTATATTTGGAAATTGAAGCTGTTGATCCATTATTTTTCAAGAAAAGAGGAATAGGCTGCCGTTCACTCATTTACGCTGTTAATGACAGCGCGGACTTCAGCTTGACGGACCCGATTTCAAAAGATAAAAAGCCTTCTTTATTTGATGGTTATGAAATGAAGCTTGGAAAAACGGGGACAAAGAGCAAGTTAGTGTCTTTCGTACGCAATCTTAATCGAATGTCTGGACGCGAGCTCAGCTTGTACACTGCCCGCAGACTAGATATATCTCAATATTTATTGTGGTTGTCTGGAGCAGTACTAACAGGAAATTATGACGGGTTTGACCAAAATTATGCGATTTATGAGCATAGCACAACCGGAAAATATCGGATTATACCGTGGGATTACGAAGGTACATGGGGAAGGAATTGCTATGGCAAACCTTGCGGAAGCGATTTAGTTCGACTTCAAGGGTATAATAAACTAACCGATAAGCTGTTTTCAGTTTCCGCTTATCGTCGCAAATACCGTAATTTAATCCATAAGCTGCTGCAAAGCTCCTTTACTCGCGATGAGCTCGAGCCTGTCATACAGAGGCTGCATGAGCAGTTGGCACCCGCAATTCGCAATGATTTCTCACGGAAGGCAAGCTATGATGTCTTTCTCTCTGAGCCTGACTTCATATATGACTATATTGAAGAGAGACGGGACATCCTGCAGAAATCTTTACGGGAGTGGATATAAGCCGCTCCCGTATTGCATTCTATGATTAAAATATATTCATGCTCATATAACGTTCTCCAGTGTCTGGAGCAATACACAATACTCGTTTTCCAGCACCAAGACGCTTGGCAATTTGAATAGCTGCCCATACGGATGCACCAGATGATGGTCCCAGCAGCAAGCCTTCCTGCGTAGCTAAAGCTCTCATCGTCGTTATTGCGTCTTCATCGGATACAGCAATAATATCATCATACACAGTGGTGTTAAGAATCGTTGGCACAAAGCCTGGGCTCGTTCCTACCAGCTTATGCGGTCCTGGCTCTCCCCCTGACAATACAGGTGATCCTTTCGGTTCAACGACAGCTACATAAAGATGAGGTATAAGTTCTTTTAGTTTTTCACCTGTTCCAGTAATCGTTCCACCTGTTCCAGCCGTTGCGACGAAAGCATCAAGTTTACCATCTGTCTGTTCCATTATTTCGATGGCCGTTGTGACCCTATGGATATTCGGATTAGCCTCATTCTCGAATTGATTCGGGATGTAACTGCCCGGCCGCTCTGCTTGCAGCTCCAACGCTTTGCGGATCGCTCCCGGCATACGTTCAGCGGCTGGTGTCAACACGACTTCTGCTCCATAAGCTTGGAGAAGCTTAATACGCTCCGCTGTCATATTGTCCGGCATAACCAAAATCATTTTATAGCCTTTAGCTGCCGCGTTCATGGCCAGGCCAATGCCTGTGTTTCCACTTGTCGGCTCTATAATGGTATCTCCCGGCTTTATAAGTCCGCGCTGCTCAGCATCTGAAATAAGCGAAAAAGCAGCCCGATCCTTAACGCTTCCACTTGGATTGAATAGCTCAAGCTTCACGCATACCTCTGCGCAGTTTTCATCTGTTAGACGATTTAGTTTAACAACAGGGGTGTCGCCAATTAACTGTGTAATATCCGATACGATTCTCGGCATTTTTTTCCCCGCTTCCATTTGATGATTAATTATATTAAGTCTTCTGCTGTTCTAGGAACGGCCTCATAAACCACCAGCCCGCTATCGGCACCACACCAACTGCAAATAATAGCCATGTAATAGCAGTTGTCGAGCTGTTCAGCGGCAACACTATCAAATAAGAGGTTAATCCAATTATTCTGCCGATCACAAGTCCCGCTTCCCTCAGTACGATAAACTCTTCCCGCTCACGTGCACTTTCTTCTGATTTTCCAATAAGATCAAATACGCTAGAAGTCATAGGAATAACATACAACGGCATGAATAGAGAGGTTCCGATTCCAAAAAGCAATAATGTTGTAAAATTCACTTTCCAGAAGAGAGGCAGTATGACAGCCCCGATCATGACGGCACCAATCAGCATCGAAATTTTCCGGTTTCGTTTCTTCAGCATCTTGCCTACAATCCAGAAGCTGATAAGCGCGATGAGCGACGTGACAAGCGAGAAAGTGCCCAGCTTGCTTTCATTCTGCGTTGCTACATATACAGTTAAACCGACCAGAAACATAAATACGCCTTCACGCACGCCCTGAGCGGCAATTGCCGGCAGCATGCGTCGCCAAGGATTGCCTTTCTGCATCAGCTGCTGAATCCCATGCTTCCAATTGTAAGTTCCTTGCCCATGCCTTTTCTTCAGCCAGAAGCTTAATACGACGCTAATGGAGAAGATCACCAGTGACAGGGTGAAGATTAACCGATAGCCCTTCTCATCCTGCATGGTCGTTATAAGCAGGCCGGATACCCAAGGTGCGACAATACCTGCTGCTGAGCCAAGCAATCCCGCCCAGCCATTAAAGCGATCTCGATTATCCGGATCAGTCACTTCGAAATAAACAACATTAAAAGCAACCCAAAAAAAACCAAGCGCGATGCCGTTCAACATGCCAAGCGGCACGCTATACGTTTTGGCTTGCTGACCAAGCAGCAGCACCGTGCAATAGAAGAGGCCTGACAATATAATCCCGATTCGCAGGCTGTACATTTTATTGCGCTCTTTTACCCATTTCCCTGCAATCCAGAACGTTAATCCGCTCAATATATACTGACCTAGAGTAAACCAGCCGATCAGCATATAAGATTGGCTGGCTTTCCATAAATATACGGGCACAAAAGTTCCAGACAGTGCGTTAGCAACTCCGTATAGAGCTTGTACGATAAGCAGCAGCACAGCTTGTCTATCCAAAGATGGCTTTGTCAAAACGTTTCCTCCTCGCGCGTCGACAGCAGCATGCATGAGCATGTCCATTTGCAAACGCCGTTAGAATTACGTTTTGTAAGATTCCCTGTTTAGCAGAAAGCCATGCCCGTCCAATTTTGCCAGCCTGATACTATTCGTCTGGTGTTAGACGCTCGAGCAGCCCTTCACGATCTCTTTGGCTTAACATGGACGAAGTGTGATAGCAAGCTGGACACACATATACATGAAGTCTGAAAGGAGTCGGGAGAACCGGTCCATCGATAGTCGGTGCAATTCTTGATTCGAAATTGGACTCGCTGAATACCTGTGTTCCCGCTTCCAGCATATAAGTGCGGCATACTGGACATTCAGGAATCTCGTCCTGATCATCCAGTATACGTTGAACGGTTTCCTCGACAGCAAACCTCGCCCCGTCTGCACTGCGATAGCCCTCACCCTGCTCCAGCCAGCGTTTATGATTCGGATCATCTGAATAATCATAATCCTCTTCTTCCGCTTCCTCTTCCTCCGGCAAGTCATTCTGGTGCTGCTGGCTTGCCTTCCTAGCATCTGATACCTTAAGGGCATGAACCGCTTGTTCATACTCCTCCTCTTCGACCTCATCTTCATCATATCCAAGCTCTAATGTGCGATACGCACTAAGCTCATTACTGCAATGGGGACAATGCTTCTCCGGTCCGATTTCTTCATCCCAAATGATTTCAGTCAAGCACCAAGGACACATTTGTTGTTCTTCCATTATATTTCTCCCCTTCTAATTGTTCATCAGATAGATAACGCCGAACACAAAAAATAAAATAGCCACAACAAGCAAGATTCTCCATAAATATTTCATAAAGCGTCCTCCACTTATATAATGACGGTTGCACCAATAACGTAAGAAAGAGAAACCGAAATGATCATTGCAATAAGTCCAACTGCTCGATTATCGCGGGATATCTCGTCATCAATGCGAAATACAGGGGTCAGAAATTCAAATAAAAAATAAGCTGCAAGCAGGATAACATAGCCGAAGGCACCCCAAATCAAGCTCTGATATACAGAATCATTTGATTCAATGGAGAAGCGGAAAATATTGCATATGCCGAATATTTTTCCGCCTGTTGCCATAGCTACCGCTACATTTCCTTTTTTGATCTCATCCCAGCACTTATATCTCGTAACCAGCTCGAAGATCCATAAAAACACGATGAGCGAAAGAACCGTTACGGATACATATACAAGCGACGCAGCGTACGAATTTCTTAGAAGCTGATCGACTTCATTTTCCATACGAAGTTACCTCCATCATCAGCATGATCGTATTCCCTGCAGGCTGCCTCTACTTCAGCTCCGCCACGGTAACACCTACGCCGCCTTCTCCATAATTGCCTAAACGGAAGCTTTTGACATGCCCATGTTTTCGCAAATATTGCTGAATGCCTGTACGAAGCACACCCGTTCCCTTGCCATGAATAATCGCGACTTGACCAAGTCCCGATAAAAAAGCTTCGTCAAGGAAGCGATCCACCTCGAGAATAGCTTCCTCTAAATTTTCCCCGCGCAAATCAAGCTCCATCTTAATGTTTTCTTCACGCGAGCGTTTCAGGCTTGCCGCTTGCTTCGGTGGCTGCGATTTGGACGATGAAGTCGATTTCAGCAGCTCTAAATCGTCTAAAGCCACCTTCATTTTCATAATGCCAAGCTGAACAGTCGCTTCAGAGCCATGCAGCTCAACGACTGTACCTTTCTGATTTAAGCTATATACAGTCACTTCGTCGCCAGCCTCAATTTTCACAGGCTTGTTGGCGCCTTTCGAGGCACCTCGCTTAGCCTTCGTCTGCTCAGGAGCAGCTTCATCGAGCCTGCGTCTAGCTTCAATAAGCTTATGCTCCTTAACCGAAGCGCCTTCCTCCATCGCCAGCTTGCGCAAGTCCGAAATGATCTGTTCCGCTTCACGCTTGGCCTTCGCAACAGCCTCGCGGGCCTCATCTTGAGCCTTAAGAAGCAGCTTTTCCTTCTGCTCCTCAAACCGTTCGCGCTCGGCCTCATGGCGAGCTCTAAGCGTCTCCATCTCACGACGCAGCGATTCAGCCGTCTGACGTTCAGTTTCCGCTCCCAAACGGTTTTCTTCCAAAGAAGCAATCATGTTCTCTACGCGTTGATCCTCTTCGCTAACTTCACCTCTCGCATGATCGATGATGGAACGGGACAGACCTAAACGCTCTGCAATTGCGAATGCGTTACTTCTGCCAGGAACACCAACCAGCAAACGATACGTCGGACTTAATGTTGCAACATCAAATTCCATACTCGCATTGATGACACCCTTGCGATTATACGCATACGCCTTAAGCTCACTGTAATGTGTTGTTGCGACAATTCGGCTCTCCATCGCATGCACATGCTCCAAAATAGCAATGGCGAGTGCAGAGCCTTCAGCCGGATCCGTCCCTGCGCCGAGCTCATCAAGCAGAACTAAGCTCTTCGAGGTCATCGAGCCTAAGATTCGAATAATATTTTTCAAATGGCTGGAGAACGTACTGAGACTTTGTTCAATACTTTGCTCATCGCCAATATCCGCATAAATGGCATCAAACACGCATAGCTGACTTCCATCTTCAGCAGGCACGAATAAGCCTGACATCGCCATTAGACTAAGCAGCCCTATGGTTTTGAGAGAAACTGTTTTACCGCCTGTGTTAGGGCCGGTAACTATGATTGCTGTGTAGTTGTTGCCTAGCTCCACGTCGATCGGAACAACATGCTCAGCAGCGATCAAAGGGTGACGGCCGCGCTTCAGCTTGAGAAAGCCTCTGTCATTCATGCGCGGCAGCGTTGCTTTCATACTATGAGCGAGTCGCGCCTTCGCATACGCAAAGTCAATTTGTCCAAGCAAATCCAAGTTAAAAACTAGATCCTCAACGTGATCAGAAGTTAGCGCGGTCAGCTTTTGCAATATTTTCTCGATTTCACGCAGCTCTCCGGCTTTGAGCTCCCGAAGCTTATTATTCATGGCGACGATCGTCTCCGGCTCAATGAATAAGGTAGCTCCCGAGCCAGACTGATCATGAACGATACCGCCGAAATGCGAACGATATTCCTGTTTGACCGGAATTACGTATCTGTCATTACGCAGCGTAATAATAGCATCCTGCAGCATTTTTTGAACAGAAGAGGAACGAATCATTTGTTCAAGCTTCTCCCGAATTCTAGACTCTCCGCTCCGCAGCTCGCGTCTAATCGAGGCCAATTCAGCACTCGCGCTGTCCATGACCTCCGCTTGATCATCTATGCATTCAAAGATGGCGTCCTCAAGCGATTTATGCTCACTGATTTGGTCCGCTGTTTCCTGCAGCATGGGGATGGGATTATCCTGATGCAGAACGCTTATATGCTTCTTCACTCGGCGACCGCCGCGAGCTGTTGCCGCAATATCGAGCAGCTCAGCAGGATTGAGTGTACCGCCAATTCGAGCACGGTGCAGCGGCGCTTTAATATCCACAATCCCGCCAAAAGGCGCGCTTCCCTTCAAGCGGTCAGCAGCGTAAGCTTCATCTGTAATTTGAAGAACCCTCTTAACCGCTTCCAAATCGGAGACAGGCTGAAGCGCTTCAGCTGCTGCCTTTCCAAGTGATGTTGCGGCATGCTGCGACAATCTATGTATGATTTTTGGAAATTCAAGTGTTGTCAATATTTTAGTGTCCAACAAATAACACTCCTCTCGCTTCCTTATTATATCCGAACCGCGATCACGATGCACGAACTGAACGGCTGTTTCATACATAATTTGTACTTCTTTGGTTACAATAGTAACGATTGAACGTATTACAAAGTCACTTTTGCAACGCATAACGATAGTTCATGCAAAGGAGGGTTTAAAATATGTCATTTCTAGGCCATGTCGTCCGGTTCGTTGTCGCAGCCTTCGTATTGATGATTGTAGGATTTATTGTTCCTCAATTCAGCGTCGGAGGATTCTGGAGCGCCTTATTTCTTGCAGTCGTTATTGCCTTGCTGGGATGGGTTATCGAAGGCATATTTGGTAAACGGGTTACTCCGTTCGGACGGGGAATCGTTGGCTTCATTGCCAGCGCCGCGGTCATTTGGATCGCTCAATTCATTGTTGGCGGTGTAACGGTTACTGTGCTCGGCGCCATTCTGGCCGCTCTTGTCATCGGAATTATCGACCTGTTCATTCCGGTCAGTACTCCGTATGAAGCTGGCAGGCGGCAGCGCGGTTAAAAAAGCAAGGGTCGGTTTGAACAATGAGATAGGACGGAGTAGGGCGTTGCATCTGCGACGTCCTATTTTATTTGCTAATGATGAAACTTTCCTCCTCCACAAAAGTGTGCTCCCCGCGCCTGCAATCGTCACACCTTATTCATAACTTTGTCATCTGGCTGTCACCGCATTCATAAGGCGAATGAGCTATACTGTAAATAGTTCCATGTTAAAACTTGTAACAAAAGAGAGGGGAAATGATTGAAATGAAAAAATGGTTATTATTCGCCAGCGCTATGTGTCTGGTTATCGTGCTTGCAGCATGCGGTTCAAACAACACAAAAAATAAGGTTGAAAACACGGATACTGCTCCAGTTACCGCAGATGGCGGCGCAGCATCTTCTGATATCGTAATTACAGCGTCCAACTGGAAATTCGATAAGAAGGAATACAAGATCAAAGCAGGCGAAACGGCTAACCTTAAGCTTGAATCTGTTGAAGGCATGCACGGTATAAAAATCAGCAATACAGATTATACGATTAAAAGCGGCGGAACAACAGAAGTTAACATTGCCGAGCCGGGTACTTATGAAATGATTTGTTCTGTTCCTTGCGGCGCAGGCCATGTAAAAATGAAAACGAATTTGATCGTAGAATAATAGACTCATATTTGGCAAATAAACCCGCGGCACTCAGCTGCGGGTTTATTTGTGCATACAAAGCGGAATAATCAATAAGCTAAGCCATAAAATATAAGGAATGGTTAACTGCTAAATATAATCATTTTGTGATAAAAGGGTAAAAAAATCTAATCGCTTTCCTCTTCCACTACAGACCGCCCTTTGATAAACTATTCCCAAAAGCATGAGAACGGAGGAATCACAATGGGTGCATTACAGAATCGAGTCGCTATTATTAGCGGAGCTGGAACTGGGCTTGGCCGAGCTGCTTCTCTATCATTTGCAATGGAGGGCGCTGATGTCGTTCTGTTAGGAAGACGCAAAGACAAGCTTGAGGAAACAGCATTGGTTGTAAAAGAACGAACGGGAAAAGATTCGCTTATTCTGCAAACTGATGTGTCTAATGAGCCGCAGGTACAAAAAGCGATTGAGGCTGCCATTGCGCATTTCGGCCGCATCGATATTATAATGAATAATGCTGCCATACTCGAACAGGGTACCGTGCACGAATTATCATCTGAAGAATGGCAAAATCAAATTTCCATTAATTTAACCGGACCATTTCTGCTTACAAAAGCTGTATTGCCAACTATGCGCCAAGCAAAATATGGTCGAATCATAAATATAACCTCTGGCCTATCATGGAACGGAGCCGGCGGGTATGCAGCATATAGCGCTGCAAAAGCGGGACTCGAATCTTTAACGCGCACGCTAGCCGATGAAGAGCATTATCATGGCATACTTGTTAACCTCTACAATCCAGGAACCTTGCGTACCGAAATGCATGCTACAGGCAAAGACCCAAGCATCGTAACTCCCGATCTCATCCGATTAGCCAGTCTGCCTGTCGGCGGTCCTACTGGAACAATTGTGTCCTATGGATGAGAGGAAATAGTTAGAATAATAAATAAAACCCGCAGAAGCAAGCACGGCGTATGCCATGACTTGTCCCTGCGGGTTTTTTTGATTAATGGAACTCATTAAGGTGCCTTAACTCTGCTCGATCAGCTCAATCCACTCATTATATTCCGTTTGAAGCTTAGAGTACTCATTCTTTAACTTATGGTGCTGCTCAAGCAGCTCTGTGTGATCCTCGGCAAGCTTTTCTGCCGAGCGAGCGGCCTCGTCGCGTTCATATTGAAGCTCTTCCGCAGCTCGCGCAGCCTCGTCTCGTTCGAGTGCCAGCTTAGAAGTGTGCTCCATCAGCTGCTGCTCAGACGCTGCCGCAGCCTCCTGCATGGCACGCTCCATTCGTTCACGGAGCGCCCCTTCCTCTGCTTCCCGCTTCTGCTTGTCAAGCTCCAGACGCTTCGCCGCTGCGGCTGTTTGCTCCGCTTGCTGCTGCGCAGCTTGTAATTGTTCATTCAGCTCTCGCTCGCGAGCTGCTGCGATATCAAGCTGCTGCTGCGCAATGCGCTCGCGGGCAGCCGTAACCTCAAGCTGCTCTGTCAGTTCTTGCTCCCTTAGTTCTAGCTTGTCCAGCTCGGCTTTGAACGCTTGCTCTCCCTGTGCCGCAGATGCTGCGATCTGCTCAATCTGCTCTAGCTGAGCTTGCAGCTTATGAATGGTATTCTCATAGTCATGACGCTGTTGCAGCAGCTGTTCTTCTTGATTGGCATCTTGCTGCATTTGCAGTTCATGATAATGAGCAACGAGCTGCTTCATTTGCTCTTCCTGCCTTACAGCCTGGCGTTTGCTTTGTTCTTCATTTTGCTCGGCCAGCTGATTATACGTTTCCTCGTAAGAAGCCATCTGCTTCTTCAATTTCTCTTCATTCTCGGCTGCTAGCTGATTGAGCTGCTCATCGAACTCTGCAGCCTGCTGCTTGATTTGATCTTCATATTGATTAACGAGCTCATGCAGCTCTTCCTGATCAGCATTCTGCTGCTTAAACTTCTCAGCGTATTGGGCTTTCAAATGCGCAAGCTGCTCTTCATGTTTGAGTAATAATTGATCGTAGCGCATGTCTCGCTCAGCGACTGCCCGCTCGTAGCGCTCGTTGCTTTCAGCTGACAGACCCTTGAACAGCTCATCACTCTCCGCTTCAACAAGCTTAAGCTGCTCTTCGTGCTCTAGGCGCAATGATTCCAGGCGCTTGCTGCTTTCTTGCTCCATTGCAATAAGCTGCTGCTCATGCTCTTCCTGTAGCAGATCCCGCTGCTTCTCAAGCTCGTCACGCATTGCTGCTTGATGTGTCGCTCGATCAATTTCCCGCGCAGACACGAGCTCTTCCTTCTCCAGCTCCACCTGCAGCAGCTGCTCCTCCAGCTCTCTTTGCTGCTGTTCAAGCTGCAAGGATTTATGCGCCTGAAGCTGCTCCAATTCCTCCGATTCTTTCAAACGCAGCAGTAATTCCGTTGCTCTCTTATCCGCGGCAGACACATGATGGCGCTCATGAGATAGCTTCTGCTCCAGCTCAGCCATATCCTCAGCCGCTATCCGATTACGCTCTTCCAGCTGCGCCAGCTGATTGCGCATTTCCTCAAGCTCAGACGCTGCAAGCTCCAACTCAGCGTCACGCTCTTGATTATGCTGTTCCAGCTGTGCATATGAGGTGCGGAAGGCTTCCTCCTGCTCGATTGCTTGTGAAAGCTGATCCTCAGCCAGCGCGATGCGCTGCTCCAATGCTTCTTTCTCCATATTCCAGCTTTGAGTAAGCTCTGCTATCTGCCCTTGCAGTCTGCTCCGCTCTTCAAGCCAGCCATTTCTGCGACGCTCAAGATCAGCGCGGAATGCTTGCTCCTTCTCTGCTGCTTCTGTTTTCCATGCCTTCTCTCTTTCCTCGCTCAAACGGCTGTGCTCAAGCGCTGCAGCTTCGGCATTCGCAAGCCAGCTCTGCTCCCGCTCATCCCATCTGCTCTGCCAGCTTTCTGCAAGCTCGGTCAGAAGCGCATCCTTCTCAGCCGTAACAGCCGCTATAGCTTCCGTACTGCGTGCAGTCATTGCTGCAAGCTGAGTTTCCTTCTCCTGCATCATTGAATGAATCTGCTCGTTCTTCGCTCGTTCCAGCTCTGCGAGCTGCTCCTGCTTCTCGCGGCCCAGCTCAGCCTGCTGAGCATCCTTGGCTTGCTGGAGCAGCAGAAGTTCTGCTTCCTTTTGCTGTTTCAACTCTTCGAGCTGTCTCATATTTTCATCGATGAGTTCATTTCGTTTTGTTTCTTCTTCAAATTTAAGCGCTGACAGCTCCGCTTCCTTCGCTTGCTTAAATTCAGCTACTTGAGCTTCGTTCTCGCTGCGGAGCTTCGCAATCTGTTCATCCTTCTTATTTCGAAGAGCAGCTATCCGTTCTACATTTTCCTGGGTAAGGCGAAGTATGGTTTCCTCTTGAGCCTTCATTGCCTCCGCTGCCGCCGCTTTCTGAGCAGCTGCCTGTTCCGCCGCCAGCCCCAGCATATCAGCTAGTTCTGCTTCTGCCTCGGCTTTGGCAGCTTGCAATTGCTCCTCGCCCGCTCGCTTCGTCTCTGTTACTTCTGCTTGCAGCATCGACGTCTGCTGTGTAAGCTGTTCCAGCTGTGGAAGCATGAGAGCAAGCTTCGCTTCTTCCTCCATCAGCCTTACATTTTCGCGTCGCAGACGGAATACTTCTTCTGTTATTTGCACCGCGGAAAGTACAGCAAGCTTCTGCATGTCGAGTCGCGGATACCCTTTCGCCAGCTTCTTCATGCTGTCGTCGATTGCCGTGGCAACCTTTTTCATATACTCCACATTTGAATGGCCTTTTAGTTTATATTGAACTCCATATATATCAACCGTGACTACCGTTTGTTCAGCATCCATTAAGGCGAATCCTCCCATTTTCCAAATAGAGCAAGCGAATGCGGCAATCGCATATCCAATGACGGAGCAGCACTCGTTTTTTCGGTAAAATATAAGCATTATTGCAAATAAATACGTAATAATGTCTTATATTTGAAGAAAAAAAGCCGCATCGTAGCTCACTAGGAACTATTTCGATGCGGCTCTGAAGGTTTCCTGCCTACTTGCGTAATTCTGCTGCAAAAGATTGTTCTAATTGTGCTACAACTTTCCCATGCAGCTCTGTTACTTCTTCATCTGTCAGTGTACGCTCACCATGACGATAGATAAGCGACAGCGCGACACTCTTCTTGCCTGCGCCAAGCTTCTCCCCTGTGTACACGTCGAAAATTCGGACAGATTCCAGCAATTCACCTGCAATGCTCCAAACCGAATCAGTCAGCTTCCCTGCTGCTACTTCTTGATCAACAACCACCGCAATATCCCGCTGCATAGCCGGATAACGAGGAAGCACCTTATATTCAATTTCCGATCCAGCAAGCTCATAGAGCAGATCAAGACCAATTTCAAGCACATACGTATCGGCAAGATCCTCCTCCAGTTGAAGAGCTGGATGCAGTTGACCCACATAACCGATCACTTCCGGTCCTTTCGCCGTATCGATGAGAACAGCTGCTGTTCTGCCTGGGTGGAAGTGCTCCGGCTGTGCCGCTTCGTAATTCACGCTAGCAGTTAGACCAAGTGCTGCAAATACGGTCTCCAAAATGCCCTTCGCATCATAAAAATCATACTGAACCGCTTTAGCATTCCATTGTGCCTCAGAGCGATTGCCCGTCAACAGCGCCGCGAAACGATGCTTCTCCTGTGGTAAATGCGTCAGCTGCTCTTCATCGGTATGGAACACGCTGCCGATTTCAAATAAAGCTGCAGAATCATTTTTGCGGTTGCGATTATAAGCTGCTGTTTCCAGAAGCTGTGGAATAAGCGTCTTCCGCAGCACACTGCGGTCTTCGCTCATCGGCATCGCAAGAGATACCGCATGAGTGTGCTCCGCTAAGGCAGGGAATAGCTTCGTCCGTGCCGGTCCGGTAAAGGAATAGTTAACAACCTCATGCAAGCCTGCATCGCTAAGACGCTTGCGCAGCTCGCGGCGAATGGCCTGCGGCTTTGTTAACGAGCCTGGAACGACATCGCCATGAATAAGCGTTGTTGGAATATTGTCGTAGCCGTGCAATCGAGCAACTTCCTCGATCAGATCAACTGCGCGCGTAATATCGCCACGGCGTGTTGGTACAGCGACTGT
Source organism: Paenibacillus castaneae (assembly GCF_002884445.1). Lineage (GTDB taxonomy): Bacteria > Bacillota > Bacilli > Paenibacillales > Paenibacillaceae > Pristimantibacillus > Pristimantibacillus castaneae. Next base: position 4,866,561 of record NZ_KZ614144.1, read on the forward strand.
GAATACATCGCTATCAGACAGCTCATACCCAAAGTGCAAGCGGTCAAATATCGTCTGCACCTCCAGTCTGGAAAGCTCGGTGCCCAAATAGCCATTAATTTTATTTAAAGATACAGCTACTTTGGATGGCTGCGCCTCTGCTGCGGCTGCTTCCACGATACCCTCCGTAACTAGTCCTTCCGCAAGCTCCGCGATTAACGATGCCGCGCGGTCAAGCGCAGGGATTACTCGATCCGGATCAACCTCTTTCTCGAAACGAACGCTTGATTCCGAACGAAGTCCAAGCTGACGTGAGGTTTTCCGTACCGTACCGCCGTCAAATTTAGCTGATTCCAGCAAAATGTTCACGGTCTCGCCAGTAACCTCAGTGCTTGCGCCGCCCATTACGCCCGCAAGCCCGATCGGCTGTACCCCGTCCGTAATAACGAGCATATGCGGCTCCAGCTTGCGTTCCTGGTCATCCAAGGTGACAAGCGTTTCGCCGGCATTCGCAAGACGAACATCAATACGTCCGCCTGGAATTTTGTCTGCATCGAAAGCATGCAGCGGTTGGCCGTATTCCAGCATAACAAAGTTCGTAACGTCAACAACGTTATTTATAGGGCGCATGCCAGCTGCGATTAATTTATTTTGCAGCCACAATGGGGATTCGCCAATCTTCACGTGCTTAATATAGCGTGCTGTATAATGCGAGCATTGCTCTGGAGCGCTGACAGTTACAGATACGAGGCTGTCTGTCCGCACTGAGCTATGATTAATCGTCGCATTCGGCAAACGAACTTCTCGGCCTGTTAAAGCGCCAATCTCGTATGCTACACCGATCATGCTTAGACAGTCCGAACGGTTCGGTGTCAGATCTAGCTCAAGCACCTCATCGTCAATGCCAAGCACCTCTACGATCGGCGTGCCTATTTTCGTTGATGCCGGCAGTACGAGAATACCTTCCTGCTGATCCTTCGGCAGCATTTTCTCATCTAAGCCAAGCTCCTTCGCCGAGCAAATCATCCCTTGCGATTCAACGCCGCGCAGCTTCGCACGCTTGATTTTGAAATCACCAGGAAGAACAGCTCCAATTACCGCTACAGGCACCAGCTGGCCCGCATCGACATTTTTGGCGCCGCAAACGATTTGAAGCTCCTCGCCCGTGCCAACATCAACCTTGCAAACATTCAGCTTATCCGCATCCGGATGCTTTTCCTTCGACTTCACATAACCGACAACAACGCCGGTTACCCCTTTGTTGCGAGATTCCACAACATCGATTTCAATGCCGCCGCGCGTCATTTTCTCCGCCAGCTCTGCTCCTGTAAATCCGGACAGATCGATATATTCATTTAACCATTTATAGGATACATTCATTTTTCTTCTTCCCTTCTCTCTTTGCTACATTCTCCCGAACTGGCTTAAGAACCGCAGATCATTCGTATAGAAATGACGAATATCGTCAATGCCGTATTTCAACAACGCGATACGCTCCACGCCCATGCCGAAAGCAAAGCCGCTAACCTCTTCTGGATCATAGCCGCCCATTTCGAGTACCCGCGGGTGAACCATGCCGCAGCCGAGAATTTCGAGCCAGCCCGTATGCTTGCACATCCGGCAGCCTTTGCCGCCGCACTGAACGCAGGTTACGTCAACCTCAGCACTTGGCTCTGTAAACGGGAAGAAGCTTGGACGAAGTCTAATTTGCGCTTGAGCGCCGAACATTTGTTGCACGAATTGCAGCAGCGTTCCTTTCAAATCGCTCATTCGGATGTTTTTGCCAATAACAAGGCCTTCGATCTGATTGAATTGGAACGAATGCGTCGCATCGTCATCATCACGGCGATAAACCTTACCCGGGCAAATAACTTTAACCGGTGTTTGTCCGTTCATCGCTTTCATCGTACGAACCTGTACAGGCGAGGTATGCGTGCGCATTAGAATATCATCCGTGACATAGAAAGAATCCTGCATGTCGCGCGCTGGATGGTTTTTTGGAAGGTTCAAAGCCTCGAAGTTATAATAATCCGTCTCAACCTCAGGACCTTCTGCAATCGTATAGCCAAGGCCGATAAAAATATCCTCGATTTCTTGAGCTACTTTATTGAGGGGATGAATAGCGCCGCTTGGAAGCCCTTTGCCCGGCAAAGTCACATCCAGCGTTTCCGCTAGCAGACGGTTGTTCGTTTCTGCTTGCTGGAAAGCATCCTGCTTCGAATCGATAACCGACTCAATTGCTGCGCGAACATCATTCGCGACTTGGCCGATAACCGGACGTTCTTCAGCGCTTAGCCCGCCCATACCGCGTAAAATCTCAGTCAACGCGCCTTTCTTGCCTAGATACTTAACTCGCAAATCATTAAGCTGCTGTGGCGTTTCCACATGCTGCAGCTCTTGAAGCGCTTCGCCGCGCAGCCCTTCTAATCTTTCCTTCATTTCTCTTCGCCTCCATATCATCTTCCCTAATTCATGACACAAAATGACACAAAAAAAAGCCCTTTCTCCCTGAAGGGACGAAAGAACCGCGGTACCACCCTAATTTGAATAACAAGCCTATGCGCTCGCATTGCCATTAACCAAAACCTTGGTTAGCGCATGCTTGAGCATCTGATTGCCATTCCTTTAGCCCCATAACGGCGGGAACCGGACTCTCCCTACACGCGCCATTGTGCTGCGGCGGTTCAGGCGTCTGCTCCGGAGTGAACTTCGGCAGCCTAATTTCACAAAGACACTCTCAATCAACGGTGTCTTCTCCCTGTGCGAAAGCACTGCTTACTTTTCTCCATCATCGCTTTGCTACGATTATCAAACATTAATTCTTATTATATGCAAACTGCAGAAGCCTTGCAACAGCAACCATAGTCTTTTCAAGGCAATTGCTTATAAAATGATGAATTCATCAAACAAATAGTACTGTGATTGTTCAATTTGAGCTGCTGCATCCCTCTGCAACAATATACTCAAATGGACTTACAGCACCATCCAGCAGCACACCGCACTGCATTTCACACGCAATTGCCGGCTCATCTATCAACTAAGCCTTGCTCCACGGCGTAACGCGTCAATTGTACGCGGTTGTCGAGATGCAGCTTTTGCAATATATTTTTGAGGTGATTTTTGATCGTATGCTCCGAAAGACCAAGCTCGCTCGCAATTTCGCGGTTTGATGCGCCCGTCGCAACACGCTCAAGCACTTCCTTCTCTCTTTCTGTTAGTGGGGTCGTAATAACCGCCGTTTCTTTATTGAAGGAGGCCGACCTGCTGCTTGCTTCTCGCTTTGGTGCCTGTGTCTTGCTTGCCGAAAATTCCTGCAGCAAGCGGAAGGCAAGCTCCTTTGACATGGGCGCTTCATCGAGGGAGACGGCTCGCAAATATTCCAACCAAGCTGAAGGAGTCAAATTTTTAAGCAAGTAGCCCTGTGCTCCCCGCTTAATAGCCTCGAATAAATGAGTGATGTCATCGGACACTGTTACCATGACGATCTTTAAGGATGGAAGCAGCAGCTTCAATCGATGCGTAGCTTCCAGGCCTCCCATTCCCGGCATATTAATATCCATTAGTACGAGATCCGGTTTTACATCAGGAATCATGGCTATCGCTTCTTCACCGCTTGCCGCTTCGCCTACAATAATAAAAGATTCGTCATTCATAACGATTTCGCGCATGCCTTCACGACCATGCGGATGATCATCGACCAAAAACACGCGTATATGGATCATTTTATGTATCATTTGTCCACGCCCCTTCCTACAACTTCAACCTCGGTTCCGTGCGGCAGCCCCTCCTGCAAGGTTAGCTTCCATCCCATTGCAGCTGCTCGCTCCTGCATCATTTTCACGCCATATTTCCCTTTTTCGTACAGCTTCTCCTCTGAAATGCCTTCTCCATCGTCCTTGATCATACAGCGGAATAAGTCGCTCTCCTCGCCGCTCTTGCTCCCGTCCTCGCTTCGAATGACAATATGCTCCGCTCTGGCATGCTTCTGCACATTCATAAGCGCTTCCCGCATAATGGCGAGCAGCTCCACCTTCTGTTTGTGTGAAAGCAAGCCATCCCGCATATGCCATTCTACGGTAGTCTGAATTCCGCTGGTTTGCTCTATTTCATCGATAAGATGATGAATGCTCTGCATCCATGACAAATCCGCCGGCAGCGGCGCAGCTTGCAAATTGGCAATGGATTGCCTTACATCATCGTAAACATGGCGCACCGTCTGTCTAAGCTGATCAGTCGTTTGCAGCACGTCCGAATTCGTTTGAGCGCGCTCCAATTTATCCAGCTTCACTGAAAGCATGAATAAGGTCTGTGATATACCGTCATGCAGCTCGCGTGCCAGCTGCTCGCGTTCCTCAAAGGCCGCCTTCAATACGCCTTCGCGTTGAAGTGATTGCTGCATATGCTCCAGCTTGACGAACAATGCCCGCAGCAGCGTAAGCGTAATAAGAAAAACAAAGACAGGAGCAAGGTAATTGCCAAGATCCATTGAAATATAGGGAAGCAAGAGAGTATGCCGTACATATTCCCATAACCCTATCGTGATCGTCGGAATCCATAGGATTAGCCATTTCAGCCATTTATAAGACATAAAGGACTAGCCTCCTTCTCTTTGTTTAATCGTTGCGAAATGCAATGCTTTGCCGAATTTCCACCCCGGAATGGTCAATAATAATAAGCGAAGCCGTCCATGCCCCCCGCAAGGGGAGTTCGACTTTCGCAGCCAAATATCCCGTTTCCGTAAAGCCAGGGAATGAGAGCTTCTCCTTGTCTTTGAAAAAAGCACTCTGCAAAGGAACGTCGATACCAGCAAGCTTAGGATTTGACTCTGAACGCAGCTGCAGTTTCACAGTTTCTGGAGCCCCCAGCTGCTCAGGCAGCCATACTTTCAGCATGATCTGATTCGGACCTGGACCGTTAGGCGTTATGGATAAAGTGTAATGCAGGAAACTGCTCATTTTATGATAGGAGAATGGCTTCATTGCGGGAGATGGTTTCACATAAGTGAACACACTAACGATGATAACTATGAAGCAAATTAATAATCCGTTCAGCTTAACCAGCATGCCGCTTGGCAGCTCACGCTTCTTCGCGCGTCTGTGCAGCAAAGTCCCTACTCCAGCAACTAGTAGAACTAGCACCGCTTTCACAAGCAGCATAATACCCCAGCTCGTATAGATGAGGTAAAGCCAGGATGGCAGCAGAAGAATTGTCATTCCAATTCCGCTAACCGCAAGTACTACTAGTGACAGCCATGCTATTCTCGTATAACGCTCAGCAAACCTTCCGGCTTCTTTGCGATCGACATACCAAAACAACAGCAGCAGCACCAGACCGCCTGCCAGATAGGCCGAAGCGGTTATATGAATAAAATCGAGTAATAAAGCTAGCGTATGATCCGGAAGCGAATATATGTGGCCGTTAAAGCTCTCTGCGGCTGCGAGCAGTAGCGCCCATATCCATTTGAAAACATTGTTGCATTTATGTATGACAAAGCCAAGCAGCGACAGCACCGTCACTCCAAGCAAAGAATAACCATATTCCGATTCTAATAAAAGGCGAATCCAACCGTTCATACTGCCGCCGTCATCATTTTTCAGCAAGCTGCTGAGGTTGACGAATACAAATAGAAGAACAGCAAGAAGGAATGCACGCAATGCTAGTAAGCTCCATTGATGCACGAAACCGCGCTGGATATCATTCGAGCCTTCACTAAGTGCGACCGACCAGAGCATAAAGCCCACAGCCAGTATAAATGTGACATAATACAATACCCGTGCCGCATAAAATAAAGCCTGTCCTACTGTAATGCCGGTATCCTCATGCGCAGCCGTTGAATGCTTGTGGCCGGCGTGTTCTTCAACTGCAGCGGCATTCACTTCGATGGTGGAATGAGACTGTGCTAATGCACATTGCGGTATAAGCAGCATGGATGACACAGCAAGCAGGATTAGCAGCATTAAGCCTGTGAGGATAGCTGTCAAGCGTTCCTTGAGGGAGAATTGCGGGTTGATCTTTTTATGTAAAAAGCTTCTCAAGAGGTCACTTCCCTTTAATATACTCAGCTTCAGTTTACTCGACCTTTATGAAAAGAACAATGAATGGAATGGCTTCTCAGCGCAGCCTATAATTGGCTGATGACGTATAACAGCCCGGGTAATGGATCATTCTATAAAAAAGTTTTAGAAGGGAGTTGAACATATTGAAGGACAAGGATTTTCGGATCGCTGAGCTTAGCGACACAAAAGACGCACTCGATGCGATTCGCAAGCTGGAGCAGCAGCTATCACAGCAGTATGGCTCGGAAGTTGCGCTAATCGCTTATGCAGCAGAAACGGATGAAAAGAAAAACTGAACCTATAGAAAAAGGCATTACCCTGGCAGCAAATGTAGGGTATTGCCTTTATTTTTTGAGCTTTATTCCAAATCTACAATAAGAGTATCATAGGCAAACGAAATATTTAAGCCTTGCGCTTTTAAATTGTTTTCTATCTCTTTAAAATCATCAAAACTTAATCCATCCGATTCTTCAATATGCGTTAGAATGGTCCTTTTTGGATTCAGCCTTTTAATGATTTCAACGGTTTCTATGAATGTACATTCCTCTTGAAGCACGGGATGCTCTTGCGGAATTTGTCTCTCGCCTGTTAAAGGATGATATTCGGCTACTCCCATAGGCAATATGGCAAGATCAATATTATTCAAACTATCATCAGGCTTCCAATTGTTAAGCTCATCCGGAGCGATCACCATTTTGTGGTTCTTATCCTCTACAAGAAATGCGTAAACATACGGCTCCTCCAAACGAAAAGGTGTAATAACTGCGCCGTTTGATGTGAATGCTTCACCATCTTTTAACTCATGAATGTTTATATATCCTTGCTTCGAAAAAAACGAAAGATGATCTCCCATACCAAGACGATGCCTAAAATCAATGGCTACTTGCTCAGGCAAATACACGTCGCTTTGCTTATTATTCGGGGGATAGCTTCGCCAATCTGCATGAATTGATTCCAATATCCTTCTGCCCATAATGTGATCAGGGTGCCAATGCGAGTACAATACACCGTCAATTTTCTCGATACTGGAACGATTAATCTGAAAATAGATGTCCTCCGGCGTATCGATCAAAATGTTCGGACCGTGAATAAATAAGCTTGGACCTGAGCGGCTGTATGGGACCCCTATTTTTCTTGCCTCACTGCATACTCTGCACTTGCAAAGAGGGCGCGGTATGGCCATTGCTCCCCCTGTACCTAGAAATTCAATTTTCATATTTTCCCCTCCCTTCGTATGATTAGTGCATGGTAATGAGGCAATAGCTACAGCTAGCGGACACAGGAGACGTTATTTACAGCTATTAACCCCATTATCGAAGACTAGCGGACATGAGAGTCGTTATTTCAACGAAAATCATCAAATATAGTCCTCGCAAAGGATAATAGCGAACCTCATGTCCGTAACATGGAAATTTGCAGTTAAATTTAACAAATAACGGATCCCATGTCCGTAAGCAATAAATAAGAACAGAAAGTAGTTACATTCAGTCCCCGATCCGCTTCAACTATTCCACTTTGGACTCGCTAATAGCCCATTTCAAAGCTTCTTCATAAAATGCCCGATTTCCCTTTACCCAAGGAATATGATAAGCATCTTCTGGCTTAAAAAAGCCTCTACCTTTTGTTTCTATGTTACCTTCAAAGGCGTCCATTCTTACTATTTTTGCACAGTAAAAAACCATGTAACTGTCTGGAAAAGGATATTTATAATGAATTGGCTTGCTAAACAATCTAATTAATTCATATCCAAGCACATGAGGCGATTCAATTAAAGCTCCCGTTTCCTCATATAATTCTCTTTGCATAGCTTGAGCGGGAGACTCTCCTCGTTCAATATGCCCGCCAGGAATGTCCCACCCTCTATCATACAAATTCGTTAATAATAGGGCGTCCTCTTGAAATGCGAGCACAAACGAGCAGGTTATTAATTCAGAAGAAGGCAGAATATTAGACAATACTAATCGTGTTTCATTAGGCAATGGAAGACCGGCAACATTTTTTTCATTCCTAATCATATTCATTTATCCATTCTCACCTTTGATTTTTATCATAAAGCCAATCCTTAACACGAAAACCTTCGAGGATTCGATCTAGCGGGGCCCATCCTATATACTTGGGCTTCGTCCAACTTGGAGCAGGGCTCAAATTCTCTATTTCTAAATAGTTATCCACTCTAATTTTATCCCATGCATGTATTACCTGGTTTTCGCCTATACACAAACCAACATGTCCCCAATCTTTCAATTCGCCTTGAACTAAACCGGAGCATTCATAAAATACAAAAGCTCCTTTCTCAGGATTCGTCATATTCCGCCACGCTTCATACTTATCAGCAGACTCTTTAGCGCTGCTTCCGCCAAAAATCTCAATCCCATTACTTCGTTCATAAGCATCTTCCACAAAGGCAAGACATCTCAATGGATACTCCGTACAATCCTTTTGGCTAAGAGCCCATTTTATTGCCTGTTCAACATATTGTTCGTTATTAATAAATATCGCACTCCTTCTATAACACATTCTCGCTATCTATATATTACCATTTATTCCAATCCAACAATTGATAATAAACAATTATAATGAATTAAACCGTTAGCCTCATCTGGGATATCGACGAATTCGGGCTTGAGCGACTATACTACTAGTGCACTCGTACAACTGCCTAGTAGATAAATAGATTAATAGATGAAGGAGGCACTCAATGAGCATGCTTCAACAGCTGCCGCACGGCGTATATGGCTATCGATTCCAAGAGCAAGCTCAGCTGCCTATTTACCAGCTGTTTGCAACAGGCTATCAGCTTGTGACTGAGCCTGACTACTTTTGGGACGGGATGAAACGAATTGACGGTCCCTTATATTTAATTCAGTATACCGTGTCCGGCTGCGGTCAATTCAGGCTTGGTGATGTTACACATACGATCCGCGAGAATATGGCCTTTTTGGCTGAAATTCCCGGAGACCATCATTACTGCTTGCCTCAATCGAGTGATCATTGGGAGTTTTATTTCGTATTAATTCGTCAGCAGCATCTGCACAAGCTATGGGGCGAGCTTCTGCAAACCATTGGTGCAACACCTTCATTCGAACAATCGAGCGCCGTTGCAAGATCGCTACGAAATTTATATGCGGAAGCCTGTGGAAATCGAATTGGAAACAGCTATCAGGCATCAATACTTATATATCGATTTATGATGGAACTGCTCCAATCAAACATGACGCAGCAGCAGGAGAAAGCAGCTTGGCCCGCACAGGTTCAACAGGCCGTGGCATACATAGAAGCCGAATTTCATACGCTGCAAAGTTTGGATGACGTTGCAGATGCCGCATCATTGTCCAAATATTATTTTACGAGAGTTTTTACGCAATCAACTGGCATGACACCTATGGATTATGTAACAAAGCTGCGAATTGAGAAAGCGGTGCAGCTGCTGCGCCAAACGGAGCTCACGGTTGAAGACATTGCGCATAGCGTCGGTTATTCAAGCAGCAGTTACTTCAGTAAAGTCTTTCGCAGCAAGGTGGGATTTCCTCCGCGAGATTTCCGCTTGGCGAAGGAGCTTCCCTTCATTGATCGATTACAATTCGATTAGAAAGCAATATTTTACATCTAATCGCAATAAATTGTGCTATTCATAGGTTCTGTTTCGTTTTACGATTATCGTAGAGAGCAATATTACGATATGAGAGGACGATTAACGATGACTATTAGCTCAAAGCATCACCAATTCGCATTAACGCCGCCTATGGGCTGGAACAGCTGGGATTGCTATGGCGCCAGTGTAAAGGAAGATGAAATTAGAGGAAACGCGGAATATATGGCTCAGCATTTAAAGAGCTTTGGCTGGGAATATATTGTTGTGGATATTCAGTGGTACGAGCCTGGCGCTAATTCATCGCAGTACCGTCCGTTCGTACCGCTCGAAATGGATGAGTACTCGCGCTTGCAGCCTGCCGTTTCGCGTTTTCCATCTGCTGAGAATGGACAAGGCTTCAAGCCGCTTGCCGATTATGTACACAGCCTTGGATTGAAATTCGGCATCCATATTATGCGCGGCATTCCGCGGCAAGCTGTACATGCGGATACCAAAATTATGGGAACGAGCGCAACAGCACGCTCCATTGCGCATACTAACTCTATATGTCCTTGGAACACGGATATGTATGGCGTTGATGCTTCCAAGGAAGGCGCTCAGCAGTACTATAATTCTTTATTTGATCTATATGCATCCTGGGGTGTTGATTTCGTCAAAGTTGATGATATCGCTGCTTCGCGTCTTTATGGCATTCATCTGGATGAGATCAAGCTCATTCAATCAGCTATTGATCAATGCGGAAGAGATATGGTGCTCAGCCTCTCGCCAGGTCCTGCTCCGCTGGAGCACGCCTCAGCACTCACAGCGCATGCTAATATGTGGCGTATGACAGACGATTACTGGGATTTATGGCATTTGCTCCATGATATGTTCGAGCGCTGCGAGAAGTGGGCGCCTTTTGTTGCCGAAGGAGCCTGGCCGGATTGCGATATGCTTCCGCTCGGTCATTTAGGCATCCGCTCCGTGGATGGCGGAGGAAGCGACCGCTGGACAAGGTTTACGAGGGATGAGCAGGTTACCATGATGTCCTTATGGGCGATTTTCCGTTCTCCCCTTATGTTTGGCGGTGAGCTGCGGGATAACGACGAATGGACCTTGTCATTAATAACGAACGATGAGGTGCTTGAGCTTCACCGAAACGGACGCGATGCTCGGCAGCTGTTCCGTGAAGAAGAACGTATTGTATGGACGTCAAAGAGTGAGACTGGAAGCTTTTATGTTGCCTTATTTAATGCAGGCGAGTCTTCGGATACCGTTGCTGTTTCTCTTGAGCAGCTTGGCTTGAGCGAAGCTCCACATGTCCGCGACCTATGGAAGCGTGAGGACCTCGGCAAACTGGGGCAGCTGGAATTCTCTATGCTCCCTCACAGCTCTGTGCTTCTTAAATTAACTTAGCCACACTAAGCTTATCCTAAGCGCCTAAGAAAAGTAGAAATCCCTCCAACGTTTCGAACATGGACACTGTGTCGATGGAGTCGAAAAGGAGGGGTTTTTGGTTTAATTTCGGTAATATGGTAAAGTAAGAGGGTAAGCCTAAGCAGCTTGAGCTATTCGTGTAGAAATAACAGAGTACAGAGGAGGTCGTTTAGTCATGGCTAGTCAAACAGGTGCCATCGTACAGCAATCCTTAAACGCTTTAATGGGAGATCAAGCTTTTTTACCGCATTTGCAGGATCAATCGCGTGAGCAAGTCTTTTTATCTCTTGCCGCCATTTTGTCAACACCAAATAAAGTACATAAAGCTTTTCTGCGTATAACATTAGATAACGGCAATGTCGTGCGTATTCCGGCCTATCGCATTCAGCATAATGATACGCTTGGACCTTATAAAGGCGGTATTCGTTTTCACGAAATGGTCAATGAAGAGGAAGTAACCAATCTCGCAGCCCTAATGACTCTAAAAAACGCTCTGCACGAGGTTCCCTTTGGAGGCGGTAAAGGCGGAGTCATCATAAACCCTCGCGATTACTCCGCGAGAGAGCTTTATCTCATTTGCAAAAAATATGTGCAATACTTTAGCGATATACTAGGACCGGACAAAGATATTCCAGCCCCAGACATGGGATCAGGCGAACGTGAGATGGACTGGATGATGGCGGAATACAAAAGCATTCATCCCGGTCAGCCATACCTTGGCAGCTTCACCGGCAAAAGCGTCATCAACGGCGGCTCCTTAGGCCGTAGGGAAGCAACTGGCAAAGGCGTCTATTTCACATTCCGTTATTTGATTCATGATTTCCTTAAATCCCAAAGCAGCTGGCTTGCGGGCAGCACAAATACTTTCGCCCAATCAGCATTGGCACTTAAGGATCGTCCGCTGACTATCGCCGTGCAGGGCTTCGGAAATGTGGGCTCGATTACCGCGCTTGAAGCCTACAAATGCAGCTATTTGCAGAATAAAGTAGTTGCAGTGAGCGATCGGAACGTAACCCTGTATAATCCAGATGGTCTTTCCATCCCTTCGTTGATTGACTACGCCCTTCTCCACAAAGGGGATTTGCCAGATACGGAGGAGGCACTTGCCGCTCTTAATTTGAAAGCTCAAATACTGAAGCGCGAGGACGTTCTATATCTGGACGTTGATGTACTCATTCTTGCTGCTCTTGAGGAGCAAGTCCGCAAAGATAATGTGGAGCAGGTGAAGGCCCGCATGATTGTAGAAGGTGCCAACGCACCTGTAACAGGCGAAGCAGATGAAGCACTGACCGCTCGAGGCGTTCTTATCATTCCAGACATATTAGCGAACGCTGGCGGCGTTATCGTATCCTACTTTGAATGGCTGCAGGGACGCGATACGCAGTTTTTGAGCGAAGAGCAAGTGTACAAAATGTTATATGACAAAATGCAGCATACATTAAACGGCATTTTGCCAGCATTCTTTGGAGAACCATTCACCCTCCGTCAAAATTGCTATAATCATGCCGTCATGAAGCTGTCCAATGTATTGTATAAGCTCGGCAAGCTGTATTAAAAATGAAGAAGGGCCAGCTATTAAGCATGCTGTATGCTTAACGGCTGGCCCTTTGTTCGTCTACTCCTTCAAATAACGATTAATAACCTCGACAAGCAGGTCGTTTAACAGCTTAACCTCATATTCGCCTACTGCAGGCTCCAGATGCTCCTCCCCGATACCGCTGTCATCGGTTAGAAAAATATATGTGCCGCCAGTCGCTACAGCAAAGAAGCGCATTAAATATTCCGTATCTATACTTACCCCGCTGGAGGCTACTGGAATGATGCGAATGCCTGCTGCGGCAGCATCCTCTGTAAGCTGCTTGATCTCATCAATCACCTGCGGATCATCATGCGGCGGCGCATCCAGCACGAGAAATAATAGGCGCGCACGCGCTTCCTTGCTCCACTGATGCTCATGAATGGCATCCCGGAGCGCTTGGTCGACAGCTTCCGGATAATCGCCGCCGCCCTCTGCGGTTTGCTTCGTAAACTGATCGATCACTTTATTGATGTCCTTTGTGAACGGATATGGCTTTACAATATATTCATCATGCTTGTCACGATAAAAGTTGGCGCTGATTTGCATATCTAGCTGATTTCCATGCTCATCGGACACACGCTTCACAACATCTTTAAGCTCTGCTCCGAGATAATTCAGCTCATCTCCCATCGAACCCGTCGTATCTACGACAAACATAATATCTACCGCATCAGAAATAGCAGCCGCCTTACCCAAATCAATCTTAATGGAGCCTTGCTCTGGAACTTTTACTTCCTGCGTTTGTTTAGCTGCCTGATCTGATTCGACATAAACGGTAAATGAGCTTTGGTTTGCTGTATCCTTATCGAACAAACCCGCATATACGTAGGCTCTTCCTTCCGTGTTTGTACGTGCTCTCCATACCGTCTGTTTGCCAGATTTCAGCTGTACATCCGCATCGGATACCGCTTTCCCATTAGCAGACACGATAACCTCCAGCCTTTGAAAATTCCAAAATTGCCAGATTCGTTTGCTTGTATCAGCTTCTAGACCATTCACCAAATTTCCAAAGCGCTCCCAAGCTGATAGATCGTCCCATTCACCTGCCGTTAGCTGGCCTGCCTGTACATCTTTTTCGACCTTATTGGGATAACTGCGTTTGCCGTTTTCTTTCATAGGCATACTTTCTCTCTCAGATGGGGCGCGGTTATCCGTACTGATTGATTTATCATTTCTGGCCGCTGTTGTTTCGCCGCGATTCGAACTATTATAGGTTCCACTTTCTGATGCTTTGTTTGAAGAGGATGAGCACGCGCTCAGCATTACAATTAACGATAGCAAAATAATGAAGTACCCGCTTTGGCCTTTTCTTTGTTTATACGGCCCTTTGAACGAATGATCCGTCTTCATTCCTTCAACCCCTTTATTTGTATTTCCTAATCTAACGTAGTCCAGCTTACAAATGTTGCATAATGGAGTCCATACCTTTACAATCGAAAACAGATATGCGTCGCATCGAAGATTCGACTGCATGATGCCAGGTACAGGAGGACTTCATCGTGGAAACTTTTGATATTATTACACTCGAAATAACTTATCAGCACCAAACCGCAAAGCTTGCATACACTTCCGCTGAGCTTGTCCGTGTCACCGAATATGGAGACAGGCTATGGTATATTGATATTAATGGGGTTGTTGACCGTGAGCTGCTCGCTTGGTTTGGACAAAGCGAGAACATTGCAATTGAGCTCTTGGCAGGAGCTAGAAGCGGCCAATTCTTTCGTGGAAGAGGCTACTTTCATCCCAATGAGCTGCATCAAGCAGCGGCGATTCGCGGCGACGGCGAGTTGATTGAACAATAATCCATCGTTCAGCACATACAAACAAGGGGCTGCTTCAAAAGGATAAATTCACCTTTTGAAGCAGCCCCTTCTATTACAGCGTGAAACGAAGCTCATACCGTCCGTGGACGTTTAAAGCAGCTCAGCTTATTATTTACCGTGTGCAATTTCAGGTGTTGTAAGGCGATCGTAGAACTCCACACCTTTGTCCTTGTCTTCGGAATCCCGAAGCGCCATCGCAGAGCGAGGGTGCTCATCCAAAATCCCTGTAATCATATAAGGGATAATATAGCCCCATTCTTCCTTCTCGCGAAGCGGAATCATGAATTTCTCGATCATATCCAGTACCGGACGAACCGTATACTTCGTATTTTTCAGTTCAGATACAAGCAGCTCCGTGTTGCAGTTACCGGCAGCGCGGCCCATTCCGTATACAGATGCATCAAGCAGTTCAACGCCATGTTCTGCTGCAAGCAACGTATTCGCGAAAGCAAGCTGCAGATTGTTATGCGCATGAACGCCAAGACGTTTATTAGGCAGGTGCTGACGGAACTTGTCAACGAGGTAGCTCATATCGCTTGGTTTCAAGCTGCCATAGGAGTCAACAACGTAAACAACGTCTACTACACTGTCATTGATCAATTGAAATGCTTCAATTAGCTGGTTTTCCATAACATTGGAAAGCGCCATGATGTTAATAGTCGTTTCGTATCCGCGGTCATGGAATACTTGAACAAGCTCCAACGCCTTGTCAACATCTTGAATATAGCAAGCAACGCGGATCAGGTCGAGCATGCTCTCACTGCGCGGCAAAATATCATTCTCATCAACGCGTCCGATATCAACAAGTGCAGACAGCTTAGTGCTGCCTTTGTTCGGAATTACTTTTTTCAAAAAATCATCATTCAGAAAACGCCAAGGGCCTGCACTTTCAGCGCCTTTAAGCAGCTTTGGCGAGTTTTTGTAGCCGATTTCCATATAATCGACGCCGGCTTCGTTCAAGCTTTGGTACAAATGCTGAACGAACTCGACACTAAAATCCCAGTTATTTACGAGTCCGCCATCGCGGATCGTACAATCAACAATTTTACAATGACTTGTTTTTGAATGCATCCGTTGTTACTCCTTTGAGATGAACATGAGTTCAGTTTTTCTCATCATACTTGAAAAGGAAGAGGAACGCAAAAGAATTTTGTCGTTTTCAGGCTATTCTAAACGCTTTTTTGTCTTATCCGACACACCTTTAAAACGAGGTTTTTTTCGGATTTTATACTAGCATATAATGGATTTCCTCCATACTGGTACCAGGCTGCTTTATTATTTCACGCTAATGCTGGACTTCGG
The DNA here is from genome assembly GCF_002884445.1 of Paenibacillus castaneae. GTDB lineage: Bacteria > Bacillota > Bacilli > Paenibacillales > Paenibacillaceae > Pristimantibacillus > Pristimantibacillus castaneae. The sequence continues at coordinate 4,882,308 of NZ_KZ614144.1, forward strand.
CTCTTGCCTGAAATGGCCCGAGCGATTCATCTTGGTTCCAATATATTTCTCATTATAGACAGAAGTATTTCCCCATAAAGGTACTCGCCCTTCGACGCTCAAGCCGCCTTTCCTCAGAGCATCCACTTTACGTGGATTATTGGTAATAATCGTTACCGGAAGCGCGCGCAGCAGCTTTAATACCGCAATCGCCTCAGAATAATCCCGCGAATCATCCGAGAAACCAAGCTCCGTGTTCGCATCAACGGTATCATAACCATCCTCTTGAAGGAGGTATGCAATCGCTTTGCTGAATAAGCCAATTCCGCGACCCTCATGGTTTGCCAAATAGAATAGAGCGCCGGAGCCATGCTCGCTAATAATACGCATGGACTGCTTTAATTGAAAGCCGCAATCGCATCTTGCGCTTCCAAAAATATCTCCCGTGTGGCAGATGCTGTGCATCCGTATGAGCGCATCCTCATTGTTCTCGAAATCGCCGTATACGAGAACGCTTGATTGCTGGAGGTTCGCATAGTTAAATTCGTTTAAGTTCTCAACGAGCTGCTCTGCCGACAGCTCCTGCCCTGCTTCCATGCTAATCCAGCTATACCAATGAAATATTTTTGTTTCGCCATCGAGCTCGACCGGCAGCTTGACCGGACCAATGACATAAATATCATCGTTCCCGTTTTGTGTCCGTTTTAATTTATTTTTAATGATAGCCGCAATATTAGGCTTAATCATAAAAGTTCACCTTCTCTACTGTATATATACGATCAAAATTGCATCGATAAATAGCTCAATGTGCCGAATTCATAGCTGCGATAAATAACTTTCGCCAAAGCTTCTTTACCGCCGCTGCCTAGCGCTATATATAATGGAACAAAATGCTCTGCACGCGGTACCGCCAATCTGGCATGAGGCGCGAGCTGTTCATACTGAAATAAGGAGTGAGTATCCTTGTTGTTCATTTTCTGAATAAGCCATTCATCGAATTCGACCGCCCATGCCTCCGGCTCCTTCTGCCCCCAGTTCACCGCCCGCAGATTATGAACGGTTACGCCGCTTCCGATAATTAAAATATTTTGCGCGCTCAAGCCTTGAAGCGCCTCACCGATCGCATACTGTTCTTCCGGGGAACGGTTAGGATTGACAGAAACCTGCACGACTGGCACGTCGGCTTTAGGGAACATATGCTTCAGCAGCGTCCATGAGCCATGGTCAAGTCCTCGATTCTCATTATATGCGATTTGAATGCCTTTCGCTGTAAGCATCTGACCAACTAATTCCGCAATCTTCGTCGAGCCTTTGGCCGGATACTTCACTTGATACAGCTCGTCTGGGAAACCATAGAAATCATAAATCGTTTCATATTCATCATCCTTGGATGATATTGTTATTGCCTCTGTTTCCCAATGTGCTGTAAAAATAACAATTGCATCTGGTTTTAGGTTGGCTCCGGTTGCTTGTAGAAACTGGCTATATGCATTCTGCTCGATTGCGAGCATTGGTGATCCGTGGGCAAGAAATAATGGTTTCATATTAACTACCTCCTGTTTACTTACTATTTGTAACTAATTATAGTTTCATTACTAATGTTAGTCAAGTAATTAACATTATCCATGTTTGCTTGTATAAATAAGTTATTGGCGTTATACTTATAGGTAAGTCAAGAGAGGTGATAAGCATGGATCAGCCAGCCCTTTGTCCCCGTTTCCAAAAAGGAATGGATATCATTAGCAAACGTTGGACCGGCCTAATCATATATCAGCTATTGTCCGGACCGCAGCGCTTCTGTGCCGTTCAGTCCGCATTGCCAATCAGCGGCAGATTATTGTCTGAGCGTTTCAAGGATCTCGAAATGGAAGGTATTGTTGACCGGCAGGTCTATCCGGAAATACCTGTACGCATAGAATACTCTTTAACAGCAAAGGGTCGCGCGCTAGAGCCGATTATTCGGGAAATACAAGTATGGTCGCAGGAATGGATTGATCACGCTCCACAGAATGAGCAATAGTGCGGTCATGTGAAACAGCCCCAACCGATTCCGGTTAGGGCTGTATTTTTTTGTTGGGATCTGTCGCCTTGTCCAATCCCCTTATTTCTCCATCACTCGATTTGCTACAATGAGCATATCCATATGACGGCCTCCCCTGAGCAGTTGACTGACAACATTGCCTTTCCATAACCGATTAAGCAAAGGGCGATTGGATTGGCCAATAACGAGCTGCGTTGCCTTCGCACGATCAGCAGCCGCTAGAAGCGCTGCCGCAATCTGGTTTCCGTTCTCCGCCTTCGACATCTCGAATATGCCGCCAAGCCTTTCCGTCAGCTTCAAGACGGCATCCCGTTTACCTTCCATGTCCCCTGTCCAGTTTGAGCTTTCCTGTACGTAATGGACATGCCACTCGGATTTCAATCTGTAGGCCAGTCTGAAACCGCGGCGGATGAGCCGTTCTGCATTCGAGCAAATATCAACACAGACAAATATCACTTCACGTCGGCGCAGCGGCCCTCGAAGCGATCGATTAAAGTCCCACGCCTCTAGACGTTCGTCTACGTCATCAGCGATTTCACGCAGGGCAAGCTCGCGCAGAGCAATAATATTTCCCGTTGTAAAGAAGGCTCCAAGCGCCTGCTGCACCTTATCCATCGCATATATTTTGCCCTCTTTCATGCGCTGCTTCAGCATTTGGGGTGTCACGTCTATCAGCTCGACCTGATTCGCGAGCTGCAATATAGCATCGGGAACTGTTTCTTTAACGCGGATACCCGTTATTTGCTCTATGGCATCATTCAAGCTTTCGATATGCTGTATATTCATTGTAGATACAACCGAAATGCCTTGGTTTAGCAAATGCAGAACATCCTCATAACGCTTCTTGCGCAAGCTGCCCGGAACGTTAGTATGAGCCAGCTCGTCGACGAGAACGACCTCAGGATTACGACGGATGATAGCTTCAACATCCATCTCTTTCAGCAATGTTCCTTTATAAGCTATCGTTTGTTGTTCAATCAATGGTAGGTCGCCTATTTGTTTTAACGTATCCGCTCGCCCATGCGTCTCCACAAGCCCAACAACAATATCTACCCCTCTACGAAGCAGCACATTCGCTTCTACGAGCATCGTATAGGTTTTGCCGACACCTGGCGCTGCCCCAACGTACACATGAAACGTTCCTCTGCGGATTTTTTCCATTTGCCGTTCTTTTTCCTCCACGCTGAAACGGCGATACAGCTCACGCCTCGAATGACCGGTTTGTCTGACTGGCATAATCCGCTCGCCCTCATGCTCCGCTCGATCAGCCATTAGAAACAGATCAACTTGTTTCCTTTTGCGAAGCAAATCATCTACAACCGATCCTTGCCAAAATTGCTGCCAGCGATTCTGCTTGGAATGACCCATGACAATTCGGGTTACGAGCTGTTCATCAGCATAACGAACGAGCTCAGCCGACAGCATGCGCCGATTTCTTAACGGAAGCTCCTGAAATTTCCCATCTACTTTTTTCGTCAGCTTCATAATCGAATTTTTGAACGTTTGTTCTTCTTTGGTCAGCTTCCGCCCAGGACGTACAAAGGAAACTACCAATATATCTCCGTTCAGCCTCTTTGCGATCTGCTGCCCTCTTCGTATATAGATTGAGCCGTTCCAATGATATTGCGCTGTTACAAGTATCCGCTCCGATGCTCCGGACGGCCCTGTGAGCCTAAGTTCTTCACGATGCTTCTCAAGAGAACCGTTGACGCCTTCCGCAACAATTCTTAGCGACAGCTCTCTCAGTACAGCTAAATTATCTCTTCGCGCAATCGCTGGATTAGTCTGTCTGCCAAGCACGCCTTCCTCAAGCCGCTTCAATATCGTCTCGGGCGAAGCATCGATTAATCGGACCTCATCTGCAAGCTCAAGCGTGTTGGCAGGCACCGTGAACGGGGCCCGTATGCCAGTCCATTTCAAAGCTGCTTCATCTGCACCTTCGAGCTCATATACGTTGATCGTTGTAATGACGCTAATGCCTTTGTCCAGCAGAAATAAAACATCTTCCAGACGGGTTGGAAAACGCGCCTCTGCACGATTATGATGCGCCAGCCCATCTACCAGCACGACCTCGGGATTGCGACTGACCAGAGCATCCAGATCCAGATCCTTTTGCTCGATGCCATCTCTCCACCAGTGAATGCTGGATATACGCTCCAGCTCACCCAGCTGCATGACGGTTTCGGGCCTTTGCAAAGTAGTAACCGCGCAGATGACCACATCGATTCCATCCCGCTTCAGCCCCGTTCCTTCCTGCAGCATATGATAGGTTTTCCCTGAGCCGCTTACCGCGCCAATAATAATTTTCAATCTGCCGCGGTGCAGCTTCGCAATCGACAGAAGCAGCTCCTCAGGCGATTTTCTTTGAAATGGAACCAATTGCCTCATCTCCTCGATTGCTGTCAGCCTGACATCCGCATTGACCTATTATTTATGCAGCGCTGCCAGTGCGGTATTCAGCATCAGCACATTGACTCGCTCTTCACCGAAGATTGCTAAATCACGGCCTTCTGTATGCTCCTTCACCAGATCCTGAAGCACGGCTGACGATAATCCGGTAAGCTTGCTTATCCGTGGAATTTGAATATTCGCAGCCTGTACGGTGATATGCGGATCAAGACCGGAACCCGAATTTGTAACCAGATCTATAGGCAGCCTATCAATAGATACGTCTGGATTATTGGCCTTCCATTCTTTAATAGATGCTTCTGTTCTCTCCATTAGAGCCGGGTTTGACGGCCCATAATTGTTGGAGCCCGATGCAGCGGCATTATAAGCAATGCTCGATACGCGTCCTTGAAATAAACTCGGATCTTCAAAGCTTTGGCCGATGAGCTCTGAGCCGACAATTTGACCGCTGCTGTCTTTAAGCAAGCTGCCGTTTGCGTGGCTCGGGAACAGCAGCTGCGCTGCCCCTGTACTGGCAAGCGGATAAATAATGCCGCAAATGATCATAAATAAAATACTGATGCGTATCGAAACGGATAAGAGTGATGAGTCTTTCGGCGAGCTTGTTTTTGACAAATCGTCCATCTTGCATGCCTTCTTTCCTTATTAGCCTATGCTATACCCATAAACGGACTACATAATCCAAAAGCTTAATTCCGGCGAAAGGAACAATGACGCCTCCCAGGCCATAGATAAGAAGATTTCTGCTTAGCAGCCGCGACCCGCTCATTGGTTTATACGTAACGCCCTTGATCGCCAGCGGAATAAGAAGCGGAATAATGATGGCGTTAAAGATGAGCGCGGATAAGATAGCCGATAATGGGGAGCCCAGCTTCATAATATTAAGCACGCCCATCTCCGGGATAGCCAGCATGAACATCGCAGGAATGATGGCAAAATACTTGGCAATATCGTTCGCGATACTGAAGGTGGTCAGCGCCCCCCTCGTCATCAGAAGCTGCTTGCCTATAGCAACCACTTCGATAATTTTGGATGGATCGGAGTCCAAATCAATCATATTCGCAGCTTCCTTCGCCGCTATCGTCCCGCTGTTCATCGCAAGACCGACATCCGCTTGCGCAAGTGCAGGCGCATCATTGGTTCCATCTCCGGTCATCGCAACCATCTTGCCCTCGGCTTGCTCGCGGCGAATGACCGTAATTTTATCTTCCGGCGTACTTTCTGCAATAAAATCATCCACGCCTGCTTCCTTGGCAATGGTAGCTGCAGTAAGGGGATTATCACCCGTGCACATAATCGTTTTGATGCCCATTTCCCGCAGCTGTTGAAATCTTTCCTTCATTCCCGGCTTCACGGTATCTTTCAAATAAATGACGCCCAGCAATTCGTTGTCGACTGCGACTGCAAGAGGCGTCCCCCCCAAAGCGGCAACGTGATTCGAAACCTTTTCTAAATCGGGAGGCACAAGGCCACCGCCCGCAAGCACCCATTTCCTTACGGTATCGACCGATCCCTTGCGTACTTTTCGGCCGTCCGACAAATCCATTCCGCTCATGCGCGTCTCTGCTTTGAACGGGATAAATTCGCCTCCTTGGGCAAGCGAAGCATCATAGCTCATGCTTTGCTTCTTCATCCACTCCAGCACGGATCTGCCTTCAGGCGTCTCATCCTGGGCCGAGCTGATTGCCGCCCACGCTGCCAACGTTACGAGCTCGTTACCGCCAACAGGTATAATGTCGCTCGCCATCCGATTGCCGTAAGTGATCGTACCTGTCTTATCTAATATCATTGTATTGATGTCGCCTGCAGCCTCGACTGCTTTACCTGACATCGCGAGCACATTGAATTGCGTCACTCGATCCATTCCGGCAATACCGATTGCCGATAGCAGCCCTCCGATCGTCGTCGGAATAAGACATACGAGCAGGGCAATTAATACCGGAATTTCAAGATGGACACCTACATAATTCGCGATAGGCGCTAAAGTGACAACGACGATTAAGAAGATGACGGTTAAGCTGGTCAGCAGTGTATCCAGCGCAATTTCGTTTGGAGACTTCTGCCGCTTAGCGCCTTCTACCAAGGCAATCATTCTGTCTATAAAGGATTGTCCGGGATCGCTCGTCAGCCTTACCTTAATCCAATCGCTGACGACTCTCGTTCCGCCTGTAACCGAGCTGAAATCACCGCCTGCCTCTTTAATGACCGCTGCAGATTCCCCCGTAATGGCTGATTCGTCTACCGAGGCAAGTCCCTCTATAATTTCACCGTCTCCGGGAATCATCTCGCCCTGCGAGACGATAAAGATATCTCCTTTGCGAAGCTCAGTAGATGGAATGACCACTACCTTGCCCCCGATAAGCTTGTTTGCAAACATTTCCTGCTTGGACCTTTTGAGCGAATTTGCTTGCGCTTTGCCTCTTCCTTCTGCTATCGCTTCAGCGAAATTAGCGAATAAAAGCGTGAACATTAATATAATAAATACCGTTATATTAAATCCGATTGCATCCTGAGACGAGAAATAATGAGGAAAGACAACCATTAACAAAACGATAATCGTGCTAAGCTCAACGACAAACATGACCGGATTTTTGATCATCGCTGCAGGATTCAATTTAATGAAGCTTTCGATAGCAGCGGACCTCACAGCAGCAGCTGACAGCCCTTTTTTCTTTTCTTTATTAACCATTACCGTTCACCTCATCCATTAGCGGAGTGTCAAATATTCTGCAACCGGTCCAAGCACGACAGTCGGCAGGAAAGTTAAAGCGCCAATCAACAAAACGGTTCCTATCAGCAACACAGTAAACAGCTTGTTGTCAGTGCGGAAAGTGCCTAAAGTCTCCGGAACGGGCTGTTTCTCCATCAGGGAGCCTGCAACGGCTAACATGACGATCATGGATACATAGCGTCCGAGCAGCATGACCAACCCTGTGCTTATATTCCAAAATGGCGTATTGTCACTCAACCCTTCGAAACCGGAACCGTTATTAGCAGCGGAGGACGTAAATTCATACAGCACTTGGCTGATGCCGTGGTAGCCTGCGTTCGAGATTGCTCCTTGACCTGCATCCGTCATAAAGGCGATTGCCGTCGGAATTAATATAATAATGGGATGAGTTAAAATAGCTATTGCAATTAGCTTCATCTCACGCGGCTCAATCTTGCGCTGTAGAAACTCTGGTGTCCTGCCAACCATTAATCCGCAAATAAAAACGGCCAAAATAGCATACATAAGCATATTGATGATCCCGACACCCTTGCCGCCAAACACAACATTGAGCATCATTTCAGCGAGCGGCACCATGCCGCCGAGCGGCGTAAGCGTATCATGCATATTATTGACAGAGCCAGTAGTTGCGGCGGCCGTAACCGTCGTGAATAGTGCAGACTGCGCAATACCGAACCTGACTTCCTTGCCTTCCATACTGCCCTGCGCTGCATCAATGCCTAGCGCGTTCATTGCCGGATTTCCCACTTTCTCGGAAGCAAATGCGACAGTTAGAAATACGAGAAATAAGCACATCATAGCTGAGAAAATAACCCAGCCTTGCTTTTTGTTTTTGGCGAACAAACCGAATGTGTAGGGCAATGCTGCCGGAAGAGCCCACATCGACAAAATCTCAATTACGTTAGTCAGCGGACTTGGATTCTCAAATGGATGTGCTGAGTTAGCTCCAAAGAAGCCGCCGCCGTTCGTTCCTAAATGCTTAATCGCCTCAAGCGAAGCAACAGGACCGATCGCGATCTGCTGGACGGCACCTTCTAGCGTTTTTACCGTCAAGGTTGGATCTAATGTTTGCGGTACTTGCAAAGCGACAAGAACCAGCATAATAACAAAAGATACTGGCAGAAATATTCGAGTGTTCGCTTTAACAAAATCCTCAAAAAAGTTGCCAACTGATTTTCCTTTGCCTGTTACTCCGCGGATAAATGCGATAGCAACGGAGAAGCCGGTAGCGGCCGATGTGAACATCATCATCATAATGACGGCCATTTGGGATAAATACGATAATGAACTTTCTCCACTGTAATGCTGCAAATTGGTATTCGTCATAAAGCTGATTACGGTATTAAACGTAAGAGTCGGCTCCATGCCTCCAATCGCATTCGGGTTTAGCGGAAGCGCGAATTGTAAGGAAAGTATGATATAAGATAGGACAACTAGAATAATATTGGTTGCAACAAAGCTAAGTGCATAAACCTTCCAGCTCATGCCAGCACGCTGCTTCAAACCAATCATTCGAAATATAAGCCGCTCCGTACCTCCGTATAATCGGTCAAGCCGGCTAGGTTCGTTCGCAAATACTTGATACACATACGTTCCAAGCGGTTTAACCAGCAGGATAAGAACGGCAATAACAATGACTAGCTGTAAAATATCCAAAATAGATCCTCCTCAAAAAACAATGAATTTCACAGCAATGCCAATCAATCAGATGTATAGGAAGCGCGTTATAAATGAGCAATTTTTTTCGGATTTTTCAAAAATGGCAACAAAAAAGAAGCCTGCAGGAAAAGAGGACCTCCTCCCGCGGCTTCTTGACCCGCAGCTTAACAAGCCGCAGGGAGCGCGTTGGTTGTTGCCTCTCTCAGAACTACGCTTACGAGGTTAGCTGTCGGATTCGGGCGGTGAGAGTCGCCCTACTTTGTTCGGCATCCATGGTGCCGTTCAAAGATTCACCCCTGCGATGCAATTGTTCGACTCTCACATCGAACGCATGCCGCGCGTAACAATTTGGTTCCCCCGCTATCCGCTTGCACGGATACTCAGCGATCAGTCAATGAAAAATGATTTGTAAATCCTGTATCGAATGTTACTCTCCTCCATAGTCGCTGTAAAGCGATTCCCGAGTCGAAATTAGGTTGCTACAGCTGGTTCAAGACCGATGATACCGCTTACATTTAATAAGAGCTCTACATAGCTTATTATTTCTCTGTTTATCTCTTGTTTTCAAAAAAAGAAGTTCCATAAATTTGAAATCACGAATTCCAAATATTCAGATATTTTATGATTTACGACCCTTTTTCGGTTTCCTTATTTTGTAACAAGTGAGTTGGGAAGGTTTACAAATGAGCATAATAGGTTTAAAATATAGTGCAAACCACATTCACGCTTAATTTTTCTTATGAAAAAGCGGGGGAACCAAACGCGACCGTAATTATTACGACTCGCAGGGGGTGAATCCAGGGATTTGTAACCCTGGTAGGGCATACTCTCTAGCCCGAATCCGACAGCTAACCTCGTAAGCGAACAAAGGAGAGGTTTATTTATGATTTGTCAATCTGCAAGCCATGTACCTTTTCTCATGGATCAGTCCCCGTCATTATCTGTTTCGCGCATTGAGTTGTTCGTCATCCCCGCTGTTGCAGTCGATTCCGCAGGCTTTCGCGTATGTCTTCGTTTAACATCCAGTCAAGGCTATGGATGGAGTGAGCTATTTGTGGCTGATACCGAAGATATGATTGATCTGGAACGCTGCAGTGATCTACTTGTCTCTTTTATCGGAATCATTTCTCTCCCGCCTCTTCAAGATTGCCAGTATGACAAGTCCGATAAAGACGGTCGCATCTTCGAGCTATTTGCCGCTGCTATCAATCAAGTAACGACAAGAAATGAACAATTGAACCCCGCTGAGCTTGATGCTGAGGAACTCGTATTAAGACAACGCTCCATTCATTATGTTTCATTATTTTAAGTAGCGCTTGCGAATTACACGAAAAAAGCCGCTCTGGTTCCTTTGGTTCCCTTGAACCTGAGTGAGCCAGAGCGGTTTTATTTGAAGTAATAATTATTTAACTAGCCAACCGCCGTCAACCGCCATAATATGACCATTCATATAATCGGAAGCCGCTGAGGCTAGAAATACGGCTGGTCCGATTAAATCCTCCGACGTCCCCCAGCGTCCAGCTGGAATCCGCTGCAAAATTTGCGCGCTCCGAACTGGATCCTCACGCAGTGCTTCTGTATTATCTGTGCTCATATAGCCTGGCGCTATCGCGTTTACTTGGAGTCCCTTGCTAGCCCATTCGCTCGCAAGCGCCTTCGTCAAACCAGCAACCGCATGCTTGCTTGAGGTATAGCCAGGAACGTTCATTCCACCTTGGAATGAAAGCATGGATGCCACGTTAATAATTTTTCCTGAGCCCTGCTCAATCATATGTTTGCCTGCAAGCTGACAAAGGACGAATACCGAATTCAAGTTAACATCCAATACATCCTGCCAATCCTCATAGCTATGCTCAGCAGCAGGCGTACGACGAATAATGCCAGCATTATTTACTAGAATATCAATGCGTCCCAGTTCACTAACCGTGCGCTCAATAATGCCAGCAAGGTTCGAGCGATCCGACACGTCCGCTTGAATCGTAATCGCTTTACGACCTAAAGCACGAACAGCCGCTGCCGTTTTGTCAGCAGGCGTACTGTTTGTCACAAGCGCTACATCAGCGCCAGCTTGTGCTAGACCAATAGCAATAGCTTCTCCGAGGCCACGGCCTGCACCCGTTACGACAGCTGTTTTTCCTGTCAAATCAAACAAACTCATGATTTCACACCTTTCCTTTATTGCGCTTCGCGGCATTTGGCAGCTCAGCCTTCAGCATTTGAATAGGAAGGGCCTCATACTTTGCCGCCACTTCAGGATCGATGCCATCATCGGTAATGATATAATCAATCTCTTCCAGACCGGCAAATGTAATCAATGCGCCTTTATTGAATTTGTTGTGATCAGCGAGACAATAGATTGTTTTCGCATTCTCAATATAGAGCCTCTTGAGCTTCGCCAATTCTTCAGTAAAAATAGTTAAGCCGTACTCCAAATGTATGCCTGTCGTGGACAGAAACAGCTTGTGGACGTTCAGACGCCTAATCCACTCCTGCGATTCTGCGCCAATGAGCAGATTATTGTGTCGATATCCTCCAGGGATAACAAGTCTGACCTGATCCTTCGCAGTTAGCTCGCGAATAATGAGCAAATCATTCGTGAGCACCGTTATCGGCATATTGGGCAGACGCTTCGCCATCTCCAGCGTCGTACTCCCGGCATCAAGCGCGATAATATCATTCGGTTCAATGCAGGTCAGAGCAAGGGAAGCTATAGCAGACTTCTCCTGACCATGCTTGCTATTCGGGAACTGCAGCGGGAACAGGCTGTCCTCCCCGTTCTGCTCTGTTACTGCACCTCCGTGCGTGCGCTTCAGAAGTCCCTTCTCCTCAAGCTTCTCTAAATCCTCACGAACGGTTTTTTCCGTTACCTGAAACTGTTCGCTTAGCTCGGATACTCTGACCGCGCCAAGCTGTTCTAATTTTTCAATAATTTTACGATGCCTTTCAGCAGCAAGCATGGAGCACCTCCTGTAGCGATTATTTCTATTTTAGCTCGCTCGCAGGCACTGCGTCCATGTCTGTAAACGTATAGTTCTCGCCTGCCATCGACCAGCAGAACGTGTAGTTGCTTGTACCAACACCGGAGTGGATCGACCACGGTGGAGAAATAATAGCTTGCTCATTCGCCACAACAAGATGTCTTGTCTCCGACGGTTCACCCATCATATGAAAAACGCGCGCATCATCGTTCATGTCGAAATACAGATATGCTTCCATACGGCGATCATGGACATGAGATGGCATTGTGTTCCAAACGCTGCCTGTCTGCAAGCTCGTAACGCCAAGCATAAGCTGGCAGCTTTGAATGCCATCGTTATGAATGTATTTATACAAAATGCGCTCATTGGATGTTTCTTGTGAGCCGAGATGATTCGGGTTGGCTTCTTCCCTTGTCATTTTGCGAGTAGCGATTTCCTTATGCGCAAGCGCTGAACAGAAATACAGCTTAGCCGGGTTTGCTTTGTCTACGCTGGATAACACAACCTTGCGTTTGCCTTTCCCTACGTAGAGAACATCGAGCTTGTCGAGCTCATACGATTCGCCGTCAACGGATATTAATGCGGGTCCACCAATATTTAAAAAGCCGATTTCACGGCGCTCCAAGAAATATTCTGTTTTCAAAGTAGCTGCAGCTTCTAACTCAATCGCTTCCTTCACAGGGAAAGCACCGCCGACGATCATGCGGTCATAGTGAGTGTAGGTCATCTTGATTTGATCCTGCTCGAATAAGCTTTCAATTAAAAACTCGCTGCGAAGACGATCTGTCGTATATTGCTTTACATCAGTTGGATTTGTTGTATGACGTACTTCCATGGGGGTAAAACCTCCTATATGGTTTGTTTTTGTTCGTTTACAAGTATAACACACATTTACGAACATAAATAGACTATTTTCTCGAATGCTCCTATCGCTTCGGCATCGTCCCCTTAAATAATAGAAAGCCCATCTCTCATTCCCATACAGGGAAGAAGATACGGGCTTTCAGCTTTACTACTTATTTCTTCAGTATCCAAGATGCTACATCATCGATCACATCTTGTGACACATGGCCGGGGTAGTTATATTCCTCCAACGTCCCCTTGCCCGCTCCTTCGTATTTAACAAAGAAGTGGTTCAGACCCGGATATAGCTTGAAACTAACATTTTCTTTCCCATTCAAAAGCTTCTTCCATTCTAGAAAATCTTTATCAGGATAAACCTGGAAGTCGTTATCGCCTTGCAAAATCAAAACCGGCTTAGTCAGCTTAACTGCATAATCACTGGCCTTATGAGCATCCATTTCCTTAAAATAGTTTGCAGGTATACCGAAAACAGTCGCTGCCTTCGCTTCATCGGGCGTCATATTGACAATAGTCTTTGCACGCTTGAGCTCGGACTCCAGCCAAATCTTATTTACTGTTTTCGTTTCTCCATCCTTCATGGCTGCGATAAAGCTGGCATTCTGGTCATAGCTAATTTCCCATAGGCTTCTCGGAGAACCCGCCAGCAGTACAAGTCCGGCAAAATCGCCGCCCTCTGCATCGATTCGCGGCGCTAGCATACCTCCGAGACTATGTCCGATGACATATACCTGTGCCGAATTAATTCGGGAATCCTTCTTAAGCAGCGCAGCTGCAGCAATAGCGTCATCAACTGTCTCTTCCTTCACAGTTATGCTTGCTGCTTCTGCCGCTAGTGCATTTGCGTGCGCATAGGTTCGCTTGTCATAACGAAGTACAGCTACCCCTTGTTCTGCCAGACCCCAAGCAAGGTCTCGGAACGGTGTGTATGCTCCTGCTGTCTCATTGCGATCACTTGGACCTGACCCTTGAACAAGCACAACCGCTGGAACAGTTCCAGTCGCATTCTTCGGGAGCGTTAATGTTCCTTCCAGCGGAAAGCGCGATGTCTCACCGATGACCACCGTCTCCTCTGTTACTCCAGCAGGAGCGTCGGCCTCAAGCGCTGCGGGCTGTATGAGCATGCCGGATAACTTGCCTGTATGATTAATCGTGAGCTTCAGCTTCATATTCATATGCTCGAAAGCGAGAATCGCGACAACTACCGAGCCTCCATCATTTATGTTGTCTGACGAAAGCGAGAGGGTGTTTTTGTATTCACCGGCCTGCCTTACGAGCTCTTTCCACGTTGTGCCAAGTACAGACTGCGATACCGCCTTTTGAAGCTGCTCGTCGAAATAATCGTCCCAAAGCTGCTGGTAGCCGCCTTTATTCATTAATTCAATCACTTGGCGAGCCAATGCATCCGTATTCAGCTCTGTTCTGGAGAGAGATACTTTCTTTGTTTTTTCTTCATAAGACGCATCAATTCCAAGTTCTTTTGAGAAAAATGATAATGGTACATACGTACAGTACTGATTGATCGCAGAAGCCGTGCTGAAAGCGTGGATTTTACCGTTAATAGAAACCTTGCTCTCTCCCACTTTGAGAACAGCTGTTAATTCATTCGAAGTAAGGCGCACCTCGTTTTTAGCTTTCTCAAACGAAACCTTCATACCCAGGCCGCTGGCAATATCGCGAACCGGCAGCATGACCTCGCTGCCCTTCATGTAAGGCTTTCCGTTTGTGAATACGACCTTCTGACCGTTCACAAGTACATTAATATCAGCGGCTGAAGCGATAACGGGCTGAACGGTCATGAACAAAAAAAGTGCTAATGCGGATGAAAACCATTTTTTCATGAATGAATTCCTCCTTAAATTCGTTTGTTTCAGATACGTTTTCCTCATTTACCCAGCAATATAGAGATAACAATAACAGCCACAAGAATAATACAGATTAACCATGCCAGAGGATGACCGAAATTTATCGTCCAGCCTATGCCAAATCGCTTCTCAAGAAAAAGAGCTGGATCTGACGGGTTGTAGTAGATTCCTCCTAGCTTCCAGTAGCGATCATCATCCGTTGGCCCTGTTCCAATGCCGCTTGCGGTACCACCCGGCATCCGAATACGGCTCCCTCCTTGGCCTAAACGGACCGACAACCAAATAGATCCTATTACAATGATTACAGGTACCGCAGTAGATACAATGATGAGGCTTGATTGCGGCAAATCCAGAATCGGAAGGATCGTTATAAAGGAGAATAGCACTGTAGTCAAAAAGCCGGTAGCAACTAGAAAAACGGACCAGCTATGCCGAAATTTCATATTTCGCTGGACGGATGCTTCTGGATCTGCGGCATCGATCTGCTGTTTACTGATGACAATACTATAATTAATAAGAAGGAAAACAGCGATCATGATGAATTGCGTCCCAACCGGCCATAATAATGAGGAATATGATTTATCGACTACTCTAGTCGCGTTTCCGGCAAAATCATACTGCATAACCAATTGGTCTGGAAATTGATCATAGAATAGAAGTACGGCAGCCAGTGTCCCAAGGGATAGCAGGATATGAGGTATAAACCAGTAAGATGACACGCTTAGTTTACGACGTCTGAATGAAGTATCGACGATCGCGGACTGGATAACAGGACTCATCCACCCTTGCTCGCGCTTCATTTTTTTCATTTTAAAATGAAAGAAAAGATATACGGCGAAGGATACTCCGATCACAGCAAACGTATAGCCGCCTATAGCCAATGACATTTGTTTCTCATCGGATAGATTCATAAAGCTTGCAGCAGCAATAAGCAAGAGAATATGGAAGATAGCTAGAACAATAGCATAATTTCTCCTCATCCCCCGTATATCCGGATGCCAGTAAACCTCCTCTGTCACCGATATGCCAAAGCTTTCTGTTCGTCTTGTGAGATAGGGTGTCGCAATAAAAATAAAGCTTATGGGAACAAAAATAATGACTAGCATCAGCCAGAAGCCCCAATTTTCCATCGTGTTTGACCATCCTTTCACATACAGTTATTTGTAGGCAGCAGCGTATGGTTAAGTCGCTTTGCCCGATGAACGAATTTGTTTGAAAATCGAGCGGCATAATTCAAGCAGAGCATCCTCGCTTACATTATGGCATATCGACTCACTAATAATCGGCCTTACCTTCTCCTCCAATTGACGATAGTAGGCATCATCCGCCTCAGGTAGACTGTTCTGTACAACGACTCCCTTCTGACGATGGATCTCTACGTAACCTTCCTGCTTTAATGCTGAGTAAGCTTTGTTAACCGTATGCATATTTATACCCAGATCAGAAGACAGAGAGCGTACGGAGGGCAATGCTTCTCCTCGAGCAAGCGCGCCGCTGGCGATTCCTTCAATAATTTGGTTTGTCAATTGGGTGTACAACGGAACATCCGATTGCAAATTGATTTTAATCATCATCGCGGTCACCGCTTTCTTTGATGTCTGTTATACAACTACTATAACAGATAACACAAAATAATCAAGAAAAAGACGCTTGAATGTCAAAACCATTCGGCGTCTTAGCAATTAGAACAAAGCTTACGGACACAGGTTCCGCTATTTGTGATATTTATAGCTAATAGTGAGGCTAACGGACATGAAAGCCGCTATTCCCCTTGGAACGAGACATATTCGTTCATTTTCTTATCCATAACGGATCTGATGTCCGTAAGCATCCCTCAATCAGGTCAATTACAACGACGAATAAGGTCTATGGTGTCCGTTAAAGGCGATGGCTACACAAATAAGCAGCTTCTATCACCTCCAGTATCGTTATTGCCTATAGTTTGTCCACAAGGCGTTTCACATGTTCCTTCACTTGTCGTTTTTCCTCCTCAGTTAATGTGAAAGAGCGAACGGATTCTACATTATCATCAGGTATGAGTATGGTTAAAGGCTCTTGAAGCTCTTTTTCCCTAGTGCCTCCATCTTCCTGCATCGTTATATAAGATTTGCTGTAAGTAGAATGTTTGATTTCTGATTTAATAAAGTTTCCTACTAAATCATAGTAATCTTCTATCGTCTTCACATCAGACTTTATATAATCTTTGCCTTCTACCGTAATAGTAATTGCGTTTACCTTCTTGAAGCCTGTCTTTCCATGAATACCCTCTTCATTTGGATCAAGAGTTTCTATAATAAAAGCCTCAATGTGCTCATATTTTTCAGCAGTACTGCAAGCACTTAAGAAAATCAAAACAACCGAAATCATACTAAGCTTGATTACATTTGTTAGCCTAACCTTTCTTCTGTTAAAATGCACAGCCTCACTCCTTTGAGATCTACAGCAAGCTAAGACAGTTTTTCTTCTGCTCACCCTCTGCCATCGGCTCGTGCTTACAAACGCTCCATAATTGGAAAATGTTGCATGAGAACAAATGAAAAAAAGCCCATTACGTCGCAGCGTAAAGGGCCGATTACATCTATTCAAATCATCGTATTAGCTTATTTCGAATTGTGAAGTTTACTTAACCACACGCCAGAACGAACCTTTGGGCTCGTGACTTTCATTGAACAGCATTGGCCAGTTTTTCCGTCCCCGTATTGGAAAGTCGTTCAGCCATGTGTAATCATCCGCAGCTCCCCAGAATGTAACAGCATCAATATGCTTGTCATACTCTCTTAGCAGATTAAACAATTGTTCATACCGCTTCTCCTGCAGCTCCAACATCTCCTCAGTAGGATGAACTAAATCCGTACGGAGATCATCATGTCGGAACATCGATACATCAAGCTCTGTCAATTGCAATCTTAGACCGAGTGACGCGTACTTCTCTATGGCAGCACGGATATCATCTAAACCTGGACTATACAAGCTCCAGTGCGCTTGCAGGCCTATGCCATGCACCGGTACGCCCTGCTCAAGCAGCGACTTAACCAAATTATATATTTTATCGCGCTTCATTGGATTGGACTCATTATAATCATTGTAGAAAAGCTGCGCTTTAGGATCTGCTTCATGTGCAAATTCAAAAGCTTTGGCGATAAAGCCTGGTCCAGCGATATCCAGCCACTTGGATGGACGCAGCGGATCAGCGCCTTCGTCCGTAATCACCTCGTTAACGACATCCCATGCATAGATATCGCCTTTATAGCGCTTCACAACCGTATCAATATGTGATTTCAAACGTTCATATAATCGCTCACGGCTTACCGGGCTACCATCTGCTTCCTGAAAAAGCCATTCCGTCGTCTGATTATGCCAAACAAGTGTATGTCCTCTCATTTTCATACCATTTGATTTAGCAAAAGCAACAATTTGATCAGCCTGTTCAAACGTGTACGTATCTTCAGTAGGATGCACACTAGCGAATTTCATTTCATTCTCAGCGGTGATGCTGTTGTAATGTTTCGCAATCAGCTCACCCGCTTGAATGATGGTGTGCGGATTAACCGCTGCTCCGATATCGAATGATTGTTTAAATGCTTCATACAGCTTAGGTACACTGCTGTTTGTCTTGTTTTCCACTCTATCTCTCCTAACGATATTAGCCTTTCACCCCACCAACAGTCATACCTTTTACAAAGTATTTCTGCAGAAACGGATAGACCATAATAATAGGCAAGGATGCAACAATCGTCATCGTTGCTCGAATCGCGAACGGTGTTACCGTATTCCCGCCTGGATTGTTAGCATTGGCAAAAGCATCACCTGCTGATTTTGGCGTCAAGGAAGCATTCGAGTTCTGAAGAATTTTTTGAAGCTCATACTGCAATGTACTGAGATCGATATTGGATGAATTGTACAGGAATACGTCAAACCATTGGTTCCATTGGTATACAGCCGAGAACAGCGCCACTGTGGCAAGTACTGGAACACATAGCGGCAGAACGATGCTGTAGAACATTTTGAAATCACCGGCTCCGTCAATTCTTGCCGATTCCAGAATGCTTTCGGGCAAACCTTCGATAAAGGAACGAATAATAATCAAGTTAAATACGCCGATCAATCCTGGGAAAATATACACCCAAAAATTGTTGAGTAAACCCAAATCACGGATTAATAGAAAGTTAGGAATAAGACCGCCGTTGAAATACATCGTCAAAATGAAGGCTATCGTAACGAATTTGCGAAGCACAAAATCCTGTCTTGTAATGGTATACGCCACCATAGCGGAACAAAACACCGTAACTATTGTACCGATAACAGTACGTAGAATCGAGATTAGTGTTGCGTGAAAAATCGTTGCTTCCTTAAGCACATAACTATAGTTGTCTAACGTCCATATCCTTGGGAGCAAATAAATGCCGCCCTTTATTGAATCCGTCGCGTTATTGAGCGAAACTGCAGCCGTATTCAGAAAAGGATATAAAGTGACAATCATCAACAGCGTGAGAAAGGTGATGTTGCAAATATCAAATATTTGATCGCCGCGCGATGAGCGAATACGGCTTTTCTTTCTTGAAACAGCTTCTGCAGCCGAATTATTCATGATGCATCCTCCTTCTAAAACAGTCTGGACTCGCCCAAACGCTTCGCAATATTATTTGCTCCAAATAATAAGATAAAGCTAATGATCGTTTTAAACATGCCCGCCGCAATCGAGAGCGAATAATTGCCTTGCGCAATTCCGTATTTCAGAACAAATATGTCAAGGTTTTCGGAATAGTCGATGTTCATGCCGTTACCCAGCAAATACTGCGGCTCGAAACCTGATTCCAGCAAATACCCGATATTCATAATAAGCAAAACGATAATAACCGGCTTAATTCCAGGCAGCGTAACGTACCACATTCGTTTAATACGTCCTGCTCCATCCATTTCCGCCGCTTCATATTGTGCGGGATCAATCATCGTCATTGCCGCAAGATAGACGATTGTATTCCAGCCTACGTCCTTCCATACGGAGCCTGCTCCGAATATCCCCCAGAAATATTCCGGAATTCCAAGAAATAGAATTTCATTGCCCTTTTCTATAAAACCAAACCAAAGCAATAATTCATTAATAATGCCGTCTGTTGATAACGTCGTTTGAATAATGCTTGCCGCTACTACCCAAGAAATGAAATGAGGCAAGTAGCTTACCGTTTGAACAATTCGTTTAAAGGCAACCTTGCGCACCTCATTTAGCAGCAAAGCCAGTGTAATCGCGGTAACAAAACCAAGAACCAAATTAATTCCGCTCATTGCAATCGTATTTCTCAGGACGCGGATAAACCGTTCATCCTGAAACAAAAAATTAAAGTGGTCGAAACCTACCCATTTCTGTTCACTAAAGCTTTTGGCCGGCTTATATTTCTGGAAGGCAATTGTCCACCCCCAAAGCGGCATATATTTAAATATAAACAACCATACGAGAAATGGTACTGACATGAGAACAAGCACACGCTGCTCCAATAGCTTAATACCAAATCGCTTCAGTCCTGTCGGCTTCTTAGGCAACACCAGGTTTGACGTTGTCATTGTTGGTTTACTCTCCATTGTTTATCTCTCCTTCCGGACTGAATCGGGCTAAATATAAGGAAAGGCCGGCTTATGCTTACTAAGTCCGGCCTTTCACCGTTACTTAACGATTATTTTGCTGCATCGATCAGTATTTTAATTTGTTCAGTCGTCCATTTCTCGTAAGCAGCTGTATCAAGCTTGCTGAATGCAGCTAGATACTCTTCCCACACTTTATCGAAATCAGCTTGTTTAGCAAGGACAAGTTTAGGGAAATATTTTTTCGTAATTTCATCTTTTTTGGTTTCCCATATTTGTTGTGGAGAGCCTTGCTCCTTCGGAATTCCCCATGCCGGGTACCAAGGACGATCGTCTGGTGCAGCAAACATTTCCGAATAGGTCTTAACGCCATATTTATCTAAAATTTCTTTATCTTTTTCTGTCAAGCTTAATTGGAACACTTCAGGCTGAGATCCAGGAGAAATGGAGTTTCCATCCGGGAACGATCCGCCAGCGTATAGAGGCCAATTCCAAGAGTAATATTTAAAACCAAATTTTTCATTAAATGGTTCATCAATTTTAGCAATTTGTTCAGCCGTACGGTACATCCGGCCCTTATCATCTACTTCAAATGTATCACCTTTAATGCCCCATTTTTGAAGAATTTGGTTCTCATCTGTTAATAGATTATCCAAGTATTGAACGATGCGAGCAGCGTCCTTCGCACTAACGGTAATACCCAGTCCACGGTTTTTAACAAAGCCTGGAGGATCTAGATATTGATCCTTCTGTCCATCGAATGTAACAGGCAGCGGGAAGTAAACAAAATCGTCCTGCGTCGGGTCTTGCTTGGCAGCATCCTTCAACGCATTCTGCGCATTGCCAAATTGCCAACCGTAGTCGAAGAAGCCAACTACTTTGTGAGAAGTCAATTTCGCTAAATATTGATCGTAATTGTCTACGAAGGATGATTTATCGAATAATCCTTCAGCATTCAATTCGTTTAGTTTCTTCAGCCAACGCTTTGTATTGTCATCGGCTGCATATGTTTTCGCTTCGAAAGTCGTCATATCGACGATAACATTCCCGTCATTCGGATAACCAGCCAAATGGTTCGGAGGGTTAGAAGTTGCAAAGAATCTCCAGTCATGCGTAAGTGAGACCATACCTGTCAATTCTTCATCTTTATGCTTCTCTACAAAGTTTTTAATTAAATCTGTATAAGCGTCAAGTGTGGTGATCTTCGGATATCCCGCTTCTTTCAAGACGCGGCGTTGAACCCAGAAAGCACCTTGGTTAATATTTGGATCCGGAATATATTCACCAACCGTGTTTGAGAATGGCAGGAAGTAAATTTTTCCGTCCTCAGCTCTCATTTGATTGAAATATTGACCATAGACACGTTTAATATTCGGGCCATATTGTTCAATAAGATCGTCAAGCGCAATGAAGGCGCCTGCATCAAGAATTTTGTCGATTGCGGCATCCGGAATCATGACATCCGGATAAGCGTTTGAAGCAATCATTGTTCCGACCTTCGTATTCAAATCACCAACCAAGTGTTCAATTTTAAAGTTAACACCCGTTTGATCCTCAAGAATTTTACCAATGGTTGTCTCATTGGTATTAATATCCTTTGCTGCTGCAACGCCGTTAAAGTAACTAAACGTTACTTTATCAAGCGGCTTCGGTGTTTCTGTTTTGGCTTCCGTGGTTTCCTTAGGTTTGTTTGTAGCGTCTGACGGTTTTGTTCCCCCATCATTGCTATTTTTTGAGCATGCGGCAGTAAAAATCATGAAGGCGGCCAAACAAACGAGCAATAGTTTTTTTCTCACTTTTTTTCTAACCCCTTTCAGCCTCAAC
Organism: Paenibacillus castaneae; assembly: GCF_002884445.1. Lineage (GTDB taxonomy): Bacteria > Bacillota > Bacilli > Paenibacillales > Paenibacillaceae > Pristimantibacillus > Pristimantibacillus castaneae. Next base: position 4,904,232 of record NZ_KZ614144.1, read on the forward strand.
ATTTTTGTAAGCACTTTCATTATAAAAAAAACTAGTTTATTTGTTTACCCTGTAAACTATAGTTCGTGTTTAAAAAAGCATATATACTTTTGACCCTCTTTACGAAAAGCTTCATTATTCAACGGGGACTCGGACTTGAATAAACGTACCTTTTCCCGGCTCGCTATCAAACAATATATGAAAACGGTCGCCATAAATCAGCTTCATTCGATAAATAACGTTTTGTACGCCGATACGCTCTCCAATCTCTTCTTCACTTTCTAAATAACCATATAGCTGTCTCACTTTGGACTCATCCATACCAATACCGTTATCTCTAATCATAAATATTAACTCATCACCCTCGCGTTCCACTTGAATCTTAATGCTTCCTCCATGCCTCAGAGGCTCTATTCCGTGAATGCTGGCATTTTCTACAAAAGGCAAAAACATCATTTTTGGCACTTTACAGGATTTAGCGGTTGGATCAATGCTAATTTCATATTCCATGCGATCCTCGAATCGATACTTCTGAATTTCAAGAAAGCAAATAATAAATTCCATTTCTTCGCTTACCATTACGCGGTCCTTGCCCCAGGTTAGCGAGGTTCTAAATATTTTGGCCATATTGTGGATGATTTTGGCTGTCTCCATCTCATCCTTAATTAAGCTGCGCATTCTTATCGTTTCTAGAGCATTAAATAAGAAGTGAGGGTTAATCTGGCTTTGAAGCGCATTGAGCTGTGCTTTCCTGCGTTCCAGCTCTAATGATTTCGTCTGGATATCCGCAATATATACATCATCAATCAAGCTTTTCACTTGGATGGTCATACGATTGAATTCGCTCGTTAATTGTCCAATTTCATCCAAATACTCAACTCCCTTTATGGTGTCGAAATTTTGGTTTTTTACTTTCTTCATATGCCTTAAAATTTGAACAAGCCGTTTATTCAACGAACCTGTAATCCATAAAATAATCAATGTCGGCAAAATCATGTTCAAGCAGGCCAAAGCAATAACAAATTCCCGGGATTGGCGTACAACCCTTAAAACCTCTTCCTCTGAAATCGTACCTATAATGCGCCAGTTCTCTAGATAACTCACATGCGATGGTTCAGATTGAATTGCGATTGAATCAGCAGGGAACGTTAATGATTCATAATCAACGGATTCTTTTCTCCAGTCTACAGCAGGGTCAGTTGTATACTCCACTTTTCCTTTATCATTGACTAAATAAATATTGCCTTGTAAATTTAGATTTTTAAAAATCTGTTCAATAGATCTCGTCTTCAAGTCAATTTTCACAAACTTCTTCCAATGCATTTTTGATTCATAATTATTCATTTCACTAATGACGCTGAAGGTATCTCGAATGCCCCTCTGGTCGCTCAGATATTGGTCCTCCTGCTGTGTCCGAATGAAAATAATGTGCGCATCGCTCCTTTCCGTCAGCTGTTGATACCAATCTGTTTCTTTCATTTCGTTCGATATAAAACCAATGCCGCCCGAATGCAGCATAGTAGGATTCTCAACAAAGATTTTAATATTTTGAACGGATGCGTATAAGGGCGTGTAGTTATTCAATATTCGGCGGAAATAAGAATCATAAGCTTCAACATAGGCGGCAGGCTCTACATACTCCGTTTCTAGTATTTGATTTATATTATAATCCAAATTAAAAACAGACGAGATAGTAACGGCATCCTCTACCTCGGACTGAAATTGATTATAGATCTGTTCCACCGCTCGCGAAATATCCTTCATCCGTTGATTTTTGACATTTTCTGTTGTCACATTATAGAAAATAACGTTCGTTAATACGATGGGAAGAAATACGCAAAATATATATAGGATGAACATCTTATTCCTTAGGCGAACATTATTGAGACCCAGGCGCAGCTTCACACGGATAATCCCCTTTTCCTCTGCAGTCGGCTAGTTTAAAAAGTATGCTTACATGAGTTTATTGCGGTATTCTGTTGGTGTCATGTGCTCAAGCTTCTCGAATTGCGTTACAAAATAATCAGCAGTGCTGAATCCCACCTTCTCAGCGATTTCATAGATTCGCATCGTGCTCGACTGCCGCAATAGCTTTTTGGCCTCACTCACCCTAAGCTGCAGTAGAAACTCATTAAAATAGGTGCCATGCGTTTTCTTAAATAATTGACCTAAATAGACGGGATTTACGTAAAAGAGCGCAGCAATACTTTTCAAGCTTATATTTTTCGAATAATTCGCTTCTATATAGCTTTTAATTTTGTGTATGTCTCCCTTTGTCTGTTCCTTCCTAAGCAAAGCGATACTTTGCATGCTTTCTTCAATAAAGGACATAAACAGCTTCTTTAATTCCCCTAACGACAGGTTCGTGTCCTGCCAGTTAAGCATTGGCTTCAACGTTGAGATTGATTGCTCATCACCATCCATGGAACGAATCGTCTTCATGATTCCCATCAAGCTTTGGTGGATGTTCAACTTCACTGCTTCCGGAGCATAACATTTCTCACGAAACTCATGAAACCATTGATCAACAGTCCCTTTCACTGCTTCAAGCTGCAGCTCTTCCATTTGCTCCATGAAATGAGTAAATTCAGCCGAATCAAGCCCGATGTAATTTATCGGCTCTGATTTTATTTGATCATAAATCACAATGCGTTTATCCTCATGTCCATATTTATACAAGGTCGCTTCCTTAGCTGCCTTATAGGATTCACGTATTTCTGACAAGCTATGGACAGGGCAGCCGGCATAAAGAAATACTCGTTCTCCTACATGGGTCTCCAGCTTTCTTCGAAATATAAGCAAAAACCGCTCAAGCTCCCCATCGCTTGAATCTAGCATATAGCTGGGCAGTAGAATGCCAATGCGATTATGATGCTCATGCAAACAGATCGGCTGATTGGCAGCCGTTACCCGAACGAGTTCCTGTTGGACAATTTCTTTAAATAGGGCGTTAGAAATTTGAACACTATCCGGCTGCCAACTCTGATTATCATTCAGCTCCGCGAACAAATAGTATAAATGATCAGCTGCTTCCAAATACAAGAGATGGGTCCATTCTGTAAGGGTTGCATCGCTTGCCTCACCTAGGATAAGAGATTTGATCATTTCACTGCCTATCAATCGCTCTTTTTTGGCTTGCTCTGCTTGTTCAAGTCCGAGCTTAGCATTCAATTTCACCAAAATACTGGTAAATTCAATTTCATCTATCGGCTTTACAACAAATTCATGGACGCCATAACGCATCGCCTGTTGGGCATATTTAAAATCGTTATAGCCGCTCATAATAATAAAGGTCGGATTAGCGATATTATTTACCGTGACCAAGCGAATCAGCTCTAATCCATCTATGACAGGCATGCGTATATCTGTAATTACCAGTGCAGGGCTGACACTTTTTATTAATTCGAGAGCGTCCTCTCCATTATCGGCTTCACCCATGATTTGAAATCCGCAAGCTTCCCAATCTATCAACTTGATTAGCCCCTTGCGCGTATACACTTCATCATCTACTAGGATCGCTTTATGCAGCTGCATCATTCATTCCTCCTCTTAGATCTGCGATAATGGCAGGCAGTCCATCTATTTGTTATTGAATAAGCATCTGCCCTATGTTAATTGAAGTAATTCACTCACCGTAACGAATTGATAGCCCTCTGCAGCCAGTTTGGGCAAAAGAATGCTTATCGCTTCAATCGTTTGCGAACGGTCTCCATAACCATCATGAAACAAAAGAACGCTTCCATTTCCAATATTGTCTATCGTTTTATTTATGATATGCTCGACGCCCGGCAATTCCCAGTCCCGAGTTTCCATATTCGTTGCTCCGATCATACTATAATTAAAGCTCTTTACGATATTATTTACTTTGTCGTTATAATCAAAAAACGGCGGACGAAAGGTTTGTGGTTTCTTGCCGGTTATTTCTTGGATTAATTGGTCCGTTCTTTGAAGCTCGTCCAGACATTGAGCTGGGTCTATTTGAGTCAAATACGGGTGTGTATACGTATGATTCCCAATCTCATGTCCCTGCTCATGAACGGCAGCAGCCAGCTCAGGATTAGCTTTTATTTGTTCGCCAATCATAAAGAACGTAGCCTTGCCGTTTTCTTCAGCAAACAGAGCAAGCAACTCCGGTGTATATTTCGGATTAGGACCATCATCGAAGGTGATGGCTATCGCTTTGCTCGATATGTTGACGCGATGGATAATTGTCATTTCATTCAATTTACTTGCCTCCCTATTATTTCATAAATGGAAGATCGGTGATTAGTAGTCTCCATTAAAACATACTTTGTTCATTTGTATAAATTGTAATTTCAAACCAACTTTTTCACAATGCAAAAATTATAGTGCCATGCCAGAAAACTATATACTTCTTAAAATGAAGTAAAAGAATCCGGCATATTTCAACATATTCCCTCACCGTTAATTGTGAATTCGAAATAAAAAAAGCTGTCCCAACAAGGCTTATGCCTGCTGAGACAGCTCCATATGCAGCTGAACCTATTAATTGAACGATGAAAAACGAATTATACCCATTTCCTAAATACGTTCCTTAACCCAAACTGTCATCTCGCCTTTGCCGCGATTTGCCCATGCATAGTACGGTATAAAGGTAACATTCTCTTGCTCCAACGCAGCATCTGCATTAGAACGGTACAACTCCGCCCCCCATTGCTCGAATTGCAGCCTCAGCGCTTCTGCTCTGATGACCTGAACGCCTCCAACTAGCTTATTGTCAAAGGTAGCCTCAAGCTTGGAGTCCTGTGGCAATAACAATTGCTGCAACTGCGAGCCATTGTCTGCTTCCTCGATGCAATAGACAAGCGGACCGCGCTGCAGGGCAACTTTGCCTGCATTTCGCCTCACTAGAGGATGGCTTCTGACGCGCATAATCGGCATCTCCAGCACAAGCTCTACGACATCGCCTGATACCCACTCGCGATTTATTTTTATATATCCGTCAACCAGCTGGTCACCTATTGCATAGGCTTCTCCATTCACTTGCACAACGGCTTTCGAAGACCAGTCCGGAACACGAAGCGCAAGCTCGAATGCTATAGGACGGTCAACCGTTACTTCGTAGCGTACAGTTCCTTCCCATGGCAGATTGGAATGCTGGTTAAGTTGTATTTGGGCATCATCGATTGCAAGCACGACTTCACCACCAATATACAGATGGGAATATATCGTATGCCCGCTTACCGAATACATATATTCACCCAGCGATGCCAGCAAACGTGCAATATTAGGTGGGCAGCACGCACAGCCAAACCATTCTTGGCGTACAGGCTTTACATGATTAAAGTTTTTATTTTTCCCCTCACAGGTGTCAGGCGCAACCTCCAGCGGATTGACATAGAAGAAGTGTCTGCCGTCTCTCGACATGCCTGCAATGACCGTATTGTACAAAGCCCGTTCCAGCACATCCGCATAGCGGCTGTTCGGCTCAAGCTGCAGCATGCGATGGGCGAAGAAGATCAGGCCTATTGAAGCGCAAGTCTCCGCATAAACGGTATCATTCGGCAGATCATAATCAAATGAGAACGCTTCGCCCGCAGCCATCGATCCGATGCCGCCTGTAATATACATTTGCTTAGACACAATGTTGTCCCATAGTCTGCGGCATGCATCCACGAGAGACTGGTCCCCGGTCTCGCGTGCAACGTCCGCCATGCCTGCGAGCATATATACAACCCTAACAGCATGGCCAGCTGCCGTATCCTGCTCGCGTACCGGTAAATGAGCTTGAAAATATTCATGATCAATATGGATTTTGTTCTTGCTCCAATGGGACGTCCAGCCTCTGCGCTCAGCTTCTTCGATGAAGAAGCTCGGCTTGGCTCCCCGTTTATCAATAAAATAACGGCTAAGCTCTAAATATTTGCGGTCTCCTGTCACATCATAAAGCTTCACAAGCGCAAGCTCAATTTCTTGATGACCATCATATCCGGCTATTTGTCCCGGTCCATCTCCGAATACAACGGCAATATCATCCGCTACACGGCATACAATATCGAGCAGCTTTCTTTTGCCTGTAGCCTGGAAGTATGCAACCCCTGCTTCAATCATATGACCCGCTGAATACAGCTCATGGCATTCCGTCAAATTGGTCCATTTCTGCTCAGGCGCCTTGATGGTAAAGTAAGTGTTTAAGTAACCGCTTGGCTCCTGAGCTTCACCGATAATGTCGATCATTTCATCTGCAACCTGCTCAAGCGCGGCATCCCGCTTTGAAATGAGCAAATAAGCTACTGCCTCAAGCCACTTTGCTACGTCGGTATCCTGAAACACAAAGCCGTAAAAATCGCCTTTTTCCATTCCAGCAGCAATTTTGAAATTGCTTACCGCTCCGCTTCGTTCAGCGCCCTCTACCCGGTCGTTAATTGCTTCCCACTGGTAAGGCACTACTACGTCTCTTACTAAATCGATATAATATTTCCAGAAGTTATCCCTTATTTCAACCTGTTTGAGCGAAACCGGCTTTGCTTTATTTATGCCAATTGCTTGTCCCATTGTTAGTCACGCCTCCCGAGCATCATTCAAATTTCCTTCTTTTCATTTCTATTGTATGCGTTACAATTAAACATAACTATAAACGGAACGAACCTGTTTCTTATAAAATTTCACACAAGCATGAGGGAAGGAAGCAATAGAATGATTGAAGCATCCGAGCAAGTTTATTTCGCAGCACCTCCACTGCCTTATTTTCTGGAATGCGGCATGACGCACTACGAGCCAGGCGATCAGCATCCCAATCGAAAGCAGCTTGGCATCTTCGATTTGATCATTGTGGAATCGGGCTGTCTCTCTATCGGCGAAGATGATCAAAGCTGGCATCTGACCGCGAATCAGACACTGCTCCTGCTTCCCGACCGTTATCACTATTCGGTAAAGCCAATTGAGGAAGCGACCCGCTTCTACTGGGTGCATTTCCATGCTGTCGGAGAGTGGCAGCAGTCCGGCCTAGACCATTCCAGCTTAAATCAGGAAGCGCATTACAACCGGTTCTTAACCTCTCCTTATTCCCTTCAATTGCAGAAGCATTGGCTGCTCCCCTATCCCGAGCAAGCCTACCACCTCATGAGAACATTAAACAAAGCAGGTGAAGAACGCGAATCAAGCGCCTTCTGGACGCAGCAGCAAGCATTCGAGGAGCTGCTGCGCATGATGGATTTACGTCAGAACGATAACTATACAAGTCCCGCTGTCACATTAGCCGAGAAAGCGGAGGCTTATATTAAAAAAAATTATCGTACTGAAATTACTAGTAAAACGATATCCGAAACACTCAATTTTCACTACAATTATATTACCCGGTGCATGAAGCAGGTGTATGGCATGACCCCAATCGATTACTTGTCCAAGTATCGGCTCGAGCAGGCAAAGCTGCTGCTGCTTAAGACCGAATGGCCGATTGCCGAAATCGCACAGTACGTAGGCTTTGAGAATGTCCCTTATTTCTCTAATTGCTTTACAAACAAAATCGGACTTTCCCCGACGAGCTTCCGAAAGCAGTTTACGAAATAAATCGGTATTAGAAGGAGTGGTATGGATTGATTGCTCTGTTTCGCTATAACTGGTTGGTTAGAGATGAATGGTTGGAATTATGCAAAAAAATGCCTGCTGAATATTTGGTTAGCAGCCGTATTGGAGGGGTGGGAAGCATCCTTTATACCCTGTTTCACATTATAGATGTGGAATATAGCTGGATACGCGGCATACAGGATAAGAGTGATATTCAAATTCCATTTGACGACCGGATGACGCTGCAGCGAGTGAAAGAGCTTTCTGACGCGTGGCGTAATGAAATCAAGCAATTCCTTCATGGATGGTCTAGCGATTGGGATAACGAATATGTGACCGTCTCATGGTCGCATGAACGCTATACAAAAGGTGAAATCCTACGGCATCTTATTGCTCATGAAATTCATCATATGGGTCAGCTGTCGATTTGGGCTAGGGAACTCGGCTATGAGCCGATCTCTGCGAATGTGATTGGGCGAGGATTACTATAATATAATGCAATGCTGAGTTTAGCACAGCCTGAATAACATAGTGAACTCGAACCGCCTGCTTCGCTTTGTGATATGGTTCACCGTATCACTCTAACCGCAAGATTTAAAGGCACTCGCTTGTGTGCCTTTGTTATATATCATATGATATGGTTTTAGCGTGACGACCCGCATCTTCTCTTTTCGGAACTACTATAATTCCGACATTAGAAACAATTGATGTTAAGTAATCATCTATTGAGGTTACTTTGATAGAATTTACATTAATTGTTCCATTAGGTGATTATATTAACCATTCATCAATACCTTTGCCATCATGCTCACTTACCAGAGACCATTAATTCAAAGTAATTTTCTTTTTCCAATTTAACTCATCGCCCTGTTCATTCTTGAACAGAAACACAACCTGACCTTCCTCGCCTTTCATCGCATCCGAATAGAAGAAGCCGGAGAATTGTCCGTTGCCGCTAATGTAAAAACCATCTTCGCCGTTTGCTCCATGCTGGATGGCTTCTTGAACCGAATTAATAACGACGTTCTTCTTGGAAATCCATTGCATTTCAGCTAACGCGTATCCTTCTGGGACCTTATTCACTGCAAAATCGAAGCTATTTCCCTCAATTGGTTTGGCAGTCTGATCGATAATAATTAAGATTTGCTCGTCGGAGTTTGTTGAATCATTCCCATTAGCGAAGGTATTCTCTTGATTGGTTTCAGTTGGCTGCGTGTTTACAGTGTCCGTTGCTGATCCGTTGTTAGCCATTGTGCCGCACGCGCTGGTCAGAAGCAGCGCGAATAGCGCTAGTGTGAGAAAGAAGATTTTTTTATTGTTCATTAGGTTCTTCCCTGCTTTCATTCAAGTTAAAATAAAATGCCACGCCTTGATTCGTATTCACTACACCAAACTTGCTTTCATGAAGCTCCAAAATATGCTTGACGATCGCAAGCCCCAGTCCGGTCCCTCCAGATTTACGATCACGGGAACGCTCTACCCGGTAGAATTGGTCCCATATGCGGGTCAGATCCTCCTCAGCAATGGGCGATCCAGCGTTTTCGATTACTGTGGTTACCTTTCCGGCAGAAGTACGCCTGATGCCAATTGTAATGATGCTGTTCTCCACTGCATACCGAATAGCATTGCTTAATAAATTCAGAACTACTTGTTCAATCCGTCTAGGGTCCGCCTCTACGAATAGTTCTTCCTCTTCCTCTTCTTCATTTTCCACCATGATTTGAAGGTGTTTGCTCTCCAACTGCTGAGCAAACGTTTCGATCACCTTCTGAATAAGGTTTGTTATGGATAAGCTTCTGGGCTGTAATAGGATGGCCTTGGCTTCGAATTTGGAAAGCTCCAGCATATCCATAATTAAGGCGTTCATCCGATCCGTTTCGTTGATAATGAGGGCAAGATAACGATCTCTTTTATCGCCTGCCACCCCGTCCTGCAGCCCTTCCGCGAAGCCTTTCACGATGCCTAGAGGGGTTTTCAACTCATGGGAGATGTTCGCGGTCAGTTCTTTGCGAAGCTGCTCGGAGAGCTTCTTTTCTTCCACATCCTCATGCAGCTTCACATTCGCATGGGTAAGTTCCTTTAAGGTTGTATCTAAATTCCGAGATAAAGCGATCATACTGCGTGACAGCTCCCCGAATTCATCCTTCGAATGGATTTCAGGCTGTACAGTAAAGTCTAGCTTGGCCAGACGCGCTGCCGAGCGGCTTAACTTCACTAACGGACGGGAAATCATTCTGGAATATATCAAGGACAGAATGATCGCTAGCAAAACAATGATCGGCGCGATATAAATAAAATACTGCTTGAGTATATCGACGGCTTCCCCGACAGGCTGCAGAGAGGTCATGACGAATAAATAACGATAACGATCATCTTTACCCACTGATAGTGATCGAATGAGAACAGAATACTGGACACCGCTCCATGGGTCTGACCATTCCAACTGAACAGGCGAACCGTCCTGCAAGCGAGCCTGATATTGTTCCTCTGTCGAAATCCAGTACCTAAGCGCGTCATCCATAAGGGCGTCCTGATAAAGAGGGTTGTACGATCGCTGCTCAGGGAGCATTAAATCCGTTATCTTCCCTTTTACTCGTACCAATCCCTGTTCGGGAGTTAAGCTTGTTTGCTGTATGACTACAGGATGCATAATCGTATCTTCCTCATCCATGTAGATCCCATCTACCACCAGCATATCGCCGATCTGAATGCCATGCGGGATTTTATCCATGGTCATTCCATTCGTCGGAATGGGAATGGTAATGGTCTTGCTGTCTGCTTGCAACTGTAGAAAATAAGGATTGATGTTTATTCGCTCAAAACGATTATTCAAGATGGAGGTACTCGTATCATTATGATTCATGAATGCGCCGAGCAGCCTTGAAACCTGTTGTTCGTTGGATTGTGCCTGTATGAATTGTTCCGCGAATTGATTCATATTCCGTTCTAGTGCATGGATCTTGGACATCCGATAATACCGCTCGAAGAACAAGCCTTCTGCAAGCATCACCAAGGTAAAAACAATCAAAATGAGAACAGACGTGACGACGAAAAGCTTAAGAATTACACCATGCCTTCTCATGCTTCCATTTCAAATTTATAGCCTGAGCGAATGACGGTGCATATATATCTGCCCTCATCTGTGAGCTTGGCTCTTAATTTTTTGATATGGTGTCCACTGTACGCAAATCCCCCAAATAGTCGTACCCCCAGACCGCGTCCAGAATATACTCACAAGACAGGACCTTGCCATAGTGTTTGGTGAGAAAAAGAAGCAAATCGTACTCTTTCGGTGATAGATTGATCGGTTCTCCCGCCACGGAAACGGTATGTGCCATTCTGTTCACCAATAAATTACCATAGACAAGCAGATCTCCTTCACTACCTATCGTCCCTTCCGTTCTTTTCATCAAAGCGGTAGCTCGAGCCACCAATACCCTTGGGCTTAGGGGCTTCGTCACATATTCATCTGCACCTAGCTCGAAACCCATCAATTGGTCATCGTCTTCCGCCCTTGCCGTGATGATAATAATGGGTACGTCCGATTTCTCGCGAATGCGCCTGCATACCGACCATCCATCCATTTCCGGCATCATAATGTCCAGAACAATCAGATCAACTGTGGTCTGTCCGAAAATCTCAAGCGCGAGTCTTCCGTTCTCCGCTTCAACCACTTCCCACTGTTCCCTTTTGAAATAATCCGTTATAAACTCACGCATAAGCATATCATCCTCGACTAACAGTATCCTTCGTTTCATTGCCACACACCCCATATCCGCCCGCAGTCTTTCTTTATATTAGTATGGACATGAATACTCTTATACTATTATGCACACAACACCTCCGTTTGTACTTTCAAGACTCAGTATAGAGTAGTCCTGTGTACATCGTGTGTACTTTGTGTGCAGAAGCTGTTGACTTTTTTTAGTTGTAACTGAGTATATATAAGCACAAAATGTCAATTCGCAAGAGTCAAATTAAAAAGAAGGACCATCCAAGTGGATGGTCCTTTATCAGAATATTAGTGGCTTGGGGGGTTTATTGGCTTATTTGGCCGCCATCTACCGTGTAAATGGATTGGGACACGTAAGAGGCGTCGTCGGACAGCAGAAAAAGTGCTACATTGGCTACTTCTTCCGCTTCGCCGTATCTTCCCAAAGGTACTGCAGCGCCAAATGCTTTTCTTGCTCCTTCGGTATCCTCGGGAACTGTATTTTTTTCAATATTGCGCATCATTTTCGTATTAATTACGCCAGGAGCCACAGCGTTCACACGAACGCCGAACGGAGCCGCCTCTAATGCAACCACCTTCGTCATTCCGATAACTGCATGTTTCGAGCTGTTATAGCCTACAAACCCAGGAGAACCGATTAGCCCTGCCCCCGAGGCTGTATTCACGATACTTCCGAATCCTTGCTTCTTCATGACAGGTACCACATATTTTAGACCTAGAAATGCGCCTTTGACATTGACATTAAAAACGAGCTCGAACGTTTCCGTAGGATAATCCTCTACATTTGCGGTCGTACCTTCGACTCCTGCATTGTTGAAGAAACCGTCGATTTTGCCGAACTTTTCAACAGTTGCATCGACGTAGGCCTTAACCTCTTCCTCCTTGGCAACATTAGCTTGAAGAGCGACGACACTTGAATCATCAAGGCCAAGATCAGAAATAACCTGTTGTACTGCGTTCAAGTTCAAATCCACCAAGGTAAGTTTTGCTCCTTGCTCTGCAAGTTTTTTGGCTGTTGCTTTCCCAATCCCGCCTGCTGCTCCGGTAATAACGATGACTTTGCCTTCAAATTTTCTCATGAGTATTCCCTCCCGTGAGTGTAAGTGTATCTTGTCTCGATGCCATAGACTTTATTATTGAGCTGTATAGCCGCCATCTACAATCAGACTGTTGCCCGTCATGAAAGAGGAATCATCGCTAGCCAAGAACAGTACCGCTTTTGCCATTTCTTCCGCTTTGCCGAGGCGCTTCATCGGAGTTAGCGCAGATAAAGCCTGCTTGCTCTCTTCCGGAATAATCGGAGTATCAATGAAACCTGGACACAATGCATTAACGCGGATATTGTGTTCTGCATATTCAAGTCCGAGCGAACGCGTTAAGTTTATGACGCCGCCTTTAGCTGCATTGTAGGCTGCTGAACCAGGTGAACCCACCCATCCGTACATGGATGCTGTATTGACGATCGCGCCTCCGCCGGTTTTCAACATCTCGCGGATCGCTTCTCTTGCTACTAAGAATACGCCATCCAAGTCAACGTTTACCGTGTTGCGCCACTCCGAGTATTCCAAATCATGCGAAGGATGAACGCGCCCGATCCCTGCATTGTTGAATACGACGTCAACTTTGCCGAAAGCTTCTACCGTTTGTTTGAAAATATTCGCTACTTCTTCTTCGCTCGTAATGTTTGCTTTGACGAATAGCGCTTCCGCATTCTGCGCCTTTAGTTCGCTCTCGAACGCCTTACCTTTTTCTTCATTTAAATCAACAAGAACCACTTTTGCTCCTTCTGAAACAAATAAACGCGCTGTTGCTGCACCGATTCCCGATGCTCCCCCAGTAATCACGGCTACTTTGTTTTGCAATTTGCCCATCGTTGATTCCTCCAGTACAATATTATTAATAGCGCTCATTTATCACGTATCACGTGAATAATTGTGCTATTTTGTTCACAACTTAATTGTACTCTTCTCCTCACAGTTAACCAATCATCAAGATAGACTGAAATGTCGATTTAGTAGACACATAGCGTAATAATGTCTTTTTTTGTGAAGGAGACTTTTCATGAATAACGAACAAATGGTGACATCTCAGCGTCGAAGCAGAACCCAAGAACATTTGAAAACTGCCCTTATCAATCTCATTAAAGAAAAGGGTTATCATTCCATTTCTGTAAAAGACATTGTAGATGATGCAGCTTATAATCGCAGCACCTTTTATGTCCATTACCAAGATAAATTTGAACTGGCTGAACAACTACTCACTTCAATGCTTCAGGGATTGGAGGATGCCGTAGGCAAACCCTACGTTCCCGGACAAAAAGTATATACGTCAAAACTAAACGTCCTGTCCTTCAATATCGTTACCTACATTTATGAACACCATGATTTTTTCGAGCTTATCCAATACGATGATACTTTACCAAGGCTGCATACGGCTTTCCCGCAAACCATTCTAAAGATCTACATGGAGCAATTTGTTTTCGAAACGATCAATAACATCCCCGTAAATATGGATTACTTTAAGCTTTATACCGCCTATGGCTTCTACGGGCTTATTCTGAATTGGATCAAAATCGATTTCAGGGAACCTAAAGAAGAGTTTATCCAAGAGGTAATTGATTTAACCAAAACACATATGTACTCGGTAAAGTATGTAGGAAATTAACGAGGCGAGGTTTCGAGAGATTATAAAAAGACAAGTCAGCCGGAACCAGGGATGCAGATGAAAAGCGATAAATAGCTAAGCAATTACCTTCATTACCCTGATGGGGTTCATCGTGCAATCTCCTAAGCGACTCCACTTAGAATTTCGCCCTACTTATGGTAAGGTTCACCGTAACAATTATAGAGAGAAAGCGAAAGGGTACCCGATCAGGTACCCTTCTCATTGATCCGTTTAACCGTATCGTTCTATAGATGTCTGAGTTTCTCAGGATTTGCTACGGAATAAATGGTTTTGATTTGATTATTATTAAAAGCAAACGAATAGATATATTGAAGATCTTCGCTTATAATAATTCGAATCCCCGGCAGTCCATTCACGGTAAGGTAAACGTAACTATATTTTCCTTCGTACATTTTCAGTAGGTTCTGAAGCAGCTTGATGACTTGATCTATGCCGGCAACCGGAAGCCGTGCCGCCCTGACTTTGCCTCCGCCATCAGAATAAAACACGACGTTTTCGCTTACTAATTCAAGAAGCCTCGTTGTATTCCCTTGCATGAGAGAGTTGACGAAATCTTTGACTTTCTCTTCGGCCACCGAAATAGAAGGGGTTGGATCCAGATCGAAATGGATGCTCTTTTGGACGCGATGGAAGATTTGACGGCAATTCACGCTGCTTTTTCCTATCATTTCGGCGATTTCGTCATAAGAATAGTGAAAAATCTCCCGGAGAAGAAATACGGCTCTCTCCACGGCGTTCAGTTGTTGCAGAAGCAACAGATAAGCCGTTGAGATTGATTCGCGTTGCAAGTAAGCTTGGGAAGGATCTGTGTCCAGTGTCCCATGACCAATCAAAGGCTCCGGAAGCCAAGGTCCAATGTATAGTTCCCGTTTATGTGCGGATGAGCGTAAAAGGTCCAAACAACGATTCGTCACGATCTTATATAAAAAGGCCCTTTTATTTTGAATTGCTGCCGTGTCCGGCAGTTGATCATAAGCAAGGAACGCTTCCTGTACGATGTCTTCCGCATCCATGACACTCCCCAGCATTCGATAAGCTAACGAAAAAAGCGGAGTTCGATACGTTTTATACAATATTTCGATTTGCATTTTCGGGCTTCCTCTCCGTATACTCGCGAGCGAGTATGCACTGTATCGCTCTTTTGGCGCTAGCCGTCGCAGCATCGACCAGAAGTTCGCCGTGCGATGCCCATTCTCCTGCCACATATAATCCGGATATCTCCGGAACAGCGGGCCCCGGCTGATGCTGACGTCTCATATGCAAGAAATCATGGCAAACCGTAATATGAGGTAGATATTGCTTCGCAACCAATTCGTCCCGCCAACCCGGCTGTACTAAATCTAGGGTTTGTTCTAAATCATGTAAATCCTTATCTGGATTTTTCTCCTCTCCTTGATACTTGATCACGGATATGACTTGAGCGCCATCATCACTCAGGTAGGCCGCGCGGGATTGATTGCTGAGAAAGATCGTTTGATCGATCCCGTAAACGAATTGCTGTTTCGGTTTCGAAAGACGTCGCAAAGCAACATCCAAACAAGCGGCAGTGATCTCGATGGCCTGTTCTCTCCAAGCATGAAGCGCGGTTGCTTCCGCGTTCAGCACCAATTGATGGGCGACGGCAGGAGGAGCGGTGAGGATGATATGTTTCGCCTCGACTAGCGTACCATCTTCGCATCTAACATGCTGTACGGCTCCATCTCGGTGCTCGATTGCAACGACTTTGCTGCTCGTCAACATCCTTACCCCATGTTTAGCTGCAATTTCTCTGAGTTCATCGATTATGGCCCCCCACCCTCGATCCAGGTACAACACGCCTTGAAGCGAATGTTGGAGTTGCTGCAACACCGGTCCCGCAGCCTGCATGTCTGGAGCTGCCACATAGCTTGCCGTTCGCAGCAACGCGTAGAATAAATTCCGTACCATGGGATCATGCAAATTGCCTTCAATCCAATCACGAAGACTGATTTGATCATAGCGATGGGTATCCAATTTTCCGAATTTCGCGAGCCAAGAAGCCAGCTCAACCTTTCCTTTCCATGATAAGAGAGAGGTGGTGAGCAGAGATTTAAAGCCCATCGGCATCGTAAGCAATTTCCCCTTCCATATCCCATACCCATCGATCGAAGGTTGATTACCTTGGAGGCGCAGACCTAATTCACGGAACGTTGCAAGCGCATCTCCATGATACAAGGCATGACCGCCTAAGTTGAAGTAAGCCCCTTTTATCTTATTGGAAACGGCCCGACCTCCCAAGCGATCCTGTTTTTCAATCACAATCGTTTGTTTTCCCGCTTTTGCTGCATAGATTGCTGCTGTTAACCCCGCTACTCCTCCACCCACAACTGCTACTTCATATTTCAACATCGGAATCATTCCTTTCAATTTTGTACCAGTATGACGGGAAAGGGATGCATAATGTGACACTAATAAAGAAACTGTGAAAATTAAATAACAGCGGAGAAGTGAATAACAAAAAAACATCAGGAGACCCGATGTTTTAGTAATTAGCAGGGGCGCTAGCATCAAGTAACTCTCTGGTAACCCAACGGCTGTCCGACGAAGCTAGAAAGGCGGCAAATCCGCTACATCCTCGGGTTCTCTCATCTGTTGAAGGTTGAAAGACCGGCTGGCCGGATGAGTACGAACCCATCCTGCAATTCGCTCACGATCATAGAATTCAACCTTCATCTGAGAATTCGCCTCACTTATGATACGGTTCACCGTAACATCTAAAGAGCGAAATTTGGGTATACCCCCTAGCAATATTTCTCCCAACTTGTGATATGTTTGTCTGTACCATCTGTAGGGCGACATCAAAAGGCACCCGAAATCGGGTGCCTTTAATCTAGTCTGACTGAATGTTATTGTTTGGGGCTCTATGGGTCATTGCCCTTTCCCCTAACTTGCCATCCACCGTCCGGATGAGGAGTATTAAATCTGTTTTCTCATTAGCAGCAATCGGTAACACTTAACCAATCCAGAAGGAAAGTGCTGTAAGATGAAGGAAAAGAAAGAACTCAAACATGGGCTACCCCTGATCTTGACGATTCAGCCAACGACAATTTCCCATCTTCCATCCGGTATACCTTGTCGCAATATTCAAGCATACGCTCATCATGGGTAACCATAATCGCCGCTTTCTGGCGTGACTTCACCTCATGCGCAATTAAACTGACCACTTCATGGGCGCGCTTGGTATCCAAACTTGCTGTCGGCTCATCCGCCAAGATGATGTTGGGATTATTAATTAAAGCACGAGCAATCGCTGTCCGTTGCTTCTCACCACCTGATAGCTCTTCCGGAAGGCTTTTTAACTTCGAGCCCAGACCCAGCTCTTCCAGCAACTTAATAGCGAATTCCTTATCCTCCCTTTTAGCCTTTCCCGACATCCTTTTGACTATTAGCAATTGATCAATAACATTTAAATAGGGAACCAAATTCGATGATTGCATAATAAATCCGATTTCTCGTAACCTTATATTAGATAGTTCCTTCGCAGTAAGCGTAGAGATATTATACCCATTCAGCTTAACATCTCCTTCGGAGGCCTTAAGCAGCGCTCCAGCAATGGATAAGAACGTACTTTTACCAGACCCGGACGGTCCAACTACAGCAACAAACTCACCCGGCTCCACTGATATTGACACATGATCGAGTGCCGCAATCCGATTGCTTCCTTCGGCATAATACTTTGTGACTTCACTCATTTGCAATCCCTTAGTCATTATTCAACCCTCCCGAGCGCTTTGAGCGGATCAATCTTTGTAATCTTGCGAACAGATACGATCGAACTTAACATAGCGATAATTAGCAAGATAACAGAATACGTGACGACAAGACTAGTTTCCAGCTTGAATGGCATACCCTTCGGCATAATGGCAGCTGTTCCATAAGTCAGTAAGATTCCAACTACAATACTAGTCAGCGAAAGCACAAACACTTGTGATACAATAGCTTTGCCCAAAAATCTGTTACTAGCACCAATAGCTTTCATAATGCCGAACTGGTTGGTCTTCTGCATCGTAATTACATAAAAGAAAACCCCAAGCACGAATGCGGAAATAGCGAGCAGAAATGCAAGCATCATTAAAATAGTACCGTTCTCTTCTTTGTACCCTGGCATTCCTTGAACGGCTGCCGCTCGGGTAACCGTATCCGTATTTGATAGCTTACTATTAATTAAATCTGGATCGATATCCTTGCCTTGTAACATAATCGCATTAACAGGCCCTGCAACTCCTTTATCCGAACCCGGAGCCGCGAAGGTAATCTTCCGCCATTCAGCCATTGGAGTAAATACTGATGCAACGTGGTTATAGGTCTGATTCTCGACATATCCGATAATCGTCAATGATTCCGTCGTTCCATCTAACTGAAAAGTGTCACCAATGTTATAGCCCTCATCCTTCATGGTTGAATTCACCACGACACCTGTAGGGTTCCCGGAAGATAGGCTTTCCCCTTCTACGATAGCCGGTTCCAAGAAGCTTCCTGGGTTAATTCCTATAATCGCTATGTCCACCTTATCTTCATTCTTGGTGCTTTGCTCCTTCAGCGCCGTTGCCATCGTTGTTCCCATGGGTGCGGCAGCACTCACATTTGGTAGCAGCTCCACTTCCGTCATCAATTGATCAGACAGTAACGACTTGCTCATTGATGACTGTGACCCTTCTTCAAAGACGACATAATCAGCCTTCATTGTCTTGAATGTTGACGCAGCTAGCGTAGATAATCCATTCCCCAAACCTGATAAGATGAATACCAACCAAGCTATTAGTACAAAAATAATGACGATCATTAAAAATCTCATTTTACTATGCAACAATTCCTTCATAGCTAAAAACATTTTCTTTTCAACTCCTTATTTTATTGACACTAGTGTCAATTTCATAACACTTTCACACTTGTCTCATTAATTAAATAACATAAATGACACTTGTGTCAAATTAATTCCAAGACTGAGGCTATCTCCTAGCTCCCCCGATCCACATTTGAAACAACAGCTTTCCCCAATCAGGCGTAGGGATATTCAGCATATTAGGCGTATTAATTAAGTTAAAAAAAACACCAATAAGTACAGGCAATGGGATATCTTGCCGCAGGTCTTTATCCTGTTGTGCGCGTTCAAACAAGCGTGATAATTGAATTTTAAGGGTCATATGTGCTTCCTCAATAAATTCAAGATCTCTCGCTGCTGCAGAAGAATTAGTAGTATTAATTTTACTTGCATCTCCTAGAAGTTGATGGAGCGTAGATTCTTCTACGTAAATGAGAAGTAACTGCTCGAGAGCATCCATAGGATCAGTCTCATCAATTGCTGATGAATTTTCTAATACCGTTGCTATTACGCGCTTCATACAAGCAGCAACTATCTCTTCTTTATTAGAGTAATATTGATAAATAGTGCTCCGGGCTCCGGATAGATGCTGTGAGAGCAGCTTGAGATGAAAACCGTCGTAGCCATGCTCAAGCACTAATTTTTTTGTCGTATCCAGCAGCTCTGTCTCAGTAAAAGATTGTTTTCTTCCCACTGAATCTCTTCCTTTTCATCATATAATATCTGTGTTAGAAGTGAGAGCATGAAATATTTTGTGTAAATAGATAAAGGAAGACCCTTTCTTGTAGAATTGAGTTACCACACAACTTCGCTACACGCTGTCATATTGGCTTTGATCAAGCACTTGCTGAACTCCAAGCCATGTTCACCACCATGGACTAACGCAGTCTTCTACAAGAGAAGTTTTTTTCATTTACACAAAATTGTTGACGCTACCTTAAAAGTTATCATCACGTAATAGATTAATATCGTAAATTCAAAAGAATTCCTACCTCTGATTTTTATTTATTATCAGTATAGCATATGTTTATTGGCATTGCCGAAACAAGACCACCGATCTCAATAAATGGAGGTGATTCGATCAAAAAACGAACCTGAGCGTGAATCCAACCAATCAGTTCAGTATCCAATTCTGCTACGTAAATAACATGATTGGTAGGATCCGTTATATCCTAAAGTCTCACTAAAGATAAGAATACACCACATTTACTAAAATAAACCATCAAAAATAGCAAAGACGGATAAGCAAGCATAGATGCATCATTAAATCATACCCAGAAATAGGCATCGACTCGTCACCAACCGATATTCTCCCATCCCTTCTGGCGTTCTACCCGAAACCTTTGCACCCATTGCTCAGCAATATCATCTGCTATTCGGTCAAATGATGGCGGGGATATATTAACGTTGTCAGAAGGAATATTTAAGTACGCTAACACATTCATGACCGTTCCCTCGTAATCCAGTATAAAATCCTCATAAACAATCGTTAGCGGTACGATACCCTCCTCTGAGAAAAATTGTTCCATGGCAGCTTCACGAATCGAGCATTCTGTTAACAAATGATTAATCGCGTCAAAATTATACTTATCGGCAATATCATGCTCCTGCGGCTTTTCACCAAATTTTCTATGCCATTCCCCAGATACGATTGCGCGCCACCAAGAAACAGCCAATCGTACTTTGTTTCTTCGGGTCATCCATATATGTTTATTGCAATTTGGAAAAGCTGTACGCCATACTTCTGCTTGAGTGGCTGTTTCAGGCAATTCATAAAGCTGTCTAAATCCATGAATCCAATCCGGGGACAGACATGTTTTCATCCCAAATACCCCATTTGAAGTTGTACCATCTTTCCATATGGCTTCAACCTCCACTTTACTAATTGTTTTTGGGTCTCTAAAAGTGATCCATTCACAAGGATCCCCAGCTACTCCGGTGGATGAAAGCGCATAGTTTAATAGAGTGCTGCCCGTGCGTTGCGAAAACCAAATCGTATAGCTTTGTTTAGGTTTCATCGTATTTCCTCCTCGTTTACGTATTTAAGCCAAATCCATTAAAACAATGATGATGAACGTAATTATAACAACAGGAATAACTTGATTATAGGTAACAAACAATTAGAACTATTTTATACACAAAAAGCCACATTAGAAATGAATCCAATGTGACTTTTTATCTACTCTATTTCCATTCCAACTTCGGCAGAATGTCTTTCTGCAGCACGCACATTTCATCGATCATGGCACAAGCCTGATAGTAAGTCGGTGCTTGCGGGTCCAGGAGAACAGCCTGCAGCAGCTTAGTCTTCGAATTCTCTTCGAAGGCTTCCAGCAGCAGCTTATGGATCGTTCCCTGAATATGAATAGTTCCAATAATCGCAGTCGGCAGCTCCACGGTCATAGGCTTCAGGGTAATGCCTCTTCCATTCACTATCGCCTGTGTCTCTACTACCATATCGTCGGGAAGCCCTTTAATTGCCCCTTTATTCGGCAGGTTTACAGAATTGATCTGAACTTCATCATCGAAGAAAATAGCTTCTATAATCGGAATGGCGTATTCATTGCTGCCCTGAACTGTTTCCCGGTTAAACGTGTAAGCTTGTTCTACCCATGATTCCTGTGTATGGATGTTGGCAAACAGGCCTTTATCCAACGTATTACCACTCGCACTATAAACAAATTCAGGTGTTCGCGAGTCCTTATCCCATAGCTTTTCCTTGATGGGATTATAACGGTATTGTAGCGACAGACCTGCATAGAAATCCTCTGCGTAGGAAACATATTCGCCGCAGTGGTTAGTACCCGGATATGGGTAGTAACCATAGGTATGGTACATTGTCCTGGACAGTGCCATATGATCGAACTGCGCCAAGCGGTTTGCCTGCTTTTCCTTCTCATGGAACAGCGGATACAAATCCTCACCTGTCGCCTTATCCCAAATTTTCGTAAAAAATCCGAAATGATTTAAGCCCCCGCCTTCAACCCCGATCTCTTCCGGCTTTCTTTCCAAGAACTCGGCGATCTGGTCAATTCCCATGTCTAATCCATGACATAAGCCTACGATTTTAATCGAAGTCAGCTTTGACACTGCCTCAACCAATTTAGCTTCCGGGTTCGTATAATTGATAAACCAGGCATCCGGACACACTTTTTCCATCATACGGGCAATTTCCAGCATAGGTCCCAAGTTTCTAAGCGTGTGGAACATCGATCCGGGACCGCCATTTTCTCCATAAATCTGTTTGCTTCCAAAACGGCGAGGAATATGGAAATCTTGTGACCAGTAAAAATAGCGATCTACTTCAATAGCGACAATGGCAAAGTCTGACTTCGTCAGCGCATCTTCCAGATTCGTTGTTTGCCAAAGGTTGGCGTTGTGGTTAAAGGCTTTGAACATTTCAGACGCATACCGATATGTCCGGTTGACATTGTCCTGATCGATATCCATTAGAGCGATTTCAAGCTCTACCTCATTCTTAAAGCGCGGTGACAATACCATATCCTGTAGCGCGCCCAAGGCAAAAGAAACGCTGCCCGCTCCGATTAATGCGATCTTCAATTTTCTCATGGTTATTAGTCCCCTTTGGTTTTTTTAGGGCGATATAGCCCGCTCCTAGCATTCCGGTATCCGGCCTGAACGCAGTCAGTCATGATTTTTACTCCTCAATGTTTACTTCCGATCTATCTCTATATAAGCAGCAGCCTCCGAATTCAAGTAGAAATCAATGTGATCGTGACCGAGCAGCTCTTGTGCTGGAAGCTTGGCTTCAGGGTTGGTCAAAAGCTCTTTGACAATGTCTGCCTTGTGCCTTCCTGTGATGGCCACAATAACCCGTTCACTAGCTGCCACCTGGCCTAGTCCCAGCGTAATCCCTTTATCGAGTACCGTACAATTATGGAAATATTTTTGTGCGACTTCTCTTGTAGTGGCGGAGAGATCCACTAAACTACTCCGGGAAAGTACAGGATATCCTGGCTCATTTAGGCCAATATGACCATTCATCCCCACTCCCATAAGACTGAATGTTATCGGATGATCCTCGATAAAGCTGTCAATTCTTGCACATTCCTGCTGCAGATCCGCACTCGTACCTTCAAAAAATTCAATTCTGGCATTGTTCAACGGAATATGCGAGAAAAGATCCCGATTCAGCATCTGGTAACAGCTGCCTTCACTGCTTCTGTCTATACCAATCCACTCATCCAGACTTACGATCCGCAGCTCTTTGAGCCGTGATTCCTCACGGGCACGATCGGCAAACTTCCTGTAGCTTATTTGTGGTGTGCTTCCAGAAGCCAAACAAAAGACCGGTTGGACATCGTTATGGAGATGCTCTAGCATTTTGTCGGCAATCGCATTGGCTAATTCCTCTTCGCTGTCAAAGATTCGAATCACTATCGTTCACTCCTTGTTGTTAGGCAGACAGCACCGTATTCATTTCTTGCTGCAGAACCAGAATGGCTGCCCCGATCGCCGCCGAGTGCCGGGAATCGCTAAATGTAATGGTTGGCTTCCACTCGGTATATTGTTCGACATAGTGTCTGATACGGCTCAGTAATCGCTCCGGAAACAGATCTATCGTTTTGCCGCTGACCACAACCCTATTAATATCCAGAATACTGATCATATTCGTAATGACCAACGCTAGGTGTCTGGCGGTATATTCAACACATTCAGCGACATTTTCTTCCCTACCAAGATCGTACCTATCTAATAAACTGTGAATACCAAGCTTGCTTTCCAACCAGCCAACAGAGGAAGGTGTCTTTTGGAAGTCCGGATCAAAACACATATACTCCAATTCTCCCGCGCTGGCACTAACTCCCCGATGCAGCTTTTTATTGATCATGATTCCTGCACCCACGCCTTCACCGACCGCGATGTGAATAAGATCGGTAGGTGCTTCCTCGTCATTCTCCAGCTTCTGGAACTCAGACAGGATGGATGCGTTTACATCATTCTCAAGTATAATCGGTAAATCAACCTTGCTCCTTATATTGTCGAGGATTGCTTCGTAATGATAGTCTTCTTCCTGATTGCCCTGCGTTCTCATCCGAATTGTTTTGTTGCGGGTATTGATAGCTCCGTCCACACCAATGCCTAAGCCCACAATCGTACTATTGGTTTCTATGGCCTTGTTCTTCATACGTGCAACAATATCTTCGACCAGCTCTGCGAACGCTTCGCTATAGAATGGAATCGACTTGTCAATCGAATAGGAATCAATGATTTCGCTCTTTAGGTTTACTAGCAAGGCCGTCATTTTCTCACCTATTGTTTGAATACCTATGGATACATAACTGTTCCCGTTAAACCGGTAAACGGTCCGTTTCCTTCCTAGCCCACCCGATCCTTCACGACTTTCGCCAGTTGCTGATAGTAATCCGATTTGCTCGAAGAAACTAACAATTTTACTGACCGTCACAAAGCTCATGGCTGTCTTTTCACTAATCTCCACTTTGGCTAATTCAGGATGCTCCAGCAAAATATCATAAATGATCTTTCTGTTCTCATCCTTGATGTCATTTGGTAGAAAAGACTTCAACGTGTAACCACCTTTCGAATTTTATTTAATTAAATTATATAACTTAATTATTAAATGTTATTAAATAATTAAAGAAAAATAAATGGCCTCCATTCGACCGATAAAACTATTATAGCCCATCCGACTGATCTGTCTATTACTTTTTTGTATATTGTGGCTTATATGCGCCCTCCATGTGCTGCACTTGTGCATTACATTCGCCGTTCGACTGCCACTCTGAGCTCTATGTGCTGCACTTCTGCATCACATTCACCGCTCGACTGCCACTTTATCGCATTACTTCCTGCTTGACCGAACCGAGTTTGGATAACTTCCGGTTTGCCGCAAGCACGTATGCAAGGACGTTAACATCATAGGCAAAGATATAAAATTTGTAAGGTTTCGTGACCCTAAATCGACGTGATAGTATTGATCTATTGAAATGCGATTTTTTAATCCTTACTTGCTGAGAAAAAAATTAATAACTGAAGGGACGATAATAATCCATGAAAAACTTTAATGTAACGCAAGTGCCTGACGAATATCTAGAGCCAGTTAATGAATTGCTTCAAGGTACGGTTCAAGAGGTTTCCTATAAAGTGAGCAACTATATTAATCTTACTCGGCAGCTTGTAACAGATCGGAACATCGATATCAGTGAAGCAGGAAGAGAAACCGTTACGGGAGATGACATATTGAAAAAATGCAATGTCTACTTGCCTGCAGGCTATACCCCAAACGACACAGCCGTCAGATACAATATATTGTATTTGCTTCATGGAGTAGGTGGGGATCAATATGAATGGTTAAGCAGCAACGGTAAGGCCAATGGACGATTCATCATTTGCAATATATTTGATAATCTCATCGCAAACGGGGATATCGATCCTCTGATTATCGTATTTCCCAATGGAAGAAGCGCGTATGACTGGACGGACAGCTCTTTCAATTCCGAGGGTACCAATATGCTGGGATTCTATTACTTCGATTATGAGCTGAGATACGATCTGATTCCATTTATAGAATCAACCTACAAAACCTACGCAGATATTACAGACACATCACCTGAGGGAATAACATATAACCGCACGAGAAGAGCGATCGCCGGGCTTTCGATGGGAGGGATGCAAGCTCTGAATCTTATTCTTGGAGGTTACAGATATGATTCGACGCTATTCACTGAAACAAAGAGTCCTTGGAAAAACGGGCTGGACAAGACTGTTCTCGCACCAGGTATGATAGATTTGTTCGATTATGTGGGGGCTTTCTCGAACGCTCCCACGTCGAGTGACGGCAAGACTCTTGGAGCCAGTCTCGGTTCATGCTTTTATAAGCTTCACTTGCTATATACCACCTGCGGCAATGAAGACGGAATCGCAAATGACAGCTATATAAATTCGATAGATGGGCTTGTACACCAAGCGGGGAATCATCTCGATCATTATTATCAAGTTCTTATTAATGATGGTTTTCATGATTTCAATGTTTGGAATAACGGTGCCTACAATTTTAGTCGATTGGCATTCAGAAATTGTGATGATCATTTAATGTCCAATGTTGTAACGAAAAAACTTTTATGAGGCATACAGAGCAATATGACAATATGAACGGATACTTCATCGCGAGGTCCATTTGGCAGTGCAATAGGCGTTGACACACTTTATCTATCCATAAATTATGTAATTGTAAATGACCCGAGATGACCACTCTGCAGTGTCCTCTTCGGGTCATTTACGTTTATAATAAAATTTCATGAATAACAGGAGTATGAGCATATAATACCGCAGATTAAAGTACGACTAACGGAGAATTTCAACTGTTATCATAATAGGTCATATATGCCGCCGTAATGTCGTAATACGATCGTTATGTCGCCAGATGTAATAGATACCATTGACTCTGATTGTCCAACGGATAAGCGTGAAAGAAACACTATCGAGCCGATCGCCAGTTGGAGCATGAACGAGCCGAAAACCATAGTCAGAAACATTGCGTAATCCAGTTCACCCGGCTGTGCAACGGACGCAATGCCGAAGCCGACAGCAGCGATCATTCCGTATATCACTGCAAGCGATCCTACCAGATACTTCATGCCTTGTGAAAGTCAATCTGAGTCCGTGTTACCGGCGTAGACAGCTCACAGGCCATATCGCCTTTATCTATGATGAATTCCGAATGGTTCCACGTTATTAAGTGATTTCAGTTCAGCGTACGTGTCATCATCTGTTGATCTCCATACTTGTTCGACACCAGGATGTTCACCATTTCAATTGGTGTAACTCGATTGGTTATCCCAATCACTTGAAATGCTTCCTTGTTCTCAATTCTAAATTTCATCGGTTCGCCCAGTAATGCCTTCAGATACATTTTATCTAAGCATGTTCAATATAGTCATTCGAAAATCCATGAATTTTCAATTTATTTCCTTCCAGATCATAGAAGTGAAATTCATGATAAATCCAGTAAGGATTCACCAAGTCGTCTACCCTAACACCTCGTCCCTTAAGTAACTGATACGTCTTTTTGATATTGTCCGATTGCAGATCGAGGACTGCGTGAGTTTTCGGATTCTCCAGATTGGATTTTACAAGAGCCAGCTTCGTTTGATCGTCGTTTAGACGAAAAAAAGCGAGATCTCCCATGTTATCCGCCAACGGTAGCCCAAGATATTCCTTATACCATTCTACTGCCTCTTCAAAACGGCTGACATGCAGCCAGATGACAACCTTACCGTTAAAAAATAGGTTCACGAAAATTCCTCCTCAAATAGTTGGGTTAACCTGGGCAAATCGGGACGGGGAAACGGTTTTCTAATTTCATCACGATAATGTGAATGGTTCTTCCCCGGGTACTGTTTTGGACTAACGGGAATTGCGTAATCTATTAGGTATCGATGTGTAGGTTCCCATGAAGGATTATTTTGATGAAGAATGATAACAGGCCGACTGTTATAATAATAGCCGCTGTTTGGCAGCCATTCTTCCCATAATTGTTTTATTTTCTCTCTAGCATGCATAGTAGTGTCAAATATACGCAGAACTGCATACTGGGCTTCAGGGAATAGTCGACACCCGATTTCACCATTTGATTCTATCGGTTTCGAAAGGGTCACACCGCAATCCAACCTCAAATACTTCTTACCAGATACATTCGGGTCTTGATACTCGATGCTTACAAGTGATGACAGAGATGGGTTCCAGAGCGAATGCTGACAGGCCCAGTCGAAAATCGATCCCATCGTCTCAAGGTGTTTTCGGTTCTCTTCGAATGTTTTCTCCAGAACCCTCCCATTCGTACGGATGTAAGCGATGTAGCAGGGCTTCATCCGTTTTATCTTAATACTAGGTTCTAATTCAATGGTGCCACCCTCATTATAGGTAAGCCATTTCGATTCTAGTTGATTATTCTTGCTATTAAATTTGCGTAAGTTGCTATTAATTGAATAAGTGTTGCGGTACTCTGTAGCAGAAACGCCAAAATGATTTCGGAAGGAACGAGAGAAAATGGATACTGAGGAAAACCCGCATTGTCTTGATATCTCACTGATATCAATCGTCTCATAATATTTAAGCTTGCTAGCTGCTTTTTCAAGTCGTATACGGGTTACATATGCGTGTATTGTTTCTCCTGTAATAGACTTAAAGACTCTATGAAGATGATAGGGGGAAACCAAGGCCTTTTCCGACAAATCTTTTAATTCTAATGACTTCTCAATATGTTCGTTGATATATTCGATTAGTTTATTAATAATAGCAGTATGCTCCTGCCGAAGATTTACATTTATGGGCCTCAAAAAACTTTCCTCCTCTTGAGTGCTTAATATTTTCATGTTGCAAGAAATTCGACAGGGTAGCCTCAATCATTTCGTTCAATATCACTTCTTTGATGGTATCAAATTCTCCTCTTTAGGGGACATAAAAATGTTTTTTGGGCGAGTGACCTCCTCCCCAGCCCCTACGATTCTTCGCTTTTGGCTTACTTCGCGATAAGAAGGATAACATTATTATCAGAGCTAAAAAGTTTTTTTGACTCCAAGGGAAGACCGCCGTATATTTTGTTAATTAAATCAAAGCATTATCGTAGGGCGAATTATGCAACCTTAAAGGTTGCATTGTTTGTTTTTTTAGAGGATTCTGTAAGATCGGCTGAACGTTCAGCTCGGCTATACACCTTCATGCCCTTATGCTATATTCGGTTTAACTTCAAATTCAGAGAGGGGCAATGCCATTATGGATCAAAATATTAAACAAGCGATAGTCAGGGGAGAAACCTCGCTTGGCATCGAATTTGGATCCACACGAATCAAGGCTGTACTGATTGATCACAATTTTGAAACAATCGGTTCCAGCAGCTATGAGTGGGAAAATCAATTGATCGATGGTTATTGGACCTACCATCTCAATGAAATGATTAATGGGTTGCAAGAAACCTATCACCAATTAAAGCAAGAAATTGAGAATAATTATGGCGTAACATTGCAAAAAATCGGATCAATCGGATGTTCTGCCATGATGCAGGGCTATATTGCACTTGATCGAGCAGGGGAGCTATTGGTTCCGTTCCGTACATGGCGCAATGCCACAACGGGTACAGCTGCATCGGAGCTAACCGAGAAATTCCAGTTTAAAATTCCAGAGCGCTGGAGCATCGCACATTTGTATCAAGCGATTTTGAACGATGAAGAGCATGTCATTAACATAGATTATATTACGACTTTGTCGGGTTACATTCATTGGCTGTTGACTGGCAGCAAGGCTCTTGGTATGGGGGATGCCTCCGGTATGTTCCCAATCGATAAATCTGCACAGCAATATAATGAAGATATGGTGAAGCAGTTTTCCGATTTAATTGCCGATAAAGACTACCCGTGGAATCTTAAAGATATTTTACCTAAAGTTTATAATGCAGGTGAACATGCTGGATATCTCAATGAAGCTGGTGCCCAACTATTAGATCCATCAGGCAGCCTGCAAGCAGGTATTCCGCTATGTCCTCCAGAAGGCGATGCCGGAACAGGCATGGTCGCTACGA
Organism: Paenibacillus castaneae; assembly: GCF_002884445.1. GTDB lineage: Bacteria > Bacillota > Bacilli > Paenibacillales > Paenibacillaceae > Pristimantibacillus > Pristimantibacillus castaneae. The sequence goes on from NZ_KZ614144.1 coordinate 4,933,554, forward strand.
ATAGTGTCAAAAAGCGTACCGGCAACATTTCCGTAGGTACGTCGATTTTTGCCATGATTGTACTGGAGAAAGATTTAACCACGGTGTACCCTGAGATTGACATCGTGACTACACCTGATGGCAGCCCTGTCGGCATGGTTCTAGCTAACAACTGCTCCAGCGATATTAATGCATGGCTCAGCTTGTTCCGTGAATTTTATGAAGCAATGGGGCTGAAGCCCGATATGAACCAGTTATTCAGCGTCCTGTTCAACAAAGCGCTGGAAGCAGATGCTGATGGCGGCGGCTTGCTGAGCTACGGCTACTATTCAGGCGAGAACATTACCGGGCTTGCAAAAGGTCGTCCGCTGTTCGTTCGTTCCCCAGAAAGCCGCTTCAATCTGGCTAACTTTATGAGAGTACATCTGTTTGCCGCGTTTGCTGCACTAAGGCTCGGAATGGATATTTTGACACAGAAGGAGAATGTAACGATTGACCGTATTTTGGCGCATGGCGGATTGTTCAAAACGCCGCTAGTCGGTCAAAAAATGTGTGCCGCAGCACTAAATGTTCCTGTTTCGGTCATGTCTACGGCTGGTGAGGGCGGCGCATGGGGGATGGCAATTTTGGCATCCTACATGGTTAATAAGGAGCAACACGAGGGCTTGGCTGATTACCTTACCACTAAAGTTTTCAATGATGCAGAAGGACAAGAGGTTTGTCCTGACAGCGCAGATGTGAATGGCTTTGCCTTGTTTATGGAGCGTTACACGGAAGGGCTGGCAATTGAGCAGGCAGCGGTAGATCATTTTGTGGAAAATTGGAAGAAATAAGAAGCGTGAGCGTCATCTCTACGGTGAAAGTCCAGAATGGGAGTGACCGAACAAGAATAAGCTTGTTCGGTCACTCTTGTTAACTAATCAGAACATGTCGCTCAGTATTAAGGTTACGCCGTGATGTTCCAATCTTTCAGATTAACTACAAGCTCAACTCTCCGTTTTTACCACTATTTATGGTACGGTTCACCCCGATTATTCTTCACCGCTTAAATATCCACAAAAAGAGTTTCAACTTTGAAATCGATGCATCTGTAATAAACTATGCAATAAACACAAAAAAGCCAGCCACCCTAATGGATGACCGGCTTTTGTCTGACTATGCTCTTTTCTTGCCTTCTTCGAGCCATAGAATCGAAGTAACGCCCCGTGGATAATATTTGCTTCCTGTAATTCGCCCAGAAATGATCTGATCGCTCCAGCTCCAAATGGAAAGCTCGGGATGCGTCAGCCACTCCACATGAGCTGCATCCGCTTGTTGTCCGCTCTCGTCCCAAGTAAGGCCGAGGAGCTCGCGTGCCACAAATTGACATAAATAAATTTTGCTTAACCAGCTGTTATTGCTCGTAGAGGATAGCTTCCAACCTCCGTCCTCGAACAAGCAAATACCTGGACGCAGCACATAGTTCAAATGCGTACTCAAAGCCTCTATGAATGCACCAAATCGACCATTCTGCTCAAGTGCGGCATGATTGCCTGTTACATAAGGGAATATAAGTCCTTCGATAGCCGGAATGATTTTGGAATCATTATTCTCTCCGATAACTGCAGGAATATAACCTTCACTCGTTACGTGGCTAACAATCGTTGCCGCGCATTTATCTGCTTGGCTGCCAGCTGTTTCTGCATGGGATGGACGGTCATTTTCAAGAAATAAACGTTCCATTACAACATAGGCCGCCCAGCTTTTGCCTGCCAAATAAATATTGTTTCGTGCTTGCCCAAGCGAGACGTCCAGGCTGTCATAGGTCGTAATCTCGGCTCCGCCCATCGTGCGCGAGCTGTCGAGACCCATAATGCCGTTGCGATTTTCTGGATTAGAATCATCGCGGTTCAGCATGCTGACCAGACATTTCTCGAAAATTTCTAAATTTTCTGCAAGCCACTTCTGATCTCCTGTTTTCTCGTAATAAGTTGCTGCGCACAGCACCCAGTTTACGAGCTGCTCATGAGTCATATGGGAGAAACAGCCGTCTATACCGTAAAGCTCGTAGGAGGAGTAACCGGAACGTGATATTGCATTGGCCACGCCCATATCATGAGTGAAGCTTATGCCACCGGCATATTCAGTTTCATCGCCCGGTTTACGGACCGTATCCTCATAGCTGAATCGCTTCACGAACATGTCCAGCTCATTTTTGACTGTCCATGGATTCATTTTCAACTCATAGAATAGCTGATCCACCGTCAAATCGAATGTATTCATCATCCGGTATTCGCCCTCATTGACGATCCAGAACGGTTGGTCTTCATAATCGAGCAGCTGCGTGGAGCCATAATAGCTGCGAATGGAATGGTTGAGCATGAATTTCTGATCGTCGGATAAGTTGTCCTGCTCGGTCAGCGTGCCTGCTTCAACCGCCTCGGCAGTCAGCCGATCGAAATGCGTCAAGGCATAATCCGCTACCGATTCGACGTTAGGGAAATAACGTGTATAGTAATAGGATGCATCGATGCCTGTTGTGACATAACCTGCTCTATAGAAGCAGATAGCGAAGCGATATGTTTTGCATTCGCCAGGCTCTGTATCCATAATCAACGTACCGACTGGTCCTAGTCCGAAGGTCCAGTTCTCTTGCAGCGCGGCGGTAAGAATATCCTCCATACTGAAGTGCTGCGCCGAAACAACAGCCGGATCATCCGATACGATCGCAAGATGCCTTCCTTGTCCAATTCCTTCCTTGCCGTTCATATCGACTATACGGCGCATAGAGCTGTAAGGATCACTGCCTTGGAAACCAAAGAAAGCTCTGCGCTTGCGATCCGATCGACTGTTGTCCACAGTCAGCTCAGCGAATACGGCTGGTATCAAGCTGTCCTTCAGTTCAGCTTCAGATGCGATCGACGGATCTGGAACTGCACGAACCTGCGAATAAATGCGGAAGCTCAAATCTCCCGATTGCCATGTATCTGTCGTCAGCTGAAAATCACGCTGAATCGCTTCCTGCGGCAAAGGATGCAGCAGCTTTGGCTTGTCCGGGAACGGATCTGGATTCTCAATATCGTAACGTTTGCTTTCATCTTCTTCTTTCGCATCGTGGAACGGCAATGTATCATAGCCTGTTCCGTCCAAACGCTCGATACCGATATATATATTTTCCCTTGGAGGTCTTGCTAGCTCAATATCAAACCCTCCCGAAGGTCCTGGAAAACCTAATGTAAAGCTGGAGAACGCACCGATTGGAGAATGATGGGCATTAAAAAACTGGTTTTTCGTCAAGGCAGTTTCAGCTCCTTTTTTAAGTATGATCCTTACTATCTTACGATCGATTCCCTTTAGCCAACAGGGTTATAACGGACCTTTATTTGTACAAAACAGAACCCGTCCTGCAACAAGGGTATGTTATACTGAATTCATCCTATTTAGTGAGGAATTTGCAATGAGAAACCATCTTCCTGTCGGGCGAGAGAACAGCATTAATGAGCTCATGACGCCTGATTTACAATTTGCTTTCCAAATAGTTGCAGCGCATAAACGCGCTGTTAATGCGCAATGGAGCTATCCTGAACACCACCATACGATGTTCGAGCTGAATATGGTGCTGGAGGGTGATCAAACGATGATTGCAGACAGCACCAAATTTGTACAGCAAGTAGGCGATATCTTGTTTATTCCACCTGGCGTTCTGCACAGCAGCAGCGGGTCGACTAGCCAAATGGCCATGACTTATTTTTGTCTCCATTTCGATATTGACGACCTGACGCTTCGCAGAAGCTTGATGGGTATGCATACGACCTTACTGCCCGCAAGCAATCCTTCAACAGCTGCCATTCGAAGCACATTGGAGAGACTGCTTCAGCGTTTGCAATATGCTCAGACCGGTCTCCATCTAGACAAGCTGGCTTTCCTTAGTGATACATTCCTCATGCTGTCTGCTCTGACGAATTGGACCATTGAGGAAGGCTCAGGAGAGGTTCACGGCATTGATGCTTCAGAGAACGAGGTTTCGCTTGCTGCATCGATAGAAAGAGAACTGCGCAGCGCATATGCGGCCAACCGATCTTCCGAGGATAGAATTAGTATAGAGAAGCTGGCTTCGCGTCTCGGCTACAGCCCATCCTATTGCAACAGAGTATTTCAGCGAGTGTACGGCATGACGCCTCGCCAATATTTAACGGGACTGATCGTTCGCCAAGCGAAGCTGCTGCTCATTAATTCAGAACTGACGATTGAAGATATTGCCTATCAGCTCGGCTATCGCGATATCTCGCAATTCAGCAAGCAATTCAAGCGCTGGATGAACCTCTCGCCCGCTGCCTTTCGCAAGCTGACCAAATAATGCACATCATACAAAGAGGGATGCCGGCTTGAGCCGGCATCCCTCTTTGTATGATAGAAATGGTACAAACGTGCAGCTCCCATTCCCATTTATGAACATAATGTACGCCTCAGCCAATCGTACGCCAACCGTCCGCTTATTTCATGAGCGCCTGGAAATACATCGGATTCGAGCTTGTCTCCTGCTCCCTCTGCTTCATAGATTGCCTGAATTTCCGCTGCAGCTTTGCGAAAGCCTGCTACTGGAAAGATCGGATCATGCTCCCCTGATTCGAGAAATAACGGACGCGGAGCAATCAGTCCGATTAATTCCGGCAGCTCAGCGTGAAGAAGCAAGCCTGGCGTGTAGTTATCCAAGCAATGACGGACTGCAAATATACTGTCCTTAACCGTATTCGCGAAGCCTGTCAGTACCGTCGCGTTGACCCGATCCTCCAGCACAGCAGCAATATATCCTATCAATCCACCGCCTGAGAAGCCCATAAGTCCCATGCGATCCACATTAACCTCTGGTCTGGAAGTCAAGTAGCGAAAGGCTTCTAGAGCTTCCGCAACTCGCAAACCAGTAAGTGTTTTTCCAAGCATCATCAGCTGCGTGGACAGCTTGTGGCATGAGTTTGGCGCATTGTCATCTAGCTCAAGATCAGAAAGGAGTCTGCGCTCGCCGAAGCCGATGACGTCAGGGGCAATTACGACCATGCCCCGCTTCACTAGCTGTACGGCGAAATGCTGATGAATACCTGGCTCTGCTTCAGCCGGTAAGCCGTCCTTAAGCAAGCCGACAATTTCCCGGCTGCCATACCCATGACCGTGAATCGCCAGCACGCCTGGCAATTTTCCCTTTGCCTCATCAGGAATGAGTATATACGCGGCGAAAGCCAGCTCAGGAGTAGCCGACAGCTCGACCCGTTCACGTACATATCCATCACATTGAACACGCTCAAGCAGCTTGGGCGCATGACCGGGATTAGGCTCGAATTGACCGATTACATCTCGCAGCGCAGCTCTAAGCTTTGTTCTGCGTACATTTCGAAGCTCATTCCTTGATTGTTCTTGATGCCGACTAACCGCTTCATTATAAAGCTTGTTTAATAAAGAATCGCCATTCCACATTGTACATTCAACCACCTTATCTATTGTTTAATAGTCTGCTATGCCAAATGATTAAGCCTTTTTTCTGAATCATTAGAAACGCCTGTATTTCCTAATGCTTAAGCTAACGAATTAAAGGAAATTCCGCTATTTATTCATTGAATAAAAAGTCGTTCTGTTGTATATTTATACAACGAGATCAATATTCGGGAGGCTAGTCATGATTCAGATGGAGAAAATGAAAACAGAACAATTATTGGAAACAGCAGATAAATCCGTTTTATTCACAGCAAAACGTCCTAATATTGTGATGGAACGCGGCAAGGGAATGTATATGTGGGATACCGACGGGAATCGGTATTTGGATTTCGTTGGCGGCTGGGCCGTTGCAAGCCTTGGACATTCCCCCGCTGCCTTGCAGGAAGCCTTGACACACCAGTCTGCTACTCTCGTTCATGCCAGCCCAGGTTACTATAATCGCCCTATGATTGAGTTTGCCGAGCTGCTGACCAGCGTCAGCGGAATGGATAAAGCGTTTTTCGCTAGCAGCGGTGCAGAAGCGAACGAAAGCGCGATTAAACTTGCAAGAAAGCATGGCACGGTCAATCTTGACGGAGCCTACGAGATCATTACGTTAACAAATAGCTTCCACGGCCGCTCGCTCGCCACGATGTCAGCTACTGGAAAGGCACAATGGAAGGAGCTTTTTGCGCCTAAGGTCGACGGCTTTAAGCATGTCCCGATCAATGATTTGGACGCATGCTTTGCTGCGGTTACCAATCAAACCTGTGCCATTATGGTTGAGCTTGTGCAGGGCGAGGGCGGTGTCCATTGTGTGGATGAGGCTTATTTATTTGGGCTTCGCAAAATATGCGATATGTATGGCATGCTGCTTATTTTCGATGAAATTCAGACGGGATTCGGAAGAACCGGAAAGCTTTTCGCGTATGAGCATTACGGCATTCAGCCAGATGTGATGACACTTGGCAAAGGCATTGGCGCCGGCTTCCCTCTATCGGCCATGCTGACAAAAAGCAAATATGATTTGTTCGAGCCTGGCGAGCAAGGGGGAACCTATACAGGATCACCTCTTGCGATGGCTGTAGGCTATGCCGTGCTTACCGAGCTGCTTGAGCAAAACGTGACAAACAACGCCAAGCTGCAAGGGAAGTATATCGTCAGTGGTTTGCAAGAACTGTCCCGCGAGTTCCCCATATCAGAAATTCGCGGCAAAGGACTGCTGCTGGCCTTTGACGTTCCGGAAGGCGCAGCACCAGAACTTGCCGCTATATGCCTACGAGAAGGCTTGCTCATTAACAGCCCGACACCTTCGACTATACGGCTTGTTCCACCATTAATCGTTACCCAGAAGGACTGCGATGAGATGCTTAGCATTCTGCGCCGCGCTTTCAAACAGCTTACACTTATAAAAGTTTCTTCTATATAAAGGGTCTGCGATCCAGCACCAGCTGCAGCGGTCTATCAGTCCCAATAAGCTCGGGCAAGAGCTGCCCTACCAATTCATAGGATTGCCTGCATAATCAACATACTCGCAATCCGCATCCTCAGCTTTAACCGTATTTAAGCCTAAGCGTCCTTCAACCAAATCCAGAATCGCCGCTGCTGACTGCTCAGGCGTTAGCGCGGCTCCTGCATCAAGCTTACCCTGCATATAGGTTTGTACCCAGCCGGGATGTACGACTAATACACGGCCTCCCTGCGTCCTAATCCCGTTATGGATAAGCTTGGATTGCATATTGAGCGCAGCCTTGGACATGCAGTAAGCATACCAGCTGTCACGATAGCAATCGCCTATGCTTCCCGCCTCTGACGAAATATTGACGAGAAATTTCGAATGGCTTCTAAGAAGAAGCGGCATGAACGATTGGCTCATACGCAGGCTGCCTAACGTATTCACATTAAATACATCCATCATTTCGGCATAATTAAGCTCATCATGGATGGTTGATTGTATATTTCCTAATATAGCTCCGTTATTAATAAGCAAATCAAGGTGCTCTGTTTGTTCTGACGTGTAACGAAGCGCTTCTGCAACGCTTTCATCGCTTGAAATATCAAGCCGCAGTACATGAAGCTGCTCACCGTAGCTTCCTTGCAGCTGCTGAAGGGCGGCAGCTTCAGCCGCATACTGTCCAGCAAAAACCTGACAGCCTTGCTTGAGCAATTGTGCTGCAAGCGCAAGGCCAACTCCACGATCTGCTCCTGTTACGAATGCTGTTCGAATCATCATTTCAACCTCACTCTCCTTCTCGTCATTATACAAATAATTGCGAATGTTGGAAAAGCTGCTTTGCATATTTTAATTACAATTGTAATGCGCCTACAAGCAGGAGGGCCTTCATTGTGAGCAAGCGAATGCGAAGTATGGAAAATAAAGAATTCACTATATACGTACTTCCCGCCTGGAAGTGGAAGGAGTTCCTCGCCTTTGAATTAATCGGCGGTGCGGCATTTTATTTATTTTGCCGGATAACAGCTCATTCTGAGCTATTTGGCATTGCCGCCAATATAGCAGGCCCACAGATGCTAAAATATGTGATGGCTTCATATCGACCGAATATCAAAAAACGTTCTGCAGCTCCCGCTGAGCTAGCGGAATTGCAGAACGCCCCTTTTAACCTTAAATCTTAGAAGCCAAAGTATTGTTTCGCATTGCGATAGGATATATTTCGAACCATGTCTCCAAGCAGCTCCAAATCTTCCGGCGCTTCGCCATTTTCGACCCATTCTCCAAGCAGATTGCAAAGCAATCTTCTGAAGTATTCATGTCTTGTGTAGGAAAGAAAACTCCGTGAATCGGTCAGCATACCGACAAAGCGGCTTAACAGCCCAAGGTTAGCAAGCGCATTCATTTGATCTAGCATGCCATTCTTCGTATCATTGAACCACCAAGCCGAGCCTAGCTGAACTTTCCCAGGCACGCCTCCGCCTTGGAAGCTCCCAATAATCGAACCAAGCACGTCATTGTCCTTCGCATTAAGCGAATACACAATGGTCTTCGGCAGTAAATCGTCCTTATCCAGAGCATCTAACAGCTTAGCCAGCGGGTAAGCAACGGAGCTGTCGTTAATGGAATCGAAGCCCGTATCCGGTCCAAGCTTGCTGAACATGCGAGAGCTGTTATTGCGAGCCGCGTTAATGTGGAATTGCATCGCCCAGCCGTGCTCCGCATACAAGCGGCCCAAGTAGAGCAGCGTATACGTTTTGTACTGCTTCTCTTCCTCTAGGCTAACTTCCTCGCCTTTCAACGCTTTGGCAAAAATAGCTGCCGCCTCATCCTTCGTTGACTCCGCGTAAGCAACATAATCTAGCGCATGGTCGGAAACCTTGCAGCCTACTTCATAGAAGAATGCTACTCTGGCCGCAAGCGCGTCCAGCAGCGCATCATAGCTGTTCATTGGCTGATTCGACACAGCTTCAAGCTTTCCAAGCCATTCAAGGAAGGTTGGTCTGTTAATTTCAAGCGCCTTGTCGGGACGGAATGAAGGCAGCACCTGTACGTCAAAATCAGCTAGTCCCTTAATTGCGATATGGTACTCCAGCGAGTCAACCGGATCATCCGTTGTACAAATGACTTCTACATTAGACATTTTGATCAAATCACGCGCATTAAAGCTGCCGCTTGTCAGCTTTGCGTTAACCTGATCCCATATCGACTTCGCATTCTTCTCATTTATAAGCTCATCTACGCCGAAGTAACGGCGCAGCTCCAAGTGTGACCACTGGTAGAGCGGATTGCCAATCGTTTGTGGAACTGTCTTCGCCCAAGCCTCGAAGCGTTCATAATCGGATACCCCTTCGCCGCCGGTTATATAACGTTCCTCTACTCCGTTCGCGCGCAGCGCCCGCCATTTGTAGTGATCGCCGTACAGCCATGCTTCCGTAAGGTTCGCAAAGCTAGTATTCTCGAAAATTTGCTGCGGACTTAAATGGCAGTGATAGTCAATAATAGGCATTTCTTTCGCATAATCATGGTACAAACGTATAGCCGTTTCATTCGAAAGCAAAAAATGTTCATCCATAAATGGCTTCACAACTGCATACCCCCATCCACTTATTTGTAAAAGTGCACTAAGTCGTCGATCTGAACCGCTTTTCCTGTCTGAATGGAACGGTTGGCCGCAATCCCCGTCAGAATCGAACGAGCTCCATCTATATGATTCGCCGCCCGGTTGAACGGATCCTCCACTGGCGTTCCGAATAAATCATTCAGCAGTACTGGATCGCCTCCGCCATGGCCGCCAACGCCTTCTTCAACATCTACCTCATACGGAGCTGCAAACATCGGGAACACTTTAATGGTCTTTTCCTTTAAAGCGCCCTCTTGGGACTTTTCGCCTCCAGAATTGACGTATGATTTCTCGACGATGTTCATTTCCAAGCGCCCTTTCGTACCGTTGAAAGCAATGCGGTATCCTTCCCATGGCAAGTAAGCGTTCAGTGAATAGGTTAGAATAGCATTGTTTTTGTAGCGGACTAGCACGCCCATCGTATCTTCAATATTAATGCCGTCTCCGAATACGCTCTGATCGCGGCGATAGCCGTCTTCATGCTCCGCGTCCAAATACATCGCTTTTAAATGGTCATTTTTGTCCAAGTGCAGGGCAAAAGGATCGTTCTCGGCAATCGGATTTCCCGTTGCGCGTTCATAAAACTGCGTTTCACCGCGGCCTTCTGCATTCTCACGGCCGTAGAACAGCAGATCTCCGAATGCAAATACCGACTCTGGCTGTGAGCCAATCCAGAAGTTAACGAGGTCGAAGTGATGCGTCGATTTATGCACAAGCAAACCGCCGCTGTTCGATTTGTTGCGGTGCCATCTGCGGAAGTAGTCCGCCCCATGCTCCGTATTGAGCAGCCACTCGAAATGAACGGAAGTCACCTTGCCGATCGTACCGTTTGCAATCAGCTCTCTTGCTTTCGTGTGATGCGGCGCATATCGATAGTTGAAGGTTACGCGGACATTGCGCCCTGTCCGTTCGACTGCATCCAATATTTCTTGGCATTTCTTCTCATCCACCGTCATCGGCTTCTCCGTTACTACATCGCAGCCAAGCTCAAGAGCGCGAATAATATACGTATGATGGGTGCGGTCCATGCTAGTTACAATAACAGCATCCGGCTTCTCCGCTTCAATCATCTGGTCGAATTCATTAGATTTATATGTTCTAACCGCATTATAATTATATTTATCAACGAGGATGCTGTTCGCATAATCCATTCGCGTTTGGTTAATATCGCAGAAAGCAAGCAGCTCGGACGTTTCTTTGAAATCGGTTGCAAGAGCACCGTAGAAAAATTCAGCCCTGCCGCCGCTGCCTACCAATACATAACGTTTCTTTGTCATTTGTATAATTCCTCCTCCGATTTACTTAGTTCCATATTACCGCATAAGAATGATATAATTCTCGTCATATTATGCTTATATTTTAATAAACACCGCATATCTTGCGTTTATGTAGAAGGGAGCCCATCTATTATGGTTATTCAATCAGAAAATTTCAGCTTCGGCACAACCTCTGAGCTATACGTGGAATATATGAAGCGATCAGAACCTTTTACAATGGCGGACGAGCATTATCATGATTATTACGAAATCTATTATATGCTCTCGGGCAAGCGCATCTACTTTATACGTGATCGTACCTACTCGGTTGAGCAGGGCGATCTGGTGTTTATTAATAAAAACGAGCTTCACAAGACCATGCAAACGGGGGAAGCATCACATGAACGCGTTATTATTCATCTCGATGACTCCATGCTTCAGCAGCACGCTGCCGAGCATGCAGCATTTTTATTAACGCCATTCCAGCAGCAAGGACATATCATACGATTGCCAAGGCAAGAACAGGTGGCAGTCGAGCAGGTCATAAGAAGAATGCTTACGGAAATTGGGCAGAAGTCGACCGGTTATGAGCTATTCCCCAGCCATGCCGTAACCGAGCTTCTATTAACTGCGGCCAGATATCTGCAGCAGCATGAGCCTGCCCCCCTCCATCACGATACTCCCATACATGCTAAGATATCCGAGGTTATCCGCTATATAAACGCTCATATCGAAGAGCAGCTGCGGCTTGGGACGCTTGCCGAGCAATTTTTTATCAGCCCCTATTACTTAAGCCGGATGTTTAAGGAAATGACGGGCTTCACCTTCTCTGATTATGTTGTCTTAACGCGAATTAAAGAGGCACAGAGACTGCTTCGCGAATCCAAGCTGAGCATTACAGATATAGCCGCTTCAGTCGGCTTCGATAACTTTTCTCACTTTGGCAAAATGTTCAAAAAGACAACCCGTCTCTCCCCTCGTGATTATCGCAAGCAGTATATATAGTAAAATCAATTGTTGTCGTAATAACGTATAAATATAGTCACAAAATTGCACTAAAATTAAGATTATAAATGTGATAGATTATATTTGTTGTCATAAAATTATATATGCTTATTGAATACAATAACAATTGGGCTGGGAGAGATGAACCGATGATTCGAATTGGTAAAATCAGCTATTGGCATGTACATGCATGGGAGTATACAAATTATGCTCTAGAGCATCCAGATACAGAGATTGCTGCCGTTTGGGATGAGAACGAAGAGCGCGGCCAAGCAGCCGCTGATAAGCTAGGCGTTCCTTTTCATGCAAGCCTAGACGAAATGCTTAAGAGAGACGATATTGATGCCGTTATCGTAGATGCGCCGACCACGATGCACCAAGAGGTCATGGTTGCAGCCGCAAGAGCAGGCAAGCATATTTTCACAGAGAAGGTCGTTGCACCAACACTTAAAGAAGTTAATGTTATACTAGATGAAGTAACGAAAAATAATGTAAAATTAACCGTATCGCTGCCTCGTCTAAATGATGGGTATACGCTCGCTATCCGTGACATTTTGTCACAAGGGCTGCTTGGTAAGATTACACTCGTACGGGCTCGCCTATCGCATGGAGGCGCAATAGCCGGCTGGCTCCCTGAGCATTTCTACATCCTTGAGCAATGCGGCGGCGGTGCCTTAATCGACTTGGGCTGTCATCCGATGTATTTGACCCGACTATTTCTGAATGAGCTGCCTACGGAGGTATCCGCTCAATTCGGTTATGTGACTGGCAAGGAAGTCGAAGATAATGCGGTGTCCATCTTATCCACTTCATCAGGCGCAGTAGGAATCGTTGAAGCTGGCTTCGTAAACAGTCACTCTCCGTTTACACTGGAAGTACATGGAACAGAAGGAACGCTGCTTTATGGCACACCTGAAGAGAAGCTGCTTCTTCGCACCTCTGCTGCCGGCGCAGAGCTTTCGGAGAAATGGACTGAACAGCCGATTCCAGCGCCAAGAGAGAATGCCTTCAATCAGTGGGTCGGACATATCCAAAATAACACGACCGCTGACGAAAATATTAGCCTAGCGGTTGATTTAACGAAGCTGATGGAAGCATCCAATCGCTCTGCCAGCGAGCATCGCGCTGTTTCATTAGACGAGCTAAGCGAAAACTAAGCAGTATGTAATTGAATGCTCCCAGGAGGAATTGACATGCCTAATTTTCCTTATGAGGTGATGCTTGAGCGGCAGGACTCGCTCGAGCGCTTGGAGCTTCGCATTAGATGGGGAGCGTACGACATCCATGTGCTGCGCTTCCATCTGACGCAATTTCCGCCCGGCAGAATCATCGGATTTCATAAGCATGCGGAATATGAATTTCATTTCATTCCGCAAGGCAAAGGCAAGGTCATCATTGTCGACCAGGAGTATGCGCTCAGATCTGGCATGTTCTACTTAACAGGACCAGACGTCATGCACTATCAGGAAGCCGATCAGCATGAAGCGATGGATGAGCTTTGTCTTCATGTTGACATTATCGAGCACTCCATTCAAGGCGACTGCGATGATCCATCTACTTATGATGATTGGGAAGCCTCGGAGGCTCGCGACTGCATCGAGAAATTAAAAACGCTTCCACTATTTCCGACAGCTGATCTTCACCAAGCGATGCCTCGCTTCCTCGAAGCTTATGAGGCATGCAGTGGAAATTTTGTCGGGAGCTATACGACGATTAAACAAACCGTGATACAAATTTTGCTGCGCGCCGTAAGAGCTTATGATACAGTGAAGGAGCAGAAGCAATTTCCTACTCGCGATATGAAGGCTTACCGTTATCGATTGGCAATGGAGTATATTCACGCCAACTATGACGGGTTCATTACGCTTGAGGATGTTGCAGACAAGCTCAACTTGAGCTCAAGACATATTCAACGGCTCTTCAAGGAACTCCATCATGGACATAGCTTCAGTCGCATTCTAGAAGACATACGGTTGAATGTGGTTTGCCGCGAGCTGCAGGACAGCGAACAATCCATAGAGAAGATCGCCAAGCTTGCTGGCTTCGCGGGCGGCAACTATCTTCACGCCGTCTTTCGCAAGAAATTCGGCGTTACCCCTTCTCAATACCGGAAGAGCTCGCGCAAAAAAATATTGCAATAACATTTCATTTCAATCTTAGGAGGAATTTTATCATGTCAAAGGTATACAAACTAGCTATTATTGGCTGTGGCGGGATCGCAAACGGCAAACATTTGCCAAGCCTCAAAAAACTAAAAAACGTTGAAATTGTTGCTTTTTGTGATATTGTCGAGCACCGCGCTATAGAAGCAGCTGGATTATACGGCGCTGAAGGCGCTAGTGTCTACACCGATTACAAAGAGCTGCTGCAAGACTCCTCCATTGATATCGTTCATGTATGTACACCGAATGATTCACATGCGGACATCTCCATCGATGCACTCGAAGCTGGCAAGCATGTTATGAGTGAGAAGCCTATGGCCAAAACGGCACATGACGCTCAGCGTATGGTTGATGCTGCTCGCCGCACAGGCAAAAAACTTACTGTTGGCTACAACAACCGCTTCCGTGCGGATAGCCAGCATTTGAAGAAGCTGTGTGCAGCCGGAGAGCTTGGCGATATTTATTATGCGAAGGCGCATGCCATTCGTCGCCGCGCTGTTCCAACTTGGGGCGTGTTCCTTGATGAAGAGAAGCAAGGCGGCGGACCGCTTATCGATATCGGTACTCACGCGCTTGATTTAACGCTATGGATGCTCGACAACTATAAGCCAAAAGTCGTACTCGGCTCTTCGTACCATAAGCTTTCACAGCGTGAGAATGCTGCAAATGCTTGGGGACCATGGGATCCTGCCAAGTTTACCGTTGAGGATTCCGCATTTGGAATGATCGTAATGGAGAATGGCGCTACAATCGTTCTTGAATCCAGCTGGGCACTTAATACACTTGAAGTTGATGAAGCGAAATGCACGTTGTCAGGTACTGAGGGCGGCGCAGACATGAAGGATGGCCTTCGTATCAATGGCGAGCAGCATAGCCGTTTGTATACGACCAAAGTTGATTTGAACGCTGGCGGTGTAGCTTTCTATGATGGCAAATCCGAAAGCGATTCCGATCTTGAAATGAGAATGTGGCTGAAAGCGATTGATGAGGATACCGATCCAGTCGTGACGCCAGAGCAAGCATTCGTCGTTTCACAAATTCTTGAAGCAATCTACGAATCATCCAAAACCGGCAAAGCCGTATATCTATAAGTCAAATAGAAGAGCAGCCTTGTGTGTCTGAGAAGACTCTGCAAGGCTGCTCTTTCTTTATGAATGACTATTCTATGAAGAACGATGCCAGCAAAACGACGGGCGCATTATAATCGATTGCGTACTCATTACTCGAATAAGAGCCTCTGACGTCTAAATAGGCTTTGGCTGGGGCAAGCTTATCCTTGACTCGATCTAGATCCGGATCCCCCCCATAGCGATTTGGTCCTCCTACAACCAGACCAGGAATCAATACGCCTGTTGAAGAATTAATACGATGATGAGGCACCACCGGGAAGCGGCTGCCGATACCCGTTACGTAGCTGTAACCGGTAGCGCTGCGTCCAAACACATGATGAAGCTGTTCAAGCGCTGCAGCTTCGTAGGTTTCATTAGGCTGCATCACATTCGCAATCATCAGCAAACACCCGTTAGCTGCTCCTGTCTTGACCGATGCCCACGTATACTCGGTCAATTTGAGCGTGTTCAAGTAGCCGTCAGCTTCCGTTTGCACAATAAGCTCATCTGCCCGGCTCGTTATGGCCTTACGAATCATAACCTTCCACTGATCTTCCGTCTTTTCTGCGTTATAATAGGCCCATTGGCCAAGCAGCTGCGTATTTCCCCAGTTGACTGCTTGCGGTGAGCGTTTGAGCAGAAAATCAAATTGCTTCGTTAGTGTATCGCTATACTTGATATCGCCTGTCGTTCGGAACAGCTCAGCTAATGCCCAGAGGCGCTCCTCTGTATCCGTTGTTTTCCCATAGCCGCCAGAGCCGTTGTCCTGTCCTGGATCTTGGCGGAACAAGGCGGATGGATTAGCTGTAAGGAAGCTTTGAGCTTTCTCAGCAGCAGCAAGCAACATTTCCGAGAATTCATGATCGAACGGTTTATAAATACGTGCGCCAAGTGCCGCAGCCCCAACAAACTGGGCTGTCCCGTAAGAAGTAAGACCAAATACGTATCGCGTTTGCGTATCGGTATCCGGCGTTACAAACCCGGTCCACTCCGCTCCGCTCACTTTGTGATAAACAGCTCCGTCAGCCCGCTGCATACGGAGCATCCATTCAAGCTCAACCTTCACCTCTGCCAGGACGTCAGGCATCGATTGCTGCTTCTCTAAAGACTGGAGCCCTTCAGGCAGCTTCAGCTGACCCATAGGAAATGCGCCCGGATTAAGGTCATAAGCCAGCATAATCTGTGCGACCGTCACAGCCGCAGGAGGGATATACTTGCCATAGTCCCCTGCGTCATACCAACCGCCAGACACATCAATGACAGCTCCCTTATGAGAGACGCCATCGTCGAAGAAAATCTCCGCCTTCGCATCCTGCGTATGTCCGGCCTTCTGCTTCAAGCCCGTTATGGGGTCATCAATATCTACACCTGCTCGCTGCAGGGTATAGGATCGCATAATGGTAGCGAGAGCAGCTTGATAAGGGTTATCTCCTATCTCGAACGGATAAGAGTTTCCAGCACCTTCTACCGCAATCTGATAGACGCCGCTCGTCTGAAACTCAGAGAAATCTGCATGCCTAACTACCTGCTGCGAAGCTTCATCCTGAATCGGATCTGTTAGAATTCCTGTAAATACCTGCTCACCACTTACGGCATCTATTAATGCAAAGGATGCCTCCGCTGGATACTCCCCTTCCACAATGGCAAGCTTTGTGTGCTTCGTTCCATATCCAACCTGATCAACCTTCACCTTTGTGCCTACCTCCGGCTGTGCTGCTGGAGCTGCGCTTGGTTGTACAATCGAATCAGTCGGAGTTGTCGGGCTTCCCTCGTTCATAATCACATCTTTCCCGCCTTTTGATTCAGATACGAACAGAACAAGCAATCCTGCTGCTAACAAAACCATACATCCCGCAATGACGACTAGCAGAGCTTTGCGTCGTCGAAGCATTAGTCAGCCAAAATAATGTCTATACGCTCGATGATGTCAGCTGTTAATTTCAGCTCGCTTGCTTTGCTATTCTCCACAATTTGCTCTGGGCGGCTAGCGCCGACTAAAGCACTTGCAACATTAGGTTGTCTGAGCACCCATGCAATGGCAAGCTGTGCAACAGAGAAACCAAGCTCTGCTGCCAAGCCTTTAAGCTGCTCTACTCGGGATAAATGCCATTCGCTCAAGTAACCGCCTATGTACATATTGGAGCTTGCATCCAGCGCTCGGCTGCCCTGCGGTTTACCGGCTTCTCCGATGCTGTATTTTCCGGTAAGCACGCCCTGAGCCAATGGGGAGAATACAACCTGGCTAATGCCATTCCGTTCACTTAGTGGAATAATTTCTTTTTCTATCGCCCTGTGGAACATATGATATTGCGGTTGATTGACCACGATTCGATCAAGCAAATATTTATCTGCTACTTGTAGTGCTTCTTGAATTTGGGCAGCTGTCCACTCGCTTACGCCTACATACAATACCTTGCCTGAACGAACAAGATCCTCAATCGTTCTCAGCGTCTCATCGACAGGTGTATTTGGATCAAAGCGATGGCAATAATAAATATCGACGTAATCCAAGCCGAGCCGCTTTAAGCTGGCATTCGCCTGCTCCAAAATATGCTTCCGCGACAATCCTCTGTCATTGGGGCCATCTCCCATATCACCGTATACCTTCGTCGCAATAACATAGGACTCACGCGCATATCCGCGCAATGCTTCACCTACAACCTCCTCGGCTTTGCCCCGCATATACACATTCGCCGTATCGAAGAAATTGATGCCTAAATCATAAGCTTGTGCAATGGTTTTGGCTGCTGTTCCGTCATCTACTGAATTACCGTAAGTCAGCCAGCTTCCAAGACTGATCTCACTCACCTTTAATCCTGTTCTTCCAAGTCTCCGATAGTTCATAGTAGCCTCCAACATTTTTATTTTTTTGCCGCTAGTTTATTCTTTTGACTAGCTGCTCTGACTAGTTGGCTGTAACCTCTGATTTCTTGTTCATATCGGCAAGCCATTCGATTTCATGCTTCAACCAACTAAGAAACTGGGAATCTAGCAATCCCTCCGCACGATGTGCCGGTGCCAGGCAGCTTATTCTACCTGCTCCATAAGGATGCCGCCAGCCTGCCACGGACTCTCCATCCTCGGACGCGGATCGAAGAAAAACTTCCGTATGATCCTCGTCGCAATGAACGAAATAATGCTCATCCAGAAACTCGAATGTGTCTGGCTGCGCATCGCCAACCGATGTATAAACGACCCTTTTTTGCTCAGGATGGGACAAGAAATACCCTCGCAGCATTCCCGTATAACTGCCGCTTGGCGGATACGATGCCAGCCCAGAATGCCAAGCCAACCAGCTTCCACCGTTTTCGACATAACTCACAATCTGATCCGATATCTCATCGGTCATCCATGTTAATTCGGGCTGTTCCACAGGAGAGAGCCGATTCTCCGCAAACAGAATGACGACATCGGGCGCATTCTCCAGTTCAGCTGCCAGGCTGGCCGCATCTGCAATAAATCGCAGCTGCAGCTCACCAGAAGCTATTGTATCAGCAAGCGCTTTAAGCAATGATTCGCGCGCGAGCTCCTCCTTGTGATAGAAGTCGCCAACATAGGCAATTATCGTCTTCATTTTCTTACCACCTCTCATTCCAAACGCTCTTTATATGCGCATCTGAGCACCCTGATGATCAATGAACAGGGCGTCTGCTGCCGTTTTCCGCTCTATAATATTCAATATGCCGGCAGCAGAAGCTTTCGCATCGCCCGGCGCCTGATCACCGCCCATATCCGTTTTAATCCAGCCCGGATGAACCGCATGAACGATAATGCCTTGAGTTGACAGCTCTTGGCGAAGCTGTGCGGAGAACATATTCAAAGCCGACTTGGAAAGCGCATACGAATAATCGCCGCCATAAGCGCCGGCAAAGCTGCCCGCTTCCGAGCTAATATTAATAATGCTTTGCTGCTTTCCTTGACGAAGCAACGGCAAGAAATGCTTGAGCACAATAATCGGCCCAAACAAATTCGTTTGGAAGGATTGCTCTACCTGCTCCATGTCCAGCCCTTCAAGCTTTTGATCCCGCCCCAGCAAGATCGCAGCACTGTTAATGACTGCATCCAAACTTTGGAATCGGCTCACCGCTTGCTCATAAGCGTAGCGAACGGAGTTCTCATCTGCAACATCAAGCGGCAGTATAGTTACCTGTCCGGGAAATTTCTCAACCAGCTCCTGCAAACCTTCTGCAGAAGAGCCGGGGCCGCGAACGCCGGCAAGCACATGATGTCCTCGTTCACATGCTTCACCAGCAAGCGCCAAGCCTAAACCACGATTAGCTCCTGTAATCAGTATATTCATAGTAGTTAATTCCTCCTGTAAGTCTCTTCTGTAATGTGCTGCACTCTTGATTTAATAAATGGCTAGTTCTTATCGTTTTCCAGCAGCTCCAGCATGATTTTCAATTGTTTGAATGTATCCATATAAGCATAGCGTCCACCGGTGTACTCACCCTTTTGCACTAGCGCCATTCCGTTTTTCTCCATCAAGGCAACCTTTTCCTTCATTCCGTCAACGACAAAAGCGATATGATGCGGTCCCTCACCATGCTTGTCGAGATGCTCGCGCCAAGTGCTGGGATGCTCATCCGGTTCAATAAGCTCAAGCTGCAGGGAGCCCATATCAAAAAAAGCAAGCTTAGCGCGCGCCACAGATGATTCGCCGTTATACTCGGTTTGAGCTTTCTCTACCGTATCCGTCCAGAACCAGTTCGGCTTCTCCACGCCAAAAAACTCAGCATAAGCAGCTGATGTTTCATCAATATCATGGACTAAAAGTCCAATTTGTGTGATCGTTTTTGTTCCTAGAATATTTTTTTCCATGTATATCCACTCCCTAATCATTATTTTTATCGCGGTTAAACATCGTATATGCTTCAAAAGCAAAAATGCCCTTTAATATATGGTTTACATGCAAGTCATACAGCTTCCACCATCCGCATCCCCCCTTAATAGAAAGCAACGGTACTTGATATGCACAAATACCAAGGCTTGCGTAAACACCTGTTTACACATAAAAAAATAGCTGTTGACTATGTTGAGGCCCAGTTTTATACCCCTGCCTCGGCCATCAGCTTACTAGCCCTATCTATTCCTTGTCTCTCTCGATAAGCGCAGCTAAAAATAGCAGTCCAAAGAAGCGCTTTCAATAAATAAGGCAACACAAGGCAGAGATGCTGCCACTAAATACATCTTCTTCTTGAAGACATAGTGAACACGTGTTTATGGCATATGGTACCAATGATCTGAACAACTGTCAATTCAAATTTACAGGAGGGGGAAATGAGCAATTATATAGCCTTCATCTGAATACGAATGATACTCGTATTTACTGTTTACAAACATGAGAAAATCAGGCCTTGCCGATCACATTCAAACAGCCTGAAACTTAGAAAGTTCCAGGCTGTTATCGGGATTTTATTTTTGGAACCAGGACTAGCATACCTTATTAGAAGTAGGTTATCCTGAGACAAAAGAGCAACTATCTCGTTTCTCTATGAACTGTAACTCTTTTAAGCCGTGGACTGTACTTCTTCAGCTCCAGCCGCTCTGGCGTCGTTCTCTTATTCTTAGTTGTTGTATAGTTGCGGTCGCCCGTTTCTGTACAAGCAAGCGTAACGGTTACTCTCACTGAACTCATCTCCCTATTATCAAATACAGCAGCGTCCTTTTTCCAAACGCCCATCGAATGAGTATTGATTTTTAACTAATCGTCGACTCCATCTGCTCATCTGTTGCATTCGGGAATTGATCCTGAAGACTTCCCCAGTCCTGCTTCATCTCTTCGTCGCTAAGCAGACATTTATCGAGGGAGTCCGTCAGCCCGGCACGGTTCAGTTCAATACCGATAAACACAACTTTATTGATACGGTCACCATACTCCGCATGCCATGCGGCTGCAACTTCTGGTTCTTCCTGCAAAATCATTTCACACTCTTCAGGCGGAAGAGCCGCTGCCCATTGGCCTGCTGGACCGAATTGAATGGAAGGCCCCGCCTGACTAATGCTCTGAGCGAAATCATTGCGCGTAGCAAGCCACATAATGCCTTTGGCCCGAACGACCTCTTCCGGCCATTCGCCCATCCACTTCATAAGTCGCTCGGGGTGGAATGGCTTTACTCGTTCATAGACGAATGAGGATATGCCGTATTCTTCTGTCTCCGGAGTATGTGCAGCTCCATTTAATTCTTTCATCCAGCCTGCCGATTGGCTTGCTTCGTCGAAATCGAATAAAGAGGTGTTTAAAATCTCTTTTGGATCAACTTTCCCCTTAGAGGTGCGGATAAATTTAGCGCGCGGCTGCAGCGTTCGAAGTACGCCCTCCAGCTCAGTCAGCTCTTCTTCGCCAACGAGGTCGCATTTATTCAAAATAAGCACATCACAAAATTCAATTTGATCGATAAGCAAATCGACCACCTCACGCGTATCCCCTATATCTACCGCTTGGCTGCGCTCCAATAGCGATTCGCCTGATGAATAATCCTGCCAGAAATGATAGGCATCGACGACGGTTACCATACAATCCAGTCTGCAAAATTGAGTCAAGTCAATACCTTGCTCTGTATCCACATAGGTAAATGTCTGAGCAACAGGAACCGGCTCGCCAACCCCAGTCGATTCGATTAGAATATAATCAAAACGGTTTTCCTTCGCCAGCTTCTCGACTTCCATAAGCAGATCCTCCCGCAGTGTGCAGCAGATGCAGCCGTTTGACATTTCAACCAGCTTCTCATCTGTACGAGACAATCCGCCTCCGTCTTGAATCAAACCGGCATCTATATTTAACTCGCTCAAATCATTAACGATAACGGCTACCTTTAGCCCATCACGATTATTTAATACATGGTTCATAATCGTTGTTTTACCGGCACCTAAATAACCGCTTAATACCGTTACGGGAATTTTATTAGCTGTCATGCCTATCACCTCTATTTTCTCCACATTTAGAACGTAATCATTACGGTTATGTATCAAATGTTGTTAATCGTAATTATTACGTTTAAATAAGTATAACAACCCCACTCTCTCCCGTCAAGATCGTAATCATTACAAAAAAAGACTGCCCCAGATCGACATGGGACAGCCTCTTCTACAATTATTCCACCCTGATCGCATGCTTCTGAGCCAAGAGAGACAGCTCAGCCGCTTTAAAGGTATGCTCCTGCGTCATCGCATTTTCCGTACCGTTCAAACAGTCCAGTATAAGCTGTCCGAAATATGGAAAACCAACTTTGCCTCCTAGCTGCATATGCTGCTCACCGTCTTTATTGACTAAATAAAGCTGATCGCCTTCTTTTTCCTTTGCAATATCAATATATTTGCGCAGCTCGATATAACCATCCGTTCCTAATATAAGGGTACGACCGTCACCCCAAGTGCCAAGTCCGCTCGGTGTCAGCCAATCAACGCGAAAGTAGCCCGTTGCTCCATTATCTCCAACGACAGTCATATCACCAAAATCCTCAAGCTCCGGATATTCTTTGTTCGCATAATTAGCAACCTTGCTGTTCACGACATTAGCATTATGATTGCCTGTAAAATATAAAAATTGCTCTACTTGATGCGAGCCGATATCGCATAATATGCCGCCGTACTTTTCTTTCTCGAAAAACCATGCCGGACGAGAAGGGGCGTTAAGCCGATGCGGACCAAGTCCAATCACCTGCACAACGCGGCCAATCGCTCCCTGCTCAATTAATTGGCCTGCGAATACAGCACTTTCCACATGTAATCTTTCACTATAATAAACAGCATATTTTTTACCTGTTTCCGTATGAGCAGCACGGGCATCTTCAAGCTGTTCAAGCGAAGTGAAAGGTGCTTTATCAGTGAAATAATGCTTGCCGCTGCGCATGACTCGAACGCCAAGCGGACCGCGTTCAGACGTAACCGCCGCTGCTGCTACAAACTGAACCTCTGGATCAGATAAAACTTGTGCTTCCGATTGTGCCGCCTTCACCTCTGGATATGCACTTACAAATGCTTCAACTTTCTCTGGATCCGGATCGTAAACCCATTTCAAAGTAGCTCCCGCTTCCATGAGTCCATTGCACATCCCATACACATGGCCATGATCAAGGCCTACCGCCGCAAACACAAACTGTCCGGCTTCAACCACTTTATTTGGTTTTCCCTTTGGCGCATACTTCATGCCATCCGCTTTATTCATTTGGACCCTTCCTCCTTGCGATAGGACGAGCGCTCAATTCGCTCCTGCAAATGCTGATAGAAGAGCTCCTCATCAATCGGCAGATCAACCCAGCCATCCGTCCAAGTAGACAACAGCATAGCATTGGACAGCATGAGTCCCTTTATGCCTTCTGCGCCCGGCGCAATAAGAGGTTCATTGAACAAGATTGCATTAACGAAGTTTTGCATAATTCCCTTATGATCCGGATTATTGCCTTTGATCGGAATTTCACATTTCCAGCATTCAGGCTCACCAAAGCCGCCTTTGAAATTTTTGTTGAACTCCGGCTCCGATACAGGAAGCCGCCAGAAAGTTAATGTATTATTTTCGATTACAATTTTACCGCGTTCACCGCTGATTTCAAACCTGTTCGTCCCTGGCGCTTCACCTGTTGTCGTTACGAATACACCAGTTGCGCCATTTTCATATTCGACAAATGCTGTTACATCATCTTCAACCTCGATATTGCGGTGCTTGCCGAAATAACAAAATGCACGTACGCGTTTTGGCATCATACTAATCGTCCATTGCCACAAGTCCAGTTGATGCGGATCCTGATTAAGCAGCACGCCGCCGCCTTCACCAGCCCAAGTAGCTCGCCAAGTGCCTGAATCATAATAGCTTTGAGAACGGTACCAATTGGTTATAATCCAATTGGTGCGTTTTACTTCGCCAAGCTCTCCATCGTCGATTAGCTGCTTCAGCTTCACATATATAGGATTTGTCCGTTGGTTATACATCATACTGAAAACGACATTAGACTTGCTTCCTGCCTCATTCATCTCACGAACCTGCTTAGTATAAACGCCGGCCGGTTTTTCACACAGCACATGCAAGCCGCGCTCGAAGCAAGCAATAGCGAGCTCAGGATGAGAAAAGTGAGGTGTGGCAATGAGAATTGCATCAACGAGACCAGAGTCCATAAGCTCATAAGGATCTGTGAACAAGCCCGCTTCTTCTCCAAGCCGCTCTTTAGCCCATTGCAAGCTTTCCGGCACCGTATCGCTAACTGCCGATACGACTACCCCGCTAACTTCCCCCTTTAATAGGTATGAAAGATGGCCTTTCCCCATATTGCCGAGTCCGATAACGCCTAAACGAACATTCTTCATCGTCATTCTCCCCTTTGTTTTCACTTTATATGATAAATAGGCTGCAATCCTGAAATTCCTGCTATTATGGTAGCACTTCATCGGTTATAACACTTCATTCGAGTTAATGAGTTTAGTCTTTTATTTAACTCTGGTTGGTGTATAATGAGAATATTTACTAGGGGGGTTATGTTATGAGCACGCAGCACAGTATCATCGCACCGTTCACCATTCTTTCATGCTCTGATTTTAATGCTCAAATCCCTTACCACACCCATTTTCATTATGAAATCTATTATTTTCACAGCGGCAAAGTTAATTATCTTATTAATGATCGCATATATGTACTCCAGCCCGGCGATTTGCTCCTAATGCATGGCATGACACTGCATAGGGCTTATGTCGATCCCAGCGTCGCGTATCACCGCACTACCCTTCATTTCGATCCTTTTTATTTTCAACAATTCATCCAGACTCCTTTTGCTTCTGATCTGCTCGCGCCTTTCCAGAAGCTGCAAAATATTAGACTACAGCTGCGCGGGTCTGAAAAATTAGAAATTGAAGCTTCCTTATTGAAGCTCGAGAAGCTCTATTTGCAGCAGGATTCCTTTTCAAAGCAGCGTGTTCAAGCTTTATTGCTTGATCTTCTCATTCTAATCAATCAATTATGCGAGCAGCCGCTTAAGGATAAGCAAACATTTCCTTCCTCTAAGGAGCATCATGTGCAGACCGTGATCTCCTATTTGGAGAGCCATTTTAATGAAGATATTACACTAGAGGGCATTGGGCAAGAGCTTCATCTTAGCAAATATTATTTGGCCAAAACATTCAAGGAAGTAACGGGCATTACCATTTTCCAATTTCTTATGCAGCGCAGAATTTATCAAGCCAAAGTCGAACTGATCAATGGTTCTAGACCTATAACGGACGTAGGCTATGAGGTTGGCTTCAAGCACCCCTCTCACTTTAGCCGCGCCTTTAAGCTTCAAGTAAAATTCACTCCCGAGCAATATCGAAAGCAGCACCAGCTGCAATCTCCTCGTCGCGGATAGGTTTAAACTTAATGATGGAAAATAGTTGACCCATTTAGTTGATAAGCGTATTATTGTTATATCAACTAAATATGAAAAGCAGGTGCGATGAGTGGAAATAAAAGAATCCGTAGGCTATCTCATAAGCAATACAGGCCGTAAATTAAACCATAAGCTTCAGCAGCTATTCCAAGACTACGATGTTACGCCGGAACAATGGTCGCTGCTCGCCTGTTTGCATGAGCATGACGGTATTACACACAAGGACTTAGCCATTCGAATTGAGAAGGACCCCGCTAATATTACCCGCCTTGTTGATCAATTGGAACGTAAATCGCTCGTTAGCCGAGTTGCTAATCCTAGTGACCGACGCTCTCAACTCCTTTATATAACCGAAAGTGGAAGAGCAAGCGTGATAGCGCTCGCGCCTATTGAAGCTTCATTTGTGGAGCAGCTTATTAGTAATCTAACCGAAGAAGAAATTACAGCATTTAAACGGACTTTGTTGAAAATAAACCAAAATTCGGAACGTCACCATTCCTAATTAGCAAGGCCGTCATCCGAGAGGGGAACATGTAATGAATTCCAATAAATTATGGAGTGCAGACTTTATTAAAATCTGTTTAAGCAGCTTTTTTCTTTTCTTTGCTTTCTATACGATGGCAACAGCACTTTCTGATTTTGTAACAAATGGATTAGGCGGTACCAATACACAAACTGGCTTGTCTATGACAGTATTTATTATTGCTGCTGTATTGCTGCGACCATTCGCCGGTCATTTCATTAGCCGATATGGCGAACGGAAGATCGTAATGATATCCTTACTTCTATTTCTATTGCTGTCTATCGCTTATTTAGGCGTTTTCGGCTATGGAATGCTTTTGCTCGTTCGTTTTTTCCATGGCGGCACATTTGCCATAGCAACAACATCTACAAACACAACTGCATTACGTATAATACCTGAGAAGCGTAAAGGTGAGGGAATAAGCTATTTCAGCTTATTCATGAGTCTTGCAATGGTTATGGGACCGTTCGTTGGGTTAACGATTACGACATATGGCGGATTTACCGCTATGTTCGCGATGTGTGCCGTATGCTCCTTGATCGCCTTTGCACTAGGCATTTCAACTAAGCGCCAGCCTAAATCAGTAGATGCGCCCGAAGAGGCTGTGCTGCCCGTCAAACGTAAGATGCATTGGCGCGATTTGATCGAAGTGAAAGCTATTCCAATTGCACTCAGCGGATTCGTAGTCGCCTTCGCTTACAGCGGCTTGGTCACCTTTATGGCTTTATATGCACATGATAAAGCTATTGATCAATATGCCAGCTATTTCTTCGTTTGCTTTGGGATTATGATCGTGCTGCCTCGTCCAATTATAGGGAAATTACTTGATCGCGTAGGCGAGCATGTAATCGTCTATCCAAGCATAGTCATATTTGCGATTGGGTTTATTATGCTCAGTCAAGCCAACTCCCCAACCATGCTGCTCCTAGCGGGTGCTGTTATCGGTCTTGGCTACGGTGCCGTGCTTCCCTGCTTCCAGACGGTGGCCGCGCTTGCCGCTCCGCCTCATCGCCGCGGACTTGCAACAGCAACCTTTTATCTATTATTCGATCTTGGCTACGGCACTGGCTCCTATTCACTTGGAGCATTAGCTTCTGGCTATGGCTATAGTGCAATGTACACACTTTGCGCTGCCGTCATCGCTTTTTCCTCCATCATTTACTTTGTCCTTCACCATAAGCGCCAAAAAACGAAGGCAGCCTCCGAGGACAACGCATATATAGCTTCCTAATGACTAATAGGCTTTATCACTTCATCTTTTTTTATGCTGATAGCACAAAAAGCACACGCCATTGACTGAAATCTTCCCATCGTCAATGGCGTGTGCGCCAATAATTTCAGAACAATAATTGAATTAAGAATTAGTTTTCTGAAAGCCAGCTGTCGAGTATCATTCTTGCTACTGCTGCAAGGACTTGAATATCGATTTTTCCGTTATTGAACATATCGGCCGCTTCGATTTCCTTCCAGTTGGCATCTGTAGACTTCGTTCCATAGTATTTGGAGATGACGGATAGATCATTGATGGTCACACTCGTTTGACCCGGAACTAGAGTAACGATCTTCGTCAGGAATGTTTGCAATGCCGTATTTACGTTTGTTGTCGCTGTGTTCACTTGCCCTTGCGTTGCTGCCGAGCTGCTTAACACTGCTTTAGCGCTCGTAATTGCTGCCTGCAATGCTGCTCTCGCTGCCGCCGGGTATTGACCGATTTTGCTGCCTTCCGTCACTGCGTCATGCTTGCTTTGCGCAGCTGCGATCGCTTTGCTCAGCGCCGCTTTGTCTACAATGCCAGGATCGGTGAGTACTGAATTATTGAACGTAGTCACCGCTGCATTCAGAGCATTCAACGCATCCGCGACTTCCGACTCCGTTGATGCTGCGTTATCGAGCACGACTTTGGCGCTGTTAATGGCGGTCTGCAATATCGCTTTGGAACCGTTCGGATATTGGCCGATATTGTTTCCTTCCGTCGCTGCATCATGCTTGCTCTGGGCAGCAATAATTGCAGCATTCAATTCTGCTTTATCTACATCTTTAATTTGAATGCTGAGAGATACTCCGGCCACTGGCGTTCCCGTACCCGCGTAAGAAACGTTGAAGTCCGATAGCGACACCGTTGTTTCCCCTGCTGCAGCTCCCGCTTTGGTTTTGGCGCGTACGGTTAACAAATCTCCGATTGTACTAATTGCGTTGTCATTTCCTTCGCTGGCCATAATGATTAGAATCTGGCCTTTATCGGCTTTAATCGCCGTCCCTAACACGTTGAAATGATTTCTCAGTGAGCTTAAGGCGCTTTCCGCCAAGGAGAGAGAACCGTTGCTGCCCGTTACGGTGTCGAGTTCCAGCAGGCTCGGATCATAATTCAGGATGACGTTGAGCGTAGTGAAGCTTGAGAGAAGGCTGCTTACGCCAATGGTTAAGTCGAACTGCTGTTGTTGATAGACGGCCTCAGGACCGATTAATGTTGCTGCGGTTACATTTGCTTGTTGACCGCTGATGGCAATCAATGCTTCTCCTGTGACACCGGAGCTGTCATTAGCTGTCGCAATGACTTTCACCACTCCATCCTTAATCGCGGTTAACAATCCTCCAGCACTGATCGTCGCTTTATCCGTTGCCGTTCCGTTCTCGTTAACAACGGACCAGCTGATTGATTTATCAACGGCATTCGCAGGCAATACGTTTGCAGACATTTGCAGCGTACCGCCTTTTGTCGTGATCGCTAAACTTCCATCCGCTCCGGTTACATTAATGGTGGCAACTAAAATGGTAGAAGCAAAGGGTATTAGTCTGCCGTTCAAAGTGAAATTCGTAAATTCAGCAGTTTTGACAGCAATAGCCGAATTGAATTTCCTTGTAAAAATGCCGACCTTGGGATTTGTTAAAGTAATATCGAACGTATCTGCAACCTGAGTCCACTTTGTACCGTCGCTGCTATAATAACCCTTGTAAGTCGTTCCGGTTTTTTCGATTTTCAAATAAATATCTGCGGGTGCCACTTGGTCATCGTAGTTTTTATCCGTTTGCGCGCCATTTTTTATTTGGGAGAACCTGAGCTGCTTGGCAGCACCCGGGTTGGCGCCGTTTGCTTGCCTCCCTAATGTTATTGCATTGCCGTCATCCTGATAGATGATCAATCCGGCCCATTCAAAACCGTTAGTTGCATCGAACTTCACCTTAGAGGTGATCGTGAAGTCGCTCGTATCAGGATTTCTCAGAAGAATATTACTTGGTTTTGATCCACCCCAGCTTCCTTCGATCGTCATTAATCTCATTGCGTCTGGACTGCTCTCTGCGTACCAATTACTGCTGACTTCTCTTACCCACGACCAGCCGCCGTTCAAGTTTTTCCCTGGGCGCGGACCTGGTTCCGGATATTGCCCGTCAAAGCTATACACTCTGACATAATCAACAAGCATTTGTTTTGGCTTCGTCCAATCCGTCGTCGCATCAGGATTTCCCGGCCAATCACCGCCAACTGCCAAATTTAACTGAAGATAGAATAACTGGTCGAATGGAGCTGGGAAAGGGTAATCCGATGGTTTATTGTTGTCTTTGCTGAACCAATCATTTTTTGTTAAATAAAGAATGCCGTCAACATACCATTTGAATTCTCCTGGGGACCATTCCATGCTGAACGTATGGAAGTCATCCGAGAATTTCTGGTTATTGGGCAAGGTATAATTGCCGCCCGTATGTGTCCACGGATTGCCAAAATGGATTGTTCCGTATACCGTGCTCGGATCATGTCCGAGAAACTCCATTATGTCGATTTCACCGCTAACCGGCCATCCACCGTAAACATTTTGGCTGGATGGCATCATCCAGATCGCAGGCCACATTCCTTTGCCTTCAGGTAATTTAGCCCGGACTTCGTATCGACCGTATTTCCAATCGCCTTTCGCTTTCGTCTCCAGCTTGCCAGAAGTATATTGGTTTCCTTGATAAATTTCCTTGCGTGCTTCGATAATTAAATTCCCATTCTCGATACGGACATTCTCGGGGCGATTCGTATAATTCTGCAGCTCGTGATTACCATAACCACCGCCCCCTGTAGTGTAGTTCCATTTGGATTCATCTAACATAGAACTGTTAAACTCATCATTCCACACTAGCGTCCATTGAGAGTTATCCGTATTTCCGAGACTAGTTGCACCTACGCTGCTATCTGCGGCATAAATCGGTGATAACGACGCTACCGACGCAAACAGTACAAAAACTAGAAAAGCTATGATTGTTTTTTTGAATACCATCGTTCAACACTCCCAACTATTTCATATCTAAAAATCTAAGAATGAGAACGACGGCTTCCGCCCGGGTAGTGTTATCTTTTGGAGCAAATAGATTGTTGCCTTTACCACCCACTAGCCCCGCATTTGCTGCCGCTGCAACAGATTTCTGAGCATAAGCAGGAATCTTCCCGGCATCGTTGAATGTCAACTTCGCTTCTGAATTCGCATTCAAACCAAATGCACGAACGAGAATGGTCACCATTTCGGCACGGGTAATCGGTTTATCACCACGAAACGTATTATCCTCAAACCCGTAAATGATTTTCGCTTTAACGGCTGTCGATACAGATGCTCTCGCCCATGCTGGTATTTTGTCGAGATCAGTGAACGTTAGCTCGTTCAACTCGCTTAAAGGCAATTGCAGCGAGCGCATCAGCATAGTCACAAACTCGGTACGAGTAACCTGTCCTTGTGGACGGAATTTGCCGTCGTTGTAGCCTGTGACAATCCCAAGCTCAACGGCTCGCAGAATGGATGCTTCTGCCCAGTGCCCTGCAATATCATTCAACTGCGGTTTGCCGATCGTTATGGACACTCGCACTCCTACGTTCTGCGATGTCTTCTCCAATTTGGAATTGACAAGATTCACATCTTTGATCTCGATTGCGGCATTCCCCGTGCCGATCGATTGAAAAACCAACGAAAAAAACGTCAAATCACCGTTATCTCCGGGTATTTCACCTATTTTCGTATGCGCAAATGTAAGATGGTCTCCGTTGACGATCGGACTGACTGTAAATCCAGTACCGGCACTTTTCGCTTCCTTAAACTTCAATCGCTTGGAATCGAATACGATATTGAATTCGTAGGCGAACACATCGGTGAGATTTGTTCCCTTGACAGTAACCTGAATCTCTTTACCCAAATCCGTTTTATTGCCCGTAATTAGGGCAAACGATGGAGCACCTGCGGCCAGCATCGTTTGCGGCAGCAACCAAGCAAAGCATAACAATAGTGCCAATCCAAGCAGCAACAATTTGCTTATCATTATTCTTTTCATTCCCATTTTCGCCCTTTCCATTGAATCAAGGAGGATGGCATCAAGCCATCCTCCTCAATCATCAAATTAATTGTCTAGAAGCCAGTTGTCGAGTATCATTCTTGCTACTGCTGCAAGAACTTGAATATCAATTTTTCCGTTATTGAACATATCGGCCGCTTCGATTTCCTTCCAGTTGGCATCTGTAGACTTCGTTCCATAGTATTTGGAGATGACGGATAGATCATTGATGGTCACACTCGTTTGACCCGGAACTAGAGTAACGATCTTCGTCAGGAATGTTTGCAATGCCGTATTTACGTTTGTTGTCGCTGTGTTCACTTGCCCCTGCGTTGCTGCCGAGCTGCTTAACACTGCTTTAGCGCTTGTAATTGCTGCCTGCAATGCTGCTCTCGCAGCCGCTGGGTATTGACCGATTTTGCTGCCTTCCGTCACTGCGTCATGCTTGCTTTGCGCAGCTGCGATCGCTTTGCTCAGCGCCGCTTTGTCTACAATGCCAGGATCGGTGAGTACTGAATTTTTGAACGTAGTCACCGCTGCATTCAGAGCATTCAACGCATCCGCGACTTCCGACTCCGTTGATGCTGCGTTATCGTGAACGGCTTTGGCGCTGTTAATGGCGGTCTGCAATATCGCTTTGGAACCGTTCGGATATTGGCCGATATTGTTTCCTTCCGTCGCTGCATCATGCTTGCTCTGAGCAGCAATAATCGCAGCATTCAATTCTGCTTTATCTACATCTTTAATTTGAATGCTGAGAGATACTCCGGCCACTGGCGTTCCCGTACCCGCGTAAGAAACGTTGAAGTCGGATAGCGACACCGTTGTTTCCCCTGCTGCAGCTCCCGCTTTGGTTTTGGCGCGTACGGTTAACAAATCTCCGATTGTACTAATTGCGTTGTCATTTCCTTCGCTGGCCATAATGATTAGAATCTGGCCTTTATCTGCCTTGATTGCCGTCCCTAACACGTTGAAATGGTTTCTCAGTGAGCTTAGCGCACTGTCCGCCAAGGAGAGAGAACCGTTGCTACCCGTTACGGTGTCGAATTCCAGCAGGCTCGGATCATAATTCAGGATGACGTTGAGCGTTGTGAAGCTCGAGAGAACGCTGCTTACGCCAACGGTTAAGTCGAACTGCTGTTGTTGATAGACAGCCTCAGGACCGATTAATGTTGCTGCGGTTACATTTGCATGTTGTCCGCTGATGGTAATTAATGCTTCCCCTGTGACACCGGAGCTGTCATTAGCTGTCGCAATGACTTTCACCACTCCATCCTTAATCGCGGTTAACAATCCTCCAGCACTGATCGTCGCTTTATCCGTTGCCGTTCCGTTCTCGTTAACAACGGACCAGCTGATTGTTTTATCAACAGCATTCGCAGGGATTACATCTGCAGTCATTTGCAATGCGCCGCCCTTGGCTGTAATTGCACTCACGCCGTTCGTACCGGAAACGGTGATTTTTGTTACCGGTACCGCATGTGTACCGTCTCTGTAAACATAAATTTCAAAGATTGACCACCAGCTTGAATTCGTGCCCTTCTGGACGATCTTTATAAATCGAGCGGTTTGATCTACGAAATCCGAGATGACTAAGGGTCCTGTAGCCGTTTGGCTGACGATAGCGTTCCCCCAATCATTCCCATCATTCGATACGTAGATTTCATAGCTTCGGGCATAGTCGGAGCTGGTACCCGAATCCATCACGAGCTTGTTGAAGTTTTGACCATGCTTCATGTCGATGATGATCGATTGACCCGGGGCCATCGCTGCACCTGAAGACCAGCGTGTGGACATATTGCCATCAAACAAGTTGGCAGGGTTGTCGTTAACCGGGTTTGTAATTGCTGTCCACCCGTTCCGATCCAGCGATATTTCAGTATCCGTGTAGACACTGAATTCGTTGACGGACCACCAGCTTGATGAAGTTCCCGTCTGTACGACTTTAATGTACCGGGTCTTTATGGCTTCATCGAAATCCAAGGTGAGAACTGCTGCACTGTTCGTATCGCTTGATACGATCGGATCTCCCCAGTTCGTTCCGTCATTCGAAGCATACAGTTCATATCCTCGGGCATAATCGTTGCTTGGCGAATTGATAACGACTCTGGAGATGGTCTTGGCTTCCTTCATATCTATGATGAAATACTGGTTCGGGTCAGGTTTCATCGGGGTACCCGTCTGCCAAACTGTGCTCGTATTCCCGTCAATCAACTTAAAGGCATCCGTGCTGCGCAATGGAGCTTCCGCTGTCCAGCCGATCTGGTTATACGAAATCAACTCTCTTTGCGTAGTTGCACTAGAGCCATCGCTATGAGCTGACCGATTACCGGAAGAATCCCACGCAACAATCGTGTAGGTGTAAGTCGTCTTAGCCATCAGCCCAGAATCGCTGTACGTGGCTGAAGTCGAAGATCCGACCAGCGTTCCGTTACGGTAAATATCGTAGCCATCAACGCCAACGTTGTCTGTTGACTCGGTCCAGGTGAGATTGATTTGCTTGCTCGTTACTGCCGTTGCCTTTAGGTTTGAAGGTACGCTAGGCGGCTCATTATCCCCTGAGACATAATGTGTAAGGGTTTGCCGCATAGCGCTAGCTGGCGAGTTGGCATAGACCCTGCCGCCCGTACCGTTGATCATATGCGTGATTTCACTTCCAGCCACCCCGTTCAGCCAGATCGTTGTGATATGGTGAATCTTCACACCTTCCACTTTAGGAACTTCCATTGCGTTCTCCAGCTTGACCGCTGCATCTCTAAAGAAAGAATAAATACCAAGACCCCAAGCTTCGTGGGTCAGTACGCTGTCTGCTACCTTATAGGAAGCGTATCCGTTAACTGTTCCATTATGACTCATCCAGTCTTCCTGTTTCTGTGGATCGTAAGGTATTTCGGACTGATAGAAATACAACCGTCCGTCCTCACCATTCCATAGCGTTTGATACTCCTCGTGGTGCTCGTTAAACAAGCCGTAGATCGTGACGCGGTTTCCATTTACAACCAGACCATTTTTACTGACATTGGTATCCCAACCTGCTCCAGCGCCATGGTCCGCTCGCCAAATCCAGAAATGGTCGCCGATGACGTCATTACTGTTGATTTGCAGGCCGACATCCGCCGCTCCAGCTGACATCCCGCCAATTCCGAAGAATAGATCGGATAGAACAATCGGATTTGTGGAGTGATCCTTTATACTTCCGGCAGTTCCAACCTCCAATAGAGTTGAAGATTTCATCTGTCCAGCTATGAATAGCAGCCCTGAAATGCTTACACCATCTACATCGGCCACCTTAATTGCAATTTGCCCGTTATCCGGCACAATGGATGCATATCCAAGACCCATGATAACAGTGTCCGGTCTTGTGATTTGAATCGTTTCGCTCATATGGTAAATGCCTGGGGTAAAGATCAGATTCTTGCCTTGATTCAATGCATTGTTAATATCTGATGCCGATGAGGTATTTGGCTTCGCAATGTAGAATTGATCAATTGAAATGGATTGTCCCGGTGTTGAGCCGTTCGCCCAGCTTACCCCTTTCGTATCCCTCTGTAATGACGGAACAAAAACTTTATATTCGCCGGTGCTGTCAACATAAAGGTAAGGTTTCTCCTTCATTACCGGTGTTTTATCAATAACAGTATAGGGTTCAGTCGGAAATTTCCCCGAAGGAGGATTCGTATCGCCAACGAACATCATGTTCCACACGCCATTTGACCACGAAGCATATTTATCATTTCGAGAGAAAAATTGCTGCTGTGACGCAGGAATAATTTGACCGTCAATTATCGAATCGGCAATATAGCCTCCACTAGCCCAACCTGCATTCCACGATGGGTCAAAATCAAATAGGAGGAGATTCCCGTTTATGTGCACACGGCGCATGGGTGCCGCTTGCGAAACTGCGAATTTCGCGTCTCCCTTAACAGGAGGGCTTTTGGTAAGGTCTAGAGGATTGATTCTCAAGTTTTCAATCGAGCGCCAGAAATTTCTGGTAGCATTGCCGTTATCCCATTTGGCGTCTGCGTTGACCCCGCCGTTAATCGTGACATCATCTGGATTCTGTCCCAATCCGGATACTTGAGTGTAGAAGCCTACGTTGACATTAAGCTTATCGTAGGTTCCTGGTTTAAACAAAAGCGCGTACCGATTATTTCCGAATTCTGCCCTTTCCTGCGTATTGAATACTAAATCGGCAGCTGCCTGAATATCGGTAGTCGGCATGGAAGGATCAAAGACGTACACATTGGGACCAAAAATGCTGTTCGTGGCCTCGCTGATACTCGGCGGCGCAGCTGCATGGGAATGGGCAGGTTGAATTGAGATCGAACCTATCGCAATAACAAACACAGAAAAGAGCGACAATAGCCTTTTAGTCATTACACTTCGTTTCAGCACTTTCTATACCTCCTAGACAAATGATTTCACTTCGATCCAGCAGAACACAGGACTAGTATAAGGTGGACCAAAATACAATAATACGTTACATTTTTGCGATAATATGCGTCATTTTTATGGTAATGTAAGCGCTATCACAAAATGTGACACCGTTCGATTAAATTACCCATTTACCTCACTTGTCTCCATGCGTCGTGGCATTAGCTTGATTGGCTTTCTAGCTCCTAGTTGAAAAAATAATAAATGACCATTGCTTCTTTACCCTCTCCAGATGAATCAAGGAGGACGGCAGCTGCGCCATCCTCCCCAATCATCAAATTAATTGTCTAGAAGCCAGCTGTCGAGTATCATTCTTGCTACTGCTGCAAGGACTTGAATATCGATTTTTCCGTTATTGAACATATCGGCCGCTTCGATTTCCTTCCAGTTGGCATCTGTAGACTTCGTTCCATAGTATTTAGAGATGACGGATAGATCATTGATGGTCACACTCGTTTGACCCGGAACTAGAGTAACGATCTTCGTCAGGAATGTTTGCAATGCCGTATTTACGTTTGTTGTCGCTGTGTTCACTTGCCCCTGCGTTGCTGCCGAGCTGCTTAACACTGCTTTAGCGCTCGTAATTGCTGCCTGCAATGCTGCTCTCGCTGCCGCCGGGTATTGACCGATTTTGCTGCCTTCCGTCACTGCGTCATGCTTGCTTTGCGCAGCTGCGATCGCTTTGCTCAGCGCCGCTTTGTCTACAATGCCAGGATCGGTGAGTACTGAATTATTGAACGTAGTCACCGCTGCGTTCAGAGCATTCAACGCATCCGCGACTTCCGACTCCGTTGATGCTGCGTTATCGTGAACGGCTTTGGCGCTGTTAATGGCGGTCTGCAATATCGCTTTGGAACCGTTCGGATATTGGCCGATATTGTTTCCTTCCGTCGCTGCATCATGCTTGCTCTGAGCAGCAATAATCGCAGCATTCAATTCTGCTTTATCTACATCTTTAATTTGAATGCTGAGAGATACTCCGGCCACTGGCGTTCCCGTACCCGCGTAAGAAACGTTGAAGTCGGATAGCGACACCGTTGTTTCCCCCGCTGCAGCTCCCGCTTTGGTTTTGGCGCGTACGGTTAATAAATCTCCGATCGTACTAATCGCGTTGTCATTTCCTTCGCTGGCCATAATGATTAGAATCTGGCCTTTATCGGCTTTAATCGCCGTTCCCAACACGTTGAAATGATTTCTCAGTGAGCTTAGCGCACTGTCCGCCAAGGAGAGAGAACCGTTGCTGCTCGTTACGGTGTCGAATTCCAGCAGATTCGGATCATAATTTAGGATGACATTGAGCGTAGTGAAGCTTGAGAGCACGCTGCTCACGCCAACGGTCAAATCGAACTGCTGTTGTTGATAGACAGCCTCGGGACCGATTAAGGTTGCTGCGGTTACATTTGACTGTTGTCCGTTGATAGTGATCATCGTTTCTCCTGTAACACCGGAGCCGTCATTAGCTGTCGCAATGACTTTCACCGTTCCCTCCTTAACCGCGGTTAACAATCCTCCAGCACTGATCGTCGCCTTATCCGTTTGTGTTCCGTCCGCATTAATGACCGACCAGGAAACTGATTTGTTATCCGCATTCGCAGGCAATACCGCCTCGGACATTTGCAATGTGCCATTCAAATCAGTGATAGCCGTTGCTCCACCTGCTCCCGTAACAGCAATGCTGCTAATGGGATTCCAATACGGGATAATGGTGCCGTTCAAATCGAAATTCGTAAATTCGGCAGTTTTGGCAGCAATAGCCGTATTCAACTTCCTGACGAAAATGCCGACTTTGGGATTTCCTAATGTAATGTCGAAAGTATCGGTCACTTGAGTCCATGTGGTTCCGTCGCTGCTATAATATCCTTTGTAAACTGTACCTACTTTTTCAATTTTCAAATAAATATCAGCAGGATACACGAGGTCATCGTAGTTTTTATCCGTTTGCGCACCTGCTTTGATCTGAGAGAACCTGAGCTGATTGACGCCAGGGCTGCCGTTTGCTTGCCGCCCCAATGTGATGGCGTTTCCATCATCCTGATAGATAATCAATCCGGCCCATTCAAAACCGTTTTTCGCATCAAACTTCAGCTTAGTGGAGATCGTGATATCGCCTGCGACGGGACCTCTAAGAAGGATATTACTCGGTTTAGATCCGCCCCAGCTTCCTTCGATCGTCATTAATCTCATGCCGTTAGCATTATTGGGTACGGTCGCCCAATCTGCTTGGCTTTCCCTCACCCATGACCAACCACTTGCTAGTAGGACTGTCTGACCATTTATGGTGATGGTTTTCTCGCCTTTTACGCCGGAATCGTCGTTAGCTAATGCGATAACCTTGACTGCTCCGTCTTTAAGAGCAGTTAACATGCCTCCCGCACTGATCCTCGCCTTATCCGTGGATGTACCGTCCGTATTCACGACGGACCAAGTAACCGTTGTAACGTCCGCATTCGCAGGCGCTACTGAAGCAGACATTTGCAGCATGCCGCTTTTCGTTGTTATCGTTGATACGCCGCCTGCAGCGGATACGGTGATGGCGGAGACTTTCATGAATTGATTGCTAATGGTGATGATTGCTTCGCCTTTCACTTCGGTACCGTCTTTGGCAGTCGCGATGACTTTCACCGTGCCGTCATCGTGAGCGGTTAACAATCCTAAAGAATCAATCGTAGCCTTGTTCGTTGCCTTGCCGTCCGTGCCCACGACTGACCAAGTGACTTTCGTATTCTCCGCATTCATAGGCGTTACCGCAGCAGACATTTGCAGCGTGCCGCCTTTAGTAGTGATCGCCGCTGAATTGTTCGCTCCGGTTACAACAATTCCCGTCACAGGTACGTTTGGACCTGCTGCTACTGTAATAACGGCTTTAGCCTTAAATGTACTGCCGGCAATCGTGCCACTTACAGTAAAGATTCCAGCCTCAGCATATTGGGAAGGGTCTATGCTATCCCACGTAACAGGTATCATTCTCGTACTTAGATCGTTGTACACTTGTGCGACTAACGCAGGTAATACGGGAGCTTTCTTAGCGATAATGTCTATTTCTACATCCTTAATGCTTAGAATCGTTCTTGGAATATAATCTGTCAGTCTCTGATTTTGTCCGCCTACGACTACGGCACCACCCATGTTGTTAACAATATGAGTGATCTCGCTTCCGGCCATGCCGCTTAAGAAAACAGTCGTTGCATGGTGGACTTTAACGCCTGGCTTATCCGGAATCTCTATTGCGCTTTCAAGCTTCACGGGTGCATCCCTAAAGAAGGAATATACCCCTAGTCCGTAAGCTTCATGTTGATTCACCGAGTCAGCGACTTTATAACCTGCATAACCCTTAACAGTCCCATAATTGCTCATCCAGCTATCTTGATCCGGAACGTCATAAGGAATTTCACATTGATAGAAATACATCTTACCGCGTTCGCCGTTCCAGAGCGTCTGATACTCATGGAAATGCTCTACAAAGAGGCCGTATATCGTTACGTCATTTCCATTTACGATCATCCCATTGGTCGTTAAGTTTGAATTCCATGCAGCACCCGTTCCGTGGTCGGCACGCCATACCCAGAAATGGTCGCCTATAACATGGTTGCTGTTGATTTCGATACATACTTTGGCTAAGGCAAGAGCGTCCCCGCCTACTCTAAAGTAGAGGTCATGAAGTGAGATCGGATTAGCCGAATGATCTGCGGAACTGCCTTTTGGTCCAACCTCCAACAGTACAGGCGAGCTCTTTGATCCTGCTTCGAACAGAAGTCCGGCAATTTTAACCCCATCAACATCGGCAACCTGCAGAGCTACGGATCCGTTGTCCGAGTGCAAAGTAGCAAGTCCTAAGCCCAGAACTACAGTGTTTGGATTCGTTACTACGATTGGTTTGCTTACATGATATACGCCTGGAGTAAGCAGCAAGTGCTTACCTTGGCTAAGCGCAGCATTGACATTATCTACGTTGAAAGTATCAATGTCTGCGATATAGAACTGATCGATCGGTATGGAT
The DNA here is from genome assembly GCF_002884445.1 of Paenibacillus castaneae. GTDB lineage: Bacteria > Bacillota > Bacilli > Paenibacillales > Paenibacillaceae > Pristimantibacillus > Pristimantibacillus castaneae. Next base: position 4,973,184 of record NZ_KZ614144.1, read on the forward strand.
GTTCCATCCGCAGGACCATTCGCCCAACTGGTTCCTTGCGAAGCACGGGAAACATTCGGAACGAAAACGCTGTATCTATCGGACGCGTCTATGGTGAGGAAAGGCTTCTCCCGAATAATCGGCGTTTGATCGACGATTGTATATGCGTTTGTTGGATAGTTCTCCACAGGATTATTCGTGTTCCCAACTAGCGTCATATTCCAGAGCGAACCAGCCCATTCACCCCAACTGTTATTTCTGGAAAACCACTGCTGCTGCGATCCAGGAACCACTCTTCCATCGATCTTGGAATCGGATAGGAAACCGCCGCTCGCCCATCCTCCTACATCATGGAGCGACAGATTTCCTTTAACGTGCAGACGTCGCATGGACGCGGCTTGCGATACCGCATATTTCATATCTCCGCCTTGGGGTGTTACGGCGAGGTTCTCAATGGAGCGCCAGAAGTTTTGAGTTGCATTGTGATTCGCCGCCCAGTTTGCATCAACCGTTACCCCGCCATTGATGGAGACATCGTCGGGCATTTTCCCCAAACCAGCTACATGTGTGTAGAAGCCTACTCTAACTGCTGTGCTGTATGTGCCTGGTTTAAAGAGCAGTGCATATCTCTCCGAACCAAATTGATTGGTTTCTTGTTTAGTAAACACGTTAGTAGCTATCGTCTGAATGTCTGATGCAGGCATTGCTGGATCGAATACAAAAACATTCTTACCAAAGTCAGGCTGCGTTAATGCTGCAACTGCTGCTGATAATGTTGACTCTATCCCTCCACTCACGGAAGAAACTTTGTAGTAATATCTTGTATTAGGTGTCAACCCCGTATCTATGTAGTTGGGTATCGTTACCGCTGCGGTGTTAACTTTGTTGAATGTTCCATCGATGCTCGCGGAACGGTAGACGTTATAGCTTGATGCGCCTGTCACGGTTGTCCAAGCCATACTTATCGTTTTGGTCGTTGTTGTACTTATTCCGAATTGATCAGCCAGCGTAGTTGCTATGACTGCGACTGACATAGCCGATTCTCCGTCTATGCTTACTGCTGTAATTTTGTAATAAAATCCAGAGTTAGCTGTTAATCCCGTATCTTCAAAGCTTGTAGAGGTAACCGCAGTCGTATTTACCTTAACGAATGTACCGTTACTCGTTTTCGAGCGGTATACGTTATAGCTGTCCGCACGAGCTACGATTGCCCAGCTCAGAGAAGCGGAATTCGTTGTCGTCGCATCGACTGATGGTGCTGCTGGTGCATCAGGCGCGCCAAGTGAGGTACGGATCTTGAATGTTTCATTGACGCCTATCGTAGTGCTGGAAGCGGTTAAATAGGGACCATTAGAATTCGCTGTATTGACCGAAATATATAACTTTTTACCACCAATACTTTTGTTCGCCTTTATCGCTACATATCCAGTCTCAACCCCGCTCCCATCCTTTAATTTTTCAATATAAAATTTTTCCCAGCTAGTCGTTGTCGTTCCAGGTGCAGCTTTTGTTGGTTTCAATGCTTCGGTTTCAATAATAACGCTGTTTACTACGTAATTTTCCGTGGTAAGAAACATATTGTTCGCCTTAGACTTAATATTGATTGAGCCATCAAGATTCCCATTTGCATCTTTACCATCAACGATTAAAAAAGATTCAGCATCGGCTGCTGTAGTGCTGTTGGTTGTACTATCCGCTGTAATCCCACTAGTACCGCTGGCTTTTACAATTTTCGAATTAGCCGATGCTGTGATATAAGAATAATCTTTGGCTACATACGCTTTGGTCACGTTAGGCGGAACCATGAAAAGGCTTACAAATAATGATACAGCGAGAATTGCAGGCAAACCTCTTTTTTTCATTACACGACCTCCAATAAATGGTATTGTCATGACTTTCATTCCCTGGTGCTGTTTTTAAATTAATTGAACGTGAAAGAACCGCCTTTCCCTTTATTCAATCCTCCCAAATCTCTATGTGGTTAAACAGGATGCTAAAAATTTCACTATTACATCGAGAGTATGGAACATGCTGTAGGTGATTTGCACGAAGAGATATTACGGAAATGTGTAATTGCTATGGTCTTAATCTGTAGATTTCATAGATAGAGGAGGGCCGAGCCGGATGAGCTTGCGATGAGTGAATATCCGGATTACGTGATGAAAGTAATTATAACGGCAATCAGAGTTAGTAAATAGGTTGTATTCTTTAGATAATATGTATCGTTTTTGTTATTCTATTTCGTCATCTACCCTGAAAGGACATGCTTAAACTAACAACGCTCAAGCTTTTGCCGGTAATCTTCTACCGACAAATGCTTGAGCGCTGATAATGAAGGTTATCCATAGATATTGACTTTAAGAAATGCCTAACCCTTAACCCCGGCAACATTTAGTCCTCCGATAATGTACCGCTGGAAAATAAGAAAGAATACAAGCGGCGGAACCATCGTCATCGAAAGAACCGCAAACTTCACATTCCATTGAATAGTCGAACCAGAATAAACGACATAACGGAATATTCCCGTTGCCAGAGGATACATGTCTTTCTCCAGCATGACAAGTGACGACCAATAAAACTCATTCCATGTGCTGGAGAAATAGAAGATGACGAGCGTCATTAGAATCGGAACCGATAATGGAATGGCAATTCGAAAGAAGCAAAGAAATTCGCCGGCCCCATCTATCCGTGCTGCTTCAAACAGCTCCTTATGAAGGCCGTCAAAAAAGTTTTTCATCAGCAAAAGATAAAAAGCATTCGCTCCAGCAGGAAGCCAAAATGCCCAATAGCTATTTAGCAGTCCCAAGCTTTGCAAATTAAGAAAGTTCGGAATCAGATACGTAGCAGAAGGAATCATAAGAGTCGACAAGAAGAACAGCACGACCATCTTTTTGAAAGGAACACGCATATGCGATAAGGCGAATGCTGCCATTCCAATAAAAACTAGCGCGAAAGTAACAGTGCCAATAAAGATCATCAATGTATTTTTGAGAAACATCAGCATCGGTATAACATGCCAAGCTTCGATGTAGTTATGCCATAGCCAATCTTTTGGGAAAAACGGAGCAGGGAATGCGAAAAACTCTCCCGTCGTTTTAAGCGAGCTCAGAAATGTATTCAGAAACGGATACAGCATGGATACGATAATAAGTGTGATGATAAGCACCATTACACTGTAGCCAAGTTTAACTTGCCAGCGTTTGAAATCGAATGAGGACAGAATAGAACGCTCTGTATTTTTCATCAAAGTTCACTCCTTTTCTGCATCTTAAGATAGAAGAAGGAGAGCACCATCATAACGACGAACATCATCGTACCCATTGCAGTCGCTCTGCCAAAATTCAAATACGTAAATGCATGCCTGTTCATAAGCAGCATGTAGGTTAGAGTTGCGTTATCAGGGCCGCCGCCTGTCATCGCCAGCTGCGCTTGAAAGCTTTGCGAGGTATTAATAATTTGCAGAAGAAACATTAGCAATAACAAGGAACGAATATGAGGCAGCGTAATAAACTTTATTCTCTGCCATACGCTCGCGCCGTCAATTTCTGCTGCTTCGTAAAGATCCTTTGGTATACCAACTACGGAAGCCAAATAAATGAGCACCGCACCTCCAAAGTTCTGCCACGTTTCCATAATCACGATCGAGATCATGGACATGCCTTTGGTGAAAAAATCAGCTGCAGGTAACCCGATTCCTGTAAGGAATGCATTAATTGGTCCGATTGGATCATAAAACCAAACCCACATCCCGTATAATACGATAGCAGGAATTATGCTCGGCATATAGCCCGCTACTCGCGCCAAGCCTTGAAATCTCCTTAGCTCCGATACAGCAATGGCAACCGCCGCCGGTACCCAGAAGCCGATTACAACGCACAAACCCATATAATACAACGTATTTTTTATCGCGATATAGAAATCACTCGAACTTGTAATATCAATGTAATTTCGTAGTCCAACATAAACATTCCCTTTAACGAAATCCACCTCTTGAAAGCTGAACAGGACTCCCTTAATGATAGGAATCCAAAGAAAAAGGATGGAAACGATAATTTCAGGAAGTACAAACAAAGTACCCCACATATAGAGGTTCCAATTGCGTTTTTTCTTAACAGCTGCCGATGATGTCATCATCTGTGATGCCATGGTCTCTCCCCCTCCAAGGTTTACAAAGCGTTCTCATGGTATAGGATGAAAAACAAGCCCATACCGAGGATACAGGTATGGGCCCGTCATATCGCGGCTTATTATTGAACCGTAATTTTGTCGTAAATCTCGGTTTGGACTTTAGCTGCCGCTTCATCCAGTATTTTTTTCAAATCAACATCTTTTGTCGTAAACACCTTCTGAATAACATTAGCCATTTCCGCATAAAATGCTTGTGTTTCATATTGAGGCTCCGGCTTGCCATCAAGCAAAGCCATCAATTCAGGATCATATGTGAACACATTATCATGCTTAGCAAGCATCGAAGTCCACTTCTGACCGAATTCAGATTCAGGTGTCCAGTAGAAGATGGTTTGCGGAATGTATACTTTATTTTCTGCTTTGCGGCTTGTGATTTCACCATCGATTGCATTCAAGAAATCATCAGTGAAATATTCTGAAGTCAACCATTCAAATGCTGTTTGTTGCTGAGCTTCATTTGCTTTAGGGTTAATAACTTTAAAGCTGCCGCCTAATACGCCCGTATGCTTGGCGCCTTTAGTGACCGAAGGAATAGGATAAATAACAACATCGTCTTTGCTAATTCCGCCAGTGTTGATTGCTGCATCCGCTGCGTTGCCGCTTCCGCACATTACCATCGCACCCCGGCCTTGGTTGAACAGGTTAAGAGCATCCCCATAACCTAGAGCCCAGTTTTTCGGAAGTACATCAGCATCTTTCAACTGTTTGTAAAATTCCAAAGCTTTCAAGCCAGCTTCATTGTTGAATTGTGCTTTAAGTTTGCCGTTCTCAACGGTTTGGATATCACCGCCAGCTGCAAACAAGAAGTTCGTCCAGTTCCAGCCTGCTTCTGTGCCCTTGCCCATTGGGATAAAGCCAGCTATACCTTTAGCTGGATCATTCACTTGCTTCGCCGTTTCAATCAGCTCATCCCAAGTCCAGTCAAGCGATGGGAGCGGAACGCCCTTTTCTTCAAAAATTTTCTTATTCAGTGTGATCGTCATGACATATGCATCTACTGGTATGCCATAAATTTTGCCGTCAACAGAAAACGGACTTGTCATAATTGGGTTTAGGTCATCTTTGTTTTTCCAATTTTCAATTAAACTCGTAACATCAGCCGCCCAGCCCTTCTCAGCTAGTACGCGTCCTTCTGTTAAATAAGCATTAAACTCAGTTGGTGCGTTATTTGCTGCCATTTTAATGCCAATTTCATTTGGATTGTATTGCCAATCGTCTGTTTTAATTGTAACGTTAGGATGTGCCTTTTTGAAACGCTCAATTTTCAAATTCAACTGCTCAATCGCTTCCGTTCTATCCGGCGGTTGTCCTTGAACTGTAATTTCTACCGGCTCTGCTGGTTTTTCTGTTGCTGGTTGATCTATTGCTTTGTTTGTGGGAGCATTCGTTGCTTTTCCAGCATTTGTGTTTACGTTTTTACTGCCGCTGCAGCCTGCCAGTACGATCATCAGTACGAGCATGCTGATTACGATTCCCCTGATTCTCATCGTGATGGTTCCCCTCTCAAATTGGTTATTTATCCCTTGCACCCTCATTATAGGATAGCAGTGCCTATGTATACGATGGTCTTTATTACGGTTACGATGTGTCCTGTTATGATTGTCGGAATGAAAAATCTGCTCGCGTAGGGACACGAGCAGAACGATTATTTTTTGATTTCTGATAAGTTATAACCGAAATACTTTTTGAACATTTTGCTGAAATGCTCCGGCGACTCATAGCCGATCTCATCGGCAATTTCATATCTTCGCTTATCCGTTGTCAGCAGCAGACGTTTGCCCTCTTCCATCCGCTGCTTGGTTAAGTAATCCCAAATCGTAATATGGAGCACCTTCTTGAATAAATAACTCAAATAATTAGGACTGAGATGAACAGCATCGGCGATATCCTGCAGCTTCAACCCTTTTGTGCTAAAATGCATGTCTATATAATGTCTCGCCTCTTGAATATCCGCGTTATGATCTTCGGTCGTCTGCTTGTCGGAAACATCCTCTGCCAGAAATACATGATGGTCATGGTGAATTTCTGTCATCCTCAAAGCCGCAGCTGCTTCCTTATATAGATCGGTCCAGCTGAACAGCCCTTCTCTGATTGTGCTAATGCCAATCGTACTTTGGACATTCAAGTATTCCAGCAAATGCGTGTGAAGCTGATGGCCTATGGTCGTGAGCGAGCTGCTCTTGATGGAGCTGTCCAACTCCTTCGCCGATAGCTGAAGCACAACGGTAAGAGAACCGTTCGGCGAATAAAACAACAGCTTATCCCAGCTGCTGATCGTCTCTTCGACGACATTGTAACAAGCATATTTAAGCAGATTGCGATCGCGCAGCGATTGTATGTCTCCATCTGTTTTTCCCGCTTTCTTCAGATGCAGTTGAATCGTAAACAAGCTGAAATACGGCCCCTCCATCCGAAAGCCCAAGGATTGGAATAACGCTTCTATCTCCAGGGCATCAAGCCCTTCGGTAACCAGCTCGTTCAGCAGCATATGCTGCTTCGGATTTGTTTCTTCCAAATAAAACCTGCGGTTAAACGCTGCTTCTGATGCCAGCCGAATTTCGCTTTCCTTATGCTTCAGCAAGCCTCCTACGATTTGGATGAGATGATGCGGAACGACTGGCTTTACGATATATTCCTTTGCGCCAAATTTCATCGCCTTTTGTGCATATTCAAACTCGCCGTGTGCTGAAAGCACGATGACGGGTATCGTGCTATTCTCAACAAAAATCGTTTCCATCAGCTCAATTCCGTTCATATTGTCCATCTGAATATCAGTAATAACCAAATCAACCTTCTCCAGCCGAAAATAATCAAGCGCCTCAAAGCCGTTTTCCGCGGTGTAAAGCTCGCCAATCTCAATGCCCGATTGTCTCAAGATCAAACTAATCCCTTTGCAAATCATCGGTTCATCGTCAACAATCAATATGTTATACATGCTCGTTCCCCCCGCCGTTGTCTTCTAGCGATTGCGTGAACGGTATTGTTAGCTGTGCGCGAACGCCACCTTCCTCTCGCAAGCTATAGGCAAGACCGTATTGCTCGCCGAAATGAAGCTGTAATCGCTTATGTACGTTACGTATGCCGTATCCAGCATTTTTATTTTTACCTTCCATGATGTCCATAATGGGTCTGACATCTTTAATCCGATAACCGTTGTCTTCAACCGCTATGATGATCGTGTCTATAACGATTTTCACGGAAATGGTCAGTTCCCCGTCGCTGTCCATTCGTTTAACACCGTGAACGATTGCATTCTCAATGAGCGGCTGCAGGACAACCTTCGGTATAAAGCATTTTCTTGCTTCCTCTTGAATCAACCAGTTCACCTTAAAATCATATTCATATCGTTTAAGCTGCAGCCTGATATACGCTTCCGCATGCATCAGCTCCTCATCAATAGTTATGAGTGTTTTACCACGGCTAAGCCCGATCCGCATAATGAGCGACAGATCTCTGACCATCTCTGCCGACTCCTCATTCCCCTCCTGAGTCATTCGCCAATTGATAGATTCCAATGTGTTATAGAGCAAATGCGGATTGATTTGTGAATGAAGAATGGCTAGCTCTGCTTCCTTTTGTTTAATTTCAAGTACATATTTGTCGCGAATAGTATCGTTCAGCCTTGCTGTCATATCCATAAAATTATTGTTTAAAATCTCAAGCTCATCCTTTGTACGCTGAGGATAATGCGCCAGCCCGAGCGGCTTGCCCGGCTCATAAGAACGCGTATGTCTTGCAAGGCGAGAGATCGGACGAATAATCGAGCGCATAAAGTAGGTTCCTAATAGAAGCAATAATAAAAAGTAGCCCATCATGGAATAATATACAAGCTGTTGAATGACAGCGTGATCACCAAGAATGGATTCCATTGGTGTCTTATATAACAACTTGGTGCCACTTTCCTTGCTTTGATGAATGGCATACAGCCATCTTTCTCCACCCGCAGTTATCGAATAAAAGCCTTTGGCAGAGCTTGAGATATAGTCTGGCAGCTCAAAAATATGCCCTATTCGAAAGCTGCTTGTTGTTGAAATAACCATATTATTACTATCTAATATGAGCAGCTCACCGTCCTTCGCCACATTGACTGGATCTAAATCGCTTGCCAGCACCTTTTCCAGACCAGAAGCAATTAAATAGCCGGCTGCCGGTGTCCTTCCGTTGGATATACTGTTCATTTGCTTCACCATAACAAGTGTCTCAATATCTGTGGGATTATCTCCGAATTGATGGATAACGCTGAGCACCCCTCGCCCCTGCGCTTTGTAAGCGTTCTTATACCAGGGAAGAGCATCTAAATGTGTTGAATAATAAATGCCTTTTGTCTGTATGTCTAGAGTTGGCACAAACGAGTAGAGACTTTCGGTATCTGGCATAAAGAATGAATATGCAACTCTAGACGATGCTTGTTTAAGCAGCATGTCATCTAATTTGGTAAAACGACGTACCCTCTCATACGAGGAGCTGGTCGGTATATCGAGCATTTGCTGAATTTCCGTCGTCAACATAATTTGATTCATCGTATCTTCCATATGCATAATCGTCCGGTCAATCGTCACATGGCTGGATTCCACCCATTTCACAAGAGCTGATCCAACCTGCCGCTCGGTAATTTCAGCGACATTACGCGAAACAATCCAGTCCATGAAAATAACAGGAATAACGACTAGCAAAATAAACAGCGCCACGAAACGCTGGAGAATGGTCAAATTAGTGAATAATGCTTTCATTCCACATGTCCTTTCGCTCGCGTCTGGTTCGTACGCGTTAATTGTAGCCGAAAACGAGAATTCTGCCGTGTGCAATATTACGTTTATTGTAATCGATTTACTGAATATTTTTCGATATTAATTTTCAATTACTTGAGAAGGGCATAAAAAAAAGGACTGCCATTAAAGTAGAATAGTCTACTTTAATAACAGTCCCAATGGTTATATTTATGAATTAGCCTTCAAGAAGAAGTGATTCCGGATCTTCCAATAACGTTTTGACGGTTACAAGGAAACGAACCGCTTCGCTTCCGTCTACGATACGGTGATCGTAGGAAAGGGCAAGGTACATCATCGGACGGTTCTCCATACGAACATCATCAATGGCTACCGGGCGAATTTGAATTTTGTGCATACCGAGAATACCGACCTGAGGTGCATTAAGGATAGGAGTCGATAGCAAGGAGCCAAATACACCGCCGTTTGTAATCGTGAAGCTGCCGCCTTGAAGATCAGCGATTGACAACGTGTTCGATCTTGCTTTGCCAGCTAGATCTACAATGCTCTTCTCGATTTCAGCAAAGCTCATACGATCCGCGTCGCGTACGACAGGAACGACAAGACCTTCCTTCGCAGATACGGCAATACCGATATCATAGAATTTCTTGGTGACGATTTCTTCACCATCAATTTCCGCATTAAGCAGCGGGAATGCTTTAAGCGCGCCAACAACTGCTTTCGTGAAGAAGGACATGAATCCTAGATTCACATCGTTTTTCTCGAAGAAAGCTTGCTTGCGGCGTTTGCGCAAATCAAGAATCGCAGTCATGTCGACTTCATTGAACGTAGTCAGCATTGCTGCAGTACGTTGTGCTTCAACAAGACGATTTGCAATCGTAACCCGGCGGCGAGACATCCGTTTCCGCTCAGTTGGTTTTACATCCTTGCTTACGGCAGCTGGAGCAGCTTGTGAAAGCGGCGCAGAAGATACAGGCGTAGCTACTGCTGGCGCTTGTCCGGCTTGTGGCTGTGTTAAATCAATGCCTTGCTCGCGAGCACGTTTGCGAGCGGCTGGCGAGGCGTTGATTACCCCTTCACTAACTGGCGCAGATGGTGCTGCTGCTGCTGGAGCTGCTGGAGCAGCAGTTGCTTTAGCAGCTGGAGCAGCAGGTGCGGACGCGCCGCCTGCTGCTTCTCCGATCGAGCCAATTGCTTCGCCTACAAGCACAACATCTCCATCTTGTTTCGCAATACGGGAAACAACTCCGCTATTGTCCGCACTAATTTCAATGTTAACTTTATCCGTTTCTAGCTCCAGCAGGACATCTCCTTGATTGACGGAGTCGCCTTCCTTCACAAACCATTTCGTAATCGTTCCTTCTGATATGGACTCGCCTAACTCTGGTACTATAATTTCAGCCATTAGTCACTACCCCCTTATCAAACTTGTTTCAACAGGCTTTCCGTTTAAAGCTGTTGAAATAATCCACTTTTGCTCTGCTGCATGTACTTCTTGATGTCCGCTTGCTGTACTGGAGCGGTCCGGACGGCCTACATAGCGCACAGCCGCCTTCTTAGGCGCCAATGCACGAATACGAGGCTCCATGAAGCTCCATGAGCCCATGTTTTGCGGCTCTTCTTGTACCCAAACGATTTCTTCCAGCTTGTCGAATTGCTTCACGATACGCTCAATCTCCGCATGCGGGAATGGATAAAGCTGCTCAACTCTTGCAACGCGAAGCCATTCGAAATCTTCTGCATTCAAGGAAGCAAGCGCCTCTTCAATATCGATGGCAACCTTGCCTGTGCATAGGAGCAAGCGTTTCACTTTATCTTTCTTATCCTTCGATTCTGTTAAGCTGAATTGCGGCATAACAGGCTTGAAGGTGCCTTCGCTGAAATCAACGCCGTGTGAAGCAACACGCGGATTACGAATCAAGCTCTTCGGCGCCATAAGGACGAGCGGCCGCACTTGTTCTGTGCCAAGCGTCGCAGCTTGTTTACGAAGCAAGTGGAAATATTGTGCGGACGTTGTAAGATTCGCAACCGTCCAGTTGTTGTCTGCCGATAGCTGCAGGAAACGTTCAAGTCTAGCGCTCGAATGCTCCGGTCCTTGGCCTTCATAACCATGCGGCAGCATCACGACTATACCGGACTTCTGCGACCATTTCGCACGTCCAGCCGAAATAAATTGGTCAAAAATAACTTGAGCTACGTTAGCAAAATCCCCGTACTGCGCTTCCCAAATAACGAATGTATCTGGTGCAAATACGTTATAGCCATATTCAAAGCCAAGCACGGCCGTTTCAGACAATGGGCTGTTATGAACGGCAAAGGATGCTTTCGCTTGCGGCAAAATGTGAAGCGGTGAAAACTTAGCCGCATTGACATTATCATTAAGCACAATATTACGATGCGCGAAGGTTCCGCGCTCCGAATCTTGTCCGCTAAGGCGAATAGGCGTGCCATCTGCAAGAATCGTTGCGAATGCAAGAGCCTCGGCATGTGCCCAATCGACCTTCTCGCCATCATTCAGCGCCGTAGCTCTGCGCTGCAGAATGCGCTGCAGCTTCGTATATTCCGTAAAGCCCTCAGGACGATTAAGCAGCTCTAAGTTAATCTCGCGAAGCATATCGCTTGGCACAGCCGTACGAATCTCTTCATTTACAGGAAGAATTGATTCATGCTGCTCATTATGCGACTTCGCTTGATTTTCATTAGCTTTCACTGCATCATAAGCGGCTTGAAGCTTGCCAAGCGTACGCTGGCGCAGCTCCTCTACCTGAGCTTCGGAAATGGCTTTCGCATCCTGCAATTGCTGGCCGTAAAGCACGCTGACAGTTGGATGATTGCGAACCTTAGCATACATAAGCGGCTGCGTTACTTCCGGATCATCCATTTCATTATGACCGAAACGGCGGTAGCCAATCAAATCAATAACAAATCCTTTATTATAGCGGAGTCGGTATTCGCAAGCTAGGCGAACTGCTGCCAAGCATGCTTCCGGCTCATCCGCATTAACGTGCACGATCGGAATGTCGAAGCCTTTGGCAAGATCACTGGCATAATGCGTCGAACGAGAATCTACGCTGTTCGTCGTAAAGCCTAAGCGATTGTTCGCAATAATATGAAGCGTACCACCGTTGCGATAACCTTGCAGCTTATTGAAATTGAGCGTTTCCGCCACAATGCCTTCACCAATGAAAGCTGCGTCGCCGTGAATACAGATGGTAACTGCCTTCGTCACGTCTTGTTCCGGCATGCCGCGCTTGCTCCGATCCTCTTGAGCAGCACGCGTAAAGCCTTCAACAACCGGATTGACAAACTCAAGGTGGCTCGGATTGTTCGCCAAAGTAATTCTAGCGCGAACAGTCTCGCCGTCCTTAAATGCACGATCCGCTCCAAGGTGATATTTCACGTCACCAGTCCAGCCATGGTTAATACCCATTGAGCCTTCAGATGGTATATGTTCTTTGTTAGGCGCATGGTGGAACTCAGAGAATATCTTCTCATAAGGCTTTCCAAGAACATGCGTCAATACGTTCAAACGTCCGCGATGCGCCATACCCATAAGGATATTGTGCGCTCCGTCATGTGCAACAGCGCGTACGATTTCATCCAGTACCGGTACAAGCATGTCAACGCCCTCAATGGAGAAGCGCTTCTGGCCTACGAATGTACGGTGCAGGAAGTTCTCGAAATATTCAACCTCCATTAGACGTTCAAGCAGAGCGGAGCGCTCTCTTGGCGATAATGGAGCAGGGAATGAGCCTGATTCTGCTTGCTTGTGAAGCCAATTGCGTTCGTTCTCGTCATGAATATGTGTGAATTCATAAGCCGCTGAGCGGGAATAAATTTCTCTCAGACGCGTAATAGCGTCCCAGCCGTTTACAATCGATGCCGGCGCATTATCCCAAATAAGCGATGCCGGAATGGCTGTCAAATCCGCCTGTGTAAGGCCAAAGGTTTCTGGTTCCAGCAGCTTCGTATCAGCCGCAGGGCTTAATCCAAGCGGATCAATATCCGCAGCTAAATGGCCGTATCTGCGTATGTTCAGCATAAGCTGATGCGCAGCCACAACCTTCTTCAACATATTTGCATCAATTTCTCCAGATACTGCAACTGCTGGCGCAGCGGCAGCAGCTTGTTGCGCGCTCGGTTTAGCCACAGGGCCGGAAGTTGCTCCCAGCGATACGGAAGGCGGCGCTCCAAAGCGAACAAAAAGCTCGCGAAGCGATACTTCAACAGAAGCTTGATCAGTCAGAAACCGTTCATATTGCTCCTGCACATATCCTAGATTGGGACCGTAGTAGCTTTGCCAAGGCGAATGATTACGCTCATCATGGATGCTCATTGCAGAAAATTCCACCCTCTCTATTCATAGCCATCCTATTATTTTCTAAGACGAAGCTCACCATACATGCCCGTCGTCTTGCACTTTCAATTTGTCATTCAACCTTATCGATTCATTCAAAAGCGCTAATACCGTGAAGCTTCAAACTCATGGGAAGCAGCACGCCTACGCCATATTAAACGCAGCCGTGTTACATAGTTATATTTTAGTACATACTACGCTTGCCTTCCATAACCTTATTAGCATCGATATCATCCATTTCAAGCATCGATTGCTTGCTAATGATGCTTTTTAATCACGATTAAATATTTTTTTCAAAAATTCAATAGCTGCTCTCGTTTGATACTCGCTTACCTCATGTCCCGAGAACGGATAATCATTGATTTGCTTATCCGAACGAATTCGGTTATAAACGGCGTAGACCGTCTCCGGTAGACAGACTGTGTCCTTCCATCCCACAGACATCAGGACAGGCGCCTTAATGCGTTCTGCCAAATTAATAAGATCGAAATGAGCAAGTGAATCGAGGACCTCACTCAGCTTCTCGGGATACCGTTTCAAATATTGGGCTATTTCTGTCAACGAGCCCGTAGAATTCATAATGCCATAATCCAGATGACACATATTAGGTATATCGGCAACTACAGCACAAACCTTAGGATTAAGAGCCGCACATAGCAAAGCAAGTCCTCCGCCTTGGCTTCCACCCATGACAGCGATTCGTGAGGAATCAATTTCTCGCTGCATAACCGCAACATCTACTGCTCTGATTGCATCCATAATAACAGCATGATAATAACTGTTTTCTTTATCCATAATGCCTTGGGATACCCAGCCCTTAGCTGAACCAGACGCCGTTGTTAACATACTGCCTGTTTCTCCGCCTTGGCCCCTTACATCAACTGCCAGGACGGCATAACCAAGCAGCAGCCACGCTGCATACCGCTCCGCATACCCTTTGTCACCCGTATAACCTTGATAAATAACGATACAAGGAAGCCGTTTCCCGCCTTCTTGCAGCTCCGGTACGAGATATAAGCCATGAATCGGCGTCTCGTCACTTCCCTTGTATGTTATTCTTTCTGCTCGAACGGCTGGAAATGGGGATTCCTCTCTCTCACTGCTTATATCAAGAGGTTTATTGTCATAGCTTTCCAAAATTCTCGTCCAGTATTGATCCAGTCTATCCGCACTTATCGTTGCGGGTGGATTGCATACTTCTAATTCATTTTTTCGTCGGTCTATTGCATGCATTATATTATACCCCTTTCATGTATATATTCATTACATCGACAGTGTTCACCATTTCTTGTATACGCTTTCTATTTCTTTTCATCATTTTCTGCTGTTATGCTGCATTTTCTTTGTACAATCCGTCAAAAAAGGCTATTCTTGTACGACTGCAACAGTCCTACATGGGAATAGCCTTCGTTCTAGCAATCTATCTATTTCTTTTCCTTAAGGACGATTGGACCGATCACTAGCGCCATAATAAGCAGCAGTGCTCCAGTAAATAATGAAATGCCGTAGCTTTGCACCCAGTATGGACTATCCGCCATGTACTTGTAAATCCGTCCGCCAATTAGCGGTCCCATAAACCCAGTTATACCTGTTATCGCCGAGAATACAGCAATATACATGGGTCGTTCCGACTTTGGCGTATCCCCGATAATAAAATTAAAAGCGAGCAGATTGTAACCGCCAACTCCTATACCAAGCACGATGTGGACGACAATGAGTACCAAAATTACCGGCAGCACTTCCATTCCTGCCCAAAGCAAGCAGGCTAGCGCAATAATAGGAAGCGCCCATTTCAGCAAGGTTCGTGTTGCAAATCTGCTGTTCAAGCTTCCCCAGTAATAATAGCTGAACATCATAACAATCATTTGTACGGTTGTAATAACAGTAACCCATGAGTAATTAAGCTTCACTATATCAAGCATAACATAAGAGAACAATGGAACAGCTACATTCTGAACAAGGATGAACATAGCGAGAAAAAGCGTTGCTAATAAATAATTCCGATCACGCAGCGGTTTTTGAAGCATTTTCAACTTTGACGATTCATTAGAACGCTCAAGCGGAAGATTGGGATAGCGGTACAGCTCAATCCCATTCCATACCGTTGCTGCAGCACATATGATATATAAGACTATAAAACCTTGGCCTTCCGGCAATCTATTCAGTATTTGGCCGCCAATAAGTAAGCACACGCTTGCAACGGCCCAATGAATCGTATTTCGTATTCCAAAATAACGTCCGCGTACCTTCGCAGGCACCATATCGGCAACTAAGGAGGTCCAGAGTACACCTCCTGATTGTGCGCAAATAAATGAAATCGTGAACATGACAATATACGTTTGAACCCAGTAAGCCTGCGGCACCCAGAAAGGAATTAATCCGGTTGCCGTCCATAGTATACGATGCCCAAGACTGAAAAGTAAGACGAACAAACGCCTATTCTCAAATCGGTGGATATAAAATGCGATAACTAGCTGAACCAAGTTCGCAAACGCTGGAATCGCCAGCGCAATGCCGATTGCATCGGATTTGGCGCCCATGTATAGGAGGTACGCCGTAAGCAGCGGCCCTCCTAGTAAATTCCCGATAATTGTTGCCGGTATACCTTCCACGACAGCGGTTTGCAAACCTCGCCGCTGTTCGGACATTCGCCGCCTAGGCAACAAGATGCCCTTCAACATATAGACCCTCTCCGCCCCAACTACTCTTGGTGTACAATCAATTCAACTAATGTCCTTACCATTACCCCAGTTGCGCCTTTCGGTTCCCAGCCTCTGCTCGATTCAAGCCAGGAGGTTCCAGCAATATCAAGATGAACCCACGGCAAGCCCTCTGCAAAATGACCGATGAACAAACCTCCGGTTATAGTGCCACCATATCTGCCGCCGCTATTTTTTAAATCTGCCGCATCGCTTTTGATTTTCTTCTTAAATTCCGAGTACGCCGGCAGCTGCCAAATGCGCTCGCCAGCACGTTCCGATGCATCGTGCACCTGCTTGAAAAGCGCATCATTATTCGTCACTGCACCGGTGGCCTCGCTTCCAAGCGCAACCAAAACAGCTCCAGTCAGTGTCGCAACATCAACCAGCTTAGTTGCTCCGCGAGTTATCGCTGTCGTCAAGCCATCAGCAAGAACAAGTCTGCCCTCTGCATCGGTATTCACGACTTCAACAGTGTGTCCGCTCATCATGGTCAGCACATCACCTGGCTTAAACGCACGATCTGACGGCATGTTTTCGGCAGTTGGAATAACCGCAATAACGTTTACGGCAGGCTTTAATTCGGCGATGACCCGAATCGCCCCAAGCACTGCTGCCGCTCCGCCCATGTCTGATATCATTTCCTGCATGCCTTCAGCTCTTTTGAGCGAAATTCCGCCCGTATCGAACGTAATCCCTTTCCCGATTAAGCCCCATGTTTCGTTAGAATTAGGATCGCCTTTATAATGAATGACAATCATACGCGGAGGGTTGACGCTTCCCTGGCCTACGGCTAACAAGCCGCCCATTCGCTGATCCGCTGCACTCCATTCGTCAATAACTTCAATCTCAAGATCATGCTCGCGCGCCAGTTCCTCTGCATGATAGGCAAGACGTTCAGGCGTGAGATCATTACCCGGTAAGTTGGTTAAATCCCTTGCCAATTTCACACCTTCGGCATATAGCAATCCTTTGGCGATACCGTGTTCCCACGCGGAAGCGTCAGATGCTGCGGCCGCATCTCCTTGAGGAACTAAAGCAACATCCTTTAATTCAAACCGTTCACTCTGCTCGCGTTTAAGCGGCTGACGAACATGAAGGGCAAGCAGCAAGCCCTCAGTAAGTGCTTGCGCCGCATGTTCAATGCCTAAACCAGCAGCTGCATCCTTAATCAACAATTCCGGCAAAAGCAAATGTACGGATTGTGCTTGAAGTTGTTTCAATGATTTGGCAGCAGCTGCTGCTGCTAAGCGTAAGCCAGTAGCAGTCACGCCTTGCTCATAGCCCACAAATATAATATGAGCTGCCGGATAAAGCCCTAAAGTAGCAATAACTTTCACTTGCTCAGCGTCTGCTTTAAATAATCCTTTGGCAAATAAGGATCTCAAGGCCTCATCTATTTGCGGCTGTACAATCGGCTGGTCAGCCTCGCCTTGCTCAAGCTCTTCCCTGCTTACGAATCGAATAATCGCATCCAACGATTGATTAGCTTCACTTCGTACTCCGTATGTAAATCGAACAGTCATTTGTAAGCCCTCGCTTTCATCATGAAGTAACTCTTATATATCTACTCATCGCGGTGAATCAATATCATCAAGTTTTCACACTCATTATACCTAACGCACCTGTTCTTTTCCATGTTTATCATATAAATATTCATCATGCTCTTCTGTTTAAATATTCGATTGTATAAAAAAAAGAGACCTCTCAAGCCGTTCGGCTAAAGAGTCTCTGCTGCTGTTTTTTATTATTAAGCTAGTGGCAAACAAATAATGAATTCTGTTCCGATATCCGCTTGGCTCTCTACACGGATCGTCCCATTATGATTGCGAATAATTCGATAGCTTACCGATAGTCCAAGTCCCGTTCCTGCCTGCTTGGTCGTAAAAAAAGGATCAAACAATCGACTCATCGTAGCTTTGTCCATCCCTTTGCCATTGTCTCTAATTGTGATTTGAGCAAATGGTCCTTCGCTCCGAGTAATAATATCGATAAGACCTCTGCGTTCGCCTTGTACCTCTTCGATCGCGTCCAACGCATTTTTGACCATGTTTAATATAACCTGCTTCACTTGCTTGACGTCAATAGAAACGACATAATCCGAGCAATAGCTTTCTGCTCTAATTTCACAATTACGCATCAAAGCTTCGCTTTCGGTCAGCAGTACAACTTCCTTCAACAAATGATCGATGGATACTAATTGCTTCATCGGTGCCGACGGCTTGGACGAATTGAGAAATTCATAAATGATGTCGTTTGCCCTGTCGATTTCCGTTAAAATAATTCGTGCGTACTCTTCCTTGCCTACCTCTAGCAAATAGGGACGGAGAAGCTGTATAAATCCGCGAATGCTCGTCAAAGGATTGCGAATTTCATGAGCAATTGCGGCAGCGATTTTGCCGAGCATGGCAAGCTTGTCATTCTGCAAGGCAGTCTGCTCAATTTGTTTGTACTCCGAAACGTCCTTCACGCTAATTAAGAAATCACCGTCTAATTGATCACCGTATGTAACCGTCACAAGCAGATGCTTGCCGTCCTTATGCTGAAATTCATAGTATCGGCTGTGCATGAGAAACATTTCTTTATAAAGCCTAAGAACAGTTCTCTTAGTGCTGCTAGTAAGCTGAGGATGTCTTATTACTTCTTTTATATTGCATCCAATTAGCGTTTTCCGGGGAATATCGAGAAGCTTAGCCATTTGGACGTTAATAAAAGATAAAATACCATCGCTGTCAAACAAAGCTATTCCGCTATCCATATGCTGCAATACATTTTCATATTTATTTTTGACCATTTCAAAAGAACGATTGGAGCGAAAAAGCATCTCACGCATCTCGGTAAATTTCTGCTCTGCCGATTGCTCGGGCTGAAGCCTGAACCGGCAGGCGACCATGATTTCCATCAAGAAAACAAATGAACGATTGTACAGTCTAACTGCTTCCTCCGAATCCACATTCGCGGCTAAAGTCTGTATGCATTCCTCATGTACGGCAATTATTTCTTCGGGGTTAATGCCATATAACTCTTTGCCAAGCTCATTTGCATGAAATAACGATACTTCCTTACCACTGCGGATATACTCGGCAAGCGCCGGGAAATAACGCTTTCGAATGGCCTTCATCCTGTACCCTCCCCCCGGCAACGTGTATGGACACGGTAACATTACTACTAATCATAGGGGGAGTTTACAATCTCTGTCAACGGGAAATACTGTCGAATTTTGCCTCTCCCTAGGTAGAAAGAGTGACTGTTCTCAGGAGGAGCTTTAGCCTCTGTTCAATAAATGATTAAATATGGATGACCAATATGGCCTCCATACAATTTCTTCCACTATTCCTTGTTTTTTCGTTTTTCCTTATCTTTTCCGTTCTCATACTTTGGGTCGCTGCTTTTGTCTTCCTTTTTCTTATCGGACCATCTACCCTTTCCGTGACTGCCGCTGGAATGATCGTTTTTCCAGTCCTTAAAACGATCATACTTGCCTCCATAATAAGGATTTATGTGATAATACTTATTATCTTTGTCTTCGTCATCGTCACTGTCGTCATCGTCCCATTTTTGATTATTGCCCTTATCGTTCTTTATATTATCCTTAGATTTATTAGGAACAGTAGGCTTATTATTTGTTTTGGGAGTTGTCGTCGGCTTAGGTTTATTTCCATTTGGCTTCTCCGCTTTGGCCGGGCTGCTGCTTGCGGGCTTCCCCGGCTTTACAGGCTTATTCGTTGTTGGGGTCGCATTCGGCTTGACAGGATTCGACTTTCCAGCGTTTTGCTGCTGCTTTGCCTTCTCAGTCTGCTCCTTAATAACTAATTGCTTCAGCTTTTCCTTGCTAGTATCCGATGCATTTCCAACAATTGTCTTAACGCCGCCTATTGGGTCTGTTACCTTATTAATGGATTGTTCCTTCAACTTCTCCAGCTCAAGCTGATAGCCTTCATCCTTGGCCATTAAATACAGTGCCATCTTGCCAGCGGATATTCCGTTTGCCGCCGCTTCCTCTCTCAGCTCATTGGGAACGGCTAAGGTCGTTACATGGGCGGTAGCTGAATCTGCTGAGAAGCTGGCTAACAAGCTTCGAAGCGTTTGATCCACTTTCCCTGCCAGAATAGATTCGAAATCCTGTTGCAACCCGGCATTGTCCCCCAGCATTACACTCGTTACAAAAATATCTTTATTCGGCGTATCCAAATAGTGGGATCCGTTAGCCCTCTCCAAAATAGAAGCGATTACCTTCTCAACCTTAATACCCCGGAAATTTAAATTTTCTAAAATTAACTTGCCGTCATCATTTAAAGGGTGCAGCTCGCGCACCTTTTCATTATGATCAACACCGATTTCAATGCTAGGGTTAATGTCCATGCTCAGATAGGCAATAACCGGCGAATCCGCCTGTTGAACAAAAAGAAGGAGCGGTAGGAACAGCAGCAGTACGACAGCAGCAGCACCTGTGTACCAATAGGCTGGCTTAAAGGTACGAACAGACTTGAACTCTTCTTCAAAAACGATTTCTTCTCCAATTTGAGGCACGTTTAGAATAGGAGCTCGCAAAAATTGGCCGTCTGCTGTCATAACAACAGCGTGTTGTTTATGAATACTCATGACGACTCCACGTTTCATTTGCTAGCCTCCTCGTTCATCTCAATTTGGTCATCTGCTATATTTAAGTAATCATGCATGAATGGATAAATACCAGAAATAATAAGAGATATTGCGATAATATATTTCCGATTGCGCTCAATCGTTTTGCGCGAAACCCCGCAATTCAACGTTAGCTCCTTTACCGGCAGCTTTTTGGATTGCTTTAATGAATCAAACAGCTCAGATTCTTTAACGAGTTTTTTTGCAAT
The DNA here is from genome assembly GCF_002884445.1 of Paenibacillus castaneae. Taxonomy (GTDB): domain Bacteria; phylum Bacillota; class Bacilli; order Paenibacillales; family Paenibacillaceae; genus Pristimantibacillus; species Pristimantibacillus castaneae. The sequence continues at coordinate 4,993,984 of NZ_KZ614144.1, forward strand.
TCCAATAAGCAGTACTCTGGAATCCCGATGCTTGGGCGAATTCTCGACCAGCTCAGCGAAAGTGATGTCATAGCGATTAAGCTCCTGATTCAGTTCACCGATTTCTAGTCTTCGCTCATCTTCGGTCCGCTTCGCTTCATATGCATGTATCGCTTGCTTGGACTCAACTGCATTATAATGAGGCTGCTCTTCATCCTCGGATTCGAACATGCTATAGGGAACAACATGAGAATGCCTTTGTTCTTTTCGGACATGATCAATAAGCCGACGGCGAATGACGGTTTCAGCAAATCCGATGAATGATTTTCCCGCGCTGCTGGAGAACTGATTAATAGCCTCATTAAAGGCCAACAGTGCTACGCTGAATTCATCATCTCTATTCGGATCTATGTACCGTTTGCAAAATCGACTTGTCACTTTTAAAATATAAGGTTTATAGTCTACTATGAACTGCTCGCGCAACTGCTCGTCACCTTGACGAATTTGAGCAACACATTGTTCGGGAGCAAGCTTCTGCTCACTCTCATCGGCATCTTTGGAAGCATTCTTCCTCAGAAAGCGTTTGAACAATACAAGTAACAACCGCTCCACCTCACTACTAGTATGATTCGTTTCTGTATGTACGGTTTCAGGGGGTACATTACTTCAACTTTTATTTAAGTTTATAAAAATAAGCCTCCGAAGAGGAGGCTCATCATTCGTTATAATAGAATTAAACGGACGTTCGGCGCAACTGCAGTTTATTTCTTCTGCTATTAAGCATGCCTAGACGCTTCTTAAGCACCACTTGCCATTCTGTATCCCCAATTCGCTTCGCGAAGCTGAGCAAATCGAGTCCCATATCGATCTGACTATGAACAACATCCATTGGATTTTCATTCTCATGATTAACGCAATTTTCGAGCAGAGCCTTGTCCTCATGTTCTACATATTCTCCAAAATCGACTTCGGCAGCGCCATCGCCATGCGCATATTCGGCTAATATTTCATACTCATTCTCCACGAGATAATGAATATGAACATCATGACATACCGGACAAAAAAGTATCGGCACGTTATGTATATGTGTTCGGAAATGCTTTAAAGTACCTTTCGTACCAATCATACTCGCTCCACAGCAGTGACTCATTGACGACCCCTCCTAAAAGGTTTACGAAGTAAACCTCCTTCGTAAGCATCAACTAAGGTTTACGAAGTAAACCTCCTTCTTAAGCATCAACTAAGGTAAACGACAGCCAACCTATTCTGAAGGCATTATGGCAAAGAGCTGCAGCTAAGTATACTTTATTCGCTCTAAGAGCTTGAAATTCCTGCTTTTTCCCGCAAAAACTACTTGCCCAATTATTAACAAAAGAAAACCCGCGCCAATAATTGGCGCGGGTTTCGTCATTCAGAGAAGTTTATATTATTTCGTTACCAATGTTTGTTGGCCTGGTTTCCAGTTGATTGGGCAAAGACCACCGGATTGCAAAGCTTGCAATACGCGAAGCGTCTCATCAACACTGCGACCAACATTGTTATGGTTAACAACTTGATATTGAATTTCGCCTTCAGGGTTGATAATGAATAGGCCGCGAAGTGCAATGCCTTCTTCTTCGATCAATACGCCGTAGTCGCGAGCAACGTTCTTCGTAATGTCAGAAGCCAGTGGGAACTCAAGCTGACCAAGACCGTTCTCATTTACTGGTGTGTTGATCCAAGCTTTGTGGCTATGCTTGCTGTCGATACTAACACCAAGAATATCCGTATTAAGCTTTTTGAATTCAGCAGCTGCAACACTCAAAGCTGTAATTTCAGTTGGGCATACAAATGTGAAATCAAGTGGATAGAAGAACAATACCAGCCATTTGCCTTTGTAATCTGCTAGTGATGCTGTTCCGAAATCTTGACCATTACCTGTAGCTGTTTCCATTGTAAAATCTGGAGCCTGGCGGCCTACCAAACGTTCTGCCATAATAGAAAACCTCCTTGACGTATTCATATATTATTTGTTCCTGTCACTTCATCTCTGTGACTTACCTAGTAAATAATATCACTAGTCTAGAATGAAGTCAATATTATAACAATTACTTTTTTATAATAATTATAATCTGAAAGTTATTTTTTTAGTGCTGCAACGATCAAATCGCCCATTTCAGTTGTGCCGATAGCTTTGCTCTTATCCACTGCGATGTCGCCTGTACGGTGACCTGCATCGAGTACTTCTTTCACTGCAGCCTCAATAGCTGCCGCTGCTTCATGGTATCCGAAAGTAAGGCGGAACATAAGGGCAACCGACAGAATTGTAGCAATTGGATTGGAAATGCCTTGTCCTGCAATATCAGGAGCCGAGCCATGTACCGGTTCGTACAATCCAAAGCTTCCTTCTCCAAGAGACGCAGATGAGAGCATTCCAATTGAACCTGTCAGCATAGCAGCTTCATCGCTTAGAATATCGCCGAACATGTTTTCAGTCACGATAACATCAAAGCTGGAAGGACGGCGCAGCAACTGCATCGCACAGTTATCAACCAACACGTGCTCAAGCTCAACTTCAGGATATTCAGGAGCAATCCGGTTAACTACTTCACGCCATAGACGGGAAGTTTCCAGCACATTCGCTTTATCAACCGAAGCAAGACGCTTGCCGCGAGTCATTGCAATATCGAATGCTTGACGAACAATGCGTTCAATTTCTTGCACATTGTATACGCAAGTATCAACAGCTTCTTCGCCACCTGCACCTTCACGACGGAATTTCTCGCCGAAGTAGATACCGCCTGTTAGCTCACGAACTACGATAAGATCCGTGCCTTCAAGCACTTCAGGCTTAAGCGTCGAAGCTTCCTTCAAGCAGTCGAATACGGTAGCTGGGCGAATATTGGAGAACAAGCCTAGCGCTTTGCGAATGCCAAGCAATCCTGTTTCCGGACGAAGCTCTTTTGAATTATTATCCCATTTAGGACCGCCGACTGCGCCAAGCAATACAGCGTCTGCGCCTTTGCATAGGTCAAGCGTTTCTTGCGGCAGCGGTGTGCCTTTTTCATCGATTGCAATACCGCCGAATAAGCCGTGCTCCGTTTCAAATTTGTAGCCGTAAAGCTCTTCCGTTTTTTTCAGAACTTTTAGCGCTTCTCCTACAACCTCTGGACCAATACCGTCGCCGGCAATAACTGCAATTTTTTTCACTTCTGTCATAATGAATGTAACACTCCTCTTTTTCAATTAAACTTGTCCGCACTTCAGCAATGTACTCATGCTAGTTTGAACAAACCCATGAACTCATTCTCACTCTATTATCATTTGTACCACAAATATCGGATGATTACAAAGATATAAAATCTATTTACTCTATAGACTATGACTATAAAGCAGCATGAAGGTGCTATCATTTCTAGTTTACATCTTCAAATGCCCATCAAAAAAAGAAAAACCCACCGCTCTTTTGAAAAGAGCAATGGGCTTCCCATCATATCGGATTAGATTAAGCTCATTTTGTCACGACGGCCAGGAGTCTTGCGCTTCTCAATCAGTCGGTTGAGCGCATCGATATAGGCGCGGGCGCTTGCTTCAAGTATATCTGTACTTAATCCGCGGCCCTGTGCGGATACTTCATCTTGTTTCAGTACAACATGTACTTCGCCAAGTGCATCCTTGCCTTGCGACACAGATTTGATTGAGTAGTCTTCAAGCTCCACAACTTCCTGCGTGACTTGGTCAATCGCATTGTAGATAGCATCAACGGAACCGTTGCCGATTGCCGTTTCTTCTGCAGTTCCTGCCTCAGCTTTGTGAATGCGAACCGTCGCATTTGGAGTCGATTGATTGCCATAGTTCACTTGGATCGTCTCTAGCGTGAACACTTCAGGCGTATCAACAAGCTTCTCCTCTAGAATAGCTAGAAGATCTTCATCGCTAACGGTCTTTTTGCGGTCAGCCAAATCCTTGAATTTAGCAAAAGCAGCATTAACCGCTTCTTCTTCAAGCTCAAAGCCAAGATCCACCAGCTTCTCACGGAACGCATGGCGGCCAGAATGCTTGCCAAGCACGAGCTTCGATTCTTTCAAACCGATCGTATCCGGTGAAATGATTTCGTAAGTCGTCTTTTCCTTCAGCATGCCATCTTGATGAATGCCCGACTCATGTGCGAATGCATTGGCTCCAACAATCGCTTTATTGCCCGGAACAACCATACCTGTCAGCTTGCTGACCAAACGGCTAGTTTTTGCAATTTCTTTCAGGTTCAGCGTCGTTTGGGCACCGAAGTAATCCGGACGCGTCGCAAGCGCCATTGCGATTTCTTCAATCGCGGTGTTGCCAGCACGCTCTCCGATTCCATTTATCGTACCTTCTACTTGGTCAGCACCGTTCAGAATTGCCGAAAGCGCGTTGGCCGTCGCCATTCCCAAATCATCATGGCAGTGTGCGCTAAGCTGAATGGTTTCGATATTAGGCACGTTTTCTTTCAATGTTTTGAAGATATTGCCGAATTCAGAAGGATTTAAGTATCCTACTGTGTCTGGAATATTAACGACCGTTGCACCTGCTTTGATCGCCATTTCCGTAACCTCGCAAAGGAAATCTAGCTCCGTACGGCCAGCATCCTCAGGCGAAAACTCGATTTTGTCAAAATATTTCTTCGCATAACGAATCGCGCGCTCCGCTGTCTCCAGCACCTGTTCTTTCTCCATCCGCAGCTTATGCTTACGGTGGATTGGGCTTGTAGCTAGGAACAAATGAATACATGGATCTTGAGCACCTTGCAGCGCTTCGCGAACCGCGTCAATGTCCTGTTCACGCGAGCGGGATAAACCGATGATAGAAGCATTCTTTATAGCGCGAGCAACCGCATTAACAGAGGCAAGGTCACCAGGCGAAGCAGCAGGGAAGCCCGCTTCGATCCGGTCCACTCCCAGCTTCTCAAGCTGAAGTGCGATCTCTACCTTTTCCTTTGTATTCAGGTTTACCCCCGGAGATTGCTCTCCGTCACGCAGCGTTGTATCGAAAACATAAATTTTCCGCATTTGTACGATGCACCTCCGTGAACAGAATGATCCCGGTACGCGCTTGGAGGCGCGTGACGATTCGTTAACCTTATCGTCACGCGATCCGGCGAACCGGGATATGATTGTTCTTCTGAAAACTAGTTCTAGCTAGCTCTTATTATTTCTTGATCCAGTGCATCAATTCACGAAGCTGTGCGCCAGTTTGCTCAATTGGGTGAGCAGCTTCGTTACGGCGAGTCGCTGTAAGCATTGCACGGTTCGATTGGTTCTCCAATATGAAGTCGCGAGCGAAACGACCGGATTGAATATCTTCCAATACACGTTTCATTTCTTTTTTCGTTTCTTCCGTAACGATACGAGGACCTGTTACATAATCGCCGTATTCTGCAGTGTTGGAAATTGAATCGCGCATCGACGAGATTCCGCCTTCATACATCATGTCAACGATCAGCTTAAGCTCGTGCAAGCACTCGAAGTAAGCCATTTCTGGAGCATAGCCAGCTTCAACAAGTGTTTCGAAGCCTGCTTTAACTAGTGCAGAAGCACCACCACATAGAACAGCTTGCTCACCGAACAAATCTGTTTCTGTTTCTTCTTTGAAAGAAGTTTCGATAACGCCTGCACGTGTACAGCCGATACCTTTAGCATATGCAAGACCAATTGCTTTAGCATTGCCTGAAGCATCTTGCTCGATTGCGATTAGTCCTGGAACGCCAAAGCCCTCTTGGTACGTACGGCGAACCATGTGACCAGGGGATTTCGGAGCAACTAGGAATACGTCTGTATCTGCATTAGGCTTAATTTGGCCGTAGTGGATGTTGAAACCGTGAGAGAACATCAACGCCGCGCCTTTTTTCAGGTTTGGAGCGATTTCTTCATTGTATACTTGAGCTTGTGTTTCATCAGGAAGCAAAATTTGAACAACATCAGCCACTTTAGTTGCTTCTGCAACAGTAAGTACTTCAAAGCCGTCTTTTTTAGCTACGTCTGCGGATTTACCAGGACGAAGTCCGATAACTACTTTCAAGCCGCTGTCGCGAAGGTTTTGCGCTTGCGCATGTCCTTGGCTTCCGTATCCGATAACTGCGATTGTTTTACCTTGTAGTACACCTTGATCAGCATCTTTTTCATAATACATAGTAACTGCCATATTAATAATTGCCTCCTTTAAATTTAACCCTTTTGAGCGGGTGTTTAAGCAGAGAATGACGCAAGATCAGCGGTTCTCCCCTTAAACTCCCGCTCAAAGGGCGATATGAATGAAATAAGCATTAGTAAAACTACTTCGTATTGCCTCTATTTAATGCCGTTACTCCTGTGCGTGAAAGCTCACGTATACCATAAGGTTTAAGCAGCTCCACCATCGCATCAATTTTCTCTGTATCGCCTACTACTTGTACGATAAGCGAATGAGTGCCAATATCAACAACCGCTGCGCGGAATGTCTCTACTACACCAAGAATCTCTGGACGAGTTCCCGGCTCAGCATTTACTTTAATAAGCGCTAGCTCGCGTCCAACCATTGGATTGGAGCTGAGATCGATGACTTTGATGACATCGATCAATTTGTACAATTGCTTCGTAACCTGCTCAAGGGTATGGTCATCACCCGTAGTGACAATGACCATACGCGACAAGCCGATTTCCTCGCTTGAGCCGACTGTAATGCTTTCAATATTAAAGCCGCGGCGTCCGAACAAGCCGGATACGCGCTGCAGAACGCCGGGCTGATCATTAACAATTACTGCGATCGTGTGCTTTTTCATTCTGCATCCCCCATGATCATTTCGTCGATCGTGCTTCCTTGTGCTACCATCGGGTACACGTTCTCCCCTTTGCGTACAACGAATTCAACGACCGCAGGACCTGGATGGCTAAGCGCTTCTGCCCAAGCAACGCGCGCTTCCTCTTTGTTAGTTGCACGGAAGGCCTTTACGCCATATGCTTCGGACAGCTTAACAAAGTCTGGACTGCCAGCAAGGTCAATATGGCTGTAACGGTTATCGTAAATAAGCTCCTGCCATTGACGCACCATGCCCAGCACTTGATTGTTAATAATGGCAACTTTAACTGGAATGTTGTTTATCGCACAAATCGCAAGCTCCTGTGCGCACATTTGCATACCTCCGTCACCGTTAATGGATACAACTACACGATCCGGATTGGCCATTTGCGCACCTATAGCAGATGGAAAACCAAAGCCCATCGTGCCAAGTCCGCCTGATGTTACCCATGAACGCGGTTTATTGAATTTATAGTACTGAGCTGCCCACATTTGGTGCTGGCCTACATCAGTTGTAACGATCGCATCGCCATTTGTTGTTTCGTGAATTAACTCTACAACCCACTGCGGCTTAAGCTCAACCTCAGAGTCGGTATAGCTGAACGGATACTGCTCACATGAAGCTTTGAGCTTGGCACGCCATTCGTCTGCTTTATCTGCACGCTTAACCCCTTGGTTAACAATCTGCAGAACCGTTTTGACATCGCCAACAATTGGAATATCAGTCGGAACGTTTTTGCCGATTTCTGCCGGGTCAATATCGATGTGAACGATTTTCGCATGCGGCGCAAAGCCGTCAAGCTTGCCCGTTACACGGTCATCGAAGCGAGCGCCGATGTTAATGAGCAAATCAGCGGATTGAATCGATTTATTTGCCGTATAGGTGCCGTGCATGCCCGGCATTCCGAGGAACAAATCATTGCCGCTCGGGAATGCACCCAAACCTAGCAAAGTCGTCGTGATCGGAATTTGCGACTTCGTTACAAACTCGAACAATTCCTCATGTCCGCCGGAGTAGACAACTCCGCCGCCCGCAAGAATGAGCGGACGCTCTGCTTCCGTAATTGCTTTAATGAGTTTATCAACCTGCTGCTTATTAGGAGATACCGTAGGATTATATCCGCGAATATTCACGCTCGTAACCGGCTTGAATAATGTTTTTGCTGCGGAGATATCTTTCGGTATATCAATCAATACAGGTCCTTTACGGCCGGTATTGGCAATATGGAAAGCTTCATGAATAATACGTGGCAAATCTTCAACATCACGTACTAGATAGCTATGCTTCGTGATTGGCATTGTAATCCCTGTAATATCGGCTTCCTGGAAAGCGTCGCTCCCGATAAGGCTTGAGATGACATTGCCTGTGATGACTACCAGCGGTACGGAATCCATATAAGCTGTTGCGATACCCGTTACTAGATTTGTTGCTCCAGGACCCGACGTTGCGATACATACGCCAACTTTACCGCTGGCACGCGCATAGCCGTCTGCTGCGTGGATGGCTCCTTGCTCGTGGCGAGTCAGTAAATGATTGAAATCTGGATTTCCGTGCATGGCATCATAAATGTAAAGTACGGCTCCGCCCGGATAACCAAATACACAATCTACGCCTTCCAGCAATAAACTACGAAGCAGGATTTCCGAACCAGATATGATTTCGGGCTTCGTCAGCCTTTCCTTCAATTCCTCTTTTGACTTCAAAGTTGCATCTTGCATTGCCATCAGTCATCCTCCTCTCAGAAAAAACAAAAAAACCTTTCGCTCCTCATGCTTCAAATAGAAGCAACGAGGGACGAAAGGTATATCTTCCGTGGTACCACCCAAATTCGTTATACGTCTCCCGATGTATAACCTCCACAGGTAAGAACGCATACAAATATCGTTCAAACCATTGGCACTGTAACGCTTGCCCTGCGATTTCCCCTATTAGGCAACAGCATCTGTTGTTGCTTTTCAAGGAAACAGCTCCGAGGTGAGCTCGTAGAAAAGGGGTTTTGGCGATGGTTGCAGCTGATCCATCCGCTCTCTGTTCAAAAGAGCCCTTAGCACTTCGTCCTCATCATTGCTGATTGTGTATTTACCACATGGTGCTCTCACCGGTACGTGGTAGATAAGACTTTCCTTATTATATGCTGTGGAACAAGGTTCGTCAAGAACCATAAATAACTCTTTTCCAATTTTTGCTCGGCGCATTCCATTCCAATGGTACATATACTATTTTATCCGTTATACGATTAACTCATGCAGCGCACCTCATCATTAGCGCCGCAGATTGGAATGGTGATTATGATTCGTATATTCAATCCGCGAACTGACGAAGCAGAGATTGTTCGCCTTATTCGTACTGAGCTTATTCCGCTATCCCAAACTGTACATCAGCATGATGCGCAAACTATTCGCGAATTGCCTAAGCGCTTTAGGCGCGGAGTCACCTATGTAGCAGCCTTATCGAAAAAAAGCCCTCCCGTTTCCTTCTTGCATTTCGAAGTAATGGGTGAAGTCCTTTACTTAGATATGATGGTCACCCATCCAGAGCATCGCAATCGTCAATGGGGCAGAAAGCTAATCGCACAAAGCGAAGCCTACGGCATATCGCAGCAATGCAGGATAGCCAGGATGTTCGTTGATCAAGTGAACACCAAAGCCCATAATCTCTATCATAAGCTTGGTTACATTACTGTTAACTATTATCCAGAACTTCGCTGCTATGAGCTGCTTAAGCCGTTGACCCCGCAATGATCTTATAATCTCCGAAACTATTAATGAGTAACTATTAGCAACTCTGCAATCTTTTAAAATCCATTATAGCCTTGGTTGCCATACCCATTGTATCCTTGGTTTCCGTATCCATTGTATCCTTGGTTGCCATACCCGCCATAACCGGATGGATTGTAATTGTTGTTGCAGTAGTTGCCGCCGCCATATCCTCCACCATACCCTCCGCCAAATCCACCGCCAAACGCACCTATCGTGCCAATTGCCAGAAGATCAAATAAAACGAGAGGTATAATCGCTTTTGTTTGAACAAGCTTTTGTTTATCTTTTTTGAGAGGGGCTATAGTTAGTTTATTACGGCTGATCCGAACAAGCTTTCCCGTTACAACTGATCCGTCTGGACGCAGTGCATAAATGGATTTGCCGACCAGTTTCCTTGCTTCTTCCTTGGAAACATTATTCATGCAAACTCCCTCCTTTCCCGTTGTTCTACAACATATTCAAGAAAAGAAGGTTTCGCCTGTTTGTTTGTCCACTTGCCTTAGAAATGTGTGCACAAAAAAAAGCTGCCATGCAATCATCAGAATGACTACATAGACAGCTTTTATTTAAGAAACGCCTAGGCGTTAATTTTTTGTTTAGCAATTCCTGCAAGCGAGTTGAACGAAGTAATATCGTTAACTGCAAGGTCAGCAAGCATTTTGCGGTTTACTTCTACGCCCGCAAGCTTCAAGCCGTGCATGAATTTGTTGTATGAAAGGCCGTTAATGCGAGCAGCCGCGTTAATACGAACGATCCACAGTCTGCGGATGTCACGTTTTTTGTTGCGACGGTCACGGTAAGCGTACATAAGGGACTTACCAACTTGCTCCTTCGCTGTTTTAAACAGGCGGTGCTTGGAACCAAAATAACCTTTAGCTAGCTTTAGAATTTTTTTGCGACGACGAGTGCGGACGAAGCCGCCTTTGACTCTTGCCATGAGTGTAAACCTCCAGTAGATTGATTTTGCTTATTTTGTATAAATAATTATTTAATGTTGGAAAGGCCTTGCTTCAAGCGTCTTACATCGCCAGCTGCCATAAGTGGTTGTGTTGCAAGAACACGCTTTTGGCGGTTGGATTTTCCGGAAAGCAAGTGGTTCCGGTAAGCTTTATAACGTTTTACTTTACCTGTACCGGTAATTTTGAAACGGTCTTTCAAACTGCTGTGTGTTTTCATCTTCGGCATTTCAGTTTTCCTCCTTAAGGGTTATCATCCAGTTGTTAACTAGTGGTTTTGGGTGCCAAAATCATAATCATGCTCCGGCCTTCCAGCTTAGGAGCGCGCTCAACGCTGCATAATTCGGCAACCTCTTTCGAGAGGCGGTCCAAAATCTTTTGTCCTAGTGATGCATGTGCAATTTCGCGACCGCGGAATCGTACGGATGCTTTCACTTTATCGCCTTCGTTAAGAAACTTGATTACATTACGATATTTCGTTTGGTAGTCATTTTCATCAATGTTAGCACGGAACCATACTTCCTTAAGATCAACGACCTTTTGGTTTTTGCGTGCTTCTTTTTCTTTCTTCTGTTGCTCGTAGCGGAATTTACCGTAGTCCATAATGCGACATACCGGCGGTTTAGCGGTCGGAGCGACATTTACTAAATCCAGGTTAAGCTCAATTGCAAGCTGCAATGCATCGCGGATCGATTTGATTCCGATTTGCTCACCGTCAGCACCTACTAAGCGTACTTCTCTAGCCCGGATTTCATCATTGATTTGATGTTCTCTGCTAATAACGTGCCACCTCCAAAATGTTGTTTTCTTTTTTTTACACAATAAAAAGATGCGGGCTCTCTCGAACCCGCATCTCATAATCGTATCTATATGCCAGTGCACCGTTTCATCTGAAACAATGGTATGACTAATCGATTATCGCAAACCAGCCAGCCTAAGCCGAAAGGTGAGAAGCGGGTGCTTCTGCTTGAGCGTCATTAAGTTATTTGTAAATGTTACCGAGTTAATATACCATAGCCTTCGAAGTCATGTCAACATAACTCTTAAATTATTTTGCAGGTTAAAGCTGTTTGCTTTGCACTTCTTCGAGTCTAATGACACGCGTATGCTGTGTATGGCTCCACTTCTTGTTGTTTTGCGTAAAGAAAGCATGCACCGTAATTGGCCACCAAGATAAGGTGAACAGCAAAAAGGTAGGAATTCGCAAATACAGCTTCCACGATACCTTCGCCATATACATAGACAAAGGAATCTGAATGAACACATAGGCCATGTACGGAATGGTGAACCATAGCGGCAGCATATTGTACACAGAGGTTACATTATCGCCGCCCGACAATATAATATCGCCCCAGACGACCGTTGCAATAAAGAAACCAGCCAAATAATTATAAGCATTAAAAACATAAAGAGCTGCGTCAATCTTAGTCATGCTGCGTTCCTTGATGCCCTGCCATAGGAGCGGCAGCATATATTTGCGGGTCACATCGAAATGACCCTGCATCCAGCGCAGCCGCTGACGTGCAGAAGCCTGGAATGTGATCGGCTTCTCGTCAAACACCTTCGCTTCGAAATTAAACTTCGGATAAATCCCCTTCTTAATGCAGCGCATCGTAAATTCCAAATCCTCTACAAGGCTAGTCGCGCCCCAGCCCATTTCCTTAAGCAAGCTGGAATCAAAGCACATGCCGGTTCCGCCAAGGAAGTTGGCCAGACCAAGATTGGTGCGCGGCAGCTGCCATAGACGATTACAGAACCAGTAATTAATAGCATTCGCAGAGCTGACCCATGAATCATTCGGATTTTTCGTATCCAAATAACCTTGAATAACGCGTGAGCCGTTGCACAAATCATTATTCATATACTGCAGAAAATCGGTAGCCACAAGATTGTCAGCGTCAAAAATAGCAACTCCGTCGTAGCTCTTAGGCATTTTCCAAAGCTCTTTAAGCATCCACTCCACCGCAAACCCTTTACCGCGCTGGTTTGGATTCTCGCGAACGCAGGCATATACTCCTTCGTAGCTGTTCACAACATCTACCGTGCCGTCGGTGCAATTGTCGCAAATAACAAAAATATCGTATAGCTCCCGAGGATATTTCATCTTTTGTAAATTTTCAATTAAGGCTCCAACGACCTGCTCCTCGTTGTGAGCTGCCACTAATAAGGCAAAAGATTTTTTAGGTGAGTGGGAGAGATCTTCCTTTTTCCGGCGCCATCCAAAAAAAGTTAAAAACAATTGGTATACGCCAAGTGTTGCAAACAAAATTTGAATCACAAGCATAATCGTATTGAACATTCGGTATTGCCCCCTTGAGACCCCATTTTTTGCTTGCTTCAACACATCCGCAGCGGATGCCCGACAAGCTTTTTATTATATATTTTCTCTCTATACGAGCGTCTTTTTTTAACGCTTCGTGACCAATACTGATTCTCCACAGAAACAACTTCTTTGTCAAAAGTTGAATTAGACTTCATTGGGCTTAATCCCGTCAGAAAAACGCTTGCATAGCCCTTTAGTGTGAACAATCCCTCCTTTTACGGCGACTTAACCTTATTTTCAACCATTTGCTAAGTTTTTAGCACTTACGTCCTTATTTACGATAAAATGTACTGAAATGTTTCTGTAATCAAAGTACCACTATATGTCCAAAAAGTGAACGAGCTAGCTTTCGTCGACATATTTTGCGGTTTCGACATGATTATAAAAGCTGAACAACGCTCACCTGCAGTAGCTTTTAGATATGTCCATTACAGTTTTACCATCAGAAGCACATTGTTAAACAAAAAAATTAAATCAATATTATTTAATGGATATGGATAAGCTCATTTTCTTTTATAGAGCAGCGTAATTTGCAATATTTGGTGAAGCTCCAGCTATGAAAAGGACAAAATTGGATCTGAAATTCATGTTATTTTAAGAATGGGACAAGAAATAGTTAACGCTCGCCGAACAAAAACATGTTAAAATTGAGAATATTAGTATCAGTAAGCCACCGTTAGGAGGATGACAGCGATGGGACGAATGTTAGGCTGGCTGAAAATAAACGAGCGACGAATGCTGATTTGGGCAAATCGAAGATCATCAGGAGGGAAGAGACACAAACTTCTTGACAGATGGTTGAGCACAGTCACACATATGGGCGGCGCCACTTTTACGCTTGCTACCGCCCTCATATATGCTTTACTTGCACCCGCTCCATGGAGCTTAACAGGCTGGCAATGCTTGACCGCGGTCATCATTAGCCACTTACCGGTAGCTATTATAAAGAGGAAATTCAAGCGGTTGCGTCCATACCAGGCGCTGCCTGACGTTAATACTGGACAAAAGCCGCTTGTAGACTCCTCTTTCCCTTCTGGTCATACAACGGCAATCTTTGCTTGGCTCGTACCTATATTGTTGACGAGTGGGCTATGGCTGACCTTATTGGTGCCGTTTGCTTTGATTATCGGAGTATCAGTCGGATGGTCGAGGATGTATCTGGGATTGCATTATCCTTCGGATGTTGCCGCCGGTGCGCTACTCGGAACAGTGACCGCTCTAGCGGTCAACTATTCCTGGGTTAGTTCAGCAGCAGGCTTGCATTAATCTTCAAGATCCGACTCGCTTGAATCGGAAGCAGACTCGTTTGCTTCCACTTCTTCTTTAAGCGACTTCTCGCGTTTGGCATCACGATGCTTTTGCAGCGCTTCTGAGCCTATTACAACTTCACAACGATAAATGTTTTGCCCTTTTTCCATAAATTTCATTTCATATTCGGTAAACACAAGGTCCTCTCGGGGACCTTCTTTGTGTAAATGGAGCGAAATATTGCGCATGACAAGCTCCATCTCTGCAAAGCTGTTGAGTGAAAACTCAAATAAGGACTGCGAATCCGTTTTAAAATGAATTTCACCGCGCTCATTGAGCAGCTCGATATATTTCGCTACTAGCCTTGGATGTGTCAGACGTCTGCGGGCATGCTTGCTCTTTGGCCAAGGGTCACTGAAATTCAAGTGAACGCGCTCGATTTCCCCTGGAGCAAACATCGTTTCAATTCCCTCAATGTTCGCGCGCAGAAGCGCGAGATTTGGCGGATGAGATTCACCCTTTTGTTCCCATACGATTCTAGCCTTGTCGCTTGCGCGGCGAAGCAGCTCGTCATACATATCAACGCCAATAAAGTTAATATGTGGGTAGCGCGCGCTCATTTGGCTAATGAAACGTCCTTTTCCCATGCCAAGCTCAACATAAATCGGCTGGTCATTTCCAAAAAACTCATTCCATTTCCCTTTGTGTGAAGCTCCGTCGAGAACAACAAGTTCAGGTTGTGCCTCTAGACTTTCAAGAATACCTTTTCTTCCTCTTAGACGCATATTGAGTAATTCCTCCAATGTATCGTTTCTACCGTTAACTAGTCCTTATTGTGCCCAAGAAAGCAAGCGTTGTAAAGGGGAATCCGGCAGTAATAAAATCTAGGCTAATCCTTCCAGCGGCAAAATTTCCAATCTACGGTCATAAATAAGTACATTTAACTAAAAACAGCCTTCAATATGTAAAAAAAGCCGAGGCCTGTTGGCACTGCGGCTTTTTAGTATGTTTTATGTTTAAAGAAGCAGCTGATATGGAATAGGTCCATTCTCTTGCTGGTCGCGCTCATAAGCTTCAAAAAGTACTTCATTAATTTTTTTCCTGGCAGAAACTTCTACATCATGATTATTGTGAAAACGAGCGCCTGTAAGCGCCATCAATTCTTTAACAGTCAGTTCAACCGTAATTTTCTCATCGCCATACGGAATTTTTGTTAATTTATCCATCTCTAATCACCTCATCGATTTATTGTAACTGTATTTCCATTTATTCGACGTTTCATCAATACGAGTTCGATTAGGCTATGTCAGGTTTTTTTGTTGTTTTGTCGCACTTTTAATATAACACCTCATGTAAGGTTATGCAAGCCTAAATCGAATCCTCCGCAAAATATTTTTCCAGTTTAAGCGTTTTCCGAACGTTCTTAATGCTGAGGTTAGTCAATCATGGCTTTTCCGTATGTTTTTCGTTAAAATAAAGGGTGAAAGTCTTGAAAGAAGGGGAAAACGATGATCGAATTAATTCCATCACCCAGCCAGCAGCCGCTGCTTTGGAACGATAAACGATTTCATACATGGAATTATGAGATGCGTGAGCAGTTCGGCGGCAAAGTATTCAAGGTTATGCTTGATGCAGGCTTTACCTGTCCGAATCGTGATGGCTCTATTGCAAAGGGCGGCTGTACGTTTTGCAGCGCCCGTGGATCTGGCGATTTCGCAGGAAGCCGGCGGGATGACCTCGTGACACAATTCAACAACATTCGTGACCGCCAGCATCAGAAATGGCCAGATGCGCGATATATCGGTTATTTCCAAGCTTATACAAATACGTACGCGCCAGTTGAAGAACTTCGTGAGTACTATGAGGTCATTCTTCAGCAGCCGGGCGTCGTCGGCTTATCCATTGCTACTCGACCGGACTGCTTGCCTGATGATGTTGTGGACTATTTAGCAGAGCTGAATGAACGAACGTACCTTTGGGTGGAAATGGGACTTCAAACGGTCCATGAATCAACGTCCGAGCTCATCAATCGGGCACATGATACCGCCTGCTATGTCGATGCTGTGAGCAAGCTTCGGAAACGCGGCATTCGTGTTTGTGCGCATATTATTTATGGGCTTCCGCAGGAGACGCATGAAATGATGCTGGATACCGGCCGAGCGGTTGCCAAAATGGATGTGCAAGGAATCAAAATTCATTTGCTCCACCTTATGCGCAAAACACCGATGGTTCGCCAATACGAGGCTGGCTTACTCCAATTTCTGGAGCTGGACGAGTATGTGAAATTGATCGTTGATACATTGGAGTTTTTGCCGCCGGAGATGATCGTTCATCGCCTTACCGGCGATGCGCCGCGCGACCTGCTCATAGGGCCGATGTGGAGCCTCAGGAAATGGGAAGTGCTTAATGCCTTCGATGATGAGCTGCGCCGCCGCAACACTTGGCAGGGCAAGCTTTGGCAGGCGGTGGTGTAGCATGGGCTTTCTTTCTGTGCTGAGCATGGCGCATAAATGGATTGCCGAACGGACTGCACCGGGGGACCTCGTGATCGACGCTACCGCTGGGGGCGGCGTTGATACGCTGGCGCTGGCAGAGCTTGTCGGACCAAATGGCTATGTTTATGCCTTCGATATTCAACAGGAAGCGCTTGATCGAACGAGTGAACGACTAGAGCCTCTCGCAGCTGCAAACAAGCTGCCTAAGATGACGCTTTTACTCGAAAACCACGCCAGGATGGCTGAAGCCGTTGAGCCTGCGTTGATTGGCCACGCTTCAGCCATTATGTTTAATCTTGGCTATTTGCCGGGCAGCGATGATTTAACTGTCATTACAGAGCCTGCATCAACCATTGCTGCGCTTAATGCAGCTCTCACCCTGCTTCGTCCTGGAGGCATCATTACTTGCGTCCTCTATCCGGGGCATCCCGGGGGAGCAGAAGAAGCGTCAGCGGTTGAAGCTTGGGCTGCTCAGCTGCCTCAGACGGCTGCACAGGCTGTCTTATACCGACAGTCGCAGCGTCCAGCTGCGCCTTACCTTGTCGCGTTAGAGAAGAGGCCGAGTCCCAAAAATCCGAGCCCGCCGAATTGAAAAAACGCAACATATCTCGTATGATCGTTTCAGCCTACATACTAAATATTAGAGGAGAGTTATGAATATGACGGTAAAACCTTATCCATTACAATTTAAACCGGAAATGAAAGAACGAATTTGGGGTGGACGCGCGCTAGAAAGCTTCGGCCTTGACCTTCCAGAGGGCTCTATTGGTGAAGGCTGGATGATCGGCGATCATCCTAATGGTACAACGAAAGTCATGAACGGCGAGCTAATCGGCGTTGGCCTTGATCAAATTCGTGAATCGTATGGACGTGAATGGTTCGGAACGCAAGGATTCTCCGAGAAAAACGGCCGCTTCCCGCTTCTTATTAAATTACTGGATTGCAATGATGACTTGTCGATTCAAGTGCATCCAACCGATGCTTACGAGGGTCTGCCGCAAGGCGAGCTTGGAAAAACAGAAATGTGGTACATATTGGATGCAAAGCCCGGCGCAAAAATTATTTACGGGTTAAAAGACGGTGTGGATCGTGCGGCAATGGAAGCCGCTATTGCTGAAGGCCGCATTATGGACACGCTGCAGGAAGTATCTGTTGAAGCCGGCGATGCGTTCTATATTCCGGCGGGTACGGTTCATGCGCTTTGTTCCGGCGTTGTTGTAGCCGAAATTCAACAAAACTCAGATACCACATACCGTCTATTTGATTATGACCGCCCGGGCCTAGATGGTCAGCTTCGTGAGCTTCATATTGAAGATTCACTTAACGTTATCGCATATGAAGGCGCAGGCGCACAGCGCATGAAAACGGACCAAGCTGAAGCTGGTCAATGGCTTACCATCGCTACCTCTCCTTATTTCATAGTCGAAAAAGGTATAGTAGCCGCTGATTGGAAGCTATCTACTTCACTAGAGAGCTTCGTCATTCTTGTAATAGCTGAGGGTGAAGGCTCCATTAAATGGGCTGACGGCAATCAGCAGGTGAAAGCGGGAGAATGCTTCCTTCTGCCTGCCAATTTAGGCCATTATGAGCTTTCTGGCGGCATGACTGTTCTTCGCAGTATCGTTCCAGCGCAGTAATAACTTCCCTCATTCTATCAAAAAGGAGCTGTTCCTCCGGGCCGCGTGCGGCCTTTTGGAACAGCTCCTTTTCTGATTTGGGTTTCTGCGCACCCAATTGTATATAGCTTTATTCCTGCATAGATAAAGCTTTATTCTCCGCTTGGAACGACAGCATGAACGGACGAGGCTTCGGCTTGCTGTTGCCTGCCTCTAGTGCATACAATACTACGAGCAGCGTGTGGTTTTCTCGAATAACTTCACCCGTTGATAGGAAAGTCGCCAAATCAAATGGCAGCCTCTCAATGACCGCGTGCTTATGAAGAGCTTTCTCGTTCAAGCGAAGCTCTGCGAATTCAGGGGACACCTCTTCGGGCCGGTCAGCTAAACGTTTCATCCAACCGCTCCAAACCGCCTTGTCCATCGTATGCTCCCACCAATTTTTTCGAGGCTTATAATTATGATTAAGGAAATAATCATATTTCATAAGCGCTAGAACAACATCCTTATCTAGCCGGGTGCCAGCAATTGCGATCACCTCGTCATGTGTAACAGCAGCTGATGATGATGACGCATCTTCCTCTGACGATGGCAGGAAGTCGGCAGCCTGCTCGCCAGCAAGAGGCAAAGCATTCAGAAATGCCCATAGTCTAGAGAACAGATCCTCTAATTGATGCCCTATCTTCTGCCAGCCTCTGCGCTCCCAATAATCCCCGAATGATTGAAAGAAATCGAATGGAGATGGAAACACGCGATCTACCAAATAAATCAGCGTATGATCCATTCGGTGCGCATTCCAATATTTCTCAAGCACATCCTCCACTCGTTTGATCCGTACAATATCGCCAAACGGCATCAAATCGTTACCCAGCATCTCATAGGGCGACCTGTCCATATAAATATAGCCCCATTTGTCTGCCTCTCTGCGCAGTCCCGTTCCTCTCAGCATTTTGAGAAATCCGAGCTGCAGCTCTTCCGGCCGAAGCTCGAATACATCATTGAACGTGCCGCGGAAGGTGTCATAGTTTTCTAGAGGCAAGCCTGCAATCAAATCCAAATGCTGATCGATTTTTTGTGAATTTTTAACCTTCATCACTGTGCGCACGAGCTTCATCCAGTTTTGTCGACGTTGAACCGCTTCATTCGTTGGATCATTCGTTGACTGAACGCCAATTTCAAAGCGGAATATGCCCGGCGGCGCATGCTCAGCCAAATAATCAAGCACCTCTGGCCGCATGATATCCGCTGTAATTTCGAACTGGAACACACAGCCGCCATGATTTTCAATCAAAAATTCAAAAATCTCAAGAGCATAGTCCCGTTTAATATTAAAGGTACGATCTACGAATTTGATCAGCTTCGCACCTGACTCAATTAAATAAAGAATATCAGCCTTTGTACGTTCTATATCATAGTAACGGACTCCGACCTCAATGCTTGATAAACAGAATTGACAGCTGAACGGACAACCTCTGCTTGTCTCAAAATAAACGACCCGGCTTCCCAAGTGAGGAATATCCTCCTTGAAACGATGAGGCGATGGCAGCTCATTCAAATTCAGCTTCGGACGGGGCGGATTGATAATGACCTCGACGCGGTCCTCGCGCTGCTTCCGGTACGTAACCCCAAACACCATATGATATTTTCCGTCACCTTCTATTTCAGTCAGCAAATGGTCGAAAGTTTCTTCTCCCTCGCCAACAACGATGAAATCAACCTCTTGCACGCGGTCCATCCAGTAGTCCATATCATAGCTGACTTCTGGGCCTCCGAGAATAATTTTGATTTCAGGCATTATTTTGCGAAGCATATTAATTACGGTAATCGTTTCCTCGATATTCCAGATGTAGCAGGAGAAGCCCACTACGTCAGGCTTGCGCGAGAAAATATCCGATACAATATTCATGACCGGATCTTTGATAGTATACTCCGCGATTTCCATATCGAAACGATCGCCGCTGAATGCCTTCAGGCAGCGCAGGGCGAGTGAAGTGTGTATAAACTTAGCATTTAATGTGGACAGTACCACTTTCATAGCATAACCTCTCTAACTTAAGCATTTGCTTTCAAGCGCGTATTGCTTACATGGTAATTAGCGCTAGCAGCAAGATGCCTTCTATTGTACAGAAAAAAACAGAAAAAAAGAAGAGGCAACCGCTGCCGCAGACCGCAGCAGGGTTGCCTCTCTAATTTCTAGAAGCGTGTAGTAATATAAGTTTGGTCCTTGAGCTGCATGTTGATGACCGGATAACGAACGCGCCACTTGTCGCCGCCAATAGGCGTTACCTCTCCGGCAGCAAGGCCGCGAGGCTCGAATCCATAGTCACGCTCGAAGGAAATGAGCACCTGAATCTTTTCATCCGGCAGCAGGCTATGCAGATCGTAGCCCAAATTCAAAGTCCAAATACGAAGCTCGCTTTCTGCTGACGTTCCGTAATTCAGATAAAATGCAGGATCTATATCAGCTGTCAAGACTAGCCAGCCCGCTGAGTCGCGCTTTGCTTCCCATTTGGTAAACTTAGCTTCCCCTTTCGTTATCGAAACGGAAGAATATTGATCCTTCAGCAGCTTCTGTATTTCATCCAGAGGCGCACCAACGAGTGTTTTCGGCAATAATGGCGGCAAGAACTTCGCAGCCTTCACCTTTTCACCTGTGACTTCACTAAACAGAGCCGCCGCATGCATAACGGATACTGCAAAGTTTAAATGAGCACTCGTGTCCGGATAACCTAATGTCGTTATTCCGACTAAATCTCCATATTCGCTGAAAAGGGCACCGCCGGAGCTGCCATGATCAATAGGGACGTTTGTCTGCAAATAACGTACGCCGCCTTCCAAGGTTATATTGCTAATGAGTCCGTCTGAAACTGTATTCTGCAAACCAAGAGGGCTTCCAATCGCGACTACCTTGTCGCCTTTATGCAAATTCAGACCATAGCCGAGTGCAACAGCAGGAGCATCAATAGCTTTAGCTGTTTTGATAATAGCCAAATCCGCTTTAGCATTATAGCTGACGACACCTTCTATTTTCAGTTCATCTCCATAAAGAGTTAATGCGGTAGCCGAGGATGCGCCTGTCATAACGTGATAGTTCGTAAGAACCAAATTTTCACCAATGACAATACCGCTGCCCTGCGCATAATTCGTCATAATAAGCACGATACTCTCATCATATTTGTCTACTAATTGTGCTGGTGTAAGCTTTGGTATATTCTTCTGTGCTTCAAGATATTTATCGTAAGCCTCCAGTTCGGCAACTGCTTGGGAAGTAATACGAACCGCATTAGCCGCGTTATCCCATTTCACAGTCGCAAGCAGAGCTTCTGAGATGAAGCGAACCGGCACAAAAGTAACGCCATTGCGCACGACGGCTGGAGCATCCAGTTTCGTCGTCTTGCCATTAATGACCGCTTCCTTCTTGCCGACCTTTAAGGAAATGCTTAAGCTACCCTTGCGTCCGATAATGGTCTCTGAATTATTCTCCCATGTAACTGCGGCACCTAGCGCTGTAAATATATCGCGCATTGGAACAAAAGTAATGCCATTCTCTGCATATGCCGGAGCACTAAGTGATAGTTTCTTGCCGTCTACGAATACTTGGACTTGCTGAACAGCGATTGCCTTGGCTGTTACACTAGCAGCTGATGCAACTTGGCTGCTGTGTCCAGGCAGCGGGGCAAGCAGCAGGCCCATAACAAGCACAGGGCATAACAAAGACTGAATTAGTTTTAATCTCACGTCAATTCTCCCCTAACCTCTTCCATTTTCACCCATAAGAACACTTCTATGTCATCGTAACATCCCTACTTGATATTTGTCTATGAAAACGATTTTCATAGAATTGAACGACCGCCGCTCGGCGCTCCATGTGATGCATTTCTGCATCACTTTCGCCACTCGGCCGCCGCTCCGCGCTCCATGTGATGCACTTCTGCATCACATTCGCCGCTCGACTGCCGCTCCGCGCTCCATGTGCTGCACTTCTGCATCACTTTCGCCGTTCGACCGCTGCTCCACGCTCCTTAACCCCTCCCAAGCGCTCATTATGGAGCGTTAATAGATATACTTTTGTTAATCTCTCGGTTACCCCTGTTTACACAGAAACGAGCTGAATTAGGTGCCTATATTTCAGATATACCCTTCACACTAAGCGTAACAAGTAAATGAACTGGAGGATTTCCATTCACTCCGTCCACCCATTCGCTTAAGCCACTAGAAGCTTCCTACTGCCCCCAAGCTTATGGCATGAAAATACAAGATTAGAACTACAGACGTATGTCGTGTTATAGTAGGAGCAATAAATCTAGGAGGTTTTTGCATGAATAGGGGGAGAAAGCGCCCGGTTTCAAAGGTACAATCAGCTCAACCAGCTAAAGCAACTCAAGCAGACAAGAGCAAATCCTATCCGGTTACAGAATCGATAGAATTGCTGCCTTTTCTCATAAAAAGCATTTCAGGCGCTGGTCGGAATGTCATCAAATCGATATTGGCGCATGGTCAAGTAAGTGTCAACGGAAAGTCAACAACGGCTTACAATATGCAATTGCAGCCTGGCGATACCATTACCGTCAGCAAAGAACGTCCACAGGAAAAGCCTCCTATGGAAGGGCTCTCGATTATGTTTGAGGATGAGCACATTATTGTAGTCAAGAAGGAAGCCGGATTATTATCCGTTTCCTCCGATTCGGGACAAGAGAATGAGGTAACAGCCTATCGCCAGCTGATGGCGCATGTACGCCTCGAAAATGCTAAAAACAGAATATTTATCGTACACCGGCTGGATCGTGATACCTCAGGGGTTATGATGTTTGCGAAGAGTGAGGCGGTTCAGCAACAGCTTCAGAACAGTTGGCAGGATACCGTACAAGAACGTATCTATGTAGCTCTCGTCGAAGGTGCCGTCAAGAAAGAAAAGGGTACAATCACTTCCTGGCTGAAAGAAAGCAAAACGCTCAAAATGTACTCCAGCTTCCATGCGAATGACGGATTGCACGCGGTTACGCATTATAAGGTACTGCGCACTAGCAAAAGCTTTTCCCTGCTGGAGGTTCAGCTTGAAACAGGACGAAAAAACCAAATTCGCGTCCATATGGAGGACATCGGCCATCCGGTAGTGGGAGATAAAAAGTACGGAGCCCGCACCCGCATCATTGGCCGACTTGGACTGCATGCTCGTGTGCTTGCTTTCACTCATCCCATTACAGGCAAGCTCGTACGCTTTGAAACCGATATACCGAAGCTTTTTCTGAAGCCCTTCCAGGCTCCTGAGCAATCCTAAACCAAAGAAGCATTCACAGCCGGCATTCGGTAATGGATGCTTCTATTTTTTTGCTTTCCATTCCATATCATCAACGTTTATCCAATTAGCGCCTCCAATTATATATACGGTAATAATATCCTTCTCACCAGCGTGAACAGCCGGAAGCTCAAGTTGTGTATAGGCTTCTTGCGGCTCAATATACGCCTCCGCAGCCACCACATCATTGATCCTGACACCTATTCTCCCTCCGGCAGCATTAGTGCTTACCATTGCAGAAAGGCTGAATATTCCCTCATCATTGTTAATGAACGTTTGGGAAGCTATTCGTGCCTCCCCTGGGTCCAAATATAATAGATTGGCGCCACTGTATGGCCGATTTGTTCCAATTCCTGTCCCTGGAGAAAGTGACCAAGATTGCTCCCCCACCTCAAAACCGCCGTTTCGAAAGCCTTCCTGCGCAGCTGGCACTCCTGCACTCCCAGCACCGCTCACTACCGTGTAATGCTTAAATCGTTTAATCGTGTAGCCTAATTCCACTGAAGGGATTTCTTCACTATTAGCAAATATGTATGCAGCTGCCTCGCCCACTCTAAGATGCGGCTTCTCGAACACATACCGATCAAAGGAGGCTACAAATTGAAAAGGAGCTCCCGGATTCATATAACGGACTGTTGATTGAAACAGCCGCGGGTCCGTTTTTTCATAAAAAAGCACATAGATATAAGGCATCATTACCTTGTTCGTGACATAAATGCTGCCTTCCGTTTTGCTTGAGGCATACTGCACAGCCTCCCCGAATGATTCGAAGAAAGCCGGGCTTATTTGCCGCGGATATTCCGTGAAATAATGAAAGCAAAATGAACCGAAAAAGATCGAAAATGCCGTAATCACAACTATAAACGAATATTTTATTCGGTCACGCAGCCATAGTAATCCAGACAAGGTCAGAAATAGAGTCGGGTAAAATATGATGTTGATCCGATTAATATTCACATCAGTAATTAGCGACATAAGAAAGGCTGTTAAAAACCATCCTGCGATAACCGTCATTTCAATACTACGCTGCTTCACTATTTGATAGCCTGTATAGCAGAAGCCGATTGCAATAAGCGGCATTGCGATGGGATACATATATCCATAGGGCGGGATGGCATTCCAAATCAGTCCATCATTTTGTGTAATAAATAAATGTAAAAACGACTTGAAGTGCTGTACCAGCATGGAAATAGCATCGCCTTCAAACGCAGTTGATACCTGCTCGACCCTTGGTACTGTCAGCTTGGGTATAGAGAAGAACGGCGTGTGAATTGTCGACCCATCAAAGCGATTGATAAGGACGAACAAAATAATAGGCAAAGAAAGTATGAGCATGAGCGCGCCATTCCAAAGCAGCCTCAGAGGCGTAAACGTCTTCTGAACACCAAGTAGAATAAGAACGCCAAAACCAAATACCGGCACAAAAAAATACGCCGTTCCATAAGCATATAAAGAAGCAGCAAGCGTTATCGTAAATCCTATTAGCCACTTTGGTTGATGCAGCGCTTTAAATAAAAAAAATACAGCTAGAAGCATAAGAGGAGGAAAAAGATTGGATTCCAGCGCCCATCGCGACGCCATGATATGCCACGGACAGATCACGATTAAGAAGGCTGCTGCAGCCGCCATATTGTTTCTCTTAAATAGTTGTCCTGCTATTAAATAGAATAGAATCATGCTTACTAGTCCTATTGAAATGCTAACAGCGCGAACAGACCATACGTTCAGTCCGAACAAATAAATAAACGGCATGGATAAGTAAGCATAAAGCGCATTCTGGCCGCTTCCCCAAGCGATGTGATGAACAGGCAGCGATATGCCGTTGCGATCCATGCCATAATGAAGTATAGAATAAGCATCATAGCCAATAGATGCTTCGTCTTGATTAAGACCGCCTGGTATCGAACCCGCATAAAGAGTTCGAACGGCAGCTCCGATTATCAATAGTATGAAAATAAGTCGATGCTGCTTCAACCATTCAAATACTTTTGTCATTATGCTTTGTCACCTGATTTTGTGATCGATTAAATTTCCGGATAGGATAGAGATAAAAGAATAGTAGAGCAATAAGCAGCGCTGTAAAAGGAATTATACTCAGCATCGATCGAATACCCCAAACCGCAGCCTCTGACTGAACGGCATCCTTCACATAGCCGACCGTCTCCAGAATAATACCTAGCACAACCGCTTGAAGGGAAACGCCCCATCTGACAATAAATCCGTTCATTCCGAAATACATGCCTTCTCTGCGCACATTCGTCCGCTTCTCATCCTCATCTATTATTTCAGAGAGCAGCACGTCCAGCAGCACGAGCAAGCCAGCCAAGCCAATACCTATCGCTGCCGCCGCGATAGCTGCTGCCGCAACGCTCGATACAAACAGAAAGGGAAGCATTGCGGCTGCATACACGGCAACCGCTGCCATGACTGTTTTTCGTGGACCCCATTTCTGAAGAAGCCTGCCCCACAAATAAACGCAAGGTATGGCAGCGATAAATATGGCACCAAGCAGAATTGAATTACTGTCTTCCTCAGCTAAGAGCACATATTTGGAAAAGAAAGGAATGGCTGCAGGCAATACAGCAAACGTAAACTGCACAAAAAAGCTGCCGATCACGAACATTACAAACGCTTTATTAGAAAAGGTGAATTTTAAAGATTGCAAGAAACCGATCTGCTCTCTAGCAACTACCGTTTTTTCTTTGCTGGAGGTAATCATGATAATAAAAAAAATCAAAGCAATGCCAGCGAAAATAGCCCCCATCGGCCCCCAGCCAAGCTTTCCGTATACAAGCGGGGGAAGAGCGACGCCAATAATCATCCCTACTATCCCGAACATTTGACGCCATGAGGATACGGAAGCCCGCTCCTTCATAGTCGTGAACATTTCCGGAAACAGCGCCGAATAATTTAATACAACCATCACGAACAAAACATCATAAAGCAGCACGATCGTTAGAAAATACCAAAAAAGGGCGGAGCCTGTCCCAATCGGAAACCAAATGGCCGTGAATAAGGCCGCAAGCGGTACCATGCCGAACATCATATACGGAATACGTCTGCCCCACCTAGATTTCGTTCGATCGGATAAATGCCCAAACAACGGATTAAGAACAGCATTCACGATGCCGTGAATGACCATGGCAGCGCTTATTAACCCCGGTCTCACGCCAAGAACATCCACATAGTAAAAAATAATGTATGAAGCAAAAGCTTGAGCAATTAAATTAACCGATAGATTTCCTGAGCTGTAAGCCAATTTGGTTTTTAAGCTGGCAGTACTCATACCTAACACGCTCCCGGCAAAATGAAAGTTAATTGCATACCGCACTTTCATCTTACCGCACAAAACCTTATTATTCCATAATTAACTTATTATTCAGAAGCCTGCTTACATCTTATACATACTTCACCATACGTAAATATCGATTTCCACTAACCTCAATGGACCCTTCCTCGATATAATTCATCTTTTTGTATAGCGCATAAGCACCCGCATTATTAGGCTCCACAATCAATGACAGCTTGCTGCTGCCTGCCTCTATACCTCTTTGCTCGAATGCCGCAATAAGCGCCTTCGCGATTCCTTGACCCTGATAACGCTCGTCTACAGCTAAGGAATCCAAATAAAATTCGCCTGCCAACGCTTCTACCGCGATTTTCTCGTTCGCCCTTGTACCCAATTCCCGACCTGGCCTCATAACAAATGGAAGATCAAGCAGCTCTGCTTGATCCCCGGAATAGCTGACCAGCATACCAGCGATTTCACCCTCTCGTCTGTCAACGAGAACATGCTTATAGCTAATACGGTTATCCTCACTTGTATAGAAATCAGCCAATATTTGTTCTGCTTCCTCTTGGTCATCGGTTCCTGCCAATGAATAAGCAATAGAACCGATCGCTGAAAGCAGGAGCGGCAATACCTGTTGAACATCTTCTTTCTCAGCTGGCCCAATCATTATGAATCCCTCTTTCTATGCTTCATCTGTTATAATAAATGGATATTATTTTTGAAGGTGATAAATTGACTACTAAGTATTATACCTTTCCTATAGGCATTTGTAACAGCAAGGTTCCCGTTGCATCCAAAGCCGAGACGGAAACAAGCCGTCAGCTTGTTGGATCAAATGAGGAGGATGCCGCATTTTTCCGTGGATTGGAGCAATACGGCATTTCTCTTAACAGGCCCCAAATTGCTGCGGTCCGTCATCATACCGGCGCTGCACTTACGCTTGCTGGCGCAGGCTCGGGCAAGACATCCGTGCTCATATGCCGTACCGCCTATTTGCTGGCTATTCGACATGTTCTGCCTCAACATATATTGTTAATGACCTTCTCCAAAAAAGCAGCAGATGAAATGCGCAGCCGCATCCGTTCGCTGCCTGTTCTGAATGCAGGAACGGCAAACGGCGTAGAAGCGCGCACCTTTCATTCCTTTTGTCTTCAGCTGCTTCGCGGCAGCGGCTATCGCCAAACGATTCTAGGCGAAACTGGTCAGAAGCATGTCTTTTTAAAAAGACTAATGCGGGAGCTGATGCTGCAAAACGAGTATGAACCCGAAACCGTGCTAGCCAGACTCTCAGCCATAAAGCTCCAAATGCTCGATATCCACGATTTGCCGGAAAAGACGACGGAGGAAAGAGAGTTGAAGCTGCTCTTCACTCGTTACGAGCAGTGGAAGAAGGAAATGGACAAGCTCGATTACGATGACCTTCTGCTGGAGGCTTATCGATTGCTTCGGAATGACAAAGCGCTGCTCGCTACCCTGCAAAGACGTTTCCAGTACATTATGATCGATGAATTTCAAGATACGAATCAGGTGCAATATGTACTCGTACAAATGCTGGCAGATAAGCATCGCAATCTTATGGTCGTTGGTGATGATGATCAGACCATTTATTCCTTTAACGGCGCGACAAATGATTATATTCTGAACTTTGAGCATCAATATCCCGGCGCAGCCACGATCATATTAGATGTTAATTACCGCTCGACCAGCACGATCGTAGGTCTCGGCAATTCCATCATTCAGTACAACAAGCTGCGCAAGGAAAAAACGCTTTTGGCGGTTAAGCCGCAGGGGCTTAACCCTTCCTATGCTCGGCTCAAATCTACCCAGGAAGAAGCAACGCTGATCACAGATACGATAATCGCACAATCCGAGCAAGGTAAACGATCATTTGGCGATTTCGCCATTCTATTCCGAACGGCGAGCAGCAGCAGAGCTCTCGTCGAGCTGCTGCTGACCAAACAGCTTCCTTTCATTGATTATGGCGATGGTCAGCTCTTTTATGATCAATGGGCCATTAAGCCGCTGCTTGCACATTTGCAGCTAGTGCTTGATCGACGGAATTTTGATGCAATTGAAATCCTGCTCCCATCACTTTATGTCAATCGGGAACAAGCTATGGCATTTATATGGAATCAGGACAAGCAGCGCGCAAAGAAATATCCGCTAATCCATTTGCTTGATTACCCTCAGCTGAAGGATTTCCAAAGGGATAAGATTAAGGAACGAATCAAGCTTATTAAATCACTAGCAGAATGCAAGCCCGCTAATGCTATTGTTCAGCTTCGACAGGACTTTTATGATAAATACCTTGAAACAAGCAAGCGGCATGAGATGACTGAGCATAAAGAGGGCTTAAAGGAAATGCTCGATGAGTTCGAAGCCGCTGCAGGAGAATTTGATACTATAGAGGCATTTCTGTCCTATATTGATGATATAACCGACAAGCATGCTGTCGTGAAGCAGCAGCAGAAGCATGAGCATAATCGGAGCTCTATTTCGCTAATGTCGATTCACAAATCAAAGGGTCTTGAATTTCCTGTTGTATTCGTCATCGGAGCTTCCGAGGGAATTCTTCCGCACAGCTCCGCTCTTGCTGCGGATAAGCATAGCGACCGCAGCTCCATACAAACCGGCTCTGATGCATTAGCTGAGGCGCTTGAGGAGGAAAGACGGCTTGCTTATGTTGCTGTAACGAGGGCTCAAGAGGAGCTGTATATAAGCTCGCCGGCCATATATAGAGGAAAGCCCGCTGAATTGTCACGCTTTATTCGATCAGCCTTTTTGATCGAGCAACAAATGGATCCGAATACCGAAATGGCGCTCGCTTGGCTCTGTACGAGTGATTCCTGTCAGGTATGGCAGCGAATTATTACGTATGAGGATGCTCAAACGGCTGAGCGTTCATGCCCATTGTGCAAATCACCAATGGAGCAAGGTACAAAAATATTGCCAAAAGTCAAAAGCAACTAGGGGACAGCTCAGCATGAACCACATCAACCATCAGCTTACAATCTTCCTTAAGCTTGCAGATGCAGTTATTGTAACGGATGAACAACATCATATCTTAGCCGTTAATCAAGCCTATGAGAAAATTACCGGGTTTTCATCAGATGAAATAGCAGGAAAAAAAGCTGGCATTTTGCGAACATCCTACACGCCTTTGGAAACCTATGTGCAAATGAAAAAAGCATTGCGTGAAGGATTTCCATGGCTGGGCGTATTCATTAACCGCCGTAAAGACAGCAGTCTATGGCATTCCTCCATTACGATAACACCCTTTACAATAGAAGGTGAACTGTATTATGTCGGCATATTTCGCGAGCTGGAGAAGCTGAAGAGCGGCTTCTACTTGCCGGAAGAACGAATAAGCTATATTCAAAGCTCTATGCTGAAAGTACTTGCTATATCTTGTGAAATTCGTGACCCCAGCATCGAAGAGCATCTGGTACGCGTTCGTGACTTAACCGAGAGATTGACTCATTATCACAACGAACGGATGCAATTAGGCTGGTCAGTAGAAAGAGTAAAACAAATAGCCCACTCCAGCATTCTTCATGATATTGGGAAATCAGGAATTCCAGAAGGGATTCTGTATAAGCCCGGCCCGCTTACTTATTATGAAAGACAAATCGTTGAGATGCATACCCAAATTGGCGTTGATATCATCGATAAGATATATAGCGAATTTAATGATGAGTTAATTACGAGTGAACTGGAAACGAGCAAAAACATTATATTGTACCATCATGAGAAATGGAACGGCACTGGTTATCCGCATCAGCTTGCAGAGGAAGCCATTCCTATTGAGGCCAGAATCGTTAGTGTTGTCGATGTGTTCGATGCCTTAACCAGTGCACGCCCCTACAAAGAGAAATGGACAACAGAGCGAGCTGCAGCCTATATAAGAGAACAAAGCGGACAGCACTTTGATCCTGAGCTCGTTGATTCCTTCATCGGCTTAATAAGCGATGATTCTCATTTATTAACGGACAAGCAATGAAAACGAAATAGACCTTTGTTGATGGAGAGACTCCTGCAACAAAGGTCTATTTATTTAGGCATTTCAGCTTGGTATGTGATCTTAAAGCGCTGGTGCTGTGAACGAACGCGTTGCGAACTCAGCATCAAGCATATAGAAAGCATTGCTGTCCTTATCAATCCGCTTAAGCTTATGGATAATGTTATCGAACAGTGCTTCTTCTTCAACCTGCTCGTCAATAAACCACTTCAAGAAATTAATTGTTGCATGCTCACGGTCATTCATCGCTAAATCGGACAAATGATAGAAGCGCTTCGTGTTTTGCTGCTCATGCGCGTAGCCATGCTGGAAAGCATCCAGGATGGATTCGTATTCGTTTTTTGGTTCTCCGAGTGCAGTAAGCGTAGCACGACGTCCACGATCGTTTAAAAATTTATACATTTTCATAGCATGGAATCGTTCTTCCTCTGCTTGCACGATGAAGAAGTTTGCAAATCCATCAAGACTTTCACCGGAACAATATGCTGCCATGGCAAGATACACATGCGCAGAATAAAACTCGAAATTCATCTGTTCGTTTAAAGCTTCTGTTAAAACATCATTCATGGCTAGTGCACCTCAGCTTTCCTAGTTTATAGTTATTCTAACATAAAAATAAAGAACGGCATATGCCGTCCTTGTTAAATATAACAATTTATAAATCTTCGCTTATGCTTCTTCTCAGCCAATCATTTTTTTCAATCGCTCATACAGCTTCTCTGCCGACGGCGCGCTTACCGCCTCAGACTTAATGACAACGAAGCATTCCAGTCTGCATGTCTTGCAGTTTCCTAGGCAATCGCTTTTCTTCTGTTTAATATCGGGATAGCGATCCTTCATTGCCTTATAAATAGGCTTCAATCCATTTTTGAAATTATGCTTGCAATATTTAATCTTCTTCATCCGACTCACCCCGCAGCGCAACGAAGTATTTGCTTTCATCTAGATGATAATGATTATCAGAATCGTTGTCAACTGCGATTTTTAAGCACATCAATTCCTTTAAACAGCTGGCTATCCTCTCTGCCAAGCTTCTCTCGAAGCCTTTCAAGCAGCTTGTATCCTGTCTTATCATTAAATATACCGGTTGCCTCCAGCTTCTCTGCCGACTGGAATTTACTTAAAGCTTCAACTGTTTGATTATCGAATACGCCTTCTTGCCCAGTTGGTCCATAGCCCAGCTCCTTGAGCATTTGCTGAAGCGTCTTCACATTCTCTCCATAACTGCCAAGCTTCATTCCAGATCCAATCGCTAGCGGACTTAACTGCGTGTAAGCGGGCAGCTCCACGGCATAATCTGGTGATACACCCTCTTTGTTAATCCAAGTGCCTCCCGGGGTCTTCCACTGAGCTTCCGTTAAGCTTAATACGGAGCCGTCTTTATATTGATTAAACGCTTGTACGACACCTTTGCCATAAGTCTTCTCGCCAATAACGACAGCGCCGGCTGATTCCTTCAATGCGGCAGTCAGCACTTCACTGGCGCTGGCAGACTGTCCGTTCACCAGAACAGCAATTGGAATCGTCCATTCCTTTTCTTGCTTGGATTTATATGTGATCGTTTGCCGTTCATTTTTATATACGACATTTAGAATGACTTTATTTTTCGGAATAAGGATATCTGCAATTTTAATGGTAGGCTGCAGCAGCCCCCCAGGATTGGAGCGCATATCAAGAAGCAAGCCCTTTAGCGGCTCCTTCGCTTGCAGCTCTGTAAGCGCAGCGGCGAATTCATCTGCTGTTTTCTCTGCAAAGCGGCTTATTGTCACATGCCCAATTCCACCCTCGAGCAGCTCGGACGAAACGGTATGGATCGGAATAGCTTCACGCTTTAATGCGAGTGTAATCAGCTCGGCTTGACCCGGCCGCTGGATTTGGAGCGACAGGGATGTTCCCTCTTCGCCTCTAATAATGCCCAGCAGCTCCTCAAACGTCTTTCCGGTCAGTTTCTTATTATCTACCGACATAATAATATCGCCAGGGAGAAGGCCGCCTCGTTCGGCAGGTGCTCCCTTCGTAAGAGCTGATATAACAAATTGCCCTTCTTCTTCCCTTATCTCAGCGCCAATACCGTATATTTGTCCTTCGTATGATTGCGTATACGCATTGCCCTTCTCCTCTACTAAATAACGAGAATAAGGATCCTCTAGCGACGCAACCATACCCGCTGCAGCGCCGTTTATTAATTTTTTGGGCTCTGCCCCGTTTAAATAATCATTCATAATTTTGTTATAAGATACAGTGAATTGCTGAAACGTCGGCTCCTTCAGCATCGGATAGCGAATTCCCATCCATACGATTCCCAATGTGAATGCAAGAGCAGCAATTACTACCGCACCCAGCGCGCAGAGAGTCAGAAATCGTTGTTTAGCAGCCGTTGATGTAAAATAGTTCATTCCTTCATCTCCTCAAAAGTTTTACGAAGTAAAACTTACTTCGTAAGCATAATCCTTGTTTTACGAAGTAAAACTTAGCTTCGTAAGCATAATCCTTAAAAGTTTTACGAAGTAAAACTTACTTCGTAAGCATAATCCTTGTTCTGTGAAGCAGTACTTGCTTCATAAGCAAACGCTTAGTCTTGTATGTGTCATACATTTTAGCTACAATCAACCTAAACATAAATTTATTGATCTGGAGAGGAGCTTTACCGTTAGTATGTATAAACTAATCGCTATTGATGTTGATGACACCTTGTTAACGGATGACATAACCGTATCCGATGGCACCAAGCGTGCGCTGGAAGCTGCGATTGCTCAGGGCGTCATGGTTACGCTCGCTACAGGCCGCATGTTTGCCTCTGCCCAAAAAATTGCCAAACAAATTGAACTTAATGTTCCTATTATTACTTATCAAGGAGCGCTCGTCAAAACACTGCTGGACGGACAGGTGTTGTATGAGCGAAATGTGCCCATAGATGCAGCCAAGGAGCTTCATGCTTATGCTGAAGCGAACAGCCTTCACTTGCAGCTTTATGTCGATGATGAGCTCTATGGCACGGAAGACAATGACAAAATAAAAGCTTATTCCAAGCTCTCTAATATACCTTACAAAATTGAACCTGATTTCAATAAACTGCTTGATAATCCTATGAACAAAATGCTCATTATCGACGATCCTGCTCGCCTCGATGTTGTTGCAGAGGAGCTTAAGCTGTTAATTGGTGATCGCGTTCATATTACCAAATCGAAAGCTCATTATTTGGAGTTTATGCATAAGGAAGGAACCAAGGGACATGCCCTGCGCTTTATGGCGGAGCATATCGGCTGCTCGATGGACCAAACAATCGCCATTGGCGATGCTTGGAATGACAACGAAATGATTATGGCGGCCGGTCTTGGCGTTGCGATGGGCAATGCCGTCCAATCGCTGAAGGACATTGCAGACTACGTTACTCTGTCAAATAATGAGGATGGCGTTAGACATGTTATCGAGAAGTTCGTGCTTCAAGTACCTTCTAAGTAACATTAAGGCATTCACAAATAAACAGCCCCTTTGATTGAAGCGAAGGGGCTGTTTGCGATCAATCTATTAGCCGATCAATACACGCTCGGGAATAAAGTAGGCCTTCTCCACATCAACAACGGACAGCGGCTTGCTGAAATAATAGCCTTGAATCTTTTTGCATGAATTATCCGTTAAAATATCAAGCTGCTCCTTCGTTTCGATGCCTTCTGCAATAACCTCCATGTTCAAATGCTGCGCCATTGCAATAATCGTTGATACTATCGCTCGATCATTGTTGTTCTCGGTTATTTCCCGGATAAAGGAACGATCAATTTTAACCTTATGAATAGGGAACATCTTCAAATAGCTAAGCGAGCTATAGCCAGTACCAAAGTCATCCAGACTGATCAGAATTCCGTATTCATTCAATTGGTTCAAAATGCTGCTGGATACGACGGCATCCATCATCATGCTCTCCGTTATTTCTAACTCTAAATAATGCGGTTCAAGACCTGTTTCATCTAGAATAGCTTTAATATATTCCGCAAGCTTAGGCTGATGAAATTGCTGTGAGGATAGGTTTACGGAAATGGGTATGAGCGGTCCGCCCTCGTCATGCCATCTGCGCATTTGCTGACAAGCCTCTCGCAGCACCCATGTCCCCAATTCATAAATGAGGCCTGTCTCCTCCGCAATCGGTATGAAGAGACCTGGCGATAAGAGACCTTTAGTTGGATGCTGCCACCGTACCAACGCCTCTATGCCGATCATAGCACGATCCTCTGTTCGAATTTGCGGCTGGTAATGCAGCAATAGCTCACCGTGCTCGATTGCCTTTCTCAAATCGCCTTCTAATTCAATTTTCTCCTGCAAAATCTGATCGAGCTCAGAAGTGAAAAACTGATAGCCATTTTTCCCTTTTTTCTTTACCTCGTACATAGCCGTATCCGCATTTTTCAATAGCTGGATCTCATCATTGCCATGTTCAGGATACTGGGCAATGCCAATGCTGGCCGATACATAGAAGTCACTCTCTTTCAGTCGATAAGGAGCTTGAATGCAGTCAATAATCCCTTTTGCCAACAGCTCAATGGCATTCTGCGACTTATAATCACGGCATAGAAGCGTAAACTCATCTCCGCCCATCCGCGCGAGCATGACATCATGCCCTGCTACGTTTTGTTTAATTCGCTTACTGACCTCCTGTAGAAATTGATCGCCGACCGTATGCCCGAGCGAGTCGTTTATCATTTTAAAACGGTCAATATCCAGTACCATAACGGCGAAGGCTGCTTTTCTAGCACTATTTTCTTCGATTAATTGAGCAATGCTTTGGTTGAACAATCGCCGATTCGGCAAGCCCGTAAGCTCATCATGGAACGCCAAATGATTAATTTTCTGCTTCGCCTGCTTCTCTTCCGTAATATCTTTAAATATAATATAGCTCCCGACAACCGTTCCCTCAACAATAACGGGCACGTATGCAACACTCAAATCAAGTCGCTTTCCGTCTATATGTATAATGGATGCTTCGTCATTCGTCGTCTCACCATTGAACGTTCTTTGAAACATCTGCTTAACGCGTTCCTGATCTTCACTCACAATAATGCCTATTAGTTTGGAAATCGGTTGATTTAAAATCTGCTTGCTGCTGTAGCCTGTTATTTGCAGAGCATTTGAATTATGGCTGCTGATATTAAGATTTTGCAAATCAACCGATACAATGCCATCCTGGCTATTTTCATACAAGGACTTGTACCATTTCTCGCTTTGCTCGATTTCTGAATCCTTATGGGCAAGCCTCTTTGAGATATAAATGCCGAATAGAGAGAGACTGAGTGTAAAAAATATTCCACCAGCAATATAATAGGCAAGCCATTCCTGATCCAAAATCACGCCATAAAAAAGCGCAGATTTGCTGCCGTTGTGGAAATTGGCCGCCATCATTCCCGTATAATGCATGCCTACGATTGCAGCACCCATAATAGCTCCGCTTCCAAGCTTCTTCCAAATTTCTCCGCGCTGTCCTCCCTTGCGGAAATAAAACGAAAGCCATAAAGCAGCTATGGACGCAACTACTGCGATTAAAATGGATAACAGAAAAATAAACGGATTATAGGTAATAGGAATAAGCATTGCAGCCATTCCGATGTAATGCATAACTGAGATACCGGTAGCAAGCAATAATCCGCCGATAAGCAGCTGTATTTTCCCTAACTCGCCGCGTCCGACAACGTATAGCGCTATAAAGGCTGCTCCGATCGCCGCAACTACCGACAACAGCACAATGACTAAATCATATTTAATCGTAATAGGCAGCTTGAGTGCGAGCATGCCGACAAAGTGCATCGACCATATGCCCATTCCCATAGAAGCTGCTCCAAAAAATAACCATCCAAGCCGCGTGCTCCCTGTGGAGGTGCTAACCCTTCCTGCCAGATCAAGTGCCGTGTATGAAGCCATTACTGCTATAATATATGAGAAAAAAACGAATAAGCTATCATATGATCCGTGAATATGCTCCATGTTTATCCCCTCTATTCTATATATAATGACTATCTGCCAGAGCACAGTTTCATTATACAATAATGTGCTGATATTTCATTGATAATCTGTTGAATTATACTAAAAATAAAAAAGAGCCCTCCGCTTAAGCGGAAAGGCTCTCATTATCTATAATGTCTGCAGCTTTGTTAGGATACGGCTTTACGATCCTTCTTGCAATCGACGCTGCAGCAGTCCTTGTATGTTCCAGTGAAATCCAGTCGATGATCTGTAACCTTAAAGCCATATTCACGTTCTAGACGCTGCTCAAGCTCAAATAACCAATCTTCCTTAATTTCTTTAAGCGATCCGCATTCACTGCAGATCAAATGATGATGCATATGCGCGTGATCTTCATCACGGAGATCGTAGCGGGCTACGCCATCTCCAAAATTCATTTTCTCAACAATATGCAGCTCGGCTAGCAGCTCCAGCGTACGATATACCGTTGCCAGTCCGATTTCAGAAAACTGTTGTTTGACTAGCATGTATACGCCCTCAGCGCTTAAATGGTCCACTTCATTTTCTAGCAGCACCCTAAGGATGATTTCACGCTGAGTCGTTAGTTTGTATCCATTCGCCATCAGGTGTCGATTAATTCTGTCCATTTCAGCCTTGATGTTCATCATGCTGGATACCTCCTCTTATTAAAAAGCCTTCTGCATATAAATCCTAAATATGTAAAGGCTTACTTTTAGAATGATTATAATATAATGGTAGTATATTTTTGACGATTAAGCAAATGTCATATTTTCATGTAAAAAAAGACGAGCAGCTGCTTGACATTGATAATGATTTTTATATATGTTAAAATAGAATTGTTCGTAAATATTACGCATAAGGGTCAGGTGATTTCAATGAGAGAAGGCATACACCCGGTTTACCATCAAGTACTGTTTTTTGATGTAACTAGCGGATATAAATTTTTGAGCGGTTCGACAAAATCATCTAATGAAAAGATGGAATGGGAAGACGGCAACAGTTACCCTGTTATACGTGTAGACACAAGCTCTGCTTCGCATCCTTTCTATACAGGCAAACAACGTATTTCAGAAAGAGGCGGCCGTGTGGATCGCTTTAATCAACGCGTTCAACAGAAGAAATAGGCTTCATAGAGCCTGAGGAGTTTCGAGCCGTTGCCCTGCTTCAAGGACAACGGCGACGAGCTCCTTTTTCTTATGCTTATAGCTGGCTATAGGCTATAATACCGCCGAAATGCCTCCGTCAATATTAACAGCAGTTCCTGTTACGAATGAGGCCGCTTCAGATACAAGAAACCCAATGACATTAGCTGCTTCCTGCGCGCGTCCGATCCGCCCAAGTGGAATGCCGTGTCTAGGATCAGCAGCGAAATCATCCCACGACAGCTCCGGAGCTTTAGCCTGCCACATTCGTTCGATTTGAGCGCTGCGAATGAGGCCGATGCATACCGCATTCACCCGTATTCGTTCAGGTGCCAAATCCTTGCTCATCGCCTTCGTTAACGCAAGCCCTGCCGCACGGCTGACTGACGTTGGAAGCGATGAAGCAGACGGTGTCTTGCCCCCGATCGCAGTTACATTGACAATGGCTCCGCTCCCTGCTCGACGCATATACGGCAGTACAGCTCGCGAGAACTGCACTGCACCCAGCAGCTTCAAATCCAGATCAGCTGTCCAAGCATCCGCATCGACCTCCTCGAACGGCCTAGCCGCCGACGTGCCTGCATTATTAACGAGAATGTTCACCCCGCCGAAGCGTTCCACCGTTTCCGCTACCGCCCTTTGGGCATCCTCCGGTATAGATACGTCTGCGCTAATGACCAAAGGCTCCTTGCCCGTTTGTTCTTTTATGTGCTCCGCGGCACGATTCAACGATTCTTGTTCGCGAGCAACGATGGCTACCTCAGCCCCTTCCGCGGCCAGCAATACTGCAGTAGCTAGTCCTATTCCCTTGCTTCCCCCTGTTATAATCGCAACCTTTCCATTCAGCCCAAGCTCCATTCTTCTCTCCTCCTTCAACTTAATATGTCTATTTCTCCACCATTCTAATAACCTTCTGTACTTCGCTATTAATATCGATCTCGGTATCAGTAGGCAAATTAACGATAAAAATGCCGCCAAATACTTGTTCAGCCTTGCCATTCCATTCCTTAATCTTATTTTTAAGTATCTTCAGCTCTAAGGAATAAATAACCTGTTTGCTCAGCAGCCAGTTATGTCTTTTGAATTTAGATTTTTCTATCGTATCGATATATTTGAAAACATCTCGTTCCTTCTTAACCTTGATAACGTCACCGAAGGTCACTTTCTCTGTAAAAACAGGAGTTTCTGCGATTTCGTACACATCTTCATCCACAAATAAAACATCTAACACCTCGACCTCTTGGCCGGTGCCGTCAAAGTAAAGATGCAGCTTTATAAAGTCTTGAATGTTGCTCACCCTCTAAGTCTAATTTCTAATGAAGATAATAAAGCCCGGCTAGCTGAGATCTATATTCGTATAATGCTCAACCGTTGGAAACGGATCATAATAATGATGCAGAAGACTTTTCCACTGTAAATATTCAGCTGATTTTCTGAAACCTATCGTATGATCCTCCAGCTTCTCCCACCGCACGAGCAAAATATATTTTCCCGCTACCTCCATGCATTTTTGCAATTCATGATTAAGATAGCCTTTCATCTTGGAAATAATAGTGGAAGCCTCTTTGAAGCTCTCTTCGAAATTATCAGTCTGTCCCGATCTAACCTGCAAAATTGCTACCTCAAGAATCATCAAAAAAGCCCCTTTACTAAAGCATATAGGAACGAACTGAAAAATTCCATCGTTCGTCAGGAATCCAGCTTTGCTATCCTCAAATCGGCTTAATACTCCGCTCGACAATAATACGCAATGCTTTTTCGTTAATTCCGTTCTGAACAAACTCAAACCTCTTGCTGGACATAGCCTGCGAACGATCCACAATTTGCCCGAGATGATAGCCGGTATGCTCCACCAAATGATATACATTGTACATATCTGCCGCTTCCCCGCTATCATCAAGAGCAGCTGCAAAACGATGAAATGAAGCTTCGAGCTCCGTAATGAGCTCTGCTATTTTCATATCCCGAGTGGGAAAATACCGTTCTATCCCTTGTCCAAAGATTTTGCCGGGATTCATAATTCGCTCCGAATTTCGATCCGTATGCTCCATAATATGAAGAATGATTCCGCCAATACTATTTTGACGGGCATCATGGCCATGCCATAGCTGATCTTCCGTTAAGCTCATTAAACAAATGCGGAGCTTAGGCAAATAGTGATCACACATTCGATGCTTAGATATGATTATGAATGTTTCGAATGACTGCATCCCGCTCATCTCCTTTATCGGCATTTTATCCTATTCGGTGAAATGTTGTTAATTTCCTTTTTTTCATCCAGAAGCGCACAGAGAAGAAAGCAATAAAAAAAGATACTCCCATAGGCATGTGGCCAATAGGAGTATCTTTATTTCTTGATTAATAAGAAGCTGCGTACAGCAGCTTTTATAGATCACTTCTCATCATGATTCTTTTTCTTATCTCGTGCTTTCTTTTCCTTTTCCTTCGCTTCCTTCGCCGCCTTCTTCTTCGTCTCACGTGCTTCCTTTTCCTTTTCCTTTCTATCCTTTCGTTCTTGCTTCATCTTTTCTTTCCCATTTTCTTTATCCTGCTCACGATCTTGATCCTTCTTCTTCGTTTCTTCCTTCTTATCGATTTTGTTCTCTTTCGGCAGCTTAACGGGAGGCGCTGGGAATGGCATAAATGGCTCATTAATCATAGCGCCTTCCAGCAAAGCCTGAAATACGACAGCTGCAGCCTTAGAGCTCGTTTTTAAATAATGACTGCTATCGCTCTGGTCATACCCAAGCCACACCGCTCCGACCAACTGTGGCGTATAGCCGACGAACCAATTATCCTTGGCGCCGTAGCCGGTCGTTCCCGGCATCTCCGTGGTGCCTGATTTACCTGCCAGCGGGCGCCCATTAAGTGCCGCGGCTTTGCCCGTTCCCTCTTTAATAACGCCTTCCAGCATCGCCGTCATGACGCGTGCCGTCTCGGGCTCTGTTACCTTCTCTCCCGTTTTACCCTGAAATTCCGCTAATACGATACCATCCATTGTT
Organism: Paenibacillus castaneae; assembly: GCF_002884445.1. Taxonomy (GTDB): domain Bacteria; phylum Bacillota; class Bacilli; order Paenibacillales; family Paenibacillaceae; genus Pristimantibacillus; species Pristimantibacillus castaneae. The sequence continues at coordinate 5,034,870 of NZ_KZ614144.1, forward strand.
TCGATCCGCGTAATCGCATGAGCTTTCATTCGGATGCCGTCATTAGCGAACACCCCATATGCTTCTGCCATCTGCAGCGGAGACGTCCCCTCATGAAGTCCGCCAAGCGCTAATCCCAGCGTTCGGTCCGCATCGGTTAACGGAATGCCGAAACGAGCGGAAGCATCCATTCCTTTCTCAATCCCGATTTCATTTAGCAGCTTCACCGCTGGTATGTTATACGATTGAATAAGTGCCTCGTACAAGGTTACTTGGCCGTGAAATGCTCCGTCTGCATTATGCGGCTCATAACCGTTTATATTGATGGGCTCATCCACTAATTTATCATCTGGTTTGTAGCCTTGCTCAAGCGCAGGTGTATAAACCGCAAGCGGCTTCATCGTTGAGCCCGGCTGACGTTTTAGCTGCGTCGCTCGATTAAAGCCGCGAAACGGCTGCTCGCCTCTGCCGCCGACAAGCGCTCGAATGCCGCCATTTCGGGGATCAACCAATACCGCTCCGCTTTGTATCTGCTGATCATTTGCGCTGCTTGGAAACAAGGATTCCTTTGTATATACCTCCTCTGCTGCTTGCTGCATTCCCGTATCTAATTCGGTGTAAATACGCAGGCCTCCTTGCAGCACTTCATTCTCAGATAACCCATAAAGCGTCATGGCCTCTCGGATAATCTGATCTACATAATAGGGATAACGGATATCATCTACTCGATTAGGCTTTGCATCCAACAACTTAATGGCTTCACTTAAGCTTTCCTTGTACGCCTCTTCGCTAATCAATCCTTGATCTCTCATTAAGCCCAGTACGATATCCCGTCTTTCCTTTGCCTTATCCAGATGCTTATAGGGCGTTAGCGCTGATGGGGCTTTAACAAGGCCTGCCAGCAAGGCTGATTCCGCAATAGTAAGCTGATCAACCTCTTTACCGAAATAGGTGTACGCCGCTCTCTTGATTCCCCATGCCCCTTCACCATAGTAGATTTGATTAAGGTACATTTCCATAATCTCCTGCTTGCTGTAGGACTCTTCTATTTTTTTGGCCAGAAGCACTTCATTCCATTTCCGCGACCATGTGCGTTCTTGCGATAAAAATACATTTTTCGCTAGCTGCTGCGTAATCGTGCTTCCGCCCTGCACCGTGCCACCTTCTGTGAAATTGGTCAAAAAAGCGCGTCCAATTGCCCGCATATCCATTCCGGTATGCTCGAAATAGCGTTTGTCTTCTACTGCAACAACAGCATCGACCATATGCTTAGGAATAGCGTCATATCCAATGCCTTCGATTTTATTGAAAGATATTCGAGTTGCTTCTTGCCCGCTCCCGTCATACAGAATCGTTGCAGCTGGCAACGGATCATTGAGCTGATCAACATCCTGCGCATTCACCAGCATGCGGAACGTTCCAAAGCCCCCTAAGACAACAGCAATCACAAGAACACCAGCAACGAGCATCACTATTTTCAGTTTCTTTTTTTTATTTTTAATTCCTTTTTTAGTTGGCATAGCGGGTCCCCCATAATCATGTATCTCTATTTTCTATATTTATTCGTAAAAGACAGCCTTTTTCAGTACGTGATGTATGCTTGGACAAATTTGCAAAAAAAATGCCAGGGAGCAGCTGCGTGCTCCCTAGCATTACTTGGACCATATTCACTATTAATAAACCCAATTTTAGATCCTATCTCTGACTGCAAAAGCTTTTATTTGACTAGGCTTGAATTTCGGAATTAGAAAGCTTATAGCTATAATCCTCCATCATAAAGACAATATTTTTTCGTTTGTTCCTAAATTGTCGATACTGCGCTACAGCAATTTCATCCTCTGGATTGGCTTCCAAATAAACCTCCAGCTCTGCAATCGTTTCTTCAATCTCTTGTAGAACATGGGCCGTGTAACGAATGTCATCCTTCGTACGTAATGATTTCCTAGCATTGTTCAAGCGAATATCCTCCTGCTGCGCCTATTCTATTGTTTTGCGAACCGTAAGACAGAACTGCAATAATAGGGCTTCGTTAATTAATATATTCAGGAGCAGCAATTTAAGAACGGCTATTTCAAAAATCCTTTTTAAAAGCTGCTTACAGTAGAGCAGCCGACCTAACCAGCCAAGCTTGCCATCTTTACCTAATACCCATTCTGAAGTAGATTAATCAAGTCGTATAAGAAAAGCCTGCTAAAGCTTCATTTGATTCATCCCGCTTCCTTTAGGGTATTAAGCCTTAACAAAAAAGGCCTAGAAGGAGTGATTGAAATGACAACTCAACAGCGTAATGTGGAGATTGAAGAACGGCATGTGGAGAAAAAATCGGATTCCAGCATGGTGGCGGCGACATTCATTAAGTATGCCGCATATATCGTCATCTTCTTTGGAGCTCTGTATTTCCTCGTCCGTTATGTATTTCCGATGTTTTAAACTAGGGATAACCACAAAAGCTCTCTGGACCAATGTCCAGAGAGCTTTTATGTGGTCATTCACCATATTTATAAATCCGCAAGCACCTGATACCAAATCCCCTTCTTCGAATAAAGGCTCGCTTTGACCTCTGACCAGCCTCCAAGATAGGATATATCGAACAGCTCTGCAGGCACAATATAACGATCCTTCGTATCTGCTGCAACCTTCTCATTGACCGCCCGGAAGCCATGCTCGACAAATAAGCGCTGCGCTTCTTCCGTATGCAAGTATGCGACAAAAGCTTCCGCTATTTTGCGAGTTCCATGCTTATCGGTGTTTTTATCAACGACTGCTGCGGGATTCTCGATCAATATGGTGCTCTTCGGTACGACGATATCGTATGCGATGCCCTTTTTTATTCGGGCGAGCAGCTCGTTCTCATAGGTGACAATAACATCGCCGACGCCATATTCGAAAGCAGCCATCGAAGCACGGCCGCTTTTATCAAGCGACTCCACGTTCGTGTGAATCGACTTTAAGAAGCTTTTGGCAAACTCAGGGTCCTTTATGCCATTCTTCTCCTCCGATTGCTTCAACCCCGCGCCGTATATCGCATTAATATCCCACTGCGCTCCGCCTGATGTTTTCGGGTTTGGATAAAGCACTTTGACACCCTTCTGCGTCAAATCTTCCCAATCCTTGATTCCAAGCGGATTGCCTGCACGAGTACCTAGCACGACGATGGAGTTGGTTATCATCCCGCCACTGCTCTGCGACTTCCAATCATGTGTAATGAAACCAGCATCGGCTACTTTATTCAGATCGCCTTCCATCGCAAGAACAGCCACATCCGCTTCGAAACCGCCTGCAATGGCACGAGCCTGCGTACCTGATGCCTCATACGATTCTTGGAATATTACCTTCTGCCCCGTCTCCTTCAGCCAATACGACTGGAATGCCGGCAAAATATCGGTAAATGCATCCTTCACTACTGAATAGGCACCGATGACAAGCATAGCATCGCCGTCTGGTACGGTAGATTCAGCCGCATTCTCATTTGTTTGCGATGCTTTGCTGCAGCCTGCTGCAATGAGCAGCATAACCGCGGCAAGCAGCGCTAGCATGCGCTGGCTTGCTGCTCGATTTATTCTCATATTTGCACACAACTCTTTCCCCGCAGCTTAGATTTTAAATATGAATAGGCATGGGATCTACTTTTAGCGTATTTTCTGCTATCCAGCTTTCATGATCATTGAATAGATAAGCGCGATGCACAAGAACACTCACCTGATCGCCCGGATGCAAAATTTCCTTCTCAAGCGAACGGTAAGTGATCAGCTTCGTATTGCCTACGAGCAGCTCAACCATCCATTCACTGCCGCGGAAATGCAGCTGCTTTATCTTTCCAGACAATGCAGCAGAAGCAAGCTTGATCTCACCTGGTCTGCCGATTTCGATATATTCCGGACGAATAAGTGCTTTTGTTCCTGGAGTATTAGCCCCATCCTCGAATCCGATAAGCTGCGTAATATCTTCCACAATGGTTGATTCACCGATAAAGCTTGCCACAAACGGCGTTTCCGGATTTTTATAAATATCCCACGGGCTGCCCTTCTGCTCCAGCTTGCCCTTGCTAATAATCATAATCTCGTCGGCGACTTCTATAGCCTCTTCTTGGTCATGCGTAACGAAGATCGAGGTAATGCCGACGCGCTCAATCATTTCCTTAAGCCAAGTTCTAAGCTCGGTGCGGATCTTCGCATCGATAGCGGCAAACGGCTCGTCGAGCAGCAGCAATTGCGGCTCAGGCGCGAGCGCTCTTGCGAAAGCCACGCGCTGACGTTGTCCGCCAGACAGCTGATGCGCATAGCGATGCTCGAAGCCTTTAAGACCGGTCAATTCCACTAAATACATGACGCGCTCGCGAATTTGCTCCTTTGATTGCTTCTTCACTTTGAGACCAAAAGCAATATTGTCATAAACCGTCATATGCTTGAATAAAGCATAATTTTGGAATACAAAGCCAATTCCCCGTTCCTGCGGAGGAAGGTCATTGACGCGTTTCCCATGAAAAATGATATCGCCGGAAGTGGGGGATTCAAGCCCTGCCAGCATACGAAGTATGGATGTTTTGCCGCCGCCGCTCGGACCGAGCAAGCCAATCAGATGACCTTTCTCGATTTCAAAGCTAACATTTTGCACTGCATGGAAATCTCCAAAGGCTTTGTTTAAATTCCTCACTTCTATATGCATGGCTTAATGCACTTCCTTTCTTTTTTTCGCCCATTCCATCAGCAGCAGCAATCCTACAGAAAATGCCGCAAGCACTAAAGCGACGCCGTTAGCGGCAACTACATTGAAATTTTCCACATCCTGATAAACAAGCGTCGTTGCGGTTTGCGTCTTATTCATAATATTTCCAGAAACAACTAGCACTGCGCCGAACTCGCCAAGCGACCGCGCCACGGTCAGCACAACACCATAAATAACGCCCCATCTGATGGAAGGCCAGGTCACTTTCCAGAAGGTGTACCAGGAATATGCGCCAAGCGTGGAGGCAGCTTCCTCCTGCTGCGCTCCAATTTCCTGAAGAACAGGCATTACCTCGCGCACCATAAGCGGGAAAGTCACGAACAGCGTTGCTAGAATCATCCCCGGCATTGCATACACGATTTTGAACCCTGCATCCTCAAAAAATGCACCAATTACCGTATTCGGTCCCAATATAAGTACAATCATCAAACCGCCGATAACCGGCGAAACGGCAAATGGCAAATCAACCATACTATTCAATAGACGCTTTACTCGCCGTCCAATCCATTCTGCACGAACTAAATACATCGCCAGCATAATACCAAATAGTGTGTTTAAAACCGTTACAACAACAACGATAATGCCTGTCATCATAAGCGCATGAATGGATTGGGGACGTGAGATGCCTTCGATAAAGCCGCTCCAGCCATCCGCCCATGAGCCAGTAAAAATTTTGATTAAAGGCGCTATTAGCAATAACGCAAATACCATATAAGTTAATGTAATCCACATTCTTCTTATCATTGGCCGCTCCTCCTGCCTTGAATGAGGTTAACGGTCCAAAGGATGAGGAAGGACAATGTCAACAGCAGCACAGAAACCGCGGCTGCTCCTTGCGGATTACTGCTCTCAATTTCTCCGAAAATGTAGACGGAAGCAATTAATGTCTTGCCGGGAATATTGCCTGCTACGAGCACGACTGCGCCAAACTCAGCTAATCCGCGTGAAAAAGCAAGCATTGCGCCGCTTAATATGCCTGGCAGCATCGTAGGAAATATGACGCTGAAGAACGTCTTCGCACGACTAGCACCTAGTGTATAGGCTGCTTCCTCCTCTGATTTGTCCATTTCCTCAAGCAGGGGTTGAATGGCCCTAATGACGAATGGAAAGGTTACGAAGAGCATCGCTACGACAATGGCTGGTTCATGAAACACAATTTCTATTCCTATCTTCTCAGCCAAGCTCCCTACTAAACTATTAGGGCCAAGCAATAGCAAGATCATCAGGCCTCCGACCGCCGTAGGCAATGCAAATGGCAGATCGACTAAGCTGTTAAGCAGTCTACGTCCGGGGAACCGGTAGCGTATGAGTACCCAGCCAATCATCGTTCCTAGACAAATATTAAGGAACGTCGCGATGACCGCTAATTTCACCGTCAGCAGGACAGCCTTCCAAGCCAAGGGGTCCGAGATGCTCTCCCAGAAAGGGCCCCATCCAAGCGAAAAGGACTGCGTGTAAATGCCGACAATCGGCAAAACAATAAGGAGGATAAAGTAAAGCATGATGGTGCTTCTGAACCCAAAGCTCCACGCTTTTCCTCGAAACATTGTATTCAATTTAACGTGACCCCCAGACCATCGGCTCGTGCCGCAGGTGTAGCAAATATGCGAAAATTATAATTCCCATTACAATACTTGGTATTCATAATGTAGCACCCAAAGTGGGATTAAGTCAATCTAAATTTTAGAAAAATTTATCGCTTTTATAGCCTATTCTTATATCGCTCCGAAAAGGGCTTATCCAGGCAAAAAAAAAGGAGTATCAGAAAAATACTGATACTCCTCTTTTATGCTATTCGCCTTCAATATAGTATTTAATATCACCTTCAGAAATGACTGCTTGCCCTTGCGTTAGATCGGTTATCCAAGCTATAAACGCTTCCGCCTCCGCTGCTTCCGGCAAGCAATGCACGATGACGCGATCCGTGAAATCAGTGCCGCCAACTCGGGTACCCTTGCCATGCAGCTCATTCTCCAGCTTGCCGTACCACGTATAGTCCACGTCAACGAGCACTTCACGGTGCAGCACCTTAACGATTTCATCAGCCGCTTCGATGCCGGCAACCGCTCCGTCCGTGTATGCCCGGACAAGTCCGCCCGCACCAAGCATAATGCCTCCGAAATATCGTGTCACAACTACGGCGACATTTTTGAGATCCTTATGCTTAATGACCTCAAGAATTGGCTTACCCGCCGTACCGCTTGGTTCTCCATCATCGGACGCCTTCTGAAACTGATCCCGTTCGCCGATGAGATAAGCCGAGCAATTATGCGTTGCCTGCTTATGCAATTGCTTGATCTCATTAATGAAAGCGATCGCTTCCTCTTCTGATTCCACAGGCTTCGCATAGCCGATAAAACGCGACTTTTTAATGACGATCTCAGCGCTTGCCTGCTGCCTGACCGTTTTGTACCTCTCAAGCATAAGCAATGACTCCTGTATACCGATTGTGTCGGTTAATTACAGCCTTGCTTCCAGCTCGGCTTTCTCTTTCTCGAAGCCGGGCTTCCCGAGCAGCGCGAACATATTTTTCTTATATGCTTCAACGCCTGGCTGGTCAAACGGATTAACGCCTAGCAGGTAACCGCTAATTCCGCATGCTTTCTCGAAGAAATAAACTAGATATCCAAATGTGTATGGCGTCATGTCCGCAATATTCACGATCAGGTTAGGCACTTGGCCATCGGTATGAGCAAGAAGCGTACCTTCGAATGCTTTCTTGTTGACGAAGTCCATTGTTTTGCCTGTAAGGAAGTTAAGACCGTCCAAATCAGCCGCATCTGACTCAATGGTAATATGCTCAGCCACTTCTTTCACCTGAATTACGGTTTCGAAAATGTTCCGATTGCCCTCTTGGATAAACTGGCCCATGGAATGCAGATCTGTCGAGAAATCTACGGCAGCAGGGAAAATACCTTTGTAATCCTTGCCTTCGCTCTCGCCGAACAGCTGCTTCCACCACTCTGACACAAAGTGCAGGGAAGGCTCATAGTTGACTAGAATTTCAGTCGCTTTGCCTTTGCGGTAAAGCGCGTTGCGGGCAGCCGCATATTGGTATGCTTCATTCTCCGCAAGGTTAGGATTGCTGTATTCTTTGGATGCGTCTGCCGCGCCCTGCATAATGGAATCAATGCTGATACCAGCAGCTGCGATTGGCAGTAAGCCTACAGCGGTAAGTACAGAGTAGCGTCCGCCTACATCATCAGGAATAATAAATGATTCGTAGCCTTCTTCTGAGGAAAGCTTCTTCAGCGCGCCTTTCTCGCTGTCTGTTGTTGCGTAAATACGCTTGCGCGCTTCTTCTTTGCCATATTGCTTCTCAAGCGCTGCGCGGAATACGCGGAACGCGATAGCTGGCTCAGTTGTTGTACCGGATTTGGAAATAACGTTGATTGACCAGTCGCGGCCTTCAATCAGCTGCAATAAATGTGTTACATAAGTGGAGCTGATATTGTTTCCAGCGAATAGCACTTGAGGCGTTTTGCGTTGTTCCTTAGGTAAAATATTATAAAAAGAGTGTGAAAGCATTTCGATCGCTGCGCGAGCGCCAAGATAGGAGCCGCCGATGCCGATAACGATAAGCACTTCGGAATCCGATTTAATCTTGTCAGCAGCCTTCTGTATGCGGGCAAACTCTTCTTTGTCATAGTTTGTCGGAAGGTCGATCCAGCCTAAATAATCCGAACCCGTTCCCGTACCGTTATGTAATTGCTCATGCGCGAGGCGAACAGGCTCCGCCAAATAATCAATTTCATGCTTGCCGACGAAAGTCAGCGCTTTGCTGTAGTCAAATTGAACGGTTTTACTCATAGAAACTTGAACCTCCTCAAGATTTTGCGAAGCAGAAGCAGCTTCGAAGGGATATGCTTGGATTTGGTGAAAACCTTCTTATTCAAGCATGTGCTAAAATAAGAGTAGTGATAAGGCTTTTCAACTTAGCATCTACAATATCGGATTTACCTAACAAAAACAAGCATTGAAACAATGAAAAGTTAGTGAAGAATCTGTATAATCAATGAAATAGACTATTAAGAGTGGAGGAATTGATTGTGAAAAAGATTGGATTTATTGGTTTAGGCGTAATGGGCTTAGGTATGGCAGCTAATCTGCTGAAGAAAGGTTACGAGGTAGCCGTTTATAACCGCACGCCAGGCAAAGCAGCTTCCTTGGTGGAGCTCGGCGCCTCCGAGCTTGAATCGCCGGTTGCCGTTGCAAGGGCAGTTGATATTGTTATCACTATGATTAGCAACGATGCTGCAATTCGTGAAGTGTATTGGGGCGAGAACGGTATATTCGAAGGAGTGCGCGAAGGCGTTACTTTGATAGATAGCAGCACCATTTCTCCTATGCTTGCCAAAGAGCTTGCAGCCGCAGCAGAAGCTCTAGGCGCTTCATTCCTAGACGCGCCCGTAACAGGCAGCAAGCCTGCAGCAGAAGACGGAACGCTTGTGTTCATGGTTGGCGGTCCGGAAGCAGCGCTTGCAAGCGTGGAGCCGCTGCTGCGTGCTATGGGACGCAAGGTTATTCCGATGGGTCCGAACGGTAGCGGCTCGACTGCCAAGCTGGCACATAATACAATTGTTGGCATCAATGTTGCAGCGCTCACTGAAGGAATGGCCATTGCCGCAAGCGGCGGAATTGACGGCAGCAAGTTCGTCGAGCTTGTTCAATCCGGCGGTGCTGCAAGTAAAGCAGCCGATCTGAAGGGAGCAAAGCTTCTAGAGGGCAATTACGATGTACAATTTTCGCTTGAGCTGATGCTGAAGGACCTGAAACTCTCCTCCGTATTATCAGACAGCCTGAAAGTTCCTACACCGCTTCTCGAAGCGGCTAAGAGCTTATTCCAAGTGGGTGATTCCATGGGTCTTGGCGAGCTTGATATGTGCAGCGTTGGCCAAGCCTACGAGCAGTGGATTGGTCGAAAGCTTAGCGGTCGTGACGGAAAATCTCACTAATTCATAAAAGCGCAATGGGATGCGCCGCCGTCGCCGTCTTCAACGGCGAATGCCGTCGTTTGAAAACCTTACTTTCTTATATATGAAAGGGGCATCCAAAAAAAGTCAAAGACCTGAGAGATACCCCCTTTGTAAAACTTCTATTTTGGAATAGAGCTAGAAACTAGCTCTATTCCACTAACTTAGCTTACTTTTGAAGATATAGAGCTAAAAATTAGCTCTATTTCCAAGAGAACTGGCAGATATGTGCTCGTACGAAGAAGGTCGTATAGAAAGGGCTGTCCAAAAAGTCATAAACCTTGAGCGGTAGCCTGGGGTTTTATCACCTTTTGGGACAGCCCCTTTTTTATGTCTAGTCGGCTTCGGCTTCGGTTAATACTCAATAGTAAGGCGAGATCATCAAGTAAACAACAACACCGGTAAAGCTGACATAAAGCCAGATCGGCATCGTCCATCTTGCGATTTTGCGATGCTTGTCTACTTTCATTTGCAATCCGCGCACGGCTGATATTAAGGCCAGCGGCACGATGACGATTGCAAGCAATATGTGCGTAAGCAGTACGAAGAAATAAATGGAGCGAAGCGCGCCTTCACCGCCGTAGGGCGTTGATTCTGTTAAATAATGATAAGCAACATATGATACAAGAAATAACGCCGTCGATACGAACGCTGCCCCTATGAAGGTACGGTGCATGCGTACATTTTTTTTCAAAATCGCCACAAACGCGACACATAGCGAAATAAATGTGAAGCTATTGAATATCGCATTCAATAACGGCAGTATCGTAACATCAAAGCCGATTTCTCCGTCATAGGCCGGCAAGAAAAACAATACCGCGATAACGCCGACAAGCACAACCGTTAAAATTGATATAAGCGGTGTATAATTTTTTTCTTTCATCGTGCTGGTTCCCCCTTTAACACTTTGCCAATCATCTGCCTTAACTTTATCTCATTCCACCTGGCAAAACAATTCGATATGGCTATACTTTGTCACGAAATATCGAATATTTCAAGACGATCAGACTTGCATGAAAAAAAAGAAGACCGCACCCTTAAAGCAGGTGCGGTCTTCCTTATAAGCGTTTGGAGCCTACTCGTAAATATAGGAGCAGCAGTAGTCTGTTACTTCAGAAACCTGAAGCTTGAACTTCGTATTCGCCGCCACTTTGAATTCGCCTTCGCCTTGAATGTGCAGCCACTCCGTCTCGCCTGGCAGCAGCACCTTCAAATCACCAGCCAAAATCTCCATAATTTCGATGCAGTCCGTTCCAAACTCATAATCGCCTGGCAGCATAATGCCAAGTGTTTTCTTCGTGCCGTCTGCGAATACGACAGCGTGGCTCGTTACTTTACCTTCAAAGTAAACGTTAGCCTTCTTGATGACCGTTACATTTTCGAATTGAGACATGGTTGAAGAATCCCCTTTATATATCGAATGCTGAGGCCAATACAGCCGTTATTACAGCAATGCTTTCACTTTGCTCACAACGTTCTCAACCGTAAAGCCATACTCTTGGATTACGCGGTCGCCAGGTGCAGATGCGCCGAAGCCGTCGATAGCAAGAATATCGCCTTGATCTCCTGTGTAACGTTCCCAACCGAATGGATGAGCCATTTCAATAGCTAGGCGAGCTTTAACTTCTGGAAGAATAACGGAATTTTTGTATTCCTTCGATTGCTTCTCGAATAGATCGAAGCTTGGCATGCTGACGACACGAACTGCAATGCCCTCTTCTGCCAATGCTTTCTGAGCTGCCACTGCAAGTTGTACTTCTGAGCCGGTAGCTAGAATTTGTGCTTGCGGTTTACCGTTTGCCGCATCGGATACAACGTATGCTCCGCGAGAAACTTTAGCATGAGTATCTTCCAATGCGCCTTCTAGAATCGGCAGGTTCTGACGAGTCAACACAAGCGCTACTGGATTGCTTTGGTTCTTAACAGCATATGCCCATGCAGCGGATGTTTCGTTGGCATCAGCAGGACGGATAACAGTCAAACCAGGAATGATGCGGATCGAAGCAAGCTGCTCGATCGGCTCATGGGTAGGACCGTCTTCGCCGACAGCAATACTGTCATGCGTCAACACATAAACAACTGGAAGCTTCATCAGTGCTGCAAGACGAACAGCAGGTCGCAGGTAGTCTGTGAATACAAAGAATGTGCCGCCGAATACTTTCAAGCCGCTGTGCAGGGCAATACCGTTCATTGCTGCTGCCATACCGAATTCACGAACGCCATAGTACAGGTTACGACCATCGTAGCTGCCCGGTTTAAATTGCTCCAAGCCTTTCAGATGCGTCATTGTTGAGCTTTCCAAGTCAGCGGAGCCACCGAAAATAGTTGGTACGTTTTTCGCTAGACCGTTAAGCGCGTTGCCTGAAGCTACGCGAGTCGATACAGGCTTGTCTTCTGTTGTGTAAACAGGAAGGTCTGCATCCCAGCCTTCAGGCAATGCCCCGGAAATGGCACGCTCAAATTGAGCTGCAAGCTCAGGGAAAGCTGCTTTGTAAGCTGCGAAGGAAGCATCCCAAGCCGCATTTGCTTTCTCGCCGTTGCTTTTCACTTCTGCGAAATGCGAACGAACCTCGTCCGGCACGTGGAACTGAAGATCCTCGGACCAGCCGTAAGCTTGCTTCGTCAATTTTGTTTCTTCAGCGCCAAGCGGTGATCCGTGAGGTCCAGCGTGACCGCCCTTGCCGCCTTTGTTCGGGCTGCCATAGCCGATAACTGTTTTCACTTCGATCAATGTCGGTTTGGATAGATCTGCTTGTGCTTCAGCAACTGCTTTAGCTAGTGCATCAAGATCGTTTCCGTCTTCAACGCGAAGCACTTGCCAGCCGTAGCCTTCAAAACGTTTTTGAACACTTTCCGAATAAGAAAGATCCAAAGCTCCGTCTAGCGAGATGTCGTTGGAATCATAAAGAACGACAAGCTTGCCAAGCTTCAAGTGGCCTGCGAAGGAAGCAGCCTCGTGAGAGATACCTTCCATCAAGTCGCCATCGCCGCAAATGGAGTATGTGAAGTGGTTAATGATGTCATGTCCTTCTTTATTATAAGTCGCAGCAAGTTGTGCTTCTGCGATAGCCATACCAACTGCCATTGCAATACCTTGTCCAAGCGGACCAGTTGTAGCGTCAACACCAGCTGTATGACCGAACTCCGGGTGACCAGGAGTCAGGGAGCCCCATTGACGGAAGCTTTTCAGCTCTTCAAGCGGCAGGTCATAACCAGATAGGTGAAGCAAGCTGTAAAGCAGCATCGAGCCGTGGCCAGCAGATAGCACGAAGCGGTCACGGTTAATCCATGTTGGATTGGATGGGTTGTGGGTCATGTTTTTCGCAAACAGCTGATAGCCCATTGGAGCAGCGCCCATAGGCATACCAGGGTGACCTGATTTGGCTTTCTCAATAGCATCAATTGCAAGTGTACGGATGGTATCAATCGAAAGCTGGTCAATTGATTTCTGTGTAACAGTCATTCCAATTCCTCCTGTAGTCTAATCTCTTTCACATTCGTCTCGTTATGTGATTTATTTATAACGATATCGTCTTACCAGTACGCAATAACTTTGAATATTGTATCATTCTGAATGCTTGTTTGCCATCTTAAATAAGCAAGTATTTGCATAAAGATGCAGTTAGTTGAATACGACTGTCTTATTCTGGTGCACAAGCACTCGATCCTCGATATGCCATTTTACTGCGCGCGCCAAAACAACTCGTTCTATTGTACGTCCAATCCGCTTCAAATCATCCACATTGTCGCGATGGCTTACGCGCTGAACGTCCTGCTCGATAATAGGTCCGCCATCAAGCTCCTCTGTCACATAATGCGCGGTAGCCCCGATGATCTTCACACCGCGGTTATAAGCTTGCGCATACGGCTTGCCTCCCACGAATGCGGGAAGGAAGGAATGGTGGATGTTAATGATCCGATTCGGGAAATGCTCAATAAACTTCGGCGAAATGATCTGCATGTAGCGGGCTAAAACAATAATGTCCGCTTTATCTGCAACAACCTCCATCTGCTTCTGTTCTGCTTCTTCCTTCGTGCTTGCTGTAACCGGAATATGGTGGTATTCAAGGCCAAATGACTCCACAAGCTCGCGCATGTCCGGATGATTGCTAATAACCATCGAAATATCCGCATCCAGATCGCCAGCTTTCCACTGCCATAGAAGCTCAAGCAGGCAATGGTCTTCCTTGGATACAAAAATAGCTAGGCGCTTCTTGCGGCTTGCACGAAATGTATGCCACTTCATATCGAAGCGATCGGCCACTCTGGCGAAATCCTCCACCAGCACGGGAAGCTCCTTTTCCATATCTTGCAAATCGAACTCGAAACGGATAAAAAACATGCCTCCTTCCGGATCCATTGTATATTGATCCGATTGGACAATGTTTGCTCCATGCTCGTACAAGAAATGGGATACAGCCGCTACAATGCCTGGACGGTCCGGGCAGGAAATCAGCATGCGCGCACGGCCGCTGTTTATGCTTGCTCGCGTATTGGCTAGCGAGTTAAATTGTGATGACATGAATTTCAAACTTCCTTCCTTTTGACTATATACTAGACGTTCGAGAGCAGTTGTTTACCCGCAAACCAAGCAATAATACGTTGATTAATTTGCTCCTCTGTCAGAGTGCTTGGCAAAGGTTCACCTGCGACAATGAGGTCGTACAGACGTTCCATCGGCTCGCGAGGGTCTGCTTTTTTCGCTTTCGCGTCATTTTTAAGCAATTCCCATGTGGAAAGCACGAATACGGTTGGATCAATTTCTTGCTTTCCAAAAAAGTGATGCAAGCGCTCCACATCATCGAAGAACGATTCACCAAAGCGATTACGCGCATTGCCGCTAAGCAAAGCGATCTCCGCTTCATACATAGGACGCTCTGTCTTCGCATCCTTGCCAATCCAAGGCGTCTCAAGAATGAACGGACGCCCTTTGAGTGCATCATGGTGTACGATAGAAGATATAGCCTCATGTCCGAGACAGCCAGCACCTATTGGAGCGTGTCTGTCCTTGCCCGCTCCGCGTACGTTTTTACTGTCATTCACGTGAACGACGGCTACACGGTCTAATCCAACTATCCGATCGAACTGCTCCAGCACACCGTCCAAGTCATTAATCAAATCATATCCTGCATCATGCATATGGCAGGTGTCCATACATACCGTCAGCCGGTCATTTGCTTGTACCTTGTCAATAATGGCTGCGATCTCCTCGAAGCTGCGGCCGATTTCCGTCCCTTTACCAGCCATTGTCTCCAGCGCAATGTTGACATTCGTTTCCTTAGTGCCTTCAAGAACTTCATTTAAGCCCTCTGCGATACGTGCAATGCCATATTCTGCATCTTTGTCCGTATAGGCGCCAGGATGTAAGACAATATTACGAACACCGATATAATCGGTTCTGCGAATCTCTTCTTGAAGAAAAGATACTGCCAGCTCGAATGTAGAATCCTTGTATGAGCCTAAATTCACAATATAGGGAGCATGCACGACAATCTCATTCATGCCCATTTGCTCCATTAGTGCTTTTCCTTCTTCAATATATAGCGTATCTATCGGTTTCCTTCTAGTGTTCTGTGGTGCGCCTGTGTAGATCATAAATGTACCTGAGCCGTATGCAGCTGCTTCGGTAGCGGCAGAAAGCAGCCCCTTGTCCGAAAATGATACGTGGGAACCTATTTTTAACATAAAGATTTCGCCCCTTTCGGTTGATCAAACCTTATTTTACAAGGAATGTCGAAATAAATCTAGGAATACGGTATAATTCATTATTGAGGTGAAAGACACTTATGAAGGCAACGCCTGATTGGTTCATGTATTTTATCGTTTTCTGGGCAATTGTCATGGTGATTGCGATGTCAATTGGCGGTTTTTTCATGTTTCGAAAATTTCTCAAGGTGCTTCCAATGCGGGACGGCAAGTCCAAGCTTGATTGGCAAAACTACTGGGTAGATCGGAGCCGCAGCATGTGGAGCGATGAATCCAAAGAGCTGCTAGACAAGCTTGTCTCGCCGGTGCCAAGCGCTTTTCGCGATATAGCTAAACATTCTATTGCAGCCAAGATCGGCCAAGTGGCGATTGAACACGGCTCTTCGACTGTCACGCGTGAGCACTGCATTGAAGGCTACATAAGAGCTACACCAAAACGTGATTACCGAAGCCTTGTCACCTTCCTTGATCGTCAAGGAATAGACTACGGTCCCTATAAGCATCTACTTAATAAATGAGTTTAAGCCGCCTAGCGCTGCTTAAACTCATTTATACTTTGTTGTCGCTTGGCGCCACTGCTGCGTCAGCGCTTCACATTTCGGTTAAATATAATTGTAACCATTCTCGTTCCCATTTCGTTATATCCTATAGGAGGTGGTTCTATTGATGAACTCATCGAAGCAAAGAAGAAGCAAAAAAACAGCGACAGCAGGAGCAATTCTTCTAGCTGTAATGCTAGCCGCATCAGCTTGCGGCAGCTCGAACACGACAAACGGCGTCGTTGAAAATCCAGGAACAATTACTGAAGGGCCCGTTGTTGATGAATTACCTAACGAAAGCGGCGTGATAGAGCCTGATATCTCGTCTCCTGAGCCTACACCTGATTCCAGCAATAATGTTGGCTCTGAGAAACCAGAGACGGATAAAGCCATTGTCGCAGAAGGCACTTATATAGGCTTATCTGACTCACATTCTATCGAAATCGAAACGGCGACCGATACTATTCCTCTTCAAATAACAGAAGAACAAGCAGCGACATTGGACAGTTTCGAATCTGGTGCGAAAGTTAAATTCGAATATACAGAAAAAGCTATAGAAGGCGAAACTAATCTGAAGCAAAATTGGCTTACGAAAATCGAAAAATTGTAATACATGTGTAAGAGGAAGGAGCGAGGCGTATGCGGGTTGCGATTACTGGGGGAACAGGCTTTATCGGGAGTGCGCTGACAAAGGCATTGCTTGCGAGAAATGATGAGGTATGGATTATTTCTCGCCACAGCCCCAAGGAGCGTTCCGAGCAAGCCGGTCTGCATCGAGTTACATGGGTGGAGCTGTCCGTTAATCCATCTTTACTGGATGGGATTGATGTGATTGTCAATCTCGCTGGAGAATCTATTAACCAGCGATGGACGAACGCTGCGAAGCAGCGTGTGCTAAATTCAAGACTGACAGCAGCAGCCCATATCGCCGAGCTTCTTCAATCTCTTCAGAATAAACCGAGGCTCGTTATTAATGCTTCGGGCATTTCCGCTTATGGCATTTCGGAGAATGGCCTATTTGATGAAACGAGCCCGACTGCCGTTACTGACTTTCTATCGGATGTTGTGCAAAAATGGGAGCAAGCTGCTGATGCGATTCAAGCTGAGCGGCTTGTTAAGCTGAGAGTCGGTGTCGTACTGGACAATAAGGGCGGCGCTTTCCCGTTAATGGCCATGCCCTACCGCCTATTCGGCGGCGGCAGAATCGGCAGCGGAAAGCAATGGCTGTCTTGGATTCATCTCCAAGACATGGTCCGGTTAATCCTGTTCATTATCGACAATGAGCATATAAGCGGTCCAGTCAACGCATCTTCTCCAGAGCCAGTTACGAATCAAACGTTTGGCAAAGCCATTGGCAAAGCTATGGGAAGGCCGCATTGGTTTCCTGTGCCGGCATTTCTTATGCGGACATTATTCGGAGAGATGTCAACGCTGCTGCTTGATGGGCAGCGAGCGATTCCGCGCAAAGCGCTCGATAACGGATTTACTTTCCTTTACCCAACCGTGGACAGCGCCATGCAAGAGCTTTTAGGCCCCAAATAATGATTAGCCTCAGCTTGACCTCAGCTCGTATTTAGGTCCATCTACGCCTGCTAAATGGATAATGTCACCCATCGCAAGGTTATAGGACTTGTATGGAATCATTGTTTTTCCATTCAGCAGGCTCCCATTTCTTGACCCCAAATCCTTCGCTTTATGCTCACCATTGGAATGTTCGATCTCCAAATGAATTCGCGAAACACCATTAGCCTGATCGGCATAGCTTACCTGCTCACCTGTTCTGCCTATTTTGAAGCAATCCTGTTCCAAAAGCTCGATTCTCGTCTCTTGGCCCTCCCAGCATCTTTGCAGCCAAGCTGTTCCCTTACTCGTTCCCTCCAGCTCCTGTTTTCTCCCAAGCAGCACGGTTGGCTCCGCAGCTGGCATGACAAAATTAGCTGCTGCGACATGCATGGAAGGCAGGGTAGACAAGGAAGACAGCCTAAACTCATCCTCATTCAGCTTTCCATCACTTATTTGATTTGCCTCATTAGATTCAATCTCTTCGTACATGTTGTAGTGCTGCTTAGGGAACGTTTCGGAATGAAACGGCTTTTGTTCGTTTTCTATTGAATCCTCTTCTGAAGCAGTATGCTTCCCTGTTCCTTTTCTCCATATAAACAGAAGCGCCGCTAATAGCAGCAGCGTTATGCCTGCACTAATAAGAAGCGTATGACGAGCTGCCTCTGCCAAATAAATAAAACGCCATACACAAGCAATCATAACGAAAAGAACCGCCGTAAATATCCAATTGCGCTTAACGTCCCGTTCTTCTTCATCCAGCTCGTCTACAAATGGAATGTCTGCCAATGTTCTGTGTACGGCAATCACTTCATCTGATGGGGCTGGAGGAGAGAAGTTCTGAATCGAAGGCTGAATGCGCGACGTACTTCTTGGCATGGGTTCCAAATTCTGCTTTTGTGTGAGGTCTAATAATGACTCCTCCAATCGTGGTGATTGCAGCGGCTCATCCCCGCCTATCAAATCCAGAAGCGTCTCCCGCAGCTCTACCAACGGCCATTTCTTTCCTGTAAGATGCTGCAAAACTCGCTTTAAGCCATCCCCGTCAATTTGATCGATATAGGAAGTAAAGCGTACGATAAGCGATAAAAGGTCTTCAGCACCCAGCGCGGACTCTCCGCTAACCTTTTTCATAGGAATGTACGCAAGCCGAATATCATGAAGCTGTTCACCAATAAATATGAATTTCTCATCAAGCAAGCAGCCTTCGGGGCGAAGCATATAATGCTTGCACTCGTTCAGGGCATCCGTTACCCCCAATAAGAGCATATAATATTGCTTCATCGCAAGAGGCTGCTGCTGCAGGCGATGCAAGAGCATTTTCTTTCCCGTGAGCGTATAACGAAATGTGACTTCTCCATCCAGTTCAAACCAGTCTAGAGGCAATAAATAAGGGATGGTTTGGCTGTGCAGCATATTAAGCTCTATTTCATCGAGTTCGTTTCTATAAATCCCTTGCTCTCTGCCTATTGTCATTTCATGCTCCCGATTCATTGAAAAATCAATTCGATAATTTTGCATTTTACTATTCTCCTTTCCAATTAGCTTTTTAGCTGATCATAGACCATACCGTAACAGCAGCAGGAGCAACAGCCAGCATAAAGGGGAACTTCTTTCCTGCCTCAGCCCACTGCAGCCATTGCTTTCTTCTCCAGCTTGCTGCGGGAATAAGCATGGCTATAAAACCAGCTGCTGCTCTTTTGCCAAAGGATCGATTAGCAATGACGAGACAGACACCGATTAATCCAGCGTACAAAATAGCATAGAGCATCAGCTCCAGTACGACCCCCATGCCTACCCACGCCCCTAGCGCTCCAAACAGCTTGACGTCACCTGCTCCTATTCCCTTCGCAAGATGAAGCAGAAGCAGAGGTATGAACCCGGCGGCTGTACCAGCCGCTGCTGCAGCTGCGCCGCTCATTCCGTCAATAATGATATGGTAGATGATTGCGGCTGCGAAGAAGTTCACTGTTAGACGATTGGGAATAATTTGCGATTTCACGTCCGTAATAAAGGCTAGTACTAGCAATAAGGCCGCTGCTCCTATTTGAATAACATCCATCCCGATTCCTAATCTCCTTTCCTGACTGCATCTAATGCTCTTTATGGACTGCTCCCGATCTTCTCAACTGCGAAATGCATCGAAACATAATGATCCTGTCTTGCAGACTCCGAAGCCGTAAATTCCCATATGCCAGGTGTTGTATTACCTGATACATGCCATGTCCACTGTACATATCCATTTGCATCTGCAACCGCTTCTCCAAGATGCTTTGCTTTACTTGAACCGCTTTTATATGTAACCGCAAGCGAAATTGCAGCGCCTGGCGCCGTCTTAACAATGACGGTAGCTTTCCTGCCTGGCCGAATCGGCGTTGGCTCTATGGATACTACCTGTAATGGAATGGCATCAGAAATATGGTTATCCCCATATCTTGCAGGAAGTGCATCGCTTATCCATACTCGCTCTGCCGCCTGTTCTATAAGTACAATTGGTTTTCCGTAAAAGGGAAGCTTTAGCGGAAACTCATATTCGACCGAAATGCTCAAATAAGGCTCGTTTGTCTTATATAAATCCGGGAGCGTTAACCACTTCAGCCTTATCCGTTCTGAATCAAGAATAGCTTCATCGGAAAATTCTCTAATCAAAGGCTCGACAACCGACCTGCCTAATTCTGTCGCAGCTAAATTTTGCAGAGGCCGAAAATCCCCCCGCAGCGCGGAAGACACTAACGTACCCGCTGGGAAAGGCAGCCATTCGGCTGCTTCCGCTGCAACCTCACTCCAGGGAGATAACGGAGCTTCCGGCTTCGCTTCCGGCGTATTGCTCGACTTCATCTGCTGCCATGCCAAATCTGCGGGATGAATATGAGCAGCTATTTGTCTGACCGTTTGGGAGGCGGCTGAATGAAGGGCCATCTGCACGGCGCATAGACGAATCAGCATCACAAATACAAGGAGCACCATAATAATCAACGGCATAACTAAAGCAGCCTCTACTACAATCGATCCTTGTTCATTCGCTTGTCGTCTATGTTCAATAGGACAAGCCAATGGTTTGTGTCGTCTCATAACGGTTGCCGACAACCTTTCCTTCCAATAGTCCAAATCGGCCTAATACCTTCATTAGCCCGGGCACAAACCAAAGCTCAGCAGACACCTGCACTTCTCCTGTTACCCCGCTCGGTACCGCAGACAATGTCGCTTCGCTGTTCTGTTCAATGACCGCAATCATACGAGCCAGCCTTTCTTTCTCATCCGCGCTATGCATCAGCATAAATAGCCTTAAGTAATCATTGTAGGAAAGCTCAACCTTCACATATTTGGACAGAGGTGCCGTCCCTTTGTTTGTGAATGCCAACATATCCTCCATTGTTTTCTCTAAACCATAAATAAGTGCTGCGGACAAAATAAGCAGTGGATGACCAAGCGATCTGCTTTCAATAAGTCCTTCCATCGTCCTAACGGCAAGGCGTACAGCAAATAATTCGCCATACGCTGCGGCTATATTTCCGATAGGATTATGAAATCCGTAAATGATATATTCTACTTCTTGATTATGAAAGGATATCGCGTTCGATAGTTCTTCCAGCTCTCCATCCTTCATCATAGATCGCAGATTTTGCGGTGCAAACGCTGTATAATGGTGAACCACATATTCGCCATAATAGAGTGAATCTCTTGTTCGCTCCAGCATATCCCCCATTCCTGCAAACAAGCCGCTCATGAGCTCGGTTGACTGCTCAGCTTCCTCATGGGCATCTTTAGCTTGGTCGGAAGCGGTTATCTTCTTCGCCTCATTCGACTGCTGATTAAAAAGCAGATTAGCTTCAAAATGCTTCTTAACTTCGTCGAATGGCTTAGTATGCTCCTCCGATTGAGGAACGGAAGAAAATCCACGCAGCATGCTGCGTGCTTGCTTCCAGAGAGAACCAGCCTGATTCTCCTGCTGCTTGAGCTTTTTTTTCACATCTGTATTCTCCAGCTCTTCTACTCGCTTCATGATCACAGATGCTGGTTGTATATAATTCACCTCATAACGGCTATAAGCAGCTCTTAGAGCCTGAACGCTTTGAAGCAATGAATCCGCATATGCTGCATTAAGCGGCCTGTCCAACGAAGATGAACTTCTCGAATGAAAAACGGCTGCCTCCCCATCGAGAGCCGCAAATACATTTCCTTGCTCTACCAGTTCTTCTTCATAGACGGTAAACCAGCTGTCAGGCAATATAAGCTCATCAACTGCCCCTTTGATTTGTTCAAGCTCAGACGCCGCGTTTGTCGGAACATCATGCTGGTCATAGTCTTCCAATGGATTATTGCTCACTTTATCGTAGCCTGCATTCGCTTCTAATTGACTTGCTTGGTCAACAAGCTGCCTCATTTCCTCATTGAGCACCCTTGCTGCTTCCAGCTCCTTTAATGCCTCTGCTTGCAGCCTTATCTGCTCTTTCAGCGTCTCATCGCTAATCCACTTCAGCTCCGCAGCTAACAATCTGGATTTATCCTCATACGTAGCAATCTCATGGGTGTACTTCGGTTTTCCTCCCCCAGGAAGCGATTGATCATAGGTAACCTGCTCTACATAAAGTTTGTATTCATTAGCGACTAGCAGAATCGAATGTACGCCTATAGGAACCATATTTGGATTCATCGGAATCATGGCCTCTATACCGCTTCCGCTTACTATTGCAGCCGCCTTCTGCTGATGCTGTAACACCCGTGCAAGATGCGCTTCACGCTTTTCGTACAGTTTCCGCATGCTCTCAAGCAAGTTGACAGTTAGCGTCGCTTCCTTCATTGCTCCAGCCATCGGTGCAAACCTAGCAGCAAGCTCCAGCGTAAAATCAATCGGAGCCTTGTACTTCATTTCTTCGAGCACTTGTCTGGCAAATACATCATGATTGCCAAGAAATGCAGATGATTGAAGCTTAGGTGCTTCTACCTTCAATTGCACCATTCTCTGTGTCTGTTTCCTTAAACCTTGTTCCAATTCCGTGTTTCTTTTCATCGCTTCCGCGAAGATCGTCTGACCGTCTGTCCCCCCGCGGCCAAACAACCCATATTTCTCATATAATGCTGTGTCATAAGCAGAAAGGACGGAACGCACGCTGGAGCGGACAGCATCATCAGCAAGCTTATGCATAGCTGCAATTCGGGCATAATCAATGAGCAAAGAAAAGAACAGCAGCAGTGACGACAATACAATAACGGCAAATACAGTTACTGCCCCATCATCACGCAGCAATAATCTCCGAAGGCTCTGAATGCTTATTCCTTTGTCATGATTTCCCGCGGCCATAATCGCTTCGCCTCCTAGTATCTGCAAGTCTGCCCGTTTCGCAGCTTAGCTTATTGCTTATGAGCTGAATTATCGCCTTGATAAGGCGCAAGAGCCTTTCCTGCTTGAGACTTGGCTTGTGCTGCCCCGCCTTCTTTTTTGGCAAATTTAGAGGAATAATACCTTACAAGATCAATGCTGCGGATAAATTCTGTAGGATCTACAATAGAAGCAGCAGCTGCGGTTTTAGGTTCTCGCTTCAGCCAGCTTTGCTCCAGTGTTCCTAATGATAGGGGCTGCTTGAGCTTCACTTCGATCGATCTTTTCAGTAAACCTCGTGAATAGCTGATCTGACCCTCATGTACAAGACCGGCATGCGTCAGCCACTGGGCAGCCTGCTTCATTTTGCGAAGAGATAATTGATTATTTTCATTATTGGACTCAAGGGGCAGAGAGACTGTTAGTTCCTGACTTTCGCCCCCCAAGCCAAACAAGCTGCTTAGCATTTCGTCTTCTGTCATTCTCCAATACAAGCCATCATGCTGCGATTCGCTGAGCATGCCGCTCTTCGGTGCGCGAAAGCTGTTATCCCAACTAAAGGCAGCACGCTCAGCCGTTGTTGATGCTGCATAATAAAGAATGACCTTCTGATACATATACATCCCGAAAATGATAAAGAGCAGAATGAGAGCCAACAATAGCGGAAAAACAAGCGTGGACTCCAATGTAAAGCTGCCCTGCTCCTTTTTTAGCCATCGCAAGAGCTGTTGTCTATATGTATTCCTGCTCACTTTTCTCACCCGCTAGCCAAAAATTTTGTCCGCCTCATCATCCGCTTTACCCATCAATCTCTCAATTAAGTCAATGATCCAATCCTTGAACAAAAGGGCAATAATAATGACAACCGCAATAATTAGAATAATTTCCAGTGTTCCTAGCCCTTCCTCCTGCTTCCAAAAAGACCGTATCGCATTTCCTAGTTTTTTCATTGTCCAACTTCCTCTCCATTAATAGTTAAGACATAAGCAAAACAGCTGGCGATGCTACTAAAATCATGAGCACAAGCAAAATACCTACTAGAGGGAATACAAGCTTAGATGATGCTTGCTCGCCCTTTGATCTTGCAATTGCTTTGCGTTTCTCCCATAGCGTATAAGACAGCTCTCGCAATGCGAGCACGAAATGCTCGCCTCCACGGCGATAATTAAGCAGCAATACAGTCGTGAAAATCGACACTTCCTGCACGGCACAGCGTCGGTTGAATCTCTCCAATGCGGAGCTGAAGGAATGTCCGTTGCGAATGGAAGCTACTGCATCGCCCCATTCTTTATAAAGCGGATGCTGCTCCAGCTCCTTGCCTTCTAAGCAGCGTGCCAATGCAAGCTGCACGGTCTCACCCGCACCAACAAGCAGCATAAGCTTGCTTAGCATATTCGGCAGCTCCGTAATCATTTGCTGCTTCCGCTCCTCGACCTTGCGTCCCGCTTCCATGATGGGCCGCAGAGCGAGCAATATGCCAAACAGCAGTCCCATTATAAGGAGCAAGGGCTCTTTCCCCACCAAGCTGAGCCAAGCGCAGCCTGTCAGCGCTGCATATCCGCTGCCAATAGAAGCCGCGGCCTCTGCTTTCGTTCGCTCGATGGACCAATCACTCTCTTTCAATACGAGAAGCTTCATATGATAGCTGTTCAAGGTAAGCTGCAGTGAATCGAATACATGCAGCTTTTCAAGCATTTGTCTGAATGGTTGAATCATGAAGAGCTGCTTCAGCCCCTGATCCGATTTATGCATTTGACGATTTCTGCCCAAAATCTGAACCCATGCTATTTGCAGAGCCTTCGTTCCTGCAATGTATAACCAAATTGCCGTTAAAATCATAGCAGCAATTGCTGCAGCCATTGTCCTCCTCCTTCCCTGCTACATTCGAATGCTCATCATTTTTGTCATAATCCAGAAGCATAGAAGCAGCAGAAACAGCGCTGCTGTTAATAATAAATAACCTGCACCTTTGTATAGTGGAGCCATATAATCTGGGGCAGCGAGGCTTAGAAAAGCAAGAAAGACGAATGGTACTGCCATCATGATTCGTCCCTCGAACCTTTTCTGAGCGATCATAACGGCAATTTCCTGTTCTATTTCTAGTTTTTCACCTATAATGACCGACGTCCGCTTCATGACCTCCAGCAAATCTCCGCCAGTACGCTTGCACGCTGCCAGCGCATCAACAAACTGTGTAATCTCGTCGACATGCGCTCGATCAGCAAAGTTGCGAAGCGCATATTCCAGCGGCTCGGCGTTTTCAAGACGAAAGCGCACAATTTGGAACTCCCACAGCAGTTCCGTTCGGGAGTCGGGATAAAGCAGTTTCAAATCGTCAAGCGTAGCTAAAAAAGCATTTTCCAGTGATCGTCCTGCTGCTAATGATGAGGTTAATGAAAATAACGCTTCTTTAAATTGAAGCTTCAATCTCTCCTTGCGCTTCAGAAGCAGTGCATCCCTCCTTAACCTAGGAGCAAGAACACCGCTGATTGCTGCCGCGCATGAAATGATCAAAGAGTGATAGAACAAGTAAACAGCGGCAAACATGATTGTGGCAGCTATGATAGCCGTTATAAGAAACTGATTCCGGCTTAAATGGTATTTCCCATAATCCATTAAGAGACGTCCTGCGCGAATATCGGCTAATACCACATTATTTTCCCAGCAGCACCATTCCAGAAATCTCTGTACTTTGCCTATTTCCGATTGCTTCCTTAGCTTCAATTTGCTTGATCCTGTCATCCGATCGTCACCCCAGACCATGCTGCTTTACCTGCCATAACCAGCTTGTCCGTTCGGGTTAGAGAGTTGCCAGTCGCTCTAAGGCCTCCAATTATATTCCCATCTGCTTCGCCCTCCTCCTCAAATACAAAAAGCGGGTTCAGCAGCACCTCGCCGCCTTCCATTCCTTTGATTTCGGAGATATCTGTAACCTTACGCGAACGATCTCGGAACCTCGATAAATGAATAATAATATCAATAGCCGAAGCAATTTGCTGGCGAATCACCTGCACAGGCAGGTCGGCAGCGCTGAGCACCATCGTCTCAAGCCGGGCAACCATGTCCTTAGCTCCATTGCTATGGCCGGTTGACATAGAACCAGAATGGCCTGTATTGAGTGCTTGAAGCATATCCAGCGCCTCCCCGCCGCGCACCTCGCCGACGATAATACGATTAGGCCTCATCCGAAGCGACGCTCGAATAAGATCGCGAATTGTAATCTCGCCTTTGCCTTCCGTATTCGCATTACGAGTTTCCATTGAGACCAAATTAGGCAGCGTGCGAATCTGAAGCTCTGCCGAATCCTCAATCGTAACGATTCGCTCATCTATCGGTATAAACTGAGATAGTGCATTCAGAAATGTTGTTTTGCCCGTTCCCGTTCCTCCGCTTATAAAGATGTTATACTGAGCGCCAATCAGCTCTTTCAGGAAATCAGCCGCTTCCGAGGTGAGTGATCCGATCGATACAAGCTGCTCCATTGCCAGCGGCTGCTCAGGAAATTTCCGTATCGTCATGCACGGGCCCTTCAATGCAACGGGCGGCAAAACGACATGTACCCGAGAGCCGTCCTTCAGACGCGCATCCACAATGGGCGAAGATTCATTCACGACGCGATTTACGCTGGCGACGACGGTCTGAATCAAATCCTCCAAGCGCTCCCTGCTTTCAAACGAAACAGGCAGCAGTGACATTCGTCCATTACGTTCGACAAATATTTCAGCGTGGTGATTGATCATAATCTCGCTAATTGATGAATCCTCCATTAATGGCTGCAAAATATCCAATCCTCTAAAGGAATGAAACAGCCTTCGCACCAGCTTAACCTTCTCTGTCGCCGTCAGCGGATTTCGCTCGCACCACTCGAATACAATACCCTCCGCTATTCGCATAAGGCTGTCATCCGATAAGGAGCTGCTAAAATCGATCTTCGAACGAACCTTGTTGCGGAGCTCAAGCACCGTCTCATCGTTCAGCAGCTCTATCTCCTCCTTCCTTCATCATATATTTGAAGAGCTTGTCCACCGCTGCCCGGAATATAGGCGAGGATAGGAGCATCGCAGAGGAAATACCTCGCCACTCTGGAACTTCCGGCAAAACAACCGGCGAATGCGCTAATCCATCCCATTCTGCTGCGCCAGTTGTTGAGGAAATAGCTGATCTATTTCGGACAAACAGAAATTTGCGCTTCAGTCTGCTGAACCTTTCACTCCATTTCTGCTCGCCATATCGTATTGCCAGCATTTGCTTGTTTCGTACGGATGCATCGTCATTTATTACCCAGAGCACTTGATCGGATTGCTCAAATACAGCCGTATGCAGCACATCCAATCCATCATCCAAATCAACGACAATGAGATCGTATTGACCAGAACGTGCAACAATGTCTATTAATTCAAGCGCATCCTCCGCACTTAGCGTCAGCCGATCCTCCAAGTTCGAGCAGGCCTCAATGTAATCCCCCTTCAGCAGCGGATGCCGCTTGCGATTGTCCATAAGCCATCTTACGGATTGCTCAGGCTGTGCTTTCATTCCATATAGCAGCTCAGAGAGCCCTTCACCATCAGTTCCTAAGGTGCTTTCAGTAGAGTTTATACCATCACTGCTTTGGAGCCTTCCCAGCCACGCATTAGCCGTATTCCATCTCTCCAAGTTCAGATAAAAGGTTCGATATTGATGAGAGCTTGCTGCGTGAACCAAATGCAAAGCCAAGGCTGTTTTTCCTGTGCCGCCTGATGCGGAGTAGACGGAGATTACTTTTACTGCTGAAGCTGTTGCCGATAATGCAGCCATTTGAGCTGGAAGAGCCGCAGCTCTTGCATGAATCTCTGCTAAACGCTGCAGCAGCAGGGGAAGCGGCTGATATTGGTGCAGCTCATATGCCTCCTTGCTTTCACCCAGCTTCATGACGAGTGCGACGATTGGTATATTTAAATTCATATCCTTAAGCTCGCTTAACAGTTCCGGCTGTGCGACCAGCAAATCGATTTTGTAGCCTTGTTTGACATATTGCTTATACGCCTCTGAATGCGTGAAGGCTGTTACCTGCCACTGCTCCCCGAGCGGACTATCGCGAACATAATCAGCCAGCCTCTTTAAATACTCCTGTTCCTTCACAACGAGCGCCAGCTGATATTTCATCAACTGCAATCCCCTCCTCTCCGCAATGAAAACACAAAAAAAGCACCATAGAAGGCGCAGATAGCTGCGGCCTTATACGGTGCTTCCGTGTTTGATTATTAACTTTTAATAAAATTTACCATATGGTTGTTCGATCCGTCAACTATTTAAAAAATAATTTAATTTCTCGCTCGGCGCTCTCTTCTGAATCCGCTCCATGTATGATATTGCTGGCTACATCGATTGCAAAATCACCTCGGATCGTTCCTGCAGCCGCTTCTGATGGGTTAGTAGCGCCAATAAGCGCTCTTGCGTTTTTGATCGCATCCTTGCCTTCCCAAATCATAGCGAAAACGGGGCCTGACACAATAAAATCAACCAATTCATCAAAGAAGGCTTTAGCACGCAAATGCTCATAGTGATGCTCCGCATGCTCTCTCGTTAATTGAATTACTCTTGCATCCGAGAGTATGAAGCCCTTTTCTTCAAAACGGGTCACAATACGTCCAACTAAACCTCGAGCATAACCATCAGGCTTGACCATTACAAACGTTCTTTCCATGTAAAATCCCCCTTTGTCTCTATCGGTATAGCCATTTATTTGTTAAGCCATTCAGTAATAATGCCAGCAGTTTCTTCAATAGCACGATTTGTTACATCGATAACGGGACAATCCAATGATTTCATGAACGCTTCAGCGTAATCAAGCTCCTCTTGAATACGCTCTGATGAAGCATATTGTGCTGATGCGGGCAGACCAAGCGTTTTTAGTCTTTCTGTACGAATTTCAAGCAGATGCTCCGCCTGCATCGTCAGACCAACAATCAGTCTGCCAGGGGCAGACTTTAATTCTTCAGGCGGTTTTACTTCCGGCATAAGCGGCAGATTAGCTGTCTTAATTCCTTTGTGTGACAAAAATATGCTAAGCGGCGTTTTTGAAGTTCGCGATACACCAATCAGCACCACTTGCGCTTGAATGAGGCCTCGCGCATCCTTGCCATCATCGTATTTTACCGCAAATTCGATCGCATCCATCCTTCGATGGTAGGCATCATCCATCAGATGCAATAGTCCAGGCTCTCGCTTCGGGAAGCTTCCAAAAGTATCCACATAGGCTTGCATCATAGGACCCATTACATCCACTGCCCGCACGCCCGCTCTAAGCGCCTCTTCCTTCATCAGCTCACGAAGCTCTGGCTGGACAAGCGTGTAGCTGATAAATCCGCCCGTGCTTACCGCTTCAGCTACAATGCGCAATATTTCGTCTTCGGACTTCAAATGACCATACCGTTTAATTTTCACATGCTCAGATGGAAATTGCCGCAGGGTTGCCTTTGCAACCGCTTCCGCTGTTTCACCTACGGCATCGGAGCATACATAAATAGTTTGCTGTGTCATAACTGTGGCTCCCCCAATTCCCCAACTGTTGCAATGTCCGCCATCAGACGTATAATGTTCGACTTGGATACCCAGCCTGCTACTTCCGGGTCTGCCCCATGCTCCTCGCGGGGGACGATCACAGGAAGACAGTCAACCTGATGGAGCGACATTTTACGAATCGCATCCATGATAGAATCATCAGGCATAAGTGTCACTATATTCGGATAACGGGTCATCACCATGCTGACAGGAATAGCCGCAGCCCCTGCGTTTCCAAGCGTTATTTTGAGCAAATCCTTCGGAGTCACAATACCAACAAAGCGCTTCTGATCATTGACGATAAGCAGCGTATCCGCATTTTCCGTAAATAATGTGATTACAGCATCATGCACCGACAGCGAGTCTGGAATATTAACAGGAACACCTTGTACCTCTTTTACCTTCAAAGTGTTGAACTGCTGCAGGGGTTCATTGCTGGAACGATACGTATTACCGAGAAAATAACCGACCTTAGGCTTCGCATCAAGCAAACCAAGCATAACGAGAAGCGATAAATCCGAGCGCAGTGTCGGCCTGCTGACGCCCAGAAATTCTGCTAATTGTTCACCGGTAATCGGTGCATGCCTCTCAACTAGCTCAAGAAGCTCCAATTGCCGTGATGATAATTGAATCTTATTCCCCTCCCCTTTTATATGAGTCATAATTAATCGATATATTACCACTATTCAATAAATAATATATCATAATTATTTTTATCCTACAATTGATGCGAGTGATGAATGCATTCTAGAGTTAAAAAAACCATCGTTTCGTATCCGAAATGTTTCGGTACAAAACGATGGCATAGCTAACACTTATTCATTGGTCATCGCAATAAACTGCTCTACATCGACTGCTGTCAGAGCTACCGCTTCTCGCCAGAAATCGGTCTCCTCCAAATTTACACCTAGATGCTCCTTCGCCAGCTGCTCGACGCTCATTCGTCCTGTGTCACGCAGCAGCGCGACATATTGGTGTTTAAAGTCGGCACCTGCTTTTGATGCTTTTGCATAGATGCCCGCGCTGAACAAATAACCAAATGTATACGGGAAGTTGTAGAACGGTACATCCGTTAAATAGAAATGCAGCTTAGAAGCCCAGAAATGCGGATGCGCTTCGCCCAGCATATCGCAATAAGCTTCACGCTGAGCCGCTTCCATAAGCTCATTCAGCTCAGCTACTGAGACAAGCCCTTCTTTGCGACGTGCATAGAAACGTGTTTCAAACAAAAACCGCGCATGGATATTCATAAAAAAAGCAACCGAACGCTGAATTTTATCCTCAAGCAGCCCGAGCTTCTCTTCCGGGTCAACCGCAGCCTTCATGGCGCAATCCGACACGATGAGCTCTGCAAATGTTGATGCTGTTTCTGCCACATTCATCGCATATTCTTGCGATAAAGCAGGCAAATCATTCATGACGTGCTGATGGTAAGCATGTCCCAGCTCATGAGCCAGCGTCGAGATATTCGAAGCCGTACCGGAATAGGTCATGAAGATTCGAGTTTGCTCGCTCTTGGGAAACGAGGTACAGAAGCCGCCAGGTCGCTTGCCAGCACGGTCCTCCGCCTCGATCCAGCCATCACGGAAGGCCATTTCAGAAAATTCAGCAAGCTCAGGGCTGAACGACCGGAACTGCTCCACGATAAAGGCAGCCGCTTCGTCATAAGGAATAATCTTCGTAGCGGAACCTATAGGCGCTTCTACGTCATGCCAATCAAGCTTCGCAACGCCGAGCAGCTTTGCTTTGCGCTCCAAGTAGCGAACGAGCACCTCTTTGCTTTCTTCTATCGCTGTCCACATCGCTTGCAGCGTAGCTTCACTCATGCGGTTCATTTGGAGCGGCTCCTGTAGTACGGATGCCCAGCCACGCTTCTCATACAGCTTCAAGCGGAAGCCTGAAATCCGATTAAGCGTCTCTGCGCATAACTCGGCCTGCTCGGACCATTCGCGCTCCCATTCCTTGAATGCAGCCTGTCTAATAGTGCGGTCGCCGTCAGATAGACGATTATGCATCTGGCCAGCTGATAACTTCTTTTCTTTGCCATCTTTATCGATATCGGTAAATTTAGCGCGGGACACAATGATGTTATAGTAATCACCCCAGCCATGGTACCCGTCTACTGCGAGATCGCCGGCAAGCGCCTCCAGCTCTGGAGCCATCTTTCTCTTAGCCAGCTCGCGGCGTTCATTTAGGCTGAATGCAACCTCAGCAAGCTTCTCATGCTTAAGCAGCTCTGTCCACGAAACATCATCTAGTCCGCGGAGCATATTGTCATAACGAGTAAGTACGCCAATAAACTTAGCTCCAAGCGTTTTCACTCGATCATTGAGCACACTGGCAGTTGAATCCTTCACATTCTCGGCTAGTAAACAGGAAACAAATGACTCAGATTGGCGCAGACGCAGAAGCAGGCTTTGCAGCAGCTCCGTTAGCTCTCCAAGCTCCGATGCCCCTAAAGCTGTACCAGAGGCTATATTAGTGTCCAGCTTCGCAATATCCTCTCCGATTCCTCTCAGCTCTTCTGCGAAGGCAGCTGAGCCTGAACCTCCCTCATAAATAGCGTCTAAGTCCCAACTTTGCGGATATCCCTTCTCCATCAGCTTCCATCCTTTCTTCTTTGCAATATAAAAAAGCCGAGATGAGGCCGCGTTTTTATTTGCGCAAACCTTCTCGGCGGTGTATAACTTAATTATAAACAGATTGGAGGAATTTCACCATGTCCCAACCATTGCAAATATCTGCAGACACGGCTATTAAATTATCCGAGCAGCTTGGCGTGCCAATCGAGCATTTGATGCATATGCCTCGTCACATCCTGCTTCAGAAGCTTGCAGAGCTTGCCAAAACCAGCAGTCCAGCCTCATCCGATAGTGAAGAAAAATCATGATTCCTTTCGAAAAAGCATGGCCTTATGACATTTTGATGGGTGATCTCTATGTAACCAGCTGTCCCTTCTGCGAGGCGGACAATGTATTGCTGCCCGTTCGACCATCTGAGCTGAAGGATATTCAAGAGGGCACAAAGAGATTATGCGTGTTCCCTTGCTGCCATAATAAAGTAACAATCGTCGATGCAGACCGGGACTATTTATTGACTGACCGTATCCTTCGCAAAAAAATCCGTTAAGCGATAGTAGAAACAGCCGGTTTCGTTTCCGCTGCTTCACCGGTTAGAGAAGTGTCGCTGGACATGTCTGAAGGTCTGGCGTTCTGCTCTTCCCGGATTAGCTGCCACTGCTCTCGGCTGGCGCGGATCATGGATGCATCGACAATTTTCTTATCATTGACGACGCGCGAGAACCAACGTACAGCTTCATTTGGTTCTCCAATTCGGCGATAAAGCTCCCCGATCAGATACATGAGCTTTGCAT
Source organism: Paenibacillus castaneae (assembly GCF_002884445.1). GTDB lineage: Bacteria > Bacillota > Bacilli > Paenibacillales > Paenibacillaceae > Pristimantibacillus > Pristimantibacillus castaneae. The sequence continues at coordinate 5,067,585 of NZ_KZ614144.1, forward strand.
TGTTAAGCGCAACACCCTCCGCTTCATACACGCGTATGTAGGCCTGCAGCGCGAACCGCAGAAAACGTATTTCCTCATTTCCATTCGATTCATAGCGATTCAGCCACGCAATATGATGGAGAATACCTGCAATCACCCGATCTTTATCCCCAACCGCCTGAGCAGACAGCAGGGCTAGCTTATAGCAAGCCATCGCTTGCTGAGCATTCCGTTCACCGCAATAGTCCTGGTTCTTCCAATGAGACCCGATACTATCCATGTAATTCTTTTTTTGTTGATCGCTTAGCTTCGATAATCCGTTCTCCGTTGAGGCAAAGCCGCATTCCGGACAAACACGGACAACATAGTAATCTGGATTGACCTCTGCTTTATAATAGCCGCAAAAATCCGAATCCGTCTTCGAAGCTCTTTTGAAGCTTGGTCTAACACGCGAGGTCATAAAAATATTTTCGCAGCAGATGCATTCCATTTTGGATTGGTAAAGTGGTTCCATAATGATCACGTCTCCTCTTCAGATGTGTTCACAAAGTGATGTGCGGGTGCGGATAATCTATCAATTATGATGGTTTGCAGATCCTCTTCGATACCAACGTCTTGCAGTGCTCTGCGCATACATCCGAGCCATGCTTCCGCTCGCTCGGGCGTTATAGGGAAAGGGAGATGCCGTGCACGCATCATCGGATGCCCAAATGCATCTGAGTAAAGAGACGGTCCTCCAAAAAACTGGGTTAAAAACATATATTGCTTGTCTATAACAGGGTCAATATCTTCAGGAAATAAAGGCCCTAGTAACGGATGGGCTTGTACCTTTGGATAAAAAGCTTCCACAATTAGTCTTAAAGTCTCAGGTCCGCCGATAGCTTCATAAAGGCTAATTTTACTACTTGTCATCAAATTCATCTCCATGTGTAGGTCATTTGTATTATATCATAAAATTAAAATGCAAATAGATAAAAAAAAGCCCGCATCTGCATTGCGGGCTCATCAATTAGAACGTAATTCCCACTAACCTTCATAATCCTCTTCACCCGGTGCCGTAAGAGATTCTCGAATGACATAGACGAATGCGCAGACAAGAATGCCAGCGATTATACTCATGTTCATCACTCCAACCATTTAAAAGGTAAATCTATTGTACCATAAATAATCTAGGAATCCAGCGTTTTGTAAACGTTTTCTTTCGTGAAAAAATGTTTTTTTACCTTATACAAGTGATGGATGTCCCATTTCTGACATATATGTGTAGGAGGGGTTGTACGACCGTTCTGTTTGCCATATGCATTTCCTATAAAAGAATAAGGAGGCGGCCGTCCTGCTGCGCTCATTCGTCCATCCATTATCGATAACCGCGCTTGGTGCAATATTCATTGTGCTGTTAATGACCGTCTATCCTACGGAAGCCTTACATTCGTCACTACGCGGACTCTCCATTTGGTGGCAAGTTTTATTCCCGGCATTATTCCCCTTTTTCGTCATATCTGAATTGCTGCTTGGATTTGGTATTGTTCATTTTTTCGGGAGGCTTCTTGATCCCTTTATGCGGCCCTTGTTTCGGCTTCCGGGTACCGGCGGCTTTGTCGTGGCAATGGGCTATATTTCAGGATATCCAGTTGGTGCGAAGCTTACAGCGCAACTATGGGAGCAGCGCCTCATCAATCGGGCAGAAGGCGAACGGCTTGTCGCGTTTACGACGACGTCTGATCCCATTTTTCTAATTGGGGCTGTTTCCGTCGGGTTTTTCCATAATGTCGCGCTTGCTCCAATTCTTGCTGCTGCTCATTACGGCGGCGGTCTACTGATCGGTTTCCTGATGCGCTTCCACGATCGCCATGCCCCTTCATCTGCTGGTGAGAACCGAATCACGAAGAGTGAAGGAAGACATAAGTATCGCCCCTCCCGTATGGCCGAAGCCCTCAGAGCGATGCACCAAGCAAGGCTGCTTGACGGGCGTGGTCTAGGAGCCTTGCTTCAAGACTCCGTCAGATCTGCTCTCAAGCTTATGATCGTCGTGGGAGGGCTTGTCGTTTTTTTCTCTGTCGTTATGGAAATGCTGAGCCATGCGGGCATTGTTGAAGCATTGGCTGAGGTGCTGCGGTTTTTATTTCAAATCATAGGATTGCCAAAGCAGCTTGCTGATGCGAGTATTTTCGGGGTATTCGAAGTGACGCTTGGAGCGAGAGCGGCAGGTACGGCAGGCACGGGACTTATGCACCAAACTGCGATAGCGGCCTGGGTGCTTTCATGGGGAGGACTTTCAGTGCATGCTCAAATTGCCAGCTTGCTTAGCCGAACAGATTTGCGATATCGTCCATTTGTACTAGCCAGGTTGACGCACAGCTTTTTTGCCATGGCGCTTGTATACCTTCTTTGGGGCTGGCTTGGGCCTTAATCCATCCTCTCCTTGTCGAATGCACGCTCAACTCATTGATATAATTAACAATTTCCTTTATCATTTAGAGTACTATGCAGATCGGAAGGAGATTTATCTTTGAAGTATGCGGTAATTGATCGAGGAGATTCGTTATCCAAGTCGTTAGCGGAAAAATTCCATGCCTTAGCAGCAGAGCACGGCTTCAATCGGAATGACCAGACTCCGGAAATTGTCATTTCCATCGGAGGAGACGGTACGCTCCTGCAGGCTTTCCATACGTATGTCGACCAAATTACGAATGTCGCATTTGTCGGCATTCATACAGGTCATCTAGGCTTTTATGCTGATTGGCAGGCCGATGAGCTGGAGCAGCTCGTAGCCATGATGGCAACAGAAACGCCTAGAATTGTCAGATACCCATTAGCACAAATTGAGCTTGAAATGCCGACCGAATCCCGTCATTATTTGTCGTTGAATGAATTTACGCTGAAAGGTGTAGATGGTACGCTGGTCGCTCAAATTAACATTAATGACGAACTATTTGAAATGTTCCGCGGAGACGGAATCGTGATCTCCACTCCGTCGGGTAGCACCGCATATAACAAAAGCTTAGGCGGCGCAATCGTTCATCCGTCCATTGAATCTTTGCAAATTGCCGAAATCGCATCTATCAATAATCGCGTGTATCGGACGTTAGGCTCATCCGTCCTGCTGCCGCAGCATCATCACTGCGATATTATTTCAAAGAAGGAACAACGGATTCAGCTCACAATCGATCACGTCAGCATTATGCGCAGCGATATTCGTTCTATCAAATGCTGTGTATCCAGCCGTAAGGTAAGCTTTGCTCGTTATCGCCCGTTTCCATTCTGGACTCGAGTGCGTGAAGCGTTTCTCGGCTACGATGTCCATTAGCAAAAAAAACACCGAACGTCCCCTTAAGGGCGCTCGGTGTCTTTTTTGGTTGGTCGAACCGAATCGGCAGATGCCGCTGCTGTTTCACTTGCTGCAAGCTTGAAAGGCTTCTTGCCACGATTATCATTGCCGCGGAAGTTCTTCCGCTGCTGCTGCTCGCGCTTCCCGCCTCGCTGCTCACCATTGGTTCTAGTCTCGGCCTGATTATCGCCATTCTTACGACCCTCTGAACCGTCGCTGCTCTCATCGTTTTTACGGCTCTCATTGTTGCTGCGATTTGAGCTTCTATGGCGATTATCCCGGTAATTGCGGACATGTCTCTCTTGTGCCGGGGCAACTGCAGCTTCTGCTGCGCTTGCTATCTCATCCTCTTCATCATGCTCAGTTCCCTCAGCATTCTCAGCCTCTGCCTCGTCAAGAAGCTCATTAGATTCTAGTTTTGGAGGCTCATAGGCATCCAAGTCATAATCTCCTGGTTCCTTCTTCGTGCTTTGAGTCCTCTCAAGAATGAAATAAGCACAGCCAAAATTACAATATTCATTAATATAATCAGACATACCAGAAAAAGTACTTTCCTTTGTCGCCTTCTGATGATTATCTCGAAAGAAACCTTTCAGCCGCAGCTGACTATAGCCCCAATCACCGATTATATAATCATAACGTTCCAGAACCTCGCTATATCGATCGCGAAATGCTTCCGGATTCCAGCCGTTTCTGTTTTCATGAACAATCTCGTATGATTTTCCTCCGATATGAATCAAAGCCATTGTCCCCACCTCATCTTGAGCGTCAGCTAGATACTGCTCGAGCATGCACCGGAAGAAATCTCACGGCCATATTCCGCTTCTACGGTATCTGCAGCAATTGCTGCGTGTGCCGAATCGGTTTGCTCATGCGCATGATAAGAGCTGCGTACTAACGGTGCAGATTCTACGTGACGGAATCCGCGTTTCAGCCCTTCTTCTTTCAATTTCGCAAATTCGTCCGGGTGGACATAACGTACGATCGGCAAATGCTTTGGCGAAGGCTGCAAATATTGACCCAATGTCAATATGTTAACATCGTTAGCGCGCAAATCATCCATCGTTTGTAAAATTTCATCCCATTCTTCACCAACACCTAGCATAATACTCGATTTGGTTGGAATTTTTGGTTTCATTTCCTTAGCACGTCTTAGCAGTTCCATCGTACGGCTGTATTTCGCTTTGGCACGAACGCGATCTGATAGCCGCTCTACAGTCTCAACGTTATGATTCAATATGTCTGGATTAGCATCCATAACGATTTGAAGGGCATCTTTGTTGCCAAGAAAATCCGGAATAAGAACCTCGACGCGGCAAAACGGCATCCGTTTCCGAACCGCTCGAACAGTTGCTGCAAATATCGAAGCGCCACCATCATTGAGATCATCACGCGCAACAGAAGTAACAACACAGTGCTGCAGGTTCATTTGCTCAGCAGCCTCTGCCACCCGTTCCGGCTCATCCAAATCAAGCTCAGTGGGCATGCCTGTCTTAACCGCGCAGAAACGGCAAGCACGCGTGCAAATATCGCCCAAAATCATAAATGTAGCGGTGCGATTCGACCAGCATTCATAAATATTGGGACAACGCGCTTCTTCACAAACCGTATGCAGTGTCTTCGAACGCATCATATTTTTAATTTCGGCAAAATTACCGTCCGTCGCTAGTTTTATGCGGAGCCAATCAGGCTTTTTAAGTGTTTCTTGTTGTTTCATGCGGCATTACCTGCTTTCACGTTCATTTATAAGTCCTAAACTTATGATTATTATAACAGATTTCAAATAAAAATAGCACTTTCTTACGTATTCGTCCACAATCGTTATCTATCACTTTCCCCCTTTACGCATATTTAAATGTAATTTTTTATGACCGGTTTTCGAAAATGATCTTTTTTGAGATTCTCAAACGTTTTTTATCGTCTTTTTCTAGGCGTATAAAAACCAATTGTTTGCAAAACATAACGTTATAACCGTCATGCTTTCCGGAAGGGTGAGACGATGAAACTGACAATTCCTCTTGTTACGGCTATAACCGCTGCTTCCATGTTCATTTCTCTGCCCGCCAGCTTGGCACATGCCTCCATTCGCTCGGAGCAGCTGCCGGCAGCTGTAGAAACGCAAGCGGAAGCAGAAGCGAACCCATACGCATTAAGGATTGAACTATACAATAAATTAAATGTACTTACCGACATTCCTTGGTACTGGATAGCAGCAATTGATCAATATGAACGAACGATATCTAAAGTAAAACCAAAGAGCAGGCCCCCTCTTGGGAGTACCGTAGGCGTATTCATCGACCAAGAACGTTGGGCAGGGATATTAAATCCCGATGCCCAGGACAGCTCCCCTTTGTCGATTCGTTTCTTTGACGGCATTGGCCGTGATGCCGATGGGGATGGGCAAGCAGAGCGAACAAGTGATGTAGACCTGCTTTATTCGCTTGTCAATCGAATTTCTGCATACGGAGCGACAGACGATGATATCGCAATCGGGCTGTGGCAGTATTATCAAAACAATCGCTCCGTGCAGCGTGTTCAGCAGTTTGCACGTATTTATGCCAAGTTCGGAAAGCTTGATCTGTTCGAGCATGCTTTTCCGGTTCCGGTCGGCAATAATTACGCTTATAAAAGCACATGGGGAACCGGCCGGAGCTGGGGCGGCAGGCGTACCCATGAGGGGACAGACATTTTTGCCAATCATGGCTTGCCGGTTCGAAGCACCTGCTACGGCGTCGTTGAGGTAAAGGGGTGGAATCCCTTCGGCGGATGGAGAATCGGTATACGCGATCTCAATAACTTTTACCACTATTACGCTCATCTGTCCGGCTATGACAAGACCGTAAATGTAGGGGATATCGTGAAGCCTGGTCAGATCGTTGGTTGGGTGGGCAGCTCAGGTTATGGCAAACCAGGAACACAAGGAAAATTTCCGCCTCATCTCCATTATGGCGTATATAGCGACCGCGGTTTATTCGAGTGGTCATTTGATCCGTATCCCATGCTCAAACGATGGGAGCAGGCCGAGCTTAAACGATTGGGAGCACGAAACTGATGGAATAAAACGACTTTATCCTCCGCATGCAGCTGCAAGGAGAGATAAAGTCGTTTTTGGTGTGTCAATTATTCGCTGAATGGCCTGTGTTATTCTCTGCTCCGTTGTGATTATTCGATTTTGCCCCTTCCTCGGTTGTTGCCCCTGCCGTTGGGCCATTCTGAGTTCCCGCATGAGATGAAGCATCGTTGCTGTTTTCTGTGCTGGAGGAAACCCCGCCGCCCCCCTTTCCTTGTCCAAGCGGTACAGAAATGTTCGGCGCTTGCGCCGCCGATTCACCAACCGGCTTGCCAGTATTATCATAATAGTACATAGGCACATCGCCTACGACGAGAAGGTAGGAAATAGGTATATCGGTTTCAACGACTTCAGGCTCGGTATCAAATGGAATAATAATCGTAACCTCAGCAATAATGCGTATATATACCTCAACTAAAATCATATTAATTCCCGCATCGCTTTGTCTGGTATTAAGATCCACCTTCGCGACTCCCACTGGCTCGAATTTCACCGGTATACGCGGGCCGTAAGAGGAAATAATAGCACTATTGAATGCATGACCGATCGGTATATGCTCAGGAATATTCTTCATTGCATTTAAAGTTGATTGAACCGTATTGATCGTTTGCGAGGTGATACTCATATGCTCGGCATAATTCAGCATGAAACCGGAAATTTTGCCCTCACTGTTCATTTTCCAGTCAATGAGATCAGACGAATTGGTTCGATTGGCTACCTGCTCGGTAATGGCTTTATTAATCGCTTGGGTTGCCATCTGCTTAACACGAATTTTAGCGACATTCATTAACGGCGGGCGTAAATTCTTTTCAACATAAACAAAAGACTGAATCGAGAACAGCATCATGATGATAAGTGTTATGAGAATGACCGTACGGCGCCGAAATCTTGGCTTTACAGGACGCGCTCCCCAAGCGCTGCCCATACTTGAGCTATTCCCGATTCCAGCGCGGCTGCCGAATCTGAGCAGAGAACGTCTCGTTCCCCATTTGCCGCTGGAGCTGGAGCTAGGCCTAGCACCCCATTTGATGGATGAGGCACTTGTTCCCGTCCCCCACTTCTTCGGCGGAGTAGAGCGAGTCGTCGATGAGCCTGAGCGGCTGCCCCAGCTGACCGTCTTCACTCTAGAGAATGAACGTCCCGAGAAAAGTCTCATCCGCCCGCTGCCAAATGGACGAAATCGCAAGCCCTTTCTGCCCCATTTTGCCAAACCAATCCCCTCCTGCCCGCTTCCTCTACTCCTATTCTTATGCCAAACTCGGCCAAAAAAGAAGACGGCCCCTCCAGGGAAGACAGAGGTTAGATTTAACAAAGCTTAAACTCATAAAAAGAGTGCGGGCTGAATACAGCCCGCACTCTCCTGCCTTTCTTATTTAACCTAGATATAATAAGCCCTCTCTAAAATGGTTCTACAGTAAAGAGCGAATGTATGCAATGTTTTCGCGTAGAAGTGTGTCCGAAGGTGCCGATGCACTAAAATCCTCGAAGCTGAGCCAGCCATCATAGCCCACAGCCTTAAGATCGGCAATAACTTGCGGCCAATGCACAATACCCTCTGAAATCGGCGACCATGCGGCTTGCCACAATGGAGCATGGGGCTTACTTTGGCCATCGGAGCTTGCCGTTTCCTTATCGGGCAGCGATGCAGCAGTACGCTTCCATATCGCATTTTTGACATGGACATGTGCCAAATACTCACCAAGCGCCTCAAGCCCCAGCTTGTACTGCTCGAAGCCTTCGTGAACCATATTGCCCGGATCATAAATAACACCGATTCGATCCGCATCCAGCCCGTCAACAAGCTGGCGCGCCAGTGTCGCACTCGATGCGATATTGCCGTGGTGGACCTCAATTGCACCTTTAACGCCATAGGTTTGGCTCAATTCCTGTGTCTGATGCAAATAATTGCGTGCTTCCTTGAGCAAATCCGCATAATGGCGGCTGCGATCATATCCAGGTACACCTATACGTACCGAAGGTGCGCCAAGCAGCTTCGCCGCACGCATAGCCGTTTCAGTCGCTGCCAGATCCCCTGATCCAATATATGCTGCCAAATTCGGTACGACGAGGCCTGCATCATCAGTAAGACGCTTCAAAGCAAGCAGCTCATCTTCAGAAGAGGAAGCTTCAATCGTCGAGTAATTATTTCCCCAAAACGAAGGTGCTTCACTCTGTTTGGCAGGATCATTATGAGTAAACCGCCACTCAACGCCGTCATAACCATTATTGCGCAGCAGCTCCAAAGTTTGATTAACCGAACAATCTGGCAGCATTACAGTGAATACTGATAATTTCATACTCCACCTCATCTAGGATTAGTTGATAACGCTTACCTAATCGTAGCATAACAAGTTCCTCTTCTCTTCGCTCAGCTTTGCCTATATGATGCGCCCATTTGACTGTGATTGTTATTCAGCAATTGCAAGCTGCCGTGCAGACATCGGGGACTTTGCAATCCAGCATACTTGCGATAGACTACAAATATATCATTTCTCATAATGGAAGGAGCCTGCGCATGGCCATAAACCGTCGTCTGCAAACGGACCATGATTTCGAAGAGGTCTTAGAAAAACAAATTCGCATCCGTGTTTTTCAAGACAATCAAATCGTCGATTCAAGCTCGCTGGTCGTGCGATTCGATGATAGCATTGTTGTCACCCAAGCAGGTGTAAGTGATATCGCCTATCACCAAAGAAAAAAATGCGAATTTTTCGAGCTAAGAAAACGTTAAGCCCGTGGCAACCGGTACCATCCTAGTCGCTTTCGCGCGACAGGATGATACCGTATTCAAGCTGCATAAATTTGTAAGCGATTTTACTGACTGCATATTCCTCATCTTCCCTGATCAATCATTCTTCAAGCAGGAATGATTCCGTTTGAGGGCTTTTTGGGCTTTTTTATGTTTAGCAAGTTCTAGTACCTGGTACCATAATAAGTTGGTACTTTCGGTTATAGGGATATCCTGTAAACTAAAGTCATCAACAACAATACAATTCGGGAGGCTTTCCAAAATGGAAAAAACAGAAAATTTGCATGTTCGCAAATCAGCCAACTTTTATCGCCGGCGCAATACTCCAACTTATACGTTCATGGCGTGGGCAGCATTTCTGATCGCAGGCGGCTTCGAATTTATTGGCATATACACACTCAAACAGCCTATGTCCGTACAGGGCTACTATGCTGTAACAGGCGTTCTCTTAATCATCACCTCATTCCTGCTCCAGAAGGTAGCGCGTGACAACGATGAAGATAAATATCTTAAGGATTACAATCCAAGCTATAGAAGCCGCAACACATCCGCCTTTTCATTCATGGCTTGGGCTGGTTTTGTTATCGCTATCCTAGCTCAGTATATTGGAATTTACACGCTGGAAGAGCCGCTCTATGTAAAAGGCTACTATGCTATCGCCGGTGCTTTTCTTATCGTGGCATGCCTTGTCCTGCAGAAGACGATTCGGGACAATGAGGAAGACAGCATGCATATAACTGCCGCTGAGGAATTTGAAGGTTAGAGCAAGCAGAAATGCACATCCCTCATGCATAGTGAATAAAAAATGCTGCTAATCAACAGATGTTGATCAGCAGCATTTTGCGGAATATGTAAGGTTATGCGATTATAGCTTTGATCTGTATATTACGCTCTAGGCTGAGATCCAGGAAGTAATCAGCCAGCTTAATAAGGGGCGTTTCGATATTATGCGGGTTAATATAAACAACCTCGCCTTCGCGTCCGTCGGTTAAGAGGACTTGCTTTCCGACCAGTCGCTTCATCATATTTTCAATAAATAATGAGATAATCCGCGGGTTTAAAGCACCAAATTTCCCTTCGCTCATCTGACTAATAATTTCATGAAAGGTAAGCGGCTCATGATACGGCCTATTCGATGACATCGCATGGAAAATATCAGCAACTGCCACAATGGAGCTAAATAGATCTATATTATCCTTCTTCAATCCCAATGGGTAGCCGTTGCCGTCCTCGCGCTCGTGATGCTGCAAAGCAACTCTGGCTATTCTTTGGCTTAATCCTGTCGTTCCTTTCAGCAGCTCGTAGCCATAAATCGTATGCTTCTTAATTAGCTGAAATTCGACCTCGGTTAGTTTCCCCGGCTTATTCAGTACTTCAAGCGGAAGCTTTACTTTCCCGACATCATGCAGCGTAGCGGCAAGAGACAAGATTAGCAACTCAGCTTCGTCTAATTGTATCCATCTTCCGATGAGTGTTGAGATAACTCCGACTCCTACATTGTGCTGGTAGACGTAATCATCCTTAGCACGCACGGCTTCAAACAATTCAAAAATATCTGGATTTTTGGACAACTCCAGAATAGCAGGCAAAACTTCATTCCGAATCTCCATTAAAGGCACTTTACGAGAAACGGCTATGGATTCAAATAGTTCCTTGGACAAGGCGACTGTTTGTCCGACAAGCTCATGTGTTTGCAAACGTGTTCGAGTCGTATCTTTCTGTTCAGTTAATAGGACTAAAGCATTAAAGTCCACTCGATGATTCGACATAAGTTGCAGCGTTTCACGAGTAATAATAGAGTTAGCAGGTACAATCGTAACACCATATACATTTAATACATCATGCTTAATTTGCTTCCCGATTAAGTGTTCCAATGCTACACTCCTCACTCTCAGTGGTCCATTGGCTTAGTTTACCATAAATATACGAAATTGTGATCTCTAACATATATAAAAAAGTTAGCTTAATAAAGGATAAAATCGATCTGTATATGTAATAATAAAAGCAAAAGTAGTAGAAGTATGCCCATCTGATTATTCGAAGAGGGGTGTTACGATTAAGTAGTTCTTACTCGGAGGCCTTAATGAAAAAATTAATTAATCTTTGGTCGTTTTTGTGCATGCTGCTCTGCTGGGTAGCCTTCTTAATTGTATCGATTACATCCATTAAGATGGTTAATCCGCATTATATCATCATGGCTGCGGCTGCCCTTGTATTTGTTTTCAGTATAATGGGGCTTGGTGGCGTGAAGACTTGGAGAACCATAACACGGTCAATTGCTTCCATTCTAGGCTGTTTGCTTCTTTTATTTGTCGAGGTTTGGGTTCTGGTGATAGGTCATTTGCTGTCCTAACATATAAGGTTAGCTAGCAAAGATAGCATCATAACTTTATCTTATAGTCTAAACAATTACGGGTATTCCCTACTAAAAGAACGACATATTCAGGATTGAAGACTGAATATGTCGATAAATTTATTATGCTTCCTTTTAAACCATTTCTATTGATTGGTAAAATATTTAATAGGAAATAAGTTTTGCAAGGTTAGCTATACGAAAAAAGCTCCATCCAACTGCTGAAGCGATGGATGGAGCTTTTCTCATGCCATTTTCTTTCTCTTTAATGCCCTTTCCAAGAAAAGGCCCTAATCTCTGAAGGTGTCTTACCTGTCTGCTGCTTAACCATTCTGGCAAAGTGAAACGTTGATTTAAAGCCGCAGCGCAGCGAAATTTCTGTTATGGTTAGCCCGGTATGTGTCAGCAGTTCTAGTGACCTAAGGACTCTATACTGCCACAAATATTTGATTGGGGTTATATTCTCATGCAGGCGAAACAAACGAACAAGATGCTCCGGCGATACTCCTCCATAATCGGCTAGCTTCGTTAAAGTTAATTGTTCATGATAAGTGCTGTGAATCAGACTCTTCGCCATTAGAATGGATGAATGAACCTCTTCAAGCTCACGCTTGCGTGTTATCTCTGATATGTAGAGCAAAATGGCAGACATGCCTAAGCTGCGAAGCACTTCACTATCCGAAGAATGATCATTTTGCAGCGAAAGCATCACATCCGTTAAGCGATTCAACTCCTCCGATATGGGCAGAACGAGTGGTAATTCTTCATAGTAAGCTCTTTCCATCTCGGACAACGGATTCATATGAATCGAAATCCACCGATGCCAAGTTTCGCCGCGTTTAGAAAATGCAAATTGCTCGTGATGCTCCGGTTTTAAGAGAACGACAGAGCCAGGCGTTATGACATGCGCCTTACCGTCAATCTCGATCTCCATTTCTCCAGAATGAAGAAGCACGAGCTGCATATCATCCTGAATGCGTGGACCATAACGTCCTCCTGTTGGATAAATGATCGTTCCCGCCCAAGCTGATTGGATAAGACTAAATGAAACCATGCTTGACGAGTTATCCATTACTTCAACCACCTTTATCCGCTTGTTTCCTCTATTATATATCGCAACAGAAATATTGGCTCGTGCTCATTAGATATACAAAAAAGCCCGAACGAGATCGTTCGGGCCGAGAGCCATTAAATCAACGTATATTTCTCTCGCAAATCTTCTCGAAGCGTAACTGCGGAATCCTCGCGAATATAGTGGCACACATACGAGCGGCGCCAGCGATCCGTGCTGCGGTTTCGGTTGGAGGAATGAATGAGCAGCTCATGGAAAAACAGAATATCGCCCTTTTCCATAATGACTGGAATCTGCTGATTTAAATCAATACCTTCCGTCTCGTCTGTCCACTCTTCATGCTCATCCAGGTTTTTGACTTTACCATGCGGAAGGAGACCTAGCTTATGTGTGCCCGGAATAACCCAGAGACAGCCGTTTTCTTCATCAACCTTCTCTTCCATCGCTATCCACGCCGCTACCATTGTCATAGGATCATTCTTAATATAATAATAATCCTGATGCGCAGCCTGACCATGTGAGCCCGGCTCTTTATAGAAATACATGCTCTGCACGCATACCGCTTCCTTCCCCATAAGCTGCGCAAGCGTCCCACGCACGATTGGCAGCTTCATCATTTGCCGAGAGAAACTGTCATGCTGATGGGGATTGAACAGCCGTATGGAATAACGTGACTTTTCGGACGTTCTTGCCCAATCCGGCGTTTCCTCAAGCGGTGCCGAGCGGAGCTCGAAGATGTGCCTGTTAAAAGCATCGATTAAATCGGAGCTGCATCCGTTTTTTATTATGACAAAGCCATCCCTTTTGTACTGCTCAAGCTGACTACTAGATAATGGCTTCAAAAGCTCGCTTTGCAATGAAATCATAGTATTAATCTCCTCCCCATTATGTGAGTGTGATCGACGACGCTTAATGATGCGTCGATATACTAGAATCTTACTGCGATCATCCCTCATCAACAATGGCTCTGATTATCAACATTGTGTCTGTAATTGATATTTCAGAGTTTTTTCACCCCCCCCAGTTTTATGCCAACCCGAAAGCATGTACAAGCAAGTAGCCAACAATCGAAAGCAGTACCGAGCCTATTCCTCCTGCAGCAAATGATTTCATTCCCATACGCCGGAAGGTATTGATTTGGATGCCAAGACCGAGTCCTGCCATCGCCATTGCAAGAAGCAGATAAGCAGCTGTGACCAGCTGTGCAGATATGTCCGCCGGAATAATTCCTATCGTATTCACGCCGCTCATGAGGATGAATCCAACAATAAACCACGGAATAGGAATCTCCCTCCATTTTTTCTTGCCTAAATTGCCTTTTGCCTTCCCATGCTGATTACGCCCTGCCCAAAAACGGATCAGAATAGCAATCGGAACGAGCATGGCAACACGAGTCAGCTTTACGATTACAGCAAGATCAACTGCCTCTTGACCGCCTGGCGCAGCGGCAGCAATTACATGTGCTACCTCATGAAGCGTAGCACCTGAGAAAATGCCATAGCCTGCCGCACTTAAACCCAAAACAGGATACATAACGGTATAAACCAAAGTAAATAGTGTACCGAGAATCGCAACCGTAGCCGCAGCGACTGCCGTTTCATCGTCGCTTGCTTTGATTTGAGGCGAGATCGCCACGACTGCGGCCGCCCCACAAATGGCGGTACCGCATGCTGTCAATAGGCCCAGCTTTTCATCAACCTTAAACCATTTCGTTAAACCGTATACAACAAAAATGGTGAATACTATATTTATGACCGCTATTGCTAATACTTTAGGACCTGCGTGAACAATATCTATTAAATTAAGCCTCATGCCAAGCAATATAATACCGTATCGAAGAAGCTTCTTGCTTGAAAAGGAAATTCCAGCAGCCGCTGCCTCCGGTACCCCAATAGCAGCCTTGAAGCCTATGCCAAGCAGTATGGCGATAACAAGCTGACCCATAATTGCCATAAACGGCAGCATGGCCAAATATTTCGCTGCAATAGCAAGCAATAGAGTAATGGCTAGCCCTGCCATAAATCCGAAGTTCTTATTGTGCGTCAATTTCACCATTTTAATCTGACTCATTGCAACCACTCCTTATACCGTCAACTATCATCTTGATGCTCTATAGCATTTAATATAGTGCATGAGTAGTGGGAAGTGAAATACCGATCTGCTATTACTATCATTACAATTACTTATGATTAAACTTGATGATTGCATTTATTGAAGATAAAATGACATAATAAAGGTTAAAATACGACTTATCATGAGGGATAATTATGATTAAGGATGCGCTTCTCGTCTTCATCACCGTTACGGAACAAAGTCATTTCTCCAAAGCTGCTGAGCTGCTTAATCTCTCTCAGCCAGGCGTTAGTCTGCATATTCGAAATCTGGAGAATGAAATGGGTGCCAAGCTCCTGCATCGTTCACCTAAGCAGGTCAGGTTAACAGAAGCGGGTGAAATTTTATACAAACGCGCCAAGCAGATGCTGCTGCTTTATGAAGAAGCCAAACAAGCCATCCATTTGCTTCGGAATGAAGTAACAGGCGCCTTGCAGATTGGAGCCAGCTTTACAATCGGAGAGTATATTTTGCCGAAGAGATTAGCTGAATTTGCCCACCAGTATCCGCATGTCGATATGCAGGTTACGATTGGCAATACAGAGGAAATAATTGAAGGGGTTAGATCAGGCAAACTGGATATCGGCATCATCGAGGGAGAAACACATGCTGCCGACCTAGACGTCTTCCCTTATATGAAGGATAACATGATCATCATCGCTCCTGCTGATCATCCTCTCTCCTCATACCGGGTTATAGAGCCGGATAATCTACAAAATCAGGTTTGGGTGCTGAGGGAAAATGGATCGGGAACCCGGGCCTTTAGCGATCATTTTATTAAAGAGAATCACCTTCCTGTCAAACGCTCTTATATTTTCAACAGCAGCCAAGGCGTCAAAGAAGCTGTAGCTTCCGGCTTGGGTATTGCATTGCTCTCAAGGTGGATCGTGCGAAAGGAACTGGAAAGCGGTGAGATTGTAGAGCTTCGCATTAAGCAAAGCAAATTAGAAAGGGAATTTACGATCATTCTTCAGAAGGAGAGATCAGCCGCAATGGCTGTCGATGTTTTTAAACAATCTCTGCTTGCGGCGAATGATTATTTGCCCAAAAATTAACTTATCCAAATAAAGAACTCTGATTGCTCAGAGTTCTTTATTTGGAATTGGGCAACAATTATTGATGCGAGCCCTTACATTATCTTTTATTACAGCTTTTTAAATTGAACATTCCACTCTGGGAGATATTTCACAACTAATGCAGATTCTAAAGCTTTTACAGCGTCTACTTCTTCTTGTGAATGACCCATAACTAAAATAGATATGTAAATCCTATCTGCATTTTCATTCATTTTACCACCAGACTTGTGCGTACGGGCACTATCACTCTCTCTAACGTAATCCCGCAATCTTTTTCTAAATCCGCCATTGTTATATTCAATTGCTCTGCCAATATAGTATATCTTGCCCCCCATTTCCGCTTTATAGAGACCTATGCTTTGGTTGTACGCACTCAAATCGCTTAATGAAAGAGACCCTAATAGTCCAAGACCACGCCACTTCGAATCCCATTCAGCTATTGTCTTGTTACCGATTGTTGTTTCACCATTATGGTTTTTATTCACACTTTTATTTGTTGATGATTGGTTTGTGTATACTTTTTGTTTTGCAGTTTCGAACTTTTGTCTGTTTTCATTTACTTTCCGCGCATATTCCGGGTTATTCATCTTATCTGAGCTTTCAGCATTAGACAATTTCCGTTCGTATTCCTGAATACGATTGCCTACCTTTCTTTGTGACTCCGCAACAGAATTTGCTCCTATTTCAACTATTGCTGACGTCACCTTGCCTAGAGTTTTCCAGAAAGCCATACTCATCTTGCTCCTTCATAGTTGAATGTATTATTGATTGGTACTGATAATTCGGCATAATTCAACTTATTCCTGCATTCTACGTACAGGATTAAAATAAAGAATAGAAAAAAGACTAGCACTTGATCGGTTATCCGATCATATTCCAGTCTTAGATGTGTGTTGTAATTCATTTTGGCATAAAAAGTAATCCTTTTAATAGTATTTTGTAAGGTTAGTTTGGCATAAGTTGTAACAAGATGTGGCAGAAATCAGTGTTTTCCGTAACGATAGTCATCACTACCCCCGTCATGTTATAGCCCTTTCCGGAGCTATTCCTTAGGTTTGGTTCTCAAACAGCCAGTGATTGTGAACTGCCATTATATTAATCCCGTTATTGCGAAGATTACTCTCCGCCCACAATATCAAAAGCAGCCATCCCAGTGGAAACGCTGCGACAACTGCTTTCTCAGTTTGTCACTGTCTCTCTCGGAAACCGTCCGGTGCTGTTATAAAATCCAAGCCCCCGGCTCAAGTACCGGGGGCTTGGATTTAAAGAAGGGATGAAGCTTTATTTGCCGGCAAGCTCGAGCGCTCTAAGCAGAATGACTGCTGCCTCCGCTCTCGTTGCCGTTTGGTTCGGCGCGAATTTGTTGGCTCCGATGCCCTGAACGATTCCTTTCTCGACCGTTGCCGATACTGCCGCTTCCGCCCACGCCGGGATGTCGGCATGATCCGCAAACGCGGTTGCTACATTGGTTTTTGCGGTCAGACCCTGCGCATTCGCGATCATCGTCACCATCTCGGCGCGGCTGATCTTCGCGTTCGGCCTGAAGCTGCCATTGCTGTACCCGTTCACGATACCGGCTTTCACGGCCTGTGCGATGCCTTGCTTCGCCCAGTCGCCGATGCTTTCCTTATCGGTAAACGCCAGTTCTGCTCCGTTGCCTTCCAGCTTCAGAGCACGGGCCAACATCACCGCGAATTGGGCGCGGGTTATCTCGCCGTTCGGCTTGAATGTGCCGTCAGCATAACCGTCGACGATGCCCTTCGCAGCCGCTTTCTTGATGCTTGCTTCCGCCCAGTGGCCTGTTACGTCGCTGAACGTTGCGCCTGCACCTGTGTTTTCTTCAGGCTCTTTCTTCGCTACGGCGAATACCGCAAACTTCGTGAAGTGATCGACTTCCGCCGTAATCCGGTTGCCGCTCGCCGTCCCTCCGATTTCCACCCAAACCTTCTTCACCTCATCGTAATAGAAGAGAGAAGCGATTTGATTCGCTCCGACTGTTGCCGGATCGAACGTTAACGTGATCGTGATCGGTTTCGAGAAGTTTTCTGTAAAGTTTTTCAGAATCTCATATACCGGGCTAAGAAGAATGTCATTGTTCGTTACGAGCTGCGAGGTTTGGAGCACCTTCTCCACCGTAATCGTCAATTGCTTCTCCGATGCTCCGGCAGGAACCGCAATGGTGACGGCATTTTTTTCGAACTGGGCCGTCCCCCCGGTTCCGGCAGGCAGCGTTTGTTTGCTGTCAGTTGCAGGTGCGGTCGTTCCTCCTCCGCCTGTCGAGGCGGCGGCACGTTGTACGGTAATCGTGTATACTTTTGTCGTCGTTCCGTCTTCCGCCGTTACGGTCACCGTTACAGCGTTGTCTCCAACAACCAGACTGTTGCCGCCTGCGACAGCGACAGTTGCCTTCGAGTCGGACCCGGTTGCCGCTACCGTCACTGAAGTTTTTACGTTCGGTACATTCAGCGTGTAGCTCAGCGTATTCGCGTTAAATCCACTTATTGTCGTACCGTCCACCGTAAGATCGCTCAGTTCGGCATTGGTAGACAGCCCTGCTGCCCCGCGCTTTACGATAACCGTATAGACCTTCATTGTTTCTCCGTCTTCCGCCGTAACGGTAACCGTTATGGTGTTGTCTCCAACAACCAGGTTGCTGCCGCCTGCGACAGCGACAGTTGCCTTCGAGTCGGACCCGGTTGCCGCTACCGTCACTGAAGTTTTTACGTTCGGTACATTCAGCGTGTAGCTCAGCGTATTCGCGTTAAATCCACTTATTGTCGTACCGTCCACCGTAAGATCGCTCAAATCCGCGTTCGTCATCGGTTCATTTTCGAATTCAGCCGTCAATGAAACCGGGTTTGCCGGCATCGTAAATGTCAATGGATTTGTGGTATTGCTTTCATATGCAAGCCCTGTCGCAGTCCATTTTACAAAGCGTTGTCCGTTTGGAACAGCCGCAGCTACTTTAACCGTCGAGCCTTCCTCAACCTGTGCAGAACTTCCTGCGGCAGCTCCGTCTACTTCAACCGTACCGCCGGCAACAGTTAGAGCAGAGATTGTTCCTTCTCCTCCACCGCCTTCCCCGTCTTCCACTAACACAGGTATAGTGGCAACAGTGTTGCTTATGTCTGCAAAGATGATTTCCAGAAGATAATTCCCTGGAACTAAATTAGCATATTCGTCTGTCTTATTCTCAAGGTCGTCATAACAAATTTCAAGCACATTTTCGGCTAAGCCATAGCCTGAACCTGGGAACCAGAAGCTTGCAGCGGCATCAAGAACCAATTTGCCATCCAGCTTCTTGAATTTGACGCTTTCTACCGCATTTTGCTGGTCTTGCATTGGAATTCCCAATGCTCCGTTTCCGAAATCTACCTCTACATGAATATGCTTTTTCGCAGCTTTGTTATAATACGCGCTTGTTGAAATTACGCTTGGAGCTTTACCAGAGACGCCTTCTGAAAGCTTGAAGGTGATTTCAATCGTGTGTACGGCGATAACATTATTAAAGGTATACTCTCTTGCCGCCGCAGCCTCTGCGTTCTCCACTCCGTCAATTGTAACCGTGTTGACTTCATAATAGTTATTTGGAGTAAACGTAAACTTCTGGCTCTGTCCGCGCTCGACCAAAACATTGCCAGTAGGAGAAATTGTCCCGCCCGCTCCTGCAGATGCAATAATGGTTACGAAGTTGTCTTCTTCTTCTTCTTCTTCTTCACCAAGATCAAGCACTCGAGGCACGGGAATGTTGTTCGTTGCATCCCAATCCCATACGTTCGTGAAGTCCCATCCCAAGGCTTCGAAGGTTGCTTGCTGCGCAAAATCAGCAGCCGACTTTAATGCAAATGCTGGGATAATCACTGAAGGCAATCCACTAGTGCTTAAACGCGCGCCGTCATAGTAATTGACTTTATTGGAGTCGACGATTGGCCTACTGCTGGACCAATACCCTGCGATTGAACCAGGAGCAGGTCCATTAACTGCATTGGCTACCACATTGCCATTTAAGGTTTGGAGCAGATTGCCCGCAGAACCGCCCATATCCCCAACCATTGCACCGGAATATGTGCCAAGCTTATTAAACGTTCCACCCACATAGTTATTCAGAATTACGGTTGGCGAAGTCTCATATCGAACGGGAATAGGCGAACCTGCACCGTTCCAACCTGTACCGCCAATCAAGCCTCCAACTGTTGTTCCACTCACATCTGCAAATACGAAGGAATTTAGCAAAGTGGCTGCATGGAGCGTACCTACAATACCGCCAGTATTGCTTCCACCGGTTACTTTACCATTCACATAGCTGTTTTCAATCGTGCCCATGGAAGTCCCTGCAATGGCACCTGTGCTATTGCCGCCGGTAATATCGACATTCGACAATTTCAGATTTACGACTTTGCCTCCATTGCCAATGTAGGCAAAGAAACCTGTACTGCTGTTGTTGGTCGAAATTTTGAGATTACTTATCGTATATCTTTTTCCGTTGAACGTGCCTATAAATGGCTTTGAAGTGTCGTTTCCGCCGATCGCGGCAAATTCCACATCCTTCATATCGATATCCGCCGACAGCTCGTAATTTCCATCATACGGATATTCAGGCGTGCCGAAATTCTGTGACAATGCAACCAAATCGCTTGGTGTTTTGATTTTTATTTTATCTGAGCCCCCGCCAAGATCAAGCACTCGAGGCACTGGTACGTTATTCATTGCATCCCATTTCCAAATGTCCGTAAAGTCCCATCCCAAAGCCACGTAAGTTGCTTGCTGTGCAAAATCAGCTGCCGACTTCACTACAAAAACAGGGACGGTTCCCGAAGGTATGCCGCTTGTGTTTAACTTGGCGCTGTCATAGTAGTTCACTTGATTGGAGTCGACGATCGGCCTGCTGCCTGACCAATAGCCTGCGAGCAGCTTCGTAGGAGTTCCAATAATCTCAGATGAGATTGCATTGCCATTAAAGGTCTGAAGTACGCTGCCCGAACCGCCGCCCATATCACCAACGATACCACCGGAATATTGAGTTTCACCGATCCTTGTAACCGTACCTCTCACATCGTTATTCAAAATTACATTTCCAACTGTTTGTTGAATAAGCGACCAACCAGAACCGTTGTAATTGGTGCCTCCAATTAAGCCGCCTACTGTGGTCCCGCTAACATTTGCGTTCATGACCGTGTTTTGCAATGTACCCGCATAGAGCAGCCCTGCTATACCGCCTGTATAACCGGTGCCGGTTACTTTGCCGTCCACATAGCTGTTTTCAATCGTACCGCTGGATACCCCTGCAATGATTCCAGTTCTATTCATACCGGTTATGTCCACATTTGCCAAATTCAGATTTACTACTCTGCCACCAGTTCCGATATAAGCGAAGAAGCCCGTGCTGGTATCGGTGGAAGAAATTTTGAGATTGCGAATTATATAACCTTTTCCGTTAAATGTTCCAATAAATTGTTTTGGAACCGTGTCTCTGCCGATCGATGTAAACGCAACATCTGTCATATCAATATCCGCCGACAGCTCGTAATTCCCGTCAAACGGGAATTCAGGCGTGCCGAAACTTTGCGACAGTGCAACCAGATCGCTTGCTGTTTTGATTTTTATTTTTGCTGAGCCGCCGCTGCCGGCAAGCGGAGTGACCTTGCCTATGGCAGTGCTGGTTACGACTCCGTTATAAAAACCTGTTCCCGTTGCAACGGCTCGCAAATATGTACCTATGTCCGCCGCTTTGATCGCATAATTAGCAGCTGTTGCTCCTGCAATAGTCGTCCACGACGTACCGTCCTTCGAGCTTTCCCATTTGAAGGATGCAGTAGCGCTCGCTGGCGTAATCGAGGCATTCAATGTTTGCCCTTCTTTGGCAAGCCCGTTGACGGCAATATTCGTGATCGTAAATTCATCGACTTCCTGCGGAACCGCAGGATAATTCCAGGCATTCAAATCATAAGTGCGCGGCTTATTGGTAACCAGCACGTCGATATCCCCGGTTTGCAGTACATCGTTTTTATCGAAACCTTTGCTTGTCACTCTAATTTGATCAGGCGAAATCGAAATATTGGCAAATCCCCGTCCGACTTCTCTTATATCGATGTACGCAATGGCAGGATTTTCTTTGTATAACGGTCCGCGGTTGTCCTTATTTGCAGAGTAATTCGTCAGATAGGTTGTTCCATCGCCGTATTCTGCAACGACTTTGCCGCTCGCGAGAAGCTTGGTGCGGGCATAAATATGGTCATGTCCCATCAGCACCACATCAATTCCCGCTTCATCAAAAGCGTCCGTCCAGGAGGCTACAGGGGTGGCCATCCGGTATCCGAACAGCGTTTTGTGGAACATTCCAACGCGCCATTTGGTCGGATTTTGTTTCACGACGGCTTTCATCCAGTCTTGCTGTGCTTTGATCTGCGCGGCGGTGCTCTGATCCTGATAATCCATCACCAAGAACAGCGTGTCGCCATGTACAAAATAGTAGTTGCTGGATTCGAGCTGCAATTTCGTCATACCCGAAACCATGCGTTCCGTGCCTTCGCCGCCGCCGTAGAAGGATGCGCCATTTTTAGGCGGATTGTGGCGGCCCAAAAAGTTCTGCAGCGTGGGGTCCACAGGAGCCCAACTGTTGTTTGCCCAGCTGTTGCCCGCTCCATCGAACTCATGATTGCCCGTCGCCATGTAAAGCGGCACTTTCGAGAACAAATCCTGGTTGGCCTCAAAAAATGCATCCCATTCCCATGTGTCGAAACCAAAGTTGACCTGGTCGCCCGAGCTCAGGACAAACGCAGCATCCGGAAAGTCTGTAAATGCTTGCGTCAGCGCTTTTTTGCTCATTTGATTATAACTATCAAGCGTTGCTGCATAGCCTCTGGTATCGTTTGCTTGGGCATCGGATATCCAGTTGAAGTTAAACGTATTGATGTTGCTGGCAGGTGTCTTGAAGCTGGCAGGCGCTGTAACGCTCGTCACATTTTGGACGCCGTCGCCTACGCTATACACATATTCCGTCCCCGGCTCGAGGACAGCCGTTTGTGCCTTATGGCTTTGGACCGGGTCGACTGAGTATTGCGTCCCTGCGCCCGTATACTTCAAATTCTCAATATTGCTCCTCAAATCTACTGTAAAATTGGTTCCCAACACAAAATCCGTGAACTTGCCACCGTTGCTGTCAAAATCGGATTTTTTCGCATAAAAGAGCTGCGTCGACTTCGTTGTTACTGGAGTTACCCAGTTAAAGCGGGCAATGTACTTGTCTTTTTCCGTCTTGCGTGTATCTTCATTGAAGCTGTCGAACATAAATGTTACCGAGGCAGGCACTTTGCCCCCGCCTGTTGGCTGGGTGATCTCGTTCCCCGATTTGGTAATGGTGAATTCATCGATGACTCGGAAAGGTTTGTCAGAGCCTGTCGCTTTATAATACGTTTTATAAATGATTGCATTGCTTGTAACCTCTGCTCTGCTGTATACGCCTGGCGAATAGATAGATCCGCCGCCTGAATTAGTTTTATTGATACGAAGGTCATAGAAGAAGTCGTTCCACGAAGTGTCTTTGGTGGCGTTCAAGCTGTACGCATAGTTGTACACCGATCCTCCTATGACATAGGTCGGTGCTTCACCAAACTTCGCTTTTTGAATGCTTCCTGTTCCTGCCGCAGATGAGATTGTCTTTAATGTGGTTCTGGCATAGGCATGCTCGTGTCCGGCGAGAACCAGATCGATGCCGGCATCGGTAAACTTTTTACCAATCACATTGTTGACATCATAATGACTTGAACCCGGGTCATAAGGCGAAGCATGAAGATTTACGACCTTCCACTTCTTGGTCGATGCTGCCGTTTCATCAGCCAAGAATTTCCATTGTACGTCATCATCACTGGAATTCAGACCAAACGAATTAAGAGAGATGAACAAAGCGTCTCCATATTCAAATGAATACACCGTTCCAACCGCAGCCTCAGACAGACCGCTTGGTCTCTTCAGCGTTGTATAATTAAACCTATTCGTATACTGAATGGAATCCTTGTCATAGATCGAATTATCATGATTACCTGGGGTAGCCATGATCGGCATCGTACTTGAAAGGTTTTGAGCGGCATCGAAGAAATACTGCCAGTGGTCTGAAAAACTTGCATCCTCTACTACGTCACCATTATGGACCAGAAATGCGGCATCCGGATGGTTCGCCTTGACATAATCATACAAGTCGGCGGTGTTTTGATAAGTACTTGGAGATGTTCCCTGCGTATCAGGAGTGATCAAAAAAGAAAACGGCTTCCTGGCCGCAGGATCTGCTGGCGCGGTAAAGCTGGAGATCGTAGAATAGCCGTTGATGGTGTTTCCTACTTTGTAATAGTATTTGGCTTCTGGAGTCAGATCCTGAACAACTACACGATATGTACGTACCTCTTTAACGTTAACCAGCTTGTTGTCCGGAACGCTGCCAGTCACAGTTGAAGCATTGACTGTGGCAACTGCGGCGCTTTTTGTTGTACCGCCGGCCAGGTCGGGAGAAGTGCTGTAAACGATTTCTGATGTGTTAACCGTCGCATCCGCAACCCAGTTGAAAGCCATAGCCGTTTTACCATCGGCTGCGCCTCCGCCTATAGCCAACGTGATTTGTGACGGAATGGCCGCGGGCGGAGCTGCTTGAGCCGGCATAGGCTTTACAGTTCCGGTGGCAGCTACCAGCAAAACCAACATTGCCGTCATCCACCTTGACATTTTTTTTCGTAATCTACTCATTCAAAACAAATCCCCTCTCGACAAAGTATGTAAGTATGTTCACTTTAACGGAGGTTTGTTAAATCTAATCGCATGTATCCTTAAACATTTGTAAAGTTAAAACATGATCTATGCAGTTCGAGTAATTAACTGGTAATCGTATTATGAGATCAGGGGCTGCCAGTAAATCTACATTTACAGGGAGAGATGAAATGAATTCAGTTATTGGGCTAGATATTTCTAAAGAAGAAAGTCATGGACAAGCCTTTTTAGAGCGCGGAAAACCATTCAAGCAACCGGACATTACCAAAGCCCTGTTGCTCAGTTGCTATAGGAATATCACTATCTTTACATTGTCATTAATCCACTCATCTCAAATCGGCTTAGGAAGTCTCAACTTCGCAAAGTAAAGACGTATGCTGCTGACGCTTATCTTTTGGGAGAGCTGTACTACAAGGAAGAGTTTGAACCCTTTTAGAAAAGGGGGTGCAGCTACTCAATCTACGCTATCTAACAAGGCAATATGAGTCTCTTTCAAAGATGTGTGTACCGACTAAACTGCAATTCCAAGCTGTTCTAGATCAGGTTTTTCCTGCTTACAAAGGTGTCTTTTGGAGCTATGTATTCGGGTATTTCGCTACGTTTTTTAAGTGAGTTCCCAACCTCAATTTTTGCGATTTTGACCAAGAAAGACACATTCATCTTAGTCTGAATATACAATTTAGATATGGAGGAAAACCTCCCCCAAATCTGTGAGACGGTTATTTGTCATACCTTTTATCAGTATAGCACCCTTGCAGGCTGCTTATAGCTGACAGCTTTATACCCTTTATTGTCATTATTTCTCCACTCCTCTCTAGCTTTATGTGAGCAAGCTATAGGGGAGTGGATGATTAGAATATGGGATTAGCTTATTTTCTTAAATATAGCTTCTCGTATCATTGTTCCTGCCAAACTTATAGATGGCGATTAAAGATAGGGCCACGGCAAAAACAATCAGAATGATCAGGTTCAAGGATAATTCCCCCATTGATACCCCTTGCTGCAGATGACTAAAGGTATCCAGCAGCCAATACTGCGGAAGAAAGTGCGCGATCTGCTGCATCGCTGCCGGCATTAAAGCAAGCGGGAACATACACCCCGCGAGCAGGCTGGTAGGAATAAGGAGCAAATTCTGCATTCCGCTGGCCGCGGAAGAGCTGCTGGAGAATGCCACGATTGCCAGGGATAGACTTATCGCCACCAGAGCAAATAACACGAGTATGAAGAACATACTCCAATATGGAATACCCGGATCGACATGGAAAATAGTTATCATTATCCACAGAGTTACTGCAATCTGCAACATCATCATAGTCAAATTAACAATGACATTAGATAGGACATAGGTTCTTGCATTTACCGGCGAGGATAATAGGCGATAATAGGTCCTGTTCTCTCTTTCCTTAATAAGGATTCCCGATAAACTCGAGGCGGACACCAGCATGAGGATGAGCAGATAGCCTATCGTCTGATTTGTCTTGTTGTGATTTATAGATTGGTCGTCTATTTTCTCTGTTGCTAATTCGAAGCCGTTCTTTTGATAATTCTCATAAAGGGTTTTAAACTTAACTTCATTCCCTTGAGCTACCCGGCCAACCGAGGCCAGATTGTTAATATGCTGCTCCAAGTAAGCCTTCAATTGTCCGGTGACCTGAGCCCCTTTAATGGATATGATCTTAAGATCAGAAGGATTACCGTCAATCAGGCTCTGTGCGAACCCGGCAGGAAGGATAATCGCTGCATCCAGCTCTCCTGAGGCGATTAGATCCTTTACCTCATTCTCCTCAATCTCACTTACAAGCATGGAATCCATTCTGCCTACTGCATCGATAACGCCCTGGGTAATCTGCCGGCCTCCATCCTGATTAACGATGCCCATTCTCAATTCAGTATCGCCGGAGCCACTATGGATCAAGGTCGCGAGCAGAATTCCCAGTACAGGAAAGACGAAGTATAACAAGAGATTCATCGGCTTCTTAAAGGTAGATAGGAATGTCTTTCGGATCAGCCATAACGTGTCTTTCATCCTTACAACCCCTCCCTTCTGCGCATCATCGTTATTGCGATACCAAGCAATACAACCGAGAAGCCGATATTTAACAGCATAGCGTTAGCCGCCGCAGTAAAACTGTCTGCATAGATCATTTCAAGAAGTGCAGCATTGGACCATTGCAGCGGAGAGAGAGAAGCGATTGTTGCCAAGATTCCTGTAGCATCCTCGACCGGGTAGTAAGAGCCGCCGAGAAATGCTGCCAATTGGATAATAATCATCACAACAGTGCCCGCCGCATTTCCCTTTAACACATAGCTGAAACCGAGTCCCAAGCTTACAGCGAACAGAATTTCAGTAATCAGCACCAGAAACACTAAACCCAAGTTTTCTCCCCAATAGGCGTTAAACATGTATTTACTGGTGAGCACTACAACAAAGATGAGTATAGCGTTCACCATGACAAGCCCTGCTATTTTTCCTATGAAAATCTCCATCTTCGTCACCGGCGCTGCAAGCAGTCGGACAGCCGTTTTCCTCTTGCGTTCACCGTCTATTAAATCAGCTGCCGTCATGGCGCTATACAGAATAAACATTGTCGTCATTGCTATAGCGAAATAGTCCATAGCACCAGGTTTTCTTGCCGCATTCAGCGACTCCTCCACTACATAACCTGCTCCTCCGTAGCCCGCCATGATTGCATCCGCTTGCTTCGAGTCTGTCTCACTCACTTCAGCCGCCAACCGATAACGATCCGTGAAAGCTGTAAACACACTTTGAGCAATATCACTTTCAATGAGACTCTGACTATTGGCATAATACATTAGTCCGCTATCCGTAATCTCGACGTAACCCGTATACAGGTTGTTCTTCACCTTGAGCTTCCCATCCGTGTTATCAATCGCCCCCTCGAGATGAATGCCAGCCTGACGCATCTGCCCTGTGAAGTCGTCCCAGTACTTAGAGAGCTCACTTGATGTGCTGGTATTCTTATAGAGAACATTGATCTCTCCAACCGTTAAACTGCCGTTAAAAGCATTCGTAGTCGCCGTCCCCAGAATGAGCATGATTAGCAGCGGCGATACCAGCAAGAATAAGAGCATCTTTGGGTCACGAATGACCCTTATTTCTTTGAGCGCTATTCTGAATATATTCATGATTCATTGGCCTCCTGTTTCTTTTTTCCCTCTGCCTCCTATCAGTCTCGCAGGCTTCTGCCGGTCAGTGTCAGGAACACCGTTTCCAGACTAGGCTCATGCTCTTCCACGGAACGAATCTCAATATCGTCCGCCATCAGCTGCTGGATGATCCTGTTCAGGTTATTAATTTCGGAATCGGAGGTGATTTTAATGATGCGATCCTCCACTTTAACCTGGTTTACACCAGCGATTCCCGCAAGCTTGCTTCTATCCAGATTTTCCGCCGAACGGACCTCGATACCTATATTTTTCTGATTCGTAATGATGGCTTTTAATTGACCTTTGGTCCCTTCTGCGATGATCTTACCGTGATCGATAATGGCGATTCTCGTACAAATCTCCTCGACCTCCTCCATATAATGACTGGTGTAAATGATCGTACAGCCCATCTCATTCAGCTTCTTCACGGAGCCCAGAATATAATTGCGAGATTGCGGATCAATCCCTACCGTTGGCTCATCCATGATGAGCAGCTTAGGCCGATGGGCGATCGCACAGGCAATGTTCAATCTTCGTTTCATACCGCCCGAGAAATTTTTCGGATAGCTCTTGTGCTTGTCACCAAGTCCCACGAACGCTAATGCCTCAATTACCCGCTCCTTTAGCTCCGCTCCCCGAAGTCCGTACAATCCCGCGAAAAAATAAACATTTTCGTAGGTGGTCATGTCTTCATAGATGGCCATTTCCTGCGGAACAATCCCGATGTTCATCTTAGCAAATTTACCGTGCTTAGCAATGTTCTTGCCCAGAACCTCGATCTCCCCCTTGGTAACCCGGAGCAGCGAGGCAATCATGTTGATGGCCGTGCTCTTACCTGCTCCATTCGCACCTAGAAATCCGAAGATCTCGCCTTCCTTCACGGACATCGTGATATTGTCGACCGCTATAAAATCCCCGAATTTCTTCGTTAGCTGCTTAACTTCTAGGACGTTCATTCGTCACACTCCCATTTCGTCTTTAGGATAAGGTAATTGTAATAAAAAAGGATGCCCCTGTGACAGTGCACAAGTTCATCCTTAACCCCTGAGAATCTTCCTGTTTAAGCTTTGTATTTCTCATCATAGACCATGAGGAATTAATGTTGTGACTGTGAAGCCTTTTGAGCCATCGACAATAATCGTTCCATTCACACTTGCTGCCCGTTCTTCCATGCCGATGATCCCCAAGCCTTTAATCACCTTCTGCACTCCTTTGCCATTGTCCGATACTTCGACCTTGATCAAGGTTCTCAGCACCTCGATGTGGATGGAGACGTAGGTCGCATTTGAATATTTCATGGCATTGGTCAGCGCTTCCTGGGTATTTTCCTGAATGACCTTCCACTGAATCGGAGTAATAATATCTACATTCCCTTTATGGGTGAGAAAGGTTCTAACCGAATGCTTAGCGGAAAATTCATCAACGAATAATTTCATTCGATTAATCCCAAGCTGTTCGGTCGGCGGCTTCATATTCTTGAGCACAAGACGGATACTCTCAATCCCGTCCTTGGAGATATGGATTGCATTCTGCAGCAGCTCCGCCGACTTGTTCGGATCGGAGGTGAGCAAGCGCTTCGAGGCTTCCATCTGAATTAATGCCCCCGTCATCGAATGTCCGATCTTATCATGAATTTCTTGGGACAGCCGATTACGCTCCTCCAGCTTAAACGTGTATTCGGACTGTCTTATATATTCTTTATTCTCATTCAAACTCTTAGTCAGTTGCTGGATATGCTCATGCCTATTTTCTATGTCCTCTTTGAGGTCTGCAATTCTACTTATGTAAGTGTTAAACAAGAGGCAGTAGAGGAAGCTAAGCATTGCAACGAGACCGTATGTAACCAAGATGACTTGAGATCCTTGAGCCAGCAACAAGAGTGGAGCCAGCATGAGAAATAGAATAATACCGCGTTTACGCAGGTATATAGTGAAGAGTTCATATATGTTCAGAGGGAGCAGAAGTATAAACAAAGGTTGTGTGTAGGATGAGGACGCAGCGATAACCAGCATGGACAACAGAAGCACGATCGACGTGATACTAACCTTCTTAACGATATGGATAGTTATATTCAAACACAGGTAGAGGAGGATGGACAGCATATACCAGGGTGAAATCGCAGCACCAGACAAATAGGATTGAATGACCACATAGCTCAAGAGAATCGCTTTGATGCCCATTGTCCAGAGTTCTATAGGGGTTTCCCTCTCCGTCATTAATTCACTTCCCCGGTCAGAAAATAAATCGCGATTTGCGTGCGGTGTGTAAGACCCGTCTTGCTTAGGATAGAAGTAATGTGGTTGGCAATAGTGCCTTCTGAGATAAACAGTTTCTTCGAGATTTCACGATTGGAAAGCCCCTTCGCAATGAGGGACATAATGTCATGCTCTCTATCGGTGAACAAGCTTCTGTCGATCTTACTGACTCTATCTTCTTTCTTATCTTTATCCTTGTCCGCTAGCAAACTAGATTTCAGCTTATCCAGTACAGCATCCTGCAGCACATTATGTCCGTTGTATACGGTTATGATGGCATCCCGGATCCGCTCCGGATCGTTATTCTTGAGCAAATATCCCTTTGCCCCGTTGCGGATCGCATCGAGAATAAACGCTTCGTCATCGAAGGTGGTCAGGATCAGCGCTTTGGTTCCTGTCTGCTTGGAGATCAGCTTGGTCGCTTCCACGCCATTCATATTGGGCATCTGCACATCGAGCAGAGCCACATCTACTTCATTCTGCCGGCAGAAATCTACGGCTTCTTGACCATCCTGAACCGTCGCCAATACCTCGAACTCATCAAAGGTGCTCAGTATGATCCTCATGCCTTCTCGGATAAAGGAATTGTCATCGGCAATAATGACCTTTATTTTCAATTCTGCTCACTCTCCGTTCTCAGCTATTTAACAAGATCAATCACACTTAACTTGAGCTAGAGTATGGTTCATACATTCTCTATTTTTGAATATATTCTATCACTTTACTAACGTTCATGCTCGAATGGTGCTTGTTGCAGGCTGCAAATAGTTCGCTCAGTATTTGGTAGTATTTTGCCACAACTTAAGTGCATGTGTACTACGATAAACCGCCCGTTTAACTTAAGAATTTCATCGCCTCCATGACCCATATAATAAAAAAAGTCCCGATATATCAAGGGTTTCTTGAATATCAGGACTGACAACGTTGTCCAAAATTAATTTCAACTAATTGAGCCAATCTGAACTGCAATTCATCAGATGAGATATGTCTTAACATTTGATATAACAAAATAAGCTTATTGAAGATGATGAAAAATTAACATCTATAATAATATTTCTAAAATACTTCCCCTTAAAAGCCATTATCTACTGGAAGCTTGGGATTCTTGCAAATCATATAACTAGTCTCAATTGTTGTTATAACCTACGATATGGGTTTATTTCCAATCAATACTTCCTCTGTCGTAAACTCTCATACAGCAAAACCGTCGCTGCCATCGCAACATTTAGTGACTCCGCTTGTCCGACCATGGGAATAATAACGGATTCGTCTACAAGTCCGCGAACCTCAGGGGATAAGCCCTCAGACTCGTTGCCCATAAGCAGCCATGTGGATTGCTTCCAATCATAGGTGTAGCAGGTATGCTTCGCCTGCAGACTTGTTCCAACCAGCTTTACGCCCATCGCTTTCGCGTTGGGGAGCAGTTCTTGTAGATTTCCTTCAATAATAGGCAAATGGAATAATGAGCCCATCGTCGAACGGACCGTCTTCGGATTGTACAGATCAACGCATCCCTTGCCGAGTATGACAGCATCCGCTCCAACCGCATCAGCGCTGCGAATAATAGTTCCAGCGTTGCCAGGATCACGTACGCCATCTAGAACAACGACTAGACTATTTTTCCGATAGAGCGAATTCACATCCCCAGACAGCTTGGACAAAATAGCAAAAACAGGGGGAGGTGTATCCGTTCCTGAGCATTTTGCCATTACTGGGCGGGATGCCTGCACCCACTCCAAACCGAAAGTGGCCGCTGAATCATTTGTTTCCCTCTCATGCTTAAGCTCAGCAGGAATACCCCGCTCGGTATCGTAGACGATCGTTACGATTTCAACATTTCCCTGCAGCGCTTCCAGCACCAGATGGACGCCTTCTATTAGAAACTGACCGGTGCGGTCACGATTTTTTTTGTCTTGAAGAGATGCCCACAGCTTCACTTTTTCATTCTGGACAGATGAAATTAATGGATCAAAGTTTTCATTCATAATTTGGTTTAACCTTCCGAATATGCAATTTCTAAATTTTTTAAATCTGAATTTTTGCCTACAACAACCAGAACTTCGTCAGGATTAATGAGATCATCGGCATAAGGTGCGATATTCATGGTTGTTCCTTTTTTGATTGCCATGACATTGCACTTATATTTAGCTCTAATATCGAGATCCTTTAAGCTTTTGCCGATCATTTGCACAGGGGCTTTAATTTCAATGATGCTATAATCATCTGATATTTCAATATAATCGAGAATATTCGGAGACACTAGATGATGCGCGACACGAAGTCCCATATCCCGCTCCGGAAATACCACTTTATCAGCGCCGATTTTGTGCACAACTTTGCCGTGCAGCTCATTCTGCGCTTTGACGATCAGCATCTTAACGCCTAGATCCTTCAATATGAGCGTTGTCAGAATACTGGATTGAATGTCTTGTCCAATTGCGACGACAACAACGTCAAAGTTTCGTATACCAAGCGCCCGCAGCGCTTCTTCATCGGTAGAATCCGCAGATACGGCATGAGTAACGGTATTCACTACCTCCTGGATGCGGTGTTCGTTCGAATCTATAGCAAGCACCTCGAAGCCCATGTCGGTCAATGCTTTTGCAACGCTGGAACCAAAACGTCCCATGCCGATTATTGCATATTGTTTCTTAGCCATAATGAAAAAATCCTCCTTGCAGGATGATTGCCTTATGTAACAATTTAAGTGTAAACCATTTATAACATCTTCCTGTACGTCATCTCATTATTATACCATACATAACCCATGCCTACGGATGAAAGGCTCACCTGCTGGACATAGTAAATAAGTAAATTAAGAATGTGCAAGGAGGTTGTTTAGGTTGCAAACGATTGATTTGCGTCAAGCTATCGTTATGCGTGTCCAAGATAATTCAGCATCCGAGCTGTCGGAAGTCATTGAGGATTCCGTAGGTGCTGACGAGCGCGCTCTTCCTGGACTTGGCGTTTTGTTCGAAATGATTTGGCAGCAATCGTCTGAGCCGGAGCAAAGCCGGATGGTCGATTCGTTGTACAAGCATCTTCATCATACCGAACATGCTAATCCGTCTCAGTAACGAACGTTCGCCGAATATACGATATCGCCACCGACTATGGTATTGGTTACCCAAGGCAGGCCATCGTAATGATCCACTACAATAAGATCGGCAGCTTTGCCCTGCTCAATGGAACCAAGCTCACTGTCTGCGCCTAATGCCTGCGCGGGATGCAGCGACGCCATCCGCACTGCCGCAGGCAAAGCTGCCGTTCCTTCATCAGCCAGCTTAAATACCGCAGCCAACATAGAGGACGGATGATAGTCCGAGCATAATATATTTGCTCCCCCTACTTTAATAGCATCGACTGCTCGCAGGTTTTTGTCATGGGACACACCTCTTACGACGTTGGGTGCGCCCACGCATATACGAAGTCCCCGTTCATTCGCATATTTGGCTGTATCTAGGTTAATCGGAAATTCGCAGACAGATACGCCAAAAAGGATTGCTTCATCTACCTTCTCCCTTGAATCATCATCATGAGAGGCAATAGCTATCCCATGCTCTGACGCAAGCTTACTTAATTTCAACAGCTGTTCCGTACTTACCTGCTGCCTGCGCTCAATCAAATCATTAACGATCACTTTAACTTCCTCTACGTTAACGCCTTGATTTTTCATAACATATCGTTCAAAAGAGCCTGGCTCGCGATATTGTCCTTGCCCCGGCGAATGATCCATGAAAGAGAGGTAATCAATTTTATTATTATGTAAGTAATGTTCTACGATAGGCATGCCTGCCAGATAGGAAACTTCAAACCGCAAATGAATGCGATTGCGAATCATCGATCGCTTGCTCCTATATTCATGAATTTGGTCAACCATTCCTGTCAGGTAATGATCGCCTCTAAGGCTCAAGCCAACACCAAGCGACAAGGAGTGATACATCGTTGTAATACCGTGAACCGGAAGCTTCCTTTCGAATTCGAGCAGAGCCATTTGTAATGGAAAGAAAGTATTAGGTCTCGGCTGCACTTCCTTCTCAATCGCATCACAATGAATGTCAATAAGACCGGGCAAAACATACCGCTGCTCAGCATCGAGCACCACAGCATCGGTATGCTGCTGAAGCCATTTCTGAATGGCTGTCTCGTCGCTCAGCAAGGCATCAATCCGACCATTCTTTACAGCAACAGTAATACCCGCAACCTCATTAGGCAAGACAACCTTTCCATTCGTCACAAGCATAGGCGATTTAAATGGATGCATTTGCTCATTCATCGCTCCGATCTCCCCTTAAAGTTATTAATATTAGCTTAACATATCTCCTTCCTATAATTCATCTACGATGCAGAAAGAAGCCGCTAGGAATAATTCCCGCAGCTTCGCTTCCAAACCATTTATTCTAAATCAATTCCTTAATCCTCAATCTCCTTCGGTATGAAGCGATAGATATCTCCTGTCTCGAAGGAATCAATTAGACGATGGAGCCAATTATAGTATTTTAATGCATCTTCAATTTTCTGAGCGTCATTGTTCAAAATTTGTGTGAATATAGGATCATGCTCATACTGCTCTTTAAGCAAATCAATTTCTTTCAGCGTACGAGTCAGCGTGCTCATATTTTGCTCGACGGCCTTTCTCCATTTAATCGAGAAGAAATCCGAAAAATTTTGGTGCCAGTCCGTCACAACCTCATACAGGTCTTTGCGGGAGCCTTTGCCCCATACTTTATTAATCATTTTCAAATCATGCAGCGTACGCATTCCTGTACTCATCGATGTCTTGCTCATTCCCATCGTTGCGCTCATCTCATCTAAGGTCACAGGTTCCTGGTTGAAAAACATATTTCCATACAAATGACCAATAGATAACGTAATACCGTACAAATCCATGTTTTTTCCGATCGATTCAATGACCCGTCGGCGTGTGTTATTCAATTTGGTGAGCTGTTCGTCTGTTAATGTGGCAAGTTCATCCATGTCGTTCCTCCTGAGGAGTGTCGTTCCCCCTATCTGTTCTTCATTAATTATTGTAATCAAATGCCTGTCCATATGTAAAGAAAGCTTTTCATACGAAAAAGGGAGTTATCAAGAGAATACAGTATGTAAAGTACGTAAAGTTATAACTGTACAAAGTATACGACGCCTCACGCCTTTTGACCTTTACAAAGATAACCATCAAACTTGGAAGAGCGAAACAATCATCAAGGGGGCATTATATGGCGATTATAGAAGCCAAGAGGCTGACCAAAATCTTCGGAACAGATCCGAAAAAAGCGATTCCGCTGCTGGATAAAGGATGGTCAAAAGAAAAAATCTTAGCGGAAACGAAGCTGACGGTTGGTGTAAATCAAGCAAGCTTCGCAATCGAAGAAGGACAAATATTCGTTATCATGGGCTTATCCGGGAGCGGAAAATCAACGCTTGTACGTCTGCTTAATCGATTGATTGAGCCTACTTCAGGAGAAGTGCTGTTTAATGGCACGGACATCCTGCGTATGACGCCTGAGAAGCTGCGGCAATTTAGACGGAAAAATGTAGGTATGGTCTTTCAAAAGTTTGCCCTATTTCCTCATCGCACAGTCATTCAAAACATTGAATATGGCCTTGAGGTACAAGGGATTGAGAAGAACAAACGGAGAGAGATGGCCATGCAGTCATTAGAACTCGTAGGGCTGAAAGGCTGGGAGCATAGTTATCCCAATCAGCTTAGCGGCGGCATGCAGCAGCGTGTCGGACTCGCAAGAGGGCTTGCCAATGAGCCTGATGTGCTGTTAATGGATGAAGCGTTCAGCGCGCTCGACCCGCTTATTCGAAAGGATATGCAGGACGAACTGCTTGAGCTTCAAGCCAAAATGAAAAAAACAATTGTATTCATTACTCACGATTTGAATGAAGCGCTGCGGATTGGCGATCAAATAGCCTTAATGAAAGATGGCAGCATCGTCCAAATCGGTTCGCCTGAAGAAATTTTAATGCAGCCGGCTAACAAATATGTGGAACGGTTCGTCGAGGACGTCGATTTGTCCAAAGTATTGACTGCATCACATGTCATGATAAAGGCTGAAACTATTACGCTGGAGAGAGGGCCTCGTGTAGCGCTGCAGTTCATGCGTGACCGTGGTATTTCCTCATTATATGTCGTAGACAAAAGAATGCATCTTCTCGGTGTAATTACGGCCGAGGAAGCAGTAAATGCAATTAAGAACGGACGAAGTCTCGAAGAAGCGATGGAACGCGAGGCACCTACTGCTGTCTCAGAGACACTGCTCCATGAACTTTTCGAATTAATGAGTAATTCAAAATTTCCCGTATCCATTATTGATGATAGCGGAAGATTGAAGGGCATCGTCATTAAAGGCGCCGTTCTTGCCGCTTTATCTGGAAACTCGGTAATGGAGGATGGTGAACGATGAATCTACCTAAAATCCCTTTAGCCAATTGGATTGAATGGCTGGAAACATGGCTGGAAAATCATCTAGATCCGCTATTTCAATTTATCCGACTAGTTGTCGGTAAAACAGTTAATGGATTAGATGTCATGCTCAACTGGTTCCCTGCTCTTGTACTTATTGTTATTTTTGGTGCTTTAGCTTGGTATATAGGCAAGTGGAAAATGGGCGTTTTCACGCTAATAGGTCTGCTGATTATTGAAAATCTCGGCTACTGGAGCCAAACGATGCAGACGCTCGCACTCGTTCTAACCTCAGCCTTTATATCTGTATTAATTGGTGTTCCCGTCGGAATATTATGCGCACGCAGCAACAAAACTCAGAAAATAGTAACTCCTCTGCTAGACTTTATGCAGACGATGCCGGCATTTGTATATTTGCTGCCTGCCGTTACCTTCTTCTCCCTCGGAGTTGTTCCCGGCGTTATATCTTCAATCATTTTCGCGATTCCGCCAACTATCCGATTAACGAATCTAGGAATTCGTCAGGTTCCAGAAGAACTGGTTGAAGCAGCCGATGCATTCGGCTCTACTCCTACACAGAAGCTGTTCAAGCTGCAGCTTCCGATTGCATTGCCAACTATGATGGCTGGCATCAATCAGACGATCATGCTATCGCTATCGATGGTTGTCATTGCATCGATGATCGGTGCGCAAGGTGTTGGTGCGTATGTATACAGGGCCGTTACACAGGGCAACACAGGCGTCGGCTTTGAAGCCGGGCTTGCCATCGTTATTTTAGCTATTATTTTGGATCGTTTAACTCAACAAGTCATTCGCAGAACAAAAGCAAATTAATTCGATACCCTTTAGAAACTTAAGCGCGTGGTTTCGATGTAAGTTTTTCAAAAAGACTTTAAGACTATGCTTCCGAAGCTAGTTTTTTCTAAAAACTTAAGCGCATGGTTTCGATGTAAGTTTTCATAAAAACTTTAAGGAGTGATCTTTTGAAATTTAATAAAATGAATGTACTCGTAACAGCAATGTTGGTTTTCGTATTATTAGCAGGCTGTTCTTCTACGAATGGTGACGGCAAGAAGAACGACAGCAAGAATAAGATAACTCTCGCATATGTAGCATGGGACTCAGAAATTGCAAGCACTAATGTTGTTAAAGAAGTATTTGAGCAGAAGCTTGGATACAAAGTTGAAATGCTTCAGGTTGACGCAGGCCCAATGTGGGCTGGTATTTCTGATGGGAGCGCTGATGCTATGGTAGCAGCTTGGCTGCCGACAACCCATGCCTCTTATATATCGAAATACAACGGTAAATTCGAAGACCTGGGACCTAACCTCGAAGGTACTAAAATTGGTCTAGTCGTTCCGAAATATATGGACATTAACAGTATTGATGACCTCAACAAAACAATTGGCTCTGATGTGGACTACACGATTATTGGAATTGAGCCCGGCGCTGGGCTAATGATGTCTACAGAGAAGGTTCTGGATGAATACGGCTTGCGTGATAAGTGGAAATTGCTAGAGAGCTCCTCAGCAGCAATGACGCAGCAGCTTGAGAAAGCTTATGCCAACAAAGAACCGATTATCGTCACAGGCTGGACGCCGCACTGGATGTTCGCGAAGATGGATCTTAAATATTTGGAGGATCCAAAAAACGTATATGGCGGTGACGAGCAAATTCATACAATAGCTCGAAAAGATCTTAAGACTGATGATCCTAAAGCTTACGCTTTCTTAGATAAGTTCAACTGGTCGTCAGATGATATGGCATCTGTCATGATCGAAATTCAAGAAGGCAAGTCGCCTGAAGATGCTGCCAAAGCTTGGGTCGAGCAAAATGCAGATAAAGTTGATGCATGGTTGAAATAAGAATATGAATTGAGATCTCTTCAGTGAGATTTCAATGACAACATCAAATAGCCCTCTATGCTGGAAATATTCAGTGTAGAGGGCTATTTTTTGCTTCCACTAGTCCTGGATAAGCAGAATGTGATGGGAAGTCCGCTGAAATAGAAATGGCTAACTGGAAAAGCTGCAGCTAATATTTATCGTCAGAGTCATTAAAGAACATTTAGCTGTATAACCTCACGTTAATCCAGACCAAAATCTACAAATTACAAAGAATGACCCGAATTAGATGGAGAAATTGCAGTTAGAAGCAAAAAACTGAAAACTTCAGAAGGAATAGATGTAGCTTATACAGTTACTTAATCTGGGAGGGAGTGATCTCGTTTGAGGAGCCAGGGGAATTCGACTCTTCCTCCAAACAAAAGCTGTCCCATGGTTTCTAGAAACCAATGGGACAGCTTTTGTTAACAGAAATTATATCATTAGTCCAAGCAATACGGCTGCAATCCAAGCGGAAGCAAAGCCGGACGCTCACAAGTGCTCTTCATTACATAATGCACGCCCTGCTCAGATGCGTCATGGAAGCCGTGCATAGCTTCCAGCACATGATAGGCGAGCTCACCGTTAGCGCGATGCTTACGGCCGGTTTGAATCGCCTTAGCCATATCAGCAGCGCCTACGCCGCGGGCATTCTCCGTATAGCCATAAGCTAGCGGTATCTCCGACCACTCATGTGATCCTGCACGGCAAATCCGAACATTGCCGCCGAAATTGTTAGGATCTGGGACGATCATTGTACCCCCGCTGCCGTATATTTCAATGCGCGGCAGCGTCGATCCGCCCTTCACGTCGAAGCTCGCCAGCAGCGTACCAATTGGTCCGGATGCGAAATCGATTACACCGGCAATATGCGTTGGCACTTCTACTTTTACCTTCTGACCGTATTTCGGCTTGCTCGTAATCGTTCTCTCCGGATAGCTTATTCGTGCCGAGC
This sequence comes from Paenibacillus castaneae, assembly GCF_002884445.1. Lineage (GTDB taxonomy): Bacteria > Bacillota > Bacilli > Paenibacillales > Paenibacillaceae > Pristimantibacillus > Pristimantibacillus castaneae. The sequence continues at coordinate 5,106,751 of NZ_KZ614144.1, forward strand.
CTGTTACGCGTGCAATCGGACCTAGAAGCGCAACTAGTGCAGTCAAATAATAGGGGCCCATATCGAACATTGGTCCGCCGCCGGTCTGATAATAAAATTCAGGCGCCGGATGCCATGATTCATGACCGCCGCCTACTACGAAAGCGGTTGCCCCGATTGGAGTACCGATCCAGCCGTCCTCTAGCAGCTTAATGCTCGTTTGGATACCGCCTCCAAGGAAGGTGTCAGGCGCGCTGCCTACAAGAAGTCCCTTCTTCTCAGCTAGCGCTAATACTTCCTGCGCTTCCTCTCTTGTCACTGCGAAAGGCTTCTCTACATATACATGCTTCCCAGCCTCCAGAGCCCGCAAGCATACCGATGCATGCGCCTGAGGGATGGTTAAATTAATAATCATTTGAATATCCGGATCAGCAAGCAGTTCCTCTACAGAACAGCCGCGAATGCCAAATTCCTCGCCTCTTGCCTTAGCTCGCTCTACATCTAAATCCGCACAGGCCACAACCTGAAGCGCATCAAACCGATTGCCATTCTCCAAATAAATTCCACTAATATTACCTGTTCCGATAATGCCTGCTTTTATTTTCTCCATATTCGTCCGTCCCTCGTCCCATCTGCTATTGAAATATAATGATTATATTTAAAGCTGATTATCTGCCATACCGCTGTAAACAGCCGCTCCTGTGCCAGCTGCTTGTGCTTTGCCTTCGGCACACCATAGGAAGCCGCGTCGCATAAGCTCCTTTACCGTTGCAATTTCGATAATATTGGCTTGATGGCCTAGCGAGTTGTAATATACTCTTCCAACTCCCCAGCGCTTTGTCCATACAACAGGCATATCCACAGCTTTATTAAGTGAATGAGGGCCCGATACTACAGGAAAACGTGTTGTTGCGAGCACTTCAACGGCCGGATCAACATGCAGATAGTACTGCTCTGAGCTTACGACGAAATCTTCGATGCCATCGGTGAGCGGACTTGACGAATTATTAATATTCACCGTATATTCAACACCGTCATTGCCTGGATGAGCAACCCATTGCCCGCCAGTCATAAACTGCCAATCTACGTTTTCGCGGAACGCATCACACATGCCGCCATGGCAACCTGCCAATCCTACGCCGCTTTGCACCGCTGCTGACACATTGTTAACAAGCTGCTGGTCAATGCGCGCCATCGTCCATACTGGAACGATGAGATCGAGTCCCATCAGCTTCTCCGCGTCTGCGAACGCTTCCAGCGTATCCGAAACCTCTACTTCAAAGTTTTCTCCGACAAGCAGCTCGCGGAAAATCTCGGCCACTTCCTTCGGCTGATGACCATCCCAGCCACCCCATACAATCAAAGCCTTCTTCATTGTCTTTCCCTGCCTCTCAACACCGTTATTATATTTATCTATTAGGACAACTCGCTAATTGAAACCCAGCGGCGTTCGGCAATTGAACGATCTACGGCCTCAAGCACCTCTTGGCACTTCACACCGTCAACAAAGTTAGGTACAGGCTGGCGATCCTCAGCAAATGCCTGCATAAGCTCGTGCATCTCATGCGTGAACGTATGCTCATAACCAATCGTGTGTCCAGCAGGCCACCAAGCATCCATATAAGCATGAGCAGGATCAGTTGCCAGCACGCGGCGGAAGCCCTGTACATCCTCAGCATCATCCGTGAAATAAACCTCAAGCTCATTCATGCGTTCGAAATCAAACTTGATGCTGCCTTTGCTGCCGTTAATTTCGAAGCCGTTCGTACAGCGATGGCCTGCTGCGAAGCGCGTAGCCTCGAAGCTTCCAAGCGCACCGCCCGCAAAGCGGGTCATGAATAAGGTCGCATCATCAACCGTTACCTTGCCCCGCGGGCCATCCGAGCTGCCTTTTGCACTCAAGCCTGTCATCGCGGAAGCGATCGGACGTTCCTTCACGAATGTCTCACTCATGCCGATTACCTCTTCAAACTCGCCAACTAGGAATCGCGCCATATCGATAAGATGCGCTCCTAAATCTCCGTGGGAGCCAGATCCCGCAATTTCCTTCTGAAGGCGCCATACAAGCGGGAAGTTTGGATCAATGATCCAATCCTGTAGAAATACCGCGCGGAAATGAAAAATTTCACCGATGCGGCCATCCGAGACAAGCTTCTTCGCCAGTTGAATGGCAGGGGCAAAACGATAGTTAAAGCCGACCATATGCTTAACGCCAGCCTTCTCGGCTGCTTCAAGCATTTCTCTTGAATCCTCCAGCGTAAGCGCCAGCGGCTTCTCACAGAATATATGCTTGCCTGCTGCAGCTGCTGCAAGCGCAATCGCCTTATGAGCATCACTCGGTGCATTAATATCGATAAGATCTATATCATCGCGAGCAACAAGCTGCTTCCAATCCGTTTCTGAGCTTTCCCAGCCAAATTGTGTCCGAGCCTTCTCTAGACCTTCCGGGTCACGTCCGCATATTGCCTTCATCTCTGGCTTGATTGAATCCGGGAAAAACATCGGCAATGCCCGATAAGCGTTGCTGTGCGCCTTGCCCATAAATTTGTAACCAACCATGCCCACACTTACTTTATCCATTGTAAAACCACCTCTCGTTATATTAGGATGTTTCCCTCTGAACGAAGCTTACAGGCAGCATAACCTGCACCGTTTGGTTTATTTGTTCCTTATACTCCGCGTCAAGCAGCCTTGCCGCTGCCAGTCTGCCCATCTCGTAGAAAGGTACGGCTACCGTTGAAAGCTGCGGACTCATAATGCGAGAGCCATCTGAATCATCATAGCCGACCAGTGCGTAATGCACGCCTGCCTCTAAAGAGAACTGGCGCAAACCATGCATAAGCCCGATAGCCATTCGATCGTTGGCAGTGAAAACAGCGTCGATGCTGCCTTCCGTAATTTTGTTTGCGATCACCTCAGCAAGCTCACTACCGCTCTTACGGCTATAGTTGCCTATGTAAATGAGATCCTCCTTGTAGATGATGGCTGCTTCATTTAGCGCATTCTTGTAGCCTTCCAGCCGATCTGCGCTATTGGAATATTGTGCAGGTCCGTTAATGAATGCTACCTTTCGCTTCCCCTGCCTAATCAAATGCTGAACCGCGGCTCTGCTTCCCGCTACATGATCAGCATCAACAGCCGTATAGCGCTCATCGTCAAAACGTTGGTTCACCAGACAAAAGGGATAGCCCTCTTCCTTCAGCTCCGCAAGCGCAGCACGCTCCTCTGGCACGTCTTGTGAGCCGAGCACGATACATGCGTCAATCTTATGTGTCCGGAAAAGCTTGGCATAGTTTCTTGCGCCATCCGGTTCTCTGAAGATGAGCAGCAGGTCATAGCCGCAGCGCTTCGCCGTTTCTCCGATTCCGCTCAATATTTCCGAAAAATAATACGTTGAAAATAAATGAACATTCGGTACAAATGGCAGTATTACACCGATATTCCCGCTTTTCTGTCGAGCGAATTGCTGCGCAAGCGCACTCGGCACATACCCAAGCTCAGCAGATGCCCGCAGAACGCGTTCCCTAGTCTCTTGCTTGATTGGGCCTACGTTGTTCAATACTCTCGATACAGTAGCCTCCGAAACACCGGCCAGCTTCGCTACTTCTTTCCTGCTAATGATCTTTTGCCTCCTGAAAACGATATTCTATGTTGAAAATAATAATGTACACGCGTACATTATGGCATGAAAACGTTTTATCGTCAATAAACTTCTCGATATATAATTCCACAAATTTATCAGCTTCTCAAATATTCGCTTGCTGCTAATCCTCAGGAGCAAAACAGCTGTACATAAAAAACAGTCGAGCAGGCTTCTTCATCCTGTTCGACTGTTCACTTCTCTATGGAAAGGGCTCGCCCTTATCGTCTAAAAAGCATGAATCGCTGACTTACTTTTTGGCAATTTCATTTATCCAGTCCACTACAGCCTCTAAAGCATTCGCATCTTCACTAAGGCTCATTCGCTGCTCATATTCTTGTTTGTTTTCGTACAATTGCTCAATTCCTTTAATAAGAGTACCCGCAGTCAGCTTCTCCTCGTAGAGAACCTCGCAATAGCCTGATTTCTCGAACGATTGCGCATTCAATATTTGGTCTCCCCTGCTCTGCTCCTTCGTTAATGGAATAAGCAGCATCGGCTTTTTGAGCGCCAAAAACTCGAAGATTGAATTTGATCCCGCTCGCGATACGACAATATCTGTCATGGCCAATAGGTCCGGCAGCTGCTCATTCACATATTCAAATTGTTTGTAGCCCGGTTCAACAATGGATGTATTCACTCCATTTTTACCGCAGAGATGTACAATTTGAAACTGCTTAGTCAATCTAGACAATGCCTCTCTGACCGTCTGATTGATTCTGCGAGCCCCAAGGCTGCCTCCCATGATCAGAATAACTGGCTTGCTTCTCGTAAATCCGCAATAGGCTCTGCCGCGATCAGCATTTCCCTGCTTCACTTCTTCACGAATAACTGCCCCTACATGGCGAGCTTTGCTCTCCTTCAACATACTGCCTGTTTCCGGAAATGTCGTGCATACTCCTGTCGCAAAAGGAATTGAAATCCGATTCGCAAGCCCCGGTGTTAAATCTGACTCATGAATGAGAAGCGGAACCCTATTCAACCATGCGCCTATAACAACAGGCACCGAAACAAATCCACCTTTTGAGAATATTACATTAGGCTTTTGCTTCTTAATGAGTCGATAAGCCTGATAAAGACCTTTGACTACCTTGAAGGGGTCTTTCACATTCTGAATGTCCAAATACCTTCTTAGCTTTCCTGTCGATATCGCAAAATAGTTAACCTCTGGGATCGTGGAGATGAGCTGCCTTTCAATCCCGTTCTCCGACCCGATATATTGAACCGACCAGCCCTCTTTTAGAAAATGTGGGATTAAGGCCAGATTAACAGTAACGTGTCCGGCCGAGCCGCCCCCGGTGAACATTATTTTTTTCATGGTTGCCTAGCCACCTATCGTCATTTATCCATTTATTATACGGCTAAAAATATGATTTAGCACTCCAAAAAAAACATCCCCTGCCGCAAGAATAGCTTCGCTTTTGGCTGGGGATGTTTGCTTATTGCCATTATATTGTTGCTCTTAAGGCGCAGTTTCCAAAAACTTAGAAGTAGGGTTTTTGTCCATCGCAGTCCGCATCGCATATTCATTCTCGAATAAGACAACAAAATTGTCTTTTTTGTCCTTCACGAGCGTCGTATTGATTCGGAACTTGCTTGGATCTATGTTGTCATCGACGATCCAGCGAGCGAATTGGTACGTCAAACGGTACAATTGAATATCTACGCCGTATTCCGCCTTCATTCGATGCTCGAACACCTCGAATTGCAGTTGTCCAACTACGCCAAGAATCGTTTCATCGAAGTTGCCGGTTGATTGGAATACTTGAATGGTTCCTTCTTCCGTCAACTGGTCAATCCCCTTCTGATACTGCTTATGCTTCAATGCGTTTTTGACGGTTACCTTAGCGAATATTTCAGGCGAGAATGTCGGCAGCTCATCGAAAACAACTTCTCCGCCTTGCGATAACGAATCGCCAATCCGGAATATACCTGGGTCAAACAGTCCAATAATATCTCCTGGATAAGCAGTATCGACAATATCACGATCCTGCGCTAGAAATTGCTGCGGCTGGGCCAGCTTAATATCTTTCCCGTTGCGAACATGACGGACGCTCATTCCCCGCTCGAATTTGCCTGAGCAAATACGGAGGAATGCGATCCTATCACGGTGCGCCGGATTCATATTGGCTTGAATTTTAAAAACGTATCCTGTGAACTTCTCGCTCGTAGGCTCTACCATCCCAGTCGTGCTAACGCGTGAGGTCGGCTTCGGAGCTAGCTGGAGGAAGTTCTCCAGAAAGGTTTGAACGCCGAAGTTGTTCACTGCGCTTCCGAAAAATACAGGAGTCAGCTCGCCAGCTCGTACCTTCTCGAAATCAAACTGATCGCCTGCGACATCAAGCAGCTCCAGATCTCCGATCAGTTGATCTGTCAAATAGTCGCCTGCCATCTCACGAATGAGCGGATCATTATAGTCACTAACTGGACGAACCTCAATGGTTGAATGGTCATTTCCTTGAAACAGCTCAACCTGCGATTTCGACCGATCGTATACGCCGCATAGCTCGCGTCCCATACCGATTGGCCAGTTCATTGGCACTGCGCGAATGCCCAGCACCCGCTCCAGTTCTTCCATCAAATCGAACGGGCTTTGCCCCTCGCGGTCAAGCTTGTTAATAAACGTAAAGATCGGAATGCCGCGCTTGCGGCAAACCTGGAACAGTTTAATCGTCTGTGCCTCCACGCCTTTGGCAACGTCAATAAGCATGACGGCGCTATCGGCTGCTGTCAGTGTACGATAAGTATCCTCACTGAAATCTTGGTGACCAGGCGTATCCAGAATATTGACGCGGTGTCCCAAATAATCGAATTGCATCACGCTTGACGTGACCGAGATTCCCCGCTGCTTCTCAATTTCCATCCAGTCGGATGTTGCGTGACGGCTCGCTTTGCGCGCCTTGACTGACCCTGCAAGACGAATGGCTCCTCCGAATAGGAGGAGCTTCTCAGTTAGGGTCGTTTTACCAGCATCGGGATGTGAGATAATGGCGAAAGTACGCCGCTTATCTACTTCCTGTTTAATTTCTTCCTTTAACGATTGGCTCATGCTTGCCTTCCCTTCATTAAGCAGGATAAACGGCAGCGGTTATTTACCGTTGTTCGTTACCCAAATAACTTTGTCTTCCTCTTGACCGTTAACCGGCCACCAATGGAAGCCATCCTCTGCAAGCAGCTGATCTGCTGCTTCCGGCCCCCAAGAACCAGCTGGATAATGCTTCAAATCTGTTTTGTCCTCACGCCATGCTTGCGCGATGTGGTCTACAAACGCCCATGCTTGGGAAACCTCATCCCAACGAGTGAAGTATGTAGAATCACCGCGTACCGCATCATGAATAAGGCGCTCGTACGCTTCTGGCGTGTTCAAGCCTACTTGGCAGCTTTGGCAGAATTCCATTGCTACAGGCTGTATGGAATTGTTTTCACCAGGAGTTTTTGCATTCACTTTAATATATATGCCTTCCAGCGGATTAACGCGAATAACGAGCAGGTTCGGCGCTAAATCATGACGCTGTGCGAACAAAACGTTCTGCGGCATCGATTTGAATTCAATGACAACCTCAGTTGTTTTCACCGGAAGTCGTTTACCCGTTCTAATATAGAACGGAACCCCTGCCCAGCGGAAATTATCAACATTCACTTTGGCGGCGAAATACGTTTCGGTCGTTGAATCCTCGCTAACCGAATCCTCTTGGCGGTAGCCCGGAAGCTCTTTGCCTTTCACGTTACCTTCGCTGTATTGCCCGCGAACAACACTCTCACGAACATCATTGCTCGACACGTAGTTGCGCAGTGAGCGAAGCACCTTTACCTTCTCATCACGAATATCTTCTCCGTGCAAGCGGCTTGGCGGCTCCATTGCAATCATCGTCAGCATTTGCAGCATATGGTTCTGACCCATATCGCGGAGCGCTCCTGATTTGTCATAATAGCCGCCGCGGTCTTCAACGCCAACTGTTTCGGACAACGTTATTTGAACGTTCGCAATATGGTTATTATTCCATAGCGGCTCGAAAAATGCATTAGCAAAACGGATAACTTGAATATTCTGAACCATTTCTTTGCCGAGATAATGGTCTATGCGATAAATCTCTTCTTCCTTGAAAACTTGATTAATCTGCTCGTTCAGCTTCTGAGCCGAAGGAAGATCATAACCAAATGGCTTCTCAATTACGACGCGATGCCAACCGGTTGATTCCAGCAGTCCGCCGTCGCGAAGATTGAATGAAACAGGTCCGAACAGCGATGGCGCAAGTGCCAAGTAAAACAAACGGTTGCCTGGAATATTAAACTTTGCATCCAATTGCTCCGATAAACGGCTAAGCTCACGGAAGCCATCCACATTGTTAATATCGAGGGACATGTATACAAAATGCTCAGCGAAACGATCCCAAAGCTCTGAATCGTCTGCTTTATAGCGACAAAATTCTACAATTGATTCATACAGATCCGCACGAAATTGCTCGTTAGTCCGCGGACGTCGAGCAAGTCCTACAACGGCAAAATTTTCTGTAAGCTTACCTTCTTTATATAAGCTGAAAAGGGCAGGAAACAACTTGCGTCTAGCCAAATCACCGGTTGCTCCAAACAAATAATAGACAGCGCCCTCTGCGGCGACGGATTCTAGATTATTATTATAGGTCATTTGCCTCATTCTTTCCTATGAATTTTTATACAGCTATACATGATATGTAGTTTAGCATATCCATCCTTAATTCGCTATTCAACATATCATAAAAAATACTGATAAGGAACCTAATTTATTCTAATCCGCTTATTTTCATTTAAGCTCGTCCCTAGCAACCGCGCTGTAATCACCCGTAATGATCGGAACTCCGATCGTTAAAGCGATCTGATCCGAATTCCGCTCTTGATGAACCGCTATTTGCAAATTCGCCGATTTCCCGCCTCCTACATCAATAGTTGAACGGAGCATGCCTGTAAATAGCATTTCACTCATGATTCCTCCATCCTCGAAACGATCGATTTGCTTTGCATTTACCTGCTTCTTTATCTGCTCAGCAGCTAGCTTGTTTTCCGTGTATCCTTGCACCTTCATACTGCTCGTAAAATCAGGCGAGATTCTTACAACTTCCTTGGAAATCGATTCTGCCGCTTGCAGTAGCCTGATCTTATCCAACAATAAAGCAGGATTCGTCTCAAGGAGCAGCATCAGCTGCTCGCTTTCATAATCGTTTCCAATAAGGCTGATCGAGATCCGTCCTCCAAAAGCATCATCTACCCCCGATACTGTTTTTCCGTCATTTTGTACGATCTTCTCTATATCCTTGCCTTTTTCATCGATAAATAGCTTCTTAACAAGTGCATTCATCGCTCCCTTGTCGCCCTTTACATTCCAGCGTATCGTCCAATCCGCCCCGATCGAGCCGCTCTTAAGCTGAACATCGCTCGTTTCCCATAATACCTGCAAATCATGGTTGAGCATTTGCTCCGCAATCGCTTCTTCTTCCGTTTTCTTATCCGCCTGCCATAACGCTGCTGCAGCTCCTATTAGAATGACAAGCAGAGCGACCACAATTCCGGCTTTTGGTTTCTTCGAGTTCTGCTTCACAAATGGCCTTTTTGGAACAAAAGTCGTTTCCTTTGGAAAGTACATAATAACGCTCCTATTCTCTTATGAATGGGTAAACATCCATACGCGTTCGCCTGTGGGTGAATATACTGGTTGCAGAATTAGATAATCGTCAGGTTCAAAAATATAGGAGGTGCAGAATAACAAATGGAACAAATTTATCCGCTGCATGAGGATGTCGTGAAACGATATTGCGGGTATCCTGTTTGTGTGATTATGAATGACGGCTCACGCCACGTCGGCATACTCAGCTCTTGCCATGGCGGTCAAGTATGGCTTAATGCAGATGAGGCATCCATTCAAGGACATGAAGCTTCGTTAACTAATGTCCATTCCGACGTTTCAAAAAAGAAGAAAGGAGGTAAAGGTAATAAAGCCATTCACAAATCCAGTCAAACACAAGCGCAAACACAGGCTTACCCTTATGCCCCGTACGACAACGGTTATGGACCGCAGTACAACAATGGGTGGGGCTGGCCAGTTTTGCTTGATTTTGCATTAATCGCTTTCTTGTTTCTTTTACTGTAATGGACAAAGCGGCAATGCTCGAAAGAGAAGCGCCGCTCTCCTTTCATCTAATCCTAATATTTGAAGAAATAACATCAGTACCTACACGTTTCTACAGTCTTCGCATTTATCGTGTAGTATGCTGATGCTGATCTTAACCATATAGTGTAAGAGAGGAGATATATCATATGGCTTCGTCTATACGCTCAATAAGAGGTATTGAACGTTCAAATGCCTATGCACCCATACAAGCTGTCAGTCCTTACGCTTATTATCCTTATCGCGATTCCGAACCCCCGTTAGCTGCTCATGTAGATATGGATTGGGATTCTATCTATGAGCAAGCAGCAAACAGCGCTGCTAATTGGCTTCAGACTGCTAAGCAAGTTCAAAATGATTTGGAGCAGTTAAGCTGGCAGTTGAGCAGACAGTTTCGGGCAGGGGCTCCGATTATGGAAAGTATCCACGAAATTCCCGAGCTGCTTAATCATTTAGAATTACAATACAAGCTGCATTCTGATGATTTAATTCCTGAGCTATGGGAGAGTATTGAACAAGCACTGCAGCATCCCGCTGTGAAGGAGCTTGGTTTGCGCCGCAATCAAGAGGATTCGACGTGGATCGTTAACTCCATCCATATTCAAACATTTGAGCAATCCAATCAAATGAAACGTTTGCTTCTTGGATCAGACGGCATTATCACACGGTTGAAATACGCTTTAACATTTGCTGATTACCAGAAAGCAGCTGATCTTGTTCTTCCACAGCTAACAACGAGTCTTCCCTATGCTGCCTACTATGGCTCTATGCAATTCTATTCCCCATTGCCAAATGTCGGATTGATTTTTAATCGTTACTTATAGAGCATGGCTTCCGTACATAATTACAATTCGCTTCAACATATCTTTATCCTTCCTATTTTACTAGTATAATCCAATTAACCCGCTTGAACACAAAAATACCGGCAATACCATACAGGCTGCCGGTTAAAAGTGCTCATTTCATACATGAATGCTAATCAGCTATTCCTTGCTTAAGTGCATAAATAGCTGCTTGCGTACGATCATCTACTTCTAGCTTATGAAATATGTTTGTAATATGGAATTTCACCGTTTTGATGCCAATAAACAGCTCATCCGCAATTTCTTGATTGGAGCGTCCCTGCGCTACACGTTTAAGCACATCCATCTCACGCTCGGTCAATTCCTCATGCAGCGGCGTCTGCTCCTGCTGCTTAGGCTGACGGAAACGATTCATCATTTTGGCTGCAACCTGCGATTCCAATACGGATTGCCCACGAGCGGCGGCGCGAATGGCATCGGCTATTTCTGTCGCACGTGATGTTTTCAGCAAGTAGCTGAAAGCGCCTGCTTCAATAACTGGATATAGCTTGCTGTCATCCAAATAGCTGGTCAGCACAATGACTTTACATTCCGGATATAGCTCAAGAAGCTTTGCTGTTGTCTCAACTCCATCCATGCCATCCATTACTAAGTCCATTAATACAACATCAGGCCTATACGCCTGTGCTAAGCGAATGCCATCCAATCCATTGCTGGCTTCACCGACAACCTCTATGCCATCCTCTGTGTCGAGCACGGCTGCAAGCCCGATACGAACCATCTCATGGTCATCGACAAGCAGAACCTTAATCGGCTGATTCAATTGCTCTATTGTTTCCATAGCTTACTTACACCTCCCTTGCTTGATGAATTTTTTTATCCTATTAAATCGATATGTTATTTAGTTAACGGTCATACATCCATCGGCACCCATATTTGAATGAACGTCCCTTCGCCTATTTTTGAGAGCATTTTTAAGGATCCGCCGAGCTCATTAACGCGCTCTTCCATCGTCAATAGACCGTATGAGGTTTGCTTCTTCGCTTCAAGGTCAAAGCCAATGCCGCTATCCTGCAAGCTCATATATACTTGATCTCCTGCACGCACCAGCCTTATGTCCATACTATCTGCCTTTGAGTGCCGAAGCGTATTGGACAATGCCTCCTGAGCGATTCGGAACAAATGATCCTCTGCATTGGGCTGCAGCACAATCGTATCATCAACTTCAAGAGTAATCGTCATCGGTACTTTCTGCTTAAGCTCTTCCACCAGCACGGTGAGCGCTTGTCCTAAATTTTTCCCATCTAAATGAACGGGGCGAAGATGAAGCAGCAGCGCACGCATTTCCGATTGCGCTACAGCTGCCATCTCTTCAATAAGCTGAACCTGACGCTTGGCCCGCTCCCAATCGCGATCTATCGTTCGGCTTACGGCTGTCGCTGTCATTGAAATAGCGAACAGCTGCTGGCTTACTGCATCGTGAAGCTCTCGTGCAAGCCGCTGCCGTTCCTCAATCACCGCTGTAAATTTCACTTTCTTCGTCCAATTCGGATCAACCTGCTCCTGCTCCGACATTTCATTTTCTGTCGCTTCCCCATTGCTCAACGTTACAGTAAAATGCCGTTTCTTCTGCTGCTCTGTAAGCCTCTTGAGCGCTTCTTTCAATCTCGAATTTTGCAAATACCCATTTAGTGCAGCGGCTGCCAACCCTGCTCCAACGATGGTCAACCCAATGACTGCCCATTTTCCTTGCAGCGTAAAAAGCGCAACATACCCTATGCCTTGCAGGACAATTACGACTAAACTAATTATTATCAGAAGCCAAAGTATCGTTTCTGTTACATTTCGCCTGCGGGCCGCATGATTCGGCTGCTCGTGCTGATTGCCCTGTTCCATACGGCTCACTTCCTTCTTTACACGTTTTAGGATATATGTAATAAAATCATGAAAGAGCAGACCGTATAACGGTCCGCTGCTTTCAGCTTAATAAATGTTATTTATCAGTTGGAGCTTTATCTAAGGAAGCTTTTGGATTCAGCTTGTTTTTGAGCGCTTGCAGTTGCTCATCTACCTTATGCTGCTTCTCTGCATCAGCCGCATTAAATCCGCTTGTTGTGCTGCTGTAAGTGTAAGGCGTGCGAAGCACATCAGCTTCAGCCTCAAGCTGCATAATTTTTTCTTCCATACGGTAGAAGCCGCGTGAAGCCGAGCCGCTGTCAATCGTGTGATTAGCTGTAAGCTGCGCCATTTGCTTTTGTGCTTTGGCTACTTGTGCACGGGAAGCGAGCTCATTGCGCTTGTTGCGTAATTGGTAGAACTCATCCTTCATGGTATGCAATTGCTGCAGCAATTCTTCCGCTTGGCTCTTCGATTGTGCATGCATATCTACATATTCCGTTACTTTCTGATCAAAGTAAAGCTTTTCTTCCAGCAGCTTGCGGGCAAGCTCCTCTTGACCGGCTCTCAGAGCCGCCTCAGCCTTCGATTCGCGGTCAGCTGTGCTGCGCACTGCTTCCTCAAGACGCTGCTTCACACGGCGTTCATTAGCCATTTGCTTAGCTACTGTTACTTCAGCTTGATGAATCTCAGACTCCATATCACGCAAGTATTGATTCAACATAATAATCGGATCTTCAATTTTGTCCAATGCCTCATTTACCGATGCCTTCGTCATATCCTTCATACGTTTGAAAATTCCCATATTATAAATCTCCCTTCTCATATTGAGCAATTTTGGCTTTCAGTTCTTCTATTTCCCGACGTAATGCTTTTTTCTCCAGATCATCCATCATGCTATCGAACTGTGTTGATGCTGCTTGTGGTCCTGGTTGAGATTGGCTCCATGCTCCTGGCGCTTGCGGAGGGTTTCTATAAGGTCCGCCGAATTGTGATTGCGAACCAAATCCACCATTATATCCTCCGTGACCACCATGTCCTCCAGCTCCACCGTGTCCACCATATCCGTTTCCGAATCCGTTTGGATTAAATACCGGCGGTTCCTTTGGTACGACCAGACCCGCAATAATGTATATAAGAATTACAGCGCCGCTTGTAAATATCGTAATGACAATGAGTAGAATCCGCAGCAAGGTCGCATCGACGTTTAACATTTCCGCTAGTCCGCCGCAAAGGCCGAACAGCTTCTTGTCGCGTGAAGATCGATACAGTTTTCTCAAGACGTCCAACCTTCCTTCTCAAGCTTTCGCTTCAATTGCTCAAGCTCTCTTTCTATAACGGAATGTACGGTATTGCCCGCTTCCGATACGAATTCTTGCCCCATTCTGCGAATGTCGCGCAAGCTCTTGGCTTCATGCTCCATCCCGCTGATGCGATCTTCCAGCCTTCTAAATACGGAGCCTGGCTGTACGCCTTGTTCGCCAAAGCCGCTGTTATAACGGCTGTTCATACGCTGCTGCAGCCTTAGTGATTCCATGCGTGCTGCATAGTATTCGCGTTTATCATAAACGGTTTGGTATTCACTGCGCATCTCGCGCAGCTGATCCTCAAGATCAAGCGTATTTTGTCTGCTTTGCTCATAAAGCTCGCGATACTGAATCGATCGTTCTTCAGAGCTTGCTTTCTCATGCAGCGCAATCCGTGCCATTTGCTCTTCTCCTGCTTTGAGAGCCGTCAACGCTTGATTCTCGCGTCTCTCTTTCTGTGCTTCTGCTTGGAGCCACTGTGCTTTCAAATGGTTGCTGTGACCTGCATACTGCTGATACAGCTTCTCCGCCTGTATAATATCTTCCCTTGTCGACCAGAGGAACTGATCAATCATGCGTACCGGATCCTCCGACTTTTCTAGTCTTTCATTTAATGTAGCAGCTGTAATATCACGTACACGTTTCATAATGCTCATTCCATGCCCTCCTTTGGCTAAGCAAAACAACTTTCTTGGATATAGCTTTCTATTCTTACTTCGCAGCTTTTAGTAAACTCCGCGTTTATTTTTCTTGAACAAGCTGATTCCGGCTGCGATCAAACCAATCGCAAGAAGCAGCATTATAATCACGCCAAGCTTGCCGAGCAGCATAAATCCGCCGATTACAATAAGTATGCCGCCGATCCATTTCTTATTGTTCATCCAACCAACGGCACCAAGCCCGATCAGTATGAACGGCATAATGAATCCGAATATAGCTCCGAAATGAATACCTACAAAATTAAGTACCGCGATGCCTCCGACGATTATGAGCAGTATGCCTAATGCACTTTTTCTATTCATCTTCAACTCTCACTCCTTTCAATTACTAGAATTTATTCTTTTTGTTTATTTCCTATTTCGTGTTGCTCTTGCTTATGTACTTAGTTTAGATCAATTTTCTTTATTCTAAAACGGACCTTCGGCGGTTTTCGAACTGGACTTAGGTCGAGTCAGCTGCCAGTCTCTAGGGACGAATCTCGCTTTTAACCGACTAATTACAGCTTAAACGTCATATAGCCTTATAATTAAATAGTTAAAGTGCCGTGCAAAGCGTCTCCCGCTTAGTCAGCACTTTATTCATTCGCTTCTATTTATTCGCGAGAAAAATATCGAACTGCGCCTGCTTTTCCGCGATAATTTTCTCGATTCCAGCAGCTTTAAGCCGCTCAATGTATTCGGGCAATACTTTATCAATCTCGACTGATCCGGTCTCCAGCGCTGTCTGGTATTGTCGGTCTACGTTAACGACCGCTGCAATTTCTGCACGAACCGAATTTCCATCAAATAGGAAGCCAAGCCCTGGCGATAGTTTCGCATTTTGATTAAAATCATAAAAGTTGTTCCACTTATTAGGGTCTTCTGTATCCCATACATAGTTCAGAAACTGATTGCCGAACATCCAGTTGGAAGCCGGATTGTAATCCTTTGTTTGCGCTGTGGGCTGAATTACGCTTTCGTTTATTTTCACATAATGCTTGCCCTCAATTCCATAATTCAATAAATTATTCAAATACTTATCGGTATGAAGTAAATTAATAAACATCATGGCGCGAGCCGGATCTTCAGAGGTTGACGATATCGCCAGCATTGAGCCTGCCGTCTCAGAGGTTGCAATCGTCTTTGCATTCAGTTCTAGCTGGGCAAGCTTGCCAATTAGTCCAGTCTGTATCGCCAGCTCTTCATCTTTGCCTGGCTTCAAAGAAGCCGTAATAGAAAAAACGTCTCCTGACCGCAGCGCATCCATATTCATTGTTTGATTAGTAGCCGCATCCTTGTTAATATACCCTTTTTTGAAGAAGTCCCGCGTGATGCGCAGTGTATCTACGTAACGTTCCACCTCGTAGTTAGGCATAACCATCGTGCTTTCTTCATCCTTTAGAATAATGCCTGGAATAGATGTATCGCCAAGTGCATCATAATTTCCAATATAGTGAGTATTGAACGTTTCCCCGAGCTTCATATAAATCGGGGTCATTCCTGGTTTTTTATCCAGAATTACTTTATATATAGCGTCCAAGTCGCTTATGCTCTTGACTGCTGACATATCCAAGCCTAATTCTTCTGCAATATCGGAACGGTAAATAATGCCTCCCTGTGCGGCAAACTCTTTGTTTGTCGGAACGGCGTAGTTTTTTCCATTGATCTTGGCACCTTCAAGAAATACGGGATCGAGTGATTGCAATATCCCCTGCCCATACTGCTCCAACAGATCATCAAGCTCAACAAAAGCACCCTTCGATACATGAACCGCATGCTTATTCCATTGTGCTGTAAATATAATATCGAACTTCTCTCGGGAGGCGATCATGAGGTTTGTTTTGTCGTCCCAAGGTCCCCAGTCGATCGGAATAATATCAATTTTGGCATTTATTTTGTCAGACAGATAATCATTTATCGCTGTTTCAATTTCTACCTCATCCTGCTGCGACGATCCAATATATACAAACTTTAAGGTATAGGCTCCGGAATTATTATTGTTGCTTTGCAATTCCTCATTATCATCGCCAACATCGAAAACGCTTTCAGTTTTGGTGCTTATTGGACTATTATTTTCAATACGTTCTGTATTACCCCCTCTGGAGCAAGCGCAGATCCAAATTAAGCCAATGAATAGAATCATTCTTGATCGATAGAAATGGCTCATTGTTCGGGTCATATTCCAATTGCCCCCTATGGGATAATCCAGATTTGAAGATGCTAGTTTTATTGTAAAGAATAAACAAAAAAATGCAAGCAAGAAAAACCCGCATCTTATTGCAAGATGCGGGTTGCTTCTAGTGCTTCATCCTATTTGCTGGCCAAAAATGCATTAAACTGCTTTTGTTTCTCAGCTACTACCTTCTCAACGCCTGCTTCTTTCAGCTTAGCCTCATATTCGGCAAGTGCTTTGTCCACATCAACAGAACCTGTTTCAAGCGCTCTTTGATATTGACGAATAACGTTTGCCAAAGCGCCAACTTCCGCTTTTACCGGCTCGCTGTCGAATACGAAGCCCAGTCCTGGAGAAATTTTTGCATTTTGGTTAAATTCTTTGAATTTAGCCCATTTATCCGGGTCCTCTGTATTCCAAATATAGTTCAGGAACTGATTGCCGAACATCCATGATGCGCCTGGATTATAATTCGGTGTATTTGCCGTAGCTGTAATAATTTCACCGTCACGAGTATAGTGATCGCCTTCGATACCGAAGTTCAGAATATTATTCAATTCTTTATCCGTATGCAGAAGATTGATCAGCATCATAGCGCGTGCCGGATCTTTTGATGTAAATGAAATGCCCAGCATCGAGCCAGCTGTTTCAGAGGTTGCAACCGTTTTTTCATTCATCGTAATTTGTGCCAGCTTGCCTGTCAGGTTTGAAGCACTCGCAATTTCATCTGCTTTACCCGGCTTCAACGATTCCAGCGTCGAGAATACGGTTCCGGCTACCCATGCGTCGCTAGAAGACACTTGGGTCGTAGCTGCATCCTTGTTAATGTAGCCTTTTTTGAAATAGTCACGAGTCAGATTCAAATATTCCTTATAGCGATCAAGCTGCTCGATCGGCATAACCGTTGTTTCATCTTTATCTTTCAGAATAGCTCCAGGAATCGTTGAATCCCCTAGAAAATCATAGTTGGCAAAAAAATGCGAGTTGAATGCGCCTGCTGTTGTGTATAACGGCGTTAATTCCGGTTTCTTTTCTTTCACAATCGCATAGACAGCATCTAAATCGGCAGGCGTTTTGACATTGCTCATGTCAATGCCGAGTTCATCTGTCACATCTTTTCGGTAAACGACTCCACCGGTTGCTGCTAATTCCTTATTCGTCGGAATACCGTAGTTTTTTCCGTTGATTTTTGCGCCTTCAAGGAATGCGGGATCAAGTGAATCCTTAATGCCTTGACCATATTCATTAAGCAGTTCACCTAGATCTATGAAAGCACCTTTGGCAACATATTTCGCATGTCCGTTCCATTGCGCTGTGAAAACAATATCAACGGCTTCGCTTGAAGCAACCATCAAGTTGATTTTGTCGTCCCAAGCACCCCAATCAATAGGTCTCAGATCGATTGTTGCATTAATTTTTTCAGTAAGAATCTTATTTAGAGCTGCTTCTATTTTTTTCTCATCAGCTTGCGGCGTACCCGGGTATACGAGAGAAATCTCATATGGCTTTAAGTCTGATGCCGGAGGAGCAGCATCTTCTGTTTTCGGTTTATTCGTAGCTGCATTTTCTTTCGGCGGATCGTTTTTTTTGCCGTTGTTTCCTGAGCATGCGGAAATAATTAATACGATGGACATCATCATGAGTAGAAGCATAGACGTTTTTTGTTTAACTTGCTTCATTGCGGGTGGACCTCCCTTAAGATATAAGATTATATGCTCAACCGACAATGTCGGCAAAAGCCTTGCGCAAGTCTACTTTAGGCGAAGCTAGCCTTTTACCGCACCAACGGTGAGGCCTTTAACGAAATATTTCTGGAAGAATGGGTAAGCGAAAATAATAGGGCCTATTCCAACAACAACCATCGCCATCCGAACCGTCTCGCTAGGAAATTTAAACTCTCCTCCAGCTGCCCTGATAGCTGCGGCTGCCGTGCTGTTATTTGCCAAAAACTGAATATTAAGCATTGTTTTATACATCAAGTATTGGACGGTGATATTCGCTTCCTTCGTGATGAACACCAGGCTAAGAAACCAGTCATTCCAATACGTTAATGTTTGGAATAGTGCTACGGTCGCAAGTACCGGGAGAGACAGCGGAAGAACAATTTTCACGAATATGGTCATTTCGCCTGCACCGTCGATTTTTGCAGACTCCAGAACGGCTGCCGGGATCGTTGTCTGAAAGAAGGTTCGGATAATAAGAACGAAGAAGGCTGCAACTACCAGCGGCATAATCAGTGCCATCATCGTATCCTTCAGATCAAGCACCTGCACATAAACTAAATACCATGGAACGAGGCCGCCCGAGAACAGCATCGTGAAAAATATGAAGAAGGTGAAAAACTTGGCATGCGGGAAATCAGATCTTGATATCGGATAAGCATATAGTGCCATAATCAATAAGCTCGATACGGTTCCAATAATCGTGACCATGATTGAAATGCTGTATGAGCGAATGATTTGTGTGGCGTCCTTGAATAGGAATTGATACGCTCCCAAATCCAGCTTAGAAGGTATAAATTGATAGCCTTCTCTTACAACTGTTCCTTCATCAGATATCGAAACCATGATGATCAGAAATAACGGTATGATGCAAAGCAATGAATACACAATAAAGAAAATATTGATACCTAGAGAAGCCGGGAGCGACAATTGATTTTTAAATTTGGACCCGGACGATTTTTTCTCAGCTGCTTCCATAGGATCACCTCCAACTATTTTTCATTAATTAGCAATCTTGCTTACTGTTTAAAATAATGCGTTATCCTTGTTGACTCGACGTACAACCCAATTGGATAGAAACACTAAAGTAAATCCGACAACCGACTGCAGCAGACCGGCTGCAGATGAAAGCCCAATATCTCCTACTGTCAGGAACGTACGGTATACGTAAGTATCGATTACATTCGTAACCGGGAACAGCACACCTGATTCTCTCGGAACCTGGAAGAATAGCCCAAAGTCAGCATTAAATATTTTTCCGATTTGCAGAAGCGTCATAATCGTAATAATAGGCATGATTAACGGGATCGTGATACTCGTCATTTGCTTCCATTTGCTTGCCCCATCTATGGTGGCTGCTTCGTAATACTCATCATCAATGCCGATAATCGCTGCCATGTAAATGACGGTAAAGTATCCCATGCTTTTCCATGTGTTTACGACAGGCAAAATGTAAGGCCAAACATTTTGAGTGAAATACCATTGCACTGGTTCGAGTCCGAGTGCCGGCATTAAGGAGGTATTCAAGTAGCCGTGCTGGTCGCTCAAAAAGCCGAAAACGAGATAGCTTATGACGACCATGGATAGAAAGTAAGGAAGGAACATGATCGTTTGATGCAGCTTAGCGAGAAATCTGCTTCGGATTTCATTGAGCATAATCGCGAAGGCTAGAGGAAAAATGAGGTTCAATACAATGAATCCCGAGTTATATAGCAGCGTATTTCGAGTAATGACCCAAGCATCTGATGTTTTGAACAAATACTCGAAGTTTTTAAGACCGCTCCAAGGACTTCCCAATATGCCATCCGCATAGTTAATATTTTTGAACGCAATGATGATTCCGAACATCGGTATGTAATTGTTCAGTACAAGCAGCACGATTGCCGGCAGCATCATAAAGTAAAACATCCAATACTTCCGGAATATACGAACTTGCGAAGTTTTCATAACTGTTTTCTTTGGAATATAGGCGGTTGTAGCCGCTTCCGACGCCTGATTCGCCATCGCCTTCCCCCTCCTCTTTCTGCTATTCATTGTTCTGTTTCTTGTATTTATTGTATAAAAAAAAGACGCCGACATCTGTCGGCGTCGTGACCGTATTAACGGTCATGTGACTTTTTAATCTATACGTCCTGGAATTTTTTGCGATACTCCTGCGGTGTCATACCTATCATTTTTTTGAATAGCTTGGAGAAGTGAGAAAAGTTGCCGTAGCCTACATGAATAGCAATATCGCTTACCCGGTTATTTGTTTTTTCCAGTTCGATTCTCGCTTTCGTAATTCGAAGCCTGACCAAATAATCGGTTAATGAATAACCGGTTTCCCTCCGGAACAATCGTGATAGATAGGCCGGGTTCAAAAACACATGCTCTGCTGCTTGCTCACGGCTAAACTCCTCGCCCAGATGCTCTTCCATGAAACGCTGCACCTTCTCGACCACCTGCGATACATCCTTGCCATTCTGATTCGCATATTCTGTTACTTGCAGGCTTAACTGCTGGGCCCAAGCTCTCATTCGTACTAACGATTTCAGAACATTTTCTGCTGCTTCCCATTCTCTCTTAGGAAACACATCAGTCATTTGAACCGACTTTTTATCAAGCCATTGAAACAGCATATTCATAAAGCCATAATAAAAAGCCACCATATATGTATAATCAACCTTCATCGACTGCATGCCATCAAAGCATTCGTCAATGCGCACCGACAATTCCTTTTGTTTGCCGGATTCCAGAAGCAGCGCCCATTCGGAGAATGGAACCTGCTGCGGTGTGCTTTGTTCAAGCTTCTGTTTATTCTCTCTTTCTCTAATAACAGAGCAGGTTTTGCTTATATTACTGCGCTCGAGCACTTGCAGAGCCTGAATGGATGTGCGTATTTGCTGCACCTCTACAGCCTCTCCGATATAACAGGACAAATGACAATGCAGCATGTTTCTACATTTATCGATAAAGATTTGACAGCTTTCAGCTGTCGCAGATTCAGACTGCGCATCTTCATCCTGAACCCCATAGAACAGTACATATAGAATCCCGTTGCTATCCTGTACGATATGTCCTGGAGCCTTCTGCAGAATCATCTCCTCCGCTGCATTCTTCACGCCATAGGTCATAATTTCCTCATCTCGGGCGGACCATTCTTCCCTCCACTGTTCAATACTAATCATTACCACACGAATCGGACTGCTTGCCTGCAGAGGCAAAGCGTAGTTTTGCAATGCAGAATTAAGCTGCTGAGGCGCTGATGACAGTCTAAAGTGCAGCACGTCCTGCCAGAACCGTTCAATTAGAATGGGACGCTCCTTGTTCCACTGCTCATAAAACAAGTTATAAGTACCTCGGATTTTGTTCAGCTGTTCCAACTCGCGGACCTTATCCAATGCACTATTCACGCAGGCTTTGAGTGCGCCATGATCAATTGGCTTCAGCAGATAATCGAAGCAATCCAGCTGAACGGCTTGCTGCGCATATTTAAAATCGGCATGTCCTGTCAGAAAGATGGTGATGCTTAAAGGCGAATGCTCGTTTACCCATTCCAACAAATCAATTCCGCTTTGATTCGGCATATCAATGTCCGATAAGACAATGTGAATGATATGCTCCTTCAGCAGTGCCTGCGCTTCCTCTACATCATATGCAGTATAAATATTGGCTATCGGCAGCTCCGACCAATCTATTCCTTTCACAATGCCTCGAATGGCTATATCCTCATCATCGACAACTAATAAATTATACAACGGCTTTAACTCCTTCTGCAGGCTTTGGAAATACGATCGCCACGATCGCGCCGCTGCCCTCCGATTGATTGCTGAATGTAATAGAGGTCTGAGCACCATACAGAAGCTGCAGTCTATGAATGACATTTATGATGCCTAAGCTGCTGGATTCCTCCTGTTGAAACAATTCATTATTTTGCAGCTTATGCAGTAACTCCGGACTGAAACCAACACCATTATCGCTAATCGTCAGCATAAAGCCATTTTGCACCGTTTCAGCCTTAATTTTAATTTCGAACAGCTGCCTTCTATTTTTAAAGCCATGGATGATACTGTTTTCTACAAATGGCTGTACAGTTAATGCGGCAATGGGAAAATTCAAAATATCATCCAAGCCTTCAAACTTGCATAACAGCTTGTCTGGAAATCTGATTTGTTGAATGGTCATGTAGTTCTCGATATGAGTAAGCTCCTCCTTAAGCGAAATGGTATCTCGATTGGCTCGCATAATGAACCGGAAATAATCGGCTAGATGAAGGGACATTTTTTTGACAGACTCTGTATCGTTTAATGCCGCTAAATTATAAATGATATTTAAGCTGTTCATATAAAAATGCGGATTAATCTGCGCCTGCAGCTGTTTTAATTCACCTTGCTTAACACGAAGCTGCTCCTCATAAACGTCGATCTTCAATGTTTTGATTTGTTCTGCCATGACGTTAAACGTGTTGCCGAGAAATTCAAATTCCAGCGTTTTATTTTTCTTTAAACGAACGTCCAGCATGCCAAGTGAAATTTTCTTCATCGCAAGTATGAGCTCTTGCAGCGGCTTAAACAGCATATTCCTCATAAAGAACAAATAAATTAGTAAAATCGCAAGAAAGCCAATAGGTGCAAATAAAGTCGCATTTCGGAAAAAATACAAATTCTGCAGCAGCGTCTCCTCCGGAATAACGACGCGGTAAGCAATATCAACCATGCTGCTTGCTCGATTCATAACGAGATAATTTGCCCCGCTCTTCCTGTCGGTAAGCGATTCATACGGCTTGTCGGAAATGTTATAGCTCAATTCCAGCGGCGTAAGATTTTCCGTTAGAGACTGGACAAGCCTATTCTCATGCCGCAAATAGATTCCGTTATGGCCGATATCTCCATCACTCCATTGGATCGATAGCATAGCATTTATATCTATTATTCTAATAATTGCGCCAACATAAAGCCCATCCGCTACCTTAATGAAATTGATAATAAAATATTTACCCGGCATTCGCGCATCCTCTCTGACCTCCCATCTATGTTGATCGCTTTGTGCGAGGTTAATGTCATTCGTCATATCGTCCATATGCGTTTGGATCATTTTTTTTGTTTCATTATATATGCTTTTTGTGCCAAAAATAATGTCATTCTTATGATACAAAAACACGGCATCAATTAGGTTATATACACCAACGTCCCGGTTCAGCTTAGAATCGATTCTTATTTTCGTTAAAGTATAGCCGTCACTGTCCATAGGAAAGGACATAAGCAGCCCAACGTCCGAATCGAGCACCGACATTTTATACAGATAATCATTTATTTGAGATAGATTATGATCAGTCTGTCCGACATAAATATCGAGCGTATTTCGATAAGTCTCGGCTACTTTTTCCCTTACGATGTCCCGTGAGTAGCTGTTATTAATGAGCATATAGATGACAACCGGAAGCATAACCGCCATAAACCCGATAATAAGACGCGTTCTAATGGATTTACCAAACATCACGCTTCACTTTCCTCCTATAGAGCCTTAGAATATTCTCTAATTCTACCATTTAATGCGCTTTCTTAACATCAGAAAAAAGGGGTATAAAAGGCTTCATGCCTCTCATACCCCTTCACACATCAGCTAAATCTCTACTTTTTTATTCAACAAGTAACTCATTAAATAAAGAGATCCTATAAAAAATACCAGTTCCATCAAAAACGGTCCGATCAAAAAATTAATATTCATGTTTGAAAAAAATGATAAGCTTGCATCATTAGAATCTGTAATGTCCATAGAGATGACTCCGATTGATGCTTTATTATTATGAAACAAGAGATATTGCAACCAAGAGTAAACGCTTTGCAGAATAATGAAAAAGAGAATGCCGATCCATGTAGATCCTTTAACACGAAAGCTTCTTGCCACCGTTATAGAGAGCAAGATTGCAACCATTATACACGTGTAGCCCCATACCGTTTGCAACACGATCCCCATTATCGCCCCTATATTCCATAATTCAGGTTGTTTCAGTAGACTGGTATCCCAATCCGAATATGAGGCATAAATCAAAAAGTGAATCGCTGCAATAACGACAACGGCCATCATGACAAACCAGCTTAGAATAATAACAGCTCCAACACCATTAAGCGGATGCAGGGTAAGCAGCCTTCGGCTGTATGATTTAATATTATGGTCAAAGGTTCTGCAGCAATTAATGAAAAGCAGTATACCAGTCAAAGAATAGAGGAATGCACTGAGGCTTACTAATACAATCTCATCCCAATTTCTTGTTAAGCCTACAATAGTGAGTACCACTTGCACGATTATGAGTATAGCGAGTGTGCTGAGGATGCCATCGCTGTTTCGCTTCCAATCATATTTCAGTAGCTTGATCATTCTCCAAACACCCCCTTAAACATTTCATCAATGCTTTTTCCGTGAGTAATTCGAATATTCTCAACCTCATCCTGCAGCACGATTTTTCCCTCGCGTATAAATATCACTTCATCAAAAATTCTCTCGATATCATGCACGAGGTGAGTTGATACAAGCATACTGCTTTCTTCATTATAATAGTTCACGATGGCATCCAATATTTTCGCTCTCGCAACAGGATCTACGCCTCCGATCGGCTCATCCAGCAGATATAGCTTGGCATTGCGGGATAAAGTAAGTGTAAGCTGAAGGCGTTCATTCATCCCCTTAGATAACGTGCTGATCCGATCCGTTTTATTAAGCTTCATGAAGGTGAGCATCTCATTTGCTTTGGCAGCATCGAAATCTGTAAAAAAGTCATTGTAATACTGTATCGCATTCTCCACGCGCATCCAGCTCTCCGTCAAGGGCTGATCCGGCATAAATGAAGTGACTGCTCTTGTCTCCCTGCCTACGAGCTGCCCGCCTATTGTAACCGTACCAGAGGCTGGCTGTATCAAGCCTGCTGCTAGCTTCATTATCGTGCTCTTGCCGCTTCCGTTGCTTCCGAGCAAGCCAATAATCTTACCGGGAGACAAGGTGAATGATACATTGTCTAAAGCCTTCTTGCCTCTATATGATTTTGTTACATTTGTTAGCTGCAATACGCTCTCCACATTCCTTCACTCCTATTCTTTGTCTTCCTCATTCACCGCTTGAGCGACAATTGTCACGATATCGTTATTTGCGAATCCAAGCTCCTGCATGCCTTGTATAAACCGGCCAAGCAGGTCTCCAGCCATTTCTTTCTTAATCTCCATAATTTTCGACTCCTCACTTGTGACATAACGGCCCAAGCCTCGTTTTGTTTCGACAATTCCATCACGTTCCAGCTCTTGAAAAGTACGCTGTACCGTATTGGGGTTAATTTGCAGCTCTAGTGCGAGCTCACGTACAGCTGGTATTTTGTCACCGGCCTTTAAGTTGCCAATAACGATTTCTTTCTTAATATAATTCATAATTTGGATGTAAATCGGCATGTTATTATCAAATTCAATGCTCACAATTTGTCCTTCTCCCCTCCGGTGCTTCAGTACCAACGGCATACTTAGGCGATGTCTCGTTTCTTAAATGTAACAAAGCTTGCGGCTAAAAATAATAAGACATATGCAGCAGCTACAACGCTCGAGAAGCTGAACGTCATTCCTTCTATTGGCGGTCCACTGCTTGCATATATAGACAGATCAGTATTCATAAATAACAAGTATTTGGAGAAATCATAGCCCGAAAGCAGCATCGAAAGTATGCCTTCCAGCAAAACCGCTGTCATGCCAATTCCTATTGTAGCTCCCGACGACCTCGTTATGACTCCAAACATAAACGTTAGTGTAACGTAAATCCCTGTGTATATGAATTGATATAGAGCTGCTTGCGCGATTTTCTGCCAGATATGATCTCCTGCAGCATGATCGAAAACAATAAAGCCTCCCGTAGCAGCAATAATCGCTGAGAATATAATTAACGAGCAAGTGAAAAGCAGTACAGTTACATATTTTGAAGCTAGTATTTCACTTCTGCTGTGTGCACGAATTAATAAAAATTTGATTGTGCCGAGCTGATGCTCTTTCGAGACAACACCCGCTGTAAAAATGATCGCAATAATTGTAACGATAACACCTACTCCATTTTTCGCCATAATGATACTCGTGAATTCCAATACGGTAGGCATTTCATCCCCAGCTGTCGCAACAATTAGATAGCCGACGGCTGCTATACATATTAAGATGGCAGCATATGCAATTAAGAAGCTTCGTTTCTTAGACATTTTCAGCCATTCATTGTATACCAATTGTCCAAAACTAAGCAATGCGATTACCTCCCGTCCATTTCAAAAACTCATCTTCCAGCGATTGCTTTGTTTCCGTTATACGATAAATTTGCACTTGTTCCGATCCGAGTTTGGCTACAACCTGTGGAATTTGCTCATCCATCAATGACAATACAAGCTCATTGCTTTCCACCAGCATTTGAACAACTTCTACTTGCTCTACATTTGCAGCTGCTTTTCTTGCGCGATCCAGATCATCCACACGAATGGATATTGAAATGTTCTGCTCCTGCAGCACAGGTTCGCCTAGTGTACGATGAGTTACATATTTGCCTTCTTGAATGACAACTACACGGCTGCACATTAGTTCCATCTCAGCAAGCAAGTGGCTCGATACTAGAATTGAAATTCCAGCTTCATTCGCAATTCTTTTTAAATATTCTCGCATCTCCCGAATACCTGCAGGATCAAGCCCATTAGTTGGTTCATCAAGGATAAGCAAGGACGGGTTGTGCAGCAGTGCCTGTGCGATGCCGAGACGCTGTCTCATACCAAGTGAATATGCTCTTACCTTCTTATTCATTGCATCCTGTAAACCAACAAGCTCGGTTACAGTTTTAAGTCTTTCTTCCGTTACTCCTTCCGACATCCTCTGATATTGTTTTAAATTATCATAGCCTGTCATATAGGGGTAAAACTCTGGATTTTCAATTATGGCTCCGATGTTCCGTATTGCCTTAGTAAAATCACTTCGGATGCTTTTCCCCTGAATGAAAACATCACCCTCGCTCATATCCATTAATCCAACAATCATACGGATCGTCGTCGTCTTGCCAGCACCATTAGGCCCCAGTAATCCAACAATCTCTCCTGGATAAACATCAAAAGATAATTGATCAACAATTTTTTTACCTGAAATCAATTTCGTTACATTTCTCAACTGCATTACGGCATGCTGCTGATTTTGATACGCACTCATGTTTCTTCGACCTCCAGTGTCCTTGTGTATTAGTTATATAGTACACTAATAAATGGGTACTGTAAATAGGCTATATTAGTGCGTTCAATAGCTGTAGTTAGAATGCAAACACAAAAAAACTCTTAAGATCCTAGGATCTTAAGAGTTTAAGTTTAATTGTTGGTGCCGATGAGAGGACTCGAACCTCCACGGTTTCCCTCACGATTTTGAGTCGCGCGCGTCTGCCATTCCGCCACATCGGCAAGTTGTATAGATGGCGTGCCCTAAGAGATTCGAACTCCTGGCCTTTTGATTCGTAGTCAAACGCTCTATCCAGCTGAGCTAAGGGCACATATGTTTTCAAGAAATTTGTGGAGGCGCCACCCAGACTCGAACTGGGGGTAGAGCTTTTGCAGAGCTCTGCCTTACCACTTGGCTATGGCGCCAACATAATGGAGCGGAAGACGGGAATCGAACCCGCGACCCTCGCCTTGGCAAGGCGATGCTCTACCGCTGAGCCACTTCCGCAAATAAATGGCTGGGGATTCAGGATTCGAACCTGAGATGACGGAGTCAAAGTCCGTTGCCTTACCGCTTGGCTAAACCCCAACATTTTGTATTGCATTTTTTAAATAAAAATGGGGCGATCGAGGGGAATTGAACCCCCGAGTGTCGGATCCACAAACCGATGCGTTAACCACTTCGCCACGACCGCCACAATAAGTATTCTATTGGCAGGGGCAGCAGGAATTGAACCCACACCAAAGGTTTTGGAGACCTTTGTTCTACCTTTAAACTATGCCCCTAAGGTAAACTGGTGGAGGATGATGGATTCGAACCACCGAACTCAGAGAGAGCAGATTTACAGTCTGCCGTGTTTAGCCACTTCACTAATCCTCCATATGGTGCCGTCGAGAGGACTTGAACCCCCAACCTACTGATTACAAGTCAGTTGCTCTACCAGTTGAGCTACAACGGCATATACACTTACAGTCTTTCTAACAAAACATAATGGTGGCTCGGGACGGAATCGAACCGCCGACACGAGGATTTTCAGTCCTCTGCTCTACCGACTGAGCTACCGAGCCTGATGTTTTTTTGAAAAGTGGCGGAGCTGACGGGATTCGAACCCGCGGTCTCCTGCGTGACAGGCAGGCATGTTGGGCCACTACACCACAGCTCCACATCATATCTCGGAAACTTCCGATAGGTGGTAATTGGTTGCGGGGGCAGGATTTGAACCTGCGGCCTTCGGGTTATGAGCCCGACGAGCTACCGGGCTGCTCCACCCCGCGTCGATCAAAAATTATTATGGTGGAGGCTGACGGGATCGAACCGCCGACCCTCTGCTTGTAAGGCAGATGCTCTCCCAGCTGAGCTAAGCCTCCATGTTGAGCGACTTTTATATTATATCGTATGATATTTTTTTAGTCAAGCTCTTTTTTAAAAAAAATTGGTGACCCGTAGGGGACTCGAACCCCTGTTACCTCCGTGAAAGGGAGGTGTCTTAACCACTTGACCAACGGGCCGCATACTGGCGGAGAAGGAGGGATTCGAACCCTCGAGACCCGGTTAGAGCCTACACGATTTCCAATCGTGCTCCTTCGACCACTCGGACACTTCTCCAGTATATGGCTCCCCGAACAGGACTCGAACCTGTGACAACTCGATTAACAGTCGAGTGCTCTACCAACTGAGCTATCAGGGAAAATAAATGATCTCAAAGCTTACGCCCTGAAAACTGGATACGAAAGGTAGGTTTGCTGAAACCTTACTGCTGTTGTCTGCCGGATGTATGGGTCCAAACAAACTGTTTTAGGATAAGCCCTCGACCGATTAGTATTCGTCAGCTCCACACATTGCTGTGCTTCCACCCCGAACCTATCAACCTCGTCGTCTTCAAGGGGTCTTACATACTGGGAAATCTCATCTTGAGGGGGGCTTCACGCTTAGATGCTTTCAGCGCTTATCCCGTCCGTACTTGGCTACCCAGCGGTGCTCCTGGCGGAACAACTGGTACACCAGCGGTACGTCCATCCCGGTCCTCTCGTACTAAGGACAGCTCCTCTCAAATTTCCTGCGCCCGCGACAGATAGGGACCGAACTGTCTCACGACGTTCTGAACCCAGCTCGCGTACCGCTTTAATGGGCGAACAGCCCAACCCTTGGGACCTACTTCAGCCCCAGGATGCGATGAGCCGACATCGAGGTGCCAAACCTCCCCGTCGATGTGGACTCTTGGGGGAGATAAGCCTGTTATCCCCAGGGTAGCTTTTATCCGTTGAGCGATGGCCCTTCCATTCGGTACCACCGGATCACTAAGCCCGACTTTCGTCCCTGCTCGACTTGTAGGTCTCGCAGTCAAGCTCCCTTATGCCTTTGCACTCTACGAATGATTTCCAACCATTCTGAGGGAACCTTTGGGCGCCTCCGTTACATTTTAGGAGGCGACCGCCCCAGTCAAACTGTCCACCTGACACGGTCCCCGAACCAGTTTCATGGTCCTAGGTTAGAACTCCGATACGATCAGGGTGGTATCCCAACGTTGCCTCCACACAAGCTGGCGCTCATGCTTCAAAGGCTCCCACCTATCCTGTACAGATCGTACCAAAGTTCAATATCAAGTTACAGTAAAGCTCCATGGGGTCTTTCCGTCTTGTCGCGGGTAACCTGCATCTTCACAGGTATTAAAATTTCACCGGATCTCTCGTTGAGACAGCGCCCAAGTCGTTACGCCATTCGTGCGGGTCAGAATTTACCTGACAAGGAATTTCGCTACCTTAGGACCGTTATAGTTACGGCCGCCGTTTACTGGGGCTTCGGTTCACAGCTTCGGGTTTAACCCCTAACCGCTCCCCTTAACCTTCCAGCACCGGGCAGGCGTCAGCCCGTATACTTCGCCTTACGGCTTCGCACAGACCTGTGTTTTTGCTAAACAGTCGCTTGGGCCTTTTCACTGCGGCCCCCTCAGGCTATTCACCTTACCGGGGCACCCCTTCTCCCGAAGTTACGGGGTCATTTTGCCGAGTTCCTTAACGAGAGTTCTTCCGCGCGCCTTAGCATGCTCTGCTCGCCTACCTGTGTCGGTTTGCGGTACGGGCACCTAGATCTCACTAGAGGCTTTTCTTGACAGCCGGAGTACATGACCTTCGCTACTGCAATTTTCGCTCCCCATCACAGCCCAGCCTTTATGATCGACGGATTTGCCTATCGATCAGCCTCACTGCTTGGACGGACTATTCCATCAGTCCGCGTCACTGCCCTTCTGTGTCACCCCATTGCTCAAACGATCTTCGGTGGTACAGGAATTTCAACCTGTTGTCCATCCACTACGCCTTTCGGCCTCGCGTTAGGTCCCGACTTACCCTGAGAGGACGAGCCTTCCTCAGGAACCCTTAGGCTTTCGGCGGACAAGATTCTCACTTGTC
Organism: Paenibacillus castaneae; assembly: GCF_002884445.1. Lineage (GTDB taxonomy): Bacteria > Bacillota > Bacilli > Paenibacillales > Paenibacillaceae > Pristimantibacillus > Pristimantibacillus castaneae. The sequence goes on from NZ_KZ614144.1 coordinate 5,137,696, forward strand.
TTTTCGTTACTCATACCGGCATTCTCACTTGAATACAGTCCACCAGTCCTCACGGTCCAACTTCAATCCGTATTCAACGCTCCCCTACCCAAGTACCATATAGGCACATGTCATAGCTTCGGTGGTGTGTTTAGCCCCGTTACATTTTCGGCGCAGAGTCACTCGACCAGTGAGCTATTACGCACTCTTTAAATGATGGCTGCTTCTAAGCCAACATCCTGGTTGTCTTTGCAACTCCACATCCTTTCCCACTTAACACACACTTGGGGACCTTAGCTGATGATCTGGGCTGTTTCCCTCTTGACAATGGATCTTAGCACTCACTGTCTGACTCCCGAGTAGCACGTCTATGGCATTCGGAGTTTGACTGGACTTGGTAACCCTTGGCGGGCCCCGCA
>NZ_KZ614144.1:5143093-5169201 GCF_002884445.1 Paenibacillus castaneae
TTATTCATTTCCCAAATATCGGGATCAAGCCTGTCGAAAAGTTGCTAAAAAAAAAATAAATTATGGCTTTTTCTTGATCGCTTCATCAATTGTCTTCCATATGGAAGCCGTTTGGAAGGTTCTCTGCCAAGTAGCTACTCCTGCCAGATCATACTTACGAGCAAGCGCAACTCTTGCTTGTATGGAGAGATCATCTTCTATCCAAATACGCTTTAACGCGCCTTCTTCTGTGTATTCAACATAATTTTGGCCTGCCGCTGGATCCAGTACCGGCGTTAGCTTCTTCTCAGCTATTATTTCTTTTACACGGTCCATTCCAACCGCTTTCGATGAGACAGAAACCTTTCCGTCATCACCTTTTGCCTCTGTCCATATCCTTGTATACAAAGGCATGCTCAGCATGATTTTGCTTGCGGGCACTTGATCCTCCTCCATAATACGAAGAAGAGACTGCTCTACCCAAGGCAGAGAGGCGACAGAGCCAGATTTCGGACTTGCTGCCCAGTGCTCATCATAAGCCATCACCATCATATAATCGACAACCTTGCCCAGTGAAGCTCGATCAAGAAACAATGACCACATTTCACTATTTGATTTAGGCGTAACGTCAACCGATACAACTAGCCCTTGCTCATGCAGCAGTGGCGTTAATTCACGGACAAACTGAACGAAATTAGCCTTATCGGATGTATGAACATTCTCGAAATCGATATTAATGCCTTGCAAATGATAAAGCTGTGCGAAAGCAATCAACTGCTGAATCATGGTGAAGCGTGTTTCAACTGTTGCCAAAACCTTCGTTGTCAGCTCCGGATCGAAGGAGTTGCTGAATAATGCCCATATTTGCAAGCCTTGCTGATGAGCCCATTTGACATATGCGGGATCAGCCTTTCCTTTAATCGTTCCCTTGTCATCTGCAACTTCAAACCATGTTGGGCTAACGACGTTTAATCCCTGCATAGACCCTATCTTGGTTGTATCGATCTTGCGCTCGTAGACGGCTTCCCATGTCATATTAATTTTGTTTCCAAGTACTTTCCACGCAACAAAAGCTGGTTCGCGCGCAGACCCGGGCACCTGTTCAATATTAGTAAGCTTTACATCTTTCTTCTGGATGAATCCAACAAGACCAGTACTGCTTTGTACGAGCAGCCATCCATCCTGCTCTTCCCAAATTCGCACCGTTTGTGATTGCGGAACTTTCTCTACAATAGGAGCTCTAATAGTAGGTTCCGTTCTTAGGGCTGCCCCCTTCTCGGGAACAGCTGCTGCTAGCTGGATCGATTCATTCTCCGAGAGTAGGGTTACAACACCTGTATCTGGATGATATTCCACTTGCAGTCCATATAATTCCTTAATCGGTCCTTCCGGTATATAAACCGTACCATTCGAGGTTTCAGCAGCTATAGTCAAATCATAAGGCTTCTGATTAATCGTCGCCATAAGTGAATCCGTCTTTAGATGAAGCACTTTATTCGCCGTCGTAAAAATAATGGATCCCGAATCCTGCTCATAGCGGATAGGCTTGTCCTTCCCAAGCACCTGCTGAAGTACAGCAAGCGGAAGCTTAACCTCGTTATTCTCTATGATGGCCCCCTGCTCTGCTTCTATTCCATGAATTAATATCGGATATTCTGTTTTAAAGGCAGGTTCAACCATTTCACCATTCGGGATAAAACGAAGATAGCCGTACCAGCAAAAAACGACTGCAGCTGCCAAAATAAATAGTATGAATAGGCTTCGAAAACTTCTGTTGCCTTTGCGGCGCGTTGGTCGGCCGTACATCGTTTCCAAGTCATCACTCTCCAGTTAGCAAGTATATATTCTTGTCAGACGGTAATAAAAAACGTGCAGATTAGCGTTTGATCGCTCCCCAGCACGTTCTTGCAAGCTTTTTGCTAATTATTAGTTCGATGAATTGCAAGTTGAACATATACCATATATTTCCATTCGGTGTCCTTCAACTACAAAACCCGTTACGAGGGAAGCAGCCTGCTCCACTTCAAGTAATGGCGGGTATGCAAAGTCGACGATTGAACCGCAATTTTTGCATATGGCATGGTAATGATCAGATAAATCCGAATCGAATCGGCTTGACCCGTCGCCATAAGTCAGTTCACGCACTAATCGAGCTTCAACAAATAAACGCAGATTATTATATATGGTAGCTACGCTCATGCTTGGATAAGCAGGAGAGAGCGCTTTATAAATTTCATCTGCAGTCGGATGGGACATGGAGTCCATCAAGTAGCTTAATATGGCGTGACGCTGCGGGGTCATCCGGACGCCATTCATCTTTAGTTGTTCCAGCGCTAAGTTAACGTTGGCTCCCATTACCCTCACGCCTTTCCTAGTAGATACAACTATTGTACGTTCTAATTTAAGAATTTGTCAATGAACGCTCCTTTTCAGGAAAGCCCAAATCGCTTAATAACTATACTATTTGTAGCATTAATTTGAATCCGATAGATGCCTTCACCCATTGTGCCTCTTATCGTTTTCTTACTGATCTCGAATGGAAGCTCAGTTGTTATAGTTCCAAATGTTACCGACCCATGCAATTTAAAATCACCATTCTCAGGAATGGCTAGTTTAACTTCGCCGATTGAGCTGTCTAGATCCCAGTCTCCGCCAACCTTTGAACTTTTCAATTCAATGCCGCCATTAAGAGTATCTGCCTTAACGCTAGCTCCAGCGCCAACTATTTTTATTTTTCCATTCTTTGTTTCGGCTTCAATATCTCCATCAATTTGTTCCATTTCCAAGCTGCCGTTCAATGTTTTCGCATAAAGATTTCCTTGTACAGCCGAAGCTGTTATCGTTCCGTTCTTTATTTCAAAATTGCTGTCTCCATTTACGCTGACCACATGTATCCCGCCATTATTACCTTTGACGGAAACCGGACCGATAATGTTGCTAATTGTAATAAGTCCGTTCGTACTCCGAATATCCAGTCCGCCTGGCAGCGCCAATTCCTTAATTTCAATCGATCCGTTCTCAGACTCTACCTTCATTTTTACTGCGATCTTCTGCTCTGGCTCGATTTCTTGATCAGGCATAGTATCAAGTTCCTGTACCTCTAGCGTGTTCGTTGATTCTGTACTCGTTTGAAGGCCCTCATCAATAGGAGAGTCTTCCCCCAAGTTTTCCTGAGAGCTAGTATTGGGCTCAGCCATCTCAGACTCCTGCAGCGGTGTTTCAATTGGAGCTTCATCGATGAACATTTGATCGGATAATGCGAGAGGCACCGTTACCGTAATATTCATACGCGGTTTTTTGTTCCCGCTCGTTCCGAAAGCTTGCCCCTTTGCATCAATCGTTAATTCTTCTCCCGGTATAACCTTAACGGATGATTGCTCGGCTATCGCATCAGCTTCTGTTTTGTCAGCCAAATCAACCCAGAGGGTCGTTTGAATCTCAATCTCCTGCACATCACCTGAACGAACGTTTACTTGTCCATTATGATTTGTGATTTTGATAAGAGATACTGCGTCACCCAGCGGTACCTTTATAATCGTTTTGTCATAGCGAAAACCTTTTTCCTCCCCATAATCTGCTTTACTGCTAATATCAACATTAAATTGATCCAGCCAGCGAAAAGGAATGTCTGCATATTGGGTTACAACATATGCGGTTATCGCAATGACCAAAGCGATCATGATACCTGATACATCCAGACGAAGTTTTTTTTCTGTCCCCTTAAACTTTATGCTGAACAATATGACTTCAATGCCTAATATAATAAATAGGACTGGCCACCATTGCCCAAGAAGCGAAATATCATTTCGACCCTGCAATTGATCCAATAGAAGCAACGCTCCGACGATCAGGACAAGCGTCGCTGCCGTAAAACGACCTAACTTAAACATAGACACCGGCCCTTTCCGTTGACGAAGCAATAATATAATTGAAGCAAGCATTACAATCGGTCCTACGCTAAGCTCCGCAAGTTCATTCATCCAAGGCAGAATAACGTCTGGTGGTTTCAATAATAGAAGCATGATGCTTCCAGCCAAAAGGATAAGAATGCCGTGAGTCAAGCTCAGCACAACCGAACCCGCATCTTCCGTTTCCAAGCTTTGAAGCGAATCAAATACACTAATGAAATAAAAAATAGGCAGCATAATGCCTAGATATACGATAAGCAGCAAATGCCTGCCTCCATCCGAATCCGCAAGCCTGATTATAGCAATTAAATCAAGCAAAAAAGCTGCAATAAGGAGCAAGCCTTTCGGATGCTGACCCGCGTACATATGTCCTGCGCCTGGAAATAAGAAAGCGAATAATAGCGTAAGCAGCCTGCTTTTTTTGCGATTTATTCCGAGCTTACCCAACGTACACCCTCCAGATGCTTTATTTGTTCGAGCAGCGCAAGCAGCGTCTCTGTTTTGGGCAGAGTAACATGAACCTGCAGCAAAATTTGTGCTCCATCGCCTTCTTCCTCCGGCTCCGCTAGCAGCATTTTCCTCATAATAATTTTACGGTTCAGCAGTAAACTGTTCAAATTAAGCAATGTATTGGATAAGTCATCTGCTTTTATTTTGAGCAAATGCTCTCTCTTCGCACTAATGTATCTTTTCTCGAGCTTGTTAAACGCCCATAGCGTTATAAGTACCATCACTGTTGATGTAGTTGAAGCGAAATAGAAGCCCGCTCCTACCGCTAATCCAATTGCGGATACGACCCATAGCGAGGCTGCTGTCGTTAAACCCGTTATCGATTTGCCTGTAAATAATATAGTGCCTGCTCCTAGAAAACCAATGCCGGTTATCACCTGAGCCGCAAGACGAGCGGGGTCCAGCCTTACGTTCGGCTCATCAGCAAACTCAGAAAAACCATATATAGAGAGAAGCATGAGCAGACAAGAGCCTAAGCAAACCAGAATATTAGTTCTTAAGCCTGCGGCATGTTTCGATTGCTCTCTCTCAAAGCCTACAAGTCCGCCTAACAATATGGCAAGGAGAAGCCGGAGTAAAATATGCAGTTCACTAATATACCAGGGATTATTTACCGCACTCATCAGCATGTAGCTCTCCCGACCTTTCTCTGCTCTATATTGTAACATAATTGTATGCAGGTTCTGGTAGATACAGGTCTGCTGATCCTTACAAAGCTTGCAAAAAAAAAGAAAGACGCGATTCATCAGGAGATGAGCCGCGCCTTTCCGTTTAGCTAGCCGAACCTATTTCAAACGCTCAAGAAGCAGCTTGTTCACGAGTGCTGGATTAGCTTTCCCTTTTGTTTCTTTCATAATTTGTCCAACAAGGAAACCAATCGCTTTCTCTTTACCTGCTCTGTAGTCTTCAACGGATTGTGGATTCGCATCGACAATTTGATTAACGATCGCCGCAATAGCGCCTTCGTCACTAATTTGTACGAGTCCTTGCTCTTCTACGATTTGAAGCGGAAGCTTGCCTGTATCAAGCATCGCCTTAAACACCGTTTTCGCAATTTTTCCGCTGATGGTACCTTTCTCAAGCAAGCCGATCATTTCGCCTAGACCTTGACCGGTTATCTTCACATCGCTAATTTCTTGTCCATTTGCGTTCAAATAGCCAAGAAGATCGCCCATAATCCAGTTCGATACTGCTTTCGCATCCTTGGTATAAGATAGGCTCTCCTCAAAGAAATCAGCAAGCTTCTTCGAAGATGTAATAACCTCAGCGTCGTAGGAAGGCAGGTTATAATCAGTTGTATATCTTGCTTTGCGAGCGTCTGGCAGTTCAGGAATTGTAGCACGGACGGATTGCTTCCAATCTTCGCTGATATGAAGTCTCACTAGATCCGGGTCCGGGAAATAACGGTAGTCATGCGCCTCTTCCTTGCCGCGCATAGAGAAGGACTTGCCAAGCGCATCGTCGAAACGACGAGTTTCTTGGATGACTTCGCCGCCGCTATCAAGAATTTCCGCTTGACGGAACTGCTCGTATTCCAGGCCTCTCTGCACACCACGGAAGGAGTTCATGTTTTTCAACTCAGCGCGAGTTCCGAATTCCTTCTGCCCATATGGACGAAGACTGATGTTCGCATCGCAGCGCAGGCTTCCTTCTTCCATCTTCACATCAGATACGTCGCAGTATTGCATAATCGCTTTGATTTTTTCCAAATAAGCTTTCGCTTCTTCTGGCGTGCGAATATCTGGCTCCGATACGATTTCGATCAAAGGCGTACCAACGCGATTGAAATCAACAAGCGATGCATAACCGCCGTCCACATGCGTCAGCTTTCCTGCATCTTCTTCCAAGTGCAGCCTTGTAATGCCGATTCGTTTCGTTTCGCCATTTACTTCAATATCAACCCAGCCATGCTCGCCGATTGGTTGATCGAATTGTGAGATCTGATACGCTTTAGGCGAATCCGGGTAAAAATAGTTTTTACGGTCAAACTTGCTAATATCCGCAATCTGACAGTTGATAGCCATTGCTGCTTTCATTGCGTATTCAACCGCTTGACGGTTCAGAACCGGCAGAACGCCGGGATGTCCAAGACAGACTGGACAAGTATGTGTATTAGGCGGCGCGCCGAAAGCTGTGGAGCAGCCGCAAAAGATTTTGCTGTTCGTATGCAGCTCCACGTGGACTTCCAGACCGACCACCGTTTCGTATTTGTTTGGTTCAGACATTCGTATCGATCCCTTCGTAAACGTATATACCCGCTTATAGCTGCGGACGCAGTTTATGATGCTCTGTGTGCTGCTCGAACGCATGAGCGGCGCGCAGCACCGTCGATTCGTCGAACGCCTTACCGATAATTTGCAAGCCGATTGGCAAGCCGTCAGCCATTCCGCATGGAACGCTTATTGCCGGCACGCCAGCCAAGCTGACCGGTATCGTACATATATCATTCAAATACATCGTTAACGGATCGCCAACTTGTTCTCCTATACGGAAGGCAGGTGTAGGTGCAGTCGGTCCAATAATAAGATCGTACTGGCTGAACACTTGATCAAAGTCCTGCTTAATAAGCGTCCGCACCTTCTGAGCTTTCAAATAATAGGCATCATAATAGCCTGAGCTAAGCGCATAAGTTCCAAGCATGATACGACGCTTTACTTCAGCCCCGAAGCCTTCGCTGCGCGACTTGCGGTACATGTCGATCAGATTAGAAGGATCATCCGCACGCACGCCGTAGCGTACGCCGTCGAAACGAGCTAGGTTGGAAGATGCTTCCGATGAAGCGAGCAGATAGTAGGTTGCAATCGCATATTCCGTATGCGGCAGCGATACCTCTTCCCATGTTGCGCCAAGCGATTCATAGACAGCAAGTGCCTTCATGACAGCTTCCTTCACGCGAGGATCAATGCCATCGCCCAAGTATTCCTTAGGCACACCAATGCGCAACCCTTTAACATCTCCCGTCAAAGCTGATGTATAATCGGGAATCTCAACGTTCGCTGAGGTGGAGTCACTTGCATCATAGCCCGCAATAGCCTGCAAGACATAAGCGGAATCCTCAACATTTTTGGTGAGCGGACCAATCTGATCAAGTGATGAGGCGAAAGCTACCAGTCCATAACGCGACACAAGACCGTAGGTGGGCTTAAGGCCAACAATTCCGCAATATGCCGCTGGCTGACGAATGGAACCGCCCGTGTCAGAGCCTAATGAGAAATATACTTGTCCTGCTGCAACCGATGCTGCAGAGCCGCCGCTTGAACCACCTGGAACATAATCCGGGTTCCACGGATTGCGCGTTGGGTAGAAGCTTGAGTTTTCATTGGAGCCGCCCATAGCGAATTCATCCATATTCAGCTTTCCGATCGTCACGGATTGTGCTGCTTTCAATTTACGAACAGCAGTTGCATCATAAATAGGATTGTAGTTGCTCAGAAATTGGCTCGCACACGTTGTAAGCAAGCTTTCCGTCACAATATTATCCTTAATGCCTGCCGGCAGACCGAACAGCAAACCACGTTCGCCGCCTTCTTGCAGCTGCTTATCCAGCTCGGAAGCCTGTAAGCGTGCGTTTTCTTCATTTAACGTAATAAAAGCCTTAATTGCAGGCTCGGTTTCTGTAATTCTCGCATAAGATGCGTTAACCAGCTCAGAAACAGATAGCTCCTTGTTGTTAAGCTTGTTATGTACATCCTGCAGGCGCAAATCAAACAGTGCCAACAGTAGTTCCTCCCTTCAAATAAAACCCATTCTTATTATTCAAGCACCGCTGGTACTTTAAATTGTCCATCTTCTTCATCCGGCGCATTAAGCAGCACCTTCTCGATCGGCAGCGAAGGACGCTGCACGTCTTCACGCATCACATTTGTAATCGGCAGAACATGGCTTGTCGGCTCGACGTTTTCTGTATCCAAGCTGTTCAGCTTCTCTGCATATTTCAAAATGGCATTGAGCTGCTCGGTAAACTGCTCCTTCTCCGGGTCAGAAAGCTCCAGCCGCGCCAGCTTGGCAACATGCTCAACATCCTTTGGTGAAATGCTCATCAGGTGATCTTCCTTTCTACCTTCATTAATCATTCTTCCTATTATATCTCACTTGTAGGACGAACATCAATGTAAACGGCAAATGACTTGTTGAAATGTTGGTTGAACATCTTCTTATGATTACAATCAACAAACAAAAAAGACTACCCCAAAGTCATAGAAATGACTTACAGAATAGTCCACATCAAAGCGCTAAGCGAATTATATCCAAGCTTTTAAATTAACCTGACGAATAAAGTCCGCTGGGCTAAGCGTTTCATTGCTTCCAAGCTCCGTCTCAGGCTCACACTCATCCCCGTTCATAATGCGTTTGAACAGTTCTTCATTATGTGTTGCAAGCGCGAAATCGATAAGCGCCTCCCGCTCTATTCGGTCGACCTCATCCTGGATGAGCACCTCTTCAAGCTCTACATCCTCATCAGGAATAAGAAAATTCCGATTGGCATTAGGGACTCGCAGCACATAATCAAATACATTGTCCGCATTACGATCGTAAGCTATTATATAACCATGCTCCCCAATGGGCAGGTTTTGTTCATATTGGTCAGCCACAATGACGACCTTTGTGCCTAGTTGTAGCATCGTCCTCAACTCCTGTTTCTACGTCGCTGATTCTTTCACTACTATCCTACTAAAAAATAATAGCGGTGTCCAATAGAAGTCAAAAATTGAGAGACTTATTGCCCTTTATTCAACAGATGAGCTTCTTCGAAGCAGCCAAACAGCTGCAGCCAGTGCTCCCGCAATGATTGCCAAAGCAGAAACAATCGCCCATCCGAAATAATCCCCCTTCATTATAGAAGCGCTGACTGCTTGGTAGGCAAAGCCGCTTAAAGCCCCTGGGCTCCAGCCGAGCTGCTTCGGAAAAATCCCCGCCAGCAATGAGAATACAGCTATGCATCCTATTGAAGAGAATGCCGCTCCAGCCGGACTTTTAAGCATGGTGCTGAAAAATACCGTTAGCGTCACCAATAAGGTAAGCCATAGACCATAAATGAGCAAGCTGCTCACTATATCTTTAAATGGAACAGATCCAATCAGCAGACCCGTATAATACCAAGCAGCGAGATAACCAGCGGCCAGTGAACCCCAGGTTAAAACGAGCATGGCTGTCCATTTCGATCCAATATAGGAGTATAAAGAGATCGGCTTAACTAATATGAGAGAAGCCGCGCCGCTATTGCGCTCACCGGATACAACTCCCATGCAAACAAGAGCAAGCACAAGTACACCCAGAGTTCCGAATTGCTGAAGCGTCTGCGCGAGTACTTCCGCGCCCTGAGGCTTTGGCATATTAGCAATTACGCCTTCCGGCAAATTACCCGCTTGTTCTAATATTATAGGCATAAAGTAACTCGATACCGGCTGCATAATGCCAAGCAATATAAATACAAGCGGCACCCACAGCAATTTAAAGCTGCGAAGGAGCTCAAGCAATTCTTTTTCCACCATTGCAGCGAACCGACCGATCTCAGAGGTGCGATTGAAGCTTCTTTTTTCTACATTCCCATTATGGGCTGCGGAGACGCTCATGCGGTCACCACCTTCATAAATAAATCCTCCAGCGAGGTATATCCAACCTCAAGCCTTCTCACTTTTACCCGTTCGCGAGTCAGATCCTCCAACAATGACTGCCTCGCCGCTTCTATTTCTTTTACAGTAAAGCGCGCAATATTGTCATTTAGTACAGCTTCCATGATTAGGCTTGATTCAGCGTTCCGTTGCATAGCGGCTTGCATTTGGGCTATGTAGGAAGATAGCCATCTTTGCGATTGATCGTCCTCTTCCAGCTGCAGCTCAATAATCGGCTTGCGATGCTCTTCACGAATAGAAGATATGGCACCCTGCAGCGCTATTCCCCCATCTCGAATAATGATAACATCATCGCACAGCTCCTCGGCATCATGCAGCACATGCGTCGAGAACAATACGGTCGTTTCTTGCTTCAGCTCTCGCAGCAGTCCAAGCACCTCGCGGCGCCCCAGAGGATCAAGCGCAGATACAGGCTCATCCATGACAAGTAGCTTGGGTGAGTGAACAAGCGCTTGAGCAAGCCCAAGCCTTTGCTTCATGCCTCCAGAGTACCCGCCTATCTTCCGCTTTGCCGCATGAGATAAGCCCACTCGTTCCATGAGTTCCTTCGCCTTCTTCTTGGCATCAACGGCTGTCATCCCGCAAAGCCTTCCCGCATAAATGACATACTCAAGCCCCGTCATCCAGTTATAAAAAGCCGGCGACTGAGGCAAATAACCAATTAATTGCCGCTGGTTGCCGTCTGCTTCTGCTCCGTGAAAGATCATTTGTCCCGACGTTTGCTTCAACAGCCCCGTAATCATCCGAATTGTCGTTGTTTTACCAGCTCCATTCGGACCTAACAAAGCAACGCAATGTCCTTCTTCAATCGTAAAATCAATTCCCGTAACCGCTTGAACGGTCCCAAAAGATTTAGTTAAGCCTTTTACCTGAATCAAAGCAGTCATCCTTCATTTCTCCTTCCGAATATGAAGAAAGCGATGGAACCGAACATATTGCCAAACAAGATAATAAGAATCCACATCCACTTAGGGCCTCGCGTCTGCTCCGCTTTGGCACAAAGCACCAATGCTATAACCATTAAAATCAGCTGAATAATTATTAGCGGAAGAACAATAGACAGCATCTGCGACAAATCAATTGAATTATTGATATTCATACAAATACCTCCTCTTTCTTAATGTTTATTGTTTTCGTCATTTCCCTTATTTTTTCCGCCGCCCTTGCGAAACCAGCCGCTTCGTACAAAAAGAAAATAAAATATTAGCGGCATAGGCGATTGTATTAATCCCCATATTCCCCAGAACCAGGGCATACTGTCCCGCTTGCGCGCATCAATAAACAACCAAGTGGACTGGGAGATTAGAATAATGACAGCCAGGCACCATATCCAGAGCGGTAATTCCTTCAGCTTTTCCATTTTCTAATCATCCCTTTGCCGAATGTCATGGAGACGAACACGATCCCGCCCGCTGCAATGACTGCCTGCAGGATGAGGAACCAAACCAAATTACGGTCCATGACCCACATCATCCCGCCAAAAACAAAGCAGGCCATCAGCCAGAATATAGCGAGCTCCTTCCACAGCTTCCGCTTCATTCCTTGCTTATGCTCATGCACAAACTGTTCAAACGCATGCAGGTCCGGCACATGCGGCTCATGAATGGCTTCAAAGCGACTAACCTGTTCTTTCATGTGATCATCGAACCATAACTGATCAATCAAATCCTTCTCATGCTTCTTCATGCTCCGTAAGCTCCTTCCGCAGCTGCTTCAAACCGGTGTGCAGCCTTGATTTTACTGTTCCAAGCGGGATATCCAGCATAGTGGCGATTTCCTCCTGCGCATACCCGTAATAATATTTAAGCAGTACAGCTATCCGTGCTTCGCTGCTGAGCTGCCCAAGCGCCTGCAGCGCTTCCGGCCATTCATCAGACCTCTGAAGCGTCTCATAACGTATGGCTCTTAGAGGCTGTTCTTCCCGCAGCCACTTCTTCTCCCTTTCCTCTCGCCTAATCCGATCTACAATGATCCGAGATGCAATGGAAATCAGCCACGTCGAAAATTTGGCCTTTCCTTGAAACGACGCTATTTTTTCAATAGCTCTCAGCATCGTTTCCTGCGTGACATCCTCTGCATGGCTTTTGTTCATTGTTGCCTTGAGAACATATTGGAACAGAAAGGAATAGTGCTGATGCAACAGTTCCGAGAGCGCTCGTGTATCGCCGCGTACCGCTTGTTTGATTAGCTTCATCTCGTCATGCACGAGCGCCATGTCCTCCTTTATTTTGTGACTGTTATAGCTTAGACGGTTAAGCATCACTTTTCGTTCATTCAACGCGAAATATTTTTTTTGGTACTTAAAAAAACTGCAGAAGCGTATAACCCTTCTGCAGTTTCTCAAGTTGAAAATAGCACTTCATTTTATTTATTTATTTATTTATTTATTTATTTCGGCTGTACCATTGCCATATTGGATCCACATCTGCACGATCCAGACATTTGACTCGGTAGTCAAGCTGACTGCCCATGACCCGGACCGAAAGCGAAAGCAGCTTCTTCCGTTGTTGTGAGTTTGATCGCTTTACTCGCATCATTACCATTTGAGGACGCCGGATCAAATAGGTTGAGCGGGATATGAATCTGCGGCGAAGCGTCAATTGGCCCGCCTCTAGCCTTGCGCCTGCTGCCTTGTAGCAGCTTCTTCTCCACCAAACAACAAGTGGAATGAGCAGCATCGACCATAAACCGTTTGCTTTCAACCATAATATCAACGTGACGCTCACTGCTAATGTAAGCAGCAGCTCAATTCTAATATAATAGAGGAATGCCCGCTTCGGAGCTCCAATCAAATCAGAATAGTCTGGGAGCCTCACTTGGGGAACGAAATCCGCAAGCAGCGCACTTACACTCGTGCGCTTAATGAAGGGATGAAGGATAAGCTGCTCCTTCTTATCTGAGGAAATAACCTGCAGCTGTATTTCAACATATCCGAAAGCTTGGCGCAGTAAGCCTTCATTAATAATAACAGCCTGTACTTTTTTGGGATCGAATACAAACGTTTTCTTCTCCAATAGACCGTATGCAACAGAAATTTGCCTGTCTTCTCTTTTTACGGTAAAGCCAGCATATTTCAAAATATACAATACAATAGAAAGAATCCAAGCTAACCCGATGCCTAAAAAGATAAGAATTACGAGAATGATATAGCTCGGCATCAAATTGGCCGAATCTTTTACAACCGATTCAAAAAAATGATCAGGGAGCAGCAGATTGAGAATATCGTCAGCCAAAGAATACAAACCAGCCATAAATGCAGCTACGAGTCCAAAATTCATGGATGTTGCAGCAGCTTGAAGCAGCTGTAAGGGGCTCAATTGAAAAGCAGCGCCGTCCATCTCTGCTCTAGGCTTGGAATTAGCAGAAGAAAACGGTTTGAGCTCCTTAATGGTGATTGGATTATCGGAAGGAATGGTTGCTTTTTCTATTTCCGAATCAGGCTCATACTCAGGCGCAATATGCTCAGCAGCCTTAGCTTGTCCCTTAAGCATGAGTTGAAGATGATTCGCCTCCTTAAGGGAAAGGGCAGGCAAAATACCATCCGCCTTCTTGTTGCCGCCAGGGGTTTCGATCTTTACTTGCGCTACCCCAAGCAAACGCTGTATGAGCGGCTGTTCCACATTTACAGAATGAATACGGACATAAAAAATCGTCTTTTCATCCCGAAACCATAAGCCCTTCCGAATAATAATGCGATCCTCCTCCAGCCAAAAACCGAATCGCTTCCACTCTAGAAAACTTAAAACCAAAATAATTAGAGCCAATACAGCGGCACCAACATACCAATACCCGTTCAAATGGGTCCAATTCGTACCTTTAAGTATGCCAATCAAAATAAAAGGAACAAAACCGCGAATCGTATTTAGCAGTCCAAAGAGGATATACAGGGGGTGAAGACTATGGCGCTCACTCATCCCTATCATCCACCTTAGCAAGAACTCCTATTCTACGCTTCATCTGCTCGGCCTCCGACTGCTTTAAACCGCTAATCCGGTGTGTCGTTGCAGCAGTGACGACGGATACGCTTGCCAGCTCGTATTTACGCATTAATGGCCCGCTTTCCAGCTCTACATGCTGTACGCGAACCATTGGAACGAGCACATTGCTAATAAAAATAAGCCCTGATTGAATTTCGAGCTCATCATCAAACAGTTCATATTGAAATATGCGATACTTCATCACGGGAATAATCCATATAAATAAAATAAAGGTTATGATAAAAATAGACAATGCGATCCAGCCGGGAATAAGCGTCCACTCTCGCCAAAGAGCAACCGAAAAATAAGCTATGATTATTGCCAAAACGACACCATGGGTAATAAGCCCGCTAATTCGATAAACTTTAATATAATCACGATGAAGCCGCCTTGTTAGCTGTCTATTCATATTTGTTCTTTCGCCCCTTCTATGGCAGCACAATGAGCTCCGGCTTTGAACGGGTCAGCGCTTTGGCTCCATCCTCCGTAATCAGATAGCTGTTCTCAATGCCTACTACGCCTTGCCCTGGGAATGTAAATTTCGGTTCAACTGCAATAACCATTCCAGGCTCAAGAGGCATATTAAAGCCTTTGGCAAGAACGGGCCATTCATCGATCTCCAAACCAATTCCATGCCCAAGAAACCTCGCTTGATCCGCGCCATAGCCCATAAAATAAGGTGAAAGCTCCGCCGCCGCACAGCTCTCAAGCGCGTCCTCATACAGCTTCGAGCAAAGTGTTCCTGGGATCATTTGCTTCTCCGCAGCCAAAATCAATGATTCTGAGAACGTATAGGCCTGCATGAGATTGGCCGGAAGCTCACCAATAACAGCTGTTCGAGTCTGATCAATAACATAGCCGTCTATACAACAGCCGATATCGATTAGTATAGGTTCATTTCGTTTCATTACCGATCTGCTGACGCTTTGCGGCGAGGCTGCTCCTAAGCCAAGCCCACCCGCGGGGCCGTCGAAATAAGTTGGAATCGCCGCCGCTGGTCCCGAAATGACCATGCCTGTCGTGATTTCTTGATTATAGCCGCGCATACGCATTAAGCCTATATGTCCTCGTAACCGCAGTTCATATTCTATGCGTGCCATAAATGCCAGTTCGCTAACCCCTTCCCGCAGCTCGTTAAGTGCTTCCTCAAGCGCCTCGGCAACAACCTCGGCAGCAGCACTTATTCGATTGACCTCCCAAGGCGCTTTAATCATCCTTAGTCTGCGTATCGATGCAGAACCGTCAATCAGCTTGCTGCGGCCTGATGCACCTAGCATCTCTGCAAGCTTCAAGTATAGCTGGGCTGGCAGCACGTCAAGATCTACTCCTATTAGCAGTTCTGTCCCATCTAGAAACAAATACGAATAATGCTGTGCCAGCATCTCTGCAAATAAGCGAAAGGAACCTAGCTCAACAACTCGCAGCCCCGTTTCCAGCTTCGCACGCTGAACACTTCGGCGCACATAGAACGTTGCATCGCCAGAGCTTGGAATAAATAAATAGCCATTTTGCATAGAACCGCAGAAATAATAGATATCCGTATTTTGTGTAATCAGATAGGCATCAACTCGCTCTGCCCTCATCACTGTCTGCAGTCTTTCAATCCGCTGCTGCACGATTTCAGCAGGAATATCCTGTGTAATTTCCATCACTTAATGAATCAGCTCCTATATGAATTCCCTCCCCTTATTACACCAATATTCCAAATTCCCGTCAACCTGTTATAAGCTCTGACGCCCCCTTTATATACCATTCAATGGAATCCATTAATGAAAAAGCTCGCGGATAGACCACATGTGCAATTATAATCACTCCCGGCCTGTGTAAGGTAACCTCATATTGATAAAGTTCATTCTGATACGTATAAGGAAAGCTGTGGTCTAAATTCACAACTTCAAATACGAGCAGCTCTACAGGATGCTTCAAGAAGGAATCCGGCAGCGGTACTCCGCGTGCATCCAGTCTCAAATTTGCCTGCAAATATTGTGAAGCCGCTTGTGCTGCAGCATCGGGAGCGATTAACAATTCCCCTCTGCTAAGCGCAAGCGGATCTAGCTGCTGAGCAGCTGCATGAGCGGCTCGATTAATCGCGTGTTTTCCTTGAAATAAGGTTTTCATAGCGAGCTCCTCCTCCACCTGGAGAAGATGAATAGATATCCACACCGACATCATGACCACGATCAGCAAAAGCTTATACATCGTTTCGCCCGCCTCCCGCGCCGCGGCTACGGCACATACTCACTCATCTTCATTCCAAAAGCCCGCATCCTCTCGCTTGGCAGCGGAGGCTTTAAACCGATCAGACGATCTATTTCAAACAGTTTCTCATACGGATAGCTCATCGTTAAGGAAATGCCTGCTCCGCGCAGCACCGGCTCCCCGGGATTAGACGCATCAACACCGTTTGTGGTTGCCAGCTCAAAAACGACAGCGTCCGGATTCATGCCAAACCTCGAGAGCCGCTCTCTGGACTGCTCCTGCATCGCCCTGCTGATGTACCCAAAGCTTCCGCTTGCTCCTACCTCCAGTAGAAAGTCTACTTCCTGCTGCAGCACAGCTTGTCTTACAATAAGCACATGCTTATAAATAGGAGAAAACATCAGCCAGCAAAGGAGTGCAGCAAACAATACAAAAACTAAAATTTGTTTCATGGACTCATTCCTCTAATATGGCCGCTAACTGAAACACCAGCTTCATGTATGTTATGCTTCATTCCCGTTCCACCCTCCGCAATCGCCTGATATAGAAGAAGAACCGTTATTAGAAGCAGCATGGATACAAGTATTCCGCGCAAAACACAAGCACCTCTACTCTCATTTCCATTCGTATTAAGAATGATGATTGCGATTATGGAAGCAGTTGGTTAATTTTTGTGTTCGCCGCTGTGCCTTGAGATTCGATTTGGCTTCTAGTCCCTGTCGTATCTTTGGAAATAATAGAGTTAAACAATACGATAACGACAACGAGCATCATAACCGTCATAAGGATGTTCCGCATATTAACACCTCCTTCCATATAATTAATAAGAGCCACATTAATTAAGTGATTGAAACAGCTTCTGCGCTTCGCTAACCCATGGATATATAAACACTTGGAAGGTGTACAATATGGGAATGCCCGCTATGATAAACAGAATATAAGAGGTCGATTCCTTCCTGCTCTCCTTCGCCAGCTCTATCTTTTCCTTATAATCCTCGATTCGCACCCGCAGCAGCTCGTAATATTGCTGACTTTCATGCTGCCTAAGCGAATCCAATGTCTCCACAAAGCTTAATCCTTCATCTGTGCCAATTCTTAGTTTGAAACGCTGCAGCGCTTCACCCGCGTCGTGATACCATTCCGCAAGCAGCCGTTCCAGGTCGCCGCGCATTGATCTTGTAAATGGCAAACAGCGCAATAGCTTGGTATGAATATGAAGCGAGGAGTCGGACAGGTACAGCAGCTGCTTGCTTACAGCAAATATTTCTTTGGTCATTTGAAGAGCACGAATCTTACGGATCGAGCGCAGCCATACTAAGTCGATGTAGAGCAGAAGCATGATGATGATTGAACCAGACGCAGCATAGGATATCGGGATATACCTATCAACAGGCTTATAAAAGACAAATGCGAGAACAAGCATTGCACTGATAAGAACAATTAGAGCTCTTCTTGTTAACATATACCAGGCAGGGTCTGCTGTAACGCCGCAGCCAGCCAACAGCAGCTCGCGTTCTACGAACGAAGGTGCGCCTCGCTTTAACCGCAAGTGCTGCAGCCAGCTATCCGGAACTCGCTTCGTTTGCCAGCTTAATATCGTAAGATGCTTCCATCTTGATTTTCTTCTCGGCCATAATTGCAGCAAAGCATATATCGCAACAGCTCCAAAAATCAACTGACCAGCCATGGTCCCGATCCTGAACACATGCTGTGCCCATTCGTTCATTCCTGTTGTCTCTCCTCTCACATTTTTTTACGTGACAGCCACAGTCCCATTAGAAACGAAGCAAATATCAAGACGATCGCATTCAATAACATATCCCGCCCCTGTGAATCAATGATGTAGTAATAATAGGAATTGTCCTTGTTATAGTGCAGATTGATTCCAATAAATAAGGCAAGAAACAGCAGCGGAGAAAAGTTAGCTACTCTGATCTCAAGCAGCCGATTCCGTTCTTGCTCATTCGCCCGTCTCGACCTGCGCATATCTGTAAGGAGCTCCTTGAGGCTATCCGATATAGGCACTCCCTCTACAAGCGCCACCCGCAAAATATTAACAAAATAATCAGCCCATAGATGTCCAAGTGATCCAGCAAGCAGCCTTAAGCTTGCTTCATCATCCCCGCGAACGGACAGATTGCGATAAAGCTGCTCGAATACCGACTGCATAGGGCCTAGCAGACGCCGCTCTTCCACCGTGCGCTGCAGCGCAATCCGAACCTGCCGCTCACCGGTAACGAGATAGCATTGATAAAACAACTCAACTGCCGGCAAAAAATCCATTTGAGTTCCCATACGCCGATGCACGAGCATTGCCCGCAAAATGATATAGGGCATCGTAGCAAGAACTCCTCCAAATAACACCGTCCCTTTCAAGCTTTGAAAAAACAAGCCTCCCGAAGCGAATCCAGCCAGAAGCAGCAGTCCTGACATACACACGAATGGACCTGGCTTTGTTTTTAATTGAAGTGTTTCTAATAATTCAGACAAGTGTTGGTATAGCTTCTCGAATCGTTTGAAGCGCTCGGCCAGGGCATGACGCCAGCCGACTTGGGTTCGATAGGTGAGCTTGCTTCTAAGATGCTGTTCCTTGGACCAAAGCCAGAACAGGTTGTACATTGCTATAAATAGGAAGAAAAACAGCAGCAGCGCCGTTGCGGCGATCGAGAGCTTATTCATGTCCAACACCACTAATAGACATTCGTCTTGCCGCTTTGGAAGAAGGCGTTGATGGCATTACCCAATTATCAAGAGCTTCATCAAATCGCACCCAGTCTATAACAGAAGCTTGACCATCTTCCCAATACAGCTCACCTATTCGTTTCACAACTCTTCTCCCATTCACATAGCCCATTTCTATCCCAATTTCCGTGACGTATTGTGTAATGCGCTTCGTCAAACGTTCCGCATTCATTCCTCTGCTGTCCAGCATGCACATATCTGTAATCGCTTCCGGCACATCTTCAAGATTATGGGCATGAACCGTCGTCATGCTGCCTGAATGTCCTCTCGTACAGGCACGGACGTAGATGTTGGCATCCAGGTCCCGGATCTCTGCATGAATAATTCGCTGCGGTGATTGCCTGAGCGCCAGCTTGAAAGCTTGATCTGGACGGTGGTAAGAATCCTCTTCCTCCGTTTCGTATTCCACTACATTTTTATTCGGAAAATCACGCCCTAGCATCATTTCGAATCTTCCTTCAATCGTAATAATTCTCTCCTCATCCGGAAGCTCGGCTATTAATGCTTTCATTAAATTGGTTTTGCCTGAATTCGTAGGTCCGATAATGACGATATTGAATCTTGCAGCGAGTATCGTTTTGAGCATACGTTGGACAGCAGCATTCATGGTTCTGAAGGCTGGCGCGCTCAACGCCTCTAAGCTGAAGCTTCGCACCGTATAAAATCGTATCGTTAAGGTCGGACAGGCTGTGAAGCCGAAGCCGGTCATCGTAACACGTGAGCCGTCCCGCAGCATCACTTCTGCCCAACGCTTTCGCGGATTAATGCGATCATTATTATAGAGCACTAAATTTTGCTGGACTCGCTCCAGTTCGCGAACGCTCTCAAACTGATAAGGGGAGGGCAGCGTTATGCCAGCCTTAACAAGGAATATACGCCTTCCAACCACTTGAATCTCTTCCAGCCCTTCCTTATCAGCAAGAACTAGTTCAAGCACATTCAGTCCAATTACTTCTGCAAACAGTGCTTCAGCTAATGTGTGATAAGGGTGCTGCATGCCAGCAGTTCCATGAACACGCAGCCTGATCAAACGATCCGTAATAACCGCAAGCACCTGCTCACGCTCCTGCGAATAGCCAAGAACGGCACGATTCAGTGTTTCACTGTATTGCCTTCGTTCTTCCTCATTCAACCCATGCGGAGCGCTTAAATAATTTCTTATATCTTCAGCGAGCCTCGTGAATTCGCCATTCTCGCCCCCTGCTGTACTAGTAGCTTTCCTATCGGCCTCTCTGTTTCCACGCTCAGACTGCATTTGGGCTGCAAACCCCGAAGGTGAAAATCGGCTATCCTGCCCTGTCACGAGCTTGTTCCATTTCGATGTGTAAGTAGCTTCCGATACCACGGCTGCACAGTTATCACGGTTCCCATAGCGCGCAAGCCGTGCCGCTGCATAAGCGCTTTGGCAGGCTCCTTCATGAGCTGTTTACCCTCCATGTCCTCCTTCAACCAAGCCGCGTATGATCCATTATCTAATTGATGGAATAATGGTTCAGTTAATCGAAGCTGTCCTAATGCGTTTGTGCCTAATTCTTTGCATATATGTTTCATCTCATAACCGCCATTTCTCCAAGGTTTTTTTATAACAACCGTATCGTATTGCCGTGGCGCTATATCGAATAAAGGGGATACTTGTCCAATCCATCGCCGGCCATCCTCTTGAAAATGCGATAGTGCTGGCGTAGTTACAAGCACACGTGTGCTCGCTCTTCGGATGGAGCAAATGGTAGCAGCGTTGTCCCAATATGCGCCCACGTCCACAACTACAAAAGAAAAGGTCTGTTCTGCAATCGCAAGCAAATGTTCAGCTTCCTCTGGGTTGAAATACTCTGCCTGATCTCTCATCAAATTGCCGAAAAGAACCTGTAAATTGGGTTGTTCCGGTATGCAATAGGCTGCTCTTCGAAGCTTATCCGGCGTTAATGTATAAGAGCGCAGCTCCGGGCGAAGCTTATCCAGCGTAACTACCGGTTCATCTATCCCAATATAGCGGTGGATCTTCGCACTTTTGAGATTCATACATAAATAGCCAATAGATTGGCCTGTTGCTTCCGCCAGTCGATAAGCCGTCGCAAATGCAGCGGAGGTCGTTCCGATATTAGGAGTAGTTCCAATGAACACGGCAAGTGAGGATGCGGTACCGTTCACGGCTCATCTGCCCCCCTGCCGGCAGCTAGATCAAGCGATTCCGGACTATAGGCTACAACCAGCTTCAATCCGCCGCCCTTGCAAATACTATCAATGTGAAGCCATTGCTCCTCTGAAAGGTTTAAATTCAAATATTCGATCATCCCATTCGCTTCACGTCTGGAGGCGTACATTTGCTCTTTGTTTCCTGAAGCAAGTGAATATAAATGAGGATTATCCAGATTATCGATTTCCACATTGCCAGACGTTTTCACCGAAGCGACTGTAACAGCTTCCTCGAAGAGCCGTTTTGAAGGCGACTCATCACCTGATCCATAAATGAGCACCTTATCGCCAGCCCGTATCCCATTCGAAATGGACCGAATATACTCCTTCGGAATTTGAAATGTCGACTCATGACTTCGAGGCTGCAAATAATAATAGTCAACCTTCCAGTTCAAGAGCGGTTCTCCCTTACCAAGCGGTATGATCGTTTCCTTACCTAAAGCTTGTTTCGCTTCCATCATCATTTCCGGCATAAATGCGGTTTGCGGTACCCGTTTAAATTCCAAGTCGCTCTCCTGCAGCCGTTCGCCTGCTCCGATAAATCTCTTCGGCACGAGTACAGCAATCGTTTCTTGTTTCTCGAGGCCAATAAGCTGCAGCTTGTTCATTCCGAAAACGAGACATGCAGACAATATAGCGGCCGCTAAGCTAATTAAAATATTCCGTCTTCTGTTCATCGCCACTCCTCTCTGAGCATAAAAAAAGAACGCACCGATAGCCATTAAGGCTGTACCGAGTGCGTTCTTCGCATAATAGTGCTCTTATATGAGATTACAAATATGAATTGAATTCATAATAGCAAATGTATAATCCATTTGTCTATCATTATTTTCCTATTTCAACAAAAATCGGTTAATGACGACAAAAAAAGCCATTCAGCCTAAAGGACGCTTCCTTTAACGGGCTAAATAGCTCTCTTTTCCCAATTAAAAATCAATCAGACCGACACTAATCAACAAAGCATCATCTACCTTGCGCATTGTTTCGTCGTCTAGATGCGTAATTTTATCGGTTAACCGTTGTTTGTCAATGGTCCGAATTTGCTCAAGAAGAACGACAGAATCGCGATCAAAACCATGCGCCGCCGCATCCATCTCAACGTGAGTAGGCAGCTTTGCTTTTTGGATCTGTGCTGTAATAGCAGCTACGATAACGGTCGGGCTGAAACGATTTCCGATATCATTCTGAATGACCAGTACGGGACGAACTCCACCCTGTTCCGATCCGACGACTGGCGACAAGTCTGCAAAAAACACATCTCCGCGTTTTACAATCAAGCCCTACACCCCGCTTACTAGACGGCCTAACGTGTGATCTGCTTCTTCCTCCGCTTGAAAAGCTTCCGAGGCCATGTTCAGGTTTATTTTCGCCATTTCCATATAACCTCGTTGCATGGTTTCACGGATATGGCGTTTTTTGCGCTCCACCAAATACAGCTTCATAGCTTGCCGTATAAATTCGCTGCGGTTGGAGTTTTCCTTGGCAACAATCCCGTCGACCTCCTCCAGCAAATGATCTGGCAGGCTAATCATGATTCTTTTGGTATTTTGTACATTGGCCACCGAACGGACACCCCCAAAACTTTTCCAACACCTTCATATACATTATTTCAATATATTGCCTTTACTATACTTCAACATATCTATGATCGCCGTATATCAATTATGCTGTATGTTTTCATGTATAGCCGTAATAGATCCACTTCCATACTACATTCGTGACATTTGGCGAAAATCCTCTTCATTTACGAAAAATTGTAGATTGAAACAATTACCAATGTGGTTATTAACTAAGTTAGGGGGTTATGAATAGCTACTATTTGATCACCGCTTACGTATACCCGTGGCACACGTGCTGAAAGCAAGCAGGTTACTTCATAATTATTGGTGCCAAGCTGCTCAGCCACTTCTTCTACTGTAATGACTGATTCACCTTGACGACCAATGAGCACAACCTCTTCACCGGTTTCCACAGGCCGCGAGTCCGAACTAGAAACGGCAGCATCAAGTGCTATCATGCATTGGTCCATACAAATGGTACCCCGTATCGGAACCTTGACTCCGCGGACAAGTCCATTAGCTTTCCCCGTCAGCATACGGCTAAAGCCGTCGGCATAGCCAATGGGAAGCGTTCCGATTCTTTCCTCACCTTGGGTCACATATCGCGTGCCATAGCTGATCCCCCAGCCCTCTGGCGTCGTTTTGACCATTACAACTTCTGTTTTGAGCGTCATTACAGGCTTCAGCTCAATGCGCTGCTTGTTTACTTCTTCAGATGGATATAGACCATACATACTAACACCAAGTCGGAGCATGCCACCAGCCCACTCTGGCGTATCAATACCAGCTGCACTATTAGCGGCATGTATAATTGGGATATTTAGGCCCTGCTGCTCTACATAGGCTGCAACGGCATTAAATCTGTCGTATTGCAGCTTCGTATAGCTTTTGTCAGCCTCATCCGCACGCGCATAATGAGTAAACATGCCTTCAACCTCAAGCTGCGGCACATTTAACGCTTTCTCAATAAAGGCGATCGCCGCCTCTTGGCCAATTACACCAAGGCGTCCCATTCCAGAATCGATCTTGATATGGACCTTGAGCTTGCGAGCACCTGATTCCATTGACAGCTTGGCAGCAGCCTCTATAACATCATCACGGAATAAACTAATCGTAATATTATTGTCCCTTGCTATAGTTAGAGCATCTGCAGCTACGAAACCCAGTACAAGAATGGGGGTTTGGATGCCTGCCTTGCGTAATTGCAAAGCCTCATCTAAAAATGCAACTCCCAAATAATCAACGCCAAAGCGCTCAGCCTCACGCGCAATCTCTACTGCCCCATGTCCGTATGCATTTGCTTTAACAGAAGCCATTAGCTTGCAGTCCTGCGGTATAACACGGCGAAATGCCTGTAAATTATGTCTTAATGCATCCAATGATAATTCAACCCTTGTCGGGCGATAAAACGATTCCAAGCCGTTCACCTTCTCCTTATCTGGCAGACTTAACAGTCCGAGCAGCAAACATCAATAGAAATAATGTTAAACGTTGCTGCTGAGACTGTCAATGAAATGAACCCCAGAAATGGCTAGTACGTCTTGGAAATTCGGCTGCTATCACCCTTTATTTTCCTATTTCTCCTTGAACCGATTGCGCAATCTTAATCATTTCCGATTCAGGCAGGTTCGCGCTGGTGAGCCGGAATTGATGCCCCTCATAGGTCCAATTTAGCGTCTGTTGATCTTCTCCGCTATTTAGAAGCCCCATCGTGAAGCCTAAATCGACCATTAGTCCTGGTACAAGTGAAGCTGCTTGGTCATGCGGCTCTGTCTGAATTAACGTGTAACTGTAATCGCCTGCATAACGAATCATTAATCCAGGGTTGCCGCCGAATACGATATCTACTAGATCTTGTTCATTGACACCATCTGGCATATAGGTTGGCTTCATCGCTGTAAATTTGGTTCCAGCCTCATTCTCTACGCCTGCAGCTGCGTCATCATCAGCATCTTCGCTATTCAACTTCCCTTGATCATCACCGTCTACTGCGCTATCTTTGCCAGGCTTATTTCCGCCTGTATCGGTTGCTTCAGCTCCGTTTGCATTGCCCGCTCCAGCTGCTCCATCTGTGCCATCCGGCATAGTCATCGTCGGTTTGTCATTTGATTGGCTATTCGGCGCTGACTTCATATTCGCCTCTGTCTCAAACATAGCCTTATCGAATTTCGGACCGAATTCGAAAGTATCAAATTTAACATCGACCATTACTGCAGCATTTGTATCACTGACTTCTACCTGTACAGGCTTGTAATTGGACTTATTAAGCCAAATCTTCTGACGGGCTAATGAACCGTTATTATAGTTCGCCATCACATCAAATACATAAGAATCATTGTCTACTACAAATTGACGCGAATTATCGACTAGAATGCTTTGAATAAGCGTTTGATACAAATAAACCTGGCCTTGATTTTGCGGCCAATCACTTTGGAAGCGGAACACTTTATTCAGCTTCGGTGTGAGAACGAATACGCCGTCATCGTTGCGAAGCACGATTTGTGTAATATCCTTCTCTTCATTTGTGAGCTTGATCCGGTAATATTGCGGCTTCTGGTAGGATACCTCGACTTTATACTCGAGAGGCTGCTGGCCTGTATGCAAAGTCATCTTTCCAGTTCCTTGATAGCTCTCCATGCTGTTTACAAACTTGTCGAGATCCTTGACCACGGACTCAGCGTCCTTCGTTCCGCAAGCCGCTAATACTAATGAAAAACATAATAAAATTGCCGCGGTCCATGTAATGCGACGCATGTAATCATCCCCTCTGCACACTGTTTTTTACTGGCTGATAACATGTCTATGAGGGGACTTGACCATTTATGCGGACTAGTTTGACAAGCATGACAAGTTATCTTCACCGCTCGGCTGCCGCTTCGAGCTCCATGTGCTCCATTTCTGCGTCACATTCGCTGCTCGCCCGCCGCTACGTGCTCCTTGTGCTGCACTTCTGCATCACATTCGCCTCTCGCCAGTCCTGCGGGCTCAATGTGCTGCACTTCTGCATCACATTCACCGCTCGAGTGCCGCTCCGCGCTCCATGTGCTGCACTTCCTCCTAGGCCCCCTAATTAAACTGGAGTCCTCCCATCCAATAATTTAAACTTAGGACAAGGGAGATGAAGCAGTATGGGAAAAAGGCTGAATGAGGAAGCACGCCTTAAAATTGTTCGAGAAGCGTTAGCTGGTATCAAGGTGGGGGTGTTATCCCGCATGTATAGCATCCATCCGGAAACGATCCGTGCTTGGATCAGGGACTACCGTGATACAATCCCACTAGAGGAAATCCCAATGGCAGATGAACATCTGCAAGAGCTTCAACGGCTGCAAGAGGTAGAACAACGCTATGAAAAGGCCGTTAAGGTGCTCGGTGAGAAGGAACCGTAATAAATTGGTATAGCATAGATTA
>NZ_KZ614144.1:5169211-5476711 GCF_002884445.1 Paenibacillus castaneae
GGTCGACCTGTTCCAGGCTATTCATTCACAGTAACAGGGGAAAAAGTTAGTGACGAACAAATTAAGGAATGGCTGCTAGAGCTCATTGAAGGCGAAGAACACGTCTACGGCTACAAGTTGCTTGCACACTGCATCCGGAACCAACGTGAGCTCCCTCTGAACAAAAAGAAAGCGTACCGTCTCTGCAATGAGTTAGATATCCTTCAAAAACAGCGTAAACGAATTCCGGCACATCCGCGCAGACTACCAAAGAACCGGGTAGTAACGGGGGCTAACCAGCTGTGGCAAATGGACATTAAATACGGCTATGTCATCGGACAGGAGCGTTTCTTTTTCGTGCTCAGTATCATCGATGTGTTTGACCGCGTTGTCGTTGGACAATATAGGGGGCCGGTATGTGAAGCCAAGCATGCTGTCCAAACGTTATATGGGGCGCTTCAGAACCGCATAGAATCAGGCGATACGATGCCGGTGATTCGAACAGACAACGGACCGCAATTCGTTAGCAAATTGTTTGGAGACACGTGCGAGAGTCTGGAGGTCGTGCATGAACGCATCCCACCCCGGACACCGAATATGAATGCCTACATCGAGTCGTTCCATAGCCTACTTGAACGAGATCTTTTCAGCCTTAAGAGCTTCATGACCTTTGAGGAAGCCTATGAGGCACTCGATCACTATATGGACTTTTACAATAATCGCAAGATGCACGGCAGCTTGAAGCTGATGCCTCCAGTTAAGTTTTCAGCGTGGGTCAATACACTGGAAGACTCATCTGCCTTCCATAAAGCCATGTAATAACTCAAAAAAACAAGTGAGTCTACGAAACCAGTAAAATTGTAGGGCAAGACTCCAGAATTAGGGGGCCTAGCCGCTTCTGCAGCACTTTCGCCGCTCGACCGTCGCTCCGCGCTCCATGTGCTGCATTTCTGCAGCACATTAGCCACTCGACCGCCGCTTCACGCTCCATGTGCTGCACTTCTGCATCACTTTCGCCGCACGACCGCCGCTTCGAGCTCCATGTGCTGCATTTCTGCATCACATTCGAAGCTCTACCACCGCTCCGTGCACCATATGCTGCATTTCTGCATCACTTTCGCCGCTCTACCGCCGCTGCGCTCCAAAACTAAAAGCTGTACTTAAACTAACCAATTATCAAATATAGAACGAACATATTCATATTGCATAACTCTTCCACTTTTAATTGAAACGATCGGCTTCAGCTTTCCTTTTTCGCATAAACCCGTTAATGAACGAACAGCCGTCCGATGATTGATCATCAGCTCTCTTTGAATTTGACTAGGTCGGATGGACTTCGCTGACCTTGCTGCAAGGAGGAGCACCTCCTTCTCCAACCGCGTATAAGCTTGTCCTTGCGATTCATTAGCCAGATATGGAGAAAGCAAAGACTTCAACAGCGTTATGATGAGCTGAGGCTGCTCTTCTAAATCATCATAAGGAATTGCCACTACCCGGTAACCAAGTGCTTGCAAAAAGGTTTCCCGATTCAGTTCGCGCCGGTAGCGAATTCGATCCGTATTCTGTACATGCGGGCCATAGCCCTTCACCTCAAAGGCGAATTTATATTGTCCTTGAAACCACACGAAATCAACAAAATACACATTCCCACGCCAATCCAAAACCTCGTACTCCGGATGCAAATGTTCTAAGCTGCCAAAAATCGGCCACCAAACTCGCTCCAAAAACATTTTCTCACCATGCCCATGTCCCCGTTCAAGTCTTCCCTTACGCTCACCAACTCTGCTTCGAATATGACCATTAAGCCAACGCTTATGTTCTTCTACAAATCCCATCCACATCAAACCTCCATATGTGCACAAAAAAATCCCGAAATCCCTCATTTAAGAGGAATCCCGGGACGTTCTTCGCCACAAGCTATTATTTTCTATCATAATAGAGTATTCATATAGAATCAACTCGATTGGTTAGTAGGCTTTCTATGAATCTGATCACTTCAAGACTTGACCGTAATCTTTCAAACGTCAATCTATCAATCTCTTCTCCGCCTGAATTTCGTGCTCCTCTACATAATTCCGGTAGCTTTTTCTACTATGGAAATTAATAATATCATGTGCTATTTCAGGATAGAGTTGAACTGAACTTAATTCAGAGAGCGGTATCCATTTAACATCCGTCTGATGAGGATCTGGACAATCAGGAAGCTTTGGAACGGAGTTTTCTACTAAAGTGCACTCAAATGTAATGCCAACAGAATGAACATCACCATAAAGGTTATTGTTTTTGGCAGGCTGATATTCATATACAAATGCGACTGAACCAACCTCAATATCAACTGAAGCCTCTTCTTTCGCTTAGCGTATGACAGCCTCAACTAACGTCTCACCAGCCTCTACCCCACCCGCAGGAAGATTGTAATGAACGCCATCATCATGATCATTCTTGAATTCGATTAGTAGTATTGCCTCATCTTTCAAAATCAAAGCTCCTGCCCTAAGTCTGAATTTGTCCATTAGCATCCTCCGAATTTTTAATAATCTGCCATTCATCACAAATCATATGTCATTATTTTCATATTGAAGCTATTCATATTATAGCACCGACAAAAAACAGCCTGCGTATTTATTATGAACGATTATACCTCGCGTTTTATAATCTATTTCTTATTAAGCCTAATGGTATAATAGCAGCAACATCATTAAGGAGGAGCTCATGTTTATTTTAGTAGGGATCATATTCATCGTCATTTATTCTGCTCTTGTGTTTTATATCGGATGGAGCGGCTGGACATGGTTGAAGGCTGTGCTTTCCCCGCGTCTTCGTCCGTTGTATATCATTATGCTGATCTTGTTCGCAAGCTCCTTCATACTGGCTCGTGTAGTGCAAGGCTCCGTTCTTCTAAATGTTGTCGGCTCTTATTGGCTGGCCGTATTCTGCTTGCTCTTACTAATTCTGCCGCCCATCCATCTCCTTGTATGGCTTACGAAGCTAACCTCGCTTCCTCGCCACCATGTCAAGAATTGGTCCGGCATTGTCACTCTCCTTGCTCTCGTATCTCTTATTGCCTACGGCAGCTTTAATGCTTATAGTCCTAGTGTGCGTAGCTATGATATTTCACTGTCAAAGCAAGGACCACCGAGCGGTTCTCTTAATATTGTAATGGTTTCCGATATGCACTTTGGCTACTTATCCGGCAAGAAGCACGCCATTCGAATGATTAAGGAAATTAATGCATTGAAGCCTGATATCGTCCTTCTTCCAGGCGATATTATTGATGATGATATTGAGCCATACAAGCAAAAGGATATTGGGAATGTATTAGCTCAAATCGAATCACCCTATGGCGTTTATGCCTCTCTAGGCAATCATGACCGATTTAGCGGGGAAACGACGGAGCTGATTTCACTTCTAGAAGAGAGCCATATGCACGTATTGTATGATGAGATCGTTACACTTGACGGCTGGCTAACTCTAATCGGCCGCAAGGATTACAGCGATAACGGAAGGGCTGAGCTGTCGAAGCTTACAGCGAATATCGACCATGCCAATGCGATTATTTTATTGGACCATCAGCCTTACGGTCTTGCTCATGCGAAGGAGCAGGGTATTGATTTAATGCTCTCCGGACACACACATCGCGGACAGATCGCACCTGCACATCTTATCACCAAGCGTATATTTGATAATGATTGGGGACTTTTGCAATTGGATCAATTCCATTCAATCGTGTCCTCAGGCTACGGCTTCTGGGGTCCTCCTATCCGAACTGGATCCCGCTCTGAAATCGTGCAGATTCGAGCTTCTTTCAACAAAATTTAGAAGAACTTATTTTGATTCGACAAAGAGACGAGTATAGCCCTTGACGCAGCGTCAAGGGCTATACTCGTTTTTAAAAGGAATAATCTATTCCGTCTGTAACTTGTGTTCGTGAGCTGCTTACTCCGGCGGAGCAAATCCTCTACGATTCATTGCGTACAACGTCCTCAGCCAGCTTCTCGTCTGTTTCAAATTCAATATTCGTAATTCGCACCTGCATGGAGCCGGCAGGCGCTGCAATTGCCAATGTTTCATTCAGCTTCGAGAGAAGCAGCTGCCGTCCAACTGGCGATAGGAATGAGATGCGGTTCTCATCCGGATCAGCCTCTTCTGGAAATACAATAGTGAACGTATCACTCGCTTGATAATCTAAATATTCAATCGTTATTTTGCTGCCAATAAGCACTAAAGACTCCGTCTCAAATTGCTTCGAAGCCAAATAATTTTCTACATTGTGCGTATAAAGATTCAAAAATTGATCCATGTCTGCACGCTCTTTGTCTGGCCTTGGGAAATATGTACCCAGGAAGCGGCTCTTTTCCTCTGCCAGCACGATAAGCTGCTTGATCAGCTGCTCTTTAAGTTCTGAAGGCTGAAGACTACGGTTCATAGTAGATTTCCCTCCCTTTACGAGCCTTACCAGACCAAATTTGATTGCTAAATGTGCTGATCATATTTATCTCCTCCTGAAATAATATAAAGATAGGCCTCTTCAAAAGAGGCCTTACTACTATATTACCAGACTAGCATCTATTGAGCCATAACGATTGAATATATTGTAAAATTATACTTTTAAATCGATCTCAGGAGCATTATTAATTACCATAACCCGACCTTCCGGCGAGGGTACTAGCTGCTTCAAACCGCTGAATGAACGAAAACATACAGGCTCACGAAAAACCCGGAACTCCTTGCAATTAGGATATTCCGGGTTTATTTTTTCCAGGATCATAATTATTTAAAAGCTTCCGGCGGGAAACGGTGCTTCGTCGCTTGCTCATAGCTGTACGCTAATTTAATTAACGTAGGTTCACTGAACGCCGCCCCGATAAAAGTGATGCCTTGTGGTCCTTTGGTTGTATAGCCGCCTGGTGCGATAATACCTTTATCGGCGAACCCTCCCGGTACAGTGATGACGGGATAGCCTGCTCTAGCGGCAAGATCATCACCTTCCTCGTTGCCAAGAAACAGCAGCGCATCTAAAGAATGCTTCTCTAACGCAAAGTCGATGCCTTGTTTACCAGCCAGCTCTTTATCCTTCTTTCTACTATCGAGATACTCTTGCTCGGCCAGCGTACCGCTAGTTTCTTCTGACCAGATCAGCGTGCCTTGCCCATATTTCAAAGCAATATGTGCATGCTCTTCATTATAAGCTATCAACTCCTGCAAGGAATGAATGGGAACCGTATCATCCAGCTTTTCTAAATAATCATTCAAATACTTCTTGAATTCATAACGCATCACATGGTTATCCCATTCCGTTTGCTCGCACGGAAGCTCAACCGGATCAACAATAGTCGCCCCCGCCTGCTTCAATACTTCTATCGCTGCTTCAATAATCGCCAGCCTAGACTCATCCAAGTGCTTATAATAAAAACGCGGAATTCCGATACGTGCGCTGCTAAGTGCATGGGCATCCAAAAATGGCGTATAATCTCGGCAAGCATGCTTTGCTCCTGATAACGTTGCCTCATCCCGCTCGTCTGCACCCGTCAATGCTCCAAGGATTATTGCCGCGTCTGCGACTGTTCTAGTCATCGGGCCTGCTGTATCTTGACTATTTGTTATCGGAATAATGCCCGATCGACTGACAAGCCCAATTGTAGGTTTAATCCCTACAAGGCAATTCTGACAAGCAGGACTAATGATTGAGCCCGATGTCTCCGTTCCAATCGCTGCTGCGCCCAAATTCGCTGCAATCGCTGCGCCTGATCCAGAGCTTGAACCGCCAATGAACAAATCTCCAGGACCATAAGGATTTAACACAAGCCCTCCTCTGGAGCTGTATCCCGCCCACATCGAATCTGACATAAAATTGGCCCACTCCGTCATGTTCGCTTTTCCAAGCAGCACAGCTCCCGCAGCGCGTAATTGCGAAGCTACAAACGAATCAGCCGCCGCAAAAGAATTCGCCAATGCCACTGAGCCTGCGCTCGTGTGCATATTGTCCCCGGTATCTATGTTATCCTTCAGCAAAATAGGGATACCGTGCAGACTCCCCCTGCTGCCTTTTTCTGCTCGTTCCCTATCCAAAGCTCTAGCAATTTCAAGCGCATCCGGATTAATTTCCAGAATTGAACGGAGTAGATGATCATACCTGCTAATTCGACCAAGATACAGCCCTACTAACTCCTCTGCGCTCAACCAGCCCGCTTCCATTGCGGATTGCATACTAGAAATATCTGCTTCTACTAACCATTCTTTCTTATTGATTTCCATTGGCATCCCCCTAACAAGCTTCTTCTGATTCCCTAATTATATCCAGAATAAGGAGGATAGTCATTGTAATGAATGGTTATAGTCAATAGAACCATTCATCACCGATAGCGACATTTATATTGCGTAATCGAGGAAGGAAAGGATGCGATTCTTATGGAGATTTCTTAGCTCATTTAAAATAATAACAGCCCATGAAAGCCTTGCCTTTCATGGACTGTTTGTCGTTAGAATAAATCCGCAAGCACATTGCTAAAATCGAGATTATTAGTAAGATCGTCATCTGGATTCGTTTGCATATAGCCGCCGCCATCCTCCACCTGAAGATCTACACTCGTATCGCCATCGCCATCACGCCAATAGCCCTCGACATACGTTCCATCCTCCCTATAATAGGACTCAACATAGTGAGGATTTACGAAATGCTGCTCTGGATTAACTGTAAATGCTGCATCACCCTCCGTCTGGGTAAACATCTCTTCAAACGGATTTGCCCCTTCCTCCGAAAAAATCGCCTCGCCATCTCCCCCCATCGTTGCGAATGGATCAGATGCTGCGGAGCTGTGGTCTCTTAGCTTGTTTTGAAACATCGTAGTTCACCTCTTGTTGGAATAGTTGTATCAGTTCATTCGCTGTACCTGTGCTGGCCTGTACGCTTTCCATTAGCTCCGATCTCGACATGACAACGGAATCGTCGATTGGAAGCTGCTTATAGGTGTAATGTCGTGCAATATCTGTGAACAATCGCTCGACCGCTTCTTGTTGAAGAAGCGCGGTTTTATATGGCGGTGCAAGCCGCTCGAAGCTGGCGCTCATATACCGATTGGCCTCTGCCACATGGAAAGGAATAAGCGTATTCATCAGATGCTCCAGCGTATCGAGTGCCTTCGTCATGTAGAAATCCAGTCGGTCGTGATCATACTCAGCCTTCAGCAATTGCTTTTCCCTTGTATCTCTTGCTTTACTAGCCGCGCCTACACCAAGAAATGCGCCACCCAGCAGAAGAGGAAGCGCCAAGCCGCCAGAACCAATCGTTACAGCCAAACCGATACCCGTCGTTACGGCTGCCCGGGCATAGCCTTGCTTTTCTTCCTTACGAATGAAACGCTCCATATCCGCTTTTGGTATTAGGAGTGGATATACTGCTGAGAGGATGCTCTCTATCTCTGCCAATGATTGCTTAAGCTGTGAGCCAATTCCCATAAATCCGCGCTGCATAAGACGGAACGGCTCTTCGCTCGAAGTAAGCCCCGCTTCTGTAAGAAGCTCACGAGAATTACTCTCCAGCATCGCTGGCAAATAAATGGACACCTGATCTAGTCTGCGTTTCTGATTCTGGATGGCATAATACAAGAAATTAAGCAGACGGTTATTGCGTTCTTCCCGATTGGTCACATTATCCTCAATCTCACGAATTCCTGCCTGCAGTGCAAATATTTGCCCAAACATGTTATACAACGCGAAATCATTCATCTGCCGGCACCAGCTCAAATACAGTTGTGCTGGGGGAATTTGAGGCAGAAGAGGTGCTTTCCGCTGCCGATACTTCTCGTAAATAAGACCAGGTACTGCATGCGTGGGAAGTTTGTATAAGATTCCTTCTTTATTTGAATTAATTCGTATAGTCACTCCAACAAAATAGCTGTTCTCAGAAAGTGGCTCCGAAACTGAAATATTTGTAATTTCCTCATTATCCACGTTTTGAAGCACCATGTTCTGCCCTTGTCTAAAGGTAAGGCCCCGCTCCGACAGCTCATAAAAAAACGGCTGATTCATCAAAGTGTACCCCATCATCTGGCTATCAGGTGGCTTTACAATCCCTGAACCAAAAAGCAAGCTGTAGCTGCTCTCCTGCCCAACTATCATTGCGATCTCCAGCTCGCGCAGCATAAACAGCCTATTATCCGCTTCAATCATTCCGCACTCCTGTAAAGATACAGCTGGCAGCAGCTTCATCTGCTTGTTAAGCAGCAGTTGCATTCGATTTTTTGTGCGGTTCAGGAGAAAACCCACTTCTTGGCCATCATACTGCTCACCAAATAACACGCCTTGCAGCGTACCAATTTGTTGATGAAAAATTTGTTCGGGCTTCATCCATGTCTTCCTCGCAAAAGTGATAGCATCAGCTCTCTTGACATCAATTACATAGGGCGTGCCTTGCTGTACCACCAATGTACGGTTTAGTTCATTCTCGTAATACCAGTCATCCATTTTAAGCTGAAATCGATGAATGACGCTCCACTTGCTCTCATCAACGATAGTTATCGTCAAATCATTACCTAAAGCGAGTGTCCCCTCCTGCCCTTCATGTTTGATTCCATTAAACCTTCCGCTGTATGACATTGGATAAAGCTCCTGAAATGAGCCGATCAGTTCTTGCAGCTTAGGTGCTTTCTGCTGCAAGGCTAGCAGTGCAAGCAGCTTGTCCTGCTGCGGAATGAACAATTGGATAGATGGTATAGTCGTCCATTCTAAATCGAAAAAGCCGTCGAGCTTTAAGTGGAACGCATCTATGCGATTGGCAGCTGTAATTCGATGATAGGGAATCGTGTATATCTTATTCGCAATCACACTGCCAGTCATAAGCTCAAATTGATCGGCCTTCAGCCCAAGCTTCATATAGGCGTTCGTCTCGCTTCCATAGGTGGCATATACCGGTATTTCACTCGCCGCATCGATTGGAAATTGAAAGCATTCAGCAGGCATCTGGTTTAGGCACTTCTCGAAATCTGGGATAGACAGGAGGATTTTGAAGCCAAAGGGAAAAGAGTCCTTACCTTCTAGAGTAACGAGTCTGTCCATAAATTGTGTTATGCGAATTTTCCCGGGATTGCAAGCTATATTATGGACCGTATCCGTCCCGAATAAGCCGCCTGTATCATGTACGAACACTCTGCCTTGATTAGTCAAGCAGAGGGTATGCGTGCCTACGACCGATATCGAGCTAAAACTAAATCCGCCAGAATGTGTATGCACTACCTGCTCGTCCGTCAGTAAACTTGCTCTTATTTTCAAAGGCACTGTCAATGGTGATCACTGCTTTCATTGTTGTTATTTTCCGTAGTCCTATATACCTATTCAAGGTGAATTAATAATCCCCTGCTATTTGACCTATAAAAAACGGTTTATGTTTTTCTATGCATAAACCGAAAAGCAGCTATTCATTTTATGCAAAAGAGCCCGCCATTAAGGCGGGCTCTTTTGTCTATACTGGATTTATGCAGGCTGTCGGTTAGTTTAAATCCAGCTTATGAATAGAATAATTGAACATTACACATTAACATTTTCCTTGTCCTGGTCTTTGTTCTTTTCCATATCTTGGTCTTTGTCCTTTTCCTTTTCCTTGTTTTTAAAAGCTTTAGGTTTCTCCACGATTTCTGCTTCTTTCGTTATTTCATCCAAATAGAGCTGAAGCTCCGGTATAGGTTTTGGATCTTTTAAATGCATGCTTTTCAAAGCTTCTACTGCGATTTTGAGTACGGCATAATTACGGTACCACCTGTTATCGGAAGGTACGATATGCCAGGGAGCGCTGCTGCTGCAATTTTTGAACAGCTTCTCATAGCAGCTTTGATAGTGATCCCATGACTTGCGTTCCGCAAGATCAGACGGATCAAACTTCCAGTTTTTATTGGGATCCTCAATCCTGCTTTTTAGCTTTTCAAGCTGAAACTCCTTGGATATATGTAAAAAGATTTTTACGACCTTCACGTTGCTATCTGCAAGCATCGATTCGAAATTATTAATATGCTTGAATCTTTGCTTAGCTTCTTTGTCCGAAACCGTACCATGAACCCGAGTAATGAGAACTTCCTCGTAATAAGACCGGTTAAACGTAGCGATGTAGCCTAACGGAGGAACCTTGTTATGAGCTCTCCATAAAAAATCATGCTGCTTCTCTTCTTCAGAAGGTGATTTAAAGCTATGCGAATATACCCCTTGCGGGTTAAGCCCTGAGAAAACATGCTTGATGCTTCCGTCCTTGCCGCTGCAATCCATTCCTTGAAAAACAAATATCACCGCTTTTTTCTTACCGGCAACAAGCTTCTCTTGCAGCGCTTCAAGCTCCACCTTCAGTTTATCCATCTCTTCTGCGAT
Organism: Paenibacillus castaneae; assembly: GCF_002884445.1. GTDB lineage: Bacteria > Bacillota > Bacilli > Paenibacillales > Paenibacillaceae > Pristimantibacillus > Pristimantibacillus castaneae. The sequence goes on from NZ_KZ614144.1 coordinate 5,179,541, forward strand.
ATCTTCCTTAGACTGAAATTGTCCTGTATCCTTCGGATCGATTCGAGATAAATTAACCTTTTCGTTAGGCGGCAGTACGAACAGATTTGCCATATCATTCACACCCTTCTAGAATCAAAGTCGTATTTTCTATATGTATAGTGTACCTCATTTCAAGAGCGATTTACAAAAAATTACTTCAGCCTAGACTGTTCCTTCCTGGACTGAGGCACTTTGAAAGCCAGATGCATAGTACTTAGCCATTTTCACACTGATATGAGAATAATAGATGGCTCTGTACACCTTCTGTACAAACTAGGAAGACAACCGGCTGATCGAGGTTTTGGCACACCATAGAGAGAAAACAGTAAATACCGCTGCCCATACGAACGCGGGCAAGAAGGTGATTGAGCTTAGGCTTGCCGCATCTCCCGCCGATGCAGGGTCTGTAAGAGCCAGTACTAGTAAAATAATCGGACTAATAATGGATTCTACCAAACATATAAAAGCAATCAGCAAATAATAGCCTTTGCGCAGCCAATTGGGCGCCCAAGCATAAATGATCGCTGTAAGCAGCGTAAAGCCAGCACACCAAGCCATCCCATAGTCGTTTCGGATGAAAAGCGCAAGCGCGGAACCAGCAGCTAAAGCAATTAATGCTAATCCTGCACGGAACTTGCCCTTCGCTTGCATAACAAATAACAGCAGTGTAAACAAAGCGGAGCCTATATACCCTGCCAAAGCAATCGGTATGAGCATCCAATTGTCCGCATAGCTCGTATAGGTTACACCGCTTTGATCCGCAAATAAGTAAATATGCATGACGCTTCCTTTGAGCATCAAAGCAACGAGCGCATGGGAGAGCTCATGTACTAATGTATTTACATTTCGAAAAAATTCAGAATAAGGAATCAGTCGGGTCAAAAAGGCAGTGATAATAATTACGACTGCCGTCTTCAGCCATGCTGTCACTGCTACACCTCCGTGCTTCATGAATGGTATTTTTTATAAGCCAGCATAAGATTGCAGGTTACATGTTAACTCCTAAAGGCAAAAGGGTAAAGAGTAAACTTCGGTGAGAGTAAATTCATTTTCAAATAAGCTGTGAACGGGTAAGTATGAGAAGAGAGGAGTGGTTCCAATCGGACACTATATCGAGGTTGAGAAGGGTGTAAGGTTATTCGTAGAGGATGTCGGCACAGGCACGCCTGTTATATTTCTGCACGGCTGGCCATTAAATACTCGTATGTTTGAGAACCAATTCACCTTGCTTACCGAGCAAGGCTATCGCTGTATCGGCATCGATCAACGCGGCTTCGGCAAATCCTATGCACCCGCAGCAGGCTATGATTATAATCGGCTGTCTGATGACGTTAGGGCAGTTATTCATTATTTGAAGCTGGATAAAGCTGTTCTGATCGGCTTCTCGGTAGGCGGCGCTATTGCAATCCGATATATGGCACGCCATGGGGGATACGGTATACAGAAGCTAGCACTGCTTGGCGCTGCTGCCCCTGTATTCACTCAGCGGGAGGATTATCCGTACGGCATAGAACAGGATGCTGCCAATGAGCAGATAGCCGCTATCTATAAGGATCGGCCGCAGATGATCCGTGACTTCAACGAACATTTTCTGGCGAAAGGAGTCGATAACGGCATAAGCGAGCCCTTCGGAAACTGGCTGCAGCAGCTTGGCTTGGATGCATCGGCTTGGGGAACGGTTCGCACTTTCGAATCGCTCCGCGATGAAGATCTGCGAGCCGATATTGTACAAATCAAAGCGCCGACCACTATATTTCAAGGCCAGCTTGACTCCATTTGCCCTCCTGAATTCGCTAAGCTGCTGCTTAACGGCATCGACGGCTCAACGCTAGTTACATTCGAGCGAAGCGGTCACGGTATGCTCTTCGATGAGCCAGTCAGATTTAATAAAGAGCTTCTCGATTTTCTTGGCTCCTAGGCCGATTCTGTAAGGGTGTATTTCCAAAAGGAGATAAAGCTGCTTTTATTGGGAATGCCCCTTTTATCTTACGAATTTAGAATAGGGTATGCGCTCACTATGAATTTATTGTATGGGATCGGCTTTCACGGTAGTCTGCTAATGCGCTTTGAAACCGATACAACGGGCTGGAAAGCACTTTTATTTTTCTTCTTAGAACGGCTCTCTTCTTGTCATCATAATCTCCATCAAGAAGCTGATCTATATTATTGTCAAGCTTCTCCCGCAGCGTAAGAATGAAGCCTCTTGTGAGATGAGTGTGGGCAATTTCCTGCAAATCATATGCCAGCTCTTCAGCAAGATGTTCTACATTTAATGTATCCATAAGCAAGGGCTGCTTGAGCTTCACCATCTCCGGTGTGAAGTCCTCACGATAATCTTGTCCCGGTATTTGCTTCCAATACTCTTTCCAGTGCTTTAATTGATCAATCTCATACAAAAAATATTTATGGAATCCGCATAACCACGCTGTGCAGCTCGTATTTCGTTTCTGACAGCCTATTCCGTCTCTTAAATGTAGGCAATCGTGACAGCAGGAGCCGCTATTTGCTATACAAACCTTACAAATATGATTCATCCCTAGCTCATTAAAAGCGGCAATGCCCTGCTCAATCGTACTCTGTCTGCTTATATGAAAGGATGATGGGGTTTCGGCCTTTGAATCGTCCTTCTTACTGCTATTCATGAATTGGGGCATCGGTATACGCCGTCCTCTTTCTTACACTATTATTTATATTTGATCCTCATTATAGCACAGAAGCTGTGAACACATTCGATGGCCAACTAACCACGATGGCGCAAAAAAAGGGGCCGTTTCTCCCGAGTCTACTTTAGACATGGTGAACTGCCCCCTGCTCTATATTGCTAGATTAAATACGTATTACCAGGCATTTACGCCAAGCCTGTCAATCGTTTCACGAATGAAAGCAGGCTCATCTTCTGGTGTACGGGATGTTACTAAATTGCGGTCAACGACGACCTCTTTGTCTACAAAATGTCCGCCAGCTGCTGTAATCTCATCCGAAATACCAGGATATGAGGTTAGCGTACGGCCTTTAAGCAGGCCTGCAGCTGCTAATATTTGCGGACCATGACAAATAGCCGCAATAGTCGTACCTGCTTGATCGGCCTTTTGAACAAATGCTTGAACGTCTGTATTATCCATCAGGTGCGAAGGGGACTTCCCGCCCGGAATAATGATTGCCGCATAATCAGCCGCATTTGCTTCTTTAATTCCCATATGGGATTTATATGAGATTGTACCTTTCTTGCCCTTCAGCTCTTCATTGCTATTCAAGCTGATGATAACAGCCTCGTGGCCGTTTTTCACCATTTCATCGTAGGGATTTTTCATTTCGGAATCTTCAAAATCGTTAGCCAGCAGAAAAGCTACCTTCTTTGCTTCTGTCATTTGCAGCGCTCCCTTCGGGTTTCAAAACTTATATTACTTTACCCAAATGGAACCATTTTGAAGCATTTTATTTCACCATCATTAGGACCTAGCAGCATATCCAGCAGGTATCCGCTCCAATAGCCCCTCCGCATAAATCTCCTTCATTGAAAGCTGAGGCATATGGATGTATCCTATATAGCAGCCACATTTCTTCATCCCGCAAGGACGTTCGGCTGACAAGCCTTCCAGACCGTCACGGTAAAGATGTCCGATAACTCTCCGATCGCTGTAGCAGCGCTTAACCATACCTGAGCCTTGCACATAGAACACGGTTGAGCCAGCATCACATGGCAATCTGAAGCTGTCATAATCCGTTGCATTTAGCTGGAAATAAGGATCAATACCCGTTAGCTGGTCAATTTCCGCTGATGTATAATAATGCTTCTGATCCTTGAAGGCATTGATCCATAAATAGATATCTTTCGGGAGTCGGCTTCGCATGTGAGCGATAGCGTCAAAAGCGCTTCTCACCCCAACTATTCCTACGCTGAAAGCAATTTTCTGATCATACAGCTTCATGCACTGTTTAACAAATTGCTCCTCAGTCGTTTGTCCCGGATGATAAGTTGCCCAGAAAGCTGCCTTCTCCCGATTAAGCTGCTCCGTCCAATCAAGCTTAACTGACAAATTAGTTTGTACCGCTACCTTATCAACATGAGACATATGTGACAGCTCGATCAGCGCATCAAGGTACCAGCGGTGTACCAGCGCTTCGCCATACGGATTGAAAAAAATCGAAAGCTTGTGTCCCGCTGTCTCCTGCCCGCGAACCCAATCCATGAAAGCTTGAAGCTGCTCTTTATCCTTCTCCAGCGTTGCTCGGCTGTCCTTGGTTTTGCTGAATGGGCAATAAGGGCAATCATAATTGCAGGACGACAGTACTCCACGATAATAAAGGGTCGCCTTCATGTTACAATATAGCCTTTCATCAGCTCTCGTACATCACCTGAAATAAACTCATCCCCGATCGCATCGGAATAGGCCATTCCATGCGCAGTAAGAGTAAATTCCCCATCTCTCAGCTCTGCGAGCCCAATCGTTATCAGCTCCGTTAAATCGCTATGATCCCTCATGGCATCCGACCCGAAACGCTCGGCATATTGGGACAGTGTAAGGCCCTCACTGTGTAGAATCGCTTTGAGTACAAATCTGCGCTTCTGCTCAGATTCATTTAATATAAATCCATAATCAGCCGTATCATATCGCTCAGCTTTTACATAATCCTCAATAATACTTTTGGCGGCTGCAACGCTTACTCCGTAGCGCGAAGCATAATGAACATCCCGGGTATAGGAGCGCGCACCGCAGCCAAGTCCCGCCATTCCTTCTTCTTGGCAGCTGAAGGGCAGCACATTCTTATGCGAGAAGGAGATATCCTTTGCAAAGCGCCTCATCGAATACTGCTTATAACCCGCTTCCTCAAGGCGCTGGCGAGCAATATGATAAAGCTCAAGCCGAATATCCGTACCGCCGCTTCGAATTTGCTCCGGCTTCAGAATCGTATTCTCCCGTGTGTAGAGAGGATAAATAAAAATTTCTCCAGGAGAATAGCTAATCGCCTTCTCAAGTGAATAAAGCCAAGTAGAAGCTGTCTGGCCTGGCAGTCCATATATCAAATCTAAATTAACAAGCGGAAAGGAATAGCTCATCAGCTGATTTAATGCTTCCTCTGCCATATGTGGCTTTTGAGGCCGATAGATAGCTGCAGCTTCTTCATCAATAAAACTTTGGACACCTATGCTCACACGATCGACAAGCCGATCCTTCAGCACGCGCATACGCGCCTCGGTCACCGTTTCCGGCGAAGTTTCTACAGATATGGACGCCTTCAGCGGATTGAGCCCCATGATTCCCTCAGCAATATCAAACAAGCGATTTAGCTGCCCAGCCTCAAGCAATGTAGGCGTTCCGCCTCCGATCGCAAATCGCGAGAATGCTCGACCCTGAAACCACGGCGCCCACTGCTCAGCTTGACGCTGGAGCGCATCCACATACTGCTCATGGACATCCACTCGCCGGTCAGGCAGCGTGAACAAATTGCAAAACCCGCAGCGAGCCCCGCAGAAAGGAATATGCATATATAGAAAGTAATAGTCCGTCTCGTCTCGCTCCCATAACTCCTTAAGCGACTGAGAGGGCTTCAGCTCGCGATATGCCGTTTTATGCGGATAGGAGTACAAATACGAACGGTAAGGAGCGCCAGTCCAGCGTAATACCTGTTCCTTATGCGAGGATTGCAGTTGTGACGAATTAGTTATGAACATTCTGCTTTCACCACCTCTATTCCAATATAAATTGACGATAAGGCACATTCCATACAACCTCATGGGCGAGTCGATGCCCCTCATAGCCATCTTCGCCATATGCTGTTCCATGATCCGAGAATGCCAAGCATAGTGTCCTGCCTCTTCTTCGCATCGCTTCAAACAGTACGCCGAGCTGACTATCCACATAACGAAGCGCTGCACGCTGCGTCTCAACCGAATCCTTCCTTGCGCCGGGAATGAAATAATGATTAGGTCCGTGAATGGCAGAAATATTCATGAATAAAAAAAGTCTCTTTGCTGGATCGGCCTTCTCGAGCAGCTTAAGCGCGTGCTCCACCTGATGCTCGGTTGAGCGCGGATTCGTAACGCCGAAGGTCATTCGCCAGTAGCTTTCTTGGAAGTAGCCCGGCAGTATTTTAGCCAGCTTATTCTTTTTTGTAAAAAAAATAACGCCTCCAATGCAGATCGTTCGGTACCCCGCCTCCTGCAAGCCGGACACGAGGTCCGGAGCGTCAAACAGCCATGTGTGAGGGTGTGTTCTTAACCCTGTATCTTTCGTATGAAACAGCCTGACATGAGAGGCCTTATCCGTGTCCGCCGGAGTGGGCAGGAAGCCGCCGAAGAAGGCATGATGCGCCGCATAGGTAAAGCTGCCAGGCGTATGACGCTTCTCCCAGCCGCCGTCTGCGCACAGATTAGGACAGTTATCCTCCTCCAGCTTCGCCACATCATAACGCAGCGTATCGAGCGTAATCATTAAAATATCGTGGGAGCCCACGATTTCATTCATGTCCAGCATAATTCCTATTCCTTTCTGGGAAGCTGCAGCATTTGCCACTCATATGGGTTAAAGCCCTTATATAAAGCGCCGTAAAGCAAATCGCCAAAGGGATTAATATCAATTGCGTATGTCATGCTGCTGCCTCTTTGAACGAGAACATCGATGCCTGCTGTAGAGCAGCCAGGAAAGGACAACAGCGCAGCTTCAGCAGTATTTCTAACGGCTTGCTCCACCTCTTCTGGTAACAGCTCTCCCTCGTTCATTCTTCTCTCATTACGCAAATGCAGGTTTGTAATCGGCGAGCTGCTTAGACGAAGAACGGTGTGGCATGCCTCACCATTCACAACAAGCTGCCTTACGTCAAATGATTTCATATCCAGGCTCTCTTTCTCAATCCAGCGCTCGATATGTGCTCCTTGCATGCATATATAGTCAATGATCATTCGGATTACCGCATGCTCTTGGTAGCGCCGCATGCGGCCGGCGTTATAAAAAAACGATTCGTCCTGACGCAACTCGAAATCAATGGTTGTAATCGCTAGCTCTGCACCCGTTCTAGGGTTATATTGATAAGCCAAAACGCCTGCAGCTCCCGAGCCGCAAGCGAGCTTGATGAACAAACGATTCATTCCGCTGGAAACCATTGCAGCCCTTAAGGAATCGTAGCTTTGAATGGAGCCGACCGGCGCGGGCAAGCTCGGCACGGATACGCCTTGACGCGACAGCAGCTGCCAGCAGCTCCTTTTATCGAACATGCTCGCGATCTGATCAGGCTGGTTCATCCACCTTGCAGCAATTCCCGCTGCCTTCACTTCTTTTTGCATAGCTGCAAGAAATCTGCAATATCCGCGGTACCACTGCCCAGGATACAAGATTCTCCCATGCTCCGAGGGGAGTGAGCGCGCCTGTTCTGCCGAAATGGAGTCCTGCACAAACGATGCAGTCCAGAATGCGTCGTCTCCCTCATGGTCAGAGGCGCCCCAAGCTATTAATTCCCGCTCCACGGCTTCATCCTCACCAGGCGCATCAAGGCGAAGGATAACGGTTCCAAGCCCTGCATATAACTCAAGCACGTTACCTATATGGATGATGCGCTTTAAGAGCTGTTCATAAGAAACGACTACCGCTGGCTTGAGTCCCAGCTTGTTCCTTGCTGCTTGCAGCAGAGAAGTGCGTTTATTATTCGGGTTGCCTATTAGTATGAAGGGGCCCGCTCCGCTGATGTCTTCATAAAGATTGCGCATTATTCCGTAAGAAAAGGATAACGCCAGTCATCCTCATCCGTATCCTGCTGATCGGACACATCTACGGATAGGCCGGACTGTTTCCAGCGCTCTATCATTTCATCAGACATATAGTGATAGCTTAGATTAAGATGCTTCAGCTTCTTAATACGGGCACTTGCAAGCAGTGCTTCTGCCCCTTCATCCGACAGAGTTCCGTAGGATAGATCCAATGTATCCAGCCCATCCAAGATAGGCGCATCGGCAACTGCTGCCGCAATTTTATCTTGAATTTCGCTATCCTTAAGACCCAAATATTTCAGCTTTGGAAAAAGACCTTGTTGCAAAAGTGGCTGTATATGTTCTAAGCCGCCATCAAAGCCGTAATCCTCTACGCCAAGATATAGCTCCAGCTTCTGCAGCTCCGGCAGCTTGGCGTTGGCGATCTCGTCAAGCACGGACTTCGGAAGTCCTCCGCATATAATGACAAGCTCTTGAAGCTTTCCATGCTCAAGCGGCTGCAGGCTTAAGCCTTGGCTTCCCTTGATCGATAAAGATAGCAGGTTTGGAAATGCCTGCAGCAAAGGTGACAGGTTCGTCTGATTAATCCAGGATACCTCGCATTCCTCGAAGCTCATATCTCCTATAAATAGTTTTGTTAAGTTTGGGAAGGAATCCTTATATTGAATCAGCGTATCGAGAAAGCTGTCCGGAGAGTTTTCGTAAGCCTGGCCCCACTCGCCAATCGTCAAGATGGAAAGCTGCTTGCCATCCTCACTTGATGCTAATTTTTCAATTAAAGCAGACATTCTTAAGCCATCCTCATATTCGTCGTAGCCTACCGATAAGCGAATTTCAATCAAGCCAATCCCTCCATTTGTATCCATATAAATTTAGGGTAACATGGCATTTTTCAGTGCGTCAATGGTCCCATAGTCGCACACCTTCAATCGGAAATAGGATACAAATTGCATTAAACCATTACTCGATTGCATAGCGTTTGAAACCAATAAACCAAAAGGTGTTGTCGAGTGATCCAAAAAGATAATATCAGGGGTCTCTACTCGAAGTTTGTGGCCTTTGGGGCTTTCGTCGAATGAGCTCATAGCTGCTACTGAACAAAATAAACGCAAAGCATGGTTTTCAACCAGTTCGACGTGTGTGCCCTCACCAAATATTTAACCATTATCCAGCACAATAGTTTTATTTGCTCCTTAAATATATTATTATTGTTTCGATTCCATTATTTACGTTTACATTTTTTTAATAGAAGCATTGTATTCCACAAAAAAACTACTATTATTTCTAAAAAATAGAGGACAACCTATGTAATTTTTATATTATTTTTTCTAATGAAGGGGTTGTAAAGAATGGAGTAAACTGTATAATAAATTTGTGAACAAAATGTTACAAAGATATATAAACTGAGGAGAGAATGAAATGGATAATTTTCAACAACCACCGGTGAATCCCGGAGTTCCCGGCTACGGCAACCCACAGCAAGAGGTTTCCCCTGTCATTACCGTTAAAGAATGGATGCTGACAACACTTATTATGATCATTCCTATCGTAAACATCATTATGATGTTCGTTTGGGCATTCGGTGAAGGAAACCCAACAAAGAAAAACTATTTTAAAGCTTCACTTCTGTGGGCTGCTATCGTTTTAGTTATTTATTTAATTATTTTCATTATTATAATCGCAGCTGCTGCATCTTCGAATTTTAGTTAATAAACACATAAGCAAACAGGGGAAGCCCCATAAGTAGACCATCTACTTATGAGGCTTCCCCCTTTTTTTAAGATAGGCAGCTGCCTGATCCTCTATTCTACCGCACGGAAGCGATAAACCTTGCTTGCGTAATCGCTATTGAATTGTGGTGTTGCAAGCCCCGCATATAGAAGCTGGTCGCCGCCGTATACCGTTTCTTCGCCTTGCAGCCTATAGTCACGGTTCGGATCGAGTCCCTTTAGACGGAACCGGTTAAGCTTCGGATTCGGCTCCTGCAGGACGGATACAAATACGACAAATGCATCGCTTTGATCTTTCGAAACGAACATCCATGCAGTCTCATTTCCTTCAAATGGGCTTAGCAAACGATAGAAATCTCCAAATTGCACAAGATGGCGCACATCCTTATACAGCTCAATCTGGGCTTTGACCGCAACCTTCTCCTCTTCAGTAAAACGAGTAAGGTCAAGCTCATAACCGAAGTTGCCAGACAAAGCGACATTCCCGCGCGTTTCAAGAGAAGTCATACGCCCAACCTGATGATTTGGAACGGCAGATACGTGAGCACCCATGGAGCTGACAGGATAAACAATGCTTGTTCCATACTGAATTTTGAGACGGGATACAGCATCGCTATTATCGCTTGTCCATGTTTGCGGCATATAGTAGAGCATGCCTGCATCGAAGCGGCCGCCGCCTCCCGAGCAGCTTTCAAACAAAACATGCGGGAAGGAGGATGTGATTTTCTCCAGTACGGAATAAAGACCAAGCATATAGCGATGGGCGGTTTCCCGTTGACGCTCTGGCGGCAGCAGCGCTGAGCCAATTTCCGTCATGTTCCGGTTCATATCCCACTTCACATACGTAATCGGCGCACTCGACAAAATATCCGATATAGACTTCACAATGTAATCCTGCACGTCGGTCCGCGACATATCCAGAATAAGCTGATGTCTAGCTTGTGTTCTTCTGCGGCCATCTACATGAAGACACCAGTCCGGGTGAGCACGGTAGAGCTCGCTTTCCGGTGAAATCATTTCCGGCTCAAACCATAGTCCGAACTGCATGTCCAGACGTTTCACACGGCTTACCAAGTCCTCCAAGCCATTCGGCAATTTATTGCGATCAACAAACCAATCGCCTAACGACGTGGTGTCATTGTCACGCTTGCCGAACCAGCCGTCATCGAGCACAAACAGCTCAATTCCAAGCTCCTTACCGGTGCGCGCAATTGATTCGATTTTGTCCGCATTGAAGTTGAAATACGTCGCTTCCCAGTTGTTAACCAAAATTGGACGCACTTGATCACGGAACGCTCCGCGTATTAAGCGGGAACGGTAAAGATCATGGAAGCTGCGTGACATGCCCCCAAGCCCTTGCTCCGAATAGACCATAACTGCTTCCGGCGTTTGAAATTGTTCACCTGGCTGGAGTCTCCAATTAAAATCAAAAGGATTGATGCCCATAAACAATCTTGCGGAATGAAATTGGTCTACTTCAACACCCGCTGTGAAATTACCGCTATATACAAGGTTAACCCCGTACACATCGCCATGATCCTCGGTCGCTCCTTCTGAAAGCAAGGCAATAAACGGGTTTTGCATATGGCTGCTGGAGCCTCTGCGGCTCTCTATCGCTTGAAGACCCGGCTCTAGCTTCCGTTTATGCACATGACGCTCGCGAGTCCAAGCGCCTGAAAGCTGAAGCATCTCGTAACGGTCATGAGCGAAATCCAAACTCAAGCTGAATGCACGCTGCAATTGAAGCGTCTCTTCTCCATTATTAACGATTCTTGCAGAACGTGTAATCGCATTAAATGCATTAAATACCGTATAGGACAATACAACCAGAAGTCCTGTAAGCTCATCCTTAAGCGTCAATTCCAGCGTCTCTGCTTCCTCGTCGCTTTCCACATAAGTAGCAGGCAATCCAATAAGCGCCGGCTTTCCGTTCACAATAGTGTGTGATTCGTAACGCAAATCCGTTACAGTAGTGCCGTTCGGCAGCATAACCGCATAAGCAGGCATCCGGAAATCAGAGTTGCCATAGCCTGGATATTCTTGAGGGAGAGTGTCCAAAGACAAGGAGAGCTGATCCAGCTCCGTGCTAGGCGTGAACGAGGCTCTTTCCTTCAATTCAAGTAAACGCTCAAGCTGAACATCGCGAACCTTTTTTCCCCAATATAGATGAGCTACATAGCCTGTTCTCGTTACATGAATCACATAGCTCGTATCACGAGCCTGTAGATGAAATAATGAACGCTGCTGATCATATAGAATAGTCAAATGAATACCTCCCAAAGTTTTGTGAAGCAAAACTAGCTTCGTAAGCATACGCTCAAAGTTTTGTGGCTTCGTATTATTGCAAGCCATTGCCGCAGCTTTCTCTGATGACCAATGTCGTATTAATCGTCATATGCACAGCCGCCTCTCTGCCTTCGATCCGCTCAAGGAGCAGTTGAACCGCTGTTTTGCCCATAAGCTCAGTGTGCACCCGAACCGTAGTTAATGGCGGATTGAGGAAAGCGGAAATTTCGATGTCATCAAAACCGATGATTGCCATATCCTGAGGTACGCTAAATCCCTCCTCATGCAGCGCACGCAATGCGCCAACCGCCATGGGATCGCTTCCAATAAAGCATGCTGTCGGCCGTGCCGAGCTCTCTCTATTCAATAGCTGCTTCATCGATTCATACCCGCCATTAGAGGACCAGTCCGATTGGAAGACGAGCTGCCTATCCAAAAGTCCGTATTCGCTTAATATCTGTTCAAAATAAGCACGGCGAGGTTCGATTCCTACAGCATCCTCTTCGAATCGGTTAAGCCGATGAACGTCATCACTGCCGCCAATATACGCAATGGACTCATGTCCAAGTGATCTCAAGTGCGTAATAACAGCCCTGGTAGCTTGTTCAAAATGCAGCTTCACCGTATCGAATTCACTCAACTCTTTCGAATGGTTTACAAATACAATGCGATTACCCTGTCCGTAAAGTTGACAGACATCCTGCTCATCGATAGATCCAACGACAATTAATCCGTCCAGCTCATTGACAGGCTGGAGCTCAGCGCCGCTCCTGCCCCGCAGCACTTTCGCAATCGTAATTCCAAGTTCTTCACATCTAGTTTCTATTCCTTTGCGAATGGATGAGAAGTAAGGATCGTTATTCTCATCCTCAATTGTTGACCAAAGGAGCAGGCCAATCTGCTGCCTGGAAAGCTGCTCTTCCCGTCTCATTCTTCGCAGTCTCGATGGCTTATATTTCAACTGCTCGGCAATGCTGAATATTCGTTCCCGTGTTTCCTCACTAACTGCTAAAGTACCGTCATTGTTTAACACTCTAGATACGGTAGCAGCTGATACGCCCGCTTCTTTTGCAATATCTTTAATAGTCGCCATGACACGCTCCGTATTTAGTTAATAAATTTACTGAACAATAATTACATTTTAACAGACGCAAATAAACATCACAACCCTATCGCCCCGTAAAAAATCATCTTCATTCACAATGTATATAGACATAAAAAAATCCTCCGCTTCATGCGGAGGACAGAATGAAATCAGTATTTCTCTCTATCATATTCCATATAAATCTGTACAAACCTTGGTGCCGGCACCGGTGGGCTGTAGTAATAGCCTTGTACAGCATCACATTTGTGCTGACGAATTATTCGAAGCTCATCCTCAGTCTCGACGCCTTCCGTAACAACCTTCAAATTTAAATTATGTGCGATAACAATAACGGATTTAAAAATCATTTGCTTCTTAAAATCGCGAACAATATCATTCATAAATGATTTATCAAGCTTTAACGTATGCAGCGGAATATTTTGAAGATAGCTTAACGATGAATAGCCAGTACCGAAATCATCTAGCGAAAGCTTGACGCCTAACTGATTGAGCTCATGCAATATTTTGAGCGTGTGCTCGGGATTATCCATAAAAATAGATTCAGTAATTTCCAACTCGATCTGCTCCGGACGAATACCGGAATTAGATATGATTCGTTCAATTGTATGAACAATTTGCTTCTGTTGGAATTGTATCATCGACATGTTGACGCTAACGGATAGCTTCGGCAGCCCCATGCGCTCCCACTCGTTAATTTGCTGACATGCTTTATGCAGCACCCATTCTCCAAGCGGAATAATAAAGCCTGTCTTCTCGGCAATCGGTATGAATTCAAGCGGTGATACCATGCCATAATCGGGATGCATCCAGCGAATTAACGCTTCCGCTCCATAGATGCTGCCAGTTGAAACATCGATTTTGGGCTGATAATAAAGCATGAATTGTCCAAGCTCCAAAGCCTTGAACATGCTATTCTCCAGCATTAGCTCTTTTTTTGGCACATCGTTCATGGAAGGAGAATAAATTTTACAAGTATTGCGCTCCTTCTTAGCCACATACATCGCAATGTCCGACTCTTTCACCAGTTCATTGCTGGTGCTATGATTCAATTCATGCCTGACGCTCATCCCTATGCTGGCAGTCATATAAAATATGCGATCCTTAAGCATGATGGGCTCTGAAATAGCTGATAAAATATCTTCCGCAATAAGCATAGCTTGATGCATCTGTGCTGCTTCTTCCAGCAGCGCTATAAATTCGTCTCCGCCAAAGCGGAAAACTTTACCCTTATCGCCAACAACACGCTCAATGCGCTTGGCGACCTGCAGCAGCAATTCATCACCCATAGCATGATCCATCGTATCATTAATCGTTTTAAACCTATCCAGATCAATAAAAAGCAGAACATGATGTCCCTGTGCAGGAGCATCTTTTGAACCCTTTTCATTTAAATATTGATGGTAAGCGTAACGATTAGGCAAACCAGTCAATAGATCATGCGTCGATTGATACTTAATTAACTCCTCTGCTTCCTTGCGCTGGTCAATCATATGATTGAAATGGTTCGCCAAAAATTGAAATTCATCATTGGTCTGAATGATAAGCTTATGGTCTGCGTTTCCCTGTGCAACAGCTGAAGTCGCCTGAACCACCTTATGAATATTGACTAATATAATTTTACGAACGAGCAGTACCATCATAATCGTCATAAAGAACAAAGCAATCGATGTAATGAATATTGATTCCTTTAGGCTTCTATAATAATCAGACAGCATATTCTTCTTTGGAATGACCGTTTCAACATACCAAACGGAATCCTTAATCACTACGGGATAAAACATGTGAAGCACAATTCCGCTTCCATTGTCATCCGGTGTATATCGATAATTTAGGGTTGTACCCTTCATAGATTCCAAATCAAAATCATCTGACCATACCTGGTAGGGATGCATAACCAGCTCTGGATTCCCACCGTTGGCTAGATAGATATTCTCTGAAGTAATAATATTGGCATAACCGCCTAACGGACGAACAGCCGCGATTTCCTTTTGCACGGATTGTAGTGAAAGATCAACGCCTACCATTCCTATATAACGGCCTGCTTCATCTAATATAGGCAGCACCAAAGATGTCATCGTTATTAAATTGCCGTTTACCATATAGGAATAGGGTTCTATTAGTGAGAAGGCTTTTGTCTGCTTTGGAATATGGTAGAAATCTCCCCGTTCTGGATCTTCATAATGCTCTATGGCCATAACTTTAACGATGTCATTCTCGCGAACAACATAGGGGATGAATCTGCCGGTATGATCATTATATATATGGTTATTTCGATTGATTGCGTCTTTTCCATCAAATGCATTAGGCTCCCAAAGCGTGTATACGGCCAGCAATTGATTGTTTTCATTTAGCGCCTGCTGGAGCATCTGGACAATCGTCTCACGATCCTGCTTGCCATCTTCAACCATCTGCTGAATGGTTGCCTCCAGCTTGTCAACCAATGCGATCGATTGGTTCATCATTTGGGAAAAAGGATAAATATATTCCATAGCTTGTGATTGTGCAAGGAGCTCGCTTTTTCGAAGATTTGCATGATAGAGCTTCATGAGGTGAGTTGATACCAAGATACTAAATGAAAGAAGAACAAGCATCCCTAGTGAAAATATTAATTTTTGAGCGATGCTTAATTTTATCTTCCTCATCTCATCTATCAACCCCTTGTTGTCGGAGAAAGTCAAAAAAACGACGTAAAATGTCAAATTATGATATGGTTCTAGTATACTTGACATTTAACCCTGAATACAATGCAAAACATAGGATAAATTTACTATAAAATTCGACATAAACCTACTTTTTACCACATGTTGTCGACATCTCAAGAGTCTGATGTCACTTATTTAGAAACAATTCTTTGTTTCGCTAAATCAAATATAAATATAGACAAAAATAAGACCGCCCCTAGTCGGTTGAACTGAAGGGACGGTCCTATATCCTGCTGCTATACTTGGTTTTTCTGTTCCTTCTGCTTGTCTTTCTTGTCTTCAATGGCGCGGTCATGATCCTCTAGCTTATGCGGGCGTCTTCCCTTGCCGCCATGCAGCTTATAAAGCTCCTCTCGGAGCTGCTCTGCCGTTTTTCCCTCTGTTTTAATGCCGTGTTCATCAGCAATTTTACGCAGCTGCTCCAGGCGCTTGGCGTGATGCTCTGCTTTGAAGGCTTCCCATTTATCTTTATTGGCTACCTTCGCTGCCTCTACTTCCTTCTTCAACTGCTCAGCCGTTTTACCTTCGCTCTTAATGCCGAAATACGCTGCTAATTCCTTCAGCCTCTCTAAACGATAAGCTTCAAAATCCTTGCGAGTCATTTTACCCTTGTGTTGTTTATGATCGCTCTCCTCATCGGAAAGTTTAGGGTGCTGATTGACAAACGCTGTATCCGGCAGTGCCGCTACCGATTGTGCAGCCCAAACAGGGGCAACCGAGAACAGCACAGCGAGAGCCAAAGCTGGAACGAACCATTTTCTAATCATTTGTTGTCACACCTTTCTATTCAATCGTGATGCAGAGGCTGAGCAAGCCTCGTCTGGATTATTTTACCCATGCATCGCGGTGAATAGACATTCCATCTGTGAATTTCGACATATTCCAACAAATGATCATTCCATAGTAATCCTAATTATCTATATTCTCTGTTTGTTCTAAAAGCTCCAGCTCGCTAAGCAGCCAATCCTTATTGAAATGCTCACCAATAAATACCGCAACATCATTAACATGACCCTGCGGTTCAATTCTCATAAAGTCTGATTCCTTAAATGCATATTGAAACAGAAAGCGGCTTCTCGTATCCGCAAAGGTTACAATACCCTTCGCACGATAAATGTTAGCAGGCAGCTTCTGCAGCAGCAACTCAAAGGCCTCACTGCTGACCGGACCGCGCCAATAATGCGTCACGACCATCACATGATCATGCGAATGATGATGAACCGTTTCATCATGATCGCGGTGATGATGATCATGCGTACAGTCCACCGCTGTACATGCCTCACCTTCGTTATGAGTATGCGGACTGGCATGATCCGTCTTCTTAAGCGAGTGCTGCCTTGAATGTGAATCTGCCTCCGCATCCAGCCAGCTCCAATCATCGATTGCGCAGCGTACGGTCGCAATGATCTCTGCATGGGCATTCAGCTCGCGGAGCTGCTGCTGCGCTTCTACGAGCTGATCCGGCTCTAGCTTGTCTGCTTTATTCAAGAGCAATATAGTAGCGCACCGGATTTGCTCCCCCATCAGCTTGAATGTGCGTCCTTTTCCGTTTTTGCTGCGCTCAAGCAGCTCCGGCCCGTCAACTACCGTAATGACGCTGCGCAGGTCAATCGCTTTGTACATGGCCGCCTCAGTTACTCCATCCAGCGTTTCCATCGGATTCGCAGCACCTGTCGATTCAATAAAAATGACATCAGGCTGGTGATCATTGATCAACGCGCTAATTTCCATACCTAGATCGCCCCGCATTGTACAGCAAATACAGCCGCTCAGCATTTCCGCCATCGGCACCTCGTCGCCTACCAGCTGGCCATCTAAATTAATATCTCCCAGTTCGTTCATAATGACAGCTGGCTTCTTGCCTTGGGCTGTATAATAGTCAAGCAGCCTTCTGAGAAGCGTAGTCTTGCCACTCCCTAGGAAGCCCGATAGCAGATGTATCGGTATATTTTGTTCTCTAATTTTCATCGTGATATCTCCCGTATGCCATATTTTAAAGCAGCATGATTGCTATTATTATATCGTAATTGTTACGCTCTTTCATCTTTTTATATGGGGTCCGGATAGAATCAATTTTTAATAATAGTTTATAATCCCTTAAGCTTTACTTGAATTTCCTGTAGGAAATATTTGCCACGATCAGTATAGACATAAATAGGGTGGCTTACTTAATGAAGCATTTGAACAATTCTCGGAAAATAGCCCGCCCCTCGGACGATTTGATCATTATCGATGGTGGCAGCAAAACGTTCGCAACAGACGTAAAGCCCGGCCGAAATCGTTGATCGCCTCCGATAGTCTAAATTGCGAGATTGGCAAGCCGCATCCGCGGACATACGGCACCTTCCCGCGCGTATTTGCCAAATATGTGCGCGATGACAAGATTCTATCACTTGAGCAAGCGGTTCGAAAGCTTACCTCATTCCCTGTCAGCGCTTTAAGCTTGGCAAAAGAGGACTGCTCGTACCAGGCTACACCGCAGATATTACCGTGTTCGATCCGGCGACAATCCAAGATACGGCAACCTTCGAGGAGCCGCGTTAATATCCGAGCGGTATCTCGCATGTTATCGTGGCCGGCCAGCTCATTCGCGCGCAGCATTGCTGCACAAACTAATAAAATCTATGAAAAGGAGCTGTTTCACTATGTCTATTGTTGAGAAACGCCTTGCGGAGCTTGGCATTATTTTACCTGAAACAACAAAGCCTAATTTTCTTACATTCCGGTCAACCAGACCGGCAATCTCATCTATACTTCGGGCTTCGACTGCCGTATCGACGGCGTCCTGATGTACGAAGGGAAAATCGGCTCCGATCTAACGATCGAGCAAGGGCAAGAAGCCGCCCGCCAAGTCGTCATCAACCTGCTTGCTGCTATGAAGACTCATTTAGGCGATCTGGACCGCGTCGTCAAAATCGTCAAAATTCTCGGCTTTATTAATAGCGCTCCCGGCTTTGGAGACCAACCCTATGTGCTTAACGGGGCATCCGATTTGCTAATCGAGGTGTTCGGCGAAAACGGACGCCATGCCCGCTCCGCTATAGGGACAAGCGACCTTCCCTTTCATACACCGGTTGAAATTGAGCTTATCGCTGAGGTACGCGAGTAACGCTATTATGCCAAATCCCCAAGGCTCAGGCACTTGGGGATTGTTAGCTTATTTAGGTTTAGTGGAAACGCAATCTACCGATTTACGAGCAATTTTCGTTGATTACCAAGAACATGCTCGGGAAATAATGACAAGTAAAATGAAAAGAACTAAAATAACTCCAATACTTGAGAATGCTCCGCCAACAACAGGTCCGCAACTAGCACCTGCAACTGGATAAGTTGGTCCGCAGCTGCCTGCGCCAACCCCTCCTACTCCATAGCCCATTTGTTCATCTCCTTTTTACTAAGGTACAGTATCCTATGATTCAGGACGAAAAGGGTATAGGCGACTAAACAAAATGTGCGTTTTGCTCAATTTTTCTCGAAAGCCCGAACGATTACCGAGCTATCCTCGTTTTCTCTAAAATAACCAAGAACGCGAGATAATGACAAGTAGAATGAAAAGCACAAGAATAAAACCTATGCTCGAGCATCCACCGCCATACACTGGCCCCACTGCCACTGGTGACACTGCTCCACAATTTCCTGCACCGACACCTGCTACTCCATAGCCCATATTTTCAACTCCTTTTTATTAGCGTACAATATCCTATGAATAAGGACAGAAAGTGTATGGGCCTCTGAATAATTTGCGCATTTGCCTACCAATTGTAAGACTATCATGCATGCTGACCGCTTCAGCCCAAATTATTCAAAATTAATGCTTTCAATAAAAGCAGAATAGTCTGGTATCGTATTCATATCATAACGGAGTACGGCTCGAATAATCATCTCTGAAAGGTGCTGCTGAAGATCGCTCTGCTCATTCGGCCCTGCTCGTTGAGAGTTCTTTTTGATGATGGGATGAAACATAGTGATTATGCTGCTCAACGCTTCTTTATCACCGGACTTTGCTCTTAGAACAAGCAGAAATAAATCGGTCTCAATCATTTTCTCTTATGCACCTCTTCTCGAATAACATGTAGTAATTCTAGAAACGCTTGGCTCAGACTTTCGATCTTCTTCTCAAAACGCAATAAAAGGTAGCCGGCTAGCACAATAGGAAAGCCTAGATTGGATACCAAGGTCGATAAGAGGGTTAGAAGTGAAGTATCTTCCATATCAGCAAATCCCCTTTCTAGAGCAAATACCTTCATCTTGAGACTTTAAACTCCCTTTCATCTTTCGCAGAGCCGTAATTCTTGTCTTCGTAATCGCTTGCTGGGTCACCTTCATTGCACATGCGATATCGGTGTCCATTATGCCTGCAGCATAAGCAAGCGTTATTACTACTTTTTGCTTTTGTGTAAGAGCAGTGAAGGCCGAGAATAGATTTGGGTTCTCAATAGAAGATTGGAAGTCCGCAGGATCGCAATAAACTTTTCCAATTTCTTCAGTTTCCGATTGAGATGATAAGCTTATTAATAACTCCCCATATCCCATTTCACCTGCTTCATCCCTCCCCCTATCAAAAATTAATGGGTTCCGTACTGCATTTCTTCTGCATGCTCTGTGGAAATCTATATCAGCATATTGAACTAAAGAGCTTAAATACTTAGTGAATCGTATATTGAAATAAAAACGCCGAAATGCTTGTTCTAGTTCATCGTTAATCTCTATTGAAGGCTCTGTTAGCAGCTTTCCAAACAACTGAATATGTTGCTTTTGTTCAAAAAAGTAACTTATCACTTTATTTTTGAATATGTGCGGGTTTGTCGAACGATAAGCAAGAAATGCTTCTTCATCTGCTGAGAGCTTTCGTTCGAGAACAAGGGGTGTTTTCATATCGATCTCTCCTTCATGAATGTTATATCAATTAAAGTGTAGAATGGTTGAATTCACACAACCAAAATAGGAACATATGTTCTATTTTGTACAAAAAAATAATAGAGGGTTAAAGATTTCTAGTCTTTATTGGGTATTGACAATACTTACTAACGAAAATATACTAAATGTGATAGTATTTAAAATACCGTTTTTAATATAGTATTTTAAAATCATGACGTGTAATTTATTGTATTTGGTATTTTAATTACCGTCAAGTACTTAAAATACCATATTTAAATAAGTGGAGGGTATTCAAAATGTCATTGGGAAGCAGAATCAAACAACTGAGGGTCGATCGTGGATTAACGCAGCAGGATGTCGCCTCCAAGCTGGAGATGGGAAGATCGAATTTCGGGCATATCGAGAATGATCGGGTAACGCCAACGAGTGAAGATTTGCAAAAAATGGCCGACATATTAAATACAACAACCGATTATTTACTTGGCCGAGAGGCTGCTTCGGCAACTATTCCCGATTGGGCAACGTATAGAGATAAGCGTGATTTCAAGAAGCTGTTAGAAGAAGATGGAGAAATTATGTTTGACGGCGTGCCCATGAGCTTAACAGATCGTCAGCGCGTAATGGATGTGCTTACCGGGCTGTTCTGGGAGGCTAAGCAAATGAATAAACACAAAAAAAAGACCGAGCCGCATGCGAACGACGATGCTCCTGATGATGCCAAAGGGTAGGTGATGCTATGGATAAGATGATTTTGAGGCTCATCCGCAAATACAAGACCAATGACCCCTTCACTATCGCTGAAGGCCTTGGCATTCATATCCGTTATGCGGATCTCGGGGAAGGCACACGGGGCCTCTATTTCAAAAAATTGCGGCTGCGATTTATCGTTATACATGAGAGCCTGCCTGATAATTGGCGCAGATTCGTATGTGCGCATGAGCTTGGACATGACAGGCTGCACCCTGGCTTCAACCGTTTTTGGCTTGATGAACAATCGTTTTTCAATGTCGGGAAGTATGAACGGCAAGCGAGTAAGTTCGCTGTCCGACTGCTCACAGCCGGTGATTCCCCTGCACGCAGCGAGACGCTGGAGGAGCTTCTGATGCGCAATGATGTTCCCATTGAAATGCAGAAATTTTATTATTAATAAGCCCATCAAAAAAACAGTCGAGCAGGATTAGCCATCCTGTTCGGCTGTTTTTGAGTAATAGCTGTTTTTATTTACCATATCAAGCACTGCTGTGATTGCACAATTAGCATTTAACGAGCATGATCTACCTTCATAATATCCAAAAAAGGAATTTTCGTGATGTTACCCATATATTCAACATGCACCTTTTTTGTTCGTGAGTCCAGCTCTGTTATGACGCCACGGACTTGCTCCTCCGCTGCCCATATCGTGAGCAGAAGCTCGGCTTTCTCCTGCATGGCTTCCACCAGCCTCTCACCCAGCTCTTCAAGCTCAAATTCATCTCTTGTTGGACGTTTAGGTCCCTTTGCCTTAGCCAAGCCTTTCCCCTCCTGCCGTAAAGCTCTATTATAGCATGTCAGCATAGGTATATGTTAGTGTCCAGCCTCGCTTAAATAAGCGATATATAGTAGAATGAACACGAAGCTACACTATTTAATTATGAGGTGTTCGAATGGCTATTAGTTTTACGTCGTCTATAATAAATCGATTAAACCGGGAAATTACAGAGCTTAAGGAGCAATGCAGCAGCGACAGAAAAAAGCTGGATAAGGCAGCTTCCAGGATCAAACAGCTGCAAAAAGACAGCAAGATTAGCCAATCCCCCAGCGATTTAAGCAGTAAAATGACTCAAATCAATAAATTAACGGATGAGGTTGCCAGATTAACCAGACTGCAAGCTGATTTATCCAAGCTGCTCGCTCAAAAAGAAGCTCAGCTCAAGCAGCATAAAGCGGCTCCCCAAAAATAGATAACGTCAATAAGACCGATCACAAGCATAATGTGATCGGTCTTGTTTTCTACTTTGGCAGGTGCTTAAACGAGACAGTTATCGCACAAAAAAAATCGTGCAGCAAATGCACGATTTTCATTGTATAGCTCACTACCTATTATAAATCCGATACAATAATACTGCCGCTTCTGCTCTAGAAGTATTTCCTAGAGGATTGATTTTACCATTCGCGCCAACAATCCATTCATGATTTACCATTGCTGCCGCAGCTTGAAGCGCGTAGTCTGCAATTTCACTATGATCAAGATACGCATCTAACGTTGAAAGCTCGCCAGCCTTCCATCCCGTTTCAGCGATTTCCATCGCTCTTGCCGTAATCACCATCATATCCTGTCTAGTGATGGCTGCTTTTGGATTTAAATTATTATTCCCAAGTCCATTCACGATACCTAATTTCTTCGCGATGCCAGCTGCTTCATAATAGTAATTCCCGGGCAGCACATCTTCGAAGTTCTCTATGAACTCCGCGTGCAATCCAAGCGTTTTTACGAGCAGAACGATAAAATCAGCTCGAGAAATATTAGCTTCTGGAGTGAAGGTGCGGGTTACTTCCGAAGTTCCGCTAATGATTCCTTTGGAGGCTAGAACCTCAATTTCCTTCTGTGCCCATGAATATTTCCCTAGATCCGAGAAGGTCTTATGAACATAAGAAATAACATATTTGCTGAAATGATTCGTTGTAAAATCTACCGTTCCCGCAGCCGTATTATATGCTCCATTGTAAACGGGGCTTCGCTTGCCCTGTTCATCCACATAGACCACTGTAAGGTATTCATGCTGCGCTTTTTCTTGATCGGATGGCGAATATGGCAGTGAAATTCGAACGGAAGCACTCGGATTTTTCCATTCTATTTTGACACCATTCACGTTAATCGAAAGTTGAATAATCTTCTTCTCAGAATCCATTTCCGGTTCTTGACTATTAAACAAGAACTCAACAATATCATCTTCTTTCAATGCTTCATGCTCCAGCATATTAGCAGGAAGTACGAAATCCCCTAGAAAACTAGAAATCGTTAATAAATGGTTGCCTGACGAAGAATGGAGCGCGCTTACTGGCAATCGAATTGCAAAAGCCTGTCCTTCACCATTCAATTTAACGATCACATTCTTATCCCCATTCGAATCCCTCTGCGCTTTCTGCAGCGCGTTATCGAAAGTCTCCTTTGTCACTTCAGCTTCAAGCCTTTGCGTGGTTTCGTTAAGTTTGCTCGGAAGATTAAAGGATACTGATCCATTTTCTCCTACTACGATTTGAACACCGCCCGTATTGCTTGATTGACCAGGAGCTGCTGATCCTCCATCGCCAGGATTCGGTTCTGCTCCAGCAGGTTTATTGGTATAAGCGACGTTCGGCGCTTTAAGCTTGCCTGCCAATATCTTTTCTTTAATGTCTTCGCCCAAATAAAACCCTATATGCGGCGGCTGATTATAGGCTGTATTCTGCCAAGCAATACCCATCCGATATACACTGTCATGCATTAATGTATACAGTCTGTAATCAGTAGCAATTGTTGTGCTGTATATTCGAAGCTCGGAACTGTCCGTAGTTGGCAACAGCACTTCTTCTCGCCAGTCGCCCAGTATATCCGCCTGCAAAGTTGGCGTTGCTTTCGTCCCATTATTGCTTACCACTCCATCAAATCTTTTAACTACATCGACAGTGCCTGTCGTTTCGTTATATTTCGTAATGGAGGTCTGATCAAGCAGCTCATGCAGCAAATCTCCATCCCAGTAAAGCGCAAAATTAACAGAAAGACCGGCATTTCTGAAGCTGTCTGCGATTACGCTGCCTTGAACATTATAAATGCCGCCCCCTGTTTGCGCGTCAGGACCCGCGGCACCCCAGAACTCGTATCCTGGAAGAGAAGTGATATTGGCAGCGAGGCCCCTTCCTGCATCGACATAAGCGTTAAACGATTTGATCGTTTCTCCCGTTGCCCCATCATGGTATTCTAAGGATGCTACTGCCGGCTCCTCATGAACACCTATGACATGCAGTCCTTCACGGTCAGGATCAAATGCCCCTACATGAAGCGCATCCCCGTGCGATCCCGGTTCATGCCCCATATCGCCATCCATTGTATATAGAATAGTGCCATCATGATCCAGCACCAACGAACCAGCTATAATCTCATCGAAACCATCATTATCAACATCGCCAGTCGCCAAGCTATGATAGCCCAATCCGCCGCCTCTGCCTTCCACAGCCGAATCAAACCTCCATAATTCCTGAAGCTTGTTATCAACCAAATTATAGGTAACGTATGTTGTTCGGGCGTAATAGCCTCTGCCGTATACAGCGCTTGGCTTCACTCCGTCTAGATACGCCAAGCCGGCTAGGAAACGGTCGGAACGATTATGCCATGTGTCCCCCCATGATGCAACATCCCCAAGCGGAAACGCATAATCAATCGTATCGATAACCTCTCCTGTCTCGCCATTGAATACGGACATATATTCTGGTCCACCATAGATATGCCCGCTATCGTTAACCCATTTCCCATCATCGTCCGGGTTTCCAATAACGCTAACCACCTTGCTGCTATCGTACTTGCCATTTGTTGTTCCATATACTGTTGTAGCGTCTGCTGTTTTAATAAGAAATTCACTTTTCCCGTCTCCATCGAAATCAGCAACGATAAATTGATTGTAATGGGCGCCCGACGTTAGGTTAAGCCCCATATTAATCCGCCAAAGCAGCGTACCGTCCAATCGATATGCATCAAAAATCGTCGGCCCTGTCATGGCTTCCTGCGAGCTGTCAATGGCGTTGGACGGGTACCATTTCACAATCACCTCATACTGTCCGTCGCCGTCTAGATCCCCAACACTAGCATCATTCACACTATATGTGTAAGCTCCAGAGGCTGTTGTACCTCCCTCTGGCTTTTGCATCGGGATTGAAAGATAATCCGTACCTGCTGCAGTTGCTTCATTGGTTTCGGCAGAAATCCCCTGAAGAAGCGTTTCCACCTTATAGATGTCTCCGGGGGTCCCTTCCCGATCAACATAGTTGGTCACCCATAAAGGCTCCGTATTTAATTTCTCACCATTGCGATAAATATTAAAAGTCACATCCTGATCATATTCATCCGCAAGCAATCGCCAGCTAATAAAAATGCCATCCTCCGATTTTAGCGCAATAACTCCAAGGTCTAGCCACTCGGTCTGCCTTGCAGAGTCAGAGGGAGCAAGGCGGTTATATACATAGATTGTTGCAAAACGGTCAAAGCTGTTTACCAATCCTTCTGTGTCAGCTAGAATGCCTTTAAACTCGTAGACGCCTGCTTCTCCGGAAGTCCATGATCTATCAACAGTGCTCCACTCGGTTACAGCTGCTTCCACCTTACTATTATCCGCAAGCGTAACTGTCACCGTATCCGGTAAACCGATTGAATCAATGGCATCTGTCGTTTCGTTTACATAAACCCTATGATAAGGCAGTCTATCTACCTTTGTGATGGTATTGGCAGGGATAGAAACATTATAAACACCGAAATTATCCATATATGTCGTCCAAGTAATATTATTTCCTGATGTACGCACACCTACCAGCCTGACCGAAGCGACTGAACCGTCAAAGGCTGTCCCAGCAAGCGATACGGTATATGTTTCACTTGTATCCGATGCTTGGTCGGTAAGCGTTAAATTCACTTCATTCGTATTTAAATCGATAACAACCTCTACTCTATACCAGGTCTCTTGATTCGTCATGCCTGTTACCGCAGCTGTTTCCGACTTTCCGCCTGTAAAATAGGTGAGCGGAGCATTGTTGGTATTGTTTATTGTAAATATGATGTGGTCAGAGCTGTCTAGAATTCTAAATTCGCCGCTGTTTTCATTCGCGCTGCCGCCTTTATCATTGACTTTGCCCGGATACCAGTCGAATGCAACAAGTATTTGGTTTCCCTTAACAGCGGTATCAAAGATTTTACTTGCAACTCGCCCACCGCTTTGATTGACGATACTGTATTGCAGCTTGGGGCTGTTATTGCCGCCCAAATCATTCGTATTAATGGATAGAGCAGCATTGGCAGTTGTAAAACCCCAATTATTGGGGATCAGCTCTTCCGTGTCGCCAAAATCGGTAAAGTATTTGACATCATAGCCTGCTAATATATCATTTCGACTGCTGTCCAATGTATCGCTGTCTGCACCAAATACTGCGGGAACAGATGTACACATGAGAGTAAAAATTAATAAAATAATTAAAGCTCCTCTTATTTTGATTCGATTAGCCAAGTTCAATCTCACTCCCTTATTCATGTTAAGTGACTTTCAACTTTCTAACCACCTTGCTCATCATCACCACCTCTACCACTTTAAATATACTAAATCTACATTCATCCTATTATTGGTTAAGAGCCCCGTCTATTGGACTTTTTTGCAAACAAAAAAAGCCTTGGTTCACAAGGCTTTCAGTGTTCTAGTACTATTTTGCAAAATTTATCTATTATTGATTAATGCCTATGAATTAACTGTTTGAATCAGGTTGAACAAATTCAAAATTGCCTGTGCGGTTTCCGCTCTTTTTGCGTGAATCTGCGGCGCAAATACATGAACCGCTGTTCCCTTCATCAATCCGAGTTCGATAGCCTTGTTCACCTCTTTTGTCGCCCATGAGGACACTTCCTTCTGATCTTTTAACAATGAAACATGATCAGTAGTTGAGGATTTCGCGCCTTTGGCATACTCGTAAGCCCGGACGATTAATGCCGCCATTTGCTCTCTGGTGATTTGAGCCTTCGGTGCAAAGTCATGATCAGAAACGCCTAAGATGAGCCCTGCTTCATAGGCCGCCGCAATATCTGATGCATACCAATCCGTTGCATGAACATCCGTAAATGGCGTATTCGCATTCGTTGCTTTCAATCCGAGTGCTTTAACCAGCATCGTCACAAATTGTGCTCGCGTTGTTTTTCCACTTGGGTTAAACTCGGTTTCCGTCTGGCCGGAGATGATATGCTTTGCCGCCAGTACTTGCAGCGTACGATGTGCCCAATGCTCGGAAGGAACGTCCTTGAATGTTTTATTATATTCCATTACTGCATATTTACTAAAGTGTGGTGCGGCCGCAGTCAGTTTATTCGTATGAGAGTCGACTACTCCACCCGTGTATGTCCACTCTTTTAACACTTCATCATAGACATAGATGCCGAGCAATTCTTCATCCATAAGGTTCCCATCGTAAGGCAAGCTGACGTAGACTGGCTCCGAGAACGTATTTAATTTCGTTTCCTTCCCGTCCTTATCTACTAGTATGAAATCAAGATTATAAATCTGCTTGTTGAGCTTCAGATTCGAGCCGTCCATACCTGGGATTCCGCTCTGGTTCTCCTCGATCCGTACGACAATATTCGCAATGCTTACATTTGCTCCAGCTTCGCGCAGTACTGCTGGCGGGATAATAATCGATACAGCACCTGCTTGAACTTCCAAGGAATGCTTGATGTTCTGGGTAAGTCCGATTGGAAGAACAGCCTCTATATGACCGTTCTTTAATGCCACTACTGCCTTGCCATCCTTCACATTCTGCAGATCCGCGACACTAACCAACTGCTGATGCCCATTGTTTGTCGGCGGTGTTGGCACCGGTGTTGGTGTTGGTGTCGGTGTTGGTTCTGGTGTTGGTTCTGGTGTTGGTTCTGGTGTTGGTTCTGGTGTTGGTTCTGGTGTTGGTTCTGGTGTCGGTGTCGGATCGATGCCGCAATCAGATGTACATTCCTCGACCATTTGTCCACTTATGCTGATCGACAATACGCCTTCAACACCGGAGCCGTCATTTGCTGTTGCGACAACCTTTACCGTTCCATCTCCAACAGCGGTCAATATCCCTTCCTCACTAATCGTCGCCAAGTCGGTAGCCGTATCGTCCATATTCACGACGGACCATGTAACGTCTTGGAAATCTGCATCTTCCGGCAGCACCGAGGCAATCATTTGTAATGTGCCGCCTTTGGAAGTTATTTCTGTTGCTCCGTTTGCACCTGTTACATGAATAGAAGCAACTGCGATCTCTTGTCCGCTAATTTCAATCATTGCGCTTCCCGTTACGCCAGAACCGTCAGTGGCAGAGGCTACCACTTTGACCCTACCGTTTTTCACTGCTGATAATAATCCTTCACTGCTAATCGTTGCCTTATCAGTTGCCTTAGCGTCCTCGTTTTCAACGGACCATAGGATCAATTTATTGTCTGCATTCGCAGGCAGCAATCCAGCAGACATTTGCAAGGTCCCGCCAAAGCTCGTTATCTCGGCAGCATCACTCTCAGCAGTTACCTCTATGGACTTAACAGGATTCCAAAACTGCACAATAGCATCGTTTACTTGGAAATTTGAAAATACAGCTGTTTTGGCTGATATCGCTGTGTTTAATTTCCTTACAAACATTCCAACCTTAGGGGTTGTTATCGCCGTAAACTTGGTAAAGGTGTCGACCACCTTTGTCCAGGTTTCACCATCGCTGCTATAATACCCACTGTAATCGGTGCCTGTTTTTTGGATTTTCAAATAAATATCTTTAGAAGCAGCTGTAGGATCAGCAAAGGTTTTATCCGTTTGCGAGCCGCCCTTTATTTGTGAAAACCGAATCTGATTAACCGCAGAGCGTCCTAGGGTAATTGCATTGCCATCATCCTGATAAACGATCAAGCCCGCCCATTCGAAATTGCGAGATGCATCAAACTCCAGCTTGGTGGAGATTGTGAAGTCACCCGCTTCAGTTCCAGGATTTCTTAGAAGAATATTTTTCGGCTTCGTTCCTGTCCAGCTTCCTTCCTCTGTTGTTAATTTTAAAACATTTATATTTTTGGAATCAACATCCCAGTTTCCTTGACTTTCTCTCACCCATGTCCATCCGCTGTTTAGAATTATTGTTTGACCAGTAATATGAATCTTCATTTCAGCTTTAACTCCGGATCCGTCCTGGGCTGTTGCGATGACTTTCACTATACCATCGCTTTGAGCTCTTAACATTCCAGATGAATCAATGGTTGCTTTGCCTGTTCCGTTTTCTACGGACCAGAAGACCGCTGGATAGTCCGCATTCACAGGCATTACCGAAGCAGACATTTGCAGCGTACCCGCTCTTGTAGCGATCTTCGTTGCGTCGTCTAAGCTGGTTAGATGAATACTGGAAACTTTGACGAGCTCACTGCTGTAATCTATAATGGTTTTTCTGTTGCCGGCGTAGGTTACAGCTTCTCCGAATTCATTCACAATATGAGTAATTTCGCTGCCTGTCTTGCCCGCTAAAAAAACGGAAGTCGCATGATGAATTTTTACGCCTGCGGTTTCAGGAATTTCAATCGCGCTATGAAGCTTCACTTCGGCATCCCTAAAGAAGGAATAAATACCTAGACCCCAGGCTTCATGCGAGCTCACGGATTCAGCCACTTTGTAAGAAGCATAGCCATTCACGGTTGCATGGTTGCTCATCCAGCTTTCTTGGTCTGGAACATCATAAGGAATTTCGGATTGATAGAAATACATCCGGCCATGATCGCCATTCCAAAGCGTCTGGTATTCGTGATAATGCTCAACAAACAAGCCATATATCGTTACATGGTTTCCATCTACAACTAAGCCGTTTTTGGTCGTGTTAAGATCCCAGCCAACGTCTTTACCGTGATCTGCACGCCAAATCCAGAAGTGATCTCCAAGCACATTATTGCTGTTAATTTGCAGACTTACTTCAGCCTTCCCTACTTCCTCTCCTCCTCCAACTCTAAAGAATAGATCATGTAGAGAGGTAGGATTAGCAGAATGGTCGGCTGAACTGCCTTTTTGGCCAACTTCCAATAAGGAGGGTGAACTTTCTGTCCCTGCATCGAAGAGGAGGCCAGCAACGATAACGCCGTCTACGTCAGCAACTGATAATGCTGTAACGCCTTTATGCGGCATCAGAGTAGCGAACCCAATGCCAAGCACGACAGTGTCAGGTCTTGTTACTTTAATAGTTTCATTGAGATGATAGATTCCTGGCGTAAATAACAGATTTTTGCCTTGGCTGAGCGCAGCATTAATCGCTGCTGCATCGGATGTCTCCGGTTTTGCAATATAGAAGTCGTCGATAGATATGGCTTTGCCTGGCGTAGGCCCATTCGCCCAGCTTGCGCCTTTGGCATTCGTCTGAAGATCTGGAACAAATACTTGGTAATTATTATTCGCATCAATGGTGAGGTACGGTTTCTCGCGCATAATAGGTGCTTGGTCAACAACAGTATGCGCATTGGTAGGCCAGTTAACCGCAGGTGCTTTATCGACACCAACAAAAACGGTATTCCATTGTCCGCCCGACCATCCCGCTATATTGCTGTTTCGAGAGAACCACTGCTGCTGTCCTCCAGAAACGATCTGGCCGTCAATTTTGGAATCTGCGAGGAAGCCGCCGCTTGCCCATCCTCCATCATGCAGCTGGAGATTACCTTTAACATGCATCCTTCTGAAAGGAACAGCCTGTGAGACGGCCCATTTATTCGTGCCTGATGTAGGCTTAATTGCAAAATTTTCTGCTGCCCGCCAAAAGTTTTTGGTAGCATTTCCAGGCGGTGTATTCCACCAATCTGCATCAACGGTTACCCCGCCATTAATAGTGACATCATCGGGATTTTGTCCAAGTCCTGCTACATGTGTGTAGAAGCCTACTCTGATGTTAGCGTTGTATGTACCCGGCTTGAAAAAAATCGCATATCTTTCATTGCCAAATTCATTTGATTCTTGTTTTTTAAACACTTCTGTGCTAATTCGTTGAATTTCTGATTGTGGTGTTGATTCATCAAATACATACACATTCGAACCAAAAGGCCCTGTTGATGCTTCTAGTGCATCCGCAGCAACGGAAACGCTTGGTCCAGTGACGAATAGACTGACGAATAATGCACCAGTGAGAATAATAGATAATCCTTTTTTTAGCAATTTCTTTACCTCCCCAAAATAGTTAGTGAAGCACTTGATGTCCTTACAATCGGCTAGATTCAATCGCCCCTTTTCGATTGATTTATCGCGCTTTTTTCGTAAGCGCTTTCTTTGCCTAGTTACCTATTTAACCGTTTTACTATGGAATTGAGAAGCTAAAAATTTGACTGATCTAGAAAATATTTGACTACCTTCCCGCAGACAAAATAAAAACTTTTTTAAAAGTAGAAAAAATTTATTAATGGTCAAATCTCTTTCTTTTAAATGAATGCAGTACGCGGTTAAATAGGTATCATAAATAATTAATCACAGAAAGAGGAGTTTTCCGATGCAACAACAAGCTGCCAATTTTGTCGATCACCTCCATAATGAATCTTATGAAGACCGCTACTTATCGCAAAGCATTACACACCATAGCATGGTCTATGATAGCGGCAGAGAGAAGATTTCTCTAAATGGTCTTTGGAATTTCGGAATTGATCAATATGATACATGCGTAAGAGCCCGATGGTTCGAAGAAAAATACGTGGATGATGAGGGTAGAACGAACCCCATGGACTTCAGCTTCGACGAATGGGAGCAAATCAAAGTTCCATCCAGTTGGAATACTCAAAAAGAGAAATTTTTTTACTATGAAGGCAGTGCAGTGTACACTCGAACCTTCCCATATACGTTCCAAGACGATGAAAGGGTTTTTCTGAAATTTGGTGCCGTCAATTATGACGCCAAGATCTTCTTAAACAAGCAATATGTTGGCTTTCACAAAGGCGGATCTACTCCTTTTTATATTGAAGTAACGAACGACCTAAAGGATTCTAACCGGATACTTGTGGTAGCCAATAACACTCGCAAGCCGAGCCATGTTCCTAATGAGAATACAGATTGGTTCAACTATGGCGGTGTCTATCGGGATGTGGAATTGATCCGTCTTCCCCAAACCTTTATTAAAGATTTCGTTATCAGCTTTGTACCTGGCACACAATTTTCAAAAATACAGGTTGAGCTTCTAATAGATGGATCTGTGCTTGCCGGTACAGCTCATTTAACGATACAAGAGCTTGGCATTTCATTCCCCATCGAAGTAGTTGACGGCAAAGGCTGTGCTGTAATTGATGCAAATCCTGAATTATGGAGTCCTGACAATCCTAAGCTTTATGACGTAGCCATCGCTTTCAGCGGGGACGCGATTTCAGAAAAAATCGGTTTCAGAGAAATTCGCGTGGATGGTACAGACATTCTATTGAACGGCAGCCCGATTTATTTGAAAGGGATTAGCGCGCATGAAGAAAGTGTCCTGAATGGAAAAGCTGTGTCAGACGAAGAAATTATGGAAAACTTCAAGCTGGCAAAGGAAATGAATTGCAATTACATGCGATTGGCTCATTATCCTCACACCGAAAAGGCTGCTAAGCTTGCCGATGAAATGGGAATAATGCTGTGGGAGGAAATCCCGGTCTACTGGGCTATTCAATTCCATAATGAGGCTACGTATCGAGATGCCGAGAATCAATTGACCGAGCTCATCAAAAGAGACCGCAATAGAGCAAGCGTAATCATATGGTCGGTAGGCAATGAGAATGCAGATACGGAAGCAAGACTTACGTTCATGAGCTCACTCGCCATGAAGGCGAAGGAATTGGACCCGACCCGTTTAGTATCCGCAGCTTGTCTATTGGATCATGATAACCATATCATTAATGACAGATTAGCCGATTACTTGGATATCATAGGCGCCAATCAATATTACGGCTGGTATCAAACTGATTTCAATAATTTAATCAAGCTGTTTGAGAACAGTCGCCCAAGCAAGCCCGTTGTCATTACGGAATTCGGTGCCGATGCTAAAGCGGGATACAGAGGATCTGTCGATGAGAAGGGAACGGAAGACTGCCAGCTCGACATTTACCAGAAACAAATAGATGTGCTGGGCCAAATTCCTTATGTGAAAGGAACGAGTCCTTGGATCTTATATGACTTCCGCTGTCCGCGCAGATTGCATCCCACTATCCAAAATTATTACAATACAAAGGGTCTGCTATCTGAGGACAAAAGCTACAAAAAACCTGCGTTTTACGCTATGCAGGAGTTTTATAAGAATAAATAATCTAACAAGAATAACAAAAGTAAATCTTCTAAATCGAGGTGGAAATCATGTTGAAAACCGAGCCAAGCCGCAAAGCATCGCGCCGGACTAAAAGGTCGGTAGAAAAAGGAAGCTTAGCCGGTTATATCTTTGTTGCTCCGATGATGATTGGATTAATAGTGCTAACCATTATTCCTACTATTCTAACCCTAATCCTAAGCTTCACGGATTGGAGCTTTATCTCCGGGTTCGACAAAATCAGATTCATTGGTTTACGTAATTATGCCCAGTTGTTAGACGATGACATTTTCAAAATTTCATTTAAAAACAATCTCATCTTATTATTAGTTGTGCCAGTGCAATTGATTTTTTCATTAATATTTGCAGTTATTATCGATAAATATGTGTATCTAAAAAGCTTGCTGAAAATCGTTTTCTTTATGCCTTATATATCCAGTATCGTAGCTGTCGCGATTGTATTTCAATTGTTATTCAGCCCGTCATTCGGACCGATTAATCAGACATTAAGAGCGCTTGGTTTCGCGAATCCTCCGAAATGGCTTGCAGATATACATTATGCGCTACCTTCGGTTATGATCATATTGGTTTGGGTAGGCATTGGTTTCTGTCTCATTATTTATTTAGCCGCATTGCAGGCGATTCCAAAGGATCTCTATGAAGCAGCAGATATTGATGGTGCAGGCACCTTGACCAAGTTTAGCAAAATAACATTTCCGCTCGTATCGCCAACTACTTTCTTTCTGCTTGTTACGGGATTGATCAGCACCTTTAAATCCTTTGATATTATTAAAGTACTGACCGATGGAGGTCCTGCCCATTCTACTTCGGTCGTGACTCACTATCTGTACAATACTGCTTTCGAAGGTCTGAAAACGGGTTATGCTTCGTCCATGGCTTGGGTATTGCTCGGATGTGTCATGTTAATTACGCTCGTTCAATTGTACGGACAAAAAAAATGGGTGAATTATTAAATTAGCTGGGGGTTCTTATGAAAAAGACGTATGATTTCGGGAGAATTCTCGTTACTTTACTTATGCTGCTAATCGGATTGCTTTTTTTACTGCCCTTCATCTGGATGATTTCGACTTCCTTTAAACCCGAAATCGATGTATTTAAATATCCAATTGAATGGATTCCTAAAAACTGGCAGATTTATCAGAACTATCACGATGTCTGGTTCGGCGAATATCCATTCGGCCTTTATTACTGGAACACCATTAAAGTGACTCTCATTACCACCTTGGTTTCTTTAACCGTTTCCAGTATGGCCGCTTATGCTTTTTCGCATTTGGCGTTTAAAGGAAGGAACTTTATGTTCCTTATTGTATTAATGACTTTTATGGTGCCCAACACATCGATTATCGTTCCTCAGTTTTTGATTTTGAAAGAGCTTCATTTGATCGATACCCATCTTGGACTCATCATAATCGGCTCTTTCAGTGCGCTAGGCACATTTATGCTGCGGCAGTTTTTCTTAGGCATTCATAAAGAATATCTTGAGGCGGCAAGGATCGATGGTGCTGGACAATTCAAAATATTTACGACGATAGCGCTGCCGTTGGTCCAGCCTGCTCTAGCCACCTATGCCATTCTCCGATTTATTTGGACTTGGAATGACTATGTCAATCCGCTTATCTTCCTTAGAAGCAATAACCTGGAAACGATACAAATCGGGATTCAGAAATTCGCATCTGAAAGCGGCGCCTTCTTCTCACTCGTTATGGCGGGCACCGTGTCTGCGATTATTCCTTTGATCATTATTTTTATAATTGGTCAGAAGCAGGTTATTGAAGGTATCGCTTTAGGCGGCGTGAAAGGATAAATTTGATATGGTAAAAAAAATTCAATAGTAGTAAAAATAGTAACTTTGTTCACATCTCTTAAGGTGTTAACATTCAGATGTAAAGAAAAGAGAGTTTCTAGGGAGGGTTTTTTAAATGAAGAAGTGGATAGTAATGATTGCATTAACCGCATTAATGACTAGCCTGCTGTCTGGATGCGGCAGTTCCGGATCCAATCAGGGCAAGAACACAGCAACAAACAGTCCAAGCACTAATGTTACGAAGGAAACGGACGCACCAAAAGCTGAACCGGTTACGATTAAATTCATTAACTGGGAAAGCCCTTCGGTATACCAGCCGGCTATCGATGCATTTGAACAAAAATTTCCTAATATTAAAGTAGAATATGTACCGCTTGTAGAAAATGACTCCAATGAAACGTTGAAAAAGCTTGATATTATGTATGCTTCAGGTGAGGTTTTTGACGTATTTTCTCTAAACTCCACTCCTAACTTCAGTCAACGTGCTAACAACGGTATGCTTGAGCCGCTTGACAGCTATATTAGCGATGAAGGCATGAACTACGACGAGCAATACAAAGCTGAACAAATGAAAGTAGATGGAAAACGCTACTCTCTTCCTGGTAAATTTGGTCCATGGCTTATTCTGCTCAACAAAGAGCAGCTGGATGCAGCTGGTCTAGAAGTGCCTAAGAGCTGGACTTGGGATGAATTCCGCGAATACTCCAAGAAATTAACCAATGGTGAAGGCGTTAACAAGCATTACGGAACCTTCTTCCATACTTGGAAAGACTATTTCTTATTACGTCTTTATAGCTCGTCTAACAACCAAGGCATCATGAATGATGAAGGTACAGGAATGAATGCGGATAACCCGCTGATGAAGCAATCGCTTCAGCTTCGATATGATATGGAGTATACTGACCTTTCAGCAACTCCTTACCAAGATGTTATTACACAAAAAATTCCTTACCGTGATCAGTATTTCCAACAAAAAGCAAGCATGCTTCCAACAGGTCCATGGATGATTGCCGAGTCTGGCGGAACGGATAAAATTCCTGCTACATTCGTATCGGCATTTGCACCTTGGCCTTCCAATAACAAGGGCGACGATATCTACTCGTTCGGCGGTGCGGATTCACTTGTAATTTCAGCGAAATCGAAGCATAAGAAAGAATCCTATGAATTTATCAGATTCCTTTCTACTGAAGGCATGTCGTTGACTAAACAGCTGTCAGCATGGAAGAAAGCAGATATTGAGAAGGAAGTAGATGCGATTATTGCATCCACTAAATCACCTGAGAAAATCGACAAAGCTTCATTGATGAATACGCTAGCTGTTACTAAGCTGCCGAATCCTCCTACTGTTGTATCCTTTAGCGCTGATCTTGAGAATGCTTATATAGCTGAATCCGAGAAATATATGCTAGGTCAAACAGATATTGACACAACTATCAATAATATTAAGGCTTCTCTGCAGAAGATCATCGATGCAAACAAGTAGATTCTGAGTTATACTAACGAGGAGGATGCCCTTTACTGGCATCCCCCTTTTTTTCATTTTATTCAGAAGGGAGTGGGCATCATGAAATTATTGCCTACCATGAGCTGGAGGCAAAAATTAATTAATACCTCTCTCTTATGTTTAGTTCTTCCATCGATCATTACACTTGCCCTTACAGGATTTCAAGCTAAAAATGAATTCAAAAAAAAAGCTATTCTCAAATCCGAGCAATCGCTGGAGGTAGCAGATCTATATATTTCCAATATTTTGAATGATATGGTTACCGCATTAAACGCCATTCAATATGATAGCGAAATGATTACTTACTTGCGAACAGCCTGGAGCAAATATGATCAACAAAGCAAAAAGATTGAGTTTTTCTCCTTCAAGCAAATTTCCGAGAAATTAGACAATTTAACTACCTTCGGCGAAAAAACTTATGTAACCATACTGCTTCCCGGAGGGTTGTATTTCACTAACTATTCTACGTATAAATCTGATTTAACCTATTTATACGATGAACCATGGTTGAAGAAAATGTCCGAGGATCCCATTAATCGAACGCATTGGTTAGGATCTCAAAAAAATTATGTGCTTACTGATGCTAATAAATATACGAAAATCATATCCATAGTCCGTACCTTTAAGCTCTTTGCCAACAGGCCGAATGCGTACGTTATTGTAAGCAAGCCTGAAGAGCAGTTTCATCAGATCTTCAATAAGTACGCGCCAGATCAGATTATGATGCTAGAGGATTCAGAAGGAAAAATTCTCTCCCAATCGGATGAAAGCCTTATCGGACAAACCATCCCTCCTTCTTATGTGAAGGGGAAAGATACAATCGTTCAATGGAACGGTACCGAATATATTTCGGTAGACCATTCCTTGCGTTTTGCAGGCTGGAGTATGCAGAGCTTAACGGCATCCAAAGATGTCACAGGAAATATCGGAAATTTCATTAACTATACCTTTATTCTTCAAATTTTATTTTTTCTCGTTTTCTCGATCGTTATGTTCTATTTATTGCGGCAGTTGACCTATCCCATTACGCGTCTCTCCAGAACGGCTAGAAAGGTAGAAGCCGGCAATCTAGATGTGCGGTCCAAGATCGAAGGTCAAGACGATATTGGACAATTAGGTTTATCCTTTGACCGAATGCTGGACCGAATTAAAGAAATGGTGCTGCAAATCGAGTGGGAACAAAATCGGAAAAGAATTGCGGAATTAGAGCTGCTTCAAGCTCAGATCAACCCCCATTTCTTGTTCAATACATTGAATTCGGTTCGTCTTCAGGTCATGATGAAAGGTGAAACGGACATTGCTCGAACGATTGAGTCGCTTTCGACTCTGCTTCGAATGACGATTAATCGGAATAACGAGTTCCTGCCCTTGCACGAGGAAGTCAGTACAGTCGAGCATTATATGAAATTAATGAACTTCAGACATTTAGATGAGGTTCGATTAGAAATCAATTTAGCTTCAGATACTTTATTGGAAACTATTCCAAGGTTTACGCTGCAGCCGTTAATTGAAAACGCTTATATTCATGGATTAAGTCAGAAGAGCGGTGAAATATCCATCTCCTCTCGAAAACAAGGCGGGTCCTTATATATTACGGTTCAGGATAATGGTAAGGGAATGACGGAAGAGGAATTAAGCAGTATTTGGAATGTTTTTAAAGAAAAGATTGAAGTTGGTTCCCCACAGCACCTTCGGGAGCATATATCGGGCATCGGGCTGCGTAATGTGAATGAGCGGCTTAAAATTATATACGGCTCTAAATATGAAATGAATCTGGAAAGCTTGCCAGGCAAAGGTGTTACGATTACGATGAAATTGCCCTGCCACTTTCCGTAAATGAGGAGGAATCTGCCCATGTATACTGTTTTTGTAGTTGATGATGATGTGGCAGTGCTTGAGTTTTTAAGCAAAATGATTCCTTGGGAGAAATACGGCTTCCGCTTAGTTGGCGCCTATACGAACGCTCACGATGCGCTCGAAATGAGCAAGGAATTAACACCGGACCTCGTGGTTACGGATATCGGCATGCCAGGCATGGATGGAATAGAGTTTATCAAAGTACTGAAGGATTGCAGCAGTCATCCTCGTTTCCTTATTCTATCCTGCCATGATGAATTTAAATTTGCGCAGCAGGCCGTACAATTAGGTGTTCAGGATTATATTTTGAAGGAAACACTTAGTATGGAAACGATGCAGGATATACTCCTGCGTATATATGATCGAATAAATGAAGAAGATCGATTGTTGCAAAAAGTAGAAAAGCTTCATTTGCAAGTTGTCCAAAGCAAGTCAAGTCTGAAAGAAAAATGGCTTCGTGATTTTTTGAGTACGCCGCTCATGGATCAAGCCATGTGGAACCAGCAATTAGTAGAATACGGCTTGAAATCAGATCTAGATTATTTCATTCCAATTGTGTGCAGTGTGTATCGTTATCAGGATGCTCTGGCTCGCTTTAAGAATGAAAACATGTTGAAGTTCATTATAGATAATGCTGTGGAAGAATTGTTGCAGCAGGAACCCCATGCGATCTATTTCTCCTATACAGCCCAACAATTTTTCATCCTGTTTGCCTGCCGGAAAGACTTGAAGTTTGATCCTTACGATTTAATTAATCGGTTTTGTAGAGAGCTTCAGCAATCCTTGACTAAGGTGCTAAAGCTTCAAGTTTCCATTCTCATCGGGGCAATGGATCATAGCAACTCCGGAATTAAACAACAATTTCTACAATTAATTCAGACAACCGATGCATTCTTCTATTCCACGGAGCCTGAAATCGTCAAATTAAACCAGATCCAAGCAAATGGGAATCAAGAAGAGTTATTGTCCCATTACTCCACCTACAGTGAGCGCATGAATCGTCTTATAATAGAAGGAAATATGAATGTTGAACCAACTGTAGATCAATTTCTTGATTTCATTACGGCAAGAAGATTCCAGCCTGTCACCGTCAAACAATTTTTGTTTAAGCTGATGCTGGATATTCAAATGAAATTGACCTTCAATCATCAATATAATAATGAGAAAACGCAGCGCCAGCTGGATCAAATGACTAACGTCAGAGAGCTGAAGGAATGGATCATTCGGTTTCTTGAAGAGGCTGTCACGTTAATGGAGGAAATTTCTAAACAGAGCAAAAAAGTCGAAATCGTGGATGCCAAAAAATATATTCTTTTAAATTTGGATCAAAAAATTACATTAGAAGATGTCGCAGAACGTTTGTTTCTGAATTCGAGCTATTTCAGCCGTTTGTTCAAGAAGGAAACAGGCGAGAATTTCACCGAATATGTAACGCGTGTGAAGATGGAGAAGGCCAAAGAGCTGCTGAACGAATCAGACAAAACAATTGATGTCATTTCACAAATGCTGGGGTACGATAATAAAGGCTATTTCGTCAAATTGTTTAAGAACCATTATGGGGTTCCGCCACGCCGGTTTGTTTAGTATTTCCTCGTTTCCTCGTCATTATATTTATCAAAAGAAATTAAAAAGAGACCTTTCACAAGTTCAGTGAACTTATGGAAAGTCTCTTTCTGCTATATTCACGCCGCTTAAAATATCCGATTGTTCCAGCCATTCAGCTTGGCGATCGCCTCAACAAAGAAGTAATCACCATAGATTAGAGACACATCAACATTTTCTCCAGCAGGTCGATGCCCCGTTGCTTGAAGCAGAATAGCCTCGTGAGTCGGAAGATGCCAGGTAGCGTAGTTATGATGCAGCGACATAAGAATGCGCTCTGCTGCTCTAAGGTATATACTCCCCTCATTATCAGGAAGCAAAGTTGCAAGCTCCAAGAGGCCGGATGCAGCGCATGCGCCAGCTGAGCTATCTCTTGGTTCGCCATTCAAGCTTTCCGAAGCTCTAAAGTCCCAATGCGGTACATCGTCGGAAGGCAGGTTCGCAAGAAAGAAATGGGCAACGCGCTGAGAGGCCCGCAAATATTTCCCATCTCCCGTATATCGATACGCATTCGCCATTCCATAAAGAGCCCATGCTGCACCTCGGCTCCAGGCTGAATCCGGTCCTGCCCCTTGTCCGCCAATTGCACCTAAGTACTCACCCGTCTCGGGATCGAAACTTACAATATGACAAACAGAGCCGTCTTCCCGAATAAATCGCTCTACGACTGTATCTGCATGAGCTTTGGCGATATGCGTGAACCTTGGATCATCTGAGGCTTCTGCAGCCCAGAATAATAACGATAGGTTCATGGTCGAGTCGACAATGGACCAGCCTCGCTTGTCTTGGTTCCAGGCCCTTAAGAAGCGGCCTGCTATGTTGTAACGTCCTGCTAGAAAGTTTGCGGCAAACAAGCCGCGGCGCAGAGCATCCGAATCCGCTGTTAATTTATGCTTGATCACTGCTGTAGGAAGAAATTGAAATCCTACATCATGATGGAAATTATTAGCCTGCATCATCTTGCTCTCCAGCTTCTCATCCCAGCTCCATGCAGCTTCTTTGAACTGTTCCTTACCTGTAACATCATATAATATCCACAAAATTCCCGGCCAAAATCCTGCTGTCCACCAATCAAGCCGCATATCATCATAAATACCGTCTGCTTTCGCTGCATGAGGCGATTTATGACCTATTTGAAGGAGCATTCGCTCCCCCTTCTCCACAAGCATAGCTAATGGTTCCGAATAATCATGTTGTATCTTATCCATGATTTGCATCATTTAATCCACCTTCTTTATCTAGAGATTCTCTAGTTGAATGAATGATTACAAAAGCAGTCGATATGCCGTCACACGCTGCGCTAACGATAGTAGATGATTGTTTCCCATTGTCCTTAATACTGTACAACGAGGAAGCCGGTCCACCTGCCGTGAAAAACTCACCTATCTCGATATGGGGAGGCGGCGCTCCATAAGGATCGACATAAATGCTTGCCCTGCCGCTTGCCAGCTGTACCAGCCTCGACCCGCGAACGGTGCCGAGATTGTCGAGCAGCTTGCCGTCTCCTGCTGCGGCAAAACGAATGAAACTCGCTGCATCTGGACAGAACACTCCGTTAGCATCGTATGCTTCCACTAACACTTCATATAACCCTTCATTCCGTTCCTCCGCTGTCAATTGAAGAGAAACAGGTTCTCCCCAGACCTCTGTCTGGTATTCGAACGTCATTTCGTCCTCCACGAGAATGCCATCCCGTTCCGCGATTACTCGTAATCGGTTCAAACCCGGCTTAAACACAGCCTCCCAGCGCAGTCCGGCAGCAGGGAAATTATTTGAATCACGTTTTTTTGTTCCTAGGCTGGAATCATTAAGAAAAAGCTCGGCAGATGGACAGTTTGAGTACACCTTAATCGTTTTGCTCTCACCTGCTGCTCCCCATCGAACCGGCATATTCGAGCCATATATACGAACCATCGGCACTTCCGACCAATAAGATTGAAATACATAGAATGCATCCTTCTTCGTTAAGTCCCGCTCCACGACTCCTTTCATGTTCAGATAAGGAATCGGGGAATCCGGGCGCACGGGCGTAGCGAAATCCTTGAAAGCCCATTGAGCCGCGCCGGTCAGCCAATCCATTCTTTCCTGCGCGCTTAAATACCAATCGATCATGTCGCAGAAGTATGTCTCTGACCAATCTCCATCGCGAGACACTCTGGGCTCACCACCAACCAAGAGATAGTCCCCATCGCGCTCGTCTGTCGCGCCTGCCCCTGCGCCGATGCTTGCAAACCCCGTATAAGGCTCCTCCACATGCCGTGTCGCCATATTATCTGCACCCCATTCAGCATGAAAGAAGGATTTAACCTCTTGGGCGGCCGCTATGCAGCTGTCTTCATAATCGGTATATATGCCACGGTACCAGCCTGCCCAAATAGAAGGGGAGTACACATCGACAATGTCCTTGCAGAAGTCGCAGCGTCGAATGGCTGTAAGCCGGGACGGGTCCAGTTGATGAGCGAGCCGATTAAGCTCCTTCATAAAAGCTCTAATCTCTTCTTGATCGAAATGATCGAAGTCGCATTCCCAATCATTTTCGTTGCCAAGACCCCATAATACAATGGAAGGATGGTTCTTATGCTGAGTAATCATAGCTTCCAGCATATCACGGCATTGCTGCCGATATCCCGCTCCTCCCAAACCGCCGCGGCTCCATGGAATTTCCTCCCATGCCAGAATGCCCAGCTCATCACAAAGCTCCAGAACGATACGCGACTGCTGATAATGTCCTAGCCGGATGAAATTCACACCCATCTCCTTAATCACCAGCAGTTCCTCACGGATCATCTTCTCCGTCATCGCAGGCCCGACCCCTGCATAATCCTCATGCCGATGAGTTCCGCGAAGCAGCAGACGCTCGCCATTGAGCCGAAACGGACCATTCGTTACAAATTCAAATGTCCGGCAGCCAAAACGTTCACTTACAGATGTTTCTCCATATACACTTTCCAGTGAAACAACTGCTGTATACAAATGAGGTGTGTCCGTAGACCATATGAGCGGATCACTAAGATGAAATTGTGCTGCTGTTTCCATTCCCTCCCACGGGGATATGCGAGTCTTCAAGCAAATAATCTCTTCCCCATTAGGGTTTTTCAAGCTTACTTTAACCTTCAGCTCTTCTTGGTACTGCTCCGGATTATACAAAGAAACGTCTACGGTTACTTTGACCTCTCGCGAAGTCCCTTCCTTCACATCCTCGGCTGCGGCGGCCCATTCCGTCTTAACATGGACACGCTCAATAGAGACGGCAGGTACATAGACGAGGTTCAAGTAACGGTAGATTCCACCGTAAACATGAAAATCATTAGCATCCGACGGTATAGTCTCCAAATCACGGCTGTTATCGCAGCATATTGCAATAGGCACGACATCTGGATAACGATCCATCTGACTCTCTTCTAATGACGCCTCTGTGATATCCACTGTAAATTCATCATAGCCGCCTAGATGCGAACCCACTTTCGTTGTATACACGTATACATCCGTTCGCTGCCCAGCTCCTTCGAAATGCAGCAGCGTACGCCCTCTCGGATATGGATTAGCAATAGGAGCTTTGAGTCTATACCACCCTTGGCCTTGATAATAAGTTCGATCGGGGTCCATCACATCGAGAGCATTATAGCTATGTGGAAGCGCAACAGCATGCCAAGGGACATTATAGTGATTGTTTATTTTATCCGCTCGCCATACTTCCCAGATTCCGCCGAGCCCTCCGGTGAAATGCTGCCATCCCTCTATTAATCTTTGTTTATGCATGCTCGTTCTCCTATCTCTTGTTTTGAAAAGAGCGCCCTCGCGGACGCTCATTAAGCTTTCTTATGAATTATTGAACATTAGCATCCGGCCCGATGACAACGCCTGATTTATTGTTAAAGCGTTCGGTTGCTTCTTTAATAATTTCATTGCCGCCAGCTTTCTTCCAAGCTTCAACGACCTTTGGCCAATCTGCTATATTCTCATCACCATAAACCATTTTTATCATGTGATCTAGAAGAAACTTCGAAGGCTCATCGAATTTAGGAGCCAAATCAGGGTATTTAGTGTAGCTGTCCAACTCCGGATCAAAAAATACACCGCCGCGGCCTTCATTTGGCAAAATCGATACAAAGCCATTCAGCATTTCCTCGCCTTTTGTTTCTAAAGGCAATCTGTCCGCATTATATGCACCATCTTGAGCAATCCATAACCAATTTCGACGCTGTTCGGAATAACGCTCCTCTTCATCCGTTGGAACCTGATAAGAGATTCTACCGTTTTCCTTCGTATACGTCTCACCTTCGTTGCCAAATGTGAAGAACGTCTTTCCTTCTTCACTAACCATATAATCGAAATAGCTGACAATTGCTTCCGCTTTTTCTTTGCTTAGCTCTGCATTTAGATAGGCTTGCTCCAAGGTCATATTGTAGAGCATCATGCCGCCTTTGCCGTCGGGACCCGTCGGCGATGGAATCATTTGCAGCTTCCCATCTGCTACGCTCTTCGTTAATTCAGTCTGATAAGTGCCTAGTTGGTTCGCATTGGCATTATAAATGCCAAGATTTCCTGCATCACGGCTCTTCGTCCACATTGCACCAGTAATCGTCGCGAAGTCTTTCGCCATTAAGCCTTCATCATACATAGCTTTATACATCTCTAACGCCTTCATCATGTTCTCGCTGTCGAAAAATTTCGGAACGATCTCGTCCCCTTGCTTCTCATACATTGTGCTGTAAGGAAGTACATCATAAGCTCCCAATATGAAATC
This sequence comes from Paenibacillus castaneae, assembly GCF_002884445.1. Taxonomy (GTDB): domain Bacteria; phylum Bacillota; class Bacilli; order Paenibacillales; family Paenibacillaceae; genus Pristimantibacillus; species Pristimantibacillus castaneae. The sequence continues at coordinate 5,224,502 of NZ_KZ614144.1, forward strand.
AGCATATTTGAAGTTTTCACGGAATCCAAATGGCTGTTCAATACCAAGCTTCTTAAATGCACGAAGCATCGGAAGCAAATCGTCAATCGTTTTTGGCGCTTCTATTCCGGCTTTCTCCAGAAGATCAGAACGTACAAACGTCGCACGACGAGATTGAACGCTCAAGTATTGTGGAATCGAATAAATATGGCCGTTATAAGTAACTTCATCCCATGCTTCCTTCGGAATAACATTCAGCAAATTTTGCCCATGCGATTTCAAAATATCGTCCAGCGGCATGAATATGCCAGCTTCTACAGCGCCTTTCATATCTTTACTTGCCGGCGTCATCGATTGGTATGCTACAAGCACGTCTGGCAGGCCGCCCCCCGCGAACATCAATGAAACCTTTTGCTTGAAGTCCTTATGCGGAAGCAGTTGAATATCCATATCTGTGTTTGTACGCTTTTCTAGTTCCAGTACCCATTTATCTTTATTAATATCCTCTACTGATTCAACTGCTTTCAAAGCGAGTGTTCCTCTAGCGATGGAGAATTTAGTCGGTTTCGCTGGTGCTTCTGTTGGATTAATTCCTTCGCCCGGCTTAGCGCTATTACTGCTCTCTGCACCCTTGTTTGAGTTTTGGCAAGCTGCTAATAAACCAGTTAGAAGCATAATGCACAGGAAGCTTATCATCTTTTTTTTCATATTAAGATCCCCTTTCTTATTTTTGTAGCGCTTACATCTTTCGTTTACTAACTTATCATGGCCTTCCATCTATTCACATGTGCTTACTTATGGTCTAATGGTTTTTTTTACGCTGCTTATGATTTCACTGAGCCGACCATCATCCCTTTAGTAAAATGTTTTTGCAAGAATGGATATACGAGCATAATTGGAATAGTAGCGATAATGACTACCGCCATCTTGATTCCCTCTGGCGAAGACATCAACACTTCCTCCGCAGGTGCTGTAATAGAGGAGCTATCGGTAATAATAAACTCCCGCAGCCTCACCTGCAGCGGATACAGCTGCCTATTATTGATGAAATAAAGGGCGTTCGCATAGCTGTTCCAATGTGCCACCGCATAGAAAATTCCGATTGTCGCCATAACAGGCTTCGAAAGCGGCAATATAATATTCCATAAAATACGCATTTCCCCGCAGCCATCAATTCGTGACGAATCAATGAGCTCCACTGGCAGCGCCATGAAAAAAGACCGCATTACAAAGAGATTAAATGCGCTGATTGCCCCTGGAAGCATCAATGACCAAAGCGTATCGGTAAGTCCTAATTGTTTAACAAGCAAAAAGTTCGGTATGAGCGGCGCAGTGAAAATCATCGTAAGCAGCACGAGAATGAGTACGGGCTTCCGATATACGTATTCCGAGCGTGACAAGGGATAAGCCAGCATAGCCGTCATTGCAAGATTGATGAAAGTTCCGAATGCCGTAACGTATACACTAATTCCAAATGAACGCCAGATGAGCTTCTCACCGACAACCGCCTTGAAATTGGATAGCGTGAAATCGACCGGCAGAAAGAAAACCTTGCCGTTGTTTATTGCGGTATTGCTGCTTAATGACTGAGCAAGAACATGCACAATCGGCAGTATCATGCTTAGTCCGAGTATAATGAGAAATGCGTAATTCACAATGTTAAACCACCGCTGCCCGGTGCTTATTCTTAGCATGAGGTCTCCTCCTTAATATAATCCTTCGCCGGTCAATTTCTTGCTTACTGCATTGCCTGACATAATTAACACAAGCCCAACTACAGATTTGAACAACCCAATGGCCGTTGTATAACTGTACTGTCGATCGAGCAGACCGATCGTATAAATGTAAGTGTCCAGAATCTCGCCCTTATTGGAGTTAAGCGTATTCAAAAACACAGAAACTCGCTCAAACCCGAAATCCATAAAATGTCCAATCTGCAATAAAAACAAAATCGTAATGGTCGGCATAATTGCCGGAAGGGTAATCGATAGCGTCTGTCTCCAGCGGCTGGCCCCATCCATTTCCGAAGCCTCATACAAATCCGGATTGATACTCGTCAGGGCTGCCAAATAAATAATCGTTCCCCAGCCTGCATCCTTCCATATGCCGGAGGAAACCAGAATGGTGCGAATAAACGAATTCTCACCCATAAAGTAAATGGAATCAAACCCAAGCGATGTAATGATATTGTTCACAAAACCGTTTCGAGGTGACAAGATTTCAATGGCTATTCCGCCAATAACGACCCATGATAGAAAATGCGGCATATAGATGATGGTCTGTAATGTCCGCTTAAAGAAAACTTTCCGAACCTCATTCAGCAGTAACGCCAATATAATCGGAATAGGAAATGAAAAACCTAAGCTGTAAATGGCGAGAATCAGCGTGTTTTTCAATATGCGAATAAAGTCAGGATACTGAAACATTCTTTGAAAATGGTCAAGACCAACCCATGCGCTTCCAAAGTACCCTTTGAAAATATTGTAATCCTGGAAGGCCATAACGGAGCCAAGGAGCGGAATGTACTTAAACAGCAAGAAATAAATAATGCCCGGAATGGACAGCAAATATAATGCTTTATACTTTTTTAAATTCGCCCAACGTTCCTTTCCATTCCGGAATACTATTATTCCCTGCTCTGACAGTGAGGTTTCGGTTTTTGCCATCGGAGTCAACTCCTCATATAGTTTGTACGCTAATCCTACACTACAGAGCTTTGTTCTACGATGGCATCATATTTGTCGTTATGGCTTTTTTTACGATTTAGGCATTATCATTCGAATGACCGTTCCCTCTCCCAACTCGCTATCCACTTCCAGTCCGTAGGCTTCACCGAATAAGAGCTGAATACGGCGATGCACATTGATGAGGCCGATGCCTCCTTTGCCTTCCTTCACTTCGGTTAAGCGCTTGTTCACTAATCGGCTTCGTAATTTAAGCAGTGTCGTATCACTCATCCCAGAACCGTTATCGCTTACGGTGACAATAAAGACGGAGTCTGTCTCCTGCGCCTCGATCTGAATACGGTGCTTCTCTTCAATTCCCTCGAAGAACGCATGTTGAAATACATTCTCGATCAGCGGCTGCAAGGTAAGCCTTACCATCTTCTTCAACAAAAAATCAGGTGGAATTTCCACATCAAATTCAAATTCCTTGCCTAATCGATGTTTCAGTATGGCCATATAATTCAATACATGCTTTAATTCATTAACGACTGTAACTTCCTCTAAACTGGTTTGAACCGCATATCTCAGCATATAAGCCATATTTTTCACGATTTCGGACACCTCAGAGGAATCCTGAACGGCAGGAAAGCATACGATCGTCTCCAGCGTATTGTACAGAAAATGAGGATTAATTTGCAGTTGTAGCGCCTGCAGCTCTGCTTTCTGCCATTCCAGCTCGGCCTCGCGCTTGGTACTTTCTGCTGTATATACTTGCTCGACCAAATCAGAGAGCTTATAGACCATAGAATTGTAGCTCACAATAAGCTCGTCCACTTCATCCTGCTTGCCAATAATCGGAATTCGCGTCCAGTCGCCTTTCTCCACCTTCTTCATGCCGCGCCTTAAATTTTGAATAGGGGTTGTAATGGAATAACTGAAACGGTACGCGAGCAGTAGCGCCAGGGCTAATGTAACGGCGCCAATCCATATCATATTGGTACGGATTCCGATAATCGGCTCACGCAAATCATCCATTGGAATTGAAATTCTCAGATCCCAATCCGTATACGATGAATGAAGCGCAACCGTAAACATCTCCTTGCCGTCCTCCATATTTACGAACGACTCCACTCGGTCTTCCCCTGCATCTTTCCTCAGCTTGGTGGATAGCTGTTGACCAATTTTACTTGGATCATTATGATAAATGATTTTCCCTTGATTGTCCTCTATTGTAAAAGAGCTTCGAGGCCCCAATTCAATTCCTTTCCATAGGGAAGACAAATCTGCACTCCTGATCTCCATCGCGAGAATCCCTTTATACTCCATTGAGCGAAGCCCTCTAATTTTTCGAGCCAAGGTGATGGAATGACCCTCCTGCCCGGAAGTAATACTATCATTCAATATGACAAGCTTTCCGTTATTCGGAATAGTGGAGAAAAGATTGTCGAAATATGCTTTTGATGCTTGGGTAGTGAAATCGAAAGATTCTCCCTTATTTACCATGACAGCGCGGCCATCTTTGTCGATAATGTATAGCGCGGTTATTACATCAGGATGGCGAATTAATATAGGCTCGAAAGCATACTCTTTGATCCTTGATGTATAATAGTAATTTTTATAATTAGACTCTGGTGCCATATCGAGATATTCTTTAATGTCCAAATTAGTAAGCAGAGATAAAGACGAATTCTCATAGCTGCGAATATATTGCTCCATGTGATGAGATGTAATATTGACAATCTGGGCCATGTTCGCCTCCGCTTGGTCGCGAAGCTTGTCGGACGCTCCATAAAAGGTGGTCAAGCCGAGCACAAACAAAGGCACAAGAATAACAATAATAAAGCAGGTGTATAAACGGAAGAAAAGCCCCTTTCGACGCTTTATCATTTATTTGATCCCCAATCTGCTGCGAAATTCAGTCGGTGTGATCCCTTTCACTTTCCGAAATGTTTTGGCGAAATGGGAATAATCCTCATAACCAGTCTCATGCGCAACATCTACGATACGGTAGTGAGGCTGCGCCAGCAGCTGCTCAGCTGCTTCTATCCGCTTTGTCATGCGATAATGAATAAAGGTAACTCCTGTTGTTTTCTTAAAATATAAACTGAAATAGTTCGGAGTCAGGCCTACCAGATTAGCGACCTCCTCAAGCGTCACTTCCCTTGCTATATTCTGCTCCATATAAGCCCGAACCTCCGCCATCACATCTTTAAAGCCGCCTCTGCGCAACGTGAGCTCGTCCGCTACGGAACGAACCATATGGCGAAACCGCTCGTGGATCTCTCCAACAGATTTCTCCTCTATATCCGCAGCCAAGCCTGTATATGTGTGGCCTTTCACCTTTAATCGATCAAGCACAGCTTGGAAGGAGTCCACTAATAGCTCCCTTAGCTGAAAAGGATGAACCGTTCTTTCCTCGCAGTAACGTAGCCACTCATCCAAGCATTGGTCCAAATCCTGCAGACGCAGCTGCCAAATATGCTCCGTCATTTCATCCAGCCATTTCTCCAGCTGGGTTGGGGTGATGACTCCTTTCTCCATAGCTGGCAGTATTCGATTCAGCATTTCATGAATATCCAGCTTAATAACGGGTTTCAGCATATACTCCTTAACGCCGTATGCCATGCATTGCTGCGCATATTCGAATTCTGCAAAGCCTGAAATGACAACGACTTTAATATATTTATACGATTCATGTATGCGCCTACAAAATTCTAGACCATCCATCTTCGGCATCCGAATATCCGTAATAATGATATGGGGAGGATAATCTGCAATAAGGCCAAGCGCCTGCTCACCGTTCTCTGCCACACGGATACTGGCAAAAGGTCTGCTGTATGACAACATCATATTTTTTAAGCCATTACGAATAATCATTTCATCATCAACGATTAATATATGCATTCTCATACCTCCAGATCAAATTCTCCCTATATAATAGCTTAGGACTAATGTATTTAACATGTATGTTTCTGGAGAAAAACTTAAAACGATGATAGTGGAGGTTGTAATTATGCAAAAAAGAGGCTTCGCTACAGTTCAGTGAACTCATGCAAAGCCTCTTTTCATTATAGCTTTTCTTCCTTTGAAATAAATTGCTTTCTATTCATCCTCCCCCATGAATGACGGCCTTTTCTGAAATTAAAAATGCCTTCAACACGGAAAAGAACGGTGAGCTGCCGATATCCGAGATTTTCTATTATGCCGAATACGATCAACAGCATCGTTTCCTTAAATGAGCGATATTTACGGAATGTAGTCTGCTCCAGTAAAATACTTCCCAGTGATAAGGTAGTTCCCAATAAAAAAGCGATAACGAAGAAAAGAATAAAGCTTTTGAATGCCAATAATCCAAACAGATAAGCGAGCGGAATAAATATATAACCCATAGCCTCAACAATTGGCCCAATTAATTCAAATATCCAATAATTAGGCAGCGTCAGCATACCGATCGTACCGTACTTAGGATTAAACAACATCCTTCTATAACTAATTAAAGTATCGAATAAGCCAATTTGCCATCTTCTTCGCTGGCCTCTTAGATCCTTCATAGATTCAGGAGCTTGTGTCCAGCATATGGGGTCGGCCAAAAACTGTATTTTATATTTTTTCTTTTGGTCTTTCATCGTTTTATGCAGTCTTACGATAATATCCATATCCTCGCCGATCGTATTCACTTTATAGCCGCCGCAGTCGATAACAGCCCTTTTATTAAACGCACCGAATGCACCCGAAATAATGAGGACCGAATTCAGCTTGCTGAAGCTTGTACGCCCCGTAAGAAATGCTCGGAAATATTCAACAATTTGAAATTTAGCCATATTGCTTTTGGGGATATTCATTTCAATCAATTTTCCGTCTTTAATGATAGAACCATTCGCAATTCTAACAATTCCCCCGACAGCTATCGTTTCGGGATGCTCAACAAATAGCATGGCAAGCTTTATAAGTGCATCATTCTCCAAAATGGAGTCTGCATCAATGCATGCAAAGATCGGATATACCGATATATTAATGCCTGCATTAAGCGCGTCAGCTTTGCCTCCGTTTACTTTATCAACAAATATTAACCGCTCATATTGATTATTCCGATAAATGCCGACTACTTCATTCGTAGACAAGCTCTGCATGATCGGCTGATTTACCATTTTCAAATCAAACTCTTGTATGATTTTCTCTTTTGTACCATCAATAGAGCCGTCATTGACAATAATAATTTCATATTCAAAATAATTTAATGCTAGCAATGATTTAATATTATCCACTATTGTTTTCTCTTCGTTATATGCAGGCACGATAATCGATATAGGAATCATATTTTTGGATTCGACATATCTTCGATAATCTGATGCTTTCATTTTCTTGAAATAACTAAACATATCGAAAGAAGCAATCAGCATCTGCCCATTATAAAATAGATTTATTCCGATGGTATAGAGCATACAAAACTCGCTAAAGTAAATAATAAACATTCTAAGCATATACATTGATTCGAAAACCATCCTTGTTTTTCACAGTTAGATTAGGTGTTCTTTTCGATAAGACTGATGACCGCTTCCCGCGCAAACTTATCTTCACCGTTAATGATACGAGAAGCGAATTCCTTTCCACCCGGTATGAGAATAAGAGCGCTAGCAGCATTATGTCTTACCCACCACACACTGTCGCCTGTCGTTTTGCCAAGAGCTGCGAAGCTTTGGCTGGTTCCAAGCTTTTCAAGGCCTTTCGCTGCTGCCGCTCTGACCTCCCAATCCTTATCATCAAGCTTACTTCTTATATAGGATTCATCATCCTCATTATTCAGCTCACTTAATGCTCGTATGGACGCTATCCTAAGGTTCTTATCTTCACTGTTCAAATACGTCATATAGTACGGGTTCAAGCTTTCAATCTTATCCTCTGCGATAGCTTTGATTAAAATCCCTTTCATATAATCATCACACAAATCAATCGTCCTCTTGAACAACTCTTCCTTCGATCCTTTGAAGGCGGAAATAATTTCGATAATAGCTCTGTGCGATAAGTAAATATGCTCAGCATCATTCGTGAATATATGGACTAGCCCTTTCATATCGCCAAGCTTTGCAAGGGCAAGCATGACATTATAGGTGATGTCATTATTTTGGTTAGATATAAGTGCAATCATATCAGCTTCCATATTTTCAAGTTGTAATTCCCCAATATAACGGCATGTTAATGACTTCATATGAACATTGTTCGAGGCAAGCGCTGTTTGCAAATAAGCTTTAATGCCAACTATTTCGTATAAGTTCATTAACGAAGCGTGATGAGTTTCAATAAAATCATCACCGCAGCGGATGAGCCTATTTATTAATATTTCTTTTCTTCCAGTGCGGTTTCCAATGATTTTAACTATTTTTTGAACCATACTTCGTGTATTCTCATTTTCAGTATGAAAATAACAATAAAGTAATTTATCCAACTGATCTTCTAATTTCTTTGTTTTTACATCACTGAAATATTGAAAAAACCAGCTGCCGATAATAGCAATGAGAAAAAATGAAAATAACAAGGCCGAAATCATCAATAAATAGAATGCTTCTTTTGTCATAAATCCTCCGATTACAACGATTCAGCAAAAAGTTGTTTAATCCGATCGTAGCTCTTTTTATTGCGCGACACATACTCAGGTACCGTCCAGGTGTTCCACGTAAACGTTCTATAGCCTGAAGCTGTAACGCTTTCTGGAAAATGATACTCTACAGCTTGAGTTGATTTATCCATAATAACTAGTGAGGGCACGATGCCATCCGTCATTCTAACGGTAAGAGCATCTTTTGTATTTTCCCTTACTCCCTTGCTCTTATCATCATTTAGCACCAGCAAGCTGGATGGGTCTGTGAAATTCAATCTTGCCCAAGGAATCCTTATATTCAACGTATTGCCTTCAATATAAAATTGATTAATGCTATCGTCGAATCGGCCAGGAACTAAGGCTGAGCCATCCTCATATTGGGCAGGAACGATTTTATTTGAGCTGGTTTTATAGGCTGGCGAAAGCTTTCTCAGCATTTTTTCATAAATTCCAGAGGAGGATACAGAAGTGAAGTAAGATCCTTTGGCTGCATTATACTGAGGTATAACAAGTAAATCGGCTTTATTTGCACTTTGTATGCTCACCTTAAACTCCGCACCTGACCAGTTTTCATTTACATCAGGCGCTAACATATATTCGCCATTTTTTCTGTCGACCGTGTCCAAATAAATCATAATATTTTTTTTGTTTAAATCAGGCATTTGATCAAATGTCGCGGTGATATAGAAATAGGCTTCATTAGCTGAATAGGCTATTGTTGACAAAGGACCCGATGCTCGCAAAGACATCGCATACTCCTTTGGTGTTGGAACTTCTAGCGCTAGGATGCCATAATTTTGAGCTGGATCAATCCGATTATGCCATTGGCTCCCGTGGTTATAAGGAATCATCAGCGATGAAGTGAACCGACTGCTCTTCCCCCATTCATCCGTCCATTCATAAATAAGCCCGCCTATACTGCCGCTGTCCTTAATTATAGTCATCATGGCAGCAATGCCTTCCCCTTGCTCGGTTTCGCTATTTTGGCCGTCATGATAGCCAGCAGCAGCTGCTTGCGATGATCCCATACTTGTCGAAAGCCCAAACTCGCTAATGAATACAGGATATTTACTCTGTGTTTTCATAAACTTATCCATGTATTCTTTGTAGCCTGCATATGCGGGCTTTGCAGTATTCGATTCACCAGCCATAAATCCAGGATGATCAGGATAGATGTTGTAAGCGCCAAAAAAGCCGCTAATCACCTTATTGGTAATATCAATATGATTCAAGTCTATGGAAACCGCATCATCCATGCTGTCCGGATTGGATTGATCATGTTGTAAAGTATCAAGCTCAGGAATGCTGACAATAGCTGCTGGATGCTGCATTTGATATTGTTTTTGTTCATATTGATAGATTTGATCGGCAACAGATGCCAACCACGACTCCGATGGCGTAGCGCCTGCTCCGGACCTTACATAATCGCCCTTATATTTATAAGCAGGATTAGCATTATCCGTAACTGCAACGTGTGCCGGGCTTAATCCCGGATCAACAAAATATCCAAGTATATAGCCTGAAACATCATTCATGTATAAATCAGAATGCTGCCCGTCCTTTATTTGAATTGTGGTATTACCATGAATAGCATCAATGGTATCCTCTGCCGCTTTTTTGTACGCAGCGATATAGTCCTTATCTAAATAATTTCCTAAAGGCGGTTCACTGCCGGGTGATATATTCTGAAATAGGTATAGCTGCTTATTCGGATGATTCGAGTTATAAATATCCAACGCTCGGTAAAAACCGGATGGCATTAATGTATATACTCTTATCGCATTGGCATTCATGAGACCAATTTGTTCAAGCCATCCGTTGTATAGGGTCGTTTCATCCGGAAAGCTTCCTTCAGGAATGCCTGGTAACGAAGTGCCTATATTAACGCCCTTTATAAATAGGCTGTTCCAAGCACCATTACGATAAACAGATAAGCTCTTATCCGTTATCTTCGACACCAGCTGAGTGCCGTCTGGAGCAGCAGCCGTTTTAGCCTTAAAGCTCACCGTTTCATCTAATGGCTTAACTTCTTTTAATACCTTCGACATAAACGGCACATAAAAATTCCAATAAAAATAAGAATTATCTCCTTCGCTATCTACGCTGAATATTCGATATAGAGCAGCAGCGCCTATAAACCGTTTGATCTTTCCAGGCTCTCTATAATCGGTAAAATCACCAGCGAAATAATAGGAGCTTTTACTACCCGATTTATTGGCTATTATTGCAGGAAATTTGCTGCTCAGCCCTAGTAGTTTCATTTGTTCATTTCCTGCTGCTGTCAGATTCAAGTCATACCATGCGATGACCGATTGATCATCTGCGGGGTTAACAATCTCAAACCAGTTATAATAATTAACTTTCTTAGTATGGTAATGCTCCGCATTATCCTTAGTCATAGAAAGCTGTATCGATTGCCCTGCAAAATCCTTTTCACGCTGCAAAACAATGATTCGATTATTGCCGGCAATGACAATCCCAGCACCTGTTAATTGCCACTTCTTCCCGTATTGCTGCTCATATATCGTTCGGATCCAGTTGGGAACATCTTCTGTAGAAGATAAGTCAGAGAAAAACTTGCCTGCCCAGCCCGAGTAGCCAACACCAAAAATGGCTTCCAGCTCCTTGGATACCGTTAAACTTGTAGGATCACCCGCTATATTATATTCGCCGATGACTGTTGTACCTTTGGCGTAACTAGTAGCAATTAAACTAACCTCATCCACAGTCAAGCCTGAGATTCCTTCTGCTTCAATCCCATTCACTTTGGAATTGCCCGTACCATATGCATCCGAAATATAGATCATGTCAGGTACATTTGTTAATCGATCTAAAGCTTTATTCGTTAATTTCCCTTGGGAGAGGAAGTTTCCATAATAATCTTTAACCAGATCATACGCTTTATCCGTTAGAGGATTATGGATTCGATGATAGTCCATAAGCCAAAAGAGACCGCGCTGCTTACTATAATCCAGCTCAGCTGCTTTGCCGGCTTCAGATGACGCAAGCGGGAAGGTTTTGTTTAATACAACAATATCCAGATTTCTTGATGGACTTAATCCCCATAGTATAAAAGGTGCTGCCGCAGCGATTAATACAGCTACTACTATGAAATAACGAATTTTTATACGATTCTTCTTCATGATTTATTCCTCATTCTGCATGTCGAACGTATGCGGATCAATTTATACCTAAAAACCCTTTTTGCAATATATAATAGGACGGTTTCAGTCTTTCATGAAAGGTTGGCTGCTCCCATTCCTTCCAATCATATTCCGTCATTTTTACATTTTGTGTATCATTTGTACGGCCGCCTTTTATGTTTGCTACCCCAAAGCTGAACCCATTTACTTTCAGTTTGGATATTTTCCCGCGAGCATACATATCATCTATGACATATTTCGCAGAGGGGTCCATCACATTCAACAGCTGCCAAGGAATTTTTATTTCAAGTTTTCCATTATGGAAATAAAAATCACTTAGCGAATTATAATCAGGAATTTCCGGATTCGATATGCCAAATTTGAGCTGCCCTGTCTCGTATCCGGTAAAGGGAACGGTCAGCTTTTGCTGAGGGACAACCAAATTTTTATTCAATGCAAGCATAATTGGGTTAAAAATCCCGCTATTTTTTTGCTGAAAGGACGGCTTCGTATCAATAAGATTGGTTTGAACCGCATATCTGAAATAATAATTATCGTAATAGGCGTCAACTAGGATGCGGGAATCATCCCGTCCATGAATTTTAATGACAAAATCCGCATCCTTGCTAAACGTCGTTCCATATTGCGGATACCCGCTATTTCCTTGGCCGTCTATCGTATCTATAGGAATTAATAAAGTATCCTTGTCAAAATCATAATTGGAGGCGTCGATCATGAGATAGACATATCCTTCGTCGCTCTTCACGTACAGCTTCGTCTGATCGTCAGCATAAAGGGGCTTATCCATCCTCCACTCATCGGTCTCGCCATCTATATAGCTGATGCTTTTCTCAGCTCCAGGATCCAGCGCCAACAAGCCGAAATGCTGCTCATTCGTTTGCGCATTAAGCCAGAATGGACGGGAATCCGGCAGATCAAGGTCATTATTGTTCCAGGTTCTTTTAAACCACTCATCCTGCCAAGAGAAAACCAACCCGCCTGCAAGATTAGCAAAATGAATGTCATTCATCATTTTCAGCAGCATATCCCCCTGCGTGCTTTCATCTATAAAGCCTTGATTGAAGCCTGTTATTTTATTTTCATGCGCTTTGCCTCGTGAAGCTGGAATGCCAAATTCAGAGATGAGGACAGGCATCGAATGAAATTTTTTGATTTCTTCCAAATAAGCTAAATAGGGATCTGCATCGCCATTCTGATCCTTGTAGTTAATATAATCTGTCTGATAGCTGAAGGTATCGGGATAGTAGGGATAAACATGGTACGATGCGAACATCCCCGCTTTATAGCTGTCATGCCATTTAATATGCTCTACATTCACTTCTACAAGATCCTCATTTTTATACGGCTCGTTTGGATGCGCTAACGGGTCTGTTGTTACCCAATTTGAGAATGCAATCGGGCTTTGCAGCTTATATTTAGTCATTTCATAATCAATTAGGCTGTCCCCGACTTCAGAGAGAAAGCTTTCAAAAGGCGAGGCATCTGCTGTAAAAAGATATTTGCCGTCATAATGATTGCGTTCCGGGTTATTCTCATTCGTACTTACTACAAAAGAAGGGTCCCATTCTATGCCTACGATCCACCCCATCACATACTGTGAAATATCAGACGTATACGTACCATCTGCATATCCTTTATTAACGGGTAAATAATGATTGCCATGTACAATATCAATCGTATCGTTAACCGTAGCAATCATATCGTTCATTATCTTGTCATTATTGCCATAGGCATCATCAATGGTCGCTATATCGGTTTCATTAATCCAAACCCCATGAATCATATAGATAGGCTTCTTGCCATTCTTTTCAGCTGCTTGATTGAAATCTTTCAGAGCGTTGTAAAATTGAGGCCGCTGTATCGTGTAAACTCTAATCGTATTCGCATTCATTTCAGAAATATAACCGAACCACCTATAATACTCGTCATATGTAATCGCAACTTCACCGGGGAAAGCTCCTGGTTTTCCTGCGCCCAAATTGACACCTTTTATAAACATCTTTTTCCATATGCCACTCTCCAGAACGTAGAAGGAATCCTTATCAACCTTGCTTATATACTCCGATGTATTCTTATTCACTGTTGAAACATTTTCCAGTTTATTATTTTTATTAAGTAAGATAAAAATGACAGAAAGAGATATAAATAACAATATAATTAACATAAATAGTCTAAGGAAAAATTTATCACTTCTAAAATTCATTTTTTATCCCTCCGCGACTCATTATAGTTCTTAAATCTCTTCACTGTCCATTCCTTAATTTAACATTTTTATCAATAGATATAGATTAAAGCTAACAAAAAAAAGCCCATAGAATGGGCTTTTGGTGCTATTGAACAGATTATCTGCAGTTTTAATAGAAGAAGGTAACGGTGACCACTAGTATCCCTCTGCCTATCCTCTCAAAATGAGGGCTAGTATCATACTAGAACAAACATCCAATCATTATGCTCTATCAACACATAATCTACATAGTAGTCAAAGGGCAGGGAGGTGAATGCTTGATGTCGGGATGCGTTGGCGGCACTAATAACAATGTTGGAGGTAACTATAACAATGTTGGCGGTATTAATAACAATATTGGTACTATTCTAGTATTGTTCATTTTGTTGGTCATTATCGCTCGTAGTTGCCACTTCTTCGGTTAATATGATATCAAAAACTTCATTGAGTATTTAAGAAGTAAGGAGGTAATGGAATAATGGAAAATAATTTACGTACGATTTTAGTGCTATTCATTCTTTTAGTAATCATCGCTTGTAGTTGTGGCATGTTCGGCCGCAATGAAAGAAACGCCTATTAATTGAGCAGCCTCTATTCGCCAAATAGCATTTAAGAGAAAGCCCATTCTATGGGCTTTCTCTTCCTTAGTACACTTGAAAGCTCGTTATAAGAAATTGTTAGAATGAACAGCTCTTTTTTGTTATTAATAGGTTAGTCCATGACCTAGCTTGTAGATATTTCCATCGCTATCCTTATAAGCATATTCTAGCCCTTCAGGCATATATTTGTCCTTGTCATAGCCCGGTACATCATTTCTTGACACACAATTTCCAGTTTCATCAACGGCAATGACTGCTTCACTCGCTGGCAGCGTCAATGGCAAAACACCAACAAATTGGCTATTGCCCGCCATAACCTCTAGCTGTGCCTTATAGAATGTGTCGTAACCAGCGACCAATACATCTGCCAAAGGCTCAACATTACCAACAATCCACGGCAATGTGATATTTACACTCACAATTACTTTACCTCCACGGCTATGAATGCTTTCTGCAACTTCTCTCAGATGATCCATTCCAGTCAAGGTCGTTTCTTCATACGATGAACCATCCAATGCTGTTACCGTTTTATTCTCACATAGTTCAAGCTCTAAAAGTCCCGGCGTGGCAGAGAAATAAGCTCCAGATTGTGGATTTAAGAACAAAATAGCTACGTCAGCCTCTTCATAGTTATCGGTTAAAGTAAACTGTTCGAGCTCTTGACATTCCTTTCTTGCTTTTTCGGTGTAAGAAGCTGCCCGTTTTGTTTCCTTGTGAAAAACTTCTACATAAATCTTCTTACCAGCCATTTTTTCAGTGGATAAAGGCAATGTCTGATTTTGATTTTTAAGCAATGTTACTGATTTTTTATGTGCTTGATAAGCAGCTTCCCAATTAGCGGGATTACTAACGGTTGAGGCAGCTAAATCTGTTGAAACATAGGTGCGATCATCGAACAGACCTAAAGCAAACATTTCTGTAAGCAGTCGTACATTGGCTTGATCGATACGTTTCTCAGTTATCCATCCATTGTTGATAGCTATTTTAAGATTTTCAATATCATTTGTATCAGCAACCAAATCAGTACCCGCATTGATTGCTTTTGCAAAACGTTCAGCCTCGCTCAGCTCTTCAACGCCCCAGCTCATTTTGCTAGTGATGCCGCTATCGCTATTTACATAGCCTTTGAACCCTAGTTTTTCTCTTAGGATATGATTTAAGAAATAATGGTTAAATGTAAAACCAACCTCTTCGTAAGGTATGTCTTCACCCTCGAACTGTTGAACCACACTTTTCTTGATACTAGGCATTGAATAATACGGCATAATGGATGAGGTTCCATGGTCTACCGCTGCCTGAAATGGTGGCAAGTGATACATCTCCAAGCTTCCTGGTGTTGGATATAAATTCCACTTTCCTTCTTTATAATGAGGATCAAATCCATTTTCCCTTGCTCCTCCGCCCGGGAAATGCTTCGTTGTCATTGCAATACTGTGTTTTCCTATGCTATCCCCTTGGAAACCGTCGATAATCCGACCGATAATATCAGAAATGATTGCTGGATCTTCACCAAACGTACCATACGTCCGCTGCCATCTAGGATCTGTAGCGGTATCAGCCATGTACATATATCCTTTTCTTATACCTGTAGCGTCCCACTCATCATGAGCAATTTGGGCAAATTGGCTAATAAGTGATGCATCCCCGCCATTTTTAATATCACCCTTAGCTGCTGCTGCAAGTCCTAAAGTTCCTGGCCAAGTGGAAAAAATTCCAGCTGCGTCATTCATGCCAAAAATAAATTCTGTATTTTCGTTTCTTGAATTAGATGCTATTAAGCAAGGGATTCCAAGACGTGTTCCCTCACATACTTCGTTCATTGTATTTACCCACTCTGCCATTTGGGCTGGACTCCAGTTGTCTCTCAAGATGAAATGCCGTATATTCATTTTTTCAATCGTATGTGTTGTTCCCATTACTTTCGTAATCGCAAAAATACTTTCACCCTTTTCAACAATGCCTTCATCCAGCACACCATTGTGACTCGTCTTACTCTTATCTTTTTGAGAGAGCCCCATCCCACGTGTATTAATAAGCAGCATGCCGACCTTTTCATCGATATTCATCAATGAAACCAAATTTTCCGCACGTTCTTGCGGACTCAAACGCCAATCTTTATAGGGGTCCAGCTTGCCATTGTTATTCAAATCTTTAAATTTCAATCCATCAATCTCAATCATATTTTTGGATCTAACTTCTAAATTCGGTTGTTTAATGTTTGATTCCATTATTAACCCCTCCTAAACTTAGTCTTCCGCTAATCCTCGAAATAAATCTATAATACTGTTATAATAACAACAAAAATTCAAAAATAACTTACGCATATTGCTAAAAATATTGTAAATATTGCTGTTTGAGAGGAAAATCCGATATGAATCCATCTGTTCTTATTCCAGTCATAAGTAATGGTTTTGAAATTAATTACTTTGGCAAAAATAATCCATCCCATGATTGGCTTTTGGAAAATCACGAATCATCCGATCATTTTTCCCAAGTCGAAAATTTATTCCGATTACACAGGCACGATGTTACGGAGATTCTTGTATTCTTGGACGGGGAGTGTGAATTTTTTTGTGAAGGCCATACTTATTCCCTCCGAAGAGGAGATGTTGTTGTTATCCCTCCATATGCCGTTCATCAAGCTGTTGTTAAAAATTTCGATAACTATGAGCGAATAATTGTTAGTGTTAATGAGTGTTTGATGAATGACTTTATATCTAGTTCACCAACTATGAAAGAGAATATTGTTTATCAAAAGACGCAGGGCTCTTACGTGCTGCATCTGCATTCAAAAAACTTTCAGCATATACTTTCTTTACTTCAAGATATCATTCAGAAAATAACTATTGGCGAGAACAATTACCCCTTTTCAATAAATTATTTGTTTTTTCAAGTGCTTCAAGACATCTTCGATCCTACAAGTAGTATGCCAAACCTTAGCAACAAAAATGAATTAGACCAAAGGTTCGTTGCGATACTAGAATACATTGAATCAAATTTGACTAAGCCCGATTTAAGTTTGGACAATGTATCTAATTATTTCCACTTAAATAAGTACTATTTTTCTCATTATTTCAAAAAAAACATGAACCTGCCTTTTTATCGTTATGTGTCATTAAAGCGTCTATCCTACGCTATAACTTTGATTAAACAAAATCAGATATCCATAGAGAAAATTGCCTTAAAATGTGGTTTTTCTGATTATTCCAGCTTCTATCGACTGTTCAAAAAGGAATACAACCTTTCTCCAAAAAAATCACAAAAAGAATATAAAAATTTATAATGAGCGCACCCGATTGCTATTGAAGAAACCGCAATTGAAATCACGTACTTTTTATTATCACCAAATAAATGTTTGTAATAATGGTTAAAATAAGATAAATTTAAAAAGTTATTTTTTTAGCGTGCGATGCGCATGGAAAACAAAATGATTTAATAATAAACATGGTTTTCGACGAATACCCCGGATTAATATGGAATAATATTCATTTATTTCTTTATACAAGAATTAAAGAATAAAGGAGCTTACAACATGGATGATCAACATGCAGCTAACAATGAGGAAAAAAAAGAGTCAGTGATGAACAAAATTTTAGGTGTAATCGGAGGAAGTTTTGCTCCTATTTTAGGTGTACTAGCAGGGTCAGGCTTGTTATCGGCCTTATTAGCTGTATTAACGATGCTAGGATGGTTGTCTACGGAAAGCGGTACATATGCCATTTTATCTGCCGCTGGACATGCCGTGTTCTATTTCCTTCCTGTTTTTCTTGGTATTACTCTATCGATTAAACTCGGTGCGAATGCATATGTAGGCGGTACCATTGGGGCTGCGCTTTTGGAACCCCATTTCACGAAATTAATGACTGATGGAGCGGGAAAGATAGATTTTGTGGGGATTCCAGTTGTATTAATGAGCTATTCTTCTACCGTCTTCCCGATTTTCATTGCCATTTCTATTTATGCAGTATTAGATAGATTCTTAAAAAAGATTATTTATAAAGACATTCAAATGTTTATCAATCCATTGATTTCGTTAGTTTTGATTGTACCGTTAACCGTGCTTATTTTCGGTCCTATAGGTGTGTATGCCGGAGAAGGAATCGGAGTGGGTATCGAGTTTTTAAGTTCAAAAAGCGGACTTTTGACAGGAGCCGTGCTCGGAGCTGCTTGGACCTTCCTTACTCTTTTGGGTCTTCACTGGGCAGTTATCCCCATTGCCATTGCAAATCTTGCATTTGGACCTGATCCAATTATCGGGATGGCAGCAGCAGCACCATTTGCTCAAATTGGGATGGCGCTTGGCGTTTTATTAAAAACGAAAGATAAGGACTTAAAAACTCTCGCTAGCTCAGGAATTATACCTGGTGCTTTGGCAGGTACAACCGAAATCATCAATTATGGAATCCTTTTACGGTATAGAAAAACGATGATTTATGTAGCAGTGGCTGGAGCTGTTGGGGGAGCCATTAATGGAGCGCTTGGAGTGAAAATGTCTGTTTTTTCTCTCCCCAGTTTTTTATCCATCCCTGCGTTTACACCTATGGCCTATTATTTAATTGGTACGATGATTGCTTTAGTGTTAGGACTTATCCTCACCTATACATTCGGATATGAAGATAAAAATAAAAACCCTTTAATGGTAAAATATGAAACAAGCTTAATTAGTGTCATAAAAGAAACAATTACAAGTCCACTAAGCGGAAAAATAATTCCGTTAAGCCATTTCAGTGATTCACTTTTTGCAACAGAAACAGTTGGAAAGGGTGTGACTATTGAACCCGAAAAAGGTGAAGTGTTCTCACCAGTAGATGGAGTTGTAACAACTTTGTTTCCAACAAAACACGCTATTGGAGTCACATCTGAGGGTGGCGCAGAAGTTTTAATATTCATCGGCATTGACACGATAAAATTGAACGGCGAACATTTTACAGCCCTTGTCAATCAGGGGGATACAGTACGACAAGGGGATTTGCTCCTTATGTTTGATATGGAAAAAATTAAAGCAGCTGGATATCCATTAACAACTCCTGTTGTCATCACTAATTCAAATCAATACCTTGATGTTAAAATTTCAAAAAGCGACACAATAAAAGTAAAGGAAGAGCTGCTCACAGTAATTGTATAGCCTATTTAAGACGCCAACTGAGATTAGTCTAACGTCAGACGTAAAAACCCGCGAGATATGATCGCGGGTTTTTTTGTGGAATTCATTTTTGTTAATTGCTAGCAGCTGAATTGCTTGCAGCTGCAACCTTCCAAACGAGCAGGAGAGGCAGCAGCCCTACAAGGAAAATCAAGCCCAAGAACAAACCTAACGTCAAAGCAGGATCCGTCCATTTATATAACATGACCAGCATGCCGACACTTGAAATACGACCTACACTAAGGGCGATTTCTCGCCAAACGACGAGCTCCGTGCTAATTTTGCCACCCAGGTCAAACCGGCTGACATAGTTGTAAGTTAGAGTATTGAAAGGTGTGTCGAAGATCGGCCTACTAATCGAATCCATAATCCAATAAAGCAGCAGTGTGCTCTGATTCATATGAATGGAAATGCCAACCATGGACAAGCTGAACAAAACCGTGCCAGCAGCGAGCAATCCTCGATGGTGATGCTCCTGAGCGAATCGACCCACTACATAAAAGCTGACTACAGACAACAAGGTAGTCAGAAAGGCAAATTGTCCAGTTGTTCCTTCGTTTTGCGTCGATACAAATACCCATAAGCCGATCGCAGCGGATAGTACACCTTCGCGGAATGCCAGCGCCACGAACGCAAATGTCAGACGTCGCCATTTAGCCTGTCTCAGTATCCCCAGCATGCTGCGCACTTGGAAGGGTTCCCGCGATGTTTCATCAGGAAGCTGAAAGGAGGCCAACATAGATAACAGAAAGCAGAGGAATGCCGCGCCGAATACGAGCGGATAACCGATTCGATCAGGTGTAGCAGACACTGTCCAACCCGCTAGCAACGGGCCCAGCATGCCTGTGATAGAACCGATCATCCCATTCGCCCCGTTAAACCAATCCCGGATCGACGGAGAAGTCAGTTTGACCGTCAATACGTTGATGCCGAGCCAATAAAAGCCCGCCCCGACACCGTAGAGCACGCCCAGCTGGGGTATCCAATAAGCCGACTGCTCACCGTAAAAGAGGATCACCCCATAGAACGCGAGCTGCGTTATCGTCCCGATTACGATTGCGCTCTTGCGGGAAAACCGCTTGCTGAACCATCCCGCAAGTGCAAAAGCTGGCAGCCATGCCACGTAAGAGACCAAGGTAAATAGCAATGTGACTGACATATCTTGCGTCAGCTTGTACCAATACACATTAATGAATAAGCTCGACAGGTTCATCCCTAATCCGTTCAACCCGTTCACGGATAATAACATCTTTGCCGGCTTAGGTAATTTGGTACGGACACTTACGTGGGTGTCCGTAGTTTCTTGCAAGTTCAAACCGGTGCCTCCGCCCTCAATCTGTGGATATAGATCGGATTGGTCAGGCAAGAAGTTATCGTTACGCCCAAATGCGCCAGATAACGGTTCGACTCCGCACGGTAGAACAAGCGATCCGCCTCAACAGGGAAGGAATACACACCTTCGTTAGCTACGATCCATTCCCGCTCCAAACCGCGATCAGACCATAGCTGCACTTTATCTCCCGCAGCACCGCTTATTTTCACCGCTATTTCATATTCCTTCTCTTCGTCCACGATCATCGTATCTCCCACGCCAGCCTCCTCGATGGACAGATCGATGAATGTCTCGTCTGTATTAAACGAAAGCACCACGCGCCCTTGCCTGATCGCTCGAAGGATCTCCTCCTTCGATTCCGCTTCAGCGCGAACATAAGTCGTTGGTGTTCCATGTGCAACATAAGGATTAGGCTTGTGCGTGTCGCTCCCTCCGATCGCAACGAGCTTGCGTCCAGATACTAGCTGCTCTTGCCACCAACGGACAGCTGTCTCATTAAGCGGACGCCACGGCCCATTCCACACTTCAATCGCATCATATGGGACATCAAAGCCTAGCTCCCAAGGACAATCCGAGTCGAACGGATGATTCAACGAGACGAATGCGCCCTTATCCGCCGCTCTTTGTAAAGTGGACGCCGCCTGTTCCGGTGTCAAAATGCGGAAGTCGTCCAGTGCATCCAACTGCCCGAGTAAATTAGCATGTCCCTTGTAACTCGTTAGTTCTACCCCGGGGATGAGCACAAGCTGATCGTCGGCAGCCAAGGTAGACAAGTTCTGTGAAGCGTTATTGTGATCTGTAAAGGCCATAAATTCAAGCCCTTTGTCCTTTCCAGACTGAATCGCATCTGCGATCGAGTAGGAACCGTCGCTGTGAACACCGTGCATATGCAAATCGCCCTTCATCCATCGAGGATGATTGTGGACAAGCTTCAAGTTGATTTGCACCATGCATCCCCCTTCCGGCACACGATATGCACCTAACAGGACATTCCATTCACCTGCCGGAATAAGACCGGCCAAGTAGCCCGGTGTCGCTTTCCCCAGTCCGACGAAGAACGAATTCCTTGCTCCCCCGCTCCAGCCTACGATTCGGTCCGGCGAGCGGAGTCCAATATCGATTACAGTTGTACCATCTGAACGTTCGTACGTATACTGCACCTCTATTCGTTCGATCCGGCCTTCAACGGCGAAAGGTACTTCGATATAAGTCTTTTCTTCTTCCTTAGCAATCCATCTATTCAAGGACAACGTTGAGATACTCTCCATGATGTCTTCGCCCTCTCTATTCTTTGTTAGCGCCAAGCATAAGCCCCTTCATGAAATATTTCTGAACGAAAGGGTAGATCGCTATCAACGGGATAATCGAAATCAGAATTCCGGCCATCCGAACGTTTGTAGTGACTAGAAAATTGCTTGAAGTGGCACTCGCTTCCGTGATCATCGACTTAAGTGCGACCTGAAGCGTGATTTTGGAACTATCATTGATGAACAATACAGGAGCCGTCAACATGTTCCAACGGCTTACAAATTCGAATAAAGTAATCGTAGCAAGTCCCGACTTCGCTACACGAATGTACATCGTCGCGAAGATGCGAAACATTCCTGCGCCGTCAATCTGTGCGGACTCGGACATCTCATAAGGGACACCTAAAAAATAATTGCGCATAAGCAAGATCGAGAAACCGGAGACCATGCCCGATAAAACAAGAGAGCTTAGTGTATTAATGAGATGCAAATCTTTATTCACTAAGTAAAGCGGAATCATGATCGCATCTTGTGGAATCATCATCGTCAGCAAGATGAAAGAGATGATGATCTTCTTGCCTGGCAAGTGGGGCTGAATAAGCACAAACCCCGCTAGGCTGGTCAATAAGACATGAAAGAACGTACCAGTGACGGTAACAATTACGCTGTTCATGAAAGGTCGCCAAAGGTTTAAGCTTTTCCATACCGTCGTAAAGCCTTCCGTGCTGAAATCTTTCGGAAAAAGAATAATATCAGGCTGCATGGACGCCATCCCTGATGAGAAAGCGAGCGCAATAACGTTAATAAAAGGAACAATCATCGTTAGCATTAGCAGCAGCAGGAACACTGCATTCAAGAAGTCAAATATCTTGTTTTTCCAACCCATTCTTTCTAATCGTTCAATTCCCATACATTACACCTCGTCAAAACGAGTTATTTTTCTAACCATAACCGTGAGCAGCAGAGTGAATAAGACAACGAAGAAGCTGGCAGCGGCCGCAGGGCCGAAACGAATTTCCATAATTCCCTTCTGGAACGTATACATCATAAGAACGTCGACCTTGGAAGCGATCGCCGGATTGCGCATGACGAAAATCTGGTCAAAAATCCGGAAAATCCCGAGCGTATTGAGCAGGAAAATAACTTTCATCGTGTTCATCAACTGCGGCAGCGTTACGTAACGAACTTGCTCCCACCGGGTCGCCCCGTCCATTCGCGCGGCTTCGTATAACGATGGGTTGATCGCTGCAATACCGGCCAGAAACAAAATACAGTTGTAACCCATGTCTTTCCACACGGCCGATCCAATCATAACGCTTCTCGCCCAGGACTCATCCGCCATGAAATTGATTGGATTCATTCCGAATATTTTCATCAACAGCATATTAACTAGCCCAGTATCCGGGGATAGAAGGAAAATGCAAATCCCTCCGATAACGACCCAAGATAACAAATGCGGAACGTACAGCAACATTTGTGCAGTCTTCTTGAACCAACTCTTCATAACTTCATTCAAAGAGAGCGCAATAAGCAACGGGGCGATAAAACCGACGATGAGAATCCCTCCGCCGATATACAGCGTATTCCATAGCGCGTCCCAGAAGCTCGGATCATGAATAACCAGATCATAATTGTCGAAGCCGATATATGGCCGGTCACCCATGAGTTTGTAGTCCTGGAAGCTGGTCTGCAACCCTTTCACGAGCGGGTAATACGCGAAAATTACGAAATAAACGACGATCGGAACCATCATGATGTAGAACATGGCGTTTTTCTTGATTGTTCTCATTTTCGTTTCGCTTCCTCCTTGAGCTGAATTCCGATAGTCGGTGAAGAAGCGAGGAACAGATTCCTCGCCCGCCGACTAAACAATTATCGAATTACTCGTCGATTAGGTTCGCGCTTTTCAATTCTTTCTGCATTTTGGCGACTGCGTCTTTCGCCGCCATCTGACCTGACATAGCTTTGAGTGCGTAGTTTGTCACGATTTTCTCAGCATCCGGCCAAGTGGATAAGGAAAGCTCCAGTGTCGCATGTTGTTTGGACAACGCCATTGCATCTTCAACGCCAGGCAGCGCAGGGAATGGCGATTTAACCGTCGAGTTGTACCAATAAGGAACGCCATGGTCCATGTTTGCAATTTTCCCGGTTTCTGTAAGACTGTATGTGCCGTTTTCTAACGTATAGTCATAATCTTGGACGCCCAAGCTCCCTAACGTAATCCCTTCTTGCGTGTTCCAGAACTCAAGGAACTTCTTAGCGGCTTCTGGATGTGGTGCGTTCGCCGGAATAATCCAGAAATCCGGATCTCCGCGGCGCATAAGAATCGTGCCATCCTCAGCTTGGATGCTGAGCATTCCCTCCGCTTGGAAGGTCGTGTTTGGATCTTCTGTTTTCTTAAGATTGTTGAACATTCCTACCCATGCATCCCAATATGTGACCATACCAACGCGATCGGTCAGGAACAGATTACGCATCTTGGCTGTGTCGTTCGTAATGAAGTTAGGGTCCATAATGCCTTCCTTCACGAGCTTGGCAAACCATTCATACATCGGGATTGCAGCATCGGTAGCATAAGGAATCGTCCGCTTGCCGTCCTGCATGACGTACCTATACTTCAGACCAGCCGCGCTCATAATGCCTTGGATATCGTATAGTCCCGAAGTGCTCAAACCGTAAGTATTCGCTTTTCCATCTCCATCCGGATCGCCTTCCTTGAACGCCTTCAAGACAGTGTACAGCTCATCTAGCGTCTTTGGCTCCTGCAGATTCAGCTTTTCTAACCAGTCTTTGCGCACAATAGGCATCGTCGCCCCCTGGAACTTCGAGAAAACACCATAAATTTTTCCATCCGGTCCTTTAACTTGATCCCATTCACCAGTTGGGATGACTGCAGGGTCCGAAAGCACCTTGGAGTTTTGTACGAAATCCGACAGATCCGTCACGACGCCTTGTTTGATGAATGCATCCAGCTTGGCCAAGTCGCTAACCTCGATCAAGTCGTACTTGGCTCCTGAGCTAAGCGCAGTTAACACCTTCTGGTCAAAGTCGCTTGCCGGCTTATCCAGCTTTACGTCCAGACCCGTTTTTTTGCTGAGCTCTTTCTCGAACTCCGCATTGCCCTCTGGTGTCTTTCCACCGACATTACCGCTCAGAATCTCGAGTTTCCCGCCATCAGCACTTGCCTCTGTTCCGGACGTAATTGCCGAAGGGGCTGGTGAGTTATTCGCAACACCACTGTTATTGGTGCCACAAGCGGACAATAAGGTGGTTCCGGCTAAAATCATAGCTATAACTGCGTTCTTCTGCATATTCACGAAATAATCCCTCCAAGAATAGTATTATGGTTTGCACATGAGCTGCGGATAATCATTTCGGTCGGTACGATTGTTCTTTTGATACTCTTGACGTCTTCTGTCATTTGTTCGATTAACATGGACGCAGCTTCTCTACCTAAGCGTTCAGCATAAAGGCGAACGCCAGTGAGCGGAGGTGTGAACTCCGGTGAGAATACCGAATCGTCGCTGAACGCGAAGACTGACAGTTGACTGGGAATATCAATTCCTAATGTTTCCGCTGCTTTGTATGCGCCCAGTGCCATTGTATCCGTATCTGCGATAATTGCCGTGATCTCATGATTGTCTCTAATCGCTTGAAGTGTCGTTTCATACCCGAAATCCAGCGAGGAATTGTCCATGTCTGGTTTGAATACGATAAGATGCGACGACTGAGGCAGCTCTGCTTCCTGTACAGCATTTAGAAACCCACGCGCCCGGTCAACTGCAACCGTTCTGTGCTTCGGTGCATTAAGGAACAAGAAATTCCGGTGACCTAGATCTAATAGGTACTGGGTAATCTGCTCCGTCATTCCCACGTTGTCATTATCCACGTACGAGATGCGATTCTCATATTCTGGGGATGGTCTGCCGATTAAGACAACCGGCAATCCATCAGCTAATCGTTCTATGATTCGCTGATCATCGATCTCTGGATCTAGCAGGATTTCACCGTCGATGGGGTCAGTGACCATTTGCTCCACTTGATTAAGATAAGATTGCGATAGAGTATTAACGAGCAGCCTATATCCATGTTCATAACAAACACTGAGAACTCCGTTTAGTAGAGATAAATGGAACTGGCTGAACTTGAATTTTTCCCCCTGAATATTGAGCCCGATAATGCGAGTCGACTTGTTTGCCAAGCTTCGAGCCCAATAATTAGGCTTGTAATTGAGCGCTTTGGCCACCTCTAATACCCGCTCGGTAACTTCTTTGCTAATCGGTCTTTTTTTGCTGAATACGTTGGAGACGGTGCCTTTTGAAACGCCCGCCTCTCTCGCGACATCATCGATAGTAGCCATAGGAATAGAGCCTCTCTTATCTCCTGCATCTGCAGAAATATATTCATACCCTAATCTCTCATATTTCATTAAACCGGTTTAACTAATTATCTTGTTTTCCCCTTATTTTTCTTCTCCTTATCACTCTCCATCTCTTTATGTAAAGGAATATTCCAATTGATTTCATATTAAACCGGTTTTGTAAGATGGATATTATCGAATTGTAGTATTTCTGTAAATCTGCGTTTTTCAATTGTATTTTTTGTAGGGAATAGGAGTTCACCGTGAAGAGGACTATCAAGGCAGTATTAATTGGAGGTGATAATAGACGGGTTTAGCAAATATACGCAAACAAACCCAATGCCTGCACGGCATAGGGTTTGTTTGTTACAGAATTTTGAGCAAGCGAAGCTTTATATTATATAAATCTATATATCTATTTCACCGTTTTTTCGCAGCTTTTCAAACTTATCCATACCTTTCGGCGTATTAACCAGTTACCTCTTTCAGGAGTATCTACTAATTGATAATTGAAAAATTGTCGTTTTGCCTGCTGCACTCTGTTTTCCCACTGGTTTCTACCATCACTTTCCATCAGCATGTTTCTCTGTTCATCCGAATGTAGCAGTCATTATTTCTCTAGCTAAGTTCATAGCGCTTCGCAATTCCGCAGCGCTAATGTTCAGCAGCTCTTCATCTTGTTTTCTCTGCAAAACCTTGTGAAACTCAATATACAATTTCGCAGATGTGTTTCTCTTGAAGCCCAACTTTGAAAGCTCGTTACCGATGCTTTCCGCAGCATGGATTAGATTCGCTCTTAAAGGCTGCTCATATTGATCCGGTCGTATTCTCCAACTCAATTCTACTTCCACTTCCGGTTTGAAATTAACATGAATCTCCGCTTTGCACTTCGGATTACCCCATTGCTTATCACCAAACCACATAAACATATAATTGTAATCCGCTCTATTGTCACGGTATGCAGATGTATGCTGAATATCAGGTTCCAAAACTTTCATTTGTTTAGCCAGCTCCACTAGAAATCGACGTTCCTCAAGTCCGTCAGTCTGCTCACTGTTGGTTTGTTTTCGTGAGCTCAGCTTTTTTTTGATCTTTTGGGGACTAGGAGAAAGAACAGTCGAACATATGGATTGAGTCTCCATAGTCGGACGTTCACGATCAAAAAAATCAGGAACGAGATGCTGTTTGGCCACGTACAGTAGATCTTCAATGGGGAAAAACTTAAAAAAAGAAAGAATATATATATGTAATGTTCGATTCGGCAGAAGAACTTTGGTCGTATATGATCTTTTGCTAATTGGAATTCGCTCGATCACCAATTCTTGCTCCGGAAACATACGCCTCAGCATATTGATCTTGTTATCTACTTGCCCTATCGTAATTAATGTATTCGCCCGACTATGAACAATAACTGATTTTAAATAATCCAGCCTTTTATTCACATATTCCCTCGCTTTATCGGTCGCTGATTTATTAAAACGATAGGCGCGAAGATATTCACTCTCGCTTTCGAATAATGAATGATATTCTGGCGGCCAAACTCCCTCATTAGGACGAGGCAATGGTCTCCAATCCATTAAGGCTGTCGATAAGCTCCCTCCTGGTCTAGAAGTATATAGCTGGTTGTCCGCATATTCATTAATCTCATTCGTTTTGGTTTCATCAGATCTTAGAAAAGTTTCGATTGGAAAATGGGGATCATTCTTAATGCCTTCTAAAGTTAAGCATAAACGGGCTGTATACGTGTTAAACAAGGAAGGCTTCTCTTTGGACTTCTCTGGATCGTACCCGAAATAATTCTTCATGTATCGCTTAATTTTCTCGCCGCCGCTTCTCGCGCTCTTCTCCCAAAAGCCTTCTTTCCAATTACCGTTCACGCTGCACTCATATTGTTCATTGGGATAAAGATCGTCCTGACAAAGAATTTCTTTATCTTGAGCCATGCTATCAAGTAAAGCAGATACGGTAGTTTCCTCTTTCCCATACAACCGAAATCTAGCAACAGCATTGGTTTCAATATGAGTCGGATAACCGCCCGTTCCTTCTTCATTTCCCATAATCAATATATCAGCATCCAAGTGCGGTCCGCATCCCACATAAGCATTCATTTTTTCTAATTGGTTAGGACTAAGTCTCATGTAACATCCTCCTGAAATTGAAAAGATTAGATTAAAATAAATTCATTTCCTAGGCCATACGCCGCCCATCTCTAGTTATCCATTTGTGATAGTATAAAACTAGTATAGC
Source organism: Paenibacillus castaneae (assembly GCF_002884445.1). Taxonomy (GTDB): domain Bacteria; phylum Bacillota; class Bacilli; order Paenibacillales; family Paenibacillaceae; genus Pristimantibacillus; species Pristimantibacillus castaneae. The sequence continues at coordinate 5,253,060 of NZ_KZ614144.1, forward strand.
CTATAATTTTACATGAGGATGAATATTATGGATAAACAAGAAGTGAACTCCCTAACTCGAATTATTGAGATTTATGAACTGCTCCGTAAAGATGGTGAAATTAGTTCCGTAGAATTAGCTCATAAATACGGGAAACATATTGAAACATATTGAAACGATTAAAAAGGATATTCGTTTTATTATTCAGGCTATTGGACCAAATGGACCTCTTATTGAATATGACAAACCATCCAAGTTGTACAAAATGGTACAAGACAACGACCAAGTATTTTACTGTTTTACTCTTCTAACTATGCTGTACGGATCACGAAGCTTGCCCAAGCAAGACTTGGATCATCTGACACAATATATTTTTAATAGATTACACGTGGCCGAGAGAATGCAAGTCAAGAAAATAACTAGTTCCTACGAGTTAAATTATCGCCCTATGATTGAGAAATCTGTATTAAAATGCATTCGGGATTTGTATAGCTGCATCTTAAACCATACTATTATTGAGATCACCTATACCAGATCTTCACTGGAGACAAAATCGTTTCCCATCGCGCCTCTGTCTATCACGTATGACGAGGGTTTCTTTTATTGTGTTGCCTATAAGGATATAGATGCTGAACAACGCCCAATACGGAATTACAGAATAGATCGTATTAATAAATACAAAATTAAAAAGTCTAAGTTCACGAAACCGCTTGATGGCATTCATTTTTTTGAAGCAGGAAAGCATTCGAATTATTCTTTTATGATGCATACAGGAGATTCCATCATAACTGCGACTATTAAAGTAAAACCTTTCCTATCTAACTATTTGAAATCTAAATTTCCCGTTCATGAATTTATACGAAAAGACGGAGAGCAGGAAATTTACAAAGTAACGGTCTCTAATGAAGAAAGTTTATTATTCTGGTTATTTCAGCAGCGAACATGGGCCGAGGTACTATCTCCTCAAAGCTTACGGGATAAGATGAAAGCAGAAATCGCAAGCTTGGCCCAAATGTATGTCGGTGATTAACCCATATGTCTCACTGCTCATTCCGCCTCTTCCTACTCATTTCTACAACTAACTGGTCGATTTGAATACACAATTCAAGTACTTCATTATCATTAATAAGGTTCGGATTACGGGATAGGTTCATTAATTTCCATCTCAGCTCAACAATTCGCTGTTCATCGGATAACGGCTCCATACATTGCCTCCCTATTGGTTAAATATACATAAAGAATAACAAAGCATCGAAACGTAATACGTTGCGATTCAGCAATAATTGAAATGAAAATAAATTTTTTAGGAGGTTTGGATTGAGGTAGATTGAGGTAACTAGGGAAGTGAATTGTGGGCTTGTACGCCCAAAATGGAGAAGGAGGGGGTAACCAACCCCCTGCCTCTTAAACCAACGAAAGTACCGTCTATAAATCGGAGCATACGACATTATCGTACAGGCAGGCATGCATACTCCGCCTATTTCCAACTCCTCTTATCATTAATCTCCATCTTTTGCTTAAATGCCTGATCAAGATCAATGCCCAACTTATTGGCTAGATCAAAAATATTCCAGACAACATCATACATCTCGTGCCCCAAATTTTCTTTCTTCTCTGCATCAGGATGGAAGGATACAGATAATACTTCCTTCGCCAACTCTCCAACTTCCGTCATCAAATATAGCGTTCTTTGTTCAATCGTACTCGTATCGAACCCTTTGGTTTTACTGTATTCGCTCACATATTGTTGAAATTCTGATGTATTCAATTTCCCCGCTCCTTGCGTTTGTTTGTAGGGCGTCAATCCCTTGTATTGCTAAGAAATTTTGTCAAACATTTTTGCCAAACTACCAATTTCATTTATATACTGAATTACGTTTAGTTTATCTTTTACAGAATTAGATGTATAGTGTCATCATAATGCTTTGTAAAGGTCCTTAAATATGGGTATAACCCCAAGTGAGTATAGACATATAAAATGAATGTTTGAGAATACATATAACTAAATCGAGTAGGCCCATGCGCAATTGCATGGGCCTCTCTTTCTTGAATTCTACTTGAGCACTATTAAGCTATGAGTCAAACCATATTCATTCTTCAGCATCATAGCTTCTATTGCCAAGATTGTATTTTGTTTTGTACTTCATCCACTATGCCTAATGGAGAAAAATAGTATTATGCTCTCCATCATTGCTAAAGACTGCTGTTGTATAGCTAGCAGACGTATACGGATACACGGCATGGAAGCTTCTTTAATAATCGACCTAATCAGCCATAAGCACACATACGCAGGCTATTTGTTTCAAGATTAATACAACCAAAACTTCTGACGGAGGTCCTCGCGGTGGAGTACGTTGGAATCTTCGCGAATGTAATGGCAAACGTATGAGCGTCGCCAACGGTCAACACTCCGGTTCTTAGTAGATGAGTGGATCAGTAGTTCACTGAATAACAGAATGTCCCCCTTCTCCATTGGAACTGGAATTTGTCTTGAAGTATCGACACCTTCCGTCTCTTCAGTGTGTGACTCATGCTCCTCTAGATTCTTAACAGCACCATGTGGTAATAGTCCCAATTTATGCGTACCAGGCATTACCCATAGGCAGCCATTCTCGACATCAATCACTTCTTCCATAGCTGTCCAAGCAGCAATCATGGTCATTGGATCATTTTTTATATAGTAGTAATCCTGATGGGCTGCTTGTCCTGGAGAGCCTGGTTCCTTATAGAAGTACATGCTTTGTACGCATACCGCTTCCTTACCCATCAATTGAGCAAGCGCTCCTCGAACAATTGCATTCTTCATCAACTGCCTAGAAAAGCTATCATGCTTGTGGGGATTGAATAGTCTAACGGAATATCTTTTATTAATGTCGCAAGACGCCCACTCTGGCATTGGATCTTGATTTCGGATATCATAGATGTGTCCATTAAAGGCATCAATAAGGTCTTCGGTCATCCCCTTCTTGAATAGGATATATCCTTGTTCTCTGAAGAATTCAATCTGTGACTCCGTTAAAGGTGTGAGTGGCTTCGTATAAATTCCATTCATTATGCATTCTCCTTTGGCGATAACAATTTATTCTCTATTAAAAGAATACTTCGATGGCGATGACTTGACAATGTCTGTAACTTTCATTATTGTATCTACAATTGATATTATGTAAATTATCTTATACGATGCCGACTGGAGAACTGCTCATGCCTAATGATAAATTAAATATCCCTTTCGATGCCTTACAATATGCCACTGCTGGTTCTATTGTCTACCCTCCTGGAGGAAGATTTGGTCCCCGAATCCAGCAAGATTTGCAGCTCGTCATGCTCTATACTGGAGAAATGAGCATGACGATCGATCAGCGACAGATCGATGTGCTACCAGGTCAGCTGATCCTCCTAAAGCCTGGACACGAAGAGACCTTCATCTTCTCCAAAACTGAACAATCGTGGCATCGTTGGATATCCGTCCATGTAACCGAGCTAACCGATGAAACTCGTGAAGCCTTATACCAGTTACCTGAATGTATTGCGCTAACGAAGGAGATGAACCACCTAACCGATCTTATGCTCGACGTTCAGCGCCATGTCCCCAATGACGATTCTGCCATGCTAAGCTTGGGACTTACTGCTATTCATTTGTTTCCGATTGAATCAAAAAGAGTGCTTTTCCAAAAGGAAAAGCACCCAGCCATATATTCCACTTTAATGTGGATCAATGAACATTACTCAGGCGAGATCACTCTTGAGATGCTGGCCATACAAGCCTGCCTTTCACCTGAGCATCTACTGCGAATATTTAAGTCAAATGTTCAATCGACTCCGATTCGCTATTTGTGGGAGTATCGGGTCAATAAAGCCATAGAACTGATAACTAGTACTGGATTGACTATTTCAGAAATCGCCCATCGCTGCGGCTTTAAAACGTCTCACCACCTTGCAAGACTAGTTAAGCAACATACGGGAAAAACGGCAACTGAAATAAGGCAACTGTCCTGGAGTGGCTTACGTAATTGACCTTACTCCTATTCTATTTGAAGCTTCGTTACACGACCATCAACAATCCATTCTGCTACATACACAGAGCCTTGGGAATCCACACAAATACCATGAGGTGAGCTGAATTTATTATCACGATAATAGGACTTCGGTAAATTAGGCCAGCCCGCTTGTTTATAAGCCTGCTGGTCTTCACCCAAATGACAGATCAATCGATCGTTCTTGTCCAAGATCGTAATACGGCTGTCCAAGTCAGGGATGTAAACTTCATCGCCTTGAAAATAAAAACTGCAAGGCATATCCAAATCGTCAACGATTACTCTTTTAAAATCACCTTGCAAAGTGAATACTTGAATCCGATGATTGCCGCGATCCGCTACGTAAATCTCTTCTTCCCCGCTTCGTATATCAATGGAAATGCCATGTGGGCAGTTCAATTGCCCCAATGCTGTTCCTTTTCCGCCCCAAGAACGGATATATTCGCCGGTTGCTGTATACTGATGAATCCAGCTTTGACCGTAACCATCAGCTACATAAATATCGCCATTTGCAGAAACAGCTACATCAGTTGGTACAAATTTCAATTCTTCATTATAAATATCTGTGCGATCTGGAGTTTCCAATGTAAGCAAGTGCTTGCCGTCTAAATCCATTTTCACAATATTACATCGTGTGGTATCTGTGACATAGAGATATTCCCCATCTTGCTCTTTATTCAGATAAAAACCATGTGCACCTCCCTCAAACTCTTCGCCCCATGCTTTTAGAAATTGTCCATTTTGATTAAATTTGAATATCGAAGGTTTTCCTGTGTGAAACACATAAACATTATCCTCACGATCAACGATAATTCCATGTGTATATCCGAAGTCCAAGTCAGCAGGAAGTTTAGCCCAGCCTGGAACAAGATTATAACTACGTGCGGTATTACCTAATTTCAATTGATTATACATTGGTTGGCCCCATTCCACATTCCCCAATACCAAAACGATGATATTAATGGAAATTAGATTGTCAAAAAGAACGTGTGAGTCGAAAAGAACTAAGGATAAACAATTGGATGCTATATTTCTTGCTTCGAAATATAGCTATTGTGTTGTATAAGGTTTTATAAAATAGTCTCCAATTGATAAAAGTGAATCGCATTATTGCCAAAAACATCGTTTAATTGTTGCTTTGTAAGCTCATCAGGCAAATTATTAAGCAAAACGCTAACCGTCTGATCATAGCTTGCTGCTAGGAGACAAACTGGCCAATCACTACCGAATATAACTCGCTTCAATCCGAAAGCTTTTACGACATGTTTGACATAAAAACTGAAATCAGATTCTACCCAGTCCGCGATATTCCCTTCGGTAACCATCCCTGATAGTTTACAATACATCTGCGGATATTCGGCGACTTCTGTAATCCACTCTTGCCAGGGCGATACTTCTTGCTGCGAAATTTGTGGCTTACCAATATGGTCAACGACCGCATTTAAATTTGGCACAAGCTCGAGCAATTTTAATATAGCAGGGAATTGAACAGAATGAAACAATAAATCTACAGGGAATCCCGATTTCTCCAACCATCGTAAATGATGAATAACTTGAGGACGCTGCAAATAATTCGAAGCATCTATACTTTGAAGCATAATACGAACACCAATAAAATAACGATTTTCACGTAACCGTTCAAAGGTTTCCACAAAATTGTCCTGTTCAAAATCCAACCAACCTACTACACCAGCAATGGAATGATGCGTCTCGCACAAACTTAGAAGAAATTCTGTTTCCTCAACAGTTGCAGCAGCTTGAACTACAATCGTTTTTGTTATTCCATGGCCTTTCAATAATTGTTCAAGATCATTAGGCATATAATCCCGGTACAGTGTAGGAGATTCCGGTGTAAGCCATCCATAATCGTTGCGACTTAATTGCCAATAGTGCTGATGCGCATCAATTCTCATGTTTCTCAAACCTCGCTTACAAGTCGGTTTGTCAGCTTGCCCAGCTTCTCAATCTCAATCGTAACGATGTCACCATCCTTTAAGTAGACCTGTTTATCTTCTGGATAACCGAGAACGACGCCTTCAGGTGTTCCAGTCAGAATAATGTCGCCAGGTACAAGTGTCATATGTTGTGATATATAGCTTACGATCTCGTCACAATGGAAGATCATGTCCGATGTATTAGAATGCTGGCGTACTTCTCCGTTGACCGTGCATTTAATATCCAGATCATTCGGGTTTCCAAGTTCATCCGCCGAAACTAGGTATGGTCCAAGTGGAGAGAATTTATCACATGACTTACCTAACAGCCATTGCTGTGTCCGCATTTGCAAGTCCCGTGCAGACAAATCGTTCACGCTGCAATAACCAAACACATGGCTAAGCGCGTCCTCTTTCGTAACATACTTTGCAGTTTTACCGATAACGATGACGAGCTCTGCCTCATAATCGACTTTCTGTGATACTTTTGGCAGTGGAATATCGTCGCCATGACCAGTCAACGTATTGTTGAACTTATTGAACAGAATCGGATACTGAGGGATAGCTGCATTCGTTTCCTCCGCATGCTTACGATAGTTAAGTCCGACACAAATAATTTTATTCGGGTGAGTCACGCAAGGACCGAGCGTCAGCTTCTCTTCATCCAGCAAATATGAACACTCGTCACCATATTTCTCTAGTGCTTGTGATGTGAATTGAGCAAGTGCTTCAACTGCTGCCTCACCACCGTTAATCACTTCATGAACGGTCATCGGTACGGATTCTCCATTTGGCATAGCCATATCCATTAAGGCGCTTGCAACATCCAAAATACCTTTTTCTGTTTTGATTCCTAGTTGATATTCACCATTGTTAACAAATGTTAATAATTTCATTGTAAAATCCCCTTCCCTTTGCGATCTATTATTTTTTAAGCATTTTTTCCAAAAGTAGCGCCTCCATCGATATAGAGAGGAGAACCCATCATAAATTTCGATTCATCTGAAGCAAGGAATAATGCAGCTTGGGCAACATCCTCAGGTAGGCCAAGCTCCTCGCCAAGCTGGCGTTTCTTAATAGACGCAATTGCAGTTTCTGGGTCATCATAAGAAGTTTTTAAGTAATTCTCAACGAATGGAGTTAGTATCGTACCTGGCAAAAGAGCATTTACCCGAATATTATATGCCGCGTAATCCACTTGCATGGACTTCGTCAGCGCCAATACCGCTCCCTTCGTTGCTGAATAAGATGCCCTTCTGGCAAGTCCAATTTCTGCAACGCAGGAGGACATATTAATGATATTGCCAGATCTGCGTTTCATCATGTGCGGAAGCACATATTTGGATGTTAAGTATACACCGCGAATATTGACCCGAATAACTCGGTCCCATGCATCGGGCTCGACTTCATGTAAAGCTCCTACGCCGCTAATTCCCGCATTATTGAAAAGTACATCAATATGACCGTATTTCTCAATAATTTGATCTACCATCTGCATTACAGATTCGGGATCTGTCACGTCTGCACGGACAAAGTGACCTTTTCCTCCGGCAGCTTGAATATCGTTCAATGTCTCTATTCCGTTAGCTTCATTCAGATCGTTCACGATTACAGTTGCTCCTTCGCGACCGAACAACAACGCAGTGCTTCTCCCAATACCTGAACCAGAGCCTGTAATGAGGATAACTTTATTCTCCAATCTCATTGATGATTCCCTCCTTGAAATTAGGATAAACGACCCGCCAATTGACGAATTTCATCCATCGCAACATCCTTCTTCTTCTCCCAGATATGCTGTGGCATGGAGCAACTCACTGCTGCGATAGCTTCACCTGATCGAGATAAGATCGGGGCTGAAACACAGCTGAACCCCACGATGACTTCCTGCTCGTCGAAAGCAATCCCTTCATCACGAATGATTCGGAGCTGCCTAACCAAATCCGCCTTTGTTTTCAAGGAATACTCTGTGGCACTCATTAACTGTTGAATCGGGTACAATGAATCTAGCTCTGTATCATCCACGAACGACAACAGTACTTTCCCGAGCGCAGTCACATGAGCAGGGAACTTCATGCCAGGACCAGAAGCCAGCCTGACCATAGTAGGGGCTTCCACTTTTGCTAGATATAACACTTCATTCCCTTCTAGTCTGGCCAACTGAATCGTCTCTTGCAGGCGATCTCTAGTAATGGTTGCTTCACGATGGAAAGACGCGATTATATCCTGGCCCTGTGAGTAAGAATGGCCCCATCTCCCCGTAGCGGAGCCGATGGCATATGTATCATTAGCATCTCTATTAACCCAATTAAGTGCTTCCATAGTATGCAATATGGAGTATAAAGAGCTCTTATGAATGCCGAGCTGATTGGACAGATCAATTAAGCGATGCTTATAGGACTCTTCTGATATAAGTCGTAAAACCCCATCTGCTTTCTCCAATGCAGGTACCCAATATTTTTTGTCCATATGATCATCCTTTTGAACATTATAGAAAACCTAGTTTTGTATACAAATCAATTTTACCTTTCTACTGTTGATTTAGCAATCCCGATTTTCATAAAAAGGCAGTATCCCTCGTGCAAGGGTGGATTCCAGCCTCTGTCCGCTTTTTAAGTAATATGAAAAAAGCCAGCATCCTTCTTACTGATACTGACCTCGCCCTTAGACCGTACTAGCATTCGATGCCAGTTGACACACCTGCTATCATTCCTTCATATAACAGCTCTGCCAAATGCATCACTCGAACCTTCTCGCCGCGATACATGAGATTTCCTGCAATATTCATTAAGCATGCATGGTCGAGTCCAACAAGCACCTCTGCCTGCTTCAGGAGCTAATCTCGTATCCCATAGATCGGCACGATCCATACTAAGACGGATTGGCTCACCATTTCCCCAAACTAGACAACCCAATAAGCCATTCCCCAATGGAAGAGCCTCGTCCCAACGATCAATCGGCTCGTGAAAAGATAGATTATGCTGTTCGGCAGGCTTGTTGCGATTATTGTTCGTCATTGTACACCTCGCATAAAAAATTTATTAACTTATTAATACACTGTTACAAATCTGTTATTAGAAATCCATTTGATAAAAAGATAAGAGGAAGGCATTATACCTTCCTCCCACTCGTAATTAACCTAGTTGTGTTGATAGTGTTCAGTTGTGATCTATTCGTATTTCAGCAACGCCAAGATCATCGTTACAGCTTCCGCTCTTGTCGCGTTCTCATTCGGTGCGAAGAGGTTATTTCCTCGACCTTTAATGAGACCTGCTTCATAGGCAGCAGCTACATAAGGTTTTGCCCACGCGGGAATGGTGTCGGTATCAGCAAAAGTTGTCTGCGCATTCGAATCAACCTTGTATCCCAACGCACGAACAATCATTACCGCCATTTCAGCACGAGTAATGTTACGATCCGATCGGAATGAATGATCTTCATAACCTTGTAAAATCCCAGCAGCTGTCGTACGAGCAATGTAAGGTCTAGCCCATGCTGGTATCTGATCAAGATCGGCAAAGGTTAATTCCTCACCTTCCCCTTCCAACTTCAACGCACGGCTCAACATAGTCGCAAATTCGCTGCGTGTCGTTTGTGCATTTGGTCTGAACGTACCGTCTGTATAGCCTGTAATGAATCCAAGCTTTATCGCTTCTTCGATAGACGCTTTCGCCCAGTGACCAGAAACATCTCTTAATACGATATCAGTAGATGGCTCTCCGCCATTCCCGCTTGTATCTCCTGGATCTGGAGCATTACCTCCATCTCCCGGAGTACCCGTACTCGGATCTCCACCAGACGAACCGCTTCCGTCGGTATTCACGCTTACAACTGGACCATCTGTGCTCCAATTGCCCGCGGCATCACTCGCCTCGATTTTGAACGTGTATTTCGTTCCAGCATTCAATCCCGAGATATCAATGAAATTCACATCTCCATCAACTATGACCTTGCCACTATCCCAAGTGACTTTATACGCAGTCACACCGACAGCATCAAGTGCAGCAGTCCAGCTCAAAGTTAAGCTATTCTTCGTGATTTTCGAAGCTGTTACCGCAGCATTTTCCGGCCAAGTTGGTGCTATCAAGTCGTCTGATGTTGAAGGATCTGATTGCACGATAACTTTTTGCAAAACATCAACCTGATACTGGTCAATAGTTGCAACCGCAATGATTGTACCTGCCTTGGCGTACATAGCTGGATTGAATTCAGCAAACGTTAACGCTAAATCTTGAGATCCATCAGTAAATTGTGTGCTAATCGTTTCTGCTAACGTTGGTGCTGTACCTGCAGTTGTGAAAACAGCTTCAAGTTCACCAATAGACTCGAGTCCTACAACGTTCACAGTTGCACTAACTGTTTCATTTACGCCAACCAATTGTCCACTTACTGTGAACGTTCCGGACTGTTTATACTGTGCTGACTTCACATGATCCCATTTAATACTTACCGTTTTACTGCTTCCATCCTCAAAAGTAACATCGGCTGAAGTAGGTAATACGGGAGCCGTTCCTAGTTCAGTAGTCAGAGAATCGATAGTTTCAATCGACGAAATCGTATACGTTTTCTCGATATTAATAGTATAAGATTTCGTGCCTGCTGACGTAATTTCCGATAATACTAATGTGTTTCTTCCATAAATTAAGTTAGACAGTTCTATTGGTGTTGTATAATCGGTAAATTGCTCCGTAATATTATCACCATTGAGCTCCACCTTTGTACTTGATCCAGCCAATATCGGCTCAGGTCTAACCAAAGTGACCGGCTGTAAAACATCGTCGATAGATGCTTCATACAAATACCAATTTGGATTAAAATTACCGGATAATGTTGCATTACCCAAATTGAAATTAGCTCCATAATTTACGTAGGTCGGATTTGAAGTAATTTTGAAATCGTCCATGTAAACCGTTGAATTAATTCCCCCAAAACCTACCCCCCCATAGGTGTACGTTCCATCGTTTACAGTCAATAATGTGGATCCGTCTACAACAAACCCAACTTTACCGCCGTACGTCTGAATTTGAAAATCATGCCAGTCCGTTGCAACGAATCCTACTGGCACTGCACTCCTCCCGAGCGAGATATCACTTGAAGAAGTATGCTTATTCACTTCAAAATATGAAGTTCCTGCTGGAAACCCAGTAGTTCCATTTTTATTTCTTCTGTAGATCACTTGATAGGCTGCAGGATTATTTGCTGTTGTTCCATTGATAGCTGCGGCCATTACATAGATCGTGAAATTATCATATGCTTGTCCAAGTATATCTTCTGTGCCCCATCCGCCAAACTTCCACTTTAAATTAAAGATATAGTTATTCCATAACGCACCCATTTCATAGAAATTCGATCCATCTGCATTAATACTTTCTAAAATTTTATTATTCGGATCGTTTGGATCGTCAATAACGCTCATTGTCGATCTATTATTAGAAATGAAGTCCGGTGTTACACCATCTTCAAAACTTTCATCCAACTGTACCACGTTGTCATTAGATGAATTATAATCTGGTGCAGTAGGTGTGGATACTGAGCCAGGATCAGATGCTTCTTCCCCACCATAAATATACAGCTGGTCGTAATAACTAATGCCGAAACCATCGTCAGAACCGATTGAAATTTTATTGAAACTGGTCAAAGTAGTATTAGTAGAAACCAATACCTCGTCAATGTACAGCTTCACGTCCGTACCGCTCGTATAATCCCATTTCAATTCATGCCAACCATATGTGCGAGGAACAGCCGATGCTGTTACAGCGCCATCATTAGACATTACGTAATAGTTGCTATCCACACCCACATCTATGCCTAGACCAAGAATATGAGTACCGTCATCTGCTCTTACCAGTGATTTAACATTTGAGGAATTTTGAACCCCAGAATCGTAAGAAGCTAGATTTTTATTTTGTCTGTCAAACATTTTTACGGTAACGATTTTATTAAGAGCATCCGCAAAGCTTCTGTACAGCACTGGTTTCGCACCTGCTGCTTTGTTGCTATCAACTTTCAAGCCTTGCTTACCATCAAGAACACCCTCTGACATCCATTCAGTTGTCAGCACTGGTGCAGTACCCGTATATGACCATTTCGAAAAATCAATGTCATGTTCAAAATCTTCTTTGAAATAAATATTATCTGGTTCACTCATAATATGGCCCGCTGGCAAATAGGCGCTTGGGAAATCCTTCGTAACGCCAATTCGATCATACTCCATTAAAGAATCATCAAAACTGCCAATTTGGCTTACAAGAGAACCATAATCAATATTGGTGTTCGTTAGCTTTATGTTGTCTCCATACTGATAGATCGTATTCAATTCCACATTAAAGTTTTGTGGATTGATGACTTTCAGATTACTGAGTTCAAACCCAGAAGCTCCTACATCCAAATTGATACCGTTTGGTGCGAAGTCCGTCATACTAGGATTAGCTCCTACAGTGTCGATAACCATCTGATTGATATAGTTAGGTTTGGATTGACCTGAACCTCTATATGAATTCATAGAGAAAAATGCGCCATCATCTCCGCCATCCTGTTGACTATTGTGCAAGTAGATATATGAGAAATTGTTATGATGGGCATATAAATCAGTCATAATATTATAATTTTTATCCCCATTCGGAAAGGCAACGTTAGGATTACGACTATAACCGCCTGTAATAAATATGCCTCTTCTTGGCGTGTTGTAAATTTCCAGATGTGAGAGCGTGTTATAACCTGCATTATTGATTGTAACACCAGCAGTTTGACCGACTAACTGACCGATATCATGAATAATCGAATTGGTAACCGTATTATCTCTGCTATAGCCATCTCCGCTTGCATCTCCGCCGGTGCCGGGATAACCTCCTTCAATATTAACACCGCCATGTCCAGTATGTTCGATAAGGCTGTCTTTAATTGTCGTATACTGGTTAGCTAAATAAAGTTCGATCCCAAACATGCCCGCATTTTTTATATGTGTTTTGGATATCGTGATGTTATTCGTGTTGGACAACGTAATGACGCCAACCTGAAACTCTACTCGTTCAGATTGTTCGGCATATGACGGTTGTGTGCTGCCTGCTGCTTCTGGTGGGTAGTACCCTAAGCCAACGCCAGCATCTCCCCAGTTCCAACCGTAGGCATAATAGTCAGGGAAATTCGTATCTTTAAATGTCAAACCACTGAATGTAATATGTGATACCATGCTTGTACGAGATGCACCCTTGATATCTATAATTTTTTCCACAGCTGGGATGACGATATTTTGATCTTCTATATTTCCCGAGTCAGCTAGCGGATAGTAATAAAGATATCCCGTTTTTTTGTTATAATAATATTCGCCCGGTTGATCCAAAAACCCTAAATTCCCTTGTAAAAAGTATCTCGCGTTATTGCCTGTTGCATATTTTGGACGATATTTATGTGGTTCTCCCGGTACTGTTTTGTAGGTCAATGTACGTGATGAAGCATCAATGCTAGCTACCGGAATCGTATCTGTCATCCAATCCCAGTATCCCCCGTCCCACATATATACTTGTGCGTCTAAGTCGCCGCGCGTCTGTGCATTTTCTAAGCCAGCTAATGATTCCGCATCCAAATCACCCGCATGATACACTAATGAAGATATTCCACCGCCAGCTGATCTCATATATTCTGTGGACGAAGCTGGAAATCTAGGATCAGCCTTTTTGTTTTTCGTGCGTGCCATCGTTGCACGAGCATCATTCACATATAGAGTATTGAAGTTTACTTCTGTTCCCACATTCGTTTTGTATACACTTCCCGCTGCTACAGCAGGTAAATCTTCATCCGCGTCTGTACGGGTTACTGGCTCCCATGCCGATGTCACTTTATTGCCGCCGATAAATTGCACGCTTCCTAATTCATCTAAATTTCTATAGATAATGTCAAAGCCATTTGTTCCCGAATCGCTTTCATTGAATGCGATCGTCTCGTCAACATAATAGCTACCAGCAGCTATAAATACATAAATATCTCCTGTCATATCGCTATTAATTAAGCGAACAGCATCCCTAGCCGCTTGCATCGTAGCGAATGGATGGTCGTATGACCCATCATTCGTGTCGCTACCTGTTGGTGCAACAAAAAATTGTGCTTGTATTTTGCCTTCCGTCATGCTTGAAGCCTGTACATTTATTCCCGAGCCTAAAAATGTCGTAATTAACATACTCAGAACAATCAAAACGCTTAAATGCTTTTTAACCATTTCATCTTCCTCCAGTCGTTCATCAAATAAACATTTACAAATCTGGTTTTTGGCCTCTGCATAAGTCTTAGCTGATCAAGCAGCTACAGGATTAATAAAACCGCTTACAAAATAATAAATATTGAGATCCCCCCTCATTTACATTTGAAATCTGTAAATTCGACTACCATTCTAGACTACTGTGCACTGAAATAATTAATAGTCCAAAAAGTAACAAGATCTCTGTATTTCTCAGAGATCTTATCTAAATAGTTGCTTTTTCTCTGATTTGTTGATTTTATGTGGTAAACATGTACTAAGTTAACCCCTTATAATCAAACGTTTCAAATGTCGCATACCCTTCCTCGTGTCCTCTAACGCCCTTCGCATACACACCAACACGAGGAGCCGTAAAGCATAAAAATCGCGTATGGCGTTCGGGATATAGATATTCCGCAGATAATTCAATTCCGATATCCGTATAAGTTGCCCCATCTAGAGAATACGAGAAGGTAAAGATTTCCATTTTTGAGTGTAATTGCGCTTTGAGCCAGACCGCCGAGGCTGCTTCCGCAGGGAGCAATACCCGCGCGAGATTTTTTTTGCCGACAGCAACGTAATAATCAACCTCCAGGTAAAGTCCGTCGCTCTCCTGGTTTTCGTGTAAGCGACTCACATCGAAGGTCTGCCCTGCAGTTTGCCCGATTCCGTTCCGTATGGAGAAAAATAGAAATGCGTCGGAATCACGGTACAAAGTTAATCCCGCTTCTTCTCCCCGGCTCTTCGAATCAAATACTAGCTTCGTCGTCACTTCGAAGCCGAAATGATTCCAGCGCCGGGTTAAGATAAGCGTAGATTGAAGACCATAGGGGATGAACGGTTTACAGGAAATCTGAAGTCCTTCTGGCGTCAATCGGAATCCATCATCTACTGGATGACGTACCCATTCCCATTCTGGTAATAATTCCGGCCCAGAAAATGTATCTACCGATTCGAAGTTCGGTACGTCCATGTTCTCCATGTACGGAATAGTAATCTCATCCATCGGAACTCCCTCGTCTCCGACAACGAACCAATCATCTTCTGTCCAATGAACTGGCTGTAGGAACGTTTCTCGGCCGAGTGGACAGAAACCACCCGGCGTAAGAGGACGACCGCCGAGATGATACATCCACCAATTTCCTGATTCATCCTGTACCAATTTTCCATGACCCGCTTTTTGAATGCGTTTCTCTGGATCCTTCTGAGTAAGTACTGGATTGTGCGGACATGGTACGTAAGGTCCCCAAATCGATCGACTTCGCGCTAGCGTTTCCTTATGCTCGAAGAAAGTGCCTCCTTCCGCTAGCATGAGATAGTACCAACCATTTCTTTTTACTAGATGAGGTGCTTCTGGGGCGGAACCGCCCGTTCCTGGCCATACTTGCTTCGCTTCTCCGATCAGTCGCGAACCATCCCGCGCCATTTCATGCACCCAACCGCCACCGAATGCCAAGTAGCGTTTTCCGTTATCGTCGTTGAAGATAGACGGATCGATAAAATGATGGTTCAACTCTATCGCTTCGCTATACGGTCCTTCTGGACGGTCCGCGGTAAATAATAGATTCGTACATCTTGGTTGCCCGTGATAATACGGCACGACGACCCAAAATTTCCCATCATAATAAGAGATGTCTGGCGCGAATACACCGAATGAATCTGGCATTCCAGTCAAATCTAGTTGACTCTTACGAGTGATGACATGACCGATCGCTTTCCAATGAACCAAATCCCGAGAGTGAAGAACTTGCACACCAGGGAAAAACTGAAACGTTGACGTTACCATATAATAGTCCGAGCCGACGCGCACAATCGAAGGATCAGGATTGTCTCCTGGCAGCACTGGATTCTTTAAGGTAGCTTCTTCAATAATGTTCATCCTGCTTAATCCTCCCTTCGCGTAAACGTGAATATTTCGTTTGCATCTACCCACATCTCCGAGAAACAGGCACCAGTGAGCTGTTGCCATCGCCTTTCAACAACAGGATCGACGAATCTACCTTGTACTTCAAATGTGGAATCCGATTCTACAATCATGAACAAACTTAATCCGTCCCGAAAAATTCGCAATGAAATAATGCCCGCTTCCTGCATATATTTCTTATTCAGCTCGGGAATTTCATTATGTAGCTGCTCATAGTGTTCAACTTGATCAGCATATAGCTTAGCTATTTTACATTCGATTGTGCGCGTCGTAGACACGGATACCACCTCACGATTTCGACTTATTTATCGTTTTTTTTCAATTCCTCTATATAATCCGGCATCAGGATGACACGGCTTTCCAAGCGTGACTTTTCTGCGGCGAATGCAATAAGATGACTTTTAATAGAAGCGTCTGCCCCAGTAAGCGCTTTATCTCTACCATCGCTTTGCACCAATCGCACAAAGTCATGCATAATACCGCTATCTCCGCCACCATGTCCTGCCAAATCATTATCTAATTGGATTGTCTCCGTCTGGCGAGTACTAAAGTTTGTTACTTCGATAACATTCTTGTCCGTATTCGCCCGAATCTGTCCGAGTGAGCCCATCAGCTTCATCGATCGACCGCCTTCCATAGTAAAAGCACTCATCGTAAAGGACACGGTAACCTCATTGGCAAATTCCATATTAACTACTTGATGATCTACCACATTATTATCGCAATGGTACACACATCTTCCGTAAATCCCATCTTTCAATTGACGAAGAACACCCTCGTCGCTTGTATCATTGCTAACAACGGAACGGAGCACTTCTCCTACCCAGTCATCCCGCTCCAGATACGTCTTAGGGGCATAATATGGGCATGTATCTTGAACAGGACAACCATCCAAACAGTATTTAGGGGCTCCTTCAGGCGCATTCTCTTTTTTGAAATGAGTCAAGGCACCGAATGAAGAGACTTTAGTACAATCTGAATCCACCAGCCATTGAATGATATCCATGTCGTGACAGCTTTTCGCTAGAATCATCGGGCTTGATACTTCCGAATCCCGCCAATTTCCTCGGACAAAGCTATGTGCCTGGTGCCGATGCTCCACGTTTTCCGTATGTTGTATCGAAATAAGGTTGCCGATTTGACCACTCGCAATGATTTCTTTGATTTTCGAGAAAAAATCAGTATAGCGAAGCACGTGACAAATCGAAAATACACGATTATATTTCTCGGCATATTCTCCCATAATGATGCATTCTAACGGATCGGGTGACATCGGTTTTTCCAATAGAACGTGGTACCCTTTCTCCAATGCCTTAATCGTAGGTTCGAAATGCATTTTGTCTTGCGTACAAATTAGAATAGCATCCGCTAGTTTAGGGCCTGCAAGAAGCTCCTCCCAATTTGCATAACAATTCTCCTTAGAAATACGATGTTCTTGCTGGAATAACTCTCTCCGCTTTGGATCGGTATCCGCAACAGCAACAAATTGCATTTCTTCCGGATATTTCAATGCGAAAGGAGCATACGCTCCCGCGCCTCTTTGTCCGGCCCCAATTAGCACTGCAGTAATTTTCCTCATCTCTTTTTTTCCACTCCTTAAATGTCTATAGAAAAGGGAACTTTCCGGCTTTGAATGTAATATTCGGAAAGCTCCCTCAACTATAAAACGTTATTCAAATATTTATTTGCCGTTTACTTGACGCCAAGCATCCAATTGCTTTTGTTTTTCAGCAATAATCTTCTCAGATCCAGCTGTTTTAAGCTTCGCAACGAACTCCGGCAGAACTTTTTCCGGATCTGCTGTACCTGAAGAAAGTGCAGCCAAATATTGGTCGATTACTGCTTGGGTTTGAGCAATCTCTGACTTAACAGGTTCAACGTCGAAAGTAAAGCCCAAAATTGGCGACACATCAGCTGTTTTGTTCAATTCATCCCAAACTGTGGTCATATTCTGTTCCTCGTTCTGATTTTGCCAAACGATCATATTGTTACCGAATACCCATGGAACTACCGGATCATAACCACTATCTTTGATTTGTTCGATCTTGTTTTCGCCAACCTTCTTATAGTTAACATCTTCAATTCCGTAGTTTAGTAAATTTGAAACCTCTGGATCACTATTTAATAGCTCGATAAACATCATTGCACGTTCCGGATTCTCAGAAGTTTTGGAAATTGCAGTAAGCGTTGCTGACGCTAATGAAGTTGTTACGATCGGTTTAGTAATTAATTTGTCATACCACTCCACACTAGTTATTGACTTCAATTTACCTTGAGCATCATAAGGGCTCGTCGAATCATAATCTAGTCCTGCAGGCATTACTGCCGCGTATTTCGCTACTTTACGATCAGAGGAAACATCCTTAACCGTTGCTGCATCTTTACGCAAATATCCTTTTTCATACCAATCATGCAGCATTGTAATGAAACCTTTGTATTCCTCGGACTCATATTGATTCACAACTTTCAAATCTGAATCTACCAAAGATATTACACCTGGTGATTTGGCATCACCGATGCCATCGAATCCATGCATGTTAAGATTAAATAAATCCGATGCTGTTGAGTATTCTAGAGGTACCTTATTCGGTTCCCCGTTTTTCACTGCTTCCAAATAAACCTCTAGGTCAGATTGCTTAGTAACCGATTTCCAATCGAAGTTATACTTATCCGCTAATTCCTTTTGAACCGAAATCCCTTGACCAGCTGCCATTGTTTGATAGTTAATAACACCGTAAATATTACCGTTTACTCTAGCCGCTTCCCATATTTTTGCGGGAACTCCTGATTTCGTAAGTGGTGCATACTGATCCATCAGATCGTCTAGCGGAAGGAAT
The DNA here is from genome assembly GCF_002884445.1 of Paenibacillus castaneae. Taxonomy (GTDB): domain Bacteria; phylum Bacillota; class Bacilli; order Paenibacillales; family Paenibacillaceae; genus Pristimantibacillus; species Pristimantibacillus castaneae. Next base: position 5,271,995 of record NZ_KZ614144.1, read on the forward strand.
GCTCCTTTGGCTGCATTAGCAAAATAGTTGTTAAACCAAGATGCAGTAAAAGCAAGGTCGAATTTTTCACCAGAAGCGATCATAACTGTCATTTTTTGTTCATAGTTACCGAAATCAAGTGCATTTAATTTGACAGTTGCATTAATTTTTTCCTTTGTAATTACGTTCAGCGCATCTTCTATTGCCTGTTGGTTCTTTTGCGGCGGTGCGACATAATAGTAACTCAGCTCAACTGGAGCTAGCGAATCAGGTGATTCAGATGTTGCTGCGTTTGGATCGGATGTGGGAGATGGCGTATTCTGTTTATCTGCCCCGCATCCAGATAATAGTGCAGTGATGGAAAACGCGCCCACCAATGCTAGCGATACCCATTTGGAACGAATTGATCTTCTTTTTTTCATGTTGAAAAACCCTCCTCTTTATTGATGAAGCCTATATGTGAATGCAGATAATCTGCAATATCACCGAACCTAACGTACCGTTTACTTTATTCCTTAACGGCACCTACACTTAAGCCTTTGACAAAGTAACGCTGAAGGAACGGATAAGCAATTATAATCGGTCCAATCGCCAATATACATAACGCCATTCTTGCTGTTTCTCCAGGTAGTTCTACGACAATATTGCGAGCTGCCGAGAATGCTGCAAGTGCATCAAGATTAGATAAGACGGATTGAAGTAAGAGCTGAAGCGGGAACAAATTGCGATTTTCAATAAACAGCAAACCAAGCCACCAATCATTCCAATAAGCTATCGAGTTAAGCAATGCAATCGTTGCAAAAGAAGGCAACGATAATGGCGATACGATTTTGAAAAAAATACGCCATTCCCCAGCCCCATCAATTCGAGCGGATTCCATAATAGATTCTGGAATAGTACGGAAGAAATTTCGCATTAAGAGCACATTCCATGCAGAAACTAAGTACGGCACGATCAGTACGAAAATCTGGTCTTTCATGTGTAGATACTGTGTGATCAGAATGTACCAAGGCACCAAACCACCATTAAACAACATCGTGAAAAAGACGTAGAACAGAACCGGTCGACGAAAACGTAATTCGCTGCGTGATAATGGATAAGAGAGTAAAGCAGTTACTATTACACTAAGCACTGTACCAACGACAGTTACGAATATGGTCACACCGTAAGCTCTAAATAGACTGTCAGCTGAGTTCATAACGTACTCATAGGCGAACCAAGTGAAATTTTCTGGAATGAGGCTATACCCTGAGCTAGCAATCGATCTCTCATCTGATAAAGAAATCGAAAACACGAGCACCAATGGCAATATACAAAAGAGACTGAAAACGGCTAGAATAATGTTACTTATTATTTGACCTGAAAAAATGTTGCTACTTTTCTTTATCATGATGTACCTCCTCCCCTTTTAGAACAATGCGTTTTCATTATTGAACTTGCGAACGATCCAATTGGATAAAACGACAAGAGTAAAACCAACTACAGATTGATATAACCCAATCGCTGAAGACATTCCGATATCTCCCATTGTTCTAAGAGCACGAAAAACATAGGTATCAATAACATCGGTCGTACTGAACAATAAGCCACTTTCTCTGGGCAAATTGTAAAACAGACCGAAATCAGCATAAAATATTTTGCCAAGCTGTAGCAAGAATAACGTCACGATAATCGGCGTTAACATAGGAATGGAAATACTCAGTGCTTGACGAATTTTCCCGGCACCTTCCATTTCAGCCGCTTCGTAATACGAATGATCGATTCCTGCTAATCCAGCGATAAAGATAACACTCAGATATCCAACAGTTTTCCATAAGTTAGCAATTGGAAGGATGTATCTCCACTTCTCTGCATCCGAGTACCAATTCACGGAGTTAAAACCTAATGCATTTAAGAATTGATTAATAATTCCAAGATCAACGTTAAACAATGCATAAGATATATAGCCTGCAACTACCCACGACATAAGAAAGGGAAGGAACATAGCGCTTTTATAAAATCCCGATAGATGACGATTTTTTATATCATTAAGTAAAAGTGAAAAAATTATAGCAATAAGTAATCCGCTTACAATAAAGATACCGTTGTAATAAATCGTATTAAACGTAATCCGAACAGCATCTTGGGAACTAAAGAAAAACTCAAAATTTTTAAACCCTGCCCAATCGCTCCCCAGTATGCCTTTTGATAAATTAAAATCTTTGAATGCCAAAATAACCCCGAACATTGGAATATAGTTAAAAACAAACAATAAAACTATTCCTGGAATCATCATCGTATAAAATGCTCGTTGGGATTTCCATTCGTTCCTCGATGGCAAAACAGACTTGATTTTTTTCCCAATACGAGAATGACTGCTAACTTCTACCCGAGATCCTTTATTCATCTCTGTTTTAATTCTCCTCTCTCATAAACCCCAATTTTCTTATTCTAGTTGCTCTTGGACGCAATTTCACTGTACAATAGTACCCTCCATATAAACACTATAAAATGCAATCTCGCCACCAATTTTAGTCGTTCTGGCTCTCAAAAAAATAACTCTCTCTATAAAATGTTGAGTTTCTCTAGCAAAAATAACGTTAGATATCTATAATTAATTGGTACGATCGATTGAAATATACTAGAGATTACAGGAGACATGTGTATATGATTTTCCCCTTTAAGCCTCATAATAGTTTGTTTGCCAAATTACTGATTTCATTAACCATTATGTTGACCGTTCTTATATTGGGGTTGAGCCTTCTGTTATACCAAAATTACTCATCAGCTTCCCTGAAACTTATCAATCGTATGGATTCATCAAAGCTATCTCAAATTAGCTATAGCGCTAATTATATGGAGAATATATCTAAACGGTTTTTGGATTCCCTCATCCTTAGTCCATATACGTCTATACTTCTATACAAAAAAGAAGATGATATGTACTTGCTAGGTGATGCGTTTCGAAATCTTAACAACCTTACTTTACTTCAAGATTATGTTTTTTCAGTTTACACGATCAATCTCACGCTAGATCGGATTACTTCTACTGAAACTAGTCGATTTTATAATGCAAGCGATTTCTACGATCAAAATATTATTAGCCTAATGAAAAATATGGATATGGTCTCGCCTTCTTCTATGCCAATAGCTCGAACAATACCTATTGGTTATAATGTGAATGACGAATCGCAGCATACGAATGTTTATACTTACATCGTTCCTTATTGGAATGACTCAGACAAGCATCCAGATAAAGCTGTTGTAGTCAACATCAAAGCAAGTCATCTAAGTAATATTATTACTTCGTTGAATGCCAAATCAGAAACATCTGGCAATAGAATTACGGTTATCGATTCGGATGGTTTAATTGTAAGTGACACCAATAAAAACTTGTTTTCTAAAAATTTGCTGAGCACGGAATACATCAAGAAAGTTTTAGATTTCCAAACTCCAACAGGCAATTTCAAAACTAAAATAGATAACGAGCTTTATAATGTAAATTTTGTTTCTTCCGAAAATCCTAACTGGAAATTTATTAGTCTAACATCATACAATTCGTTTATGGGTCCTGTTAATTCTATTAAATTTTCTACCTTGATCATCTGCATTGTCGTTTTATTGTTGGGGTTGCTCTCTTCGTTTATTATGTCGAGATCTATTTATGCCCCCGTTGGCAAGTTGATGAACACTGTGCGCCAGAAGTTAAAAGCGCCTTATAGCAAAGACCCTTCTTCGGTGGATATTCATTTTTTGCATGACGCATTTAGCGAAATGATAATGAAAACCGAGGAACTCGAGCAGAAACAAAGAAATCATCATCACACCCTAAAAAACAGTTGGCTAAAGGATATTCTTCAAGGTACTACTTTTTTAAGCACCAAAGATTTGCTAAGCAAGCAAAAAGAATATGGCTCAAATGTGAATTTGAACGAACCTCTCCAGCTTGTTTTATTCCGTTTGGATCATTATCAATCGTTTTTGGAAGCTTACAATGAAAGAGATCGCGCTTTATTGAAATTTGCAATCGCTAATATCATTAGCCAAATTGCATCGACGAAATATGACAACGAAGTCATTGAATTAGATTCGGATAAGATTGTGTTGCTTGCGGAATTAAAAGAACAACCATTAGAAGAAAACGTTGAGGAAGCCTTTTTCAAATTGACGAAAACCATTCAAATTGCAGTGTCTGAATACTTGAAGTTTTCGCTGTCTGCCGCGATCAGCTCACCGATCGCTCCCAACGAACTGCTATTCCAGTCGTATTCGGAACTCTATTCACTATCTCTGTATCGTATGATGGTAGGACACGGATGCATCTTGTCACCATCTTTCATGAATACAATCGCACAGGAACCCCCCACTTATCCAGAAGGGAAAGTGAAGTTACTGCTTGATTGTCTAAAACTGGGACAACAAGATAAAGCGCTGAAAGCCTATGATGAGTTTTTCCAGAACTATTCTGGGGCTACTTATGAAAATATGCTTTCCTCAATGATGCACCTCATGTTTATGATCCGCAGTACTTTCATAAACATTATTAATAATAGTAATCCTAGACTGATTAACGCAATTCAGAGTTTCTCGACGAATATCGAACTATTTGAAACGAAGGATGATATTCGGGAATCAATGGCTAATATATTTGCGGAAATCGTCAACACGATGGACCATAATAAACAAAATAAGCACAACGTCATCTCCGCTCGAGTTATCAAAATGATTGAAGAACAATACCAAGACAAAAACCTAAGCTTAAGATCAATTGCCGATGAACTGCAAATGTCGAGTAACTACTTGGGGAAACAATTCAAAGAGATGACCGACAAATCCGTTTCCGAGTACATTACGAATGTTCGCATGTTTCATGTTAAACATTTACTAGATAGCAGTAATTTATCTACGAAAGATATATTGGACAAATGCGGATTTGAAGAAACTAATTATTTCTATACGATATTTAAAAAACATTGTGGCATGTCACTGACGGAATACCGATTATCCGAAAAGATTAAGTAAATGAAAAAGGCAACGAGTATGATCTCGTTGCCTTTAAGTTATTGATGTATTTCATAAATCTCAGAGCTTTCAAACCAAAATATGGTATGGATTAAACGAAAAGCTTTTGTTTATCGAATAGACGGTACAGTTCCTGTTTATGTTCTTCGTTAAAACTAACCCCATCGCAATAAGCTAGGTTTTTCCTCAAAGAGATCAAAGATGAGGTCCCCATTAAGGTCACATGAATATCTGGATTGCTTAAGCTAAAACGCATAGCGGGTTCTATCAATCCTTTAGGCTCTGGCTTTCGCAAGAACCGTATCATTTCCAATCTCCGCTCAACATCTAACATGCTTTCCTCTTCCAAAAAGTGAGCCGGTGCATCTGCAAGAACGCCCATACCAAGTACGCTACCGTTCATTACGCCGATACCCATTTCTTTAGCTAGTGGCAACACTTCGTCTTTGGCCGTATGGTCAATAAGCATGTACCTGGCATAAAATTGGATACTATCGAATAATCCAGTTTTCATATACTGCAGCAAAAGCGGTAGATTTCGCGTCGTCACGCCGAGGTAGCGAATTTTCCCGTCTTGTTTTAGCTTTTGAAGCGCCGGAATCGTCTCTTCGATGATCATTTCCCAAGGTTGATATTCCACATCATGAATTTGTAGTAAATCGATCCAATCCGTTTGCAACCGTTGCAAACTATCTTCTACAGACCGAATCGTGCTTGTATAATCGTATTGGCGATCGGAACGAACGGCCTTCGAAGCTAGAATGACTTGGTTCCGTCGCCCTCCGGCTAACGCTTTTCCGATTCTTCGCTCTGATTCCCCGTCACCGTAAATAGGCGCAGTATCGATTAGATTAATTTCCGAATCCAATGCTTCATGAATTAACCGCTCTACTTCCGCCTCATCCGTTTGACCATATACTCCTCCAAGAGGCGCACCACCTAAGCCTAGCTTGGAAACTTTTAGCCCCATATTACCGAACGTTGTAAATTGCATGTCATAGTCCCCTCTTCATCTTTATTTCAGTTGCCTTATTTTACTCGTCCTTGCATCAACATTGGCTTATGATCCTCTTGCCAAGGCATATCATAGATTGGCGCATGAACATATCGTTCCATCGAAGCTTGCAAAGTAATGCCCGTTCCCGCTGGCATTAAAATCTGAAGGTATCTATCCCCTACAGTTACAGAGTCCATTACTTCACCCTTTTGATTCATAATCTCTACTTGCAGAAATCGATGTTCACCAAACATTCCTGCTTGAACGATCATTTCCTGATCATCGAATAAACTGGTATTAACCAGATGAAGAGTTACCGAATCCGCTGTCAGCATCTCCACCAAAGCGGAGATGCCAGAAGGCAATCCTGGTCGTTTGGCTCCAACGTCGAAATACCGTACGCGACCATGCTGCAATCCACCGTGAGAATTGTGCATCGGAGCCCCTAAAGTTAACTGCACAAGTCCTTCGAAATAAAGCGGACACATTTCTTGCCATGCATGTATGCTAGAGAAGTCACCCTCGCTGTACTGCTGCGACCAGTTATGCGGATCGCCTTCTGCTGAACGCATTTTGGCAAGCTGATTGCCAATAAGCTCATAGTTTGCGGATAAAATTTGCTGCGGATAATCCGGATTAAGTCCGCGAATATATTGATACCAGGGCTGCATATTACCAATATAATGCTTCGTATTCCGTCCCGTTTTCTTGTCGGTGCCTGACATCCTTGGGACAATGACCTCGTTCCAATCGTGATTTTTCGGGATGCGCTCTACACGTTCAAGATCTTCATCCGCCATCGACATGAACCACAGAAATACCGGATAATGTGGAGTGGCTTCACGATAATCTGTCCAGCCGCTATCGAAATGCTTGTTCGGAACGACCCATTTATCCTCCTGAAATTGACGCAGCTCCCAATTTCGATCCAACTGCTCCCTAGCTAGCTGCAACTTCTTCATATCCCCAGTAAGCAAGACGGCGTTCATACAAGCATTCGTTATCGGCTCGATAATCGTTAGGAAACCATGCGGCCAACGCCAGCCATAATACCCGCCCCACCATTTTCCGTCATTATATTGTCCGATTTCGCCAGACAAGCCAATATTGTCAGGGATGATGCCACCATTTTCCCGCGTTCTTTCCTCCCAAGCACTTAAATACGTAATCGCAATATCGCGAAACCGTTCCTCTCCCGTATGTAAAAACGCGTGTGCGAGCAGGCTTGTCGCATTCAAATTCAGTGGAACATCACCACGATTCATGCGCTCGTTCATCTTTTGAATAATCTGCTGATAGGTTTCATCATCCGACCAGGGACACTTTCCGCTCGCGAAATCTACACCTGTAATATCTTCGAATGGAGCCAAATAATCGTCTAAAATACCTCGATGCGTACTCCAATCCTCCTCCGTTACCTGAAACCTCGGACCTAAACTACCCGTTAACGGAGAGCGGATCAGCTTCTTATCTTTATCATAGTTTTGAGCTTCTGGATCGTCGCCTGTGTACATATTGGCAAAACGCACAGCACGCTGGCGATCTTTAGGCGTTGCAGGCCCCGCTAAACCGAGGAAATACAAATACAGATAGCCTTCGCCATGATGCATCCAATCATAATAACGATCAAACTCTCGATGAATTTGCCCATATTCCGTCCATTGCCAAGTGATACCTTCCCATATTTTGCGTGATTGCTCATGTAATTCAGCACTTCCGCCTAGAACATACAGAAGTGCCAAATTCATAAAACCTTCATAGGGATCATCTGAACCATCCATACCTGGCCAATCACTGCGCCAAATTAAAGTGCCATCTGCATGTGTGTAACGTGCAATGAATTCTTGCGCCGCTTGATTAAGAGTTCGAAACAACTGCTGCTGCTGCAACGCCCATTGCGGGGGTGCCACTTGCTCAGATGATTTTATTTGGACAGGCTTTCTATCAAGCTGATTCGAATTCATTATGTCTCTTCCCCTCTTGCATTCATTAATTCTTCTCATAAAAACCTTAACAAGTTCCCGTGTAATTGAGAACAATGAATAACAACGATTCTCTAAAATAAGTACAATAACGACTTCTTTTATTTGTTTTTTCTCTAAATTTTAATAAAAGCTTGTATTATGCTAGTTCGGCGAAATCCTGAAGGATCACTTTCGGATCTTTCGTCCCTTGCAGTTCGAAGATAATGAGCTCATTTTCTCCCTCGTGTAATAGTGGAGCTGGTATATATAATGTTTTTTGCGGTCCGATCTCCCAATATCGCCCGAGATTGAATCCGTTAACGTAGGCGACTCCTTTTGTCCAGCCTTCCAATTTCAAAAATGTATCGCCAATTTCTTCTACCTGAAATTTTCCTTTATAGAAGGTAGGCGTAAATGATTCGTTGAGAAGTTGTTCCTTAAATACGAGCTTCGCTAAATCATTTAACGGGAGCGTATGAATAGTCCAGTCATAGAGGAATTGCAAACCAAGGCGAACGCCTTCTGTTATTCCTTTGGGATCCTTTAATTTAAACCCGTAATTGATTCGCCCCTGATTTTCCACGAGTATGCTTAATACCGCACCTTCAGTTGAAATATCCAGCACGATATCTCCATCTGATATATCCGGTCCTATATTATGCGTTTTGCGTTCAACGATGCCTTGAAAAACCCCATCCAGAAAGACGAGCGCGCGGTCTCTTACTTCTTGAATGGCTAATTTCACTTGGGATACAGGTCCTTTAACGCGAGTAGTGTACAAAATAAAACCGTAATCCTGCCCGAATCTTTCCATCGCCTCCGGATAAGGGCTTTGGATTGGCGTAGTCAACTGAGAGAGAGAATCAAACAAACATGCTTGTTCCCCCAAGCGTACTTCTCCAAAATGCTTCTTAGCAATAGCGGTAGGTAATGTAATTTTCTCTACTTCGGCATACTTCGCAATCACTTCACGAACTGCCATGTACTTTTCCGTGATGTCACCAGATTCATTCAACAAAGCATCGTAATCATAACTGGTCACCGTTGATCCGTATATTTCTAGATCGTTCGCTCCATTATAAAATCCGAAATTTGTCCCACCATGGAACATATAAAAATTAACGGATGCGCCAGCTTTCAGCATTTGATCCAGAACGTCCGCCGCATCTTCTGGCGCTCGAACATGATGCTCTTTTGCCCAATGATCAAACCAACCATTCCAAAATTCCATACAAACAAGCGGCTTATTCGGTTGATACTCCAGCAGCTTTCCGAACGCTTCATCCGACCGTGAACCAAAGTTAACGGTAGCTAGAACATCTGGAAGCAGTGTCCCCCCTTGCAGGTTGCTGTCTGTATAACCATCTGATGTGAATAAGAGAACGTCTACCCCGCGGTTAATCATGGCATTTTTCAAATGCTCCATGTAGGATCTATCGTTACCGTAGCTTCCGTACTCATTCTCGATTTGCATCGCAATAATTGGTCCGCCGTTTGTACATAAATACGGTAAAAATTTAGGGATTAATACATCGTAATACGCATCGATTTTAGCCAAATAGGTAGGATGACTGCAGCGCAATCGCATATGATCTTCTTTCAGTAGCCATGCTGGCAATCCTCCGAATTCCCATTCCCCGCAAATATATGGGCTCGGGCGCACGATTACGAACAAGCCTTGCTTATCCGCCAACTGAATGAATTGTATAATATCCGCCATATACTCGAAGTTAAATTCCCCTTCAACAGGTTCATGAAAATTCCATGGAACGTAAATTTCCACCGTATTCAAACCGCAAGCTTTTAATTTTACTAAGCGGTCCTCCCAATATTCAGGCACGACGCGAAAGTAATGGATTGCTCCAGATAAAATACGAATAGGCTTTCCGTTATACACGAATTGTTTTCCATCTATTCTAAATATAGACATTGTTAAGTTCCTTTGAAATTGGAAGAGAGCTTTCACGGCACCAAGAGTCTAATTCTAATGCGCCTAAAAACTCGCTTTCTAATTATTAGTATTTTTTATTTATTTATCGTTTTTTAATTCATTGATATAGTCAGCCATAACAATCACTTGGCTTTCCAGACGCGATTTTTCGGCAGCGAAAGCAATCAGATGACTTTTTACAGAAATATCTGCACTTGTAAGCCCTTCTTCTTTCCCATCGCTCCGTACAAGCCGGACAAAATCTCGCATTATGCCTGTATCTCCGCCGCCATGCCCTGCCAAGTCCGTATCCAGATTGATTGTCTCTGTTATTCTAGTAACGAAGTTCGTTACTTCAATAACGTTTTTGTCCATATCACCTCTTATTTGACCTTGAGTCCCCATCAGCTTCACTGACCGCCCGCCCTCATAAGTAAAGGCACTCATCGTGAACGCAACAGTCACTTCATTGGCGAATTCTATGTTGACCACTTGATGATCAACCACATTGTTATCGCAATGATACACGCATCTTCCATAAGGACCTTTCTCAAGGGATTGAAGCACACCATCGTCACTCGTGTCATTGCTGACAACAGAGCGAAGCACTTCACCTACCCAGTCATCTCGTTCAATATACATTTTAGGTGCATAATAAGGGCAGGTGTCCTGTATGGGACAGCCGTCCAAACAATACATAGGGGCACCTTTTGGCGCACTTTCCTTACGGAAATGGGTTAATGAACCAAAGGATGAAACTTTAGTACAATCTGCATCTACAAGCCACTGTAAAATATCCATATCGTGGCAGCTTTTGGCAAGAATCATTGGACTTGAAACTTCTGAATCCCTCCAGTTTCCTCGTACAAAGCTATGCGCTTGATGACGATGCTCGACATTTTCCGTATGTTGAATCGAAATAAGTTTGCCAATTTTACCATCCGTAATAATCTTTTTGATCGTTGCAAAAAAGTCCGTATACCTAAGCACATGACAAATCGAAAACACTCGATTATACTTCTTAGCGTATTCTCCCATAACGATACATTCTCGCGGATCGGGTGACATCGGCTTTTCCATTAGCACATGGTACCCTTTCTCTAATGCTTTCAGCGCAGGCTCATAATGCATCTTATCCTGTGTACAAATGAGAATAGCATCGGCTAGCTTTGGCCCAGCAAGTAGATCTTCCCAGCTTGAATAACAGTTCTCAGTCAGAACACCATGTGCTTGTTGGAATCGTTCCCTTCTGTTAGGATCGCTATCAGCAACGGCAACGAATTGAATGTCTTCTGGATGCTGCAGGGCATAAGGTGCATATGCGCCCGCGCCTCTTTGTCCAGCTCCGATTAATGCTGCAGTAATTTTCTTCATAACATCCTGTCCCCTTTATTGATTTATTTTAATAGAAAATCTAAATTTGGCATTTTCTTCAAACCGCATTGGGAAGTTGGTACCCCAAATATTGTTGTGCAAATTAAAGTGCATGCCGCCGTTCAAAGGGGCAAAGTTATTATCGAATTGCAGTAACCTCTTCTCACCAGGGGAAACTACAGGAGCATCCAATGTTTCTATATGAATTTTCCCATCACTTCCATCATAGTAAACACCTGAATTGACAGCATGTAAATTACGATTCCCGTTCTTTACAACCTCAAGTGGAGACAGCAGCTGCCCTAGCTTATCCATCTTCCATAAGTTCGGATTATCGACTTTTAAGCCAAATGAAAACCAGCTTGCTTCCGGCAACCGATTTGCTTGTTTATTGAACCAGCTTATATCAACATCGACTTTCTGTTCGTTTTTATAGAATTTGTAGTCAATGTGAATATGTTGCAGATGATTCAAGTAAATCCAAAGAAGTACCATTCATTACGAACGGTCGCAAGTAACGATAATTGTCATAAATAGCATCTTGTGAAACGCTATCTTCCCGTCTTGCTGCTTGGAAATCCTGTATTGAATAGTTTTTGAAGTCAGCCAAAAACTTCTTCTCATCCATTCCCCATGTATGCTCCGGAATTAATAAAAGTTGACTGCAAAATTCAACATATTCTATACTGTCTGCGTAAAATCTTCCTTCTGCCATCCACTTATCTCGAAGTCTTAATAATTCTCGGTATTGTGATATTTTCAAGGGATCTGAAGCTGCGCCATGAATCCAAGTATCACCTATCTCTTCATGAACGACAGGAAATATTTCTTTCAAAGTGATCAACTTTTCAGCAAATTCATCCATCGTGGAAGCCACTATTGTCGCTCCGGGAAATTGATTGGCAAGCCGCGTAAACTCTGCTTCAATTTCGGCGGCTGAAGGTGGTCCCAAATTATCGCCAGTATGAGCAAACACCATCGCTTCTTCAAATCCATCAATTTCCACAACATTTCCGTAATTTTTTGCATAGCTAACGATAACTTCTGATCCATCTTTATTTCTCCAAATAAAAATATCGGGCACATTAGGCACTTTGGATGATGGATTCACGCCCAAATGCAAGTATTTAATACCATATTTTGACAAATGAGGGATCGTGGCGATCGTATGCCCTGGGACATCGGTCATTTTGGCGGTAATAATATTTTTTCCATATTGAGCATTTAGCTTTTTACTAATCGACAACCCATATTCCAATAAAGCTGGATCCATAAGCTCCGTATGAGTAGTGAAAGGCAGTCCATGCCATGTCATGCTTCCATTATCAATGGCTTCCTCCATTTCTTGCTTCTCTGTCTCGGAAGCTTGCTTGAGATACTCATCAATTAACCACGATCCCGTTGTCCAGACGAATTGCGCTGTCCCACCTTGCTGCCTTAACTGTTTTGCCAATTGAATCGCTTGCGGAATATAGTGTTTAAAATACTTTTCCTCTCCAATCTTCGCCAAATCGGTGAACCCAATATCCAAATGAGTTTTGAAAATAACATGGATTTTTTTATAAGAGCTTATATAATAACACCTCTCAAGATGATTCTAATTTACACCGACCGTTTTCAATTCCATAGTTTCATTACAATGAGGGCAATCCCCGCGAATTCGAATTCTGCACACACATAGTCGTTGTTCCCTCTCTTTTCGATATTGTCAGCTTAACTAGATTCAATCACCTTGAAAACAATAAAAAGATAACATTTCTCCAAAAAGTAAAGAAAATCTACTACCTTTTTAACCTCTTTCTATATTTTAAACTGAAATGTTGATACGACTGGCATTTACCCCAACCTTGAATCCCCCCGCAGCAGGCTGTGGGGGATTCGTTACACTATTAAAATCCATTTGATTACTAGTTTCATCGCTTCAATTCGAATGCTTTTATGTTGTTAACTATTTGATAAAAAACAGAATAGAGCCGCACCGTGTGAAATTGTCATTCCACCTGAATGACAATTTCGTCCGTGCGAAAGCGGGAGCAGGATGCCGAAACGACGATTTCGCCTTTTTGTCCTTTCGTTTTGACCCATGTCCCGATGCATCCTCCGACGAGGCTGACAAGATCGGGTCCTACCAACTCTCCATGGCCGTTAATGCTTATCTTTATCGACTCGTTGATGTAAGGAATTAGATGACCTTCCTGATCGACGAGCTTGAAGACGATACGCGTCGCGTCGATCTCCTCAGAGGAAAGAACAAGATCGTCAATCTCAGCGATAAGCCTTGATACGACAGGCTCCGCGCTATAGGTTTTACGGACTGCTTCCCTTCCGTCCACGAACCCGACCAGTTCTCCTTGCTGCCAGGCCATCCCCCATTCGCCTGTCATTTCCTCGATCAGGATAGGCGGATGGTCGAGTCCCGGAAAGCGATCCTTGACGGGATAGTATCTGCCGACTTTCACGCCGCCGTAATAAAAATCGACGTAATCGCAATTGGTCATCACCAGAAGCGGCGTTACCCCTCCGATGCACCTTTCGCCTCTGGCGAAAACGGTCGTGGGTTCAAGCACAACCCCTCGACTCGGATCCATCTGACTCTTATACGCGTACGCGGCGAATTTAGGAATTCTGAACATGTCCATGACACCGTGATGGCAAATGCGGTCCCCCGCTCCAAAGTCTTTGTGGGTATTATAGTCGAAGGCGCACCAGCCAATAGCTCCACTAATCCCGTCGTCCAAGGCAGCCGCATTAATAACTTTCAAGTGCCGCAAGCAATGCTCCATCTGCCGTTCTTCGTTGTCGAATCTTTTGGTCGGATACATATGACCATTGTACTCTGTGACCAAATACGGGACATTGCGATCCAGGGACGTAATCTCTTTCTGATCTCTCAAGACGACATCTCCGCCTTCATGAATGAAATCGTTCATCGTATACACGTCTTCCAGCAGCTCGCTGCCGTTCAGGCATCTGACGCCTCCGGTTTGCCTGGATGGATCCGTCCTCCGCGCTAAAGCGTTCGTCTCAGCGTAAAAGTCATGATCGTCCTGCGATTCGTTAATCCGCACGCCCCATAGAACGATAGAAGGGCGATTCCAGTCCCTTCGGATCATCTCGACGACGTTCGCCTTCGAAACTTCCTTCCACTCATCGTCACCAATATATTGCCAACCTGGGATCTCCTCGAAGACCAACAATCCGATTTCGTCGCAACGATCGAGAAAATGTTTGGACTGGGGATAGTGGGAAGTTCTGACCATATTCAGACCGAGCTCGTGCTTCAAGATGTCGGCGTCTTTTCTCTGTACTCTAGCAGGCATGGCATAGCCGACATAGGGGAACGATTGATGCCGGTTTAACCCTCTCAATTTCACTCTCTTTCCGTTCAGATAAAATCCGTCGGTGTTGAAAAGTGCTTCCCTAAATCCGAATTTTCTTTCAAACGTATCAGAGAACCCTTCACCCTCCAAATAGATTTCTACATCGTATAGCCGGGGAGCATCGATATCCCACAATTCAATCCCTTCATCGATATCGAGCGTCAATTGAACGGTGTCTCCGATCTGCTGGGGAATGACGACGCTTCTCGTCGCCTGGCTAATCACCCTATCACCATCCTTCAGTTTTAGTGATAATACTACGGATTTTTCGGCATTTGTACGGTTCTCTAGATAAACCTCCGCTTTCAGTTTCTTCGCATTCGATAAAACGTCGACAGACTCCAGCCGGACGTTCTCAATGAAAACCGAATCCACGATTCTTAATGAGACTTCCCGGTAAATTCCCCCGTACACCAAATAATCGATGACATTGCCGAATGGCGGAACGTCTTTTCTTTCCGTCGAATCCACCATCACTACGAGATGGTTCGATGACCCGAAGCGCACGTGATCCGTGATATCGATGGAAAAAGGAGTGTAGCCTCCTTTATGCTCACCTACATAGGCCGAATTCAAGTAAACCTTCACATAGCACATGACGCCTTCGAAGTCAAGATAGATTCTTCTGCCACCGAATTCCTCCGGAATGTTAATTTTCTTACGATAACAGGAAATTAACTGGGATATTTTCTCATCGAAATAGCTATACGGAACATCCTTGTTCGTATGAGGGAGATGAACGACTTGGAATTGGCTGTCATCAAAATTTTCGTTAATGAACTTATCGTCGAAAGCTTCGCTATATCGCCAGGTTTTGTTCAAGGAAATAATTCGTCTCATATTTTGCCTCCAAATTAATATCATTTTGATAAGAACCGAAAATCAACCGGAATAAATATACGCAAAATTGTGTTAAAGCGACCCGAGCCGTCGACAATCGCTGCCCCTTCAAGTTCTTTTGGCAAATTCCCAAAAAAATTCATAATCAGATTTACGTTGAAAACCGGTACGGCCCCGGCAATACGAGCGCCTAGATCTAATCGATCAAGCGCAGTTCTCACTGAATCTATACCCGAATAAACAACGTGCATCGGATCAACTGATCCGATGTACGTTGTTTGGCTTTTACATACAATCTATTCGTAATTCAACAACGCCAAGATCATGATCACCGCTTCCGCCCTTGTCGCGTTCTCATTCGGTGCAAAGAGGTTATTTCCTCGACCCTTAATGAGACCTGCTTCATTAGCAGCAGCTACATAAGGTTTTGCCCACGCAGGAATGGTGTTGGCATCGGCAAACGTTGTCTTCGCATTCGAATCAACCTTGAGTCCCAATGCACGAACGATCATGACAGCCATTTCAGCTCGGGTAATGTTTCGATCCGGTCGGAATGTATGATCGCTATAGCCTTGTAATATTCCTGCCGCTGTCGTTCGAGCAATGAAAGGTCTAGCCCATGCTGGTATCTGCTCAAGATCGGCAAAGGCTAATTCCTCACCCTCTCCTTCTAGCTTCAACGTACGACTCAACATTGCCGCAAATTCGCTACGTGACGTTTGTGCATTAGGTCGGAACGTACCGTCTGTATAGCCTGCAATGAATCCAAGCTTAATCGCTTCTTGGATAGACACTTTCGCCCAGTGACCAGAAATATCCGTGAATACGATCGGATTCCCGCCATTGCCACTTGTATCTCCTGGATCTGGAGTGTTACCTCCATCTCCCGGTGTACCCGTACCGACTCCGCCGCTATTGCCCGACTGCGTATTCACGCTTACGATTGGACCAGTAGTACTCCAATTCCCCGCTGCATCACTCGCTTCGATTGTGAACACATACTTCGTTCCAGCATTCAATCCCGTAATATCAACGGAATTCACAGTTGCATCAACTGTGACGCTTTTATTGCCGTCTTCCCAAGTTATTTTATACTCGGTAACACCAACAGCATCGAGTGCAGGAGTCCAGCTCAAGGTCAAGCTATTCTTCGTGATTTTCGTAGCTGCTGCTGCCGTATTCACCGGCCAAGTTGGTGCTGTTAAGTCGTCTAATGTTATAGGTGCCGCTTCCACGATCACTTTTTGCAAAACATCACCCTCATACTGGTCAATTTTTGCAACCGCAATGATTGTACCTGCATTTGCATACATGGCAAGATCGAATTCAGCAAACGTTAACGCTAAATCTCTATTTTCATTAGTAAACTGAGCGCTAATCGTTGACGGCAATTCCGGCTCCGTCCCCGCAACGGTTGTGACATCTTCAAGTTGCCCCAGCGACTCAAGTCCTTCGACGCTGACTGTTATGCTGATCGTACCGTTTAATCCGACCAGTTGGCCGCTTAACGTAAACGTACCTGTCTGTTTATACTGAGATGGATCCACGAGATCCCATTGGATATTGGCTATTTGGCTCGTTCCATCCGTGAACGTCACGTTGGTCGCAGCAGGCAATGTCGGAGCAATGCCGACCTGCGCAGTGATAGGTGCAATCTCATCTACCGATTCGATCGTATAAGGCTTGTCAACATAAACCGTATAGTTTTGGCTTCCTGCCAACGTTGTTTGGTTCAGAACCAGGACGTTTCTGCCTTTATTCAGATCTAAAGAAACCGGCGTAACATCATCTGCAAATCTGCTTGTAATATCTGTATCGTTCAGCTTAATGGCAATGCTTGTATTATCTAGTACAACTTTAGGTTTGATTAGTGTCACAGGCTGTATATCATCTATTACAGTTGCCATATAAGTGTCGTAGCCCGGGTTAAAATCGCCGTTTAATGCTGCATTACCAAGGTTCAAATTAGACGCATAATTGACATACCGCGGATTCGATATGATTTGAATATCATCAAAGTACTGATCACTGTTATAAGTACCGAAACCGAAGCTACCGCTCGTATAGGCGTTGCTTTCATGAGAGATTATCTTTTGCCCATCAACGACAAGTCCAATTTTACCGCCGAACACTTGAATTTGAAAATCATGCCACTCCGAGGGATCAAACCCTTCGGGCGCAGGCGCGGTTGCCAATGTCGTATCCCCGGGATTGTGTTGATTGATTGAAAAGAACGGTGTGCCAGCCGGATACTGACCGCCGCCAGGTATGCCCCCTTTCATGTTTCTTCTGAAAATAACTTGGTAAGCCGATGGGTTAGCAGTAGGATTACCTTGCGCATCAACGAATATAGTAAAGCCGTCATACTGATGCACATTATCCGAAGCATTGTTCCATTCCCCTAATTTCCACTTGAATTTAAGCATGTAGTTGCTCCACGTCTGGTTAGTATATTGGGAAACACCACCACTCTGATAGAGCACTTTGCTACTTATGTTGCTGCCCGATGACTCGGGGTTGTCAACCACGCTCAATGTGCCACTATAGTAATTCGTAAAATCGCTAGGCGTAACGCTGTCTTCAAAATCCCAATCTAACTGTTCAATATTGTCATTCGAACTATCATAATCCGGCGGGGCTTGGAAAGGAATAAAGCCAGGATCCGGTGCTTGATTTCCACCATAGATATTGAACTGATCAAAGTAATTATGACCGGTACCATTAGGTGAACCAAGCGATACATAGTTGAAAGAATCTGGTGTGTTTTCCCATGTTTCGCTATTGAGCGTCTTCACCACTTCTCCGTCAATAGAAAGGACGATTGTCCCTGGCGTTGAATAGTCGAACTTAAGCGTGTGCCAGCCTGTAGTTCGGCGAAGACTCGTTGCCGTTATTGTATTGCCAACATTCACTACATAATTGCTACCGTTAATACCTGAATTAACGCCCATTGCAACAATACCTTCAGTTGTTCCATCGTCTACTCGTGCATAAATGTTCGTTGTCACGTATAACGGATGTCCCACGCCATAGGTTACAAGACGTGATGGAGCCCTGTCAAAGAAATCAACGGTGACCACTTTGTTAAGATTGTCTGCAAAATTGCGGTAAAGCATGGACTTTGTTGCTCCAAGGTTGTTTAAGTCTAGGGCACCTTTACCGACAATATCCTCCGACATGTATTCTTTCGTAATCGTTGGTTGAACTCCGCTGTATGACCATTTCGTCAAATCCAACTTTTCCTCAAAATTATCCGAAAAATATAAATCTTGCGGAGGCGTTATTGCCGTATTCGTAATGGCGCCCGCAAACTCTGCCGGGTAACGCCAAGTTTGAACGCCGATATTCGCATAATCCATTTTTGAATCATCAAAGTTTTCAAGTCCGTCTTGAGGTCCCCTAAAGTTGAACGTTGTGTTGTCAACGACAACCTGGCCGTTTTGAAGATTGTCATTTTCAATGTTATATTGGTGCGCATTTACGGTCTTAATATTTGAAGTATGAATCCCAACCCAACCCATATCAAAATTGATGTTGTTTGGCGCAATGTCATTCATCGTCGGAATTGCGGCAACTTTATCCACTATGATCTGATTAAAATAATTGGGCTGTGAATAGTTGTCGCGCGGATAGTATAGAAATGCGGTCATGATTGCACCGTCATCGCCACCGTCCTGCTGAACATTGTGGATATAAATATTTGAAAGCGTATTGTGGTGGGCATACTGGTCGCGTTTTAGGTCGTATGGAAAATCTGGATTCGTATATCCATCACCTAACCAGCCGTTATCCCAGCCTTGAACATTTGAACTTTGCAGTATAATCGCACGGCGCGGAGAATTATACATTTCAATATGCGATACCGTATTGTATGTTGCATTGCTTATCCCAACCGCGTATGACAGCAAGGTAAGCTGCCCTACGTCATGGATAACTAAGTTGTCGATAAGATTATGATTGGTAAAGCTTTCTGCCTGTGAGTTTCCGTCCACACCTGGAAAACCGCCCTGAATATCGACGCCGCCATGACCGGTATATTCAATAAGCGAATTGCTGACGGTAACATTGCTGGTGCCAACTCCAAGTTCTACACCCATCAATCCCGCATTTTTAATATGTGAGTTCGTAATGGTAAGATGACTCGCATAATTCAATGTTAGCACTCCACTCATAAACTGCGGACGTTCGCTCTGGCCTGCATATGTAGGGTTAGACGAATTTTTCGCATAATCCGGGAATGGATAATGCTTTACGCCATTACCATACTCAAGCCATGGAAAACCACTTGAGTAATAACTAGGAGAGCTTGTGTCTTTAAACCCAAGTCCATCGAAAACGATATTATGAACAGGGGTAATGACGGTGTCATCCCATGTACCGGTTCTCTCGCCGGTAATGTTAATAATCTGTTCCGTCGTCGGAACAACAATATTCTGCTGCTCCAAATCTACTTCATCATCTTGTGGATAATAGTAAAGGTCGTATGATACCGGGTTAAAGTAAAACTCACCAGGGGTATCCAAATAAGCTAGATTTCCTTGCAAATAATACCTGGAAGTGCCTCCAATCCAGTAAAGTGAAGCAAAATCTGCAACATTGTTCGGGTTGAAAGTAAGCACTTTCGAAGAGGGGTTTATATTGGTTACAGGCAAAGTATCGGAATTCCAAGAATGATCTCCACCAATATCGTTAGCGACAATCTGTACCGTTAAATCGCCCCGTGCTTGCGCATTAATAAGCTTACTTTCAAATATATTCGAGGCATCGGCAGCCTTGTAAGTCATACTGATATAAGATCCGCCGGCAGAATAAAGCGGATTGTCAAAAAACGATGACGGAAATCCTGGATATTTATTAGAGTTAAGCGTTCTTGCCTGTGTCACTCTCGTGTCGTTGACATAAAGGGTGTTCACATGAAAGGCTCCGTTTGCATTATTCGGCAGCGGACCTGAAGTAGCAGGGAGCCCATTCGGATAAATAGTATTCAATTGCGACTGCAAATTTGTCTTATACACTTTGCCGACCATGCTTTGCTGCATATCCGAATCAGGGTTATCCGGATCGGCTGATGCCTGCACTTCCGACCAAGCGGAGGTTGTATTCATGCCTCCAATAAATGATACGCTGCCTGGCGCGCCCAATGTCCGATAGATCACATCAAATCCATTTGTTCCCGAATCACTCTTATCAAAAGTAATCGGCTCGTTTACATAATAATTACCCGGAGCAATAAATACGTAAATATCTCCAGTCATTTCTTCGTTAATTAAGCGAACGGCATCCCTAGCCGCTTGCATCGTAGCGAATGGATGGTCGTAAGACCCGTCATTGGTATCGTTACCTGTTGGTGCAACGAAAAATTGTGCTTGTATTTTGCCACCCGTCATGCTTGAAGCTTGTACACTCATTCCCGAGCCTAGCAATGTCGTGATTAGCATACTCATGACAATTAAAAAGCTTAATTTCTTTTTTAACATTTTATGTTCCTCCAGTCTTTTTTACGTGTATTTTGCTATATTGAATTATCTATTAATTCCCAAAATAACCCCTCTGCTCCTTTGCTCAATATTTGAATTGTAATCTGATAGTAACTAATACTAAAAAGTCTGAATACACGAAAAATTATGCTTTCCTTCAATATTTCTCGGCTAAAGTTCTTCAAAAAGATTGAATTTCACTATTTTTTAATAGTCTCAAACAATTTCCGTATTTATTACAGAAGAACAGCAGATCCGAAAGCTCGTTATAGCCGATGCCTTTCAAGCTAACAAAAAAAAAGCCCAATTCCGCAATGGAATTAGGCTCTTCTGCAGCAAATCTAATATTAAACTGTCATATCATTTTCATTATCTATTTCTTGCCCCAGCTGCAGTCTGTATTCACTCAGGGACATGCCAAAATGCTTTTTAAAGCGCGTATAAAAATAATTATTCTTCTCTAGTCCCACCTTGTCGATAACAGACGTTAAAGGCAGTTGCGTATTACGCATATATTCATCCAGCTTTTGCATTCGCGTATCGAAAATATACTGCGCTATAGACTGTCCATGTGCTGTTTTGAAAATTTGGCCTATATAGTTCGATGATAGCCGTAGTTTTTCGGCGATAAAGCTAAGGCATAATTCTGTGTTGGAATATTCTTGATTGACAATTCCGATAATGCGTAGTATCAAATGGTCATTACTATTAGATGTATTTCTGATAGCTCCTACCTTATAACTTAGCTTCTGTAAAAACGCATCCATCACGCTGTCTATATCTGTACTCACCTCTGCATTTTGGATCCCGCGCAAAAACTGCTGTAGCGTTAAATCCTGGCTATCCTTTACAGCAGGCATCTTACTTAACACATTGGAGTAAATGCTGTAAATCAAATGGACAATGCAATACACGATTTCGTCGTACATGTATTGATATAGCATCGGACTTATCGTTTGATAGATTGCAGCAGCAGATTCATAATTGCCCTCGAGCACCTTCTCAACCAACTGCTCCTCTTTCTTGATGGAGATGTGGAAATTATCTGTGTTGATTTCATCCATCATGTAAGGAGTAATAATAGAGCCATGTCCATAGCGCATCTTCAAGAGAATGGAGCCCTTCATATTATTATACATGCTAGGCAAATGCTCGAGCCCCTGAAACATCGTGCTATACGCCATTGATAAAGAAATACGGAGATACTTAAGTGTATTACTCTGCACCTCACGCAAATAACGCTCTACTTTCTCCTGCAGCACTTTATATTGGGTTACTGTGAAACAATCCATAAGCACTACGAATTTATCGGGTTCACTGCTGAAGATTTCACACACACCATAGTCCCCTGCCAGTTCTGTTGCAATATTCACAATAGCATAGCGTAGTGCCCATCGTTCCTTCTGGCTATTCACAGATACAAATTGGCTGTAATTATCGATTTTAATGAGACACATACAAAGCTGACTGGTGGCGATATAATCCAAATTGATGTCATGCAGCTTCTCCAGCACTTTGTCTTTGGTGTGTGTGGTACTATCACTTAATAATGCATTGAGAAAATCTTCTTTGACAGCATAACCTGCTTCATGAATTATTTTGTCAAGCTGTTGATTTTTCTCTTTCATCGATTCGAACACAGACAAAATATAGTTAAATTCCTCCATTCCCGAAACAACTGCATCATTTTTTTCGGGAGCTTCGCCGTTTATAATTTTCGTAATCGTTTGAATCGGATAGTTCAGTCTGCGAGCCAAATAGAGACAAATTACTGCACAAATTATGAATATAACAACTACGATACCTACAGACATAAATGACGACTTAATTACCTCTTTAAACGTTTCTTTAACAGGAGTTAGCCCCATGATGTACCAGTTATTTGCATTACTTTTGCTGCTTGATACAAGGTAGCTGATTCCGCCAATTTTTCTTATCTGATTATTGCTTCTTTCAAGTTCATGTGCTTCCTGGCTTAATGCGCGTACTTCACTCATATTTTTTTCAAACTCTGGTGTGAACGTCTTACTTAGAATAGACCCGTTCGTATCAACTACTAAAAAGGACGATTTCGTTTCAGGGTCATTGCCATTTATCGCTTGAATTGAATCCGTAAGCGCTTTCGTTCTGATGTTGACGACAATAGCATTTTTCAAGCCTGACGAGGTCACTCCCGGTTCAAATAATATATAGGAGCATGTATCAGCCGATTGCGTTGCTTCTTCTACAGATGTCACAATAGGCCGGCCACTATACTCAGCTACAAATTTTTTTTCGGTTAGCAGTGCCACAATCGCCTGATCTGAAAATGTAGAGACTGATTGGCGTTCGCCGGTCCTTGATGAATAAATAACATCCAACCCCGTATTGTAAAGATACACGCTCTCGATATCTTTTAGTGTTAGGAAGTGCCTATCAATGACCTTACTTGCCACAATCGCCACGAGCTCATCATTTTTCTTCATATTAATAAATTGGAGAATATCTTTATCGCTGTATAGCGTATTCCCCAATTTTTTTACAGTCTCATCTAGGTAGGTAATACTGTAATTGTAATGTTCAATCAGCTCATGATTAAAACGGTTTATCATTGAAATACTAGTGCGCAAATAATTGATGGTCAAAAATACAGTAAGCAACGCAGTGATAAGAATCGTAATAATCAGAAAAGAGAAAAACGATTTACGTAGGAAGCTCGTACTGCTTCTTTTTATTATACTCGTTTGCTTCATTGTGACCCCCTAGTTAATACGACTTCGATTTTCTATGTATTTATAATTATTACGACAATAGTACAAGCTTTCATATAAAGTCGCAACCATTAATGATTCTTCGGAGATTTTATTATTTTTTAGAGTTGTCTTGTGTAGAAAAACTAAGAGAATGATATTTTTGTTTGTTGAGGAAAAAAAAACCTCCAAATAAGATAAAGGAAGACAGAAATGCAATGCAAGGACGGGGGTGAACTAAATGAAACTAATTGCAAAACCAATTTATAACAGAACATTGCGCAGCGCACGCAATCAATTTCCTTTCTATCTTATGATGTCGCCTGGTTTATTATTTATTGCCGTCATGTGTTATATCCCAATGGGCGGTGTTCTTATCGCCTTCAAAGATTATAAAGCTCGCGATGGTATATGGGGAAGCGCATGGATGGATCCGCTGTTCAAAAATTTCGAATTTTTCTTTAAATCTGAAACAGCAAAAATTGTTACGTTCAATACACTTTTCTACAATATAGTAGAAATGGTTACCGTTACTCTCGGTGCTCTAGTATTGGCCATTCTATTGAGCGAAGTAAAAAATAAATTTCTCTCAGCCACCTATAAAGGTTCGATATTGCTCCCAGTCTTCCTATCATGGATTGTAGTCCAGTATATTGTGTTCGGTATGCTTAGTGTAGACCGAGGCATTGTCAACAATATCATTACGTCAAATGGTGGAGAAGCAATTCACTGGTACAGTGATCCTTCGTATTGGCGCTATATCCTTCCCTTTGCCTATCTGTGGAAAAATATCGGCTACTACTCCGTATTGTATGTAGCAGCGATCGCAGGGATTAGTACTGATTACTATGAAGCTGCGCAATTGGATGGTGCTTCGAAGTGGCAGCAAGTCAAATATGTTACACTGCCGCTGCTGAAACCGATTATTATCGTCCTTTGTCTGCTATGGGTTGGTAAGTTGTTCAATGGCGGATTAGGCGACTGGAATGGATTCTATACCCTTTCCAATGATTCAGGAGCACTATATGGTGCAACGGATGTTATCGATACCCTTGTATTCCGCTCTCTGAAAAAGCTGAACGACTATGGTATGTCGTCTGCAATTGGTTTATATCAGGCAGTAGTTGGCTTCGTTCTTGTCCTGATTTCTAACTATATTATTAAAAAAACAGACCCCGACAGCGCCTTATTTTAATCGATCAGCGTAGAGAAAGAAAGGAAGGAAGGGAGTTCCATGGTAGTAAACAAGTTTCATCTTTCAAAAGTTATGATTCATCTCATTTTCATTATATCTGCTTTAGCCTGTATCGTTCCGCTGCTATTAGTTGTATCGATATCGTTTACATCTGAAAAGTCGCTTATGGTTGACGGATATCATTTAATTCCCGAAGTGTTCGATTTTTCATCTTATCGCTATGTATTTAGCGGAGCAGGCTCGATTACCAATGCATACGGCGTTACGATCTTTGTAACGGCTGTCGGTACACTGTTGCATTTGTTTGTTACTTCAATGCTGTCGTATTCGTTGACGCGCCCTGAAGTTACATTTCGCAATGCACTCACTTTATTCGTATACTTTCCAGTGCTGTTCAATGGCGGACTTGTTCCATCATACATTTTAATTACACGTTATTTGCATCTTAAAAATACGATCTGGGTACTCATTGTCGTCTACCTTGTGTCAGCGATTAACGTGCTGATTATGAAAAATTTTTTCAAATCGATTTCTAATTCCTTGTTCGAGTCTGCACGCATAGACGGTTCAGGTGAAATTCGTACTTTTTTCAGTATTGCACTTCCGCTTTCTAAACCTTCACTGGCGACTATCGGTCTGTTCACAGCGATATCCTACTGGAATGACTGGATGACCACTGCATTGTATATCGAAACGCCGAAGCTGTACACCTTGCAATATTTACTGCAATCTTTAATGAACAATATTGGTTATTTGCAAGCCAATGCAGCAGCCTCTAAATCTATCGAAGCCGCTATCGGCATGCTTCCTAGCGAAGGAGCACGGATGGCTACCTGTGTACTTGCCATCGGTCCGATTATATTACTGTATCCATTCCTACAAAAGTATTTTGAAAAAGGCTTAACAATAGGTGCTGTAAAAGAATAGTTTTACAGACATCCAGTTGAGAATACTAATAAAATTTTAGGGGGATAACAATGAGAAAATTTTCTATGATGTTGATCAACTTAACTCTGCTTCTCACGATGATACTGTCTGGCTGCTCGAAGGCTACACCAAACGCTAACGGCGATCCTACGGCTACACCAACTGAAACAAAGACTCCAGAAAAAGAAAAAGAAAAACTAGTTGAACTTAACTTCTACATGATGAACGGACCAGTGAATGAGTCTGACCGTATTATGAAAAAAGCTAACGAAATTATTGGTGAAAAAATCAATGCCAAATTGAATTTTATTAATGTAGACGGCGGTACTTATGCAGATAAAATGAATCTGATGATCAATTCTGGCGACGACTGGGATCTTGCTTTCACTGCATTCTGGGGTGGAATTAACTTTTTCGAAAACGCTGCTAAAGGTGCATATGCAGACTTAACTGACCTTCTTCCTAAACTTGCGCCTGAAACGTATGCTCGTGTCCCTCAAGGTCTATGGGATGGTGTGAAAGTAGACGGTAAAATTTACGCATCTGTCAATTATCAGCAATGGGGCGTTGCAAAGCGCAACGGATTCTACTTCCGCGAAGATATTGCTAATGAAGTAGGATTTGATTGGAAAGCTGTAAAAGGCAAGCCAACAATTGAAGCTCTACAAATGGTTGGACCATTCCTTGGCGATGCATTAGCTAAGCATCCTGATATGATCGGATGGGAAACTAGCTCTAATTATAGTTTCTTTGCCAATGAGCCACTTTACTGGGATATGGAGCCTGTAGGTGATATGACAACTCCTGGCTGGATCAATCTTAATACTCCAGACAAAGTTATTAACCAATTTGAAACTCCTGAATTCGTTCAATACGCAGAAATTATGCGCGACTGGTATAATAAGGGCTATGTTCGTAAAGATGGTGCAACGGTAAAAGATACGACTCCTGATCGTAAAGCTGGAAAAATTATTTTTGCGGCAGGTTATGGCTGGCCTGACAGCATCGATCTTCCTGGTCAAGAGATGGGCATGTCCATGACGGAACACAAAAATGCCCCTGCGGTATCCGTATCAACTACTCGTACACTTATTTCTGCAGGAGCTGGCTCCAATGCAGCAGTTGCTGTCAATTCAGGTTCAAAACATATTGAAAAAGCTGTACAGTTAATTGAGCTACTAAACACTGACGATGATCTATACAAACTAATTACATTAGGTGAAAAAGACGTTGACTACACATTCGACGAAGCTGGTAACTTCACTAATATTGAAGGCAAATATAACTTCAACTGGAATGACTGGCAAATCGGTCAATCTTATAGCCCAACATTCAACCGTGCTGAATATAGCAAAAATGCAGCTGGTGAAAAGGGTAAAGAAGCTATGTCCATCGTTTATGAAAATGATAAAACAGCAGATGTTTCGCCATTGTCAGGCTTTGTATTTGACCCGACTCCTGTAAAAACGCAAATCGCCAACGTTTCTTCTGTTACTACTGAGATGATTCCGGCAATCAGTTCTGGTTCAATTGATCCAACTACAGCTGTATCTAAATTACTTGAGCGTTTGAAAAATGCTGGCGTAGATGACATCATCAAAGAAAAACAAGCTCAATATGATGCTTGGAGAAACAAATAAACTCACAATCCTTAGCAAAACCCGGTGTATCGATTAATATCGAGCACTGGGTTTTTATTTTAATGAACCAATTTTTCATTATACTTTCTTCATTCTAGTCTTCCTTTTGTAAACTTGTGTTCTGGCATGACTGTTACATTCTCCACAGGCATCGACTGCACTAGTAAGTTCTTGTTGATACCTTTCCCCTTTATTGATTTATTTTAATCGAAAATCTAAATTTGGCGTTTTCTTCAAACCACATTGGGAAGTTGGTACCCCAAATATTATTGTGCAAATT
The DNA here is from genome assembly GCF_002884445.1 of Paenibacillus castaneae. GTDB lineage: Bacteria > Bacillota > Bacilli > Paenibacillales > Paenibacillaceae > Pristimantibacillus > Pristimantibacillus castaneae. The sequence goes on from NZ_KZ614144.1 coordinate 5,299,708, forward strand.
AAAGTGCATGCCGCCGTCCAAAGAAGCAAAGCTATGATCGAATTGTAATAACCTCTTCTCACCAGGCGACACTACAAGAGCATCCAATGTTTCCAATTGAACTTTCCCATCACTTCCATCATAGTAAACACCTGAATTGACCGCGTGTAAATTACGATTTCCGTTCTTTACAACCTTAAGCGGAGACACCAGCTGCCCTAGCTTATCCATCTTCCATAAGTTCGGATTATCGACTTTTAAGCCAAATGAAAACCAGCTTGCTTCTGGCAGTCGGTTTGCTTGTTTATTGAACCAGCTTATATCGACATCGATTTTCTGTTCGTTTTTATAAAATTTGTAGTCAATTTGAATATGTTGAGGCGATCCATTTACTTGAACGCATTCAGAAGGCATGACGAGCTGCACCTGCACCTGGTCGTAAAGCTCCTTGGCTTGATTGCTGATGCAGATCAAATTCGGAGAGTATCTTCTATGTTCAGGTCTCGGATCCGCAAATTCCATTCCTGGCTTGCCCCAATCTGCATCCGCCCAGTGATAGGTTTCTCGCAAATTGACTACATAAGCTTGGAACCACTCATTGTAATTTTGATGACCAAACGTTTCATATTGAAAACATCCTAAACGATGATTTTTATCTGCCCAAACCTTTCCTTTACTATCAATTAGCCTGCAAATTGAGCCTTCATTATCAAACTCAACCTGAAATAGCCCTAGCTTATTAATGCGATGAGCGCTAAGCTCCAACCCTTCTTGAAGCGTTTCTTGTTTCGGAACTAATACTGCAAATGCTTCCGCAACTTCCTGCTGCTTGTCTTGGGTTAAACAACGAACAGCTTGATGGATATATTCTCGTTGTTCTTTCCATGAGCTTTCGAAATGACTGTAGGTTCTCTTCACATCAGACGATTCAAGTAACTCCAAAGAAGTACCATTCATTACGAACGGTCGCAAGTAACGATAATTGTCATAAATAGCCTCTTGTGAAACGCTGTCTTCCCGTCTTGCTGCTTGGAAATCCTTAATCGAGTAATTTTTGTAATCGGCCAAAAATGTCTTTTCATCCAACCCCCATGTATGCTCCGGAACTAAAATGAGTTGACTGCAAAATTCAGCATATTCTACATTTTCCGGATTAAATCTTCCTTCTGCTATCCATTTATCTCGAAGTCTTAACAATTCTCGGTATTGTGACATTTTCACAGGATCTGTAGCTGCACCATGAATCCAAGTATCACCTATCTCTTCGTGAACGACAGGCAATTTCTCTTTCAAAGTGATCAGCTTCTCAGCAAACTCATCCATTGTGGAAGCCACTATCGTCGCTCCGGGAAATTGCTTGGCAAGTCGCATAAACTCTGCTTCAATTTCGGCGGCGGAAGGCGGTCCCAAATTATCGCCTGTATGAGCAAACACCATTGCTTCTTCCATTCCCTCAATTTCCACAACATTCCCATAATTTTTCGCATAATTAACGATAACTTCTGATCCATCTTTATTTCTCCAAATAAAAATATCGGGCACATTGGGCACTTTGGATGATGGATTCACACCTAAATGTAAGTATTGAATACCAAACTTTGCTAAATTAGGAATCATGGCGATCGTATGCCCTGGGACATCGGTCATTTTGGCAGTAATAATGTTTTTCCCATATTGAGCATTTAGCTTTTTACTAATCGACAATCCATATTCCAATAAAGCTGAATCCATAAGCTCCGTATGAGTAGTAAAAGGTAGTCCATGCCATGTCATGATTCCATTATTAATAGCTTCCTCCATTTCTTGCTGCTCTGCCTCGGAAGCTTGCTTGAGATACTCATCAATTAACCACGATCCCGTTGTCCAGACGAATTGCGCTGTCCCACCTTGCTGCCTTAACTGTTTTGCCAATTGTATCGCTTGCGGAATATAGTGTTTAAAATACTTTTCCTTTACATTCTTCGCCAAATCGGTGAACCCAATATCCAAATGAGTTTTGAAAATAACATGAATTTTTTTATAAGAGCTCATATAATAACCCCTCACTAGAATATTCAAAATTATACCTACCGTTTTCAATTTTGCTCATTTTCAACCATTTGCATTTTATGTTCTAACATACGCTTTAATGGTTCCAATTTCTTTTCCTACACTGCTGCCATAAGGACGGATAGAATAGCTGCCAACTACTGCAGGTATAATAAATGTCTCAGCATAGTGAACTACAAATGGCTCAAAGGCCGCTGTCGGGCTTTCAACTATAGCTTCTTCGCCCTCGATTAGATTGAGAACATTAACACCCCCATTGGTGTTGTGAATGACTGGTTCAGTAAACCAATGTCTTCTCGTTTCAATAAACTCTCTTTCGTGTAGACCTGTTTTTTCTTCGATCCATCCAGCGCCTTCATCGACTTTTTCTATTCTATTAATAATGTTTTCACGAGCCCATGTCTCATCTCTTTCCCACTGAATATTAGCTATTCCATGTTCAAGATGAACCGGTCGCGGCAAGCCATCCATTCCCAATCGTTCCCAATCCCATAATTTGAATGTGAAGTAATTGGGTGTTGCACTTATTTCTAGCACTAAGCTATCTTTCCCCTGTGAATGAATAGTGCCTGCTGGAATTAAGAAATGATCATGCTTTTGGGCTGGAAATTGATTAATATACTTCTCATCATCAAATTTACAACCTTCTTCATATGATCGTTGTAAATCACCAATCATTTCATTGGAATCAATTCCATCTTTGACCCCCAAATAAACGATAGCGTCTTCTTCTGCATCAACAATATAATAGCTTTCGTCTTGCGTATAATGCACGCCAAACGTTTGTTGTACATACTCAACCAATGGATGAACCTGTAAGCTAAGATTTCCTCCTTCAAAAGTATCCAAAAAGTTAAATCGAATTGGGAAATCTGCTCCAAAACGTCCATATACCTTTTCACCTAAAAGTTCAACTGGATGTCTAAGCACGGCATTAATAGCTGGAACTTCAACCTTCACGTCTCCGAATCTTAGAAAAAGACTATTTTCCTCTGGGACGCCATTAAAGCTCCAAGCATAGTTTTCCACTGACGGATCAAGACCAAGCTTTTCTTTCATCCATTGTCCACCCCATACTCCAGGGGCAAAGTAAGGAACGACACTAAAGGGCTGATTAACTGTTTGCATTAATCCAGCTAAATAAGTTGCCCCCTCCACTAGCTTTGGTTCATTATTAGTGTTCGTATCTAATAAATAATCTATTTTTTCAAAGAGCTTTCTTTTATGTCTGTCTGCAACCTGCCATTCAAAGAAATAACCTCTTTTAATCTTTCTAACAGCATCCTCATTACGATTGTTTGCTTTCCAATTGGAAATTTCATTATGACTATATCTTCTTTGAATTTCCCATCTTGCTAGATCAGCATAGACAAGAATATCAGGTTCATATACAAGAGTAGCACCTGTACCGTAAATAATAATTAATCCGTTATCGATATTGCTAACATCACTTCTAGCTGCTTCTAACCGTTCAACATCTAAAAAATCCGCGAAATTGTGAAGCGACATTTTCCCAAATACTCTGTCATCTGTTAAATTAAATTGAATCATGTCCGTTACTTTTTCACTAGAATAATATAGATCATCTGTAAACAATGTGTGGGAAGACTCCATCACTGATACTAGATTAGCTCGTAGTTCTTCCAGCTGCACGCCAGGATAGCAATCGATTGTAACGATTGTTTTTTGCTTACCTAATCTGTTTATTGCACTTTTAAGCTCACTCTTAATGTTTTCGTAATCTTGCCAAGCATGCTCATTGGATTTCGATACAAGTACCTCTGGGTACATATTAAAATTAGCCAATTGTTATTCCTTCTCTCTAGTACATTGTTTTAATAGATTTGCTACACCTTTGAATGTGCTTAGTGAAGTTTCTTCGGAGCATTCAATACTTATCGATTTTTCCTCAAGCGTTTCATATATCCCATTCATAAACAAATCTTTACTCTTGGTAATTTGACCACCTAAAATGATCGCATCTGGCTTGAATTTTTCAATAAAGGGATTTAAAGCTTTTCCGATGTCGTTACCGAGCCTTTGGAATAACATTTTCGCTCTTGGGTCTTCGTTTCTAGCCATAACGGCTAATGTTTCTACTTCGTTGTCTACTGTGCTAAGACCTAATTCATTGGCCAGTCGTAGAATACCCCTTTTCGAAATATAATCATCGATAATCGATTCCTTGAACGGTTGATTATAGATCCAGCCATGCTCCGGCACATCTTGTCTATCTTTGACCAGCTTTCCATTTTCCATAAACGCTGATCCTGCTCCAGTACCCATCGTCAAGAAAATAGATTTGTTATAGCATCCTGCCTTACCAGATACATATTCACCTAAAGCAAATAAGCTAGCGTCATTATCAAAAACAATTTGAAACGCATTACTTGTCTTTGCATGAAAAGAGCTTTCTCGTTGAAGGCGATCCAGTAATAGCTCATACAGGTTTACACCATATATTGCTTCAAATTTATCTATCCCTTTGATGTAGCTTATCCCTCTGTCGTAATCAAATGGGCCCGGAAATGCGTAACCAACTCCATTTATTTCAAATTCCTTATCCAAAATCCCATTGGTTTGCTGCTTAATAATAAACACCAAATGTTCAATAATACCTTCTTTAGTCTCTTTTGATTTCGAGGGAAAGATCGCATATGAGTTAGGTACTATTTCCCCTCCCTCGTTTAATACTGCTGATTTTATAAATAAGCCTCCAACATCAAAAGCGATAGAATATTTATTCATGTAATTGCTTCACATCCCATTCTGAAAAAGTCCATTTTTTTGTGTAAGTCATCTTTAGTTAATTTCAGTATAGGGGATATTAACCTCTTAATCTTTTTAGAAAGTGGTCATCTTTTTATAAAATCGAGACATACGTTATACGCGTAAGAAAATATATGGTACTATGATAGCGAAATCATTACTGTCGTTCATTATGTTAATGAGGGAGAAATTTGTTATGGAATGGAATCATTTGTTTACAGAGGGCGCCGTTACGCTTAATCAAGAAGCCTTTCAAGTTAACGGAAGCGATGCCTCCATTTTAATCCACTATTGGGGCGCTCAGCCTGACCATTATAATAACAAGCCACATCAACATTCTTTTTTTGAACTATGCTATATTATTGACGGTAAAGGCATGTATATTGATAATGCACATTCATTCCAGTTAACAAGCGGTTCGCTGTTCCTTTCTCGCCCCTTTGTTATACATCAAATTTTAAGCGAAAATGGATTGAAAATTATTTATGTTGGCTTTGAAATTATACAAAAAGACTCTACTAAAAAATTAGTAGAACTGTTTAAGACATTAGAAAGAACAGAAATTTTTTTTATTAACGATGCTGACCAAACTCCAGTTGTAAATCTGTGGACTTCGATTCTCGTTATAGCCTGTAACCCGCATCTCATGTTTAATGATAGCTTTCAAGGACTATGCTCTTCGTTTTATTCAAGTATTGTTGGATTATTTCATGATCAACAGACAAAACAACAAAAAAATAAAGACATTCGTCTTTATTCGTCTTTAGTCTATCAAGCTAAGCTATATATTCATGATAATCTATCTCAATCTTTACAAATGAGCGATGTAGCCAATTATATTCATATTTCAAAAAGACATTTATCTCGCATTTTCCAGAATGAATTAGGCCAATCGTTTGCAAATTATATTAAAAAAGAGAGAATGAGAAAAGCCGGTATCCTTCTATCAGATACCGACCTCACTCTTAAAGAAATTTCGGAACTCCTAGGCTTTAAAACCGTGCACTATTTTACTACCGTTTTTTCGGCAGAAATGGGCATGCCACCTGGTGAATTCAAGCGAAAGTTTCACCAACAAACGCTGATATAAAACCTGTTGTAGAGATATCGCCATTCGTGGCGCGCATAGGACCTGCTTTATTCCCCCGCTCCTGACATTCCATTAGCTGCTGACGTACATGGTTATATGTTATATCTTTCATACTTACTACCTCGTGCTTGCTACAATACGCTATAAGCTTTCCACGCATGGTTTGATAGTTCCTAATGTTCTTCTCTGTTGTTTTCTTGAACCGTCTATCATCGAGAAAATCCTGATAAGCAAATTTCAACAACCTAAAAAAGACTACCTCCTGTTTTTAGGAAGTAGTCTTTACTAATTATCAATAAAAATTATTGCGGTGCAAAGTGTTTTCTTTAATAAACCTAGAGTTTGAGTAACTCAAGTTATTCAAACGACTATATTGTAGATCTACATTTCCAGCTCCAACCAAGCCACACACTCAACATGTTTCGAGTGTTCAGTGTGAACAAATCTTATACGATATGCCCCTACAATAAAAGACTGACTACATCAATCAAAGTTGATAGTCAGGCTTTATTGTTTAATCCATCCAATCATCACTTCAAGCTATGCATCGTCAGTTGAGTATGTATAGCGACAAATATTTTATTTAGATCGGTAAGGTCGTACTATTGAGTTGTCGGATGTATGCTTCCTGCCGATGTGTAATATCATCTACATTACGCATCAGGATATACAGCAGGACGAAGGTTCCCTTTCTCATTCCTTGCCACATTCCATAAACAAACCTATTGTATACATCTGGCCCATGCTGAGGATCTTGAGTCTCTATGTAATCAAATACTGGATGATGAACTGACGTATGGTTTTATTGGACCGCCCGCCGTATTGTTCTGAGATCAATGCGTTGTACCCATAACATAAAAAATCCGCGTCCTGCGCGGATTTGATTAGGTATATGTTCTTGTCCCCTTACGGGCTTCATCCCAGCCTTTAATGACTTGATCAAACCTTAAATCATGCGTTCCGTTCTACAGTTTCTGATTTTCCTGCATGTTGGTTACTCTCCCTATACTGCGTTGGTGTTTGGCCGAAATTCTTTTTAAACGTTTTAGCAAAATGAAAATAGTCTCGGAATCCAGAGTCTTCTGATACCTCTTGGATGGACAACTGGGTATGTCGAAGCAGCACCGTTGCTTGCTCCATTCTTCGCTTAGTTAAAAATTTCAGGAAATTATCCTGACGTTCTTTGCGAAAAAGATGACTAATATACGTAAAGTTTAGGTTGAACTTCTCTGATAGACTTTGTAAAGAAATATCCTCTTTGAAATGTTCCTCCACATAAGCGACGATCATTTGGAAAGAAACATTGCCATTTGACTTGCTAGAATCCTCTAAGCTGCCTGTATAATGCTTCATAAATAAGCTTTTCAAATGGTCCATCATGTCATAGATACTACTGAATTTCCGCGTCAGTTGCTCAATCGAATAGATTTCCTCTTGGATGTAATAAATGATATGGATAGCGCGATTATAAAAGCTCACAGCATGATCCATTTGGAATGTACCCGCTCGAATCAATTGCTCCATTTCCCGAAAAACCACAGTTAAATGATCGGGATTTCTGGTTTGGTTTAATTGTTCTAGAGCTCGTACAAGGTTGTCGGGAAATATCCCCTTATCTTGTCGAACACGCCAAACACTGGGATGCCCTTCAATAAAAGAATGAAAGGCTGCTATCTCAAGCTGCTCTATTGTTTTCAATATCTGAGTAAGATCCGTCATGTGATGACTGAGGCCAATGCCTTGCACATGTTCAGCGAACGGTTCATCCGACCACACCTTTAGGAGGTGCTCTGAGCAATCTCCCTGCACCAAATATAGCGTTCTGCTAACACCCATTTTCAACGCAATATACGGTAGATGAGCTGGAAAGCTCAACTGTCCTTTACCTGCAGCCATAACCATCGTCACACCAGTTCGCGTATCCCATTGAATACCTAGTTGTCTCATGAATTCATGGGCCTTGTGTAGTTCCTTCGGGTCTTTCTCCTGTAAGCTATAGAGTAATTCCGTATGTAAATGAGAAGCTTCGCTAAGTTTTTTCTTCTTGTATGTCATTAACATTTCAATTATTTCTTTCTCGTCAAATGGCTTTAAGCAATAATCCAAAACGCCGTAATGAATGGCTCTTTTGGCATACTCAAAATCAGAATATCCCGTGGCTATAATAAATTGAGTTTGCAGCTCCAAGCTTTTAGCATGTTCTATGAGCGCTAATCCGTCCAACCCAGGCATCCGAATGTCGGTGAAAACGAGATCTGGCTGCAGCTCTTTGATTTTAACCAATCCTTCATACCCATTAAAAGCTTCCCCAACGATCTCGAAACCAAGACTATGCCAGTCGACAGTCGCTTTCAAGCTTTTCAATACCCATTTCTCGTCGTCGATCAGTATGACTTTGTACATAAGCCGTATCATCCCTTCTGCCAGGTAGTTTAATGGTTACCTCGGTTCCATCGCCAGATCGACTTTCGATCCACAATCCGTAGGGCTCGCCATATGTCGTCCTAATACGATGATGAACGTTCATGATACCCAAATGCTCATTATTCCTCATGCTATCGAGCAGATCAATTCCCTCAAGCTCACTGTGAATAATGTTCAACTTCTCCGCCGGAATCCCTTCACCATCATCTTTGATGGAGATGAGTAGATCACCATTCGACGTCATTTGCCCGTGTAAGTGTAAATGACCTTTCTCCATTTTGTATTCCAGTCCATGGCTAATGGCATTCTCAAGAAGCGGTTGCAGAATCATCTTAATGACCTTACACAAGAGAATCTCCTCCGGGAAATCATAGAAAATCTCAAATCTGCCCTCAAAGCGGAATTTTTGAATGGTTAGATACGATTTTGCCACTTCGAGCTCATCCTGTAAGCGAACTTCTTCTTGTCCTTTAATGCTGTAGCGTAAAATTTTACCCAAAGCAGCCAACATTTCACGTAGCTCCGTAGCACCAATCTCTCCAGCCATGCCTTTCATTGTTTCAAACATGTTATAGAGGAAGTGCGGGTTAACTTGATGCTTTAAATAGGCAAATTCAGCCTGCTTTTTCATCAATTCGAGTGAGTAAATACGGGTCTTACTATCAACAACTTCTTCATTCAATTGATGAATTTCATCCAGCAATTCATTAAATCTGTCGGCCATCAACATAATCTCCTGGTAGCCCTCTAGCTGAAGACGTTGCCGATTTCTTGTCATGCGATCTCCCTTTAAATTCGGAAGATACCTCATGAACGTACGAATAGGACCAATGATATTCCGACTAATTAACCTTAGCAGGAGCAGCAAAATAGGAATGAAAATGGCAATAATCATTAGGTACACTTGGCGTGTTTTTTCTAACCCACGATAAAGCTCTTTCTCGGAATAGACATTCACGATTTGTCCATGAAGCCCAGGCAATTCTTTCTGGTGTACAATGTACATCTCGCCGTGATCATCGCGAAATGTCTTTTCATCCTGTCGTACCTTATCCAAAACGTCCAATTTCTGACCAATGGCAGTAGTGTCATTACTTGCCGAGACAATGCCATTGCGATCCAGCAAATAAAATTCCCCGAACACACTGCCTGCACCGAGTTCAAACTTCGGCACAAACGTATTGACATCGACCAAGACAACAAGATAGCCCAGATTGGCTCCAAAGGCCGTCTCTGGTAAAACATTATTAATGGTCGTTCCGAGTGTGAAGAATGTCTCTTTGTAATTATTACTGCCAACCTGCTTCAATCCCGCATAATATGGCTTAGAACCGTGATAGTTAGCTCCAGAGATATCTGCAACCGTTTCCATAACGGCTTGTTTCTTATTCAGATTCTCCATGAGATTGTGATTATTTCCATTCTTGCCAAGGATAGATATATCTAGGATTCCTTTGCTCGGCAAACTCAAACTTGTAATATAGGAATCGACATTTTGAAAAAGTTCAAATTTCTTAGGGGGATCCGTTTCTTTCAAATACTGCTGCACGGATACACTATAGGCAATAGCTTGCACAAAACCATCCGTTAGTTCAACACGCATTTCAATATATTGCTGAATCTTATCCAGCAGCTCGATGGAATAATCACGGTTCTTTTGATAGATCGTACTTTTGGCTTGCAAATATGTCAGTACCATAATGAATGCCATCAAGAAAAGAAAGACAAGAAAAACAATCATGAACTGCCAGTTAATGGGCCGTTTACGCAAATAACTTGACATGAATTCCCCTCCAATTCTTCTTCAAATGGCAAAAAAACAAGGAATGCCCCCGTCAAATGAACGGGGGACTTCCAACACACCAGTTACTTATTCATTTGCGCATTTACTTCATCAATGGCTGTTTGTAGCCCTTTGCTATTATAATCTTCAATCACTTTATTCCAGTCCACTTGAACATCACCTTTGGACAGGATCACTTTAATGATATCATCGTTGAAAGGAATCGCACTAATTTTATCTTTCGCAGGTGTAGATAGGAACATAACATCATAGTTAGTAGGAATCGGTTTAAGGCTCTTCAACCACTCATCCTTCTTCTCATTCGAAATCATTACGATTTTCTCACCGAATTGTTCTATCTGGACACTAAGTGGCGCATTAAATGAATCATACCAAGAAGCAAGGGACCCGAACAGACCAGTAGATGGATAAATATCCCCTAATGCTTTATTTCCACCCGTCTTCTCATCTTTGCCAAGTGTGACAACCAGGTTCGTTCCATCCATTTTGAAATCCTTGCCTTCAAATCCGTAGTCTACTAACTTCCTGCCGTCATCCGATAGCAAGTAGTCATACAGCTTCAAGATGCGATCCATCTTAGCATCATCGACTTTCGCACTGAAATAACTCTCTGACCAGAAGGCTGCACCTGTAAATCGGTATGCATTGCCATCTTTATCGGTCCAAACAGGTAATATGGCAATCGAATCTTCAAATGATTTGTCATGTTCATATTTCTCCCATAGTTTTTTGATATCGTTCAACGCGTTAGGAGTTACTTGTGAAGCGATCGCACCCGCTTTACCTTGAGCGAATTTCTCCCAGCCATCGAGATTTTTCAAGATTGAAAAATCAGGATCTAATGCACCATCCACATAGAGCTGCTTCAATTGGCTTACGCCGTCAATCATAGTTTTCGAAGCTACGGAAGGTAGCCATTTCCCATCTTCATTGACCCATGCTCCGTTCATGTAGGCTGGATTACTACCAAGGAAAAGCGTATCGATAAAGCCAGGCAGCTTGACGGTCAAGCCGACCGTATCTTTTTTACCATTTCCATCTGGGTCTTTTTCTGCAAAACTTTTAAACATCGCTTCATACTCTTGGAATGACTTAGGCTCCTTAATTCCTAATTTATCCATCCAATCTTTACGAACCAAGATAGCGCGATCAAACAACCAAGCATCCGTGGAAGGCCCGGAAGAGCGAGGTAACATATAGAAACTACCATTTTTTTGCAGTGCTTTAACGTCGGGACGCTGCATCAGTTTCTGAACATTCGGGTAAGCACTTAGATCATCTGGAAGTGGTCGGATCAGTTCCTGCTCAATCCATTGGTTATATGTCGAGGATCCAACCATATCTGTACTGAAAATGTCTGGAAGTTCGCCTGAAGCACCCCATAACTTTAGCTTCTCAGAGTAGTCGGACCAGCTATACGTATATGGTTTGAATGTAATATTGAAATCTTTCTCCATCTTCGTGAGCATATCATCCGAGCCACGATTGGCCAAAGCCTTGTCGACATCCCAGAAGCCAACAGAGACTTCAAGATTCTCCTCACTGGCTGCTTTCGTTGTCGCTGCCGTTGCCGTTGCACTAGGACTGGCTGTAGGCGTATTACTGCTTGTAGCAGGGCCCGAACTTCCGCATGCTGTCGCAACCAGTGACATTGTCAACAAGGAAGCGATTACCAAACTTTTTCTCTTTTGTGTAAACATATAAACCCTCCTAAATTTTAGCATATCAAGAAAATTACTGTACTACCATCCTCATTCTTTCACTGCTCCGATCATGACTCCTGAAGAGAAATGCCGCTGTAGAAAGGGATACACTAACATCACTGGCAGGATCGTGACGATAACCGTTGCCATCTTGACGCCTTGCGGATACAAATCACTTTTCCTCGAGACAAAGGAGGAAGCAAAGCTGCTGTTCATGATTTTATTCACATCCACGAGCATTTCCCTTAAGTATAGCTGCATCGGAAACTTGGTGGTGTCTTGCAGGTAAAGGAACGCGCTCCACCATTCGTTCCATCGATCTACAGCGTAAAAGAGCGTGATCGCTGCCACAGTGGGCATGGAAATCGGAAGGATGATTCGGAGTAAAATTTGAATATCATTAGCGCCATCGATTTTGGCCGACTCCTCGAGTGCATCAGGAACGGTACGAAAGAAATTCATCATAATAATTAGATAGAACGTATTCACAGCAAGCGGTAAGATCATGGAGAACAAATTATTCATGAGATGCATGTTTTTGATGAGCAAATAAGTAGGGATCATTCCGCCATTGAAGAGCATGGATATTAAAATGAGTACGAGAAAGATATTTCTGCCCGGCATCTGTTTCTTGGTGAGGGCATACGCGCCAAACGTTGTAGCAACAATGTTAATCAGTGTCCCAACGACTGTAACGAAGAGCGAAACGTTCAGCGATTTCCATATTTGTGAGTCAGAGAAGATATAGCTATACGCTGTAATATCAAAAGATGTTGGCCACAGATAAACAATTTGCTTGGCTATCTTGGCAGGTGTGGCAAAGGAGATGAGCAGCACGTTATACAACGGCAACAACATGATCAGAACAACGATCATCAGGAAGATATGAATGCATACATCAGCAGCGCTTACGCGAGACAGCTTCATTAGAAGATCCCCCTTTCGCCCATTCGCTTCGCCAGAAGATTCGCCGAGAATAATAACAAGCAATTGACGATGGATTTAAACAAACCTACAGCCGTCGTAAACCCGAAATCACTGCCTTCGTAGAAAGTTAAGCGATAAATAAACGTATCTAAAATGTCTGCCACGCTATACACTCCCGGATTGTATAGATTAAATATTTGGTCGAAACCAGCGCCGCCCATCGTATTCCCTACAGCAAGAATGAAGAGTACGACGACGGTACTTTTAATGCCAGGCCAAGTAATCATCCTCATTTTCTGCAATCGACCTGCACCATCAATACTAGCTGCCTCATATAAGGTTGGATCAATACCAGCCATGGCAGCTAAGTAAATGATCGTCCCCCAACCCATTTCCTTCCAAATATTCGTAGTGAAAAGCATGCCTACGAAACTAGAAGGGTCCGTGAGTAGACTCACCTTCTGAAAGCCTAAGTATTGCAGAATCTGATTGAGCATCCCCATATCGTACAAAAAATTGCTCAGGATGCCTGACACGATGATCCACGATAGGAAATGCGGAAATGTGAACACCGTTTGATAGAATCGCTTCCACCGTGCGGAGCGAATTTCGTGAAGCAGCAAGGCAAACACGATAGGGAATGGGAACTCGATAATTAGTCTGCCAAAGGCAATGACCAACGTATTTTTTAATACATGCCAGAATTGCGGTAATTGAAACATGTACCTGAAATGCTCAAAATCGTTCCACGGGCTTCCGATGATCCCTTTGGCGAAATTATAGGATTTGAATGCGATGATCACCCCATACATGGGGAGATATTGAAAAATTACATAATAGGCTAGCAGCGGTAAGACCAGTAGATACAAATATCTAGCTTGCCACATGCGCTCCAGCAGCTTTCTCATTGGTCGCGTAGATACTGTCGTTCCTCCTGAGAGGGAATTCATGGCCATTGCAGTCCTCCTTTTCCCCTTTAATAATCCTTATTCGATTTATCCGTAACCGTTTACATTTCTAATTATACGGCCACTGAAACATTCCCCATATGGCAAGACTTTGTGTCGCGTATGTCTATTTTTTTGAACTTTACAAGTCTTATACTAAGAAAAAAATCCCTGCAGCAGCAAGGCCCCTTCGTTTCTACTTCATACATTCATATATATCAATACTTCAACATGAATTCGGAATGTGGATAATTCGAACCTGTGGATACGTCGTTTTGACTTCAAGATTTTGATTTGATAAGTAGATTGGATCAGTGTCTATTACCTGATTAAAAACAAGAAAGGCCCACAAGGGTGCACTTTTTTTCAAAGTGTCCTTCTTGTGGGTCACAGTTTATTTTAACTCATGATGGTATTTTATTTTCCAGGCTTTCCAGACTGATCGTGCGGGACAGTTACAGTTGCAGTTGCAACTGTTTGATTACCTGCATGGTCGGTAATCGTGTAAGTAATTGTATAAACGCGACCTGTTCCTTTACCAGCTCTTGTTGCACGCAAGCTGAACGACGTATCTTCTGAGCCCAAATTCGCTTGGATGTCACCTTCATCACTTTCCGGTTCGTTGCTGGTAATGGAGGTTAACAAAATGGATTTGATTCCTGACAAAGCATCACTCGAATCCAGCGTAGCATTTACTTTCAGCATTTTGTGATTGGCTGGCCAGAGTGTTGTAGGATCAAGCTCAATCTTGAGATTTGGTCCCGTCTTGTCGATCTTCACGGTTGCGGTATGCCGCTCCTCGACATTTCCTACCTTGTCTACGCTCCAGTATTGCAATATATGAACGCCTTCTTCCGTGAAGACAACCGAATTGCCCGTTTGCTCCTCACCATCGTTCACGATGTAATGGGTGCTTGCCACTCCGGTTCCGCTATCGGTTGCGTCCAGAAGTACTGTAACATCTTCATTCACCCAGTTGGTCGGCGCATTGTCTGTTGTCATTGGCGCTTCTTGATCGCCTTGAACCACAGTCACTTGGATGTTTGTTGTCAAAGGTACGTTGTTCGGATTGTCCACCCCTTCCGGCAAGGTTACGCTTCCATCGACCGTAAAGGTCTGTTCTGCCTTAACAGTTGGATCATAGCTTGAAGCCTCGACATTCCATGCCACATTTGTATTCATGCTTCCTGCATCCGTAATCAGTTCTACAGTGGCTGGCAATCCAAGCGCTTCTGCCGTCTTTTCCCTGCCGTTCGCCAAGTCTGTGATTGCTACAGGTGCTGTTATACTTAGGAGGTGTGTATCCGTCGTTGGATTTAGAAGTACATTAATCTCCGCGGCTGATGCCCAACCATTTTGGCCCGCCGTCGCTTCGAGCTTAACGTACGATCCAGTTGTCGCAGTAAACGTTGCGTTTTTCTCCTTGCTGTCATTTGCCCAATTTCCGCTCGCAACCTTGGTAAAGGTCACCCCATCCGAACTTACATAGATATTATAGGCAGTAATCGTTCCGTTTCCGCCTCCTGGTCTTGGAAGATACGTAACTTGATTAATCTTGTAGCTTCCTCCAAGTTTTAAGGTAATGGATTGCGGAAGAGGATCGGATTTATCCCATTTGGTATGCCATATCGTATTTGGTTTCCCGTCAATCGCCATAGACGCACTATTATTTTCACCACTTGTTTCCTGGCTCGTCGCTGTTGCCGTCATTTGTGACTGTGGAATCTTATTTACACTGACGGTTATGCTTGTTGTCAAAGGAATGTTGTTTGGGTTTAAAACATTATTTGGCAAAATTACTGTCCCTTTTACCATGAAGGTTTGCGCCTTAGAGGCATTCGGATCGTAATCTGCAGTGCTTAAATCCCATGTCACATTTGCACCGATACTCCCCAAATCGGTTTCCAACGCTATTTGTCCAGGCAGTCCAAGTGCAGCCGCGGTCTTGGCCGATTTCATAGCAACTCCCGCTATCGGTGCAAGTGTTGTAATGCCTGAAATGTTCATAGGTTGGTCATTGGTGATTACAGTAAAATTGTCAATAACTTGCGTTCCGGCAAGCAACACATAATAATCATCTGCATTTCCTGTTATAAATGTAAAAGCATTTTGGCCAGACTTGATGGTGTTATTCATAATAACTTCGCTAGTATTCTTATCAGATAGCACCTTGACAGTTCCACCAGCGCTGGATAAAAACCTTAGAAAGTATGTTTTATTTGGTAAAAGACGCAGCGTATACGGCATAGTTCTAACATCGTTGCCCAATGTTTTCAAGGAAAATTTACCGTCTAGCGTATCCATTGTGTAGGGCTTGTTGGTTTCCGACAAATGAATATTATTTGGAGATACTGTAGTCCGGATGAAAATACCATACCCCTCGGGAACGTTTTCAAAGTCCTCGTAAGCAACATAGCCACTCCGATCGGGTTTGTCGGTTTTGGTGACTCTGACGTCTGTAAATTTAGCTAAACTAGTCGCCGTTCCTCCGGTTCCTTTAAGTGTTAATATTGCGGTGGTCTGATCTTGTGGAACCGTAAATTCCACACTCATGATCATAAACTTACTGCCGGTTTTATCAGAATTATCCATATTCATCTTTATCGGCGAACTGCTCATGTAGTTGCTTTCTTCTTTACCATCCGTCGTTTTGACTGAAATTGTTGCAATTTTGTTTTCCGCTACTTCAGCCCAGACGGAAGCAACATATTTTTGTCCGCCTACAAGACCAGTCATCGTCTGCGTAACCGCTCCATCCTCAGCTCCATTGATTTCCAAATAGGTCTTTTCAATAGACGTATCCTTAATGCTGATATTTTCCGGTTTATCAGAAACTTTCGTCCAGTTATTAAAGTTGTGGCTGATAAAAGAAGCGTCTTTCACCGGACTACCCGTGCTCCACTCCTCGACTTGGACCGGAGCTGCTGTGTTGTTACCTTTATACACAACATAAGGCGTATTCTGTTCTGTACTGATTGTGATTTTTCCATTTTGCACAGGCACAATGACCTCATTTTGCTTACCTGTGGAAGTTAAGCGATAAAGTTTCACACTAGTCTGACCAGCCCAGCTGTTCGGCAGATCCCATGTAGAAGTTTTGGTGGTAGTTGGATTCCAGTGATAAATTTTATCCTCATTTTCCGGACTCCATGGAATAAATACAAGTTTATCCGACGCGACTAATTTACCATCCTTATAAATATTGCTTTTTCCATTTTCTAATTTTGAAGTTACACCGTTTGCAAAGGTTGCTACGGTCGACGTCATTTTCAAAAGCTCATTGTGCATTAAATAACGATAAGGAAGCTGTTCCGAAAACAACTGTTTAATGCTATTTGTAATGGTGCTGCCGCCCCATCCCATAAAATTGTCAGAACCACGGTTGTAGCCTCCGCGCAGCAAAGCGCTGTAGCCGTAGACGTCTTTATCTTGATGATGGACAAAACGATGGATTGTGCTGTTAATACCGGGATAGTGTACCCAAGTGGAATATTTATCTAATTGAGCTTTATTTTCTGTCCACACATGCCAATTATTTTGTTTGAAATTTGAACCAATTCTAAAAGCGTTATAACGGTCGTCAAAATACGTATCTAAATAGACGAATTTCATATTCGGAACGAGATTTTTCAAGTTATTAAAACGTTTATCCATCTCGCCAGCCGTAATATAGTTTTCGCGCTTTAAATCATATCCGTAATCACGAGTGCTATCCCAGCCATTCGGCGATACAAATTCCTCACGGAAGGTTTCAGCCTCCGGGTATATATTTGAATTGTTAACATGAGCGCCTACATCAGCACCGATTTTTAGCGCTTCTTTGCTGAGCGTCTCGAAATCTTCTGCTCCGCCTGCACCCGTATTGACATCGTCGGATACTGGATGACCGCTGTCATGGCCTTCGCTATTATAGCCCTTGATCTCGAGCATCTGCTCAAAACCGTCCGAATACAGATAAAACTTTTTCAAGTTATCCAATATACGCAGGAAGGGGTTCTGGGCACCAGAACCAAAGTTCATAGCAATGTGCGTAAAACTATTTGAAAGTTTTTCTGAGCCTGGCAGAAGACCGCGAACATCATTTAATGCCAAAGCTCCGTCCTGCCAATCTACTAAACCATCTGCATTGGCGTCATCTGTAATTACAACGGTGGTCTCGGGTTTGACGGTCGTTTTGTTGTCATAACCCCAAGGACGCCAAACAAACTCCGTACTCCACGCACCCGTATAATATTCGTTTCCAACTGGAAAACTCTGGTAGGCAAATTCGTGTAAATTATAGAGAACATTGTTGTTGATCGCCGCTGCAAGTTCGGATGTGTTGAAAATGGGAATATTGGCGTATTGATAGGTACTACCTGGAATAGGCGTACTCAAATTGTAAACCACATCTTTAATGTCATCCTGGCTTCCATCTCCGCCGGGAGGTCTAGACGGAACTGCTGCATTCAATGTTGCTCCCGTTTGACTACTCTTTACTGAAACCATACTGTTTTCAGGGAATCCAAGGCTGTAAATTGTAGTTTGAGATTCGTCAATGTTTGAAATTTCCATTGTTAAAGCATTTCCATTGAGTGTATAGATCGTATCAAACGCTGTTATATCTGGCACCACTACACGATAAGTCACACTAGTGTTTGTTGCATTCGTTACAGTTGCGCTTGCGTTGTAGTTTGTGCTATTTACCATCGCATAATAATTGGGCGTAAGCTGGCCGTACATTTTCTTTCCGTTGTAATCATATTCAATTACGCGAGGGAAAGCGCCATCCAAATCTACACTCATTTGATCTGACACGAGAGTTACATTCTCAACGGTCGACACGGTCGGCTTCAATGAATCCACATTGCGATATACAATGTTATCGATCTTTACGTCTGCATAGTCTTCTGTAATAAAGCCGATTTGACCTGCATTCGTATTCAATTGAGTAGTTTCAAAATTCGTCACTTCTTGTCCGTCAATCCAAAGTGTGATAACTTTGCCTACATAACGAACTTTAATTTTATATTGGCGTGAGGGAAGCTCTGTTGTCGTATCCGCAACAACATATTTATCAAGTCCGGTACTGTTTTTTATTTTCCATAAAGCAAAATTCCATTCACTTCGCACGGTAACACACTCAAGCGCAGACCAGTTGTTTGCCTGGTCACCCCGAAATACTAGACCGAACCCGCCATTACCATTCATAGGTTCTAGGGTAAACTCTACTTCACCATTATCAATAATGGGTGCATTACCAACTAAGACTTGTGTCTTCCCTGTTATACGTAAGCTATTGTTTTCTGCTGAGACAGTTCCGCTACCTGAAATCTTATTAATATCAGTAATACCACTAGTAAAGTCATTTTTATATTCAAAAGGAATAGATGTAGATGTAAATGTAGCTGCATTCACTGAATTAGAACCATAAGTTCCAACTAATTGAGAAAATAGAAGTGCACCTGTTAAAAATAATACCGAACTTCTTTTCAGACTAATGCGGTGTTTTTTCATAAGATCTCACCTTCTTCTTAAAATTTATTCAAATGGAATACATTGAAATATAAGCGCCATTATGACTAAATTATTCACAAGGAAAATGTCATTGCATCATTGCGAAATCACTTTTCTGGACTTTATACTCACTACCTCCTTTCCCAGAATTTCATTAGCTCTACCCCAAATATGGGAAACGCTCACCAATGCAAGAGTAGGTCAATACATTCAGATCAAAATATTTTCTTGAAGGGACTGATAAAAGTGGGGTTAATTGGTTGATAATTTCATTAGCAAAAGCATGCTTCGAATTCAATGTAGTGGAAATAGAGGGCGGGAATCCTACCTGAGAAGCGTATTGCGACCAATTGCAACAGCCCATGGCGATACAATTGCACATAACAAGCCCTTTATGGCTTTAACGGTGAGCTGGATGTTCTCCTTCTCTTTTTCGCAGACCACCTCCTCTATCGGATGAATCTCCACTTTCATAAGATATCGCTTCAGCTTGGGCATGGATTTACTCCCGAAGCGGTAGCTGATCCCGCCTATGACCTGCTTCAATTCTCGAAAGGTACATTCGATCTCGAATCGGTAGCTGTAGATCCAGTAGTTACAAATATCTAGCTTGCCAAATGTGCTTCCAGTAGCTTTCTCATTGGTCGCGTGCGAGTGTAAGACTGAGGGGATTCTGTCGTTCCTCCTGAGAGTGAATTCATTGCCATTGCGGTTCTCCTTTTCCCCTTTAATGACCCTCATTCAGTTAATTGTAATCGCTTACACATTAATTATAAGGCCACTGAAACGTTCCCCATATGGCAGGACTTTGTGTGGCGTATGTCTATTTTTTTGAACTTTACAAGTCTTATACAAAGAAATAAGTCCTGCAGCAGCAGGCTTCCTTCGTTTCGACTTCATACATTCATATATATCAATACTTCAATACTTGGACCTCAGCTAAACTTAAATTATTCGTGCATGTTAATTGAATCTTGACGTACTACCGCTTGTTCCACCAGCATTGACAGTCGTATTCGGATTCGGATACGCCGCCTGGTGCGAGGACCATGCCTGATTCATACTTGCCATTTCAAGCAACATAACGAACGAATCGTACAGCAACAATTAGCCAATAGAAAAGCGGAACTAATCGTATTGTTTGAAGCGCGGCAAGAACTCACCGAGCAATTACTAGTTTTTAAAAATGAAATAGAACGGTTCTCTACCCTCGACATTGACGATGTACAGGTCATGAAACACGTTCTAAAAAGGTTAATATACAAAATTGAAGTATTCGAGGGCGAAAAGATTAAAATTCACTATAACCTTTCCAACCCTCTTACACAGAACTAAGATACTGTCTAATCGACTGTGTCTTTTCTTTCAAGTCTTGCCACACATTCCACATGCACGGTATGCGGGAACAGGTCGACAGGTTGCACGGTTTTAAGCGTGTAGCCGAATGGCAGCAATTCAGTTACGTCCGTTGCGAATGTGTCAGGATTGCATGATACATAGACGATCCGTTTTGGTTTGGAGCGTCCAATGCGGCGCATCACTTTCCCGCCAGCTCCGCTACGTGGTGGGTCTATCAACAGAATATCTGCGAATCCGAAATGATCATGCATCTCATCTAGTCCCCTGCGTGCATCACGGGCAAGGAATGTCGTGTTATGCAAATCATTATCGATGGCATTCCGTTTTGCGGATTCAATCGATGTCTCGACAATCTCGATTCCCGCCAATTCCTTCACACGTGCAGCGAACGGTAATGAGAACGTGCCGACACCACAAAACAGGTCGATCATTTTCTCATCTTCCTTTGGTTTCCCCATCTCAAGCGCAAGGTCCACAAGCTTTTTGGCCTGTAAAGGGTTCGTCTGGAAAAATGTATCGAACCAAAGACGATAGCGATAGCCTGCCATTTCATCATAAATGAAATCACGCCCCGCTAACAGATGCGTATCCTCGGATTGTGTGCGATCCGCCCAGTCTGTGTTCACAAGCCAAAGCAAGCTTTTCACATTCGGGAACTTCTTCGTGATCCGCTCGACAAGATTTCGGGCTGCAGACGCCAATTCACCATCAGGCGTTTTCGTAGCAAACAATGCCAACATCATTTCGCCGGTCGCAAACGATTCCCGCACCATCAAATGACGAAGAAGCCCCTCATGTGTATCTTTGTCATAACCTTTAAGGCCGAACTCTTTTACCCATTCGCCGACTTCCAGCATGCCATCGACCATATTCCGACCTGCAATCAGACAGGTTTCCAGTGGGATGATCTTGCGAAAATTCCCTTGTTCATGCATTCCAATATCCCCTTCAGGGGAAAACGTGAACTCCATCTTATTACGATAATGCCAAGGGTCGTCCATGCCGATCGTATCCAGTACCAGTTCTGAATCTAATCCTACACGTTTCAATGCGTTCTTCACATGGTTAGTCTTATGCTTTAATTGGCCTTCATACGTCCAGTGTTGCCATACACAACCTCCGCAAAGCTCAAAATGAGGACAAGGTGCATCCGTCCGTTCGGGGCTTGCTAATAAAATCTCTTCAGGCATTACCTTTTTTCTTTTCTTATCGGGATCATCGACGACGACCTGCACGGACTCCCCTATGAGCGTCTGCGGAATCGTCAGCCTCAGCTTTCTAGGATTGGAACCTTTACTCTCACGCAAAATCACAGCTTGTCCATTGCCTTTTTCATCTAAATGGTCAATTTCCGCAACGAGCATTTCTTCTTTTATAATAGTCAAGGAATAATTCCCCTTTCAACGTCAATTCATTTATGGAAGTATTATTTTCACAATGCTTTTGTACCTCTTCAAAACAGACATACCTTGTCATTATAACGAAAATGGGTCTGAGTGAACATGCAGATCTTACAAATTCAACAACATCAAGTTTGATTTGTGATGTGTGATGGGTGACAGACACCAAATATGTGTCTGTCGCTCACACAATCAATTCTGTGCATCAAACGAAAAAAAATGATACTATGTATGATGGGTAAAGGACTTCGCTATAGCTTATCTCGTTTTTATATGTTGCAACAGGAGGAAGTAATATGAGTAACGAACAAAATTTTTGGCTTGATTTACCAAAGCCGTTTTTTATATTAGCACCAATGGAAGATGTCACAGATGTTGTATTTCGTCACGTCGTTAGTACAGCTGCAAAACCCGACGTATTTTTCACAGAATTCACAAGTACAGATAGTTATTGTAATCCTGCAGGAAGAGCCAGTACTCGTGGTCGGTTAACGTTTACAGAAGATGAGCAACCGATCGTCGCTCATATTTGGGGCAATAAACCTGCATTTTTTGAACAGATGAGTATTGATATGAAAAAACTAGGCTTTCGTGGTATCGATTTAAACATGGGATGCCCAGTCCAAAACGTCGCATCCAATGGAAAGGGTTCTGGATTAATACAACATCCTGAAGTTGCTGCCGAAATTATTCAAGCAGCAAAAGCAGGTGGATTGCCGGTTAGTGTTAAAACAAGATTGGGGTACTTTGAAGTTGACGAGTGGCGCGATTGGTTAGGGCATATATTGAAACAAGATATTGCGAATCTTTCCATTCACCTTCGTACAAAGAAAGAGATGAGTAAAGTAGAGGCGCACTGGGAGCTAATTCCTGAAATAAAAAAATTACGCGATGAAATTGCACCAAATACGTTGTTAACAATTAATGGAGATATTCCTGACCGCGCAACAGGATTAAAATTAGTGGAAC
This sequence comes from Paenibacillus castaneae, assembly GCF_002884445.1. Taxonomy (GTDB): domain Bacteria; phylum Bacillota; class Bacilli; order Paenibacillales; family Paenibacillaceae; genus Pristimantibacillus; species Pristimantibacillus castaneae. Next base: position 5,322,624 of record NZ_KZ614144.1, read on the forward strand.
AATACGGCGTTGATGGTGTCATGATTGGCCGCGGCATTTTCACCAATCCTTATGCTTTTGAAAAAGAACCTAAAGAACATAGCGCGAAGGATTTTCTCAATTTACTTCTTTTACAGTTGGATCTTCACGATAAATATTCAAAAGAAAACGAACCACGTCCATTTAAACCACTTCTTCGCTTTTTCAAAATCTATGTTCGTGGATTTAGAGGCGCAGGCGAACTAAGAAACCAATTAATGGATACCACGTCAACAGATGAAGTACGTCGTTTAGTAAAACCTGTTTTAGATCAAGAATTAGATTGAAGCATACCCACTTGTGAATGATTAAAAAGACTTGCTGTTGAAACAAGTCTTTTTAAGGAATTATAGTTTTATTCTAAATAGAACTCTCGAATAGCTATAATGTCTGCTGTTGTTAGATTGTACTCTTTAAAAAAGTACCCTTCGTATGTACCTTACTCAAATTTAATTCGCTCTAATGCTGTTTCCATATAAATCGATTTTATAACTGCCATATTTTATAAGTATTTAGATCTTACGCAGAAATGTTTGCGATATCAATACGACTACATCAAAAATAATGAGAGACCTCCCAAGAGTTCAATGAACTCATGAAAGGTCTCTCATTTTTGCACTATGTGGTCAAACGACGTAATTCCAAGGACAAACCCTTGCTACGTAAGGACTCAAGCCCCTTATTACATCATGCCGCCCATACTACAAAGCGTCACTAGTAAATTATTTTCTCATGGAGAGTTTCCGATGAGCAATTCTGTGTTTATCATGATCCCATATCCTCCGGAATAGCACGATTTCATCTTTAGTTTGTTCGGCATGGTTTCGAAGTTCAATCTTCGGTCCAATGGATAAATGCCGACTTTGCATTACTCTGTCTTCTCACAACTACTGTAACGTAGTCCGATGTGGATTGTAGCGTATTTTCAAAGAGGGTAATTTCAGCAGAAGAAGAAAGGATACGCACATTCTTTTTGACCTTGATTGTAAAATAATTAAGCAGTCCAGGCAGCTTATAACCAGAAAGCCTGGAGAAATCCAACAAGCAGCCTGTTGGCTTAGACTGCAACGTTACTCCCCAGCGGTAAACCAATTGACTAAAGCCTTCTGCGGTGTTTGCAGCCAACATCGTATCAAACCGCCACTGGTATGGTTCAAGAAATTTCACCCAACGACTAACCACTTCTCCATTGAGTTCTGGGTTAGGATGAAGTAAATTGGGCCAGTGCATGCCACAGATCGGACCATTGATCTTCCCGCTTACATCCGGATCCAGCACGTTCCATTGATAGAGGTCCTTACCGCGGTTAACGGCAATCAAAGGTCCATCAAATCCAAAAAGCTCCGATTCCGGCTGCTTTGTCATCGGCATCCCCTCGAACGGAAGGGAATGATACTTTACGCCGAATTGTTCAAGAATAAAGGCAAGTCCTGCTTCCCCAGCCCCATAATGATGTTGATGCGCAGTAGCTACGAACGATTCGGGAAAAGGTCCGAGATCATTTTCCTCAAGTATCGCTGCAAATGCTCGTAAATGTCCAAGCACGCTTTCCCTTGGTCTCATGTTTCCGACTTTATCATGCCATTCCGCTCTCTCCAGGACGCCGCCATTACCCCAATATTCATGGCCAATTCCATGCAATCCCACTTCAATAAAACGGTTCTCGTTTCTTATGATGGCTGCAGCTTCTTTTAACAAAGGAGATGATTTCCATGGGTTGCTCCATCGTTCACCCATGTGTGTTGAATCTGGGAGCATTTTCAATCTGTCGGTTTGATCCCACTCGCTCAAAATGAATGAAGCCTGTGGACGCATGCCAAGCTGCTTGCCCAATTCCGCAATCGCTTCATAGTCCATCGGATGATGGTCTCGATCAATGTCTGATCTCCACGGTCCGTTCTCGTTGATACTGCTCTTCCCCGTCCACCAGCCTACATCATCAATGACGATCTGGACAGCAAGAGGGATACTTATTCTATTCATTTCTGTCACTCCTTCCTTGATCAGCTATTCACACTTTTTTGGTATTCTCCAATTTCCGTACCAGCGTGAATGCTCAGGTACCGGATCTTGGTCCCATCCTTTAAACAAATCCTGCACTCGTTACATATTCAAATTTATAGGTCCTTCGTAAGGTAAATAGGCTAATGGACATTCCTGAAACCTCTGTTCCAATTGATCAATGAACATCCATTCCCACCGAACTTCCATTCGAAAGCCTCCTATGTCAACTGGATTGCTCCTTGCTTCTTCTGGTAATAAGCCGGGCCCCTTCTGAGATCGTCAATTAATAGAAATCCTGCAGCTGAGCGCATGGACTTACCTGACAAAATATGTCTTTTGACGGCTCTCTGCAATGTAGTTGCTTCCGGCAATGTATGCAAGTCCTTTGGCTTCTTTACAAACACAGTTTCATAAATGGAATCACTGTCAACAACTTGATATAAATAATAGTCCGCCTGAAACTTCACCAAATTCGAGGTTTTAGGCAAAATCTCCTGTAGCTGCGGATCGAACATCCAAGTATCGCAAATGAAGCCTTTAAAGCTATGCTCTGGAAGCAGCCTTGAAAATTGTTCTATCGCTCTCTGGTATGACTCTTCCAGCAGCTCATAGTCTAGTTTCTCTCCGCGAGGAATATGGACATCCAGCAGCCAATCCCCCTCGTCTAGCATCAATTCCCATTCGTCAACACATAGCCTTACAGGCCGCGACAGAGCAGTGCCATAAGGTGTTATCGGATATCCGTCACCATTTATTGCAACAACTTTGCCGCTATTGCAGTGACGATAAACACGTACTGGAACATTATTCTTTATAGGAATATACTGTAGTCGGCCTATCCTGAATAGCCTGCCTTGGAAGTGATTGATCAGCCAGTCAAGAAGGAATGCTTCGATGCCCCAGTTGCCTGTTCGGTTCCTCGACTCTTCCATAACGATACCGATGTCGCTTAAAGTATCATAAAGAACTACTTCTGAAAGTTGATGCATAGTATAGTATTCTATTAACCATGGCAGGTTCGAAATCGCAACAATGAGCGGAAACATTCCCGCTGCAGGTCCCATCTCCCTCTCCGGTGCTGGGCAATTCCCCACATTATATTCATCCAGGTTATTATGTTCATAAATCAGACTTTTCCAGAATATCGCAAGAGATGTCAGTTCCTCACTTTCCCTGATCATCTCCAGTGCATTATTCAATGCACTTAATTTCTCTTCACTTAGCTTAAAATATTGATTGGCGCCTGCGATGTATTCATCAGTTAAAAAATACAACTGCCGCTCAATGCTCATACTACTGAATCTCTTCCGGAAAATGTTTCAATAATACCAATTCCTTCTCACCTTTAGGTAAGGCAGATCGCAGCACTTGCGCAAAGTTATTTTCACCCATGTTAAACAACACCAATTTCTTTGCTGCTGCATGGATTACGGAAGTGACAAAGCTCCCTGCCGAGCGGAAATGCGGCACAAAAAAACGTGTTGCAAAATGCGCATCATCTTCAACGTCCATCATATATTCATTCATTTCAATTGCAGCAGTATTCACGCCATGAAGATACGGCAATGCGGCAAGCGTCCAGCCTCCTGCTTCCCCTATTCCGACCACGTTCAGCTCACCATTGCTCTCAGATTGGAGGAACTTAAAGACCGATATAATATCATGTACACGCAGCGTTGTATCGGTTAAATTATAGGTTGTTATATTTTCCATACATATGCAATCTCTTGCTGTTCCAAAACCTTCGGTTAAATGAATAGTTGCAGTTGCAATCGCATATCCTTCATCCAAATAGCTTTCGAGCATCGGCTTCCATTTTTCATCCCTTAACAACCCTTTTTTTCCTCCGGGATGAACCATAAATACTGTTTTCCCATTGTGTTCGATTGATTTATTTCTTGCAAGCAGCAATGAAATAGGTGTACCTTCACTTTCATTGCTGATGCTCATCCGGCGAACATCGATGGGCTCGGCAAAATCTCTTTCATCATCATTCAAAGCATTAGTTTGAATTTCTTGCACGTCAAAGGCGTCACTTAGCTGCGGAACACAAAGCGAGTGCTGCATAGCCGTAAGCAAAATCTGTTTATCCTCCGGTTCTTTACTATTCCAAAGTTGTTGTAAGGTTTCCTGCTTTTCACGTTTCTGCAACGCAAACAATTCGGCTTTGGACGAGACGCCCCTAGAGGGAAAACCGTCAGAGAAAATACGGAATCTCTCTAAATCTCCGAAGTTTACCTTCTGTTCCTTCCATGGCTCGTCTCTCCCCGCCAATTGTTTTCCAAACCAGCGATAGACCGCTTCCCTTGTATTCTTATTGTAATTGTGATTTGCGTCATCATAGAAATAGTCAACTTTATCTTCGGCGCCATACAACTTATATATTTCTCTTAAGGCGGGATATTCTACGGTAGGCACATTTCTCGACCAATCTCCTGTACAACCGACAACGAGCAAAGGCCGCGGTGCGAACATCGCAGTGAACTCTACGTTATTGGCGTCAATCCGCAAATGGGGTGCATTCTCACAGCGGCAGCCGCCTTGAAAATGTGCCGAGACCATATTAACCGGGACGCTTGCTTTCAGACGTTCGTCGACAGCTCCAAGCAAAAAGGCTTGCGTCGCCCCGCCAGAAGCACCCGTACAACCGATGTTTTGCGCATCAATTTCAGGCAAATTCAACAAAAAGTCGAGGGACCGAATACTGTTCCATAGTTGAAGTCCTAATAAGCCGATACCCCATATTTGCTGCTCCTCGCCATCATAGGCATGCCCGACCTGCTTGCTGTCCAAATAGCCGACCATATCATAGGAGAACGCAGCCATTCCCATTTTGGCAAAGTTTGCGCATCTTGTTGGAATTTCTACAGGCTGTTCACTTGTGCCGTCTTCAACCATTTCGAGACGACCGTGACTCCAATGCCCATGCGGATTCAATATGCCTGGCAGTAGACCGGATTTGTTCAACGGACGGTACAGGTTGCCGGTAACATAATATCCTGGATAGCTTTCAAACACGACCTTTTCGATCGTAAAATCATCATAGGTAATTTTATCGAATATTTTTGCGTTCAAATTGCATTTATGCGGAAGCGGCCAAAGACCGGCACTTACTAAAATTCGCTCTTGCAATTCGCTGCGTCTTGCTTCCCAATGCTCCAACTGGTCATAGGACTTTAGCCTGTTAACAGTTTCCATATATCTAAGCTCGGTTCTCAAGATTTCGACCCCTCCGTGAAAAATATCATTTTTTTTCATCCCAGAACTTTACTAAATCTGCAACATGGACAGGCAATCCAGTGTTTATTGATTTATTGGCTGCGATTCCGGTTAGAATCGACATTGCCCCATCAATATGGGAGGCAGCACGACCGAAACGATCCTCAGTTTGTTCATTGAAAATATCATACAATAACAGCTCATCTCCGCCGCCATGTCCTCCATGACCTTCAGCCACTTCCACTTCATATGGGGCATCGAACATCGGATGAACCATAATCCTTTTTCCGATTAAAGCGCCTTCATCTTCCTTGTCCCCGCCAGAGTTAATATAGGATTGTTCCGTAATTTTGACTTCCAATCGCCCTTTGCTGCCATTAAATACTACAATATAGCCTTCCCAAGGCATATAAGCATTTAATGAATAATTTAATATAGCTTTGTTGTTGTATTTCACCATTACACCCATCGTATCCTCGATGCTGATTCCATCGCCAAAAACACTTTGATCCCGCTGATACCCATCCTCATGCTCCGCTTCCAAATACATCTCTTTCAAATACACATTCTCCGACATATGTAGGGCAAACGGATCCTGCTTAGCTGCCTCACTGCCATAACTCCGTTGATAAAACTGAGTAACTCCTCTTTTCTCCGCATTTTCCCGACCATAAAATCTTAGATCACCTAATGCATATACGGTTTGCGGCGACGTTCCCAGCCAAAAGTTAACAAGATCAAAGTGATGTGTAGACTTATGAACGAGTAGTCCTCCGCTATTTCGTTTATCTCTATGCCATCTGCGGAAATAGTCCGCACCGTGGCTTGTATTCAACAGCCATTCAAAATTTACAGAGAATACTTCGCCAATGACACCGTCCATAAGCAGCTCTTTAATTTTCATATTATGGGGAGCATAACGGTAATTGAAAGTTACTCTAATACTGCGACCGGTTCGATTGACAGCATCTAAAATTTCTTGGCATTTCTCTGCGTCAACCGTCATCGGTTTCTCTGTAATGATATCGCATCCCAGTTCCATGGCCCGAATAATATAATCGTGATGCGTGCGATCAATGGTTGTTACGATCACACAATCGGGTTTCCGTTCGCGAATCATTTGTTCAAATTCATTCGATTTGTACGTCGGCACTTCGGAGTAGTCATAATTTTGTGCCAGCATCCGGTTGGCATAATCCATGCGAGTTTGATTGATATCACAAAAAGCGACCAACTCTGCAGTTTCATTAAAACTTTCCGCTATGGCTGAATAAAATAGGTTCGCTCTCCCGCCCGCTCCTACTAAAGCGTATCTTTTCTTTGACATACACATTCAACCCCTATTTAATCATTAATTTAAGATCGATTCAGAACTTAAATGCTTTGTTGAGCCGTAAACAAATTTCCATTGCCCGCTCTCCAGCTCATACTTGTTCAATGCACACATTTTTCCGTCAAAGCCTTCAAGCGGATTCGGTAGATGCCCCATGTCCTACAATTAGAATTGTACCGTCATAGCGTTCGATAATTTGATCCAATGCTTCTTTCACACGATGCAAAACTGCGCCTTCATAATCCGTTTCAGGGTATTGCGGTTGAACGTATGAGCGGTATTCCGAATTGACGCGTGGAAAGATCTCACTCGCTTCCTCTAACGAAACTAGTTCAGGTGAAGTAGCAAACCAGTCCGGATTTAGCATCTCTATAAATCCGTATTCGATATGAATAGGTAAATCTAGCTTTTCTGCTACAATATGAGCTGTCTGCAGGGTTCGAAAAAACGGAGAACAAAAAATATGCGAGACATTTTCATTTTTCAAAAATTCACCTGTCTCCTGCGCCTGAGTGATCCCTCGATGGGACAAAGGAACATCATCCCTCCGTTTGAGATAATGTCTCCAATACGTTTTGTCGTCAATATCTAGACGGATTCCATGCCGCAAAATAAATATTTTATCTACCATGAATGATGTCCCCCATTTTCTGCGAATGACCTCATCCTTACATATTCTCAATCAGAACGGCTCTGCTAGGAGTACTGTTTACCCCGGGTATTAGCAAAGGCAGTGAAATTAACGTAAACGGACCCTTCCCTGCCACTTTGCGTAAATTGACCACCGGGGCTATCAATAGCCCATCGTGCTCGTAGAAATGCCGCAGTAGCGAGCCATCGTCATTTCGAGGATCCTGAATATGAGTAAGATCGGTGCCCAATATGCTCACTTTGCGCTGAACTATCCAATCCATCGCATCGGGAAGGAAGTACGGATTCTGTTCAACATAGCCAGGCTTGTTCCAATTTTTATCCCAACCTGTGCTGACTAGCAATGCATCTCCTGATTCAAGCACACTTCCGATTGCCGCTTCAAGCTCAGCAGCGCTAACGGATTCCAAAGGCTCCTTCTCTTCCAATTGGGCTACCCAAGCTTTTTTAATAAAGCGATCCACCGGCAATTGATCGATTGTTTCAGTCCCGGCAAACAAATGATTGCGATTTTCAATATAAGTGCCAGCCAGCGAATGAAACAGAAAACGATGGGAGCTGAAGCCATCCTTGTCCACAGTTGCAATAGGATCAATGGCAACCTTAGGAAACGGTTCTCCATAGCCCCACATGCCACATTCAATCGGTCCTGTTAAATCATAAACTTTCATTGCAATCGCCCTCCCTATTTAAAATGCAAGTTGACCGCCGTCAACTATAATCTCTGTACCCGTAATAAATGCCGCATCTCCTGATGCTAGAAAAGCAAATACTCCGGCTACATCACTGGGCTTTCCTACTTTTCCAAGAGGAATCTTCATGCGAATATATTGTTCAACAAATTCGGGATCATCGATTGCTTCGGACATTGGAGTCTGAATATAACCCGGACAAACCGAGTTTACCCTTATATTGTATTTCCCAAGTTCTAATGCCATCGTTTTCGTCAATAAAACAATGCCGCCCTTAGATGCATTGTAATGTGCGTATTTGGCCTCTCCAACAATTCCGTTGGTTGATGCCATATTGATGATGACTCCTCCGCCCTGCTTGACCATTTGGCGTGATATCCGTTGGGCGGTATAAAACATACCATTTAAATTAACGTCTAGCATTTTGCGCCAATTATCATCCTTTAATTCAAGAAAGTCCTCTTCCCAAGCAATACCCGCATTGTTAGCCAAAATATCCACCCGGCCCCACTCCGCGACGGTGCGTTCAACAGCATGTTCAACCTGATCCGCATTGGAAACATCGACTACAAGGGGCAGAACCTCGTAACCCAGCTCATTGCAACGTTGCTCCGCTTGATCCAGCTCTTCTTCATTGTTGGAGACCAGGGCTACTTTCGCCCCTTCTGAAGCGAAACGTTCAGCAATCGAATTTCCGATTCCACGGCTCGCCCCTGTGACGAAAGCAACCTTGTTTGTAAATCGTCTCATTACCTTCACCCCTTCTGCTTACTAATTAAGAAAAAAATAAGGACAATCCGGCAGACGCGATTATCCTTATTAGAATTAGATTAGTTACTCATCCATATTAATTTGCAATTGCATCACTTTCCTTTGTTGCTATTTGGTAGCCCAACATAAGTTCTTTTATTCTTTGTCCATCCGCAGGAAGCAGCGGTAGTCTTGTTTCGCTGCTCGTAAATATTCCAAGATGATAGAATAATTGTTTCGTCGTCGGGATTTCATCCCCAGGGCCAAACATATGAATAAATGGAAGAATAGACTTAGAAAAAATTTGATAGCTTGTTTCGCGATCTCCACTGTTGTAGGCATCCCAGGATGCTTTGAATTCCTTAGGCATCACACATGGGGCAATAATCATATTGCCGTCAATGCCTGCTTCAAAGTTACGGAAACAAACAATGTCGTCCCCGCCAAATACAATTAAATCCGTTTCTTGCTTTAATGCGCGAATTTTTGAAACAGAATGGTCGGTCATTTTAATCGCTTTGATTCCTGGTACCGAGTCAGCCAATTGAATTAATTCTTTCGCAGTAAATCGTGTATTGGTCGTCACAGGGTTGTCATAAAAAACGATATCCAAACCGGTTTTCTCAGCAATTTCACCAACATATTCGACTACCATATTCAGAGAGTTAGGGAAATAGTATGGACTCGGAATTAATGCCGATGTGACACCAACAGCCGCTGCACGCAGTCCGATCTCGATTGATTCCTCAGCATTCGTATGTCCAAGGCCGACTACTAATTCTTTTCCCTTTGGCATTTTCTTGGAAAGATAGTCAACCGTTTCAATTCGTTCCTCTTTTGACATCGCAGGCGCTTCCCCTGTGCTTCCACAAACAACGTATCCTTCCAGGCTATCGATTGTCCTTTCAATCAGTTTATCAAAATCACTAAGATGCAATTTGCCATTTAAAAATGGCGTTGGAATAACTGGAATGTTACCGATTAAAGCCATTGTCAATCCCTCCATGTCGCTTGTTATCTTACTTTTCCTCTTCCTAACACTGGCCAGATCGCTATAACCTCATCATTCCTTACCGCTGCAACCTCATCAAACATATTGACAACCGCACAGCAATGTATCGGGATAATTTCAAGCGTATCGCCAACAGTCAGATGCTGTTCCTCCACTGGGAGACACAACATTCCGTGTTCTTCCGTAAACCAGGAGACCTGAATGCCGGGATGATTCACGACATATCCTCTTCCTGTGCCTAGAGGAGAATCGGAGCCGTCCATCGTAAAAACCTTTGTTCCTGCATCGATCACCGCGCGATCCCGAGATGGTCGACTTACAATCGTTACTTTCACGGTTAAGGCACAGTCTTGAAGCTCATGAACACCCATGCTAACTTGCATTAAATCTCCAAAAATATAAGTGCCAGGTCTTATTTCTGTTATTCCAGGGACGTTGGATACGAATCGAGATGTTGGCGTAGATCCTACGCTCACCATATCTACATTCAAACCGCGCGCTCGCAGCAATTCCGCTGTTTGAACAGCTGCAGTTCCTTCCTCGCTTGCCACTTGCCGAATACCATCGATATCAACAGCGTCATAGGAGTGTCCGGCGAATGTCATAAGACCGCGAAATTGAATGCCCGGCAAGACGGCAATTTTCTCTGCTAACTCCAATACCGCTTCTCTGGGCGGAACGCCGACCCGCTTAAATCCGGAGTCCATTTCTACAATCATTCCTATCGACACTTCCTGATCCTCGCTGAATCGATTCGATATCGCCAAGGCCGTCTCATAACAGTCGACAGCTACAGTCACCTTCACTTGTTTGGCAATTCTGAAAAGTCTATCGATCTTTTGCCGACCTACGATTGGATAAGCGATCAGTATATCGGAAATTCCGGATGCTGCCATCACTTCCGCTTCGCCCAGCTTTGCTACCGTAATTCCAATCGCTCCAGCAGCGATTTGTTTATAAGCCAAAATAGGAAGCTTATGCGTTTTCGCATGAGGCCTTAATCCAATTCCCGCCTCATTGGCCGTTTTTTGCATCATCTCTATATTTCGTTCGACTTTGTTCATATCAATGACGACATATGGTGTGTCTAATTCTTCCTTCTTCATAATCGGCCTTCTTGCACTTTGCTAGGCAGTAAAGCAATGGCATCGATTTCTACCAAAATGTTGCCAAGTCCCACTTCTACGCATGTTCTTGCCGGCATCGGCTGGTTGAAAAATGAAGTATACACGCTATTGAAACGATCAAAATGATCCAGGTCAGCAAGGAATACAGTCACTTTCACGACATTGTCCATCGTACATCCGGCTGCTTCTATAATATTTTTAATATTTGACATCGTCAGTTCCGTCTGTTCCTCAATGGTTTCTCCGATGATTTGACCCGTTTCCGGATCAAGCGGCCCTTGACCGGAGACGTAGACGAAATCCCCAGCGATAATCCCCTGTGAATAGGGTCCGTTACCGGATGATGCATTAGATGTTCGAATTGCAATTCTCATTAAGAATTTCCTCCGTTCTCCAGATAACCGCACCAATGCAAAATCGTTAGTGAATATACCTGAACAAGTTTTAAAAACTCAGGGATTGCAATGTATTCATCCGGTGCATGCGCATTGGCACCAACCGGTCCCAAAATAATGGCGGGTGTGTCCGTATACAAATTAAACATAAAGGAGTCGCATGCAAACGGAGCGCCTGAAATCTCACCATATGTGTGAGTAGTCACTTCCCTAGTAATATCGGACAGCATCCCGATTAACGGGAAGCTTGGATCGATCTGGGCACCTGGCAGAAATCGGATTACTTTATTAAACTTCGGTTCATTCCATTTCGGATACTCTTCTTTGTACTTGGCGCGGAAACCATCTATAATTTCCTTCTGCAGATCGTCCTCAGTTACGCCCGGATGGCATTCCACCCATATATCTACATGACATTCGGATGGTCCAGTATCACATAGAGGCGCGGTCATATCCCCTGCTTCCAATCGGGTAACAATAACCGGAAGAATACGATCATTCTCAAAATAAGGTGCAGGTCCGCTCATCTGCTGACGCTCTGCTTCGAATTCTTCCAAATATACGATAAACTTTGCCAAAATAGTTGTTGGATTTATTATCTTCTCACCGCTGAAGGACATTCCGGTATCACCTGTAAACGTTACCCGCCATAGTGCTCCGCCGTGAGTCCCTGGACATATCGCCATATTGGTAGGCTCAGGTACGATAGCTGCATCAGGATTATAACCTCTTATTCGGCTTGCTAACGTTCCGTTCGCCCCACCGAATTCCTCATCGACGACTGACTCGACCAGTACGTCCCCCTTTAGCTCAAAGCTCAGTTCTTGAATGCAGCGAATCGCCATAATGGAAGCAACTAGTCCGCCCTTCATATCGAAAGTGCCTAATCCATAAAGCTTTCCTTCCTCGATGACCGATTCCCACGGATTTTTTTCCCAACCGGAGGCCGCAACCGTTGTATCCATGTGACTGGAGAAAATAAGCGATTTCCCCCCGCCAGATCCTTTCAAAGTTGCCACAACATTCGGCCGATCCGAATAATCCTTTCCTGGGAAGTAGCCCGGATGTTCCTTCAACCCAAGCACTTCCTCCGGCGTGAATACATCAACGTCCAGCTCCATATCCTTTAGTACTTGTGATAGAAACAATTGTGCTTCTTTCTCTGTACCCGTCATAATATGGTTTACAGTATTAAAGGAAACAAGATCTTGAACCAGCTTTAGAATGCGGCTTTCGTTATTTTCAACCCATGATTGAATGGACAGCTTAAGTTCGTTCAACTTGAAAACCTCCTATCCATTTTATTGGCAGAGTCTCATTCATATTCAAGTTCTAAATAAAGAATTATTATTCTGTATATAGAACTAATCTGAATATACCATCGTAATTCCGAAACGTCAATGACTCATATTCGTTTTTGACGTAACGCGTGTGATGGAACTCCCTTTACCGCAGTTTTCACACAAAACAATCCGCCGGCAATTGGTTCATTCTCCAACTGCTCAGCACTCATGTTCTCACGTGCGGTCGTAATGTACAGCTCATCCAAATTAGGACCACCGAAAGCGCAGGCCGACACTTTCCCTGTCGGAACCGATATGGTATCCAGCAGCTCTCCTGTAGCGGGATTCCAGCGGTTAACCCGATATCCATCCCAAAGTGCTACCCAAATCATCCCCTCCGCATCTATGGTCATACCGTCGGGATAAACATTTTCATTCGATAAGTCGACGATTATGCTGCGATTCGAAATATCCGCCAATTCAATATCATAATCGAAAGCGACCACTTGCTTTGACCCGGAATCGATATAATACATCTTTTTGTTATCCAAACTCCAGGCGATTCCATTGGAACAAGCGATATCACCTAAAACTGTTTTGACGTTTCCGTTCAAATCCAGGCAATACAAGGAACCGCTCCGTCCAGAACCATCCATACTCATCGTACCTGCCCAAAACCGGCCCGCAGCATCACATTTACCATCGTTAAAACGATTATTTGGCCGATCCCGCTCGGGATCGGCAATAGGTGTAAGTTTTCCGTTATCCAGTTCCAAAGAGAAAAAGCCATTCTCCGTAGTTAATGCCACGCGGCCCATGAAATAAGGTACGACCGTGGAAATTTGCTGGCCTATTGGAATTACCTGATCTTGCTTACGAGCAGGATCGTAGATATGAAGGTTTTCTCCAAGAATATCGACCCAATATAGAACCTGCTGCTCTGCATCCCAAATTGGACCTTCTCCCAGCTCAGCTCTGGCATCAATAACCAGTTTGCAATCGTACATCGATATACCTCCTAGTTGCCAGCAACGAATACATTTCTCAGCGTTCCGATTCCATCAACAGACGCCTCCGTGACATCTCCCTCTTTCAACCAAACCTGAGGATTTCTTCCCATTCCAACACCGTGTGGAGTTCCGGTACTAATAATGTCGCCCGGCTGCAAAGTGATTGTTTTGGACAGGAAAGAAAGAAGAAACGGAATTTTAAAAATCAATTCCTTTGTGTTTGAGCTTTGCATCACTTCACCGTTAAGCGTAAGGGAGACGTTCAAATTTTGCGGATCTGCTATCTCATCAGCCGTCACGATCCAAGGGCCGACAGGTGCGAATGTATCGATTGTTTTGCCGCGCGTCCATTGGCCTTCGCCTAGCTGTATATCACGTGCGCTTACATCATTGACGATGGTATATCCGAATATATAGTCAGCGGCTTCATGCTCGCTTATGTTTTTTGCGGTCTTCCCAACAATAAATGCCAGTTCGACTTCATAATCACATTGCTTTACTTCTTGAGGAATAACAACTTCCTCTTCATTGGCAATAATGCAGTTATTAAATTTAGGAAATAAAATTGGAACCTTCGGGACGGCCATATTAGACTCTCGCGCATGATCATGGTAGTTTAATCCGATGCAAATGAATTTTTCTGGATCGCTCAAAGGAGAAAGCAACTTGATTTGATCCATATCATATGTTTTTTCGGCAGCGTAGAGCAGTTTCTCAACATTTCTCCGCTCATCTTCAGAACTTCCAATTCTGCGAATAAAATCGCGCATCGACCCTGCCGTCTGCAGTTCTACGCAATAGGCTTCCCCAACTACTGCACCAACCCTTAATTTGTTTGACGTATCCTGCTTATCTATAAATTGTATTAGTTTCATATCTGATAGCGCCTCCCCATATTATTAATCTAACGTAATGTGAGCATAATTTTGGCGACCTTGCCGGGTCCGGATATAAGTTTATCGAAACATGCTGCTCCTTCTTCGATGGGTGCATGTATTGTCCATGGCAGTAGATTAATTCTGTTTTCGGTAATCCATTGCAACGCCGTTTCAAAATCGATAGGAGTATTGGAAAAAGCACCATACATCTTAATCTCGTTGCGAATGGCCACATTCACTGGAAGCTTCGACTCATTCTGGTGGAGACCGGAGAATACTACACTTCCACCTGGTCTAACGTAATCCATGCACTGAACACGTGTAACTTCCATGCCGACCGCATCCACTGCCGCATCAAAGGATCCTGCCTTCACATTCTCTAAGCTCGTAATTGCCGTGCCTCCCAATTCCTTCACGATTTCTAAGCGTTCCGGACTAATATCTACAATAGTAATATTTCTCAAGCCATAAACTTGGGCAGCCTGCAGAATAAACAGTCCGATGGGCCCGGCGCCAATAATCAGTAGCTGATCTGTCGGATCAAGCTTGAGTAAACGGCATACGTGAACGGCTACGGCAAATGGCTCAGCTAGAGCGCCATTATCAAAGCTAACATGGTCTTCAAGTAAGTAAACATTGCTCTCTGGAACGGCAATATATTCCGCGAATGCCCCAGACCGATGCGCTCCCAACAAACTTCGCTCAGCACATAGCTGCGCTGATCCCGTCGTACAATAACGACATTGTCCGCAAGAAAGCAACGGATTCACCGTTACCCGATCATCCGACTTGAATCTTCTAACATCGCTTCCTGTCGAGGCAATAATGCCAGAAAACTCATGGCCCATAACAAGAGGCGGTTTGCGTAAGGAATTATGACCGAGATAACCGCTTAACTCTGATCCGCAAATTCCAACACGTTCTACTCGGATAAGCACCTCATCCGATCTTACATCCGGTATAGACAATTCCCTTATGTTCATCAGCTTTGGCCCTTCATAGACCAGCGCTTTCATCCGTTTCCCGCTCATACTGCTCCCCCTCTCATGAAGAGTCAAATTGCTTACATATCGATCTTTATTGGAAGTTCGGAAGCCATGCTTTATTAGCCTCGAATAGTTCATCGACCATCGCGTGAATTTCCGCTAAACTTAAAACCGCTGAGGTTAATGGGTCCATGCAAATGGCTTGGAACACTTTACGCTTATCACCGGTAAGCGATGCTTCCACAGCTAACGATTCACTGCGAGCATGGGTGTTGGCAAGAATGGCCAAATGCTCCGGCATATTTCCGACCTTTATTGGATCGAATCCGTGTTTTGAAGCCAGAATAGGTACTTCTACATTACTTCCATTCGGTAAATTATCAATATATCCGCGGTTTTCTATATTTCCGTTAAATGTGAAGAGCGTTCCATCTCCCAGTATGGCATTCAAAATATACGAGGCGTATTCCGTGCTTCTTGTCAAATCGATAGGATCCTCTAAATTGGCTTTCAGTTCATCTTTCCATGTTTCCTCTTGGGCTAAATATTCATGTAAAATATAAGCATGCTCCCCCGGATTCCAGCCTGTTCCATGAGTACAATATTTCTCTATTAAATCAGGTCTTTTTCTAAACCAGGCGTTATATTCGGAATTATGTCCGCTAGACTCGGTAACATAATAATCTAAATGAAGAAACATTTCGTTACGGACCAGCTCTTCATTATAAACCACCGGATTTTCCATTAGCTTTCTAAGCTGCGGATAAGCATCATTGCCGTTCCATTTGAATTCCGTATAAAATGCCAAGTGATTAATTCCAAAGCATGTATACGAAATTTCGTCAATTGGAGCTTCAAGCCAGCGTGCAAGCATTTCTGCTGTATGCTGTACGCTATGGCACAATCCTACAATGTTCACATTTGTAGAATCCTCCACTGCCTTGCAGAGCATCGTCATCGGGTTGGTGTAATTGAGAAAGATCGCATTAGGACAATGCTTCTCAATATCTTTTGCGATATCGACCATGACAGGAATCGTTCTCAATGCTCGGAATATACCTGCGGGTCCTCTAGTATCACCTACATTAATATCAACACCATATTTTTTTGGAATTTCTATATCATGTCTGAACGTTTGCACACCACCTACTAAAATCGTACAAATAACTGCATCAGCTCCCTGCAAAGCTTCAGCCCGATTCATAGTTGCTTCCACCTTAGCCGGAAAATTACCAACTTTGATGATCCGCTCTACTACTTTTTTGACGACTTCCAATCGATCCCCGTCAATATCCATTAACGTGATCGTACTTTCTGCCAACGAAGGAAATGATAAAATATCCGTTACTAGCTTTCTTGTAAACCCGATGCTGCCTGCCCCGATAAATGTGAATTTTGACATGACGTATTTCCCTCCAAATAGTTTTTAATATTGCGAGCTTTTAACCCTTGACGCTTCCTAATACAATCCCTTTGACAAAATACTTTTGCAAGAACGGATAAACTACCAATATTGGCAGCGCTCCAAGGAAAACCTGCGCCGATTTAAGCGTTTGTTCATTCAACGATTTAATTAAGTCCTTACTTGCGCCTCTCATAAACTGCTGATCCATCTTTACAATAATGGTTTGCATATAGCTTTGCAGAGGATAATTTTCTGGCGTATTCATATAGATCAATCCATCAAACCAACTGTTCCAATGAGTGACGATTGAAAATAGCGTTAATGTAGCGATGGCCGGCAGAGACGCTGGAAGAAATATTTTGAACAAAATACTAAAATGACCTGCTCCATCCATAAAAGCCGATTCTTCAAGCTCTCTCGGAATGCCACGGAAAAAATTCAGCAATAGCACAACACTGAAGACTTGTACCGCTCCCGGCAATACCAGCGCCCAGATCGTATCTATAATTCCAACATAGTAAATAATGATGTAACCAGGAATCAATCCGCCGCTAAAAAAAATTGTAAATACGAAAAACCAGGCAAATATTGATCGAGGACGGAATGATCGAACTTCTTTGGATAACGGGTATGCCGTTAGCACAACGATCAACATATTAATGAGAACTCCAAGCACAACACGCTTTACCGTTATACCCATCGATGTTAAAAATTGCGACTTGGATAAGACTAACTGGTATGAGGCGAACGTAAAATCGACTGGCCAAAACTTGATATTTCCAGTAGCAACAGCTGCCTTGGAGCTTAACGAAATGGCCAGAACATGACATATAGGAAGCAAACAAGTCAAAGTGATCAAGGTCAAGAAAATGTAGTTTGCAATTACAAAAATCCGCGAACCGATCGTTTTATCCGCAACCATGGTACCATCCTCCTGCCTAAGTTTTAAAAAATCCGGTAATTGGCCAATCGGTAGGCAAGGTAATAAGAAAGTGAAACCATGACTAACGACACCATAGATTTGAATAACCCCACTGCTGCAGCAAAAGAGTATTGACCATTAATTAATCCGATTCTGTAAACATACGTATCGATGATATCACCGGTCTTATAAAGAGCCGGGCCGTAGAGCATTAACACTTGCTCAAACCCCGCATTTAAAATATCTCCCAAGCTCAACGTTGCAACGAGGATAATGATCGGAAACATCCCAGGGAGCGTTATATTCCATATTTGTTTCCATCGGTTAGCCCCATCGATTGCTCCCGCCTCATGCAATGTAGGATCCACATTGGTAATAGCAGCTAGAAAAACAATCGTATTGAACCCCATGTTTTTCCAAGTGTCAGAAGCGACCAATACATACGGGAATATCGAAGGCTTGCCTAAAAAAAGGATCGGTTCAACACCGAACAAACCTAAAAACTGATTTACAATTCCATCGATAGACAATAATTGAAATAAAATACCTCCCAGTATAACCCAAGATAAGAAGTAGGGAGCGTAAATAACGACTTGGATAAATCTTTTGTACCATTGCTTCATTACTTCATTGAGGAGAATCGCTATCGTAACTGGAAGTAACAACCCCGCCGCGATCTTCATCATTGCAATGAAAAACGTATTCCATAAAACATTTCTGAAATCTGGAAGCTGTACCATGAACTTGAAATGTTCCAACCCTACCCATTTCGAATCAAAAAAACCAGACGAAGGAACGAAGTTCTGAAAAGCCATAATAATTCCAAACATGGAACCATATGAAAAAATGAGCACCAATATGATCCCGGGAACTAACATAAAATAGAGAGGTATCTCTCGTCTAAATTGTGTAGAACCAATACCTTTCAGACGAGTATTATTTTGTTGATTTAGTTTAGTAACAGCCATATCCCACCCCTGAGATCCAAGTTTTCTACCTACCCGCTTTGTCATAGGCAGGTAGAAGACTGAAATATTTAAACCCCGGTTATTTCCTATTTTCTAGATTTATACCAATCGTTGACCTCTTTTGTAATATCGTCTCCGCCCTGTTTCTTCCACTGCTCAACAAAAGTATCGAATTTGTTAATATCTGCCCCGTTAACGATACTAATGAAAGCATCCTCGAACAACTTATTCAGATTCGCCTGTTTCGTATTCATCGTAACAGTCGGAGTACCGAAGAACTCGTTGTTGATCCATTGGAAACTATCATATAAACCGAGTGACCCATCAATACCGTATTCAAGACTCACTCCCCAAAACTCGTCATTGCCGTTGTTATAATCTTCGATCATATTGTATAGCACTTGCTCTCCAGGATGAAGCTTCGAAGCATCCCCTGATTTTAATGCTTTTTCAATTGATTGCATAAATACAATATTTTTTCCCCAAGGTTGAGCATCGCCAGGAGCCAGTTTCCACAGATTGCTGTTATCCGGATCAGCCTGTGGATTTTCTCCCCAATAAAAGTCTGCAACCAAATTCAACATTTTGATCAATGCCTCAGGATTGGAGTGCCCCTTCTTTAGAACATATAGTCCTGTCAAAGAAACTGTATTTTGCAAATGCAAGGCCGGTTGGCCATCAACGGACATGAATTTGAATGCCTTCCATTCCGCTTCCGGATCATTATCTTTAACGAGCTGCAATGGCCATTCCGGCGCCCACCATTGCCCAAAGTGAATTCCGACTCTGCCATTGATAAGATCCTGACGTGCCTTTTCCCCATCATCGCCGAGGGTCCACTCATTACTGATAAGGCCTTCTTTCTTCAAATTTTGCAAACTTTGCAAAGCCGCCTTCACTTCTGGTTGTATGTTGCCATTAACTAGATTTCCATTCGCGTCTTTAAGCCAAGCATTAGGATAAGCATGATATGCCGCAAATAGCCCACTTAGGCTATACATATCCCATGATTCTGTTCCAGCTTGGAAGCCGTAATTTTTGGTAGGATTCATCGCTTTAAATGCTTCAGCAATCGCAATGACGTCTTGGAATGTTTTTGGCTCCGGAATATTCAGCTTCTTCAGCCAATCCGTTCTAATCCAAGTCATAAAACCTTCTTCTGCTGGTCTTTGCAGGTTAGGAAGGAAATACAGTCTGCCATTTCTCTTAAGCGGCTCAAGCGCTTCGTCCGGCATAAGCTGTTTGACTAGCGGCGAGGCATACTCCTCGAAGAGGTCGGTAAGATCCTCAGCAATGCCTGCTTGAATAAGTTGATCTACTTGAATCATTTCTTCTTCGGATACTGTGAACAAATCCGGCAGATCATTTGTAACGATAAGTGCATTGACCTTCTGGGTGAATTCTTGCCCTTTTGGCATTGCTAGCGTCACGTCAAGCTTAATACCTAACTTTTCTTCAACAAGCCTTGTCCATTGATTATCTTTAGTCGATTGTCCGTCAGGGAACACAACGTCCGCATCGACTCTTCCGACTGCGAAGGTCATTTTTATAGGCGGATCGTACTTATCTCCTGAACTGGAACTTTCGGTTGTCGAACTATTATTAGGTGTAGCCTGAGGTTTTGATGTGTTGCTTGGTTTATCTGTTCCGTTACTGCAAGCTGCTATCAAAAGCATAAACATCATAGTTAACAACAAATTAGTAGTGAGTTTTTTCATTCTCATCTCCCCTTCATTCCCCTTTGCTTATAAGTGAAGTAATCAATGTCGCAAATGATGTTGCTTTACTTTGAGTCCTTCGAATGCGCTTTCAAAATATTGATTTATTTCCTGCAGTAACGTATCACCTCCCAAACATCGTCTAAATTTCATCTTTTCTCTTATCTCGCACTAGTTATGTAAGCGTATTCTAATTTGAGAAAATATCATATTAACTTATAATGTCCACTCGTGATATAAGTTCGTTATGTTGAATTTGATTTCTGAATTACGAATCATTATTAATAAATTATCACATACCTTGAATATAATCAAGTGAAACAAAAGATAATTCCACATGCCGAACTTACTTTTATGGAATATCAGAATATAAACCTCTTGTATTTTCCACCAAATATTAAAGAAAACAACGCAGGTGCGCTTCTTTGCCGGCCCGCATTGTTTCCCCAACTTTGCTGCGTTACTTATTATTCAACTCTAGTGCACCTAGCAATACCGTTACAGCTTCTGCTCTTGTCCCTGTGCCGTTCGGAACAAAACGATTGCCTCCGCGGCCTTGAATGATTCCCGCTTCTGCTAATGCCTTAACTGCTGCTTTCGCCCACGCTGGAATATCGCTATCGTCGGCATAGCTGGTTGTCTCAGCGTTATCCAACGTAATGCCAAGTGCTCTTGAGAGCATCGTTATCATTTCGGAACGGCTTATTTTTGCATTCGGCCTAAAGCTACCATCCGTGTACCCTGTAATGATACCTGCTTCAACCGCACACGCAATGGCTTGTTGCGCCCGTATACCAATATTATCCAGTTCAATGAAGTTGATTCCAGCTCCAGCCCCTTGCAGTTCCAATGCGCGTGCCAGCATGACTGCGAACTCAGCGCGTGTGACACCCGCATTCGGCTTGAACGTACCATTCGGATAACCGTTCACAATTCCTTTAGCTTACCTCCCATAGATATGTATTGTATCTATTGCAATAGGCTCTTAGAAATAAAGCAACGCGGTCCGGGCGGTTCAGCCAGTTCCGCGTTGCCTAAATTACTGTGTTACTTGTTATTCAGCTCTAGCGCGCCTAGCAATACGGTTACTGCTTCTGCTCGAGTCGCTGAGCCGTTCGGAACAAATCGATTGCCGCCGCGACCTTGGATAATACCAGCCTCTGCAGATGCCTTAACCGCTGCTTTCGCCCACAACGGAATGTCGGCGTCATCAGCAAAACTAGTCGCTCCGGCGTTATCTAGCGCATAGCCGAGTGCTCTTGTGACCATCGTCATCATTTCAGCGCGGCTAATTTTCGCATTCGGCCTAAAGCTTCCATCTGTATACCCTGTAATAATGCCCGCTTCTACTGCCTGCGCAATAGCTAGCTGCGCCCACTTGCCAATGCTTCCTTGGTCTGTGAAACTCAGTTTAGCTCCAGCCCCTTGCAGGTTTAATGTAC
Organism: Paenibacillus castaneae; assembly: GCF_002884445.1. Classification (GTDB taxonomy): domain Bacteria; phylum Bacillota; class Bacilli; order Paenibacillales; family Paenibacillaceae; genus Pristimantibacillus; species Pristimantibacillus castaneae. Next base: position 5,344,437 of record NZ_KZ614144.1, read on the forward strand.
GTGCAAGCATGACTGCGAATTCAGCGCGGGTGACGTCACCGTCCGGCTTGAACGTACCGTTCGGATATCCATTCACAATGCCTTTAGTCACTGCCAGCTCGATATTAGCCTTAGCCCAATGACTTGAGATGTCACTTAACGTTTCGGATGCAACCTTCTTGTCAACTGCAAATACGGCAAATTTCGTGAAGTGATCTACTTCTACAGAAATTTTGTCTCCGTTGATCTTTCCGCCGATTTCCACCCAAACTTTCATTACTTCATCATAATAGAATACAGATGCCTTTTGGTTATCGTTCAACTTGTTCGCATCGAACGCAAAGGTCAACGTAATCGCTTTGATGAAGTTGCCCGAGAAGTTTTTCAATATTTCAAATATCGGACTAAGTAGCATCTGTTGCGCGGTTACAAGTTTCATGCCATCCAATACTTTTTCTACGGTCAATTTCAGCTCTTGACTGGTTGCGCCCGCAGGTATCGTAATTATGATCGCCTCGCCCAATTGGGTCGTGCCGCCGCTTCCAGCAGGTAGTGTCAATCTGCCTTCCCCAGCGGGAGGTGCAACGATGACCTTATCTCCGCTATCCTGATCCACATTCGGTGCTGCCGCACGTTTCACGATAATCGTATAGGTTTTTTCTGTGCCATTCTGTGCGGTGACTACAATTGCGATCGTATTTTCTCCTACGTTCAGGTTGATCACATTGGCCGTACCACTCGTATATTCCGTTCCATTCACCGAGATCGTTGCATGCTCCTCTGCAGCTTCCGCAATAAGCTCGACGGAAGATACGGAGTGGCTTACGTCTATAGTATAGTTTTGATTTGATAAACTAAACGGTGTGTTCCAGGTTCCCGCAGTGAGCGTCAAGCTGTCAAGATCAGCGTTGGAACTAAACGGCGACCCTTCGTTTCCACCCAAATACGCATCATAATCAAAAGTTCTAACATGGAACGATGTTCCCGGTGTAACGATAAATACTTGGGTTGGATCATGCGGATTCATCTCCACATCTCTGACATAAGGCCATGACAGACCTTCATTCACTTGATGCCATGTCTCGCCTCCATCAACCGTCAGCCATGCGCCGCTAGATTCCGGAATGCCTCCAGCGATCCATACATTGCTTGACCCGACGATGATGATGTTCTCATCTTGCGGATTGACGTCAAATCCTCTGACGAACTCATCTTCGAAGATCAGCTCCCAAGTTTCGCCGCGATCCGTACTGCGATACAATCCAGGAGAATTGTAAGGCGTCCAGTCATCATTCTGGTAAGGGCCAACGGCTACAAATACATGCTCAGAATTTTGTCTGGAAACAATAATTTTCTGAATCCCTTCAAATTCGATACCGCCAATTCTCTCCCACGTTGCTCCGGCATCCGCGGAACGGAAAAATCCATCTGAGCCGCCTGCGTATACGTAGTTGCCATTCGTTGGATCAACCGCTGTTGCAGCCGTGCGATCGGGATTCACATCCCATGTTTCATTACCGTCATACTCATATGCTTCCTTGTCTGTTGCCTCTCTCATATCCAAAACCTTACTCCAGGTTACTCCGTCGTCAGTACTCTTAAATACAACATCATCCGCAACAACATACAAGGTACGATTATTTATCGGGCTTGTTCTATCGAGAGACAGGCCACGTATCGCTGCACCGTTCTGATAGTTATTCCACCTTGGAGTATCTGACTTTGGAAGGCCTGAATGCGATTCAATCCAAGAGCCGTTTGCTCCATATTCCGTACTTTTCACGAGAATCTGATCGATATAGTATCCGCCCAGTCCGGCCCATACCACATTTTCGCGATCCGGATCCGCCAAAATGGCTTGTGCTTGGCCGCCAATCCCTTTCCAATCACTTACGAATTGTGCTTGGTTCGCGTGCTGGAAGAACCTTCCGTTGTCCATGCTTCTCCAAAAACCAATATCGGAGTTACCCGTATAGATAATATTTGGATTCGCTTCGCTGATTTTCAACGTTAAGGATACGACGTTGCTTACCCCTGTTGTAGAATACCAATCTCCATGTTCATCTGTGCGTTTATTCGAGCTCGCTGACTTAAAGTGTCTAGCTCCATCGTCAGACATAAATACCCATTGGGAATCGACCCAGAAATACACATCCGGATTCGCCATGGAAGCGGCAATCGTCTTAACGTAAGCAGGGGACGTAGAGTAATAGTGATGAATTGCCCCTAATTCAAATGTGCCTGGAGTTGATGCTTCAGCGATAAGCTCAAACCCGTTAGCTGCATTAGCTGAACTATACTCATACACTTTTGGATAATTTCTTGTCTGGGCGCTTGGCTGAGTATCAGACCAACCTCGGATATCGAATAGTCTCACAATGGAATGGTTATCGACTGCTTTCACCTTGACGATACCGAAAGTATCCATTAGTTTCTCCCATGACCAAGTACCGTTATTGAACGTTCCTTTATAAACTCCTGTTCCCGGAAGAGTCCGGTTGCTTCTGTTGCCCTTGGAAACATACAGAACATTCGGATCTATAGGATCTAGTTCAAAATCCGATACATACCTCATAAACAGAGGCTCAGTTAAGTCTCCTGACTTTTGATAGGCCGTTCTGTACTCGCCGCTCGAATGAAGAATAAATTTCTGCTGTCCGTCTACATCATATAGCGGTAAACCAAGACCAGCAGCGCCGCTATTTGCCGGGTTAGTGTGCATATCGCCAGCTACAAGCTCCCAATCTACTCCACCGTTCACAGATTTATAAATGGCGCTCTTCGGTCCTTCCCAATACAATCCAGTCTCTTCTGTAAATTGATCTGGCTGAGAAAGGATGTAGAGGCTATTCGGATTCGTATAGTCGACTACAATTTTTTGCACCCTCATGTTTTCATTAAACTTTACGAGATTGCCTTCATCGTCGTAATCATTCAGGAATGCTTTTACCGGCGACCATGTTTCTCCTCTGTCTGTCGTTTTGAAGATAACCGCATCGGTTCCTTCCCAGTTATGGTGAGCAGCCACGTATCCGATATTCGGATTTGATTTCGAGAAGGTCATCGCTGTAAAATACAACAGTGCGCCCTCTTCTAATGGCTCTTCCGCCCACTGGTCATGCACATCTCCGAGCGGATCTTTATACTTCGTACCGATTTCACCCGGCTTCAAATCTCTAACGACTTTAAATGTACCCGTGCGTTCGAACGGATCCCAATCTTCCGATAGAATTGGATAGAATTGATGTCCGCCATCGTTGCTCTTGTACATAATATCCTCCGCACCAACGAAAAGGACATTGGCGTCGTCTGGTATATAACCTACCATGCTTGTATGATTATGATAGATAAGACCATTCCAATAGCCTCTGTTCTCCCATGTTTTACCGTTATCATAGCTGAGATAAGGTCCTGAAAGATCAGATCCCGCTACGGCAATACCGTATGGATACTTTTCACTTGAAGGCCCTGCGCCAACGGAGAAAAACGCCCCGCCCGCACCAGGCTCTACCATTTTCCAAACGTCAGACTTTTGATAATCGGTAGAAATCTCTTTCGCGCGTTTGATGATAATCTGGTAGATTTTCTTCATTCCGCTCTCTGCCGTTACTGTAATGGCAATGGTATTGCTTCCTACTGACAAATCGATTTGTCCGTCTCCTGCGACCGTGGCCTTAGCGTCCGCAGCTGCTGCTGCAATAGTTACAGAAGCTTTACTGTACGGAACATCCATCGCGTAGCTCAATAGATTGGCTTCAAACTCGTTTACTGTCACTCCATCCACTGTAAGGGCTTTCAGATCAGCGTTTGTCGAAAGTATCGGTTCTTCCGGCTGTTCAGACCTCTGCAGCTCCGGATATCCGCTCTGACCCATTACCCACCTGCTGGTAAAATCCCAACCAACGTACGTTGCTTGCTGCTTCATATCTGCAGTCATTTTACCTACGCCGCAGCTCTCGATCAAATTGTCGACACTGCATGCTTTAGCTGTTTGTCCTGCTGTTTCGGCATTCCAGTACGAATTGATAATTTTTCCTGCAGCTAGTTCCGAGATAAAGCCTCCGACAAAAGCTCCAGGTGAAGATACGGTACCAGTAAAATAAGTGGTATTGATCTGAAGATCGACTGCGCTAGAGCTACTTTGCATGCGTCCAATCAACCCACCGACCCTATTGTTTCCAACAACATTAGCATGTACATAACTATTGTAGATGCTTACTCGAACGTCACCGCCAATGCCTCCGGCGTTTGACGATGTTGCATTGATTTTACCAGTAACAAAACTGTTTCGAATTTCACCGTCGCCGTCCATGTAGCCTACAAGGCCGCCGACGTAGTTTTTACCTTTCACATCAACGTTCGTCAATCCAACGTTTTGAATCGATCCTCCCCAAGTTACATAGCCGAGGAGGCTCGCGAAATCAGTATCGGATCGATCAACCTTTAAACCATTAATCACATGCCCATTGCCATCAATTTTTCCAATAAACCTTGATTTGTCTACACCAATCGGCATCCATCCCTTGCCGTCTCCATCATCAAAATTATTTAAATCAATGTCCGCCGTCAATTTATAATATGCACTCTTATCCATGCGGATTTTATTAAGTTCTTGTGCTGTCTTAATTTTATACGGATTGTCGTAAGTCCCTGCACCGGACATCAGCGGCTCCCCACGGATGATATTAAGCGCATAGTTCTGAGTATTTATTTTATCCGCTGCCATCACATTAATCGTTATACTGTTTTCTCCAACCTTCAAATCCATTTCACCGATAATTTTAACTTCTGCTTTCTCATCCATCGTCATCGTTTCCACATCTGCGTAAGAAATACTGTATGGCACGATAACATCATAAGTAAATCTGCCTGGCGAGAAGCCGCTTACTGGAGATCCATTTAGTTTAATCTCGGATAAATTCGCATTGGTTGATGCAGGCGGCACCGATCCGCTTAGCAGTGGATAATCTTTGCCTTCATCTATTTGCCATACGAAAGTGAAATCCCAATTCACGTAAGTTGCTTTCTTCTTCAAACCAGCTGTCGTTTTACCTTCACCACCACCGGCACTAGCCACCTGTCCCGAGGTAAGAATATCCCAGTAAGAGCTACTGGCACTTCCCGTATTAATTCCGATTAAACCTCCTACATTAGAGGTTCCTACCACTTTACCAGTAGAATACGTGTTGAAGGCAGAGGACGTAAAGCTTCCAACTAACCCCCCGACTTTATCAGTGCCCGTTACATTGACTCGAGCAAAGCTGTCGGAGATAGGTACTTTGACCTCTCCCCCAATTCCACCAACATTACTGGTTCCAATGACCTCGCCTGTAGCGTAGCTGTTTTTGATCGAACCATCGCCGCTCTGATAGGACACCAGTGCACCAACAAAGTTCCTGCCCTCGATATGCACGTTTTCTAAAGCAACGTTTTTAATTTTTGCCGAATTTCCTGTGTAACCAAAAAGAGCACTATGATCACTAGTGGGACGTTTTATTGTAAGTCCATTAATGATAAAACCATTACCATCGAATCCGCCTGAAAAACGATTACTGCCCGTTGGATCAATAGGCATCCAACCTTTGCCGTCTCCCGCATCAAAAAACGTTAAGTCAAGATTGCCGCCAAGTTTGTATTGAGCGGCCGGTTTATTCCTTATGTTATAGAGATCTTGTGCTGTCATAACGACGTATGGATCTTCCACTGATCCAGACCCTTGCATGACCGCACCTGGGTCTGGCTTCAGTATTCTGGATTTAATCGTAAACGAATCTCCTAATTCGCCGGAGTTGCATTTAATGCTTTCTGCGCTGATAGATGGTCCGCAAACAAAATTTCCTTGAATTTCATCGTCTTTGAAATCCAGCTTCAAAGCGCCAAAATGGTAGAATCGTTCGGCCGACCATGATGGAGGCGTACAGTTTTTAAATTTGCATTCCGTGTCTTTCTCACTCGAGAGCGTTGACCCACCGGTACCGACGACGACATGGAGTACGCCGAATGTTTTTTCAGGAACGGTACGCTCATAGTGGTGATCATGAGCAATCAGATTTAGAACGAACTTTGGATACTTCTTCGCCAACACTTCCATAAGATCGGCCAGATCAGGATTACTCCCGTGATACCCGCTGGAATACGTCGGTCTATGCCCAAAGGTAACGACAAATTTAATTTTGTTGTCTGTTTCTGCTTGAGCCATAATTACAGCGGCTTCTTCTGTCCATTTGGACCATGAAGTATTACCAAAAGGTTCTGGAAATGCAATAAAACGCGTATTTCCATAATCGAACCAATACCAGTCTCCCGGGACCCCATACGTAGGCGTGCTGCTGCTCATCCCTTTGTCAACTTGTGCATTGGGCAAGTTGAAACGGCCTTTATAGTTCGTCAAGTCATCGTGTGCACTTTGCCACTCATGGTTCCCCCAGTTAGGCATATAAGGCGTTTCTCTGCTCCAAACCATAACATCATTAAAATGTGCGCTAACCGAGGCTAGGCCTTCCTGATCGCCATAGGTGAAATCTCCTAGTCCTAAGTAAAGATCGGCATTTAAAGAGGCGATGAGATTATTCATAAGCCCGGCATTCTGAAACCGAATGGCAGCGCCAACATCCCCTGTTGTTACTATTGAAAAGCCTGAACTGCCGGCAACCGGCGCTGTTCTAAACGTATAATCCTTGCTGTCGTCAATTGTATAATGGTAGGTTGTATTGGGTTTCAATCCAGTTAATTTTGCTTCACGAAACATTCCATCCACTGGGTATCTCGGTTTTATGATTGGGTCCCCAGCTTTAACAGATTGCCCATATGTGGCTGTTTCTCCAAATTGAATTGTAGCGGGACCGTATACCCAGTCAAAAGTAACCGAGTCCGGGCCGGTTATCGTGTAATGAATCTGCTCTGCCGGCTTCGCATCAGTTGCCTCGGCGACAGAGCGTAAGCCTGGTGGCACAAAATTAAGCGAGCTTGCAAGAAGCATGAAGCTTAAAGTAACTCTTAAAAAAAAGCGTGACAGACGTTTCTTCATTTGTACAAACACCTCCAAGTTTGATTTGAAAATCGTTAGTTAATAATAATGTGAAGTAAAATTCGATAAATCTTGGGCAGTTCATCCCTCAATTAATCAACATCGCCATCTGTAAGCGCATACAATAAATTTTCTATACAAGAATCCTCCTTGTTGGTTTACGAAGGCTGATTCTTGTATAGAGTATCTGGTGAGTTTCTATTACTGAAACATTCTGCTAGCAGAGGGGATTCTGCTGTAGCTGGTAATCATTGGGAGATTATCTGTGAACGGATAAGCCAAACGTTTTTCCTCCAGCTCCTCGATCATCGTTATATTCCCTGCTAAATAGCTCTCAATTCTAGCGATTGTAGTATCGATGTTTGCAAGCAAAGCTCCATAGCGTAGGTCAAGAATTTCCCAGCCTAGAGGCTTATTCGTTTTATACCAGAAATCCCGATGATAAAGTCGCAAGTCTTTGACTAACTCTTCCAAATGGGCAAGCGTACTCTTGGCAATCCTGTGCAGCTCATCGCTATCTTGGCATTTGTAAGCATTTGTAATCTGTATTCCGAGCTCAGCTTTAATCGAAAGTATGGTGCACACTTTATCCAATAGGACGAATATATGATCGAATTCGCCATTGCGACCGATGGCATCTCTCATTCGTTCCGCTGTTTTCGCATAATGCTGATTCAGATTAAGACCTTCTATGTTTTTATCAAATAGTCCTGATAATAGATTTTGCCATAATAAATATTTAGATGGATTACACATGTTCGGATTGTCTGGAGATGTACCCGGAACTTCATCCAAATATTTGATGGCCATATAATCATCGTAATTGCCTCCTGTGCAAAACTTAAATCGCTTCTTCAACTTTTCCTCATCGAGCACCTTTGCATAACCATGCTCCGCGTACAACTGCCAACCGAGCATTGCGGAGAATATGTTATTTTCTGTTCCATCATCTCCCCAATGGGTGGCGAACACCTCTTTGATCCCTTTGATTTTGCACCCTTCTAGCAAAGCATTGGATGCTCTGAAGGCGAGGCCGTAATTAACCCCGAATCCGAGCCAGTTCTGAAGCCCGCCTGCTACGACCGTATGCGAGCCGAGAGCAGCATGCTTGTCAATAATCGCTTCATAGAACGGCACATCATCCCGGTTATATTCCCAGAAATTCATCTGCATCCCATCTGGAATCGCTTTTACTATCTCCTCAGGAATTTCTGCTCCTGGATCATAGTTGTTTCCGTAGCCGGCTAACTGTGGCGTTCGGAAGTACATATCACTGAACATCAGAGGGACTAATCCATGCCGTTCTGTTATCTTAATCACATGATTGACATGTTCCGTCATTATTTCGAACTTGCTTTTCAATCCGTTTCGAGGTAAATATTCACCCAACCCTAGGCGCCACGCTTCGTCCAAACCGAGATGTATACGCTTACTCCTGAATGGGGACGTGACTGTAGTTATTAACCTCTCAATGAAGTCGTATGTCTTCGGTTCTCCCACTAGAAGCGTTGCTTCGTCTTCTCTCACTTCATTAAATGCAGGCCATTTCATCACTTCCTGCATATGTGCCAAGGTTTGGATAACTGGAATGACTTCGATGCCAAGAGCATGAGCATAGTCATCAATCTCTTTCAAATCCTCGTATGTATATTTCCCTCTCATGTATCCAAAGAATGGCTCGCTCTCCACCGTAAAGCTATCTTCCATATATGGCAAAAACCAATTTAGTCCCATCATCGACATTCGTGTAAGTATTTCTTTTATCGTATCCAGGTTCATTACAGCATTCCCCTGCGAAACATCAAAAAATAAACCATTGTTCGTAAATTGCGGCTCCTCCACAATTTCAAATTGTTCCTTCTCCTGGCATTCTTCCAAAAACAATCCAAGCCCACGAAAAAAATGGATATTGTCCGAATAAGTAATTGAAGCATCAGTTTTCGTTTTTACAACTTTTAATTTGCTATTATGAATATTATTCAAATGTAACAGAAATCCATCCTGCTCAACCGTAAAATTATACTTCTCCGAGATCCATTTAATACCTTGCTCCAAGTGAGATACATCGCCGGAAAACTGAATCTTCATTTTTTATCCTCGCCTCCGAATGAATCGTTTGTAATGTTAACCCATGATTCTGTATTACGAATTGTTGTTTACAAATTAACATATATTTGATAGATAATCAAGAAAAAAAAGAAAGCCCGCATATGCGGGCCCTCAATCTCATTTATTTATTCATTTTCAATGATTTTTAGAATTGTTTCAGAACTGCTCCTTTATAACCAAGCTGTTCCGAAATATGTCTACAATGTTCCTTAACCACCGAGCCAATCTCCTGAAAATGTATGCTTTGCAAATCATTTCGTACTCCAGTTACACTTAAAGCCGCAACAACAACTCCCTTATCATCGAATATTGGAGCCCCAATGCAGCGTACGCCTACTTCGCCTTCCTCATCTTCAATAGCATAACCCATTTCTCGAACAGTTGACAAAAAATTCTTAAACGTTAACGGTGATGTGATCGTATGATCTGTAGCTTGAACAAATATTGCATCCTTCAATATCTCATCCAAAGAAGCACTATCGAGGTAAGCCGCCAGCACTTTACCTACCGCAGAAGAATGAAGATGCATGGATTGGCCGATTTTAGTATCGAACTGCACGAATGTAGGAGCGTTCACTTTCTCTATATATACTGCCTTTCCTCTGCTCAAAATCGCCAAATGAACAGTGTATCTCAATTGCTGTGCCAATTTTTCCATATAGGGACGAGCAACCTCACGAATATCATACTTAGACAATGTTTCAATTCCTATATTATATAACTTCATAGTTACCTTGTATCTATTATCATCTACCCTTTCGATGAATTCCATCGTCTCAAGTGTAGACATTATCATAAAAACAGAGGTTTTTGGAATGCCCATCTGTTCGTGAATATCCGTAATTCTCAGCGGCTCATTCGACTTGGCCAGCTTTTCAAGAATCATTAGCCCTTTTTCCAATGCCGGGACAATGTAATTCTTTTTTTCCTTCGTCAATTCCAGTTCCTCCTATCCAATAACTTTTCGTTCGACATGTTAAATTCAATTTCACCATACCAACTACTTTTAATATATCACCAGTTTTTCGCAGTGTCAACGATAGACGATTACTGCCTTTCCTCCTCATACCAAAAAGCCGTACTGCCTATAGTCAGTACGGCTATAAATCAATTGCTGCGATTAATATAACGTTATTACCATGTGTCAACGTAGCTCAAATGATTCGTCGTAGATAGAACTAAATCCCATTTCCTATCCACTTTAATAAGTTTGTGAAGCGAACACATTTTTAAGCTGTATTGTTCCGGCGGATATTTCATTGCTTTACCTGTATCCCATAAGTTCCTAGTCGTTTCCCAAATCGAAGCTCCGTGTCCCACAATAAGAACCGGATCACAATATTGTTGAAATAAATGCTCTAACGTACGGCCAGTACGTTCGAATACTTGGATATCCGACTCATTTTCCGGGAAATTTGGCATAACAGCTGATTGATATTCCTGATTGATACTTGGGAAAATCTCTATAGCCTCTTCGCGCGTAACAATATTCGGAAATTCAGTAAACCATTGCTCGCTTAGCTGTTCCATAAATCCGTATTCAATGTTCACTTTTAAGCCAAGATATTCCGCAATGATATTAGCCGTTTGCAAGGTCCGAAAAAAGGGAGAGGCAAAAATGAATTTCACACCTTCATCCTTAATAAATTTAGCCGTTTCCTGTGCTTGTTTAATTCCATTTCCAGAAAGCGGCGTATCATGAGGACGTCTTGCATAATGCTTCCAATAAGCTTCATCTTCTAAATCGAGTCTCATTCCATGTCGCAAAAGTAAGATTTTGTCCATTATTTGAAATTCCTCCTTACAGATGACAGACGTCACCCTACTCACTTATTTGGACCTGTACCAGTCATTTACTTCTTTTGTAATATCATCTCCACCTTGGCTCTTCCATTGCTCTACAAAAGTATCAAAGGTATTAATGTCTGCCCCTTCGACAATGCTGATAAATGTTTCTTGAAAAAGCTTATCCAGGTTGGCTTGTTTCGTTGCCATTGTCTCGGTTGGCGTACCGAAAAATTCATTATTAATCCATAGATTATTTTTTGTAAGTTTTGCGTAGAGCCCAAGAGAGCCATTTACTCCATATTCCTTGCCAACACCCCATGAATCTTCACCTTCGTTTTTAATCATTTCATAAATCTGAACCGCCGCTGGATGCAGTTTTGAAGTGTCGCCCGAAGCCAATGCAGCTTCAATCGCTGCTTGGAATTGAATGTTTTTCCCCCACGGTTCAGAAACTACAGGAGCGATCTTCCACAAGGAGCTTCCTTCAGGATCGACTGTAGGATTGTCACCCCAATAATGTTCCGCCTGCAAGTTCAGCATTTTAATCAATGCTTCTGGATTCGAATAGCCTTTTTTAAGTACATAGAAACTGCTTGCCGATACCACATTTTTTAGATGCAAAGCAGGCTTATCGTCTATAGAGACAAAAGCAAACGCATCCCATTCCGCTTCCTGATCATTATCTTTGGTCATAAACAGCGGCCATTCAGGAGCCCACCATTTGCCGAAGCTAATTCCTACTTTTCCGGTAACTAGATCTTCCCGAGCTTTGGCTCCGTCATCGTTAATCGTCCATTCTTTGTTGATCAGTCCCTTGCTCTTCATCTCCTGTAAGCTTTTCAAAGCCGCTTTCGTTTCCGGTTGAATCGTCCCGTTCACTAAATTTCCATTAGAGTCTTTGATCCAAGCGTCCGGATAAGCATGATATGCGGCGAAAAAACCGCTCAAGCTATACATATCCCATGATTCTAATCCCGCTTGAAAACCATAGTTTTTAGCTGGATCCAAAGCTTTAAACGCTTCCGCAATAGCAATGATATCCTGAAATGTCTTTGGTTCCTGTATATTCAATTTTTTCAGCCAATCCGTCCGGATCCACATTATGTTTCCTTCTTCCGCAGGGTTAAGCAGTTGGGGAATAAAGTAAAGCTTGCCATCTCTCTTCAATGGCTCCAACGCTTCTTCCGGCAACAGCTCTCTAACTAATGGGGAAGCATGTTCGTAGAAAACATCGGTGATGTCTTCTGCAAGACCCGCTCGGATAATCTGGTCCAACTGATTATATTCTGTATGATGCACTGTGAAAAGATCCGGCAATTCATTTGTAATGATTAGCGAGTTCAATTTCTGAGTGTACTCGCTGCTTGCTGCCATTGCGAGTGTTACATTGAGTTTAATTCCAAGCTCTTCTTCAACAAGCCTTGTCCACTTATTATCCTTTGTCGTTTGTCCATCAGGAAAGTTAACGTCTGAATCCACTCTTCCCACTGCAAAATCCAGTTTAAGCGGCGGATCGTATTTACCGGAAGAGATTGAGCCAGAATTTGTTCCGTTCTCCTGCTCTCCGACTACTGATGAATCGTTACCCTTCGGTGGAGCTGTGTTATCAGCCGTATTATTCGCAGACTTAGAGCTGCAAGATGCCACCAAGAACATAACAAGCGCAATCACCATAAAATTAAAAAAAGTTTTTTTCATGTTAATCCCCCTTATAATTTTATTCATGCGTTAACTCCCTTGAAATGTATGCGCTTACTTACTAAAGTGAAAGGACCCTATATTTAATCCGACAGAGCTTCTTTTAAATAAATATTAAATTTTCACACCTCCATTTAATTCTGTATTTAGAATAATATTTCTATATAACGAATATACGACCTAAAAATACCATACACTCTTCCAATAATCAAGAGAAAAGTACTTTTTATGTGAAAAAATTATATTTAGATACTTTAGAGAACCCTCAGTTGATGTTTATATCGTAATGAAAAAAGCCCGAGTTAACATCCACCCGGACTTTCTTGTATTTGAAAGGGTTGTTCAAATTAATTTATAAAATCTGCTTGAAGCAATAGTCTTAAAATCACTGCAGCTGCTTGTGCCCTAGTTGCCGATTCCTTCGGCTGTAACTGGCCATTGGGCATACCTAAGAGTAGCCCGCTATTAACTGCATCCGCGACCTCCTGCTTCGCCCATCCCGCTATTTGATCGGAATCTGTGAATGCAGCAAGTGATGTCGTCGTTCCTTGGGCCAACGGCTTGCCAGCTATAGACATTGCTTTATTCAGAATAATGGCTATTTCCTCTCGTGTGATCACATCATTCGGCCGGAAGTTGCCATCAGTTCCCCCTTTCACCAAACCTAGCACCACTGCTTTCTCGATCGTCCCGGCATACCATGCGTTTGCTGAAACATCTTGGAATGATGATAACGAGGATTCTGGCGAAAAGCCTAATGCGCGCATAATTAATGAAGTAAACTCAGCGCGTGTAATATTCCGATCAGGCATATATTCAGCATCGCTCGTTCCGAACACAATCCATTTGGAGGCCAGTCTTTCAATGTCTTCCTTCGCCCAATGCCCTTGCAGATCCCCAAACGATTTGTTCATTTCCAGGATAGCGTATCGGCTATTGCTTGGACTATAGAAAGTAACTTCCTTCCCATTAAATACAGCCGGTACGAATGTGAACGTCCCATCATTCTCGATCCTGACAACAGTTGCATATCGACCGTCAACAGCCGTATCAAGAAGCACTGTATGCGGAGTATAAATACCATTAAAGTTCGTAACCTCAACTTTACGGCCATCCACTTCTGCAAATACCATAAATTCGATTACTTTTCCAATGATGGTACCTTTCGATGATTGGATCGACTTCGCTACGGCTTGTTGCTGTTGCTCCGGCAGCTCGGTCATGGTTACAACAAGCTTCCAAGCACTGCTTCCCAACTGCTGTTCTAACGTATGAATATCAATGGCTCCAACTGGAAGTGTTATTGTTGCAATCGGAGAAGTCACGGTAATACTTTTCCCTTGAGCTTGCTGTAAAGTAATGCTAGCTGTTGCTGTATCTCCCTTCATTGAAGCCGTAACCGAGATGGTGCCATTACCGTGATCAATGATTTCCTGTCTGGTATCCTCATCTCTAGGTGCTTGTGGATTATGATTATCGGTATCCGTCGGCGGAGCCGCATTCGCTCTTGTCACAACGATCGAATACTTCTTCTTCGTACCGTCTTGAGCCGTTACTGTAACTGTGATTGTATTCGCCCCTACTGCCAGATTGCTGACCGTATTATTCTTTACAATCAACAAGTCTCCACCTATTAATTCAATCGTAGCACCTGCATCCGTTGAACTAGCGGTGATTGTAACAGATGTTGTGGCGTTAGGTACATTCAATGAATAGCTTCGCACATCCGCTGAGAATCCGTTAACCGTTAATCCATTTACCTTTAGATCACTCAAATCCGCGTTCGATGAAAGTTGGGTGTCTTGAATCTCACTGAGTTTATTCCCAAGTTTAATACGGGCTGCTTCGAGCGCCTCTGGAGACTGGTTCCAACTCTCGAAATCAGTTGCGATACCCTTGCTGATCTCTAATGCCCATTCGCCATATCCTGCTTCCTTCAACATTTCAATGTAGTCATAATCATAGATTCCATCTCTAATGACTTTGAGCCTTAAGGATGGAGCTATTCCTGCCAGACCGGCCTGTTCGCCTGGATAGATGAGAATACCGTCGCCTGGAACATTCTTGCTCGCTTCACTGGCATTCACACTCGTCCATGGATCACTGGACCAGAAATTGATTGTCCAATAGAGCAAACCATTCGACCCGATGCTTTGGTTAATAAATCCCTGACTTATTCTATAATTAATCGGTGCGTAGTCCATCGCCCATTTCGGAGAATACTTGTCCTGGGATAATGCGGTATACGTCCATACCATCGCACCTTTATCCTGCGCTTCTCGGACTACAGCTTTATTATCTTTATAGTAATCGTTAAGAATAGCATAGATGTCGACAATCGGCTTGCCTTCGCCTCCGAGATCCTCATCGGTTAACAAATCGGAATACGGCTTCGTGACCACCAGCTGCTTCACTCCTGCTTGATGCAGGTGATCTGCCCACTCTTTCAACGTGCTGCGGAAATGATCATGGTAGGCCGGGTTATCATAAATATACTCAATTTCATCCGCAGTGTAATTATAGAGCAACAACCGGGGATCATGTTTTATCACCTCTGCAAGAATTTCATCTACAGTAGGAGGCGGATCCATTTCTGTTGCACCCCAATCGGCATTGCTCCAGAAATCCGTGTTCAATGACTTGAGCCCCATCGCTATAAGCTCGTCTTCATCCTCCGGATTCACGCCGGATTCAGGGTTGATTCTATTTCTGAGCAATTCCTTATGGACATTCACATCCCGCTTATAGTCATGAGCAGTTGCGTAATCTCCAGGGGGCTTATCTGCACCTTCACCCCTGATGCCGAATGACGTATGAAGATACGATTTCACTGGCATGACAAAATTCCATACGTTTAGGCTCACCTCTCCAGTGACCTGTCCAGCAGATGTCTGCACCGTATACGTTCCCGTATAGTTGCCTGGAGCCGCATCCGACGGGACATTTACATCTGCCCAGAAAGGCATATTTTCTCCAGCAGCTACTGTATAGGGTATAGCTTTATACTGCGCACTTGCTGATGGCGCTTTTCCGGTGACTGGATCGATGAACGGAATCAACGCATCCGGGAACCAGTCATCGTCAAGCCTATTATTCGTGCCTCCCTGACCGCCCGACGTATGTTTTCCTACTTTAATAAAATGCTCGCGGAACAGATCAATGTGGGAGCTGTCAATCACACTGCCCCCGGGACCCGACAGATTCGATATGTTCACACCCGTTATATCAAAAGCTTCATTGTCCGGTGCTTTGACAACAATTTGAAAGGATGTCGTTTCTCCTTTCGCAGCATACATTTCCGCAGATGTTATACTGCCTATTTCGGACACTTTTCTCGCCCTGTCCAGGCTTCCCAGCGTCCATACATTAAATTCATTGTCAGTTGGTTCTGGCTCTGGCTCTCCAGAGATTGTGTAGTGAAGCGAAACGGGATTTCCAAAGAAATTGTGATGTTTAATAATTGCTTTTACGACCGTATCCTTAGAAATAGTAAAAGGTGACTTATACTCAATGCCTGTTGTAGGATCGCTGCCGTCAGTCGTGTAAAATATTTTATAGCTTGCATCCGTAACAGCAATTCCTGCACCTGTCTTAGTCAACGTCACTGTTGTGGCAGGACTCGGAGATCCGATTATATCCGTTGCTCTGAAATCATGAAGCACTGCGTTGCCGCCAACACTGCCATTTAGGACTGTGCTTCCGAGCAGGATATAATCTCCGCGATAAAGTGCCGTTTCTTTATTCGCGACTGTACTGTTCTCAATAGAGATAACAGACCCTGCATCATACGAATAGATGGTACGTGCACCTTCTGCCGAAACTTGTGAATTTTTAATATGAATCTTAGCATTGCTGTTGTCAATCACAATTACACCTGATGAACCGAAAAATGGTATTTCAGAAATAATTTTTGCATTATTCACATGAAGTATCGGATTGCTTGTCAAATAAATGAACCTGCTCGTTATCGTATTATCGGCAGCTTGTTTCAAGGTAATATTATCACCTATTGTCAATGCTCCTCCAACCAGCTCTAGGTAAATATTACCCTTCATTTTGATGGTTACTGGATGATCGGCCCTTAGGGTAATATTACCGCCGTCAAATACGATCTTTCCTAGGTTATCATCTCCGTCGAAACTATCCGTAATTGTAATTGTACCTGTTCCGCTGCCAATCTCCGCAATTCTGAAGCGCAGCTCAGCAAGGGTAGCAGCCGTGAAGCCATCACCCACACCCGGTGCAGCTAGGAACGTAATTGCAGCTTGAAGTGCTTGCAAGGCGTTATCTATCTCATCCTGAAGAACTCGAGAATCATTGGCGATTCGCTGTGCATTCGCAAGGGCTTCGGCAAAATTCGCCCAACTGAATGCCGTGTAATCAGCATCAACCTTCGCATTCGTCCCCGTCACGCTTTCTATAGCTGCAATAAGATCAAATTTATCGATGAAAGGATAAGGGAAGCCTTGGCTGGCAATTTTCTGTAAATTTGGATAGCCTTTTGCATTGCTGCTGGCTACCGTTTGCCATTTCCAAGTATCTGTGAAATTCCAAGAAAGTGAATTAAATGTAGCTTGTTGATAGAAATCTTCTTCAGCTTTCTCTCCTATTACTCCTCTTTGAGCGACAAAAGCTGTTCCATCCACACCCTCAATATCTTTCCAAACGATGTTATCTGTTATGGATGCAGAAGCATGGGCAGCTCCATATAATTTACCAATGGAAGTGCCTGATATTCTCATATTGATAGCCGCATTATTTTTGACTACTCCAATTGAAGAGTTGATGTTCCCTACAACTCCTCCTGCAATAGCACCGGAGGCCTTCGTCGCCTTTACTTCCCCAGTTGCATAAGAATTCTCGACACGTGATTTTTTAGTAGTACTTGTCTGCTCAACAATAGAACCAACAATTCCACCTACTTCGCTCAAGCCCTCCACCACTGCTATCGAATAACTATTCCTAATCTCGCCATCGGATGTGCTACTGTTGTTTCTCATTCTGCCGGCTATTCCCCCGGCAAAGGTATTCGTACTTGTAATGCGACCCGTCACATAAGTATTTTCAATTAAGCCGCCTGAGTTCATACCGACAATGCCACCCGTGCTGCTGATACTGCTAGAGTAATCAACATTTAAGAGACCCAAGTTTTTAATGACACCACGAGCTGAGCCACTGGAACCTAAATATCCGAAGAGTCCGACATAGGAGATTACATTTCCTGATTCCCATCCTGGATCATACACAATTTTCAAGTTTTTTATAACCTTATAATTACCATCGAATGTACCGGTAAAATAGGTGCTCGAACCAGCTCCATCTCCAATCGGTCGATAACCTTTAATATTTTTCATATCAATGTCATTCGTCAGCTTATAAGAGCCGTTATACGGTAATTTATTAAATCCCGTCCCCATATTTTTGCTCATATACCAAAGCTGCTCTGCTGTACTAATTTGATAAACCCCATCTACCAATGGCGGGAAATTCTCATCCTCTACACGGTCTGGAGATTCAGGCGGTATCCAATTGTCAAGGTTTTTCGGCAATGGTTGATTGATCGTATAGCTTTCAATAACTTCAAATTCACCATTTACCGCATTTCTGTTTTTGGCTATAACTGAGATTGCATCCTTGCTCACATGAACCGTATGGTAGCCGCTTTTAATTTCATCTTCATGAATAGCAGTATACGAACCGGCAATTGACGGATTAAATTTGTAGCCCTCACTAGACCATGCAGAACCGCCAGTAATGTATGTCGTACCTTCGCCCTTTTCAACAACTTTATCGTTATACATCGGATGTGTTCTCAGATACATATGGTCATGACCGGATAATGAAAGATCGATTCCGGCATCATCGAATGCTTTCGCAATGTCCCGATAGTGAGAAATATGATCTCTACGACCAAGATATAGCCCATGATGATAAGTGGCTATCTTCCATTTCGCATCCGAATTTTTGACTACTGTTTTCATCCAGTCCAGTTGTGGTTGAATCGTATTCCATGGTAATTGATCGAAAATATTAAGCACTATGAACAATACGTCACCATATTCGAAGGAATAAGACGTGCCATCCAATATTTTGGCAGCGGCACCTACTACGACGGGCTTGTCACCAGCAGCGCCAGTAACGGCAGGTCCATTCTCAGGTGTATTGAATCTTGCTTTGAAATTCGTGAAATACGGATCTGGAGATTCCCAATTGAGGAAGCCATCGCTCGGGTTGCCTTCATATTCGTGATTCCCGATAGTCGAAACGAGCGGTGTTTTCGTCAATTTATCCTGAATGGACTCAAAGAAGCCCGACCATTGCTCCGACTTATAAGAGTGATTCACAAGATCGCCACTAATTAGCGCGAATGCAGGATCGGGCACATCTTTATAAGCTTCATTCATAGCTGGCTCCAGTGTATCCATGTAACCGGAATAATTATCTCTCTGTGGGTCCGTAAGAAACAGGAAAGTAAAATCTTCAACAATTGCTGGTCTAGTCTTGAAAGTATACATTTCACTCCAATTCTCTGCACCGTCTCCTAATCTATAGACATACTCGGTATCGGCTGCCAAACTAGAGATTTCAACCTTATGCCCGTGTACAGGATCGCTCGAGCCTAGGTTAATATCAGCCTTGACGTATGTTCCAACCTTTCGATATTGAAACGTATGGTTCTCGGTATAATACACTTTAGGCGCATATTCGATAACCGTGTCCTTGATATCTGTATTTGTAATCCAATTAAATCTCAAATTAATAGATTCATTCGAATGGTCATCATACATAAATGTAATTTGAGTTGGTGAGACTCCTACCGAAGTGACCGTATTTACGCTTCCCTCCGCTTGACCAATTGGTGGAAAGCAGGAAAGTAAAATTACCAAGGATAGGATCATACTCATACTTTTTTTAAATGACGAACTGGTTTTTAATTTCAAGTCGATTGCCTCCTGTACAATTAATAATCACTCAATACTTTTTTGATAATAGGCCATAATTGTAGACTATCATGCAGTATTTTACTTTTTTATTGTAAAGAGCCTGACTTAACCTAATTTCCTCCTTCACTTTTGCTGCATACTGTCATAATCTCCGACTTAATGTTTGCGCTTACTTTTCTGACAATGCAGATCTTTCTACATAATTTTAACTATGCCTATTGAAAATAGACCCTGTACACACCCCTTTTCGTTCTGTATACGGAATATATTTTCCTGATTATGAACTTACGTTCTAAAATTATCATATACTTTGTTATTAATCAAGAAAAAAAACTTCAAAATTGTAAATAGAAGTTTTCGTTAACAAAGTATTCATTTCTATTTTCAAGCGCTTGAGTTCTTCCTTTTACTTTAACTTTCAATTATGAAAAGACAATCAAAAAGCGGAGACACCATTGCCTGCCTTAGAAGAATGACCGCCTACTAATACTGCTTAAAATTTAAAATGTCTGCAACTCATACAAGGGAGGTCTAACGGCAACATAACCGCTGTTCCGTTACTTAAATAGCAAGGAATATGAGAGCAAAACGTCGAATGACAAAAATATGGTTATCGCTTCTTGCTTGTTTACTCTTAATAAGATAAACACCACTTTTCGACAAACTTCTTTTCTCTACACTAAACGGTATGAAAGTTAAAGCAACGTAATCTGTAATAGGTGGAGTGAATAATCGTGGCAACAATCAATGATTTTTTGAACTTAGATTCCCGTATAGGTACTGTGACTAAAGCAGAGCCTTTTCCAAAAGCACGAAAACCTGCAATAAAATTAGAAATTGATTTTGGTGAAATCGGTATTAACGTTTTTTTGCCCAAATAACGAGAAGATATGAACGAGAACAACTTATAGGTAGTCAAGTGTCGCAATAGTAAATTTTCCAGTAAGACGAATTGCTGGTTTTGAATCTGCAGTGTTGGTAATTTGAGGTGTTCCAGAGGAAGTGATGTTGTACTATTGAAACCAAATGAGCCAGTTAAAAATGGTACACCGATTGCCTAAAAGAACATTCGGTTGTAGATGTTCATTCAACAAATGGATATCTATAGTTGAAGTTGATTAATCGCTTTTCAATTGGCGGTTTTCTTTGAAAATCAACAACAAGATTAAACATAGTCAAATTAACAAAAAACTTCTCATTAATGTAAAATCTAATGAGAAGTTTTTTATTAAACTATGTGGTTAAAATGTGGTCTAACGGCGTTTCCCTTCCGTTACCTTTCAAGTTTCGGAAGCTTGAAAAGTCTTAATGTACAAGGGTTTAACCCCTTATTACATCATGCCGCCCATACCGCCCATGCCGCCCATATCTGGCATACCAGCGCCAGCACCCTTAGGTTCTGGTTTGTCAGCAACAACTGCTTCAGTTGTCAAGAACATAGCTGCAACTGATGCTGCGTTTTGTAGTGCTGAACGAGTTACTTTAGCAGGGTCAACGATACCCGCTTCGAACATGTTCACCCAAGCGCCAGTAGCAGCGTTGTAGCCGATGCCGATTTTTTCGTTTTTCAGACGCTCAACGATAACCGAACCTTCTTGACCTGCGTTCGCAGCAATTGTGCGAAGCGGCTCTTCAAGGGAACGAAGAACGATATTAACGCCTGTTTTCTCGTCGCCGTCTGCTTTAACAGCTGCAACAGCATTGTATACATTAATGAGGGCTGTACCGCCGCCCGATACGATACCTTCTTCAACCGCTGCACGAGTGGAGTTGAGGGCATCTTCGATGCGGAGCTTGCGCTCTTTCAATTCTGTTTCTGTAGCTGCGCCAACTTTAATTACAGCAACGCCGCCGGACAATTTCGCAAGACGCTCTTGAAGCTTCTCACGGTCAAAGTCGGAAGTTGTTTCTTCCAGTTGAGCGCGGATTTGATTCACGCGAGCAACGATGTCAGCGGAGTTGCCGCTGCCGTCAACGATGATTGTTGTTTCTTTTGTAATGCGTACTTGACGAGCGGAACCAAGGGAATCAACATCTGTTGATTTAAGCTCAAGGCCTAGCTCTTCTGTAATTACTTGGCCGCCAGTAAGAGCAGCGATATCTTGCAGCATTGCTTTGCGACGGTCGCCGAAGCCTGGAGCTTTAACCGCTACGCAAGTGAATGTTCCACGAAGCTTGTTCACTACTAGTGTAGCTTGTGCTTCGCCTTCAACATCCTCAGCAATGATTAGAAGCTGTTTGCCGGATTGAACGACTTTCTCAAGAACCGGAAGGATCTCTTGAATGCTCGCAATTTTTTTGTCCGTGATAAGGATGTAAGGGTTGTCGAGAACCGCTTCCATTTTGTCCGTATCCGTGATCATGTATGGAGAAACGTATCCGCGGTCGAATTGCATACCTTCAACCACTTCAAGCTCAGTTACAAAGCCTTTCGACTCTTCAACTGTGATAACGCCGTCGTTGCCGACTTTTTCCATAGCTTCAGCAATCAGTTGGCCAACTTCATCATCAGCAGATGAGATCGAGGCAACTTGTGCGATCGATTGTTTGCCTTCGATTGGTTTCGAAATGGCTTTAAGCTCTTCAACAGCAGCTTTAACAGCTTTCTCGATACCTTTGCGGATAACCATAGGATTTGCGCCTGCAGTAACGTTTTTCAAGCCTTCACGAATCATCGCTTGAGCTAGAACAGTAGCGGTAGTCGTACCGTCACCTGCAACGTCATTAGTTTTTGTTGCTACTTCTTTAACAAGCTGAGCACCCATGTTTTCGAATGCATCTTCAAGCTCGATTTCTTTCGCAATGGACACACCGTCATTTGTGATGAGCGGGCTGCCGAATTTTTTCTCCAATACTACGTTGCGGCCTTTTGGACCTAGTGTTACTTTAACTGCATTTGCAAGCGCATCAACTCCGCGCAGCATTGCGCGACGTGCGTCTTCACTAAATTTAATTTCTTTAGCCATTATTAAGTAACCTCCTAAAGATATTGTAAGTACATTTGCAATGCACCGTCACCGTCTTGCCTTCTATGTGTCCCTAAAAGGGCTGCTTATCCAAAAATCGCGTGAATGTCGCTTTCTTTCATAATCAAATACTCTTTGCCTTCGTATTTGATTTCAGTACCTGCATATTTGGAGAAAAGAACGCGGTCGCCTTCTTTAACTTCCAAAGCAACACGAACGCCATCTTTCAGCGTACCGCTGCCAACTGCTACCACTTTACCTTCTTGCGGCTTTTCTTTCGCTGAATCCGGCAATACGATACCGCTAGCGGTTGTTTCTTCTTTCGCGATTGCTTCGATCAATACGCGTTCACCCAAAGGTTTGATCATTGAAAATAGCCTCCTTCAAAAATTGTCGCTTATTTTTTTCCGTTAGCACTCATGACCTTCAAGTGCTAACAACTATTTTTATCATACTCATTTTCGTAATGGATTTCAAGTGCTTGGCATGAATTTGCCGTTTTTTTACACGATACTTAGAGGAACAACAATCAGGCCCGTCTCTTCCTCCCTCCTGATCGCAACATTTACGCCATATATGTCCTTCATAGCCTGCTCTGTAATGACTTCCTCCGGCACTCCAGCCATGAGCATTTCACCGTTTTTCATCACCATAATCGTATCGCTATATCGAACCGCTTGATTGACATCATGCTTTTCATATTCTAACGTTAAATCATGAACAGGCAGCAATGGACTAATGAAGCCATACAGCCGATCAGGTTTCGAAATCCTGATCGGCTGTTCTAATGAAAAAAGCTTCATTTTTAAAGCTACCCCTATCATCCACTCCTACCAGAACGTCGTGGAATCTCCTCTTAGTCTTGCTAAGCCTTCTACAAAGAAATAATCGCCATAAATAAGCGGAACATCAATATTTCTTCGTTCCGGATAATGACTCGTGCCATGCAGGATTAACCCCTCTTCGCCCGGATCATCCCAAGCCCCATAGATCTCATACAAGGATATCAGCATTTTCTCTCCTGCAAGCTGATAAAGAGTAGCTTCCTCCTGCGGCACAGAAGCCGCAATTTCGAGCAAACCGCAAGCTGCACAAGCTCCCGCCGATGTATCACGATACCTTTCTACGCCAGACGGCAAACGGAAGTCCCAATGAGGAACAGAATCCTCGGGCAGATTCGCAATGAAGAAATGCGCTACTCGCTTCGCTGCCTCAAGATATCTCTTCTCTCCCGTATAACGGTAGCTTAGCGCCAAGCCATATATCGCCCATGAAGCTCCGCGCGACCAAGCCGAGTTCGGCGCATATCCCTGCCCGCCATTCACGCTCTCAAACTCCCCTGTTTGAGGATCAAAGATAACAATATGATTAACTGACCCATCTTCTCGAATGAAATGGGCAAGCACTGTGTCGGCATGCTCCATTGCCACATGTTTAAATCTCGGGTCGCCAGTCGTCTCGCTAGCCCAATAAAGCAGAGGCAAATTCATCATGCAATCTATAATAGCCCAGCCTTCGTTCCGACCTCCTTCCCCCCAAGGATTCCATGCTCTTATGTAGTTCCCCTTAACGTTAAATCGGCCGCTAAGCACGCTCGCAGCAAGCAGCGCTCGTTTCCGCGACTGGTCCTCGCCAAGCAGCTTATATCTGGCAACACTAGTCAGCGACCACATAAAACCGATGTCATGATCAAGCCGATCATAACCGATCAGTACCTCATCGAGCTGTTTTTCGCAGGCTTCCGCAATATCCTTATAACGCTCGTCTCTAGAAGCGGGATCACGGTACAATAACCATAACAGTCCCGGCCAAAATCCTGCTGTCCACCAATTTGGCGCTTCCAGCACGTAAGCTCCATCTACGCTGGCATGCGGAAATCTGGCGCCAATGCGCTCGCTCGTTCGCGCTACTTTCCTATGTACATTCTCCCACGCTTCTTCCAACCAATTGTTCTGCTCCAAACCTTTCAGCTCCTCGCTTCAAATCTATCCTTTATGATTCAAACTGAAATATAAAATGACCAATGATACGATTAGTATCCTCTAAGATCGGTCTGAAATCCAGCGTGTACCAGAAGCGTTCACGGCCATAATGATCCATATCGCTTCTAGCGGTTACAATGGGCTCCCATGCGAGATAATCATAGTACACCCCCAGCTGCCTTTTCCCTAGTAATCGCATTTGCCCTTCTTTAACATGAATCGGATGAAGGAAAGTTATAAAACGCTCGACGACGGATTGATTCTTCGTTCCCGCAGCAACATCTTTAAATACAATCGTATCCGTTAGTGTCAAAGCAGGCAGCTCGTCTTTATTCCAATAAAAACTGCGCTCAACCAGATCCAGCTGCTCATTCTCATAGGCTTCGTGTAAATGGATTGTCAATTGATCGTACTCATTATTCGTCACCGCTTCTTGAATGGTTGCCCGAAACTGTCTTCCGCTCCTCTGGTGCTGCCCTCCGATAATCGGCACAGAATGTCCATGAGAGCCGTTGCACCAGAGCGTGTACCGATCTGGGCCAAAATATTGTGCTGTATACATGCCGCTGCCCAGGTCGGCCAAATATGCTTCTCCATCAGCATGCACGATAAATTGTCCCGCATCATTATGATTATGCGGCTCATCATTATGTCCGCCTTTTGCCGCGAAGCTGTAGCTGCCTCCAGTATCTGTTACGTGACGCGACAGCAGCCACTGTGTACCCGGCAAATAGTGCGACTCCGCTGGCCATATTGTTCGGTTCGGCCCTTCATTTAGAGTGGTGTGCTCCTTCTTTGTCCATAGCAAATTACGTATAGCCGGTGCCCAGCGGCCACAGTGATCTGCAGCATAAGATGCTCGGAGACTCATATCCGGAATTACAACATCCTCATACTCATCATGCAGACACCAGCTAAGTCCCATGAATATACCGCATTCAGACATACAATCGGAGAAATTGACGACCGTATTGCCGCCGGTAAAACATTTCTGTTGAAAGCGTGCCATTTCCTTTACCTTCTTAGAAGCAAATAAATTCACGCGGCCAGCTGTCGCAGCCTTTAAAAGCTGAGCGAAATAAACATAATAGCCGAAGCCGTACTGCCAATAGTTATAGCCTTCCAGGCATGCCCCATCATCGCCGAAGCCGGTTAAATAACTTTCGAGCGCCTCAAGCACCCTCTCCAACACTTGAGCCAGTCGCTCCGTACTCTCAATCAGATGAATGGAAGCCGCGCCTATCGAGCCTGCGCATACCGCAGCCCAGTTATGATCAGCCTTCTCCCAGCCGTAAGGGCCTTCTTCTAGAAATGGCTGAAGCAGTCGCCGTTCAATTTCTTCCCTGATCCGCTTTCGGAGCAAATCAGGCATCTCGTCTTCGGTTAGCAGCAGCACCTCACTCAGTGCAAAGCCCGTCTCTGCAGCAAATAAATCAATTTCCGTTCTTTCTGAAGACTTATTGTAGTGGGCTGGAAGACACCAAGTATACTCATTGCATATGGACCAAACGATATTATGAAATGCCTCTTTGTATGCCTCATTGTCAGGCTCCAGCATCGACATAATCGTGAACGCATTCAGCCTTTTTCGCCTTTCGAAATAAACACGCTCATAGCTCAGCCTCTCGCCTGTTTCATCAAATTTTTGAAAGAGGGAGTAAGTTAGCTCTGAATCACTTTCCAGGACCATCCGCTTTGCTTCCGCTCTGATTTCAGCAATAAGCGGTTGATTCCACTCCGAAAGCATCCTTTCTTTCAACTGAGAGATCGTGCCGCCTGCTGCAAGTAAGGAAAGACCTTGCTTTCTGCTTTGATCAAGCATGTCTTTCATTTGCTCTTTTCTCATTTTTGAATATCGCTCCGTTTCTTCCCTCGCTTTTATCTTATCTGTTCATTCGAAAGGTATAATTGCTCTGTACCACCTATTTTAGCAGATTGCGATTAACAATTACTTCCTTATTTTGCACAAAAAAAGACCGCTCTGCGATTTCTCGCAAACGGTCTCTGCACCATGCTATTTTTTGTTGTACTGTAGGGCGTTTAAGACGAACTGAGTTAGATCATCAACCATGAGATCAAGACTGGTCTCCTCTTCCTCAATTAAAACATCCCAGTAAGCGCTATTTCGATGAAACAGCATCAATCGGATAACAGACATTAACGTCCCATCCAGTGAGCGGAAATGAAATAGCCCCTGATCTCGTCCCTGCTCCAGCCATTCTCTTAGCTTCTGCCAGATCGGCATAACATGATCTTGAATTTTTCGAATGCGGGGAGTATTAATCATGATTTCCTGCTGAATGATGCTAATCAGCTCTTCATCATGGTTACGAAATGTGATGACTTCGCTAATAATGAGTTTAACACCCTCTACAGGAGTTAATGACGGATCGATTTCTGCAATTTGATTATTTGGAAAAAAGTGTTCGAATAGAGCGCCAAACATATTTTCTTTTCCGCCAAAATGATACGACACGAGCGCGACATTAGCGCCTGCTACTTCGCATATTTGCCGGATAGTCGTTTTTTCGAACCCTTGTTGGGCAAACAGCTTTTTAGCTGCTAACAATATTTTTATTTTGATGTCCGCGTCTTCTGCTGTCATATTGATCCTCCTACTATTAGGATTATGCCCTTTGATTAGCGACCGCTGGCGATGTTTGCTCAATCGACTTACGGTTCAAGCCCACTCTCAGCATGCTTACCGCAATTGCCACGACGAGAACAAGAAGAAGTACCCAAACGTCCGAGGTTGCAGCGGGTCCACCGAACAATATATTCATAATGCCTTCCACCGCATACGTTGCAGGAAACAAATCTCCAAGCTTAATGTAGAAGTCTGACAACAGCTCACGAGGCACGATTGCGCCCGACGTAACGAGTTGAGCAGACAACAGCATAATATTAAACAACATGCCCGCCATGCCGAACAGGTAAAGAAACATTTGAGTAACAAAGATGAACGTAAGCAGGAATAATAACTGGAACAACCATAAATGAAGGAAACCCTGCTCCATTTGTCCGCCGAAGGAAGCGAGCAGCGAAGATCCAACTAATGATATAAAGACCGACGCTATCACATTCACCAAGCTTTTGGCAGCAAACCTGTGCCATTTGCCGGTAGTAGCGCTGATTACCATAGTGGATTGCTCAAAGTTCATTCCCATAATCATAGCACCTACGAAGGAAGCAAGCACCATCATCATCGGAACCATTTGATTGCTCATATTTTTTACTACATTCGTAGACTGAATATCTGATGTCACGCGCTGGGACAATCCCTGTGCCGCCGCTGCCGCTTGCTCAGCCGGCATATTCATGCTTCCAAGAACGTTTTGGACGCCTGCAGCAACTGCTTGCCCGTTTACCTCTGCCGTAATTTTCGCAGCAGCTCCGGTCATAATGCTCTTGATGAGAGCCGGATTCGATTCATTTATGAGATATTGAATAGATGCAGCACTATCAGCGGATGCCACCTTCTGTGAGAAATCAGCTGGGATGACCACAATCATCTGCAGCTCGCGATTGTCGAGCTGCCCCTTGGCTTCCTCTAGCCTAGCTGCCTGAGTCATAGCGAAAGGAAGATTCTTTATCAATCCATTTGATATTTGCTCACCCATCTGTTGATCCTCATTCACCACTGCAATGCGAAGCTGATCCACTCGATCTGTTACCCCGTTGTAGCCCGTCATCCATATGACCGAGAAAATAACCTGGAACATGATGGCTGTAATTATTCCTACCCACGTCGAAGGACGCTTCATAAATGCTTGTAATGCTTTTTTCATACGTAACCACTCCTAATCTCTATTTAAACAACCGTTTTAAACGATTGTTTAAATATGAAGCATATGAGCCTGTTTTGTCAATAGGGCAGCTTCAAAAAATTTGAAGTTTGGGGTTTGCTTTGCTTAGGGGGGAAGTAATATTTTCACTATAGCCTTCTGTTAGAAAGGATGATCCTCTGCTCTGACTGGCCGCAGTCGCTCTCCTGCTATTCATTCGCATCGAATCAACGTTTTTACAGCCAATTATCTTTGTAATCTGTTTCTTTCGCATGCTTTATCTCGAACGCGAACTTAAAGTTTTCTTTGAGTTTCATTAATAGGCTAATCTACCATGATAAAATACAAGGAGGAAAATCGCTATGAAAAGGCAATGGTCAGCTTATTTTTAGCGTTGCTACTGAGCTTTCCCCTCCCTGCTGCTCAAGCAGTAGGGGAGGGTACAAAGTCAGACAAATCGCTAAGGAGTAAGTAGTAAAAATATTAGCAGTTGAAAAAGGAAATGGACAACTTGACCCTAAAAGGGTAACAACCAATAGTTACAAACAAGAAAGTTACTGTTGGAGGAAGCAATACGGAAACTTCAATTGAACGAATGATGATAATTCTCGTAAAAGATGTTCAAATCACATACGGTAAAGGAGTGAGTCTGATGCTGGTCGTTGGAAGAAAACCCGGACAATACATAGTGATCAACGAAAAAATTATCATAAAGGTAATTAAAAGTGAAGAGGGGCACTTACGCTTGGCTATTGAAGCGCCAAAAGATATCTCTATCGTTCGAGGAGAATTGCTAAATCAAGAATAAGCACAAGTATCTCGATTTTTAATGCAAGCTTTCGTTTCGGCAGCTTTGAACTAGTCCAATAGCTGCAGTTCACTTGAGCATTATCTTGTAATTGCCAGAGCTTCAAATTGACCATTCGCGAGAATACCATTTCCAATACTTCCAAACGGTCTGAATTAATAGCACCGGATGTTAGACTATTTTCCAGGTACAAAACGCCGTCCCGGTTATCCGGATAACGAATGGGCAAGCACAAAATCGACTTGGATCGTCTCCGTTGGATATATGGATCGGATGCAAATATACTTTTTCGAGCTTGCCCCAGAACGACGGATTCCCGCGTTCGCATCACGAATTGAACAACCCCAGTAGATAAAGGTCTTGGATATCCATGGGTCTCCCTCGACTCCGGTTGATTTCTTTCTCAGCCTCTACAACCAATTTCCCCTCTCTCTCCAACAGGATTATTCCCCTTTCGGCATCGGCATTACGGATTACCAGTTCAAGGAAGTCCCAAAGCAAATCCGACTCTGCACGAGATTTGGGGAGGTACTCCTTTTTTTCACGCATTAAAAACTCAAGCCCAGTAAGGCTTTCGAATTTTGAAATTCTCTCAACTTTCAAAAAAGTTTTTTGCAAAAAGACTAAACATTTCAAATAAATTGTCGATATATAAATTAATCACATATCCGATTACTCATGGACGAGTAAATACGCATGTAGTTTCAAGGAGGAACACTTGAAACAGATGCCTATTTATTCGTCCTTTTGTTGTTTAAATGTCGTTTTTTGACAATTGAATAATTTATTAAATAATTACGAGACTTAGGATGAGCAAATAAGTCGCCGTCATTCTTCAGGAGGAAGAAGGGCAGCGACCTGTTTGCTCATTTTTTTATGTCAATATAATAAGCGGGATAAGGGGATGAGCCAATGCTCGTGTTAGGGAGAAAACCCGGAGAATATGTGCTGATCGACGACAACATTATGGTAAAGGTCATTAAGAGCGATGAAGGCCATTTACGCTTGGCAATTGAAGCACCGAAGCATATTGCTATTGTTC
The DNA here is from genome assembly GCF_002884445.1 of Paenibacillus castaneae. Taxonomy (GTDB): domain Bacteria; phylum Bacillota; class Bacilli; order Paenibacillales; family Paenibacillaceae; genus Pristimantibacillus; species Pristimantibacillus castaneae. The sequence goes on from NZ_KZ614144.1 coordinate 5,374,565, forward strand.
GTGGAGAGTTATGGGAAGAAAACAATATAGCTTTAGAAATGGCAAAAAAGGTCTAAACCTCTGCCACTTAAGGACGAGTGGTGAAATCAAGGAAGATAACAGTTTGACTTACAATTCCTTGTTTTGGATTAGCGCGCAATCCATCAATGACTTGTGAGTACAGGGTATGCGCTTCAAAGGATGCCAACGGATAGGCATCCTAAAACACACCACATGGAGGTAATGAGAAATGAGAATTAACCACAACATTGCAGCACAGAACACGCACCGCCAATTAGCAGGTAACACAGGAGCAGCAGGCAAATCTTTAGAGAAATTGTCTTCCGGTCTTCGGATCAACCGTGCGGGCGATGACGCTGCAGGCCTTGCGATTTCCGAAAAAATGCGCGCACAAATCCGCGGATTGGATCAAGCACAGCGCAACTCCCAAGATGCTATTTCCCTTATTCAAACAGCAGAAGGCGCGTTGAACGAGACGCATTCTATCCTGCAACGTATGCGCGAGCTGGCAGCACAATCGGCGAACGGCACGTACTCCGGCGAAGATCGTCAGGCGATTCAGGAGGAAATAAATCAATTGACTTCCGAAATCAACCGGATCGGCAACACGACGGAGTTTAACTCCAAGAGCCTGCTGAAAGGCGAACTGAACGTACAGAAGGTGTCCACTGCCAGTGTTACAGGCGGAGCAGTCTCCGGCAATATTTCGATTACGGACTTGAATACGAAAGCAACGGCTACAGGTTCTGCGCTTGGCAAAGTTAGCTTCTCTGCAGTTGGCGGCAGCACGGTAACAGGCAGCGTGGCTTACAATAAGCGGTCTGAAACGAACAGCGGCCCGAATGTTAATGGTACGTCTGCGACAGCTACGGGTAATGTGAATGTTGCTACCACTTTGGGAGCGGGCTTTAGTGTTATTGACGCTACTAAAACCGGAGCGACAATTACCTCGGCTGAGGCATATACCGGACATGCTGCTGCCGGCTCTGGTCCAAACGTAACGGCTGGCAATAACGAGCTGACAATTGATCTGAACGGCACTATTAAGACAATTTCGCTTTCAGTAGCGGATTACAGCACTACCGGATCAGCAGACGATTTTATTGCAGATCTTCAAACGCAAATTCAGGCTCAAGGCGGCGACTTCGCGACTGTAACAGTAAAGTTTGACGCAAACAACAAGATTGTGTTCAAAACTGCCGACGCTACTGATACCTTCTCAATCGCAGGTGGCGGCGCGCTGACGCACTTGTCCACTACGGGCGACGGTGCTGACCTCGTAACTGGTGCCGACACGGTTAACAACAAACTCACGCTGACCGTAGGCAACGATACGAAAACAATCAGCTTGGCCGCAGCCGATTACAATATGACTACTATCGCTGGACGCGACAGTTTCTTGCAAGATCTTAACGACAAGCTGGAAACGGCTTTCGGCACAGGCAACGCGGTGGCGTCTTTCAACGCCGACAACGCGCTTGTCATTACGAACAGTCTGACTGGCAGCGCGAGCACCATTACTAACATCTCCGGTTCCGCAGCAGCTAGCCTCGGTCTGGATGCAGGCAAAGCGGATTACGTACAAGGCACGGAGAACAACCAGTTAACGATTACGCTGAACAACGAAACGCGTACGGTCACCCTGGATACAAATAATTATAGTGCTGGCGGGGATGATGGTGCAGAAGATTTTGTTGCTGATGTTCAAGCGAAAATCCAGGCGCTGGGCGGCAATTTCGCTAGCGTCACGGTTGGCTTCGATAACAACAACAAAATTGTGTTCACAACTGCAGATTCTTCGGATGAGTTCACGATTGATGGCGGCGGCGCAGCAGCGCTTATCGGAACATCGTTCACAACAGGCACTGAGGGTTTGGGCAACAACCAACTGTCCGTGACAGTTGGCGGTGCCACGAAAAACATTACATTGGCTGACGGCAACTATGATTTTACTGTGGCAGGCGATCGCTCAACATTCCTGACCGATCTTAACAGCAAGCTGGATACGGCTTTCGGCACAGGCAACGCGGTGGCGTCTTTCAACGCTGACAACGCACTTGTCATTACGAACAGTCTGACTGGCAGCGCGAGCACGATCGGCGCAACTACAGGCAGCGCGGCTTCCGCGCTGGGCCTCGGATCGGCAGCGCTGCAGCAGGGTCACAATGCCAACAATACCGGCACGCTGACGATTGACGGCATTGACGTCAATATTTCGCTGACCGCAGGCAATTACACAGCTGGCGGTCTAGCATCCGACCTGCAATCGCAGATCAGAGCGGCTGATCCTGCTCTTGCCAACGCAACGGTAAGTCTGGAAGATGGCAAATTCGTCATCTCCGCTGGAACTCAAGGAAGCAAAGGTTCGGTAACGATCGGCGCGGACGAGCTGGCGAAAACATTGAAGCTGACTGCTTCCGAAGGCGCTAAATCGACAGTTGGAGCCGACGCTGTAGATCAAGGCCTCAAAATGCAAATCGGTGCAAACAACGGACAAACGTTGACCGTTGACATTGGAGATATGCGTTCCCTGGCACTTGGTATTTCCGGTAAAGGCGCTGGCGCTGCACAAGGTTCTGTGGCCGGTGCTGCGTTCACGTCCACTCAATCGGTAACGAACGGAACCAACAATACCGGTGCTGAATACGGTCTGGATGTGACAACATCGGATAAAGCAACAGCTGCGATCGAAGTACTGGACAACGCGATCAAAACTGTCTCCAACGAGCGTTCCAAGCTGGGTGCGTTCCAGAACCGTCTGGAGCATACGATCAACAACCTTGGAACTTCCGCAGAGAACCTGACGGCTGCCGAGTCACGTATCCGCGACGTCGATATGGCTAAAGAAATGATGGAGTTTACAAAAAACAACATCCTTTCCCAAGCTGCGCAAGCGATGCTGGCGCAAGCGAACCAACAGCCGCAAGGCGTTCTACAGTTGCTCCGTTAATATTATCCTTATCAAAGGGGACTCTAGACTCTCTAGGGTCTCCTTTTTCATACTCCGAAATGAGGTCGTGAAATGGAAAAATACATCGATGTCATGGACAAGACGCTAAAGCTGTCCGAAACCTGTCTAGAGGCGATTGCGCATATCAAAGCCAAGCTTAACGAAGGACAATTTGAGGAAACGAGCTCGCTCATGAGCAATGTCGTGGAGGGTTTCTACCATTTGGAGCAAGCGCTGCCCGCACTACTGAAGCGGCTTCCGGCCAACAACATTGAACAGCTTGTTCAACAGCTGCAGCAATCGCTCGAACGGGTCGTCACTGCCTACGAACAGGAACAGCCAGGACAGGTGCAAGAAAAGCTACAATTCAGTCTGCAACCGGCATTCCTCGTCTTACACCGCGAGCTGGAAGTCGTCCTTCGTCCCTATACATTATCGTAATTCGTTACACGAAGGTACTAACGGTCGGAAAGGCAGGTGAACTGGTATGGACGTAGCAGCATTGTCCATCACGTTAAACCAGTCCAGCGTCAAGCAAGCGGCGTCGCTGGCAACGGTGAAAACGGCTATGAATACGGCAACTAATAATGCGGAGGGCATCGTAGACCTGTTGAAGCAGGCGCAAGCCGTGCAGCAATCAGCACAGCCGCATCTCGGCGGAACCATCTACCTTAAAGTTTGAGCAACATACAACGAAACAATGAACAGCCTCCATCCTTTCGCCGGGATTGGGGCTGTTTTGCGTTGTAAGGGAGGATATTAAAATGAAAGCAAACCACATTCGCTAACATTTCAAACTTATCTGTATTTCGTTATGTTCGCGCTTGCAACGCACTTCTGGCAACCAGCATATAACCGGCCCCCCGAATCGTAATGATTCTCTCAGGATTGGCAGGGTCAGCCTCGATTTTTTTGCGTAAATTACTGATGTGTACAGCGACCGTTCTCGTATCCTCCAGACTCTCCATTCCCCAGATGAGCTGAAACAACGCATCGACACTGACGACACGATTAACGTTTTGTGCCATATAGGACAGTAGACTGAACTCTTTTTTCGATAAAAAGATGGGTTCACTACCCATGTTGACGGACTGTGCGTAGAAATCCAGCGTCAAACCCGGTAACTCCAGCAGTTGTTCCCTTCTGCCCGTCGACACTCTGCGAAGGTGAGCCTTAATCTTGGCCATGAGTACTCCCGGACTGAACGGTTTGGTCACATAATCGTCGCCGCCATAGGATAATGCGCTGATTTTCACCTCGTCTTCCTCACGGCTGCTCAGAAACACGATCGGCGCATTCGTGTAGCTACGTGCGTTCCTGCACCAATCTATGCCGTTTTCATTAGCCAGCAGTACATCCAGTACAATCAAATCCGGCTCGAACGATGCAAGCAGCTTCATGGCTTCTGTCCCGCTATGACTGTAGGAGGATATGAAACCTTCCCTCTCGCAATACACCTGAACAATCTCGCATATATGGGGATCATCATCGACGATCATTATTTTGTGCGTGTTCACCACACCGTCACCTTCCTTCATTTACAATACAAGGCAGCGATACATAGAATATCGACCCCGTCTTGCCGTCGCTCTCCGCTCGAACCGTCCCTCCATGCGCTTGTACGATTTCCCTGCAAATCGCCAGCCCGAGTCCGCTGCCCTCTACTCCCTTCTCCACGCCCGGTCGATCATACTTGTAATTACGATTGAAGATTTGCTCGAGCTGATCCGGGGGAATACCTGTGCCAGAATCTTGTACGCTAATTATCGCATAGCGGGTAGGATTCACCTCGTCCACAGCTAACGCAATACGCACCAGCCCACCCCTAGAGGTGAACTTCATCGCGTTCGATACTAGATTAAACAACGCTTGCTCTAATCTTTGCGCATCCATCCCGACAACAGGCAAGTTCGATCGTTGATCTTCCGCATCTCCGATATCCAGTATGAAATCCAACCCTGCGTCACGCACAACCAGCTCATATTGTTCAAAAAAACTACGCAAGAAGTGAATCACATGAACCGGCTCCATTCGGTACGAGACTTGTCCCGTCTCCAAATGCGACAAGAATGACAACTCCTCGATCATGCGGTTAATCCTTATCGTGTTATCCCGGATATACTTCAAGTACTGTTCATCGCGCTCCGGCTTGACTCTGTCCTGCACAGCCTCGACATAACCAAGCATGCTGGACAGAGGCATACGCAGATCATGCGTAATATAGGCAAGGAGCTTCTTCCTCCCTTCCTCGGAGTGAAGCAATCGGTCATACGAAGTGCGGAGATCATCATGAGCTGCGGATAAGGCCTGTGTGCGTTCCTGCACGGTCTGTTCCAAACTCATATTCATTTCAGTCAGCTTGTTGTTAGCGTCCTGCAGCTCAAGTGCAATTCTCTCCTCGTTCGAAGCCGCCCTCGTAAATCTCGACGAAAGCAGAATCATCTGTGCGATCGTAAACACCAACAGACCAAGCGGAGATGTATTTCCGATTCGTGACCTTTCATTGTAATATAAAAAATCGTTGACGACAGTAGCTAAACCAACCACCGACACCAACAGGAAGATTAGCGCTCCCTCCATACGCCACACAGCCGCTTTGACCAGCCCAACCATCAGATAAACCATATGCAGAACAACCATCACACCGATCATCAGTAACATTTTGGTATATAGAAGTGCAGGGGTCACCACAACAACGATACAGTATGCGCCGGTAACGATCCGCGTGCCAAGATGAAACCAACGCGACACATAATTCGGAAAAATGCTATCAAAGTACATCGTGACGATATAACCAATGCTGCAAAGAATCAGGTACTCGATCTTGAACTGCAAGCCCCATGGAAATGCTGGCCACCATTGTGTGAGCAAGAGCTCGCCGACCAGCAAGGATCGGATACCGGACAACGCGGTGTACAGACCAAAATACAATGAAGCCCTGTCTTTGCGTCGCAGCACAAACAACAGCAGGTGATACACGCCAATCACCAGCAGGCTTGCGGTGATGAACATTTCAGCAGCGATTCTCAGATTTGTCCTGATCGTCAACACATCACTACCGCCGAGCTCTATATACTTGGTGATGCCGCCTCGCTTATGATGGAAGTTGGCAACTTGCATAACCAGCTCCACCCTGTCATTCTCGGGCTGAAAGAACACCAGCTTCGTTGCCAGACGCGGTGTCACGCTACTCTTGTCCTGACCAACCACACCAACTTCTGCCAGCAGCTCGCCATTCACCCATAATTTATACGCATGAAAGATGGTAGGCAGCCGCAGAGCAAGCCGCTCATTTCTATCCTGCTCGCTAAGCTCAATGACCACCCGAAAGGTTGCAAAGCCTGTACCGTTCAGCAGCTGACCATCTAATTGATAGCCTAACCATGAGCCCGGGATGCTGATCCAGCGGTCATGATTTCCGTCCCTTGTAGAACGAATCTGTATGTCCTCAGGCGACAGCAGCTCTTGCCAGTAGAACGCCCACTCCCCTTTTAACTTTACCGGATTCTCACTGACATGAACCTGCGTTAAATCCAGAATGCCTTCTTCACTTTGGAACTTAGGGGAGTCCGGTTCAGAGATGACGGCATAGCTTACAATCAAACCAATAACAACGGCAGCAATTATATAAAGCAAGATAGAACGAGAACCGAATCGGAGAATACCCCTCATTATGAACCTAACCCCAATCTACAAGAACGCAATAAGTAAGTTGATTATCTAATACTATCATCATTAAAGGAAAATGTACCCTGCAAAAATCTACGAGGCGTTGAACACAAACATCACGATGAGGTCCTTTTTTGAACGTAAGAAAAACCGGAGGCCATGCCTCCGGTCCTTTATTGTGCTAACCCAACAAACTTACTTCATTCATATATTCGGTACTCGTACCCATGCACACTCTTGTAATATAGAGGATCCATAATCCCTTGACATTCCTAACACGAGAACCGTGAAGGTACAGACGGATCTCCCCCATCCATTACATCCATATCCCGCACAATCTTTAATGGTATTTCCTCTTTTGACTTACAATCTAGAAACACGAAAGTGACTGTTCGACAATGAGGCGGAATACTTTCGTTCCGCCTCGAAAACATATAAATTCTATAGTGTTAAAAAAAGAAGAGGCTGCATGCCCTCTCCTTCTTACTACGTATTCATTAATTGATCTTCATAATCAGCTTCCCATTTCGCATCAGCAGCCAGCTGCTTTTTGTACACGGTGCCTGAAAGAAATACGCTGATTTCATACAAGAGAATCAATGGAATCGCTACTAAAATGTCGGATATGAAATCCGGCGGAGTAATGACGACTCCAATAAAAACCATAATGAAATACGCAAGGCGCCGCATTTTGCGAAGCCGCATTGGATTCAATATCCGGGCTGCTGTCAGGAACATAATGACGAGCGGCAGCTCAAACAACAAAGATATCGGAATCAACAAGTTAAACATGAAGGCAAAATATTGCGCAATTCCGTATGTTTCTTCAAGATTTAGATGCTGAGATACCGTTCTCGTAAAGTTAAAGGCCAGCGGGAATACGACAAAATAAGAAAATGCTAATCCAAGCAAAAACATAAACAAAGCAAACGGTACATATTTCAATGTCGAACGCTGCTCATTTTTACGCAGGGCGGGCTTTACGAACGCCCATAGCTGATAAGCTATGACAGGCATAGCCAAAATTAAGGCTATAACAAATGCAAACTTCATATACATGCCAATTCCGTCCCATAACGAAAACGTATGTAACGATATGGTGTTCGCTGGTTTCTGACTCATTAAGAAATTATAAGCCGGCTCTGCAAATATGAGCCCGACGACTAATCCCAAAGTAAGAATAATGATAACATATATGAGTCGCTTCCTAAGCTCTCCAAGATGCTCAAGAAGCGGCATTAGCCCTTCCTCGCGAAGCAGTTCTCTGCGAGACTTCTGCTCCGATTTACTGTTTGGTTCCGATCCCACGAGTGCTTCCCTCCTTCGCTTTCCGCTGCATCCTTTTAATCAAGAAAAAAGCGGGCCCGATTAGTCCGGAAGCCGCTTATTGTCTTTATCACTATTCTCTGACCGATTCACTTCTGCTTGAGACGATTGTTTATCCTTGCGGTCATCATCTTCCATAATTTCTCTTGCGCCAGCTTTAAACTCACGCAGCGTACGTCCAAATGCACGGCCAAGCTCTGGCAATTTGTTCGGACCAAACAGCAGCAAAGCAACCAATACGAGAAGTATAAATCCCGTTGCACCAATTCCACTCATTTTGAAAACCTCCTATTTCATTTTTTCCATTCCTAATTCCCCGTTACTATGTATGGGGTTTTATAGCAGCTAGCAGCTGTATAATCCACCGTACCCCATATTAACGATGTCCTCACGGACGATAATATCTCCTGCGAGGATACGTGGCAGAAGAACATCGAATGAGGTATATGGATCATGCATGACACAGCCTGGCAAGCCCATGATCGGCACTCCTTCCAGGTAACCCATGAGGAGCATCGATCCTGGCAGCATTGGCGTGCCGTAGCTTATAATTTCAGCCCCTGCGGCTTTGATAGCACCCGGCGTACGATCGTCAGGATCAACTGACATTCCGCCCGTCACTAGTATCATATCATAACGTTGATTGAGCAAATAGTGTATTTCTTTGACAATTGTATGTCGATCGTCTGGTGCAAATCGCTGTTCAGCTACCTCGGAACCTAACTGCTCAATCTTGTCTCGCACAGCTGGACCAAATTTGTCTTCGATTCTGCCTGTAAACACTTCGCCGCCTGTCGTCAGCAATCCGACTCGCAGCTTGCGGAAAGGCCGTATTGTAATAGGAGCAGAGCCTTCATGAGCCGTTCGGAATTGCTTAACCAGCTGCTCAACCGTCTCGACTTTATTTCTCGGCACAACAAGCGGAATTGCTCTGGTTGCTGCTATAATCTGGCCTGGCTTAACGACCGTATTCGTCTGAAGCGTCGCCAAAGCAATTTCGCCCAAGCCATTAATGGCATCAACTATGTCTTTATTTATATTAGCCAAGCCAAGCAGCGTCGACTTTATGCTAACCTTGCCTTCATGCGGCTCCGATAATTGCATATGTTCAGCATACAAGGCTTCAGCCATACGAATAGCCGCATCATCTTCATGAAGCTCGTTGTCCCCAAGTTCCATTATATAAATATGCTCTTTACCGATATCTAGAAGGCTTGGAATGTCTTCTTCCGTAACAACATGGCCTCTCTTGAATAAACGGCCTTTGAATTTCCCCGGAATAATTCGTGTTAAATCATGGGCAAGCCGTAAGCCAATCGCATCATAAATCGACACTTCCTTCAGCACTGTTGTTCCATGCTGCTCGATTGCTTCATTTGAATGATGCTGATTTGCACTCATATGTTATGTTCCCCCAGTTGTCCGGACAAAATGCCCAGCGCATGCGGCAATTGATCCATAATCGCCATCAAGCTTTCTTGTACGCCCTTGGGGCTGCCCGGCAAGTTGACGATGAGTGATCTTCCGCGAATACCGCATACCCCGCGTGAAAGCATTGCCCTTCTTGTCTTCTGGATGGCTCCCATCCGCATGGCCTCAGCTATGCCTGGAACGGCGCGATCAATCACTTTTAGAGTCGCTTCTGGTGTAACATCACGCTCTGCTAGCCCTGTTCCGCCTGTCGTTAACACAAGATCAGCATGGAAATATTCTGTCATTTCAATAATTGCTGCCATAATCTCATCCTGCTCATCCGGAACTATGCGGTAATCGATAATCTCTCCGCCCAATTCTTCTTCAATCAACTCACGAATAACTTGTGCGCTAGTATCTTCCCGTTCTCCACGTGAGCCCTTATCGCTTGCTGTTAATATAGCTACCTTCCACCGCATTTACCCCATACCTCCCATCCCTAGTCCGTTCATGGGTTAGACGAAACGTGATAATCGCCGCTTTTCCCGCCGGTTTTGGATACAAGCTGCGTCGGTCCGATTATCATATCCTTTTGCAGCGCCTTGCACATGTCATAGACAGTTAACGCTGCAGCTGACACAGCGGTCAGCGCCTCCATCTCAACGCCGGTCTTGCCAGTTGTCTTGACAGTTCCTTCTATGTAAAGCTCATCCGTCCCATTATCGCTAAATACGATATTGATGCCTGTCAGCGGAAGCGGATGGCACATTGGAATCCAATCTGCCGTTTTTTTTGCTGCCATAATTGCTGCAACCTGAGCTACTGCCAGCACATCGCCTTTACCGATCATTCCTGCATTTATTTGGGCTAATGTGTCCGGTTTCATCTTAACAATCGTTTGAGCAGTCGCGCTTCGTGAAGTGACTTCCTTGTCGGAGATATCCACCATTCGCGCCCGACCTTGCTCATTGAAATGAGTCAGCTCCACTTGCTTCATCCCTCTCTTCTATTAACAGCTGCATCTCTCGCTGAAGACAAGCAGCATTTAAACCATGTAAATACCTTGTTCGGTTAGTAAGCCATCTATCTGTAAATCATGCTTTTCTATGGGCACGTCATCAATAAGCTGTATCTCAAAAGCAGCTCCAATCCATAAGGAGGTCCGCTCCGCTGCTTCCGAGCATGCAAGCTGCGCCTCTGCAAACCGGTCATAATAGCCGCCGCCGTAACCGAGTCTTCCCCCAGCACGATCAAACGCAAGACCAGGCACAAACACCACATCGGGCACAAAATCATTAATGGGCGGACTAGCTGCTGAATGAGGTTCCATAATGCCATATGCGCCTGGTACAAGCTCGTCCCAGCTGCGCAAATAATGAAGAGTCATCGTTCGGTCCTCAGCTTTACAGCGCGGTACAATAACCGCTCTTCCGGACTTCCAGCCCCATTCCACCAACAGCGTTAAATCCAGCTCGCTCCGAAAGGGAGCATAGACCATAAATGATTCGGCAGAACGACTCTCTAACCATTTCTGCGCGCTTAAGCAGGCGGATTCTGACGAAATCCTTCGTTGCTCGTCAGACAAGCTGTTTCGCTTCTGTGTCATCATATTGCGTATGTGAGCTTTCATGTCACGTTCCATTCGATCACTCAAAAGTATTCACCTATTCTGCTTCCCAGCATTATATTTCATTAACTGTAGTTTACCACTGTTATGCAACTTTCGCCAATGTTAGCGCTCGTTTATGGTACACTAATATAGAACGAGAGCAATGGTCTTTACAATTATTTGGTGGAGGTTTCAAAATGCTGCTGCAGGTTTCTAATATTACGAAGAGCTACGGCGTAAACGTCGTATTATCCAATATTTCATTGCAGGTTCAAGAGCGTGAACGAGTGGGACTCGTTGGCGTCAACGGCGCAGGAAAATCAACCCTGTTAAAAATTATTGCAGGTGAAATGTCCGCCGACTCTGGCGCAATTCACAAGGCAAAGGAAACGAAAATAGGCTACTTAGCACAAAATAGCGGTCTGCAGTCCAATCGCACAATTGAAGCAGAAATGCGCGCTGTTTTTTCACACTTGTTGGAAGCTGAGCAAGAGCTGCGCGAGCTGGAGATAAAGATTTCTGATCCAGCGCTTCACGCCGATGAGAAAAAATATGCCGATATATTGGAGCGATACTCCAAACGTTCAGATTGGTTCCGTGAGCAGGGCGGCTTCGAGATCAATACACGCATTAACAGCGTTCTTCACGGAATGGGTTTTGGAGATTTCCCTCCAGACACACTAATCGCAACGCTAAGCGGCGGTCAGAAAACCCGTTTGGCCTTGGCTCGTATTCTACTGCAAGCGCCAGATTTACTTATGCTCGATGAGCCGACGAACTATCTCGACATTGAGACATTGACTTGGCTGGAGTCTTATTTACGCGGATATTCAGGTGCTATTCTTGTTGTATCGCATGACCGATACTTTCTCGATGCGCTTGCCCAAACTATTATTGAAATCGAGCGTCATACCTCTAAGCGATATACAGGCAACTATAGCCGTTATATGGAACTGAAAGCGGCTGAATACGAAATTAATTTGAAGCAATTTGAGAAGCAGCAGGATGAAATATCGCGGATGGAGCAATTCGTCCAGCGTAATCTCGTAAGAGCCTCAACGACGAAGCGAGCGCAAAGCAGGCGCAAGACATTAGACAAGATGGAACGTCTCGACAAGCCTATGGGTGATTTGAAAAAAGCTCATTTCAGCTTTGAAATCGAACGTTCCACCGGAAAGGATGTTCTAGCGGTTGAAGATATTTCCGTTACGTTCGACGGCCATGATAAACCTATATTCCGCAATGTCTCCTTTCAATTAACCCGAGGCGAGACAGTGGCCTTGATTGGACCAAACGGAATTGGGAAATCAACACTTCTTAAAGTAATTGTGGGCCAGAATGAGCCTTCTTCCGGTACCATTCGATTCGGTACCCACGTGAAAATCGGTTATTATGACCAGGAACAAACACGTCTTAACGGACAAAACACGGTACTGGAAGAAGTATGGGGGAATTATCCCCATATGGAGGAGGCACGAATTCGTACTGTACTCGGCAACTTTTTGTTCAGCGGTGAAGATGTACTCAAGCGGGTTTCCTCGCTTAGCGGCGGTGAGAAAGCACGTGTTTCACTCGCCAAGCTTATGCTGGCTCAAGCAAATGTGCTCATTTTGGACGAGCCTACCAATCATCTGGATCTATACAGTAAAGAGGTATTGGAAGCAGCTTTATTGGATTATGATGGAACGCTGCTGTTCATCTCTCATGACCGTTATTTCCTGAACAAAATGGCAGAACGAATTATAGAACTTAAACCAACCGGTACGGAACATTTCCTAGGAAATTATGACGAAATGATAGAGAAAAAAATGGAAATAGAAGAAGAACGTCTGGAAAAACTATCAAAACAATTGACAGCAGGCTCAAAAGCTGGTACGAATTCCGATAATATACCGGCAACCTCTTACGAAGCTAATAAACAGGCGAAACGTGATGAACGTACAAGACAGCGCAAGATCGAGCAGCTAGAACAGGAAATTGCAAATTTGGAGCAGCAAATTGAACAATTGGAGCTGCAGTTAACCGATCCTGCAATATTCAATGATTATATCCGAATTCAAGAAATTCAGGCGTCCATCGAAACATTCAAATCTTCCCTTGCAGCCGCTTATGAAGAATGGGAACAGCTCATGTAAGCTCAAATATAATCACATCGTGTAGTTAACAGAAGCTAACATATAAAACGGCAGGCTATGGAGTAATCCTAGGCCTGCCGTTACTGTTTTATTTAAAACTGCTCCGAACGAATAATGCCTAGACGCTGTGCTTCTTTGATCGCTTCGGAACGCGAGCGAACATTCAGCTTCTCAAAAATACGAGATAACTGATATTCGACATTTCGTTGACTGACATGAAGCATAACCGCTAGCTCCTTATTGCTGATACCAGTTGCGACCTCATTTAATATAATTTGTTCTTTTTCATTGATCGAAACATCCTCAATCGCAACTTCCGCACGACCTATCGTGATCTCGTGCCGTCTAAGCTGCTTCAATAAGGAGATTGGAATTACAGTATCACCGCGCATTACGCATCGAATCGCATTATGAAGCTGTTCTCGGGATACGGTCTTGGATATAAAGCCAGATACGCCGGATTCGATAAGCAGGTTGAAATGCGAACCAATCTCATAGCCGGAATATATAATAACCTTTCGCTCGGGATCCTGTTGAATAAGTCGCTTCGTTAATTCTAGTCCGCTAATGCCTGGCATATTTAAATCACATAAAATGAGATCAAATTGCTCAATTTGTACGATATCCAATGCCTCAACTGCAGATAGGACAACGGATACCTTCATTTCGCAATCTTGCTCAATCATGGTTTTGGTACCTTCACCCACAGATGGATGATCATCAACTAATAAGATACGAATCACGAGATATACCCCTCTCCGATATACCGGTTGTCATCATTTCTGGCAACAGAATAATAACCTCCAGGCCGTTACCGCATTGAGAATAAAAAGAAATGTCTCCTTCAAGACCTGTTACCCGCTCTTTTATTCCCGACAACCCCATATGTTCAAATGATGCGATCATTTGATTCACATCCATGCCAACACCATCATCCTGATAACGGAAATAGATAGTCCCTTTGCGCTGCTCAAGCTCAAGAGTAACCAATTTCGCCTGGGAATGCTTATCCGCATTTCGCAGCAATTCTTGCACGATTCGATAAATTGCCGTTATTTGCTCCTCATTAAGGGGACGGCTAAACGGTTGAGCATTGAAATCAACTGCAAAATTCACACGCATTTGCGTATGCTCAATAATGGACTCAACAGCTTCAATTACACCCATTTCCTTCAGAAGCGGCGGGCGCAGCTCATTGCATGTCTCACGAATTTGATGGATTACATCAAGCAAGCCTTCTTTAATATCCTCTAGCTCACGGCCAAGCTTATTGGAAATAGGATAATCCATCATAACCGCTTCAAGCTTGCGATACCAGAGAAGCTGATCCTGAAGGGCAGAATCATGCAAATCAGCTGCAAGCTTTCTCCGCTCGTTCTCCGACAAGCAAAATAACAGGCGCAGCACCCAAGGCGAGGTAGAATGCTCTTTACGAACCTCAGACTCAAGATCTTCGATCAGCCCTTCAATCAAATATAAATTTTCAAACACGATGCTTGCATAGTTGGCCATTGTTTTCAACCAACGAATCTCATCCGAGTTGAAACGAGTATGATTCGTCTTCAAACCAATCCACAATATGTGGTATCGCGTCCGTTGCCTGCCAATTACAAGCCCTAATCCATAAGGCAAGTCAATGAGTTCGCCAACCTGAATATCATTTACCGTGCCCAGCAGAAACTCTGCTGTAATAAGTTCCTCAGGGTGCTCACCCATCGGATACACGGTATTCTCCGATTGTTCTACGAGTAGGAAAGAGATTCGGTTCACCGGCAAAAGCTCTGATATTTCTTGTTTAAGTACCGCTTCAAGATCACTTTGCTTCATGACTCGAGCAATTTTGCGGGAGAAACGATCAAGGCTATCCTGATAGCTGTACATCGCTTTGAACAGCTTCGGCCTGAAACGCTGATCTATTTGTTCCTTTGCATATAAAAACAACGTCATTCCGATATAGATGACAAAAAATATGCCAAACCATGCGGACCATGACGAACTGTTCTCACCTAGTATTACAAAAGCAACTAATCCGGCTACGATGATGGAGGGCAGTAAAGCAAGCGCCGTATAGTATTTGAACCTCGTTAATATAAAATCAATATCGAACAGCTGATTCGAAGTAGATAAATAGAAATAAACGATTGGAAGTACGAATAGGAAGAGTGCCGTAAATGCTGCAGGTAAAATTTGTTCCGCTCCAAAAATTTGAGGAAGTAAATTCAATAATGCAAATGGCGTAAAAGCTACAAGATGAGATATTAAAGTGATAGTGAATAATGAATGTAGTTTTGTACGACGATGCTTGATAAACTTTCGAATAAGCATGTACACACATACAAAATTACCTATTAGCACTGTACCGCTATAGGCCATTTGAATATAAGTAAATATTTCAATAGATGACAGGTCAGTCCAAATATAAACTAGACTTGCTATCCCTACTAAGCCAACTAAAGCAAACAGAACGTGTAATACTCGCCTATTAATAAAGTGAACATCAAATCTCTTCAAGTAAATATTCATAAAGGTCATAAATATTAACGGTATTTGTGGCAAAACAAGATAAATAATTGTTATGCCAATTGGGTCGCTTCGGTTTGAAGCTGCTGAGCTGTAGTAGCTTAATCCAATAGAAATAAAAAATAAAATGAGCATAATAGCTGCTTTATCATTTCTGCGCTTTGCATAAAGGAAACCCGAGAATGCACAAAAAACAACGAGCGATATACCCGGAATATATAATTGTATTAATAATTCCCAAACAGAATGATCACCTGTCCATCCTTTTTGGAAAATAATGTTTTGTGTTGTTTTATCGCTATGTAATACCAAAACGTTATCTGCATATTCTATTAAATTGTACTTTTTCACATTTTCAAAATCGTAGACTGGCTCGCCATTAACTTCCAATATTTGATCGCCAATTCGAATGCCTTTTATTTCCGCTTGCCCGGCAGGCTCCATTGATTTCACAAAATATCGATTCTCCGACTCCTGCAGTAGTACCGCGCCAATAGATGGAATTCTGACAATAACTGCAGTCAGATACAAAAGGGTTGAAAAAAGTACTACTAGGAAGAGGATGGAAAGTAAGCGATTAAGTAAGGTTGGTCTCATGTAGTCCTCTTCCCTTCAAACATAATCAAATTTCTAGTTCCACAAGAATGCGTAACCGCTGTTCTTCTCGTTTTTATTGTTCAGTTCACCAAGAAGAGCTTTCTGTTCGGCTGCAGAAATACCTGCTAACTGAGGTTGTCCACCCATAGCCATAGACATTTTTTCAGTACCGCTTACCAATTGACGAATTGTTTCTTTCAACATTTTAACTCCTCCGCTTCTCTAGTCATTTTTTTATTATTTTTGATACATTTTTACTATAACAGGAAAAGATACGACAGGAAACGCAAAACTGATTCGTATTTACCGAAAGAGGTTTTGCGTGGTTTGTTGTTATGCAATTTCTTCATTTATTATTTGCAAAAAAGTTGCTTTCCAAGGACTTGCTTCCTGGATAGTACCTAGTAATTCTTCGAATCTATTATAGTGCAACCGACTCATGACAGAACCGTACAAAATAGCTCCCGTACGTTCACAGGCTTCTTGGAATCGTTCCCTGCTGAGCATCGCCTCTTCCAGCGATAATCGGCCTTGGAAATAATCATTTATCCAGCGATCCTCTTCTGCCTCGCCCTCTAGCAAATACAGCGTAAGAAGTGTAAGCTTTCGCTGCAGGAAATCGCTCTTATCATCCCAGCGCAGCAAGTCTTGAAGATCATTCTGGAGTTGAGCGGCAACACCTACTTCTATTGCATACTCCGCAACCGTCTGATTCCATGGCTGTCCTGCCAGCATAACGCCAGTCATACAAGCAAAAACCAGCAACGCCGCAGATTTCTGTTTGACCATTTCCAAATAAGTCGATTCATCCGTTATTTCATTCATAATATCATTCATTTGCCCGTTGGCCGCAAGCAAGAGCTGACGATTCATCATTTCCATTAATGCCACTCGAATGTCGTTATCCATCGAGCAATCAAGCATAGCTTGCTGAGATAGCGTCAAGAGAGAAGACGCGACATGAATCGACACAGCCTGCGGGGCTTTCATCCAAGCTTTTGCAGGAGCATCCTGATCCTGTAAATCATCTAATATATCTGATGCCAATATAAACAGCTCTACAGCCGCTGCCGCTTGATGAACATGATCTCCTGTACCGCCGAACATTCGGAAATGTACGATAGTCATTTGCCCAAACTTCAATGATTCCCGCACTTTCTCCGCTATAAAAAGCTCAGTAAAATGCACCAGAGGCTCAGCCGTAAACCATTGCTGAACCAGCTCGCGCATCTTCTGCTCTATGAGTGGAATGCTATCCTTCACCGTTTGTTCCTCCGCTTGATTCAACATCATTCTATTATACAATGATTGCTTAAGGAAACATACCATGTACTACATTAACAAATCTTCTCACCCAATACATTCTCGTTTTGCCGTAACAGTCGGTTTTGCTTATGCGCTTTTTATTTTCGTTTTGATCGCTTTCTTTGCGATCCTCTCCGCAGCTCTCCCCCTCGCCCATTCTTTGAAATAAAAGTCCAACCATCTCCATTCTTTTCTCGATTAGTTTTCTGCGCTCGACTGACGGACTTTCGATGCGATCACGATGATCCATGTGCTTCAAAGCCCTCCTTGGTGTATACGTAAAAGCTAATTCAATTTTTTTGTGCCTACCTATCTATACAACCTTAACGCTGATACTCCCTGCATCAGCAGCATAATACATATATACGGCTTCCATCGTCATCCCGCCGCCAGGCAACCCCGAAATAAGCTTGGAAGGATGATTGCATATGACGAGCTCGCCCTTGCGCATTACAGCAACTCGACTACAATTTCGTTGTATCTCATCCATATCATGAGAGGCAACGACAATCGTTTTACCCTGCTGCTTTAATTGGCGCAATAAAGACCAATATTCTTGTTTGGCTTGTGGATCCAAACCGGTTGTAGGCTCGTCCAGAAAAATGATTTTCGGATCATTTACGAGTGCAATAGCAAGAGCAGTCCGCTGTCTCCAGCCGCCTGACAAGCGCTTGATCATTTTATTCTCATAAGGCCCTAAACCCAGCTGTTCAACAATTAAATCCAAATCACTTTTTCGATCATAAAAACCTTGGAATAGCTCCAATGCCTCGCGAACATTCATTTTATCGACTAAGGAAGTACTTTGCAGATGGATGCCTATGTCTTCCTTCAAACGTTCTACTTCCATAAGTGCGTCCAATCCCAAAATCTGAATGCTGCCTCTATCCGGCATACGAATGCCCATCAGCATTTCGAGCAGTGTTGTTTTCCCTGCACCGTTTGTGCCGATAATTCCAAAAATTTCTCCTTCTTGCACTTGGAAGGACACTCCATTGACCGCTTTATTCGCACCATAGTACCTGCTGATCGAGCTTACCTGAATGACTGTTTGCTTATCCATTCCTTGGCTAACCTCCATTCACACTTTAACGAACGTTTGAGTTTATCGTTTTAAGGTGAGATTTGTGTTGTTGGTATGCGTCATACTATTACGATAACGTATACCCTTATGTTTTTCACCGAAAATCTCATTCGTAATTCACGCATTTTTTTTGCGTGACCGCAAAAAGAGCGCAAATGGAGGCAGCAAAACCATAGAAGGAAGCTTTATTCCAAATATATTCATTAACAATTATCCACAAAGATATCCACACCTCTGTATAAATTGTTAGTTAATTCTGTCGATATATGCCTAATGATGCAGTAGTATTTCCGCGGAATTCGTCGCATTCTAGGTACTTCTTCATAGTTAATAGTCATTTATCCACGTTATGCACAATATCCACAGTTTACTTGAGAAAAAACTATCCCCTTTTCGCACACAATGTTAAGCTTCAGTAAATCCTTTATTTTCGGGGATTTTTCAGCTTTATCAACAATTCTTCACTCAACTGTGGATAACTTTGTGCACAACACTAATATTGGAAGAATAACGAGTTACTTTTTCACTCCGATATATAACAGATGTGAGGATGCTCCTAATAAATGAACATCTTCTGCTGACTCACAAACCAATTGAACAAAATTCGCATATTCTTTCTTACCGCGAGAACGCCAATAATCAAGCTGCTCTCCACCCAGTCCCCCCGCTATGCTGGATGATCCAATTAATTTAACGGTATCAAACCCATGCGCCTCCATGAAAGGCTTAATATCCTCTATATTATAGTAATAAACACCGGTGAACCTTCCCTCGTCCGAATGATTGAATATGCCCGAGTCCAGAAAAGCTCTTATAGCCTCCATATTATCGGTAGGCTTCCAGCTTTGCGGATAAGCCAGCGAAGTTAATAAATGCCGAGTTCGGCTCATAAAAGCAACAAAAACATAACCGCCGCGGCGTGTAACGCGATACAGTTCCTTTGCTGCGAGATTTCTCTCCTCCAGCTGCTGCAGGTGATATAACGGTCCCAGCATAAGAGAAGCATCGAAATGCTCGGAAGGAAATAGACTCAAATTCGTTGCATTGGCTGTATGGAAGCCTCTATATCGCTCCGTGAGTCCCAACTCCGCCGCTTTCTCACGTGCTAGCTGTACAAGCCGCGGTGTTAAATCGGTCAACGTAACGTCATAGCTGTGTTTTGCCAGCTCCATCGCATATTTCCCGGGCCCTGCTCCGTTATCCAATATATGTCCGCTCTGTGGAAGCATGCTTTTGATGTGATGCCAATTAATGATAAACTCAAGGGGCTCTCTTTCGAGACGCCCCCACTCATCAAATTGGTTGTAGTAATCAATCATTTTATTCAAATTGATCCTCTCCCTTCAACCGTTTAGGGAATCAACTGGCTCAGTTGGACGCTTGGCCCCAGCTAGCTTCTACAATTCTGCTTCCTGTTGTCATAACTGCTTGATTGCATGCTGCGACATAAGCTTGAGCCGCTGCAAGCACGATGTCATTGTGTATCGAAGTACCGCGGAAGCGCTGGCCCTTGTGCACGATACTAACAGCTGCTTCGCCGTGCGCATCCTCGCCTGTCGATAAGGAATGAAGCTCCAGATCCTCGAACTCAGCTGCGACAGGAATAGCCTGCTGGATTGCATGGATTACGGCTTCGATCGGCCCCGCCCCCATAGCGATGTAGGATTGCTCTCCGCCGAATTCATTCTCACGTATCGTTACCGTAGCCGTTCGAGAGCGCTGCGTACCAGCATGAACATGCAGATCCACAAGCACATAAGGATCAGGCTGCGTCTCTGTCATTTCACCAGCTATACGAATCAGCTCGTCATCCGTTACCATCTTTTGCTCATCGGCTTTTTCTTTGAATTTGTCGTATACGTCCTGCAGCTGTGCATCTGTAATTTTGATTCCAAATTCTGAAAGCCGATGCTTAATAGCATGTCGCCCCGAATGCTTGCCAAGCACAATCATATTACGAGGAATGCCCATCGCTTCGGGGTCCATAATCTCATACGTATTGCGATTCTTAAGCAACCCGTCCTGATGGATGCCCGATTCATGCTGGAACGCATTGCGACCGACAATCGGCTTGTTATAAGCAATTGGGAAATGCATGGCGCGGCTCACGATCCGCGACGTTTCATAAATTTCACCAATTTGAATATTCGTCTCCGCTTGAATAGCATCCTTGCGCGTTTCAATCGCCATAACAAGCTCTTCCAGTGAACAGTTTCCAGCCCGCTCCCCAATACCGTTAACAGTCACTTCGATTTGCGTTGCGCCCGCCTGAATGGCAGCCAGACTGTTCGCCACAGCAAGACCCAGATCGTTATGGCAATGCGCGCTGTATCTAACGGTATCTCCTCCTCTTGCTTCCTTGCGCACGACACGGAACAGCTCGCTCATTTCTTCCGGCATGGCGTAGCCAAGCGTGTCCGGCAGATTAATAATCGTCGCCCCTTCAGCGATAACAGCCTCTACCAGCTGAATAACAAAGTCTCTGCCTGAACGGGTAGAGTCCATAGCTGAGAACTCAATTTCATCTACAAATTGTTTACCGTATGCCACCATCTCACGTGCGATATTTACGACCTCGTCACGTGATTTGCGCAGCTGATGGTTTAGATGGATATCCGACGAAGAGATGAACAGATGCAGCCGTCTGCGAGCCGCATCCTGCGTCGCTTTCACCGCAGCATCAATATCGATCTTAACCGCTCTTGCGAAACCCGCAATTTCCACATGCTGCAGCTCGCGTGAAATTTGCTGTACAGCTGCGAAATCACCAGGGCTTGAAACCGGGAAACCCGGCTCGATCACATCTATGCCAAGCTTTCCAAGCTGCCGAGCAATAATAATTTTACGTTCAGGATCAATAGAAGCTCCGGGTGATTGCTCACCATCTCGTAAAGTCGTATCAAATATTTGAATTTTTTTCATTTCGTTTGTCATTTTCATCAGCCTCCAAATTTTTTTAGTTATGGTTGAATAACAAAAAGGCCCGTCATCTCCTTGTAAGAGACGACGAGCCTTTACGCTGCCGTGGTACCACTCTAATTGACCGGACCCTGGTGCAGAAGCTAATCGCAATTGTCATCACTGAGACAACATGCAGCCTGCTGCGGGGTCCGAGCCCGCTTAATAGCTTGATGACGGCGGCTAGCCGTAACGATGTACACAAGGTTGAGTGTCTTACTTCACCTCATTCCACCGCTCCGCTCCCAGGCGAGATTCAAACCTCAGCTTCGACTGCGTCACACCATCCGCAGCTCTCTGTTCGATTTCGAGCCCATCACCATATGTGGGTGCCTCGATAACCGCTTTGCCAGCCTAATGTTCTACTGCTCCTGTTCATTGCGTTTTCACTCTATGTTTTTGTTGCTTCTGTATTTCAAGCTGGATACTCCACCTTCTGGACAACAAGAAAAGCCTGTCGTCTCTTTATTCAAGAGACGACAGGCTATAAAAGACCCGCGCGGTACCACCCTTGTTGACACCCATACGTTCGCAAACGAGCAGGGACGCCCACCTTAAGCAATATGGCCAACTCCGGATGTTGACTCATATGCACCCGATTACGGGGGTTAACCGTAACAATGTACTTGCAATGATCAGCCCCATCTAATGATAGCTGGTCTTGCTTCCAAAGTTCCGCTCCCAGGCGAGTTTCAAGCATCCTTCGACTGCGTTGCACCGACCCGCAGCTCTCTAAATCGCAGTTCCGTAAGGATAACGAAATCCATTACCATACTGCCGACCATCCCGGACAAGCTTTACTATTCCTGTTCCTTGCGTTTGTAACGTATGAAGTTTGAAGTATTGTTGCTTATTATATGCGTTAAGAAATAGTCTGTCAATTCGAAATATATTATTTTTTGGAAAAAGGGCTAACCGACCAGCTCTCAAGCGAAAACCCTGGATCAGCTTTCATATCGAGATCTGTGAACTGCTGCCGCTTCAGCTTAAGATGAGCTGCCGCGCCAATCATTGCCGCATTATCCGTACAAAGCGTATGCGGCGGAATGAGGAGTGGAACCTTCTCCGCTTCGCAGCGAGCGGCAAGTGCTGCACGCAAGCCGCGGTTTGCAGCTACGCCACCACAAAGCAGCAGCTGCTTCGCACCATATTGGCGAACAGCACGCAATGCTTTCGTTACTAATACCTCCGTTACGGATTCTTGGAAACCGCGTGCCAAAGCTGCTTCATCCAGCACCAACCCTTTCATTCGGGTCTGATTAATAACAGCAAGCACGGCCGACTTCAACCCGCTGAAGCTAAAGTCATAGCTGCCCGCCTCAAGCCATGCGCGCGGAAGAACGGTAGACTCCTCCGCTTCCATTGCAAGCTTATCGATATGCGGTCCTCCTGGATAAGGCAGGCGCAGCGCACGCGCTACTTTATCATAAGCCTCTCCGACTGCATCATCTCTTGTCCGGCCAACCACTTGGAAATTCCCCTCGCTCTCAAGCAGCACCAATTCGGTATGGCCACCGGAGACGACCAGTGCCATGCACGGATAAACAATGTCATGCACAAGCTCATTTGCATAAATATGTCCGGCAATGTGATGCGTTCCGATTAAAGGAATATCAAGAGCCATGGATAAGCTTTTGGCTGCAACAATGCCAACGAGCAGCGCCCCTACAAGTCCGGGTCCTTGCGTCACGGCAATGGCTGACATATCCTTCAGCGAGAATCCAGATTCCTTCACTGCCTGTTCGATAATAAGAGTAATGGACTCCACATGCTTGCGTGATGCAATTTCCGGAACGACGCCGCCGTAGCGTTCATGAATTTCAATTTGACTCGACACGATGTTAGATAGTATATGCTTGCCTCCGCGTATAACGGAAGCTGACGTTTCATCACAGCTCGTTTCAATAGCCAGAATAAGGCTGCTGTCCGTCTGCTCGTTCCCTGCTTCATATGCTGACTGATTCACGATCATTGCTCCCCTGCCTTCAACTGCTCACGGTCGAGCTCTGCCCACATAATAAGCGCGTCTTCGTTATTATCCGAATAATAACGAGGCCTTACGCCAGAAGGCTTAAATCCAAATTTCCGGTAAAGCTGCTGTGCAATTTCATTGGAGGGACGAACCTCCAGCGTCATTTTGGCTGCACCAAAAAAGACCGCTGTCCGCTGCAGCTCGCTCAGCAGGCAGTTGCCCAGTCCCTGCCCGCGGAAATCCGCTCGTACAGCTATATTCGTCACATGCGCCTCGTCAATAATAACCCACATGCCGCCGTACCCGATTATTTCGCCGCCTAGATCCATCACCATATAGCGGGCGAACATATTGTTCATCAACTCATTCGTGAACGCTTCCGCTGTCCAAGGACTGGTGAAAGCCTCCTGTTCAATGCTCACGATTGCAGGTATATCCGCCATCGTCATTGCACGGTAAATGATTTCATCTACATCTATTTTCATGGTTTGGGTTCACCTGCTTGCTTGGCCTTCCAGACCACCTCGGCCTCGGTCAGCTGCGTGTAATTAGGAATAAAAGTATGAGGATTCTCGGTTAGACCCGCCGCAAGCCTTGCGCGGCCAAGCTCAGCAATAAAACGTCCCTCTTGGACAAAGGGCTGCAGCATAACCTTCACTCCCACTGCTTCGCCAATCGCTTGCAGCCTCTGCGCCCCCTCTTCATGCAGTGACAAGTCACCAACCAGCGACAGGCTCTGAATGCGGGCAGCTCCACTTGACCCCGCCTCTAATCGCTCTGCTAGCTGTTCAACCCAGTCCTTCATCAGCCTTACGCCGTCCTCTGCCCAGCGTCTCCACACCGATTCGGCCGTCATCGCGAAGCCAGAGGAATAAACCTGCCCTCTTCTAGCATCCATAATAGGAAGCACCCAGTGCTCGCCCGCCATATTGGCCGAATCCTGAAGTTTCGCCGCCAAGTCTTGATGCCAAGCGCCATAAGCAATCGCCTCTAGACTGGATACGCCAACAAGCGGCTTGTCCCATACCCAAGCAAGCGTCTTCGCTACTGACACAGCAATGCGCATCCCTGTGTAGGAGCCGGGACCATTGCCGACAGCAATAGCCTCAATATCCGTTTCTGTAATTCCGCTGCTTGCCAGCAATTGCTTGATATGCGATACGACGTGAACCGAATGATTCCGTTCTGCTAGCGATTGAATTTCGGCCAGTACCTTATGATCCTTTACTATTGCAGCAGCCATCGAGGCCGTTGACGTGTCAAGCGCCAATATCGCTCCCGATTGCCCATTCTGCTCTGTTCTCATCCCATTGCTCCTATCTCGTTCAAAGCTTCGCACCACGCTGCGTATCGCTCTCCGATTCCTGTCAACTGTATACGTCTTGCTTCATCGCCAAGATGCTCGATATACAGCTCAAGCCGTTCCGTTGGCAGCAGTTCTTTAATTAAGCTTGCCCATTCCACAATCGTCACACCGTCACCATAGAAATAATCATCTAAACCAAGCTCATCCGCTTCTTCAAGCGACAGCCGGTACACATCCATATGATAAAAGGGCAGCTCTTGCCCTTCGTATTCCTTAATTATTGTAAAAGTAGGACTATTCACAATGCCCTGTACGCCAATTGCTGCTGCAAAGGCTTGCGAGAATCTTGTTTTGCCCGCACCAAGATCACCATCAAGCGCAAGCAATGTGCCCGGCTTCGCCCAAGCAGCCAGCTGCTGCGCCAAAGCGATTGTATCTTGTTCGGTTTGCGCCACCCAAATAGCTTGGCCTGCCTTCTCTTGCATATGCTTCACCCGCTTATTACCAGAAGTAATTACAAAAAATGATTATAACCTCGTTTTTGGAGCTTAATACGTCTTTCAAGATGTGGTTTTGTTCCGCTTGCCGCCGCAGTTCCCCCGCTGCTTATCAGCTTTACTTCAGCCTCTCCAGCCTCTGTTTCCCCAATAACAAAAAAAGGGATACCCTCTTGATGGAAAGCGATTCGAGCCGCTTCCGCATCCTCAGAAGCCATCGTGCCCAGCAAAATATAGTCTTCACCGCCGTACAATATCCACTCCAGCGGGTCTTCGCCTACTGCAGAAGCATAAGCTGCAAGGCTTCCGCTCTTTGGCAGCAGCTTCTCATGAAGGACGATCCGCAGGCCGGACGCTTCCGCTATTTCCCATGCTTCGCTTGCCAGTCCATCGCTGACATCATTCAAGGAGCGGCACGAGCCGCGTTCAAGCAGCAGCCGGCCTGCGCGCACAGATGGACTTGGTCGTTGATGCTCCCGGACAATCGCTTCGGCCTGAGCTTGCTCAATTCCGCTGCTGCTCGCAATAGCCGTGCATCTATCATCTCCAGCAGCCAGCTTCTCCTGCGCCAGCAAGGCGTGAAGCCCCGCCGCCGCCATTCCTGGGGCGCCGGTCACAAATACAGCATCGCCAGGCATAGCGCCTGAGCGACGCAGCTCACGCCCCGCTTCCACGGTTCCCGTCACCGTTACCGCGACAACCAAGTGCAGCGGCGACGATGTCGTATCGCCTCCTACAAGAGCAACCCCATAGCGCTCGGCGCACTCGTACAGCCCGTCGTACAGCCTTCGCATCCGCTCAGGCGTATACGAGGGCGGCACGCTGACCGATACGAGCGCATGCAAGGGTACGCCTCCCATCGCGGCAATATCGCTAATGTTGGCGGCAAGCGCCTTGTAGCCGACATCCTCGTCCCGCATCGTCGACTGCTTGAAATGGACCGTCTCCACCATCGTGTCGACCGTCATCAGCAGCCGCTTCGGCTCTGCTACGCCGTCCGCTGCCGCGGCCGGATCAACCACAGCAGTGTCATCGCCGATGCCGATGACAACCCCCCGCTGCCGCTGCTGCTCGCTTGATTTCCGCTCTGCTGTCCAGTGCCTAATACTTGCAAACTCGTCCAATGCGTTCATCACCCTCATCTCGTGCAAGCAGTGAATACTTGCACACTACTATCATCATTAGTGAATATCGCGTTTCTTAAACCGTCCGCCCTTCACATCGTGAATATTGCCGACTGCGAGAAACGCGGCGGGATCAAGCTCATGGACGATGGACTTCATCTTGGCTTCCTCAAGCCTTGTAATGACGCAGAAAATAACACGTTTACGGCCTCCTGTAAAACCGCCCTCGCCATGCAAATAAGTGACACCACGACCAAGGCGGTTCATAATAGCAGCACCGATTTCCTTTGATTCCTCGCTGATAATCCAGACCGCCTTCGATTCATCGAAGCCGGCAATCGTAATATCAATCATTTTGAAAGCAATATAATACGCAATCAGCGAAAACATCGCCCGATCCCAGCCAAATACGAAGCCCGCGCTTCCTAGAATAAATACATTCAAAAACATAACCGTCTCGCCGACCGAGAACGGAATTCTTTTATTGAACACGATCGCTACAATCTCCGTCCCATCAAGCGAGCCGCCAAAGCGGATAACCATTCCGACACCAACCCCAAGAATAACGCCGCCAAATATTGCAGCGAGAAACGGTTCTACCGTAAGCGGATTTACCGGATGAAGCAGAAATGTGCCGATCGACATGACAGATACGCCGTAAAGCGTAGAAATGCTAAATGTTTTGCCGATTTGCTTATAGCCAAGAAATAAGAATGGAAGATTTAATAGAAATAGAAAGAGACCAAGCGGCACATTGGACAAATGGGATGCCATGATAGATATGCCGACAATACCGCCATCAATAATATGATTGGGTACAAGAAATATTTCTAGTGCAACCGAAACTAGGACCGCTCCGAGCGTAATAAACAGCACTCTTCGCAGCACCTCGAGCCTTGATAGCTTGTGGTGCTGAAATGTTCCCATAAATGAATGCACATCCCCTATTTGGTCTATTTCTCATTATTTTACCTTAAACTCTCTTATATATAAAGCAACTCTGCTCGTAATAGAAAAAAAGAAGCCTTCCATAATCGCGACAAAACAGCCGCCGAAATGGAAGACCCGTAGAAATTACAATTTAAAGCTCTTTCACTATCGTAATATGCAGCTCGTCCTTTAGTTCAATTTCATAGGGCGACTGCGGCTGCGTTCCATCCTTCTCCATAATGATTCGTACGCGCGGACGATGCACGGCAAGCTCGGTATTCTCCGATACGACGCCTACCTGACCTGTACTGAGAAGAAGCGAGGTTGAAACCGGGTAAATCGAAATATGGCGGCAAAACAGCTTGATCAATTCCAAATCAAAATAAGTGCCTCCCGCTGCGAACAAAAACTCGATCGCTTCACTTGCCGAATAACGTTTGCGGTAAGGCCTTGGCGAAGTGAGCGCATCGAACGTATCCGCTATGCCAACAATTTGCGCATACATATGAATGTCATTTTCTTTCAACTTGCGCGGATAGCCTGAACCATTGAAGCGTTCATGATGCTGAAGCGCGCAGTGTGCAGAAACAATTGAAATATCATGATATTTCCGTAAAATATCGAAGCCCTCTTTGGGATGGGTTTGAATCAGATCACGCTCCGCAAACGAAAGGCCTCCGGTATGCGCCAGCAGCTTAGGCGGGATTTTGGTCATGCCAATATCGAAGAGCAGCGCGCCAATGCCGAGCTCCTCCAGTTGATTTCGATTAAAGCCTTTTGCAATCCCCATAATTCCTGCGAGTACCGCGACATTGAACGAATGCTGAAATAAATAGCCATCCATCGCATGAATACTCGTTAAATTGACAAGCATATTTGGTCTCGACGATAGATCCTGCATAATTTCTCCGAAAATCGCTCGAAAATTACGGCCCATATCAGGTGCAATGGTTCTGCCTTTTGACATCGTTTGGTCTTTGAATGAGCTCATTGTCTTAAAGATCGTATCGACTGATTTCTTTCT
This sequence comes from Paenibacillus castaneae, assembly GCF_002884445.1. Classification (GTDB taxonomy): domain Bacteria; phylum Bacillota; class Bacilli; order Paenibacillales; family Paenibacillaceae; genus Pristimantibacillus; species Pristimantibacillus castaneae. Next base: position 5,402,984 of record NZ_KZ614144.1, read on the forward strand.
AGTCTCATCACGAATGGTGTCCTCTGGAATGAGATCCAAAGTGTTTCCGTCCTCGATAAACAAAAAATCAAAGCCTAAATTTCTTAATCGATCAATATAACGATCATTCAGTTCAACCCCTTCTCCAAGAAGCACGTTTCCGTTTTCTTGAAAAATGGGCTTTGCCACCTTATCACCAGGCTTGACCAATTCAAGTTGTATTTTTCTCATTAGATTTGTTCCCGCCTTTAATTTATAAAGCTAGTAGTCGGATACGTTCTATTTTATCAGAAGTATGTCGGACTTACTATGTAAGGAGCAGTAAAAAAAACCCGAACGCTCCCGTTCAGGCTTTAAGCTAATTTACGCTTCACGATCCGATTGCGCCCGCTATACTTGGCTTCATACAAAGCAGCGTCCGCTTGTGCAAGCAATTCTCTTAAGAAGGCTTTCGGGTTTGCAAGATCAGACGGCTCGAAATGCTCAATCGATATGACACCCATGCTGATCGTAACCGATATCGCACTCTCCCCAATGGCGGGGTACACTTCGTTTTGCTCAACCGCTTTCATAACCATGTCCGCAATAATGTCTGCTTGCTCCCGATTGGTATGGGGCAAATATACGGTAAACTCCTCACCGCCATAGCGCGCCAAAACATCGGTTAGACGAAGCTTGCTTCGCACCGCATCAACCGTACTGCACAGCACCTCATCACCAACTAAATGACCATATTGATCATTTATCGATTTGAAATAATCCAAGTCAAATAAAAAAATAGAAAAAGGGATGCCATAGCGGATATTGGCAACGACCTCCTGTTCAAGCTGATGCAGCAAATAACGGCGGTTGAAACAGCCTGTCAGGCCATCCGTAATAGCCATATGCTCCAGCTTCTTATTCGCCTGGAACAGCTCGTCCTGCATGAGAAGCAAATCGCGATTTCGATCCTGCAGCTGTTCATTCTGGATATTCGTTTCCTTCACCAGAAGCCGCAGCTCTGTCACATCCTGAAAGGTAAGCAGGCGCCCAACCAGTATTTTCCTCCCGTTGAGGATTGGGGCGGACTGTACGATGAAATGGCGGTATCGATCGGAATCAAGCGCAACCTCAAACTCCAGCTTCTCCAGCGGATGCTTGCGCAGCACTTCAAAAAAAGCCAAAAAGTCTTTTCCGGTGTCACCCTTGAACTGTGAAGCGATGACCGCAGGATTAAACTTATCACCGATCCGCAGTCTAATAAACGGCTTGATCGCTTTATTCACTTCAATAATAATATCATTCTCATCCAGTACAATCATGCCCATCGACATTGTGTTCATAACATCGCGCTGAACCGTTTGAATAATGTCAAATACCTTATTTTTTCCAATCGCATAAACTAAATAAATACCTGCAAACGCCATGCCGACTGATATTAGCGGAATATAACGGGTAAGTAAATGAATAAGCAGCACGTTCATTATTAAATCTCCAGCAGAGAACAGCAGCAGAACCAAAATACCGGTCAATGCGGTCTTCACCAGCGTCCGCTGCCGGACAGACTCCTCGCCGTGCAGCTTGTACATCATAATAATAACGCAGACGATCATATAGGCTACCAATTGCGATATCATAAACCAATATAATGGACCATGCTGAAGCTGCTTAGCCTTATCAAGACTATCGTTAATGCTCAAAAACAGGCCATTAGGGTTAATCACAACTGATGCGACGGAAAGAATGGCAGGCGTAGATAAGAGGAATATCCTGCTCTTTCGGATGACATATGATTGTCCCGTAAGAAAAACAATAAACACAAACCAACCTACCCCAATCAGTGATAGGCCTACATATGAAACGGTTAAGTATACTAGCTTATAGTTCGTCAAGGAAGTCGTCTGTGATAGAAATTGAAAAAGAGGCCAAATCATAAAAACCATATGGAGCAGTAAATAAATGCGGTGCAGTACGGTAATCGAGCTTGAAGCAAACACGTAAAAAAACAAGCCGAGCATCACTAGAAACATGCTGAAGTCTAGCCAGATCATCCATTCCAATACGGTTCACCCATCCATTTGAAAGCCATCTTCTTCCATTGTAACAAATGTTAAATCTATCGACAATTACCTATTTAAAAATACAAGCATAAACGTGCTTCTACTGTCATGTTTAGCAGCAAAAGCACGTTTATGCCGTATATATTCCCCTTATTTCGAATGGTTAGGCCAGCGTTCAGCTAGCATATGCTCTAGCGAAGGTGAAATGTTCAGAAATTGACGGAATTGCTCGTATTGCTCCCACTTTTTCATAGAAGGCTTTTGCTGCTCCGAACGCACAGCCCGAATTAGCAAGTTTTTGGGCGTATGCTCTGGATCAACAAACTCCAGCATTTGCACTTTATAGCCAAGCACCTCAAGCAAAGTTCCTCGCGCAGCGTCCGTTGCCAGCGCAGCAAATCTTTCCTTTAGCAAGCCTTGGGAAAAAATCGGCGAAAGCGCGTCATTGCCGACTTGCCGGAAGAGCTCATGCTGGCAGCAAGGCACTGACATAATAACGGATGCTCCCCAATTAACTGCCTTCGCAAGCGCCGCATCGGTAGCCGTGTCACATGCATGCAGCGTTACAACCATATCCGCCTCCTGCAGCTCCTCATAATCTGCGATATCGCCCACAAGAAATTGGAGCTTGTCATAGCCTAGCTTGTCCGCAAGCTTGGAACAGAACGCAATGACATCCGCCTTGAGATCCAGTCCGATAATATTAATTTTTCTCTGCTGCTCAACAGCAAGCAGATGATAGAGTGCAAAAGTTAAATATGATTTTCCACAGCCGAAATCAACAATGGTTAGCTCCCGATCAGTCGGCAGATAGGCCAGCACATCCGTAACCATCTCTAGAAAACGATTGATTTGACGGTATTTGTCCTGCTTTTTCGCATGAACAAGACCATCCTGCGTCATTATGCCTAGCTCGACAAGGAATGGCGCAGCCTTGCCTTCCTCCAGAATACGCTGCTTCTGTCGATTATGCTGGAGGCTCGCTTTACGCGCTCCACCCGTAGGAGGCTTGGTTAATATAGCCGCTTTTCCTTTTTTGTTGAAAAGAAGCTGTACATCTGCTTCGGTTGTTTTCATAAGGGCTTGACGGTAATGCTGCTCGAGGAGGCTGATTAGTCGTTCTGCCGCCTGCTCCTCTGTTATATTCTCATGCGTCACCTTATTCGCAAAATGATATTCAAATTGATAATGCAGACCATTCTTAAGCTCTATTGGCCGAACGATCGTCTTAGGAGACGCTTCGCCATCCTTGCGCCGCAGCTGGCTAAGTGTAGCCTGCAGCAGTTCTCCGCTCTCAATCCAGTTATTAACGTCTTGCTGCCATTGTTCAATCATGCTCTACCTTCATTTCTAAAAAGTTTTGTTAGGTCATGCCCCGAGTAGAGCCTGCAGCCCCTGCACGACTTCGTCGCGCGGCAATCCGCCTGCTTCTAAATCTTCATCACTATGAAGCAGCATCCGTTTATATATAGTTGCGGCGTCCGCAGCTTGAAGCATCTGGTCGTCCAGCAGCTCGTGCATCATATCCTCCGCAAGATTAAATTTCGCTTCTGCTTCATACCATTCCATTAACAGCCGTTTGGTTGATATAGGCAGCTCATACGGCTCAAGCTGCACCAGCAGCTCCTCAATTTGTCCGCGTGGTTCAATAATCGTTGGCTCGGCCCCAATAAGAGATAGACGAATAAATAGATGCAAAGCCTTTATATAAGCAGCGAAGCTCTCATCCTCTCGGTCAAGCTCGCCGCACAGCTCCGCTTCTTGCTTCATCAATACGGCAATTGCCCCCATATTATCGGTTTCAACAATCCCATTCGTCGTCATCACCTTCAACAGGTCCTCATCGGATAAGGAGCGAATCAGCTTGCTGCTTAAGCGAAACCGCTTATTCAACCAATCATCGATGACAAACAGCGCTTCCTCTTGCTTGCGCTCGCGCTTCAAATTCATAATTTGCCCAACCGCTTCGGTCATTTGCTCTATCATTCTCATGAAATAATCGCGTTGAAACAATGAGCTCCCCCCATATGCTACTGCTTGGATTTCACAAAGCTGACAATAGCTGCGGCCAATTCCTTCGGCTGCTCAATCATGCCCATATGAGCGGATTTTCTAAGCTCTTCTTTTATAGTGAGACCATTGCTGGCGGCAAATGTGCTTTCTTTGGCTACCACCTTGTCATTAGCTCCTGCAATAAGCAGAATCGGCAGGTCCGATTGCTCGATTACATGCTTGCGATTGGCACGTTCCTTCATTCCTCTTGCTGTTGCAATTGCACCCTGAAGCGCGGTTGCATAGCCGATTTCTTTAATTCTCTCAACCGCCTCTGGCTCGGCTTCGAGATTATCCGGCGCAAACAGCTTCGGTATTAAACCGTCCACGAATGCCTGAACACCATTTTGCTGAAGTGCTTCCACTGCTTTGTCCCTATTTTGTTTCGCTGTGTCGCTGTCTTCGAGTGAAGTTGAATGAATAAGACCAAAGCCAGACAACTTCTTCGAATATTTCTCTGCAAATGCTAATGTAATGTATCCGCCTAAGGAATGACCAAGCAGCACCAAATTGTGAATTTGCAGCTTTATGAGCATTTCAGCAATATCCTCCGCATACATTTCCATCGTGTAGCTCTCGAAGACCGGCGCGCTGCTCCGTCCATGCCCGCGTAAATCAGGCGCGATGATGCGAACTGACTGCTCCAGATCGTCTATAACACGTTCCCAGTAAGCGGAGCTTCCGCAGTAACCATGTAATAAAACAACGGTCTGCGTAATTCCGTCCTCAGCTCCCCCGTCGGGATGAGAATCATAGTAAGCGAGCTCTACACCGTTATTCAAAAACAGCTTCCGCTGTGCGATCGAGTAATTGTTCCGTTCGGTTTCTCTTGTCATCTTATGCACTCTCCTTCTAACGCTTCAAATTGGCAAGCAGTATTTCTGAAGTGCCGATATGTCCTTGTGCTGGCTCCAAGCTTTGTTTATTGCGCCTGCTGTCTCTTTGGCCATTCCCATTACGAGGTGAAGCGAGGTTGTTTGCAGCATCCAATAGGCTTTAGGTCCATTCGCGTTAACGACGCCTGCGATGCTATAATGTCCGATTTCCGGCAGTCTTCTGCCGATGGCTTTCCCAGGCTGCAGCGGCCCATCCGACACGAGGAAATGACCGACCGATTTGGGGCTGCCTAGACAGGCATCGATGGCAATCACGACAGCGTCCTCTTTAATCCCCTTCACTGCGTGCTCAACGGAGTGAGCATCACAGGGCTTCTCCAGCGTTCCAATAACCTCTGCCCAGCCTTGCTCTTGCAGCATTGTACCCACAATAGGACCAAAGGAATCACCGGTTGAGCGGTCTGTACCAATACAAACAAATACAATTCCACTGCGTTTCGGATGCGCAGCTGCAACCGATTCAAGAAATAACTCTAAGTTCGTTCTCTCCACTCGTTCCGTCGTCCCGCACCTGCCTATTTACATTATGTTTTGCCGTTAGTTCCTTCATTCAATTGTATCCAATTTTAAGGGCTTGTTCAATTTGTGGTCAGCGTTAATTGAAACATGGTACAATTGCTGCGAAGCATCTCGTTTAAATATGACATTGATTACGATGCCAGTTTGGATCGCTATCATTTTAGGAGGCATCCCCTGATGGATTTACAAGTGCAATCGAAGGAAAATGTAGAATTTATGATTGATGTAATTAAAACAAAGCTTAAGATGGCTTCTGCTGCCGCCATGCAAGCTTCTCATTTCGACATCAACCAATATGAGGATATATTGGAGCTCTATGAAGTAGTAGTGGCAAAGGATAAATTCAGCATTAGCGAGGTTGAAGCTCTCGTATCCGAACTCGGTAAATTAAGAACACCTTAACCTTTCATTACTTTCAAACATTTTATTCCATTATCAGACATTTATTTTCATAATTCGCATTCAATATACAAGTGTTATACATGTCTAATGCACAGCGAAATTGACGATAAATGGATGAAAAACCGAGTTCGGGCATATTCGCCGAACTCGGTTTTTTGGATTGGAGAAAATCTATTCCTGTACATCCTCTTGTATCTCAACAGCCTCGATAGACAGCTTGACGGTTACGTTCTTCAACTCGCCCTTTAAGAAGTGTGCAATTCTTTCCAGACGGTCTGCAACCTCTGGTCCGCTTAGCGTTGTATTCAACTGATAATCAAAGCTGTCTGACGGCGGCTTGCGATCACCATACCCATTCTGGCCTCTCCAGCCGCGGTCTCCGCTTGAACTGGCCGGTGTTAGCAAATGCTCTTGAACAGGATAAAATTTGTCTGATTTGTTTACTACTCTTTCATAAATACGCAGCTTTTTTAGGAGCATGTAATATTGCGCAGAATGCTTGAAATTCCAAGCTTCCCGAATGTCCTTCAATGTGTAATCCATCTTCCAACGCTTCAGCTTTTCTACCTGCTCATCAGTACTCAGCTGCAAAAACTCATCCAACGGCAGCATTTTTTCGGACATTTTGACCCCTCCGATAAATAGTTTATAGCCATATAATATTATAAATCTTTAAATTTGTTTATCCTATAAAAAATACCATAAATTTCGGCAGTTTACAAATAAATATATTTCAAACGAATTGTTATTAATTTTTTTCTTGTAAACGCCCAATAAAAAAGGAACCTCCGATAATACGCGGGATTAAGCGTAATATCGGAGGTCCGTCATTATGATCCTTATTCCAAAGGGTGAAGGCCCGTTGAAGCTAGAAATGTTTCAAATGCAGCGGCACCGTCTGCTGTACGCTTGAATACGCCCGCATCCATCAGCACCTCTAAAAACTTCTCGCCAGTTTCAGACTCTACAATGGCTTTCGCCTCTTCGGCAGAAAGGGCCGTACCGAAACGCTCAACAAGCGATATCAGCCATGAAGCATGCTTTTGAAGCGGGTGATCGGGCTGACGAAGTGCTTCTTCGTCAGCTTCATTAGCGCCGGTCAAATAATCCGCAATCTGGCCAAGTTCCTGCTTCAACCGGCCAGGAAGAACAGCTAGACCCATAACCTCGATTAAGCCGATATTTTCTTTCTTGATATGATGCAAATGCTGATGCGGATGGAATATACCGTCAGGGTGCTCATCACTTGTGCGGTTGTTCCGAAGCACCAAGTCAAGTTCATATTCATTCCTGTCATTCTTCAGCCTTGCAATGGGCGTAATGGTATTATGCGAAATAACCGTGCCGTCCGCTTGCTTGGTATAGGCAAACACGTCTGCAGAAGTATCGCTGTAACCGCGCCACTCGTCGAGAATTCGGCATGCGGCGCGATGAACATCCGCTTTGGAAGCGCCATTAATCCGCAAGACTGACATCGGCCACTTTATTATGCTGAAGCGAACACCAGCAAGCTCTGGATCATGAAATGCCTTCTCTGCAGGCGCCATTTCCATTGGGAACACATGACGGCCAGCTTGATAATGATCATGGCTTAGAATCGATCCGCCAACGATTGGCAAATCAGCATTGGAGCCAATAAAATAATGCGGGAATTCTTGGACGAAGTCGAGCAGTCTCGCGAATGAAGTATGTGTAATGACCATCGGATCATCCACGCCTTTGAATACAATGCTATGCTCATTATAATAAACATAAGGCGAGTATTGGAAATACCATTGCTCTCCTTGCAGCGTGAGGGGGACCACACGCAGATTCTGCCGCGCCGGATGGTCCGCGCGCCCTGCGTAGCCTACATTCGCTAAGCTCAGCAAGCTCTTGGGATAGTTTGCTTGCGGCAGCGTTTTGAGCAGCGCAATTTCCTTCGGGTCTTTCTCAGGCTTCGACAAATTAATCGTAATTTCAAGATTGCCGTATTCGGTTTCTTGAAGCCAATATTCATTTTTTCGAATTCGATCCATTCGGATGTAATTGGAATCAATGCTAAGCTTATAGAAAGCATCCGTCGCTGCTTCTATCCCTTCAGTGCTCGCTGTTCTCTCGAAAGCGGCAGCCGCTTCAGAGGGGCGCGGCAGAAGGAAGCCCATAATTCGTGCATCGAGCAAATCACGGTACGTAACGATATTGTCAGGGATAAGACCAATTGAAAAGCCATAATCAAGCAGCGGCTCAAGCAGCTCCACCGCGCTCTCCAAGCGTTCCGCGGGCACTGTGCCCTCATAAGGCTCCGTGAAATGGAATTGATCAAGCAGGGCATTGCGAGCTGCGATAAGATCAAGCGATCCCAGCATATGGCGCTGTGCTGCGAATTGCAGCAGCCGTTCAATAAGAAGCAAAGCATCGCCTGCTGATGGTGTCTGTTTTTGTTTTTCCACGAGATGTAGCTCCTTTCACTAAAGCAGCAGCCTGCTCTTTAGTCGTTGTAGCCTTGCGGGTTTGCTTCATGCCAGCTCCAAGCGCTTTGAATGATGTCTTCCAGCTTGCTGCGCTTCGGACTCCAGCCCAGTTCCTCGCGTGCTCTGTCCGATGATGCGACAAGCACGGCAGGGTCGCCAGAGCGGCGGGCTTCCATTACTGCCGGAATCTCTTTGCCCGTTACGCTGCGCGCGATATCGATAACTTCTTTAACCGAGAAGCCTGTTCCGTTGCCCAGATTATATACAGAGCTGTCAGCGCCGCCGCGAAGACGATCCACAGCAAGCACATGGGCATCGGCAAGATCGCTGACATGAATGTAATCGCGAATGCATGTGCCGTCCGGTGTTTGATAATCTTCTCCAAATACTGAAATATGCGGACGCTGTCCTAGCGCTGCTTGCAGCACAATCGGGATCAGGTGGGTTTCCGGGCTGTGATCCTCGCCGATTCTCCCGCTCTCATGAGCGCCTGCAGCATTGAAATATCGCAAAGAAACAAATTTAATGTCGTGGGCAACATCGAACCATTTCATCATTTTTTCCATTGCCAGCTTCGTTTCACCATATGCATTCGTTGGCAGCGTGCGATCATATTCGTCAATAGGAACGTTTTCCGGCTCGCCATACGTAGCTGCCGTTGACGAGAACACGATTTTGCGAACCTTGTATTGATTCATCTTCTCCAGCAAGCATAATGTTCCAAAAACGTTGTTATGATAATATTTGCCTGGGTCCTTCATGCTTTCGCCTACTAGTGAATTTGCAGCAAAGTGAATTACCGCATCAATCTTGTTTTCTTTAAATACGGTATCCATGAAATCCCCATCTCGGAGATCACCTTCATAAAGCTTACCTCCCAGTAATGCCTTGCGATGTCCTTGCTGCAGATTGTCGATGACAACCACTTCTTCCCCGCGTTCCAGCAAAGCTGCAACCGCATGCGATCCGATATAGCCTGCTCCCCCTGTTACGAGTACTGCCATTCGTCATTTCCCCTCTCGTTTTCCGTTCTGTTAATCCGATTATGAAGCTTATACGATCCGTTCTACCCCATTGCCGATGGTGCATACATAGAAGTCGGCTGTTAAGCCTGTTGCTTCCTTGTATTTGCGGCCTACCTCTTCTTGGAATGCCTCTACACTGTCTTCATGAACAAGCGATACCGTACAGCCGCCGAAGCCCGCGCCTGTCATACGTGATCCTAATACGCCTGGAACAAGGCGCGCTGCCGCAACCATTGCATCCAGCTCAACGCCAGTTACTTCGTATAAATCGCGTAGCGAATCATGCGAGCCATTCATAAGCAGGCCGAATTGCTGTAGATCATTTGCCTTAAGCGCTTTGATCGATTGCAGAACGCGATCAATTTCTTCAACTACGTGCTGAGCGCGCTTTTGAACCGTTTCATCCTTGATAAGATGCTTTGCTGAATTGAATTGCTCTAGATTAATTTGACCGAGCAGCGTAAGATTCGGGAATGCATCCTGCAAATCCTGGACCGCTTGCTCACATTGGCTGCGGCGTTCATTATAAGCCGAATCAACAAGTCCGCGACGCTTATTCGTATTTCCAATAACAAGCTTGTAGCTGCCCGAATCAAAAGGCACGAGCTCATACTCAAGCGTATCGCACATAAGCAGAATGGCGTGATCCTTCTTGCCGTTCGCAACCGCAAATTGATCCATAATTCCGCATTTTACGCCATTGAATTCATTTTCTGATTTTTGCGCGAGCAATGCGATTTTCACTGTATCCGTTGGCAAGCCTTCAAGCGATTGCAGGGCGTATGCGGTTACCACTTCAATGGAAGCAGAAGAGGATAAGCCTGCGCCATTCGGGATTTCACCATGGTAAAGAAGATCATAACCGTTTTTGAACACGATACCGCCCTGCAGCAGCTCATTGACAATGCCTTTCGGATAGTTCATCCAGTCGTCAGACTCATCGAAATGGATAGACTCTAATGAGAATTGCTTCGATGCTGGAAAGTTTGTTGTAGCTAGACCCAGCTGATTGTCCGAGCGTTTGCGAATAAGCAGCGTCGTTCCGAACGTTAATGCAGCTGGAAACACGTATCCTCCGTTGTAATCCGTATGTTCGCCAATTAGGTTAACACGGCCGGGAGCATGGAATATGGCGATGTCGCTTGCCTCTCCGCCGTATTGCTGTATAAATTGCTGTGTCAGCTCTTGGAGGTTTGCCATTTGCTATCACGTTCCTTTTATCAGTTTTTTTGTCTTTGTTTTCATTATCAGTATAAGGTAAGACAAATCAAAACGAAATGGCGGTAAGTGCTTTTTGTATGGATTAATGTGACTTTCAGGTTTGAGATTGGACATGCTATGATAGTGGAAATAAGGTATTAGATAACGATACCATACTCATATGGTGGAGGTGTAAAAAAGTTGCGGCAGGATATGTATACGGTAGCTTCTAATCCAGTAATTACGCATGAGGAGAACCGTCATTTGAAAGTATGGTTTGCCGGCGAGAGCCAGACGAAGCCGCTGCACAGACTGGGACCAAAAGTATATGACTTCTATTTAATGCATATCGTGCTGGAGGGCAAGGGTACGTTTAGCTGCGGCGGGAAAACTTATAATCTGTCTGCTGGGCATACCTTTCTCATCGAGCCGGAGCAGTTGATCAGCTATGAATCAGACCATCAAGAGCCTTGGCGGTACCGTTGGGTAGCGTTTAACGGAGAGCTTGCTGCCGAGCTCGTTGCTGCTGCTGGATTCTCAAGTGAGCAGCAGATCGTCTTCGCAGCAGACAAGCGCCGTGCAAGTGCGTTATTTCGGCAAATATACGAAACATTCCGCCGCGGTGGCGCTGCTGTAGATATGAAAGCGGCTGGCTATATGCATCTGCTCTTGGCTGAGTATAAGGCATTGAGGGATGAGCTTAGCGGAAGCTCCCCACGGAGCAGTCATGCAGAAGGAGATCACCTGCTGCAGCAGGTTGTGCACTATTTATCGACACAGTATGCGCACCCCGTCTCTATCGAGGATATGGCGGAATCGCTTGGCTACAATCGTGCCTATTTGTCCCGCTTCTTCAAGCAGCGGTCTGGCGTTTCTCCTGTAACCTTTCTGCTGAATCTGAGAATTGACAAGGCTCGCCATATGCTGCGCGAGCGTCCCGAGCTCACAATTGAGCAAATATCAGCTTCGGTCGGCTTACAAGATGCTCTTTATTTCTCCAAGCAATTTCGCCGTCTGCACGGCCAGTCACCCAGCGCTTATCGCGAGGCGATGAGAAGCTTGGGCAATTAGTCATTCAACTTCGATACCGCCCTCTCCCAAGCTCAAATTACATATTATTTCGGCGCTTCCTTAGGCTTCATTTTCAAAAAATGGGGTAATACTAGTTGAGGGAGTGATACCAATGAAGGAGCTACATACCGGCAACCTATTTTGGCCGAGTACTTTAAGCAGCACTAAACAATATGAACCCTTGAAGCAAAACAAAAAAACGCAGGTTGCCATTATTGGCGGCGGTATGTCTGGAACGATATGCGGCTCCGCATTCGTACGCAGCGGTCTTTCTGCCATGGTCCTAGAGCGAGGTGAAGTCGCTGGGGGCAGCACGTCTGCCAATACTGGTCTGCTTCAATTTTCGAATGATATCATGCTTTGTGATCTAATCGATCAAATTGGCGAGCATGACGCGCAGCTCTTTTATAGATCCTGCAGAGATGCGGTAGATATGCTAGCAGATATAGCGGAGGAGCTTCCTGCGGATGTAGGCTTTATAAGAAGGAGCAGTCTATATTATGCTTCCTCGGAGCAGGATTTGCCTAAGCTGAGAAAGGAATACGAGGCGCTGAAAGCCTGCGGACTCGATGTTGAATTCTGGTCCTCGGATGAAATAGCGGCGCATTTCCCATTTCGCAAGTCTGGTGCAATCGTGACACATGGGGACGCTGAGGTGAACCCCTATCAATTCGTCAATGGCTTAGCAGATTCTGCTGCATTAAATGGTCTGGAAATTCATGAACATACCGATGTCGTCGAGCATGTTACGCTGCCAAATGGACTTCATCGCTTACGTACGGCAGACGGCTTTGAAATTGAAGCGGAGCATGTCGTTTATGCGATCGGCTATGAGCCCGAGGAGCTGCGAGGCAAGCTGATCAAAGCGGAAATAAACCGTTCCTTCGCACTCGTAACGCACAAAGAGCCAAGTCTCCAAAGCTGGCATAAGCAATTTCTCATCTGGGAAACAGCGCGTCCTTATTTATATATGCGGACTACGGTTGACGGGCGCGTGGTCGTTGGAGGTCTAGACGAGGACAACGAGCAGCCGCTTCATAGCGAGTCTGGACGGCATAAACGAAGCGAGAAGCTCATACAGCAGCTTCGAGAGCTGTTTCCTGATTTAACGGCAGAAATCGAATACGAGTGGAGCGCGACATTCGGAGAATCGCGGGACGGACTGCCCTTTATCGGCGCTGACCCTGCTTGGAGCAATGTTTATTACTGCCTAGGCTACGGCGGTAACGGAACCGTGTACAGCGTGCTGGCAGCTTATCTGCTTCGCGATCTTATACGCGGCGAAGAGCAGCCTCTAACCCACATCGTGAAACTAGATCGCAAATCGCTGGCTAATGTATAAGGAGATAGAACACGGCTATTCCGCAAAAAGCCTCAAGCCTGCTCTGCACGTTTTGGCAGCAGTCTTGAGGCTTTTGGGCAAATGGCTATGCGCCTTCAACAATCTTAGAGGCATGGCATTGACGAAATACAGCCTCGGCTTTGCCAAGCCGCGATAAATCCGGCCCGCCCTCCTTATCCAGCAGCGACTTGCTTTCATCCGTTTCTGCTATCACGATTAAAGAGCCGCTTTGCAGCGCTTGACCGCAAATTTGCGATTCTTTATCACTCAGCCCGAGCGTCTGCAAAGATCGCTCATGGTTGCTTCCGCCAAATAGTCCAGACACTGCTAGCGGAAAGGAACCTCCCATATACGAAGAGCTGCCATTGATAGGCATAGCCATTGCCGCCGTTAGGCCGAGGCCGTTATAGCCGGTTGCGCCTATTATACCGGTATCATCGAATCCGCCCGTGCGGTTCGTCATGTCCTCCAATTCACGGAGCTCGTCGGCATGTACATCGCTCTCCGATTCGATGCGTCTGGAATGTTCAGAATCCTTCGCAAGCACGCGAAGCTCACCCGGTACAAATCCGGCTTGCTCCAGCTGCTGTATCGCTGTTAAGGCTTGCTGCTCGGTTTCAAATATACCAATCTTCCTTGTCATGTGATTTCCTCCCGGAGTCCATTGCGAGTGCCAAAATGGATTTCGTAAGCAGCCAGTTTAAAGCGCTGGCTTCTTCAAGCGCACTAGCTAAGACTGGTATGCCCTATTTATGACGAAATGAGTCGGTTTTCGCGGTAATACAGGATGAAAGGCAGAAAGAGTTGTCTAATGCAAAGCGTAGGTTGCTCAACCTTGAAGTTCAGGTTATGATGTAGAAATATACGTTGGAAAATCGGACAAGCAGGAGGCAAAGCGATGATTCATCGAATGCTTCGCTATCCCGCAGGATGGGAATGGCATGTTCTGCAGCAATCTAAGCAACAGGCTGTAAGGCAAGGGCCACTGCCTAGCAGGAAAGATAGCATGAAACAAACGGCTGTCTCGCAGGAAGAACAGCGAGCTAGCAAAGCAGCCGCCAATAAAGAAGAAATAGAAGTTTCCAAAGAAAATACAGATGAGCTGAAACAAATGTTTCCAGAGAGCGCGGCATGGATTGACGAATGCTCTGGCAGGAAGACGAATAATTTCTCCCTGGGCGAAGCTCCTTCCTCTGGCCCTATCCTTTATGGCACATTAATGATTCAAGTATCGGAAAATCAGTTTGACATTCAGCCCCTTCATTTCTGGCTGTCACAGCAGAAACTGATCACCATGCATGATGATATGCGGCCAGCGCTGCGGCTTCAATCATCGGAGCATACATTGAAGCTGAATAACTGCGGTACACCCCAGGAAGCCTTTTTCGTTATGCTCAGTACGCTTCTTGAAACCTTTCATACAGGGCTGGATGAATTTGAGACGCGTTTGGGCGAACTTGAGTCTTCCATGCGGATACGTAATCGAACCGGCTTGATCAACATTATTATCGAGCGCCGTTATGAGCTGCTGCATTGGAATCATCTATTCGTCCCGCTGCGGGAACTGCATGGCGCTGCCAAAGAAGCATTTATGGAAGAACTGACTGAATCGGAAGGCTATAAGCGAATTACATACAAGCTTGAGAGAATTGAAACACTTCTTAAGCATTATGCGCATGAGATTGATACGCTTATATCAGTGGACGATGCGATCGCCAGCTTCAGAGGCAATGATATTATGAAAACCTTAACCATCTTCACGGTGATGATTCTGCCGGCTACAGTTGCTGGTGCCATATGGGGCGCTAACTTCGAGAATTTGCCTTTGATTAGTTACGGATGGGGATTTAACGGAATGATTGCCCTCATTGTCATTATTACCATTTTGATCTATATTTGGCTGTGGAGAAAAGGCTGGACTGGCGATTTGCTTAATGCGCGCAAACCGCAAGAAATCATTGCTGAGGATGCCCCAGAGAGCAGTGAGCTTCTGGGCAGAAAGCGATCTAAACGATCATCCAAAAAAACACATGCCTCCAAGAAAGAGCTGCGGCCTACTGCCAATGGGCTTTCTCGTCGGAATCGCACCTAGACAAATAAAAGTCCGCTTGCTGAGAGAAGAACTCAACAGGCGGACTTTTTTATTGATACGTAAACAGCCTAAAGCTTCACTGGCAGGCCGGTGCGCGCCGATTCATTAGCGGCAAGCGTCACTAGGTGCGTCAGCCAAGCGTCTTCGTAGGTAGAGCGGATTTTCGATTTATCCCCTGTACGAACTGCATGCAGGAATGCATCATTTTCCAGCTCATAAGGATTGCTGCGGTTGGCATAATCTGTTCTGCCCCCCGCTTCCACATCGACCAAACCGCCATGGCCCAGCTCAAGCACACCTTTATTGGTGTAAATATGCAGTCCCGAGCGGTCTCCTGCTGAAATGGCACATGTATTGCTTATTGTTGCAACCGCGCCTGAAGCCAGCTTAAGCGTAACGGTACCGACATCAGGAACAGAAACGCCCTCCTCTATGCTGGACATGATCCGATCCCCATAAGCAGCATAAACCTCGCTCACTTCTCCCACTGTGTAACGCAGCAAATCGACGATGTGAGTCGTCTGCTCGACGAATTGGCCGCCTGAGCCTTCCATTCTCCGCCACCAGCTTACACCCGGCATGGAGCCCATCCAATAACCTAGCGCCATACCCACCGTGCGCTCTCGCAGCAGCTCTCTCGCACGGTCTGTGCCGTCCATATATCGGAAGTGATAACCAACCGATGTTATCAACTCTTTTGCTTCAATTTTTTTCAATATTGCATATGGCTCCTGCTCATTAACGCCAATAGGCTTCTCAACCAAGAAAGGTATGCTTCTTTCAATTAGAGCATTCTCAGCTTCACCATGCGCAAATGGCGGTACGCATATGTATACTGCGTCCAGCTTGCGATCATCAAGCATATTATGAATTGAATCATAGCCTCGCGCACCAGCAAACTGCGATGCTGCGCTATCAGCCTTTTGTTGGCTTGTCGCAACGAAAGCAGCTACCTGCACGCCCTCGATTTTCGATAGCTTCTCCGCATGCATCATACCAAACCAGCCTGTACCTATAATTCCTATCTGAAGCGTCATAGATGAATCCCCTTTCAGAATGATCTTATATGATCGATTATACGTGCCAGTATGAGAGTAAGTCCATTTATTATCCGCTGGTACCCATTTTCCCGCTCTTTCATACACTACTATATCTAAGGAATGCGGTCTTTGAGCGGAGGGATGAAATGGGGAAAATCAAACGAAATACGTATCAAGAACCGCAAGAGCTGGATTTCCGCACTGCCCTGTTTTTGGCTGCTGTTTGCGGACAAACGTATGTACAATTCACGAACAAGAACGGCTTGTTTCTAGTACCAAAAACGTACCACCTAGCAGGGGAATTTTCGGCAAAAGGAATTGATGACAGCGAGGAACGTTTTGGATTTGTGCTCACTTCTCCTCGAGCTTCCGTCCTTGCCTTTCGGGGCAGCGGATCTACCGTAGACTGGGTTTCTGATTTCATTGCCCAACAAACCGCATATCAGCCTGTTAAAGATGCCGGCCTCACTCACAAAGGCTTTACTGACATTTATATGTCTACAAGAAATCAAATTTTCGACATTGTGAACCAGCTGCCTAAGGATATACCGCTATTTATTACAGGCCACAGCCTCGGAGGAGCGGTTTCTACACTTGCAGCACTCGATCTTGCTAGCAATTCCGCGTTCACAGAGCCTATCGTATACACCTTTGGTGCGCCAAGAGTAGGTGACCCAAAGTTCGCAAACCATTATAACTCGCTGATCGCGACACATTGGCGCTTTCAGAATGAATTCGATATTGTTCCGCATCTTCCGACACTCGTATATCAATCCCCTAATACGAAGCAAACCTATTATTACATGCATGTGAAGGGTGAAGTTAAGCGTTCTTTCCGCATGGGCTCCGTCTCTGGAAACCATGTCCTCTCCAGTTACTTCTCTGATCTCGCGAAAGAAGACCCTGCTTTCGCTATGTCGATATGCGCGGATCCCCCTGGGTTTTGCCCAGCATTAGTATTTTAAAATGAATAACGTTTATCAAAAAAAATAGTGAGTACATTCTCACCCGCCATGAATCGATCTTCACGGAGATAGAGATTGTCCTCACTATTTCTATTATGCCGGCAGCACATAGAGCAGGATAGCAAAAAAATGTACGATAGATCCGCCAAGCACGAACAAATGCCATACGGCATGATGATACGGAAAGCTGCGCCACATATAAAATACCGTTCCAAACGTATAAAGCAATCCGCCCGTCACTAGCAGCTGTACGCCCCCGGGGGCTAAATGAGCCGTAAGCGGCTTCCAAGCAAACACAATAATCCAGCCCATTGCGATATAGACAAGCGTTGAGGTAAATAAATATTTAGATGCGAAAAACGACTTGAATACGACACCAAACACCGCCGCGCCCCAGACAATGCCGAACAGCACCCAGCCTAGGCTTCCCTTTACGATATGGAATAAAATTGGCGTGTACGTTCCAGCAATGAATACATATATAAACGAATGGTCGAGTGATTCGAACACTCGCTTTGCTTTTCCCTCAGGAAAGCTATGTACGAGTGTGGAAGCCGCATATAGCAGAAGCATGGCCGTGCCGTATATGGTGAAGCTGACAACATGAAAGGCGGTACCTTTGGTCGCCGCGAATACGATCAACACGACGAGTGCAGCAATGCTTAATCCCGTTCCTATGCCATGCGTGACGGCATTAGCGATTTCTTCCCTCTTCGTATACGTATGGGTATTTGCCATAGGCCTCTCACCTCCAACGTCGTTAGCAAGCCTGTAAGAAGCTTGAAAAACGGCTTGCTCTCCCCTTAGTTTAAAGGATCATACCCAGCCTTTCAACCATTCGCTCATACGGTTAATTGTTTTATCCAAATTGCAGACCGCTTCGTGGTCGGTATAGGGCTGAGTATGGCGGAAATAATCAGCATGCCCGCCAATCATCTGTATCCCTTCTACATATCCAGGCGCATACTTCAAACGGTTCCAGCGCGGCATCGAGAAGCCGCTTCTGCTCCACCCGCCCCAGCTGCCTATACGGCTAATGGGATCATTGATTTTGCCGAGGCTGTCAATCGAGTGGAAATAACTGACCCGATCCTGCAGCAGTGGTTCTATTGGCGTTCGCGGTGAACCGATCTGTACGATACGGAAATCCTTGACCTCGTTTTTTTCGTGCAGCATTTTTGCAGCTTGATATGCTGCGGCGCCACCGCCGCTGTGTCCAATTAACAGCACCTTGTCGCTTGTCAGCGTCTGTTTAATTTGCTTCATTGCCTGCTGGCCTCCCACACGTCCGGCCGTCATTCGATTAGACAAATCACTTCTTACCTCGAGCACTTGTTTAACCAAGCTGCGACTTGCGTCTCCATAAGGAAGCAGCACATGAATGGAGGGCGCTACACCGTCATTTTGGAAAAGCTTCTCGAGTTTTATTTTGCATTCATTGAACAATGTGTTTGAGGTTGCTACACCAGCGAGCAAATATATACTCATGCGTGATGGTTTTATCGTAGTCACAACAGGTCCCTCCGATCATAAAATGTTGTTTTGTCTCTTCATTATGTGGGTCTGCAGCCTAATTCATTCTTGTATATAAATGTTATTTCCCTGTAAATCCACTCCATAGCCTATCCGATCAAGCGTTTCCTGAAGCGGCAGCGCACGTATATTGCGATAAATATTTTGATCCATTCTCGTTTTGGTGCCTGTCCATATTTTACGTTCTATAACCGCGACTGGTGCCATATCATTCAGCCTTCCATCATTCGACAAGATATGAGCAACTCGGTTGCCATTGTCGTCGCGTGACAGCTTGATCTCCAGCTTCAATACTCGCGAGAAGAAGTCTGTGCCTATATACAAAATACCGCCTTCTTGAAACACGCCGCCTCTGTAGGTAAATCGCTGCTGCACGTCCAAGCCTTCTTCACCTTGCTGCTGGAAGAGACCTGTAAGAAAATGTGCCGAATCAGTAGCCGATCGGTATGCGTCAAGCAGCTCTGGCTCACTCGTTATGGAATAATCATTTACTCTACGCGCTTTATTAGCAGCTGTTATATTATTTACGTCGAAGTAAAACACGGCCTTTATTCGAGGATAATCCTTTTCTAAATGACTGTACAAACGCGAAATTTGTGTGCTCGCAAAAGCATTATCTTTGATGCCATCGGTTGTATTGAAATGGGTTGCTCCAAATTCTGACAGCTGAATCGGCTTTGCTGCGCCAAAACGATTGTAAACATAATTAAGCAAATCAAGCGGGTCCTCGTAATCTGCTTTTTGACGCTTGCTGCCATTATGGTACTTCACATTGTATACATTTACACCTACCCAATCCACAAACTCATCGCCAGGATAAAATCTTTCAATCGTATCCACCGGCATCGCGAGCACCGTCCAAACCATAGCTACATTAGGAGCCTGCACTGCAAAAATATCATGAACCATTCGCCAAGTCTGCTTATACTGCTTCGAGTAGCCGCTGTAATTGGTCCAGGTTCCATTCATCTCTGAAGCAAATCGCAAGAAAATCGGTATGTTCGCCTGCTTCGCCTGCTCAGCAAATGTTCGGATATACTCATCGTCCTTCACTTGCTCCAATCCCTCATTGGGTTCCCACGCAATATGCGGAAAAGCTCCTACAGATTTCACCTGCTCCACCCACTTAGAAGGGAAAGGCTGACCATAACCTACATACTTAAAGAAGCTTGCATGAGTGCGGCCCGTTCGTTCATTGAAAGCTTTCATACTGAAGCTAATTGTATCATCCTGAAGCACATAAGCCCCTAGATAAACACCATTCACCGGCTCCAATTTGGCCAGCTTATAACTAGGCTGCTTTGGAGTAAAGTGAACGGTCCAATCCCCCTTCTCGGCAATTGGAAGATGGTATTGCAGCATCTTAGCCTGTATTAGGCTGCTTGTGACTACTCTGGATAAAGTTGCATTCTCCACTCTAAGAATCATTAGCAATGCAGCGGAAATCGTTATGAGAATGGCCATCCATAACTTCTTTCGTAATGAAATGCTGCTGATTTTGCCTTGATGATCCATCAACCCACTCTCCTTGGAAGCTTACACTTATCGTATAATGCAAAGTATAGCTGTACTCTCAGCATCGGCTTTCCAAATAACGGTTATTCGGTTAATCTCAAGTTCATATAAAAAAAGACGCCAAGCTGCTGCCAGCCGGCGTCCTTCTTCCTTGCTATTGCTGTACACAATTATTTCGTTCCAATTGCTATACACCCATTTTTTTGCGTTGGTTGTTAACTTTTTTCGTATTCTGGCTCTTCATCGCCTGCGTCCCTGTGGAAAGGTGCGTTTGGCCGGGAGCTCCGCCAGTTTTATTTTGCTTCTTCTGGGCGAGCAATTGCTTTGCTTTCTCTGCTTGAGTCAGCTGCTTCGGCTGCTCTACAGCTTGGTTCTCTTCATTTGTAGACATAGGTTCACCTCACTTCATGCACTACATAGTTCTTATTCTACTACACTTACATATCTGGTAAAAGAGGCTTTGCTCAGTGTTATGCAATCTTTTACCTGCCAATTTGCCATTTCGAGCTGTTGCTGGACGTTTTCCGTCGTTACGATTACCGCATGATCCGACATTTTCCTTACACTCTCCAACATATCGAGCTGCTCCTTCTCGGGCAGCACCGAGCATAAATTATAAGGCATATCCACAATAGCAGCATCATATCGATCTTCAATGAAGCGCATATCTCCAAGCTTCACCCGATTCGGATAGCCGAAATGAGCCAGATTAGCCCGTGCACCCCGTACAGCAAGCGGATTTAAATCTACTCCTTCAATAGGTATGCCCATCGACATCGCTTCTATAAGGACAGTTCCCATACCGCAGCAAGGATCGATCATCCGAATAGCTGCTGCGTCTCGCCCAGCAGCGAGATTAACGATTGCCCGTGCGGCACGTGTGGGGAGCGCTGTGGAATAATTTTGCGGCTTTTTCTGATGCTTGAGCCATAGCGCGCTATTCTCCTCACAAAGTCCGAAATACCAGCGTCCATTCCAAACGGTAAGGCCGAATAGCTGCTCCGGCCCGCGCATCTGCGCTTGACCGCGAATAACCGACCCAGCAGTTCGTTCCAGCATTCGCTGCTCCTCGAATGTGAATTTCACATCTCCGGCTGTAAACAGCACCTTAAACGTTTTTCCTTCGAGTTCAATAAACGGAAGTAACGCAATTAACTCCTCTAGGCTGCCCGCTTCGTACAGCACTTCAATCCTGCGTTTCACAAAAGGACTCCGATCAGCCGTTATTTCAAAGTTGCTCTTAATGAATCCGTTTTGAACGGGCTGACCTAATAACGTATGCAGCTCCAGCTCACATAAAGCTGCTTCATCCTCATGACTTGCGTACGTATAAATAAACATCCAGTTCATCACCATCAATGCTGTACTATTTATTGAAATAGCTGCATTATCGCCTTTTTCTAGATTTCCTTGCGAGATACAAAGCTATTCTGTGTTCATTGCATTAGCAACCGCAGCGGATCTTCCTCTAAGCTGAGTCCATGCAACCTTACAGATGATATAAGCAAGCACCATAATTTGCGGCAGCGTTGTTTCCCATGTTGGATAAATACCAAGCGCGCCAATCGTCAGTAAATCAGACGATGTGTGTGAAGGAACCCAGCCGGCTACTTGGAGGGAGTGAATGCTTTCTCCGAGAAAACGGATAACGAGATAATAAATTAACGCTGATGCTACCATAAAGAAGGGACGAATCGGCAGCTTTGAACTAAACTTTATAATGGCAAAGCCAAGCGCAATCAGCAGCACAAGTGTTACACCAAAGCCTAGCGCAAGCTGAAGCGGGTCAATAGAGGGTGCCATGCCCACATAAAAGATAGTTGTCTCTGCGCCTTCGCGGAAAATAGCAAGACAGGATACCGCAAACAGCGACCATAAGCTGCCGCGAGCAAGCGCTTTGCCCATTTGCCCATCAATATATTGGTTCCAGTTCTTCATATTGGATTTGCTGTGCAGCCAGTTGCCCACTGTAATCATAAGAAGCACGGACAAAAGCCCAGCCAAGCCTTCGATCGATTCACGCGCGCTTCCCGCAGCTATTTGTGCAATCGCATAGGTTAAGATGACGGCCATAACGCCGCTGAGCAGCAAGCCCGCCCATACGCCGGACCATACCCATTTTTGTTTATCTGCATTTCCCGAACGCCGAAGATACGCGAGCAGAGCTGCTAGTACCAATATGGCTTCAAGCCCTTCACGCAGCAATACCATGCCGGCATCCCAGGCTGTATAGCGTGTATCTGCGTTCATAGGCTCTAGCTGCACCAGCATTTCTGCAATAAGCTTCTCTGCTTTTTCGGCATCCACCGATTTGGATAATAGATACCCCGTAACCTCTGCCATTTTGATTTCAATGTCTTTATAGACGGCAGTCGAGCGGAGACGCACTTCTCCTTCTATCGCCGGCCACTGTACAATGAAAGTTTCCATCTGGCCGGCGGCATCTCCATAATTTCCGGATTTGGTAGCAATAAGCGCCTGGTCTAGAATAGCTATCTCGTCCGCTATGGACAATCCGGATTTCTTCGAACCAGCTGCTATCTTGCCATCTTTATAATCGTTCACTAATTGAATGAGGCTAAGCGTTTCCGCTTCCGCCTGCTCAGCACGTGGAGGCTCCGATTGGATCGAGATTCGAATCATACTCATTCTTGTTTCCAAGCTGCCGTACACGCTAAAATTATCGGCCCTTACAGCTGATTCGATTTGGGGCCAGCTGTTATTCATTTTACGATAATCCGCATTTGCATGATCCCACTCGCCTGCTTTAATGCGAACCAATAAATCCTCCGCAAGCGGCAGCAGGCTTATAGCAGCCTCTTGCCCGGTTAGCTGCGACTTTTCTGTATCCAAGCTTTTCACATATTGATTAATTGCTTTAGCAAGCGTAGAAAGCGCGGATTTTGCAGCTTCAGGGTCATTCTCTGACGCAGCTAACGCCTGAAGCGCTCCTGTTAGAGCAGCATCAACCTCATCTGACTGTTTAGTTGCATCCGCAGCCTTAGGGGCTAGTATCTCCCATCTAGCAGCTGCATCCTCTACATGAGCCGCCGATTTCTCCCATTTGCCCTGACCCGCCTCAACCAATGCGCCTCCGACTAAAGGAAGCAGCCGATCCAGCTCAGAAGCTTGATTCCCTTCTGCCCAAGCATGAAGGGGGCTGTTAAAAATCATCATTAACAGAAAAAAAACGGAACAGAAACGGATAGCGCTCCGCTTCATTCCGCTGTTATATTTTGCGAACATCCTTGTTCGCTCCTTTCATCATAACCAGCTTCAATTTCATTAAAATAGCGTTTCACCAATATAGCCGCCCTCTTTCACGCCTGGAAAGCAAGCAAACACCGCGCTGCCTGTATGAACAATATATTCATTTAGCAAATCGCTTTGTCCCATTCTCTGCTGCATCGGAATAAACTGCTTGCGAGAGTCCCGATTGAAGCAAATAAATAAGAGGCCAGCATCAAGCTGCCCTGTCTTGTGATCCATACCGCTGGAATAAGAGAAGGAGCGTCGCAAAATTTTCACTGATCCGTCACCATGGGCTAATCGTACATGGGACCTCATCGGGATAACGGGCTTCCCCTTGTCATCCTTGCTTTCCAAATCCAGCTTGTCGAATTCATGCGCAGCACCTATTGGCGCTCCACTATCGCGATGGCGTCCGAACGTCGCTTCTTGATCGCCAAGCGTTGAGCGATCCCACACTTCAACTCTTATTCGAATCCGTCTTACGACCATATAGCTTCCTCGGTCCATCCAGCCTGCTCCGTCGGATGCATTCGCCCAAACGACC
This sequence comes from Paenibacillus castaneae, assembly GCF_002884445.1. Taxonomy (GTDB): domain Bacteria; phylum Bacillota; class Bacilli; order Paenibacillales; family Paenibacillaceae; genus Pristimantibacillus; species Pristimantibacillus castaneae. The sequence continues at coordinate 5,426,903 of NZ_KZ614144.1, forward strand.
TTCTTCATCTCTGTTTCATTATGAACGTCAGGATTGCCTGTTCCATCCTTAAAGCCCATTAAATTACGCGGAGTAGAGCCTGTAGGATCGGAGCCGCTCGTACGCTGAAATCCCTCCTGCGTCCATCGAAGAACAGCTTTTCCTCGCGCTATTCTCGCAAGATTGCGTATCGCATGAAAGGCGATCTGCAAATCATCAGCATTTACCTGAACGCCGATATCACCGCCCGACCATTCTGAACGCAGCTCGTCACCGCCGAAAGGAGGAAGCTCCGTGAGCGCTTCAGGACGTTTACCGGCTAAACCGAATCTGGAATCGAAGAAGGACGGTCCCACTCCGAAAGTAATCGTTGTGCGCGAAGGGGTTAATCCTGCTGCTTCGCCAGTATCCGAAGGAGGCATATTAACATTGTTGTTGGAGCTGCCAATCATCTCCCCGCTCGTCATAGAAGCTGATGCAGCAGTCCACGCCTTGAATAGCATGCGAACTTCATCCAAAGAGGCTGTCGTTAAATCAAAAGCCGCAAATACAATAAAATCCTGCGGAGGAGTTACAATTCCTGCCTGATGCGATCCATAGAAGCTTATGATATTATTCTTGTCTGCTGTTTTTGCTTCACTTGCAGAATTCTTGGCAGCCGTTCGCTCCTTCGTAGAGAAAAGGCCACCCACACCGGCGCCGCCAAATAGGAGGCCAGCACCGCCAACGCCAGCCAGCCGCAACAAATCTCTGCGGCTGATTGATTTTTTCAACATCCCGGTCTCTTTATCCTCACCTTGATCTGGCCCAGAATCTATCGGTCTAGTCATATTATTACGCCTCCAAAATTATTCCCATTTGGGAAAGCGGTTCTGCTAGCGCATCGATTAGCCGGCTTAATTTCTTCGTATCTTCTTCTTTCAGTTCGAGATAGGAAACATAACCATCTCCGGTTTTGTAAGCAGATAACGCTTGCTCTAAATCAGCAAATCCTTTAGCAATTTGCTCGTTTAGCGCTGCGTCCTTCTCATTTAGTTTATCCTTTAACAGCTCATGAATTTTGCTGGCACCCTCCACATTCGCTACAAAGTCGTACAAATCGGTATGAGAGTAACGTTCTTCCTCACCGACAACTTTCGAAGAGGATACTTCATTAAGCAATTCTACTGCTCCGGTAACAAGCAAGCCTGGCTCAACCTCTACTGTTTCCATTAATGCGCGAAGCAGCTTGACATCCTCTAGCAGACGATCAGCATAATCATCCATTCCAGCGGTTGAATTTTTCTCCCAAAGCGCTTGCTCAATACGGTGGAATCCGCGCCAATCCTTCTCCTCCACATCATTCTCGCGAGCATCAATGTTCGGATCAAGATCGCCAAGCGCATCTGCGATAGGCTCAATACGCTCATAATACATCCGTGTCGGAGCGTACAACTGCTTCGCTTTCTCTACATCGCCAGCTTTGACAGCGGTGACAAATTTTTCTGTTTCAATAATAAAAGTATCTGCCTGTTCGATTGTGAATTGACGATAGCTGTTCACAATAGGCTCCCATGTATCATCAGTTGCAGCAGCTTCCTTCCCATCATTAGTGGTTACAGCCGCAGGCTCATTCTTATCTGCTGCATTCGAGCCGCAGCCTGTAAATACGATGGTGCAAGCCATCAAAAAAGCAACTATTTTAAACTTCATTATTTAATACTCCCCTACTCCAATAAATTGGATCTTTGTTTATCCTAAAATGAAGTATATTCGCTATTGATAATCATTGTCAATGGAATATTTGCTCACCAAAATAAGCGCCAAATAAAGAAAAAAAGACCCCCGCATGTGAGATCTTCTTTACGCCGTTCGAAAGGCTCCTGTTCCTGTTGCCTGCAGCTCTTCTTTGCACCCTGTATAGGACTGCAGTTTACCGTGATAAACGAGATCAAGCAATGCTGTATTCTGCAAATCGCCAGGCGTTACGAATAAGGATGGCTTATTTACTAAGCTCACACCACTTTCCTCAAATACAGAAGCTACAAACTGAGAGCAGAAATAGGCGTACTCGCGTTTCATCTCGATATTAAGCATGATGCCGAGCATACCAAGCAAATTATATTTATATTGATCTCGGTTTTGTTCCATATATATAATCTGGTTGCGAATGCTAGTGTAGGCGCATGGACTGATCTTGCATCTATATAACGCGCAGGTAGAATGCTCGAAAAACTCACCTCGAACGTCTTCTTTCACAAATCCCGCAAAAAAAGGATTGCTCGGATTTTTCCTACCGAAGCTATATACTTCATTGAGATCGCTGTCAAATGCTATGGAAGCATGATTTAGCCTGTTTTTCGTATACCATTGAATTGTTTTTGAGAATAGAGTACCGGTATTTGTAAGAAGTACATAAATTTCAACTTCCTTATTCATGCCATACAACCTCCACATTAAAGAACTTTCATCTAAGTATTTACTTTAATGCAGGAGAAGCTATTTCTAAACCTGCCTAGGTAATAGGAGCTTACTCGACTTTAGTCCAGTTTTGCAGCTCAATGCCTATTGGTTGTTCTAGCAACCTTTCACACGCTTTCAGAAGCTTCCTTCATTTTACTGGATTTTCTATTTTTACTCAACATATACTTAATTGTTTATCTGCTCAAAACCATAATTGGAGCTCAAATTCGCTTATTGCATATAGAATGTCAGTTGGAATAATCTAGTATATTAGGGATCGATAATTGAAGCGTGGGTTAGAGGGCTCTACGGTGTAAATATGTTTGTAACTCCGAAGCTTTCCCTTCCTCTTATTTTTAAAAATGTTAACTTATGTTTGCTAGAGTGGTGATATAGTAGAAATAGATATTAATCATTCATTTACTATTTATATGCATTCAGCTGTATTTTAGTATAGACGAATGAATCATTTCTTTTGTTGCGGAGGATGCTCTATGGAATGGTATAACCGTTATAAAAAACAATTAGCTTATGTATTTAATGAAGCAGAACAACGAATCGCAGCCTTTCCAGCTCCTTTGGATTCTATTGGGCTTGCATATGCGGATAAATTCAATCCCACTAAGCAGGACAGCGGCAAGGACTACATTTGCTGCTTGCTTCCTTTCTGGGTCAAGGAATCTGCTGGCATTAATGACGATCAATGTGAACGGCTGGCATTAGCAAATGTATATGGCATGCTCTATTTCTTTATTCAGGATGACATAATGGACAGCAAGCCCTCTTCTAATTGGAAGGAGCGGCTCGCGCTTGGCAATCTATTGATGCTTGAGATGTTCAACATATTTCGCAAGCTGTTCCCTTCAAGCTCTGCCTTCTGGGAACATTACGACAGCTATGTGCTCGACTGGGCGGACAGTGTTGTGAACGAGAATAGCGAAGACTTCTTTATAAAGGACCCCATTCGTACAGCTGGCAAAGCCAGCCCTGTCAAAACCGCTAGTACCGGGGCGCTGCTGCTGTCGGGACGTGAAGCGCTTATTCCATCGCTTGAGCATGCGATCGATATCGTGCTGATGACTTTGCAAATGGCTGACGACTATGCGGACTGGAAAGAAGACTTAGCCGACGGCAGCTATAACGGTTTGCTTGCCATGATTGCTGCGGACCGAGACAACACTGAACCTTTGACAGAAAAAGAAGTAGAGAATGCTATTTATATTCGGGGATGCATGAAGCCCTATACACAAATCGCCCAAGATAATCACAAGAAACTGTTAGCTACTAGGGTCGGTGCTAATGAGTTAATACAATTTCATGCGTATATTATAGGACATTTGATCGATGTTGCTGAGACTATTGAATCAAATCTAGCATTGCACCTTAAGGGTGGATTTGAATACTTCTTATCTACCAATCCAGTAAAACAGGTTCTTTAGTATGTATTTTTTGTCGATTTCTTGTAAATATATGTAGATTTTGTCGAACATACATGATAGACTTATTATGGTAAACTTATACATACTTGGAGGCTGATCATTGTGTCCGAAGAACAAAACGTACAAGACAAAATTATTAAAAAAGCTTGGGAAGATGCTGAATTCAAGAAACAGCTTCTAGCAAATCCTAAAGCAGCCGTCAAAGAAGCTTTTGGCATCGAAGTACCTGACACAATTGAAGTAGAAGTAGTAGAAGAATCAGCCAATAAATTTTACTTTGTACTTCCACAACAACCTTCTAAACTTAAAGTTACTGATGAATCTGAAGTGCTTATTCCTAGGTGGACACCTTAAATAAAATAAAGCCGACTTACTTTTCAGTAAGCCGGTTTTTATTTTATTTCTATTGGAAACCGAAGGATTGCTTCAGTTCCAATCCCTTTTTGGCTTTTAAAATGAATAGATCCTTTCATAACTTCAATTATACGAAAAGTAACCATGAGTCCTAATCCCGTACCTTTTGATTTTTTAGAATAATACGGCTCTCCTAGCCTCTTCAAATCAGATTCATTCATTCCTTCACCATTATCATTAATTTGAATAATGACGTTATTTGATTGTTCATCCTCAAATGCGCGGATATGGATAACCCCTTCATTTCCTAAAGCCTCAATACTATTCTTGATTATATTAATAAGTGCTTGTTTAAATTTTGAAGAATTGCCTCGCACATACAGATCAGACCCCAAATCCACTTTAATTATCCCGCCTTGCATCGTAGCGAGTGGAACTAGTATTCCTTCAATTTGCTGCAGCTCCTCGCCTATATTAAGCAAAGTCGTATTTTCAAGTTGAGGCTTTGCAAAAGTTAAAAAATCAGTAATAATCTCTGAGGCTCGATCTAGCTCATCAATAGCTAGGATCATATAGGTTTTGTCTTTGTCATTATTCGCTTTTTCTCCAAGAAGTTGAAGAAAACCTCTTGTCACTTGCAATGGATTACGCACCTCATGTGCAACCGACGCTGCAAGTTGACTGATAATTTCCATCTTTTCAGATCTTTGGAGCTCATTGTTGAATACTTCCATTTGTTTTGAGTATTTAACAACTTGCTCATAGTTTTGAAGATTGCGACTTACAAGTATGATAACTAATGATCCTATAAAGAATAGTATCCCCCACTTCCAGTAAAACATTGAATACTGCCTATTTTTAATAAGAAACCATATAATCTCCAAAACAGCTAATAAGGCAAACAAACCAAAACCCGTTGTTAAAATAATTGCTTCTCTATTTTTTTCCTTGCAATATATGATGAGTAGAACAATTAGAATTACGGTACTAATTACAGTTATCCCCATAAAAATAAGCGCGCCATAAAATGAATACCAATCACCTATATCCTTTGATAAAAAACTAACTAAAAAGAAAAGTATATTAATTATGGCAAAAACTACTTGTACATTTTTAAAACGATATATAAGATGATGTGGCCCTTTACCGAAAACTCTTTCAAAAAAGAAATAAATAGATGGCATTAACAAAGTTGAAGCAATATCAAATGTATGATAAGAAACAAAAGCTAACTCAGGATATATATTAATTACGAAGGGGGAATATGTTAATATTATCAGCCCAATAGTTAAGATAATAAGACTCAAAGAGTTTCCAGCGGTTAAATAAGACTTTTTAATGAACTGTAAACATAAAAGCATTCCTGTTGCAATAAAAACAAGTGATGCACCCAAAATTACATCTAATAACCCGTTCGACATATAGTTCTTTGTTAGATTTTGATATTCGCCTACTGCCATTGAGCCTTTTAATCCAAACGTATTCCAATTTGAATCTAATTTAATATACACCATTTCATAAGATTCATTGAGGGATAAGGGGAATATGATTTCACTATTTACCGGAATGTTCCAACTGGAATTGTGAACGATCTTCTTATTAATATATATAGTTAAATCTGATGATGATAATTCACTTATTAATAAAGCAGGCCTTGCAAAATTAAATTCAGGAATACGAAATTTGATCCAAGCGGATTGAATTCCAGCAGGTTTAACAGGCAAACCATCACCGGAAGATAATGAAAACCAATCATTATTTTTATCCTGAGACATTGCATCCTCTATCGTGCTATTCAGATTATTTTCCCACATCATTTCCCACTCAGAGATCTTAATTTCCGGAGAATCCGACAAGGCAAACGCTGGAGCAGCTAGGATGGGGAATATGATCATGAATGAAAATACGAGGGCAATTACAAATCTATGTAGAGCTTTCATACAACACCTCAAACGTCTAATAAAATCTTATGTAAGCCTGTATTTCGACAATCTTCGATAAATTTCCTGCTAAGTTTTCCCTGTTTACATAAATAAATTACAAATTATTCTTTTTGTATCGCTAGTTGAATCGATGAGTCGATTATACCAATTAAACGAGATCGTTGTTTGTTTTCTTTTTAACAAGAAAATAGGATTGCTCACAGGTCCATATGACCCGAGAACAATCCTCTATTCATTCACTTTATCCCTATCATCCAGCCCAGCAGCTCTGCGCTTACCTGCTCCAACTGCTCCTCAGGGGACAAAGCAGCAGGCTTATCGCCTTTCTGAGCTCCATACGAACCGAACTGGGCATGATTTCCGCCTTCAATTTTCACATACTCGGTATGACTTGGCATGAATTGCTTCCCTTTGCCCCAATTCTCCCAGTTAAGCACGCCATCGTTGGATGCTGTTATTTGCAGAACAGAAAGATCCGAGTCGGCAAGGTTTCCTGCTTTGTCGGCATAAGCTCTAAGGAAAAATACGCCATTCAATTGATCCGTATGCTCCGCAGCATAGCGAGAAGCAAATACACCCCCGAGTGAATGTCCTCCAATAACAAAGCTTTCATTAAGATGCTCAGAGATGAAAGTATCCGCGCGATTCTGACCCGTGAACGCAAGATGAAGCGGCATGCTCGCAATATAGACACGATGGCCTGCTTCCGCTAGATTCCGCGCAATCGGCGCATAGCTTGCCGGCTCTACAAGGCCTCCTGGATAAAATATAACGTTCGGTTGCTGGATTGCTGCAGGCTCGAAGCGAAATCCATCTTTCTGGATGCTTACCGCGACCAACTCATCACTTTTCAGTGCAGCTTCCGCCTCTGGTGAGGGTGAATAGATCATAAATGGATAAGCAATGATTAGAATGATAACAAGTGCGAACAGAATAGCTGCTGCCCAAATGAGCAGCTTTGTGGATCGTTTCCTTTTCGGCCCCGGTATTGACATAGAATTCCCGCTCACGCCATCCCCCCTCTAAATCATTATATCCCCTTGAACTTATTGCAGCCCTATAGCTTAACCATTGTTTTTAAAAAGCTTCTTTACGCTTCATTGTATGATAGAGCAAATACACACTTACTGCTGATAATGCAATTGTAACGCTTATTGCCACAGAAGGATAAGATACTGGAAGTCCGAAGAAATTAATGGTTTGAAAGGTTATAAAAAGCTCCTCTACTCTCATTACATCCGTGAAGCTGAACTCCAGCAGTTTATTCAGCCAAGGCAGCGGCAGATCGAATATGCTGCGGACTGCAATAGGCATTGCAAATATAAATCCTGAAATAAGAAAGGATAACAGCGTATGCCGACAAAGAGCAGAGATTAACAGTACAATTAATCCAAGTCCAAGCGCACCTAATAGGTGCATGCCAATTTGAACCATAATATAAGTTCCTAAATTATAACCGTAAGGGGAGACACGGTATTTGAACACCTCCTGCAACGGTGTCTGCCAGCCTCCTCCGCCGTATACGCTAATCCGAAATATGAAATTATAGAGTACCCATGCCCCCACAATGGAAATCACATATATAATAGAAGCGATTATTTTTGCAGTAACGACCTGCTTCCGTCCATATTTCGAGCTTAATTGAAACTGATCCATTCCTGTCGCATATTCATTCGAAAAAATAGAGGATAATCCAATCAATATCAAAACTCCGCTTATAAGCGTGGCAAAGGTATTGACGAAATCAATCATCTCCGCTGGCGCCCGATTATAATACATTTTATCAATCTTGTAATCTTCGAGCATACGCAGCGTAGTTGACGTCTTCCTCAGCTCGTAACCCTTCTCTCCATTCTCCTTCATCGCGTTTAGCTGCTCCGTTACTGACGCTACGCTCTCCTGTCTCTGCACCTCTAGCCGATAAAGCACACTCAGCTTCTCATATACGCCGCTCATCGCCCGCTCCTCTTCTGTTAACGGGGTGCCCTCCGATTCCCATTTTTTCATCAATGCAGAGTTAGCAGCCACAGCCTGTTCATATTTGTCCGCTGTAACCTCGCCCTCCCACTCTTTATAGTAAGAGGACCTGTTGGATGCAGATTGACTGTTCAAGCTTAGTGTAATAAGACCGAGAAGTAGAATAATGGCGATATAAATACTTTTTTGACGATATATTTTGTATAGCTCGAATGACAGCAATGATTTCATTTCTCTGCCTCCTCGTCAAAATAGTACAAGTATAAATCCTCGAGGTTGGGTTGTACCGCTTCCGCTCGTGGATCGGGTTTGTAATCAGACAACATACGAACCATAATGGATTCCCCATGGTTAATGAGGCTGCTAACCTTATGCCTTGCCTGTAGCGTGCTTATCTCTTCCGGCCGAACAAGAATCGTCCACACCTTATTCGTTAATCCCTCCAGCAGCTGCTGCGGCTGCGCCTTCTGAATAAGCATTCCTCGCTTCATAATAAGCAGCTCCTTCGCTAAATACTCAATGTCGGAGACGATATGAGTCGATAGCAGAACAATGCGTTCACTTGATATGGATGAAAGCAAATTACGGAAGCGAATACGTTCTTTCGGATCAAGCCCCGCCGTTGGTTCATCCACAATAATGATTTTGGGATCGTTCAGGAGCGCCTGCGCAATTCCGACTCGCTGCTTCATACCGCCGGAGAGCTTGCCGACCTTCGTCCTCTTCTCCTCGGTTAGATGAACGATTTGAAGCAGCTCCTCTACCTTTGCCTCAGCTTTCTTCTTTTCGATCCCTTTGAGCGATGCGATATAGAGAAGAAATTTAACAACGGTGAAATTTTTATACAATCCCATCTGCTGCGGTAAATAACCAAGCAAATCGCGATACCGCTCGTTCATGAGCCCAATATCTTCACCGTCGCAGAGCACCCTGCCCGAGCTCGGTCTGGATACAGCTGCCAGAATACGCATAAGCGTTGTTTTGCCCGAGCCATTAGCGCCAAGAAATCCATAAACACCTTCTGTTAATTCACAAGTGATGCTCTCTAGCGCTCTTTTATGACCAAACTGCTTACTGACTCTTTCAATGGATAATTTCAACATAATCACCTCTTCTTAACCGTTTAGCTTGATAAATGAAAAATAGAGTGGCAAGCGTCGAAGCCACAGCGCATAGTGTTAATTGAAAATCGTTTGTTTTCCCCGTAAATTCACTGTCATTCGTAATGACAGATGCGATACCGATCCAAATCGTTAAAGTAATCGGCATCGAAACCATGCTTCGCACATGATTGGCTACTGCTAATCCAATGGAGGATGCTACAAGAAAGGGAGTTACCCAATACATAATAATTTTTGTAAAAAGAAGCGGTTCACCAAACGAACAAAAAACAGCTAGAAGCATCATGCTTAGCAGCAGATTGTAGCTCCCTACGACCAGCATTTTAAACAGCATCAGCTGCTGCGCGGAATACTTGCAGGACATCTCCAGCTCCAGCAAGCCCTCGTCACGTCCCCTGAAAACCTCCAGCAAGCCTAGTAAAAATGGCACCGGGGAAAGCAAAAGCATAATGAAGTACGGATCAGCATCCCACATACCCCAAGCAAGCAAACCAAAACCAAAGAAAATCGCGTTCAACAGCCAAAAGCCTGGACGGATATGAAGTCTTTGTAACATAGCTCGGTTAAAAGGTAATACTAGCGCTCGGCTTTCTTCAGGAGGTTTCACATATGGCCTTAACGTATCAATCGTCTGCATGATGGCGTCTTCACTCGGATATTCAACCGTAAACTCCTTGAATAATAAACGCAGCTCCTGATCGAGATCATCGAGCTCTTCGGATTCTGTTATTCCCTTATTGATTGTGTTTTTGCTCATGTTCATCCCTCCCAAGCATTTTCCTCAGCTTGTCCAGCCCTTGTCGCAGTCGTGCCTTTACCGTATTCTCATTCGTGCTTGTAATCGCAGCGATTTCCTTGATCTTCATATCATGATAATACTTCAGCAGAATGGCTTCGCTCTGTATATCTGGCAGGTCCTTGACCGCCTGCTTAAGCAGCTTTCTTGATTCATTTCTCTCGAATATATACGAGACTGACTCTTCCTGCTTCAAATCCAGATGCTCCTCATACTCTGACGATGCGGCAGCTTGGCGATAGGCAGCAGACCTGTAATAATCTCGGCTGCAATTGATCGCAATCGTAAATAACCAACTGCTGAAGGAGCCTTTGCTTTTGTAGGAAGGAAGTTTCTGAACCAGCTTAATAAATACATCCTGCGTAAGATCATATGCCGTATGCGCGCTGCTCGTTTTGCGATATAAATAAGCATAAATCTGCTTGTAGTAGCGCTTAACGAGCACCTCCATAGCAGCTTGGCTCCCCTTCTGAATTTCCTGTATTAATTGTTCATCAGTCGGCAATTTGTTCACCTCGGCAAGTAAAACGATTGTGGGGTCAAAAAAGTTGTAAATTTTTTATTATCTACTTTTTCCACATTACGTGGAAAAGAACACCCTTCATTGAAGAGCAGTACTACCATCCTATATTACTATAAGGCAGATCGTTTGCTTCAAATTGAAATTCACTCCATATCCTATCCGATCTTAGTAAAAAAGAATGCTCCGAGAATGGTTATAAAGAAATTGATGGTGACTTCTGCTTACTGTTCGCATACAATAATTTCAGGTGAAGCACACCGCTCTATCCTCGAACTTCGTTCGTGGAGGAGCGGTGTTTTTTATTTCCAAGGGGTGGGGGCAGGATGCAGCAGATGAATGATCAGGAGACGTTGGCAAGTGCGGGTATTGGAGTAACCAGTAAGTTAGATAGGAATGGCAGATCGGGAGTATTCGATAAGGTTTATAGTGATTGGATTCTGGAGCATAGCGAGCTGCGGGAGTCTCTCAGTGAACGAAGGCGTCGATTAGTGGAGCGGGATGATCACGGTGAACGATTATTTGCGCTGAGCATATGGCTTCCGGTTGCTGGCAACTTCGAATTCTTACATCCTGAGTATGAAGTGAATGATTACCGTGACGGAAGCCGCTTCCTAGATTTCGCCTATATTCGTCCACCGTTTCGTATTTCTATTGAGATTGATGGTTATGGAACACATCAAAGAAATGCCTCCCGAAGAGTATTCGGAGATGATCGTTTTCGGCAAAACCAGCTTGTTTTAGACGGATGGACAATCGTGCGTTTCTCCTACGACGACGTTCGGGAGAGGCCACGGCAGTGTCAGCAATTCCTGCAACAGCTGCTAGGTAAACTATATGGCCTTGGTCGTACCGATCCACTTGAGCTTCAGCTGCTTGCAAGCGAGCGCGAGCTCATAAGATGGGCATGCCGGAGCGGTCATGCTGCACCCTTCAGTCCGAAAGAGGCACAGAAGCAGCTAGGAGTAAGCCATTTTACAGCGCATAAGTACTTAAATAAGCTGCTGAAGATGCAATTGATTGAGCAAGCCTCCGGCGGCCAGCGAATACGCAGCTATCGCCTCACAACGAAAGCGACAGCCTTGCATGTATGATGAGCGCCAGTTGACGGATAGAGCTAGCTCTATCCACTTTGGGATGAACCTTTGGGGGCATGCGCAGCCGAATAGAGCTAGTTTCTAGCTCTATTCTTATATTTTGGGTTGGTTTGCTAGAAATAGAGCTAGTTTCTAGCTCTATTTCATAGGATTCGGCGCCATTGTGGCTAGTTTGCGGTTCGCGCTGCCGAATAGAGCTAGTTTTAGAGCTAGAATAAAAAGTGGACACCTGTTAAGGAGAAATGGATAATTTACTTAACGAAGAAAGAGGTGTCCTTTATGGGGGAGCAACGTCAACGATTTAATGAAGATTTTAAGAAGCAAACGGTTAAATATATTCAGGATCAGACGAAGTCCGTACCGGAGATTGCTACAGAATTAAATATTTCCTCGAGTACTGTACACAAATGGTTAGCCAAGTACCGAGAATTCGACAATGAATCTTTAGCAAACCCCGAGAAAGTTCGTCAATTAGAACAACAATTAAAAGAGAAAGAACGCGAAAATCAACTGAAAGAGCGAGCGCTAGCAGATCTCCAAGAAGAATTGGCCATTTTAAAAAAGGCTCTGCACATCTTCAGCAAAGAAAAGAACTAAGGTTCCAATTTGTCGAAGATCATCGCTCTGAGTATCGACTAGAGAAGATGTGCAAGGTCATGGAGATTTCTCGGAGCGGTTATTATAAGTGGAAACTAGCTAAACCTAGTGAGCAAAAGCTTCGCAAGGCAGCTGTAATCGAGCGAATCAACTATCATTTCCACGATACCAAAGGGATCTATGGTAGTCCGAAGATTACCCATATGCTCTCGTTAGAGGGCATAAACACCTGTGAACGTACGGTAAGCAACTATATGAATGAGGTAGGATTGCGTTCCTGTGTTTCAAGGAAATTCAGAGTAAACACCACCGATTCCAACCATGACCAGCCTGTAGCTCCGAACATCCTGAATCAACAGTTTGCTACAGAGGAGCCTAACCGGGTGTGGGCAGCGGATATTACCTACATTCCTTGTCGTGAAGGACGACTTTATTTGGCCAGTGTTCTCGACCTCTGTACACGTGAAATTGTAGGTTGGCGGCTTGCTGCTCGAATGACTGTTGAACTTGTCCTTGGCGCATTAGAAGATGCTTTTAAGACGAAAAAACCCAAAAAGGGACTTATCCATCACTCCGATCGTGGTTCGCAGTATGCTTCTGCCGAATATCGAGAAAAGCTTTCCTCCTATAAGATGACAGCCAGCATGAGCCGTAAAGGTAACTGTTATGACAACGCGAGTATGGAATCTTTTCATAGCGTACTCAAGAAAGAGCTGGTTTACTGCAAGACATTCAAGACGAAGAAGCAAGCTTATGATGAAATATTCCAATACATTGAGCTTTTCTATAATCGCAAACGTATCCATAGCTCACTTGGCTATTTATCACCAGTTCGCTTTGCTGCGCTTTTTCATAAGAAAAGCGCTAGCTAATTCTCCTAAATAAGTGTCCACTTTATTGACAGAGGTCCATTTCTAGCTCTATTCTCATGTTTTGGGTTGGTTTTCTAGAAATAGAGCTAGTTTTTAGCTCTATTTCTTGGTATTCGGCGCGATTATGGCCAGTTAGCGGCTTGCGCTGCCGAATAGAGCTAGTTTCTAGCTCTATTCTCATATTTTAGGTTAGTTTTCTAGTAATAGAGCTAGTTTCTAGCTCTATTTCATGGGATTCGGCGCCATTGCGGCAAATTTGCGGTTCGCGCTGCCGAATAGAGCTAGTTTTGGACCTCTGTCAATAAAGTGGACACTTATTTAGGAGAATTAGCTAGCGCTTTTCTTATGAAAAAGCGCAGCAAAGCGAACTGGTGATAAATAGCCAAGTGAGCTATGGATACGTTTGCGATTATAGAAAAGCTCAATGTATTGGAATATTTCATCATAAGCTTGCTTCTTCGTCTTGAATGTCTTGCAGTAAACCAGCTCTTTCTTGAGTACGCTATGAAAAGATTCCATACTCGCGTTGTCATAACAGTTACCTTTACGGCTCATGCTGGCTGTCATCTTATAGGAGGAAAGCTTTTCTCGATATTCGGCAGAAGCATACTGCGAACCACGATCGGAGTGATGGATAAGTCCCTTTTTGGGTTTTTTCGTCTTAAAAGCATCTTCTAATGCGCCAAGGACAAGTTCAACAGTCATTCGAGCAGCAAGCCGCCAACCTACAATTTCACGTGTACAGAGGTCGAGAACACTGGCCAAATAAAGTCGTCCTTCACGACAAGGAATGTAGGTAATATCCGCTGCCCACACCCGGTTAGGCTCCTCTGTAGCAAACTGTTGATTCAGGATGTTCGGAGCTACAGGCTGGTCATGGTTGGAATCGGTGGTGTTTACTCTGAATTTCCTTGAAACACAGGAACGCAATCCTACCTCATTCATATAGTTGCTTACCGTACGTTCACAGGTGTTTATGCCCTCTAACGAGAGCATATGGGTAATCTTCGGACTACCATAGATCCCTTTGGTATCGTGGAAATGATAGTTGATTCGCTCGATTACAGCTGCCTTGCGAAGCTTTTGCTCACTAGGTTTAGCTAGTTTCCACTTATAATAACCGCTCCGAGAAATCTCCATGACCTTGCACATCTTCTCTAGTCGATACTCAGAGCGATGATCTTCGACAAATTGGAACCTTAGTTCTTTTCTTTGCTGAAGATGTGCAGAGCCTTTTTTAAAATGGCCAATTCTTCTTGGAGATCTGCTAGCGCTCGCTCTTTCAGTTGATTTTCGCGTTCTTTCTCTTTTAATTGTTGTTCTAATTGACGAACTTTCTCGGGGTTTGCTAAAGATTCATTGTCGAATTCTCGGTACTTGGCTAACCATTTGTGTACAGTACTCGAGGAAATATTTAATTCTGTAGCAATCTCCGGTACGGACTTCGTCTGATCCTGAATATATTTAACCGTTTGCTTCTTAAAATCTTCATTAAATCGTTGACGTTGCTCCCCCATAAAGGACACCTCTTTCTTCGTTAAGTAAATTATCCATTTCTCCTTAACAGGTGTCCACTTTTTATTCTAGCTCTATTTCTAGCTCTATTCGTATATTTGGGGTTGGTTTTCAAGAAATAGAGCTAGTTTCTAGCTCTATTTCGTGAGCTTCGGCCTCATCCAGAACAGTTGGCGGGTCGCGGCGTTGGGTTAGAGCTAGCTCCTAGCTCTACTTCACCCATTTCGGTTCGAACGCAGGTTTATTTTACATAGAAATGCACAACCTTCTTCCGATATTTGGTACAATAGTAGCAAAATTGCTTATTGAAGGATGATGAACGATGTCTGATCATAATGACCGTGATGAACTCGCAGATCGCCGCCGCAATAAATTGAAGGTGCTCCATTTCGACAAAGACGGAAAAGATTTAGTCGAATCAGAGAAACCAGACGAATCATTTGCTGATGTTGGCGGACTAGAGGACGTGAAGAAAAAAATTCGCATGAACTTCATTTTGCCGCTGAAGCAGCCGGAGCTATTCGCAGCCTACGGCAAGGAAGCCGGCGGAAGCTTGCTGCTCTATGGTCCTCCCGGCTGCGGGAAAACATTTCTAGCTCGAGCAGTTGCAGGCGAGATCGATGCCAACTTCATGCATATTGAGCTGCAAGCGATCTTAGGCATGTATGTCGGACAAAGCGAGAATAACCTCCATGATATTTTTGAGAAAGCACGCGAAAATAAGCCCTGCGTCATCTTTATCGATGAGCTTGATGCAATGGGCGGCAGCCGTAACCAAATGCGTCAGCATCATGATCGGATTTTGGTTAATCAGCTGCTTATGGAGCTTGACGGACTGCGGACATTCAATGATCAGGTATTTGTTATCGGTGCAACGAATACGCCTTGGTACTTAGACTCGGCGCTGCGCAGGCCAGGCAGATTTAATCATATGATCTTCGTACCGCCGCCGGAAGAGAGTGAACGTGAGACTATCCTCAAGCTGAAGCTGGCTGGCAAACCGTTAGCGCCGCTTGACTTAACCAAAATCTCCAAAGAAACGAAGCATTTCTCCGGTGCGGATTTGGAGCAAATTGTGAAGGATGCAGTCGAGGTTGCTCTCGAGAGATCGCTTGAGACTGGCGATATTCAACCCATCTCGCAAGATGATTTGAAGAAGGCGTCTAAGCAGCGGAAAGCGACAACGCTGGATTGGTTTGCGACAGCCAAAAACTATGCAACCTTTAGCGACGTCAATCAGGACTATCAAATCGTGCTTGATTATATGAAAGCGAACGGTCTGAAATAGTAGATTAATAGAGAGGTAGCCACTCATATGATAGAGGTAGATACGAGCAGTCTGCGATTTGTTAGAATCCAACAGCTAATGGAATGGAAGAAATATAATGAGGCTGTAGATGAAGCGATGCAGCTTATTCGAGAACAACCGGAGGATCCCGATGCCTACGCACTGCTCGGTCAAATCAATCTGCTAACCGAAAAGTATGACCACGCTCTTCACTGGTCTGCCGAGGCGCTTAAGCATGATCCTGACAACGCCTTGGCGTGGTTTGTGCGATCCACCGTCTATTACGATATGGAAAACTGGAAAGAGCTTGGTGATACGCTAGTAAACGCGATGCGTGTTGATCCGTATGAGTCTTTTTATTATTTCTTGCAGGCATGCCTGTCCAACCGAACAGGTAAATTCGCGCAGGGTAAAGATATGATTCTAAAGGCGCTGGAGTTTACGCCTGAGAATGCTCTTTATTTATCTCTCTTAAGCTACAACGAGGCATTGTTGCGGAATTTCTCCGAATCCATAGTATCCGCAAATAGAGCATTACGTCTGGATGTAGAGTCCGAGCTCGTCTACTTGCACCTTGCTTGGGCGGCCGAGCAGCGAAATGATTATGATAACTATTTGCTTATGCTCAAAAACGCGATTCGTCTTGATCCGGACAATGCACAAATTCGCCAAGAATATCTGATTGGCCTGCAGAAAAATTATTTGCTCTATCGCATCATGCTTACTCCCGGTAATTTCCTCAAAAAAATGAAGCCATGGCAAATTCTTGTCAGCTGGATCGTGCTGTGGGCCTTGTTTAAACCATTAATCATTGTATTCATTTTGCTGTACATCATCACTCACTGGGTAACGAAGCTGCTGGTGCATGTGAAGGTGTTCGGCTGGACGCGCAGAAGATGAACAAGAGCCATTGTACTTTCGCTTCATGCTTGATATTATCAGGCTAGCTTTAAACTCTAGTCTTCATTTCATATAAAAAGGGATGGTTAACCAAATGGCACAGCCTTATGATTTGCCCCTCGATCAATTGCGACAGTTTAAGCCAGCACTTACTAGAAGAGAAGATTTCGATGATTTCTGGACAGCAACGCTAGCTGAATTAGCTGCTGTGCCACTAGCTTATGAACGGGTTGAGATCAGCTATCCCGTAAAGGGCATGAAGGTTTATCGTGTATTCTATAAAGGATTCAATCATGCGAGAATAGAAGGAATTCTAGCGCTGCCCGAGCAAGCGCAGCCGCTTCCCGGCATCGTTGCTTATCATGGCTATAATTGGTGTGTTGACGGGGACATTCATGATACTGTCAATCAGGCGCTGAAGGGCTATGCTGTTCTGAAGATGTTCTGCCGCGGCCAGCATGGAGAGAGTGAAGACAATGTCGTCTCTTCCAATGGCCATGTTACCGGATGGATGACCAAGGGGATTCAGAATAAAGAGGAATATTATTACCGTGCTGTCTATATGGATGCGGTTCGCGCGATCGATATATTAGCAGCTATGCCAGAGGTTGACGCTGATCGAATAGCGGTAACGGGCGGAAGCCAGGGCGGTGCGATTACACTCGCAGCCGCAGCATTATCTAATATTCCTAAGCTAGCGGTTGCAGACCACCCCTATTTGTCGCATTTCGAACGCGCGATAGACATTACACCGCACGGGCCTTACAGTGAGCTTAATGATTATTTCCGCCGCCATTCCTGTCATCCTGAGCTTGAAATAAAGGCGAAAGAAACGTTAAGCTATTTTGACATTATGAATCTAGCTCCGCGGGTCAACTGCTATTCTTGGCTGACCATTGGACTAGTCGACGACATTACACCGCCATCCACCGTATTCGC
This sequence comes from Paenibacillus castaneae, assembly GCF_002884445.1. Classification (GTDB taxonomy): domain Bacteria; phylum Bacillota; class Bacilli; order Paenibacillales; family Paenibacillaceae; genus Pristimantibacillus; species Pristimantibacillus castaneae. The sequence goes on from NZ_KZ614144.1 coordinate 5,444,682, forward strand.
TGTATATAATCATCTGACTTGTGAGAAAGACATAGCCGTTTATCGTTACTTCGGGCATGAGCTTGTGCCCGGTTCTATAGCACCGCGATTACAGCTTTTTATGGATTATTTGCAAAACAGCTAAATTAAATTTGAATAAGGAAAAGCGGCTGTCTCCCATGGTATATAACCATGAAGGACAGCCGCTTTTTGTAACAATTGCTTACTTACCAGCCCGTTTTTTGTTTAATCTCGCCCACTAATTGCTGGGCCATAAGTGCATGTGTAATGACATTAGGATGACCTGTTTCACCCATCCCATCTCGCTCTGCATTAGCTTCATCGAAGAGGAAGTAATGCACGTTAACATCCCCGGCTTCGCGAATCTGACGATTAGCCTCATAAATATGCTCCTTCACAGGAGAGGCCTGGAATGGTCCAAGCGTCATAAATAGCTGTGCAGCAGGATATCGTTTACGTATGCGCGACACAAGCTCAGCATAGGTCTGTACGAACTCTGCCGGATCTATCTTATAATTGTTATCATTCGTACCGAGATTAATCACCACGACATGGGGTATCCACTGCGAGAAATCCCATTTCGGCTCTGCATGCAGCGGATTTAACAACTCATATTGATCCTTCATCGTGTTCACACGCTCATCGCCGTAATTGACTGTTAAGCCAATTCCCGATATTGCTACCGTATGATGCTCGGCATCTAACGCGAGAGCAGCCAACGTTCCATAAGCCAGGCTATTATTCTCATGCTCTGCAATATTAGGATCTCCGTCTTTTCCTTCATTTCCTGAGCCTACACTAATGGAATCGCCAATAATCTCGATTCTTCTGTCCTTATGCGGCGGTGGAGCCAGAAAGCTGCCTCCTTCAGGAAGAACAGCGCCAAGAAACTGAACAGTACCGAACATCGCTTCTGTCCGCTTATAAATTTCAAACAAATGAACAGCATTAGGATCCAAGCCTTCCGCGATCGATATTACACCACCAGTCTCACCGATATGAAGCTTACGAGGCTCTCCCCCATTCAGCGTGATATCAAACCACGTATTCTCCCTTTCAACAACGACCATGTTCAAGCTTATGGCGCTCCCTTGGAACCGAATAGCTATCGAGCTTCCTGCCCAGGATAAGATCGGACCTCTTGGATCGCTCCAATCCATTCTTCCGATGTAACGCGCATGCTCTTGCAAATCAAAATGACCGGAGACTGGCTCATTAATCGGCGTCAGTCCGTTATTCAAATAGTCTGCCACTTCATTCACCCTATTCATTTAGTTTCATATTTCGAAAAGGCGATGCTAATAACAGAATCATCATAACGTTACTTATTTCAGAAATCAAAACATAATTTTGTTAGGTTCCGCCTTTGATTACCCTATTCCTGATACTTCTTAATAAGATCCATTTTCAATGTCCAAGCCGTCTCGCTTAAGCTGACACGATATGGCTCAGCATTTAACCGGCGCAAATATTGCGGCCAGAACAGCTTCATTTGTTCGGCATGATAGTCACGAATTTGTTCTAAAGCTGGCAGCTCGTAAACAAGCTCTCCATGCATCATAATCGGTATAAGTAAAGGAATTGCCTCATACCGCTCAATATATTTGCTCATATATGGGTGGATCGGATCAAACAGCTTGATCCGCTCGCCTCTTTGCACATTCTGCTCATTCTTAAGCGTTAAGTAATCTGCCTCCGCTTTGCCTGTATCGGTATTTATAATGCGATAAACATTCTTAAAACCGGGACTGGAAACCTTCTCAGGATTTCCTGATATTTTTATAACAGGCTCATAGACTCCGTTTTTCTCTCTTGCAACCAGCTTGTACACTCCGCCCAAAGACGGCTGATCGGCAGCTGTAATTAGCTTTGTCCCAATACCCCAAATATCAATTTCTGCTCCTTGCGACTTCAAATTTGCAATGATATCTTCATCTAAGTCGTTGGACGCTACAATTTTCACATCGGGAAAGCCTGCTTCATCCAGCATTTTACGGGCCGTTATAGATAAATAAGCCAAGTCTCCGCTGTCAAGACGAATGCCGATCAATCGCTTGCCCTGCTCCTCGAGCAAACGCGCTATCTTAATCGCATTCGGAACGCCGCTCTTGAGTGTATTATACGTATCCACAAGCAGCGTTACATGATCAGGCAGTGCCTCCGCATAAGCGTGGAAAGCTTCCTCTTCCGAATCATGTCCCTGCACCCAGGAATGGGCATGTGTCCCTTTGGCCGGAATGCCAAATAACATGCCCGCTCGCATATTAGAGGTCGCATGAAATCCGCTAATATAAGCAGCTCTTGCCCCCCATATCGCAGCATCCGCTTCTTGTGCACGTCTAGATCCGAACTCAAGCAGCACATCATTGGGTACAATCTGTTTAATACGGGAAGCTTTTGTCGCTATGAGCGTCTGGTAGTTCATCATATTTAGAATAGCCGTCTCCACAAGCTGTGCTTCAAAAATTCTGGCCTCCACACAGATTATCGGCTCATTCGCAAACACAAGCGAACCTTCCTTGGCCGCATAAATATTCCCGGTAAATTGAAATTGGCGCAGCTCATCTAGAAACTCTTCTTTATAATTTTCTTCCTGCGTCCGTAAATAAGCAATTTCCTCATCTCCGAAACGAAGCGAACGGATATAGTCCATAATTCTTTCCAGTCCTGCGAATACGGCATAACCATTACCAAATGGCATCTTGCGGAAATAAGCTTCAAATACAGCCTTTTCATTTAGGCTGCCTTGAATCCAATGTGCGTACATCATATTTATTTGATATTTATCCGTATGAAGCGTTAAGTTCGAATAGCTCATCACATAAACTCCCTTCCTTACTACTCTTTCCTTTACCACCCATTCTAACTCGTAGAAACAGCCCACCAACAGCCGCTTATGGTAAAAAACCAAAAAAACGCCAAAAAGAACATGAAGCTGTTCTTAATAGCGCTTTATTTAAACCAGCCCTTTTCTTTAAAACGAGTAATCGCTTCTATCCGATTGCTGACGTCCAGCTTATCCAATATGACGGAAATATAATTGCGAACGGTTCCTGTCGTAAGAAATAATTCACTCGCAATTTCCTTCGTATTCTTGCCGTCGGCTACGAGTCCAAGTACTTCCTTCTCACGCTCGGTTAAAGGATTTTCCTTGCCGTAGGCCTCATCAACCAGCTCAGAAGCAAATATCCGTTTTCCGGCCATCACGCTGCGAATGGAGTCTGCAAGCTCTTCGCTTGGACTGTCTTTAAGCAAATAGCCGCTTACGCCAGCTTTAAGCGCACGTTCAAAGTAGCCCGACCGTGCAAATGTTGTTAAAATCATTACTTTACAGCCTTGGCCCTTCAACTCTTCAGCTGCATCAAGCCCCGTTTTGGCAGGCATTTCGATATCCATAATGCAAATGTCAGGCTTATGCTCATGTACCAGCTTGATCGCGTCTTCCCCGTTGCTTGCTCTTCCGACGACTTTCATGTCCTCTTCTAGATCAAGCAGAGAAGAGAGGGCGCCCAGCAGCATGCGCTGATCCTCAGCAATAACGATTGAAATCATACTCTCAGTCCCTTCCTTCTCTACATTAGGTTTGTTTCAATACTTTCGGTACTCTGATAATAAGCGTAGCCCCGTGATTCGATACAATTTCGAGACTTCCATTTACGAATTCGAGCCTTTCCTTCATCCCTTGCAGGCCATGTCCTCTATAATTTCGATCCTGTTCCGCAATTCCAACGCCATCATCCGCCACTTTAAGAACCAGCTCGGTTCGCGCGGACTCTATCGTAACAGAGCATGTTGAAGCACCGCTGTGCTTAACCACATTCGTTACCGCTTCTTTCAAGCACATACTAAGCACGTTCTCGGTCAACAGATCTGTATTTTCCAGAATCGGCTCGCCTACAAGCTGGAATTCGATTTCAGCTGCTTTCAATATCTGCTTGATACGGAACATCTCATCCTCAAGTCTTGTGCCGCGCATCTGAGTAACCATTTCCCTTACTTCCTTTAAGGCCATTCTTGCCGTTTGGCGAACGTCATTCATTTCCACCTGTGCTTGGGCAGGGTTTTTTACCATTAACTTTCCCGCTAGATCGCTCTTTAATCCAATTAAGGAAAGCTTCTGGCCAAGCGTATCATGCAAATCACGAGCGATGCGTTGGCGCTCCTCCATCTTCACAAGCTCGGAAATTCGTTTGTTTGCATCCTCCAGCTGTCCTTCCAATTCCCCCTGTCTATTCCGGTTGAACGTGTTGAACGGAATCAGGATGACGACAATAAGGCTAATCAGAATGAATGGAAACTGCGTGAAAAACAATTTATTTTGCGTGGCAAAGCCATAATTAACCGTAACAAAAGTACTCACAATATGAATCGTATAGAGCGTAAAAAAGCCGGCTCGATTCTGTATATTGCCAATAAAAAAAGCAAGAAAAATCGAAAAATAGACGTAGCTGAACAATAAAGTCATCGCAATCGAAATGACAATTTGCACACTAGTCCAGAAGTAGACGAGCCATCCTTTGGATACAAACGAAAGCCTATAGCAGACGAAGAAAAGGATGATCATTATAATGCCGGATACAACCTCATACGGTGAGGAAGATCGAAATATAAAGTAAAAGGGCAGGATACAGAAGACGACCCAGACATAAGGGCTTAGACCTGTATTTTTGTGAAAGATCTGATACCACTTGTTCAAAGTCGTCACCCTTTTTCCTGTTAAGCTCAATGGAATGCTTTAGAAGCTGTACTTTATTTTAGCATATTTATATACAAACGAACTAATCTAACGAAGCAACTATTCAAGCCTACTTGAATTTCAAGCTTGGCGTTGTTGCCTTCAACTTCTCTGAAGAAGTCTCGACTTTACGCAGACGATGTTTAATGCCCTTGAAGCTGACAAATTTCTTGTCTGTTTCATCCCATAGGCGGAACTGCAGTGATTCCAAGCTCTCTTTGATATTGATTGTTGTAGCTTTATGAAGCGGCGGTGTCGCATTATGTGCCTTCTCCAAATTGTAGTTAGGCACTTTAGGGCTTAGATGATGAACATGGTGGAATCCGATGTTGCCAGTAATCCATTGTAATATTTTAGGCAATTTATAATACGAGCTGCCATCAACGGCTGCCTTTACGTAACTCCACTCATCTTCATTCTCAAAGTAAGAATCCTCGAATTGATGCTGAACATAGAACAACCAAATGCCAAGCAGACCCGAGAGGAAGAAAACTGGTCCTTGAACGAGCGCGAAAGCTTGCCAGCCAATAGCCCAAATTAATAGTGCATACACACCTACAATTAAAGCGTTAGTCAAATACGTGTTCATCCGTTCCTTGCGTCTAGCACCCTTCACATTAAAGCGATACTGTATAAGGAATACCCCGATCGGTCCAAGTCCAAACATAACAAGCGGATGACGATACATACGGTAAGCAATTCGGCGCATCATAGGCGCTGCTGCATATTCTTCTACGGTCATAATCCACAAATCGCCAACTCCGCGCTTATCTAGATTACTGCTCGTAGCATGGTGAATGGAATGCGAGTTTTTCCACTGTCTATAAGGAACAAGCGTAATCACGCCTGTAATGGTTCCAATAATATCATTTGCTTTTTTGTTTTTGAAAAACGATCCATGGCAGCAATCATGAAAAATAATGAAAGTCCGAATAACAAACCCAGAAGTAAGCAGAGCCAATGGAATAGTAAGCCAGTACGATATCGAAAGACTATAGTAGGCGGCATACCAGAGAAGAACGAGTGGCACTAAGGTGTTAATAAGCTGTCTGATGCTCGACTTTAAATCCGTTTTCTCAAAAGGGGCTACTTCTTTCTTTAGGTGAGCATGCTTCGGCTCTGTCATCTCATAATTCCTCCTCAATACGACGCTTGGAGTGTGTCCTAGACGTCTATCGCAGTATTCTAATCTCATTGTAAAGCCAGATGTCATTACAAATAAGTCATAAACGTCAATACAGGAATATGACAAATGTCATATAGCTTAGCCCATTTTCTCCAAGCACATGGAACTACTCCCATTAAAAAGAAAAAAATCGCCTTAAAGAAGCCATGGCTTCTTCAAGACGATCTTTTTCTTGCTTTACTTATCATGCTTTATTTAGCTTGCTGTACTTAGCTTAATTCCTTCTAAATCGCCCAATTCCCTTTGCGGAAAATCGGAACACTCGTGCCATCCTTCAGTATTCCATCGATATCCATCTCAGCAGAGCCAATCATGAAGTCATTATGCGTAATACTCGCATTAACGCCGTTCTGCTCAAGCTCTTCCGGCGACATGGTCTTGCCTCCCTCAATATTGAAGGCATAGCCGCTTCCGATCGCAAGATGATTCGACGCATTCTCATCAAACAATGTGTTATAGAATAAAATATTCGATTGCGAAATTGGCGATTCATGCGGCACAAGCGCAACCTCTCCCAAATAATGAGAGCCATCATCAATATCTACTAGCTGCTGGAGAATTTCTTGCCCTTCCTCTGCTTCTACCTTCACGATGCGTCCGTTCTCGAACGTAAGCTTGAAGCGATCGATAATATTGCCGCCGTAGCTAAGCGGCTTTGTACTGGAAACATAGCCGTTCGCACCTGTTTTTAGAGGTACTGTGAACACTTCCTCTGTTGGCATATTCGCCATGAAGGGAATATTGTTTTCGTTCGTACTGCCTGCAGCGACCCATATGTGCTTCTCCGGCAATTCGATTGTCAGATCTGTTCCTGGAGCCGTATAATGCAGTTTCTCGAAATGATACTTGTTAAGCAATTCGCCCTTCGTATGTAAATTCGCATTATGCTCTTCCCATGCTTGGACAGGGTTCGCTGCATGCAGTCTCACCGAATCAAAAATCGCTTTCCAAAGCATGTCGACCGCTTCAGCTTCGTTCACTTCAGGGAACACCTTTTGGGCCCACTGCGCACTTGCAGCTGCAACGACCGTCCAGCTTACTTTATCCGCTTGAATCGCTCTGCGGAATTCCTTCAACCCTTGGCCGGATGCTTTCTGGAAGCTGGAGATCCGTCCCGAATCGATACCTTTGAGCAGATCAGGACTTGATGACACGATGGAAATAAACGCTGCTCCGCGCTCCACGAACGAGTTGCGCTTAGCCGTCTCCCATTCAGGATAGCGGGTAAACACCTCATCGGCTGCCTGCTCATACTTTAATCTGGACAAAGAATCGTCTGTCCAGTCCACATGCACATTGCTTGCACCTGCTGCATAGGCTTTGCTGGCTACAAGTCTGACAAGCTTTGCTTGATCGACAGCCCCTGTTACGAACACCTCTTGTCCCTGCTGTACGTTTACTCCAATTTTTACAATCAATTCTGCGTACGTATCTAAATGATGTTCAAATCCACTCATGGTTTCTTATTCTCCCTTCGTTAATGCCTATATGTACATACATGCTGTAGTCTAAATTGTAGCGAATAAACAAGCCCATAGTCAAATTACATGGTTACGAATCAGACTCTGGCTCAGAGCTGCAAATGCCATAAAAGAACAGATGAATAAACTCATCAAGAAAATCGTCTACTTGTTCACTTTGCTGCGCCAAATCAAGGAACATGTGGGATTGTGCTTTTAGCATATTGATATATGCGATAATGGTCGGAGTCGACACCTTGGCCGAGATTTCCCCCTTCCGCTTGCCTTCCTCGATGAATTGTACGACCAGGGGCATCCCCTTCGTTCGGTACAATTCCTCCACATATTGATGCGTTTCTTCATCTTTCAGGAACTGAGAGAAAGCTTGTGGAGTGAAGGCTCGATAAGCCTCTTTATCCGCAAAAACAATATATTGAATGATCTCCTTCAAAGAGTGATCACCTTGTATGAATGCTTCGAAATCCATAATGCTTTTGTTAATAAATTGTTTAAACACCTCGCTAAGCAGCGCTTCCTTACTCCCGAAGTAATTGTAGATCGTCACCTGGGATACGCCAGCCTCCGCTGCAATATCGGCGATTCGTATTTTCTTCGGCTCCCACGTCTTGAGCATGCTCAATACCGTCTTCTTAATCTTCTCCTTGATTAATTCCGTCCTTCTCTCGAATCCGTTCATTCTGCCTCCCGAAATCATATCCATTTTAATTTAATGAAATTATAGCACATTTAGATTTCATAACCCATTGACTTCTACCTCCAACAAATCTATCATAATTAATGAAATCATATCATAGTAATATTTCATAACTTTGAATGCGGGGTGCAGCGCGATATGTTAATCGTTGATGGGCTGACGAAGCTTTTTCGAAATGGACGAGGCGTTATGGATGTCTCGTTCACGGTAAACAAAGGGGAAGTATTCGGTTTTTTGGGACCTAATGGTGCAGGCAAATCGACGACTATAAGGCATATTATGGGGTTCATGAAGCCAGACCATGGGAATGTATCCGTCAAAGGCCTTGACACCTGGACTCAACAAGGAACCGTGCAAAGGTATATTGGCTACTTGCCTGGAGAAATCGCATTTATCGAAGGAATGACAGGTAAAGCTTTTCTAGAATTTCTAGCCTCGATGCAGAAAGTGGACAGTTCAGACAAGCGGAGCCACTTAATCGAACGATTGCAATTCGACGTTAACACACCGATTAGGAAGATGTCTAAAGGAATGAAGCAAAAGGTCGGAATCGTAGCCGCCTTCATGCATGATCCAGAACTGATCATTCTTGATGAGCCTACATCCGGCCTCGATCCACTCATGCAGCAAACATTTATTGAGCTTGTTCTCGAAGAGAAAGCGAAGGGAACTACCTTTCTTATGTCTTCCCACAGTTTTCCCGAAATCGAGAGAACTTGCGACCGTGCCGCGATTATAAAGGATGGGAAAGTAATGACCGTCAAAAATATTCATGAACTTCAATCCATGCAGCGGAAGCTGGTTGAGATCGTTTTTGAGAATACGCAGGATGCTGAGACGTTTGTAAAAAGCGGTGCAGTGCCTATTGATTCGCAAGACGGCAGACGGGTCACTGTTGCTGTGCAGGGCAATTATAACGAGCTGATTCGTGAGACTGCCAAATACCCTATTCGCAGTCTCGATATAACCGCACAAAACCTTGAGGATGTATTCATGCACTATTATGACCGGAAGGAGCCCGTCCGATGAACGCTCCCCTTTTCAAACAGATGCTGAAGATCAATCTCAAAGGGATAAGCAACTATGCCTTCGGCTCGGCCTTCTACATTCTGCTCATGTTTTGGCTGTATCCCGGAATCGCACAAAATACAGGCTCACTTAATGAGCTTATGCTGGCTTTGCCTGAGGGAATCGTCAATGCTTTTGGCATTCAAGCCGGCTTTGGAAGCATGGAAGCTTTCATCTCCGGGGAGTATTACGGACTTATTCTGCCGCTTCTGCTCTCGATATTCAGCATCATGCTGTCAACAGGTCTAATGGCGAGGCTCGTTGACCAAGGCTCCATGGCTTATCTGCTGTCCACGCCAACTTCTCGGCGGCATATCGCCGCAACGCAAGCAAGTGTTCTAATCGCCGGACTGCTATTAATTATAGTCGTTACGACAGCTGCAGGATTTATCGGTTACGCCATGTTTATAGGTGATCGATATGAATTTAACGGCTCCCGTTTCCTTTTATTGAATGTCATCGCATTAATGCTGTTCTTCGCAATAGGCGGCATTTCCTTCTTCGTTTCTGCACTGTCTAGCGACGAGAAGAAAGCACTGGGCATCTCGGGGGTTATTACGTTTGGCATGTTCGGACTAGATATGCTCGGCAAAATAAGCGAGAGTGTACAATGGCTCCGATTCGTCTCCCTCTTTTCATTATATAGACCGAGCGAAATCGTACGCGGCGGCGGTGACGCGGTGCTAGCCTTAGTCATTCTCTTCCTCATCGGTCTTGCCGGCTTTATAGCAGGCGTAATTGCATTTAGCAAACGAGACTTGCCATTGTAGTAATACAGTTCGTATTGCGACACTCAATATATTAAGAGGAAGCCCGACTTCGGGCTTCCTCTTATTTTACAAATTCATATATAAATTGTGGATTGCTTGTGCCTCTGCCATCACTTTTTGTCGCAGCTCAGCAGGCTCAACGACTTCCATATGCGAGCCAAAGCTAAGCGCAATTTCGCAAGCCGATTCCAGCGCTTGAAATTCAACTCGAGCTGTTAGCCAATTCATTTTCTGCGAAGGGCTGCTTTCTACTATTTTGACATATCGTTCTTTGGATAGCCGAGTGAGTACTGCTTCATGCAGTGTAATCACGGCTGGATATTGCGGAAGACTCTGCTTAAACTCACCTATGGATTGCTCCCAGTACTCAGCTAGGTCAAAGTTTGCCGGCCGCTCGAACCGCTCCTCCAGCATCACGGCATCCATTAACCTTGAAATTCGGTATGTCCGCTTCTCCCCGTTCACCTCGCCAATTAAATACCAAACATTACGTTTGGCAACGAGACCTAAGGGATTAACGATTCGCTTCGCTATACCATCCTCGCGATGGTAGCGAATTTGTAATAAACGCTCCTCCCAAACCGCTTCCTGCACGACAGACAAGTAAGGCAATGACTCTTCCATTTGGTGCCAGCCCGCTCCATCAATATGTATTTTTTGCCTCATAAGATAAGCCCCTTTACTTATGTCAGCAGGAGCAGCAGCTAATATTTTATGGATAGCAGCTTCATAGTGACTTTTAATTCCTAGATCACTGAGCAAGGCAGATGAACTGCCAACGATAACAGAAACCAACTCATCTGCATGCATACCAGTCAAATTGGTTCGATACCCCTCGGACAAAACCCAACCGCCGTGCACTCCCCTCTCCGCATACACAGGTATGCCCGCTTCACTTAGCGATTCCATGTCACGAATGATGGTGCGCTCGGATACCTCCAGCTTTTCAGCAAGTTCTTTTGAAGTCATTTTCCCGTTGTTCTGCATCCATAATAGAATCGCAATTAATCGTCCTGCTCTCATACGATAAACCTCCTAGGCACGCTCTTATCCGTTTTAACCTTTTTTTCATTGTAGCATGAATATATGACAGTTGTTGTCGTATATAGTTTGTTAAACTGACAAAGAGTAAACCTTACAAATCGATCGGAATGGAGACATGTCATGAAACCATTAGAAGGAAAAATAGCAGTCGTTGCCGGAGCTACACGCGGAGCTGGACGTGGTATTGCAGTAAGCCTTGGAGAAGCAGGAGCGACTGTTTATTGCACGGGGAGGAGCATTCGCGGCCAAGCCTCTGATTTAAACAGAGTGGAAACGATAGAAGAAACAGCAGAACTGGTCACAGCACGAGGAGGCATAGGCATTCCGCTACGAGTTGACCATACGGTAGAAGCGGATGTTCAAGCTTTATTCGAACAAATCAACAAGGAACAAGATGGGCAACTAGATGTGCTGGTCAATAACATATGGGGAGGAGAAAAATTAACGGAATGGGGAAAGCCTTTTTGGGAGCATTCCTTAAGCAAGGGGCTGTTAATGCAAGAGCGTGCCGTGAAGGCGCATCTTATTACGAGCCATTATGGGGCTCCTTTAATGGTGAAACGGAGAAAGGGCTTGATCATTGAAGTAACCGATGGAATCGATTTCCGTTATCGCGGAAGTTTGTTCTATAGTTTGGCCAAAATTTCGCCTATCCATCTAGCGACAGCCATGGCAGCTGACCTAAAGCCATATGATGTATCGGCTGTTGCTGTAACTCCCGGCTTCCTTCGCTCCGAGGAAATGCTGGAGCATTTTGAAGTAACGGAGGAAACTTGGCTAGATGCTGTGCATGGCGGCAAACCAGATGCAGAGCATTTCGGTCAATCCGAAACGCCATATTTCATTGGACGCGGGATCGCAGCGCTTGCAGCAAGCGGCGACTTGCTTGAAAGATCCGGACAAATATTCCCAAGCTGGCAGCTGTCTGATGAATTCGGTATAACCGACGTCGATGGCAGACAGCCGCACTGGGGAAATTATGCGAAGCAGCATGGTTTCTTATAAAGCCCTCTTTACCCGTTTACAACTTCTCCACCATTAATGTGTAGGATTTGACCGGACATATAACTGGAATCCTCACAGGCTAGATATACATAGGCAGCTGCTAACTCATGCGGCTGTCCTGGTCGTTTCATTGGTGTATCTGAGCCAAATGTAGCTACGGACTGATCATCAAAAGTCGCTGGAATAAGTGGTGTCCAGATCGGTCCGGGAGCTACACCGTTAACACGAATACCTTGCTCAGCCAAATTTACCGACAACGCGCGTGTAAAGGAGACGATGGCTCCTTTTGTTGCGGAGTAATCGATCAAAGTCGGATTGCCTTTGTATGCCGTTATAGATGCCGTGTTGATGATCGAGCTGGACGCTTTCAAATGCGGCAAAGCAACAATCGTTAAATAGAACATGCTGAATACATTCGTACGGAACGTAGCCACAAGCTGATCCGATGTAATATCCTCAAGCTTCTGCTGCACATGCTGCTCTGCTGCGTTATTAACCAAAATATCCAGCTTGCCGTACTCCTTAATCGTCTGCTCGATTACGCTCTTGCAAAACGCCTCTTCACCTACGTCGCCCGCAATAAGCAGGCATTTCACGCCGGCTTGCTCTACAACTTCCTTCGTCTTCTTCGCATCATCATGTTCATTCAAATAAACGATCGTTAAATCTGCGCCCTCTTTCGCAAAAGCAACGGCTACCGCACGGCCGATACCGCTATCACCGCCAGTAATAATAGCTGTCTTGCCCTTTAGCTTCCCTGCCGCCTTATACGAATTAGATTCGTATATCGGCAGCGGCTTCATTTCGGATTCAATGCCAGGTTGGCGGTTCTGGTGCTGGGGTGGGTTAATATTTTTTGATGTGGAATTTGACATGTAAAAATCAGCTCCTTATATTTTTTCCATAAAAGATTTCATCCATCTCGGTCTTTAATTTTTCCGTTATTTCTTGTTGCTCCTTGTGCGTCAGCTCTTCCTTCGTATAGCCAAATAAATAGTTGTTCAAATCAAACTGCTTCAGCCTGCACTTGGTGTGAAACATATTTTCCTGATAAATATTAACGTCAATCATGTCATACAAAAGAGATTCCTTCTTCGGTATGTAATTTTGAATCGAGTTAATATCATGATCAATAAAGAGCTTATAGCCGTTAATGTCGCGAGTGAAACCCCTCACACGGTAATCCAGCGTCATAATATCGGTATCAAAAGAATGGATCAGGTAGTTCAACGCTTTTAGCGGTGAAATTTCTCCACAAGTAGACACATCGATGTCTGCTCGGAATGTGCTGATCCCTTCCTTGGGATGATATTCCGGATAAGTATGCACCGTTATATGGCTTTTATCCAAATGCATGACGACTGAATCAGGCAAAGGACCCGGCGATTCTTCAAATGACTCATTAGGTCCACCGATGACCGGACCTTCCGATACAAGCAAGGTGACGCTGGCGCCTTGCGGCTCATAATCTTGTTTCGCAATATTAAGCACATGCGCTCCGATAATGCCCGACACTGTTTCCAAAATATTCGTCAGCCTATCCGAATTATATTGTTCGTCTATATAGGCGATATATGCTTCACGCTCTTCCTTCGTTCTCGTATAACACACATCATACATATTGAAGCTGAGTGACTTCGTTAAATTATTAAAGCCATGCAGCTGAATTCGTTGTTCCGGTGTTAGCTTCAAGCGAACAGCCTCCTTTTCATAACTACTATTTCCTTTTACCCAAAGACCGATGCGGCAAAACTTTTTTTGACCTCATTTAGTCCATACTCACCTTTCAACTACTACGGTCCTGCATCTGATATCGATATTTTCATTGCGCTATTTCACTTGGTATTCCATAATAATGGGAGATAAATCAGATAAAGGCGGGGTTGCATCATGTCATTTCAATTTGGATCAAATTCTCCAGACATTCAGAATCCCTTCAAACGCGAAGGGATGCTTTATTTAATTAGCGGCATACTCATTAGTTTAATAGGAATCATTTCCATTATGATTATGAGAAAACAGCTGGCAGATGACCAAATCATGGCTGGCTGGTTCCAGCTGCTTCAAAGTCTGCTTTTGCTTGGTGTAGGCACTACTTTTATGACAAAGGGACTTCTTAAGCTGTTCCGGTTCTATATCGGAAGAGGAATACCAACGAGCTTAAGCAAAAATCTAGCTCGAAGCGAGAAGCATGTATACGAGCCGCAAGCCGCGTATCACGACCAGCACTTGGATCAAATGCTTGCTGGACGCAAGAACATCACTTTCCTTGAGCCAAACACTTTGCTGGATCGCTTGATTTTCAGCATATTTCCAAACATGCTGTTTCTCCCTTATTCGATGAGAAATTACTTGCACATCATTATTCACAATGCGGGTTATTCTTTTCTTGCATTAGGTGCCTTTTTATTGTCGATTCTCTCAGGCATGCTCGGCCTTACATCCTTTACCACAAGTCCTATTGGGGTCTGGCTTGGCGCTGCATTGCTTCTGTTCGTGGTGGTGCTGTGGGTATTTAATGCGCCTACTTTGAAGAGAGTTAATAAAAACCGATTAATTATTAGTAAAAAAACCGACATCTTCGGTGTTGTTTTTCTATCTCTTGTTGTTCCTACGATTGGGGAATGGTTGGTCAGAAAAGATGTTGATATTCCTGTCATCGATATTCAACTAGCATTGCCATTAATTTTCACTTTTGTATTTATAGCTATCATCACGATTGTAACCATACTAATTTCTAAAACCCGTTCCGAGATGTATGAGCCTCTTACAGAGGTTTCAGAGTTTCGCGAGCATTGGCAAGAAAATGTTCATCCACAGGACTTCTTCCGTTCATTGGATATGGAGCTAGCAACGCTGCGCTACAAAGAATTTCCTAATCGTGTTTATAGAGAATTGACTCCGACACTTCAAATGGAGGGAAGCATGGATAAGGGGAGCTTCAGCGGCGATACGATTCAAGAAACACAGCCCATCTACGAAGAAATCGTTTATCCTCGGCTGCTTCAGCAATTAAGGCTATGGATATCGGTTGGGGGACACGCCTTAATCCTTTGCGGGGCATTGTTATTATTTCTATTGAATCAAGACACAGACAATGGATTCGTTATTAAAAATGTTTTCAATGAACTTTTTTATCCCATCGTTTTGTGGTTATGCGGCTCTTCTGCCCTCATATTAGCTCATATGTATTGGGCGGAAATGCATTTCACAAGCTATTTGATTCAATTCCAAGGTGAAGGGACGTATACCGAATCCAAGCTTTCCGTTGGAATGGCAATTACCGATTCCACGAGAAGCGAGAATACGATTGTTCGCTCCTCATTTAGCCCGTGGCTGCTTGTTACAAGGCTGGTAACGAGTACCCTTGCAGGTTCTGGTTCAGGCAATCTTTCCGGCCCGCGCTATATTATAAGCATGCATAAAGCCGATGACTTACTCAGCCATCTCGTTCAAAAAACACGCAGCTTTGTTCAAAACCGGCAAATCATCGCGACAGCAACGTCGTCGAAAGACTTTGAAGCATTCCAACAAATCAATGCCTTGAACGAAGCTGCCCCCGCCAAAGATACGTTGCTTGCTTCAGGCTCAAAGCCAAGCCATTCGGAAGCTTTGGAAGCTGCAAGCAAACCCAATAAAGACAACCCTTTTGAATCCTAAAAGGATGGAATAACTATAAATAGAAGAGGGTGTCCCCAAAGCCTATTGCTTTGGGGACACCCTCTTCTCTACTTTGTTCTGGGTCTTCTTTAATTGTGTTTCTTTAATTCTTTAATTCGGAGTATGGGATCGCCCACATAAACTTGTGTTTGAGGCAGCACGCCGTCTCGCTGCTTAATCGCAAGGAAATTAAGCGTATTGACGAGTTCATCCTGCTCCTTCTCTTTTAATTGAAATTGCACACCATATTCATAAATATCATTGCCTAGCTCATTGTACCAAACAATAAATCCATATAACACGTACATTTGGTTAAGCATTTGAGTCTTAAACATCAAGAGGATGTCGCTATTAACAGGCAGCTTTACACCGACCATAAACCGTAGTCCCCCTGGTCCGATGTTTTTAACCAACACCTCTGTACTCCCAAGCTTTACACTGCTGCCTTTGAACATCGTTATCGTCATCTCTGCGAGCAGACAATGCGTCAAATCAATTCGAAAGCTTTTTCTCCGATTAACGAACACCTCTTTGCTTGGCATAAGAGAGACTGGCTCTTTAAACGATTTTCTGCTCAATAATTGTACAATGCTGTCTGGCTCCACGGGGCGGCTAAAATAAAAACCTTGGATTTCATCACATCGATGCTCTCGTAAATAAATGAACTGTTCCTTCGTTTCAACACCTTCAGCCACCACCTGCATATTGAGCTCACCAGCCAGCTGAATAATGCATGCAATAATGCTCTTATTCCTTCGATCCGTCATCAATTCTTCGATAAACGATCGATCGATTTTGATCGTATCGAGTGCCAATCGCTTTAATAAATAGAGAGAAGAATATCCCGTTCCAAAGTCATCAAGCGACACCTTGATTTTTCTCTTCTTGAGCTCAAGCAGCAATTCAGTCACTGCATTCTCATTACTTATAAAGGAACTCTCTGTTATTTCAATTTCCAATCTATCCGGTGAAACCCCTGTCTCCTCAATGATGTGATCAATGGTGTGCAATATATTTTGCTGCAGCAGCTGCTTTACCGAAAAATTAACCGACATTGTAACCGAGGGCAAGCCTAAGCTCTGCCATCGTTTATGCTGCAAACAGGCTTCGCGCAGCACCCATTCTCCTATCGGTACAATGAGCCCCGTTTCCTCTGCAATCGGAATGAATTCCGATGGTGAAACCAATCCCCAATCCGGATGATTCCAACGCAGCAGTGCTTCCACACCAACAATATCCATCGTTTGCGAATTCACGCGAGGCATGTAATGCAGAAACAGTTCTCCTCTTTCCAGTGCTTTACGCAAGTCATTGCTAAGTGAAAAAAATTTAAACGATTCCACATTTAATGATGAGGAATAACATTGCGACTGGTTGCTTCCTCTTGATTTGGCATGATAAAGAGCCGCATTCGCATTTTTCATCAACAGCTCCACAGAGCTCCCATCGCCAGGCGATTGACTGATTCCTATACTCGCGGTTACATTCAGCTCATACCCTTCAATGATAAATTGTTCATTAATGAGCTTTATAATAGTAGCTGCCATATCCTTGATATCGTTTTGTTGCTGCACATCAGCTAAAATAATAGCAAATTCGTCTCCACCCAGCCGGAAGACGGTTTGTCCATCGCTTAAATTGCTCATCAATCTGAAGGCGATTTGTTTCAGCAGCTCATCACCAATCGGATGCCCCAACGTATCATTTACATACTTGAAACGATCCACATCAATTAGCATAATCGCTAGCCTCTGCTTGAAATATTCACTTACCCTTATCTGCTTATCTAACTGGTCTTCAAATTTTCTGCGATTCGGCATCTCCGTTAAATAATCATGGAACGCCAAATATTGGTTCAATTCCTCTGCCTTGCTCCGATCCGTAACATCAAGAACGATGCCTACGATCGCTTTCTCACCCATATTCGATACTTGTTTGTAATGCACCTCACAATGAATGATGGTTCCATCTCGCTTGATCGCTCTATGGCAAAAATTAGACAACGATTGGCCTTCCTTTAACCACATGACCTGATTAAAGACCGCCTCACGATCATCGGGATGAATGATTTGTTCGATATCTATACCAATCAAGGTGTCATAGCCCATCATTTTATTGAACTGCTCGTTTGAATAAATGTAGTTGTTTTTCTGTGCAATAAAAATACCAACAATAGATTGCTCTACGATGCTGCGATATTTTAATTCTGTTTCATTTAAAGATTGCTCAATCATTTTTTGCTGCGTAATGTCCTTGGCAATACCATACACACCGAAAAGCTTATTATTAATAATAATTGGGATATTAGTCACATGGACTATGATAGCCTGTCCAGCTTTCGTAATTCCTGTCGTATCATAGCTCTGAGGTGCCAGTGTCTTGATCGTATCCTCAAAATGTTGAATCGTTTTTTCCAGAGATGCGGCATCCACAAACTTATGAAAACGATCTTTAATAATTTCATCTTTCGAATATCCAAACATTTGTTCAAGAACAGAATTGCATGACAAAAAACGGCCATGTACGTCTAAAGAAAAGACCGCGTCCGGATTATTTTCAAATAAAGATTTATATTGCTGCTCTTCAACCGTGAGACGTTGCTGTAATTTTTTATGTTCCGTCACATCTTGAATCATGCCTATAGTCAACGATATATGGTTGTCAGCATCCCGTATGAACGCAATATTTTCCACCACATATCTGACTTCACCGCTATGGCGAACGATCCTATACTCGAAAATGTTTTCCTTTTTTGATTCTATTGAATGATGAAACCGCTGTTTAACACGCTCACGATCATCGGGATGCACAAACTCAAAGAAGTCATCCTTCGTCATTGAGAAATCAGAATTCATACCATATATTTCGAACATTTGATTCGACCATGATGCTTCATTGCGAACATGATCGAATTCCCAGTAGCCAAGATTCGCTATCTTTTGAACGATATTAAAACTACTGACATTAATATTGCCATTAAGACGTCTAATGCTTTGTTTCATTGCTTAATATCCCCTCTTATTTATTACATAGGCGGTAACCTGAATTTATAAGGAGAGGATATAGGCATGTTATCACTCATCCTTTTGGCAACCCAGCCACCTTTGGAAATTTCCTTTAGGCCTGTTGGCTTTGCGTCATTGTCTTTCGACAACTTTGCTCTTTACTAGGACTTTTTACATATACCAGTATTCCATACTATCCCGATATATTCCATAACCTTTTTTCAAATAGGTCAAATGATTTAGAAAAAAACCTCCCTAAATGGGAGGCATAATGAAATAATGAAAACAAAAGATTCGCAACAGCGGCTTGGTATCCATCATTGTTCGGGGCAATTTCAGCAAAAGGAATCGCTAGCATTTGATGTCTTAACCCCACACCTCTTGTAATGCGCTGCGGAACAAGTCATCAAGCTGATCGTCTTGCGCTGTTCCACCTTGGCCTATTGTGGATGCGATTTGTTCGAAATGTGCGATACGTTCCTCTAAATAATCATTTATAGCATGAAGTCTAGGTTCATAATCGAGCTCCTCGCCCACTTTTTTTCGCCGCAGCAATTGCTCAACCGTGGCAAGCAGCTCACTCCCCTTTGGAATAAGCGCCTCTACTAAACGATCAAATTCAATCGGAGGCATCGAGTTGTACTTCTCAATCCAGCCGCAAGCGAGAATCGGCCTTAACACGTAAAAATACTTTTTTATTTTCACTTGCTCGCCCTGCAAGTAATCTCTGTAGTTCCCTTTTGCCATATGGAGATAATGGTACATACATGACTTGGGCGAAAACATTAATGGAGATATGCGACGGATTTGCTCCGCCACGGAATACTTCGTAAAGTAAGATATTGGGGATTGCAGCCATTCAAGCAGCGGCGGATTTGATTTGCGAAACAGATTAAGCGCTTTGCGCAAATCCCATCCGTTAATATCGAGCAGGTCGCTGATGGGGCGCTCGATCACATCTCTTTTGTCAAAAATCGATAAATACCATTCCACCGGCCTGACGTAAATAAATCGGACGTCATAATCGCTGTCCTTAGAAGGGAACCCCCACGCCCTGCTCCCCGATTCACAAGCATAAACAATGCGAACCTGCTCCTCCCGTTCGATTTTACCGAGCTCCAGCAAAATATTTTCATGTATGTTGGTCATTCTACACACTCCTTTATGTACCTTCTTCTTACAAAAAAAGACCATGGACAATATCGTCCACGGTCTAGAATAAAGAATAGTCAGCAATGCAGCTAACGCAAAATCAGCGCATGCATCCCTTCAAATACTCAAGACGGGTTCGAGGAGTGGAGCTATTCTCTTTGTTACTGTTAAACGCATGGCGTCCTTCTGCATTTACGTTAACTAACTGCTCTTCTAGATATTGGTTTAACATTCTCCTCAGCCCCCTTCTTTTCCTTTATTTATGTTCCTTTGACAGCTGCTAACGGTTTGCATTTCGCTACAACCTGCGCGAGCCCCGCTCCTACTACACTTTCAATGATTTGATCTACATCCTTGTATGCTTGCGGTGATTCATCGACCAGTGATTCCATGGAACGCTGGTTCACGACAATTTCATCATCTGTCCCAACACGCATGGCAGCAACGACCTCTTCTACCGATATGAGCTGCTTCGTTGCGTTTCGTGACCTAATTCGTCCTGCTCCATGACAGATGGAATAATGATTCGTTTTTCCTTCCGAACTTCCGACCATAATATACGAGGCTGTACCCATCGAACCTGGTATAAGGGCTGGATGTCCAGTGCTCCGATAAGGCTCAGGATTATCCGGATGTCCTGCCGGAAGGGCTCTTGTCGCGCCCTTTCGATGAACGAAATAAGATTGCTCATCCTGCTCTCCCTCCCATGCATAGTTATGCATGAGGTCATACAGCGTCCGCAGCTCGAATTTGGAGCCGAACACATCCTTGCCAGCCTCCCGGACAGCATAGGCAATCAGATGACGATTCACGACCGCGTAATTTAATGCCGAATACATGAGATTGACATACGTTTGTCCGAGCGGGTGCGAGAGCGGCGCATACAGCAGCTTAGGATCAGCGGTGCCTATGCCTTCTTGACGCATCATTTTCGCAATGTCCGTGCTGCAATATTGACTGACCGCACCGCCCCAAGCTCGCGAGCCGGAATGAATCATGACAACAATCTGACCGTCGAACAATCCCCATGCTTCGGCAATTTCTCGATTTTCCTCAGCAATTTCAATCGCTTGAATTTCTACAAAATGATTGCCGCCGCCAAGAGTGCCCAGCTGACGATGCGAGCGATGCCAGATGACTTCCGGAAACTTATCTAGCACCTCTTCGTCAAAATCAAAGCGGCTGCTCTCCACATGTGTTAAAGAGGTTGCTTTGCGCGGCGTGTATGCATCGGGAATATATTTTTTCGGCAACCCATGCAAGCCCTTCTTCACGATATGCTCCAGTCTAATATCCGAGAAGTAGCCTCTTGCATGC
Source organism: Paenibacillus castaneae (assembly GCF_002884445.1). Classification (GTDB taxonomy): domain Bacteria; phylum Bacillota; class Bacilli; order Paenibacillales; family Paenibacillaceae; genus Pristimantibacillus; species Pristimantibacillus castaneae. Next base: position 5,465,799 of record NZ_KZ614144.1, read on the forward strand.
TCCTCGACCGGCAAATACTTCTCAATGGCCTTAACCAGCTTGCGCCGCAGCTTCACTTCCTTCAATTCATCCTTGTGAAGATTCGTAAGCTGCACGCGCATCCCGCAGCCAATATCACTGCCTACGATTGAAGGGGATACGTAGCCGTCGCTCGTATTCCACACCGCTGTTGTGCCGATGCAGGTTCCCACACCCACATGCACATCAGGCGTATAGCTCATATATACTTGATTTGGTATTTGTAAGTTGTTGTTCGCCATTTCAAACACTTTATAATCCAAGGATGCGAATAGCTCCGCCCCTGCATAAACATGCACCTGCCCCGATGGCAGCTTTACATTCTGGTAATACGTTTCTTTCATATCTGGTAATCTCCTCAAATAATCAAATGAATACAAAAAAGCCATGGACGTCAAAATGTCCATGGCTTTGTCTCGCGCCTTTATTTCCTAATTGTTGCAGCATGCTGCGTACAAAATAATTAGAAAATAGTCACAGGCCCCGTAGAGGCCGATGAAATGGACTTGCTATATTTAGCTGCATGACGTTCTAAATTGTGTACGAACATTATCATCGACCTCCTTTCATTTGATTTACATCATAATAAATCGTTAACCTAATATTTGTCAACACATTTATAATAAACCAAAAAAAGATGCCCCAAAGAGCACCTTATTTTAGCAAAACCTATTATAAATGAGCCAATAAGTTCGATCGTACCTCGGCAAGCGTCAAATCACGAACAAGCTTCCCATCCTCAAATACTACTTCAAGCTGATCCTCTGCTTTGCGTGCTTCATACTCTGCGACGCTTAGATTGTCTGTATAGGAGAGCTTCCCGTCTTGCTCCGTAACGAGGACAAGGCCGGTCTGCGATTTCTTCACGCCGTTATCCGTTTTCGGGTCCTTATAAATTTTCCGTTCTTCCCCGTTCACAATGGTGAATGTCGATTTCAAAGCAAAGCCGAACGTATCACGCGTATTGTACTGATACGTAAACGATCCGATACCGTAAACCATATTCGTCGAAGCGAAGCCTTTGGCTGCCAGACGCTCGCATATTTCACGGCAGCGCGAAATGGTGATCGCATCGCCATAAATAGCGCCTATGTGGCTATCCATCTGCTTATACCCTTTATCGGTAATCGTTCCACCGAATATATCCCACAATACTTCAATGACGCCTTTGCGCTCGAACTCGCTCTCGCCGCTCGGGTCTCCGCAAATAATGAGTACCGGATCCCCGCTGTCAGGCCGAATCACAACCTTACCGTCCCTGCTCATAATATCATTCTTCAATCCGCGAATGACGATATCCAGCACACTCCATAAATCCCACGTATCCGATACAATCGAGACGAAGCCGCTTGGATATACCTCATTTATTAAATAACGGTACGAAGCCATCTCGTCTCGTCCATGTGCGCACATCACGCTATGCTCCGTTGCCGGTATCGAAGTGCCTACGAGCTCTTTCTCCATATTCGCATTGTAGTAGTTTTCCAAATAGAGAATAGCTGGGATCGTATCCGTTCCTGTAAACGAAATAAGATGCCCCGCACTGCTGCCTAAAGCGGCTTCCAAAGCACCCATTCCTCTCATCGAGAAATCATGGCCTTGGAACGGTACTCCGCCTACGTCTCCGTTTGTTTGAAGCGCATAGTCCTCGAGAATTTTCCGGTATTCGAAAGCAAGCGTAGCGCTTGTAGCGGGCATCCACAGCTGGCACGACATCAGCGTCTCCAAATAGTTGGTCAGCCAGAAAAACTCAGGCTTCGTATTTTCAATGGTCAGCATGGGTACTTTGATGGGAACAAGAGTACCTTCCGTGACTGCCTTGATCTTAATAGGCATGTAGCCAAGCGCATGCAGCTCCTCGATATGCGATGCATCCGGCTGAGCAACGCCAAGCGCGTATTGAATGACTCTTTTATATTCCGATACGACCTCTTCCTTCGTTCTTGCGAAGAAATGCTCATTAAAGTAATCAATCAAATACTGCTTGATAAACGACTGAAAGCCGAAGGCAACAACTTCATTAATACCGTCAAGTCTGCTTGTACGGGCGGTCCAAGTCGAGTAGACGAGCTCCGTACCTTTCGGATATTGATTCTTATGGCTGACCTTGTAAAAATCACATAGCAGCGTAGCTGGATAAACGAATGCTTGAGTCATATTATAAGCCTCCTATTTCGTATATGTGAATTTTGTCATGACCAGCCTGATCTAATATCGTATCCGTCGTAAACACTTTATCGAGAAGGTTCGATTCCAAAAGCTTTCCTTGATAAATCGTTTTCTCGCAGTGCCCGACCAGTAAATAAATATGGGATGCGCCAAGCTCCTTCAGCTTCTCCGCGCTGCGCATGAACGTTCCGCCATAGGAGCAGAGGTCATCGACAATGATCGCTTGGAAAGCGCCGCCGTCCACATGCCCGACGACATCAAGGCTTTTTATTTGCCCGCTTTGAAAGTCGCGTACTTTAAAGCCGACAAGATGCTTATAGCCATTCACTTTGCTGTAACGCTTCTGTGCACCGGCATCCGGGAAGAACAAGTAGTCCTGCTCCAGCCTAAAGCCAACCTCAGCAGCTACCCGGTCAAGCAGTTGAACCGTGGGATACTTCGCGATACTGCGGTCAATTAATGCGAGCGATACATCGGAATGCGGCTCGATAATAATGACCGATTCGAAATTCATGCTATTAATGAGATTAGCGGTATATTTTAGAGTAAAAGCAGACGTACCTTCAACGCGATCCATCCGGCTATACGGCATATAGTAAATCGTCAGCGAGCATTTCGCTCTGCGTTCATCGAGGTAACTCTTCACGAACATCAGCTTAATGAGATCTCCATCATTCTCATATTTCCAAGCGATGGTGTTGAAATCTGTCATATGCATTAGAATTTCATCCCCATTCACCAGCGTCTCCCCATTCGGAAAACTCTTTAAACCAAGCTCCATTCCATTCAATTTCAACATCTCATCACTCTCCCTTTTTATATTTCAGCTATAAATAGATAGATGCGGCTCATCATTCGTGAAACGATACAACTGCGCCGCGCGCTGCGAGTATTGATTGGATTGCTTCGGATTGCCCTTCTCGTCTGTCACTTCTTCAATAATTGAGCTGCGGCTCTTCGTCGATGTAAGCTTGCGAATGAAGTTCGGCTCCTCGAAGCCGGGCACAACTGTTCGGATAATTTGATACAGCTCGCTAAGTGTAAACTCCTTGGGAAGAAATTGTTTGGCAATCGTCGTCGTCAGCATTTTCCTGCGAATGCCTTGCAGCGCATCCGTTAATATTTGATGATGGTCAAATGCTAGGTTCATCTTCAGCGCATCCTTGACTGCAAACAATTGAACATCCGATGCATCAACAGCCGCCGCGCGCTTCTCCAGCCGTTGTTCATTAACGAGCGCTAAGAATGCATGCGATATAATCCAGCCCCGTGGATCACGTCCAGGAGTGCTGTACACGTTAAAATATTCAATATGAACATCCTCGACTGCCGTCTCTTCCTGCAGCTCACGCTTCGCACATTCGTATACCGTTTCTGTTTCCTTTGTAAATCCGCCAGGCAGCGCCCATTGTCCCTTGAACGGCCAAATTTTCCGCTTGATTAGAAGAACCTGCAGCTCTCGATGAGGCAATGCCTTCTTAGTCGTTTGCTTCTCGGTTGATACAATGGTAAATATAACGATATCCGCGGGCGCGCCGTCAGGCGTTCGATAATGGCTTGCTGAATAGCTCGATTCATTCTCGACCATACCCGTGTTTCACCTGCTTAGCATTATTATTTTGTTTATTTGATATTATCATAATGACATTATCAACGAAAGCTGTCAATCACTTTTACCAAAAATAGGCTTTACGGACTGTAAGTGTGAATAATATGACCTATAAAAAAACTGCCTACGTGGGAGATATAGGTTAAAAAAAAGAAACCAAACCCTGATAAATGGATGCGTCGAGCAACCATTTATCTAAGGGAGTGGTTTCTTATTTTTAATTAACAATCGCTGAATCGGCAGGATACACAAGACCGATCTGTCTCCTTGCCTCATCCATAATCTCCATCGTCATCAATGAATGTTCAAAGGAATTAACGGAAGACTCCGTACGCCCTGCCTGAACGAGCTCCACAAATTCCTTCGCTTCATAATACATCGACTTGCTGCCCGTTGGCTGCGAAATGTCCTCTGTGCTTCCGTTGCGATATTGAATTTCAACTTTGCTGGAATCGCTGATTCTATCAATGACGATGCTTCCTAGCTCACCTTGAATTTCGGACGGCAGCGAGGAATGTGTTATTTTCGAATACATAATTACAGCATCCATATGCGGGTATTGCAGCAAAATGCTGCCTTCACCGTCAACACCCGATTCCAGCATCACACCCGTAGCTTTAATAACGTCGGGCTTGCCAAACAGCGCAACGAGCGGATAGATACAATAAATCCCTAAGTCCATCAATGCACCGTTCGAGAAAATAGGATTAAATGCATTTAATACCGTACCTGCTTTGTAAGCATCATATCTCGAGGAATATTGGCAGTAGCTTGCAAAATAGCGACGAACCGTTCCTAGCTTATGTATGTTTTCTTGCATGGCTTTAAAGTTCGGGAGAAGTGTTGATTTCAATGCCTCCATGAGCAAAACGCCATTTTCTGCGGCAGCAGCAATCATTTGTCTGAGCTCATTCGTGTTCGAAGCTATCGGCTTCTCGCAAAGCACATGAATGCCCTTGTTCATGCATGTAATAGCATGTCCTGCATGGAAGGAGTTAGGGCTCGCAATATAGACTGCATCAATCTGTCCGCTTGCTGCCATTTCCTCCACATCTGTATATATATTCGCTATTCCATGCTTCGCTGAAAATTCATTTGCCGTTTCCTTAGTACGCGAATACACAGCCGTTAAAGAAAATCCTTCCACTTCAAGCGCCGCATCTATAAAAGCTTCTGTAATCCAGTTCGTTCCGATAATGCCAAATCGTATCATAGCAGTTGCTCCTTACATTTGAATTTCCAAATCTACCGACCTTTATTCTGCTGTATATGTTACCTTATGCCTTAAGATCTCGTATACATTATAGCTCTACAAGGAGTATCATGCCAAATCTACCAGTCTATTCTTTGACAACCAACCATACTTTGTATTAATATTCGTAATACAAATAATACAATATATGTTGGGGTGATCCGATGATAATAACACTTGATTATAATAGCGAAATACCGATTTATATTCAGCTTCGTAATCAAATTATCATCGGAATCGGTGTTGGCGGATTGTCATACGGTGAGAAATTACCGACTGTCAGGCAGTTGGCAGATGATTTAAGCGTTAATGCTATGACTGTCAATAAAGCATATGCCATTTTGAAAAATGAGGGTTATATATCCATTGATCGGCGATATGGCGCCAAAGTTTCAGCAATGCGGCAAGGCCATGCCGACTACAAACAAAAGCTCGAAAGCGAGTTAACTCTCGTTATATCAGAAGCAGCGCTTAATGGAATCTCGTCAGAGGAATTCATGCATATTTGCTCCAACATCTTCACCGCTGTTGCCGTCAAAAATCAACACCTACCAGACTAGGAGGCTTTTCATGTACACGCTTGTTCTCATCATACCTGTACTCATTACTTATATTCTTGTTCTTGCAACATTTCTAAATCTATCTAAACCAAACAATAACATTATATTTGGTGTTATTTTTCCTGAGAAAGTATTACATAGAGCAGAGATTAAACAGCTTCAAGCCGATTACAAGAAATCGTACACGCTTTATGGTGTGCTTATTTTGGTTACGCTTATCCCGTTTTTCCTGCTCGTTAACTACTTTTCTCTAGCGTTTATTTATACATTCATTTGGTTTGTCGCGTTCATTTATACGTCCAAGCTCCCATTTCATAACATTCACCACAAAGCAACCGCGCTAAAAAGAGAAAATGAATGGTTTGTCGGAGAAAAACGTCTCATTTCCATTGAATCAAAAGTAAACACGCTGAAGAATGCGAAGATTGTATCACGCTTCTGGTTTCTAATTCCTGCCCTTATTTCCCTCGTCCCCCTCATCCTATCTATTCAAGACGACAATATACTGTTAACAATGACTGGGTTCGCATCACTGGCCATGACTGTCATTCTTTTTGTCATTTACTTTTTTTTCGCCAATATGAAATCAAAGGTATACAGCAAAAATCAAGATATTAACGAAGCTCTGAACCTTGCAAGCAAGCGCATCTGGTCCATTTTGTGGGTAGGCATGGCCATTTTTGAAAGCTTGAATGCGATCGTTGCTTACAGCATTTTAACGATGGGCAACTCATCAAGCTTCACCTACTGGATCATAGGCATCGTGATGGTATCATTAGTGCCGCTTGCCAGCATATTTTATGTCCACAATAAGGTACGCGATCTTGAAGAAAGCCTAGCTTACACGGATGGACATGATCGACTCGCTGATGAAGATGCTTATTGGCTTAATGGCTCCGTCTATTATAATCCTGACGACAAGTCGATCATGGTTCCTAAGCGTGTGGGGATGGGTTCAACTATCAATATGGCAACTCCAATGGGGAAATGGATACAATACGGCAGTTTAGTGCTTGTACTAGCCATTGTTATTCCAGTTGGCGCATTCATTATTCAATCCGACAATACTTCTCCGTCCTTAACGATTGATGAATCTAATATCGTATCCATTGATTATCCGCTTTACGACTATAGCTTCCCGGTTGAGGAGATTGAGGAGATTACTTTAGAGGACTCCATTCCTTCTGGATTCAGAACCAATGGTATAGCTACCTCGGAATACGCCCGCGGCAGCTTCTCGATGGACAAGCTGGGAGATACGAAGCTATATATTTTCAAAAATTCGCCGCCTTACTTATTCATCAAAATAAACGGCTCATATGTCATTTATAACGAAAAAGAGCCTCTCAAAACGTTGGCTCTCTATAATAATTTGACGAAGTTAATGGCTAAGTAGAGATTGATTAAAAGCAGCCTTTTCATTATTAGCCATACACGAATTGTTCCAGCTCCAATACAGCATGCTCGTCTGCCTGATTAGAATTATCGAAATATAACACGGAGGATGCTGGCAAGCGCCAGCTTAACGTTTTACTTGTTAGTGAGAGCCGGAATTCACTCCAGTGATCGAGCTTCCACCGATCGAGCTCCGATCCTCGCTTACGAATGCGTTCATAGTACTGCTGTTCGTCATGAAGGGAAACGAATATAACCTTTACAGACACATCATCTAGTGAGGCCTCTATGGAGGAGAGCTCCTGCTCAATCCATCTAGGGGTCTCTATACCTTTTGTAAAAGGGCCTATAACAAGCACATCATTCCCAATATCGATGTTCTCAAGCGCCGCATCCATCGTGATGCGATAGCCCAGGTCACGACAGAGCGCCTTATAAGCCTTTGAATCTCTATCCGTTGGGTCTAGGCCCGCTTGCGTCATGAGAGCAACAGCAGCCGGCCGCAGCAGTGTATCCATATCCAGTAGAACTGCTCCTCTTCGCTTTGCCAAAGCTTTCGCCAGCGTCGTCTTTCCTGCGCCAGCACCGCCAACAAAAAAAACTAATTTTCGCATCTATTGCCCTCCGTTCTCGTTATAACCTTATTCATAACAAAAAAACACCCTGCAATGCAAGGTGTTCTGAATGTAAATGATGGAGCGGAAGACGGGAATCGAACCCGCGACCCTCGCCTTGGCAAGGCGATGCTCTACCGCTGAGCCACTTCCGCGAATAAATGGCTGGGGATTCAGGATTCGAACCTGAGATGACGGAGTCAAAGTCCGTTGCCTTACCGCTTGGCTAAACCCCAACATATATGGGTACTGCTTTTTTTGAATGGCGGAGCTGACGGGATTCGAACCCGCGGTCTCCTGCGTGACAGGCAGGCATGTTGGGCCACTACACCACAGCTCCATATGTAAGCTCGGATAAATCCGAAGGTGAAACTTTGGTTGCGGGGGCAGGATTTGAACCTGCGGCCTTCGGGTTATGAGCCCGACGAGCTACCGGGCTGCTCCACCCCGCGTCATTTGAAACTATTTCACAGACATAACAAAACCCACTGTTGTGGGTCAAGCGTTAATGCAAGCATTAACAGCTTACGCCCTGAAAACTGGATACGAAAGGTAGGTTTGCTGAAACCTTACTGCTGCTGTCTGCCGGATGTATGGGTCCAAACAAACTGTTTTAGGATAAGCCCTCGACCGATTAGTATTCGTCAGCTCCACACATTGCTGTGCTTCCACCCCGAACCTATCAACCTCGTCGTCTTCAAGGGGTCTTACATACTGGGAAATCTCATCTTGAGGGGGGCTTCACGCTTAGATGCTTTCAGCGCTTATCCCGTCCGTACTTGGCTACCCAGCGGTGCTCCTGGCGGAACAACTGGTACACCAGCGGTACGTCCATCCCGGTCCTCTCGTACTAAGGACAGCTCCTCTCAAATTTCCTGCGCCCGCGACAGATAGGGACCGAACTGTCTCACGACGTTCTGAACCCAGCTCGCGTACCGCTTTAATGGGCGAACAGCCCAACCCTTGGGACCTACTTCAGCCCCAGGATGCGATGAGCCGACATCGAGGTGCCAAACCTCCCCGTCGATGTGGACTCTTGGGGGAGATAAGCCTGTTATCCCCAGGGTAGCTTTTATCCGTTGAGCGATGGCCCTTCCATTCGGTACCACCGGATCACTAAGCCCGACTTTCGTCCCTGCTCGACTTGTAGGTCTCGCAGTCAAGCTCCCTTATGCCTTTGCACTCTACGAATGATTTCCAACCATTCTGAGGGAACCTTTGGGCGCCTCCGTTACATTTTAGGAGGCGACCGCCCCAGTCAAACTGTCCACCTGACACGGTCCCCGAACCAGTTTCATGGTCCTAGGTTAGAACTCCGATACGATCAGGGTGGTATCCCAACGTTGCCTCCACACAAGCTGGCGCTCATGCTTCAAAGGCTCCCACCTATCCTGTACAGATCGTACCAAAGTTCAATATCAAGTTACAGTAAAGCTCCATGGGGTCTTTCCGTCTTGTCGCGGGTAACCTGCATCTTCACAGGTATTAAAATTTCACCGGATCTCTCGTTGAGACAGCGCCCAAGTCGTTACGCCATTCGTGCGGGTCAGAATTTACCTGACAAGGAATTTCGCTACCTTAGGACCGTTATAGTTACGGCCGCCGTTTACTGGGGCTTCGGTTCACAGCTTCGGGTTTAACCCCTAACCGCTCCCCTTAACCTTCCAGCACCGGGCAGGCGTCAGCCCGTATACTTCGCCTTACGGCTTCGCACAGACCTGTGTTTTTGCTAAACAGTCGCTTGGGCCTTTTCACTGCGGCCCCCTCAGGCTATTCACCTTACCGGGGCACCCCTTCTCCCGAAGTTACGGGGTCATTTTGCCGAGTTCCTTAACGAGAGTTCTTCCGCGCGCCTTAGCATGCTCTGCTCGCCTACCTGTGTCGGTTTGCGGTACGGGCACCTAGATCTCACTAGAGGCTTTTCTTGACAGCCGGAGTACATGACCTTCGCTACTGCAATTTTCGCTCCCCATCACAGCCCAGCCTTTATGATCGACGGATTTGCCTATCGATCAGCCTCACTGCTTGGACGGACTATTCCATCAGTCCGCGTCACTGCCCTTCTGTGTCACCCCATTGCTCAAACAATCTTCGGTGGTACAGGAATTTCAACCTGTTGTCCATCCACTACGCCTTTCGGCCTCGCGTTAGGTCCCGACTTACCCTGAGAGGACGAGCCTTCCTCAGGAACCCTTAGGCTTTCGGCGGACAAGATTCTCACTTGTCTTTTCGTTACTCATACCGGCATTCTCACTTGAATACAGTCCACCAGTCCTCACGGTCCAACTTCAATCCGTATTCAACGCTCCCCTACCCAAGTACCATATAGGCACATGTCATAGCTTCGGTGGTGTGTTTAGCCCCGTTACATTTTCGGCGCAGAGTCACTCGACCAGTGAGCTATTACGCACTCTTTAAATGATGGCTGCTTCTAAGCCAACATCCTGGTTGTCTTTGCAACTCCACATCCTTTCCCACTTAACACACACTTGGGGACCTTAGCTGATGATCTGGGCTGTTTCCCTCTTGACAATGGATCTTAGCACTCACTGTCTGACTCCCGAGTAGCACGTCTATGGCATTCGGAGTTTGACTGGACTTGGTAACCCTTGGCGGGCCCCGCACCCAATCAGTGCTCTACCTCCACGACGCTCATTCCTCGAGGCTAGCCCTAAAGCTATTTCGGGGAGAACCAGCTATCTCCGAGTTCGATTGGAATTTCTCCGCTACCCCCACCTCATCCCCGCACTTTTCAACGTGCGTGGGTTCGGGCCTCCAGTGCGTGTTACCGCACCTTCACCCTGGACAGGGGTAGATCACACGGTTTCGGGTCTACGACCACGTACTTATTCGCCCTATTCAGACTCGCTTTCGCTGCGGCTCCGTCTTCCCGACTTAACCTTGCACGTAATCGTAACTCGCCGGTTCATTCTACAAAAGGCACGCCATCACCCATTTAACGGGCTCTGACTTCTTGTAAGCGCACGGTTTCAGGTTCTTTTTCACTCCGCTTCCGCGGTGCTTTTCACCTTTCCCTCACGGTACTGCTTCACTATCGGTCACCAGGGAGTATTTAGCCTTGGCAGATGGTCCTGCCGGATTCCGACGGGGTTTCTCGTGTCCCGCCGTACTCAGGATCCGTCTCGGAGAGTGCTTGCTTTCGGTTACAGGGCTTTTACCTGCTCTGGCGGGCCTTTCCAGACCTCTTCGCCTACCAAACACTTTTGTAACTCCATGTGAGACGTCCTACAACCCCAAGGAGCAAGCTCCTTGGTTTGGGCTAATCCGCGTTCGCT
>NZ_KZ614144.1:5481711-5501711 GCF_002884445.1 Paenibacillus castaneae
GTTCATATCCAATGGTGCAAGCTTATGGTCTGTATGCGAAATGACCAAATGCGATAACTCTTCTGTAGTCAATGCTCCGTAATAGAAGAGCAAGCCGCGAGTTAAACGAATCCATTCCGTATTTCGTGAAACGTTTGGATGATCGGCAAACAGATCCCCTGCTTGAAACAATTCTACTAGCTCAGAAGGCATAATAACGACTTTATTGCCGTTGACCATCCCTGGAAACAATATCCCGCGCTCGCGGAAATATTCGTATTGCTGCATTTCGAGCAATGGCTTATCCCATAGACCATCGTTCTTTGCTATTTTCTGAACAAGCCTTAATCTATCATGATCCCAGCTGCTAGTAATCGACGATAGGTTTTCGGGTATTTTCTCGCTCAGCTTCTCCACTAGTCCCTGCTTATTAAGCGAGCTGAGATTGCTTATTTGCAGATTCAAGCGAATATTCGTTAATTGCTGCTTCGATAATGTGCTTAGCGCATCCTTAAACGATAACGGGTATTGAAGCTGCGGCCAAAATTTTTCTGTGAATTTATCCTGCTTTGTTGTCATGGTGATCTCCTAAATATTGATTTTAAATCCAACTTATTTATTTACTATTATATCACTACGAAAAACATACAGGTTTCAACTTAACAAAAATAAGAGATGGAATCAAATAAAAAAAACAAAGCTGCCCTTACGGACAGCCTTCTACACGTTCAATTATTCTCTGTTTTAGTGTGATGAACAATGGCTCTTCATTATTATTTTTCTCCAGCTTTAACGCTTAAAAGCGAATTAAGCTGCTCAAGTAAATTGCCGCCACCCGTAAGCGAAATCGTGCCAATTTTCTCGCATATTTTCTCAAGAAATTCCAGCTCCTTAAGCCGGTAAAGCGTTCCGTTCTCATCCATCAGCTTTGCTGTATTGAGCAAGCTCCGTGTAGAAGCCGTTTCCTCGCGGCGAGTGATCAGATTGGCTTGCGCCTTCTTCTCGGCCAACAGCACCGTATTCATAATTTCCTTAATGTCGCCAGGCAAAATAATATCCTTCAGGCCGGAGGAAATAAACTGCACGCCGTAATGCTCCTTTTGCTCATTCAAGCGAGACAGTACGAACACAGCAATTTCCTGCTTCATTCGCAGTAAATCATCAAGCTTAAGCGTACCGACGTACTCGCGTAAAATCAACTGCAGCAAAATATACACCTGATCCTCGAAAGACTTGATTCCAATGGATTTGAGCGGATCAACGACCTTGTACTGACAAACAAAGTTAAGCCTCAGCGTAACCTTGTCCTCCGTCATCATCTCCTGGCCAGTCATATCGAGCTGCTGCTGACGCAAATCGATCGTCTTCACCTGCACGCTGGTTGGTCCTTTCCAGAAAAAGTATCTTCCTGGACGCAGCTCTCGTTGAAATACATTATTATAGAACAATATGCCGGACTCGTGGCTGGACACTTCAAAGGTTTGAATATACCCCTGCAGCTTGCCAAGCAGCGAGCGCTCCACCTCTGCTGAAACCTCAGGACTGCGGATATCGACGTGAATGAACGTATGCTTCTTCATCACATTCCAGAAAGCATATTGCCCAGCGGTTAGCATTGAAGCAAATTTGCCATCTTCAAAGTGAAGCACATACTCATAATCCTTTACATCCACGACGACTAATTCATGAACAAGCTTTTCATCCTGCAGAAACAGATTTAATTCCTTATTGGGAACGCCAAATCGTTTACCTACATTTTGCAAAATGACCGTATCGTCGGAAAACGAGCTGTGGCGATATACGCCTGGCTGCAAATGCTTTATATAACTGCCTTTTTTGAACAGAAGGCCGCGCTCATCGTCTTTGATCATTACTTTTTTGAACATTATTAAACACCTCTTTACGTTTTGGATGACCTTTGTAACAGGAATTCTCCTGCGGCTAGGCCGGAATCAGGCTTGAGAAAGGAGCAGTACTGCTTTATGCCTTAATGATCAATAGTTGTATGACGAATGCAACTGCCATTCGCATAAGGCTATATCCCATGACGCCATAAGAGGCAGCAGGGCCCCAGTCGGTATCCGCCGATTGCATAGGCTTTGCTGTAGTGAGCGCACACGAGCGCTGCGCTCCGAAAATTCCTGTTAAGGGCCGGTTTTTCAACAGATGTCGATCTCCTTTGGAGGGAGTTCGTGCATACACTCTACCAGAGAACCAACGCGGATTAGGCGATGGCCAAGGGATTCGAACCCTTTTCTTGGGGAGGCAGATGCTGATATGGATGATACAGCATACAAGCGCACAGCGTGCGCGAGCACTGCGGGATTATATGAAATCCCAGCCCAGGTACCCCATTCGAGCACTTGCCTCATCTATTATTGAAGTTATCTTTAATAGCGATTAAATTAAGAGCCTTTGATAGCGGCCATCGGCTTGCATTTGGCAACCACGTCTGCTAACGATGCTCCTACTATACTATCGATGATCTGATCCACATCCTTATAGGCTTGTGGACACTCATCAAGTATCGTTTGCAAGGATCGATGGTTAACTAGAATCTCGTCATCGCTGCCGACTTTCATTGATTGCTGAAATTGATCGACGGTGACAAGCAGCTTCGTTGCCTTACGGGATCGTGCTCTTCCTGCGCCATGGCAGATGGAATAGAAATTTTTCAAGCCTTCTTCCTTGCCCACCATAATATAGGAGGAGGTTCCCATCGAACCTGGAATAAGTGCAGGATGGCCGGTTTCTTTATACGCTGGCGTATTTAGGAAATGACCCGCCGGAAGCGCCCGAGTGGCTCCTTTTCGGTGCACGAGCATCGGTTGATTACGGTGAAATTCCTTGAGTGCGTAGTTATGCATCAGATCGTATAGAACCGGCATTTCCATACCCGCTCCGAATATTTCCCGAAAAGCTTCTCGCACACCGAACGCAATCATATGCCGATTCGTTACAGCAAAGTTAAGCGCCGAATACATAAGATTCAAATAGGTTTGGCCTTCCTGACTTGCAATCGGTGCATAAATGAGATTGGGATCAGGATTGCTAACGCCCCATTGATCCATCGCTTCTTTTATGACTTTGTTATGTTCACGGCCTACCATACCGCCCCAAGCCCTCGAGCCAGAATGGATCATAACGATGACCTGCCCATTGAATAAGCCCCATTTTGCAGCCAAGCTTTCGTATTTTTCATTGATTTCGACATATTGTATTTCAATAAAATGGTTCCCATTACCAAGCGTCCCTAATTGTCCGCGGGCGTATTTCAAGATTTTGGGAGGCAGCTGATTCAGGTAGCTATGGTCGTAGGTGAAATTGGATTGTTCAACATGCGTCAACCACTGCTCATTAGGTATATATTTTTCAGGCAGTCCCTTTAATCCATGCTGCACCACATTCATTACATCAATATCTTCATAATTCGAATTTGTACGCTCATTGGTTGGCACATATTTTTCAATCGCTTTAATTAATGCTCTGCGTATGTCTTTATCTTGAATATCACGTTTATGGAGTGATGTCGTGTGAACTCGCATCCCGCAGCCAATATCTGAACCAACGATAGAAGGTGATACGCATCCGTCTTTCATGTTCCATACCGCTGTTGTCCCGATACATGTTCCAATGCCGAGGTGGGCATCAGGTGTATAGCTCATATATTGATTCCGAGGAATTTGCAAATTGTTGTTAGCCATTTCATATACGTTATCTCCGAACGTCTGTAAAATCTCCTCATTCGCAAATAAATGAAGCCTTCCGTTCGCAAGTGTCATTTCATGATGATTATTCCCATGTCGTGTGTGCTGCTTAGTCATTGTCATTCCTCCAAGCTTCTTGATCTAACTTGCCGTCTTACAAGATCTATAATCGCTCATTCGAAGCAGCATGAACATGGCGGAAGTATTACGACAAAGGAATATTTTCCTTTTTGTTGGCATTCATCAGCTTCCTGTTAATATAGAAGAATAACGACTGCGAGCGGAGGTAGAAAGAATTGGCGAGAGAGAGCTTTGATAAAGAAATACAGTTTTTGCGTATGCTGGTTCTGACAAGCGGAGCGTATAATCGGCAGCAGTTCGCAGATAGGCTTGGCATTTCCATCCATACCTTCGATAAAACCATAAAGCGGCTCAAAGAAATCGTGAACTCCGTCTATCGGCAGCTGCCAGAAGAGCAGAGCAAAGAGTTCGCTGAGACGATTCGTTACAGCTATCTGGAATCCTCGGACCCCATGCTGCTGTTTCTATTTCGCGCCAAATCACTCAAGGAATCAGAGAGCCAGCGTATTTCTGCTCTGCTCGCAGCTATGCACGGACAAGCGCTTACGGTCATGGAGCTATTAGATGGATGCTGCAGCAGCATGGCCGAGGGAATGCCTCTTCCAGATGAGAAAACGATTCGTAATGATCTTAAATATTTAGAGCAGGTTGGCGTCATTAAGAAAGAGCCAGGACCGCGCCCCTACCGTTATCGTATATTTAATGACCTAGCCGCACAGCTCTCACATGATGAATTGCTGGATTTGTACAGCTTCGTCGATATTATGGCCAACACGCAGATTCCTTCGGTTCAAGGCTATTTGCTGCGGGATGGCCTGAAAAAGCATATGATCCGAAATCAAGCAGCTGCTAGATGGGCAGAGCCATTCCTATATAAGTATCACTATTACTCACGTATTCTGGACGAGGCGCATCTTTTTATGCTGCTTGGGGCGATACGCAGCCGACGGTCCATCAGCTTTCTTTATTTTTCTCCCAAAAAAGAAACAAGCTATGCCTCCAAAAATACAAATCCGCTGTTTGAACGTGAAACGGAAGGCAAGCAACAATCCGTGCTCCCCCTTAAGGTTATCTATGATCATCAATACGGCAGATGGTATTTGCTTGGCCATCATAATCGCCACGGCATCAAGAAGTATCGATTGGAAGGGTTAACGCAAATTTCAGAGGAAGACACGGCCGCAAACGAGCTGTTCGATATCAAAAAGGCGGAGCTGGAGCAGCGCATTCAATACAGCTGGTTAATTGATACAGGGCAACCCGTAACCGTACGCGTCCGTTTCTTTCATCCAGGGCCGGGTATAAAAAACTTTGTGAAGGAACGCGTATTGCTTCAGGGGCAATGGGGTGTCATTACGGAGGAGAATGAGGATTTCTTTATCTACGAAATTATCGTGAACGGAACGATTGAAATTAAGCCGTGGATTCGAAGCTTCGGCTCAAGCTGCGAGGTTCTGGAGCCTATGCGGCTGCGGCAGGAAATGATCGCGGAATGGAAGGAGATTAAGTCTGGCTATGAATCTGTTTGAGAAAATATTTAATTATCAAATCATTTCCCGCCTGGAGGATTCAGGTACATTCTTGGTCACTACTCATGAGCGGCGTTGGCTGAAGACGATGCTTCAGCACCCAGCGGCAGCAGCTGCCTTCTCGCCGGACACTCTGCAGCGCTTAAATCTTATGCTTGAGCAGGAGCAGGCGATAGATACGCAAGAGCAGCTTATCCACAAAGCGGCTAGTAGAGAAAGAAGGGTCTACGACCCTTTGCTGCGTCCATTGAGGCAAGCTATTACAAATAGAAGCTTCATTCTTTTAAGCTATCACATTAAGCAAGGTGCGGCTTATTCCAGGCAGGAGGCATTTCCTTATAAGCTGGAATATTCAATGGTTAAGCGGGAGTGGTATTTGCTCTGGTATCATATACGGAATCAGAAGCTGATGAGCACTCAGCTGGGAAATATGATGGAAGTGTGCGAGGAAAAATGTTCTTTAGAGCAATATGAACTTTTGTTCGGAAAAGTGGAGGCCATTCTTAATCAACGCAAAATAAGCGCAGACATCAAAGTTGTTAAGGAATATAACGGGGAACTCTCGCGGATTCTGTATGCCTTCTCTTGCTTTGAGAAGGAGGTTATCTACAACTCGGAAACGGACGAATATACGATTAGGCTCAGCTTTGCCAATAATGAAAGCGAATATGTGCTTTCAAAAACCCGCTTCCTTGGGAAACGGGTTCGTATCATTCAAAACGAGTATATGAAGCGGCGCATGCTGGAATCTGCAACAAAGGCGCTGGAAAGATATGAGCAATAACGATAGGATAGGCTGGCTACATGCGGCTCAATCTTTCAATTCTAGATTCCAATGAAGGATGTGTGCTGAACCAGCTCGTATTTTTCTTTTTTCGCTGTTTGCTGAACGGATTCGAAATATAAAGCGATGCTGTAGCATTTTGGGCTTTGCGTACATCCAGGCTGCTGGCGCTAATTTTGCGCAAAGCATTCTGCAACCCCAATGAGTTGCGAGTCAATTCTACAGCCGTTGCATCAGCCAAATACTCACGGTTTCTAGAAACCGCGAGATGAACGAATCTTGCAGCAAGCGGTGATAGCAGTACGAATACGAGTGCTATAATCATAACGGCAGGATGCGTTTTTTTATCATTTCCTCGCCTCTGGGTGAACAGCATTCTCGAGCCAATATCAGCTAGTATGGCAACTACGGATACTAAGGCGATGCTGATCGTCATTAATCGAATATCATAATTGCGTATATGTCCGATTTCATGAGCGGCAACCGCTTCAAGCTCTTCCCGATTCAATGTCTCAAGCAATCCCGTAGTGAAAGCGACAGCGCCCTTCTCTGGTTTGATACCTGTCGCAAACGCATTAGGAGAAGGATCGTTAATGACATAAATTTTCGGCATAGGTATGCGTGCGGCTATGCAAAGATCCTCTACAATATGATACAGCTTCTTGTGGGTTTCTTTATTCGCAAGACTGGCGCCTGACATTCGAAGAACCTGCGAGCTTGCGGACATATACGTAATCGGGACATAAACAACTAATATGATTGCAGCCATTATTACACCTAGCCTTAGATCCTCAAAGCCAAGATAACCAACCGCGCTGCCCGCTCCTAGCACAATCACACTGAAGAGCAGAACGAGCAGCACTGTTTTTCTTTTATTTTGTTCGATTTGTCTATACAGCATCACTGTCATCCTTTGCTCAAGGTGTTCTAGAACGTTATTTTAGGTACAATCTTTTCAGCCTCGGGAGTTGCAAGTAATTGCTCTTCTTTAAAGCTGAACATGCCCGCAATAATGTTGGACGGGAATGATTCCCGTTTAATGTTGTATTCCGCAACCGTTTTATTATAAAGCTGGCGGGAATACGCGACTTTGTTCTCAGAATTGGTCAGTTCCTCCTGCAAGCTGAGAAAGTTTTGGTTCGCTTTCAAATCAGGATAGGCTTCACTTAAAGCAAATATGGATTTCAACGCCCCTTGCAGCTGATTATCCGCTTCAATACGTTCATTTGGTGTGCCGTTCAGCATCTGGTTGCGTGCCTCAATAACAAGCTTCAATGTTTCTTGCTCATGCTTGGCATAACCCTTAACGGTTTCAAGCAAATTGGGAATCAAATCATGACGACGCTTCAATTGCACGTCAATTTGGCTCCATGCTTCCTTCACCCAATTGCGCATCTTCACTAAGCCGTTATAAGTTGCAATTACATAAATAATCAAAATGACAACAATGCCAATTCCAATAATCAATTCCATTCCGACACTCCGTTCTGTTCTTCTGAATTTTATTCCCTGAGCATTAATTCGACATTTATGATGATTAACCCTTTTAGCCAATTCCCTCAAATACTGCTTCTTTTATCGCTTCCTCCATCGTTAATTAAGCCTCCTGCTTCTTGTAACATTTATTTTACTTTAACCCATTGTCCCGCTATGTAATCATCCTATTCATAGATCTGTTTCATATCCCTGTTAATAAAAAATAGATTTGGCATTTTTATAAAGTAGATTGTCATATTATAAAAGACGCATTCATAAAAAAATAATGAGGTGATTCTATTATGAGTACAGAGAAGAACAAGCTAACAACTAGTGCAGGCGCTCCGGTTGGAGACAACCAAAATTCGATGACAGCCGGTTCACGCGGTCCCACATTGATTCAAGACGTGCATCTGCTAGAGAAGCTGGCACACTTCAATAGAGAGCGTGTTCCGGAACGCGTTGTACATGCCAAGGGTGCCGGCGCACATGGTTATTTTCAAGTTACGCATGACTTATCGTCATTCACTAAAGCCAGCTTTTTGTCCGAGGTAGGAAAGCGTACACCGATGTTCATCCGTTTCTCTACCGTTGCAGGTGAATCCGGCTCTTCCGATACAGTGCGCGATCCGCGCGGTTTCGCCGTTAAGTTCTATACGGAGGAAGGCAATTATGATTTGGTCGGCAATAATACGCCTGTTTTTTTCATTCGCGACGCCATTAAATTTCCTGACTTCATTCATACGCAGAAGCGGCATCCGCAAACCCATCTGAAAAACCCGAATGCCGTCTGGGATTTCTGGTCCTTATCTCCTGAATCCTTGCATCAGGTTACAATCCTAATGTCAGATCGCGGTATCCCTGCTACGCTGAGGCATATGCATGGATTTGGAAGCCATACGTTCAAATGGGTAAATGATAAAGGGCAAGCGGTATGGGTTAAATATCATTTCAAAACCGAGCAGGGTGTGCGAAATCTAGCTCCTGAAGCAGCAGCACAGCTGGCTGGCGACAATCCCGACTATCATACCGAGGATCTGTTCAATGCCATCGCTAATGGTGATTTCCCTGCATGGAAGCTGTATGTTCAAATTATGCCTTTGGAGCATGCGAATACATATCGTTTCGATCCATTCGATGTTACGAAGGTCTGGTCTCAGAAGGATTATCCGTTGCAAGAAGTAGGGCGAATGGTGCTCAACCGCAATCCTGACAATTATTTCGCCGAGGTTGAGCAAGCGACGTTTTCGCCCGGTTCGTTTGTGCCTGGCATCGAGGCTTCACCAGACAAAATGCTGCAAGGCCGCCTATTTGCCTACTCTGACGCTCATCGTTACCGGGTTGGCGCCAATCATAATACGCTTCCGATCAACAGACCAGCCTCAGAGGTGAATAACCATCAGCGAGACGGACAAATGCGGGCGGACGGCAACGGCGGCGCTTCGATCTACTATGAACCGAACAGCTACGGCGGTCCTACAGAATCGCCGGAGCATAAACCAGTCCCTTTCGAGGTAAGCGGAGAAGCCGATAGCATCGGTTACGACCATGATGATCATTACACGCAACCCGGCGATCTCTATCGCCTCATGAGCGAAGAGGAACGCGGGCGGCTGATTGATACGATTGTTGGCGCTATGAAGCCCGTTGAGAAGGATGAAATCAAGCTTCGCCAGATCGGCCACTTCTACAAAGCTGACCCTGATTACGGACAGCGAATTGCAGAAGGACTAGGCTTATCGATTACACAATTACCATAATATAAGTGAGCTGAATAGCGGCTGTCGAAGCGATTTCGACAGCCGCTATATTTATGTAAGCTTACCGTGACACATCCACTTAATGCCCCTCCTGAATGTTGTATAATAATTGAGACAAGGGGGCAAAGGCATTGGGATCCGACATAAAATCTGATGTGGAATACATACATACGAATGAAGCACTAACGTTTATGCAAGGTGTAAAGGACTGCATACCTACTCTACTCGGTTATATTGGCATTGGTATAGCAGCTGGTGTTATCGGCACTTCTGCTCATTTAAGTATTTTTGAAATTGGACTGCTTTCGGCTTTGGTCTATGCGGGAGCTTCTCAATTTATTATTTGCGCGATGCTGGTTGCTATGAGCCCTCCGTCCGCTATTATTGCAACGACTTTCATCGTGAATCTGCGTCACTTCTTGATGAGCGCTGCACTTGCGCCACATTTCACAAGCTATTCCCTTCTAAGAAATGTAGGAATTGGAGCACTGCTCACGGACGAATCGTTTGGAGTAGCTTCCTTGCGTACTTCCAAGGGGCTGCCAATCAATGACCGTTGGATGAATGGATTAAACGTAACGGCATATATCACATGGATTATGGCTTGTATGGCTGGAGGATGGATTGGCAGCTGGATTGGCAATTCAGAAGCGCTTGGCTTGGATTTTGCTTTAACCGCGATGTTCCTAGCACTGCTAGTGCTGCAATTAGCAGCTTTGCCAAGCTCAAAGCTTAGGCATTACCTTTTCCTGATTGCCTGCACCATCATTGCGGTATATATCCTTTCCTCTTTCTTTTCCATTTATATGGCTGTTCTTCTGGCGACCATTATTTGTGCGGCCATTGGGGCGGTGACAGAAAAATGAAGGTTGATCTCACTGTTTTTCTCATTATTGTTGGGTGCGCTTTAGTAACCATTATTCCGCGAATACTGCCATTTGCTATTATTCGGAGGCTTCAATTGCCTAAGCCCTTTACGAAGTGGCTTTCCTATATTCCAGTCTGCTTGCTTACAGCATTGGTCGTTCAAGGAGCTATCCGCCAAACCGATTCCATACCTGCGATAAATGGGCTTCATCTCTTAATTATGCTCCCTACCTTATTTATCGCTATGAAGACAAAAAGCTTATTAATCACCGTGATTACAGGTGTTTTATGTGCTGCTCTCGTACGCTTGATCTTCTAGATACATATAAGCCTTGCAATAAACTAGCTTTTTTCCATATCAATCAAGGGAAAAGCATATAGATTAAACACGCAAAACATGCTACAATATTACAAATTTAAACAAAAACATTGAAAATTTTATCAAAAAAGGGGAATTTTTCGAAAAAGAACGAAGAACGACACCATGCTGCGAGCCACTCATCAAGAAGTTGGCATAGCCTATCGGTTATGTCATTTTTTTGGGTTTTCCGCTCTGAAGCAGCCACTCATTTTTGAAAGCGCTATTATGTAATGTCTTGCCGAGCATGTATCCATCTTTGTTTGAACAAACTACTAGGAGGAACGACATGAGGAATTTTTCAATTAGGATAAAATTATTATTAGGCTTTATATCTATTCTTCTTATAATGGCATTGATTATTATAGTAAGCATCGGCCAACTGCAATCAGTAAACAGTACATATGCGGAATTGATAAACGACAAAACTGCAAAAATGCTGAAAATAAAAAATATGGTCAGCGCAGTGAAATCTGAGCAGGTTGCCCTGCGAGGTTATATTATAGAAAGAAATGATAAAACATTAAAAAGTCTGGAGGATTCGCACTCCCTATATGTGAGCATAAGCAACGAGCTTGCCCCAACTTTGTATTCACAAACGATGAAAGATTTGTTGGTAGAATCCGATACGCATGAAAAAGAATATTTTAATTTCACGAAGCAAATCATTGATTATAAGAGACTTAATAATATGTTAATGATCACAAACTTACTAACAACCCAAGGCCCCATCATTGTTAATAATTTCGAGAAAGCTATGAACGCGATGGAAAGCAAGCAGCAAAATGATTTAGACACAGGAATCGCCGATGCAGCGAAGCATTCCAGTGATGTTAGTCGTTTACTCATTATTTCAGGTATTATCTCCATCATTCTAGGTCTCGCTATTGCTATTTTTATAGGGCGTCTAATTACTAATCCTATCATAGCCGTTTCTAGAGCAGCGGAGAAGATTGCAGCTGGAGATCTTACGGGCGATGCCGTCAAGATGAATAATAAGGATGAGCTTGGTGTGCTGGCAAGCTCCTTTAATATGATGTCTAACAATCTCAGAAGCGTTATTACTCAAATTGGATCAAACGCGGAGCAAGTAGCAGCTTCTTCAGAGGAATTAACAGCCAATTCAGAGCAAACATCCGTTGCAACGGAACAAATAGCCAAAGCTATGCAGGAGTTTGCAAGTGGAATTGATTTGCAGGTCAAGGTCGTAGGAGATGGCCTGCAGACGATTAATGAAATGTCCATCGGCTTCCAACAAATTGCTGAAAACACGCAAAATGTATCCGCCAAAGCTGCGGAAGCATCGGAAAAGGCTGTACACGGGCATGGATTCATTCAAACAGCTGTCGAGCAGATGAATTCAATTAGTGAAACGGTGAACGGATTAGCTGAGGTTGTCGGGGAGCTTGGCAGCCAATCCGAAGAAATTAGCCAAATCGTTCAAGTTATAACCGAGCTATCTGCTCAAACCAATCTACTGTCGCTTAATGCGGCCATTGAAGCGGCAAGAGCAGGTGAACACGGCCGAGGATTTGAAGTGGTGGCTACAGAGGTGCGGAAGCTCTCACATCAGTCCTCTGAATCTGCTCAACAAATTTCAAATCTCATTTTTACGATTCAAATGGGCATGGACAGAGCTGTTCAATCAATGGAAGCCGTCACCAAAGAAGTGAAATCCGGTATTGAAATCGTGCATACAGCAGGACAATCCTTCGAATATATCCAGGAGGCTGTTACAAATGTTGCCGCACAATCTGAGGAAGTATCCGCATCCGTTCAAGAAATGACGGCGGGCGTAGATGAGATGACGGGCTCGATGAGAACCATCACGCAAGTTACAGAAAGCTCCGCTGCAGGTACCAAGCAAGTTTCGGCTTCTACAGAAGAGCAGTCATCATCGTTGGAGGAAATTACCTCTGCCTCACGTTCACTCGCCAAAATGGCTGAGGACTTGCAAGAAACGATCAGCAGATTTAAAACTCGTTAAGAAGTTTGTGTTATACTGCTATAAGCTTAATATGCAGGAGGCGCAAATAAATGAAAATATATGTCATTCAAGCATTCAATGAGGATGGGTTGGAGAACGTCTATGTCGGCTCTGACGATGAAAAAGCCTTATCGCTTAAATCCGAGGACTTTGAAAACTGTGATGCCTTATTCGTTGAAATATGGGAAGATGGCGAAAAAACAGATGATTTCCGTCTTGTAGAGTCCCCATCCTCACAGGATTCAGATGAAGAAAATCCAATGTAAGACTGCTGTACAGAACAAAAGGAAACCTGACCTTCATTTGGTCAGGTTTTTATTTTGCAGTTTCAATCAATATTATGAGGATATATTCTTTGTCTGCCTTGTTTTGAAATACTTAAATTTCAAACTAAATAGCGCAGTAAATGCGATACACTGTATAAGCGTGATAAATAATAATACAAAATTTTGAGCCATATTCAATTCGGGAGAGGTCCAGCCTAGCATATAACGATTCACTTGTATAAATAAAATATGGCCGAAGAAGGTTACAAGACTGAACCGACTAAAAAATTTATGATAGGTCTGTATAGCATTACTACGGATTCGAAGGATTCCATAGAAAAGGAGTAGCGTATTCGGAAGAACGCTGAATGCGAGCTTATAGTCCGTTGACCATTCCGAGAAGCGAATCAAAAGCAGTGTTTCCGCTAAGCTGAAAAGAACTGTAGTTATGAGAAATGGAATAGCTCTGATTTGCAAAAAAACGTCCTCGTATTTCGCAAGTAAAACGCCGGCGATTACAAAAGTAAGACCAAAACCGATGTATCTTGTCGTAAATAAAATTAAATACTCTGCATACGCGGCATCTAGAAACGGGAAACTCTCCGCATTAATCCCTGACACATTCATTAAGCTTCCAGATATAAATTGAATGAAGACAAAGCCGCTAAGCGCCATGATGAAGGCTAAACGAATCTGTTGTTTTTGAACGAGCCAATAGGCAGCAAGCATTCCGAAAATTAGCGGGGGTATGAACCAAAATTGAATAAAAGGTCCCGTTAGAAATACAGCTACTATTATGATTTTGATTTGTAGGAATACATTTCCGAAACCTAGGCCGTCACTAATTAACATTGGTACTATGTTTTGTCCAACAAAAATCAAACAAAAAAAACAGTATATCAGCAATATCCGTGAAATATACCTCTTCATATATGCAGATCGCCTAGCCGTATGAGTCCATCCTTTATAGGCGAGAAACCCTGCAACTACATAAAAGCATGGAACCACATTTCGAAGAGCAAGAGAGGTAAACTGAACGAGCTGCTGCCCCGGCAGCAGCGTCATATAGTGTAACAGCATAATATGCGCAATTAATACGAGTAAAGATCCTACCAGCTTGAAGAGCGTTATGCCAGGATAATATTTACGCATTTTTCCGCCTCTCTCCGATTCCATTGAGCACGTTTGACTTTAAATCAGCAACAGAGATTTTACCTGTTGCTGAAAGCGGCAGAATGGGTAGGAATACAAAATAACGCGGCAGCTTAAAGGTGGATAAATACGGCGCTAGATCATTTCTCAGCTTATCCGCAGTTATTTCAGCACCCTGCCTAAGAACAATGCAAGCGCATATTTGTTCTCCGTAAAGCTCATCCGGAATACCTAAAACAACTGCCTCAGCTACATCCTCATGACGCAGCAGCACATTCTCTATTTCGATTGGCGATATTTTCTCGCCGCCCCGTGATATAAGACGATGAAGTCTGCCTGTAATAGTCAAATGTCTTCTTTCATCCAAAAAACCAAGATCACCTGACTTATACCATCCATCTGCTGTAAAGCTGGACCTCTCGCTGCTCTCGGCCGTATAGCGCATGACACGATAGCTCCGAATCCATATTTCGCCATGCGAATACAACGACAGCTCATCGCCTGTTTCGGGACTAACTATTTTCACTTCTACAGCCTTGTCTACTTTACCTCCGATGCTGTAAGAATCATTCTGAAAATCCTTATAATGAATAATTCCGTTAAATAGACTCGTATGCTTTAACAGCTTATATATGAGCGGCAGCACAAAGTTGTTCTTTCTATTAAGAAAACAAGTCCCATTCGCGACAGCGCCAGCTTCTGATGAGCCGTAGCTAACCATGAAAAATAGCAAACTTAAATCTTTCATTATTTTTTGTAATGTTATATTATTCACAGCTGCAGAAGTAAACACTACCCCAAGCAAGCATTTAAGGTTATAATCCTTTCTCGTGGAAGATGAAAGCATTTGCAAAACCATAAAAGGTGTGCCAACCAATACTCTGCATTTCTCGGTCTCTACGCTTGATAATGCACGTAAAGGATTGAAATGTGTGAGCATGACGATCCGGATATGGCAGGCCTTCAAGGCTGTAAATATAATAGAGAAGCCTCCTAGATGATAGAGGGGCAGCACACTCATGACGGAGAATCGGCGAGTGACACGGTCACTGATTTTGGAGAGAAAGGACGAGCCTTTAGGTGTAGACTGAGCTTGATTAGCAGATGCGATAAATGAAGCCGTGGAACGAAGCACACCTTTCGGTGCTCCTAGTGTTCCCGAGGTGTAAAGTAGAATGAGCGGGTCAGCGGCGTCATTGGCTTGGCATGCGGCAACCAAGTGGTGCTCATTTATAGCTGCACCAAGCACAAACAGTTCTTTAAATGATCGAAATGGCGCTGCCAAATCTTCTGCACCATTCAGCACGAATAGATGGGTAGGGATCCACGATCCATCCCTGCCAATCCGATTATTCTCATAAATAATTTCCTGCATCATAGCTGGGTAATTCATATGATGACCCTCAGCACCCATTATTATGGCGACTGGACGTGCATCCTTCAAATAATTCTCAAGCTCCTCCTTCTTGGAGTATGCATTTAGCGGAATGATAATGGCTCCGACACAAGCTGCCGCTAACATCGACAAAAGCATTTCCATACTACCCGGCATAAGCAGCGCAATTGAGTCGCCCTTTTTGATCTCCAGCTTCAGAAAGCTCTTTGCCAGCAACCGGGTTTCCCTCCAGATGGTAGACCAATCATAATGCTGGTTCAGTTCCGGAAAGCTGAATGCAACATCATTCGGGTAATCCATTGCTCGCTTAGAAAGAAAATAAGGAATTGTATCTCTATTCAAATCGATATTGTATTTCATTTGCCTTGAGCCCCCCGCAGGTCGTTCTTTATAATGATCAATATTCGTCACAATCCCAATATATCATTATTTTAATTCTTAATAAAGAACAATATTACAAAGAGTTCTTCACAGAAAAAGAAGAAGCCTAAGTCATAAATCGACTTAGGCTTCTTCTACAATCTTATGCTTAGCGGGAAACAGTCTTTGCAGCTGTAACCGTGCTTCGTTTAACCCCGTCATTCTCGTCTGCTCGTTTTGTCTTGCCTACAAAAAGGCTAATAGGAAGTGCAACGGCAGCCACCAAGGTAGCAACTACATAAACGTCATTCACGCTCATCGTAAAGGACATGATTTGAATATGCAAGGCATCTGTATTGCCTGCCTTCATGAAATCCGTTGCATGAACGAGTGACCTTGATGCGAGCATCGTAGTAAAGATGGCAATAGCGAATGATCCAAATACGTTTCTTGTCCAGTTGGTGATAGCAGAAGCGTGACCCGACAGTTCAGCCGGTATTTGCTCCATGGCAGCATTGCTTGAAGGCATTACCACGAACGCGATTCCGATGTTCCGCACGACCATCCACCCTATTACATAGGCATGAGATACATCCACGCTGAGCCAGCTTAAAGCTAGTGTACCTACTGTAAGAAGCGCGATCCCAAACGACATTAATATGCGTGGCCCTAATATGCCATAAAGCTTTCCGACTACCGGCATCAGCAGAGCCATTGCCAGCGATGCAGGAAGAAGAATCATGCCGGTATCCATTGCAGATACATGCTGAATTCGTTGCAGAAATACCGGAGTAAGGAGTGTACCTGAATATAAGCTGATGGTAATAATATTAGAAATAATGGCATTTAAGGTAAAACGTTTGTTTTTAAATACTTTTAAATTAAGCAGCGGTGTTTTTGCTGTCAGCTCTCGCCATATGAATAAAATCAGAGATACTCCCCCGATAACGAAGAGTGCAATAACCTTGAATGATCCCCATCCCCAGTTATGGCCTTGCCCAAGTGCAAGCAGTAATGATGAACTGCTTACTACTACCGTCAGGAAGCCTAGTAAGTCGAAGCTTTTGGGAACATTCATTCGATAATAAGGAATATAAGCATATACAAACCAAATGGCGATTAGCCCAATCGGTATATTCATTAGAAATAGCCATTGCCAATTAAAGTTTTGCAGCACCCACCCGCTAATCGTTGGACCGAATGCAGGCGCCAGCATTGCTGCTAATCCCCAGAATGCAACTGCCATTGCTTGCCTTTCTCTAGGTATAATTTGATAAATGATTGACATCGTAGCTGGAATGATCAATCCGCTAAAAGCTCCTTG
This sequence comes from Paenibacillus castaneae, assembly GCF_002884445.1. Taxonomy (GTDB): domain Bacteria; phylum Bacillota; class Bacilli; order Paenibacillales; family Paenibacillaceae; genus Pristimantibacillus; species Pristimantibacillus castaneae. The sequence goes on from NZ_KZ614144.1 coordinate 5,498,738, forward strand.
TAAAACACGAAACGTAATTAATGATCCTTCATTCCAAGCCGTTGCGCATAAAATGGAAGCCAGTGTAAAACCGACTAGCGAGGACAAGTATAGTCTTCTATAACTAAATCTCTCTCCTAAATAACCGGCAATCGGCGCTGTCGTTCCCATCGCCAGCATAAATCCGGTCAACGTCCATTGAACGGAGCCCAGTGTCGAATGAAAATGTTCCGTTAATATTTCTAATGCTAAATTGATCGTAGCTGATGCTAACACACACAAAAACGATCCGATAAAGATAGCCACCATTACGGGCCAAAAACGTACTTTCAAGCCTTCTGTTTGATTCATCTAAACCTCTCACACCCCTAAGTCTACTTTTGCCGCTAATGTATTATATTTTAGTTCTAAAGTAATATCAATGCTATTTACAAATTTCATACTATTTTTGTTCAAGCTTCTCTTCATTCAAGCTATAAAAACGAATAAAAAGGCTGCTCTGTTATCCCAAACTTGATGGGTAAACAGAGCAGCCTCTTCATAACTCAAGAATCGCTTCAATTGGATGTAATTGCCCCTCAGCTCTAGCTGCAGCCTCAGGGCCTCATTATTTCCCTGCTAAGATTCAAAAAAAACCCAAGCGCATTCAGCTTGAGCTTCCCCTATTTAAACATTGATTATAATAATAAAAACCCACAGTAGTGGGTCAAGCGTTAATGCAAGCATTAACAGCTTACGCCCTGAAAACTGGATACGAAAGGTAGGTTTGCTGAAACCTTATTGCTGCTGTCTGCCGGATGTATGGGTCCATGCAAACGATTTTAGGATAAGCCCTCGACCGATTAGTATTCGTCAGCTCCACACATTGCTGTGCTTCCACCCCGAACCTATCAACCTCGTCGTCTTCAAGGGGTCTTACATACTGGGAAATCTCATCTTGAGGGGGGCTTCACGCTTAGATGCTTTCAGCGCTTATCCCGTCCGTACTTGGCTACCCAGCGGTGCTCCTGGCGGAACAACTGGTACACCAGCGGTACGTCCATCCCGGTCCTCTCGTACTAAGGACAGCTCCTCTCAAATTTCCTGCGCCCGCGACAGATAGGGACCGAACTGTCTCACGACGTTCTGAACCCAGCTCGCGTACCGCTTTAATGGGCGAACAGCCCAACCCTTGGGACCTACTTCAGCCCCAGGATGCGATGAGCCGACATCGAGGTGCCAAACCTCCCCGTCGATGTGGACTCTTGGGGGAGATAAGCCTGTTATCCCCAGGGTAGCTTTTATCCGTTGAGCGATGGCCCTTCCATTCGGTACCACCGGATCACTAAGCCCGACTTTCGTCCCTGCTCGACTTGTAGGTCTCGCAGTCAAGCTCCCTTATGCCTTTGCACTCTACGAATGATTTCCAACCATTCTGAGGGAACCTTTGGGCGCCTCCGTTACATTTTAGGAGGCGACCGCCCCAGTCAAACTGTCCACCTGACACGGTCCCCGAACCAGTTTCATGGTCCTAGGTTAGAACTCCGATACGATCAGGGTGGTATCCCAACGTTGCCTCCACACAAGCTGGCGCTCATGCTTCAAAGGCTCCCACCTATCCTGTACAGATCGTACCAAAGTTCAATATCAAGTTACAGTAAAGCTCCATGGGGTCTTTCCGTCTTGTCGCGGGTAACCTGCATCTTCACAGGTATTAAAATTTCACCGGATCTCTCGTTGAGACAGCGCCCAAGTCGTTACGCCATTCGTGCGGGTCAGAATTTACCTGACAAGGAATTTCGCTACCTTAGGACCGTTATAGTTACGGCCGCCGTTTACTGGGGCTTCGGTTCACAGCTTCGGGTTTAACCCCTAACCGCTCCCCTTAACCTTCCAGCACCGGGCAGGCGTCAGCCCGTATACTTCGCCTTACGGCTTCGCACAGACCTGTGTTTTTGCTAAACAGTCGCTTGGGCCTTTTCACTGCGGCCCCCTCAGGCTATTCACCTTACCGGGGCACCCCTTCTCCCGAAGTTACGGGGTCATTTTGCCGAGTTCCTTAACGAGAGTTCTTCCGCGCGCCTTAGCATGCTCTGCTCGCCTACCTGTGTCGGTTTGCGGTACGGGCACCTAGATCTCACTAGAGGCTTTTCTTGACAGCCGGAGTACATGACCTTCGCTACTGCAATTTTCGCTCCCCATCACAGCCCAGCCTTTATGATCGACGGATTTGCCTATCGATCAGCCTCACTGCTTGGACGGACTATTCCATCAGTCCGCGTCACTGCCCTTCTGTGTCACCCCATTGCTCAAACGATCTTCGGTGGTACAGGAATTTCAACCTGTTGTCCATCCACTACGCCTTTCGGCCTCGCGTTAGGTCCCGACTTACCCTGAGAGGACGAGCCTTCCTCAGGAACCCTTAGGCTTTCGGCGGACAAGATTCTCACTTGTCTTTTCGTTACTCATACCGGCATTCTCACTTGAATACAGTCCACCAGTCCTCACGGTCCAACTTCAATCCGTATTCAACGCTCCCCTACCCAAGTACCATATAGGCACATGTCATAGCTTCGGTGGTGTGTTTAGCCCCGTTACATTTTCGGCGCAGAGTCACTCGACCAGTGAGCTATTACGCACTCTTTAAATGATGGCTGCTTCTAAGCCAACATCCTGGTTGTCTTTGCAACTCCACATCCTTTCCCACTTAACACACACTTGGGGACCTTAGCTGATGATCTGGGCTGTTTCCCTCTTGACAATGGATCTTAGCACTCACTGTCTGACTCCCGAGTAGCACGTCTATGGCATTCGGAGTTTGACTGGACTTGGTAACCCTTGGCGGGCCCCGCACCCAATCAGTGCTCTACCTCCACGACGCTCATTCCTCGAGGCTAGCCCTAAAGCTATTTCGGGGAGAACCAGCTATCTCCGAGTTCGATTGGAATTTCTCCGCTACCCCCACCTCATCCCCGCACTTTTCAACGTGCGTGGGTTCGGGCCTCCAGTGCGTGTT
>NZ_KZ614144.1:5506711-5763724 GCF_002884445.1 Paenibacillus castaneae
GGAGGGATTCAAATGAACGAACAACAATCTACAGCTGGTTCTACTAAACAAAGCCCAATAATGAACAAGATAGGCAGTGTATTTATTCCGGTACGAAATATTAAGGAGGCTCGAAACTGGTATTGCCGCGTTCTAGGCTTTCAGGAAGCAGATTGTCAAATTATGAATGATCACCTATGCCCGCTTCCAATGCAAGGTACTGGAATCATTCTGGACACCATGCCCATGTGGGGAGGCCAAGAGCCTGAAGGAGCTCCTACCATCCAAACGCCTGCATTTATGTTTCTTACCCATGACCTGCATGGCTCTTTAGCATATATGAAGGAACTGGGTGTCGAGCTTGTAACAGAAATCGAACATGATCATTGGTTCGTGGTGAAAGACCCTGACGGAAATAAATTGATGATTTGCCGCGAGTAAATGAAAATAAAAAAGGCTGCCATGCAGCCTTTTTTATTTTCGTTTACGAAATATCTTTTTTGAAATAATAATGCCTGCTTCCTGTCGGCGCTTCTTCTATAATAGCGATTTCTTTATAACCGTTCTTAACATAAAAATCAGGTGCTTGGAAGCTGAAGGTGTTCAGCTTAATAAACGTACATTGTTTCTCTTTCCCAATATGTTCAATTTCATCTAAAAGGCGAGTGCCGTAGCCTAATCCTCGTTTCGATTCATTCAGCCACAGGATATCAACCTCAATCCAGTTCCAGCAAAGGACGCTGAGCAATCCGCCAACGATGGTGCCGTCTTCATCTTTTACGGTCAGGTTTATTTCCTCATAGCGAGACTGCAAGTGCTCAGGAACATGCTTCGCATTAAACTCAATTAGTTTTCTCCTTACATATTCGCTCTCTTCTTTACTCCCTAAAGTAATATCCATGTTCGCTGTCATAGTAGCCCCCTACGTTTAATTGTTTTATTAGACTTGAAATAAAAATTCACTTATCTCCTTCATGTATTCGTCCCAGTTATAATCAACGTTCCTGATTATTTTCGTCGGAATTGCCCACTCCTTTAAGAGTTCACAGAATAAGTCTTGTGTATAGGACCAGCCTTCGGCTGCTCTTTGGAAATCAGCATCTGAGTGCAGGCCGCATACTTTGGCAAATTCCGATCCGCGCACATCACAAATCCATCTCCAATTCCCCTCCACGTTTACTTGAAAATAATAAATAAATATGGGATTCATGGAATAAATAATTTCTATTATTCTTTTGGCTAATGCCTTGACCTTGTTTTCCTTCATCCCTTTAAAAAGAGCAACACTCACAATTCCTCATCAGAGCTTAATGAATCAATAGCAGGTGTATTAATAAATAACGGATTATGTGGGCTTGTTTCAAGAAATAGCTTATTTTTGATATGAAGAGCGGTTAAGCTATCAGATATAAAGCTTGCTGTTGTCGATTTGCCTGAGCCTGGCATTCCGTCAACGATAATAAGCCTGCTGTTCATCATGAAATTTTTCACTCCTTAAGGGGTATTTCTAATGGTCCACCTAAGATTGTCCAGCGTTTATTTGCACGGAATACTTTATCGATATATTGCCATATGACCAGCGGTGAGTTAAAATGAAGACTTTCATCCTTACTGCTCAGGAATACTTTATAAATAAAGGCTTCATATACTAAAGAAAACGCGCAGGTGACTAAAATGATTGAGATCAAAACTTCTAAGCTTAGTGATGGAGAGTTCAATAGAGGAGTATTTGCAAAACAAGATATCGCAAAAGGCGACCTTATCCATGAAGCACCTGTCATTCCTTATCTCAATGAGGAACATGTTTTTATAGAGAAAACATTTCTTGCTGACTATGTGTTTGAATATGGAGCTAACCACACCGCCCTCCTTCTAGGATATGGCATGCTGTTTAACCATTCCTACGAGCCCAATGCGGATTATGAAATAAACTTTGACAACCATACGGTTGACTTCTATGCCTATACAGATATTAAGGCTGGAGATGAAATACTAATCAACTATAATGGTGAAGTCGATTGTGATGATCCCTTATGGTTCAATGAAGAGAAAAAAGAAGACAACAAAGATGAAAACAATTAATCTTATACCTTCTACATGATTAGAACAGACTGCCATCACTTGATGACAGTCTGTTTTTTATTAATCCACAAGGGTCTGAAACCACATTTAAAAGATCTTCTTATATGTGTATATCACAGCCATCAAAGGGCAGCGCCTGCTAAATGAGCTCGACTGCGTGCGCAATTTCACTTTTTTGAAATTCAGACAATTGGCTTTCATTCCCGTTCCAGCTTTCAACCACCAGAAGTCTTGTCCATCTTCCGCTGTAGATCCCTTATGTTTTTCCACGATACAAGCTGAATGTTCTCACTATCAATTATACTTTTAATCTCAGGATCCATCAGTAGTCGATATTCCAGTTCTCTCTCACGGAAATGAGGAGTTACGGCTTTTAGCTCGTCTGTAACGATAGAGGGATGAACAGTCCATTGCGTGATTCCTGGTTTTAGATTTTTTAGAAGCTCGATTAATTGGTTCTTTAGATCCTCGTAGCCCTCTTCATCGCTAAGCTGATAAGGAAGACTAACTAAATCATCAATTAACAGTATGCCTCGACTCTTAGCAGTATCTATTCTTTTACGGAATATTTCCTTCTGATTGCTGCTGAAATAGGGCTGCTCTACAATTTTCAGAGGCAAAAGAAAAGGCAGTCGGTACTTCTCACACAAATCGAAAGCGATCTCCAGAAAATCACGACCATGGTGTAGTCCCATTATGCTGCCCCCATGGTTATCCAGATGAGTGGGATCAATGCCTAAGCGCATAGCGCTTTGAATTTGTGCATCCAACTCCGCTCTCACGTCTTCGGGATCTGCATTTTGTTCTACAAGAGAAGCGTTATGATGGAAATAACCATCTGCAGTCGTTAAGCTTTCAAGCACTTTTTGCTGATACAGCGGCTTAAATGAATATTTTTCGTTACTTGTTAGGGTAAGATGTATACCGATGCTGCTTAGATTCCTCTGTGAACCAATAAGCGCTGCTTCCTTAGCAGCGGAACATGGCATCATTATAGATGTAGAAGTAATAGCAGCTTGCTCGAACAAATGAATAACAGCTTGGTTGGTCGCCTTAGTCAATCCGAAATCATCTGCATTAATAATCAACAATCGGTCGCCTGATGAAAAACCAAATTCTTCGAACATGAAACTGACCTCCTATATATAAATACTTGTAATCTGTTTTGATAAGAACAGCGATGCATACATGTCATCATGTTTGGCCTTGTTTACCAACTAACAGCAGCTTTATATTCTTGCTTTAAAAATATAGTGAATTATCAATAGAATATGAATTAGTAGCAGAAAAGAAAATACCTATCATTTGACTGGTTGTAAATGAAAAATATGACATTAATATAATATTAAAGGAGGCGAATTATTTTGGAGCTTGAGTATCATCCATATCTTGTACCCCATGTCTTTCTATTTGCAGACCGAAGATGTTATCCGGATTGGAAGATTCAGAAGACAACAATTGACTTTCATGATCTCACTTTTGTAATTGAGGGCAAGGCCAATTATTTCATTAACGGAGAAAAATTCTCCGTAGAAGCTGGAGATCTTGTCTACGTTCCGGAGGGCAGTGTCCGAGAAGCCAATACTTTCTGGGGTTGTACTATGAAAGCGTATCCCTTCAATTTCTTATGGGCTGAACCGCATAATCATGTCCATCTTCCGTTCGGAGTCATCACGAAGAAAGTAATTACCAAGGAAATTATTGGCTACATTCGTGAATTCAACCAGGTCTGGATGAGTAAGCAACCGTTTTACATGATACAAGCTCGAGCATTGTTCGAACTCATCCTCCACCGTCTGCTCAGCAACTTTAATCGGCAATCGACGACTGGAACCGATACACGGATTAAAAAACTAACCAGCTTCATTGCTGATCATTATTCGGAAGATATTACAATTAACGATTTGGCGGAAAAGTTAAACCTTCACCCCGTCTACATAGGTAAATTATTTAAAGAGAACACCGGTTCGAGCTACAAGAAATATTTACAACGAATTCGCATCAACAACGCCGAAGCCATGCTATCCATTGGCGACTTTACGGTGAGAGAAGCCGCTGAACGTTGCGGCTTTCATGATATATCCTATTTCAGCAAAGTTTTCAAGGAAATGAAAGGATATCCTCCTTCAATTGCTAAAAAGCTTTAATATGTCTCGCCGCAATCATCTAGAATATTGCAATCCCCTCTAATCTTAATCGGTTAGAGGGGATTGCTGATCATTTATATGTTGTTGTTACTTTTGCCAAATTTCGTCTACTGCTGCCTGGAACGGCACTTTATATTTCTCGACGACGGTCGATACCGAAATGCCTTCCAGTACTTCTCCAACAAATTCGTAATACGGCATGGAAGGATACCCGTCTTTGCCCTCGATAACTTTGATGCTCTCTCCCGCCATCTTCGCATTATTGAGATCGTCCATGTTGCTGAATAACGTTTCGAACCTTGATTGCTTCGGATAGTCATAGATTGAATCGATATCGTTGATCTTCTCATAAATATAAACCAACTGCTCAGGGTTTTCGACTACGCTAGGAATCGTCAAGTAGTTTGGAATCGTATTATGGGAGTTATATTGAGTAGCGCTAGGCCCTTTAGGAAATGGCAGGAACCCAATGTCAATATCCGGCATATCCTTTTTGAAATTTTCCATTTCATAATCGTTGCTTGCAATCATTAACGTGTTGCCTTGGCGGAAAAATTGACCTGGCTCAGTCCAATCTCCGCCTTCCGTAGGTCTGGCGACGGACTCGGTTGCGAGTCGTGACAAGAAGTTCAATACTTCCAACGTTTTGGGATCCTCGAGGTTTTGCTTATCTTCCATTACTAGATTCGCTTCATTCGCAGCCATGGCTTGAATAAGAATCGAAGCGCTAGCTAGCCCCCATACATCGAGTTTGCCATCGTTATTCGTATCTTTGTTCGCTTCTTTCGCAACCTGTATGAAATTATCCCAATTCCAGTTTTCTTCCTTCACATATTCCTGCAACGACTTTAAACCCAATTGATTCATCAAAGTGCGGTTATAGAAGATGCCCGATGATGCGCCGTTAATACCTGCCCTAAATCCATAACCTCTTCCTTCGAACTGAGAGTACTCGTTCGTATATTGCTGAATGAACACTTTCTCATTTTTCGTGTATTCATCCACTGGCGTGAACAAGCCTTGTTTAACCAGTCCTGGAATCATCCATGGCCTAGCTACTCGAATAATATCGCCGATCGGCGCTCCTGCTGCCAATGAAGCCGTTAATTTCTCTTGATATTCTCCGTAATCGACAACAACGTATTCCACTTTGAAATTGTGTTTTTTCATTAAAGCATCAAGATTTTCCTTCATCTTAATGCTGTCTGGGTTGTCTCCCTTAATCGACTCATCGTACCAGGATACCCACTTGATCGTCCGGCCACCCATATCGAAATCCATTTCTGGTGTACCGCTCAATTCTTCTTCTCCAGTTGATTCGTTTTTTCCGTTTTCCGTCGCATTCGACGCAGCAGGCGTGCTTCCGTCATCATTCCCGGTTCCATTACTGTTTTTACCTCCGCCTGAACCACTGCTGCATGCCGCCATAAGTATCAAAATCAGACTACAGAACAGCAGCATTGTTTTACGCTTCCACATGAATTTTCCCCCTTAGCAATTGGTTACACCCAACACGTGTAGCGCTTTCAAAACGAAATCGATTCGCTTCAATGGTTGCTTGGTTGCTATTCGCGCGAAACTGATCATTGATGAGCCACTACATTGAATATGATATAACTACTCATGATTACGAACTATAGAGGAATTAAAAACTATTTGTAACTTTTAAAGAATACATCCTGCCCATGTGAGATCGAAAAAAAACACAATGCGATAGTGAGTCGCATTGTGTTGCTTCATGTAAATGATATATAGTATGTCCAGATGGTTCAGGCAGCGTTGTCTAATTATTTTTTGCTTGCAGCCGCCCATGCATCCAGCTGCTTCTGTTTCTCAGCGATGATCTTGTCAATTCCCGCTGCTTTCAATTGTTTATTGAATTCAGGCAGTTTGGACACCGGATCTACAGTCCCCGTCTCCAAAGCAACTTTATATTGATTCTGAACGTTCGTTACCGCTGCTATTTCGGTTTTGACGGCATCAGCATTAAAGGTGAAGCCCAGCGCTTTCGATTTTATGGCATTTCTATTAAATTCTGCCAGCTGATTCCAAAGCTCCGTATCATCCCCGTTCCATATGTGGGACAAGAACTGATTGCCGAACATCCATCCCATTTGCAGGTTATATCCAGAATTCGTTGCATCAACACCTTTCGGGTAATCGATGACGTTGTCGGACACTTTCACGTAATGTGTATCTTCAATACCATAGTCCAGCAGATTAATGAATTGTTTATCGGTGTACATTAGATTGAGCAGCATCATTGCTCTCTCGGGATCCTTCGAGTTTCTTGCAATACTCCACATAATCGAAGTAATGTTGTATGTTGCTGTAGCTGCAGGTCTGAAATGTATAGACACCATTTCCTTGCTTGTTGACCTCGATTCTTGACTTTCAATGCCTGGCTTCATATGGGATATGAACGAGAAAGCTTTGCCCGATTTAACCAAATTGTATTGTGTCTCGGTGCTTGTAGCGGCGTCCTTGGCAATATAGCCTGCTAGATTCCATCTTCTGACCGTATTCAGCATTTCTGCGTATTCCGGTGTCTCATACATATTGACGACCTGAAGATTGTTGTCATAGCCTGGAAGAACGCCCAATCCTTCACCCAAGTTATCAAAGAAACTATTAACGTAAATATCAATTATAGAAGTTAAGTACTTGACCGTTGGAATGATGCCCGGCTCATTGTCCTTAATTATTTTGAATACAGCGTCCAAATCGTCTAGCGATTTAATCGCGGTCGTGTCTATGTTATATTTATCAACCAAATCTTTCCGCATTGTGATTCCATAGTCTGCAGCCAAATCCCTGATGCTCGGAACGCCGTAAATTTTGCTGTTGATTCTTGTTGCATTTAAGAACGCCGGATCAAGGGAATCAAGTGCTTCCGTAATTCCTTGCCCTTGTTCCGCTAAATAATTGTCAAGCTCAAGAAGCTGCCCTTTAGCTACATCCTGGCTGTAGGTTCCGAGACCGCTTACGATTAGGTCGATCTGCTCATTGCCCGACATCATCAGCGTTTTTTGTTGAGACCAAGCACCAAAGCCGATCGGAACGAGCTTTACGGTCGCATTAATTTTTTCCTTCGTTAATTTATTAATTTCGTCCGAGACCAGCTTCATATCCTTTGGTTCGCCGCCAACAGGAAATACCATCACGAGCTCAACGGGCTTCAATGCTGCGCTGCCGTTGCCGCTTCCTCCGTCTGCCGCTGCTCCAGCTTTCCCTGAATTGGTGCTGTTTTTGCCCCCATTGCCGCATGCAGTAATTAACATGGTGAATGCCAACGCTAAGATGAGAAATGCTTTTGCCACTTTTTTATTTTTTATCATTTCTATGACCTCCCTGTTTATAGTAATTAAAGCGCGTACTCTTAGTAGAATAGTTGAAAATATACGACCCATCTATCAGATTTCCGACATTCCATTTTCGATTTTCCGTTGAAAATCATTATATTTGGAAAGTCTAGCAGAATATTATCAAGTCGTCTTGATTACTAGCAATTATTCTTATCCCTTAACAGCACCAATCGTCAGTCCCTTCACGAAATACTTCTGGAAGAATGGATAGGCGATCAATAACGGGATTACCCCTATAGCGGCCATCGCCATCCGCATGGATGCAAGGGGGATTTTCGCGGCAATCTCAGCGCCTCGGCCGCCTGATTGAGTTGAATTTTGTAAAAACTGAACATCCAGCAAAATGCGGTTCAACAAGTTCTGAAGACTGTAGTAATGAGAATCTGTTAAATAAATCAAACCGTTAAACCAGTCATTCCAATACATGATCGTATAGAACAAGCCTACCGTAGCCAGCACCGGCGTTGACAGCGGCAATATGATTCGATAGAAAATTTTCCATTCCTTCGCTCCGTCGATGTAGGCCGATTCGATAATAGCTGGCGGAATAGAGCTTGCGAAAAAGGTCCGCATGAGGATGATATAAAATCCATTCATCAGTAAGCCTGGTATGATCAAAGCCAGTATCGTATTTTTTAAATCAAAATAATTCGTATAAAGCAAATAGGTTGGCACAAGGCCTCCGTTAAACAGCATCGTAAAAAACACGTAAAATGCGAGCGAATTACGGAACGGCATTTCAAGCCGCGAAAGCGGATACGCTACCATAGCTGTAAGCGTCAATCCCAGTGCTGTGCCCAAGACAGTTGATATAACGGTGATGCTGTAAGCACGGAATATTTCCGAAGAGCTGTTCCACAAATAGCTGTATGCGGAGAAGCTAATTTTATTAGGAAAAAAGGCGTACCCGCTGCGGACAAGCTCCATATCTTCCGTAAGAGAGGAGGAGAACAACAGCCAGAACGGCATGACACAGAAAAAGGTGAAAACCAGCATAATAATATTAATTATCCATTGATACAGCTTACCCGTTGATTGCATAGAGTCTCTCCCTTTCTAGAACAATGCGTTGTCCTTGTTGTATTTTCTTACGACTGCATTGGATAGGATAACTAGAACAAATCCGACAAGTGCCTGGTACAAGCCGGCAGCAGAGGACATCCCAATGTCGCCAAGATTAATTAATGCGCGATACACATATGTATCGATCGTGTTCGTAACCGGCATAAGCGCGCCCGTGTTAAGCGGAACCTGGAAGAACAACCCGAAGTCGGAGTAGAATATTCTCCCTATCGCTAGCAAAGTCATAATCGTTATAACCGGAGAAACAAGCGGTAGTGTAATCTTTATAATTTGCTGCCATCTGTTAGCTCCGTCAATTGTTGCTGCTTCGTAATACTCATTATCGATGCCGATGATGGAAGCTAAATAAATGATGCACAAATTGCCTACGCCTTTCCAGACGCTCACGAGGGTCAGAATCCATGGCCAATATTTCGTTTCACTGTACCAAGAAATGGAGTCTAAACCCATCAATGGCAGCAGCGTTTTGTTCATGAACCCGTTCTCAACATCAAGGAAACCGAGCACCAGATAGCCGACAATGACCATTGAGATCAAGAAAGGAAGCAGGATCAGCGTCTGGTATATTCTCGATAAATAACGTTTGCGAATTTCATTAAGCATAATCGCAAGCGCTATAGCAATTACGGTATTCAACACAATGAAAGTAACGTTATAAAGCAGCGTATTCCTTGTAATGATATAAGCATCGGTCGTTTTAAACAAATACTCGAAATTTTTAAATCCAATCCAGTCACTGCCCATAATGCCTTTTGCGAAATTGATGTCCTTAAACGCGATGACGATGCCGAGCATCGGCAAATAGTTGTTAATTAGCAGGTACAGAAGACCGGGCAGCGCCATGAGCACCAGTGCTCTGTATTTCTTTACCTTCCTCATCTCCAATGCGAATGCTGCTTTCTTCTTCATCTTCAATGAGACCTGCTTCGAATTCAGGGTTGACGTCTCAGAGTTTGCTTGCACGGGTCCCAACCACCTTCGGCTATAAGTATTTTCTTGCTTGGTCTAATACTAGCGCAAAGCAAATACATCAACTACTAAGAATCCGACATCGAACTTTTGAGTTTCCGACATGATCGTAACAGAAAAAATGCCGTTAGAAGTATGAATTATACTTCTAACGGCACCACTTATTTCGACGGACAGCATTTGCGATAATCCTGGGGAGTCATCGATACTTCTTTTTTAAACAGCGTGGAAAAATAGGAGAAGTTAGAGAAGCCAACCGCCAGCGCAACGTTGCTGATCGTTGTGTCGGTCATGGCCAGCAGTTCCTTCGCTAAATGGATCCGTTCCTTTAGAATATGGTCAGATATCGAAAGACCCGTTTCTTTCTTGAACAATTTAACGATATAGTCTGGACTTAGGCCAATATAATCAGCGATGTACTGTCTTGAAAGCTCCTGATCAATGTGAAGCGCGATGTACCGCTTGGTTTTCTCCACAACTGACTCGCTAGAATCCAACCCTTGAATATGAACGAGCGCTTTCTCAAGCACATCCCTCACCCAAACCTGTAGATCCTTCACGCTTCGAGTAGCTGACAGAATACGCTCTGGTGATAAATGCTCCGATAAAATCTCATCTGCCCGCAGCCCTTGCTGCTGCAGCGTATGAAGAACCATCTGCAGGAAGCTTTGATAAAACTGCTGTAGGCCTTTGGCATCCAAGCTCTCGATTAGCTTCCATGAGTCAAGAAACTGCTGGGACTCCTCAATCAGTTTTTTCTTATTCCCCTGCTTAATAAGCTCTGACCATACATGCATAGAAGGCAATGGAATATGGGATTGTTTATTCAATCTCTCGTTAAGGAAAAGAACACGATCCACAATATTGACTTGGTTCTTTTGAAACGCCATCAACGCCTCGACCATATTCCGCACGTCTTGCGCATGTACCGACTTACCGATATAGCAGGAAAGGTGGCAGTACAAATATTGATTGCATACCTCGATAAAATGGTGACATCGGCTTTTGATTTCCTTGTAGAAATGATCACAGCTTTCTGATGATTGCAGATCTTGTGCGAAAACGATTAGCAGGTAATCTGAATTGATTCGGACGATCTGTGCGTTCGTGCCGCGCTGGATGACGACCTCTTCCAGTGTGTTGCGCAGCGCATACTCCATAATTTGCGCATCACGGGCGCTCAGCTGCTTCTCCCAGTGCTGCACGCTAATAACGACGGGCAGAAATTCCATTGTCTTCATGTACGGGATTTTGTGCTTATCAATAACTTCCATCATTTTATCCATATTCGAAGGAATCGCTTGGTTCAACACATCCTGCCAGAACCGCTCTGTCACCCTCGTAACTGATTCCCGCTCCACCCTAATTTTCTCAATTAGCTTCGTCATGATAAGCTTCAATTCATCAGGCGGTACCGGTTTTAACAAATACCCGAAGCTGCCGAGCTGAAGCGCTTTTTGCGCATAGAAAAAGTCTGCGTGGCACGTTAGGAAGATGCACTCCGTATGCGGGTGCTGCTCCCGTACCCATTCATATAGCTCCAATCCACTGCCCTGCGGCATCTCAATGTCGCAAATCATCATATCAATCGGATGTTTGCCATACTCTTCTTTCGCTTGCCGAAGGTTGTTGGCCACCAATACATTCACTATACCAAGCCTTTGCCAATCCACACTCGATTTAATGCCATTTGCTATAAAGGCTTCATCATCCACGATTAAAAGTGTGTACATCTTCTCTACCTCATTTCTTTCGATAAAGGCATGATCATATCAATAACGGCACCATTATCGTTAGAGAAGGCGATGCTCGCCTGATCCCCGTACAATAATCGCAGCCTGCGCCTAGCATTCCAAATCCCAATATGCTCGCCTTCTTCATTTGTCAGGTTGATCTCCTGCTGAAGCTGCTGCAGCACCTCTTCAGAGAAACCATTTCCTGAGTCGCGAATTTGAATGTGCAGCTTATCATCTGGAAATACGTCGCTGCGCCAGATTTTAATATCGATATGAGTAGGCTCGTCCGTGTTAATGGCGTACTTAATCGTGTTTTCGGCAAAGCTTTGGATGATTAACGGCGGAATGCAGCAGTCAAGCAGCTCATCCTTAACGGAAACCGTATGCGTCAAGCTGTCTGGAAATCGGAATTTTTGAATATTTAAATAACTTTCGGTATGACTTAGCTCATCTTTCAGGAGCACGCAAACCGTATTGCTGCGGAACATGAATCGAAAATAGCGAATCAAGGAGTGGGATAGCTCCTGAATCAGTTCGTACTTTTTCTCCTGGGCCAAATAATAAACAACATTCAAGCTATTGAGAAAAAAATGCGGATTAATTTGAAGCTGCAGCTGCTTAAGCTCCGCTTTCTGATTATTTAATTGTTCCTCGTAAACGTCAATTTTTAATTGCTGGATGTCGGAAACCATACTGTTGAACGTCTTGTTCATCAGTTCGAATTCATTTGAGGCTGGCTTGTCTGGAATTCTAGCTTCAAAATAGCCCTCTTTAATTTTACGCATGGCAACAACAATCCGGTTAATGGGAAGAAGTATCACTTTACGTAGAAAATAAAGAGCAATAAGCAGGATTACAAAGGAGCCTGTCGCAATGAACAGTATGATTCTTTGCAAATAAGGCAGCTTCTCCAATATATTCTGATCAGGCACGACGGCGACCAAGCCAAATTCACCCTTGCTAGACTTCTCTCCAATAACCAAATATTTTTTGTCTATGCCGGTAAGAAGATACGAATCGGACGAATAGGCCAAATCGATGTGATGTTCATTAAAAAAAGCTTCGTCCTGAAGCGGCGCATTACTGCCGTCAACGAGCAGCGATCTTCCTTCGGTACCGAGGTCGAGAAGATCAAGCGGCCCCATGACATCTTCTGCATTAACTCCTGCTCCGATATATAAGTTGCCCTCTTTAATCGTATGGAGCAAATAGGCCTGTTCATTAACATGAAAAACGGACCATTTGTCGTACCGATAGTTCCTCATGGCTTGTTCATCTTGCATGAGATTAGTAATCGCATCCTTAATAAAATCATTATCAGAATATACAGAGCTAGTCAGCTTCGGCGCAAACAGTAAATTCTGATTCAAGGGCGAGTAAACGAAGAAGTAATCCAATCCTTGATAATAAGTGGCATTATCTTTCAGCTCCGTGAACAGCCAAATTCGCTCCAAATTATAACGGTCGATATCGACCTCAGGTGGACGGTCGAGTATGTATAACCCTGTTTCCTCCGCAGCGAATTTGAGCAGGTAATTATCGATATCCCCCAGCGTCATGTCGATAAGCCCCATATAGAGATTAAGCATATTGTTGTTGGATTGCGCCACTTGATTCCGTACGACATCAATTGAATACTGGTTGCTGTAGATCAGGAAGGAAACCATCGGCAGCATAACGAGCATAAGTCCTGAGATAAGCTTAAAGCGAAGCGAATTAAATTGTGAACGATTGATCAGCTTCAAGTTCCATTTATTCCCCTTTTGCTTGAAAAATGAGTAATGAAAATTATACCACGAATAGCCGGGGACAGGTCCCCGGCTTCACTTCTACAAATTATCTACTCTTGCCGTAATGTTTGGTCCTTTCATCGACGATAACGCCGTTCCAGCTAAGGCCATATGCGAAATCATAAGCATTGCCCTCAGTATCGATATGTACCTCCATGTCATGCGGAACATCCTCGAGCTGCTCTTCGACGGTCTTCATATTAGCGGGCATCTGCATGGGCAATAATCCTGATGGCTCCGATTTGCCAACCAATATATCCAGAATTGCTTGATCTTGAACCCCGAAAGCTACCACAATTGCATCTGCTGCCGATTCAAATTCTGCTACAATGGTTGGCTTCGATAATTGAAGGGATACGATGACTGGTTTTCCCTTCATCATTTCCTTCGCTTTCAACACTGCTTCTAAGTCCGTAGCATTCGTTGAACATATCGTTTTTCCTTTATAAGAGCGGTTCAACACTTCCCGTTCGTCCCCGGCGATGCTCATCTCCCTCGCATGCTCTGCTGTATAAGGCTTATATTGCAGGCTGATCGGTACGTAGCCGTTGCCGCCGGCTTCTGCATCGGCCTTGCTGTACCCGCTGCCCGAATCGGCTCCTGTTATGAAAACGAGTGCCAAGTCCGCCACTTCAGGGTCATCTGTAACGTTGAAATATTTCCGAACGACCTCAAGATTAACAGGATAACCTTCAACCGCTTCGGTTGGGAAGCCCATCCAATTGGTTCCGGCTGGCCTGTACCGGGTCGGGATATAGACCGTCTTCCTGTTCGGTAAGGGAAGAATTTGGCCTTTATTTTTCAACATCACGACCGATTTGAGCTGTGCTTCGTAGCCCGCAGTCATATAATCGGCATTACCGACGATACGCTCCGTTACATCCACATCGCAATATGGATTTTCGAATAATCCAATTCGGAACATATTCTTCAAGAGACGAACGGCCGATTGCTCGAAACGCCGGCGCATATAAGCTTCTCCGTGCTCTTCAACTCCAATGCGATACGCATCAAGAATCGGGCCTACATCATTATTTCCGCCAAACTGGTCGACACCGGCCATAAGCGCCTTGTAATGACGCTCCGCAACCGTATAACCTTGCTCAACTCCCCACGAGCGGCCTCCTGGAAACAGGCGGCTAATATCTGGTCCAAGGTCATCTGTTATTCCCCAGTCCGTACATACAACACCGTCGTATCCGTATTTTCGCCGCAGGAGATCGCCTACAATATAAGCGTTATAGGAGTTGCCGACATTCTCGCCGTTTACCGGGTCTTGATTATAAGAAATCGTATAATACGGCATAACAGCAGATGCCTTCTCCGTTCCGCCGCTAAGCTTAAAAGCTCCATCCAGAAAAGGGACTAAATGCTCCTCAAAGTTGTTGCCCGGATATACAGCGTATTTGCCGTATGCGAAATGGGCATCTCTCCCTCCTTCACCGGAGCCGCCGCCGGGCCAGTGTTTCACCATCGCGTTCACACTGCCTGCTCCCCAGCCGTCCGCGTTCACACCCTCTTCGGTGGATGTTTGAAATCCGTCAATATAGGCTCGCGCTAAGTCTGCTGATAGCTTTGAGTCTTCTCCGAACGTGCCGTCAAAGCGTGCCCAGCGGGGATCGGTCGCAATATCGATTTGGGGAGAAAGCGCAGTTGCTAGGCCAAGCGCCCTGTATTCCTTAGCTGCAATCTCGCCGAACCTTTGCACAAGCTCAGGATCAAATGTTGCTGCGAATCCAAGTGTTTCCGGCCACATGGATATCGCGCCGCCTGCCCCTGCATTATATTCTTTACTGGAATCGGAGCCATGGCGCGGATCACTGCTGTTGTTAGCTGGAATACCGAGACCGACGCCTTCTGCTAAAGCTTGAACGTTATTGTTCCAACGAGCCGCAATCTCAGGACTTTCGACCGATGTAAGCAGTACATGCCGCAGATGGTCTTTCGTCAAAAACGCAATCTGTTCATCCGAGAGGTCATATGGCTTGGCACCGCTTTCTGAATAGGACTTACCGTTATAAGCAGCAGGAAAAAATCCGTTCGATGCGGGTACAGCTTGATGTCTGCTGTAGAGCATCAGACCAGCAATTTGCTCGATGGACATCTGCGATGCCAAATCCTTCGCACGCTCTTCAGCAGGTAAGCGCCAGTCCTCATATTTGTCCAGCTTCCCGTTTCTATTGAGATCCTTAAAGGCAAAGCCATCTTCCATGATAATGTTGATGCCGGATGAGTCAGAATAGCCGAGGGTCGGGCCACCCTTGTTTTGTATATATGTAACCGTTTCCTTTTTTGTTTTCACCCACTTATTACTCATGGTGCTGCTGCCTCCTTGAACACATTTTCCATTATTAATAAATTCCTCTCCCATGCTGAAATTCCTTTCCGATCATGGTGGAGGCCAGATTTATTCTACTATGTCCTTTACACGAATAAAGAGACTATTCAAAGTGTACGATTTCCCCAGTTTCAGCTGAAGTATATATAGCCTCTAATAGTTGAGTGACAACAAAGGCTTGCTCTGGCTTGACTAAAGGCTCGGTATCATTCAGAATGCTCTCAAGCCACTGTCTCGCCTCTTTCACACCCTCTTCCTCGGCACCTGGACCGAAATAAGCGATGCCTCCGCTAAAGGATGGTTTCGTTTCTACAAGCTGGCCATACTTGGTCGTATTGAAAACCACATCACTTTTACCTATAACAGAGCTGGCTCTCATTTCTGCTCCGCCCTCCGTACCACAAAGTGTTGTCATGGCTTCTCTGGCATCTGTTGTGTTAAGCGCCCACGCCGCTTCCAAAAATATCGTTGCCCCATTCTCCATCTTGATAAATCCGAAAGCTGAATCTTCCACATCGAATCGTTGAGGATCCCATGGCCCCATCATATTACCTTCATATTTATCCGACATTTTATGAAAAACAGAGCCCGACACCGATTTCGGCTTATAGTTGTCCATAAACCATAATGCCAAATCGAGTGCATGTGTACCTAAATCAATCAAAGGCCCGCCGCCCTGCTGCTCTTTGTCCAGGAAAACACCCCAGGTCGGCACTCCACGTCTGCGAACGGCATGTGCTTTAGAGAAATAGATATCGCCCAATTCACCTTCACGGCATGCTTTATGCAAAATTTGCGAATCATTTCTGAACCTATTTTGGTAACCAATCGTCAGTTTTTTGCCCGTCCGCTTGGCGGCATCCACCATTTTCTTAGCTTCAATGGAGTTGATAGCCATAGGTTTCTCACACATGACATGCTTCCCTGCTTCCAGCGCATCTACTGTTATATAAGAATGCTGAAGGTTAGGGGTCAATACATGGACAACATCGATGGAATCGTCTTCTAATAACTGCTTATAATCCACGTATACTTTAGCGTTTGCACTTCCAAAATCTTTAGCCGCTTTCTTGGCACTTTCTTCAATAACATCACAGAAGGCAACCATCTCGCCCAGGTGTGCAAGCTTCGCTAACGATGGCATATGCTTCTGATTGGCAATTCCGCCACAGCCGATTATTCCGATCCTCAGTTTTCCATTGATCATATTGAAATCTCCTCCTTATGGTCTACACATATTTTTTAAGTAAGGTTAAGTCATTGCTGATGCTGCTAAACTTGTCTTCCGACTCGCCCTCATTCTCAACAAGCGCATAACGGACATGCCCCATCGACCTAATCTGCTCATACACCGTTTTGAAATCAAACATGCCTGTGCCGAGATCGACAAAATCACCAGGGCCTATATATTTTCTATAAACTTCAAACGGATCGAGGTCCTCATCTCCGTTCTGCCGCACAGCCTCCATTATATTAATCTGACTTGCAGTAAGGCTTCTGCTTAAATCTTTCTGATGAATCATGTCACAGCGATCACCCAGCTTCTCAAGGACCGCAATGGGATCTACTCCTGCTCGCATCACCCATGCCAGATCCAACTCGAATTTCACATAGGATGAATCAGTATGATTCAATAGCAGATCGAATAGCGTTTCATCGCCGATTGTTTTAAACTCATGGGCGTGATTGTGCAGATAAAACTGAAAGCCGCCCTCTTTCATCTTCTTGCCAATGCTGTTCATCTGTTCGGCAGCTCTCAGCGTGTCCTCGCGGTCTTTAATCCACACGGACGGCAGTACAATGCCTTCGCAATCTAGACCTGCA
This sequence comes from Paenibacillus castaneae, assembly GCF_002884445.1. Taxonomy (GTDB): domain Bacteria; phylum Bacillota; class Bacilli; order Paenibacillales; family Paenibacillaceae; genus Pristimantibacillus; species Pristimantibacillus castaneae. The sequence continues at coordinate 5,524,025 of NZ_KZ614144.1, forward strand.
TAATACTTCATTACAGAATCCCAATCATGCGAAATCAGTTCTTGGCCAGGTGCTGGACTCTCGTGAACAGATACCGCCTTAAGACCAAGCTCTCGGAATTTATCTCTAACCGATTCCATAGGAATTTCATCGATGTACCGTGTAAATTTTTTCATATTGAATCCAATAAGCTCAATATTTACGTACCCTGCAGCGGCTACCTTCTCCAATGTGCCAAAGTAATCATCACCTAATTCCCTGTATACAGAAAAAATATTAATACCAGCTGCCATTGTCATTTCACGACACTCTCCCATCTCAATTGGTTTTCTTGTTTCTTATGATAGAGTACCTTCGTCCTTCTATCTTTCACTGATCCGTCATTCTCCTATTGAATTTCCGCACTATTGTCGTCTAAATCATATTTTCTCTGCTATTCAAGTGGGTGGACAACAACGGCATGGCTGGATCAGGTGTGATAGGAAGGAGCGCTGTTCATTCGCATGAATGTTTCGTCAATCTAGCGAAAGGGTAAGTATGATTAAGTTTATATAAAGGAGATGTTGATTATGAGCAACCACAGCGGAACTAGTGATAAAATTAAAGGTGGTATTTCCAAAGCAAAGGGTGAAATTAAAGATCAAATCGGGAATGCGACAGATAATCCCCGTCTCCAAGCAGAAGGAAAGAAAGATAAACTAAAAGGCGAGGTCCAAGATAAGATCGGCGACTTGAAAAATAAATTCTAATATAGCAAACACCCTCAAAGCTTTAAGCTTTGAGGGTGTTTGTTTTTATCGTGCTGCTTTCCTGCGAATCATTGCTCTATAAACGAATTTCGGCAGTGCAGACTGCCTGCGCCAGCGTGATTCATGGCCTTTGGCAACAGGCACAGTCAATAATCGATACAACCATTCCATATAAAGCTTTTGCAGGATTATAGGTGCGCGTTTCACTTTTCCAGCGATAACGTCGAGGCTGCCGCCTACTCCAAATACGACTTTAATATGTGCCAATTCTTTTTTATGCTTATAAATCCACTTGTCTAAGTAAGGAGAACCCATTGCGATAAATAGCATATCAGGTTTCGTCTCCTTTAGCTCAGCTATTAGGGATACTCCCTCTGTCTCTGAGAAAAAACCATGGTGTCTTCCCGCTATTCTGACGTTGGGGTAAGTATGATGACATCCACCGCTTTGCCATTCGTTTCTTCATCCGTCCCGAGAAAGTACATGCTTGAACCTCGTTTATTTCCCTCCTCCAGCAGCTGCAGCAGGGGATTCCTGCAGCGTCATTTTGGAAAATGGAATGCCTAATATATGGGCTATGCCTTTCATCTATGCTCACCCTCCGCAAGATATTTTTACGAACAGTTTCAATTAATTGTTTTAGGGTAATAACCAAATAAGATGATTATGTATTTATCTCTTTGAAGCAATTAGGAATAAATAAGTGATTTCATGGCACACTAATTTGGAAAATTATGAGCAGCACAGGAGGTTATCTAAATGGGTGATAAAACGGATCAGCGGGTGAAAGATAAGGTCGCAGTCATTACGGGTGCCGGGTCCGGCATTGGGCGGGCAACCGCATTGCGATTGGCACAGCAAGGGGCCAAAATATGCCTTCTTGACCTGAATGACAATCGTACTGAATCAGTTGAAGAACAAATCAAACAATTAGGCGGCGAATCCCTCTTTGTAGATACGGATGTTGCTAATCCTGAACGGGTACAGAAAGCGATCGACACTGCAGCCAAGCATTACGGACGAATCGATATCGTATTCGCGAATGCCGGTATTAATGGCACTCTCTCGCCGATTGAGGATCTAACGCCTGAATCATGGGATGAAACGTTGACAACCAATTTAAAAGGAACCTTTCTCACAGTCAAATATGCCATCCCCCATATGAAGGAGAAGGGCGGAAGCATAATTATAACAAGCTCTATTAACGGAAATCGATCATTCTCAGGCTTCGGCATGTCTGCTTACAGCTCTTCCAAATCCGGTCAGGTTGCCTTTGCCAAGATGGCTGCTTTGGAGCTGGCGCGGTACAAAATCCGAGTGAATGTCATCTGTCCCGGAGCCATCCAAACAAACATTGGCGAAAATACGCATAAAACGCCGGAAGTTGAGGAAATTACAATCCCTGTTAAATATCCAGAGGGCAGCCAGCCGCTTGAGCATGGGCCGGGTCAGCCCGAGCAGGTAGCGGATTTAGTACTATTCCTGGCTTCACAGGAATCCAGCCACATCTCAGGCACCGAGATCTATATTGATGGAGCGGAAACCTTACTTTAGAAAAGAAAGAAAAAAGAGCAGAAATGCTCTTTTTTCTTTCTTCTATTATTCTTTTATTGTTACAATAATCAAATTAATAAATATATTTCCGTTACTCTGGCATATCGTGTCATAGCAAACGAGGGCCCTGCGAATAATTTCGCAGGGCCCTCTATGTGGGAAGCTATTTGTCCATTAACATCTACATTTTCACAAACTTGCTAGGGTGACTTATCAGATAGGAATCGAAGAAATCTCAATCTTATCTTCCTTTTTAGAGAGTTCATGGTTTTTCAACAACCTTTCGGAATGACATAAAATCATGTTATCCTTGCGCTGTTTCATGATTACCACTTCCCACTTACTCTTATATAACCTTTTACCATTGTAGTGAATCACTTTTGCGAAAAGTATTTTTCAACTGTCAAACCTATCTTTTCTTCTATACACACAAGTAATTAAATAACCAAGCCCAAGGAAACAAAGAGGGATTACCGGGTAAAAGTATCTTGGTGACGGCGCAAAAGGAAGATACAGCATCACACTCACGAAAGCGAGCAGCGCGAGCATCATGTACATCCCATTCTTCCTTTCGTGAATAACCATCTTCAGCAATCCGATCCATCCAATAAAGATGCCTATTATATGTAAGGCTGTAATGATCGATCTCACCCATAGATTGGATGTAATGAATTGTAGGCTAGGAAAAATATCACGGATAAAAAACATCATTTTTCCCCAAGTGTACCAACTGAAATAAACAAAAAAATGATCGCGGAAGCCCTCGATGATACGATGATATGCCATTTTGCCCATTTCGGCTGGGTCTTGGCTAATATCGATTTCCGGGTGGGCATTAAACGGGAACGAGCCCCATAATAGCGGGTTTCCTGACTGCTCCGCTAATAGCAAAACCTTATTAAGTGTAATGAAATTACGTATCCACCATGGAAGCATGACTAGTACAAATCCAATAACAACGGCAGAAATCGTTCTCCAAACTCGTAGTTGACCATTCTTTCTGCCATACAGGAACACACCTCCTATAAGCACCGCGATAAAGGGAACGATCGCCGGTCGAATGAGAATACAAATACCAAATACAATGCCCAAAGACAAAAAATAACGCACAGCTGCGCCCTGTATAACCCGTATCAGCAAGTATATAAATAGAAGGAAAAAGAAGCCATACAAGGTTTCGGTTAAAAGGTAGAGAGGCGATAGGATGAATGCTGGATGCAGTAAGATGCATGCCATCATAAATAAGCTTATTTTCGGGTGATTAAATAATCTGCTGGCAATGAAAAAAAATAGGACAGCGCTCAGCATTTGAATAAGGATTTGCAGCGCTTGTATTTCTACGACCGGCGGCTTATCGTCACTGTAGCCAAAAACGACATAACAAGCTGCCAGGAACAATGGATAACCAGGCGTTGTGAATGCATTAGGCTCTATCGAATACGCATAAGGCGTGTATCCGTATACACCTTCATGGAGCAATTGAAGCACCATTTTGTTATAACCGACTTCATCCCCAGTCAGCTTCTTATTCCAATCTGTATAATAGCAGCGCAGAAGTAGACCAACTGCAAGCAAGATTATAAATATTATCTTTTGAGATTTCTTAGATGCTAAGAAGTGGAAAAACCTCCATTCCGTTACTCCGATATTTCCTTTACTTCAATGGCTGCTTCACTCAAAATATAGACGAATACAGAAATAAAAGGTTGCATATGATTCCTTCTAACTATTAAAGCAAATGAATGATCTTGAAATCTACTCTATGAATGTGTCACAATCAATAAGAGAAAGCTGAATCAAATATAAATTTGCTCAACCCCAAACTAAGGAGGGCATTACTTTGCGAACAATGAAGCTTGGAAACAGTACACTAGAGGTGCCAGTTGTTGCAGTCGGCTGCATGCGTATTGATTCACTCAACAAAACCGAGGCGGAGAACTTTGTCCAAACAGCACTGGAGGAAGGAGCGAATTTCTTCGACCATGCGGATATTTATGGCGGCGGTAAATGTGAGGAAATATTTTCTGATGCCATCCATATGAGCGATGATATTCGTGAGAAAATCATCCTTCAATCCAAATGCGGCATTCGGAAGGGTACATTCGACTTTTCCAAAGAACATATTTTGGATTCCGTTGACAACATTCTAAAGCGTCTGAAAACCGATTATTTGGACATTCTGCTCCTGCACCGTCCTGATGCCTTGGTAGAACCAGAAGAAGTGGCTGAAGCCTTTGATATTCTTGAAAATTCAGGTAAAGTACGTCATTTCGGCGTTTCCAATCAGAATCCGATGCAAATACAGTTACTTAAGAAGTCAGTGAAGCAGCCGCTTGTAGCTAATCAACTGCAATTGAGCATCACCAACGCCAATATGATCTCCAATGGCATTAATGTGAATATGGAGAAGGATTCTTCTATCAATCGGGATGGAAGCATACTTGATTATTGCCGACTGAACGATATCACTATCCAGCCTTGGTCGCCATTCCAATACGGATTTTTTGAAGGCGTTTTTCTCGGAAACGACAAATTCCCTGAACTGAATCAAAAAATTGATGAGGTTGCTAAGAAATATGAAGTGAGTAACACAACGATTGCCATCGCGTGGCTTTTGCGCCATCCTGCACAGATGCAGCCGGTTATCGGTACAATGAATATCGATCGATTAAAGGATTGCATTAAAGCAAGCGATGTTCGTCTAACACGTGAAGAATGGTATAGCATCTATCGTGCAGCAGGCAACGTGCTTCCATAAGTCACTGATTCATACGAAAGGGCTCTTCTCGCGATTGCGGTGAAGAGCCCTTTCGTATTTTCATTCCTGCTAACCGTCAAAAGTACCCGTCTCATGCGTGTAGCTATAAACTTCACTAAGTAAAGCGATAAGCGTTCTGCTTTGCTCTTCTCCGAGCCTTTCGATGAGACCACTGAAGTATAACATATATCTTTCATAGGATTTCTGGGCAACGCCTTCCCCTTTGTCAGTCAAACGAATTAATGTAATCCGCTTGTCCCGTGGGTCATTGTAACGTTCAACGAATCCATCCGTCATTAAATTTTTGATCATTTGCGTAATGGAGGGTGAGGTTATGGAAAGTTTTCTACTTAGATCAGTAATATTGACGCCACGATCACTCTCGCTAATTAATATTTTCAAACAAATTAGAACTCGAACTTCACTTGATTTAATGCCCGATACTGACTGCTTCCGCCACTCAGCTCTGGCGAAGCGTTGAAAGGTTTCCATCATTTCATTTACTAAAGCATCCATAATAATTTTCACCTCAATCCTGTAATTTATTCAAACCTGAATGAAGACCAAAAAATAATAATGAAGACGTGCCGGAATATGATCCGACACGCCTAAAGTACAATTAGTTTACAGTTGCTTTTTTAAGCTTATCGGCATTTTGCTCATCTGCCTGGTTAGGCTGCTTTTCATTGGAAGAGCGTAAAGGAATCTCTTTCAAGAAAATAGTGAGAATCAATCCAACACCAATTAAGACGGCTCCGATAATGAAGACGGTTGATAACGTATCACCTAATACAGAACGCAGCATTTCAATCATATGTGTAAACAAAGGCTGAGCTTCTTCCGGCAGCTTCGTATGAAGCTGTTCTAGCAAAGGCTGATTCATCAAAGTCCTAGGATCCATCAGCGCAGTCAATTGTGTAGCTATTTCCGGATCGGTCTGTGATAAGTCTACGCCTGAGCTGGAGGCCATCGCTTTATCCAAATTGCGAACCAATACGGAGTTCATAATGGAACCAAAAATCGCGATTCCAATTGTTCCTCCCAAGTTCCGGAACAACGTCGACGTTGCCGTAGCCACACCGAGCTGAGTCGGTGGCAAAGCATTTTGTACGGTCAAGGTGAACACGGACATACTAAGCCCAAGCCCGACCCCAAATACGGTCATGCTTGCAACAGCCATTGCCACGCTGTGCATGTTGGCCAGCATGATCATGCTGACGATCATTACGGCTACACCAATAATTGCGAAACGCTTGTATTTCCCTGATTTGGAAATCCAGCGTCCAACCAATGTACTAAGAATGATCATCGTAATCGACATCGGGATATTTACAAACCCGGATTGCGTAGGAGTCAAGCCTTCCACGCCCTGTACGAAGAAAGGCATATAAATCATAGCACCCATCATCCCAGCGTTCATCAGGAAGCCTACTGCGAAGGATATAGTCACAATACTGTTTTTAAATAAAGATAACGGCAGTACAGGACTCTTCGCTTTTCTTTCGATAAAAATCAATAGGATAACGCCGACAACGGCAGCTGCAAAGAGACTTATGATCTCGATTGAATCCCAAGCGTATTTATTGCCCGCCCAAGAGAAGCCTAACAGAAGTGCGACGATGGAAGCCGAGAGCACAAGAGAACCCCAGTAATCGATCGACTCCGACTTAGCACGTTCCGTCTTAGGAAACATACGCCAAATCATTACGAAAGCAACAATACCAAGCGGGAGGAAAGCCCAGAATAGCCATTTCCAATCCATGTGATCAATCATAACTCCGCCAAGCGTTGGACCAAGTATGCTGGAGAATCCGAAGATGGCCATCATAACTCCTGTCCACTTAGCTCTTTCACGCGGAGCAAACAAATCGCCTACGGCAGTAACTGTCGTAGACATCAGAATACCGGCGCCAACGCCTTGAATAGCACGAAATATAATCATTTGGGTAATGTCCGTTGATAATCCGGTTAAAAAGGATCCCAACATAAAAACAACAATTCCGCCAAGCAAAAAGGGCTTCCGACCATATATATCGGATAATTTCCCGACCAACACGGTAGAAATCGTAGAACAAAGCATAAATATCGTAATTACCCAAGAATAATATTGCATGCCCCCCAACATGGCAATAATACGCGGCATTGCCGTACTGACAAGCGTCTGGTTAATCGCTGCAAAGAACATAGCAGCCATAAGAGCGATCATTACAGTTACCTTTTGTTTCTGTGTTAAATGATTCATCGCGCCACCTACCTTCAAATTAAGAATGATAAAATCTTCGTAAATGTATTAAAGCACACTTATACATAGGTTAGCAACCTATATATTTAGCGTAGAACAAAAATTTTAGGAATACTGAAAATTTTAACTAGGATGATCCTTGCGAAATAACTCGCGGCTCTTATAGCCCGCTTGAAGAATCATCTTCATTTCCTCCCTTCTCTTTACTTTGGTTTCCTCTTGTTTCGCACTATAGACATAACGCGCCCAATCTTTGCGATAGCCTAGGGTAAGTGATTGGTAGAAGTGAAATAGTTCCGGCGTGTCCTCCAAATCCTTCTCCACACTTGGCACCAATGCTATATAATCATCAACGCGTTGACTTGATTGTGTTACAATCTTGTCTTTGCCTCCAGCGTCCTCTTTCAGCCCGACAACTGTAAAAACATCATCCAGCCCGACCATGCGTGAAAATTTAATATCGCTATTCCCGATATACCCTTTCTCATCGCTTCCAATACCCGCAAGCAGATCATCCCGATGAATAAACGTGGGGTAAATTTTGTTTCCTTTTTTAGGATAGCCCGCATAAAGATAGCCATTTTCATTAAGATGCTGATGCTCAATTACACGGTTAATAAGCTCCTTTAATGACTCCATATCTAATACAAATGCAAATATGAGATCATACGCACGATCCTTGAGCGCAGTATCATAGCCCGTTAATTCTGCAAAATAATTAAATCCTTCAGGCTCAGCCAATACTGCTGCATGCTTGTACTTTTGTAAATTCAGTTTTTCTACAATCGATTTGGCCATTATGATTTATCCCCTTTCTAGATTGATGCTAAGTATAGCCTAAAAAAATACAGTACATAAATCAAGGAGGAATCTGTGCGGAGGCCTTCACCGTCGGTAGTTCGTTCCTCCTGCTGCCAACTATTATTTCTTGATGGAAATTGTCGAATTATGGTATTGTTATAACGAATTGTACATATAAAAATCGAAAGGTTGATCTTAGTGACCCGTTCTGACACCTTGCACAGAAGAAACAAACTGCTCGTCAACATCATTTGGGGAATGCTTATATTAGGCATTGCAGTAGACATCCTGACCGGCGCACCCTCAAGCTCCGTTATCGTTCTCCTTATTGTAGGTTCCATTACCTGCGGATTAGCCACAATCATGACATACAAACGTTGGTTGTCCGACTATGTCATGTACTTCATTCCTATGATTGTTACCGTTCTAACACTGCTCTTAATTATTACAGGGCCGATTATTACGACCTATTTTCTCATATTTGTGAATTTGGGAATCATGACGCTATACAGCAATTTCCGAGCGCTCGCCTTCTCTACCCTTTTGGGAGTCGGCCTCAGTGTATACTTATTCATGAGTCCCTACAAAGAAGAAATGTTTGGAAACAATGATCCTGTTACAATTATGATGTATTTGGCAATGATCGCAGCTCCGCTCTTGGCCTCTACCAAGTTTAGTGAACACTTACAGACTGAAGCCGCCAATCAAAGAGAGAATGCGATAGCCGAGAAAAACCGAACTCAAGCCATTATCGATCGGATCTCCTCCTCCCTTCATGTTCTAAATGATTTCAATTCCAATCTCAAACAGAATGTGACTTTAACAAGCACGATTTCACAAGATGTGACCTCTGCATTTTCTGAAGTAACCTCCAGCATCGAGACACAAACGACCAGCATATCGGATATTAGCGAATCTGTTCGCATCATTGAGAACACGGTAGCTTCCTTAGTCTCCCGATCAACAGAGATGAGATCCTTATCCGAGAACTCCGTTAAACTGACGAAGAGTGGCAGCGAAGAGGCAGAACTGCTTACAAAGAAAATAGATCATGTGCACGAAACCATCGATATATCCGTTGTACTGATGACGGAGCTAAACGAGCAGAACAAACTGATTAGTGATATTGTAGCAACAATCAATCATATCTCCTCACAAACTAACCTATTAGCACTTAATGCCGCCATTGAAGCTGCTAGAGCAGGCGAACATGGGAAAGGCTTTGCTGTCGTTTCGAGCGAAATTCAGAAGTTGGCGGAAAGCTCTAGGAAATCGACTGAGCAAATAGGCGAAATATTGGATAATATCCGGATGAAGACGGATCAAGCTTCCGAACAGATTATACTCGGACAACAGACGATTATCGAAAGCCGAGATGCGACGAAGCATGTTATGGAAGTCATGCATTCACTCTCGGATGATTCTATGAAAGTAGAAGAGAAATCCGCGCAGGTACAGCTTTTTGCTGATGATGTGTTTAGCCAATATACGAAAATAGCTGAAGAAATCGGCACCATTGCAGGGACTACGGAAGAAAACATGGCGTCGATTGAAGAAATGTCAGCCAGTATGAGTACGCAGGATACTCGAATTACAAATATTAAGGACAGTTTTCTTAAGTTGGATGAGCTCGCCACAGACCTAAACAAAATGTCCCAAAGCTAGCTGCTGACTAGTATCATTTAGTCAGTAAATAATGAGGAACTCCTTATAAGGGGTTCCTCATTTAAGTTAGCTTCTTTTTTAGAATAGGATTGCTGATGAACAAAGCTTCGATGTGTCCCCCTTCTATTAAATACTGATCTCCATCCACTTATAGCTCTCCCTCGTACAAAGTCGTATCCACTGACTCCATATATGGCGTCCACTCCCCTGTGGCATAGAGTAGGAGCCGCTGCATGGCGCGAGTACATGCCGTATAGAAAAGCTTGCGTTCGCTTTCCCGATGGTATACCTGTGAAGAAGCATCATAGATGAGCACAGCATCGAACTCAACGCCTTTGGCGAGATAAGCAGGAATGACCATTATTCCCTTCTCAAAGGTAAGCGTCTCCTTCCCTATAATCCGCAGCTCCTGACAACCCTCGCTCATTAATGCTCTGTAGGCATCTCTACTCTCGGCCGCGGTCTTTGTAATGACAGCAATGGAGCTGAAGCCTTCAGCCTGGAGCGCCGCTAGATCTGCTGCCATCCGCACCGCCCGCTTCTCATCGCTGTCTGCGTGAATGAGGAATGGCTTGCTGCCGCTCCTATCGAAGGGCACGATCTCCTCGCCGCCTGGCAGTAAAGACTTCGTGAATTGTACAATCTCGCGGGTCGAACGATAGCTGCGGACAAGAATGATTAAGCTCGTTTCTGTCTCACCGTAAAGCTGGATCAGCGGTGAATCTGCTTCTTGTAGATTCGTTGCCTGAGTGAAAATCGCCTGTCCGAAATCTCCGAGCACCGTCATACGAGCACGAGGGAACAATTTTTTGAGAAACTCGTATTGAAACAGCGAGTAATCTTGGCCCTCGTCAACGAATACATGGCGCACCTCCGTGTTCGTGCGAGCTGCCTCGATAAGTTCTTTTAAATACAGGTACGGGGTGACATCCTCATACAATAATTCGAGCTGGTTCAGCTTCTCCTTCGTTTGAATGCAGATTTCCTGCCAAAGCTCGGGTAATTCGGACTCATTCGTCATCTCACGAAAAGCGACAGCATCGCTGAACAGCTGAATATAAAGCCCCTTCACATCTACGAACATCAATCGTTTCACCATTCGCCTCAGCGGTTTGAATTGCTCTTTCACGATCATGCGACGCAGCAGTTCTTCCTCCTTCTCAGCATAGTCGAAGTCATTCTCATCTCGCTGGTACTTCTTGTTTAGTATGCTGTAGGCTTCTGAATACTGCTCGTTGTCAAGGAAATGGAGCTCCTCCTGCACCCAGAATTCCTCCTGCTCCTTGCGCTCCAGCGTCACCAGCTCTTGAAGCAGCCAATCCCGCAGCAGAGCTACACGATTGGCCAAACGGATGGAAGGGTCATAGCTGTAGAACTGCGATTTCATTTGCTCTGCGGTGACTAAATCACGGTCCCGGAAACGAATGCTTTCGAATAGCATTCCTCCGCGCCCCAGCCACAGTGTATAGCTTTGAAGGGCTTGAAGGAATGCTTCAGACGCCTTATATTTGATCCCATTCAGACGCGCCTCATACCCATGTGTAGATTCTTCTGTGAGCACATATTCAATCTGATCAAACGGATCTTCAAGGCGTAACGTTGCTCCAAGCCAATAGTCAACATATTCCTGGAAGGTCGTCTGCTGCATGTTCTCCTCGCCAAGCTCAGGAAGAACTGACGATACATAGCTGTTGAATAGCGGATTAGGGGAGAATAGAACGATCTGATCGGCCTTGAGCCTCGCGCGGTGTTTGTAAAGCAAGTACGCAGCCCGCTGAAGGGCCGCTGATGTCTTCCCGCTGCCAGCCGCCCCCTGCACAATTAACATCCTGCTTTTGTCGTTACGGATAATAGCATTCTGCTCTTTTTGTATGGTTGCCACAATCCCCTTCATCCGTGAATCCGCACCCCTGCCAAGCACCTGCTGCAGCATTTCGTCACCGATTGTTAAGCTTGAATCGAACAAATTATGGAGCTGCCCGTCACGGATCTGATACTGCCGCTTCTGCTCCATTGTCCCAGTAATTTGTCCACCCGGCGTTTCATAGGCAGCCACCCCCGGGGAATAGTCGTAATACAAACTCGCAATAGGGGTGCGCCAGTCATACACCAAAAACTCTATGCCGTCTCCGTCGATGATGGAGGATACGCCGATATAAACTTGCTCACTGAAGCTCTGACCATCCTCCTGGAAATCAATGCGCCCGAAGTATGGCGATGACAGCAGCCGGTTCATCCTTTTCCATTCCTGAAATAGCTGTTGGTGCCTATTTTCCCGTTCGGTTAATACCTTCTCCTGCTGCTTAATACTGAAGAAGGTTTCTTCGAAATCTTCATGTGTGCTTGTGTTGACCGTAACCTCCTGCCAAAACCGGTGGCGGATATCCACCACTTGCTCGCGCAGTTGAGCCACCTCCGGCTCCAGTTCGACGATTCTAGATTGCAGCTTTTCCGTAACCAAATCTAGCCGCTCCTGTTCTTGCTGCCATTCCTTCGCGTTAATCATCCTCTTGAACACACTCCTTTTTCGGTCTAGTACGGAGAAAAAAAAGAACATTTGACAAACAGCAGGCTCTCGTGCTAAAATTAAATTGTAAGAAAGATTAATAATACCTTTACATAATTAAATCTATGACATCTTTCATATGGTATCATGGATTTTATTTGCGTGCAAATCATTTATTTCCTCCTAAAGAAACCGGCAGAAGCTGCCGGTTTCTTTTTTTATTCTGATCATGCAAACCATCCTATTGCCCTGGCTCCTCAATGCTAAATACAATAACAAAATATTTTAAGTTCTCCCTGCTCCCTCTGCGATAACAGCAAGTCTCTCTCTTATCTGATCTTTGCAGACGCCGCCATGATAAGCAATAACAGTCTCAATGTCTAATTCGGCTAGCTTGGCAACTGATTGAAGTGCTTGATCCATATCTATTGTGAACTGTGCTGATGGTGGCATGAGCACACCCTCTTGCGCAGTCAATGCATCTCCAGAAATCAAGGTTTTACTAGGCAGATGGTAAAGGGAGATATGATCCGGCATATGTCCCGGTGTATAAACAACCTGGATGCCGCCACAGTAAGGAAGCACTTCTCCATCCTGTACCGTGTAATCAACTTTAGCTGGACGAGCCATGTGGCCACCTTTCATCAATGGCAGCTCTCCCATTATGTATGGCTTGGCAAGTGGATGTGCCAGCACCTCTATCCTATTATTGGATTCTGCCAGCAGCTCGGGCAAGCTGCCAATATGATCATTATCATGATGAGTGATGATGATTTTGGTCAGCCTATCGAACAAGTTAGATTCCCGATTCAGTGTTTCTTTTATAAGCTTGCCATGACCGGGTATTCCGGTATCAACTAAGATGACATCCTTCTCATCCCAGAATAGAGCAGCATGAACAACAAACGAGCCAGCATTCAATTCCAGTACAATCGGCATAACACCCATATTTGACTCCATAGTTTAACATCCCCCTCAATTTAATTTATCTTGATTGTATGCGTTCTCTTTTATTACATCAAGTCATTTCAAGTCCGGAGCCATTGTGCTATAGCGTTATTCCATTTCTGTAACTATCGTACTGTTTTCGATATCCTCAAAACTAGACGTTTGAATCCCAAAGAGGTTACATATCTCAATGGTGGCCAGATTACTAACTATGTATTTGGGTAAGAATCTAACAAATTATTTTTACTTAGTGAAATGCTCACATCCGTAGTCTTTTGTTCAGAAGAAGAAAACCATTTCTTAATTGACTCGAATTCTGATGATATTAAGTCCGGTGTTTTAATGATAAATTGATTATTGTCGATCCAATGATATTCGTGAAGAGGCCAGGTTGGGGTAAGCATATACAATTTAGCCATTTGATCTGATTGATAAGGAATTACCTTTAATTGTTCTAAATCAACAGCAATGAGAATATGCCTAACGACCTGAGAGCCTTCATTATATCCATATCTTAATAAGACCCTTCCTTTGTCTAACGAGACTTTAAAGTCCTGAAAGATGCCATTTGCAAGAGCAATACTAGATATATTCGAGTTACTTATCTTCACTAAAATAGTAGAGCACTGCTTATTTCCACAGCTGTATTGTAATAAGACATATTTTGTTTGTTTAGAACTAGCGAGTACTGTGTATTGAGTTCGTTCAATTTCGGCCGTACGATCTGTTTGTGCATCGAGATAGGATCTATATAGAGGTATGTCTTTGATGAGTAGGCTGAAGCTCGTGTCATCATCTTCATTAATTATCAATTTTTCAATTTCATGGCCGGATAATGGGGTCTCAAATGCATTTGATGTTGATGTTTTATTAGGCATTTGTTGATCGTTTATTACGATTAGAAGTAGAGAGGCCACTCCAAATAAGAGGACGAACATTAATATTTTATTTTTCATTTTTTACTCCTTTTCAAAAAAATAAAGTTGTTATAAGGAGATGTTAGCGACTGATGACATGAAAATAGAACGATAAGAGCTATGTCCTATCGTTCTATTCTTTTGCGATTATGCTCTTGTAATGCCTGCCGTGTTGCAAGATTACGCAATAGGTGTACCATTTTCAACAAATTCGTCCGGCCGCAAAAGCACTACATCTCCATCTTGCGGCACTGCCCCAATGACCAGCACTTCGGATTTAAAACCTGCAATTCGTCTAGGCGGAAAATTGACAACTGCTACAATCTGTTTGCCAATTATCGTTTCAGGCGAGTACCTCTTCGTTATTTGTGCTGAAGAGGATAAAATACCTAATTGCCCAAAATCTATCTCCAGCTTTAAAGCAGGATTTCTTGCTTCAGGAAACAGCTCTGCCTTGAGAACCGTACCTATACGGATATCTAATGCATGAAACTGATCAATTGACGCCATAATAGTCCTCCATATATTAGGTGAATATTGCTCTAGTTGAATTATACAACATTTTGATGCAAACACTCCAAGCTGCCAGCACAAATGTTTCCTTTTATCACCGGTCGCCCGGTATTGATTCCGCAGCTTTTCCCACTTTTCTTTCGAGTATCTCGATAAGAACCCATACCGCTAAGCTAGCGATGACCGCTGCAACGGCAGATCCGCCTGCATGCAGCAGCAGTGTAGGCACCCAAAGCAGTCCTAGTGAACGATGTACCGTTCGCATCCACTTGTTACGAATCTTATTAATGAAGAAACCGTAACCGACAATCATCAGCAGAATGACGAATCCCGCGAGACCACTGTAAATATTAGGGTCACCTGATTTGAAAATTAGAAAATATATGCCGTGAGCCGCAATAACAATCAAAGTCGCCCAGCCCAACAGCTTGTGCACAGCGTGCAGCAGCTTTCCAGCTTGACGCACCAGCCACGACGGCGATTTAAGCTTCTTCTTGAACCATATCCAGGAGAAGCTTACCGCTGCGAGGAACACAGATATCGTACCCAAGGTTTTAAAAACTTCGTTTGCACCCCCAGGTCTTTCTCCCCCGGGACGATGCATTCCCCCAGTACCGCCTTCTGGGGCGCTCAAGCTAACGTCTCCATTTGCGTGAGACATCGAAATGTAGAAATAAAAAACCAAGAACAGCCCAGCTACCGCTGCAGCTATGATAGCCGGAATCCAAACATTCTTTTTTGTTTTCATAGGCTGATACACCTTTCATAAGGGAAGTGCCCTTATTGTAATGGGGCAAGATGAGAATTCCATTAAAATGAACAGAAAATTTATTTCCCTCTGCAGCTGTCGGTTGTATGCATGTCTCTCGTTCTAGGAGGGATAGGAGGCTAATAAATCATACTATCGGATAATATTAGGAGTATAATAGAAAAAAACCTTTCATAAGGAGGTTGAGATTCATTGTCTTTTCCATTTGATTGCATTACCGATTTTATGTTTTTTGAAACAGAAATGGAGCCAGCAGATGTTATATTAATTCCTGGCGGCAGTCATCCCCAATTAATGGAGAAAGCAGCGAATTTATATCATCAAGGAATGGCACCCGTTATTCTGCCGTCAGGTGGCTCAACTCTTCATGTAGAAACAACAGAATGGGAATTTTTACGGAATGTAGGTGTACAATTAGGGATTCCGAACGATGCAATACTTAAAGAAGATACAGCTGCAAATACTTTTCAAAACTCAAGCCTCTCATTGAAAGCATTAAAAAATGCAGGCATCTACCCTAAAAAGGTAATCTTGGTTTGCAAAAACTATCATGCTCGAAGAGCATTGTTAACCTATCAAATCGATTTCCCTACGGAAACAACCTTCTTTATTTGCCCCGTTATTGATAAAACGGGTACATCCAAAGAGAATTGGTTTCTTGAAGAAGATAAAATAAAGCATGTAATGACTGAACTAGAGAAAGTAGGAAAGTATTTCAAGCATCACATTCCCAATTGGGTTAAATGAATGGATTCGAACTATCATAATCGCAGCTGACAATTGAACATAAAAAAAGACGAGCAAATTCATATCAAATTTGCTCGTCTTTTTATTGTCCAATTAAGTGTCATCCCCTCGGATGAGTACCTATAATTATGACTACCTATACAATATTAACAGGAAATACTACAGTAAAAAGAGCCCAAACACCGCTCTAGGACCAACTTAACTGGATTTTATGCATGTAAATCTCAAATTTTAATACCATATAGAAGAATTTGCTCGAATTAACTGGAGGAAATGCATCTATTTTGTCGCCGAGACGGCTACCTGCTGTGTCAGAAATATAATCTATTTTTCATAAAAAGAAATATTTCATAAGCTGAGAAATAACGAGCAAAAGCGAGCAAACTAAAGCATTCATTTTCTGAAAAGACTCGCTGCCCCCATCGAATCTAACAAACGAAAAATACGAACACACGTTTTTACCATTTGACCCTATTTAATAGCGACTGCTACGATAATTGTACTATTAACTTCTTTTAAGGGTGGTCGCCAGCTTGTTCAAAATACCGGAATGGATCGTTTTTTTTGCAACACAATTAAGCCGCTCTAAAGCGGCATTTCTGGTTATATCCTTGTTAACAATCGCAGCCGTAATGAGCGGAGCCGCAGCTCCTCTTCTCATCGGCAGGTTAATAGACGGCATCTCGCTCCACGGCGGTGAGGGCATCCTTCTTCTCTCCCTCCTTCTGCTTGGGGCCTTGCTGTTAACGGAGCTTTGTTTCTCGTATCGAGCCTATATTTCTGCCAAAGCCATGCTGCGTCTCTCCTACTCGCTGACAGAAGAAACACTTGCCTCGGTACTTCGCACCTCGTCCGCCTTTTTCTCAAAAACACCGCGGGGAGAGCTTCTCCAGCGATGTACGCAGGACACGAGAGTCATTCAGCAATTTGGTTTGTCCGCGCTTCCTGGATTTATTCAAGAGCTTCTGCTTGCCGTCGTTGCCTTGGTCATTATCTTTCGATGGAACTGGCAGCTTGCAGCCATTCTTATTGCAGCCTATATCGTTTTATTTATCCCCGTACATATTTATGGGCAGAAAAGAGGAATTGCCCGCAAACAGCTTGTCGCCCATGATGCTCATCTTCGTCAAAGTCTCCTTGAAAAACTGGATACGGTAAAGCAGACAAAAATATACGGAACAGAACAGCAAGAATCCGAAAGCTTTCGTGCTGAGCAGCAAAAATGGTCCGATCTGAAGTATCAAGAGGGCCTCGTAGAAAGCATGTACCGAACTTTTCCACGCATACCTGATTCGTTAGCGCCCGCACTTATTTTTCTATTTGCCGGATGGCAAATGATTATAGGCGAAGCTTCAATCGGACAATTAGTTACGATTATCGCCTATATACCTGCACTTAACGCACCTGTTCGATCCTTTTTTGAGCTGTATGTAAGTCTTGCAGATATAAAGGTTCGCATTCATGGCATAATGGAATATTTGCAGCTTCCGAACGAGCCCGGCAGGCAAGCTGGCTTGAAACAACTGGATAGCTGCCGTGAGCAATCCATCTCGTTCAAAAAGGTTCATGTTGCGGGAGATCGCGGCACCGATCTCCTTCATAACCTTAGCTTTACAATATCTCCTGGGGAGCATGTAGCCATTGTCGGGCCTAGCGGAGCCGGTAAAAGCACGCTGCTTAAGCTTATTCTGCGACTTCAGGAACCGACGTCTGGAACGATTGAAATAGGGGGCACTCCCTTGCATGAGCTTGACGCTTCCTTCCTCCGAGCCCGAATCGGCTATATGATGCAGGAAGGGGTTTGGTTCAGAGATACGCTTTATCGTAACTTAACCTACTTAGCTAGAGCCGATCGAATTGCATTGGATGCGTGGATGAGGGCTTTTGGCGCTGAAGATATACTCACACAGCTTCCTGACGGTTATGACTCTGTCATAGGCCAGAATGGCGACTCTCTCTCCGGCGGCCAGCGACAATTGATTGGTTTCGTTCGTACGATGCTGAAGCAGCCAGACATTCTCCTGCTGGATGAGGCAACCTCTTCGCTTGATCAGAAGAGCGAGACAAATGTTTATCAAGCGCTGCATACGTACGCTAGCGGTATAACTCGGATAAATGTCACTCATCGGCTGCGAGGAGCAGCTCTGGCTGACCGTATTCTCGTCATGAATCACGGCGAAATTGTCCAGCAGGGAACTCATGATGAGCTGCTCGCTGTCCCTGGCCTATACGCTAATCTATGGCAGCAGGAGATGGATGAGGCCACGCGGGGCGCAGAGAGCATGATGAGGGAAGGAGGGGCAATTCATGAACGAGAACTTATCACCGGCTTTAAATAATCGGAAAGTTATTATGAATTATGTAAGAGCAAATCTCGCACCGCGGCGAGGGAATCTTTACCTCATCATTATGAAAAATATACTAGGCAGCCTTCTGTTTATGATTCCTCCCTTCCTATCGAAGTACGTGCTTGAGAGTGTGCTCCCCCAGCAAAACTGGAATCTCCTTCTTATCGTTACGATAGGTATGGTAGCTGCTCCTATTACAGGAAGCATGATGATAATACTCGAAAATGTTTGGGGCAGATTTCTTATTCGCCTGTCTGCCAGCGGACGAGCCGATATGTACAATGGCATTCAGCATCAATCGATGGACTGGCTCCGCAATCGACGAATCGGTGATTTGCTGACGCGGGTATTAGATGACACCCGATTAATAACCGACATGGTGAATGGGCATCTTGGCTTTATGATTTTTCATATCGTAACCATTATTAGCGGCTCGGTAATATTGCTTGTTCTTAAACCAGCTCTAGGAGCAATCGTACTTCTCCTATGGGCGTTACAAGCTGTTCTCATGTCTATTCTTGGCCCAAAAGTAAAGCGTCAGGCAGCCGAAACGGCGAAACAAAACTCACAGGTGTCCGACACGGTGCGAGAGCTGGTTACGAGTGCTTCATTTATTAAAGCCACAGGCCAAGAAAAAATTGCACTCGGCCATGTAAAGGACTGTCTGAATCAGGAATGGGAGCATACACGTAAAAGTATGAGGACTACTCATCTTATTCGAATGGTATCCTCCCTTCTAAACGCCGCCGTACTTGTATTGATGTATGCGGCAGGGGGATGGTTTGTACTGGGGGAGCAAATGACGATCGGTTCACTAGTCGCCTTCATTGCCGTATATAATTGGCTTCGCCCCTTTGGCGTATCCTTTATCGAAATGGTGCTGGATGTGATTAGAGCCGTGCCGGCGGTGAATCGTATCACGGATATTTGCTTCCCCATAGAGCCGAAGCGCAGCGGATTCATTCCAGAAGAAGCTTTAACGCTTGAAGTTAATCAAGTCTCCTTTCATTATGAGGATCGGTTAGTACTCCGTGATGTAACCCTTCGTATCGCTCAAGGTTCTATTCTGTCCATTGTTGGCCATCGCGGATCAGGCAAATCAACACTTGCCGAATTGCTTCTTGGCCTGCGTGATCCGGATTCAGGATATATAGGCCTGAACAGCATTCCTCTCAATCAAATCGATGCTTCCTGGTATAGAAGCAGCGTATTAGCAATCACACAGGATATTATGCTGAGAAGCGGTACAATACTGGATAATATTTTATATGGCAGCAAGGAGCATGACTTAGAGAAGATTTGGGAAGCTATTCGTCTGGCAGAGCTGGAGGAGTGGATTACGGCTCTGCCCAAGGGCTTGTACACATCTGTTGGAGAGCGTGCGTGGCAAATATCAGGCGGAGAACGGCAGCGAATCAGCATTGCGCGCGCACTTCTTCGAAGGCCCGCCATACTCATTCTGGATGAAGCAACCTCCTCACTTGATCAAAGAACAGAGCGCAGGCTGCTCGATCGCATCATCCAACAATTGAAGGGGACGACGCTCATTTTTATTACGCATCGCTTGGATGTAGCTTTGCGCTCAGATCATATCCTCGTAATGGATAACGGGCAAATTACCGCACAAGGCACACATGAGGAATTAGTATCACATCCTGGTTTATATGCTGAGCTTTGGTCAGAGCAGCGCTAGCATAACTCGTTTTTGGATCAAAAAAAAAGGCTGCTCCGATATGAGTCAAGATCGGAATAGCCTCTAAAAGCGGTTCTATATGATTAGGGGATTATCGATACAAAGCCACAAGCAGGATTCCTAAGCTTTCTTGATAAATTTTTTCAAACTGCGTTAATGGCAGCGGGTTAGTGCCTTGGCCCAACTCTATTGTAAATCCTGGTCTGCGCCAATCCTGAATGAACCAGTCCTTATAACCGGCATAGCTGTCTGTATATCGAATAGGCTCATAGCCGCTGACCCTTGCGAACTCGTTAGCGAGTATTTCCGATTCTGGTGGTTCAAGCCCTTGGAAGCCCCAATAGATAACTTTCCCCTGCGTATGAAATGCTAATACTCGGCTGAAATTATTGTTTCTTGTTAATGCGGCCATCGCCTGGGATTCAGGCTCGGTGAGCGGTCCTGTCCCTGCATAATCCCGAGGGGCTGGGACGCGCGGCCCTCTCTCTGCTTCAAGCTCCCATAATGCGGGAAACTGATTATTTAAATCAACGCCGCGAATATTCGCTTTCCACCCGCTGAAATCTTCACTACCGCCGTTAATAGCAAGCACATCGCTTCGATAGGGCTCTTGGCTAGGCAGCCCATTAATGACTAAATCGACCCCATCGGGATCTACCATCGGAACGAGCGATAACGTCGTTGATTGATAGATGGAATTCATGGCTAGGCCTCTCAAGCTGTCGTTGTTCGTCAATGCCCGTACATATTCATTAAGAAAACGTATAACAACCGGCGTCGTTATCCACTCATTCGCATGAAAGGTTGCATTAACGTGTACCACCTTTGCACCTCGACCAATACGGATCTCGGGAAGTGTTTTCCCCATAACAGAGGAACCGATAGTTTGGCGGCGGATAAAAGGATAGATTTCGGACAGCCGATTTAAGTCCTCCAGCATATCCCAATAATCATAAGGACGTACGGTTTGTACAACCAATTGCGTTACGCGGCTTGGTATTCGAATCAGTTGGCCTACCCGCAGCGCTGCTGGCTGCACCATAGGATTTAGCTGCATTAATGCTTCGAGGACAACACCGGTTGCTTCAGCAATGTTCCAAAGCGTATCTCCTTGTGCCACTCGGTGACTCCTTACTGTGTAGCCCGGTATTTCAACACTTTCACCAACAATTAAGGCTTGCGGATTCATATTGGGATTCGAATCAATCAGCAATGGAAGTGGAATCTGGTATAGCTGACTGTGAGCCCATAATGTATCGCCACGACGCACCGTAATTTTCATGTATGCCGTATCCTCCTAAAGGTTTGCGAAGCCGTACAAACACGCCTCGTAAACATGGGCGAAAGCCCATTTTCTTTATTGTATGGTGAGAATACGGCGAAGATTCGAGCGAATGAGTCCTTTACACGAATTGTTTGTTGAAAACACCATCGAAATAAGCCATTAAATCCACTTTTATAGGCATAAAATAAATATTGCGATTCGTTTGCTCCGTATAAGCAAGCGCCCTTCTCGAGAAATCGATATTCCAATCCAAGGTCGGTTGGAAATCTTTCGGAAACACAACATGATTTCTCGTTTCCCAGTACTTTTTCGACTTATCCGATACGACCGGCGAAACTCCCCAGAAAATATCAGAGCCCTCCAGCATTTCCGAGTAAAGCTCCATTAATCGGAGATCAAAGAAAGGCTGAGTAAAAAAACCATCTGTTCCAGCTTCAAGCTTTCTTTGTACATACTCATATTCATTGCGGATGCTGTCCCGATAAGGATCAATCGCTGAATATACTTTTATATGAGGATGCTCTCGTTTTATTTTGGAAATCAGATCGATACAGCTCGTTGGGTAAACCTGCTGGCTTGCATTCTTAGGTGCATCTCCCGTAACAACGAGTACCTCAGAAATGCCATGCATGTCCAGATGCTCTATAATAGGAAAAGGTTCTCTTGCATCGAAATCCATGGACCGAATATGAGGAATGCAATCCTTATAATAGGACTTAGACAAGCTTGACGCTTCCCAGCTTCTAAGCTCAAATCTCGTTAGATCCGGGATGTTGATCGTATTAATAGATGGGAATTGCGTTTTTATTAATTGAAGCTCTGCTCTCAGCCCATCTGCATCTCTTGGAACAAGCTCTAGCGAAACTCTCACTGCATAATCCCCTACTTCTTCAATAATATTGTTGCTGTTATACGGACTTCATCCCACTCAATGTGTAATGCATAATAATACATGATAACGAATTTTAATTCTATATACCAATAAGTATAATCGATTCTACTTATTACTTCTTCTTATATATTAAATTTCCGCTTGCAACAGATCATCCATAGTGAATAAAGAGAAGAAAGCTAAACCAGCCTCTTCTAAATTAGCTCTCCCCTTTGAATCTCTTTCAATCACAGACAGGACAGTTGATATCTGGGCTCCGTAACCTAATAAGTCCTTTGTGCTTATTAGAATTTGTCCGCCGGTCGTTACCACATCTTCTATAACACAAACTCTTTTGCCCGCAATATCGATACCTTCAGCCAGCTTGCAGGTTCCATATTCCTTCGCTTTTTTCCTTACAAATACAACAGGTATGCCCGTTTTCAGCGATAGCGCTGTTGCAATCGGAATACCGCCCATTTCAAGACCGGCCAGTATTTCAGTCCCCTCGGGCACCAGAGGCAGGAGCTTCTCAGCGATCTCTGCAAGCAAATGCGGATTCGACTCAAACAAGTATTTATCAAAATAATGGTTAGACGTTTGTCCAGAACGGAGTGTAAACGTGCCATTCAGATGTGCTGTTTCATAGATGGCTTGCGCCAAAGCCGCTTTTTCCATACCTATAACCTCCAATAGTCATAATAAAAAAAAACACTAAAGCGACAAGCGCTTTAGTGTTTGATAGAAATGAAAATAGGAAACGAAAAACGAGCTTGTCCCATTCGCCCATTCTTCTGTCTTCTCATACTCTCATCCCTTCCGTGAAATCATTCCACTTATTATATACTTCACACAATAAATGTTCAATCCTTTTCTAACAGCTCCTTGACTGAACGGCTATTCAAGCCTTCTCCGCCATACGACAGCAAAGGTGATATTTCAATATCGCCTGCAGGCAGCTTCTCTAATGGAACCCCTGCAGCCATCAACCACTCTCGATGCAGCTTGAATACAAGCTTGCGCGCGCTCTCTGGACTGTCTTCACCTTCTTTGTTTTTGACAGGCGCGAATTCATTGTTGCGAAGTCCCATCAATACAGTCATTTGCTCCGCCAAAGGAAAGAAATCAAAAATAAATCGTTCAAGCTTATATGCATTAGGCTCATCCGGCGACAGGCTTCTGCCTTCCGCGTCCATACAATCCATCCGCTTGGAAGCGATATGGAACGGAATCTCCGTATCCGCATGCTCCTCTATAAAGTCTATTCGGAATAAATGGATCGATATGTTTCCCAAATGATACCGCAATCTTCCATTCTCGTCTTTTTCATTCCGTAAATCTTCTGGAATCTCGTTATACTCTAGGACACTCGACCGATTATCATTTAAACATAAGATGCCTATTTTCTCATCGACATTCGTCTTCTCGATCACTTTCGTTGCAATAGGATGATTATACTCAGCTGCTGCTCCAATGAAGGCGGGGTCTGCTATTTGGATAAGGGCGTTATCTACATTGCAATAAAATAACCAGTTTATTCCTCTTTTCTTCATATCAGCCAGTGCCCCGGATCGTTTCAATGATGAGAAGCATTCCCCATTACCGCTGGGGGCAAGCTGTAATAAGCCCTCTGGCGAAAGCAGCAGCTTCCCTTCATGGTCAAGCGCTGGCATCGTATTTTGTTGAAAGAAGAAGCAGTCCTCCGGAGGATATCCGAAATAATGCGACGCTTGGAAAAAAGTTAGCGTATCCTTATGATTCTCCGGACTGGTCATGATATACCAAGGGATCGATTTGCCGGCTCTGGTTGAAAGATTCAGCAATCGTTCCCCTTGCAGCTGGAATAGTGACTTACCTGAAGGCAGTCCAATATCAAACGTACCTTTAGGTCCGTCGTGGCCCAGTCGGCTCCCTTGCCCGCCGGCAACTACGATCACGCCAATTTCCCCATTATGCAGAAGCTCCATCCCTTTTTGGGTGAAAGCATCCTGTTCTTTCTCACCATAATCATCCCATTCCTCATAATGAATGGGTGTGACATTTGGCGATTGGATCTTTTGCTGATCCTTTTGCTGGAGAATAGTCATGAGCTGCTCGAAATCGATATGCTTTAGTTGTTCCATTAATTTATTCTTCTTATTAATAGACAGCGTCTCCATTATGCACAGCAGATGCTCCTGCTTATAATGAAGAAGCTTTGCTTTGGTTTCACAATCCAGATTACAATTATCCATTGCTTCACCTCGTGAAATTAGCTAATCGCATTTACATCTCCTCGCGAAAGCTATCTATAAACGCTTGGGCACGCTTGGGCAAATAGTGATCCTTCAGCCACACAATTCCAACGTCCGATTCGAAGTGGGCGTCCTCAATATCGAGCATTTTCACAACGGTGCTGGGAAAGGAGGACATAACAGATTTCGGAAATACGGTAGCACCGATACCGCCGGCAATTAAGGACATAATAATCGCAACACTGGAGCATTCACATATAATGTTGGGTACGAAGCCATGTCGCTTGCATTCATTAACTACCTGCTCGTGCATCCGCGTTGTTTTGTCCGTCTTCAATGTAAGAAATGGAAATTGAGCCAGCTCCTTCATGTTTATCGATTCCCTGCGGGAATATTCCGTCCATGAGCTTGGAATGACAACTACGAATGGATCTGAGGGAAGCGGTAAAACAGAATATTGCTGCGGATGCTTCTGCGCTTCAAAAGGCAGTCTTGCGACAATGAGCTCAATAGCCCGCTTCTCCAGTTTCTCGCCTAAATAGAAGTGATCACCCTCGGATATTTTAAAAGTAACCTGCGGATACCTTTCCCGAAACATCTCGATCCGCTTTGGCAGCAAAGAAATACAAGAGACGACCGAGCCAATGGACAGAATCCCGCTTACGCCTTCCTTCATTCCTTTTACTTCTCTTAGAGATTCATCAAATTGCAGCAGGAGGGATTCGGCTTTCTGTTTAAGCAGATCCCCTGAATCGGTCAGCTTAAGTCCTTTGCCATTTCGTTCAAACAGCTTAACGCCAAGCTCCTCCTCCATCAGCTTTAGCTGTCTGCTCAGTGGCGGTTGTTCAATATTTAGCAACTTTGCAGCGCGCGTAACTTGTCCTTCTTGTGCTATAGTTAAGAAATACTTTAGCTGCCGCATGTCCATATCGATCACTCCATTCCGATATACCCAAAAGGTATGGCCATTCAATAAAATAGATATTTTAAATATATCGCATGAAGTGTTAGCATTCAATTATCGATCACTAAAGGGAGATGGGTCATTTGCCTCAATCATTGAAAATCGAGTTAACCAAAAATAAGAAACAACAGCCAGCTGTAGATCAGCTTGGATTCGGCAATCATTTTACAGACCATATGTTTATTATGAATTATGATGCGGGCAAGGGATGGCATTCGCCGCGTATTATACCTTATCAACCGATCGTATTAGACCCTGCAGCTAAAGTATTTCATTATGGACAAACGATTTTTGAAGGTTTGAAAGCGTATAAAACCGATGATGGACGCGTGCTGCTTTTTAGACCGCAGAAGAACATCGAAAGAATGAATCGCTCTAATGAGCGTTTAAGTGTTCCTGAGCTTGATATCGAGCCAACCATAGATGCTTTAAAGCAGCTTATTGCAGTCGATCAGGATTGGATCCCTAATGCACCAAGCACATCGCTGTATATTCGTCCTTTCGTCATTGCAACGCAGCCGCAGCTTGGAGTAGCTCCATCGACTCAATATCAATTTATCATCATCATGTCGCCAGTAGGCGCTTACTATTCAGAAGGTGTGAATCCGGTCAAAATATTTGTCGAATCTCACTACGTTCGCTCGGTAAAAGGCGGCGTTGGCGAAGCGAAAACAGCCGGCAACTACGCAGCAGGCCTTAAAGCACAGGAACTAGCTTCCGCAAAAGGCTATTCCCAGGTGCTATGGCTGGATGGCGTTCACCGCAAATATATTGAAGAGGTTGGCAGTATGAACGTGTTCTTCAAAATGAACGGAACGGTTTATACACCTGCACTAACGGGCAGCATACTGGACGGCATCACTCGCAACTCCATTATTCATTTATTAAAGCATTGGAATATTCCTGTAGAGGAACGCCAAATTACGATTGATGAGCTGTATGAGGCTGGTCGTAACGGTCAGCTGGAGGAAGCCTTTGGAACAGGTACGGCTGCCGTTATTTCACCTATTGGCGAACTGAACTGGCAGGATCAAGTTCTCGTTATCAATGGCGGACAGACAGGCGAGCTTTCCAAAAAGCTCTACGATACATTGACTGGCATTCAAATGGGCAAAATCGCTGATCCGTTTGGCTGGATGGTCGAAGCAACTAAAGTTTACGCTTAATACGAATATCAAAGGGCTATCGATTCATATCGACAGCCCTTTTTTTATTGCCGCCAAACCATTCTTTATGCTTCACCCGGCTCTCCATCTATTCCGCCAAAAGCTAAATGATAGCCATCCAAATCCTTAACTACGAATTCCTTCCATGGGCCGCCTTCTGGAATAATGAACGGCTCTACCGCTATAACAGCGCCTTTGCTTCTAAATTCTTCACATAACGCGTCTAATTGTGCCCATGTATCGGTATAAACCTGAATATCTACAGCATAGCCGCCGCCAGACGGACGAGGATTCGGCTTTACGTCGGAGGGTTCCGCAGCTTGGAATAGCTTTAACGCCACTCCCTCTAAGCCGCCGCGCTCTACCCACCAATCGGTAACGTTGAAGCCTAATACTTCACGATAAAAGGTTTGAGCCTTAGCTAAATCAGATACCATTAATACGGTAAGAGAGCTAAGCTTATTGGACATATTTGATCTCTCCTCAGCTTATTATTGGATGAAATATCCATATTAATTATTCTAGGTATTGAACAAGAATTCCTTTTGCGAATTCGTATCACGAGGAATCTCTTTTTATTTTGAGCTATTGTTAATGACATGCTCTAACTTTCTTAAACCATCTGCCTTCTCCATTATAAAGTTCAGTATAGTTGCATACCTTTCTAATACTTCTCGATTCTCTGTATGCTGAGCACGACAAATAATTCTAAAGCACCAGCCGAGCACCAAGCTGATAGAATAACCATGCCGGATGAGCTTCTCGTCGCCGCTCCAGCCAGCTTCCATAAGTCCTAATAAATAGCTGGATAAGACTGTTTCCTCTAATCTAACAGCTTCAGCCGGATCAAATTCATAGAAAACGAGAGCTTCACCGACTAAATCTGCTATATCTTCACCAGCTATCCCTATTCCAGCACAATCCCAATCAATAATAGTTGTCTGATCTATGTTCTCTGCTGTCTTCGAAACAAATAAGTTGCCCGCGCTAAAGTCACGATGGCAGACAGTTCGCGGGAGAGCATAATAAACGTCAAGCAGCCTATCTCGCTCCGTCCAAAGCATCATTGCACCTTCCATAATATCTTTCGAGAAGACCGGACTGGCATGATTTGTTTGAAGCCAAGGAATGGCTTGCGTTCCCCAATCTGAAATCGTCTTCACAAGCAGATATTGTGAGCTTAGCCAAGGATATGAAGGAAGAGTTCGCTTAGTAAGAAATTGTCCTTGAAATTGAGCCAAGTGACGCGCAGCCACGGCATAATTTTCTAATGAGAACTGCGTGCCGCTGCTGCCTGATACCTTCTCCAGCCATAACCAAATTTCCTTATCAGCACGCTCTTCAAGAGCGTAACAACGTGGTACCTTTACATTGTCCGGCAGATGCTCATATATGTCAGATTGATAGAGAAGCATCTCGCGCCGCCAGCTTTCCGGATCTCCGAAGCGGTGATATTCCTTTTGGATCTTCAGTACGGCTGACCAGTTTACTACTTTCATTTCAGCTGAATTATCCGAATCGTCATGCTTACCGGTACCCTTTA
Source organism: Paenibacillus castaneae (assembly GCF_002884445.1). Lineage (GTDB taxonomy): Bacteria > Bacillota > Bacilli > Paenibacillales > Paenibacillaceae > Pristimantibacillus > Pristimantibacillus castaneae. The sequence goes on from NZ_KZ614144.1 coordinate 5,552,277, forward strand.
TAAGATAAACGTCACCCAAAGTACCACCTTGTAATACCTCTGATTCGAAATCAATGGAGCTAGCTGATTCAACCTTTAATATGCTGCGTAATATAGGTGTAAGCATGTGGTTTTCCACTTTTTGAGTTCGTAAATTCATCTATCAGACTCCTGAATAATCTTATTTTTTTGTATTATTGCTTCCAAATACCGTTATATAATCGCAATGAGAAGGTTCGGAGGTGGCAATCGCGTGCATATAGAACCCCTTTTGATAGACGAAGCACTGCAAATATGTCAATGGACGTATCCAGACGAGTATTCCTTCTATGATGTGGAGGACAGCCCTGATGCGAGGAATGAATTAATGGATGGTACCTATTTCGCAGTAAAGGCAAAGCAAAATCCTAACGAGCTGATTGGCTTTTTCTGTTATGGCTCAAATGCTCAGGTTGGTGGTAGCAGGCAGCTTGGATTATATCGAGGAGATGATGTCCTTGATATCGGCCTCGGCATGAATCCCAATCTGATTGGAAGAGGCAGCGGTATGTTGTTTCTATCAGCAGGCATACAATTCGCAGAAGCGGCATTCAAGCCTCAAGCCCTTCGATTAAGCGTAGCTAAATTTAATCAGAGAGCTATTAGACTCTATACGAATGCCGGTTTTGTCACGACGGCATTTTTCGATAACAATGGAACAGCGTTTTTGATTATGAAGAGGAATATGATCCGCTAGCTTAATTCCCAACGCTGCTGCGTAAAGAGATGCTTTACCGCCCCGGCTAGACCGGGATCTTTCACCGCTTGCCGAAAAACCTTTTTAAGGTTTTTCACTTCAATTATGCTCATTCGTCTAATCGTCCCTTCATCCCAGCTTTTTTATACTGTTTTTAATAGATATAACAACATTACATTCTAATTCCAAAACATGGATAATGAACATTATTATATGCTATGGAAATAAAAAAGAATAGAGCTTTTTTCCATCCTAGTGACACCCTATAAAGTCGCGCACGCTCTGCAAAACCAACAACACCCCCAAGGCATTAGCCTTGAGGGTGTACATTTCATTTCACTATTTGATTTCTATTGCGCAGTCAGAATAATAGGTCCTTCTTCCGTAATCGCCAGTGTATGCTCATACTGGGCTGAGAGGCCGCCATCTACCGTTCTGGCGGTCCATCCGTCCGAATCGATTTTGGCATGGTATGTCCCCGTATTTAACATCGGTTCAATTGTAATAACCATTCCCGGCTTCAATCTTGTGCCGCGATTAGGCGGCCCATAATGAGGAACCTGCGGCTCTTCATGCATTTTCTGACCAATTCCATGACCAATGAAATCCCTCACTACTGAGAAGCCTTGCGCCTCTGCAAAAACCTGAATGGCATGGGAGATATCACCGATTTTATTGCCCACTACTGCTTGCTCTATCCCTTTATATAGCGACTCTTTCGTTACATCTAACAGCTTCTGAGACTGCTCCGAGACATTGCCGACTGGATATGACCACGCCGAATCGGCGAGCCAGCCCTCATAATTGACGACCATATCCACCGTAATAATATCCCCGTCAACGAGAACTGCTGTCTTATTCGGAAAACCATGGCATATAACATCGTTAACCGAGGTACAAGTAGCATACGGATAGCCATTATAGCCTATTTGTTCGGGTATCGCTCCTTGAGCTCTCATAAATTTCTCAGCAAATTGGTCGATTTCCATCGTAGTCATGCCAGGCTTAATCAGCTGCGCTAGCTCACGATGACAGGCTGCTAGAATTTCGCCCGCCTTTTTCATTCTCATAATTTCTTCCTTGGTTTTAATAATTATCATATCATTCTCCTTGCCTAAATCATTCTTGTTGGTTTGTTTATTCTAACCATTGCAGACTCCAATTACAAATCAATCAACGTTTCGTTTAGCACAATTTGTGTGTAAATATACAAACGTACATTGTATACTAGTTCACATATGAACAATCCTATTGTACAATAATTTTAATTTTATTCATTCAGGGGAGGATGTATATGATAGATAAATTAGATCATCTACTTGAATCTATGAAAGAAGCGAGAGAAACATCCGATATAGTGAGTGCCAGGGCGTATGAGCTAAGGCAGAAGGCTATTCGACTGCAGTTTGAAGCTAATTCAGCCATTGAAGCTGTAGATTTAATTTCTGAAATACTAAGACAATGCAAAGATCCAGAATTGATTCATTCGATTTCCAAAAATAGCTTAGAAGCAATAATGAAAGCTGCGGATTCCACACTCATAGCGATAGAAGCTGTAGAGCAGGCGAACGAAGCTGACAAAGAAGTAACTAAGGTCCTTCTTATTGCCAAAGAAGCAGCCGAAAATTTATCCGATGCGCTTAAAGAATTAACATCTAATGTGTAATTCATCCATTGGAGCTGGAAAAGGACTTTTATTTATAATTTATGTAAATAATACGAATAATATGTTGCTCAAAAACGAAGGGCGGAGAAAAAATGCTGCATACATTTGTCATAAAACCAATTACATATAACGCCTTCGAAGACGAGGCTGAGCAAATCGAAAAGTGTAGAGACTGGGGCTTGCTGTCTGGGAAAGCAACTAAAACAAAAGCTTTTTTCTACAAAGGGAACGGCATGAATTTATCCTGTAGCATCGTTGGATACGTCGACAAAATGACCGCGGTTATTCAATTTGAGAATGAACAGCAGCATTGCATTCATCCTTCCTACTTGAAGGAGATGCAAGCTTCGAATTACGGACAGAAGGTTTCGCTCGTAACGGAGGAAGCGGCGGAGCCTGAGCGTACAGAGCTTGAGAGTACGGAGCTTTTAATCATGGAGAACGAGGCACCGCCTTTTGATGTAGATCCAATTGAAGAAGCTCCGATAGCTGCAATAGCTGCCGATCAGACAGAGGAGCCTGCAGCTCAAGAACCGCCAAAGGGAAAGGCCAAAAAAGAAAAGGCGCCAAAGCTTCAGCTTCCGGAAGATAAGGTTAAAATGACCGCTACTGTAATCGAATTTACGACCGTACCGAATAATTTCTCCGATAATGATGATGAAGTGGTCATCTATGATTCCGTTTCTATTATTGAGCCTGCTATCAGTGTTGGCGTTGCCTGGTCAAGCCACAGTGCCACACTCAAAAAACTGGAGCTGGAAATTGGCGATACTCTATCGTTTGAAGGAAAAATCGTAACCAAGAAGCTAACCAAGCATCCTGTGCCATACAAAATCAATAATCCTGCAAAAATTCAAAAAGAAAAGTCCTGACTGCTTAGAAGAAAGGGGAGTATGCCGACGCATGCTCCCCTTTCCATTCGTCCTATTGGGGAGGCAAGAAGCCTGACTGGCTTAAATGAATGTGCTCCTGTCTAAATTCACGCAAAAAAGCTGCTTTAACATGCAGATGGGTATCCTTCGAAAACCAATGCGCCCTATCCGCTTCCGAATAAAGCTCTCCAATGCGAAGCTTTTCTGTTCTCTTGCCGCCGCTCCCATCACCCGAGTAATAATCGTCGATGCAAACCCGTTCTACAAGCTGAGACAGGGTTCTCGGAAACGCCTCGGAAAAGGGCAGCACCGGTGCTACCGCAGCTTGGACAGGTATCCCTTCATCACGAAGCTCCTTTATCGCCTTCAATCTGGCCTGAATGGGGGGAGCAGAAGGCGAGAACACTCTACGAACAGCATCTAGATCCGTCTCCACCGTTACACTAACCATAATGTTTTTAGCAAATGCCTTGAATAAATCTATATCTCTTGTGACTAGAGGACTTCTCGTTTGTACGAATAAGAAATCAGGCTGCTCCAGAGCCATCTGCTCTAATAATGCTCTTGTCACTTTTTGTTTAAACTCAACTGGCTGATAGGGATCTGTGCTGGAGGACATGAATATCGTAACCGGACCTTTCTTTCGTGCCAGACGAATTTCCTTCGCAATCTTCGAGTCAACCTCCTGCTTTATATCGACCCAAGTTCCCCATTCTTGCTTCCGAAATAGACCGACTGGACTTCTTCGTACATAGCAGTAGCTGCATGCAAATGAACATCCCACATATGGATTTAGAGAATGGCTGTACCCGTTAAGAAATCCACCCGTAGCAGTCAATATTTTGTTCGGAAATGTCGTATTCACTTCCAGCAAAGGCTCTGTCCTCATGATTCACTCCCCCTCTCATCCTTTCCTTACATTTAAAACAAATAAGGCTGCAGCAGAAGGTTTTCCCTTAGCAGCCACAGCCTTAATCATTTGATGATGAATGTTAAGCGTTATAGAATGCTTCCAGTTCTTTTACAACTGCTTCAAGCGAGCCGTCAACACGTGTCTGACGCTGCGGCTTCTCGAATAACGCACTGATTTGAGCCGGGAACTGCTGCTCTATGCCGCAAAGTGCGATTGCTTCATTGAACTTCGCCGGATGTGCGGTAGCTAACGATACAGTAATTTCTTGGTCGCTGCTGTATTTATCTGCTGCTGCTACGCCACAAGCGGAATGTGGATCAAGCAAATAATCATTTTCCGCTTTATATTTCTGAATGGTATCCAAGCATTCCTGGCCCTGTACGCCATGCGCACCGAACTCCGCTTGTACTTTGCTCAGCGCTTCGCCTGAAATGACAATTTGTCCTTCTGCTTTGAACTGGTCCATTAGCGTGCGGATTTGTGTGGAATCCTCTCCGAGCACATAGTATAAGTAACGCTCAAAGTTGCTCGCTACTTGAATGTCCATGGATGGGCTGTAAGTGCTGCGGAAATCTCCAGGCTTATAAACCCCTTCAAGTATAAAACGCTCCAAAATATTATTTTCATTGGTAGCCAGAATAAGCTTGCCTACCGGCAGCCCCATCCGCTTCGCCAAATAACCTGCAAAAATATCTCCAAAGTTGCCTGTTGGAACGCTGAAGTTTACTTGTTTCGCATCCGTTTGCTTCACAACTTGGAAATAGGCATAGAAGTAATAAACCGTCTGTGCCAAAATTCGTACGAAGTTGATCGAGTTAATAGCAGCCAGTTGGTTATTAGCCTTGAAGTCTAGGTCAGCGAATAAATCCTTGATCATCCGCTGGCAATCATCGAAGTTGCCATCTACCGATAGATTCAATACATTGTCATCCTGAACCGTCGTCATCTGCAGCTCCTGCACTTTACTTACCTTGCCATGCGGATGCAGAATACAAATTTTAATGCCTTCCTTGCCTTTGACACCTTCAATTGCGGATGCGCCAGTATCACCGGAGGTCGCACCGAGAATATGAATTTTTTTGTTCTGCTTGGCAGCGACATACGTATATAGTTGTCCCATGAATTGCAAAGCAATATCTTTAAAAGCGAAGGTTGGGCCGTGGAATAGTTCCAGCAAATAGAGATCAGCCTTTAATTTGCGAACGGGTGTCACTTCCGGGTCACGGAAGGTGGAATAGCTCGCATAGACCATGTCTTTCAAATCCTGCTCTGGAATTTCACCATTCGTATAATAAGAGAAAATAGCAAGCACAAGCTCTTGATAGCTAAGCTCCTGCCATTCCTTCAGCGTTTCCTGTGAAATAACCGGAATTTCACTCGGTACGAGCAGGCCTCCATCATTTCCTAAACCCATCATAAAGGCGTCGATAAAGCCAATCTTTCCAACATTGCCTCTTGTACTGATGTATTCCATCTGTAATAGCCTCCTATTAAGCACGCGATTAATCGTCATTTATGTTTGTCTAAATCATATCATCGTTTTCCATTTTAATCGATTGTTTTCATGATATTATATCATTTTTGAGTGAAGAAAAAGGAGTCGCCTTATCTAATGAGACAATCAATACTGATTATTAGAACAAATGACCAATTGTATGAACAATTCGTGTATCACGAAACATTTCATGATAATATCCGTAATGACTAATGTCTATTACAACGAAGGAGGCTGAATATGCCTGGCATCAGGATCGTTACGGATTCCACAACCGATTTGCCAAAGGAACTGCTGGAACAATACAATGTGGAAGTCATCCCATTATCCGTGTATGTGGACGGGGAAAGCTATGAAGATAATGTCACGATAGCTCCGCTTGAATTTATTCAAAAAATGAAAAATTCGAAGGAGCTTCCAAAAACATCGCAGCCTTCCGCAGGTGTATTTGTTGAAGCCTATGATCGCCTTGGAAGCGAAGGAGACTTGATTATATCTATTCACATGACAAGCGGCATGAGCGGCACCTATGCGACAGCATGCTCTGCGGCTGAAATGTCTTCCAGCCGCGTAATCGTCATCGATTCACAGATGATTTCTCAAGCGCTTGGTTTTCAAGTCATCGAGGCGGCCAAAATGGCCCAAACGGGCAGTTCAGAAGAATCGATTACCCAGCGCCTGAAAGAAATTTTCGCCAACACCACTTTATTTGTCGTCGTTCTTACCGTAGAAAATCTAGTTAAGGGCGGACGCATCGGCAAAGCAAAAGGCTGGATAAGCACGATCCTGAACATTAAGCCCATTGCGATGCTCGAACAAGGAGTATTAGCACCCTTCGCCAAAGTACGTACGTCGTCCCAAATCGTTCAAAGATTAATGGAGCGGTTTATGGAAGATATAAAAGGAAAAGAAGTTGCTGAAATTGGGATTTCACATGCGGACAATCTTTCTTTAGCTGAACGGCTTCGGGAGGAAATTGGGCGGATCGTCTCCGTTCCCGTCTGTATTCAGCCAGCAACGCCTGTCATAACGACACATACTGGACCCGGTGCTATCGGCTTCATGTACTACACGAAATAATTATCGAGAGCATGAAATGGCTGGCGCTTTCGCTTATTGAAATTGAGAGCCATTTCGTAACTCTAGCTCCCCAATCGGCATCATTTAGAATACCTCTAACAATTCCTCGTTCGGATGAGTATTTGTTTTTCCTTACACTTCGTCATTCACTACCAATCCGAAGATCGTTGCCATTGTTATTGCCTGAGCGGGCGATATAATGCATCGTCTCAAATCCTCCAGCGTGACACCCAAGCTGTTAAATTCGCAGCTGCTAATATCGATGCCACCCAGCTTCGTCTGAGAAAGCTGAGCTTGATCGATATTCGTTTCTTTCAAATAAAAGCTGGATAATGTCATATTGGACATATCCGCCTTCGCAAGCGAACTATTCACAAACGCAACAGCCTTAACATTCGAGAAGCGCAAAACCGCATAATCGGCATAGGACTGTTCAAAAAGAACATTCCGTAAAGTAGAACCCGTAATATCCATACCTAGCAGCTTGCAGTTCACAAAGGCAACACGGTGCAAAATCACTTCACTCAAATCTATATTCGATAAATCGCAATTTTCAAATCGAACATCCGTAAATTCAGCCTTGCGCAAACTCGTTCCCCGAAACACCACATTTTGAAAAAAAACGCGATCGAAGCACGGCTTGTAGGCCGACTGATTGTGAATATTGCAATCCTTGATGATGCTATCGCTTATTTCATATTCATCAGACCATTCATAATCGGGGACATCTAATGCTTCGAGATGGTTTGGTATTTTTGGAGCTTCGATTTTTATTTTTTTGCTGGACATTCTTTTCATTCCCTCCTCATGCAGCAGCTGCAGCTGCCAGCTGCTCACTTTGCCTATCCTTCATTATATACGAATCGTAATGAGCATTCGACAACAGTTGATAGAATCCCTGAGTTAGGGCACTAATGACTTATTGATCAAGCAGATTTATAATGTGAATAAACAGTTGTCCGTTTTAGCTCTTTTTCAAAGCTGTGGAGGTGTAGGATGAAATACGAATTAACATTGGAGCAGCGTGATGCTATCATGGAACGATTGACCGAGGAGCAGCGTCATTTCATTCATCATGAGCTCGTTAGGGGCAGAAGAACTCTCTTCGCGCGCCAGCTTGCCCGCAAGAAATGCCAGTTTATTCCGGAGGATGCCGAATTCAAGGATATTGAAGCTCTTATAGAGGAATGGGATTATGTCGGCTTCACCGATAGCGGCGAGGTGTCGCCTCATACGAAATGCGAATGCGGACGGTCGCTGCGTTATCAGCATCAGGTTCTGCATGTGCCAACGAACACGATGCGTTACTTTGGCATCGAGCATTTACAGCTTCATACCGGTATTGATGCCAAGGCCATATCCTCGATTCTGAAAGGCTTTGATGTGCTTGACGCTGAAATGAACGAGGTATTAAGCAAATATCGGGATAACTGGCAGCTTGATCAGCACTTGTTCTTGCCGCTTCCGGCTGAACTTGAGGTGCCGCAGGATATTCAGGAGCAGCTCGATGCCAACCTGCCTCTGCTCGACAGACAGCTTGCCAGACTTCGCAGCAGAATGCGAGAGCTCGATCAGATAAGCAGACAAAAACGAATTGCTGCCGCTATAGCACTTAACGAAGAACCTCCATTCGCCGCTGCAGCATTGCAGCAGCCGAAGACAGATGCTGATACAAGTCATTCAAGTCAAGGCGCTTTCGACTTCGGCCAAGCGGACTCCGATCAATCCGCAGTTGTCTTCGATGAACAAACAGAAGGACAAGCCGCCTTCCTATTTGATGAGCTTGCAGACAGTCAGGGAACGTTCCTGTTTGATGATGTGGAGAACAGCCAAGGCGCTTTTGCATTTGACACAGACTATAATCAAGGCGCACAAGGCTTTGGAGAAGCTGCCAACAATAAGGAAGCGGCTCCTGTCAAAGATACGGACAAAAGACCAAGCACTGAATTCATACCGACGAGCTCCAATCCCTTCTTCCTGTCTACTGCTGCGCAGCAGGTTGTGGATGATGCCCTGCCGTTCGGTCGTATAAGCGCCAGATCCATCTCCGAATTTCTAATCGAGCAGAAGCTTGTACGGGACGACCGAATGTCCACGAGCAAGCCGACTGTCTACCTTGGCGTTGCCGCATACTTGGATAGGCTTGCCGCAGCCGGCAAATGCGAGCTGGTTACCGCAACGTCAGAGGATCGCATCTATGCAAACGCGAAAGTAACAAATTAACCTTTTACAGCTGAGCCAACGGTTAACGCATCCTCTACCCGCTCACTAAACAGAATGTAATAAGCACGGTTGGCAGGCTCGCAATGGTCATCGCAGCGCCCATTGCGACCCAGTTCGTGCTAAATAATATAAAGCACACATCGCACCGCATACTCCACTTACCCATTTAGTTGGTAGACCAAATACATGTTTCTTACTAACTGAAATCTCATCCCAAAAGGTTTCTTCTCCTATCAATCCAAACTCGGTTATCTCTTCGCCTTTGTTTCCCCCAAAGTACAACTCGGTTGCATTCTCAAAAATCAGAAATAATAATATATTAATCATTTCCATATATTAACACAATACTAATTCATGCAACATTACAAGAAGTAATCCCGTTTTAATTCATTGAGCAACAAAAAAACACAACAAGGAGATTAAAACATCATGAAAAAAGGTTATTTTTCGATTATGCTTGTCATCGTATTGGGAGTCGTTCTAACAGCATGCTCCGGTGCAAACACAAATAATTCGAGCGGCAATGCAAACGGCAACGGCAGTAAAGAAGAACAAAAAGCTCCGACACAAACAACTAAAGAAATGATCGATGCTATGCTGGCTAAGATCGAACAGCCAGCACTTATGGAAATGCCAGTCGACATGGTTAATCAAATGTATTACTTCGATCCTGCTCAATTAGAACAATATACAATCATGATGCCTATGATGAATGTAAAAACAAATGAAATTGCGATCTTTAAAGTGAAGGAAGCATCCCAAATCGCTGCAATCGAGGAAGGCGTGAAGAAGCGCGCCGCTGACATTCAGAAGCAATTCGAAACTTATTTGCCCGATCAATATGAGAATGCCAAAAACTATAAGCTCGTGACAAAAGGCAACTATGTATTTTTTGTCATCTCGGAAGAGGCCGATAAGCTCGTAAACGAATTTAACGCCTTCTTCGAGCAAAAATAATACCTTGGTATTCAGCAGCCTATTATTTCTGTTTCTGTTCCTTCCGGCTGTATTACTCGTTTACTTCCTATCTCCTTGGCGCGTGAAAAACTTCGTTTTATTCGTTTCAAGCCTCATCTTCTATGCATGGGGCGAGCCAGTATATATTGCAATTATGCTGCTATCCACGATTACCGATTACAGCTTCGGACTGCTTCTTAGCAGTCCAAAGCTAAGCAGCGTCCAGCGAAAATGGATTGTTGTCTCCTCCATTATCGTCAACCTAACCTTACTTGGTTATTTCAAATATGCAGATTTCCTGATCAACAACATTAATGCTTTATTAGGTACGCAAATTCCGTTAACCGAGCTGGCCCTGCCAATCGGCATTTCGTTCTATACATTCCAATCGATGTCCTACATCATTGACATCTATAGAGGAACAGCAAAGGCACAACGGAACTGGATCGATTTCGCAACATTCGTCGCCTTGTTTCCTCAGCTTGTCGCTGGGCCTATCGTTCAATATTCGACAATCGCCGAACAGCTGCGTCACCGTACCGTCAACGCTTCGTTGTTCGCTGAAGGCGTTAGACGATTTATTATCGGTTTAGCCAAAAAAGTACTGCTTGCGAACAATATTGGCTTATTGTGGAATACCATATCCAGCTCCAGCGCGGATACGCTTCCCGCTCTCACCGCTTGGATTGGCATTATCGCTTTTGCCTTCCAAATCTACTTTGACTTCAGCGGCTATTCGGATATGGCAATCGGACTCGGGCTTATGCTTGGCTTCCGGTTTAATGAGAATTTCAACAAGCCGTACACCGCGCAAAGCATTACTGATTTCTGGCGGAGATGGCATATTTCCTTGAGCACTTGGTTTCGAGACTACGTCTATATCCCGCTCGGCGGAAATCGCAAAGGCTTGTGGAAGCAAATAAGAAATATTCTGATCGTGTGGCTGCTTACAGGAATCTGGCATGGTGCAAGCTGGAACTTTATGCTGTGGGGATTATACTTCGGGGTCATTCTTATTTTCGAAAAATGGGTCGGGCTTAAGCTGCTTCAGCGGCTTCCCTCTTGGCTGCGGCACAGCTACGCTCTGCTGCTCATTCTCATCGGCTGGGTATTTTTCGCTTTCGACGAGCTGCCCCATATGGCAAATTATTTTAGTGCAATGGCTGGTGCTAATCATCAACCTTTATGGAATAACGAAACACTTTATTTGCTATATACGAACGCGATATTGCTTGTATTACTCGTTATCGCTTCTTTGCCAAAGCCAAAATCCAAACGAAGCTTAAATCCCATCGTTCAACTAGGCTGGCATGCTCTGCTGTTTCTCATGTCCGTAGCTTATTTAGTTGATGCTACATTCAATCCATTCCTATATTTCCGATTTTAATGAAAGAGGGGCAGGCTTCGATGAACAAAGGAACAGATCGCATATACGCATGGGGCTTTGTAAGCATTTTGTTTGCTATGTCCCTCTTATTCTTCGCGCTGCCGGTTAAATCTTTCTCTGATGTCGAGAATCGACCTCTTCAAAAGGTGCCTAAGCTGACTTGGGAGAATCTGTGGTCCAAAAAATTTACAGATGATTCGGAAAGCTATGTAACGGATCACTTCCCGTTTCGAACGCAATGGGTTGGGGCGAAATCTCTCATGGAGCAGATGCGTTTGCAGCAAGAAAATAACGGCATTTACAGGGGGAAGGATGGCTATTTGTTTGAAAAATTCAATAAACCCGACCAGACAGCCATTCTGAAATACACGGATGCTGTCCGTGCATTTGCGAACAATCATCAAGGTGCCAATCTGACATTCCTGCTGGCGCCAACCTCAATAGGTCTATATCCTGAGCGACTGCCGTGGCTGGCCGAGGCTTATCCGCAAACCGACGTGAATCATCTCATCGGGCAGGAGCTTCAGAGCAGCCTAACGTTTATGGACGGATTCCAGTTTCTCCGTCCTGCAGCTGACTCTGAGAAAGCCATATATTATAAGACCGATCATCACTGGACAACCTATGGCGCTTACCTTGCGTACGCTGCTTATGCCAAGCAAATGGGCTGGACTCCGCTCTCCGAGGATGACTTCAATATTGAGACGGTCACGGACTCCTTTCTCGGCAGCTATCATACGCGCAGTCAATTCAGCGGATTAACGCCAGATTCCATTCAAACCTACATGCCGAAGAACGGTATTCCTACAGAAATGTATATCGCGGATACCAATGAGACATTTAAAAGTATGTATGCAAGCAGCTATCTGTCGAAGAAGGATAAATATTCGTATTTTCTAGGCGGCGTTCATGCACTGATGACGCTCCATACGGAGCTTCCGCCGGAGCAGGTCGATCAGCAGAAGATGCTGGTCATCAAGGATTCGTATGCGCACAGCTTCCTGCCTTTCCTGACCCAGCATGTGAAAGATATTCATGTCATCGACATTCGCTACTATAATGGCAGCATCAGCGATTATATGGAGAAGAATGGGATCAAGGATGTCCTTCTTTTATTCAATACAACAACGTTTATCACCGAAAACAATTTATTGAAGCTAAAATAAATCCAACTGCTCGATAACGGGCGGTGGCGGCTCAACAGGGCTTCTTCCGTCCGGACGGGACAGCCCGAGCAGTCCCATCAGCTGCTTCGCATTGTCCGCCGCATCTCCGCCCGAGTTATTATTGAAGATTATGCAAATATGCTCACTCTGCTCCTGTAATTGCTTGAGCATACTCGCCCACTCCTGCAGCTCTTCCTCGCTATAACGATACAAATAACGCACCTCACGCCAGTTCGGAGCACCGCCCTGATTCCAGCCCGCAGCATTACGTCCATGAAAACGAACCATCGTAATCGCTTTATCCGTTGCATTTAACACGGTCGGAATGGAGCCTATACCTGCTTGCGGCTCATCGCAAATACTATGTATCCACTGCTCTTCCTTCATGAAGTCCAGCGTCTTTTCCCTAAATTCTGCAGTGAACCAGCTTTGATGACGAAACTCCAGCGCGCACGGAATGCCCTGCATCCGCTGCTTCGTCTCGCGGAGCATTCGCACATTCTCACGCGTACAGTCAAACCAAGGCGGGTATTGAAACAACGCTGCCTTCAGTCTGCCTGCTTCAATCACAGGTTCAAGCATTCCACGAAACGCCTCGTACATATCTATAAGTTCATCCGTTGAAGCGGCAGCCCCGCGTTGATGCCCGGTCATTCCCTGATAAGCCTTCACAATGAAATGAAGCGAGTCCGGTGTATCCTCCACCCATTTGCGGAACCTTTCTTTGGACTGAATCGCATAGAAGGTGCTGTCGACCTCAACGATTGGAAAATGCTCCGCATACTGCTTTAGCTTATTGCCTGCTTTCGTGCCAGGCTTGTACAGCCCATCATGATCACCCCAGCCCGCTAGTCCAATATGAATCGGCATATCATCCCTCCGTTCCCTTCCATCTATTTTCATCCAATATAAAGGGAAATGAGCTTCTAATCAAATGCTGCATGCAATTGGTTCAAAACATCCCTTCCGCACATTTGTACGAAAGGGATGTTTGTTATTGCTCAACCTCGATTTAACAAATCAGCTACTGACGCTCGCTTGATTAGATGCGTGGAGAGCAGCACATGCTCCGGAACTGCGCTAGGATTCTCGATTCGGCGCAAAATCATCTGCGCTGCGCGGATACCAAGATCCGCTTTAGGCACGCGGACCGTGGTAAGCTTCGGATTCATGACTTCAGTTAACGATAAATCATCAAAGCCGATTATGGAAATGTCACTTGGACAGCGTACTCCCCACTCTTGAAGCAGCTTCAATGTTTCTAAAGCCGTCAGATCATTTCCGCAAACAAGACCCGTCACCGGCTGATCCGATTTCACCTGACGGCTCAGCCCTTTGGCAAGCTCGGTCGTCTGGTACAGTCCCGACTCATTCATCCCGATGCCATCGATTGTGAAAGCTTCTGCATTTCCTTTGCCTCTGCGGTTATAATCCCGAATTGCCTCTTGAAATCCACGGCTTCTCTCGCGGAAGCTCCACGAGGCAAAAACATCTCCAACGAATGCAAGCTTCACATGGCCTACATCAAGCAGATGAGTTGTTGCCTGATAAGCGCCAAGAAAATGATTCGCAAGCACATGATCGATTGACGGGTCCAACAGATGATCCTCTACCATCACATACGGGAATCCGCTCGCTGACAAAACTTCAATAAAGCCTTCCGGCAATTGTCCCAATACGATCGCACCGTCGATTTTTTTCTCGTATATACTGGAGGGAAGTCCCTCTCTCGGAGATAGATTTGTATCTATGCTGGACAAAATGATGCTATGGCTATGATTAGCCAGCTCAATCTCTATGCCATGCAGCACCTTACCCCAATATTCCATATCGTCCAAATAAGCGCGCGGCATAAGCACAGCAAGATTGCCGGTAAGCGATGTCGGAATCGATTTACGAGGGATTTTGATTGGATAGCCCATTTCCTCGGCTGTCTTCCAAATCGTGTCCTTAGTGGTATCATTCACGGCCGGATCATTTGATAAAGCCTTTGACACCAGCGCTTTGGATACGCCCAGCTTGTCTGCAATGAGTTGCAGCGTAATTTTTTTCATATCCTACGCTATCGTCCCTTCATCAAACTAGTCTATCTTGTTACATTAACGGTTTCTTCAACATTTTTCAACAATGAAGCCACCAAATGCCAGCACATTCAGGAAAATCGGACGAATGATGTTGGAGTGCTTTGCTTGCTGCCTCATCTCCGAAAAAAAACCTCGTCAGCTCGGCAGCTTGCGCAGTCGTATCAAAGCTATAGTCCGTTCGAATCCACTTGTGGGAAAATCCATATTGTTCAACCAGCAATGAATAATACGGTTTTAAAAATAGAGGTGGATTAGGCGTTTCTGTTCCGGTTCCCATCGTTTCAAAAATAATAATGGTGCCATTCGGTCTTAGAACGCGTTTCATTTCTGCGATTACTTGTTCAATATTCCTCTTCCAGTTCTGGACATCCGTATTGGCTACATAACCGATCGTCCAGCCTGCAACAATGAGATCAGCGCTTTGATCTTCCAAAGGCAGCTTACTATGATCAGCTACCTTAGTTGACCAATTTGCGAGCCCCGCTTTCCTTAATTTTGCAGCTGTAACCTGCAGCATAGATTCTGATGCATCAAGAGCAATAATGGATTTAGCACTCGGTGCCAATACAGTCGTAAGTCTGCCTGTACCTGCTCCAATGTCTACAATTTCAAGACCTTTGTAATCTCTAATTTCCTCCATACATGGACCAAGATTAGGCTGCTTCGCAATTAACTGATCATATTTCTCCGCTTCTTCCCTATATATTCTCGTATGATTTGGCATGCAAATGATCCTCCCTCGATATCATGAACGAACTCCCTTCTTACAATAAGGGTTAACGTAACGAGAAGGTCAATATGTCATTCTCATCTAATAGGGATAGCATAAACGATATGAAGCCTTTCATTAATTGCATAATATTTCGTGAAGTAGCCCTTGCTTTCAAACCAGCTTATCAGCTCGTCAATTTTTGTATATGGCTCATCATAGCCCGCTTTCTGCCCTTCAGCAATCATCAAATCGGTAATGCAGATGCGTCCGCGGGGCTTCAATACTCTTCGCATTTCTTCAAGGGCCAGCAGCTTCTGTCCGTCCGTCAAATGATGAAAAGCAAAACTGGATACTACAAAATCAAATCCTCCGTTAAGATAAGGAATAGCGAGAAAATTGCCAAGTTTCGTTTCCATATGAGGAAATTTAATTCGGCATTGCTTGAGCATCTCTTTGGATTGATCCACTCCAGCCATTCTTGCTCCTTGCGCTATCAATTTTCCAGCTAAATTCCCGGTTCCGGTACCCATGTCCAGACCCCGTTCACCCGGTATCGCAGAAATCCATTTCACGGTCATCGTTAGAGCTTCTTCATAGTCCTTAAATTCTTGAACATTATTTAATACACGCTGGTCATGATTAATGGCCAAATGGTCAAAGTTCCATTGATCATGCCAATTACTCCTTTGGTCCCTCAGCCTTTTGGAGCCTTCTGCAAGCTGGTATATATGTTCGATCGGTACAGATTTCTCGCTTTTTAATAGATGTATCATATGGTCTGTCGTTTCAATAATTTGTTTGATTTCCAGCCATTTCGCGAACATGACAGAGCGTTGAAGCTCTAAGTAATACTGCAGCTCATTATATTGTTCTCCTTCCATAGCTGCCAAAGCTTTTTTTATATCCTCTATAGTCATTCCCGCTTCCCTAAGTGAAATGATCGTTTGAAATCGCCAAATATCCTTCTCGGAAAATTCGCGATATTGATTATTTTCCTGTTTAAGAGGCGCAACTAATCCCTTTTCTTCATAAAACCGAATCGCCCTGGGAGAAATATTTAATTTATCAGCAATTTCTTTTATTTTCATAGCAACGCCTCCCTCTACACTTTCATCCATTAAACGTTAACGTTACGTGAATGTAAAGAGACAAATGAACCAAAAGAAGTGCATCCGTATTAAGCGGATGCACTTCTCTTGGTAACTTTCACTACGTTTTTCTAACTATCCGTTCAACAATAGCTCTTTCAATAACCGAATCTGCTTTCTTTCTCCTGCTATAACAACAGTCATATCCGCAGCCAACAGGTCATCCGGTCCTGGATTGATTTTCTGTTTCTTCTTCTCTACAATTGCAAGAATCGTGGCTCCCGTACGTTGGCGAACCTCTAATTCAGCGATGGATTTATTCACACATTTAAAATTCGATTCTATTTTGCACCATTCAATAACTAACTCATCAAGAGACACTTCAATCGTTTCGAGCGCTTTAGGCTTATAACTCATTCCGCCAATAATAGATGCGATTTGTCTAGCTTCTTCATCCTCTAAGGTTACTTGGGAGATCGTCTCATCCGGGTCGTCATCGTCGAAATGATAGATTTCTCTTCTACCATCATCATGGATAACAATAACCAATTTATCTCCTGATCTCGTATCCACCTGAAATTTTCTACCAATACCAGGCAGATCGGATTCTCTTATCGTACTCATTTTTCAACATCCTCCGTTCTGTTATCCTACACTTTTATCTTTTTCTTTTGCTTTGCTCCATTTGAATATTTTATTTAAGCCAGCATATATAGGTTTTGATTCTTTTGTCAATAGCGGACCAAGAATAGCCAATATTAGAACATAGAGAGCGGAAAACGGTTTAAGCAGCGGCATTAACCCTGCAGCTATTCCTAAGTTGGCCACAATAATCGTAAATTCGCCTCGGGCCATCACCGTAAGCCCAATATTCGTAGATGCTTTATGGGAAAGTCCAGCATTTCTGCCCGCTATCATACCGGCTAGCAAATTTCCAATAATAGTTAGCAATACGGCTCCTATTGCTATCCATGCAGCATCGCCAAGAGTTAGAGGGTCAATGCTTAATCCAAAGCTAAAGAAAAATATAGCACCGAAGAAGTCACGGAATGGTATTACAAGATGTTCAATTCGCTTGCTATGCTCCGTTTCCGATAAGGCTAGACCGAACAGCAATGCGCCAATGGCTTCTGCGACATGCAAAGTTTCCGAGAAACCTGCAATGAAAAATAATGCGGAAAATACGACAATAATAAATATTTCGTTAGAGGTGATATTTAACAGCTTGTTTAATAACGGGGTTGCTTTTCGAGCAATTATAAAGAACAAAAGCATATATCCCATCGATATTCCTACAGAAACAATAATTCCTCCGATGGAAGTTGCTCCTCCAAGAAGCAGGCCTGACATGACGGAAAGAAATACAGCTAGAAAAAGATCATCGAACAAAATCATGCCCAAGATCAGCTCTGTTTCTGAATTACCGGTACGTCGAAGATCAACTAATACTTTGGCTACGATTGCTGTAGAGGATACGGACAGCATACCAGCAATAATCAATGTTTCATATAGGGGAAAATTAACCAAAAATCCATAAGCTAAACCAATTACAAAATTTAATAGTACGTATATTGTACCTCCAAATACAATATTACGACCCGATTTGACTAATTTAGAGACGGAAAACTCTAATCCTATATAAAATAATAGAAAGAGAACCCCGATTCGTCCTAGAAATGATATTAATTCTTCGCTTTCAACAAACCTGAAATCAAATATGCCGATTGTTGGGGCATGCGGTCCTACTAACATTCCGAGAACGATTAAAAACGGTATGATGGAAAACCTCATCTTACTGGCAATTACAGAAGCAATTGCAATTAATAATAAAGCTGTTCCTACTTCAAAGATCATGTGGTCCATACAATGTTTATCTCCCTCCCTATTTATTGTGGGCGATCACCTATATTATACAGAAAAACGCATAACCATCCAAGGATAAAGACAGATAAAACCCAATAAAATCGCGGCTTTTTCGGAATTTGTTCATTAAATCTCTATGTTCAGTGGGTATTAATCATGCAGGAAATATGCATCGTGGAAATTGTTTAGTACATTTACCAAGAAAAGCTGTACATAGCCTAAATTAAAACCCTCCCGATCGGGAGGGTTTTTAATATGATAACCAATGTATTCCCTGCGAATACCTTCCAACCTGTCCCGACTGGCGAAAGGACATGTAATTTTCTTTAGCGCGGGCGCGATAGACAAAAAGAGCCCTCGGCCTGTAATAAAGGCCGAGAGCTCTTGGGGATGACACTGTTACATTCTACGCCTTGCGGAATGCCTCATTATAGCAGCGTCTGCATACCGGCTTGTAATCCTCATTGCCGCCAATCTGTATTTGCTCGCCCGCATTCACGGGCTGACTGTCGTTGAAGCGGATAACCATCGTTGCCTTGCGGTCGCAGTACCAGCAAATCGTTTTAATTTCTTCGATTTTATCCGCCTGCACAAGTAGATTATAGCTGCCTTCGAACAGCTGGTTTTGAAAATCATTTTTTAACCCAAATGCCATAACAGGTATGTTAAGCTCGTCTACAACCTGAGTAAGCTCAAGAATATGATGCTTCTTCAAAAACTGCGCCTCATCAATAAGTACGCAATAAATTTTGCCGTTAGCTGATGCAGCGACACGTGATTTGACACTTTCATATAAATTGGTTTCTTTATAAACCGGAATGGCATCCCGCTCGAAGCCGACTCGAGAGCCTACGCGATCAGCATTTCCTCGTGCGCTTATCGATGGGGAGTAGATCAGTACCGGCTTGCCCTGCTCCTCATAATTATAAGCTACCTTAATAATCTCAAACGATTTCCCGCTGTTCATCGTTCCGTATTTGTAATAAAGCTGAGCCAATCAAATCTCCTCCAGAATCAGTTCAATTCTTTTATTATACAGGAAGAAATGACGGCACCCAAGCATTTCGTTAATGAGCAGCTTTCGCAATTCCTTCTTTTTCTCCTTCTTCTTTATCGCTCGATAAGAACCAGCCGGATACAGCAATTAGAACAAGTACAACATAGAAGGTTACCTTCCAGCCCGTGGAGTGCGCAAATTCATATGGAATAATATCCAATGCCGGGTGAGACAACGTATATACTGCTAATTTCACACCAACCCAACCTACGATACAGAAAGCAGCCATTTCAAGACCAGGCTTGCGTTCCAGCAGCTTAACGAATACGGTTGCCGCAAAACGCATAATGACGAGGCCTATGAATCCGCCAATGAAAATAACCAAGAAATGCCCGCCATCCATACCTCCGATTTTCGGAAGAGTTGTCGCCGGAAGAGCTACGGCAAGAGCAACCGCTGCAAGAATGGAATCAACCGCGAATGCGATATCCGCAATCTCTACTTTAACGACAGTGAGCCAGAAGCTGCTTTTCTTCTTCTCGGGCTTCTCTTCTTTAACCGCTTCTTCCTTATGTTTATGAAATAATACTTTTCGGAAAATATGATTTAACGCAATAAACAATAAGTATAGGGCTCCTATTGCTTGTACCTGCCATACATTTACTAAGAAAGAGATCGCAAATAATGATCCGAATCTGAATACGAATGCCCCCGCCAAGCCGTAAAACAATGCTTTTTTCCTTGCCTTTTCCGGCAAGTGCTTCACCATAATGGCAAGCACCAGCGCGTTATCGGCTGCAAGCAAGCCCTCAATGGCGATCAGAATGAGCAGCACCCAGCCGTATTCCATCAATAAACCAAAATCCATTTGTTGTCCTCCTCGTTTTTTACGGTTGAATACATAAAAAAAGAGACCTTTGCCTTGATTAGGCAAAGGTCTCGCTAACAACGCCGAAACGTTGCCAATAAAGCCGGGGAAGGTCAATTCCCGTATTGACGACTTTATTGTGGCAGCTACTCCCCTTTGGAGTTTGTATTCAACCGTATCAAGTTTAATTTGCTTAGTGTACACATGTTGATACGAGCTTTATACCCAATACGTTTCATTTTTTGTATTTATTTTATTTGGAATCAAATGGCTTGCAGACGAGACTTCGCCTCTCCATACGCTTTGACAATTTGCTGTATCCTTTGAAATTCAGGATCTGTTGGGCCTAGGTCAGCCATAAACATCCGATGCAAAATTTGATTGTAAATATGTTGTCGAGCCTCGATTAATTCCACTTCCATTCGGATAAGATCCACAAGCTCGTTCTCCTCAATGAGCCCATCAATATCAAGTGAAGCTTGCGAAGAGTCTGATCGCAAGTCACTTATAATATCAGACTGACGATCAAAGCGCGGCAGCTCCTCATAACTGGCAGGCTCGTCCTCTCTGCCAAGCGGTACAGACGTATTTAATTCCGACAAAATAATCCCTTCCTTGGCTAACATGACCTGAAAGGGTTTATGTTGAAGCAGATCTGCGATGACGAGTCTGCTCATATCCTTATTGCGAATAAGGGATGAATCGAACGGATGAAGAATCCACTGCTCATCCTGATTGAATAGATTAAAGGTGAACCATTCCCCGCCATAGATGAAACGAACATTTATATTGGATTCCGAAATAATTTCATAAGTGAACTCCAAAGGGAATCCCTCCAATCATCTAGTATCTCACCTACCATTATACCAAATGAGGGAGGGATTCTAATAGAGGCTAGTTATATTTTTCCAGAATAGCATCTGCTTTTTCCGAGCTTGCAACGATTATCAGCACCACAATAATTACGGCTAGAACAATACGTCCAAGCATAGTGTGATCACCTCGTTTTTCCTATAAAATATGCCGGTTTTGCTTAATTTATGAGCCGATTTATCCCTCGATAAACCTAACCAAGCCTACAAAAAAAGGACAAGCTCTATTCGAGAGCTCGTCCTTGATAAGATTGAATGATGATTATTCCAAAAATCCTTTTGTCACAGATGGCGGAAGCTCATTTTGACTTGCTCCAGCGCCCGCTCCAATACCGAGACGTTGTCCAACCTGCTGATTGATTTGAGTCATTTTCTCCGTTTGCTGCGACACCGTTTGGATAATTTGACGGTTAGAATTTTCATACTTATCCATTGCCGAGAATAGATCTGACATCGCACGCTCCACCAGTTCCATGCTCATGGCTGGCTTCGTTAATGCTTGATTAGCTCTGTCACTCGTTTCGTTTAAGAGACGCGCGTTCTCTGCGAATTGATTGCCGAGCATTTCATTCGTTGAATTAACCGCTTCAATCGCTTTCATCTGATCGTCAATCGCACTCGCGATGAGTACGGATACCGACATGAGATGCTGTGTCTTATCAATGGAGCTGTCGAGTGCATCCATCAGCTTGTCATTCGTATCGTTAATAATATCGGTTGCCGCAATAGCCTGCTGGTAGAGCATGATCATTTCCGTATAGGTTTGCAGCTTCGTAACGACCTTGCGTAGTCCGCGCTCTAAATAGGTTTTCCGAAGCTCGTTCTCGGGCTTTGCAATTTCATCCTCGAACATCTTCTTAAGACGATTGCCATATTCAACAAGCAGTTGAAGATCATACACATTATCTAGACTGCTGCGTTTAAGGTTCCGCATGTGTACGACGTTTTCTTCCAAAGTGTCACGGCCGTCGCGCAAGGATTTGACGATAGCTTGTACATTCGTTTTCGTAGATTGATATTTATAAATATAAGCTTTCATCGGCGCTTTGCGCAGCAGCTTCTGCATTAAGCTTTGCTGTCTGCTTTTGCTAAGATCCTCGACCTCGCTTCGCAGCTTCAGCATATTGCTTGCTACTTCCGTTCTTTTGCCAGACATCAGATCAGAGAGCGGCCGCTCCAGCATCGTAAGCGTTTGTCCCGAGCGCTCCAACGTTTTTTGACCCTTTTTTGTAATTTCGTCCATTAGTGAATCTAAATTCATTGCATCGGTAGTAGCTACCTTCTGCATCGTGCTTTGCACTTCTTGCTCCAGCTTGTTTAAATCTTCATTCTTCAATTGAACCAATTGTTGCGCCATTGCCATTTCCCCCTCTATTAGTCGGTAAGATGATAACGTTGATGCATTAATTCAGCTTTCGTTCGGAGCTCCATTAAATCCTTCTGTTCAATTGTTTTTGTATAAAAGGTTAGTTTAGAATCAACATCCTTAATGCCATCAAGCAGGAGCCGTCTGTTCTGACGTTTCGCTTCGCCGCTTAAGCGCAGGAATGGATTAATGGTCGAATTGAGGTCTTTCCTAATTAGACGAACGATATTGTGGTTGATGCTGGGATCTCCCAAAGCGACCAGATCAGGTATCAACCGATTAAGACGCGATAACAAGGCTAACGTTTTCTGTACAATCTCATCATCTAGGTTATTCTGCTCACCTTCGAGCAAAATCATATCTTCAATGATTCCAATGTACTCTAAAGCAGAAGCAAGCTCCGGATCAGAAATGACCGGGTGTGCGGCTGCTCCCTGCTCTGCGGAATGCTGCTGGCTTTGATTAAGCATCCCCGCATTAGCTGGCGAGCCTGTTTGCTGCTGCCCAATAGGCGGATTCTGCGTTCCATGCTGCAGCTCCGGCCCCCCTGTTTGTTGTCCGATTGCTTTCAAATCTCGTTTTCTCCACATCAAAGCGCCAAACATGCCGAGAGCGGGAATCGCAATTGCTAAATAAGGAGAAGTAAGCCAGTAAACAACGATGGCAACCACGTAGCTGCCCAAAGCTAAAATTAACGTTTTTTTCATTGCTGCACCTCCATCTTGATTACGCCGGAACATGCTGTAAATACAATTATTCATAATCAATTATCTCGTTTTTAGTGTACTCAAGTCAATTTATAAATAAAAAAATGGGCTCTCGCCCATTTCTCTTGCAGCTTGTGTGATTTATTCATTAATATGACAAGCAATCACTTCATAATTAATGGCTGCTCTACATAACCAGCCTGAATTCCAAATTGCGGTACTGGAGCTTCAACTGCTTTGCCTTGCAGCGCTTGAACAGCGAGATAAGGCATATTCACGCCGGACAGGCAAGTAATATAAAGTCCGCCTGACATACGCGGATTAATTTCAAGCAATTTAGGAATACCATTACTGTAACGTACTTGAATGTTGAACGCATATGGAATTCGCAGCGCTCTGGCAATACGGTCGGCAATATCCAGCAGCTCAGGCGTATCCTCTAAATAATACATTCGTCCAGCTGACTTCCGGCGCGGGATCGCCGTAAGGAGCTCCCCTTCAGCCGTTGAGACGCAATCAATGCTGTATTCGGTACCGCTTAGCAGCTCCATAACCATAATACTATCGAATCGATCAGTAGAAGACAAGGTTTCATAAGCCTGCTTAAATGTAGTAGATAAGGATACATAACCATACAGCTCAACTAGCGGATCACGATCATTGTTAATAATACGGAAGCCCATTCCGCCCTCGGACTTCGTCGGCTTAAAGCAAACTTGATGTCCGGCTGCCGTTAGCTCCTCATAGGCTTGCTTAAATTGCTCGGCTGTATTCACAACACGATAATCCGGTATGGCGACCAACTCCATATCAGCTAACGCTTCATAAAATTTATCCTTTTCAATCATAGAATCAAGCAGCTCGATATCGCGGCAGACCATCACTTTAGTGCCAATCTCATCAAATAAATGTGCATGTCTGGATATATCCTCCATATGAAGGCGCGGAATAAATAGATCGATCTTATTGCGTTTACAGAAATCTACACAAAACTGAACATATTCCAATCCAACAACCGCTGGTTCAATATCCTTATGGTCAGCCGCTATAAGCGATAGATGGTTAATATCAGGATGCGTTCCGTAAAACTCATATTGCTCGCCATTTGGATTATTGCGTATCATATTAATATAATGGTAGGCTACCGAAAACCAACGATTCATGTAAACCCGGATCATCTTCAAATTCCTTCTTCCATTTATTATTTCAAAATAGGAGTAGCACAGTTGCACTCCGCTTCAATACCGTTCTTATGTTCAATAATCATATCGAGCAGCTCTTCTGATGCTAATGCCCCTTGAGCTGTCGTAAAGCGAATGTGCGGGTGCGTAGAGTAAAAGCTTCTCAGCTCTCCATGCGCAGGCGATACCGCAAAGTCGGCGGCGAGAAGCAAGCTCTCGTCGAGCAGGCTGTCTCCTGCCGCATACACAAAGGAAGAGCCTAGCTTCTCCTTCACATATTGAATGGCCGCGCCCTTGCTTACCTTCTCTGGCACCAAATATATTTTTCTTCCTTGCAGCGAATAGCTCCAGCCTCTGGATGCAAGCTCCTGCTTTAAGTTCTCCAATTGCTCCAGCGGCAAGTTCTCACGCTCTATCGCAATAGAGTAGAATAAATCGTCGCAAAGCGTAGAAGATCTCACCCAATGGGAAGAGGCTATTTGGTCGAACAGGCTGGCGATTTCGGAGCTCTCGGCGCAGTGAAGCCTTACTGCTTCACGCACAACACCGTTCCACTCCTGATCCATTTCCCCATCCTTCAATATTTGTCCGCCATTGCTTACAATCGCATATTTTGATTTAAACCTATCCTTGATGCCGAATAGTCGATTAAACTGAGCCGGAATGCGCGTCGTAACCGGAACGAAGGCCATTTGCTCTGAAAGCTGCTTCAGCTTATCTATTGCAGGCTCCGTCATAAATGAGATATGTCTTTCTTCGTACAGCTCGACGGGTACCATATCCTCCAGAGCCATATCTCCTTTGGAGTTCAGTGAATAGATTAAGGTTTGGTCTAAATCGCTAGCGAATATCATTCACTCTCCCCCTTCATTGCCTTAATAATGCCGCAGCATGAATAAGACATATTCGGGTATTCCTCAACTGGAACGCCGCGATCCCGCGCCAGAAGAAGGACATGCTTCAGAAGCGGATTATCGAGCCGGTCAACGAGAATTTTCCATGGCACTCTGCGCAGCAGAACACGGGTCGTTTCCCCTACTCCCGGTTTAATAAAGTTAACATCCGAAATAGAAAACTCCTCTTGAATTTGCTGGATGGCCTGCATGCCGCGCCACGTTACAAGACTTGCATTCGGATCGCTGTTTAATTGCTCCGCTTCCGCTTCGGAAGATGACTGAACCCCATCATAATAAGAACAAATCGTATCGATGAACAGGTTCGAAAGATCAGCATCTGACCATTCACTATAAAACTTAGCCCCGTGGAAATCATCCGGACCGATCAGGTCACTGCGCAGAACGGTTCTGCTTATTAATCCGGAAATGGTCGAATTGAGGCAGGCACTCGGTATGAGAAAGTCTTCTCTTGTGCCATACATGCTGGCGCAATAAGCAGGATCAGCCAATACAGCAAGCTCATCGTTAATATCGAGTCCATACTTTTGCTTCATATCCTCGCAAGCCTCTATGAGTACCTTTCGGATTGCCCCTTTTCCCGTCCAGCCGTCAACGAATTGAATCCGCTTGCCCTCGTGGTTCTGATTGATATAGAGCATCGCGTTCTCGTCGATTCCTTTGCCGCGAATAATCGAGATGCTGTAGTGAGGGAGATTCACCCCATAAGCATGCTTAATATAACGTTTGATTAGAATGCCAATCGGCGTCCCGGCTCTCGCCAGAGAAGCAAGCACAATATCAAACCCATGCTTTTTGACGATCCATTCCGATACAATTCCGACCGCCTCAGCTATTTTCAAAGCTGAATCCTGCATCGTATCATGAAATAATCGGATATACGCTTCAGTCGGCTGATATTCAATAGGCAGACTCTCAGAGTAATGACCTCCTGATTGAATAGAAGCTTCACGATCCTCGGTTTTCCCCTCCAATTGAACATGGCTCAAATCCTTAAGAAGAAATACAACATCATCTTGCTTATAGCTGCCCATTGGTGCGGGTGCAGCGATGATTTTCTGTCCGGTGCTATTGCTCATTTGTTACACCCTCCTTCTGATTACTAAAATAAACGATATGAATACGAGGTATTCCGAATGCGATAAGCGCTTGTCTCAGCTCAGTCAGTTGCTCAGCTGATACTTCACGCTCCATAAATAGAAACATTTCGTCGTAATGGCCTTGCGGGATATTATACATATAGTTAGTGACGCCCGCTTGCTCCGGCGAAGCAAATCGGTATGCGGAATGGACGGCGTAATGATCAGCGGAGAAAGGATGAATTGGGCTGCGCGTGCTGGACTGATACCAGGTATTTGGGCCAAGATGAGCTGCAATACGCATCGGTATGTACATGAACTCGCCTGTCCCCATACATAATACATTGCGGCCGCATTTATGCTTGCTCAAAGCAGCTGCTGCCATTGCGATTTCCTCGTCCAATGCCAAGCTGTCTTCGGATGTCATGCCAAATCGTCCCGTATGGGCTAGATAGGACACCTCGCTATTCAAAGCTGGCAGCTTCGTGAAGGAGCTGTTCAAATGAATATAATCGATAGAGAAATCCGTCGGTTGAAGCTGCTTCGCATGGACCAATTCGGTGCTTTCGATCGGCGTTCCGGTAACCGTAATCTCACCTGATACTAAGGATAAACAATCGATGCTGACACCTAGCTGCTCTTCAATCCCACGAAAACGCTGGATATCCGCTTTTGATCGCCAATCAAGCAAACTAGCTACCACATAGCTTGTCTTGCCGTACTTGGCATGCAGGTCATGAATAATATTTAATGCGGTTTTTCCGGTTGTAATTTCATCATCTACCAGTATGATCGTATCCGCTTGCTGGAAAATAGACGGATCGCTTGCGTAACAACGATGAGCAGTAGCATGTGAATGCTCCTCCTCGAAATCGATGCAAGAGGCCATGTACTCTATACTCTCCCTAGTTGTATGGAGGAAAGAAGCTTCCCCTTCGAAAACATCAAACATGCTGTGACCCAGCGCTGTTGCTGTTTCCGCAAAGCCGATAAACAAGGTTTTCTCCTTCACAGCCAGCTTGTCCCGCTTCAAAGCGTCATAAATATTCATGGCCTCCTCAGGAGCTTCAAACGCATGCAGAAGCTGCTGCATTTGTAGAGGGAGGGCATTACCCTTGAATTTCTGGTAACGCAGCCCGAGCGCGGCGCCGGATAGAAGAGATACATGCGGTTTAACCGGAATATGCTTGCCGAGCACCTTGCTAACGAAGAGAAAGCTGCGCTTCTTGTTAATTCTGGCTGCCATTTGAAATAGGTATTCCAGCGGTATGTGGAATGGATTACTCGTAACCTCAATCGTAATCTCTAAATCTCCTATGATGTTATACGTATGCAGATTCTCGTTCTTCTGCGAGTAAGCATGTGAAGTTTTGGTTTTCATTCAGCACCCCATAAATGTTAGATCGAATCATAATACGTCTTGCCCATGTCAAATGCGGCTTGAATTCATTCATTTTATTTGAATAATAGCTCTTCATGACACCAAGGTCGCCTTGGCTGTTCTCTATAATGTGAAGAGCATCCATATATTCCTCATGCGTAACAACAAACATCGACTGTACAGGCTTAATATGAGTTGGATGAATAATAGTTTTGCCAATGATGCCATTTTCCTTATCCATCGCCACCTCGCGAATGAGGCCGTCTACGTATCGATTAATATAATCCATCCGCAAGCGCCTTCCATGCTTGCCCATGCTTTCTTCAAACGGGGTTTGCCTCAGCTGCGGCTTGAATACACGATCGCTTTTGAAATATTCCCATACTGGTCCTGAAATAACATAATGATTGTCCATCCGCCCAAAAACATTGACGATATCCGCAATACAATCCCGAATGACTCCAATGTCATAAATCGTATTTTCCGGACTTCTTCGCAGCCCGAATAGACTAGAAAAATCGGTAGCTCCTATACGTACATTTAGAATATAGGGCTTATATTGATGAAGGAGCTTCGAAATACTCAGAAGTGTTTCTGTCCTTTTCTCACGGTAAATAATATCCGAGGTTTCCAATATAGGCATACCGTAGAGGATGGGAGCATCTGAATCTTTGTTTTGATTATAATGATCCAGCTGCTTTAGGTATTCTTCCCCCGTCTCGACATTGAACTTAGGAAATACAAAGCCTGTAATATACTCCATTTCTTCACCGAAGCAGGAGAGTAGACGTCCGAACTGGTTAACAGAGCGTACACGAATGAATATAAGAGGAATATGATCAGGGCTTAGTAATCCAACTGAAATATAACGGCTGATTTTATTTAATGTTCCTTTAAGTGTTTCTTCTGCATATTCGAGTTGGTTATCGCCTACTGCATCTTCAAGGTCTATCACCATTGACACGAGACCCTCGTGTTTAGCGGCTACCAAATCGTCTGCTATATTATCCTTGGTTGCCGGCATATAGAGCGCAGCGCCAATCGCATGAGCAATCACTTCTTTATCCGCATAGTTATTGAACTGTTTCGGAAGGGAGTGGAAATAGGACTGCTCTTCTTCATTGGTAAGATAGTTAAAATACCTCAAAGCTATCCCTCCTAACGTTTTTCTTACTAGTAGAAATGCTAAATCGAGGGCTAAAAAATATCCCTCACTTTCCATGAGGGATATTCGAACTCCTAAAATATGAGTACAGCTTACGCTGCTTCCGATTCTCTTTTCTTACGGATCATACTGTAAATGAGCGTTCCTCCAAAAACAGCGATAAGCAAGCCGAAGAATACAGCATGAGGTACTTCGAAGCCAAAGGCGCCGGCAATCATCTTCGCAGCAATAAGTATAATTAATATGAATGCTGCCTGCTCAAGCTCAGGAAACTTATCGATTAATGCCAGGAATAGCTGGGCAACCCCACGCATCATCAGCACGCCGAGAATACCGCCCAAGAACAGTACCCATACTTCTTCACTTACGCCAAATGCCGCTAGAACACTATCAATACTGAATGCGATGTCCATAATTTCCACGGCCAGCACGGTCCGCCAGAAGCCGAGGCCCTTATTCTGCACAGATCCATCATCTTCATCGGAAGATTTCTTTCCGATATATGGTATGATCGGCAGTCCGCCAACTCGAGCAAGCTTGAATTCAAGATGGAATAAATTACTAAGGGCAATCCATAGTAGATATAAACCGCCGGCTACTTTGATCCACGTAATTTTTACAAGATATACACCAACTCCGATTGCGATAAACCGGAAGACATATGCCCCGATAATTCCGTAAAACAAAGCTCTCTTCTGCTGCTTCTTCGGCAAATGCTTAACCATTACAGCTAGAACTAACGCATTATCGGCCGACAGCAAGCCCTCCAAGATTACTAATGTTAATACAATTCCCCAGTTAGTGGGGCTCGTTACAACCTGAGATAAATTTTCCCAGTTGAAAAAGTCGCCGAAATTAGCGATTACGTTTTGAAAAAAGTCAACCATCTTGGACACCCTCCGAGTATTTCAATTATTTGCTTCCTTGCACCCATCTAAGACCCCATCGATATGCCTCATCGAGTTCTTTGTGGCCCGAGAAATACTGGACAAGCCGCTTGATGCTGAATGTCTGATCGCCCACGTTGTCAATCATGGCAATAGCACACATTCCCATACGATTATTATGCTCATCCATCCTTACTTCAATCTCTGGTCCGCCGGATTGCTTAATCGTTACGACGCCGTCCGCTTCAGCCCAGTTTGTAGCTCCAGAATAAATATAAGCATAAACAACGATTCTCTGAATCTCGGAAACCTTACTTCCGTTAATTCTAAGGTTTTCGCCTGTAGTAATGGAGCCTGTCCGATCGTCTCCGTCCAACGAGATGTAAGGCGCTCTAGAGAAATCTCCAAAGCTATTGCCTAATGCTTGAACAGAACCTTTCATTCCATTTTTCAGTTCAAACAAACAGCCGAGATCTAAATCCACACTACTGCTTGAGCGTCCAAAAAATCCTTTGGCTGCTTTCTTTTGATTCCAGTTCAAATTAATGACGATTTCGCCTAAGGAACCAGCACCCTTCTGCAAATTAATAACATCTCCACGTTTTGTGAGCGAAATTTTGCTAAGGTTGATTGGAGCCTGTTTCGGTTCTGGCGGCGGTGCAATCGGCTGGGTAGGTACAGCAGCTGGAGCCGGCGTTGGCGCTGGGGATGGAGAAGGCGTTGGAGCCTGGGGCGGTGCATCCGCCTTCACTTCAATTCCGAAACTATTGCATAGCGCTGCGAGGCCGCCAGAATAGCCTGATCCAATGGCGTTGAATTTCCATTCGCCATTATATCTATATAAATCTCCTACGACGATAGCAGTCTCTATAGAGAAGTTTTTTCCAAGGTCATAACGCAATATTTCGCGTCCTGTTCCTTCATCAATAATACGAATATAAGTATCATTCACGCTTGAGAAATTTTGTCTTCTCGCTTCTCCTTCATAAATAGTTAAAGTAAAGGAAATGCGTTCTATATCGTTCGGAACGTCATGTATACGTATCATTACTTGTTCCTGATCTGTTTTCCCTGCGAAGCTTCTTTTATTCGCACCAGCTATTTCGATAGCTCCGCTGGCATCCTTCGGATTGCCATAAAAAATTAAGTCTTGGTCCCCAGCTGCTTTTCCGTTTGAGCGTAATAGAAAGGCCGAGAAGTCGACATCAATGCCGCTCCCGCTTTGCCAACCCATACCTACAAGAAGGTTTTTAAAAGAGGGATTGTTTTTTGTAATATCGGCTTTTTGACCTTTCATTAATGCTAGCTCCATGCAATAAACCGCCCTTCGTCAGTAATAGGAGAGGGTGGCCAGCCTGCTCCCGCGCTCAAGAAGCCACCCCCGAATCATGTTAAACTGAAAGCCCGTAGTTGCGGCAAAGCGCTGCTAAGCCGCCGGAGAAACCCGATCCAATCGCTTGAAACTTCCATTCCGTGCCTTGTCGATACAACTCACAGAATACGATAGCCGTCTCAACAGAAAATTCTTCGCCAAGATCATAACGCAGCACTTCTCTGCCTGTTGTATCGTCTACTAAACGAACAAAGGCATTTGATACTTGTCCGAAGTTTTGCTGTCTTGCTTCTGCATCATGAATCGTAACGGTAATTCCAATGCGCTGGATGTGATCAGGTATTTTCTGAAAATCGATTTTGATCTGCTCATCATCGCCTTCGCCTTCACCCGTGCGGTTATCGCCTGTATGTTCAACCGCGCCGTTATAAGCGATAAGGGCGTTATAGAAAACAAAATCCTTCTCGTCCTTCGCCTTGCCATCCTGATGCAATAGGAATGCGCTCGCATCAAGATCAATTTCTCCCCCGCCAGTATACTTGTTCGTATCCCAGCCGAGACCGAGAATGACTTTTGTAAGTCCTGGATTTGTTTTCGTAAGATCGATACGTTGTCCTTTGGATAGATTGATGGACATGCTAGTATTCCTCCTTTGAAATAATGTTAATTAGGTTTGAACACCAAAGTCATTACACAATCCCGCTAATCCATTCTGATAGCCGCTGCCTACCGCACTAAATTTCCATTCCGTTTGGTGACGATAAAGCTCGCCCACAACAACCGCTGTTTCCACTGAGAAATCCTCGCCCAAATCATAACGAATCAATTCCGCTCCCGACTCCTCGTTTACTACTCGCACATAAGCGTTAGCCACTTGACCGAAGTTTTGGTTTCTTTGGATAGCATCATGAATCGTAATGCAAAAGGCTACCTTCTGAATATCAGCAGGAACTGCTGTCAGATTGATTCGGATGCTTTCGTCATCACCCGCACCCTCACCGCTTCGATTGTCTCCGGAAGAAACAATCGAGCCATTGGAGTTTGACTTGTTATTGTAAAAAATAAATTCTTTCTCGCTGTTCACTTTGCCGGATGCGTTCAAACAAAATGCTGTTGCATCCAGATCGAATTCATTTCCGCCATCATACTTATTAACATCCCATCCAAGTCCGATTGTTATTTTGGATAAGCCCGGATTAGATTTGGTTAGATCGACCTTCTGTCCCTTGGATAAATTAACTGCCATCAGAGTGCCTCCTCAGCCTTAAAGGCTATTCAACAAAAGGGCCGCCTCAGGCGACCCTTCGCTGTCCCAAATTAACGACTAAGACGTTGCTAGGCCGTAATCACGAGCCAGGCCAGCTAAGCCGTCCTGGAAGCCGCTTCCGATTGCACTGAATTTCCATTCGCCGGAATGGCGGTAAAGCTCACCTACAACTACTGCTGTCTCAATGGAGAAGTCTTCTCCAAGATCGTAGCGGATTAATTCCGCGCCGTTTGTCTCATCCACGATGCGAACAAAAGCATTGGATACTTGTCCAAAGTTTTGGCTGCGTGCTGCTGCATCATGAATCGTAATGCAGAAGGCGATTTTTTCTGTTTCTGCAGGAATCGCAGAAAGATCAACCTTTACTTGCTCGTCATCGCCTTCACCCTCGCCTGTACGGTTATCCCCAGTATGTAGAATGGAGCCGTTAGCGTTTTTAGTATTGTTATAGAAAATGAAATCCGCTTCGGAATTAGCTTTGCCTTGTGCATTCAAGCAAAATACCGATGCATCCAGGTCAAAGTCCTTGCCTCCGTCATATTTATTCGTATCCCAACCAAGACCAACTGTAATTTTAGAAAGACCTGGATTTGTTTTTGTAAGATCGATTTTTTGACCTTTGGATAAGCTGATAGCCATGGGAATATACCCTCTTTCTTATTTAAATTATTTGTATTGACGAGCAAGTAGATCGACATGGGCAGCATGAGTGCCTTCACCAATCGCATTGAATTTCCATTCGCCGTTATGACGATAAAGTTCTCCAACAATTAGTGCTGTTTTGCCTGCGAAATTATCCGTCAAGTTAAAACGAACCAGTTCATCATTATTAACCGGATTCACGATACGGATGTATGCAGATTTAATCATACCGAAATCTTGGCGTCTTGATTCACATTCGTAAATGTTCACGACACAAAGAATTTTGTGAATATCGGCTGGAACACGATCAAGCTGTACAATGATTTGCTCATCATCGCCTTCGCCCTCACCCGTTATATTATCGCCAGTATGAACGACTGAATTACAACCGCTTTGCTTATTATAGAAGCAAACCAAGTTTTTCTCGCCGCTTAGCTTCCCGTTAGCATCCAACAACAAAGCTGATGCATCACAATCCACGTTGGCTGCCTTCTTGAGGCCGAAGAAACCGCCTTTTGCTTCTAAAGGATCCCAGCCTAAACCGACAATAACTTTACTGAGGCCTGCGTTTCCTTTAGTTAAATCAATCTTCTGGCCTTTCACAAGAGAAATCGCCATCGTATTCGCACCCCCTTCCCATGAGATTCAATGCTAAAAAAATAACCTCATGTATGATTTCATACAATCTACCCATCAATACGCCTAATTGACGGCCAAGTTCCAAAAAAATTTTGTATTATCGGATAAGCTGCTTGCTGCGCGCTTCATTAATCCATGATGGGAATTCATGCAATAATTTGTCGTATAATTCATCGTCGCTGGTGCTCGCTAGATTTGGTACAGCGAAGAAATTTGCATTGTCAATAAATCGGCCTTGCATATCGTCCAATCGTTTCAGGAAAGAAAAGTTCTCGTTTCCTATGCCAACAAACTGAAAAAATATACCCAATTCCGATGCCATCTGAATCACCGTTTCCGTCTCACGAGCATCTGAGCAATTACCGTCCGTTACAAACAAAATGTAAACAGGCTCTTGATGCTTATACTTTGACGAATCAAGGCGAAGCTCTTTCTTCGCGCCAAAGCCGAAAAAGCCTCCAGTCACCTTCTTCTCGCTCATCGATCCCGGGAAATAAAACTCTACGATTCTTCTTATTACACCTGCATATTGTGTACCCGGCTCAAGCTGGAATTTCCTCGT
Source organism: Paenibacillus castaneae (assembly GCF_002884445.1). Classification (GTDB taxonomy): domain Bacteria; phylum Bacillota; class Bacilli; order Paenibacillales; family Paenibacillaceae; genus Pristimantibacillus; species Pristimantibacillus castaneae. Next base: position 5,586,358 of record NZ_KZ614144.1, read on the forward strand.
AACCTCACGATCAACGAACTCGTAAAAATTGCTTTTCTGAATTTCACCTATGCTGTAATCTTTGATCCCGAATAAGAATACATCTGCTGCTTGATTATCATCGAAATTCATAGCAAGGCCTAATGTTCGCTCGCATGTATTCTGTACAATTCCACTGCGGAAAAGCTGTGCCATGGAACCAGATATATCCAGCGCTAGGCCAACACGCGCCGTTACACCTGATAATCCTTTTTTCGTCAAAGAAATGGTCGCTTTCTTCGACAAATCGATCAGCTTTTCCTCGGCTTTTTTCTTCAAATCAATACTCACGTCAGTATCTCCTCCTTGGAAACGTTCTACATCTTTAATTTTATATCATTCGCCATCTCTATTACAAATTCCTACAAATATTGAAAGTAAAGAGCAATAATTCCCGAATATGAACAGCTGCAAAAAAATCATGTGACAATTTCATGTAGGATGAAAAAAAGGGTGGATAAATCGAGACATAAGCGTGATAATTAAAGGAGTAAATACACATATTCGAGGTGGTTTTATGGATTTCATAAGAAGGAATAAAACCGGACTTATATTTGGTGTCCTGCTCCTCTTTAATGCCTTATTTTTGTTAGCTGTTCTACTCTCAAAAAAGTAAAAATAAAATTTGTCTAGCTCTTAAGGGCCCATGTTTTTCCGCCGTCTATCGTTTCGTAATCAATCGTAATCCGTTTTTCTCCGTCGTTGCATTCAATAGAAAGTATACCTATCAAATTGTTGTTAACATCGAAGCTAGGCGGGTAAGCGTCCCCGTAGTTATATTGCTGCGGCAGGGTAATTTCCTGCAGATTCCATGTGTCTCCGCCGTCATCTGTACGGAACAAAGGAACGATAGGGCCTCCATGATAGGTTCCTGTAATCCATCCTGTTTGCTCATTGCGGAAAGAAATGCCCGTTATATAGCTGCTTCGAATGATTCGACCAAGTTCTCCTTTGAATGACCACGATTTTCCATGATCAGAAGAAGTATAAATCGATTTTTCCATTAAACCAAGAGCGGGGCCTGAAGTAAGGAGAACCCAGCTTGGAATAGCCTCTTGTTCGGAATGCAAAGATACAAAAAGGGTTCCCTTTGTGATTTCCTTCTCCCAGAGCTGCTCAGTAGGCAGCATCGATTCCTCCCAAGTTACGCCATTGTCAGAACTATGCCATACGATAACCTCTGATTCATCCTTAATCTTCTGATTATAAAAAAACCATTTGTCCGAATCGCCAATCGAATACGATGAAATGAGCTGGGCGCTTGAATCCACGGCAGGCGGAGTGTCTGTCCCTGGCATAGGTACAGCGGTAGGTGTCGATATCGCTTCTTCAGTCTGATCAGCAGATGTTGACGCCAATCTATTCGATTTCTCAACAGCATTACAGCCCGTCATCATTAGAACGAAACAAAAAACAAAAATAGTTTTTACGATGGACATGCTGTCAACCCTCCCCACTCCCCATTTAATTCCTATTATGTTAACGAGTCAGCCTATGGGTATGTTGCATTTGTATCCTTTTCCAAAAAAAAAAGAGACGCCCAAACGGATAACCGTTCAGTACGTCATTCATCATGTTATTCACCTTGTCATCCCATTCTCGCTCTAGCCGATTATTTAAGTTACAATGGAATGAACGGCACTGTTTGGGTGCAGAAAAGATCTAAAAGTGATGAAGGTAAGGAGCTTTAACATGTCCATTAACGAACTCGATGAAGCAGCAATCCAAAATATGCTGCATGCAAATAGCGGGAAAACCGCTGTATTTTTATTTACGCCTTTATGCGGAACATGCAAGATCGGAGAACGGATGCTTGAAATTGCACAGTTGACTGGCATATCGGTTCCACTTTATAAATTAAATATTAACTACGCGCCACGTCTGCGCGAGCAATGGCAAATTACAAGTGTGCCTTGCTTAATTATACTGGAGAACGGCATGCCCCTTCAGAAGGAATATGCAATGAAATCGGTCGATCATATTTATCTGATGCTGAAATAACGATTAAAGATTACTGCCCTAGCTTCCAATCATACTGATTTCTCGAATAGCGGAACCGTCTGGCAAGTCTTTTTTAGCTATACTAATAAGATGTGATATGGATACTAGGCCTTTATAGTCATCTGTAGTAATTTCATTACTCGTTGGCATGACCTCAATGCTTAATAGAGGGCTTTTGCCCTCTTTGTCGTCAAAAAAAGCAAGCGACTTCATTTCAAAGCCTTCATTAAATGATGATTTGTTTTCTATACTGACCACTATATAGTATTGTTTATCCGTTTCTTTTAACAAAAAACCACCTGGTGCTAAATTTTTGTTTTTTTCGTATAAGTCTCTTATTTCATCATCTATCGGTTCAACAGCAGGAGACTCCCAAGAATAATCGGCCGAACTCTTGGAATATAGAAGCTCCTTATATGGAATTTGATGATTTTCTCTATTTGCCAGCGCTTCTTCTGCTATTGAAATTGTATTCTCAGCTTGATTATTTTTGTGACTTTCGCTGCATCCTGCAAGTGCCGCTATAGTGAATAGGATGATTATGAGCCTGCCCATTATTTTCAACCTATCAATCCTCCATCATTCGACTTCATATAAGTAAGAAACCTTCCTACCAATCGATATAACGTGCTTCAGCGGCAAATAACTGATCTGCAATTAATTTCCCATTCGCATCAAATGCTCTAAAAGTCCAATTATCCTCGGAATACTGATCCAGTACAAATAAAGTGTAATGATTAACCACTTCAGCTACTTGGTATTTCTCTTTATGTTTATACACATCATCCAACGTTAATTCATATTTCTCGACACGAGATAAATCTTCTAAATGATTGCCAACGGCTATATATTTAATGTTTGAATCCACGGCTGTCTTGACCCCAACAACAAATGCTTGCTTAGTTTCTGAGCTCCCATACCCTGTAACTTGAAACGGCTTATCTTTTGCGACGGAATATCCATTTGAACCTCCGTCATATTGATACAAAAATCCTAGATACTGTTTTAACCTTGCAACCCCAAAAGAATCATTAACGGAATCCTCAAATAACACTGCTTTTCCATACACTGTTTTAGAAGAATTCAAGATTTGCACATTTCCGGGTATTGCGCCGGACTCGGTCAGACGAAAGCCATATATCCAACCAAACAAGACGATTCCTACAACAATAACAGTTAAAGCGATTCCTTTTTTCAAAATGTAAAACCTCATTTCCCTATTCGCAATTCACAAATCTCAAGCGGTTATAATCAAGTCCAATACCGTTTCCCCGCCAATAATCTCACCGGTCTCTATGAAACCGATCTCCTTGTACAGCTTATTAACGACGATATTATCAGGCACATGTGAGATTCTAATTTTGACAGGCGCTTGCTTCAATTTCAGCATATTTATAATCTCTATTAGAGCAGCCCGACCATAACCTTTCCCTTGGAAGCGCTCATCGATCATGAATCTTACAATCCAATAAAAACCGTCATTTGGGTACGGCTCTAAATCAAATAGAGTAAAGCCAACCATAACATCGCCAGCGTATATTCCGTGCGGCTTGGAGGATGGCTCTTCCATCGCTTTTTTAAGCGAATCACTATTGCTTGCTACGAACCTTTTTTGATCTTCACGGACAGTGAGCTCGAGGCATGCTTCCTGGTTCTCTACCGTGATCGGCTTCAAAATAACTACACCCATTCTTATATACCCCCGTTACTCATTTCGTTAACCAATCTGCTTCTCAAAAATAAAGATGACTTCTTTGGGCTTATATTTTTGACGCAATTGTTCTTGTATGCCTTTACCGCTCTCATAATCGGATACGTTAACCCGCGCATGCTCTTCACCCTGTTCGCTCTTGGCTACTAATTCGAAAGGAGAGAATCCGTTTTTTAAATAAAAGTGTTCTACTTTCAGATCATCAGCGCATCCAAGGCCAATTTTATGATATCCTTTCTCCTTTACCGCCTTCTCGAACTGCTTCATGAGCGCTGAGCCAATACCTTTTCTGGCATAGCCCTTGCTCTCATCCAAATTGACCGCAATGCCTTGCAAATTGATGACGGTTTTATCATCCTTGTTCGAAGGATGGCCGTAGCAGATGCCGACTAATTCTTCCTCATGAAAGGCTGAAAGGTATAAGCCGGGATTGGCTTCCATTCTAGCCACACATTCATCGAAGCTCTCATAATCTAAATATTCGCATTGAAAAGCATGGGCTTTCTCATAATCTTCTTTTTGAATCGATCTAATAATGAGTTTTAACATATGCTCCTCCTTGGTATTGCTATAGATAACCACCATTAGCTGGCGGCAAACTCTTATATTCGTCAGTTTCCTGAACAATAGTAATGATTTCTTTAACCAATTTCGTCATGGCAATGCCGTCCTTGCTATCGTCACAAGGCTCCCATTCATAATGTACCGTTGCGCCGTTTATTTGAACCATTAAAGCATACGGACCGGAAGGCTCCTGATTGCAGTTATTGGCAAATTTCTTCTCCGATAAATAATTAGCGAGCACCATTTTCTTATAAATAAGAGCTCGATCTTCCTTAGTGAGCTCGAAATGATTAATCTCCGATAAGCCATCTTGCACTAGATCTTTGATTAGTTTTTTTTCTACTGTGTTGATTTCGTTTTTCTGATGTGCACCATATTTCAATATAAACTCGAATTTATCCTGTGCCTCAACATCGTACGGAATGTACAGCACATGAAATTCCTTCTGATCGCCTTTGCAGCCCTTCAATTTGTACGATAGTGCTTGGTCTGATTCCTCTATTTCCAGACCTTCACAGGAATAATTATTCACACTAGGCGATCCAAATTTGTCCTTCGTCGTGTCATAGCGCAGCAGCATCCCGCCACCATCTGTATACATTAAATCCAAATAGATGGGATCTCCTTCGTCTGTATAGTGTATGACCCGCTGAACTCCTTCTGTTTTTTTCATAAAAGCATCTAATTTCTCAACATTTGAAATTCTGCTCTGCCTAGCTACCACATCTGCCTCTTCTTGAATGGAGTAATTATAAGGGCGGCCTTCTAGGTTCTTTGCTTTGTGAAATACATTCTGACATCCTAAGAGCAATAGGAAGGAAAAGCAGACCATTATCGCTTTTTTTAGGTTCAACTCACACATCCACCTCTCTACATTTATACCATAAATATGTAGACGGTAAATGTCTGTTTTTTGTTTCTTAAGTGTGAAATCCGAATTGGTGAAAAAGACGGCCGAAGAGGAGATCACTGCAAAAGACACGGTTTTGAGGAAATAGGACACTAATATGGTAAAAATGTTTGTAAAACTAAAAAAGCAGCTCATTCCTCCTCAGAGGATGGGCTGCTTTTTTTCTATGAGCCTCAGTCGCACGCGCGCCGCTTTATGCTCCATGTGATGCACTTTTGCATCTCTTTCGCCGCAGGCGCGCCACTTCGCGCTCCATGAGATGCAATTCTGCATCTCTTTCGCCACACTCGCACCGCTTCTCGCTCCATGTGATGCACTTCTGCATCTCTTTCGCCGCACTCGCGCCGCTTCTCGCTCCATGTGCTGCACTTATGCATCTCTTTCGCCACACTCGCACCGCTTCGCACTCCATGTGATGCACTTCTGCATCTCTTTCGCTACACTCGCACCGCTTCTCGCTCCATGTGATGCACTTATGCATCTCTTTCGCCGCACGCGCGCCGCTTCGTGCTCCATGTGATGCACTTCTGCATCACTTTCGCCGCACTCACGCCGCTTCGAGCTCCATGAGATGCACTTCTGCATCTCTTTCGCCGCATACGTACCGCTTCGCGCTCCATGTGATGCACTTCTGCATCTCTTTCGCCGCACTCGCGCCACTTCGCGCTCCATATGATGCACTTATGCATCTCTTTCGCTACACTCGCACCGCTTCTCGCTCCATATGATGCACTTCTGCATCTCTTTCCAAGAGGGGTACTCACCCCTCAAATTGTATTTTCCCTCCTTATTTTTCCGATAAGCTATCGATTTGCTTGTGGAGTTCCCGAATTTCCTGTATAAGCTGCTGCTGCTCGACAGGCGTTTCGGGCTGAGCGCTGCTCATTAATTGCGTTAGTCGAAGCTGCAGCATTTCCAGCTCATTCCGTCTTAATTGTTCCTCAGGAGTAAGCGTATAGCTTCGGTCCTTAGACATATACTCATCATAGGTTCCCGGAAATAGCTTCAAATCACCGCAACCATCCATAACGAGCAAACGATTGGCTGTTTGGCGTACTAAATATCGGTCATGTGTAACAAGAAGAACGGCACCGGGATAATGCTGCAGCGCCTCCTCCACCTGTACGCGCGTGCTTACATCTAGGTAGTTCGTCGGCTCATCAAGAACGAGTAAATTTGCTTTTCCGAAGAAGAGCTTTAAAAAAGCGACTCTGCATTTCTCTCCCATGCTCAAATCCCCAATTCGCTTAAACACATCATCTCTTGAGAATAAGAAGCAGCCTAGTATCGTCCGCGCCCCGGTCTGCGTCATACCCGGAAGCATGAGCAGGCTGTCAAGTATGGTACTGTTATTCTCAAGCTGGTGGAGCTCCTGCTCGAAATAACCGATTCGGGTCTGCGGATGAATGTTCATTGTGCCGGAGACTGGCGTTAAGGCGCCCGTAGCCAGCTTTAGCAGTGTCGATTTCCCAGCTCCATTCGGACCTAAGACAGCCATCCGATCTCCGCGCTCGATATTTAAGCTTAGCCCTTGAAATAGCTCTTTATGGCCTTCATAGGCGAAGCTGACATTGTCCATTCGCAGCAGCGTAGCAGCCGCGAAGCCATCCGTTTCGAGCTGCATACGGAGCCTCGCTTCCTCGCGCGGCTTGTGCACCTTATCGCGTTCGAGATGTTCGAGCGCCGATTCCTTTGCATGCAAGCGTGAGACATTCTTCTTTGATTTGGAGCGCAGGAAATCATTTTGCCCGGCGGCCTTATGCGCTTGCTGGAACCATTCCGAATACATGCGAATGCTCTCTAACAGCTTCTCGCGCTGAAGCTCCTGCTTCTTGTACAGCGCTTCCTGCGTTCGCAGCTCCAGCTTCTTCTGCTCCCGGTACTCTGTATAGCCTCCTGAATAACGTCTGCACCCATCCGAATTCAGCTCTATAACCGCCGTAGCTGTACGATCGATAAATGTCCGATCGTGTGACACGTACACAATCGTTCCTGGGTAGGTGCTCACCCAATGCTCCAACCAGTCGAGGGCAGCCGAATCCAAGTGATTCGTTGGCTCATCAAGCAGTACAAGCTTCGGTTCTCTTACCATAAGCGCTGCTAATTGCGCTTTTGTCTTCTGTCCACCGCTCAATTGCTCGAACGGCACACTCCACAGCTTTGGAGCAAAGCTCAGCTTCCTTAAGCAGCTCTCCACCTTTGTCTCCCAGCCGTATCCGTCTAACAGCACGTAGCTTTCATATAATTCGCTATAACGATGAAGTATATCTTCATTTGTCTCTTGTTCTTCCATCTGCAGCGTCAGCTCATGAATAGCCCGCTTCAGGCGGAATAGCTCTGGCGAGCCTGCTTGCACGAATTCAAGCAGTGATAAATGAGAATCCACATGCCCCTGCTGATCGAGCCAGCCCCACTGCTCTATAGGAAGCAGGCGCTGTACCTCACCGGCATCAAACGGGAGTCTGCCTGTCAGCCCCTGAAGCAGCGTTGTTTTGCCGACTCCGTTGCGTCCGAATAGAGCTAGGCGCTCAAACTCCTTCACCTCGAAAGTTAGCTGCTGGAACAGCGTAACGCCGTCCCAAGCTTTATTTGCATTTTTTACTTTTAATAACATCAAAGAACATTCCCCATTTCATATTGCAAAATAAAAAACCGTGGCCAGCGGCACACGGTCGAATACGCAGGGGAATATCAAGTTAACGAAAATAACGGATATATCGCGCCGCTGCCTAAAGAAACTGCGGGCATATATCTCATACATCAATCGCAACTGATTCATTTGCATAGATCCCCAAAACGACACACGTATCCCTGACCGGTTCTCGCTTCTCGAGAACGCCGCTTGTACTTCTACAAGTTGTATACAGGAATCACGTTTCTAATTCATCGCTGGGGGGTCCTCCATCAGTCATCAGTTTTGATATGCGTCTATTATATCGGACTTAAGAATCCATTTTCAAGCAAACTCCAAAAAAAGAAGCAAATAAAGTAAAACTGAACGTAAATGATCGCAATCAAGACGGCGAGTCGACCTCCCACTTTACTTTAACGCCTCCATCTAGGTGGTTTCCGCTCAGCTTAATATTGTATACATCCGTTCTTGCTGCCGTGAAGCTATACTTCTCGCCTTTGACGCTAGCATCTCTCTGTAAACCTACATATTCGCCTTTACGATCGACTACAGACATTCCATAACCGCCGCTATTTTGATTATTCCAATTGACTTGAAACGTTAACGTCTGCCCTTTCTCTAACCTAATCGGTATTTTGTGTTCACCATGAAAAACGGTAAAGCTTGCTTCGTAAGAGGTTTCTGAACGAGCTTCAGTCCATTGCTTTTTCACGCTGAAATCGATAGTTGCCAGCAGGATGAACAGAAGCAGCAAAAGTCCAGCAATCACACTCGTGTACGGCCGAGCCCTCCGCATGGAATAATACACCGCATAAAAAGTGAATGCGCATAGCGTTCCAATCACACCAGCGATACATACTGCCCAAACTGCCGATTTGAACATTATGATAAACGGAGCAAATCCGCCAATGACGTACAGGAGCAGGCTTGCTAATATCCGATTGCTATACGTTAATCTCGACACGCTAGCATCAACAATCATTGAAAATATAATGGCATATCCATAAAAAATCGCCCAAAAAAAAGGCTCACGAACATACTCCGACCATTTGTACAAATCGAAGCCGAATCCAATAAAAATAAATAAAATCGCTATTACACCCGAGGCTGCAAGCTTTGCTGATAGATAGTCAACGACATGAATCCAACGCTTTTCAGAAGCCATATGCTTTCCTCCCGCTTTATCATTAAGGCTGATCCGCAGCACTTTGCTTCTTTATCGTAACCAATCCTGCATCAGTACGGCAGTTCTATCTTTTGTAGGTCCCCTACGCACAACAAAGCCATGCTGCGAGAGCATAGCTTTGTCGTATACAGTCGGTATTATGACTTTTATCATCCATTGCTCCCAAAAAAGGAAGGCAAGCGCCGCATGCTGCGTACCTGCCTTCCTCTTCTTAATCCGATACTACTGCCTTACAACTTTAAAGCCCTTCTTCTCCAGCAAAGTCACGATGCCGTCATCGCCAATCATATGAGCAGCGCCTGCAACAACGAAGTACGTTTTCTTTTCTTCGTTATTCAAATATCCTGTTATTTTATCAACCATTCCGATGTTTCGATCTTTAAGCAGTACATTGTAATATTCTTGGTCTGTTGCCGTTGCTTTCGTTAATGCGAGCAGGTCATCGTCGTTCCCCTTTACCCACATTTCTGTTAGACCATCGATCGGCGCCTCTGTTGAATAATAGTTTTCTATTGAACCAATAACCATCTCCTCCTGCAGTCTTGCCGAAAACTTATCGAACATTTGCAATTGGAAGTCAACGGATTCCAGCTCCAGAATCGGAAGCTGGTTAGCAATCGCTTGCTGCAAGAAATGCATATCGATACCTATGCTGGAGTCATAGTCTGAATACATGGACGTTAAATAATCCAAGGCACTGGACACACTCCACGGCTTGAAAGCATCTAGTGCGTTTGGCTCCGCGCCATTTTCCTTCAAAATTTCTGCAACTTCTTTATAAACATCCTCTGAAATATGATCCTTAAGTGTGGTTCCATCCTTATACGTACTCATATCCAGTATAGCTTGCTGCACTTTCTCATCATCCATCTTAGTAATATCAGCTTCTACTACTAAATAATCCGATGCTTTAAAAGCCTGTTGGATTTCTGAGCGAAGGGGATACATAGCTTTACTAGCAATATGTATTGAACCTAGCAAATATACCGTGCTATCTGCGCTTTCTACTTTCCATAGAAAACCACGGCTTGCTTCTTTCGCAATAATGGAGATTGTATTCAGCTTCTGGTTCCATTTCACCTCGTAGCCTGAAACCTCACTTGCAGAGCGAAGCGGCAGATAAGCCGTGCCTTTGATTAGCTTAGGAGCGGCATTCATTTCTTCCTGAATGGAGTTAACAACCGCTATTACATTGCCAATCTGGAAATTGACATTAAGTCCGTCCTTAGAACCAGTAATAACCTTATTGGTCTGATTCCAGGTTACCTTGAATTTAAGCTTCTCCAATAGCGGCTTCGCAGCAATCAGCGTCGTGCCTTTCTCGATAATCGTTTGGTTCGCGCCAAATTGAACCTTCTCATCTCCAATTAGAATGGACAATGGCTTCGATTCTGCGTGCACGCTAGTAACGAATGATAGTAATAGAGCTAATGATAGTAAGAATGATGCAATCTTTTTCATGAATGATGTCTCTCCTTCATCGATATTACGATTTGCAAGATGATGACTGTCTCATTTTATCCCTAAAACCGCATACCCATATTTTAATCAATATACCACGCAATTACTATTTCGGAAAATACTAATTCCCCATTCGTTGTGCAATCACTTGTTGTTCTATATAATGAACGGAATTGTTTGTTATAACGCTCACCGTTCTACAGCTATTCAATTCTTGCAATAACACGCGCTACGGAAGAGTCTGCTCTTATAGGAAGAGGCAGCGCAATAATTTCAAATGCTTCGACGTCCAGAAGCTGCTCCACATGGATTAAGTTCTCGATAATAAGAATACGATTATGGAATAACGTTTTATGTATATCAAAAGGCTCCTTATCGGGCGACGGAGTGTCCAATCCTATCATTTTCACCTGCTTCCTCACTAACAACTCCGCAAATGCTGGGGTCAATACCGGATAATCTGCAAAATAATTGGGCTCTCCATACCATTTACTATGGCCTGTATACAAAATGACGATTTGCTTCTCCTTAATCAAGTGCTCGTATTGTTCCTCGTAATCAATGAAGCTTCTCCCCGACACATCGAGTAAGCAGCCTTCACCTACAAAGGTTTCCAGTGGAAACTCACTCAAATACTCCTGACAATCCAATAAATGCATAGGCCCATCAATATGAGTGCCTGCGTGCATATTAATAGACAGCTGATGATTATTGTAATAATCTTTAGCGAAATGCTTCGATTGCTTTAATATCGTCTCTGCATCTCCTGGATATACGGGCATTCCGTCTATAATCCTATGAGAAAGGTCAATGAGCATCCTATTCTCTCCCTCCGTTTAATTCATATACATTTGTATAATACTATAATAATAGAATTGGAATAGGCAGTACACGCAATCCCCAACCTTAGGCTAGGGAAACGATTCATGCATTATGTTAAAATAATCGGATACAAAATGCGAGGAGCTCCTATATGATTGAACGAAGTCCTTTATCCCATCACCCTATACCTCCTGGTCGAACGCAGTTTGATCACGCAATTCGAAATAAACGCAAGCGTAATAGATTGCTGTTGCTTATTATTTTGGCGGTAATGGCCGCTATACTGTGGAAAAGTATATTGACCTCCGACCATCCCTTTCAAGACAATGAAATTACACCTGCGCCTCCTATAACCGAGCTGCATCCTATTGTTTATGCGAAGCAAACGGAGCTCATAGCGGAAGCAAAAAAAGCTGGAATAAACATTCTAATTACGGACGGCTTCCGCTCAACCGAGGAACAGAATGTGATCTACGCAAGAGGCCGCACCGAGGAAGGGCCAATCGTCACTCAAGTGCAGGGCGGACATTCGTATCATAACTATGGTCTTGCTATCGATTTCGCCTTGCGTACGACGAAGGGCAAGGTTGTCTGGGATATGAAATATGATGGCAATGGAAACGGGAAGTCCGATTGGATGGAGGTCGTTGAGATTGCGAAGCGTCTAGGCTTCACTTGGGGCGGTGATTGGGACAACTTCCCTGATTATCCGCATCTTCAGATGGATTTCGGTTATTCCATTCGTGAGTTAAGGAAAGGCTTGCGTCCTCCAGCTGAGTAAGCAATCAACCGATGATTGCCATTACTAACGGGGCCACAAGCCTTATGTTATAACAAGGAGGATACGGACCACTTGTCTGAGCTCAGTTTATAGTCCAGCAATAATTTCATAAGAACGCAAACGGGCTTTATGGTCAAAAATATGGGCAGCGACCATAATTTCATTCGCCTGTGTCGCTTCAATGAAAGCTCTTAGCTTATTCCGCACCGTATCAGGTCCGCCAATAATGGAAGAGCCTAGCTGCTGCTGCAGGGCTGCCTTCTCCTGCTCGGTCCACACCGTATTCATATCTCGGACTGGAGCCGGCAGCGCTCCGCGTGTATTACGAATAAAAGAAAGAAATAGCTGCTGCATCGATGTCGCTAAATAAGCCGCTTCCTCGTCTGTATCGGCAGCTATAATGTTGACTGCCACCATCCCATGCGGTTTATCCAGCACCGTTGATGGCTTGAAGCTGCTTCGATATAAATTCATCGCTGGTACAGTGAATGTAGGTGAGAAGTGTCCCGCGAATGCAAAAGGCAATCCCAGCTGCGCTGCCAGCAATGCGCTAAAATCGCTCGAGCCAAGCAGCCAAATCGGAATATTCAGCCCTTCGCCCGGAATAGCGCGAACGGGCATGCCGATTTCTGCACTTGAAGGGTCAAGGAACGCACGCAGCTCCGCCAGCTGCTCTGGAAAGTCATGACCATTGCTTCTTCTATTGCCTCTTAGCGCTGCTGCGGTTAGACCGTCGGTACCGGGTGCACGGCCAAGGCCAAGATCAATGCGGCCTGGAAATAATGATTCCAGCGTTCCGAATTGCTCTGCTATAACAAGAGGCGCATGGTTTGGAAGCATGATACCGCCAGCCCCTACACGAATCGTCGAGGTGCCCCCAGCGACATGAGCGATTACGATTGAGGTTGCCGAGCTCGCAATGCTCGGTGCATTGTGATGCTCCGCCAGCCAGTAGCGGTTATAGCCCCATTTCTCCGCATGCTGCGCAAGGTCAAGCGTATTGCCGAGCGACTCTGAGACGGTGCCTCCAACAACGATTGGGGATACATCAAGCACGGATAAAGGAATATTAAAGGTTTGATTCGTTTGCGTGTTCGTTGACATCCAGCTCACCTTTTTCTGTATATTCATAAAAAAATAATGTCTTGGTATCGAACAGAGTCTTAACTGTATGAAATAAAAATACATTATGCACAATAAAAAACGCACGAATGGCGTTTAATACGTAGACTGGCACTTTTTCACCTTGTCCAAAACAGCTTGAATTGTCGTCCGCTCCAAATAATGCTCATAATGAGCTTCTGCGTCCGTAAAAATCTCATCCATTACATGCTCCATATTGGCCGAAATGAGACAAGCGTCCTCTCGATTGCCCGAGCACCAATGCGGCTTCAACGTTCCCGTCGAAATGGCACGGTATACTTGACCTAACGTAACTTCTCCCGGCTCGCAGCTTAAGAAATATCCACCGCCGATGCCCTCTTTGGTCTTCACGAAGCCATTGGCGCGCAGCAATCCCATTACCTTGCGAATTCGCGTTGGATTCGTAGCTACGTTTCGTGCAATATGGTCACTGCTTGCCATATGATCAGGCACATATGCCAAAAATACTAAGCAATGAACCGCTACCGTAAACTCACTGTTCATCGAAAAAACTTCCTTTCAGGAAGGATACTGTAATCTTATTTCATACAGTTAACAAAGTCAAATTAACTTCATGATTTGCAAAAATTCACATTAGCGATGCTGCTCATATTGATTGCTTCTGCTTATCCGTCGAATGGCATCTATATCTCTATCGGAAAGCTCCTCCGCATGAGCGGCTTCTATATTATGCACGAGCTGCGGAATCGAGCTTGCACCTGGAATAACGGCAGCTACGGCAGCGTCCGACAACGCGTATCGAATGGCAGTATGCGCGATATCGCGGGAGCCTTCCCCCAGCACGTTAAGACTTCCAAGCAATGGTGACAGCTCATCTTGGCTGTAGTCCAAATATCCCTTCTCTGCTTTTCTATGCCCGTCGCTCGTTAATATTCCTTTTGCGACTGGACCGCGGGCGATTAGACTAATGCCCTTATCTCTAAGCAGCGGAAGCACCGTTTCCTCCGGTCTTCTGTCCAAAATGCTGTACTGGCTCATGACACTAACGATATTCGATCGCTGTACATATTCTCGGATCACATTAGGGCGAATCGACGAGATGCCGTAATACCGAATAACACCTTCCTGCTTAAGCTCTTCGAACGCTTCGATGGTTTCATCGATCGGATCGTCCAGCGTACCGCCGTGAAGCTGATATAAATCAATATAATCGGTTTGCAGCCTGCGGAGGCTGTCCTTAACTGCCGCCTTAATATAAGCCTTCGATGGGTCCCACGACCAGCCTTCCTTACCCGGCTCCCAGCGATTGCCGACCTTTGTCGCCAGGACGACATCTGAACGCCGGCCGCGCAGCGCTTCACCGACAAGCTCCTCATTGCGTCCCTCATCGTACAAGTCCGCCGTATCTAGAAAATTAATGCCGCGATCCATCGCTTCATGAAGAAGTGAAAGGGCATGCTTCTTCTCTGTCCCCAGCGACATGCAGCCAAGTCCGATTTCACTGACATAAAGCTCTGATTTGCCTAAACGATTGCGTTTCATATATGTTGGACTCCCTTCTCATCTCATCATCCGATTTTTTTCAATAAATGACTCTAATTAAGTATTTGACCAATCATGCTGCATTCCTTTAGACCAAGAGAAACATTTTGATGAAATTGAAACAGGAGCCTCTGATTCTCAAAGGTGAAGGTGTACGTAACGATATATGGCGTTTCAAAATATACCATCGTCAGTTCAAGGATCGTGTTCGTAAGCCATGACGCACAGATTGCAGCCTCCTGCTCGTGCAGCGCTAAATCCTTAATAAACGTATCTTGCGTATATGCCAGCCGCTCAAAATTAAATACGAGACGACGCTCTCGATCCTCATAGATCAATCGTAAGTCCAACTGCTTATCTCTCAATGCGAATTTCAAACGCCGAATGCCAAGCGGATTGTTATCCAGAGCATAGCAGGCATCGTTCAGCTCGGGAATCGATTCTGGGATGGGCTGGGAAATACGATTAGTGCCCGCTATTTCTGGATTTAGAACACCCTCGCCAGAAACTAGGAAGCCATCCTCATCTTCCCCCTTTAATATATGCTCATAGATAAGATCAAGGAGAAGCTGGAGCTCCTTCGTGCTCGGCATACCCGAGGTCGTGGCAATCACAATACCCTGTTTAGGGGCGACGAAGCATAATTGGCCAAATCCTCCATTCCCCATAAAGCACCCATCTCGGCAAAGAAAAAACTGATACCCATAGCCTTGTGCGAAATCGATACGGTTCTCATCGCGACGATTATCGCTCTGCTCGCTGACAGCCCGTTCCAAAAAAGCCTCTGATACTACTCTATGGCCGGCGAATTCCCCTTTATTCAACAGCATTTGACCAAAACGAGCTATGTCTGCTGTCGATAGGCTGAGGCCCATGCCTCCTGCTGTAATGCCCGTAGGACAGCTTTCCCAAGTCGGCCTCGATATGCTAAGCGGCTCGAATAAACGAGGCATCAAGAAATCCACTAGTTTTTGACCCGTTGCTCTCTCCAGTATGGCTGACAGCATATACGTCGAATGTGTGCTGTAGCGATAATAGCTGCCCGGTTCATGTTCTACGTCCAGAGATAGGAAGGTACCCACCCAGTCAGTCGACTCTGCCACTTGGCTATAAATATTATGATGATGCCCAGCATTCATGGCTAATAAATGATGAACGGTCATTTTTGCTAGATGGTCTGAAATAGACTCGGGCAGTTTGTCGGGAAAGAAAGAAATGACTTGATCATCCAAGCTTAAATAACCGTTATCCCATGCTATTCCTACAGCAATTGAAGTAACGCTTTTGCTGAGTGAAAACAATAATTGCTTCGTATCCTTGCGATAGGGCTTGCGATAGGACTCGACCAGCGTTCTGCCGTTTTGCAGAAGAATTAAGCTGTTTACCGCGAGATTCGATTGCTCGATTTGCTTGAGAAACAGGTTCGTATTCAAATGGCCTTCATCCATTTCCGGTTATTTATTCATATTTTCGAACGCCTTATTCAAGTAGCTCTCGAATTGGTCCAATGTGTCGAACTTTAGAATATTTACGCCTTGGGCTCGAAGATGGTTCTCTAGCAGCTCGTTTAACTGTTCAACAGCCGCTTGAAGAGGCGCAAAGTCATGAGGATCAAGAAGGATGGCTAGATTAGGCAGACCTAACCGGCTGTACACGTACTGAGAAGCCGTCTTCGCTTCCAGTCCGCTAGGCCATTGCCCCTTCGCTGCATAAAATAAAAACTGCGCAATCTCATTTTGAACATTAAGTACGGAATAGTAAGCTGTATCATAATCCTCCCGCTCACAGGCGGTCATGATTTTGTCTAATCCCCCTTTGATTTCCTCATAAAATCCCTTCATCCGATCGGGATACGATGATCGGCTAACATGCTCGTCTTTTTTTTGCAGCACCAGCTTAATCGTACCTTCCGTCAGCTGCTCACAGGCAGCTACGATCTCGGAGGGAAGCTTTGATTGAATGATAATATCATGCAGCTGCTCCAAACGGACCGGTTTGATAGGAAGGCTCATGATCTGCTCCCTATTCTTGCCCCAGCCTTTCGTGAAATACGTCTGATTTAACAGTGCTAGACTTTGAATGGTGTTCGTTAACAATTCCTCAGCTTCCATACGGAACAAAGTCAGATCGGCATTGGCGTCGGCCCGACTCATTTGATACAAATAAACATAGTTATCACGCAGCATAGACTCCGCTTTCTCGATGAACGTAAGAGCCTGCTGTGGTTGCTGCAAAGCAATAGTTTTGTCACGTAGCCCCATAAACCGATTATAATCCTCTTCCGAACGTGTATATAACAGCTGGCTGTCCACGATTATCGTTGTTTTGCTTTCCTCTAACGTAGCCATTCCTTCTGCACGCTCCCAGCTAATCGGCCAGAAATCATAGCTAATCTCATTTAATACAAACTGAATACTCGCTTGGTAACCCTCAGGCGCAGCAGGTATAAAGAAGAAGTCTAAATCCGAACGCTTGGTCGCTGTTCCTTGGGCATACGAGCCATAATAAGCGATAATAGCTATGTCCTTGGCGTAATTCTTCTTCACATGTTGAACAAGCACTTCAGCGACAGCAAATACATCCACCATGATAAATTCCTCCATGAATCATTTTCTCAACTATAACATACGGTTATAAAATCCAACTCTCCCGAAACAGCTATAACCAAACTCAACCAGCACTTGCAGCGAAACTTATTAAGCCCTCTATCGCAAAAATGACCCGCTAAGGAATATCCTTGCCGGTCATTTTAAAGTAATGCCTAGGTCACGCTTCTGGGAATGGCTTGCGGCCCATGAAGCCGTCATTCCAGCCATGATAATGGGAAACGTGCTCTTCCCCTTCTTTCCAGCAAATAAGTATATCCTCACCATCCAGTACGGCTGGGAAATCGATTAGGCCAGGACTAATCATTTTTAATAGAACGCCTTTTCGCGAGAAATTTTCAATTAACATATCCGTTTCCATACGCATGAAATCAAGCTGGCCTTCTATTTCAAAAAAAGGATCCGCTTTTTCTTTCACAGGACTAGCGAATTTCTTATGATGCGCTTTTGTCTTCTGATACAACACAAATTGCTCTTCAAACTGAGCCGTCAATTGCTGGAGCTTAAGCAAGTCCTCTTTCAACTGCGGCAGCAGATCGTTCGCTTCATCCAGCGTAAATCGTTTATTTTCCATCATACAACCTCTCCTTATACCTATATAGTAGATGTTGATTAGGACCATATATTTCTGTAATCATACCATAGCTTCGTTTTTGAATATTACTGCATCACTCGGTTCTTCTCATCATCTGTCAGCCTAGTAAAGCCTTTAAACCGAGTCCCTTGATACGTTAGCTCTCCATCATCACCTACTACAATTAATCCGAAATGATTAGCGGCAACATGCAATTCAATCCGGGTATGATCATTAAATTCAAAAGTAATAAAATAATTTGTATTTGCGCTGGAATCCCCTGACCCACCCCATACTTCTGTCCGCTTATCTACTACTCTAGCACTTTTCCGAACAAGCTCAGCCGCATTATTTGAAAACCAACTTTTGAATCCTTTAATAATCACATAGGCAAATACGCTCACAACTAATAGGATTAAAGCCCCGCCAAACAACTTGAAAAACAAGGGGACTTCAGCCAAAAAATCCAAAAACCCAGGTGATTCATCAAAGTAATTCATAATCGAACTCCTTCCTTATGAACGACTAATTCTTTTCATAGATCATACGTTTAATTGGTTTAGTCGTTTCTATTTCCACAGCTATCTTTTGGCTATAATCATTCTTTACCTTGCTCGCAGTGATACGCCCCCCTATTATAAAGGACAGATGTATGAAATTTCCAATGCAAAACTGGGGGAGCAATGATGAATATACCGATACGTCAGTATTGGCGATTATTACGCACGTATTTAAAACATGAACAAGGAAAGCTTGTTCTTCTTATGATTCTCCTTATTGCCGGAATTGTCCTGCAGCTATGGAATCCGCAAATCGTTCGGCATTTTATTGATAGTGCGCTACAGCCTGGTATTTCTCTAAATGATTTAATGGGCAGCGCCTTACTGTTCATCGCTGTCGCTCTGTTGAATCAGCTTGCTTCCGTATCTTCCGGGTATATTGGGGAACAGGTGGGGTGGACAGCAACAAACGAGCTGCGGGGAGATTTGGCAAAGCACTGTATCCATCTCGACCAAGCCTTTCATAAAGAGAAAACGAGCGGTGAAATGATTCAACGCATTGACGGCGATGTGAATGAGCTGTCCCATTTCTTCTCTAATTTCGTATTTATGCTTGTTGCGAATTTACTCCTTATCACCGGCATTCTCGTTCTTATGTATCGCGAGGATTGGCTGCTTGGTGCAGGCATGACCGTTTTTGTCGTCATCACGATATTCGTACTGCAGCATATACGCAAAGCATTCGCCCCCTTCTGGGTCAAATCAAGCGAAGCCTATGCTGCGTTTTTCGGATTCGTTGGCGAGCATCTTGCTGGAACGGAGGACACTAGAGCTAACGGAGCAAGCGGATTTGTTATGCGGAGATTTCACGGGCTATTGCGAAAAATGCTCCCCATTACGCTAAAAGCCAGCTTTGGCGGTTATTCCATGTGGGTATCTACTATTTTCGTATTCTCCCTCGGCCGTTCACTCGCGCTGCTCTATTGTGCTTATTTATGGTCAACAGCATCCATAAGCTTGGGTACGATTTATTTAATCTTCACCTACACCGAGCTCCTCAATCATCCGCTGGAGCAAATTCGCACGCAAATTCAAGATTTGCAGCGGGCAGATGCCAGTATCGTGAGGGTAAGTCAGCTGTTTGCGACCGAGTCCTCCTTAAAGGAAAAGGAAAAGCCTTTATTACTGCCTGAAGGAGCATTGTCCGTTGCTTTCTCAAATGTTTCCTTCTCCTATGGAAGCGAGGATGCGGAGCAGGTGCTCCGCCAGATCGATTTCCGCCTTCAGCCTGGGCGGGTTCTCGGCTTGCTTGGACGAACCGGCAGCGGCAAAAGCACTTTAGCAAGACTACTGGTTCGGTTCTATGATACCGGAGCAGGCGCCATTAACCTCGGCGGTACGGATATTAGGGATGCCTCGTTAGCTCAACTGCGCAGCCGGATTGCGATGGTATCTCAGAATATCCAGCTATTCCAAGCCTCTGTACGCGACAATCTTACTTTATACAATCCATCTATTCCAGATGAACGCTTATATGAGGTACTCTCTGAGCTTGGACTGGACAACTGGCTGCATTCACTCAGCGACGGACTAGATACTCAGCTTGCTTCAGGTGGCAGCGGCCTGTCTGCCGGAGAAGCCCAGCTGCTTGCATTCGCTCGCGCTTTTCTATCCGATCCAGGTCTCATCATTCTTGATGAAGCGTCCTCAAGACTTGATCCTGCTACAGAAACGCATATTGAGAGAGCGATCGACAAGCTTCTCGCTGGCCGGACCGCTATTATTATTGCGCATCGGCTGGCAACCATTAAGAGAGCAGATGATATTCTTATTCTTGAGGCAGGGGAAACCTTAGAGTTTGGACCAAGAGCTGCGCTTGCTGCCGATATCCATTCACGTCTGTATGAATTACTACAAACCGGGGCTGAGGAGGTGCTCGCATGAACGCCAAAGAAATGTCTACCTTGCAATCCATGTGGCGGCTCATTCGCTACCGCCCCATTCTTTATACAGCCAATGCCATCCTTTGGGCTGGTGTCCATCTGTTTCCGCTTATCCCCGGCTTGCTGATTCAGCAGTTTTTCGATTCATTAACCGGTCAAGCAAGCTGGTCGCTTAATGCTTCGTCCTTAGCAGTCCTGCTGATGGTGACGGCCGTAGCACGAATTATGAACATTTACGGCGGTGCGTTAACAGATACCATTCACCGATTCCATATGGGCGCTTTGCTGCGCTGGAACATGCTGCAATGGATATTGCGGCAGCCGGCGGCAGCAGCTATTCCATGCTCGCCAGGCGAGGCAGTCACGCAATTCCGCGACGACTCCAGCCAAGCGGAGGATGCCATTAGCTGGACGCTCGACTTCATTGGAAAAGTACTATTCGCAGCAGCAGCGATCTTCATCCTGCTTCGGGTTAACGTGCAAATTACCTGCTTTGTGTTCCTCCCCATTGTGCTTGTTATTTCGGTTACTCAAATCGCTTCAAAGCGGCTGCAATCATACCGTGCTACAAGCAGGGATGCAACCGGCAAAGTGACGGGCATGGTGGGAGAAATGTTCGGCTCCGTACAAGCGATTCAGCTTGCCGGTGCGGAGGAACGATTTATCCATAGGCTTCGCACATTGAACAACCAACGCAAGCAGGCAGCGCTGAAGGATCGTTTATTCAGTTCTTTGCTGGACTCGGTGTTCTCCAATATTGTTAACGTAGGGACCGGGCTAATCTTATTGCTCGGCGCAGCTTCCATGCAGCGCTCCGAGCTGACCGTGGGCGATTTCGCATTATTTGTTTATTACTTGGCCTTTGTAACGGATTTCACATCGTTTTTCGGAAGATTCCTGTCTACTCTGCAGCAAACTAGCGTTTCATTTAAGCGCATGCACACACTGCTTCAAGGGGCAGGAGCCGATCAATTGGTTGAGCATAATCCTTTATATTTAAGAAACGAATTTCCAGAGCATCTCTATCCGCAGCACTTTCCAGAAAACACCGAAGCCCCATTCAGCTCTTTGTCTGTTCGCGGCTTAGGCTATCGCTATTCGGATACTAATCGAGGCATTGCGAATATCAGCTTTGAGCTGCAGCGGGGCAGCTTCACGGTTGTAACAGGAAGAATCGGCTCAGGCAAAACAACGCTGCTCCGTTCCGTATTAGGGCTATTGCCTATGCAAGCTGGTGAGATTCATTGGAATGGTTCTCTTGTGAAGGACCCTGTTTCCTTCTTCGTCCCGCCGAGAAGCGCCTATACCTCGCAGGTTCCGAACTTGTTTAGCGAGTCTCTTCTCACCAATATTTTGCTCGGTTTGCCTGAAGACCGTGAACGCCAAGAAAACGCTATTCACACTGCTGTGCTGGATCAAGATATTCCGATGCTGGAGCATGGACTGGACACCATGATTGGCCAAAAAGGCGTGAAGCTGTCCGGCGGACAGGCGCAGCGTACGGCAGCCGCTCGAATGTTCATCCGCGAGCCGGAGCTGCTCGTATTTGACGACTTATCAAGCGCGCTTGACGTCACAACAGAAAAGCTGCTTTGGGAGAGAGTCGAGCAAACGCCTCATGCCGCTTGCCTAATTGTATCCCATCGCAAAGCCGCACTGCAGCGCGCCGACCATATTATTGTTATGAAAGACGGATATATTGAAGCACAAGGCACGCTCGCTGATGTTCTCAGCCAATCGAAGGAAATGCAATTGCTTTGGGAGGATGAGCACACATCGGCATGCAGCGAATAGATGCTCTAAGGTGCTGGTGCTGGTGCTGGTACTGGTACTGGTTACGGACACTACAGCCGTTATTCGTAAGGTTTAACAGCAATTGGAGATGTTAACGGACATGAGGTGCGCTATATCCGTTGGCAGAGGCCATATTGGACGCTTTTTGTTCAAATAACGGCTCTCAGGTCCGTAAGCATGCCAAAAGGGGATAATTTTTGCATATAACGTCTCCTGTGTCCGTTAACCGTCGTTTCTGGTGCAATGCAATGTAATGGCAAGAATCAGATAGCCATAGCGGCATAGAGAAAAGGGTTATACGAAAGCGGCAGCCCCGTGCATATACTCATGCTCAGGACTGCCGCTTTTACATAATTGCAAACATATCGACTAATTCTTGCCGTCGGTCCGCACTTCACCTGGAATCGGAACAACAATGATACCTTTATATTCTGGATTAGCATAATAATCAATCACATCAATGTCATTCGACGTGCCGTTTTTATCAATCGTGCCGTAAGTAAGCGTGCTCGCCATAAAGCTATCTCTGAAGAAAGAGGACTCGCCGAATGATCCCGGCTTCTTGCCTGCCTCACCATTTTGACCGAGCGTATCGATTTGCCATTTCACTAAAGCTAACCCTTCAGGACTAATTTCGATATAGCTTAATAAGCCTTTATAATCAGTCTCGAATCGCAGCGCTTCTCCCTTTGGAAAAGTATATATCGTAGTGAACCCTTCGCCGTATGGTGTAATTTCTTTGTTCTCATATGTCGGTTGAATCCGAATTGCAGCGTCACGAGCTTTGTCTAAATCACCACTCATAAGAAGCTTGAAGCGTTCTTCGCCAGATGGCGTGCGAATAATGACATGCTTTGTGTCGCTGTTAAATGTTGCATAACCTCCAAGAGTTTCCGTGAGAAAACGGAGCGGCAAATAAGTTCGTCCATCCTTAATCGTTACCGGAGCATCCAGCTTCACGTTTTTCCCGTTTACTGCCGCCGCGCTGGCTCCTGCTTTGAGGCGGATAACAAGGTTTTTCGCCTTATAGCTAATAACTACCGTCTTCGTCGCTTGCTCGAAGGAGTAAGTCAACTTCTCCGGATCATGAAACGCGGTCAACTGAGCCATCGTTCTTCCGTTTATCGTCAAAACGTTTTTCTGCTGCACGCCGTCTATGTACACTTTCGTCGACGATTGGGGCGCGGCCGAAACGGCAGACGCTGCTGTGAGCAATCCAATAATAGCGAATGAAGCAATTGAAGCTTTAAACCATTGTTTCATATTAGCTGCCTCCTAGTGGTGTAATCTCTCACCTATGTCATCTACAACGTCGATTTAATCTCGTTTGTTGCATGGGTGATCAAGTATTTATGCTGCAGCATATCAATGCCCTTTTTTTATATGTGAAGGAATATTCAAGCAGATAAGCGAATAACAAGAACAGTCCGGACATATGTAAAATCAGAATAGGCGGTGACATTGTTGAACTTATTTAGCATTATAGTGTTATGTCTTTTAGTTGCCATTATTTTATCCGTCATGTTAAAAGGAATTGGAAAACGAAGAACGCTTATGGAGCTGCTGCTCTTTTCGTGCTTGCTTGTTTTAACAGGAGGATTCTTGCTGCTTGATCCGAACATCAGCGACAAAGGCTTTTTCTTGACTATAGATTACGGACTTATATTTATAGGCCTTATAACCGGATTATTGAGTTTTGTTTCTAACAATAAATAAACCAAAGGAGATAGATTGAAACCTATCTCATTTCTTAAAAAGAAGAGAAAATAGACTCGCCTCTTAAGAGCGGTTGGCAGCGGCTTTCACATAACAGCGGCATTCTTTCACGAATCCATGGATGGATTTTCACATTTTCCATTTGGAAGGCATAGTAACCGAGAACGGCCATCAACATAAAGCCTTCAAGTATAACGGTAATATGTGCGGGTGTATGCCCCTCGCCAAAATAACCCTCAAGAACGAACCCTCTATATGCAGAAGGGACATTTAATGCAACCATCGCTACATCCAGCATATAAAATCCGAATCCAAACAGGCCAAAATCGATAAATGCAAGTTTGTTCTGCTCCGTAATGAGTATATTGCTCATATTCAGATCAGCATGGATAACTCCGTACGAAACCGGCTCATGAATCGTCGCTGCTAGTCTGGTATTTATGAGCTGGACACTTTCCTCAATGATGGCGTATTCCTTTTGTCCGAATAATCCCATATCCACTCCACGCGAAATTTGCCGTAAAATGAGCTCGCTGCGTTCCAAGCCATACGATGGACGTTCTCCTGCACGGACTTTCGTATAGGATCGCAAAAACTGATGCAATTCAGCCGTTTGAGCACCTAGTTCCCTTGCAATATGCTCATTCGATAGATCTTCCTTCTTAGCGTCCCGCCCCTCGATCCAATCCAGCAAAGAGCAATAAATTCGACGGTCATCTTGTATAATAGCGGTAATCATACTCCCTGAACGTGCAATAATCGGCTTACGGACAATAAGCTCTGTTTTCTCCGACATATCCTGAAGCAGTTGAAGTTCCGCACTTAAACCTTCATATGTATGCTGCAAACCGGCTATATTGGCCGTTACAGGCTCATGAATGCGCAGCAAATAAGCCTTCCCGTCTACTGAATCGATAACCTTATACGTTATATTCTCGTTGTGCCTTAGCAAAGCAATCTGGGGCTGCTCTAATCCGTACTCGGTAAGCAGCTCCTTCAACATTTCATCATCGATATGCATAATAATCCTCCTAAACTCGTCTTTCAAAATCTGAATTTACTCGACTCGCCCTCGCCCATCATTATACCACCCCTATAATCCCAAAAAATCCTTATTAATGCATTTAATCGAAATACTCTAAAAGTGAGCTGCCTACCAATCGTGTAGAGGAGGATAAAAATGGTTATGACTAGAATAGTTTATTAATCGATTTAAGGAGTGAGCTGAGCGTATGAAGATTTCGACCTACGAGGAATTTGTACAGCAAGTTAAGCAATATAAAATATTTCCATTCTCCGATGTTATTCCCGAATATCCGTCGCTTACGTCGGTGGTATCTGATCAACACTGGCATACCGGGACTGAGCTTGATCCTTGGCTATGGCGCGTTAGAATCGTTCAGGATGAGCACGCAGCATACGGCAAATTTTTTGGCACGAAAGCTTCCTTTATTCAAACTGACCTATTTCCAAGTATTAAATCATTGCTGACGCAAGAGCAAAGTGTGGAGGATAGATACAGCAGCGGCATGATGTCAAAAAACGCTCGGAATATATACAACATCATTAACGAAGCGGGCCGTATTGATTCGCGTAATTTGCGGAAGGCATCCGGACTGACTGACAAGGAGCAGAAGAAGGAATATGAGCGGGCATTGGTTGAGCTGCAAAATTTTGCGGACATCGTCATAACCGGTGCGCAAGAAAGCGACATTGAAGGCGGCTGGAGCAGCATGTGCTTTGAATGCTCCGATCATTGGCTGCAGGAGACGCTCGGCAGGCCCGCTGCCGCAGCAGCTGATCTTTCAGAAATAAAGACGGCTGTCAAAGCAGAGTTTAGCCAGAGCTGTACAGGAAAAGCTATGAAATACTTGGATAAAAAGCTCAAATTAGCTTAACTATAAATCATTCCAAGGCAAATCAGGGGGCGCCCAGCCCCCTATCCCTCCTCATTTCCGATTAGCCTCCAGCCATACTGCTGCATAATCGACTAATGGTTGAATGGGCATGAGCAGCGCATCGGCATTGGCAATTTTCCCTCTGCGAATATGATTCGTATCTCGCTCAAAGGCATCTCCGATCAAATTGAAATCATCGGGATCGATATCGATATCCACGAAATCAACCCACTGCTTCTCTCCGTTTATGTACACAGGCGCTTTATTAACTACTACCGCTTTTCCCTTATAGGCAGCACGATATTCTGCCAAGTGGATAGAAGTATTGTTTCTATGGCTTACGCCAAGCAGAAGAACATAGCCATCGGCCTCATATAACCGAGCTAGCGGCGAGTTTTCGCCCAATGCATATGTCAAGCTGTGATTACGAATAATTGCAGCTTTTCTGGAGCCCCATGCGGCAAAGGAAACCTGAGGGTGACTGCTTCTTATTACACCCGTTTGCTTTCGGAAGCAATCAGCAATTTTCCCCATTCCTTCACAAGGAATAAGATCCTCATCAAATGCCGGCATCGTTTCTCTAATCGGATTCCACCACGACTCTTTAACAGGCGGAAGCCTCCAGCTAGCTGGATCAGATAAATCCGGCGTATGAGTCGGCATCACAAGTGTTCCGTTCTCCCCTAGACACTGCTCCAATGCCAAAATCAAGGCAACTGGCCCTCCAGCTATCCATCCGCCTAATGATTTCATAGAGGAATGCATAATAACGGTCATCCCCGGTTTAATACCTAACGATTCAAAGTCCTTCTTCAACGACTCCGATGTAATCAAATCTCCTTGCATCTCTTCCATTGTTATCACACCTACTATTTATTCGTTATTTATCCATCTATTATAAACTAAATGCTATACCTTTTCTTTGTAGGATAATTTAATACATAATTTGATTTCATATTTGGTAACTTTTTCTTTATATAGAGCGTTTTAACTATGTAGTGAAAAAAGGAGGCTAGCATATGTTGAAAATGAAGAACAAAAAATCTGTTTTTAGCGCGGCTGCTTTAGGAGCCGTTCTAAGTGTATCGCTTTTGTTTTCGAGCTCTGTTTCAGCAATTGCGCCCACATACGCCAAATGGGCTAGCAGGACCAAGGTAATCTATGCTAGCAGCGGATCTATTGAATGGGCCGCAGGAGCGGCTAAATGGAAAAACGCAACGAACTTCAATGTGTCTACTGGGGGAACCGATAAAAGTTATTATGCATATACGGTTAATGATTCTTCTGTCACTTGGGACGGCATCTGCTCGACTACTGTTAATGCAGGAATCATTACAAGCGCTACGCTGAAGCTTAATACTTACTTTACTTCACAGCCCAAATATACGACGGCGATCATTAATGGAGTGACTGGTCATGAAATAGGACATTCACTTGGCTTGGAACATACAGGTATCGTTGAAACCACTTCTATAATGAATCCCTACACTTTCGACAGCAGCAACGTGCCGGTAAGAGCATTATCTCCTTCCTCTTCCGACATTACAGCTACGAATAGCTTATATCCCCTTCTTCAATCCGCCGCAACAAACGCAAGTACGGGTTATCATTCAGCAGACGGCATTTATTTATCTCCATCTTGGGCTGTATATTATGAGGACGAAGAAGCATTAACGAAAGCAGCGGATCTGGTAGTCAAGGGCACTGTCTCCAAAGAAAAAGGCAATACCTTCAAAGCAAGGGGAGAATATCAGACCTATAAAAAGGAAGTTCGCCTAGAAGTGGCAGAAGTGCTTAAAGGCGACATCAGCTTACTGAACAGCAGCATTAGCGTAGCTCAAATGGGCGGATCAGACGGTATTGTAACGGTATACGGAGAACATACGACTCATCTGAATAAGAACCAAGAGGTTGTTTTGTTTTTACGGAAAACAGAGGATAATACCTATATTCCGATTAATGAAGATGACAGTATATTTGTCATCAACCAAACAGGCGGAATCAATAATATATCTACCCAAAAACAGCTTGATATAAATACATTGCAATAATCCCATCTCTAGAACATATCGTTTGAAATTGACGTCTAGATATTGAGGTGATGACGATGAGAAGGCTATTAACTATTATTCTGGCGGTTATGCTCTGCGGCTGCTCTTCGCAAGGTAATAATACGGTGGCTAAGGAGGAAGCTCCGTTAGCTGAAATGAAAACACTTGCTTCCTTCCCTTATAAGTTAGTAAAGTGGAATAATCATATCTATCGAATATCGGAAGAAAAGGTTTCCCGCGTTTATGAGGAAATTGGTGAAATCACGATTCAATCCAGTAACGAACCAGCCGATTCCCCGAATAATTTCTCTACCACTTTCCCTGCGGGAACCAAATTATTTTCATTACATGGTGTTGAAACAAGCGAAGCCATTGCCATTCGTATTAGTAAAAATGACTATATTAAAGCAATCGCAGAACATTAGATTATATCTTAATCGACCAAATGCTCGAATAAGAAAAATCCCTTCACATTTGAAGGGATTTTTCTTATCCTATTATTCGGTAATTCCCGTATTTACAATTTGTAAAGACACACTTGTATCGAACG
Organism: Paenibacillus castaneae; assembly: GCF_002884445.1. GTDB lineage: Bacteria > Bacillota > Bacilli > Paenibacillales > Paenibacillaceae > Pristimantibacillus > Pristimantibacillus castaneae. The sequence continues at coordinate 5,614,722 of NZ_KZ614144.1, forward strand.
GGATTTTCGGATATTCTTCCGACCAGTTGATCTGCTTCCAAAGCTTAGGATGGAACGACATGAGCCTGCGTGCAATGCCGAATCCGTCATGTCCGGCACGCTGCATTTTCTGAACGATTTCCTTCGAATCGTCCGTCAGCTCTTCCGCTAAGATCTTCTCCAGGTTGTGCAGCACGCTCATACTGTACAAATGATTACTTGGATCTTCTACAACGCTGACCCGTAGCTTAAGCTGAAGCTTAACCTTAATTTGTTGATCGTCCGAGACCGTTACTTTTAGCTTCCGTTTTAAGCTTTTGATTTCGATGCTCACATAATCATAGCCGTTAGATTTCTGTGGATTGTCCACCCTCAGTGTCAACAATGTTTTTTTGCTTTGCAAATTGGATAACAGCAGATAAAGCTTCGAGTCGTCTTGGTCTAATGTTGCTGTCATCTGAACCCCTTTAAACAAAGCGATGCCGGACACGGTTGGCTTTCCGTTATGATCGATCAAATAGGGCAGCGAAAAGTCGAATCCGCGATCTAACGGGTGAAGCGTCTGAATATTAACACGAGGAATGGTCGTCGACTTTTCCAAGCTGTTTAGAAGATCATCAATATACAAGCCGATTGTCTTCGAACCGATCTTCTTATGCGCGATCATATCCTCCGCTTTGCCTTTCGTTACCGCAATTCTAGCGCTTAATGGACTCTTCGGGTCGCGGTAATACACATCCAAGTAAGGCATCATATCCTGATTTTTCACAAACTCTTCGCTTATTAGAAGCACCCGCAATTTCGCGGCTGAATAGCTCCCTGATATTTCCTCATCGATCTTCTCCCTAGCATGCTGGGTGCTTCTCGCCAGTACGGAATGCACTTCACTTGTATCCTTGGTCCCCGATTCCGTAACCGAGATATCCCGAATGGACACGGTTGCCCGAATCATTCCATTGGAGCCTTGATCGATACCGCCTATGCTCACGTTTCTCTCATTCTTCATGAGTTGTTGATCCCAACACCCGCATAACAGCAGGACTCCAACTGCAAACACTGCCCAGAACCATATCCTACTCATGCTTCCGCCTGTTCTTTCCCTTTAATTTTCCGCAAATATGAAATGCAAAGCAGTATAAGCGGAAGCGCGATTAGAGAGACTCCAGTCAATATGCCAACGATATACTTCATCTTATTGATCATGTCCTGATCATGCGGATAAAGTGAAATACACAGGATGACTAAAGCAACATATGGAGCAGTGCCGGCGTGCTGCTTCTTGCCGAAAAGGGCAGAAACGGTTTTGGCTGACATGAACAAATAGGCCATGACTGACGTTATGACAACAAGTGTCCAGATCGTTAAGAAGTAAAGGTCGGCTCGCTCGAATATCGTAAACGATAATGTCTTAACCATATAAAGCACCGGCTGCGGAATAACTTTAAGCTCTTCGGGACTGAATACGATCAGGCAAGTAAACACCATGAACGTATATACAAGCGTGGAGAAAATATTGCCGAAGATGGTTGCTTTCAGAATCCCTTTGCTTTTCCCTTGCACGTAGGGATAACAAAAAAACAGAATTTCAAACCCATATAACGAATCCATGGACTGCATCATTGCTTTAAATACACCCGGAAGGCTAACCTGGTTGATCGGCAGGATGTACATGAGATCAGCGTCTCGGTACGCATATGTCGCGATCAGAATTAAGACGAAGATCAGACCAAAGGTAAGTACGAAAAACCGCGCGATCAATCTAATATTTTCCCGTATCATATAAAGTGATGTCAGCAGCATGAGGGACAGAATGACCCACCCAGGCGTATTTGAAAATACCCAATCCCTCATAACGTCGCCAAATTCAACCAATAGGAAACTGCATTCGAGAATAAACATGCTCGCGTAAACAACGTGCACGATTTTCCCCAAGACCTTACCTAGCAGCATCGGCAAATATTCGAACAAAGTCAAAGCAGGAAATCTCCGGCTCAGCCCCCAAATGATTACGATAAGCAATAATGAAGTTATTCCAGCCAGAATGACCGAAATCCAAGCATCGTTCCCGGCGATCGATTCCACACTGGAAGGCAGGAACAAGATGCTTACACCGATCTGCGCCTGAATAACTAGAATCGTCAGCTGCGCTGGTGTGATCTTGTCTTTAGCCGCGATCATCGCCTCTCTCCTCCTTCGCCCTAGTTTCTTGGACCAGCTTCTGCGGTTGCGGGTCTATGGGACGTTCGTTCAGCTTCCAGAACGGGAAACGAACAACGGCATCCTTCCAATCCTTCAGCCGCATAGGTGCAGCTGGTGCGAAATAAGGCGTACCAAAAGACTCCAGCTTGCAGAGATGCACCATCATGAAAGTAAAGCTGAAGACGATTCCTATAAACCCGAGCAGAGCTGCCGCAATCATCATCGGAAACCGCAGCAGCCGGACTGAATAACTCATCTCATGAGAGGGAACAACGAACGAGGCAATCCCCGTCAAAGCTACAACGATGATCATCGGATAGGATACAAGTCCGACACGAACAACCGCATCTCCGATGACCAGACCTCCTACGATACCTATTGATTGTCCAATTGGAGCAGGCAGGCGCATTCCCGCTTCCCTAAGCAGCTCAATCGTCAGCTCCATGAACAAGGCTTCCAGAATGGGTGGATAAGGAATTTTTTCAACGCTGCCTTTGATCTGATAGAACAACTCCATCGGAATAACTTCATAATGGAATGACACGACCGCGATATAGTAAGCAGGGAGCATGATCGCTATGAAAAAGCTGAATAAACGCAATAGCCTGATAAAGGAACCAGCCAAGGAACGGCTGTTATAATCGTCTGGCGACTGGTAGAAAACAAAGAAGGACACTGGCATAATTAATGCAGCAGGAGTACCCTCCATTAAAAGCGCCACACGCCCTTCTAGCAAATTCCCAGCTACTCTGTCCGGCCGCTCTGTCTGTAATATTTGCGGGAATGGAGACAGAGATTTGTCCTCCATATATTCAAGTACTAAATATCCGTTCATTAAATTATCAGCATTAATCGATGTAATTCTTCGTTCGATCTCTTTGACTAACTCCGGGCTTGCTAAATCGTTCAAATATACAATAGAAGCATCGGTCTTCGTCATCTTGCCCAACGTATACTGGCGCACAACAAGATTTCTGCTGTTGATCTGCTTGCGGACAAGCTGAAGATTAACCTGCATGCTTTCGATAAAACCGTCATGCGCGCCTTGAATGGATTTCTCGTTCGCCGGCTCCACCACAGCTCTGTTATTGAGGAAGACAACTTGAATGGCATAGCATTCTTCCCTCCCTTCAAGGAAGAGGACGGCATATCCCCGAATCATAAGATCAATTACAGGCTCTAAGTTCGTATGCTTCTCCACTAAGTTGGCCGTAATATCACGTTCTGGATTTACTCCCTGCGCTTTAAGCAGCGGCTTCAGAATGACTTCCTGTATTTTGTCGGGATCGCAGACGGAATTCAGATAAAGGAGGCAGCCTTGTTCTGATAAGTAGTTGATTGGACGGCTAACGAGATCCTCTGTATGAAAGAGGGCCTGGTCCACGTATGAAATATTGTTTTGAAGCGCAGCCTCCACGTTCTTCTCGATCGGCGCGACTCGGCTTTTCCTGGCTGCACTTTTGCCTACATGCCGATTGTTAGAAAAAATCTGACTAAAGAAACCCATTACTGCACCCCATCTCTCTTATCGTCACAGGGTATTGTTTCCAATGAATAGTTCTATTATCCCTCTTCATCAAATGTAAAACTGCTCATTAGCTATGCGATATGGCCTGTTTCGCTCAGCGAACATTCCATCCATTCCGATCATGTTATATAATAAGTAGATTGCCTTCAATCAAATCGAAACGATATTCTAAAGCAGCCGATGCTTTCAAAACTAGTTTCGCTTTAACAATAGGATTATTAGGTTATTAGTCCACAAAGCGTAAGGAGAGTGAATCGTATGGATATTATTGAAATCTTAACCGACTTAATTGACGAGGATACAGATCAGCCTAGATACCAGTTTGATGAGGAAGCTCTACAGGAATTGATGAAGAGCATCGAAGAGATCGGACTGCTCTCGCCCATCAAAGTGAGAACGACCAGCGACGGACGGTATAAGATTATTTACGGAAATAGACGCTATAAAGCTAGCAAAATGCTTGGCCGCAAAACCATCCCATGTATTGTCTCGACCGTTACGGATGAAATGGAAATTTATTTGGAGCAAATAGCGGAAAATTTAACGCGTGAAGGCTTCTCTCCCATCGAGGAAGCAGAAGCATTCAATAAGCTGCTGAATGATCCCAAGTTCCGAAGCTCTACCAAATACTTATCCGGGAAGCTGAGCAAGCCGGAGAGCTATATCAAGAACAAGTGCGAGCTGCTTAAATTCAGTAAAGCTGTGAAGAAGCTCATCATAAGCGGCACTGAAATCAAGAAGGATAGGCTGACAGAGGATCAGCTTCTTCCTCTGAAGGATTTGCCGCTTGAGCACCGTGACCCGCTTGCCCTTATTGCAGCTAGAGATGAGCTTCCGGTCAGTGATGTAAAAAAAATTGCAAAGCTGTTCAAGGACAAAACGATATCGGACAGCACCAAGGATAAGCTTCTCTTCAAAACAGGAAGCGGACTTCTAGAAACCTGGTCTACTCATGAGCAGAATAAAACGGAGCGTGCCAAGCCTGCTGCAGAGCCTAAGGCTCCGACAGTCAAAGCCGTTAAGCAGCAATCAGCGGAGCCGTCACAGCAGACACGCCCAACAATAGCTTCCATTGAGGTTAACAGGGAGAAGCTCCAAGCTGCGCTTAATCACAGTCCATTAGCTCCTGAATTACTGCAAACCTTGCAACATATTATGCCTAATGAACAATCTGCTTTCTTGAACGATGTGGATACGCTTATCGACAGCTTAGAGAAGCATTTGACAGAGTGGAAAAAGGTGCGAGAGCTCGCAAGTGCCGCTTCTGCTGCTGTTGCTGTTGCTGCGGCAGAATAAACCAACCAAAAAGGGCTGCTCCCCTGTCACTCGACTAGGGAGCAGCCCTTTTGGCTGTAAACGAAGCATCTTAAAACCAGCGTGGCGCCCACCAGTTCCATTTGCCAAGCAAGCTCATGAGCGAGGGCACGAGGACCATTCTGACAACAGTGGCATCAATGAATATCGCAGTTGCTATCCCGATGCCGAGCTGTTTGACCCCAACAACCTCACCGAAAGCAAACGGCGCTGTGACAGCGATCATAATCGCTGCAGCAGACGTAATGATTTTGCTGGTGGACGCCATTCCCGTAAGAACTGCATATTCATTATTTTGCGTTCTTCGATATTCCTCATAAATCCGTGATAAAAGGAACACCCCATAATCCATGCTGATTCCGAACACAAGTCCAAATATAAAAACGGGGATCATAATGGCGATGCTGCTCGGTTCCATGCCCAAACGTCCGCTTTCAAATATCCATGCTAAAATACCAAATGAAGCTCCTAAGCTTAGCAGATTCATCACTATCGTCTTCAAAGCCACTACTACAGACCGGAATGCGATAAACAGGACGATAAAGTTGGAAATGAACAAGAAAGCAATCACATAACCTATATTTGCAAAAATATTATCGAATACCTCCTGCTGATACTTCGCTTCTCCTCCCAGCAAGAATGGCAGTGATGAGGCAGCAGCTCCTCTCCCCCCTCCCGGTTCCTGCTTCTGCTCCCAGATTCTCAGCCACTGCCTCGCTTCCTTCGAGGAAGGCTCTCCCGCTAACGTCACACCGATCAGCATATGATCACCGCTCACAAAGGGCTGAAGCACTGCTACATATTTCTTATACGATGACGGTTTCTGAACAATGCGATACAGCTGCTCTGGAGTCATTCCCGACCTAGAGAATACGGAATCCACCTCTTTAACGCTTCTGTCGCTAGTCAGCTGCTCTACTAGCGCATAAGCCTTGAGCCAATCGGCTTTATCCCGAAATAAAGCTTTATCTTCAGCTACCAGCCAAATTCGCGAGGTCGATGGAGTCTCAAAGTGCTTCTGATAAGCATCTGCAGCCAGACGGGAAGAATAGCTCAGCGGCAGTGATGTCGCATCGGGAATCGCAAGCGCTATGCCCCTTAATGGGAGCAGGCAGCCAAGAAGCATGGACGCTGCAATCCCCCCGAGCAGGGCCGGCTTCTTCATGACAAAGCGCGATATCATGTGCCAGAACGACTGTTTAAAGTAAGCATTGGTCCGTTCTCTGCCCTTATACAAAGCAGGTAAAAAAACAGCTAGAAGCGCAGGCAGCAGCGTGAACGACAGCAGCATAGACACGGTAAGCACCGTCATTGCGCCGTACGCAATCGACGAAAACATAGGAAGCGGTATCCATACGAAGCTGAGCAAGCCTAGAAAAATGCTCGCTGATGAGTATAAGACCGCTCTCCCTGCTGTCCTCATCGCTGCAGTCAATGCTTCGGCAGCGCCTCTCGATTGTAATTCCTCGCGGAATCGGCTGACGATCATAAGCGCGAAATCAATGCTGAGCGCTAGTCCTACCATTGGAATAACGTTCAGCACAAAATTAGACATATTCATTCTCAAGCCCATTCCAAACATCAATCCCATTGCAATGGCCACACTTGCAACACCAATCAGAATAGGGAGCATCGCAATAACTAGCCTTCTGAACACCAGCCATAAAACAAAAAAAGCCAGCGGAATGCCGATCAGCTCTGCTTGTGCGAGATCAAAATGGCTAGCTCTGTTTACATCTCGCTGCACGACTGATTTGCCTGTCATTTTCACAGATATATGGGGGTGCTGAGGCAAGCTTTCTTCCAGACTTTCAAGTGATTTCTCCATACGATAAGAGGGGGAAGAGAAGGACAGAAGCGCATAAGCAAAGTTGCCTCGCATTAGCCCTGCCTCTTTAAGCGGCGATATTACACGATCAAGGCCATTCAATTTCTGTGTCCGCTGCAGTGTCTGTTCAATGAACTGATAGAAGACAGCCTTCGTCACCGTGTCTTCTTTCTCGAACAGCAGCATCGTCGGATCATCTGGTATGCCGAAATCAGACGCGAGTATTTCCTGCACCTTCGCATACTGGCCGTTCGGATATAAGCCGTGATCCTTAAGAACAGTATCCAGCCTAAGCGCATAACTGCCCATGACAAGTATAATTATTGACCAGCTTACGAGGATTGGCTTCGGAAATCGGAAGGAAACAAGTGCAAGCTTATCCAATCCCATGAGTGAGTTCCCCCTCCCGCTTCCGATTCCCGATCGATCGACACTATGAATATGGTTTTAGCCGAGTGGCTCGAACGAGCACCTGCGCCAAGCGAGGCGCAAGCCGCGCCGCGCTTGGCAGCAGGCCGGACACTAGAGGCTGGTCGAATAGCCGCTGCAGAAAGCCGCCCCATCTAAGCGGCCCTTGAAATTCCCTATGCAAAGAACGCGTATAAGATTGCTGCCAGTCTAAGCTAGAAAGGTTTCCCTGCAAGAAGCGATCCGCAAGCGGCGCGCATAAAGCTGCCGATCGCAGCGCCATCGACATGCCGTCACCGCATAGTGGGGGAATCATCGTGACCGCATCTCCAGTCAACGGTATCGTATCCCACGCCTGCAATTTGCGATGGAGCTGGACAGGCGCCACAGCTGCCTGTGTTCCTTCTACAGGTATTGCACCCCTTAGCTTCTCATAAAGCCTCTTATTTCTCTTCATAGCTGCATCCAATATAGCTAGAGTCGATTTCCCCTTGTCGGTGAAAGCATCACGGTTCAGCAGGGCAGACACATTCACTAATCCATCTTCTACCATACAAATCCCCATATATCCGCCCGGGAAGAAATAAAGCTCAATCATCCGTTCCATCCATACACCATGGAAATGGGATTTCACCCCCAAGTATGACGGCTTCGCCAATCTCTCTTGTCGATGGCCCGGCAGACCTGAGCGCTGATTCGCCCCCCAAGCCGCTATCACCGTTCTGGCTTGCAGCGTACTGATTTCACCGCCCTGCTTGGTCTCGATGAGATACCCCCCAATTATGGGATGCACAGCAGTGACCGTTGTACCTGTTTGCAGTTGAACACCCGATTGCTGTGCGGCTCCATGAAGCGCTGAATCGAGCGAATAGCGACTGATCCCAAGCGCAGAGCTGGGCAGCGGCAGTTCCATAGCTGCTCCGTTTGCAAATATTAATCTTATGCCATCAATAATGCTTGGATTCAGCACCTTCACCGTCTCCAATAATCCAAAAGCTTGCAGCGTGCTCTGCGACTCAGGCGATAGAAACTCACCGCATACTTTATGTCTTGGAAATCTCTGCCGATCGAGCAGGGCGGTCTCCCAACCTTTATCGGCTAAAGCTTTAGCCAAGCTGCTGCCAGCCAGTCCTGCTCCAAGCACAGCTGCATCCACCATATGTGTCATGCTATTCAACCCCGTCGATTGTTTTTGCGGCTGCCTTACTAATTACAACGGTGTATCGGAATAAAGGCCGCCAAGCAGCATGCATTTCACTATTTCGCTTTCCCAGCCTACTCCTAAGCTGCTCCCAGTCTTTTGCACGAAACCCTTTGGCGACAGACAGCGGGCCGTCATTGCGGATATATCGATTGGTGGAAATAAAGCGGGTCGCCACCCAAACCGCTGTCCATGGCAGCCAGTGGCGATGAATATCATTAATAACAGCACCCAGCCGCGATATTCTCAGCATGCTGTGCACAACGGCAGGAAGCTCCTCCGTTGCGAAATGATGCAAGAACTGCGTGCCTGTAACCATATCCGCACATCCATCCTCCAGCTTGAATAGATCTCCCCGAATGACCTGTACGCGCGGCTCATTGCGGAAAAACAGTCTTGCCTCCTCACAAGCTTCCTCGGTCAAATCCACCAGCATAACACTCATTGCAATGCCTTGCTTGTCTGCCCATTGAAGCAGCCGTCTATTCACATCGCCTGAGCCTGCTCCCACATCCACAATCGACAAGCTCCGCGGCTTCCCCGACTCCATCCACAGCCTTTGCACGCCATATAAGGTTGGCTTCGCGGCTGCGAAAATCAGGTTTAGCAGCCGGAGCTTCCGCAAAGCTTCGCGAAGCTCCGTACCACCACTGGTCAAATCATCCATGAGTTCAGGAGCCTCTGCCCGTTTTTCCAGTCCTCTAGACATAAACTTCATCTGATTGCTGCTCTTGTTTCGAAACGGCGGGAATATAAGCAAACTCAATCAGTTCGGCGGTAAGGCCTGGTCCGAATGCCAACGCGATGCCCTCGGCGCTCTCCGATCCGCTTTCTCTAAGTCTGGTTCGCATGCGATTTAATACAAAAAGAATGGTAGCCGAAGACATATTGCCATAATCGCGGAGTATGCCAAGGCTTGGCGCCGTTTGTTCATCAGTAAGCTGGAATTTATGCTGCAGCGTATCAATGATGCCCTTGCCGCCAGGGTGGATAGCCCATAAATCGGGTATACGCTTCCCGCACAGCCGTTCCACCTCATCTGGGATTGTCGCTCCAATCAGCTTAGGAATGTCAGGAGACAAATAAAGGTCGAAGCCATGATTGCCGACTTCCCACACCATAGCATCGGCACAATCCGGCAAGAGAACAGAATGATCCCCCCCGAGCTGGAATATGTCCTTGTGCTGAGAACCAGCGGAGCCAACAACGCAGGCCGATGCTCCGTCACCAAAGAAAGAAGCAGCGAACAGCGCTTCCCGATCGCCCGAGGGCTGAATATGCAAGGTGCATAGCTCCACACAAACAATCAACACATTTGCGGAATTATTAGCGGATACGATTTGCCGGGCAAAACCTACCGCCTTTAAACCAGCTGCACAACCAAGAAATTGAAGCGGAATCCGAGTTACTCTTGGGGACAATTCTAATGCCTTTACCAAAGCTGCATCTATTCCGGGAAGAAACTGCCCGGTGCAGCTAACCGTTATGAGATGCGTGATGTCTGAGGCATTCACTTCTGAATCAGCTAAAGCTTGTCTTGCCGCAAGCAATGACAAAGGAATGGATTCTTTCTTATATAAGCCCATTCTCTCCGCTGTCGAGGGAGCATCAAGGTCTGAGGCCTTCGGCAAATAGCGGCAATCTGCTGCCTCTGCCAGCAGATTCGGCTCGCAGGTATAACGAGTTTCAACCCCGCATTGCTTAAAAATCCTCCTCGCCCAGCGCGCCGAATCTGGTTTATCGCTTAATCCGTCTACTAATCTTCGTGCTGTATCCGCTTGATTTATTCGGTTATTAGGCACCGCCGTGCCTATTCCTAATATCGCAACACACGCATTCATAGGATTCATATTTAGACCTCCATCCTCTCTCACTAATCGGACAAGTTTATGACTATAAACATATATACTCCCCTGTTCCTTCCATTATGACGAATTTATCCTATCGGACTGTTCCTATAAACGAAGTATTACAGTCTGTCCATTCATTTGTAATAAACTTGAAATCTAATTTTCATCTCGTTTTAATGTAAACCGCCTATAATGAAAACAACCCCCTTTTGTAATATATATAATGAAGACCCACAGCACCGAATGCTGTGGGTCTCTTTTTGCGTTCTATTCATTTGCATGCATGAGCTCTACGAGTACGACCTCTGGTCGGTTAAACAGCCGCTGTGGAATGATGCTGTTACCGAGTCCACGGCTAACGATCAAAGTCGACTGGCCATCTACAAATTTGCCTGCATCGTATTTGGGCAAGAAGCCTTGGCCTGGCGCAACAAGCCCGCCAACAAAAGGCAGCCTAACCTGTCCCCCATGCGCATGGCCTGAGAATGTAATATCTATGCCTTTCTGCATATACACTGCAAATAACTCTGGGCGATGCGATAGCAGAACCGTATAAGCATCCGCACCGGCCGTTTCTTGCATCGCTGTATCGATAAACCCGCTTATCTTATCAACATCTCCATCAGCCTCTGTATTGAAGGTGGGATCATCAACGCCTGCTAATCGAATCTCGCCCTGCCCAAGCTTGATCATCTCACTCTTATTGCGCATGACATGAATACCGAGAGAATTCAGCCCTTTCTCCAGCTCCATATATTTACCTGAGCTGCGTTCATGGTTCCCTGTTACATAATAGACGGGAGCAAGCTTCGCTATTTCCCTCATTAGAGTAAGGCTAACCTCTGCATCGTATCTCCTGCTGTCTACCAAGTCACCCGTCACGACTATAATATCTGGCCTTAGCTTCTTCACCTTGCTGACAAGCCTCTCTTGGTTACGGCCAAATAATTTGCTGTGCAGATCTGTTAGCTGCACGATTCTATAGCCATCAAAGGCCTCTGGAAGCTTAGACGAGCTTGCCTGAAATCTAGTAATGCTAATCGCATTATTCTCATAATAAAGAAATGCGACGAGGACAATGATTAGCATAGGAATGATATAAAACAATCGTTTCTTCGTTACACGCATACCCATTTTACTCCTAACTCCTCAAGCTTCTCTAATGCAATAAACCTTTAATGGCACTAATGACTGCTTCAGGCTTATGAATTTGAATAGAATGCCAACTGTCTTTGACTATAATATGCTTCGTATTATTGGTCAAATTGCTCAGTTTCCGTTGATCTCGCTGCCAGGCCGCATCCTGCTCTCCTGCACTCAGTACAATAACAGGCAGGTCTCTCCTCAATGGCTCCGCATTCTTTAACTGCAGCGCGCTTTCCTCTGTGCACAACAGCTCTGAATATGCAGCCTTATAAGCATTAACTCGATAGCCAAGTGTACGAACAGACTTGTTCCATGGCTCTGGGAGTCGCTTGGAGCCAATATGTTTTTTGAGTAGTCGCGGCAAGCCAAGCGGCGAAAGCATATAGCCAAGCTTCAACTGATTGTGGTAAGCAAGCCGCTGCTTATTACGTTCAATTGTTGTTTGTTCCGGCAAATATCTGCTTTCATGCGTGGAATCCACGAGCACTAATCCCGAAACTTCCCCAGGATAGCGAGAAGCAAACAACCTCATGATCATCCCCCCGTAGGAATGTCCGACGAGTACATAAGGCGGCGCTGCACCAATTGTGCTCAGCAGCTTTCGAAGGTTATCCACATAGTCACCGCAGGTTGGCCGCTCCATCCCCTGCGTACTCCACCCGAAGCCTGCGCGGTCGTAGGCGATAACCGTCGCATCCTCCGACAGGCTTGGAATAACAAGCGACCAATCCAATGAGCAGCCGCCCATACCTGATTCTAATATAATAGTAGGCGATCCCTGCCCCGTCACTGAAACATGCAGCTTGCGAAGGCCAATATGAGCAAGCCAGCCTGTTGGTTTGTTATGCGTCTCTTCCATGCTGCTTATAAGCATCTGACCGAGTGACAAAGGAAATGCGACAAGTGACGCGGTCATTCGAAGACTGCGCTCTAGAAGCGGGATTTTCAACATAAGGCTCCTCCCCTTTACCTCACTCTTTGCTTCGATAAATTCCATGATTGCCATTTGTAATCCGCGCGAGCTTCCTTCTCCAATCTGCTAATGACCTTATTCAAGCCATCTAGATTTGGATGGCGAGCCTGAAGCTTTAAGAGAGCTGGTGCCGCGTCGGTGGATAGCGTGCCCATATAAGCCACGTCTATTTTCCCCGTTCGCTCGAAGCGATTACTATTATAAGAGGCAATACGGGCATCTACATTCATATAATTCATCACTACAAAAGCAATAATGGTCACACATATATATGCTTTCCCCATTGAAAATTGTTCTTTCCAAATTCGAAGCATCGCAATAACGAGCAGCACGCCCAGAAACAACATAAACCCATGAACGAGAAGCCTTGTTTGTGTAAAGCCATATGCCTCTTCATATAACGAAAGGCGGCAGTAAGCAGACACTAGCATCACAATGGTACAGCCTATCAGCACCGTTAGCGACAGCTTGCGAATGGATTCTGCCAGCTTGCTCGAACGCCGGATCAAATGAAGTCCGCACATAAGCAAGCCGATGTTGATCAGTGAGACCATAATTAATTCCGCAAACCCTCTGCGCGCATATTCGGCATACGCTGCACCCTCTGGCAGCAGACCATTTGCCGCTCCGAATAAATAGGAAAATTGAATGACGACGAACAACACATAGACGATATTGATGCTGATGAGCAGTGTTCCAGCTGTTATAGGATCAAACTCAATCCTTTCGTTTCGCGGTGGTACGTTTGCTTGCCCAGCCAGAGATGCGTTGAAGCTATCTGTCGACTTGTGAAACAGCAGGCCCCATATGTAGCAAAATGTATACATAGCGAAAAAAGCAGCTACTATGGCTCGGAATATGCCATCTCCCAAGGAAAATCGTCCTAGCAAATGCGGTATTTCAATCATCCATGAAAAAAATATCTCATCCGCTGACGCCAAGAGGGATAAGACAACAATAAGGATTGGAGCCGCGATAACAAGCCCTAGCAGAACCTTGTTAAGCGTGCTTCTTGTGGCGTCCCCTCTTTTCGTTTCCTTCAGCCGACGATTAAAGACGCTAAACGGCACTGCAATAAACGCAAAGGGCTTTATTAGGCTTAGAAACATCATTTCTGTATAAAACGCACCTCTATACCATGGCTTCACGCTGCTGCGTGTCAAAAGCGCTGTTTGTGCCACAATGAGAGCAAATATCGCAAAAACATTCAATACGCGGAACAAGCTGTTTGCATACAAGGCATACGTTAAAGTAAGCATAAAAATCGGAATGAACAACAGCCAGCCTGAGCTTACTCGTCCCTGCCATTTCTCAAATCCGCCCATTCTCCCCTGGATGGAATAGAAAAACAGCCCGTAAAATCCGAGAACAAACAATAAGGCGGATATACCCGCATCTGCCCCAACAAACAAATACTGACTCATTACACCGAACAAAAGGGCCAGAACGAGCATTCTTTCGTACCTTTTCTGCCATGGTGCCGGATCTCTCACTTCACTCACTCCATCTTCATACTCGATTTGTTAATTTCCTCCTTTTATTGTAACCTATAAAACAAGAACAAAAAGTGTAAGTTATAATTGGAAAATTTCACATTTTCATTCAGGGGTGTTTTGCATGAAAATTAGACGTCATTATTTAGCGATTAGACGCGCATTTGCTAGTATAAACGAGCATACTCCTTTCGAGGTTACCACTCAGGAGCTTGCCGATTTGCTTGAATGCACACATCGAAATATGGTAATTCTCTTAAAGCGGATGCAGCAGGAAGAATGGTTGGCCTGGGAACCAAAAAGAGGACGCGGCAATCGCTCCAGCCTCTCTTTCCTTGTCAGCAAGGAGCAGATTGCACTGCTGGAAGCACAGGAAATGGTGCAAAAGCAGGATTTGCGCTCAGCGCTTGAGCTGCTTGGCGGAATCGATGAATCGACGAAGCTGAAGGATCAATTTCAAGAATGGCTTTCCGGTCAGTTCGGCTTCCATTCCGAGGTGCAAGGTAAACGGCGAACTGATATTCTTCGCTTCCCGCTGCCGCAAACGATCTACTCCTTAGATCCTGCAGCCATTCATTTCACCGGCGAATCCCATTTGGTCAACCAGCTGTTTGACGGGCTTGTCCGCATCGATCCGAAGGGCGAGCAAATACTGCCACAGCTGGCCCATGCTTGGGAAGTCGATGAGACAAGGAAACGCTGGAACTTCTATTTGCGAAAAGGAGTGCTCTTTCATCACGGGCGGGAGCTGGATTCCTCCGATGTGAAGTTTTCGCTTGAACGCCTTAGGCTGCTTGCACCGCAAGGGCTGTATAGCTGGGCATATACCGACATCCTTTCAATGGATACACCTGATGATACGACCATCAGAATTGAGCTGGCCGAGCCTAACGAAGCCTTTCTGGCCTTCCTGACGACTAATCGGGCTTCCATCATTCCTCAGGATGTTTGTGAAGCTGCAGGCGATCGGTTTGCTGTGCAGCCTGTGGGCACAGGACCGTTCCGACTGATCGGCCAAGAACAGGGAGTTTGGATATTAGAGGCTTTTGCGTCTTATTTTCAAGGAAGAGCGTTTCTTGATCGGGTTGAGGTATGGACCGTAACCGAGGGTTCGGAGCGCGAGGGCAGCACGGAGCTGCAACCCTTCCAAATTATGCACAATGCGCGATTAACGGACATGGCAGCAGATCGGTGGCAGCAGGTACGCCAGTCAGGGATGACTTGTAAATTTATAACCGTTAACGAGCAGAAGGATGGCTTGCTTGCGAATCCAGCCATTCGTGCGGCAATCGATCACGCCATTGAACGAAGGGAGCTTTTGCAGCTATTGTCGGGGGATGTGATTGAGGCCGTTGACAGCTTCTGGCCGGAGGAAGAGGAAAAGGTGCGCCCAAACAAGGCTTCCAGCCAGAATTTTTCCGACATCAAGAATGAGCTGGCAGCCTCAGGCTATCGCGGTGAAACCCTTGTTCTCGCTACAATTCCGCAGTATGAGGCCGATGCCGAAATGATTCAGCAGGTATGCGCCTTATCCGGCATTCCACTTGAAATCAATCTCATTCCAGCTGAGGCGTTCAAAGGCACAGACCGTATGTCCGCTGATCTGCTTCTCTTCGCCATCATGCTGGATGAGCATCGCGAGCTTCGCCTCATTGACCTGTATAAGAGCATGCAGCAGCACGCGCTGCCGGAAATCCATCATATGCTGGAGCGCAGCATTCGTCTTATTTTATCCGAGCCTGAGCCAAAGCTGCGCGCCGCTATTTTCAAAGAGATTGAAAATCAGCTCAAAGAAAGACACAGCCTGCTGTTCCTCTATCGCAAGCATTTGAAAACCGCTTTCCATCCTTCTGTCAGAGGAATATCGCTGGAATCATTAGGCTGGGTGAGATTCAAAGATATTTGGTTCACATAGCTGTATGCGAATGAGCCTTGATGGGCTTATGAAATAATATTCTCAGCTTGGATAAAATAATTTCCAGTGGAAAAGCTACACCTTACACAAGAGGGAGTGAATACTGATGCCAAATAATAAAATAGTAATAGAAACCGATGGTGATCCAAAAACAGCTTATGAAGATACAACCGTGCATGAACGAACAGGCTTCATCGTTGATGATGCGGAAGAGTCAGGTGCAGATAACAAGAAACAAATCAATGATAACGGCAACAGATAAACAAATAGATCTATACATTAAGCTAGGCTGCCCGTCCAATGGTCGGCAGCCTTCTCCTGATGCTTATTGAGTTAGATTATGTATGAATAAAACCTTGCCGCTCCTTTTAAATGCGATGATAAGCAGTTCATCCTCTATGCTCGCCACGGGCTCATCTGCCCATTGCTGCTCACAGGTATCGCTGCCCGGCTCGCCGAATACTGCTGTAGCCATCCAATGCACCCCAGGCTGCATACTCAGCTTCACAGTCGGAATGATCGTGCGCGTATTCATGAGATTAGTATTAGCATTCGGATAAATGAGCTCAGCTTGGCCTGCTCCGTAGAGCAGACGAATACCGCTTGCCCCCCACGCGTACGCTGCAAATGCACTTTTCTCGTCAACCGAGTGAATTCCATGTCTCGGAAGCTTATCTAGATTCTCCAGCCCTAGTGCAAAGCCGCCGTCCGCCGCATCAAGCACTCTGCTTGTCTGAATGCGGTGCACGCGAATATGCCATGGGGCTCCTGCAACGATCCACGTTTTCACCTCAACATCGCCCCAAGGCTTCCAGCGTGTATAAATAGTCGAACCATCTATCGTATATTCCTCGCTCTTTCGTTTCACACGATACAGATTATCGCCTTCGCTCAGCGCCAGCATCGAATCGAATGCCCCCTGCCCCAGCCCCCATTCCGCTCTCGGAACGCTAAAGCCGAAGAAGTTCGAGTAGGCAAACTTCTCATACTTGGCTGAAGTATGGGTATGCTCATTCGATGAAAAATGGCCGCTGTTGAAAGCAACAAGATGGCTCTTCTCTGGCTGCCGGCATATGACCAGATGCGGCGCCTGCTGAACAGACAATCGCTCCAGCTGCGGCAACGGCAATTCCTCAGCCTGCCAGAACGGATGCTCATCAGGCAAAGCGAGCGGCAGAAATGATTTCAGCGCCCAGTAAGGCGAAACCGGCGAGTTGTAATTTTCCGCCATCACTAAATTCGGATAGGCATAGCCGATCGTTAACGTGCCGTCGGTCTGAAATATCGGCTGCTTAAACCACCAACGCAGATTACGAAGAACAAGGCCCTTCAGCTCGCCCACAGGCATTGTGTCTACCTCTGCATAAATCATCGCGCTCCAGAAAGCCGACTGAGAGAAACGGTATGAAAGGCTTCTTCCATAGGGCAGCGCTGAGCCATCCTCGGCAAACCAATAGATAAAGTCCTTCGCGAATTTGGCGGCTCTGCCCTTATACAGCTTGGAACGAACGGGATCCTCTCTCTCCATCAGCTTCGCATAGAATAGGCTATAGTAATGAATAGCGAAGGGAACATAGTAATCGCTATGCGTCTTTACGCCATCGGCATACCAGCCGTCCGATAAATAGAAAGCATCCATTCGATCCAGGTTGCCCTCCATGACTGCTTCATCATAGGGTGCGCCAACTGCCTTCAATCCGAGGTTCACCATGACAGCAAAAAACAGCCAATTGCAATCATAAGCCTTGCATCTGTTGATCTGGCTCAGCCAATCAACAAAATGCTGCTGCTCCTGCGGGCTTAGCGCGCCCCACAGCTTATCAGGGGCAATGGCGAGCGACAGCCCGAAGGCAGCCATCTCGACGATACGCTGATCATAATCATGAATAATGCCCCAATATTCCTCATGCGATGGATCAGTCCCGTTTCTAATCCCTTGCACCATATCATCCCACATATCGCTTTCACCGCCGCCTGCCACAAGCGGAGCCATTCCCCACAGCACACGGGAGAAGCCCTCGAAGCCAGCTACCTCGGCTTCGTAGGAAGCTCCTGTATTGCCAAGCTGCACACGAGCAAAGCCTTTACTATAATGGCGCTTTAATGGCTCGACCAATTGACGGACAGCCTGCTGCACATCCTCCCGTGAGCGGATCGGATTGCTTACTATTGGAAGCTCTATTCTATGCATGATATAAACCTCCGGCCAGATAACTTATTTGCGTCTGCTCATCATTTACGGCAAGCGATAGAAGGCGAATGGATCACCATTGCGAAAGTCCTGGCTTATGGCATCCAGCTCGGACAACACATCACTGTCAATCTTCAATGCTGTGCTTTTCAGATTCTCTTCCAGCTGCCCCACCTTAGTCGCACCTACGATAACCGTAGACACAACCGGCTGATGCATGAGCCAGGATAATGAAAGCACGCTTGGCGTACAGCCAAGTTCACTGGAGAGCTTGCCCAATTGTTCACTGAGTTCGATCGTCTGATCGGTAAGAAATCTCTTGAAGTTCGGGTCTGTCTGAGCGCGAGAGCCTTCTGGTGCCCTTTCGTCCGAGCTGTATTTGCCCGATAATATGCCTCCCGCTAGCGGAAAGTACGGGATAATGCCAATACCTTGGTCGAGACACATGGGGACAAGCTCCTTCTCAGGTGTCCGATCCGCGAGGGAATAGCTCACTTGTGTAGAAACAAAGCGATTTAGCCCTAATCGATCACTGATCCCCATAGCTTTCATAAGCTCCCAAGCCAAATAATTAGAAGCGCCGATATAGCGCACCTTGCCTGAACGCACCATGTCCTCCAGAGTTCGCAGCGTCTCCTCAAGCGGCGTTTCCGGATCAAATGTATGGATTTGATAAAGATCGATATAGTCGGTACGCAGACGCTTCAAGCTGTCCTCCAGCTCAGACATCAAATGATAGCGTGACGAGCCTCTCTCATTTACACCTGCGCCTTTCATTAATCCCGCTTTGGTTGCCAGCACGACATGATGGCGCTTTCCCTCAAGTGCTTGTCCAATGATCTTCTCCGATTGTGTGCCCGCGTAAATATTAGCCGTATCGATGAAATTGATCCCCTTATCGATTGCGAAATCAATGATTTCCTTGGACGCTTCAGCATCGGCCCGTTTACCGAATGAATTCGTGCCAAGCCCTAATACAGATACTTTTAATCCACTATTGCCAAGACGGCGAAATTGCAAAATGATCAGCTCCTGTTCACTTGAGATAGGATTTCCTATATATATTATAGCTTCGCTTCCCATTATCCCCTATCCTTTAAATTCTGTTATGATGAATACAAATCTAAAAATCGGAACAAATGCTGCTGTTTCTGGAAAGGACCCCTGCTATGAGCTTTCAATTATCTAAGCGGATTATTAAATTATTATGCGGCGATAGCTTCTATGAACGTGGTGAAGCCTATTATAGAGACGGAAAGGTGATGATCACCGTTTCCAATCCCAATCCTTCCGGCACTTCCAGCTATGAAGCGATTGTTCAAGGAACAAGGCGATACGACGTGACGATAGACATAGACCCTATTGGAGACATAGATGCGGTGTGCAGCTGTCTTGCGTTCAGTTCCTACGATAAATATTGCAATCATGTCGCAGCCGCTCTTCTCCAAATTGCTGAGCAAGGAGCGGGGGAGGACAAGCCGCCTCGCGCCTACCCCTCGCTCTTGCACCCAGAGGATAGACCGTCTGATGATGAGGATGATGAAGGGCTTCTCACTCCTAGATTTGCCGGTAAGGCTGCTTCAGCCAGCACGGATACACGTCTTGCTCGCGACATTCTCGGTCTGTTCAGCAGCAAAGCCGCTCGTTCCAGCGGCAACCGATTCATCACAGATACAAGAGCACTGCTTGATATAGAAATTACATGCCGGCTGTACTCTTACGGTTATCATAAGCATATGTTCGGTATCGAGCTCAAGGTTGGGCCGAAGCGGCTGTACATCGTGCAGAGAATCAGGGAATTTCTTGCAAGTGTTGATCGCAGTCAAGCGTTTACGTTCTCGAAGCATTTCACCTATGATCCAGCCATTCATTACTTTCAGCCAAAGAATGACGCCGTCTTAAGGCAGCTTATTCACATTTACCGCAATGAGATGATGTACAGGGATGCAATGACACGATCCTTCTTTAAGGAAGCTCCGGCGAGCGATGATCGGATGCTGCTTGTGCCTTCCTTCTCTTGGAATTCACTTCTCCCTTTGCTGACAGCGGCGCCTTCCGCTCAGCTTGCTTATGGCAATCAAACATTTGAAGGTATTCGGCTTTCGGAAGAAACGATACCGCTTCATTTCTCATTTGATCAAGCGGAAAGCGATGGCTATCAATTGAATATACAAGGGCTGGAGCAAATGACGATCATGGAAGACTATGGGCTCGTCCTTAACGAGGGCAAGCTTATTCGTCTGCAGCAACATCAAAGCAAACGCCTCGCTGAGCTGAAGCAGCTGCTCGACACTTCACGCAAGCCAAGCATTCATATTGCGCCGGAACAGATGGAGCCCTTTATGGAAAGAGTTATTCCCGGCTTGATGAAGCTGGGCAGCGTCGTTATTGCAGAAACAATCTCTAATCGCATCCTGCAAACTAAGCTTCAAGCGAAGCTCTATCTCGACCGTGTCAGAGACCGGCTCGTTGCGGGATTGGAGTTTCAGTATGGCGATATTGTCATAAATCCGTTGGAAGGCAGCGATCAGAAGCGCGGCACTGACCGTATTCTAATGCGCGACGGCGAGCAGGAAAGAGCCATTCTTGAGCTGATGGAGCGAAGCCCTTTCGCCAAAACAGAGAGCGGCTATTTCATGGAGGATGAGGAAGCGGAATTCGAGTTTCTTCACCATGTTGTTCCACAATTGGAGAAGCTGCTTAAGGTATATGCCACATCTGCTGTCAAAGTACGAATTGTAACGAAGCATGCCCCTCCAACCATAATGGTCGACAGGGATGAACGAACCGATTGGCTTGAATTCAAATTTGAAATGGACGGTATTCCCGATTCAGAAATTCGCAAGCTGCTGAAGTCGCTGGAGATTCAGCGCAAATACCACCGGCTGCCGGATGGTTCACTGCTTCCGCTTGAGGGCGCAGCTTTTCAAGAAATCATTACTTTTATTAACGAGGTTGGCCTTCGAAATGGGGATCTGCAAGGCACAACATTCCGTATTCCTGCAGTCCGTGCATTGCATCTGATGGACAGGGATCAGCAAGGAAAATCAGTGAAGCTCGGCAAGGCTTTCCGCCGATTGCTTGAGAATATGCGCAATCCGGACAATCTGGATTTCCCTGTCCCGGAGAGCTTAGCTCCCGTGCTGCGCGATTACCAAAAGTATGGCTATCAGTGGTTGAAAACACTTGCTCATTATCATTTTGGCGGCATTCTTGCAGACGATATGGGGCTCGGGAAAACGGTGCAAGCGATCGCTTTCCTTGTCTCCGTCCTGCCTGAAATCAGGGAGCGGCAGCAGCCGGCACTTATCGTCTCGCCAGCATCGCTCGTCTACAACTGGCTGAATGAACTGAAGAAATTTGCGCCGGAAATAAAAGCCGTGATTGCTGACGGAAGTAAATCCGAGCGACTCGGCTTACTGAGAAATGCCAACGGAGCCGACGTCGTTATTACATCCTACCCGCTGCTCCGAAGAGACATTGAGCAATATGCGAAGCAATCCTTCCATACGCTCATTCTCGATGAAGCACAGTTTTTCAAAAATCACACTACTCAAACGGCACAAGCCGTTAAAGCCATTGAGGCTCAGTATCGTTTCGCGCTTACGGGTACGCCCGTGGAAAACACGCTTGAGGAGCTATGGTCGATATTTGGCGCTGTATTCCCCGAGCTGTTCCCAAGCCGCCAAGCCTTTAACGAGCTTTCCCGTGAAACGGTTGCTAAGCGCGTTCGACCGTTTCTGCTGCGCAGGCTGAAGAGCGATGTGCTGAAGGAGCTGCCAGAGAAGATCGAATCGATTCAAGCATCCGAGCTGCTGCCGGAACAGAAAAAGCTGTATGTTGGATTTCTAGCTAAGCTGCAGCAGGAAACGGTCAAGCATCTGAATGAAGAGAGTTTTCATAAAAACCGGATTAAAATATTAGCAGGCATTACGAGGCTGCGCCAGCTATGCTGTCACCCTGCTCTTTTCGTCGAAGATTATAAGGGCAGCTCAGCCAAATTCGAACAGCTCCTCGACATTATTGAGGAATGCCAAAATGCAGGCAAACGTCTGCTTGTCTTCTCGCAGTTCACAGAAATGCTTGGCTTGATCGGCCGTGAGCTTGGCCTTCAAGGCGTCCCCTATTTCTATTTGGACGGACAAACGCCCTCTTCCGAACGGGTTGAGCTGTGTAATCGATTCAACAATGGCGAAAGGGATCTGTTTCTTCTCTCCCTTAAGGCCGGAGGCACCGGGCTTAACTTGACCGGAGCAGACACGGTTATATTGTATGACCTTTGGTGGAATCCTGCTGTTGAGCAGCAGGCAGCTGACCGTGCGCATCGCATTGGACAAAAAAATGTCGTACAAATTATTCGCATGGTTGCACAGGGGACCGTCGAGGACAAGATGTACGAGCTTCAACAGCGCAAGAAAAATCTAATCGACGAAATCATTCAGCCCGGCCAGGATAAGCTTTCCGCTCTATCCGAGCAGGAGATCCGTGAAATTCTAATGCTTCAGTAATACTTATGCTTCCATAACAAGAGGCTGTCTCACAAGGTAAATCTTGTGAAACAGCCTCTTTCTTTCATTTATCTATTTACTTCATCCATTTCTTCAGCCATTTCATATCGGCTGTGTAAGGCGGATACGCAAAACCCAAGTCAAGCTTTGTGCTTCGTTTGACGATGCTTTTCTGATGGGAAAAAACGTCAAAGCTGCTCTTGCCATGATACGCGCCTATCCCCGAACTGCCCACCCCGCCAAATGGCAGGTGCACGCTTGCGACATGCGAGAGCGTATCATTCACACAGCCTCCTCCGAAAGAAACACGTTCAAGCACTTCCTTCTCGGCAGCCTTGTTTTCAGTAAAAATATACAGCGCCAGCGGCTTTGGACGATTATTTATCATTTGTATCGCATGGTTTAATTCTTTATACGACATGATAGGCAGAATAGGGCCGAATATTTCCTCTGACATGGAGGCATCTTCCCAGGATACGTTATCTATGAGCGTCGGTTCGATAAATAAATCATCTATTTTTGAGGCTCCGCCTGCCGAAATTTTCGCTCGGTCTTGCTCCAGTATGGATTGAAGCCGACTGAATTGCCGCTTATTTACAATCCGTCCGTAATCGTTGCTTTTGCTGGCATCGTATCCGTAGAAGCTATCAATTGCTTCCTTCATCCTTAACATAAGCGCGGCTTTAATATCCTCATGCACGAGCAAATAATCTGGTGCTATGCAGGTTTGGCCAGCATTCAGAAGCTTACCCCAAATAATACGTTTGGCTGCAATGTCCAGATTAGCCGTTTGATCTACAATAACCGGACTCTTGCCGCCAAGCTCCAGCGTCACAGGCACCAGATTTTTGGCGGCAGCCTCCATGACGATTTTCCCGACGGCTACGCTGCCAGTAAAGAAAATATAGTCAAATGGGGCATTAATGAGATAGGTGGTCGCTTCCTTCTCGCCTTCGATAACTTCAATATAGGACTCCTCGAATATATCTCCAATCATTTGCCTGATAACAGCAGACACATTCGGGCAGCTCTCCGAGGGCTTGATTACCGCGCAATTGCCAGCTGCAATGGCTCCAATAAGCGGTTCTAGCACAAGCTGTACCGGATAATTAAAAGGACCGATAATGAGTACCGTTCCATAGGCTTCTTTCCTTATATAGCTTCTAGAAGGGAATACATGAATAGGCGATTTCACCCGAAGCGGCCTCATCCAGCGCTTAAGATGCTTCATCATATGACGAATACTTCCTAGTACGAGACCTATTTCTGTTGCATACGACTCAAATTCACTTTTCCGCAAATCCTGATACAAGGCAGTCATGAGCTGCTGCTCATAACGCTTGATAGCTTCCTGCAACTTTTTCAATTGCTGTAGCCGAAAGCTGACGCCCCTTGTCTGACCGCTCGCATAAAATTGCTTATGCCGGTCAATAATCTGCTCTGCACGCTCGTTTGTCCAGGCTTCCATACGGACATCCTCCCCTCTTGTCTATAAGCAATCACGTTCTAACGCAGCTAATACTCGCATCAATCGTTCGACGGAATCGGTAAGCGTTGTGGAATAATAACGCTGCCTGTTGCCCCATCATTCCGCCTCCTTAAACCTCTTATATATCCATTTTTAATTGGTTTAAACATTTAAACATTCAATTGAATAATCATACTGCCGTGCTATTCATGCGTCAATTACAGCTGGGCAGCAGGCTCCTCCCCTCTCTATATATCTATCCTTCCATGACGTCCATCATGAAGCGATACTAGCAGATTTTAATAGAGATAGGGATATTGACCAGTACGAACAATCTGTCTTGCACGTATATATACAGTACAAACCAATTCTTACACTATCAAAAGAAGGAGGAGATCTTCTATGTAAATCAATAGAATGATAAGCTAGATTATCCTAAATCCAATATTCCAAAAGGAGAGATGCTAGTTAGAAAGAGATAACTTCTATCCTTGAAAAGAGGCTGAATTATGCATGATTTAACAGTTTTAATGACCATCTGCACTTTTTTTCTGACGATTGGATTCATTTTCTGGAAGCCCAATGTCAATGAAGCTATTCCAGCTACTGTCGGAGCTATTATTGTTATTCTATGCGGAAGCGTATCACTCGCTGACCTCGGTCAAATAACGGAAACAATTAGCGGAGCGGCAGTAACGATTATAGCAACTATAGTTATGGCAATTGTGTTAGAAAGCTTTGGTTTCTTCTACTGGGCTGCCGAGCTTCTAACTAGAAAAGCCAAAGGCTCAGGAATTCGATTGTTTTGGCTAACGAATCTATTCTGTTTTCTTATGACCCTGTTTGTAAATAATGACGGCAGCATCTTAATTACGACTCCCATCCTGCTGATTCTGCTGCAGAACATGGGACTCAAAAACCATCAGAAGATCCCCTATCTTCTATCCGGAGCGTTAATTGCCACCGCCTCCAGCGCCCCAATCGGGGTCAGCAATATTGTTAATTTAATAGCACTAAAAATTGTTCATATGGATCTGTATATGCATACTGCTATGATGTTCATCCCTGCTTCACTTGGGCTTGCCCTGCTGTCGCTTCTTCTATTTGCAACCTTTTATCGTGTTTTGCCCAAAAAATTGCCTCCAGCGGCTAGATGGAATCTCTTGCCGGGCAGCCATCCGCTGAAGGAGATCGTAACCACAGAGAACCGTACGGCGTTTATGCGCAACATTCTTATTTTTGTATTAAGCGTACGCCTTAGCTTATTTGCAGCTTCCTATATTCACTTTCCAGTTTCTCTAATGGCCGTTATCGGTTCTTCTCTTCTTCTGGCATGGCGCTGGATATTTTTAAAAATCCCTCCAACCGATATGATTAAGAAAACGCCATGGTATATACTACTATTTGCTTTTAGTATGTACGTCATCATTTATGGCTTGAACAATATCGGTTTAACAGAATGGCTAATTCAGCTCCTGCAGCCTATCGTCTCAGGAAGTCTTCTGAATGCAAGTGTTCTCATGGGTACCCTTCTAAGCGTACTATCTAATCTCTTTAATAATCATCCCGCACTTATGGTCGGAACACTAACCTTAATGAGCATGGGCCTTGATCCGCTTACGCTGAAAATAGCTTATCTGGCAAGTGTAATCGGCAGCGACATTGGCTCGTTGCTATTGCCCATCGGAACGCTCGCAACCTTGATGTGGATGCACATCATTCGAAAAGGCGGTGTTAAAATCAGCTGGGGCCAATATTTAAAGGTGACCTCCTTTGTCATTCCAATCACGGTCATCTTCACTTTAATCATTTTGTCTTATTGGGTTTCGTGGTTATTTTAACAAAAAAAAAGACCTCCATGGAGAAGGTCCCTGAAAAGAGAATATGCACTTTGTATTTTATGTGAGAAAGATGAAAATGTACGGGTATTTAAACCCGAAACAGCCCGTATCCATGGAGCGGAATGATGGGATTCGTATCGATCGTCAAGCCTTGCACGCGTTGGCGGAACGCAACATCAACGAGCCAGCGCGTAAAATCAGCCACATTCATTGTTTCCATTTCTTGCAAACTGAAGAAGCCTGCTGCATCAACCTCCACATTATCCGGTGTCGGTTCTCCGCCAATGTACTCCATTTCGAAAGCAATGTAGACATTGTGTATGCTTCTAGGCTGATCGCGCAGCGCCACGACGCTCTTTACGATTGCTTCTACACCGCTCTCTTCCATTACTTCTCTTTCAATTGTTTGTTGAATAGGCTCATGCTGCTCAATATATCCGCCTGGATTCGTCCATTTCCCTTTGCCGGGCTCTTGCGCTCTGCGCACGAGCAGCAGCTTATCCTCCTTGAGAACAAGTGCTCCTACTCCAATACTATAGCTGCCCCAATGGACAAAGCTGCAGCTGGTGCATGCACTTCTCGTTGTACCATCAATATCACGAGTTTCCAGCTCATGACCGCATTCCATACAAAATTTCGCTGTCATTCTCTTCACCTCTGCATTAAACTCACGACTAATTAAAATTATATAGGCAAATTAATCGGCTGCATAGCTAATACCAAAACCAACCTCTTTTATTTCCGCTGAGGTTGGTTTTTTGTGTAGCCATATATTAATCGACTCCATTCGACAAAAATGCATGCCTATTCACCTATAATGCGAAATAATTCCAGAAAACTATGGGATTTAAAGGACTTTTGTAGGGGTACGTCGAATAAGTGTTGTCGGTAAGCGCTTATTCCCTTTAGGAGGAACGTCATGAAGTGGCTCTCAAAACGATTCACACTCGTCATTATCCCGGATGCGAATCAGTCCGTCATGCAATATCGTATATCCAGACTCATTCTTATACTAGTGCCGGTCGTTATTCTGCTTCTCGGCATACTTGCACTCTTATTCTTTCTCTTATTTTCAAGAAATGCTTTAATTACAAGCAAGCTGCAAAACCAGTTGACTTCATCAGCAGCGCAGTACCAGCTTCAATTGAATGTTAAAGAAGAAAATATTAATCTCTTACAAACTGATCTTGTTCAATTATCCGAGCAGGCTCAAGCAATGGAACAAAAGATGGCCCAAATCAATGAGCTTGAACTGCAGCTCAAGCAGTTGGCTGGAATTGAGACGTATAGCTCCACTGCAGCAGCCTCCAAACTCATAACGGAGGAGGGCGGTCAGGGCGGTGAGGAGCTACCGCTTCCAGTCGCTGGCTCCGCTTCATTCGCTAAGGAGACAAGCCAGCACTATTCAGACATTACCCATCAGATGGATGAACTCATCCCGCAGCTGGAGGAAACAAAGAAAGAGGTCATGAAGGTTCAGCAAATGCTGCGCATTACCCCTACTATTTGGCCGACCGATTCTCGCAAGGTAACTTCTCTGTTTGGTGTTCGCAAAGATCCGTTTACAAGGCGGGCTACTTATCATGCCGGTCTCGATATTGGGGGTGCTGTCGGAGACCCCATCTATGCGGCCGCTGACGGAACGGTTACCCGCTCAGAGCGAGACCGCATTCACGGCAACAACGTCATGATTGACCATGGACGCGGTATCAGCACTAGATATATGCATATGAATGCAAGGAACGTCGAGGTTGGCGATAAAGTTGTAAAAGGCCAAATCATAGGCCAGCTCGGAAATACAGGACGGAGTACCGGACCTCATCTGCATTACGAGGTATTCGTAAATGGTGAAAATGTCGATCCCGAGCCCTATATTAAAGGGGATAGAGAGGAGCCTTAACATGTTTAAAGGCAAAGCTGTGAAACTTAATCCAGACACAACGGACACACTGGTGGGAGAAGGCTCATCCTTCGAAGGGAAAATGAAATCCGAGGCCAGCATTCGTGTCGATGGTCACGTCATAGGCGATATTGAATCGAGCGGCGTGGTTACCATTGGAGAGAATGGTTCCGCCTCTTCTAATATTGTCACTCGGGATCTTATTCTAGCTGGCAAACTAACCGGTAACGTTAGCGTGAAGGGGACATTAACCATCCGCTCGACAGGATCACTCATAGGCAATATGTCGGTAGGTAATCTTCTCATTGAAGCTGGCGGCGTATTTCATGGAAATAGTACAATGGAAAGTAAAGAGCTCACCCCTGCTGCTTCTAAAAAAAATGGGGCTGAGGCAGCGGTATCGCCTTAATAGATATTACAAGAAGCTTTCGCTTGGAGTCTCTCTAGGCGATTTTTTGAGTTGGTTTGAAAATCAGCCCCTCATACGCGTATAATGCCTGTATGAGCTACCTAATGGAGGAGAGAAACGATGCGTTTTGTTAGTAATAGGGGTATTAACGATCCTGCGCTAAATTTAGCGTTAGAGGAATATATATTGCGTTCACTGCCGGACACGGATGATTACCTATTGTTTTATGTCAATGAACCATCTATTATTATCGGCAAAAACCAGAACACGGTTGAAGAAATTAATGCTGAATATGTGGAGCAGCACGGGATTCACATTGTTCGCAGACTCTCTGGAGGCGGGGCCGTCTACCACGACCTTGGCAATTTGAACTTCAGCTTTATTATGAAGGATGACGGACAGTCCTTCCACAACTTCAAGAAATTTACCGAACCCGTCGTTCGCGCACTTCAAGCTCTTGGTGTAGACGCCGAAATGACAGGACGAAATGATCTGCAGGTTGGGGAACGAAAAATTTCCGGCAATGCGCAGTTTTCCACAAAGGGTAAAATGTTCAGCCATGGAACGCTGCTATTCCATTCTGAGATTGACAATGTCGTGTCTGCACTCAAAGTGAATGCGGAGAAATATGTATCGAAATCAACCAAATCGATTCGCAGCCGTGTAGCCAATATTACAGAGTTTTTAAAAGAACCAATGACTGTAGAGCAGTTTAAACAAAATTTGCTGACATCTATTTTCGAGGGTGTGGATGAAATTCCGTATTATGAGCTAAGCGAGCAGGACTGGGCTAATGTGAAAAAGCTGGCGGACGAGCGTTACCGCAGCTGGGATTGGAACTACGGACTTTCGCCAGCCTTTAATGTTCAGCAGAAAAAACGGATTGAGGGCGCCGGTACCTTTGATATCCGCTTGCAGGTCGAAGACGGCCTTATCAATAGCGCCGTCATCTACGGCGATTTCTTCGGTCGCGGCGACAGCAACGAAGTTGCTGAACAGCTTATAGGAACTCGTTATGATACCGCCTCACTAAAGCAGCTGTTCGACGGTATTGACTTGCCCTACTATTTCGGTCCCGTTACGAAGGAGCAATGGCTCGAATTATTCATTTAGCCCGAGCTGCGACAACACCCCCGAGCAAATCTGCTCGGGGGTGTTGTCGTTATACATCCTTATATAATAAAAAAGACCGGATGCTTCACTATACGTGAGCTTCTCGGTCCGTCATTATTTATACTTCAGGCGATTGACCATACTTATTTCACTGGATTTTTGCCTTTAGGTGCGTTACCGCCTTTAAATGCGATGCTGCCTCTAGACATATTCGCACTTTTTGGTCCGCTGCTGCTTTTCTCGCCTTCGGCACCTTTGCCTTCGGCACTTTTAGCACCTTGATTTCTGCCAAAAACTTTTTTCGCTAATTTTTTCTTCTCGCCTGCCTGCCAACGATTCCAGCCCTTCTTGCCTGTTCCTCGTCCCGTTCCGCCTTTGCCCTTAGCGTTGCTCATCTCATCACTCCATCATGCTTTCTATGTCGAGTTACCCGTTATACGTTTACATGAAATGTAGCCGCAGCATCTATTCAGATCCCTGTTCCTCGTTATCAATACTTATCATTATACCATTATTATGGGCTCTACGTTAGTGAGAGCTCATATTCATCTATTTTCTGTCAATCCTCTGTTCACCATCGATCGCCACTATAAGGGTTCCCTTATACTCTTTGTAGACATTATAATCGACAACCCCCATCTCTGTTCGCACTCCCTTACTGTCGATTGTTCCGTAAGAGTATTTTTCCAGCATCAAATTATCTTCATAAAAAACAGCTTCATTCAGCTTCGCGGGCTCCTTGCCACTCTCTCCATTCTTCCCCGTATTGTCCCTTTGCCACTTCACAATAGAAAGTCCATCTCCATTGATTTCTACATACCTGACTAATTGCTTATATTGTATCTGATAACGCAGAGCCTCTCCCTTCGGAAATACATAAGTAAAAGTGAAGCCTTCTCCGCTTGCGGCAATCTCCTTGTCATTAAAAATGTTCGGAATACGGAGCGCAGCCTCTCTCGCCTTATCCAAATCCCCGCTCATCAACACTTTGTAGTTTTCTTGCCCTGAAGGGGTCCGAACAATGACTTGGTTCGTATCCTTGTTATAAGTAACGGCGCCGCCTAATGTTTCAGCCAGGAAACGCAAAGGCAAATAAGTTCGTCCTTCCTTTATGATCGCAGGTGCATCCAGCTTAACGCTCTTCCCATTGACTTCAGCCGTACTAGCCCCCTCTTTAAGTCGAACAATCCTATTTTTTTCGGTATATTGAATGACTACCGACTTTGACGATGCTTCATAGGTATAGGTCAGCTTTTCCGGGTCATTATAGGCTTTCAACTGTACCATTGTTCTTCCGTTTACTTGCAATACATTCTCTTGCCTTTTTCCGTCGATATATACCTTTAATGACGTTTGCGGCGCAGCTGCTACTGTAGCTCCTGACACCAGCATCCCCATAATGCTAAGTAAAGATAAAGCTCCTTTTAACCATCTCATCAAAGGCCACTCCTTTATTCTGATTTATAACATCTATTTTTAAACGATATGCTATTCGTTTTTGTTTCAATTACGTGGTACTATTTATTAAATTTATAAATATTAGGGAATGACTGTCCTATAGAAAAGGATGTGTATAGGATCGCTAATGCAATGGGCTTTTCGTTTGCCGGGTTATTGCCTATGATTTTGTTCATTCTTTATGGTGTTATTATTTTACTTGTTATTACCAGCCTCTACTTGTTCATAAAACTCGCGCTTCGAGCTATACAGGCTCTGGATATTCATCTGGATGAAAAGAGAAATAGACGATTGTAAATGATCAATGAACCTCGATTGGAATTATTTAAAATAAAATACAATAATGAGGGATAAAACATGGAAAAAATAATGGATCCAGTTACTAATCTGGTTACAGAAATCTATGTACATGTGAGTAATTATGAGAATGCGATGGACTGGTATATGAATGTGCTAGGGATCGCTAGAAATGAGCATGGTGCTTTAGAAATGGATGGAGCACGAATACTGCTTATTGAATCCGATAAGAAGAACCCGACAACACATGCTGTATTTAGTTTATTTTCGCCAGATATTAATCGTTCACACGAATTATTAAAGTCAAAAGGCGCTGAGGTAGATGATATTTACTACTGTCCGTATGAAAAAACAACCAGTTTTCATGTAACAGATACGGAAGGTTATCTCATCCTCATCAAGGATTGTTAATGATTCTCGCCGTGATGAGGAACAAAGGAGATTCGAACAATGGAGCATGAAGTAGAAATACAGAAGCTTAAAGAGCGATTGGATACAATAGAGAGTCTACTGCAGCATAAACCGAAATCATCCAATGCTTTAAAGTTTGTTATCGGATTTATTATTGTTTTTATACTTCTCCTAATCACGATTGGCGTTATTCAATTTATAGCAGCCTCTTCGTCTTAGGAGTATTTCAGCCGTATTGAACTAATATTGCTTTTCTATGTTGGTTACGGACATGAGAGCCGTTATTCGTAGGTTTTCGTAGCATTTGGGTGAGTTACGGACATGAGATCCGCTATTTCCCTCGGCTGGGGTAATAATTGATGTTTTTCACACAAATAACGTCCCTGATGTCCGCAAGCTTCCCGAAAAAGGCAGTTTTGGAGTAAATAACGGCTCCTGTGTCCGTTAATCCAACATCTACTGTAATTCTATCAACACTATAATCAGCAGAAGGCTGCCGATGTGCATCGACAGCCTTCTTTATTCATTGAACGGAATGTCTAGTTCTGATCAGAAGGATACTTTAATCCCCACTGCTTTCTAATCGTGTCTAAAGTGGTCATAATAGCAAGTGTTTCCTCCAGAGTCATTGTCTCGCTTTCCATTCTGCCTTCTCTCAAGCAGTTCATCGCTTCTTCCGCTTCATAGGCATAGCCTTCAGCTTCGCGATCGCATACAAAGCTCTCAGGCTCTTCATTCGCAGCATGAAGAGAAGCCGATTGGCCAAATAGAAAGTTCGGAATATGAATATGCCCTTTTGTACCATAGATATAGGCATCGTTAACCATATCGAGCTGAACCGCTCCATTCAGAGCTGCTGTTCGTCCACCTTCATATTCAAACAATAAGGAAAATTGCTCATCTACGCCTGTCTCGCCAATCTTAGCACTGCTCATAATTTTGGCAGGCTGTGTGCCAAATACCATGGAAGCGAATGAAACAGGATAAATACCGGCATCAAGCAGCGCTCCACCGCCAAGTGCAGGATCGAGCAAACGGCTTTCTGGCGCCCAGCCCATATTGAAACCAAAATCTGCCTTCAGCATGCGCACTTCGCCGATCTTGCCTTCTGCGAGCCATTCTCTTACCTTGCGAATAGGAGGCAAGTAACGCGTCCACATCGCTTCCATTAGGAACACTCGGTTTTCTTTGGCATACGAAATCATTTCATTCGCTTCCGCCGCATTCATCGTGAACGGCTTCTCGCAAAGGACCGCTTTTCCCGCACGCAATAAAGTAAGCGTATTCTCTTTGTGCGCTGGATGCAGCGTACCGATATAAACAATATCAACCTCGGGATCAGCGGCCAGCTCTTCGATGCTGCCATAAGCGCGCGGAATTTTGTATTCCTTCGCGAAACGTTCCGCCTTCTCTAGGCTCCTTCCACCTACTGCGACCAATTCTGCACCTTCAGCAAAAGCCAAATCCTTCGTAAATTTGGAGGAAATCCAGCCTGGACCCATAATTCCCCACTTAATCGTTTGCAGCGCCACTCATTATCCACTCCTTTTAATAGAATGATTCCTATCTTCATTATAAAGAACTTATCCTAAACAGTATAGTTTTTCCAGCTGCTGCTTTATGTCATTAACGTTTAATCCCCTCTATTCTTGGGTACTGTTATATTAACCCCAGCAAATAGTTTTGGGAGTATGTTATTGAAAGGATGATCAAAATGAACAAGCATATGGATCTTCACCAAACAAATGAGACGGTTCCTGAAACCGGAAAATACATCTGTGCCGTCGGAGAAAAAAAAGAACTCCAAGAAGGCGACAAATTCCCAGCGTGTCCGGTATCGCATAAACCAACAACATGGAGACATGCCGATCATGAGCATAAAACGGGAGACAAGGTAACTGAGTCAGGGAATTACGTTGACGGAGACGGAGAACGCATCGAGCTTAAGCACGGCGATACTTTTCCGGCGTGCCCGAAAACCGGGAATAGCACCTCATGGAAGCATGCCTGAGCGTATTTCGCTAGTTTAATCATCATATAATGATAGATAGTCCCCTTCATGTGTAACGGGGGACTATTTGGCGTTCATACGGGAGACGGTTTGGTTACGGCGAGGAATACATTATAGGAAATGATAAAGAGGCTGCCCGCTTATTCAAGCTGCAGCCTTTTTATCTAGCGCCAATAATGATTTAATGAAATATATCTGATGCTCCAGCTTGAATAAATAATGCTTCTGCCTCAACCTCGGTGTTTTCTTCGGATTCCGTTATAAGCAAATAACGCCCTGCTTCCACAGCTTCTCCACATTCCTTCGCATAATCGCCAGGAATGCCGATATCACGCATTACGCCTTTAGTGGCCCGCTCGTCATCCCGCTTCAAACCGCCCACTATAATGCCTCCGGGGGCAGGCCCTGCTCCCGTTGCACCTGTTGCAGAGTATCCGCCTGCTCCAATCGGAGCAACTCCTATAACGCCGCCTCTTCCCTGAGCATCTAGTATTTCATACATTTCCTCCACAGGAATATCCGTTTGCGCGGTCAGAATTGGAGCTGATTCCTGATTTTTTACGACGATTCGAAGACTATTATGTGCATGAACAGCTTGAAAGAGTTTGATTGCTTCTAGAACCTTCTCTTCATTCTGGAATATACCAATGGTTACCGTCATTGTGAGCCCTCCTCTTATTCTTACCCTTATACGAGCTTACAACCTGTATACCCGCTAGAGGATGCTTTGAATCGAATGATGGTGAGCCCTAAATATTTTTTTCAACCAGCGGTTGAATGTATTTATAGTGGCTATTGATAACCATTCAACCAATAACTGATTGGCTTAGACTATGCGCTGTGTTACGTTAGAGAGAGCAAATCGCGCGCTTTACAGACCATTTTCTAGGAGGAAGCCTAATAATGAATATGCAAAAAATTGGAGCATTTATATCCGTATTAAGAAAGAATAAAGATTTTACTCAGGCTGAATTAGCGAGCAATCTTAATGTAAGCCATCAAGCTGTTTCCAAATGGGAACGTGGAGAATCACTGCCGGATATTGGACTTCTACCGATTCTGGCAAATCATTTAGACATTACGGTTGATGAGCTGTTGAACGGTCAACCGGCTCTAATGCCCGTTCATTCTACTTCAATATTAGAAGAGGCAGCAGCCGATTTCTCCTTTGCTTGGGAAGCGAACGCAACTGCTCCTTCCTCCGAACAAACCAGCCAGCAGCCTATTACGTTAGAACATATTGTGAGCCTAGCGCCTTTTTTGGCTAAAGAAACCTTGGAAACGATGGTAGAAGGAATGGACGGCGGGGTTAACGGGCATGCATTGAACGGATTAGCTCCTTTTATTGGACGAAAAACATTGGAGCGTTTAGTTGGTCAGATGTCAAAAGACTCCATTGATATGCGGCAAGTAACCGGTCTTGCTCCATTTCTGGGAGAGGATGTACTGGAACAATTAGTGGATCTAACTGCTGAAGAAAGTATAGACTGGGAGGTCATTCAAGCATTGTCTCCCTTCTTAGGAGGTACTGCGTTATCTCAATTGGCCCATAAAGCAAACAGCAACGCCGTGCCCGATGCTGCAAATCTAATCGGATTAGCCCCTTTTCTCGACCAATCTGATTTGGTAATTCTCATCGAACAGGTAGATAAAGCTCGGCTGCTGCCATCCCATTTATCAGCCTTGGCCCCTTTTTTGCCCGCTCAGCTGTTGAATAGCCTTATTCTGAGCTTCAAAATAAACGCCGAATAGAATGCAAACAGATGGCGGTGCAAGATGTTCTTGCACCGCCGCCTGCAATTGGTCTGTTATTTTAAAAAGGCATCTCTGGAGCAGGAGCAGCTATAAACCCCGTTTTGACACCTTTCTTAAACCCTATGTTTTCATAAAATAATAACGTTCCTTCTTCTGCTGAGCCTGTAAGAAGCATTACCTTATAACAATTTTGCTCCCAAGCGATTTGTAATGCTCGTTTCAATACTTCTGATCCGTAACCCATTCTTCTGTAATTCTGATGCGTAACCACATTTTCAATCCACCCATACGGACGTGCATTTCTTGTTAAGTTTGGAACGATAACCAAAACACAAGATGCTACTAAGCTGCCTTCTCTTTCAGCCACCAAATAATGCATATTAGGATCTTTATATATTCGCTCCCATAAGGATTCTAAATCATCTACGCAAAGCTCAGGGTCATTCGTGTGTAAATGTTTGTACAAATCTAATAATTGCGCCAGTTCATTTCGATGGATAGGTCTAATAACAGCTTCATTGTTCATATCCCAACCAGCTCCCCAACTTCGGACGTATATTCTTACCCCTTGTGTCGTATAACGGTACGTGAGATAACATCATAAATCGTTTGATTATTTTTGTTCCATATGGGGCTTATCAAATAGAAGAATACAAGCCCGTAAACTGCTACCAGCAATATATTAAGTACATAATCAGGATAGCAAGAAGGAATAACCATATGCCAAATCGTAAAGTGAGCCAGTTCCCAAGGAATAAATTTAATGACTGAACGGAACAGAGCGGGCCCGTATCCGATGGGTTTTCCATTTATGCCTGCTACCCTAATTCCCATTTTTCGTTTTCCCCAAGTCGCGTGCGATTTCGAGCCCTCACATAAAGCAAAATAAAGATATACAGGAAGAGTGATCAATACAAACCCCGTAATCTCCGCCGAAATGGGATCTGCCTCGAAGAGGGGAGCTAGCAGCGGTCTTGCTACATAAGATACTAAGACCAACAGAATGAGATAACCTGAAATGATCAGATAATCCCACAAAAAAGCGATGACACGAGTCCCAAACGATACACGTTTGGGATGTGTATTTATTTGCTCCCCCATAATTTCCATCTCCTAATAGTTATTCTGGAGCCTTCTCCCTCGTTCGGAACCTTCTCATTCTATTCATTCCATATCGTAATTAGCCGCGTTCATTCAGAGACCAGACCAGTTCTTAACGAATCGATCATGCAGGTAGAAGGCAGAGGGCTGGGGTAAGTAAAGTTAGCGGACACAGGAGACCTTATTTGCTTCAATAACCCCTATTTCAAAGTGCTTACGGACATCAGATTCGTTACATGTACGGAAAAGTATCAAATATAGCCCTGCCAAGGGAAATAGCTGAACTCATGTCCGTAAGCCTAACCACAACCCATTAAAACTTACCAATAACGGCTCCAGTGTCCGTAAAACAAAAAAATAAGCAAGCTATCGGGAAGCCTGCTCAACTTGTTACTATTATTCTGGAAAGATTCTACATAAATAGCTATTATCCTTCTTTATCCATCCCCAAATGAAAGACCTTTTGCAGCGAGTGCGCGACGGATTGTATCTATCGCTTTTGGTCCCATACCATGCAGCTGCAATACCTCGGCCTCGGTGAGTTTGCTGATCTGGTCAAGACGCAAGTATCCAGCATTTATAAGCGCTCGTTGTGCCGGCTTGGATAGACCTGCCGAAAGATCCGCTTCTAAATCATTGGTGGTTGCTTCCTTACTTGTTTCCTTTGCCATATTAGAATCACCTTTCCAAATAATTGATCTATACACTTACCAAAATTCACTTTACGCCTGCCCTTGCAATTGTTTCACAACAACAGCGTACTGCTCGTACCATTGCTGCCATTCATCTTTGGGAAATTCCATCACATGGCCATCCAGCAAAGCGGACAATAGATCGAGGCAAATATGCCATCCTGCCAAGTCTTTTGATGTATGATCATTTATTGAGCTGATGTATTCCTTCAACACCAATAGAGAGCCTTCTGGCTTGGGAGTTAATTCGAAGCGAACATGATCATTTCCCCATGTGAACTCGAGGACTGAATTCGGCTGACAGTCCGTAATCTCAATATCAATATATTTCCCCGTACCATCCTTCATATCAAATTTGATTACTCCGCCCTTTCGGAGTTGCTCAACTTGGAGATTTGGCATCCAAATGGCCAATTTATCATTTTCAGTTAAGGCAGCCCATACGCTTTCTATAGAATACTGTAATGTTCGATCAAATTGAGCAAGGTAACCATCATTCGTTTTTTGTAGCGATGCAATCATTTTTATTCCTCCTTCAAGTAATTTGAGTCTAATGCTTAGCGTATTCATACAAGTTAAAACCCGAATATTTTACATAAATCCCTTCTTGGATGAGCTTCTGATTCTGAGGCTCAATTCCGAATGAAAAGTCAGCATTCGGACCGTTTCCCGTTTGGCCAACACCGATATTATCCATATTTATATCATACAAAACAATATCGTCAAATGAACTTATTGTAGTGAATGTACCATCTTCATTAAAAATACCGTTATATAAAAAATCTCCGCCTGCTGCGTTCATCTTAAAAGTAGTATGCAAGCTAAAATAAATATCATTCCCTCTGTTCCACACTTGATCGAGATAAATTCTAGTATGATTTGTTTCAAAAACTTTTATTTTTAGTTCTTTCCGTTCGTCGGGACCAAATGCAATCCATTCCGGTTTAATGAAAATTTCAATAGGCAGCCGCTCGGATTTTAGAGCCAGCGAATAGCCGTCTCTTTGAATAACATGATTTAATATCCCTTTATCCGAATAAATAGCTGTATATTGATCATAACCCAGATATATTAAGATGCTTGTTAAAAAAATAATGAGTAGTACTTTGTTTTTCATGATTGCCCCTTTCCAGCTTTAATTTATCAATCTTATATGTATTCGCGTCTTCCATTGTTTATCCTGTGAGATCATATGAAATGGGTAATAGTGGTATAATTAGGTAATTACTTATTAAGGGGGATGCTATATCTATGAATAACGTAGGGATTTTGGGTGTAATTATGCTAATTGTCGTTTTGGGTTTGATTATTTTATTTGTGATATCATTTACTCTATTTATAAAGAAACTACTAAATAACTCTTCTCAGAAGGGTAGTAGTTACGTAGACCTAGAAAATAGGCTTGAGAGAATAGAGAATAAATTGGACTTTATACTAGAAAAGATTAAATCGACTTGAAATGACGCGTCATCTTTAAGCGTCTGCACTAAACATTTAAGGGTACCCAAAATTGGGTACCCGTTATAATTCGCCCTATAATCGATTCGGAGGAACAGCTCCGTTTCAGCTTTGTAAGTAGTGTTTCGCCAATCAGCCAATCACTGCTTCTTCGGTCGGTTCAAGAACAAGGAGAATACGATCCCGATTATGGTGATGTACGTCGCCACTAAGAACGCATCGTTAATACCTCCGATAGTGGACTCCTTGGCAGCGAGCCCTCCAAGGATCGACATGGCATAGGCGCCACCGACCTCCGTTGGAAGTCCAGCCATTGCCGTTATGCCTGCATTAAAGCTGCCAATCGTTTCAGTTGCAATCGCATTATTCAATGTCAAATTGTTCGAGTAGTTAACGAGATGCTCGGTCGTACGGGTCGACATGACTGTAACGAGCAAGGCGGTTCCAAATGAGCTGGCTACTTGTCGCATCGTATTCGACACGGCGGTTCCATGACCCTTCAGCTTTGGCGACAATGCATTCAGGCCTTCCGTCATGATCGTCATCATGATGAAAGATACGCCGAAGCTTCTTAGCGCATAGAGCAGCATCACATGCATGTAGGCGGACGAATCAGTCAATTTCGTAAATTGATAAGTGGTTATTGCCGTTATCGTGAGTCCGACAAGGGCTAAGGGACGAACGCCGAACCGATCGAACAACATACCGGAGATTGGGGACATGATTCCCATGAGCAAAGCGCCCGGAAGCAAAAGCAAGCCGGATTCCAGAGCCGTATACCCGCGTATGTTCTGGATATATATCGGAAGCAGCAGCATAGCCCCGAACATAGCCATGTTCACGACCATACTAACGAGAGTGGACATTGTAAAGGTGAAATTCGAGAACACCCTTAAGTTAAGCAAAGGCGAGCTTATCGTAATTTGCCTAAAGACGAAGAAGATTAATGCAACCAGACCAATTATGATGGTTACTAAAACAATGACATCTCCCCATCCCTTGCTTCCCGCTTCACTAAGTCCATACAATAGCCCTCCGAATCCAATAGTTGAAAAAACAGCACCCAGCCAATCTAGTTTGGGATAAGTCAGCTTTAGTACGTTCGACAAATATTTAAAGGTTAATAACACTTCAACAACGCCAAGAGGAACCATGACGAAAAAAAGGATTCGCCATGAGTAATGCTCCACCATATAACCTGCAAATGTAGGACCAACGGCTGGAGCGAACATCATGGCAATGCCCATCATGCCCATGGCTCTCCCCATTTTTTCCGGTGGGAAAATTCGCAAAAAGATATTGGTTACAAGCGGCATCATAATGCCAGCCCCGATTGCCTGAACGATGCGTCCAAAGAGAATGATCGAGAAAATGTTGCCGATTCCGCAGATTAATGACCCTATCGTAAATAAGGACATAGCAGCTGCGAACAATAATCGGGTGGAGATTGTCTCCATCAAAAAGGCGCTGATTGGGATCATGATAGCATTAGCCAACATGAACCCAGTTGAGAGCCATTGGATCGTCGTAGTGGACACATTCAAGTCGTTCATCATGTGAGGAATTGCGACGTTGACCATTGTCTGGTTCAAGATGGCGATGAACATGCCGCAGATGAGAACCGTAATGGTGGGGGCTATACTCCGCTGTTCTTCCATGGTACACCCCCTATTTGTGAATTCGGACTGTGGCGCTCATGCCGGGGGCAAGGGTAAGCCCTTTGTACCCATCGAGTTTAATGCTGATCGGGATAACTTGCGTTACTTTAGTGTAGTTGCCCGTTGTGTTGGAGGTCGGCAGAAGAGAGAACGTCCCAGCTGTTGCGAGACCAATTTCTGAGATCTTTCCAGTGAGTGTAGTTCCAGAATAGGCATCCACATACACATCTACGGATTGATTCACTTTTATATCGTTAATCTGTGTTTCTTTAATATTAGCGGTCACCCAAAGGTTATCCAAATCATAGGCACGAGCTAATGTTACACCAGCTCCTACGATGGAATTGACGACAACGTTCTGCTGGACAATCGTTCCTGTTGCTGGTGTATTAATGTTCACTGTACCTCTGTCGGAACGCACGGTGCCTATGGTTTGTCCGGAACGGAAAGTTTGACCTACGCTGCCGTTCCAGCTGGAAAGTGCGCCCGATTCTGAAGCAGCTATAGCTACAGCTTGGCCATCCACTTTCGCGTTGTCCGTGGTGATGTAGTTGATGGATTGGTTGTAATAATAAATTGCTGCCCCACCTCCTGCCACGATCAGCAGAATAACAATCACATTGATTATTACAAGATTTGAACTTTTCATGGGTGTTATTTCCTTCCTGGACATGCCAATACTTTTGGGATTTGGAATAGGTTCTCACGCATTCCATCTTATTATTCAAAAGGATTATGAAGCAGAATATTAAGCAACAGATGGAGGGATAATGGAATAACCAAACACCGTAGGGGGTTAAAAATGAACATCTATATAGTTTATGACAGCGAAGATGGCCATACGGAAGCTCTTGCACATTCCATTGCTCAAGGTGCTCGGGGGGTGCAAGGCGCAAGAGTGCATCTGCATCATGTGGAACGGGCCGATCCGAAAGATCTGGATAAGATGGATGCAATCATATGGGGATGCCCCGGTCATTTCGGAAGCATTAGTTCTGGACTCAAAATATGGATCGACAAACTAGGTTATTTGTGGGCAAATGGTAAATTGGTGGACAAAATTGGTGCTGTCTTCGCAACAATTGCAACAGAGCATGGCGGCATAGAAACAACTATGCTGAATCTGATTACTCCTATGCTTCATCAGGGGATGATCATCGCAGGTTTGCCTGCCAACGTACCCGAGAACGTGCTTTACGGCTCTTACTATGGTGTAGGAATTACTTGCCGCTTAGAAGATTCACCGGAAGATCCACCGAATATGCCTTCCGAGGAAGATCTTGCTCTAGGCCGGGCATTAGGCAAGCGGGTAGCCCTTCTGACCGCTAAATTTATCGGTGAGCGAGGTGAATAATGAATGCTGGTTATCGGGTACGGGATAGCGGCAATCATCGTCATTGTGCTCTTGGTTGTGTTCAATATGCGGACGGTCTCAAAGCGTCCTAAAGAAGTGATAGAAGATGAACCGATTATATCAGTGGTGGAAGCCGCGTTTCCTGACACAAAGAGCTCGGAGGAGGTTAGTGAGAGCGAAGTTTCTGCTAACAACAATCGAGGTGCAATAATCCCCGCTCGTTCCGGGAAGAACGATCAAAGCTTCCGAAGCGGACTTCGCAATTTGAGGATGACACCGGAACAGCCAACGAAGGAACCGGATCGTAGGGATGATTCTGCAAAAATGAAAGACTCTGACTACCGGAATGCTATGCGGAATTTGCATAAATCCAACGAGGATAAGGATAAAGATTGAACCGAAAAGCAAAAAAAACAACTAATAGCATCAACTCTCCAGGAACAGGTAGTTTGAGTAAGGGGACCCAGCGGGTGTCCTTACTTTTTGGCATGGAATTAATATGGGGATTGTATGACTTGACTCAACCGAATCTATATATTATTAATTGATTTAAATTGTTCTCCCCCTTGTACTCGCCAGTGTCCAGCATTATATTGGAAGGAAATAGGGGGGGAGAAAATGACAAATAAAGAAAAAGCAATTATACCCATAGAAACTATTCAAACCATAATGAACCGTCATTTGGGCAGCGCAACCGATGCAATCACCAATGTCAAAGGCGGTAATT
The DNA here is from genome assembly GCF_002884445.1 of Paenibacillus castaneae. GTDB lineage: Bacteria > Bacillota > Bacilli > Paenibacillales > Paenibacillaceae > Pristimantibacillus > Pristimantibacillus castaneae. The sequence continues at coordinate 5,656,908 of NZ_KZ614144.1, forward strand.
TCAGCAGCGTTCATTCCTTTAACCTGAATGAGCAAGAGTATGTCATCCGATTTGCTCCTGCTGAAGACTCTTATATAAACGAGCCATTTATTGCGAATCTGCTTTCTTTACAAAATGTTCCCTACCCTAAGGTGTTCGGCATAGGACGGGAAGAAGATTTTGATTATTGTATCTCAGAACGTGTTAGAGGAATCAGATTTGCAGATTTACAGCCAGAACAGAAAATCGCCGTACTTCCGGATCTTGTGAAAAATATGACGACTATGAATCAGGTTGAATTAGGACCACTAATAGGGTACGGCTCACTGGATGCTAAATATAATGGGCTGCATCATTCATGGGATTCATACATTAAAGCCAGCTTTGGTGAGGATCATAAGGGAGCATTCTGGGAAAATTGGTACAGCCTCTTCAACACATCCTGCTTGGAGCGCGATGTGTTCAACGAATGTTATGCACGCTTGCTTGCGTTCAGCAAATACAATGAGCCGCATCGGCATTTCGTCCATCACGACTGCCATGAATGGAATATACTATCGGATGGACAATCGATTACCGGTATTATGGACAGCAACTGCATTTATGGCGACTTCCTAATTGATATAGCGACGATAGAAACCGCGGTTCCCGGCAAAGATGTGGCGGAAGCTTTCCGGCTCCATTACGAGGAAATAGGCAAAGAAATTATTAATTTCAAAGAACGATTAATAGGCGCACGGTATTATAAAGGACTGGACGGCTTACGCTACTTCGCGAAGATGGGCTGGGATCATGCTTACAGAGAGCTCCGTGATAAACTTTTGTCTTTGACTAAGTGACAAGCTGCATTGCAAAGAGGACGCCGCATTCCCCGGCGTCCTCTTTGCTTATGCCATAATTTTAAATCACTGCACCCGCTTGCCCTTTCGGACGAAATCTGAAGCCTAGCAGCGCGAAGGCTAGGAAAGCAGCGCCCAAGAACAGAAATATACTGTGCACAGATACATAACGAATACCGAAACCGCCTAGCGTCGGACCCATGATGCTCCCAATGCTGAAGTGGATCGAGGCAATGACATTAGCCGCCGGCAGTATGGATCGCGGCAAAATATCCGCTGCATATGCAAGTCCTAAGGAATAGAATGATCCGACCACACCGCCAGCTATTGCGAATAGCACGAACAGCAATACGATATTGTCACCAGCGGCAGGGATCGCGAAGAAAACAAGCGAGCCTATTATTCCGCACGTTATCAAGATCGGCTTACGCCCAATCCGGTCGCTCCAAATGCCAAGCGGCAGCTGCAGAATGAGTCCGCCTACCCCAAATGCCAATAGCAGAAGGGATATCCAATGCTGGCTCAGATGAATGCGCAAGCCGTACAGCGGGAAGTTGCTGTTCATGGAAGCCTCCATCAATCCGTACAGGAAGCCTGGTATGAGCACAAACCACGCGACACGGTAGGTAGTCACGAACCGATTCTCAGTCGCAGCTCCCTTCGCCATCTGTTCAGGCATCTCATTCTTCATTCTTAGCACGAGCAGCAGCACGATGACGAAAAACGAACAGGTTACAAAGAATGGAACCGCCCTGCCGAGCGGCAGCAAATTAATGCCAAGCGGTCCTATGCTGAAGCCAAGTCCATATGACATGCCGTACAAGCTGATAAATTTCCCGCGGCGATCTGCAGGGCTGGAGCTTACAATCCATAGCTGAGTCGAATAATGGAGTGCGCTGTCACCCACGCCGACCAGCAGCCGCAAGACGAACCAGATTGCTAGCGAATGAGTGAACGGAAAGAGCAGGCTGGAACAGGTGACTAGTATGATGCCTGCTAGAATGACTTTTTTGTAACCAAAACGCTTGACCGGCCTCTCCACGAAAAACATGGTGCAGAAGATTCCAATATACATGGCCGCCGAGTTAATGCCATTCATATCCGAGGATACACCGGAGCTCTCCAGCATAATGGACAACAGCGGCAGCAGTAGTCCTTGGCTCATGCCCGCCACAACGACAACTAGAAGCAAAGTAATTAAACGATAGCGGAAAGAAAGCGAAGCTGAAGCAATAACATCTGATGACAAACCAGTTACACTCTCCTTGCAATACTATTATTCTGATTTTCTCCTTTCACATTGTATACCCCCCAGCGAGACCTGACAACCGCTCTTTCATTGCCAGCTTGCTTGGGCGGCTCCCCTATCAATAAGTCTATTTATACGCTGGATAATTCCAACGAGTTTTTATATTTCCGCAAAGAGCTTGGATTTTAAAGTATAGTAGTCGAATAACTGCCGAGTAGATGCACTTCATGTCCGAATGTTTCTAAAATTTTCATAGCTTTAGCCATACGTTGATCCGTTTGTGCAGCCTCCGTTTCGATTAAAAAACGATAATTCCCTAATTTTTTGCCTGTTGGTCTGGATTCAATCCATGAAAGGTTAATAGCCAGCGCCGAGAACACGTTCAGAATGGAGGAGAGTACACCAGGAAATTCATCGCTTGGCGTTATTAACATCATTGTTTTCTTTTGCTCAACATTTTCCGATATGTTCTTGCTAACGACCACAAAACGGGTATGGTTCGCGGAGTGGTCTTGAATGTCGCTATCCAGTATTTTCAACCCATATTGCTCAGCTACCTGCCTGGAGGCAATTACTGCTGCTTCATTGTTTTTTGTTGCTTTGATCAATTCTCCGGCTCTCGCGGTGCTGTCTGTATATTCAATCTTGAATCCATGTCTCTTAATGAATTGTCTGCATTGATTAATGGCTGGGCCTATAGATCTTACTGTCTGAACCTCTTCTATGCTGCACTCCTCATTGCCCATTAAATGAAGCGACACTTTAAATATAAGATCCGCCTCAATAAATAGGTTGTACATTAACAAACCATCCACTGTCATGTGAATGTTGCCTGCGATTGAATTCTCAATAGGCACAATGCATTTATCGACATCTTCGTTGCTGACGGCTTCTAATACATCCGATATGGAATCATACATATGCCAGCTTGTTTGATCCGAAAAAAACTGATGAGCTGCTTCCTCTGAAAATGTCCCTTTAGGCCCTAAATAGGCAACTTTAATCATACACAAAGCCCCTTACTTTTTTGAACTATTATACCATTCCGCCTGTGCGCGGAACATCGACGCATATTCCTTGCCAGCGGCAAGCAGCTTATCATGTGAACCGTCCTCTACTATCCGTCCGTTACGCAATACAATAATACGATCTGCATAGCGAGCCCAGCCAAGCCGATGGGACACAAATAGTACCGTCCGTCCTTTCGCCAATTCGCGGAAAGAGTGGTACAGCTCGCTCTCATGCTGCGGATCGAGAGCAGCCGTCGGCTCATCGAGAACAAGCAGCTTAGCGTCACGCATCGCTGCCCTTGCGATGGCGAGCCGCTGCCACTGGCCGCCGCTCAACTCTCGATCGCCTTCCATCAGCATGCCAACCCCCGCATCTAGTCCTCCTATCATACGCTCCAGCTCATCTGCTCCTCCTAACCGCAGATTACGGCGTAGTAATTCTTCATTATGCAGCTCATCCACGAGTCCGAATGCTACATTATCCCGCACAGTCGTTTCGTAACGAACAAAATCTTGGAATACAGCAGACATCGATTTTCTAAGCTCCTTCGGCTGCAGATGTTTGTAGTCTGTATCATCCCAAGTAATTCGGCCGCTTGATGGCGGTATTAAGCCAAGCAAAATTTGCGCAAGCGTGCTTTTGCCTGCTCCATTCTCTCCGACTAATGCAACCACTTCACCCGGGTTCAGCGTAAGCTGTATATTCTGCAATACGGGATTATCGCTGCCTGCATATTTGTAAGTAACCTTCTCAAAAGCAATTCGCCCTGTACCTCCAGGTTTTAGAAGGGAAGCCTCCAATGAGCCTTCACCAGATCGATCTCTAAGCTCCGACGCACCATCCCTATCCGCCTCCGAGGGCTCTCTCAAAAATTCCACTAAATCGAATAGGCTTGCACCTTGAATGTAAATTTTACCGATCGGAAATGCCATCGCAGAGGATATCCCATAAGCTCGCCGCATGGATTGAAATACAATAATGAATACTCCGGCTGTTATAATTCCTGATTTCAGATGAAGCGCCATCCATACGATGGCTCCGAACAGCCCTGCGATCTGAAGAGCGGATACCAGCATACCTCGGCGTATCTCTCTTCGTCTCGCATTCATCCGAAGAGAGAGCGCGCTGCTTGTCACGTCCCTCCACTTGCCTATTAGATAATCGATCGATCCTGATATTCGCATATCCCTAATCGTCGCAGGCTCCGTAATCAATTTTCGCAAGTAGTCAGACTGTCTTCCAGAGCTCGTCAAATCCCGGTTCAGCCTTCGGACCACGATATCTGATTCCAGCCTAATTGCGAAGGATACGAGAAATACGACTGCTAGCAGAAGTCCAATTACAATATGTGAAGACGATGCAACAATAAGCAGTCCCAATAATTCAAATAGCATACTAATGATAGCCATTATATTTTGCAGAAATCCGAATAAATTCGTAGCAGCTGCTGTCTCTGCTCGTTGGAGTCGATCATAATACGAGGAATCATTGATCCGCTCCAACGAAACACTCACCGCACGTTCATGTATCTGAGCCTGTACATGCATCGATGCACGATCACGAAGTCTGGAATCGGTCATGCTCTGTAAGGCGGAAAGCACTGCACGAATGATGGCTGCACCTGTAAACATGATTAAGGCGGGAAGAGCTAGCGGCAGCATATTTGCCCAATCCTTCCCTGTCATCCCTCCGACGAAAAGGTCAACCAGATTTTTTTGAGCCGAATAGCTTGGGATGATCAACAATCCAGCCAATAAAGGAATGCACAGCCATACCGATGTTAACACAGGCATACCGCGCCAAATTTTATATAGTAATAGAAAAATACTCCGTCCCAGCGCAAGGCGACGAGTTTTTTTGTACATCCGATCACCTCCATTAGTAAAGGAATAACGGCATGCTTTATCCATGCCATTTTTTCACCTATACCAAGACGCTTGCAGCTCGAACATTCGGCTGTATTCACCCTGCTGGCTCATCAACTCATTATGGGTACCTTGTTCAATTAGTCTGCCGTCCTTAAGAACCAAAATCATGTCTGCCAGCCTCGCAGCTCCCAGCCTATGAGTTACGAGCAAAGCCGATCGTCCTTCCGTTACCTGCAGAAATAAATCGAACGCTTCCTTCTCAGCTTGAGGATCAAGCGCAGCAGTTGGCTCATCATAAAATACAAACCCTGCTTCACGAAGCAAAGCTCGAGCGGTCGCTATTTTTTGCCATTCACCGCCAGAGGGCTCGATGCCGCCGAAAGCGCCGCCTAGCTGCTGGTTTAATTGCTGAAGCTTACTGCCAGTAAGCTTCAGCTTAGACTGCAGGAGTGGATCGTTCTGAATCTCCGACCGTTTTCCAAGAGCCACGTTCTCCCGCAGCGTTAATTGAAACCGAGTGAAATCCTGAAACACTGCAGACATATTCGCAATTGCTTCTGCTCCACTAAGCTGCTCTCCTTCGCTATTACTCCAAATCAGTTCTCCTTCATCAGGTGCATATAAGCCCGTAAGCACTTTAATTAGCGTTGATTTGCCCGAGCCATTATCACCAACCAATGCAGCTCGGCAGCCGCGAGGAATCGTGAAGCATACTTTTTTGAGTGTGTCGTGATTGGTTTGCGGATATCGGAAGCTCATATTTCGGACTTGCAGGACCACACCTCCTGTAGAAATGGAAGGAATCTCATCTGAAATTTCATCGAGCAGCATATAGGCATTAAAGTCTTCCCATCGCATATGTTGTCTCTTGAGCGACACTCCCTGCCCTATTAAGCCGGGCAGCTGAGAGAGCAGCAAGGTTAAGGCCATAAATAATAAAGAAAATTCACCTGCGCTTAGCTTACTTGCTCCCGGCAGCAGCACTAGCAACGCAATAAGCAACCCGCTAACGAATGCCAGCAGCAGCTCCGGCCCGATCTTGCGAATCTCGGTGGAACGGGCAGCGTGCCATGCTTCTTGCGTTTGTTCCTCATATAAGGAGTTCCATCGTTTCGCGAACAAATGACCTAATCCGAACAAGCGTATTTCTTTGGCAGCTTGCCGCTTGGTCATGAGCTCAGCATAATGGCGAATCAGCCTGCGATTGGAGGTCTGCTTCCGAGAAAGAACCTCCAGCTTTGCCGCTGATTTGACTGAGACGAATGCCAACAGCGCTGCTGCCGAACATGCGGCGATTACCGGGAGAAACTGTCCGTAAGCGAACATAATTGCGATCAACAAAGCAGATTGAACGGCAGCCTGCAGCAGTTGAATGCCGGATTGATACGTATCATATAGAGAAAATTGCATAGCTCGTTCACGAAGGTCCTTGACGCTTGGCGCTTCGATCGAAGCTAACGGAAGGCGGGCTGTTTTCTGCAATAGGAGCAGCTGCTCCTCAAGCGTTCCGATCTCACTTAGGCGCGTCATTGCCATAGGAATCTGAACACCAAGCCCAATATTTTGAATAAACAATAATAAGGATAACCAAGCCGCAGCGGCTAGAATAGACGCGATTGAATCGGATGCGCTCCAAATTCCAATGCGGTCTACTAGCAGCTTGACCAGCCACAGCTCTGCCGGCAGAAGGGGTGCAGACAAAAGCAGCGCCGCTGCCAATACGATGACAGGCCGCCGCTCGATCTTAAACAATATTTTCGCGGCATTATAGAAGCTCTTGCTATAATTTTCTATGGCTCCTCACCCCAGATGGTATGACATGATTATTCGGTTCCGCTGATCAGCCTAACCCATAATACAGAAAATATTGTAAAAATTATAGACTTATAATGATCCATGATTTATAGTAATAGTATAGGTAATCGGTAACGAGACCCTCTGCTTAAAGTCACTCAAAAATACATATATGTATATATAAAAAAGGCGTGCAGACTGGAATTAGTCTGACACGCCTTTTTGTTTTCGTATGTCCAATCAGCCTTTTGGCTTTATCATTAGACTTGCCAAGAAGGAGAAAATGATGGCTGCGGATATACCGGCACTCGTTACTTTAAAAATACCCGTAATGATTCCAATCCAGCCGTCTTTGTTCAATTCTGTTAAAGCGCCATGAACGAGCGCATTGCCAAAGCTAGTGATCGGCACAGATGCTCCTGCACCTGCGAATTCGATCAAGGGCTCATATAGGCCTAACCCGTCTGCCACTGCTCCGGCAACAACAAGCAGTACCATCGTATGAGCAGGATCTAGCTTAAATACATCAAAGCAAATTTGTCCGAATAAACAAATGGCTCCGCCAATAATAAAGGCCCATAAAAAGATCATATTACTTCCCTCCGCTTTCAATCGAAACTGCATGTGCGATGCAGGGAATGGTTTCACCTTGCTGGAAAGACAGTGGAGACAATAAAGCTCCTGTAGCAACGACCAGAATGCGGTTGAGCTCATGATTTCGCACTTTTTTCAACAAATGCCCATAAGTAACGACAGCAGAGCAGCCACAGCCGCTTGCGCCTGATTGAACCATCTGCTTGTCATAATCATAAATCATCATGCCGCAATCCTTATATTCCGTCTGCTGCATAGGAATTTTATGTTTTTTGAATAAATCGCGGGCAATTTCATAACCAACTTTGGACAGATCACCAGTAACAATCAAATCATAATGGCCGGGCTCAATTTGAAGGTCACGAAGATGCGCTTGAATCGTATCTACTGCGGCAGGCGCCATGGCTGCCCCCATATTGAAAGGATCAGTGAGGCCCATATCAACAACCCGGCCGATGGTCGCAGAAGTTACGTAAGGTCCATTTCCTTTCTGTGATACGACGCTGGCCCCTGCTCCCGTTACCGTATATTGAGCGGTGGGAGGCTTCTGGGAGCCGTACTCGGTTGGATAACGGAACTGCTTCTCTACAGACGAGTTGTGGCTCGATGCACTTGAAAGCACATATTTAGCTGAACCTGAATTAACAAGATTGGCGGCCAGCGCTAAGCTTTCCATTGAAGTAGAGCAAGCCCCGAACATCCCAATATACGGAATAGATAAGGTCCGAGCAGCAAAACTCGTGCTGATGATCTGATTCATCAAATCGCCGCCGAGATAGAAATTTATCTTTTCTTTCGTTAATCCAGCGTTCTCTATAGCCAGCTTGGTCGCTTCCTCCAGCAGAGCTCTTTCTGATTTCTCCCAGCTGTCCTGACCTAATTGAATATCACCATGGATAATATTAAAATCATTAGCCAAGGGGCCTTGACCTTCAAACGGTCCGACGACAGCGGCTGCTCCAAGAAGCGTTGGCCGTTTCTCAAAAATCCAGCTTTGATGACCTTTCAGCATATGTTTATCCTCCCACTGCAGCAGGATTAAATATCCAATGAAGGATACCGACAACAAAAGCGGCTACCGTGCCGAAAACAATAACAGGCCCTGCAACCTTAAACATTTGCCCCCCGACGCCCAGAACAAAACCTTCACTTCGATGCTCCAGTGCCGCTGAGGCCATTGAATTAGCAAAACCGGTAACGGGAACAGCCGTACCTGCTCCGGCCCACTGCGCGATTTTATCATAAACGCCAAGACTGGTTAGAATGACGGAAATGATGATTAATACAGCAACTGTCGGGTCTCCCGCTTTCTTCTCCGTAAAGCCGGCCCAATGGACGAACATCTCTTGAATAATTTGACCAATGAAACAGATTGCGCCCCCAGAAATAAAGGCTCGAACACTATTTTTGAAAACAGCTCTTCCCGGTTCCCTTTTTTTCGCCAGCTCTTGATATTCCTGCTGTACAGGTGTTAATTTCTTCTTCTTGTTATTTGCCATAAGTACTTACCTCCTTTAACGATGTAAGATGGGCTTTAAGTCTGTAACTACGTTTTGCAGCTGATTTGCACATTGCTCATACATTTGTTTGGCTTGTTTATTTTTGGTGGTTAAACCAAACAGCTCTAAATCTGCTTCACATTTCTTTAAAGTTGTGTACAAAGTAGCTTTTTTCTGAGGAGTCGGCACGATGATTTGGTCATCGAATAGATCGACGAATAATTGTTTATAAGAATCGACCTGACCGAGATATACATTTTCTACGGCGACACCCAGTTTTTCCAACTCCACATTTAGCCAATCCCGGTTTAATCCTATCGTCGCAAGAGGCTCATCCATTATTTCACCATCTAAAATAACGGCTTGCGGCTCTTGCTCGGGTGCTACTTTAATTCCATAATGACTTGGTGTCATCGGTTGATTCTCTCGCTTGAGCAATACATTAACTTGCCCGTTCGGTTCAATAAGCGCAAATTCAACATCCGCTACTCTAAAAACATCTTTACTTCGCAGCTCCTCCATTAAATCCTCATTCGTTAATCGTTCTTTCTTCAGATTGTCTTCTAATACTTTTCCATCTTTAATTAATACAGTTGCACTGCCGTCAATCAGATTTCTTGCTTTTTTGCTTTTCAGTTGCAGAAACTCAATAGCTAAAGAAATGGCTACCCACACCATTAAGGAAATCAGACCTAAATACCATTTAGTGTCGATTTCCAAGGAAATATATGCGGTTAAGCTACCGATCGTAATTCCCGTAATGTATTCGAACAGTGAAAGTTGAGAAATTTGCCGTTTCCCTAACAGTTTCGTCATGCCAAACAGAACAACCACGGAGAACAAGGTTCGTAACACAACCTCAAGCCATTCGGGCACATTGACACCCTCCTTCAAAAAGAAATTCTCAACAAATCTGCACATGAAGATTATGCGTCAAAATCAAGCTGCTAAACCTGATAATCGTTTCCCTCAAAAGGGATGATCATGGAAATATGGTTGCTTGTTGGAGAAGTTAATCGCGTTTGTGCATATTTACTTCCGATTAGTGATAAATTACCTCTTGTACTACATAAGTGGAGGAGGTGAAATACATGACAGTTGCATCTCAAGTTAAAACCTGTGTCGCTTCATTGAAGGGTGCGCAAGCAAGTCTTGAGCAATTTGCATTAGAAACAGAAAACCAAGAAGCAAAAACACTTTTCACAAATGCTGCACAGCAAACCATGCAAGTGCTTCAACAAGTGGAAAGCCGGGTTCAAGAGCTAGAAACTGAAGAACCTCAATATAAAGGCTTTTAATTATAAAACAGCCATGCGGGGCTTAGCCCTGCATGGCTGTTTTAACTTTTTATACAATAGACTTTGACCTGGCCCTTCCGCCTCGAAGCGAAAGAAGGAAGCATAGAACTAATATGACAAAAGCCGATATATATGGAAAATTAATATCAAGATCGAATAGAACTCCCGCAACAATCGGTCCGACAATATTGCCAAGACTTGTATAAGCCGAATTCAAGCCTGCGATATAGCCTTGCTGACCCCCAGCCATCTTTGACATCTGCGTTCCCAGTGCCGGACGCAATATATCGACTGCCAAAAAAACAATAAACGTAACGACGAATATCATCCAATATTTATTAACAAATAGGGTTATTAATATGAACAGCCCTGCAATAATCAAGCAATAAGAAATAACCTTTTTCTCCCCAAAACGGTTTAACAGCCAGCCGAATATGGTTACTTGCACAACAGCGCCGGCTATTGAGCCAAATGTAATAATTAAGGCAATATCTTTAGGTGTAAACTGGAATTTATGATCGACAAATAGACTAAAGACCGTCTCATAATTGGCTAATCCGAATGATGCGACAAATACAATGATCAAGCTCAAAAAATAAGGCTCTCGATAGGACTGAAATAATTGAGCGATAATACTTTGTTTCTTGGCTGGAATAACTTCGCTTCCAATGCGAGCTGCCGTCTTTGGCGATTCAGGCAAAATAAGTAAGGTGATCAGGGCAGCAATAGCCCCAGCTGTCGCCGCTGCATAGAAAGGCACCCGTATGCCGTATTCTGCGATAAATCCTCCGATCCCTGGACCTATAATAAAACCGGTCGTGATTGCTGCATTAATATATCCCATCCCTGTAGCTCGTTCTTCAATGGAGGTAACATCGGCTGTATAAGCCATTATGGAAGGCATAATGAATGCCGCGCCAATTCCGCCCAGCATCCTGGATGCGAACAGAAGCATAGGCGCACTAGCGAGTCCGAATAACAATTCCGAGACAGCAAATATGATCATGCCTATAACAATCATTTTTTTCCGTCCAATGGAATCGCTTAAGCGGCCTGCTACGGGTGAGAAAAGAAGCTGTGTTAATGAAAAAGCGGCCACCAACAAACCAACAATGCTTCCGTTAATATGAAGCTCATTCATATACGTGGGCATAATGGGAATAATAAGCCCTATACCTGTAAAAACGAGAAATATGTTGAGCATGAGGAGCAATATGGCGCCTCTTCTTCGAAGTAGTAATGACATGATGAATGCTCCTTAATTTGCAAATATACGGAATGATCGTTGCTCCACTATCTTGCCTGAATTAGCCGTTATCAATACTCTTGTAGTATTTCCCGATAACATCCAGTATCAGCGGTGAGTGATCATGCGGTTTCTTCCTCTCTTTTTTTGTTTTCATAGACTGCGGCTATAAGAAAAACCCATCGGTAGTTCGATGGGTTTTAGGATAGCGGATGATCACTGCACACCTGGCTTCAGCTGCAAAGCAAGCCCTATTTGCTCATTATTCCAGCTTCCACTTACCGTTGCAAGCTCTTTTGTCCATTCGATCTGCGGCTTGAAGCTCTCAAGCCCTTCTCCTATGCAAAGAGAGAAAAGAAATGCAGCTTCATTCAGCTTTTGAAAATCAATGACCCTCTTCTCACCAGTATGAAGGACAAGATCGATGCCAAGCACGTTATCTACCTTAGTAACTTCCCAGCTCCAGTCCCTTGATGCAGTACCAGCAGCTTGATCATCAAATGCAGTAAACCAAGTGCGCAGTGACACTAACGTCTCGCCAATTCGCAGGATTACACTGTCCTTTTCCACAACCGGACTAACATGCTCCAAAGCACCGCCTATTTCTAGACGAAATCTGAAATCGGACACCTCGATAGATCCATCGATCATATCCAAATTCGGGTGAGTATCGCCGCCATTGACAACAAAATTCATACCAAATAGTACGTGGTTCGCCCGCTGCTCCCCATGAAAAACAGCCGAACAGTAATCATAACCATCATGCAAAGCACGCAGATGTAGGTAAGTCGCCTTGCCGCCATTATCCACATATGCAAGCAAAGTCCGTGTCTGATTCCACATGATCTCCTTTTTGAAGCTGCCGAGCGAATAGGTCGGCGTCATATAAGTCGTCGCCCATTTCTCAGTTCCGCTGCCGTTCACCCCATAGCATTCTTTTACCGTCTGCTGAACGGGGGTAAGAAACTGTTCTATATATTGCTCTGGACAGGCAACACCGCACTTATACCAACCTTCATCATAAGGAAGCTCATCCTCCTGATAAAAGGCCAGCTTTCCTCCTGTTGCGAATTGCAGGAACGCTTCACTTAGCGGTGTAAGCAGCGTTTTGTAACAGCGGCTGTGAGGACCCGACCACTGTCGTGTACCCGTATGAAAATGGTCTGCTACGCTTTTCCATGCAATATCCAGCAGGTCGTTCCCGAGCAGCTTCGCCTCAGCATTATTCGTTTCTGTTACAATAGCGGACAGCTCCAAAATAGCGACCTGCGTGTACGTCGGACTATTATATTCTAGAAACGCCTGTCTAGGCAGTGTATAGTTGTGCAGCTTTCCCAGTCGTTCAAATCCGTATTTTGCATAATCCTCCCGCTCGAATAATTCACCAGCGATGAGTGTAACGAATGCGCCCATAATCGCAATATTCGTGTAATTGGGCCCTACATTCCGTATAATAATCGCATCACAAGCATTGTAGATTGCTTGCTGTACCGACTGCCTCAGCTTCTCTGGCAATCTAGCAGAATGCCTTGAAACGATCAGTACGAGAAGCTTGCCGCAAAAGTCAGCCCAGTTCCAATCGGGAGGCGACATCTGATCGAGCGGCTCCTCATAAAACCAAGACCAGATACCGAACGTACTGCGGCTGCGATCCGTATCCTGTAGAGAAATAACCTGCTCAATAATATCGAAGGCGCGCTGCTCATAGTGCGCTTCCTCCGTATCTAGCAAACCAAGTGCATACACGAGAGAATTGCGAGTTGAGTGAATAAAATCAGCTTGTTTGATCGTTGTATGATAACCGGGACTGCTGAACGGCGACTTCAAGAGGTGATTTTCCGAATTGTACTGTGATTCTCGTGAATCGATCTGTTTAATCAGCTTTTGTCTGTTATTAAAAGGATTATCGGAATAGTACGCCATGTTTATTTCATCCCTCGCTTGTATTCAATTTGAATTGTGTCAACAGCTGTAGAGTCAATCCTTGCCCATATAGCGTCGGATAGATCTTAATTTGATTATACGCATCCACAGATGGCATAATTGGTGTTCCGCCTGATACTCCAGCCACTTCACCAGCTGGATCGATTAAAGAAAGCACTCCGGCCAGTGTTCGCTCAGCCGGCTCCATGAACGAAGTATCGAGTAGTCCCGCATCGATTCCTCTAAGAAAGCCGCATGCGATTCCGGCACTTGCAGATGTTTCTTTATACGTATCGACGCGATCCAGCACGGTATGCCACAGCCCATCTACTGCCTGACAAGAGCGAAGTGCATCAGCAAGCGTGCGATAGCGTTCATTAAGCTCTGCTGGGATGGCAGATAATTCACTGATTTCCGTCATAATCTCAGGTATGCTCATAACGATCCAAGCATTTGCCCGTGCCCAATGAACCGCTGACAAATGGTTGCCTGCTTCACAGTTCCAGCCGTGATATAACAACCCCGTATTTGTATCCTGCAGCAGCTGCAAGTGCAGCATTGTCTGCTCCAAAGCCTCTTCTGCCAATTGCTTGTCGCCTTTCAATTTGGCCAGACGTGCTAGAAAAAGCACCGCCATAAACACCGTATCCGCCCAAACCTGTTCGCGGAATTCAACAGCCTCCGTAACGGTATGCTCGAATGCCCGCTCGCGAGTGCGCGGCGCTTCATTCAGCATCCATTTTGCAATTTCCTGCGATTTGGCTAGCAACCATTCCTGCCCTGTACGACGATACAAAGAAGGAAATACGGCATAAGGTGCCATTGCATTAATTACTTTCTGGTCGTCGGCCTTCTGCTTATTCCGCTCTACCCATGTTTGTACGTAATGAATGACTTCCTCTTGCCCTGTCTTCTCTCCGTAATCTAGAATCGAAATGACACCAACACCAGGAACCCAGTCCCAATGATTAATATCCATGCCCCAATTGCCCCGATGATCGCCGGTCATGCAGCTGTAGATTCTGCTCATCGCATCTGTCATTTGTGTCGTCATATCAATCCTCCTCCGAAATTTGATCAAGGTCAATTACGCCAATCCATAAGTGATGATCCTCATCTGCGAAAGTAAACGACAGCTTTTTGCTGTCAGGACTAAACATCGGGTGCGGATGTCCGGGATGATCTCGCCATAGAGGCTGCTCACACAGCAGCTTAGAGACTCGTGTTTCCAAATCGATCAAGACGATTTTGCTTACTTGCATGCCCTCTTCAAACGTATCTGCAACTGCAAAGCGTCCATCTGGGCTAGGTGCTACATGCCAGTACCTGTAGTCGCCATTAATAAGCTCCCACTCTTTTCCCCATTTCTCAACCCGATAGACTCCTGTCGGTTTAAGCGGGCTTTGCGGATATTTAACAAAATACAAATGCTCTCCGTCTGCCGCCCACATCTCATGCCCGACATACTCTACATGCTCACCCGTGTCCAGCCGCTGCTGGGGAAACACATTGCGTATCTCACTTGTCGTTGTATCTGCGACATAAATGCGATCTGCGATATGCTCCGTATTGCCCTCATGAGCAAAAAATACGAGGTGATCATATTGAGGATTGATCATCGAATGATTCGCAATAGGATATGGCTCTTGAAAGCCCGGTGCAGCTACCTCCGTGACCGCCCCCGTGTCGACCTGAACAGTCCCAATCACCCAATCGTCACCGCGATTCCAATAAACTCCAAGAACTCTCCCGTCGTTATTGATGGAGAGCGGACCATACAGCTGAGTCCCAGGCTCCAAGCTGCAAACGGTACGACACAACTGCGTATGCAGGTTATATTCATAAATGGTTGATCCGACATAATAATAGAAAAGATCATTTGCTGATATGATGCCGCATCCCCAGCTCAAGTCTTCCAACAACGTCTCCATCGCACCAGTCTCTGTATCAAAGCGCACATAACGTCCCATTTTGTTCTCATCAATATCCGTGCAAAGCAGAATATGGCGGCTGTCTGCCAACCAGGTTTGAGCTGTAAAATAGTTCTGACCGGTATCCACACCGGGATTTCCAACAGCCTGAATTTCCATATTCGTTAAAGGGTCCTTCAATTTGCGAATAAGCATGCTGCGCTCTTCCTCTCCTCTATAGGACTGAACTGACTTCCTCATCTTGCTCTCCCCGTGACCGCTCTCTGAATTCCGTAGGTGTTAATCCCGTTATCTTCTTAAAAATCCTTACAAAGCTATTCACATTCGTATAACCCACACTCTCCGCAATATCGCGAATTTTCTCTTCCGTATCCTTTAGCAGCTGTTTGGCCTTGTTCATGCGCGTCTCCATCAAATAATCAATGAAATTGCATTCCTTCTGTTCTTTGAACAGCTTGCTGAGATGGGACACACTCAGATGAAACTCGCTTGCAAGCAGGTTGAGTGATAAGTCGCTGCGCATATAATGCTTTTGAATATAAACCATCACGTTGTCAATGACATCATTTCGTTCCCTGCTGCTGCGTTTTTCCTTAATCCGTTCGATGAAGCTTGAAAGTGATTGGATCGTAAATGCCTCAAGATGGTGCAACTGCTCATACTGGTTCAGCATCTCAACCATGTACTGCTCTGGAAAACTCCCTTCCGGATCGACGCCAATCTCTACAGCTGCTGTTGCCGCCTTCATCAGGCATTGCACAATTAGCTGCATAATCATTTCCGGCGGCACAACATGCTCGGCGAAAGAATCGAACCATCTGTGCACCTGCAGCTTCATTTTATCCGCATCTGATGCCTTGACCGAAGCAACGATCCCATCAGTCATCGCGAATAACCGATAAAATTGCGGGGATTGATCGCTGAATACATCCTCTTTCGTAATAATCGAATTGCTGCCCATTACGAGTTTATAGCTTAGTGCCTCTAGTGATTGCTTATAGGAGTGATGAATATCGTTGACCGTCTCAACAATATCTCCAATACCAATCGTAATCGTACGGTTAAAGTATTCCTGAACGAAATCCTTCATTAAATCCGCGACGGCCATCGCCCGCATCATAAGGCGCTCCGACTCATCGCCATCACCAAAGCTCATAATGACCGCACACTTGCCGATGCTCAGCTCCACTGCGATTCCGCGGCTCTCTGCATTCATCAATTCCTCAGCAACATTGCAGAGCGCATAAGCATACAGCTGCAAATCCCGAGGTGATGCAATTTCATGCTTATTGTCAAATTCAATGCTCATCACGACAAAATGATCCGGATACAAACTAATGCCGAGCATGTCCATATATGGCTGTAGCACCGCGATATTTTTACGTTTCTCAGAAAGCAATTCAGTCAGCAGCTGCCATTTGATAAGCGGCTTGCTTTCAAGCACCTGCTTATGCAGATCTTCCCGGTCTTGCAAAATATGCTGTACCGTAGACTCAAAATACTGGAATTCATCTGTATACTTGCGTGTTGCCGCTTCCTTCGAGTGAATCGTCAAATGCCGCGTCATCACTTGTATAAAACGATTGACCGGCTTGAAAATCCAGCGTCCTACCATCGCTGCCGATGCTGTCGCCACCACAAACAATACGATTGCAAGGATTAGCAGTCCATTGCGAATGGCATACAGCGGCTTCATAAATTGTGCCTCTGGCACAACCCGCACAATATTCCAGCCCGTATATTCTGATTTCACATAAAAAACGGAGCTTGCCGTCTGTTCAACCTCCTCGGAGAAATGACCGCTCGCTCCCTGAGCATTTAAAATTTGGTTAATGTACGGAAATTCGCTAATATCCTTGCCTAGCTTGGTCTGGTCTGCATGCAGCACCACGACGCCTTCACTATCGATAATGAAGGTCTGGCCTTTATCCATAGCTGCCGTATTTTGAATCAAGCCGTACAGCTGATCCTCCTTAATATTTACAGCCATCGCACCTTCACGCGTACCAGGAGAATGAATAAGCGGATATGAGCGTACGAGTGTGATAACATTGCGGTATACTGGATATTGCGAGTGATTAAGCTGTACTTTGCGAGTCGACATCCAGTTGAAATACCCCTCATACTGCTGAAACTCAGGAATCCATGAGAAATCCATCTTATAGTCCTGTTCAGTCAACACATTTCCTGAAACGAGCCGCTGCTTGTCGTACGCGTATAGATCGATCGAGAATATATAATCGATACTATTGATTGCATTCGTAATGAGAGTGGATACGCGAAAAGAATTGTTCTGCGCTTCCTGCTCGGTCAGCTCATTATTGAAAAATCGCCCTACCTCATACGCCTTCAACAGTTGAATTGCTGATTTATCAATATGCTTAAGCGACAATTCCAGCTTATGGTCCATCTGTCCGAGCAGCTCCATGTTCGTACTGGTTAACTGCCCCTCCAATTGTCGATTGAATACGGAATACGTTAAAAAGGCAGAAGAAAATACGAGGAAGAATAGCAGCGTCGATAGGATTGTAACCGCTTTAGTTAGTCGCCGATTTTGTACGAGCTTCATTTCTGTTCCTCCTCAGTATCTTCTTCAAGAACCAACGCTTAAAGTTTAAAAGCTGGATTTATTGTCTTCATACCACTTCTGTGCAATCTCTTCTGCTTTTTCACCGCCCAGACGTTTCCACTCCTTGCGAATTTCGTCCAATGCCCACTGTCCTGTATATTTCGCTCCTTGTGTGACTGCATTAGCGCGTGTTTCCTTAATAAAGGTATCCAGTGTTGAACGAATTTCATTGATTTCATCGAAGCTTGGTTGATAAGGAATATCACGTCGAAACTCATTCTTCAGTACAATATCGAGCGATGCCATATCAAGCTTAGCAACGCGCTGTGAAAGATCATCACTGGCCGCTTGAACGAGCAAATTCTCAGCTTTAAAACCGCTCTCATCACGCAATACAGCATATTCACCTGCAAAAATCACTTCTTTAGTAAATTTATCCGGATCCAGACGCTTCGCCACGTCACCAACCATTTCATGATGCACACCTGCCTCACCATTCACGAGCGTGAACCAGCCCTTCTCCAAAATCCAATCCAAATATTCCATTGCGGCCTTCGGATTTTTCATATCCTTGTTGAAAGAGACATAAAAGAGCGGTGAAGCCTCCTGATACGTACCATATTTACCATGCGGAGTAGCGACTGCTTCCAGTGGCTCAGGCTTGGCGTTTGGCACATTAATGAGTAGATCTTTCGTTAAAATATCAGTATTACCAAGTCCCCATTGCCCCATATAAATGCCAGCCTTGCCGGTTGTCCACAGCTGCGTCGCACGCTGATTGTTGCTATCTGTTAAATATTCACGATCGACCAGTCCCAAATCGTACAGCTGCTTCTCTAGGGCAATCGCTTCACCGAAACGATCTAGCGTCGCGCCATACACCATCTTCCCATCTTCCACATACCATTGATTGTTCATTGCGGCATAGAGAGCAGAATAAATATCAAATGTTGTATGGCCAACAATTGGCGTGCTGTCTGGATAACGCTCTTTCATCGCTTTTGCAACAGCAACTAGCTCCTCCACTGTCGTCGGCCTTTCAAGCTTCAATTCATCCAGCCAATCCTGTCTTATCCACATGCCGTGATTTACAATACCTGTAATCGCACGTTTCGTCACAGCTGCATAGACTTCACCATTGAAAGTAATATAAGGCAGCAAATCCGGATTGTCTTCCAAATATTTTTTGTAAGTCGTGCTGTATTTCTCTATATATTCCCCAATCGGTTGGATAACCCCTTGGGTAACCAATTTACCAATATAGGTTCGATCATACTCCCATATCAGGTCCGGAGCTTGTTTCGATGCAATCAATACGTTAAGCGTATCCTGCGCTTGGTTGCGCGGTACTGGAACGATCGATACATCAATACCCGATTGCTCGCGAATCCATTTCACCCAGCGGTTGTCCTCATAGGTGCCCTCATCGCTGGATACTTGACCCCTATCAAATGTGGAAATACTAACTTTCTTCGGTAATCCATCATAAGGGTCCTTTTCTCCGCTTGGGGACTCATTTGTCGGCTTGTTCGTAGCCTCGTTTGTGTTCTTCACAGAGCCATTGTTTCCACCACTGTTGGAACACGCCGTTGCCAAGAACGCCATGATCATGACCAACAAAAATAGCATTTTCCCTTTTTGTATTCTATTTCGCTTCATACTTGACCTCCTAAAAAAATTAATTTTTATATCGAAACGCGCATGTTAAGCGCACTTGATATTCAGTTCATTTCATTCCATTCGGCAGCTAACCTTTAATGGAGCCTAGCAGCACGCCTTTAATAAAATGCTTTTGCAGAAATGGATACACACATAATATCGGCACAATAGCGAACACAACTGCTGCTGCCCGAATGCCTTCCGGCGTAATCGAAATCTGCGAGACACCTTCCCCGCTTCCACGCAGCAGTTCTGGACTTACCAAATCAATCATCTGATACAATTTCACCATCAATGACACCTTATCTGTACTGCGAATATAGATTAGGACATTCATATAGGAGTTCCACCAGCCCACTGCATAAAACAGTGTCAATGCCGCGATGACCGGTTTCGATAGCGGCAAAATAATTCGCCATAAAACAGTGAAATCACCAGCACCGTCAATTGCAGCCGATTCTTCCAGCTCATCAGGCAGCCCTTCCAGGAATGTTTTCATAACGAACATATTGTAAGCGCTTATAAGAGCTGGAAGCCAAAGTGACCAATACGTATTTGTCAGTCCAATGCTATTGATAAGCAGAAAATTAGGAATCAATCCGCCGCTGAACAGCATCGTAAATAAAATAGCCATCAGCATGAAATTTCTGCCCTTCAATCTTGCTTTAGAGAGTGGATATGCGGCAATGATCGTAAAAAACATATTCAACGCCGTTCCAATTACCGTAATTACGACGGTGTTCTTCATTGCTATTATTAATTGGCCGTCTTTCAGCAGCTTTACATACGCTTCCATATTGAATTCAACCGGCCACATGAAGATTTCCGCAGCATTGATTGCCCTGCTGCTGCTAAATGATACTGCAATAACGTTAATGAACGGAAATAATGCCATGTAAGCGAGCAGTGCCAGCAAGATGTAATTAAACCAGCGAAAAAGTATCGATGAAACGGTTTGTTTTCCAAGCTTCAGAATGCATCACTCCTTTCGTCCCTTACCATAATCCTCGTTCTCCCAGCGCTTTTATAATTCGATTCACTGACACGATGAGGATTAGGGCGATTAGTGATTGGAACAAACCTAATGCGGTAGTGTAGCTGTATTGCAAGTTCACAATCCCCCTTGTATACACGAAGGTACTGATAACCTCGGCCACGCTCGTTACAGCAGGATTCCGCAGTGCATATACCTGTTCGAAACCAACATCCATCATTTTACCGACTTGCAAAATAAGAAGAATCGCAATTGTACTGCGAATGCCTGGCAGTGTAACATGCCAGATTTGTTTTATTTTATTGGCACCGTCAATTTTGGCTGCTTCATACAACGTCGGATCAATGGATGCCATCGCTGCCAAATAAAGAATTGTTCCAAATCCTGCTTCTTTCCAAATACCGGATACGATGAACGTCACCGGCCACCACAGCTTATCGGCCATAAAATAAATCGGATCGATCCCAATCGCCTTCAGTAAATAATTCACTATTCCTGTAGATGGCGATAACAATGCAATAATGATGCTGCCAAGGACAATCCACGAAATAAAATGCGGAATGTACAGCAAGTTTTGCAAAGTCCGTTTGTACCATTCGACCCTTACCTCATTAAGCATGATCGCGAGCAAAATTGGGGCAGGAAAAGCAAAGAGCAAATGATAAAGGTTAAGCAGCAGTGTATTTTTTAATACAATATAAAATTCACGGCTTGCAAACAGCTTCTCGAACTGTTGAAATCCTACCCACGAGCTTCCCCAAATCCCATCGGACAATCGATAATTTTTGAACGCAATGATTTCTCCAGCCATCGGTGCGTATTTGAACAGTAATAAATAAATGGCTACAGGCACTAGAAGCATATAAAGAAATCGATTCCGAGTTAATTCCTTCCGCATGGACGTTACCCAGCTCGAGCCTGTTCCTGTCTTCGGCATGTCAGGCATTGGAGCCCGAGCCGCCGACTGCGAATGCTGTTTCAATGTAATCCCCCTTTCTTATGCAAGTTATAATTCAGTTCAGCAATGCCTTGCTAACCTAAAGTAACATGTTCGATACGTTTGCCGAAATCTCCACTTTTTGTGCTGCTACTCTTTCACTCTGAAAGTGTACCCTTCCATTTTTGTGACGCTATCCCTTTTCCATTCTGGGTACGCTGAAAACCGTGTAATGGCTTGAGATTTGGGGTTTTCAGTGTGTAAAGACGAAGTTATTGCGCCCAAAATAAGTAGGCTCAATCCGGATATTAGAGGAGGCAAGTGAGGCCTTGAACGGGGAGGGGAGATTTCTAAATTACCCTCCATACAAAAACAGGCTATTCCGTAAGGTCTGTAATGACCTGAAGGATAGCCCCGTTTTTATGGATAGTACAGTTTATTTAGCTTGTGCTTGCTTCATATATTGCTCGAAATCAGCAATGGTTGGATTGGATATATAATGGCCGCCCTCAACTTGAATGGTTTGTCCTGTAATGAATTTGGACTCGTCGGAAGCTAGGAAAAGCACCGTGTACCCAATATCATCGGCCTCGCCATGATAAGGAAGCGCATTGTACTTCTGGAATATATCCAGTACGGCAGCCGGCATATTATTTTTGGCTGCTGGAGTTAAGATAAGTCCCGGAGCGACACCATTGCAGCGAATATGATCTTTGCCATATTGTGCAGCAATGTATCTGGTCAGGTTAACGACAGCAGCTTTGGAAGCACCATAGGCGGAACGAAGTGAATCCCCTGCGAATGCTGACATGGATGCTGTATTAATGATCGATCCGCCCCCAGCCTTAATCATATGCGGAATAGCAAAGCGGCTGCCTAACAGCACACTCTTCGTATTCACATTCATAAGGCGGTCCCACTCATCCAAATCTATATTTACAACATCGAGATCTTTCTGCAGATTGGTTAGGCCAACGTTGTTGAATAATGTAGTAATTGTCCCGTACTGGGAAACGGTGAAATCAACAGCTTCTTTGATCGAGGACTCCTGCCCCGCATCCAAGAAAACACCAACCGCTTCTCCGCCTTCGTTATTAATCAGCGCTGCCGCTTCTTTAGCAGCAGCGACATTGAAATCGGCAATAACGACTTTTGCGCCTTCTTTGGCCAATAAAGTGGCTGAAGACAAACCAATGCCAGAAGCTCCTCCAGTTATTAACGCAACCTTGCCTTGTACTCTTCCCATTTTAATATCCCCTTTGGATGTCATTTTGAAATCTGTTTATACTTCAGGGTTTCGAAGATTTTTGAGCAGCTTCTCATGAATGATTAAATATTGCTGTTGCTCTTCCTCGCTTAACACTTGGAACAGCTCGACTCGCAGTTCCCGCCCTCTCTGCTGGGCTTCCTTTAGCACGTCTAAGCCCTTTTCCGTAATAGACAGGAGCACATTACGACGATCTTCCTCATTATATTTACGCTCTGCCAAGCTCAGCTTGATTAGACGATTAGCAATATTGGTCAATGCTCCCGGCGTATAACCCAGATGCTTGGCTAGTACTGTTTGTTTCTGAGGACCCTTGTGCTTTAATTCAGACAGAACAAGAATCGGTGAAATGCCAATGTTATGCTCGAAAGAATTCATCCATCGAATAATGACTTCATTGGTAAATAATTCAACCGTATGAATCAGTTTAAAAATATCGGTTTGTTCCAATTTGATCTCCTTAGCTTTTCATAATAAATATCATCGCAGCTGCATATGAGTCTTGGTTCACGTCTCCATTGAAGGCTAGTTTCTTCGATGTTAACAGCTCCTTTCGAAAACTATTTTATCACAATAAAGTTGATTAATAAACCTTTTAACATTAAAACATTTTTATTGACACGCCCGCTTAACGTGCGTATAATCACCGAGAAATGCTGGAGCAAGAAATTTATTTGAATTTCAAAAATTTCAAAGACATCCCCTCTATTTATACATCCACTCTGTTTCTCAAACATGCGGATTTCAATAAAGTGTCCTTTCTCATAGAAGAAGCTATCGAAAAGCTGTTAAAGAAAATTCAACGTCATCATGATGATTGGGGCGCTCTCAAGGACAGCACCCCTCCGAACGTACAGCTTGTGCATGACCATGTGCTTGTCCATACGGAGCTCGAGGTAGAGTGGCTGCGAAAGCTGCTAGCCTATGTGCGCAAATAGCGGTCAGTTCCCAATACAGAAATGGCGGCCGAATGGGTCGCCCTTTTCAATTTGAGGCAAGCATATTATAAACTCCATTATGAAATAATTTTTGTTTTCTTCGCATTCTCCATCGATTTCTTGATGATTCCACTCAGCGGACGCTTAAGGACCAGTGCCACAAACAAGCTCAGGCAAATAAACCCCACCAAAAACAAAATATCTCTAAGCGCCGTATCCCACAAAATTCCGCCTACTCCTTCTCTCAACAAGCTAATCGCATAAGTAAACGGCATGAATGGATTCAATGCTTGAAAGAACGGCGACGTCATGCTAATCGGAAATGTTCCGCCCGAGCTGGAAAACTGGAACACCATGAATATGATCGCAATTCCTTTTCCCACATTGCCAAATACAGAAAGAAGTGTGTAGGTGATGGTAACAAATACGGCGCTGATTAGCATTGCAAATAAAGCAAACTCTAATTTGTCTGCTACAAAAGCATGCAGAAGGTAGAAATCCCCCAGCGATATGCTTATCGCTTGAAGCAGCCCAATGGTCAAGAAAGTAGCTAATCTGCCCAAATACAGCTGATACGGTCTGTACATACCTCCCGGATTATCAGCCTCTGGTTTCAATAAAGAGATCAACAAAGTCGCTCCAACCCATAGAGATAATACACCATAAAACGGGGACATCGCCGATCCGTAATTCGGAAGAGGGTATATCCGATTTTGTTTAATCTGAACCGGGCTGGCTAGAAACTCGCTCTCCTTCTTAATATCTCCGCGCAGCAGCTTAGCTAAATCAGCGAAATGATTATTTTCTTCAACCTCTCTCAGCTTGTTAGCTGTTTGTCGAATAGCTTGCTGGAGCATCGGCAGGTCGTCACGTACGAGACCCGCGACCTTATGAACACCGGATTCAACCTCGGGAAGCTTATTGCGCACGAAATCGGCCAGCTTTGTGAGCTCTTCCTCTGTTCGAGGCAAGTCATTCTTGACGAATGCTGCCGCCTCATCCAGCTTCTTGCCGATTGCCGGAAGATTGTTCTGCAAGAAAGGTGCCGCTGCATTAATCGCCTTCGTGAATGCATCAGCCTTACTTTGCAGCGTTTGTGACAATTCATGCACCTTGGCGCGTATTTGAGGCAGCTCCTTTTGAATTTTGGCTAGCTCTGCTTGTCCGAGTTCCAGTCCGCTCTTTGTGTCCGCAAGAATCGCTTCGATATCCGGCAGCTTCCCTTTCGCCTCTTGCAGCTTGCTTGCAGATGCATCAGCAAGCGTCTTTAGCTTTTCGATTCCAGCTTTGAGACTAGGTATTATTTCGCTGTCATATCTGGAGAGAATACTGTTTAATGAAGCGCTCGTATTTTGCGCGAGCTTGTTTAAGCTTTCGACTACATCCTTCGCAGGTGTTTTCCCATTCTCTAAGCTAGCAGCAATCGTAGTAAGCATTTGGATTTGCCTGTTTAACTGATCGGAAATGGTCTGCAGCCGTTTGATCTCATCAGTCAATGCTTGTCCGGGGACATAGCTGTTCATTCGGCTAAGCAAAGATATCGTATTTCCAATTACTTTTGCAGCTGAGGATAGTCTATCCCGCACAGCAATTACCTCTTCTGCAGATGGCCAAGTATCTGGATCTGCCTGCAGAAGCCTCTCCGTTAGCAGCACAGTCAAATCCGCCGCTTGCTGCACTAGCGTCAGATTCTGCTTCACAAGCGGAACAATCGTCTCGAACGCTTCGCTATTTGCGGTAAGGAAATCGTTCAATTGATTGGCGAAGGCCGCGCCTTTATCGGCAATTTCAGCCATTCGCGTCAGAGCATTCTGAGCAGCTGTCACGATCTCAATGGCCTTTCCTGCTTTTTCTAATGCAAGATTAATGGTGTCCGAAATTTTATTGAAGCTTTGATCCAGCTCCTGGATTCGAGCAACAGCTTGCTGAATTTCTGGAAGCTTCTTCTGAATGACAACAATTTCCGATAGTGCGGTAGTGATTTTAGGCCAATTCTGCTGGATTTGCAGCACATATTGAGCAGCCTTATTGATTTCCGGGATATACTTCTCAACTTCAATTATAATTTGTGCCTTGTCATGAATTTCAGGAAGCTTCTTCTCCAGCTCCAGCACCTTCTGTCCAGCAGCCTGAATTTCTGGCAGTTTTCTATCCAGCTCAAAAATGCCTGCCTCAATCTTCCGGATAATCGGCAGTTGTCCTTCAATTTCAATACCGACCTCAGAGAGCTTCGTAAGCAGGGCTTCGCTGACAGCCTCTGTAAAGTTCTCATTAATCTGCTTGGTGAGCGAGGAGACGCCTGACGAAGTAACCTTAGGGGCGATGGCATTCACTTTTTCGTTGACCGTATAGATTACTTCAGGCCTGTCCAGCTTACCATCGATAATACCGGTAATGGTCGATGAGAAATCGGAAGGAATAAGGATACTCGCATAATAGGTTCCCCGCTCCACGCCTCTCTGAGCCTGTTCCCTATCTACAAATGTCCATCCAAGCTTCTTATTGTTCTTTAAGCTGTTAAGAAGCTCATCGCCAATATTAATATTTTTATCAGCAACAATCGTACCTTGATCCTCACTCGTGACCGCTATCTTGACACCTTCGGTATTGGCATATGGATCCCACACCGATTTGATATTCACCCAATCATATAGGCATGGGAGAATAATAATTCCAATAATTAAGAAAATTCCAGTCGGTACTTTTAAAATGTTCAACCAATCCGTTTTGTATATTTGCCATATTGAACGCATGCATTCACCACCAGCTGCTATAGAATGTTGATCTGTGCTGCGAAAGATTCTATTACCGTGATAATAACCTATCATTTTATAATACCCATAAAACATATTTATGATTAATTAATCATTGGACAAAGTGAGGAGACTAGTATATGGGCATTAGCAAAGAAAAAGCAGCAATTGTAATGGGTGCTGGCAGTGGAATGGGACGCGAGGAAGTGATTCTGCTTGCGAAAAAAGGAGCAAAGGTGCGGTTGGCCTTTAGATACAACGATTGAATTCCACAAAAGCCATGCTGCTTAGAAAAGCTGCATGGCTCATAGTCATTTTTTCTAATTAAACCAGTTGAAAATTCGGCTTTACCTTATCGAAGTTAGGGTTTTCTCCGCTAACCATCAGGCCCATTCCCCAATCGATATGAACATTTTCCGTTGGGAAATCAGCAGGATCACGATATTGGAATAAGACATTCCTTCTCGTCCGCTCACTTCTGTTAGCCGAAGAACCATGAATCGTCAAATAATTGAAGAACAATACATCACCCGCTTCCGCTTCGCAAAGCGTTCCATCTGCAAGGGGATATTGCTTATGATTCAGGTAGTAGCTCCCTACATGAGGCAGCTCCCCCTGTTTGTGAGACCCGGGAATAACACGCAAGCAGCCATTCTCTTCATCGGCGCGATCCAGATGAACGCTAGCAGCCAGCATCGTATGCTTCTCATGCGGAAAATAAGGATAGTCCTGATGCATAGGGAACGCTGCCCCGTTTTCTGGCGGCTTTACAAGCATTTTCGAATGATGAAGCAGTACATTGGGCCCGATTAATTGGGAGAGAACGGAAACCATATTGGGATGGATAGCTGCCCGCATAAAGGAAGCATCATGATAATGGACGTCATGGAAGCCTTTGAGCACAAGCTTCTTCAATTGATCCGGCGGAAGAAAGTCTCCCTGCCATGCAGCGTTTGCATCCAGCTTCGATAAAGCAGCCCTCTTAATAACCCCGTCAATCGCATCGCGCATCTGCGCCACTTCCGTTTCATTGAATACACCTTTGACCAAAAGATACCCATTATCTTTGTAAAATTGTACATCCTCGCTTCGTATCACGAGCATACCTCCTCAATCGAAATAGGTTTAACTTGCTTGTTTCTATACCCTATTTTAAGATGGGAGAACATAGATCGTCTTTGCTTGAAGCAGACAGATTTTTGCACAATAAGGACATCATCTTATAGCAGATAGGTGGGATACCTCATGTATCTTTGTAAAGAAACACAATCGATGCTCAATGAACAAGCTCTTCTCCTCAGCGGGGCCGGAGCCACTTTCAACGTATACTACTGGGGTGTCAATCCCCAGCTATTTGACAATCCCATACACAGACACTCTTTCTTCGAAGTTTGCTATGTTATGGACGGTGAAGGCGAATATATGGACAACGGGATTAACTATTCGCTGCGTAAAGGAACGCATTTCTGCTCTAAGCCTGGTGTAACCCATCAGATCCGTACACAGAATGGGCTATTCTTACTCTATGTTGCATTTGAAATAGATGAATCCCGCTCTCAAGAGACGGTTATTGAAGCTTTTCGTTCCCTAGCACAATCAGGAGCTGTTTGTTTGCAGGCGGAAGATGAGTCACCGACTTCGCTCTTATGGAGGAGCTTGTTAATGCATGAACGTATAGCAGGAGCCCTGCCCCTGCATGCTGTTCTTTCAACCGCACATGCGCTGCTGCTTTCCTTCTCCACTTTATTTGGCGTTCACGAGCCTATCCAAACTATAAAGCATAGCTCTGCGACTCTACTGCGCCAAGCGAAGCTCTACATACGAGACAACCTCTCCCAGCCATTAAACCTACGCGGCGTTGCAAAATATTTGAACATTTCCGAGCGGCATCTTTCCAGGCTGTTCGCATTCGGCATCCATGAGAATTTCACCAACTACATCCGCCATGAGAGAATAAGAGAAGCTTCCCGCTTATTAGCAACAAGCGAGCTTTCGATTAAAGAGATTGCAGAGATGACAGGATTCTCCTCTGTTCATTACTTTACGCGCGTGTTTATGAAAGATAAAGAGGTTCCGCCTGGACAATTTCGTCGGCGATACCATACATCAAGCCCTTTATAATTGGTCAGCGGTTACTAGGTTCACTATGTATTCCTCAAAAGTTCGTTAACTCTTTTCCTTTTTCTAGATTGATGTTTGAAAGTTTTTGAATGCTTAGTAAGCAGCCAGACAAACCGACATGAATTCAGTTTGTCTGGCTGCTTCTATATGAAGAAAAACGTAAAGGCTGAATACTTAACTATTTAAGTTTTTCCAAAATAGCTATAAGGGAATAGCTATGCCTATCATAAACGTACCTCTATGCGATTTGAGTAATAACAAGGTGTGCTGAAACAGGCCTTGTTCCGCCAGCGAGAGGGGTGATGGTTAGGGCAGTTGAGTTGCCGGCAGGGTTTCGCACAGTGAGTATTGAATTGATTACTGTCGTTTGTACAAGAGCCATTCCTACTATTTGAGAAGTGCCTGTTGCTCGCCCAACCACCGTATAGGCTAGGTCTGCTCCATTTATAGTTAAAATCAATTGACCAGCTTCGGTAATACTAACCTGAAATAAAATCTGATAAGTGCCAATTGCACCCAAGTTAAAGGAACTCGGACCAGTACGTGTAATAGTAGTCCCGCTCGTAGGCCCATCTTGAGGAAAACTTACGTCTGTACCAACACCAACTGTTGCTGCATTATTAGGAGGCATCAACGCAAAAAAATCTGCAAAGCTTAATACTCCACCAGTTGCTCCGGTCGCTCCGGCAGCCCCTGTCGCTCCTGTTGCTCCTGCTGGACCTGCTGCTCCTGCTGCTCCTGCTGCTCCGGTCGCTCCTGTTGCTCCTGCTGGACCTGCTGCTCCCGCAGCCCCTGTCGCTCCTGTTGCTCCTGCTGGACCTGCTGCTCCCGCAGCCCCTGTCGCTCCTGTTGCTCCTGCTGGACCTGCTGCTCCCGCAGCCCCTGTCGCTCCTGCTGGACCTGCTGCTCCCGCAGCCCCTGTCGCTCCTGTTGCTCCTGCTGGACCTGCTGGACCTGCTGCTCCCGCAGCTCCCGTTGCTCCTGTCGCTCCTGTTGCTCCTCCTGATGGCCCTGCTGCTCCTGTTGCACCTGCTGGCCCTTGGAGTCCGCGCGGTCCTTCCGGTCCTTCCGGCCCTGGAGGCCCTGGAGGACAATGACATCTGCCCATGCTCACATCTCCCTTTTATTAAACATCATTCATCATATTAAAATATGAAAAAGATATTCACAGTAAATGCCTATCTATCTCAAAATAGGCATATTAAGTGCTGAATTTTTACCAGCTGTGTTATTGTCCTATAGCAATATGTTTGCTTCGGCATTAAATAATGTAAGAGGCAACTGGCTAGGGAGGGAGGAGTGAACAAACTGAACAATTTCCCTATTATAGGTATTATGGTTAAGACAAGAAACATAAGAAAAAGGATATTGAAGCAGTATCAACGTCGTCACAATCTAGAAATGAGGGTTTACGCCTTTACTCCCTCCGATATTAATTGGAAGGAAAAACGAATTATTGGACTAAGGCTGCGGAACGGTAAATGGAAAGAAAGCTCGTTCCCTTTTCCTCATGCCGTCTATAACCGATGTTTCAACAAAAAATTAACAACCATTACACGCCTGGAGCAAACGATAGGCAAAAACAAATGTTTCAATACGATTAATTTTTTCAATAAATGGGTTCTCTACAATTGTTTAAAAAAATCCGATCTTAAACCTTATTTACCAGAAACATTTTTATATAATGAAGCAGTTTTGTCCGAACTAGTAGAGAAATACAAACTCATATACATTAAGCCTACCTATGGAGCTAAGGGGATGTCTGTACATCGAGTTGAACTAAAAGATAATGGAGATATTCATATCTCTTTGCACAGCTTGGCTCCCACATATATTTGCAGAAAAAATGAATCTATCCAAGAACAAATGGCTAAACTTCTTGGGCAAAAGAAATACATCATTCAGCAAGGAATTCATATGAATCAGCTTGATCATCATTATTTTGATATCCGGGCTCTTGTTCAAAAAAATATTGTTGGAGAATGGACGGTTACCTGTTTTACATGTAGAGTGACTCATAAGCATTACTTTAACACGAGTATTTGTGAAGCCATTTGTGATATCACAAAAATTCTTACCCACTTATTTTCTCAGGAAGAAATGAATGATATCCTTCAATCGCTGAATGAGCTTAGTATAAAAGCCGCACAAGAAGCAGAAAGACAAATGGGGACATTAGGAGAATTGAGTGTAGATTTTGTATTAGATGATCAAAATAAGCTGTGGATTATTGAGCTTAACGGAAAACCTCAAAAAGATATATATAACGATCTAAGAGATTCTAAAAAGAAAAAACGAATTTATAGAAGACCACTGGAATACGCTTATTATCTCTCTCATACAGATAAAAGTTCTGAAGAAAGCTAGATTCTGGTACTACAAAAGATAGAACTACTGCAATGTTTCACCTATGCGATATGATTTAAAGGTACTCAGATCCTTTAATGAAAATAGAGGTGCGCATATTTTGAAACAGAAGCTATTTTACCTTTTGGTTGCGATAACGAGCTATTTTGCAGGGATTCTCACCTATCTGGGTTACTTGTCCTTTATTTATGACGAGAAAATTGGCAGCGAATGGAGTAAATTTCTAGTGTGGACGATTCCACCCTATTTATTTATTATCCTCCCCTACTATACGCTCATATTTCGCTGGAGACGCACCCCCTTATGGCTGCGAGCAGTCATGCTCTTTGGGTTAAGCATCATTGCCGCAGCATCCGTACCTTTCCTGATCGGCTTCGGAGTTTGGCGAATAAGGGATCTCTTCTCACCTGAGCTTAGATTGTTTATCATGTTCTTTGCCAGCTCAGCGCTCCTATTCACAATAGGGTCCATCGTTGCGATTAAAGAACGAGGATATTTCATATTTTTGCTTGCTTCACTTGCGATCATCTCTTTAGCCATTAACCTGCTGGTCTAATACATTTTGGGAGCTATGTCTATCTAGTATGATATCAAGCAAAAAGGCTCTGCCGCGGCGGCAGAGCCTTTTTGCTTGATGAACTTAAACTAGATCGCCCAGTTGCCAGCACGGAAGATAGGCTCGCGTTTGCCATCCTGCGTCACGCCGTCAATATTTAATTCGGCTGAGCCGATCATGAAGTCTTCATGAGTCAGACTTCTGTTCGCGCCATGAGCAAGAAGCTCTTCGGGCGACATTTTGGTGCCGCCATTGATGTTAACCGGATACGCCTGGCCTAAAGCGAGATGACAGGAGGCGTTCTCATCGTATAGCGTATTAAAGAAAATAACATTGGAATTAGAGATTGGGGAGTCGTGAGGCACAAGCGCAATTTCTCCTAAGTGTCTCGCTCCTTCATCGGTGTTCAATAAACTAGTCAGCGCTTCATAGCCTTGCTCAGCGGAATGATCCACAACGATGCCATCCTTGAAGGTTAAGGAGAAGCCGCTAATCACTTGACCGTTATAATTTAACGGCTTGGTGCTGCGTACAGTTCCGTTCACGCCATCTCTATGCGGCATAGTGAATACCTCTTCGGTAGGCATGTTCGGGTTAAAGTAAACACCCTTGGAGTTGGCTTTGGAGCCTCCAAGCCAGATATGGCCCTCCGGCAGCTCGACGGTCAAGCTTGTTCCCGGAGCTTCATACTGTAGCTGTTTATATCGTTTACTATTAAGCAGCTCAACCATTTGAAGGAGCTTCGCATTATGTTCTTTCCATGCTTGAATCGGATCTTCCAGATCAATTCGAGTTGCATCGATAATGCGCTCCCACAGCTTCTGCACAGCTTCCTCCGTTGTAAGATCCGGGAATACTTTGGCTGCCCATTCAGGTGTAGCATAAGAAATGAGTGACCAAGCATTCGTGTGATTCATGAGAGAAGCCCGGTAGCTGCTTAGCGCAGTGGACGCTGCCTTAGATGCTGTCGCCACCCGAGCAGGATCAACATCGTTCAGCAGATCAGGGTTAGGTGAATAGATCGTGATAAACGCTGCGCCATTGTCCACGTATTGTTCCCAAGCCTTTGCCCGCCATATCGGATATTCCGATAATGCTTCCTCAGGCGCTTGCTTGTACTTAATACGAGATAGCTCTTCATCGTTATATTCCACATGTACGTTCTTCGCACCGGCTTCATAAGCCTTCGAGGCAATAAGGCGTGCCAGAGGAGCAGCAGCAATCGGTGCCATAACAACAACCGTCTGTCCCTGCTGTACATTAACCCCTACTCTTACCGCAAGCGCGGCGTAATTGTCTAATTGTTGTTGTGTTGGATACATCTATGTAGATCCGCCTCCATTATAAAATAATTAGGTCAACAATCGATAACCTTCCTCTATTATAATGTTCTCATGCGGATTGCTCAAATAAGGCTTCATCCATAATTGTATTAGTCTCTTGCTTTAATAAGCCTATCGTTGTTTTTCAATAATCAAGAGCTCTTCTTTGTCTTCGTTATACTCCGCATATGCAATTCCTTTTATATCTGTGAAGCCTTGCTTAAGCGCCAGCTTCCTAATTTTAATCTCATCGATTTTTTTGCCGTGGAAAGTCTCGGTCTGTATTTCCCCTCTTTCAATGACTGGAATGGAGGGAATGTCCTGTTTAGCCTGCAGCTTCAAATCCTTCATGCGCACATATTCATATTCTGGCTTCTTGATTACGCTTATCGTCCCATTCGTTTCATAAAGAACATAAGCAACCTCTTCAAAGCTAAATATATCTTTTTCCCGCAGCATCGTAAGGAGCTGGTTGAAATCAAGCTTGCAGGCATTCATTAGACTTTGATTCACCTGTCCTTTATCCACAATAAGCAAGGCTCTTCCTTCGGATAGCCGTTTGATTCTCTTGAATCGGACGGATAATTTCTCTAACCCATAAGAGAGGAATGCCCATACGCCTAGAGCGAATATCAAATGGGCATAGGTAACCTCCTCGTCATATATGGTATTCCCCACAATCTCGCTCAGTAGTATGGATGTGAAGAAATCAAGCGGCGTTAGCTGACCGATCTCCTTTCTTCCGATCACGAACGTAATAATCCACAAACTCACGAATGAGAGAAACAGCTTAACAAAAATGAGGGTAAACATAATCATACCTTCTTTCCCTGCAATAAGATGACGTTATAGAGTTAATACACATCTTCCATTACAGAGAATCAAAAACAAAGTACGATATGAGGACACTATTCTGAACTTGTGCTATAGCTTTTGTTTTTGCAATGCATTGGTTTCTTCTTCAATTCGACTAACATCTATCCGTTCAAACAGCAGCTCCAAATGATGGATTTGCCCATCAGCCGGAACCGAAATCAGCTTCCAACTAGGCTGCTCAAGTGTCAGGAAGCTTCGTATTTTCTCACAGGAGAAAGGGATGAATGGATGCAGCAGCTGAGCGAAATTGGCAATGATCTGTACGCATGTATTCAGAGCATATCCACACGCTTCACGATTTTCCTTCAACAGCTCCCACGGCTTTTGCTCATCAAAAAATTTGTTCGCTCCGCGTACGCAAGCAAAAATCAGCTCAATCGCTTCCTTGAGATGGCCTCCTTCAATTAATGATCCCGAACTAACATACAAATCATCCAATTTCCTGTTCCATTCTTCATTAGGTTCTCCTTCTGGAATCCTGCCTTCAAAGGATTTGTTGATAAAAGCCAATGTTCGATTAACAAAATTGCCAAACGCGCCAAGCAATTCTCCATTATGGCTATGAATGAATTCTCTCCATGAAAAATCAGTATCCCGTTTCTCGGGACCGTTGGCGATCAGAAAATACCGAATCGAATCTGGCTGATAGCGGCTCATCATATCTGGTACCCAAACCGCCCAATTGCGGCTTGTAGAGAACTTTTGACCTTCTAAGGTCATATATTCACATGAAATAATACGATCCGGCAGATGGAGACCGCCCGCACCTAACAGAATTGCCGGCCAAATCAGAGTATGAAACGGGATATTGTCCTTGCCATGCACATAATAAGCGGTGATGTCCCCTTTTCCTTTCAGCCAGAACGATTCCCAACTGCCTCCGGTTTCATCCGCCCACTGCTTGCTTGCCGATAAGTAGCCGCTGACCGCTTCGATCCATACATAAATTTTCTTGCCATCGAACCCTTCAATCGGTACATCAACACCCCATGATAAGTCACGGGTTGCAGCACGATCTTGCAGTCCTTCCTTTAAATATCGTTCAGTCAGCTGTACAGCATTCTCCTTCCAGCCATGGGCTTTTTCCACATATTCTGTCAATTCAGCTTCGAATTTCGAAAGCGCAAGATAATAATGCTCCGTTGCACGCTCAACCGGAGCATTTCCGCATATTTTGCATGTCTTGTCTGTCAGATCTGCTGGATCTAGCAATGTCGAGCAGAAATCACATTGATCCCCCCTTGCGCGGTTGCCGCAAACCGGACAAATACCTTCTACATATCGATCAGGCAAAAACCGTTGATCCGTTTCACAATACGTTTGCTGGACGGTTTTTTTATACAAATAGCCATAATTCAATAAACTCAGAAATATTTGTTGAACGACACGGTGATGAAACGGTTGATCCGTACGCGTGTATAAGTCATAGGTAAACCCCAGCTGCCTAAAGCACTCGGCAAACTCCTGATGAAAGCGATCTGCAATATCCCCTGGCTCGACTCCCTCCTGTATCGCCTGAACAGCGACAGGTGTACCGTGGCAATCACTGCCCGATACATATAAAACTTCATCTCCTTTCGAACGAAAATAACGTGCCAGCACATCTCCCGGCAATAAGCTTGCCAATCTCCCCAAATGCAATGACCCGTTTGCGTAAGGCCATGCTCCGCCGATAAAAATATTTGCCATTGATATCCCTCCTTTTTGGACATACAAAAACACAAAAAAACCCTCATCCTAAAAGGACGAGAGTTATGCTCACGTGGTACCACCTCAATTTATAAATGCCTTGCGGCATTCACCTCTTCAGGTACGACGCGGTCCGCGTTTATACCCTAGCACAGTAACGGATGCGGGTTCCGGCGCAGCCTACAACCACATGGGGGTTCGATGCGCAGCTCTGAGACCATATTCCCGAGGTTATTCTTTACCCCTTTTCAGCAACCGGGGCTCTCTGTAGAAAGACATCGCCTTGGTACTCTTTCTCTTCATAGCTTTTTCTGAATATTCAAGTTATTGGAAATTATACGTAATATGATTTACCTTGTCAATACATTGCAGCCTATGTGGTAATTGGTTACCCCGTTTTAATCGGCTTTGGCCGTTTCTTCTTAGACGACTGGCTCTGCGACAACCCTCCACTTTTGCTCGTTGCTTGCTTGAATGCTGCCATGCTGAAGCATATAGTTCGCCATCAACTCCGCCATTTCGGTCGCAATTTCCCTAATGACAGGCTTCTCTCTATACATCAGATAGTCTCCGCCACCGCTTGCCCGGTAGTTATTCATCACAACATCATATTCAGCAGCCGGATCTAGCGATTCCCCATTGCGCTTCAAATAAACGACACGCTCGCCAATCGGCTTAGCAACATTCAGCTCATATTGAATGCCGCCCCACATATCGTAATTATAATGCTGAGCTTTCGGTTCCAAATAGGCTGGATTGACCACGACCTCTCCATTCTTGCCCACTTGGAAATAAGCAGCCGTTTGTTCCAATGCTTCTCTTATATCTCGTCCTGTTAAGCGTAATACGGTTAATGTATTGGGGTACATGAAGTTCGTCAGTACATCTCTCATCGTCACAATCGAGCCGAAGCCGCGCGATTCATTACTCAGCAGAGAAGTATTCGATATTTCAACGTCGGCGGCATCCATTTGTACTTTATTGATAAAGGCAATGAACGGATGATCCGACTTGCGGCATTCAAGCGCACTTGAAATCGACATATCACCAATCACTTGTCCAATTGGTTGATCCAGCCAAGCCTGCGCTGCTGTCTCTACCTCCTGCGTCAGCGCCATAATCGCCGAATCAGCAGCAATCGTTTCACTCGGGCGCAGCAGCTCTGCCCGCTTCTCCTTCACCTTCCATGTATCATTCTCTTTAATGAGGACGACACTTATTTTCCCCACTGCCATTCCGTTGCAGCCGGTCTGAATAATGGTAACTCCGTTCACCTCATCTGCGAGCATACGATGCTGATGTCCGGTAATTAACACATCAATGCCTTCTACTTCTGTACACATCGCATACCCCTGATTCTCGCCCGTCAGTCTCTCAGCAGGCTCTCCGCTCTTTAAATCCCTCTCAAAACCTCCATGATAAGCGACTACGAGCAGATCTGGTTTTTCTTTCTCGCGAATATAGGCTGTCCACGCTTTGACCGTCTCTAATGCGTCATTAAACTTCAATCCTTTAATATTCTCTGCCGTTTCCCAATTGGGGATATAATGGGTTGTCACACCTAGCAACGCAACTTTGATCCCATTTTCCAGATGCTTCACTATATAAGGTTTGCCGAAAGCCGGGCTGTTCGTAGCTTCACTGAGAATACCGGCAGACAGCCAAGGAAATTCTGAATCCCCCATCACCTTGCGCAATACATCCATTCCATAATTAAACTCATGATTTCCTACTACTGCGGCATCATATCCGAGCTCATTAAGCACGGCAACAGCAGGATGAATCGCTTCCCTCGCATACAGATTGACATAAGAAGCAAGGGGTGTGCCTTGGATGAGATCGCCGTTGTCCACCAAGAGCACTTCCGCATTCTTGCTCCTCTCCTGTTTAATGAAAGCAGCTAATTTAGCAATCCCAATCTGCCGTTCCTCATCTGTTCGGTAATCCGTTGGATAGATATGGCCATGGATGTCACTGGTCACCAATATGTTGAATTCCATCTCCTTATTCATTGTGCAAGCTCCCTTACTTTTGTGTGGTTACATCCATAATCATAACAGGTTAAACCGTATTTTTAATGGCATTAATATACCTTTACAAATACTTATTCTCACG
Source organism: Paenibacillus castaneae (assembly GCF_002884445.1). GTDB lineage: Bacteria > Bacillota > Bacilli > Paenibacillales > Paenibacillaceae > Pristimantibacillus > Pristimantibacillus castaneae. Next base: position 5,694,302 of record NZ_KZ614144.1, read on the forward strand.
TTTACGAACAGATAATAAATATTTCATATAGTAAACAAGCAATCAAAAATAGAATCTCTTGGAGGGTTTGGATTGAAAAAAATGAGTAAGTTCGTATTTCCACTGCTGTTGTCGGTATTCATGCTTAGTGCGTGCGGTGGCAATAATGGGGGCAGTTCTGCAAACGGTGGTGCTTCCACAACTCCTGGTGCAGAGAACAAACCGAAAGCAACAGAAACAGCAGTTGTTGGTTATGTCCCAGAAACGTTGACCGTACAATTCGTTCCTTCCCAGAATGCCGATACGTTAGAAGCAAAGGCAAAACCGCTTGAGAAATTGCTAGGGGACAAGCTTGGTATCCCTGTAAAAGTAAGCATCTCGACTGATTACAATACGATTATTGAAGCAATGGCTTCTAAAAAAATTGATATCGGCTTCCTTCCTCCGACTGCTTATGTATTAGCTAAACAAAAAGGCGCAGGAGAAGTGATCCTGCAAGCGCAGCGCCTAGGTGTTGAAGATGCGACTGGCGCTCCTACCGATCAATTAGTAGATTTCTACAAATCAATGATTATTGTTAAGAAAGATTCGCCTATCCAAACCGTTGCTGATCTCAAAGGCAAGAAGATTGCTTACCAGAACGTTACCTCTTCCGCAGGTTTCGTATGGCCGGCAGGCACATTGATGGAGGCTGGTCTGGACCCGTTGAAGGATGTTAGTGCGATTACGGTCAAAGGTCATGATCAAGGCGTTCTAGCTGTATTGAATGGCGACGTGGATGCGGCTGCTATTTTCCAAGATGCTCGTAATGTTGTGAAAAATGATTACCCGACTGTATTTGAAGATACTCGTGTACTTGCTTTCACTGCTCCTATTCCGAATGATACGATCACTGCACGTACGGATATGAATGCGGAATGGGTAGCGAAAATCCAACAAGCATTCATCGATATCGGCAATGATCCAGAAGGTCACGCGATTATCAAAGATATCTATTCCCATGAAGGCTATGTGAAATCGCAAGACAGCATTTTTGATATCGTTCGCGAATACGGCGAGAAAGTTAAAACAGAGTAAACATTGCTGACAGTCTCTTAGCTTCATTCAACACTCGGTATATGCCAGTACGAACGCAGCGCCGTTTGTACTGGCTATCGTTTATTATATAACTCCAAAGGAATGATTCTTCTATGAGCATGATCGAAATTCGCAATGTATCGAAGATATATCCGAACGCGACCAAAGGACTGAACGGCATCAACCTCTCTATTGATAAAGGCGAATTTGTCGTAATTGTCGGTCTTTCCGGTGCAGGTAAATCTACATTGCTGCGCTCGATTAATCGGCTGCATGACATCTCTGAGGGGGAAATCCTCATTAATGGCAGTTCGATTACAGGTGCAAAAGGCAAACAGCTGAGGATGATCCGCCGGAATATCGGCATGATATTCCAGAGCTTTAACTTAGTTAAACGTTCTACTGTCCTTCGCAATGTATTGGCTGGCCGTGTCGGTTATCATTCCACGCTGCGCACAATACTAGGCATGTTCCCCAAGCCTGATATTGATCTCGCGTTCGAGGCATTGGATCGTGTAAATATTGTGGAGAAAGCATACTCGCGCGCCGATGAGCTGTCCGGCGGGCAGCAGCAGCGCGTTGCCATTGCCCGTGTACTGGCTCAAGAAGCAAAGATTATATTGGCAGATGAGCCCGTTGCTTCATTAGATCCCTTAACGACGAAGCAGGTTATGGATGATTTGAAAAAAATTAATCAAGAGCTTGGCATTACGACGATTGTGAATTTGCATTTTATTGATCTGGCAAGAGAATATGCGACTCGAATTATTGGACTGCGAGCGGGAGAAGTCGTATTCGACGGTCCCGTATCCGAAGCAACCGATGAACGATTCGCCGAAATATACGGCCGGCCGATAAAGCGTGACGAGCTGCTGGGAGACGTCTCGGTATGAGTGCAAATACAGAGCTGAAACGTCCTAAGGCTCCAGGCCGACTCAAGCTTTATTTCACGGCTGCTCTATTGCTTGTGCTGTTGTGGGTTAGCTCGGTTCAAACGGAGTCCTCCTTAAGTGAACTTATTAAAGGCTTTCCAAATATGCTCGACCTATTGAAGGAAATGTTCCCGCCAAGATGGAGCTACTTTCATAAAATAGTAGATGCTATGCTTGATACGATAAGAATGGCATTGGTTGGAACAACCATCGGCGCAATTCTCGCTATACCCGTCGCCTTGCTCTGCGCAAGCAATATCACGGCAATTAAATGGATTACCTATCCTGTTCGCTTAGTGCTTAATTTGGTGCGGACGATGCCTGATTTGTTATTAGCCGCTATATTTGTAGCCATTTTCGGTCTAGGTCCTTTACCCGGCATATTCGCATTGTCGGTGTTCTCATTAGGACTCGTTGCCAAGCTGACCTATGAAGCATTAGAAACAATCGAACCTGGACCGTTAGAAGCCATGACCTCTGTAGGTGCCAATATGACACAACGAATCGTATATGGAGTTATGCCTCAAATCCAGGCGCACTTCATCTCTTTCACGCTGTATACGTTCGAAATCAACGTACGGGCGGCGGCGATTCTTGGCCTTGTTGGGGCGGGCGGCATCGGTCATTACTACGAAGTGACGCTGGGCTTCCTTGAATATGATAAAACATGCGTTATTATTTTATTTACATTAGCTATCGTACTGCTGATCGATTATGCGAGCACGAAGCTGCGGGAGAAGTTATTATGACTACAAAATCATGGCATACCATTGTCCCTAAGCCGCGTAAGAATCGCTATCGTTGGCTCATTCTCGTCGCACTTGCCGCACTATATGTATGGGCTTTTTCCGGAATTCCATTCACGGGCTTTAAGGAAACAGCTGCTCAAATAACGAAAGCAATCGTCACCGGCATTCTGTCACCCGATTGGGATTTCGTCTACATGCCGGAAGGCGAGGATTTATTGCGAGGGCTGTTGGATACACTTGCGATTTCTATACTAGGTACCTTTGTATCCATCATAATCGTTATTCCTTTCGCTTTCTGGTCTGCAACTAACATGAGCCGATCAAAAGCCATATCGGGTTCAGGCAAAATCATGCTAAGCTTTATCCGCACATTTCCAGAAATCATCATGGCGATCTTATTCATCAAAGCAGTCGGTCCCGGCTCCTTCGCCGGCGTACTGGCACTAGGCTTGCATTCCGTGGGCATGCTTGGGAAGCTCTTCTCTGATGAGATTGAAAATATTGATCGAGGCCCTGTTGAAGCATTAGTCGCTTCAGGCGCGAATCGGCTGCAGCTGTTATGGTTTGCCGTTATACCGCAGGTGCTTCCGGGATTTCTATCGTACACGCTGTACCGATTCGAGATTAATGTTCGCTCTGCAACCATTCTTGGCGTTATAGGCGCCGGCGGAATTGGTACCCCGCTCATCTTCGCACTTAGTTCCCGCAACTGGGATCGTGTAGGCATCATTTTGTTAGGCATCGTGGTCATGATCACCTTAATCGACGCTATCTCCGGATTTATTCGCAAGAAGTTGGTATAATGCGTGGGTAATAACTATAAGTATCTTGCTTAGCTTCGTATTTTACGATCCATCGTCAGTAACACAGGGCTGCTCCTAAGGTGATCTCATGATTAATCACCTTTGATATGCTCCCCATACGGTAGACAGGTGAAATAATTAAACCTGATACTGTAAGGGGAGCATTTTCATGTGTAAAAAGAAACGTACGGCTTCGGTGAAATTCACTATCATTCAAGAAATTGAAGCTGGTCGTATCGATGTTAAGGCTGCAGCTCCAAAGCTTGGCATGACTAAAACAACTCTTGCGAAATGGCGACATTATTATCGGCTGTTTGGTTATGAAGGGTTAGAGGTTCGCAGTCAAGGAGAAGTTGAGGACTACATTCACTTTTACAATTATGAACGATTGCAGGCAAAATTAAACGGCCTTAGTCCCATGGAATTCAGGACGAAGGCCGCTTAAGTCTTTTTTTTACTGTCTACTTGATGGGGTGCAGTTCACTTGGAAACTGCCCTGTTTTGTTATTTTTTTGTAACCTTAACGATTATCGTTTCACTAGAGGTTACACCAGCAGCGTTCACTAGCTCGCAGCGGTATTCGTACACCCCGATCGCTCTGCCTGTAATATTTGTCACGGCGTTCTGAGCGCCAGGCGAAGACTCAACCAGTTTTTTTGTATCAATCAACTTGCCGTTCTCATAAAGCCGATATTCCGATCCATTCGTTCCCCACCATAGGTTCATCGTTACTTTGTAGCTGCCGACTCCACCCCAGTTATCGTGCGATAATACCGGCTTGCTTGGTGAAGCATCAGTTACCGTTACGACCATCGGACTGCTCTTTGTCGTGCCATAGACATTCGTTAATTCACCTACATACGTATAAGTTCCGTTTGCCTTGCCTTTAATATCAATTTTTACCGTTTGAGCTGCTGGCGAAACGTCCTTCAAGCTCTGCGTACTAATTAATACACCATTCTCGTACAGCTTGAATTCGGAGCCATTATTCCCATACCACATATTCATAGTGACCGAGTAGCTTCCGCCCTTCAGCCCCGTAGCTTGTCCATTATCATGAGACAATACCGGCTGGCCTGGAACACCGCTAGCTAGAGGCTTGCTCGCAACCTTGAATGAGATACTGTTATCCAAGCGATTGCCCGCAGCATCTGCCACACTATACTGTACAGTATGAGTGCCTACTCCGAGATTTTTAGCGCTCAATAACTCGCCATTCTTAATCACTTTTCCGTCTAATAGAAGCTGCTCGGCAATAACGCCCGACCCAGCATCCGAGCTTACAAGCTCAAACTTGAGCGTATCTGTCTCTAGGACATCTGCGACCGGTTTGCCAGACTGAGTTAGTTTGGCGATAGGCGAAGTTTTGTCCAATTTCACCTGAAGAGATTGGGCTTCCTCCACGTTGCCTGCAGCATCAGTAGAGTAATACTTGATTGTATTCGATCCTTCTGACGCAATCGTAACTGGTCCTGTATAAGCTGCATACTTCCCGCCATTCAGCGAGTATTGAGTTGCTAATGCGCCAGCGGCATTGTCCGTGGCTGTTAAAGTCAGAATTACATCTTGTTTGAACCATCCGTTCTCATTTGGAGATGCGGATAATGAAGCCTTTGTTACTGGCGCAATAGTATCGGCTTGTACCGAGAAGTCGCTTAATCCTCTCGGCTTCAATTGGAAGGCACCCTTGAATATCGAGGAGATGCCCTTCACATTGACAACATCGCCCTCTTTATAAGGAAAGCTGCTAAGCTGCAGGCCTGTCCGCACGTCAATCCGCACATGGTTGCTTACTGTACCGTTCAACGCATCAAATTCAAAAGAACCCGCTGGAGTCACACTAACCATATTGCGTATTGTTACGTCCTTAAGCTCAATCAGCTGTCCTTGATTGGCAGCATTCGCAGCTGATGCCTGCACAGCAACCGGCAGCGAAGCATTGCCTGTCTTCTCGATTGCAACGGGATCGGTAAGCTCCAGCTCCGTATTAAACAGAGCAAGCGGCGCCGTTACTTTCACAACATCGCCTTGATGGAAGCCACTTTGAGCTTGGAATACATAAATGCCGGCTGTTGCATCCTGCATATAGAACGCTTGGCCGCCGAATGCTCCCGGCTCGGTCGTTATGACCCCTTCAAGCGTAACGGTCGTGCCTTCCGATTTCCCCCGAGCTTCTGCAATTGTGATTGCATTTGGAATCGGATTCTCTTCAGCCGGAAGCGGCTCAGCAGGAACATTCGCTAGTGTAACGGTGTTCGTGATGAGATTGTTGCCGTTCAGTCTTAACCGAAGGCTGGCTGCACCTGACGTGCCAGACTTGATGCGAACGGTCAGATCCTTATAGGCATGACCCTTGCTGTTGGAGGTGACACTGAACGCACTGCTATACGCATATGCCGTCGGCCACGTCCCATCCTCATTCTGGATCAACGCGACTTGTGTGCCACCTGTTAAATAAATGCCTGTGCTGAAGCCGGATACTGTCGTATTCGCCGGCAGATTGTCCACCACAACACGAATTTGGAATTCCTGCGCATTCGGCAGCACCGCTTGATTCACGAAGCTGTATGCCGCACTTGCACTAGCCGTTGGTCCGCCAAACGAGCCCGCTTTGAAAGTTGTTCTGTCCCACCATTTATAACCTGCTGCAGGAGCAGACCATGGCTCAGCTTGCGGTTCCGTTGAAGCAGCTGGCGCTTCAAAGGGAAGCAGTGCTGTGGATTGATCCAATTGCAGGCCAGTAACTTGATCAAGAGCGGTGTAGCTTTCTTTCTTAGACAACCAATTCACCATATTAACGAGCAAGACGCCATCATCCTGCTCTTTGAAGCCGTCATAAGTCGTCTTCTTCGTTCCTGTTTCCTCGCGCAAGTATTTCGGAGTAGCATCCTCTACCGGAGAAGAATCTCCGATAAATCCTGCTTTACCCGCTCCTACTTTGGAGACTGCAACATAAGGGCCTTCTGCAATACCGCCGCCATTATATACACCTTGATCGACGGCACTTGCCCAAGCCTCATTCGTTTGTGGAAGGTAAACAATTCCTTTAGCCTTAGTAGGGTCTGTAATAGCCAGTGTTGATCCGGCATGCATAGCGACTTTCGATACGCCTGTCGTAATGCCGAATGCTTGAGCCGGCGCTACAATTTGATTGGCATCAATATCGCCAAGCGCATTGTAGCGGAAGCGAACACCAAACTTTGTGCTGAGCCAGTCTGAGCTTACGACATCCTGCATTGCGGCTGAATTTCTCTCTTCCGTGCTCATACCTTTAGCTGGATCTGTCCATGCTCCACGGCGATAGCCATTAATGACTTCAGAGCCGTCCCAGCGATTTTTATTGCGGTCTGCATTATAGTGGTCGGCAATGAAGAAGAGACTGCCTCCACCTTGTACATATTGCTCCATAGCGGCTTGTTCGCTTTGCTTGAATGGAATATTAGGCTCTGCAATGATAAATACATCATAGTTCTTCAAATCATCGTAATTAAATGGAGCCGATTTCCGAAGCTCCTTAACATAGTAACCATCGTTTGCAAGTGCGTTGCCGAAGTCTGAGAATGCCCCGTCAATAACCCAATCTGCTGCTCCTGCCGTCTGCGCATGCGTGTTGTCGAAGAGAACCTTCTTGCCCGCATTACCGTTCACGACCTTAGCTTCAATGAAAGGTGCGGGATCGCTTGGTCCTTCAGCATGAACAAATTGCCAATCACTCATTAACCCTGCTTGTAAAGATAAAACCAACAACAATGCAACAGCTGCCTTGAACCTTTTCAATCTGACAAAATAACTCATCATTTCCCTCCCAGTAATAGAAACTATCGAACGCCAATAGTTTATCACGGAAAAGTTTTTGCTAGTGATAGGGTTTTGTAAACCCTACCTAAATCTGTATAGCTGGCTTGCCTGAGCCGCCTATGCTGCGTTGTTTATAAACAGTTTCATATATTGATGTTAAATCAAAAAATGAGATCTGCTTGAACGCAAAGAACCCCCTGCATGGCAATCCATACAGAGGGCTTCTTTACTATTTATTAATGTTTTATGCCAACAGTCAGAATCTCGCATGGACCGACTGCCATATTAATGGATTGCCCGTTACTCGTCAACAATTCGCCTTCACTCTCAAGCACATCGCTCTTATAGGCTTGGCCTAGTGCTGGAGCAGACTCGCCTGCTGAGAATGACAGTTCCGCAGCTGCCAGCTTCATATTATACCATCTAAGAAGGTAATCACCGGATTGCTCGTTAACTTTCAACGAGGAGAAAGCTAAGCTGCTGCCTTCCCAATCGAATAGTGAGCCGGCAGGAGCCAGCTTGCCTTGATGAACCTCAGTTTGACTTACGGTCCAAGGCACTTGGAACTGATACGCTGCTGCATAAGCACCAGAATCCACGCCATCTCCGCTATGCGGAAGGATGATCAAGCTGAAGCTCTGCTCGCCGAGACATTGTGCCTCCGGTGTAGGGAATACGCCCCAATCTCCCAGCTCAGCTACTGCACGAAGCAATGTGACAGCGATTGTATTGCGGCCATCACGTAATACTTCATATTCGTTCAAGCCTAAGTTTGCAACGGTCATTCCTGCGTTCTCGCCGCTGACATCGACGAATGCTTGCTGATGCTGTGCATTGCTCGGATTAACCCACTCAACTGCCGGCTCATTATCGCGCTCAGCAATTTCGAAGATTGAATCCGCATGATGTACGTTCGTTACCAAATCAGTCGGGAACAGAACGCGAACGCGGTGATCCTTCGCCTGATTGTTGAATGAGGAGTTCCATTCTACACCTTGACCGTTATGAGTAATACCGATTTCGGTACGAATTGTAAACGGAACGGTACGCTCTGTGCGCTGTGACTTCCGGTCAGGGAAATAAACCGCCTCACGCTTCTCAAGCTCAAAATACTCGTCTGCCGAAGCAGGGACTGCCCACTCATGTACAATTTCGAATACGGCGCGGTAAGCCGTGTTCTCCTTAAGATGAATGCTGGCTGGAAGCCCCTTCGTCGTTAACGCTTGCTCGCCATTTGGCTGTTTGTACATATATTCATTACCGATGTCGCCTGTGTTCTCGTATACACCAAGATCACGGTACACTTGATTCGTGCGTTTATCGGTTATATGAAATGATCCATCGCTTTCGATATCAATACGAAGCCATTCATTCTCTAGTGCATGTGAACCCGCAACTAGCGAATCCTGCGGCTGTTCCGCAGTCTTAGCATCATGTACCCATGCGTATGTCGCCAGGCCAAGTGCTGATACTTGCTCCGCTTCGAATGATAAACGCACTTTACGGCTCATATAAGGCTGGCGGAATTTATCATCCGGCAAATCGTAGCCGAATTGCAGTCCCATATCGACCATCGAATGAGCGATAGCCTTGCCATTACGGTCAACAAGCGTTCTTCCCGTTACATCGATGCCGTACATTTTCTGATTCATCTCATCAAGCTTCAAGCCGTCACGGAAATAAATACGCGCGACATCAAGCTCAACTTCAATGACTCCGCTCCGCTTCCAGCCAGTCGTATTATATACGACGAATGGAAGAGCATCCTCGCCGTATTGGGCAAAGACGGAAGTATCGACTGCACCCGCTATCGCGGTTTTGCTCTCATCGATAATCGCTTCCGCGACATGACGGCTCTTGTCGAAGCGTGTAACCATCTCACGGTGAACCTCGTCCACACTGCAGCCGCAAATGCTGTCATGCGGATGGTTCTGCATTAGCGTTTTCCAAGCATACGTAAACAAATGATGCGGATATTCATGCCCAAGCGAATAAGCAAGGGCAGCAAGCGGTTCAGCTACTTTCTCCAGCATCGCTTGACCAAGCTGATTCATTTGTTTCAAATACACACGAGCTGATGCCGTATTAACAAGCGTAGACCAGCCGTCTGTGCGTTGGCTGCGAAGCTCGCCCTTCACGACAGACAATTCGCGAGTAAGAGAATCATTCACAGAAGCCAAATAATCTTCAAAATTGGAATGGATGAAATCCGTGTCTGGGAATAGACGTCTTGCTGTATCAAGTGCTTCTGACAAATCCTGTTGAATCGGCTGATGGTCACAGCCATTCATGAACAAGAGTTGGCCAGTCGCAGCATATTTCTCTGCTTCTGCAAGCTTACGATCCCAATATTCTCTAGATTCTGCTTCATCAGTCGGCACTTCCATACCGTTGCAATACCAGTTGGCGAACAATACGCCAAGTACACGTGAACCGTCCGGACCTTCCCAGATCAGCTCGGAGAAGGAAGATTCGTAATCGGAATCGGCAACCGTATTGTTGAAGCCAGTCGGCTTAACGCCTCTTCCGAATACAGCATTGTCAATGCCAGCTTGCTTCAAAATTTGCGGCGCTTGGCCAATATTACCGAATGTATCCGGGAAGTAACCAACCTTCGCAATTGTGCCGTAACGGCTTGCATCATGATGGCCGATTTGCAAATTGCGAATATTTGCTTCACTGCTGGTCAGGAACGCATCCTGCAAAATATACCAAGGCCCGATAGGAATACGGCCTTCTTTGATGTAACGTTCAAGGCGCTCCCTGTTCTCTGGGCGTACCTGCAAATAATCTTCTAAAATAATCGTTTGACCATCCAAATAAAAGCTTTTGAAATTCGGATCGGTATCAAGCGTATGAAGCAGTGTATCCATCAATTTCACAAGCAGGACATGATGCTTCTCATATGGTAAATACCATTCACGGTCCCAGTGGGTATGCGAGATGATATGAGCGGTTCTTTTATCGGACATGGTTGTACACCTCTTCTTGTTAATGATCGTTAGACGGCAATACCGTTACGTCCACCTGATCTGGCCGATAGACGGACAGCAGCCCACCGTTGTTATCTACTGCAAATAATACGGATCGCTCTTTCTCCAGCATGAATGTGTACCTTATGCCTGTTACAGGGTCTTGTACCTCAATTTCAACATCCATGCTGAACTCGGATACGAATGTAAGCAGCGCTCCGTCTTGGAAGGTCAGCTTACGGCCATAAACACCTGGCAAATGTCCGCCTTTGATCCATTTCAGCTCCTCGCTGCAGCCTGCTGCTGCGAGTGCATATTGATAAATCGCCGAGATCGGCTCGATACGATCATTCAGCTCAACTGGCAGCGGGCACCAAAGGATACGCCCTTTGCCATGAGAAATCTCGATAAGCTGGTTGCCATCTGCCTCAGCAGCATCTACCACAGCTTCCTTCCACACCTGCGCAATTCGGCGGTTTCCGTAAGAAACAGGCAGCATGCGATCGCCGATGCGCAGCATCTCCTCGCGGCGCACGTTGACTAGCTCTCTTGCGCCAAGCAGATCCGAATGACGCTCGACTGGCCGCCAATACGCATCAAGGCTTGTTGGGCCCGTGATCAGGAGTGTAGCTCCCGAATGCTCGATATAAGCAAGAAGCCTATCGAATGCAGCGTCATCTATATTATGAGCGCTCGGAACAATAACCAGCTTGGCAGGATTTGCTTCCAACTCGTTCAAATGATATTCCGATACGCCCCGGAACGGTTTGTTCAGCTCGTACGTGAGTACGCGAGTTGCTTTGGTCGTGGCATCAAATGCCAGCTTCCGGTTAGAGAAATCATTGGAGTAAGGGAAAACAACAGCGGTATCCTCAAGCTCGCGACCGGTGAATAAGTCTCTGATCTCTTCCATGAAGCGTCCGAAATCATAAGATACATCTGCCTCTGGCTTCTCCGTACCGTCTGCTCGAAGTGCCCCAATATGTGATTCATTTGCATTGTCCATATAGAAGTTGGTATTCCAAATCCATTGAACAGCGCCCGCTCCACCAGTTGCAAATGCATATGCATATTTGCGCTCCAGTATGCTTCTGAGCTCTTCCTCCGAACGCTTGGCGCGACCTTCCGGCGTCTCGACATACATGATGCCGGTTTCCTGTACGAGATTAGGCTTATCCGCTGTCTTAGCGAAAATGCTATCCCATACGAGATGATCGTTCAGCCACCAAGAGTGCACCGTTGTATAATCAACAGCTTCGCCATAGAAGAACGGGGAAGGCCTTTGCGCGCCGAGCGCTTCATCCTGTCCAACTGTAACCATATGGTCCGGGCATTCATCTTTGATCGTATCGTAGAGCTCCCTCGCCCAGCGGTTATGCATATCCATCGAGAACAGTGCATAATCCAACCAACGTGTACCCTTCTTGCCTTGGTGCATGTCTTGAACGTCAAAGTTTATTTCCTCTGGTTCTGGCGGCAATGCCGCTTCAAAGCTTGGCAGCTGCTCTGGTGTCATGTTCCATAGCTTCTGCAGCTGCTCCACCGAACCATGACGCTCCTTCAGCCAAGCCGCATAAGCAGCCTTCTCAAAGGAATCTCGTGCTGATCTTGGACCATCAGAGAAGATACGAGGTGGATCAAACATGGACGGTTCATTGATTAAATCCCAGTCCACATGCTTAGATTGCTTATGGCGCGAGACGATTGCACGAATGAATCGTTTCTGTGCCTCAACACTTCTCGGATCAAGATAAGGATTCTCCCCTTCCCACGTTTCTGGCGTGAAGGAGAAGAACGTAAATGTAATTTGTAAATCATGGCGCTTCGCTGTAAGCAGAAACGCGTCGATCGAGCGGAGCACTTCCTCGGAAGCATGCCCGTCCACCTGCATGATATTCCGGTAAGCCGTCCATATGCCGGTTCTGATCCAGTTAATGCCTGCCTTCCGCATCTGAGCCATATCCCGATCCCAAACGGAAGCATTCGGTAAAAATAAAAACTTGCGAGCGACGTCCGAGGTCATATACGTCATGCCGACAACAGGCATCGGTCTGCCGTCCTTCACAAAATAATCACGTTCGCTCCTAACGGGATTGCCTTCCGCAAGCAATGCCCTATCAAAGCCCCAGAAGCCTTGTTGAAGCATACGCACTTCACCGCTGGTTGACTCTGCTCTGCATTCTACCTTGTAATAACCGCTCACAAGTGTAAGTGATACAGGTATCCGAATGATTTGCTGCTTGCTAGCTGCTTCTACATTCAGGCTGCTAGTCCAGCGCTGCTCCGGCTGACTCTCATGCTCAACTACGATAGAAAAGCTCCAGCTAACAGCTGGATTCGTTTGCTCAGCAGAACGACTAAGTTGCTCTACCTGCAGCGTCAACATAGCACGTTCTCCCGGCTCGTAGGAAGCGTAGTTTGGCTTCAGCCAAAGATTCGTAACCCCTGCTGCGCAATAATCCGCCCAGCGATGAATTTCCTGAACTCCGCCACTCTGCCAGAACTGTTCGGTCAGCGGCTGATTAACGAACAACCAGCGCGCACCCCCAAACTTGCCGTTCATGTTCTCCCATAGCACAACGGGAGCGGCAACTTCTCTTCCTTCAGATGAGATACCCTTTAAGAGCGGGTACAATTTGGCATCCATTGGTCCTGCTGAACCCATCTGATGTGGCAAATCACTGGTTTTGGTTACATGGGGCACTAAGTTCCAAGTGCCTGAAACCTCAAACATCGCTTCCTTGCCTTGAAGCAGCGGAATATCCCCATATGCTGACAGCGTCTTGATCGGCGCTGCGCTTACCGGCAAAATTTCATGGATATGAAGCTCACGGTGATAAGCGGTTTGCTGGCCTTCCGCTTCCCATAATCCTGCTTCATTTCTGGATACCGGACTTTTGAACGGCGCTCCGCCAATGCTGACAAAGCCTCCACCGCGTTTTAGAAATGCTAATATATCGCTCCACGCTTCCTTAGGGAAATAAGGCGCATGCATATTCACAAAAGTGCCGCCCTCCGCTGCGCGAAGCGCCTTGCTTAGCTCATTGGCGCTAACAACATTCCCCTGTTGAAGGAGCTGCTCTTCTGAGATTGAACTTAGGCGTGTATGTGACGGAAACGATGGATCATAAAAAATAATGGAGCTTATGCTCATAGCAATTCATCCTTCATTGCTTTGTAAACGAGCTGTGAGAATAAGCTGTTTGACCATGCGAACCATTTGCGTGTGAAAATGGACGGATCATCTGAATGGAAGCCTTCATGCATATAGCCTGTATCCCCATCAGTTGCTTCCAGCATGTCAATTAGAGCCAGCTTTTCTTCCTTGCTGGTAGCCGTTAGTCCTTGCATCGACAATCCCATATGCCAAATGTAGCCTGGAGGCGTATGCGGACTGCCGATTCCCTTCGCTGCTGTTCCTTCATAGTAGAACGGATTATGCTTGCTTAGGGCAAATTTTCTTGTATTTTGATAAATCGGATCTTCCGAAGTTGTATAACCAAGGTAAGGAATCGACATCAAGCCTGGCGTACCCGCATCATCCATCAGGCAATAGTTGCCGAAGCCATCTGTCTCATATGCATAGATAGGACCGAATTCTGGATGCTGATAAATACCGTACAGTTGAATACCGTGATCGACATCATCCTCAAGCTTCTTCAGCTCTTTAACGAAGTCCATATCACGGAATACCCACTCTGCAATCTCTCTCATTTGACGCAGCGCAACTACAGCGAACATATTCGCTGGTACATTGTAATGGAAATCGCAAGCATCATCGCTTGAACGGAAGCCTGACCAGATCATTCCTGTATAGTTAACAGGCATTCCTAAGCCATTATTGCGCAGTGAATCCGTCGGAATTCCGTTGTCACGAGTAAAGCGATATGGTGATTTTTCGAAGTGGTGCTGTTCTGTCTTCCATAGCTCTACGATACGGCGCATCGCTGCTTTAAAGCCTGAATCAAAAATATCAGTCAGCTCTGTTTCCTTCCAATAGGCATGCGCAAGGCGCATCGAGAAGCAGATCGAATCCAGCTCGAACTTACGCTCCCATACCCATGGGGACATTTCTGTCTCATCCGTCGTATTCCAGTGCCAGTCGTTAGCGGACTCATTGAATGCATTCGCATAAGGATCAATTTGAATGTAAGCGATATGGCGTTTGATAAGACCGCCGATAATACGCTGCAAATCCTTATCTTCTTTAGCGAATGGTACATAATGAATGACCTGCTCCACTGAATCGCGCAGCCATAGTGCAGGAATATCACCTGTAATGACAAAGGTTGTGCCATCATCCATCAGCTTCGTTGTCGTTTCGAGCGTATTAGGGAAGCAGTTTTTGAACAATTGAAGCAGTTTAGGGCGATGCGCCAGCTTCTGCTCTGCTTCCTTCAGCACATCTTGAACCGCTGCCGGCAGCGTTAGCTCCGGCAACGGGATTTTTGGCAATCGAAATTGTTCCATATTATAAATACTCCTTTAGCAATATGTCGTTATTATTCCTTAACGGCACCAACCGTCAAGCCTTGGATGAAATATCTTTGGAAGAACGGATAAGCGAAAACAATCGGACCAGTTGCTAGAACAACCATTGCCATACGTGACGTATCCTGCGGCATGGATTGCAGAACACCCATGCTTAGTGAAGCATTTTGTGAATTTTGCATAATGAATTGCATACTATTCTCAATCCGCATCAGCATGGACTGGAGCGGCACTAAATTCGGTGTGTTAATGTACAGCAATGCATTAAACCAATCATTCCAATAGCCCAGCGTGCTGAACAAAGCAATGGTTGCGAGACCCGGCAGCGACAAAGGCAGCACAAGCTTGAAGAAAATGCCAAACTCTCCCGCTCCGTCGATTTTCCCTGACTCGATAATGGCATCCGGTACCATTGTCGAGAAAAACGTACGTAGGATCATAATGTAAAAGGCGTTGACCGCAAGCGGCAAGATGAGTGCCCAAATCGAATCTTTAAGTCCAAGAAGCTGTGTAACTACGATATATGTCGGTACGAGACCACCGTTAAATAGCATTGTAAAGAAAGCGAAAAAGGCAAAAAATCCACGATATTTAAAGCTGCGACGCGAAATTGCATAAGCAAAAAGTGCTGTAAATACAACACCTATGACCGTTCCAATAACCGTTACGGCTATCGTAACACCATAGGACCGGAGCAACTGATCCCCCGCTTTAAATAGATAGCTGTAAGCCTCAAGACTCCATTTTTCCGGAAATAGCGAATAGCCGTTCTTGGCTAGCGTTGACTCATCTGTAAACGAAATAATCGTAACGAATAAGAACGGAAATACACATAATAAAGCAAATATACCAGCCACGGAATGGAATCCGATATTCCAAATGGGCGTTAACTTATGAAAATCGCGAGATTTCGCTTTTCCAACATTTTCAACGGACACAGCGATTTTCCTCCCTTCGCAATGCTAGTTCCAGCAAATTTCTTATTTGACTAGAACAAAGCATTGTCTTTATTGAATTTACGAACAATTCCGTTCGATGTAATAACAAGAACGAATCCAATGATCGACTGATACAAACCAGCTGCTGTACTCATGCCGATTTCACCCGTTGATTTAAGACCGCGATAAACATAAGTGTCGATAACATTCGTTACGCTGTAAAGCGTTCCAGAGTCTCGCGGCACTTGATAGAATAGCCCGAAATCCGCATAAAAGATCTTACCGATCGCAAGCAGTGTTAATATCGTAATGAGCGGTGTCAGCATCGGAATCGTGATGTTCCGGATTTGCTGCCATTTGTTTGCGCCATCGATCATTGCTGCTTCGTAAAGCGATTTATCGATACCCATGATGGCTGCCAAATAGATAACACTGTTATAACCGACTGATTTCCATAGAAACACGACGACTATAATAATCGGCCAATAAGTTGGATCTGAATACCAGTTCACAGGATCGATTCCAAACCAGCTAAACATATGGTTAACAACGCCTTTATCCAAGCTCAAGAAGCTGAATGCGAAATAGCCGACGATAACCCATGATAGGAAGTATGGCAAGAACATACCTGTCTGATAAACCTTAGCTAATTTTTTGTTCGTAATTTCAGCGAGCATAATGGCCATCGCAACAGCAATGACAAGGCCAAGCACGATAAAAAATATATTATAGAGAACGGTATTGCGCGTTATGATATAAGCGTCATTTGTACTAAACAAAAATTTAAAGTTCTGTAGTCCTACCCATTTACTTTGGATAATGCTGGCAAGAAATCCATCACGGCTGTAACGGTATTCCTTAAACGCAATAACCATACCGGCCATCGGCAAATAGGAGAAGAAGATGAACCATAGTGTAGCTGGAAGAACCATGATCAGCATCGCTTTATTTTTGTTAATATCTTTGAAAAACCGCCCTAAGGCTCCCACATGATCACCTCTCTGTAGTCAGATTAATGAGAGAAGGTATGAATGGAATGCGAAGCACTCCCCTCATACCTCTCATATATTACTTGTTAGCCGCTCTCCACTCGTCAAGCTGGCGCTGTGCCTCAGCCATAATTTTATCAAGACCAGCTGCTTTAAGCTTGTCATTCGCACGCTTCAGGTAAACTTCAGGATCAACTGTTCCTGTCATTAGCGGCGCCCAAAATTCTTCTTTTACGTTTTGCACGGCAGCTATTTCTGTCGTCACCTTCGTAGGATCGAAGTTGAAGCCAAGAAGAGGTGCTTCTTTACCTGCATCATTAAACTTTTTGAACTCTTCCCACTTGTTAGCAGGATCTGTGCTGTTCAAATACGTGAGCATAACGTTACCAAGCGAGAAGGTTGGCATGTCATAATTTTTTGCTTCAGGAAGATTTTCCATAACGTTGTCGCTCGTTTTTTTGTAGTGAACGCCCTCAATGCCTGAGTCGATCATGTTGCGAAGCACAGGATCTGTGTTTAGCAGGTTAAGGAATTCCATTGCTTTCTCCGGATACTTCGAGTTAGCTGAAATAGCTTGCATCGAACCCATAACAGACCAGTTGTAAATAAGCGCATCACTTGCAGGTGTCGATACGACTGGGTAGCCGTAGCTTGCAGACCATAGATTATCAGCAAAAGGCTGAGTCGTCGCACGATCGGAGAACCATTTGCCAGTCGTTTGAACATCTGTCATGGAATCCATCGTAGCTGCTTCCGTAGGAATGTAGCCTGCTTTATAGTATTTGTGCATGGTATTCAAAGCTTGTTTCATTTCTGGTGTATCTAGAACGTTAACGATTTTGTAGTCCTTCGTATCAAGAGAGACAGCCATTGGCAGCTTCTCGATGATGTAGTCATAAGGCACGTTAGGCATTTGATTCTTATCAACAGCGAAAGGATATACGCCTGGTTCGTTCTCTTTGATCAATTTCAACATGGGCTCAAGGCTTTCTAGCGTAGTAGCCTTCGAAATGTCCAGCTTGTATTTATCTACATACTGCTTATTGAAGCGCCATACCTCTTGAGCAGGCAGCTCTTTGTTAGCCGGAATACCATAGTTATGGCCATCAACCTTGGAGCCTTCAAGGAATGCCGGATCAAGTGTGTCGATAATGCCTTGACCATGCTCTTTCAGCAGATCATCGATTTGCATGAACGCGCCTTTTCTAGCGCTTTGAACGTAGTCAAACGCCCATGAAGATGTGAACATAATGTCTACTGCTTCACCGGATGCTGTCATAACCTGCAGCTTCTGTGAATAGTCGCCCCAATCAATCATGTTCATTTTGATCGTAACGCCGATTTTCTCAGCTGTATATTTGCTTACTTCCTTCATTACTTTATCTACATCTTTTTGAGGTGTACCAATTGTGTACCAAATTAGCTCTACTGGTTTTTCAGCAGTTCCTTCGCCTTCGTTTTTACCGCCTCCACAGGCACTAAGAACGATTGACATGACCAGCATTAGCGTTAGCGCCGGCATAAATTTTCTTTTCTTTCTAATCATTTTGTATATCCTCCCTAGATGTTGTTGCGAAGCACTATCCTACTGCATAAACATGCGCTTACTTTATTGCTTAGCCCTGATTTCTGTTGTGTTGAAGGGGCTAATATAAAAATAACGGATGTAACGGTTTTCATATAGTCGACAAACTAAAGGTATGGTGTACAAATTAAAGAAAAAAGGACTGCTCTATCTTGCATTAGAGTAGTCCCTTGTAATCTGTAGGAGAAATGCCAACATATTTCTTAAATTGTTTGTAGAAATAGCCGCTTTCCCAGTAACCAACCTGCGTGGCAATTTCCTGTACTTTTAATTGCGTTTCCTTCAGCATGACCTTTGCCTTTTCGATTCGATATTTATTGATATACTCCGTAAACGTTTCATTCGTTTCCTTCTGAAACAGATGACCAAGATAAACGGGATGGATATTATATTGCTGGCTGAGCAATTTTAATGACAGCGGCTGTGCATAGTTTTCATGAATATAGCCCAGCAGGAGCTGAATAATCGGGCTCTTCACATCGGACATTAGCGATTCAACTGTTAACGTCGCTGCTTCTTTGACGACTGCAGCTAAGCCTTCAATCGTATCAACCTGCATAATCTGCACGAAGCCCGCTTTGTACAGCTCGGGCTGATCGGCTTGCTTGATCTCTTTGAGCTCCATTTTGAATCGAATCATCATCTCAATCGCCATGTTTTGAATATACGCCGGCGTAACTCCCTCGAGTGTCTGATAAGCCCCAAATTCAGCATCGATCGCCGCATGAAGAGCTTCCAGATCCTTTGCCTTAATCAGCTTTGAGTATGTCGACCAGTTAAGTGGCTGAGCTGCTATATTCCCAATGTTGTTCTTCTCCGTAAGCGAGACATAATCTAATATTGCCGGTTCATCCAGCAGCAAAAAATATTCCTGCGCTTTCTTCGCGTGAGCATAGCTTCGAGGTGCATCCTCACCAATCGCCTCCACACTGCCAATCGAAGTTCGCATACGGCTGGGAGCCAACCGTTTCTGCATATTTTCAAGCATATGAATCGCTTTTTCTTTACCTTGAACTTTATCCTCAAGCATAAAAACAATAACTAAATCACCATCGATGTCTACAAAGGGCAGCATTGACGGATCTTGAACCGCAAGCCGCTGTACCGCCTCGTAGGATGAATCTAATTGGCTTTCTGTCCGGAGTATAGCGGTAATGAGATAGGGGGCATCCATTCGAATGTCCAGCATGTCCATCCGCTCATTCAGCTCATTAGGCGCAATTCGTCCGGTTAACCAGCGATACAATATATTATCCCTTAAAATCCGAATATCATAATCACTAAATAATCGATTCGGTCTCGTCATATTCAGCTTATCAATCGTATTAGCAAGCGTTTCCTGCAGCTCGTCGATATTAATCGGCTTAAGCAAATAATTTTCCACGCCAAGCTTTAGTCCGGTCTTAATGTAGTCAAATTCATTGTATCCACTCAAAATAATAATCTTCAAATCCGGCTGCAGCTTCCTTGCTTCGCGGATCAAGGTCAAGCCATCCATCACGGGCATAGAAATATCCGTCAACAATATTTCTGGGACACACTCTTTAATGGCGACAAGCGCATCCATCCCATTCTCTGCTGAACCAACAATTTCAAGCCCAAATGCTGACCAATCGATAATATCGTACAAGCCCTCGATAATGAACGGCTCGTCATCTACAATAAATACTCTATACATGCAGTGCCTCCTCCTGAGCTGGAAACTCGATCGACACAATCGTTCCAATCCCTGGTGTGCTATCTATTTCAAGGCCGTAATCCGTTCCATAGAGAAGCTTCAATCTCTCATGCACACTGCGTAATCCAAAGGAGTCACCAGCTTCCTCCCCAGAGTCTAGCGACTTGCGAATCCATTCCAGCCGTTCTTCCGTTATCCCTATGCCGTTATCTTCAGCTTGAATACGAACTCGGCCTTCCCGCTCCAATACACTTATCCGGATATGATTATCCAATTTGCGAGGCTGGAGACCGTGCACAACGTAGTTTTCTATAATCGGCTGCAGTGCCATCCGCATTATTTTTTTGCCTGCCAAACGCTCGTCGCATACGATTTCGTAGGATAGCTTGTCCTTGTAACGGATACGAAAGAGCTCCAAATAAAGACGTGACGTCTCAAGCTCATCCTTGAGCGTATTTTCACTCTTTGTCTGCATGAAGCTTTTGAATAACACCGACAAGCTATAAATCATTTCTCCTACATCCTTCGCCCCCTGCGATACGGCCCTCATGCGGATCACTTCTAAAGTATTATATAGAAAGTGGGGGTTTACCCTTGCTTGCAAAGCAGCAAGCTCTGAATGCTTTTGCTTAATTTCTGCTTTATATACGCTGTCGATGTATCTCGTTAGCTCGCCCAGCATATCATTGAAGCTTCTGGAAATTTGTCCGAGCTCATCTTCTTTTTCATCTTGAATGCGCACGGACAAATCGCCACTTTTCACTTTTCGCATTACCCGGATAATTTTATTGGTTCGTTTGGCATAATTGCTTACAACCAGAATCAACAGAAAAAGCACCAGTACGATACAAATCACACTAATCAATATAATGGTGCGCTTCAGCCCTTTATATGCAGCAGCGACCTCTGCCTTCGGAGCAACGCCAACGACCAGATAGCCTGCTTCTTTTTGAGTCAGCGTCGTCACATACGATTCCTGTTCCAGCATCGCCGTATCATACAAGGAATTAATTTTATCCGCATAGGGATATCGAGCCCCATAATAGCGGTCGGATGAGTCAAACAGCACTTCACCCGTTTGTCCCAAAACGAGAATATATCCCTTTAATTGCCCTGTGTAGCTCTCCAATTCCTTCTTAATAGGTTCCGAATTAAAATAAACGAGCAGCTGCCCCAAATTTTTTAACGTATTCTTGTCCGTTATTGGTACGCGCACAGCATAGAGCTTAGGTTCCTGCTGATTAATGGCATTGCGTACCCAAGCATTCGGCACCGATACCCTATTATTCTCTAGCGCCATAGCATCAGGTATATAAGAGTGTGAGGCGTTAGCTGGTATTAATTTGTTTACATGTCCTTGCTTGTATACATATAAGAACTGCTGTTCCGAGCTGTATAGCAGCAAATTTTCGATATCCGTATCGTTTTCCAGCTTACTCTCAAAATAAGCAAGCCCCTTTGGCATATCTACATTGGTCTCATCGGCATACTGATCCAATTGATATCTCATGTAATCCTCAAATGGATTTTGCAGAAAGTAGGAAAGCTGGAGCGATAACGAATCATTCCGGTATACATCCAGCATAATCGATTGTACGGAATCATATTTGCGGGTCATATAGCTGTTTACACTATCCATCGCTTTTTTCTGGGTTTCAAGCTCATTGCGGACAATCGATTCCGACATCATATTGAACATAAAATAAGAAAGGCCCACAATCGTCGCCGTTGTGATCAGTGTGAACAACAAAATCATTTTCATAAACAGATTATTTTTCACAAAATTTTCATACAAGCTTCTTACCTTCAAGATAGGCTCCTTTCCCATGCATGATCGGAAAGATCAGAGAACATGATGTGTGATACAACTTTTAATAATACTTCAGCAAGCTTAAGGGACACAAGTTCGTCTCGCTTAGCGGTTCCCAGCGTGCCGTTATCTCAAGGATGGCTTTGCCTTATATTATGAATGAGATCGTTCGTTAGAAAGTGCTGCATTACAGCAAAAAACTCGAACGCTGTGCTTCCTTAACTACCTTACGGACACTGATTCTGCTATCTGCAAAAAAGGAAAAAAAAGACTGGAGCATCTGTCAGTGTTCATCTGATAGATTGTCCAGTCTTATAACCAGTTGATTGGAATCCACCGCGGCAGTGGAAGACCATTACTCAGTACCATGCGAAAAACTAAACCTTTTAATCAAATTAATCTAGTTCATTTATTTCAATCACAGTTTCCTTGCCGTCCTGAAGTATGACTGCAGTATGCGGTTTGATTCCCTCGTATGTTTGGCTACCGAAATTTGCTGTGACCGATAAATTTTCGCCAAATGTGGTCTTTTGGACAAGCCGATCCGATGTTAAAACTTCGAAATTCGTCATTTGCTGCTTTAAAGCGGCTTGCTGGAAAAGTTGCCATGTTTTCATATTTTGCACAATGTCTTGTTTTCGTTCTTTCCATGTAGCTGCATCTAAGTGGAACAGTAGAGGTGTGTTGTAGAGATATTCTTTTAATCTGCGTTCCCCCGTCTGACCTTTCATTTTATAGCTATCCCACTCCCAATGATGAGTAGTAATCACTGAATCATTGTAAACCAATTTGAAAAGCATAACTGATTTTTCCTTCGTTGAAAATGAAAAAGCACGAGGTGAATTGGTTAAATAATCCAATTCCCCTCGTGCTGGTTTATCGTTATTGTTCTTTACAACCGTTTATACTTTGTCCGTCAGACGTTCAGGTAACCGAGCTTCTTTTTTATTTCTTTACAATCGGAATCCATACCTCACATCGATAATGTTCGGACATCGTATCTCCAGGTGGATAAAGTTCTAAATCGGGTCCTTCGGCCTGCTCATATCCCGTAGTCGGGAACCATTCCTGGTAGATGCGGCCCCAGACTTCTTGAATCGCTCCGGGCATCGGACCTGTGGACGTAAACACAGCCCACGTAGCTGCAGGAATCTGTATGAATTCAAACCCGCTGTCGGACAATGTCGCATCCGTCTCTACCGCAATTGCGTATTTAAAAACCTCACCATCCTGCTGCGCATCATAGCAGAGTCCCAGCATATCTTCCGTTTTTCCTAAGGCAGCAATTTTTCCCACAGTTCCGTCCGCTTGACTATCTCGCCAAAACTTCGGAATCTCCGTTGAATTCTCTCCCTCTATAGTCGATGTTCGGATCGATTTGCCTATGACGGTGAACTCATCTTTTTGCACAATTCTGTAGTCCATTTCTTTATCTCCCTTCAGTGATAGGTGGAAGGAGATGCGAGGAAAGGCCTTCAGTTGAACGCCGAGATTCCGTGCGTCGGAGGGCGAAATGCCATGCAGCTTGCGGAACGCCTTGGAGAACGACTCGGGTGAATCGTAACAATATTTCATGGCAACATCAATCACCTTCGGACCGGACAGCGCAAGCTCTTGAGCCGCCAAGGTCAAACGTCGTTTCCGTACGTACTCGGCCACAGTCATGCCCGTCAGCATAAAAAACATTCGCTGAAAATGATAGGGGGACGAGTATGCTGCCTTCGCAAGCTCCGTGACATCTAACGGCTCCTCCATCTTCGCCTCCATCAAGTCGAGCGCCGACATCATTCGATTCAGCCATTCCATTCGCAAAACTCCTTTCTAAAAACATGGTATCACGGCTAGGTATAACGTACCTGTCATTGTCTGCGATCGTATGACAGACGCTGAACATTTATTTCATGAGGGAGCTAATAACGGAACGTTTACCGTGCCGAACGGAAGGCTGTATCGCGACCATTTTACCCGCTACTGCGGACAAGACAGGAGGGACATGTATGCCCTGCCAGCAACCGCTTCCTCCTCTTAGTCCGAATGATTTATCCTCCTACTTGCTTAATGACGCTTCCACAGATTGATTCTACATTTAAACAGCGGCTTATCCGGACGTAATAGAATCTACCGGTAAGCCGCTGTTTGTTATTGCGATAGCCCTATGCATCTCATAGTAGCTATCGACTATTTCTTTTCGCTACGAATTTCCGCTTCCTTCATCTCCCAGACTTCTATTTTGGAGACGACCATGTCGCCGCTCGAACGAAGCTCGATGCCGTCGCTGCCATCCAAGGAAGGATAGATTCTCGCCGAAAGGCATGTTTCATCATCGACAAAAACTTCGACGATCGATTGATCCGCGAAAATTCGCAGCCTCAGCGGCTCAGCTTCATCTGCGGGCGGCAAATCCCCCTTTACCGGCGATTTATGTACATTCGGGAACAAGCTTGAATTTGAACGGTCGATGACGATCGCATTCGTCGCCAAATCCAAGCACACGTCCGTATTCTCCCGACCGCACGCTGTAGCAAATATGGAAACGATCAATTTACCCGTCCCTGCGGTCCGTCTATCGATTTCCACCAAACACTCGAAGGACGTCGAATTCACGCCCGTATTCATCGGAGCTTGCCCGACGCTAACGTCTGCAAAGCTTCGGCTCTCGCCCCTCAGCGTCTCCAGCTCGGGAACCGGCGACATCGCGAGCGCGCCATTTGGCTTGAGGTTGACAAGACGCGGCAACGCCAGCATCCCCGCCCATTCCAAGCTTGCCGGGAAATCCTCTCCTCTTCCTTCCGGAACCCAACCGAGCAGAATGCGACGACCCTTCTCGTCAACGAAGCCCGTTGAGGCATAATAGCCTTCCCAGCCGCTGAAGTCGACGGTGCCATGCCTCAGCACATCCGTCAATCTATTCTCACTTATTGTTCCAGAAACATAGCGAACCGGTCCGCTCGGAGAATAGAACAGAACGGCCTTATCTCCAAAGCGGAACAGATGCGGACACTCCCAGATTGACTCGTCTCCCTGATGGAAAATCCCCTTGAAGCTCCAATTTTCCAAATCGTCGGAATGATAAATCAAACTGCAGCCTCTGTCACCCTCTGTGCCTCCTAGCAGCATGCGCCATCCGTCTTGCTCTTTCCAGATGTAAGGGTCTCTCCATTCCGTAATCCGAAGCTCTCCGTGCAGCTCCGCGGTTAATACGGGATTGATGTCCGGCTTGCGCCAATTTCGCAAGTCTTTTCCTTTGGCCGTCCACTGCTGTGCGCCACTCGTCGGGTTCCGTTCTCCTTCCCCGATGCTCGTATAAAACAATGTCACATCGTCGTCGTTTACGACCGAGCAACCCGAGAAACAATGCAGCTCTCCGAGCTCGCGTGAAGGGGCGAGCGCAACCGGCAAATGCGTCCAGTTCACCAGGTCGAGGCTTTTGGCATGTCCCCAGTGGATATCGCCCCATTCCGGCGCAGAAGGATTGTGCTGGTAAAACAAATGATATTCGCCGCCCGATTGGAAAGGGCCGTTGGGGTCATTCATCCAATTGCGCGGCGGCGTTAAGTGATACCTCGGTCTGTAACGATCCAACTTCTTCACTCCTTTTGTTTCCGTCCTCCAACCGTCGAGAAAGCCCTTTTCTCTTGTTCGAACGCGCGGGGAAACGGTTTTCATTATCGCTTCGACACTTCATCTGTAACCCTGATAAATGTATTTAAATCGTCATTCTGCTACATTTCATTCGATTATCTGCTCCAATCATTCTCCAGATGGCACAGGATACATTTAAGAGATTCGTTCTGAATAATTACGCCTTTATCAAGATACAAAGCAGGAATATGTTTCCCTAAACAATTTTAAGATCTGCATGAATCTAGTAATTGCTGGTATAATAGTAGACCTACATAACCTATGAATACTAAAGGAGACTTGTATGAAAAAAATTGTATATCTGATAATGTTAACCTATGGTTTGATTAGTATTTCTAATACTATACCAAATCGGGCGGAAGCAAGCGGTAGTTATACAGCCAAGGTATACACCGATTCATTGAATGTCCGCAGCGAGCCTTCTCTTGAATCGTCGATTGTGGGTTCTTTGAAGAACCGCGAGATAGTCACCGTTTCGAACGAAGAGCACGGCTGGCTGCGCATCAAGTCGGACCGGGTCTCCGGCTGGGCGGCAGGTTATTATTTGAAGAAGGTCGATGGCAGTGTCGTAACGGCATCGGCGACAGATCAAGTTGACAGTGTGCTAAAGAGTTCTGCAGCCACCCGTGCAACTGTACTGGCGGATTCGCTTCGGATCAGGGCCGGCGCCGGATTGAAATATAAGGTTCTAGGAGGCCTAACAAAGGGTGAGGCTGTTACGATAATAGACAACCGGGAAGGATGGGTTCGTATCCAGACTCCGGATGGGCAAACCGGCTGGGTATCAGATCGTTATATCGTGAAAGACGCAATACAAACGGCGGCAGTTTCTTCAGGAAAATCGAAGGGACTTAAAGGGAAAGTAATCGTCATTGACCCCGGTCACGGCGGAGACGATCCCGGAGCGATCGGTACGAAATTTGAAACGATGGAGAAAGAGCTTAATTTGAGCACCTCCTTCTACCTCGAGGATGAGCTGCGCAATCGCGGAGCGCGCGTCCTCATGACAAGAACGAAGGATGGGGAGAAGCCCCAACTTTCCGACAGAGTGAAGATAAGCGAATCCGCCGGCGCGGACGCTTTCGTCAGCATCCATTATAATTCCTCGGAGAATAAAACGTCCGGCATACTTACCTTCTATTATTCGGAATCGAAAGATCAGCAATTGGCCCGCGCGTTGGAGAACAGACTTGCGGACGGCATCGGCTTGAAGAGCAATGGGATTTCTTTCGGCGATCTTCACGTCTTGCGGGAAAATGATACGGTATCTACACTCGTAGAGCTCGGTTTCTTGACCAACGCAAAGGATGAATCCATCATCCGCGGCTCCGACTACCAAAAGAAAGCAGCCAAAGCAATTGCGAAAGGGCTGGAGGATTACTTCAGCAGGTAACTGCATATTTAATCGTACAAGAGCAGACCGCCAGCTTTGGGCGGTCTGCAATGCAATCGTTTAACACCTTACATATTTGCGTTTAAAACCCAGTTGTTCTTTATCTATTGCCTTTTGAATATTTACGGATGCCTGTATAGACTTGCTTTTTGTCTTATCCCCTTTGACTTCTACTGGACCTACTGCCTCAGCGGTCTCGACCGCCCTATCATGGAGCGGCAAATAGGATACCCCCACTGTATAAAGATAATTATTCATAGCGTATTTGGTTCGTTCGGGAGAATCGTGAATCGTATTCTGCACCATTTCAAGCATATTGGCAAGTTTACTTTCGGAAAACTCACTGTCAGGTCGATTACCCAAAAGCCAGCAATAACAACTCCAGCCCGCTGACATTCTCAACTCGTCGCCGCTTGCAATCCATTTATCGGCAACTTCTTGTGCGATATCTGTTTCTGCCAAGGTTACTGCCACTACATAATCGGAGAGCATATAGAAGTAAGCCAAATCTATCCAACGATTAAAATCAGCTTCAGTCATTGCATTTGGGTCTGCAATAATGCCTGCAAAGTACATGGCGTCGTAATTCCCCGTTTTGTAAAGCTGCTCAGCCAAAGGTTGATTTTTTTTGATTTTCTTGGCTATGGGCTTCATTCCGCCTGTAGCCACACCAAAGAGCGGTTCGTGCGCGCCATTGGATATGTATATTTTCTTGGTTCGTTCCTTGCCGAGAGCTTCCAGCTCCTGCATAACCATTTCGAAATTCATAGTTTAACACTTCCTTAGTTTTAAAGAATTACATCCATTTTATCATAATCACATGTTGGACAGCGATCGTGTAGTTAGGGGCTTATCAGTTCCTTAGTTGGCCTGCGAATCGTTCGTTGTCCGACTTGCTTTCACATGTTTAAGCTGGGCAACGATGATGACGCTAATAATGACCAGAAGGAACCACGAGCTGATCTTACTGAAACTAACCAGCTGCCAGGTTTGGTGCTGGTCAGGGTATTTCCAAGCATCAAAAAAAGTGGCTATATTTTCAGCTGACCAGATGAAAAAACCTACAATGATAAAAGCGAGCGTTAAGGGCATTCGATATGTTTTAGTTCGTACCCGATATATGATCCATGTTTTCCAGAAGACAATAAATACAAGCGCCGTCAGCCACCAACGAAAATCGGGAATAAAATGATGTGTGAAAAAGTTGAAATAGATTGCTCCTCCTAGCAGTACCGAGGGCGCAAGCCCTGGCCAGCCAGTCATGTCCATCCGCAGTCTCCGCCATACCTGACACATAAAGCTTGCTACACTTGCATACATAAACCCGCTATAAAGTGGGACACCGAGCAGCTTTGTATATCCAAGCTCAGGGTATGACCATGATCCCATCGATACCTTATATAGCTCCAGCACCAAACCAATAATGTGAAATATACAAATTACTTTGATTTCATCACGCGTCTCTAATCCGCAGCGGTACATGAGGTATTGCACTCCAAGCAATATAAGTAGAATGGCATCATAGCGATGGAGGAAAGGTACCTCTATTATGCTAGAGAGGGCAAGAGTTCCAAAGATAGCAACCGGAAATATGCAGCTCATCGCCTGATGATAGCCAAAATGCATTAGTTGTACAATAGGTTTCAATTTTGTTTATCTCCTCCTCATGAATCAATTTTGAGTGCTTTTATCTTTTACTAATAATATAGGTGTAATGGATTTGGAAAAAGAGAAAATAGCTAGTTTGAATTTTCTTGTTTTCTCACATTAAGAATAGTAATTACTCCTTTAGACTATTAAGCGATGACATGAAAAGCCTATGGGTGGTTAAGTTATGAATGAACTTCCATTACGGGGACAAGATACATCATATGTTGAAATATTTCCTCAAAAGATTGGGGTCCCCTCCTTTGGCACGATAGTCAAAATAACTGGGCATATTCTGGGTTGGGTTAGAATGAAGAAACATGCTATGGAGATGAGTTATGGATACGATATGGCAGTACTCCCTCAGAACTTTGTTAGGCTTTATAGTTCTATTATTATTAACGCGCATTTTAGGAAAAAAACAATTAAGTCAAATGACGTTTTTCACCTATATTACCGGAATTGCTCTCGGGAACATTGCCGGTGAAATGGCTTTAAATAAAGAAATAAAAGTAGTCGCAGGTATCACTGTAATGACAATGTGGGCGCTGCTTACTATAATCATTGAGCAACTAAGCCTTAAATCTCCGCTAATTCGAGTATTATTCGACGGGGAGCCTGCAATCGTCATCAAAAAGGGAAAAATTCAAGCAAAAGCTATGGCTTTGAGCAAGCTAAATATGGACGATTTGAGCATGCTTCTCAGAGAGAAAAGTGTATTTTCCGTACGGGAAGTCGACTATGCGATTCTGGAGCCGAACGGGAAATTAAGTGTATTAAAGAAGCAAGAAGAGGAAAGTCCGACAAGAATGGATCTGCAAATACCCGTTCGTGAGCGATTGTATCTTCCAACCGAACTCATTGTCGATGGCAAAATTGTTAAGAGGAATTTGAAGGAGCTGCAATTGAATCGCGAGTGGCTTGAAGAACAAATCAAACCGTATGGAGTGCAGTCCGTACATGATGTATTTTTTGCCGAGCTGCAAAGTGATGGAACTATTTATGTGGATAAGAAATCATCTCACCAAAACAGCTAATAACGCAAACCTGATATTATAAAGGAACGTAACCTTGTCTGTTCACTAAATTAGACACTTTCACCATAGTAAAGTCCATGAAAATCGGAGAAGAAAACAGAAAAGAAAATAAAAAGCCGAGTGAAATCAGGGGTAAATGCCCTGAAATCACTTCGGCTTGCAGTCGACTTTTTAAAGCTTTGCTCGAACTTTTTCCGGTTATAACTTTATGATTAGTCCGCTCGCGTTCATTGCTTATTTCTCTTCTGCTTTTTCAAAATAAACGATTTCACATAATCGAATGTGATGCTTTTTTCCATGAACTATAAGAGCTACGTGATCAATGAAAACATCATCCAGAGTACCTACCAATTTGCCGACAGTTGTCGTAATGACAATCATTAACCCTATGTGTTGGGTTAAATGCTCTATAAATTTGGGTTCCACTGCTGTTGTGTACATGACATTTTTTGGCAACACCAGAGTTTCCTTGCGCTGTAAGTCTCCATTCCAATAATATTGCGGGGCTGGGAATGAGGCATAGGCCTGCGGATAGCCATAGTACACAAATCTATTCATGTGTTGCATACTCCTATGTCATAAATTAAAAACTTATTTATAACTTATGACAAATTACTATGTAGTATTCCAATTCACCCCTTCTCCCTAAATTACCTGACAGCTTGTGCTAATATAGTCATATTAGAAGAACAGGGGAAAGTTATAGCCGAAAAAACCCGAAAGGCAGACACTTTAACCATGTCTAGCTTTCGGGTTTACGTTTAAACGTTATTTTTTCTCAAAAATAAGAACTGACTTGCTGCTCGGTATATACTCTACTGAAGATTCCAGCAGCTCGGATACGAAGCGTACCGGTACAAACGTAGTTCCTTTCTTCAAGAGCAAAGGCGTATCAAAAGCAACCGTTTTTCCATTTACGTTTGCAGTCTTCTTATCAACAACCCAACGGATCGTCTTGCCGTCCTTCACGATGGTGACTTCTTTCTTGCTTTGATTCCACGCAACGTTCGCACCTAATCGCTCCGATACGAATCTAACTGGAACATAAGTGCGCTGTGACACTATAAATGGAGCAGTGCTAAGCTTGAACGCACTCTCCCCTACGTAGGCGGTCGTACTTCCTATGACTAATCGCTGAGCTTTCAATTGATTTAAAGGATGTCCATCCCCTGCAAGCTTGTTCAGAAGCATGTAGGATTTCGTCGTATTCCTCAAATCCAAGTAGTTGCCCGTTAAATCCAGACCGTATCTTATCGCTCCTGTGTCAAAGTGAGTATCGAACCTATGGTTGCTAATCGGCTCGATATTCCATATCCGATTATTCGCTAAGTATAAGTTAGAAATCTTTTTAAGAGATCTCAACGGCTCAAGATCGTATACTAGGTTGTTGTTGAGATTCAAAACCTCCAGGTTTGTCAGCTTTCGCAGAGGAGTAATTACTTTAATCTGATTGTTCTCCGCGTATAGAGATCTCAATAGGCTCAATCCTTCAAGCGCATTAAGATCTGTAATCTGATTGCCGCCAATGTGAAGGTTCATCAAGCTCTTAGACAGCGGTTTAAGCAGCTTTAGATCCGAGATCTTATTGTTCTCAAGATCCAAATTTATAATCTTAGTCAATTTGCTAATCGGTTCAAAATTCGCGATCGGATTATCATTCAATTTTAACCATGTTAAATCTTTGAGTGTCGTTAGCACCTGTATATCAGTAATATGGTTAGCACCTGCTCCGAGCTCGTTCAGACGTGGGAAATGCTTAACTACATCAATCGATGTAAGGTTGTTCCCGTTCACCGTTAAACTCTCCAAGTTCTTCAAGGAGGACAAAACCCCAATTGAATCGATCTGATTGTAGGAAAGATCTAGATAGCGAATTTGTTTTAACGCTGCGAGCGGCTCGATATCCGCAATCTCGTTCAGGTATAGATTCAGATTCGTCAAATTCGTCGCATATTGCAGGCCTTGTACGCTCTTGATCCCTTTGAATGCTAGATTAAGATCGGTCAGCGATTCCATTTCTTGCTTCGTAATAGCTTCATCCTCGTTCTTGTCTAAAATTTGCCTGATCGCTTGCTCCAGCTTTTCGTCATGAAAGCTAATTTTTGAGCTTGCCTCTAAGCTTGCCTGATCTGCAGATGCTTGTCCGGACAAGCCTAGACTAATGACTAACATAAGCAGAAGCCCTGTTATAACCTTTTTCATGATGACTTTAGCTCCTCTTCTATTCACTTCTATACATGATTAGACGTTGGTTACCTTAGAAAGTTGCTTAGACAATCATTAACAAAACTCAATCCTTAATTAACCGTTCGCGTGAAAATATTTTTGTTCTGACTAAACAATTCATCTAAGCAAACAAGGTTCAGAATAATATTCTGAACCCTGTTTGCTCTAAATCAGAAGTGTGTCACCTGTAGGCTACACATATAATTTGATACCGTTTTTCTTACAGTGAAAGCAGATTGTATAGCATTTGTGCTAATTCTGCTCTTGTTGAGCTATCCGCAGGATTAAGCTTTCCATTGCTGCCGTTTATGATTCAAGCTTTTATAAGTGCGTTTATCGCATCATTTGCATAATCTGAAATCTGTTCGGCATCCTCGTAATCACTGATCATTTTGTTACCCGTTGGTTCAGGGAGCATTTGAGTGGCAGACTGAAATTGCTTTCTACATGTCGGTAGAAAATAAAGTCCTAGACTGTCGCTGTTTCATTGAACTAACGTCTCCCGTTTGTTCAACGACAGCTCCGTTTCTTATGGTAAGGTTCTCCGCGCTATTAATAACGGCAAGTTTTAAGAACTTTCTATCTGCTCATTTTAGCATCGCACTGGCAATTGTCAAAAAGTCCTCCCGACCGATCTCAAAATGACCGTAGCGAAAGGAATACCCCCAATTTCGGTTCCCGCGAGTGAAGCTAAGCTTTTCTAATAGATCTCTAATCTGTACCTCACAGCATGAAATATAGCGGATATTTCTGCGTAATGGCACAAATGATTCTGACATCTGATATTCGTAGACTTTATCATCATCCACTTCGCCGATAGCGGTGAACGCTTGGAGTGGTGCCCCTTCCCTCATTTCTGTTCGCGGGGAATAGTAGATCAACCAATCGCCTGCTCGCATCTTACGTAAAGGTGCCGACTTGCCGTGACAGAGCTGAGCGAATCCCTCCAACTCTCCACACTTCACATGGGATGCGGACGCGACACCAATCCAGAAGCGGCTTTGCTCGCTTATTTCATCCATTTGCATACCTCGAAATCCCTTCCTTTTTTAATAAATGTTTATGTCGCTTCCCGTACCAATCCTTGTTTTAAGCGGTCCAGCTGCAAAAGATGATGACGGTAGTGCATTTCAACAAGCTGAAACCATTCCTCCGCACACAATCCACCGAATCTCGGATGGGACACTATATTTTGTTTGGACGCTTTTTCAAGGGCAGGTTCAATGTCCTTCATTCTCTGGATGACAGAGTGCAAGCCTTGAATTAGCTGCTCTTTGCTTTCTGGCTGCTCCGGAGTATATTGTGGGGAAGGCGGAACATGAATACGAATGGGCGGGAAGCTTCCTTGAGAAAATATAGCCACACCAACCTCGGTTTTTTCCGTTTGAGGTACCATGGGATCTTGGCTTGGCATCAGGCATTGATCAATATTACGAAGCTGCATATCAAGCGCCGAGCTTATGAGATGTTGAAGCATCTGTCCGATTGACCACTCGTTGTCACTTTGCTTTTGCATCAGCTGCTCCAGACTGAATTGATCCAGTTCATGAATATAATGTGTCGCAGTTTCCTCAAATCGTTGTAATGCTAACTTTGTTGTAATCATCATATCTCATCGCCTCTAATCATCTTTTTTTCTAAGTATACAAAAACGCTACTGACACCATTATGTCAGTAGCGTTTTAACGTTTTTTCCAGTTCGTTTCTAACCCGATGTCGGAAGGATTCCGGCTCCAGCACAACCACTCCGCCTCCCCAGCCGAGCACCCAATGCAGCAATTCCTCAGGCTGCCGAACACGTAAGGTCACCAGCAACCCTTCCGTGTGATCCTCTATGGTTTCTATATAGAAGTTGTTCGATTCCCTTACCTTATCGGCAATGTCAGGTTGGACCCATATGCGCACACGGACGTCGCGATCGTCTGGAGGCTGGTATACATCTAAAAGGAAATCTGCTGGCAACATAAATCTATCTTCCAGCTCGATAAGCTCCGACATCCGGGA
Source organism: Paenibacillus castaneae (assembly GCF_002884445.1). Classification (GTDB taxonomy): domain Bacteria; phylum Bacillota; class Bacilli; order Paenibacillales; family Paenibacillaceae; genus Pristimantibacillus; species Pristimantibacillus castaneae. The sequence continues at coordinate 5,728,052 of NZ_KZ614144.1, forward strand.
CAACCGGAAATGACGGATGTTTTGACGCAATTCACACCGTGTAACGAGTACCCATGACCCTTGATGAAGCACAAGTCCATAAGGAGCAACCGTACGAACACTTTGGCGGTTCCCATCAGCCTCGGCAATTCTTTTGGAATATTGGAATCTTATTTTTCTTTCATCCAGTATCGCTCGACGAATCGCTTCCAAGTATGCCTTCTCTTGTATTCGTGCTATATCTTCAACGGAAGTAAGCAAACGAAAGCTCTTGCGAATCCGGGATGCCTCACTGCGGATCGGTTCCGGTAGGATGGCTTCAATCTTCCCTCTTGAAGTTCGAGACTTACTGCCATAGTGAACATCAAACCAATGCTCGATAAAATCTGTCCCGATGAGTAACGTCACTGCTTCTTCCACCGTGAAACTGACTGGCGGCAGGAAATATCCCTCCATTAAGGAATATCCCTGCCCTGGCGCTCCTATCACGGATACGCCAGCTTCACTCAAAGCCTGAATATCCCTGTAGATGGTTCTCACGCTTGTTTCAAATGTAGCGGCTAAATCCTCGGCTCGTAACACTTCGTTACGCTGCAGCTCAAGCACTATGGCTAACAAACGATCCGTTTTGTTCATGCACTGCACCCTTTTCCGAGAGATTGTTTATACTAGAGTTGTTATTATCAGGCTTTTTTACAAGAGAAAAGAGAGGTCATCATATAACAATACAAGCACCTCCAATGAAAGTATATCACTAGGGTATCCTGCCCGTTTGCGGATTCCAATCTGCAAAAACCTACGCCAGTCACTCTTTTGACGACTTGGCACCTTTGCTTTTAAGCCAAGAAACCAACGTATCTCTCCGAGTGTCGAGACTGCCAGCCGAATCGAGTGGCGTGCGATCCGTGTAACCAGGGACCCCATTTATGTCGGCTCCTTTGGAGAGGAGATAATCGGCAACACGACGTTGGCCTCCACTGCACGCATGCCAGAAAGCCTCGGTAATGTCATCCGCGGCAGGTGCCGGATTGGAGCCCATCAGTTCCTCTACGCGAGACATCATCCCTAGAGCTGCTGCATGCCAAAGTTGGTCCACATGCGCACCCCGCTGTACCAATAGTCTCGCAACGTTCCAACATCCATAACCCACTGCATTGTCCAAAGGGGTACCATTAGCAATGGAGCCACCAAGCACTTCAATGTCGGCTCCACCATCGATTAACGCAGTGGCAACATCCACATCGTCACTGCTGGCCGCCCAGTGCAATGGGGTCTCCGAGTGCCTTCCCCCAATTATTGGTGCATTTGGGTCAGCTCCCGCAGCAATTAGTATCTTTACGATCATGGGACCGTTAGGGAAGTATCCCGGCCAATCGCTAACAATGTGCAGAGAAGTACGAGAACTGCCTTTGTTGTCTAAGGCTCTCTTTGAGGCCAAGTCAGGAAATTCTTCTAGGAGACGAAGCAATGCATCCACATCACCCGTTTGAACGGTGCGCACGAACGACACGACCATCGGATCGTTATTTTTGATTGATTCCATGATTTTCGCTCCTTAAGCATCATAATATACGAATCTTCAAAATTAGTTATACTTCTTTGTCCAGCCCTACGAGTAGTCCTTCTTCAGTTAGACTATCCGTTTAGTTGAAAAAAGGCCACCGTATCACGTCACTATGCTGAGATTTTTTCTTCGTCACTTCAACTTGTTGCTCAAGAATTCTGCCTACTTTAGCTCAAACAGGAGAGGGAACAGCAAGATCCTTAACTCCTACTTCTTTATAATCTATCTTCCGCTCTTCAAGACAAGTGAAGTACTGTTTTAATGCGTAGCAATAAATCTTCAGTGTGTTGTTGCTTTTTCCTGTCTGATCGAGGTATTTTAAATACTTAATAACAGGAACAACTGAAACACCTACTTCGTCCAACAGCAAATATCTCTTTTTATTATCTTTAAGAATTGCTTCTTGTACTCTCACAGCTTCACTCCCTACGAAAGCATTTATCCTCTCAACATATTAAATAATTTATATCAAGTTTTAAAGCCATAGTTACTATTTCTTTCTAAACAAAAAATAGAGGAGACTAGCTCATATAATGAACTAACCATCCTCTATTTACGTTACTACAAGTAACTCAGTCTAGAACTTTATTTTCTTCTGACACTACAAAGATATGAAAACAGCTAGATTAAATCGAAAAAAATCCAGTGCTGGAAAAGCATTACGGGGATATTGATCGAGAAAAAGTGAGGAAGAGATCGGATTGAAAAAGAAAAAGCCGAGCGAAACCAGGAGGAAATACCTGGAATCAGTCCGGCTTGTAGTTAAACTTAATAAGCTTTGTGCATGGATTGTATGGTGGGCGTTGTAGTTTGTTGGATGTTAACAATATGGTCAGTGACATTATAGTTGGTGTCTGAGAAAAGTGCCATTAACACTCAATTACATTAATATTTGTGTCTCATAATTACATTAAAGGTAGTGCCTTGCAAATCCTCTTACGTTGGACTCGATTTCCGATCATCTGGAGATCAACAAATATCACTTTTGCAGGTGGCCTACCGGCTCACCTTGATCCCGTCGGCCACCCTCAGCTCGGTTCCGTCGATGTCGTCGATGACGTTTTCGACCATGCTGAGGTCCTCCCCGGCATCGATCCTGATGCCGTTGGCAGCCTGTCGAATGACGTTGCTCTCGATCCTGATGCCTGAGGGGATTCCTGTGCCCCGTCCGTCAGCACCGCGGTCCTCACTGAGCCGGATGGCCCAGAACCCGTCAGTCCCTCCAGTGATGTGGTTACCGTGCAACTCCGTGCCCGGCGCATTGCGGATCTCGATGCCTGCCTTCGAATCCTCCCCGCCGGTAATCCTGTTGTCCTCGATGAGGGTGTCAGGAGTTCCCAGGATAACGAGGACTCCCTGACGGTTTCCAACCAGGTCGTTGGAGTGCACCCAGTTTCCAGGTCCTGAGGCATCGTGCTTGTTCTTGGACCCGCCGGAATTACCCAGCGCGATGCCCGCCTGATGCCCACCGATGACCGTGTTGTCCCGGACCTCGTTCAGGTATTCACCCTCGCCGTGCAGGTCGATAGCGTCGAGAAGGCTGCCGACGATGGTGTTCTCCGCCACGAGATTGTTGTGCGTGGGGAACTGCAGCAGAATGGCGTGCCGCAGATGCCTGCCATCGAAGGTATTACCGATGACGACGTTGTGCCGGGAATCGTTGGCGGCATCCGGGTCGTGCTGGTCCGCTGAGCCCTCGATAGCGATGCCGTAGCCCTGTCCGCCGGGGCCGACGGCAGTTGCCCCACTGATGTAGTTTCCAGAGAGGGTCACTTCACGGCTGGCTTTGACGGAGATGCCGTGGCGCTCGAAACTTCGGATACCCAGGTTCTTCAACAGGACCCGGGAGCTGGCCTGCCCTTCGTGGGCTCCGAGGTGGATCCCGTACATCGGGCCGCCACTCGCGTCGCCGTCGTCGGGGTCGTCGCCGAGTGGACCCTCATGACGGGAGGTGATGGTGAAGTCAGCGACGATGACGTCGTGGACGCCGGAGCCGCGGATCACCCGGCTGTTATCCTCGCCGTCGAGGGAGGTCAGCAGCACGGTGCTCTCCTGGCCCTCGCCGCGCAGGTCCACGCCGCTGCGCAACACGATGTTCGCCGAATCGTCGGCCGGGTCAGTGGAGCGCAGGTCATACGTACCGGCCGGCAGCACGACCTCGTCACCCGGTTCGGCCGCGTCCAGGGCAGCCCGGATGGCTGGTGCGTCGTCGTGTGAGTCCGGATCCGGATCTGCCCCGAAGTGCGTGACGTCCAGGGTCCTGCCCGTGGCCGGACCCGGCGTCGGCACCTCGATCGGCGCGCCGAACTGGTCCACCAAGCCGGGGGCCTGCCAGTCGCCGTGCCCAGACGAGGCGGGTCCCACGGCGTCATCGTTCCCGACCGGCCCGTCGGATTCCTCGACGGTGCATGCGGTCAAGAGGACCATCAGAACAAGGGCCACCCACCATGAATGCGCCGGACCTCGCCGGCTGTTCCGAACGGATCTCTTCATCAGACTTCTCACGTCCTTCCATGACTCTTTTCGTCCCTCTCGTCGCCCATGGAGGCGCCTTAGAAAAGCGGTGAGCCCGCGGGCATCGGCTTCATTCGCCGAGCCCGCGGGCTCACTACCTTCGGGATGCCTGACAACCCCTACCGGGTCGCCGACGTCATCCCATGGCCAGAGGCCTACAAACGGGGGGATATTTCCATTGTTCCTGTTGTTTCTATTAATTTCCAAATCGTAGAAAGTGTTAACCAGTTCCACGAAAACAATCCGCAGATCGATAGTGTCGGATGCCTTAACCTTAATAGGTAAGCGGGCATTATCAATATGCTCAACTTTCCCGTTATTTTCGTGATTTCCGAGAGATTATAGCTGAATCTATATTCAGCTACACTATTTAAGAGTTATTTCATTTCAAAGAAGCTTGGTGGATACCTATACTATAGACATCCACCATACAACTAATTTACAGCTTGATTCCTAGGTCTAAGTTAACATTAAGAACCCGAAGAATCATAGTGACTGACTCAGCTCTAGAAGCAGTAGAATTAGGATCAAACTTTCCGTCACCTTTTCCATCGACAATCCCAGCAGCAGATAACTTGTTGATTGCATCTTCCGCCCAACTACCGGATATGTCTTTGAATTTAGAGGTACCGGGAGAATTGCTTATGTTCATTACCTTAGAGAGAATAGTCACTATCTCGGCTCTAGAGATTTGATTATCAGGCTTGAAGGTTCCATCCGTATAACCATTGATGATACCATTACTCTTCAGAGCATTGATCTCGTATGCTGCCCAATTCCCTTTTGTGTCAGCAAATGATGAATCTCCTTTTGGTTTGATTCCCAGCGCCTTCACTAACATTGTAGCGAATTCAGCTCTAGTTACCTTAGCATCCGACTTGAAAGAACCATCAGCATATCCTCTCACGAATCCAATCTTAGCAGCAAGCTCAATCGCATTAGCACTCCAGTTCGTTTTCGACACGTCTTTAAATTCTACTGTAGCAGTTGATTCGAGAGCTTTAGTTACTTTCTCCTTAACAACCTCTACATTTACAATCTTCGTATCGAACAAAGGTTTTTCGGGTTTAGGCCCAGGAGTACCATTGTTTCCATTGTTTCCATTGTTTCCATTGTTTCCGTTGTTTCCGTTGTTTCCGTTCCCCTTGTCCTTGCTGTCGTCCTTGCTGAGTTTGAAGTTCAACGGAACGTCCTTTTCCAGCGGGGTGTCTGCCGAGGAACCACCGACATGCACGCGGTACTTTCCGTCAACGGTAGCCCACTCGCCGTCAGCCCAATTCGCCAGGTTGTCCGGGTCTTCCGGAATGAAATAGGAGAACGGATGGTTGGAGTCGGTCTGGTTAATCCGCAGTGTCACCTTCTGGCTCTTACCGGGCTCAAGGTAAACCTTCTCGAAGTTAACGAGTCGCTTGGACGGCTGCCCCGCCTCGTCCGGTAGAGTCAGGTAGACCTGTGCTGCTTCTTTACCGGCAGCGTCACCAGTGTTCGTGATCGTGAAGGACACGTCAATACCGGACACCGAACCTTTACCTTGGACCTTCTTCACTTTAATGTCTTCATACTTGAAGGTCGTGTACGATAGGCCGTACCCGAATGGGAATACCGGCTTCACGTTGTTGGCCTCGTACCAGCGGTAGCCCATCTCGAGGCCCTCGGTGTACTGGGCGATGAGTTGGTCGGAACCGTCACCGTACGCGCCCGGGCCACCTGGCTTGCCGGTGTCTTGACGGGTTCCAGGGTACTGAACCTCGGTCGCAAAGGCAGCTTCACGTTCAGTGGCACCGAACGTCATTGGCAGCTTACCAGAAGGATTGACCTTACCGTAAAGCAGGTTAGCGACGGCATTGCCATCCTCCATGCCCGGGAACCATGCAGAAAGGACAGCTGGGACTTCATCCAACCACGGCATGAGCACCGTACCGGAAGTCTTCAGTACCACAGCGGTGTTCTCCGCGTTGGCCTTAAGTACTGCATCGATCATCGGCTCCTGCTCAACCCAGTCCTCTGAGTCCGGGTTCTCGTCGACGTCGATGGCCGGGAAGCCAAGTGTCTTGCGATCCACAGTCTCATGTGGGTTATCTCCGATCATAAGTAGCACGACGTCGGACTCAGCGGCTAACTTGGCAGCAGCCTCCGGATCACGGCCATCGTTGTACGTCACTTCAGTGTCGTAGCCAAGTTCTTTGATGATATTCTCTAGGCCCTCTTGTGGAGTGACCGTGTAAGGTGTCACGACGTTTTCGTTGCTGTCCCGAACAGAGCGCGGAGACAACTTTGCCTCACCAGCGAACCACTCAACGCCGATCAGAGCGATCGATTTCGGCTCGCCGTTCAATGGAAGGAAACCGTTATCGTTCTTCAACAACACAGACCCTTCCTCTGCCATCTTCCGTGCGCTAGCGCCATTAGCCATCGGATCGACAATCTCCGGCAGGAACTTGTCGTAAGGCTCATCCATGTGGCCAAACTCGATCATCTTGATGTAACGCGGACGAAGCAGATTGTCGATGTCGTCCTCAGTCACCTGACCTGAGTCGAGAGCATCTTGGATCTTCTTTTGAGTGTAGTACTGCGGTGCCCAGTCGAGCTCGACATTCATGCCCGCCTTAATGCCAGCCACCGTGTCGTGAATTGCGCGACGGTCACTCATGACGTAACCATCGAAGCCCCATTTGTTACGTAGGGCATCTTGGAGTAATTCAGAGCTGTCACAGGCGAAGGTGCCATTGACGTCGGGGAAAGAGCACATCGCGGACGCCGGGTCAGCATCCTTGACGGTCATCTCGAAGGGCAGCATGTACAGCTCGTTCATGGCCTGTGAGGGAACCTGGACACCCATCGTCCACCGCTCGGTCTCCTGCTCGTTACCAGCCAAGTGCTTAAGCTGTGCCTGGACCCCCTGGGCCTGGATGGCCTTGACCTGCTCGGTAGCTAGGATACCTGTGAGATATGGGTCCTCACTGAAGTACTCATAATTACGGCCATTGTACGGGTGACGAATGAGGTTCATTCCCGGTCCGAGCAACACGTGATGCGCGAAAGCCCGTGTCTCCTCGCCGAGGATTCGGCCAGCCTCATAGTTCAACTCACGATCAAATGTAGCAGCCATAGCCACAGTGGACGGTAGACCTGTCGCTATCGGGTCATTACCACACGACCCGCCCTTAACGCCTGTACCACCGTTGGTCATGCGAATTGTGGGGATACCCAGTTCCTCGATCCCACGGATTTGTCGGCCAGTGTCCTGCCACTCACATCCGGGTAGTGTACCCTGTGGCGCGAATTCGCCGGTCTGGTACTTGTTAACACCGCCCTTCTTGATGACGACCGTCTCACCAGTGTCGTTCTCATTGAAGCGCGAGATGGCGATTTGCTGGATTTTCTGTTCCATCGTCATCTCATTGAGAAGCAGCTCGGTGCGCTCCTCAGCAGAGAGCTGGGTGTTCATCCAGGGTCGGGTCCCTTCCGTTCCACCGTTCTCCGCATAAGCAGGAATTACTAACGTAGACATAAAGATCATTGCTGTCAAAAAAATTGAACTAATTCGTTTTATCAACCTATTCTCTCCCTTGCATCTATTTGTCTATTAGTGTTGAAATAATTCGCTATATCATCTCTCCCTTACTAACTATTAAGTGTATCACTATAGAGAAAAACAATTACGCTAGTCAAGTTTCAACTGACTATATTAGCAAATTCTTAGAATTAATGACCTAAAATTTGGAGGTTAAATAGAAGAAGTTAATAGTAATGGTATAAATTAATATTATTTAATAGATAACTATATTCCTATCCTAGTTTTTAATATATTACTATATTCCTATCCTAGTTCTTAAATATGCTTCATATGTAGTCCTAATAATGTACAATTCATCATCAAACGAAAATACAGACTCAAATAAAGCCTCGAACGTTTTTTAACGGTTTCAAAATATACTGGGTCATCGATATCTCTATATGGAACACCCAATTCAAAGCGAATACTTATCTCGGAGTTATAAAATATTGGCGGTTCAAATGACACTCCATATAGCTTTGACTGCATATAATCCTGAAACTTCACTGCATCACCTTCCAACCTTGTTATTGCATTAGTATCCGTTAGAATTCAATTACGGTACAAATTCTCATGTACTAAACCAGCAATAAATGCAGTAAAGTTTTCTGCTAGGGGGATTATAGGATGCTCCGAGGTTACTAGGTCAGCGTGCACAACTTTCGATTCCCTATCTGGTCCGCAATCTCGATAATCGAGCATTACCGCATCATGTCCACCCGACGGACATACGTAAATAACAATCCCAATGGGAGGGTATTTCCATTCTCTAATCATAAATCCCCTCCTAAACTCTTCAGAATCAATCCCCCCTGTATCGCCTATCCCATAGATCCCTTCAATAGCGATGTGATCTTTTGCCCAAGATGTTGGTGTTGTTGTAGCGAATCAAGTATTAATAGGGGTACCACCATTTTTTACACGAATTAACTCCACATAAGCCATTGGCAATTTGAAACCTAACGAACGTTCTGCTTCAAGAGCCATTTCTTCTGTCACTGAAATAGGGTTTGTATAATAATCTGATTCGTTCCAAAATCCCGTTAGAACCATGTAAATACGCACCTTTTTTTGATCATTTAACAGCATTTTATCAGAGTATTCCTTATTCGAAATATGTAACATTACTGCCCGTTAGTTTAACAAAGAAAGGGAGCAGCTGCCGCAGCAAACTACTCCATGTTTGTTCAACTATCGTTTCCCGTTAGTTAAATAAATTTGTTGTCTGTTTTTATTGAGTGTCTTCGTCGCTTTTGTACTCCAAAATATCACCTGGCTGACAATCCAAAGTCTTACATATCGCTTCTAATGTTGAAAAACGAACCGCTTTTGCTTTCCCATTTTTCAGAATGGAAAGATTCGCCATAGTAATTCCAACCCTCTCCGAAAGCTCCGTTACGCTCATTTTTCGTTTTGCTAACATCACATCAATATTAATAATAATTGCCATATGCTCCACCTCAGACCGTTAAATCATTTTCTGATTTTATATTAATAGCTTCTTGTAAAATTCTTTGGAGAACAGCAACAAAAACGGCGATCACCATAGAGGCGAAAATAATGACCAATCCCATTGGCATGAAACTTGGAGGGTCAACTCTCTTCCCCATGAGATAGTAGAGTGGCATACCTAGCAGGTACAAGGTACTGATTGTGATGGCACAGTATTTTATATTCTTTAAAGCTTTTACAGATAATTCCGAGAACGCTTGGTTCTTATCAATATAGGTTAAAAGTTTAAAAGCTTGATACAGAGCAAAGTAAAAAGGAATCGCTGCTGCGTACATATCGATTAAAACAAGAGATTTCATATAAGCCGTTTCTGGATACAATTCTCCAGCAAAATCCCCAATCTTAGGCACTAAAAATATGCACAAAGCGAGAATTGGGATTCCAATAAGAATAACAGCTATTTTCAAAAAGAGTGTTTTTCCTCGTTTCATAAACTGCACCTCACTTATTTAATGTCAGTTTTTACTTTACCACATAATTTATCGTTTTACGATAAATAAATATCGTTTTATATAAAAATAAAAAGCATTTCTCATTACAAAGAAATGCTCTTACTTTAAAATGTTAAATTTACAACTTATTCAACAAAACTGCCCGTTAGTTGAACACTATTTCTCTTCTAAACAATTTTCACACTCAAGATCTGTCCACGAATTTAATAATTTTATTCCGCAAATTGTACAATTCCTTTTCCCCGAATACCAAGAACCTGTTTTATGGAACAAAGCAACGCTTTTATCCCAATGAATATTGTCTTCGTGTCCCTGAGGATGAAAATCGCCATCTTCATTGACTGGAGGTGATGGTTCATTGCCTGATAAGAAACCCTTAATCCAATACTTTGTATTTAAAGGCATGTCAACTATTTCCCCAAGCGAAACATTTAAGAACACATCTTTTTGTGGGCAATACGCAGATATTCTCCCATGAAAAGTATGCGGATTCCCCACAATGAAATGCTTGCCCTTTACAATGTTCTTCAAGAATGAACCATAGGTCTTTATCAAAATCATGAATTTGTTTCAATTGCTCACGACCTAAACGTCACTTTTTTAATATTATATATTACATTCATTTATTACATTATCCTGCCCGTTAGCTTAATGAAGCATCGTTATTCTAATACTTTATTTTCTCAGTCTAGAACTTTATTTTCTTCTGACACTACAAAGATATGAAAACAGTTAGATTAAATCGAAATAGATCCAGTGCTGGCAAGGGATTACGGGGATATTGATCGAGAAAAAGTGAGGAAGAGATCGGATTGAAAAAGAAAAAGCCGAGTGAAACCAGGAGGAAATACCTGAAATCAGTTCGGCTTGTAGTTAAACTTAATAAGTTTTGTGCATGGTTTGTATGGTGGGCGTTATAGTTTGTTGAACTAACAATCCCCTACTCCACCGTAACGCTCTTAGCCAAGTTTCTTGGCTTATCCACGTCATGCTCCAGTGCTAACGAAGCGTAGTAAGAGATCAGCTGCAGCGGTACTACAGCAAGTGCTGGCGCTAAGATAGGAAGTGTTTTCGGAATCGCGAAAATTTCGTCGACAGATTTCGCTACTTCTTCTTCGGAGCCTGCATTCGCTATTGCGAGTACATGTGCGCCGCGCGCTTTCACTTCTTTAATGTTGCTAAGTGTTTTTTCGTAAAGCTCTTCTTGTGTCACGACTGCGATGACAGGAATGCCCTCTTCAATCAGCGCTAGTGTTCCGTGCTTCAACTCGCCTGCCGCATAGGCTTCCGAGTGAATATAAGAAATTTCCTTCAGCTTCAGCGAGCCTTCCTGCGCTACTGCATAATCAACGCCGCGTCCGATGAAGAAAAGGTGCTTATGGTGTGAAATAGATTCTGCTACTTGCTTAAGCTCGCCAGCTTGCTCAAGAATGCTCTCCACTTGTGCAGGCAGCTGGTGCATAGCCGTAATTACGTCAGCGATATACGCATCTGTTTGTGTTCCTAATGTTCCAGCCAGATGAAGGCCGAACAAGTAGAACGCGATTAGCTGCGACGTATATGCTTTGGTCGAAGCGACAGCAATTTCAAGGCCAGCCCATGTAATAAGCACGAAATCAGCTTCGCGTGCAACAGAGCTCCCCACAACGTTTGTGATCGCAAGTACACGAGCGCCATTACGCTGTGCTTCGCGCAATGCTGCGAGCGTATCAGCTGTTTCACCGGATTGGCTCACTACGATTACAAGCGTGTCTGGTGTAATAATTGGCGAGCGGTAGCGGTATTCCGAAGCTACATCATTTTCTACAGGAATACGTGCAAGCGACTCAATTACGCTTTTGCCGACCAATCCCGCATGGTATGCCGTACCACATGCTACGATATGCACCTTACGAATCGATTTAATATATTCAGCTGTCATTCCCAGCTCTTTCAGTTCAACAGATTTGCCATCTTCCGAGATGCGGCTCATCATCGTGTCGCGGTATGCTTTAGGCTGCTCGTAGATCTCCTTCAGCATGAAGTGATCAAATCCGGCTTTCTCCGCCGTTACAATATCCCAATCGACATGAAATATTTCCTTGGAAATACTTTCGCCTTCTGTCGTCATCAGTTCGACACTATTACGTGTCAGCACAGCCATTTCGCCGTCGTTCAAAATATAGACGTTGCGCGTATGCTCAAGAATTGCCGGAATATCCGATCCGATAAAGTTCTCGCCTTCTCCTACGCCGATTACGAGCGGGCTTGCAAATCGAACCGCAACTAGACGATCTGGTTCATATTCAGTCAATACGCCAAGAGCGAATGCTCCACGCATACGTTTAACTGCGCGTTGAACCGCTTCAACGATATTGCCGTCATATTCGTCAGCAACCAGGTGGGAAATCACTTCTGTATCTGTCTCCGATACAAAAATATGCCCTTTCGCCTTCAATTCTTCTTTCAAGTGCAGGTAGTTCTCTATAATGCCGTTATGAACGACAGAAAATTTAGCTGTATTGTCGGTATGCGGATGTGAGTTCACATCAGACGGCTTACCGTGAGTTGCCCAGCGCGTATGACCGATTCCAACAAAACCTTCGAGCGGCTCATCGCGGAGCAAGCCTTCAAGATTCGCCAAGCGACCTTTGGACTTTGTAATTTCAAGCCCGTTTTTCGTGAAGACAGCGATACCGGCGGAATCATAACCCCGATACTCCAGCTTCTTCAATCCTTCGAGCAAAATGTCCTGCGAGTCGCGTTTACCAATATATCCTACAATTCCACACATAATTTAATAGGCCTCCGATAAGGTGTATTTCCCGTCCTAACCGGATGCCTGCCAAAGTGCGGCACAGGCAAATATGAAGTTGTCACAGATTAATCCCATTTATTGCGGAAAGGAAAATGTAACCCCTCTGCCCGTGCCCACCCCACTGGTGGCATCCTGGACATTTGGGAGTAATTCTTTAATTGCATAAAAGATATAGCAGCCTGCCGCACGATTGTATGACCGGTCGCCCGGCCGTTTTACGTAACGGCTCTCGGTTGGCTTACTAATACCGGAAGGTCCCCGCCGAATGTTTCGAACACCTTCACCTCGTCAGCTTAACCGTATAAACACCCGCTTCAAGCTTATCTTACTCAGCTCTAAAGCAAATCATTTATCACGCAAGCTCTGGCGCTTAACTAGCTTAAATAACCTCGATCCTCGCTTTCCTTCTTGAATCACTTTTCTTATCATATTCATTTTCTGCAAACTTCGCAACCCATTGCTTGAAAATACCTCTTACTTCTTCCAAAAAAGTACAGGTGAAGACCCTGCAGCCGCAAGAACTGAGAGTCTTCGACAAAATCCCTTATTTCATTAGCCTAGCTCGCTTTTCACCACTTCGACGATTTGAGCCACGTATGACTCTACCATCTCTTTGTCCGGGCCTTCAGCCATAACACGAATCAGAGATTCAGTGCCTGATGGACGCACAAGCACACGCCCCTCGTCACCAAGCTCCCGCTCCACGCGCTGTACCGCTTCCTCAATTGCTACGTTTCCTAGGTATAGGCTCTTATCTCCTACACGTACGTTCACGAGCTGCTGTGGATATTTACGCATAAGACCTTTAAGCTCACTCAGCATTTTACCGGAAGCTGACAGTGTATCTACAAGCTGAAGAGCAGTTAGAATGCCGTCGCCAGTCGTAATATGATCAAGGAAAATAACGTGGCCGGATTGCTCGCCTCCAAGATTGAAGCCGCCGCGGCGCATTTCTTCCATTACATAACGATCTCCTACCGCTGTTTGTGCTGTCTTCAGGCCGATTCGCTCCGTCCCTTTGAAGAAGCCGATATTGGCCATGACGGTAGTTACAATCGTATCTTCCTTCAGCTTGCCCGCCCGCTTCATCGCGTCGCCAATGATACATAGAATAAAGTCTCCGTCGACCTCTTCCCCCTTCTCGTCAATGGCAATCAATCGGTCTGCGTCGCCGTCAAAAGAAAGACCTAAGTCTGCTCCGTGCTTCAGCACCTGCTCAGTCAAATATTCCGGATGCGTTGAACCAACGCCTGCATTAATATTAAGTCCGTCCGGCTCTGCACCAACGGTAATAATATCCGCTCCAAGCTCGCGGAATACGGAAGGGGCAAGCTCATAGGCGGAACCGTTCGCGCAGTCAAGAACGATTTTGAGTCCGCTGAAATCGCCTTTTATAGTCGTTTTCAGATAGTCCAGATAGCGCTGCTTCGCGCCTTTGTCACTAGAAACAGCACCAATATCTCCACCCTCAGGGCGCGGCAATCCGTCGACAACTGCATCTATGAGTTGTTCAATTTCCAGTTCCGTATCATCCGATAGTTTAAAGCCGTCTCCAGCGAAAAATTTAATGCCATTATCTTCTACAGGATTATGCGATGCCGAAATCATAACACCCGCGTCTGCATTCAGTTCGCGTGTTATGTATGCCACTGCTGGCGTTGATACAACGCCAAGACGAACAACGCTTGCTCCTATCGATAATAAGCCTGCGATTAACGCAGATTCCAGCATTGGGCCCGATATACGTGTATCCAAGCCGATTACTACCTTAGGCTTATTAGCCTTTCTTGTTAGAACATAGCCGCCACAGCGGCCAATCTTGTAAGCTAGCTCTGGTGTCAGCTCTCGATTAGCTACACCGCGCACCCCGTCAGTACCGAAATATTTCCCCATAATTCAACATGCTCCTTTGTTATATGCTTAGTTATTTCTTATATACATTCACTGCTTCATCATTTATGTGTTCGTGTTGGTTCCGCCCGTTGCGTTGCCGCCTCCGCCGCCTCCGCCGGGATCAGGAGTAGCCGTTGGAGGCTGGGTCGTTTCCGAACCATGTCCATCATCCGGCTCGACCGGATCTGTCATGGCGGCTTGATCGTCAATAATATCGATAGTTATGGTTAGCAATTGCCCCTCATTTACGATCTGCACATAGGATGGCACGTCTACCTGCAGCGTAACAACATGTGTGCCTGGTGCAAGCCCCTCAACGTTCGCAATTAGACTAATCTCATCGTTTTTCAGGGCGGAAAGCACTGTCTCCGCGCCGCTGACGGTCAAATTGAATTTGCCGTCGGCAGGTGTTCGGATCACGGCTGACAAACCATCGGCAACGCCATTAATCGTCACAGGAAGCCCCGTCATTGTTCGAGTGATATTGGGCGCCACAACCACATTAATCGATAGCTCAGCCGGGTCGACCGACTTAATGCCGTCAATGAGCTGTGTTTTGACCATAACACTTCCGGACTGCTTCACCTTCGATAAATCGAGAACGACACCGTCATATACGAGCAGCGCGTCCAGCGTCTTCTGATCACCGAACACGGTCACTTTGTCGACAACTGGCTTCATGGAAACAAGACTTAAGCCTTCAGGCAGGCTTCCCGTATAGCTGACCTGAAGTGGCAGCGTTTTGAATGGCAAAGTGACCTTCGCCTCAACATGGACAGTCTCAGGGCTGACTTTGGCATGTGTCATTTCAATGCCATCTGTATCATATACCATAACCTTGGCTTTTTTGTTAACTACTGTTTTGTCCGCACCCTCAACGTTAATTTCAACGGATACAAGCCCGACACGGCTCATATCTTCCTTCGGCAGCGTGACCTTCACCTCATTAGTAGGTGCAACTACCGTTGGTGTACCCGCTATAAACCCAGCTGCCGGCGTTCCTTCCGCAACGACCTGCATCTCGAAGGATTTCGTCATTATCTCCTGCAGCTGCACCTTAACCGTACGAGGAGACATCTGCACGAGCTGAATTCCTTTCGGCAAGCTATAGGTTAGCGGCAATTCCTGTATTCCTGCTTTGGCATTCTTCAAATCTACTTTAACAATATAATCATCATCCGAGGATGCATTCATCAGACTCGTAAGCCGTCCTTGCACGTCAAGTCTTACTACAGTAGGCTCCATAGCCGTTAAAATATATTTTTCACTGTTCAAGCCCTCCGTCTTGATGACGGCTGCTTCAATTGTTTTCGTATCTACGCTTGACGTTATAGTCTGCGGCGTTTTCTCTGTATCAATATGAACGACCGCCCATAAAAGCAATGCGAGAACAACAGAAATAATTTTAAGAGCGGTGGGATGACTTAGCCATTTATCCATGACGGCCTCCTTTGCGCTTCCAAAGCGAAGATAGGTTGAAGCGACTCTTGCTGCTGCTGGCATCCGTCTTCGGCGTCAGCTCATCGAACAGCTTCGAAATGAGCGATTCCTCGTTAATATCGCGTACAATCATCCCGCCAAGCGATAATGATATTTGCCCGGTCTCCTCAGATACTGTAACGGACACCGCATCCGTTACTTCACTCACGCCAATAGCAGCGCGGTGGCGAGTACCGAGCTCTTTGCTTATAAAAGGGTTTTCCGAAAGCGGCAAATAGCATCCAGCAGCCATAATTTGGTTGCCGCGTATAATAACCGCTCCATCATGCAGCGGTGTATTCGGCGTGAATATATTTATAAGCAGCTCCGATGTTATTTTCGATTCCATGCGGATACCCGATTCAACCAGTTCGCTTAAGCCAGTGGTCCGTTCAAAGACGATTAGAGCTCCTATCTTACGGCTTGCCATGAAACGAATAGCTTTAATGACGCCGTCGATTTGCTCGCTCACTACATCACGGTCAAGCGAATTGGAGCGCGAAAATAGCTTCCCGCGTCCAAGCTGCTCCAGCACACGTCTAAGCTCAGGCTGGAAAATAATAAGCACTGTTACGATCCCGAGCGTGAACATCTGATTCATTAGCCATTTCAGCGTGTATAGGTTGAACCATGTGCTCAGCGCCCACACTGCAACGAGTAGAAATATACCTTTCAAAAGCTGGACCGCGCGGGTTCCGCGAACAAGCAAAATCATTTTATAAATGATATAGCTTACTATGCCAACATCTATGATGTCCTTTAACCAGTCATGCCAGGTTAAATCCGAGAAATAACTCATATGCCAACCCCCAACAGCCATTACGCCTTGTATCTAATTATCGGTATTCAACTTTATTATTTTCTAGATGTGGGGTTAGAAATCCTTTTTTTTAAAATAAATTAAATAAATTAAAAAAACGCCCCCCTTTAATCAGGGAGGCAGTCTGAATTAACGAGCGTTACCGCCAAAAGTTTGCGTCACCTTATACCAAAACCAATCGAGCGCTTGATCGATTGTCCGGCTCTGTCCTGCAATATGACCTGTTGAAGCAAGGTTCAAGGTTCCGTCGATAACGGTTACGTTGCCGTCTATCTCGCCCTTTACGTCAGCTACCCCATTCTCTACAGTCAAATCACCTTTCAAATGCACGCCCTCGGGTACGATAACGGTTGTTCCTTCTATAATGATGTGCTGAAGATCCTCGCCTTGGCCAGCTACGACAAGCTTGGTATCCCCTTCCCACATCGTGAAAAAGCTCCCAAGCATAACGAGTACGAAAACAGCAGCAGCTGTAACGCCAGGGTAACGAAAAATAAACCGAACGACCCCGTTCCGCTGCTTGCTCTTCTGCTTCGGCAACTGTTGCATGATCCTTTGTGTTAATTGCTCGGATGCCTTCTTGTCATAATCCATGGCAGGCTTAATCGCTTCTAAAGTTTGGAACGCGGCAGCGTCCGTCATCTGGAGCTGTTCAAACCGGCTGCGACAAGCCGGACAGGAAAGTAAATGAGTGTTTAACGTTAGGATATCTTCACGCGACAGCTCACCGTCCAAATAGTCATGCATCCATACGATGGCGACGTTGCAATTCATAGCAGCCAGTCCTTTCTTTCCATTGCTCGCGCATAAGTTCTATTCTCGTTATTAGGATACGTTATGCGTGAAGGGATGTTTCACTTTTTTTTGAAAAAGAAGAAGATTGGGAGCTTACTCCTATAATTCTCTCCCTATTCAACAAAAAACAAGCCTCTTCGCAGCTTAAAGTTTATGTTCAAGCTTTTTGCGGAGAAACTCCCTTCCCCTATGCACACGCGTCTTAATCGTTGTCACGGGCATATCGAGCACATCGCCAATCTCCTGCAGTGATAAATCCTGCATATAGCGAAGCATCATTACCGTCTTGTACTTAGGTGGCAGCGATGCGATCGCGGCGTGAATAATCCGCTGCGTATCCGATAGCAGCAGCTCCGATTCTGGTGTTCGGTTATCGCCGGGAATCATGGAATACCCATCCAAGCCTTCATGCTCTGTGGATTCAGCATCAAGTGAATAGGTTGGCTTACGCTTCCTAAGTCGATCAATGCATAAATTTGTAGCAATCCGGTAGATCCATGTCGAGAATTTCAACGTATCATCATATCGATCCAAATTTTTATATACCCGAAGAAACGTATCCTGGACAACATCCTCCGCCTCCTGGCGGCTGTTTAACATCCGATACGCCATATGAAAGAGCTTATCTTGATAGAGGTCTACAAGCTCAGCAAATGCCTGCTGATCGCCTTTCAGCGCTAATCGCGCCAGGCGTGCTTCCAATACATTCACCTTAACTCCTCCAAACCTTTTCGTTCAGCCAATCGTCATGCAGCTATCGCCATCAACGCCGATTCCTAGCCCGAATTAAATTCAGACTGCGTTCGCTCAGTAAAATATATAAAAAAACGGTATGTAATCCCCGATGCCTATTATAGAACGATAGCATGATTCAACTATCTCGATCTTTGTAGAACTATTATAACTAAATGCTGCAATTAGCATGCTTCCATTACGACAACTGCTATCTAATGCAGCAATGCGACATTTTTTGCTCACGGGTTCATCCCTCGTCCACATTCCGACAATCAATTATATACTTTACCCGCTAAACCAGCAATCGACCTAAGACTAGTTTACTAATCGACCTTTGACTAGGAAGAGGCGAAGCATGAGTACAAAAAGGGATAAAGCTGCAAACGAAGAATGGCCCGAAAGTCAGCATTTTTCACAAAATGCCATCTTTCGGACCATCACCCGGCCGTGCAGCCCATCTTACATTGGATCTGTCACATACGAGAAGCTGATCAAAGCGTATTCGTCTTTAATTTCTCAAGCACATTCGTAATAGTCGTGGTTGGAATCGCGAAGCCCATGCCCTGTGCCTCAGCATTTACTGCTGTATTTATACCAATTACTTCTCCTTTTGCATTTAGAAGCGGTCCGCCTGAGTTTCCGGGATTAATGGATGCGTCTGTTTGCAGCAGATGCTCATATTGATGCTCGCCCTTCTCGTCCGAAATGGTGATTGGCCGCTCTTTGGCGCTTAATACCCCCATTGTCAGCGTATGATCAAGACCGTATGGGTTGCCGATTGCAATTACCCATTCTCCGATATTCGTCTCATCCGAGCTGCCTAGTTTAAGGGAAGGAAACGCTTTGCCGTCAGGATTGTCTACCTTAAGTACAGCTAAATCCAGGTCATAGCTGGAGCCTAAGACCGTCGCAACAAGCGGCTGGTCATAACCTTGAACCGTCACTTTAACCTGCTTGGCACCCGATATAACATGCTCATTCGTTAGAATATAACCTGTCTTATCAAAGAAGAAGCCTGACCCTGTGCCGGACAGCTCCAGCTCTGTGCTGCCTCCTTGCTGCTCCTGCTGGCGTCCTCCTCTTCCCGATTGGCCGCCGCCGAAAAATTGACCAAAGGTCGGATCATCCAATATAGAGGAAGACTGTGCAGCAGCCCCATAGTTTTCGATCTTAACGACTGCCGGGCTTGCCGCGGCGTATATCGATGCGACATCATCACTTGTATTCAGCGAGACGGTCGATAGCCCTGAATCTTGCTGAGCAGAGCCATTTACAATGTTTGAACCTGAGCTTTGCGGTTTCGCACCGGTAAATAGATTGTTTTTATCCGCTGCGTAAGATAAACCGCCGATTACGACGGCACCTATAAGGAATGAAGCAAGCATTGTTCTCGCCGAGCTGCCGCCTCTCTTCGAGCGTTTGCTTCCTCCCATCGAAGGCTGCATCAAATCCATATTCAAGCCAAGCTCTTTTTCGTAGCTCTCTCTTAATTCATTCGTAGATTTACGGGATTCATAAATATAAGTAGTGACAGGAGTCGAATTGGATGAAGGGGTAGAATTAGCCGTTGATTGATTATCGTAGTCTGCTGCGCGTTTGTTATCCTCGTTCATTTCTATCATCCTTTCAAGATAAGTATCTATTTCCGATATACCTATCATGCAGGAAGTTCCTTAAATCAATCTTAAGCGGATTATAAATGAACATAAGAAAAATAGAGTTGGTCTTCAAAATGGAAAAGGGGATGTACCGAGAGTAGTTAATCTACTCCAGGCACATCCCCATTTATTATTAATGAAATTAATAATTAACCCGTATTCCTCAGACCCGCTGCAATTCCGTTAATAGTAAGCAATACCTGGCGGAGCAGATCCTGATCGTCATCGCCATTATCACGCAATGCGCGAAGCTCGGTGAGCAGCTGCACTTGCATGTAGCTGAGCGGATCGACGTATGGATTACGCAAACGAATCGATTCTTGAATAACAGGCACATTATCCAAAATCTCTGTTTGCCCCGTAATGCTTAGAATAAGCTCGGATGTCAGCTTATATTCCTGTTCAATTTGCTCAAAAATGCGATCACGAATCGTTTGATCCTTGATCATATCCGCATATTCCTTCGCAATAAGCAGATCTGCCTTCGCTAAAGCCATTTGCAGGTTATCGATCAGCGAACGGAAGAATGGGAAATGCTCGTACATTGTACGAAGCGTACCCAGCTTATTCTCATCTTCGCCTGCATATTGATGAAGCGCTGTACCAGCCGCATACCAAGCCGGCAGCAAGTAGCGGCTTTGCGTCCAAGCGAATACCCAAGGAATGGCGCGCAAATCCTCAAAGCGGTCACTATTCTTCCGTTTCGATGGACGTGAACCAATGTTAAGCTCGCCAACCTCAGGAAGCGGAGTAGATTCCTTGAAATAAGTCAAGAAATCCGGATCACGGAAAATAAGATCCTGATACTTCTCAAGTGCAGTCTCGGAAATCTCACGCGCGATTTCTTCCCATTCCTTTTCTTCCTGCGGTGCTTGCTCTGGATATTTCGCCAAACGAGCTGAAGTAATAAGCGCCCATGTCGCTTGCTCTAAGCTGCGGTATGCAATACCTTGCAAGGAATAACGCGAGGAAAGAACCTCGCCTTGCTCGGTGATCTTAATTCCGCCGCCAACCGTATGAGGCGGTTGAGCCAGAATGCTGCGGTTAAGCGGCATTCCGCCGCGGCCAAGCGCTCCGCCGCGACCATGGAAAAATTTCAATTTAACATCATATTCTTTGCCTGTAGCTGTAATTTCATTGAGAGCAACACGCAGCTCCCAGTTAGCTGTAACCGCTCCGCCATCTTTGTTGCTGTCGGAATAGCCAAGCATGATTTCATGAAGATTGCCTCTAGCCTCAACTGCTTGACGGTAGATCGGCAGCTCGAACAGCTCCTTCATAATAGTTGGAGCCGCATTAAGATCATCAATCGTCTCGAACAGCGGTACGGATTGCAGTGTGCAGCGAATAGAGCCGTCAGCCTCCTTGCGGAATAAGCCAACCTCCTTCGCAAATACCATAACCTCAAGCATATCGCTAGCTGCTTCAGCCATACTGATCAGATAGCTGGATATGCAATTGACGCCAAATTCTTGCTGTGCACGGTAAATCGTATGGTATACGTTCAAGCATTCACGCGTCGAATCTGAATAATCCAGATGACCCGAAGTAAGCGGGCGCGGATCATTCAGAAGGCGGTGAAGCAGGTCCGTCTTCTCTTCTTCTGAAAGCGATGCATAATCGGCTACGACATTCATCTTCGCCAAAATCTCTGTCATCGCATTCTCATGCTCTTGGCTATGCTGACGTACGTCAAGCGCCATTAGATGGAAGCCAAACAGCTCTACTTGGCGCACAAGCTTCGCTAAAGCTGTATCTGCTACATAATCAGCGAAGTGGTGACGCAGGCTGCGGTCAATTACTAACAGATCCTCGCGGAGCTCGGACGGGTGGTTATACCGCATTGCCGAGCCTTTTAACGATTCATCACGCGTATTAGCAAGCTTCTCCAGCATGAAACCAAGCTTAATGCGATAAGGCTCCTTCGTATTTCTCCAAAGGTCTACGCATTTCAGCTCAACGTGCTCACGGTCCGAAAGGATCGATGCCTTGAGCTCCTCTGATATTTCTACGAGGCTCGTACTGAAGCTGAGCAAGTCAACAAGCTCGGTAAGCTTCTCTTCATACTTGCGAATCGCCAATTGGCGATGTAGAGTAAGTGTCTCCCACGTTATATTGGAAGTAACAGATGGATTTCCGTCACGGTCTCCGCCAATCCACGAACCGAAACGCAAATAATCCGGCACATGCCATTTCTCATTCGGATAATATTTGCCGAGGCAGCGCTCAAGCTCCTCATATACGTTAGGCAGCACTTCGAACAATGTTTCATCGAAGTAATACAATCCGTTGCGAACCTCATCGATAACGGTAGGCTTGCGGTCGCGCAGTTCATCCGTCTGCCACAAAATAAGAACCTCATTCATGAGCTTCTCACGCAGCTTCTCCCGCTCCCGATAAGTCAAGGTAGGGTTATCCAGCTCCATGACATCGCCGGCAATCCGTTTATGAATTTCAAGAACCGCACGACGAGTCGCCTCAGTCGGGTGGGCTGTCATAACGAGTTCAAGCGAAATATTGCTCAAAATATCACGAACATCCTCAATCGGAACGCCGCGCTCCTTCAAATCTTGTACTGCGCTCTCAATGGAGCCGCGTTGTACCGTTTCACCAGCAGAAACCTCATAATCTCTTTTCCGTCTAATCCGGTGATTTTGCTCGGCAATATTGACAAGTTGAAAATAAATTGCGAATGCCCTAATGACTTGATGGCGTATTTCCGGGCTTAGGGAAGATACATTTTCTTTAAATTGATCGAATAGCTCCGGTACAAATTCAGCGCGCAGCGCCTTACTTTGCTCACGAATACGTTCTACGATTTCGAGCAGCTCGCGCCCGCCTTGATGAACTAGAACTTCGCCGAGAATATTACCTAGAAAGCGGACATCGCGTCGCAGCAAATTGTTTGCCTGCTGACGGTTGGTCGTCAATGTAGATGCAGATTGATCCGACATACTGTTCCTCCTAAATTTTGCGAAGCAAAAAATTCGCTTCGAAAGCATTTGCTTGTTATTGCGAAGCCATAGTCGCTTCGTAAGCATTTACTTGTAATGGCGAAGCAAAATTCGCTTCAAAAGCATACTTTAATAATATGAACGTTTTTTGACTTCTACTATCATACTACAAAAACCAACAGGGTTGAAGCCCCGAAGCCAATCACAAATAAAAACGGAGCTGCGGATTGGACGAGATATCCTATTTCGTTGTTTTATACTAATAAATCAGCAAAAACCTTATAAGCCTGTATATAAGCTGTACGCACTTGCTCAATATATACCCATTCTTTTCTTGATTTCATCACACTTTTGAAAAAAAGTTTTTCCTAATCAAATAGCATGCAGATTTAAAAGTTTATTATGTTAAGTAAAAACAAAAAAAGCCTTGCATCGCAAGGGTTCCGGGTTTAATGAGTTGGTGCGGGTGATGGAATCGAACCCACGCTATTAGCTTGGAAGGCTTACACTGATCCTCCCACAATATGAAATAAAGCCTTAAACTATCATGGTAAAAATTTCCCTTCTATTATATGTAGATTAAATTGGTTCAGTTTTCGAAGGGCTTGAACACCAATCGGACACCGCTTTTTTTGCTCGAATCTGAATCTAAATAGTATTAATTGAAGCTCTGGCGTATGATGCCGGAGCTTTCTTAATGATCACCAAAAATCAGAAGCACTCACGTCTGGATCCTTCTGTTGGAGTACTTTAATAATTTCCCTCTGCCGGATGAGTTCAGGACGGTTTCTTGCATCCCTTGCACCAGGAAGAGGCCCGGTGTGGAACCTCTACCTTTGCTTCTCCTGCCACGATAATTGCTGTCGCCGTTTTCTGCAGATGGTTAATCCGGGTGTGACCGGGATCGTCACCAGCTCATATTCAGATGTGTCCTTCGCTAACTCTTCAATAGCCTGATACACCGTCCCGCACCAGTCTGGACGCACCTTGGATTCATTGTCCGGGTGAGAGTCATGAAACAATACGATCCCATGCGGTACGACATACGGAAATAAAAGTCTGAAATCTTCAAGCACAGCCTCCTTCGAGTGATCCGCGTCAATGAACAGCATGTCGATCTGCAGCGGCTGAGCCTGCAATCTCTTAGCGAAATCAGCAGAGGTCCCATGGAAAAATTGAACCTTCCCCGATTTGCTCATGTACTCCCCTGCCTGGTGGGCAATATCAATTCCTATTAGCTGATCAGCATAATCAATCATTCGATTAAAGTTCGCACAATATTGGATGCCAAGCTCCACATATACCTTTGGTCTGACGATGCTAGCTAGTTGAAAGATAAAATCTAAGTGCCAAGTGTCTTTCACAGTCGTTCCCCTCTCCGCATCCCATCTCGTTGATGGAAGTCTTCCAGCATTAGCTTATTAGGTGGAACTGGGATGTGTTACAAAGATAGACCTTTGTGCTTAGATACTCCATTTCGCGTTGTTGATGGGCAGTCAAATTGTACTTTTGTCCGCATTCCCACAAAGACATCCATGTCATAAAATGTACTTTCAAGTCTATTCCAAATGGAGGAAGATTCTAGACTATGCATGATAACCGACCTAAGGTATCGATAATTGTTCCGGTCTATAATTCCGACCAATATCTGGCCTGCTGCTTGCAATCCATAATCACCCAAACTTTAAATGAGATTGAAATTATTGTCGTTAACGATGGATCAACAGATCATTCAGCACAAATCATTGATGAATTTGCAGCCAAGTTCACCGATAAAATGATTGTTATCACTAAAACCAATGGAGGGCTAGGGGATGCCCGAAATCATGGAATTCGTGTTGCAACAGGGGAGTATATCGGATTTGTCGACTCCGACGATTGGGTCACTCCCGACATGTTTGAACAATTATATAATCTTGCTGCTCAAGGCCATGATTTGGTCGTATGTGATGTAATTGAAACGAACCCTAAATCTGAAAAATCATATTTAACCAAGGGATTTAGAGGACGGAATTTCAGCCAGAAAGAAATCGTCATATATGCCACTGACCCAGCTTATGCTTGTAATAAGCTATTTAAGCGAACCCTTTTTGAACAAGTCGAATTTCCTTCGGTTTGGTATGAAGATGTAGCCACGATCCCGATCATTTTATCCTATGTCCAAAACCCAGCTTATCTTGAAATTCCCTTATATTTCTATAGGAAACACTCGGCATCTATTACCCATAGTAACGATCCTAAATCTTTGGGAGTACTCACTGCTTGGGATCGATTGCTTACCCATATGAATCCAGCTTTTAAACCAGAGGCTGTATTTAGCGTGGCCAGAAGCATTCATATCTTTATGGATTTTAAACCGAAATTTGCCAACTCTATTATGGCTTATGCTCAGAAACATCGTAAAATCATCGAGAGTAACGTCTATTACCAGCAGGCATTAAAAAGAAAAGAAATTCGCGATTTCTTTGGAACAAATCAGCCGTCGGGACAGGCTAAGTTGAGAATTTATTTTTATAGTTCACAAATTAGTGGCAGAGGTGGCATGGAAACAGTATTAACCACTGTGGCCAATAGTTTGCTCAACAAAGGCCATGATGTGAAAATCATCCTCTCGGAGCACCCTACCTTCAAAGATTGGGAGACAAATGGGGTAAACGTTATATATACTTCCTCCGTGCGAAAAGATGCTGACGAAACGCTTTTCCAAAGAAACAAGAATAAAGGCAACATAATTCTTCTTCGACGTCTGCTTCGGAACTTGCCTAGAGCCGATTTTATTGTCGCTCTCGATACGAAGGATGTTGCCACCGCAAAATTCGCAGTAGAAGGCTTTGATTCACGTCCCCTTATCGCGAGCTGGGTACATTTTAATATGAAGGCAATCAGGGCCAAACAGAATTTCCTGCTGGCGAATTTCCATATTGCAATCAACAAAGAACTACAAGACGATATTATTTCATTGACTAGTAATACGAACACCTACCTCCTATATAATCCCGTCTCCTTAAATAAGGAAAAAATCCAGCGGCCTAAAGACACCAAATTTCTTTATGTTGGACGGCTATTCAATTATCAGAAAAGAGTAGATAGGATATTGGACGCCCTTTCGAAGGTAGACGGAAACTGGACATTACAGATCATTGGGGACGGCTTAGACGAACCTATGCTTCGGGACTTAGCAAAAGAACTTGGTATCGAAGACCGAATCTCGTGGGAAGGGTGGAAGCCCGATCCGTGGGCATACGTAAATGAAGCTACATGTCTTATTATGGCTTCTGCTTATGAGGGCTTCGGCCTTTCCGCCGCCGAAGCGTTAGCGCGCGGAATTCCTGTTGTCGCAGGGGACTGCTCGGGTTTAAAAGAACTGATTAAGAATGGCGAGAACGGCTGGTTGTTTCCTTTTCAGGATTTATCGGCCCTTAGTGATATTTTGAATAGTGTAGTTAAAGGGACTCTTCCTCTACCGGATCAAGATAGGGTTCAGGCTTCGGTTGAACCGTTTAACGAGTACTCGATAATCGAGCGGTTAGAACAAATATTTCTGGAAATGCAGACCAAGAGGAGTAAGATTAAACGAATGCGTCTTATGAGCAAGGATATAAGGCCGGTCTCCTCAAAGAAAAGCAAAAATCGAAAACAGTTGTCCCTGTCAACGAGAAAAACCAAAAAAGGAAGTGCTACTGCGTTAAAGAAAAGGTACTAAAGAAAATTGCTAGGTTCGAGAATATCAAAAAACGGAGTATGGATAAACGAATATTGCATTTGAGCAAGTATAAAAGGCTGATCTCCTCAAGAAAAACCACAATCGTCAACGGCTTTCCCCTTTAACAAGATCCAATAAAAGAAGTTCTGCTTATAAGAGGCCCAAGAGGTTTCCAAGACCGCGGGACCGACAGGGCTGAAGGGACTATAAGGGACAGTGCCTAAACGGTGAACCGTGGCGCAAAAAAAGACACATCCCCCTTGGTCGTATCCCTATCAAGTATACAGAACAAAAAAAACACCTTTAAGCAGCAACCGTTTCTCGGTATTCAACCGTGGGGACGGTTGCCCTGCTATCACCCAGACTTGTACTTGGGATTTATTACGAACGTTACTTCACGTATGATTAAGTCCATCTGAACTGTGACCCGAAGATAGACACTTTTAAAAAAAGTGCCCGTCTTTCGGGTTTTTGTATTTAAATTACTTTACTAAATTAATCGAGGTATATAATATCTTTTTTCTCTTGTCTACTAGAAAGGGATAGGGATTATACCACCTGTAATTATCGGATATGCGTCTTTTTCTCTATTCATCGTATCCTCTCGGGTTTAACGACTGCCAACGCCATGCATCCCGGCACATTTCATCCAGCGTCTTTTCTGCGGTCCAACCAAGTTTCTCTCGTGCCTTCTCGGTCGCTGCGTAGCAAACTGCTACATCGCCAGGGCGGCGCGCCTCGATTACATACGGGACCGGGCGCCCGGTCGCCTGCCGGAACGCTTCCACCATCTGCAGCACACTATAGCCATTTCCGGTACCCAAGTTGTAGGCCTCTATGCCGTTTTCAACCTGCACCTGCTCTAGTGCTTTCAAATGGCCGCGAGCTAAATCCAAGACGTGTATATAGTCCCGTACGCCTGTGCCGTCGACGGTCGGATAATCATTCCCGTATACGTTCAACTTCTCGAGCTTGCCGATCGCCACTTGACAGATGTACGGCAGCAAATTGTTTGGTATTCCATTCGGGTCTTCGCCAATTCGTCCTGATTCGTGAGCTCCGACTGGATTGAAATACCTCAGCAACGATATGGCCCAGCGTTGGTCGGACCGGTACACATCTTGCAAAATCTGCTCGATCATCAGCTTGGTTTGCCCGTAAGGATTCGTTGTGTACAATGGAAAACACTCATGAATCGGCATCTGTTCCAGCATGCCATAGACCGTAGCGGACGAGCTAAACACGAGACGGCGCACGTCGAAATTCTGCATGACTTGGCAGAGGACCAGCGTCCCCGAAATATTGTTATAATAATATTGCAACGGCATAGAGACAGATTTCCCAACTGCCTTCAATCCAGCAAGATGAATCACTGCATCAATGGCATGCTCGCGAAACACACCCACGAGTCCTTCGCGATCCAGCAAATCCAGATGATAGAAAGGAAACGGTTTCCCTGTAAGCTCTCGTACTCGACAAATGGCCTCTTCCTTACTGTTCTTCAGGTTGTCAACAACAACTATATCATAGCCACTGTTCAGCAACTCCACGCACGTGTGACTGCCGATGTAACCTGCACCGCCCGTTACAAGGATAGTCATTGTTTTACTCCTGTTAAGCATTGAACTGACCTTGAATCTCTTTTTCCGATGAGGATTCGACCCAATCCGAGTCTAGTACACCAGTATCACCTTTCGTTTTAAGAAGAGCAGACATCATATGACCCTCCAATGTGAAGTCCTCTGGCATCAGACAACAACCTATAAAGCAGTGAGCGCTCGATTTGTCCACTTCCCGCTCTCGTCTATCGTTGCGGCCATCAGCCAACGATTCGAGAATGTGTCGGCAAGATCCGGCATTCCCAAATTCATTATATTTATACCAGCTTCACTTATCGACGTTACAAGACATTCGTATGATGCACTTCCCTCTTTAGTTTATGCCTAGATATAGTCGATGTGTCATGTTAGGAATGGAAAATTACGCCGTTCGTAATGGTTCTAACTTACGTCTTACCTAGTCCGTTTCAATATTGAAGGCGCTGGACGATCTGCTGCCGTGGTCACCGAAGATTCCGTTGACCTGCCGCGTGTTTAAAGCGGATTAGAGCATAGCAAAGCCCACGCCCTATGAATAGGTGTGGGCTATTTGACGCTTACGATTTATCAAGTTGGCACTTGGTGACATCTAAAAAGGCTCATAGGTCCTAGCTTTTAGTGGTCATTAAGGCTTCAAGTGACCCCCCTCCCATTAAGCGCGTACATTTCCTCAATGAGTTCATTCACATCATTCTCATAGATCTTGCAGCCTATCTCGTACAATTCCGGAATCTTACCAAGAAACTGGTCAATATAGTCCAGCTTATTTCTCAATTTCGGCTTATTGCTCTCGTTATAACTATCTAGCCTACGTTGCAAATCAACGTGATACTTCATTTCAAACTGCTTGTATGAGCTCCCTCCACCTCTGCTGTTGCTTATCTTTGACACCCTTTCGCACTACTCGGTTTAGTAGCTGACGCTTCGTAGCGAGGTCTATATCATCGACAAGACCAATAATGACATGCTCTTTATGGTCGATCTCTTCACGTTGCACCTTAATAAGCTCGTTCTGATGTCGAACAGTTGCCAATGTCGTGCGAAACATCGAACGTGTCTGACCATCGGCAAATGGAAGATACGTTTCAAGAAACAAATCATCATTGTTGACGTGGCCACCTGTCTTTCGGATATTGTTCAGAACGCTTCTAACCCAACTGCGAAATTCAGTAGCACGCTCCGTCTTAGCCAACTACCAATTGAATAAGATCACAACTATGCATATCGTAACGTTTATAACCAGCCTGAGAAGCCCTGAAGCACGTAAAGATAAGCGAGATAAGCCACTGAGTACAAATACACTACTCATTATTTACAAGGCATTGAAATCGATCCTCGACAGCGCTCATGAATGGCGGTTGATCGCTAAGAACCCGATCGATGGTGTATCTCGCCCTAAGGCAGATAAAAAGGAGAAAAAGGAACTAAAGTCTCATAAGAAATCTTATACGAAAGACGATGTTGCCACCGTGATTAAAGAGCTGTATACGGCTCCTACAGTATGGAAACTATATTTCCTCGGTGTGCTGCTAGGCGGCATCCGTCGTGGCGAAATGTTGGTCGTCGAATGGCCAGCCGTTGTTATGGAGAATGGCGGGATCTATGTCGAGAAACAAATTTCATTCGATGAAGAAGGTAGTTCTGTTGAGGATGAATTAAAGACAGAAGAGTCTGAAGCTTTCGTTCCAATGCCACGTTGGTTTATGTAAGAACTCAAAACATATAAGCGCGAATGGATTAAAAAAAAGATGGGATGCGATCCGAACGACTGAAAAGGCGGAGACAAGCAATATTATACCATGGAGGGACCGGCGAGAAATACTATCCAAATACGCATTCTCTAACCTGGCGAAGATTCTTGGATAAGCACAACTTGCCTCGTGTCAGGTTACATGATTTGCGACATACAACAGCAATGCTCCTTCGAGAGTATGGAGCTGATCTGAAGACGATTCAAGAGCATCAACGTCATTCTAAACTAGCCACAACAACTGATATCTATATGCAGCGTGATACGACTATCGTCAGCCGAGGAAGTGCTGATTTATTCGATGTATTGGACCCTAAAAAAAGTCGTGAACACCAAATGGACACCAAGGAGCAAATGTAGTGAGGCTTTGTCGAATAGAAGAAAACAAAAAAAGCCTTGATAAACAAGGCTTTCAGGATTGTAAGTAGTTGGAGCGGGTGATGGGAATCGAACCCACGCTATTAGCTTGGAAGGCTAAAGTTCTACCATTGAACTACACCCGCAAAAAAAATGATTAGTGGTCGGGACGACACGATTTGAACATGCGACCCCCTGGTCCCAAACCAGGTGCTCTACCAAGCTGAGCTACGTCCCGAAGTGTAAATGAATTGCGTCTAATGTTGGGAAAATGGCGCGGCCTAAGAGATTCGAACTCCTGGCCTTTTGATTCGTAGTCAAACGCTCTATCCAGCTGAGCTAAGGCCGCACAATTTATGGAGCGGAAGACGGGAATCGAACCCGCGACCCTCGCCTTGGCAAGGCGATGCTCTACCGCTGAGCCACTTCCGCATGTCGTGTGTGTCAGCCGTTTGTTAAGTTGTTCATCGCGGCGACAAGTAATAATATATCACCTCCGAAAACAAAATGCAACTGTTTTTCTAAAAAAGTTTTAAATTATTTTTAATACCATGTAAAATCGCGGTTTTCCTGCTTCTTTACACCATTATGCACCCGCTGCTGTCAGCTTATTCTCATTGAGCATGCTGCCACTCAGCTCTACTTGGTCTGCGTTTGGTTGGCCTGCTAAAGCGTATGGCAAGCAAAGAGGAACACCGGTACGCGGGTCTGGCAC
Source organism: Paenibacillus castaneae (assembly GCF_002884445.1). Classification (GTDB taxonomy): domain Bacteria; phylum Bacillota; class Bacilli; order Paenibacillales; family Paenibacillaceae; genus Pristimantibacillus; species Pristimantibacillus castaneae. The sequence continues at coordinate 5,758,883 of NZ_KZ614144.1, forward strand.
GATGTCTGCTTCAATATTGAACACTTCACGCATAATAGCAGGAGTCATAACTTCCGAAGGAGTTCCTTCGCCAGCTACAGTGCCTGACTTAATCGCAATCATATGATGAGCGTAGCGTGTCGCGTGATTCAAATCATGAACAACCATAACTACTGTACGATTATTGGCTGCGTTAAGCTTTTGAAGCAAATGCAGAACCTCAAGCTGATGCGCCATATCAAGGAATGTTGTTGGCTCATCAAGAAATAAGATATCGGTTTCCTGGGCCAAAGCCATTGCAATCCAAGCACGCTGGCGCTGTCCGCCTGACAAGTGATCAACCGAACGATCTGCGAAATCATTCATTCCCGTCGCTTCAATCGCCCACTGTATGATGCTGCGATCTTCCTTCGTCAAGGAACCGAAGCCCTTCTGATATGGAAAACGACCGTAGGATACTAGCTCTGCAACCGTCAATCCATCTGGAGCGGTCGGATTCTGCGGCAATATCGCCAGCTGTTTCGCTACTTCTTTGGTTGATTGCTTGTGAATGGATCTGCCATCCAGAAGCACGCTTCCCTTGGAGGGGTTCATAATCCGAGCCATCGTTTTCAAAATCGTTGATTTACCAGAGCCGTTTGCTCCTACGAGTGCTGTAATTTTCCCTTGAGGAATAGCTATATTTAAGTCTTGGACAATAAGACGATCATCATAAGCTATATCAAGACCTGAAGTTGTTAGTCGAATCATTGAACATGCACGCTCCTTTGGTCGCCTGGGGGCAGACATTATTTATATATACTCATTATGCTTTTTTATGGTTTAGATTGATAACGATTATCATTCACTACTTGATGATAATGCTTCTCAAGCGGAATGTCAATGCTATATGCATATACAAAAGGCCGTTACCAACGATCATTGATCACTGGAAACGGCCTTTCGCGTTATTGCGTTAAATTGATTTAACATCAATGTATGAAACAAATTAATGCAGTATTAAAACATGAAACTATATTACCATTTCAGATTCGTACCGAACACAATCGTATTGCTAATCAGCCTGCCTGGAACAGTTATGAGCTTCCCTTGCGCATATAATCCAGAGGAAGCACCGCCATCGAGATTCATAGCCTGTTGTGCGCCAAGCTGGAGCATAATTTGTCCCCACTGCTTCATGGTTGCATTCGGCACTGTTGCGACCAGGACCGTTCCGTCTTTTTGAACCATAATTCCGCTTCTCATTGCGGAGTCAGTCAAAATCTTCGGACTGCTGAAGCCTTCTTCGGCCGGGTTAACGGCTAGCTTCCCGTCCTTCACAAGTCGGGGCCCAGCACCAGCAGCGGTATGAACGCGAGACCAATCGATAGGCTGGCCTGACAGATTCGTCATTTCGACTTTATAGTCGACTACTGTGCCTACTTGAAAGCGCGATGCCAGCGTCTCCTCCGAGCCTGTGTAGACAAGGACATAGCCATCAGCAGGAATGCTTACATTCTCTTTTTTGCTGATTTTGGTCACGACACCGTTTCGCACGGTTACTGCAGTGCCCATTGCAAATCCAAGCTTCGCTCCGCGCTTCGGTGTAAACATTATAGCAGTAGACTTTCCTTCTACCGGCGTCCGATTAATGAAGTAAGCATACCAATTGTTAGGCGACTTAAAAGAACCATTTGTTCCACCTGTAATTTTGACACGCAGCGAATCCATGAGCACGGTACCGTCCCATGTAAACCCTATTGCAGTACCTGTATTGCCGATATGCTCCACATTGCCATCAGCGATAATCGTTCCATAGGGCTCCGGTATTCCGCCGTATGCCTCAAAATAAGTAGCATTAATAGCTGCATCCGCCTGATAGGTCTTCGTTATATCCGCAAGCTTCTGTACGGTGCCAACCTGCCTGCTAGCAATTCCGGCCGTCACAGGCATCCCCTTCGGAATAGTCACGGTTTGAACGGTGAACGTCTTCCCCGAAACGGCAACCTTCTTAGACTCATGCTTCACCTTCAGCTTCGAATCGGCTGCCGTAACCTGTACAGGCAGTTTTAGCTGACCCTTGTAGCCGCTCGTCGTAACGTCAATAATTATATTCGCTGTTCCCGCAGAGACCGATGTTAGAATGCTCTTGTCATTGATGCGAACGACCGCAGGGTTGTCTGAGCGGTAGCTTACAGCGACTGGAGCGGAAAGCTTCAGCTTGTCCGTGAGCAGGAGCCTTGTGCCCAGCGGCAGCTTTATCGACGCTGCCGCATAGCTTACCGCTACGGGGCGGAATGGCCCCGCTGCGATCAGCTTGGAGGCGGACGTGTACACGATCCGTCCGCCGCCCTGTGGCGCAACGCCGCTCGCGGGAACCGCGGCGTTGCCGCCATAGGTGTACGCAATCGACGCGGCTTTGCCGTCGATCGCGTACAAGGCGCCGGACCGGCCGCCGGCCAGCACTAGGCCGGCTTCGCGGTCCGGCGCCAGCGCTGCGGGGCCAAAGCCGCCTGCCCCGCTGGCGCTGATGCGCCAAAGTTCCGCCCCGTCTGCGAGGCGGAACGCAGCAATGTCGTTGCCGCTAAGCTCAGCGGCAACGACAGCTCCCTCGTCCCCCGGCATTAGCACGGGGGACGTCCAGCCGCCTGCGGGCGCCGCCGCAAGCTCGCGAGTGAAGCGGACTGCTCCGTCCGCTTCATACGCCGCGATCGCTTTGCCCGCAAGCAGCATGACGCCGCCGCTGACATCGGCGACGAGCTTCGCCCCAAGCAGCGTCTCATCCATCGCCGCCTCCCATACAACCCCGCTAGCGCGCACGGCATACAGCGTGCCGTTGCTGCCAAGAGCATAGGCGCCGCTCTTACCTGCGGCAAGCGACTTCACCGTCACACCCTCTGGCAGCAGCGCCGCCTGCTTTTCACCCTTTAGATCCAGCGACAGAATAGCATGCTGATAAGCATAGTAGGGAATTCCCTCCCCATCGATTACGATGCTGGACGGCTGCAGCTCTTCCTTCTTTCCTTTGAAATAAAAGATTGCCTTCTGACCGCCATTTCCTGCTCCATCGTATTGGTACAGTCTTGCTCCTTTGCCTGCCGCAAAAATCTGTCCTCTCTCATTAACAGCCGGCGCGGACAAGCTTGTATAGCTGTTTATGCGCTTGATTTCTTTACCGTTTCCATCAACAAGCAATAACCAGCCATTAGCGGTAGCGGCAAACACATTGCCGTTAGACAAGGACAATGCGGGATGCAGTGTCCCTTCCGCTGTATAGCTCCAATACTTCGTTTCCGTTATGGATAGTGAGGAGCCCGCAGCATTGGAAGCTGCAACGCCTGCTGCATAAATATAGCCAGCTGATTTCGCAGCCGCAGCCGTCCCAACAGCATTCACCTCAAGTGGTACTCCTCCGTTGCCCGTATAACCTAACCCCATAGCTGCAACAACTAGTGCAGCTATACCTCTTTTCCCCCATCTGCCTGCTGTTAAGTGCATCCTTGTATTCTCCCTCATCTATGTGTATTCCAAATAGTCCCAATCAACTATATCGACAACATAAGAATAAAAATGAATAATACACAATGATAAAGCGGGTCAATGTTTGTAGAGCAAATCCTCACTCAAATAAAAAGAAATAAATAAAAAAAGCGGCACAAGAAATGCTCTTGTCGCCGCTGCTGTAGTTATTTCATTAATTACTAAAAAACACTAAAAAAGAACAGCAAAAAACCCTTGTTCGCCAAGGGTTTAATGATATGGTGCGCGTAGAGGGACTTGAACCCCCACGGTCGCCCGCTAGATCCTAAGTCTAGTGCGTCTGCCAATTCCGCCATACGCGCGCGTGGTACGTGTTGCTTATTTAGTTCTGTGGTGCATGTGAAGCTTTAAAGAAAATATGGTGCGCGTGGAGGGACTTGAACCCCCACGTCGTGAAACGCCAGATCCTAAGTCTGGTGCGTCTGCCAATTCCGCCACACGCGCAAGTTATAAAAAATGGTGAGTCATGTAGGATTCGAACCTACGACACCCTGATTAAAAGTCAGGTGCTCTACCAACTGAGCTAATGACTCATAGTAAATAAATGGCTGGGGATTCAGGATTCGAACCTGAGATGACGGAGTCAAAGTCCGTTGCCTTACCGCTTGGCTAAACCCCAGCAGCGATATGGTGGAGGCTGACGGGATCGAACCGCCGACCCTCTGCTTGTAAGGCAGATGCTCTCCCAGCTGAGCTAAGCCTCCCAGTTTCTTGCTGCAAAAAATAATTTGGTGACCCGTAGGGGACTCGAACCCCTGTTACCTCCGTGAAAGGGAGGTGTCTTAACCACTTGACCAACGGGCCATAATCGAATTGAAGCTTGTCCAAACAGTTGAAAGTATGCTGGAGCTCTCAACCGGATTCGAACCGGTGACCTCATCCTTACCATGGATGCACTCTACCTACTGAGCTATGAGAGCATAATGGCTCCCCGAACAGGACTCGAACCTGTGACAACTCGATTAACAGTCGAGTGCTCTACCAACTGAGCTATCAGGGAACATCGTCTTTTTGCGTTGAAATGTCTCCAAGAGCTTCAACTGCAAAAGAGGCACGGTTGAAAACCAAGGCTTACGCCCTGAAAACTGGATACGAAAGGTAGGTTTGCTGAAACCTTACTGCTGTTGTCTGCCGGATGTATGGGTCCAAACAAACTGTTTTAGGATAAGCCCTCGACCGATTAGTATTCGTCAGCTCCACACATTGCTGTGCTTCCACCCCGAACCTATCAACCTCGTCGTCTTCAAGGGGTCTTACATACTGGGAAATCTCATCTTGAGGGGGGCTTCACGCTTAGATGCTTTCAGCGCTTATCCCGTCCGTACTTGGCTACCCAGCGGTGCT
>NZ_KZ614144.1:5763734-5764066 GCF_002884445.1 Paenibacillus castaneae
CTTAGCATGCTCTGCTCGCCTACCTGTGTCGGTTTGCGGTACGGGCACCTAGATCTCACTAGAGGCTTTTCTTGACAGCCGGAGTACATGACCTTCGCTACTGCAATTTTCGCTCCCCATCACAGCCCAGCCTTTATGATCGACGGATTTGCCTATCGATCAGCCTCACTGCTTGGACGGACTATTCCATCAGTCCGCGTCACTGCCCTTCTGTGTCACCCCATTGCTCAAACGATCTTCGGTGGTACAGGAATTTCAACCTGTTGTCCATCCACTACGCCTTTCGGCCTCGCGTTAGGTCCCGACTTACCCTGAGAGGACGAGCCTTCCTC
>NZ_KZ614144.1:5767786-5837417 GCF_002884445.1 Paenibacillus castaneae
TGTCTCAGTCCCAGTGTGGCCGATCACCCTCTCAGGTCGGCTACGCATCGTCGCCTTGGTGAGCCGTTACCTCACCAACTAGCTAATGCGCCGCGGGTCCATCTCTAAGTGATAGATTGCTCCATCTTTCTCGATTCAGTCATGCGACCGTATCGCGTATCCGGTATTAGCATTCGTTTCCCAATGTTATCCCAGTCTTAAAGGCAGGTTACCCACGTGTTACTCACCCGTCCGCCGCTAAGTATCAGAGGTGCAAGCACCTCTTCAACTCCGCTCGACTTGCATGTATTAGGCACGCCGCCAGCGTTCGTCCTGAGCCAGGATCAAACTCTCCAAATTGGTGTTTGACTTGCTCAAAAACTTTTATCGCTTTTTTCGCTCATCCCGAAGGATTTGCGAGGCAGTTTGTTACTCGTTGTTCAGTTTTCAAAGAGCAATCTATTGTTTCGTTTGTTGCTTGTTTTGCTCGTCGTTGCCGTTTGTCTCAGCGGCGACTTAAATAATATATCACAGGGGCCCAAATAAATGCAACCCCTTTTTAAAAGTTTTTTTAAAAAAGTTTTTATCGGTACGAACGAGCATTAAGCGCGTAGCGTGATAGCTCTTTCGGGGAGGCGATTCGAGCGTACATTCGGAAGATGATTTTGTACCTTCTTGTGATTGCTTGCTTAATATCTCCATCTAATCTAGAGTCATTCAAGTCCAATAGCATTTCATCTAATTCTTTGCGAAGGACGTAGTCGAGTTCTTTGCATTCTTTATCATTGAATAGTATTCCGAGCATAGCTGTGAGCGACCTCCTTTTATGTAAAGCGCAACTAGACCGTCCGAAAACGAACAAAAAAGCAACGTCTCACGCAAATGCGTTGCGACACTGCTTTATTGTTATGCTCAAAAAATGGTAATTTTATTACAATGAAAGAAGCCAGGGTGTAATTGTGCTTTCGATAATGGACGCAATGAGCAGCGCTATTGTAAGGATCACCATAACGGGAACGCTTCTAATTAAGAATTGTTTTAATGCTTGACCAATGTCGTCAAGCTTCGAACTGGCAAATACCATAGCTACCAAGCCTTTAAATATTAACACGCCGAACCGCATGCCATAGGCACATGCAATAATGATGGCCGGAATCTCAAGTATACCGTGCGGCAGAAGCCCCTTGAATATCATATCTGCTACAAACGCACCGCCATGAAGCTCAGCGCTATGCTTCAACAGAAACCCGATCAGCATTCCATTGACGACTAGAAAGAAAAAGGGCAGTACGCCAAAAAACGCGCCTATGTAAATGACAAAAATAGATTTGAGTGCATTATTCATGAAAATAACGATGATCATCGTTAATGTCGGGTTTTTGGATTGATCAATGATTGTTGAAAGCTGGCTAAGCCCTTTCATCTGCTCCAAGAGAAATGCTTTGAACACCGGATTCGTGCCTCCGATAATCATGCCAGCAAAAAATAAAATAACTCCAAACATAATATACCCATTCATTTGTTTAAAATGATCCGCTATCGCACGCCACTTAAACATAAATTTCCCCTCCATTTCGTATATATCCGTCAACATAGAAGAATATCTTTGGTGTACGAGCATAGATTGTACTACAAGCGTAATTGGCTGTCGCCTTCCATGGGGGCAAAAGCTCGTTTCGCGATGGATGATAAGCGTGTATAAAAATGAAATTTATATTCGCTTAGCTTTGAACCAGCTTTCATTAGAGAGGAGAGCTTTTCCCATGAACGTCTTTTACGTGTTGAACGGCCGAAAACTGAAAAGGTATTTTCTTATTGCCGTAGCTATTGTTTTTTCAATCGGAATCATCTATGCCGAACGCGACAACATCTCGGTATTTGCTTCGCAGCAGCCGGCTGCAATCTACAGCGTGCCGACCAACAAAAACGTCATTGCGTTAACTTTTGACATTAGCTGGGGGGATAAACGGACAGAACCCATTCTTAATGTGCTGAAAGAAAAGAATGTAAAGCAGGCTACGTTCTTCTTATCCTCCCCCTGGAGTCAGTCACATCCTGAGATTGTGAAGAAAATTCAGGACGCAGGCTTCGAAATCGGAAGCCATGGACATAAGCATGACAATTACAGCAAGCTGACAGACGATGAGATACGCAAGCAAATTACAACGGCTCACACTATTTTATCCGACATTACGGGTAAGCAACCGAATTTGATTAGACTGCCTAATGGAGATTTTGACAAAAGAGTACTTCGTATCGCTGAGGAACTGCATTATAAGGTTATTCAGTGGGACACGGATTCGCTTGATTGGATGAACATCGGAACGGATAAAATCATTAACCGCGTTATGACTAAAGCACATCCTGGCGACATCATTTTGTTCCATGCGAGTGACTCTGTGAAACAGACACATGAAGCGCTGCCTGTCGTTATTGATCAATTACGGGCAAAAGGATATGAATTTGTTACCGTAACCGATTTGATCTCCCAAACAGAAATCGACGGCAAAGCGGTGCAGGATAAGGCTACTTCCACCTTCCCGCAGCTCGATGCCGCCGCTTTAGAATATTAATCTACACAACCGGCTTTGCAGCGATTGCTGACGAGTCGGTTGTTTCTTTTTTGAGTAGACGATGCATCATCATAATTTGGTATGCATTGCAGGCAAACAGCGGAACAATCATAAATATGATAGCAGGTACGTTCGTCTCACCCGATAGTGCCGGCCATGCTTCAATAAAAGTAATGACAAACATAAGGAACATGGTTGAGACTAAAGCGGTCTTATTCGTTTGCTTCACCTTGAACCAAGTGATCAGGGCAGAGAAGACAAGCAATAATAGCGGAAGCAGCCAGAAAAACCAGCCATTTATTTGCTTATTATAAAGCATGTAGCCAAGACCGAGCGCCGCGAATAAGGTTGTATACCCTTGCAATGCGTTCCATAAATATTTTTTTCTAAATACGCTTAAAGCAATATAATTTAAAGTTAAATAAGCGAAAAAGCCCATTTGGCTAAAGGCGCCGATTAGCAATCCAACCATCGCCATCATTAGCGCATTGAAACCGACTGCTTTAAAACCTAAAAATCCGAATTCTGGATCAACCCCTGCCATAATTGCCCCGTTAATGACACACGCAAGCGCACCGACAGCCATGCAGCTCCAAAATAAAAAGAACCACTTTTTTAAAGTCACGTTCAATATCCTCCCGATTATTAATATCCTTTATCTTACCACGTTCACAACAAAAAGCTAATGTTTGTCCATGATAAAACCGTGAACAATGTGCATAATAAGAGCACGATACTTCTTTTTCTAGATCGGTCGTTTCTCATCGCATATATGAGTACTGTTTAGAAGGGAGCAAGTAAAGGATGCTCAGAAAGTGGATTTTCCTGTCAACTATTGCAGCATTTACGCTTGTTATGACAAGCTGCGGTTCCGATTCCTCAAGCGGAGGCGGTCAGCAAGTAAGCTATAAAGATGTGAAATCAATGGTTATTGACATTTTAAAAACAGAGGACGCTCAGAAGGCGCTTCAGCAATCTTCACAAAGCATGTCCGGCACTACAAAGCTCTTGTCTGTTCAAGATCAGGAAGAAGTGCGCTTAGCTGTAAAAGATGTTCTCGTCTCCCCCGAGTATGACAAGGTCATCAAGAAGCTTATGGCTGATACTCGCTTCGCGGGTGAATTCGCCAAAGCCGTAAATAAACAAAACAAATCCATTCATAAAGAGCTTATCAAGGATCCTACGTATCAAGCTGATTTAGTGAAGGCGCTCAAAACACCTGAGATGAATAAAATGATTCTTGAAGTGCTGCAAAGTACGCAATATCGAAAAGAAGTCATGTCACTTATGCAGGAATCTATGCAAAATCCTTTATTTCGACTTGAAGTGCTTGATCTAATGAAAACAGCAGTACAAGAAGAACTAAAGCCGAAATCGGATGAGAAAGAAGATAAGAAAAAGAAAAAAGAAGATCAATCCTCAGGCCAATCATCTGGAGATGACCAGTCGTCAGAAGAAGATCAATCTTCTGGCATGTAATATTTCTAAAATTAAAGCCCGAACAAATGGTCTAATGAAGCTGAATCAGAGCTTCGCGAGACAACAAGTTCGGGCTTTTTGGTATTATGTTCAAGGCTTAATTATAAATGATGTTAAGCAGTGATTGGCATTAGCTGCTGCATTTGCTTAATACACGGTCCGCAAGCTCAAGGTAGAGTTTGCCTGTCTCCGTATCCGCATGGTACACAGATGGTGCAAAATCAGGATCGGTTGACAGGTTGTCAGGTGCACCGAGCGGGATTTGAGCGAGCAGATCCGCATGCAGCGTTTCGGCTAGACGCGCGCCGCCGCCGCGACCAAATACATATTCCTTCTCTCCTGTAGAAGTAGATACGTAATAGGACATATTCTCAACCACACCGATAATTTCATGTTCGGTCTTGATCGCCATCGCCCCTGCTCTCGCAGCAACGAATGCTGCAGTCGCATGCGGTGTCGTCACGATGATTTCTTTGCTTTGCGGAATAATCTGATGCACATCAAGCGCTACATCTCCTGTGCCTGGCGGCAAATCAAGCAATAGATAATCCAGCTCGCCCCATTCAATTTCTTGGAAAAAGTTGCGCAGCATCTTGCCGAGCATGGGGCCGCGCCATACGATTGGGCTGTTGTCTTCGACGAAGAAGCCCATCGACATCACTTTCACGCCGAATTTCTCGATTGGGATGACCCGTTCATTTACGACGTCCGGACGCTCTTCGATGCCCATCATATCGGGCACGCTGAAGCCGTAAATGTCGGCGTCGATGATACCGACGCGTTTGCCCCTGCGGGCTAAGGCGACCGCGAGATTGACGGTCACCGTCGATTTGCCGACGCCGCCCTTGCCGCTGGCGATGGCAATGAACTGCACCCCACTGCTGGGATCAAGCAGTGGGTTCGCGAGCCCGGCACCGTGGCCCTGAACGGGCGCGGGGCCGCCAGCTTTGCTTGCACCGGCGCTAGCCGCAGCCGGTGCTGCAGCTGCCGCTGGCGATGGCGCTGCCTCGCCTGCGGCAGGCGCGCCCTCCGTCCGAAACCGGCAATGCACGGTTTCGGCGCCAATGCGCGCCAGCGCCTCGCGGAGCGAGGCTTCAAGCGCGGGCTGTGCAGCCGCGCCAGCCCCAAGGACCGTCATCGATACTTGACGGTCCCGAACCATTACATCGCGGATCGTAATCTTCTCCGCGTTATATGCTGCCGTCACAGAATCGACGACTTCCATTACTTGCTCACGTGTTAACATTGTATTTGTCCCACCTTTATGTAATAACGATTATCTTATAGTTATTATAACACAGTAAGCATTACTGCAACGTTTGAAATGCCCCTGCGCTATCGTTCAGCTATGAAGATATGCGTATTGTCTCCTCTCATTTCCCAATCGGTGCGCTGCCGCTCAGCTTCTCGCCAGAGCTGTAGCGCAGTATCCCCTCATAGATCGAAGCTGCTACCTGCCGCTGGTATTCGGTATCCGCAAGGCGCTGTGACTCTCCTTCATTCGATAGAAATCCTACCTCAACCAAAGCTGCAGGAATATCCGCGATCGCCTTCAACACATAGACATCCTTCACCGTTGCTGCCACGCGAGTCGTATTCTCCAGATTGCGTTTAATTTCATCCTGAATAAACGTAGCAAGAATACGATTGTCCGGGTGGTTGGCAGCGTGATAGAAGGTTTGCGCTCCTGACCACTTGGCCGAAGGTATGCTGTTCATATGAATACTGATCAATGCAGAAGGCTTGCTTGCTTCAATAACAGCTACTCGTTTCTTAAGATCCTCCGTCTTACGCTTGCTATAGGCTCTTGAATCTCCTGTAGCGAGATCATAATCGCCTTCCCTTGTCATAACGACTACAGCACCGGCCTGCTGTAAATAATCCCGCAAATAAAGAGCGATCGCCAAATTCAAATCTTTTTCAATCACACCTTGTTTACTGACCGCCCCGCCATCCACTCCGCCATGTCCAGCATCAATAGCTATCGTCTTGCCAGAAAGCGGCGTCGACCAATAAGACCAAGTATGAGCAGTAGGCAGCGATTGGCTGAGCGTAATCGCTGTCAAGGTGATGACCAGCAGTCCAATTGCAATTCGTGTTGCTCCTTTATAGGTCATCCAAATAATGAAATGCCGACTGATCCAGCGCATAAAAAAACCACCCCGTCTTCCATCAAATAAATAAACGGAGCATTCGGCTGCGTATGAAGCCAAATGCATACATTCATTTATATGGGACGAGATGGTTGTTTATGAGACAAACCTTAACCAATGTTTGTGAAATTAGCCTACAGGCTGCTCTGACATGCCTTCGATAAGAATTTGAGCTACCTCTGGGCGTGAAAACTCAGGAGGCGGACAAATACCGTCACGCAGCAATGCGCGAACTTTTGTTCCGGATAACGTCAGATGGTGCTCCTTGTCATGAGGACAAGTTTTGGAGGTGGCCATATTGCCGCAAACTTTGCAGAAGAAGCTATGCTCGAAATATAGCGGTGTAATGCCAAGATCTTCTGCTGGAATTGTTTTAAGTAGATCTTGCGCTTCGTATGTTCCATAATAATCGCCTACGCCTGCATGATCACGGCCGACAATAAAATGGGAGCAGCCATAGTTTTTGCGTACCAATGCATGGAATATCGCTTCGCGCGGACCAGCATAACGCATAGCCGCAGGGAACACGCCAAGGAATACACGATCCTTCGGATAGTAATTTTCAAGCAGTGCAAGATAGCTCTTCATTCGAACGTTAGCAGGTACGTCATCCGATTTGGTTTCACCTACCAAAGGATTCAGGAACAACGCATCTACAATTTCCATTGCTGTCTTCTGAATATACTCATGTGCGCGGTGAACCGGATTGCGCGTTTGGAAGCCTACAACCGTTTTCCAGCCCTTCTCAGCGAATATACGGCGAGTCTCAGCAGGATCAAAATAAAAATCTTGAAACTTCTCTGGCTGCGGACGGTTTAAAACGGTAATCTCACCGCCAAATTGAATAGAAGAACGTTCAAATAGCTTTTGCACACCTGGATGCTCAAGGTCATCGGTTTTGAATACATGAACAGCTTCAACCTTATGATCCGCCTTATAAATGCTATCAATTGCAATAATGGCATAGATGGTGCCATCTTCACCGACTAGTGCAGCACGCTCGCCAACTGAGAACTCAGCTGCTCTTGCTTCTTCTACTGCAAGTGTAATCGGAATACTCCATACGGTTCCGTTCGCTAAACGCATGTTTGTCACAACGGAATGGTAATCAGCTTCATTCATAAAGCCAGTCAATGGGGAAAAAGCGCCAACGCCAATCAAATCAAGGTCAGATATCGTCCATGTGTTGATCGAAATCGCTTTTAAGCCCTGTGCTTCTGTCAGCAATGCCTCACGTTGTTCGCCGGAAGCGATACGGTTAACCAATACGCCGCCATGCGGTGAAATTTGACTCATAATACTTATAGCCTCCTATTTGTGCAGTCCGCACTCTGTTTTTTCTGATCCAGACCAACGGCCTGCACGCGGGTCTTCACCCGGCATTACTTTCCGAGTACATTGCTCGCAGCCAATGCTTGGATAGTTTTGATCATGCAGCGGGTTATAAATAACATCATTCTCACGGATATAATTCCATACGTCTTCAGTCGTCCAGTGAGCGATTGGATTGAATTTAACTAAACCGAACTTTGTATCGTATTCCACTTTTTTCGAATTTGCGCGTGTAGGCGCTTGGTCGCGTCGAATACCTGTGATCCATGCTTCATACTTGGTTAGAATCTTCGTGAGCGGCTGTACTTTGCGGATATTGCAGCATGCGTTCGCATCCGATTTCCAAAGCTCTTCACCGAATTGAGCGGCTTGCTCCTCAGGAGTCAGTTCAGGCTTCACCTCAACGAAAGGAATGCCAGGATAACGCTCTTCCATACGCGTCTTTGTCTCATAGGTTTCTTTGAAATGATAATCCGTATCTAAATAAAAAATATCTGTTTTGGGACTAATCTTCTGAAGCATATCTACAAGCACGACGTCTTCTGCTCCGAAGCTGCAGGCGAAGGTAATGTTAGGAAATGTTTCTACTGCAAAAGCAATAACTTCTTCTGGCGTCGCGTTTTCAAGCTCAACCGCTTTTTGCGCGATCAGCGCTTCTTTCTCAAAAAGGTTCATTGGGTATGCCCTCCATTTTTAATTCCTAGTAAATTCATCTGATTATAATTATACGTCCTCTTCGGCGAATGTTCAATATGTTTCGACCAGAATGAAATAAAGTTTTTTCTATTTTATGTATGAACACAAAAAAATGCCCCCTCTGTAAACAGAGAAGGCATTTCGTATTGTGCATATTAACGTTTCGAGAATTGTGGAGCACGACGTGCTGCTTTAAGACCGTATTTTTTACGCTCTTTCATACGTGGATCACGTGTTAGGAATCCAGCGCGTTTCAAAGCAGGACGGAATTCAGGATCTGCTTTAAGCAGAGCGCGTGAAATACCGTGACGGATAGCGCCAGCTTGACCGGACATTCCGCCGCCGTTAGCAATTACAAGTACATCGTATTTCGACAATGTATCAGTAAGGTTAAGCGGTTGTTTTACGATCAATTTAAGCGTTTCTAAACCAAAATATTCATTAAGGTCGCGTTTGTTAATAATGATTCGTCCTTCACCCGGCACAAGACGTACACGTGCAACAGAGTGTTTACGACGACCGGTTCCATAGTATTGCACTTGAGCCATGAAACTTGTCCTCCTCTTTATTACCCGCGAAGTTCGTAAACTTCAGGGTTTTGTGCTTGATGTGGATGTTCCGCACCTGCGTATACTTTAAGTTTAAGCTTCATTTGGTTACCAAGACGGTTCTTAGGCAACATACCATGGACAGCGAATTCGATAACGCGTTCTGGTTTGTTTTTGATCATCTCGTTAGCTGGTGTAACTTTCAAACCACCAGTATACATCGAGTGACGGTAGTACATTTTGTCGGTAAGTTTCTTACCAGTCAAATGGATTTTCTCAGCATTGATAACGATGACGAAATCGCCTGTATCAACATGTGGCGTAAAAGTCGGTTTGTGCTTGCCGCGGATCAGGGCAGCTACTTCACTAGCCAAACGGCCTAGTGTTTTGCCTTCCGCATCAACGACGAACCATTTACGCTCAACTTCATTTGACTTAGCCATATAAGTGGTACGCATGGATGATCCTCCTTAATTTCATACATTAATCGTTTTTATAACAACGTAATCGTTGGTTTGTTAGTTCATTGTAATTCGCCAAGTTTGTGACAATCTCAGTCGGGGCTGTGGGTTAGCCACTTCGAAAGCACAAGTTATATTCTACTATAAAATATACGTATGTGCAAGCGATTTATAGTGAAATATCCCTGTTTTTAACTGGAATATTCGACATCCATAAGCATTAATCCATGCGGCATAGCCGTAGGACCAGCAAGCGATCTATTTCGCCCTTCAAGGATGCGTTTTATTTCAGATGAAGCCAGTTTTCCTTCACCAACCCATAGTAATGTTCCCATTATAACTCGAACCATATTGTATAGAAATCCATTGCCTGTCACATACATATGTACGATCGGGCCTTCCTGTACAAAGTCTGCTTCATAGATTGTACGAATATGATGAGGCTTCGTTGAATGAATAGATGTGAAGGAGGTAAAGTCATGCTTGCCTACCAGGCAAAGCAGACCCTCTCGCATCGCATCTACATCAAGCGGAGTCGGATGATGAAAGCGATATTGCCGGCCAAAAACGTCCGGAAACTTCCCCGTGTCAATCGTATAGCGATACGTTTTGCGCTTAGCGGATCTTCTGGCATGGAAATGTTCTGGCACATCGAATGCTTCAATAATGACAATGTCCTTCGGTAATCGCGTATTGAGCGCGATTGCCCATCTCTCTGTAGGAATCGTAGATTCCGTGTAGAAGTTGAACATTTGTCCCTGTGCATGCACTCCCGCATCGGTGCGTCCCGAACCTATTATTATAGTCGTCTCGCCCGATAGCTTCTTTATGGCCTTCTCTATTTCGCCTTGAACCGTTCTGCCATATGGCTGCGTTTGAAATCCGTTGAATCCGGTCCCGTCGTAGCTGACTTTCACGCATATATTCCTCAACCTGTTTCCCCCCTTTAACTAAAGGGATTCCGAAGGCCCCTAATCCCCTGCCAATTACATGACTAACAAGCCAGTTTGGCAAATAAAAAAAGGTGGCCTCAAGGGTCCACCCTTTTATCTAGGTATAAGCTTGGACAAGGCTTAGCTTTGTGGTCAAGCTTATACTTTCACGTTAGTAGGGTTAACTACGCACGATCAACCAATTCCAGGTAAACCATAGGCGCAGCATCGCCGCGACGGGGTCCTAGTTTTAGAATACGTGTGTATCCTCCTGCACGCTCTGAGTAACGAGTAGCTAGTTCAGAGAACAGCTTTTGGATAGCGTCTTGCTGTCCGTCAACTGTTTCACGACGAACATAAGCTGCTACTTGACGACGAGCATGAAGATCACCTTTCTTAGCTTTAGTGATCAGCTTCTCAGCGATTGAACGAACTTCTTTCGCTTTAGCTTCAGTCGTTTGAATACGCTCATAAAGGAATAAGTCAGTAACGAGGTCACGGAACAAAGCTTTCCGTGCACTAGCGTCACGTCCTAATTTTTGATATGCCATCTTGTTTTCCCCTCCCTTGCTCTTTTGTCTACACTAGTTGGTACTACTCTTCCATGCGAAGGCCCAAACCGAGCTCTTCAAGCTTCTCTTGAACTTCCTCAAGTGATTTACGTCCGAGGTTCCGAACCTTCATCATATCCTCTTCGGATTTCGTGATTAGCTCTTGAACGGTATTGATACCTGCGCGCTTCAAGCAGTTGTAAGAACGGACAGATAGATCAAGTTCCTCGATCGTCATCTCTAGAACTTTCTCTTTCTTATCTTCTTCTTTCTCAACCATAATTTCCGCATCTTTGGCTTCATCGGTCAACCCAACGAACAAGTCCAAATGCTCGGTCAAAATTTTAGCGCCGAGGCTTACAGCCTCTTCCGGTCGAATACTGCCGTCAGTCCATACTTCAAGCGTTAGCTTGTCGTAGTTGGTAACTTGACCAACACGCGTATTTTCAACGCTATAATTAACGCGAGTAATCGGCGTGTATATCGAATCAACGGGTATTACCCCAATCGGCTGTTCGTCCTTTTTGTTGCGGTCCGCTTGCACGTAACCACGACCCCGATTAGCAAAAACCCGCATATGGAGTCGCGCGCCTGAGGCCAAGGTTGCGATGTGAAGATCAGGGTTTAAAATCTCGACATCGCTGTCAGCTCGAATGTCGCCCGCTGTAATATTCCCTTCGCCATCCGCATCGATTTCCAAAACTTTCTCTTCTTCGGAGTGGATTTTCAACGAGAGGCCTTTCAGGTTCAGAATGATTTCGGTAACATCCTCAATCACTCCGGGAACCGTAGAAAACTCGTGAAGCACTCCGTCGATTTGAACCGAGGTTACTGCTGCACCCGGCAAAGACGACAACAAAATTCGGCGAAGCGAATTTCCTAGCGTCGTGCCGTATCCGCGTTCCAGCGGCTCGACGACGAAGCGTCCATACGTTCCCTCGTCATTCAGTTCTACGGTTTCGATTTTCGGCTTTTCGATCTCAATCACTAATAGTACCCTCCTTCAAACGTCGCTCCGTTACCTTACCGTTATTTCAAGTCAAATCTTGTAGTATGCCAAACCTTCACAACTATTATTCACAAGTTGCTGCCATTTGATACCACAGCTGATCCAACTATACGCGACGACGTTTCGGAGGACGGCATCCGTTATGAGGAACTGGTGTTACGTCTTTAATGAGGTTAACTTCCAATCCAGCAGCTTGAAGCGAACGAATCGCAGCTTCACGGCCAGCGCCTGGTCCTTTTACCATCACTTCAACGGTTCTCATGCCATGCTCCATCGCTGCTTTCGCAGCTGTTTCAGCAGCCATTTGAGCTGCGAAAGGCGTGCTCTTACGTGAGCCTTTGAAGCCCATGTTACCAGAGCTTGCCCATGAAATTGCATTACCGTGCGGATCCGTGATCGTAACGATCGTATTGTTGAACGTCGAGCGAATGTGCGCAACGCCAGTCTCAATATTTTTCCGGTCGCGACGTTTCGTACGAACGACTTTTTTTGGTTTAGCCATTGTCCATTATCCTCCCTTCTTATTTCTTCTTGTTAGCTACAGTCCGACGAGGACCTTTACGCGTACGTGCATTTGTTTTCGTACGTTGACCGCGAACAGGCAAGCCACGACGGTGACGAAGACCACGATAGCATCCGATTTCAGTCAGACGTTTAATGTTAAGTGAGATTTCACGACGCAAGTCGCCTTCCACTTTAACTGTTTTGTCAATTGCTTCACGAAGGCGAGCAAGTTCGTCTTCTGTCAAGTCACGAACACGAGTGTCGTAACTAACTTCAGCAGCATTAAGAACTTTTTGCGACGTTGTTTTACCAATACCGAAAATGTACGTTAGGGCGATTTCGACGCGTTTATCACGCGGCAAGTCTACTCCACTTATACGTGCCATAGGCTATATTCCCCTCCTTCTATCCTTGTTTTTGTTTGTGTTTCGGATTTTCACAAATCACCATAACGTTGCCTTTGCGACGAATGACTTTGCATTTCTCGCAGATCGGCTTTACCGAAGGTCTAACCTTCATTGTGATTACCTCCCGAATCTTTCGTAAGCATGCCGCTACTGGGCCTACTTCCGATAGGTGATGCGCCCTTTTGATAAATCATAAGGCGATAACTGTATAACCACCTTGTCTCCAGTCAGAATACGAATAAAATGCATTCTGAGTTTACCGGAAACATGTGCGAGAATTTGATGACCGTTCTCCAGCTCCACCTTGAACGTGGCATTCGGCAACGGTTCTATAACCGTACCTTCGACCTCAATGATGTCTTCTTTAGCCAACCGTCATTCTCCTTTCACAAGTGCATACTTCTGAATCACATAACGTAACTTAGCATTGGTAACCCTGCCTGTTTCAAGCATGCTGCTTGAAACCTCTTGACTGATTGCAGGCTGTAACTCGAGATGTAGAACGTTCTTTTTCTTCGGTTGATCGAAGCGGCGCTTATCTCCATCGGCAATCATGACGAAACGTTCATCCACAATTGCGATGACAACAGCAAAGCGCTCTTCATCTTTACCGCGAAGTACTTTGACGAACTGACCAATCTGGGGACGAGCATCCATCGTTTACGCCTCCGAATGCTGCGGCAAAATGGTCAATATTTCAAAGCCGTCCTCTGTTACGGCAACTGTATGCTCGAAATGAGCACACCATGTACCGTCTTCCGTTACAACCGTCCAATTGTCTTCAAGCGTACGGACATATCGTTCACCGATATTAACCATTGGTTCGATTGCAAGCACCATTCCGGTTTTCAGACGAGGTCCGCGGTCCGGTATGCCGTAGTTCGGTATTTGTGGTTCCTCATGGAGGTCCGCGCCGATTCCGTGCCCTACGTATTCCCGTACTACAGAAAGTCCTGCATCCTCAATTACCTTTTGGATAGCATGGGATATTGTATATAGACGAATATCGGGTTTAACGAGCTGAAGACCCGCATAAAGCGATGCCTCCGTCACGTCAAGCAGCCGTTGTACTTCAGGTGTTACTTCTCCGACCGCATAGGTCCAAGCCGAATCACCATGATAGCCTTCAAACTGCGCACCGATATCGATACTAATAATATCGCCTTCGTTCAACTTGCGTGAACCAGGGAAGCCGTGCACCAGCTCGTCATTTACAGAAGCGCAAATGCTGGAAGGAAAACCATTGTAACCTTTGAAAGAAGGAATCGCATTTTGACTTCTAATGTACGTATCGGCGATTTGGTCAAGCTCACGAGTCGTGATGCCTGGTTTCACAGCCTGTGCCATTAGTCGGTGCGTTTCCGCAACAATGCGTCCTGCTTCTCTCATATAACGCAGTTCCGATTCGGATTTGCATATAATCATTACAATGAACCTCGCAAGCAGGAAACGATATCGGATGTTACAACATCAATGTCCTTCTCACCGTCGACTTCGCGCAAGAGACCTTTTGAACTATAGTAATCTAGAAGCGGTGCGGTCTTCGATGAATATTCATCCAAGCGAGTTCCGACCTTCTCCTCTGTATCATCAGAACGCTGATACAATTCCCCGCCGTCTTTGTCGCAGATGCCTTCGACCTTAGATGGGTTAAAGATTACATGATAGGACGTTCCACAGGTTTTACAGATGCGTCTACCCGTAAGACGAGCAAGCAGCAGTCCGCGGTCTACCTTTAAATTCACGACGTGGTCAATGCTGCGATTAAGCTCCGTCAGCATGCTGTCAAGCGCTTCGGCTTGCTGCAGCGTACGTGGGAAACCATCGAGCAAGAAACCTTTTTTGCAATCGTCTTGTTCAAGACGTTCCTTCACAATACCGTTCGTAATCTCATCGGGAACGAGCAGGCCTTGATCGACATACTCCTTCGCTTTGATTCCAAGTGCGGTTCCTTGTTTCATGGCGAGGCGAAATGCATCACCAGTCGAAATATGAGGAATACCGAACTCTTCTACGATCCGTTCAGCTTGTGTACCTTTACCGGCGCCCGGAGGGCCCATGAATAAAATGTTCATTGCTGAGTTCCTCGCTTTAAGCACAATAGGCTCGGGCGGGCCCATCGCTCCATCGAGTCGACGAACGCGAAAAGCCCGGTCAGAACCTATTGTTATTTATTGATAAACCCTTTGTAATGGCGTTTAATCAACTGGCTCTCGATTTGCTTCATCGTATCCAGTGCAACACCGATTATGATTAAGAGCGAGGTGCCGCCTAGCTGTACGGATTTAGGTAATCCAGCAAGTGCTCCGAAGAACACTGGAAGAACAGAGATAACAGCCAGGAAGATCGCACCCGACAACGTAATACGCGACATAACGCGAGTTAAGTATGACGAGGTTGGCTTGCCTGGACGAATGCCAGGAATGTATCCGCCATTCTTCTTCATCTGATCAGCCATCTGAACCGGATTGATTTGTACGAATGTGTAGAAGAAAGTAAAACCAATAATTAATAATACATATAGGACCATACCAAGCGGCATGTCGAGTCCTAAGTTCTTATTAATCCAATCTGCCCAACCATGAGTTGACCAGAAGTTGGCGATCGTTCTCGGGAATGTGATAAGCGAAACCGCGAAGATAACCGGAATAACGCCTGCTCCATTCACTTTCATAGGGATGTGTGTAGATTGTCCACCGTACATTTTCCGACCAACTACACGTTTAGCGTATTGAACCGGAATTTTACGAATACCTTGCTGTACGAATATGACACCGACTATAATTGCGACAATCGCAATCACAATCAACAGCATCTTAACGATATTCAAGAACAGTTGGTCCTGCGCACCTACGAACTCAGATTGATAGATCGTACGAATGTGTCCAGGAATACCAGCTGCAATTGCCGAGAAAATCAAAATGGAAATACCATTTCCGATTCCTTTTTCTGTGATTTGCTCACCTAGCCACATCAAGAAAGCAGTACCTGCTGTCAAGATAATCGCAATAAGTAAGTAATCAACAAAAGTTGCACCAGGAATCATTTCATTGCTGTATGAACGGTTAAAACCGATTGCTGTTGCAAAGCCTTGGATCATACCAAGAACAATTGTTCCGTAACGGGTAATTTGTGCGAGCTTACGTTTACCGTTCTCGCCTTCCTTCGCCCATTCCGCAAATTTAGGAATAACATCCATCGATAACAGCTGCACGATAATGGAAGCTGTGATATAAGGCGTAATACCAATTGCGAAGATAGAGAATTGGAACAAAGCACCGCCGGAAAACGTGTTAAGCAAGCCGAACAGATCCGCACCGGCTGCATCAACCTGCTTAAACACATCTTTGTTAACACCTGGTACCGGTATAAAAGCACCGATACGGTACACAAGTAGGATGAAAAGGGTAAATAGGATCCGTGTACGAAGATCCGCCACTTTCCAAATGTTGGATACGGTCTTGAACAATTAGATCACCTCGGTTTTACCGCCGGCAGCCTGGATTTTCTCTACCGCAGATTGAGAGAACTTGCTTGCTTTTACAGTAAGTTGAACGCTAATTTCACCATTACCCAAAATCTTGATTCCAGCGAGTGGGTTTTTAATGATCCCAGTCTCGATGAGAACTTCTGGAGTGACTTCAGTACCTGCTGCAAAGCTGTTAAGCTCTTCAATGTTGACGATCGCGTACTCTTTACGGAAGACGTTGTTAAATCCACGTTTTGGCACTCGACGATACAAAGGGTTTTGACCGCCCTCGAATCCAGGACGAGTACCGCCGCCGGAACGAGCGTTTTGGCCTTTGTGACCTCTACCGGCTGTTTTACCGTTACCGGTACCGATACCGCGACCTTTACGCTTTGGCGCTTGGGTCGAGCCCGGTGCTGGTGATAGCTCATGCAATTTCATCGTTCGTGCACCTCCTTATTTATTTCTTTAAAAACATCTATTCTTGTACTTCTTCTACTTTAACCAAGTGGCTTACAGTGTTGACCATGCCGCGGATAGCTGGGCTATCGTTCAAAACAACTGCTTGACGAATCTTTTTAAGACCAAAAGATTCAACTGTAGCGCGTTGCTTTTCATTGCGACCGATCAAACTGCGAACGAGGGTGATTTGCAATTTAGCCATCGTATTTCCCTCCTTATCGTAACAGTTCTTCGACTGTTTTTCCACGTAGCTTTGCAACATCTTCCACACGTTTCAAACGGGAAAGACCTTCAAGCGTTGCGTTAACCATATTCATGGAATTCGAAGAACCGAGCGATTTCGTTAAAATGTCGCCAACGCCAGCAAGTTCAAGTACTGCACGAACTGGGCCGCCGGCGATAACACCAGTACCTTCGGATGCTGGCTTCAGAAGAACTTCTCCTGCGCCAAAGTGACCGAGGACTAGGTGAGGAATTGTTGTTCCTACGATTGGTACGTGGATCAGGTTTTTCTTAGCATCTTCAATACCTTTGCGAATCGCATCAGGTACTTCGCCTGCTTTACCGATCCCTGCGCCAACGTAGCCGTTACCGTCGCCAACTACTACAAGTGCGCTAAAGCTGAAACGGCGTCCGCCTTTTACAACTTTCGATACGCGATTGATATTTACAACTTTTTCAGTCAGTTCTAATGTATTTGGATCTACACGCAAGTCGTTTAACCTCCTTATATATAAAGTCGATTAGAATTCTAGGCCAGCTTCGCGAGCTGCTGTAGCTAGGGCTTGAATTCTTCCGTGGTACAAGTAACCGCCGCGATCAAATACTACTTGGGTAAACCCTTTCGCTTGAGCGCGTTTCGCAATCAATTCTCCGACTTTGCTTGCTGCTTCGATGTTGCCACCGTTGCCAATTGCTTCAGTCAATTCTTTATCCTGTGTGGATGCAGAAACGATTGTTACGCCTGAAACATCGTCGATCAATTGTGCGTACATATGCTTGGAGGAACGGAATACAGATAGACGCGGACGCGCTGCTGTACCGTTAATTTTTTTACGAACACGAAGGTGTCTTTTAAGACGAGCCTTGTTTTTGTCGGCTTTCGTAATCATACAAAGATCACTCCTTTCCTTATGCCTTAAGACGCTATCTTAAGCAAACGAGACGTTTGCTTATTTTTTCTTACCAGCTTTACCTTCTTTGCGAATGATGCGTTCGCCTTCATACTTGATACCTTTACCTTTATACGGCTCAGGCTCACGTACGGAACGAATTTTTGCAGCAGTTGCGCCAACAAGCTCTTTATCGATACCGCGAACAGTAATCTTAGTGTTTGTTGGAACATCAAACTCGATACCATTCTCAGGATTGATCTCTACTGGGTGGGAGTAACCGACGTTAAGTACGATCTTATCACCAGTTTTGCTTGCACGGTAACCAACGCCTACTAGCTCCAAGTTTTTCGAGAAGCCTTCAGTAACTCCGCTCACCATGTTAGCGATGATGCTGCGAGTAGTTCCGTGTAAAGAGCGATGCAATTTATTATCAGAAGGACGTTCGATTACGATTTCTGTTTCCGTTACATTCACTTTCATATCAACGTGAAATTCGCGGGAAAGCGTACCTTTCGGTCCTTTTACAGTAATTACTGTGTTGTCCAAGTTGATGCTTACGCCGTTAGGCACTTGGATTGGTTTGCGACCAATACGGGACATTGTTACACCTCCTATCTTTGTGACTTGTTACTTACCAAACGTAGCAAACTACTTCGCCGCCAGATTTAACTTGGCGAGCTTCTTTATCCGTCATAATACCTTTGGAAGTGGAAATAATTGCAATTCCAAGTCCTCCAAGTACACGAGGGATTTCAGTTGATTGTGTGTAAACGCGTAAACCCGGTTTAGAAATACGTTTCAAACCTGTGATTACACGCTCTTGGTTAGGGCCGTATTTCAGGAAAATACGGATAATCCCTTGTTTGTTGTCTTCGATATATTCAGCGTCGCGGATAAAACCCTCGCGCTTCAAGATTTCAGCGATTTGCTTCTTCAATTTCGAAGCTGGCATTTCCACTTTTTCATGACGAACGACATTCGCATTACGAATGCGCGTCAACATATCTGCAACCGGATCAGACATAACCATTTTGTGTTAACCTCCTTCCCGAACTAGGCTTATTACCAGCTTGCTTTTTTAACGCCAGGAATCTGGCCCAAATGTGCTAATTCGCGGAAACAAATCCGACAAATTTTAAACTTTTGCAAAACAGAATGCGGACGGCCGCAACGCTCACAGCGCGTATATGCACGCACTTTAAATTTCGGTGTGCGTTGTTGCTTCACTTTCATCGAAGTTTTTGCCACTGGGTATTACACCTCCTAAAAGTGGATTACTTCGTAAACGGCATGCCCATTTGGGTCAGCAGTTCACGAGATTCTTCGTCCGTTTTTGCCGTCGTGACGATGACGATGTCCATACCGCGCACTTTATCGACCTTATCGTACTCGATCTCCGGGAATATCAATTGCTCTTTCAAGCCAAGCGTATAGTTACCGCGACCGTCGAAAGCTTTGTTCGATACACCGCGGAAGTCACGAACACGCGGAAGCGAAATGTTGAACAGCTTGTCAAGGAAATGGTACATGCGCTCACCGCGCAATGTCACTTTAACCCCGATCGGCATGTTCTCACGAAGTTTGAAGCCTGCAATAGACTTCTTCGCACGAGTAACGACTGGTTTTTGACCGGAAATGATACGTAGCTCTTCAACTGCTACATCAAGGATTTTCGAATTGGAAACCGCTTCGCCTACCCCCATGTTGATAACTACCTTCTCAATTTTCGGCACTTGCATAACAGACGTATAGTTGAACTTCTGCATCAGAGCAGGAGTTATTTCGTTTAGAAAACGACCTTTCAATCTTGCTGCCATTGATCATGGACCTCCTTTCCTACCGTAACGATTAGTCGATTACTTCTCCGGAACGTTTCGCGATCCGGACTTTCTTGCCGTTGTCTAGCACTTTGTATCCGATACGTGTTACTTTACCGCTTTTCGGATCGATATGCATAACGTTTGAAACGTGAATCGGTGCTTCTTGTTCGATAATACCGCCCTGTGGGTTAGCTTGCGATGGACGAGTATGTTTCTTAACATTGTTTACACCTTCTACGAGTACGCGGTTTTCACGCGGATACGCAGCGATAACGCGGCCTTTTTTACCTTTGTCTTTACCGGTAATGACCATAACGGTATCGTCTTTTTTCACGTGCAATTTATTGTTATGAGATTCGAGTACTTTTTTCAGCCTTGGCATGAGTTACACCTCCTGCACGCTTGTGCTTCAAGCTTATATGGGTTGTTAGATTACTTCTGGTGCTAGCGATACGATTTTCATGAAATCTTTATCGCGAAGCTCACGGGCAACTGGTCCAAAGATACGTGTGCCACGTGGGCTCTTATCTTCTTTAACGATTACAGCTGCATTCTCATCAAATGCGATGTATGAACCGTCTTTACGACGAACCGAACGTTTTGTACGTACGATAACCGCTTTAACAACGTCACCCTTTTTGACAACGCCGCCTGGTGTTGCTTGTTTTACTGAGCAAACGATCAAATCGCCAATGTGTGCTACACGACGTCCTGTTCCACCAAGTACACGGATACACATCAATTGTTTAGCGCCTGAATTGTCAGCAACAGCTAAACGCGAAAATGGTTGAATCATTTCAACGTCCTCCTTCCGGAAAAATGCTCAGATACTACGTACGTCCATTAGATAACAATAGCTACTTCAACAACTTCTACAAGTCTGAAGCGTTTGTCTCTTGATAGCGGACGAGTCTCCATGATTTTCACGATGTCGCCAATTTTAGCTTGGTTATTTTCATCGTGCGCTTTAAATTTTTTCGTAACTTTAATGCGTTTATGATACAAATCGTGTTTTTTATATGTTTCAATAGCAACTACGATTGTTTTATCCATTTTGTCGCTTACCACTTTGCCGATTAGAACTTTGCGGGCATTGCGTTCACTCATGTTCTTCCTCCTTCCTTCAGCCGTGATTATGCTTTCATGCAAGGTTTTGACTAGCTGCTGATTCCGAGTTCTCTTTCACGCAAAATCGTTTTAGCACGAGCTATTCCCTTACGCACGTCACGGATCCGAGTCGGGTTATCCAATTGACCAGTAGCCAGTTGGAAACGAAGATTGAAAAGCTCTTCTTTAAAACCAGCGACCTGTTGTTCAAGCTCAGCAGAGGTTAGGTTGCGAAATTCACTAGCTTTCATTTGCTTCACCACCCACTTCTTCACGTTTTACGAATTTAGTCTTGATCGGCAATTTGTGAGCCGCAAGACGCATCGCTTCACGAGCGGTTTCTTCGGATACACCAGCAAGTTCAAACAGGATTTTACCTGGTTTAACTACGGCTACCCATTTTTCAACGTTACCTTTACCACTACCCATACGTACTTCAAGAGGCTTTTGAGTAATAGGTTTAGCTGGGAAAATTTTGATCCAAACTTTACCGCCCCGTTTGATGTAACGAGTCATTGCGATACGAGCCGCTTCGATTTGACGGTTCGTGATCCATGATGGTTCAAGTGCTTGGAGGCCGTATTCGCCGAATGCTACAGTTGTGCCGCCTTTAGCACGACCCTTCATATGTCCGCGTTGTTGTTTGCGGTGTTTGACACGTTTAGGTACCAACATGATTAGTTGCCTCCTTCCTGGGGAGCTTTCTTCTTAGTCGGAAGGACTTCGCCGCGATAGATCCATACTTTAACGCCGATACGGCCGTATGTTGTTGCCGCTTCAGCCGTGCCGTAATCAATATCAGCGCGTAATGTATGAAGTGGAACTGTTCCTTCGCTGTAGCCTTCCGAACGTGCGATTTCCGCGCCGCCGAGACGTCCGCTTACTGCGGTTTTGATCCCTTTAGCACCTGAACGCATGGAGCGTTGAATTGCTTGCTTCAATGCGCGACGGAAAGATACACGACGCTCAAGTTGTTGTGCGATGCTTTCAGCTACTAGAATAGCGTCAAGATCAGCATGTTTGATTTCAGAGATATTAATGTGAACTTTTTTGCCTTTAGTGATTTTGCCAAGCTCCGTACGTAGGTTTTCTACTTCGGAACCACCTTTACCGATTACCATGCCTGGTTTCGCAGTTTGGATCGTTACGTTCACGCGGTTAGCTGCACGTTCGATCTCAACATGAGAAACTGCTGCATCTTTCAGCTTGGTTTTCAGGTATTCACGAATTTTAACGTCTTCCATAAGAAGATCGCCGAAATCCTTACCTGCGAACCATTTAGATTCCCAGTCACGGATAACTCCGACACGGAATCCTACTGGATTTACCTTTTGACCCACACGTAATCCCTCCTTTATTTTTCAGATACCACCAAGGTAATGTGGCTGGTTCTTTTATTGATCCGGCTTGCGCGACCCATCGCACGAGGACGGAAACGTTTCATCGTTGGCCCTTGGTTTACGAAGGCTTGCGATATAACCAATTTGTTAACGTCAAGCTGATAGTTGTGCTCAGCGTTAGCGATAGCAGAGTTAAGCAGCTTCTCCAAAATTGGGGATGCAGATTTAGGCGTATGACGCAAGATCGCGATTGCTTCGCCAACTTGTTTACCACGGATCAAATCCGCAACAAGCTGTGCTTTACGAGGAGCAATACGAATATGTCTAGCGTGCGCTTTAGCTTCTGTCATGTAGGAACCTCCTCTCGTTCAGTTAGAGATGTTTAAGGGCAAATTAACGTCTGCCCGTTTTTTTGTCTTCGCCTGCGTGGCCTTTATACGTACGAGTTGGTGCAAATTCACCAAGTTTATGTCCAACCATATCTTCCGTTACATATACCGGTACGTGCTTGCGTCCGTCATATACTGCAAACGTGTGACCAATGAATTGCGGGAAAATGGTCGAGCGGCGGGACCAGGTTTTGATAACGACCTTTTTCTCAGCTTCGTTCAATACCTCGACTTTTTTAAGCAGGTAACCGTCAATAAACGGACCTTTCTTTAAACTGCGACCCATTTGAGTTCCTCCCTTCATATAAGCAGTAGCAATACTTTCGTATTACGCGGTTTGTATCAAGCTGCTATTACTTCGTACGACGACGAATAATGTACTGGCTCGATGCTTTTTTCTTCTTGCGTGTTTTGTAACCAAGGGTTGGTTTGCCCCATGGTGACAATGGAGATTTACGTCCGATTGGAGCACGGCCTTCACCACCACCGTGTGGGTGATCGTTAGGGTTCATGACAACACCACGTACAGTTGGACGGTTTCCAAGCCAACGGCTACGGCCGGCTTTACCGATCTTGATCAATTCATGATCTCCGTTACCAACAGAACCGATTGTAGCACGGCAAGTGTTCAAGATACGACGAACTTCACCTGAGGACAAACGAATGGATACATAGTCATCTTCTTTACCAAGAAGTTGAGCGCTAGTACCAGCCGAACGAACCAATTGTCCGCCTTTGCCTGGTTTCAATTCGATGTTGTGGATAACTGTACCGACAGGGATATTAACAAGCGGCATTGCATTACCTGTTTTAATATCAGAGCCTACTCCAGATACCACTTGATCTCCAACATGCAAACCTTTTGGAGCAATGATATATGCTTTCTCACCATCAACATAATGGATCAAAGCAATATTGGCTGTACGGTTCGGATCGTATTCGATCGAAGCAACGTTACCAACGATACCATCTTTCGTACGTTTGAAGTCGATAATACGGTATTTACGTTTGTGTCCGCCGCCATGGTGACGAACCGTAATTTTACCTTGGTTGTTACGTCCAGCTTTTTTGAAAAGCGGAGCAAGCAACGATTTCTCCGGTGTACTTGTCGTAATCTCTTCGAAAGTCGAGACAGACATGTTACGACGTGCAGGAGAGGTCGGTTTGTACTTTTTAATTGGCACTTTGATTTCCTCCTTTTCTAAACAGACGTTTCAAAGAACTCAAGTTCTTTGCTGTCAGCGCTCAGCTGAACGATCGCTTTTTTCCAATCCGGTCTGTATCCGCTATGTTTACCATAACGTTTTGGTTTACCCGCTACACGCATTGTGTTAACGCCGGTTACTTTTACTTTAAAAATTTGCTCAATTGCAAGTTTGATTTCAGTTTTGTTTGAACGAAGATCTACTTCAAACACATACTTCTTGTCAACCATGTAATCGCTCGTACGTTCCGTGATAACCGGGCGCTTGATAATATCGCGTGGATTTTTCATTACGCAAGCACCTCCTGTACTTTCTCTACTGCTTCTTTAGTGATAATTAGATTGTCATGCACCAATACATCCAGAACATTAATGCCGTCAGCTGCGACGAACTTCACACCTGGGATGTTACGAGCAGACAAAGCTACATTATCTTCATAGTTAGCTGTTACAACTAGTGCTTTACGGCCAACTTTAAGATTGCTCAAGATTGCTGCGAATTCTTTCGTCTTAGGAGCCGACAATGTCAATTGATCCAAAACGATAATTTCGTTAGCGATCACTTTTGAAGACAATGCCGATTTAATAGCAAGACGACGAACTTTCTTAGGAAGCTTGAATCCGTAAGAGCGTGGAGTCGGTCCAAATACTGTACCGCCGCCAACCCATTGCGGGGAGCGAATGCTACCTTGACGAGCACGGCCTGTTCCTTTTTGTTTCCAAGGTTTACGACCGCCGCCGCGTACTTCGGAGCGTCCTTTAGTTTTGTGATTACCGTGGCGTTCAGATGCTTGTTGATTAACAACAGCAGTGTGCAGAACATGTGCATTTGGTTGAATTCCGAAAACCGTTTCGGAAAGTTCAAGCTCACCCACTTGTGCGCCGCTCACGTTAAATACTGTTACTTTTGGCATTTCCTGTTCCTCCTTTCTTTAGAAGAGATTATTTCTTAACAGTTTGTTTCACTTTCACGAATCCGTTTTTCGGGCCTGGAATTGAACCTTTAACGAGAAGAACGTTACGTTCTACATCTACACGGATAACTTCAAGTTTTTGAATCGTAATTGTTTCATGACCCATGTGACCCGGTAGGCGTTTGCCTTTCGGTACACGGTTCGCTTGGATTGAACCCATCGAACCTGGACCACGGTGGTAACGGGAACCGTGAGACATAGGACCCGTGCTTTGTCCCCAACGTTTGATTACGCCGGCAAAGCCTTTACC
The DNA here is from genome assembly GCF_002884445.1 of Paenibacillus castaneae. GTDB lineage: Bacteria > Bacillota > Bacilli > Paenibacillales > Paenibacillaceae > Pristimantibacillus > Pristimantibacillus castaneae. The sequence continues at coordinate 5,792,541 of NZ_KZ614144.1, forward strand.
TTTTGAAATACCTGTTACGTCAACGAATTCGCCTTCTGTGAATAGGTCAGCTTTCACTTCTTGGCCAACTTCATAGTCACCTAAGTTAATTCCGCGAATTTCACGAACGTAGCGCTTAGGAGTAGTGTTAGCTTTTTTAGCGTGACCAGCTTCTGGCTTGTTCGATCTGCTTTCTTTCTTATCAGAGAAACCGAATTGTACGGCTTCATAGCCATCGTTCTCTTGGTCTTTCTTCTGAAGCACTACGCAAGGACCAGCTTCGATAACCGTTACTGGAACTACGATGCCTTCAGGAGTAAACACTTGAGTCATACCAAGTTTTTTCCCTAAGATACCTTTCATGTTGACACCTCATTCCCTTTCTATAATCGCATATGCTGTTCTTACAGTTTGATTTCGATATCTACACCGGATGGTAAATCCAAGCGCATCAACGCATCAACCGTTTGCGGCGTTGGGTTAACAATATCGATTAGACGCTTATGAGTGCGTTGTTCGAATTGCTCCCTGGAATCCTTGTACTTGTGTACCGCACGGAGAACGGTGATGATTTGCTTTTCCGTAGGTAACGGAATCGGCCCGGACACGCTTGCACCCGAACGTTTTGCAGTTTCAACAATTTTCTCAGCGGATTGATCAAGAATTCTATGATCGTATGCTTTCAAGCGAATACGAATCTTTTGCTTTGCCATATAAGTCCCTCCTTCTATCGCCCAATTTATTATCGGACATACTCCGCGAGAAAACCCTTCACATGCCCCATGGCAAAGGGGCCGGGTGTGTCGGCAACCTCTCGCATCATCGCAACGTCAGACCAACATTCAACATTATACCGAATCTAGTGGGCAATTGCAACATAAAGTTTCAAGTTATTTCTTAATCGATTATTTTTGCAAATTCTCTCTAAACTGCGCAGTTATCAGCCTTCGCCTGTATGAAGATCATGGATGTCAAAGCCATTTAGCAAGGAAAAACACAACCTTAATGATAGCTGCTGAAATCTCTTAAAGAAAAGCTATTATCGGTTATGTATCTGTTCGACAATTATTATAGAAGAAACACACCGAATTTCATTATCGCCTAAATGATCTACATTTAAAACCGTTTTGTCACTAAACCCGATTGATTGTATGCTTTCCACATTATAAACAGCATTCAGCCAAAAATACACCGGCAAATAGCACCATCAAGAAAAGACGCAACCTCCACTTACGGTTGCGTCTCTTCTATTAACTAGTATAGTTTCCTAAGAGGCTTGCCGTATAGATTTAGCCCAGCACAATCCGGTCATCCGCCATCTTCTTGCCGCTAATCCGTTCAAACTCACCTAACAGCTGCTCAACGGTAAGATCTTTCTTACGCTCTTCTGGCACATCAAGGATGATACGGCCTTTGTCCATCATAATAAGCCGGTTCCCTAATCGGATTGCCTGTTCCATATTATGTGTAACCATTAATGTAGTTAAGTTCATATCACGCACAATGCTTTCGGTTATCGTAGTTATAAGCTCGGCTCTAGCGGGGTCAAGCGCTGCCGTATGCTCGTCGAGCAGAAGGATCTGCGGTCTAGTAAACGTAGACATGAGCAAGCTAAGCGCTTGTCTCTCTCCGCCTGATAGCAGCCCTACTTTTGCCCCCAAACGATTTTCTAGTCCAATTCCTAAACGTTGCAGTTCTTTTTTGAAAATATCGCGTTTTGCCCGTGTTACACCGAACGAGAAGCCGCGGCTTTTGCCGCGCGTATAAGCCATCGCTAAATTCTCTTCAATGGACATGCGTGGAGCTGTACCGGCCATTGGATCTTGAAATACTCGTCCAATCCAGCGGCTGCGTTGATATTCCGTTAATTGGCTAATATTTTGGCCGTCAATACGAACCTCACCTGCATCCGGCTTCATGACTCCGGATATAATATTCATTAATGTGGATTTACCTGCACCGTTACTGCCGATTACGGTAACGAAGTCACCCGGCTTCATAATGAGGTTAGCGCCTACAAGCGCTGTTTTCTCATCTACCGTGCCAGGATTAAAGAGCTTGGACACTTTTGATATTTCTAACATTAGCGTCCACCTCCTGGCTGCGTGTTTTCAAAAGAATTCAGCATTTCAGCTGTTCGTTTGCGAGCTATATTTTTTTGCTTCCAAATACGGCGTGATGAAGGCACGATCAATGCGAAGATAATAATTACCGCTGTAATCAATTTCATATCCGATGCTTCAAGCCATTCAACACGTAAAGCGAAAGCGTAAATAATACGATAAATAATGGATCCAAGAACAACAGCTAAAGTGGCTCTAAAAACAGTACGTGAACCGAATATGGCTTCACCTATAATAACGGATGCAAGTCCTATTACAATCATGCCTATACCCATGCTGTTATCTGCGTATTTCTGATACTGTGCTACCAAAGCGCCAGATGTTGCAACAAGCGCATTAGCTAAAGCAATTCCGAAAATAGTTGTAATGTCGGTATTAGCACCAAAACTGCGAATCATTCGAGCATTGTCGCCAGTTGCCCGTAAACTTAGACCAAGATCAGTACGGAAGAATAGATCGAGTAGAAGCTTAACTATGACGACAAACACAATCATGACCGTCAAGGTTGATACATTCGTAAATAGGTTATCAAATCCTCTTAATGATACGTTCGGTTTACCCATAATGCGGAGATTAATCGAATATAAAGCGATCATCATAATAATTCCCGATAATAAACCATTTATTTTCCCTTTTGTGTGAAGCAATCCCGTACATGTACCTGCTAGTGCACCACCAGCAAAAGCACAAATGATTGCTAGCCATGGAGGTGTACCATTCACAGTCATAACCGATCCGATAGCTGCGCCAGTCGTAAAACTGCCATCAACCGTTAGATCAGGGAAATCAAGTATTCTAAATGTTATAAAAACGCCAAGTGCCATAAGTGCATATAACAATCCGCTTTCTACGGCGCCTTGCATGGATGTAAGCAAAAGATATGCCTCCTTTTATCATAACAACGGGGTGAACCAGTAGCCCGATCACCCCGTCAAACTTTGATCTTATCATCTTGTACGATGTTATAATAACTCGCTCTTACTCAATGATGTTATTTTCTTTATCTTTAACAAATGCTTTCATTTCGTCCGTAACCGTAATTCCTTGTTCAGCTGCCGCTTTCATATTGAAGATGAAATCAAGCTTCTGAGGAACTGTTACATCCATATCAGCAGGCTTTTTGCCATTTTTCAAAATATCCACAGCCATTTGACCAACTTCATAGCCATGATCAAAGTATTTAAAGCCTACAGCTGCAAAAGCGCCTTTCTCAACTGTATCGCGGTCTGCAGAGAAGAAAGGAATTTTATTTTTGTTTGCTACCTCGATAATAGCGTCTACGCCACTCACTACCATGTTATCAAGTGTAATATAAATAGCATCTACACGGCCAACTAATGATTCAGCAGCTTGTTTAACATCAGAAGAGTTAGCAACAGAAGCTTTAATTAGTTTGATATCATATTTAGCAAGCGCTTCTTCTGCAATTTTACTCATTACTACAGCATTTTGTTCGCCTTCATTAATAACAATACCAACATTTTTTACATCTTTGAATTGGGATGCAATGAAATCCATTGTTTGTGTAATAGCAGCAGGATTCGTATCCGAAGCTCCTGTTACATTACCGCCTGGAGCTTTCAGCTGTGGTACGATACCTGCAGCAACTGGATCTGTTACAGCAGCGAACAATACAGGCTTGTCCGTTACATCATCAACTAAGCTTTGTGCAGTAGGTGTAGCAATACCAAGTGCTAAATCGCTTTTGTTTGATGCAATTTTTTGTGAAATGGTTTTAATATTCGTAGCATCGCCTTGCGCATTATTGAAATCGATTGTTAAGTTTTTGCCTTCTTCAATACCTGCATCTTTAAGTGCGGCAATAAAGCCTTGGCGTGTTGCGTCAAGCGATGGATGCTCAACAATTTGCGAGATCGATATGGTATATGATTTACCTGAATTCGAGCTTGACTTACCCGAATTCGAACCCGATTTCTCCGAGCCAGAACCACAAGCTGCAGTTATAACCATGATTGATGCCAAAGCAATACCAATCCAAAACCTCTTCTTCATTTAAATAGACCCCTCTCAATTTTCAAATCGTCTCTTCTCATTGCTTCAATAGAATATAAAGGCACATCAAAGCATCATCGCTTTCTCGCATTAAAGGTTATGACTATAATAAGTGACTGAAATTAATCGAGCAATGATGACAGATTTCTATTATTCCCTAATATTAAATGGGTTTGAGGTATGTAGTCAATCATAAGTTAATGTAAATATAAGTAAGCAGACCTACTGATCGTATAGTCCCATAAAAAAAGCCCTCACCGAGGTGAGGGCCTTTGATATTCACAGCGGCTAAAGCCGCCGTTCATTATTTTTGGATAGAAGCTACAGCGCCAGCGCCTACTGTACGGCCGCCTTCACGAATAGAGAATCGAGTTCCCTCTTCAACAGCGATTGGAGCGATAAGCTCAACCGTTACAGTGATATTGTCGCCAGGCATAACCATTTCAGTACCTTCTGGCAAAGTGATGATACCTGTTACGTCAGTTGTACGGAAGTAGAACTGTGGACGGTATCCAGTGAAGAAAGGCTTGTGACGGCCACCCTCTTCTTTAGTAAGAACGTAGATTTGTGCAGTGAAGTTAGTGTGTGGTTTAACCGAACCCGGTTTAGCCAAAACTTGTCCACGCTCAATGTTGCTGCGGTCTACACCACGAAGCAATGCGCCTACGTTGTCACCAGCTTGAGCGGAGTCAAGCAATTTACGGAACATTTCAACGCCTGTTACTACAGACTTACGGGATTCTTCAGCTAGACCGATAATTTCGATCTCGTCGCCTACTTTGATAACGCCACGCTCTACACGACCTGTAGCAACTGTACCACGGCCAGTGATTGTGAATACGTCCTCGACAGGCATAAGGAAAGGTTTCGCAGTATCGCGCTCTGGAGTAGGGATGTAAGTATCCACTTGCTCAAACAGTTCAACGATTTTGTCAGCCCATTCGCCATCTGGGTTCGAAAGAGCTTCACGAGCTGATCCACGGATGATTGGAGTGTCGTCGCCTGGGAACTCATACTCAGAAAGAAGGTCACGAACTTCCATTTCTACCAATTCAAGAAGCTCTTCGTCTTCAACCATGTCGCATTTGTTCAAGAAAACAACGATATAAGGTACGCCTACTTGTTTCGAAAGCAAGATGTGCTCACGAGTTTGTGGCATAGGGCCGTCAGTAGCGGAAACTACAAGAATAGCTCCGTCCATTTGTGCAGCACCAGTGATCATGTTTTTTACATAGTCGGCGTGACCTGGGCAGTCAACGTGAGCGTAGTGACGAGTTGGAGTCTCATACTCAACGTGTGATGTCGAGATCGTGATACCACGCTCGCGCTCTTCTGGAGCTTTATCGATTTGGTCGAATGCAATTGCTGCTCCGCCGTATCTTTTGGAAAGTACTGTTGTGATCGCAGCTGTCAAAGTCGTTTTACCATGATCGACGTGACCGATAGTACCGATATTAACGTGCGGTTTGTTACGTTCAAATTTTGCCTTAGCCATTGAACTTGAGCCTCCTCAATTTAACATCATATTTTTATGTGTGGGCCGACACTTCATTTGCAAGCAAATGGTAATGACGGCCAAAAGCATATAATAAATGCATTGCCTAAAAGCGATTACTCGCCTTTGTGCTTAGCAATGATCTCTTCAGAGATCGATCTTGGAACTTCTTCATAATGAGAAAGCTCCATGGAGAATACGCCGCGTCCTTGAGTACCCGAACGTAGTGTTGTGGAATAACCGAACATCTCGGAGAGAGGCACCTTGGAGCGGATAATTTGTGCACCTGCACGAGTATCCATACCTTCGATACGACCACGACGGGAGTTCAACATACCCATAACATCGCCCATGTACTCTTCAGGAACAGTAACTTCAACTTTCATGATTGGCTCAAGCAGAACTGGATTACATCTTTCTTTGGCAGCTTTAAGCGCCATTGAACCTGCAATTTTAAACGCCATTTCCGAGGAGTCAACATCATGATAAGATCCGTCAACAACAACAGCTTTGACATCAACGAGCGGGAAGCCGGCTACAACACCGTTCTTCATCGACTCTTCAATACCAGCCTGGATAGGAGCGATATATTCACGAGGAATAGATCCACCAACTGTTTTGTTTTCGAATATAAAGCCTGAACCTGGCTCAAGTGGTGAAAACTCAACCCAACAATGACCGAATTGACCTTTACCACCGGACTGACGTACGAACTTACCTTCAACCTTCGCAGCTTGACGGAACGTTTCACGATAAGCTACTTGAGGCTTACCAACGTTTGTCTCAACTTTGAATTCGCGGAACATACGGTCAACGAGGATTTCAAGGTGAAGCTCACCCATACCAGAAATAATCGTTTGGTTTGTTTCTTCGTCCGTATGAGCACGGAAAGTAGGATCTTCTTCAGCAAGTTTCGAAATCGCGATACCAAGTTTATCTTGGTCAGCTTTCGTTTTTGGTTCGATAGCAACCGAGATAACTGGCTCAGGGAAGTTCATCGATTCAAGAATGATGATGTTCTTCTCATCGCAAAGAGTGTCTCCAGTCGTTGTATCTTTCAAACCAACCGCGGCAGCAATGTCACCAGAATAAACTTCTGTGATTTCTTGACGGCTGTTCGCATGCATCTGAAGAATACGACCAATCCGCTCACGTTTGCCTTTTGTTGAGTTAAGGACATATGAACCGGATTTTAGTACGCCTGAATACACACGGAAGAACGTCAATCTACCCACATAAGGGTCAGTCATGATTTTGAATGCCAGAGCCGCGAACGGTTCTGTGTCTGAAGATGGACGTACTCCTTCTTCACCATCTTCAAGCGTACCTGTAATAGCTGGTACGTCAAGCGGTGAAGGCAAGTAGTCAACAACAGCATCCAACATCGGCTGAACACCTTTGTTACGGTAAGAGGAACCTGCTACAACTGGGAAGATTTTAACTTCGCATACACCCTTACGGAGTGCAGCTTTAATTTCTGGAATAGTGATTTCTTCACCTTCCAAATATTTCATCGTTAATTCTTCATCCAATTCTGCAACTTTCTCAATCAATTCCGAGCGAAGTGATTCGACTTGGTCGGCATACTCAGCAGGAATTTCGATTTTATCTGGATCTTTACCAGAATCATCTTTGTATTTATATGCTACGCGTTCAACGATATCGATAACGCCGAGAAAATCAGACTCAGCGCCCATCGGTATTTGGATTGCAACAGCATTGGCACCTAGACGCTCACGCATGTCTTTAATAACATTCAGATAGTCTGCACCAATGATATCCATCTTATTGACGTATGCAATCCGAGGTACGTTGTATTTGTCAGCCTGACGCCATACAGTTTCAGACTGTGGCTCAACGCCTTCTTTTGCACTGAAAACCCCAACGGCCCCGTCCAATACGCGCAGGGAGCGTTCAACTTCAACTGTGAAGTCAACGTGTCCCGGGGTGTCGATAATATTAATTCGGTGTCCATGCCATTGAGCGGTTGTCGCGGCAGACGTAATCGTAATACCGCGCTCTTGTTCTTGTTCCATCCAGTCCATCGTAGCTGCACCTTCGTGCACCTCACCGATTTTGTGGGTACGGCCTGTAAAGAACAAGATCCGTTCAGTTGTTGTGGTTTTACCGGCATCAATATGCGCCATAATCCCGATGTTACGCGTATTTTTCAAGGAGAACTCTCTTGACATAAATTTGTCTCCTCTCGTATGTGAAGATTCTACCAGCGGTAGTGAGCAAACGCTTTGTTTGCTTCAGCCATTTTGTGAGTGTCTTCGCGCTTCTTAACAGCTGCGCCAGTGTTATTGGATGCATCTGTGATTTCAGCAGCTAAACGCTCTTCCATCGTTTTCTCACCGCGGTTACGTGAGTAGTTCACGAGCCAACGAAGACCAAGCGCCGTACGGCGTTCTGGTTTAACTTCGATAGGCACTTGATAGTTAGCTCCACCAACACGGCGTGCTTTAACCTCAAGAACCGGCATAATATTTTTCAAAGCTGCTTCAAAAACTTCCATTGGATCTTTACCCGTGCGTTCTTGAATAAGTTTGAAAGCGTCATATAGTAGTGTTGCTGCTACACCTCTTTTACCGTCAAGCATAATACGGTTGATAAGGCGAGTTACCAGTTTGCTATTATATAGCGGATCTGGAAGCACATCACGTTTCGTTACAGGACCTTTGCGTGGCATGAGAAAGTCCCCCTTTCTTCTAATAGTCATTATTTCTAGCATTTCGATAACCCATAAGAGCTATTCTTATGATTTTTTAACTTTCGGACGTTTCGTACCGTATTTCGAACGAGCTTGCATACGGTTGTTAACACCCGCAGTATCAAGTGCACCGCGAACGATATGATAACGTACTCCCGCTAAGTCTTTTACTTTACCACCACGGATCAAAACAACGCTATGCTCTTGCAAGTTGTGTCCGATACCCGGAATGTAAGCCGTAACCTCTAAACGGTTCGTTAAACGAACACGAGCATATTTACGAAGTGCGGAGTTCGGTTTCCTTGGAGTCATTGTACCTACACGAGTGCACACACCGCGTTTTTGAGGAGCGCTGATGTTAGTAGCTTCACGTTTCAATGCATTGAAACCTTTTTGCAAGGCTGGCGATTTCGATTTAACGACTTTCGCTTGACGTCCTTTACGGACCAGCTGATTAATAGTTGGCATGTTGCCACCCCCTTCCTTAAATTCATGTCTTTTGAAAATATAAGAGTTTATAAAGATGTGTTTATAAATCTGCTTATATTCCTTCGCGAAACGAGCTCTTCCCACCAAAGACGGCATTAGCCGTTTACGCTTATATGGTAGACATTTTACCTAAATTTAAGCCCACAGATCCAGGCGGTTCATAAAAGAACAAAGAAAAATTCTCGCCAGTTCATTATCGTTAAATAACCAACTAACAAAAACGGTAAAAAGCATTATTCTTCATCATTTACGAGTGCTGCCATTGCGGCCCCGATATCGATCCCACAGGTTTCCCCGAGTTTTTCCATCGAATCGATCCATTTAATTGGAACGCCCGTCCGCTCGCTTAGATGAACAACCTTAGCTTTCATCTGCGGATCTGCATCTCGTGCTACGTAAATCTCAATGGCTCTTTGCAATTCGAGCATCTTCATCGTCTGCTTCGCGCCGACTTTGAATTGCATGAAATCACCTTCAATTCTTCCATTCAGACCGTACACACTCAGGCACACTTCGATATAGTATCACCTAAGCCGTGTTCGTGTCAAGAAACTTTAAACATATTCGTGATGAAATTAATGGTTAAACGCCACTTTACTATAAACATGCATAAGAGCAGTCTTTCCGCTATTCCTATTGGAATAGCGGTTATGACGCTCTTAGCATGGATATCAGTGTCAGACTAAGGAGTTGTCAGACTACTGCAGTCACTAATCGATTGCAACAGCTTCCGTCTCTAATTCGCCTTCCGTTACAGCCGTTGTTTCATCTTCCATTCCAGCAAATCGAATATTACGGTAACGTGCCATACCGGTACCAGCTGGAATCAGCTTACCGATAATAACATTTTCCTTCAGTCCTAGCAACTGGTCAACTTTGCCTTTGATAGCCGCATCAGTCAACACGCGAGTTGTTTCTTGGAAGGACGCTGCAGACAAGAAAGAATCTGTCTCAAGCGATGCTTTCGTAATACCGAGCAATACAGGTTTTGCAACAGCTGGCTCTAAGTCTGCGAATATCGCAGCGCGGTTCTGAGATTCATATTCATGAATATCAACAAACGCGCCTGGCAGAAGCGTAGTGCCGCCAGCGTCTACGATACGGATTTTGCGGAGCATTTGTTTAATCATGACTTCAACGTGCTTGTCATTGATTTCTACCCCTTGGTTCCGGTAAACGCGCTGTACTTCTTGTAGAATGTAGTTTTGAACGCCTCTGATGCCTTTGATGCGCAGCATATCTTTAGGGTCAATAGAACCGTCAGTCAGCTCATCGCCGGCTTCGATTTGTTGACCTTGCGTTACGCGAATACGCGAACCATAGGTAACTGCATATATTTTAGTTTCCGCTTCGCCTTGAACCTCGATTTCGCGACGATCCTTAGCTTCACGAATCTCTTTAATAACACCGTCAAGCTCAGAGATAATCGCTTGGCCTTTCGGATTACGCGCCTCGAAGAGCTCTTGAATACGAGGCAAACCTTGTGTGATATCATCGCCGGCAACGCCGCCCGTATGGAACGTACGCATCGTCAGCTGTGTTCCTGGCTCACCGATCGATTGAGCAGCGATAATACCAACCGCTTCCCCGATCTCAACGTGTTTACCAGTAGCTAGATTGCGGCCGTAACAAATTTTGCAGACGCCATGACGAGCACGGCAGCTGAGTACGGAACGAATTTGCAGCTTCTCAACCCCAGCATCGATAATCGCATCCGCTTTGTGGGAGTCGATCAGTTCACTGCGGTTAACAATGATTTCGCCTGTTTTCGGATTACGGACTGTTTCAAATGCATAGCGGCCTTCAATACGGTCATAAAGATCTTCAATAACCTCTTTACCGTCTTGAATTTTGCTAACAGAGAAGCCTTTATCCGTACCACAATCATCTTCACGCACGATTACGTCCTGTGCAACGTCAACAAGTCGACGTGTCAAGTAACCGGAATCGGCTGTACGAAGTGCTGTATCGGCCAAACCTTTACGCGCTCCGTGAGTCGAGATAAAGTACTCGAGTACGGTGAGGCCTTCGCGGAAGTTTGATTTGATCGGCAACTCGATGATACGGCCAGATGGATTCGCCATCAGACCACGCATACCGCCAAGCTGTGTAATTTGCGATTTGTTACCCCGTGCTTTGGAGTCCACCATAAGCATGATGTTGTTGTAACGATCCATCGATTTCATAAGAATATCGGTGATTTCGTCTTTACATTTACTCCAAATGCTGATGATGCGGTCATAACGCTCTTCGTTTGTAATCAAACCGCGACGGTATTGATTCATAACGGTAGCAACCTTGTCATCGGATCTCTTCATGATTTCGTCTTTCTCTTTCGGAATGATAACGTCGGCTACGCCGATCGTAATACCAGCCTTAGTAGAGTAAGTGAAACCAAGCTGCTTAATACGGTCAAGAAGCATCGCAGTAAGCGTTGTGTGGTATTTACGGAAGCACTCAGCAATTACTAATGCGAGATAATCCTTACCTACCGCACCCGGCGTATCGATTCCTTCCATAAACTTAGGAAGATCAGCGCCTTTTTCGTATACAAAATATTTATCCGGAGTACCTTGCAGCAGATTCGTTTTTGTCGCTTCGTTGATATAAGGGAAATCTTCAGGGAATATTTCGTTGAAGATTACTTTACCAACCGTAGTGACAAGCAATGAATTTTGTTGCTGCTCCGTGAAGTTTGTTTTCTTAAGAACGCGCACAGGAATGATAATTCTAGCATGCAAGGAAACAATACCACGCTGGTAAGCAGAGATCGCTTCGTTAACGGTACCAAATACAGAACCGCTGCCTTTAGCCTCTTTGTTATCCATCGTTAAGTAGAAACTTCCAAGCACCATATCCTGCGATGGCGTTACTACTGGTTTACCGTCTTTTGGATTCAGAATGTTACCTGATGCAAGCATAAGCAAACGAGCTTCGGCTTGTGCTTCAGCAGACAACGGAACGTGTACGGCCATTTGGTCACCGTCGAAGTCAGCATTGTATGCTGTACATACGAGCGGGTGAAGCTTAATGGCACGGCCTTCAACCAAAATAGGTTCAAATGCTTGAATACCAAGTCTATGAAGCGTCGGGGCACGGTTAAGCAGAACTGGGTGTTCCTTGATTACTTCTTCTAGAACATCCCATACCTCAGGGCTTACACGTTCAACCTTACGCTTCGCGCTCTTAATATTATGAGCCAAGCCTTTGTTAACCAGCTCTTTCATTACGAATGGCTTGAATAGCTCAAGTGCCATTTCCTTCGGAAGACCGCACTGGAACATCTTCAAGTTCGGGCCTACAACGATAACCGAACGACCGGAATAGTCAACCCGTTTACCGAGCAAGTTCTGACGGAAGCGTCCTTGTTTACCTTTCAGCATGTGGCTGAGCGATTTAAGAGGACGGTTACCAGGACCCGTTACCGGGCGGCCGCGACGACCGTTATCGATCAAGGCGTCAACAGCTTCCTGAAGCATCCGTTTTTCGTTTTGAACGATAATATCAGGCGCGCCAAGATCAAGCAGACGCTTTAGACGGTTGTTGCGGTTAATAACACGACGATACAGGTCATTCAGATCAGACGTAGCAAAACGTCCGCCATCAAGCTGTACCATTGGACGAAGCTCAGGAGGAATAACAGGAAGCACGTCTAGAATCATCCATTCCGGCTCGTTGCCGGAATTACGGAATGCTTCGACTACTTCAAGGCGCTTGATGGCGCGGTTGCGTCGTTGCCCTTGAGCCGTACGCAGTTCTTCCTTCAATTGCTCCAGTTCTTTCTCAACGTCGATATCTTGCAGAAGCTTCTTAACAGCCTCGGCGCCCATACCGGCATGGAATCCATATCCGTATTTCTCCCGATAGCTGCGGTACTCTTTCTCCGATAGAAGCTGTTTCTTCTCAAGCGGCGTATCACCTGGGTCCGTTACGACATAGGATGCAAAATAAATGATCTCCTCTAGCGAACGAGGCGACATATCAAGTGCAAGACCCATACGGCTCGGGATACCTTTAAAGTACCAAATATGAGAAACAGGAGCTGCTAGCTCGATATGACCCATACGCTCACGACGAACTTTCGCGCGAGTTACTTCAACGCCACAGCGGTCACAAACAACGCCTTTATAACGAACACGTTTGTATTTACCACAATGACATTCCCAATCTTTTGTAGGTCCAAAAATTTTCTCGCAGAAGAGACCTTCCTTCTCCGGTTTTAAGGTCCTGTAGTTGATCGTCTCCGGTTTCTTAACTTCTCCGCGGGACCACGAGCGAATTTTATCCGGCGAAGCCAGACCGATTTTCATATACTCGAAGTTGTTCACGTCCAACAAGGAGCAACCCTCCTCCGTCATGTATGACAATGTCTATCTAATCAGCTAGATTCCGTCAAAGGCGCGTGACCATTTGACGGAATCCAGAAACTAGTTTATTCAGCAGCGCCTACTTCAGCACCTTCAATATTGAGGTTAAGCTTATCGCCAGTAGCCTCATCTTCATCGTCCATTTCTTTCATTTCGATCTCTTCTTCATTCTCAGCTAGGATTTTGACGTCCATACCTAAGCTTTGAAGCTCTTTAATCAATACTTTGAACGACTCTGGAACGCCTGGTTCTGGAACGTTCTCACCTTTGACGATGGATTCGTACGTTTTCACACGTCCAACCACGTCATCGGATTTCACAGTCAATATCTCTTGGAGCGTGTACGCGGCGCCATAAGCCTCAAGCGCCCATACTTCCATCTCCCCGAAACGTTGTCCACCGAACTGTGCTTTACCACCCAGCGGCTGCTGAGTAACAAGTGAGTAAGGTCCAGTAGAACGGGCATGGATTTTGTCATCGACCATGTGCGCCAGCTTGATCATGTACATGACCCCAACCGTAACTTCACGTTCGAAATTCTCACCAGTCCGACCATCATACAGAACGGTTTTACCGTTACGCTGCATGCCTGCTTCTTCCATTGTATCGAAAACGTCATTCTCGCGCGCACCGTCAAATACCGGTGTTGCAGCATGAATGCCGAGATGCTTACAAGCCATGCCGAGGTGAACCTCAAGCGCCTGACCGATGTTCATCCGCGACGGTACCCCTAGCGGATTAAGAACAACTTCTACAGGTGTGCCGTCTGGAAGGAAAGGCATATCTTCTTCAGGCATAATACGAGCGATTACCCCTTTGTTACCATGTCGTCCGGCCATTTTGTCGCCTTCGGAAATTTTCCGTTTTTGAGCAATATAAGCACGTACCAATTGGTTAACGCCTGGAGGCAATTCGTCACCGTTCTCACGGGTAAATACTTTCACGTCTACAACGATGCCATCCGTACCATGCGGTACGCGCAGCGATGTATCACGTACTTCACGAGCTTTCTCACCGAAGATTGCGTGCAGCAATCTTTCTTCCGCTGTCAGCTCAGTCACACCTTTAGGCGTTACTTTACCAACAAGGATATCGCCGGCGCCGATTTCAGCACCAACACGAATGATTCCGCGCTCATCAAGATTACGAAGTGCATCCTCGCCGACATTCGGAATGTCGCGCGTGATTTCTTCTGGTCCAAGCTTCGTGTCACGAGCTTCGGACTCGTATTCTTCAATGTGAATGGACGTATAAACATCCTCTTTCACAAGCTTCTCACTAAGTAGGATCGCATCCTCGTAGTTATAGCCTTCCCACGTCATGAACGCAACGACAACGTTACGGCCAAGAGCCAATTCGCCCATTTCAGTGGAAGGACCATCTGCAAGAATATCGCCCTTCTTGATAACGTCGCCTTTACGAACTAGTGGACGTTGGTTAATGCACGTTCCTTGGTTAGAACGCATAAACTTGTGTAGCTTATGTTTCACCAAGTCACCCGAAACTTGTTTGCCGTCAATTTCTTCAACGCGGCGCAGCCAAATTTCGTTAGCGGAAGAACGCTCGATTATGCCATCAAACTTCGAAACGACACAAACTCCGGAATCCTTCGCTGCTTTGTGCTCCATTCCCGTACCTACAAGAGGTGATCTAGGAATAAGAAGCGGAACGGCTTGACGCTGCATGTTCGATCCCATTAGGGCACGGTTGGAGTCATCGTTCTCCAAGAATGGAATTAACGCTGTAGCAACCGATACTACCTGCTTAGGAGATACGTCCATGTAGTCAACGCGCTCACTAGGCATCGTCAAGATATTATCTGCTTGTTTATTGTAACGAACGATCGTATTTTCTTCAGCAAAGGTATCATCCGGATTCAACTGCGCATTCGCTTGTGCGATTACGTAGTTATCTTCTTCATCGGCCGTTAGATAAGCAATTTGCTCAGTAACGATTCCTGTCTTAGGATCTACCCAACGGTACGGAGCTTCAATAAAGCCGTACTCATTAATACGGGCAAAAGAAGACAAGGAGTTGATCAACCCGATGTTCGGTCCCTCTGGAGTCTCGATCGGACACATACGCCCGTAATGGGAGTGATGGACGTCACGGACTTCAAAGCCTGCGCGTTCCCGAGTCAAACCGCCGGGTCCGAGTGCAGATAGACGACGCTTATGCGTCAACTCAGCAAGCGGATTCGTTTGGTCCATAAACTGGGAAAGCTGCGAGGATCCAAAAAATTCTTTTATTGAAGCAATTACCGGTCGAATGTTAATTAACGCTTGCGGCGTAATAGCATTCGCATCTTGAATGGACATTCTCTCGCGTACAACGCGCTCCATACGAGATAAACCGATACGGAATTGGTTTTGCAGCAATTCACCTACGGAACGCAGTCGACGGTTACCCAGATGATCGATATCATCCGTGCTTCCTACGCCATGAAGCAAGTTGATAAAGTAGTTAATGGAAGAAATGATGTCCGCTGGCGTAATGTGCTTCACGGATTTATCAATAATGCCATTCGCAATTACCTTGATCACTTTAGTTTCATCGTAAGGCGAGAATACGCTTATGGTTTGTAGTGGAATACTATCAGCATCCAGAACGCCATTAGCAACATGATACGTCTTGAAGCCAACATCCTTCTCAAGCTTCTCGAGAATTTCATCAAGCAAACGACGGTCAATCATTTGTCCAGCTTCTGCAATAATTTCACCAGTAGTCGGATCAACTAGATTTTCCGCAAGCCGTTGATTAAATAAACGATTCTTGATATGGAGCTTCTTGTTTATTTTGTAACGGCCAACATTAGCCAAGTCATATCGTTTTGGATCAAAGAAGCGTGCTACCAGCAAGCTCTTGGCGTTATCCAAAGTCGGAGGCTCGCCCGGACGAAGCCGCTCATAAATTTCAATGAGAGCCTTCTCTGTTGAATCCGTGTTATCCTTGTCTAACGTATTGCGAATATATTCATCATGGCCAAGCAATTCTAAAATTTCTGCGTCAGTACCGAATCCTAGCGAACGCAAAAGTACCGTTACCGGAATTTTCCGAGTGCGGTCAATACGTACGTAGATGATATCCTTCGCATCCGTTTCAAGCTCTAGCCAAGCGCCACGGTTAGGAATAACCGTTGCCGTGTAGTTTTTCTTCCCGTTCTTATCGACCTTCGTGCTGAAGTACACACTTGGGGATCGAACCAATTGGCTGACAATAACACGTTCGGCCCCGTTAATAATAAACGTGCCCGTCTCTGTCATAAGCGGGAAATCACCCATGAAAACTTCTTGTTCCTTTACTTCGCCGGTCTCCTTATTGAAAAGTCTTACCTTAACGCGTAAAGGAGCTGCATACGTCACGTCGCGCTCTTTTGATTCATCGACCGAATATTTCGGTTCGCCCAAGCTATAGTCGATAAACTCAAGCGATAGATTGCCCGTAAAGTCCGAAATCGGAGAAATATCTTGGAACAACTCAATTAAGTCGCTATCCAAAAACTTCTCATACGATTTTTGTTGGATTTCAATCAGGTTCGGGACTTCCAGCACCTCGTTGATTCGGGCGTAGCTTCTGCGCGCACGCCGACCATACTGAACAAGTTGTCCTGCCAACTTAACCTCACCCCTCATGTCTGTCTCACAGCATCGATACTACTGCGTCACCATAGACGGACCAGCCGCCCATATAGTCAAATAAAGAAAAGCCCTTATCGAATAGTTCGAAAAAAGAGCATGTTCCGGCAGTTAACCAATCGCAGCGCGGTGCGATAGTCTCATATCCAATAATTTTGCCCAAAACGTAAACATTATACGTCAAATGTGTAAATCTTATGCATTCCGCGCTCAAAAATCACACTTGACATTTTAGTTAACTAAAGAGATTGAGCCCAATTTAATGCTGACATTTAATAATAATACCACATCGAAAATGTCAAGTCAATTATTTTTATTCATTTTCACAAGGAATTTTCAAAACCAATTTTTGGTTAATCTTTTATTCCTTTACTGCTCGGAAAATACGATAGCCTTTATCCTTCGTTACCTCTTCCACATCACCGAAAAGCAGCTTCAGCTTTGCTTCTGCCGAAGGAGCACCTTGCTTCTTCTGAATAACGACCCACATGCTTCCGCCTTGATTCAGCAATTCATAGCCTTCCTCAAAAATACGATGAACGACTTCTTTGCCTGCACGAATGGGCGGGTTGGTAACGATAGCATCAAACTTTCTATCTTTCACTGCTTCGTAGATATCGCTCTGCAATATGGTTACATTGCTAATGCCATTCAGCTTAGCGTTCTCTCTCGCCAACTCAACCGCTCGCTCGTTAATGTCGATCATCGTAATTTGTCCTTGATTGTTAAGCTTAGCCGCCGTTAATCCAATCGGACCATAGCCGCAGCCGACATCGAGCACACTTGATCCGGAATCAATTTGTAAAACATCTATTAAAACCCTGCTACCATAATCAATGCCTGACTTAGAGAATACACCGGCATCTGTTACAAATCGGAAAGGCATTCCTCGAAGAGACACCTCATGAATATGTCGATTATGCTTCACTTCCGGGTTTTGGGAGTAATAGTGATTCGACATAAGCCATCCCCCGTCTTCTTCTTTTTACTATTTCTGTAGAAAGATAAGAATGTATAAGATTCCGCCTTATACATTCTTATCTTTTAACATACAACGAACCCCTTGAAACCTGACGGTTCAAGGGGCTCGTCAGCCGATCCCGATGTAAGTTCACATGACCAGCATTATTTGGTTAAAGCAATATTACTTAACTTCTACAGAAGCGCCTGCTTCAGTAAGTTTAGCTGCAACTGCTTCAGCATCTTCTTTAGAAACTTTTTCTTTAACAGCTTTAGGAGCATTGTCAACCAAGTCTTTCGCTTCTTTCAGGCCAAGACCTGTAATTTCGCGAACAACTTTGATTACGTTGATTTTTGAAGCGCCAGCGCCGTTAAGGATAACGTCGAATTCTGATTGCTCAGCAACTACTGCTGCTGCTGCGCCGCCAGCTGCTACAGGAGCTGCTGCAGTTACGCCGAATTCTTCTTCAATTGCTTTAACAAGGTCGTTCAGTTCAAGAACGTTCATAACTTTAATCGCTTCTAAGATTTGTTCTTTAGACATGGTTATACCTCCAGGTATTGTTTTAGTTTTTTGGTTTTATGAAACAGCTGGCATGCGCCAGTTCAATGCAATATGAAACGAAAAGCTATATTTAAGCTTCTTGTGCTTCTTGTTTCTCGCCGACTGCTTTAACCGCAAGCGCGAAGTTCCGCACTGGAGCTTGCAATACGCTGAGGAGCATAGAGAGCAAACCGTCGCGGGACGGAAGTTCCGCAAGTGCTTGGATCTCTTCCATGCTTACGACTTTACCTTCAACAACGCCGCCTTTAAGTTTCAAAGCGTCATTCTTTTTAGCGAAATCGTTCAAAATTTTTGCTGGAGCAACAGCGTCTTCGTTACCGAATGCAATTGCTGTAGGACCTGTAAGAATGTTATTCAATTCCACATAATCCGTACCTTCAGTTGCGCGGCGAACGAGCGAGTTTTTAAGAACTTGGAATTCGATACCTGCTTCACGAAGCTGTTTCCGAAGTTCTGTAACTTGCGCAACGTTCAAACCACGATAGTCAGCAACAACTGTGCTGGAGCTAGCAGCAATCTTAGCAGCGATAACAGCAACTGCCTCTTGTTTCTCTTGGATGATATTTGCGTTAGCCAAACTGTACACCTCCCGTAATAGTATACATTCCGTTAATACGACGGGCTTTCCACGCCTCGATGCATGAGAAAGGCCTTCGCAGAGACTGCGAAGGCCATGATGTCGTTATCGCGCATCAATCCCAAAGGATCGAATATTGCTTACAAACGTTTTATCATAACACCTCGGTAGGAAATTAAGCCTTAAGGCACCTACTGTCTACGGTATGCGTATTCGAATTTAAGTTCCGTTCTTCTTAGCGGTATGATGCGGATGAAACGCGTGCACCAGGACCCATTGTTGAAGAAACGGCGATGTTTTTCAGGTAAACCCCTTTAGCTGCAGCCGGTTTTGCACGGTTTAGAGCGTCGATCAATGCTTTAAGATTCTCATTGAGTTTCTCAGCATCAAAAGATACTTTACCGATTGGCGCATGGATTTGACCTGCTTTATCAAGACGGTATTCGATTTTACCAGCTTTGATTTCTTGAACGGCTTTAGCAACATCAAACGTTACTGTACCAGCTTTAGGGTTAGGCATCAAGCCTTTACCACCAAGAATACGTCCAAGTTTACCAACCTCAGCCATCATATCCGGCGTTGCTACGCAAACGTCGAACTCGAACCAGCCTTGTTGAATTTTGTTGATCATGTCTGCATCGCCAACGAAGTCAGCACCCGCAGCTTCCGCTTCTTTCACTTTTTCGCCTTTTGCGAAAACGAGAACGCGTTTTGTTTTACCAGTACCGTGTGGCAGTACAACTACACCACGAACTGCTTGATCTTGTTTACGAGGGTCTACACCCAAACGAACAGCTGCTTCAACAGACTCGTCGAATTTAGCAGTCGCTGTTTTCTTAACAAGCTCGATCGCCTCAAGAGGCTCGTAAGTTGCTTCGCTATCAATAAGCTTAGCAGCTTCTACATATTTTTTACCATGTTTAGCCATTGTAATTTCCTCCTCATGTGGTTGTAGCGGAAAATCCTCCTAGGGATGATCCTCCCACTCGCAAAAGCCGAAGCTTTGCAAAGCAAGTTACCTCGCGGTAATTAGTCAACAATAGTTACGCCCATGCTGCGAGCAGTACCTTCAACCATACGCATTGCCGATTCCACGGATGCTGCGTTTAGATCGGGCATTTTTTGCTCAGCGATTTCGCGAACTTTGTCACGTTTTACAGTAGCGACCTTTTTCTTGTTCGGCTCGCCTGAACCTTTTTCGATACCAGCTGCGACGCGAAGCAATACTGCTGCCGGCGGCGTTTTTGTTTCGAAAGTGAAAGAACGGTCTTCAAATACTGTAATAACAACAGGAATAATCAAGCCTGCTTGATCTGCGGTACGAGCATTAAACTCTTTACAGAACGCCATGATGTTAACGCCTGCTTGACCTAGTGCTGGACCAATTGGTGGCGCCGGGTTTGCTTTACCTGCAGAAACTTGCAATTTGACCATTTTAATGACCTTTTTTGCCATGTCTGACACACCTCCTAACCCTGTAATCCAAGCGTAAACAACAAATGCCACCATAAGGAGCATCGTCATTTCGCGATAAAACTTCCATCGGACGAATCCGACGAATTCGGAACCCAGATATTAAATCTTTTCCACCTGAGTATAATCCAGCTCAAGCGGGGTTTCCCTGCCAAACATGTTGACATGGACCTTCAACTTCGCTTTGTCCAGTAAAATTTCTTCTACTGTACCGACAAAATCTGCGAAAGGACCTACTTTGACGCGAACCGTTTCTTTCAGTTCGAACTCGATCTTCGGCTTCGGTTCTTCCATGCCCATGTGTTTCAGAATCTGCTCCACTTCATCAGGCAATAGAGGAATCGGCTTTGAGCCGGATCCAGTTGATCCTACGAATCCAGTTACACCTGGCGTATTACGAACAACGTACCAAGAATCGTCGGTTTGAACCATTTCTACAAGAACATATCCGGGGTAGACTTTACGTTGGACAGTCTTCTTCTTACCGTCCTTCTCTACCACTTCATCTTCCATAGGAACAAGAACACGGAAAATCTTGTCTTCCATGCCCATCGATTCAACACGGCGCTCCAAATTGGCTTTCACCTTGTTCTCATAGCCGGAGTAGGTATGCACGACGTACCATCTTTTTTCCATCACAAATCCACCTTTGGACCCTTCTTAAACAATGAGTTCAACCAGAGACGAGATCCCGATGTCAAGAAGCCAGAAGTAAATAGTTACAAACGTGATCGTAAGCAAAACCACGATCGAATAGCTTGTCAACTCTTTACGGCTTGGCCAGCGAACCTTCTTAAGTTCTGCCCAGCTGTCGGCAAAAAAACTAAACGTTGTACCAAAGCTTTGCTTTAGTTTAGCCAAAAATGCCACGGTCACACCTCCATTTGACTATCTCGTCTCGCGATGAGGAGTCTGCTCGTTACAGAACTTGCAAAACTTCTTCAACTCGATGCGGTCGGGGTGATTGCGTTTGTTCTTGCTGCTCGCATAGTTTCTCTGTTTGCAGTTTGTGCATGCCAACGTGATAATAACCCGCATTGAATTACACCTCCCGAACTGCTACAAAATACGAATCATGAAGCTCTATATGAAAGTTCATTGATTCCAACGTCAAAACGAAAAAAACCTCGAATTAAGGCCTACCTAAACACTTTATCACAGCACATTTTTGATGTCAATGTAAAAGATTAGCGTTTAGCATGCCAGAACTTGTAAACTACTGCAGCACCGGGTCTCGTTTCTACCAGTATAGTCTAGTTGAGACCTTTTAAAACACAAAAAGCTGTTATTCCTCATGGACACCGCCAATTGGAAGACAGCCCTTCGTTATATTTATTTACATATGAATGCGGTTATCCGCTAATGTCTCTGACTTCCAAGTAACGTTCGAGCTTGCGCTTCACGCGTTGCAGAGCATTATCAATCGATTTCACATGTCTGTCCAAGTCGACTGCAATTTCCTGATAGGATCTTCCGTCCAAATAAAGCATGAGCACCTTTCGCTCAAGATCACTTAAAATTTCGGACATCTTATCTTCAAGACCAACAAACTCTTCTTGATTAATAATCAACTCTTCTGGATCAGAAACGCGCGTACCGCAAATGACATCAAGCAGTGTGCGATCCGAATCTTCATCGTAGATGGGTTTATCAAGCGATACATAGGAATTAAGTGGGATGTGTTTCTGACGCGTGGCTGTTTTAATCGCGGTTATAATTTGCCTCGTTATACACAATTCCGCAAAGGCTTTAAAGCTAGCAAGCTTGTCCCCTTTGAAGTCTCGAATTGCTTTATATAGGCCGATCATACCCTCTTGCACGATATCCTCACGATCCGCACCGATAAGAAAATAGGAGCGCGCTTTGGCTCTCACAAAATTCTTATACTTATTAATCAAATATTCCAACGCCATGCTATCGCCATTGCGGACCGCTTCTACGATGTCCTCGTCCGTACTGCTGTCATACTCGAGCGTACTCCATTCTTTGAGGTCGATACTCACGAACTATCCCTCCGGCCTGCAAGGCGTACACCGCTAGATTCTTTTTCACGTAAACCGTTCACTCTGTAGCCTGTAAATAGGGTCCAGCATCGTTTCGCGCTAAAAGACAAGAATGTAAGATCGCGAAAATGGATACTCTCTTGACGTAATAATAGAGTTAGTATACATTATGTAACCTTACACCGTCAACCAATCGGCCTCCGAAAACTATCGATATAATAGAAAAAATGTAACTTTGTGACAGATGTATGGTAACATAGACAACTTAGCTAGTTTAGGAAACATTGGAAGGCCTCCATTATTTCTCTCCGCGTCTCAGCTTTTCTAGCTGAGTGCGCACTTCCAAGCTGACTATTCCATCTACTGTATTCCGCTTGCCCGGTTTATCCTCGCGGAGTGATTGTTCGATATTTATTCGATTTTGATTAATATCGATTAACAGCTCTCGTGCCGAAACGCGCAGTGCTCCTTTGCCGAAAGCCACGTGCTGCTCCACCAAATCAGAAGTCGCAACATAGATATTTCTCCTTCGGACAAACAGCTCAGAGCACAGGCGCTCGATACATTCATCCGCTGTTTCCTTTTCTTTCGTATATACGATCGTCAGCTTGTGATGCCGGTAAGTGGCTCCTAGACCGGGCACTTGATGAGCATCAAATACGACATATACGATCATTCCCGTAAAACCCTGATAATCTGCAAGCATGTCAAGAAGCTTATCGCGCGCATCCTCGAGCTGATATTCTTTCAATTTCTCTAGCATCGGCCAAGCGCCAATTATATTATAGCCGTCGACTAATAAAATATCGTCGCGCCGGTTCATTACTTAGACGCTCCGACGTTGCCGCACTACTTCATACATCAGTACACCTGCTGCAACGGAAGCATTCAATGAATTTAATTGACCGAGCATGGGCAGCTTTACAAGGAAATCACACTTTTCTTTGATGAGCCTTCCCATTCCCTTGCTTTCATTACCAATAACGACTACAAGAGGCATATCAAACTTCATTTTGTATACATCCTGCTTGGCACTTAAATCAGTACCGGCTACCCATACGCCCGCTTCCTTCAGCTTATCGATCGTTTGCGCTAAATTCGTCACTCTCGCAACAGGCACATGCTCCGCCGCACCTGCTGATATTTTCAATACGGTGGCAGTCAATCCTGCCGAGCGCCGCTTCGGTATAATAACGCCATGAACGCCTGTACACTCTGCAGTCCGTAGAATGGACCCTAAATTATGGGGATCCTCAATCTCATCCAGCAGCAATATAAAAGGAATTTCATCACGTTTCTTCGCCAGCTCTAAAATTTCTTCCACTTCTACATAAGCAAAAGCAGCAGCTTGCGCAACCACGCCCTGATGTGTAACTCCCGGCACTAAGCTGTCCAGCTTTCTCTTATCAACAAACTGTACGACAATGCCGTGGCTCTTCGCTTCTGCCACAATCGGCTGCGTTAAGCTTTTCTGAGCGCCGTCGGCAATCCAAATTTTATTTATTTCACGACCGGAACGCAGCGCCTCAAGCACGGGATGCTTGCCGGCGATCATGTCCTCCTGGTTCGTTTCTTCTGTCATTAGTTACCCTCCTAGGAAATAGCTATTCAATAACGAGGCTTGGCTTATAATCGATCTCTATTCACCAAGAGCCATCGTTAGCAATTCATTCAACCGGTCTGTACGGCCTTCATAATATAAATATCCGACGAGGCTCTCCAATGCGGTCGCAAGACGATAGTCAGTAAGATCAGCATTCTTGGGTGGAGTTCCGGATTTGGCATTGCGGCCGCGGCGGACAACGTCCGCCTCCTCTTCCGTCAAATGCGGCTGCCAGCGTTCCAAAACCTTTCTTTGCCCTTTAGCAGAAACATATTTAGTCGCTTCTTTGTGTAAATGATGGGACTTCTGATTCGGAAGCGAGATTAAATATTGTCTGACTAGAAGCTCAAAAACAGCATCTCCTATATAAGCGAGAATGACAGGATTCATTAACTGCGGCTTTTTGGCTGGAGAATGAAAGAGCAGTTGATTTGATTCCCCATGCCCGCTCATTTGCGCCTCCAGCGAATACCTTGCGGAGTATCCTCCAGTATAATGTTTTTCTCAATGAGAAGGTCGCGAATTTCATCGGCTCTTGCCCAGTTTTTCGATTGACGGGCTTCCGTGCGCTCCACAATAAGCTGTTCGATGTCTGTATCCAATAGTTCGGCATCCTCTTTCAGCTTCGGCAGCAAGCCAAGAACGGCATCCATGCGCTCAAATAATGCAAGCAGCGCACGCAATCCGGCAGCCGACGCATCATTACGATTCATATACTGATTAGCTTCAGCCACTAAATCGAAAACAGAGGTTATCGCATCTGGCGTATTAAAGTCATCACTCATCTTCGCATGGAACTGCTCGTGTATAACCTGCAATTTCGCATCGAGATCAGATTCCCCTGAAGCGATTAGACCATTGCCGCTAATTACCGGTACAATCTGAGCTTCACCGCTAATCGTCGATAGTCTATGCTTCAGATTAGCTGCGGAATTCGCGATCCGCTCCACGCTCTTCTCTGCCTGAGCTACTGTTTCGTTACTAAAATTCAATGGGCTGCGATAATGCGTCGAGAGCATAAAGTAACGTATTGCATTCGGCTTAACCCGCTTCACTAGCTCATTTACTGTAATTCCGTTGCCAAGCGACTTGGACATTTTCTCATTATTAATATGAATGTATCCGTTATGCATCCAATAGTTAGCGAGCGGCTTGCCTGTTAATGCTTCCGATTGCGCTACCTCGCATTCGTGATGAGGGAACTGCAGGTCATGCCCGCCGCCGTGAATATCGAGCGTATCCCCAAGGTAAGCACGAGCCATTGCTGAGCATTCGATATGCCAGCCTGGACGCCCTTCTCCAAACGGACTCTCCCATTTGATTTCACCCGGCTTAGCGCCTTTCCATAATACGAAATCCTGCTGCTCTTGTTTGCGATCGCCCACTTCTATGCGGATACCGAATTGCAGCTCTTCAATATTTTGATGAGACAGCTTGCCATAATCGGCAAACGCAGCTGTGCGGAAATAGACGTCTCCTTCACTCTCATAGGCATAGCCCTTATCCACCAAGCCTTGAATAAAAGCAATAATTTGTGGAATATGGTCCGTCACACGCGGATTGATCGTTGCTTTATGAACACCTAACGATTCAATGTCCTCATTAAATGCAGCAATATATGTCTCAGCTACTTCAGGTACAGTCCGGCCAAGCTGCTCCGCTTTGCGAATAAGCTTATCGTCTACGTCAGTAAAGTTAACGACATACTGCACGTCATTTCCGACATCTTCTAAATAACGTCTTACGACATCAAAGAAAATAACGGGACGCGCATTGCCGATATGGATGTAGTCATATACCGTCGGTCCGCACACATACATCTTAACCTTTCCCGGTTCTTGAGATTCAAACGGCTCCTTCAAACGGGTTAGTGTATTATAAATGGATACTGTCATTTTCTCATCTCTCCTCCAGCTACAGGTTCCCTAAGCTGCTTCAGCTCAGCTTTCAATTCATCAATTTCCTTCTGCATCGTACGAAACATTTCGATTACCGGGTCAGGAAGCTGTGTATGATCTAGGCGATCGCCAACTCTCTCCCCGTTGCGCTTAACGACGCGTCCCGGATTTCCCACTACCGTACTATTTGTCGGCACTTCCCGAAGCACAACCGCATTCGATCCGATATTGGAGAAATCGCCTACTCCAAAAGAACCGAGCACCTTTGCACCTGAGCCTATAACAACATTATTCCCAATTGTCGGGTGGCGCTTGCCTTTTTCTTTGCCCGTTCCGCCAAGAGTAACCCCTTGATAGATCACCACATCAGAACCAATCTCACAGGTTTCCCCGATGACAACACCCATTCCATGATCAATAAACAGGCGGTCACCGATTGTTGCGCCGGGATGTATTTCAATGCCAGTCATAAATCGGCTCACCTGTGATATTATACGTGCCAGTGTGAACCAACCTCTGCGGTAAAGAGGATGGGCTAGGCGATGAGCCCATATAGCGTGTAAACCTGAATAAGTGAAGACGACCTCGAACCGACTGCGCGCAGCAGGATCGTTCTCAAAAACCGCCTGTATGTCTGATCGAAAGTGGCGAAGCATAATCAAGACCCCTTTTTCAATGCACTCTTATTCTAAATAAAAGAAAAAGCCCCTGCAGCATAATATGCTGCAGAGGCGTGTAATCTCGCGGTTCCACTCTGCTTGAACAGACCTTCCGATTGGATCGGCGGTTGTCCGTCTTGAGGTCTTTAACGCAGACGATACGTTGCTGCCTACCCTGCTATTCAGCATCTGCCCTTCATGAACGATACTTTGTTTCCCCGTATCCCTCTAAGTGTGCATTGGTTGCTGAAGCAGCTCGGAACAAAGCTCCCAGGTGCATATTTCCGTTAGGCGGACCAGACAACTTGCAGCCACATTCTTATTCTCTATTGCCGCATAGCATACGGCAGCGATTCGAATGACGGTTGTCCTCTCTGCGAATCCACAATCAAACGTACTTTTCCTGTTCATGGCCGATTCATACATTCATTTATTAGTCATAGTATACCGAATACCCAAAAATGTGACAAGGGTAATATCAAGAGCCCTGTACAACCCAGCCTATATTGTGATTATACGCCGAAGCTTTCCAAGCGGCTGCGCAAACGGTCAATTACCTTTTGCTTGCCAAGCAGAGCAAGAGATTGATTTAAATCCGGACCATGCGTCTGTCCAGTAAGGGCCGCACGTATCGGCATAAATAGCTGTTTGCCTTTAAAGCCTGTATCCTTCTGTACCTTCTTAATCATTTCTTTGATGCCGTCTACTTGGAAAGGCGATTCGCCCGCTTCAATTAGTGCTAGAAAAGCTTGCAAAACAACGGGAACTTGCTCCTCCGACAGCACAACTGCCGCTTCCTCCTCATCCGTTA
Organism: Paenibacillus castaneae; assembly: GCF_002884445.1. Lineage (GTDB taxonomy): Bacteria > Bacillota > Bacilli > Paenibacillales > Paenibacillaceae > Pristimantibacillus > Pristimantibacillus castaneae. The sequence goes on from NZ_KZ614144.1 coordinate 5,819,904, forward strand.
CCTGCTGACTGAAAAATATCTCTGTCATCGGTACGATTTCGGCAGCAAAGCGCAGCTTGTCCTGATGCAAAGCTACGAGATCGGTTACCCATGCATGTCCTTCTGCATCCAGCTCTTTTGCTACGAGCTCCGCTTTCTGCAAATGCGGCAGGCATAAATCGACAAGGCGCGGAAGCTCTGCTTTTTTCAAATATTCATTATTCATCCAGCTAAGCTTCTGCGTATCGAACACAGCAGGGCTTTTGCTCAGACGCTCCGGATTAAATACTTCGACCAGCTCTTGCTGGGTGAACATCTCTTGCTCGCCTTCTGGCGACCAGCCTAGCAAAGCAATGAAATTGAACATAGCTTCAGGCAAATAACCAAGCTCATCATATTGCGAAATGAATTGAATAATGGACTCGTCCCGTTTACTAAGCTTCTTGCGCTGCTCGTTGACGATGAGTGTCATATGACCGAACTGCGGCGGCTCCCAGCCGAATGCTTCATAGATCATAAGCTGACGCGGCGTATTGGATATATGGTCTTCTCCCCGGAGCACATGACTGATTTTCATTAAATAATCGTCAAGGACAACAGCAAAGTTGTAGGTTGGTATGCCATCTTTCTTCACGATAACGAAATCGCCCATCTCTGCTGTATCGAAGCTGATGGTGCCTTTGACAATATCGTCAAACGTGTAGGTACGGCCCTCTGGAACACGGAAGCGAATGCTTGGGATACGCCCTTCCGCTTCAAAAGCAAGGCGCTGCTCTTCTGTCAAATTACGATGCTGTCCGGAATAACGCGGCGTCTCGTTACGTTCAACCTGCGCCTCCCGCTCCTTCTCCAGCTCCTCTTCGGTACAATAACAACGGTATGCTAGCCCTTTATCAAGCAGCTCCTGCCAATATTTGTTGTAAATATCGAGCCGTTCTGTCTGACGATAAGGTCCGTAGCCGCCGCCAATGTCGATGCTCTCATCCCAGTCCATACCAAGCCATTTCAAATATTTAAGCTGGCTTTCTTCTCCGCCTGCTACATTCCGCTTCACGTCTGTATCTTCAATGCGGACAATAAATTTCCCGCCGCGATTTCTTGCAAATAAATAATTAAATAAAGCCGTTCTAGCATTACCGATATGTAAATGTCCCGTTGGTGACGGGGCATAACGTACGCGAACCTCTGCACTCATCTGAAAAACCTCCCTCAAGTTTTGCGAAGCAAAAGCTTACTTCGTAAGCATCTACTATAAAAGTTTTGCGAAACAAAAGCAGCTTAAACTGTAATTAATATAAATGTAATCATAGCACGTCTTTAATTAGACAAACAACAGATTGCGCTGCAATCCCTTCGCCGCGTCCCACGAAACCAAGCTGCTCCGTCGTCGTAGCTTTCACGTTTACTTGCGATACATCCGCTTCGAGCGCCTTTGCAATGACTTCCACCATCTGCGGTATATATGGCAGCATTTTTGGACGCTGTGCCATAATGGTGGAATCGATGTTGCCCAGCTTATAGCCCCGCTCCCGGACAAGCTCCCATACCCGCTCCAGCAGCACTAAGCTGTCCGCATCTTTATAGGCAGCATCGGTATCCGGAAAATGCTTGCCGATGTCGCCAAGGCCCAATGCGCCAAGTATTGCATCCGTTATCGCATGTAGCAGAACATCAGCATCAGAATGACCAAGAAGCCCTTTCTCATACGGTAACGTTACGCCTCCAATAATACAGGGACGTCCTTCTACTAATTGATGCACATCAAATCCTTGCCCTACTCGAATCATCCTTGCTCACCATTCCCCTCTGCCTCATCGGCATGACGCTTCGCGAGCAGAAATTCCGCCCACGGCAAATCTTCAGGCGTCGTTATTTTGATATTTGTGTACTCGCCTTCTGCTACGGTAACCTCTGCGCCTAAACGCTCTACTACCATTGCATCGTCTGTTCCAATGAAGCCCTCTGCAATTGCACGTTCATGCGCATCCAGCAGCAGAACACGTCGAAAAGCTTGTGGCGTTTGTATCGCCCACAAGCTTCGCCGGTCCGGTGTTGAAACGATTACTCCCGCTTCATTTACTTGTTTAATCGTATCTTTGACGGGTACGGCCAGCACAGAAGCGCCGCTTTGCTCTGCCGCCTCGCAGCAAGCACGAACGGCATTAGCCGTGACTAGCGGCCGAACACCGTCATGCACCATGACCCATTCTGTCGTCAATGCCTGAAGACCGCAGTAGACAGAGTGCTGACGTTCCTTGCCGCCGGCTACAACAGCTTTTATCTTGGTCAGTGCGTACTCCGTTACCCAATCACGGCATCTCTGCACATCATCGCTTCCAACGACAAGCACAGCTTCCCTCACGGTATCCATAGACTGAAAGAGCTCTAATGTATGGACGAGAATAGGCTTGTCCCTAAGCTGCAAATATTGCTTACTTTCTTTCGTTCCCATCCGCGTACCGCGTCCGGCCGCAACGATAACGACTCCCCAGTCTCCCATTCCTTCGACCTGCCTCACACTTTGTTCAAGCGCAAACGGCTATTGCCACCCTTAGGAGCATAAGCAAACGTATCACGCTGACATACAAACCTCGCAAAATAGGAGGCTTATACTTTCATATTTATTCAATATGACTATCATACCTTTTTACAGCGCTTTTTCCAACAGCTTCGGCTTAGCGAATATCATTCGTCCCGCTGATGTCTGCAGTACACTGGTAACGAGAACCTCCATTGTCGTACCAATATACTCGCGTCCGCCTTCTACAACAATCATCGTCCCATCATCTAAATAGGCGACGCCCTGACCGTGCTCCTTGCCATCCTTAATCACTTGAACAATAATTTCTTCCCCTGGCAGCACGACAGGCTTAACCGCATTAGCAAGATCATTAATATTCAGTACAGATACGCCCTGCAGCTCGCACACCTTATTCAAGTTAAAATCATTCGTCACAACTTTGCCGTGAAGTGCTTTCGCCAGCTTGACCAGCTTACTGTCCACTTCGCCGATTTCCTCGAAGTCACCCTCGTAAATAAGAACTCTTACATCAAGCTCCTTCTGAATCTTATTCAAAATATCAAGCCCGCGCCGTCCCCTATTCCGTTTCAGCAGATCAGATGAATCCGCTATATGCTGCAGCTCCTCCAGCACGAATTCAGGGATTACAAGAGTACCTTCAATAAATCCGGTTTTACATATGTCCGCAATTCGTCCATCAATAATAACGCTTGTATCCAGTATTTTGTGCTCCTCATATCCGCCAGCTTCATCAGTTGCCGGCACCATTCGGCGCTTCTCCAGCAATGACATGAAGCCTTCTGCAAGCTCCTCCTGCTTCCGCAGCCCGATTTGCATGCCTAAATAACCAAAGCACAGCATCATCGCTGCAGGAATAAGGCTGCCCATACCCTTCAGGCCTGACACAGCAGGATAAATTAATACGGCAAGCAGTAAGCCCGCGAGTAATCCGCCTGCTCCAGCAACAAGCTTCTGCATCGGAAGCGACGCTGTCTGCTCCGCACCCTTCTCCATATAACGAATGACTTGCCCTGCCAGCATCGTTGCCAAAGCTACACCAAAAACTGCGCCAATTGCTACATTCATGTAATAAGTGCCGGATCGCTGCAGCATACCGAATGATGAGCCAGACCAAGCGGCTGCCCCATTTACCCATCCGTATACCTCACCGCCTGCCATACCGCCAAATAACAAACCCATTAATTGAATTATTCGTCTAACCATTATGGTTCACCTCCACTACAATTATGTTCCAATAATTGAATTGCTAAACCGTGGGGACGAACATTAATTACAAACATTTATAAATTTTAATAATTCATATTTTGAAAACGAGCGTAAGGAGGCTTATAATGGGAGATGAGATAACTTCATGAGAGGTTGGTGAAAGAGATGGAACCGATGAGTACTCCTACACTGGATCAATTTCAACATCAAGTATCCGAACTGCTGCTTAGGCACCGCAGCTTGCTTGATGTCATGTCAAAATTCGGACAGTCAGGCGCATCTGTTAATCGTGCGGTTACCAAAGCGGTTACGGACTGCGGCTGTATTGAATTAAATGCCCGAAAGCAGCAATATTCGAATGAGCATAATCTTGAGGATGCCAAAGTCACACTGCAAAGTCATCTCTCAGGAGCCGTATGTGAGCATTGCCGTGAAGCTCTCAAGTCTGAACTTGGCCGCAATTTATTTTATATGACCGCATTATGCAATTTGCTCGATATTCAACTGGATGAAGTTATTGCTGACGAATATGACAAATGCTCAACATTAGGCCTATTTAATTTAACCTAATGGTGCAAAAACGAAAAAAACCGCTCCTTCTATTCCTTAATAAAGGAAAGAATAGCGGTTTTTATTTATGTGCAATAAAAAATATATGCTCTTAGACGACTATCAACAAACAAACACTCTAACCATAAAAGGTTCTAAGCCGTATGTTCGGAATGAACGAGATCCTCAGGATCGTCTTTTTGCTTGCCGCGCTTGCGGTTTCGCTTTTTTAGACGGCGATCAACGTTTTTTTTTAGGCCGTACAGCGCGTATAGAAGCAGCGGTACGAACACGATTTTGGATAAGCTGTTTTTAAATACAAGTCCAAGCACAACCGCAACTAGAACAACGATTGGAACAACCCAAACTGCACTCTTCGGTATTCCTACCTTCTTGAAATTTGGATATCTTATTGTACTAACCATAAGTAAGGCAAGCACAACCGTGCTTCCAAGCAAAATGGATAAGTAAATGTCATTCGCAAATAAAGCCAATGTTGCTAAAACACCGCCTGCTGCAGGAATAGGAAGTCCTATAAAGTAACCTGGAGGAGTGCTGGATATGACATTGAAGCGAGCAAGACGCAAGGCTCCGCATATCGGAAATAATGCCGTTGCAATCCATGCGACAGCTGGGTTCAAATCCTGAAAAGCAACTACATACATAATAAATGCCGGCGCTACACCGAATGAAATAACATCGGATAAAGAATCAAGCTCCTTACCGAATTCACTTTGGACATTAAGCGCACGAGCAACCCGCCCATCAACGCCGTCAAGCAACATGGCGATCAATACCATCATGGCTGCCGTATCTGGTTTTTCGTTAAAAACAAGAATGATGGCGATTACTCCTAGGAATAAGTTCCCCACCGTGAGAAGGCTCGGTATCGATTTTGTGATCATCTTTTCCACCTCTTCTCTACTATGCCCCTAAAACCATAAGGAATGTATTAGAAAGTTATAGGAGTACATTCCATCTATTGTATGGGATTTAAATTTGCCTGTCAATGAACATTTGCTCTTGAATCCGTTTGAGTCCTTCTTTAATAGCTCTGGCTCGAACCTCTCCAATTCCTTCAACCTCATCCAGCTCCTCAATTGTGGCCATCAGAATATGCGGTAATCGTCCGAATTGCTCAATCAAATTATTCATAATAATGAGAGGCAATCTAGGTATCTTGTTCAGCAGTCTATAGCCGCGCGGCAATACGGATTCCTCATTCATATTATTGGTGTGCGGATAGCCAATCAAGCGAATAATCGGCGGCGCATCAAGCAGCTCATCCGAGCTTAGCTTCTTCAGGCCTGCTCGAATATCTCTGATCTTCTCGTCTGAATTTTCTTTCGCATAATCCTTAAGCAAGTACCATGCATCTTCCTCTACACCGCCCACCAGTTCATCCATTTGCATACTGATCAAGCGGCCTTCTGTGCCTAGCTCATTAACATAGCGTTTGATTTCCATCTTAATCCGCAGCACCATCTCTACACGCTGGATAACGTGGGCGACTTCTTGAAGCGTCACAAGCTCCTCGAACTCCAGCGCAGACAAATTGGTAAATGACTGCGTCAGAACCGCTTTATATTTCTCCAGTGTTTGAATAGCTTGATTAGCCTTAGTAAGAATAACGCCCATATCCTTCAACGAATAGCGAAGATTGCCTTGATAAAGCGTTATAATATTGCGCCGCTGAGAAATGGAGACAACAAGCCTGCCGGTTTGCTTAGCCACACGCTCCGCAGTACGATGACGAATGCCCGTTTCGATCGACGGAATGGTGCTGTTTGGAATGAGCTGAGTATTAGCATACAATATTCGACGCATATCCTCGCTCAAAATAATGGCACCGTCCATTTTTGCGAGTTCGTATAAATAGTTTGGAGAGAAATCACAGTTGATGGAAAAGCCCCCATCCACAACCTCCATCACTTCAGGACTATAGCCTACAACAATTAGCGCTCCCGTTTTGGCACGAAGCACATTCTCCAGCCCATCGCGAAAAGGGGTTCCTGGTGCAACTAATTGTAATAACTGATTCATAATTTCAAGCTGTGTAGGTTCCTTCATCGTCTGCCCCCTATCCAAGCGCTGCCTTAAGTGCTTCCGCTACTGTGCTGACGCCAATTATTTCGATACCTTCGGGATGCTTCCATCCCTTCATGCTCTTCTCAGGCATAATAACCCGTTTGAAGCCCAGCTTCTCGGCTTCCTTTACCCGCTGCTCTGCTCGCGACACAGCACGAACCTCGCCTGTTAAGCCTACCTCTCCGAACACAACATCATACGGCTTTGTGGGCGAATCCCGGAAGCTCGAAGCGATGCAGACGGCTCCCGCCAAATCAACTGCCGGCTCATCCAGCTTCAAGCCGCCCGCTACATTTAAATATGCATCCTGTGTTTGGAGGAACATCCCGTTCCGCTTCTCAAGCACCGCCATAATGAGCGCCATCCGATTATGGTCTATCCCTGTTGACATTCTTCTCGGCGAAGGGAAGTTAGTCGTTGTAACAAGAGCCTGCAGTTCAACTAAGACCGGCCTTGTTCCTTCCATGCTTGCTACGACAATAGAACCGGATACACCTAATGGACGCTCAGATAAAAATAATTCCGAAGGGTTAGACACCTCGCGAAGACCGTCCTCACCCATTTCGAATATTCCGATCTCATTCGTTGAACCAAAACGGTTTTTCACCGCGCGAAGCAATCGATACGTATGATGGCGCTCGCCTTCAAAGTAAAGGACGCAATCCACCATATGCTCAAGCATTCTTGGGCCTGCGATTGCACCTTCCTTTGTAACATGGCCTACAAGAACGGTAGCAATACCTTGAATCTTGGCAACGCGCATGAAATGAGCTGTACACTCGCGAACCTGTGATACACTTCCGGGCGCAGACTGGATGCCTGGATCATAGACCGTTTGAATCGAATCAATAACAAGAAAATCTGGCTGTACCGATTCAATCGCATCATTAATTTGCTCCATATTCGTCTCGCATAACACATACAACGATTCGGTCAGCGCGCCAAGTCGATCTGCTCTTAGCCTCGTTTGACGAACTGACTCCTCTCCGGAAATATAAAGCACCCTCAATCCTTTAACGGCAAGCGCGTGAGAGGTTTGCAGCAGCAGTGTTGATTTGCCGATGCCTGGATCGCCACCTACAAGAATAAGTGAGCCGGGAACAACGCCTCCGCCAAGCACGCGGTTAAGCTCAACCATTTTGGTTTCGATGCGCGGCTCTTGCCCACTTTCTATATGTATGATGGACTGTGGCTTTTCTTTCGCCTGATACGACGATAATCCAACGCCCTTCGTTTTCACTACTGATTCTTTCTCTTCCACCATAGAGTTCCAAGCATGGCAGCCGGGGCATTTACCGAGCCATTTGGCCGATTCGGTCCCGCATTCCGCACAAACAAATTTAGATTTTATTTTGGCCATCCTGTACTCCTTAAAACGTGATGAGCTCACATAAGCTCTTGAAAATATCGTAATTCACCGTCAACAATGGCAATATATAAAGTTTACCATTTTATCCTCATTGTATAAACCAAATTCTACACAAAATAATTATGAACATGTGCTTAGTCTGTTTTTTTGCCGATAAAAGACCTTTTCAAGGCTTTATCCCCAGACTTGTTAACAAGTTATCAACATTATCCACAAGTCATCAACATGTCCACATGAGCTAATCCGCTCTTTCCAAACATAAAAATGCTCCCGTTATCCACAGTGGATAAGAGAGCGTCAATTTATAAATATCAATCCTTATTAACATAGGAATACACATATCCACAGCCTAAATTTCGTACTTTATTGATTAATGTGATGATTGACGAGCGACCAATACCCGATGAGTCGTTAACTGCGAACCGAGCATAACGCTCTCCCCCTGCTGCCCATCAGCGCCGCTTTGCTGCCCGCCTCTATGCGCATGTGCCTGACGGAATGAATCGCTATTCATCCAGCCTTCGAATGAAGCTTTATCAGCCCAAGTCGTGCTTACCTTAAGCTCATCATATTCCTCTACCCCATCTGTTAGCAGCACTTCCATCCGAACGAAACCAGGCGACATATCAATACCTTTCGAGTTCTGAAAACGACCAGCGACGGTCTCGCCATGTCCTTTTTTTACTTTTATCGTATTTGTGACTACGATCATCGATATTCCTCCTGTTCTCTATCATTCTATATTCCCATTATACGATAATGATTCTCAACGTCAAATGTTAGCCATAAAAAACAGTCCCGCAGCGGACCTCTCATGCTGCGGGACAGTGTATAATGATCTTTATTTCGTAGCCGACTCTTCTTCAGAGGCCGGCTCAGGAATGGATTTCGTAACGGTTAGACCGCCGTCTTTCTCATCGATCTTAAACGTATCGCCTTTTTGAATATTACCCATTAGCAGCTCTTCGGATAACCGATCCTCGATATGCTTTTGAATTGCTCGGCGCAGTGGACGAGCGCCGTACTGCGGATCATAGCCTTCCTTCGCTAAGAAAGCTTTCGCTGCATCCGTCAGTTCGAAATCAACCTCTTGCTCACGCAGACGTTTGCGAAGCTCATCAGACATGAGTGTTACGATTTGTGCAATATGTTCTTCTCCTAGTGAATGGAACACAATGCTCTCGTCAATCCGGTTCAAAAATTCCGGACGGAAGCTTTTCTTAAGCTCTGCCAAAACTTTGTCCTTCATGATTGAGAAATCGCGACCAGCATCCTGTACCGCTGTAAAGCCAAGTGAGGAGTTGCGTTTAATTTGATCAGCGCCAACGTTCGACGTCATAATAATCAACGTATTGCGGAAATCGACAACTCGCCCTTTCGAATCGGTTAGTCGGCCATCCTCAAGCACTTGAAGCAAAATATTAAATACTTCCGGATGTGCTTTCTCGATTTCATCAAGCAGGACAACGGAATATGGCTTACGACGAACCTTCTCGGTTAACTGGCCGCCTTCCTCATAGCCAACATATCCTGGAGGCGCTCCGACCAAACGGGATGTTGAATGCTTCTCCATATATTCCGACATGTCGATACGAATAACTGCATTCTCATCACCGAACATGGCTTCTGCCAGCGCTCTGGCAAGCTCCGTTTTACCTACACCCGTTGGGCCTAAAAAAATGAACGAGCCGATCGGACGTTTAGGATCCTTAAGTCCGGCACGCGCACGACGAATCGCACGGGATACTGATTTAACCGCTTCGTCCTGCCCAATTAGACGGCCATGAAGAATTTCTTCCATCTTGAGCAAACGCTCAGTCTCTTCTTCAGCCAGCTTGCTTACAGGAATTCCTGTCCAGCTTGCCACAACCTGAGCAATATCTTCCGGCGTTACTTCGGAATCTGTACGGCCCTGTTTTTCTTTCCATTGATTTTTTGTTATATCAAGCTCTTCACGAATCTTCTGCTCCGTATCGCGAAGGGCCGCAGCTTTCTCAAATTCTTGGCTTTGGACGGCTGCATCCTTCTCTTTGCGAATATCCTCAAGACGATTCTCAAGCTGTTTTAAATTCGGCGGTACTGTATATGAATTCAAGCGAACCTTCGAGCCCGCCTCATCGATAAGATCAATCGCTTTGTCCGGTAAGAAACGATCTGGAATATAACGATCAGAAAGCTTCACCGCTTGCACGATAGCTTCATCCGTAATTTTGACCCGGTGATGCGCCTCATAACGATCGCGAAGGCCATACAATATTTGAATGGCTTCTTCCGGAGATGGCTGATCTACCGTTATCGGCTGGAAACGACGTTCCAATGCAGCATCTTTTTCGATATATTTACGATATTCATCAAGCGTTGTAGCACCAATACACTGAAGCTCGCCGCGTGCCAGTGCCGGCTTCAAAATATTAGAAGCATCAATTGCGCCTTCCGCTCCGCCTGCCCCAATCAGGGTATGAAGCTCATCAATGAAGAGAATAATATTGCCCGCTTGGCGAATTTCATCCATGATCTTCTTCAATCGATCCTCAAACTCGCCGCGATATTTCGTGCCTGCTACCACAGACCCCATATCAAGCGTCATTACTCGTTTGTCGCGAAGCGTTTCCGGAATTTCATTCTCAATAATTTTTTGAGCCAATCCTTCCGCAATAGCTGTTTTACCAACGCCAGGCTCACCGATTAGCACGGGATTATTTTTGGTCCGACGGCTAAGCACTTGAATGACGCGCTCAATCTCCTTGCTGCGGCCAATAACCGGATCTAGATTGCCTTCTTTCGCGTATGCTGTCAAATCTCTTGCAAGACCGTCAAGTGTTGGCGTGCTGACATTAGCAGGCGAGCCGTGGCTGCTCGATACCGCTTCACTGCTGCCTAACAGCTGCAATACCTGCTGACGCGCTTTATTAAGGCTAATGCCAAGATTATTAAGCACGCGTGCCGCAACGCCTTCGCCTTCACGAATAAGACCAAGCAAAATATGCTCCGTACCTACATACGTATGTCCAAGCTTTCTTGCTTCATCCATGGAAAGTTCAATGACTTTCTTCGCGCGAGGCGTATAAGCTATATTATTAGGCTGCTCTTGGCCGCGGCCTATCAATGCTTCAACCTCATCTTGTATTTTCTCAAGTCCAAGACCTAATCCAATTAAAGCCTTGGCAGCTATTCCTTCACCCTCGCGGATAAGTCCAAGCAAAATATGCTCTGTACCAATATTGTTATGCCCAAGTCTAACCGCTTCCTCCTGCGCCAATGCAAGCACCTTCTGTGCCCGTTCCGTAAATCGTCCAAACATCATATTTCTACACCCCCATGGCCTTTTTCACCACGCAATTGCTTGCGTATGAGTTCTGCTCTTCTGTAATCCCTCTGCTCTGGACTCATCTTCTCATTGAAGGTTTGTTGTAAAAAGCCCGGCTGGGTCATTACTAAGAGCTCATTTAACACTTGCGGAGATACTTCAGGCAAAATACCAAGATCCGCACCGAGCCGCACATCAGACAAACGCTGAGCCGCTTCCTTTGAATCCATAATGGATGCATAAGATAATATACCGTAGGAGCGTTTTACACGATCCTCCGTTCTTATGCGCGATTCATCCAGCAGTCTCTTACGCGCCGCCTTCTCATGCTCAATAATTTGTCTTGCTACACTATACAAATTATCAATAATTTCATTCTCGGATTGCCCCAGCGTGATTTGGTTGGACACTTGAAATAAATTGCCAAGTGCCTCGCTGCCTTCGCCGTACAGTCCTCTTACCGCTAAGCCTACCTGCGTTACGGCTGATAATATTCGATTAATTTGCGAGGTTAGCACAAGGGCCGGCAAATGCATCATCACCGACGCTCGAATGCCTGTTCCAACATTAGTTGGACATGTCGTCAAATAGCCGCGTTTCTCATCAAACGCATAATCAACGGCTTCTTCAAAAATATCGTCAATTCCGTTAGCCAACGTCCAAGCTTCTTTAATTTGGAATCCTGGATATAAGCATTGGATACGTAAATGGTCTTCTTCGTTTATCATTATGCTAACAGACTCATTATTGCTTAAAATAACAGCCCCGGATCGCGATTCATTCGCTAAATTAGGGCTAATGAGATGCTTTTCAACCAATACCCGTTTATCAAGCTCACTAAGATCCGATAATACGATGGTTTCAAATGCACCCATTTCCTTCAGCTTTCCAGCCTGACTCACCCAAGTAAGCTGATCCATTACATCCTTGGATTGCTGATCAGATGCAAGCATTGGGAATGGCTGATTGCTTAAATTACGTGCTACACGCACGCGGCTGCTAATGACAATTTCGGACTCAGGACCTTCATCCTTCATCCATTCACTTAGCGCATGCTGTGAGAATCTGTGCTTAGTCAAGAGGCTCACATACTCCTTCCATACCAGCTTACTGATCTGAAATTTTTCGCTCCAGCTCGCGTATACGATCTCGAAGCTGTGCCGCGCTTTCAAACTCTTCATGTTCGATTTTTGTTTGCAAATCCCGTCTGAGCCCTTCAATTTCACGCTTGCACTGAATTTGTTCGCCTGAGCGCTTAGGTATCTTGCCGCTGTGAACTGTACTGCTATGCACTCGTTTAAGCAGCGGATCCAATTTGTCAGCAAATGCTTGATAACAGGAGCTGCATCCAAATCTGCCTATTTTGCTAAACTGTGCATATGACAATCCGCATTCCTCGCAGCGCAGCGTCGGCTGCTTAATGCCATTTATGTTGGAACTGCCCACATGCTCGAAATCTAGAAGACCTGACAATAAGCTATGAATAGAAAAACTGTTAGGTGAGCCAGGAATCCCTTCCCCTTTCTCACGTGCACAGCTTTCACAAATGTGAAATTCGGTCTTCTCACCGTTAATAATTTTTGTAAAATGAAGTGTAGCCGGCTTTTTCCCGCATTCTTGGCAAAACAAGCCTGGTCCCTCCTCTCGGTATACACGGTATCACACTATTTAACCAGCAGTGAGATCAGCATGGTTCTCAGCAATCTTGCTCTGATTTCATCCCTTTGCGGCAGCTTTAACGCGATCGTATCACGATGCACTGCTGCTCGAAGCAGGTTTGCCTCTCGTTTAGAAATGAGTCTTGCCTCCTCAAGCTGATAAATAAGCCCTTCCGCTGCACCTTGATCCACACATTCTCCAATCGTTTGCTCGATATGGAATTGAATGGCCTTTAGTGCCGGAAGTTCGATCCGCTGTATTCGGATATAGCCTCCGCCGCCGCGCTTGCTTTCAACCATATAACCTTTCTCCATTGTAAAGCGAGTACTGATTACATAGTTGATTTGTGACGGTACACAAGAAAATTTGTCTGCCAAGTCATTCCGTTGGATTTCAACTGCACCCTCCGGGCTGTCTTGGAGCATTACCTTCAAATACTGTTCGATGAGATCGGAAATGTTACGCAAACCACCAACCTCCCTGAGAAATAACCAGTAAATCTAATTTTGAAACAGGTTGCTCATTAAGTCATGTACAGGTATATACCGAATATTCGGATAACTGACTTTGACTTTCTTTGACCTTAATTTTATTATATGCAATTTTTAAAAAAGGTCAAGTGCTGCAGAAATTGAATTTTTATATTAGCTTGGTACGCCAACCAAGCAATTATACCTGGAAATAGCATTTTATTAATGTTCATCCTCTACCCTATTAAATTAGGGATAGAAATAAAGAATACCAAGTATTAACCATTTAATAAATAGAAACAACAAAAAACCTATCGCATAACATGCGATAGGTCTCTCGTGCTTGGCGACGTCCTACTCTCCCAAGACCCTGCGGTCTAAGTACCATCGGCGCTGGAGGGCTTAACGGTCGTGTTCGGTATGGGAACGCGTGGTTCCCCTCCGCCATCGCCACCAAACTAGGATATTCCGATGAATCTTCAGCCTGAGTTGCCTCAGAAAGATCCAATCAAAGTCCTTCAAGGTGTTTACGCCCTGAAAACTGGATACGAAAGGTAGGTTTGCTGAAACCTTATTGCTGCTGTCTGCCGGATGTATGGGTCCAAACAAACTGTTTTAGGATAAGCCCTCGACCGATTAGTATTCGTCAGCTCCACACATTGCTGTGCTTCCACCCCGAACCTATCAACCTCGTCGTCTTCAAGGGGTCTTACATACTGGGAAATCTCATCTTGAGGGGGGCTTCACGCTTAGATGCTTTCAGCGCTTATCCCGTCCGTACTTGGCTACCCAGCGGTGCTCCTGGCGGAACAACTGGTACACCAGCGGTACGTCCATCCCGGTCCTCTCGTACTAAGGACAGCTCCTCTCAAATTTCCTGCGCCCGCGACAGATAGGGACCGAACTGTCTCACGACGTTCTGAACCCAGCTCGCGTACCGCTTTAATGGGCGAACAGCCCAACCCTTGGGACCTACTTCAGCCCCAGGATGCGATGAGCCGACATCGAGGTGCCAAACCTCCCCGTCGATGTGGACTCTTGGGGGAGATAAGCCTGTTATCCCCAGGGTAGCTTTTATCCGTTGAGCGATGGCCCTTCCATTCGGTACCACCGGATCACTAAGCCCGACTTTCGTCCCTGCTCGACTTGTAGGTCTCGCAGTCAAGCTCCCTTATGCCTTTGCACTCTACGAATGATTTCCAACCATTCTGAGGGAACCTTTGGGCGCCTCCGTTACATTTTAGGAGGCGACCGCCCCAGTCAAACTGTCCACCTGACACGGTCCCCGAACCAGTTTCATGGTCCTAGGTTAGAACTCCGATACGATCAGGGTGGTATCCCAACGTTGCCTCCACACAAGCTGGCGCTCATGCTTCAAAGGCTCCCACCTATCCTGTACAGATCGTACCAAAGTTCAATATCAAGTTACAGTAAAGCTCCATGGGGTCTTTCCGTCTTGTCGCGGGTAACCTGCATCTTCACAGGTATTAAAATTTCACCGGATCTCTCGTTGAGACAGCGCCCAAGTCGTTACGCCATTCGTGCGGGTCAGAATTTACCTGACAAGGAATTTCGCTACCTTAGGACCGTTATAGTTACGGCCGCCGTTTACTGGGGCTTCGGTTCACAGCTTCGGGTTTAACCCCTAACCGCTCCCCTTAACCTTCCAGCACCGGGCAGGCGTCAGCCCGTATACTTCGCCTTACGGCTTCGCACAGACCTGTGTTTTTGCTAAACAGTCGCTTGGGCCTTTTCACTGCGGCCCCCTCAGGCTATTCACCTTACCGGGGCACCCCTTCTCCCGAAGTTACGGGGTCATTTTGCCGAGTTCCTTAACGAGAGTTCTTCCGCGCGCCTTAGCATGCTCTGCTCGCCTACCTGTGTCGGTTTGCGGTACGGGCACCTAGATCTCACTAGAGGCTTTTCTTGACAGCCGGAGTACATGACCTTCGCTACTGCAATTTTCGCTCCCCATCACAGCCCAGCCTTTATGATCGACGGATTTGCCTATCGATCAGCCTCACTGCTTGGACGGACTATTCCATCAGTCCGCGTCACTGCCCTTCTGTGTCACCCCATTGCTCAAACAATCTTCGGTGGTACAGGAATTTCAACCTGTTGTCCATCCACTACGCCTTTCGGCCTCGCGTTAGGTCCCGACTTACCCTGAGAGGACGAGCCTTCCTCAGGAACCCTTAGGCTTTCGGCGGACAAGATTCTCACTTGTCTTTTCGTTACTCATACCGGCATTCTCACTTGAATACAGTCCACCAGTCCTCACGGTCCAACTTCAATCCGTATTCAACGCTCCCCTACCCAAGTACCATATAGGCACATGTCATAGCTTCGGTGGTGTGTTTAGCCCCGTTACATTTTCGGCGCAGAGTCACTCGACCAGTGAGCTATTACGCACTCTTTAAATGATGGCTGCTTCTAAGCCAACATCCTGGTTGTCTTTGCAACTCCACATCCTTTCCCACTTAACACACACTTGGGGACCTTAGCTGATGATCTGGGCTGTTTCCCTCTTGACAATGGATCTTAGCACTCACTGTCTGACTCCCGAGTAGCACGTCTATGGCATTCGGAGTTTGACTGGACTTGGTAACCCTTGGCGGGCCCCGCACCCAATCAGTGCTCTACCTCCACGACGCTCATTCCTCGAGGCTAGCCCTAAAGCTATTTCGGGGAGAACCAGCTATCTCCGAGTTCGATTGGAATTTCTCCGCTACCCCCACCTCATCCCCGCACTTTTCAACGTGCGTGGGTTCGGGCCTCCAGTGCGTGTTACCGCACCTTCACCCTGGACAGGGGTAGATCACACGGTTTCGGGTCTACGACCACGTACTTATTCGCCCTATTCAGACTCGCTTTCGCTGCGGCTCCGTCTTCCCGACTTAACCTTGCACGTAATCGTAACTCGCCGGTTCATTCTACAAAAGGCACGCCATCACCCATTTAACGGGCTCTGACTTCTTGTAAGCGCACGGTTTCAGGTTCTTTTTCACTCCGCTTCCGCGGTGCTTTTCACCTTTCCCTCACGGTACTGCTTCACTATCGGTCACCAGGGAGTATTTAGCCTTGGCAGATGGTCCTGCCGGATTCCGACGGGGTTTCTCGTGTCCCGCCGTACTCAGGATCCGTCTCGGAGAGTGCTTGCTTTCGGTTACAGGGCTTTTACCTGCTCTGGCGGGCCTTTCCAGACCTCTTCGCCTACCAAACACTTTTGTAACTCCATGTGAGACGTCCTACAACCCCAAGGAGCAAGCTCCTTGGTTTGGGCTAATCCGCGTTCGCTCGCCGCTACTGACGGAATCACTATTGTTTTCTCTTCCTCAGGGTACTTAGATGTTTCAGTTCCCCTGGTATGCCTCTTACTAAGCTATGTATTCACTTAGTAGTAACTGCCCATTACGACAGCTGGGTTTCCCCATTCGGAAATCCTCGGATCAATGCCTGCTTACGGCTCCCCGGGGCGGTATCGTTGTTCGCCACGTCCTTCTTCGGCTCCTGGTGCCTAGGCATCCTCCGTGCGCTCTTACTAGCTTAACCTAGCGTTCCGGTTGATTCGGCTTGTGCGCCGTTTTCATTTCGTTTCTCTGATCTCCTAAGACATCAAATGGTTGAAACAAAACGAAAAGATGTCGCAACAATCTCGAACAACCTTCACTGGTAATATAATCAGCTTAAAGGATGTTTCAGCAATTCTTTTCTTTCGTTATCCAGTTTTCAAGGTGCAAAAGATGTAAGTTGTTGGTGGAGCCAAGCGGGATCGAACCGCTGACCTCCTGCTTGCAAGGCAGGCGCTCTCCCAGCTGAGCTATGGCCCCATACAAATTCCATCAAAGCTGAACAAATGGTTTTCACGTCTTGCGCTCAAAGCGCCATATACCGATAATTTATATCCGAACCTCATCGGGTTCGGGTATTTCCTTAGAAAGGAGGTGATCCAGCCGCACCTTCCGATACGGCTACCTTGTTACGACTTCACCCCAATCATCTACCCCACCTTCGACGGCTAGCTCCCTTGCGGGTTACCCCACCGGCTTCGGGTGTTGTAAACTCTCGTGGTGTGACGGGCGGTGTGTACAAGACCCGGGAACGTATTCACCGCGGCATGCTGATCCGCGATTACTAGCAATTCCGACTTCATGCAGGCGAGTTGCAGCCTGCAATCCGAACTGAGACCGACTTTGATAGGATTGGCTCCACCTCGCGGTTTCGCTTCCCGTTGTATCGGCCATTGTAGTACGTGTGTAGCCCAGGTCATAAGGGGCATGATGATTTGACGTCATCCCCACCTTCCTCCGGTTTGTCACCGGCAGTCATCCTAGAGTGCCCACCC
>NZ_KZ614144.1:5837919-6292919 GCF_002884445.1 Paenibacillus castaneae
CCCTACGTATTACCGCGGCTGCTGGCACGTAGTTAGCCGGGGCTTTCTTCTCAGGTACCGTCACCTTGAGAGCAGTTACTCTCCCAAGCATTCTTCCCTGGCAACAGAGCTTTACGATCCGAAAACCTTCATCACTCACGCGGCGTTGCTCCGTCAGACTTTCGTCCATTGCGGAAGATTCCCTACTGCTGCCTCCCGTAGGAGTCTGGGCCGTGTCTCAGTCCCAGTGTGGCCGATCACCCTCTCAGGTCGGCTACGCATCGTCGCCTTGGTGAGCCGTTACCTCACCAACTAGCTAATGCGCCGCGGGTCCATCTCTAAGTGATAGATTGCTCCATCTTTCCCGATTCAGTCATGCGACCGTATCGCGTATCCGGTATTAGCATTCGTTTCCGAATGTTATCCCAGTCTTAAAGGCAGGTTACCCACGTGTTACTCACCCGTCCGCCGCTAAGTATCAGAGGTGCAAGCACCTCATCAACTCCGCTCGACTTGCATGTATTAGGCACGCCGCCAGCGTTCGTCCTGAGCCAGGATCAAACTCTCCAAATTGGTGTTTGACTTGCTCAAAAACTTAACTAGCTATTTTAAAACATTATCGGATCGACGTGATCCATTTGTTCAGTTTTCAAAGAACTTGTTTGCTTGTCACATTTTGTCGTGACAAGATGTTATTCTATCAGCTTCATTTCAACTTGTCAACAGCTTGTTTCATATTTGTTTATGAAGCATTTTGTTGTTGTCCAATGTCTCGGAAGCGACAAGAAATAATATATCACTTATAAATACAGAAAACAAGTTGTAAAATTTTACAATCAACAATTTTATTTCATGCTAAATTAAAGCTTCTATATAACACATGAACTTTTGAAAGGTTAACTTCGATATCAATAATTCAAAGGAGCCTCTGCAGCTGCAGGGACTCCTCTGATTCTAATGCTATTCACCAAGCAATCGTAATAGCTCGGCTTCGTCTTCAATAACAGTTATGCCTAAATCCCTTGCTTTGGTAAGCTTGCTGCCCGCGCTTTCGCCCGCAATGACAAAATCAGTCTTTTTGGATACGCTGCCTGATATTTTGGCACCGCAAGCTTCGAGCAGCTTTGCTGCTTCATCTCTTGACATCGTAGGAAGCGTTCCCGTCAGAACGACTGTTTTTCCACTAAAGATGCTATCTTGTCTGACGGCTTGCTGCTGCTCCGCTTCTGCCTTTACACCTAATTCGCGCATACGTGCAATGCTGGCTTTGATAATAGGATCATTAAAAAATCCAACAATGCTATCGGCCACAATGCCCCCAATATCGGGCAAAGCAATAAGCTCATCCGCTGTAGCTTGCATGATTGCATCCAAGCTGCCATAGTGATCGGCTAATGTCTTAGTCGTCGCTTTGCCTGTATTCGGAATTCCAAGAGCGAACAAGAATGATGCCAGCTCGCGGTCTTTGGACTTCTCGAATGCATCAAGCAGCTTTCGCGCCTTCTTCTCACCAAAGCGATCAAGCTTTATGAGATCCTCATAGGTCAGAGCATACAAATCAGCTGGATCATGAACCTCGCATTCTTTGTATAGCTGATCGGCGGTCATGACGCTAAAGGTATCAATATCCATTGCATCCCGCGATGCAAAATGAGTAATACGGCCAATGATCTGCGGCTGACAGCCCAGCTTATTGTTACAGAACAAATGAGCGCCGCGTTGTTCAAGCTCCGTTCCGCAGGATGGGCAAACTACAGGAAAAACAATTTCCTCGCCCGGCTCCTCATCAGCCTTGCCCAAAATTTCAGGGATGACATCATTTGAACGGCGTATCGTAACATGCGTACCGAGCGCATATTTCAGGTTTTTGCGCTCGATGTCGCCAATATTATTGAGCGTACAATTCTGAACGGTTACACCTGCAAGATCTACTGCTTCAACCCTTGCTACCGGCGTTATTTTACCAGTACGGCCTACTTCCCATGATACTGACTCCAACACTGTAGTCGTTTCCTCGGCTTCAAACTTGAAAGCAACAGCCCAGCGTGGAAATTTATCCGTATAACCAAGTGCCTCGCGCGTTCGCATATCTACAACCTTGATTACTGCCCCGTCAATTAAAAAATCAAGCTCTGTACGCTTCTCCGTAACCAGAACAAGCTCCTCCAGCACCTCTTCAATGGTATCCTTATACGTCACATAGGGATTCACTTTGAAATGGTTGTCTCGCAAAAACTGCTGCATTTCACGATGATCTGCAAATGAAACACCATCCGCATAACCAACATTGTAGAAAAATGCGTTCAGCTTCCGCTCAGCTGTTACCTTAGGATTTAAATTACGGAGTGCTCCTGCTGCAGCATTACGCGCATTTTTGAGCGGCTCGACTGCCGTTTCGTTGTACCTCGCTAGTACGGACAGCTGCATAATGCCTTCACCCTGCACCTCAATAATGCCATTAGTGAAAGGAATAGCAAGCGGAACGGAACGAATTGTCCTTACCTGCTGTAAAATGCCTTCACCCACGGTTCCATTGCCGCGAGTCGCCGCCTGTACAAGCTGTCCATCCTCATATGTGAGGTTCAACGTTAGTCCATCAAACTTTAATTCTACTGCATAGCTTGGCTGAGGCAATGGTTCTTCATCCGGGTGCTTGGCGTTATAATCAGCAACTGATTTGATTAAACGGTTATTCCATGCAATCAAATCATCCCCATTCTGAGCTTTATCGAGACTCCACAAGCGTGCGCGGTGACGATAAGGCTCAAAGCCTTTGAGAAGCTCCGATCCTACTCGCTGCGTCGGCGAATCAGGAAGAATTACGCCTGAAGCTGCTTCTAAAGCGATAAGCTCGTCATAGAGCTTGTCATAATCCGCATCATTTATTGCAGGCTGATCAAGCGTGTAGTATCGATAATTATGCTCTTTAATAATCGCAACGAGCTGTTGCATCCGTTCTAACTGAGCGTTCACGGGAGGCTCCTCCTTCTAATCGTCCAAAATAGCTGATCAACTTACAATTTTGTAATAGGCGCAAAACCTGCCAATAAGCGCTTGATGCCGATCGGCGCAGGAAATGCGATATTAAGCTCCATGTCCTTGCCCGTTCCCTTAACCGATACAATGACACCAATTCCCCACTTGCCATGCGATACTCTATCGCCGGAAGCGAAGCTGGTGGATGAAGCATCGCCTGCCGCGCCGCTGCTCTGAGCTGCCCGAGCAGCATCCTGAAGCGGCGTGCTAACTCGTACGCCGCCTCTGCCTCCCGCAGCTGCAGGAGATGCTGGTCCTCTGCCTCCGACGGCTTGGCCAGAGGAGCTCTGTGATGCTGGTCTGCTGCCACTCGCGCCAGTACCGCTGCGCCCAATCGCACGTGAATAACCTCCGCCGGTTGAAACGCCCTCTCTAACACTCTCTGGAATTTCCTGCAGGAATCGCGAAGGCATATTGCTGCTCGTACGTCCGAACAACGTACGCATCCGGGCGCACGTCAAGTACAAGCGCTTCTCTGCCCGAGTGATTCCCACATACGCAAGTCTGCGTTCCTCCTCGAGCTCCTCATTATCGGCAAGCGCTCTGCTATGAGGAAATACGCTTTCCTCCATCCCAATAATGAATACAACCGGGAATTCAAGTCCTTTCGCGCTATGCATCGTCATGAGTGTGACAGAATCCTTGTTCTTCTCTGCTTCTTCTTCATCCTTATTCAAGGAATCGATATCAGCAATTAACGCAAGGTCCGTTAAGAATGCAACCAGTGTACGATCTTCATTGCGCTTCTCGAAATCCATCGTCACCGACAAGAACTCATCGATATTCTCAAGGCGCGCCTTCGACTCCAGCGTATTCTCTTGAATGAGCTCCATTCGATATTGCGAGAGCTCCAGCACCTTTTCGGTCAGCTCTGTCACAGATAAATATTCAACCATTCTCGTTAAATTATCGATGATGTCATAAAATTCACGCAGCAGCGTCCGTGTCCGCCCGTTTACTTCAACCTCGCCCAAATCATTCAGCACTCTATAAATAGAAGTTCCTCGTCTAGCCGCCTCATCTGCCAGCTTCCCTACGGTCGTATCTCCAATGCCCCGCTTCGGCACATTAATAATACGAACAAGGCTGATGTCGTCATCTGGATTAGAGATGAGCTTCAAATAGCCAAGCAAGTCCTTAATCTCTTTGCGATCATAGAACTTTATGCCTCCTACTATTTGATAGGGGATATCGGACTTTATAAGTATTTCCTCAATTACCCGCGATTGTGCATTCGTTCGGTACAAAATCGCATGGTTGGCAAATTTCTCACCTTTGTTCACATTTTTACGAATCTCGCCTGTTACGAAATAACCTTCATCATGCTCCGAATCGGCTTGAAATAGCGAAATGGGATCTCCCGCGCCTTGATCCGTCCATAGCTTCTTCGGTTTTCGACCAGAGTTCAGTTTAATAACCGCATTGGCTGCATCAAGTATATTAGCCGTTGAACGATAGTTTTGCTCTAGCATGATCGTCCGCGCCTCAGGATAATCCCCTTCAAAATTCAAAATATTCGTAATATCTGCGCCCCGCCAACGATAAATCGATTGGTCGCTGTCGCCTACTACACATATGTTATGATGCTTATCAGCCAGCATGCGTGTCAGCATATATTGCGCTCTATTCGTATCCTGATACTCATCCACATGAATATAACGGAACTTATTTTGATAAAACTCTAGCACTTCAGGTACATCCTTGAATAGTTGGATCGTCATCATAATCAAATCGTCAAAGTCGAGTGAATTATTGGCTCTCAGCTTCTTCTGATACTTCGTAAAAACTTGAGCAACCAGCCCTTCGAAATAATCCCCAACCTTCTGCTCATATTGCTCTGGCGAGATCAATTCGTTTTTGGCTCCGCTAATGGCGGCTTGCACAGCCTTCGGCTCAAATTTCTTTGTATCGATATTCAAATCCTTCATGCAGTTGCGGATAACCGACAGCTGATCGGAGGAATCCAGAATCGAGAAGCTGGAAGTAAAGCCAATCCGATCAATATCTCTCCGCAAAATACGCACACACATCGAGTGAAACGTCGATACCCATATATCTCGGCCCGAGGGACCGACAAGCGCACTAACCCGATCTTGCATTTCTCGTGATGCTTTATTTGTAAAGGTGATGGCCAGAATACTCCATGGCGCCACACGCTTCTTCTCTATTAAATAAGCTATTCGGTGCGTTAGCACACGCGTCTTGCCACTGCCCGCTCCCGCCATAATAAGCAACGGTCCGTCAGTCGCTTGAACGGCTTCCCGCTGGGGCGGGTTGAGCTTCTGCACCGCTTGATCGATACTAATATGATTAAACATGCTCCGACTCCTTTGTTCGCATATGTTCGCCTCTCAATAGTGTAGACAACGAGCTACCCCTATGTCAATTTGCATATGAAAAATAATCCGTACTTTCGCCTGCCTAATTCTGCCTATATACATAGACATTTAAATGCTTCACTTAAACAGAAAATAGCGCCGCACATTATAAGAGAAACAGTATTCCCTCATGCCGAACAGCGCCATCGAATTGTTACTTCACATTAAACTTTGTTGTCATAAAATATTACTATGCTTAAAGATCATATTTCCAGCTGTAAGCTATATTAAGATTTGCATTATTACTTAGCGTACGTACTGCTTTTGATCGCCTCATGCACCGCTGATACGGTAGACAAGGCAGCTTCCAAGTCGCTATAAATCACATTGCCAACAACAACGGTATGTGCAGCCTCAGCTGCTTGCCGCGCCTTATCGGCATTATCGATTCCGCCTCCGTAGAACAGCTGTGCATGGACGGATGCATTTCTCGCTCGCTTCACAAGCTGCATATCTCCGAATTTCCCGCTGTATTCCAAGTAAATAACGGGTAAATGCATCAGACGATCGGCCATACGAACATGAGCGATCAATTCTTCTTCACTCAGCTCTGTCTTTGCTTGTGTCACTTTGGCCGCTGTTGCTTCCGCATTCAAAATAATATAGCCCTGAGCGGCTGTCTCTTCCCAAGGTATAAAGGAGCCATACTCCTGCAATCCTGCGGTTTGACGCCCTGTTATCCATTCTGCCTGATTCGTATTAAGAACGAGTGGAATAAAATAACCATCAAAGCCGGGAACAGCACCCTCTAAGGTAGACACCTCAAGTGCACAATCCACTGCATATCTTCGGATTCGAGCCATAAGATCGACTGTATTCTCAAATGTAACTCCGCTGGAGCCTCCAACAATGATTGCGTCAGTTCCCGAGGTACAAATCATATCGAGCGCTTCATCCGATAAGTCTCGATCAGGATCGAGCTTAAATACATGTCTCCAGCCCGAAAACCAACCATCATTCATAAATAACCACGCCTCGCTTTTTCCGCACAAATTGTTGAACATACCGTTCTCCCTGCCTTGAGAGAACGGCACCTCATTTCGAATAACAGGTCATTCATTTATTTACTATTAACCAATTGGCCGCGAGTCACGCCGAGCTGATTAATAGCTTTCAAACTGCGCCATACCTGAGTGCCTGTAATACGTCCGTCAAGAGCGTCGCGATATAATGACAATACCTCAAGCACCTTCTCCGGCGTTTCTTCCAGAAACTCAACTCTGAAATTCGATACGCCAAGCCCGACAAAGTTGCGGATGTACTCCGCACCGGATTGCTCGATAGCATTATATACCGTGTTGCGGCAGCCTTCATCCACGCGAACGGGATGAGCCATACCGATCCGATCCTGCAGAGAAGCTCGCTTCTCCTCACACGGACGGCCGCAGTTGGTGAAATCCGTACCTTCGCTCATAAACGTACAATATACGCAATGCTCGGTATGGAACATCGGCAAATGCTGATGGATAACCATCTCCAGCATCGACGTATCTGAGTTTTCGAGCAAATCGACCATTTGCTGAATATTCAGGTCGTAGGACGGGGTAATAAGGTCAAGTCCCGCTTCCGTAAACAAGTTTACTGCTTTATGGTTAGCTACATTAAGCGAAAAATCGCCAATGAGCTTAGGAAAAGGCTTATCCGGATTAGCTGCACGAGCACGCAAGTAATAATAAAGAGCTCCGGTATTTCGTACGAGCACAGCATCAGGCTGCAGCTTCAAAATATTCGCATGGTAGCCGTTCTCTCCCGGCATATGAATACGCGGTGTTGCAAGCGCAATCGGCTTGCCTGCTTCACGAGCAGCTGCAACAGCAGCAGAGAATTGCTTGATGAACTCGAAATCTGCATATACATAAGAAACGTCGGTTTTCACCGCTGCCTGTACCTGCTCCAAGCTTCGGCATAAAGCAGTCAGCTTTGCGTCTTTCCCGCTTTGCGGAGCCAGAATATCCTTCTGTGCTGCTCCAGCTTGGAACAAGCTCGCACGAGCTTCCACATTATGCTTCACATAAACCGGAGGCTTAGGACGCTCGCCTGACAAGAGCTCAACTGCTTCTCGGCGCAATCGGTTCAGCTCGCGGATCGGTACAATAAGCTCGCCTTGAAGCTCGACATCAAGCTTCTCAAGCTGATACACGGTACCTCCAAGACGGCCAAGCTGATCTTCAAGCAAAGCAGCGTCCATAGGACGCTTCTGCGCTTGCTCCAGGTCCAGCTCCGTCAATACCTCAACGGTTGTTCCCTTCTGAACATCCGTCCACCAAGTACGCATCGGTTGTCCTAAAGCACCAGTAACTCTAACGTGAAGCGGAAATACACGATATGGCTTTTCTGTTTCAAAGGTAGCTCTCAGACGCTTATCCAGCGCGGGATCGTTTGTCTTCCATACGCGGTCGCCAACATGAACCTTGCGTAAATCCACATCATTCCGACCTGCTACCAGCTCAATCATCGTGCCTTCCTGTGCTTCGCCTTCGATCTTGACACCCTGCCGGCGAATATCGTAGACACGGCCGCCCTCTTCCTTCTTCGTAGGATCGCCTGCGTCAAACACAATGCCGTCTCCGCGCTTAAGCGGCGCATCGATTCGCAATGTAACCGCATCGCGCATAATGCGCTCTACACGGCCGAGATAGACGCCTCGGCTTTTCGGGAACGTGCCATCCACAAGCTGCTTGTTGTTCGTTCCCGACAAGAAACCATGCGTGAAGCCGCGCGAGAAGCTTTGCTGCAGCTCACGCACATCCTCAACCGACGGCTTGGAAAGATCGCCGTCGAAATACTTATCGATCGCGCGCCGATACTTGCTCACGACATTCGCAACATATTCCGGGCTTTTGAGACGCCCTTCAATTTTAAAAGAGGTTACGCCTGCTTGGATAAGCTCCGGTATAATATCAATCGCCGCCAAATCCTTCGGCGATAGCAGATAAGCGATGTCTCCCATCGGCTGAACCTCGCCATCGACCATCAAATCATACGGCAGCCGGCAAGCTTGCGCGCATTCACCGCGATTGGCAGAACGGCCTCCCCACATCTCCGAGGTGAGGCACTGTCCTGAATACGACACGCAAAGCGCACCGTGCACAAATACTTCCATAGGCAGCTTCGCTTGCTCGCCAATCGTCCGAATTTGCTTCAAATTATTTTCCCGTCCCAGCACTACGCGCTCAATGGCAAACGGTTTTGTGAACTCGACCGCTTCCGGTGATGTAATCGTCATTTGTGTGGAGCCGTGAATCGGAAAATCGGGCGACAGCTCACGAATGAGCTTCACTAAACCGAGATCCTGAACAATTACAGCGTCCACACCCGCATCAATACACATTTCAATAAGCGCCTGAGCATCCCTTAGCTCGTTCTCAAACACGAGTATATTAAACGTTAGAAAACCTTTTACGCCATACGTATGAAGAAAAGCCATAATTTCCGGCAGTTCCTCACTGCGGAAGTTATTCGCACGAGCGCGGGCATTAAATTTCTCCACGCCAAAAAATATCGCATCAGCTCCGTTTGCCACGGCAGCTCGCATACAATCCCAATCGCCGGCCGGAGCCAGCAGCTCTATATCCGATCTAATAATTGAATCTGTCATTTTCACTATCAATCCTCACATTCTTAAACTGCTTCTCTTATTTTAACAAACCCCGACTATCTAATCCACCACACATTACTGGCAGCCACGACATCTCGAAATCAGTCCATTGCCTTTCGATCCGATTGCCTATTTATGATCCAATCCTATCCGCTTTATGCTTGTTTTGCTCTGTTATTATGTGATTTAGCCAAATGTGGATTCGGTCATGTGTTCCTATTACAGAAGTGGTATAATAGAAGGGACTACTAAAACAATCCATTCGATGGATTTGGGAGGGTAATAATCAATGAAATTAGGAGTATTTAGCGTACTTTTTGCACAAAAGTCTTTTGAAGAATCGCTCGACTATATTGCCTCCAAAGGGCTTGATGCGATTGAAATCGGTACAGGCGGCTATCCAGGCAATGCTCATTGCAACGTTGATGAGCTGCTAGCTGACGAAGGAAAACTGAAAGCGTTTAAGCAAGCCGTAGAATCACGCGGACTGATGATCAGCGCACTTAGCTGTCACGGGAACCCGCTGCACCCGCAAAAAGCAATCTCCAGCGATCATGATGATGTCATTCGCAAAACGATCGAGCTTGCAAACCGCTTGGAAGTTTCTGTTGTTAACACATTCTCCGGTTGCCCAGGCGATCATGAGGATGCTAAATACCCGAACTGGCCTGTTGCTCCTTGGCCTAACGACTTCCAAGATATTTTGAAATGGCAATGGGAAGCAAAAGTGATTCCTTATTGGTCTGAAATTGGCAAGATCGCTACAGATAAAGGTATCAAAATCGGTCTTGAGCTTCATGGCGGCTTCTCCGTGCACAGCCCAGCAACTTTGCTGCGTCTTCGCGAAGCTGCAGGCAATGCAATCGGCGCCAATCTTGATCCAAGCCACATGTGGTGGCAAGGCATTGACCCTGTTCAAGCGGTACATATTCTTGGCCGTGCTGGAGCGATTCACCACTTCCACGCGAAGGACACAACGATTGATCCGATTAACGTCAATCACCATGGCGTAACCGATATGCAATCATATGCTCTTATGCTGGATCGCGCTTGGCAGTTCCGCACAGTTGGCTACGGTCATGATATGAAAACATGGGCAGACATTCTTAGCGCGCTTCGTTTAGTCGGCTACGATTACGTAGTGAGCATTGAGCACGAAGACGGCTTGATGTCCGTTGACGAAGGCTTCACTAAGGCTGTTCAAAACCTTCAACAAATTCTAATCAAAGAACCGCTTGGCGAGATGTGGTGGGTATAATTTGCTAAATCAAAAAAAGGTCTGTCGGACTTCTCCGACAGACCTTTTTCTAATTCGAATGCTTAAGCCATCCATACCTTTGTGATCATAATGAAATCAATCAACAGGAACAATGCTAGAGCAACGAATGTGAAACCGATCGCAAAAATATTTTTCTTCGGGCGCGCCATTAAAAGTCGAACGAAACCAACCGCAATCAACACGGTGAAGGCAAGCATAAACCAATCGAAAGTACCAATCTTACTTGCTGTTTGAGCTGCTTCTTCTGCTAAAAACATGAAGGGACCCCCTTTTTCTTCGCACGTGGCCTAATAATACTATATGTTAGCTTTAACTTGCCACGGAAGCAAGTCTCAAATGCATTTCGTAACAACTTTGTCACGAATTCATTATATTTACTCCATGATCAGTTTATAGGATAGACCGAAATACGAAGACTTAACTATAAAATGTCCACCTCTGGTAAGATCTATAACATTTGCTTGCTTATTCTGCGGCTGCAGCTACTTTTTCCCGTTCCTTCTGCTGGGATATCGTCCGTTCACGATCCCGCTCAAGAATAGGCTTTAAATATTTGCCTGTATAGGAGCCTTCTACTTTAATGACTTGCTCCGGCGTTCCTGTTGCAACGATCGTGCCTCCGCCGTTGCCGCCTTCAGGTCCTAAATCAATCAAATAATCGGCAGTTTTGATAACATCCAAGTTATGCTCGATAACGAGAACCGATTCTCCTGAATCCACCAAACGATGCAGCACCATCAACAGTCTGTCGATATCATGCACATGCAGTCCTGTTGTCGGCTCATCCAAAATATAAAGCGTCTTGCCTATTGAACGGCGATACAGCTCAGCGGCCAGCTTCACACGCTGCGCTTCGCCTCCCGATAAAGTCGTCGCCGGCTGCCCCAGCTTCATATAACCAAGACCAACATCAAGCAGCGTCTGAACCTTTCGCAAAATACGCGGAATGTTCTCAAAAAATGTACAGCTGTCCTCAATTGTCATTTCCAGAACTTCTGCAACATTTTTACCTTTATATTTCACTTCCAGCGTCTCACGGTTATAGCGCTTGCCTTTGCAAATTTCACACGGCACATAAACGTCAGGAAGGAAGTGCATTTCAATTTTAATAATACCGTCGCCGCGACAAGCTTCACAACGGCCACCCTTCACGTTAAAGCTGAATCTCCCTTTCTTATAGCCCCGCACCTTCGATTCATTCGTGCTTGCATACAAATCACGGATATCATCGAATACACCTGTATAAGTAGCAGGATTAGAACGAGGAGTCCGCCCGATTGGCGATTGGTCGATATCGATAACCTTCTCCAAATGCTCGATCCCTTTGAGCTCTTTGTATTGGCCGGGACGAGTTTTCGCCTTATTTAAATCACGAGCTAATGTCTTATATAGGATCTCATTAACAAACGTCGATTTGCCTGAACCCGAAACGCCAGTCACTGCCGTGAACACGCCGAGCGGTATTTTGACATTCACGTTCCGCAAATTATTTTCCTTCGCACCGCGAACCTCAAGCCATTTCTCGTTCGTCTTTCTCCGTTCCATCGGAACCTCGATAAACTTGCGTCCGCTCAAATATTGACCGGTCAACGAGTTTTCATTCGCCATTACCTCTTCTGGCGTGCCTTCGGCGATAACCATGCCTCCGTGAATACCAGCGCCTGGTCCAATATCTATAATATAGTCGGCTGCCAGCATCGTATCCTCATCATGCTCAACCACAATCAGCGTATTCCCCAAATTGCGCATATGCTCAAGCGTCTCAATCAAGCGATCATTATCGCGTTGATGAAGCCCGATGCTTGGCTCGTCCAATATATAGAGAACACCCATCAGGCTGGAGCCAATTTGTGTTGCTAATCGAATACGCTGAGCTTCACCGCCTGATAGCGTACCCGCTGCGCGGCTCAAGGACAAGTATTCCAAACCTACATTTACGAGAAAGCCAAGACGACTGTTAATTTCCTTCAGGATTAGACTCGCAATAGCCAATTCCTTCTTCGTAAGATCTAGCGAGCTGAAATAACGCTGTGCATCGCCAATGGATAGAGAGGTTACCGTCGCGATATTTTGCGAGTTGATCGTAACAGCAAGGCTTTCCTTACGCAGCCGTTGGCCCTTGCAGCTTCCACAAGGCTTCGCACTCATATAATTCTCAATATGCTCGCGCATCATATCCGATGCGGTATCGCGGTAGCGGCGCTCTAAATTATTAACGATGCCTTCGAAAGGAACATACGCTTCTTTACGATGACCGAAATCATTCTCATATAGAAAACGAACCCGCTCCCCGCCCGTGCCGTAAAGCAGCTTATTCATCTGTTCTGCCGAAAGCTCTGAAACCGGCACATTCTGCTTTATCCCATAATGCACGCAAACGGCGCTAAGAAACTGCGGATAATAATTCGAAGTACTGCCCGCCCAAGCCAGAAAAGCTGCTTCTTCAATTGATTTGCTCATATCGGGTACAAGAAGATCAGGATCCACGATCATTTTGACACCTAAGCCATCGCATTCCGGACAAGCGCCGTATGGGCTATTGAAAGAAAACATCCGCGGTTCCAGCTCTTCGATGCTGAAGCCGCATTCCGGACAAGCCAGATTTGAGCTGAACAGCAGCTCCTCCTGACCCATTATATCAACGAGTACCCGGCCTTCAGACAGCTTGAGCGCTGTTTCAAGTGAATCAGCCAGCCTGCTTTGAATATCTTCTTTTACGACGATACGGTCTACTACTACCTCGATGCTGTGCTTTTTGTTTTTTTCAAGCTCGATCTTCTCACTTAGCTCACGCAGCTCGCCATTTACTCGGACACGGACGAAGCCCTGCTTCTGAATGTCGGCAAGCAGCTTCGTATGCTCGCCCTTGCGGCCGGAAATTAACGGGGCTAATATTTGCAGCTTCGTTTTCTCCGGGTATTCCATAATTCGGTCAACCATTTGTTCAACAGTCTGAGACGTTATTTCAATGCCATGCTCTGGACAATGCGGCTTGCCGATCCGTGCGAATAACAGACGCAAATAATCATAAATTTCGGTTACTGTGCCAACAGTGGAACGCGGGTTGCGGCTTGTTGTCTTCTGGTCTATTGAAATAGCAGGAGAAAGCCCATCGATCGAATCTACATCCGGCTTCTCCATTTGACCTAGAAATTGACGCGCGTAAGCGGACAACGATTCAACATACCGCCGCTGTCCTTCTGCATAAATCGTGTCAAATGCAAGAGATGACTTTCCTGATCCGCTAAGCCCCGTGAGCACGACAAACTTATCACGCGGTATGGTTACGTCTATATTTTTGAGATTATGGGCTCGAGCGCCCTTAATTACGATTTTGTCACTAGCCACGCCATTCTCCTCCTACTTATCCCATCTCAGCTTTTAGCTCAAGCAGCGCATCACGAAGCTCTGCAGCCCGTTCGAACTGTAAGCTCTTTGCAGCTTCCTTCATTTCTGCTTCCAATCTTTGAACAAGAGCAACGCGATCCTTCTTCGTCATTTTCTCGGCGCCTACGCCTGTTAAGTAATCCGCCTTCTGCTCTGCGACCTTTGTCGCTTCAATGACGTCATGTACTTTTTTGCGTATGGTTTGCGGTGTAACGCCATGCTCTTCATTGTAGGCCAGTTGAATCGTACGCCGCCGTTCCGTCTCTTTTATCGCTCTATCCATGGAGTCGGTAATCTTGTCGCCGTACATAATAACGCGGCCATGACTATTGCGGGCAGCGCGGCCAATCGTTTGAATGAGAGCTCGATCAGAACGAAGAAAACCTTCCTTGTCCGCATCGAGTATCGTAACGAGCGATACCTCAGGCAAATCGAGACCTTCACGAAGCAGGTTGATCCCTATAAGCACATGGAATACGCCGAGCCGCAAATCCCGCAAAATAGCCAGTCGCTCCAGTGTCTTAATATCGGAATGAAGATATCGGACCTTAATGCCGATTTCCTTCATATAGTCCGTTAAATCCTCCGACATTTTCTTCGTGAGCGTCGTCACGAGCACACGCTCATCCTTGGCGATGCGATCACGGATTTCATTTAATAGATCATCTATTTGTCCTTTCGAAGGACGGACATCGATAATAGGATCTACCAGCCATGTCGGACGAATAATCTGCTCGATCATCTTATCGGTATGCTCGATCTCATAAGGACCTGGAGTGGCTGATACATAAACCAGCTGCGTTGCTTTCTCTTCAAATTCCTCAAACCGAAGCGGCCGGTTATCCATCGCCGAAGGGAGCCGGAAGCCGTGATTAACCAGCATTTCCTTACGCGCGCGGTCACCGTTATACATGGCGCGAATTTGCGGCAGCGATACATGTGACTCATCGATAACGATCAGCATATCATCTGGAAAATAATCCATTAGCGTATACGGAGTAGCTCCGCGTTCCCTAAAGGTTAGCGGCCCCGAGTAATTCTCGATGCCGGAGCAAAAGCCCATTTCCGCCATCATTTCCAGGTCATAGCGCGTTCGCTGCTCCAGCCGCTGCGCTTCAAGCAGCTTTCCTTGTTCACGAAGCTCAACAAGCCGTTCCTCCAGCTCGCGCTCAATATTAACGAGCGCTACCTTCATGGTGTCCTCGTGTGTTACGAAGTGAGAGGCCGGGAATATCGCAATGTGATCACGTTCACCGATAATCTCGCCTGTAAGCACATCAATTTCAGAAATCCGTTCAATTTCATCTCCAAAAAGCTCCACCCGAATTGCGCGTTCATTATTCGCCACAGGGAAAATTTCCACAATATCGCCGCGCACGCGGAATGTACCGCGAGTGAAGCTAATATCATTGCGCTGATACTGAATATCAACCAGCTTATGCAGAATGGAATCACGCGGCTTCTCCATCCCTACGCGAAGAGAAAGCACGAGGCTTCCATATTCCTTCGGAGATCCGAGACCGTAAATACACGATACGCTCGCAACGATAATCACATCTCGACGCTCGAATAATGCGCTCGTTGCTGAGTGTCTTAATTTATCAATTTCATCATTTATGCTTGAATCCTTCTCAATAAATGTATCGGTAGAAGGAATGTAGGCTTCCGGCTGGTAATAGTCATAATAGCTCACAAAGTACTCTACAGCATTATCTGGAAAGAACGTCTTGAACTCGCTGCACAGCTGTGCTGCCAACGTTTTATTATGTGCGATAACAAGTGTTGGCCGATTCAGCTTCGCAACCACATTCGCAATCGTATACGTCTTGCCTGTTCCCGTTGCACCGAGCAGCGTCTGATGACGCTTCCCTTCCCCAATACCGTCCACAAGCTGCTGAATAGCCTTAGGCTGGTCTCCCTGAGGCTGATAATCCGATTTCAATTCGAACAGCTTGCTTTCCTTAGTAAGCTCACTCATGCTTGTTCTCCACCCCCAACATTCCGTATGCTCTTATCATTATAGTCAAGTTTAGGAATTTCATTTCATCTGTCATTATAAAAATAAGAATGTTTGTTCCCGTATATTATACCGTTATCTAGTTAGCGACGCAATCATGCAAAACAAGTTCAAACATATTTTTTTCCAGAATATTTATTTCAACCGCTTTATTAAAAATTAAAATCATTTCCCACCACTATACCTCTTACAAAGAACCAATGATGCTTCCTTCCAAAAAATGATCAGAGAATCATTGATTTTTATTGAAAGATCTCCAGTTGATTAAAAACAAGTATACATTTCTCAATGGCTTACCATTTATCCTACTGTCCTACTCCATACTTAAACAATCTTATTCTTGTTCTAAACGATCGTTGATCCGTTATTAACTGCTTATCCATACAAAAAAACTGCTCTAAGGATCCCTGACAAGAATCTATAGAACAGTTTTTTTAAGTTAAGTCTATACTTTGACCTATAGCGAAGCCTTGGAAGACTCTGCCTCCGCGCGTCGATTTGATGCGCGCGAGTTGCGCAGCAGCTCAAGCAGCGATGCCGGTCCTGAAGCCGCATAATAATTGGCCTGCTCATCCGGCGCCAATATAACGCCAAGCTGATGATGCTCGCCGGCATACCTTGCACGTTGGGCAAATTTAATCTCGCCGTCAAGATTAAGCACCTCAAGCTTGCAGAAAGCCGAGTTTTGAACGAGCGCTTCATATAGCTCTTCCTTCGTTTTTACACGCACGCCGTTTACCTTGTGCAGCACCTCACCTGTCTTGAGCCCCATCGTCGCTGCAGGCGTTCCGGGCAGGATGCCAAGAATGCGCAAGCCTCGCTCATCATGGACGAACAGCGGCGAGTGAGCCGCTTCTAACGCACGGCTGCGCCATATTATCACTTCATGCAGCAATAAGGATACGATTGCCGCAGCAGGCAGCAGCCACGGCTGCCACCAAGCTGCTATTGCAGCAGCGGCTAGGCATATACTGTAAAGCAACAGCCCTTTGGCAGCATGCTTCGCTTTTTCCTTCGGCAGCAGTGAGCGAGTCATCTCAGTGAAGCCAATAATCATCGGCAGTGCGACGAATGACCAGCCCTGCGACCAGTCTGTCCCAAATAACGGAGTCCAAGGCAATGACATCGTTGATACGCCCTGACCGCCTGCAGGTACAAGCATAAGGAGCGGTACCGGCCAGAAGCCTTGCAGCATATAGCCGCCCACCAGCTTGCCGCGCTTGCCCTCCAAAAACAATGGTGTGGCCAGCCGATCTCCTTGCCAGCGAACAAGTACCGCTTCTGCTAAATGCAGCAATGCAACCAATAGAAGCAATCCCGCACCATCGATTCGTGCAAGCGACCCCGCTAAAGAGCCAATCCAGTCGCTTCTCTCCACTAACGTTGTCCAGCCTATTAGCCACTGCAGCAGCACGATGACGCCTGCACTATAGGCAAAGCATAAGTAACGTATACGCATCAGCATGAGCAAGGCTGCTGTACACCAAAGCCACAGGACGGCCTCTGCCGACAAGGCGACACCTACAAATGCCCCGGCAATGGAGATCACGACCCCGATCAGCAAGCCTGCTGCCATCGCCTTCAACACTAAAGCTGGCCAATTATGAAGCTTAACCGCAAATAATTGACGCTCCATCCTAATTTGTCTTGTATACTGCAATATAATAAATAAGACCGCAATATAATAAAATGGCTGCACAACTAATTGAGCAGCCGCTTTTCCTAGCATTCCGAGCAGTTCCATCGCCGTTTCCAAAGCTAACACTCCTTCGCTCGTGCCACGTTGACTTTGATTTGAAAAAAATGAATAAGAGGCTGACCCCTTATACGGAGCCAACCTCTTATTCATTCGACATACTTGAATTATTTCCTGCCTACTATCTTAATTGCTTCATGCAGCTGCGTATCATTCTTATCATCCTGAATCCATTTGATGACCGCTTTCTCAAGCGCTTCGCCTGTCAGCTTGTCGACCTGTCCCGTGGCCGGCAAGCCATGCTCTGCTTGAAACTTATTTACCGCCTCTGCCATCTCAGCTCCGAAATATCCATCCTCGCGCTTCGGTTCATATCCCAGACCGTGAAGCATAATTTGTACGCTTCTCACCTGCTCGCCTAACATGTCTTGCTTCAACGTGTCCGTCATGGAAAGTCTGGCTACTGTATAGAGGTCTGGCGGCTTCACCATAATATCTGGTTGAATACCTTTCTCATGAATCCAATTGCCCTTCGGCGTTAACCATTTGGCAATCGTCATCTTCACGAGGCTGCCATCGCCGAGCGCTTTATTATAGCTTACCTGCACCGTTCCTTTGCCGAAGGAGGTCTCGCCGACCAGCTTAGCGCCTGCACCCTCCTGAAGAGCGCCGGCTAATATTTCTGAGGCGCTCGCGCTGCCCTTATTCATAAGAACAGCAATAGGATATGACTTGCTCTGTCCCTCGGACAGCGTCTTCTCCCGCTTCCCATCCCTATCTTCTACCTGTACGACCGTTGAACCCTTCGCCATAAAGGATTGGGCAATCTCCACAACGACTGGCAGCACGCCGCCCGGATTATTGCGAACATCAAGCACAAGCCCCTTCATTCCTTGCTTCTCAAGCCGCGCGAGCTCCTGCTTAAAGCGTTCCGCGGTATGCAAGGAAAATTGGCGGATTTCAATGATGCCCACACCGTCTGGATTCAAGCTTCCATACACCGTTTCCACATCAATATCATCTCGGATCAGCACAAGCTGAATGGGCTCTGAGAAACCATCACGCTTCACTTGTATTTTCGCCTTCGTACCCTTCGGGCCGCGAATTTTCGCTACAGCTTCTTGTAGATTTAAACCATCGAGCTTCGCACCGTTTACAGAAAGCAGCACATCCTTGGCCAGCAAGCCTGAACGCTCAGCTGGCGAGCCTTTAATCGGAGAAACAACGACTATCCGTCCATTCTCAAGCGTCACCTCGGCTCCGATACCTGTAAAGGAGCCTTCAATAGATTCAGAAAAATGCTTCGCTACATCCTTCTCCATATAAACGGAGTATGGATCACTCAGCGAGGACATCATTCCGCTGACAGCACCGTCCAGCAGCTCGCTCCGATCCACTTTGCGATAGTATTTCGTTTCGATGAGCTCCAGCACGGCGTTAAGCTTCGTGAGCTCTTCCGTTTTGAGCTTGTAGCTCCCGCCATCAACAGCTGCAGAAGCCGTAAGAGCAGGAACAGACGGCTTGTCTGGCTTAATTATTTGCTCCGCTACCGTTAGAGTAACAACGACGGATGCAAGCATGGACAGTATTACGAATGCAAATACTGTTCGTCCTTTGAAAAGCACCCCTCTACACCACCTTCTCATCTTACGCGGCCTTATATTTAAGACCCATCTAGTATATGACAAGCTGCTTACAATTATTTGTCTTATACGGTAAATATAATCGATACTTAATCCATTTACAAATTTTCCATTTAAAAACAAAGACAGCCGCATGGGCTGCCTCTATTGGATTATGATAGGTTTCGAGCTATTTCAAATAGCCGCTTGGGTTGACAGGCACTTCGTTCTTGCGCACTTCAAAATGCAAGTGAGGTCCTGTTGAGTTGCCTGTACTGCCGACTTCAGCAATTTTCTGGCCCTTCTTGACCGTATCGCCTTTTTCTACTTTTATTCCGCCATTGCGGATATGGCCGTATAATGTCCACAAACCATTACCATGGTCAATGATGACGCAATTTCCGTATCCGCTCCACGTTTGTGCAACGATGACGACTCCAGCCTCGGCCGCAAAAATATCCGTTCCCTGTACGGCAGCAAAGTCTATTCCGGTATGAGTATGCTTCAAACCGGTAATCGGATGAATCCGCGTACCAAAGCTTGAGCTTATTCGATAAGTACCCTTAATCGGCATACCCAGCTTGCCTCCGGTGTATGGATTGGCAATGCGGTTTTTCTCCGCATTCAGCTTGGACACCTTCGCAGCCAGTGCGATTAACAGCTTCTCCTGTTCAGCGCTTATGTCCTCAAGCTGCTCCAGCTCACTATCGATCTTCTGAAGCTGGGAATCAAGCTGCTTAATATTCGAATTAAAGCTGGCAACCATTACTTCTTTTTCTTTTTCTTTCTTCATGAGATGCTCTTCATATAGCTCCAGCTTATCATAAATCTTTTTTATTTCCGCAAGCTGTGTTTCTACTTCAGCTTTTTTGACGATGACAAGCTCTTTCTCTTGCCTCTGCTCCTCTAGAATATCGCGATCCTGCGCAAGGATGGATTGAAGCGCATCGAAGCGATCAATAAAATCAGAGAAGCTGTTCGCGCTAAGCAATACGTCCATATAAGAAACAAATCCGTTCGTATACATAAGACGCATACGGGATTGCAGCAGCTCATCGCGCGTTTGAACTCGCTCTTCAGCTTGCTCCAGCTCTAGACCCGTTTGCAGTACTTCATCTTCCTTCACTTCAAGCTGCGCCTGCGTTTTGGTTTTGTTTATTACGACGTTATCGATTTCGGCCATCAGATTCGTAATGGATGCCAGAGCTTCCTTCTTCTTGCCTTCGATATCTATTTTCTCGTTTGCAGCCGTTTTTGCCTGCTTATGAGCAGCCTCTGCTTGCTTCTGCGCATTGGCAGCTTTTCTCTCGGCATTTTTCATTTCCTGTTTGGCTTCATCAAGCTGCTTCTTAATCTCACTTAAGGAAGCTGCTTCACCATCCGTTGGCTGTACAACAAAAACCGTTACCATCGTAATGACTATAACCCAAATCCATCTTCTCTTTAGCACGTTCGCGTCCACCTACACTTTCAGATACTTTCGTACAGAAATGGTACTGCCCCAAATACCGATCAATGTACCGAGTCCGATGAGCAGTGTGGCGGTAAGCCAGCCGGACTCCTCTAGAGTGACAAGTTTAATCATCATGAGTGATAATCCCATTTGTGTGTACTTCACAAGCTCCGAATAACCTACCAATACAACAATAGTTGTAATAACCGAGCTTATAATGCCGATTAATGCTCCCTCTATAAAGAAGGGCCAGCGGATAAATGAATTTGTTGCGCCCACCAGCTTCATAATGCCAATCTCTCGACGCCTTGCGATAATCGTCATCTTGATCGTGTTGGAGATGAGGAACATTGCGGTTACGGCCAAACCGATTACGATTATGATTCCTATGTAACGTACGGCATTTGTAATTTTGAACAGAGTTTCTACGGTGCCTTGTCCATATTTAATCTTGCCAATCGGCGCAAGCTCATCTGCTTTGTTAATGGCATCAATTTGTTTGGCGGCTGATTCTATCGTTTGTGGATCATAAACTTCAACGGTAAAAGAATCGGGCAGTGGATTTTTCTCTTTATCATAGCCATCGAGTAAATCCTTGTTATCCTCGCCTAAGTTTTTACGAAGGATCTCAAGACCTTCTGCCTTCGATACAAAAGTTATTTTGCTTACTTCAGTCAAGTTGCCAATTTTATTTTTTAAATCAGTAATTTTCGCTTGGTCGACGTTCAGTTGTAGAAACACTCTAATTTGCACTTGGCTCTCGATTTGTGCCGCCATATGGTTGACGTTCAGTGCCAGCAGTAGAAATATACCGAGTATGAGCAGTGAGATGAAGATCGAGCTCATCGATGCGAACGACATCCAGCCGTTTCGAATAATATTTTTGAAGCCTTCGCGCAGATGACGGAGTATTGTTCTAAGCTTCATATCCGTACTCCCCTCTAGCTTCATCTCGAACAATATTGCCGTCCTCGATGGCGATGACCCGCTTACGCATGGAGTTTACAATATCTCTGTTATGCGTTGCCATTACGATTGTTGCGCCGCGGAAGTTGATTTCCTCCAGCAAATTCATAATGCCTTGCGACGTTTCTGGATCAAGATTGCCCGTAGGCTCGTCCGCCACAATAACGGAGGGATTATTAACGATAGCTCGCGCAATCGATACCCGCTGCTGTTCACCGCCGGATAATTGAGAGGGCAGGCTAGCGTGTTTATGCTTCAAGCCTACAAGATCAAGCACCTCCAATGTTCGTTTTTTTATAACCCGCGTTGGCGCTTCAATAACTTCCATGGCGAAGGCAACGTTTTCAAATACGGTTAATTTGGGTAATAATCGAAAGTCTTGAAATATTACGCCAATATTCCGCCTTACAAAAGGAATTTTTCGAGGCTTCAATTTCCCAATGTTAAATCCATTAACCGAAATCTGTCCTTTGGTTGGTACTTCCTCACGGTATATTAATTTCATAAATGTTGATTTTCCTGCACCTGATGGACCTACTAGATAAACAAACTCATTCCGATCTATACGAACAGAAACGCCTTTTAAAGCGTGTGTTCCATCGATGTACGTTTTCCATATGTCTTGCATTTCAATCACATTATCACATCCTGTTTATAGTCAGTACTAGTATTTCGACAGTTTGCGCTGAATTCCTTCATAAGGAGATGGCTTTCTTCATTTTTCACAAATCTCATAATTGGAAGGATTGTCGAATCAGCCTCCAGTAAACCAATAGGCAATATGACAGAGCAAGTCGCATATACATGTAGAACTGTCTCTTGTCATTGCGCTGGAAGGAGTGATTCGTTATCGCTAAACGGATTCATATTGGAATTATCGCCATGGCTGCTCTGCTGCTTGCAGCTGCTGTCGGCTGGGGTATTGTGTATAATTACGCCAATCAAAAAACGGTTCCAGACGAGGTAATAGCAGGAGGCATTCCCATCGGAGGCCTGAGGGTTGATGCAGCATTAGAGCAGCTCGAAAATATTGAAAACTCACTGCAGCAGCGGACCATTACGATACACGCAACCGCTGCAGCGACCGATAGCAAGCAGTGGACCGTCAGCGAGCTTGGATATAAGGCTTCATTCTCCGACATTCGCAAAGCTTTGCAAAAATTAGATGAAGGAAATATGTGGGATCGCGCTGTCTATCGCTATCATTTCCAGCCATCCTATACGCTGTCGCAAACCTGGAATCGTGATGCCTTTACGGCTGCCGTTCGCAAGCAATGGAGCTGGATTGAAAAAAGCGAAACAAAAAACGCGTCATTTACCATTACCGACGAGGATGAAGTGGTCTACGAGCCTCATTCGGATGCTTTCCGCCTTGATGTCGGGACGCTGGCAAAAGAGGTCAATGATTGGGTTGTTCTTAAGGAGGAGCAAATTTCAAAGCCAATAGAGAAGTCATATAAAGCAGAACTGCCCATTGCTATTATTCATCCGGAGATTACGCTCGAGAAACTGAAGGATGAAGGCATTGACCGTAAAATTATGGAGTTCTCCACCGATTTCCGAACGAGCGCAGAGGGCCGTGCCCATAACGTTACGGTCACAGCCGAATCACTTAATAACTGGCATCTCGCTCCAGACGAAGTATTCGACTACAGCAAGCTGATCGCCCGTACAGAAGAGCTGTATGACTATCGAGAAGCTCCCGTTATTTTAAACGGAAAGCTGGTGCCCGGAATCGGCGGCGGTATATGCCAAGTATCCAGCACCCTTTATAATGCTATTTTGCGAGCAGGACTTGAGATCGTGGAACGCCGCAACCATTCCTTGCCTGTTGCTTATTTACCGATCGGCCAGGATGCCACCTACGCAGGCGGCGTCATAAATTTTCGCTTTAAAAATACGACAGGCAAGCATATGATCATACGCACCGAGGTTAAGGATCGTAAGCTGACGATTAAACTCTTCGGTACGATGGATGCAAATGACCGCTATGATATTGAATCCT
This sequence comes from Paenibacillus castaneae, assembly GCF_002884445.1. Taxonomy (GTDB): domain Bacteria; phylum Bacillota; class Bacilli; order Paenibacillales; family Paenibacillaceae; genus Pristimantibacillus; species Pristimantibacillus castaneae. The sequence goes on from NZ_KZ614144.1 coordinate 5,861,336, forward strand.
TTACGACCAAAACGATTGAGCCCACCGTGCAAGAAACGATAAATGCCAATCTTTCCCCCGGCCAGAAGGTCACCGTTCAGAAGGGCAAGCAGGGCTTTGTCGTCGAAACCTACCGTACATTTGTGCAGGACGGCAAAACGATATCGCGTAATCGTATATCCAAGGATACGTATAAGGCGCAGCCAACCATTATTGAGGTTGGCCCGATGGTGGGCGGCCCTTCCGCAACGCCAACACCACCTCCGAAGGAGCGATTGCTCGAGGATGGTGTTTAGCATTCCAACAGAAAAGCCCAGCAAACAGTCTGATAGACTGCTTGCTGGGCTTTTGTACATTCATATTATCTTATCTGCTGCGTTCCAAATATTCCGTTACCCAGGCTGCCGTATTCTCCAGCGCTAGTTCAGCGCGGCCTATAGCATCCTGTACTTGCGGTTTCGCAGTACCGCCGTATACATTGCGCGCATTAACAACCTGCTCCGGTTGAAGCACCGCGTATATGCGGTCATCGAACAAGGATGAGAATTGCTTGAACTCCTCAAGCGTCAGATCCAGCAAGTATTTGTTCTGCTCGATGCAGTACAAGACCGTTTTGCCGATAACCTCATGCGCTTGACGGAAAGGAAGTCCTTTGCCAACTAGGAAATCGGCAATATCGGTTGCATTCGAGAAGTCTTGGTTGACCGCTTGACGCATCCGTTCCTTGTTCACCTTCATCGTAGCGATCATTGGCGCAAACAGCTGAAGCGCCCCTTGCAGTGTCTTCACCGTATCGAACATGCCTTCTTTGTCTTCCTGCATGTCCTTATTGTAGGCAAGCGGCAAAGATTTAAGGACAGTCAGCAAGCCAACAAGATCGCCGTAGACCCGTCCGGTCTTGCCGCGTACAAGCTCAGGAACGTCCGGATTTTTCTTCTGAGGCATAATGCTGCTTCCTGTGCAGAATGCATCATCCAGCTCGACAAAATGAAATTCAGTGCTCGACCAAAGAATAAGCTCCTCGCTAAGGCGCGATAGATGCATCATAATGATCGAAGCGTCTGCCAGAAACTCAACGATAAAGTCACGGTCGCTCACCGCGTCCAGACTGTTCTCGTATACACGGTCAAATTTAAGCTGGCTCGCAACGAAGTGGCGATCGATTGGGAACGTCGTTCCCGCAAGTGCGCCCGCTCCGAGCGGAAGCACATTGATGCGCTTGTAGCTGTCCTGCAGACGCTCAATATCGCGTCCGAACATCGATACGTAAGCCATCAAATGATGCGCGAACAAAATCGGCTGAGCACGCTGCAAATGCGTATAGCCAGGTACAATCGTATCTAAATTGTCCTTGGCTTGACCAATAAGCGCCAATTGCAGCTTATACAGCATGTCAACGAACTCAACTACGCGCTTGCGCAGCCATAAATGCATGTCCGTTGCTACTTGGTCGTTGCGGCTGCGGCCTGTATGCAGCTTGCCGCCAACTGAACCGACATCGTCGATCAATGTTTTCTCGATATTCATATGAATATCCTCGTCACCGATCGAGAATTCGATATCATCGCGTTTGATGCGTTGAAGCACGCGGTGCAGGCCGTCTTTAATTTTGTCGACATCGTCGGCAGGCAGGATACCCTGCTTGCCGAGCATCGTCACATGCGCCAAGCTGCCTTGAACGTCTTCTTCGGCAAGCTCTTTATCGAACATAATCGAAGCTGTATATTCCTCAACCAATTGGTCCGTTTTTTTCGTAAAACGTCCGCCCCATAATTTACTCACTAGTTCGTTACACTCCCTTGTAAAGCTTACTTGTTCGTTACTGCGGATGATACTTTCAAACGCAAAGCGTTCAGGCGAATAAAGCCGGTTGCATCGCCTTGATCGTATGCTTGTGACGGATCTGCTTCCATTGTTGCGATATCCGGGTTATATAGGCTGACAGGGCTTTGTACGCCTGCTCCGATTACATTGCCTTTGTAAAGCTTCAAGCGAACTACGCCGCTCACATTTTTCTGTGATTCAGTAACTAGCGCTTGCAGGGCAAGACGCTCCGGCGCGAACCAGAAGCCGTTATATACAAGCTGGCTGTATTTCGCGATCAAGGAGTCGCGAAGGTGCATAACCTCGCGGTCCATTGTTAAGGATTCCATTTTGCGGTGAGCAGTAAATAGGATGGTTCCGCCTGGTGTCTCGTATACGCCGCGGCTCTTCATGCCGACGAAACGGTTCTCTACCATGTCAACGCGTCCGATGCCGTGCTTGCCGCCAAGCTCATTCAGCGTATCCATAACTTCCAATGGGCTGAGCTCTTTGCCGTTAATTGCCGTACAATTGCCTTCTGCAAAAGTAAGCTCAACATATTCCGCTTTGTCCGGCGCATTCTCTGGAGATACGCTCAGCACGTACATGCTCTCGTTCTCCTCGGAGCTTGGATCGAACCAAGGATCTTCAAGCATACCGCTCTCGAAGCTGATATGCAGCAAATTGCGGTCAGTTGAATATGGCTTAGCTGCGGACGCTGTTACAGGGATATTGTGTTTCTCTGCATATGCGATCATTTCAGCGCGGCCTGGGAACTCCTCGCGGAATGCTTCAAGGCGCCAAGGCGCGATAACACCGATCTCTGGTGCAAGTGCAGCAGCCGTAAGCTCGAAACGAACCTGGTCATTGCCCTTGCCTGTTGCGCCGTGTGCAATGTAAGCAGCGCCTTCCGCGCGTGCGATATCGACCATACGCTTTGCGATAAGCGGACGAGCGATTGATGTGCCGAGCAGGTATTGGCCCTCATACAGGGTACCAGCTTGGAACATCGGGTAGATGAAGTCGCTTGCGAATTCATCGCGAAGATCATCAATATATACTTTGGATGCGCCTGTTGCGAGTGCTTTCGCTTCCAAGCCGTCAAGCTCATCCTTTTGCCCGATATCTGCTGTAAAAGCGATAATTTCTGCGTCATACGTTTCTTTCAACCATTTGAGAATAACTGAAGTATCCAGGCCGCCCGAATAGGCGAGCACGATTTTTTCTTTTGCCATAGTTGTGTTTACTTCCCTTCGAATGTAATTATATTTGGAATGAACGCTTAGGACATGATAGCGGCCATGATCGCTTTTTGCGCATGAAGACGGTTTTCGGCTTGATCAAAAATGATCGAACGCTTGCCATCGATAACACCCTCGCTCACTTCTTCGCCGCGATGTGCAGGCAAGCAGTGCATGAATAGATAGTCCTTCTTCGCATATTTCGTTAAAGCCTCATTCACTTGATAAGCGGCAAAAGCAACCTCGCGTTCCTTCTGCTCTGCTTCTTGGCCCATGCTCGCCCATACGTCTGTATATACGATATCGGCATCCGCAATTGCTTCTTTAGGATCGCGGCAAATGTGAATTTGCGAGCCAGTCTCAGCAGCATGATCCTTCGTTTGCTGAATAATATCCGCATCCGGCTCATAACCCTCAGGAGTTGCAACGGACATATGAAGACCAAGCTTCGCTGCACCCATCAACAGAGAATGAGTCATGTTATTGCCATCGCCGATATATGCAATTTTTAAACCTTCCAAACGTCCCTTTTGCTCCAGAATCGTTTGGTAATCCGCAAGCGCTTGGCATGGATGCGATAGATCCGTCAAACCATTAATAACCGGAATTGTCGCTCCACGAGCAAGCTCAACCACTTTGCGATGTGCAAATGTACGAATCATAATGCCATCGAGGTAACGGGAAAGCGTCTGCGCTGTATCCCAGATCGTCTCACCGCGGCCGATTTGCAAATCATTGCCGCTTAGAAACAGCCCTTGGCCGCCAAGCTGATACATCCCAACTTCGAACGAAACGCGCGTACGTGTCGAAGATTTCTCAAAAATCATGCCAAGTGTCTTACCTTTTAGAATATGGTGAGTTTCGCCTGCTTTTTGTTTTTGCTTAAGATCAATAGCTAGGTCGATCAAGTAACGAATTTCTTCTGGCTTAAAATCAACCAGCATTAGAAAATCGCGCCCTTTGAGACTAATTGCGAGTTCCTCATTTACAGTTCCTTGCATAATAACGTCCTCCTTCAGTTTGAAGCCTATACCTCTTTATCTTAAAAGCTACAGGCTCTTAGCCTCTAGCAGCTCCGTAATAATACTTACAGCTGTATCTATCTCTTCCTTCGTAACAAGCAAATTCGGCAGCAGTCGAATGACGTTCGGCCCTGCAGAAATAACAATGAGACCGCGCTCCTGCGCCGCATTCAGAATCTCGGCTATCGGTCCAGCGCATTCAATTCCTACGAGCAGGCCAAGTCCGCGCACCTCTTGGACAAAAGCATTGCCTTCCAGCTTCTCGCGAAGCTGAGCCATTAAATAGTCGCCCTGCTGCGCCGCTCGCGCGGACAGGTCATCACCGACAATCGTCTCCAGTGTCGCTTTCACAACAGCTGTCGCAATCGGCGTGCCTCCGAATGTTGAGCCATGGCTACCAGCAGTGAAGCCTTCGCGAAGCTTCTCCTTCGCTGCCATTGCACCAACAGGGAAGCCGCTGCCAAGCCCCTTGGCCATTGTGAATATGTCTGGCTCGATGCCGTAATGCTCATATGCGAACAGCTTGCCCGTACGTCCCATGCCCGTCTGAATTTCATCGACGATGAGCAGTATGCCCTGCTGCTCGCAAAGAGCAGCCAGTTCCTTCATGTAAGCAGGATCAACCGGATGAATGCCGCCTTCCGCCTGTACCATCTCCAGCATGACAGCCGCGGTCTTATCGGTAACGGCTGCCTTCAGCGCATCCAGATCATTCAAAGGAATGGTCTTGAATCCTTCTGGCAAAGGCAGGAAGCCTTCCTTCACTTTAGCTTGACCTGTTGCCGTAAGCGTCGCAAGCGTACGCCCGTGGAAAGACTGCTCAAAGGTAATAATTTCATAACGCCCATTGTTCAAAACCTTCTGATTATAGCGACGGGCCAGCTTAATAGCTGCTTCATTCGCTTCAGCACCTGAGTTGCAGAAAAATACTGCGTCTGCGCAGCTGTTATCGGTAATGAGCTTCGCTGCTTCCGCTTGATTCGGAATGTGGAACAAATTCGAAACATGCCACAGCTCATCCAGCTGCTTAATCAGCGCCGCTTTAATTTGCTTGGGAGCATGCCCTAAGTTTGTTACCGCAATGCCGCTCATAAAATCTAAATACTTCTTTCCTTGATCATCCCAAAGCCAGCTTCCATCCCCTTTAACCAAAGCTACTGGATATCTCGCATAGGTTGGAAACAGGGATTGGTCAGCTGCTGCTGCCGTATTTGTCTCGCTCATTGCCCTTACACCCGCCCTTCATTCGATTGAACAATACGCGTGCCAACTCCGCCCTTACGCACGGCCTTCGTTAATACGCCCGGCTCCTCGCCGCTTACAATGACAACCTCACGCACTCGCCCTTGGATGCATGCAATTGCCGCTCGCACCTTCGGAATCATACCGCCGTAAATTTCTCCGCTCGCAATCATCGCATCTATTTCTTCTACGGTAACAACCGGCAATACCTGCTTCTGGCCGTCCACCGTTTTCAGAATACCTGGAACGTCCGTCACGACGATCATGCGCTCAACGCCAAGACGGGAAGCCACCGCGCCTGCAGCCGTATCTGCATTTATGTTGTAGCGCTGACCCTGATCATCGATACCGATAGGAGCGATGACTGGAATAAATCCCATATCCATAATGCCCTCAATAATGGCTGCATTAACATCTGTCACATCACCGACGAAGCCGATTTCAGCGGCATTCGCAACTGGCCTCGCTTGAATTAACATTCCGTCCACACCCGAGAGTCCAAGCGACTTGGCTCCGTTTGTTTGAATCTTGCGGACGATCTCTTTGTTGATGCGGCCAGCAAGCACCATCTCAACCACATCCAGCACATCGTCATTCGTTTTGCGAAGACCGTTCACGAAGCCCGTCTCAATGCCCAGCTTGCCAAGCGTTTCTGAAATAGCAGGACCGCCGCCGTGTACAATAACTGGACGAATCCCCGATTGCTGCAGCTCGCGCAGCTCATCAAAAAACCGATTCGGAAGCGCCGCTAGCGTGCTACCTCCGCATTTCATTACAAAACGTTGCTCCGTCACTGTTCCATACCCTCCAGAATCTATCGCTTACGTACGATATGCCGCATTAATACGGACATAATCATAAGTTAAATCACAGCCCCAAGCTGTTGCCTTGCCTTCACCGTTATACAGATCAACACGAATAACAACCGTATCGCCTTTTAAATATTCCAAGGCTTCTTCTTCATCAAACGCAACGGGGCGTGATTGCTCCAGCGTCAAAATATTTCCGAGACGTATATCTACGGTTTCTGGATTTACAGGCTGGCCTGCACGTCCGACAGCCGCTATAATACGGCCCCAGTTCGCATCCGCACCGAATACGGCTGACTTCACAAGCGATGAACCAATAACGGTCTTCGCGATCGCCTGTGCAGAATCGTCGCTAACTGCGCCGTTTACTTGTACTTCAACGAGCTTTGTTGCGCCTTCTCCGTCACGAGCGATCGCTTTCGCGAGCACTTCGCATACATAACGTACAGCTGCTGCAAATGCAGTCCAGCCCTCATGCTTCGGAGTTAGCTCGGCATTGCCTGCAAGCCCGCTTGCCATTGCGACGAGCATATCATTCGTGCTTGTATCGCCATCTACTGTAATCATATTAAAAGTCAGATCCGTTGCTTGACGCAGTAATTGTTGAAGCGCTTCGCTGCCAATCGCTGCATCCGTTGTTACGAAGCCAAGCATCGTTGCCATGTTGGGATGAATCATTCCCGAGCCTTTGGCCGCTCCTGCAACGTGAACGATTTGACCGTCCAGCTCAAGCTGAACGCATACCATTTTCTGAACAAGATCGGTTGTGAGAATCGCTTGACAGAAGCCATCGGCTCCATCGCGATTGCCTTCAAGCCGAACAGGAAGACCGTCTATACCGCTGCGAACCTTATCCATCTTAAGATTCTCGCCGATTACACCGGTGGAACCTACGGCTACATGCTCTGCCGCTACACCAATCGACTCCGCAAAACGGGCACGCATTTCATAAGCATCCGCTTCGCCTTGTTTTCCTGTGCATGCATTCGCATTACCGCTGTTAACGAGCACAGCACGAAGCACACCGCCCGCTCCTATACTTTCTCGCGTTACTTGAAGCGGTGCCGCTTGAAATACATTCGTCGTGTATACGCCAGCTGCTGCAGCTGGCACGTCGCAGACGATAGCGCCTAGATCATGACGAGAAGATTTCTTAAGTCCGCAATGCAGCCCGCCTGCTTTAAAACCTTTGGGCGATGTTATCGAGCCGTCTTCGACGATCGAGAATAGTGATGCCGTATTCCCCTGTTCCATGGTAGAATCGAATCTCCTTCACGTGTATGAGTATATTTATGGGTTAATTCGTTATAAGTGCCGTAAATATATTATGGATATACCGGTACAAACTGCAGTCCTAGTGACTCGTCCCAGCCCATCATTAAATTCAAGTTTTGAATCGCTTGGCCGGCTGCGCCCTTAACGAGGTTATCGATAACCGATACGATCGTTAGACGACCCGTACGCTCATCTACAGCAAAGCCGATATCACAATAATTTGATCCCCATACTTCTTTCGTTGAAGGCCATTGTCCTTCCGGACGAATACGTACGAAGCGGCGACCCTCATAATAGGAACGATATAAATCAATAAAGTCCTTCGTGCTTCGCTTGCCTTGAATGGATGCGTACATCGTGGACATAATGCCGCGAGTCATCGGTACGAGATGCGTAGTGAAGGTCGCAACGACCTCCTTATCGGCAGCGTCAGAAAGCACCATCTCAATTTCTGGAGTATGCTGGTGCTGATTAAGCTTATAAGCTCTGAAATTCTCGTTCAGTTCCGAGTAATGAGTTCCTAGCGAAGCGCCGCGGCCTGCACCGGAAACCCCTGACTTCGCATCTATAATGATCGTGTTCGGATCGATCCAGCCCTCTTTCACAGCGGGAATAAGGCCGAGCAAGGTTGCTGTTGGATAACAGCCGGGATTGGAGATAAACGAAGCATCCAATACTTGATCGCCATAAATCTCAGAAAGACCAAATACCGCCTGCTTCAAGTAATCCTCGTCAGCTGCGGGCTTCTTATACCACTGCTCATAGAGCGCTGGCGATTTCAATCGAAAATCTCCGGACAAATCAATTACTTTCAAACCTGCTTGGAGCAGCTGCGGCGCGAGCTTGGAGGCCACGCCGGCAGGAGTTGCTAGAAATACAACATCAGCCTTTGCTTTAATGGAAGCCGGCTCCATATCATCAAGCAGCTCCTCATGAATACCAATCAAATGCGGGTATCCATCCGTAAATGGCGTTCCTGCGCTGGATGATGAGATGACTGAAGTCACCTCCGCATTCGGATGAGATGAAAGCAATCGAATAAGTTCAACACCGCCGTAGCCCGTCGAGCCAACAATCGCTATTTTTACTTTTGCGCTCATAATTATATCTCTCCCCAAAACTGGACACCACATGCTGATTTCGCCCTATCCGGCCAAGCTCGCTGCAGCTCCATCTATTACTCTTTTCACTTGGAAAAGGTTGTCTACTTCTACAACTTATTATTGTACATCATTCGGCAGTTGATGGAAATATAGAGTTCGTTTCGTATTATTATACATTCGAATTAATAATAATACAACGAACAAATCGACTCGTTTTTCGTAACATTTTGTCACAAAACACAGCACAAAAAGGCTATCCTGGATGATTCCAACATAGCCTTCCAAAAGCTTCATATAACTGTCTCTGTCTTACACATACTCGATACTTTCAAGCATACAATTTCAGAAGCTGAAATGCCGTTCCATCAGCTCTTTATTACGCAGCATTAGCCCTCGACTTTAAAGCCTTGACCAAGCACCTCGGCCGTATTGCTTATGATGACAAACGCCCCCGGGTCAATCGCTTTAACTAGCTGCTTCAGCTTCGGCACCTCATTCTGCCCAACTACAACCATAAGCACTGCCTTGCCCTGCCCCGTATAACCCCCATGCCCGTCGAGCCGCGTCAATCCCCGATCCAAGTCATTCAAAATGATATCCGCCACCGCATCGGAATGATCGCTAATAATGAAGGCCACCTTCGAGAGCTGTAAACCGCTTTGCACGAAATCAATCGTTTTACTCGTTACGAAGAGACCAATTAACGCATATAAAGCCACTTCTGGTGAAATAACAAGCCCTGCTGCCACAATAACACAGCCATCAAAGCATACAATTGCTAAGCTGAGTGGAATTCCAGTATACCGATGCAATATTTGAGCCGCCAAATCCATACCGCCCGTTGACCCGCCACCGCGAAACACAAGGCCAAGTCCAACACCTACACCAATTCCCCCATAGATAGCAGCTAAAAGCGGATTGTGGGTCGGTGTCGGCCAATTGGCAGTCAACAGCACGAAGAGCGGCAGCAGAATTGAGCCAAGCGCTGTTTTTGCCGCAAATTTCTTCCCAAGCAGCCATAAGCCCGCAAGAAACAACGGAATATTAACTGCCCATTGTGTAATGGCCGGTGTAATATCCAGCTTCCGCTGAACCAATATTGATAGTCCAGATACGCCGCCTGATGCAATTCCATTTGGAACCATGAACATATTAAAGCTTAAAGCAACAATGACCGTACCCACAAGAAGCTGAACGATATTCCAAATCGACTGCTTGCGCGGAGTAAGGCTCTGCCCGCCCTTTCTTCGTTTCGCCGAGCTTCCCTTCACCATGTTTTCTATCTCCCTATGCCCTTTTTTTCGCAAAAAGAAGAGCCCCACACCTAAGCGGTGTTGGAACTCTTCATCAAAGCTATGCTGCTTAACGACTTTCCGTTAATCATGTCGGATCTGGTGACGCAGGTAGCCATCAATAAACGCATCAATATCCCCATCCATGACTGCTCCTACGTTCCCCGTTTCTACGGATGTCCGATGGTCCTTAACCATACTGTACGGATGGAAAACATAAGAACGAATTTGGCTGCCCCAAGCAATCTCTGATTGGTCGCCGCGAATATCCGCTAAATGTTTTTTCTGCTCCTCAATCTTCCGATCATACAGCTTGGAACGAAGCATCTTCATCGCACGCTCACGGTTCTGAATTTGCGAACGCTCCTGCTGACAAGCAACGATAATGCCTGAGGGCACATGCGTAATCCGGATAGCAGATTCCGTCTTATTTACGTGCTGACCGCCCGCTCCGCTTGCCCTATACGTATCAACCTTCAAATCCTCAGAACGAATCTCAATTTCAATACTGTCGTCAATTTCCGGTACAACATCACAGGAAGCAAACGAAGTGTGGCGACGGCCTGCCGAATCAAAGGGAGATATGCGGACAAGTCTGTGCACGCCCTTCTCTGCCTTCAGATAGCCGTATGCATTATGACCCTTGACCATAATCGTCACACTCTTAATACCGGCCTCATCACCAGGCAAGTAATCGAGCAGCTCAACCTTAAAGCCATGCTTCTCCGCCCAGCGCGTATACATCCGGTACAGCATCAAGCCCCAGTCCTGCGACTCTGTTCCGCCGGCACCAGGATGCAATTCCAAAATCGCATTGAGCTTGTCATAAGGCTCGTTAAGCAAGAGCTGAAGCTCGAAATCGCTGATCTTCCGCAAAAGTTCCTTTACGCCGCTAACGACATCCGCTTCAAGCGATTCATCGTTTTCCTCTTCCGCCAGCTCCAGCATCATCTGCAGCTCTTCCTGCTCATTGTTCAGCCCATCATAATGATCAACGACTGATTTCACTGCATTGAGCTCAGCAATAACGCTTTGCGCTTTGTCATTATCATCCCAGAAATCGGGCATCGTCATCTTCTCTTCGAAGTTGGAAATGATCTCCTGCTTAAGATCTAAGTCAAAGAGACCCCCTGAGCTCTTGGAGACGCTTGGCCATTTCACGCAGGTCTTGTTTCACCGTTATGTCTATCATAGCGTTCGCTTCACCTCAAAATAATTGTTCGATCTCATACTTTATGTCGTGCCTTCTTGCGTGGTGATTACTTGCCGTGGCATTGCTTATATTTCTTGCCGCTGCCGCATGGGCAAGCATCGTTGCGTCCGACACGAACCTCGCGCTTAGCAGGACGCTTCTCTACGGCTTCTCCACCGCCGCTAGTTGTTGTCGTTTGTCCTTGAGCTACCTCTTGGCGCTCTAGGTTGCTCTCAACACGAGCCTTCATAATATACTTGGCAACTTCCTCTTGAATGTTCTCGATCATTTCCTTGAACATCTCGAAGCCTTCGAATTGGTACTCGCGAAGCGGATCAGTACCGCCGTATGCACGTAAATGGATACCTTGGCGAAGCTGATCCATCGCATCAATATGATCCATCCATTTGCTGTCTACTGCACGAAGAACGACAACCTTCTCGAACTCACGCATCGTTTCAGGTCCAAGATTTTCTTCGCGCTCGTCATAGCAAGCAACGACCTCTTCAAAAATATAATCAATAATCTCTTCCTTCTCTTTGCCCCAAATCTCTTCTTTGGTCAAAGCGCCTTCTGGCAAGAAGGTAGCATTCGCATAATCAACGATTGCTTGTAAGTCCCACTCTTCCGGAATATCCTCAGAGGTGTGAGCTTCAACAATGCGCTCCACGACAGGCTTGATCATATCCATAACTTCCTGACGAATATCATCTGAGCCTAGAATATCGCGACGCTGCTTATAAATAACCTCACGCTGCTGATTCATAACGTCATCATACTGCAGGACGACTTTCCGAATATCAAAGTTATTGCCCTCTACGCGCTTCTGAGCAGATTCAATAGCTCTTGAAATCATCCGGCTCTCAATCGGTTGATCCTCATCAAGACCGAGCTTATCCATCATGCCCATAATATTCTCAGAACCAAAGCGGCGCATCAACTCATCCTCTAGCGACAAATAGAACTGTGATGATCCTGGATCGCCTTGACGTCCCGCACGTCCGCGAAGCTGATTGTCGATTCGACGGCTTTCATGACGCTCCGTACCAATAATGTGCAAGCCGCCCAGATTTTCAACCGAATCGCCCAGCAAAATATCCGTACCACGTCCAGCCATGTTCGTAGCGATCGTTACCGATCCAGCTTGTCCGGCACGCGAGATGATCTCTGCTTCCTCCGCATGGAACTTTGCGTTAAGCACCTTATGCGCTACGCCTCTGCGCTTCAGCATATCTGATAGTTTCTCTGAGTTCTCGATGGAAATAGTACCTACGAGCACGGGTTGGTTTTTACTGTGACGCTGCACAATTTCTTCAACAACCGCTTTGAATTTACCATTCTCTGATTTGTATACCACATCTGCAATATCCTGACGAATCATAGAACGGTTCGTAGGCACTTGAATAACATCAAGCCCATAAATCCGTTTGAACTCCTCTTCCTCCGTCTTCGCTGTACCTGTCATACCAGCCAGCTTGCGGTACATACGGAAGTAGTTCTGGAAAGTGATCGTCGCGAGCGTCATGCTCTCGTTTTGAACCTCCAGCTGCTCCTTCGCTTCAATCGCTTGGTGCAAGCCGTCGCTATAACGGCGTCCAGACATCAGACGGCCTGTAAATTCATCGACAATGACGACTTCGTCTTCTTCTACAACATAGTCGACATCGCGTTTCATAATAAAGTTAGCTTTCAAGCCTTGCTGAATATGATGGTTAAGCGTAACGTTAGCGTGGTCAAACAGGTTTTCGATTCCAAAAGCTTTCTCTGCCTTCGTAACACCTGCTTCAGTCAGCATAACGCTGCGCACTTTAACATCAATAGTAAAGTCCTCGTCCGGCTTCAAACGGTTAACAAAGCGGTCAGCGGCAAAATAAAGCTCTGTCGACTTCGCAGCTTGTCCCGAAATGATTAGCGGCGTCCGCGCCTCATCGACGAGAATGGAATCCACTTCATCGATAATGGCAAAATAAAGCGGGCGCTGTACCATTTGTTCCTTGTAGAGCACCATATTGTCACGCAAATAATCGAAACCAAATTCATTATTTGTACCATACGTAATGTCGCAAGCATAAGCTTCTTGCTTCTCATCATGTGACAAGCCATGCAGGTTACAGCCTACAGTCATGCCGAGAAAGCCGTAAAGCTGTCCCATCAGCTCGCTATCACGCTGAGCCAAGTAGTTATTGACGGTAATGACGTGTACGCCTTTGCCTTGAAGAGCATTTAAATAGACCGGCAGCGTAGCAACGAGCGTCTTACCTTCACCCGTTCTCATCTCCGCTATTTTACCTTCGTGAAGCACCATGCCTCCAAGCAGCTGCACGTCGAAGTGACGCATGCCAAGCGTACGCTTGGATGCCTCTCTGACTGTTGCAAAAGCTTCAGGAAGCAGCTTGTCCACAGACTCGCCTTTTTCAATTCTCGCTTTAAATTCCTCAGTCTTCGCGCGAAGAGCCTCATCGGATAGAGCCGTGAATTGCGATTCAATCGCATTTATTTCATCAACCGTACGCTGGAGCCGTTTTACCTCGCGCTCGTTATGGTCACCGAATATCTTTTTCACTAGTCCGAGCATGGTTTTCCCCTTTCGTGATTACGCCTCTTTGCCTTAAATTGTATCAGTTTGTCGACATCGCCGCAACGAGTCTGATTGGAAAAGAAAAAGCCTTTCTCCATAAAGAAGAAAAGGCTCTTCGTTTTAAGTATAATAGCAGCTAGCCTTGTTCAATTAATCCATACTTCCCGTCACTGCGTTTGTATACAACATTTACCTCTGTACTGTCTACATTGGCGAACACGAAGAAGTTATGTCCTACCATATTCATTTGCAAAATCGCTTCTTCCACATCCATTGGCTTCAAGGCGAAACGCTTGGTTCTAACAAGCTCCAGCTCGTCTTCCTCTTCATCCATGACACCTACTGCTGCGGTTGATTCCGTGAACAAGGAGTGTACACTGCTTGCTTGACGGAATTTACGATTTACTTTTGTTTTATGTTTGCGTATTTGTCGTTCGAGTTTGTCCACCACAATATCAATTGAAGCGTACATATCCTCGCTCTTCTCTTCGGCTCTTAGCAAGACACCGGTGAGTGGAATCGTCACCTCTACTGCATGTATTCCTTTGGTGACGGATAGTGTTACATTAATGTCGGAGGCGACTGGCGTTTCGAAATACTTATCCAATCTACTGAGTTTCTTTTCGACGTAGTCTCTCAATGCGTCTGTGACCTGAAAGCGTTGACCTCGAATGTTGTAGTTCATGGGGAACTCCTCCTTTACATACTCTTATTATAACACATATTTATAGGCAGATCAAAACCGTTTTTTGTTTATTCGGAATATTCAGATAAATAATACTTAAGCACTAGTCTATATGTGGGCTGGTCGTCATAGAGTATTTATTTATTGAAGCAGAAGGATTATTTCTGACTACTACACACAGAAAAAAGCCCCGGTTGCCCGGAGCTTTGGGTGTATGCTTATTCAGCCGTACTATAAGGTGGCCTATTGGCCAAATGATTACAGTTTTACTACGTTTGCTGCTTGTGGACCACGAGCGCCTTCAACAATATCGAATTCAACGGATTGGCCTTCTTCAAGAGTCTTGAAACCATCAGTTTGGATCGCGGAGAAATGAACAAATACGTCGCCGCCTTGCTCAGTCTCGATAAATCCATAACCCTTCTCTGCATTAAACCATTTAACTTTACCTTGCATGTGCAAACATTCCCTTCATCTTCAAATACTGTGAGGCATCTCATTGTATAACCCACAATTTGACTATAACACCCACTTAACGGAATTGTCAAACAATTTGTTGTAAGCGGATTCATAATAAGTTGGTTATGTTGAAAGAGTCAGATAACATCGCATGTTGATTACAACTATCACTACATTAATAAAAAAATAACCGCCCAATGGGCGGAGCAGCATCATCACTATTTCTAGACTAGATTATTATCGTTTGGTATCGAAGAAAAGGCTATCATCGCCATAAGCGCCTGACTCATACATCGACTTTGAACGTTTTCCACGATTTATTTTCTCAATCTCTATATTCGCTTCATTACGCAGCTTCGTCATTCTGCCAGTAATGACGTTGTCCAGCTCCATAATATGCAATACAATCGGTCGACATGCTGCAACTTGATCAGGAGTAAGAGTCACCTTCTCGAGCTCTGTAAAAAGGTCATCTCGCTCCTGCATATAAATATCAAACTCTTCAAGTTCACAACTTTCTAATCTCTGGATTAATTCAGACGACAGTCGAGTGAGTTGCTTTAAGAGTGCTTCCAACGCCTTGCCCCGCTAATTGATTGTATTGTTTGGCAGCTTGAATCCATGTTTCTTTTAATTCAATTAAGTGACCGAGCACTTCTTCTGCAGGCTCGATTTCCTTTTTCATATTTGCTTCAACAAGTCGAGTATTAAAATATTCATACAAACTCAATAGATTTTCTGACATAGGTGAATTTCGATCTATAGTAATGATAAATTCACTAATTATGTTTTGAACCTTCAATAAATTAGTGTGCGCTTCAGAATATTTTTTTTCTTTAATTGCTTCAATACCTTGACGACAGAATCGAATTGCACCATCGTAAAGCATAATGAGCAATTGAGCTGGCGATGCTGTTTGTACAGTTGTTTCTAAGTATTTATTGCGCTGCTGCAATTGCATGCTGGAAAACCTCCTATGAGCTAAATTGCTGAGTTAGCCATGCGCTTTGGGAGTTCATTTTATTTAAATAAGTCTCCATTGCTGTGAATTGTTTATAATAACGTTTCTCCATATCATCCAAACGCTCAGTCAGACGGGCTATTTGGTCTGTAATTAGTTTATTTTCTTTACCCATAGAGTAATTATTATCATTTGCTTCTGCTGTTCCAGCTTTTTCTGTAATTTGCTTAAAAAGCACTACTGATTTGTCATACAAACGTGAAGCAATGCCATCGCTTGATTCAGTAGCCCCCTTTGCTGTAAATAAAGCCATTACCTCCTCCGGCTTTTCAGTCAATGCCTTCGTAAGCTTAGCTTCATCAATATATAATTTGCCCCGATCAGCATATGTGCCGCTGATTACAGAACCATTTACATTACTGTTCGATATTCCAATTTCCGCTAAACTTTTTATTTGTCCAGCAGGAAGACCACTTACTGAATTTGATAATGAAATACGAAGAGAGCTCAATCCGCTAGTTAATAGCTGATCATTTGACAGCATCCCGCTTCTAGCACGTTCTTCCCATTTCTTAATCTCATCCTCGCTCATAGCCTCACGTTGCTCAGACGTAAGCGGTTGGAAATTTCGCTGACGTTTTTCTTGCACTTCTTTATTAACTTCATCAATTAATGAATTATATTTTTCAACAAATTTTTTAATCGTATCTACTACTGAGCTGACGTCTTGCGTTACTCCTACATTTACAACAGTACTGCTTTCTTGCTTAGCGGTAAAAGACATTCCTGCAATTGAGAACGTATTAGAGTCATACTCAGCCTCAATACCATTGAATAGAACTTTAGCATTTTTACCAGTAGCACTAATAACTGCTGAGTTCGGTTTAAGAGGAGTATCAACTCCTAATTTATTTACAATAGCACCTCCAGCATCATCAGAAAAAGTAATCGCCTTAGTCTTATCTGCATTTGCGAAAGTAAGCTTGCCACTGCTATTCAAGCTAGCGTCTACACCGACCTTAGTCAATTTATTATTCATCTGATTAACAAGATCACCCATAGTAGTTGTACTTGTTACATCGAAATCATAATTAATATTATCGTACTTAATCGTAAATTTAGAAGTCCCTGATAAAGTGTTATCAATTAATTCACTTGGAACAAGCATCTTCGAGCCTTCCAATTGAACAGAAGCCGTTGAAAAACCGAAAATAGTATTTATGTTATCACCATTTCCTAGTTCCAAGTTTATTTTTGATGTTTGACCTGATTTGGAAGAACTAAAAAATAATCTATCCATATTAGCATCGTAGGATACTTTAACACCAGTTGATGCCGCGTTATTATTAATTGACGATACAAGATCTTCAATGCTATCTGTCGGCTTAATCGTTATGGATGCAGTCCCTTTCTCCCCGGTAACTTTCAATTCTGTCTCACTACTTAAGTTAAGTACGCTTAGCTTCTTCCCAACACCAGGTGGACCAGCTAAATCGCCAGATGTCAAGGAAGCAGACGCAGCTAGCTCTTTAATCTGGATCGTATATTGTCCTTCATTTGCATTAGCTGTTCCCGTTACTGAGACAATATTTTCTTGTGAGGAAGACACCTTCTTCGCTAAATAACCTGATTGCAATTTCATGTCAAATGCAGCGTTGCGAAACTCTAATATTTTGCTATTGAGTGTTCGATAATCATCTCGTTTCCACTCCAACGCTTGCTTCTTCTGAGCTAGTTTATCCAAAGGAATTCGCTGTGCAGCCATTAGTTTTTTAATAATAGCATCTGTGTCCATTCCCGATGCCAATCCACCTATACGCATAATTCACACTCCTTTTTTAATGATTATCTTTTTTCGTCTATTAATATCCCAGCCATTTCCCATAGCTTTGCAACAAAATCTAACGTCTTCTCTGGAGGAATTTCTCTTATGACTTCACCAGAATCACTATCGAGTACTTTCACGGAAATCAGTTTCGTTTTATCATGAACCGTAAACTCCAAATTGGTAGCTTTGCCTTGCATTGATTTTATAGCTTTGTCAATTGCTTTAACCAGCTGTTCATCACTAACCGTGTAATGCTCTCCGCGCAATTCTGCATTCTTAAGGTCACTTATATTCGTGATAGTCGTTTTCGTTTCTGTAGAGTGGCTTACAGCAACCTTAGAAGGCTCTATAGATTTGCTTCCTGAAGCAACACGATCAGTTGAACTGCTAGTTCCTGTGATCGATGTATTTATGTTCATCACAAATCAGTCCTCCAACGTTTATTTGTAATATATTTATCGGCAATATCTCATAAAATGATTAGAGTAATTATAAAAGAGACTCTGGAAAATCAGAATCTCTCATTACTATATTTCATGCTTATCGTAGTAATCATAATAGAACCTCTTTATCTTGAATACTTATATGTAAAAGGAAAAAGCCTTAGGATAAATCCTAAGGCTTTTTCGAATGGATTGCTATTAGCGAAGCAATTGAAGAACGCCTTGCGGTTGTTGGTTAGCTTGAGCCAACATCGCTTGGGAAGCTTGAGTAAGAATGTTGTTCTTCGTGAATGTCATCATTTCTTTAGCCATATCAACGTCACGTACACGTGATTCAGCTGCAGTCAAGTTCTCCGAAGAAGTGTTCAAGTTGTTAATTGTGTGCTCAAGACGGTTTTGAACAGCACCCAGTTTCGAACGCTCAGCCGAAACTTTTTGAGTTGCAGCATCGATAACTTTGATCGCAACGTTAGCTTGGCCTTGGTTGCCGATTTTAAGATCTTTAACACCAAGAGCAGAAGAGCTCATGTCTTTAATCGAAAGTTGAATATTTTGGTTTGTGTTAGCACCGATTTGGAACGTTGCTTGGCTATCAGCATGGTCTAGAGCTGCAGCAGTAGTTTCAGAGAAACTTGACAATGCATTTGAAGCTCCAGATTTAACATCCCCATTTGCATCTTTAACGGTGAAAGTCAAACCATTGATTGCTCCATCATAACCCTTACCAGTTGCAGCAATTTCGATACCGCCTGTAGCATTAACAGTGGCAGCACCAAAGTCACCTGCTTTCTTGATATCGGCGATAGTGTCGTCACCAGCAAGTGTAACTGTTGTAGTTACTCCATTTTTAACGTAGGATACTTCAATAGTATCTCCGTCAACAATACCTAGACTATTTTTATCTTTATCTGTCAAGTCACTAAATTTCGCTGTATCTGCAAGAGCAGCGCCAGCTAGACCCTTGATTGAAGTGTTGGTGTTAATATTTGCAGTTGAAGTAGTAGTTTTATCCATCGAACCATCGATTAGGTTCTTAGTATTGAATTGAGTCGTGCTAGAAATACGGTCAATTTCTTTACCCAATTGATCCATTTCATCTTGAAGGTTTGTACGGTCTTGAGCTGTGTTTGTATCGTTACCCGATTGAACAGCTAGCTCACGCATACGTTGCAAGATGGAGTGAGTTTCGTTAAGAGCACCCTCAGCAGTTTGAATAAGGGAGATACCGTCTTGCGAGTTGCGGCTAGCTTGATCCAAACCACGGATTTGGCCACGCATTTTTTCGGAGATTGCTAGACCAGCTGCATCATCACCAGCGCGGTTGATGCGAAGACCAGAAGACAATTTCTCCAAAGATTTGCTTGCGCCTGCATTGTTGCTGGACAATTGACGATGAGTATTAAGAGCTGCGATATTGTGGTTAATAATCATTGATATTTCCTCCTTGAAATTTTCGTATTTCCGCATCCTTGCGGAAGCTTACGATAATAGTTCGGCCGCCCTATTATCGCGCTAATATATATATCGGCGATTTTATTCGTTTGTTTATAGCAGTTTCATAAAAATAAGATTATTTTTTAAATAATTTGGACATGTCCTCGATCGTATGTGAACTTGCTGCTGCTGCAAGATTTTCTGCTTGAATAGTAAGGTAAATTTCTTTGCGATAGATATCCACTTCCTTAGGAGCACGTATACCCAATTTGACATTATCGCCTTCAACGTTCAGTACAATGATCTCAACATTTGCTCCAATCATAATGGACTCATTACTTTTCCTTGAAAGAACAAGCATATCTTTCCTTCCTCCTTATGTTCGATTGAGCGGTGCACGCGAGCTGTAAGTATTGTCATGAAGAATATGCTGTTTTCCTACTTTAGTTCTACTGTTCAGTATAATTGGAGCAAGCAAATTAATAGTCGCTTTCGACAATTCCAATGGTACCGTTATAATTGACCAAATCTCAACTTCTTCTTCATTTTCGATGTTAAGCTCTTGTTTTATCGTTTCGGAGAGTTCCCATTCATAATCTGGGTAAAACAAAAACGGACTCGCAATCAGCAATGATATATCTTGACCCCCAACTGCTTTCATAAGTTTCATCGGCAGGTCATTGCCTACTTCTTCTAGAATAAATTGATTCACATGTTCAAAACCCGGTATTCCCTGCTCGAATTGATAAATAAGCAAATCACTGTTCACTAGATTACCTCCCATATTCGGCTGCTTTTTATGAAAATAAAAACTATAGACCTCATGCGTCATACGCAGACGGTCTATAGTTTTAAATAATAATAGAGTCTAGATAAGCTGATTGATTTCAGGCGGAATAATATCCACTTTAGGATATTGACTCATATAAATATCCAACTTGCCTCGCTCGTATTCATGAATGGGCCTATTTACTTGAACGTTTAATTTCACCTGTCCAGGAGTTGTTTCAATAGACAGCTCGCTAGGTGTATATTCAATATCAATATTATCAAAAGATGCCGGCCCACGGAAATCAAATTCTGGAAAGGTTCGTTTCCATTCTCGCGCCATCTCTGCAATCGGATTTCCGCCTAAGTGAATGGATGCCATTTGATCGCCTTTCTCCACAATACGCGCAATGCCTTGCAATGCAATATCAGACGCCATCGAATATATTTTACTCATCGTCTCCAAATTATTGCCAAGCGCCAACGCATCCCATACACGATCCTGATTAATCTCTAACCGTCCGTTGGTCGTTTTAAAATGTTGTTCTGGTCTAATTTGCTCCATGTCCACTGTAGGACGCGGCTGTTCAAGATGCTGTGTTCCAATATCGGCATCAATGGACAACATCGCATTTATCGAGTGCATTTGAATATGAGGTATTTGCATATGGCTCTCCCCTATCTCAGGAAGTCAACTAAACTAGGACGTATAAGCTGTGCTCCAACAGAAAGAGAAGCTTGATAAACATTTTCCTCCGTTTTCATGTTGGTAATGACTTCTGCCATATTTGCATCTTCCGTTTTCGCCTGTACGGTTTTCAAATTGATTCCAATATCATCAAGCCGATTTTGGACAAGCTCCACACGATTTATTTTAGCGCCTACTTCAGCTCGTTTCGTAAGCATTGTATTCATACGAGTATCGACCTGCGCAATTAAAGAAGAAATTCCTTTTTGATCTCCTGAATCCAACATATCATGAGCTCGTTGAAGAAGTAAGAAAACATTGTCACTGCTTTCTATTTCCGCTTGAGTCGCGTTAGTTGATATACCATTACCAAAAACTTCATTACCTGTGATGTTCACAGCTAATTTCATGCCCGCAGCTAATTCGTATTTAATGGCTTCGGTATCCGAACTAACCTGAAACGCTTTTAGCAGAGGTGGATTTGCTGTTAAATCAACAGTACCATCCACTTCCATCGTTGGATAAGGCTTGTCACCCGTCAATTCACCATTGAATACTTGTTTACCGTTGAATTGGCTATTTCCTATTTCAACCATTTGATTGTATAACTGTGCTACTTCAACTTTTATCGCATCAAGGCTCGTTTGCTCCAGCGTTCCATTGGCACCTTTGACCAATAATTCTCGAGCTCGTTGCATAATATCTCCGGCTTGTCCAATGGTAGTGTCCGTATACTCCAACATAGATATCGAAGAGCTTACATTCTTAGTATATTGATCATTGGAATCCAGCTCACTGCGATAGCGAAGCGCAAATGTAATGCCAACCGGGTCATCAGATGGTTTATTGATCTTCATTCCCGTTGAGAGCTGATTCTGCAGGTTGTTCATACGTCCCATATTATTCGAGATATTACGCAGCAGCTGCGTATTCATCATAGATTGCGTAACGCGAAATGACATAATGTTTCACCCCCATATATTTTATAGGCCTACGCGACCCATCCCATTAATTACTTTATCTAAAATATCATCAATCATCGTCATATTCCGTGCAGCTGCGTTGTATGCATGCTGGTATTTAATCAGATTAGACATTTCTTCATCCAGAGAAACGCCGCTAACAGATTGTCTGCGGGATTCTACCTGATCCACAATAATTTGTTGGTTTGCCTGCATCCGAGTAGCTTCAGCAGCCTGTACGCCAAGCTGACCGACAATGGAACGGAAATAGGCATCCATCGTATTTTTGTTCTCGCCTGCACCAGGATCGAAATCGAAGCGAACATCTCGCATTTGGGAGAAAAGCACTGCTAATGAGTTGTTACCGCTAATCACAGATTCCGAGCCGTCAGCATTCGTAACAACCCGCATAGAGGATGCTATCAAGTTGGAATTAGCTACAATCGCAGGGTTAAGTGTAATGTTGCCAGCATGCAAATTACTCGTTCCGCCTGTGCTGTCTGTAAAAAACGGCAGCCCCGCTTCTTGTCCTGCTAATGAGTAGCCAAGCTGATGCAAACCATTCAGACCGTTCACAGTAACTTTTGTATCTTCTGTCAGCGTACGATTTGTTCCTGTATAAGTGACATTATTCAATACAGTTCCCTCTGGCAATACAGAACCCTTGGGCAGAGTAATTTCAAATTCACCATTTGCCATCGTTTGTACGAGCTTATCCAGCTCGCTAATATAACCGCCAACGAAATGATCTCTAGAATAAAGAGTCCCGTAGATGGCCCCGCTATTCAGATCGCCAGAAACGAATGCTGTATTAATGGCTGCCATATCCAGTTCCGTTGTGGCATTGCCTTGAACCAATTCCATACCGCCCATTGTTATTCGGTATCCATTCGCTTGATCTTCTACGCGAATATTAATCAAGCCAGATAGCTCATCCGTTATCAAATCGCGTTGATCACGCAAGTCATTTGCGTTATCGCCTAATCCTTCAACTCGACGAATTTCACCATTTAATTGGGCTATGCTTGTAACAATAGAATTCACTGTATTTAGATTTATTTCAGCATTTTCAGTCAAGTCTGCTTTCAAGTCGTCTAGTTGCTTAGCTGTGTAGTTAAATGAATCAACCAATGCCATCGTCTGTTCCATAACCACTTTGCGGCCATCAGCGTTTTCTGGATTTTTGCTCAATTCCGACCATGAATTCCAGAAATTCGAGATGACTGTCCTTAGGCCTGTACTACTTGGTTCGTTCACAATGCCCTCTAGTTTTGAAAGTGTGTCTAGTTGTACTGTAAAATTGCCATGTGATTTATACTCATTCCGAAACTGATTATCAAGAAATTTCTCACGAATACGCGTAATGGAGCTCGCTTCCACACCCGTACCGAGCTGTCCCGCAGCTGTAGATTTAGAGAAGCCTACCGCATCAATCGGTCTTGACGCCGTCATATTCACTACTTGACGCGAATAACCGAGCGTATTTGCATTCGCTATGTTATGTCCAGTTGTATTTAGAGCTGACTGGGTCGTGAACAAGCTGCGCCTTGCTGTTTCTAACCCGTGAAATGTCGATGCCATCGTATATTGTCCTCTCTTGTTACGATTTCATATTGAAGCGACTATTGCGATTATAGGCCATGCCTTGTACAGCCCGATGATAGGTCGCTTCATCCTCCGTTGGTCCGAGCAGCAAATCTTCTGTGAAATGCAAATGCTCCAATGTCATTCTAACGAGCTGCTGATTGAATTCGTTAATATCCTGCAGTGTCTTCATGACATCGGATAGCTCCTGCCATATTGCCTGCAGCTGCTGCTTTTCATTCGCATGATAAACAGCTTGGACAAGCTTCTCCATCTTGAACGAACGATGATTGGTCAGCTTCTGATACAGCATGTATTTCCCGATTAAGAAAATACGGCGTTGTTCAAGCTCCAAAATACGCTGAAGAACTTTCTTTTCTTTGCTGGAAATATACGAAAGCGTTTCTACATTGTTTGTTGTAATTGCCTCTGTCTTCGCATTCCCGTATTCGATAAGCTGTCGATGCTCGTCTAATAGCTCCTGCAGTATCACTAAAATTTGCTGAATGTATTCGTTCATTTAGAGGATTACTCCTTCAAGTAAGGAAGCAGCTTCTCGGCGATCTTGCCGGCTTCCACATGATACGTGCCCGATGCTACAGCGCGTTTAAGCTGTTCGATTTGTTTCGTTCTCTCCGTGCTGCTTGTTTGGCTCGTTGACAGCATTTCTTTGGCTGCTGCGGAAATTTGAACCTCGTCCTTCTGACGCGCCTTGTTCGTTCCGTTCACGCGCGTTTCGTTTTGCTTCTGATAAGGATTCAGTCCGCCTATACGATTCGTCTCGTTTATCTTCAATTTATCCACCTCATTATTTACGGATAATAAAAAAAGCCGATTACCTTTACAAGTATTATCGGCTTCGTTACTGTGAAATTTTATAGTCAAGAAAATATTAGCAAAAAATCGTTTATTTATCCTTATATCGGTCTAAACCTTTATAAACCGTTGCCGCCGATTGTGATTCCTGTCTTTCTCGCTGCTTCGCTAAATCTTCAAACATTTGATTCCTATCCTTCTCAAGCCTTTTACGACATGTGTCGCAAATGTGATTCTCACGAATAAGCGTTCCACATGATTCGCATGGATAGGACATATTAGGGGCATTTACCATAGAAATCCGGCCTTCTCGAATGAATTTCGTAATTTGCTTGATCGACACCCCAGTCTGATCAGAGAGCTCCGTAATAATCGCGCCTTTGAATTCACGTAAATAGTCTGCGCAAAGCTGATATTCTTTATCAATTTCCCGCAAGCACACCGGGCATACATCTTTAAAATTTTTCGCAAAAAGCTTTCCGCAGCGAGGACAATTATCTAAATTCATCACTCTGCGCCCCCTTTATCGTCTTATCGAATTCATCTATTATTAATATTCTAATCGATAGAGGTTTTTTTTTCACTAGTTATCTATTTTCGAGCAAACTTTAAATGTCTTTTTTATGAACGCGCCCATGTCAAAATATAAATTTCAAGCGGCTGGCCTGAATAGAGAGAAAGGGCCTGTGAGCAGGCTTCCCCCGTACTTCCAGTCGTATAAATATCATCAATTATTAACACTCGAAGCACTCTATCAGTAGACTCTTCTTTATTTCTGTGAGTTAGCTTGATATTTCGAAGCTTATCGAACTCTACCTCATTTATATTAAAAAGGTGTCGTGTATCCCGCATTCGTTCGGAACGCGTCTTAAAGCTTTGCTTTTCCGTATGGCGCTCACGAACAAGCAGCTGCATGAGCGGAATGCGATAGCGCTGAGCCAAATCATTCGCGAGCTGCTCTGCCTGATTAAACCCCCGATCCAGCGCACGTTCCGGACTAATTGGAACGAATGTTATGGCATCCCAGTATAGCGCAATATTTTTATGAGATTGCTTGTGTTGGGCAGGACCGGGTGGAGTAATTCGTAATGCCAGTTCAGCGGTCATGCGTTCGAAAGCAGGCACCAGCATATCTGCAAGGAGCGTTGCCAGTTCTTCATTGCCGCGGTATTTGTACTGTGCAAGCAGCGAACGCATAGCAGGATTATAATGAACCGCGCTGCGGTTCAAGATGAATGATCGCTGTGGATTGCGTAAGCAGTCGTCGCAATGAATGCCCCGTCCACATCTGTGGCAGACGATGCGCGTAAGCCAGGGAATTGTGGAGAGGCATACTCCGCATACCGATTGCTGAAGCCGTAAAGTCAGCTTCGTTCGGTTTAGGCCTTCCGCGCTGCGAGCTTCGTTATGGAGTTTGCCGCATAAGAGGCATGCGGCAGCTTGTGGTGAAAGCAACTGCGCAGTGCTGGTGAAGGCGGATTGCAATCTCTGAAGCCATTTAGTTGGCCGGAAGCTCATTGCACGCCGCCTCCTTTTCCGGGAGGCAGCAAGTAGCCATGCTTGCGAGCCATTCGATTCATCGTCCGAATATGGCGCACTGCTGCTACTTGTGAATGATTGCGCTCCTTGCTGCAAAAGCATACGCTGCCGAAAGGATCATCCGCGGAGCGTCCAGCCCTTCCCGCCATCTGAACGAGAGAAGCCTCGTCAAACAGCCGGCCGTCAGCATCCAAAATAAAGACGTCGCTCTTGGGAATGGTAACCCCCCGCTCTAATATGGTTGTTGTCACAAGCACACGTATTTCTCGCGCTCGAAATCGCTTGACCTTGTCCGAGCGCCCAGGGTCCTGCGATGAAGTTGCAGCTACTTCCGAAATTCTAAGTTCTTCACGGAGCAGAGCAGCCATCGGTTCTGTTTGAGCAATTTGCTGCACAAATACAAAGAGCTGAGCTTCTCTCGCCAATGATTTCTTCAAGGCAGCCAGCAGCTTTGACGAAATTCTCCGCCGCTGAAGCATCCCTTTCACGGTTAAAGTTTGAAGCAAGCTCGGTACGGGAAGGGGATGCCGATGATATCGGACAGGCACTCTTGCGTGAGCGAGGTTGCCTCTCCGTGCAGCCCGCTGCAGCTCCCTTGGAGGTGTCGCTGATAATAATACACGCGCGGAGCCCGGCGCGCAGCTTTTGTCTGCCGCATAATGGAGTATCGGGTCGCCATGGTAGGGAAAAGCATCAATTTCATCGACTATGACGAGATCGAAGCCTTGATGGAAACGAAGCAGCTGATGAGTCGTAGACAGCGTAATATCACCGCTTTCCCATCGTTGTTCGCTGCCGCCGTATAGGGTTACGACCTCAGCCTCGGGAAAAGCTTTCCGAATGCGGGGATCCAGCTCAATCACAACATCACGACGCGGTGTGGCTATAAGTGCCTTCCCGCCTCTTAGCAGCACCGATTCCACAAGCGGAAAAATCATCTCTGTTTTGCCCGCTCCCGTTACTGCCCATAAAAGAAAGGTACGAATCGACTCCGCTTCAGCCTCCGCCTCCTCATGTTCGACGAATCGAAGTGCCTTTGCAGCTGCTGCAGTCTGCGCAGGACTAAGGTTCCATTTCACAAGTCGCCGCTCCAAGGACAGCCTCCTGAAATCATCAGAGCTGCTCTGAAACGCAGCTCTGCCAGCCAAACCAGCTCGCTGCCCGATAACCAGCAGCTCACACTCCCGGCTTCGCCCCATCCCAATGCACGCCGCACAATAGGCGCATTCCCGCCCGCACGCCGCGCATGCCGTGCGGCGCATAAACGCCTCACCGCTCCCGCAGCGCAAGCAGCTGCGCTCGCGCCTGCGGCGCCCTAATGCGTCCGCTCGCCCGCCATAATCGGCGGCGATCGATCCGCTCAGGCGCACCTGCCCGAGCAGCACAGCAAGCTGGAGCACTTCGCTCCACCTTTCCGCGGCATCAGAACCGCCTGCGCCCACCAACAGGGCGTGCGCTTCGCCGCGCAGCAGCGCACGACCCTGCATCACCTCTGCGGCAAGCTTCGCACCTACCGCAATCTTTCCCAGCTCCGCCTCGCTAATCGCTCTACCCGCATCCCCATGCTCCCAACGTTCTATTTTCTCTAACATCCGAGCATCTACTTGCGCAGCTTGATGGACATGCTTCGATTTCTGCATCTGCCACAAGCTCAGAAGTCCTGTACGCGCCTCCTTTCCTTCTGCCTCGCGTATTGCCGACTCCACACATGCGAACATTCCCAGTATTGCTTGCTGATCGTTATTACTCTTTCTCTTCTCCCCATTCCAAAACTCTACTGCTCTGCACGCATCTCCTAACGGCATTGCCTCTCTCCATATCCAGCCCACAGCTGCAAGCGATTCGTTTAACACTCCGCCTTCTCCGAAATTTCCACTCAGCCAGAACCTTTTGTCCACTTCTGGTTCAATTGTCATTCTCGCCTGCCAGCAGCCTTCCGATTTGACAATATACATATATGCCTTCATATCTGATCGCCCTCTCGCCATAATGTATTTGGAATAGAACAAAAAAAAGCACACCCAACAACGCTAATCGCGTCATTAAGTGTGCTTCACTGGTTTTATCCTTTAATTACTGTAAATTATATACTAGAAAGGCATTTTCGACAAATCCGCTGGATTTTGCAAATCAACCAATACCGCATGATCGGCTTGCGATATAATCCCTTCCGCTTGCAGCAGCCAGAGCAATTGTGTAGCATCCACACCAACTTGATGTGAGCGCTTACCATCTTGATTGTCTAATTCGGTTTCAATAGCTCTTGGATCAGCCTTTACATGGTCACCCTCTCTTGCCAACCGCTGAACGATTGCGAGCGTTTCCTCCGTAGCGCCGCGGTCAATAACTGTTACACGAACCTCCTTGCCTATCCTGCGCGAGAAAGAAAACAACGAGCGCATATACCACTCCATATTTTTTTGGCGAGCATCAGCTACTAACACATAATGCTTCCTAGTTTGCAGCCGTCTTCGCCTTATCCAATGTGCCAAATGCACCGATAGTGCAGCCAAAGCATAGCAGCTGATGATCAGAATCAGAAGCTGTAACATGGCGGCCACCTCCTCTTTGTGACACTATATGCCACGGGAAGCCCACTGGTTCCGACATTCGAGGACAAGATGACAAAATATGCACTTGCGGTAAAATGCTGAAGAAAAGCCTAATAAAACCAGTCAAAATGCGACAAAGAAACACCCTTGAGCAATTTACAGTATATGTTATTATTTAGCTACACAGCGCATATAATCTTTTGATTCTGTCTTAATGAATAGGAAGGGGCTAGCTTCACGCATTGGATTTGTTTAGGGAAGCGATGAAGTATGATCTGTACGTGGACACTTAGATTATACAGAGCTGGTAGTGTAACCGACCCTCAATTACTCAAATACCTAATCTAAAAGGAGAGTGAGCAATGAGGTATCTCAAAAAACAATTTTATTTAGGTTTAGCTGTTTTATTAATTTTTTCTTTATCGCTAGGATCGCTTGCATGGGCAGAAGAGCAGCACAATAGCGGTGGAAAAAACTCCAATCCGTCCATTAATGACAACAGCTGTCCACAATATTCCTCAAACCGTGACCATATTATTGCAACCCATTCCAATATTGTCGACAATGGCAATGGCACTGCTACTGCGAAATTTAAAACGACACAGGATTGCGTAAAAGTAAGCTTCTCATCCTATGGGTTCCCAAGCGACTGGATTCCTTCGGACGCCGGGAAACCATATGAAGTTCAAATTTATAAGGATGGCCAATCTAATGTTTACAGTAAAGCTGGAGAATATTCCATCACAATCGACATTCCAACCTGCGCACCTTACCAACTAGATTTATATAGCGGAGATGAACAAAAAAAGCTTGGCGTTGGCGGTCATGGGATCTTCATTAAAGCGTATCAAATAAAGTCATACGGTAACTGCGGAAAAATCACTGTAAATAAACTGCTTTTCAATGCAAGTGGTCAACCGCATACCGGCATTTCATTTGAGCTTTGGAGTAAAGATGTTCTCTTCAAAAGCGGTGTGACTGACAGTAATGGAGTCGTTGAATTTAAAGACCTGCCAATCGGCACATATGTACTTAAGGAAATAACGCTGCCGGGATTTACAACAAGTTTATCTGAACCCGCCACATTCGTGGTCACAAATAATTCAACAGCTATAAAGGTTGTCATTAATACACCTAAGCTGAATTTAATCTCAGCCTGCTCAGACAATCCAACACAACTTCGAGAATGGACAGTAACGAATGAAAGCAATATTGATGTTCCCATCACATGGGAAATTCCAGGTTCGACGCAGAACGGTGCGACAAATGTTCCAGGAAGCTCTTCTGTAACATTATCTACTATAGTCACATCCGACGATGGTTCTAATCCAAATCTGATTAAAATTTATTGGGGCAGCGGACAAACACTGACCGCACTCTATGATGGAGCATCCTGTTCAACACCTACACCATCGCCTTCACCTGAGGTCACACCATCGCCTTCACCTGAGGTCACACCATCACCTTCACCTGAGGTCACACCATCGCCTTCACCTGAGGCCACACCATCGCCTTCACCTGAGGTCACACCATCGCCTTCACCTGAGGTCACACCATCGCCTTCACCTGAGGTCACACCATCGCCATCGCCTACTGCTTCTCCGTCCTCAACACCTGGGCCAGCAGTAACGCCTACTGTTTCAACAAAGCCTACACCTGGAACTACGACGATTGTAGAAATTGATGATGAAGAGCCTCCAATAGGCGGGGTCAAAAATCAAGATGATACCATTATAGATGTGGAAGAGGAGTCCGTGCCGTTAGATACTCTCCCGAAAACAGGTGATTCGAGTCCAGCGCCATACTACCTCATCGGAGCATTTGCCATTACAACCGGCTTCATATCCCTCCGCAAGAAGAAGCTAAAACACAATAATAATTAAGACCGTTTCCTCCCACCCGAAACTCCGAAGCAGCCAGCGAGCTGTTTCGGAGTTTCGCTCTTTTGCTCACTATCCCTTCTACTCAGATAGATCACCCCGCCCTAGTATCCTGAGCTAAGGGGATAGTGAAGCAAAGAGAAAAAAACAGCAGCACACTTTCGAATAAGAAGATCGACAACAAAAAAAATCCCGTATCCACCCTCGGATACGAGATTTTTTTGTTATATGTAATGGATAAGCAGCTGTTACAAAGTCACCCAGCCGAACTTGATAGAGTGTATAACGGCCTGCGTACGATCATCAACTTCCATTTTTTGCAAAATGCTGCTGACATGGTTTTTAACCGTTTTTTCGCTAATAAACAAAAATTCACCAATAAGCTTATTGCTTTTTCCTTCCGCCATAAGCCGCAGAACCTCAGCCTCGCGTCTGGTCAACGGACTTTCATCACCCGCAACAAATTTCACTCCCGGCTCTTGAGCCGCTGCTGCACCGGAAACAATCCCCATCTCATCCAAATAGGTCATCCGACGAAGCTGATTAATAAGCTTGCCCGTCACTTTGGGATGGATATAAGCATGGCCTTGAACGACAGAGCGAATCGCATTAATTAGTGATTCTGCCTCCATA
Organism: Paenibacillus castaneae; assembly: GCF_002884445.1. Taxonomy (GTDB): domain Bacteria; phylum Bacillota; class Bacilli; order Paenibacillales; family Paenibacillaceae; genus Pristimantibacillus; species Pristimantibacillus castaneae. The sequence goes on from NZ_KZ614144.1 coordinate 5,892,104, forward strand.
TCCTTTAGCAGATAACCGGTAGCGCCCTTGCGAAGCGTTTCAAACACATAGCTCTCATCATCATGAATGGACAAAATAATAACTTTGACATCCGGGAACATATCCTTCAATCGCTCTGTTGTTACAACACCATTTTCTATCGGCATATTAATATCCATCAGAACAATTTCTGGGATCGTATGATTGCAAAATTCTAATACTTGAATGCCGTCTCCGCACTCTCCAATGACTTCCAGATCGTCTTCCATATTCAGAATACGCTTAAGTCCTTCACGGAATAGCTGGTGGTCATCGGCAAGTAAAATTTTGATTGTATGGGAACTGCTTGCAGGTCTCTGGATCATCATCATCTTACTCCTTTCTAGATTCGGCAGTAGTTGGTATATCTATTATAATCTTCGTCCCTTGCCCGGGATTTGAGTCTATATCCATCCTCCCTTCTATCAGCTCAACCCTCTCTCTCATTCCGACTAATCCGAAATGTGCATCTTGGCCAGTAGCTTGTTCAATGATTTCGCTATTAAAACCCACACCATTGTCAATGATTACAAGTGATATATGCGTAGGCTGATAGTTGATTTCCAATAATACATAAGACGCGTTCGCATGCTTTAATGCGTTGGTGAAAGCTTCCTGCACCAGACGGTAAATGGCTGCTTCCATGGCAGAAGGCATCCGGGCTTCTTTGCCAATAAGTTCAAATATAGTATGTATTTTTGTTTTTTCCTCAAAATCCTGCGTAAACTTGCGAAGCGTAGGCACAAGCCCTAAATCATCCAAAGCCATCGGACGTAAATTAAAAATAATTTTCCGTATTTCCTCTAGTCCAGATCGAACCTGTACCTTTAAATCTATTAATTCTTCCTGAACCATTACAAATTCCTTCTTGATGAGCATACGTTCTGCAATTTCTGTCCGCATAACGATATTGGCAAGCGATTGAGCTGGCCCATCATGAATTTCTCTCGCAATTCGCTTGCGTTCTTCCTCTTGCGCCAAAATAATTTTCAGCCCTAAAAGCTGTCTTGTTTTGGCAGACTCGACAATACGAGTAACCTGATTCAGATCACCCGATAAGTATTCAAGCACCACATTTATTTGCGATGCAATCATTTCTGCACGTTCGATGGAGTTTTCGACATTCCGCACCCGTTTTTGCAAATCATCCCGACGTGCTTTTAAATAAGACTCCTTCTCCCTATAAACCATGAGATCGAGCTGAATTTGCGTCGCTTTCTCATAGGCAGTCTTAATATCTTCTTCCTTGTACTTAACGAAATCCTTACTGACTTCCGTTAAGCGAATACGCGCGCGGCGGTAGTCTTGCTCAAGCTGGTCTACTTTATCAATTGTATGTACGGTCTCTTGAAGTACAATCTCCAGCTCCTGCTCGAGCGACTCCAGCTCTGTGCGCGCGGATTCACATATTTCGTAAATTTGGTATTTACTGTCTTCCATCACTTCAGTAGCGTTTTTGATAATTCGATTAATATCGACTGTAAGATGGTCCACGATAGATCGGCAACCTTTCCCTACTTAAAGGTTTTTCTACTCTATCATACCAAGTTTGGTTATCATTCGTCTATCGTTAATCGATGGTAATCTTTTTCGTTTTACCTTCATAACCTACAGTTAACCCTAGTTTCTCCGAAAATAAGCGCAATGGAATTAATGTTCTGTCATTCCGGATAATTGGCATTAGTTCTGATGGCTGACGAACGCCATTCAGGATATAATCACTTTTGCCTATTGTCATTTCCATCATCTTACTGCCTCTAAGCACATTGATTTGCCCTGTCCCGCCATTAAATAGAAACTTCAGACCCATAGCATCCGCCACAAATCGAACGGGAACATAGGTTGTTCCATTCAAGATAATGGGTGCTGAGTCCAGATTAACCGCTTTGCCGTTCACGATTGCAGCCGTTTTTCCAGCAGTCATCTCGACCTTGTTAGTCGAATTAACCACTACAGATGGAGGATATTGAAGCATGAGGTTATCTAGACCTATTGATCCTGAATAAGCTCGCTCATCCTGTCCTTCTCCAATCGTTACAACATAGACTCGCTTCAGCTTAACCGGATATTTCATGCCCGCGGAAGATAAATTCACCTTCACATTTTTCCAACCGCTCCAATCGAGCTGCTTAGCAAGATCAAGCAAATATGCTTTACCGTCTGCATCGATAAATTCAGCGCGAACCCAGTTCAAGCTGTTGTCGCTGTAAAGATCTACGCTCATAGAGGTAGGCGAACCATCAACTGTAATGCCTGTCGATTTCAATACCGCATAAGAGGCTTTGGTTCCGGTCCCATTTGTGAAATCATAATCAATTTTCAATGCCTTTGCTGATGTTTGGCCTGGCAAATCAGATACCACACTAACATTGCCCTTAGTCGTATCAGGTGTCACCTGCGACGTTATGGCATAGCTCAGCTTCTCGAAATCCTCTAGCGTTTTGACTGTTTCCCCTTGCGTGAAGGGAATCATGGTGGAATAGCCGTCATAACGAGCAATCGCGTAGCCTACAGTCGTTCCTGCATTAACAGACTGTACTGTGAGGCTGTCGCCGCTCTGTGTTGCCGTAAAGCCGATATACTCCCATTTAACGGAGCTGCCGCTAAGCTTATAGCCGGCGCCGTTCTTTAGCTTTACTGTAAGCGGAACAGAGACTGTAGCACCTTTCGCGAGAACGCCTGCCGCTGTATCTATTGATAATGATGCAATTTGGTCTTGGCCGATTACTTCGATATCATACGCCGCAGTAATATCGCCTGATTTCACGTTGATCGTTGTTTTGCCCGCTTTTGTAGCCGTGAATTCATTGCCTTGAATGGTTCCAAGCGGACTCGCTGCCTTCCAAACCGCTGATGAATTATCTATCGCCACCGGATTGTAATACGTATCATAGCCGCTCAGCGTATATGATGCTTTCTGCCCGATAAGCATCGCATTATTTCCTGTTATCGTAATTCCTTTAAGCGAGCCCTGCGGTGCAGAAGTAAATACACCGATACTATTCGCTATACTGCGCTGCGTCGTTCCGTATTGGGTAGGATGGGACAGTCCTAATGAGAAGCTTCCAAGCGGACGCTCAATCATTGTTGTGGATCCTCCGCCGTCTAGGTTTACGCCTTTGAATACACCTAGCTGAAGCATAATTTGCTGCAGCTCTTTAAGGTTTAGGCCCGTATTGCCTTCATTCCTCTCGCTTGTAATCAGATAGACCTTCGTGCCGTCCTTGGAATAGCCGACCGCTGAACGAGAGGTGTAGGACGATCCGCTTACTCCAGTAACATCACGCGAGAAAGGAGCAGCCGCACCAGCATTAACAAGCAATGTATGTCCTCCCACCATCATCTGGAAAGAAGCAGGGTCAACCTTGGCACCCGTCGTCTCCGATTTAAGCGAGTAGTTGGATGTAATGACTTGTCCTATTTGCAGATGCTCCTTCACATAAGCAGCTGCTTTGCCATGTGCACGCAAAATATAACCATCCGTCGGTATTGGTGAAGTAATGGCTTGGTCAACTGATATAGCTTCAATAACGCCGTTGCGAACCAATACTTCTGTAGGTGTAGTACTCGAGTTCTTCGGACGCTCAGTCCCACCCCAAGCACTTGTATACATATACATCATATCGAAATGGCTGAATTTGGAACCTGTCGTTTCCGGCTCATAAGCAGATTGATTCAAGCCTTCCAACGGAAATGATGAACCATCCTCTGCCGTAACAGTTCCTTCGAAGCTGTAATTATCGATCATAGGCTTACGGTCCTTCGATACGGAGAAAGCGTGCATCCCTATTAGTCTCGATGGGCTGGACATAAATAATCCGCTAGTCACTTGTCCGCCAAGCGGCGCCCCTTCGTTACCCATAACGAAAACATCCGCATTGATGGATGCTACTGCTCCATTTTCCTTCGACATGCTGAGGGTCGTGTTTGTTTGCCCAATGCTGTTATTTTTACCGCTCATCGCGTTTAAGGAAACGTAGGGATTAGTTAAATCTATTTCAATGACATGCACATCCGTCTGCACCTTTGCGCTTCCCCGAGTGGTATTCCAGACATAGTCTAGTCGCTTAGCTCCCGATGTAATAATTGATTGCTTCGATAGCTTAAGAACCGACTCGTTTGCGGCAGCCGCATGTGCTGTCTCGATAACTGATGTATGCCAATTGCCTGGTACAATAGATGCGATTGGCTGTACCAGCAATACTCCTCCTAGTACGACGACAATGACTCGTTTGCTTAAATATTCCGACTTCCGCCCGATGATGTCTCTTTTCTTGCCCATTTTTTTAGCAACTCTCCCATTCTTTCAGAATCTACTAGTTATAGACTACAATATAGTGGAAAAGTTACGTGTGATAACATATTGCTATAGCATTATTACTTGCGAAAGATATAATCTATCTCTTTTTGAACCCTTAATAGCTCCGTTCACGCTTTGGCAGCGCGGACGGAGCTATGTTCATTTTATAAAGTTATAAACTTTACATGCTGCAGTAAACGCATAATCATGACCGTTCCCTCAGCTCGAGTGGCGTTTGTTGTTGGACTTATCGTTGTAGCTGTTTTCCCATTCATGACTCCAATATAAACAACCTTCGCCACATCAGCTTGAGCCCAAGCACCAACCTTCGCTCGATCTGAATATTTCTGCAAATACGCTGAAGCCGTTTGTGGAAGCTCTACCGTAATCCCAGCTACCTTTGCCGCTCTAATCATCATAACGGCCATTTCCTGGCGTGTGATTAGACTATTAGGCTTGAAGGTGCCATCGGTATTGCCCACAACAATTCCAGCAGCTGATGCAGCTCCGATATAAGCTGCCATAGCTGTATTCGTATTCACATCCTTATATTTGGCCGCTGAAATCTTATCCCCGCTTAGACCGAGACCCTTCGCAATATAGGTGGCGAACTCACCCCGCGTAATCTCCTTGTTCGGCTCAAATTTTGAAGTCGTTCGGCCTTCAACAATAAACTTGCGAGATAACGCATTAATAGCTGTAGCTGCCCAGTGGGAGGATACGTCTGAGAAAGTTTTCGTATTTTTGATCAAAGCATAAGAGCTGTTTCCTTTACGCTTAAATACAGCAGTCGTTTTCCCGCCGCTTGTCGTTAGTTCCGTAGGAACGTAGGATAATGCGCCAGTCACCGGATCTAACCACACAACAGCAGACTCTGCAAAACTAACTGTCTGATAGGTTTGAATAGTGCGTGAGACATAACCGTTAAAATCATTGAATGGCTTCTGCAATGATCCGCTAATTGCTGTTACGTCAAAATGATAGGGTCCCGCTAATTGCTGGGAGCTTGAGCTGCTAATCTTAGTACTTAAATTATTCGTTAGAAAGGATATCCCTTGGTCCATACGAATAAGCAGCTGCCCGCTTGCGCTATTTCCATTAAGCAGTGCATTCAATTTAATATAATCAGCTGCATTCAGCTGCAGCTCATAGGAAGCATCCCCAAACTCGACTGCAAACACAGAGTTCGGGTTTAGACGATAGGCTGAATCCAGTGTGCTTATTGAAATGGCTACAATTGCTGCCCTCTCAGAGCTCGGGACTTTGAATGCAACACGCGGTACAGCCATTCCTGCTGTACGCGCTGTCTGGTAGGCGGTAATCACCTTGTCATTCATCACGGTATAACGATTCGCTTGAATCCCGGCTGGCGATATATCTGTGAACATCGTTGTCGCAGTCGTTTTTAAGCCGATTCCGCCTCTTTCAGATGCTTCGTAATCGCCGGATAAGCTGTCCAGTACGGTCGTTTGATTGGCTACGCTAATATTAGTAAAACTATTAATCGTGGCTCCATTATTCGTTCGAAGCCCATAATTATTTGAGGTATAACTAACGGTTACGGTTTCTCCAATCGCAACTGGCGAGGCCAGCGTCAAGATAACGGATGATCCAGTTATATCGACATAGGAGACTGTTTTTATTACATTATTCGCTGTAACGACAAACTGAACGGATGAAGGTATATAGCCGCTATTAAGCGTATCTCCAAAAGATAAGGTCAGTTTATTGCCCTTAACAATTGAGCCATAGATATTGCCATTCTGTCCGCCGCCGCTCCCGCCGCCAGACGACATGCTGTTAAAGGATGGTGCAGCATTGCCAGCAAGATCTGTAATCAGATTCACAGATGCTAAGTAGGATACAGATACCTGCTGTCCTGCCGTCACAGCAGACGATAAGGTTAATAGGACAGAATCGCCGGAAACCTGAACCTGAATAACCGTTCTCGCGATATTATCAATCAGGACGCTATACTGTCCAACGGATGGTACACTGGATGGATTTAACGTTTTGTTGTACTTCAGCGTTACGACTGCTCCATTAGCGGTAATAGATTGCAAGCTTGGATTCGCTGATTCTGGAACACTATAAATACTATACCTATCAATCGCGTTCATATAATTGCCTGCCATATCACGCAGCGGATAAGAACCTGGCGAGTAAGAGACTGTAACGGTCTGATAGTTTTGAATGGAGCCGCTCAGCGTGAGCAGAATGCTGCTGCCTGTGCTGGATATTGATGTCGTATTGTAATTGACACCGCCGACATTGACCGTGAATTGCAAATACGCATAACTATTCACTGGCGTCAGCTCTTTGTTAAATACTAGCGTAATGGCACTGCCTGAAGCCGTGCCGCTCAGTAACGCTGGAGGTGTCGTATCTTTTGCTCCGCTTACATCCAGGTTATTAAAGCTGGCCGCTTCATTGCCAGAAACGTCTTGAATCAATCCTATAGCGGCTTTTGTGTAAGAAAGCTTAACTAGCTGACCTGCTACAATCGGGCTGGATAGGGATAAGATGACGGCCTCTCCCTTAATCTGCACACCAGTGATTGAACGAGGCGCTCCATTTACCGTTGCATAAAAACTTCCCGCCGATGGAATCGAAGCGTATTTCAGCTCTTTATTGTACGAAATTGTAATGGTCGAACCGCTCCATTGAAGCTTGCTGATTTCCGGTAGCGTGCGATCAGAACCGATGGTCTGGAATACCCATTGATATTCATTTAGGATGCCGGCAAACGTATTATCAGCTAGATCCATTACAGCACTTGCATCGATATGCACATAGTAATAAGTACTTGCAGCAAACGGTGTCGCAGGCGTTATATTTATTTTCCGATTGTTATAGCTGTCTACAGAGAAGCTTGCTGGAATTCCATCCCCGCCAGCCGAAGGAATAAAAGTGATGGAACCCGTTCCCTTCTTGATCGGTTCACTAAATGTCGCAGAGAAAGTGCTGTTCAAATCTACCGCAGTTGAATTGTTAATCGGATTTAATAGTGTAAGTGTTGGTCTTTCCGTATCTTGTGCTACATTAAACGACCATGAACTGGAAGAAGAAATGCCAGCATAATAATTGCCTGCAGCGTCTCGAATTGCATGATTGCCGATGGTCACATAGTATTTCATATTATTTACGAAAGCTTTCTCTGCTTCACCAGTGATCGCTTTATTTGGGTCTATCGTAATTTGATAGGTTCCTCCACCAGTTACCCGTTCTGAGGTAACAGGTATCGATCGAAATAACATTCCGGTAGACTGCTCGCGAATTTCTATTAATCCACTGCTAGGAAATACGGGCTCATTAAATGTAATTTGCAGAAGTGAGCTAAGAGTAGTAATGCTTCCATTCAGTACGGGAACGATAGCTGTTGCGACCGGAGGATCCGTTTCATAACCAGGGTCAGTACTGAAATTCCAAATGGATGCTCCGGAAATCCCATGATACCACTGATCTCCGCTCGGGTCGGGACGCGTGAAAGCACCTGCATCAATCAATATGTAATAAGCGGTATTCGCCTCTAAATAGGAGCTGGGCGTTATGCGCACCTGCCTATTTGCAACGGAAACACGAGAGGAAGTCGCTTCAAATCGTTCATATGTCGTATTATTGCTTACTCTTCTTATTTCAATATACTTTCCAGAACGCGCTTGTACGTTTTGATCAAACGCAATATTAAACGAAGTATTTACTGGTACAGATGTAGCGTTATCTGCAGGTATAAATGAAGATACATTCACTGGCGCTGCATCCGTTGTGAAGCTCCATGACGTTCCGGCATAAAGATTACCCGCCGCATCCTGAAAAGCCGTGTTTGGAATAATGACGGTATATGTTGTCTTCGGCTGCAGTGCAGCAGGAGGCTGAATGACAATTTGATTCGTACCGCTTCCTCTAACCGCATTAGAGGTCACAAGAACCGTTCTATTGTCTTCTGTAGAATTAATTTGAATGCTACCGCTTGCCACATAGACCGCTTCATTAAACGTAATCGTTAGCGGTGTCGTCACCGCTATTGGTGCTGCAATCGGCGTTATAGCCGTATGTAACGGAGGTGTAGTATCTACTTCATTGACTGTACGGAAGTTCCAGCTGGTTGCACTATTTATTCCCGCATAACCTGCGCCATTTGAAGTGCTTAAGAACGCTCCTGCATCGATGAGTACATAGTAATTTGTATTTAATGCAAATGAATTTGTTGGATTAATAGTGACGGTACGTTGAGATGGATCAATGCTCACTCGTCCGGAGGATACAGGAATCATTTCCACCAAATTGCTTGTTGCATAATCGTAAATATAAATAGCTGTCGAGCTTGAGCCTTTTACAACATTCTCATCAAAAGTCATTTTTAAAGGGGCAGTTACCGACACATTAATCAGATCATCTGCGGGACTTAAACTTAATACGATCGGGCCTGCTGTGGCCGCTGCTGCCTGCTGGGGTCCGACAGACCAAATCGCTATGCAAATTTGAAACAATAGCATAATCGCGATAAATAAAGATAATTTGCTGGTACGATTCATTTCTATTCACTCCTCAAAAATTACACTCGTACCTTATTTGTCGGTATATGGGATTGAAATATTTAGGTTAAACGCGTTTTTTGTGATTATTTCCATACAAAAAAAGCTGATCTTCAAGCAAAGTTTCTACTCGAAGATCAGCTTTCTTATATTTATAACCGAAAGAGCTTATACGCCTTTATTGTGCGCCAGCTTCTGCTTTCAGCTTATCTGCTTTGTCAACGCGTTCCCAAGGAAGATCAACGTCTGTACGGCCGAAGTGACCATAAGCAGCTGTTTGTTTGTAGATTGGGCGTCTCAGATCAAGCATTTTGATAATACCCGCTGGACGTAGGTCAAAGTTGTTAGTTATAAGCTCAACGAGCTTATCTTCGCCAATTTTGCCAGTGCCATAAGTATCTACGCTGATAGATACCGGATATGCAACACCAATTGCATATGCCAATTGAATTTCGCATTTGTCTGCAAGTCCAGCAGCGACGATGTTCTTCGCTACATAACGAGCAGCATAAGCCGCAGAGCGGTCAACCTTTGTAGGATCCTTGCCAGAGAACGCGCCGCCGCCATGACGAGCATAGCCGCCGTAAGTATCAACGATAATTTTGCGTCCTGTCAAGCCTGCATCACCTTGAGGTCCGCCAATAACAAAGCGTCCGGTAGGGTTGATGAAATATTTCGTTTGCTCATCCAGCCATTCCACAGGAACAACAGGTTTAATTACATGTTCCAAAATGTCTGCTTGAATTTGCTCAAGTGTAATTTCTTCGGCATGTTGTGTAGATACTACTATCGTGTCAACGCGAACAGGCTTACCATCCGCATATTCGATTGTAACTTGAGTTTTACCGTCCGGACGGAGGTAAGAGAGCGTTTCATTCTTACGAACTTCGGATAAACGACGAGCAATCCGGTGAGACAATGCAATTGGAAGCGGCATTAGCTCAGGCGTTTCATTCGTTGCAAAACCAAACATAAGGCCTTGGTCTCCTGCACCGATATCTTCGTTCTCTTGCTTCATGTCTTTACCATCACGCGTCTCAAGAGCCGCGTTAACGCCCTGCGCGATGTCTGCAGACTGCTCATTAAGAGAAGTCAATACAGCACATGTGCTGGAGTCAAAGCCGAATTTGGCACGTGTGTAACCAATTTCCTTAATTGTGCGACGAGCAATTGCAGAAATATCAACATAATCTGCACTGCTGCTGATCTCACCAATAACCAAAACAAGACCTGTAGCTACAGAAACTTCACAAGCGACACGCGCATATGGATCTGCTTCAAGAAATGCATCTAATACAGCATCAGATATTTGATCACAAATTTTATCGGGGTGACCTTCCGTAACTGATTCTGATGTGAACAAGTGGCGTCCTTTAACCGACATCCGCATCAACCTCCTATAACCTTAATATAGAATAAGTGCATTTATACAATAAGTGCATACATTCTACATAAAAAATGAACCTTTTCCCGTAGGAAAAGGTTGTTTGACAACTCTTCTAAAACAGTATGATACCGAAAATGTCGCTTAGTGTCAATGGACGCCGGAAATTCCAATCTTTATTGGTATCCGTGTAGAACGGATTCCGCTTGGGCAATAAGCCTTTTGGTGATCTCCCCACCAACTGATCCTGCTTGACGGGTAGATAGGGCTGACCAGTGGACGCTATGTCCGCCGCCAGCACCTGAGGACATACCCAGCTCACCAGCAAATTCAGAGTCCGCTCCAATGCCTGTATAAGCTCCTGACGTCAAACCAAATTCTGACGCAATTTCATACTTAAGCTGATTTAATGCTGCTTTGCTTGTTGGCACAACGACTTTATTCGAACGACTCATGACATGACACCTCCAAAAGATGTTGGAACACATTTATATTGTGTATCCTAAGCCTTCATTTGAAGCGTATAATCTATTGTCAGTTCGGGTAAATTATAGGGAGTAACCCATCTTATTGCAGAGTGTATTTTCCTATTACCAATACCGTCAAGCCATTTTTTTGAGCCGGATCAGGCAGAATTCCTCGGCCTTCACGAGGGAATAATAGCAAATGGTTCGTTGGAATAGCCTTGCCTTTGGTCAAGTCGGTACCGCCTGTCAAATCCGCTATACCGCTCGCATCTGAGCTGTAAGCAATCGCTTTGCCTACACGTACAATAACCTCAGTGCCTTGGCCTGCCATTAACGTCTTGCCTGCCGGCACAGTTACTACTTCTAATGCAACACTCTCGGCAACACCTGTACCGCCGGTAGAGCCCCCTGTGGGGCCTCCGCTTAGTTTAGCAAGCTGCTCATCTACATAGCTTTTCGTTACGACCGGGTCTTCTACGGAACCGGGGGAAAGGGCATTCGATTCTGCTTCGAGCGGCGAAGCAAAGTTCACGCCAGCCCACACGCCTGCTCCGACTAATACAACAGCAGCCAATACGCGTAATCCTTTTTGTTTCACTTGGCAATCTCCTCTCAATCTAGTATCTCCTATAAAGATACTAGATTTAAGCAGGAGACACCAGTTTTTTATATAGATTAATGTTTTCCGTCAAGCCAGTTAACGACCATTGACCATTGGGTTGGAATACTAGCTAGCAATTTCTTATTCCCATTAAAAGTATCATATATATTTAATGTATAATCATCCCAAATAGCTAGATCTTTAATTTCTTCTTTGATTTCGGTATAATTATCGCCTAGTTTCCACTTCATACTATTCTCTACATTACCGTCAAATGATAATGGCTTAGAGTAAAGAACCTGATTAAGATCTGTACGTTCAAGTTCAATAGTCAATTGTGATTGTGTATAGCTGTCATAATCATTATTTTTAATAAGTTTTCCGCCAATATGACCAACTAGTACATTACCGTCTATGAATGCATCGTAGTAGTTAAAGTCAACCGTATACGGTCCTACTTGAAGATCTTTAAAGCTAGTTGCTGCTTTCTTTTCTTCAGGTAAACTCAATTGCACAGCGCGCAAGTATCCTGTTGCATCGCCTTTTCCTTGAATTAGACCAGCATCATTATAAGCTTCTCCTAGAATCAGCTTAATTCCAGCTTTATCAATACCTTCAGGCAATTCGGTCCAAACGATCATTTGCTCTTTCTTAGATGGGTTGATTAATACATTAGGCTTCTCAAGCTTGGCATCGAAAATCTTTCCATCTGCCGTTTGGAAGTAGCCTGACCATACTGGAAGAGCACTGTTACGATTCTGCTTATTCGTAACATCCACAAATACTGCAAGTGTGTCATTCTTCGTACCCGTATACGTTCTAACATCCGTAACCTTAGCTGTGAACGGGACTCCGTTGCTTTGTTGGGAGTATTCAGTGCCTACTCCTATAACCGAAATCGGAGTAACGGTTGACTTTGTAAGCTCTGCTACTTCAGTCGTAATTTCATTATCCTTCTCACTTAATTTCAAATTGAATTTCTTCCATTGATAAGCATATGGAATGGAGCCAACATAACTAATTGTTGTAGCTGCGCCAGGCGCAATTCCAATATCTCCGCTGTTCTTAATTAATTTCGTTGTAAGCTTAATATTTTCATCTATCGAGAATGCACCAGTTAAATCTGGGAGCGGTAAAAATACAGATTCTTTATTTCGTATAACTAATTCTGCAACAACTTGATCCTCATTATTAAGAGGGAAGCGCTGAACGTTTTTCAATTCAACCTCGTAAGTGCCTTGATCATTTGTAAATGATGTTTTCGCTGTTGTCGTAGTCGTCGTTAATTTAAAAGGCGCTTCCATGATGACAACGGGAAGATTAACTTTTGATGTTTCCGCAGCTCCTACTCCTTCTGTAATAATAAATTTCCAGCCTGCAGTCGATACACTCGTTGGGATATTGCCTGTTAAACGGACTGCATTTAAGACAGTAGGCTCTAACGTTAATGTCTCATCTGTTTTGTTGCGCAGTGCTAATTTATATAATCCTGATGGTGTTTGTACATAATAGTTATATTGAGGTAGAGCCACTCCAAACTTACCCATATTACGTGCTACAAAAGATAAATTGAAAATATAGTTTTTCTCTGTTTTGGTTGCATTGATCTGATCAATTCTAACGTTTACATTCGAATTTTGCATTTGAACTGTTTTAAAGCCTCCAGCTTTTACAAAGTTGGAAAACCCTTTAGGAAAAGTAAATTTAGCAACTGACTTCTCATATCCTGCTACACTGAAATCAAATTTAATAATATTGACTACTAACTGATCAAGTGTGATTTTCGGACTCACTTCGCTGTAGAATGTTAAAGTCGTTGAAGATTTTGGAGAAACCTTCTTTTTCTTATCCGCATCCAAAAGCGTCAATGCGTATTTGCTTCCGCCTGTTGAGTTCAATCGCGCCCAATAATCAATCAGATTGATCGGAGCATTATCTCCATTATAGAAGGTGAAAGTAAAACTAGCAGTTGCACCGCTTGTACTAGGTACAAGATTTGCATCCGTTAATTGAATATACGAATCTTTGGATATGTATACTTTTTTAAATACTTCTGGAGATGCAGCGGCTTGCGATACTGGAACTGCGGTTACAAAAAAAATAATTGCAATTAATAATGAAACGTACTTAGTCATTCCAATGAAGCTCTTTCGTGTCATCTGATTCACTCCGTATCTTTTTTTGGTATACATGTTTAGACGTATTGAACCTCCGTTAAGTTTCGACTTTTACAAGATTTCTCTTAAATCTTTACCTTTTTTTACTACATATATTTTACTCTATTACGAAGTGTAAATATATAGTAAATTTGTTAATCAAACAAAAAAAGACCGTCGCAAAAGCGACGGTCTTTCTCCCGTAAGCTGATTAGCTCAACTTAGCGTTTGTTACTATTTCAATACTTTAACAACCACTACAGCTGCTTCTGTGTAAGTTCCACCGATTTGGTTATCGGAAGCTACAACATAGATATTGAAATCAGTACCAAGTGTTCCACCATCAACGGATGAGATTGCACCGAAAGTATCGATGTTAACTTTACCGTCTTTGTCTACTGCATAAACAGTAGTTCCAGGTGTCACGATGTAGTCTTTAGCAACGCCAGCAGATGTTGCTTTAAATGTACCGTTAGAAGCATTTACAGCAGAGAATGCTGTTACCGCAGGAGTACCGCCTACAGTGTTGTATTTACCGCCAACAAGGCCAGTCAATGTGAGAATTTCATGTTTAGCAGTATTTGTGTTAATAAGATCGTAAGCTGCTTCTGTTACAGCAATTTCAGTTTCAGTACCTTTTACATTCAGCTTCACGATGAATGAAGTAGTTGTACCAGAAAGAACTGTGTATTTAGTTACAAAAGTACCACGAACTGTAGTATCTGTGTTAGTAGAACCAGCAGATGAAACGATAACTACTAGATCAGCGTTAAGGCCATTGCTGTTAAGAACAACAGCGATCTCGTCGTTTTTAGCTACGTTAGCTGCAGTTGCAACAGTCACTACATCGTTAGCACGATTCGAAGCATCCAAGTAAACAGTGTTGCTGTTTACATAGTAAGTCGAGTTAGTAGTAGTTGCAATTGAAGTTGCAGTTACTTCTTTAACAGTTACGCCAGCAGCTGCAGAAGTGCTTGTAAGTGCTGCTTTTGTTACTTTACCGTCAGCATTGTAAGTCAACTTAACAACAGCATTTTTTGCGATAGTTCCAGTGATGTCAGCAGGCAACAAGTAAACTGTGAGGTTTTTGTTCTCTTTAACAGAGAATACTTCAAGTTTAGTGTAACCATTTTTAACTTCACCGTTATCAATTACAGAAACACCAGGAAGAGCATTTTTAAGAGCTACTGCATAGTTGCTTGAAGTGTTAGCTGTAGCTGCTTTTGAACCAGCAACTTTGCCGTCGTTGTTCAAGAACAGAGTATACTCTGAACCCAATGTAAGAGCATTAGCAGATGAAGTTGCAAATAGATCTTCGTATACTTTACCAGAAACAGTATAGTAATATTTGCCGCCTTCAACTCTTACTGAATCCACTTTACCAGTTACAGTGTTGCGAGTAGCTTCAAGGATAACCGCTTCAGTACCATTTGCTACAAAACGAATTACATCGTTTTCTTTAAGATCAGCTGCAGATGCAAGAGCACCGTTAAGCTTAACTACAGTTGCATCTGTAACACTTACAGAAGCATTTGGTGAGTAGTTAACACGTGCAGGACGGAATGAAGTTTTCGCTTCATATCCAGTCACCAATTTGTTATCAGTGTAAGCTACTACTGATACGAATTGTACTTGGCCATCAGCGTTCAAGAACAATGTAGCTTTCTCGCCTTTAGCCAAAGCGCCTGTTGCTGCAGCATAGTTCTTGTTGAAGCCTAGGTATTTCGTGCTTGGTACAGTTGGGTAAGTTTTACCGTCTTTAGCTGTAAGATAAACGCTGTAACCTACAGTATCAGATACACCAGCTGTGTTGTTGTTTTCGAAAGCAATTACTTTCTCAGATGCTTGTGCATCAGTGATTGCTAGAACTTGTTTTTTGTCTTTTGTTTTAACAACTGTAACTGTGTGACCAACTAGATCAGCAAGAGCTTTTCCGCCAGTTACAACAAATTTGTCAGAAGTTTTAATTCTAAGACCATCAAGTGAAATTTCTTTGTCGCTGTTAAGAGCTGCAGCAGAAACTACTGCTTTGGAAGTTTCACCGATTTTTGTAACCAATTTGTCGCCGTAGTTAACTACGTCGCCGTTAGTGCCACTGTAAGTAACAGTTTTGGAGTTGATTGTGTTAGAAGTCAATCTTGCTACGATACCGCGGTTAGCAGTAGTACCAGGAGTAACATCTAGACCTTCAAACAAGCTGCTGTCTTGAGTGTCTTGTGCTGCAAGAAGGTAGTTGTACGGCCAAGCGCCGGACAATTGGCTTTCTTTGTAGCCCAATGAACGAACCAAGATTGCTACTACTTCTTCGAACTTAACGTTGTCGCTTGGACGGAAGTTTCCATTGTAACCTTGGATATATCCTTTAGCAGCAGCAGCGTTGATGAAGCCAGTGTACCAAGCGCCTGCTTTAACGTCTTTGAAAGAAGGCTTAACGCCTGCCATCAAGTTAGCAGCAGCTTCGTTACCGGAAGCAATAACGATGATTTTCGCAAGTTCTGCGCGAGTAATTTGGTTCTCAGGTTTGAAAGTACCATCTTCATAACCTTGAATGATGCCAAGTGCAGTTAGTTCTTCAACTGCGGATTGTACTGGTTTGCCCACCACGTCAGATGGTGTTGTTGCTGCAAAAGCTGTTAGAGATGTTGGTAGTACTAGCGCTGTTGCCAGTACAAATGCTGCTATTTTTTTCTTCATAACCTTTGTTTCTCCTCCTCTAAATACCTTCGGTTGTTGAGAGTTTTCTTTAACTAATGAATTGCTCTTTTCCCTCATAGCCGATTCACCCCCTTTCCAGAGTTGAGCATGGATTTGATATAAATGATGTCTACGAGCATGATAAACCCTTTGTAAGATCATGTCGCAGAAACTTGTAAATGATGACTGGAAAATAATAGAGTTGCTTCGCCACTATAATATTATACAATGGGCTTCCCGTACCGTAAAGAGGAAGTTGTGAATTCATTCCAATTTAGTCATTATGGGTGTAGGTCTCACGCATCATTTCGGCGCGTGTATAACATTGTCATGTATTTAAACGCACAGTAAACTAAAAAGTTGCGATGTTGCGAAAAAAACTTTTACTCTTTTTTTTAAAATAACACCAAATAAGTGCTTAAGCCTCTTTACTATGTATGATCCAATCAATCAAGCACCTGCATTAAACTTAACGCATGGTCTCGTCAGTATAGCTTGTTTTCATAGACTACGTATATACTAAAATTTTTCCTTGGATAATGTTGCACATTCCTTTTACTTTCGGCTTCCTGCCTAAATAAAAAACCAGCCGCAGAAATTTCTCTGCGGCCAGTTCTAAGCACTGCTTGAGCGGTTATTAACCGATGCTAGGCAGCTTCTTCAAATCCGCTAATATACGAGCTACTATAATCGCTGCGTCTGAACGCAGCAGATTTGATCGAGGCTCAAATACGGAGCCTGCTTTCGGGTTGGTCGGGTCAACATAAGAGCCCAAAATGTATTTTTTCTTGGAAATCGCCAGAACCGCGCTCTTCGCGTAGTAATTTACATTACCGGCGTCCTTGAATGTTTTCTCAAGGTCTTTAGAAATTTTCGCAGGATCGGTAGCAAGCTTCATATCTAATGCTCTTGAGATAATAACTGAAGCCTCCTCACGCGTCAAGCTTGCGCTTGGCTGGAACGTACGCGGACCAGTTCCGCGAATGATGCCCTCACGCGCTGCCGTCTCTACATAACGGTAATCCCATAATGCATCTGGATTAATGATAGCAGGCACATCGTCGAAGTGCGGCTTGCTTAGCTCATAATTGAGCGGAATATCAAGTGCCTTAACCATCATTCTAGCGAATTCGCCGCGTGAAATATAGATGTTGGCGCCAAAATCATCAAAGCCCGCAGCATTCATGATGCCTTTGGCATAAATAGCCTCTAAATAGTTTCTCGCATATGGATGCGAAGTCATATCTGAGAAGGAATACACCATCTTGCCGACAACATAATAACCGAATTTACTAAACGGAACAGTAATTGTGTTATTCTTCACATCTACGGTACCGCCTATGTTCTCCCAATATTTCGCTTTAACATCGTAACGGTATGCCGTAATGATCGTACCTACGCTATCCTTCATTTTCGGATCAAATGCTAGTGTTAAAGTTCCTGTCTTAGAAGTAATTAATTCACGGTTGTCTGGGCGATCGTCATAGGTCGGAATTCTCGTCCCGCCTGTTCCTTTCGCATTCGGGAATTGGTAGGGATCAACACCCATCGTTAACGGATCATATGCTGTCGTAGCCGGATCATCTGCTAAACCAGCATCGATCCAATATACAGGACTCGCTTTAGTGAATCTTGTTGGATAGGATAGCCGGAACCTTGTCCCAAAGCTTTCCATAATAATGTTGAAGTTCGGCGGCCATGGTTCAAGCTCGCGGCGATCAACAACACCATCCTCTGGATTTGCAATCGCGAATAGCAGATTATGTCCGGTAAACACTTGGTTCTTCAAGTTCGCCGGTACATTGTAATCGGTGCGAATTAGAGTCGTTCCTTTCTCAAACTTCAAAGAAAGTGCGCCATCAAAAACTTTGTGGCTGCTTGCCATAGTCTCCATGAATTGTGCGCCTGGAATATTAGTTGGTGCATATGTGATTTCTATGCTGCTTTGCACTTTATTGTTGGCGTTCGAGATAACGAAATCGATTTTATTTTTTCCGACCTTCAGCTTATTCACGTAAACACGATACGTATTTTTGTACAGCAATTCTACAGTTGCAGGATTATTATCTGAGTCATACTCAATTTTCTCCGCTGCTTGCTTATTAATCGTAATCGTATCTGCGCCAGGGGCATCGATAATCACTTCAACAAAATTTTGATTCACGATCGCTTTGTTAGGCAATATTGGACGAAGAATCGTGTAAGGCAAAGAGGTAGGATCAACCTCTAACCGGTAAGATGCTTTCGGGCCCGTCTCGCCGTTGTTATACACCGTAAACGTATATACGCTGGAGCTGCCATCTGGGTTTAATGTTTGATTAGTCAAAATAAATGAAAATGTCTTAGTCAAGATGTCGTATCTTACTGCAAGATTAGCAACTTCATTATTCGCCGTGTTATTAACGGTTCCAATTACATTCGGACCATTCATGATAATGAGCTGCTTGTTTAAATTCCAGCGAATCGCATTTGTAGAGCTGCTGCTTTCGATTTTCAAAATATAATTCACTGGTGAAGTAAGCCCATTGGTGGCTACATTCATTTGATCGATTTTCGCTTGAATATTGTTAACAATATCCGTATTAGTAGCACCTGCTGCGATGAAATCGATAAAATCAAAAGTTCCGAATACATTCATATTCGCTTCATTCGTTGTAAAAATGCCGCCGCGATTCACAAAGTTTGGATCATTCGGGAGCGGATCCGTATGCTTGCTGCTGTATGGGTAAATGGTTGTTCCCTCTACCGGTATGACAGGCAGATTGGTCGGTATGAGATAAAGCTTAATCTTTTTCTCGTATGAGTTCTTGCTTCCTTGGAACACAAATTTAATTTCATTCTCACCACTGAATAACGCATTGAATGCATTATCTCTTTCGGATGGAATAATCTCGAAATTAGTGACTGGCTTGCCCGCTTGCTGCTGCAGCTTTATCGGTGTATTGTTCACGTAGAAAAATACGGTTTGTGCTGCTTTATTAGCAAAGTCGTAACGAATTTCAGAAGTGTTATTAATGTTATTGATAATCCCTTTGAAATCACTCAAGCTGCCTGTGATCGCATCCGTGATCCGTTCACTTTTCAGCTTATTGGTATCATCATAAACCGTCATATTATCGAACACGCTTGTATAGTTCACATAAGGGCCGAACAGCATCGTGAATTTTACCTGCTTGGTTACACTGCCAACCTTTAGCGTTATGGTTTGAGTGCCTTCGAATGGCAGCTTCTTGAATACGATGATTTCCCGTTTATAGGTTTTACCGTTAATGTTGACGAACTTATTGGCGAGACTTGCCGACTTATTCTCGATATTGTTTACGGAATTATAATCGTAGCCTGTGGCCGATGCATTTGAAACGTTTTTAATGTCAGTAACTGAAACGAGTCCCGTTGTAACGGACAAGTCCGGATTGCCGACCAGCACTTCCATGGCGAACGGCACGCTGTATAAATTAGCGCCTTCGAGCGGTGTTCCCGTTAATGATTCGCCTGTGCCTGACTGATATCCGCCCAAATAACTAATGGTATCGATAAATTGAGCAGCCGCGTTCCGCAAAGAGAAGCCCATAAGTCCGGTTCCCTCATCATCAGGTTGTCCGAGCGCTGTTTTCCTAGCGTTTTTGGCGGTTAGTTGAATACTGTAGGGTTTATCAAATCCAAGTGCATAAGCGGTGCCTACTGGTGCAGTAAACTGGTAAATGAAAAACGCTTCATTTCCTGTATATTGGCCTACAGGAGTAGCAAGTACTGACGGTGAAGTAGCAGGCTGAACAACCCCACTTCCAGTTATTGTATACTTTACCGGTATTGGTTGTGTCGGGTTCGGATGCGGTTCTAGAATACCATCTGGTGGAATGCTGTCATCCTTCAAAAAGTTAGGAACAATGATCGTGCCCGTAACCGTAGCAACGTTCGTAGTTTTCGTCAGTAAATTCGGATTGTACTCAAGTGGCTCCGAAGAATCGACCGTAGTTGTCGTTCCGCCAACGGTCGTATCTACTTTCCCATTGAGATTTAAATCATAGAACGTAACTTCTCCGTTATAAAAGGCAACCTCACGCGTTGTTTCAACCGTTTGGTTTGCGTTTTTCACTTTGATCGTGACAAGGTTTTTACCTTTTTGGAGTGTAATGGGTGAAGCTGCGAACTGATAGTTGTTAGAGCTATTGACTGAATACGTTTTACTGTTGCCGTTAACATCAACAGTTACTTGCTGTGAATTGGGCGCAAAGCCCGTAATGCTAATATCTGCTGACTGGCGGCCGGCTGATGTAGTTGAGTGAACAACCGTCGTTCCAGCTTCTTCGATATTAAATTTATTGCCGTCCAGCTGAGCTACTAAATCATAAAAAACAGGACCGTTGTGATATTCGATATAGATCGAATTCGTCACTTCCCCGCCGCCCTGTATGCCTCTGAACGTAATACGGTTCAGACCCGGGAACAGCTCAACGTTATAAACCTGAATATTAAAGCCGTTGATATAAATATTGCTAGTAATATTCTCGCGTTTAGAACCAAGCTGATCATCTGATGGATCGTCGGTTCCTTTATTATTAATAACTTGTACGACACTGTATGAGACCGAGGATGGATCAACACCCGTAATAGAACCAGTCAATGTCAAGGTGGGATCCGTCGTTACCCGTGCTTGCGTAGACAAATCCTTCTCCAATGGGAAGCTGAAGCTGCCCGTTGCGGCCGTAACAATTCCTGACGAACCAACTGGCGGCATCAATGTAATCAACAAAGCTAACGTCAGTACTAATGAAAGTATTCTTTTCAAAACAATGTTCCTCCTTTATTTATATAACGTGCCTGGATATCAGAATATTAGTGTAAAGGCAACAAAGCAGCTAACTACTTGAAATAAACCTTCCTCCTCGTTCCTCTTTAGCCAGCTTCTTTACATTCAAATAAAGCCGTGCTGACCGCTGAATAGTTCTGTACCTTTGTTATCGGTTCCGAAGCATCATTTTTTTAGTTTTTTGAGCAATTTTACAAATGATACACTTAAATAATTTCGTTAAGCTTTTGCCTCCTGAGCTGAGGGGAGAGTGAAGCAAAGAATAATAGATGAAGGCTGGGCTATAAGAAGATGAACGATACAGAAGAAGCGGCTGGAGGAATACATGAATCTCTTATCAAAATACATATACAGATATACAAAAAGGCTCTGAAACCCTTCATCAGGGATTTCAGAGCCTTCTATTATTTGGAACGCGATTCGGCATCCACTTTAAGCCTGAGGCGCATTCTATTTAAAAAATTAATAAGTGGCTTACGCGTTTTGTCCACGATACCGGTTAACTCAGCGCCGATCTGCAAGAAGAACATGAGCATGCAAATAACCGCGAAGGTAATCCAGTTCGCTGCACTTGATTGAACAACGGCAGACTGCACAATAGCCAGCCCTCCGAATAAAGCAGCAACCCCCCAAATGATTAGGACGGTACGACGATGGCTGAAGCCTAGATCACGTAAACGGTGATGCAAATGGCCTTTGTCCGGAGCAAAGATTGGACGCTTGTTGACCCAGCGGCGAACAATCGCAAAAAAAGTATCCGAAAGAGGCACGCCGATAATAAGCAGCGGTGTTACGAATGAAACCAATGTTACCTGCTTGAAGCCAAGCATGGAAAGCGTGGCTAGGCTAAAGCCAAGAAACAACGAGCCTGAGTCACCCATAAATATTTTTGCAGGGTGGAAGTTAAATACGAGAAATCCGACGATTCCGCCTAGCAGCAAAGTGCTGAGCAGAATAACAGGCTGGAAGCCCATAAGCGATGCCATTACCACTATCGTTGCGATTGCGATACCGGATACACCAGCGGCGAGCCCGTCCAAGCCGTCGATTAAATTAATGGCATTCGTTACGCCAACGATCCATAGAATCGTAAGCGGGATGCTGAGCCAGCCAGCAATCGGCTGCATCGTTTCCCCGAAAGGAATGTTCAGCAGGTCGATCTTAACGTCAAATCCGAATACGACGACGCAAGCTGCAGCAACCTGGCCAATTAATTTAATTTTTGCGGAAAGCTCAAAGCGATCATCGAAAGCACCCAAAATAATAATCATTGTGCCGCCCACCAGCAGCGCATTAATCATATTGGAATCCTGCGCGCGAAGCAGGCCTTCTGGAATAAATGGAGATAAAATAAAGAACGCGCCTACGAATGCGATATAAATAGCTAGACCGCCAAGACGCGGCATGATGCGCGTATGTACTTTGCGGTGATTTGGTTTGTCTATTGCGCCTACTTTGAAAGCAAATTTCTTAACAAGCGGCGTCATTGCAATTGCTAAAATAAGAGCGATAATAAATCCAATTGTATACAGCAAGCCAACTGGCATGTGTGCAACTCCCCTTTTCTTTCTACCGAAGTGAATTATACTCCGATTGAAAAAGAAACTCCAACCCCGTTTTCATCCGATTTTCACGGTTTTGCGGATCTTTACGGTGTATGACGCGGTTTTGTTACGTTTTCCTTGTCGCGAAGCACTCTCACTACGAATTTCGGCAAAACAAGCATCCTTTTGTAGCGTTTAGGCTCTTGCAGCAGGCGATAAAACCACTCCATCCGGAGCTTCTGGTATATCATTGGAGCGCGCTTCAGCTTACCTGACACGACATCAAAGCTGCCGCCTACTCCCATAATTAGGGGTACTCCAAGCCTCTGTTTAAATTTGACGATCCACGGCTCTTGTGTATCAGCTCCGCGTGCCACAAATAACATATCGGGCGCGACATGCATAATAGCCTCGACTACTTCCTCGTCTTGCTCCGGCCCAAAAAAGCCATTGCGATAGCCGACAATACGCACTTGTGGATATTGCAGCTGCAGCTTCTCAGCCGCTGCTTCAATGACCTCCTGCGAGGTGCCTAGCAAATAAGCCTTCCATTTGCGGGACTCCCCTTGCGCAAGCAGACGATGCAACAGATCAAAGCCCGTTACTCGTTCCGCAACTGGATGTCCCACATGCTTCGCTGCCCATACAACTCCTGCGCCGTCTGGCACAATTAAGTCCGCTTGCTTGATCATGGCGCTGTAGTTCGCATCCTCAACCGCAGACATAATCATAATGGGATTAGCCGTTATGACATGAGTCTGCTGTCTCTTTTCTATGGCTTCTGTTAAGTAATTAACCGTCTCATCCATGCTCATTTTGGAGAATGGGATGCCGTAAATAGATACGGTTGGTACTTGTTTTGACAAGTGCAAGTCACCTCAATATGGTTTGACGCATGAACTGGACAATTTGTTGCGCCGGTTTTTGCGATTGTTGTTTTAATAGGTCGATTGCTGGCTTATGTTCAGCCTGCCAGCCCGCTTTGTCTTCCAGCAGCGAGCTTGCCGCTGCTGCGAAAGCATCGGCATCGAGCTGCTCCGTTGTGCCGATGGCTTTGAGCCCCAATCGATGAAGGAATTGATCGATCTTCGGGTCATAAGACAAGCCAAGCATCGGTACCATTTGATTGGCTGCATAAATAAGCGCATGGAGGCGCATGCCGAACAAAGCGTCGCAACGGCTGACCTCCAGCAGCATTTGCTGGGGGTCGTCGCCGACGGTGGCCAGCTCGGCGGTGGAACCGCTGCCGAGCCGGCCGCGCAGCCGTTCCAGCACTTCCTCCGACGCTTCGATGTCGGAGGGGGTGTGGAACGGCAGGAAGCGCAGCCGCACAGGCGTCCGCTTCGAGAGCGCGATTAGCGCTTCGGCGGCGCGAGCAAGGTCGCCGCCGTCGCTGCGCCAGCGGCGCAGCGATACGCCAACGAGCGGCAGCTCGTCCGCTGTGGAGCTGCGCTGCAAGCTTTCGTTCGAGCTAAGCGGCAGCGGCAAGCCCATAACCGGATCAGGCACTACGTCGATTCGGTTCTCAGGCAAGCCAATCCAGGCAAGCAAGGATGCCGATTCTGCATCCCGTACGGACACATAAGCACTGCGCTTCATTACGCTGCGGATCAGCGGGTCCATCCAGCGTCGGTTAACGGGGCCGATACCTTGCGAGTAGGCGAAGGTAGGTTTGCCGAGAAGTTGAGCAAGTTTCATGACTGCCGTGTAATACGGAATTGTCTTCGCACTTGTCGCGTCCTGCAGCAGGCTTCCGCCGCCGCTTATCAGACCATCACAGCTACGCAGTGCTTTCATCAGATCGCCCGGATGCATGCGGCGAACAGATTCAACGCCGTACATTTGGCTTGTCGATGCCGGATCACCAGACAAAACAATTGGTTGAATTTGAATTCCTTGTGCTTTTCCTTCAACTTCCAGTGCAAGCAATATCGACTTTAACACCGCTTCATCGCCGCTATTTCGAAAGCCATAATAGCCGGAAATAACTATGCGACAAACTTGCGAATGATTGCTGGCGCCCATTTACGTATTGCTCCTTCCACGACCTGCCACGCTAGGATCAAGATACAGCCAATAATTAACCCTGTTCCCCACCCAAGCAGCAATCTAATCACCGAAATATATAACGGCGTATGAATGTGCGCGAATGTATCTACCATTGTCAATTGTCCAATGGAGCCTGCTATTACAAGCAGCCACGCTGCACGGTAACGCAGTGCCAAGAACAAACCGAGTACAAGCGGCGGGTGGCCCAGCATAAACTCTTTAAAGCGCGGCCGAACGCCGAACGTCGATTCCAGCCAGCCGCGGATAACGAGCTCGATAGAAGATACTTGACCGGCATTGCCTGTACGCGACAAATAGTAGTAACCAATTATTCCGATGACAGCTGCTATTATGATCCACGTCAAAGTAATAGGTTTAGTAAGCAAAGAGCGCAGTTTTCCTACAGACATTTGACCATTGTAGAAAAGAACATAAACCGCAACGAGTGCGATTGGAGCAAGATGCAGCACGCTTACGCCGCGGAACTGCTCCAGCACTAAGCTGTAAGTAATGTTATTAAGAAGCCCAAATACTAACGGAATCGCCATTATCGAAATGAGCGACGCAGACACAAACCAAGTGATCGCTAAGCCAAAGCGGCGTCCAATTGTAGCGGATGGGAATATCCATTTCATTTGATTGCCTTTATCATAGACAGCACCTGGCTGATGCGGCGCTTTCGATGACTGGCTGCGGCCTACCGACCAGCTTCCGCCTCCAACTATACGGCGATCACCAACGGTTCTAGCGTAAATTCGATTCATTACCCAGATTAAGGCTAACGTAGGAGCGCTGACAGCTGCTCCTAATGCAAGCCCCTGCTCCATAAGCGAGGTTCTGCTGGTCAGATACAATCCTGCACTTCCAATTATCCCTAATAAGAACACAGGAATGTAGACGCCAGGAATGAATGCGCCAACCATTAATGCGATCAAGGCAATGGCTCCAGCTGCCACCACTCCACGCAGCGCCTTCGACCAGGATGGCTGCTCGTATTTAAATGGCTCCGGATGTCCAGGCGTAAATCCAGCATTTGATAGCGTTGCTACAACACCATCTTTACCGCTCATAGCTTCATTAATATTATCCAAAGAATGAACTATTTTCGCTTTATCCACACTGGATTGAGAGGTTCCGTTTAGGAAGAACATCCGAATGTTCCGGTCTTTCGCCGCTAGGAGGAAACGATCCGTAATAGCTTCGGGAGACATGTCCATGCTGTCCTTCTCTGACAATGAGTAAAGCCTTACCACATTATAGTTTGTAAGATAGGCTAATTTATTTATACCTTGTTGTGGTTTTTTTAAGTTTTCAATTGTAGCGATACCAATATGATACTTATTAAGTAATACCGCGAATCCATCTAAACTCTTTGCTTTCGCTTGATCAGATGCGCCCTTTACTTTATCGCCGTCAAACAGCACCCGATCGACGCCAAGCTCTTTCAACTGGCCAAGAAGAACATCCATCGACTTTTGATCATAAGGCTTCACGCGATCAGAGAAGCGAGGCAGCAAGCCAAAGCCTGCATCATGGATCGTTTGCAGTGCCATCGGGTCAAAGTCCAATGTTTTCATAACCGCTTCCGCAACTGGGATTTCTACGACCAAGCCATTGCGACCACCGTAGGACCAATCCCTATATACGATTTCCTCGCGATCTAACGCTGCCTTTACGATTGGCCCAACCTTTTCTTCCTCTTGCGGTCCATTGAATAAAATATACGTATAGTTTTGTCCTGCTTGCTCAAACTTTCCTTGCAGCAGCGCAGCGTCTCTTGAGCTGTAGTAAGTCAATCTGCCGGACTGCTGCAGTTCCTTCAGTGAGCTCTCATAAACGGACATCGTCATGACGCCAGATTCCTTCAGCTTCGCCAGCTGCTCCTCAAGAAATAATTGCGGCTGAGCTTGCTTCTCCGCTACCTCTATAATATCCCGGTAATCAAATACATACTCTACGTGCTTCGAAGCTTTCTCCATGTCCATCCGTAAAGCTCCAAGGGGCAATGCTGCTACAACTCCGATTAATGCAATAATCCATAAGGCAAGCTTGACCTGCCGATTCCATTGCTGCCAACGTGAAAACACATAACTCCTCCGTTCTAAACAGGTTTATAAAATTCTATTCGCTGCGGTCTACCCGTTCCATAACGGCTGTCTTCAACGTTTGCAGCATAGAAGCTGCTGCAGCTTGGGACTCACCCTTAACAGCAAAATAAACTTTGATTTTCGGTTCCGTGCCAGAAGGCCGTAAGCAGAACCATGAGCCATCCTCGCGCAAATATTTCAACACATTCTCTGGACGCAGCCCATCAAGGCCTTTAGTATAATCCATTACTTCAGCAACTTTGACTCCGCCAATTTCAGTTGGCGGGTTATTACGCCAATCATCCATGATAGCGCCAATCTTCTGTACGCCGTCCAAGCCTTTAAGCGTACGAGATTCCAAAGCTTCAAGATAGACTCCAAATTCCGCATAAAGCTCCAGAAGCACATCATATAGCGTTTTCCCTTGACTGCTGTAGTATGCAGCTGCCTCACAAATTAATAATGCAGCAACGACAGCATCTTTATCACGAGCGTAAGTTCCGGTCAAATAACCGTAGCTTTCTTCATAACCAAAAAGGAAGGAATGCTCGCCTGTTTTCTCGTATTGCGTCATTTTTTCCCCAATATATTTAAAGCCGGTTAGCGTATTCTCGACTGCCGCTCCATAAGACCGCGCAATATCAGCTCCAAGCTCGCTTGTTACAATCGTCTTAATGACAATGCCATTCTCCGGCAGCTTTCCGCGCTCTTTCAACTGGCTCAATACATAATGGACCATCAGTGCGCCAGATTGATTGCCTGTCAGGACAACGTATTCTCCTTCGTTGTTTTTCACGACCGCACCCATCCGGTCTGCATCAGGATCAGTACCGATAATAATATCGGCATTCACCTCTTGAGCCAGTTTAATCGCAAGCGTGAATGCTTCGCGCTCCTCTGGGTTTGGTGATTTCACAGTGCTGAAGTAACCGTCCGGCTGCTCCTGCTCTGGCACAATATGAACATTGCTGAAGCCTACCTTCTTGAGGACTTCACTAACAGGCATATTGCCTGTGCCATGAAGCGGTGTGAAGACCACGCTAAACTTCTCGCCAATTCCGCCTCGCAGCAGCTCAGCATTCAAGCTTTGCGCTACAACGGTGTCGATGAACTTTTGGTCCGCATCCTCGCCGAGCCAGCACAGCAAGCCTCTCCCCTCCGCTTCCTCGCGGCACACGCGCTTTATTTCATCAAAGCTAGCAATTTGGCCGATTGAGGCGATAACCTGCTCCGCTTCCTCAGGGATGAGCTGGCAACCGTCTGCTCCATAAGCTTTGTAGCCGTTGTACTCAGGCGGATTGTGGCTGGCCGTAATTACGATGCCGCTCGCCGCTTTCAGCTCGCGAACCGCAAAGGACAGCTGCGGCGTTGGACGCAAAGATTTAAACAAGTATGTCTTAATACCGTTCCCTGCCAGTACGAGTGCCGCATCAAGAGCAAATTCAGGTGAATAATTGCGTGAATCATGCGCAATAACGACAGAGGGACTTCCACCGTCAGTTGCTCCAGCTAGCAGCCAGTTAGCAAGACCTTGCGTTGCTTTGCCGACTGTATATGCATTCAAACGGTTCGTACCCGCACCCATTACGCCGCGCAAGCCACCCGTTCCAAATTCAAGATCACGATAGAAGCGGTCCGTAATTTCTTTCTCTTGACCTGCAATACCGCGAAGCTCTTCCTTTGTCGCAGCATCAATAAGCGGATCATTCAGCCATGCTTCATATTTTGCTTTAATCGTATCAGTCGCTGGTTTGTTCATATTTAGCAGCCTCTTTCATACTTTTATTTTTTTATGAAGGATTAGACAAAGCAAACATAAGCTCGCCTTCTGCGACTATCTGATCGCCTACACGCGCAGTTCCCTGTCCTTTTCCAATAGAGCCTTTCAGCCTTGTAATTTGCACCTCAAGGGTCAACGTATCGCCTGGTTTTACTTGTCCGCGAAAGCGGAAACCATCAATACCAGCAAAGAAGCCTAGCTTTCCGCGGTTTGCTTCAATCATCAGCATGGCAACTGTACCCACTTGCGCAAGTGCTTCTACTATAAGCACGCCCGGCATAACCGGGTAGCCTGGAAAGTGTCCTACGAAGAAAGGTTCGTTCATGGTTACATTTTTGAGTCCAACTGCTCGTACGCCAGGCTCGACCTCCAAAATACGGTCAATAAGCAAAAACGGCGGACGGTGCGGTATAATTTCTTGAATTTGATTGATATCCAACATGTTAAAAAACTTCCCTTCTCCAATTGTTATTCGGTATAAAACGTATTCCTATGGTCAATACTATGCCTACCCCTCATGAAACTGCAGTTCATGAAGGTTAAGATAAGGGGCTTGGCTGCTTGAACCAGATTAGGTTCATTGCCAAGCCTCTTTGTTCATGAATGGCATTGCTGCTATATATCATGGCAGTTCAGAAGGCAGCTGGCTTATTAAGCGCTTTGAACATTACGATGTACATGATAGAAGTTACGAACGAAAATGCAATAACTGCCCACAAATACAGATGTGCATGGGGCGCTTCAAAGAAAATAAGCATGATCGCCAAATAAAATAAAACCGTAGTCAGCTTCCCCATCCAATTCGAGGGCACTGTCTTTTTTCCACGAAAATGAAAATAAAACCCTCCCGCTATCATACCCAAATCGCGCAAAAACATCGCTGCTGCCGCTGCCCAAGAAATATGCTGAGAAACAAGCAACGATACAATGACAGTAATAAGCATCAGCTTGTCGGCCAGCGGATCAAGCATCATGCCAACCGTCGTTACCTGGCCGCTTCTTCGTGCAATATATCCATCCAGTACATCTGTAATGCCAGCTGCGACCATAATGAAAAATGCAGGAATCATATGCCCTTGTGCAAACACGGTTATGTAAACAGGAATTAAAACAAATCGCAATGATGTTAATAAATTCGGCAGATTCAACTATTCACGCTCCTCTACCTATTGCTGACTGTCCACGAAGGTTCCCAACTATTATACAACTACCTCCCCCAAAAATAAAACTATCACTAATCCAGAATAAAGGTTATTCCCCTATCCATTGCTGCTTTATTAGCATTTAACCAAATTTTTAAATACAAATTACACCTTCGTTATTCACTTTCCCGCACTATTAACCGTTAATAATTAGAAGATATCAAAAACTTTAAGCCAGAAAGGACAGGGATGTAGTGAATTTTAGTTTACGATTTAACATGTCGTTGAGAGAAACTCGTAGGTGGTTGGCGGCTGCGTTAGCCTTCGTGCTTGTTATGATGTCAGTAACAGGAGTTGCGCATGCTGCAGAGGATACAGTGACTGGCATTGAATTTGATTATCTGCCGTCAGATTACAATAACAGCACATCATCGCTCGAAACATTCGTTGAAGATGATAAAGTCATTGTCTCCGTTCTTGCCTCTTTATCAGGTTCGTCTTCGAAGAAAGACGTTACCTCAGAGGCAGCCTGGAAATCATCCAATACTTCCTATGTAAAAGTGGATAAAGGCGTTTTGACCGGCGTTGGCAAGGGAACCGCGACGATCAGCGCTACTTATAAAGGATTTACGATCAACGTGAAAGCTTCCTCCGATTATATTTATGATACGGTTACATTAATGAACGGCGGAGTGACTGCTCCTGCCACTATGGATATCGAGATTGGTCAGCCTTTGGTGTTTAAATTGAATGGAACCAAATCAAACGATACGAAAGACGTAACGACAGATGCAGTCTGGACAACCTCCAGCTCCGCTATCGCTACAGTTAACGACGGAACGATTACGCTGATTGGTGTCGGCACTGTTACGATTACGGCCAAGCTTAAAGGAAAATCAGACAGTATTATCATTAATGTATCATCACCTTATAAATCAATCAGCATAGATTCCAACACATCAAGCAAACTGCTTGAGATGGATCTCGGCTCAGATGACCAAGAATTGACCGCTACCGTCGCTCCAAAGACAGGTGGAACTGAAGTGGTTACGAGCACAGCGAAATGGGTCAGCGCAAATGATAAAATAGCTTCCGTTGACAAAGGTGTCGTTACCGCCAAGACAGCGGGCAAAACCTCAATCACCGTATCTTACAAAGGCGTGTCCACATCGATCGAAGTTGTAGTGCGTACTGCATACCAATCGATTAAGCTTTCGCCAGAGAAAGAATACCATATGCTTTTGCAAGACGAGCCATTACAAATAAAAGCCGATGTTCTGGACAACAAGAATGACTCTGAAGATGCTACATTAAAGGCGGATTGGACTTCCTCCAATATCATAGTTGCTACAGTCCTGAACGGTAAAGTATATCCGAAAGCAGTTGGCACAACAAAAATAACTGCTAATTATAAAGGAGTAAGCCGAAGCATCGAGGTTACTGTTTATCCTAGCATTAGCGAGCTTAGCATAGAAACAGAAACCATTGACGGCTTTGCCGAACTAAGCGGCGACCTGCCTAAAGTAACAGCAACGACATTTGATGGTTCAAAGGTAGATGTGTCCAAGCTAGTAACCTGGACTTCTAAAGATGAGAAAATTGCAGAAATTAAGGATGGCAAATGGACCGCTAAAGCCCTTGGAGAATCCATTCTTACAGCAACCGCGCAAGGCTATACGGCCGAAGTTAATCTGATTGTTCATATAAAACCGTTAAAGCTTCTGTCTGATACGAAGGATCTTAGCCTTGTTCTGGGTAAAGAAAGACCCTACCCTACTCTTTACGTTGTTAACGAAGATGGCGAAGAAGAGAATGTTACTGCTAAAGCAATTTGGAAATCTTCATCTGACAACATTGTTTTGAAGGAATCTTCGATGAAGGGCATTGAGGAATCCAACATTACGATAACTGCTACTTACTTGAATAAAACACTAACCATACGTGTGAAAATTGAAGAAGAAATCATTAAACTAGTCGCTGAGCCAACCGTTATTGAGCTCTTCCCGAGCAAGTCGAAATCAGTTAAAGTAACGGGTTATTACAAGAGCGGCAAACAGGTTTCGCTCGGCTCCAGAATGAACTGGGAAATCGGCAATCCGAATCTCGCTAGCGTCAGCGGAACATCTGTAAAAGGAATCGCTGTTGGCACAACAAAAATTTCTGGATCATATCAAGAAAAGACACTTATCATCCCTGTAGTCATTTCACCGAAGCTGAAGTCGCTTACTCTCTCCAGCAAGTCGGTTCAGCTCAGCCCTGGCGGTACTTTCACAGCCAAGCTGCAAGCTAATTATACGACTGGAAATCCTGTAGTCGTGACAGAAGAAGCGCTCTGGACAACGTCCAATGCCAGCGTAGCTACCGTGAAGGACGGCAAAATTACAGCTGTCAAGAAAGGCTCTGCTTCTATTAAAGCAACCTTCGCAGGCAAAACAGTTGCCATACGAGTAACTGTAAAATAGTAACTAAACATAATAAAAAGCAGATCGAGGATTAAACCTTGATCTGCTTTTTATTATGTTTATTAGGAATCCGCGAATATTAAATCATAAATATGCTGCCAGGTAGACCACTGGAATACTTCATCCTCCGGCTGCTTACCGACGACAACATATCCGACATATAAACCTGTAATAAGCATAATTATCATTATGAGCGGTACGATGCTTTTGCGTAAAAGCCACAGCAGCACCCTAACCCCTGCGGGCCGTTGCTTCTTTTTTGAGCTCACGTCAGTCTTCACGCGATTACTGCGCTTCTTCTTCTTAGAGCCGCCCTCTTCAGCTTGATTCCCGAACCCGCTTGCATCGCGGTCCATTCGTTCATCGGCCATACTCATCAACATCATCCTATCCTTATGCGCGCAATCCGTTTGCAAGGCTCATCATCGTATCGCTGGATGATAACGCTCTAGCTGCCAATTGATAAGCGCGCTGCACATTAATAAGCTCAGTCACCTCGTCCGTCAGCACGACGTTCGATTGCTCCAAGTAGCCTTGACGCAGTGAAATAAGATTATCTGAATCTGGGATTACCTCCTGAACCACATCATCCACGTTAATTCCGTTTGCAACAACAAACAAGTTATCATTAACCGCAGTCAATGCAGCTGGACGCGAAGCATGAAGCAGCTTTATGCTCCCCAGCTCAATCGTTTTTGTGGAGGATACGCCGAGCACCGATCCATCCGAATTTACGCGGAGGCTGTAGCCCTCAGGTACCACAATATTGCTTTCAACCAAATTACCGGTTGTCGCATCTCTTATCTTAGACACAACGGGGTATCCATCTTCCGTTGCCAAAATCGTATCACCGTTTGCACCTACCGTCAACTGAAACGCTCCGTTGCGCGTATAACCGCGGTTTCCTGCCGCGTCCACCACAACCTCGAACATGGCGTTTCCTTCCACAGCAAGATCCGTATCCTTGTTTGTGAGCTGCATAGGGCCTTGGGATAAATTAGGCTGAACCATCGTCATCTTTGCACCCCAGCCTTGCGTAAAGTCAAGCGGGGTAAGTCGGCCTTTCTGATTAAAGGCTTCTGGCTGCACGGTTGCATTCGTAAGAAGATCCTCAAAGGTTGCTTCCTTCCGTTTATAGCCAACCGTGTTTACATTAGCAATATTATCTGCAAGCAGATCCAGCTTTTGCTGAAGCCCATTCATCGATACCATTGCATTAATCATTGAACTATTCATGCTTCATGCGCCTCCTTCTGCCTTTATACACGGCCGACATCATTGACTGCTTTGCTTAAGCTTTGGTCGTAAAATTGGATAACCTTCTGGTTTGCCTCATAGGCACGAAGTGCTGACATGAGATCTACGGCAGCTTGTGCAGTATCTACATTCGAACGCTCAACATAGCCTTGTCTGACTTCCACGCGTTCGCCTTGAGCAATTGCTGCTGCTTGACCATCTGCTGTTGCGAAGCGAAAATTACCATTTCCTTCACGTACAAGCTGATTCGGATTATCAACTCGGCTAATAAGCAGTTGAACGCCAACATCTACTCCATTTGCATCAACGAACCGTTGATCACCCGTAAGAATCAAGCTGTCGAGACCGACTCCTGCCGGCATTCGAATAGGCTGACCATTTGTTCCAAGAACGCTCGAGCCATCGCTTGTCATGAGGAAGCCCTGCTCCGTTAGCGTAAATTTACCGCCTCTTGTATATCTTACATCGCCGTTTTGATCTTGAATCGTGAAAAATGCTTGCGGCTGAAAAGTAACCTCGCCTTCAGGACTTGTATATTTACCTGATGCATCAAACGCATGCCCATCCAACTCAATATTCGAAATAAGCGCGAAATCAGAAGCATTATTCGTCTGTGTCAAATCACCCTGCAGATGGATAGACAAGCTTTCTTCCGCAAAAACACCGGTCGTCAATTTCCCGACCGTCGTTGCATTCTCTGGACCCGCTCCTGTCAAAGACAGCAGCATGTCCGGAAATGAGCGCGTAACCGCATTCGTCTGTTTATATCCAGGTGTATTTATATTAGATATGTTGTTCGTTACCGTATCATGTCTGCGCTGCTGAGAAATCATTCCCGACGCTGCGGTAAATAATCCTCTTAACATAGTTGCTACCCCCTTGGCCGCTTACAATCGAATTTACCTCTATATATTATCGGTTGAAAGCAAGGCTGCATGTATAGCTTGTCCATGCGACCTTCGACTCATTTACGCCTCGGCTGCGCCCCCCTAAGGCTCCCTACCCGCACAAATAAATCTGGCCGCTGCATGCTTTACTTCTTCCCGAGCTTGTCCAAGTTATCAAGCATAATACCCGTTCCTCTAACTACGCAAAGCTTCGGATTTTCGGCAATTAGTACCGGCACCTTCAGTTCTTCGGCCATAAGACTATCAAGTCCGCCAAGCAGCGCGCCTCCACCAGTCAATATAACGCCGCGATCAATAATGTCTGCAGACAGCTCCGGCGGTGTCCGTTCAAGCACAGACTTCGCTGCGGAAACGATAGACATAATGGGATCCCATAGCGCCTCGCGAACCTCTCCCGAACGAATAGTAATCGTAAGAGGCAGTCCCGATACCATATCTCGGCCGCGGATATCCATTTCTTCCTGATGTCCTCCCTCAAGCACGGTGCCGATCTTTATCTTAATATCCTCGCTCGTTCTCTCACCGATCAGAAGCTTATATTTGTTCTTAATAAATTTCATAATCGCATCGTCGAACTTGTCCCCTGCAACTTTAATAGAAGAGGCGGTCACAACGTCGCCCATAGAAAGAACGGCTACATCCGTCGTGCCTCCGCCAATGTCTACAACCATATTGCCGCTGGGCTGGAAAATATCCATTCCAGCCCCTATTGCGGCAGCTTTGGGCTCATCTTCAAGAAATACTTCCTTCGCACCGCTGCGTTCCGCTGCTTCGCGAATCGCCTTCTGCTCAACCGAAGTAATATTCGTTGGAGCACAAATGAGGATACGTGGTCGGCTAAACCATTTCCGTCCTTCAACACGATTAATGAATTCCTTAAGCATAATTTCCGTAATTTCAAAGTCCGCAATAACGCCATCCCGCAAGGGGCGAATTGCCACTATATTGCCCGGCGTACGTCCAACCATTCTATGTGCTTCCTCGCCAACGGCCAGCACCTTCTTCGAATCGCTTTCAATCGCAACGACTGACGGCTCATCAAGAACAATGCCTTTTCCTTTCACATGAATGGAAACATTGGCTGTACCAAGATCAATCCCAATATCCTTGCTCAACATAAGGCTTAAGTCCCCCAACGAATAATGTTTGCATAACGCACATTTAGTTCCCTTGTCATAGAAACCGCTACGTTCATTATTCGCCAAAAAATACAAAAACCCTCTATGAATCGCGAAAAAACTTCACGCTTTTCCCGCCGCCAAAACTTCACGTTTTTTTGTGCCTGTTTTTTTGTATTTAATTTTTGTTGCTTCCCCTCCCCTCAAATGCCGAATTGATTTGTGATACTCGAGAATGTGCTTAACCTGATCGGCCAAATCGGGGTTTATTTCAGGAAGCCGCTCCGTTAAGTCCTTGTGCACCGTACTTTTGGACACACCGAACTCCTTGGCGATCGTTCGCACCGTATGCTTCGTTTCAACGATGCAGCGGCCTATTTTAATGGTTCGCTCCTTAATGTAATCGTGCACGTTCCCGCCTCCCTACTCGAGATAGTTTGGTACATTATATGAGTGGAGCGGATAGATATTCGTTATGGCCAAGCCTGACAAGCCCGAATGTTAATAATTTTTCATAAAAACATAAAACAGGCAGGGGATTAGCCCCTGCCTGTACGTCTAAAGACCTATTTTTTGAAGCGATACGTTATTTCTGTTCCGATACTATTCCGTGATTAACGAGCTCGGATTGACGGCTTTGCCTTCATTTCGTGTTTCATAATGAAGGTGAATGCCTAGATCGCGTTCCAGATCATTTCGGCCTGCTACAGCAATCTTAGTTCCTTGACGCACATCATCGCCCTCAGCCACCTGAACATCTGTAACGCTTTGGTACACGGTTACTAAACCGCCCGGATGCGTAATTTCAATGATGTTGCCGTTCATCGGATGCTGCTCTACATGTGTAACTTTGCCTGACATCGAAGCAAGCACATCGAAGGTTTTGCCATTCGGATCAACAAAATCAATACCCATGTGCGGAGCGAATGTGTCACCCATTTGAACTACGGCTGCTTCCCTCTCTGCATCGGTAGCTTTCTCGTCATAGAACGGAAGCTCAACTTTCAGTGCTGCTTTGTCTACAACTGGCCACTCCATCATTTCGTCACCAGCCATAACCATTGGTGCATCATTATCCTTGCCCTGCGGTTTTGTTTTGTCCCCTTGTGAAACTTCAGTAGAGTCCGGATTTGCTGTTGCAGGTTTTCCTTCATCCGCCCCCTGATAGATCCACATTAAGGTTACGATAATTGCTGCCGCGGCCATGAAGATTGCTGGAGAAACCCATCGCTTTGCAAAAAGGCTCTTCCATCCACTGCTAGATTTGGCGGCAGACGTTCCTCCCAGAACAGTTTTGGGAGTTTCTTCTGGTCTTTGCTTCGGTTTGTTTTGATTTTGATCATTCATTTTCTATCACCTCACTAGCCATTGTTACCAAATATGCTAGGTTTATACGTGAGGTGAAAGGCATTTTTAAGAGTTTGATTGAATTGGAAGCTTCGAAGCTTGTTCTACCTTTGTGCCGGTATAATAGTGACGAATAATATCCTCAGCCGAGCTGCCTTCCTTTGCCATTCCGTTAGCTCCCCATTGGCTCATGCCTATACCATGCCCGAAGCCAAAGGTCGTAAATGCAACGCTATCATTCTTAATCAACCAAGTAAATTGGGATGATGCTAGAGCCAGCCTTTCGCGAACATCTCGGCCGCTAAAACTTTGACCATTTATTGCTATTGTTTTTATTCTATTTCCGGCTGTTTTCTCAAGCAATTTAATAGCAGGCTTCCCTTCAGCAAGCTTGCCAGAGAGACCCATCTTCCTATAAAAATCTTGTCTATTCAGCTCAATCGTTTCTTTATATCGTGGAGAAATGACTTCATCCCACGGACTCGCCACACTGCGTAAATAAGGAAGCGACTGCTCCCAATAATCCTCCGAATTTTCCGTAAATCCATTGCTTGTTGAGAAAAAAGCAGCTTGAATGGGCTCGCCCTTATACGTAATGATAAGCCCCTTGGTTTCCATTACAGCCTTCTTCAGCTTGGCCAAATTGTTTTTTTTATCCTCGCCAGTCCATTTACTAGCAAGCTTTGCGAGAGGAACATATACTTGATGCTCGATCGTATCCGTCACATCCGCGTTCTCTACCTCCATCCCGCTTCTATCTTTAAGTGCCAATCTACGAACAATATAGGTGCGAGCGGCTATCGCCTGCGCCTTTAGCGCCTCCAGTTCGAAATCTACGGGCATTTCTCCCGCAAGGACACCCTGAACGTACGTCTCTAGCGGAACTATTTCCATTCTTTTTTCCTTTGTTAAATAGACACGGACATTCAGCCTATCCAAAGCATTCATATCTGATCCATCCGGGCTTTCCAGCTCCGTCATAGGCTTTAGATCCACTTTTGAATTCGCACCTAATCCCTCTGATACATGATATCCCAAAGTGCTTTCATTCGTATTCGTTACAGAGCTTCTGCTCCCGGCAATTTCGGTTAAAGATAATTTTATAAACACTATCGATGCGCCTAGCAAAATACCAACCCCAAACATCTGCCAAAAACGACTTGTCCTAAGCAGACGCAGCTGCCTTATCAAGCTCTCTCTATTCCGTCTCATGCCTCTCCTTCCCATCCTAGCCGTGAGCTGCAAGCTCCATTCCTTAGAGCTGGATCAGCCTCTCTCTTAATCCGGCTTTGATGGTTTATTCTATGAGCGGAAATAGTAGGGTAGAACTCGTTCGGCTATATCAACGTCCATATTAATCGTGTCGCAGAGCATCAACAGGCTTCAATCCAGCCGCCTTGTTGGCAGGGAAAATACCAAAAACAATGCCAACTAATGCCGAAAAAACAAACGATGCTAGCACCATATCCGTAGATACGGACGTCTCCGTAGCCATTACTTTCCCGATTACAATAGAAGCAGCGTAGCCAAGTAATATGCCTAGTATGCCACCTAGCGCGCTTATCGTAACGGCTTCAACGAGAAATTGAAATAAGATATCTCGCCTTTTCGCTCCCAGAGACTTTCGAATGCCGATTTCACGCGTTCGCTCCGTAACTGAAACAAGCATAATATTCATTATTCCAATTCCGCCAACGACGAGGGAAATGGCAGCAACGCCAACGAGCATTGTACTCATCGTATCGTTGACCGAATTGAGTGTTTTCATAGCATCGGCTTGATTGAATATACGATAACTATTCGTTGCTCCGCGGAATTTCTCCGTTAATTGTACTTCAAGCAGCGCCATTACCCGGTCCATCAAATCCATATCCGTAACCTTCATATAAATGGTGCGGACGCCTACTGTTTTAAACAGCCGCTGCGCCGCTGCAAGAGGAATAAGTATCTTCTCGTCATTCGATCCCGTGAGCGAGCTCCCCTTCGATTCAAGAAGCCCGACTATAGTGAAACGCATTCCATCAATAAGAACGATCTTCCCCAGCGGATCATCCGAGCCAAATAAGTCATCAGCTGTTGTAACACCAATGAGCGCTACCTTCTGCGCATTCATTTCATCCACAGGTGCAATGTATCTCCCCGTCTGTACACTGAAATCATTAACAAACTCATACTCTGGAGTTATGCCTTCAACCGTTACCGATGTGCTCGTTTTCTCAAATTTCACGGAAGCCGTACTGCTAACAACAGGTGATACCCCCGCTACGTTTGGAAGATCAGCGAAAGCCATTGCTTCTTCCTTGGAAAGCGTCGTATCTGTACCACGACCTGTAATCGTGACAGATAGCATATTCGTACCAAGTGATGCGACCTGCGCCTCCACCCGCTTGGAAGAGCCTTCGCCCATTGCTACAAGTGCGATTACGGTTGCAACGCCAATTAATATGCCGAGCATGGAGAGAACGGTTCTAAGCTTGTTCGATAAGACGCTCTTGAACGCCATTCGGAAGCCTTGCGTCAGCTTCATTGCTGTCACTCCTTTGCTCGCTGAGCACACCGTCTCTCATGATGACAGTGCGCGAAGCGCGTTTAGCTACATCCATATCATGCGTAATAAGCACAATCGTGTGTCCTTCCCTATTCAACTGCTCAATCAGTTTCAGCACTTCTTGTCCTGTCCGTGTATCAAGCGCCCCTGTAGGCTCATCCGCCAGCAGAATAGGGGGATGTGTTGCAAGAGCGCGTGCGATTGCTACCCTTTGCTGCTGTCCGCCTGATAGCTCACTCGGACGATGATTGATTCTATCCTCGAGCCCCACCTGCGCTAATGCCTTAATTGTGCGCCCTTTCCGTTCTTTAGCAGATAAACCACTGTAAATAAGCGGGAGCTCTACATTTTCAAAAGCGGTAAGCCTTGGCAGCAAATGAAACCCCTGAAAAATAAATCCGATCTTCCGATTACGGATCTCTGCCAATTTATTATCGCTTTGCCCTTTCACTTCAATTCCGTCCAGCCTGTAGCTGCCCTCTGAGGGACTATCCAAGCAGCCAATAACATTCATTAAAGTCGATTTGCCTGACCCCGAAGGACCTACAATAGCTACAAAATCCCCCTGTTTCACCTGCAATGACACTTG
The DNA here is from genome assembly GCF_002884445.1 of Paenibacillus castaneae. Lineage (GTDB taxonomy): Bacteria > Bacillota > Bacilli > Paenibacillales > Paenibacillaceae > Pristimantibacillus > Pristimantibacillus castaneae. The sequence continues at coordinate 5,931,900 of NZ_KZ614144.1, forward strand.
CTTCAGCACAGTAACAACCTCTCGGCCCATTACATATGACTTCGTCAACTCTTGAATATCAATTAAAACTGCACCGTTCTGTTTACTCATCGCCCACCGCCTTGGGATCTGGCCCCGTTGCCGCCTGTATATCCACCGCCGCCACCAGCTGGAAACTGCATGCCGCCCATGCCGCCGAATCCTCCTGGGAATGTCGTCTGTGTCTGCTGCGATGAGGCTGTACCTACCGTGCCTTGCGGAAGCGGCACAAGTACAGATGCGCCTTCTTCTAAACCACTCTCTATCTCTACATAGGTCTCATTGCTAATCCCGATTTTAACTGGCATAAGCGTTCCTTCCATCTGCATACCGCCAGCCCTGCTGCCACCAGCTGCTGATCTTTGACCGCTTTGCGCTGCGCCTTGCATGCTTTGAGGCCTTCCTGCATAACCCTGCTCGACTTGGCTGCCCTGTTGATTCGGTAGACCTTGTGTTCCGCCCTCAACCTGGCTGCCTGCTTTCCCTTCCGTTCCTGCCGTCACACCTGCAGTATCTGTGCTTGGCACTCTAACAAATGTGGATCCCCGCATATTTACAACAGCATCAACAGGTACGACTACTACATTCTTTTTCGATTGAATGATAATATCAACCTGCCCGGACATGCCAGCGAGAATGCCATCTATTTGCGACAACCCAATCGTAACATCATAGGCTGCCACACCACTTGATACTGTACCCTCTAATGCAAGCTCCTCAACAGTTCCCTCTATCGTCTTATCCGTCATAGCATTCAAGTGCACCTGAGCAGCTTGTCCTACCTTCAACTGAGGGATATCAAGCTCATCAACCTGGACAACAAACGACAACGCTGTATAATCTACAATTTCAGCAAGCACTGTATTGCCCTGTACACTGTCGCCAACTGCAACAGCAGTAGTTGTAACTTTACCTGAGATCGGCGCAACCACTTGCACAACCTCTGCCTGCTGCTTGTAAAGATCCGCAAGCGATTTATTATTTTGGTCCATATCAAGCTTTAGCAGCTGAATGCTGTTTTCAACGGACTGTTTCGTAGCCTCTTCTTTATCCGTGCCGATTGATTCTTTATACTGCGTCTCATACTGCGCCATTTGCAGCTTTTGTTTTTTGAGGCTGAGTTCGATTTGGTTGATTTGATTGCTTACATCCGCCGATTCAAAAACAGCAAGCACCTGCCCCTGTTTAACCGTATCTCCAATCTTAAAACCGAGCTTCTCAATCGTACCGCTAGTTCGAGCTGTTACCGTTGCCCTTGAATCTGCCGTAACCTTTCCCGTTCCGCTTATTTTAACCTCTATATCGCTTCTACTTGCCTTTACCGTCCTCGAAGTCAATGTCTTCACGGCAACGGCTGCATCGCGTGCAAAATAATAATAGTACGCACCCGCCCCAGCAGCCCCAATAACGATTATGATTCCGATCCACAGTGCCCATCTTTTCATTTACTGTACTCCACCTTCCATCGGTCTTATTCACGTCGACTATAGCATCCAAAAATGAACGCTACATGAACAAGAACAAAAAGAGAGCCAGCCCTCCCCCATCCTGGTATGCACGCTGCTGCTTGCTGCATGGCACTTCTTGCTCCTTTGCTTCACTATCCCTTCTGCTCAGGAACAAGCCCTAACCTCCCACTTAAAGCAATTTCCACCTATCTACTTTCAACCATTTATAAAAAGAAATAGTCACTCATTTAAAAAGATAAAAAAGGTTAAATTAGTTGCATTTCATAAACAAAAACGGTATTATAACAATACGAACAAGTGTTCCTGTTTTCGCAAAAGAGGGGTGGGACATTGGACGTTCTAAGCTTAATCAAACAATTCAAACGGTTATATTCGAGTGAAGAAGAGTGTATCGCACTCGCTTACAAGCTTAAATGGCCTTCTGGCTTTCAATGTCCATATTGCAAACACTGCTCTGCCTATATCATCCGTTCTAGAAGGCTTCCCTTATATGAATGTCATAATTGTCGACACCAAACTTCGTTAACTTCAAACACCGTGATGGATAAAAGCCGCACTCCCCTGCGAAAATGGTTGCTGACGATGTACATCATCTCAACATCGGATACTAGCATCAATGCTGTCAGTCTAGCCAAACGAATTGACGTTACTTATAAAACCGCCTGGTCTATGCTCAAGAAACTCAGACAGGCCATATCTGACTTAGATCGAGGTATCCTCCTCTCGGGTGCAGTAGAAGCGAAGCTTGAAGTCTATATGAAACAACCAATACCGACATACGAGGCACTGCAACGCGAGCATGCTGCCATTATTGCACGCACAGTCACTTCTACTAACTGCTCATACTTCAAGATCAAGCTGCTTCCTGCACAAAAACACCCGCGCGGCCTATTAACTAACCATGCGGAGAAACAATTCATAAAAGATCATGTCAGCATTGACTATACTCACCTTGAGATAAACAGAAGATTTGTTCATCCGCCAAGGTGCCAAGCTATTTTACCTGGTATAGCTAGATCCGCTTTTGAATGGATGAACGAAACATTTCACGGGATCGGACTAGCGTATTCTCAATTTTACTTAGACGAATTTTGTTTTAGGCAAAACCATAAAGCGAAACTAGGCACTTGTCCATTTGAGTATTTACTAGGTTTAACTCTATCTAGCGCTACAAAATCATTAGCGGCTGCTTAAGTTGTTGAATGAACTAGCACTATTCATATTCATTCAATCAATATCGTTTCTTTAGGCAATTCCGGATAAGATGTGGCCTGAGAGGATTGTATTGTTGGAATACTTGTAAATATATGGAGAGCTGTTTTCGCGATAGCGAAGTTAGAGTCGGAGGAATATATAAAGAGTTTACGATAATAACATGAGCTTCCATAGATTATCTATATATATATTTGTTACCGCATCACATCATATTTGCGATTCTACCTGTATTAGACCGATCTATTTTTTCTGAGCTAAGGGGATAGTGAAGCAAAGGAGAAACAAGGACAATTACTCTTTATTTTCAAATGGAGAAATATATTAGTAAAGAGTGGCTAATCTGTCTGGTAGAAACAGATTAGCCACTCCTTAAGGGATTGATATGATTGCAATGCTTGCGAGCTATTTCGTAATCTCCTCAAGACTAGGGAGGGAAGAGATGGCGCCTGCTCGAGTCGTTGTAAGAGCTGCGGCCGTGTTGGCAAAGGTGATAATACGTTCAGCTTCAACGGAATTAATCCCTTCTAGTGAGCCGTTATGAAGCTGCAGCTGATAAAGTAATGCTCCGATGAATGCATCCCCGGCGCCTGTCGTATCGACTACTGCAACCTTTTGGCCAGGGGCGTTCGCATGATAATCTTTGCTATACCAGGCTGCCCCTTCGGAGCCACGTGTGTATATTACAGCTTGGACTTCCCCGACGAACAGGGAGGCCAATGCTTGTTGCTCATCCTCGATGCCAGTGATGAATGCAAGCTCATCAGAACTGATTTTCACAATATGACTCAATGGTATGAAAGATAGTATCGTTTGTCTGCACTCTTCGTGATCCCGCCACAGCGGAAGCCGGACATTAGGATCGAAGCTTATGAGACCTCCTGCCGCTTTCATTTCTTTAATCGCTTTGAGATGAGCGTATTTCACCGGTGCTTCTATCAGGTCTACGGAACAATAATGTAATATATCATCTGCGGCAAACCATGAAGCATCTATTTCACTCTCAGAAAGAAGCATATCTGCGCTCGGATTACGATAAAAGGAAAAATCCCGATCACCATCAGCCTTTAGGCTGACAAATGCAAGAGCCGTATTCGCCTCACTTGTACGAACAATATAACGTGTATCCACACCCACACTCTCTAACGTTTCTTCTAGGAAATCGCCGAAGGCATCTATGCCCAGCTTGCCGATAAAGGCACTTTTGCCGCCCAGCCTTGCAACTGCGCAGGCTACATTAGCGGGAGCGCCTCCAGCTTCTTTCTTAAAATTAACGACAGCCTTCAGCTCAAGGCCGCGAGTGTCCGGAATAAAATCAATTAATGCTTCTCCAATCGTATATACAACTGACAATTCAAGCTCCTCCTCAGCATTCACAATCCGATTTCGACATCATCATTTAATATCCCATTTTTTAAAGGATACCATAGAACAACTGCCTTTGGCATAAGCTTGGATGCCTAACGATTGCGGACCTGGGTATATCCGTCCGGTCATTACTTTTTTGCCGCCTTGGATGAAGATTTCTACGGATGATCTGTCTACGAATATTTGAAGCTTGAGAAGACCTTCATTCAGTTCAACCTTCGTTCTACGCTCTCCGCCTAGGCCAATGCCAGCCTTGTCGCGGTTAAAGCGCAATAAGCCATCCGATGGACGATAACTGATGACAGTAGCTTCTTCTCCATGAACGCGCAGGTTTAAGCCGAATTCCTCCGCTTCGTCTGCCCGGAATACAACTTCAAGCTCATAGCAATCGCCATCGGTTTCTATTTCCTGCATTCCATTCAGCAGGATATCGGACTGCTCATAGCCATTTCGGCGATAGGCTTTCATTTCATCTATTGGCTTAAACCATAGCTCGTTGCCTTGCAGAACAATTTCGCGCGGCATCGTCATCGCCCCAGCCCAATAGTGCCCAAGCTGCGTCGGGATTTCCGTTTCCCATGTTTCCATCCACGCCATGACAATGCGTCTGCCTTTGTCATCTATGGTTGTTTGCGGAGCATAGAAATCAAAACCATAATCTACCGGCTCATATCGATCATATTGAAATTTACCTAACGCGGTATCCAGATGACCGATCATATAGGTCGTAGAGTGGAGATTTTGATAATCTTCTCCTTGTGCTGGCATCCTCTGCGGCGACATAATGAGCACGTCGCGTCCTTCCAGCTCAAAGAGGTCCGGACACTCCCAATTGTCGCCCAGTTTTCCGTCACTGCGTGCTATTTCGCCAACGAAGCTCCAGCTGATCAGATCATTTGAGCGGTAAAGCAGTATAAGTCCGCTGCCTTGACCGTCATTTGAACCTAATACAATATAATAGACCCCATCGCGTTCGAATACTTTAGGATCACGGAAATCCTTCTGGCTTAAGCCTGCCGGGATTTGCTCGGGCCCGATGACTGGATTGCAAGCAAGCTTCTCGAAGCGAATCCCGTCCTCCGATACAGCAATATTTTGGTTTTGGCTGTAATCATGATTCATATCCGGACCTGTCACCAGATGCCCGGTATACATGACATAGAGCTTGCCATCACGCTCAATGGCGCTGCCGGAAAAGCAGCCGTCACGATCATACTGTTGGTCCGGAGCAAGGGATACCGGCAAATGCTTCCACTCTATTAAATCATGGCTAACCGCATGCCCCCAGTGCATTGGACCCCATACGGGCTGATAAGGGTAATGCTGATAAAATAGGTGATATTCCCCGTTGTAATAAATGAAGCCGTTCGGATCGTTCATCCAGCCAAAATCGCTCATAAGATGATAGCGAAGCCGGTATTGCTCGTTTAGCAAATATTTACGTTCCGCTATAAATTTATCTGCATTTTCCCGTGTATACAAAATAAAGCATCCAACCCTTACTTGTTATTTAATTGAGCCTTGCATAACTCCCTGAATAATATATTTTTGCGCGAATAAGTACACGATTAATACAGGCAGTATGGTTAGCATCAGGCCGGCCATTAACGGGCCATAATCTACTGAGTACGTACCAAAGAAATAAAAGGTCGACAGCGGCAATGTCCTCTCGCTCGGTGCAATCAGCACTAAGGAAGGCAGGAGGAAGTCATTCCAAATCCATAACACATTCAATATAGCAATCGTAACTGTAGTCGGAGCAAGTACTGGAAATACGATACGGAAAAAGGTCTGAGTTCTCGTGCAGCCATCAATAAGCGCAGCTTCTTCCAATTCAGCAGGAATACTCTTTACAAATCCATGATAGATAAATACGGCCAACGGGCTGCCAAATCCGATATACATATAAATGAGGGCCCATTTGCTATTTAGAAAGCCGATGGAGCCATATATTTTCACGAGAGGAATCATAATGGCCTGGAACGGAATAATCATTGCCGCAACCATCAGGAAAAATGTATATTGGTTAAATTTAGTTTGATTTCGAACGAAATAATGGGCCGTCATAGCCGCTAGAAGTGAAATAATCAATACGCTAAGTACCGTAATTGTAATTGAATTTGTAAATGCTGAAACGTAATCCATTTTGTCGAATGCATTGATGTAATTGCTGAAGTTTAAATGGTCTGGCAATGAGAGTGGGCTTGAAGTAATTGCTTTGTTCTCTTTAAACGAATTGACCAGAAGCATCAGAAACGGAAATATAAACAGCAATAAACAGATACAGAGGAGGATGGATTTGGTCCATACTGCTGATGAATTTCTATTTCTCATCACGCCTCAACCTCCAACTTCTTGCTAAAATAGACTTGTGCTATTGTAATCGTAGCAACAAGCAGGAATAATACAAATGCTTCCGCTTGGCCTACTCCGTAATCCCTCGATAGAAAAGCCTTCTCATATACATGCATGGATACCATCTCTGTACTCTTGAACGGACCGCCTTTGGTCAAGGAAATGTTCAAATCATATACCATGAAGCATCTTTGCAGCGACAAGAAAATACAAACAATAAAGGATGGGACCATGAGCGGTAAAGTCATTTTACGCATTTTGGTCCATAAGCTAGCGCCATCAATACTAGCCGCCTCCAAAATATCCTTTGGCACGTTCATCAATCCTGCTACATAGATAACCATCATATAGCCTGCATATTGCCATACGGTAACAATAATCATCGCCCAAAATGCTTTAGTGGGATCTGCCAGCCAAGAATTGCTGAACAGTGGAATACTCATTTCTTTCCCAACAAACACGATTACATTAGAGAAAATGAATTGCCACACAAAGCCAAGCACAATTCCGCCGACAAGGTTCGGAATGAAAAAGCCCGCTCTGAATATGCTTTGACCCTTCAAGCCACTTGTTAAAATATAGGCTAGCAGGAAAGCAACAATATTAATAAGCACAACGGAAATAAAAACGTATTCCAATGTAAGAAGGAATGTTTTCCAGAACACGGTGTCCTTAAATACAGATAAGTAGTTGTCAAAGCCGACCATGCTGCTTGATGTCGATATTCCGTCCCAGTTCGTAAAGGTCAAGTATATGCCATATAGGAAAGGAATAATCATTACGGCAAGAAACGCAAACAAAGTAGGTCCGGTAAACAGCAGCCGCAGTCGCAAACGATTCCACAGCCCTTTTTCCGTTATCATGATGATCCCTCGCATTCATACTTGGTTTATGTGAAGAATAGGCTAACAAGATTAAACGGCTTACCCCATCATTTCTACGGGGTAAGCCAATGTCCAGCAATAAATAATTACTTAACCGTTTTCCAATATTCTTGGATTTCTTTCGTCAGTACTGCACGGTCACCTGCGCCGGCCAAATATTTCTGCATCGAAGCTCCAATTTTAGCCCAGTGATCAGCAGGCAGCGTACTCATGGAATCCTCTGTTTTGCCGTTCGCTATATATTCGGAAATCGACTTCGCAAGCGGGTCCTTCGCCTCAAGCGTAATATTTTTGAATGCTGGAATAATATTCGCTTTGTTTACTAGGAAGTCTTGACCCTTCTCGCTATAAACCATCCACTCCAAAAACTTTTTGCCAGCCGCTTGCTGCTCAGCTGTATTTTTTTCCTTATCAAGCACTAAGCGCTTGGATACCGCTGAAGAAATTTGCGTATTGCCAAAGTCAGATGGATTGTTGCTTATTGGTACAGGCAGGAAGCCGTATTGGCCGTTCGCTGTATCAAAGCTGCTTATTTGCGGCCAAGCCCAGTTTCCTTGGAACCAAATGCCTACTTCACCTTTGCCAAGCACTTCCGGTCCACGCTCATATGTTCCAGACAATGGCGATGCTTTATCAATATTGTATTTAGTCATTACATCAAATGTATCAAGCAAGCCGTTAAACACATTGTTGCTGGCTAGATCTACTGTTCCGGCTTTCAAATAGTTCACGAATTTTGCAACTGCCTCTGTATCTGCAGATTGACCTGCGTAAGCAAGCGGCAAATAATGAGCACCTAGAGACCAGTCCATCGGCGAAATGATCAATGGAGCTTTTCCTGATGCCTCAATTTTTTGGAATAATTGCTCAAGCGCATTCGTCGTGTTAATCGAAGCCGGATCGAATGTTCCGCCTACCGCTTGATCCACTACTGCCTTGTTATAAATAAATCCATAGCCTTCAATTGCAAGCGGAAATGCGTAGTTTTTACCATCAAATGTAGTCAAAGCCGTGCTGCGGTCAACCGTGTCCGCCATCCATTTCTCGCCGCTAAGATCCAGCACACGATCCTTAAATTTCTCAACATCTCCTGTATCCAGCATCGTAATGGTAGCCGGATTGCCGGATGCATAAAGGGCTGACGCTTTCTCGAATGGAGATTGTCCGCTAGGGACCGGTATGATTTCAACAGTAATGTTAGGATTATCTTCTTTAAATGCTTTCGCTGCATCTTCCAGCTGTGACTGAATTTCACCCTTTGAATTAAGAAGCGTAATCTTGACTGCCGCCTCCTTATCAGACCCGCCAGACTTATTGCCACATGCCGCTACAATCATAACTACCATAAGCATTAATGCAATTGCTTGAATCCACTTTAAAGATTTCATTTCACAACCCCCGTTTATTGAGATGCATATACGGCTTATCGATCGTATAAACCGCTTTCATATCGTATTATAATAGGGGGCTATGTTATATGTCAATCGTTTGACATGTCAATGGTTTAACATATTTTAAAAAAATAAAAAATCCCTTGCTGCTTATGGGATTTTTCCTTATTACTGCTATGTAGTTGCCCGTTCAATTAGCGACACCGGTAAAATATTGTCGACCTCGAATGGTTCAGCATTCATTTGCTTCATAATTAAATCAAACGCCATTTGTCCAATTTGCTTTATCGGCTGCTTAATCGTCGTAATCTCCGGCATCATCCACCTGGCCGCATTAACATCATCATATCCAATAATTTTTACATCATCTGGAATACGTCTGCCGGCTGCTGTGCATGCCTTTACTGCATAGCCGGCAATAATGTCACTTGTTGCGAATATGCCATCGATATCCGGATGCTCCTCAAGCAGCCTTTGCATGATTAGCTCATACTGCTCCTGATCAAACACATTCATATCCGTCTGAATAATAATACTTTCTACACCCTTATCGCTCATGACAGCTTGAAAGGCATCCGTTCTGCGGTTCGAAAGCATTCGCAGTCCTAAATTCCCGCATATATGCGCAATTTTCGTACACCCCTTATGGATTAACATCTCAGCCGCAAGCTTTCCGCCCGCGTAATTATCAGAAGAGATGTACGGTATATCGCTGCTGATTTGGCGGTCAATCGTAACAATTGGTGAGCTTAGACTTTTATACTCCTCCACTTGCAACGTATGGCTGCCCATTATAATTCCATCGACACGGTTCCGCTTAAGCATCTCAATGTAGTCTTTTTCCTTAACCGGATCCATTTGCGAATTGCATAACAGCATTTTGAAGCCCTGCTCATATGCATAGTTTTCCACATAATTCGTAAGCTCGCTGAAAAAAGGATGGGATACGTTCGGTATGATCAATCCGATTACGTTGGATTGCTTTCTCAGAAGAGAGCGAGCAATTTCATTCGGCTGATAATTAAGCTCCTCCATCGTCTTGTAAACTTTGGCCCTTGTTGCCTCGCTAATATAGCCGCGATTATTTAAAACACGGGAAACGGTCGTTACAGACACGTTTGCTATTTTTGCCACATCATGTATCGTTGCCATGGCCGCCCCTTTGCATCTTGCTATGTTTCCAACTATTATAACGAAATCAAACATTAAATCATACATGCTCTACCATTTAGAATAAAAAGAAGCTGTATCCGACAAGCGCTAAGCGGCTTATTGGATACAGCTTCTTAATTCATTTATTAGCAATTACGCCCATGTCGGCTGTATTTTGAGCACAACCTCTTTCTCACGCTTGTAGGTTGCAGTTGATTCATTCTCGGAAGCTGCTGCTGCGGATATCGCTACTACAGAAGCGATATCCCGTGAGTTATGCTCCGTACGCGACGAAGAATTCTTGCTTGGTGCAGTCGAAGATGCTGTGACAGCAGCGTTCTCATCCGTAAGCTCAACACGACGAATGTCGGCACCAAGTGCGGCGAGCTTGCCCGTAATATTCACATATCCACGATCTACATGATGCAATCCGGTTACTTCTGTCTCGCCGTCAGCCCGTAGAGCCGCACAAATAAGTGCTGCTCCTGCCCGCAGATCAGTTGCGCAAACCTTAGCTCCTGTTAGCGGCACTCCGCCGCTGACGATTGCAGTACGTCCGTCAACCTTGATCTGAGCATTCATCTTCTGGAACTCTTCAACATGCATAAAACGATTCTCGAATACCGTTTCTGTAACGACACTAGTGCCTTCAGAAACAAGCAATAACGCCATCATTTGCGATTGCATATCTGTTGGAAAACCCGGATGCGGCAGCGTTTTGACATCAACTGATTTCAATACGCCGCTTGACTGTACGCGAACACCGTTATCGCCTTCCGAAATTTCTACGCCCATTTCCTGCAGCTTTGAAATAACGGGAGTCAGATGATCGGCAATAGCTCCTTCAACAAAAACGTCTCCGCCTGTAATAGCAGCAGCAATCATATACGTTCCTGCCTCAACTCGGTCAGGAATTACATTATGCACTGCGCCATGCATGCGTTCTACGCCTTCGATTCGAATGAGACCCGTGCCTGCGCCGCGAACTTTACCACCCATTGCATTAATATAGTTAGCCAAATCAACAATTTCCGGTTCTTTGGCCGCATTCTCAAGAATAGTCGTTCCTTCTGCTAAAGCAGCAGCCATCATAATGTTCTCCGTGGCGCCTACACTAGCCACATCGAGGTAAATTTTGGCCCCTTTAAGACGTGTCTTCGTTCTTGCTTCGATAAAGCCTTGGCCTAATGTAATCTCAGCGCCCATGGCCTCAAAGCCCTTCAAATGCTGGTCAATTGGACGCGTGCCAATTGCACAGCCTCCAGGAAGTGATATCCGAACCTTGCCTATACGCCCCAGAAGAGGTCCCATGACAAGGAAGGCTGCCCGCATTTTACGAATTAATTCATAGGGGGCTTCGAACGACGTAATATCCTGCGCTGATATGCGCATGGTTTCATTGTTATAAGTTAATTGTGCTCCTAAAGAGGCGAGCACTTTCTGGATCGTCATAACGTCGTCGAGGAGGGGTACGTCATAGATGACGCTGTCTCCTTCTGTCGCCAATAATGAGGCCGCTAAAATGGGGAGTACTGCATTCTTTGCTCCGCTAACACGGACCGTTCCCGTCAAACGCTGGCCTCCGCGGACGATAATTTTGGTCATCTTTTGGTTCCCTCCGCGAACTGCAATTTCTATTTCCAAACCGTGAATATTTAGGAATTGAACATTTTACCCAACCCTCATCTTATCACTCCATAACATGAATCGACAAGCGTTAAATTCTTGCTTTTTTTTACAACCGTTTTCTTTCCAGTAAATGACTTTTTTCAATAAAATCAGACTTTTTTTGATCATAAAAATACGTTTACAACTCTTTAATAGGCCCAGATCATAACTATTCGTGAGCATGTTGGAATTTGAGTCCTCATGTATTACCCATTGTTGACATATTTCGCTTTTGTTATTCGACAAAGCTTTTGAGCAATACGGTATAACCCCAATAATCCAAAAAAAACTTGGCCAATAAATTGCCCATTATGATCGCGACAATGACCTGAAATACTCTTGCCTTCGGGCTTCGCGGGAATTTGAAAAAGGTTTCCCATTTCACCTCTTGCAGCACAAACCAAACAAATATAATACAAAGAATGACAATGATGATGGAAAACAGCCCTGTCATACCCGTATAGTTTTGTATATCCCTATAAAGCTCATTGTCGACGTCCATGAATCCTCCTTGAAATGACTAAACTAAACTTATTGAAATGAATTTAATGAATTTATTTTTTCTGGATAAACACCCGGTGCAGCAGTACGCTGAATTCAGCTCGGCTTGCCTGCTGCTTCGGCTTATAAAGATTCGATTGTTCACCTTTAATTTGACCATTTTGCTTCATAACGGATAGCATTGGAGCAGACCAATCGGTTTTGGCCACATCTCCAAACGGATCAACAAGCGGTAATTTAGGCTGAACACCATTGGCTCCTCCAATAATGAGCGCCATTTCGACACGTGTAATGGGTTGATCCGGTTTAAACGTATTATCCGGGAACCCTTTTATCCAGCCCTGCTGGACAGCCTTTGTAATGGCGTCAGAAGCCCAATGATTGGCTGAAACATCTTTAAAGCGTTTCGTTTGAGCCGTGTTTTTAGGGATAGGCTTATACGCATTTACTACCATCGCAACCGCCTCGGCTCTTGTAATAGGCCGCTTTGGCTCGAAACGATTTGCTCCCGTACCATTAATAATGCCCCGTTCGCTTAAATCAACGATCTCACTTTCTGCCCAATGATTTCTAATATCACGAAACCCGCCTACAAGCTCCTCCGATTTTATTTTCAACCGATAGTATTGATTGTCAAATGGAGCATTCGCGGTGAGCTTCACGTAATAAACGCCTGGCTGAACGAGCTGCTCTGACGTCTGGAGCTTCCCAGAAACCGCTGTGTTCGCTTTCGTTATTTCTTTCATACGTTTGTCGTACATAACAAGACTCAAATCAATATCGGTTGGGACGCCATTGACTGTGGCACTTACGATGCTTTCATTTGAGATTCGATACTGGAACCAATCAATATCGGACTTCGTTCCGATCACGCCTAAATATTCCGTGCCGGGATTAACCATAAAAGCTTCATACGATTTATCATTTGGTTCATTCGGATCGTCATATTTAGGCTGGTATTCCATCTTGAGCGTGTATGTACCTATCGTTGGACTCGCCTCTGAGGAGATCGCATTATGAACACGAATATAATATTTGCCAGGAGTCACAGTTATGACTGGTGATTGCTCTGTCACTCCTTCCCCCTCATCATCATAGAGCAGCAATTGCTGACCCGCTCTTTGGAGGGCAAGCCCAGGATCGATACGCGCCGTATTGGTGCTGAGTGTAAGACTAAGCTTTCCACTTTGTGTAAAAGTAACTACGAACCAATCACGATCCGCTGTTTGGTGGAAATTTCCCGTTATAGATTGTGAGCGCGGCTGAAGCGTATACGCCTCATAGGATTTATCATTTTTCTCGTACTCATCCGGCTTCATCGTAAAGGTTGACGTGAGCAGATAAGGCAAGTCATCCTTGCTGCTTGGATTGATAAGCTCCAAATGGATAAGCTGCTGTCCTTTCTTCACGTTAAAATCAAAGGACTTGCTTGCCAGCTTCGTATCGGCAGCGCTTTGTTGAATACCATTGGTGTAATGTGTCATTCTGACTGGAGGCACGATCTTACCACTGTCCACAAGCGCTTCATAATTGATCGTCAATGTCCCGACATACGGTGCATCAATACGGTACCAGTCATGATCGTCTATTCCTTCCAAAACAGCTGAAATTTGCGAATTCAGCGGAAAGCGTGAGGCAGTAGCCATGCTGTCATTCGGCTCGTAGCCGTCTGGCTTTAAAGCTGTAGTGACCGCCCGGCCCACTTGAAGCACGCCATAGCCAGACTCGTTGTCTACACCTGACGGGCCTATATCCTTAGCTGTTTGCCTTAGCAGATTACGAATTTGATAAGGCTTCATCTCTTTGTTGCGAGCCCATATGAGAGCAGCTGCTGCGGCGACTTGCGGCGCAGCCATTGAGGTGCCTTCTTCTTTCCTATACAAACCGCCCAATGCCGTCGTATACACATTCCAAGGTGCGACCAAATCCAGCTCCGTACCTTTATTAGAACGCGTATCCACCGTATTATTCGCTTTCACGCCTCCGACCGCGAGCACCGTTGGGTAAGCAGCTGGGTATTTCACCTCCGCTTTCTCCCCCAAGGATTCGCCGTCATTGCCTGCGGCCGCCACAAGCAGCACACCCTTGCTTTCTGCATACTGTACAATGTCCAGCATGTATGGAGAATAGCGGTGCAAGCCAACAGACAGCACAACAATGCTGGCTCCATTGCGAACAGCATATAGGATAGCTTCTCCGAGCTCCTGCTCGGTACCATCCCCTTGACGATCAAGAGCTTTAATCGGCATTATTTTGGCCTTCCAAAGGATACCTGATACACCTATTCCATTGTTTCCAACCGCGCCTATTATTCCCGCAACGTTTGTTCCATGACCGTTATCGTCATTAGGCGGCTCATTAGGGTCAACGAGATTAGCGCCAGTGACAAGATTAGCTTTCAAATCAGGATGGCTCAGATCAATGCCTGTATCCACAATCGCAATCGTGATAGCCTGCTGCTCACGAACCGTTTCCCATGCTTTTATCGCGCCAATTTGGTTCAGATAAAGCTGCTTTGCCAGCTCAGGATCATTAGCTGACGGTACAGCTGCTGCAGCATTGGCCGCTGCTGCTTGAGGAGTCGCACTCGTCCGCGCAGCTGGCGAGCCCTCCGGCGCGATGGCTTGCTGGGGCGAGGCAGCAGCCTCCAGAGGCAAGCGATCAGCTGCCGCCGGCGAGAGCTGCTCCGGCGGCGGCTCATCTGCGGCATCAGCCGCTGAGGGAGGCAATGCCAGTATGTGCACCGCTGCATTCGGGTGCACATACTCTACGCCCGGCGTGCTTTGCAGCCGGCGCAGCCACTCCTGCACGTCCGCGTCTTCGTCTTGCGGACGTACAACCACGACCGCCGCCTCATCCTGGCGGCGGAGCACTTCCGTCCCGCGCAGCTCTTGCGCGAGCGCGGGATCACGCCATTTGAGCAGCCAGCTCTGCGGCTGCTCTGCATCGGCGCCGCTGGCGCCATCGGCCGCATCCTCAGCGGCCGCCAGCGCCGCAGGCGTCGCTGCGGGAGCGTACCGCCCGGGGGCTATGCCCCCGAGCGTAACGCTCCCTATTAAGAGCATGAGCAACCCGCTGCGCAGAAGCGTCCGTTTTGTTGCTCTTTTCAGATGAAGTAATAATCGATTTAACATTGCATTCTGCCTTTGGGTATCATATTTATAAAGCTAATAATGTGTTCCCTCTTCCAATTTAAACATTCTCACTACTATTTCTATTTTCGAACAACATTTACCTTGTTTCTTTTAGACATAAGGACAAAAGTCCTATATCTTCGAGCTTTTTCACCGTCGTAAATCCGCGAATGAGGCATTCTATTATTTCCCGGTTAATAAATAATAGCGAATAATGGCGAATCTACTATCCTGCCTCTACGAAGCTAGTACTTCCACTCTACCTGCACTCTCCCCGCAAATTTACCCATTCTACATTATGCTGAAACAAAATTTTACTCATTAAGCATAGTTTCAAATACCTACCAGCTGGATTAGCTTTAACCCATAAAAAAAGTGATGCAAATTTCCTCCCTATAAACGCTAAAGCGCCTCTACGAAAGAAATTCCCATCACTTTATTTGCATTACTTAATCTGGTTTTACCAACAATAGCTGCCAGCGTTATTTAATAATAAGCATCAGATCTTCTTTAACCGAGAATACAGCATCAATCCATCCCATGAGCGGTCCCGGAAATATACCGAGCGCTAGTGTAGCTGCTGCACACACCCAGATAACGATTGCTGTGGGTGCGGACACTGAGATCGCGCTATCGTCACTCCCGCTTCGCATGAACATCTGGCGCGTTAAGCCGAAGTAGAAATAGTACGAGATGACGCTGCTGATTACAATAATAGCAACAATCCAGTATGCTTTGGCACTAGCCGCTCCGAGCAGAATGAACAACTTTCCGAAAAACCCTCCGGAAATAGGTAAGCCAGCGAGTGATAAAATAAACACAACCATTGCGGCAGCTGTCCACGGCGCTCGATAATACATACCCGAGAATCCCTTGAGCTCCTCATGACCCGAAGCGCGGCAGACGACCGTAACAACGGCAAATGCGCCTATCGTCATAAAGAGGTAAGCAATCAAGTAATAGATAAATTCTGAGAAGTTATTGCTGTGGACGACGGTAATGGAGATCCCAATTGGCACAAGCATATATCCGGCATTCGCCACGCCAGACAAAGCGAGCATGCGCTTTACGTTCCTTTGCCTCAGTGCGGCCGTTGTACCGACAAGCATCGCTATTGCTCCAAGCACCAGCAAGCCGTAGAAAATATTTTTGGGCACTTCAGCATCTTGGCCATTAACAGAGAAGAAAACCGTTGCATATAAAATTCTAAACACAACCGCAAGTGCCGCCCCTTTGGCAATAACAGCTAGAAAGGCAGACACTGGCGTTGGAGCGCCCTGATAGACGTCGGGTGCCCAAGCATGAAAAGGTGCTGCAGCGATCTTAATGCCGAAGCCAGCCAGCATGAAGAAGAAGCCTACATAAACAAGTGCTTTAAAATTAGTCAGCGCTGCTGGCAAAGCATCTCTTATAACAACTAAATCTACCGATCCCGTCACACCATAAATGTATGACATCCCGAAAAGCACCAAGGCGGATGATATTCCGCCGATAACGACATATTTGAATGCAGCCTCTGCGGATACAAATGATTTACGCTTTAACCCCACGAGTACATAGCTTGCAAGGCTTAGCAGCTCAAGACCGATGTACAGCGTAACGAGGTTCGCTGAGGAGGTCATAATCATGGCTCCTGCGACAGCAGGCAGGAGCAGATAGAAATATTCAGCTCTATCGGTTATTGCCTCGTCATCCCGTACCGAGCCAAGCGCTAACAGTACAATAAGCACGGTCCCTGATAGGAATACAATCTTGAGCAAACTGCCGAAATCATCTATCCGATAGCTGTTGCCAAGCAACCCTATGGCTTCTGCCGATACGCCTCCTTGATTCATATCCCACATCCGCCATATTACGAGTGCCAGTGACACAAGCAAGCCAACCAAGGTTAACCAGCCAATCGTTAATCTGGTTACGCGTCTTGGCAACAGCAAATCAAGCACGACAAGTAATATAAATGCGGCAACAAGCGAAATTTCCGGGGCAAGATAGAACATATCCGTCCATGTTATCGGTATGAAAGAAACGCCTTCGTACATGGTCTAACCCCCCGCCCTAGTTGCAAATAATTGATCATACAGGCCACCAAGGCTGGATTGCAGTGTATCCGTAAGCACGGAAGGATAACAGCCGAGCAGCAGTATGAACGCCAGCAGCACAATCATCGGAACTGCTTCAATGAGCCTAGCGTCTTTAAGCGCGCCAAATGTATCGGGCTCGGGCCCGAAAGTTATTTTCAGTACGGCGCGCAGGACGTAAACCGCCGTCAAAATAACACCTAGCAATGCAACAGCTGTAAGCCAGCGCATCGTTTCGAACAGCCCAAGAAAGGATAGAATCTCACCAACGAATCCGGACAGACCTGGCAGACCAAGCGAAGCGAGTCCCGCCGTAAGAAGGACACCGCTCATGAACGGCATGGATCGTGCCAGTCCTCCAAGCTCAGATAGCATAGTTGTGCCCGTTCGCTCATAAATACTCCCTACTATTAAGAAAAGCAGTGCAGATATAAGTCCATGCGAGACGAGCTGGAATATCGCACCTTGTAATCCAATCTCATTAAATGCAGCCAGACCGAGCAGTACAATGCCCATATGGCTTATAGATGAGTAGGCAAGCACGAGCTTGAAGTCCTTCTGCCTGAAGGCGAGGAGCGCCCCGTACAATATATTGATGAGTCCCAGAACGGCCAGCACGAAAGCCCATTCTCGTGCCTGCTCCGGAAAGAGCAGGATGCCAAATCGCAATAAGCCGTATGCTCCCATCTTCAGCAATATGCCAGAGTGGATCATAACGATCGATGTCGGAGCTTCCGTATGTACTTTCAGCATCCAAGTATGAAAAGGAAAAACGGGCAGCTTAATGCCGAAGGCAACGAGCAGCATAATAAATATGGCCCACTGCAACGTATCCGTCATTTGAAATGGATTGCTCATGCCTAGCTGGCTGGATGAGAGATTCACCCAAGCAGCAGGGTCGGTCAAATTGTGCAATATATCGCCGTAGCTGCCGCTATAAATAAAGCTTGCTTGTTCGCCTGCCTGATCAATATGAAAGCCTGCTGTATTAACAAGCAGCACAAAAGCAAACAGCATGATGGCCGATCCAATACCGTTATAAATTAGAAATTGGTTGGCCGCTCGTTCGCGATTAAAGTAGCCCCATATCCCAATCAAGAAATACATTGCTATGAGGGTGATTTCAAAGAAGATAAAAAACAAAAATAGATCACGGGCGAGAAATACACCCAGCATACCGGTCTCCAGCAGCAGAAACCAAACAAAAAACGATTTCCAGCGCTTCTTAATATGAACAGAAGCTAGAGCAGCCATCGCCGTTACGAGAACCGTCAGCAGAATTAGCGGAAGCGATAGCCCATCTATTCCTAGCTCATATTGAAACTTGAATAAAATAGAGGATACGCCGTTTGCATCCTGCAATTCCTTGTTAAGCGGTACCTCCACCCAATCATACTGCTCTTCAAAGGCAGCTCCGCCCTGCTGCTTGTCGAAATTGGCATACAGCCATAATGACAGCACGAGAGGCACAAGCGTCGTGATGATAACCGCAGCTTTCATCCAGCTGCTCCGATGCTTCGGAAGCAGAAGAACAACTAGCAGTCCTAGAAGCGGTGAAAGAAGGATAATCGACAATATTGGAATATCATTCAGGATGCTCATGACAAGAACCTCCTCAAAGCAATGGCAGCCACAATAATAACTAGACCTATTACAGCTGTTACGCTATAGGTCTGCACCTGCCCGTTCTGCAGCCGCGCGGCTGTTCTCCCTGTAGAGATGGCTGCAGCGCCAACAATCCTGACGATGCCCCCGATCACATGCACATCAAAGAAAGTGAGCACGTCACCCATCGCTTTAAGCGGCTTAACAAATACAGCCGCATAAAGATCATCAACGAAATAGCCTCGCTCGAGCAGCTTGACAAGCCCAGGAGACTTATCGGCGACAGCTGATCTTCTGCTGCTTTCTTTCCCATACCATATCCATCCTGTATAAATACCGAGGAAGCCAACCAATATAGAAGCAATGATTGCAAAGCTGCTTCCGTGTGCAGCCTCTTCCTCACCGCTAAGCCAAGAACCGAACCAGCCGTTCCAAGGCGTTTCCACAAACCCGGAAACAATCGCCAGAATGGCAAGCACAATCAGCGGGACAGTCATTGAAATCGGAGATTCCTTCGCTTTTGAAGCAGCGGCAGTCGGCTTGCCTGTGAAGACCAGAAAGAACAATCGCGACATATACAGCGCCGTACAGAAAGCAGCAGCTAAGCTGGCGGCAAACAGCAGCGGATTTTGCTCGAGTGCAATCGTTAAGATGAGATCCTTCGACCAGAAGCCGGATAATGGAGGAATGCCCGACAGCGCTAACGCGCCGATTCCGAAGGTCCAGGCTGTTAGGCGCATCTTCGAGCCCAAACCGCCCATTTCTTTAATGTTTTGTGTATGTACTGCGTGAATAATGCTGCCTGCCCCTAGGAACAGAAGCGCTTTAAAAAAGGCATGCGTGAACAGATGGAATATGCCTCCTGTCAACGAGCCAAGGCCAAGCGCCATCATCATATAACCAAGCTGGCTTACCGTGGAATAGGCTAATATTCGCTTAATGTCATTTTGCGCGAGCGCAATTGTCGCAGCAAAAATAGCTGTAAAGCCGCCTATATACGCAATAGTTTCCATAGCAGCCGCTGAAGCCAGAAATATATCATAGGTCCGTGCGACTAGAAAAACGCCCGCTGCAACCATCGTTGCCGCATGAATGAGTGCGCTGATTGGAGTAGGTCCCTCCATCGCATCCGGCAGCCAGACATGAAGCGGAAACTGTCCAGACTTGCCGACGGCACCAGCAAAAATAAGCAGGGCGATCAGCGTTGTTACACCGTTCGCAATCGATCCCGAGTGTCCCGCAAATACGCTTTGTATTCTAGTGAAATCAAGCGCATGATCCGGCATGTACCAGAACAATAGCAATATGCCGAGCAGCAGTCCGGCATCTCCGATACGTGTAACGATAAATGCTTTTTTGGCCGCAGCTCGCGCTTTCGGCAGCGTAAACCAAAACCCGATGAGCAGAAACGAACATACGCCAACCAGCTCCCAAAAAATATAAAGAGATAGCAAATTATCAGAGAGAACAAGGCCGAGCATTGAAAAAGTAAACAAAGCTACATAGCCGTAGTATACGGTAATTCGCTCATCCTTCTTCATATAGCCAGCCGAGTAGACGTTAACGAGAAAGCTTACAAGCGTAACCACGGTCAGCATTAGCGCAGTAAGATTCGTTACTTCAAATCCGATTCGCAGCGTATAATCACCTATGACGATCCAATCAAATGCATAATTGTAGTCGACTGAATTCGCACCAAGCCGATCAATAACAATAATAAGAGATAGGATAAAGGCAGCTAACGATCCGACCGAGCCGATGAATACTCCTGCTCTCCGATAACCGCGTCCGAGCGCCATTAGCACGAGGAAGGCTGCAAGCGGAAAGAGAGGAATCAACCAGGCCGTCTGTGAATAGATGTCCATATTCCTCGCTACCTCCTCATCTTATTAAATTCATCGACATTAACCGTGCCTCGACTACGGAACAACGCAATCAAAATTGCTACCCCTATCGCCGCTTCCGCTGCAGCAACCGTTATCGTGAACAACGAGAAAATTTGTCCGGTCAATGACGGTACAACACCGTATTTCGAGAAAGCGATCAGATTTAAATTGACCGCATTCAGCATGAGCTCAAGCGACAGGAGCACCACAATTGCATTTCGTTTCACCAACGCGCCATATAACCCGATACAAAACAATATGGCAGCCATCGTTAAATAGGATGGAAGCATGCTATTCATCAGCCCCCTTCTTCGCAAGCACAATTGCCCCAATAAAAGCGACCGTCAGAAGCACGGAGAGCAGTTCAAACGGAATGACATAGCCCGTATACAACAGC
Organism: Paenibacillus castaneae; assembly: GCF_002884445.1. GTDB lineage: Bacteria > Bacillota > Bacilli > Paenibacillales > Paenibacillaceae > Pristimantibacillus > Pristimantibacillus castaneae. The sequence goes on from NZ_KZ614144.1 coordinate 5,953,018, forward strand.
TCGCCAATAGCCATCGTATTATCATGGCTCCCTTGGAACGGCGTCGGCTCTGGGAAAGTCGTTGTGCGAATGGCATAAAATAAAATGCCGAACAGGCTCAGTGCCCCAACGGCTGCAAGCGTCTCATGGAGCGGCTTCGCTTTCTCCCGCTCCTCTTGCTGATGCTTCGTCATCATAATGCCAAAAATCATTAGAATGGACACTGCGCCAGCATAGATCAGCACTTGAACAAAGGCAACGAATTCCGCCTCCAGCAGCACGAACATACCCGCCAAGCCAAGAAACACAGCCGCCATTGAAATGACCATATGAACGACCTTCTCCAGACTTATCATGAGAACCGCGCCGCAAATCATAATGACCGACAAGACGAAGAATGCAACAAACTCGCCTGTAAATGCAATATTGAACAACTATTTGCCGCCCCCTTTGGCCGGAGCACCGATATTGTTATTGTCCTCTCGAACGAGCGTATTGTTATCGCTCAACCACTGCGCGTCCTTGAATAAATCATCCCGGCTGAAAGCAGACAGCTCGAAATGATTGGTCATAACAATCGCTTCAGTCGGACATACCTCGGTGCACAGGTCACACAAAATGCATATTTCAAAATTAATATCAAATGTATCTATCACTTTTCCTTTTTTGTCTGGGTCCGGATTAGGCTTGCCTGTCAGCGTAATACAATCTGTCGGACAAATTCGGGCGCACTGATTGCAGACAATACACAAATCGGGTATGAAGTGCTGAATGCCGCGGAACCGGTCCGGCATGACAAAAGGCACATCCGGATAGGAGGTAGTCACCTTAGGGGCCGTCATTGACTTGAGCGTAACGCCTAATCCTTGAATCAATCCCTTCATATTGCTCGCTCCCTTGCTATCATTTGATAAACAGCTCCAAATAAACAGCCGTCAGAAATACATTGAGCAGCGAAACAGGCAGCAGCACCTTCCAGCCAAGCCCCATGAGCTGGTCTACACGAATACGCGGAAAGGTGGCCCTAATCCAAAACAAGCTGAACACGATAAAAGTGAATTTGAGCAGAAACCATATCATTCCCGGTACAAAATCAAGAAAAGGCGCTGGAGCGTTCCAGCCGCCAAGAAACAGAACCGTCGTTAACGCTGCAATGGCATAAACATACACATATTCCGACAGCATGAAGAAGGCAAAGCGAAAGCCGCTATACTCAACATGATAGCCGGCTACGAGCTCCGATTCCGCCTCAGGCAAATCGAAGGGAGTCCGGTTAAGCTCTGATACTGCTGCAATGATAAAGATGGCGAAGCCAATAATTTGAGGAATAAAATTCCAATTCCAGAACCATCCTCCGCTTTGCGCTTCTACGATAACCCGTAAATTCAAGCTTCCACTGAGTAAAATAACTCCGACTACAGATATGACGAGCGGTACTTCATAGCTTATCATTTGAGCGGCCGATCGCATACCGCCTAGCAGCGCATATTTATTATTCGAGGCCCATCCGCCTAATACGATCCCAAGCGTTGAAAGGCCGGATAAGGCTACGTAATAGAGCAGGCCGACATTCAAATCAGCAAAGTAAAGCTTTTGTGTATAAGGAATAACCGCAAGTACGGAGAATGCCGGTATGTAAGCAAGAGCCGGCGCAAGGATAAATAATACACGATCAGCCTTTCGCGGAATCGTGTCTTCCTTGATAAGCAGCTTGAAAATATCAGCTACTGTCTGAAGCATGCCGAACGGTCCGACCCTGTTCGGGCCGATTCGCAGCTGCATCCAGCCGATTACTTTCCGTTCAAAAAAAATGGCATAAGTCACAAAGCCAAGCACGATGAACAGAAATACGACCGCCCATAGAAATAGGATAAGTGCGTTTCCCCAAGTCATCGCTTCGTTCAGCCAAGGTCCCATCAGCAATCGACCTCCCCGACAACAATATCGATGCCGCCCAGTATCGTAATGAGATTCGTCATCGTTTCACCGACAAGCAGCTTCGGAAGAATTTGCAAATTAACGAATGAGGGTCTGCGGAACTTCAAGCGATATGGCTCTGCTTTCCCTTTGGAAACGATGTGGCAGCCGATCTCGCCGCGTGGTGATTCAATGCGGACATATACCTCTCCGACAGGCGGCCGAATTGCCCTAGGCACTTTGCCCATCGTTTCTCCGCCCTCAGGGAACTGCTGAAGCGCTTGTTTGAGAATGCGCAGGCTTTGACGAATTTCTTCCAGTCTGATGCGATAACGATCATAGCAATCACCGTTTTTGCCAAGCGGCACGTCGAATTCAAATCGGCTGTAAAGGCTGTAAGGCTCCGCTTTGCGAATATCCCAATCTACGCCCGTACAGCGCAGATTAGCGCCAGACAGACCGTAATCTATCGCTGTTGCTGCATCGTATTGACCAACACCTTTGATGCGCGCGAGAAAAATTTCATTACCGCTCACAAGCTTATCGTATTCCTGCAGCTTACCCTCCATATAAGGGATAAAGTCCCTTACCTTATCCATCCAACCCGGAGGCGCATCCCATTTCACGCCGCCGACCCTCATATAATTATAAGTCAAACGTGCGCCGCAAAGCTCATTGAATAAATCAATTATCATTTCTCTATCACGAAAAGCATATAAAAATGGGCTCATCGCCCCAATATCCAGCAAATATGTCCCCCACCAGACGAGATGACTGGCAATCCGCTGCAGCTCCATCACGATTAACCGCAGAAATTCAGCACGAAGCGGTACTTCAAGCCCCATCATCGTTTCAACGGCGTGCACAAGCACATAATTGTTTGTCATTGCAGAAACATAATCCATTCGATCGGTATAAGGTATGATTTGAGTGAAATTTAAATTTTCGGCAATTTTCTCCGTGCCGCGATGCAAATAACCCATGACCGGCGTCGCCTCTGTAATGACTTCCCCATCTAGCTTAACAATAATTCGGAATACACCATGTGTGCTTGGATGCTGAGGGCCAACATTTAATAGCAGTTCTTCTGTACGAATCAAGGGCTGCTTACACCTCCGAATCTAACGGTTCATAATCCTTGCGAAGCGGATGGCCCACCCACTCATCTGGCATCATAATGCGTCTCATGTCAGGATGGCCAGGAAAGTTAATACCCAGCAGATCGTAAATTTCTCGTTCATTCCAGTTCGCAGTCGCCCAGATTGGCGTAACGGAATAGACGGCAGCCTCTTTGCGATCCGTCTTCACCTTGACCGCTGCTTCACGCTTGCTGGCAAGCGATACGAGATGATACACCACTTCCATATGCGTTTCGTAATCTACGCCGGATACGTTGCGTAAATAATTAAATTGCAGCCCCTCATGCTCCTTAAGCAGCTGAGCGGCTTCTCGCCAGTATGTATGATTAACGATAATAGTCGGCATATCACTGTTCAGTTCATTCACATAAGCATCCTCAATGACAGAATCATTGATTTGCTCCTTTAATAATGCCACGAGGGCATCCAGCTCCGGCTGCTTCGGCGAGGGCGGCTTCGGCGGCTCAGCTAAAGCGGCCTCTGCCGCTTCTGCTTCAGCCTTTTCCTTCGCAGCCGCACGGGCTGCACGGGCTTCAGCAGCTGCTTTCAGCTTCGCTTCGCGCTCTGCATTCTGCTCATTCCCAATATCCGTAAGCGCTTTCTCTCTATTCTTCTGTTCATCCGTCATCGGCCTGTCACTCGCTTCCCGGTTTTCGCCTCATACCGAATCTTCTCTTGCAGCTTATTAATGCCATAGATAAGCGCGACCGGATTAGGAGGACAGCCTGGAATATATACGTCTACGGGTACGATTTGATCCACGCCTTTTATGACGGAATAGGACTTGACATAAGGCCCTCCCGCTGTTGCACAGGAGCCCATTGCAATAACCCACTTCGGCTCCGGCATCTGGTCATACAGACGACGCAGAAGCGGCCCCATCTTCTTCGTTACCGTACCTGCTACGATCATCACGTCTGACTGGCGAGGCGACGTTCTAAACATAACCCCGAACCGATCCAAATCATAATGCGATGCCCCGGTTCCCATCATCTCAATTGCACAGCAAGCTAACCCGAACGTCAAAGGCCATAGCGAATTGCTTCTTGCCCATGCCTTCAATTGCTCCAGCGTCCCCATAAACACATTGCGTTCCAGCTCTTTGCGTTCCTCTAATGAAATTGACTCTAAATTGAATTCCATTTCAGCACCTTCTTTTTCCAGGCATAGAGAAGACCTACGAGCAGCATTGCCGCAAAGATCAACATTTCGACTAACACAAATAGGCCGAGCTTATTATATGCGACGGCCCACGGATATAAGAATACAGTTTCCACATCAAAAATAACGAACATCAATGCAAACAAGTAATAGCGAATGTTAAAGCGAACCTGCGCTTCACCTACCGGTTCATTACCGCTCTCGTAGGTTGTTTGTTTCAGCTCGGTTGGTTTATGCGGTCTGAGAAAGCGACCGACAGTGAGTGCGGTAACTGGAAGCAGAATGCCAAGCACGATAAAAATAACTACGACGACATAATTATTGGCGTAGTTTTCCACGCGATCGCCCCCGTTAATTGGTTTGATATGGACCGTTGCCGCTTGTTCATTTTTCCTCACAATTATAACAAATGCTGCCACTGCCGTCTATGATGGAGTTAGGTCGGTGCTGGCTCCTTCGTCGCTATGCTATCCGTTTCATCCCCACTTTTATTATCCCCTATCGATTCATTCGCTTGATACCTATTCTCGAAACTATTCCCCTCGCTGTTATCGCGTTTTTTCATAATAACGGCAATTATGAGCAGCAATAGCGGCAGGACATAGCCTTGAAACACACTGTATACCGTCCATACGCCAGCAGAAAAGACTCTTGCGTGCGCGATGTTGCGATAAATGATTAACGATAACGGCAGCACAACAAAACCAAAAGGAACGACAAGCGGCCGATAGTTGGATAAGCCAAGCAATTGCGCTGTACTGACTGAAAGTACATATACGCAGAGAACCAGCTTCATAAATATCGTTCCAATCCAGATCATCGCTACCAAGATTTCAACCCGCACTAATATTTCTTCAATATTAATATTTTTCGCTAAATCATAGACAGCGAACGGACTTCTGCTTGATTCATCGACGCCCATTACCCCTATCAGAAATAGCGTAAGCAAAACGCTGTATGCTGTAATCATGACGGTCGCCAGCTTCAAGGATTTGCGCAGTTTTTTTCGGTCCGTCTTTCTTACCAGCGGAAATATCATCGTTATAAAAACAAATTCTCCAATCGGAAAGCCTAGAATCGGATACAGGCCTTTAATCGGTCTCAAAATTCCATTATAGAGCAAAGGCTCAAAGTTTTTATAATCAAGCTGATACAGCAGAGCTATTAAAATAATGAAAATCACAAATGTACTCCAAAAATATAAAATTTCTCCCGTACGAGCCATCGTCTCGATTCCTAAACAAACACCATAAATAACGACAAGCATAAATATGGCATCAATGAACCAAGTAGGCGTTATCGGCAATACAGAAAGGCCCAAGAAATCAGAAATATTACGGAGCACGAGAGCACTATTGACCAGAAAAAATAAAACATAGGTCAACATTAGCGCCTTAGCTGCCCATTTGCCAATCAGCTTCTCCATATACTGCACCAGAGATAGATTAGGGAAACGATCAGCCAATGCCAAGTAGATCATCAATACCAAATAATTGATCGGACCCGCTAGCAGCATAGTTAACCAAGCATCCTGCTTCGCAATCTCGATTACAACAGTCGGAAGGATGAGCGCCGAGCTGCCAAGCGCGAACAATATATACAGCTTTGCGCATTGCCCCGACGTAATTTCCGCATTGTTAATTCCGGCGTTTTTGCTCATTTTTGTACACTGCCTTCCTTAATCCAGCTTATTATTGGATTAGATATCGGGGAGCAGACAGCCATAATCCAATCTGCTGGATTGGGCAGAGGAAACCGTAATGCTTGGCCTACCATATATACGGTGCCGATCAACAGGATAAATATAGCCCATTTTCTTTCGCGAAAACGGCGTTTAGTTCCATTGTGTTTCCATATTAATATCCCGACAACCATTGCAAGCAATACAATCAGAATAGAAGCCAGCATGGCGATCACTCATTTCACGATAGATCGGCTCCTTATGCCTGATCCATTTATTTTGGTGGTACACTTTATTTCATGCTTCACTTTAGGAAATTCCGTTTCCCAATTTGGTACGATTCTTCTCCATAAGCTAGGCTGATGTATATAAATTTCTTTAGCCCACCCAAGCGCATCTGTTTTTGCTTTTTTTTGCAGTATATTAATGACAGCTTCTGCTTCTTGCTTTACCGCCTCGCTGGTCATCATTCCGATTCTATCCATAGCCTTCTCATCCGCAACATCAATACCTGGACATGTGATTTCTTGCAAGTTCCCAATTAATGATAAAGTTATATCTACAACCGGCATTCCTTTTACGTTTCTTACAGTCGTTCGATTATGTGCATTTGAGACCTCTACAATTAAATATCCCTCAGATTCCGGGCATGCCAGCTTGACGACCGTGTTTTTCACCTTGCCCTGCAGCCATGAAAGCCCCCTTGATTCTTTCGGCTTCAAGAACTCAACCAGCTTGCCATCACGAAAAACCGCCATCGTCGTTAAAGCCGGAATAGCGCCTGCAGGTATGGTGCTCGTATTATCCGACGTATTGCTCTTCGCTTTATCGCCTTCCATTCGAACAGTAGGCACAGACGCTTGCATCAATCCTCTTCCAGCCGTTTTGATCAAATCTTTCACATAGACAGGATAGTTCATTCCATAGCTTTCTTGATTGATTTCGATCATATCAAGAATTTGGATGACCGGAATCGCCTCCATTTGCGTTTTTACTTGCAGCAGCTCTTTCGCCGTTGAGCCGCGTGTAACGGCAACAGAAATATTGGTGCGGATATCCGGATTACGCTCAATGAGATCAAGTAAGGGGTAAATTCCTTTTCTCGACATACCCTCCGATATTAATAACATTTGAGTATGGGAGAAGAAGAGCCGCCTCGAAGTTTTGGCCGACATTTTTCGAATAGCTTCAAAAATGGTATCGCCTGTATCCGTATAGGTTGTCACTGGACTTTCCCCGCCACCTCCGCCCTTGCTCAGCGCGGCCACATTTTGCGTTAAAACAACCTGGACGGTCAACTGCAGCTTCTGCTTTCCTGACAGGTCCTCATCAATTCCCATGGCCAAAACGACACCAAGCTTGTCCAGATAGCGCAAATCCCAGCAGCCGCTTAAAAATAGAAGTATGCAGGACATCCAAAGCAAAATAGATGTTCGAACAATTTTCATCAGCAGCTCGTCATTCCCATCACTTTGACGACCGCTCATTGCGTCGGCTCCTTCCGCGGCTCAATCTCTGTTTGCTGCCTGATCTTGTTTTTGGATGGAAGTAACTGAGGTCGCTCACGCATTAACCACAGTGGCGCCCGTACAAGCGTATCCTTCAAATCCTTTAATTTAAAAGGAGCGAATGGTGTAAGGTATGGTATTCCAAATGACCTTAGATTGCTTAAATGCAAAAGCAATAAAAGCATGACCATCCCAATGCCGTAGAAACCGATCGTCGACGCAGCAAACAGCAGCAGAAAACGAAGTAAGCGAGCAGCAATCCCTAGACTATATACGGGAGCGACAAAGCTTGCGATTGCTGTTATCGAAACGACGATAACGACAGCTGGCGACACAATCCCAGCTTCAACGGCCGACTGTCCTATAACTAAACCGCCTACAATCGATATGGTATTGCCTGCCGCGCTTGGCATTCGAACTACGGCCTCACGCAATATTTCAAATACAAATTCCATAATAAACGCCTCTAAATAAGCCGGAAATGGCACACCCTCTCTCTGTGCAGCCAGCTTAAGAAGCAGCCGAGTTGGAATCATTTCTTGATGATAGCTTGCAATTGCTACATATACGGAAGGCATCAGAATCGCGATTACAAAGGAAACAAAACGAAGCATTCGCAAAAAAGTCGCTATATCAAAGCGTTGATAATAATCCTCCGCCGTCTGAAAAAACATATTCAAGGTAGAGGGGACGATCAATGCAAACGGCGTCCCGTCAACTAGCAGCGATATTCGCCCTTCAATTAGATTTCCTGCTACCGTATCCGGCCGTTCTGTATACATAATGGTTGGAAACGGCGACCATTTCTGATCCGATATCAATTCCTCGATATTTCCGCTCTCCATGATGCTGTCTATGCAAATTCCATTTAATCTTTCTCTAACATCCTCCAACATTTTTTCATCAGCCAAGCCTTTTACATACATGATACATACCGGCGTTTGCGTTATTTCACCTAATGTCCATTGCTCCATCCATACCTTTGGGCTGCGAAGCTTCCTGCGAACTAATGATGTGTTTACACGGAGAGATTCCGTAAATCCCTCTCTGGGACCGCGAATAGCCATTTCGGTCTTCGGTTCCTCAATGCCTCGTTTCTCGCCGCCAGAGATAGCGGCTGCAAGCGCCTTATCTGTGCCTTCAACCATGATGATGGCATAGCCCATAAACAGCTTTTGCAAAAACTGCTTCCAGTCGGCTAGCTCGTTAACCGTTCCCGTCGGCAGCAAGCTGCTCTTCATTAGTTCAAGAAACTTACCGGATGTGCTCTCGGCTTGATCAGATGACAATTTGCTGAGCAGCGGCTTTATAACAAATTCATTCATCATATCGTCATCTACCATGCCTTGCACATATACAATAAGCAGCTTGGTCCGATCCGCGTTCTCGAGCTCGAGATTGCGATACATGATGTCCGAGGCGTCGCCCAGCTCTCGCTTCAGCAGCTCCATGTTCTGTTCCAGTGAGGCGGATAGAGGCTTGTTTGAGAATGGGTTCATTCCCTCTTGCTCATGCTTTTCTGCTCTCACAGAACGCTTATCATTGTTGCTGTCGCTTTTGCTCTTACCCTTCAAATAATCTCCAAACATGTTCGCCTCTCCTTCCTGCCAGTCAGCACATAGAATTAGGCTTAGGATTGCTCTCAGATGGTATTATTATGTACGCAGAAAAAACCGCAGCACCGTATGGCTGCGGATTGCTGCGGTTTTATTGCCTGTTTCTGTTATCTGATACGCGACTCAGTCAATTTAAATTGTTCAACAAGCTGCTGCAGCTGCTTTGTAATGGCATCTACACTTTGAGAGGTTTGCCGGACATTAACCATCTCACCTGTAAGCTCTAGAACTTTGCCTTCTACATCAGAAGATATTTTACTATTTTCTCTGCTGATGAATGCAATCTTGTCCATAAGTTCTACCATTCCGTCTACAATTTGTATTTTCCGATGATCTTCTCTATGAGCCGCCGCCAAGGTCTGAGCTGCCGCAGCCACAAGCTGATTGCCTTCCTCTACGACACGTGTCCCTTCATCCATGGAAGTATGGGCCTGCACTGCATCGTCATAAATATGACGTGTGATGGCATTGACCTCTTCGGTCGATCTCTTGGTCATATCAGCAAGCTTCCGTATTTCTGATGCTACTACTGCGAAGCCTTTTCCCTGTTCTCCTACCCGAGCCGCCTCTATAGAAGCATTAAGCGCCAGCAGATTAGTTTGAGCAGATATTTCTTCTATAACATGCAGAATGCCTTGAATCTCCTCCGCCGTATCCATGAATCTATGAATGGTCTCGTTCGTCTCTCCAACTTTAGCGGATATATGAACCATTTTATGACCAATACGACTTACCTCAGTTTTAGCCAACGCGATTTGTTCGGCTGCCTGCTCTTCGATTATACGAAGCGTTGAGCTCATTTCGTCTGCGGCATGCTTAGCCATATCTATATCTTTCAACTGCAGCCTGATACTGCTTATCATATCATGTACTTTAATGCTGACCCCCTCAGCCGAAGCTGCTGTTATTACTGCCGACTCGTTCAATACATGCTGACTGGCACTTACATCAGCGGAAGCGAGCTTCACCTGAAGCATAATGCCCTCCAAAGAATCAATCATATTATTAATCCATTTGGCGAGCTCCTTGGATTCATCATTATCAAATTCATTAAGGTTCAGCCTTTGCGTCAAATCACCTTTGCCTTCGGCATTAATGCGGATAAAACGATTAATTTCCCGCAGATGCTGAACGACGCGCTTCGATTCCTTGCGCTGTACTCTCCCTGTGATGAACAGGCCGAACAACAAAACAAACCCGCCTGCTGCGACTCCTGTAAGCCACGGTGCTTGATTGATGGCTATGAAGTAAACGAGGAACGATACAAATAGACTTAAGCTTGCCGTAGTTAGGAGATGCGTTTTGCTTTGTCTCCAGCCTATGCTGCGTATACGATATACTTCCTCTAAATCACCTTCGCACATCATGCCCCATTGATCTGGACAATGCGGCAGTTGGAAGGTTACACCTTTGCCAATAACAGAAATATGTCTGTAATCGGAGTAGCCGGGAAATTCGACGAATAGATGACTGCCGCTGCGTATCGTATTCGCAACGCCCGGGTGCAGCTGTCCAGTGGCCGGATCCGTGAAAATAATTTCGAGCTCCGTATGTTCATTGACAGAAACAGTACCCCAATCTGTTGATACCCCATCCTTTAAGTTCTCGCCATGCGTAAACGTTCGGTCTTCGAAACGGCTGCGAGATAACGCTGTCCCTGGAGCAATATGTGTGAGCAGGCTCGCTTTCGCCATAAACAAATAATTGTCGCCGGAATCCGGATAAACATGGCCTGATTCACGCTGTATTAAATCACCTAACACATCATTAGGTACTCGACCGCATAATGTGCCTGCAAAGCTGCCGCCTACTATAAGAGGAAGCATGAAGAGAAGAGTCATTTGATCGTGAAAAGACGAGGATCGTGCACCTAGCTTCAACGTAATCGGATCTCTATATGGCCCGAACAAGCATTTGCTCAAACGGCCATTCGCGCACGAATAAGCAAGCCCCGTTTGCAGAATGCTGCCTTCTGCATATGACAGTCCAATATGCTCCGCGTAGGTAGAATAGACAACAGCTTGCTCCGTATTCAATAAGAACAGTTCAGTTAAATCAATGGCTTTTGCATATGTACTGTTAAATAAATCATTGATTTGAGACTGTATGGAATAAGCAGAGCAGGTCTCATCCTGAAGAAGCAAGCCCGACAATCTTTCACCTAGACGGTCAAGATGATTCCAATAACTGTTCGCCCAAGAATAGAGCAGCTCTTTGCGCGTATCTGCAATTCCCACAAAGCTTTGTTCCACATCAGTCTTGAGTTCCCTATTCAATGTCCAAGAAAACCAGAGTGGATAACCTGCCTTCACACCTAACCAATTAAACATATCTCTCTCCCCCTGACAGCTCATCACTTATGATGTTAACTATACTAACATATAAGAAAGGATAATACACTAATTTTGTAAGAAACTCTGTCGGATTCGAGAGATTATTGTAAAATTAAGTAGAATACATGTTATACTTTCTACATGTCGAATAAAACCTCACATAGAAAAAGCACCGCTGCAAAGGCAGCGGTGCTTCATTTGTTCTTATTTTTGTTTGATATGCAGACGATTCATGGCACGCTGCAAAGCAAGCTCTGCACGGCGGAAATCAATATGATCTTGCTGTTTGGCAGCAAGACGCTGCTCTGCACGCTGTTTAGCGGCTTCTGCGCGTTCGATATTGATATCCGTTGAAATTTCAGCGCTCTCAGCAAGTATAACAATCTTGTCCTTGCGTACTTCGATGAAGCCTCCGTTAACGGCTACCACGTCTACTTTATTATCGCGTTTGATGACGACAGGAGCGATACGAAGCGGTGTCACTAGCGGGATGTGATTCGGCAAAATGCCAAGTTCACCTTCAACGCCTGTTACACTAACCATATTCGCAGTCTCTGCGTACACCTTGCGCTCAGGTGTTACGATCTCTACCAAAAACGTACTCATGTGGATTCCTCCCGCCTTTCGCTATTAAAGCGTGCTGGCTTTCTCCACGGCTTCTTCAATCACACCTACATACCGGAATGATTCTTCCGGAAGGTCGTCATGTTTGCCCTCGAGAATTTCTTTGAAGCTGCGAACGGATTCTTTAACAGGTACATATTTACCTTTAATACCTGTGAACGGTTCAGCAACGTGGAACGGTTGGGATAGGAAGAGTTGAATTTTACGTGCGCGAGACACGGTCAATTTATCTTCTTCACTAAGCTCATCCATACCAAGGATTGCGATAATATCTTGAAGCTCTTTGTAGCGTTGAAGAATTTTCTTAACGCCCTGTGCTACGTTATAATGCTCTTCACCCAATATAGCCGGGCTTAGGATACGCGATGATGATGCAAGCGGATCAACCGCTGGGAAGATACCCATTTCGGAAATTTTACGTTCCAAGTTTGTTGTAGCATCCAAGTGGGCAAATGTTGTTGCAGGAGCCGGATCCGTATAGTCATCGGCAGGTACATAGATCGCTTGGATCGAAGTAACCGAACCTTTTTTCGTAGACGTGATACGCTCTTGCAATTGACCCATTTCAGTTGCCAATGTTGGCTGGTAACCTACCGCGGAAGGCATACGGCCTAGAAGGGCCGAAACCTCGGAGCCTGCTTGCGTGAAACGGAAGATGTTATCGACGAACAATAGAACGTCTTTTCCTTCTTCGTCACGGAAATACTCAGCCATTGTCAGACCCGTCAAAGCAACGCGTTGACGCGCGCCTGGCGGTTCATTCATTTGTCCGAATACCATTGCTGTCTTGCTAAGTACGCCGGAATCTTTCATCTCGTGGTAAAGGTCATTACCTTCACGCGTACGCTCACCAACACCCGCGAATACGGAAATACCGCCGTGCTCTTGTGCGATGTTGTTGATTAGCTCTTGAATCGTAACCGTTTTACCTACACCCGCGCCGCCGAAGAGGCCGATTTTACCGCCTTTTGCGTATGGTGCGAGAAGGTCGATTACTTTAATGCCTGTTTCAAGAATTTCCGCTTGTGTGGACAATTCGTCGAAAGCAGGTGCTTCGCGGTGAATCGGAAGGTTAATTGCCGATGCCACATCGCCAGCTTCATCAATAGGTTGGCCTAGTACGTTAAATACGCGGCCAAGTGTTGGAGCTCCAACCGGAATAGTAATTGGTGCGCCTGTATCTACAGCGATCATACCGCGTACAAGACCGTCAGTCGTACTCATAGCTACGGCACGTACCTTATTGTCACCGAGGTGAACGGCTACTTCAAGCGTCAAGTTAATATCAATGCCGCCTGCTTCGCCCTTTTGCTCGATTTTGACAGCGTTCAAAATTTCCGGCAAATTGCCGCGTTCGAACTCTAAGTCTACGACCGGACCCATGACGGATACAACATGTCCTTTTTTCATGGTTTTCCCTCCTGGTTCCTTCTTGTTACTGCACACCGGTCAGCTTATAGCAAGCTCCTGGTCCTTTGCAGTGCATATATTAAGATTGGGCGTTCGCCCCTGCAACGATTTCGGAAATTTCCTGCGTAATCGCAGCTTGACGCGCTCTGTTGTAAGTGAGCGTCAGTTGGTTGATAATCTTCGTTGCATTTTTCGTTGCGCTTCCCATGGCAGTCATACGTGCTCCGAACTCACTGGCCTTGCCATCTAGAACTGCGCTGTAAATAAGTGTTTCCGCATATTTAGGCAGCAGTACCTCAAGCACGCCTTCCGGCGATGGCTCGTATTCGTACGAAGTGACAGGTCCGTTACCGCCCACTTCTTCAAGCGGCAATAAACGTAGGTCTGTAGGAACTTGAGTAATCGCGTTAACGAATTCGTTATAGTACAAGTAAAGCTCATCATACGCGCCTTCAGCAAATTTCGTAACCGCGGAGTACGCTACCGTCTTAATGTCAGCGAATGTAGGAGCATCTGGCAAGCCAGTCACTTCTTCAACGATTGGCATGTTGCGGCGGCGGAAATAATCGCGGCCTTTACGACCGATAACGAACAACACATAATCATCAGTCGATTTATGCTTTTCACGAATGGTTTGAGTAACTTTACGAAGGATGTTCGCATTATAACCGCCTGCAAGACCACGATCCGATGTAATAACGAGATAACCCGTTTTTTTGATCGGACGATTCTCAAGCATAGGATGCTTAACATTTCTGGTTCCAGCAGCGATGTTTGCTACAACTTCCTTCAGCTTCTCTGCGTAAGGACGAGCTGCTTGCGCGGCTTCCTGTGCTTTTCTTAAGCGGGAAGCGGCAACCATCTCCATCGCTTTCGTGATCTGCTTTGTGTTTTGTTTGCTCTTAATTTCGCGTTTAATATCGCGCATACCTTTTGCCATTTGGTTTCACCCGCCTTTGTTGCTTTGGACCGCTCCAAAGCCTGGTGTTGGTGGAGAAATTGGCCTAAGCCCGGACAGATCGATCGGGCGTAGACATATATAGAAATATAGGAGGGCATCAGCATCACCTGTATACGACACTTATATTTCTCTGAGAAACACCAGCTTCGCCGCAGAAGCGGCGACAGCTGGTTGTGCTTATTTATGCAGATACTGCGAAGCTTTTCTTGAATTGATTAATAGCTTCCACGAGAGCTTTCTCGTTATCTGGAACAATATCCTTCGTATCGCGAATCGATTGACCGATTTCAGGTTTGTTCGAATCCAAGTAAGCATGGAATTCCTTCTCGAAGCGAAGAATGTCCTCAACTGGAATATCATCCAAGTGACCTTTTACAGCAGAATAGATTGAAATAACTTGCTTCTCAACCGGCATCGGCTGGTTAACGTCTTGTTTCAAGATTTCCATCGTGCGCGCACCGCGGTTAAGGCGGGCTAGCGTCGATTTATCAAGGTCGGAGCCGAATTGCGAGAACGCTTGAAGCTCACGGTAAGCCGCAAGATCCAGACGGAGCGTACCAGCTACCTTCTTCATCGCTTTAATTTGAGCTGAGCCTCCTACACGGGATACAGAGATACCAACGTTAACAGCTGGACGCTGACCGGAGTAGAACAGATCTGCTTCAAGGAAGATTTGACCGTCCGTAATCGAGATAACATTCGTAGGAATGTATGCCGATACGTCTGATGCTTGTGTCTCAATGAATGGCAAAGCTGTCATTGAGCCGCCGCCTCTAGCGTCGCTAAGCTTAGCTGCACGCTCAAGCAAACGGGAGTGAAGGTAGAATACGTCACCTGGGTAAGCTTCACGACCCGGTGGACGACGAAGCAAGAGCGAAAGCTCACGATAAGCTGCTGCTTGTTTCGACAAATCATCATAAATAACGAGAACGTGCTCGCCTTTGTACATAAAGTACTCGCCCATTGTGCAGCCCGCATAAGGAGCTAGGAACAGCAATGGAGCCGGCTCAGAAGCACCTGCTGTAACGATAATTGTGTACTCAAGCGCGCCGTGGCGGCGAAGAGTTTCAACAACGTTAGCAACGGTGGATTGTTTCTGACCAACGGCAACATAAATACATTTAACGCCGTTGCCTTTTTGGTTAATGATCGCATCGATCGCAATTGACGTTTTACCCGTCTGACGGTCACCGATGATAAGCTCACGTTGTCCGCGGCCAACTGGTACCATTGCATCGATTGCTTTCATACCGGTTTGCATCGGCTCATGTACCGATTTACGGTCAATTACGCCTGGTGCTGGAGATTCAATTGCACGGAATTGAGTTGTGTTAATTGGGCCTTTGCCATCGATCGGCTGACCAAGCGGGTTAACAACGCGGCCAAGAAGCTCTTCGCCGACAGGCACTTCCATGATGCGGCCTGTACGTTTTACTTGATCTCCTTCACGAATATCCGTGTAAGGTCCTAGAATAACGACACCGACGTTGCTTTCTTCCAAGTTCAAAGCCATACCGACAACACCGTTGGAGAATTCGAGCAGTTCGCCCTGCATCGCATTTTCCAATCCGTGTACGCGAGCGATACCGTCACCGACATTGATTACGGTGCCGACGTCTACGACTTGAATTTCGGATTTATATTGTTCGATCTGTTGTTTAATCAGCGTGCTGATTTCATCAGGTCTGATACTCAATTCGTTCACCCCTATCTACAGTGCATTAAATTTTAAACGATTTTTGTAAACGATCCAGCTTGCCGGACAAGCTTCCGTCATAAAGACGGTCGCCGATGCGTACTTGTACGCCTCCGAGCAAAGATGGCTCAACGATTTGCTGTGCTATGATTGTTTTGCCAGTCACTTGTCCGAATTGAGCTGCTACTCCAGCAAGCTCCTCGTCAGACAACGCTTTCGCAGCATACACTGTCGCATGCGCCTGTCCTAGCGAATCCCCCGCAACCTTCGTATATGCTGCATACACATCAGCAATATCACCTTGACGTCTGCGGGTAATAAGAATTTCCAGCGTATTAAGCACTAATGCAGATACTTGATCGCCGAATGCTGCTTTAAGAACGGCAATCTTGCTTGCAGGATCAATACTTGGAAGAGAAAGAAATTTTTCAATTTCCGGGTCTTGCTCAAGGACGCCAACG
Organism: Paenibacillus castaneae; assembly: GCF_002884445.1. Classification (GTDB taxonomy): domain Bacteria; phylum Bacillota; class Bacilli; order Paenibacillales; family Paenibacillaceae; genus Pristimantibacillus; species Pristimantibacillus castaneae. The sequence goes on from NZ_KZ614144.1 coordinate 5,969,504, forward strand.
ATCAGCTTAAGCTGACCCTCTACCTCTGCTACCGCTTGTTGCTTCTCAGCCAGCTCGAACAATGCTTTTGCGTAGCGCTTCGCTACGACCGTATCGCGGCTCATTTATTTCCAACTTCTTTCAGGTATTGACCAACCAACTGCTCCTGAGATTTCTCGTCGACCTGCTTCTCAATAATTTTCGATGCGATTTTCACAGAAATGCCGCCAACCTCGGTACGAAGTGCTGCAATTGCTTTGTTCTTCTCGCTTTCGATATCTTTGAGCGCATCGTCTTTCAGACGGGATGCTTCCGATTTCGCAGATTGAACGATTTCTTCCGCTTGCTTCGAGCTGGTTGTTCTGGATTGCTCAATAATTTCGTATGCTTCTTTGCGAGCCTGCTGGAGTGCCGCTTTCTGCTCTTCCATTTGTTGCTCAGCCGCTTTCCGGCTGTTTTCAGCTGTATTCATTTGCTCAAGTACAAGCTGTCTGCGCTTCTCCATGACTTCGAACAATGGGCCAAACGCGTACTTACTTAACAGCCAATACAAAATACCGAACGCGATCATCGCGATTACTGTCGATTCCCAATGCCATGACATAGATGTCACTCCTTTCTCACCACAGTATTGTCATAATCATAACGAAGGCGAAGAGGGCTAGGCCTTCCCCGCCAGTTGCTTTATTATGCTTTGAAGAAAGCCAAGAAACCGATAACTACGCCGATGATAGGCACAACTTCGACGATACCTACACCGATAAACATTGTTGTTTGAAGCTTACCTTGAAGCTCAGGTTGACGAGCGATACCTTCAACTGTTTTACTAACGATCATACCGTTACCTACGCCCGCGCCAACTGCACCCAAACCTACTGCTAAAGCTGCTGCTAATAATTCCATTTTAAAATCCTCCTCGAAAATTGTTGTTTTTTGTTTGTATGACCAACCTCGTTATTAGAATGCAATACGAGGCATAAAGCGTAAATTAATGTTCCTCTTCATGAATGGCTGCTTGTGAGATATATACCATTGTAAGAATAGTGAACAAGAAAGCTTGGATACCGCCTACGAAGAGACTGAATGCCTGCCAAGCGGCTAGGAACGGCGTACCGTACCAACCCATCATTAAGATTGTTGCGATAAGCACTTCACCCGCAAAAATGTTTGCGAACAACCGAAGCGCAAGCGTTACCGGCTTCGAGATCGTCTCAATAATGTTTACCGGGAAGAAGATCGGGAACGGATGGAAGTAATGCTTCAGATAGTGCTTTCTATTTTGTTTCAGACCAAGGAAATGGACGATAACAAATACGATAAGCGCAAGTCCTGCAGTTACTGAAATGTCGGCAGTCGGCGATTTCCACCATGCTAATTCTACTTCTCCGCCTTTGCTGTCCAATAGGTCCTGAGTTACACCGATACTCTCATTAACGTGATGCGTTTCCGTCACAATCCCGAAAGGAAGACCGAGCAGGTTAGAGACGAAAATAAACATAATGAGTGTCATCCCCAACGATAAGAAAGGCTTGACGCGGTTTACCGGCATTGTACTGGAAATGAAGCTGTGTACGAAATCTACGACCCATTCCAGAAAGTTCTGGAACTTGGAAGGGTTGTCCACCGAGAGATTGCGAACAGCCAGCTTTGCGATCAAGAACGTAACAATGACTGAAACCACAATTGCTACTAAGGTCGAAATGTCAATATGAAACGGCCCGAGTGGCATCACCGGAAATTCATGCATCTAAAAATTTCACCCCTTTCCGCTAAGATTGTCGTTTATTATGAATATATGCTGCTACCAGAAGTAGAAACGGCATTACCATACAGCCTGCTAACGCGGCCGGCATGCTGAAATCTTCTGGAAAACGATAGGCAATCATGGCGACCAGCAACACGGTTGCGATGCGGCTTCCAAGACCAAGGCCCCTCTTACGCGGTCCGACCCCTGCTGCTCCTAGGGTAACCATTTCCACTCTGCGTCTCAGTAAAAACGCATTCATAGAACTTGCCGCCAATCCCATAAGAAGGCCAAGAGACACAGTACGCCATTCTGGAAGCAACGCCCATAGGATTAGGCATACCGCCATCATATAAAAAAGCGCACGTACCGCCGTCTTCATTATTTTATCCATCGGTTTCCTCCATAACCTTCTTAACAAGCAGAATGGCTGAGAGTAGACCGACAGCCAGACCGACCAGTATGCCACCGAGCGCCCAACCCTTCTCGTTGCCGTAACGGCTTCCAAGATAGGATCCTGCCCAATAGCCTAAAAAGATACAAACAGCGACTTGCACTCCGAGTGCGCCGACGAGTCCCGCGGCAAACAACGGATTGTCTCTTCTGTCCTTTTTATTCATGGCTCATACCCCTGTCAATCCTCATTTATTTTATCCAAGCGGCGCTACGTTTGTCAATTGAAATAACGACAAATTTTCGGTGAACAGATCGTGCAAAACCCTTGATATATAAGGTATTGCACGCTGAGAAAACCGTACAGTACTACTGTATGCTGTACATTCACCTAGCAAGCTATTGAATACACCCAAACTATGAACTTTGTGTGAACGAATCAGGCCGCTGCTTCAGTCTTCCAAAATGATGCAAAATTGCATCCACGATGCGCTCTGAAGCACGTCCATCCCCATAAGGATTTGCAGACTGGCTCATCCGCTCGTACAGCTTCGAGTCAACCAGCAGCGCATGGGCGCGGCTGTAAACCTGCTCCTCATCCGTACCGACAAGCTCAAGAGTCCCAGCTTCAATTCCTTCTGGCCGTTCGGTCGTATCGCGCAGCACCAATGTCGGCACTCCAAACGAAGGAGCCTCCTCCTGCAATCCGCCTGAATCCGTCATGATCATATAGGCATGCGGATAAAAATTATGGAATTCAAATACATCAAGCGGCTCAATCAAACGAATGCGCGGATGGTCGCCAAGAATCTCATTAGCCGGCTCTCTAACCGCAGGATTCGGATGGACAGCATACACGATGGCAACGTCCTCATGCTCATCAGCAATCCGTTTGACGGCACGGAAAATGTTGCGATGCGGCTCGCCGAGCGCTTCGCGGCGATGCGCGGTCATCAAGATCATCCGTTTGCCTTTCGCCCAGTCAAGCACGGGATGCGAGAATGATTCATCTACCGTATATTGGAATACATCAGTAGCGGTATTGCCAGTCACATAAATGGCAGCATCCGGCTTGTTCTCTTTGCGCAAATTATTCGCCGACCATTCCGTCGGTGCGAAATGCACATCTGAGAGCACGCCGGCAAGCTGCCGATTCATTTCTTCGGGGTAAGGAGATAGCTTATTCCACGTACGCAGACCAGCCTCAACATGACCCACTTGTATTTGCTTTAAAAATGATGCATAGCTGGCAAGAAAAGTCGTCTGCGTATCGCCATGCACAAGTACGATATCCGGCTTGGCTTGAGTAAGCACCGGATCAAGACCTTCCAACACACGAACAGTCGTTTCCGTCAAAGTCTGGCGATCCTTCATGACGTTCAAATCATAATTAGGATGGATCTCAAAGAAATCCAGCACTTGGTCCAGCATCTGGCGATGCTGAGCCGTGACGCAGACAATAGATTCAATTTCCGTTTCACGCTTTTGCAATTCTAATACAAGAGGGGCCATTTTAACTGCTTCCGGTCGTGTTCCGAAAATAGTCATTACTTTCAGTTTAGACAAAACATTCCACTCCTATTATAAATTCGCGCCGATGGCACTAATTTGTTCCAAACATGCGGTCACCGGCATCACCAAGGCCTGGTACGATATAGCCCTTCTCATTCAAACGCTCGTCCAGTGCAGCAATATAAATATCAACATCCGGATGCGCTTCCTGTACGGCTTTCACACCTTCAGGAGCAGCGATGAGGCACATCAGTTTAATATGGTCGCATTTGTGGTTTTTGAGCGAATTGATTGCTGCAATTGCAGAGCCGCCTGTTGCCAGCATCGGATCGATAACAATAAGCATTCGATTCGGAGCGTCTGTCGGCAGATTAATATAATATTCCTTCGGCTGCAATGTTTCATGATCGCGCGCAAGCCCGATATGGCCGACTTTGGCCGATGGGATCAGCTTCAATATGCCATCTACCATCCCAAGCCCGGCACGCAATATAGGAACCAAGCCCAGCATTCTTCCCGATACAACCTTCGAATCGGTCAGTGCTACCGGCGTTTGCACCTTAATCGTATCAAGCGGTATTTCTCTTGTAATCTCGTAAGACATTAATGTTGCTACTTCATCAACCAATTCCCGAAAATCTTTAGTATTCGTCTCTTTATCCCGAATAAAAGTCAGCTTATGCTGTATTAACGGATGGTCGCAAATGATTAGTTTGCTCATGGAGCGTTATTCCTCCCGTTTGTTGTTGTTGGCCCTAACACAATCCCGTATATTATAGCATTGTAAACTAGTCGTTGCATCTGAAGTTTTATGTAAAAGCCAGGGAGGACATATTTATCGCAAAATTTGGCACATTAAATGGATTTATAGGCTGTAACCTACCAATAAATTAGACTTGAAACTGTAAATTACATAATTTTACGGACAGAAACTCTTATATGTCGCATTTCCAACTATTTTGTTGTAACCATCACCTATTAGCTGCTGCAGCCGCCGCCACAGGAGGAGCCGCCGCTGTCACCGCCTCCGCTGCCGCAGGAGGAACCGTCTGATGAGCCGCCCCCATCATCACCGTTGGAGTCATGCCTGCTGTTGTCGGAGGAACTGGCACACCCGTAAGAGGTTCCCCCGCTGCCGTAAGCTTTCCGCTCAGCTTCCGTTTGAGCTAGATCCATTTGCCGGGCGAACTCATTCGGATTGGAAATGGAATGAAAGATGAGCAGTCCCGAAAGCATGCCTGTCGCCCCCATAACAGGATCGTATCCATAAGTTCGTTCAGACGGAGCATCGCCTCTTTCAGACCATGAGCCGCTGTTTCTCGCTGCAGTGAGCTGCGATTTAGCCCGTTCGATTAAATAATCTGCTGTAACACTAAAATCATTGTTGAAAGCTGCGGCTTTCTTATTAAACCATTGCATTCGAAGCGAAGCCTCACTTAATTGCGCAAGCTCAGTCAGCTTCTGCTCTGACATTTGCGTACGGAAGAAAGCCCCCCATACTCTCCCACTCGCCGGCGTTCCTGTGAATAGCTCGCCATATACCCAATCAAACCATGCCCTCTCATCAGGAAGTGGCTGTTCGCCAGCTGCATGCGGCGCGTGATGAATCATTTCACCGCAAAAGCGTGAGCAAAATTGCTCATATTCTCTTGTAAACATGAGCATCTCATGCCATACTGCATCCACCTGCCCGCTATACATCGGAACACTTCGCAAAATTCCGCACATCAAGAAATAACGTTTAAGCTCGAACCATGTCCAATTCCATTCTTTATCTGTCATTTTGGGGTATTCTTTCATTACCCGGTCCTTCACACGGCTCTCGAAGTCAAGACCTAAAGCAGATTCCAGCCTCTCAGCTGCTGATCTAGCGGGATGCCCATAAGGTACGCCAAGCGCAGGAGGGATTTCAGTATTCGGCCATGGCGCAAAGGCATTCGCTCGGCCAACGCGGCCTCTTCTTCCATCGCCAGGCTTCTTATTCACCACTACAAATACTACGATTGCCGAAATGATAAGTACGATTACCGTTTCAATCATGTAAACCTCCTAAGCATGTTCGTCTTCCCCATATATTAACACATCCTTTCTATATTGGAATTGTAATTAGCCTTATAGCAAATAAGGCCGTACCGCAGCTTTCGCTGGCGTTACGGCCTTATTCTTATATCAAATTATACGGACGCATAATGACAAGCGGCAAAATGTCCTTTTCTCACTTCCAGCAGCGCTGGCTCGTCCACTTTGCATTTGTTTGTTGCAATAGGACAGCGAGTATGGAATTGGCAGCCGGATGGCGGGTTAATCGGACTTGGCAGGTCGCCAGTCAGCACAATGCGCTCACGCGTCTCCTCTACCTCAGGATCCGGTATAGGAATAGCTGACAGCAGCGCACGCGTATATGGATGCGCTGGGCTTGCATACAGTTCGCTGCTTTCTGCAAGCTCTACGATTTTTCCGAGATACATAACGGCCACACGGTCGCTTATATGCTTGACCATTGATAAATCATGAGCAATAAACAAATAAGTCAGGCCCATTTTGTTCTGCAAATCTTTCATTAAGTTTACGACTTGCGCTTGGATCGATACGTCAAGCGCCGAGATGGGCTCATCCGCAATAATAAAGCGCGGATCAACTGCAAGTGCGCGTGCAATACCAATCCGCTGCCGTTGTCCTCCAGAAAATTCATGCGGGTAACGCGTTGCATGATCGGGATTAAGTCCGACAACATCAAGCAAATGCTCCACGCGATGCTTACGTTCCTTCTTGCTGCTTACCAGCTTATGAATATCAAGCGCTTCTCCGATAATATCCATAACGGTCATACGCGGGTTCAATGAAGCATAAGGATCCTGGAAGATCATTTGCATATCGCGCCGCAATTCTTTCAACTTCGGTCCCTTTAAGCTATAAATGTCTCGGCCGTCGAAATTGACTCCTCCGCTTGTCGGCTCATATAACCGCATAATCGTACGACCAGCTGTTGATTTGCCGCAGCCGGACTCGCCAACCACGCCAACCGTTTCGCCTTTTTGAATCGAGAAGCTTATATCATTAACCGCTTTGAGGATTTCTCCTCCACCCAAATCAAAAAGCTTGCGCAAATTTTTAATTTCAACTAAAGGCTGACTCATACTGACACCTCCCGGTTAGCATACGGATGAGCTAGCCAGCATGCGGAAGCATGTGATTCGTTACCGTCCACCGGAAGAAGCTCAGGGTCGTTGTCCACGCATACACGCATCGCCTCATCACAACGCGCACAAAAGCTGCATCCTGTCGGCGGTTTAATCAAATCTGGCGGCATGCCGTAAATCGGCACAAGCGGCTCGTCCTTCTTCTGATCCAGACGCGGTAAAGAGCGAAGCAATCCTCTTGTATAAGGATGCTTTGGATTTTTGAAAATTTCCCATTTCGTACCGGTTTCAACCACTTTACCTGCATACATAACGATAACTCGGTCGCACATATCTGCTACTACACCTAAATCATGCGTAATAAGAATGATAGAAGTGCCTAGTTTTTTTTGTAAATCCTTCATTACACGCATAATTTGCGCTTGAATCGTCACATCTAGTGCTGTGGTCGGTTCATCCGCAATTAAGAGCGATGGGTTGCAGGCAAGCGCAATAGCGATCATCGCACGCTGGCGCATTCCGCCTGAGAACTGATGCGGATATTGATCGACTCGCGCGGAAGCGTTCGGAATCCCAACAAGATCAAGCATTTCGACGGCACGAGCACGCGCCTTTGAACTGCTAATTCCTTGGTGCTTAATCAGTCCTTCTGTAATTTGACGGCCAATCGTAAGCGTTGGATTGAGTGATGTCATAGGATCCTGGAAGATCATCCCCATTTCCTTGCCGCGGATATCTTCCATCTGACTATTGGACAATTTCAATATTTCTTTATCTTTAAAAAGAATGGATCCGCTAGTTTCCGCTGGAGGTGATGGAATCAAACGCATGAGCGATTGAGCCGTTACGCTCTTACCGCATCCGGATTCCCCAACAATAGCTACAGCTTCCCCTTTGTTAACGTGAAAATTAACGCCGCGGACCGCTTTTACGATACCGCCGCGAACTTTGAAATTGACACGAAGATTTTTTACTTCAAGTAATTTCTCCATCCTTGTGCACCTCCTACTTCTTCATCTTCGGATCAAGCGCATCTCTTAGACCATCGCCAAAAATATTAAAGCAAAGCATTGTAATGCTGATAACTGCCGCAGGGAAAATCATTCTCCACGGATACAGTGTCCATGCCTTAATCGCGTCATTGATCATCGTACCCAAAGACGCAGCCGGCGATTGTACGCCAAGGCCCAAGAAGCTTAGGAAAGCTTCTGCAAAGATTGCGCTTGGAACAGTTAGCGTCAGGGTAACGATAATCGGCCCCATAGCGTTCGGAATAAGATGTCTGAACAAAATACGAGCTGTATTGGCACCCAATGCTTGGGCAGCCATCACATACTCTTGGTTTTTTAGCTGTATAATTTGGCCTCGTACAATCCACGCCATACTGATCCAGCCCGTTATACTAAGGGCAAGAACAATCGTGAACATACTCGGACTCATAATGACGATGAGAAGAATAATAATCAACATACTCGGAATGGAGTACAGGATCTCGCAGAATCGGTTTAGTATTTCATCTACGCGACCACCGAAGTATCCCATAATTCCACCGATAATAACACCAAGAGCCAAGTCGGCAAGAGCAGCGTATAAGCCTACCTGAAGAGAGATGCCAGCGCCCATCCAAGTACGGGAAAAGAGATCTCTCCCCAGATCATCCGTACCAAACCAATAGGTTCCGGATGGGCTTAGATTTTTCTCCTTCAAGTGATTCGTCTGAAAATCCTGGCCGGATATATGTGGGCCAATAATCGCCATAAGCGAGACCAGCAGCAGAATGATCAAACTAAGCATCGCTATTTTGTTGGAACTCAGGCGCTGCCAAGCATCCTTCCATGCGGAGATGCTTTCACGAACAACTGGTTCTGAACTTTTCTTATCATTTCCAAGCTTGGTAAATTGATCGGGTGTGAAAGATTGGTCCTTCATCCTTTTCCACCCCCTCTTGTCAGCTTAATACGCGGATCAACAAAGCCATAGGCAACGTCAGTCACGAACCGCGCAGCCATTAGAATAATGCCATAAAATAAAGTAAGCCCCATTATGAGCGTATAGTCACGGTTAGTAATACTTTGGACAAAATATTTACCGATTCCACCGATACCGAAAATTTGCTCGACCACAACAGATCCCGTAATAATATTTGCAGTCATCGGTCCAATATAAGTGACAACAGGCAGAATAGCATTGCGTAATGCATGACGTACCAGTATAATACGGCCGCTCAAACCTTTTGCGCGAGCGGTCTTAATATAATCTGCTGATAACACTTCCAGCATCGTTGAACGTGTTAGACGCGCAATAAATGCCGCCGGAAGGAACGAAAGCGCAAGCACAGGCATAATAAAGTCAGTCGGGTCATTAAGACCGGAAACATTAAGCCATTGCAGCTTGCTGCCTAGAACATACTGCAAAATAGAAGCTGCAAGGAAATTCGGAATAGATACTCCAAGCACCGCAATGATAATCGTTACGCTATCAAGCCATTTGCGATGATTAAGAGCAGCAATGATGCCCAGGATAAGTCCTGCGGCTAATGAAACAATGACGGCAAAAAGCCCGATTTGAGCAGAATAAATAAAACTGTCCTTGATGATTCGACCGACTGACATATATTGCTGCTTCATCGACATACCTAAATCGCCATGCAGCAAATTGTTTAAATACATCAGATACTGCTTCCACACAGGTTGATCAAGTCCGTACATTGCGAAAAGGTGTTCCTTAATCTTCTCGGGAATCGCCTTCTCCTTTAAGAAGGGGTCACCAGGAATGATTTTCATAAGAAAGAAGGTGGCCGAAGCAAGTACAAACAATGAAACAAACATAGACAAAAACTTTTTTAGAATGTATTTTACCAACGCAATGGACACCTCCTTACAAATTATAAAAACGAAAAAATGCTGTACAGTTAAAGTCTGAATCCTTTCATTAAGAAAGGGATACATGCGGACACCCCGCATATATCCCTAGCTTCAGGTACTTGAAGGATGATTATTCAGCTTCGTAATAACCTCTTGTATAGTCAATATCGCCTTTATAATCCAAGAAGATGTTCTTGAATCCAGGTTTCAGCATGTAAACGTTGCTGTAGTAGTAGATTGGCATAATTGGCATGTAATCCATTAGAATTTTCTCTGCCTTAGTCATTGCCTCAACACGCTCTTTTTGATCTCCGCTTGCATTTGCTTTTTTGATCAAAGCATCGTATTCAGCCGAAGCAAAGCCCGTATTATTTTGTCCACCATTTGTAACGAACATATCCAAGTAAGTCATCGGATCATTATAATCTGCTCCCCAGCCTGCGCGGGAAATTTGGTAGTTCATTGCAGTACGGTTTTTCAGCAGAACAGAAAACTCTTGGTTCTCGATTCCTACCTCGATACCGAGGTTTTGACGCCACATTTCAACGATTGCTTCAGCAATCTTCTTATGGCCGTCGCTTGTATTGAAAGTCAATGTAACTTTAGGGAATTTCGTTAATTTCAGCTCAGCCAAACCTTCAGCGAGCAATTTCTTCGCTTCGTCCACATTCTCTGTGAAGAAATCATCCTTCACTTCTGTACGGTAATCTTCTTTTTCACCGATAATGCCCGGCGGAACAAATCCAAACGATGGAACTTCTCCAGCCATTGTTACACTCTCAACGATGGCTTGACGATCAATTGCCATTGCAAGTGCTTTACGAACTTTTACGTTGTTGAAAGGAACTTCATTTGTGTTGAATTGGTAATAGTACGAGCTTGCAATTCCTTTTGTTACGATCTCATCTTTTTTCGATTCTTTCAGAACCGGGATTTGCTCAGCTGGAATTTCACCAGTCGGCTTACCTGTGTAATCAAGTTTGCCTGTTTCATAGTTCGCCAACTCGGTTGCGGACTCTTCGAGCATAGTAAAGTTAACGCCAGCAAATTTAACTTGATCTTTATCATAATAGTATTCGTTAGGAACTAGCTTGATGGATGTGTTATGCTGCCATTCACTCATTTTGAAAGGACCGTTGCCGATGATCGTTTTCGCATCTGCCGCCCAAGCCGCGTTATCCTTCACAGATTGATGAACAGGATTGTATACATAGAAAGAAGTCAGGCTTAAGAAATAAGGTGTAGGCGAAACGAGCTTAACTTCAAGTGTTTGCTCATCAAGCGCTTTAATGCCAACGCCATCCGCATTCGCTACTTTGCTCTCGTTATAATCTTGTGCACCAACGATGTAATAGAATTGGTACGCATATGTTGAGCCTGTATCAGGAGCAAGCGCACGTTTCCATGAATATTCAAAGTCATTAGCTGTAACAGGATCGCCGTTGCTCCATTTAGCATCCTTGCGGATTTTAAATGTGTAGGTTAGTCCATCATCAGACTTAACCCAGCTCTCTGCAGTTGCTGCAACGCTTTGGCCGTTCTCGTCTTTGCGAGTCAAACCTTCGTAAATACCTGTAGCAAGTGTACCAGACACATTGTCTTCCATAAGGGCAGGATCCAAGGTCGATGGCTCGGAGTGGATGTTCATCCGGAATACCTTCGCTTGTGATGTTTCGCCATTCGCATTCGAACTACCTTTGTTACCAATTTCATTCTTAGGCGTACAGCCTGCTGCTACAATAGCAAGAATGAGCAAAGCTGTCATAAAAGTAAAAGCCGACTTTCTTGTTCGCATGGAGATCCTCCTATTTTTTTATGTCTACAGCGTTCTACTAGGGAAAATACACTCATCTCGCTTAATGTTTATACAAACGTTTGCACGTCAACAGCTTATACAATATGCAAATGCTCGTATCATCCTAAGCTCCACAACTTCTCTTCCCACTTCAAACTTATAGAATAAAGTTTATTATTATTTTTTACTATACATGCAACTTAATATATTATCAACAATTACTAACTGTAAATTCATGTAATTTGAGGGAGTAACCGCATTACTTTAGCGCTTCGACGCGTTTATTCAATTAATTAACGTTACACTTTAACGCTTTACAGAGTTTATTTATTAAAATATCAGTATATTAATCGGGAATAGTCTTTTTAAACTGGAATTTCTGACGTTATTTATATTTAATTACAAAAAAAGTAATCACAATCTACTCGTCAATATTTATTGCATTTGATTACAAATAATCAATCATTTTTAAGTTAATAAAAATAATTATTCGCTATTTTTAATAAATACATTTTTTTATGCGCGGTGAAGTATGGAGCTAATATAAACAAAGCCTTTGCAATAACTTGATTAATTTTCCAATTGTCGTATGAAGCGCTAATGTATAGTTCCATCTATTAGATTGCTTTCAACTCGCTGCTTTTATACAAACGGCCACAATAATTCGACACAAAAAGACCCACTCGGTATATTAACACCGAATAGGTCTAATTAGATAGCTGAAATTACTGGAAGTTAATAAGTCATTCCTGGATACAGTGGGTACTGGGCCGTCAGATCGCGAACCATGCTGCGAGCTTGTTCATGAACTTGTTGATCATCTATGTTGTTCAGTACAAGAGCAATCACTTCAGCAATTACTTTCATCGCATTCTCATCCATGCCCCGCGCTGTAGCTGCAGGTGTACCGATACGAATTCCGGATGTCACAAACGGGCTTGTCGGATCAAATGGAATTGCATTTTTGTTGACAGTAATACCCACTTCATCCAGCACTTTCTCCGCTGCTTTACCAGTAGTATTCAAGCTGCGTGTGTCAAGAAGCATCAAATGATTATCTGTGCCGCCGGATACGATATTGAAGCCTTTTGCCATTAGCTCTTCCGAAAGAACCTTTGCATTTTTGACAACCTGTGCTGCATATTGCTTGAATTCCGGCTGCAGCGCTTCTCCAAATGCAACGGCTTTAGCCGCAATAATATGCATTAGAGGTCCGCCTTGGGAACCTGGGAATACAGCTTTATCGATAGCCGCCGCCCATGGCTGGCGACAAAGGATCATACCGCCGCGAGGACCGCGAAGGGTTTTGTGAGTTGTTGTCGTTACGAAATGTGCATGCGGCACTGGGCTCGGGTGCAAGCCGGCAGCAACCAGGCCTGCAATATGCGCCATATCTACCATGAACAATGCGCCTACATCATTAGCGATTTGGCCAAGCTTTTCGAAATCGATAATACGCGGGTAAGCACTGGCACCAGCCACGATTAAACGAGGGCGGTGTTTGAATGCAAGCTTGCGAACTTCTTCATAATCGATCGTGAAGGAGTCTTCTTGTACGCCGTAAGCTACGAAATTATAAAGCAAGCCTGATGCGTTAACCGGGCTGCCATGCGTCAAGTGGCCGCCATGCGCCAAGTTCATGCCAAGAACGGTGTCTCCAGGCTGCAACGCTGCAAGGTAAACAGCCATATTCGCTTGTGCGCCTGAATGCGGCTGAACATTCGCATGCTCCGCTCCGAAAAGCTCTTTCGCACGGTTGCGAGCGATATCCTCAACGATATCCACATGCTCACAGCCGCCGTAAAAACGTTTATTAGGATAACCTTCTGCATATTTATTAGTCAAAATGCTACCCATTGCTTCCAGCACGGCTTCACTAACGATATTCTCCGATGCGATTAGTTCAATGTTGTCGCGTTGACGGCCAAGCTCAAGGCCTAGCGCTTTCAATACCTCTGGATCTTGCTTGCGTAAATGTTCCATATTCCTTATTCCTCCTCATAGTAGGTATATCTGTATAAGAATGCAAACAGCTGATTTGCTTCTTTCCAGCGATTAAAGAACGAATCACTGGCAAGGATCAGCATGAAAATTAGCTATTCACATGTATCAACCATTTGTTCTGGCGCAATATCAGACACCAGCTCATAAACCGCTCGAGCTCCGCCGATCAGCTTTGGTCTCGTAACCGCCATCGTAATGTGAGCTGCCCCTATCATTCGAATAGACGGACGGACCGGAACAGCGACCCGCTTCAAATGCATCCCAATAAATGTATCGCCAATATCAATACCTGCATGCGCTTGTACTGTTTCAACCAAGCAAGGATCATCAAGCTGGCGATAGGCATACGCTGCCATTGATCCGCCCGCTCTTGGTACGGGAATCGCGCCCACAAGCTCCAAATTATAATGTTCAGCAGCAGTACGATCCATAACGAGCGCACGGTTCAAATGCTCGCAGCACTGGAAAACCGGATAAAAATTAATTTCCTTACGTACCGCTTCAATGCCGGCAAAGATTTGTTCTGCCGTCTCTATTGTCCCCGCCGTACCAATATGGCGGCCCAGCACTTCACTAGTACTTACACCAAACACAACGAGTTGACTCTTAGAGATTCTACCCGCTGATGCAAGCTCGCGTACGATTGTCTCTACCTGATCCGCAATGCCGGTATGAGAAAATTGCTCGTTTGTGCTCATCTTGTTTAGCCCCCTATTTAGGATTGGCTTGATGTTAGTTCTGTTCTTCGATCTGCTTCACTTTGCTCACGCGTCCAACATGGCGCTCTTCGCCGGAGAACGGCGTTTCCAGCCAAATGCGAACAATTTCCTGGGCTACCCCTGGTCCGATAACGCGCTCACCCATAGCCAATACATTTGTATCATTATGTTCACGCGTTGCTTTGGCTGAGAACAAGTCATGCACCAATGCACAACGGATGCCCTTCACCTTATTCGCCGCAATTGACATTCCAATACCTGTTCCACAAATCAGAATACCGCGTTCTGCTTTACCGCTTGCAACGAGCTCAGCAACAGGCACTGCATAATCGGGGTAGTCCACCGATTGACTGCAATCGCAGCCTACATCTACCAATTCATGGCCTAATGATTGAATGAACGCAACAAGCTCATCCTTCAATCGATAGCCTCCATGATCAGCACCAATAGCAATTTTCAACGTAAAAGACCTCCTTCTGAATGAAACATCACTATGCTAGTATACCTATTTTTGCGTAAAAAGACGAAAAAGAGCATGACATGCTATATAGCATGCTGCTCTTTGCCCAGGCGACCGGCCGTATATTCCAATGCTCCACCGTGGTTAACCCACTTCCGTCGCCAGTTACATTGGAAACCGTAATATGTCCTTTTATAATAGCCGAACCGTTTAAAAAAATCAATCCATAGCAGCCTGATTTTCACAGTGCTATCGCTTGGTCAACTTATCCAGCAGATTTCTAAGTGCGGCTTCGATTTCCTGCGCGCTGCTGTTGTAAATAGCGAGCGTGCCGCCGAAAGGATCTGCGATGTCTACGCTTGGAATGCGTCTCTCCAGCTCCAGCAGCCGGTTTCTTTCGTCTGCCGTCAACTGCTGCCCTAGCGCCTGCTTCATATGAAGCTCCGAATACAACCGCTCCAGCTCTTCTATATCAGCAAGAACGCCGGCATCTTGATTGGCATATTCCTTTAATGTATGCGTTTTGTCTACTGCTTCTGGATACCATTGCAGCAGTCCCCGTTTGTGGCTGGAGGTCATGGTTAATATCAGGTCAGCCCAATTAACAGCCTCGCTCGTCAGCGCTCTCGAGGAGCTATTGTGCTCAATGTCCCGCTGTCTTAATGTCTCAACCGCATGTGCCGAGACAGGCAGCCCATCTACAGTCGATACGCCTGCTGAACGCACAGCCACCGTGATCCCTCTCTGAGCGGCCATCTGGCGAAGCATAGCCTCTGCCATCGGCGAGCGGCATGTATTGCCTGTACAAACAAATAATATACGTTTCACACTGCCAACTCCTTTTCTACCCGGTTATCCTTCATTTTAATTAAAAAATAAACAAAATGCCAAATACGAGCAAAATCGCACCACCGCAAGCTTCTCCATATTCGCCTAGATTGCCGCTGACTCTGCGGCCCAGCATTAAACCAAGCACTGACATAAGCCCGCCAAAAAAACCGAACAACAGAATGGTCGTCCAAATATTCGCCGCAAACATGCCCAGCGTTATGCCGACCGACAAAGAGTCAATGCTTACGCTAAGCGAAAGCACCAGCAGCCCCCATAAGGAACGATGATTGAAGGATTGTACCGCTTCACCGCGCAAAGAGCTGTATATCATATGCACCCCCAGCAGAACAAGCAGGATGCCAGCGGCGGTCGTTGCCACATCTCCTAGCAATTCGCCTACGTAATGGCCGGTTAGCATCCCTGCCAGCGGCATTAATACATGGAACAAGGCAATCACGAAGCCCAGCTTCAAAATATCCAACAGTCGTATACCTTTCAGGCCAATGCCAAGCCCTAAAGAAAAAGCGTCAAGCCCAAGCGCCAACGCGATTATGAGCAGCGTCAAAAACTGTCCAGCATGCAAATTTGCCTCAATCACAGCCGATCTCCCCCATGTCCGCGCATAGTCTATTTCAAACATATGCGGGCATTAGGACAAACATACTAGCTCTGATTAAAGATAAACCAATCACTTTAATTGAGAATGTTAAGTAATTAGAAAAACAATTGCGTCATGAACACTTTGATTATTAGACGTGAATGATACGATTTCCAGCCGCTTTGGCCATCCGGTTCATAAGCGCCGCACCGATTCCTTGCTCGGTGCAGCCCTCTGCCCAGATGCGCTGTACGCCCGCTTCATCTAATTCACGCAAAGCGGCATATAACAGATGCGCAGCTGAACCCAGCTCCAATTCGCTGCCTAAAGATATAACGCGATTCGCCTCATAAGCGGAAAGCCTCTCCTCGAATGCAAGCACACCGGTTATTTCACCTCGCTGCTGCGCCTCCATCGCTTGTGATGCAATATATGCGACAACCGCTTCAGGTGCGCCGTTCACGAGCTCAAGCTCCCCCTTTGGCGCATAATGCGTATATTTCATGCCCGGGGATCGCGGGGCAGCATTCGATTCCTCTTCTGTTGATGCGCTGTCTACAAGCGCATGAGGCGCAGCTTGCTGCAGCGCTTCCTTCGTAATGCCGCCGGGACGCAGTATTCTGATAATCTTTTCGCCCTCAAGCTCAATGACCGTCGATTCCAGTCCAACGCCTGTTGCCCCATCATCTACAACGCCATCGATTCGCCCATTCAAATCCTCCAGCACATGCTCGGCCAAAGTGGGGCTTGGCCTGCCCGAACGATTAGCGCTTGGAGCGGCAACCGGACAACCAGCCTGCATAAGCAGTTCCAGCGCCGATCGGTGATTAGGCATACGAATGCCGACAGTAGACAGTCCTGCTGTCACAAGCGGCGACAGCACCTCGCCTCGCAGAGGAAGCACAATCGTTAAGGGACCGGGCCAAAATCGATCCATCAACGCCGCAGCCAGCTCGGGATAGGGCAATACCAGTTCATCCAGCTGACTTCGCTGCGCGATGTGAACAATGAGCGGATTGTCCGAGGGCCTTCCCTTTGCCATAAATATACGTTCAACGGCTGCCGTGCTGCGAGCATCTGCGCCAAGGCCATAAACCGTCTCGGTCGGAAAAGCGATCAGACCACCTTCGCGCAGCTGGCTAGCCGCCTCTTTAAGCTCCGAAGGAAGCTGATCGTCACCAGCCTGCTCGACACGCCAAATATTCGTTTTTGTCATCTCTATGCTCAATCCTTGCCTTATCATAATATGATGCAATCATCCGTTATTATAGCATATGCGTTCGACAAAAGAGCATAAACAGCAGCCTCATCCAAGTAAATAAGACGAGGCTGCCGCTCCATATTTTTTAAGAGAAAAGTGATTTAATCCAATCCAATAATCCTTTAATCATTTCCCAGAGGAAGAACTTCACTTCCGGCGCTCCTTGTTCGGCAGCTGTGTCTACTGCGGCTGCTTTCTCCACTGCCGTCGTTTTCTCTGGATCAAGCTTCGCTTGAGCTGCTATACTGACCGCATCCACTGCTGATGCTGCTGATGCTTCGCCGGATACCGCATCAATAAAGCAAAGCGGAGGGAACAGCACGCACCACCAGTTTTGGCCGCCGCCCTCGCCAAGCGTAATGCGCAGTGCTTCATAATCACCAGCAGGATACACCTGATTGCCGTACATTTTCGTAGGAAAAGGAACAATGCCAAGCTCAGCTGAGAAACCATACTGGAAGCCGCGGCTCTTCAGCACCTTTGCCGTGATCCGTTTAATTTCCGGCATATTGGCCATGATCGTCTGGCGCGCTTCCTCAATTGTCTGAGGACCAGCAACCCAGCTATTCATCGCTTTAACGATCTCATCCCGCACCAGACGCTTCACGAGCTGATCGGCAGGATTATCGGAATTTGCTAATATACGAAGGCGAATCGCTTCCTGCGGAATCTGTCCGCCTGCGACTGCCGCGTCCATCTTCTGGGTTTCCCAGCTCATAATTAAAATTATAATTGCAAATAGAATAAACCCATATGATTTGCGATAAGGAAAACGATAAGGTTTCACAAAGCGAACAGGATGAGTAGCTTTTTCATTTGAATCGGTAACATTGGAATAAGAATGAATGGAATAATAGCTGGACATACACACAAGCCCCTCTCGTCGCCCCCGTCGGTGCGTCTGCTTGCGTTCCGGAACGTAACTATCCATCATTATGTCCGGTAATGGGAATATATAAACCTAGCAATCTATCACTATTTAGAAATAGCATAAACTGCGGCAATGAGCAGCATAATCAGCTCGGAACAACGTAGAAACCTGTGGTACGCTATAGTAATAGCAGTAAGCATAATGAATAAAGTGATATTCTTTTAGACAAGGATGGATGCATGGATGGATTTGGAGAAAGTCTACGCAGCTTATCGGCCGCTTCTTCATTCGATCGCATATCGGATGCTGGGCTCCTTTAGTGAAGCCGAGGATCTGGTACAGGATGTATTTGCGGATTTCAGCCAACTGGATTCTAGTCATATCAATAATGAAAAAGCCTACTTAATACGAATGGTAACTAACCGTTCCATTAATTACAGTCAATCCGCACGTAAGAGAAGAGAGGTTTATACAGGAGAGTGGCTGCCCGTGCCGGACGTTAGCTTCGCCTTGCAGGATCCGGCAGAGCTTTACGCTGAGCAAGAATCACTCTCCTACGCGCTGCTTGTCACTATGGAGCAGCTGACGGCAGTCGAAAGGGCTGTATTCATTCTCAGGGAATCGCTGCAGTATGATTATGATGAGATAGCAGCCTGCTTGCAGAAAACAGAAGCCAATTGCCGGAAAATTCTCAGCAGGGCCAAGGAAAAGCTGCAAAAAAGACGGGAAACACTTCCGCTCAATTCGGTCAAAGCGGAACCGCTCATAGACGCCTTTATGGAGGCAGCGGGCTCTGGCCATATCGAGAAGCTGGTTGCGCTATTGACGGAAGATGCGATCCTTATTTCGGATGGCGGAGGCAAAGTGCGTGCAGCCATATTTCCCATCTTTAACAGCGCTCGCGTCATAGCTTTCTTGAAGGGTGTTATACCCAAGCACTTCCTTGGGGATGATTATCAGTACGTTCATGTTAATGGACAGATCGGCATTCTCCTCATTCAGGGGGGCATGCCAAAAAGCGTTATTAGCTTTCAGCTGGATCAGGACGAGCGGAGGATAGAACGCATATATGTCATGATGAACCCCGATAAGCTGACGCATGTTCAGCTTCCATAGCCATAGCAGCCAAAAGCGTGTAGTTCATTTTTTTGTTTCATGGGGCTTCTGTCACAACCTGGTACGGTACTTTGTCTTAAATGTTGAAGGATCATGCAAGCCCATTATGCCAACAAATTGGATGATAGAGGAGAATGCAACCATGAAGCAAAGAACCGTTATAGCCAAAGAAATTCCCGCTGCTTATCAAGCTATGCTCGGGCTGGAGAAATATTTAGGCACCACTAGTATTGACGCCCAACTGAAAGAACTGATTAAAATTCGCGCCTCACAAATAAACGGCTGTGCCTATTGCATTAATATGCATACGAAGGACGCTAGAGACTTAGGAGAAAGTGAGCAGCGAATATACGCACTCAGCGCTTGGCGCGATACGCCTTACTTCATGCCAGCGGAGCGGGCAGTGCTTGCCCTGACGGAATCGATTACAGTCATTACAAAAGAGCATGTACCAGATGCGGTTTATGAGGAAGCTGCAGGCTATTTCGATAGCAAGCAGATCGGGGAGATCATTATGGCGATCGTTGCCATCAACGCATGGAACCGTATCGCAATAAGTACGAATATGATGCCGGAATAAATTTTAAAATAAATAAAGAGCTGTCCCGGAAGGTCAACCATGACCAAGGGACAGCTCTTTTTCTATGCATATAATTATAGCTGCGACTTTACCGCGATGACATGACGCTCAATTCCGGCGTAATCGCTGATGATGCGTATGTCATCCCATTGCCCCATGCTGCGCATCATGTCTGCGACAATACGCGGCTGGCCCATGCCGAGCTCGAATGCGACGATGCTAGGCATTTGCGCGAGCAGCGGAAGCTGCTCCAGCATGCGGCGGTAAGGCACCAAGCCGTCCGCCCCGCCTTCCAGCGCGAGATGCGGCTCATAGTCGCGCACTTCGCGCTGCAGGCCTGCCATATCCGCCGCCGGAATGTACGGCGGATTGGATACGAGCACGTCTATGCGAAGCAAGTCGTGCGAGTTAGAGCTTTGCTCATGCCGAGGTATGAACGGCATGAGCAGGTCGCCCTGCACGAATGTAATTCGGTCCGCCGCCTCATGGCGGACCGCGTTCGTGCGGGCGACTGCCAGCGCATCCGGCGATAGGTCGGATGCGCTGACGCGCCAAGCGTGACGCTGCGCAGCGAGCGTCACGGCGATGGCGCCGCTGCCTGTGCCGACGTCAACAATCGTCGGCGATTGCTCTCCTGCGGCGATTGCTAAACCGCCCGCCGCAGAAGGCCAAATAAGGTCGGCTGCATCCAGCACCGCCTCAACAAGCAGCTCCGTCTCAGGCCGAGGAATGAGCACCGCTGGCGAGACGGCAAAAGGCCGTCCATAAAACCATTGCTCACCAATCATGTATTGGACGGGCTCCCCAAGCGCTTTGCGCCTTACAAGCTGTTCCCATTTGGCGAGCTTATCCGCGGGAAATGGATCGCCGCCGTCACGAAGCAGTACCCCGCGGTCCATTCCGAGCAGATGCATGAGCAGCAGATCAGCATTATTGCGCGGCTCTTCTACTTCCTCAGCTTTGAATAGTGCAGTGGCGCGCATACTTGCCTCACGAATCGTCAATGGCAGCGTGAACCAAGGACCGTCTTTTATATCATTCATTCCTTCACCGCTCCTTCAACGGGTAAAACCCTCACGTCATTGCCCTAATCATAACAAAGCGCCAGACCGCTGTCTGCTTGTGTTAAGCATCCAGCGACCCAGCGCAATCTTCATTAAGCCATTTCACGTTCCATTAGATCAGCCTGCTCAGCAATCGTGAGCGATGATATAACTTCCGTAAGATCGCCGTTCATAACCGCATCAAGCTTATGCAGCGTCAATCCGATCCGGTGATCTGTTACACGGCTTTGCGGGAAATTGTATGTGCGAATACGCTCACTGCGATCGCCAGTACCAACCTTGCTCTTCCGCTCGCCCGCATATTTCGCTTCTTCCTCTTGACGGCGTACATCCGAAATACGAGCGCGAAGCACGGCAAGAGCCTTCGCTTTGTTCTCGTTCTGGGATTTGCCATCCTGACAAGTTGCCATGATACCCGTTGGAACGTGAAGTACACGAACCGCGGATTTCGTTGTATTAACGGATTGACCGCCTGCTCCGCTGGAACAGAACGTATCAACACGAATATCCTTGTCTAAAATTTCAATCTCCACATCTTCAACTTCCGGCATAACAGCTACCGTCGAAGTTGAGGTATGAATGCGTCCGCCTGATTCCGTCACCGGAATACGCTGAACACGATGTGCGCCGCTCTCAAACTTCAGTTTGCTGTACGCGCCTTTGCCCGTCACCATGAAGATAACCTCTTTAAAACCACCGACGTCATTCTCGCTAAAGTCCATAAGCTCTGTGCGCCAGCCTTGTGTGTCAGCAAACTTCGTATACATGCGATAGAGCTCATATGCGAACAATGCTGCTTCATCACCGCCGGCAGCACCCCGAATTTCAACGATAACGTTCTTATCATCATTCGGGTCCTTCGGTAGCAATAGGATGTGAATTTTCTCATCAAGCTCAGCTTGGCGCTCGCTTAATTCGTCAATTTCCATCTTTACCATTTCACGCATTTCGTCATCGAGCTTCTCTGCCTGCATTACTTTGGCATCTGCAAGCTGCTCGGTAACTTGTTTATATTCCGTAAAGGCATCATATGCCTCTTGTAAATCAGACTGTTCCTTGGAAAGCTCTCTAAGCCGTTTGGGATCACTGGATACATCCGGATCACACAACAGCTCGCTCAGCTTCTCATACCGGTCTGCGAGTGCTTCTAAACGGTCAAACACGATCATTCACCTCTGTTTATTCCATTAGGATATGTTTATTATAGCATATCAGCGGCTTAGTATCGACAGATGGTTTGCACAAAACTATAGGTAAACCACACCACCGCATGAGCCAATTTCACGTCTAAAAAAACGTTAATAGCTCTTCCCTTCATATGCTCTTCAAGCACTTTTTGCTACTGCCCGGAGCCAGAGCCTAAAAGCAGCAACAAAACCCCATAAGCGCAAGCAAATGCTGCACCTACAGGGCTATAGCTTTTCCAATCTATCTACACATTAAAACGGAAATGGACAACGTCGCCATCACGCACAACATATTCCTTGCCCTCAAGACGAACCTGTCCCTTCTCGCGAGCCGCCACCATGGAGCCGGCAGCTGCAAGATCAGTAAAGGAAACAACCTCAGCACGAATAAATCCGCGTTCGAAGTCAGTATGAATAACACCAGCAGCTTGCGGCGCTTTCGTTCCTTTGCGAATCGTCCATGCGCGAACCTCTTGTACGCCTGCCGTGAAATAAGTGTACAAGCCCAATAATTTATAGGCAGCGCTAATTAAACGATTCAAGCCGGATTCAGACATTCCCAGCTCCTGAATAAACATTTCTTTGTCTTCGCCCTCAAGCTCAGCAATTTCCGCTTCTACTTTCGCGCTGATCGGCACAACTTCTGCGCCTTCTTCTGCCGCGAATTCACGAACGCGCTGCACATATTCATTGCCGTCAGAGTTCGAAACCTCATCCTCACTCACGTTAGCTGCATAAAGTACCGTCTTCATCGTCAGCAAATGCAAATCACGAACAAGCAGCTTCTCATCATCGCTAAGGTCTAAGCTGCGTGCAGGCTTATCGTTGTATAGAGCTTCTTTGATTCGTTCAAGCACTTCAATCTCTTGCGCAACCTTCTTGTCGCCGCCCTTAAGATTTTTGCGTGAACGCTCAATTTTTTTGTCAACGGAATCAATATCCGCCAAAATGAGCTCCAAATTAATCGTTTGAATATCGCTGATCGGATCTACTTTACCCGAAACATGGGTGATGTTATCGTCCTGGAAGCAACGCACAACATGAACAATCGCATCCACCTCACGGATATGCGCCAGAAACTTGTTGCCCAGTCCTTCGCCTTTGCTCGCGCCTGCTACCAGACCGGCAATATCAACAAATTCGAAAGCTGTCGGAACAATGCTCTTCGGAACAACAAGCTCTACCAGCTTGTCCAAACGCTCATCCGGAACCTCAACAACGCCTACGTTTGGATCTATTGTACAAAACGGATAGTTGGCAGATTCTGCTCCTGCCTGTGTAATTGCGTTAAACAATGTCGATTTGCCGACGTTCGGCAAACCTACGATACCTGCTTTTAAAGCCATCTATTAGACACCCCTATTTTCCCGAAAGTAAACAACTCCCGATATTATACCCTAGAAGCACCCACATTGAAAGGGTTATGAGGGGACAGCGGGCATAGGCAACCTGCCCGGAACGACCCACCCCCTAATTGGTTGAGATTTGCTCGCTGCTTTAAACTGGTTTTAAGGATGTTCAGCGCGGTTGAGGAAATACTACCATAGCGCGTTATGGCATATGCCATATGCTTTGTGCATGTGCTTTATGCCATATGCCTTGTACTCACAGGCTTTCGGAGGAGGTGACGATATGGAAAATCAGACGCATAAGGGCAACTACAAAGGAACAACACACATGAAAGCAAAAAATCAAGATATGGCGTTCGTCAATGACACGATTGAGGATACCAAGTCCGTCTCTAACTTTAGATCAAAGAATAAAAAAACCGACTAGTCAAAATCAAAAGCCAAGACCATCCAGTGCGCAACTGGTCGGTCTTGGCTTTTGTGAACGGCTAAACAGCTTTTCTCCGAGATGTATAAGTCCCTATTTTCTGCAAAATAGTAATGCCTAGCCAGGATGTTAAAATAATAAACAACGGCATGACCGTAAAGTTATATCGATACTCTGGCACAAATA
The DNA here is from genome assembly GCF_002884445.1 of Paenibacillus castaneae. GTDB lineage: Bacteria > Bacillota > Bacilli > Paenibacillales > Paenibacillaceae > Pristimantibacillus > Pristimantibacillus castaneae. The sequence goes on from NZ_KZ614144.1 coordinate 5,993,584, forward strand.
ACAGGCGGATCATAGACATGATAATGATGACAACAGCAATCATCACAGCAGGATGCCTCCAGCGCCAGACGAGCATGAGCAGCGGAATAATACTGCCGTATACGATGAGCTGATGGAAATTATGGGCCTTCGGATAAAAATAGCCCGGCTCATGTCCAGAACCGAAGAACATACGATTATACGTATATTCAAGCTTCCCTACCGTGAACCATTTCACATACTTCCAAGTTTGCTGCGTAAAGCCAGCTTTGATGCGGGCCCATGCATATTCATTCTGTGACATGCCGTTCTGCACAACAATCTTATCCGTGTAATCTTTGTTGGGGTATGTGCCCGCTTTGAATGGATTGGACTGCGAAGCAGTGAGTACAAATTCATTCAGCGATACCACATTTCGAATCCACCATGGCAGCATAACTGCTGACAAGCAAAGACCCGTAATAACCCCTAATAAAGCCACTTTTTTGAAGACAGCTAGCTTTGATGTTCTAACCGCAGCCCCGTCAGTGCTCCGTTTATACCATTGCTGTAACAAAAACACACCATACAAGGGCACGAACAGCGGCATAAACTCTGCTCGCACAAGAACAGTTAGTCCTAATATGATGCCTGCAAATGCCGCATCCCGCTTTCGCTGTGTACGAAAGGCATACATCTGCATAGATAAATAGGCCATTAATAAAAATAACGCAAGCGTTTCGGTAAGAATAGCTCCGTTCGCCCAAATAAAAGGAAGATAGATCGCACTCACAAATAAAGCAACAATAGCTACCCATTTATTTCGCGTTGCTTGCATGGCGATTGTATAAATTAAAGCCATGGAACCTAGGCTTATCAGCACCTGTGCCCAGCGGATAAGCGGAAAAGGCTCTACTCCGATCTGATCTGCCACAATATACATCCCTGTCATAAACAGTGGAAATCCCGGCGTTACTTGTGCATTGGGAATTTCTCCCTTATATGCGTAGACGCCTGTATCAAGAAGTCTATGCACCATTTCATTATAATACTTCGTATCATGCGAGACCGTATGCCTAACTGACGTTAAGAAATCAGCCCGAAGATAAAAACCAAGAATAAAAATGAGAATGACCAAAATCGAAAATATTTTGTTTTTCTTTACCCATTCCACCACGTTCGTTAATCCTCCTCAATCCGTGCAGCATGAAAGAAGACCTATTTCCAGGCGAGCACAATAACTCCCAGCAAAATAATTGCAGCACCAATCCATCTTTGCATCGGCACCGATTCGTGAAAGATGAATACTGCAGCAACCAAAGCGATGACATATGCCATGCTTTGCAGTGGATACGCTAAGCTTAGCGGAAGCTTCTTTAGTACGTATAGCCATAAAACGGTCGCAATTCCGTACAATACAAGACCTGACCAAATATGCGGCGACCATAGCAGCGAAACCCAAGAATCGCCTTTGGTCGTATCAAGCTTGTTCATACCCGCTTTCCATAACAGCTGCCCTGAGACCAGCAGCAATATATTCAGAAATAAAACAATATATGGCATTACGAATCCGACCTCTTCCGTTCATGCAATTCATGATGCAGAATGCCTAGCTCTTGGGTAAGGCGAATGACCTTTTCCGATAACTTCGAAACGATAACGGTAAGATGAAGAATTAACATAATGCAGAACAAAATACCGACCAGAAACAATAACGCCGGCGCATAGGCAATGCCGATCGCATGGGCCAGTGAATCAATAATTTGAATACGCACAGACAATATAAGCATGACAACACCAAACAACAGCCATAGCATTGAATACTGCTCACGAAGCAATCTGCGATTAATTAACATAATCAGCACAATTAAGAAAACGACACTTGTGATAATCCACAAGGCTTGCATTGTGTATCCTCCTTCAAATTTGCGAAGCAAAAATCTCTTCGTAATGGGCAGCTTCGTTTCGAACAGCAAAACGATTATTATGTTTTAAGCCTCAATGGGCTTGATTGCTTTAAGGCTTCGAATGAACAACGCAAGAATAACTTTAATCATATAATACACAGATCTCATTGCATTTATTGATGATTTACCGCCTGTGCGGGCTTCCATAACGACCGCGACCTCGCTTGTACGCAGTCCACTGCGATGAATGAGTACAATGGAATCCACTTCAGGATAATCTGTCGCATAATCGCTTTGGAATACGGCAATCGCACGCTTGTTGGCAGCACGAAAGCCCGATGTTACATCAAGTACACGCTTGTGTGTCATCGCACTAACAATCGTAGACAATATTTTAATGCCTGCTCTTCTCGAAGCAGACGACAGAAAGCCAGTTTGCTCAATAAACCTTGAGCCGATTGCAAGATCTGCTTGACCGCTTAGTACGGGCTCCAAAATGAGATGAAGTTGTTCCGCCTTGTGCTGCCCATCTCCATCCACTTGAATAGCTACATCATAACCATACCGATGTGCATAGCGATATCCGGTTTGCATTGCACCGCCGATCCCAAGATTGGTCGGAAGTGTTATTACGGAGGCACCGCTTGCTTCCGCTACCTCGCGAGTCCTGTCCTTCGAGCCATCGTTGATAACTAGAATATGAGCGGACGGGCAATGCGTCTTCACATCCTGAATGACTTGGCTAATGCTATGCTCTTCATTATAAGCAGGTATAATAATTAATATTTTTGAAGACGAAAGATCTTGCCGCAGAGACTCTCCGGTTCGTATGCCGTCCTTTTTCGTCAAGACTGCGTTCACTCCATCACCACTCCATAATTCTTAGTTTTGTCACGTCGCTGTGCACAATTTATATTAATTCTACTAGAGTTCATTAGTAGAAAGCAACAGATAAAGTCCTTTTATACGCTTAAGATTCCCTTAAGTTTTCATAATTACTTGTTTAATTACCTTGATTTTTACATGACAATTTCTTCCTATTATGCCAACATCATTAAGTAGATTTGTTCGTAATCAGAAAAAAATACCGCCTGGAGTTTCAGCCTTTGACTGATTCCAGACGATATTTAGACGTGTATTCTTATAATAAGGTTGCTGCGCTTATTGTTGACCAGAAATTTTCGCTTTCAAAGCGTCTTTGCTTTGTACGCCAACCATTTTGTCAACGGGTTGACCGTCTTTGAACAAAATGAGTGTAGGAATGCTCATTACGCCAAATTGCGAAGCAAGCTCAGGCTGCTCGTCAACGTTGATTTTTGCGATTACAGCTTGGCCTTCAAGCTCAGTTGACAACTCCTCAATGATAGGAAGCTGCATTTTGCAAGGTCCGCACCAAGGTGCCCAAAAATCTACAAGAGAAACGCCGTTTTGAATGCTTTCGTTAAAGTTTTCTTTCGTCAATGCTACTGCCATTTCAATCATCCTCTCTAAACAATCTGTATGATTAAGGGAATACCCGTCTCACCGCTTAATGAAACATCTTGCTAGCCACAGGCGTGGATTTGCTTAAGAACATCCTCAATCGTTATCGCGCTCAAATGGCTTTCAAGCTGCTTCTCTGCTGTACAAAAAATACCGAACATGACTTGATTCATATTCGAGCCCACTACACAATCCATCTCTGGATGGCCTGAGCACCAGCTAGGAATTAGCGAGCCTTGTGCCATCACACGATAAATATCGGCTAATGTTACTTCGCTTGGTTCAATGGTCAGCCTATATCCGCCGCCTGAGCCTTCACGCGTATCCACATATTTACTGCGGCGCAAACCGCTCATCACTTTCCGAACACGTGCAGAATGTGTGCCGACATTCTCGGCGATCATATCACTGCTCGCCATTCTTTCCGGCAAATAAGCTAAGTAAACGAGACTGTGTACGGCAATTGTAAATTCACTGTTCACTGTGAACGGGCCTCCCTGCTTTGTACTGTAATCTTAAACGTTACAGTTACATTTGTCAATAGCCATGTTCACCAAATCACTTACTTAGCATGCGCAGGGCTCCGGCTCTTATTCGCTGCTAGATAATGGGACGGATGTCAATCACCATGTAAATATTTCATAGATTATTGACTATTTATAATATTTTCAGTCATGCAAGAGCGCTTTCCCTGAATACATATGAATGATGCTTCGCTTTCGAAGCGACTGCTTTCGAAGTGAGTTTTGCTTCGCAAAACTAAGCGACTGCTTTCGAAGTGAGTTTTGCTTCGCAAAACTTTAAGGAGGTGACGAATAGTGGCATTTTGGAATCGTTGGATTTCGGTTCGTGCAGAAGGCGGATCCAGGTCTGAGCTCATTGATCGCTTGCAAGCTCATTTCAAAGCGAACGGACTGAAAACAAAAATCACTGCTGAAGGCAACTCCTTAAAACGGATTCACGTTCTTAAGAAGGATGCGGAGTTGGCCGAGTCGCTTCTTGCTGCTTTTGACAAGGAACACTAATGAATACCACGACCGTTCAAAAAAAGGCTTCAGCCGTAGCGGCTGCCTGCAAGGCAGCCGTTGCTTCACTCTAGAACATGGACAAGCAGATACCCAAGCAGTGGGCATTAATGTCCTCCGCTAACGACCTTTAGGCCAATAACTCCTGAAATAATCATCGCTAGAAACAGCATTTTACGCCAATTCCTTGATTCACCGAATACGAACATGCCTAGCACAACGCTACCAACTGATCCAATACCCGTCCATATGCCGTAAGCCGTACTGATCGGAATGGTTTGCAGCGCCTTCGATAGAAAGAAAAAACTGACAAAGCCCGCTCCTATCGCCCCAACTGTACCCTTCCACTTCTTAAAGCCGTCCGACATTTTCATAAACGTAACGCCGCCGACCTCGCCTAAGCCGGATATAATTAAGAAAATCCATGACATATTAGGAACCTACTTTCTCATGTTTAGGCTTGCCGGTGCTATTCGCTGCAATACCAACTGAGCCTTCTGAAGGCTTTTCCTCCGAGATGAGCTTCAAACCGATGATGCCCCCAACCAATAACACGATAAAAAACAATCTCCAAAAATCAGCAGGCTCGTTCAACACAAGGATACCCACAATAACTGTGCCTGCTGTCCCTATTCCCGTAAACATCGCATAAGCAACACCGATTTCAATGGTACGCATAACCCGAGCAAATAACATAAAACTTAAAACAAGCAATACCACCGTAATAAGACTTGGAACCAAAATCGTGAAGCCATGGGAGTATTTCAGCCCAAGCGTCCAGCCTACCTCCAAAATACCCGCCAGCAATAACAAAATCCACTGCATTGTTATTCAACCCTCTCTAGCTGTCATTGTCCAAAGCTGCCATAATGATTGCCATATCATCTGCTTTCTTCTTCCATACAGCACTTCATCATATATCTGATACTCAACAAGTAATCCATCAGCGCACACATAAAAAGCCGCAATCAAGCGCTCCTCGTCATCCGTATGAAAGACAGGAAAAACACCCTCTGATACTCCTCTGCGCAATACGGAGACAATTCCTTCAGTGAGCTCCAGCTCATACGCCATTATGTCCTTCCGCAGTTGATCCCTTAGATGATACGGCGGTACAAGCATTGTTCGCTTTAGGAAGGTCTGACCTGTCGATAAATGGTTGAAATTTGTGAAAAAGTCAAACAGCTGATAAAGCTGCCGCTCTATCGTTTCCTGCTGGATCTCTTGAAGGAGCGCCATATATTGTTCTCTTTCCTCCGATATAACATCCTCGATAAGCTGAAGAAAAAGCTGCTCCTTCGATTCGAAATGAGCATAAATAGAAGGCGTCTTGATACCGACGGCTTTCGCAATATTGGACAAAGATGCTCCTTCATAGCCTAATTCTGTGAACATCGTTAATGCGGACAGCTTAATTCGCTCCGCTGTAGTAGGTCCAGCCCTCATTATGATCACCTCTGTGCATTAGCATTTACATTAACCTAACGAACGTTAGTTAGTCTATTGGAATTTTAAAACGGTTTTATTAAAAAGTCAATAAAAAAGCAGGGCAGCGATTAAGGTGGTTGACCTCAAGAGCTGCCCTGCTTACTTCAATACATCATATTCACTTAGAACGCGATCGAAATTTTACCCACAGCATCCAGCAAGCATTAATCAACATGCCTAAGGCTACACCAAGAAACATAACACTGACATTTAGAATGAAGAAGTATACAAGCAAAAGGCCAAAATCATAATTGTCAGTCGAATTAGGCAATATTTTACTTAACAAATAACCAAGGAGAACGCCAATTGGAATCCAGAATATAAAGATTAAGGCTGGAAAATACCAGTGTCGATTGCGAAACAACTTTACAATCGGGAAAGCGAAGGCAATCACTAGGATTGTGCAAATGGGATAGCTCCACTTAATAATTACGTTGTTATAGTAAGCCGTATAAAGATAGATATTGCTGACTATTGCGTATATCGCACTCAATAACAGTACCGACCGCATCGACCGTTTGATCAGCAGTTCCTCTTTCGGAGCTTTTTCCATTATGGTTCTACAATCTCTTTGAGTGCATGAACAAAAGCATCCATTTCTTCATCGGTGCCGATGCTCACACGCAAATATTCATCAATACGCGGTTGGTCGAAATAGCGGACAAGCACTCCCTTATCGCGCAGCTGTTGAAAAATTCCTTTTGCCGCAATCGACGGATGTGATATGAATACGAAATTGGATTTCGAATCCGTTACCTTGAAGCCAAGGGCTACCAATTGCTCCATTACCCTTTCCCGTGTAGCCACAACTTTAGCCGTCATTTCCCGGAAATAGGCTTCATCCTGAAACGAAGCGACGGCACCCTCTAAAGCAAGACGGTCCAGCGTATAGGAGTTGAATGAATTTTTGATACGATTGAGTCCCTCGATCAGCTCCTCGCTGCCAAAGGCAAGACCAACGCGCAAGCCAGCTAATGAACGCGACTTCGAAAGAGTCTGAACAACTAGCAAGTTCGGAAAGCTTTGTACCAGCTCTATAGCGGATTGCCCGCCGAAATCAATATAAGCCTCATCAATAATAACAACTTGATTTGAATTTCGATCCAACAGCATTCTTATTTCATCAAGGGAAATTAATTGTGCTGTAGGCGCATTTGGATTCGGTAAGATAACACCTCCGTTATCCGAATGGTATTGATCGATCTGCACTTTAAACTGCTCGTCCAGCGGAATAAGCTCTGCTTCCAAGCCGTATAGCTTGGCATAAACTTTATAGAAGCTATAAGTAATATCCGGAAAAAGGATCTTCTTCTTCGGATCAAAAAAAGCCGCAAAGGCGAAAGCCAATATTTCATCAGAGCCGTTGCCTACAAATACTTGGGAAGCAGGCAAGCCATAATAGTCCGCAGTCGCTTGCACAAGACTTTCACAGGTAGGATCAGGATATAAGCGTAAATCGGCATTCGCCGCTTCTTTTATAGCCTCCATTACTTTCGGAGACGGCGGATAGGGGTTCTCGTTCGTATTCAGCTTAATATACGATTTATCCTTAGGCTGTTCGCCCGGTACATATGGCACCAGCGAGGCGGTCAGCGGGTTCCAAAATTTACTCAATGGAAGATCATCCTCTCATGCTTGGTCTTTATCACAATTGCTTATATATTAACACTAATAGCGGCGAAAAACAGCCTTTATCAACAGCAGTCCCGCCATTGCTCCAAACGTATTGAGAATGATATCGTCTATGTCGAAGCTTCCGACTCTTGTTAGCATTTGTGTGAGCTCAACGCCTGTTATAAGAACAATTGTAGCAATAAGTAGTACGAATCCTTTGCGAAAAAAAGGTTGAAGCATGGGAAGGAATATGCCAATCGGTATAAATAAAACAATATTTCCGAAAAGATTTTTAACCCAAATATCCGAATTATAGTGGTTTCTCGAAAATATATATTGCTTGATCGTTTGAAATGGGACAAGGTTGTACATGAATCCGTCGCCATAATAACGTGGGCGATGAAACAACAAGAAGCCCATGATCAATGCGTAAATTAGCGCTGCCACAAATAAAATGACATTCAATGGCAAGCTTTTGAAATAAGCAGATTTGAACACTCGGTTTGTTGCCCCTTCCTCATAAATGTTCTACGGCCGCCAAGGCACCGCGTAGAATTGGAAGTCGCTCGGTCCCGTAATCTCAAGTCCATTGAGCTGATGACCGGTTGCACAGCCGCCGTCAATTCCAATCTTTCCATCTCCGAACCAAATGCCGGCATTTCCCTGAATGTCTATCGTTTTCGTATGACCGAATACAACGGTCTTGTTCACTACAGTAGGCCGGCTGAGAAACGGTTCCTTTATATAGAGGAAATCTCTAGTCGGCTGCTCACGCCAATTCAAGAAAGACGGGTTGAGACCCGCATGCACATAGATGAAATGCTCATCTTCATGATAGTAGGGCAGCTCATCCAGAAAATTCATATGATGCATATAATGTTGCTGGATATTTTGTTTAGCGCGCTCAATGACGTGGTCAATCGTCCCTTGCCTGATACCCGCATAGCTCTCCGCCGTCTGCCTGCCGCCATGCCCCGAGAACTTCATAAGCGCTTGCTCGCTCCGCTCCAGCATAACGTCAACTAGACGCTCATCATGATTGCCTTGAATTGCAATTGCGCCATCTTTCTCGACAAGGCCGATGATCTGCTCTACCACTTCCCTGCTTCTTGGTCCGCGATCGACATAATCGCCGAGCAGGATCAGTTGGTCTTCTCCTGGACGATAATTCATCAGCTCCAGCAGGTCGTTGAAGGGTGAGTAACAGCCATGAATATCACTGACTACTAATGTACGCTTCATACGCGTCTACCTGCAATGACGAGGTCGCGTTCCACTCCGTCAAGCACCGCTACCTTTGGCAACTGCCCCCATACTTCGAAGCCGAATTTCCGCAGAAGCGCTAAGCTGGGCTCATTATGCCCAAATACAAAACCTAGCAGCGTGCTCAGGCCTAGACGCGGACACTCCTTGATCGCTTTCTCAAGCAGTATCTTGCCAAGCCCTTGCGAGCGATATTCCTCAGCGATATAGATGCTGATCTCTGCCGTTGCTTGATAAGCAGGCCTTCCATAGAAGGATTGGAAGCTAAACCATGCGGCGATTTCGCCATTGATGCGCAGCACCCATAACGGTCTCAGTTCTGCTGAATGCTCATGGAACCAGGCCAGCCTGCTTTCAACCGTCACCGGCTCCACATCCGCCGTCACCATTCTGCTTGCTATTGTTGTATTATAAATAGCGACGATCCGCTCCAAATCCTCAATCTGCGCATCATCAATATCATAGTGCTGACTAAACATGACCGCCACCTCTTACTCATCCAATTTTCACAGATTATATCATATTAGAGGGCATTTGAAGGAATAAAATAAGGAAAGCCCGCCGAGCAATTATGCTTGGCGGGCTTTCACGTCTTTCGTTATGCTTTCGACGGGTCGAACGAGCTTTTCAATGAAACAATTCGATTGAAAGCTAGCTTGTCTGACGTCGTATCCTTAGGATCCACATTGAAGTAGCCATGACGGAAAAATTGGAACTTATCGCCGCCTTCTGCACTCTTCATGTTCGGCTCAACGAAGCCTTGCAGCACTTCAAGCGAATTCGGATTAATGCATTCCAAGAATGGCTTGCCTTCTTCTTCCGCTTCACTTGTAATAAGAGGCTCGAATAAACGGAACTCAGCAGCAGCCGCTTGTGAAGCTTCTACCCAGTGAATCGTTCCCTTTACCTTCCGCTCATTAAAGCCGGAACCGCTCTTCGTCTTAGGATCATATGTGCAATGCAGCTCGATTACATTACCATTCTCATCCTTAATGACTTCTTGGCATGTAATGAAGTAGGCATGCTTGAGACGCACCTCATTGCCAGGGAAGAGACGGAAATATTTGTTCGGAGGATTCTCCATGAAATCGTCCTGCTCAATATAAATCTCGCGTGAAAACGGAATTTGACGGATACCCATCGCTTCGTTCTCTGCGTTATTCTCTGCATCCAGCAGCTCGGTTTGGCCTTCTGGATAATTGGTTATGACAACCTTGAGAGGACGAAGGACAGCCATCGTACGAAGCGCCTTAAGCTTCAAATCTTCTCTGATGAAATGCTCCAGATTCCGTTCATCGACAAGACTATTGCTCTTCGATACACCAATCTCGCGGCAGAATGTACGTATAGCTTCCGGTGTATAGCCTTTACGGCGAAGTCCGCTGATCGTAGGCATGCGCGGATCATCCCAGCCGTCTACAACTGACTCGTCCACCAATTGCTTCAACTTTCGTTTACTCATAACGGTGTTCGTTACATTCAGACGTGCGAATTCATATTGATGAGGTACCGACTCCATCTCGCATTCCGCAATAGCCCAATCATACAAAGGACGGTGGTCCTCAAATTCCAGCGTACAAATCGAATGCGTGATGCCTTCAATCGCATCGCTTATCGGATGCGCGTAATCATACATGGGATAAATGCACCAAGCGTCGCCTGTCCGATGATGATGCGAATGCGAAATACGGTATAAAACAGGATCACGCAAAGAAATATTAGGCGAAGCCATGTCAATCTTGGCCCGAAGCACTTTTTCGCCATCTTTAAACTCACCTGCACGCATACGCGAGAACAAATCAAGATTTTCCTCCACGCTGCGATCACGATGAGGACTTTCCTTGCCCGGCTCTGTCAGCGTACCGCGGTACTCGCGCATTTGTTCAGCAGAAAGATCGCATACATATGCTTTGCCTTTCTTGATAAGAAGCACCGCACGATTATAAAGCTCTTCAAAGTAGTCCGAAGCAAACCGAAGGCTGTCCCATTCGAATCCGAGCCAGCGAACATCCTCTTGAATCGATTCCACGTATTCGGTATCTTCCTTCACAGGGTTCGTATCGTCAAAACGAAGATTCGTTTTTCCTTTAAACTCGTCTGCAAGTTCAAAATTCAAGCATATTGATTTGGCGTGGCCAATATGCAAATAGCCGTTCGGCTCAGGCGGAAAGCGAGTTACGACTTCCTGCACGTTCCCGCTCTTCAAATCTTCAATAACGATGGTTTTAATAAAATTGGAGGATGAGGACTTGTTTTCTATTGTGTTCTCCACTCGCGACCAACCTTTCCACGGAAAATAGTTATCCTCTTATCATACACAAAATCGGTTGAAATTATAATACTCTCTAATAGGATAGCCATTTAGTATAAACTCAGCTTCATTAATAAGGCTCGAAAGGCCCTATAGCTTGATTATACCTGCTGAGTATAGAAATACGAGAAGGACAAGCAAGGGTGCGACATAACGGAGCATAAACAGCCAGGTTTGCAGCCACCAGCCCCTTAATCCAGCCTCTTTCGCAGCTCCTTTCCAGGCGTACCCTACAAACAAGGTCACCACGAGTCCTCCCATCGGGAGCACGATATTGGAGCATACAAAGTCCATCCAATCAAAAAAAGATTTTCCGCCAAACGTCAGCCACGACACTTTATTGCCTAGAGACATTGCCGAAGGCAGGCCGATCAGAAAGCATAAGCTGGCAACCACAAATACTGACACACCGCGGCTCCATTTGAATGCCTCACGGACAAAAGCAACCGGAACCTCTAGTAGCGATACGGTTGAGGTGAGCGCCGCAAATGCAAGCAATACAAAAAACAGGCCGCCAAACAGCGATCCGAACGGCATCGCTGAGAACGCCGCAGGCAGCGCGACGAATACAAGGCCTGGCCCTTGTGAAGCCTCCAAGCCAAACACAAAAGTGGTCGGAAATATAATCAAGCCCGCAAGAAATGCGTAAATCAGATCGCCTCCGCCTACAGCGAGTGTGGCTAGTCCCAGCGACTGCCTTTTGTCGACATATGCCCCGTAGGTCATCATCGTCCCCATGCCAAGCGATAAGGAGAAGAAGGCATGTCCGAGTGCAACGAGTGCTGATTCAGCCGATAATTTACTAAAGTCGGGTTTTAAGAAAAAAGAAACCCCTTCCCCTGCGCCTTCAAGCGACAATGCACGTATCGCAAGAACAACCAGCAAAATAACGAGCCCAGGTATAAGCACCTTATTAAACTTCTCAATCCCGGCTGACACGCCGCGCATGATAATAAATCCGGTTAAGAAAATGACGAGAAATTGCCAGAAAACAGGAAGCCAGCTGTCGTTGAAATGGCTAAACAGCATTGCATAATCCTCACTTGCAAATAATTTGCCTGTAAATGAAAGCATGGCGTAGTGCATCGTCCAACCAGCCACAATCGCATAAAAGGATAAGATCACAAAAGCGCCTAGTATGGTTATAAAGCCGAAGCCGCCCCACAATTTATGGCCGCTGAGACGGATAAGCGATGTTGATGCATTCCCGCGGCCACCTCTCCCTACTGCCAGCTCAGCGAGAAGCACCGGCAGCCCGACGATAAGCAGACAAATAACAAAGAGCAAGAAGAAAGCTGCTCCCCCATATTGACCCGTTATGTATGGAAACTTCCACATATTTCCGAGCCCAACTGCGCTTCCAATAGCCGCTAAAATAAAGCCAGACGAAGAAAATCGTTCGCCAGCTCCCTTGCCGCCGCTTTGCAATGATGCTGACTGATTTTTCTTCATATACCGTTCACCTCATGCTTTATGTTTAAGCCTACAGCCTTTACTCTTTAAGGTAGTATGACCATTAAGTAAGATTAATCTGCATAAGTACTATATACCCTGATTATGCACGACTAATCGCGGCGAACCCCCTCGTTTTATAATCCGTCAGATTTCACACACAGCAATTTCCTTAGAGGAAAGTTATCTTTCCCTTATTAAATCTGGAACAATCACCAATCCTATTTTTATATATTTTAAACCAATTAAAAATAATAACAATTAAACAAATAACTTTTATAATCAACATTAAAGATATAAATCACTCAAATAAATTTGCATATTTTAAACTATTAATTTAAGAGTTGTATCATAATAAAGCATTCATTCACATTCTTCCCACCACACAAAAAAATGGACAGAACGACAATGTCGTTTCTGTCCATTTTCAACCTCTAATGTTAGTAGAGCATTTAGATGAAAAGAGGAAGAGAAGCTGTATAAGGAAGCTGCATAAGAAGACCGTATGTCGAGCAGATGGTGCACGTTGATCATATCCGATGTTTCATTCCTGCATGAGGTCTGAAAAAAAACGAAAGCTCATTTAAGAATGCAGTAAGACTGGTGAACTGTGTTCATGCAAAGGAGAGAACAGAATCAAAGCTTCGCATCTCATGATTCAGCAGCCTTCTCCAAATTACCTCCATATAAAGCACCACATTATACCGACAACCGTCACCTTTTCCTTCAAAACGACGATATTAGCCATAAATTGGGCTTTTTGTCGCCCGGAGGCCGCATCTATTTCATTTTTAACTGAGGGAGCATTAAAGCAGGCGCTCGATATCCGCCTTCATATCCATCGGTTCGTCGGTTGATTCGAACCGTCTTATGACGTTCCCTTCGCGGTCTACCAGAAATTTAGTGAAATTCCATTTCACCGAGTTGCCCTCAAGGAAATGAGGAAGCTTTTCTTCAAGGAATGCATTTAGCATTTTCCCACTGGCCTCGTTTGTATTGAAACCGCCGAAAGGGGCTTCCTCCGTTAAGTAGCTGAATAAAGGATGAGCGTTCTCATCGCGCACTTCTGTTTTGCTGAACAACGGGAAGCTTACTCCATAATTAAGCTGACAGAAGCTTTGTACATCCGAGTTGGCCCCTGGCTCCTGTTCACCGAATTGGTTGCTAGGAAACCCGAGAATTTCTAGTCCTTGATCGTGATACTCTTCATACAGCTTTTGTAGATCTGCATACTGCGGCGTAAAGCCGCATTTGCTTGCTGTATTGACGATGATGAGCACTTTCCCCTTATACTGCCCCATGCTCGTTTGTTTACCTTGAATCGTTTCTACATCATACGAATAAATACTCATTAATATTACCTCCCTTTATTAATTACGTGAAATTTAATTGTATACAATTGATTAATATAAAAAGAATACCATGCCAGAAGACATGGTGTCAAACAAACAAGGATGTGTATGACAAATGCGTTTATGTTTGTATTTTTTGCAGCCTCATATAATCACTGACCATCGCAAGTCTCCACGGAATAATCATGCCAAAAGCTAGCAGATAGAAGATTGCCCCGGTTTGCGGGATGGATAAGTATTGCTCAACCATTCCATGCATGAATAGCCTTGTTGCAAACAAGATGAGCAGAATAAAGATAAATGCTTTCGATCGTTTCACATAAATGTCGGATTCTACCCGTTCTAAGCGCGTCGTTACGACTAGCGGGAAGGAGAAGATCAGCATGCCCGTGCCGAATGCAGATAAACCCCAAATCCACGGAATATGTGTATACGGGACTGCAAACATCATAAAGCCAGTCGCCATACCAAGCGGCGGTATAATAATTTTGCGCAAGGTGGTCGGTTTTTTCCCTGCGCGCAGTCTAATAACGATTAGCATGAGGCCGGCTAGAATCGATACGACAACCGAGCCAACCTGGATGAATGTTGTAGAAAACAGCATCGCATTCTGCCTCCTTAATAATGAAATTGTGTTATTCCTTCCATCGTACTGCAAAATAAAATGGACTGCAAATCAATATCCAGAGAAAAAATGAGCCCCATTATGGCAACAAATCATTGCGATAGGCTTTTGGAGACATGCCCACTTGTTTTTTGAACACCTTGCTGAAATATTTCTCATCATGAAAACCGACCATTTCAGCGATTTTTGCAATGCGCAAATGAGGATTGACCATAAGAAGCTTCGCTTTATCAATGCGAACGCCTGATATATAATCTGTAATGTTAATGCCGTATTCTAGCTTGAATTTACGGGATACATATTCTCGGCTGACAAAAAAACGTTTGGCTATATCCTGCAGCGACAATTCCTTCTGGTAATGCTGTTCAATGAAGCTCGCAATATCGCTCATCTTGGCCTTCTCCTGAACGTGACGCTGCTGCATAGCTTGCGAGCAGCGCTGCATAAGCTGATGCGACCATTCTCGCCAAGCCTGTATTGAAAATGTGCTTGCATTCGCATAAGGCGCTTGAATCGCTATAGCTTCATCATTCCACTCCATTCCATCCTCTGTTTGCCGTCCCGCTTCTTCTCGCAGCACCCTTTCGCATAACAGCATTGTCCGCGTCTTATATTCCTCCAGCATATGCGGAGTGATTGTACCAGCTAGACGCAGCGCTTCGAGCCACTTATTCGATGCTATCGCAAGGAGAGCATTATCGCCGCTAAGCAAAGCAACCTTCCACTGCTCCTCCCAATCCGAAATTACACCCATTTTCCCTGCCTTTGTTTCTTCAGATGAATGTATATAAACATGAGTATCCAATACATTTCTATTCCATAACGCGGATAGCGCTTCTTCGTACTGACTGGGCATTTCCTCAGGAAATGAACCTTTTTGGCTCACTCCCATTTGCATCCGCCGCTGCAGCGTTACAAATAAGCCCTCATTAATGTCATGGAGAATGGACGGCAATTTCTCCGTCTCATTCCAGACCGCAATAATGATTTCCATTGGTGCTCCCCAATGACGAAAGGCTACGCCGCGCTGTTTCGGAAGCAGGAACTCATTGCATATATTAATAATGGCAAAAAGAAGCAGATCACTGTCCCTAGCGAACCGCTCAAGAAGCTGCTTATCGTTTAAGTCCATTTGCAGCAGCGCAAGCTGAACATCGGCGGTTTCCTCAGGAACGAGCCCTTCCGACTTCAACCTTCGAAGAGCAGCCTGTGCCGTAACCGGCTCGTCTATTAATCCTGTAAGCAGCTTTTCTCCATACATAGGCTTGAACTCGTTCAGCTGTTTTCTCTGCTGCTGCCGATCTGTTCGTTCCCGTTCCTCCAGCTGCCACTGTGAAGCCGCTTTCGCAATCGCAGCATTGATCGCCTCCGGCTCAATCGGCTTCAGCAAATAGTCAATCCCGCCATGGCGTACTGCCTCGCGTACGAAATCGAAATCACCGCGCCCGCTGACGACAATAAATTTCACCGAACCTGCGAATTCACTCAACGCCTCCATTAGATCGACTCCGCTTCCCTCCGGCATCATCATATCCATAATGACAATGGCAGGCTTGTTCTCCCGCATTCGCGCAATGGCATCAAATCCGCCCTCAGACTCCTCGATTTCATTAATGCCGTATTTCTCCCATTCCACAAGAAGCCTCACCGCTTTGCGTACGCGTGCTTCATCATCAACGATTAATACCTTCATCCTTGTTCCTTTCCGCCATGCTGCGTCTCTATTTTTTTCTTCATCATTAGCTTTATTCGCACGCCCTGAGGCGAAATGTTCTCAATCTCAAGCTTCGCTCCATCTCCATAAACCATAAGCATGCGTGCGAAGACGTTAGGCAAGCCTATTCTTGTATTGGCGCCTTCTTGCGCTTTTTTGATGAAATGGTTTACGTCTATATCTCCGTCAATCGACTCTCTTGGTTCATTGTCATTTAACGGCGTGGTATTCAGATGAGTTTCTTTCACTAAGGATGCGCTTGCCAGCTCAAGGCGCAATTCGGCTAATCGCTTGTCAGGAATGGCATATCCGTTATTCTCAACCACAACCTCAAACCATTCATCATCAATAGATTGAGTGGATAGAAGCATTTTCCCGGTTTTTCCGGACTTGTCCATCCCATGCTTGAAATAATTTTCAAGTACGGGCTGCAAAATCATTTTGGGCATTTCCGCATCGAGCAGTTCTTCTTGGACATCCGTATGAAATTCAAAGCTGTTCTCATAACGTTCCTTCTGCAATTCAATATAGGCCTTCAAATGGGATAATTCATCGCGCAGCGTAATTGTTCTTGTCTCATTATCCATACTGTAGCGCATCATGCGAGCCAGCGCAGATAATAAGGCATAAATACGCGGCACCCCTAGCTCCAGCGCCAATGTTCCGATGATCTGTATCGTATTATTCAGAAAATGCGGATTGATCTGTGCCTGCAGCGCCTTCAGCTGATTCGTCTTATTCGCCAGCTCCAGCTTATATTCCCGTAAAATCAGATTGTTAATCGTATCCATCATTCCTCTGAAGCGAATGACGACGAGAGCAATCTCGTCATTGCCAGACGATTGAATCGGGATATTCAAATTACCAGCCTGCACTTGATTCATGTAATGGACAAGCTGTTTGATTGGCGCTGTAATTCGCAGCGAGACTATAATGATTGCCGTTACGATAACGATAAGCGAGACTGCAAGGATCAGTAGACTAATCGTAACAGCTTCATTCGCCTGCTGGATAAGGGAAGTCGTCGGAATACATTTGACGATCGTCCAGCCAGCTATTGCTGTTTGTACACGTTCATACACAAATAAAGAGCCATTCAGCTCAAAGTTCCCACTCTCCTGGCCATTCTGAGCTTGGGCTCCCTTATACCAAGAGGCATGCAGCGGCTTTCCAAGCTGCTGGTCTTCATTTGAAAACACAATATAACCGTTATCATCAACAATATATAAATTCTCATCCTTAGAATCGTAAAGCTGATCCACGATATCGGTGAGAAGAGATAATTTAACATCTATAGATAAGAAGCCAAGGGTATCATTCGATGGTACCCGTTCAATACGCCGGTGCAGCGTGAACACCTTCTCGCTCGACTGCTGCGGCTGTAATGAAGCAAAGCCGTAACTATGGCTTAAATGAGTGGGCTGCAGCGATACGGCCGCTCCACTCCCAACATATCGCTCCGAATCGGAGAAAACAAGTGTATTATCCGCCCTTTTCCCAGCTACGCCGTTTGCAACTATCGTCGCCTTATGGCTTTGTTCAGCGTATAAGTACACCAGGTAGGCATCCGGCACAGATGACTTTATATAAAACATGGAAGCGAATACGCGGGTATCTGCTTGATAATCGCTAGATCCCGATTGAAGCACCCTGTACAATTCAGCATCGGAATACACGTTGAGCGAACTGCGATTCAGCTCTTCCAGAACCGCGGATACATTCCGCTGGCCTTGATAAAGCAGGTTTTGTGTTTCATGAATCACCCTGTCCTTCATCGACTGGGATAAATAGAAATAAAACACAATCATCGTGGTTACAATAGGCACGATTGTCGCTATAAGCATGAAAACGATTAATTTTGTTCGTATACTTTTCCACTTCACGTACAGACATCCTCCGCTCCCGATCAATATTTTGCACCTAACCGGTCACATCCGTCGGTGTTTATCGTGCTGCCCAGCTTGCATAATTAACCATACAATAGTTTGTCTGTGAAAAGAAAGGGGAGTTCTTCTATGGGCAGCAAGAGAATGTCCAGATGGTTGCCGCAACTCATTTTCGTTGGGCCAGTGTCCATCTTTTTTCTACTAATTATGATTATCCCGTTTCTGCTAGGTATGTACTACTCATTTACCGACTGGAACGGCGTTTCGGGCACAGTCCAATGGGTTGGATTCGATAATTTCAAACAAATTTTCACTAATGATTCTGACTTCTGGTCCTCGTTCTGGTTTACGATTCGATTTACCATAGTGGGCGTTCTATTAACGAATTTGGTCGGATTCTTTCTTGCCTACCTGCTTACTAAGAAGCTGAAGACACGTAACATACTTCGGACCGTCTTCTTCATGCCTAACGTAATCGGCGGCTTGCTTCTTGGGTTTATATGGCAATTTATTTTTGTAAAAGGATTTTCCACTGTCGGTGATTTAACCGGCTGGTCCTTCTTTAACCTTCCATGGCTTGGCGATGAGACAACCGGCTTCTGGGGCATCGTCATGGTATTTGTATGGCAATCCGCAGGTTATCTGATGGTTGTATACGTTGCTTCGCTTACGAACGTTTCCAAAGATGTGCTGGAAGCAGCTGAGATTGATGGCGCTACGCATTTCCAAGTGCTGCGCAGTATCATTTTACCGCTTATCATGCCTGCCGTTACCGTATGTTTATTCCTTGCTATCTCGTGGTCGTTCAAAATGTTTGACTTGAACCTGTCGCTAACAAAAGGCGGACCGTTCAAATCAACAGAATCGGTCGCACTAAATATTTATGCTGAAGCATTCCAGAACAACCGTTATGGACTGGGAACAGCAAAATCACTTATCTTTTTCCTCATCGTTGCCATTATTACGATGATTCAAGTTCGGGTCACGAAGAGCAAGGAGGTTGAAGCTTAATGGATACCAAAAAATATACCGGCAGGCTGCTAATCACCGAAATAGTTATGATTGTGATCGGTCTCTTGTTTCTTGCACCGTTCTACTTCCTGCTTGTCAATTCGGTCAAGCCCTTCGGCGAAATCATGTCTAACTCAGCAAGCTGGCCGCACATATTCAAATGGGAGAACTATTCTCGTGCTTGGGAGCTGACGAGATTCCCTCAAGCGTTCAAAAACTCTATGATTATTACCGTTGTTACCGTAGTTGTCACTGCACTTATTAGTGCGATGGGAGCTTATCGAATGGTTCGTGCCAATACCCGCTTCAATCGCATCTTGTTCATGCTATTTGTTGCTGCTATGGTTATTCCTTTCCAATCGATCATGATTCCATTGCTTAAAGTCGTGAACGTACTAGGCGTTAATAATAGCATGTACGGACTTATTATGTGTTATCTGGGCCTTGGCGCTCCACTTTCCCTATTCTTATTTCACGGCTTCATTAAATCGATCCCGCTTGAAATAGAAGAAGCAGCAACTGTAGACGGGTGCAATCCTGTTACGGTGTTCTTCCGAATCGTACTTCCGCTTCTGAAGCCGATGCTGATGACTGTTATTATTTTGAACTGCTTATGGGTGTGGAATGACTACTTGCTTCCTTCGCTTATACTGCAAAAGCCTGACATGCGGACCATTCCGCTGGCAACCTTTGCTTTCTTCGGTCAATATACGAAGCAGTGGGATCTTGCGCTTCCAGCACTTGTCCTTGGCATTACACCGATTGTAGCTTTCTTCTTGATGCTTCAGCGTTACATTGTTGAGGGAGTAGCGGCGGGCTCTGTTAAGGGCTAACATAGCTTTACACGAGCAGCCGATTCCATATATAAAATATTATTTTAGGGGGAAATTTTATTATGAACAAAAAGTGGTCCATGTTATCACTCAGCCTCTTGCTGGCTATGAGCGTTGTATTGTCCGCATGCGGTAGCAACAACAAAGATGCGGGAGAAACACCGAAAACCAAAGCAAAAACAGTTACGATTTTTCAATTCAAGACTGAAATTGTTGATGGTCTTAATGAATTGGCAGTTGAGTTCAACAAAGAATACCCAGACATCAAGCTCGACATTCAAACAGTAGGCGGCGGTGCTGACTACGGCGCTTCACTCAAAACCAAATTCGCAGCTGGCGATGCTCCTGACATTTTCTCCAATGGCGGCTACGCTGAAATGGAAATGTGGCTGGACAAGCTAGAGGATCTATCTGATCAAGCTTGGGTTAAAGACCTTGTTCCTTTAGCTGCAGAACCAATGACCAAAGACGGCAAAGTATTCGGCATGCCGATGAACCTTGAAGGCTTCGGATACATTTACAATAAAGATTTGTTCGCAAAAGCAGGCATTACAGAGCTTCCAAAAACGTATTCACAGCTTGAAGCAGCAGCAAAAAAACTAAAAGACGCTGGCATTACGCCTTTTGCTAACGCTTATCAAGAATGGTGGCTTATCGGCAACCAAGGAATTAACCCTGCATTCGCGCAACAGCCTGATGTAGACGCATTTATCGCGGGCTTGAATGATGGTTCAGTTCAAATGACTGGCAACGAGAAGTTCGCACAATGGGCGAAGCTCCTGAAGCTTACAGTAGACTATGGCAACAAAAACCCGCTTACAACAGACTACAACACACAAGTTTCGATATTTGCTAACGGGGAAGCAGCTATGATGCAAGAAGGCAACTGGGCGCAAGTACAAATCGACAGCATTACTCCTAACATGAACATTGGCGTACTGCCAATGCCGCTTGGTGAAGATGCTGAAGCAAATGATAAGCTAAACGTTGGTATTCCTGCCAACCTCGTTATCAACAAAGATTCCGATGTGAAAGAAGAAGCAAAAATATTTCTGAACTGGCTTGTAAGTTCCGATATCGGAAAAGAATACATCGTTAAAAAGTTTAAATTCATACCTGCTCTAACAACGATTACAGCTACACCTGAGGATATGGGTCCGATCGGTACAGAGGTCTATAACTATGTACAAGCAAACAAAGTGCTTGGTCTTCAATCCTCGAAATATCCTGATGGTGTTACGCAAGAATTCGCAAACGTTATGCAGCAATATATTGCAGGCAAAATTGATGAGACAGCTTGGCAATCCGGTATGCAAGCCGCTTGGGATAAATTGAAAAAATAATTGTTTTCAAAAGCGGGAAAGCCGCTTATCTCTCCTTCCTTTAGGATGAGGTAAGCGGCTTTTTTATTTTCACTCCAATTACGATAATAAACGGTATAATGCAGGAAAGGTAAAAACTACGTCATATGCGAGGGGAAGCTATGCGATGGAAAACCATGTATCACTAATCAAACCAACAATAGCTTTACAGGATTCTTACTTACTTTTCTATAAGGAATGGGTAGAAAGCGGAGAGAATATGGTCCCTTGGGTTATTAGTAAAGACCCTTCCGACTTTGAAGCCATGGTCCAATTTCTGCTTCATAATGAAAAAGGTGAAAACCTGCCTGAGGGCTGGGTTCCTGATTCGACCTTTTGGCTCGTTGCGGAAGATCAAAAAATCATCGGGGCTGTTAATATACGGTATCGATTGACAGAGCATTTGCTTCAAAGCGGCGGTCATATTGGCTATGGCATACGCCCTTCTGAAAGGCAAAAGGGTTATGCCACCAAGCTGCTTGCATTGGCTTTGGAGGAAGCGAGACGGCTCGGCATACAAAGGGCATTGGTCGTGTGCGACGAGCATAATGAGGCCTCAGCGAGAACGATCGTCCGTAATGGCGGCGTACCGGACAGCTCCTATATAGAAGAGAACGGAAATGTTATTAAGCGATATTGGATTGGTATTGGTTGAATAAATCATGGATAAGACGATGTATTCGTAAGAAAATAAGCGGTCACCGATTTAATGGTGGCCGCTTATTTGGCATTAGAAATTTGAATTTCCCATTTTACCCGCTTGAAAGTCTTTAAAGGCTTCTATAACCTCTTCTCGGCTATTCATTACAAATGGTCCATGTTGATAGACAGGTTCATTAATCGGCTCGCCGCTCAGCACAAGAACAAGTGTGTCATCCGTTTGGCCTTCTATGAGGATTTCTCCAGAAGTATTTCCAAACAGAACAAAGTTTCCTTCTTTAGCTTCAGTTGTTTCGTTTATTTTGGCATTTCCTCTAAGAACCAATGCTGCGGTGTTGAATGAAGACGGCAGCTCAAATTGTGCTTTCCCATTCGCTTTGAATGAAATATCGAATAGATGAATCGGCACAAAGGTTTCAGCTGGTCCGCGTACTCCGTTGTAATCCCCGGCAATGATGCGTACACTACCGCCATTATCAGGAAGTTCGACTTTGCCCATATCCTTTTTCAACAGTTCCTGATATTTTGGTGCGTGCATTTTGTTAGCTCGCGGAAGGTTCACCCATAGTTGAATAAAATGAAAGGTTCCGCCGCGTTTCGAGAATTCCTTCTCATGATATTCCTTATGCAAAAGCCCTGAGCCTGCCGTCATCCACTGTACATCACCAGGTCCAATAATTCCGTGGTTGCCTTGGTTGTCATGATGCTCGACATGGCCTTCGTAGGCGATTGATACCGTTTCAAAGCCTCTGTGAGGATGCGCGCCTACACCCCTCGATACGTTGCTGGGAGGGAAGACGTATGGTGAATTATAATCCAACAAGAGGAATGGGCTTATTCGCTGCTCGAATGGATTGCCTGATGGAAAGTAGTTGGATACACGGAAGCCGTCGCCTACCATGTTGAATGGGGCGCCTTGGAATGTTCCCTCAATTGTCCGATATGTGTTGGTCATGTGAATGCTCTCCTTTTCCTAATTGCTTTAATAGTTGTATCAGTTCTTGTTTCTGGTCTTGCGAAAGACCGCTCATCATTTGCTGCATATTTGCTGAATGCTGCGGGAAAATAAGATCAAACATCTCTCTTCCTTTCACCGTCAGCTCGGCATAGATCACTCTTCGATCCTCTTGGCAAGGAATTCGCTTAAGCAGATCCCTTTTTTCCAGCTTATCTACGTTGTAAGTCATTGTACCGCTTGTAATAAGCATTTTCTCGCCAATTTGCTGCAGTGCAACCTTGCCTTTCGTATATAGCACCTCCATAATTCCAAATTCAGAAGGTGACAAACCATAGTTTTTAATGTCCTTCGAAGCTTTTTCCATCATGCTTTTATAGGCTTTGGACAGCACGACCATCAGCTTGAGTGAAGCAATCTGATCGTCATCCGTAAACGGAGGATTCATTTAATTGACCTCCCTTGATTTGTCTTCAATTAAATAATCTTAAATTAAAGATAATACAAAAGATTCATTTAGTCAACTCTGTACG
The DNA here is from genome assembly GCF_002884445.1 of Paenibacillus castaneae. GTDB lineage: Bacteria > Bacillota > Bacilli > Paenibacillales > Paenibacillaceae > Pristimantibacillus > Pristimantibacillus castaneae. The sequence goes on from NZ_KZ614144.1 coordinate 6,017,014, forward strand.
TTTAGCGGCGCTGCTGAGGCTGCTGACATTCAGCTGTTAGCAGCGTTGGCAAACTAGTGAAATGATCTTCTGTTAAGATGATTTGCATTCATAAGAAAGAGGTTGGTCATTTCCCCTTATTTGTCCTATAATCGATTTAGAGACGAAGAACGTCCCGTTAATGCTCCTGCGAGCGATAACGGGACGTTTTCTATTTTTCCGAGAGGATGATGGGAATGACTTATGACGATGCGCATCAATTATTTATTCAACATCATATTGCCAGTAGAGTGGGGGAGCGGCGCAATCGGCTGGAAAGAGGACACCGCCACGCGGAGTCTCTCTTTTTGCAAAACGTTTGGTGGAAGTTGTTCGGTAATTTTCATTATTTACATCCTGAATACGAAGTGCTCGATTAAGCCCGGTCAGAGCGAATAATCGCACTGAACGGGCTTCTAGTTATCCTTGAGGCATATATTTGCGGATATCTACGGCTAGCTCTTCTGACAGCCGCATGCCGAACGTGCGGTCAGCACGGAAGAAGTTGCAGATTGCGCGTAATCGGATATCATCATTAGTCTGCTGCAGCTCACCGACGATATTAACGATTAAGTTGGCCTGCTCATCCTCAGATAGTGAACGGTATCGCTCGCCAGCTTGTGTGAAGTCGTCGGTTTTATCGATCTTCTGGCGGCCTGCCGAACCTTCCAGCGGAGCGAATGAATCGCTATAGGCAGGTGCTTCTTTAGGGCTCTCAGACAGGCTGTTTGGCTCATAATTGACTGAAGATGTGCTTGCCTTCATCGTCATCGTGCCGTTCTGCTGATAGTTGCGTACGGGCGCATATGGGCAGTTAACCGGTATGTTAAGGTAGTTAGCGCCAAGGCGGTAACGCTGGGAATCAGGGTAAGAAAATAATCTGCCCTGCAGCAGCTTGTCCTCCGACGGCTCGATACCAGGAACTAAGGCGCTTGGCGAGAAGGCCGATTGTTCAACCTCTGCGAAGAAGTTGCCGGGATTTCGGTTAAGCGTCATCGTTCCTACTTTTACGAGCGGGTACATATCCTCCGGCCAAAGCTTCGTTGGGTCAAGCGGATCAAATGCATAACGCTCCACATGCTCAATCGGCATGAGCTGTACATGCAGCTCCCATTCTGGATACTGGCCTAATTCAATCGAATCATATAAATCACGTGTCGCATGATTGAAGTCTTTTCCCTGCATTTCGCCTGCTTCAGCAGCCGTGAAATTACGCACGCCTTGAAGAGATTTCCAATGGTATTTCACATAGGTTGGCTTGCCGCTTTCGTTGATCCATTTGAAGGCATGTACGCCGAAGCCATCCATTTCACGATAAGTCGCAGGTGTTCCCGCATCCGAGAACAGCCATGTGAGCATATGCGTCGATTCCGGAGTCAGCGTCATGAAGTCCCAGTAGCGCGCAGGATCTTGAAGATTTGTATGCGGCGCAGGCTTCAGCGAATGAACCATATCCGGAAACTTCATCGCATCACGGATGAAGAAAACAGGCAGATGGTTGCCTACAATATCATAGTTGCCTTCCTGTGTATAAAATTTAACGGCAAAGCCCCGCGGATCACGCGCTGTCTCCGGCGAGCCTGAAGCGTTAATAACGGTGGAGAATCGTACGAACACCGGTGTCTCCATTCCTGCTTCCTGCATGAAATGAGCCTTCGTATGCTCACTCATACCATACTCCGTCTTGAATACCCCATGTGCTCCAGCTCCGCGCGCATGAACAACTCTCTCCGGCGTACGTTCTCTGTTGAAGTGAGCCAGCTTCTCCAGCAGATGATAATCTTCTATTAAAGTAGGTCCATGCTGCCCAGCCGTTCGTGAGCTTTGATTATTGCCTACAGGCGTTCCTTGATTCGTGGTTAAAAAGTTTTCCATGACAGCACCTCATCTATTAGTTTTATATATTTAGACTTGATCTAAATCTTTAAACTAATCATAAAGGATGAGGGAATAGCTGTCATGAAAACAAGATGAATGAAAGATGAATATATCATGAAGATAATCGCTGCGGTTTCAAGTGCAAATCTCTATTCAACTAAGAATGATCACTATCATCGGCAAGCCGATAGCCTGAGCCGCGCACAGTCACGATATATTTGGGAGCAACCGCGCTGTCCTTTAGTTTTTTGCGCAAGCTTTTGATATGAGCATCAACCAAATTGCTTCCTCCATAAAATTGCAAGCCCCATACTGTATCGAGCAGCGATTCACGTGACAGCACAGAACCGTCAGAGGTTATAAAATGCAGAAGCAGATCATACTCCGTCTTCGTCAATTCAATACGCTGGCCATTTCGGTTAACGGTCATTTTTCTTAAATCGATGCGAATATCCTTAAAACGACGAACGTCATCAATTGCTGCGTTCACCGCATGCACAGGACTATTCGTCAGCATACGGTTAATACGCTGCAAAGCATCCTCTGGCTCAGCAGGCCACACCAGCAGCTCCGCTGCGCCAAGCGCTGCCGTTCCCCGCGTATCATATGATTTCTGATCGAGCAGAACAAGAACAGGCACACCATGCTGCTCCGCTGAAGCAATCAGTTCTGCTCCTGCCTGCAGTGTATTTCCGCCGGATGTAGGCGCGACTGGAATTGCATCATAAACAAGCAGCTCCGGCTGCAGGCTTTGCAGCATGCTTTTATTGAAATCATGCAAGGAGAACACGTCAAAGCATTCCGATGACAGAGCAACAAGCAAGCTTTTGACCCGCTCAGGCATGGGGCTAATAATCATCACGCGCTGAGTAAGCGAGCATAGCATACCGCTCTGAAGGGAATTATCAACGGACAACGTTGCTGCCTCCGTGCTTTCAATCGTAGTACCTGGAGCTAAGCTCTTTGCGTTATCTATCGTTATTTCTTCGCGCATTGCTCACATACCCCCTCTAATACCACTTTCGCTTGCCCTATTGCATACTTTGTTTCCACAGCCACCCTTTGCAGCCATTCCGCCGGCAGCTCCGTGAGAACCTCATCAACATTGCCGCACTTCGTGCACACAATATGCTGATGCTCTTCCGTCCGCGCATCATATCGGCTAGCTGTCTCACCCAGCTTCAGCTCCCGTATAAGCCCGGCTTCCGTTAAATAGCGAAGCGAATTATAAACCGTACCGTATGCAAAATGATGCCCTTTGTCTCGCAAACGTTCTATAACATGGGCAGCAGTCGGATGATCATCCGCATGCTGCACAACCTCTAATATCGCTTTGCGTTGCGTCGTTAAGTTAATTTTATTCATTTCAATCATCATTCCTCTAGTTAGTGACTTAGACTAAGTATAAATTTAAGTAGGAGAATGGTCAACTGAGAGGCTCTCTGCTAACTGCGTCGAATCTAAATATTTTGTCGAAAAACAATTATCTGAATATTTACAAAATTCACACAATGGGTTATACTAGGTTTATCTTAACCGAGAGGGGATAGTCCATTGGAGTAGGTTAGCGAAGCATGTCTCATCAGCTCGGAAAGGAGTAGCCGAATGAAATTAATCGGACATGCGGGGAAAACAGCGAAATGGTACAGTCGTCGGTTGAAGGACAAGCCAGATTTATCGTTAGTTAAGCATGAATCCAAGCAGTTTGAAGCTACTTATCAATACGAAAGGATTTGAAACAAATCGAAAGGAATTTGATCGAGGTCAGTAAGGTTAGAGCTCGGAGTCGAAATGGTTTGTATCAAATCGAAAGGATGAAAGAGAAATAGTGCAAGCGGCAGAACGGAGAGTTAGAATAAATTGAATAGTTGCAAACCCGGTACGTGAAGGGCTTCTGGTTATCATAGATAAGCAGAAGCCCTTCTTACGTCTGTCTATAGGATTGGACTAAGAAGCCTGGAAACCGATTCTTTTATACGATCAATAAGAGGCCGCGCATTATAAATTTCGGAAGTCAGCTGCCTGCTGTCTGCTGTATCCATCTCGAAAATATGTTGCAGTTTAGCAGCTGTTTGCGTATCATATACAAACGCATTCATTTCAAAATTCAATTTAAAGCTGCGAATATCAAGATTGGCCGTACCGACCGAAGCTACTTTGCCATCAATAACAAGCGTTTTGGCATGAAGGAAGCCTCTTTCGTACAAATAGCATTTGACCCCGCCCGATAGCAATTCTCCCAGATAAGAATGCGTCGCCCAATAAACGAAGAAATGATCCGGCTTGCTTGGAAGCATAATCCGAACATCCACGCCAGACAATGCAGCGATCTTTAGTGCGGTCATGAGACTTTCATCCGGTATAAAATATGGTGTTTGCATACAAATCGTTTCTTTGGCTGCATAAATCATTTTGATATAGGAGTTCTTGATTTGCTGGTATTCCGTATCGGGGCCGCTCGCTACAAGCTGCATGCCGATCTTGCCCACATCATCGCTGATTATCGGAAAATACATCTCATTGAGCAAAATCTTGCCCGAGGCCGCAAGGTTCCAGTCCATTAAGAACTGTGCTTGCATTTGCAGCACCGCGTTGCCCCGCACCTTGAGATGAGTATCCCTCCATTCGCCGAAATGCTTATCTAGCCCCAAATACTCATCGCCGATATTAAATCCGCCGATATAGCCTATTTTTCCATCAATAATAACGAGTTTTCGATGATTGCGATAATTAATTTTTAGGTTCAGATAAGGAATGCGCGAGGGGAAAAAAGCGGCTTCCTTGCCGCCCGCTTCCCTCAATGGCCGGAAGTAGCGGCTCGGTAATCTAGAGCTTCCAATATGATCGTACAGAAACTTAACTTCCACGCCTTGCGCAGCTTTCTCTGCTAATGCCTTCATCAGCCTCCTGCCCAGAACATCATCACGTACAATGTAATAGACAAGATGGATATGATGCTCGGCCGCTTCAATATCGGCGATTAATGAATCGAATTTTTCATTGCCATCCACGAATATTTCCACCGAATTATTGCTTGTATAAACCGCATAGCCTGTTTTCAAATTCATATAAATCATATCTTGATAGTCCCTGGTGGATGGATCATGAAAGATAAGCTCGCTATCGCGTACCTGCCGCATTTGCCTTTCTACCGTATGCTCAATGATTCTTTGGCTGTCACCCAGAAGCTTGTACAGCTTTCTTCTTCTGACCTTCTGGCCCAAAACCAAATAGAGAATAAATCCTATAACAGGGATAAAAAAAAGAACCATCAGCCACGCCCATGTCGTGCTGGCGTTCCGTCGCTCGAGGAAAATGACGGTAATCGCTAAAAAAATATTTAGCAGCGTAATTAGGGCATAAGCGTTTTGCATAATCGCCATTTATTTCCAGCACCTCAGTCGAATGTAAAAGTTAAACAGATCATACTCCAAGCGCTGTGTATGTTCAAGCCTGAAAATATGCTACAATTTCAAGCAGATAAGCTTTTCGCTCGATTTGGGAGACAAAAGCTTTGTTTCTATTTAATGAATAAATGCTATATAAGAAAGAAAAGGATAGTACTTATATCGTCAATATGATCCGCGGAAGTGGTACTGGAGGTACATCATGGACATAAGAAAGCTCCGACTTGATGAGAAATCGCTAGGCACCTTAAGTGATGAACGAGATGAATATGAACGTGATTATGCAAGGCTGATCCAATCTCCAGCCTTTCGTCGAATGCAAGGGAAATCGCAGGTTTTCGGCGCAGGCTCAGGCGATTACTACCGGACAAGACTCACCCATTCGCTGGAGGTGTCTCAAATTGCGCGCGAGGTTGCAAGGCGGCTGGGCAAGAAGTATAAATTTTTGGCTCGCAAGGAGCATCCCGGTCTGATTCTTGATCCTGCGGTAGTCGAAATTGCCGCGCTCGCACATGATCTGGGTCATCCGCCGTTCGGGCATAAGGGCGAAGAAGTACTTAATCATATGCTGATCGAGGAATATGGTATTCCTTATGAAGGGAATGCACAAAATTTTCGTATATTGATGTTTTTGGAGAAACGGGCTGGAAGCGGCAGCGGGCTCGATTTAACAGCAGCCGTTCTGCTTGCCGTCAACAAATATCCGTTCGGACTCGACGAGCCTGGAAGGCTTAAAGGTGTTTACGGCACAGAATGGGGCGAGATCGAGCAGCTGCGCAGGTCGTGGAAAATGCCAATCGGCTGTTCTACGCTTGAAGCGCAGCTTATGGATTTATGCGATGATATCGCGTATTCCACGCATGATATCGAGGATGGCATACGTGCTGGCAAAATTCAAATGAATCGGACCTTTTTCGAGGATAACAGACTTATTGATCATCTTGTGCAAGAAATTGTCGATGATAAAGGAAATAACGGGGTCGGATGGGATAAGGTCGATATCCCCGCAATGGTTAAGCGAGTGCTTGCTTCTTATTTGGCGCAATGGGAAGCCCTATATGTAAGCTGCGACCATGAGCCCTCTCGTACAAGGCGGGAGATGAAAGCCAGATGGGTAAGCCTATTCGCCAGTAAGGTAGGCATTATTGAGGATTCAACCAGTAATTGGAAGAAAGTAACCTTTGTTGAGGATGGTCATCAGGATATTGAGCTGCTGCGGACGATGGAAATATTGAAGAAGCTTGCCTGGGTTACGCTCATTAAGGATTTCCGAGTACAGCGGCTGCAAATGCGCAGCGAAATTATGATTCGCCGGCTTTGGGACAGCTTTAAGGTACCGGAATCTGGACGCCTCATTATTCCGCCGGATTGGATTGAAAATTATGAGCTGCATAAAAACAAATGGAGCTGGCCGCGGTTTGTAGCCGATTATATTTCTGGCATGACAGATGCCTATGCCGAGAAGGTGTATGCAGAGCTTTACGCGAGCAAGTCCGGCTCGATTTATGAGATGGATTAAGATCAAATCAACTCCAATTAAATATAAAAAATGGCGGTGCAAGATCTCATTCTTGCCCGCCGTTTTTTTATTTGTGACTTAGTCCTGATCGTGATTGAAATAAAACCTCACTCCCATGTGTATCCATCGCTGCCAAGTATAAAACGATATATCGTTTGACCATCCTAATGAGGTGGAGGTGAATTGTCAATGGCCAAAGATGTGTTATGCGAAGTGAATTCATGCAAGTACTGGGCAGCAGGAAATAACTGCGCCGCCTCTTCCATTTATGTTGTAAGCAATCGTGGGAAGCAAGCAAGCCACTCTGAAGAAACAGATTGCAAAACATTTGAAGCAAAGATCTAACGTATGGCTTCATCAATAGGCTGCAGCGCAAGCTCTGTCCATTATACAATACTTGCGCTGCTGCTATTGCTCCTTATTTCACAACCGGAACCGCACCGAAATACTCTTCAAGCGTTTCACCGCCTGCAGCAAGCTCAGCCGCGATATCTGTACCTACATAACGCAGATGCCAAGGCTCGTATTGGTAACCGGTAATAGACTCTTTCCCTTTCAAATACCGGATAATAAATCCATATTCATGTGCATGCTTCTCTAGCCACAGCGCTTCCTTCGTATCCCCGAAGCAATCCGCCGCTGCACATTTGCCATCACTTCCAGACACATCAATAGCAAGGCCTGTCTCATGCTCGCTTGTACCCGGGAATGCGCTATAAGTTAATGCTTTCTCTTCGCCGTCTCTCTTTGCATAGCGTTCAAACAAGCTCTTTTGCGTGCTGTGCGCACGATAAGCAGATACACCGGCCAACAGGACGCCGTCATCCTCTGCCGCTTTAAATAAACGCTCCAGCGCTTCAGCCGCCTCTTTGCGCATCATGCGCTTTTCTACTTTTTCCTTAAACACAAAACGCACATCGGGATAAACTAAATCCGCAGGGCTGTAATTCTCTGGCAGCTTGTTCTGTTTATTAACGAGCACCGAAATGCTCTCAGGCTGAGCGATCACAGTCCGTCCATCCTCCATCTGGCCAGCTTGTCCAGGCGCAGTCGGTTGATTGGGCTCATCTTTAGATCCATTCGCAGCGCCCGATCCTTTACCCGCATCTTCCCCATCACCAGGCACAACCGGATTTGATCCAAGCTCGCCGCTCACTTCCCCGCCGCTCTGCCCTGTGTTCGATTCACCAGCAGCTTGTTTAGGCGGTATCGTCGTCGATTCACCTTTATTTATAATGGAGTAACCAATCACCATAATCGCGCATAGTATTATAAAACCAAAAAATCTTCTTCTTCTTTTTTTCATGTGAAGCCTCCAGCTGTTATTTTTTCATCAAATTGGTGTACATATACGTGTATCAGGTCCGTTCTCTTATTCAACACTTTAATAGACTACTAAAATCATGACAATGTTTCAAATGAATCTATTCCTTTTTTCACAACAATGATTAGATAAGAAAGCTTTCATTAACCATAACCATTTCATTGGCAGAGTCATTGAGGAGTGATTTGCCTTTTGACATTCGGCCTCAATTAGGAGCATAATGGATAAGAATTTACAGTATGTTTATTATTTAATCAAAGCGGGCGGCTGAGCTTCTAAGAGACGGCCTGTTTTTGTTGTGAAAGGTAGGAGATTATATGTCTTTTCTTACGTCAAAACGATTGCTCGGCACTCGTCCCATCTTATTTTTCTCGTTCATTATGCTTCTAAAAAGCTACTTGGCCTGGATGGTCATTTTCGAGGATGGGTTTTCATGGACCACTATTTTAAAAGAAATTCCGTTTGTTCTAATTGTTTATTGTTTAATAGAATGGTTCTCGTCTAAGCGAAAGCTTACTTATTATTTAATAGCGAACCTGCTAATGACGCTAATTTTGTTCGCAGTCATTATGTATTATAAGTATTATGGGGTTATCGTTACCTATCTCGCGCTGCAGCAAGTGAATCAAGTAACAGCGGTCAAAAACAGCGTTTTCTCGCTGTTGGATCCTTATTATTTATTGATTTTCATCGATATCATCATTATGGCTGTTATTTTGTTTAGACCGAAGAGAGCTGTTAACTGGAAGAAAGCGAGCACGCGCAAAGAAAGCAAACGCTTAGTCGTTGCCCTGTTCACCATTTCCATTGCACTCTGCTTGTTTAATATTCTGCCAAACCGTGCAAGTATGAATGAAATTGTTAAGGCAGAGCAAATGGGTATACTCAATTATGAGGCTTATATGATCTTCTCAAATAAAACGATTGATTTCGTTGATCCCGACCATATTACACAAGCCAAAATTGACGAAACCAAAAAGATTGAACAGCCTGCAGCTCCTGTTCTATTCAAGACAGCGGCGGGCAAGAACGTCATTATTATTCAAATGGAATCATTTCAAAACTTTCTAGTTAATTTGAAAATAGACGGAAAAGAAATTACGCCGAATATTAATAAGCTTGTTAACGAAAACTACTATTTCAAACATTTCTATCAGCAGGTTGGGCAAGGCAATACTTCTGATGCTGAGTTCGTTGTTAATACATCGTTCTACATCCCGCCGCGCGGAGCTGCAACTATGATGTATGCGGACAAAGTGCTGCCAAGCTTGCCGAAGCTGCTCAAATCACATGGCTATGATACGACTACATTCCATACAAATGTGGTTGAGTTCTGGAATCGCGGAGAGCTTTACAAATCACTCGGCTTTGACCGATACTATGACCAGAAGTTTTTTGGCGATGAGGATACTGTATTCTTCGGAGCATCCGACGAACAGCTGTATAAGAAAACAGCGGCTGAAATGGATCGCATGAGTCAGAACGGCAAGCCATTCTACTCCCAAGTGATCTCGATGACAGCCCACCACCCATTCACGATACCATCATCTATATATAAAATGACTTTACCAGATCGTTATGAAAATTCGTTCGTTGGCGATTATATTCGCGCACAAAATTACGCCGATTATGCGCTTGGCTTGTTCATTGACGATTTGAAGGAACGCGGCATTTGGGATAACAGCTTGATACTGCTTTACGGTGATCACCTTGGTCTTCCGATCTACTCGCTAGACCGTAATGACAAAGAATTGATGGCCGAAATTTACGGCAGGGAATATGGCTATACCGATATGATTAATATCCCGCTTGTTATTGCTTCCACAGGCGTTACAGAGCCTAAAGTATTTGATCAGCTTGGCGGTCAGGTCGATATCCTGCCAACAATCGCAAATCTGCTTGGCTTCTCCTTAGACAATCAGATTCACTTTGGCCAGGATTTGTTAAACCAATCGTATAATATGCTGCCGGAGCGTTACTATTTGCCAACAGGCTCATTCCTAAGCAGCAAGGAGCTGTTCATGTCCGGAAGTGGATTTGAGGATGGCAAGCACTATTCATTAGCTGGCGACGGTTCACAGGAGCAGGAAGCGACAGAGGATGAGTTCCAACGCGCACTGGAGCTTCTCAACTTATCTGACAGCTATGTAAGCCAGCTTCCAAGCTGGAAGAAGAAATAATAATAACGCTTGATAAGTGAATGCCCCGTTCAGCAGTCTACACTGCATGAACGGGGCATTTTCATGTAAAGCTTGTAAACGAAAAAAAGGGCTGCCCTCGGGCAATAGCCGTCCGGACAACCTCTATTTCCTTCTTTAAATGCTTTTTACCGCTTCAAGCACTTCCCTCACGTGACCGTCAACGCTAACGCTTCGCCATTCCTTCACAAGCGTGCCCTTCTCATCGATTAGAAATGTGGAGCGCGCAATGCCCATAAATTCCTTGTCATTCCACGTCTGCAGCTTCCATACACCAAATAGCTGGGATACGGAATGATTGGTATCTGACAGCAGCAGGAACGGAAGCTGATGCATATTCACGAATTGCTCATGCGAGGATAAATCGTCCGGGCTAATACCGATAACCTCCGCATTATTGGCAGCAAACTCACCATTGAAATCACGGAAATCACAAGATTCTGTTGTACAGCCTGGTGTCATATCCTTAGGATAAAAATAAATAACGAGCTTCTTTCCTGCATAGTCGGATAGTTCAACTTCCTTGCCGTTCGATGCTTGCAGCTTAAAATTTGGTACTTTGTCCCCTGCTTGCAATTGTGCTTGTCCCATCGCTCATGCTCCTCTTCTTTATTTTAATGTCCCATTACCATTCTATACCTCATTGCGCTCATAATACAAAGTTGTGCCGTTCATGAACGCCTCAACTTGCTCTTTCTGGTCATATATTCCGTATGCAAGCATGAGCTTAGTAACAGCTGCTTCCATGGACATATTCTCAATAACAGTTGCTCCCGCTTCAATTAGGCGCAGCGAGGAGGAATATAAGGCATCTGTGCGATCTTTGATGGGACAAATGTAGAAATCAATCCCCTGCGCAAGACAGCGCGACATAAATGCCAGAAGGGAGTAAGGCCCCTCTTCAATCGCACACGCCGTACCCGAGTGATGCAAGTCATGCAGGACAGCCTTTGGCTTCTGATTCGAGAAATCATAATACGTATAATTTAATCCCGGAAAAGGTTTTATATATACAATGCTGGTATCAATGGCAAGCGTATGCGGCTCCCATGTAAATAGAGCTTCACGCTGCTGCATTAGCTGTTTCGGTTCTGGGCTGCGAACGGAAGCATGCCATTCGAAGTTCCGTTCCACTATTCTTCCAAAGGGTTCATCATAAGGGCTGCCGAACTGATCCGTGAACGATACGGCCTGTGTAATTCTCGTTCCTAAATAAACGAGCGGTTCTCCTTGATCATTCTCGTACACAACGAAAACGCCAGGCAAGCCCGCATCAGCAATATAATGAACAGCGTTCGCGAAATTTCGGCTGCCGTTGCTTCGCCCATCGCTAAGCGGATAATTGCTCGCTGTTAATACAATAGGTAAGCTTGTATCAGCGAACAAGTAACTAAACATGGCAGCGCTGTACGCCAAAGTATCTGAGCCATGCGTGATGATAACACCATGGTATGCGGACATATCGATGCCGCGAATAGCAGCAGCAAGCGTCAGCCAATCACTTGGACATATATTCTCGCTGAGCATATTGAGAGGCTGTATGGCATCCAGCATAACATCCTCCCTATAATGAGAGCTGTTCATAAAGCCCTCAATCAAGGCATAGGAGCCCGATTGATTCACATCAATCCCAGCACCTTGCTGCTTGCTTCCGATCGTACCTCCGGTAAACACGACTAGCAGGTTTTTCATTTCCCCGTCTCCTAACCTTCTGCTTATTATTCCTCTAAGTTGTTTGCCCATTGTTTGCGCTCTTAACAGCTTGCCCTCGCCTTATTCATTAATGCGGGCTAGCCATAGGCTTTATTGTTGTTTCTGCTCTATCCAGAAGTCATCTAATTGCTTCAGAAGCTCTTGATCAGTCATTTCGTCTTTTATATAATTCTGGCTTCGATTAGCAGCTAATTCTAAAAACTTGCTGTAATTCACATATTGGTTTGGCTGCTTGACTACTTTGAAGCGGTCAGTATTATTTGCCATTAGCGTATAAGGTGCATAGGGCCCAGTCGTATTGAAATCATCATCCAGCTCATGATTATAAATTGAAATAGCTCCTGTCATCTTGTTGAAGGACTCATTATTCTCCCTCGACGATAGGAAGGAAATAAATGACCAAGCCTCATCCCGATGCTTCGACTGGAGGGCGATTCCCCATCCGGCAGAGCCTATAAACGAATGGGATATGCCATCTGGTCCGCTGGGCAAGGGCGCCGTCGCCCACGTACCTTCCTTAAGCTTCACCGTAAGCTGTTCGATTACATCAGAATCTTGAATCAGCATAGCTGTCTGCCCGCTTGTGAACGCTTTAACTTGGTCATTAAAGCCCCATTCAAGAGATTTGGGAGGAGAAATTTCCGTTTGGATTTTGCGATACAGGTTCACGGCCTCAACGGCATGCGGATCGGAAAAGATCGTCGTCCCGTCTAGACGGAACATGGAATCACGCGGATTGACGTTTATGCCATTATAGTCCTGGATGATTCGGGAAAGTGCGATAGCAGCGCCCTTATCTCCGCGAAACGAATAGCCGTATTGGCCTAATTCCGGCTTGGTAAGCTGTTTGCCGACAAAATATAGTTCCTCCCACGTTTCCGGCACTTGGAGCGCCTTCGCGTCAAACCAATCCTTGCGATAGTATAATTGCGATTGATAGAGACTGCTGGGAACATAATACGCAGCATCCATATCTCTAGCCATTAGCTTAGCGTTATCGCTTAACTGATTATAAAACTCCCACCAGGACAGAAAGGGATCAAGGCTTAGAATTAATCCGCGAGAAGCATAGTTATGAACCGTAATATCCCTGACCTCCACAATATCAATCTCTTGCTCAGACTCCAGCATAGTCAATATCGTATCATCAGCCCTATCGTACTCTGGTGTTATTAGTTTTACTCGTATATGAGTATGCTCAGACTCAAATTGCTTGATGAGCAGACGAAGATATTCTGTTCGTTTCGGATTCGATAAGCTTTGGACCACCTTTAAGGTTACCGTTTCTGATTCGGAAGGCGGCTGAGTCTCACTGGTTATTGTATTATGATTCATGCAACCGCTTATGATCATGGTCAACATCAGCAAGATTGAATAAGCAGCTACACCCAATATATTGAGCCTCATAATCTTCCTCCCAGCCTTTAAAGATTGTACTACTTTTATATCGGTTTCAAACACTCCCATCGATACTATTTTTGTATGACATTTTTAAATATACGCTTATTCGGCAGGTCTTACTGCAAGTCCGAAATGCTGTATTTTCTCTAGGTTTAGTTTACTATGTGAAATCATATATGTCTAAGATCAGGTATGGATGAAGCCCAATCATTTTTTGCAGCTAACCACCTGACGAACCGTCTCATCAATAAGCCCTTCATGTACAGTCGGATTGTAATTGAGGCGGCCATTGTAGAAAATAAATAAACAGGTTCTTTGCTCATCCGTTTGCAGCATGCTGCTCCAGCTTTCTTCCAGTTCCTCGCAATAAGCACGAGACGTTCCGGACGGCACCAGAAATAAGACGCTGCCGCAGCCGAATTCAGCGATATCACGCAGTGAATTCGTTTGAAATATCCCGATTTGCTGAACGGAATGAGGCGGTTGCATCTGTAAATCATCGTAGAAGAAATCATTCATTTTGCGGCAGCGCGGGCCGAACATGCGGAAGACGGATGAGCCGGCATGTACGAGCAGAATTGGCTTATCACTCAGGCTGCTTGTCAACTGTATCCGAGCGTTCTGAACCTTGCTTTCATAATAGGACAGCCAGCGCTGCGCTACCATAGATAAGCCAACTGCTTCGCTGATTGCGATTAGGCGTTCTTTCCACGAGAAGCCTTTCCAGTTGAGCACGAGAACAGGCGCTATCGAGGAGCAGGCTGCATACATGTCTTCATCCAAAGGCCCCGCTAAGATAAGCTCCGGCTCCGCTTCGCGCAGTTGTTGAATCACCTTTTTTTGTTCTAAGCCATTTACTTTTCTAAAGGATAAGCAAGGCGTCATACCAATGGCGGATAAATCTCCCGCGAACACGGAAACCAGTGTTGCCACTCTCTTTCTGGCAAGCTGTGCATATTCAGTAGGTGCAAGTCCCATTTGTTTCTTGAACAGTCTGCTGAAATAATACTCATCCGGATAGCCGACCGAATGTGCGATTTCGACAATCGACGAGGGTGTTCCTGAGAGCAGCCGCATTGACGCGTCCAGTCTTAGCTTAGTTAAGTATTTAAGCGGACTAATCCCTATGTAGCTGCGAAACGCCTGATAGAATCGACTTGCACTCATACCCGATGAACGAGCTAGCTCCTCCATATCCATCGGGGAATTGAATTCTTCAATCATGTATTGCTTTATCCATTCGATACACCCAATCAGCCCTGCCTCTGTTTCCCGCGGCTGCTGCATCACAGTAAGGAGAACGGCTGCCATTGCATAGAGCTGGGACTGCAGCTGATAATACATTCCGATATCATGTGAACTGTTATCGCTTTGGAAATCCTTAACCCAGCTTCTTGCTTGCGGCATTCGAAACAGCTTAATGCCTGCTGCATCCTTGTATGGAAGGCTCTGCTTTGCTGCCTCTGCTTTTTTACCCGATGCTCTCGTCTCATATCGAAAGCGTATAAGAACGACCTCAGCCTGCTGAATATCGGCATTATATAAAGTACACATACATTCAGGAGGAATAAGAAACAGCTCATCCGAGTCTGCTGTATTAGCAGCACTCACCTCGTCCTCTTCTATTGTAACTTTTACTTTCTGCTGTAATACAAAAGCAAAGCAGTACTCATATCGATTCAGCAGTTGAAGCTGCTGCCCTCCTGCAAGCTTAACCTCTTCAGTCCCTGTATAGGACAATTCCATGCGATGGATCTGATTCGGCTGGTGCGGCATATCCGCTCACATCCCTCATGAACAATATAATATTTATTAAAGTGTAAATAATAATAATAATCATTGTCAATGCTGTAACGGAAGCAAGCTTCTTCCATTGTGTCATTGTTAGGGTGACCAAACAGCCAGACATATATCTAAATAAATAGATTGACGAGAATACGATATATCGTTTACTTTAATATTACGATATATCGTATTATGAAATTAGGGGTGATTATACATGACAGATAGACAACAATACACACCGTCAGAGCAGCCTGCGAGCGGTGATGAAACCAACGCAGCAGATGAGCGACGCAGCTGCGGCAAACGATATTTTGGCAGAGGCGGCGTGAAGTTTGCCCTTCTGAAGCTGCTCGATGCCGAGCCGATGCACGGCTATCAGATGATGAAAGCCTTAGAGGAGCAATCCGGCGGGCTGTATGTGCCGAGCGCTGGTACAATCTATCCTACACTTCAAATGCTTGAAGAGCGCGGCTTCGTATCCATACAAGAGGAAAGCGGCAAGAAGATCTATCAGATAACCGAGCAGGGCCGATCTGCATTATTGCTGCTGCCCGACAAATCAATAAGCAATAGAGCCGGTGAAGGCGGATATTCTCCTGAGGCCGAATCATTCCGATTCGAGAAAATGCGCCGCAAGCTAGGATTGTCCAATGAATCATTCGAGCTGCTGCGGTTGGTGGCAAGAGCTGAGCGGGAGACTTCAGCTAGTCAGGAAAGAAAGTCGAAGCTGCAGCAGCTGTTAAAGGATCAACAGCAGCAAATCGATCATTTCCTAACCGAGAATGAGTCCAAAGGCGAGGCTGAATAATGTCTGCCTCTACCCCGGGCATACCCGGCAAACGGCCGTTTCAATCTCCCGCGGCACGCCCCGAGCCCGGCAGCATATGGGCTATGTACAAAAGAATGTTTTTTCATGTACGCTCCCACTGGCTGCTGCTTACCGCTGCCTTCTTCTGTATTGTCTCGGTCTCTCTGCTGGAATTCGCCGTTCCACAGCTGACGCAATATACCATTGATGATATTATTCCTCATAAGCGCTATAACGATTTAATTTGGATAGGCGCGGGCGTGCTTGGTGCCGCTATTCTGCTCGGTCTCTTTAATTTCTTCAGCAGTTTATTGATGGCATCGGTTGGTCAGCGTGCCGTATATGACATACGAAATGAGCTGTATGGGCATATACAGAAGCTCGACATCGGGTTTTTCGACCGCAACCGAACCGGCGACCTTATGTCGCGTGTAACGAATGATGTTAATATGCTTCAGCAGCTTGTTTCCAATGGGATGATGTCACTCATTACTGATTGGTTTACGTTCATCTTTGTTGCTTCCTATATGCTCTGGATCAATTGGCAGTTGACGCTGGTCGTGCTTATTACCTTCCCGCTCATGATCGGTACGACCCATTTCTTTAGCAAACGGATGCGTGCCGCCTTCAGGAAAGTACAGGAGACCGTAGCCGAAGTAAGCAATCATTTGCAAGATACGCTCTCATCCATTCGTTTAATTAAATCTTTCTCCAATGAAGAATATGAGTCCGAACGGTTCGCGGTACGCAGCAGCAGCAATATGACCGCCAACCTTAACGCTGTCAAAACCCGCTCCCTGTTCGAGCCCTTTATTGATTTGCTGCTGCTCGTCGGTTTAGCTGCTGTTCTCATTGTTGGCGCGAAGCAAACGATGGACGGCACGATGACTTTAGGCACAATCGTCGCGTTTATGGCTTACTTGCGTCTTTTGCAAAATCCGATTCGCCGCTTTAGCCGTACGATTAATACAATCCAGCAATCAGCTGCGGCGTATGAGAGAATTGTCGGCATTCTAAACACGAAGCCCGAGGTAACCGATGCTCTGGATGCAGTTGCGCTGACGGATGTTCAAGGCGAAGTCGAATTTAAGAACGTCAGCTTTGCCTACCATAACGAAGTGCCGGTGCTGCAGCAGTTCAATTTCAAAATCGAGGCTGGCAAAATTACCGCTATCGTTGGATCATCTGGCGCAGGCAAATCGACGATTACTCATTTGATGACTCGATTCTATGATCCGCAGGAGGGTGTCGTCACGATGGACGGCAAGCCGCTCACTCGCATAAAGGTCAAATCACTGCGTGAGCATATGGGTATCGTCTCGCAGGATATCGTTCTGCTTAATGGTACGATTCGGGAAAACATTGTATACGGCAGGCCCGATGCATCGGATGAGGAAGTAGAAGCAGCGTCCAGAGCGGCAAGCGCCCACGATTTTATTCAATCATTCCCGCAAGGCTATGATTCTCAAATCGGTGAACGAGGCGTTAAGCTGTCCGGCGGACAAAAGCAGCGTATTTCCATTGCAAGAGCTATTCTGAAAAACCCGCGGCTTATTATTTTGGATGAAGCGACCTCCTCACTCGATACCGAATCGGAGAAGTCCATTCAGGACGCGCTAACCAATCTGCTGGAAGGACGTACCTGCCTCGTCATTGCACATCGTCTATCCACGATCCAGAAGGCCGACCATATTTATGTGCTGGATAAGGGAGAGATTATAGAGTCAGGCACGCATGACTCGCTGCTTGCCCAGCAAGGAAGATACAGCTATCTTTATGAGCTCCAATTCCCCCAGAAAGTCGAGCCAGCGCAAACGGAAAATGTTGAGCCCGCGGGGCATAGAAGCAGACGGCGTTACTAAAAAACGAACTACTCTTGGTCAATTAATAAGCTCAGCCTCTTACCATACAAAAGAAAGGGATTACCCATTAGGGCCGCTTCTTCCGGCCTGGGGTAATCCCTTTCTTCATCATAAATCGTTAAATCGTTGTTTCATGCGAAGCCTGTGTCCGGTGCCCTCCGTGTGGAAGATCGGAGGAAATGCCATCTTTAGCAGCATCCTGCTTGCGTCCCATGAACGGCCACCAGTTAGCCGGTCCGAATGTACGAACCATGACTGGAATAAACAATGGAAGCATCAGCATCGCATAGATGAATAAGCCGCATAATACGATCGTTGCTATCTGCAGAAGTGACATAACCCCTGACGGCAGCATTGCAGCGAATGTGCCTCCAAGAATAACGGCTGCCGACATAATAACCGTACCCATATTTCGCATCGCTTCCAGAATCGCTTCTTGAGGTGACAGGTGGCGATATTCTTTAAATCGATCCATCAAGAAGATACTATAATCAATGCCGAGGGCAACAAGCATAACGAAGCCGAAGAACGGTACCGCCCAGCTGATGCCGGAATGTCCAAGCAACCGTACGAAAATCACTTCTGCAATCGCCATCGAGGTGTAGAAAGTTACAAGCAGCGATGCGACCAAGTATAAAGGCATCACGATCGAACGGAACAAAATAATAAGAATGATCGAAATTCCAATCAGCATCAGAACGACCGTACGAGAATAATCGGCATTCGAAATGTTGCTAAGGTCATTATTCATGCTCGTTACTCCGCCGACAGCTGCTTGCGCTCCGCTGTAATCTGTATCTTGAACGGCACGCTTCACAGCTGCCTCCAGTTCATCAACTTGATCCATCATTTCCTTTGAATATGGATTCCCACTGAATACGACATCAAACTTCGCCGTTTGACGGTCAGGCGACATATAAACGTCAAGTGCAGCTTGGAACTCTTTGTTCGCAATAGCTTCCTCTGGGATATACCAGCCCGTCATCTGCTTATTCGGCGAATCAGCCAAGCCGTTTAAATAACCGCCAGCTGAGGCCAAGCCATCCGTTACTTTATTTAAGCCATCCACGCTTTGATCCAGGCCGCTAGTAAGCTCTCCCAGCTGATCATTTAATGACGCGAAGCCCGATTGCAGCTGCTTCTGGCCGTCGCTCAACTCGTTAAAGCCTTGCGTTACGCCAGGCAGCTTCGATACAATTTGTCCTTGCCCCGCAGCAGCCTCTGCAATTCCAGCTTGCAGCTGTGAGATTCCAACTGCCAGCTTGCCTAGACCCGCTGCCAGTGACGTCTGCCCATCTGTTGCTTGCAGAAGTCCCGCATTTGCTTGGGTCATGCCTGCAGAAATACCCGAAAGCTTCTCATTAAGCGCCGTCAATTGCCCATTGATTCCAGCTGCACCTTGCTGCAGCTGGGAAAGCGTGCCTAGCGCTTTCTGGAAAGCTTCGTCAGTTTGCAGATCGGGGTACGTTTCCTGCAGCCCGCTCAAGCCTTGCTCCACGCCAGTCAATTCTTCTGCCAGCTTAGCTTGCTCTGATGCAATTGCTGTGTAAGCACCTGTCAATTGACCGAGTCCGCCGCCAAGCTGGCCATAGCTGTTCAACAGCTGCTTGCTTGCTGCAGCAAGCTGCTCCGCGCTCGCTTGTGCTTGCTTCAGTCCATCGCTCAATTCACCAGCGCCAGCTGATCCGTCGAGCAAGCCCTTTTGAATTTGCTTCAGTCCATCGCCTAGCTTCACAATACCTGCTTTCAGCTCATTTGTTCCTGCGACGAGTCGACCAGCCCCATCAACCGCTTCATTCAGCTTTGGTGCATTTTCACTCAGCGCGCTGCTCGCCTCTGAGAGTCCGCTTCCGATTTTCCCTAATCCTTCACCGCTTTGGCCAAGTCCGCTTTCCAATGTGACAACTTGATCAGACACGAGAAACTGGTCCATAACTTCACCGGTCGGCCTTGTTGCACTTCGAACAACTTTCACACCTTCCGTCTTCGCCAGCTCGCGGCTAATTTGCTCTAACGCAGCTAGCCCTTCAGGTGTATCGAACGGCTTATCGGCTTTAACAACGACCGATGTCGGCAGCGAATCGCCAGGTCCGAAGTTATCTGAAATAATATTAAACGCTTTAACTGAATTGTATTTATCCCCGATCTCATCGAGCGAGTTAAAGGAGATTGAACCTTTGTAAGCCGTTAAGAAAGGAACGATGATGACAGCCAAAATAACAAGCGCCCATATAGGACGTTTCAATGAGAATATGCCAACCGCACCCCATAGCTTACTAGGCTTATGCTCCAGCGAGCCCTTTGCCGGCCAGAAAAGTTTCGGTCCGAGAACGGCCATAAAAAACGGCACAACCGTAAACAATGCGATCAGCAGCACTGCCACCCCGACTGCCACTGCCACCGCCGAACGGTACAATACGAAAGTCGAGAAGCCAATGGAAGCAAAGCCGACAAGCACCGCAAGCCCGGAGAAAAGCACCGTTTTGCCCGCTGTACGGTACGTATGAATAATCGCTTCTGTCTTATCGCCGCGATGCGCTAATTCTTCCTTAAAGCGGCTGATGAGCAATATGCAATAATCCGTCCCGATACCAAACAGAACCGCAACGAGAAAGATCTGCGTAAAGTTCGAGAGGGGAAAGTCGAAATAATGGACCAAATACGCTACGATCGATTGCGATACCAAATAAGTAAAGCCAACCGTAATCAGCGGCACCAACGGCGCAACCGCCGAACGGAATACGACAAACAAAATGACTAAAATAAATCCAAGCGTGATGAATTCCGTCTTCTTAAGCCCTTCCTGCGAGCTTTGCACAACATCCTCGGAAATTAGCCAGTTACCGGTGTAATAGTGATCCACTTTCACATCGGAAATCGCATCATACAATCCTTCCCGAAGCTCGGAAAACTCACGTTCGCCTGCTTCGACTTTAACAAGCGTAAGAATGGTGCTTCCATCCTTGGATACCATTTGCTCCTTTAATTCCTCTGTATCGAAATGACTCGTAACGGAGAGGACGCCAATGGCCTTCCCTTCATTCTTCAGCTTATCTAAACCGCTCTTCACATTCGCTAAATCGGCGTCAGACAAACCTCCTTCTTTATGAAATACAAGCACAGTCGACATACCTCTGCTCGATTCAGGTCCATCATTGCCGCCGATTGCTTTCTCCAAATCACTTGCAATGGTCGAGGAATAACCATCCGGAACCATAACTTGCCCCTTTGTACGAACAAGCTCCTCCATGTTCGGTGCGCTTAGCATCAATCCAACCGCAGCAACGAGCCACAGCGCCAGCACCAACCATCTAAACTTCAGTACGTTTCTCATCTTCGTTCCCCTTCCGGCTAAATATCACTACGATTGCTCATTACTTCCGCCAGCTTCTCAAACGTCTCGATAAAAGTTAGCGCCTCTTGCTCGTCGAAATATTGAATGAAATGGGAGAGGATCTCATGAATCTTCTCTTCCATCTTGTCATTCATCTGCTTGCCTTCTTCGGTCAACGTTAAGTAAGTGACCCGCCGGTCCTTCTCGCCTTGCATTCTTTGTATGAGCTTCTTATCAAACAACCGATTAATAATAGCGGTTATTGAACTTCTGCCTACACAAAAAATGTCTGCTAACTCAGAAGAAGTGCTTTTTTCCTGCGACCGTATGTAACGCAGCGTCGCAAATTGATCAAGCGTCAACTCATTTGGCAATTGCTCGCGAATCATCGCATTTAGTCGACGATTAACGAGAAAATTTGCTCCTTCATAACGAGCGATGATTTGCTTCAGTAACACCAAGTCCACTGTGATGGCCTCCCTCTTATGCAGAACTCATCCTTCACCACAAAATGATTCTACTGTAGAATAGTTCGATAATAGAACTATATCAGAGGGAAACATTCAAATCAACGCTTTAGATTTGAACGAATCGTGAACAAATAAGTTGAAATAATGGGACTTACTGTTTGCTTTTATTGAACAACAATTTATATACTATTGGGGTAATCCTAAATTCATTCACTGGAGGAATGCCGAATGTACGATATCGTTATTATTGGTGCTGGTCCAGCTGGAGCAAGCGCGGCTATTTTTGCAGCGAAGGCAGGCAAGAAGACGCTTGTGTTTGAGAATAACAAAGGAATGACAAAGCGTGCGTGGTTTGAGAATTATTATGGCATTATGGAGATCGGCGGTCCCGACCTTGTCGAAACGGGCAAAAAACAAGCCGAGAAATTCGGAGCGGATATCAAGGAGGAGACGGTACAAAATATCGTTGCCATTGATGGCGGCCTGCGGATTGAAACAGATGCTGCCAGCTACGAAGCGAAGCATGTGCTCGTTGCGACAGGCGTATCCATTGAGCTGGCAGAGCATATCGGACTTGCAACAAAGCCGGGTACTGAGCCGCGCATCAAAACAATTATTGAAGTCGATTCAGCCGGCAAAACGAGTATGGATGGGATCTGGGCTGCAGGAACGGTTGCGGGCGTTAGTGTGCATGCAATCATTACAGCAGGCGACGGCGCGAAAGCTGCCATTAATATTATCAGTGAGCTGAACGGTGAGCGTTACGTGGATCATGACATCCTTAAGGCATAGAAGAGAAGGATATAATAGATAAACTCAAGGGGCTTTCTCCAGGTCTACGACCTAAGAGAAAGCCCCTTCGCATGTAATACCCTCCTAAACAACAATTGTCCTATGATGAGCTGAACGTTATGCGGTAGCTTCCGCGCCTGCTGCTGTTTGATTGTTAGAGGCGGTACTGTTCGGACGTTCACCCCGAGGCCCTTTCCTGCCTTGGCCGTCAGGTCCGCAAGGCTGCTGCACGTTATTCACAAACTCAGTTGCATGCGTGGCTGCCTCTGCAAGCTTCGTGTTATACTGCTCTTGCGTAATCGTTCCCGCTGCCAGCTCCTCGTCAAGCTTCTTTTTCCGCTCGCTTACTCGTGCATCAATTACTTTCTGTACATCAATGCCCTTATCCTTTGCAATTGCTGCAATCGTCTTGCCCGCCTCAACCTCTCCCTTCAACTCATCTGCGGTCAGTCCCATTACTGCTGCCACTGCAGCCAGATTCCCACCTTCGCCAAATGGTTTGCCGCCGCGGTGCCCCCCATGACCAAAGCCTTGGGAATCAAGCAGCTTCTCTGCAACAGTTGATGTATCCGGCTTTGCCCGCAGCTCACCCGTGTCAGTCTGCTTGTCCACATTAGCTTTCGCATCCACATCTGTCTTAGCTGGTGCCTCTGCCTCCGCCGCTTCCAGCCACTCTACGAGCTTCGCCTTCAGCTCAGCTCGCGTTTTCCCTTGCTCAGCAGCAGCCTCTGCCAAAGTTAACGTCTCCAGCTTCGTCTGAAGCGCTGCTTTCTCTATTCCTAAGTATGCTAGAAGCTGATCTTCGATGCGATCAAAACCACGTCCGAATCCATCCTGTTTCCATGAACGATCCATCTTAACTCCACTATTATCTGACTTTCCCTGCTCGATCTGCTTATCTCCGCTGTTAGCCGCAGCCGCATTTACGATTTGGCTTGCCCATAGGCCTCCGCCTCCGATCGCCAGTGTCAGTGCAATTGCTCCTGCTGTAATAGCTCTTGCTTTCAGCATTGTGTATTCCACCTTTCTTATTCATTTGTTGTTACAACACCTATCATAACCAGCAATACTTAAACCTCCTTTAAGGCTAGCTGAAAATTTACTGAATATGGTTGTTCAGGTAATCTCCTTGCCAAAATTCGACAATATCCACCACAAACCATTATTCCTCTTCTTTTTTGATTCCAAAATTGAACACTTTTCTAACATTAAGCCTAGTATTTTTCTAATAAAAGTGCGATATTGTAAATACAGAGTACACACCTTGAACGGTCTGAAAATGGATAATATGTTTTTCTACTTCTACATTTTTCGACAATCTTCTCAACTATATGTTCCCTACTAACTACTAATATAAGAGGTGTGGTTTGCATGTTACGTATGAAAAACAAAAGCTTAGTTGTTACCAGCTCAATTGTATTGGCTCTACTGTTAGTTGTGCTTATTGGTGTTACAGAATATTTATCGTACTACTCTCAGAAAAAAAACTATTTAGATGAAATCGAACGGATAGGCGAAACGCTTAGTTACCAAATGGAGGCTGAGCATAATCTGATTACGTTCGGCTATAACGAAATAACGGCGGGAAATGACACGCATAATGAAACATTCGACCTGCTCAAGCTGCAGCTTGATTCCATGATTAGAAATGATATTATCAACAATGCTTACGTTTTTATGCCAGAGGTAATTGAACAGGACGGCAAAAAGTTTCTAAAAGTGATGCAGAGTAATGAGGAGCTCTTCTCCAAAGGCCTTGTCCCCGGAGAAAAATATGAATTGAGTCCCGAATACGAAACCGCTGCTGCTGAAGCCCTAGAGAAAGGTTCAGCTGTAACGGATGTAATAGAAGATGATTATGGGCAGCTAATTTCTTATCTTAATCAAATAAAAGATCCCAACGGAAAGGTTATCGGTATATTCGGCATCGACGTCGACTACCAAAAAATTAGTAGCGCAATGTCCTCTCTTTTATGGAAAAGCATAACTATTTCCATGATCTTGTCGGCTATCGCTATCGTAATCATCGTCTTCTTGATTCGCATGGTGCTGAAGCCGCTCAGAAGGCTTGCCGAGGTATCCTCGTTAGCGGCAAAAGGAGATTTAACGTTAGCCGTTGCTGTCAAAGGCAGCAATGAAATAGCTCAAGTTTCCACAGCTTTTAACGAAATGATTGCAAGCCTGCGCCAGCTTACCAGCAGCATTCGGACCACTTCAGATGAAGTCGCTGGGTCCGCCTCCCATATGCAGCAAAGCGCGGAGCAGACGTCACGAGCGACTGAAGAGGTTACAGAGGCGATTCAAGAGGTTGCTTCCGGATCAGAGACACAGCTGCAAAGCTTCCAAGAATGCCAACGAGCGATGACAGAAATGACGATCGGCATTCAGAGAATTGCAGAATCAACTTCCTCGGTATCCGAGCTTGCAGCTGATACGACCGCTCTTGCTTCTGAAGGAGAGACCGTCATTGACCAGACGCTGCAGCAAATGCAAACCATTGAAGCCAATGTGGTTGCAACCGTATCAACCCTGCACGAATTGAAGGAGCAGAGCGATCATATTAGCAATATTCTAGCGCTGATTGGTGATGTGGCGACACAAACGAACCTTCTTGCCCTTAACGCTTCCATTGAAGCAGCGCGCGCAGGCGAGCATGGCAAAGGCTTCGCAGTTGTGGCTCATGAAATACGGAAGCTGGCTGAGCGGTCCAAGGAATCGTCAGAACAAATTGGAACGATTCTGCACAGTATCGGTGCCCATACCTCAACCGCTGTTGCTTCGATGGAGCAATCGGTTGACGCAGCGCGTGTCGGATCAACCATCTCGCGTCAGGCAGGCGAGTCATTCCGCACGATTGTAACTTCCATTCGCGATGTTTCGAGCCAAGTGCAGGAAGTTTCCGTGGCATCGGAGCAAATGTCGGCTGGCAGTGAACAGATTGCTGCATCACTGGATGAGCTTGAGACGATTACGGCTAATGCGACCGGAAATTTGCAGCGCGTTGCCGCCGCATCCGAAGAGCAGCTTGCTTCCATGCAGGAGGTTGCCAGCTCTTCAGAGCAGATGCGTAGTTTGGCAGAATCCTTGAATGAGGCAGTTGGGCGTTTTAAAACCTGATTTGCATGCATGAGAAAAAGGGCTGTCTCTTCGAATTATTTCATCATCTGATGTTAAATCTTATTAGGCTGTGATTAGGCAGCAATAAACCCAAAAAAAGCAAAACAGCCGAACAGATATAAAACTCTGTTCGGCTGTTTTTACATGAGTATAAGTACTTTTGAGACAACCCATAGCTTCCGCTATGCGGGCAAAGCTGAGCCAAGCTGCAGCTGGTACATAGCAAAATACTTGCCGCCATGCTCCATCAGCTCTTCGTGGCTGCCGCGCTCTACGATAACACCACGATCCAGCACGAGAATTTGATCTGCATTGCGGATGGTCGATAGACGATGCGCAATGACAAACGTCGTGCGGCCTTTCTTCAGCACATCCAGCGCCTCTTGAATGATCGCTTCCGTCTCCGTATCGATGCTGGCTGTTGCCTCATCAAGAATAAGGATGGCAGGATCATAGGCCAGCGCCCTAGCGAAGGAAATCAACTGTCGCTGACCAGCCGACAAGGTGCTTCCTTTCTCGATAACGGGCGCATCTATGCCTCCTGGCAGTTGGCTGAACATCTCATAGGCTCCGACATCACGAAGCGACTGCTCAATTTTCTCCCGGCTGATCGCCGGATTATCCAGACTAATATTTGACGCAATCGTACCGGTGAACAGAAACGGATCCTGCAGCACGATGCCCATATGCTGCCTGAGCAGCTGCTTCGGCATGTCGCGCACATCAGTTCCATCCACTTTAATTTGGCCTTCATTCGAATCATAGAAGCGGAACAGCAAATTTAAGATCGAGCTCTTGCCTGAGCCGGTATGACCAACTAGCGCAAAAGTCTCGCCTTGACGAGCGTGGAAGGAAATATGCTTCAGCACATACTCGTCTTTCTTGTAAGCGAACGAAACATCATCGAATTCCACATCGCCTTTGTAGCGTTCCATCCTTCCTGTGACAACGTCAATTCCTTCCTCATCCATCAGCTTAAACACACGTTCAGCGGACACTCGAGCTGTCTCCAAATTTGAAAGCTGGTTGACAATGCCTACAATTGGAGCAAACATCCGGTTCATTAGATCCACAAACGCATAGAGCACTCCCACCTCAATTGCAGAGCTAAGCGAATCGCCCCAGAACATCCAAATAACGACAAGGAACAAAATATTACGCACAACGTTAACCAAATTATGCGACGTGATGGAATTGAGGCTGAGCAGCTTGTTTTGATACTTATAATAATGCTCATTCAGCTCTTCGAACTCCTTCGTCGTCTCTTTCTGGCGGCGGAAAGCTTGAATAATGGTCATTCCTTGAATCGATTCATTGATCATGCCGTTGATCTCGCTGAGCTTAGCCCGAATTATTCGGTTATAGCGAGCGGCAAACCTGCGGTACACCGTAATCCAAATGATTAAAATCGGGATGAGCGGCAGCGCAAGAAGTGCTAAGCGAGCATCCAATAAGAACAACGCGCCGTAGATCGCACCCATATAAATAATGCCTGTAAAAAAGTTAGCCAGCACCGCAACGTAAAGCTCGCGAATCGCTTCCGTATCATTCGTAACACGCGAGACGACCTGCCCTGCCGACAAATTATCGTAATAATTGACCGGCAAGCGTTGTGTATGCGCAAAAATATCTGTTCGCATCTTGCGCACGATGCGATTGGCTGACGTTTGCAGCATAAGACGCTGACCGTATGAGAAGGCAGCCACTAGAAGCAGCAAACCAAAATACATAACAGCTAGCTTAATAATGGCCGGAAACTCCGGCTTATAGAAGGAGTAAAGCTCATTGTTCGAAAGCTTCGTTACGGGATATACTGCTGTTTCTCCCGTATCCTTATTCGTAACTGTAAGTGTATCTCCAGCTATTTCACGTTTTCCGACCTCGAAGCGAAGCGCCTCGTCCAGCCAATAAAATTGACGGCCAACCTGCAGCACGCGAACCTCTTTGCCTCTCTGCTCCGAAGCAGCAGATGCGAAGTGATCCTCGCGCTTATACCATTTATCTTTATAAAGAACCGCATAGTCTTGTTCTGCATCGACCTCATGCCATTTCTTCTCGATGCCGAGAATGTTCTGGTCAATCATCCGTTTTGCAATAAACGGTCCTGCCAGCTCTGCGGATACGGCAAGCAATAGCAGCAGCAGCGCCAGCAGGATCGGTTTTTTATAAAGCATGGCGTATTGAAACAATCGTTTTCCTGTATGACCCATTGTCCTTCACGCCTCCCATTTATTACGTTTCAATAATAGCCTCAAGCTGCTGGCGATCATACTGCTCCCGATACCAGCCCCCAAGCTCAAGCAGCTGCTCATGCGTGCCTTCCTGCACGATTCGACCTTCATCCAGAACGATAATCCAATCGGCATGCTGCACCGCCGACAAGCGATGTGTCGTAATCAGCGTCGTTTTGCCCGCTCGTTCTGTACGAATGCCTTCAATAATTTCGGCTTCAGTCTTCCCGTCAACCGCCGAGAGAGCATCATCCATCAACAAGATCTCCGGATCGGCAATGAGCGCCCGCGCGATACTTACACGCTGCTTCTGTCCGCCGGACAGCGCAACGCCTTTCTCACCAACCATTGTCTCTAGACCGTCAGGCAGAAATTTAATATCCTTTGCGAACGAAGCTCGTTCCAGTGCTCTCTGCAAATCCTCGTCCGTGCCTTCCTTAAGGCCGAAAAAAATATTGTCGCGAATCGACTTTGAGAATAGGATAGGCTGCTGCGGTACATAGCCGATCCAGCCAAGCAGATCATCTTTCTTCAAGCTGCTGAGAGGCGTGCCGGATATGCTTATATCTCCGCGGCCAAGCGGATACTCTCTTAGCAGCTGCTTCAGCAATGTTGTCTTGCCGCTGCCAGTCCGACCGACGATACCGAGCGTTTGTCCTTGGCGCAGCATAAAGGAGATATTGCCCAAATTATCGGTGGTTGAGGACGGATAACGGAACGTTACATCCTGGAACTGCAGCGAGGATGGCTCCTCTACCCGAACAGGGACGCTTGAATCTGCAACATCGGGCTTATAGCCAAGCGTCTCACTGACCCGGTCGAGCGACGCATTGCCGCGCTGCATAATGTTAATAAGTTCGCCAATGGCGAACATAGGCCAGATCAGCATCCCGAGAAATACGTTAAATGAGACCAATTCTCCAAGTGTAATTTCATTGTGGAAAACTAAGTAGCCGCCGTAGCAAAGGCCGATCAAATAGCTTGTTCCGACGAGAATTTTCATCGTAGGCTCAAACAATGCTTCAATTCGAGCGACGGCGATATTTTTGTTAAGCACATCTTTCGTCTTCTCGGCAAAGCGCGCCTCGCTTGCTTCCTCCTGTACGAACGCCCGGATAACCCTTACACCGGACACGGATTCCAGCACGCCGTCATTCAAATCACCGAAAGCGTTCTGCGCATCCATAAATCGTTCATGATTTTTTTTGCCGTAATGCTTCATCGCCAGCGCCATCAGCGGCAGAGGCAGCAATGAGGCAAGCGTGAGCTTCAGACTAATAAGTGTGGACATCACGATAAGTATCGTAATCATGAACAGGGTGGAGTCAACCAGCGTCAATATGCCGAAGCCCGCTGTAGTCGCAACTGCTCCAAGATCATTCGTTGAGCGCGCCATTAGGTCACCCGTCCGATTGCGTTCATAGAAGGTCGGGGTCATCTTAAGAAAGTGCCCCATCAGACGCGACCTTAGCAGCTTCTCTAATACGAATGCCCCGCCAAACAGCTGATAATGCCATATATACGTTATGATATAACCGACTACCGTAATCGCGATCCAGCTGTAAAATATGCGGTCAAACTCTGCCTGCCCCAGCAGGTCCTGATGAATGCCATCAATGGTATAACCAATCAGCCAAGGCGGAATAACATCAATAAATCCGGTAAAAATAAGGAGTGAAATGGCGACGGTATACCGTTTCCAATTCGATTTGAAAAACCAGCTTAATTTTGTAAGTACGCTAAACATGCTTCTCTATCACACCTTCCACTATCCATCCAAGCCTCGTTATGCTTCCGTTTACTCCCAATAAAAACAAAAAAAGCGCGTCGCCGCAGCAACACGCTTCTTCCTATCGCGGGACGCGGCATAAACAGCCGACGATTCTCGCGAGCATAGAAAAGGCGCATAGTTACGGTTGCGTAACCATGCGCCTTTGATGACGGGAACACCCTTAATCAAAGATTAAACGACGCGCGGATGGATTACGTTATTCATGTTCAAACGATGATTCAATGCTGCAATTAGATTAAAATGATTGTGATTGCTCATGGAACGTAATCCTCCTCTCGTAAAATATATTAGTCAATTTACCATCTCATAAAAATACTGTCAAGGTATTTTTTGTTTATAAATGTTCTCTCCTGGAAGCATAAAACTCGCTTCGAAAGCTAGCGTGCTGTCACAAATCGTTGCGGATTAGTGTGATCTCGATCACAATGCCAGCCGCGTCTTAAGACTATACTTGGCTTATTCAATACGCAAAAAAAACAGTCATACTGGAGGGGTTAGTTATGTTAAGCGCAAAATCCATTCAAATTATTAAGTCAACGGTTCCTGTATTAGAGGTTCACGGGGTGACCATTACGAAGCGCTTCTATGAGCTGCTGTTCACCAATCATCCAGAGCTCTTGAACCTTTTCAATCAAGCTAATCAAAAACAAGGCAGACAACAGACAGCACTAGCTAATACCGTTTATGCGGCGGCACAGCATATTGATAATTTAGCGGCAATCATTCCTGTCGTGAAGCAAATTGGACATAAACATCGTAGTCTAGGCGTGAAGCCTGAGCATTATCCTGTCGTAGGCAAGTATTTGCTGATGGCGATTAAGGATGTACTGGGGGACGCGGCTACTGATGAAATATTAAATGCTTGGGCGGAAGCGTACGGTATCATAGCGGATGCGTTTATTGGCATCGAGCAAGAAATGTATGAGGAGACACATACAAAGACTGGCGGTTGGGAAGGCTTTCGTGATTTTCGAGTGGAGCGAAAGGAAAAGGAGAGCGATGTCATCACTTCTTTCTATTTGGTTCCGGCGGATGGCAAGCCATTCGCGAGCTTTGAGCCCGGACAATACGTAAGTATTAAGGTGAATCAGGAAGGCGCAGAGCACACACAAATTCGCCAATATAGCTTATCCGATGCTCCCAGAAAGCCCTATTACCGTATCACGGTTAAGCGCGAGGATGGGGATCAGCATCGTGAAGCAGGCCATGTATCCAACTATTTGCACCATGATGTACAAGAAGGAGCCATCCTATCGCTATCGGCTCCAGCAGGTGATTTCATCTTGCATACGCCTGATGAACGTCCTGTCGTACTGATTAGCGGCGGAGTTGGCTTGACGCCAATGATCAGCATGTTGAATACGCTCATTAACGAGGAACCGAATCGTACAATTACTTTCATACATGCAGCCCAGAACGGCGACGTCCATGCTTTTAGAGAACAAGTGAATGCTCTTGCTGCGAAGCATCCACAGCTTTCTGTCTACTACTGCTATAAGGAGCCAACAGAAAGAGACCTTGAGCAGCAGCTTTTCCATAAGGAAGGTTATATCGATTCCCCTTGGCTGCAATCCGTCATCACAGACACTAGCGCCGCTTATTACTTCTGCGGTCCAACGCCAATCATGTCTGCGATCAATGGCATCCTTCAGCAATGGGGCATACCGAATTCGGATATTCACTTTGAGTTTTTCGGTCCTGCAGCAAGTCTAGAGCCTGCCGCTATAGGCTAGCTTCTCTCCTTCATTACAGGGACTTCGACTGGGCACGCAGCAAGCGGTTGACTGTTTCACGACGGAGGCCGATGAGTTGTCCGATCTCATCCTGAGTCAGCACATCCGTTAGCGGGGCTGGACCTATATATGCAGCGAACCATTGCTGCAGCTTAATCAGCTTATTCGCAGGCTCGACTTCCGTTAACTGATCGATGCGCTGCTGCATCATTCTCAGCTTGCCTTGGAGGAGCAAAGCAACTTCACGGCTCTTCTCCGGGCTTCTTCCCAGCGCTTCATACCATTGCTCAGGCGATACGCTGTCCACTTCACAAGTGACAAGCGCAATAGCTGAACCATGATTCGACATCGGACTGATCAGCGAATGATGCGGTATGACTTCATCTGGTACGATGATGTTAACAAGAAACGGATGTCCGTCTTCATGAACTCTCACAATCTTAAGCAAACCGCTTCTCAAGTGAAAGAGTGAGCCGATTTCCCCTTGATTAAATAAGGTTTGTCCTTTATGCAGCAGCATGCAATGCCTCCTCCTTTCTTCCAGCTCAGCCGGAAATCCGGCTGGGCTTTTTCTTTTCCCCAAAAAACATAAGCCTATCTCGGATTAAGAAATGGTAATTAAAACGATTTGACGGTGCTAGAATGTGAGAGTTACAATGTTACCTGCTGAGCAAAAAATCAGATGCATTCCATACAGAAAGAAGGCAAATTAACTACATGCGCATCAAGACCTATGCAATCTGCATTTATATCATCTTCATTTACTGGATTTCCTTACATATCCCACATATGAGCACCTTATTTTTCCCTACATTAGGCGCTTTCAGTCTATTATTCATCTCGCGTCCATTCGAGAAAGCACAACTTCGAAAAATTGCTATCGGTGCTATTCTATCGTCTTTTATTGGCTCATTATTCGTTTATTGGAGCTCTGGCGTACTTTCCTTGCTTCTAACGTTGGTAATCGTCATTTTCTTCATAAATAAATTCAAGTGGAATGCTCCACCGATATTGTCCGTTGCACTTATTCCTTTTTTCACGCATACATCGCTAATATGGGTCGCTCCAGTATCTGTTGCCGGTTCACTGCTTGGGTTACTGCTTACCTTATCCGCAGCCGCATATTTGGAGAAGAGATGCGCTGCATTAGCTTTTTTCCTAAGAAGAACGACAGAAGCGAAATCTGATTCCGCTCTATAATTACTTCTTCCACTCCTCCGGCAGCAGCCGTTGATACTGATTTTGCAAATACCGATCGTCTATGAGCACAAGCGTTCCACGATCGGTTTCCGAGCGAATCAAGCGCCCGCCAGCCTGCAGCACCTTATTCATACCAGGGAAGACGTAAGCATAGTCATAGCCGTTCTTGCCGTCCTCGTTGAAATAGTCTCTCAGCATATTCCGCTCCACACCAATCTGCGGCAAACCAACACCAACAACGATCACACCGATTAATCGATCTCCCGCCAAATCAACACCCTCTGAGAATACGCCGCCCATAACTGCAAAACCAATTAATGAGCGCTCGTTCCCTGCTTGAAAGCTCTCTAAGAAGCGATCCCTCTCCTCCTCAGACATATCCGTTCTCTGAAGCAGCACCTCTGAATCGGATTCCGAGCCAGCGGGGATAGACCACTCCTTAAGCTCCATATAGGTCTCATATACCGCGTTCATATAGGCGTATGAAGGGAAAAACACGAAATAATTACCCGGCCGCTCGTCCATCAGCTCCATAATCAGCTTTGCAATCGGCAACTTTGATTCATCTCGATCATGATAACGGGTCGATAGCGGTTTAATGACAACATCAAGCTGCTCCTTTGAGAAGGGTGACGGAATCGCGAGTGTGTAGTCATCCTCCCCCGCTCCAAGCATGTCCATATAATACGATACAGGTGAGAGGGTGGCGGAGAAATAAATATGGGATCGATACCCTTTGCCCATCCCCTGCAGCAATTGCGAGGGGTCAAGGCAAAACAGCTTCAGCCGAACATCATTCTTCGACAGCTCGGTGTAGACGACATACCGATCATCGTACAGCTTTGCTGTTCGGACAAAATTTTGCGCTGCAAAATACGTATCAAGAAGCAGCCCGCCGCCGCTTCCGCTAATACCGGCCGCAAGCGCCTGTCCGGCAGCAGATGCGAATGCATCCACCAGCGCAACGAGCTCCTCAGGCAGCTGCCGCTCGATTAATTGAGGCGCACCGTCGCTTCTTTTGCGCAGTGCAATGAAATAATCATTAACTTCCTTCGCCGTGCGATAGCCTTCGCCATGCACACCTTTCAGTTCACGCTGAAGCGCTAGAAATGGAGATTTAGAGAGCTCAGCTGAGAACATTTCACGCGCCCGGTCAACTAAATTATGCGCCTCGTCCACAAGCAGCGCTGTCCGCTTCTTCATCTCCGCATATTGACGCTTAAGCGAGATACGCGGATCAAAAATATAATTGTAATCGCAAACGACCGCATCAGCCGCATACGCCAAATCTAGCGAGTACTCAAATGGACATACCATATGCTTCCGTGCATATGCTTCAATAACCGATCTGGTCATGACCGTCTCGTTGTCTAATATATCAAGCACTGCTCCATTTATCCGATCATAATAGCCGTCCGCATAAGGACAATGATCTTTCTCGCAGCGCACTTCCGTTTGAAAACAAATCTTATCCTTTGCCGTTATCGTAACAGCGTGAAGCTGAAGCCCCTTACCGCGCATCAATAGAAGCGCATCCTCGGCAGCCGCCCGCGTCGTCGTTCTCGCTGTCAAATAATAAAACCGCTGCAGCATGCCCGCTCCCATCGCTTTGATCGTCGGGAAAGTAGTCGATATGGTTTTGCCGATGCCGGTTGGCGCCTTGGCAAATAAACGCACGCCTTCCTCAATCGATTTGTATACCGCCCCAGCCAGCTTGCGTTGTCCAGCGCGATACCCATCAAAAGGAAAGGCAAGCTCCCGAATGCTCTCATTTCTCGCCTGCTCGTGCTTGCGGCGCTGCTGCGCATAGGGTGCGTAGCGTGCGACCGTATCATAAACGTATTGCTCCAGCTGCGGGAAGCTGACCTCCCGCACAAACCGCAGCTCCTCCTCTGTTTCCGTCTGCACATAAGTCAGCTGAACACGCATTGCCGCCTGATCATGCTCCTTCGCGTACATATAGGCATAGAACAGCGCCTGCGCCCAATGCACAGGGGCACCGTCCTCGGTTATCCTTGATAGATCGCCGCTTGTCGATTTAATTTCGTCCACAGTAATGAGCGGTTCTGTCATCAGCAGCCCGTCACAGCGTCCATCCACGACAAAAAGCAGATCATCCACTGTGATGTCTGCTTTTACGTAGACCTCCTTGAGATCCTGCTCGCCATAAGTTCGCTGTACTCTCTGATGCGCCTTGGTGCCCTCATGCATCGTATCGATCGCGTTTAGCCGCACATCGATGCTCCCGCTGCGAAATACATATTCGACTAAGTTTCTCACCGATATCGTGACCGTATCATCCATTAGCATATCGTCCTATCAACCGCTCCCATAAAGAACATTTGTTCTTTTATTGTACCACAAGCGGCAGAGGAATGACTTATTGTAAAGCATGCGAACATACTCGTTTGACACTCCCTTGAACATACGTTAACCTTATTATATATTATACTATAATATATATAATAAAGTTGAAGGGGAGAACTTCTTGTGACATCTGCACAATCAGATTCATTTATAGATATAACGATTATCGGCGGGGGCCCAGCCGGCATGTTCGCCGCATTCTATGCAGGAATGCGCCAAGCAAGTGTCAAAATCATTGATAGCATGCCGCAGCTCGGCGGACAGCTAGTAGCTCTATACCCAGAAAAATATATATACGATGTTGCCGGATTTCCTAAAATTACAGCATTACAGCTTGTTAATAATTTAAAAGACCAAATGAACCATTTTCCGGTACAAGTACAACTCGAAGAAAAGGTGCTGCAGGTCATCAAGAAGGATGAGCATCATTTCGAGATTATTACCGATAAAGCTGTTCATTACAGCAAATCTGTCATTATTACGGGCGGAGTGGGCGCGTTTGAGCCCCGTCGACTAGAGCTGGAGGAAGCGAGTCGTTTCGAGAAAACGAATCTAGACTACTTTGTAAACGAATTAGACAGCTATGCAGGTAAAAGAGTAGTCATAAATGGCGGCGGCGATTCGGCTATTGATTGGGCGCTTATGCTTGAGCCAATAGCCGAAGAGGTGACGCTGATTCACAGGCGGGACAAGTTCCGCGCTCATGAGCATAGCGTAGACAATCTTATGAAATCAAAAGTTAATGTTGTCACTCCCGCTGAAATTACAGCATTGCATGGCGGCGAGCAAATAGAAAAAATCACTCTTACTTTTAAATCTGGGGAGACACGTGATATTGATTGCGATGCTCTCATCGTAAATTTCGGCTTCATTTCTTCGCTTGGACCTATCTCAGAATGGGGATTAGACATTCAGAATGGCTCCATTGTTGTCGATACCCGAATGGAGACGAATATTCCCGGTATTTTTGCAGCTGGCGATATTACGACCTATCCAGGAAAACTGAAGCTGATTACGGTTGGATTCGGAGAAGCTCCCACTGCAATTAATAACGCCAAGGTATATATCGACCCTGCCGCCAAGCTTTCCCCCGGTCACAGCAGTAATATGAAGTTCTAAATAAACAAAAACAGTGAGATGTCCTTTGACGTCTCACTGTTTTTTTGCTTTTCTTTTTCTAATAGAGTAGGTGCATCGTTGGCCGCCTTTGACTAGACACTCGGTTCGCTCCACATCCGCATCACCGAGCAGCGATTGAAACAGCTTCAATTCACACTGGCAGGCATGCTGATAATTCGATGCTACTTGTTCGATGGGACAATTATGCTCCTTTAACCAGAACTGATCGTCATCGGTCATTTCCCATTCGACCATATAGCCATTCTCGTTCTGAATGCCTGCAAGCGTAGAGACACGATCTGCTAAATCTTTGCCTTCCATGCTCATCGCGTATGTTTTAACCATCTTATCCTTGCGGCCTTCAAAGAGCTGCTCAACGGCCGAATCCCCGAAATTTTCAACAAGCTCATCTAGTAAATCATTTGTTAATGTATGATATTTCCGTGGGAAGAAACTGTCGGATTGTTTAGTTAAACTATAAACAGCTGTTGGCCTGCCCATGGATTGCCTTATTGTTTTGGATGTAATGAGGTTATCCCTCTCTAATGATTGAATATGGCGTCTAACGGCCATGATCGTTATGCCTAATTCCTCCGTGAGCTCCTTTGTCGATAAATCACCTTTCGTCTTGAGAAGCTGCAGGATGTATGTTCTCGTCGAAAGCTGTCCCCGATCTATCCTTGTCATTAATAATCACCATCCGCTGTGTTTCAATTTACGCCTGAGCCCCTCTATCATACTACATTTGACCCTTTATATACTATTACATATAATATATTTAATAACACTATTTTTTGGGAATACAAACTTCAATTACATAAGTGCTTATGTAAGAATTAGGAAAGAGGTTAACAGAAATGCTTCTATTTATTAGCATCATCGCTCTGCTCGTAATCATCGTGTACTTGGTGCTGCAATATTATCCCCCGCTCGGTGCAGGCCAGTCGAGGGAGGGGCGGCGGCAGCTAAGCCGCTCGAAGCAGCATGACAACAAGAAGTTTATAAACGCAATACCAACAAATATGGAGACAACATTTGGAGAGAAGCTTAAACTGCTTCTCCAGTTCATGAAAGGCAATCCGCATGGGAGGCCCCCAAAGCCTGTCGCCATTGAGCCACTGGGCGAGGTGTATGTCGGACAAGAGCATCAACCTAAGCTCACCTGGTTTGGCCATTCCGCTGC
Source organism: Paenibacillus castaneae (assembly GCF_002884445.1). Taxonomy (GTDB): domain Bacteria; phylum Bacillota; class Bacilli; order Paenibacillales; family Paenibacillaceae; genus Pristimantibacillus; species Pristimantibacillus castaneae. The sequence continues at coordinate 6,054,265 of NZ_KZ614144.1, forward strand.
ACTGCTTCAATTAGATGGGAAAACCGTGCTGCTCGATCCCATGTTCGGCAGAGCTCCCTCGCCCTTTCCAATGATCGGGGGAAAACGGTTTAGCGACAAGCTTCCTTTCGACATCGAGCAGCTGCCAGTAATTGATGCCGTGCTTATTTCCCATGATCATTACGATCATCTAGATTATGGCTCGATTGTGAAGCTGAAGGATAAGGTGAAGCAGTTTTTCGTTCCGCTTGGTGTAGCGCCGCATCTGGTAAAATGGGGGGTAAATCCTGCAAAAATAGAAGAGCATGATTGGTGGGAGGAGTTTTCCTTTCAGGGTCTTCAGCTGGCCTGTACGCCAGCCCGGCACTTCTCCGGAAGAAGCCTTACGGATCGTGATGCCACGCTGTGGTGTTCATGGGTTATACAGGGAAGAAATACAAAAATATTTTTTAGCGGTGATAGCGGTTATGGCCCTCACTTTAAAGAAATCGGCAAAAAATACGGGCCGTTCGATCTCACTTTAATGGAATGCGGGCAATACGATGAGCGCTGGGCTGCTATTCATATGATGCCTGAGGAAACCGTACAAGCCCATCTAGATGTTAAGGGAAAGGTCATGATTCCAATACATTGGGGCGCTTTCACACTGGCGCTGCATAATTGGACGGACCCCGTAGAACGCGCCTTGAAGGCAGCCAAAGAACAGAAAGCAATCATTGCCACTCCAAAAATAGGCGAGACTGTATTCATACAAGCAGCTGCATACCCATCCTTTGAATGGTGGCGTTGAACGTACTTCCGCTCTTTACGTCAGAAGCTTTAGTACATACAAAAAGGGCGCCGCAGCGCCCTTTCCTTATCTATGCTTTCACATCAGAGCTCTTCTGTTTCTTCCTCGGGATACTTGCCCACACCGTTTAACAAATCAGTGCCGTGAAACTCCTCGACGATGGATGCAGGATCGACAGGACTGTCCACTGCAATCGCATCTGCATCCGGAACGGCAGCAAGCTCCTCTGAAATTTCCTCTGCTTTATCCACCTCATTGTCTAACTCATCATCAGCTCTTGCTGCAGCATAATCATGCGGATACTGCTTGAGCAGCGTCTCTGATGCTTCAGGCACAGCGCCTTGCTGCGTCTCTTCCGTAAATAAACCAAACTCAGGATCAATATCTTTCTCCGTTACAAAGCTGTGAGACTGGTGTCTATCTCGAATAGGCTCGTCTGCCATTATGATTACCTCCTTAGTCGTTTCTACTTTATACTACCCACTTTAAATGCTTTTCGAACCAAATCATTCGCAACAAGCTAATATCACAATGGTCGCATTATCTTGATACGGATTCTGCTGAGCAAGGACATGCTGCAAAATAAACTCGGCGGCCTCTGCTGGCCCACGGGTTGCGGCCTCCTCCAGCAGCAGCTCGGATAATTCCTCATAAATACCATCACTGCACAATAATATCCAGTCGCCTGCAGATAGATGGATCGGCGCTTGGTTAGCACTGATTTCAGTTATTTCAGGAATGCCGAGATAGCTTGTCAATAAGTGGCGATCTTGATGCATCTCCGCCTCCTCTCTCGCAAGCGTCCCCGACGCAACATATTCGTCCAGTCGATTGCCGTAGTTGTGATCCCGAGTCAATTGAACAAGCTCGCTGTTCTTATACAAATAAATACGACTGTCTCCTGCGGATATCCAGTACAGCTGCTCCTCTTGAATGACAGCGGCAATAAGGGTCGTTCCAACGTTCCATTCCAGATCATGATCCAGCGCCAGCTCAAAGACCGTTTGGTTAGCCCTATGCAGCGCCCGTTCAAGCGCTTGCGGAACGGTTTCCTCCGCCGATCTTTTCCTGTATTCGTTCAGCATCGTTTGCACCGCAAGCTCGCCTGCTTCTCTTCCCATTGCCATCCCGCCCATTCCATCAGCTAGGATAGCTAATACGTCAGGCTGCTTTATCATCTCCGAATCCTGCTGGGTAGAGATATAGAAAGTATCCTGCTGCTGCTCGCGTTCACCGATATGCTGCGCGTGGCCAGTTATAATGTTTATCGCCGCAAATTTTCTCCGACGGCCTATAAAAAGCAGCTTCAGCAGCATTGCCAACCCTTTTCTTAGCCATCTTCTGATCATGCGATCCCCACCTTGTCTTCGCTTAGCTCGCGCATATTACGTCATCTACCATTTTATTGAGTCAGACCATTATTTATACCGGAAGTCTCCAAACCAAAGCTCCCTGTAAACAAAAAAAGCCTAGCTCTGCGAGAACGGCGATGGCCATTCCTGCAATGCTCGGCTTTTTTCTGTGACTTCAGATTAAGGCATTTAACCTACAAAATAGGTGTGCCTTTCTTTAGTCCCTTCATATCACTATTGGAGTTATTGAGCGCGGGCAGCATCTTCTCGCCGCTGACCATTGGTTCATGGCAGATTAAACAGGTCGGAACGTGATCAAAAGCAAAATTATCACGCATCCAGCTGTTACACCCTTCTGTCTCACATGTCCATACCTTCGTGTTTTCTTCCGGAATTTCTTCAAGCGGTTTTTTACGATTGTACATGGTCAGTCCCCCTTTGCGCTAAAAAAGGAAAAACTGCCTCGAACTTATGAGTAAGGGGCAGTTATCATTTATAAGTAGCAGTGTATTGTAAATAGGTCATACGAACTTACATTGATTTCATTGTACCACATTTCGTCCCAGAAAGGCAAACCTCAACCCCCATTTTTGAGCCTTTTTTTTGAGAATTCACAATAATGTGCAAATAGCTGTTCAACGGGCTTGAAATACAAATGTCCGTCCTCCCAAGGCTGGAAATGCAGGTCCATTCTTGAGTCGCCCCAATCGGCTGGAGTGCCAGCAGTGCTTAATTTCCCAGGCAGTGCTGGCTTCTCCACGACGGCAGGAAACTCCTGATAACCAAACAGCATATTCTCATGCATTGCAATGATTTCGTATTTCGGACCATGGAAGGCCTGCTCCTCTTGAAGCTGATAATGGTAATAAATATAGCTCGCTGCCATTTCCGGCTTTAGATGCGCCACTCTGCCTACACGCCGCTCTACTGTATCCTTGCGAAGCCAGTGATCATAGCTTGCCGGCTCATTGAAATGAAACACGTCAATCATCGGAACCCACTTCCGCGCCGCTCTCTGTCCCGGCCAATCATCAAGAAAGGCGGCCATTCCAGGCAGCAGCTCCTCTGGCTCAAGCTGCCGATCTATGCATTCACAATAGACAAACACATTGCGCTCCCACTTGAAGCAGCCTACTGTCATTATTTCTCCTCGCTCCATGAGCTGTTGTATTGCCCCTTCGCTTTGCGCTGCTTCGATCGCTTCTTTCTCAAATCCTTCTTTTATGTACGCTCGTGCAATAACTCTAAACATAAGACTCCTCCCCTTCATGTATGTATAATAGATAACTATTGGTAAATTCAATCCTGATAGTCCAAGTTTATCATTCACCGCTCCAGCTGAGAACAGTAAACAATAGCGGGTGGTCCTATCGTCATTTAGCAAACAAATCCGATTCAATATTGTATAAATATATGGCTTAGGGAACAAAATAAAGCCAGGCAATGATTGCGCGTTTTACTGACGAATAGGAGGTTGACGACATTGGAAAGCACAAGAGAGTTTGTCGAAAAGTTTAAAGCTACACAGCACAAAGCGGAGCTTAATAAGAGAAGAAGCGGCAATGGCAACCCGGCTGAGAGGCTATCTAACAAGAAGCACAGCACCAATAAATAAATAAGCTGGCGTGATGAGCTTTTGTAGAGCTTATTTGCGACAGCGAGTGGTACCCTGTTTGTATACTCCCGATTAATCTAATTGAAGGTACACCAATGGACATGGATGGGCCACTCTGCGATATGCTCTATCTTTGCTTGACGAAGTTGTTCCCTCGTAGCATCTGGCAACTTGCTTCATTACACTTGGGTTAAGACGCTCACTATTAAGAATGCTCTGGAAAATGACCCCTTTTTCGAGGGGTCATTTAGATTTATGACATTTATTACTTTTTTGGGTAACCCTTTCTACGGCCCCTTCTTCGTATGAGCTCATATCCGCTGCTTGTTTCGGAAATAGAACTAGTTTTTAGCTCTATTTCCTCGAAAGTAAGCCCAATCCTTAGAATAGAGCTAGTTTTTAGCTCTATTTCGCACACCTATCGTCATATGAGCCTATATCTGCTCGTTTTAACGGAAATAGAGCTAATTTCTAGCTCTATTTCTCCAAAAGTATGCTGAGTTTGTGGAATAGAGCTAGTTTTGGACCTCTGTCAATAAAGTGGACACTTATTTAGGAGAATTAGCTAGCGCTTTTCTTATGAAAAAGCGCAGCAAAGCGAACTGGTGATAAATAGCCAAGTGAGCTATGGATACGTTTGCGATTATAGAAAAGCTCAATGTATTGGAATATTTCATCATAAGCTTGCTTCTTCGTCTTGAATGTCTTGCAGTAAACCAGCTCTTTCTTGAGTACGCTATGAAAAGATTCCATACTCGCGTTGTCATAACAGTTACCTTTACGGCTCATGCTGGCTGTCATCTTATAGGAGGAAAGCTTTTCTCGATATTCGGCAGAAGCATACTGCGAACCACGATCGGAGTGATGGATAAGTCCCTTTTTGGGTTTTTTCGTCTTAAAAGCATCTTCTAATGCGCCAAGGACAAGTTCAACAGTCATTCGAGCAGCAAGCCGCCAACCTACAATTTCACGTGTACAGAGGTCGAGAACACTGGCCAAATAAAGTCGTCCTTCACGACAAGGAATGTAGGTAATATCCGCTGCCCACACCCGGTTAGGCTCCTCTGTAGCAAACTGTTGATTCAGGATGTTCGGAGCTACAGGCTGGTCATGGTTGGAATCGGTGGTGTTTACTCTGAATTTCCTTGAAACACAGGAACGCAATCCTACCTCATTCATATAGTTGCTTACCGTACGTTCACAGGTGTTTATGCCCTCTAACGAGAGCATATGGGTAATCTTCGGACTACCATAGATCCCTTTGGTATCGTGGAAATGATAGTTGATTCGCTCGATTACAGCTGCCTTGCGAAGCTTTTGCTCACTAGGTTTAGCTAGTTTCCACTTATAATAACCGCTCCGAGAAATCTCCATGACCTTGCACATCTTCTCTAGTCGATACTCAGAGCGATGATCTTCGACAAATTGGAACCTTAGTTCTTTTCTTTGCTGAAGATGTGCAGAGCCTTTTTTAAAATGGCCAATTCTTCTTGGAGATCTGCTAGCGCTCGCTCTTTCAGTTGATTTTCGCGTTCTTTCTCTTTTAATTGTTGTTCTAATTGACGAACTTTCTCGGGGTTTGCTAAAGATTCATTGTCGAATTCTCGGTACTTGGCTAACCATTTGTGTACAGTACTCGAGGAAATATTTAATTCTGTAGCAATCTCCGGTACGGACTTCGTCTGATCCTGAATATATTTAACCGTTTGCTTCTTAAAATCTTCATTAAATCGTTGACGTTGCTCCCCCATAAAGGACACCTCTTTCTTCGTTAAGTAAATTATCCATTTCTCCTTAACAGGTGTCCACTTTTTATTCTAGCTCTATTTCTAGCTCTATTTCTCTAGTAGTTATCGAACTTTTGTAAAAGCGGTATCACTTCAAGCCCTCGACTTATTTCCTTTGTATATTGGGTCGTTCTTTCTTCCTAATAAAAAATGCACCCCTATAGATTCACTGGTTTCCCATATGGGTTTTCCAATGTCTATATTGAGGGTGCATTTCATCGCTGCTAAACGGTCTGTTACGTTTGATTTAAACGGAATACTCATGAGGGTAATATTCAATGCGCGAATCCGCAACAATCGTCAAACAGCTTTGGTCAGCATCGTATTCCACTGGGCCATCCTTGACGTAATACCATGTTTTTAGCGTGGGCTGATCGTCAAACTCTCGGAAAACAAACACATTAAGCTCTTCTTTAAGTCTAAGCAGCTCCTCGATATTATTGCTCCATGGTACGCTTACGGTGAATCTCCAGCCCTCACCAAATGGAATGATCGTATACGAAACATCCTGTTTGGTGCTATCAATAAACATCCGCCCGCCTACTGCATGCTTTACAAGAAATGTTTGTTTCAACTTGAACCCCTCCTCAAAAGTTTGCGGTAGCAAACTTACTTCGTAAGCAAACTTACTTCGTAAGCAAATACTTAAAGTTTGCGTTAGCAAACTTACTTCGTAAGCCTATGGCAAATCAATGAGCATAAAAAAGACAGGTTCTATAGCACTTAACGCAAGCTTCTGCTCAGCTTCGATCTGAGCTGTATCGCCTGCCGCTAGTTTTACACCGTTCACCTGCAGCTCGCCCTCAATCATATATAGAAATTGTTTGCGGCCAGCTGCTGCGTAATCGAGCTGCTTCCCTTGCTCCAGCTTACTCAAGTAAATCGTCATATCTTGACTAATTGAAACGGCATGCTCCACTTCTTTGTCGGATACCACAGGGAGAAAAGCATTGTGCAGCCCTTCAACTTGGAAACGACTCGCTTCATAAGATGGTGCCATGCCTCTTTCCTTCGGCATGAACCATAGCTGCAGCAAGCGCAGCTCCTCCTCTTCCGAGGCGTTGAATTCCGTGTGTATAACGCCCGTGCCCGCCGACATGCGCTGCACTTCGCCAAACGAGGAAACAACGGAATTTCCCATATTATCTTCATGTCTAATCAGACCGTTCAAAACAATAGATACTATTTCCATGTCGCTGTGGGGATGAGCGCCAAAGCCTTTTCCCGGAGCCAAATAATCGTCATTGCACACTCGCATAACACTAAAGCCCGTTCGTTCTGGGTCATGATAAGCTCCGAACGAATAGATTGGCTGGCTGCGCAACCAGCCGAGATCTACTGAATGCCGCGCGGCGGCTGGATATACGTCGATCATCGTCTCTCCTCCAAACAACTATTTATTTACTTACTTATTTATAGCAGTTTTCAATCCGCCAAGCAAGCCTTAATGATATTACCATCCTATCGCCGCGCCGTCGGAGCGCGGGTCCGAGCCCCCCTGCAGAAAGCCTTGCTTATCACGCATAATGGCATGAGCATGCCCCATGATGCCGTCGAAATCCTTTACCTTCCGCACCAGATGTCCCGCCTGAGCTAATGATTCCAACACATGCTCGGACACACGCCCTTCTATTTTCAATTCCTGTGTAGGCTCTCCCCATGTCCGGCCCCATACCCATCTTGGCTCATTAATCGCTTGCTGAGGATCCATTCCATAGTCAATCATTCTTGTGAAAATGGCCGTTTGTGTCTGAGGCTGCCCTTCTCCGCCCTGCGTACCGTAAAGCACCTCGGGCTTGCCGTCTCTACTGGCCATGGCCGGCATTAAAGTGTGAAATGTCCGTTTGGCCGGCTTCAAGCAGTTCACATGACTAGGATCCAATGAGAAGAACGAGCCGCGGTTTTGCAAAAGAACACCTGTATTCCCTGCCACTACACCAGATCCGAACTCGAAATACAAACTTTGAATGAAGGAGACAGAGTTACCTTCTTCATCCACAACGGATGCATATGCCGTATCGCTGCCGAGCGCCAGCGGCTTTTCCATCGAAGCACGATGCAGTTCAATCGAAGCCGCCAAGTCTGCTGCATAGCTTTTGTCCAGAAGCCGTTCTAACGGTATATTCGTAAACGCTGGATCGGATAAATATTTGTTCCGGTCACGGAAGCTTAGCTTAAGCGCCTCAATGCACAGCTGATAATAATCATGCGAGCCATGCTCGATTTCTTTTAAATGGAATGATTCCAAAATATGGAGGGCCATTATACCAGAGAAGCCCTGCGAATTCGGCGGCATCTGATGAAGCGTATAGCCTCGATAGGAGCCCTCGATTGGCATTACCCAATCTCCATGATGATCGGCGAAATCATCCGCTGTCAAAATCCCATTGTGCTTGCTTAAGAATTGGGTAATCTCTTTTGCAGTCTCACCTTTATAAAATTCATCACGCCCAAATTCCGCTAAGCGGCGCAGCGTCTTCGCAAGAGCAGGTTGCTTGAAGCGCGCGCCTGTCTCCACTGCTTTTCCTCCAGGCAAATAAATATCCGCTGTTTCCAGCGTCTGCGCGAGTACCGCTTCATTATGAATCGTATTGTGATGTTGATCTTTAGACATAGGAAAACCATCTTCAGCATACGAAATGGCCGGAGCCATCACCTTCGCCCATGGAAGGCGGCCGTACTCGCGGTGAACCGCATCCCAGCCGTCTACCATGCCAGGCACGGTCACAATGCTGCCAATGCCTCGGCTTGGAATAGCTTCTATGCCCGCATAGGCGTCTATATTGGCGCTATAACCAGAACGACCGCTTGCATTATAACCTCTTACTTTGCCTTCCGATTGCGCATAACTTAGCCAGTAGGAGTCTCCTCCGAGACCGGTCATATGTGGATATACAACTGCTAGACATGCGCTAACAGCGACAGCCGCGTCAAATGCATTGCCGCCCTGCTCCAAAATACGCGCTCCCGCGGCAGTTGCTAGGTAATGAGGACTTACAATCATTGCTTTTGTTCCGATTACGGATTGATTCATGATGGTCACTCCTAAAAAATGAATTGAAAAGAGACATCGAACAACTATTTTAATGGAAGATAATATGACATTTTTATGTTTATAAAATACCATCATATTAAAGGATAGGCAACTAAAATGTAATAAAATTCGGATTTTTTGATTGAAAACGAATGTATTTACGATTATATTTATACATATAGTAATTGAATATGACGATATACAAACATTTTGAAACAGAAAATAAAATTGGAGCTGATATAATCATGCATTCTAAACCCATAGACGAATCTCAAGCATTAGAAATAGATGATATTGACCGAAAAATCATAACTGCCCTCAATATTAACGGAAGAATATCTTACACTGATTTAGCGAAAGAAATCGGCTTATCGCGAGTAGCTGTCCAATCCCGAATTAATGCTTTAATGGATGGAGGCGTGATCGAAAGATTCACAGCCGTTATCAACCCAGAGCGCATCGGCATTCAAGTGTCTGCTTTTTTCAACGTTGAGGTCGAGCCTAAGCATCTGCATGCCGTTGCCGATCAATTATCGACAGAGCCATTCGTTACAAGCCTTTATCACATGACTGGACCGAGCAAATTACATATGCACGGTTTATTTCGCAACAATCAGGAAATGGAGCATTTCATGAAGGAAAAGCTATACACGCTGCCCGGCATTACGAGCGTTGACTGTCAGGTTCTTATTAATCGTTATAAGAGCCGTATGGGAATGAGATTGTAGAGGATGGAGAACAGCTTAATGAACAACCGTTATATGCAGCTGTCCTGGGCCATGATGAAGACGGGCATTCTCGGCTACGGCGGCGGCCCCTCCGTTATTCCACTTATTCGTTACGAGGCTGTTACGAATTATAAGTGGATCGAAGATGAGGAATTCGGCGAAATTCTTGCACTCGCGAATGCACTGCCTGGTCCGATCGCTACCAAAATTGCAGCTTACCTCGGCTATCGAGAGAAAGGTACGCTTGGTGCAATTGTCGCTGTTCTTGCTCATATCATACCTTCGAGCGCAGCCATGATTTTGCTGCTGACGGCCGTACAATTTCTGAGCAGTGCAGCTTTCGTCCAAGGGATGATCGGAGCAGTCACGCCTGTCGTCGCAGTGATGCTTGGGATGATGGCCTATGAATTCGGTGAACGGGCTGTCAAAGGATTGGGAAAATATGTAGGATTCGCTTTTTTTGCATTAGCTTTTGCCATGCTGCAAGGGTTTCACATTCACCCTGCAATCGTTATTGTTTTATTTCTTGGCTACGGCGCGCTACATTTCAGATCCGTTGCCGCCCTTCAGCGAAGAAAACAGAAGCAGCAGCCGCAGCAAGCTGAGCAAAAGGAGGACGTAAAACGTGGATTGGATTAATTTAATTATCGGCTTCTTTATCGCTAACGTCCTCGGTTATGGCGGCGGTCCTGCATCTATTCCGCTCATGTATCGTGAAATCGTGACGAACTACGAATGGATGACACCTATCGAATTCTCGAACATTCTTGCTTTAGGAAACGCACTGCCCGGACCGATTGCGACCAAATTCGCCGCTTTTGTAGGCTACGAGGTCAGTGGCTGGATTGGTTTAATTGCCGCCTTAGCTGCAACAATCGTGCCCTCGGCATTAGCACTCATCCTTCTGCTTAAGATATTGCAGAAGCATCGGCAATCGCCGATCGTAAAAGGCATGACTCTGCTTGTCCAGCCTGTCATCGCTATTATGATGCTGCTGCTCACCTGGCAAATGGCGGAAAGCTCCGTCGAATCCATTGGCATCATTCAATCGCTGATCATCGCGGCCGTCGCCTTCTGGGCAATGCAATTCCGCAAAATTCATCCTGCCATTGTAATCCTCATTGCATTCGCTTATGGCGGGCTCGTGATTCCTCATTTGAATGTGCTGTAACAGGCTGTCTAAAAAGCAGATATTCAAGAATGCTATAGCTGCATTAACTTGCTTGATCATCAAACAAAAAAGCAGTAGATCAAAAACTCTGATCTACTGCTCCTATTTACAATATATTTATACCCGTTCACGAATCCCATCAATATAAGCCTTAGCCTGCGCCATTTGATGTTCCTTCGCTTCTTCCATAATGATCTGCACATGCGGCTTGTATTGGTTAAGAAGCTTCATATACAGCTCATAGTTCATATTACCGAATCCAGCCGGTACAGTGACCAGCTCGCCGCTATCTGTCAGGATGCGATCCTTGGCATGGGCAGCAATAATTTTGCCGCCTAGCAGCTTGAATGCTTCCTCGATCACTTCATCTTGGCGAGCGAAATTGTCAGCCGTCAACAGATTGCCGGGGTCGAGCACCACGCCGATATTGGATGAAGGAACCTCCTCCAGCATGCGTGCAAGCTCAGGAGCCGTACCGATCAAATGGTCGTTTGCCGCCTCTAGCCCGACAAATACGCCCCACTTCTCCGCTTCCTCTACAAGCTCTTCCACCGTCGATCTCATGACTGACCAATCTCGATCTGTGTAGTCGTTTCCTTCATTCCGTCCTGTTTCCGCAGCTACCATCGGCGCTCCAAAAAACTTAGCGTAGCGAAGCAGCTCCTTAAAGCGATCAACGTTAGCACGGCGCTGCTCTTCATTCCGGTCGAACAAGTGAACGTAACAGCCCAGCACCGATATCGAAACACCATTTCTGTCGAATTGTTCCCCGATTGCATTCGCAAGGCCCGGGCTTATATTGCCGGGCTTGCTGAAATCAACATCGCTAATCGCTTTCCAAAGCGCAAGCTGCACATGGCTGAAGCCGTTCTCTGCTACTTTAGGAGCAAGCTCTTTGTAAGGCAAGCTTCCGAATAAATGAGCTAAAACGCCGACTGACATCTTCTGATCGTCTCCTCGTTTAAACGCTGCCTTCCAGTGCAATGTCCACCTTCGGCGCGTATATCTTTTTGGCTAGATAAGACTGCGCAATCATGAATAGACCGCCTGTAACCCAGTACAAGGATATAGCTGCTGGAGCAGATAAAGCGAACACGCCCATTAGGATTGGTGAGAGATAACCCATGAAGGCCATCTGTTTCTGTTGAGCGGCGTTTGTTCCGACCTGCGCCTGCTGGGACTGTGACACCTTGAACTGAACGAAATATACGAGCGCTGCGATGATCGGAAGCACAATATCCGGCGATCCCAGCTTAAACCATAGAAAGGAATGATCCGCAAGTTCTGGTGTCAGCCTAATAGCAGAGTACAAGCCCATTAATATTGGCATTTGGATGAGCATCGGCAAGCAACCGATAGCAAGCGGATTTACTTGATGCTTCTGATACAGCTGCATCGTTTCTTGTTGGAGCTTCTGCTTGGATTCTGCATCCGGTTTTCCTTTGTACTTGTCCTGAATTTTCTTCAGCTCGGGCTGCAGGATCGACATCTTCTGTTTCATTGTCTGCTGAGACCGGAATTGGCGCATCATGAGCGGCAGCAAAGCAAGTCTGATAATCAAAGTGATCCCCATAATCGCAAATCCGTAATTGCCGTGAAACATGCCTGCAAGATATTGAAGTACATACGATAAAGGGTAAATCACATAGTGGTTGAATACGCCCGGCGTGTTGCCATCAATCGTACCGCTAGCTGTGCTGCAGCCGCTTACCAGAAGCAGGCCCGCCAGCATCATACCAGCTAATAACAGACGTCCATATTTTAATGAAGGGAATACATTGCTCGTTTGCATAAAAATCCTCCTCGTTTGTTTGGAAATAGCGCAACAAACGAGGCGGAGCAGTCTGCAATATCGTCATCCGGCGATTCCTTTCGCTTTACCTTCCTGGCTAACCAGCGATGAATCGGAATGGTACGGAGAAGCAGCTGGGGCAGCGAAATAAATATGAAATGTATAGCTTGACTGCTTTCCCAATGCTCATGCGTACTTATGTTAAGATGCGATGCGTAGGCGTAGGCCAAGGAGCAAAGTAAACTAATGGAAATCAAATACGGTATGATGTCATGCAGCTCGAACTCGAACAATGTATTCACCTCCCTTCTGTATAAAATAGATTTTCATTCTTATGGATAGTATAACAGTAAATCGCACCTCATTACGACTACTCTAAGCATCAATATGTTACAATACAGTGCGACTTGGTTATTTACAAATGGATAGCTTAAACCATATAATTTCTTAGTCGATTATACTTCCTTATCATTAAGGAAAACTAACTTAGAAGAAAGAGGACATCATGAATCGAAAAAGGTTAAATATCATTTACTTATCGCTCATCACCATGATGGTTCTATTTCTGGCCCTTGGAGGCGTGTTTCAGCTTGGAACTGCCGGCTCACATACAGTAAACGCCGAGAGTGCTGCTGTTCCATCCTCTGGTCAGAAAAAGAAGCTTGTCATGGGCACATCCCCCGATTATCCACCCTATGAGAGTGTAGACGCCAAAAATAACGGCGAAATTATTGGACTAGATATCGATATAGCCAAGTATATCACCAGCAAGCTCGGTTATGAACTGGAAATCTCAAGTATGGATTTCAACGGTCTGGTAACGGCACTGCAATCGGGCCGCGTTGATTTTGTTATGTCTGGCATGTCAGCAACCGATGAACGCAGACAAAGCGTCGACTTCTCTAATACCTATTACGCAGCTCGTAATACGATCGTTTCCAAAAAGTCGGCAGTACTTGAAACCGAAGAGTCTCTCTCGGGCAAAAGAGTAGGAACTCAGCTAGGCTCCACGCAGGATCTATATGCGGAAACGATTCAAGGAGCTGTTCTCAAAAAGCTGAATAAAATTCCTGACCTAATCAATGAGCTCAACTCCAACCGCATTGACGCCGCTATCGTAGAAGATGCGGTAGCTATTGAAATGACGGCTGCAAATCCTAATTTAACAATGAGCTTTCTGCCTGCTGAGTCCGCTGAAAACGGTTATGCTATCGCATTTCCGAAGAAATCAACTATCGTTAATGATTTCAATGGCGTGCTTGCAGAAATGTCCGAAAGCGGCCAGCTGGACGCAATCGTGCAGAAATGGTTCGCCAGCGAGAAGGACGAGTCCTCCGATAAGCTGCTCAATATAGACTTCAGCATACTGAAGGGCTATATCCCTTATATTCTCAAAGGTGTTTACGTGACGTTGCTTTTCACTCTCGTTTCAGCGTTGTTTGGACTCGTATGGGGCAGTATATTATCCTTATTCAAAATATCCGGCATAAAGCTGCTGGAGTGGTTCGCAACCGCCTATACCTCTGTATTCCGAGGCACGCCGCTGCTGTTGCAGCTAATTCTTATTTATTACGCCACACCACAAATATTGAACTATGATATTTCGGCGCTTATGGCCGCAGGCCTTGCATTTGGTCTCAATTCTGCCGCCTATTTATCTGAAACGATCCGCGGCGGCATCATGTCTGTCGATAAGGGACAGAGAGAAGCTTCTATTGCACTTGGCATCCCTTATCGCAAAATGATGGTTCGCATTATTTTCCCGCAAGCGCTGCGCAATATTTTACCGGCGCTCGTTAACGAATGTATTGCTTTGCTGAAGGAATCATCACTCGTTTCCGTAATCGGTGTTACCGATTTAATGCGGCGCGGAGATTTCGTAAGATCACTCACGTTTCGTTCGTTTGAAGTGCTGCTGTTCATTGCCGCCATTTATTATGTGCTCGTGCTTATTCTAACCTCGTTTGCCCGTATGCTTGAAAGGAGGCTGCGCCGCAGTGATTGAAGTTACTGACTTGACCAAAACCTTTGGCAAAAACCAAGTGCTGAAAGGCATTACCACAACTATAGAACGAGGAGAGGTCGTTGCGCTGATCGGGCCTTCCGGCTCAGGCAAATCCACCTTTCTTCGCTGCATAAATCTGCTGGATACACCTACTTCCGGTATCATCACAATCGACGGGACTCCAATAACAGACCCTAAAGCTGATGTTGCCCGCACACGTCAGCGCATTGGAATGGTGTTTCAACATTTTCATCTATTCCCGCATATGACGGTCATGGATAACATTACATTTGCTCCGACACAGGTTAAAGGCATGTCAATGGAGGAAGCACGGGTGAAAGCTACGGAGCTGCTCGCTCGTGTCGGTCTCTCCGACAAAGCAGACAGCTACCCATCCCGCTTGTCCGGCGGACAGAAGCAGCGTGTTGCTATTGCACGCAGCCTGGCAATGGAACCGGATATTATGCTCTTCGACGAGCCGACTTCAGCGCTTGATCCCGAGATGGTAAAGGAAGTGCTGAACGTTATTCGCGGGCTTGCTCATAGCGGCATGACCATGCTTATCGTGACACATGAGATGAAATTCGCTCGTGAGGCTGCCGATACGATCTACTTCTTGGACGACGGTAAGCTGGTAGAACGGACAAAGCCAGAGCAATTTTTCACTAAACCCCAAAGCGAGCGCGCATCGCGGTTTCTGGAGCAGGTGCTTTAGATAGCAGGCTCCATATAAGGTAATATGAATACACAAAAATGGTGTGGCAAGATATTTACTTGCCACGCCATTTTTTTTATTAGCTTCCATCTCACGTATTCATTCACTCGCCAGAAGCAGTCATTAGCGAATGCATTTCCACGCAAGCCATGACGAAAGCCCCGACGCCATGCAGGTCGTTCTCACAGGTTGGCCGTGTCACGTAATTCTCGTAGTCGCCTGCTGAAGTGCCGATGCAGATGTCCGGAAGAACGAAGCGCTCTTGATCGTCGAGCTGCACAACTCGGAGGAGTCCCTCATAACCGCGCTTTGCTGCTTCCAAGCAATCCTCGCCGACTAGTCCGAATTTATAAGCTTTGGCAAGGGTGTATACAAACAAGCAGGTGCCTGAGGTTTCCAGCCAATTGTCTGCCAAATGTCCTTTGTCGACCACTTGATACCACAGTCCGCTGTCCGCATTCTGATAGCGGACTAAAGATTTGGCGAAATCGGCCAGCACGGCTTCAAGCTCGGCGCGACCCGCTTCACCCTCTCTTATTTCATCCAGAAATTGAGCAACCGCAAGGCCGTACCAGCCGAGCGAACGAGCCCAAAATTCCGGCGAGCAGCCAGTCTCTGGATTCGCCCAAGGCATTTGCCGGCTCTCGTCCCAAGCATGATAAAGCAGTCCTGTTTGCTCATCCCTCATATAGCGCCGCATCAGCCCTTCTTGATGCAGCACCATATCGCGCAAGCTCGGCTCACCATAAGCATTCGCATATTTCAGCGCGAATACGCCGCCCATATATAATCCATCGAGCCACATATTATAGGCGTATTTATCCTTATGCCAGAAGCCTCCCTCCGACGTTCGGTTAAGCGTATGGAATAGGTTGCGCAGCTTATCGGCTGCAACGCGGTATTTAAGGTCGCCATTCCGCTCATCGAGCCGGAATAACAGCAACCCTGCTTGAATGGCATCTAATTCATCACGAGCAAAATCAAAGTTTCCGCAATCGTCGACAAGTTTATCCACATAGCCTTTTATATATAAGTCATAACGCTCGTCTCTCTCCACCTGCCAAAGCAGCTCCATCCCGCAAAGGAACACTCCTTGATGATAGTGCCAGCGGTTTGCTGGAGGAAGCTCTTCCGGCAAATAGGTGCTCATCAAGGAATCACAGGCGGCTCTTGCCCATTCAATTGGTGTCTTCTTAATCGTTTGCAGCATAAACAAGTTCCCCTCTCCATTACATTCCTTTTTATTTCATATGATCGTAAAACGCACTAAGTCCTGTCTTCCCTAGCGATGGCGCTGCCATATTTGCGAGCCTATAACATAGCGTACGAATGAGCAGCGCCTGCGTAGCCGCATTCATATCGCCTTCCCTCTTCCCTTCACTCAAGTGGACAGGCTTTGGCATATCTGGATAATAGCCCCCACCCTTGACTTGTGCCACATTGGGAGCCGAAGGCGAATGGGCAAGCTCACGTGAGAAGCCCCCGTCCGGGCGGAGCAGCCTGCTCATATTGTTGAGCGTTGTCTGAATGATCTGCTGAAGCTCCTCTTCTGTCATGCTAGGCTTTATATAGGACAATAAATGAATAGGATTGCGAATAAAGCACATGTCGCTAGCTTCTTCATAACGCAGTGCGAGCAATATGCTCGCATACATTTGCTCTGTTCTAGGCATTGGTGTTTGAAAATTACTGTAAAACGTATGGAGCTTGAACGTACCGGAAATACGCAAATATAAGGAGCCCTCGCCCCACAAGCCACTGTCCTTGTCCTGCATCTCTTCAAAAAAACGAAATGCCGTTTGGACAAAACGATCACGTCTCGGCTCCTTCAATTGCTTTAAATATACATTGGAGCAAGCAAGCCGATCACAACCGCGCCAGCTGTTGCTAAGATCCATTCCCCGAAGCCAATTCTCATATTCAAGAGGAGAGTGCATATAAGATGGCGCTTGGTCAGCTAGATAAGGCAGCGCATACTGCGGCTCACCGCCAAGCTTCTGGAGGGCATTCAGGCTATAGCCTACCGCCCTCGCCACCATCACCTCATCCTCTTTCATGCTGGGATCATCGTCGTAGAAGTACCCGGACTCCGGATGCTGCCGGCTTCTGAAGAAATGGATCATATTGATTCGAATACGTGCCGGCATCAGGGCAAGCAGCCCTAGCCTCTCCAGCATATTCAGCGCCTGTGCCGTCGATTCTATATCTGGCCTTCGTCCAATAAGCAGGCGTGAGCTGCGAGCATAATAGAAGCCGCCGCTCGGCTCATCATACTGCCCTGCCAACCAGGGCAGTAGATCTTCGAACAGACTATCCATCTCACGCAGTAGCATTTGAAGCTCCTTGTTATTTGTTGTCATTCCAGCATCCCCCTGAACTTACCCTTTAACCGATCCAAGCAAAGCTCCTTTGGCGAAATGCTTTTGCAAGAATGGATAAATGAGCAAAATCGGCATTGTCGCAACTACGATAACTGCCATCTTTACCGTTTGATCCGGTGGCGGCACTGAGGCATCCAAATTAGAGCTATAATCGAGACCACTTGCTAATACGACAATTTGACGGAGCAGCACCTGAATGGGCCATTTTGCGCTGTCATTCAAATAAAGAATCGCACTTAAATACGTGTTCCAGTAAGTTACCGCGTAGAATAAAGAGATCGTCGCGATTGCCGGCATGGAGAGAGGCAGTACAATTCGGAACAGTATGCCAAAGTCGGTGCAGCCATCAATCTTCGCTGATTCCTCAAGACCTTCAGGAATATTCTGAAAAAAGTTTTTTAATATAATGAGATTGAATGCACTAATTGAAGACGGAATAATGAGTGCCAAATAGCTGTCGATCAAGCCCATCTCCCGCACGACGAGAAACGTAGGAATTAATCCGCCGCTGAACAGCATCGTGAAAACAACGAGAAACATAATGCCTTTGCGACCATCAAGATCTCTTCGCGATAAGCCATAAGCCATCAGAGCCGTGGTGAGCATGCTGAACAACGTACCAATCAACGTAACTCCGGCTGAAACCCCCATGGCCCGGAAAATGGTATTGGTGGAAAAAATAAATTTATACGCATCAAAGCTCCAAATCGTTGGAACGAGTATGAACTTCTTCATTGCCATTTCAGCGCTAGTCGTAAACGATCCCGCAACGACATGCAGGAAAGGGAGCACCGTAACGAGCGCGATAATAGCCAGCAGTGTGAAGTTCACAATCGAGAATAATCGGCCGCTAAGTGTTTTATCCTCTACCATGTTGATTCCTCCTAAAGTTTTTCGAAGAAAAACTAGCATCGTAAGCGTAAACCTTTAAGTTTTTCGAAGAAAAACTGACTTCGTAAGCGTAATCTTTTAAGTTTTTCGAAGAAAAACTAGCATCGTAAGCGTAAACCTTTAAGTTTTTCGAAGAAAAACTGACTTCGTAAGCGTAATCTTTTAAGTTTTTCGAAGAAAAACTGACTTCGTAAGCCTCGTTATTAATAAACGCCTTCTTCGCCCATTTTCTTCGCAAGCTTATTGGCTGATATAACGAGTACGAGTCCAATGACCGATTTGAAGAATCCGATCGCAGTACTGTAGCTGAATTTACCTTGCCTTAATCCCGCTGTATATACGTAAGTGTCGATGATCTCGGCCACTTCGCGGTTCATGGAATTAAGCATCAAGTACACATGCTCGAAGCCAAGCTCCAGCACATCGCCGATTTTGAGAATGAGCAAAATAATAATGACGCTGCGGATCGCAGGCAATGTGATATGCCATACCTGTCTTAGCCGTCCGGCTCCGTCCATGCGCGCCGCTTCATATTGACCAGGATCTACCGAGGCGATAGCCGCCAAATATATAATCGTTCCCCAACCAGCTTCCCGCCATATGACCTGAATGATATACGTTGGTCTGAACCACTCGGGGCTGAGCAGGAAATTGATTTTTTCGAATCCAAAATACACAAGCAATTCATTAACAATACCGCCGTCAGATGTCAGCATAACGAAGCTGATCGACACGATAATGACCCATGACATAAAATGGGGCAAATACACAAGCGTCTGAAACGTTTTTTTGAAAAATGACAATCGCACTTCGTTAAGCATTAGCGCTAATATAATCGGAACCGGGAAATAGAACAGCAAATTCATCCCAAATAACAATAAAGTATTCGTCAAAATGTTCAAAAAGTCGGGCTCAGTAAACAGTCTCTCGAAGTGTTTAAAGCCTACCCAATCACTGCCGCCTATTCCTTTGAAAGGCTTATAGTCCTGAAAGGCGATAGCAAGACCGAGCATTGGAATATATTTAAAAATAAGAAAGTATAAAACACCCGGCAACAGCATGACGTAGAGCCATTTGTTTCTCCAAAGACGTTTCTTAAGCTCGCTTGTTCTAGGCTGAGGTACCCTTGTCTGCTGAATAACCGTTTCCTGCATATTGGTTCTTCCTTTCCACTGGAGGTTGAGAGGCTGCTATAGTACTCCAGCAGCCTCTTCGACATCGCTATAGCTATTCCAATTGACTATCGGTTATTTCTTGTAAGCTGCATTGTACTCTTCAATGATTTTGGAGCCGCCGCGCGACTTCCAGTTCTCAATTGCTTTATCAAAGCCCGCTTTATCGATCGAACCATAAATGTATTTGTATGTTGCATCTTTAATAAGTTCTTGAAGCTCCGTGCCCTTCTCCGTGTAAGTAGCCGAATCAAGAGCAGCAGTAGGGTCAGCAATGGCAATCTTCTCATTCTCTATAATGAGCTCTTCCGCATGAATACGTGCAGGAAGCTCATTCAGTGATTCATACATGCCATTCGTTTCTGCCTCGCCGATCACACTGTCCTTGAACCCTTTTACTTCGCGCTCTGTCAGCTCTTTGTCTGCTGACGGCTTCGCTTTGCCGTCTACCACTGTATAGTGCGTGCCTTCAATGCCCCAGAACATCATGTTTGCTACCTCAGGGGTCATCATCTTATCCATGAACGCGAGAACTTTCTTCAGCTCCGCTTCATCTTTAATAGCGGATTTAGGGAACAATACGACGTTGTTGTAGCCAGGAATTGCCCAGTTCGTTACTTGTCCGTTTGGACCCGCCACCATACTGTGCGTATCTACTACTGCTGTTGGAACGTTTTTAACAAGGTCCTTCACAAGTGAGTCCACATCCTGCATCGAGCCGATGTAAACACCCGCCTTGCCGCTTGTGAACATGTTAACTTGATCTGTTTTGCTTGTAGCCAAGAAATCAACGTTCATCGCTTTCGCGTCACGAATCTTCTTCATATAGTCCATCGATGCCATATACTCTGGAGTTGTGAAGTCTGGCACGAGCTGGCCATCTCTCTCACCCCAGTTATTCGGCGTAGCAAACCAAGAAGCAATCGTTTTGAATGCACCGTATACCAAATCGTTGCGATCAGCTAAACCTACTGTGTCCGGCTGTCCGTTGCCGTCTGGATCGCCAGTCGTAAATTTCTCAATCATGGCAAACAATTCATCTACATTAGCAGGTGCGCTGATACCGAGCTTATCGGCCCAGTCCTTCCGATAAATCATCCCTTGGCGGGCAAGCGGTCTGCCGATGTAGAGGGAGTAAAGCTTGCCGTCGACCTTCGTATTGTTAAGAATCTCTTCTTTCATCTTGCCTAGATTCGAGAACTCGCTTAAGTAAGGGCCGATCTCCCAGAATTGACCGTCACGAATAGCTTCCTTCATTTGCACGAAGGTGGCTTGATTCTTCAAATAAGTAACCTTAGGCAGCGAACCCGTTGCGAATGAAGCATTCAGCTTCTCTTCATACGTATCTGCCGGGAAAAATTGATAAGTCAGCTTCGTATTCGTCAGCTTCTCAATCTCATTTTTTATAGTGTCTGGCGGTGTCTCTGCGATGTTTAGAGGAAGCATAATCGTAATTTCCGTTGGCTTCTCCGGTTCTGCCGGTTTTGCTGTCTCTTCTGTCTTTGCCCCGCTCTCATTGTTAGGTGCTGGTGTCGTTTTATTTTTTGCACCGTTGTTACCCCCTGAACATGCGGAGAGCAGTAAAGTGAATGTCAGTACTAAACCCATCAGAATCGAAAACGATTTTTTCTTCATAAAGCTTTGACCTCCATATATCGTTTTGGTTGGTACACCTATAAGCTACCACCGCCGATCTGAGTGCCGATACAATCATTTATACCGATTCAAGCCGTTCTGCTGCGTATCTGAGCTAATGATTATCGCCTTCTTAGATGACACATCGGGTAAAAATGGCATAAAAAAGCCGTGCGAAGCTCAGCTTGAGCTCCCCACGGCTTGTGACCATTATTCATTAGCAAACTATTTCAAAAAATAAGCGTCTGTATATTCGCTAATCATCGAGTTCCCTCCGCTCCGTTTCCAGCGGTCAACCTCCTGATAGAAGCCGTCTAAATTAATTTGACCCAAAATATATTTGTAGGTCGCATCCGAAATGATTTTGTACAGCTCCATGCTCTTCTCGTCATACGTCTTCGATTCCAATCCGATCGTAGGGTCCTTCATAATGAATTTATCATTATCCGCACTAAGACGCTCCGCCAGCTCCCACATCGTTTCCTGCTCTGCAACCTTATACAAATTAGGGTTGCTCAGATCAGCAATCATGAGGGTATAAAGAGCATTGACCTCGTTCACGCGCATCTGTGATGTCTCCTCGGGCAGCTGCACCTTCTGATCCACTAGCTTGTAATGCTTGCCTTCCACACCATACCGCATAAGATTGGCAACATCCTTATCCATCGTGCGATCGAAGAAAGCAAGCTGCTCGAGCAGCTCCTTTTCCGTTCGAATCGCTTTTTTGGAAAATAGATATAGACCGTTATAATTCGGAATCGACCAGACATGGTAGCCATCCGGTCCTAGAATACGATTCACTAACGTAAACCGCGCTTCCGGATTGATTTGCTTCGCCTCGCCTGACAGACGCTGAATGTCAGTCATGCTCCCGATATAGACACCGGCTGTGCCGCGGATCACTTTATCCCGCTGCATTTCTTTGCTCGTAACCGCAAAATCATTGTTCATCAACTGCTCATCATACAACCGCTTCATGAAATTCATCGTATCCACATAAGGCTGCGTCTCAAATTCCGGAACCACCTTATTATTGACGATTCCCCAATTATTCGGCGTACCGAAATAAGAGCTGATCGTCTTGAAAGCGCCAAATACGAGATCATTCCGGTCGGCCAGTCCAACGGTATCCTTCTGACCATTGCGATCGGGGTCATTTAATGTGAACATCCTTATGACCTCATACAGCTCTTCAATTGTTCCCGGTTTGTCTAAACCTAGATTATCAAGCCAATCCTCTCTTAATATAATCCCTTGTCTGGAAGAGGGACGTTCCGTGTAAAGTCCATAAATACGTCCATCCACTGCTGCTTGTCCCAAAATATCAGCATTCAAATGATGAAGATTCGGAAACTGCTCCAAATACGGGCCAATTTCCCAGAAAGAGCCCGAGCGGATTGCATTCTTCACAAAAATATAATCGGTATGTTTCACAAAGGTCGCTTTCTTCAGTGAATTCGTAGAAAGCGCCGTGTTCATCTTATCGGTGTAAATACCATCCGGCACCCAATTAATATCCAGCTTCGTATGGGTCAGATTTTCAATTTGCTTGATCATTTCGTCGCTTGGCGGATGTGGAAAATGCAAGGGAGCCATGATCGATATGATCGGTCTTTGATCCTCACTATTTTCCTTGCTTGCGAACGGCATGCTCGAGCAGGAGGTGCATAAGAGAAGGAGTGCAAGTAGAATATAAATGAAGCTATGACAGCGGATCACGTGCAATCGATCATTACTCATGGAAATCCTCCTTGTGTTATCCCGTATCATTGGCCATAATCTAATGAAATGATTATCTGCGGCATAGATGATTATTGCTCGAAATGTATGCGTTTACTAAAATAAACGTAATGATTATCTCATTCTAACTAAGGTGATGGTTGCTTTGCGGTCTTTAACATTTCTAAGCAAGATGATGATCTTCGGAATTCTGCTCAGCACGCTCCCGGTGATTTTCATTGGTGCTTTCTCCTACGTTACATCATCCAATGAAATCCAGAAAAATGTTAACGCCGGACAAATGAAACTGATCATGCAAATTAACTCAAATGTAGAGCAGAAGTTGACGACTGTCAACCACACGCTAAATCAAGTAATCAACTCATCGGTCCTAAAAAGAGCCATGAATCAGCAGCTTACCGTAAATGAATTTATGATTTACGACGATTTAAGAAATGAAATTAGAAATATGCAATCTTTTGATACGAAGCTTGAGGATGTTATTCTCATTAACGATAAGCATAACTGGATGATAAAAAACTCAGGCCTATATGCATTCGGTCAATATGCATATCATGATGAGCTGGCTAATCTTATACAGCTGCCAGAAAGCGCATCATGGGTGCTGAATCCTTCAAGCTGGTTCTATACGGAGGAAGCGACTGGAACTGCTGCTTGCAGCTATAGTATCAGCCTGGTGAAGAGGCTTCCAGCAGCCGGTCTGGAGAAATACGGCTTGGCACTGGCTAACATTCCAACCTGCAGTCTGCAGGATCTGCTTGAAACGGAGGAGGATCATTATTCCAATATAATGATTCTGGACGATCAATATCGGATATTGCTGCATCATGACCAATCGCTCATTGGCAAGCCTGTGCAGGAGAGCGGATTAACGATTGGACAGTTAACGGAATCCTCCGGCCAGTTCACGGAAATGATTAATCAAGAAAATTATTCTATTACGTATTATCGCTCAGACTTGAATGACTGGATTTATTTGTCTGCAACGTCTATAGCCAGCATTACGAAAGAGTCGAATAAAATTGGAGCATACACGCTTTACGTCTGCCTGTTCATGCTTATGCTGTCCATGCTGCTTGCATGGATTATCTCACGCCGCATGTATTCGCCTATTCAACTTCTGCTTAACCAAATGGGTGAGAGGCTGACGGACATTCAGAAACGCAAAACAAATGAATTTCAAGCAATAGGCGAGCGTGTTACACATCTTTTCCAATCCAAATCGCAGCTTGAGCGAGAGGTTAGCCAGCATATTCATCAGGTGCGCACCTTCTTCTTCATGAAGGCCTTCCAGGGAAGCATTAAGCAAAGCGAGATACCCGAGAAGCTTATTCAATTCGGATACGGCACGCAATTGGAGGAATGGAGAACGATGGCAGCTATTACGCTGCAGATCGATTTTCTGGATAACAGCCGCTATTCGAAGGATGATCTAGAGCTTCTGTTGTTTGCGGTTCATAACATTGTAGAGGAGCTTATTCCATCAGATCGGCGGCTGACTCCGGTCATTATGGATCAAACGATCGTGACGATTATTGGAAGCACAGAGAGCGAATCTGTGGAATTTCATCAAACGGCGTTTGCCTTAACAGAGCATTTGCAGCAGCAAATCATTAACATTCTGAATGTTCAGGTCAGCATTGGCATTAGCTTGCCCTTCAGCTCTGTTACTACCATTGCCATTGCTTATAGAGAAGGACTTGAAGCACTCAAGCATCGCATGAAACTGGGTGAGGGCATCATTATTCAGTATGCGAACGTGAATGCAGGCAAACATTATTTAAATTTGAATTATCCAGCCCATGTAGAGAATGAGCTTATGGATGCCATTAAGCTGGCTGAGAAGGACAATTCCAAGGAGCTGCTGAAGAGCTTTCTGCAGGCAGTGTTCGCCGCAGAGCTGTCTCCTCAGGAATATCAAATTCCACTTGCTAGGCTGCTGAATAATTTGCTGATTGTTATGCAGGAGTCGGGGGTTAGCTTGAATCAAATTCATCCTATGAAGGGCTCCCTGCTGGAGGAGCTATTGGGGCTTCACACCGCGACAGAAATCGAAGATTGGTTCTGGACGCAGGTCGTTTATCCGATGATCAAAATATTCAAGGACCGGCAAGCCGCGCAGTATCAAAATATTTCCGAGAAAATAATCGATCTCGTGCAGCATCACTATGATACGGATCTGACACTGGAGGAATGCGCGTCGCGCCTTCATTATAACGCTAACTATTTAAGCAGTGTTTTCCGCAAGGAGACCCATTATTCCTTTAGTGAATACTTGTCGATGTATCGGTTCCAAATGGCGAAGAAATGGCTTGCAGACAGCGAAATTCCGATCAAGGATATTGCAAGCAAGCTGCGCTATAATAATCCACAAAACTTTATTCGATCCTTCCGCAAGCAGGAGGGTACGACTCCAGGACAATATCGCGAAAAAAAGCGAAGCGGTTAATGATTAAATAGTAGGTATTGAAGCAAAAACAGACTGTATGTGAACCACTCCTTATGCTAATATAGTTAACATATC
This sequence comes from Paenibacillus castaneae, assembly GCF_002884445.1. GTDB lineage: Bacteria > Bacillota > Bacilli > Paenibacillales > Paenibacillaceae > Pristimantibacillus > Pristimantibacillus castaneae. Next base: position 6,079,576 of record NZ_KZ614144.1, read on the forward strand.
TCGTTTTTAGCATAAGGAGTGATAGGCACAATGACCATTTCATTACGAGGGCATCATCTGCTTTGCCTACTGGGCTACCGTGGTATGGGGTACTCTGAGGATTTCTGCGTCAATATGACGAATATCTACGAAATGCTGCGGAACGAACCCGGTACGGAAATTGAGATCATTACAGGACCAGATGATGTTTGCCGCGCCTACCCGCCTGACAAAGCGTATCACTGCGAAGGAAACGTATACGATCTGGACGAAGCGGTATTGGCGAAGCTTGGTCTTACCGTAAATGAGCGAAGCAGCTGGCAGGAAATATGTGACCGTGTAGCGAAGCGATTGATTCCATCCGACATCAGCAAGCTTTGCACCACTTGTCCTTGGGAGAAGTATGGGGTATGCCAAGAAGGCGTCGGACTTGTTGTTGAAGGCCGTCCGCTGCCGAAGTTGAGTGTGTAGTTCATACTCACAAATCTCTATTACGTTGAATTTATTTGCTGCGAGCATGATCGGCTGTCATTCACCCATTAGCTCCGTTTAACTCTTGTAATAGCTGTACAATATCGCTGAGAGAATGGATAGATCGATAAGGCTGTACCTCATAAGTCGACAAGGTATCCATTCCTTTGGGATTAATCCAAACCCCTTTTATTCCGATTTGCTGCGGCGCTATGACCTCCCACTGGTAATTATCGCCCACCATCCACGTTTCCTCTGGCGCAGCGCCAAGCTGATTCGCGGCATGGAGATAAATGCTCGGATCCGGCTTGCCGACTCCAAACTCTTCTTCTATATAAATATGATCAAAGTAATCAGCCAGCTCGAACCGGTTAATCTTCCCTCTTTGCGCGCTTGATGCGCCATTAGTAATGAGGGCCAGCTTAATGCCCATCGACTTGATATAGGCAATTGCTTCAAGAGCACCGGGATGCAGAAAGGCCAATTCATCTCGCACTAAACCATAATCAACAGCAATCCGGCCTGCTAGCTCTGAATCATCAAAGCTAATTTGTTTTAAAACCGAATGGACGATTTCCGTTCTCGCTTTAGGTAAATCTAAACGTCCAATTCGATGCCTATCCGCGTCGCTCCAATATTCTTTGGCATGCTTCTTAATAAGACCTACGATTTCACTCATTCTGTTAGCATCCGTTTCAGCTAAATGCGTATGACATACCTTCATCCAGCATGCATCCAGATCAATTCCTTGCTCATAAGCAATAATGGTATCATCCAAATCTAGTAAAATAGCTTTTGGCTGCAAAGTAACTCCCTCCCATTCTCCTATTTCTCCTAATATTATACTTTTATATCCTGTCATTTCATATCTATGAAGCTTCTATTTGAGGTGCTAATATAGATATTACAGCGCTTTCATTATTGAATAGGAGGATTGTATGAGCACTCAACCCTTATCAGAGATATCTTCAAGTAATACTAGAAAATCTATCTTTTCTTTATTTAAAGATCCTACATTTCTAAGTTTATTAAGTATTGTCAAAAAGTATAAGTGGTACTATGTCTTTGCAGTCGGATCACAGCTGCTGTTGACAGCTTTGGCGCTGCTTTTTGCCGATACCAGCCGCTGGCTGTTTAATTTAGCCCCCCATGTACCCCGCAGCTCCTTGGCCCATATTTTGCTCCTATTTTCCTGTATTGCAATCTTCCAGCTTATTTTCACCTTCATTAACAATTGGATTCGCTCAGCGCTCAACGAATCGGTCGTTTATGAAATGAGGCGTACAATTCTGAATCATTTGCAGCGGCTGCCTCTATCCTTTCACGAGAATAACCATAGCTCCGTTTCCGTTAATGTGATGCACAATGAGCTGGAGATTGCTAAAAATTTTATCGTCTATGATATTCAAAGGCTGATCGCACTGCCTATTTCATTTCTTTTTGTTGGTATTTATCTATTAACGGTGCATCCGCTCCTCGGAGTAATTGCTATCGCAATCGGTCCTATACAGATGCTAAGCAGCCTCGTTCTCAAAACGCGCTTCAAGCACGCAGCTGAGCTGCAAAACCGTGTCACACGCGATGTGTTCTTCACCATAGGCGAAACTCTGCACGGTATTCGAGAAGTGAAATCGAACCAGATGGAAGACAAGGTAGATCATCAAATGGCCAAAATTCAAAGGGATGGCGTTGCTTACAATGTTCTCTTAACTAATATCAGCACCATTCGCGCGATTGTAAAGGATTTGCCTGGTCATGCCGGTTATCTTGCCGGAATTGGCATAGGAGCCTCCTTAATGGCTTCAGGCGAGATCGGGGTCGGCGGACTTGTCGCTTTCATTACGCTGCTCGACAAGGTTGCTGAACCGTTCACCGTCATGGTCGATACGATAAACAATTTGCAGCGCTCCATATCTGGAGCCAAGCGCCTGTTCGAAGTGCTCGATTTGGAGGAAGAGGATTTGACGACAGGCGAGCCTCTATCCCCAGAAGCGCCATCTATTCGCTATGATAATGTCAGTTTTCAGTACGTGGAGGAATCAGCAACGATTCAGAACCTGAGCTTCTCGATTCCGGCAGGCAGCTCGCTTGCCTTGGTCGGTCCAAGCGGCGCAGGCAAAAGCACCATTGTTAAGCTGCTGTACCGCTTCTATGATGCCAAGCAAGGTATGATTACACTGAATGACAAACCGCTCGAAGCATATGCCATTCAGTCTATACGCGAGCGCATGGCGCTGGTCTCGCAGGATATTTTCCTCTTCGACGGCACCGTAGCAGACAATATTGAAGTCGGCAAACCAGGTGCCTCTCGCGAGGAAATCATCCGTGCGGCCAAGCTCTCACAGTCTTATGAGTTTATAGAGGCATTGCCGCTAGGGCTGGACTCCGAGATCGGTGAACGAGGCATCAAGCTGTCTCATGGGCAGAAGCAACGATTATCGATTGCTCGCGCTATTCTGCGAAACGCCTCGCTCCTTGTATTGGATGAGCCTACATCTGCGCTTGATGTCGATACGGAAGCCTCCTTCCAACGTGATCTTGGCGAATGGGCATCCAGCTGCACGAAAATTATTATCGCACATAGGCTGTCCACCATTCGTGAAGCCGATTATATTATTTTTATCGATCAAGGCGAAGTAGTAGAAAGCGGCACAATCGAGCAGCTTATCAGCCTTAATGGTCGTTTCCGCAGCTATTGGGACAAGCAAAACGGTGATACCTATGTGAAGGCAATATAGGCGGAGCCTCTGCTCAACTTGTCGCTATCAATAAAAACAGCCGATCAGGGTTTCTACACCTGTTCGGCTGTTTTGCTTCTTTTGCTGACTTCTCCCAGCGGGAGAGGATAGAACATCAGATTTGAGACAGCCGCTTTCTCTATTCGTCCATAACCGCCAAACGAGTTAATCCGTTCATGTAAGGCTGCAATGCGGCCGGAATGCGAATCGATCCATCCTCTTCCTGATGATTCTCGAGGAGTGGAATTAGAATGCGCGGACTGGCTACTGCTGTATTGTTCAGTGTATGACAGTATTTGAGTACGCCAGCCTCATCCCTATAGCGAATATTCGAACGGCGCGCCTGGAAGTCATGCAGATTCGACGACGAATGGGTCTCTCCATAAGCCCCGCGGCTCGGCATCCACGTTTCAATATCGTATTGCTTATAGGTTTTCTGCGACATATCGCCCGTACATACCGCCATAATGCGATAAGGCAGCTCAAGGCATTGAAGAAGCTCCTCCGCATTCGCCGTAATTTCCTGCAAAATAGCTTCCGATAACTCAGGGTCCGCCTTGCACAGAATAACCTGCTCCACCTTAGCGAACTGGTGAACCCGGTATAGGCCATGAACATCTCGACCAGCCGAGCCCACTTCACTGCGGAAGCAAACCGATGCGGCAGCAAGCTTGATCGGATGTTCCGCGTTTACGATTTCATTCGCGTAATAGGTAACCATCGGAACCTCCGAGGTGCCGACCAGCCATTTGTCAGCTTCGGTGAGCTGATAGGTTTGATCCTCGCCAAGCGGGAAAAAACCGGTATTTCGCATTGCATCCGTTCGAACCATTAAAGGCACCTCAAGCAGCGTAAAGCCTTTTTGCATAAGCAAATCAATGGCCAGCTGCTGTACAGCCCGGTGGAGCAGGACGCCTGCTCCCTTCAAGTAATAGTTGCGGGTACCTGCGGCCTTCACTCCGCGCTGCGTATCGATCAGATCGTGAAGCTCGCCCAGCGCCATATGATCCTTCTGCTCAAAACCGAAGTGAGTGGCCTCGCCTACACGCTTGATTTCCACATTGTCCGCATCCGAGCGACCAAAAGGCGTGTCTGGCGACACGACATTAGGGACAAGAGCGAGCAGTTTCATGACTTCCCGTTCGGCAGCTGCTAATTCAGCCTCCACCACGCTTAGCCTCTCATTAATTTCCTTGACCTGACCCTTCGTCAGCTCCGCATCAGCATGAGCGCCTTGCTTAACGAGCGTGCCAATGTGATACGACAGCTTATTTCGAGTTTCCCTTAATGCCTCCGTTTCCTGCAAAAAACGTTTCTTCTCCTCGTCCCGCTCCATAAGCTCCGCAATCGATAAGTCAATTCCCTTATGATTGGCTGCCGTTTGAACCCGCTCATGATTTTGTTTAATCCATTTCATATCCAGCATGACACCGCGCTCCTTTTCTCGTAAGAACACAAAAAACGCCCTCATCCCTATGGGACGAGGAGCGTTTTCACTCGCGGTGCCACCCAAATTGATTAAACAGACGGGCTGTTTAATCCTCTTTGTTCCGCGGTAACGGGCGGGCCCGGTAAACTTAGGGGGAAGCGTATTCCCCTTGACGAGAACGCCTCCGAGTTGGATTCTCTTCCTAGGCGTGATCCGAATATTATTTTTAGTATTATAACGTATTCAACAGATCATATACAAGTGCAGGATGTTAAAAAAAGGTTTCCGGTCTCTTTTACACGAATAATATGGATACTAGAAATGACGGATCGGAGGTGCGGCATTCATGACAGATGAGCCTCATGTACAGGATTTGACCACGCTCAAAATAATAGCAGAGACATTAAATCAGTCCAATGATTTGACATATATGCTGGATACGGTTTTGGGAAAACTGCTTGAGGTAACCGAGCTTTCTTTTGGATGGATTTTTCTTGTCGGGCCCTATCATGAATACGAATGTGTGGCAGACCGAAATTTGCCGCCTGCTTTGCTGTATGGAGACAAGCAGCTGATGCAATGCGGCTCCTGTTGGTGTCTCGACCGCTTTCGACATGACCGGTTAAAAAATGCCGTTAATATATTAAGCTGCAAGCGGTTGGAAGATGCGCGGAACCTAAAAACAGGCGAAACCTGCGGATTTACGCATCACGCAACCGTGCCGCTTCGCATTGGGGATCGGAAACTTGGCGTCATGAATGTCGGAGCTTTCGGCAAGGAGCATTTCTCAAACGAGGAGCTGGCCTTGCTTGAAGCGGTAGCCTTGCAAATCGGCATTGCCGTCGAGCGGATGCGGCTTCATGAAGCTGAGCAGCGGAGAGCGGAGCTCTACATAAGATTAGGCGAATTTAGCCGCTCATTGAGCGTCACGCTTAGCGGCGGAGATGCGCGCAGACAGCTGTCAGAGCTTGCTATGAAGCTAGTAAAGGTGCATTTCGCTTGGCCGGTTGCGATGCTGTTTCAACGCTCGGATCAAGGCTTTATAATACGCAACATCCAATCCGATGAACGGATGCTGACCACGAGCATATACATTCCTCCTGAGAAAGTTGAATGGCTCGAAGAAGCTGCGCATTCACATGGCTTTCAAGAAATAGAGGCTTCAAGTCTGTCCATTCTCAGCGAATATGCACAGCCTGATGGCATTCTGCCTCCGCTTCACTCTGCTATGGCAGCTCCATTCATGTTCGGCGGTCATACAGAAAGCGGCGTGCTCCTTATCGGTCATCCGAAGCCAGGCGCCCTTAGTCATATAGACGGTACCGTATTGGAAGCTGTTGCCGAGCATATTGCTGCTCAGTTTGAGAACGTGCGGCTCGAAGAGAATCGCCAGCTATTGGCGCGAATGGAAGAGAGAAACGGATTAGCTCGCGACTTGCATGACTCTGTTTCTCAGCTGCTGTTCTCAATAAGCATGACGGCTAAAGGAGTCGAATCCTTGCTCGATGAACCGGATCTAAGCAGCGCAAAAACAGCCATTCAAGATATGCAGCTCCTGTCCCGAGATGCCTTGAAGGAAATGCGCGCCCTCATTAAGCAGCTGCGCCCTGCTGGCCTCGAGCAAGGCATTGCTGCGGCACTAAAGGAACACGGCTCACGGCTTGGCTTGCATATTAACATGCAACTATCCGGTGTTCTGGCATTGCCAAGCGATATTGAGAATGCATTATGGCGAATAGGCCAGGAAGCACTGAATAACGTTTCGAAGCATGCTGGCGCTTCTCGAGTGGATATGACGCTCATCGCGAAGGCACACGAAGTAATACTTAGCATTACCGATTTCGGACGCGGTATAGCGGAGAAAACTGATGCTTCCACAAGCGGCTCCTTCGGTCTCTCGATTATGCGGGAGCGTGCGGAAGGCAGCGGCGGCCGTTTTCAGTTGACCAGCGCATACAGCAAAGGTACTAGAGTAGAGGTCGCCATCCCTCTTCCATCTCAATTGAAAAGGAGGCTCCCACTGGAATGACGATAACATTACTTTTAGCAGATGATCATAAAATGGTGCGCAGAGGCCTACAGACCTTCTTAGCCACCCAAAAGGATATGCTGCTAATCGGCGAGGCTTCTAATGGAGAAGAGACACTGCAGCAAGTTGCTGCTTTACAGCCAGATATCGTATTAATGGATTTAAACATGCCAGGCATGAATGGCATTGAGGCCACGAAGGAGCTAAAGCTCTTATATCCGCTTGTAAAGGTCATTGTATTAACCTCCTTTTCCGATCAGGAGCATGCGCTTCCGGCCATTCGCGCAGGAGCCAAGGGCTATCTGCTCAAGGATATTGAGCCTGAGGAATTGGCAAGTGCTATTCGCAAGGTGCATCAAGGGAAAGTAGAGCTACATCCTGACATCGCCGAGCAGCTGATGAACCAATTGGCTGATTTCGATCCATCCCGCCCCACAGCCGTTAGTGACAAGCTGCCCGAGCTGACGAAGCGCGAACTTGATGTGCTGCGGCTCATCGCAGCCGGCATGAGCAACCGCAGTATTGCGGAGGAGCTGTTCATTACTGAGAAAACGGTCAAAACCCATGTCAGCCATCTGCTTAGCAAGCTCGACATCACCGACCGCACACAAGCCGCTATTTATGCACTTAAGCATGGACTGGACAAATAAATGATCAAACCTATTTCAGTCTAAAGTCGTAGAGCATTCAGCCAATGGTTGAATGCTCTTATTCATAAAAGTCATGCAAAAAGAGGACGCCATTCCTTTTCTTGAATGGTACGATGAAACTAACAAAACGCAACTTGAAAGGAAGATTAAGATGAACATCACAATCCTTGCCGGAAGCAATCGGGAGGCTTCCACAACGAATCGTTTGGCTGCTTATGTAGCTCAGCTTATTTCGCAAAAAGAACATAGTGTTGTGCTATTTGATTTATTTCAGACACCGCTTCCCTTCTATTCACCGGATGGCATTGATCATGACCATGCATCCGTACACTTATTTAAGCAATCCATGAAGCAAGCCGATGCGATTATATTGGCTACGCCAGAGTACCATGGCAGCTTATCCGGCGTACTGAAAAATGCGCTGGACTACGTTGGGAAGGAACATTTCCATCGTAAAGCAGTTCTGTCTATGAGCTCTTCTGGCGGAGCTGTTGGCACTAGTTCGCTTCTACAGCTGCAAGCAATTGTAAGGAATTTGCATGGCATTAACTCACCGGAGTGGATATCCATCGGCGGCGCGCAGCGCAATTGGCTGGTTAATGAGCTTCCTCACTATGAGGATGGCGGGAATGAAATGGACAACCGTATCCGACGGGTAACGGCTAACTTTCTGGAGCTTGCTGCGCTGGTTCGCCCAACAGCCCACAAATAGAAGGAGGTTTAACATTATGATCATTAAAGAAACGGGATTTATTCTGTTTTTAGAAAATTATGAGGAGCATGTCGCTTTTTATACCGATAAGCTTGGTCTGCGTATTCGTGAACGAAAAGAAGGTCTTTCGAAATTAGACTTTGGCGGAGGCTACTTGATGATCGAGGACAACGGAGTAGCGAGCGCTGCTGAAAAAACGAGGGCGCAGAATCCGACTGTTATTCGAATAGAGGTTGAGAACTTCGATGCGACTATTGAAGAGTTGAAAGATCGAGGCATACCGATTGAGGTCCATCATTTTAGTTGGGGGACAATAGGCTCTATCATTGATCCCGAGGGCAATCGCATCGAAATCAAGAAATATTGAGCAGCTTCAGCAGGGCGAAAGGCGCTTCAACTTTGGTTAAAGCGCCTTTCGCCCTGCTCGCTGCCGACTACGACCCAGAGAGAGCATTGCGTACGGATAATATATATTTCGATTGATCTAGCGGATTAACTCCCCTGCGCACTCGCTCCGCTTGTATATCGGCCGGAGCTTCTCGATAGCCGGCGAAGAAAGTCGCTAAAGCGCCTCTGCCCTTCGTAAGCGAACCGAATCGCGCAGGGAATTCCAAGGAAGTTGCAACCGGCAGCGTCCCTTCAATTTCCATGCGTTCTCCTCTCACCACAGGCGTATCGAATTCACCTCGCATGAGAACCAGCTCATTCATAAGCTTGCCCCCTGTCTCCTCCGGTATCGATAGACGGAACGAGAGCATAGGCTCAAGCAGCTTGACGCCAATGCGGGATAAGCCATCCATGATGCCCATTGGCGTTGCCACTGCAAAGTCCAGTGGATGTGTATGCCACACATGATGCTCTCCTTCAATGAGAGTTACCTTGAGATCCGTTACCTCCCAGCCAAAAAGCCCCTGCTGCAGCGCTTCGGGCACACTGCGGGCGACCTCGTTCTGATAGCGATCGAGCAGACGCTCTGAGCGTACAATCGAGCTGTAGGTCAGCCCGCTGCCGCGTTCACCTGGCTCGATATGGAACCGTAGGATTGCCCAGCAAGGCTTCGGCATCGTATAGGCAATGAAGCCTTCACCAATCTGCGCAGGCGTTTCCTTGTAGATGACGGAGGGCTGGCTGAAGTCAGCCTTAAGGCCGTATCTCGCGCTAAGCACATGCGTCAGCACCTCAATCTGTATCGGCCCCATCACCTTCAGGTGCAGCTCCCGCTGATCCTGCAGCCATTGCAGATCGAGCTGCGGGTCCTCGTCCGCCAATTCCTGAAGCGCTGCCACGACGGCAGGATACTCTGCCTCATTGCTCCAGCGCACCTGTACCGTCAGAAGCGGCACTGCCAGCCTCGTCTCCTCTGGAACAAAGTCGGCGCAGCCTATTACATCGCCGATGCGCGCATGGTTCCAGCCGCATATCGCTGCGATATCTCCTGCCGCCAGCATGCCGACATCCTCAGACTTTTGACCATCAATTATTCGAATTTGCGTAATCTTCTCCTCAAGCTGCTGCGTGACATTGAATACGGAATCTCGGTTTCGCATGACACCGCTATACAGCCGCACATACGCAATACGGCCCATAGCCGAATCCCGTTCGATACGGAATACTACTCCTGATAAAGGCCCATCCTCATGGATAGATGGCGAAGGCAGAAGCCCAATCATCGCTTGCAGAAGCGGCTCAATACCAAGCCCCCTGTTCGATGCTCCGAACAATACAGGGTACAGCTCAGTTTTCTGGATAAGGGACGGCAGCATACGGCTTAGCTCTGCCTTCGGTAGTGCGCCGGTATCCAAATAATGCAGCAGCATCGCTTCGTCCCCCTCAGCGATTGTTTCCTCTAGCAGCTGAAGGTATCCAGCCTCATCAGCAGCAGTGAGATTATGGTCCAGCAGGCTGCACACACCGTTGAAGCTGTCCTCCACACCAAGCGGTGCTTGTATCGGAGCGGCCTGAGGCGAGAGCAAACGCTTAATTTGCTTCAATGTTCCAATTGGATCAGCACCAATACGATCCATCTTGTTCACATAAATCAACGTTGGAATGCTCCTCTCATGCAGTGCGTGCCAAATAACCTCCGTCTGTGCCTGTACGCCTTCTACAGCCGAAATAATTAACACTGCGCCATCCATCACACGCAATGAACGCTCCACCTCGGATAAAAAATCGACGTGGCCCGGAGTATCAACCAGATTAACGGTCACACCCTGCCAAGTGAAGCGTGTAGCTGCCGCTCGAACCGATATGCCTCTTGAGCGCTCTACTTCAAGAAAGTCCGTCTGTGCTGTGCCTGCATCAACGCTGCCGAGTGAGCGAATACGCCCGCTATGATATAAGATTTGCTCTGTCGTTGTCGTCTTTCCCGCATCAACGTGAGCGAAGATACCGATATTACGTATATGTATTCGATCGTTAGACAGCATGGCCTCAAGTCTCCCTCTCTAGCTGTTTCTCTCCTTATCCTACCTCTGAAAGCGCTGTACAGCAACAAAAAAACGACCTGTAGGCGAAAGCCTGACAGGTCGTTTCCGAATGAAGCTGTAATTGTATAGTTGTGATTAGCCTTGTTGAACAGCTTCGATATCTATTGAGATTTTCACTTCATCGCCGATAAGCACGCCGCCAGTTTCCAGCGCAGCATTGTAAGTTAAACCGTAGTTGCTGCGTTTCAGACTGCCTACTGCGCTAAAGCCAACTTTTTCATTGCCCCAAGGATCTTTGCCGGCGCCTTCGAAGGTTGCAGCAAAGGTCTCGGAGCGTGTAATGCCGTGAAGGCTCACATCACCTGTAATGGCATACTCGCCTTCATCTGTTTTGGTAATTGCAGTCGCTGTGAAAGTAAGCGAAGGATTATTTTCGACATCGAAGAAGTCAACAGAACGCAGATGATTATCACGATCGTTATTGCGAGTGTCGATGCTGTTCAAATCAATGGTGAATTGAATATCAGCAGACGTCAGATCATGTGCGTCACCTGCAATGTTAGCTTCAAAATGGTGAAATGAGCCTTTTACCTTAGCGATCATCATATGCTTTACTGAGAATTCCACGCTGCTGTGTGCAGGATCGATTGTCCATTGGGATTTTGCCATTTTAAAATTCCTCCATTATATTTATTAGTTTATTATCTACTTACTTTTTATAATGTACTAACTTAAGTTGTGTATGTTTATATTTTAGTGTGTGCGTCTAATTTTGTCAATTGCAATTTTATGTTTTTTTCGTATAGCAAATGTGTGCAGTCAAGGAAGGCAACATTGCAGAAATTAACACGATAAGTATAGTATCCGTTTTCTAGCTCTATTTGGGCTGCTGGTGCTCGTAAGTGGGCTATTGGTGGGGTGGTGGATGAATAGAGCTAGTTTCTAGCTCTATTTGGGTAGTTTTAGCTAGTTTGGGTGAAATAGAGCTAGTTTCTAGCTCTATTTCTGCTGCTGATGCGCATATGAGGGCTGTTGGCGGGATTACGGATGGAATAGAGCTAGTTTTTAGCTCTATTTGGGTAGTTTTAGCTAGTTTGGGTGAAATAGAGCTAGTTTCTAGCTCTATTTCTGCTGCTGATGGGCATTATGCTATACGGCGGCTGTTTTTTCCTTTGATTCTCGCTTGACCAGTGCGTGCTTCTCCCATGCTCTGCTTCTCCAGCGGAAGAACATAATGAATGCGCGCAGCCACTCATCGGCAGCGATAGCCAGCCAAATGCCGGCTAATCCCAGCTCCAGCTTGAACACAAAGAAATAGCCTAGCGACAAGCTCATTCCGACCATCGTGAACATGCCGATCCAAAGCGGAAATCTCGCATCTCCCGTCGCCCGTAGCGAATTGACGAGTACGATGTTAATTGTCCTTCCCGTCTCAAGCACAATACTCAGCAGCAGTACATTGACCCCTAATCGGATAATATCCGGGTCGTCTGTAAATATGCGCATGAGCGGTTCACGGAACGCAATAACGAGTAAAACCGCTGCCAGCGTAACCGCGCTCGCCCAGCGCACGCTTTTCCAAACCTGATGATACGCCGTCGTCTGCTGGTTTGCGCCGATCAGCCTGCCGACGATAATCGAGGTACCCATACCGATTGCGAAGGCAAATAGATACGTAAACATCGATATGCTGTTCGCGTAGTTTTTGGCAGCAAGCGATGCTTCGCCTAGATAAGTTGCATAATACAAGAACACAATTTGGCAAGCTTGATACATGACTTGCTCCAGCGCGGATGGAATGCCAATTTTCAATATTTTCGATATATACTCCTTTGACAAGGAAAGATAGTATCGAATTTCTACCCTGACGGGCATAATACGATACAGCATCCAGAAAAAAACGATTAGAGCAAGCAAACGGCTGACGACCGATGAGATCGCCGCACCCTGAACGCCCATTTGCGGGAAGCCGAAGTTTCCGAAAATAAGCAAATAATTTCCGATAATATGGATAACATTCATACCGAGCGATACGAGCATAGCTTCCTTCGTAAAGCCGTGAACACGAATAATAGCCGATACCGAATTAATAATAGCCTGCAGGAAGATCATTCCGCCTACTATTTGCAAATAACTTTTGGCATGCACCAATATTTCGCCCTTCAAATTCAGCGTTTCCAGCAATTGACCGCCGAATAGCACAAACATAAGGCTCAGAATCAGTCCCACAACTAAGTTCAACGTTACTGCCAGTGCTGATATTTTCGCTGCTTCGATAAATTTGCGAGAACCAATATACTGAGCTACAACAATCGAAGCCCCGTTCCCGATTACCTCCAGCAGTAAAATCGCGATATGCAAATATTGATTGGATGCTCCAACACCCGATACCGCATTATCGGATATGTGGCTGAGCATTAATGTATCGGCTATACCCATCAGCATAAACAAAAAGATTTCTAAAAATATAGGCCACGTTAGGAAAAACAGATTTAAACCTTTTTGCTTCTTTTCCCCTTGCCCGTTTCCGGCCTCTGCCGCTGTCATGCTGTCACCTTCTTCTGTATGAAAAACTTAAGACAAAAGTTATCCTAGCACATCCTTCCTGCTATTGCATGCAAAAAATTGTGTTTTACAAAAAATAAAATAATGGAGAAGAACATTCGCCTGCATGCAGCCTCTCAGCCTCCTCCTTACACATAAGAGGACACAAAAAAAGACTGCATTAAGGACGTCGTGACGACCTTCATAGCAGTCTTCTTCTTTATAGTATAAAAATGATAAGTATCATTATTGCTCTTCAGACTCTTCTTCAGCAGCAGCTTCTTCCTCTGCAGCCTCTTCTTCCTCTGCCTCTTCTTCGTCGGCAGCTTCTTCCTCTACAGCAGCGGCAGCTTCCTCCACTTCTGCTTCTTCCATTTCAGCCTCAACAGCTTCTACTGCTTCTTCTGCTGGAGCCTCTTCTGAAATCAGTTCTGCGGTTTCTTCCGCACCTTCTTGAACAATATCTTGTTCTTGGCTCATATCTTTCACCTCCTACTTCTTATTACTTTAATTGTAGCGCTTTCATAGAAGTTAACAAGAGGTGTAAATTGTCGTTTCATAGGAACTATTTCCGTTATTTGTAGCGTTCGCCCCTACCGGCACTTATTCGACTTTTTTCTCCCCGTCACAAGTCTAGGTTAGCGTTCAGACTTACGGAGGTTATGCGAGACTGATGAACTAGATATGATGAATAACAATAAGTAATTTGTTTATGAGATTAGAGCATTCCTTCACGCTAGCGATGCTCTTTAGGAGGGTAATCATGTTTTCACTTTTTATTTATTTGGAGCCCGTTGCCTGCATACTTTATATTATATTATCATGGGCAGCGGCAGACATGGCTTCACAGCTTGTTTATCAAAAAACTGAAAAAATGATGAATCAAAAAACGTTTAAATTGTTGTTTTGGACCATTAGCCTCACTGTTCCGGCAGCCTTATTGGCAGCCTCTGACATCTTGTTAGCCGCCATATCCCACTCTTTGTTTTCGGGTGAATGGCTAATTATTCGGATCACGCTAGCTTTAGCTCCCATTGTGTTTATTTGGTTTGGCGCCTTCCCTAGACTGCGAAGATTAATGAAACGCACGAGTGGCCATTCAGAGAAGATGCCCGATGTCGCACGCAGGCGTCAAGCCTCTGACCCGGGCTTTATTATGCCTTATCAGTTAACTGTCCTATGCTCCGCCACCTTATTTTTCTTTGTATTTATATTGCCTGTTCCAAAGGACTGGACGTCTGTTACTGTACCCGCTACTATCTTTTTATTTATTTCCTGCATGATCGTATTGCTTCAAACACGTCAGAACCAGCTCGCTGCCGCTGCTCCGCTCATCTATCATGCTTGGCGTCATCGATTTAAAACAGTCGGCATTGTACTTACTGCTGCAGCAGCCTTCGTATTCATCACACAACTCACAGGCCCGCCTGCAGACAGAACGAATTTTCTAACTATGCTTAATGCCCCTTACAAAACGGCCATGATGAATTCCAGCAATAGAATGAACATCTTAACCTATAACATGCAGTTGTCCGACTCCGAGGTACCGAAACAAAAGAGAACATTAACTGAAAATCAGATGAAATAAACGGAACTAGACTTTAGTCTAGTTCCTGCTTTTACCTATAGCAGGAGGACAGCTATATGCATTGATGCTATGCTGAAAGCAGCTAATAAATTGATGAATGGGGTGCTTAAAAACAATGAATATGAGAACCATTAGCGGGCTTGTCCTCCTCCTGCTCGGGGCTTGTCTTTTTCTAACCCAAGGGAAAACTTTCGGTCCAGGACAAATATTCGCGTACTTCTGGCCAGCGATCTTCGTCATCCCCCTTGGGTTATTCTTCCACTGGCTTTACTTCACCATGATTGGGCGCAAAGGAATCGGTCTCTTGATTCCCGGAGGGATTCTGTTTACCGCTGGCGTCGTCTGTCAGATCTCTATGCTTTTCAATAGCTGGGGTTATATGTGGCCGGGCTTCATCCTTGCAGTAGCCGTTGGGCTATTCGAGTTCTACTGGTTCGGCAACCGCAACAAATGGATGCTCATCCCGATTAATATTTTGACTGTTCTCTCCCTGCTTTTCTTTGCGGTTTTCTCAATTGGCTCGATTTATAACCATTTCATATTGAGCCAGCCGATCTTCGCAATCGTCTTTATTCTCGCGGGAGCATTTATTTTGCTCGTGAAGAAAAAAGACATTTAACAGCCTCCCTCTGCGATGTGGTATAATCACGCTTACGAAGTAGATTTGCTACGCAAATCTTTAAGGAGGAACAATCACATGCTGTCTTTTGAACAAAAGCTTTCTATTATAGAATCCTTTCCTGAACTCCAACGAAAGGACGTTTCTCTCGGCCGTACAAACTTTCATTATGAAGAAAGTGCTCATGAGAAGAAATCGGTCGTGCAGCATTTGCATCCGAATGGCAACGGATATGTATTCGCTGGCTTAGTGGCCGGTGTCCCAACCGATGAGAAGGGGCTCGTTAACATTCGCGACTATAATGAAGAAGAACTGCGCTCCTTGATCGCGAAGGCGATTTCTTCCCTTGCCACCGCTCCACCGGAGAAGCCTGCTTCCAAGAAAAAGAACAAGGCTAAGCAGCCGCAGGAAGAACGCTGGATCGGTCCGAACGATGCCGTGCTGACCCTGTTGTTCGAAGAGGATCTCTGGTATTTATATGCAGATCTAAACTTGGAATCGGCATTCGAAACGTACGAGGAAGCTGAGCAATACTTAGAAGAAGAGCAATTCTCACGTGCTTAATGAAATGAAATAGGATTTCAGAAGGAGAAGCATACTCATGTTTCTCCTTTTTTACATTTTCATAAAAAACAGGATTTCGACTTCCGGTGTCTAATTGTAGTATGTGCATCTTAGAAAAACGGGGGAGGAAATTGTCGTTGTCTATCAAAGCGAAGCTATCATTCTCCATATCCATTATTGTGACTGTGGTATTGGCGCTTAGTATTATTATTTATTATTTCACAACAAAGTCCGAGCTGGAGTCTCAAGTCGTAGAGCAAGTACATAATATCGCCAATCAAATCGGTATTACGCTGGAGAGCTCTGAGGCTGCAGTACAATCCATGGAGGATACAATCGGAGAGAAGCTGCGCACTGCCGCTTTGTCTGCTAAGCTTCAGCTTGATCCCGATATCAATAATGTAAAAAATGAGCAGCTTGTTGAGCTCAGTCAGCAGCTTGGCGTTGATTATATATCGCTTTGGGTAAGGGTTGGCGATGATGTAGTAGTACGCAAATCGTCAGAGCCCAGCGAAATAAATGCCAGCTCCATGACCTGGGATTATTGGCATACCGCTTTTCTTCAGCTATTCGAGACGCATAACGTGACGATCGATAAAGGACAAAAGCTGGAAAACTTTTGGTCCGGACCGTATAATTTCGCAGATACCGCTCCTGAGAAAATTCGTAAATGGGGCTATTATTACGACGGCACCACGAATTATATAATAAACCCGTTCGTTAACGCGCAGATGTTATTGGATTTCAAAGAATCGACCGGGACAAGCAAGCTTATCCATAAAATAATAGCTGACCAAAAAAACGTGTTGGAAATAACCGGTTTTGATCCAAAGTTTTTCGGAAAAAGCCCTATTATTAAAATAAAAAAAGGAATGCCCGTTTATAACCTAGACGTTCGTGATATTCCTTTCGGTGTCTATACGTATAAAGACAAAGAAAATGATTCCCTGCATATTCAGGAAGCCCAGAGCAGCGGAACTACGGTAACAGCTCTAAGCACTGTAAATGGAAAAAAATTAATTAAAACCTTTATCCCTATAGCCGTCAAAGAAAATTATGTCATATGTATCACCTTTGACTATGCTGCTGTATCAGGGCCGCTTAACCAACAGCTCTTTTTACAGGCCATGATTTCGCTCGGACTTATACTCGTCACCATGCTGCTAAGCTATTTAATCGCAGAGTTCATGCTCCGCGGCCTTAACCAAATTTTCAAAAAGGTAAACGCTATAGCAGAAGGAAATTTCGGAGAAACCATTACGATTAGAAGCAAGGATGAGCTTGGGCTGCTTGCATCGCGAGTCGATACCATGGGCCACAATTTGTATAACTATACGACAAAATTAAAAGATGCTGCTGAGGAATTGCGAAGCACCAAGCAATATCTAGAGTCCTTCGTCAATCATACCTCCGATGCCATTCATGTTGCCAATCTATCCGGTAGTATCATTCAGGTGAATCGAGCTTTCGAGAAGATGTATGGATGGACGACAGAGGAGGCGATCGGCCACCCCTTAAATAATGTGCCGGATGACTATCAACAGTCCCAAAATGAGCTTGAAGCTATCGTCCTTAGCGGCGGCTCCGTAACGGATTTCGAAACTGTTCGCTATACGAAAGCAGGTACCTTAATCGATCTGAGCCTTACCATATCGCCCATTCGCGACGAACAGGAAGCTATTATCGCTATAGCGTGCATTTCCCGCAATATTACCTCTCGCAAGCAAACAGAGGAAATGATTAGACGGTCAGAGAAGCTCTCTGTCGTCGGTCAAATTGCTGCGGGAGTTGCACATGAGGTTCGCAACCCGCTTACTACACTTCGCGGTTTTGTGCAGCTGCAGAAGCAATCGGGATCCCTGTCGCCCGGACACCTTGATCTTATGCTTGCCGAGCTAGATCAGATTAACATGATTGTCAGCGAGTTTCTTATATTCGCCAAGCCTCAAGCGAATCACTACCAGCCGGTTAATGTAAAAACCATTCTAAAGGACATGATGCTGCTGCTTGAATCGGAAGCAAAGATGAACAACGTGAAGCTCGTCATGCAGGCAGATGCCGACCTGCCGCTTGTAATGGGTGAGGCTAATCAATTAAAGCAAGTATTTGTTAATATTATGAAAAATGGGATAGAAGCGATGACCAGCGGCGGCAAGCTCACCGTAGAGCTGAAACGCTATACGAATCAAACGGTTATTCTGCGGTTCACTGACCACGGCGGCGGCATTGCAGAAGAAGATTTGCTGCGGCTTGGCGAGCCATTCTTCACGAAGAAAGTAAATGGGAATGGTCTAGGACTCATGGTTAGCCAGCAAATTATTACAGGACATAAAGGAACGATTCAATTCCGAAGCGAAGTAGGCAAAGGAACATGTGTGGAAATTACATTGCCTACGAGCAGCTAGGGTCATATACTCAGCTGCTCTTTTTCGCATTATTTTTGAAGATGCTGAAAGTCATATGTTAAAATGTTACAATAGTCTTTATCCTTCTCAATGGCTTATGCTTCTTTCTAAATAAAGTGATAACCACTTCACAACCTTGGGAGACAACTATTTCAATGATAATGAATTCCCCTATTTCCCATTATATTATTATTGTCATCATAGCCGGCGTCCTTAGTGTGCTTCTTGCTATTTATGCCTATTTTAAAAAAACAAATTTTTCGGGGATGAACATGTTTGTCTGGACATCCTCTTTAACAGCTTTATATACCTTTGCCTTCGCATTTGAGCTGGCAAGCGATTCCCTGCGCGAAATTCGCTTCTGGGTAAATATCGAATATATGGGCATGCCTTTTATTGCGCCATGCAGTCTGCTGCTCGTTATGCATTATGTAGGGTTAGAACAATTTACTCAACGCAAAATAAGATGGCTGCTCTTTGTTATTCCCGCCATTACTTTACTAATGGTCTTAACCAATGAGTATCACCATCTATTTTATAGATCCTTTTATTTGCGTCCTAATGTGTCTTCTCCGCTTGCCGATGTTGTGCCAGACATATGGTATTATGTGCATGGAGGTTACACCTTTGGCACAATGTTCGCCAGTCTGTTCCTGCTGTTCAGCTATTGGAAAAAAACAAAAACCATCTATCGTAGACAAATAGCCATGATGGCGCTCGGCATTTCACTGCCTATGACTGGTGCTTTATTGTATGTACTTGGCATGGTACCGCTAGGAATGGATCCCGTTCCTATTCTACTATGCATTACATCGCTGCTTTACGTGCTTTCTATTTTCTCTACAGGTATGCTGACTGTTGCTCCGATTGCGCGAGAGCATATTTTTGAGAGTATGCGTGATGGTGTGCTGGTCCTTAATTTATCGAATCAAATCATGGATTTCAATAGTGCAGCGGCACAAATCATCCCTGCTCTCACTTCCTCTACCATCGGCAAGAAGCTTGAGCATATTTGGAGGCGCGGAGCTGAATCCGGCGCTTTCTCCTTCGGACTTGATCCCTCCGGCGAGCATGAACAAGAGCTGAAATGGATACGGGGCAAGGAAACGTTCTACTATCGCGTTCGTGCCTCTGACCTCCTAAGTCCAAACGGCCAGATCGCGGGCAGAATAATTGTTATGATCGATGTAACAGAGCATACCTTGCTTCAGAATAAGCTTCGTCATCTTGCAGAAATTGACGGGCTCACTTCCATTTATAATCGTAATTATTTTATGGAAAAAAGCAGAGAGCTGCTTGAAGATGCCCGCAGCAAGCACCAGCCCATCTCATTCATCTTGTTTGATATCGATTACTTCAAGCAGATCAATGACCGCTATGGGCATAGCTTGGGGGATTTCGCCCTTCAGCATACGGTGAATATTTGCCAGCAAACCCTTGATGCTTCAGCAGTCTTCGCCCGCTATGGCGGTGAGGAGTTTGCCATTTGCTTACCTAAGACAACAATTGCGGAAGCTGGCCATATTGCCGAGCAAATCCGTAAGCAAATTGCCGAGAATCCGCTCTATAGTGCAGCCAAAGCGATATCGATCACGGCGAGCTTCGGCGTGACAGAGGCAGTTGATGAAGCTCATGTGCCGCTAGAGGCACTGCTTCGAGACGCGGACGATGCCCTCTATCGTTCTAAACATAAAGGGCGCAATTCCGTGCATCTGTCAAACGGTGAATACTTACATGCGAACGAATAAAAACAACCATACTAACACGGAAGAGAAAGGTCGGGTTAAAGCCATGTTTACTGCAAATTCTATTCGTAACAAGCTGCGATTTCGGCCAAGCCCGCCGCAGGTCATGGCCTTCGGTTTCATATTAATTATTTTCCTTGGCGCAGAGCTGCTATCTCGTCCTATCTCCTATACGAATGATCATGCCATTCCTTTTATTGATGCTCTATTTATGTCTGCCAGCGCAACCTGTGTAACAGGTCTAACTGTCCTTAGCCCAGGCATCCACCTTTCCTCCTTTGGACAAGTTGTCATGATTTTACTCGTTCAAATAGGCGGGCTCGGATTTATGACGATGGCGACTCTATTCGCGCTGCTTTTCCGCAAACGCATATCTTTCCGCGAGCGTCTCGTATTGAAGGAATCGATGAATTATGGACAAACAGAAGGAATTGTGCGTTTGATACGTAAGGTATTGCTTTACGCCCTAGTCATTGAATTGACAGGCGCCTTCCTGCTCAGTGTCTATTTCATGACGGAAATGCCTGTCTCCAAAGCGGTTTACTTTGGTGTATTCCATAGCATCTCTTTTTTCAACAATGCCGGCTTCGATTTGTTCGCCCAGTTCCCGGAGCGCGCAGGCAGCCTTATCCATTATGTAGAGGATCCTTTTATTAATATTGTTTCTATGCTGCTCATCTTCTTCGGAGGAATAGGATTTATTGTCATCTCAGAGATTGTTACATTCCCCAAAAACAGAAAGTTCAGCCTGCACAGTAAAGTGGTCCTTTCCGTAACAGGAATACTGACTGTATTTGGAGCTATCGTGATCCTTATGCTTGAGTTTAGCAACCCCGACACGCTTGAGCCTTTATCGGCCAGCGGCAAAGTTCTCGGATCATTCTTCCAATCCGTAACGGCGCGCTCCGCCGGCCTAAGCACGATCGATCCGTCCTCGCTTCGGGAGGTAACTCAGTTTTTCCTCATTCTGCTAATGTTTATCGGGGCAGGTCCCGGATCGACGGGAGGCGGTATTCGAGTGACGACCTTCGCGATACTGATCGGGGCAATGATCGCCATGATTCGCGGAAGAGACGATGTCATTCTGTTCCGCTTCCGAATTGCCAAGCAGCAGATTCATCAAGCCATTATGTTTACCATGATTGCATTCACAATTATATGCACAGCCGCCATGGCGCTCTCTATAACAGAAAGAGGTTCCTTTCTAGCGATTTTATTCGAGGCTACATCAGCCTATTGTACGGTAGGCATGTCAGCCGGGTTAACAGATCATATAACAGATATAGGTAAAATCATTCTGATTCTGCTTATGTTTGTCGGTCGTTTAGGACCCGTTACGCTTGCTTTTGCCCTAAACACAGGCTCAAAGAAAGAGCTGTACCGATTCCCAGAAGGTAAAATAACGATCGGTTAGTGCATTGATCCTACTCTACGCTCTCTCCTTCAACTGCATTTGCATGGCTAATCTTACGAGTGATACTATAATTATAGGATGCTTGATAGGAAGATGAAGGAGATTAGCAAGATGAAACAAAATTTCGGTATGGATACTGAGGCTATTTCAATCATGAATTCAGATGTCAAAAAGAAACGCGTGCTTATTGTAACTGCGGTAGAGGCCGAGAAGGACGCAGTACTTCGTGGTTTATGCGGCGCAGAAGGCGTTGATGTTATAGCAGTCGGCGTAGGCTCTGCTGCAGCAGCTGCCGGAACGGCAGCTGTACTGGCATCTAATGCAGAACAATATCACTTCGTTATTAGTGCCGGTATTGGCGGCGGATTCGCCGAGAGAGCCGCAATCGGCTCTCTCGTTGTCGCTGATGTTATTGTTGCCGCAGATCTAGGCGCACAATCGCCGACAGGATTTCTTAGCCTGGACGAGCTTGGATTTGGCTCAGCACGCGTAGCGGTTAATCCGGATTGGAGCAGCCGTCTATATGCGGCTATCCGTTCAGCAGACCTGACGGTATGCTGCGGGCCCGTGTTAACCGTAACGACCGCAACCGGTACCGCAGATACGACTGAGGAGCTGGCTATACGTGTTCCGGGCGCGGCTGCCGAAGGCATGGAAGGACATGGCGTTGCTGTAGCAGCTTTCAACTGCCATATCCCCGTTGCCGAAATACGGGCCATTTCCAATGCCGTTGGACCGCGCGACCGCGCCGCTTGGCGAATAGGCGTCGCATTGTCCGCTTTAGAAGCAGCAAGTCAAGCCATACGGGAGGTTCTCAAATGAATATAGCTTATTCCCCTTGTCCCAATGATACTTTTGTTTTTCATGCACTAGCGCACGGCCTGGTCCCAGGCGCGCCCAAGCTAAATGTTACGTATGCGGACATTGATATAACGAATAATTGGGCTGCTGCCGGGGAAGGCCCCGAAGTCATGAAAATTTCATACGCGGCATTGCCTTGGGTTTTATCTGAGTATAAATTGCTCCCATGCGGCGGCGCTTTAGGCAGAGGCTGTGGACCGCTATTACTAACAAACAGCAGTGAAACAGACTCAAATACACCTGAGGCTCTAGCAGGAAAACGTGTAGCGGTTCCCAGCGAGCGCTCGACCGCTTACCTACTGTTCAGGCTTTGGGCAGCACGTCATGTACCCGGCGGGGTTGGCGAAATTATCGTCATGCCTTTCCATGAGATTATGCCAGCAGTTCGCGACGGCAAGATCGATGCGGGGCTGGTTATCCATGAAGCCCGCTTTACTTATCCGTCCTACGGGCTGACCATGCTCACTGATCTTGGAAGCTGGTGGGAATCCGATACAGGCTTGCCCATCCCGCTCGGAGCTATTATTGCAAAACGCTCTCTGGATACGGACTCGATCGCCGATTGGATTCGCGCGTCTGTCGACTATGCATGGACTCATCCCGACGAATCGAGAGACTATGTGATGCAGCATGCCCAAGAGCTGGCCCCAGAAGTAGCCAAGGCGCACATCGAGCTTTATGTGAACTCCTTTACAGCCAATTTAGGCGATGATGGCTATGCAGCTGTAACCGCTTTGCTCGGCCGCGCCGCTGAAGAAGGACTCGTTCCCAGCTTCGACCTGAGCTTGCTTCGCTAATCCTTGTCGTATAGTAATAGAAAAAAGCAGTTTCTACCGTTTGCCGGAAGAACTGTTTTTTTCTGCATTATACACAGTGCATATGAACAGAATATGAAAAGCGGTCCAGTGCCAATCTGCCTTGCCCTATAACTTGCTTTCATCAGCATAACAAATAATAATAATGGTAGGGCATATGGATTACTTGATGAATTCATATTTCTACATATGTCGAAGCAGAACCACATTTCGCAAGAAGAAGGAGAGATCAGCATGGAATTAAAAAATAGATCGGCCATCATTACTGGAGCAGGCAAAGGTATTGGTAAAGCAACTGCGCTGGCTTTAGCAGCTGAGGGCGTCAACCTTGGACTAATCGCTCGGACAAGCTCCGACCTGGAAGCACTGCAAGCCTCGCTTTCAAATACCTATGGGGTAAAGGTGTTTATTGCCACGGCAGATGTAGCCTCGAAAGAAGCGGTTGATCAAGCGGTCTTGGCTTTGAAAAACAGCCTTGGCTCAATTGATATTCTGATTAATAATGCTGGGATCGCATCTTTTGGTACCGTCCTTGACATGGAACCAAGCGAGTGGGAGCGCATTATTCAAACCAACCTGATGGGCACGTATTATGTTTCTCGCGCCGTGCTTCCAGTCATGCTGGAGCAAAGCTCCGGAAGCATTATTAACATCGCATCTACAGCAGGCGAGCGCGGCTTCGCAACCGGCTCTGCCTATTGCGCTTCAAAGTTCGCCGTTCTAGGGTTGACTGAAGCTCTCATGCAAGAAGTGCGTAAATCAAATATTCGCGTAACTGCTCTTACGCCAAGCACTGTTAATACAGAATTGGCGACAAATGCAGGACTGAAAATCGGGGATGAGGATCGTATGATGCAAGCAGAGGATGTAGCCGAGCTAGTACTAGCTGCATTGAAGCTCCCTGACCGCGTGTTTATCAAATCAGCAGGCATTTGGACTACAAATCCGCAATAATAGAAATCACATAAACCCTAGCGCCTTTATCTTATCGGCAGCAAGGGTTAATGGAGGTGCTTCATACTATGCCTATTCAACATATTCCCTTATCTATCTTGGATCTTGCTCCAATCGTAACCGGCGGCACACCAGCGGACTCGTTCCGCAACACATTGGATCTCGCCCAGCACGCTGAGAAATGGGGATACCATCGGTTTTGGCTTGCTGAGCATCATAATATGCCGGGTATCGCCAGCTCAGCAACCTCTGTCGTAATTGGATATGTGGCAGCAGGCACCGAGAAAATTCGCGTAGGCTCCGGAGGAATCATGCTGCCTAATCATGCACCGCTCGTTATTGCCGAGCAATTCGGCACACTAGAGTCGATGTATCCCGGACGGATTGACCTCGGACTCGGCAGAGCTCCGGGCTCCGATCAGGTTGCTGCACGCGCGCTGCGAAGAGGGCTAGGCAGCAATGGAGAGGACTTTCCTGAGCAATTAAATGAACTGCGCCATTATTTCCATCCCGATGCTGAATCCCGTGCAGCCTTGCCTAAAGCAGTTCCCGGCGAAGGCTTGAACGTGCCGATCTGGCTGCTGGGCTCAAGCGGCTTCAGCGCTCAGCTTGCCGGACATCACGGTCTTCCCTTTGCGTTCGCCAGCCACTTTGCTCCCGACTTCCTGCTGCAGGCATTGAATCTGTATCGCAGCAACTTCCGTCCATCGGAAGCGCTGGAAAAGCCCTATGCCATGGTCGCGGTAAATGTCATTGTCGCGGATAGCGATACAGCTGCACGCTGGCTTGCGACCTCACAGGAGCAAGCCTTCCTGAACCTTATACGCGGCCGGATGGGCCAGCTGAACCCGCCTGTAGACAGCATGGACGGACTGTGGAATGAACAGGAAAAGATGATTGTTCAGAAGCAGTTAAGCTTTACGATTGCCGGAACGAAAGAGACGGTTAAGGAGCGGCTGAATGCCGTGCTGGAACAAACGCAAGCCGACGAGCTGATCGTTGTCAGTCAAGTGTATGATCATGCGGCTCGTCTGCGCTCCTTCGAATTATTGGCTGAGCTTGTTAGAGAAAGTCGCATTGGAGCGGTCGATTAATCCGATTTATCAACAGGATGCACAGTGCTTAGCAGCACTTTCAATATTTGAACATTTGACGTGAGCCTAAATTCTATGAATAATAGAAAATAGCTATTTTGCTAGGAGGTAATCATATGTCCATTGTTCCGCAACTATTAGAGTTCAACAAAAAGTTCGTCGCAGAAAAGCAATATGAATCCTACTTGACTGATAAATTTCCCGATAAGAAGGTAGCCATTCTCACTTGTATGGATACGAGGCTCGTTGAGCTGCTGCCTAAAGCATTAAATTTAAAAAATGGCGATGCCAAATTCATAAAAAACGCCGGCGCAATTCTAACTCAACCGTTCGGAAGTGCTATGCGGAGCATCCTTGTTGCGGTTTATGAGCTGGGGGCCCAAGAGGTGCTCGTCATCGGCCACCACGGCTGCGGCATGACAAACCTCGATACCAAAGGTATGATTAGTAAATTTCCTGAGCGCGGTATCGACCCGCTGGCTATTGAGACACTAGAAAACGCCGGCATTCGTATGGAAAAATTTCTACGCGGCTTCAGCAGTGCTGAGGAAGGCGTCAATCACAGCGTCCAGATGATTCGTAAGCATCCCTTGTTTCCAAAGGATGTTCCAGTTCACGGCTTTGTCATCGACCCCGTGACGGGCGAGCTGGAGGTTACTATGCTCGATGATCGAGTATAGCAAGTTTTATAAATAGTAAGCAGAAAGAGGAAGGTGCCTAGGCGCCTTCCTCTTTCTATTGCTTGCTTATTTAAACCGGATGTACAGCAATATAGATTTCAGCTTCTGCATCATTCGGGTTGAAATTACGGGTATCATACAGCTCAAAATCCCCCGTATAGGCTCTTTTAATTGCTGAATGCTCGAAAAGAGACCAGATCTCCTGCCACGCCTGCAGCACTACCTCCTGCACCGGGCCTTTCTTCGTTTTAAATACCATATAATGAGCCTCAGGAACGGAAACCAGCTTCAAGTCTTCAGGAATCGGATGCTCTGCGTCGCCTCGTTCATGGCCGAGCAGAGCCGTATACGCGCCGCTAGCGTCGCTCTCGTAATCGGTATATAACCCGTAAAGGAGGTGGCCGTTGTTAGCCTGGATGCGTTCTGCTATCGAGCTTCGAAAATAGGTGTTCCAAAGCTCAGGCAATTTTCCGTTCGGCCCTCCTTCTTCGTTATTAGTTGTTCGGGCGCTTATACCTACGAGCTGTAGAGCTGGATTTATTATTATATTGGCTGACATCTCTGTTCCCCATTTCCTTGTTTTGATTCTCATTGTACATGAGGAAATTGGACAACAGTTTGTCTTAGTTCAAGTAACGCTTCAAAATATTTCGGGCACGCCGGATCATTTCCTCAGCCGCATGAGACGGCTGCTCGACCTTCACGTTATCTCCATAGCTTAACAGCATGCCGTAAAACCATTCATCCAGGGCGAACTCCCCTTGCACGCGCAAGGAGCCGTCCTCCAGAATCGTCACTTGATCTGGAGGAAAGGTATCCAAGGCCCGGTAACGTACCTTCGGGCAAAATAATAGCGTCATGTTCGTTTTGGCTTCTGGGCTCCATTCGGATTTCCAAGCGTAGCTGCTAAGTGAAGGCGCAGTGCGCCGTTCAAAGGTTTCCATCCGTGTATGAAGCTCCTGTATCCGAGATAATCGAAATACACGGAAATCATGGCGCAGCGTACAATAACCATGTAAATACCATATATTCCCTTTCAGAATGAGCGCGTAAGGCTCTACCACTCGCGTGCTTTCCGTGCCATTCATATTGATATAGGTTACCTTTATACGCTTCAGCTCTTCAATCGCTTGCTTTAACTCGTTCACTTTATGACGCGCTGCAGGTCCTTGTCCCCAAGGATTGAGATCAAAAATAATCCCTTCCCCCCGCTGCTCAGACTGACGCTTGTCCGATTTCGTTAGCAGCGACGCAACCTTCTCATGCAAGCTCGCGAATGTATCATCATCAAGCGCGCTGCTGATGCCTTTCACTGCAGCGATCACGGATGTTATTTCACTTAATGATAAATACTGACGCGAGAGGGTGAACTGCTCCATAATCTCAAATCCGCCTAATGTGCCTTGTCGGGCAAAAATCGGTATTCCTGCTTGGTTCAATGTATCCATATCCCGATAAATTGTTTTCGTGGATACTTCAAACCGTTCGGCCAGCTCCTTCGCGCTCATTCGCTCGCGATTAAGTAGGAGCACCGTCATCGCGAGCAACCGATCAATTTTCAATATAATCCTACTTTCTATGGCTAGAGTCTTCTACTGGAATCTAATTTTAACAATGGTTCCGCTCTCTACAAAGCCTATGTTCTTGTAGAGCTTATTGTAAACAATGTTCTTTTTGTCCGCATAAAGCATGGCTTCTCGGTTCTCCTCTTCCAATTTCTCACAAAGCTCGGCCAAAATCGCGCTCGCATAACCACTTTTGCGCAAACCAGGCGACGTATAGACCGCATTAATCCGTCCATGACGCGGAGAACGATACGCGATGCTTGCCATTGCAACCGGCAAATGATCTACGGACCAGAAATATAGATTGCCTCTCATCACCATTCCTTCCGCAACGGGCAGCTGGCTTGCTGGATGAAGGGTAATGCCGTAGGCGCTCTCGGAGTAGCCTGTCAGAAATTCAGCCGCTAGCTGAATATGCTGCTGCGTAGCTTGAATCATTTCTCCCTTCACCTTTGCTGGCTTAATCAAGCTCGGACAGGAGTAAGTTTCCATGTGCATATAAGCAGAATATTTCCGGTGATTCGCTTCTGCATATAATTTGGCAAACAGCTCAGCTGTTTCGGGAGTACCGCATATTTCAGGCAAATCCTTGCCTCTATAGTAATCGATAAGTTCCTGCATGAGCAGAAGCTTTTGTTCATAAGGCACATCCTCTGACAGCCACAACCAAGCGTTATGGCCCGGCGATTCTGCAAAAATCATACGTCCATCCGAGGTTTTCAGGCTCGTCGATTTCTGGAATTCACATAACAGATGAATAAAGTTGTATTTCAGCTCATCTTTCATAAACGGATACTGATTTAACACGAAATCACCAGCCGTAAGTGTTTCAAGCATGGAATCTCTCCTTAACAAACTGCTTTATTCTCTATCTTGGTCATGTTTCACACGTATTTAAATAGACCAAACAAGCGTCTCTTCAAGCCTCCTAGCATGGTTGTTTTTACGGACGAATTCATCCCTCCTATTAGCCTAAAAAACTTCTACCTATTCCTATACCCTAAATAAAAACCAATGTAACAAAACAAGAACGTTTCGTATTAAAATAATAGGCTAACCTGCCCTCAACGATCAAAGTCTTGAGATGTTAAGTCCGTGTTCACCCCGATGGCGGCTTTACTGCCCTCTCCTGCCGCAATAACGAGCTGCGCAGGCGCAATTATTGCAGCATCCCCTGCTGCGTATACGCCCATCACGCTTGTCCTGCCGAAATCATCTGTCACAAAGCCGCCTGATTCGTTCGTACTGCAGCCAAGTGCTTCACCGAATGCCGCAGCATGGTCCCACTGCGGATGGACAAACCCTCCGATACAGTCCGCCTTTGTATGATTATCGAAAATTATCGCGGTAAGCTGACCGTTCGTGCCAACTAATGATTTGATCCGGTGCGCATTCACTTGAATGCCTTTGCGTCCTAGCTGGGCGATTTGATCGGCGTTCAATTTGTTAGAGCCATTCGTGCATACAAGAACATTTCTGCTCCAGTTGTAAACGATCTTTGCACCGTGGAAAGCACTTGTACCTTCCGATATCAGCACTAGAGGCTTATCCCGCAGCTCCCAGCCGTCGCAATAAGGGCAGCTAAACAAACTTTTTCCGTAAAAATCCTGTATATTAGGCACAGAAGGAAGCATTTCCTTCAGCCCTGCTGCCAAAATAATCGTTCGTGCGTAATAGACTACACCATTTCCGGTTGTAAGCTGGAAGCCTGCAGTACTCTTTGCCACCTCCGTCACTTTATCCGGTTTAATCGTTACGGAGGGATACTTAGCTATATCCTGATGAGCAAGTCTGCGAAATTCGCTTGGCTGGATGCCATCCCTTGTAATAAAGCCATGAGATTGGTGAGTCACCGCATTTCGCGGTTTATTATGATCAAATAAAATAACATTCCTGCGTGATCTGCCCAGCACTAAGGCCGCATTCAGCCCAGCTGGGCCGCCGCCAATAATGGCGCATTCTATCCACATCGCTACCACTCCTTGTACCGACCTGTAAAAACAATATTTTATTTCAAACAAACGATTGCTTATCTTTATTCCGTCTATTATGGAAGGATGCATGCCTAATTAGCGCACCGTTACAAAAATTAGAATACTCTCACTTTTGTTTCCTCTAATCGACAATATTCAGCTTAAAATGTACAATAATGCTAGCTATAATACATAAAAATATGGTGGTGGCTCTTATTATATACGCTTTTTCTCTATTATTGTCCTTTACGATCGTTTACTTCTTAATTCCGCCGTTCGGTCGGCTGGCTTTCCGTCTAGATTTCGTAGACAAGCCTAGAAAAGACGTGGAACGCAAGCTCCATCGAGAGCCGATCCCGCTCACAGCAAGCTATGTTATATTCATAGGATTCTTTATTACATACCTTCTCATGTCTAGAGACTTCTCCATGGAAACTGTCGCTATATTTGCTGGGGGCGTGCTTCTGCTCATTATTGGGACAATAGACGATTGGTACAAAACAAAAGGCAAGGACTTTCCGTCGCTTCCAAAGTTTATCGTGCAAATTTCTGCGGCTGTACTCGTCTATGCGTCTGGCATCTCATTTACAGGGTTTTATAATCCGCTTTCTGGGGAATATGTATGGCTTCCGGTTATACTGCAGTTCTTACTTACGATTCTGTGGATATTCGGAGTTACAACCGTCATTAATTTCTCAGACGGCATGGATGGATTAGCTGGGGGACTCACTACCATTTCGGCCATTACGCTGTTCATTGTCGCTATTGCCAAAGGACAATCCAACTCCGCTATCATGGCGATCATTTTAGTCGGCGTAACCGTCGCTTACTTGCGCTACAATAAGCCTCCCGCCAAAATCTTCATGGGAGATGCAGGAGCAACCTTTCTAGGCTTCATTCTGGCCGTAATCGCTTTAGACGGCGCCTTTAAGCAAGCTACCCTGCTGTCATTATTCATCCCGATACTAGCAATCGGCGTACCGATATTCGATAATCTGTTCGTCGTCGTGAAACGTATGCTGCAGGGCAAAGCGATTTATGAAGCCGATGCAAGCCAAGCTCATTATCGATTATTACGAGCTGGCCTCACTCATAAGCAAGTCGTCTTGTTTCTTTGCCTAATTAGTACTTGCCTAGGCTTGTCATCCATTATATTGCTGCTCGTGCAGATTTAACAGAAGAAGGCAGCCCGTAAACACGTCAATTCGTGTTTGCCGGCTGCCTTTTTTTTTCGTCACTATTCTGTTCCCATGCTACCCCCACCGCTAAGCAACATAGTCTATTTATGATTCGTCTAAATATTGGAAATCACATTTTAAAAGTACTGTACGCTATATAGTTATTGGATCAATAGACAAAGCATCGGAGGTAAAGGCATGCAATTCAATTTCGATTTGCCGAATAATATCATTACTATTATTTTCTCTGTCTTAAGCTGGGGCTTCATTAGTTTTTTGGTCATCCGTCAATTTTTGAAGCAAGAAGTGAAGCCCGTACTCTGGAGAGCTATCCTCGTTGCTTTGATTGGGTTAGGCGCCTTCTCATTAAATATCACCCTATTTCATACTTCTGTAAAATTACCTATTTTACCGCTCGGCGTTTGGTTTGTATATTTTCTCTTGAAAAAAACGACATTCCAGTTGTATCGGCGATTTGCTTGGATTGGATTTTGGGCAAACTTTGTTTTCTTAATAGCTACCTTACTATCTGCCCTGACCCATAGCTGGGTCTATCCGAAGGGACAAGTGTCCACTTATGTTGCGAATGTGAATGATGCAGCTATTATACGAATTGTTCCTTCCACTTCTGAGGCCTATTTCCACAAGGAGCAATTCATGAAGCAGCTTAAAGAGCTCAAGCCAACTCCTATTGAAAGTGACAATTGGTACCGGGCAATTGTATTAGAAAGCGAGAGCCCGTCGAATTATCGGAAAGAGAAGTTTCCTTATCAATTAGTTGGAGCGATGCCAAAATGGGGCAGCGGAATAGCAACCGAGATCTATATCGAGGAAGACAGCAAAGGTATACTAATCACTACAGCGAATCAGCAGTATTATTACCGCTCAACGGAACCGCTCATAGAGAGAGGGGCAGATTCTGATGAATAAGAAGAAGATTATCATTCTTGTTAGTCTAGCAGCTATAGCTTTGATCGTTATACTGTTCTACAATGCGCAACCAAAGGACTTCCCTAACGATAAACAATTAATTGAGAATATGAATGGACATTACCCGGAAGCAGGCGCCCTTAAGGTTCAAGCTGCTACTCGGTTGGATGAACGTCATGCAGTTGTTCCTTTCATATCGAGCGATGACCACTATGGCGTAAGCTATTGGATTTGGAAAGGGTTGAAGTGGAAGCTTGCGCGGGTTGATACAGGCGAGCCGAAACTATGGAAGCTCAATGCTAACGATCCCTCTACTTACTACCTAGTCTGGAACATTGACCCTAAGGATCAGTTAAACCGGATTAATTATTATTTAATCGGACCACGAGGGTATTCCATTACTCAGAAACCTGAGTCCAATATCTATACGCCAAAAATTCAGAAACAATTTTCTTCCGCAGTGGAAGAGCAAACATATGGTGTGCTCCAGCTTCCCGAGGAATGGGTGCAAATAATGAGCAGCAGTCTTCAATTGAATAAAGCGAGGCAGCCCAGTGATATTTTCCAAAATAGAAGTTTCGGCTCTCCTATTCATGTCGCTTGGATGCCTATTAACCAAGCAGAAGAAATGAAAAATCCAATTTACACCTTTAACGGAGGCCATTATCAATTAGAAAAAATAAATTTAGATTATTTACAAATTATTAATCAAGATGAGTTGGAGTTGCCCTAATACACTTATTTCATTTATGCGAATGAGGATATGCTGATTTATCATCAAATAATGAAATAAATGGAGTAAATCGAACTGGATAGAGTGGTTTAGAGTTAAGAAATGAAACTATCAACCACTCGCGATCCCTTCTGTTTTGGACAACGCAGCAAGCGTGTTACCCTATCATTTCGACACGGCTCCTCGTTCAAAGGCGACAATCCAATCGCCTTGAATTGCAGCATATCCTTCATCGCCTTCGACAACTAAGCCGAATAAGTTTTTCACATCCAGATATTCTTTCCGATCGCCGTTGTCAAACTCCAGTGTTATATAGTAATACGTGCGGGATGATGAGTTAACAGAATGCATGCTCTCATTGCCAATGTTAGACTGGCTCGTATGATGGCGAACCTCCATTCGTTTGGTGATAACCCGGGCAAATACAGATTGGCGAGGCGATTTCACATTGTTAAAATAACGTACCCCGTTTGTAGCAATTCCTATAATGACAATCACGAACACAATGACAATAATAATAGGAACGATCGTAAACATCATGTCAAAGCCGCCGCCCATAGGCATTCCCATACTTATCATCTCCTTCTCTCTTCTGTCTCATTGTTTATATGTACGGTGAGACCCGTCATTTTGTTTCAAGCCCATTTTCCAATCATCTCCTTTTCGGAGAACTTAAGTTGAATATTCCGCAACTAAATATGTAATAAATTCGTCTTAATTTGATAGAAAATGGTAATGGGTGGGTGATGCTGCTTTGAAAATGAAATACAGGGTAGCGCTAGCATTAATACTGGTATTGATCATTATAACAGGCACTGCTTGTCAAACGGTATCCGAACATCATAATACTACTAAGCTCTATACGGCTGCGACTGACCATATAACCGAAGAGAAGATAACACCTCTCCTCATAGCAGAAGGAATTGCCGATGCTGGTGAAGGAGCGGAAATGACGATCCAAATCTTGATGACAGAAGGCAAGGAGATTACGGATACTGAGCCTGGGCCGTTTCAGGGAACATTCCGAACGGGCAAATTTGAGGTTATTGCAATAAATTCTAGCGGTCAGGAACTAGCTCGGCTCCCTCTTAACGATGCATTCGGCGGAGAAGAGATGAGCTTTCAACAAGATGAGCCATTCGAGCTTCTCTTCGACGATTATAATGATGACGGCCAGCCGGATTTCACAATCGGACAATGGGGTGGAAGCAACGGAAACTTTTATTGCTTGCTGACGCTTGAACCGAATGGTTTCGGGATTTTAGAGAGAAATATATATTCCGCTGATCATTATCCATCCATTCGCTATGCTAAGGCGGGAGAGAAAGCATTTCTGAATAAGTATTATGATCAACTGGAAGGAAAGTATATGGATGTAGTGCATCGCTGGACAGACGGGGCATTTGTTAAAGACAAGCCTGTAGAGGCTAAGGAAACTAGTTCTGCAGGTATTTCGCCATAACATATATTGAACCCGTATAACCGCATCAACTAACACTTTTAAAGGGTGACAAAATGATCATACGCGAATTAAATAAAAATGAAGCTCCACCTATGGACTTACTTTTATTAGCAGATCCTTCTATTCCGATTGTCGAGCAATATTTGAAACGAGGACAATGCTGTGTCGCGGAATGGGACGAGGGAATAGCAGCCGTATATGTACTGCTGCCCACAAGACCTGAAACGGTTGAATTAGTTAATATTGCCGTTCGTGAGCAGCATCAGGGCAAAGGAATCGGAAAACAGTTAGTACACCACGCGATTGCATATGCGAAGCAACTCTGTTATAAGACGATTGAGGTTGGAACGGGAAATTCAGGGGTAGGACAGCTTGCTCTTTATCAGAAATGCGGATTTAGAATCACCGGTGTTGACAGAGATTTTTTCACTAGGCATTATCCAGAGGCAATTTTCGAGAATGGTATCCAATGCAGAGATATGGTGCGTTTATCTCAAGACTTATAAATGACAATCTTAAAAACGGAGGAATGATTTTGTGAGCAAAGATCATGATTTAATACAGGATACGGATGATTATATGATTTTGCTAAATGCTGCAGAAGCAGAAGAACCATTCTCACAGCTTATTTACGATCTTGCCAGCCGCTACCCCTCTTTAAAACTTCATGAATTATATAAGCTGGCCATTGAGAAGCTGGAGAAATTTCTCGAAAACCAAGTGTTGGAGATTGTAAAAATTCAATATCACCGCTGGGATGATCTCGTACAAACCCAGCATCTGACGCTGGAGCAATCATTGCATTTATTACATAAACCAGAAATATGGGATAGAGAAAGTGAATTTAATGATGTGGTTCATCGGATGTGGACAACCGAGCTAGGCCATAGTGTATTAGATGAATACGAGAAACGATTGAATAGAGATTCGACAGCAGATGAATAATTACGACATTCCACTTGATTAAACTTCAGAAGGGAATGAGTTGTTTGCCCATACATGCTGTTTTTTTGATTTATTGAAACTCTAATCGCCGGTTTACTGCCATATCACGCATTTGGGTTTAATACATATATAGAAAGCAATTTCAAGAAGCTGCTTTCACCTGATCAGCTGCTTATCGAATTAGAGATGTAGAATCGCAGGGATACAAAAACCAGTCAAGCACCTTATTCTCGTGTGTTTGAATGGTTTTTGTTAGGTTCGAGCTGTTAATAATGGGGGAAATTATGATCGGATGCTAGAGTTTTCTTGCTTTGATTACAAAAGTTACAGGAAGCATTTTTGCTTTTTTTGCAAAATCGCTGTTACTGTCCCCCGTGTCAGATTGCTCAATCATTTGCTCAATTACAAATCCCGCTTTTGCCAACGCATTCACATAGGTTGATAGTTTACGGTCCGATAATGTTAGCGTACTTTCGTCAAGAGATACTGAATACCAAGATTCATCGAAATAACTTTTTTTAAAAACAAGTATATCCTCTTCTGTAACAACACATTTATGTATAGGGTGAGACCAACTGAATATAAATACGCCGTCTTTTTTAAGGTAAGAAGCAATCCGGGAAAAAGTACCCTCAAGGTCGGTTGTCCAGCCTATGGCATAAATCGAATAAACAAAGTCAAAATAATCCACTGGCAGGCCACATTCTTCTTCCATGGGAGAACAGATCAGTTTTGCTGAAAGACCGCACGCCGTCAAATGTTGCCTTGTTTTTTCGATTTGGTTTTCTGATAAATCCATACCCCATAGTTCAGATGCTTTGCGTTCCCCCTGATATTGCAAAGATTGTCCGCTTCCACAGCCTATCTCCAGCAGCTTTTTCCCTGAGACATCGCCAAAAAGTTGGCATTGTTCTTCTGATACATATGCTCCATAAAAAGGAAGCGAAGTTGCTCCTAAAACATCATTTCCTTTTGTATCCCAAAATAAGCTGTTTGTTTTATGAACAACATTCATATCCATATCGACCGATATGGCCACGCCCGCCTCGCCAGCACCAATAATGTTTGTTCTATAAACAGAATTTTTGTCCATGCAGACACCCTCCCCAAACATATAATATGAGCCAAAACGTATATCCCGACTTGCGTGTTATCCAAATAACACATATCGAACACAAACACTATGCTGTACTAATCATAGAATAATTTACCATTTCCCTATGGACAAATCTACCTAAAATCATCCGTCCAGCGTCCATTTAATCTCGCAGACATGACCGACCCATCATGTGGCAATGGTACCGGCCTGCAAGAAAACTATTAGTAACCTTTTGATTCCATTTCTCGTCTACAGATTATAGGTCTTAAGGAGGCGATTATTGTAAAAAAGTATTTACTTACCTTCTTCTTGCTAACTCTTATTATGATCCTTGGATGTAACGAGAAGAACCAGGACTCTATCCAGGAAAACGGTGAAGTTACAATTAGTCTGATATGTAGTCGGCATGACAATACAAATGAATGCACAGACCAGCAATTCAATGATCTCCAATCCGTTCAAGTCTTCAAAACGGCTTTAGATAGTGCAGGGAAAATGGAGGGCATGATTAATTATGTAGCAGAATACAATTTGAAGATAAAATTTCAGGATCAACCAACAAAAGCTTACCATCTTTCATTAGGTACAAATAGGGATATGAAAGGACTATTGGTAGACCTTGAAAATACTAATCAAGGTTATGAAATTCCTGTAATACATGCAAACAAATTAAGGGATTTGATAAAGGGTTGGTAAATTTTACATTAAAATATAATAATTAAGGAGTAGTTTGCTGCGGCAGCCGTTAAACCAACTGGAAGAATTAGATTATAGCAATTATTTTTGGCAGGATAACGCGCTAAGATTACGCGCAATCCAACCAGAAGATTGAGAGAATACTATATCAACCGTTTTGACACCCCTGCACGGCGCGTTTAGTATGGTATTCAAAAAGACGGAGACCATCGAGGGAAGGGTTACGGTACAAGGGCAGTAATAATACTTTTAAAATATGCGTTATTCGAGAAATGACTAAATAAATTCAACCATTACGAATTTGAAGGAAACGAAGCCTCGGCAGCAATGCTGAGAAAAATCACCCCGATCGTTCGCTCCCTCCTTATCAAGACCAGTCAAAGAGAAATAAAAATATATTACACCTCATCAGAAGCAGTGCCGCCATTCTTAATGGCCCTCCAGCTGCGAACGTTGTGAATGTCGTCATAAAATTGAAATTGCTGCACCGCTTCAGCCCTGTGATCTCATCCTTCAAATAAAGCCCCCGCTCGTCTTAACCGGGTCGCTCCATTGAAAACTGCTCTCCCAGCTTAGCATAGTCATTCCCAGCCAATCGGCTGACCGGAGCTAGCGCTTCGGCGTTAATTCGCCCTTGCTCAAGCAGCTCCTCCTCGACATGGAAGCATACCACTCGGCCGATGAGCAGATCGCACGCTGGAGAACCTTCGGTACCGCCTAGCGACAGCGATTGCTCCAATACACATTCCATTCGAATCCTCGCTTCGGCTATGCCAGGGACGCTTATACGTTCACTTGCAACAGCCGTTAAGCCCGCTAAGGCAACCTCACTCTCATCCGGCGGCAAGCTGGCCGCTGTCTTATTAATCGCTTCGATATAGCTTTCATCCGAAATATGAACAACGAATTCGCCGGCCTCAATGGCATTGCGCGCGGTATCCTTCCTCGCTCCATTGGTTCGCTGTACGGATACCGAAACCATTGGCGGATTTGCAGTGACGATATTGAAAAAGCTGAACGGTGCTGCATTTAATACGCCCTCACTCGAAAGCGTTGAAACGAAAGCAATTGGTCTTGGAATAATGCTGCCGATAAGCAGCTTATAATTCGCCTGTACGCTTTGATTTGCCGGATCAATCGATAGCACCGCTATTCCTCCTTTTCAATCATGCATATAAACTACGCTAGAAAGGTCTCGTTATACCATGCTTCTGCAGCAGCCACCTCGGTATTCGTCAACTGATGGCCATATGGCTCCCAATGCACATCGACCGATGCGCCTCCAGCTCTTAATAAACGTTCTAGCTCCTCTGTCTCCTGCGGCGTGCACAGCGGATCGTTGGAGCCAGCTCCTATAAAGCAAGGCATGCCTGACATCTCAGGAAGCTCTACGCCGCGGATAGGTACCATTGGATGATGCAGAATCGCACCGCGCAGCGTGTTTTTATAATGGAACAGTAAGCTTGCCGCAATATTAGCGCCATTAGAATAACCGATCGCGACGATGTTCTGGCGATC
Source organism: Paenibacillus castaneae (assembly GCF_002884445.1). Taxonomy (GTDB): domain Bacteria; phylum Bacillota; class Bacilli; order Paenibacillales; family Paenibacillaceae; genus Pristimantibacillus; species Pristimantibacillus castaneae. Next base: position 6,117,395 of record NZ_KZ614144.1, read on the forward strand.
GAAGCTGTACTCTACTGCGGCGCTGTCCAGAAATTCATTCAGCTCCTTGGTGCGGAACAGCAGATCCTCTATATCGAACACGCCTTCTGCCAGCCTGCGGAAAAACCGCGGCATTCCGTTCTCCAGCACATTGCCTCTGACGCTGAGCACAGAGGAGCCTTGCGACACTCGTTCGGCCAGCGGCAGCAAATCCCGCTCTGTACCTCCTGTTCCGTGCAGCAATAGCAGCACTGGCGCTTGTTGATCTGTTCCTTGTTTAAATATATGCTTCATTATTTATCCTCCTCTAATACACGTACTTCAAATGGTGACAACAACTGCTCGATTTGTGAACGCTTAGCCTCAAACCATTCGGGAAGCATGAGCTTCCCGCCCAGCTTATCCGGCTCTTCATCACGAGCAAAGCCCGGTGGATCGGTCGCAATTTCGAATAGAAGACCGCCCGGCTCGCGGAAGTAAATTGCATTAAAGTACTGTCGATCTATAATGGGAGTCGGCTCAAGTCCTTCTCTGGCAGCATGGTCTCTCCATAATGCATGCTCCTCGTCGTCTTTGGCTCGCCAGGCAATATGATGAACAGTTCCCGAACCGCCGTGTCCCAGCTCCATAGGCTCCATATAGATATCAATCAGGTTGCCCACATCCCCAGCTGCTTTGAATCGAGCATATGCGCCTTCGCGTCCAACACGCTCCAGACCCATCAAGCTCACGAGCAGATCAGCAGTATGATTGGGAGCTGAACTGTATAGAATTGCGCCACCGAAACCTTTAATCGCTTTATGGGCTGGAACACCGCCAAATGACCAGCTGCTTTCCTTACCGCCGTCACGAGCTACGATCTCAAGCTTCAAACCGTCCGGATCGACGAACTGCAAATAATTCTCTCCAAATCTAACCGTCTGCTCATAATCCACGCTCAACTTATTCAGGCGCTCTTGCCAAAATTCAAATGCATCTGCAGGCACGACATATGTGGTATAACCCACTTGCCCGCTGCCTACACGTCCTCTGCGAGAGTTCTCCCAAGGAAAGAAGGTTATGATCGTGCCGGGACTTCCCATCTCATCCCCAAAGTACAGATGATATACTTCCGGTGCATCAAAATTAATCGTTTTTTTAATCAATCGCAGACCCAGCACTCCCGCATAAAAGTCTGCTGTTCGCTGTGCGTTTCTGACAAAAGCCGTTATATGATGAATTCCCGATGTGTGCATGCTCATAACGGTTAGCCTCCTTTTATTTATTAATAATTTTCCTGTGCGAACCTTCCCAGCTTCTTCAGCAGCTCGCTGGCAAGCTGTTTCTCCTCCGCTGTGAGCCCGTTCTCCGCAGCCTCAATCGTCTCAGTATGCGCCGGAAAGATTTCCTCTATAAACTGCTCGCCCTGTTCGGTCAGCTCTGCATAGATCAGACGCCTATCCTCAGTTGAGGCTCGACGGCGTACCATACCCTTGTTCACCAGCTTATCGACTACATACGTAATATTGCCGCTGCTCATAAGCACCTTCTCGCCAATTTGCTGCAGCGGCTGAGGTCCTTTATGATACAACAGCTCAAGCACGCCAAACTCCGTTCGGTTCAAGCCGTTTTTGCGAATATCGCGATCTGCGTGGGCGTTAACCCATTGACTTGCTCTAGATAGAGCAATAAAGAGATCCAATGCTGCATTCTGCACCTGATCACCCATAAATATCACTCCTGCTTTTATCTCAATTTGAAATATCTTAATTTAAAGATAATAGATATTACGGATGCTGTCAACCCATGCTCCGCCTATTTTATCAAAAAACCGTTAAGGAAGCTTAATCAGCAGCTTCTTTAACGGTTTTTTGCATTTTCCTTTTTTGCTTAGCAAGCAGTTATGCTCGTCTTGTTCCGCGTAGAATCGCACTTAGAATGAGGACGACTACAATAGCGCCGATAATGGCAGGCACAATTGCGAAACCGCCAATGACTGGACCCCAGCTGCCGAGAATTAATGTACCAAGCCAAGCGCCTATAAAACCGGCAATGATGTTACCAATAATGCCTCCCGGCACATCGCGTCCTACGATAAGTCCACCTAACCAGCCTATAACTCCACCTACAATTAATGCCCATAGGAAACCCATACTTATCTACCCCTCTCGGTTGCTCTGATATGTTTCTGATATAGTAAAGAATACACAATCAGGCTCCATTTGAAACATAACAGCACATTCCAGTTAATGGGAATAGGGAATATTATTTAGGCAAAAACACTTCGAAGGTAGAGCCTTCTCCCAATCGACTTTCCACTACGATTTCACCTTTATGCAGCTCAATGATTTTCTTCACAATAGACAAGCCAAGACCGCTCCCTTCAGCCGTCCGAGTACGCTGCTTATCGCCTTTATAAAACCGTTCAAAAATACGCTGCTGATCCTCCGATGAAATGCCAATGCCGCTGTCCTCGATCCGCACCTTCACATGATGCTCCGTTTGGCTGAGCATGACCTTGACATTGCCGTGGTCCGGAGTAAACTTGATCGCATTATGGATGAGATTGACCCATACTTGACTCAGCATTCCTTCATTCGCCGTTATTTCCGTTTCAGGCAGTTCCAATTCCAGCTCAAGCTCCTTCTCCAGCCATTGCGGCTCGCAAGCAAGCACAATACTTTCAAGCTGCTGATCAAGGCGATAGCTGTGCGCATCAAGCTCCTGCTGCTCCGATTCCAGCGTAGTAAGCTTGAGCAGGTTATCGCTTATTTTGGAAAGACGCGTCGTTTCCTTCTCTATGATGGATAAATAATGTCTTTGCTCCTCCAGACTAAGTCCTTCGCGCTGCAGCGTGCTCGCAAAGCCGCGAATTGACGTTAATGGCGACTGGATTTCATGCGACACATTCGAAATAAACTCCTGACGAAGCCGCTCCACCTGCTTCAGCTCAGAGGCCATATCATTTATCGACTCAATGAATTGTCCGACCTGACCTTGATATTTATCCATCTTAATGGTGACATTGAAATCGCCCTTGGCCATCCTTCTGATCGCAGCTATCACTTCCAGCCAAATGGCTCTCTGTCGCGGTCTCGCAATTAAACCAAATAAAGCGATAGAAAGAAACATGAACACAATGCCAAGTCCCCAATTGATAAGCTGTCTGATATAAGGAGATCCATCCACCTCATAGTTGTCATAAAACCAATTCAACAGCCAATAGGCAAGAGAAAAGGTTAACCCGCTATAAGCAAACAATAAGGTAATAGACATTGAAAATCGCAGCACTATACCTATCTTAGAAAAGCTTTTCTTCATTTCAGCTCCTCCAGCCGATAGCCTAGTCCGCGAATGGTGCTAATTTTGATGGAGAGGCTCCATGCCACGAACCGCTCTCTCAATCGATTAATGTGCACATCAAGCGTCCGCTCATTCCCATCAAAGTCATAACCCCATATCGTTTCAATCAATTGATTTCTTGTCAAAGTCCGTCCGATTTGGCTTACTAGCATGAACAATAGCTCAAACTCCTTAGGGGGGAGCGTAATGGCCTCCCCATGAACCTTAACCTCAAACGTTTGCTTATCCATCAGCAGCTCTGCTGCGGATACCTGCTGCGATATGGCGATACGGTAGCGCTTGAGCAATGCTTTCACTCTCACAGCCAGCTCGGCAGGATCGAACGGCTTTATTAAATAATCGTCTGTACCTAGATTAAAGCCGCGCACCTTATCAACCATTTCACCTTTGGCGGTCAGCATGAGCAGGGGAATATCATATTGGCTTCTCAGCTCCTTGCAGAGCTCCCAACCGTCAAGCTTAGGCATCATAATGTCAAGAACAACCATATCTGCGGGTGAAGATTCCATCCTCTCCAGCGCTGATTGCCCATCCTCTGCCTCCTGCACAGTCAGCCCTTCCCTCTGCAAAATAACACGGACAAGCTCCCGAATATGCGGATCGTCATCAACTACCAGCACATAGCCCATTTGAATTTCCCCTCTCCTTGTTTTACGCCGTTTGGTTCATGCGGAGCTGGCCATTGGCAAATTCACGGTACATTGCATGATTTGCATACAGCTGCTCATGCGTCCCGACGCCTGTGATTACGCCCTTATCCAAGAACACGATGGAATCAGCATCTACCACCGTAGACAAACGATGGGCAATTACAACTGTCGTTCGGCCGATCATTAAGTTTTTGAGCGCATCCTGAACGACTTCCTCTGATTTGCTGTCCAAGTTGGAAGTCGCCTCATCCAGCATGAGAATTTGCGGATCTCTGAGCAGCGCCCTAGCAATCGCAATCCGCTGCCGCTGACCGCCGGACAGCTTGATTCCTCGTTCTCCTACTTCTGTAGAATAGCTCTCTGGCAAAGCTTCAATAAATCCGTCTGCGTATGCCATTTGCGCCGCTTTCTTTATTTCTTCCTGGCTTGGCTCTCGGTCAAGTCCATAGCATAAATTATCTTTAATTGTGCCAGCAATAATCGGGCTCTCTTGGGAGACATAGCCGATTCCTCTTCGCCATGATCGAAGCGACGTATCCTTTATATCCGTCCCTCCTATTTTAATGGAGCCGGAGGTTGGTGCATAGAACCGCTCCAGCAGCGAGAACAGCGTCGTTTTGCCGCTTCCGCTCGGGCCGACGAGAGCCGTTACCTTGCCCGCTTCAATACGCAAGCTCACATCACGAAGAATGGCCTCTTCCGCTTTGTAGGCGAACGTCACATGATTCACCTCAAGCGTCTGATTTAATTCCTTTAATGGTTTGCCGTTGTCCTGCTCTTCCTCTTCTGAATCCAATATACCAATAATGCTCTCTGTCGCTCCCATTGCCTTCTGAAATTGCGTGAAAAACTGAGAGATTTGTGTAATAGGCAGCATAATTTGGAATAAATACATAATGAAAGCGACCAGTTCTCCCGCCGTCATCGCTCCTGATGACACTTGCACTCCGCCAAACCCAATCAAGCAAACGAGCAGCAGGATAATGACAAATGAAACCATTGGTGAAATCAAGGCCTGCATGCGAGCCTCCTTCAAGCCAAATCGGAATAAGTTGTTGATTCCTGTGCGGCCTTGCTCATATTCTGCCGGCTCAGAGCCCGATGCCTTGACCAAGCGAATTTCCGATACGACACGGTTAACAACCGAAGTGAAGCGAGCATTCTCCTCCTGCGTTGATTTGGAGATCGCATACATTTTCCGGCCAATCGGCACCATAATGAGGGCAGCAACGGGAAATACGGTAAGCATGATGAGCGTCATCTGCCAGTTCATATAGAACAGGATGGATAATGCGCCGATTACTGATAAAATTCCAGTGAAAAAACCAGTTACATGCTCAGTAATAAGTCCCTTCAAAATAGCCGTGTCATTGGTGAGTCGGCTAATCGTATCCCCGGATGATTTGTTATCATAATAAGGCACTGGCAGGCGAAGCAGCTTGCTCCACAGCCGTTCACGGATAGCAGACACAATTTTATTGCCTCCATAATGAAGGAAATAAACCGATACCCCTCCTGATACTACCTGCGCGATAAAAGCGGCCGCCATCATTATAATTTGCCCTGTGCTTAAAGAACCGAATGAAAATCCATTTACAAGGTTTTTCGTGAACAACGGTATCGTCAGACTGACCAATGTCGTTACAACACTAAGTACTACTGCTATCGAAAGCAATACTTTCGGCGGATTCGACTGCATAATAAGTCCGATGAAGCGCCGAATGTTATTTTTTTTATTTTCCATAACTGCTTACCCACTCCTCTATATCTGCTATCTGCTTTTCTGTTCTCCACCACGCTTCCTACTGTACTCCCCCAATTTAAACAGAGTTTAAACGGTTAACAACCCTCTTGTTCTTGCTCTTCCTCAGCATGTACTTATACCTTATACACATAAACCTTTGTTCGATAGAAATCTCGGCAAACGACTACTCGCTCCGGCTCCCAATCCGGCAGCGCGAAACAAATACTTATAATATGTGATCCAGGAGCCAGCCGAGCATGGAAAATGGGATTTAACCGCTTCATTGCACCCGGATAGAGATAACACACAACCGTATCCACATTCTCATACGAATATGTGTATAAATCACCTCTAATAAACGATATATTGGTTTGATTATTGATTTTTTGGACTAAAAAAGATATCCACATGGGGATAACCGAATTTTCTATCCCGACAATTCGGCGCTTTGGGAAGCATCTCCCAACTTGAAGGGCTAGCGTGCCCCAGCCCGAGCCCGCTTCCACCAGCAAGCCGCTGCTGGACAGCCTTCTCAGCTCATGGACAACCGCCTGCCTTACAGGCGCCGATGACGGCATCGGAGATATGCCGTTTCTCCAGCTCCTGTATACAATAGAAATAAGGGCTAGCAGTGCAGCAGCAGCAAGCGCTAAAGATACTGCTTCATAAACATCCTTCTCCATTCTCTAAATCTCCTTCTATTAGCTATCGCATTATGCAGAGTCACCTATCGACATAAGAAAAAAGGATGATTCCGGCATGCTGCCGAAACCATCCTTGCAGATGCGTTATGTCTTATTTCCTCTGCGCACCTTCAATAACTTGCCCTTTACGGTTGTATTCTTCATAAGCTCCAGCACAAGGGATCCTTTGCCATTAAGAATTTCAACATCCGTTACATGATCCAATATGGTGATGATACCGATATCGTCCGCAGAAACACCATCCAGCTTAGCAATCGTTCCGACGAAATCAACAGCTCTAAGCTTCTTCTTCTTGCCGCCATTGAAATTAAGCTTCAAGATTTGCTTATTCAGCTGCTCACGCTTGTCTTTCTTGAGGACAGGACCGATATTCAATTTTTGTTCGAAATCATCCCTGCGAAGAGAAACAGCCTCTTCCGAAGGCGCCTTTGCTCGAGTGATACTAAAGCCGATATAGTCTTCAATATCTAATACGCGGCGGCCATCCTTAGGCGCAACGAAGGTAATAGCTTTGCCTGATTTGCCTGCCCGTCCCGTTCTGCCCGTCCGATGGACGTAGCCTTCCTTCTCCAGCGGAATATCGAAATTAATGACATGCGTTATATTCGTAATGTCGATGCCTCTCGCCGCTACATCCGTTGCAATTAAATAACGGAACTGTCCTCTTCGGAACGCATTCATTACTTCGAAGCGCTCATCCTGCTCCATACCGCCGTGAATCCGATCACATGGGTAATCAAGCTCTGCCATTCTTCTAAATACGTGATCCACATTCTCCTGCGTGCGGCAAAAAATAATACAGCTGTCCGGATTTTCCACGACCAGAACATCCTGCAGCAGCGCAAATTTATCCGCTTCCTTCACTTCAATAAGAGAATGCTCTATCGTAGCGGTAGTAAGACCCGCAGCCTTGATCTCGATTGAAACAGGATCTTTCATATATTGGCGCGACAGCTTCGCAACATCCTCTGGGAACGTTGCGGAGAACAGCATCGTTACCCGATCACTCGGAAGCTTCTGAATGATGGACTGCACCTGCTCGATAAAGCCCATATTCAACATTTCATCAGCTTCATCGATAACGAGATATTTGACGCGCTCCAATGCCATTGTACCGCGTTCAATATGATCAAATACGCGTCCGGGTGTACCCACAACCATATGCGTTCGCTGCTTCAGCTCTGCTCTTTGGATATGGAAAGGATGCTTGCCGTATACAGCGGTTGCCTTAATCCGCTTGAAGCGGCCGATATTCATAATGTCCTCATTCACCTGAAGCGCCAGCTCTCTCGTTGGCGTAAGAATGAGCACCTGCGGTTTATTTTCATTCCAATCCACAAGCTCGCACAGCGGTATGCCGTAGGCTGCGGTCTTGCCGCTGCCCGTTTGCGATTTCACAACAAGATCCTTCCGCTCAAGCGCAACCGGAATAACCTCACTCTGCACCTCTGTCGGCGTTTCGTAGGAAAGGCTTTCTAATGCTCTTACAATTTCATCACTTAGTTTATAGTCTTTAAATCGTAACTCGCTCATGTGTAAACCTCTTCTGCGTATTATTGGCATGGCCTGCCTATGATTAGGCTTATCGGAAACATGTTTACATTAAGAATAGCATAATAACTTGGTTTTGCCGTCATAATGCTCAATTACTTCCCCCGTACTACACATACAAGCTGATAAGCTCTGCTATTATTTCGAAGGTACTACAAAAAGTGAGTACTAGTTGCTTGTTGAACGGGTCATTATAATACAAGACATACCAACAAGAAAGGCATGTGAGTTTAATGCTCCGCTTAAATGTTACCCGAGTCGGATTTCTAATGGGCATTTCCCTGTTGCTTGCTTCCGTCATTTATTTCTTTGCCGCGAACTGGACCGGTCTTGGCCGTGCTGATAAAATTCTCGCTTCCGCAGGCATCATGGTTCTGTTCTATGGCGTTTCATTTATTTTCTCAAAAATGAAAATCATGCTGGGCCATCATTCGTTTCTATCGGCAATCTTTCTCGTGGGAGGCTGTATATCATTCGGAGCTTCGGTTGCTCTCCTTAATCAAATCTACAACGCGCAGGCGGATACCTATACCTTATTTCTCGTATGGTCGATTCCTGCTCTGCTCATGAGTATGATTACCCGCTATAATCCGTTTTATATATTGACGTATATACTTGTCCATTTAACTTTATGGCAATATTTCTTTCCTACGTCCTTACATGTATTTCATACCGACAAACAGCTTCTGCTGATCGGCTGCCTGTTCACTCTGATTAACCTTATTCTATTTGTTGTGACAGATGTGAAATGGCTTAAATCGACACCGCTTAAGGTAATTAGCTTTATGATGTTCCATACTTCTCTGCTTATTTCATCTGTATCCTTCGATGTAAGCAGTTATAAGCTATGGCTGAACACGGCTTGCGTACTGGCCATTGCTGTCGGGTTTTATTATTTTTCGCGTATTCGGTTGAACAAGTTGATGCTTACGCTTAATGCGCTTGCCGTATCCGCTTTCTCCATATTTAAATTTGTAGAGCTCTTGTCTAAATACGCCTCTACCGCTTTCTTTATATATGGACTCGTATTTGTCGCTTTATTATTGACAGGAAACATATGGTTCTTCCGTTATTTAAATAAACTTGGAAGCAGCTCCTCTGATGATGGAGAGCGTAAAGCCGATGAGCATAATGAAGCGCATAAAAGTATGCTTGCGGGCAGAATCGTATCCCGAATTGTCACAATACTTGGCGTATTCATTGGCAGTATCTCTCTTATAGGACTAGTGCTTCTTGCCTCTGAAGGCACAGACATCAAGCCGCAGCATATGCTGTTCGCGATTGCACTGCTATTCATCATTCCTGTCATCCTGCTCCCTCGCATCAATGCGACTATCCGATATACCGTGCTTACAATCGGCTACGCAGCAGGAATGGTTTCCATTGTTTGGATGCATTCGTCTATTCTTTCACTTCTTTTCTTAATCGTGACGATAGCAGGCTGGTTCAGCCTGAATGGACGGGCTCAGCATATATTCACTTATTCGCTGATTAATCTGAATGTCTCGATTATTTTGCTTCAGCTCTTTGATTCTGTCCATCAATCGAATTCCATCATTGTCCTCATTCTGGCGTTGATGAATGCGATTATATATGAATGCCATTTCCTGCTGCGTGAGGGACCGTTGAAGCAGCATATTAGAGAATGTGGACTATTGTTCACCTTGCTCTTCATGTTCTGGCTTACCATTATGACCGACATATTTCCTTATTCATACGAATTGTTTAACATCTTGAACTTCATCGTCGTAACCTGGTTGGCCTTCTTCTTCGTGCGACGCGGTAAAGTGCCGGAAGCAGCAATGAGCTTAGTGTTCTGGTTCGTATTTATTGGACTGAAATATTATGATTTATTTTGGACGCTTCTGCACAAATCTATAACCCTTGCCTTGCTTGGCGTAATAGCGATTGCCATTACTTATATTTTCGCATACCGGACTCATGCCCGCGCACCGGAAGAGGCTAAAGCCAACCATATCCTGCTTCGGAAAAGCCCAATTATGATTGCTATCGTCATCCTTCTGCAGCTTGGCTATATAGGGTATCATGCAGCTGCGAATGAGATACTGATCTCAAATGGTACATCCGTCAAGCTTGAAATCGCGCCGCTTGATCCGAGATCCCTGTTACAAGGAGACTATGTCACACTGCGTTACAGCATTTCTACACCGCCGCAAGCGGTCATAGCTGAGTTGGAATCACGCCCAGGCTTAAGCCGAATCAAGGTCGTGCTTCGGCCTGATGCGAGCGGAGTCTATGTGTTTGATCGTTTATATAAGCACGGCGATAAGCTGGCGGATAAGGAAATCATTATAAAAGGAACCGTAAGCGGCTCACATAACATCTATTACGGGATCGAGACATTCTTTGTGGCCGAAGGCACGGGGATAGAAACCGAACAAAATGCCCGTTACGCTTATATTAGAGTGAGTTCAAACGGAGATGCCTTGCTTGAGAGGCTGAGCCTTGATTAAAGACTGCCGAATAATCAAAAAATAGCAGGAGTTATGAACTCGGGTCGAGTCATTCCTCCTGCTATTTGTTATTTCAGCTCGATACTGTTAATCATTAACCTGTTAATTCGCAATTTTGCTAAGCTCAGGGAACTCCTCCAAATATCCGTTCCGCTCAAGCTCGAGCAGCGCCTTGCGAATACTGTGCTCATCTTCTCCCGACTGGTCAGAGAGTGAGAGCAGCTCGGGAATCGTAATATTCGTATGCTCCTTGCAATAAGTGAGAAGTCCTTTGGCTGCCCAAGAAAGGCGATCATCCTGGAATTCACCGATCATTTTGCGGAACAATTTATGTGGGATCAGCTGTTCATCAACTAATAATTGCATCGCTTTAACGGTCTGTTTCTCCGTCATTCGGCCTTTTTCTGCAATCTCGCTTAATGTAATGGCTGCGGAATCCGCGGTACAGGAGCTTAGCACGATATAAATCATTTGCGAATAAATATCCAAGCCTGGCTTATGGAAAACCTCTGTAGAAATAGTGAAATTACGAGTGTAACTTGGCAGTGTTTCAGTTGTCATCATGATATTCTCCCTTCCGATTAGTCTATACCATAATAAAGGTTCGGAAGAGGCGATTCAAATCAGGCTGTATTAGAAATTACTAATCCTAAGCTTCTTCATTCTTTTCAGCATAAAAAGCCATCGTATCTCGCATAAACAAGGCTAAGCCTTCTCCGAATTTATCGATATTTTTCGTGAAACGCTCGTCTGCAACATACATTCCTCCTAAGCCCTTGAACGCTTCCAGGGAATAGCTGCCCATTCCATTCAGGAATACGAACCATTCATGAATGGCTGCTTGCGCTTCATCCGAGTCTGGACGTTCACTGCGCAAAGAGGCTAGCTTGGTGTAAATCGCATTCATGCCTTTGGTCATGTCCTCTTGCTCCTGCTTCGACATACGGCCCATCTTGGCCTTCGATTCTTCTACCGCCTCATTGCCCCAGCGCTCTCGAGCCTCTTGCTCATAAGGATTGCTGTTGAAATCGAAGCCTTCAAATTTTTGTTCATTTGTCATTTGTATTTCTCCTCTCGCATGCTTAATCGTTCGGTCAATCGTCCTAATCATTTGATCCAAATGCTGACGTTTGTCGAGCAGCATCTTTCGGTGCAGGAGAAGCGCTTCTTCTGTGTTGAAGGATGGACTACTGATAATCGCTTTAATCTTATTCAGAGGGAAGCCCAGCTCTCGGAAAAACAAAATCTGCTGCAGCAGTTCCAAGTTGCGCTCCGAATAAATACGATAGCCTGCCTCGGACAGCTTCTCCGGCTTTAACAGACCGATCTCATCGTAATGATGCAGCGTGCGCACGCTGATCCCTACTAAATCGGATACTTCCTTTACTTTCATCGCTAGCAGCCCCCCTTGATTCCTACTATAAAGGATGACGCTGCGTGAGAGTCAACAATGCTTCTAATTTTATTCAACATAAAAAAGCCGACCTCTTGGAATAAGAGATCAGCATGCTCCGATTACAGCTATTCAAGATTAATGGATTTTAATCCATAATACTGAGAATAAACATTATTAGGCCATCTAGTGGAGTCTTTTCCGATATCTGACACGAAGACATGGCTTAAATAGCTTTCTAATGGATTATTGTAATCGATTGAGAAGGCTGAAACGGTAAGAGTATCGTTCCCTTTCTTCAAATTCTCCTCTATGAATGCAATCCGTGACTGATTCTCATGTTTGAGTTGCGCATATTTAATGAAAACTGCGCTCATTGAAACGACTAATAATAAGCTCAGTGCTGCCGAGTAGATCATTTTTTTGTTTATAAATGCATTCCTAACGGCATTGATTCTCAACAGGCTTACTACTCCGATCATTAAGAACATGCTTGATCCAAAGCCTGCTCTGAACGGGAAGTAGGGTGATACAAACATTATTATATTATTGAGGATACTTATCCAAATGAACAGAATTGAGTAGACGACATCTGTTCTGTTCTCTTTCATAAACACCATAAATGTAAAACCGGGCGCTGCTTTCTTGATATGCATGAATATGATGCCTACAAATAGGAATAATGCGATCCATAAAGGGGTTTGATATAGCATGATTTTCAAAGTCATCATGGCTGGTATTTTAATATGGTACAAGGCAAAGGAATAATCATCAGCTTTTCCTTGTTGATTGGCTCTCACCAAATTGCCAGGCGCCAAGATAAGAAAAAGGAACCCGATCAATGAGCCGCCTGATCCTGTTATCATCCAAATATCGAGCCGTTTCTTGACATAAAAGTAGATAATGAATATAGATAAAATTATAAGCGTAGATAGTGCAGTATTCTCATTGCTCCAGCCTGCCAGAACACCTAGAACCAGCATCGAGACGCGGCTTACGAAGCTATCCTTAACTTCACTTCCAAGCAGCTTATTTCTAAAAGGAAGAAGAAATAAAAGGATAAAAACAGAGGTCCACAAATAATTAACAGAACCAATTAACCAGACATTGGTTTCACCAAAGGAAGGAAAGCTAGTCCAGCAAAAGAAAAAAATTAATAGCAAAATGGTGACGGATTGATACTTAAGTTGAATTCCTTGTGAGTGCCTATATAGAAGATAAATAAAAAAAGTAAAAACAATAGCGTTTAAAGTTGAACTCACCCCATTATTTGTCATGAGTAAAATTTGACCAATGGTATGGGATACCGATCTTCCGCCCCATTCAAAATAATGGATATACTGCGATCTTAACACATCCACAATATTCTCAATTCGCTTAGACTTATCCCACATGAATGAATAATTGTAATCATCGGCAAACATAGGCGATAAGAGATTAATGACAAGCATATAAATAAAAATTCCGATTAATAACAGTATTGTGCTTGATTTTATACTCATCATTCATTACCATCCAATTATTATTTTCGACTCTATTTCACTGCAATTCTCAACTTTATTTCTCACGAAAAGCCTTCCTTATAGGATAGGCAGTTTTTCTTTCATGTTCTCCCTAAATGAGCTTTTCTCCCCGTTATACTCAACTACAAAATACAAAGGTCTCTGTTTGGTCTCATTAAACACTCTTCCCAAGTATTCACCTATAATGCCTAATGAAAGAAGCTGTATTCCGCCCAAGAATAGGACTACTGTCATCAAAGAAGCATAGCCCGCCACATCTTCTCCAAACAGCAATGTTTTGATTACAATCCATCCTATATAAAGAAAAGCGATAATAGAAATTATGCTTCCTGATAATGCAGAAAGTCTCAGAGGAGCTGTTGTAAATGAGGTAATACCTTCAATCGCTAAATTAAATAGCTTGAGATAGTTCCATTTGGTAGATCCGGCTGCTCTTGCATCGCGATCAAACATGATTTCTTGTTTATGAAAACCAATCCAACTAAACATGCCTTTGGTATATCTTTGTGTCTCGCGTAACGTTTTTAAAGCCTCGATGCATCTTCGATCCAATAAACGAAAATCCCCTGTATTTTCTTGAATAGGGATTCTCGTTAAACCTTTTAATACACGATAAAAAATACTCGCTGTACTTTTTTTGATCCAAGATTCTCCTGATCTGCTCTTTCTCTTTGCGTAGATATCATCGTACCCTTCTTCCCAGCCCTGAATCATTTGCGAAATAAGCTCAGGCGGGTCTTGAAGATCGGCATCAATAATGACAACTGCGTCTCCTTTGACATAATCCAGCCCGGCAATCATAGCAACCTCTTTCCCGAAATTACGGGATAAATCGATATAGTTGACTCTATTGTCGTTTTCCCTAAGAGACTTCATGATGAATAGGGTATTGTCCTTACTGCCATCATTTACAAAAACCATTTCAAAGCGATAATATGGAATTTGCTCAATGACCTTATTAAGTCGCTCATAAAGCTGATATAATACTTCTTCCTCATTAAATGCTGGGATAAGAATGGATATTAATTTCATAGTGCCTCCTATGGCTCATTCATTTATAATAATATCCAAAAACTCTTTATAGCGAACAGAGAAAGAACGAAAACACGGTTGATATGTTGGAAAACGGTGGTGTACAGGAAGAGTTTAATTCGTTATTAAGAACATGTCAACAAAATATTTTCTTCTTATATTGAATCCTAGAGATAGTGCACATACTGAGCGCAAAAGAAGAAGCTAATCTCACAGGATCGGAGAATAGCTTCTTCTGTATGAACGGTATGTGCTTGGATGGATCTTATCTTTGATTTCTGCCATCGCTTCTCTGGCGACCCGCTCGCCTTCTTCGATAAAAATAGACGAATCCTTGAAATGATAGCGGCTAATCCCTAACTGTGGGCTAATAATCACATCTGCCACCTGTAATTCCTCTTGAATCATTCTCTCACTCATCATATCCATCGTTTTGAGGATGGAGCAAACAAAATTTTTGCCGGGAGTTTTGGTGAATGTCGGTGCGCTCACATCAACAGCAATAGCAATATCCGCCCCCATGCTTTTGACTAGTGCCACTGGAACAGGGTGCACGACTGTACCATTAACTAATGTACGTCCCCCAATATTGACAGGCTTAATTAGACCCGGTACAGCTGTTGTTGCCCGAATGGCTTGAGATACTAGGCCTGTTCGCAGAATATGTGCTTCTCCTGTATTCGCATCTGATGCCACTGCTGCAAATGGAATGTTCAAATCCTCGAAATATTTCTGTCCGATATAGTTTTCCATAAACCGTTCCATTGGATTATTGTTTGCAATAGCTATTTGCGACAAGTTCAGACGGAATAGCTGTCGCCATCGCAGGGTAGGCAATACGCGTTCAAATTCCGATATGGGCTGGCCTGAAGCATAGAGAGCGCCGATAAATGCCCCTACGCTTGTCCCAGCGATCATGTCAATCGGAATTCCCTCCTTCTCCAGCGCTTTGAGCACACCAACATGCGCTGCGCCCCGAATGCTACCGCTGCCGAGCGCAAGACCGATTGTCGGCCTAGAGCCCGGTGCCCGGTGCCTGCCGAAGCGAATATGGTTATTACGAATGATTCTTCCATTGCTTATGATATAAGCCTCGCGTACGACACGCATAAGCTCTGCCACATTGCCTGTTAGGAACGGAAATAAACTCAGCATCCGAAGCGCTTCCTGCGAGATCACATCCTGCGGACTTTCGGCTCCTGCCTGCTCAAGAAAATAATGGACAAGCTCTGCTGTATCCTCGCTTCGCTCCCGCAGCGGAGCAATATGCAATTGCTGCGCATTCATCATTGGCAATGACTCAGCTGTAAGAATGACGCGCGTTTCCCTGCTGGATTGTAAGATCTCATTAATAATATGAGCAGGCAAGCGTTCCGCCTGTCTTAAGACAATCGTTCCTCCGGCAGCAGCTCTAACCTTCATGTCCCACATATTCAAATTAAAATCCGCGCTGTCAATATTCAGAAGCGGTAAGCTCTCCATTCTGGAATGATAATGAATAGCTGCTGCTGCATGAGCTTTCCCCACTCCATTCTCGCCTACGATGCATAATGGCTCTACATGCTCGGATAAACGTTCGATTTCATAACGAAGCTCCATCATCTTCTTACTTCCGCCTATGAGCTTGCCGTAACGCTGCTTTCCTTCCTGTTCAAGCTGATTAATAATGACATGGCTCTTAACATGCTCTTCCATTACTCTCTCGTTCGAGTTCTGAATGCGCTTAACCATGGCCTCAATCATATGGTTGCGAAATGCGGGACTGCCATCCATCATAAGCTGTATCCCTTCTCGTGACATGGATACAGTTGACACGTCATCCACCGCCTCTACCGTCGCACTGACGGTGTCTCCGGTGAAGCAGGACATTTCGCCAATAAAATCGCCCCTTCGGAGCGTAGCTATACGTACTCTCAACTCATTTTCCAAATAAACGGATACGGTTCCCGACAGCAGAATATGAAAGGTCTCTCTCACTTCTCCTTGACGAAGGATAACTGTGCCTGCGGTGAACTCATATTCCTTCAAATAAGGCAGAAGCAGCGTTCGCTCACTTTCCTTTAATCCGTCAATAATAGGGTAAACTTGCGTTTTTATCTTCATATAGATTCATTCCCCTAATTTCACCTGCACCTGCAGATACTTGTTTCTGATCATTTTACCAATAAAAAGAAATTTGATATATAATAAATTATTTTGATTTCGACGAAACTAATCACAAATGGGACGTTTTCCGAGCCGAAACCACTTTTTTTGCAAAAAGTTATAAATTTCTTTTTAACTTTTGCCTCAAACGATGTAGAATAGAGGTAATGGGTTTAAATCCGATTAGCTCCAGCTCGCTATTACTTCATTCTGCGCCTTTATCAGGATTTGGCTGAATTGCCAGCACAGACACACGTTTCGGAAACTATGTGAAAAGTGTAACAATCTTTGAAGGGCTTGCTATCATTCCGTTAGCGACTGAACGAATCGAGACTACAACTTACTCTCAAATTTACGTAAAGGAGGACATTCTCTTATGTCACAAATTTCTACTGGACAAGAGGTTGCAGCAAGCCTCGCCGAAGAAAAGCAGTCGTTAGATGTACTTGATCAGTTAATGAAGCCGGAGGTTCAACAGTCTCTTACTGTATTGGTGGATAACCTTCCTAGGCTTGCTGAGATGGTTACGCTTATGACTAAGGCTTATGATTTCGCACAAAACATTGCTACAGACAAAGTGTTAATCAACGATTTCGCTCAAGGTATTGGTGAATTCGTCAAACCAGTTCAAGACAAAGCAAAAGGTATTGCAGCAGCTGCAATTGAAGCCGGTGAGCGTTCGCAAGAAGCTTCAGGTTCTACTGTCGGCCTGTTTGCTATGCTGAAAATGCTGAAAGACCCGGAAGTTCAAAAAACGCTTCGCTTTGCACAAGCATTCTTGAGCGTTCTGTCTGAACGGAAAAACGGAAACGCATAATAAGAAATACCTATAGATCGAATGGAGGATGAACATGTCGAAACAAATTTTAATTCTCGGTGGCGGTTATGGTGGTCTTCTTACTGCTCTAACAGCACGGAAGCACCTATCTGCAGCAGAAGCGAATATTACAATCGTCAATCGTTTCCCAACGCACCAAATTATTACTGAGCTTCACCGCCTTGCAGGTGGTACGATTGCTGAGCAAGCTGTTGCATTGCCTCTTAGCAAGCTGCTTAGCGACAAACAAGTTAATATTATTGTAGATACTGTACAAGAAATTAAACCTAACGAAAAGCAAGTCGTTCTTGCCAGCGGACAGGTACAAAAGTATGATTCCCTAGTTGTTGCTCTTGGCAGCGAAACGAACTACTTTGGTATTCCTGGACTTGAAGAAAACAGCCTTGTTCTCAAATCTGTTGCTGATGCTAATCGCATTCGTACGCATGTTGAGGCTCGTCTGGACGCTTACAAACAATCCGGTAACAAAGCAGACGCAACGATTGTTGTGGGCGGCGGCGGCTTGACTGGCGTTGAGCTTGTTGGTGAATTTGCAGATAAACTTCCTGAGGTTTGTCGCAGCAAAGGCATCGACTTCAATGATATTACACTCTATTGCGTAGAAGCCGGCCCTGCCGTTCTGCCAATCTTCCCTAAAGTACTTATTGATCGCGCTGTAACAAGTCTTGAGAAACGCGGCGTTAACTTCATTACAAGCGTAGCGATTACAGAAGCTACCAAAAACTCCGTATCGCTTAAAGATGGACGGACGATCGAATCCAGCACAATTATTTGGACTGGCGGCGTAAAAGGAAATCCAGTTGTCGGAAGCAGCGGCCTTGCTGAAGATCGCGGCCGTTCAACGGTTACGTCTACACTACAATCGACTTCGCATGCTGATGTATTCCTAGCAGGCGACTGCGCAGTTGTATTCCCAGAAGGCAGCGAACGTCCTTACCCGCCAACAGCTCAGCTTGCTTGGCAAATGGGTGAAACGGTAGGCTACAACCTAGCGGTTCAAATTAAAGGCGGCGCTATGCTTAACTTCTCACCAGTTTTCTCCGGTACACTGGGAAGCCTTGGTCGCAAAGACGGCGTCGGTACAATCGGCGGCCATTCTACACAACTGAAAGGCCTGCCTGCATCACTTATGAAGGAAGCAAGTAACATTCGCTACCTTTCACATATCCACGGTATGTTTGCACTAGCATACTAATATAGAAAATATAGCAAAGAAGGAGGGGCAGCCAGCCCCTCCTTCTTCTTTTATTTCTGCGCTGCTTACCATTCTTTGAATGGCTAAACATACGTCTAGAAGATGCCAAAAAATTACTTATAAGCATCAACGATTCGATCGCTGTAATTAGTGAAAAAGTAGGCATCCTGAACACTACATACTTCTTCACGCTGTTCAAAATAACTATGGATTATCGCCTAATCAATTTCGAGAAGTACATTCAAAATGGCCAAAAATGGTCGTTATCTCTTATATTCGCATAAAATTGGCCGTTACCTAAGAAGATTTATCTCTTCTCGGAAACGGCCAATCCCTTTATTTATATGGGTTTATCGAGGTTATGCTACCAAGTAACACTAAATAATATCAAGTATTACCCGTAAATATGTCACTGAGTATCACTAGGTATTACCCCATATTACCAAGTAATACAAAACCGATATTTTCCCTTTTTTTAACTCCAAGCCTCGATATCATCATCATCAATTTCCTCTTCCGCAGCAGGCTCAGAAACAGGAATCACAGGTTCGAAATTTACTTTTTCTTCCGTTTCTATACCTGCAGCCGTTTGTTCAATTGCTGTTGGAAACGACTGACGATCGATTTCCTGAGACCATGTCGAAGAGCCTTGAAGTACGCTTCTTTCAGCAGGAACATAGGCCTGCAAATTCCGCACGCCATTCTGAACAATCTCTTTTTCCATTAAATATCGAAGTGAATCCATCAAGTTCGTTTGGGCATTCAGCCACTGCATCACAAGAGGGTCTTCCGATTTCTTCGTTTTTAAGCTAATATTTTCACCAGGCTGTTTTGTTTTTTTCATACAGGTCACCTACCAAAATTGCTATAATTGCATCCAAATCTGCTTAAACAGGCTGAACCGCTTTGTTCTTGAGCGCCTCATAAATCTTGCCCCGTACAAAAGCATCTAGTCCCATGGCATTCAATTTCACTGCATAATTCGCAGGAATATACAGCAGCTGCATTTCCCGTTCAGCACATAATTCCTTTATCGCTGGGTATAGAACCGAACGCATGAGAATGCTTCCGCCGCCATATACGCAGATCAAATCAATTTCATTACGCGCCTTAGTAAGCTGTTTTTTGACATGCTGCACAATTTGCCGAACTTGGCTCTCAAGCGGTCTTTTCAACGTTTTGAGCGCGCGCGCATGGTATTTGTGCTTCGGGTTTTTTATGACATCGCTGAAAAATTGTCTTGGGCTGTCAGGCAGATGGATAAGGCGGTTAAATTCGTCCAGCGCCTCTTCAATCGCATAACCGGCTCCATGATGGCTGCCGTGCACGAATTGACGCAAAAATTTATTGCCTTCCGTGATTGGATATTCAGTTGAACCGTCACCAATATCGACATGAAGAATTCGTTTGTCTTTGAAATAGCTGCCGTTGAATTTCTTGTCGATGTCATAGGACTGTAGAAAATCTTCAAATATTTCGCCATCTCTCCAGCTGCCTTCAGCATCCTTCTGAAGGGTGAAGATAACAGGTGTCGCTTCCGGTACTACTTTGGCGAAAGGAAATACAATCTTCACAGCCACTCGCTTAATGCCAAGATGAACGGTCACATGATGAGAACCAGTCGTGAAGCGTTTCTCGAATTTAGCGGATGTTTCATCCGTATGCTGTGTAACGGGCAGAGCCGTCGCCATATCCACCTCTATGTCGATGTGGTCTGGTATTTTCTTCTCTTCCTCATAAGCCTTCTGAACAGCCATAGCGGCGATCTGAGCGAGTGTATTAATGACCGGCAGATCCATATCGCTCTTCAAATCGATACCAATCTGCAAATTATCGAGAATCTCGCCGCTCTCCAGCGCGAACTTGCCCACATAATACATGCCAGGTCTTGTCGCAGGTGAATCGATCGTTACGACTAACTGATCCTGCAAGTTTTTCATAAAGCTTTCCGGCGTCTGCTCTTCACTCCATGGAAGCTCGTCCACCGTACAATTAACATTCGGCTGTTGAATTAATTTACCGTCAATAATTAGATCATGCTCACTGTTTCCGTTATCGTTGCCTACAAAGAAATGATAATCCATTTGCACTTTCCTCCTATAAAAGGTTTGAGGGATAAATCGCTTCAAAAGGTTAACTTCAATTCAAACTTCCCGTAGTAATACTTTGCCATACAAAGTATTAGCTTACAACGCGCTTAAGACCTATGACCAATTAATCTTTTCTCATAAAAATTTGTCAGAAATTGCATTGAAAGTGAAAAAAGCCGATCCGGATACGGATCAGCCGATATGATTCAACGAATTAATTTCAAATCCTGATATTATTTTTATCTACTGTCCACTTTCGCACGTTATAACTTCAAAAGTTGAAACTAACTCGTCGAATATGAAGTGTTTTAGATTAATCTGGTGCCTTATCGTACAAATCAGGCCTACGATCGTAAAATGGCGCAACTACCCCGTGCTGACGATTTTCTTGCAGATGGGCGAAATCGATATTCGCCATGACCATGCCATGCTGATTCTCTTCACCGATCGCAGCAATACCCTTTTCGGTAAACGGCAAGTCGCATGGCGTAAACACACCTGCCTGACAATAGCCATAATCGATCTGCGGGCGTTTCTCGGGAAGCGATCCCACTATGCCGCTTAATACAACAAACAGCTGGTTTTCAATCGCTCTAGCCTGACTGCAAAGGCGTACACGATGATAGCCGAAGACGGTATCCGTATAAGATGGACATAATATCATCGTTGCTCCGCGCTCTGCTGCCACTCGGGCAAGCTCTGGAAACTCAATATCATAACAAACAGCAATCGCTATTCGTCCCCACT
The DNA here is from genome assembly GCF_002884445.1 of Paenibacillus castaneae. Lineage (GTDB taxonomy): Bacteria > Bacillota > Bacilli > Paenibacillales > Paenibacillaceae > Pristimantibacillus > Pristimantibacillus castaneae. The sequence goes on from NZ_KZ614144.1 coordinate 6,138,802, forward strand.
TCGTATCCACTATGTTGAGCCTATCCCCTTCTATTAATGACCAGCGGTCACGCTCTTCCGGCGTCAAATGCAGCTTGTTCTGTTCTTCTATTCGCCCATCCGGAAAAAATAGCGAAGCTTTATTTACAAACCCGCCCTTTTCCTGGGTAATATGTGTGCCGCCAACAATAGCAACGCCGTATTCACAGCTGCTTTGCTGAAAAAAATGCCTGTACGCATCCGTAAAGCTGTCTAAATAATGACAAGCTGCATAATGAGTCATTGCTGGCTTGAAGCTTAGCAAATGCGCGGTCAAATATTCGGGGAAAAGAAGGAGCTTCGCGCCCCGATCGACTGCATCTTTGATCATCAAGCTGAGTCGATCCCAAAATTGGTTCTCCGTTTGGACATCTGACAGTCCATACTGCATCGTAGCAATGTTCAACGTCCTCATGGCTAGCTCCTTTGCTACGAACGAATTTGCAACGAATAAATATCCGTTCGACGATCCCGGAATGTTAATACCTCTTTGGACTTGCGATGCCGCATTAACGTTTCCATATCAACCTCGGCCATTATGACCGTTTCCGTATTTTCACTGCATTCCTCCGCAATGCCGTCACGCGGGAAAGAGAAGCCCGTTGGCGTATATACGCCAGACTGCGCATATTGGATATCCACATTGTCGACATGTGTGAGATTGCCCACTGTGCCTGAGGTAACGGTATATACTTGGTTCTCTATCGCTCTGGCTTGAGCGCAATACTTTACTCGAAGGAACGTTTGCCGATCCTCCGCACAGAAGGGCACAAATATAATTTGAGCGCCTTCCTCCGCCACAATACGTGAGATTTCCGGATATTCAATATCGCTGCTGAGCTGGATCGATATTTTGCCGCAGTCGGTATCAAATACTTCCAATCTTGAGCCGCCGTTAATCCCCCACCATATCCGTTCATTCGGCGAAATGTGAAGCTTGTACTGCTGCTCTATCGTTCCATCACGCCGGAATAAATGCCCTACGTTATAGATCCGATTATTATGTTCAATAAAATGAGAGCCTCCGATAATATTGACATTATATTTAACCGCCAGCTCTGTAAACAGCTCCACATACTGCGTCGTAAATGTCGAAAGCTTACGAACGGCGGAGCTTGGCGAGCGCTCATCCAGGAAGGATAGCAGCTGCATGGTTACATTCTCGGGAAAAACCACGAAATCCGACTTATAATCAGCAGCAACATCGACATAATGCTCGCACTGCGTAGCAAATTCCTCGAAGCAATCAATTTTCTTCATCATATATTGGACAACACAAATACGAATAGGGAAGCTCAGCTTATAATGTGTTTTACTATTGCTCGGCTTATAGTCGATATTGTTCCATTCCAGCAAAGCTGCATAGTGCATCGAAGCGTCATCATCCGGCAAATAATTCGTAATAATACGCTTAAGCGTAAAGCCATTCATCATTTGGAAGGTAAGCACCGGGTCATAAATATTTTGCTGCAGCACCTCTTCTGCATACTCCCTCGGCGACATCTTATCGCTATAGTTGTGGTAGCCGGGAATGCGTCCCCCTACAATGATGCTTTTGAGATTCAATTGCTCGGCAAGACGCTTCCTCGCTTCATACAATCGTCTGCCGATCTTCATTCTCCGATATTCGGGATGCACCATAACCTCCATGCCGTACAAGCTCTCGCCTCGTGGATTATGATTGCGGATAAACCCTTTATCCGTAATTTCTGAATAGGTATGTTGATCCATATAATCATCGAAATTAACGATTAAGCTTGAGCAGGAGCCAATAATTTCTCCATCCAGCTCGACACATATTTGGCCCTCAGGGAAGATGCGAATATGGCTCTGCATCTGACTCTTTTTCCACGGGTCCATATTCGGAAAGCATACGAGCTGAAGCTCAATGATTTTCTCAATATCCGTCTCTACAATATTCCGAATGATCATTTTTTTCTCAAATTGCGATATTTGATCCGATGTCATATAAATTCCTCATTTTCTATTTTTTATCCATATTCGTTCGGATCTTTAATCCGGAATGAGCAGACCGTACGTATAGGTTTTGTAATGCAGGGAAAATAATACGTCAATCTGGAGCGACCGTTCTAAGCCGCTCCTCCCTACGCTATTCTTAAACAGCAGACTCCATTAATGAAACAAAAAAAAGCACAAACGATCTTGTATGAACAAGTTCGTTTGTGCTTCTTACGAATGAAATTTTTAATTAGCTCTTATCTCAAGCAGCTCATATTTGATGACGCCCATTGGGGCATTTACACTAATGATGCTGCCTACTCCCTTGCCCAAAAGCTCTTTGCCCAGCGGGCTTTCATAGGAAATTTTGTTCTCGGCTACATCCGCCTCTTCGGTTCCAACGATCTTATATTCAATCTTCTCGGAAAATTCAATATCGTTTAAGATGACGGTTAAACCAATGCTCGCTTTCGATAAGTCTAAACTATCTTCTTCAATAACACGAGCTTTCTTCAGCATCTTATCCAGAATGAGAATTCTTGTTTCCATAAAGGATTGATCATTTTTGGCGGAATGGTATTCGCTGTTTTCCTTCAAATCGCCGTAGCTTATCGCTAACTTGATACGAGCAGCCAGTTCCTTGCGCTTCACATATTTCAAATCATCCAATTCAGCCTGTAATTGCGCCAAGCCCTCTTTGGTTAAAATCACTTCATCGTTTGCCATTTGCCCAACTCCCATTTGCTTTCTTTGCTTTATTCTACCCTATATCCGCAAAATAAGCGAAAAGAGAGAGATGGGAATAAAAAAAATCGTTCCCGCTAAAAACTCGGAAACGATTCCTTCTACACGGGTTGAATTAAGCTTTCGTCTTCTATGAAATCAACCTGTCCTGGCGACATCGAAGCAATTCGAGCTAAGGAATGAACCTGCACGCCTTTATTCTCAAGCAGTCCGCGGCCCTCTTGGAAGCTTTTTTCAATCACGCAGCCGACGCCAACCAGTTCAGCTCCCGCTTCCTTCACAATATCGACTAAACCAACCAAAGCAGCGCCTGTAGCCAAGAAATCATCTACAATAAGTACTTTGTCATTTGGTCCTAAGTATTTCTGTGAAACGCTGATCTGATAGGTTTCCTGCCGCGTGAACGAATGAACAGGTGCGCTATACACCTTCTCTGATAGAGTGACGGCCTTCTTTTTCTTAGCATAAATAAAAGGAACTTTCAGTGCGATTCCCGTTGCCATTGCAAATTGAATGCCGCTGGCTTCGATTGTGAGTACCTTCGTAATTGACTGATTAGCAAATAAACGTGCAAACTCTTGCCCAATTTGGAGTGCGAGCTCGGTATCCACCTGATGATTGAGAAAGGAATCGACCTTGAGCACCGTATCAGAGAGGATTAATCCCTCTTGGCGTATACGTTCTTGAAGTACATTCATCTGATTTAATCACTCCTTCTGGCAAAATGATAAAAAAGAACAGACCCCATGAGTCCGTTTACTCAAGTGAAGCCTGCCCTATTGGTCTTTTCCTTCATAAAAAACACAAATAAAAGAAAAGATGACCTATATGCGATTTCACTCATAGTCGGTCGATTAATGTGGTCGTCCGGTAGAAACGAATGGGCCATATTCCCATTCATATACGAGTCGTATAAAGTTTTACTTTGTTTATACTACACGCTCTCCCGGGCGGTTTCAAGAGGAAAATTTAATAACTACAACCTTTAAAACTAGAAGGTCGTGAAGTCCAGCCAGCTTTGCAGCCTATATAAAATTCTCTTCAAAAATATGGTCTTATCGCGATAGGCATCGTAACCAAGTGTAAATACAGCATCTTTATTTCCCCATAGCCGATCAAAGTACTGCTGGACATCCTTAGCGACCTTGCTTTCTTCAGGCGCGTTAACCCATAGATTTGTTTCTAGATTCAGATCATCCAGGTTGCGAGTCGTAAAATTTGTTGAACCATTGTGAATAATTGCACGCTTTTTGTGTTGAATGAGCATCAGCTTCGTATGATATTCCTCTTGTCCTATATTATACCAACGAATGTTAATACGATTATCCGATTTCTTCAACAGCTCAGAAGCAACGGGTCGATTGGGTATCCCAAATTTCTTATTGCCGAAAGCATTCTCGTTCGGATCAAGAATAAGCTGGATATGCACGCCGCGGGTTGATGCTTCCAGCAGCTTTGCAATAACCTCGCGGTCAGCCAAGTAAAACATCCCCATCCATATCGTATCGCCCGCTTCCGTATCGGACAGATTCTTCAGTACATGCTTCATAATCTTGCCCTCTGTCAGAAGACGTACCTCGATGTCTCCGCGTTCTTGTTCGGCTCGGCTATACTCGGGCAGCGTCAAAGCTTCCGATAAGTCTATGGCCGCCTGCTCGCTCTCAAGTGCGTCGCGAATAATATTTCCGTTTACCTGAAACCCACTGTTAGAATGATAAAAGCTGGCATCGTGAGCATTGCCACTGAACACGAGCATCGTTTGATCCGTCACGACAACCTTCCGATGATTCGCTTTCGCATTCAGCGCCTTCAAATAGGAGCGCATCGTCATATCCGGTGCTGAATTTGCTAACAGGTTCGTCAGCCAGCCTTTGCCGGACTGTCCGAACCACTTCGCGAAAATTCGCCAACCGGCTGAGTAGAGTGGATTCGAATCCCGCAGGGGATCAACATCAGTGACTAGCGTTTCAATTCCCGATGCCCGCAATCGTACAAGATCGGGAGAAGGATGTGAGCCGTACGATGTGTTAATGTCATCTGTTATGACTACAATTGACAGCTCCGGATACTCCCTCTTCTTAGCTATTAGCGCTTCTGTTAAGGTGCTGCTCAGCGGTGGGAAGGACTGGCCCTTCTTGTAAAAGCCGTTATACAGAAACATGTCTATTACAATAAATTGCTTGGCTTCCTTAATCGCTTGAAACACGTGTTCAAAAATCGTCTGTTCCATGAGCTGCTCACCTTGCCCTTGGCCTTTGTAAGTCAAATCGGATAGAAAACGAATATCCTTATCGGTTACATAATGAATGGGCCCTTCCATGGATATTCCATCCGGCAGCGGTTTTTTGGTGTGATACACAGCAACACAACTATAGAAAATGACGAAAATGAGCAGAGCCAGCAGTATGTATCTGATTTTATATCTCATGGCTTGTTTCTCTCCCCGTATTTTGTCTATACATGACTACCGCTAACTCGAACAGATTGAAACAAGTACGGAAGCTTATCCTCTAGCTTTTATCAAAAGCCAATAAAAAAAACGTACCCACCGAAATGGATACGTAATTTGAATTAGGCCTTAAGCTGTTTGCTTCTGAGCTGACCGCAAGCGGCATCAATATCTGTTCCGTGTTCCAGACGAACACTGCAGCTGATCCCTTGCTTCTTCAACGTGTCATAGAACGCCCGGACCGTCTCCCGATCGCTTCTTTGATATTGGCTATGCTCATCAACTGGATTATACGGAATTAAATTGACATTAGCGAGCTGACGTCTATCGCTTATCAGTTCAGCAAGCTCAAGAGCATGCTCCTTCTGATCGTTTACATCCTTAAGAAGAATATACTCCACCGTAATTCTTCGATTCGTTTTCTCCAAATAATAATCGATAGCTTGCATAAGTTTTTCGATCGGAATCGCACGATTAATTTTCATAATGCGCGTCCGAAGCTCATTATTAGGCGCGTGCAAAGAAACCGCTAGATTGACCTTCAGATCGCTATCCGCGAACTCATAAATTTTGCCCGCAAGACCGCTAGTTGATACGGTAATATGTCTCGCAGCAATATCTAAGCCCTTCTGATCTTTAATAACGAGTATGAAATCTACCATATTATTATAGTTGTCGAATGGTTCACCAATTCCCATTACAACAACGTGGCTCACTCTCTCATCCTGCTGTGCTTTATCGAGATGATGCTGAACCTTCATAATCTGCTCGACGATTTCTCCGCTGGATAAATCACGGCTCTTGGCTAACAAACCGCTCGCACAAAAGCTGCAGCCAATATTACAGCCCACTTGGGTAGTCACACAAACAGACAAGCCGAATTTATGACGCATTAAAACCGTTTCAATCAGATTGCCGTCCTTTAAGGTGAACAAAAACTTAATCGTTCCATCCTCTGATTCCTGCCGCAGGTGTTCGCTCATGGTATGAATGATGAAATGCTCTTCCAACAATTGAATACACTCACTGTTCACATCAATCATTTCAGAGAAATGCGATACCCGTTTCTTATAAAGCCAATCCCAAACCTGTGATGCTCTAAACTTTCTATGACCATGCTCAAGAAGCCATGCTGTCAGTTGATCAAACGTTAATCCATAAATGGATTCCTTATTCATGCGTTACCCTCTTTTCAAAGCTATGAAATGCCTTCCTATTCCGCTTAAGCAGCCGAAGCTAGCCATATGCTTATGATTGTCCCAAATTTTATTTATTAAAGCAAGGCGAGATTGGCATAAATATGTGTCTATACTGGATAAATCCAGTATAGACCTCGAAAATCAGCTTATGTGTTACTTGATCAATCCCTGCTCCTTCAACCATTCCTCTGCGACCACACGGGCCTGCTTACCGTCCAGATCAACTTTGCCATTCAGTGCAGACATGGTTCCATCATCGATCTTTCCAGCTAATAAATTAAGAACTTCCTGAAGCTCGGGATGCTTCTCGAGTGTATCCATACGAACAATGGGCGCCGCATAATAAGGAGGAAAAAACTTTTTGTCGTCCATAATCACCTTCAAATTAAACGCTTGAATGCGTCCATCCGTAGCAAATGCATCATTGACGTCTGTTGTCCCTTCTTTCACAGCGCTGTATGTCAACCCGGCGTCGAGCCCCTTCGCTTCCTTGAAGTTCATTCCATATACGGATTTCAGTCCCAAATATCCATCCGGACGCTCCAAAAATTCATGAGTCGCTCCCAGCACTAAACTAGAGGATTTCAAGGCCAAGTCCGAGAAGGTTTCAATCCCTAATTTCTCCGCATGATCCCTTTTCATTGCGAGCGTATACGTATTATTAAATCCAAACGGCTTTAGCCAAGTCACTTGGAATTTTTCCTCATACGCAGCCTTTACCTTTTCATAGGTTACCTCAGGATCACCTGCGATAGGCTTTTCCTTCAACACTGAGGTCCAGCCCGTACCGGTATACTCCGGAAATAGATCAATATCTCCGCTAACCAATGCATTATGGGTCACCTGCGAGCCGCCTAGAAACGGCTTTCGGATCACCTTCAATTCGGTTTTGTCCTCTATTAAGGAAGCCAGCATATGAACCAAAATATCTTGTTCAGTGTAGTTTTTGCCTCCGACTACAATGGAATCTGCTCCGCCTTGGCCCCCTCGCATCGCAACAACCCCGACAATCAGCCCTATTATGAGTACAGCTATTAAAGTGAGCTCGATTCTTTTGAATACTTTGGATCTTTCCTTGCCTCTTTTCTTGACTCCTTTCGGCGTTACAGCCTTCTCCATTCTCTCGAGAATGAAATCAAATAAGAGAGCAAGCAGCGCTGCCGGGATCGTACCCGCTAGAATCAATTCTGTATTAACGGTTGAAATTCCTCTGAATATTAAATCGCCCAGGCCTCCCGCTCCGACAAGCGAGGCTAGTGTAGCTACACCGATAATCATAACGGTTGCGGTACGAATACCGGCCATAATGACATTCAAGGCCAGAGGCAGCTCAATCTTGGTCATAACCTGCCAGCTCGTCATGCCCATTCCCACGCCGGCTTCCTTTATCGACTTCTCAACATTCATAATACCTGTATACGTGTTCCTCATAATCGGCAGCAGCGCATATACGGTTAAGGCAACAATAGCCGGAACCATTCCGATACCTACGAGAGGAATCATAAATCCTAATAGCGCCAAGCTTGGAATCGTTTGAAATAAGGAAGCTACCCCTATAATAGGGGACGCCAATCTTGGAAACCGCGTAAGGATTAGCCCGGTCGGTATAGAGATGACAATGGCTATGATTAAAGCGATAAACGAGATTTGAATATGCTCTAATGTGGCTTGGATTATATCCTCTTGTCTGTTCTTGATAACATCCCAGAAACTCATGGCTAACCTCCGGATTACATCTGTTTAAGTAGAGCGTCAATTAAACTTGAATTGGTGACAAGTCCCGCTAATTGCCCATTACCCTGCACAACGGCCACGCTGTTCAAACCATGCTGCTTCATTATTTCCACAGTATCTACTACGCTCGTGCCGATTTGAACCCTAACAATGTCGGCTTTCATAATATCCTGCAAAGTCAAATCCTCATTCCGGTATTGCTCTTCCAGCATTTCTTTCGTCACGATTCCCTTCAGAATGCGATGCTGATCTGTGACAAGCAGCGTATTCACTCGATATTGCTTCATCAGCTTTGCCCCATGAGCTAAGCCTCTCGTCAAGAACACCGTAACGGGGTTCGCGACCATGACGTCCTCGACCATCAGGTTTTCAGATTCATTCATTCGGTTTTCACCAATAAAATTGCGGACAAAATCGTTTTTAGGCCGCCTAATGATGCGATCTGGCGTATCCGATTGAATGATTTCGCCGCCCTTCATTATAACGATGCGGTCAGCGATTTTTAACGCTTCGTCCATATCATGGGATACAAATACAATCGTTTTCTTCACCTCAACCTGCAGTCGAATCAATTCGTCCTGAAGCTGATCACGGCTGATCGGATCTAATGCACTAAACGGCTCGTCCATTAAAATAATGGATGGCTCCGCTGCTAATGCGCGAATAACTCCAATTCTCTGCTGCTGTCCGCCGCTTAATTCGGAAGGGTAACGCTCACTGTATTGCTCAGGATGTAATCCGACCATCTCCATCAATTGTTCAATTCTTTTCTCATACGAGGATTTTTCCATTTTTTTCAGCTTAGGAACCACTGCAATATTATTTTTGATATTCATATGTGGGAATAGTCCAATCTGCTGAATGACATATCCAATATTTCTCCTTAGCTCCACAGGATCTATCTTGGAAATATCCTTCCCATCCACTAAAATTTGACCGGATGTAGGCTCAACTAAACGATTGATCATTTTCATCGTTGTTGTTTTGCCGCAGCCACTCGGTCCAATAAGGGTAATTAATTCGCCTTCCTTGATTTCCAAATTAATCCCCTTTAACACCAGGTTTCCGTTTTTATATTTTTTCGTTACATTTTTGAACTGAATCAAGCCAACACCTCATTTTTCCCATTAGGTTCAGTACAGAGCTTAGCTCGTTCTATTCTGCCCAATAATTCCTTTCCTACACTTTCAGAGAAGCAAAAAATAGGCACAAAAAAAGGCCCATCCCTCGCTCCTGCAAGGGATAGACCTCTGTTCTATATAGGATCATTTATATGATTATTATTTAGCCGTAACGCCGCCATCAACAGGAAGTCAATGCCTGTTATATATGAGGAAGCATCCGAAGCAAGGAATAAGACCGCTGCAAAATTGCACAGCAAAAAAAAAGGCCATACAGGCTCTTCCAGCCTGTACAACCTTTTTTTGATCAATCATCCTATTACCAGTCTCTAAACACTTTGTCTACATTGTATTTCGCTTTGAATTTGTTGATGATATAGGTTTCGTAAATATCACGGTCAACCGGATCCTCGACAATACAAACCTCAATTTTCGTTACTTCGTCTCTGTGCATTTTGATAACAGATACCGTATCCTCGAAATGTTTTTTGATTCTTGGACGCAGCTTCCTTGCTTTGCCTACGAACAATAGCTCCCCGCTTTTGTTGTAAAACATAAAAATGCCGCCCTTTTCTCTGGAAATCAGATGAAAGTCAGTAAAACCGTAAATATGGCTTAACTGAGGTGCCGTTTGTTTCGTAATGGTAACGTCCGGTGTAGGGATGGTTATGTTTATCATTTATAGCTCACTTCCTCATTCTATATAGTAGTAAATACTATCACAAACCACATTGTAAAACCAATCTTGCCTAGAACAATAACTAATGTGTTTCAGTTGAATAAAGCTTTGCTTTCTACTGTAAACATTTGTTATCGTTGAGGTAGAGTTGCTTTTGCAATGAACCGTCTAAATGGAGGAACTATTATGATCTCATTGAAAAATAAAATAGCTATTGTTACAGGAGCTAGCAGATCCACTGGAATTGGAACAGCGATATGCCGCTCGCTTGCAAGATTAGGAGCACATATTTTTTTTACGCATTGGAGTAGATTTGATGAAACAGAAGGCAACGGCGGGGAGAAAGGTTGGCCGGATCAGCTGTGCAAGGAATTAGAAGCTCTAGGCGTGAGGGCAAGCCATATGGAAGCCGATTTAGCTCTACCGGAAACGCCCTCCCTAATTATGGATCAAGTAGAGAAATCATTAGGGCATGCTTCTATCCTGATTAATAATGCTGCGTATTGTGTACCTACAAATTTCCGGGATTTGAATATGGAAACCTTAGATCAACATTATAACGTAAACAATCGTGGAACCATTCTGCTCAGTACAGAATTTGCTAAGAGATTTGAACAGCATCATGCCAAAGGGACTGCCGGGAGAATTATATTTATGGTATCCAAAGGGCCTGATCCGAATAATTTGGCGTATATTGCAACAAAGGGTGCGTTAATCAGCTTGATCGAGCCCCTCTCAGTAGGTTTGGCCTCGCTTCACATTACGGTAAATGGATTCGATCCTGGACCAACCGATTCAGGTTGGATGGATGATGACATGAAAGCAGGATTTCTTCCTATGTTCCCGATGGGACGAATCGGACTGCCGGAGGATGCAGCCAAAGCGATTAGCTTCTTAGCAAGTGATGAATCACAGTGGATAACAGGACAAGTCATCAAATCAGAAGGCGGATTTCTAGGAAAATAACTGGCAGCTGCTAGACCAATATCCAAAGAAAGTAGGGAAATAAATGACGATTTATATCGCGCTGCTGCGAGGGATTAATGTAGGCGGGAAAAATATAATCAAAATGGCCGAATTGAAGCGCATGTTTGAAGCGATGGGCCTTGGTCCCGTTCAAACCTATATTCAAAGCGGCAATGTTCTATTCCAATCCAATGCGGAGGAAGCGCCGCTGCGCAAGCAGATTGAACATGAGATCGAGGCGGTCTTCGGATTTCCGGTTATCATTGTATTAAGAACGATTGAGGAGCTAAGGGCCATTGCCGCGAATTGCCCGTTCTCAGAGGAAGCCATTACCGAAGCGGAGGCCTCCTCTGACGCTGAGAGTCTATATGTCTCTATGCTGCTCGAGGAGCCTGCGCAGGAAGGGATTGACCGTCTAGATCCTTATAGAAGTGATAGTGATGACTATGTGATCAAAGGCCGAGATGTGTATCTTCTATTCCGTCATAGCACTCGCAATTCCAAGCTGTCGAATAACCTTCATAAGCTGGGTGTACCCGCAACCGTGCGTAATTGGAAAACGATTAATAAACTCGTCGCACTGGCAAATGCAATGGAGGGTTAACTATTTTCCTACCCGGTCTCGCTATTGCAGCGTGCGAAACACGATTTTGAAAATATCATCCATCTCTACGCGGCCTTCTGTTGAATCTTCTATCATATTTTGTACTCGCAAGCCGTATGTGAATACCATAAACATAGAAGCCATCTTAGCAGCATCAATCGTCTGAGGGATGGCTCCTGCTGTTTGGCCCGTTTCAATCCACTGCGTCGCGGTCTTAACTGCATAGCGGTACAGCTTCTGCAGCACAGCTGCAACCTTCGGATTATCGATTTGTCCCAGCAAATAAATAAAAATCGCGTTAGATACTTGTTGGTCCTCGGATTGATTGGACATGCTTTGGGTAGCAAAACGAATGGGACCTGTCGCATCTCGCGCTGCAGCTTGTGAAACGACGCTAACAAACTGATCATTCATAAGCTCGACTTTCGATTCTAGAATCAAACCAAAGAGCTCATCCTTGCCGGAGACGTAGTGATAGATGGCTCCCTTCGAGAGACCAGAGTGTTCAATAATATCCTGCAGCGTTGTTTGACGGCAGCCCTTCTGCTGAATAAGCTTCTCTGCGGTATCCAGTATAAGTTGAAAGCTGGCATTGATTCGTGTCGTATCGGACAAGTTGCTGCCCCCTTCTCTATTAATCGATATGCATTCGTGACTTTCGAGCGCGTCGACGCTCATAACGCGTCGTTCCTGCTGCTTCACGAAGCGGTAACGGGTAACGGGAAATCAAATACAAAGCCCTTCCCAGAACAATAGCACCTAATGATAGCAAGATCGGCGCAAAAGCATATTCACCAGTAAGATGAACGTTAATATGCATCAGTTCTACAAAACCATATTTGATGATCAATCGAATTGGCACTGAAAGCAGCCAGATGGCTATGGACCAGATGGAACCAACCGTCATCCATATTCCGTTTTTTTGATAAACAGCTGTGAAGCGGCCTTGCAGCCAGCCTACACCCAGCCCCATCCCTGCACCAAGCAGCAGCGAAATGCCTTCCCCTCCTTCAACTCCGGCTTGGTAAGCCTGATAAGAGGCGAACAGGATAAGCAGCAGCGGCAGGAAGAACACATTCCCTTTTATTGGCCTTGGCTTCAACTGCCGATTAACGAGCAGTATGAGAATTAGAATGGCTATAAAAATAGTATTCATTTTTTCATCTCCTTTATTATATACCAACGGTCGGTTTTTTCAAATGCAAACAAAATCAGTCATGAATAGAAGAAGCTTGATCCATGCCAGTTTGTGATACTGCTGCAGATTGGCTGCTTGTGCGTAATGCTCTTCTATAGCTTGCATACATGTAAAGCCGCCATACTAATGTGTAGAGGATTAAGACAGAGATGTACTCCGCAAGCATTAATTCGATATCAGGTCGGTAAGCCTCCGTAAGAATCGGATATTTATGAAAAACATAATCCCGGATCAAATAGCGGGCATAGGGAAAGCCCAGCAAAAATACGTAGAACAATGGATTGAATTTGAATCGAATACCGCCATCCGCTCTTTTCTCAAACTTGGTTGTAACCATATAAGGTACCGCTAGTATTGCCCCTAAACCGAGTGTCCAGAACAACTGCTCCAACGTCGCTCGGCTTCCCATGCAATACGCAATCCAAGGAAGGGCGAGAAACATAAGCCAATCCCCGAACAGCAGACGAAGTCCGCTTCCTGTAACGTCCTTGCGAGTTTGGCGAAATTGCTTAATCGTCACCCAAATAATTAAAGCCCATACTGCATAACCAATTAGATCCCATTGCTGTTGTGTCATCTTTCATCCAACTCCTTTTATTGTTTTCCTATAACACGTTAGTGAATGGCTGCTCCTGCCGCCGATCTTTCGCAGCTTATATCCTGGAGTCTATTGAGATCCACCAACGTTTTCAGACCGTCGGTCGGTTTGTTATTATCTTTAATATACAGACCGACTGACGGTATGTCAAGTGTCAATTTAAAATCATGTATACTCCTTTCATGAAATATGGTGGAAACCAAACTTATTAACGTACATGGCTAGCTCTATTCTCAGAGGAATTGGTGAATTTGGGCTCATATGGCGAAGGCTGATCCAAATAGAGCTAGAAACTAGCTCTATTCCACAAACTTTGGTTACTTTGAGCGAAATAGAGCTAGTAATTAGCTCTATTCTCAGAGGAGATGGTGAATTTGGGCTCATATGGCGATGGGATTCTCTTGCGCATTATCATCTGCCGACTAAGCAAGCAGCAGCGATCGTTAAAAAAAAAGCCGAGCAGGTGCAGCAGACCCGCTCGGCTTATTGTACAGTCTCTTCTTTCATTCAATCTATTTCTACGTCAATCAGCTTGAACTGCGTGACATCAACAATACCTCGATTGGATATTCGAATTTCAGGAATGACAGGCAAGGCAATTAAGGAAAATGTCATAAAAGGCGCGTTTAATGAGCAGCCGATTTGCTGCCAAGCGTGTTCAAGCTGGGCAACCTCTTCCACCACTTCGAGCAAGGGCTTGTCCGACATGAGGCCCGCAATCGTCAGAGGTACTTGAGCAAGCACTTTGCCATTCTCTACAACGATCATGCCGCCTCCTAATCTAACAAGCTCATTGGCTGCAAATGCCATGTCCTGCTCATCGATCCCCATGACAAGCAAATTGTGGCTGTCATGCGCAACTGTAGATGCTACTGCGCCTGACTTTATTTGAAAACCATGTGTGAAAGCGAGTGAGATCTGACCTGTTCCATGATGCCGATCAATACAGGCAAGACGGATAATATCCTGGCCTGCGTCCGGCTGGATTATTCCCTGTTCCACAGGGAGAACAGCCGTCATTTTCTCCGTTCTGGCGCTGTTTTCAATAATTTTGATCACATTGATTTTCGTTTGATCGCTGCTATTGCGGCTAGCCAGCTTAAAGTCCTCGGCTGTAAGCTCCCGCTTCACATTCATTGAGTTTCGTATATGCTCTGGATAGACAAAGGCCGGAAATGCAGCTCTAATTTGTCCATTCTCAAAAATAACCCGTCCATCCGTTATAACAGTCGAAGGCTCAGCCTTCTGAAGATCGTCGATTAATAAAATATCTGCACATTTGCCTGGCGCAATGCTGCCGAGGTCCTGGTCTAACCTGAAATAGCGTGCAACATTGATTGTCGCCAGCTGAATCGCCGTTACAGGATCGACACCCTCTTCAATTGCCCGACGCACGACATGGTTAAGATGGCCAAGCTCCACTAAGGTTTGTGGATTTACGTCATCGGTTACGAGGGAAATATTGTCCGTCTTGACCTTATCCTCGGTTATGACCTTTATGACCTCCTTAACATCATGCCAAGCTGATCCCTCACGAATCATAAGATGCATGCCCATTCTTATTTTATGAAGGCCCTGCTCTCTCGTTACCGTTTCGTGATCAGATGTTACGCCGGATGCGATATACGCTTGCAGCATCTGATCATCATCGCTGGGAAAGTGCCCTGTCACTGCTTTTCCGGCTTTTATCGTTTCTTCAATTTCTCCGCACATTTTGGGATCGCCGAATATGACTCCGGGGAAATTCATCACTTCGCCCAGCCCGATCACATTTTCCCATTGCAGCCCTTCTTTTATATCCTTAACTTCTAAGCTGGCACCCGCATCCTCCAGATCGTTAGTTGCCGGTACGCAGGATGGAAAAGTTGTAAACACTTTAAGCGGCAGCTGCTGTCCTTCTTCATGCATCAGCCTTACGCCTTCTGCGCCGAATACATTCGCAATTTCATGCGGGTCCATAAAAATACCTGTTGTTCCTTTGGCTAATGCAGCTTTGGCAAATTCGGTAACGGAAAGCATCGTGCTTTCAACATGCATATGCCCGTCTAGAAATCCTGGCGTTATATATTTTCCAGCGGCATCGATGACCACTGTTTCTGCTCCAATGGTATGGTCCGCATTCCCAACATAAGCAATTCTTCCAGCAGCGACAGCCACATCCATCTGCTCCAGCAGCTCTCCCGAATGCACATTGACCAGCGTTCCGTTCTTAATGACTAAATCGGCAGAAGCTTCTCCCCTTGCAACCTTTGACAGCGTTCTGCTCACTTCAAACAATTTATTCCTTTTCACTAGAGACATCGTTTTATACTCCTTTATGATCGTCATTCCTGTTCATTTGAATAACAATATACATCATATTTGATCACAGAACCACTCAAGCTGTACGGTCATGCATGAAATAAGCCCTCATGTGGAAGTCTATGGTTGTTGTTATTTTTGGAGAAGGAGGTGTCCTCGTGTCTAATCAATCTAACGAACCGTCCAAAGCAGAAGTACAGACGACTAAATTGAATAAAATGCCTCAAAAGGGTGAATTTGATACCGAGTTTTCTGCAGAGGAAGCAGCAGAGGTTTTTAATGAAAATCAATCCGCCAATCATGCTTCTGATCATCAGGAGTAAGACATAAACGAAACGAAGCTTGGACTCCTAGGAGCCCAAGCTTCGTTTCGTTTATGCCTGGCCAGGCGGTGACGCATATAGCTTTTGCTTAGGGCTGCTTACTCCGCTTCTGTCATTATTTTTGCCATTTGCGCTGCCTTCTCAAGGCGATAGCGGGCTGGTGTAGCGCCCATTGCCAGCTTAAACAGCTGGTGAAATCGTTTCATATCATGAATGCCTACGCGAGAAGCAATATCCGCAACGGTGAGTGAGGCTAGTCGTGGATCGGACAACAGCTTGCCGCTTTGTTCAATTCTTTCTTTCTGAATAAGGGCCGTCAGAGATTGGCCGGTATAACTGCTCACAATGCGCTGAAGCTGTCTCTTACCTAGACCAATATGTTCGGCAATTGCAGCAATTGTGAGCTTCTCATGCAGATGATCCCTTATGTATTGATGAATCTGTTCTATTTTATCAGCTGAAGGATGTACGATTGCTTGCTCCCGATTCAATGCACGCTCCATCTCAATGAGAAGCTGAAGGAGCAGGCCGCAGAGCATCGTCTCATATCCCCTACGCTTCCGCTGAAATTCTATAAGCATGGATTCGAACAACCGACCATACTCGCCGGATATTTCTCGCATCTGAATCCAACGATTCGTCTCTGCATGAATGTGTTGGAAGAAGTATAAACCATACTCTACTGGCAGGATGGAAGTAAGAAAACGAAAGGTTTTCTCATCAAAAATACAATTTCCGATAATGAGCGGATCTTTGGAATGATGCGCGGATGGCCGGAAAATATGTGACACGCCGATAGGAATAAAGAATAAATCCCCTTTACTGACACGAATCGTTTGATCCTCAATATAGTGAAAGCCGCTTCCTTCCCAGACGTAACTTATCTCAACGAAGTCATGCTCGTGCTCCGGCAAATCAAACCTCTCGTAGACGCGATTAACATATAGAGAAAGGCCATTGGAAAAAAATTGATCCCCTCTCTCCAGCCTCGGGCTTGGTTTCTTCATATTCTCTCATCCTTCATTAGCAGCTGAATATCCATGATGTCATCGTATACCTATATAAAGTCGCAATCAACCCATAAATTCAATGGATGTTTATTTTATAATACAAATTAATTCCAATAGACAAGGCAGGCGAGATGAAGATGATCAATCGTGATTGGCAAGCGGAATGGATCTGGGGTGATGGAGAAAGCAGCCCTCGGAATGAATGGAGATGCTTCCGAAAGTCTTTCGATGTGCCGGAGGAAAGCGCTGGCACCGGCAGTCTCCGGATTACTGCAGATTCTCGTTATGTACTGTTCCTGAACGGTACTCAGCTCGGCAGAGGGCCTGTGCGATCATGGCCATTCGAGCTCTCTTATGACACTTATGAGGTCGGGCATTTATTGAGACCAGGCAAGAAAAATACAATATCGGTGCTGGTACTTCATTTCGGCGTGTCCAATTTTTACTATATAAGAGGAAGAGGCGGCCTGCTCATTGAGCTTGCCTATGAAGATGGGACTATTGCGGCGCAATCAGACGCAACCTGGAGGACTTCACGCCACCTCGGGCAGCATCCTCGCGCATCGCGGATGTCATGCCAACAAGGTTATTCAGAATATATCGACGCATCCGCATGGGATGGCGAATGGATGGCTGAAAACTATGATGACTCCAGCTGGAATAACGCCATCGTCCTAGGGCAGGTAGGCATGGAGCCTTGGACGGGGCTTAAGCCGCGTGACATTCCCATGCTTACGAATGAGGCGGTCTATCCCGTTCGTGTCGAGGAGCTTGCTAAAGTGCGAACGTTCAGCCTTTCTACCGCGATTGACGTACGTAATGCACTTGTGACGGGCAGCGAAGAGCACGCAAACACCCTTCAATTCACGGGATACATTGCGACGATAATCCGGGCGAGTGAAGAAGGAAAAGCGACAATCGGATTCCTTACTTCCTTCGAATGCATGCGTTCATTCTCTCTGAATGGAGTAGAAGCGGCTGCCGATTGTTACTACGGTGAAGCACCTGAGCGTTATGTAGATATTGAGCTGCGCGAGGGAGATAATTTCCTGCTTATTGACGTTTCTGGAGGCGTACACACCGGCAAGCTTCAAATGGGCTTATATGCGGATGATCCGGTTCAGCTTTCCTTTATTTCTCCACTCTCGGCTTTATCCGAGCATTCCGCATTTTGTAGAATCGGTCCATTTGACCATGTTATGCCGCTTGATCATCAGGAGAACCGCCCGTTAGATTGGGAAAACCCACTTTACAAAGAGCTGATGAGACTAGTCAGAAAACCAGAGGATCTGGCGGGCTATAAGGAGTGGCTGCAGCCGATTGATGAGAAATATGTAGCAGAAGCAGATGTATTCAGCCTGTGCGTATGGAGAAAAGAAAATATGAAGCTGGCCGTACCGCTGCAATTGCAAAATGCGGTTGTCCCGAATATTCATGCAGGCATCGTACCCGTTTTTGATGGCTACGATACAGAGCTTGTTGTAGACTTCGGCAAGGAATACTCAGGCTATCTATCCTTCGAGGTGGAAGCAGCGGAAGGCACCATTCTCGACTGGTACGGCTTTGAATATATGGCGGACCATTATCGTCAAGATATGTACGGTTTGGACCATACACTGCGGTATGTGTGCAAATCAGGCAGACAATCTTACGAGAGCCCCATACGAAGAGGTTTCCGTTATATGGCACTTAACGTCAGGAACGCCGCTGAGCCTGTACGAATTTACGGCGTAAGCATGTCCCAAAGCAATTATCCGGTAGCAGAGATTGGACGTTTCGAATGCTCAGACTCGCTCCTCAACGACATTTGGGAAATCAGCCGCCATACGACGAAGCTTTGCATGGAAGACACCTTTGTCGATTGTCCAGCTTATGAGCAGGCGTTCTGGGTCGGAGACAGTCGTAATGAAGCGCTGGTAAGCATTTATCTGTATGGCGTGCAGGACATTGTCAAACGCTGCCTGCGGCTTGTACCGGGCTCGAAGCATCAGACTCCGCTGTTCGCAGATCAAGTACCAAGCGGCTGGAGCAGCGTTATTCCGAACTGGACCTTCTTCTGGGCAATTGCATGCTATGAGTATTATGAGCAGACGGGGGATAAGGATTTCGCAGCAGAAATGTACGAACAGATTCATTATACGCTCGATCATTATTTATTGAAGATAGACGGCAGCGGACTGTTCAACATCAAAGGATGGAATTTACTGGATTGGTCGCCAATCGATCAGCCTAATGATGGTATTGTCACTCATCAGAATATGTTCCTCGTTCGGACACTCCGCATAGCGGCAGCAATGGGACGATTAAGTGGCGATGAGGCCGGCAGCTCCCGGTTCGAGCATGCAGCCGAGCAGCTTCATACAGCCATCAACGAACACTTGTGGGACGATGAGAAACAAGCTTATATCGACTGTATTCATGCTGACAGCAGACGATCTAGCGTGCTCAGCATGCAGACACAAGTCGTTGCATCGCTGACGGGTGTGGCACAAGGCAAAAGAGGGGAAGCCATGGAACGTTATCTCATAGCACCCCCCGCTCATTTCGTGCAAATCGGCAGCCCGTTCATGTCATTCTTTTATTATGAAGCACTCGGCAAAATCGGCAAGGTCGGTTTAATGCTCGATGATATACGGGCAAATTACGGCAATATGATTGCGCATGGAGCAACGACATGCTGGGAGCAGTATCCGAATTTCCTAGAAAACCGTGCGAATCCGGACATGCTCACCCGCAGCCACTGCCATGCTTGGTCATCCGCGCCTGCCTATTTCCTAGGTAGAGACGTGCTCGGAGTGAGAAGCCTTGCACCAGGCTGGAGCAAAGTTGAAATAGCGCCTGCCCCTAACGGACTGCAATGGGCGCGAGGAAGTGTGCCGCATCCGGCAGGTGGACGCATAGACGTCTCTTGGACTGCTGACGAGGTTAACCAAACTATGAAGCTTAGCGTCGCTTATCCAGAAGGATTGCAGCTGCAAATCAAAATTCCAGAAGGCTACACTGCGGAAATCAAGGAAACCATTCTGCAGCAGCCTTAAAAATGAAACTGTTCGCTGCTTTCTCAGCCGTTTATAGTGAAATATACGCGTTATTTTCAAAAACTTAAACTAGTGATCACGATTGGCTCAGCTCGCAGTTTGTAACATCAAATGATGAAAAAAGGATCTGAATTTATCTTCATGAAACCCGATTGAAAGAAAAGACAGTCGAAAAGGGATTTTCCCTTCGACTGTCTTTTTAATGTCTCATGATTGGCTGCGTGACGATACGCATTATTTGTTCAGCCGCCTCTTCTAATAAAGGAGCCGTCTGTTCCATTGCCTCTTCGAGCGTCATAGGACGATTAACAATACTTACAACCGCAGTTACGCCATGCTCGTACAAATTGTCGACTCCATTGCCCACTGAGCCGGCCAAGACGATGACAGGCACACTGTGTGCCAAAGCGACCCGTGCGACTCCGTATGGCGTTTTGCCATGCACCGTCTGGAAATCCACCTGCCCTTCTCCCGTAATGACAAGGTCAGCATGTCGAACAGCATCCTCAAGCTTCGCGGCCCGGGTCACAATCGATACACCAGATTCCAGCTTTCCGTCCAAAAATGCAAGAATGCTTCCAGACAGCCCACCCGCCGCCCCTGTACCCGGTAGATTGTGAATGGCAACGCCCTGCACCCTCTCTATAACGTTAGCGAAGTGCTTCAAATTACGGTCGAGCTGCTCAACCATATCGGGGGACGCACCTTTCTGCGGACCAAATACAGCAGAAGCTCCTTTGGGGCCAATGAACGGATTGTCCACGTCGCATGCAACTATAAACTGGCTTTCCGCGATACGTGAATCGAGGCCTTCCGTCCTAATCTCCACCAGCTTATTCAGGCTTCCGCCGCCATGGCCGATCTGACGCCCTTCCTCATCCAGCAGCTCTGCGCCCAAAGCCTGCAGCATTCCAGCTCCACCGTCATTCGTTGCACTACCTCCCACAGCCATAATAAAACGGCGGCAGCCGAGCTCAAGCGCAGCTATTATTAATTGCCCCACCCCATAGGTGGTCGTTCTCATCGGTTTTCGTTCATGAGCCTCTATTAGATACAAGCCCGAACACATTGCCATTTCAATAACGCAGGTTGTACCATCGCCTAAGATGCCGAATCCAGAGTCGATGGTTCGCCCCAATGGGTCTTGCACGGATACATTTACGAATCGGCCCTGAGTGGCATCGATTAGACAATCCATCGTCCCTTCGCCGCCATCAGCCATCGGAATGATTGTGACAACGCTATCCGGAATCGCTCGTTTGATCCCTCTCTCAATCGCGTTCCCTACTTCACGAGCTGATAAGCTGCCTTTGAATGAATCTGGTGCTACGACTATGTTCACCCTATGCCTGCCTCCTCCACCACCACTGATACACTATTGTCATTTATTATAAACAGCTAAATGGTATTCAACAATGTACAAGTCGTAAGCATAAGCAATGGACTGTATGTATCAGCATGGTTACTAGCTATCCGTTTTTCCCCTATAAACACAATAACGATTTTTCCCGAGCCGTTTGGCTTGGTACATCGCTATATCTGCCTCCTTCAGCATTCTAGCTCTATCTGCTGTGTGACCTGGGCTAATACTAATGCCAATGCTGCCTGTAACCGCTATATCACGCCCTTGGATATAGCTGGGCCGGCTTATTTTGTCTAAGAGCAAACCAGCTAAAATTTCCACCTTATTCATATCGCAATTTTTCAGAATGAATAAGAACTCGTCTCCCCCAATCCGATAAGCGAGTTGATTTTTATTCGTGATTTGGCGCAAATTCAGACTTACTTCTTGAAGCAGCAGATCACCTGCCCCGTGTCCGTAAGTATCATTTATTTCTTTGAAATGATCTAAATCAAGACATAAAACAGCAATATTTTCTTTGCCCTTGAAATGGGACCAGAAGTAATCCATTCCGTTTCTATTGAATAATCCTGTAACGGTATCACGATAGGCTAGCTCTCTGAGCATAGACCTTTCAATGAGTAAAGACCGCAAACCTATCGCTGCCCCGAACAACAATACGATTCCAATACTATAAATTATATAGGAAATATAAGGATATGCTGCATTCATGTCTTCATCACCCGCCACATTATCACTTATTATTCAGCACCCTTTACTGCAGTCTTCGGAATTGTGAAGGTTACCGTCGTTCCTTGCCCCAGCTCGCTGCTAATGTAAAGCCCGTAGCCGTATATCTGCTTCAAACGCCGATCCGTACTAATCAGACCTGCTCCCTTCACTTGTTTCGATGAAGGATAAAGCAATTGACTCAGCTTCTCCTCACTCATGCCCATGCCGTTATCCATAACCGTAATGGTTGTATAGTTGGCTTCATCAGCAATCCAAATCCATATGGTAACTCCGCTGGAACGAGCCATAACGCCATGCCGAACTGCATTTTCCACAATGGTCTGAATCGAAAGTGGAGGAACCTCTACGGATATACAATCAGGAATGTCCCAGACTACTTTCAGTCTGTCACCGAAGCGTTCTTTCTCGATATACAAATAAGAATGCAACAGCTCGAGCTCATGCTTCAGCGGAACGACGCGTTCTAAATTTCGGGAATTAAAGCTTCTTTGCAATTAATTTCTAATCTCCTCCAACAGAATAACCATCCTCGACGTATCACTGCCGCTAAGCGAGGCTATCGAATTTAAAATATTACGACACTTATCTCAATTCATTATATTTTATTGTTCTGAACAATTTCTAAACAAGGCCCAGGCAAAGCCTAATATATTAAACCCAACTCTTCTGTTGATCCCCCTCCTGAACATAACAAAAAGGGAAGCCAAACTGAACCATTCATGTCCAATTCGCTTCCCTTATTTCATTCTGCTACAAAATCTTAAATTACAATAGGCCTTTAAACGAGTTTCGAATGACATCGCCGCGGCTAATTATTCCAACTAATCTCCCGTTACGCTCTACCGGCAGCTTTTTTATTCGCTTTTTCCCCAAAATAGCTGCAATATCTTCAACCTCATCGTCCCATTTCACTTTATGCACCTTTTTTTGAGCAATTTCCATCACATTTAAATCAACAATTTTTTTTGCTCTTTCCTCAAATTCATCATCGTCGCCTTTAATAACATCCATATAATAAATCGTGTCTATGACAAAATCCTTATGCTTCCCAATAAAACGCATAATATCTCCGTCGCTTACATATGCCGTAATTTCATTTTTATTGTTGACTACTGGAAGACCACTAATTCTGTTATCAATAAATTGTTTGAGAATGGATCGGATGGTGTCCTGCTCCGTAACTTTAAACACATCGGTAATCATGATTTCATGAGCTTTCATCAAAATCATCCTCCTACCTTATATTTGAATCCTCATCAAACAAGTTGTATCATGAAACTATATATATGATTGTATTATACAACTAATCATAGGCTTGTCAATGAATCTAAGCCGATTATATTGTACATACACCTTGATGATTGGTATGTTAACAAAGAGTTTGAAAATAACGATAATAGTGAGGTAGTAACCATATGGATGAACATGCATTAGAAACGATTGAATTTGAAATGGCACTCATGCTACGCCTTATCACTTCAATGACAACCTATCAAAAGATCGGCAATTTAGATCGGTCTGCCTACCTGCTTCTGCAGCAAATCACTCACCTCCAATCCGCCGGCATTAAAGCATTATCGGATGAATTCCATTTGGATATTTCAACCGTCAGCAGACAAGCAGCAGCTCTGGAGCAGAAAGGGTATGTTGTCCGCGTCCCAGACCCGCTCGATGGAAGAGCGTACTACCTTCAGGTTACCGAACTGGGAACAAAGGAATTGTTGGAAAACAAGGAGTTCAGAAGAAAAAAATTAACTGAGTTATTACAGGATTGGTCTGACGAAGAGCGTGAAATGTTCGGCCAACTCATGAAGAAATTTAATCGTACCTTCATCTAAATGTATTCTGCTCATAGCCATTGGCTCAACCCTTTGAAAAGCAAATAGCCCAAGCCATCTTTGGTTTGGGTTATTTGTTATGAATGCGTATGTACTTCTTCCTCGCATACCGCCGGTATCCCATCGTCCAAATGGCAGCGCAGCCAATCGTACCGTATAACATACTGCTGGAGATTACGAGAAACAGCTCTACTGAAATCTGATAGACCAGCACCACTCGGACAGCAGCCTCCGCTAACAGCAGAACACCCCATACCAATGTTATCAAGCGAAATCCAAATCGGAAATAAGGCACTTCCCATCGTTCTTCCAGCTGTTCCGCACTCATCCCGGTTAAGAATCGTTTCGACAAATGATAAATGAGCGGACGCCGCAAGAAGAGTGAGACGATAAAGCAGCAGCCAATAGCCACGGTTACGAATGATTCGCGAAGGAGCACCAGCTTCTCATCTCCGCCCATTGAAGCTAATGCTATACTGAGCACGATGCTCCCCAGCATCATTAAGCCAAAAATATCAAATGTCTTTCGCTTTAATAGAAGGAATATATTTTCTAAGAGAGGCGCTAACGTTGCTATTATTAAAGCAGGAAGGCTTGGCATTACATGTTTGAGCGACGTATATAGAAGGAATGGTACTAATCCATTGATCACAATGGATATTAGCAAGCTTAGGATTGTCATTTGTCGATTGGCTAATTTTCTCACATCATTCACCCGGCATATTAGAGTGCAACGCTCGTTTCTCGCTTCATATAAAACAGTTATGATTTCGAGGTAATTTCAACTTTTGAAGTTATAGCGCGCGTAGCGCGAAAGGGAAGGGCATTAATTTCAGTTATTGAAATTAATTTTTTTTCTCAATAAACAGCAAGAAAAACGGCTGATAGTTTCATTATTTAACACTAAGCCGTATTTCCCGCCTGCTGATTTAGGAAATCGATAACAAGCCCATTAACTCGTTCTTTCTGCTCCACGCTCAAGAGATGCCCTGCCCTAGATAAAGTGACTATGGTTATATTAGGTATGTGATGAGCGTGGGACTTAGCCTTTTCAATGGAACGGTAAATGACCTCATCCTCTCCAACGAGAAATAATGTAGGAACATGGAGACGGGATAATTCCTCCTTAGAAAACACGCTTGGGACGACCTTTAGCTGCGGGACACAGCATTGATAGCCAGCCACAAGAAGCTCTTTATAGGATTCTGATAGAAGATTTAGACGGTTATGCTTCGACATGAACCATTTGAACGCAAGTAATATAAGCCAACGTTTCGGGAAAAGTACAGCTGGAAACACTTTCAGAAAAAACATCCAATGCAAAGGTGCAAAGGAGCCTGCAGGCGCCAAAAGGATCAATGAACGTACGCGTGACGGGTGAACAAGCGCAAAATTCAATGACAGAAACCCGCCCATCGAATGACCCATTAAATGGAATGTGTCGAATTGCAGCCCGTCTGCAAGTTCTGACAGCCACCGCGCCGCACTCTCTTTATTCGACAACGGCTGCTGGACTGTACTCTTACCGAAATCACCAGGTACATCAATACAATGTACATAAAAGCTGCGGCTCAGCTCAGATATATTGACACTCCACATATGAGAAGTTGCAGTCATACCATGGATAAGCAGCAGAGGCGGCAATTGTGAATCGCCACAAATAATGATGTGGGTATCGCCATAGCTCGTTTCTACATATCGAGTTTCGTAGGGAATCGGCCATTCGATCAGCGCTTGATCGTAAACGGCATGATAAACGGGCTGCTTGCTGTCACTTCTAAATATAGATATGGTCTGATTCATTCCTTCACCCCATTGGCTTCAATTCCATCTGACATCCCATTATAAGATCCATTCTAACAGAAGATTCCAATAATTCGAACATGGCGGGAGGAAAAATTTCAATATTATTCAACCGTTCTCTAATCCATTTTTTATTGTATTTATGTATTAGATATGCTGCATAAGCAGATAATTTCATTTCCTCGCACAGGATAAGCCTCGAAAATGTCGAAAGTAAAACCTATAGACATTTCATTCTCATAAATAGGATGTGGCCTCATGACTCAATGCTCTAATTGCAATACTTCCGAGCTTATTTATGAAATAAAGGCGGCAGGCAAACAAAATCTACAGGTTCTCCCGCAAATCATCCCCTTCTTAAATGCCAGACGCACGCTTGTAAGTTCTACGGATGATACGTTGTTCGTAAAAGAGTCTGGCATTGCGGATTTTGATGATTTCTGCAAAGATCATATGGATGTCGAGCAGCTTACATTCCGATTACAGGATGAGTCTTGGCGGCCCTTGCACGAGCTGGAAGCAGCTCTATCTTCACAATGGGTAGATGAGATTATTCGGCAGCAGCGCATAATCTGCTATGCTCAGCCGATTGTCGATGAGCGTGGTTCTGTATATGCACATGAGATGCTCGCACGGTTTATTCAGGAGGATGGGAGTCTCCTCTCTCCAATGAAAGTATTTGAAGCTGCGAAGCTGCGCAATCGCTTATATTCGCTTGATCGTTTATGCAGAATGACGGCTGTTCATTCTTCAGCAGGCTTGTCAGGAAAAATATTTATTAATTTCATCCCAACCTCGATCTATTCACCGCAGCACTGCTTGCAATCGACGATCCAGTTGGCGCAGCAGCTCCGTATCGAGCCTTCCATGTTTGTATTTGAAGTTGTGGAGACCGAGAAGGTTGATGATCTGGAGCATTTGAAAAATATTCTGGGCTATTATAAGCAGCGCGGCTTCCAGTATGCACTGGATGATGTGGGGGAAGGCTTCAGCACAATCGAGCTGCTCCAGGAATTAAAGCCTCATTATATGAAGCTGGATAAAGGATTCGTACAGGGAGTTTCTTCATGCCCTGAAAAACAGGAGGTCGCCCTAAAGCTGCTTCATGCTGCTCTACAAATCAATTCAGTTCCGCTAGCTGAGGGAGTAGAGGAAGAAGCAGATTTCACTTGGCTTCGCGATTCCGGATTCCAGCTGTTCCAGGGTTATTTATTCGGGAGGCCGGCTCCTATTAATCAATGCTCATAAGCGTTCATCTTTACAAAGAGAATCCAGACTGCAGCAAGCTGGTTATTGCAAAATAATACCCAGCTGCTTAGCCTGCTTATCCAGCTGCCGTGCGGCTGCGCCGATACCCATAAACTCATCCACCGCCTGTTGAATACGGATCTGGCTATCACTTATGACGACTTGTGAATGCTTGGTTCCCTTAGCGATCTCCTGCACTTGGGCGACAATACCCTCCACGTACATGTTTACTTCCTTAGTGGCTTCCTGTACCTGTCCAGCCAGCTTGCGAACTTCACTAGCGACAACGTTGAAGCCGCGGCCGTGCTCTCCCGCATGAGCGGCTTCAATAGCCGCATTGAGAGCTAAGAGATTGGTTTGCGAAGCGACATCTCGAATCGTTTTCACTATGCCGCGAATCAGTCCCGTCTGACGCTCAAGCTGCTGGAGAACAACCATATTTTCACTGGATCCTTCCACTATCCTCTTAATGGCAGATTCCACTTCTTGGCTTCGGGTAATGCCTTCCTTAGCTCGCTCCAGCAGCACATCTGACATTTGCAGCAATTCCTCAGTCAATTTGGCCGTCGCCTGCTCACGGGCACTAATATCCGTAGCCACTTTAAGAAAAGCGTGTACGCGGCCCTCGTCATCTCGAATGGGCATGTATGTGGCCTCAAGCCACACTGAACGGCCATCTTTCGTCACCCTCAATATTTTATCCTGAAAGGCCTTCCCGCTGCGCAATCCATCCCAGAAGTTAACATAGTCTACGCTGTTTACAAATTCCTTCTTACAGAACTGTCGATGCTGCATACCAGGCAGCTCAGCTGCTTGATAGCCTATCGCTCTTGCGAAATGATCATTTGCCCAGAGCACTCGCTCATTCATATCAAATTCAATCATAGCAAGCGATTGCTCGAGTGCAGAGAGCACCTCTCTTTGTCCCAGAACTTGAGTCGTCACGTATTGTACCGTTTTCGCATCGATCATGTAGATGATCCCCTTTTTCCAACTAATTGTATTGTACATAGTTTGTATAACTTTTGCATTGAATTATACAAATACCACAAGAAATTAGCAAGTTATTTCCTATAAACGATCCATTAATACCGGAAATCCCTGATAATCCAACCATATTGTATAGTTTATGTACAATTTCAGTCATTCCGTGTTTCCAGCCATATAAACAGTGCATTCAAAAAATAAATAGGGTTATCCCTTCAAGCCGGTTGTTCAGACGCTTGAAGGAATAACCCTGTTATATGCATAATTTCGGAACAATAAGCGAACATCATTCCGTACTATTTCGAAATATCCACGAAGCCTTCTCCAAACACATCCCTTACATCGTGGATGGTAATAAACGCTTCTTTGTCTATCGATCTTACAATTTTCTTAAGCATACTTACTTCCTGTTTGCTAATGACGATATAGAGCAGCTCTTTGGGCGAGTTTGAATAGTAACCCCGTCCATAGATGACGGTGACGCCTCTGTCCATGATCACATTGACTTGCTCCGCTATTTTATTCTGCTCCTTGGATACAATCGTAATCGCCTTCTTAGGGTTGACCCCTTCAATAATGAAATCCATCACTTTGGTTGCGATATAGAGCATAACAATGGTGAACATTAAGCCTTGAATCCCAATAATGAACGATGACGCGAAAACAACAACCAAATCAATTAACAAGAGCGCATAGCTGACATTCCAGTCTAAGTATTTATGCATGATTTTGGCCATAATAGTTGACCCTGCTGTTGTCCCGCCAACTCTTATAATCAAGCCTATTCCCACTCCGCCAAATACACCGCCGAATATTGCGTTAATGATTAAATCATCCGATACAATATGCCAGTTTTCCGTAAGGTGCAAAAACAGTGAATTAAACAATACCGCAATAATCGTATAAACCGTCGTCGTCTTATCCAAAAATTTATAGCCCACGATTAATAATAGGGAGTTGAGGATCAAGCTTAAAAGCCCGGGAGACCAATGGTATAGGTAATAGAAAATAATAGTTACCCCTGTTACCCCGCCTTCGCCGAACTCACTGGGAATAATGAACAGATTGACGGCTAAGGAGAAGAATATGGATCCGATCATAATGACAATAATATCTAGAATGCGTTTTTTCATAGCTTGTCCCTTCTTGGTGAGCTGCACAGTCGCTTTTTTTTAAGTTACTATTCAGCGTATCATCTCTAATAAGAAATGAAAAGGTACCAAATTCAGGCTTCCCTTTCCCTGAAACACCATTGATATTGTGGAAATAAATGCAAGCACCTTTTTGATCTCCAAATAATACGATGGAATATGCAGCATGACATTAGCCTAGAAAGGTGTGACAGTTATGACTGGAATCATCAAACACTTCTATGCAAACGGCAATACAGCCCTTGGTTTTACCAGCCTATTCGATTCGTCTTTGCAAGAAGTGGAGCGCCTTTATATTTTGAAAGATGGACCCATTGCCGTGAGATCCCAGTTGATTCAAGCTGTCGCGGACGATATGGCCGGTGACGGCTATGATATTTGGTTAATCCACTGCCCCTCCGATAATGATGCGCTCGATGGATTAATTGTTCCTGCAATAAAGCTCGGGATCATCGATGGAACAGGGCCACGTTTCACTGTGCCTCAATTGCCGGGAGCAACCCTGCAATACGTTAATGTGGGTGAAGCCTCCTATTCCGACAATTTAAGCGCGCATAAGCAGGAAATTGATCGCTTAACTATTCAAATCGCGGAAGCGTATGAGCGTGCTTACGCCAGTTTCGCTAAAGCACTGCGCATTCATGACGATTGGGAAGCACTCTATATCGACAACATGAATTTTAAAGCAGCCGATGAATTGACTATGTCCTATATCCATACACTCTATGGCGATAGTAGGCTGCAGAAGCCAAGCCGGGTTGACCGCCGGTTTCTAGGTGCTGCGACGCCGCTCGGTGCAGTTGATTTCGTTCCGAATCTGACAGACGGCTTGAAAAGGTATTTCGTAAAAGGCCGCGCTGGTTCCGGTAAATCGACTATGCTCAAAAAAATAGCTTCAGCTGCAATCGAACGAGGTCTCGATGTCGAAATTTATCATTGCGGCTTCGATCCAAACAGCTTGGATATGGTCATCGTAAGAGAGCTTGGCTTCGCTATATTTGACAGTACGGCGCCGCATGAATATTTCCCTGATCGCTCCGATGATGAGATCGTGGATATGTACATTTCTTGTATCAAGCCCGGAACCGATGAATTGTATTCGGATAGCATCGCCGACATCAAAGCCCGCTACGCTGCACAAATGAAGCAATCGATCGAGCACCTTGCATTTGCCAAGTCACTGCAGGATGAACGGGAGAAAATCTATGCTCAGTCTACTGATCTCCGGCAGCTGGAGCAAATCAAAGAAGGCATTAAGCAGACAATTGCAAGAAATTTTGCCTAAGCATCATAACGATTCCGATATGCAGAAAGCCTGCAGCACTTCACCAAATTGGCGAAGGCTGCAGGCTTTCTTATAGGGCTGAAGCTTGTATTCATTATTCCACTTTGTTAAGAACACCACTGACTAGCCCAGCATCAACTGCTGCAGCTACATAAGGTATAGCCCAAGCCCGAATCTACCGCTTGTGGTTTTGTAAAGTTCGTGCCCTACAAGGAGTGCGAAAGCAACCATTTGAGTATAATAATGGACAATATATGAGAATGAAAATTTGATTTATGATGATAAGGAGCCCTTATGTTGATCGATCATGCTTTTACGATTAATAAACGACCCCTCCCTTGGACAAAAGCGATTAGTGCCGGTATATGCTCCGGGATACCCGTCCTCGTTGGACTACTAGCAGGAAAATTCGAATACGGATTAATGGCTGGCATCGGCAGCTTCACTTACCTTTATGTATTCAATATCCCTTATGCCCAGAGAGCAAAGAAGCTTTTCTTCGCTCTTCTTGGCATGTCCATATCCGTTGGTCTAGGAACGTTGCTCGCCCCCTTCCCAATTGCTTCAGCACTGGTAGTGGGCTTGATTGGAGCAATCGCTACATTTATTTTTGGAGCTTTGCGAATTGCAGGGCCAGCAGCGATATTTTTTGTGTTAGGTTTTGCGATGGCTACTGGAATGGCTATTGATCCCTCGCTAGCTCCCTTTCGTGCTGGGCTCGTTTCTTTAGGCGGAGGATTGGCTTGGGTAATTGGAATGGTTGGCTGGCTCCGCAATCCCTATGGACCAGAAATTATCGCGATAAAAAAAACGTATCAAGATCTTGCTCACTATATAGACTCAGTGGGGACGAATAGATCCGATGAGACTAAGCGGAGACTTGTATCCACGTTCAAATCAACCGAAGATACGCTTTCAGCAGGGTATGCAGCCTGGAGAAGTTCAGAACCCTATATACAGCTAATTTTATTGTATGAACGTGCGAATGAGATTTTTGTAGGTGTTTTGGATAAGAACGAGATGGTTCCGCCACAGCTGTTAACAGCTATACGTAATATTGCAGTGGAGGAGCTTATTAAGGAACCGCTAGGAGAGATTGATCATGAAATCAATATCTCAAAACCTTCTCTGAAGCGTATTTTTAATGATTCTTTTAATAGGAGCTCCCTTGTTTTGCTTACAGCTATACGATACGGAGTAGTCCTCTCTATTGCTGCTATTGTCGCTTATTCCTTTGACTTTAACCGATCCTATTGGATTACCTTATCCTGTGCGGCAGTCATGTCGGGATCGTCCATCATTTCCACATTCCATCGTGCGATTCAGCGTTCATTAGGAACAGTCGTCGGAATATTGATCGCAACGATTATTCTTTTCCTTCATCCTGAGGGGATTGTTATTGTAATAGCTATCGTCATATTAACCTTCCTCACAGAGCTGGCCATCGTTCTGAATTATGCGATTGCCGTATTATTTATTACGCCTAATGCCTTGCTCCTTGCCGAAAGCACAACTCCGTTACAACATGCTGCTTACTTCA
Source organism: Paenibacillus castaneae (assembly GCF_002884445.1). Lineage (GTDB taxonomy): Bacteria > Bacillota > Bacilli > Paenibacillales > Paenibacillaceae > Pristimantibacillus > Pristimantibacillus castaneae. The sequence goes on from NZ_KZ614144.1 coordinate 6,170,690, forward strand.
CTACTGCAAGAATAACAGATGTGGTTATAGGTTCTGTTATTGGTCTCATTGGAACATTATTGATAGGTCGGAGACAGGCTTCAGGTTTGCTTTCCGATCTCATGGTTCAAACCATTCGAAGCCAGCAGCAATATCTTTTTTTGTTGTTTTCGAAGCATAGAACCGGATTGGATTTCAAACCGTTTCTGGAACGAAACGCGATGAAGACCCATTCAAACAATTTAAGGCTTGTATACACAACGGCACTTGGAGAAATGCCAAGCCGAAAAATAGCACTAGAAAGCTTTAATCCAGCTATAGACTCTATCGAGCATTTAGGATATTTACTGGAAGCCTGCCAGAAATACGCTGATCGCCCTACTCTGTCAGATGAAAGCCTTGCCCAGCTGCTGCTTGTCTTCGAAACGATGGCAGCAGCAATTGAGCATCGTTATCCGCTATCCATGAAACACGTCCCCGAAATCCAAGCTTTTTCAAAAATTCAACAAGAGATCATCCATCTTCAAAAACATATTCAAATGATTACTGCGCAAAGCGAATCAATCCCGTAAAGCATGTAATTCAAACTAAAAGGGCACCCCACGGGATGCCCTCTCAGCTCTGATCATGCCGATCATCGTTTCGGTTTGGAACAAAATACAGGTAGAATCAGCGAGAGTGCGAGCGCACCAACCATCAACAGTTCTCCTGCTATATTCAAGGTCATCATGACGTACTTATTCACAAAGCGGTTTAGAATCCTTCCATACGACATGCTTACCATAATTCTCGCCCCAGTCATACATCGATCGCAATACCGGCATCAGACTTTGTCCATACTCGGTAAGAGAATACTCCACTTTAGGCGGAACCTCCGGATATACCTTCCTCAAGAGCAATTGATCCTCTTCCAGCTCACGAAGCTGATTGGTTAGCATTTTTTGCGTAATATTGGGGATCAGTTTTTTTAGCTCGCCAAACCGTTTTGTTCCTTCTAAACCCAGATGCCACAAAATAATCAGCTTCCACTTTCCTCCTATGACTGCTAGGGTTAATTCCTTATGACAATTAATTTCCTTAAGATTAATTCGTTCTTTCACCTGATTTGCCATTATGATCTCCCCTTTCCCGCAGTATACCATAGCTGCCTTATGAACCGAACAAATAGAAAAACCGTCCTCACCAAGTGGTGAGAACGATTTGAAATTTTACCAGAGCGAAATAGCCTACTCCAGATTGGCGTGGTTTCCGTACATCCCAACCGTATCTAAGCCCTGTTTCTCCATCATCAAAAGAATAACAGCATCATAAAAAATCAATAACGTCTGTTCGAATAAAGAGGCCATCGGCTGAATGGTTGCATAGCTGCCATTCGCTCTATCCTTCGGTGATCCCGGTAATTTGACTGTGTGGTCCGCCAGCATACCAATCGAAGATTCTGGAGCAATCGTAACTGCAATAAGCGATGCTTCTATGCTTTTCGCTTTCTCAGCCATAGTAATTAAGCTCTTCGTTTCTCCAGAGCCTGAGCCGATGATGAGAACATCCCCCTTGGCGATACCAGGAGTGACCGTTTCTCCAACTACATAAGCCGCAATCCCCATTTGCATAAGGCGCATGGCGAAGGCACGTCCCACTAAGCCCGATCTTCCGGCTCCCGCAAGGAAGACCTTACGGGACGCTAGAATCATATCCGCCATTTTCTTAGTCTCTTCTTCTGAGATTAAGGATACAGAGCGCTGCAGTTCCTTCACAATTTCAGCTGTATATTTCGTCGTTTCCATCGGATACTAGGCCTGACTAACCAGTTTCTTCATTTCCGCTGCCGTTGCCTTCTTATCCTCTTGGCTTGTGATGCCTCCGCCTACAATAACAAGATCCGGTTCAGCTTTGATAACCTCTGGCAGCGTGCTCAGCTTAATGCCGCCCGCAATAGCTGTTTTGGCATGCTTCACTACGCGTTTAATTGCCAACAACTCTTCAAATGAGTTCTTTCCAGCCGCTTGGTGGTCGTAACCGGAGTGTACGCAAATATAGTCTACGCCAAGAGCGTCAATCTCTTTCGCTCTTCCTTCAATATCTTTCACATTGATCATGTCCACCATAATTTTCTTGTTATGCTTCTTAGCTTCATCCACGGCACCCTTAATGGTCGAATCATCAGATACCCCCAGAACGGTAATAATATCTGCTCCTGATTCGGAAGCCTTCATAACCTCATATCCGCCAGCATCCATGATTTTCAAATCAGCGAGTACGCGCAAATTCGGGAAGGCAGCCTTGATTTCCTTAACAGCCTTAAGCCCTTCATTAATAACAACCGGTGTTCCTATTTCAACGATATCTATATAATCCGCTACTTCTGCCACTACCCGCTTAGCTTCAGGAATATCGACAAGATCGAGTGCTAATTGAAGTTCCATGTGGTTATCGCTCCCTTATCCATCATTATTTTTGATACAAGCTTATTGTAAATGCTTGATTTCCTTTTCGGAAGTAGGCACAATATTGTGCTGTAGTTACCTAGAGGATACTAATGTGATAGATAAGGGTTATTTCAATCGCTACTATTCGTACGTCCGGGCAATAATCTCATCCATAAAACATTGGAGCGTGCTCGTTACATACGAATCTTTCCGGCGTATGAAGATTGTCGTGATCTCACGATAAGGTTCAGGAACGCTATGGCCAAACACGGTGCCGCTCGCTACCAACTGGGCGATGGAAGACTCCGGAAGAATCGTAATTCCTATTCCCGCAGCTACGCTTCCTATAATTGTCCCGAACGTTCCAAACTCCATGATCTGCTTAGGGATAATTCCCTCCACTTTCATCCAGCTTTCCAATCTCCCGCGGTAGCCGCAGCCTTTATTGTACAGCAAGAGAGGTTTTGTTGTGATATCCTCCATCGAGAAGGCATTTCCTTTGGTAACGAGCACAAGCTTTTCTTGAATAACTTCCACCTGTTCAATTAAGGGATGCCTGATGGGTCCTGTAACGAATGCTCCATCCAGCTTCATATCAATGACCTCTTGCAGCAATTGATCGGTGACTCCGGCTTTTAATGAAATTTCAACATTCGGATACTTGCTATGATACGAGGATAAAATAAAGGGAAGAGCAACCACCGTTTCTACGATACCGATCTCAAGGACGCCGGAAGGGTGGGATTTATTCTGAAAGCTGCTCTTCATTTCCTCCATCTTCGACAAAATTTCTCTCGAATGCTCCAGCAACCGTTTGCCTTCCGTGTTTAGGACCATTCCTCGCTTGTGCCGGTAAAATAATGGAGTCTGAAGCTCTTTCTCCAGCAGCTTAATTCTGGCAGTCACGTTAGATTGAACATAGTTCAGCTCCAGCGCTGCTTTGCTGACACTTCCGTGAGTGGCAACAGACTGAAAAATTTTCAAATCCTTAAATTCCAACTTGTCCTCTCCTCTGCTCTCCGATCTGTATATGTTCATCTCCATACTATCATTATAAATGATATTAAACTTTATTTTTAATCATTTTACTACAGCCTTCGAACCACCTATCATTATTTAAAGAAATCATTGTCAGAATCAGGCTGGGGAGAGAAGAGCATACATGTTAAAGAAACAAATCATTATCGGCTCCATATTGTGCCTCATCGCAAGTATGTCCTGGGGAGCGATGTTTCCCGTTGCACATCTTGCATTACAACAAATCGATCCTTTCTATTTCTCGTTTATCCGTTATTTAATCGTAGGAGTTATTCTCAGCGCGCTGCTTTGGATGAAAGAAGGGAGAGCCTCATTTCGCTTAGAAGGAAGGGGCAAAGCCTTATTGTTTTTTGGCACGATGGCCTTTACGGTCTATAATATGTGCGTCTTTCTCGGTCAACAGCTCATGGGCGAATCTGGTACAGTCGCCGCCTCAATCATGGAAGTTCTTATGCCAATGATATCTATTATGGTAATCTGGATAACAAAAAAAACAGCTCCAAAAAAATACATGCTCACGAGTGCAGCTATCGCGCTTGTTGGTGCTTTGCTCGTTATCACGAACGGAAAATTGGCATTTTTCATAATGGCTGGACAGCATCTTCTTCCGCTGCTTCTGATTTTTGCGGGGGTTGTGGGGTGGGTAGTCTATTCCATGGGAGGAAGTCAGTTTAAGGATTGGTCGATCCTTCGTTATTCGACTTTAACCTGCTTGCTGGGAAGTGCTGTTTCCTTCATCATCGTTGCCCTTGCTTCTGCCTTTCACGTGCTTCCCGTTCCGACATGGCAGACCATACTCTCCATTAAATATGAAATGTCGTTTATGGTCTTATTGCCAGGACTGGCTGCCCTGCTAAGCTGGAATTTAGGCATCAAATTATTATCACCGCTTAACGGCATATTGTTTATTAATTTCGTCCCTATTACCACCTTTTTGCTAATGGCTTTGCAAGGCTACCAAATTAGCTATTATGAATTTTTCGGGACGCTGCTCATTATCTTTGCACTCGTACGAAGTAATGTGTACCAGAGGAAAAGTATTCGCCAAAAGGCTGCCAGAACCTATCCCGCAGCACATGAGCCTATGCCTAATATGATTAAGGCTGCCCCTTAAGTGGACAGCCTTAACACATCTTCGTCTTCAAACGAATTGGCTAGCAGATCACCATTGATTTCAATAATCCATTGTCATACTCAATTACTTTACCGAATTGTGTTGGAACATCATCCAGCTTGAACTTATGTGTGACGAAAGCCATAGGATCAATGTCGCCATTAACGATCAAACGCTGCACCTGCTCGCCATCCTCCATCGTAGAATACAGAGATGCCACTACTGTTATATGTTTATGAATAAGATCACTAGAATTAAGCTCAAACCTTGCTCCTTCACCAATAGACACTAATGTGCTCCCAATGGCTAATAGGCTAAAAGCAAGCTTATAGGAATCGGATTTACCCGAGCATTCTATGACGATATCAGCGCCCTGCTGCTTTGTAAATTGCATCAGCTCCGAAGCCAGCGCTTCATTAGGCGAGGATACAAAGGCTGCTCCTTGTCTTTGTGCCGCTTCCAGCCTTGCTGGTATCGGGTCCACTGCCGCTACAATCGCTCCTCGCAGCTTTGCGAGTCTGACCGCCGCCAACCCGATAGGTCCACAACCTATAACAACAACATAGTCTCCACTCTTCATTGAGGTTCGGCTAATTGCTGAATAAGGTGTTCCCCAATTATCGAAAATCAGGCTTCCGACCTCACAGTTTATGGTACTATCCAGCTTCAAGCAGTTTCTTTCCGGAACAGCAATCTTCTCCGAAAACCCAAATCCCATATGCGTAATGCCATTCGGGCAGCGAACGAATTGTCCGGCCAGACAGACTGTGCACGTGCCGCAGCCCTTCACATTATTTACGGCGACTCGATCACCAGGCTGCAAATGTCTAACACCCGCTCCGACGGCAGTGACCTCGCCGGCGACCTCATGTCCTGCCACGTAATCATGAGGTCCATCTACGAACCAAAACCATTTATCAGAACCGCAGATGCCGCAAGCTTTCATATCGATTAATACCTCTTCAGCGGCTAATGTCGGCACTTCACTTGTTACCATTCTGAGATCTTGAGGACCAAATGCCTTGATTTGTTTCATAGATGCCTCCATAAACTAATAATCTTTTTGTATTAGTATAATATGGGATATTCTAACGGTCTATCCTTTTGAAATATCGATAGATTTGATCTAATTTCTCAGCGTGCCTCCCCTTAGCGCTTTCCATTTGGCCAAATTCGAAAAACTTTACTTTTTTGATGCCCACATAACTAAACAAAGCTTTCTTCATCAATACTTTATGCGCATTATGCAACCAGAACAAAGGATAATGTGTCGGACCCTTCATCGTAGAAATACAAACAACCGATTTCCCCTTTAATAATCCTTCAGGCAGAAGTCCTCCATTATCCCTGTAGGCAAAGCCTGATGCAAACATTTGGTCTATAAATCCCATAAGCATCGCCGGAGGCCGTCCCCACCAGATCGGGTATACAAAAACAATTTTATCCGCCCACGTCATTTGTTCTCGATATTTCGCAAGCTGGGGATCTGCGTGCATATCCCTTCTGCGCTTTTGTTCATTAAAAACCAATACCGGGTTAAATTTCTCTTCATATAAATCCACTACTCTTATGTCCGCCGCATTAGGATTCTCACTAATCCCTTGAATGACCTTTTGCAAAAATGCATAATTTAAGCTCTGATGATTAGGATGGGTATAAATAACTAGCGTTTTCATCACGCCACCTCTTTAATTATCATTTGATAACTAAAATCGTAACACGAAGATTTTATGTTGTCAAATGATAATTATCTTATGATAATTGTTTTATGATAATTAATTTGCTATCGTATCACTAAGAGGTGATCTCCATGGACAAGAAAGCATTTTTCCATAAATTTGTGGCCTTTACCACTGCTGTTCATCAGGTTACACATGATATGACACGAGATATTAAATGGGATTCTATCACTCCTGTTCAATACCGTATTCTGGAGTATGTAGCCGTTAGTCAACCTGTTACTCTTAGTGAAATTAGTGAATGTCAGCATATGTCCATGCCAAATACGAGCCGCGAGCTAAAAAAACTATGCGACAAAAATTTATGCGATAAGACTACTGACGCCGAGGATCATCGCAAGCAATTTATTTCACTTTCCAAAGATGGGCAAGCGTTGATGGACGAGGCCTTTAAACGCATAGAGGGACGTTTCCAGCAGCGGATACAAGATGCATCCGAAGAAGAATTAGAAATAATCGACCGTGCTTTGGATGTGCTTCAATCCAAAGTGTTCTACTCCGATGCACCATCGTAATTGCCATAAGAAAGGGCTGTCTCTAAGGTCATTTATGACATTACGAGGCAGCCCTTTTTGTGCAAGCTCAGTTTGTTTTAGGAGAAATTGATCTAACAATCGGCTCTATTTCCAATACAGGTAGAAGGTCTGAGCTCATGCGACGATAGCTGAGCGAAATAGAGCTAGAAACTAGCTCTATTCCACATATTCAGTTTGTTTTTGGAGAAATAGAGCTAGAAGTTAGCTCTATTTCTCATAAAGATGGAAGATTTAAGCTCATACAACGATAGATGAGCGGAATAGAGCTAGAAACTAGCTCTATTCCATATAATTAGCTTATTTTTGGAGAAATAGAGCTAGAAATTAGCTCTATTTCTCCTACGAAGAAGTATGTAGTCTGCCAGAAACAATACCAACCTGCCTTATTCGTTCAACACCCACACCGACATGATATTCGCATTCGCATTCACATTCGCATTCACATTCGCATAAAACACCAACCTGAACAAAAGGGCACCTGCTTAGGTGCCCTTCATCCGCGATTGTTTTGAGTCAAACTCATTGCCACCAATGCTGCATTATTTCGAGCCTTCCGCATGTTTAAGAATGAGGGCAATGTCCTCACTTTGTGCACGATTGGCCGATGTCATGGTAACATTCCCTTTTCTCTTATGTCTTTCCATCGCAGCTAGAGCATCCGGATGGGTGACAGTAAGCACTCGAACTTGTCCGCCTAACAGCTTCTGAACACGCTGCTTTGCTTGATTCAAATAAAGATCCTTTTCCTTCTCCGTACGAACTGACGTGCTTCCGCTAGTATTCTTATTGCTCACGCCGGATTTGCCAGAGTACGGGCTAAGCAATTTGCTTTGCAATGGATCGATCCCCGAGGCGCCTCCCTTTTCTGCCCCCACGACAACCGTATCTCCAAGCATAAGCACTTTCACCCCATGAATGCCTTGAACGTTAAGCACCGCTTCCATATTGCCTGATTCCCCGTCGGCACTTAGACCTGAACTGCCGATTCTGCTATATACCGACATGCCCATACCGCTGTACGTACTGCCATACTGATTCGTAGTTTCATGTTTAGGTCCGTTATAGCTTGGAATGACTGAAATTTTATTGATGTGACTGTGACTCTTATGTGCCGCTGACCGTTGCACTGATTTCGTTTGCATAGACCTATCCGATTGAGCAGTTGAGCAAGCGGAGATTAGAAATACTACGCATACAACTGGAATCGCTGCTTTGAACGTCATTTTTCTCAATTCGAACACCTCACTTGATTCAATTCTTCCGCCTTTATTATTTTCTGGAATGATCATAATTATTTATGGAGGTTTTAGGGAATGCTCTAATTGGCGGCAACTCCCTTGAATGAAATCTGATGAAACAGGTATAAAGGAGGTTAATGATCATGAGTGATTCCAAATTAGATCCAAAAGACCGCAGCGAACAGAAACCGCCCTCAGGTTCGCGCCGTAATTTTATCAAAAACACTGGATATGCAGTAGGCGGTTTAATTGTTGGAGGCGTGGTAGGAAATCTAATTCGCCCGGCTACTAAAGAATTGATACCGTCCAAAACCGAAGACACGGCGGTCGTGAACTACAACCAAGCTCTTATGTACTTTAACCAAGAGCAGTTCATGATAGTCGATGCCGCGACAGAACGAATATTTCCGAAAGACGAGCAGGGACCTGGAGCCCAGGAACTGGGCGTAGCTTATTTCATCGATCACCAACTGGCAAGCGATTGGGGCATGAACGGTCGAGAATATATGCAAGGGCCTTTTTTCACAGGTGAGTCGACACAAGGTTACCAGGGACATTTAAGGAGAAGGGAAATCTTCGATATCGCCTTGCGTGAGATGCAAAATTACAGCAACGCGAAATACCAGAAAAATTTCCCTAAGCTTGCCCCGGAAGAGCAGGACGCTGTATTGACTGCCTTCGAGAAGGACGAGGTAAAGCTCACAACGATCTCAGCAAGCGGGTTCTTCAACATATTGTTCAGCAGCACAATGGAAGGCGTATATGCGGATCCACTCTATGGCGGGAACGATAAAATGGCAGGCTGGAAAATGAAAAACTTCCCGGGCAACCAAATGGCTTATACGGATATTATCGAGAAGGAAGATTTCGTTAAACTGCCGCCAATGAGCTTGCGGGAGCATATGACACAATAATGCAGGATGGGGGATTATGATGGCGAAAAAATTACCTAAAGTTGATGTTGTCATTGTCGGTGTCGGCTGGGCAGGCGGCATTATCGCCTCTGAATTAACGAAGGCCGGCCTTAACTGCGTCGGTCTTGAGCGCGGCAAGGAGCGCAATACCGAGGATTACTATATGGTGCATGACGAACTGCGGTATGCGCGTCGTTATGAGCTGTTTCAGGATCTGTCCAAAGAAACGATCACATTTCGTCCAAGTGAGAAAATTCGTGCGCTGCCCATGCGCTCCTACGGTTCTTTCTTGCTGGGTGACGGGCTTGGCGGTGCAGGCGTCCACTGGAACGGCATGACGTTCCGTTTCTTGCCTTACGATTTCGAGATTAAATCAAAGACGATTGAGCGCTATGGTAAGAACAAAATCCCTGCCGGCATGACCATTCAGGATTGGGGCATTACCTACGACGAGCTAGAGCCTTATTTCGACAAATTCGAGAAAATGGCTGGCATTAGCGGAGAAGCTAATCCTCTCGGAGGCAAACGCTCCAGTGACTATCCAACTCCGCCGATGAAGGCATCGCCAGTAATGAAATTATTTGTCGATGCAACGAAAAAGCTGAACTATCACCCGTATATTATGCCTTCGGCCAATTTGTCGACTGACTACACCAATCCCGATGGAATTGAGCGTGCTGCTTGCCAATACTGCGGCTATTGCGAACGGTTCGGCTGTGAATATGGAGCTAAGGCTGATCCCGTCGTGACAGTCATTCCGGTAGCAAAGAAAACCGGAAAGTTCGAGATTCGAACGCATTCCAATGTCAGACGAGTTCTACATACAGGTAATAAAGCAACCGGCGTCATGTATGTCGATCTTACGACTGGTGAGGAAATTGAACAACCGGCTGATATCGTGGTCCTGACCAGCTATGTGTTCAATAATGTGCGGCTGCTGCTTACGTCCAATATAGGCAAGCCTTATGATCCAGCATCCGGAAAAGGTGTTGTTGGCAAAAACTATGCTTACCAAGTCGAGGCTGCTGCGGGGGTTGGATTTTTTGAGAATAGACAGTTCAACCTCTATTCCGGAGCTGGCTCTATGGCGGTAACCATCGATGATTTCAACGGCGATAATTTCGACCATAAAGATTACAATTTCATTCATGGAGCAAACATTGCCTACTCACAATCGGGCAATCGGCCAATCGCGAACAACACGGTTCCGCCCGATACACCTGGCTGGGGCAAAGCGTTCAAGCAAGCTTCGCTTAAATATTACAACAGCAGCGTAATGGTTTGGGCAGAAGGCTCTTGTATGCCGTACCAGCATCATTTCCTCGATCTGGACACAACCTACAAGGACTCGTTCGGCGATCCTCTCATGCGGATTACATTTGATTTCGAAGAACGAGACAAGCACTTGGTGAAGTTTATGGGTGACAAATGTGGTGAAATCCTCAAGGAGATGGGAGCGGACCAAGTCGTCGTCTACAACGAACAAGGACCGTATGAAATTACCCAATACCAATCCACCCATAACACGGGTGGTGCCATCATGGGAGCAGATCCCGATACTTCAGTGGTGAACTCGTACCTGCAAATGTGGGACGTGGAGAACGTATTCGTAGTTGGCGCATCCGCTTTCGCCCACAACAGCGGATACAATCCAACGGGCACGGTTGGCGCTCTTGCCTACCGAGCTGCTGACGGCATTGTGAAATATAGCAAAAGCGGCGGTATTCTTGTTTAACAAGCAGAATAGCGGAATGTATAAGCAGCGGTCTCAGCAGTGAGACCCGCTGCTTATTCGCGTTATAGGATAGGTTGCCTCGACAATTTTGCTGCCGTCCACATTTGTATTATAATTTGCTATATAACAAATTGTACTGGAGCTGATAAAAGACAATGAAAACCGAATTAATGTCCAGATTCATCTCTTATGCACAGGTTGAAACACAGTCCGATGAGAGCAGTGAGACCTGCCCGTCCACACCGGGACAGCTGACGCTGGCCCGCATACTCGTGGAAGAATTGAAAACCATCGGCATGCAGGAAGTAACGATGGATTCGAATGGTTATGTCATGGCTACTCTTCCGGCCAATACAGACAAAGAGATTCCTTCGATCGGCTTTCTTGCTCATATCGACACAGCGACCGACTTTACCGGAGCAGGTGTTAAGCCGCAAATCGTTGAACAATATGACGGACAAGACATCGTCTTGAACGAAGCACAACGTATTATTCTGTCTCCGCGTGATTTCCCAGAGCTATCCGGCTACAAAGGCCATACCTTAATTACAACAGACGGCACTACTCTGCTTGGCGCTGATGATAAAGCCGGAATTGCCGAAATCATGACAGCCATGGCTTACCTTATTCATCACCCCGAGCTGAAGCATGGCCGAATTAGAGTTGCCTTCACTCCGGATGAAGAGATCGGTCGCGGCCCTCATAAGTTTGATGTGGCTGCCTTTGATGCTGCATATGCCTACACGATGGATGGCGGTCCTCTTGGCGAGCTTCAATACGAAAGCTTTAATGCCGCAGGTGCCCGCGTAACGTGCAAGGGCAAAAACGTTCACCCTGGAACCGCTAAAGGCAAAATGGTTAACGCCGCCAAAATAGCAATGGAGCTTCATGGAATGCTGCCTGCCGACGAAACTCCCGAACAGACGGAAGGCCATGAAGGCTTCTTCCATCTATCCTCCATTTCAGGCGACGTAGAGCAAGCTGAGCTGCGTTATTTGATACGTGATCATGATCGTGATCGATTTAAGGAAAGAAAATCAGAGCTTACTCGCATTGTGGAAGAGCTAAGGGCGAAATACGGGGAAGAACGGATTGAGCTCGAAATAAACGACCAATACTTCAACATGAAGGAAAAAATCGAGCCTGTCAGAGAAGTAGTCGATATCGCCAAGCAAGCGCTTGAGAATCTCGGCATTCAGCCGATTATAGAACCGATTCGGGGCGGAACGGACGGCTCGCAGCTGTCTTACATGGGATTGCCGACACCCAATATATTCACAGGCGGGGAAAATTATCATGGCCGCTATGAATATGTTTCCGCAGACAATATGGTTCAGGCTGTAAATACCATCATTGAAATCATCAAGCTGTACGAACAAAGAAACTAGCTGTAAAACAATCCAATCTGCGTGAAGCTTGCTCATATACTGACAATAGGCTGCCGTCATCCAATGACGGCAGCCTATTTGTCAGTAATGGATACTTCATTAAATTATTTTATAAAGCATCTAACTCGTCAGCTGTCTTCTCATTCGAGGTTTGATTCAGCACATTATCTTCCAGCACAGCAAACTTATCACCGTATTCTTTAATAATGTGGCTCTCCCCCCAAGCGCATAACGAATCTAATATCGGCTTCAAACTCCATCCATATCCGCTGAGCTCGTATTCTACTTTGGGAGGAACCTGGTTGTAGCTCTTGCGGTTAACGATCCCGTCTTGCTCTAATTCTCTCAGCTGCTGCGTTAACATCTTTTGTGTAATGGCAGGCATTACACGCTTTAAATCGCTTGTCCGTTTTTTGCCATGCGTTAAATGACACAGGATGACACACTTCCACTTTCCCCCGATAACCTCTAATGTCGCTTCTACTGAAATATTATATTTTTTCTTGATCATAATGGAGTCCTCCCAAGCTGATTTACAGTAAATAATGACCCATATATTACTTTTTGGTGCCTATATCACTGAAAAGTACGTACTGTTCTTTCCGACTTAAATAAACCATAATAACATTTGCCGGCCGGTAATACTACACGAGAGGGGTCAAACAAATGTCATTAGATAAAAAGAGAAGTACGTTAGCACTCCTTGCGTTAGCCATTAGCGCCTTTGCGATTGGAACAACCGAGTTCATCAGTGTGGGGCTGCTGCCTCTTATCTCTGAAGACTTAAATATATCTGTTGCAACATCTGCATTAACCGTTACTTTATATGCATTAGGAGTTACCTTCGGAGCTCCTATATTAACATCGTTAACCGCTAATATTCCGCGAAAAACATTATTATTTGGGATTATGGTCGTTTTTATAGCGGGAAACAGCTTGGCTGCAACTGCCAGCGGGGTTGGCGTTTTACTGGCAGCCCGCGTCATCTCTGCGTTCTCGCACGGTGTATTTATGTCGATTGGCTCTACGATCGCAGCCGATCTCGTTCCCGAGAACCGCAGGGCTAGTGCGATAGCGATTATGTTCTCTGGACTGACCGTAGCCACGGTTACTGGAGTGCCGCTCGGCACCTATATTGGACAGCTATGGGGCTGGCGGGCAGCCTTTATCGGGATTGTGGCAGTCGGTCTAATAGCCCTCATAACCAACATGATCCTAATTCCATCCGATTTGCGCCGAGGTACCAAAACGCCGCTTCGTGATCAAGTCAAACTGGTTACAAATGGACGCTTGCTGCTTGCATTCTCCATTACCGCTATAGGATACGGGGGAACCTTTGTCGTCTTTACTTATTTATCCCCTCTGCTTCATGATATAACCGGATTTAAGGAAAGTACGGTTGCGGCCATTCTTCTTGTGTACGGTATTGCGATTGCCATCGGCAACATCATCGGAGGAAAAGCGGCCAATCGCAAGCCGGTTTCTGCTCTGTTCTTTATGTTTATTTTACAAGCTATCGTACTGCTCGTCTTAACGTTCACCGCTCCGTTTAAGGTCGCCGGATTAATTACGATTTTCTTTATGGGCTTATTAGCTTTTATGAATGTTCCTGGATTACAAGTGTATGTTGTTATGTTGGCTGAACGATTTGCGCCCAAAGCGGTAGATGTTGCTTCTGCTGTCAATATTGCCGCTTTTAATGCCGGCATTGCGATTGGGGCTTATATAGGCGGTGTAGTTACCGAATCGATTGGGCTTATCCATACCGCATGGGTAGGGTCATTGATGGTTCTCGCAGCTGTTGTCTTAACCGGCTTTGCACATGCCTTGGAAAGAAAAGATGAAACCAAACAAAGGAAAGTTTTTCTATGATCGCGAAACATTTGCAAGATACAACAACCCTACACAATGGTGTCAAAATGCCGTGGCTTGGACTAGGTGTGTTTAAAGTCGAAGAAGGCTCTGAATTAATCCAAGCTGTGAAATTGGCAATTAAGCATGGCTATCGCAGTATCGATACAGCCGCCATTTATGAGAATGAAAAAAGCGTTGGAATGGGCATCCACGAGGCTATTCTAGAGAACACTATTGCTAGAGAAGACCTTTTTGTCACTTCAAAAGTATGGAATGCCGATCTAGGATACGAATCCACACTCGCAGCTTATGAAACAAGTCTAAATAAGCTTGGGCTGGATTATCTCGATTTGTACCTTATACATTGGCCTGTAGAGGGGAAATACAAGGATGCATGGAGAGCTTTGGAAACCCTCTATAACGATGGACGTGTAAAGGCAATAGGAGTAAGCAATTTCAACATTCATCATTTGCAAGAACTGCTGAAGGACGCCGCTATTAAGCCAATGGTGAACCAAGTGGAATTGCATCCACAATTAACTCAGAAGGAACTAATAAGCTTCTGTAAGGAACAGGGCATTCAAATGGAAGCATGGTCACCTTTAATGCAAGGCCAGCTGTTAGATCATCCTATTCTAAAAGAAATTGCAAATAAGTATAATAAAACAATCGCTCAAATTATTGTGCGCTGGGATTTACAAAACGGCATTGTAACTATTCCAAAATCCACGAAAGAACATCGTATTATTGAAAATGCATCTGTATTTGATTTCGATCTATCCCGCGATGACCTAGCTCGGATTAATGATTTGAACGAGAATCATCGTGTTGGCCCAGATCCAGATCATTTTGATTTCTAATAGATATAAAGGCGCCATATCTTCCGGATAGGAAAATATGGCGCCTTTTATTTCGATTTCCTCGATTTATTCTTTAACCAAATCTTTTGTACTGCGTATCGTATCAATTGGTCGAACCAATTTTTCAATCTGCTCCCTTTGCGGCTCTAAGAATGGAGGAAGAGATAATTTTTCTCCAAGTGTTTCATAAGATTCATCTCCCATAAAACCAGGACCATCCGTTGCAAACTCGAATAAAATTTGCGGAGCAACTCTAGCGTACAAGGATTCAAAAAAGTGGCGATTCACATAACCGGACGATGGAAGACGGAAGCTATCCAGACGCTTAATCCATTCCTCCAATTGGCCGCGGTCATCGACACGGAATGCGACATGGTGTACCGTACCGAAGCCTTGCTGGGCTTGAGGCAGATCTGCATTATATTCAACGACCACTTGAGCGCCATTGCCGCCTTCTCCAACCTCAAATAAATGGAGCGAGCCTTCCGCATCTATTTCTTTAAACAATAGCACTTTCTCCATCATTTCTTTAAAGTATTCACCACTAGCTGTACGAATAAAGATAGGACCTAGACCGGTGATGGCATACTCTAATGGAATAGGCCCCTTCTGCCACGGTGTTCCCGCAGCAACACCTTTATTATGCTCATCCGAAACCAATTGATATTGCTGATCATCAAAGTCAACAAAAGAAAGCGTCTTTTTGCCAAACAACTCTTTTATTCCCGTATGCTTGACCTCCAGGCGGTTAAACCGCTCTTCCCAGTAGCGAAGCGCTGCATCGTTTGGTATGCGGAAAGAGGTTTTAAATATTTCATTCGTACCATGTACGCCTTTGGGGATGTTAGGAAAATCAAAAAATGTCATATCTGTTCCTGGGCTGCCTTGATCATCCGCGAAAAATAAATGATACGTTTGAATGTCATCTTGATTCACTGTTTTCTTAACTAGCCGCATGCCTAATACATATGTGAAAAATTCATAATTCCGCTCTGCGCTGCTTGTAATAGCTGTTACGTGATGTATTCCTTTTAATCCGTTCATTTCCTATTCCTCCATTTCAATTTTAGCTTTCCCAAAACAAAAAATAAAAATCTTTATTAAATAATCTTTAATTTAAACATCTTTAATTTAAGATAAATATATCACCTTTATTTAGAGCTGTCAACAACCATGCAGGAGTCCGTCATTTTTGAAAATAAAATGAGGCTGCAACGGCAGCCTCATTCCATTTACTTTGTTCTATTATGCGCTATTAAATCTTTTTCACAAATTCAGATTTTAATTTCATAGCGCCAAAGCTATCTATTTTACAATCAATATCATGATCTCCATCAATCAAACGAATATTTTTCACTTTTGTGCCTATTTTTATAACCAATGAGCTTCCTTTGACTTTAAGATCTTTAATTACCGTTACAGAATCACCATCATTCAAAACATTCCCATTTGCATCTTTAATCACTCTTATATCTTCACTATTTTCATTTACTGATTCTAATGACCACTCATGAGCACATTCTGGGCAAACAAGAAGACTGCCATCCTCGTAAGTGTATTCTGAATTGCATTCCGGGCAATTGGGTAAATTAGACATAGATTCATGTCCTCCATTCCTTATAATAAATCATTCTCCAAGCTCTCCTTGAAGTTCCTACAAGTATATTGGATATTCAGCCATGATTCCACTATATTAGACAATTGCTTCGGATTGGTGAAATAGCAACAGCCCGACTCATGAGGAGCCTGGCTGATTATCTGTCTAAACTATCTCATCATGCGTTTCACTAGTTCTCGATTGCGCTTTTTGAATACTTCATTATGAGAAGATACCATTGCCACCTTATGCGCATTGGGCTGTATGTATTGCTTCGCTTTGTTTACTGCGTTAGCAGCATCCTGGAACGCACCCGCTATTAAATGCAATTTTCCATCATGGCTCAAAATATCTCCTGCAGCATACAAACCTGTTATCGAGGATTCGCTCGCAGCACTGCCGGCAATATAGTAGTTATCCGCAATCTTAATTTCCAAATCGCTATTTTCCATTAATGCCGCATCGCGTTCAAAGCCGTGATTAATAATAATTTCATCGATTGGCAAATGCGAGACCTCTCCCGTTTCATGATTAGTTAGTACAACATGTTCAATGACTTCATGATTAGCGCTGGCAATTAGCTTCGTAATGGACGTGTTGAAGTAACAGACAACCGAGCTTTCCATTAGTTGTGTGACTTGTGCTTCATGCCCATTAAGAGCATCTTTTCTATACGTAATATATACCTTCTTGGCAATAGACTCTAACTCATTGGCCCAATCAATTGCCGTATTGCCTCCACCCGATATAATAACGGTCTTGTCTTTGAATCGCTTCAACGATTTCACAGTGTAATTTAAATTGGAAACCTCATATCTCTCAGCACCTTTGATCTCCAGTTTTTGAGGACTAAATATCCCCCCTCCAATAGCTACGATAACGGTCTTCGAATAATGCTTTTGGCCTGAAGCTGCTTGTAATATAAAAATATCCTCTTCATTTCGTGAAATAGACTCAATTTTTTCGTTTAGTACAACCTCTGGATTAAAGGTTAATCCCTGTTCAACAAGCTTCTCGATGAGTTGTTCTCCTGTAAGCGGCGTATGGCCGCCAACATCCCATATCATTTTCTCGGGGTAGATATGAATTTTCCCGCCCAGTTGTGATTGGAAATCGATAATTTTCGTCTTCATTTCTCTAAGCCCGCTATAAAAAGTAGAATACAGCCCCGCAGGACCTCCTCCAATTACTGTTACATCAAATAATTCTGCCCCGTCCATCACTCGGTCACCCCTAATCCAAATATTAATGATTATCATTCTCATTTGAATATAACCGTTTTCGATTCATTTGACAACAATTTAAACTTGACAAAGCAAATGGATAAATTTAAAGTATTTCATGTACCGATATCGATAATCATTATCAATTAAAGGGAGAATAAGTAAATGAAAACACGCTTTCTAATTCCATTCACGCTTCTTATCGTATTAGCTATAAGCGCTTGCAGTAATGCTAATGCCCCAGCAGACAACAACAGCACTGCAGGCCAATCAGGAAACAAACCCACTACGATCACTTATCAGTCCGAGAATGGGCCAGTTGAAGTGCCTGCTGATCCCCAGCGTGTTGTTGTACTTTCCTCCTATGCAGGAGATATGCTTGCTCTGAACATCAATGTTGTCGGTGTAGATTCATGGTCCAAGATGAATCCGAACTTTGAAAGCAAATTACAGGGTGCTCAAGAAGTATCCGATGAAAATCTAGAAAAAATTATCGAATTAAAGCCTGATCTTATCATTGGCCTATCCAATATCAAAAACATTAGTAAATTACAACAAATCGCTCCTACCGTAACGTTCACCTATGGAAAACTCGACTATTTAACACAGCACCTGGAACTCGGCAAGCTGGTGAACAAACAGAAAGATGCTGAAGACTGGATTAAGGACTTCAAACAGCGGGCACAAAAGGCTGGCGAGGAAATTAAAGCGAAGATCGGTGGTGATTCTACCATTTCTGTCATTGAAAACTTCGACAAACAGCTTTATGTATTTGGCGATAACTGGGGCCGCGGCACCGAAATTTTATACCAAGAAATGAAATTAAAAATGCCTGAGAAGGTAAAAGAAATGGCTTTAAAAGATGGCTATTATGCCTTGTCTCAAGAGGTTCTTCCTGAGTATGCCGGGGATTATGTTATCTTCAGTAAAAATCCAGAAGCAGATAGCTCATTCCAGCAAACCGATGTATACAAGAATATTGCAGCCGTAAAGAACAACCATGTGTATGAAGTGAACGCTAAAGCATTTTATTTCAATGACCGCCTGTCATTAGAATACCAGCTCGACTTCTTTATCAAAACTTTGCTAGGTAAGTAACCCCATGACCAAAAACAATCGAAACTCCATCTCATTCTTATTCAAACTGATCGCTGGACTATTCGTGCTAGTCGGCATGTTCGCCATTTCCATGATACTGGGTGCAGCAGACGCCACGATCAAGGATGTATGGCAGGCTCTCACCTCGAATGCTGTCGGCGAGAAAATCTTGATCATACGTGAGCTTCGATTGCCGCGCGAGATAGCAGCCATTTTTGTTGGAGCCGCATTAGCTGTCTCCGGTGCAATCATGCAGGGAATAACGAGAAATTCGCTTGCTGATCCAGGCTTGCTTGGCTTGACTGCGGGAGCCAATGCCGCACTTGCCTTTACCATTGCCTTTATTCCTTCCGCAAATTATTTCACGATCATGATCGCTTGTTTCATTGGTGCTGCGATAGGCTCTCTCATGGTCTTCGGTATAGGAGCGATGAAGAAGGGCGGCTTCTCTCCTCTACGACTTGTATTGGCAGGAGCCTCTGTTTCTGCATTCCTGTATGCCATTTCAGAAGGCATCGGTCTTTATTTCAAAATATCAAAAGACGTATCGATGTGGACTGCGGGAGGCTTGAGTGGCACTACATGGGGGCAGCTTCAACTGCTAGCTCCAGTCATTACATTAGGTGTACTTATCTCCCTCGTGCTGTCGAGACAGCTGACCATTCTTAGCTTGAACGAAGAGGTCGCTGTTGGCTTAGGGCAGAAGACGACGCTAATCAAAGCTATTTTAATTATCGTTAACGTCATATTAGCCGGCGCCGCTGTGGCGCTTGTCGGGAATATTGCCTTCATTGGATTGATGATTCCTCATGTTGTTCGGGCCATTGTCGGAACAGACTATCGTTTCATTATTCCGATGTCCGCTATTACAGGTGCCGTCTTCATGTTGTTTGCTGATACGCTTGGGCGGATCATCAATGCTCCTTATGAAACGCCGATGGCGGCTATTGTTGCCATGCTCGGCCTGCCCTTCTTCCTGGTAATTGTACGTAAAGGGGGAAAAGCATTCTCATGATCCATCCCGCATTAATTAGAAAACAACGTGTAATAATTGTTCTTTTATTGGCGCTTATTGCGATTACATTCATTGTGGGGATTAGGATGGGGTACTCTTCAATATCCTATAACAGAATCATTCCAACCCTTCTTGGTCATGGTACATTTAAAGAACACTTTATTCTGTTCTCCGTCCGATTGCCGCGAATGGTCATAACATTGCTGGCAGGTATGGCTTTGGCGTTATCCGGTGCTATTCTGCAAGGAATTACACGCAATGATCTGGCTGATCCGGGCATTATAGGCATTAATTCAGGGGCTGGTGTTGCCATAGCCATTTTCTTCCTGTTTTTCCCTATTGATGCCGGATCTTTCGTGTATATGCTTCCGCTGGTCGCATTTATCGGCTCATTGATTACCGCATGCTTGATTTATCTGTTGTCATATAGCCGATCAGTAGGTCTTCAACCCGTAAGATTAATTCTGGTAGGGGTTGGGTTCTCCATGGCGCTGTCCGGGATCATGATTGTCATTATTTCTTCAGCTGAACGTGCCAAAGTCGATTTTATTGCCAAATGGTTATCAGGAAATATTTGGGGTACTGACTGGCCCTTTATTTGGGCGATCATTCCGTGGTTAATCGTACTTATTCCATTCACTTTATACAAAGCGAATCGTCTGAACCTCCTTGGACTAGGCGAGCCTGTAGCCATTGGAGTAGGCGTATCAGTTGATAGGGAACGTATCGTGCTGCTGCTAACTGCGGTTGCACTCGCTGCTTCTGCTGTTTCCGTGACCGGAGGAATTGCCTTCATCGGTCTCATGGCACCTCATATTGCAAAGGCGTTAGTAGGCCCTCGCAACCAATTATTTATCCCTGTTGCCATTCTGATTGGCGGATGGCTGCTGTTGCTTGCAGACACTGTGGGACGCCAGCTCGTTGACCCAGACGGTATTTCTGCCGGTATTATGGTTTCGTTAATAGGCGCACCCTATTTTATGTATCTATTATTGAAAAAATAAAAAACAAAGATCCTTACTAACAGCCGATCAGGTTTCCAATACCTGTTCGGCTGTTTTGGGTCACTGACAATTATCGATTAAAGCAAACGATGCTAGCGACAAAAAACAGTTGGTATGTTATGGTGAATTACAAAAAAGGAGGAGTTTGTATGGAAAATTTAACTTATTTAGGTTTTGGACATACGGGTATGTTTATTAAAAATATGATCGAATCCAAAACGTTTTATATGGACATACTCGGCTTTAAGGTAGTCAGTGAATATACAGGGGAAGACGGCGCGAAGCTATGTTTTTTAAACAACGGGAATTGCACCATAGAGCTGATTGAATTTGCCGACCTCACGATTAGCAGAGACCGCAAAGACGGCATCATTGATCATCTGTCCATAAGAGTGGAGGATGTTGAAGCAGCGAAGTCCTATCTGGAATCAAAAGGAGTTCAATTCGAAACAGAAATTTTGTTTGACGAGAAGCTGTATGATCGTGGCGAAAGATTTGCTATGTTCAGAGGCCCCAGCGGCGAACGTCTACAGATTGAACAGATTTTGTAATCTGAATGAAGTGCTTTCTATTGATGATCGCAAACCTATTTGGCCTCTATCGTGTATCTGCTCGAAAAAAAATGGTTGGACCGGATGCAATTTGCATCCGATCCAACCATTTCTGCTTTACATTTCTTACGCTTTATTGGAAGAACCAAATTCACGCATTTTGCCTTGAACCGTTGCTTTAATCGCATCGCGGCCCGGTGACAAGAATTTGCGCGGATCGTATACTTCTGAATCAGAAGTTAAGATTTCGCGAGCTACTTTTGTAAACGCGATTTGGTTTTCTGTGTTTACGTTGATTTTTGCAGTTCCAAGTGAGATCGATTTCTTAATATCAGCAGTTGGAATTCCTGTACCACCGTGCAATACCAATGGAAGCTTAATCGTTTGGCAAATTTCTTCCATTTCTTTGAAGCCTAGGTTTGGTTCGCCTTTGTAAGGACCATGTACAGAACCTAGTGCTGGAGCAAGGCAATCGATACCTGTAAGCTCAACCAGCTGCTTACATTCTTGAGGATCAGCGTAGATAACGCCGTCAGCAATCACGTCGTCTTCTTGTCCGCCAACTGTACCTAGCTCAGCTTCAACGGAAACGCCGCGCTCATGTGCATAAGCAACAACTTGTTGTGTTGTTTTCACGTTCTCATCAAACGGTGAGTGAGAAGCATCTATCATAACCGAAGTAAAACCAGCATCAATCGCTGCTTTACATTTCTCAAAGCTTGAACCATGGTCCAAATGAATAGCAACTGGAACCGTGATTTTCATTTCTTCAATAAGAGATTTTACGATTGCAGTAACAACAGTAAAGCCTCCCATGTAACGAGCAGCACCTTCAGAAACGCCAAGAATAACAGGTGATTGTTCTTCTTGAGCAGCGCCAAGGATTGCTTGTGTCCACTCTAGGTTATTGATGTTGAATTGGCCAACAGCGTAACCTTCTTTCAAACCTTTGTTCAGCATGTCTTTCATTGAAACTAATGCCATGATAAATCCTCCTTCAAAATGACTGCGATTTAATGACTCGACCTTTCAATCATACCCAATTCATCTGCAGTTTAAAAATGCGTCCGTAAACTGCAGTTATACTGGCACGAACGGAATGGGCTTTTCCACGTTCACGTTCTACTCATCAGTCTACATGTTATCACAAATTTTAGTGGAAGACTACCTATAGAGGGGCAGAGTGCATGATGTTCGTTCTCTCTTTAGTAAAGCTTCGGCAGCTTATCCAGCGTTATGGCATAATCATGGTGGTATGCGTTATATAATTCCTCTCTTGTCGTCCACTCCTCTGTAGTACAGAAGTCGCCTGACCAGGTCATATACCAAGCCCACGGAATATGGGTTTCAGACAGCTGTTGAATGCTGGGAATAATCCCGATTTCGCCTAGAGCAACTACCTTTTCTGTAGGTGTTATTTGAACAAGCTCATCATATTCTTTTTTCAGATCCGAATGCTGGTGCTTAACCGGATACAAGTCTCTGGAAATTACGTCGGCTACATCATCGCCTACATACCCTTCCACAAGCGGAGAATTCCAAACCCAGATGAGATTGTTTAAATGATGATAATTAGTGTATCTGTCATACATGATTTGATATAACTTTTTGGCAGCTTCAGGCCCCTTATTGCCCCACCAGAACCATGTGCCTTCCGACTCGTGGAAAGGACGCCATAAGATTGGAATCTTCTTATCGCAAAATGGTTTCAAAATGTCCGCCATGGCATCCATATCAGATATTAGAGCTTCATATTCCTTAGTACCCACAATGACAGCCTGGGAAGCATCGAAGGTTGTATTCTCGGCATAGAATCCTTTGTCCCTGCTGCCGAATGGCGAGAACCAGTGCCAAGTAAATGTGACTAAGCCTTTTCTGTTCAAAGCCCAATCCCATGCATTATCAAGTGTATTTTTATTTTCTTCTACCTCAATTAAGCATGCTTCGCCAGCATCCTCATAATTAATGTTCGGAGAATAAGAAAGAAGCTCAAATCCGCAAAGTGCAGGGAGCTTACCCGTCAGCTCTTCAATATAATGAAGCTCCTTTTGAGCAGTCGTTAGTGTGTGCTGCCCCGTAATAATGCCCTTGCCGGAAATATCGCTAAGATATTGAAGTACAGCCTTTACCTCTTCGGAGGCATTAGGATTACATGGCGTTACATTTTTTACGATTGTCATCAAATATCTCTCCCTTTACCTTCTGTATATTCAATTTTCGAGCTACATTCGTTTTCCATTACAAGCCAGCGCAATTCCGATAATTTGTTATTTTTGTTATTTATGTTATTATTCCCCTACGTGTAGAGTACTCGGTCTTGTCCGTTAGGTCAAGAAAAATTAAACAAACAATCTCTTTATCGGAAGAAAATCATTTAATTATGCTTCTTGGTTCTATTCTTCTTGAGAATAACAAAGTTAGGAATGAAAAAAAGAGGTATTTCCACTGCCGTTAGGCTGTGGAAATACCCCTCTTACAACTAGATTATTTTCATTACCATTCTTTAATTAGCTTATGTTTATGTATAACGGTCCCGACCTGCTCTATTTCAGCCACAGTTGAAATAATCCATCAGATATCCCAAGGCTATACATATAGTACAGACCGAATAGCATGCTGACCGCTCCGGTAATCCGGGTTAATGTCAATTTCAAATTCACATTATTCGCGCTTAACACAAACGGAATACCTAGTATGGTTGTAAAGAACAGCATGCCTGTAATTGTGCCTAAGCCGAAAATCAATATATACAAGGTTCCATCCCAAACCGTTTGAACCGTTGACATCGTAAGCAAGACCATCGCGGCGCTTCCGGCCAGCCCATGTACTAAACCGATGAGTAAGGACTTCAAATAGGAAGTATGATTATGGGAATTGGACTGCTTAGAAAGAAAATGCTTATGCTGCTCATGGCCATGTTGATGCTGCTGCAAATGGGTTTTCTTCTTCCTGATTGACATCAGATTGACAATACCTAGATAAACGAGCATCCCGCCGACCATGAACTCCAGAAGACCGGACCATTTATCGGGAAGGGTGCTCTTTGTCAGTATGAGACCGAGGCCTACTGCCAACAAAGTAGCAGTGTGGCCAATCCCCCAAAATACGCCTACTAATGATGTTCGCCACAGCTTTTTTGTGTGGCTTGCAATGGTGGATACAGCAATAATGTGGTCGGGTTCTACCGCATGCTTAATACCTAGAATAAAGCCAATGCCAAGAATTGAAAATATACCGATATCCAATAAACACACCCCTTTGCGAAGGACTATTCTTATCCTTATGCCAAGGTGTTTATGAGCATAACTACTGCCACCATATTAATATTTACGGAATGATATAGGTTTCTTGCCCAGCAGCTGTTCACGAACCATGAGCCGGCACTGCTCGAATACGGTCTCTATTTGCATCGTAGACGCTGCCAGCACCCTTAAGGAAAAGCCAGAGCCCGCTAACGCGGATAGACCAATCCTACACGGACTCACAGCTGACCCAAAGGCTGCACTTAATGTTTCGAATATGTCGGGCGTAGCCAGTTCTCCTACAACTAATAAGGACCCCAGATGGGTATATCCCTCAAGAAGTCCAAGTCCGTCTATCGGACGTTCCTCTGGACATAGCCGAAGATGGTCAAATACAACTAGCTCGTCCTCCATATATATGATCGTCTTGAGCTGCAGCCGGCTGTATTGAAATAATTGGCCATCCGGGGACCAGCCCGGAGTTATGATTTCCCCGTAGACCAAGGTCGATCCCTGCGCCATGTGAACGACAGTTTCTTGCAAATATCGGGCATGTCGATAAGCGATGATGGGATCAGAAACAAACTCCAGATAACTGCCCGATGCCATTTGAATATCGGTTTGCTGAGTCACTGGAACTTTTAACGTTTTATAGATTTTGGTCGATGACTGCGTGGTCAGCAGCATGTGTGCATGTTCACCGAGAACAATTTCCGCTTTATATTTATCTCCGTCTACATAGCCTCCGCCGAGATTCATCATATAGAAGCAAGGTTGTCCACTATCATCGAGATACACAGGGGGTGTAATTTTATAAGCCCCCTGATTGTATACCTCGGATGGGATCGTTCTCTCTTGTTTCCGCTGAACCGCAAGCCGAAGAACACCCGTCCAATTGTCCATTCTATACGAGTCCCCTAAGCAGCACGTTTTTTTCAATCCATTCCACGACGGAAGCCAAACCGACATCTTCTTTCAGATTTGTGAAAATAAACGGTTTATTCCCTCGAAAGGCCTTCGTATCCGATTCCATCACTTCAAGGCTCGCGCCGACATACGGAGCAAGATCAATTTTGTTTATGATGAATAAATCTGATTTGATCATGCCCTGGCCGCCTTTGCGGGGAATTTTCTCTCCTTGGGCCACATCGATTATATAAATGGAGAAATCAACGAGTTCCGGGCTAAACGTAGCTGCCAGATTATCTCCGCCGCTTTCTACGAAGATGATTTCAACGTCGGGATGGCGATTTTTCAGCTCCTCAATTGCAGCGAAGTTCATAGAAGCATCTTCTCGAATGGCGGTATGAGGACATCCCCCTGTTTCGACTCCAATAATGCGATCCGAAGGAAGAACCCCATTCTTGATTAAATAATTAGCATCTTCCTTCGTGTAAATATCATTAGTTATAACAGCCATGCTATGCTGCTGGTGCATATGTCGGGTTATTTTCTCCACGAGCATGGTTTTGCCGGCCCCAACGGGCCCTCCTACCCCAATTCGAATCGGTTGCATCGTTCCTCCATCATCCTTTCCAGTTCATAATTACGACATAAAAAGCCGGATGTGCAGCCGCTCATGTCTCATTTGAGACAGCTCCAGCCCGGGAGACGTGATCCCGAACTGATTCTTATCCAACTCTTCTATTCTCTTGGCTGCTTGTCTTAAAGGAATTTGAGCCTCTTGAATGAGTCGCTGGCCGTCTGTCTGACCGAGCGGAATTCCACGCACTCCATTCTGAATCAAGCTTGCCGTAGACGAATATAAAAAAGACAATAAAGCGATGGGCAAGGGAATATGAAGATGCTGAGTAATGATCGCAAACGCAATGGCCGGATGGCCAAAGCTCCGCTGCGCCTTCACCCTGTCCTGATACGCGGCTAGCGCAGGCGAATCATAAAGCTCAAGGCCGAGCTGCACTAATCGTTGACCCATTCTCACATTCCCTTCCCGTGCCTCCTGCGAGAAGTTCTGTACCGTAATCATCCGGTCCCACGTCCACACTTCATCCCATTGCTCCCTCGCAAGCGCATCGTATACGAGCCTGAATACCAGTCCATCGGTATAGACCAGCTGTTCTTCGATGTAAACCCGTATCCATTCTGCAAAAGTTGACTTATCGATAACCTTCTCTTCCTGAATATACGTTTCGAGTCCAAAAGAATGGCTGAATGCCCCATTCGGCAGGTTGGAATCACACAGCTGCAGGAGCGGTAATAAATCGTCATCCATGGCTGTGCCCGATCGGTTTGAACGGCTGTTTCACCTTTAATTTTTCTTGTGTATATGGAATGCCGGAATGCTTCAGCAAATCCTCTACCAAATAATCGTACTGAACCAGCATTCGATCCTCTTCAAACTGTGCCGGCAGATGGCGATTGCCCAGCTTATGAGCAATATCCCCCATCTCCCCTATGCTGCGCGGCCTGATGATCAACACATCCTCCGGTACAACCTCCACCACAATAAGATTGTGGTCGTCCATGAATAGAACGTCACCGTGGCTAAGATTGGCAGGTTGAAGCAGCGAGATGCCGAGCTCTCTGCCATGATCCGTAACCACCCGCTGAACTCGTTTCAGCAGGTCGTCGCTCTGCAAATAGACTTTCTCTAGATGGCGGCTTAATCGGGTTTCTGGATGTACATCTTCAAGACTGGTTACGATTTGCTCAATAATCATTTGAAATCACCTCAGAATAAGTAGTAACGCTGCGCCATCGGTACGACGTCTACAGGTTCGCAAGTCAATAATTCACCGTTTACTGTTACCTCGAACGTTTGAGGGTCGACTGCTATTTCCGGAGTTTCCGCATTATGCTTCATCGCTTGCTTAGTCAGATTGCGAATGCCTCCAACCGGCAATATATTTTTCTGCAGTCCCAGCTGTTTATGCAATTCTAGATCATAAGCAGCCTGCGAAACAAAAGTAATGGTGCTGCTTTGCATCGCTTTCCCGTAAGCTGCATACATGGGACGCATTAGAATAGGCTGGGGCGTAGGAATAGCGGCGTTCGCATCCCCCATTGCAGCATGGACCACCATCCCGCTCGTCAACACTGATTCAGGCTTAACCCCAAAAAATGCTGGATGCCAAATGATTAAATCAGCTACTTTGCCGACTTCAATCGATCCGACATAGGAAGAAATACCGTGGGCAATAGCGGGATTGATCGTATATTTGGCAATATAACGCTTAACCCGATTATTGTCAGCGATCCCTTCGTCCCCTTCCAATTTCCCTCTTTGCTTCTTCATCTTATCGGCCGTCTGCCAAGTACGGCAGATCACTTCGCCAATTCGGCCCATCGCTTGTGAATCGGAGCTCATAATGCTGATTACCCCAAGATCATGCAAAATATCTTCCGCGGCGATCGTTTCGCGGCGAATTCGCGAGTCAGCGAATGCGATATCTTCAGGCACCTTCATGCTTAGATGATGGCAGACCATTAACATGTCAATATGCTCTTCGATTGTATTGACCGTGTAAGGCTTTGTAGGATTAGTTGAAGCAGGAAGAACATTGGAGTAACCTGCCATCTTAATAATATCTGGAGCATGGCCGCCGCCCGCTCCTTCCGTATGGTAAGTGTGAATAACCCTGCCATTAATTGCAGCAATCGTATCTTCGACAAACCCAAATTCATTGAGTGTATCGGTATGGATAGCCACCTGAACATCAAATTTGTCGGCCACACGCAAAGCATGGTCGATAGCAGAGGCGGTTGCTCCCCAATCCTCGTGTATTTTTAGTCCAATCGCACCGGCACGTATTTGTTCAGCCAGCGGTTCCTCAGCAGAACCGTTTCCTTTGCCCAAGAATCCCATATTAATAGGCAGACCCTCAGCCGCTTCCAGCATGCGGTGCATATTCCATATGCCCGGCGTACAGGTGGTCGCTTTCGAACCTTCCGCAGGTCCCGTTCCGCCCCCGATCAATGTGGTGAGTCCGGATGACAAGGCCACTTCCACTTGAAACGGATTAATCATATGTACATGGGTATCGATGCCTCCGGCTGTCACGATCAATCCTTCTGCGGACATGATCTCTGTTCCAGCTCCGATAATGATATCCACGCCATCCATAAGCAATGGATTCCCGCTCTTCCCTATTCCAGCGATTTTACCGTCAAGAATACCAATATCCGCTTTATATATTCCGGTGTAATCGATGATAACCGCATTCGTTATAACGACATCCATCGCACCGTCCGCACGTGTCGCCAAAGGATGCTGCCCCATTCCGTCCCGAATGGATTTGCCGCCTCCGAACTTGGACTCATCTCCATAGCTTGTATAGTCTTTTTCAATTTCGATGATCAATTCGCTATCCGCTAATCGGATGCAATCGCCAGTTGTAGGGCCAAACAGATCGGCATATTGTTTTCTCGGTATGATCAGGCTCATCTTGTGCCCTCCTTATCCAGCGGTCCATCAGTTCGGTTATTAAGTCCATAAACAAACCGTTTGCCTCCAAAGGATACCAACTCGACATCCTTAGCATCGCCCGGCTCAAAGCGAACGGCTGCGCCTGAAGGAATATTAAGATGCATACCGAATGCCCGCTCCCTATCGAATTGAAGAGCTGTGTTCACTTCATAGAAATGATAGTGGGAGCCCACTTGAATCGGCCTATCGCCTGTATTCAATATTTTGATGATATCCATGTTTCTCCCTTGGTTACAAATAATATCGTCCTCGAGTAAAATATACTCCCCTGGTTTCATCGCCGTTCTCCTTTTCAATGGGATTGATTCGTTAGCTTATCGGATAATGAACGGTAACTAATTTGGTTCCGTCCGGGAATGTAGCTTCTACCTGAATGTCATGAATCATTTCCGGGACACCGTCCATCACATCGCTGGCGGACAATATTTCCCTTCCTATCTTCATAAGCTCAGCTACTGTTCTACCATCTCGCGCACCTTCCATGATTTCATAAGTAACTAGAGCTATCGCCTCCGGATAATTTAACTTTAATCCTCTATTCTTCCGTCTTACTGCCAAGTCGGCTGCAACGACAATCATCAATTTCTCCTGTTCCCGAGCCGAAAGCTTCATTCCAATCCTCCTTAGACACAGTGAGTTCAACAAGCATCATTATTTCCTTAATTTAGTCAAACATTCAGAATTACAAAAAAAGAAGCTGACACTATTGATCGAATAGATGTCAGCTTGAAAGGATATAAGCTTCGTTCAATATTTGGGCAGCACATTCCGTGCAGCGATCATGATCCACGTAACAAGTACAAAAGGCATTGTTAAAGCTGGCAGTCCATAGGGGTTAAGCCATGTTCCAAGCCCTGCTGCAACAGGTACTGTAAGCATCGCAGCCACAATTCCCATCCAGATTCTCATCCCTTTCGCAGTATTGAAAACAACCGCGACCGCCAATATAGTCAATACAGCGTTAAACCCATAGAGACCTAGATTCAGCATATTAATTTCAGCGCCTAAGCCATAAGCTGTCAGCCACCCAATCGCCGTCCCTGCTATCGCACACAGTCCCAGCCTCCAACTGGCCCAACAAATGGCGATCAGAATCAATATTCCGGATGCCCAATATTCCACGAAATAGATTTGTCCAATTCCGTCTATCAACCCGTCGCTCCATTCAATGGTGCCTTCTTCAAAATTCGGATTCAAGCTGGTAATATCCTGCGGCTTCAATGCGGGACTTAATTTGACGAAATTGAGATGGAAAGAAGCGAGCAACCAAAGCCACGTATGTAAAATATAGGGCAAGGTTAGCGAAGGAAGCCCGGTATTTCGCAAAATATGCATGATAGCGGCTGTTACAAGCGCTGTAACGGCTGCTCCGATAATGGCGAATGCCCATTTCTGACTGCCTTCTAAATATAACGACAACGCCAAGCCAGTTAACACAGAATTATATCCAAATATCCCCTGGACAACTACAGTCTTATCCTTCGCGCCAACAAAACCAATCCACGTCCCTATTAAAGCGGATATCAGAGTGATGATGCCGAGTGAATAATTGGCGATGGTTATAGCCATAAGAATGATCAAGCCTGTGATCGCATTCTCAATCAATACGACTTGAGATATGCCTTTGAATACGGCCACAATGAATAACCATCGCTTATCTTCTATTTTTCCCTTATTCCTGCTCTTGCTGCTCTGCATGATTTATCCCTCTATTTCAGTGGAATGACTGTAATCATTTTATCCCCTGCCATAGTCTTACATACATGTTTAAACAATCTGCATGAAACGATACGATAATGCTCAAGCTACCTGTTAGCGCTCTAATGAGTGCTTCAATATACCAGGAGGCGATAAACAAATGGCAAAACCGGATAATCGAGCAGATAATGTTGAGCATTTACAGCAAAGTATTCAGAATACTGAGGAAAACCTTAATGAAGCTGAAGGTTATTTAAACGAATTTTCCTCGGAAATCAGCCGCGAGGAAATAAACCAAATCGAAGAAAAGAATGAACGCCGCAGAGCTAGTATCAGCGGCTTTCGTGAAGAAGTGAAGGACGAGGCAGAACATTCCGGGGAGTAGGTAGGCAATACAAACGGCGTTCCAACTCCAAAGCGGAGCAGGAACGCCGTTTCTGCGACATGTAATCCATTGGGATTGGACGTTATTGTTATGCAAGGAGTATTCTTATTAAGGATACGAAAATAAGGAGAGCATTTCATGCCATATATCGAATTTGGTACAGCTGCTTATCGCCGGACATTTTTTAGCATGCTGCTGGGAAGTACCGTTACATTTGCCATTTTGTATAGTCCACAGACGTTAATTCATACTTTTTCAAACCAATTTAACATACCCCCGTCTACTGCAAGCTTTACTATTTCTTTTGCTACGTTCGCATTAGCTGTCAGTATGCTGTTTGTTACTGTATTCTCTAATGCCTGGGGACGAAAACGAATCATGGGTGCTTCCTTACTGTCTGCATCCATATTAAACATTGCCATTGCTTTCAGTCCTCATTTTCAAACTCTCGTTTTTTTGAGGGTCCTACAAGGAATCGCTATGAGTGGATTTCCAGCTATCGCTATGACGTACTTAGGTGAAGAGATTTCTCCAAAGCATATAGGAAGGATTATGGGAATTTATGTAGGCGGTTCTGCTTTGGGTGCGTTTATTGGCAGACTAATTGTCAGTACTTTAACTGATTTCTTCTCATGGAAAATAGCAGTATTGGTATTAGGACTATTTTGTTTATTGTGCAGCTTATTATTTTTAGTTTATTTGCCAGAATCCCAAAACTTCAAAAAAATAAACTTTTCATTAACGAATTGGACGTCTGGCATTTCAAGCGGGCTAAAAAACAAACACTTATTTTATATTTATGGAATGGGCTTTCTATTACTCGGTGTCTATGTGGCCTTATTTAATTATATTAGCTTTCCATTATCGAAACCGCCGTACCATTTAAGCCAAACGTGGATTGGCTTTCTGTTTGTTTGTCAATTGGCAGGCTCATGGAGTTCATATTATTTCGGGATGCTTACAGAAAGATATTCACGTGCCATTTTAATGATTTGGGCTATTGTAATGGCTTTGATCGGTTCTTTAATGACACTATCCAGTAATATTTA
Source organism: Paenibacillus castaneae (assembly GCF_002884445.1). Classification (GTDB taxonomy): domain Bacteria; phylum Bacillota; class Bacilli; order Paenibacillales; family Paenibacillaceae; genus Pristimantibacillus; species Pristimantibacillus castaneae. The sequence continues at coordinate 6,202,820 of NZ_KZ614144.1, forward strand.
TATTCTCATTATTGGATTAATTTTATTTGCATCGGGATTCCTTGCCGGCCATAGCGTAGCAAGCGGCTGGATAGGAAGGATTTCGCCCCCTCGTTCAAAAGCATACGCTTCATCGTTATACTTATTGTTCTACTATACCGGCTCTAGTCTAATCGGCTGGTCTGGGGGGCTTTTTTTAAGCCATTCTGGTTGGGGTGGAGTTATTTGGATGGTTTGCGGTTTATTAATCTTGACTGGCTTCCTTGTCATTATGCTTAACCGCTCACTTCGATTATCACAGACTGACAAATGAATCTATTGATGAGTCAAACTTATCATTCCTCCAAATTTTTAAGGGCAGCCTCATGGGCTGTCCTTTTTTTATTACTTATTGACAGCTCTTCCAGCGCCCATTATAATGATCAATGAAATGAATATGATAATCATTCTCAGCTTCTAGTCCCGCTCCTTGCAGCTCGAGCAGTTGGCACACCATTGACGAGAATTGAATTATCGATAAAAATTAGCACGCGATGCTAAAGGGAGAGTCATCTTATGAAAAAGCTGTTTATTCCGTTATCTTTAGTTCTTGTACTTCTACTTAGCGCTTGCGGCGGCAACTCTACGAACATCGCCAACACTGCAGGCAACTCGTCTTCCCCTGCACCGACAGATTCGGCATCAGCATCCAACGATTCATCCGCCGAATCCGGTACGTTTATTTATCAATCCGAGGATGGGCCGGTTGAGGTTCCGAAAAACCCGCAGCGCGTCGTTGTTATTACAAGGTTTCTAACTGGCAACGTCATGTTGCTTGGTGTGCCTTTAGTCGGCGTGGATGAGATGTCCAAAACCAATCCGAAGTTCGAAGAGGAGCTGAAGGACGTTGAGACTGTTACAGACGAAAGTCTTGAGAAGATCATCGAGCTGCAGCCGGATCTTATTATCGGACTCTCGGACATCAAAAACATCGACAAATTCAAGAAAATCGCTCCAACGGTCACTTATACTTATGGAAAAGTCGATTACTTAACACAGCAATTGGAAATCGGAAAATTGCTGAACAAGGAGAAAGAAGCGCAAGCGTGGGTCGATGATTTCACTAAGCGTGTCACAGATGCCGGAGAAAAAATCAAAGCGAAGATCGGTGAAAATGCAACGGTATCGGTCATCGAGACCTTCAATAAGCAGCTTTATGTCTACGGCGATAACTTTGGCCGCGGCACCGAAATCCTCTATCAGGGATTTGGCCTTGCCATGCCGGAGAAAGTTAAGTCAGCTACACAGAAAGAAGGCTACTTTGCCGTGTCGTCGGAAGTTTTGAAGGACTACTTCGGCGATTACGTAATATTCAGCAAGAATGAAGATGAAGACAATTCATTCCAGAATACTGAAACGTACAAGAACATTCCCGCGGTCAAGAACAATCAAGTGTACGAGGCCAACGCGAAAGCATTCTACTTTAATGATCCGCTGAGCATGGAATACCAGTTGGAATTTTTCATTAAAAGCTTTCTTGGGGAGTAATCATTCTTAATACAGAGCATGGCGAAATTATCGCCATGCTCTTTTTTTATGTTCGAAGTTCAATAGATGGGAGATGTCATTATGGGGTGTCCTTTTTACTTGTTGTATATAGTTTCCCCCACTCCCCCATACTCTCCAATATAGGGATAAAGGATCTCCCTGCATGTGTAAGGGAGTATTCTACTTTTGGAGGCACTTCCTGATACACTTTCCTATGCAACATTTGATCTTTTTCTAATTCTCTCAGTTGATTGGTCAGTATTCCTTTTGATATGCCAGGCAACAATCTTTGCAGCTCACCAAATCTCCTTGTCTGCTTCAAATGCCAAAGAATAATAATTTTCCATTTCCCTGCAATGACATTTTGCGCTTCCGTAACAGGGCAAACCTCAATTTGCTCCTCGGGAATTTCTCCCTCGAATGAAGTTCGAGCCATATGCCATTCCCCTCCTTCCTTATGGTTCTATTTTTATGACTAGGTTATAAAAAAGTGACTACTTACAAAATTCTGACTAATGCAATAATATAGGACCATAGCTTGGAATACAAACCTTAGATATAAATTGGAGGAATTCATAATGAAAATCGGAGTCATTGGCGCAAACGGAAAAATTGGAAGTCTTATTATGAAAGAAGCTATGCATAGAGGATATGAAGTAACAGCAATCGTGAGGAATGCCTCAAAAATCATAGAATCAAATATTAACGTTCTTGAAAAAGATATTTTCAATCTTACTTCAGCAGATCTAAAATTATTTGACGTTGTTGTAAGTACCTTTAAAGCAGCCGATGGAGAAGAACATTTATATGTCGAATCTGGTAGAGCCCTGATTCAAGCACTGAAAGATGCCCCAAATACTAAATTAATCGTAGTGGGAGGAGCAGGAAGTCTCTTTGTGGATGAAGAAAAAACAATTAAACTGATGGACACGCCTGATTTCCCGAATTTTGTTTATCCTACTGCATCCAATGCCGCGAAACAACTTGGGGAATTACAACAAACAGATTCGATCACATGGACTTATATGAGCCCTGCTGGCTTTTTTGACCCCGAAGGGAAAAGAACTGGCTCCTATACGGTAGGCAAAGATCATGTCATCTTAAATAGTAAGGGTCAAAGCTATATTAGTTATGCTGACTACGCTGTCGCTGTACTTGATGAAATTGAAAAGCCGCAGCATGTTAATGAAAGGTTTACACTTGTTGGTGAAGCAGAATAAACGATTCGAAACGAAAGCAGAAATGAAATATGTTACGCAAATAAGGGCACCCTTTGGGGTGCCCTTATCATTCAGCAATTGAATATGGAGCAAAGACAGCATTTACATCTGCTGCTCCATCAACCAGCTTACATTTCTTTCAAAACGCCTTTTACAAGCTGAGTAAACTTAGTTCTGACCTGGCTAGCCACCTCAAGAACCTCATCATGATTCAGCGGTTGATCCAGAATGCCGCATGCCATATTGGTTAGGCAAGAAATACCGAGCACGCGAAGTTTCGCATGTGTCGCTACGATAGCTTCAGGAACCGTTGACATGCCTACAGCATCTGCACCCATTGTACGAATCATCCGAATTTCAGCAGGCGTTTCATAAGCAGGGCCCGTCCACCAAGCATATACCCCTTGCTGCAGGTCCGTTCCTTGTTCTTTGCCCACTTTAAGTGCAAGCTGTCTCAGCTCCGCATTATACACTTGGGACAAATCTGGGAATCGAGTTCCCAAGGCGTCATTATTACGGCCTATTAATGGATTGTTAGCCACTAAATTAATGTGATCCGTGATGAGCATTAGATCACCTGGTTTAAAGCTTGTATTAACAGCACCACAAGCATTTGTAATTAATACACTCTCAACTCCAAGTGCTTTCATTACGCGAACTGGAAAAGTAACCTCGTCCAACGTATATCCTTCATAGTAGTGAAAACGCCCTTTCATAGCGACGACGACTTTACCTTCTATCTCGCCAATAACCAATTCATTTGCGTGACCAACCGCCTCTGATTTGGCAAAATGAGGAATTTGGTTGTATGGAATAACTGTTGCGTTTTGAATTTCATCTGCTAGTCCGCCTAGACCTGAACCGAGAATCATGCCGACGGTAGGACGCAGTTTCGTTTTATCCAAAATAAATTCTGTTGCTTCCGAAATCTCATGTAGTTGATGCATATAAGAAATGCCTCCCTGATTTTTTTATAGGACTTTAAATACCCTAATATTATAGCGCACACACTATGTTAATAATAGTCTCTCAACACGACATGCATAATTGCCAAATAACATCGCATTCGTTGGTTAATCCAAGCAATCCACACTTAGGAGGATAAATTTTAAAACCCTAATGCAGGTGTTCCTATTCACCAACTCTCGCTATAGGCATATATGTGTAAGATCGTTGCATTAACTAATTAGCGGGAGGCAATATATATGCCCAATTTGTATGGTCAAAATCAGCGTCAGCAATCGCCTTACCAGCTGCCGAATCAAGCTGGCAATGCTGATAATCCAATCGGACGCTATTACATGGTTTTTCATTGGAACCGATTGGACTGGAACTTTCCAGACCTCAACATGAAACAAGATTTTGAAACGAACCAATATTGGAAGAAGGCAATGCCTGCCGGAGTAAAAGTAGACCAGCAAGGCCATTATTATGTCTCGGTGCCACGCTGGTCCGAGGGCATTCCTTCGACCATGAATCGAATCGTTATGAAGGACGGGAAACCATTATTGGAGGCTTTCCCGAGCTGGGAATGGAATCAGGCAGGCGATGTAGATGTGCTTCAATCGGTTTTAGGCTATGAAATTGATGAGAATAACCGGATGTGGCTGCTGGACCAAGGAAAGATAGATTATGCCCCTTCCCCGGAAGGGTCGCAGAAGCTGATCGTCTGGGATTTGAACACCAACCGCTTGATCGACTCTATTGTTATTCCGGATGAGATCGCGCCATATCGGACCTCTTTTTTAAATGATGTGGTCGTGGATAATAAGAACGGTTTTGTCTATATGACCGATTCCGGCTGCGGCTCGCCGGATCACCCGATTGCCGGCGGAATTATTGTGTACAACATGAGGACGAGAACACTCCGGCGGGTACTCGATCAGCATTACAGTACACAGGATTTCCCCGATTTTCAATTCGATATCGACACTAAGCCGGTATACAAAGATAAGCCGATTCGAATAGGAGCAGATGGCATCGCCTTATCCGCAGACCGCTCCATCTTGTATTATTGTGTGGTAACAGGGCGCAATCTCTACGCGGTGGATACTTCGTGGCTAAGAAATTTCAATATGCCGCAGGAGGAGATTAAGCGGGCTGTTCGGACCATCGGCAGCAAGCGCACGACAACCGATGGAATGCACGCGGATAATAAGGGCAATGTCTTTTACACGATGCTCGAAGGCAAAGGAGTTGGCTTCTATCGGCCACTGGACAATGCATTCCATGATTTTGTATCAGATGATTGGATGCTTTGGGTGGATGGGGTCGCCTTTGATCAGAAGGGATCTATTATCTTCAACAATAACCGGCTTCATGAGATGTTTGGGGGTTACGAGATCGATTGGAATTATCCTTACAATTTAATAATTTGGAAAGCATTTGTTGGGCAAGGCGTGAAGTCATATTTGTACGCAGACTCTTAGCCTTTGGGAGAAAGCCTCATCGATCATCATTCTCGCCAACTGGCCTATACAGGTACTTATCCAAGTCAATGAGATCATTCTCATCTGCAAAAACACCCTCATCACTTAAATAGGCTCTTTGCATGAAACGAGACTCATCGTCCTTAATAGCAATTTCTCCTTTGGCGTTGACGACCCTGTGCCACGGCAGTTCATATAATTTGCTCATCGAATGCAGAATCCTTACTACCTGCCTTGCGCCTCTAGGGCTTCCAGCCAGCTTAGCAATCTGCCCGTACGTCATGACATAACCTGCCGGTATATTTTTTATAATCGCAATTACCCTACTTGTGAATGGCTTCATTGGCTCAATAGTCCCTCCGTTCATGTTTTTTTGTTAATTGAACAAAGAAACCTCCCTGTTAGAATAGTGGATCGAATTTCAATTGGCAACAACTGTCGCCTTTCCATCAATTATCATTCTTGCTGCTGGCATAAAAAATGCACCCCCTAGAATCTCATGGAGAACTGAAAGGTTTATTCCAATGTGTATTCAAGGGGGCGCACTTCGTTATTTATAAAAGAGTATTTTTTAAGCAGCTGTAATTACTGCCGCTTTCTCTACATGCCTTGAAGGCTTGATGGATGAGCTAAGCAATACCAAGATTCCGACGATGGCAATCGAAAGCAATACGCCGGTCGAGCCGCTGAAGCTGAGACCCTTGCCAAAGTAAAAAATATCTTTCAGACTGTCAACCATGAATCGCATCGGCAGCCAGGAGTATACATAGTCACGATAGAACGACGACAGAAATTCGGGTGCCAAGCTCAGCAGAGGAGCACCGAAAAATAAGAACAGGGCGAAGAAACCCATTCCGCTCAGACCCGTCCAAGACAATACGGCAGATATCATCATGAAGAAGCTGAAATAGCTGATTGCTAGAATCAATGCTGTTTGGTTGAAATGAGCAATGTTCATGCCCCATAAGTCTGCGAACCATGTTAACCCGTACCCGACAATGACGGAAATAATAACTCCCCATAACACATGCGCAACGTGAGACAATAGCTTTTGCTTAACCTTGAACAATTTTAGATTATTTTTAGAGATAAGCATAATGACTGCTCCGATCATAGAACCAATCCATATCGGCTGAAACAAGGAGACAGGAGCATTGCCATTACCGCTGCTAGTGCCAACCGAATTAAGCGTCGTAACCTCTTTGTTGATTGGCGAAACAAGCATGGCAGCCTGCTTCAAATTAATGGAGCCTCCCTGCTGCTCCAAGGAGGTCATCAACTGGGCGCGCATTTGGGTGTTCAAGCCATCTATCATACCGCTCAACAGCTGTGAAGCTGCATTGGCTGCTGCCATATTCGCACCCTGGCTAATGTAGATCTGCACCTTCGGTGATTCAGGGTCTGCCGTCTGAAGTGTAGCTTGATTGATGCTGAAATGATTAGGTATTACAACTGCAGCGTAGTACTTCTTCTCGTTCAGCCCTTGCGTAGCAGCTTCTATGCTGTCTACTTGTACCCATTTAACAGCCGGTTCTCCACCTTTGGCCTGCGCAGACAAAGCCGTCTGCATTCCCTCAAGCAGCTTCTCTCCGCCATTCATATGGTCTTGACCAGGAACATCCATCCCTTCGTCTTCATTCACCACAGCTATAGGCAAGTTCTCTGGATGTGGATTAATCGAGGGAATGATTGTAAGACTAAAGATAAAAACAACAACAGTAACAATTATAGGAAGCAAAGCAACCAGCTTCTGTTTCAATATGGACATTGTATAGCTCTCCTTTTTCTAATCAGTTAATTGATTGATCGTTCGTTCAATTAAAGGACAAAAAAACGTTATTCGGAGAAGGCCGCATTATGGCTTTCTCCATAATTCAAAGGTGTAATCTACAATTTGCTCTAGGTAAGTCTCCGTATCTTCCTCCCACTGTATTTTCACAATACCAAGCTCTGTTATTAAAATTTGCATAATCATCGCAATAAATTGTCTGGTTGCCATAATATAATTTAAAGTCCTGATTTCTCCCTTTTGTTCTCTTCTTCTCAAGAACTGGGCAAATAATTCGGTTTGTTTCTTAATCATGTCCGAGAACTCTTCCTGCTGCTCCAGATCAAGCAAATCGCTGACACGAACCATAATTCGCAAAATATCTATATCCGCCATAAATACTTCATAGAACCGTCTGCTAAACGTTAGCAAAGCATCTCTCAGCTTAAGTTCTTCAATGGATTGAGTTGCAATTTGAAGCTCATACTTGCGACGCACCATGCTCTCCTGCAAAAGAACAGATAAAATTTCTCGTTTTCCGCCAGGAAAATAATGATACAGAATGCCGTCGCCTTTGCCTATTTGTTTATTTATTTCTCGTACTGGCGTACCGTCATAGCCTCTTTCTGCAAACAGTGTCTTTGCTGCCTCCAGCAGCTTCTCTCGCGTCTCCGTAGCTTGTTCTTTCCTTGTCGTACGCTCCAACTTAACATCCTCCTTGCCCATTGATTAAACGTTTGTTCAACCAATTATAGAGTCCATTACATTCATTGTCAATTTAGAAACAAGCCTAACCTTGACCTGTTTACAAAACAATCTTCATTTTTTGAACGAGCTCAGACATGGTCTGATTTCTTAAATGTTGTTCCATCTTTTCTTCTGCCGATAATACCACCACCTGAATAGGGCATTCCGGTCCATGATCCAAGCTGCAATCGAACAAAGAAGCCGTTCCTTCGATGGCGTGAATAATATCAAGGAATGAAATTTGTTCCCAATTCCGTTTTAGCCTATACCCGCCATTGGCACCTGAAGCCGATTCAATCATTCCCGCTTTAACAAGCTTCGTTAATATTTTGGACAAATAGGTAGGGGAAACGTCTTGACGCTCCGCCAGCTGCTGTACACTGACAGGTTTATCTGGAGTAGCCGCCGCAAGAAAGAGCATGGTGTGAAGAGCATAATTCGTAGCCTTCGAATATTTCATCCTACATCATCTTCCTCAATACAAGATTTTATATATCCATAATAGATTTTATATAGAAGCTTCGTCAAGTATCATGCTCTTCTTAATTCTACCCTAATTATGTATTTGTTCTGTCAGCAACAGTATTCTTGTCACTCTGATAGCGAACTTGACATTATACCCCCCTGGGTATATGATTGGTTTACAAATGGATAACGGGACATCGTTGTTCAATTGTTAGCAGTACGTATTTTATTGAAGCAAGAAAATTTTTTTGCGAATAATATACCCCATGGGGTATTATAAAAAATTTGGAGGAGAGCATAAATGTCTGAAAAGAAAAAAACAACCATTGTATTATTTAGCGGTGACTATGATAAGGCAATGGCAGCTTATATTATTGCAAACGGGGCAGCGGCTTATGATCATGAGGTTATCATCTTCCATACATTCTGGGGGCTAAATGCTTTACGTAAGGATGAGCCATTGACCTTGAATAAGGGATTCCTAGAAAAAATGTTTGCGAAAATGATGCCTAAAGGTGCCGATAAAATGGGATTATCCAATATGAACTTCGCTGGAATGGGCCCCAAAATGATTAAGCATGTTATGAAAAAGCATAATGCGATGACTCTTCCTCAATTAATTGAGATGGCACAGGAACAAGAGGTGAAGCTAATCGCCTGCACAATGACAATGGATTTATTAGGTTTGCAGCAAGCAGAACTACTAGATGGAATTGAATATGCAGGTGTGGCAGCTTATCTGGCAGATGCCGAGAACGGTAATGTTAACTTATTTATCTAAGTAAAGGAGGGATTACATGGGCGGCAGGCTTGAATGTAATGGGCCCAAAGTGTAAATTTTTTTGCCCATTCCCATACCCCGTTGGGTATATAAATAATAGGAGGGAAATACATGATTAAATCAAATTCAGTACTAGATGCAAAGGGCTTGGCATGTCCAATGCCCATTGTAAAAACAAAAAAAGCGATGAGCAGCTTAGAAGCAGGAGCCGTGTTGGAAATCCAAGCGACAGATAAAGGGTCAACTGCTGACTTGAAGGCTTGGGCTGAAAGTACGGGGCAACAATATTTAGGCACCGTTGAAGAAGGATCGGTTTTGAAACATTACTTGAGGAAATCAAGCGGAGAAGAACAAATAGAAAAGAAACATAAACATGTTATTTCAAATAATGAGCTTATTGCGCAATTAGAAACGAACAAAAATACGATTGTGCTTGATGTCCGCGAATCAGCTGAGTATGCCTTTCATCATATTCCTAATGCTAAATCGCTTCCTTTAGAAGAACTGGAAGATCGTCTAAGTGAAATGAACCAGGATGATGAAATATATGTCATATGCCGCACAGGCAGCCGAAGCGACTTAGCAGCGCAGAAACTAACGTCGGCAGGCTTCAAGCAAGTAATCAATGTTATTCCTGGGATGAGTAAATGGGAAGGCGCTGTAGAGTCCACATTATGAGGAGGAAAACTTGTGTCAGTAAATGAAATGACAGCTAAAGAGGTTGCGAGAAAAGTTATTCATAAAGATGAACTGTTTATTTTGGATGTGCGGAATGAAAGTGATTTTAACGATTGGAAGATAGAAGGGGAGAACATTGCAGTTATGAATACCCCTTACTTTGATTTACTTGATGGTGTAGAGGAAATCTTGGACAAAATTCCAGCTGATAAAGAAGTATTAGTCGTTTGTGCGAAAGAAGGCTCATCCCTTCTAATTGCTGAAATGTTGTCAGATGCCGGGCGTTCGGTGTCCTATTTAAAGGGCGGAATGAAAGCATGGAGCGAGCATTTAGAACCCGTTAAAATCGGAGATTTGAGTAATGGCGGCGTTATTTATCAGTTTGTACGTCTGGGCAAAGGATGTTTATCTTACATGGTCGTTTCCGATGGTGAGGCAGCCATTATCGACTCTACAAGAATGACCGATGTTTATCTCGAATTTGCGGATCATATCGATGCCACAATCACTCATGTTCTAGACACACATTTGCATGCGGATCACATTTCAGGCGGCAGACAAATTGCAAAAAAAACGAATGCGGCCTATTGGTTGCCTCCTAAGGATGCAGCAGAAGTTCAATTTGAGTACCAGCCATTAGAAGACGGGAATGTTGTGACAATCGGGAATACAGCTATAGCTATTCATGCTTTATATTCTCCTGGCCATACCATTGGTTCTACATCATTTGTTATCGATGAGAAGTATTTGCTCTCTGGAGACATTTTATTCATTGATTCCATAGGCAGACCTGACCTTGCTGGATTAGCGGAGGACTGGGTGGGAGATTTAAGAGAAACGCTTTATAGTCGTTACAGACAATTATCAGATGAATTAATTGTATTGCCTTCTCACTTTATGATTATTGAAGAATTGAATGACAATGGCAGTGTTGCTAGGAAGTTAGGTACGTTACTTGCGGAAAATCACGGCTTAAACATGACAGATGAGAAAGAGTTTAGAGCAATGGTTACAGGAAATTTACCTCCGCAGCCACATGCATACCAAGAAATCCGTGAAACAAATATGGGAAAAATCACTCCAGATAATGAAAAACAACGGGAGATGGAAATCGGGCCTAATCGTTGTGCCGTTCGTTAATAGCAGCACAGCTATACTAATAACGCTATAAATAGAGGAGAAATGAAGATGAATGCACATAAAGTATTAGACGCGCAGGGACTAGCTTGTCCAATGCCGATTGTAAAAACAAAGAAAGCAATGAATGAACTGCAAACGGGTCAAGTGCTAGAAATACATGCAACTGATAAAGGAGCTAAGGCAGACTTAGCTGCTTGGTCGAAATCGGGAGGACATGAATGGTTACAATCTACCGAAGAGAATGGCGTATTTAAGTTTTGGATTAAAAAAGGCTGATAAAGAAAAGGGAGCCCGCGTGGTTCCCTTCTTTATATGAAGGAGAATTATTATGGACTTTACATTTATCATTACCATCTTCTTAATCGGATTTATTGGTTCATATATTTCTGGAATGCTCGGTATAGGTGGATCTATTATTAAGTACCCCATGCTTTTATATATACCGCCCCTATTCGGGCTGGTCGCATTCAGCTCGCACCAAGTGTCTGGGATAAGTGCTGTCCAAGTGTTATTTGCTTCGATTGCCGGTGTCTGGGCTTATCGCAAAGGCGGATATTTAAATAAATCAGTCATTATATATATGGGTGGCGCGGTGTTAATCGGCAGCGTGATAGGAAGCTTTGGATCACAGTCCATGTCTGAAAACGGTATTAATATTGTCTATGGCGTACTGGCCTTAATAGCAGCAGTCATGATGTTTATTCCGAAGAGAGGGTTAGATGATACTCCATTAGATAAGGTAACCTTTAACAAGTGGCTTGCTGCGATTTTAGCTTTCATCGTAGGACTGGGTTCAGGTGTCGTTGGTGCTGCAGGGGGCTTCCTATTAGTGCCGATTATGCTCGTTGTCTTAAAAATTCCAACAAGGGTCACAATCGCATCTTCCCTTGCGATCACCTTTATCTCATCAATTGGAGCAACTGTGGGAAAAATAACGACAGGCCAAGTTGATTATTACCCCGCCTTAATCATGGTAGCTGCCAGCATAATCGCATCTCCTCTGGGAGCAATAGCCGGCAAAAAAATGAACACAAAGATTCTTCAAATCATTTTGGCACTTCTTATTTTAGCTACAGCCATAAAGATTTGGATCGGTATTTTAGATTAAGATTTGTTTTATGCAGTACTACTAGAGCTGTCAAAAGGTAATAAATCCTTGAGTTACCCTTCATGGTTTATCACTTTTTGGACAGCCCTTTCTATAAGGATTTCTTCATATGAGCTTATATCCACTATTTTTCTTGGTATATTGGTGATTTCTTGACGCTTCGGCGTAATTTCGGAAGGCTCAACAATAAGAGTCCCGCCACAAAAATGAGTGTACCGCTAATAATATAGATAGTAATAGGGTCTTTGAAAAATATATATGACCACAATATCGTGAAAAGGACGGTACAGTTGCCAACAATCGCAACGACTGCGAAGGGCACCCGCTTGATGGCTTCTGCGAACCAGAAAAAGCTGAGTCCTGTAATTACGCCAAGCAGCACCAAAGCTCCCCATGCCCATGCCGTTATCGGGCCAATAAATCCGTGAGACTGAACCGGTATCGGAACAGTGACGATTAATGTACTCAATAAGAAAACAGATAAGTTCATATTACCGTTGTCCATTGTCTCCAGCAGCTTACGCTGGCTTAATACATGTACGGCAGCGCCGATACCTGCAAGTGTGAACAGCAGCGTCGTTAAACCACTTCCATGCACCAGCTCATCAAGCGGTGTGCCGTTCCAGCCGACAATGATGACGCCAGCAACGCAAAACGCAGCGGAAATCCATCCGCGCGTCGATATTTTCTCCTTGAATAACAATGCCGCTGCAAATAAAAGGACGACCGTCTGAACAGGCTGAACGAGAATATTACCGTAGGAATATCCGATTTTTATAGCTATATTTTCAAACATATAATTAACTGCTTTCCCTATTGCGCCTAGCCAGATCCATTTCATCCCAAAGCGGAGCTGGATCTTGCCATCCCGAATAAACAGATAAATGCCAAGACAAATGACGCCGAAAAAAAAGCGTGCGAACGAAATAATGGCGCTGTCCACCATCGTCGACGCCGCTTTGACGAGAACCCCAACAAAGCTCCATGCCAATGTCGCCAGAAGGAGCAGAATATAACTCAAGCAGGTGCACCTTCTTCGCTAATATAATAAAGAGGCTGCCCCTTTAAACAACTACAACATCGGGGCAACCTCTTATGAAATCCATTACTTGCTTAGTTGCTCGCGCCATTTGTATTTCGGCTCCCAGCCGAGTAATTTCATTGCTTTCTCGCTATTGAGCAACGCTTCATGTCCTTCAAGCGGTGCACGGAAGTCAGTCACTTCTGGATAACGCGCGGCCATTAGCTCACGGCTTGGAACAGCCATGCTCGTCTCATTCGATCCGAGATTAAGCGCAACAGAGCCTAGTCCTTCTGCTTCAATGGCAAGACGGCAAGCTTCTGCAACATCACGGGTATCGATGTAGCTCCACAGAATCCGTTCACGCTCTTCTGGGTTATTAATCCACGATGGGAACCGTTCATACCATTCCGGTGGAATAACGTTGCCAAGACGAAGCGATACAACCTGAATGCCGGATCTGCGGTAGAACATATCAGCAGTTAACTCGCCTACCACTTTGGACAAACCGTAGCTGTCCTGCGGCAATTGCGGATGTGCTTCATCCATTGGCACATATTGCGGACCGAACGGATGAACCGCGAAGCAAATACCGTACGAAGATTCACTTGAGGCGACAACTGCTTTTTTGATCCCGAGCCCTGAAGCCGCTTCCAAAACGTTGTATGTAGACATAACGTTATTGCGGTAAGTCACTTCAGGCGGTACCATACCCGCCCGTGGAATTGCTGCCATATGAACGACTGCATCCGCCCCGGCTAACGCGCCATAGGTTTGGCCCAAATCTTCAAGATTCACGATGAGCGTCGGGCATATTTGCTCCTCCGGTTGGCGCGTATCTACGTTCAGAACCTCATAGCCATGTTCAACCAAATGCTTGACAACCCATTTGCCCAGCATACCGCTTCCACCAGTTACAACTACTTTCTTAACTTTATTAGTCATTTAATCTTCCCCTCCCATTATAGATTTAGATTAGCAGACTTTGTTTAATCGGTAAACAATCATTTGATCCATCATAACTTTTGTGTGCTGTGTATTCGTCAAATCACTGCTATTCGAATGGAAATGGGAAGAACCGCTTCTTTTTCAGAAGCGGTTCTTTGTTTGAGGGAAGATCTGGTTGCAGCCAAGCTGGCGTCTTCCTATGCTTTACTAGCTACTTTTCGGTTCAAGGGTATTTGGGATCCTTCTGCTTCCTCGGCCTGATCTGCACGTTTAATGAAGAATGAAAGCAGCAGACCAACAATTCCAATTCCAATAATGACAAGATACGCATCATTAATACCTTGAATAGACGCTTCCATTAACATATGTTCCTTGGACAAATTGCCTGAGCCGCCTGCGGCGGCCATATCCAGAAGATGGGCTTTGGTACGGTTCGCCATAACTGTGACAAGCAGAGAGGTACCTATTGCACCAGCCACCTGCTTGATGGTGTTGGAAATGGCTGTACCATGCGCATTAAGTCTTGCAGGCAATTGATTTAGACCCGCCGTAGTGATTGGCATCAGGAACATAGCCATCCCGAAGCGTCGTCCTGTGGACATCAGTACTAAATACGTATAACTAGTGGAGTCTGTCAGATTAACGAAGCCGATTGTTGTTAAGATCGTAATAGCCATTCCGATGATGGATAGCCACTTCGCTCCAAACCGATCGAACAGCTTTCCTGTCACCGGCATCATTAATCCCATCAGAAGCGCACCAGGGAGCATCAGCAATCCGGACTCCAGAGCTGTGTATCCGCGTGCACTCTGCAAATATAGTGGAAGCAGCATCATATCTGCATACATGACCATTGTTACAGCAATATTAATAACAGTGGTCAAAGAGAACATGTTGTATTTGAACACTCTCAAATCAAGGAGCGGACTCTTCGTGACCAGCTGTCTCCATGTAAACAAAATCAAGGCTACCACACCTGCAATAAGAGGTAGAACCACTTCCGCGCTTGACCACCCTTTGCTTCCAGCACTGCTGAAGCCGTAAAGAACGGTACCAAATCCGATAGTTGAGAGAACGACACCCCAAATATCAATTTTAGGATAGGATCGTTCAGCCACATTTTTCAGAAAAATAAAGGCAACCGCAATAACGATCACAACAAGCGGAATCATTCCATAAAACATCGTACGCCAGGAAAAATGCTCTATAATATAACCGGCTATTGTAGGCCCGATTGCAGGAGCAAAAATAATAGCGAAACCAACCATTCCCATTGCGGCTCCTCGCTTATTAGGCGGGAACACAGTTAGAATGACATTCATTAACAGCGGCATGATAATACCGGCACCAGCAGCTTGAATTAAGCGGCCAGCTAGCAAAACGTCGAAGTTAGGCGCTACTGCCGAAACAATCGTTCCACCAAGAAAAATAACCATGGAAGCTTGAAAAAGCTCACGAGTCGTAAATCGCTGCATTAGAAATGCAGTGATTGGAATAAGAACCCCGTTAACCAACATGTATCCAGTTGTTAGCCATTGAGCGGTAGAAGCCTCAATGCTAAAGTCGACCATTAACTCCGGCAGCGCGACGCTCATAATGGTCTGATTCAAAACAGCGATGAACGCCCCCAGAATCATGACAAACAACAAGGGACCTTTCTTAATGGAACTGCTGTCAAAAGCTAAATTTGTACTCATCTTGCTCAATCTCCTTCACATTCATCCTGAACTTAATAAACACTTTGTAGTATAATAAGCTCAATGTAAAAGATTATAATTTATTTCTCTTGTATTTCACAAACAACAGATTTCAGAAAAGTGTTTATTAGTTTACATTTGAGAGAGATCTGTCGTCTACAGCCCAAAAAAACTACAAAACAAGATGCAATTGTCGCATAAATTTTTTTAGAGAGAGGAAATGAGCGCCAATGTCAGCCCTAGCACCGCGCACAGACCCGCGTGTACTTCGCACGCGCCAATTGATTCGAGATGCATTTATCGATTTGATTCAGGAGATTGAACTTGAGAAAATAACCGTGAATCGCCTTGCGGAACGTGCCACCATTAATCGTGTTACCTTCTATCTTCATTACCGGGATATTCCGGAAATGCTTGAGAAGATGGCGGATGACATGATTAATGAAATCCAGGCGATCCTTAGCGGTGTTCGGAATCAGGCTCCTTCCAAAGATATGGATTGGTCCATATTGGTCAAAATATTAGAGCATATCGCAGAAAATTCAAAGTTCTACACGGTGCTGCTCGCTTCACAACGCGTACCGGTCTTCACCGATCGGCTGATGAATCTGATCATTGATATTATTACTAGCAGAAGCGAGAACCGAGACGATTCCTCACCTTCTCCAGCTGTAAACGTTCCGAAAGATATTGCAATCTGGTATGGCTCCTCCGCCTTCATCGGTACAATTGTTTGCTGGCTTCGCAATGATATGCCCTACACACCGCTTTTTCTCGCCAAGCAGCTTTCTCTGCTGTTCCGTTTACATCACAATACGAACGAGCTTATAGACACGGAATGATTGGGTCAAAAATAGAAATAAGCTCTCAGACGAGTCCATTCGCCTGGGAGCTTATCTATGTTAAGAGTTTGGGCTTTGTTAAATAACGTTAATTGACGTTTAAATCGGCAGTCTTGATTTTTTTATCTTGAGAAGCATGTAGCTTTACCATTGCAAATCGTGCAATAGGTTGGATCACTATGCTCTCAGCGGCGAGTACAATTATGAAATTTCTTGGCCAATTCGTTACCCAGTTGCTAAAGATTTCGGAACTAAACCCCTCTGCTACAGCATTACCAATAAGTGTCATGCAGGCTGACATTCCTATGACAGTAAATAAAATTCGGAATAAAATTTGGGCATTAAAGCTATCCGTTGGCTTTGTAAATTTATGAGCCAATTTTTCTGCAATTCGACCAATAACAACTGCCTCGAGTATTATGGCAATAACTACCATAATCGGAAACATCTTAAGAATCGATATCGCAACGTCTCCATTGAAGTTCTTAACGGCTAGAATCGTACTTAATGATGTCATGAACAGAGCTGTCAGTGCACAGATGATTAAACCGTACAACGCGCCCTCCTTACCGTTTCTTGGCAATCTTGTTTCTAGATTCATTTTTTTCTTCCTTTCAAAAATATGATTTTATACCTTAGCAACTTGCTGCATTAATACATCTTCATTAGATTCGGCAATAATTGGCCGGTCGTTTTTAAAGGTTCTATCGATTTTTGTGTTAAACAAAGCAGCATCGCACCCTCAATCGAGGCGGTCATCAATAATGCAATAGCGGAAGCTGATTCATTCGAAAAGCCGTCCGTTACAAGTTTAGTACAGTAAATGTGTTGAATGTTCTCATATAGTGCACTGCATGCCTTGCGGACAGGCTCACTCACCGTTGCCATTTCACTTACAATGCTGCTGAATGTATATCCGGTAATGGTACCGTCTGTCTCCAAGTTGTGAATTAACTTATCAATCATGGCTTGTGTGGCTTCCTTAGTTGATTGATGCCCACTAAAAATAGCCTCGATATCCGTCGTAATAGTTTCGTTTAAGGCGTGTAAACAAGCGATTAACAGCTCTTCTTTACCATTCGGAAAATGATGATAGAGCGCTCCTTTTGTAATGCTACAAGCTTTTAAGAGTTCATTCAGCCCGACACTTTTGTAGCCTTTTTGCTGAAAGAGGATTGTAGCCGTCTCAATCATTAGCGATTTTGTATCCAATTCTGATCTTTCCCTCCCAACATACCAACCGGTCTGTTTGTTAGTATAACAGAATTTTATCCAACGGTGTAAGTGCTTTTTTTCTCTTATATAAATTAGTTTCAAATTTGGATATTATCCAGTAAAACTAAACCAAAGATGAACAAAAATTGTATTCAGAATTCCTTCGTACGAAGATTGAATCCCTTAACAATAATCCAAATGGGAAACACGATTTCGAATATTGCTCCTGGAACATACAGAATGGATCCGATTTCTTGGCCGAGGATCGACAGACAACCACTCGCCAACAATGCCGCATACCCGATAAAACCGATGGCTGACAAAAATCGTGGAACCAGCCTCGATCGATAGAGGACATTACAAAGCAACAAGCTGCCCAAGCTCAGCACGATCATTGCCATTTGAAAGAGTACAGAATGCGCTTCTAACAATAAATTTCCTATCGTTTCAAAGTATGGGGCCTTGGCAGAGCCTACGGAAATGTATTTTTTGCTCAGCTCGATAAGTACAAGCGGACCGATTGCACTTAGGATAAGTAGTGCAGACTCCAGGATCCGGGATCCGAAATACCCCAGCGCAAACATTTCGTTATGCTTCTTTAAGATGGGGTACAGAAGCATGGCAATCCCCACCACCGCCATGGCGTTTATCAACTCCAAAAACGATCCCGAAGCCACGGTTGTTCGGTCCATATACAGATAGGATAGAAAATCCAAGCGATTTAGAACCGGAATCAGAAGTCCGTTGCCTATCATGTAAGTACCCGTCGACACCAGAAACAATGCCCCTGCCACTCTTGCAATCTTATTCATAATTATCTCCTCTCGACTAATTTATAAGCAGTATAGCTCAAAGAGGAGTGGGGCCTGTAGACACTTTAGTGTGGTTTACGGGTGTTCGAGAACAAATTCAACTCACCGGCACGGGCAATCGCTTCCGTGCGTCTTTGCACCTGAAGTTTTTCGAAAATCCTGCGATTGTGCCCTTTGACCGTGTCCAATGCCAAAAAGAGTTTCTCACCGATTTCCTTGTTCGAGAGCCCTTTAGCGATGAGCTCGAGCACTTCGATTTCTCGCTGGCTGAGCGGCTCGATCAGGTTGCTCTTGATCCCGTTTTTGCGTACACGCTCCAGACCAAGCTGCGCTTCACGGAGAGCTGTAAGCGGCAGATCACCGCCCAGACGCAGTGCCTCTTGGAAACATTCTGCCGCCGAACTGGTCCGATTCTCAGCTTCCTCTATTTGACCCAGTCCAATCATGGCCATTACAGCCATCAGTTGATGACCCATCATTAGGCTATTCGATACGACTTCGTTATAGGCCTCACTAGCAGCGGAATGAACTCCGCGCCGCTGGCAAGCGACGCCCAGCATCCAAGCAGCTGCCGTCCGAACGGGGATATTATCCGGTCGCAGATACGAGAGCGCACGGCGTGATTGGACTATAATATTCTCAATTCCTTGATTTCCGCGTATACATACATCACTTGTAGGTGCAATCAGTCCAACAAGTTCATCAGTCTTGTCGACCTGCCCCGTGTTTTGCATGGCTGCTTCGGCTGCCTGTAATTTTCGTTCAGCACCGTCAGGATTGCCGGTCAACACCAATGATGCCAATGTAGCCCGAGTTGCGGCAATCAATCCGATCAGATCCCTGACGCTGACGTCCTGTTCCGCATCTGCCAAGGCCACCTCTGCCGCTCGCAGCTTGTGTTCGACGCCTGTCAGCTTACCTGCAATCAGCAGGGCTGAACCATATATCACCCATAACGCGGGTCTGGCATCCAATTCCGCGGAAGGCAATGACTCCAGCCAGTTCAGTGAAATGCCTGCAGCCCCACGAAGATGCAGCGGCATCCCTTTGCCTTCCAGCAGACGTGCGGTGCGCTCGATGTCATGGGATTCCACGGCATGGCGAAACGCTTCGATTTCGAATCCATTGTTTTCATACCAGTTACTTGCTCGTTTATGCAATTCCTCGATATTGCTTCCGTCAGGACTTTCCCGCAGCCTTTTGCGGAGTAAATCAGCAAACAAATGGTGATAGCGATACCACCGTCGTTCATTATCCAAGGGCACGACGAATAAGTTCTTGCGTTCTAGATCCATTAAAGTTTTCTTACCGGAAACCGCGGGATCGAGCATAACGTCATCACAAAGAGACCCGCGCAGACGGTCGAGGATCGATGTCCGCAGCAAAAAGGTTTGAACGGCTTCGGGTTGCCGCTGCAGGACTTCTTCTACTAGATAATCTAGCACGAAATGATGGCTGCCGGTGAAAGACTGAATGAGCCGATCGGCGTCATGATCCCCCTGGATGGAGATCGCAGCCAATTGCAGACCCGCAACCCAGCCCTCCGTGCGTGATTCCAACGAGGCTATTATATCCATGGACAGGTTAAGGCCCATGATACGGTTCAAAAAATCTTCGGATTCGGAGAGAGTAAATCTCATATCGGCTGCTCGCAGCTCGGTCAATTGATCCCGAACTCGCAATCGAGCCAGCGGAATACTTGGGTCCTCGCGGGTCGTCATGACAAGGTGCATCTGAGCGGGAAGGTGGTCAAGCAGGAAGCACATGGCATCGTCGACCGGTTTCGAATTTGTCGCGTGATAATCGTCAAGAACAAGTATGAAAGGAGTCGAAATGGCCGCGATCTCATTAAGAAGAGCGGTCAGGATCGACTCGATCGGCGGCAGTTGGGGAGTTTGAAGCACAGCAAGTACGCCTTCTCCTATATTCTCCTCAAGTGTCTGTAGAGAGGAGATCATACAAGTTAAAAAGCGTGTAAGTTCGTTGTCCCCTTCTTCGAGCGACAGCCATGCGGCAGGCCACCCGCAGTCGGCGAGCCATTCACATACTAAAGTAGTTTTACCATAGCCCGCGGGTGCGGAGATAAGGGTAAGTTTGCGGTAAAAACCTTTGTTGAGCCTTTCGGTCAATCGCGGGCGGAGAACTGCTTTCGGCCGAGGCGTGGGGATATAAAGTTTGGTGATCATGATAGAGGCAGACATATATTCAACCATCCTTCCCGTTAGCTCGTCTCTTGACTTAAGTCAATGCACGAAAACACCCCTCTAGTTACAATATATTCATTACTTACACTTTGGGGGTGTTTCATGAGTATTCCAAGGATTGGGTTGTCGGATCAGTGAAGGTCTTGGTGGATTCTCTTCTTAATTCTACTTAGCGACTCCGGAGTAATCCCAAGATAACTGGCTAATTGATGTTGGGGTACCCGGTCGATGAGTGATAGGCGTTTCATGAGCAGTGTCCTGAAGCGCTCTTCAGGTGAAGAAGCGATAAAAGCAGCGAATTCCTCTTGGACCTGACTAAAGTTCTCCTCGATCATCCTGCGGGTCATCGTCTCCAATTGAGGGTGTTTGTTGTACATGTCTTTTTCCGTATCCAGGTCGCCAACGACCATTACCGAATCTTCGATGCACGTGAAGGTGTAATCGGAATGACAGCTTACACTGTCCCCATATGTCTATTGAAAAGAACAAAAGCCCAGACCGTGTGAGGTCGGGCTTCGATTCCTTCATCTGTAACGACGCGCCACTCCACTTGAGCCCGATGATTCCACCGGATAAGTCGATCTTACTCTTTCACGCCACCAAGCGCCACACCGGCAATAATATATCGCGATAACAGGAAGTAAAACACGAATAACGGCAAAACCGTCAGGGAAAGACCTAAGTAGATGGAGCCAAATTCCGTCCGATAAATATCGCCCCGTAGTAAACTAACCATGATAGGCAAAGTATATTTATCTCGCTGTGTCAGTAGAATCAACGGTGTAAATAAGTTATTCCAACTGGCAACAAATACAAAAATAGCTTGTGTCGCCACAGCGGGCATCATAATGGGCATCATAATCTTATTAAAACTGTAAAACTCGCCTGCTCCGTCTATACGTGAAGCTTCTACAATTTCGGTAGATAATGTGGCGAGCAAATATTGACGCATGAAGAATACTACTGTCGGTGATGCAATTGCAGGTAAAATTAATGGCAGGAAGTTATTCGTCCACCCAAATTGATACATAAATTTATAGAAACCAATAGCACTTGCCTGTGCCGGAATCATCATAACGCATAAAATAAACGTAAAGAACGGTTGGCGCAGTTTCCAGTTATACGCCACAAGCCCGTAAGCGGTTAACGCTGAAAAATAAACCGCACAAAGAGTCGTCCCACCAGAGATAATAAACGAGTTTAGAAACCCTTTAAACGGATTAAAGCTCTTATCGAGCAGTACATTCCAGTTTGACAATAAATGCGTCGACGGCAACAAAGCGAGACCACTTTGAATTTCCGGTGTAGATCGAGTAGCGTTTATAAACATGATATAAAACGGTACTATACTAACCAACGCCAACAAAATACATAATATGTAAATAATGACCATGTTTATAGAGAAGGATTTTTTGTTTTGCGAAAGCTCCATGAATTACACCTCTCTTGGGGCCGCTTTTGCAGCTTTTTTCATCATTTTTTCCATTTTCTTTAGTTCCGCTGCATCACGGTCACGCATGAAATAGAACAAGACTAAGGAAAGCACAACAGCAATGAGGAACACAATCATACTCGCTGCCGCAGCACGATTATACATATAGGCACCTCTAAATGCTTGGTTGTATATGAAAACGGACGTAGTAAGGGTAGCATTGTCCGGTCCGCCTTGTAAGAATAACTGCGGAATATCAAACATTTGCAAACCGCCAATCATCGATGTAATGAGCACATACAGTAATATTGTTTTCAAACTTGGTAAAGTAACACGGAAAAAGGTTTGAACCGCTGTAGCGCCGTCCATTATTGCTGCCTCAAAAAGGACAGGGTTAATACCCATAACTCCTGCGATAAGGATAATCATTGTGTTTCCATACCACATCCAGAATTGAATAAATCCAACAAGACCGCGTGCTGTCGTCTTATCTTGAAGGAAAAAGATTGGTGCATCTGACCAACCCATTAAATGAAAGAAACTGTTCACCGGACCCATTGGATAAGCAAACAAGGCACTAAAAAGTACGGCGATCGTACCCGCCGTAATAATATTAGGCATATAAAGCAGAACCTTGAATAAACCTTGACCACGAATATTGAGACGATTATTCGTGAACCATGCAGTAAGTAACAATGCCAATAAAATCTGAGGAATAAAGTTGATAATCCATATTAATAATGTGTTTAAGAGAGCTTTTCTAAAAGTTTCGTTATTGAAAATCAAGTCTCGAAAGTTTTGAAATGGATTGTCCAATAAATGAACGGGTTTAGGAATAACACCCTTCATATCCGTGAAGCCAATGACCGCGGTATACAAAGTAGGGTACATCGAAAAAATTAAGAAGATTATAACGAACGGTAAGCAGAAGATATAGCCGTATTTTGCATAGCTGACTCCTTTTCGTCGCATGACTACCACCCCAAAAGTTGAAATAAAGGGGCGGGAAAACTCACTCGCCCCTTTGACACTATATTATTGGCTATCGATTTCTAGCTGGTCTTTAACTTGTACTTTGAAATCAGCAATCGCTTGATCGCGGCTCTTGTTGCCTGCTGTGTATTCGCGAACTTGATCGCGGTACAGCTTGTTAATGGTTTCGTCGTACTGAGTCAAGTTTTTACCTGAAGCATTAGCGTTAGCCGGAACGAATACGTCGAACATGTTCTGTCCACCGAGCAGCTCAATTTCACCGTTAGATTTGCTCATTACGACAGAGGACGCTACACTATCCTTCGTACCTTGTTCACCATCTTTCATTGTTCCGTTTGCCCAATAATATTGAAGTCCTGTATCTGAAGTATCAAGCGTTACCCACTTTATGAAGTCAGCAACAGCCTCTTTCTTAGCCTTATCTTTCGTAACATTCTTATTCGCTAGAAGCCATGTGCCACCCCAGAAGAAGCCAGTCGGTGGTTCAGTAACAGCCCAATCACCATTCGTTTGTTTAACTTGATCCTTCATTACGTAGTTGATAAGCCACGCTGGGCCAAAGAATCCGAAGACTGGCTGACTGCCCGATCCAGACATATCTGCAAACCATGCTTCTGTCCAATCTTGTGTATCATTATGATAGCCGTTGTCTTTAAGCTTCTTAGATAAATCCAAGAACGCTTCACGCTTAGGATCAATGTATAGCTTGTCATTATCAATCCAGCCCTTATCAGAGCTGTTCTCAATCGCATGCCATATATCTCCGTCACCTGAAACAATACCGTAGCCTTTAGCTTTCAATTTAGCTGCAGCAGCGAAAAATTTATCCCATCCAGGTCCGATTTCATTCTTAATAGTTGCAGAGTCATCCGTTCCGAATACGTCTTTAGCTATGGAGCGGCTGTAAATAAATGCTCCTCCAGTTGCTTGATATCCAAGAGCTTTTAACTTGCCATCCTTACTGCCGATATCAACTGTGTATTGAGCGATTCCAGCGTCTTTTACAAGTTTATCCGATAGGCCTAGGTCAGCATATTTGGCTGCATAGTCAGATGCATCGCCTTGTGAATACTTAAGAATAAATGCTGCTTCAGCCGCGTAAATGTCCGGAGCATCTTTACCGCCAGCGGCTAGTGCTTGGTCAAGAGCTGGTTGGTAAGCACCGTCCGTTGTAGCGATAATGGTAGTCTTGAACTCAACGTTCGCATTAGGATGAGTTGCAAGATACTTAGTTGTCATGTTTGGAATTTCATCCGTAAAACTCCAAAGGTTGATCGTAACCTTCTTCCCAGAAGATGCACCGTTATTGCTTTGGCCGCCACTGCACGCAGAAAGAAGACTTGCTAGTAAGACAATGATAGTGGATACAACAAAAATGCGTTTCATTTGTAAACCTCCCTTTTTAAATCTTGCTGTTATTTATGTAACCGCATACATATTATAGTATTTATATTTTTTTACTTAAAGTAGCTCGCGTTGGAATAAATACCAATTTCATTGGATTGTTTGTTCACTATTTAACACTTCGCTTCGATAATGTCTTGGGCTTACACCCTCATTATCTTTAAACACTTTGATGAAGTATTTGGCCGTGCTATATCCGACCTTCTCAGCAATTTCCCAAATGGGCATTCTAGTCGTCGTTAAAAATTCCTTCGCTTTTTGCAACCGTGAACGTGTTAAATAGTCGCTAAAAGTAACGCCTGTCTGCTCCTTGAACAGCACGCTGAAATAGCTCGCGTTCAAGTGATGATGTTCCGCTACCTGCTTCATGCCAATCATTTCATGAAGATGATTATCAATATATTTAATGGCCTCTTTTATAACGCTGCCATACCGAGCCTCATCACGACCTACTTCAAGCAGCTTTGAATCGACAAGCTTCTCCATCGCATCAAGGCGATCGCGGCTGCTATCGAGCTCAAGCGCTTTTTGTACGGTATGAATTAATATAGATTTGTCGATAGGTTTAAGAAGATACTCGAACACGCCGAGTTGCAGTGATTTCTTCGCATAATCGAATTCAGCATAACTGGATATGACAATAACAACAGGCAATTGTCCACGTTCAGCCAACATCTCTAGCATTTGCAAACCGTCGATTTCCGGCATACACACATCCGTAACAATAATATGAACCGTATTCACCTCAAGCCACTTAAGGGCATCAATTCCGTTCGCAACCATCTCAATCCGATATCTGCCTACCGACCAGACCTCCAGCGTCTTTTTTATACCCATCCGTGTACGCGGTTCATCATCAACAATCAATATTGTTTTCAAAATGGATAGTCTCCTTTGGATGAAATAATAATTTTGAAGCGCATTGTTGCCTAAACCATCAATCTGTAAGCGATTACAATTTGCAAGTGATTTCAATCTACATGATTAACGAACCCGAAAATAAAAAAAATCTGTACCTCTACGATATAGAAATACAGAATATCAAAGTTGAATCGTTGGATTGCAATCCATATGTTGCATCTATAAAGATGCTAGCCATTACTACGCATTTATCCTCACGTTAAATATATATTAACCTGCATTTTTTGGTTTTGTCTATTAATAATTGTAAATTTTATTTGTAATAAACTGTTATCTCTCTTCACAAAATCGATCAATGCCTGCTAATCTCAATTAATCTCTTCCATGACTAGTTACACTTAGCAATTAGCAATGGAATAGACTCCCACATCACTTTTTTGTCCATTAATATTAAAAATTTGGAAAAACGTCCGATATTATGATTAGAAGAGCA
This sequence comes from Paenibacillus castaneae, assembly GCF_002884445.1. Taxonomy (GTDB): domain Bacteria; phylum Bacillota; class Bacilli; order Paenibacillales; family Paenibacillaceae; genus Pristimantibacillus; species Pristimantibacillus castaneae. The sequence goes on from NZ_KZ614144.1 coordinate 6,228,584, forward strand.
AAGTGAAAATGAACAAACGGGATAGAGGTGGATTAATTATGAAGATTTATGGCTCGACCCAGTATGACTTAAATCTATATATAAATTCGAAACAGCTTGCCGATAAACCGGCCTTGGTCACAGGTACGATACCCGAACTGTCGCATGACACCGATACAGTGGAAATCAGCCCGACTGCCAGACAATTGGCGGCATCCGATATTGTGAATCATTCGGCTATTTATTTTGGAACCGTTCAAATTAATGATTCACTGAATCGCCTTCTCAGAAATCAGTCCCCGGAGGTGAAGGAAGCTGTCTACGGCATCATTCAATCCAATTTCATTACAGACGTAGACAGTGGAGAGGAAAGAGCAGCTTTATTAGAATTGGGACTCACTCAAGCTAAGTATATCGCGGACAACTACTTGAAAGATGACGAAGCCGCGGAATTTATGAACACGATTCGTCAAATCGGAGCCATCTCCAAAACCAGAAGCATAGACCCTGAAACGAAAGAAATCCGTTACGAAACACCGCCACAGAGGCCTATTGGAGCTCCGAACGATTATATACATTTGACCGATATGATGCAGAAATTCGAGCCGGACACTATGGACAAGCTGCAAAAATCTATTGAGAATGGAAAAGACTGGAGTATTATCTTGCGAGCCTTCGCTGAGAAAGCATCAACTCGTAAGGATTGGGTACATGAATACAGAGAGGGAGCAGGCAAACAGATGGGAGACATTGTCGGTGAGAATAGATTCGGGAATGCTTCTACTGCCAGCTTGACTGAGTTTGTCAAACAAATCAAGGACATCATTGCCAATACCGGATTAGAAAATAAGGGGTTCATAACAGACAATATAGAGGCTTTTGTGCGAACGTTGGAAAGTCCGAATATGGTGAAATAGCCAGAAAAATGGGGTCTGCCCCTTTTAACTTAATAGGCTGACCCCGTTTATTGCTAATTATTTTATTTTCTGCTGCTCTTCGTCGGTAATAAAGTATGCATGAATATCGTAGTGCGGAACTTCGAAACCTTCGTGCCCGTGTTGTTGGAACTCGATATCCACTTGCACGACAGCAGGTGACGGGACCCCCTTCATACCATCCAAGTTAGTATGATTAACTCCTTTTATGAAATCGTCCTGAGCAATCATATATTCAAGGAATACCAGTTTTCCATCATGTACACCGAAGATCGGTCCATTCGGGAGGTCTCCTGCTTGCGGATTCGACCAATGTTCGCCCATGGCAGGTACGCTCTCCGATATTTTGATCGTTCCTTCAGGAAGCGCCAGTACATACACTTCCTGTTTACCGTCCCAGCTTACTTGCTGGGCGTGGACCGCATTGGCCAAATCCTTGATCCAGGCCGTCGGTTCGTTCTGTTTCATACGTATTTTCGAAATTTTCTTTCCGTTAAAAACCACTTCTTTGTTCCACTTGCTCAAAGTATACGTAAGATCGAACAATTGAGCGTAAGCGCGAACGGACACATACGCTTTACCATCGGTCGTTAAATGATTCGCCGCGGATTTCACTTCAACTCCGTTGACCTTGATGGTCAATCCATCACTTTTCTTCCCACTCGCCGTCATTCCTTGCGCCGATACACCGCTGCACATTAGAATGAACAGACTAACAGCCAATAACATAATCTTTTTCATAGCATTCCACTCCAATTTTTCCGATTAATTAGGTTTAATAATCATAAATACGAATAATACCACGCCCATTGCTGTAGCAGCATAAAGCATCGCATTCGCCCTTGAGAGGTTGACCCGCTGCTCCTGAGGAAGCTCGATTTTGTTTAAGTTCTTGGCATCAAACAACCATTGTGTGAAACGTTTTTGCGCCGGAGCGACAAAGCCAATTACGACGATTTGGATCAGGACATAGAGTATAAGCGATCCCAATATCCATATCTGCGTGACTGAGCCGTAGTTGTTCAACGAGATGAGCAGAATACCTGAGATCACCGCAATGGAACCCCCGATTTTCGGAAAAAAGTCCAGCTTACGGGCTAGCTTCATGGAATGTCTCAATTGTTCCAACGTTTGGTTGTTCCTTACTAACACGTGCCCGAAAAATGTTGGACCAACACCAATAATCGCCGATAATACATGAATCAATACCAGCCACTCCATTATCCAGTTTCCTCCTTTCTAGAATACTTTGATTTCATTACATTAAGCGTATCACCTTGCTTTCGTGCACTCTATTATCCGAACGTAGCAAAATAGTCGAATTCGGGTATACTTCTATTCTCCTCACGAGAAAAAAAGAAGACAAGCTCTCTCCTCAAAGAATGCTTGTCTGATTACGATCATTATGTTTTTTTCAAGTAGCTGTTAACCAATTGTGTTCGGTTCTTAACATTCAACTTCCGAAATACCGCCGTCAAATGCTTCTTGACCGTTACTTCTGTAATATATAAGCCCGCCGCAATTTCTTGATTCGTATATCCTTTCATCAGCAGCCCCACCACTTCTTTTTCCCGCTCGGATAGCATCGGCATACCATCATCCTGCTGCTTGGAATGATCTACAAGGCCGAAGGAAGCCATCATTTTGTCCAAATATTTTTGCAGCTTGCCGCCCCTCGTATCATGAACGTAATATGGCGTAGGATTGTTAATGTCATAATCATAATGTGCAACGTTTTTCACCTGCTCGCACCCCAAGCTAAGGTGGAACTCCTTTAAGAAGGAGAGATCCGGAGGGCCAGTTACGACATAACCGGAAGAAATAAGCAGTGAAACGAAAGATAGCCCTGCAGTTGTACGTATCGCCACATCCTCGAAATCCATCACATCAACCGTTTTCACAAAATAACCCGCAATATGTTCATTCGATACCCGTAGTTCCTTTAGCTTATGATCCGGCAGACTTTGGAAATAAGCGGATGACGGCGGGTGAGTTAGCAAGTAGTCAAGCGTTCCTCTATGAATCGGAATGATTGCCGTCAGACCGCATATTGCCCCCTGCTGGTCTCTCATCAGCTTAACAATGCCAGGATCGAGCTCGTAAAGCTCTTGAAGATGAATATACTTAATCGGGTAAAAACATTCTTCTTTAGAAATGATATACTCGAACCTCTCGCCCGTGTCCGGGTTCTGGAGAGGGAGGCAAACTTCCTTCAGATTGCTGCGACGATTTTCCAAATACCGCTCTGCCTCCGCCCAATTGGACGGATTCAACGTCTCCATGAGATGCGGAGTCAATTTCTGAAAACAGAAATTGCGGACAACATGATCGCCGATATAATAGTACCATTCGACGCCCTCCCAAGTGATCGTCTTTTTCTTGGACTGGTTGGTCATCCTGTTGTAGTAATACATAATACAGCGCTTCCATAACCAGTCGTAATGCTCAGGCTGGCGCAAACGCAGCTCATAGCCGATGGCGTCCCGCATCAAATCATGAAGGACCCAACCTCTATCCACTCTCCGAATGAAGGAAAGTCCGATCAGCCATTGGAATAAATCCGTCTTTACCTGCCGATCCAATACATAGGAAAGCAGCTCCTGGTTAAAATGCCGAAGTACGGCTGCGGTCTCTACGAGCTCCCTAAGATTGTCGTCCGGAACCTCCTTTAGCCAAATGCTCACGATATGTTCGAACACTTCGGTACCATCCACCAATTCCAAGCCTTGAATGTTCTGAACCATCGTCGTCGAGACGATCAAGGATAACGTGAGTGGATGTCCTCTCGTTTTCATCCAAATCTGTTTTATCACCGACTCTTGAGAAATGCCCGAGCGCTCCAGATATTGCTTAACGGAGAAATAATCCAGATCACCAATGGGCATCCGGTGTATCCAATGGCGCCATGCTGGAGAACTGAGCCATATGCCTTGCAAGGGGAATCTCCCCGCAATGAGAATCAAGATTTCCGGGTACAATTGTGGGAGGAATGCCTCTCTCAGCCAGAGCTCCATGTCACCCATGTCCTCAAATGTGTCTAATGCGAGGACTAGCTTCTGATTCGCCGCCTTTTCCCTCAGGATGTCATGGCATAGATCTAGAAGCGCCTGCGGCTCGGTGATCTGCTGCAGCTTCCCCATCGGATAGCCGAGCATACGCAACAATTGCGTGCAGAAGTCCTGCGGTGTATGAGAGAACCCGCGGCTGTCCATCAACAGAAAGGCGGCGTTCACATTCACCGCCAGCCGACGAAACTCGTCGATTAAATAGCTTTTTCCTACGCCGCCGGTACCATATAGATTCAAGATCCGTCCCTGTTGTCCGCCAACTGTCAGTTGCTGCATGAAATACTCAATTTCGTTGTCCCGCCCTACCAAATAATGCCGTTCCAGCTGGTCAATCTGGGCAGCTATGCGTTCCTCGGGACCACCTGCCATCACCTTGCCATCATACATAGGATATACCTACCTTCGAATTACATCATTATAAAAAAGGCGGGACGAGTGCGTTGCAGCAAGGTAGATTCTTTTGCATTATTAAAGTAAATCGGTCAGGATCAAGCCATTGTTCTTATCGGGACCAAAGTTTCTTTACATATGCTTCTTCCGGTAAAGTTCAGCTGTAATCCCATATTTATGTAGATTTTATATTTTATTGTATATGAGTGCCAGTACTTCTTTTCGATATTCTTATCGTATCCATAAGTCATTCTATCTTAGATAATGGCTTCGAAATATAGGTCCTATAGCGTGGTCCTTGAATCGGGATAGCAGTTCGACAATCTTGCTGCGATTTCGCTTAAACATGAAATCGTCGATAACCAGTGACGATAGGTGATTCACCTTAGTAATCGCTTTCATTTTATCGTAGTAAATGGGCCTAGAAACTTAAAGAAGCGTCATATATGGCGCCAGTTATTTCAATCTGTTAAGCCGATTCTGGATCGCCTTCACGCTCACGAGGAACGTTGCCTCTTGCTCACCGTACTCGCTTATGAAGTTCTTTTAATGTATTCTGAGCATCTTATGCTGATACCAGCTTTTTCTCTTAATAAATGACCTAATTTGCTGTTTTGTCCAAAGTCCCATGTGTCCTCCCCAACCTCTCGTACATTTCCATTTCACTGGGTTTAGGAGTTTACTTTAATCTATTTTACACACTCGCTATTCGCCTTTCCCACGTATCTGATCCATCTTATTTTAAACAAGAATATTCTGTTCGACTGAAGAAAGCCCTTGTCGGATGGTTTTCCAATTGCATCTAATCGTACATCTAAACATGTCTGCTCAATTAACCCACTGATTCCTGTAGAACAACAATACTTTCCTCGAATCGTTTGATAATCTTTAAGGTACGGTAACTCTGTTCTCGGATTGACTCTCCAAATATATCTATTCATTTTTGTAAAATCTATTTCAGAGGATCCACCACGGGCACTCTCGAAATCAATAATGCCAGTAGCCTTGTAACCGATCACCAATAAATCACCATGTCTAAAATCCATATGAACGATGCATGGTCCGTCAGGATCTGGTAAAGCAGAGAAAACGCCATCAAAGTGAAGAGTACATCTCTCATACAATTCTGGATCGAGAATCTCATTGCATGACTCTTTCCACAAAGTGTCCAGTAAGCACCCAATAAGGTTAAGAAATAGCCCCCTACCTATGAGAAGGGGGAAGTTATCGGTTAATTTCATTAAAACCACGGTGATGCTATTTTATGTCAACGCTCAGTAACTATCGCTGTAGAGTTATGGGAAATAGGTTATTCGTTTCGCTGAAATTTTGATAAAAAAGTGGATGCTTCCCTCTATTTTTAGTGCGGTTCATCCTGATCTCTGAATTTTTCAGGACTGCTCTCTATTCGCTATTTGCTCTTGGGCGAGACGGATCATTTCCCGAACCATGGAACCGCCAATTTTGCCACCGACATGGCCCACTGATTCCGTAGTTAAATGACCATTGTTTCCCGGGTGCAAAGGCACTCCAAGCTCCTTCGCCACTTCGTATTTTACGTCATCCGGTTGATTCGGATTCACGGCATAGCCTTCGCGTTTCATTACATCAGCTTTGAACGCTTGCATGCTCTGTTCGACCCCTGGTACAGCATATTTTCTCCTTCTTCTTGCCATCATGCAACACTCCCTCGATGTTTTATCCCTAACATGCCCGGAAGTACAAAATTTCATCCCTCTTCCACTTCAATGCGGGACTATCGATCAGTTGATAAACTGATGGAATCTATATGAAATATCTTAGAGGAGATTATCTTGGAGGTCATCCGCCGCGGGGAACTAGACAATCTGCCTGTAAAAAATTTCGCCCTACTTATGATAAGGTTCACCATATCATCTATACAGCGATTAGTTATCGAATTTGAAGGCCATGGAGATGAACTGTTTTTCATCAATTTTGAGATCAATGTTGAAGCTCTCTACAAACGCACAATCACTAGCAAAGAAAAGTGAATATCCTGATGATAATCGTCCGGCCTTGATTATGTTTGAGGAGGTGGTTATCGTCGATCGTTTCTGGACGTACGTCGACCCGAAATACAGTTTCTCGCTTAAACTTCCGAGATGGTGGAAACCTTATATCGTCGTAAAAAGGACAAATCATCCTGGAGATGCGCAACATGCCATACTTTTCCGCTTTAAGTACAAAGGGAAAGTATATCAAGAGGTTCTCGGTATATACGTCTTCCGGATGACCTTGCAACAATGGCGCAAAAAAGGCTACAAAGATTCTCCTTACGTGGTGCTTGCCAGCCGCAATGGGAACACTTTTGCCTATTTGACGCCGGAAGAGCTTCCTAGCGAGTTTCTCGATAAAACCGGTAACGACTTTGATTATCAAAAATACGGCAAGCAGATTCGACTAATAAAGCGTATGGTGAACGACAACGTTCCAAAAGCCGTCAAAACGTTCCGGTTTATCGCAAAATGAAGAAGGTTTTTAGCGGATAAGAAGTACCGTCAGGGAATCAAACCCGTTCCCTGGCGGTATTTCGAGCATATTGAAGATGTCCTTATTCAACCTCCGAAACATATAAATACTGTGTAACGATCTAGTCAAGTTTTACCGAACTTCAGCGTGCTCATCGGAAGACATTGTCGTATCAAGTCGCACAAAAATCCCCCTAGAATCCATCTCTAGAGGGATAAACATATCTTAGCACTCTACACTAGTCCAACAACTCTCTTTAACCCGCACCTATACCCCAATTTTTCGCCGTCACTTATGGTAAGGTTCCCCCCGATTTATCTTCACCGCTCGATAAATCTGCTCCACCAGCACCAGCCGCATAAGCTGGTGCGGCAAGGTCATGCGCCCAAAGCTCAGCTTCTGCTGGGCGCGCTTCAGAACAGCGGGAGCCAGACCCGTGCTCCCGCCAATAACAAAAGCCACGTGGCTGCGCCCATACGTGGCTAACTTATCGAGCTGGTCCGCGAGATCTTCGCTGGACCAGAGCTCGCCCTCCAGCGCGAGCGCGACAACATGCGCTTCCGGCTTCAGCTGCGCTAGAAGCCTCTCGCCCTCTCGCTCGCGCACAATCGCTTCCTCCGCCGGACTCATCGTCTCCGGAGCCTTCTCATCGGCCACTTCCGTGAGCGTGAGCTTCACGTAAGGGCCTAACCGCTTGGCATACTCCGCAATGCCCATAACCAAATACTTTTCCTTCAGCTTGCCTACAGCCGCTATCTGTATATGCACGATGCCTTACACATCCTTCTATATTGTCAAACCGTAATGTCACACAGGTTTATTTATGAAAAAATCCATTATAGTCATGAATATTGTCTCATTTTCTACTATCCAATTTCCTGCATATCCCCATAGCTCCGTTAGTCTTCATCTCGGCCTCGGTACGTGTCTCGGTCTTCATCTTGATCCCAGTGTCGCTCGCGTTCATTCGCTCTTCCCTAAACCACCAAATAAGTGGCCGGCTCTTCGCAGAAATCGCATTTGCGTGGCGGATCCCAATCCGCGAATTGTGTCTCCTTCAAATCGACAACATCCGGTGCATCCTCATATTCATCTACAAATCGGTCTAACGCCTTTTCAATATGCTCTTTACATACACAATACATCGTCTACACGCTTCCTATCCCTAGTTGATTGTCGTCCTACTTTTATACACACAGCATATCAGAAAATGCCTTCCCATGTGAAGTCAGCAATTAGGCACCTGTCCAGCGTATTCCAATCTCACTCTTTTTTATTTGCACGAATGGATCATTCCTGAGCTAAGGGGATGGTGAAGCAAAGAGAATTAACCCCCATATATCAAGCCGAATCCCGTTCCCTTATCTCCCCCTAGTCAATCCTTGCCCTACCCCAAACTCTCTCGCCGCCCAACAGAAAAAACCGCAGCACACAGACGGTTTCCCATCTGCATACTGCGGTGCCCATCCCTAACTAACTATTCTTCCTTATCCTTCACGCCTAGCTTGAATTTCGTTACCTTTAATTGCCCATCTCGGTAAAATGAAACCTCAATCTCGTCGCCAATTTTCTTCTTCGTGTACAAATACTTGCGAAGCTCCATGGTGCTGCCTATCGGCTGTTTATCCAGCTTCACGATCACATCATTGAACACAAGCCCCGCATCCTTAGCAGGTCCGACTGCTTCCAGTACAATGACGCCATTATATACCTCATCAGGCAGCATCAGCCCCGGCGGGGCCTCTTCGTCACTGCCTTTAGCATCACTGTCCGCTTCATCCCTCTCGGCAGAAGCATCGTCATTCTCTTCTGGAAGCACAATGCCGTCACTAGGATTGCCGAATGCATCACTCAATGATTGCTGGTTCCAGTATTGCTCCAAATCCATTGTTGTCACACCGAGGAATGGACGAGCCACATATCCATCCTTAATTAGACTCTCCACGATCGGCATAGCCAGATTGATCGGAATAGCGAAGCCTATCCCCTCTACGCCAAAGTCAGCGATCTTCATGCTGTTGATTCCGACAACACGTCCGTTCAGATCGATCAACGGTCCACCGCTGTTGCCTTGGTTAATGGAAGCATCAATTTGAATGACTTCCTGCTCCCAATCGTAATCACCATCTTGGTTTAATGAAACGGGCACAATTTGCTTCGTCTTGCTAACGCTGCCCGTCGTTACGGACTCTCCAAGTCCGAGCGGATTCCCTATTGCGATTATATACTCGGCTGGGCGCAGTGTAGATGAATCACCAATCTCTGCAACGACGTCAATACCCTTAGAATCAATCTCCAACACAGCTAAATCTGTCATTAGATCCTTGCCGACAATGCGGGCTTCCCGCTTCTCGCCATTCATTAACACAACTTTCACTGACTGTGCTTGATCGATAACATGATAATTCGTTATAATGATTGCTTTTCCGTTCTTCTTGCTAATAATAACGCCTGATCCAATGCCTGCTTCACGCAGAATAGTATTTCCCTCATCCTTCTTGGGTTTCTTGCCATTACCCAAACCAAGCTTAAACATTTGCTCGTTAATGACGCTTACGACGGCTGGCCTTACTTTTGCAGAGGCTTGTATAGGACGCTCAAGCGGATCAACGGTTTGAAAGGCGCCTGATACTGGGAAGGATGACCTTCCAAGACTAAGCCCGCTTCCTCCGCCAAAGAACACACCGAACAGCAGCGTTGCTGCTACTGCGCTAGTGAAGGATGATACGAATGCAATACGGACAGTAGACCATTTTTGCCTACCGCTTCTATATGGAAAAGAAAGGTCTTTTTTCTTACTCTCACGCGAAGTACGCTTGGATACTTTAGTGGAATAAAAATCGTCGTCGAATAAGCTCATTACGATCGCCCCTCTCGATGCCTAAAGCATCAAGACTATTTTTTTCAATCTAGGAATGTTTTCGGAAGATTGGACTAAAATAATAATAGATTCAAAAAATTACAGAAGACGGATTTGCGATAGGAATAGTCCAAGCCCGTTACTGTCTAAGGAGAGATGCCGTAATGAAAGCCAAAACGCCTGTCGCTTGGGAGCATGTGCAGCTTGCTGCCAAGCTAGCAGATTTGAAGGATGATCACTACCGTACCGTTCTCACATTAAGTGCAATGCTAGAATTGTTCATAGACAAAGGCATCATTACAAGAGAAGAACTCAGCGCCAAAGCCGATGCGCTTGATGCGCAGCTTGAGTCGCTTATTTCCGCTTCACTTCATCCCATGGGGTAGGTCTGTCGTGATACGTTGCACGCAGCGGATTTTCATCCTTCTTATAAAATATTCCGTTGTCCTCTAATATAGTATTCACGGTAAGCATGGCTAAATCCATTAAGTTATGATCAAGGCTAAGATGAGCCAAATAGACACGTTTTGTTCGATCCGTCATAAGCTCAAGCAAAGCTTCGCCCGCTGCCACATTGGATAAATGGCCGACATCACTAAGTATACGCCTTTTCGTATTCCAAGGATAACGGCCCATGCGCAGCATTTCCGTATCGTGATTTGATTCTAGTACAAGCACATCAGAATCTATAATATGCTTTTTCACTTTTTCGCTTACATATCCAAGATCGGTTGCTAGACTCAGCTTCTCGCCGTTCTCAATAAAGCAATAGCCTACCGGCTCCGCCGCATCGTGTGAGATCGGATAAGATTGCACCAACATCGTACCGAAGGCGATCTCTTCTCCTGTCTCCATAAAAACCCGCTTCTCTGCGGCAATTGTACCGACATGCCGCTCCATGGCAGCCCACGTCGCCTCATTCGCATAGATCGGCAGCTCATATTTCCTTGCAAAAGCACCCAAGCCTTTAATATGATCCGAATGCTCATGCGTGACGACCAGCGCGTCCAATTGATGGCCCGCAATTCCGCGTTCACGCATCAGCTCATCCAGCTTCTTCGCACTCATTCCTGCATCGACTAGCACTGTCTTCTCATTACCCTGCACAATCGTCGCATTGCCTGTCGATCCGCTTCCCAACACCGTAAATCGCAATCCCATAGCTACTCTGTCCTGTCCCTTCTCACGCTCCCGCTAATGTAAACCGTTTGCTGCCGTTTCTGCTTTCACTTCATCTGTTGACACTTCCCCGCTAATCGCGTGGACATAAAACGGCGGAGCGTTCTCTAGTAATACACGCCAAGATGGTGCCGCTACCTGCTTCTCGGAATCAAAAATTTGTCCGTGATAGCCAAGCTGTATATCGGTAATTACCGCACCATCGGGCAAATAGGTTTCAATTAAGCTGCCCACAACCTTAACGGCTGGGAGAACCTGCTTCTCCTCGCCAATTCCAAGCAGCTCAATTCGATCCTGCTGAAAGGCTGTTATTTTCTGATTGCTAATACTAAGCTCCAGCTTCACATCGAACATCGGATGGCCATCAACCACACGATTCAAAGAAAATACATCAACGCTGCTGTTCTTCAAATCAAATACATACTGGTCGAGGTCTGGTATTCGGCTTCCAAGAGTTTTCTTTAATTCGGAACGCGAGTATATAACCTTACTGTCGACCGGTGTCTCCAGCATGACGGGCTCAACATTATCACGAGAATCCGACTGGAGCAAATAGTTTAAATCGCCGAGCTTTGGTGTTTCAAGCGGCAGATTGGCTTCCAGTGAAATATGCTTCTGCTGCATCAGCAGGATCTTATCCTGCGGCAATTCCGCCGTATTGACATTGACATGCAGTTGTTCTCGAATATCAAGCCACAGCTGATATCCAAGCAGTATATTAAGCAGCAGAAATGAAATAATAAGCACATTTTTCGCTCGTCCCCAATCCACTCGCCCTCACCTCCGCCCCTATCTTATTACACTTATCCTTCGTCATTTAACCTTCATTTTCAAGCTTTCCAACGGCAGCCTTGTCACTATCCGGCGCTCCCGCTGCATCATTTTCTTTACTCGGCTCGTCCTCAACTGGCGGTGGGGGCTCATAACCGACTGGGTAAGGCTCAAGCAGCATTTCCTCTGTGCCATCCGTAAGACGGACAGCCCATACAGGCAGAAATTGCAGCCGCTTATCGTCTATCGGCAATGCCTGCAGCGCCGGGAATAAAGCTGTCACTTCGCTGCGCCTTGAGTAATTTCTCAGCTTCTCCAGCAACGCCTCGCCGCCCGGCAGCCATCTTACTTGCCGTGATTCCGATTGCTCGGCAAGCGTGATCATGGACCGCGCATATTCAGTCACAACTCCCTGCTGCAGCGTAAGCCGCATATAGCCATAACGGAATGGCGCTGCTGCAATAACAGGATACTGCTCCACATATTGTTTGAATTTAATATACTTGCCTTCGCTGCCGGACTCCGCGTTTACGAAGCGGTGAACGCCGTCCCAGCCGCCATGATTGTTAACGAAATCGACGGAAGCATATACATTGTCGCTCAGCAAATTTTCTAAGCTTTGTGGCGCGGCAGGGTCGGTATAGCTGATCCACATGCCATTCTGCTCTACCTGCAAGCCTCGTTTGCCGTCTGTGAATATAAGCGAGCCGCTCCGATCCTCGAATGCCCTTGATGTGCTTGGATCAAAGAACAGGCCGCGCTGCATTAATTCAGGTGAGTAAATTTCGTAAGGAAATACGATTTCGGTCGATTGAATCGGATCGATCGGAATATATAATTCATCGCCCATCATCGTGTACTTCGGCTGGAACTGCCCGAAGCCCACGTAATCCTGCACATCGCGCACGGTTAAGTCCGCTCGTACCGATTCATAGACCATTTGGCCATCCGCACTGAAGAAGAACGTACGAATCTCCTCGGTGCCGGTTGTTTTGAAAATCCATATCCGATCAATGGTCTCATTCAAGAAGAGCAGATCGCCTTCCACCTTTAATAGCTTTTGGAGCAGTTCCACTGGAATGCCTTTGTCGAAGCGCAGCTCGATACCGATATCATTCTTCCTGACCTCGTCCCAATTGAGCATATTGGCGGGACTTCGCTGGAAGCCTTTGAACTCCCTGCCTTGTATGCGCTGGTTCAGAATAATCTCATAGAACTGCGTACCCGGATAAATGACCGTATGCTGGTTATTGCCCATATGGATAATAAGCTCCTCCGGGAATATAACACTCTCTACGCTCTTCGCTGATCCCATTGGTTCCGCATTGACATAATCCTGATCACTCCTGACCGTTGCGCCAAGTCCTGGCATGCTGTAAGCAAGCAAGTAGCTCTGCAATAAGCTGAGCACGACAAGAACAATGAGCGTTGTGGTCTTCAATCTCTCTCTCATGCCAGATCTCCCCCCTCTTGCAGCAACGGAAGAGTGAACGTGACCGTTGTTCCCTCGTTGAGCTCAGAATGAAGGGAGATCGTACCGCTATGCGCTTTAACAATTTCCCGGGCAATGGAGAGACCGAGTCCCGTTCCTCCCATATTTCGTGAGCGCGCCTTATCTACGCGATAGAAACGGTCAAATATGCGATTCAAATCCTTTTTTGGAATACCAATACCGGTATCCTTGACGCTAATTGCAAGCGCTGACGAATCGCCCGACTTCTTAGCCAGCAGCTCAATCTTGCCGCCATCCAGCGTATACTTGATGGCATTGGAAAATAAATTATCAAGCACCTGGTCAATTTGGTCGCGATCGAGCCACGCGGATTCCAAGCCTCGATCCACTAGAACGGATGCTTTGATCGATTTCTGTCGAAGCTGGAATGAGAAGCGGTCTGCCACCTCATCCAGCATGTCATGTATATTGGTCTGTCTTCTGCGAAGCGGCGCTTGATTGGAATCAAGCCGCGACAGATGCAGCAGGTCCGTAACGAGTCTTATCATTCGTTCGGTCTCATTACGAATAACGCCGACGAACCTTTCAGAAAGCTCCCGCTCCTCAAGCGCACCGTCATTGAGCGCTTCCGCATAGCTCTTAATCGTCGTGAGCGGCGTGCGCAGCTCATGCGACACATTCGCAACGAATTGACGCCTTGATTGCTCCAGCTTTTCTTGTTCGGTTACATCCTGAAGCACGGCAATCGTCCCCGTAATGCCTTTGTCACGTCGATGGATCGGCGTGAATGTCGCTCTCAGCATGCCCTCGTTGCTGTCGCCTATCTCCTGCTCATCGAAGTTGTGCTCGATAAGCAGCGTCTGACCGCGACCTTGCTGCAGCTCAAGCAGCTTCTGCTCCGAGAGCTCGAATAGCTCGGATAGTTCATAGCCCTCGCAGTTCGGAATCTCAAGCAGCTCCAGCGCGCGTCTATTCCAAATGATGATTTTGCCATGCTCGTCCGCGGCAACAACACCGTCACTCATATTCGAGAGGATGGAAGCCAGCTTCTCGTTTTCTTCCTCATTGACGGAGAGAGCTTCCTTCAGCCGTATCGTCATATCATTAAACGCCATACTAAGCCTGCCGATCTCATCATCGCCAAGCACAGGCACCTTTAGGTCGAATTTACCTTCAGCAACTGCCTCCGCTTGCCGGGTAAGGCCTTGAATCGGATTCGTAATCGTGTGCGCCAGCAGAATACCAAGCACACCGGTTAAGCCAAGCGCAATCAGCGTACCCGAGAAGAAGATTTGATTCACCCTATTTACGGTCTCATAAAGATCGTTCATAGAAGCAACGACATATACAGCACCGACCACTTTATCATTCAAGGTTACCGGCTGAGCAATCATTTTCTTTCGAATATTGTCTTCATCTATAATTTCTTCTTCATTATCGGGAATGTTCTGCAGCGCCCGGCTGACCGCAAGCGATTTATTTTTCTTGCTTCCGATATCAGACTGATGGCCTTGAAGCGAGGTGGCGACCAGCCTGCCGTTGGAATCCAGCACTTGTACCTCGGCGCCGCTTATACTGAATAAGTTGCGTACGACTAGGCTTAGATCCTCTGTCGTGCTCTCTGGCGAGTCGCTTTCCGTATCCGGCTTGGCCGCAAGGCTCGGAGCAGCAAATTTGGATAAAATATCCGCTTGCTCCTTCAGGTTGTTCGTGAAGCTGGATATTAACGAATTTTTGACCGTACTGATGAAATAGACGCCGATCAGCTGCATCGCAACCAGAATGAGCAGCAAGTAAATAATGACGAGCTTTACTTGGATTGTACGGAAAAAGCTTTTGCCTTTCATCCTGGACCGAAGCCCCCGGACTTGGAATTACGCATCATATAACCGAGTCCGCGCCGAGTCATAATATATTCGGGACGGCTCGGATCATCCTCGATTTTCTCTCGCAATCTGCGGATGGTTACATCAACTGTCCGTACATCGCCGAAGTACTCAAACCCCCATACCGCTTGCAGCAAATGCTCGCGTGTCATCACCTTGCCGCTGTTGCGAGCCATGTAATAGACAAGCTCATATTCGCGATGCGTAAGATCAAGCGGCTCGCCGTCCTTATAGACCACATACATATCCGTATCAACGAACAGATTAAACAGCTTGAAGCCCTGCTGCTCCGAAGGGCTGTCTGAAGCTCCATTGCTGTTAGCATCGCCGCTAATTCCCGCTTCTAATTCCGCCGGCTTCTGCTGTCTCCGTAGATGCGCCTTTACTCGCGCCAATAATTCCCGCGTACTGAACGGCTTGGTCACATAATCGTCCGCGCCAAGCTCCAGTCCCAGCACTTTATCGATTTCCGTATCTTTAGCCGTAAGCATAATAATGGGCATATGCAGCTTTGTACGCACCTCGCGGCATACATCCATGCCATCCTTAACAGGCAGCATTAAATCCAGCAGAATCAGGTCCGGCTTCTCCTCGAATGCCAGCCTTACCGCTTCGCCGCCATCGAAGGCGCATATGACCTGATGCCCTTCCTTCTCCAAATTAAACTTTATGATATCTGCTATCGGCTGTTCGTCATCGACCACTAATATTTTTCCGTGCATCGTTACACCCGCCCGTCGCTTGTCCTTTTAAAATCTCTTTTCATGCATTTCTACTATTGTATGTCTATCTATTGCCATCACCTTCTTACATCTCTTCTATTTTAACACACGTTATCCCTTCCTTCACAATGAATCTTCCCTCATGGCAGCAAGAGTTTTGCAAGCACTCCGTCATAGGACTACAGCACAAAAAAAAGAATCACTAAGCCGAAGCTTTCATGATTCTTTCTGCATATTTATGGGTATAAGTTTTATAAGTACTTTAGCGGATTTTGTAAAACACCGTTCTTGTGAACCTCGAAATGCAAATGAACGCCTGTCGAATTGCCTGTGCTGCCCATAATGGCTATTTTATCGCCCTTTTCGACAACTGCACCTTTCTTGACTCCGAAGGAGCTAAGGTGGCCATACACGGTTTTATAGCCATTCTTATGATCAATAATAATGGCATTGCCTAAGCCCGGTTTTTTACCTACAAACTCAACGACGCCGTTATCGGCAGCATGTATATTCTTGTCGCCTGTAAGGTCGATGCCGTTATGATTACGGCCCCAACGTTGCCCGAACTTGCTAGTCAGTCTAGAATTGGTTACTGGCATAGCGAAACGGCCGGAGCCTTCACCTAAGACAACCTTCGTGCCGCGCATAACGATCTTCGGCTGTGCTTCTTCAATAACTTCTTTCGTTAACAGCTCTTCGGAAACCACATAACCGTTCTGCTTCACGATTTTGTACGTCATTCGCTTAGAGCCAGCTTTGCCTTCTGAGATTGTTTTGGACTCGCCGGCACGCATATTTTCACTTTTTTTAATTTCAACTGGCGGCTCAATCGTCTCAATCTCCACTAAATTTTCAACCGTTTTTACGGTAAGCTCCGGCTGAAGCACAGTGAGATCAAGTACATCGCCAACCGTCAGCTTGTCATCTTTAATCCACGTATTGTTCTCATAAATAACCTGCGGTGAAATATTGAATTTCTGGGCAATACAGCCGACACAA
The DNA here is from genome assembly GCF_002884445.1 of Paenibacillus castaneae. Classification (GTDB taxonomy): domain Bacteria; phylum Bacillota; class Bacilli; order Paenibacillales; family Paenibacillaceae; genus Pristimantibacillus; species Pristimantibacillus castaneae. The sequence goes on from NZ_KZ614144.1 coordinate 6,245,316, forward strand.
TCGCCAGCTACTACCGTGTATTTGGTTGGTTGAATACTGCCTTGAACGAGTAATTTATAAATCGCTTCTGCTTCCATAATTTCCGATGGATCGGTATCAATCGTTTCAGTTAGAACCGTCTCCATAAATTCGACTTCCGTTACTTCGCGGCCTGGTGTTTTGGACACAGGCTTGTCCGCTGTTTTGGCAGCCTCATTAGGATTATAAGCCAGCGCTCTAACTTCTTTGGCACTCTGCTTCGCAGCCGCCAGCTTTGGTGCAAATTTGCTTTGCACTCTTGTCAAAATCTCATCTGCTGTCTGTTCATCCTTCACGATGCCAATTACTTTGCCGTCAACCTTCACCTCGACGCCAACGGCGTGAGAAGTGAATAATCCTTCCAGCTTCTTTAACGTTTCCTCTGTTTGAGGTGCTGCTTTGTATGCACTGTCGACTTCATATGTAATGTTGCCGGTATCCAGTATCATGTTGATATCTGGATTAGCTTGCTGCACTTCTTCTGCTTCTAATAGAACTAACTGCTCGACTGCATCTGGATTATCTACGGTTCCAACGACTGTTCCATCTATATATACGTTATAATACTCGACTGTGTGTGCTTGAACATATTGGATGCCGCTAAATCCGGCTACTGTGAGGAGTACGAGCGCCCCGCCCGTCAACTGAACCGACTTCTTCCGCCAAAATGACGCAGATGTCTTGTCGCTAACGGATTGTTGCTGTGTCTTGCCATCCAAGTGTTGCGATCGGTCATGTCTAAAGTACTGAATCGCTTGATTCCATACTTTCTTTATCCGACCTTGGTCCCTGAAAACGGTCATGATTGTCTCCTTTTCGCGCGCAATTGCCACTATTTTTCTAGATTCCAACATGAAAAAAAGGCGAATGATCCCGTTCGGATCGCTCGCCTAATACTTTATCATACCCCTAACAACTCGGGCAACCTTTACACAACGTTCAAAATATTAATATTTTTTCAGAATCTCCATCATTTGTGCATATTCGGTCTTGTCGAGATGCTGTGCCATTATTTGCTGAATCGTTGTAAGTTCTTTCTCTGTAAGGCCATCTTCTACGTATTGAGAAATCATTTGCCACGATTCCTGCGGTAATTTGCTTATTAATAAAGCGAATAATTGTTCTTTATCGTCATTTGTCATCTGCTGCTTCGCGATTGTCAAATCCTCGGTTGTCATCGTCGTTTCCGTATCATCGCCCGGCGTCATTCCTTCTTGAACCTCTGTCCCACCTGTCGCAGCGCCGCCATTCGCCTGCGTTCCGCCGCCAATGCCCATATCCGTCAAAGGCGGATCAGACATATCGCCGAATGCATCTACTGCTACCGGCGGATCGCCATTTTCATCCACTTGTGCGTCTGTCTCAGCCGTTCCCCCTTTTGAGGGAGTATTTTCCTTCTTGTTAGCCGTATCGGTTATGAGAAGCGGATCTGATCCCCACAGCTTGCCCCAGACGCCTGCCATGGCCATCGGAGGCACCTCAATTGGCAGATTGAACTGCTTTAGAATCGTTTCTACATAACTTGTCACAATATATCCCGTTGTCCATATGGACAAAAAACTCAAAATCAGCCCTGCAGCTACCAGCTTTCCCAACCATCCGATCTTTCTCAGCATGCTTGCACCTCACCCTTCGTCCAGCAGCTAATAAATATCTATCAGCCTTCGTTTCCATAATCTGTTATATACCAGTATGGTCAACAATTTCGCTGTACATTCGGAGCAGCTTGCATTTCCCTAGCATTTATCCAAAAAAAAAAGGATGGCACAGGGCCATCCTCTTCCATTTTCTATTCGTAGATCGGACGCACCGGATTTGTTTGCTCACGATTGCGGCCTACCGAGAAGATTGCGATTGGAATGCCTGTCAGCTCGGATACACGATTCAAGTAGTTGCGTGTGTTGGCAGGAAGATCTTCAAGCGTTTTTGCACCGCTGATATCCTCCGACCAGCCTGGATATTCCTCATAGATCGCTTCGCACTCTGAAACGAGTTTCAGGCTTGCTGGATAAGTATCGATAACTTCTCCGCGCAATTTGTAGCCTGTGCAAATTTTCACCGTTTCAAGACCCGTCAGAACGTCAAGCGAGTTAAGCGACAAGCCAGTAATTCCGCTAACGCGGCGTGCGTGACGGACAACTACCGTATCGAACCAGCCAACGCGGCGCGGACGGCCTGTTACTGTGCCATACTCATGGCCTTTGTCACGAATTAATTGACCAATTTCATTATCCTGCTCCGTTGGGAATGGACCATCGCCTACACGAGTTGTGTACGCTTTGGCAACACCGATAACTTGTTGGATTTTTGAAGGGCCTACACCTGATCCGATACAAACGCCGCCAGCCGATGGGTTGGAGGACGTAACATACGGGTAAGTTCCTTGATCGATATCCAGCATAACGCCTTGAGCGCCTTCGAACAAAACCTTTTTCCCAGCGTCGATAGCATCATTAAGAACAACAGATGTATCCGTCACATACGGACGAAGTACTTCAGCGAAACCAAGGTAATCGCGAATAACTGCATCCGCATCAAGCGCTTCTCCGCCATATACTTGCTCGATTAAATGATTTTTCTCAATCATAATACTGCGGATTCTTGCTTCGAATTCCTCCGCATCCATCAGATCAGCGATACGAACACCATTGCGAGCGGCTTTGTCCATGTAGCAAGGACCAATTCCTTTGCGAGTTGTGCCGATCTTGTTATCACCCTTACGATCTTCCTCAAGACCGTCAAGAATAAGGTGGTAAGGCATAATAACATGAGCGCGATCGCTAATTTTCAAATTCTCTGTTGAGAATCCATTTTCGTGAATATAGTTAATTTCTTGAATGAGCGCTTCTGGATTAATAACCATCCCGTTACCAATTACGCACGTTTTATTATGATTAAAAATACCCGATGGAATCATCGTCAATTTATATTTTTTGTTATCAATAAGGATCGTGTGTCCGGCATTGTTACCTCCTTGGTAACGAGCAACGACGTCGGCTCCCTCTGCCAAGAAATCAGTGATTTTTCCTTTTCCTTCGTCTCCCCACTGCGTACCAACAACAACAACCGTAGACATAATTCATACCCCCGTCCGGTGTTTATACACACCGAAAATTACCGTCTAGACCTGATAGCAGCGTTTTCCCTTCCAATAAAGGTCACGAAATGCTACGTCATGAAAGTCCAAAGACAGCATTAACATTGTAGCAATCCCTCCCCAAGAAGTCAAACAAAAAACGAACAATTGCACAGTTACCCATGCAATTGTTCGGTTATTCACGATGCGTGCGACGGATCTTGATGCGCACGATCGATACTTACGAATTTATTGTATTGTTTAAGAAAAACAAGTTCAACTGTACCTACAGGCCCATTCCGCTGTTTGGCGATAATAATCTCGATAATGTTCTTCTTCTCGGATTCTTTATCATAATAGTCATCCCGATATAGGAAAGATACAATATCAGCATCTTGCTCGATCGATCCAGACTCCCGAAGGTCAGACATCATCGGGCGTTTGTCCTGCCTCTGCTCAACTCCACGGCTGAGCTGCGAAAGTGCAATAACCGGCACTTCAAGCTCCCGCGCAATCTGCTTAAGCGTCCGTGAAATTTCAGAAACCTCCTGCTGTCTGTTTTCGCCTGCTTTGCCGCGGCCCGATATGAGCTGCAAGTAGTCGATCAGAATCATGCCGAGGCCCCGCTCCTTCTTCAAACGGCGGCATTTCGCGCGAATTTCAGCTACCGTAATACCCGGTGTATCATCGATAAAGATTTGCGCTTCCGAGAGGGAACCAATTGCCATCGTCAGCTTCTCCCAGTCATCGCCTTCCAAATGCCCTGTCCGCATTCGCTGTGCATCGACATTCGCTTCCGCACAGATCATCCGCTGCACCAGCTGTGCTGCGGACATCTCCAGACTGAAGATGGCGACTGTTTCACGTGCGCGAACACCGACGTTCTGAGCGATATTAAGCGCGAAGGCCGTTTTACCTACTGACGGACGAGCCGCAACGATAATTAAGTCGCTTCGCTGGAAGCCTGCAGTCATGCGATCCAGATCCGTGAATCCGGAAGGTATGCCTGTCGTTCCGCCCTTGTCCGTATATAGCTGCTCGACCTTCTCGAATACCTCCATCAACACATCGCGGATGGAGATAAAGCCGCTGCCGGAGCGCCGATTCGAGATTTCAAGAATCTTCTTCTCCGCATCTCCCAGCAGCACGCCAACATCCTCAGAGTTCGCATAGCCGTCTGATACGATATTCGTAGCCGTGCGAATAAGTCGGCGAAGCATAGACTTTTCTTCAACGATTTGTGCGTAATAATCAACATTTGCCGCCGTTGGCACTGCATTGGCCAGCTTGGCCAAATAGCTGACGCCGCCGATTTCTTCAAGCAAATGCTGATCCTGTAAATGCGCGGTCAGCGTTACAAGATCAACCGGCTGGTTGTTCTCCGCGATCTCGACCATCGCTTCATAGATTTGTCTATGAGCACCGCTGTAAAAGTCTTCGCTGCGCACCCGCTCCATCGCCGTAATGAGCGCTTCAGCCTGCAGTAATATGGCGCCAATGACAGCCTGTTCAGCTTCCAGGTTTTGCGGTGGGACACGGTCAAACATCAGCTCTGTACTCATTTAGCGCTCCTTTAAAGTTTGCGTAGCAAACTACTTCGTAAGCATATTCTTAAAGTTTGTGTAACAAACTTACTTCGTAAGCATAATCCTAAAGTTTGTGTAACAAACTTACTTCGTAAGCATATTCTCAAAAGCTTGCGTAGCAAACTTCCATTAACATTCTATGCTTTAATAATTATTCCTCTGCCGCTTGTACGCTTAGCTTTGCTTTCACAGCCGTGTGAAGCTTAACGCCAACCTGCGTAATGCCCAATGTGCGAATCGGCTCATCCAGCTCGATTTTGCGCTTGTCTATCTTAATGCCTTGCGCAGCGAGCGCTTCAGCAATTTGTTTGCTCGTGATGGCGCCGAATAGCCTTCCGCCTTCACCGGCTTTAGTCTTAATGACAACCGTCATCTCGTCAAGCCGTTTGCCCAGCTCCTGCGCATCTTCCTTTTCTTTGTCCTTACGCTTCTGCTCAGAGGCATTCTGCAGATCTAGTGTCTTCAAGTTTCCGTCAGATGCTAGCTTTGCCAGACCCTTCGGCAGCAGAAAATTACGAACATACCCTTCGGAAAGCTCCTTGACTTGCCCTTTCTTGCCTTGCCCTTTAACATCCTGCAAAAAGATTACTTTCATTCAAATAACCCCTCTTCTGTTTCAATTTCGTCCAAGACCTTCTTGAGACGTACTGCTATTTCCTGAACTGTCCCTTCAAGCTGAGCGGCAGCATTCGTCAAATGTCCGCCACCGCCCATTCGCTCCATTACAACCTGTACATTCATATGGCCAAGCGAACGAGCGCTAATGCCAATTAGTCCGTCTTGCCGCTCCCCTATTACAAAGGAAGCTAGTATATCAGTCATATTGAGCAGCGTATCCGCAGATTGTGCAATGAGAAGCTGTGAATACTTGCGGCCGCTTTCCGTTACGGCAATAGCCACATGCTCATAGACGACCTCAGCATGCTTAATAATTTCCGCTTTACGCACGTATTCCTCAAGATCTTCCTTGAGCATACGCTGAATCATCATGGAATCTGCACCATTGCGGCGCAGGAACGAGGCAGCCTCGAACGTCCGCGCTCCTGTACGAAGCGAGAAGCTCTTCGTATCTACGGTAATGCCCGCAAGCAGCGATGTCGATTCTCTTACGTCCAGAGCAACACGGTCATGGATATATTGCAGCAGCTCGGTTACGAGCTCACAGGTTGACGAAGCATACGGCTCCATATAGATCAAAATGGCGTTCGCAATAAATTCCTCGCTGCGGCGATGATGATCAATAACGACAATGCGCTCGGTCTGTGTCAGCAGCTTCGGTTCCTTCACCATCGACACCTTATGCGTATCAACGACTACAGCAAGCGTCTGAGGCGTAATAAGCGAGAATGCCTGCTCCGGTGATACGAACCGCTTGGAAAGCTTCTCATCCTCCCGCAGCAGCTCCATCATCTTCTCAATGGCAGGATTGACACCCTCAAGCACGATATACGCCTCTTTACCGAACAATTGCGCCGCCTTCATAACGCCGATTGCCGCTCCAACGGAATCCATGTCAGGCATCTTATGTCCCATAATAACGACATTGTGGCTCTCGCGGATTAGATCCCGAAGCGCATGGGCAACAACCCGCGCTCGAACGCGCGTCCGCTTCTCCACCGCATTCGACTTGCCGCCATAGAAGGACTGACGGCTTCCAACCTTGATTGCCGCTTGATCTCCGCCTCGTCCAAGAGCAATATCAAGGCTTGTGTGCGCCCATTGGCCAAGCTCTATAATATGCTCAGCACCTGCCGCAAACCCGATGCTAAGGGTTACCGGAATTTTATGATCTCCCGTTATTTCCCTTACCTCGTCAAGAACAAGAAAACGGGATTGCTCCAACTGCTTGAGTGTCTTCTGATCTGTAATTAACAGAAAACGGTCAGACGTCAGCCTTTTCAAATAAACCTGATATTTCTGCGCCCATTCCGTAATTTCTGTCGTTACCTTCGCAAGCATGGAGCTGCGCTGGTGATCATCGAGTCCCTGGGTCACTTCCTCCAGGTTATCAATCATAACGACACCAAGCACAAGCTTCTCATCATCATATTTGCGGCCAAGCTGCCAGATCTCCGTTATATTCTGGACATACAAAATGCGTTCCTTGGGCTTAAAAATAAGCTGATACACATGAGAGCCTACCGTAGCTTCAATCTTTCCTTCGCGTTCCTTCACCTGCTGCAGGGCAGGAAACAGCTCAGGAAGCGGAACACCAATGACGGAATCCCGCTCCATCATTTCTGCAATGTATGGATTATGCCATTCTACAGCTCTATCTTCATTATATAGTATAACTCCGAATGGAAGCTCGTTTATAACGTCATTTCCAGCCTTTTTCACCCGATAGGTCAGCGTGCCCAAATACGATTTCAGATCCTTGCGGAAAGCTCGTTCTGCAAGGACCGTATAAACAGCTAAAGCACATGTTAATAAAAGCCCCAGTAATCCCAACAGCCACTCATAATAAGCAAGCGCCCCTGTCATCAGTGACAATAATGCGAATGCCCAAATCTGATGCATACCGTGCCACCGTGTAACTAAAAACTTTGGCATATCCGATCCGCTCCTGTGCTATGGTTTCGTAAACGACTTGCGGATTGGAAAAGCGGTATCGAGCACGCCAATTAAGCTTAGCGGCGGGAATAGAAGCACTGGAATGGCCAAAATTAGAGGTACCGCTTTGTTCCAGCCTCGCTGATGGGCAAGGAAGAAGAAAAATCCAACCGCTTGAAAAGCAAAAATACAACTAAGCAGCGGGACTAAATTCAATAACGCAATCGCAAAAAAAGAATCGCTTGTAGTCGATGCGAACATTTCCATCATATAAGCAATCAAATAAATAATAACGAGCAAGCGCGACAAGCGCCACTCTCTGGCGCGTGTAAATCTTGGAATGTCAGGTCCGCCGCTCCATTTCACTGCTCTACGGGCGATGAATTGTGTAATTGCCGTATACACAAAAGCAATCATAATAAAGGTGAAAGGTATGGAATTGACCATTGTACGAATGAAAATATCCGTTAAGTCTGCATTCCAATCCGTCGGCAGAAAGCCCTGCGCAATCAGATTATTAAATGTTTCCTTTACTATGGTACCTATTTCTTTGATGAGCGAAATATTCAAGAATACTTCAAAAATGAGCATTTCAAGCATCAATTGGGCTAGAAACACAACACCCACAATCCTCATAATTCTCGATGCAGGCGCTTGCTTCATATACAAGTGGCCCATCACGATAGACGGAATGAGAAAGAATAATCCAATAATAAGCGTAGCGGGTCCACCAATCAGGAACGCCAGCACCCATACGGGAAGTAAATGCAGTACAAATGACTTGGGAGTCAATGTCGTATACAATACAACGTACGGCACCATCATCAGTAATAAAGCGATGATGTTAAAGAGCGGCAATAAAAGAGACAATAATAACAGGAGTGCTACAACGCTCCATAGTACGGGTTTCTTGCCGGTTTTCAAACCGTTCACCTCTTGGTTATTTAATCTGGTTTCGTCTGAAACTTTTACAACTCATTATAGCATAAAAGCTTAACATATCACTCATAATCAAACTTAGCGCCAAGCACAGACAAGATGAATAGGCCGCGGCTGCATGCAGAATAAAAAGACGGAACATCTATATTGTTCCGCCCTAGTCTATGAATTATTACTTATTTTATTCTATAATACCTTATGCTTTTCCATAATGAGCTTTTGACAATAGTCAATAATTTCACTTCTTCGCACGATTCCGATAAATCGATTTCGGTCGTCTACGACCGGTACAAAGTTTTGAAGCTTAGCGAGTGAAATTAGATCATCCATATTCGCATCAATTTGAACCGTCTTGTTCAATAATCGCCGCGGTACGTCCATCAGCTTTACTTTATTGGTCTGTTCAAGCGACAAGTCTCCGTGATTCTTGAAGTACCAGAGAAGATCGCCTTCGGTGATCGTGCCTGCATAACCACCATCATTATTAATAATGGGCACCGATGTATAACGGTGGTATTCCATTTTCTCAAGTGTCTGCCTTAGCGTTGCATCCTGCGGAAGACATACGACCTCCTGCTTCGGCAATAAAAAAAACGCAATATTCATTTCGCTTCACAACTCCGTTTCGATTGCTCTTCCCATTCTACTTTTGTCCATGGCTGCAGACCGATCAGAGTTGATCGCTTTAATGCTGCCCAGATTGCTCCTGTGGAAGAGATAAAGATTTGACCTCTTTCGTTTTATTCTCCATGTATTTATCCGGCAGAATAAGCTCCGATGAAGAGATATCCGCATTTAACCAGCTCTTGATCATCGTCTGTACCTTCGCTAAGTCTTCTTCATCGGCGAAATAATACCAAGTTCCGCCTTCTGTCAACCGATGACCGTCACCAAGTATGGAATGACTGTAAATATTGCGAGTTTTCGCTTGAATGATGCTTTGGCCTAAGTCAACAAGCTGATCCGGACGCATATTCGTACTGAAATTCTCACCCATAATATCGATTAAATCCGGAATTTTGGACCATTGGTTCATTTGCTTCGCTTTATCCATCAACAACGACAAGAAGATCTGATGGCGCTCTGTACGGTTTATATCACTATCCTCACGATATCGTACATAATTAAGCGCATCCTGTCCATTATAGATGTCCTGCCCTGCTTTGATGACAAACTTCTCGTGGTCAGGATCTTTGTTAACCATATCTTTTTCAAGAGGAAGCTTTATGCCTCCCAGCTTATCAATGACTTGACGGAAACCTTCGAAATTAATAGTAGCGTAGTACTGGATAGGAGCGTCCAAAAACTTCTCTACCGTGTCCATAGACATCCCTGCACCGCCGAATGCGTAAGCATGTGTAATTTTATCCTGTTTGTTTTTGCTTTTTTTACCTACAATTTCGACATACATATCACGTGGAATGGATACCATCAACAGATCACCGTCATTAGGACGAACAACCGTATAGATCATCGTATCCGAGCGTCCGATTTCTTTGCCGCGCTGATCAATGCCAAGCAGCAGCACCGCGAATGGGTCTTGCTTCTTATTGGCAGTACTGGTGGTAACAGGCTCGCGTCCTTCAATCGGCTTATAGGTTTGCTCTAGTTTCTTCTCCACATGCCCTTGCAGAAACCAATCAAATCCTAGCGATGCTAGTGCTCCGCGGTAGAAAAATCCCACCATGATTACGACAGCTAGCGCGGCTCCTGTCGTATACAGCCATTTTCTTTTGTTCATCATTTTCATAATATGATAATTTCTCCTATCTTCACTGTTCTTTTTAGAACTCGCCCTCTCAGTTTAGACGATTTCGAGATAAAACAGGTTACAAATTTTTTACAATATGTTTATACCTCTATGGTATACAATTTTTGTAATTAAAAAGGTCTATTGACAACTTATGACGAATACAATCATTGCAAGAATAATGTTAAATAGGAAAGGATGATTATTGTTATGCAACCTCCATCCCTACATCCAGAAGGCTCATCAACCGGATTGGATCCTAAATTAGCAGGTGTCCTTTGTTACCTAGGAGGCTTTATTACCGGCATTATTTTCCTAGCGCTGGAAAAGCAAAGCCGTTTTGTCCGTCTTCATGCCCTTCAATCCATAGTCGTATCTGTTGCTATTATAGTCATCAGTATGCTGCTTGGCGTTATTCCCATCATCGGTTGGATACTGGGAATACTACTTTGGCCGGTCAGTACGATTCTATGGATTGGACTTATGCTGCTTACTTACCAAGGAAAGCTATATAAGCTTCCTATTATCGGTGATTGGTGCGAGCAGCAGTCTAGAAAATTTTAATTCATTCATTGTGCGCCTTTGCTTTGGACATGTTCGCTGCTATTTAAAGTGGACGGCACTCTGCCGTTCACTTTTTTTCTTGATATAGCGAGGAATGATCCTTGAGCCATTCAAAAGAATGAATAACGACAACCTTTAACACCGCATAGCCGGGCACCGCGAGCACGATTCCAACGAGGCCGAATAGATTCCCAGCTGTCAGAATAACAAAAATAATCGTGATCGGATGAATTTGCAAGCTTTTACCCATAATTTGCGGCGATATGAATTTGCCCTCTATTAACTGCACAATCGTCCATATCACAATCATCTTCAGCAGCATTACCGGCGATGTGACCATAGCGACGACTAAGGCAGGAGTAATAGCAATAGCGGGTCCCAAGTAAGGAATAATACTCGTACAAGCAGCTGCCAGAGCCAATACTAGTGAATATTCGAGCCCAATTACTAAATAACCAATATACAACAAGAAACCGATACAGAAGCTGACAATAATTTGTCCTCTAATATAGCTGCTGATTTGATTGTTCATCTCTGCCATAATTCGCTTCGTTTTAGGCTGCAGCTTAGCAGGCAGAAAGCTAACAATCGCTTGTGGCAGCTGTTTGCCGTCTTTTAACATATAGAATAGTATAAAAGGCAGTGTCACAATGGCAAGAACAATATCTTTTAGAGCTCCTACAAAGGTGCCCAGGCTCGATAGCGTCCCATTTAAGACTGTGGAAATTTTCTCCGTAATTTTTCCCGTAAGCTCCGTTGAATTCAGGTTAAACCATTGCTGAATCTGATTGAAGCTGGAGCTATCTATGAACTGCATGAATTCAATACGAAGCTGTTCGCCATAAGTGGGCAAGTTATTAATAAAGCTCGTCAACTGATCGCTCAGAATCGGGATCACAAGCACTAACAGAATCGTGATCAGACCGGCAACCAGCAGAAAGAGAATAATGATCGAAATAACACGCTTAATCCCCTTGCGTTCACAATAATCAACCACAGGGTTAAGCAGAAAATACGCAATTCCTGCTAGTATAATAGGCAGCAGCAGCGTCTTGAGCAGCACTGTAAGCGGCGTAAAAATATACGATATTTTCGTTAAAACTAATATATTCAACCCAACAAGAAGCAATACAAGCAGAAACAATACGAACTTATTGTTCAGTATAAATTTTTTGAACCGCTCCGTACCTGCTCTGACGTTGTTCATTCCAATCTATCCCCTCCAATTGTGCTTTATTATATGTATTGTATCATTTCTATAAATCAGAACGCGAATAGCACTCTTCTTCCATATTACAGCATAATTTATGTCCATATAAAGCGAAAAAAGCAGCTCTCCTGAGAAGCTGCTGCTTTTTTCTTATTTTCTAATCCTTGTTTTTCTTCAATACAACCGCCCAATCATCCTGTACACTCCGCTCCCATAAAGGAACTCCTGAGATGTAAGCAGCCCTTCCGTTCAAATGCCCAGCCACTGGTGCGGTTATAAATACGAATACGATACCGAGCAGCAGCTTGGCGCTTATATGATCTAAATAAAAGGCGAAATATAGAAAGGCGCCTGCTAGAATGAACAGCACACCTAGCGTTGCGCTTTTGGTTGCAGCATGCGAGCGCAAATAGACATCCGGCAGTCTTACTAGGCCAAAAGCGCTTATGGCACTTATCAAAGCACCTGCTAACACGATTAATCCGATAATAATTTCACCGATTCCGCTCATCATCTCCGCTTTCAATGACAACCCCTCTTTCGATATACCTTGCAAAGGCAGTAGTGCCAATAAAGGTTAGAATGCCTATCACCAAAATGATGTCGAAATACGCATAGGTTTTCAACAGCATACAGATAATTGCGATCATAGACAGCAGAAGCACACCAATCGTGTCGAGCGCAGCGATACGGTCCGAGATCGAAGGCCCTTTCAACAGCCGATACATGCAGCCAATGATTGCAAACGACAATATGGTTAAGGAAAGTAGCAGCAAAGTAGACATCAAGGCCGCGTCACCTCCATAATCGCTCTCTCAAACGTGCCTTTGATTTGCAGCGACAGCTCATTGGCATCCTCAATATCCATAGCATGAATATAAAGCGTCCGGCTATCCCGTGACACATTTATCGTTAATGTCCCGGGTGTGAGGCAGATAAGACAAGACAGCAGTGTAATTTCCCAATCTGACTTCAGCTCAGTCTTAAGCGCGAATATACCTGGTCGAATTTGAAGCCTTGGCCGAACAATTTGCAGCATGACCGCATAACTGGAAATAAACAGCTCTTTAATGAACAGAATCAGCAGCTTGACAATCGCCCATAATTTCTTCAAATCATCTACTCCTTCAATACGGCGTCAATATAATCTGCCGGATTCATTAGCGTATTTCCCGCTTCTGCAGCAAATCGGTAAATCCACTCCGAACCAAACCCCATCAACATCATAATGATGAACAAACTCGCAGCGGATAGAAGATGACTTTTAGATATCAACGCTGGAGGATTGGTCCTCGGCTTCTTCTCTTCTCCCCAGAAAGCGCTCATGAATACTCGGACTAACGAATAGAGCACGATAAAGCTGGATACGAGCGCAGCGCCTGTCAGTACATAATATTTCTCCTGCAAGCCGCCTTGAAGAATGAGCAGCTTCCCCGCAAACCCGCTGAGCGGCGGAATACCCGCAATAGCAAGAGCAGTAATGAAGAACATCCAGCCCACCGCCGGATGATGCTTAATCATACCGCCCATCTCCTTCAGCCGGCTCGTTCCAGTTAGATGTACTATAAAGCCCCCCAATATAAACAAGAGTGCCTTGGCAACCATGTCGTGCAGCAAATAAAAGACGACTCCGTCCATCGCAGCATCAGCACTTATAGCCAGCCCAAATGCTATAAATCCTACAGAAATGATAACATTGTAATTCATAATGCGGTAAATGTCAGAATAAGCAATTGCCCCGAATACGCCAAGAATCATCGTCGCGGCTGCCATCCAAGCGATCCAGCTGTGAGTAACGGCCGGATCATGATAAAAAATGAGTGTAAATGTCCGAATTAGCGCATACAGCCCTACTTTAGTCAGCAGCGCTCCGAACAGCGCCGACACGGCTGCCGGAGGAACGCTGTAGGAGCCCGGAAGCCAGAAGAAAAGGAACAATCCTGCTTTAAGCGAGAAAACAATCATGAACAAAACCGCGATTACATTCAATACGCCGTCCTGCCCCGCCTCCGCTACTCGCAGCGACAAATCGGCCATATTCAGCGTGCCGACAACGCCATATAAATAAGCTACAGCAGCTACGAACAACGTCGATGAAAGGATGTTAATCAATATATATTTTAACGTTTCGCGAAGCTGGCGCTTCGTACCGCCCAGTACAATAAGTGCGTAGGATGAGATGAGCATCACCTCAAAGCAGACGAACAAATTAAACAAATCCCCTGTTAGGAATGAGCCGTTGATTCCTACAAGCAGGAATTGAAAAAACGGATAATAGTAATTGCGCTCCCGCTGCTCACCTACGGTACCAAACGAATAGAATAAACAAAAAGTGCCTACAACCGATGTGGTGAGAAGAAGAAGCACCGACATCATATCAGCTACAAAAACGATACCATAAGGCGGCAGCCAACCGCCCATATGCAGCGTTTGAATGCCTTCCGTTTTCACCTGATACAGGATGATGCCAGCAGCACATACAGTAGCCAATAGGCTGAGCGTGTTCAGCCCTCTTTGTATGGTTATATTATTTTTGAAAAATATGAGAATGGCAGCTGTAAATAAAGGGATTAGAAGCGGAAATACAAGCAGATTATTCATCCTCTTTCCCCCTTAATTGTTCGATATCATCCGTCCCCAGCTTCTGATACGCCTTGTAAGCCAGGACGAAGAAAAATGACGTAACTCCGAAGCTAATCACTATGGATGTTAAAATCAGTGCCTGCGGTAGCGGATCTACATAAGAATCTGCCTTCTGTCCCAGCAGCGGAGCCGCACCTGTTTTTAAACGGGACATCGTAAGCAATAGCAAATGGATGCCATGTGTAAGGAGCGAGGTCCCGAGTATGATCCGCAGCAAGCTCTTCGACAGCACCAAATATACGCCGACGGTAAACAGCACGCCTATGGCAATTGACATATATAGTTCCATTCTTATTTATCCCTCCCTATTGCCAGGATAATCGTCATCGTAATGCCAACGACGGTTAGGTAGACACCTAGATCGAACAGCATAGCGGTTGCCCATTCCATATGTCCGAGCAGCGGCAGCTCTACATAGCCGAAGGCATGACTCAGAAACGGTAGGTCAAACAAGAATGAGCCAGTACCCGTTAATAAAGCGATCAGAATGCCTACAGCGCTCAACTTGCGGAAATCGATTGAAATAACTTCCCGTACTCGCTTGCTTCCGAACGCCATAGCGAGCAGCACGAATGCTGCCGCTGCCATCAATGCTCCGATAAAACCGCCTCCCGGCGCATTATGCCCAGAGAAAAACAGATACAAAGAAAAGGCCAGGATGATAACAATGACTGCTTTGGCTATAGTCTTCAATATCACATCATTGCTGCGAATGCCATTGAAAGTCAATTTATTTTCGCTTTCCCAATAACCAGTCCCGACTCTGTCCACATCATCGGTGAGATTCACCTTGATTAAGGCGTATATGCCATAGGATGCAATACTAAGCACGACAATCTCCAGCATCGTATCAAAGCCGCGGAAATCAACGAGAATGACATTGACAATATTTTTGCCTCCTGCGAGATTATAGCTCTCCTTGATGAAAAAATCGGATATGGATTCGAATGATCGGCTGCTGCTTGCGCTCAGGGCAAGCAGGGTCATAACCACGCCTACTCCAAGCGCGATAATAAAGTTCGACAGCTTAAAGCGTAAGCTTTCAAGCTCTTTCTTCAGCTTAGGCAAATGATAGAAGCAGAGTAGAAACAACGTAACCGATACCGTCTCAACGATCATCTGGGTCAGTGCTAAATCTGGCGCGCGGAAAATAACAAAAAATAACGTAACCATATAACCAGCTGTACCGGTTAAAATAATGGCCATCATCCTCGTCCGTGCGAACGGAACAGCAATGACCGATACGATCAGCGCGAATATAATAACCGCTTCATACAAGGACATCGGAGCATATTGTGTGAAGTCTAAGCGGACGCTGTTCGAAATTCCCATTGTAATCGCAATAGAAATAATCAGAAACAGAAATATATAGATCATATAGTGGCGAATCGAGCCTGTCATATAACGATCCGTTAGACCTTTAGCGCCTTTATCCAGAAGCCTGAGTCCGCCATCATAGGTTTTATTCAATGTTATCTCACTAAAGAGTGGCAGATGCAGCACCTTCACGCGTTGATGCTGCCGATACAGCACCGTGCCCACCGCAATGACGCCAATGGTCATAAAGATTTCTGCTGTCCAGCCATGCCAGATTTGAATGGATGTATCGAATTGCTGACCTGAGAGCAGCATGGTCGGATGAATGGCAGCCATGGTCGGTTCGATCAGCGTGTACGACAAGATATTAGGGAATATTCCGAACACGACGGCGAGTGCACCTAGTACAACAGGGGGAAGCAGCAGTCCAAGTGGTGCTTCATGCGGCTTTTTCTCCAGCTTATCGAACTGCTTCTTCCCGGCAAAGGTTCTAAACAGCAGCAGCATGCTGTAAATGAACGTAAAAACACTTGCAACCCAAGCAATTACAGGGAAAAGCACGCTCAGAAACTGCATATTCCACATATCCAAATTCATGATATTGATCACGGCTGTAAAGAACATTTCCTTACTCAGAAATCCATTGAACGGCGGCAGACCCGCCATGGAGAATGTACCAATTAAGGCGACCGAGAAGGTGATCGGCATAACGGACATTAAGCCACCCAGCTTACGAATATCCCTTGTTCCGGTCTCATGATCAACTATGCCTACGATCATGAACAAGGCTCCCTTGAACACAGCATGATTGATTAGATGAAAAATACCGGCCATCGTAGCTTTCACATAAAACAGTGATTCACTTGTTCCGGTAAATATAGCTGCCGCTGAGCCTAAGCCTAGCAAACTCATAATAAGACCTAGCTGGCTAATGGTTGAGAAGGCAAGCATCGCTTTCAAGTCCGTCTGCTTGAGCGCTCGATAGGATCCATATATCAAGGTCACAATTCCCGTTGCGGAAACGATCCAGAACCAGCTCGCTTCTCCCGCAAATATAGGACTCATCCGCGCTACCAAATATAGGCCTGCCTTCACCATAGTTGCAGAATGCAAATACGCGCTTACTGGCGTTGGAGCTTCCATCGCATCCGGCAGCCAAATATGGAACGGAAACTGGGCTGACTTCGTGAAGGCCCCAAGCAGAATAAGCAGCATCGCCGGAATAAATAAGCTGTGCTCCGTTATCATAGCGGCATTCGCGATGATTTCTCTTATGCTGAATGTTCCTGTCATCATATACAGCAGCAAAAAACCGCTCAACATCGCCAAACCGCCAAATACCGTTATAAGCATCGACTTCAAAGCGCCATATAGCGACTTTTCTCTTTGGTTCCAGAATGCAATCAGAAGAAAGGAAGAAATGCTCGTCAGCTCCCAGAAGCCATAAAGCGTTATCAAATTTTCAGAAAGCACAACGCCGAGCATGGCACCCATGAACAATAATAAATAAATATAAAACTGGCCAAGCGCTTCTTTTCTCTTATTCAAATAAAAGATGGAATAAATGATGACCAAAGAGCCTATCCCTGAGATCAGGAGTGCAAATAGAAGACTAAGCCCATCCAAATAAACGGTAAAATGAACGCCAATTGAAGGAATCCACGGTACCGCAGTTGTCACTGATTCTCCATTCTGAACCTTTGGCACACGACTCAGAAAATAACCAAAAATGAAAATCGGTGCCGGGAGCATAAACCAGCCCGTATGAATACGGTTTGTCACTTTATAGAGAAATGGACTGCCAAACGCAAAAATAAAAGGCAAAATAATAACAAGATGCAGCAAAGACAATTTTCATCCTCCTTCACAGGGTGTTGTACCTATACATCATTTCCAATAATCGCAATAAGTAAGTACAAATCGACCAAAATAGGCAAAAAACGCAAAAAGAGCCCGCTGTTGGCAGGCTCCTCCGATAAATCATGTATTATATTGTTTATTCGCTGTTTTTAAGTATATATTCCAAGCTTCTTAATGTCAAAAGAAATTGACTCCATAAATGCTTTAGGAATGAACACGATTCAATTAGGGGATTACTCTTTAATAAAAAAGGAGTCGATTCTCATGCTCAGTCGAAAAATAACCGTTTCAATTTTAGTATTTGCACTCATTCTAACAGCAGGGTACTTAGAGAGTATTCATCTAACGAAACAACACTCCAATCCCTCACAGTTGAAGCAAAGCAGCTACTCAACGAATACAAATGTCCGTTCCTACCCATTCGCTCCGAGGGAATATATAAGAATCACTTACCGGGCGAAGATTGAACCAATTCCTTATAAGCTTCAATGAATGGCTGAGGATCAGCAGCTACCGTATACGAATAAACCCCTTGCAGGGTATGCAAATATAATAATCCTCCCGCTCCGCCTATTGATCGATATGATAAATCAAAAACCTCCGAAATCGGAAACTCTCGATACTTGGTGACAATTCTCTCTTGATACAGATGCATCAGCCGATCCTCCACGATTGCCTTTTGCTCGACGCTGGACACGACTCTTTTCACCTTATAATAGGGCTGTGCGGCTATCCAACTGATAGTACCCCTCCTTTTCATCTTCTAACGTTTACTATATCAAATAGGATTACCCCTTGACACTTTTTTACTTATCAGCCAATATGAATATAAAATAAATTTATTCACAAAATCAAAATGATGGTGGTAAGACAATGCCGAAAAAATTTAATGAGCAAGAAAAAGATTGGATACGTCAAAAGCTGGTGGAGCACGGCAAGCAAAAATTTGAAATAATCGGTCTTAAAAAGACGAGTGTAGAGGATTTAACAAGCGCTGTTGGAATCGCTCAAGGCTCATTCTATTTGTTTTTCAGCTCTAAAGAAGAGTTGTTTTATTATATTTTGTTGGATGAAGAAAAAAGGATTCGTCAATATCTTCTTGAGACCTTTCTTAACGAAGAGCCTGTTACAAAAGAAAAAATCAAGCATTTTATGCAGACTGCGTTCAGGCTTCTAAGCGAAAGTCCCTTGATTAGACAAATTTATTTAGAAGGGCAATTTGAACAGCTCCTGCGCAAGCTCCCTCCAGAGCTGCTAGAGCTTAATTTTTCCGAAGATCAAGATGCGTTAATGCCTATTATTATGAATTGGCAAGCTGCAGGCTTATTGCATAGCGTTCGTCCGGAGCTCATTGTCAGTCTGCTTAGGTCGCTTGTTCTCCTCTCCCTGCATAAGAAAGAAATAGGTGTGCAGCTGTATGAGCCTACAATAGATTTGCTAATTGAGATGATTGCCGAAGGTATGTTTTCTTATGGCATCAAAGGGAGCGACTGACATGGTCATTCAAGTCGAACAGCTGCGTTATGCTTATCCTGGCACGACAAAGCCTACTCTGCATGGGATGAGCTTTGAGATTGGCCGAGGGGAAATCTTTGGATTTCTCGGCCCGTCTGGAGCAGGTAAAAGCACGACACAAAAAATACTGATCGGTGCGCTTAAAGGCTATGAGGGGAGCGTGACTGTATTAGGAAAAGAAATAAAATCTATTCGTTCTGATTATTATGAGCAAATTGGAGTCGCCTTTGAATTTCCTAACTTTTACAGTAAGCTTACCGTGCTTGAAAATTTACGTTTATTCCGCTCCCTTTACCAAGGAGAAACGGAGGAGCCCAGTATACTATTAAAGCAGGTCGGTCTAGAGGATGCAGCATACTTGAAAGTTTCGGAGTTGTCCAAGGGGATGAAGATGAGGCTTAATTTTTGCCGCTCCTTGCTTCACCGTCCCTCTATACTCTTTCTTGATGAGCCAACCTCAGGACTTGATCCCGTCAATGCTGCTATCATGAAAGAGCTTATTCTGGAACGTAAAGCAGCTGGAACGACTATTATCATTACGACGCATAATATGCAGGCTGCAGAAGAGCTTTGCGACCGAGTGGCCTTTATTGTAGATGGACAAATCAAATTAATAGATTCTCCAAGGGAATTAAAGCTTCGTCAGGGAGAAAAGAAGGTTCGAGTAGAATATAAAATCGGCTCGGAGCTGCTAATGGAGGAGTTTTCTCTTCATCAATTGGCAGATAATAATCGCTTCCTTCATATTATGCGCCATTATGAGGTTCAAACGCTGCATTCCTTAGAAGCTACGCTTGATGCCATTTTTATTGAAGTGACAGGGAGATCACTGCTATGAGGCTGATTAAAATGATTAGACATGATATTCAATTCCAATGGCGACATCGCTTTTATTTCGCTTATATGGTGGTGTGTTCCGTTTATTTGCTGCTTCTTCATGGCATTCCATCCGGATACAAAGAAAAAACAGCAATGCTCCTTACCTTCTCTGACCCAAGCGCCCTTGGTTTAATATTTGCCGGTGGGATTCTACTGTTGGAGAAAGACCAAGGCATACATGATTGCCTGTTTGTCACTCCGCTGCGGCTAACCGAATATTTAGTTGCGAAAGCCTGCTCATTATCACTGCTTTCGCTAATTGCTGCCTGGGTCATACACGGCTTCTCACTTGGAATGCCAAGTTCCCCTTTCTTATTTTCACTAGGCGTCCTCCTATCCTCCAGCTTCTTCACTCTACTATCCATTGGCGTGGTCGTCCGGACACAATCTATAAATGGTTTTATATTGTTAATTCAGTTATATGCTTTGCCATTTACTATTCCTCTGCTGAGTTTGCTGGATTGGGGCCCACGTATGCTGTATAGCCTATTTCCAACCTACGGCTCACTCCTTCTGCTCAGCTCAATCTACCGGCCTATTGCGCTCCATGAGATCATTTATGCAATTGGAATATTAATTGTAGGAAACATAGCTATATTCATCTGGGCTCGGCACTCCTTCCAGCAGCGTATATTGCTCGGTTAACGAAAGGAGCATTATGATGAGTAGAAAATATCAGTCGCTAATTTTCAATGATGTAAGGCAAATTGCGAAGGATCCAATGCTCTTAGCTAGCCTTCTCGGTCCACTTGCGATCATTGCTTTTGCACGTTTTGGATTCCCTTTCCTGTCCATATGGCTGGAACAACAGTTTTCCTTTTATCTGTACACCTATTCTGATTTCACAGTCGCTTTCTTACTTCTTATTATTCCATTGCTGCCAGGTGCTATGTCCGGTTTGCTCATGCTCGATGAACGTGACGAGAATCTGATCAGCTATTATGCCGCAACACCGCTTACCCGCCACGGGTACATCTTTTATCGTCTAGCCCTGCCGTGTTTTTTGTCAGCTATGCTTGCTTCAGCCTTCCTCCTTCTATCAGGTATAGCAGCCATGCAGTTTGAGAATCTATATACAATCATTCTTCTTACCTTGGAAGCTCCTTGCTTGGCATTATTCCTGGTTGCTTTCGCCGCTAATAAAGTGGAGGGCTTAGCCTTATCCAAAATAAGCGGTCTGCTCTTTGCAGGTCCTATTGCCGCAGCTTTCATCCCTGACCCCTTGCAGTATCTTGCCCTATGGGTTCCGACGTATTGGCCGGCCAAAACGTATTTGCTAGGTACATTAAATGAACCCTATTTTGCTCTTGCCAGTTTTGCATTAGGACTTCTCTTTCATCTCTTTCTATTGCAAAGGTTAAGCTCTATGTATTTAAAACGTACCGATTAAAGCAAACAAAAGGGACTGTTCGCAAGGCAGCAATAAGCTGCTTTGCGAACAGTCCCTTCTTCATATGCTTCTACTGCGACCTATTCAGTCGTGTAAGGAAGCAATGCGATTTGACGTGAACGTTTAACTGCGATTGTAAGCAAGCGTTGGTATTTCGCGCTTGTTCCAGTCACACGACGTGGCAAGATTTTGCCGCGCTCGCTGATAAACTTTTTCAACAAATCAACATCTTTATAGTCAACTTTAGTGATTTTGTTTACAGTGAAGAAACACACTTTACGACGTTTGTTGCGTCCGCCTTTACGTCCGCTGAACTTACGTTCTGGACGCTCGTCGCCGCCGTTATCTCTTTGTGGTTTAAAAGCCATGATAGTATCCTCCTTATCGTTGAAAATTATCAATTACACCGCTGCTTTAGTGATAAAGGCTGTGCAATTGTCCATTTGAATGTTAAGCAATATTGCTTAAGTATCAAAACGGCAAATCATCCTCTGATATATCAATCGGGCGACCGTCATCCTTGAACGGATCACGGTTGTCGTTACGTGAGTTATTACCAGATGGTCGGTTTCCGCTGCTTTGGGAAGCGTTGCCGCCGAAAGATCCTCCGCTGCTTGTACCGCCGCCGGAACCGCTAGCACCACCGCCATAGCTGCTTCCGCCTTCTTCACGCGCTGATCCGCCATCTTTATTAGATTCCAAGAACCGTACATTATCAGCGATAACTTCCGTTACGTAGACACGTTTGCCTTCGTTGTTCTCGTAATTCCGCACTTGGATGCGACCTTCAACCGCTGTTAGACGGCCTTTACGCAAGTAGTTAGCGCAAGTTTCTGCCAGTTGACGCCACGTTACAACCGGAATGAAATCCGCTTCACGCTCGCCTTGACCGCCGCTTGTGAAAGGACGATCTACTGCTAACGTAAACTGTGTAACGGCAACGCCTGCAGGCGTATAACGAAGCTCTGGGTCTCTCGTCAATCTACCAATTAGTATAACACGATTCAACATCGTTTCTGACCTCCCAATCGAACAATCCAGCTGGATTAAGCGACATCTCTGACGATCAATGAACGGATAACTTCATCCGTAATCTTCATGATGCGGTCAAGTTCATTCACAACTTCAGTCGTTGCGTTGAAATGTACCAGCACAAAGTAACCATCACGAAGCTTATTGATCTCATACGCAAGACGACGTTTTCCGCTCACATCTTGCTTTGTGACTTCTCCGCCATTGGATATAATGCCATGGAATTTGTCAACGATAGCTTGAAGGTTTTCTTGCTCAACGTCTGGACGAATAATGTACATTACTTCATATTTGCGCATATTGTTTCACCTCCTCTTGGACTAACGGCCCCATAAATGGAGCAAGGAACGAGCTCTGCTCGCATCTCTATACTATAACAAATTCAAACGCCTATGACAAGTAAAGCTTTTAACTGCTTTTAGCCGTTATCTGCTACTTATGCATTACTGCCTTCCTGCAAATACTACAACGACGAGCGGAACTCACCGTTCGCTTAAATTCAAGCTGGGGAGTGATCAGTATGGGTGAAGGAACATTGTTCTCACCAGGAGACAAAGCGCCAAACGACGGAACTTATATTGAAGACGGCGTCAACTCGTATCATATGGGTATTCAAAACCCCAAAAAGGTACAACTAAACAAAGGACAGCGTTTCCCGGATACAACAAATCATGAACGAAAATGGAAGCGCATGGGTCATTAAGCATCATAGAAACGATAATGCATATTTAAAGCCAGCTTAGGTCATGATAATTATTGACGGTGTATGAGAGGTGTGGTTCTTTTGAGCCTTAAGAGGATTTCAGTTCACATCATGTAGAAGCGGAGGCTTGTGCTAAGGACCTTGTCCGTAACACACGCACATTCAAGCACCCATGCCTTATTTCGTCTCAGACGGATACGCATGATTGTGCTAGATGGGAATTAATGAAGCGACTGCTGATTTGCTCCGATTGACGAATGACAGCTCTGAGGTATTACATGCTTATAGTGAGACTTTATATGCTCAACCATCAACCACCGTCAAAAGAGGGCTCGCAAGAGCCCTCTTCTACATGTATAAAAACAAAAAAACGACTCAGCCCTTGAGTCGCTTGAAGTTTATTATTATGGCGGAGAAGGTGGGATTCGAACCCACGCACGCTTTGACACGCCTAGCTGATTTCGAGTCAGCCCCCTTGGGCCTCTTGGGTACCTCTCCGCATTGATGAGACAAAAATTATTGTATCATATAATATCTATGGAATGCAATATCCCTTTTCTAGTTATTTTAACCCCTTTATCATTCTATGAGCTGAGAACAAAAAAAACCTCCACACATATCTGTAGAAGTCTCAAGTAATAAATCTATTAAACTATTCATCCATTCAGAATCAATAGCTAAACGTCTGAATCTCCTTCTTCAGCAGCTTTTGAACGTAAAACCTTTTTCATATTTTTCTCGAATTTAGCCCGCGGTATGAGGACGCTATGCTTACAGCCAACACATTTGATGCGAATATCCATCCCCATTCGAATGATTTCCATCTCATTAGAGCCGCATGGATGCTGTTTTTTCATTTGAACAACGTCGCCTAGCTCAAACTGTTTACGCTCCATCTCTACTGCCTCCCTTTTCATTACGTTGGTACGTGACTATTCTTGGATAGGGAATTTCTATTCCGCTTGCATCCAAAGCCTTCTTTATCTCAATATTGAGCTTCCGTGAAACGGCATGATGCGTATTGGGCCTGCATTCCGCTATAACACGTACCGTTACGCCTGTAGCAGCAATGGATTGAACACCTAGCACCTCGGGAGCACTAATGAGATTATCATCCTGCGTGCTTACCATCGTATAGCGGATGATATCTAGAGCACGATCTACATCCTCTTCATGCGCAACTAATATATCAACTACAGCAACGGTATTATTAATGGAAAAATTCGTTACCTGATTAATCATTCCATTAGGGATGATATGTATTTCTCCTGTCCAGCTTTGCACCCGAGTGGTTCTCAGACCGATCATTTCGACCGTACCTTTAAATTGTCCGGTTTGAATGACGTCTCCGACACCGAACTGGTCCTCAAGGACAATGAAGAAGCCTGTAATAATATCCTTTACTAAGCTTTGAGCGCCAAAGCCTATGGCTAATCCTAGGACGCCTGCACCAGCCAGCAGAGGGCCGAGATTAAATCCGAACTCAGACATAATCAGCATAGCCATAATAAAATAAATGACGTATGAGGTTACATTTTTCATAAGCTTGCCGACTGTCATCATTCGCCTAGCATGATTAGGCAAACGCTTTGCCTCACGCTCTAATACGACACGATCAATTGTTTTATGTATGGCCCATACGATAATTCTTCCTATAACGAGAAACAGTACAACTCGAAGTATAGTGGTACCTATTGCTTGCCATTGTTCATTGTCAGTCAATCCGTTAATAACATTTGTATATAGTTCTGTGATTGACATGATA
Source organism: Paenibacillus castaneae (assembly GCF_002884445.1). Classification (GTDB taxonomy): domain Bacteria; phylum Bacillota; class Bacilli; order Paenibacillales; family Paenibacillaceae; genus Pristimantibacillus; species Pristimantibacillus castaneae. The sequence goes on from NZ_KZ614144.1 coordinate 6,270,116, forward strand.
ATTCCTCCTTACCAACATCCTGAGCCCAGTTTTATATCTCTATTTGTTCATACCCGCTTTGAACAGATTTGAATATCCCTCTGATTTCTACATTTTCTTCTTCAATGACCTTCTTCACCATCGTTAAATCATCCTCAGGAAAATGAATGGATAAAGCGCAGCCTGCCGTTATTTCCTTCGGCGTTGGACAAATATCGATTTCCACCTCTGCATATTCAAGCAGCATTTCTGCCCGCAATGCTTGCTGAGTAGAATCAAATGCGATTAGCATAAGCAAGACCTCCAAAAAAATACATGCAGCAAGCTGCCTTATTCATCGCTATCAAAAATATCAAAACTATCTGACGTATAATTTGTTAGTTCCATCCATATACTAGTAACACATTAGTATTATCGGAGGGATTCTATGAAGCTTCCATTTATGAAAGAAACGCCACTAAAGGTGCCCTATACAACACCTAATGTCATTGGTATGCTGGTTAATCGTTTGACCGTCATGCTGGAAGAAATGGCAGAAGGCCGGCCTATCGTCATCGTATGTGTCGGTACCGATCGATCTACTGGTGATTCACTTGGCCCTCTGATCGGTACCAATTTGTCCAAATACCGGAGTCCTCATTTCAACCTATTCGGCACATTAGAAGAACCCGTACATGCCATGAATCTGGATGAAACATTAATTGAAGTAAATCGCCGATTCCATAAGCCTTTTGTCATCGGTATTGATGCTTGTCTTGGACAAGTTGCGAGCGTTGGTTGTATACAAGTAGGAGCTGGCCCTGTCCGCCCTGGTGCCGGGGTTAACAAGGATTTGCCTCCTGTTGGCGACATTCATCTTACAGGCATCGTAAATGTCGGAGGATTCATGGAGTACTTTGTTTTACAGAATACGCGTCTACATCTTGTTATGAGAATGGCAGACATTATTTCACTTAGCTTATTTACAGCGATATCAAATTATACACACCTAAATCATGATACTCGTGAGCAAACGGCTGCTTCCGATAATATTTGATTGCACAGCTTAAGCATGCTGCTACTTTGCTTCGACGATAGCCTTGCGCTCCTCAGGTGTAAGAGGATAGGATGACTCCCCTTTTGCAACTGGTTTTGCATACACATATGAATTATCTCTGCCATGAATGCTAGAGACAACAACACCATCCTGTGCTTCATTAACAATTGCAATGGAGAAGCTTAGATCACTTCCTTGATCATGGAATGCATTATAGCGGTTCATGCCTATTTTTGATTTCTTCTCTGGCAAAGCATTCCTTACTTCCGCAAGCTGAGATTGCAGAAGATTGATGGTTTGCAGCTGCTCAGCGAGATTTTCTTTCAACCCCACAATGACTTCTTCTACATTAGAAACACCTGTATTCCCCATAACCGCTGTATACTGTTTTCTAAGATTTTTCAGCCTTCTGCCAACAACTGCAATCCATATGAATAAAATGATGACTATTAAAGCTATACCTACCGTTACCGCATTCATCGGATTTGATGTCCAATCATTCATCGCTGCTGTTCCGCCTCCATTTTATGACTAAATCCCATATTGCTGTATGATTTCTTTTATAGCATCTGTTAATGCATCTACTTCAGCTCCGGTTGTATAGATACCTACGCTGGCGCGAATGGCTCCCGTAGCTGAAGTGCCCGCGCAAGTATGTGCGAGCGGTGTGCAATGAAAACCCGCTCTTACAGCAATTCGATAATGCTGATCCAGAATAAATGATAGCTCAGACGGATCAATGCCTTCTATATTAAACGCAACTATACCTGTGCGTTGTTTTCCAATAGCCGGACCAAGCAGCTTCACTCCATTTAGTGGTTGTAATCCATGCATTAGCCTTTGGGCTAACGTCCACTCCTTCGTTTGTATGCTCTGCACGGTTTCATTCAACACATGCTGCACACCCACTTTAAGTCCTGCTAATCCTGGCGTGTTTTGCGTTCCCGCCTCATACCTATCCGGCCTCACATGAGGCTGCTCAATTGCCTCTGACTGGCTTCCAGTTCCTCCATGCAATAAAGGCTCCAATTCCAAGCTAGGATCGATGTAAAGGCCTCCTGTGCCTTGTGGACCAAGCAACCCCTTATGACCTGGAAAGGCTAACATGTGAATACCCATTGCTCTAACGTCTACAGGAATGATTCCTGCACTTTGGGCTGCATCTACAAGCAGCTTGATATCATGCTTCTTCAATATTTCAGCTATTTCTGCAACTGGCATAATCGTTCCCAATAAATTCGAGCTGTGGTTTACTACCGCTAATGTCGTATTAGGCTGTATTGCCTTCGCAATATCATCTACATTAAGATTTCCGGTTTCATCCGCTTCTATATAAGTAACTTGAATCCCAATTTTCTGTTCTAAGTAATACAATGGTCTTCTTACAGAATTATGTTCAACTGATGTGGCAATAACATGGTCACCCGGCTTAAGAAAACCTTTTATCGCCATATTTAATGCCATTGTTGTATTGGAAGCAAATGCAATATCGTTAGGATTTTTTATATTGAATAATTTTGCTAACTGTTTTCTAGTTTCAAATAATATCCGACTTGCTCGAACAGCCATCGCATGGCTTCCTCGGCCTGGATTAGCCGCATCGTTTATCATCGCATTTACTACTGCCTCGGTTACAGCAGCGGGCTTAGGCCATGACGTAGCCGCATGATCCAAATAAATAACAGACTGATCATTGTTAATCAATTCCACACACACCTTCCCCAGAACGCCTTCTCACAACAATGGCATACCTTAGTTTAATCCTTCAAAAGGAAGATTACAACTAAGGTATGCCATTATATTAATATCATTTAAGCCATATTTTGAAGCAATTCCAACAATCTTTCTAAATCTTGTTTGCTATAGTATTGCAGTTCTATTTTACCTTTATCTTTTTGTTGTTTTATTTTAACCGTGGTCTTAAATCGTTCCCGCAACGACTCTTCAAGATGATCAATATACGGATCGCGTTTTTTCTGGTTCGGCTTACTTACTTTATCATCCGGCTGCTTGGAATCCAGCTTCTGGATAGCTTCTTCCAACTCACGTACGCTCCACTCCATTGATACGGTAAGATCAGCCAATTCCTTCTGCACCTTATCATCCTTTATGCCAACCAAAGCTCTTGCATGCCCCATGGAAATTGTTCCACGTGAAACATTGTCTTTGATTTCTGTTGGCAAAGATAATAGTCTTACAAAGTTAGCAATGTGCGAACGAGACTTTCCGACTTTCATGGATAGCTCTTCCTGCGTAAGCTTGAATTTATCAATAAGCGCTTGATAAGCAATAGCCACTTCAATTGCATTCAGATCTTCCCTTTGAAGATTCTCGATCAAAGCAATTTCCATTACCTGCTGATCTGTAAAGGATCTTACTACAGCGGGGATCGTTGGGTTTCCACAATATTGAGATGCACGGAAGCGTCTTTCCCCTGCAATAATCTCATACCCTTTTAACACGGTACGAACGATTATCGGCTGAATAACACCATGCTGTTTAATCGATTCTGCAAGTTCCCTTATCGAATCCTCATCAAACGTTTTTCGAGGTTGATACGGGTTTGGTCTTAATTGGGATAAGGTGATTTCAATCACTTTGTCATCATCATTTACAGAAAGCGATGGAATAAGAGCATCAAGCCCTCTACCTAGCCGCTTGCTCATACGTAATCACTTCCTTCGCGAGTTCAAGATAAACTTCAGCACCTTTAGATCGTGGATCGTATGTGATAATTGCTTGTCCATGTGATGGCGCTTCGCTCAAACGAACGTTGCGCGGAATAATAGTTTGATATACCTTCTGTTGGAAATACTTTTTAACCTCTTCAATAACTTGAATTCCAAGGTTCGTTCTAGCATCCAGCATTGTTAAGAGTACCCCTTCTATTTGAAGAGATGTATTCAAATGCTTCTGAACGAGTCGAACCGTATTTAATAATTGGCTCAATCCTTCGAGAGCATAATATTCACATTGAATAGGAATTAGAACGGAATCTGCAGCTGTTAATGAATTAATAGTTAGAATACCAAGTGAAGGTGGACAATCAATAAGAATATAATCAAAGTCATCTTTAACCAAATGCAATGATTTCTTCAAACGCAGCTCACGAGATATAGTTGGCACTAATTCAATCTCCGCCCCAGCCAATTGAATAGTAGCAGGGATAATCTTCAAGCCAGGAACACTTGTCTCAAACATTGCATCCCGTGGATGGACATCGTTAATAAGAACATCATAAATACAATTGTTTACATCTCCTTTGTTGATACCAAGTCCACTAGTTGTATTTCCTTGTGGATCAATATCAACAAGCAGCACTCTTCTACCAAGCGATGCGAGACAAGCAGCTAAATTTACAGACGTTGTCGTTTTTCCGACACCGCCCTTCTGGTTGGCAATAGCAATAATTTTCGACAAAACCGGCTCACCTCTATGTGTACAACGTTTATGTTCTGTTTTTATGTTAGTAGAATATAATGATTAATTTTCCCAAAATGGCATCGCCGTCCTCAGTAAGGACGGCAAAAAATGGGTATGGATACACTCTTATAATGTAATAAACGATGAAAACAGATAATCGCTTGTTTTCACCATGTTATAAATGGGTATTATCTTTTGGGGATCTGAATGACTATTTCATAATGATCCTCATGGTCCTTCTCGTTTGTTTTGATCTGTAAACCAGAACCAGACACCATTTCAATCGATTGTCTAATGGTATTGAGAGCCAATCGTACATCCTTCGTAAAGGAAATACGCTTTGATTTCTTCAGTTTTGTCGATTCCTTCAAAAAAGCAATTCTAACTTCTGTTTGCTTTACATTCAGATCTTTTGTAATAATTTCTTCCAAAACCTTAAGCTGCAGCTCTTCATTATCTAATGATAATAAAGCTCTAGCATGACGTTCGGTAATTTTTCGTTCCATTAATGCCATCTTAATCGTATCATTCAACATTAATAGCCGCAATTTATTCGCAATAGTTGATTGGCTCTTGCCAAGCCGCTGCGCTAGGCTTTCTTGAGTGAGCTGATGAAGCTCAATCAACTTCTGATAAGCAATAGCTTCTTCTATTGCGGACAAGCCTTCTCGTTGAAGATTCTCTATTAAAGCGATAGAAGCTGTCTGTGAATCGTTAAATTCGCGTACAATACCAGGAATCGTATCATAACCAAGCTTCGTTACAGCTCGCCACCGACGTTCACCTGCAATAATCTCATATCTGCCATTACGCATACGTACAACAATGGGCTGAATGACACCATGAGTTCTAATCGTTTGGCAAAGCTCTTCAATTCGATCATCATCAAATATAGTACGCGGTTGAAAAGGACTTGCATCGATTTCATTAATGGGAATTTGCCGCACTTCTTCTTGCGGAATACGCTGTTCGGACAAGCCGAACAATCGAGAAAATTGTTCCTTCATATCGATAATTACCACCCGATCATGAGATAAACCTCGTGTTCAACCACTTTCTGGAATTCATCTACTACCATCTCCCGACGAAAGCTATGAATTCCACAACAACATAAGCATCGAGTAATAACTCAAGCGAATATTGCCAATTAAAAGCGATTGCAAGGTTTTGCGACAAACACGCTTCAGCAGAGAGTCTGGTTCATTACCTGTTGTATGAATAGGAATGGCTTGAAATTTTCATGCCTTCATTTTTCAGCTATTAGGTGAGTATTCATAACAAAAGTCATTTGGTAATGATAGGAATGGATTAACTCCACGATCAAAAGCCCGTGTTATTCGCATGCGATTTCCAAAAGGTATTCCAGTCACTTCATATAATCTATTCATTCGACTATTGTTAAACGATCTCCTGCTTGACACCTGTCTTCAACACATAATTGTTAGATTAAAATCGTGTACAAATAATTTACTGTACGTATAAATGTTTCACGTGGAACAAAACCATTCTAAATAAGCGGCTGCTTTAGAGGAGTGCCTGCTTTTCTAGGGTATTTACGGGGTGTAGCGTCCAGCTTTTCTATTAATACAATATGACGTTCAGATTGCTCATTAGGAAGAGAAAGCTGATGCTGTGATTTAATTTTACTTTTCAATTCTTTCAAGCTAAAAGAAGCTTCACGAACTTCTTCATCTGACTGCGAACCTTTCATCGCGGCAAAAAGACCGCCCTTCCTAACGAAAGGTAAACAAAACTCATTCAAAACGTTAAGCCTAGCAACCGCACGAGCTGTAACCAAATCATAGCCATCTCGATGTGCAGGCAATTGTGCAACATCCTCAGCACGTCCGTGTATGCAAAGTACGTCCTCAAGCTGAAGCTGATCCTTTAGATGAGTAAGAAATTGTATTCTTTTATTCAAAGAATCAACAATCATAACCTTCAAGTGGGGAAAGCATATTTTTAACGGGATGCTCGGAAAGCCCGCCCCAGACCCGATATCAGCAATGTTTCGCACATTACTCATGTTAACAAAAAAAGAAAGAGAGGCGGAATCGAAAAAATGTTTTTCATATACCGCATCTCTCTCGGTAATGCCAGTTAAGTTCATTTTTTCATTCCACTCAACAAGAAGACGATAATAGAGTTCGAATTGATCCAGCTGTCTGGCAGAGAGTGGAATCCCACTCTCCTCCATTCTCTTTGTAAACCATAACAAAGTTTCATCCATATTATGAACCTCTCGCAGCAGTTACTCGGTTGTAATGTTCTAAATATACAAGAAGTATAGAAATATCAGCAGGTGTTACACCTGCAATACGAGAAGCTTGACCAATGGATAGAGGTCTGATCAAAGCAAGCTTTTGTTTTGCCTCTGACGCCAAGCTGTGAACATCACTATAATCTATATCGTCAGGTATACGCTTTTTCTCCATTTTGTTTAATCGAGCGACCTGAACCAGCTGTTTTTCAATATAGCCCTCATACTTAATTTGTATTTCAACCTGTTCTTTCATTTCTTCTGTCATCTCCGGTACAGATGGAACGACCGTTTCGAGCATCGCATACGTTACTTCCGGACGGCGAAGCAATGATAAAGCATCCGTACCATTTGTCATGGCTGCCGTGCCTGCCGCAGTTAACATTTCATTTACTTCATCTGGCTTCACTTTTATACCGCGTAAACGCTCAATATCGAGCTCAACAAGCTCTTTCTTGCGTAAAAACTTATTATAGCGTTCTTCCGAAATAAGTCCGATCTCATAACCGGTTGGTGTAAGACGCATATCAGCATTGTCATGACGAAGCAGCAAGCGATACTCTGCTCTTGAAGTAAGCAAACGATAAGGATCATTTGTCCCTTTAGTAACCAAGTCGTCAATCATTACACCGATATATCCTTCAGCCCGTCCTATTATGATTGGTTCTTTACCTTGCACTTTACGAGCAGCATTAATGCCTGCGATAACACCTTGGCCTGCTGCTTCTTCATATCCTGACGTTCCGTTAATTTGTCCAGCTGTGAATAAACCGTCAATCACCTTTGTCTCCAAAGACGGCCATAACTGAGTTGGAACAACCGCATCATATTCAATGGCATAACCATTTCTCATAATCTCAGCTTTTTCCAAACCTGGAACAGAACGCACAATTCCGAGCTGTACATCCTCTGGCATACTTGTCGAAAGGCCTTGCACATAGTACTCAGACGTATTCTTGCCTTCCGGCTCTAAGAAAATCTGATGCTTCGGCTTATCAGCAAAGCGTACAATTTTATCCTCAATAGAAGGACAATATCTTGGCCCAGTGCCTTCGATCGCACCCGAGAACATAGGAGCACGGTGTAGATTACTATTAATAATTTTGTGTGTATCTTCTGACGTATACGTCAGCCAACAAGGCAGCTGCTCATTATTCGAAGACTCAGTTTCATGCGAGAAAAACTTTGGTTTCTCATCGCCAGGTTGAATCTCTGTTTTGGAGAAATCAATTGTATCTTTATGCACGCGCGGAGGTGTTCCAGTCTTAAAGCGTACGAGCTCTAGACCGTGTTCCTTCAAGCTTGCAGCCAATTTTACCGAAGGCTGTTGATTATTAGGGCCGCTCTCGTACATCAATTCGCCCATAATTATTTTACCGCGCAAATAAGTTCCTGTCGTTACTACGACTGTACGCGAACGATATTCTGCACCTGTTTTCGTAATAATGCCGACGCATTTGCCATCCTCTACAATTAGCTCTTCTGCCATACCTTGGCGAAGCGTTAAGCGAGGTGTTTCTTCAATCGTCTTCTTCATTTCATACTGATAATCGACTTTGTCTGCTTGCGCACGCAATGCATGCACAGCAGGGCCTTTACCCGTATTTAGCATCCTCATTTGTATAAATGTCTTGTCAATATTCCGGCCCATTTCACCGCCAAGCGCATCAATTTCCCGCACCACATGCCCTTTCGCAGGACCACCGATAGATGGATTACATGGCATAAATGCCACCATATCCAAATTTATTGTCAGCAGAAGCGTCTCACAGCCCATACGTGCAGCTGCAAGCGCGGACTCACAGCCCGCATGCCCCGCTCCAATGACGATAACGTCATATTGTCCAGCTAAATATCCCATTGTCCTTTTCCCTCCTAAAGGTTTTCGAAGAAAACCACTTCGTAAGCATAAGCCAAGGTTTGCGATGCAAACCTACTACGTAAGCATAAACTAAGGTTTTCGAAGAAAACCTACTACTTTCTATGAATAATCAAAGCTTGCACGGCAAGCCTCGATCTCTTATTTCCCTAAGCAAAACTGTGAAAAAATTTGATCGATCAAAGAATCCCCAGCCTCATCGCCCAAAATCTCGCCAAGTGATTCCCATGCTGAACGTGCATCTATTTGAATAAGGTCAATCGGAATTCCAGCATCTGAAGCTTCAATCGCATCAACTAACGATTGCCTAGCTCGCTTCAGCAACGAGATATGTCGGACATTGCTGACATATGTCAAATCATTGGATTCCAGCTGTCCCTCAAAAAACATTTCGCTAATCGTACGTTCTAACCGATCTAGTCCATCTTCCTCTAATACGGACATTCGCACAATGGAATCTGCTGGAATAGCTTCCTCCACCACCTCAATTTCTAATTGACGCGGCAAATCAGTCTTATTCACAATAGCAATGACAGGACGATCCTTTAACTGCTTCAGCAGCTCGATATCGTCATCCTGTAGCGGCTCATTGTAATTCAATACAAATAAAATCAGGTCCGCTTCTTCAAGCGCATTGCGCGAGCGTTCAACACCGATCCGCTCTACCACATCACTTGTTTCCCTAATCCCCGCTGTGTCGAGCAGACGAAGAGGAATCCCGTTCAATGCTACAAACTGTTCAATAACATCCCTTGTCGTACCAGGTATATCCGTAACGATTGCTTTATTCTCCTGCGTCAGTACATTCATAAGCGATGATTTACCGACATTTGGTCTTCCAACAATAGCCGTTACAATACCTTCTCTTAATATTTTTCCTTCATTTGCTGTTTTCAACAGCCGATCTATTTCATCAATAGCAGAATCGCATTGGTCACGAATAAATAAATTCGTCATTTCCTCTACGTCATGCTCCGGATAATCAATATTCACTTCGATATGGGCAAGCAGCTCAATAACGGTCTGCCGGAGTGCTTTTATTCGCTTCGAGAGCACTCCCTCCGATTGCTTCCGAGCGACCGAGAAAGCTCGATCCGATTTGGAACGAATTAAATCAATAACCGCTTCAGCCTGCATGAGATCGATCCGGCCATTAAGAAATGCTCTCTTCGTAAATTCACCTGGCTCAGCCGTTCGGAATCCATCTTGCTGCAGGACAACATCCAAAACCTTTTTAACGGCTATTACACCGCCATGCGCATTTATTTCGACAACGTCCTCAGCCGTAAAGGAACGGGGTCCACGCATCAACGTAACGAGCACCTCTTCCACATCGTCCCCTGTTTTCGGATCAACGATATGGCCATAGTGGAGCGTATGTGTGTCCGCATCCTTCAAGCTGATTTTTGAACGAAAAATTTGTGCGATCCCTTCTATTGCATCGGGTCCGCTTATACGAATAATCGCAATGCCGCCTTCACCTACTGCTGTCGAAATGGCTGCAATCGTATCATGTACCATCGGTATTCAGCACCTCTCAAATGGAAAAACAGCAATGACCATAATGAGCCATTGCTGCGTATAGCATATAAAATCTTAAATTTTTGTATGCCGGTTTTATGATCTTAATGCAATAACTACACGCCTGTTCGGCTCATCGCCTTTACTGAACGTTTTCACTTTAGGATGGTTTTGAAGCTGCGAATGAATAACCTTCCGCTCATGCGGTGACATCGGCTCTAGGACAACCTCTTTCCTAGTCCGAATGACACGGCCTGCTAGTCGATCCGATAAATCCGCTAGCGTCTTGCGGCGGCGTTCCCGAAAATCTTCTGCATCTAGCACGATACGCAAATGACTGTCTGAGTAACGATTAGCCACAATATTAACTAAGTACTGTAGTGCATCCAGCGTTTGTCCGCGACGTCCAATCAGCATACCAAGGTCTCCGCTGCCCGATACGGCCAGATGAGTCCCTTCCCTCGTTTGCTTTCGATCAATGTTCACTTGCAGCCCCATAGAACCTGCCACCTCACGAAGAAAATTCTCCGCTTCCTGTGTTGGGTCGGGAATAAGCTCAAGCTCAACTTTCGCTTCCTTAGCACCGAACAGCCCCAAGAAACCTTTGGAGGGCTGTTCAAGCACAACTGTTTTTACACGGTCTTCAGTCACTTGCAATTGTGATAATCCATTACGCAAAGCATCGTCTATCGTCTTGCCTGATGCGATGATTTTCTTCATTTCGCGAGGGCCCCCTTACCCTTATCAGCGTTACGAACGTATAGGAAGTAGTTTTGAGTAATTGTGTAAATGTTGCTATATACCCAATACAGCGGAAGAGCTGCAGGGAAGGAAAGGGCCATGACAAAGATAAGCACTGGGAATATAGCCAGCATCATACCCATACCAGGCATTGTTTGTGTTTGTTGCTTTTGCATCATTTTGGACTGGATGAAAGTCGTTGCAGCAGCGAGAATCGGAAGAATATAATACGGATCCTTCTCACCAAGCTGGAGCCACAGGAATGTATGCTCACGAATATCCGGATTTTTGTAAATCGAATTGTACAATGCAATGAAAATAGGCATTTGAACAAGCAGCGGCAAACAGCCCGCCATCGGATTTACTTGATGCGTTTGGAACAGCTTCATCGTTTCCTCTTGCTGTTTTTTCGGATCGTCTTTGTATTTCTTTTTAATTTCAGCCATTTCCGGCTGAAGTTTCTGCATTGCCTTTGAACTGCGATATTGCTTCAGCGTTAATGGTAAAATCAACGTTCTTACAATAATCGTCAGGAGCAAAATAGCAAGCCCATACGAATCGCCAAACCATTTAGCGAAAGTATCGAGCGTAATTGCAAAATAGTAGACGACATTTTTCTCCCAGAAGTTACCGTTCAATAACTCAGCGGTCTCCGTCGTCTTTGTCGCAGGAGCGCCACAACCAGCAAGCACGCCCATCAACAAAACAAGACCAATTACTAAAATCCATTTCTTGTTTTTAGTCCAAAACAACAATAAAACTCCTCTCTGAGAGCAATCACATCAAGCGTAAGCGGCTTACGCTGAAATCAAGCGGCGCACCATTCGCTTCACGGTATATTTTCATTCTAGACTATACCATATTTTATGGGACAAAGAAACAAGAAGCATGTCCATGCATCCGCTTTCTTCAATCTCATCTATCAGCGTTTTTTGAAAACACAAAGTAAGCACGCTGATTAGAGCTAATCTGCTTGCTTATCCTTGGAATAGCTTATGCTTTGGAGCAAACCGGCTTTCTTCAATACATGAAGAACGCTCTTCTCCATCTCCTTCATCTTCATTACAGTAGCAGGCTTTCTTACTATTAGTATGAAGTCGGTTTTGGGGACGATTCTATTCTCATGCTGACGCACGATTTCTTTCAGCATTCGGCGCATGCGATTGCGAACAACAGCGTTGCCAATTTTTTTACTAGCAGATACACCAAGGCGAAATGGATCCGCCGAGGGCTGCTTCGACCAATAGACGACAAACTGCCCATTCGCAAACGATTTGCCGCTTCTATATATTCGGCTAAAGTCTTCACGGTTGCGAAGACGCAATTTTCTATGCACGACTGATAGCCACCGTTCTCTTCTTCATCTTCTTAGCATTGCCAATAAGTGCACCGCTTAAGCTAAGTGCACTCATAGCTCTCTTCATCGCAAGCAAAAAAAAAAGACCACCGGACGTGGTCTTCTGCTTATGCGCTCAATACTTTTCTTCCTCTTTGACGGCGCGCTGCCAAAACTTTACGTCCGTTCTTCGTGCTCATCCGCTTACGGAATCCATGCACTTTCGCGCGTTTGCTTACATTCGGTCTAAATGTAGGTCTCATCGTTCTGCACCTCCTATATAGCGTGTCCCTTGCCTGTTAAAAAACGCTTTTTTTATTAAACCATGTTAACGCTCAAAAGTCAATGATTCGCCCTCCCTTCAAAGTTGGTAAGTTAGCACTTTCTAAAAAGGCTGTGGATAAAAGTATGAAATGCTTCCTTTTATCGAAAACTAATAACATGTGCACAATCCACAAGCGGCCCGAACGAACTTTGTCGAAATCTTAACAAGATATAAACAATATGTAGTGGTGTAGATAACTTTTATGCACAAGCAGTTGAGAATGTGGATAAAATATGCGATTTCGTTGAAATATAAGGCATCTTTTGCTATGATAATTATGTTTTCACTGTGGATTACATCGTGATGGCCTCAGTCTTATCAACAACCTGTGGATAACATTGTGAACAAACTCATCCCCTATTTATAACTCATTTGCTTCTACAGCGTCAGAATGTGGATGCTTTCGTTATAAAATCCCGTATTTCGACAATTTTTCGCGTAACTGCGCCCATTGGGCGATTTGGATAAGGAGTGACAGTCTGTGGACAGCCATACCTATGATTTATGGCAGCAAGTGTTGTCAATCATCCAAACAAAACTAAGCAAACCGAGCTTTGACACCTGGTTCAAAGCGACGAAGGCTTCTTTTGTCGATGATTCTATGCTTGAAGTAACAGCGCCGACAACATTTGCGGCCGAATGGCTGGAAGGCCGATATACAAAGCTTATTAGAACGACGCTGTTCGAATTTTTAGGCAGACAAGTTGATGTGCGCTTTTCTATTGAAGAGCCCAAAGGCGCGGAGCCTGCTTTTATGTTCCCGCCGAAAGCCGTTAATATTCCTGCAATGAATGAAGAAGCAACGCCGACTCATATGCTTAACCCGAAGTACACATTTGATACATTCGTCATTGGCGCGAACAACCGCTTCGCGCATGCTGCATCGTTGGCTGTAGCCGAAGCGCCGGCCAAAGCTTATAATCCATTGTTTTTGTACGGTGGTGTAGGCCTTGGAAAAACCCACTTAATGCACGCAATCGGCCACTACATCATGGATCACAATCCGAACACGAAGGTGCTGTATATTTCGTCCGAGAAATTTACGAATGAATTTATTAATGCGATTCGTGATAACCGCGGAGAAAGCTTCCGTACGAAATACCGCAATATCGACGTCCTTCTCATCGATGACATTCAATTTTTGGCAGGCAAAGAGCAAACCCAGGAAGAGTTTTTCCATACCTTTAATGCTCTGCACGAGGAACGGAAACAAATTGTTATATCAAGCGATCGCCCGCCGAAAGAAATTCCAACGCTTGAGGAAAGACTGCGTTCCCGGTTTGAATGGGGACTTATTACGGATATTCAGCCTCCTGATCTAGAAACACGGATCGCCATATTGCGTAAGAAAGCGCGAGCCGAGAACCTGGATATTCCGAACGAAGCTATGATCTATATTGCTAATCAAATCGATACGAATATTAGAGAATTAGAAGGAGCTTTAATAAGGGTTGTCGCCTACTCCTCCTTAATCAATGCTGATATCACCTCGCATTTGGCAGCCGAAGCACTCAAGGATATTATTCCCTCAAGCCGCCCTAGGATGATAACGATGCTCGATATTCAGAATAAAGTCGGCGAATTTTATGGACTAAGGCTTGAAGAGTTCAAAGCGCGGAAACGTACGAAGGCTGTCGCCTTCCCGCGTCAAATCGCTATGTATTTATCGCGGGAGCTCACTGATTTCTCACTTCCAAAGATCGGTGAAGCGTTTGGTGGCCGAGACCACACAACGGTCATCCATGCGCATGAAAAAATTACTCAGCAGCTTAAGATCGATCAGGACCTATACAAAATCGTTCAAAACCTGACTGAAAAGATCAAAAATCATATGTGAACAAGTAAGCAAGCCTATACACACGCTATGCACATGTGGATAGGCTTGCTTTATCAGCCTTACTAGGGGTTATCCACATATTCAGTGCCCCTACTACTACGACTACTAAAAATCTTTAAAAAAACATCATCAAATAAGCCGAAACGGCCAATTCTTAATTTCAAAAAAATTCAACAACATTCAACAAATTAAAACGAATAATTCTATAAGATCACTAGGAGTGAAACTATGAAATTAACTATTTCAAAAAATGAATTAAATGATGCCATCCAGCAAGTATCGAAAGCTGCATCTTCTCGACCAACCATTCCGATTCTTGGCGGTATCAAAATCGAAGTTACCCACTTAGGGGTCACACTCACTGCTAGTGATACTGATATATCGATCCAAAGCTTTATTCCTGTCGAAAGAGATCAATTCGTTATTGCAAATGTCGATAAGCCGGGAAGTGTTGTTCTTCCTGCCAAATTTTTTGTAGAGATCGTTAAGAAGCTTCCGTCGGAACAAGTCATAATCGAGGTAAGCAGTTCTTACCAGACGATGATTCGTTCAGGCTCCACTGAAATTCAAATGGTTGGGCTTGATCCAGAGGAATTCCCAGTCCTTCCGTCCATTGAGCAGAATGATGTGCTGCAAGTACCTGGCGATTTACTGAAAGCGATGATTCGACAAACTGTTTTAGCTGCATCAGCGAGCGAGCAAACGCCGATTTTGACAGGGGTTTTGTGGAATTTACTTGAAGGCGAGCTTAAATTCGTAGCCACTGACCGCCACCGGCTTGCAAGCCGTACGGCTCAAGTAGATACGGAAGCCCAATTTAAATTTAGCAATGTCGTCATCTCAGCCAAAACGCTCATCGAGCTGTCGAAGCTCGTGCCAGAGCAGCATGCGCTAGTTGATATCGTTGTTGCCGACAATCAAGTTCTATTCAAACTTGGAAATGTGCTGTTCTATACGCGCATTCTGGATGGAACTTATCCCGATACATCTAAGATTATTCCTCAAACGTTCAAAACAGAACTTGTTCTAGATACAAAAAATGTAATGGATGCGATAGATCGGGCTTATCTGATGTCACGTGAGGAAAAAACGAATATTGTTCGCCTAATGACTCTTGAGGATGGAACGATCGAAATATCATCAAGCTCTACAGAGCTTGGACGTGTTACAGAGCAGCTTGAAGCGAAGCAATTTAACGGAGAACCGCTTCGGATCGCATTTAACTCGAAATATATGCTTGATGTGCTTAAAGTTATTGACAGCGAGCAATTGTTTATCGGCTTCACAGGCGCCATGAGCCCTATCATTATTCGCCCAATTGACCATGCCTACAGCATGTACGTAATTCTGCCTTACCGCACAACAGGCTAATACGAACTTAAGCAAAGAAAGGAATGAGACGTCCTATGAAGGAAATCGTCATTCATACAGAATATATAACGCTTGGCCAGTTTTTAAAGCTCGCGGATTGTATTTCTACTGGAGGCCATGCCAAGTTTTTTCTCCAAGAAAGCAAGGTTCTCATCAACGGAGAGGCAGATAATCGCAGAGGCAGAAAGCTGTATGCTGGTGATAAAGTAGAGGTTGAGGGCTGCGGCGACTTTACGGTAGGTAGAGCGTAGCGCACCAAGGGACCGGGAGGTCAAAACGTGTTTTTAACAAGCATACAGTTACAAAACTATCGCAATTATAGTGAGCTTGATTTGCAAACGCCCAACAAAGTAAACGTATTTCTGGGCCCTAACGCACAAGGGAAAACGAATCTGCTTGAAGCGATTTTTGTGCTCGCTCTAACAAAGTCTCATCGCACCTCGAAGGATAAGGAGCTGATTGGCTGGCAAGCTGAATCGGCTCGTATTGCCGGAGAGGCGAACAAGAAGTATGGTTCAGTGAAGCTCGATCTGCTCTTTTCCGCCAAAGGAAAGAAAGCGAAGATCAATGGACTTGAGCAGCGCAAGCTAAGTGATTTTATTGGCTCCGTCAATGTGGTTATGTTTGCGCCAGAGGATCTTGAAATCGTAAAAGGAACGCCGGGAATACGAAGACGGTTTCTTGATATGGAAATCGGACAAGTACAGCCCGGCTATTTGCATACGCTGCAGCAATACGGAAAAGTGCTTATGCAGCGAAACAATTTCCTAAAAGCAGCGTACCCAAGCGGGGCTAATCAAACGATGCTCGATGTTTGGAATATGCAGCTGGCGGAGCACGGTGTTAAAATTATGAAAAAAAGGGAACACTTCATACATAAATTACAAACGTACGCCGAACAAATTCATGCGGGAATAACGAATGGGGCCGAACAGCTCACAATTCAGTACCGTCCTTCGTTTGATACGGACGCCTTGCAAGATGAATCTGTTTTATTTAATCAATTTATGATAAAGTTATCACAGGTGAAAGATCAGGAGATTCGCAGAGGCGTTACGCTCGTGGGACCACATCGCGACGATTTGGCTTTTTTCATTAACGGCAAGGAAGCCCAAATATTCGGTTCCCAAGGGCAGCAGCGAACAACGGCCCTATCTTTAAAATTAGCGGAAATAGAGCTCATTAACGAAGAAATCGGAGAATACCCGCTTTTGCTGCTTGACGATGTCTTGTCAGAACTCGACCAGAATCGGCAAACGCAGCTTATTGAGACGTTCCAAAGCAAGGTGCAAACCTTTATTACGACCACCGGCCTTGAAAGCGTGAATGTTAGTAAGCTTCAGGATGCCGGCATCTACCATGTGAAAGACGGCCGAGTGACACGTTAGGTGCGATTAGGAGAGGTGAGCTAAGGCTATGTACATCCATTTAGGCGGCGAGAAAATTATTCGGGCTGCGGAGCTGGTGGCCATTTTTGATATCTCTATCGAGCAATCCTCAAAACTATCCAAGCAATTCGTTGCGGGGGCACGCAAACGTAAAGACGTTGAAACGATAGGCGAGGAAGAGCCGAAATCAATCGTTGTGACGAAGCAGAAAATATATTATTCGCCCATTTCATCCTCTACGTTAAAGAAACGCGCACATTATTTTGCAGCAAACGGGTAGAGCGAAGGCGATTAGGAAAAGCAGTTGAGAGGAGCAGTGAGCTTGCATGTCTTTGGAGCAGCATACGTATGACGAGAGTCAGATACAGGTCCTAGAAGGTTTAGAGGCAGTACGCAAACGTCCGGGGATGTATATTGGTTCCACTAGTAGCAAAGGTCTTCACCATCTCGTATGGGAGGTTGTCGATAACAGTATTGACGAGGCTTTGGCCGGTTATTGCTCTAAGATCGAAATCATCATCCATGAGAATAATAGTGTGACCGTTACAGATAATGGACGGGGTATTCCAGTCGGCGAGAATGTAAAGCTGAAAAAATCCACGCTCGAAGTTGTTATGACTGTATTGCATGCGGGAGGCAAGTTTGGCGGAGAGGGCTATAAAGTATCCGGCGGCTTGCACGGGGTTGGCGTATCCGTTGTGAATGCATTGTCTGAGCTCGTTATTGTTCAAGTTAAACGGGACGGACATATTTATCAACAGGAATACCGCAAAGGCGCTCCTCAATACGATACTAAAATCGTTGGTGATACGACAGAAACGGGAACTAAGACTACGTTTACGCCGGACAAAGAAATTTTCACCGAAACAACCATATTTGATTACGAGACGCTGCAGTCGCGTGTTCGCGAGCTGGGCTTTTTGAATAAAGGCATTGAACTTGTGTTGACCGATGAGCGCACAGGTGTATCCAATACATTCAAAAACGAAGGCGGTATTAGTGAATTCGTTCAGTATTTGAACCGCAATCGTGTTGCGCTGCATGAAACGCCGATTTATGTAGAGGGTTCGAAGGATTACATCCAAGTAGAAGTTGCTCTGCAATACAATGATTCCTATACAGAGAACATTTATTCGTTTGCCAATAACATTAATACGCATGAGGGCGGAACACATGAATCTGGCTTCAAGAGCGCTTTGACACGGATCATTAACGATTACGCCCGTAAATCGAATTTAATTAAAGAAAATGATTCAAACTTCTCCGGAGATGACGTGCGTGAAGGTTTGACGGCGATTATTTCTGTGAAAATTCCAGAACCGCAATTCGAGGGACAAACGAAAACAAAGCTTGGCAACAGTGAAGTAAGAGGGATTGTAGAATCCTTTTTCGCAGAGAAGCTTCAAGAGTTCCTGGAAGAGAATCCATCCGTCTCGCGTAAAATTGTCGAGAAAGGCCTGCAGGCAGCTCGCGCCCGCGAAGCAGCCCGTAAAGCACGTGAGCTGACTCGCCGCAAGAGCGCGCTTGAGGTTGGTTCCCTTCCAGGTAAGCTTGCCGATTGCTCATCTAAGGATGCATCAATCAGCGAACTGTACATCGTAGAAGGAGACTCGGCAGGCGGATCCGCGAAGCAAGGACGTGACCGTCACTTCCAAGCTATTTTGCCGTTGCGCGGTAAAATATTGAACGTTGAGAAGGCTCGCTTGGATCGCATTCTGGGCAATGCCGAGATAAGAGCAATTATTACAGCGCTTGGCACTGGTATAAGCGATGACTTCGATCTGTCTAAAGCACGCTACCACAAAGTGATTATTATGACGGACGCGGACGTTGACGGTGCACATATCCGTACATTGCTGCTGACTTTCTTCTACCGTTACATGAGAGAAATTCTAGAAGCAGGCTATATTTATATTGCACAGCCTCCATTGTTCAAAGTTGAGCGCAACAAAGTCATTCGCTATGCGCAGACGGAGAAGGAACGTGATCAGATCATTGCTGAATTCGGCGAAGGCGTGAAAGTAAACGTTCAACGCTACAAAGGACTCGGAGAGATGAACGCCGTTCAGCTTTGGGAGACAACGATGGATCCCGAAAGCCGTTCCATGCTGCAAGTGACAATCGAAGATGCTATTGAAGCCGATGTCATATTCGATACGCTGATGGGCGACAACGTTGAGCCTCGTCGCGAATTTATTCACAAATATGCAAGATACGTAACGAATTTGGACGTTTAATTATTGTGAGTGTGGAAGCAGTCATCCATTACGGATGATTGCTTCTTTTTTTGAATCGCCCATAAGCTTTGGCATATCGATATATTTTATGAAAAACACTTTGATCATTCAGCTTGCGGAAAATAAATGGATCAGGATAGGTATTTACCTCCAGTATCCAAGGATGAAGCTTTAAATCAACGGCGATATCTACGCCTATTTCTTTAATATTCGGGTAGGTGGCTTGCAGATGGTGTGCGATATTAAGGCTGAGCTTTCTCAGCTTATTCTTGAATGCAGCCAGCTCCGATGAAGTCGTATGATCGGACATGAGCATCTCTATAGACATTGGTGTGCCGCCGCTGTGATAATTAGTCACAATCTTCTTCGGATGCGCAAGCCTCCCGATTATCCCTGTTGCTTCCCATTTATTGTTAAGATTTTTTTGTACCATGACACGTATATCGAAACGGCGTTTTTGATGACGAAGCAGGTGAATTCCTTTCTGGACGATATAACGGCGATTTTTGATTTGGGACGCAAGCCTGCGATAAAGCGAATCAATCGATGAGAAAAAAAGTATTTTTTGCTCAAGCTGATAACGGTAGCCAATAGAAGGAACGAATGTTCTTTCTACCCGAATGACGCCGTTGCCGAATGTGCCGTTTATCGGCTTAACGTAAATCATGCCATATTCGAGGAGCATGGACTTTAAGCTGCTATGGCTAAACAACTTTGTATCTGGCATATATTGACGCAAATAATCGGATTTCAGCATTACTTTTGTTTTGGCCCATTTGCTCTGAACGCGCTGAATGGTCAACGTTATTTCCCCTCTCGACATGGTGCTTCCCATGATCATTATTTAAGCTGGGACAGGAGACAGACTTTGGATTGAGTGGTATAATGTAAGTTAGGTCTGTTTATTTTATGGCAGCTTTTCATAAATGGAGAGTGTCGATTCACCTATTTTTTAGGATGAATTTCAAGAGATTTGAGGTAATTCCAAAAGTATGAGCAGAAAAGGTTTAGATGCTCGCTTTTTGAGAAAGTAATATAGTGAGTTTCTGTTGAATGAAGAGTAGTGATAGATAGCGTCAGGGAGGTAAATCATGGCGGAAGAACAACGATTATCTGTAACAGATCGCGATATTGGCACGGAGATGCGAGATTCCTTTATGGATTACGCAATGAGCATTATTGTAAGCCGTGCTCTTCCCGATGTTAGGGATGGTTTAAAGCCGGTGCATCGGCGTATTTTGTACGCAATGTCCGAGCTTGGCATGTCGCCGGATAAGCCGCATAAGAAATCGGCGAGAATTGTAGGGGAAGTAATCGGCAAGTACCATCCGCACGGTGATTCCGCTGTTTATGAATCAATGGTAAGGATGGCACAGGATTTCTCTATGCGTTATATGCTCGTCGACGGACATGGAAACTTTGGTTCAATTGACGGTGACTTCGCGGCTGCCATGCGTTATACGGAAGCTCGTCTTTCGAAAATTGCAATGGAGCTGCTTCGTGATATCAACAAGGAAACGATTGACTTCGCACCCAACTACGATGGTGAAGAGAGTGAGCCGGTTGTTTTGCCAGCCCGCTATCCAAACCTGCTCGTAAACGGGGTTACTGGTATTGCTGTCGGCATGGCTACGAATATTCCGCCGCATAACCTGAATGAAGTAATCGATGGCGTACAGGCTTTGATTGTGAATCCGGATATTACGCCGCTTGAACTAATGGAATACATCAAAGGTCCAGACTTCCCTACTGCCGGCTTTGTTATGGGCCGCCAAGGAATCCGTCAGGCTTATCTGACAGGCCGCGGATCGGTAACGATGCGGGCTAGGGCGACGATTGAGGAAAACAATGGGAAAGCACGCATTATTGTTCATGAGCTGCCGTACCAAGTTATTAAAGCGCGACTAGTAGAGAAAATAGCTGAGCTTGTGCGCGAGAAGAAAATAGAAGGCATTACCGATTTGCGCGATGAATCAGACCGTAACGGTATGCGTGTTGTTATAGAGCTTCGCAGAGATGTAAATCCGAGCGTAATATTGAACAATCTATACAAGCATACACAGCTGCAATCCAATTTCGGGATTAACATGCTGGCGCTTGTAAACGGTGAGCCTAAGACGCTTAACCTGCGAGATATGCTTTATCATTATTTGCAGCACCAAATTGAGGTTATTCGCCGTCGTACTGAGTTTGAACTGAAGAAAGCAGAAGCTCGTGCGCATATTTTGGAAGGCTTGCGTATCGCGCTAGACCATTTGGATGAAGTTATTGCATTAATACGTGGATCTCAAACAGCCGATCAGGCTCGAGAAGGATTAATTAATCGATTCTCGTTAAGCCATGAGCAAGCACAAGCTATTCTAGATATGCGCTTACAGCGTCTAACTGGCTTGGAAAGAGACAAAATAGAAGCGGAGTACGCAGAACTTATGCGTAAAATTGCCGAATACAAAGCTATTCTAGCAGATGAGCAGCTCGTTCTTGATATTATTAGCACGGAGCTTAACGAAGTGAAGGATAGATTCGGTGACGAACGTCGTACTGAGCTTATGGCGAGTGATGAGGAAATTCTGGACGAGGATCTTATTCCGCGCGAGGATGTAATCATCTCCATTACCCATACGGGATACATTAAGCGTTTGCCGGTTACGACGTATCGCAGCCAGAAGCGCGGAGGCAAAGGCGTAGTCGGAATGGATACGAAAGATGATGACTTTGTAGAGCATCTTTTTGTTTCTAATACGCATCACTATCTTCTGTTCTTTACGAACAAAGGGAAAGTGTATAAGTTAAAAGCGTATGAAATTCCGGATCTAAGCCGTACGGCCCGCGGAACACCGATTATTAACCTGATTCAGATTGAACAAGGTGAAACGATTAATGCGGTTATTCCGGTAAAAGATTTTGATTCCGAACACTACCTCTTCTTTGCTACAAGGCAAGGGGTTGTGAAGAAGACTCCGCTTGATGATTATGTCAACATTCGCAAGGTCGGCTTAATCGCCATCTCACTTCGCGAAGATGATGATTTGATCGGCGTCAAGCTGACAGACGGCAACCAAGAAATTATTATGGGAACTGCCCAAGGGATGTCGATTCGTTACTCAGAGCAGGATGTCCGTTCAATGGGCCGTTCAGCGACAGGCGTGAAGGGAATCCAGCTTGATGATGGGGATACCGTTATTGACATGGATGTCATCGTCCCTGAGAAAGATATTCTGATCGTTACGACCAATGGCTATGGCAAACGTACTCCGGTGCTTGATTACCGTATCCAGAACCGTGGCGGTAAAGGAATAAAAACGTTGAATGTAACCGATAAAAACGGAGCTATCGTATCGCTCAAGGTTGTTGAGAATGACGAGGATCTGATGATCATGACGGCTTCTGGCACAATGATCCGTACAAGTATGGAAGGCATTTCAACAATGGGTCGCAACACGCAGGGCGTGAGACTCATTAATACGCGTG
>NZ_NJAR01000015.1 GCF_002884445.1 Paenibacillus castaneae
ATTGTCAGGTAAACCTCGTCATATTGTCAGGTAAACCTCGTCATATTGGCTATACAGCCCTTTAATATCGTGGCTTTGCGAGGACTTAAAAGCATTTAAAAGCATTTAAAAACATTAAAAACCTTTTTCTCTTATTTCTTTCAATTCTTCCATAGTAAAAAACTTTAATTTAGCTTGAAGTTCAGCTCCTTGTCTAAACCATTCCCAATAATTTAGAAAAGCATCATAATGTTCACTTATATAATCCATCAGTTGAGAAGTAGAAAGATCGTAATGATGGTCTTTAGGTTTAGAGAATCTGGTTAGTTTGCCTTTACTGACATTGACACCAAAATACTGAGCTATCTTCATTGCTCTATATGAATTAATTTGACGCTCTAATCTATAACCATCGTAGACACCTAATACATCAAGCTCACTACAACCATAGTCAATAGTATTTATCATATCAATCATACCCTCCACCCTAGCAGAACGAAGAGCGTTATATAGCTGCATGTTTTTACGTCTCTTATCCATATCTAATAGTCCTTAACTCTAGGTACAGTCATTCTTTTATATATAGGTACAGTCAATTATAATATCATAGGTACAGCCATTTATTTCTAATTAGGTACAGCCAAATATAGATTATATGATATTATTTATTTAGCCAGCAGTCACAAAAGGGGGCTATTTTATGCTACGCTAAAAATATCCTATCCCTTGTGTGTGCTGGTTGGGGAGACCCCAAACCCCCTTCAATCTTTTAAGGTGCGTCTTATTATGTCCAAGAACAGTTCTATTAATTTAGATAAGAGAGCCAAACGTAATCGTGAGATATCTATTCGAGTGAACGACTATGAGCTTTTAGAACTGAAAAAAAGAAATAGAGGAAGTACGGTTGCAAGCTGGCTAAGAGATATCGCTTTAGGGGTGACACCTGTAAAGCCAGTTGATCCAGAGTTAGTGCGTCAGCTGGGCCGTATAGGCAGTAACTTAAATCAGTTAACTCGTCATGTGAACACAGAAAGACAGGTAGATGCTCAAGTATTGCATGAAATAAAAGCGATACGTGAGCAGATGCATCTGTTAATCGAGTCGAGTATACAGGCCTCAAAAAGGTCAGCGAGGGAGAATCATGATCGTTAAGTTTTCAAGTCATGGTAAAGGCAAAGCCAGCGGCGTTTTAAACTACCTTCTTAAAGAGAAAGGATCTGATGGTACCCTAGTACCTCGAAAGCACGCAAAAGTGCTCTACGGCGATCCTGTGCTTACTGAGCACCTAATTGATACTACGGTGCATAAGTCCAAATACAAATCTGGCTACTTATCGTTTAGTGAGCGTGCCGATGAGATAAGCGAGGATGACAAAAAGCGCATTATGCAAGAGTTTGAAAAGGTTATATTTTGTGGGTTAGAGCCAGATCAGTACGACATTCTATGGGTAGAACATGCAGACAAGGATATTGATGACAATAATCCAGTTGGGCGTTTGGAGCTAAACTTCGTCATACCCTGCCAAGAGCTGCGTACAGGAAAATCGTTTCAGCCGTACTATGAGCCTGCGGATCAAAGACGGGTGAATGCATGGAAGAACATAGTTAATGCAGAGGTTAAGACCATACGTGGAGAGTCCTTGAGTGATCCTAACGACCCTAAAAGACAACGTTTAGTTAATCCTTATAATAGCCATGCACCAAGGCCAAGTCCTTTTAACATCAATAGTTATTTAAAAAAACAGAGTGATGAAGACGATAAAACAATTCAACACCCCAAAAGCCGTCGTGATTTAGAAGAAGCGCTTAAACGGCGGTTATTGCTTGAGTCTCAAAGAGGGGTAGTCATCACTCGTCAATCGCTTTTGACCACGTTAAGGCGCTGGGGGCTTGACGTCAATCGGGGTAATAGCGAAACCAGTGTGTCAGTTAAACACGAGGACCTAAAGGACAAAAATGGTAGGGTTATGAGTGTGAGGCTTACGGGAGGTATGTTTGCTAAAAACTATAGGGGGATTGAGTTTAAGCCATATATCCAAGAAATTAACAGCAATACCTACTACAGTGAGCCTAATAAAACTCATCGCAGTCAATTAGAGAAGATGAATTTAGAGGAAGGAATTAAAATTAAAGCCCAATATCATCAGGAGCGATATAAGGAAGCTACTTTGCCCGAACCTTTGGCAATACAAAAAGCGAAGGTTACTAACAGTGTTGAGGAAGCCGTAGATCCTAAGGGAGCAGAACAATTAAAGAGCTATACTCCTTCTTTTAGACGTTAGTTTTAGGTTCATACTGACAGTAAACCATCCCTAGGGTAAATTAGTTAGGCATCCTTACTGGTTTGGTACCCTAGTGAGGACTTGAATCTTGGACTGTATGCTAATGATATTGGTATATTGAGTTATTTAGGTAGTCGCGGTGTACTTCATGGTGTATAGAAAGTTAGTTTTTCGAGAGTGAATTAGCTTATTTTTGATTTCTATAAGTACTGTTATGGAGACCATCCCAGATTCTGTGTAACTGACGTTTAGATTAAATACTTACACAAAATTTAGGAAGGTCTCAGATTTTGAGAAAAAACCGCTAGAAAATTATTTGAAATAACAGCTATTAATGGCACTCCATTAACATTTCTGTAAGTACATTACCGTTAAATGATTACCCTGCGCAGCAAGATAGCTCTTTAACGTCTTTGCTAAAGGTTTGAGCGCATAACTTCAATCCTTCAACCATCGTCAAATACGGAAATAGTTGACCTGCCAATTCTTCGACTGTCATTTTATTATGAATAGCAAGAGCCGCACTTTGAATCAGTTCTCCGCCTTCATGGGCTAAAATTTGTGCGCCTATCAGTTTTCCCGTGGATTCTTCAGCTACCAACTTGATAAAACCATCCGTTTCAAAATTTGCTAAAGCTCTTGGTACGTTTTCCATATCAAGTACACGACTTATCGTATTTATTCCTACCGCTGAAGCTTGTACTTCGGTTAGACCTACCGTAGCAACTTGTGGGTCGGTGAATATAACAGCAGGCATGGTAGATAAGTCGAGTTGCGCATTTCCACCTGTCATATTAATTCCAGCCCTACTTCCGGCAGCAGCAGCAACATAAACAAATTGTGGCATATTGGAGCAATCTCCAGCGGCATAAATGTTAGCTGTTGATGTTTCCATCATACTATTAACAACAATGGCACCACTTTTATCTGTTTCAACACCAACATTTTCTAAACCAAGCTTTCCAGTATTTGCATGGCGACCCGTAGAGATAAGCAATTTTTCAGCGATTAATGTTCCTTCGTTAGTTTCCAATGAAAAACCATTGCTATCATAAGAAACATGACTTGCTTGCGTATTATTAAGTACCCTAATACCTTCTTTTTCAAAGCACTCTGCCAGTTTTTCACCTAATAACGGATCTTCAGCATATAAAAGGGTATGTCTGGCTAGAATTGTCACACGGCTACCTAAACGGGCATAAGCTTGCGCAATTTCCAGAGCAACAACGGAGGAGCCGATGACAACTAGACTACTCGGTAACTCTTCTGCAAATAAGGCTTCTGTTGATGTCCAATAAGGTGTATCAACTAAACCCTTAATTGGCGGAATGCTTGGTGTAGAGCCTGTTGCAATTAAAATGCGATCTGCAACCAGCTCTTCTTCACTACCATCAGACTTGTGAACTAGCAAGGTATTTTGATTTTTAAAACGTGCATAACCTTTAAGTAAAGATAGCGCGGGATTACTCTCTAAAATACGTTGATATTTAGCATCGCGTAGTTCTTCGACGCGAGCGTTTTGCTGATGTGCTAATAAGGAGCGGCTAAGTTGTGGCTGAATATTTTCTAAACCATCAAACGGGTTAGTACGTTGCTGATGCGCTAATTGCGCAGCACGGATCAATATTTTTGAAGGAACACAGCCGACATTTACACAGCAACCTCCGATTACATCGGCTCCTTCAATGATAGTAACTCTTGCTCCGCCTTCTGCTGCTTTAATCGCACTGGCAAAGGCCCCTGAACCACTACCAATAATGGCTACATGTAATTGTTCTGGCTGGATGTCATTTGACGAGCAACAACTATTCGTTGACATATTTTATTCCTCTTAAAAAGTTAAGCGGTACAAGTTTCATCATCACAGCGTTTATTCGCTGGAGAAACCATGTCCCAAATTGATACAGCAACCATTAGTCCTAGCCCCGTATAAGTAACGTATGAACTCCACCCGTACTGGAACCAAGGGTATAAAGAGAGTAAAACCAAAATGGGGCCAATTGAACCGATAAAACTACGGTGCCATTGACGATGGCTAAACCAGCCTAAGATATTCATTGCCAGCGCTAATACTGCAAACAGTGGTAACAACGTATTGATAAATACCCCTTCCCACTGACTAAGAAATCCCATCCCAATTGCCGCACCAAGACTAGCTATCGCGGGAAAACACATAGCGCATCCCATTGCCGAAACAAGTGCACCTATAGCGCCTGCTTTATCTCCAATACGCGTAACAAGTTTTAAGGGGCTAAACATTACTTATTTTCACTTTTTAAATTTGATGGGTAGCCAGCGTTGGTAGTCGCTGCAATTAATGCATTGATGTTGGTTTTAGTGTCATCAAAAGAAACAATAGCTAGCTTAGGCTTGTAGGTAACTTTCGCTTTTTCAACGCCATCAACATTTTCTAACGATTTTTTAACTGTGATTGGGCATGTCGCACAGTTCATCGTTGGTACTTCCAGCGTAACTGTTTTTACTTCAGCAAAAGCACCAAAACTAGAAAGTGAAAGCAGTGCGGTTAATAATAATTTTTTCATAATTAGCTCCAAATTTTAAAATGTTATAAATTTCTTGAACTGTATATTAAGCAAACAAAAGTATCCAATAATTACTGGTCACTAAAATTGTCGCAACTATAGCGCTCAGCCAGAAAATGACTTTTCGTTGTTGCTGTTTCTTAGGAATTGCACAGGCCGTTCCCGGCTCACACTCTTCTACAGGACGGTAAATTTTCCAACCTGAGTAACCAAACAACAACACTACAAATGCGATAAATAATGGCCTATAGGGTTCAAATGCAGTTACATTACCAATCCATGAGCCACTTACCCCAAGTAATAACAGGAGCAAAGGACCTACACAGCATACGCCTGCGCCTAATGCTGCTATGATGCCTCCTATCATTGGAAGGTTTGATTCTTTTTGATTCATATAGATACCTCATTAAGTGATAATGCAAGTGTACTGCATGTACCTAAGTACGGAGTCAAGGGTGATTTATAAAAAATTTATCTTTGATAATCTGC
>NZ_NJAR01000016.1 GCF_002884445.1 Paenibacillus castaneae
CAATATGACGAGGTTTACCTGACAATATGACGAGGTTTACCTGACAATTAACGAAATATATATTTGACTCGTTATAACGATATGCGTATATTACTCGTCATAAAGTAATAAAAAGGATTTTTTATGGCTGATTTAGTTGTTAAAACAAACCGCTTAAACACAGCTACACAGAACCTATCATTGTCTGAAATCAGGTTAATGCAACTGGCTATTGTGGATGCTAGAGAAACAGGTAAGGGGTTAAGCACTGACAAACCGCTTACCATATCAGCATCAAGATACGCTGAAGCTTTTAATGTCACAAGACAAACAGCCTATGAAGCCATATTGAAAGCTGAAAAGACATTATTTGATAGGCGGTTCTCATTTCTTGATACAGATAACCGAATGGTTAAATCACGCTGGGTTCAACGTGTTAAGTATCTTGATGATGAAGCATCAATTGAGGTGATTTTAACCTTTGATGTAGTTAACGAGGTCACACGTATAGATGGCTACGAGCAGTTTTTCACTCAATACCTACTTGAGCAAACCGCTACTTTGAAAAGTGCCTATTCGGTGAGGTTGTACGAACTGCTGGTTCAATGGAAGACAGCAAGAAAAACACCCGTCTTTGATATTGAGGTGTTTAGAGAACAGTTGGGCGTTAATTCAACCGATTACGAGAGAGTTTATGACTTCAAAAAGAATGTGCTAGACGTTGCAGTTAAAGAGATTAACGAGAAAACAGATATTCAGACAAGCTACGATCAAGTGAAAAGAGGACGCAAAATTATTGGGTTTAAGTTTGTTATTAAAGAGAAACCCAAAAAGACAGAGAATAACCAACGTGATCCTAATACATCAGATATGTTCATGATTGATGGATTGACTGATAAGCAATTGTGGCGTATTAGTCGGCATAAAGAGTTTATAAGTACATATAGTAGTCTTGCCAAAGGCGACGCTGGAAAGAGCTGGTCAGCATACAGCGACTTTATAGTCGATGAGATTAAGAAAGACGCCTCTAAATTCAGCAAAAAACGCCCTATACGCGAGTATTTAGATGGAAGCGAAGAAGACTATGATTTCTCAAGATAGCGAGAAAAACTGACTACCTAGAATAGTCTGTTCTAGGTAGTCTATTAATAGGTCTAAGGGGCTTTTTAGGTGGTTCCGCTAGGGTATACTCATGTAGAACTGCATGTAATAACACTAATTTGGACTTTGATAATGAAAAAGGATAAACCATACATTGTTGTGGTTTAATATTGTTGTAACAACGGTAACTTTACTTATTTAATAGAAGAAAAAACAAAATCAATTAGCGATGTTTAAACTGGTATTCATTGATGGTCACTTTAATTAGATATAAAGTAAGTAAACAAAAAGTCAGTAAGGTAATTGATAACGTGTCTAAACGAACCATAAGTATGTTGGCTAAAGAACTGAGTGTAAATGTCGAAACAATTCGCTTTTATGAACGCAAAGGCTTAATTAAACAACCACCAAAGCCTATGCAGGGCTATAGACATTACCCGAAAGAAACGGTAAATAGAATACATTTTATCAAGCGTTCTCAAGAATTAGGTTTTACGCTAAATGAGATTGAAGGGTTACTTGCGTTAAACGATAGTCCATGTAGTAAAGTACAAGAATTAGCTAATAAAAAACTGATCGCAGTACAAAAAAAGATGGCTGACTTGTTGTTGTTAGAACACGCTTTGGAAGAATATTTAGGACAATGCCAAAATAATGATGACGATAGCCACTGCCCAATAATTGATTCGTTGCAACCGAAGTAAATGATTCACTTAACTACCATTTCCCACTAAAACAGCATATCCAATTTTACTTCTGCGCCTTAATTCAAGTTAGCTTATTCCCCGTATCTGTCGTAGCAGATTATCAAAGATAAATTTTTTATAAATCACCCTTGACTCCGTACTTAGGTACATGCA
>NZ_NJAR01000017.1 GCF_002884445.1 Paenibacillus castaneae
CGTTAGCATTCCTGTAGAGCGTTAATTAGCAGCTTTGCAAAAAGAAGAGCGCCTCGGTACGATGGGAGTACGCAACGGGTCAAAGCCCTTAAAATCCCATCATCCAGGAGGACGCTCTAATATGAAGTTTAAAGCCCAAGACAAACAAAATCAACTCATTGAAAAAATTACCCCTCAGCATCTCGTCGTCGGAATCGACATTGCACAACTAACGCATGTCGCTCGTGCAGTAAACTTCCGCGGGATCGCAATTGGCAATCCGCTATCTTTCTCTAATGATGAAGAAGGATTTCAGGCCCTTCTTCGCTGGATTCAATCGTTGCAAGAAGCCCATAACCTTAACTTCGCAATTATCGGCATGGAACCGACGGGGCATTACTGGCTAAGCATCTCTAGATGGCTATTCGAGAAACAATTCGAAGTTGTTCTTGTTAATCCTCATCTCGTGAAAAAGAATAAAGAAAACCGTGACAATACACCATCGAAGAGCGACAAAAAGGATGCTCTCGTCATCGCAGACATGGTCAAAAACGGTTATTACTCTTTTATTCGTAGCACGCCTGAGGCTTTTGAAGAGCTGCGTGTTTATCTCTCAAACCGCGACTCTGTTGTGACGAGACTCGTAAGCGCTAAAAACCAAATCCATCGCTGGGTTGACGTAGTGTTCCCTGAGCTGCGACAAGTATTTAAGAACCTGTTGTGCAGGGGGGCATTGGCAACACTACGTCTTTTCCCAACGCCTGAAGAACTGAGAAGGCTAGCGCCTCAGGACGTGGTGAGTGGCTGGAAATCCATTATGCAACGTCAACCCGGGAACAAGAAAGCTCAGACCCTTATTGCGCTTGCTCGTCATTCTGTTGGCTCTAAGCAGGCAACGCATGCGTACAAGCTCCACTTAACGCAACTTCTGGCTGAATACGACCTGGCTTGCCAACAGCTGCAAGTCGTAGAGGCAGAGATTACGGCAGTCTTAGACCGTATTCCTTTTGCTAAATCTATGCTTGCGGTCAAAGGGATTAGCGCCATTTCACTCGCAGGTATTCTCGGTGAGGCTGGGGATTTAAGTGGCTTCACTCACGGTAATGCACTGCTTCGCCATGCTGGTCTCAACCTTGCAGAAGCAAGCTCAGGTAAATGGACGGGTCAGATGAAGATTAGTAAACGCGGACGATCGCGCCTTCGTCGCTTCATTTTCATGATGACCATAAGTTTGGTTGGGAACAACCCAGAGTTCAAAGCCATGCATGCGTACAATGTACAGGTTAAAAAGATGAAGAAAATGAGGTCTCTGATGAAACTATGCGGTAAATTGGCACGAATACTCGTTGGAATGGCTCGTAGCAACGAGGCATACCATCCTCATAAAACGATGCCAATTCAACTAGCAGCTTAAGCTTAATTTAACCGTTTCGTCGTACGAATTTTGGCTTATTCGTAGGATTTCAAAGAAAGCACGGAGTACCGGATGCATTGAACCAAAGGGCACCGACCCGTAACGTTAGCAAGACCGGCCTCCACCCCTTGGACAGGCGTAACGAAGGAATGAGAGGGCAAAGACCCGTTGAGACATGGGAGTGATAACCTCCAGGGGCAGCGTGGAGAATGCGTGCAGTATATGGAAGGATATGGGGCTTGCAACCTCCCCCTCTATTTCCTCACGCCTTCATGTTGACCTGGTCTTCAACTACCTTTCTCTACTATCTTTCCGCATTTCCGGCAAGGGTGAAATCCTGCGAATAAGCGAGTATTTGTGAGAAAATTGAATCGTACTGAGGGAGTTCA